>NZ_JABWEB010000001.1 GCF_013369485.1 Massilia sp. BJB1822
CAGACTAGCTGCCGGGCACATCATCAAACGCCCACACTTATCGACTGTTAATTTTTAAAGAACCGCTACATCGAGACAAAGCGTTGTGTTTGTCAGCAGCAGAGAAGCGAGATTATCTAGTGTTTCGGATGAATCGTCAAGCTTCTTGTTTTTTCATCTTCGCTTCGCTGCTTGCGCTGCGTTGCGAGGGACAGAACTATAGCGAACCTGCGGCCGGCGCGCAAGGGTAAAATGTGACTTTTCGCGTCTCATCTTCATCCGGCCTCATGACTATCCTGCTTTCCACCCTCAATGCCCGCTATACCCATGCTTCCCTTGGGCTGCGCTACCTGCTTGCGAATATGGGGGAGCTGAAAGAACAGACCCGCGTCCAGGAGTTCGTGATCGGCGCCAAGACCACGGAAATGGTGGAGCGCATCCTGGCGGCGGAGCCGAAAATCGTCGGCTTCGGCGTCTATATATGGAATGTCGAGGAGACGGCCAAGCTGGTGGCGATGCTGAAACGGGTGGCGCCCAAGCTGGTGATCGTGCTGGGCGGTCCGGAAGTCTCGCATGAAACCAATGAGCAGCATATCGTCCAGCTGGCCGATTATGTGGTGACTGGCTGGGGCGACGTCACCTTCCCCAAACTGTGCAATGAAATCCTGAACGGACCAAAGCCGCTGATGAAGGTGCATGCGGGCATGCAGCCGCCGATGGCGGAAATCGCCCTGCCTTACTCTCTATATGCGGATGAGGATATCGCCCACCGCACTTTGTATGTGGAAGCGTCGCGCGGCTGCCCCTTCAAATGCGAATTCTGCCTGTCGGCGCTGGACAAGACGGCCTGGCCCTTCAATATCGATCACTTCCTGGCCGAGATGGAGAGTCTGCATGCGCGCGGCGCCCGCCTGTTCAAGTTCGTCGACCGCACTTTCAACCTGAATATCAAGACCAGTTTGAAGATCATGCAGTTCTTCCTGGATAAGCTGGCAGCGAATCCGGAAGACCCGGTGTATGCCCACTTCGAACTGGTGCCAGACCACTTGCCCGATGCGCTGAAGGAAGGCATCGCCAAATTCCCGCCCGGCGCGCTGCAGTTCGAGATCGGCATCCAGAGTTTCAATCCGGTGGTGCAGTCGAATATCAGCCGCAAGCAGGATAACCAGAAAGCTGCCGACAATATCCGCTGGCTGTGCGAGCACTCGCACGTGCATATGCACGTGGACCTGATTGCCGGCCTGCCCGGCGAAACGGTGGAAAGCTTTGCCGAAGGCTTCGACAAGCTGTGGGCGCTCGGCCCGCACGAAATCCAGTTCGGCATCCTCAAACGCCTGCGCGGTACGCCCATCATCCGCCATACCGAGGAATTCGGCCTGGTCTTCGATCCGCATCCGCCCTATACGATTCTGGCGAACCGCGATATCGATTTCCCGACCATGCAGAAACTGGTGCGTTTCGCGCGCTACTGGGATCTGGTGGCGAACTCGGGACGCTTCACGCATACCACGCCGGTATTGCTGGGCGACCGGCCTTTCTATAATTTCATGGAATTCTCGGACTGGCTCTATAAAAATACCGATGCCACCCACCGCATCGCCCTGGATCGCCTGGCGGGGCTGGTGCAACGCTATCTGGCGCAAATCCTCGGCGAAGCAGAAGCCGGCGAGCTGCTGGCGCGCGACGGCCATGCGGTGCGCGCCAAATCCGGCGGCAAGGACAAGGCGCAGCGCGCCGATTCTGCCGCCCCACTGCGGCAAGCGCGCCATCTCGCGGCCTGACTTCCTGCGCGTTCCGCCGCCCCTCTCGCTCGCAAGGCGGTAGCGGCGGAAACGAAACTCACTTACACTTGCGGCATGCCCATTGCACAAGAGCCAATATTAACCATCAGCCCCGGCGGCGCGTCGGGACGCACCGTGACAGCCGGCGGCGTATGGCAGGTACACGCACTGGCCCAGGGCAAGCGCATGCGCGAAATCAGCAGCAAGCTGGATCAACTGCGCGGCGACGCCAGCCTGCATTGGGATCTGAGCGGCATCGGCAGCATGGACCATATCGGCGCCCAGGTATTCTGGAGCGCCTGGGGCAATAAACGCCCCGCATCCCTAAAACTGGCAGATGGCCAGGATGAATTTTTCAAGCGGCTGGAAAGTACCGGCCCGCTGGAACTGCCGCGCGAACGCCGCACGCATCTGGGCTGGATACAGACGCTGGGCTTCGGCATGCTCGATTTCTTCGCGCATCTGCGCGGCTTTGTGCGCCTGATCGGACAGGTGACGCTGGATCTGGGCCGCTTTGCGCGCCATCCGATCCGCGGTCCCTGGCGCGAAATCTCGGCGAATATTTTCCATGCCGGTTTCCAGGCGCTGGCCATCACGGCCCTGGTAGGCTTTTTGATCGGCGTGGTGCTCTCTTATCTGTCGGCCCAGCAGCTGCGCACTTTCGGCGGCGACATCTATCTGGTGAACCTGCTGGGCATGAGCGTGATCCGCGAACTGGGGCCGCTGCTGGCGGCGATTCTGGTGGCGGGCCGCTCCGGCTCTTCGATTACGGCGCAGCTGGGCGTGATGCGCGTGACGGAGGAGTTGGACGCCATGCTGGTGATGGGCATCTCGCATGGCTTCCGCCTGATCCTGCCAAAAGTGGTAGCGCTGGCGATTTCGATGCCGCTGCTGGTGATCTGGACCGATTGCGCGGCACTGATCGGCGGCATGGTCTCGGCCAAGATTGAGCTGAACCTGTCGGCGCGCTACTTCATCCAGAAGCTGCCGGATGCGGTGCCGCTGGCGAACTATCTGATTGGCCTGGGCAAAGGCGCGGTCTTCGGCGTGCTAATCGCGCTGGTATCCTGCCACTTCGGCCTGCGCATCAAGCCGAATACGGAAAGCCTGGGACGCGGCACCACGACTTCGGTGGTGACGGCGATTACCGTGGTGATTCTGGCCGATGCGGTGTCCGCCATCGTCTTCAATGGAGTGGGTTACTGATGAGTGAAACGTCCACGGAAGAAAGCAGCTGCCCGAACGGCGGCAGCCAGCTGACGCTGGACGGCAGCGTGCCGGTGGTCGAGATCACCAATCTGCAGACGAAATTCGGCCGCACCGTCATCCACAATGAGCTGAACCTGAAGATCGAGCAGGGCGAAATTCTGTCGCTGGTGGGCGGCTCCGGCACCGGCAAGACCGTGCTGCTGCGCCAGATGCTGGGACTGGAACGGCCCTCGCGCGGCTGCGTGCGCATCTTCGGCGAGGATATCTCGCAGGCTTCGGCCGAACACCTGCAGCAGCTGCGCAACCACTGGGGCATGCTGTTCCAGCAAGGCGCCCTGTATTCGGCGCTGACGGTGTTCGACAATATCGCCCAGCCCATGCGCGAGCTGCACGCCCTGGCGCCGGAACTGATACGCGCGGCGGTGCTGCTGAAAATGAATATGGTGGGCCTGGGTCCGGAGCATGCGAACAAGATGCCTTCCGATCTGTCGGGCGGCATGATCAAGCGCGTGGCCTTGGCGCGCGCCCTGGCGCTGGAGCCGCAACTGCTGTTCCTGGACGAGCCGACGGCCGGCCTCGATCCCGACCTGTCGGAAAGCTTTGTGGCCCTGATCAAGTCCCTGCACCGCGAGCTGGGACTGACGGTGGTGATGGTGACGCACGATCTGGATACGCTGTTCGCCCTGTCCACCCGCATCGCGGTGCTGGCGGAAAAGCATGTGATCGCGGTGGGGCCGACGCGCGAGGTGATCAAGTTCGACCACCCGTTTATCAAGGATTTTTTCCTGGGCGACCGCGGCAAGCGCGCCCTGGAGGCGCTGGAATAGCGCAGCAGACAAGGAGCAGGCATGGAAAACAAATCGCACGCTTTAATGACAGGCTTCTTCACCCTCGCCCTGCTGACGGCGGCGGTCCTGTTCGGCATCTGGTTCAACCGCGACCGCATCGAACGCAATCCCTATCTGCTGGCGACCACGCTCTCGATCCCCGGCCTGAACCCACAGGCGGCGGTGCGCTACCGCGGCCTGGAAGTGGGCAAGGTGGACGATATCGACTTCGATCCGAACAACGCCGGCCAGATCATCGTGCACCTGAGCGTGGACCCGGAAACGCCGATCACCCGCACCACCTACGCCACCCTGGGCTACCAGGGCGTGACCGGCATCGCCTATATCCAGCTCGATGACGAATCGGTCGGCTCACCGCGCCTGGGCACCAGCAAGGCCAATCCCAGCCGCATTCCACTGCAGCCAGGCCTGTTCGACCAGCTGGAAAAGCGCGGCAAAGCCATCCTCTCGCAATCGGAAGAGGCGGCGGCCAAGCTGAATACCCTGCTCAGTCCCGAAAACCAGAAAACCATCCTGGCCGCTTTCGCCGACGTCAGCGCCACCGCCAAGTCCTACCGCGAACTGTCGCAACAGCTGGCGCCCACCGTCGACAAGCTGCCGGCCCTGGCCGACCAGGCGCACAGCACGCTGGCCTCGGTGAACCGCCTGGCCACCGATGTGAGCAAGCTGACCACCAGCCTGCAAGGGCCGGACGGCGCCATCACCCGCATCGCCGGCACGGTGGACCGCGTCGGCAATTCGCTCGATGCCGTCACCAGCGGCATCGAGCTGGAAGCCCTGCCCGGCATCACCGGCCTGACCGATGAAACGCGCTCCTCGATGCGCGCCGTGCGCCGTACCATGAACACCCTGAACGACCGCCCGCAAAGCATCTTGTTCGGCGCGCCCGGCACTCCGCCCGGCCCCGGCGAAGACGGCTTCGTGGCGCCGAAAAAATGAGGACCACCATGCACAAACGCCTGCTCCCGCTTCTGGCCTGCGCCGCCATCCTGTCCGGCTGCGCCGGCAGCAAGGCCGTCCATCCGACCGCCTTCGACTTCGGTCCTCTGCCGGCCATCTCCAGCGCGCCTGCCGCGCCAGTCGTGCCGGCGCTGGTGGTGGCCGACATTTCCGGACCCGCCTCGCTGGACAGTCAGCGCATGCAATACCGCCTGCTGTACGACGACGCCCAGCAGCCGCGCCCCTATGCCTACAATAGCTGGAGCGTAACGCCCCTGCAGCTGATGACGCAGCGCGTGAAGGCGCGCATCGCGCAGTCCGGCGTCAAGGTGCTGGGCACGCAGGACGCGGCATCCGGCCTGCCGCTGCTGCGCATCGAAGCCGACGAGTTCTCGCAGAATTTCAGCAGCCCGCAACAAAGCACGGCCAGCATCTCGCTGCGCGCCTCGCTGTTCCGCGCCCACCGTCTGGTGGACCAGCGCACCTTCAGCCGCAGCACGCCGGCGCCAAGCGCCGATGCGCCAGGCGGGGCGCAGGCCCTGGCCGGCGGCACCGACGCCATCGCCGCCGACATCCTGGCCTGGCTCGCCACGCTTCCGCAGCAGTAAGGCATGACCGAGACCACCGTCGCGCCACGCAAAGGCTCGCCGGTAGCGCGCGCATCGCTGCTGGCCTATCTGTTCCTGATCGTCTATGCCAGCTGGTTCCCTTTCTCCGGCTGGCATAACCAGGGACTGTCGCCGCTGATCTTCCTGGAATCGACGTCGATGCCGCGCTACTGGACCATGTTCGACGCGGTGATCAATGTGGTCGGCTATATCCCGTTCGGCGTGCTGCTGGTGTATGCCATGTATCCGCGCCTGCGCGGCGTCTGGGCCTTCCTGCTGGCGGCCGTTTGCGGCTGCCTCGTTTCGGGGTTGATGGAAGGCGTGCAGACCTATCTGCCCAGCCGCGTCTCGTCGAACCTGGACTTTTACACCAATGCCGCCGGCTGCGCCTTTGGTGCGCTGTTCGGCGTGCTCACGGCGCGCAAGCTGCTGGAAGGCAGTCCGCTCTACCGCCTGCGCCAAAGCTGGTTCGCGCCGCACGCCAGCCAGGGCCTGGTGCTGCTGGGACTCTGGCCGCTGGCGCAGATTTATCCGCAAAGCTTCCTGTTCGGCCACGGGCAGTTGCTGCCCATTCTGTCGGAATGGCTGTCCGAGCTGCTGGAGATGGATATCGACCTGACCGCCTATGTGCGCCAGGATCTGGAGCTGACGGTGGAACAGTACTGGCTGTCCGAAACCATCGTCACCGCCTGCGGCATGACAGGCGCCGCCCTGACCCTGCTTTGCATGCTGCGCAAGCCGGCCCCGCGTCCCCTGCTGATCATCGGCCTGCTCGCGGCCGCCCTGCTGGTCAAATCGCTGGCCACGGCCCTGCTGTTCTCGCCCGAGAATGCCTTCGTCTGGGTCACGCCGGGCGCCCAGGGCGGCTTCCTGATCGGCGCCATCATGCTGGCCGGCCTTGCCTTCGCGCCGCATCTGGCGCAGCGGCGGCTGGCGGCGGCCACGCTGCTGCTCAGCCTCGTGATGATCAACACCACGCCGGTCAATCCCTACTTCGCCGTCACCCTGCAAACCTGGGTGCAGGGCAAGTTCCTCAACTTTAACGGCGCGGCCCAATTCCTGTCCCTGCTCTGGCCCTTCTTTGCATTGTGGTTCCTGTGGCTGCCCTCACATAAACTCAATAAACCCTGATCGCAGGTATCATTACGCATTCAGCCTTGCGCAAGACACTGTAGGAAAACCATCATGAGCGACACCTCTTACTATAAACACCACGTCTTCTTTTGCCTGAACACGCGCGACGATGGCCGTCCCTGCTGCACCGACCACAATGCGGAAGCGGCCCAGCAATACGCCAAGAAACGCTGCAAGGAACTGGGCATCAATGGCGAAGGCAAGGTCCGCATCAACAAGGCCGGTTGCCTGGACCGCTGCGACGAAGGCCCGGTGCTGGTGGTCTACCCCGAAGGCACCTGGTATACCTTTGTCGACAATAGCGATATCGATGAAATCATCGAGAGCCACCTGGTTGGCGGCAAGGTCGTGGAACGTTTGAAGATTTAATTTATATGCTGAACAAGAACTCGGAAAAATTTACCTTGGCCGGCGGCGCCGGCCAGATGGAAGGCCTGCTGGACTGGCCAGCCGGCACGCCGCGCGGCATCGCGCTGGTGGCCCACCCGCATCCGCTGTACGGCGGCACCATGGACAATAAAGTGGCGCAAACCCTGGCCCGCACCTTCGTCGCGCTGGGTTATGTGGCGGCACGCATCAACTTCCGTGGCGTGGGCGCCTCGGAAGGCGTGCATGACCACGGCCACGGCGAGACCGACGATATGGAGATCCTCTACCACCATATGCGCGAGCGCTTCCCGGACCTGCCGGTGGCGCTGTCGGGCTTCTCCTTCGGCACCTTCGTGCAATCGAAACTGCAGGAGCGCCTGAGCGCCGCTGGCACGCCGGCCGAGCGCCTGGTGCTGGTCGGCAGTGCCGCCGGCAAGTGGCAGCTGGCCGACGTGCCAGCCGACACCATCCTGATCCACGGCGAGCATGACGACACCATCACCCTGCAGGCGGTACTGGACTGGGCGCGTCCGCAAGACATTCCCGTGATCGTGATTCCGGGCGCCGACCACTTCTTCCACCGCAAGCTGGGCCACATCAAGAATTGGGTGATCGCCCTGTGGCAGGGCCAAAAGGACACCGCCGAGGCCGATTAAGCGCCTATAATATTTGCCCATGCCGGAAAACCCCAGCCGGCATGCGCTCCTGTATCAATTCATTTGGATCATCGCCCATGAAAAAATTCCTCGCGGCACTGGCCACCAGTGTGCTGTTCTTCTCCGCCGCCACGGCGCAATCCTTGCCTCCACCGACCATCGCCGCCAAATCCTGGCTGCTGCTGGACGCCACCAGCGGCCAGATCATCGCTTCGCAAGACCCGAATGCGCGCGTCGAGCCGGCATCGCTGACGAAGATCATGACGGCCTACGTCACCTTCGGCGCCCTGCGCGACAAGAAGCTGGACCTGAACCAGAAGGTCAATGTCTCGGTGCGCGCCTGGAAAGTCGACTCCAGCAGCTCCAAGATGTTCATCGACCCGGCCACCCCGGTGTCGATCAGCGACCTGCTGCACGGCCTGATGGTGCAATCCGGTAACGACGCCGCCGTCGCCCTGGCCGAAGCCGTGGCCGGCGACGAAGGCACGTTCGTCACCCTGATGAACCGCGAAGCCCAGCGCATGGGCCTGACCAATACCCGCTTCGCCAATCCGCACGGCCTGCCCAGCCCGGAAAACTACACCACCGCGCAAGACCTGTCGGTGCTGGCCAAGCATGTGATCCAGGACTTCCCCGAGTTCTACAAGATCGACTCGGTGAAAAGCTTCACCTACAACAAGATCACCCAGCCTAACCGCAACCGCCTGCTGTGGCTCGACCCGACCGTGGACGGCATGAAGACCGGCCACACCGAAGCGGCCGGCTACTGCATGGTGGCCTCGGCACGCCGTCCGAATGGCGCCAATGAACGCCGCCTGATCACCGTGGTGATGGGCACCACCTCCGACCAGGCGCGCACCCAGGAAAGCCAGAAGCTGCTGAACTGGGGCTTCCAGAACTTCGACACCGTGAAGCTGTACTCCAAGGGCCAGGCCGTGGATACGCCGGAAATCTGGAAAGGCTCGAAAAGCACCCTGAAGATCGGCTTCAAGCAGGACGTGCTGGTGACCGTGCCAAAAGGCGTGGCCGCGAAGATGAAGCCGGTGCTGGAACGCAAAGACCCGCTGGTGGCCCCGGTGGCGGAAAACGCCCGCGTCGGCTCGCTGAAGATGATGGTAGACGGCAAACCGCTGCTGGAACTGCCGGTGGTGGCGCTGGAAACCGTGAACCAGGCATCGATCTTTGGCCGCGCATGGGACTCGATCCGTCTCTGGCTGAAATAAGCTGAGCCAGCCGTACCGAAGCCCGCCTTGCGCGGGCTTTTTTTATTTTTTGGCCGACATATAATCAAGATATCGGCAACGTTTATTGAAAGCGCACAAGATGGCACAGGCATTCGCACCTTCGATTCAGACCAGCAGCAACGGCCCGCAGTTATCGCGGATCGTGGCCGGCATGTGGCGCATGAACGAATGGAATATGACGGCGCAGCAACGCCTGGCCTTTATCGAAGAATGCCTGGCGCTGTGCGTGAGCAGCTTCGACCATGCCGACATCTACGGCAGTTATGGCGTGGAGCAGCTGTTCGGCGAAGCGCTGGCCTTAAAGCCGGAACTGCGCCAGCGCATCCAGCTGGTCAGCAAATGCGGCATCAAGCTGCTGTCGGAACGGCGGCCGGCGCACAGCATCCAGCATTACGACACCAGTGCGGCGCATATTCTCGCCTCGGTGGAAAACTCGCTGCGGGCCTTGCAGACCGATCACCTGGATCTGCTGCTGATTCACCGTCCCGACCCGCTGATGGATTACGACGAGGTGGCGCGCGCCTTCGAACGTCTGCGGCAGGAAGGCAAGGTGCGGCACTTTGGCGTCTCCAACTTCAGCCGCCACCAGTTCGAGATGCTGCACCGGCGCATTGCGCTGGCCACCAACCAGATCGAATTCTCGCCGCTGCACGTGGCGCCCCTGTTCGACGAAACGCTCGACGGCCTGCACGACAAGGGGATTGCGCCGATGGTCTGGTCGCCCTTGGGCGGCGGCCGCCTGTTCAGCGCCAGCGATGCGCAGAGCGAACGCCTGCGCCTGGTGATCAAGGACATTGCCGATCAGTTGCAGCGGCCCTTCGCCAGCATCGTCTTCGCCTGGATCATGCAGCACCCGAGCCGTCCGATTCCCCTCACCGGCAGCGGCCGCATCGAGGCTCTGCAAGTAGCCGTCGAAGCCACCCAATTCAGTCTCAGCCGCGCCCAATGGTTCGAAATCCTGCGCGCCGCCCGCGGCCACGAAGTCGCCTAAACCCCACCCGTTTGCGCCAAATCAAACAATGTCCAACCCTGGTGTCAGGCGGGGCCGCCGAGGCACCAGGGTGGGACATTGTTTGAGATTTATCAATCGTCGTAGGTAAGGGGCGGGGGGATGCGCTTCCAGCCGGCGCGCCAGGCGAGGTTCAACGCTACCGTGCCGGCGATGTAGAGGGCGAAGAAGAGGACGAAGTAGTAGGCTTTGAGCCAGATCAGCAAGCCGACATTCACAGCCAGCAGGATCAGGGCCAGCGTGCTTTTCTTTTGCTTTGAGCTGGGGAAGCGGATGGTGGAAACCATCAGGCTGCCCACGGCAAACAGCAGCAGCACAACCGCATAGCCGTGCAGCAGGTCGTCGGGCGGTTCGGGCCAGGCCACCACGAAGGCGGCGACACAGGCGGCGCCGGCGGTGATGGGCATGCCGACGAAGTAGCGCGGGTCGGTGCGGCCGACATTCACATTGAAGCGCGCCAGGCGCAGGGCGCCGCAGGCGACAAAGAAGAAGGCGGCAATGCCGCCAGCGCGCAGCAGCGTGGGATCGGCCGGGCCGATCTGCACGAAGCCGTAGCAGTACAGCAGCATGGCGGGGGCGCAGCCGAAGTTCATGACGTCGGCGATGGAGTCGAGCTGGACGCCGAACTCGGAACTGGTGCCGGTGGCGCGCGCGACAAAGCCGTCCAGGGCGTCGAAGATGCCGGCCAGGACCAGCAGCGCGGCCGACAGCTGGTAGTCGGCAGCATAACCGACGTGGGCGTTGTCGACCGAGATCACGATGCTGGCGAAGCCGCAGGCGATCGAGAGCAGGGTGACCGAACTGGGCAGGGCGAACTTGGCGCGCTGCAAACGGGGATGGTGCGAGGTCTTCAAATGGGACGGCCTGTTTCGGGTTGGGCATGGCTGCCAATATTGCCTATTTTACCGCGCAGCGCGACGCTTCCTGAGCGCGAAGTTTTGTTGCCAGCGAGTCACTGCTCATTCATATCGGCAGAAATAGGCATAGAATCGATCTTGCTTCGCCTTCTCCGCCTTAGGAGTTCTATCATGCGCCCTCTTCGACTCTGGCCCGCGCCATCCGCTGCCTTGCTGTTCGCCGCCTTGCTGACGGCCTGCGGCGGGGGCGGCGGCGGCAGCACGAGCGGGATGGCGCCGGCGCCCACGCCGACGGTAGTGATGCCGCCAGGCGCACCTGCCCTGAGCGGCAATACGGCGCTGGACGGCTTTAACTGGTTCAATTACCGGCGCGGCCAGATCGGCCTGTCGGTGCTGACGCGCAATGCCAATATCGATGCGGCGGCGCAGGGGCATTCGAATTATCAGTTCTTGAACAGTACCGTCTCGCATGAGCAGACCATGGGCCTGCCCGGCTTTACCGGCGCGACGCTGAGCGACCGCCTGGCTGCGGCCCGCTATGTTCTGCCGGGTACCGGCTTTGCGTATGCCGAGGTGATTTCGGCCGCGTCCGACCGTTCCGGCTTTTATCATGCGGAGGAGCTGATCGCCGCCATCTATCACCGTTTCGTGATCTTCGAACCAGTGTTCCGCGAGATGGGTACGGGGGCGGCCAGCGGCAATAACAACTATACGTATTTCACGGCCGATTTCGCCACCATCAGCGGTTACGGCGCGGGCCTGGGCCGCAATGGCCTGGCCACGTATCCAGCCAGCGACCAGACCATGGTGCCGCTCAATTTTATGAGCGATAGCGAATCTCCCGATCCGGTGCCGAATCTGAATGAGGTGGGGTATCCGGTCAGCGTGCACGCCGATATCGATAATCTGCTGACGGTGCAGAATTTCAGCATCCGCGCGCGCGGCGGCAGCGATCTGGCGGTGCGCCTGATGTTGCCGTCCAGCGACGCGCATACGCCAAAATCGGCGGCTGCCATCATTCCTTTGGCCCCGCTGCGCAGCAATACCATTTACGATGTCAGCTTCCAAGGCACGGTGGGCGGCATGGCCATCAGCCGCAACTGGTCCTTTACTACCCGCTGAGGCTTATGAACGATTACGCTCCCGCGACGCCGCGCTCCGCTCTCGATCTGGATGATGGACTACAGCGCCTGATGGGGGACCGCCCCTTGCTGCAGCGCCTGCTGCAGCGCTTCCGCCACGACTACCGCGATGCGGCGCAGGAAGCCGGCGCCCTGCTGCAGGCCGGCGCGGCCGAGGATGCGCGGCGCAAGGTGCATACGCTGAAGGGGGCAGCCGGCATGGTGGGGGCGCATGAGGTGCACGATCTGGCGCGCCAGGTCGAACAGCAGCTCGACGCGCCAGCCTTGCATCGCCTGGAGGACGCCATGCGGCGCCTGCTGCATAAGCTGGATGGGGTCTTGCCGCCGCCGGCCAGCGATCCGCCCCTGCCCGCGCCTGCCGCACTCGATCCGGCGGCGCAGCGCGCCCTGCTCGATCAACTGGCCTTGCTGCTGGACGAGGGCAATGGCGCGGCCATCGATTTGCTGGAACAGTCGGCGGCGGCGCTGATCGCCGCGCTGGGCATCGCCACTTATCAGGAGATTGCGGAAGCGGCGCACGAGTTCGATTTTGAACTGGCGCTGGCAACGCTGCTGCCGCTGTTGTGAATCAGTTCAGCGGGTGAACTCCGCTTCTTCGTCGAAGGATTCGGCGCATTCCTTGCCGCAGAAACGGCGCACGCTATCCAAGGGTTTTTCGCAATACCAGCACGAGCCTTTTGGGGGCAAGGATTGCCGCGTCCTGGCGGCGGGCACGGAAGGCAGCGGGGGCGTTACGCTTTCCGGGGACAGCTTGGTCTCGATCGTTTCCACAGTTTTCCCTTTCCAAACAGCACATCAAGCCTCAAGGCAAGATTACTCCACTGGAAGAAGCTGGGCATGAGCGGCATCAAATGCCCTATCCAATACAGGTATCGCCTGGGGCCATGCGCCAGACAAAGTTTCCTTTGCCTGCACAAATGATAGCAGGATTAGAACAGGAGGCTCGGCCGGCCTTTGTGCGTTTTCGCACATATGGGCGCTGTTTTTTTCAATGGAAAGATATGCCCCGATAGACAGGGCCGCGCGCCATGAAAAAAGCCCGCCGGCATCGCTGCGGGCGGGCTTGCATGATGCAATAAAGATGGCTTACCAGTCGTCCTTCTTCGGCGCATCGGCCGCCGGTGCGGCAGCCTTCTTGGCCACGGCGGCCGCTTTCTGCGGCTTGGCCGGCGCTTCCTGGCTGGCGTCGCCGCCGGCCGGTTTGGCCGCGGCCTGCTTCGGCGCTGCCACGGCTTCGCGCAGCTGCAGGGCGCCGGCAGCAACGCCATCCAGCTTGACCTGCACGTTTTCCAGCGTGCCGTAGGACAGGTTCGGCGTCACGCGGTTGATCACCACCTCGCAGCACTGGCTTTCCATATTGCCCAGGGACTGGCCGGTCTGCGGATCCTTGATCTCCTTGCCTTGCAGGTAGACGCGGTAACGGCCGTTCTCCGTCACGGCGCTGCCGCCCTGGCTCAGCACGACGTTATTGCCGTCGCGTTCCACGATCGAGATCGGGAAGGTGCGCAGCAGAATGGCGTCGGTGGCCTTCTTCACGATTTCAGCCTGCATGTCTTTCAGCAGGCCGGCTTCGTTGAAGTTCGTGCCCAGGGTGGTGGGCGCGATCGCCGGCGGTTCGCCGCGCAGGGTGGTCGACTGCAGGATCTGGCGCGTGGCCAGATTGATCATGCGCTGCGATACCGACCAGGCGCCGGCATACGACACCAGCTCGCGGTCCGAAGTCTGCAGCTTGCGCGCATTGCGGTTGTAAGCCAGCTCGTTGACCACACCGACCCATACCAGGTCCGCGCTCAGGGCCTGGCCCAGTTTGGCGAAGTCGGTATTGGCGGTCTGGCCGGACTCGATCATGTTCAGCTCATTTTGCAGCTCGCCCTCGAACTGGCGGTCCAGCACCGTGAAGCGGCCGGTCTGCGACAACGAATCGATGATCTGCTGGCGGATGGCCGACAGCACTTCCTGCGCCGGCACATTGCGGCCGCCGATATTGAAGCTGGCCTTGTCCGAACGCAGCGGCGCGACCACGATCTTGATCTTGCCGCTGTCCGCAGGCGCCTTGAACTTGGCGATCTTCGCTTCGATCTCGACCTGGAACATGCCGCCCTTATTGGCTGGAGGCGTCAGCTTCACAACCTTGAAGGAGGACACCGTGCCCTTGGACTGGGTCACGATCTGATCGATGAAGGCCTGGCCCTGCATGGTCGTGGTGGCGGTCGCGGCCAGCTTGGCGGTATCGACGCCGTCGGTGACTTCGGCGTCCAGCGTTTCCGTGACCTGTTTCAGCACGTTGATGTTGGCCGAGGTGGCGTCCACCGTGGTGCCGTTGACCTGCATGATAGCCGTTTTCAGCGCATCGTTGACGGCGGCGCCGGGCGACATGCCGGAGCCGATGGCGGTGGTCGCCACCTGCTCGACCTTGCCCACGTCCGGCGTCTGGGTCAGGTTAGGGCCGGCCGGTGCGGCCTGGCCAGCAGCGCCAGCCGGCGCGGCCGGCGCATCTTTCTTCTCGCCGCAGCCAGCCAGGATCAGGCCAGCCAGCAGCGCGGAGGTAATGGCGTATTTCATGGTCGATTACAGCAGTGCGGTAGCGTCGTTGGCCTCTTTAGGCAGAGGGATGTTGTTGCTCTTGGCGAAATCGATCGCGGTTTTCAGGGTGCTGCCCACGGACTTCAGCGAGCCTGGCAGGCTTTGCACGATGTAGACCGCCGAATTGGCAGCCGCGCCCAGCGAGGTCACGCTTGGCTTGAAGCCGGACATGTCCTTGCTCACGCCCACGTACTGGATCACGCCGCGCGCCAGATCGGCCAGGCCGTTGGCGAAGCGTTTTTTGCTCTCTTCATCCATCACCACTTTTTTGCCGGCCATGTGCTCTTCCAGCGCCTTGCTGCTGTCGGTCTGCACTTTGGAGGCGCCTTCCAGCGCATCCTTGGTCGCGCCTTCGGTCAGGTTCTTGGCGTGCAGGGCGGCTTTTTCGGATTCGTCTTTCAGGCCCAGGGCTGCCAGCATATTGGCATCGGCGTTCATCACGCTCTGGGTGCCGGTCACATAGCGTTTCACGATCTGTTCGGCGCTGACGCTGCCGCCCGATTTGCCGCCACCCAGGGCGCTGGTCAGGCCGCCGAATTGGGCGGAAGCGATACCGGAGGCTGCCATCATCAGGGCGCCCAGCAGAACGGACATGCGAATTTTATTCATGGTGCTTTTCTCTCTTCTAGGTTGTCATGAAACGAAAACAGGGTGAGGCAATCAATACACGCCAGCGGCGTTCAGGCGGCTGACCACTTCCTTGGCGGCCAGGCCCGATGCTTCTTTCAGGGCTTTGGTCTGCGCGGTGGCGCTGTCGGCGCCCAGGCCGAAGTACTGCACCGGCGGCACGGAGGCCACTTCACGCGGCAGGTTGCCGCGCAGGTCCAGCACGCGGCCGGTCACGGAAACGACCACGCGCTGCATGCCGGTGGCTTCGTCCACGGCGGCTGGGTTCACGTCGAAGGTGGCCAGCGCCAGCAGCGGCACGCCGTTCTTGCGCAGGGAGGCGACGATGGAGCGCAGGGTGGCTGGCGCCAGATCGTTACCTTTGGAGAAGTCCTGGTTGACCGATGGGATGTCTTTATCGCCCAGCACGAATTCAGGATCGGCCACGGCGAAACCGGCTTGCGAGAACACGCTGGTGATGGCGGTTTTCTGGTTAGCCAGCGAGAACACGCGGAACTCGGTCTGGTCGGCCTTGCGGGTGGTGCTGCCGCCGGTTTCCACGGTCACGGACTGCTTGGCCGACAGGCTGTCGTTCTTGCGCACGGAAGCGTTGGTGGAGATGGAACCGCCGCGCAGGGATTCGCCTTCGCTGCCCTTGGTGTTGGCGTTGCGCTTGACGTCGCGCTCAACGCTCATTTCGGCGCGCTGCACGACGCGGTCGTCAAAGCTCTTCACGCTGGCCACTTCGCGGCCGACGAAGACGTAGACCATCTGCGATTTCTCGCCGACGGCGGTCTTGCCTGCGGCGCTGGCGCTCTTCAGGGTGTTTTTCAGCTTGGCGACATTCAGCTCGGTGCGCACGGACACGGAGTATTTGCGCAGATTAGGCTGGTCCATTTCGTTCAGCACGGTGGTGCTGAGCAGGAATTTGTCCAGGTTCGCTTCGATCTTGTCCTGGATCGCTTCAAAGTTCTGCGATTCGGCTTCGCCGCTTTCGGCGAAGTAGCGCTCGACGGAAGCCAGCTGCGCATTGCGGTAGGCTTTTTCCTTGTCCATCGGGCTCAGGGTGGTCGGGTAGCTGATGGTGGCTACGCCTTTGACTTGCACGATTTGCGCGACGGCTTGCGCCGACAGCAGCAGGGCTGCGCACAGCAGGAGGAATTTCTTCATTTATTTACTCGCTTTCAGGATAGTCCGGGTTGCTTCAATCTGTTTCGTGATGTCTTTCGCGGAAGCGGCGGTGGTGACCCATTTCGGATCGGCGCCCTCAAAGGCATCGGCCAGCTTCAGGAACATGCCGCGGATGGCGTCCTGGTAGGCGGCGAAATCGTCGGTCGACACCAGGCCGGCCGGCACCACGGCGGATTCGCCGTTTTTCAGGTCGGTGTTGATGTAGTCGGTGTTCAGGGTCGGCTCGAAGAAGTGGATATTGGCGTAGGCGCCGTATACATACGAGGTGCCGACGCGGGTTTCTGCCGTTTTGACCTTGGCGAACTTGTTGATCTTGATATCGAACAGGTAGTCGCCTTCGCCGATCTTCAGCTGGACGTCGTCGCCGTTTTCCAGACGCATGGCCATGGTGCCCATGGCGTGGCCGGCGCCGGACGGCAGCACCGGCACGCCGGCCTTGGCCGACAGCACGGAGCCGAAGGAGTCGGCCAGCATGGATTCGATGATCTTGGGCTGGCTGCGCAGGGCTTCCGGCATCAGCGCCAGCGCTTCAGGCGCCATCTCGGCCTTGCGCACCTGGATGGTGCGGGTGCCGGGCGCCGGCAAGGTGGCGCTGGACAGGCGGTTCAGGTATTGGGTGAACAGGCCTTTGCCCTCTTCCTTCATCAGCAGCTGCGCGACGAATTCGGCGATGCGCTCCTGCGATGGCGGCCTCGGGGTGGCATCGAACAGGGCGGCGTTGATCGGGTAGCTGCGCACCACGGTCTTGCTCTTGAAGTCGAAGATCAGCGCTTCACCGCGCAGATTGACGAAGGTTTTGTAATAGCTGCCGAAGTTTTCGGTGAGGATGGTCTCGCCGCTCAGCACCAGCACCGTCATCAGCGCCTGGTCGGCCGCCTTCAGGTTCATCATTTTTTCCGGCGCCATCAGCTCGAAGGCGGGATTCTTGACGGCGGCGCTGCGGTCCACTAGCAGACGGGAAAAACTCTGACCCGGCATGGAACGCATGTGCTCATACACGGCATAGCTCAGAGGGAAACGGGTTTTGGCGGTGCCAGCATCGCCGGCGAAGGCAAACCCGGCGACGGCGATATTCGAGGCTGATGCGGTTTGCGGAAACAGGCCACTTACTGCCACTAATGCCACGAACACCATGGCCACGCGCTTCAAGAACATCAGCTAACCCCTTATTAATATTAGTAGTATTGCTCTAGAGAAAGGGGTGGATTGTATACGCATTGGGGGCGCACGATATTCACCAATTGTAACAATTGCCTGAAAAGCAAGCATGCGACTTGCATTTATTTAGGCAGTTTCGCCGTATAATTGCGAGTGATTCTTATTTACATAATTGCGAACGGCTTGGCCGGGAAAGGATGTGTTCGTGTCACCACTCAGCTGCGCATCTGGCGCCGGCATCGCCGCGCTGTATGCCGACCACCATGGCTGGCTGCTCGGCTGGCTGCGCCGGCGCCTGCGCGATTCCGTCGATGCCGCCGACCTGGCCCAGGACACCTTCATCCGCCTGCTGAGCAAGGATGCGCCGCCGCCAATCCAGGAGCCGCGCGCCCTGCTGACGACCATCGCCCAGGGCATGGTCGCCAACCTGCAACGCCGCCGCCAGCTGGAACAGGCGTATCTGCAGGCTTTGGCCGCCCTGCCCGAGCCGCTGGCGCCCTCGCCCGAATGCCGCGCCATCGTGCTGGAGACGCTGCTCGAAATCGACCGCCTGCTGGACGGCTTGCCGGGCAAGGTGCGCGAAGCCTTCCTGCTGTCCCAGCTCGATGGCATGCGCCAGGGCGAGATCGCCGCCCGACTCGACGTCTCGCTGCCGACCGTGAAACGCTATATCGCGCGGGCGCTGGCCCAGTGCTGCTTCGCCGATTGAGCCGCGCAGCCATGGATACCATTCTCTCCTCAAGCATTCCCGCGGAAGTACGCCTGCAGGCGGCCAGCTGGCTGGTGGAGCTGCAGTCGGAGCAGGCCAACGATGCCACGCGCAGCGCATGGCAGGCCTGGCGCGCGGCGCATCAGGACCATGAGCGGGCCTGGCAGAAAGTGGCGGCATTCAGCTCCCGTCTGGACCAGCTGCCGCCAGCCCTGGCGCAAGCGACGCTGGCCGCGCCGCACTCGGCCGCGCGGCGGCGCGCCGTGCAGGCGCTGGCGGTGGCGCTGTTTGCCGGCGGCGCAGCGTGGATGCTGGAAGATCAGGCAGCGTGGCGGCAATGGAGCGCAGACCGCCGCACCGGCACCGGCCAGCGCACCAGCCTGGCCCTGGCCGACGGCACCATCGTGGAAATGAACGCCAGTTCGGCCATCGATATCGATTACAGCGGCAGCGAACGCGTGCTGCGCCTGATCGACGGCGAAATCCTGGTGACGACGGCCAAGGACGTGGCCGAGCGGCCTTTCTATGTATATACCGGCCATGGCCGCCTGCAGGCGCTGGGCACCCGCTTCAGCGTGAGCCGGGCGGGCTGCAGGCAGACCGAAGTCGCCGTCTACGATGGCGCAGTGGAAGTGCGGCCGCTGGACGCGCCGCCGCAGCGCCTGCAGGCCGGGCAGATGCTGCATTTCAGCGACGCCGCCGTCGGCCCGCTGCAAGCCGCCGACGAAAACGCCACCGCCTGGCTGCAAGGCATGCTGGTGGCGACGGATATGCCGCTGGAACGCTTCGTGGCGGCGCTGGCGCGCTATCGCCATGGCCGGCTGGCGGTCGATCCTGCCATCGCCGCACTCAAGGTCACGGGCACCTATCCGCTGGCCGATACCGATAAGGTGCTCGATATGCTGGGCAAGGCGTTGCCGCTGCAAGTGCGCTATATGACGCGCTACTGGGCCACGCTGACGCCGCGTTCCACGCGCGGCTGAAAAAAGTTCGCCCGCACTGATCCCTTTTCCAATCTCGCGGGGCATACAGGATAGAAGCCATCCATCCGCATTGAAAGGAAAACCGAATGAGCCAGTCCGGCCACCAGCACCGCCTTCACCCTGGCGCGGCAAGCGCGCGTCCCCGCCATGCCCTGCTCGCCCGCGCCGTGGCCTTCGCCCTGCTTGGCATGGGCGCCCTGCCTGGCGGCGCCATAGCGCACTCCATGGCCGGCACGCAGCAGCAGGCCGAGGCGACGCGCAGCTACAGCATCCCGGCCGGCTCCTTGACGGCGGCCTTGCAGCGACTGGGCCGCGAGGCAGGCATCATCCTCGCCTTCTCCACCGAGCTGACGGCGGGCGTGCAAAGCCAGGGCTTGAACGGCAGTTATGCGGTGGAGGGCGCACTGCATGCGCTGCTGGCCGGCACCGGCCTGCAGGCGCTGCGGCAGGAGAATGGTGGCTATCTGATTCAGCGTCTGCCCGCCTCAGCCGCTGCCAGCGCCAGCGCGGCGGCCGCGCCCGAAGCGGTGCTGCCTGCCGTGACCGTAACGGCCGAAGGCGGCCTGCTGGAAGAGCTGGCGGGAACGTATGCCGGCGGCCAGGTGGCGCGCGGCGGCCGTCTCGGCGTGCTGGGGAATGCCAGCGTGCTCGATGCGCCTTTTAGCCAGATCAGCTACACGGCCCAGCTGGCGGAAGACCAGCAGGCGCGCACCATCGGCGATGTGGTGTCCAACGATCCCTCGGTGCGCGTCATCGTGCCGCCCGGCTTCCCCTACGAGAATATGATGATACGGGGCTTCGCCATCGACAGCGCCGACGTCTCGCTGAACGGCCTGTATGGCGTGCTGCCGCCGCAGCAGATTCCGGTGGAGATGTATGAACGCATCGAAGTGCTGAAAGGGCCGAATGCGCTGGTGAATGGCATGTCGCCCACCGGCAGCGTGGGCGGCGGCATCAATGTGGTGCCCAAGCGTGCGGCCGATGCCCCGCTGACGCGCCTTGGCCTGAGCTATGAATCGGATGCGCAATTCGGCCTGCGCGCCGATATCGGCCGCCGCTTCGGCGCGAGCAATGCCTGGGGCGTGCGCGTCAACGGCCTGCACTCGAAGGGCGATGCCAGCCTGGATGGCCGCAGCCAGCGCGAGCAGATGGCTTCCGTGGCGCTTGATTACCGGGGCGAGAAGCTGTCGCTCTCGCTCGACGCCTTTCACACCGGCCAGGATCTGCGCGGCGGCTCCGGCCTGTTCGCCCGCTTCGCCGGCGAAGTACTGAAAGCGCCCGACGCCAAAACCAATCTGCTGCCCGGCGCTTACTCGCGCTTCCGCGACCATGGCCTGGTGCTGCGCGGCGAATACGAAATCAGCGACAGTGCGGCCGCTTACGCCAGCCTGGGACGGCGCCAGAACCGCCGCTCCGGCCATCTGGGCTTCGGCCCGGTGGCCGATGCCGACGGCAACTTCAGCGATGCGGCGCGTTCGGTCAATGGTTACGAAAACACCGTATCGGCCGACGCCGGCCTGCGCGGCAAGTTCGCCACCGGCGCAGTCAAGCATCAGTGGACCTTCGGCGTGGCGCGCCTGTATAGCGAAGGCGGCACCGCCGTCGGCTTTGGCGAGGAGTTCAGCTCGAATCTCTATGCGCCCGGCCCAGCCCTGATTCCCGATGCGCCGGCCAAGCCGCCGCGCGACACCTCGTCCACCTTGTCCAGCGTGGTGCTGGCCGATACCCTCTCCATGCTGGACGAACGCCTACGCCTGACCATCGGCGCGCGCAGCCAGCGCGTGCAGACCGATAACTACAGCTACGACGATGCGGGCCAGCGCCTCACCCAGGACAGCTATGACGAGCGGGCCGTGACGCCGATGGCCGGCCTGGTATTCAAGCCGCTGCCGCAACTGGCCCTGTATGCCAACTATATCGAAGGCTTGAGCAAGGGCGACACCGTGACGGATGAAACGGCGGCCAACTACCGCGCCGTATTCGCGCCCTATAAAACCCGCCAGTACGAACTTGGCGGCAAATGGGATATGGGCCAGATCACGCAAACCCTGAGCTTCTACCAGATCACTCAGCCAACCTTGCTGCGCAATCCCGCCACGTCGATCTATAAGGATGATGGCCGCCAGCGCAACCGCGGCGTCGAATGGAATACCTTTGGACAGGTGCGGCCCGGCCTGCGTCTGCTGGGCGGCCTGGCTTACACCCAGGCCAAGCTGCTGAAAACGGAAGACGGCTTGTATGACGGCCATACGGCTTTCGGCGTGCCGCGCTGGCGCTTTGTGCTCGGCGGCGAATGGGACAGCCCTTGGCTGCCCGGCCTGACGCTGAATGCGCGCATGGAACGCACCGGCCGCCTGTTCCTGAGCGAAGAAAACCGTCTGACCCTGCCGGCATGGCAGCGCTGGGATATCGGCGCGCGCTACGAGAGCCGCGTCGGCGGCAAGCGCACTGTGGTGCGCGCCAGCGTGCAGAACGTCTTCAACAAGAACTACTGGGGCAGCGCCTATTTCTCCGGCATGGCGGCGCTGGGCGCGCCGCGCACCGTCAACCTCTCGGTGACGACGGACTTTTAAGCGGGACGGCGCTTCTCGTAGCGCACATCGCCCTCTTCCAGCTGGGCCGCAAGAGTCCAGCCCAGCTTGAGGTAGAAACCGTTGGCGCGCACCGGATCGCGGCCATCGGTTTCGAGCCAGATCAACTCATGATGGCGGAACAGCAGGGCTTCCACTTCCGCCATCAGCCGCCGCCCCAGGCCCAGTCCTTCGAAGCCGGGGCGGATAAACATCGCAAACACCGAGCCGCCTTCGACGTCGGCCGTGGCGAAAGCCACCACCTCGCCATTCACTTCACCGACCCAGATACAGGGAGACTGCTCCATCAGTTCCCGGGTCGTCTCAGGGGTGACGCCCCATTCCAGCATCTGGCTGCGCGACAGATGGTTTTGCAGCACGCTGGTGCGGACCTCGAAAAGGACGGGAATATCGGCCGGCGTGGCGAGGCGCACGCGGACCTCCTTCACTTGCGGCAGCGCGGGCGGCGCCGCGCGGCGCAGATGCAGCAGCGGATATGGGCGACCATCGCCATCCGTGGCCGAACGGCCGGTCTGTATGAAGCCCTGCTTGAGATAGAAGGCGACGGCCTGCTCGTTCTGCTCATTGACGTCGACCGTCAGCGCTTCCGGCATCTGGCCGACATGGGCCAGGAGCAGCTTGCCGATGCCCTGTCCACGCACGGCGGGATCGACAAACAGGCTGTCCACATGGGTGCCGCTCAAGCCAAGAAAGGCCACCGGCGCGCCATTGCCATCAACCACCACCCACAAATCCGCTTGCGGCAGATACTGCTGGCTGACGAGAAGGTCGATCTGGCGAAAATCCTCATCCGACAGGAAGTGATGGGTGGCCTTGACGGAACGGCGCCAGACCTCGGCCAGCGCGGGCGCATCGCCCGGCTGCGATTTGCGAATCTCAAACATCAAAACAACCCTGCGTAATGGATAACGGTACAGCGGATTCTAGCGTCGATATGAAATCGCTGCATGGCTGGGAGGTCTAATACCACTTTCCCACCAACATCAAAGTGGTATCTACGCCAGCCATCCCAGCAAGGCGCCTCGCCACCCCACCTTGCCTGCCACAAAAATAAGCACTTTCATGCAAGTCAAACCGGCATGCTTTATTGGTACTGTTGCGAAAATGGGAATTGGAAAACCAGTTGACGTCTAATCTTTTGCCACCTACCCTCGTTAGCAAATTTGAAATACTTGGTTACATAAGCAGAAATCAGAATTTCTTAGGGGGATAAAATGATTCAACATACCATTGTATTCAAGCTCAAGCATCCGCCAGGTTCTTTGCAGGAAAAAGAGTTTCTTGCCGATACGTTTAAATTTTCCGATATTCCCGGCGTGCGGAATTTCAAATGCCTGCGCCAGACCAGCAAGCAAAATAGCTACGATTTCGGCATTTCAATGGAATTCGCCTCGCAAGAAGATTACGACCGCTATACCCACCATCCAGTACATCAAACCTTGGTCAAGGAACGCTGGATCCCCGAAGTCAGCGAATTCCTTGAAATCGATTACACGCCGCTTGCCTGATATTCCATTCAGTCATCAGGGAAAACTAAAACATGAAAAGAGACGCGTATCTTTCTGGCGCCTCCTACGTGCTGGGCGAGGCTGAAAAGACATTCAGTCAAGCCGATGGTTTCGAACAGGCTTTAATCGCCCTGGGCGGCGCGAATTTTCCCGAATTATGGGGTTGGGGCAGTTATTACGAAACCGCCGATATTTATCAATTAGGCCTGCATGCCGCGCAAAAAGCCCTGGCAGCCAGCGCGGTACCGGCCAGCGCCATTCAGCTGGTGGTGCTTGCCGCGGCGTCCTTTCCGGAAAACCCCAACGAACTGGCGCCCAGGCTGGGCCAGATGCTGAAAACCCTGGGTTGCGCCAATGCCTTGCTGGAGAGCGCCACCCTGAATGGCTGCGCTTCCTATTTGTCGGCGCTGCGGCTGGCGATGGCGCGCGTCGCCTCAGGCGAGCTGGACAATGTCCTCGTGGTGGGTCTGGGCAGTATGGCGCCCGGCATGCCGCGCTTCTCTTCCTTTGCCCTGTTCGGCGACGCCGCCTGCGCTGTCGTCCTGCGCGCCGATAGCACGAATGCGCAGTACCGGATGATCGATGCGATACAGCGCCTCGATCTGGATGAGTTCGCCAGCGGCGTGACGCTGAACGACAAGAGCCAGCTGCAAACGCAAACGCTGGATATGCTGCTGGAGAGAAATCAGCTCGGCAGAAGCGATATCAGCCGCGTATTCAACAACAATATTTTCCTTCCGATGAAAAAAATGCGGGATGCGCGCAGCGGATTTAAAGCTTCGCAGCTCTATCCCGGCAATGTGGCCCGCATCGCCCATTGCCACGTCTGCGACAGCATGATTAATCTGATCGATTATTCAAGCCAGTCCAGGGCTACCGATCCAGAACTGCTGCTGCTGCAATCCGACGGCAACGGTCATTGCGCCTGTCTGCTGCTGGCCTCCATTTAACCGCATTTTTTGGGCTGAGATCATGTCTATTGAGAATTCCATTGCGCAAGTGCGCGATTATCTTCGCCAGCAAAACAAGCTGTCGCACATTGCCATTGAAGACGATCTGGACCTGATTGAGTCAGGCGTGCTCGACTCCCTGAAAATCATGGCGCTGGTGATTGTGATCGAAAAAATCCGCAATCAGGCCATCGAACTGGAGGAGCTTTCCATGGATAACTTGCGAACCGTGAATTTGATTCGCAAGAACTTCTTCGCTGCCGTTTAAACAGCATCTGGAGGAAAACCATGGCGCAAGCAAATCTGGCCCGGGAAATCGTTTCCCGTCAAAGGGATTTCAATAAGAACGCTTATCTTTACCAGAATACCGGTCTGAGCTACGCCAGCCTGTTCCAGCGCTCCGCCAGCCTGGCCCAGGCTCTGTACGGCCTGGGACTGGTCTCGCGCCAGCGCATTGTGATCAGCTTGTACGACTCGCCCGCCGTCAGCGAAATCTTCCTAGCGGCGCTGGCGATCGGCGCCATCCCGGTGGTCATCAACCCCAAGCTGTCGCGCGATTCGCTGAGCCATATCGTGGCCGACAGCGGCGCCAGCCTGCTGGCCTGCGAAAGCGACAACCTGGACATCGTCTGCGCCGTGTGCGCGGACGCCGCCACCCCGCCTCGCCTGCTGCTGCAGGACAGCTATGCCACCGTCACCCCGGCCAGCACCGGCTCCGAGGCTGCCGGCCTGCTGCTTCTGAGCGCCCTGACGCGGCAGCAATGCGTTTTCGAATTCACCGACATCGGCGAAAACGAGGCCGCCTTCTGGCAATACACTTCCGGCACTACTGGCCGTCCCAAGGCCGTGCAGCATTGCGGCGCCACCATGCTGGAAAACACCCAGGCCTTCGCGGTCTGCACGCATGGCTTCACGTCCGACGATGTGTTTTATTCAGCCGCCAAGATGTTCTTCGGCTACGGCTTCGGCGCCAGCTTCTTCTTCCCCCTGCTGCTGGGCGCGACCGCAGTGCTGGACTCCGCCATGCCCAGCAACGACTACGCGGTCATGCGCAATATCGCGACGTACCGCCCCAGCGCGATCTTCTGCGCGCCGGCCCTGTATGCCGCCCTGCTGCCGCATGCCGCGCGCCTGAAGCCTTATCTCGGCGAGGACACCGTCTTCATCTCCGCCGGTTCCGGCCTGCCGCAATCGATTTTCGAGCGCTGGCAGGCAGCTTTCGGCCTGCCGATCTATGACGGCATCGGCAGCACCGAGATGGGCCATATCTTCATCTCCAATTCGCGCAGCGCGCTCAAAGCCGGCGCCACGGGTCGACCGGTGGTCGGCTATCAGGTCAGGCTGGAGGCCGGCGCGCAGGACCAGGACGGCGACGGCATGCTGTGGGTCAAGGGCCGCCATCCGAATCTGGGCTATTGGAACAAGCCGGAAGCGAGCAGCGAGAAATTCGTCGATGGCTGGTGCTGCACCGGCGATCTGTTCACGCGCGATGCCGAGGGCTTCTATACCTACCGCGGCCGCAGCGACGACCTGTTCAAGTCGAACGGCATCTGGGTGACGCCGCTGGCGATCGAGAGCGAAATCCAGCGCCGCCTGCCCCAGGTGCTGGAGTGCGCGCTGGTGCCGCATCAAGGCGAGAACGAACTGGCCGAGCCGGTGCTGTTCTGCGTGTTCGACGCCAAGCAATGCAACCGCGATGAAGGCATCGCCGCCGTGCAAGCCATTCTCGGCGTGGTCTGCGAAAAACACTGCCTGCCGCAACAGTTGATCGCGCTCGACACCCTGCCGCGCAACGACAACGGCAAGGTCTCGCGCGCAGCGCTGGGCAAGTTCGATCTTCCGCCGGCAGTGGCCGCGTGATGCAGATCGCCTGCATCGGCGGCGGCGTAGCGGCCCTCTACTTCGCCATCGCCATGCAGCGGCGCCAGCCCGCTGCCGCGATCGATATCTTCGAGCGCGACAGCGCGGAGCGCAATTCCGGCTGGGGCATCATCCTGCGCGAGCCGATGCTGGCCGCCATGCAGCGGATGGATGAGGCCAGCCATGCCGCCATCCTGGCGCGCGCCGTGAGCTGGGATCAGATCGAAATCCGCCACAAAGGCGGGATCAAACTGCTGTCCAATCAGTTCGGGCGCAGCACCGGGCGCCATGCGCTGGTGGAAGTGCTGCGCGCGCGCGCCGTGGAGCTGGGCTGCCGCATCCACTACGCATCGCCGGCCAGCGCCACCGACCTGGCCGGCAGCTACCAGCTGCTGGTCGGCTCGGACGGCATCAAGAGCGGCTGCCGCGAACAGATCGGCGCCGATGCGCCCATCGCGCGGGTGCAGTCGGCCAACCGCTTTATCTGGCTCGGTTGCGGCAAGGCATTCGACCGCATGGTGTTCGACTTTCAGCAAACCACGCACGGGCCGGTGTGGGTGCACGCCTATCCCTTCAGCGCCGGCCAGTCCACCTTCGTGGTCGAATGCACGCAGCAAACCTTCGACGGCTTCGGCTTCGGCCGCCGCGCACTGTCCTCCGATCTGGCGCGGCTGGAGGAAATTTTCGCCAACCTGCTGGGCGAGGCCAAGCTGGCCAGCCTGTCGGACGCGCCGCACGAATGGCGCCAGTTCGAGCAGATCCGCTGCGACTCGCTGCACCGCGAACAGATGGTGCTGATCGGCGACGCCGCCCACACCGCGCACTTCTCGATCGGTTCCGGCACCCGCCTGGCCGTGGAGGACGCCATCGCCCTGGCCGACAGCCTGCATCAAGGCGGCGCGCTGCCCGAGGCACTGGCGCGCTACCAGCGCCAGCGCAGCGAAGCGGTCGGCAGCATCCAGCAGCAGGCGCTGCATTCGATGCAGTGGTTCGACCGCATCGTCGAGCACTACTCGCTGCCGTTGGCCGCGTTTTCCCGCGCCTTCCTGTTCCGCAGTCTGGGACAGGCCGCCTGACGCGGCCTCGCACCATTTTCACTTCCACGAAACGGGACCGATACAGCATGAACAGCAAAACCGACGCCAAGATGACGAAGGAGTTCTGGGGCTTGTCGATTCCCATCATGATCGAGTTTCTGGTGGGGTTTTCGGTTCCCGCCGTGGATGCCTTCTTCCTCTCCAAGATCTCGCTACAGGCGGCGCTGGCGGTGGGCGCCGTGCTGCCGATTCTGGTGTTCTGCGACGTCTTTTACGGCAGCCTGAATTCCAGCGCCAAGGCGCTGGCCGCCCAGGCGCTGGGCAGCGGCGACGCCGCGCTGGCGAAGCGCATCTTCAACAGCACCCTGCTGCTGGTGCTGATCATCTCGGCGCTGCAATTCCTGCTGTTCTATTTCGGCAGCGCGTACATGGTGGACCTCATCGGCCTGCCGGACAATGTGGCGCCCATTGCCAAACAGTTTCTGCTGCTGATGGGCTGCGGCTACGGCATTCTCGGTTCGCGCTATCTGTTCCAGGTGATGAATGCGCTGTACGGCATCGTCAAATTCAATATCGGCGCCGCCGCCATCATCCTGCTGGTGAACATCGTGGGCGATGCGGCCGTGGTCTACGACGTGTGGGGGCTGGGCCGCTTCGGCGTCACTGGCGTGGCTTGCGTCAGCATTCTGGCCGTGTTCTCGGCCCTGGTCTTTCTCGTGGTGGTGCAGAAGATCAAGCTGGGGTTCACCATCCGTCTGGCCTGGCCGTCCGCCGATTTCGGCAAGATCGCCCGCCTCAGCACCGTGGTCGCCGTGCCTTCGCTGCTGGAACCGCTGTCAGTGCAACTGTTCCTGATGTTTGTGCTCAGCATGGTGTCCGCCATCGGCCCGGCGGAACTGACCATGCGCGTCCTCGGCGGGAATATTCTGCTGCTGTGCATTGTGCCAAGCCTGGCCTTTACCGTGACCTCGCAAATCCTCGCCGGCAATTACATCGGCGCCAACAGCTATCAGACGGTCGAAGCCCTGATCTATAAGGCGCTGCGTTACAGCCTCCTGATCGTGGCGCTCATGATCCTGCCCATCGTGCTGTTCGGCCAACAGTTGCTGACATTGTTTACCACCGACGCGGCCGTGCTGGCGATTGCCGTCGCCAGCCTGCTGCCGCTGGCCCTGGCCGAGCCGGTGAAAGCGGTGAATATGGTGATCGGCTCCAATCTAAAAACGGCCGGCGACGGCATGCGGCCAACCGTGGCCGGGATTCTGATCACCTGGGCCATCTCGGCGCCGCTGGTGTATTTCGTCGGACCGGTGGCAGGCTTCTTCTCCCTGCTATGGCTACTGGTGCTGGATGAGGCGCTGAAGTGCGGCTACAACATCTGGCGCTGGATGCATGGCGCATGGCGCATCAAGCTGATCGACAGCCTGAGTTCCGGCGCGCCTGCCTGAATCTGAACAGGAGAACACGTGGACCTACAAGAGAATTTACGCGCCATCTGGCGCAAGGTGCTGGACCTGGACGAGATTCCCGCCGGCGCCAGTTTTACCGACATCGGCGGCTCCTCCATCCAGCTGATCGCCATGCTGCTGCATGTGGGGAATGCCTATCAGATCGAAATCGCCGTCGACGACTTCATCGGCGAACCCACGCTGGCGCGGCTGGAACAATGCGTGCGCCAGCAGCAGGCTGCCGGCCAGGACGAGGCACCCACCGCCAATACAGCACCGGAGGCGGACACCTTCCCGCTGCTGCCGGTGCACTACTGGCTGTTCGAGCGCATCGACGTCAATCACTACAACGTCGGCCACCTGTACCGGCTGACGGCGCAAGACCCACCGCAGCAGGTACGTGCCGCCATCGACGCCGTGCTGCGCCAGCACGACGGCCTGCGCATCCTGCTGCGCCGCGACGCCGCCGGCCAGTGGCAACAGCATCTGCAGGCGCCCGACAGCATGGCACCCTGGTGGCACGAGGAAGACCTGCGCGCGACGCCAGACCACTTGCTGGCGGCGGAAATCAACCGCATCTGCAACGGCTATCAGGCCCGCATCCGCGTCGAAGAGCGGACCTTCAGCGCCGTCCACTTCGATCTCGGCGGTGAACGCGGCGCGCGCCTGTTCGTGCTGCTGCACCATATCCTGATCGACAATATCTCGGAAAAAATTCTCTTCAACGATCTCGCCGCCGCCTACCGCGCGCTGCGCGCCGGCCAGCCGGTGCGCCTGAGCGCTGCCGGCCGCCGCGTGGGCGACTGGGCCAGGCTGCTGCACGACTATGCCCAGGGGCCAGCGCTGGCGCATTACGCCTACTGGCAGTCGCAGAACTGGGACGGCTACCGTCTGCTGCCCACCGATCCCGATCCGGCCAGTCTGCCCAAGGCCGAAGGCGCCATGGCGGCGCTGGGCTTTGCTTCCCGCTCGCTGAGCAGCGCAGCCACCGTCCGTCTGCTCGAGCTGCAGCGCCTGCAAGCGGTCGATCCCAGCTACGTGGTGATGACAGCGCTGCAGCAGGCCTTCCACGCCTGGTCGGGCAGCGAGATCCTGGCGCTGGCGATGGTGCACAACGGCCGCATTTACCAGAGCATCCCCGAAGCCAATGTCTTGCAGACCGTGGGCTGGATGATCAATTACGCCACCCTGTACCTGCGCAATCCCGAGCAGCTGCAAGGCATCGCGCTGGTGGAATCCATCGCGCGCCAGGCCAAGGCGGTACAGGACGATGCGCTGTCGCTGACCTGCCTGAAATACATGAACCAGGATGCGGCCGTGCGCGAAGCCATGGCCAGGCTGCCGCTATACCATCTCGGTTTCAACTTCATCCCCTTTACCGGCGCCAGCTCGGAAGAATTCATTTTCGAGCGCGCCAACGAGCCTTGCGGCGAGGGCGAGAAGTGGTTCAGCCCCGGGATCAAACCTTTCATGAACGTCCTGCTGGCGGGACAGGAACTGAAACTGACCATGGGCTTCAGCCCCTGCATGTATGCGCCCCGCACCATCGAAACCTTGCTCGATGGCGTCGTCGCGCAGTTGGAAACCATTTTGCTGTCCTGAGGGCGGCGTTTTTGCGATAACAAGGAGAAAAGTATGGATACCGAAAAAAAACTCAGCGGCCTGACCGTCGCCCTGCACTGGCTGGTGGCCCTGAGCATCCTGACCCTGTGCGGCGTGGGCATTTATATGGTGCAGACCGAAGCCTGGCCGCTTTACCACATCCATAAATCGATCGGCCTGCTGATCTTCACGCTGATCATCGCGCGCGTGGCCTGGCGCCTCGTCAACGGCTTGCCCAAGCCGGTGCGCGAGTTTTCCCGCTTCGAACACCTTGCCGCCAAAATCGTGCACTGGCTGCTGTTGCTGGGCACCCTAGCCATGCCGCTGACCGGCATGCTGTTCTCCGGCGCCAGCGGGCATGGCTTCGGCATCTTCAGCTGGGAAATCTTCCCCGCCAATTACGCACCCGATAAACCCGGCCAGGCGATTCCGCTCAACGCCGCCTGGTCCGACCTGGGTCAAGCGTTGCATGGCTATCTGGGCTATCTGCTGCTGGCCCTGATCGCGCTGCACGTCGTCGGCGCCCTCAAACACCATATTCTGGACAAGGACCGCACCCTGTCGCGCATGCTGGGCCGCCGCGCCGAGTAAGCGCCCTCCCCCGCAACCATGCCAAGGATGGCTCACGTGCTGAATCTGGACGAAGACATGCTGACGCTGCTGCAAGAGCAGGCGGCGGAAGCGGACCAATTGGGCAAGCTGCCGGCCAGCACGGTGGCGCTGCTGAAGGAATCGAATGTCGTCCGCATGCTGCAGCCGCGCGCATTCGGCGGCCTGGAAACGCATCCCAACGATTTTCTGCAGGCGGTGATGGCGATCGCGGCACGCAATCCAAGCGCGGGCTGGATCGCCGGCGTGGTCGGCGTGCATAACTGGGAAGCGAGCCTGAACGATGACCGTCTGCTGCGGGAGATATGGGGCGAGCGTCCCGACAACTGGATCGCCTCGCCGTATTCGCCGATGGGCGTGGCGACGCCGGTGTCCGGCGGCTATCTGCTGAACGGGCGCTGGACCTTCTCCTCCGGCACCGACCATTGCCAGTGGCTGGTACTGGGCGCCGTGCTGGGCGACGCACACGGCAAACCGGCGCAACCGCGCCAGGGCATGCACGTGATGCTGCCGCGCGCCGATTACGAGATCATCGAGGACACCTGGAATGTGGTGGGCCTGCAAGGCACCGGCAGCAAGGACGTCAAGGTGAGTGGTGCGTTTATCCCCGCCTACCGCTGCCTTCTGACAGCGGCCGTGATGTCGGGCGAAGCCTCCGCCGCTTGCCGGCGCAGCGGCACGCTCTATCACATGCCATGGTCATCGCTGTTCCCGAACGCGATCACGGCGGCCGTGCTGGGCATGTGCCAGGGCTTGTTGGAAACGGCGCGGCGGCAAGTCCGAGAACGCATCCTGCAGACGAAGGCCGCGCCGGAGCCATTCATGCTGACGGTACTGGGCGAAGCAGCCAGCGAAGTGCACGCGGCCCAGGCGGCGATGCTGAGCAATGTGGCCGCCACCTACGCACTGGTGGCCGAGGGCGCCGAAGTGTCGCTGGCGCGGCGTGCCGCCAACCGCGCCGAGCAGGTGCGCGGCGCCGGACGCGCGGTGCGCGCGGTGAACGAGGTGTTCTGCCGTTGCGGCGGCAGCGCCCTGCATACCAGCTCGCCGCTGCACCGCTTCTGGCGCGACGCCAATGCCGGACTGACCCACGCCACCTTTACCAGCCAGTCCGTGTACCAGGTCCATGCCTCGCTGGCCATGGGCCTGGCCAGCGAGGAGCAAATCCAGCAAGCCCTGATCTGACAGGGCTTATTTGCCGATGCAGAAGCGGCTAAAGATCACGCCCAGCAGGTCGTCGGAAGAGAAGGCGCCGGTGATGCTGGAGAGCTGGACCTGGGCCAGGCGCAATTCCTCGGCGAAGAGGTCGAGCGACTGGTCGGTCTGGGCGGCATGCTGGCCAGCCAGGTCGAGATGGCGCGACGCGGAACGCAGGGCGATCAGGTGGCGTTCGCGCGCCAGGTAGAGCGATTCGCCGGTCTGCTGCCAGCCGGCGATGCGCAGCAGTTCCGCGCGCAGCAGGTCGATGCCGAGCTTCTCGTTGGCCGACAAATACACATGGGTGGCGTCGGACATCTCGTCCACCGCCGGCTTGTGGCCGGACAAGTCGATCTTGTTCCACACGCGCAGCACCGGCACGCCGGGCGGGAAGGCTTCGACTATGGATTCGTCGGCGCGGGTCGGGCCGTGGTCGGCGTCCAGCAGGTGCAGGATGACGTCGGCCTTGCCCACCTCGCCCCAGGTGCGCTCGATGCCGATGCGCTCGACCACGTCCACCGCTTCGTCATGGCTGCGGATGCCGGCGGTGTCGATGATATTGAGCGGGATGCCTTCGATCTGGATGGTTTCGCTGACCTTGTCGCGCGTGGTGCCGGCGATCGGCGTGACGATGGCGACGTCGGCGCCGGCCAGGGCGTTCAGCAGCGAGGACTTGCCCACATTCGGCTGGCCGACCAGCACCACGTTCAAGCCTTCACGCAACAGCGCGCCTTGCGAGGCCTGGCGGAACACATGGTCGAGCGCTTCCACAATGCCTTTGAGCTGGCCCCGCGCGTCGGATTTTTCCAGGAAGTCGATTTCCTCTTCCGGGAAGTCGAGCGTGGCTTCCACCAGCATGCGCAGATGGGTGACGCGTTCCACCAGGGCGTGGATGGTCTGCGAGAAGGCGCCGGACAGCGATTGCGAGGCCGACTTGGCCGCCGCCTCGGTGGAGGCGTCGATCAGATCGGCCACCGCCTCGGCCTGGGCCAGGTCAAGCTTGTCGTTCATATAAGCCCGGCGCGTGAATTCGCCCGGCTCGGCCAGACGCAGGCCATATTCCTGCCCCGCCTCCAGCACGCGCGCCAGCAGCATCTGCAGCACGACCGGGCCGCCGTGGCCTTGCAATTCCAGCACGTCTTCGCCGGTGTAGGAATGCGGTCCCTTGAAGTAGATGGCGATGCCCTGGTCGATGATGCTGCCATCGGCATTCTTGAAGGGGATATAGGTCGCGTGGCGCGGCTGCAGGGCCGTGCCGCCAAACAAGGCTTGCGCCAGGCCGTTGAGGTTTTTGCCGGAGGCGCGCACCACGCCAATGCCGCCGCGTCCGGGGGCCGTGGCGATTGCCGCGATGGGGGAAGTGTCGAGATTCATAGCGGAATTCTAGATGATAAAAAAAACCCGTGCCTGGCACGGGTTTTTCTGCAACACGCTGCCAGGCTTACTTGGCGGCGCCGTATTTGCGGGTGATGACCCATTGCTGGGCGATCGACAGCACGTTATTCACAACCCAGTACAGCACCAGGCCGGATGGGAAGAAGAAGAACATCAGCGAGAAGGCCAGCGGCATGAACAGCATCATCTTGGCCTGCACCGGATCGGCCGGCTGCGGGTTCAATTTGGTGGTGATGAACATGGAGATCGCGTACAGCACCGGCAAAATCGCCCATGGATCGTGCTGGGTCAGGTCGGTGATCCAGCCCACCCATGGCGCGCCGCGCATTTCGACCGAGGCGTTCAGCACCCAGTACAGGGCGATGAAGACCGGCATCTGCACCAGGATAGGCAGGCAGCCGCCGAGAGGATTGATCTTCTCGGTTTTGTACAGCTCCATCATGGCCTGGTTCATCTTCTGCGGATCGCCTTTGTAGCGCTCGCGGATTTCCGTCATCTTCGGCGTGACCACTTTCATCTTGGCCATGCTGCGGTAGCTGGCGGCGGACAGCGGGAAGAAGACCAGCTTGATCAGGATGGTGAAGGCGATAATCGTCCAGCCCCAGTTACCCAGTGCGCTGTGCAGATGTTCCATCACCCAGTACATCGGCTTGGCGATGATGGTCAGCATGCCGTAGTCCTTCACCAGCTCCAGGCCAGGCGAGACTTTTTCCAGCGCTTTTTCGTTCTGCGGGCCGGAGTAGAGCTGGGCCGTGTTGGACACGGTGGCGCCAGGCGCCAGGCTGCCCAGCGGCTGCACCACGCCGATGGCGTACAGATTGGTGTCCACTTTCTTGGTGAAGATGTCGCGCGCGGCTTTCGCTTGCGGCACGAAGGCGGAAACGAAGAAGTGCTGCGAGATGGCGACCCAGCCGCTGTCAGCCTTGGTCGGATGATCCGGCGTGAAAGGCTTGCCCGGATTTTCCTTCTGGGTCTTGTCTTCCTTCTCGATCTTCTCGAAGCTCAGCTTCTTGTACTTGTCGGCGTCGGTGTACAGGGTCGGGCCGGTGAAGCTGCTGTTGAACCAGGAGGACTCAGGCGGCTTGTTGCCGTCGTGGACCAGCTGCAGGTACAGCTCTGGCGTCAGCGGGGCCGCGCCGGTATTGGTCACGTCATGGCGCACATCGACCACATAGTCGCCGCGCTTGAAGGTCAGGGTCTTGGTCAGTTTGACGCCGCCCTGCTCCGCTTCCAGCACCAGCTGCACCTGGTTGCCGTTGGCCAGCGTGCGCACGCCTGGCTTGGCGACAAAGCCGGTGTTGTGGTTAGGCAGGCCAGGCGCGCCTACCAGGCCGGTCTGGCCCAGATAGGTCTTGTTGCCGTTCTGCTGGAACAGCACTTCGTTGGCGCGCGCATCCAGATTGCTCTTGCAGGCTTCGGACAGGCCGAAGCAGCCGCCGAACCAGCCTGGATTGCCGGCTGCTTTGTAGTTCAACAGTTCCAGACGCTTGATCTGGCCGCCCAGGGTGTCGACATCGACCTTCATCACGTCGGTGGTGATGGTGATGATTTCGCTCTTGAACGGCGCGGCGCCATCAACGGCGGCGGCGCCTGGCGTGGCGGCGGTCGCGCTGGCGCTAGGCGCAGGCAGGCCGGCTGCTTTGGCCGCAGGCGCTTTCGCGGTCTGGGTCGCGGCCGGCGCGAACATGGACGGCTTGCCGGTGGAGATCATCCACTCGTTCCACAGGAAGACGAGCGATACGGAGAATACGATCCACAGGATGGTACGTTTATTGATATCCATTACGGTAAGTATCAAGAGTGGTTGCAACCGCAAGCGGTTGTTTGGGAATCCTTGTCTGATGCCGGCGGAACCGGATCAAGCCCGCCATTATTCCATGGATGGCAGCGGCATACACGCCGAAATGCCAGCCAGCTCCCTTTTCCCGCGCCGTGCACGCGCAGCGCTTCGAGCGCATAGTTCGAGCAGCTTGGGTAAAAACGGCAGCGCGGCCCCAGCATGGGACTGATGGTCAGCTGGTAGGCGCGCAGCAGGAGGGAGAGCAGCGTTTTCATCGCGCAGGACGGTTCTTGGTCTGGGAGGCGAACAGGCGCGTGAGCTCCTGGCGCAATTCCAGCTTCAGTTTGGCCGTGGTGGCCGGACCATCCTTGCGGTTGACCGGTTTCGCCAGCCGCACGACGCAGTCGATGGGCGGCAGTCCGGTAACGCGGAATAATTCGCGGGTCACGCGCTTGATGGTGTTGCGCGTAACCGCGCGCGGCGCAAAGCGTTTGGCAACGACGATGCCCAGCCGCGCATGTGGCAGCTGATTCTGGCGGGTATAGAGCACGAAATGCGCGCTTTTCTGGGCCGGGCGCAAACGAAAAACGGATGAAAATTCATCCGTTTTAATGATGCGCCGAGCGCGCGCGAAGTCGTGGGAACCTTCGCCTGTCGAGCCGTTTGTACAGCTGTCCACGCGATCAGCTTGCAAGCTGTGGCTTATACAGCCAGACGCTTGCGGCCTTTGCCACGGCGTGCATTCAGAACTTGACGGCCGCCACGGGTAGCCATACGAGCGCGGAAGCCGTGGGTGCGCTTACGACGCACAACGGAAGGTTGGTAAGTACGTTTCATGTTGGTCTCGCTAAAGAAGCAAAAAAATGCAAAATCGGGTCTGACGTCCCGTCAGTTATTGGTGCCAATGACATTTCGCGCACCCATGCCAACATACCGGCACAAGCTGGCCAATCTCATCGCCCGCTTAATCCGCGCTGGTCGTAAACTGAAAAAACACGGAGTACGGGCGGGGAACCCTGAATTATCAGCATTTCGACACCGCTTGTCAACCTCGAAGCATGCCCGGCCTCCCCCGCGGGCCGCCGATTTTTGCACATTTTTCGCGTGATGCCTGTGGATAACTTCGAACTTCGGGGGTAGAATAGCGTGTTACGTGTGGCGTTTAGAGTTCACTCCCGGCGCCCTCCCACAGCTTTTCAGATAGAAGATTCATGGAAAATTTTTGGCAGACCTGTTCCGCACAGTTGGAACTGGAGCTGACGCCGCAACAATTCAGTGCCTGGATTAAGCCGCTGATCCCCCTCGATTACGAGGAGGGCAAGCTGCGTATTGCCGCCCCCAACCGCTTCAAGCTGGATTGGGTGAAGACGCAATTCGCCAGCCGCATCACGGCCCTGGCAGCGCAATACTGGGAAGAGCCGATCGAAGTGCTGTTCGTGCTCGACCCGCGCCTGAATGCCGCGAAAAAGCCGGCCGCGCCGACCGCCAGCAGCAGCGCCGCGCCCGTCAACCACGCCGCCGACACCGCGCGCAGCGCCGAGCTGCCTGCCGCCGCGGCCATTGTGTCGACGCCGGAATTCGCCAATGCGCGCGGCCGCGAGCAAAGCCGCATCAATACCGATCTGACCTTCGACAGCTTCGTGACCGGTAAGGCCAACCAGCTGGCGCGCGCCGCCGCGATCCAGGTGGCGAACAATCCGGGCGTGTCCTACAACCCGCTGTTCTTCTATGGCGGCGTCGGTCTGGGCAAAACCCACTTGATCCACGCCATCGGCAACCAGGTGATGGCCGACCAGCCAGGTTCACGCATCCGCTACATCCACGCCGAGCAGTATGTGCGCGACGTGGTGACCGCTTACCAGCGCAAGGGCTTCGACGACTTCAAGCATTACTACCACTCGCTGGATATGCTGCTGATCGACGATATTCAATTCTTCGGCGGGAAAAGCCGCACGCAGGAAGAGTTCTTCTATGCCTTCGAAGCGCTGATCGCGGCCAAGAAGCAGATCATCATCACCAGCGATACCTATCCCAAAGAGATCACCGGCATGGACGACCGCCTGATCTCGCGCTTCGACTCCGGCCTGACGGTGGCGATCGAGCCGCCGGAGCTGGAAATGCGGGTGGCGATCCTGCTGAAAAAAGCCAAGTCGGAAGGCGTCACGCTGTCCGACGACGTGGCCTTCTTCGTCGCCAAGCATCTGCGCTCGAACGTGCGCGAGCTGGAAGGCGCGCTGCGCAAGATCCTGGCCTACTCGCGCTTCCACGGCAAGGACATCAGCATCGACATCGTGAAGGAAGCGCTGAAGGATCTGCTGTCGGTGCAGAACCGCCAGATCTCGGTGGAAAACATCCAGAAGACGGTGGCGGACTTCTTCAACATCAAGGTGGCGGACATGTACTCCAAGCGCCGCCCCGCCAATATTGCGCGTCCGCGCCAGATTGCCATGTACCTGGCCAAGGAACTGACACAAAAGAGCCTGCCCGAAATCGGCGAGCTGTTTGGCGGCCGCGATCACACCACCGTGCTGCATGCGGTGCGCAAGATCGCGCTGGACCGCACCAAGAATCCGGAGTGCAACCACGAGCTGCACGTTCTGGAACAAACCCTCAAAGGCTGATGCTGGCCGGGGCTAAAGATTTGCCATTACACTGCTGGCTTTCAGCCGCCAAGGCAAGCAGCAGATGCGTCGCGCTAGGCGATGCAAAAGAATTAACGTTTAACTTTTAACTGAGGATATTTATGCAACTGGTCAAAACCACCCGAGATACGCTGCTTCGGCCACTGCAAATCGTGAGCGGTATTGTCGAGCGTCGGCACACTATGCCGATTCTGGCCAATATCCTCATCCGCAAGGAAGGCGAAAGCGTTTCATTCCTGTCCACCGACACCGAAGTGCAGATCACCACGCACGCCAATATCGGTTCGGGCGCCGAAGTGACCGGCACCACCGTGGCCGCGCGCAAGCTGCTGGACATTCTGCGCGCCCTGCCGGAAGCGGGCGACGTGTCGCTGACCCTGGCCAACAAGCGCCTGGCGGTGCAAAGCGGTAAATCGCGCTTCGCCCTGCAAACGCTGGCCGCCGAAGAGTTCCCGACCGTGCAGGAAGCCGACAGCTACAACGCCTCCTTCACGCTGCCGCAGAAAACCCTGAAGCACCTGTTCAATATGGTGCACTTCGCCATGGCGCAGCAGGACATCCGCTACTACCTGAACGGCCTGCTGCTGGTCCTGGACGGCAAGAACGTGATCGCCGTGGCCACCGACGGCCACCGCCTGGCCTTCTGCCAGGTCGAAACCGAACAGGCTTTCGAGCGCCAGGAAGTGATCATCCCGCGCAAGACCATCATCGAGCTGCAGCGCCTGCTGGAAGAAAGCGACGACGCCGTGCAGCTGGATATCGCAGCCAACCAGGTCAAGCTGACCTTCGCCGACATCGAACTGATCTCCAAGCTGGTCGAGGGCAAATTCCCCGACTACACGCGCGTGATCCCGAAGGGCTACAACAACGACTTCTCCATCGGTCGCGACGAGCTGCTGCGCTCCCTGCAGCGCGCAGCCATCATGACCAGCGATAAATTCAAGGGCGTGCGCTGCATCATCAGCCCGGGCAGCCTGAAAATCTCGTCCACCAACGCCGACCAGGAAGAGGCGGTGGAAGAGCTGGAAATCGACTACGGCGGCGACAATATCGACATCGGCTTCAACGTCACCTATCTGCTCGACGTGCTGAATAACCTGAAGTGCGATCAGATCAATGTGTCGCTGGGCGATTCCAATTCCTCGGCCCTGATCTCGATCCCCGACAATCCAGACTTCAAGTACGTTGTGATGCCAATGCGTATTTAACGCGGCGCATGCAGTAAGTTTTTACCGAGTCAATCAGTAATCGTTATTTGAGAAAGCAGTCCATGTCCGAAAGCCAAAACGAACCACAACTCCAGGCCAAGCTGGAAGAATACGGCGCCGCATCGATTCAGATCCTGGAAGGCCTGGAAGCAGTCCGCAAACGTCCAGGCATGTATATTGGCGATACCTCGGATGGCACCGGCCTGCACCACCTGGTGTTCGAAGTGCTGGACAACTCGATCGATGAAGCACTGGCCGGCCACTGCTCGGAAATCCATGTGACCATCCACTCGGATAACTCGATCTCGATTACCGACAACGGCCGCGGCATCCCCGTCGGCCTGAAGATGGACGACAAGCACGAGCCGAAGCGCTCCGCCGCTGAAATCGTGCTGACCGAACTGCACGCCGGCGGCAAGTTCGACCAGAACGCGTACAAGGTGTCGGGCGGTCTGCACGGCGTGGGCGTATCCTGCGTGAACGCACTGTCCAAACTGCTGCGCGTGACCATCCGCCGCGACGGCAAAGTCCACCAGATGGAGTTCGTCAAGGGCGCGGCGCAGAACCGCGAAATCGAAATCATCGACGGCGTGCCGTGCTCGCCCATCAAGGTGATCGGCGAAACCGATAAGCGCGGCACCGATGTGCATTTCTGGGCCGACGAAGAGATCTTCACGCACGTGGAATTCCACTACGAGATCCTGGCCAAGCGCATCCGCGAACTGTCCTTCCTGAACAACGGCGTCAACATCAAGCTGAGCGACCAGCGCACCGGCAAGGAAGAAATTTTCGCCTTCGAAGGCGGCACGCGCGGCTTCGTGGAGTACATCAACAAGGCCAAGACCGTGCTGCACCCGACCGTGTTCCAGGCCACCGGCGAACGTCAGTCGGACCAGGGCACCAATATTTCGGTGGACGTGTCGATGCAGTGGAACGACGCCTTCAACGAGCAGGTGCTGTGCTTCACCAATAATATTCCGCAGCGCGACGGCGGCACCCACCTGACCGGCCTGCGCGCGGCGATGACCCGCGTCATCAACAAATACATCGACGAGAACGACTTCGCCAAAAAGGCCAAGGTCGAAATCAGCGGCGACGATATGCGCGAAGGCCTGACCTGCGTGCTGAGCGTGAAAGTGCCGGAGCCGAAGTTCTCGTCCCAGACCAAGGACAAGCTGGTGTCGTCCGAGGTGCGCGGCCCGGTCGAAGAGATCGTCGCCAAGACCCTGACCGACTTCCTGATGGAGAAGCCGAACGACGCCAAGATCATCTGCGGCAAGATCGTGGAAGCGGCGCGCGCGCGCGAAGCGGCGCGCAAGGCGCGCGACCTGACCCGCCGCAAAGGCATCATGGACGGCCTGGGCCTGTCGGCCAAGCTGGCCGACTGCCAGGAAAAAGACCCGGCCCTGTGCGAACTGTACATCGTCGAGGGTGACTCCGCAGGCGGCTCGGCCAAGCAAGGCCGCGACCGTAAATTCCAGGCCATCCTGCCGCTGCGCGGCAAGGTGCTGAACGTGGAGAAGGCGCGCTTCGAGAAGATGCTGTCCTCGGAGCAGATCACCACCCTGATCGCCACGCTGGGCACCTCGATCGGCCCGGACGAATTCAACGTCGAGAAGCTGCGCTACCACCGCATCATCATCATGACCGACGCGGACGTCGACGGCGCCCACATCCGCACCCTGCTACTGACGCTGTTCTACCGCCAGATGCCGCAGCTGGTGGAACGCGGCCACGTGTATATCGCCCAGCCGCCGCTGTACAAGGTCAAGGCCGGCCGCGACGAGCGCTATCTGAAGGATGACGTGGAAGAAGCGGGCTATATGATGACCGTGGCCCTGAACACCGCCGTGCTGACCCCGCGCGAAGGCGCCGATCCGATCACCGGCGAACCGCTGACCGAACTGGCGCGCCAGTACAACCTGGCCAATGCAGTGATGACCCGCCTGACCCGCGTCATCGACCGCGCCGCGCTGACCGCCATCATGACCGGCGTGACGCTGGACCTGTCGAACCTCGACTCGGCCAAGGCTTCGGCCCAGGCACTGTCGGACAATATCAGCGACGCCGCCATCACCGTGTCAGTACGCTCCGATGAGCTGAGCGAGAAGCATCTGCTGTGGATCGAGCGTCTGCACCACGGCAACGTGAAAGTCTCGACCATCGACGCCGACTTCGTGCAGGGCGCGGACTACGCCGTGCTGGCCAAAGCCGCCGCCACCTTCACTGGCCTGATCGGCGAAGGCGCCGTGATCCGCCGCGGCGAAGGCGAGCGCACCAAGGACTCGGCCGTGGTGGACTTCCACCACGCCATGCAGTGGCTGCGCGACGAAGCCGAACGCACCGTGTCCAAGCAGCGCTATAAAGGTTTGGGTGAGATGAATCCGGAACAGCTGTGGGAAACCACCATGGACCCGACCGTGCGCCGCCTGCTCAAGGTGCAGATCGAAGACGCCATCGCCGCCGACCAGATCTTCACCACCCTGATGGGCGACGATGTGGAACCACGCCGCAACTTCATCGAATCGAACGCGCTGCGGGCGGGGAATATTGACGTTTGATATAACCTGCTCACTGGCCCGCCAAAACGCCGCTTCTTAGCGGCGTTTTTTTCGCTTGCCAGCCTTACCCGTGCGCCCGCAAAAAGTGAAATATCCCAAAGTGATAGAATGAAGTCGTCATTGGGGGGATATCCCATGAAACCATATTCAAGTGCAGAGCAGCACATCATTGACCTGGCGAAGCATCATAAAGTTGCTTATGCTGGTACGGTCAGAGACGCATGGGCTGGTACAGTTACTCGCCTTGCAGGCGATGAAGTAAAACAAGATCCCATAAAAGACCTTCTGATTGCGCTTCAACGTGCCGGGAAAATCTCGACACCTGAGATGACCATGCTTTTAATTGAGTATCTGCGGGAAAGCAAACGTGTTCGATCCATTCAGGGATTTTGAAACCGCAGGCTATCTGCGAAACCAATTCACAGAGAAGGATCTGACGATCGTCAGGGAAGTGGAGCACGAGCTTTTCCGTGCCAATCTCGGCGATGCGATGGCTTACCTGGCTTCACTCAAGGACATTTCCTATGCCGATTTCCTGCATGTTCACAGGATTCTCTTTTCCGAGTTCTATCCATGGGCCGGGCAGGACCGCGCCGACACTGCTGGAGAAATCGCGGTAAGGAGAGGCGATATTCTGTTCTGCCATCCTCAACATGCAAGGCTTGCGGTTACCGAAGGCCTGCGGCTCGCTCAAACTCCCGGAACCATGCAAAACAAGCCAGGCGAAGTCCTGGGCCTTTTTGCGTATGGCCATCCCTTTTTGGATGGGAACGGGTGCACGATGCTCCTTGTTCATTCAGAGCTATGCCACCGCGCAGGATTTGCCATTTCTTGGGAATTGACGGCGAAAGACGAGTACCTAGCCATATTAGGCCAGGCAATCGGACAACCAGGAAAAGGTATTCTGGATGCCTGGCTGAAGCCATTCATCACCAAGCAAATGGATCCAGCGATTTGGGAGCAGACCATGTACTCGCTCCGGGGCTTGGATGGTTTGAGCGCCGAAAATAAAATCGAGGGCAGCGTGAGCGATCCGAAAATTATTGATGCATACCGGGAATTGGAAGCACAACGTGGCTATCGGATCGCTTGAAGCTGTTGCCACTCCAGCCCAAACTTCGCCAGGTATTTCTTCAGGCGATCCGCATCATTGGGCTTTTCCTTCGTGCTGCGCGACACGGCGAACAATTTGCGGCCCGCATCGGAAAGCGACTTCGATTGACAACAGACAGCCAGCACGGTCTTGAGCTGCGCCGCGTCGAACAAGTCCAGCTGCGCGGCTTGTTCGCCGAGGATGGATTCCAGGTCGGCCTCTTCATCCCCCACTTCACCAGCGGCCATATGGTGCTGCCACAAGCGCCGCAGGCGGCGTAGTTCTTCCTGCACGACCGCATCGGTGATGCGCCCCGCCTCAGCCAGCGTGGCCATGCGTTGCACGGAGGCCGAAAGGTCGCGGAAGTTACCGGCCCAGCGGGCCTCGCCGGACATGGCGAATTCCATGTAGCGGCTGCGCGCCTCTTTGTTGAAGCGCACCATCTGGCCATTTTCCGCGCCGAATTCGGCTAGCAGGTAATCAATGTTCGGTTCGATATCCTCAGGGCGGCCGGTCAAGCCAGGCAGTTCATAGGTCCACAGGTTGATGCGGGCGAATAGGTCTTCGCGAAAACGGCCGGCCAGGACTTCTTTCGACAGGTCGCGGTTGGTGCCAGCGATCAGCTGGAAGTCGCTTTGCACTTCGTTGTCGGAGCCGACCGGGAGGAAGCGCTTTTCTTCCACCGCCTTGAGCAGCATGGCTTGCTCGTCCAGACCCAGCTCGCCGATTTCATCCAGGAACAGCAAGCCTTTGTGCGCAGTGCGCAGCAGGCCGGGACGGTCGGATGCCGCGCCGGTGAAAGCGCCTTTGATATGGCCGAACAAGGTCGAGCCGGCGCCATCGCCATGCAGGGTGGCGCAATTGATTTCGACGAACTTGCCGTCCAGCTGGTGGCGCGCGCGGCGCAGTTCGTAGACGCGGCGGGCGAGGAAGGATTTGCCTGCGCCGGTTGGTCCCATCAGCAGCATGGGCGCTTTCGATTTGAGGGCGACGCGTTCAATCTCGTCGATCATGGCGTTGAAGCGGGCGTTGCGCGTGGCGATGCCGGACTTGAGGAAGGCGACGCCCTCTTCCTGCTCGCGCGTGAAGCGCTGGGCAATCTGATCGTACTTCGACAGATCGAGGTCGATCAGTGCATAGCTGCCTGGATTGCCGGTGCCCTGCCTGCGCGGCGGCGCCGTTTGCAGCAGGCGGCCGGGGAAGTAACGCGCCTCCGTCATCAGGAACAGGCAAATTTGCACGACGTGGGTGCCGGTGGTGATGTGGACCCAGTATTCCTCGTTGTCGGGATCGAAGGGGTATTCGCGCGCAAAGTCGAACAGCGCGGCGTAGACCTGCTCGAAATCCCATGGATCGTTTATCGTCAGGCGGCGTGGATTGACTTCGGTTTGCGGCGACACGGAGGCAATGTCCCGTTTCACCAATTCAGTCAGGTCGCTGTGCTGGCCATTGAACAACAGTTCGATGCGGTCGATCACCAGGTCTTCATGCTGGGTCAGGCCAACGGTCGGCCGCCATTTTTCCCACCGGCCGGCGCCCTTGCCGCTATCGAGCTGGCTGCCGACAAAACCGATGACGACGATATTCTTCTTCATTTTCAAGATAAATTTTTATCCAAACAGATAATTTATCATAAAAGAGAAAAATTCTGCTTATTGGAGTACTTTTTAGCTATTCCTGATAAATCAATTACTTAAGCGCACCAATCATAACCTGGCACGGCGATTGCTATAGAAGAGGCGTAAGACAATTTTTGTAGAGAGAAGAAAATGAAGAAAGATAGTTTTGACGTTCTGAATGTAGAACAAGGCCGCCCAGTGAAAATGTGGACGCGCGGCGTGCCAGTTGAGGATGAGGCGAAGAAGCAGCTGGCCAACACGGCCAAGATGCCCTTCATCTACAAGCATATCGCCGCCATGCCCGACGTCCACCTGGGTAAAGGATCGACCATCGGTAGCGTGATCCCGACCCTGGGTGCCGTCATCCCTGCGGCGGTGGGCGTGGATATCGGTTGCGGCATGATGGCCGCCAAGACCACGCTGACCGCCAACGATCTGCCGGATAATCTCGGCCCGCTGCGTAGCGCCATCGAGCGCGCCGTACCGCACGGTATGTCGCCGAAGACGCGCGGCTTCAAGGGCCGCGATAAGGGTTCGTGGGATACGCCGCCAAGCGCGGTCGATGCGGCCTGGCTGCAGTTGAAGGATGGTTTCGACCGCATCTGCGATAAGACGCCGAAACTGAAGAACACCAACAACTATAAGCATCTGGGTACGCTGGGAACGGGTAATCACTTCATCGAAATCTGTCTGGATGAAGAAGGCGCTGTGTGGTTCATGCTGCATTCCGGTTCGCGTGGTGTGGGTAATGCCATCGGCACCTGGTTCATCGAGCTGGCGAAGAAGGATATGCGCACCCACTTCATCAACCTGCCGGACCAGGATCTGGCCTACCTGTCGGAAGGAACGCAGCATTACGACGACTACGTGGAAGCGGTCAGCTGGGCGCAGCAGTTCGCCCGCATGAACCGCGAGGTGATGATGCAGAACCTGATCGCAGCGGTGCGCACGGTCATCACCAAGCCGTTCCAAACCCACGTGGAGGCGGTGAACTGCCACCACAACTATGTGCAGAAGGAGCACCACTTCGGTAAGGATGTGCTGCTGACCCGTAAGGGCGCGGTATCGGCGCGCGCAGGTGAGTTGGGCATCATTCCAGGTTCGATGGGCGCAAAGAGCTATATCGTGCGCGGTAAAGGAAACCCGGACAGCTTCAATAGCTGCAGCCACGGCGCCGGACGTACCATGAGCCGTACCGAAGCCAAACGCCGCTTCACCGTGGACGATCAGGTGAAGGCGACGCAAGGCGTGGAATGCCGTAAGGACGCCGATGTGATCGACGAAATCCCAATGGCTTACAAGGATATCGACGCAGTGATGGAAGCCCAGCGCGACCTGGTTGAAGTGGTGCATACCCTGAAACAGATCGTCTGCGTCAAAGGATAGGAAAAGAAGAAAAATGATTGAACTAGATGGCTCCACCGGTGAAGGTGGAGGACAAATCCTGCGCTCGGCGCTAAGCCTTTCGATGCTGACGGGCCAGCCCTTCCGCATCCGGAACATCCGCGCCAATCGCGCCAAGCCAGGCTTGATGCGCCAGCATCTGATGGCGGTGCTGGCGGCGGCGCAGGTCTGCGGCGGCGAGGCCGAAGGCGCAGCAGTCGGCTCGCAGACGCTGACCTTCACGCCCGGCGCAATCCGCAGCGGGGACTATGAATTCGCCATCGGCAGCGCCGGCAGCTGCACCCTGGTTCTGCAAACCCTGGTGCCTGCTCTGCTGTTCGCGGATGCGCCGTCAACCGTGCGTATCACGGGCGGCACGCATAATCCGATGGCGCCACCGGTGCACTTTCTGCAGCGCGCCTACGCACGCGCGCTGGCGGATATGGGCGCAACGGTCGACTTCCAGTTGAAGCGTTGCGGCTTCTATCCGGCTGGCGGAGGCGAGATCGTGGCCAGCATCCAGCCCTGCGGACGCTTGCAGCCGTTCGAGTGGATTACGCGCGGCGAGCGCAAGGAGGCATATGCCGAAAGCCTTGTCGCCGGCATTCCGCCTTCGGTGGCGCGGCGCGAGCTGGAAACCATCGGCGCGGGCATGGGTTGGGGCGTGGAGCAGCTGCATGAGCGGATACTGCCGGCGGAGCAAGGGCCGGGGAATGCCCTCTTGCTGACGCTGGATTATGGGAACCTGACCGAAGTGTTCACGGCGATTGGCGAAAAATCGGTGTCCGCAGATACGGTTGCGCGCCATCTCATGCGCGAGGTGCGGCAGTATCTGGCATCCGGTGCGGCTGTTGGCGAGCATCTCGCCGACCAGCTGATGCTACCCATGGCCCTGGCTGGCGGCGGATACTTCACCACGGCTACGGTATCCCTGCATGCCAGGACCAATGCGGAGGTGATCGGGAACTTCTTGCCGGTGCGTTTCATCTTCGATGAAGTGGATGGCATCTATCATTGCTCCATCGCGCCTCCTGAAAAAACCATCCAACGCTACTAATGTAAACGAGGGTCAGCGTAATTGCGTGGGTCGATAAGCGGCGTTGATTTGTTCTTGAGCGGATCCTCTCCAAACCGTGTACCTCGCTTGTCCTCTGGCGGTGGACTGATGAATACCAGGCTTGCCTCCAGCGGATCGCGCATATTCAGCGCGGCGCTGACGCCGCCTTCACGGTAGCTGCCAATCACGCCAATCGCCATCTGCATGAAGAAAGTGGTGGCGCCTGTGTCGCCGAGGCGGCGGTCGGTGTCGATGACCTGGGTCTGTTTTGACGGATCGAACTTCTGTCCACCGCCAGCGGCGATCTGGCGCAACAGGCCGTGGAAGTTGATGGTTTGCTCTGTATTGCCCAATGTCGAATACGCGAGCCGCACCGGACCGGTCGCGCGTTCGGCTTCGGGCAGGGTTTGCAAGGCTTCCTGCCAGCCACGGTATAGCGCTTCTTCACGATCCTGGCGCTGCCGCAGCGGGCGGCCTCGCTCATCCGAGGTTTTGATGAACACCGGGCGATGGAGGAAGCCCAGCGTCGGTAAAGAATCGAACTTCCGGAGCTGGTCCTCGCTCCATGGAACCGGGAACCATGGCGTGGGCTTCCAGTTGCGCGGGGGATGGTGGCGGCCAAGCGTTTTGATATCGTAGAAGTTCAGCTTATCCGAGCCGATGATCTCCGGCCGCGCAGCGAATTTTTTGGCTTCTTCGAGCCATTCTGAAAAAGTGGGCTGGCGACCAACATGATATGGCCCGTTCAATGTTGGCGATGGAACGCTTTTTTTTAAATCCAGGTATGCAAGAAAGAGGCGACGACCTATACCATGCTCATTGAGGACATAAACGTCGCCCATACGGCTAACATCTTTGAACACAAAAGGTCTTAGTGGATCAACGCGTTCGCGCCTCGCCAAAACAAAAAGTGCCGACACATCGGGATAAGGGGGAATGTAATACCCATCCTCAAGAATAGCCTTCGTACCTTCTGGCCTATACTGGTCGCGCAAGGTCGGACCATCTTCGGATGTTAAAACCACATAGGGCACGTCAGGATTGTCATCGAAGAAAGAAAATACTCTCTCCAATATCTTGTCAGGCCTTTCAGAAAGTTCACGCGGGCCAACAACAAAGAGAGTTTCTATCATTCCAGACATCCCTACACCCGCAACCATTCCCGACTGAGGGTCACTCTCTCTGTCGACATAGTCTTTATTCAAGCATAACCGTTCTGCATTAAAGCTTGGGGTTCCCCAATACATAGGGAGCTCGTCCGCACCGTTCTCAAGCGTTGATCCTTCCCTTCCCCCAAAGGTTTGCATTTTATCGATTGCCTGCCACGGGTATTTCTTGGGGTCTGTTTCGCGAACAGTGGAATACACGTCCCCCTTAGACAAAGCATCCCAAATGGCACCTTGCCGATACTTATCCAGAGTTGCGCCTAGCCCGACAATCTCCAACACATAGTCTTTATCCATTGCGGAACCTATTTTCTTCGTTAGCCCAATAGAACGTATGGGTTCATCTCCGGCCCGACCAATATTGATTTTCTTTCCAAAAACAGCGGGTCCGATCCAACTCAGAAGAACCAAAACAGCTATAGAAATATCTCTCTTTTTCATTACTGTCCTCATATGCTCGTTAAAGTAGCTCACATAGAATCGGCAATGGAATTCCTTCTGGCAGTACTGGCAAACTGGTGGGTAGCGCGCCATTGGAGTAATAATAAGTGTTGCTATCGATTAAGTACTTTCTCCACCTTGGCTCAGCGCTCAAATAGTGGGGGAACTTCTTATCAAATTCCGTTTTCTGCATTACTCCGGAACGAAAAAGTTTATTATTCATTTGCAAGCGCCAATCCGCCACCTGGCAAAGATAGGCGTAGAAATTCGGATCGCTGGAGGCCTGACCGCCACCGATTGCCACGTCATACGCAGTCACATTCCGGTGGTTCTGCTTGCTGTTGAAGATCGCGCTGTGGAAGGAACGCCCGGTGCGCGTGGATTGCCAGCGCAATCTGGCTTCATCTGGCGTCTCTGTTCTTTTGATCAGAACTCGCATGGGTGTGACCGGCGTGGGAGTAAAGCCCCGGTTTACGCAAAGATAGGCAAGCAACACCTTGCAGCGTCCATGATTGAGCTTCCCGCTATTCAAGTGCTCCTGAACCTGATTTGCCAGATCGTTTCGCTTCAGGACAAAACCCTCGTAGACCTTATTTCTAGGACTGTATTCAACCTCCTGATAGTTCATCTTGCCGACGCGGGTCTCGAATTCAATGCATTGCCAGATCTCTTCTATGCCATAGGGGCTGGTTATCGCTGTGCAGGACGTGATCGGGTCAACGTCCTCCATGCCACCAGCACGTCCTTTCGCATCAAAGTAGGAAGCCTCCAGCAAGCTGGCCATAGCCGGCTTTTTCAGAATCTCACCGTTGATAAGGCGTGCGCCATAGGTTCGCAATTCGTCCCGAGTGAGGCCGAGCGGTGCGTCTGCTGAACGCTGCAGGCGGCCGCGCACGAGGTGTTTGCTCATGATGGAGTCGCTGACCTCAGTATGTGCCTGATCGTCTTCACCATCCGCGCGCAGATGAAAATAGTCGGTGCTGCTGACTCCTACCAGAACATGCTGCCCATCCCGCACATGCGGTCTTTTCTTGAGGGTGAAGACGCGCTGCCTGAACCCGGCACCTAGTTCGGATAGCGCATCCGCCTGCCAATCTCCCGGCTCCTTGCATAGGTAATTGGTTTTGCAGTCATGCCTATCCTTGGCGCCGCGCTGTTTGTCGGGAATGCCTTGCCAGCCTATACCCTGCACATTGGCCAGCGCCACTGTCATGTCTTCCGGACAGAAGTAGAGATAGACCTTGCCGCGGTTATCCCGATCTTCAGCTGCATTCCATTTGGGACCGACGGCACCGTAGTACCTGGCGTGGTCAGTCAAATCCGGCAGGGCCGGCGCTGCCCAGCGGTTTGTCCAGACGCCGCGCACGATATTCGCCAGCGTTGTCAAGCGCGCGTGCCTGGTCTGGATGCCATGGATGTGACCATAGCGTCCCTGCATCATCGGGTCGGTATCCGCATAGCCATCGATCATCCGGACGATCATGGGGATATCATCGACCAGGCTGTAAGGCGGATTGTTCAGGATCAGGGTATCGGCCGAACGGGCGTTAGGCTGCTTTTCCTTGAAGCGCGGGTCCATCAGAAATGCTTGCGCCAGCAGCGCAATCAAGCACCCCTGGCTATGCGCGACGATGGAGACTGTTTCGTTCTCGTCGTAATCGCGGATCATGCAGATCAGGGCCGCCAGCCTTTGCGCTGCCAGGACCATGTACATGCGGCCCGGATTGTTCAGCACCGGATGCGTGGCATCCTGCTGCGCCCTGTCCAATGCGCCGTACACGCCCCACTTCCCACGGTTCCACATATCCGGCAAAGTCGTGGTGGCGTTGGCGAATGGGCCGCCACCCAGCGAGAAGTCCTTATCGAGCCGATTGCCATGCCGGTCAAGATATTGTCCGTGCCAGGTATCCTCGCCTTTACGCGCGAATTGCTCGTTTTCCCGATAGCCCCAGTAGAAGGGAATAACGGGGCTCAGCGTTTCCGACGTAATTTTTCTTTTATAGAACACGGCGTCTGAATCATCGAGAGCGATGGTCTTGTCGCGTGCCGTCGGCAAGCGGTACTCGGCAGGTTTAAGATCGCCATCCAGCCTGGTACTTAGCCCCTCGCACAGGCCGCTCTCGACGGCTGCATAGGCTGTGCCGACATCGTTCACGCCATGCACGAGGATGATATTGCCGGGTGTGTTGTGGCGTACGGCGATAATCTTGTCGTTCAGGCGCTTGGCTGCATACACACCTGTCGCGCTGCCCGCCGCAAAAGGCAATTTTGGATAGATGCCCATTTCCTGATCCGGCTATTTGTTTCGAACGACGTTGGCGGATGCCAGGTGCATGTCGTCGCTTTGCAGCTGCGTGGTCCTGCCTCCGGTATCGCTACGGTCCTTCTTGTCGCTGCCATCGCTGCTGTTCACATCCACATGAAGGCCTGGTGCCGCAACTCCGCCCTCCTTCGCCGGGTAGTAACGGGCCCGGAATTTGATTTCTGTTCCGCCATCGGTGAATTGAGGCAGCGATGCCGCCATGGTCGATGGCCCTTTGAAGGGGAAGCTGGCGCCGTGATGCGTGATCGTGCCTTGCGTGCCGAGCGTGATGCCGCCGCCGATCTTGATGAAGGAACCGTCTTCCGCGATCAGTACGATTTCTTTCGCCATGCCGATGATCTTCCCCTCGGTGGACGTGAACTTCACATCCTTGGCGGAATTCAGTTCCGTATCGTCATGCTGGCTTTGCAGCAGCAGCTTGCCGCGCTGGGCGATGGCTTTGATGCCTTCGCTGTGGGTGAACAGCGAAATGCCTTTGCCGGCATTGGCGATCAGGCTTTGTCCGGCGCTGAGCTGCGTGTTCTTTTGCGAGCAGCTGTCGATATTGGCGGCGTAGGTGATGATTGCCTTCGGCGTGGCGAAACCGATGCCTTCCGCTGCCGTGATACCAATAACGGGTTTGCCGCCGCCAGCACCCTGCTGTGCGGTGTTGCTGCCGTTTTCCCAGGCTTTGAACGCCTCGCCCAGTTCCTGCTGCGCCTTGCCATCGGCAGCCATAGCCTTTCTCTGCGCGGCGGCGGTGGCGAGGCTTTGGCTAAGCTCCGTACTGTCTGCCAGCAAAGCCAGATAGTCCTGACGCTGCAGTTGGCTGGCGTCGGCCGAGGACAGCGGCCAGGTCGAGAGCAGCAGGCCTTTGCCGGCGCGCAGTGCGATCGCTTCGCTGCTGCGCAGTTCCGCGCCCTCGCCACGCGGCCTGGCTTGAGCATTTTCGCGCGGGCCACTCAGATAGCCGAGATTGAGCTGGGTGTCGCCATGATCGCTGGCGAGCTGGACGCTGATCTGGCCTTCGGTGTCGTCAAAGCGCAGCTGGTTGGCGCGGCCTTGGCGGATTTCGCGGCTCTTGATGCCGGACAGGTAACGGTTGCCGGGCAGGCCGCCGCCTTTGCTCAGAGCTGGCGGGCGGGCGTTTTCGTTGTAGAGCTGTCCGACGATCACCGGTTTATCGGGATCGCCGCCCAGAAAATCGACCAGCACTTCGCTGCCCACGCGCGGCAAACTCAGACTGCCGCATTGGCCGATGCTGCCCATGCCATCGCCCGCCCAGCTGCTGACCACACGCACCCAGGCGGAATCGGTGTCCGTGCCGCTGGCACCGGGGCCACTCGCATGATCCTGCGGGCGCATGCCAGGGAAGCGGATTTTCACCCGACCCAGCGCGTCGCAATGCACCTCCTCCCCTTTGGGGCCGGTGACAATCGCGCTTTGCAGGCGGACTTGCGGCAGGTCGCTGCGAGGGTCGTAGGCAGGCACAATATCGGTACCCAGCCGCACTGCTGTGAAGTGGATGCGCGTGCGTGTCGGTCCAGTTGCTTCGCTGCCTGCAAGCAGAGCTTCGCCATCCGCATCGGCATGCCAGCGCTGGTGCGCAAACAGCTTGGCCACGCGCTCGGACAGGGCTTGCGGCAGATTGTTCTCGGCGCGCAGATGCAGGGCCGTCACCACGAAGTTGCGTTCGGATTCAGCATGCGTTTCGATTTCGGGATGGTCAGCCAGCGTGAAATATTCGCCGGCACAGAAATCCCGCACGCTGCCTTGGCCATGGAAGCACTTGGATTCGTAGTCATGGCGGCGCATGCGCAGTAGTCCCATACTGCATAAATCGTCGTGATTGTCACCCGCATGCGGTGGCAGAATCTGATAGTCGTCCAGGTTGGCACAGAGCGTATTGCCGGATGGGCCTTGGTCCACATCGCTGCGCACCATACTCTGCATGAAGACAGGCTGCAGATTGCGATAGTTCCAGCTGTGGCGCGCCACAGAGCCAGACTGGATGGTACGCACCGCGCACCAGGCGGTGATGCTGTCGCGTTCTTCAGTGGCGGCATCGCGGTGATAGCGCACGGTGCCGGCGACATTTTTCCTCGGCGCGTGCGGCGTATCGAACATCACCAGGACGTGGGCCGGTTGCGCATCCGGCAAGGAGCGGAAATGCCAGGCGATGCCACGCCGCTGCATCAGCCGCCGGATAAAGGCGGCATCCGATTCGTTGTACTGCATGGTGAATTCGCGCGGCGGGTAGCGCTGCTCGTCAAAGCCGTCACCGCTTTCGCAGCGGAAGGCACGCGCCAGCACGGCATTGGTCTGGCGCCACTCTTCCACGATCTGGCGGATGATCTCCACCTCGCTCTTCTGGCGGAAGACGCGGGTGTTGATGCGCTTTTCCAAAATGCCGAGCGCGTCGCGCACCACTAACTGGTAGCTCGCCAGGCCACCGTCGCTCTCGCCCGCGCTGGCTTCGCTGACGATGCCGCACACGCTGCGCACGTCGCCGCAATCGGTGACGATATCGATGGCGGCCGGCAGCGCGATCAGCTCTTTCAGCGGCAAGTGAGCGTTCAGCGAGACGCACAGCACGCGGTATTCGACACCACCGCACACCGCTTCGCTGCCGCTGATGCGCTGCGGCAGCAGCACGTCTTCCATCAGGCCGGACGGATGCGCGAGCCGCAGCCGCAAAGGGCGGTTGCGCGTGACCAGCTCTCTTTCCTGGGCCAAAAAACTGAACAGGGCATTGTTGTGATCCACGTCCGGCTCCTCTTGCTTACGGTGAAGACTGGATTCATCTTTACACACGGCAAGTTCAGCGCATTGACGATAAGCAATCCCGTTTCAAACCAGGGGCAAACTACCTGCACAAGGCGGGCAGCGCAGCAGCTCAGCGCCAGAAGCCTGGGCCAGCAGATGCAGTCGGACGAAGCTGTGAGTGTGGATATAGCGAGCCAGGAAGCGGTTCAGCACCAGGGCAAAGCTGTGCAGGCTGCGTTCTGCAAAGACCTCCTCATCTACGCACAGATAGAGCGCCCGGCCATGCCAGGGCTGGCCGTTGCGCCACAGCGTGGCAGGCTGAGTTTCCAGGTCGCCGAGTCCTGCCAGCAGGCGCTGGCCCTGCACATCGTCCGTCGCCACATGACAGCGCAACAGGGAAAGCAAGGCGGGCCAGCCTTCCCGGCCAAGCAGCGACGGACGCGGCGCGAGGCCGGCAATGGCTTCACGGTAGGCGCTTGGGTCGAGTGCGGCGGGCCTTGCGGTCGAGGGCCGACGCAGCAGCCGGATCGGGATGCCACTGCCCGCTTCGCTGCTCAGGTCACCCGCCGCCTGCCCCGGCCGCAATGTCGACGCCAATGCGCCATTGCTGCAACTCAGTTGAACGGACAGGGTTTCACCCGCCAGCACAAGGGGACGCCGGTCGCCATCCAGCAGCGCCAGCCGGAAGGCATGGCCCTCGACGGCGGCCAGCATGGCGTCTTCCCGTTGCAGTTGCCAATAGGGGCCAGCCGCATGCGGTGCGCAAGCGTCCTGGAAGACAGTTGCCGGGGCGCCACCGCCCTTATGCAGCAAGCCTACCCTTTCAACACAGTACAGCTCGCAAGATTCCAGTCGGGTGCGGCTCGGACGCAAGGGTGCGCTGATCTCGCCGGACGCCAGCCCTAGCGGTTCCGCCTCCGCCGCGAACAGATTGATGACCGGCGTGCAGCCCAGCCGCAAATGGCGGGATTCCAGCTGGTGCAGCAGGCGCAAGGTAGGCCGCTGGCGCAGGTCGCGCAGCACCCAGTGCACTTGCAGGCTGTGGCCGACGGGCTGTCCGGCAGCGGCAGCCACAGCGGCCAGATCCAGGTCGCAGAAATCGAAGCTTTCGGGATAGGCGAAATATTCGCTGAGCAGACGGCAGGCGGGATCGTCGCCCGGCGCCGGCGGCAAATGCGCGGCTTCCGGCATGACGGGCGTCAGCGGATTCTGCTCCAAGCGCTGCCAGCGGCCCTCGCATTCCACGTAGCAGGCGACGGTCTGCAACAGCAGGCTGTCGCGCAGGGCGGCGCGCAGATCCGCTGCGCCATCGGGGAAGAGGCGCAGCATGGGCAAGCCTTGCGGCATCGCTTCCGGCGTGGACGCCAGGCTGTCAAGGCGCAGGCTGATGGCCGAATGCGCATCCGGCGGCAGTCGCAGGGCAGCCGGCGCATCGAACACGGGCTGGAAGCGCAGATCGCCGACGCGCAGCGGCGCAATGTGAACGTCCTGCACAGTACGCAGCCGGCAAGCGCCAGCCGCTCCGCCCTGCAACGCTTTCAGCTCGCTGCCGCGCGCGACGGTACTCACCGTGCTCAAGCTGCCGGGTTCAAGCCCGCTCCAGTCGAACTGGGCGATCGCCCCGGACGGCAAGGAGCGCAGATAGTGGGCTTGCTGCTGCTCTAGCAGGGCGGCGGCGAAACCGTCCTGGCTGGCGTCCAGCCGCTGCACCAGGCGGGCGTTGAGAAAGGCGCTGGCCTGCAATAGCCATTCCAGGCCGGTATCGGCGCCCCCTTCCGCCGTCAGCGCCAACGCGGCGGCGAGACGGGGATGCTCGGCGGCAAAGCGATGACAATGCTGCCGCAGCAGCGCCAACTCCTGCTCGTAATACGGCCGCCATGCCTCCATACGCCCTCCGCCTGCGCCATCAGAGCCTCCATGATGGCAGGCGGGGCGCTGACGTTATTGACTTAAGGCAAATAATTGCTCACACAAATTTTTCATTACGTCAATATTTCTTGATACATATGTAAGTGTATTTCGTATGAGAAATGATTTCACATTTACAATACCGTTCCCGATGCGAGCACCCGAACGTGTCTTGCCTCTTCATCCGTCAAATCAAGGGTCACCCATGCCGTCTTTGTCTTCCGCTCCCCTCTCCTCCCCTATGGCCGGCGCCTTGCCGCCATCGCCTATCCCCGGCAAGCCGGTACTGATGGCGGTCAGCGATTCCAATGCCATCGGCGATGGCATCACCAACCACCGTGAACTCAGGCTCGAAGGCCAAGCCGCACCCAATACCTGGGTCACCATATCCCTCGGCCCCGAGCCAGGCGGTCAGTTGATCGCCCGTGCCCTGACCGATGCCAACGGTCACTGGTCTAACTTGTGCGAGCAATTGGATTTCGGAAGCTATTCCATCGTCGTCACACAAACCGTGGAAGGCAGTAGTACGTCCTCGGCCAGCGAAGCGCTGCAGGTAATCATCCAAAATGAGCCGGACCAGCTACGTCCGCTCGAGCTGACGAAAGAAAGCGATACCGGCCAAGACGGCAGAGACGGCATTACCATGGAAAGCAAGCCAACCGTCACTGGCTTCAGCGAGGCGCTAGCCGAAATCAAACTCTATCTCAACGGCGGCACTGAACCCATCGCTACCGTCACGGCCGACGACAAAGGCAGTTGGAGCTACCAGTTCAAGGATGCGCTGAAGGACGGCAGCTATCACGTGACGGCCACGCAAACCATGCACGGCTTCACCTCCATCCAAAGCGAAGACTTCACGTTCAAGATCGATAACCATAAGCCGGATGCGCCGACGATCCGGAACATCCGTGACTCGGACGATAGTGGCGTCAAAGGCGACCATATCACGTCCGAGGTCAAACCACGCCTCGAGGGCAGCGGAAAAGATGGCTATGTCCATATCTACGACAGCGCCAGCGGCAATGAGATCGGCGGTAGCGAGGTCGGGGACAATGGCAGTTGGCGCATTCGTCTCGACAAGCTATCCAAGGGCGAGCACACCGTCTATGCCAGGGAAGAGAGCATCACCGGCGTACTCTCGGACCCTAGCGCCAACTTCGTCCTCACCATTGAGCCACTCGCGGCCCCCACCGGCCTGGCCCTGGACGCGAGCACCGACAGCGGTGTTGTGGGCGACGGCATCACCACGGCCAGCGAACTGGTTCTCAAGGGCCGCGGCCAGCCGGGCACCGAGATTTACATCGGCCTCAGCGATGCCGGAAAGCCGCTGAACAGCAGCATCGTCGATGAGCACGGCAACTGGAGTGTCAAGCTGCCGCCCCTGCCACCCGGCGACTACACGTTCGTCGGTATTGTCGCCGACAATATCGACAATGAGTCGCCCTTTAGCGAGCCGCTGAAAGTGACCATCCTGCCTACGCCGTTCAAGCTCGCCGAGAACAGCGATTCCGGCGTAAAAGGCGACGGCATCACCGCCAACAACCGGCCGACGTTCGAGGGCATGGGCCATGCCGGCAACGATATCGAACTACGCCAGGGCGAAGGCGGCCCCCTGCTGGGCAAGGTTACCGTCAATGACAAGGGGCAATGGCGCCTCGCCATCGACAAGCTCGGCGACGGCAAACACAAGCTGGTGGCCTACGAAATCAAGGGCAGCGACCAGGTCAGCAAGCAGGAGATGACGCTGACCATCGATACCACCGCGCCTGGCAAGCCCAAGCTGTCCAACTCCATCGTGGAATCGACCATGCCAAAGAACTCGGAGGTGGGCAAGCTGTCCGCTGACGATGCCGGCTCGGCGCAACTGACATACAAAGTTGTCTCGCAAACCGAGAATTTTTACATCGATGGCGACAAGCTGGTGATCCGCGATCCCAAAGCCGTCTCCACCGAGCTGCAAGTCGTGTCAGTGGAAGTGAGCGATGCAGCCGGCAACAGCACAGTCGAACAGTTGAGCGTGCGGGTCAAACATGTGGCGCCGCCTAAACCCGAGCCGGAGCCCGAACCAATCCCACTGGTCGACGGCGTCAACGTTTCCAGCGGAACGAGCAGCCTGCCGGATGGCAGGATTGGCAAAACGGTCTTCGTTCCGCTCGTCGACAGCGAGCGCATCGACAGCGGCGGCGCCCGCTCCACCGCCGACATCCCGCTGGTCGATCAGGGCAATGCCAAATTGACCGCCCACCTGCCCGCCGGACTGGGCCTGCGCGCCATCGGCGCCGACAGCCAGGCGGCCGGTACGTCGCTGGAACATCTGCTGTCCGTCATCAAGACCGCCGCCGCCCAGCATACGGCCTCCGATCTGGGCTACCTGACCAGCAAAGGCGTGCAGTATCTGAGCCAGGTCGCGCCGGAAACGGGTCTGCAGGTCGAGCGCTTGGAACTGAGCAGCAACGGCAACCAGCCGGCCGGCCCCCTGACCCTGAGCGGTACCGCCCAGGCCCAGCAGCATACCGCCCTGGTCATCGACACCCAGGCATTGCCAACGGGCGCCGCCATCGTGCTGCAGGACGTGAGCTTTGCCAGCGTGATCGGCAGCGCGCGGATCAGCGCCAGCACGGCCGGCCAGATCCTCAGCGGCGACCAAGCCAGCCAGCACTTCAGCGTACACAGCGGCGCGGGCGGCAAGGTCTTCGCCGGCGGCGGCAACGATATGCTGCAATTCGGCACGGCTGGTCAAGCCGGCACGCAATCGGCTGCGCCTGTCAACCCGGCGCCGGTCGCCACCCTGCTCGACGGCGGCCAGGGCCAGGATGCCGCCAGCTTCCTCGGCAAACAGGCCGATTACCAGATCACGCGTCACGACGGCTATGTCACCGTGGCCAGCCTCGCCAAGCCAAACGAGGTGGCAACCATTGTCAACGTCGAGAAACTGCAATTCAGCGATAGCGTGCTGAACCTGGAGGCACGCACGGAATTGACCAGTCTGGCTGCCCTGTACCAAAACGTACTGGGCCGTCAGGCCGACGCGCAAGGCTTCAGCTTCTGGGGCAAGGCGCAGAGCGCGGGCGTGAGCATGGGCAAGATTGCGCTTGAGATCATTTCTTCGGCAGAAGGCGGGAAGCAAGGCTTCGCCTTCCACGGCGACGCCAAGCAAGACCTGACCACGCTGTATCAGGCTATCTTCGAGCGCGCGCCCGACGCAGACGGCTTCGCCTTCTGGCTGCAGGCGCTGCAGAACGGCGTTTCGCTGGAACAGGTAGCGGATGGCTTCCTGCAGTCAGTGGAGATGGTGGGCTTCAACAAAGCCCAAGGCAACTGGGATTTCAGCTTCTAAACTCCACTCCGCCATGGCGCATCTGCGCCATGGCGGCTTGTGACCAAACGTTTCCGACAATTTTGACTTAGATCAAAGAAATTGCTGCATCGCATCACTACACTCTCAACCGTTACTTGATAACAACGTGAAAGAGGAAGTGAAATGAAGAAAGCAATCCTGGCAGTATTGGCAGTAACGGCAGGCATGATGGCAGTCAATGCGTCGGCCCAAACCACTCCATGGCAAGTGCGCGCACGCGCCGTGCACATCGATCCGGCCGACAAATCCGACCCGCTGGGTGGCGTTGGCGCCTCCGACCGCCTGTCCGTCAGCAAGAAGACCATCCCGGAAGTGGACATCTCCTACTTCTTCACCCCGAACATCGCTGCGGAACTGGTGCTGACCTACCCACAACGTCACGATGTGAAGCTGGATGGCCAGAAAATCGGTACCTTCAAACACCTGCCGCCTAGCCTGCTGGTGCAGTACCACTTCATGCCTGAAGCCCAGTTCAGCCCATATCTGGGCGCCGGTATCAACTGGACGACCTTCTCCAAGAACAACATCCTGAACAACCAGGCCAGCCTGGAACACGACAGCTTCGGTCTGGCCGTGCAAGCGGGTGTGGACTTCAAGCTCAACAAAAACTGGTCGCTCAACCTGGACGTGAAAAAAATCCAGATCCGCAGCGACGTGATGATCGGCGGCGTAAAAGCCAGCAAGGTCAAAGTTGACCCAGTGCTGATCGGCGTTGGCGTTGGCTACCGCTTCTAATTAAAAATTCCACCCTGGAGTTCCCGCCGCAGCTCGTTCGCGAGCTCGCGGCGTTTTTTTTCGGTGGCGAAATAGCCGACCGCCACTTGCGCCTCGCGCGTGTGCAGATGGATCAGGTCGCCCGGCAAGCGCGGCATCTCGATGCGGATGAAGTCCGGATCGAGCCGGACCAGAGCTTCGCGCCCGCCCACCACCTTGCGCACCAGCAAACTCCCCTGGCTCAGCACAATCTGCTCGTAGTCGGCTGCATGGCGCGCGTAGCACAGGAAGGCCACGGCCACCGCCGTCAGCTCCAGCGCCGTAAACAACAGAATCTGCCACACGCCCTGCGCGATAAAGATGGCCGCCACCGCCAGCGACATCAGGCACAGCACGGCAAACGCCGCCCCCATCTGGCGCGGCGTCAGCGAGCAATTACGGCGCAGCAGCCATTCGCGCTGGCCAATGGACGGATCCGGCGGCACATCCCCCTCCTTGATACATCGACACGGATATTGTACGGCCAGCCGTGACAGCGGCGCCGAACGTCCCACCGTCTACGCGTTTGGGCTTAGGGTTTGATGTGCAGGCAGCTGTCGGGGACGGGAACGGGTGGGCCTTGTTCGCTGACCAGCCAGCCGGGCAGGCGTTGGCGCAGCGCGTCCAGCTCGCAGGGATCAAAATCGATCAGCATGGTCTTGCCGTCCCGGCCGAGGATGCGCGCTTCGGGGAAGCCGCGCACAATATGCTCGGCCTCGTCGGCACTCAAGCTGGCGTTGCGGGTCGGGCGTAGGAGCAGGTGGCGCATGATTCCAGTCTACTCCATGGCCGCGTCCGGCGTCAGGGCAGCAGGCCCAGTCCTTCGTATTCGCGCGCGAAACCCATGCTGCGCGCCGCGGTATTGAGCAGGCGTAGCATTTCAATGGCGCGCTGGCTGTCGCGCGGCATGGCCAGGACTGCGGGATGGTGCGCCAGCAGGGCCGCCGCCGCTCCGGCCACCGCCGGACAGGCCATCGAGGTGCCGCTCATCACGCCATAGCCGCCGCCCGGTACAGTGGAGACGATGCCCACACCCGGCCCGGCCAGGTCAATCTCGTTGCCGATATTGCTAAAGCCCGCCGCGAACAGGCTGGCGTCGAGCGGCGAAAACGGCGCCTGGGCATCCAGTTCTTCCGACGATCCAGCCGGGAAGCTGCCGAGACGGCCCACGGCGGCCACGGCCAGCGCCTCGGGCCAGCGCGCCGGGTAACTGACGCTGCCGCGCCGGTCGTTGCCGCTGGCGGCCAGGCATAGCGTACCTTTGTCGAAAGCGTCCTTGATCGCCTCGCGCACCGCCTCGTCGCGCACCTCGCCGCCGAAGCTGAGGTTGAGCAGGTCGCAGCCATCCGCCACGCCGCGGTCGATGGCGCGGATGATGTCGTAGTTGGAGGCGCCGCCGCCCGCATTGGGGAAGACGCGGTAGCTCATCAGCTTGATGCCGGGTGCGACACCGCGCCTTCCGCCAGGCGCTGCGCCGCGTCCGGCCAGGATGCCGGCGACATGGGTGCCATGCCCGCCTTCGATTGCGGCGGGACCGGGACCGCCGGCATCGCTTTCCGCCACCACGAAGGCGGCGCCGCCGGCCAGCGCGAGATGCGGATGGCTGGCGTCGATGCCGGTGTCGATCACGCCTACCGTCACGCCCTCGCCTGCGCTTGGGCTGTTCGCGCCATACAGCAGTTGCAGATGGTCGGGAATCGACAGATCAACGGCCTGCAGCGGCAGGCGCTCGCCCTCTTCCAGGGTCGTGGCGGCGCGGTACAGCCCCCAGTAGCCGGCCGGCCCATAAATGACCAGCACTTCGATCTTTTGCTTCTTCGCCAACGCAAGCTGGATGCCACCCGCCGCATCGCTGAAGCCTTCCGCGCCCAGGCGGGCGGCAAAGTCGGTGAAGGCGACCAGGCGCGCGCCCATCACCGGCTGCTGCGTGGCCGTATCCACCACGCGCACGCTCAGCTGCGCAGCGGCCGCCGTCGCGCCACGCAAGGCAGGGTCCAGCTCCAGCATGGGGCTGCGCGCCGGTTCGTAAAACACCTGTGGCAGCACGCGCACGCCCGGCGCGCTGATCTTCAGGCGCAGCACATCGCTTTGCGTCAGCGCGGCCAGCTTGGGGCCATCCTCATGCGAGGAATGCAGGATATTCGGCGTCGCCAGGTGCGCTGCCTGCTCGGCGGACAGGGATGCCACCGATGCCGACAGGGGGGAATTGGCGGCTGGCACCTGCTGCAGTTCCGCCAGCGCGGGCGAGCGCAAGCCGCGTATCGGCAGCAGCACGTATTCAGCCGCCTCCCAGTCGCGGGTATGGAAGTCGGACAGACGGTAAGGAGGGATGATCCCGGCCTTGAGCGCGGCGTCGGCACTGTCTTCGACCTGCGTTGCGGCAGCCTGCACCGCATCGGCGGCGGCACGCAAGCGTTCGGCGGCGGCGACGATGGCCTGGCCGTCGCCGCCCAGCGCCGTCTGGAAGAAGTCCAGCAGCAGATCGACAAAGGCCAGCTTCGGCGCCAGCAGCGTGAGGTGGTGATACGCATGCAGGCAGTAGTCGACCGCACCGTTCACATGCGTGGCGGTGATGCGCGGGCTGCCCGGTTTCAGGACGATGTCCGGTCCATCCAGCCACACGGAGAGATTCAGCAGGCTATGCACGCGGCGCAGGATCTGGCGCTGTTCGGGCAGGCTCGGATTCTCCGTCACCGCGCCGCAGAAATCGCCGGCCAGCGCCTGCAAGCGGGTGATCGACGGCAGCAGGGCGGCGGCGTGCAGCACGTCGCCTTCCACGGCGCTTGCCAGCTTGTCCGCATGCGGCTGCGGCTTGCCCATCGCGCCCGCCATCATGCCGGCTGCGCGGCCTGGCGCGGCAGGATCAGGCTGAATACCGCGCCTTCGCCTGCGCGGCTGCTGACCGCCAGCTTGCCGCCATGCGCTTCCGCCAGCTGGCGCGAAATATACAGGCCCAGGCCCAAGCCCGCCGGGGCTTCCTTGCCGCCCACGCGCTCGAACGGTTCGAAGATGCGCGCCTGCTGCTCAAGCGCGATGCCGGGGCCATGATCCGCCACGTCGATCATCGCCTGGGTGGGCGTCGAACTCAAGGTGACGGCGACCGGCTTGCCGCCGCCATAGCGCAACGCATTGGTCAGCAGGTTGACGATCACCTGTTCGATGCGGAACTCATCCCAGCAGCCGCTGACATTGTGGCTGGCATTCAAGCTGATGCTGCAGCCGGCATTCGCAGCCTGGATTTCCAGATCGGCCACCACGCGCTCCAGCAGCGGCAGCAGCTCGGTATCGCAGGGGCGGATCGACATGGTGCCGCTGCGGATGCGCGACACATCCAGCATATCGTCGATCAGCCGTATCATGCTGCGGATCTGGCGCTCGTCGCGCTCCACCATGCGGCGCGTCTGCGCGCTGTCGAACGCCGGCAGGGTGCCGCGTTCCAGCTGCATCTTACGCATCTGCGATTCCAGGTATAGCGTATTCAGCGGCGTGCGCAGCTCGTGCGCCACCATGGACATGAAATCGTCGCGCATATGCAGGGCGCGCTGCAGCTCCTCTTGCGCAGCCTGCAGCTCGCGCATGGTCGCCTCCTGCTGCTCGACGCGGCGGCGGATCTCGCGCCGCTGGCAATACAGGTCGACAAAGACATTCACCTTGCTGCGCACGGCGTCCGCATCCAGCGGCTTGTAGAGAAAATCGACGGCGCCCGTTTCATAGCCCTTGAAAGCGTAATTCAGCTCCTTGCCCGCCGCGCTGACGAAAACAATGGGAATGTGGCGGGTCTTGTCGGTGCCGCGCATCAGTTCCGCCAGCTCGAAGCCGTCCATCTCCGGCATCTGCACATCGAGAATGGCGAGGGCGAAATCGTGCTCCAGCAGCAGGGCCAGCGCCTCTTCGCCGCTGGCGGCCTGGAATACCGCGCGGCCTTCTCCGCGGATCAGCGCATTCAGGGCACGCAGGTTTTCCGGCAGGTCGTCCACAATCAGCAGCTTGGTACTTTCCATTTCCATCAAGTGTTCTCCAGCATCGACAACAAGCTGCGGATACCGGCCAGAGACAAGATCAGGTCCGGCATGCGCAGGCGTATGGCTTCCCCCGGCATGGTGCCGACCATGGCCTCGTCCGGGTCTTGCGCCACGGTCATGCCGCCAGCTTCGCCGATCGCCGCCAGACCGGCCGCGCCATCGTGGTTGGCGCCGGTCAGCAGGATGCCGAGCAGGCCGGCGCCATAGGTATCCGCGGCCGATATCATCATCAGGTCGATGGCGGGCCGCGCGAAATTGACCGGCGGCTCGCAGCTCAGGGAAAAACTGGCGTCCGTCTCCACCGACAGATGGTAATCCGAAGGCGCAAAGTAGAGCGTACCCGGAACGATGGTTTCCTTGTCGCTCGCTTCGCGCACCGGCAAATCCAATTTTTTCTGGAAGACCTCGGCCAGCTGGCTCTGGCGCCCGCCCTGCACATGCAGCACCACGATCACCGGACGCGAAAAATGCGACGGCAAGCCTGGCAGCACCGACAGCAGAGCATTCACCCCGCCAGCCGAACCGCCAATGGCGACGGCCTCGATATGGCGTCCCAGCAAAGCCTGGACTATGGTTTGATGCGTATCCATCATAGTTTCCTGAACAAGCGTTCACGCTTGGCCACCGCTTCAAAGCGGGGGCCGTAGCTGGAAAAATCAATGCTCTCCTTGCTGCCCAGGCCCAGGAAGCCGCGATGGCATAGCGACTCGTGGAACAGGCCAAGCGCCCTTTCCTGCAGCTTGCGCTTGAAGTAGATCATCACATTGCGGCAGCTGATGAACTGGGTTTCCGCAAACACGCTGTCGGTTGCCAGACTATGGTCGGCAAAAGTCACGCTCTCGCACAGCGCGCGGTCGAACAGGGCAGCGTTATACGCGGCGGTGTAGTAGTCGGAGAAGGCGCACCTGCCGCCCGAAGCCTGATAGTTCTCGGTGTACTGGCGCATGCTCTCCAGCGGGAAGACGCCTTTCTTGGCCTTTTCCAGCGATTGCGGATTGATGTCGGTGGCGTAGATGATGCTGCGCTCCAGCAGGCCTTCTTCCTTGAGCAGGATGGCCATGGAATACACTTCCTCGCCGGTGCTGCAGCCGGCCACCCAGATCTTCAGCGAAGGATAGGTGCTCAGCACCGGCAGCACATGCTCGCGCAGGCCGGAGAAGTATGCCGGGTCGCGGAACATCTCGGTGACGGGAATGGTCAGGTATTGCAGCAGCATGCTGAAGGCTTCGACCTCGTGCATCACGCGCGACTGCAGTTCCGAGATCGTATGGCAGTCCATCTGTCCCATCGCATACAGGACGCGGCGCTTTTGCGAAGCGCCAGTGTAGTCGCGGAAATCGTAGCTGTACTTCATATAGATGGCCTGCATCAGCATGGCCAGCTCGATTTCGATATCGCTTTGATGGTGATGGTGGCCGGGCATGGCGTGCTCCATCCTCAGTCGGTGACCGGCATCCACACGCGCAGCAGCGAATACAGGCGCGACAGGTCGATGGGTTTGGCCAGGTAGTCGTTGGCGCCGGCCGCCAGGCATTGCTCGTGGTCGTCCTTCATGGCCTTGGCGGTAACGGTGATGATGGGCAGGCGCGGGAAGCGCGCATCGGCGCGGATGCGGCGCGTCGCTTCCAGGCCGTCCATGCCGGGCATCATCACATCCATCAGCACCAGGTCGATGTCGGACACGGCGTCCAGCTTATCCAGGGCTTCCTGGCCGTTGCGGCCGATTTCCACCACCGCGCCTTTCTGTTCCAGCGCGCTGGTGAGGGCGAAGATATTGCGCACATCGTCGTCCACCAGCAGGATGCGGCGGCCTTCGAATACGCGGTCGCGGCTGCGCACCGTTTTCAGCATGCTCTGGCGCTCGCTGGACAATTCGGATTCCACCTTGTGCAGGAACAGGGTCACTTCATCGAGCAGGCGCTCCGGCGAACGCGCGCCCTTGATGATGATGGAGCGCGAATATTTGTGCAGGTCGGCTTCCTCGGCGCGCGTCAGATTGCGGCCGGTGTAGACGATCACCGGCGGGAAGGAGGCGATCGGTTCGCGCGACATGCGCTGCAGCAGTTCGTTGCCCTGCATGTCGGGCAGCTTGAGGTCGATGATCATGCAGTCGAAGACGGTGCTGCGCAGCAGTTCCAGCGCCGCTTCGCCCGATTCCACGGCGCGGATTTCGATATCGTCGTCGGCGATCAGCTCCACCATGCTGTCGCGCTGGCGCGCATCGTCCTCCACCAGCAGGATGCGCTTGATCTCCTGCGTGAATTTGCGTTCCAGACAGCTGAACACCTCGGTCAGTTGCTCGCGCGTGGCCGGCTTGAGCGCATAGCCGACCGCGCCCATATGCAGGGCCGCTTCGGCATTCTCGGCGGCGGAAACCACGTGCACGGGAATGTGGCGGGTGAGCGGATTGTCCTTCAGCAGCTGCAGCACCGAGAGGCCGGAACGGTCGGGCAGGCGGATGTCGAGCAGGATGGCGTCGGGCCGGTACTGCGCGGCCAGCTGCAAGCCCTCCTCGGCGGAGAAGGCGACCAGGCAGCGGTAGCCCATCTCGTGCGCCAGGTCGAAGAGGATGCGGGCGAAAGCCGCTTCATCCTCGATCACCAGCACGCTGCGTTCGGGCGGCGGCGCGCTGTCGCGGTCATCGCCGAAGGCGCGCGGCACGGCGGGCAAGGGAATATGGGCGCCGTTGATGCCGGATACGGAAGCGGGTGCAATGCCGACCGACGCCAGGGCGGCGGCACGCGCCGGCGACGGCGCGGCAATGCCGGCCACGGGCAGTTGCGCGCCGGCTGGCGGCGCTGCAGCTGCGGGCGCAAGCTGCCCATGCGAGGACACGGCCCATTGCGCCGGCAGGGTCAGGGTAAAGGTGCTGCCGCGTCCCGGCGTGCTGCTCAGCGCAATCGTGCCGCCCAGCAGGCGCGCCAGATCGCGCGAGATCGACAGGCCCAGTCCTGTGCCGCCATGGCGCCGGCTGCTGCTGCCATCGGCCTGCTGGAAGGCGCCGAAGATATTCTCATGCTGCTCGGGCGGAATGCCGACGCCGGAATCCTTGACCGCGAAGCTGACCTGGCCCTGCTCCCCCGGCGACAGGCGCAGAATCACCTTGCCCTGGTCAGTGAACTTGATCGCGTTCGACAGCAGGTTTTTCAGAATCTGCTCCAGGCGCTGGCCATCGCTGAAGATGGTGTGCGGCAGGCCCGGCTCCAGGTCCACCACCAGGTCCAGCCCTTTTTGCAGCGCCAGCGGCTCAAAGGCGCGCGCCAGGCGCTCGGCCAGCGGTTCCAGCTGCAATTCTTCCGGCGCCAGTTCCAGCTTGCCCGCTTCGACCTTGGAGATGTCGAGAATGTCGTTGATCAGATTAAGCAGGTCGTTGCCCGCGCCGTAAATCGTTTGCGCGTAGCGCACCTGTTCCTCGTTCAGATTGCCCGCCTCGTTGTCGGACAAGAGCTTGGCCAGGATCAGGGAGCTGTTCAGCGGCGTGCGCAGCTCGTGCGACATATTCGCCAGGAACTGCGATTTGTACTGGCTGGCGCGCTCCAAATCGCGCGCCCGCTCTTCCAGCTGCTCTTGCACGTCGCCCAGCGCGGCGTTTTTCTGGTCGAGCGCGACGGCCTGCTCGGCCAATTGCTCATTGCTCTGCTCCAGCTCCGCCTTCTGGTTTTCCAGGTTCGCCTGCGACAGCTCCAGCACGCGCGACTGCTCTTCCAGCTCCTCGTTCGCGGTGCGCAGCTCTTCCTGCTGCACCTGCAATTCCTCGTTCAGCTGCTGGGTTTCGGCCAGCACTTCCTGCAGGCGCTGGCGCGCCTGGGTGGCCTCGATGGCCGTGCCGATATTGCCCGCCACCAGCCGCAGGAAATCGAGTTCGCGCTCGCCCACCGCGCGCAGGAAGCCCACTTCCACCACGCCGTTCACGCTGCCGTCGCTGTCCACCGGCAGCACCGCCACCTGCAGCGGCTGGCCACTGCCCAGGGCGGAACTGACCTTCAGGTAATCGGACGGCAGGTTTTGCAGATGCACCAGACGCCGCCCCTGCGCCGCCTGGCCGACGATGCCCTCTCCCGGCAGCAGATGCTGGCCGCGCTCCATATCCTCCTGGCTGAAGCCATAAGCGGCGACGCGGCGCAGGCTGCCGTCGGTCTCGCGCACATACAGGGCGGCCACGGCCACATCAAGATAGCGCGCCATGAATTGCAGCAGGGTGGAGGCCAGTAGCGGCAACGCCAGCTGGCCGATGCCCTGCTCGGCCAGCTGGCCCTGGCCGGAACGCATCCAGGCCTGCTGCTCCAGCTTGGCCGACTGCTCGGTTTGCGCCTGCAGCGCCTTGCCGAAGGCGCCGGACAGGCGCATCAGATCGCGCCGTCCGAAGTAGGCCAGGGCGCCGCTGAGCAGCAGGCTCAGCGTCAGATAAGTAATGGTCGTGAAAAAGGTCACATTGCGCGACTGGCGCGCCCGTTCGCCGCGCAGCCTTTCCTCGGTCGTCAAAAAGCCCTGGAACTGGGCGCGCACCTCGTCGAACTCGACCTTGCCGCGGCCGCTGCGCACCAGGGACAGGTAATCGCCGTTGGCGCGGCGCGTGGCGATCATGTGCTCGGCCACGCCCTCCCACTGCTTTTGCTGGGCCTGGATATTGCGGATGCGGTCGACCTGCTGGGCATTGTCCTTGACCAGACCGGCCAGCACATTGAGCGCGGCATCGATCTTGGGGCGCGCCAGCTTGTAGGGGGAGAGGAAGCTTTCGTCGCCCGTCAGCAGGAAGCCGCGCATGCCGGTTTCCATGTCCACCGTCAGCTTGCGCGCCTCCTGCGCATTGCCGATCACGCGCTCGCTATGCTCGACCCAGTTGAGGGCGCTGAGCAGATAGGCCAGCACCGCCACGAACACCGCGGCGCTGACCACGCCCGCCGCCAGCGGCAGCGTGATATTGCGGGAGAGAACACGGCGAAAACTCTGATCGTCGAGAGAGGACTGTCCGTTCATGGCGCGCGAGCCTGTAGTTCAGTAAGAAATGTGCTTTATCTTATAGCAATTCTCTCGAAGCGGCCGCACCGATGATGCAGGCCCATGCGCGCACCGCTATAATGAATTTCGTTACGTGAATAACAAGCGAAGACCACCATGCGCAAGATCCTGACCGCCCTGTTCCCGCTGCTGCTGGCCGGCTGCATCAATGATACGGCGACTTATTACGCGGACAGCACCCAGGAACACACTTTGAGCGTGCGCCGCCAGCAGGATTATTTCTGGAGCGACGATGCGCGCATCACGCTGATGGCGGCGCGCCTGCCCGATTGCCAGCGCCAGCTGGCACTGACCGAGCTGCCGATCCTGGATACCGAAGTGGAGTTGTTCGGCAGCGGCGAACGCCACTGGAGCCTGCGCGCCGGCAAGCAAGTCTGGCAAGTGGAAACCGAGAGCTGCGCCCTGCAGGAAGGCGGCGAAGCCAGCGGCCAGAAGCTGGGCGTCTTCCGCGGCGACGCCGACAAGCTCGTCTTCGAACCCGCCCCCGCGCCGAAAGCCGAAGTCCCCGCCGACGCCCCCGCCGTCGCCGAAACCACCGAATAAACCGCCCGCTCAACGCTCGAGCCCGTGTCCACCTTGGGGTCAGACCCCAATTGGACGGGACGGCCATCCGGCGGGCTCGGCCGCACCTCTTGCTACGTCATAGATGAGTACGTGTCCGATCGGTGCCTAGCGCTATGGTGGACACAAGCTCAGCCGCGTAACTTGTCCCTATTTAAGGTAATACTGCCGAGCCTGTGTCCGATTGGGGTCTGACCCCATGGTGGACACGGGCTCAGGCGTGGCTCAGGGCGCGCTGTCTGGCTGGGGCGCGTTGGGTGCGCGCGCTGGGTTGGGCTGAGGCGGCGGCTTCGCCGGCGCTCAGGCGGAAGCGGCTGACCAACTGGGCCAGGGTGGCGGCCTGCTCTTGCATGGCGCCGGCGGCGGCAGCCGCTTCTTCCACCAGGGCGGCGTTTTGCTGGGTGACGGAATCCATTTCCGTGATGGCCTGGTTGACGTGGCCGATGCCGGTGCTTTGCTCGCTCGAGGCGTCGGTGATCGAGGCCATGATCTGGGTCACGCGCGAAACGCTTTCCACCACCTGGTCCATGGTGCTGCCAGCCTGCGCCACCAGGGTGCTGCCGCTTTCGATGGTGCCGACGGAATCGTTGATCAGTTCCTTGATTTCCTTGGCGGCGGCGGCGCTGCGGTGTGCCAGGTTGCGCACTTCGGAGGCGACCACGGCGAAGCCGCGGCCCTGCTCGCCAGCGCGCGCCGCTTCCACCGCGGCGTTCAAGGCCAGGATATTGGTCTGGAAGGCGATGCCGTCGATCACGGCGATGATGTCGACAATCCGGCGCGAGGAGGCATTGATGGTGTCCATGGTCTGCACCACTTGCGAGACCACGGTGCCGCCCTGCTGCGCCACGTGAGCGGCCGATTGCACCAGCTGGTTGGCCTGCACGGCGTTGGCGGCATTCTGGTTCACGGTCGAGGTCAGCTCTTCCATCGAGGCGGCGGTCTCTTCCAGCGAACTGGCCTGGGATTCAGTACGTGCCGACAAGTCCATATTGCCGCTGGCGATCTCGGCCGAGGCGATGGCGATGGTGTCGGCGGCGCGGCGGATTTCACCAATGGTGTTGGCCAGATTGGCTTGCATGGCCTTCATGGCGTAGAGCATGCTGCTGCGGTCGCCGCTGGCCGTTTCCACCGTCACGCTGAGGTCGCCGGCGGCGATCAGCGAAGCGACTTTTTCCGCATACTCGGGTTCGCCGCCAATGGCGCGGTGCAGGCTGCGGTTGATGGCGCCCACGATGGCCGCCAGGATCAGGCAGACCACCACCAGCAGCACGCCCGACTTCATCAGCTGGGAGTAGAAGGCGGCATCGATATCATCCATATACACGCCCGTCACCAGCGCCCATTCCCAGGGCTTGTAGGTGGCGACGCGGCTCAGCTTGGGCGACGGCTCGGTGGCGTTCGGGCGCGCCCACCAGTAGCTGACGAAGCCGGAACCCTCGCCCTTGGCCACATTGGTGATGTCGCGGTACAGGTAGTTGCCCTTGGGGTCTTTGAAGTCCAGCAGGTTCTTGCCATCGTTCTCGGGCTTGAAGGGATTCATCAGGGCGATGCCGTCGGTGCCGACGATGGACAGATAGCCATCCTTGCCGAAGCGCATGGCCTTGATGCTGGCGCGCGCCTGGGCCTGGGCATCTTCCTTGCTCATGGCGCCGGACTGGGCCTTGTCGCCGTACAGCTTGAGCACGCTCAGGCCCACGTCGGCCACGTCGGCCAGATCGTTCTTGCGCTCTTCGATGCGCACATTGCGCATTTGCAGCGCATCGTAAATAAACACGGCCGAGATGCAGAGCAGGCTGCAAATCAAGGGTATCCACAGCTTCTGCTTGAATGACAAATTGTTCACCTGAGTCTCCTGATACCAGAAAGGATTTTGTTTTGGTACTGGAGGCCAAGAATAACCGCGTTCGATTCCGAACGGAAATAAAATGGCCGCACGGCAAAGCCAGTGCGGCCTGAATGCAACAATGTGTGTAAATTGCTTAAAAACAATAAGGCAAATCGTGGTTTAAGCGGCTATATTGTTTATTGCTTTTCGCTGTCCAGGTCAACGGTCAGGTGGGCGTTGTAGCGCTCGCCCGCCGCCGCGCCGGCCGGCAGCACTTCCTCCAGACGGGCCAGATCGGCCGCACTCAGCACCAGTTGGTCCGCGCCCAGCGCTTCCTGCAGACGCTGGCGGCTGCGCGCGCCGACCAGGGCCACGATGTCCTGCCCTTGCGCCAGCACCCAGGCAATCGCCAGCTGCGCCACCGACACGCCCAGACTGTCGGCCACCTGGCGCACGCGCTCGACCAGGGCCAGGTTATGCGCCAGGTTCTCCCCCTGGAAACGCGGGCTGTACTGGCCGCGGAAATCGGCCTCGCCCGCGCGCTGGGCACTCCAGTGGCCCGAAATCAGGCCGCGCGACAGCACGCCATAGGCCGTGATGCCAATGCCCAGCTCGCGCGCCGTCTGCAGCACGCCGTTTTCGATGCCGCGCGAAATCATCGAGTATTCGATCTGCAAGTCGCTGATCGGGTGCACGGCATGGGCGCGGCGCAGGGTGTCGGCGCCCACTTCGGACAGGCCGATATGCTTCACATAACCTTGCTGGACGAGGTCGGCGATGGCGCCCACGGTGTCTTCAATCGGCACGTTCGGATCGAGGCGGGCGGGACGGTAGATATCGATGTGCTCCAGGCCCAGGCGCTGCAGCGAGTAGGCGGCGAAATTCTTCACCGCCTGCGGACGGGCATCGTAGCCGCTCCAGCCGCCAGCGGGATCGCGCAGGGCGCCGAATTTGACGCTGACCAGGGCTTGCTCGCGCTGCCGGCCGCGCAAGGCTTCGCCCAGCAGGAGTTCGTTGTGGCCCATGCCGTAGAAGTCGCCGGTGTCGAGCAGGGTGGCGCCGGCCTCCAGCGCGGCGTGGATGGTGGCCAGGCTTTCGGCGCGGTCGGCCGGGCCGTACAGGTCGGACATGCCCATCAGGCCCAGGCCGAGTTGGGCGGTGCGCGGGCCGGTGCGGCCGAGTTGGCGGGTTTGCATTGCGGATCTCCAGAAGAGTTGAGGTGCAGCCATTGTGCTATTCTGGATTCGCATAATAAATATTCGAATTCCTACATCTTTATTCGGTCAAATATAACAATGGACCAGTTCCGCAGCATGCAGATTTTCCAGGCCGTGGCCGACAGCAAGAGCTTCACCCAGGCGGCCGAACAGCTCGGCCTGCCGCGTCCGACTGTGACCAATGCCGTGCAGGGGATCGAACAGCAGCTCGGCGTGCGCCTGCTGCAGCGGACCACGCGCAAGGTCAGCCTGACGGTGGAGGGCGTGGTGTATCTGGAGCGCTGCCGCGCCCTGCTCAACGAGCTAGAGGAGGTGAACGCGCTTTTCCTCGGCAGCGGCAAGCGGCCGGCCGGCGTGGTGCGCGTCGATTTGCCGGAACGGATTGCGCACCTGATCGTGATCCCGGCCCTGCCCGCGTTTTTTGCCGCCTATCCCGAAATCCAGGTCCGGCTGGGCGCCAGCGACCGCTTTGCCGACCTGGTCGGCGAAGGCATCGACTGCGCGGTGCGGGTCGGCACCTTGCGCGACTCCAGCCTGATCGCGCGCCGCATCGGCGCCATGGAGCAGATCAACTGCGCCGCGCCCAGCTATCTGGCGCAATATGGACGGCCGCAGACGCTGGCCGATCTCAAGCAGCACTACGCGGTGAATTTCTTCTCCAGCCAAAGCGGGCGCGACCTGGAGTGGGAATACCTCGACGTCGATGGCCAGAGCCACACCGTGGCCATGCGCAGCCGCGTTTCGGTCGGCAGCGCCGAAGCCTATGTCGCCAGCTGCCGCGCCGGCCTCGGCCTGATGCAAGCGCCCCGGCTCGGCATGGAAGCGCTGCTCGCCAGCGGCGAATTGGAGGAAGTGCTGCCCGCCTGGCGCGCCGCGCCGCTGCCCGTTTCCATCGTCTACGCCCACAGCCGCCACCTCTCGGCCCGTGTGCGCGTCTTCGTCGACTGGCTGGCCGACACCTTGCAGCTGCGCTAAACGGCGGCCACTAAGGCTGAGCCCGCCGGATGGCCGTCCCGTCCACCTTGGGGTCAGACCTCAAGCGGACAGGACGGCCATCCGGCGGGCTGGGCTCTGTGGATCAGAGCGCGGGGCGGAGGGCTTGCTGGAGGGCGGGGGCGTGGGGGGTGCCGCTGAGCTTGACGGCCAGGCGATGGACTTGGGCCAGGTTGCGCTGGCTGAAGACGTCGGCGGTGGCGTTTACATCGTCGAGGATGGCGGCAGCGGCGGCTTCGATGCGGGCGCTGTCGCCGGGGGCGTTGTCGAGTACTGCGCTCAGATAGGTAACGCCCCATTGCAGACGGGTGGCGCTGCCCACGGCGGCGCGCCAGGCTTGCTCGTACCAGCTCAGCATGCCGGCCATGTCGCCGCGGCGCTTGGCGCTGGCAGCCAGACTCAGCATGAAGTAGTAGGGCGAGTGCGAGCGCGCCAGTTCGGCTTGCAGCAGGGCTTCGGCTTCGGCGGACAGGCCGGCATCGTTCAGGGCGCTGACGGCCGTGTTGACCAGGGTGTGGCGTTCGTAGGGGTCGTCGACTTCGGCCAGCGCTGCGGCGACGCTGGCGCGCACCAGGTCGGGCAGGCCGGTGGCGGCGTGGCCGAAGCGGGCCATGCGCATTTGCAGGCGCACAGCGGTCAGGCGGTCGGGCACGGACAGCCACATATCGTCGGCCCAGGCCTGGGCGACTTGCGCCAGGGCGCTGGCCAGCTCGGGCTGGGCGGCACCGGCCAGCTTCAGCAGCTGGGCGCCGTTGTTGCCGAAGAGGTCCATATTGGCGCGGGCCAGCCGCGCATCGCGGCAGACGCCGAGCAGGAAAGCATCGGTCGTGGCGGCGGCAGCGATCTCGGCCGCACCAGCAAAGCCAACGGCAGCAGGAGCGCCACCAGCGCTACCTGCGCCCACAACGATGGCGGCGGCACCACCTGGCGCGGCGGCAATGCCGGTGTTGGCGGGGAACAGGAGCGAGAGCAGGCGCAGGCGGATGGCGGCGTCGGGGGCGGATGACGCGGCAGCCTGGGCCAGCGCGGCCAGCAGGGGGCCGGGTTCGCGGCCAGCCAGCAGCACGCCTTCGTCGGTATCCCAGGAGTAGTGGCTAAGCAGCTTCCACTCGGCGCCGCTCAGGACGCGGCTGCCATCGAGCGCCGCTTGCAGCGATTGCGCGGCCGTGTGGGAGGCGGCGAGCGCCGTGTCGAGGGCATCGAGGAAGAGTTCGCCATCGAGCTCGCAAGGCAGGCGCGTGATTTCGCTGCCGTCGGGCGCGAACAGCACCAGGGTCGGGTAGCTGCGCAGCTTGAGCTGGGCGGCCAGCGCTTGCGCGCCGGGCGCGTCGCCGTCGAGCCAGAAGGGCACCAGGCCACGCAGGCGGGCGGCGAACTCGTCGCGGCTGAAGATTTCCGATTTGACCCGGTTGCAGGGCGGACACCAGCCCGCGCCCCAGTACAGGAACAGGGGACGGCCGGCCGTGTTGGCCAGCGCCTGCGCGGCGCTCAAGTCGCCGCTATGCCATTCGATCGCGCCCGCCATCGCTCAGGGCTCGCGCGCCAGGGCCAGGAATTCGGTGCGCATGGCCAGATTGGGCTGCAGCTCGCCCAGCATGGCCGAGGTCACGGTTTCTTCGCCCGGGGTGCGGATGCCGCGGCTTTCCATGCACAGGTGACGGCACTTGACCACCACGCCCACGGCCTTCGGTTCCAGCACTTCCATCAGCGCTTCGGCGATCTGCATGGTCATGCGTTCCTGCACCTGCAGGCGCTTAGCGAAGCAGTCCACCAGACGAGTCAGCTTGGACAGGCCAACGATTTTGCCGTTCGGCACATAGCCGACGGTGGCCTTGCCGAAGAACGGCGCCAGGTGGTGTTCGCAGTGGCTGTAGACGGGAATGCCCTTGACCACGATCAGTTCGTTGTACTGCTCGGCGCCATCTTCAAAGGCCTTCAGCAGTTCCACCGGGTTCTGGCCATAGCCCGAGGTCCAGTGTTTCCACGCCTTGCTGACACGGTGCGGAGTTTCGATCAAGCCCGGACGGTCCGGGTCTTCGCCAAAGCTCTGCAGCAGGCGGCGCCAGTCGTGTTCGGAGAATTCTGCGTCTTTTGACATGATGATAAAGGCCTGAAAATTGCGATTGACCCGTCAGTATACAGGCTTTGGCGTGCTTGCATCGGCCCCTGACTCAAAGCCGGGGCCGTCCAGGCGCACGCCGGACTCAGCGCGGACGGTGGGCGTTGATCAGGGCGGCGGCGATGGAGACGGTGGCGCTCATTTCGGGCCATTCATCGTCGGGACCGAACCAGCGCGCCTCACTGATTTCATTCGGGTCGACGCGGATTTCCCCGTCCAGATAATCGGCGGTAAACGCGATCATCAACGAATGCGGGAAAGGCCAGGACTGGCTGCCGAAATAGCGCAGGTTCTGCACGCGCAGGCCGACTTCCTCATACACCTCGCGGTGCACGGCTTCTTCGATCGATTCGCCCGCCTCCAGAAAACCGGCCAGGGCGGTAAAGCGCTTGTACGGCGCTTGGGCGTGCACGGCCAGCAACGCCGACTCGCCCTTGCGGATCAGCACCATCATGGCCGGCGAAATGCGCGGGTAAGCCGTCATGCCGCAGGCCGGACACTGGAAGCTGCGTTCACCGGCCGCGCGCGCCATTGGCGTGGCGCAGGCGCCGCAGAAGCGGTGGGTGCGCGCCCATTCGGCCAGCTGGCTGGCGCGGCTGGCCAGGCCCAGCAAGCCTTCATCCATGCTTCCGAACAGCGCGCGCAGGCCGTGCCAGCCATGTTCGGCGTCGGGCAGGGCCGGACTATCGGTCCAGGCCGCCTGGTAATAGCAGTCCTGCCACAGACCGACCGGGTGCAGTTGTTCAGGACTCAGGCCCAAAGCGTCCAGCTGCTCGGGTAGGGCCAGATCGGCGCTGCGCAGCAGCAGCTGGCCTTGATGAAAGAGAAAGACGCGGCGCGTGGGCGCAGCCGCCATATCGGGCGTAATCAGCGGAATAAAGGCCGAAGGAGTTTGTAACATTATCGACTATATTTAAAATTATTCGAGCTACCGTGTATCACGATAATACGTGTTTTAATGCAAAAATAAAAACTATTGAAGCGGAAGTTATTATTTCAGTACAGTGATTTAAACGTTATTTACCCGCCTGTTCTCAACATGGCGGCTATTGCATCCGGGATATATTGGGCAAAGGAGAACCTTACTATGCCCTCTATCGTACCCGACCTGAACACGGCGCAGATCGCCGGCCTCAGCACCTATCAGATCACGCTGCTCAAGACGGCCGATATAGCCAGCCTGCGGCCCGAGCAGATCGTCGCCTTCAGCAGCACCCAGTTGCAGGTGATGAGTTCGCAGCAAATCCGCGCCATCACCACGCGTAGCCTGCAGGCCATGACCACGGCCCAGCTGCATACGGGCTTTGGCGCGCCCCAGTTGCACGGCCTGAGCTCGCAGCAAATCGCCGCCCTCAGCAACGAGCAGATCGCCGACGGCTTCAGCACCACCCAGTTCACCCAGCTCGGCAGCCAGCAGATCGCCGCCCTGAGCACCACCCAGGTGGCGGCGCTGGAAACGGAAAACCTGGCGGCCTTGCGCAGCGCCCAGTTGATCGCGCTGACCAGCAGGCAGTTGGCCGTGCTGCGTTCCGACCAGATCGCCGGCCTCGGCACGGAACAGGTGAGCCAGCTCAGCAATAGTCAGTTGCAAGTGCTGAACAGCGTCCAGATCGGCGCCATGGAAACCCAGGATGTGGCGGCCCTGAAAACGCGCCAGCTGATAGCCCTCGACAGCAAGCAGCTGGCCGGCTTCAGCACGGCCCAGATCGTCGCCCTGACCACCCAGCAGGCGGCCTCGCTCAGCCTGCGCCAGATCGGCCTGCTGAGCAATGAGCAATTGGCGGCCATCGAGACGGAAGATTTCGCGGCGCTGAAAAGCAGTCAGTTGCTGGGTCTGCAAACCGACCAGATCGCGGCTTTGCAGAGCGCCCAGCTGGCGGCCCTGCGCAGCGCCCAGCTCGCCGGCTTGAGCACGCGCACGCTGAACCTGTTCAGCGCCAGCCAACTGGCCGCGCTCGGTACCGAAAAGCTGGGTCTGTTGGCCTCGCAGCAAATCGGCGCCCTGACCACGGCCCTGATTGCCGGCCTCGACGCGGGCCAGCTGGCGGCCCTGGGCAGCCGCCAGATCGGCGGCCTGAGCATGGCGCAGATCCGCGCCCTGAGCCTGGAGCAGGTGGCCGCGCTCGGCACGGCCCAGGCGGCGGCGCTCAGCACGCGCCAGTTGTCGGCCTTGAACAGCGCGCAATTGAATGCACTGGAAACCCAGGACTGGGCCGCGCTCGGTACGCGCCTGATCGCCTCCCTGAATATCGACCTGGTCGCCACCTTGTCGCCGGCCCTGATCGCCGCGCTCACGACCGCCCAGACCATGGCCCTGACCACCGCCCAGATGGCTTCGCTCAGCACGGCCCAGCTGGCCGCGTTCGAGCCGCAAGACTTTGCCGTACTCAGCCCAGCCCAATTGGCGGCCCTGGGCGCGCTGCGCTTTTCCGACCTCAGCACGGCCCAGATCGCCGCGCTGAGCACCAGGCAGATCGCCGGCCTGACGCCGGGCCAGATGGCCTCCCTCAACACGGCCCAGATCGTGGCCATGACCACGGCCCAGATGGCGGCCCTGAATACCCAGCAGCTCAGCGGCATGCGTCCTGAACAGCTGGCCGCCCTCGAAACAGCCGACTTCGCCGCCATCAAGTGGCAGGCGCTGAACGGCTTGAATTCGCAGCAGATCGCCAGCCTGGGCAGCCAGCACATCACGGCGCTGACCACGGCCCAGCTGGCCAACCTGGGCACGCGCCAGCTCAGCTACCTGACCAGCGAACAATTGAATGCGCTGGCGTCGGAAGACTTGCGCGCGCTGCGCCAGCAGCAGATCGCCAGCCTGTCGACCCAGGCCCTGGCCAATCTGAGCGAAAGCCAGCTGGCCCTGCTCAGCACGGCCCAGATCGGCTATCTGAGCAGCAGCCAGATGGCCAGCCTGAGCGCGGCCCAACTGGTCGCCCTCAGCACGGCCCAGGCCGGCGCACTGACCCAGCGCCAGTTGGCCGGCCTCAGCGGCACGCAGCTGAACGCCATGGAAACCCAGGATTTCGCCAGCATCAAGGCGCCGCAGATTGGCGGCATCAGCACGGCCGCGCTGGCCGACTTGAATGCCGCCACCATGGCCGCCTTCAGCACCGCCCAGATCGTCGCCTTGAGCACGGCCCAGATCGCCGCCTTGGGCGACGCGCAGCTGCGCGCCATGGAAACGGCCGACCTCAACGCGCTGCGCATCGGTCAGGTGCAGGCGCTCAAGGATAGCCAGTTGGCCGCCCTCAGCGACGCGCAGTACACCACCCTCGGCAGCCTGCAGATCGGTTCCTTGAGCACGCGCCAGCTGAACGGCTTGAGCATGGCGCGCATTGCCGCCTTCACCACCGCCCAGGCCGCCGCGCTGAACGGCAACCAGCTGGCCTCCTTCAACACCGCCATGCTGGCGGCCCTGGAGACGGCCGACTTCGCCGCCCTGCGCAGCAACCAGATCACGGCCTTCCGCACGGCCCAGATCGCCGCCCTGTCCACCGACCAGATCGTTGCCCTGACCACCGACCAGGCCAGCGCACTGACTACGGCCCAAATCGCCGCCTTGAGCAGCACCCAGCTGGCGGCCATGGAGTCGCAAGACTTCGCCGCACTGCGCAGCCACCAGGTGGCGGCACTGGCCACGGCCACGATTGCCGGCCTCAGCACGGAAATTCTGAGCAACTTCAGCAGCGCCGGCATCGCCGGCCTGACCACGGCCCAGCTGGGCGCCCTGAGCAGCACCCAGCTGATCGCCATGACCACCACCCAGTACGCGGGCTTGAGCAATACCCTGCTGGCCGCGCTCAACAGCTTCCAGATCAGCGTGCTGGAAACCCAGGACTTGAACGCCCTGCGCAGCAGCCAGATCGTGGCCCTGAACAGCAGCCAGATCCGCGGCTTGCGCCCCGACCAGTTGAACGCCCTGTCCAGCAGCGCCGTGCGCGCCCTGACGGCGCAGCAGATCGGCCTAGGCCTGAGCACCGAGCAGGTGGCGGCCTTGGCCACCAATCAGCTGGCCGCCTTCGGCGCCGGCCAAATGGGCGCCATGACCAGCCTGCAGCTGGCGGCCCTGTCCACGGCCCAGTTCAACGCCCTGGGCAGCAGCGCCATCGGCGGCCTGAGCAATAGCCAGATCAGCAACGGCCTCAGCACGGCCCAGATCGCCGCTTTCAACACGGCCCAGATCCTGGCCTTGCGCACCAGCCAACTGGCCCTGCTCAATAGCGCCCAGATGGCGGCGCTGGAAACGGAAGACCTGGCCGTGCTGCGCGGCGACCAGTTGGCCGCCTTCAGCTCGGCCCAGTTCCGCTGGCTCAGCAGCGACCAGTTGCGCGCCCTGAACTCGGCCGCCCTGGCTGTCATGAACACAGCCCAGATCGCAGCCCTGACGACGGCCCAGATCCAGTCACTGGGCAGCGCCCAGATCGCCGGTTTCGGCAGCCTGCAGATCGGCGCCCTGAACACCGAGCAGATCGCAGCGCTGACCGTGGGACAAGCCGCCGCGCTCGGCACGGCCGCCGCCAGCGCCCTGAGCACCAGCCAGCTCAGTTACGGCCTCGGCAGCAGCCAGTTCGCCGCTCTGAATACGGCAGCCGTGGCCGCCCTGAAACCGGGCCAGTTGGCGGCCTTGCGCAGCGACCAGATCGCCGTCCTCAGCACCGACCAGGCCGCCGCGCTGCGGGCCGGCCAGGTGGGCGGCTTCGGCACGGCCCAGTTGGGCATGCTCGGCACGGCGCAACTGGCCGCCCTGAGCACGGCCGCGATTGCCGCACTGACGGCCGACCAGTTCGGCCTGGGCTTGAACACCGCCCACATCGTCGCCCTCAGCACGGCGCAGATGCAGGCCATGACGAATACGCAACTGGCGGCCCTGGGCACGGAGCAGGTGCACGCGCTGGAAACGGTTGACTTGGCTGCGCTCAGCACGCGCCAGATCCAGGCCTTCAGCAGCCAGCAGATCCAGGCGCTGGCCACCGGCCAGATCGCCGCGCTCGCCACGGCCCAGCTGCGCGCCCTTGGCACCCAGCAGATCGCCGCCTTCGACGCCCAGCAGTTGGCCACGCTGTCCGCCGAACAGTTGCAGGCGCTGAACACGGCGCAGATCCGCGCCCTCAGCGACACCGCCCTGCCCGGCCTGGGCAGCGACCAGCTGGCGGCCCTGTCCAACGCGCAAGTGGCGGCCCTCAGCGGCGCCCAGATCAATGCGCTGCCGCCGGCCCTGATGGGCGTGCTCGGCACGGGCCAGATCGCCACCCTGAACAGCTCCCAGATCGCCGTGCTCAATGCCGACCACCTGACCGTGCTCAGCACGGCCCAGATCGCCGCCCTCACCGTGGCCCAGATCGGCTACCTGAGCGCGGCCCAGTTGCCGGTATTGAACAATGAGCAAATCCAGGTGCTCAGCACAGCCCAGTTGGCCGCCATCCGCCTGGCCCAGCTGACGGCGCTGACGGCCGACCAGGTGGCCGCCTTGACGACAGCCCAGGTCGGCAGCCTGGGCACGGCCCAGATCGCCACCTTGACCACCACCCAGATCGGCGCGCTGACGGCCGAACAGGCTGCCGTGCTCAGTGCCAACCAGATCAAGGCGCTCAAGAACTCGCAGCTGGCGGCCTTGAATATCGACCAGATCGGCGCCCTGTCGACGGCCCAGCTGTCGGTGCTCAGCGCGGCCCAGATCGGCGCCTTCAGTTCGCTGCAGATCGGTTATTTCTCGGGCAACCAGCTCGTCAACCTCAGCAATGCCCAATTGGCCGGCCTCAAAGTCAGCCAGCTGGCCGGCTTGAGCACGGCCCAGATGCAGGCGTTTTCCACCACCCAGCTGGCCAGCTTCAACGGCACCCAGCTGGGCGCGCTGAGCAGCCAGCAGCTGGGCGCCCTGAGTGCCGTGCAGTACGCGGCCCTGAGCCCAGCCCAGATCGCGGCCTTGAAACCGGCCCAGATCGCCGCCCTGACCACCTTGCAGGCAGCGTCGCTAGGAACGGCCCAGATCGCCGCCTTCACCACGGCCCAGATCGCGGCCATGGAAACGGCCGACCTGGCCGCGCTCAGCGTGATCCAGATCGACCATGGCTTCACCAATGCCCAGATCGCGGCCATGACGGTGGAGCAGACCATGGCGCTGAATCCGGCCTCGACGCGCTACGCCACGCCGCTGGTGCTGGACCTGGACGGCGACGGTGTCAGCACCCTGGGCCGCGAGGCCGGCGTGCAGTTCGACATCTATGGCCGCGGCCAGAAAGTGCAGACCGGCTGGGCCGGCCCGCGCGACGGCCTGCTGGCCCTGGACCGCAATGGCGATGGCCAGATCAACGATGGCAGCGAGCTGTTCGGCAGCGCCGTCACCCTGGCCGATGGCAGCAAGGCGCGCGACGCCTATGCCGCGCTGCGCGAACTCGACAGCAATGGCGATGGCCGCATCGACAGCGCCGACCGGGCCTATGGCCAGTTGCGCGTCTGGGTCGATGCCGACGGCGACGGCGTGAGCCAGGCCGGCGAGCTGCGCACCCTGGCATCGCTCGGCGTGGCCTCGCTCTCGCTGCAGGCGCAAGCCTCGGAAGCGCGCCAGAACGGCAACCGCATCGGCCTGACGTCAAGCTGGACCGACACCCAGGGCCGCCAGCACGCCGCGGCCGACGTCTGGTTCGCCACCGGCCCGGCCGCTGCCGGCCAGACTGGGCAAGCTGGACAAGCTGGCAACAGCCTGCTGGCAGCGGCTAAGGCGGCCAGCACCGGCCAGACAGTCGCTGCCCCCCCGGTCAGCGGCGCGCAACAGCCCGCCGCCGCGTCAAGCCCGGCCGCGCACACCACCTTGGCTGCCATCCCAGCCGATGCGTCTGGACCGGCAGCATTGGCCAATGCGCCTCTGCCGGCGGCAGCGGCAGCCAGCCCGCCAGGCAAGGCCAGCACCGACCCGGCACCGGCCCGCTTGCCCGAGCCGACGGCCGCCGCCCTGGCCTCGCCGCTGTCGCTGCAGGTGCAGGCGCTGACCAATGCGCTGGAGCGTTTCGCGGCCGGTGGCCAACTGGCGGCGCTGCAAGCGTCGCCGGACGGCGGCCACAAGCAGCTGGACGCCCTGCACGACAGCCAGAAAGCGCAAGGCTGGCTGGCCGCCACCAAGTAAATCCATCCCGCCCCACCGCCCGCGGCCCGTCCGTGGGCGGAGCGGGATGGCGGCGGCACCGATCAGTTGCTCCAAGGCCACAAAATCCCCGTCTTCCCACTCGCAACAGGGTATGATTACGCCTTCTACGCCCGTCGGCAGCCGGGCCGTTTTCTGCGAAAGAACAAGATGACCGTTTCAGCCAGCTCCGCCTCTCTTCCCGCTTCCCACCAAGCCGTGCTGAAGCAGGCAAGCCGGGGCGTGCTGCCGATCGGCGAACTGTTCCAGGCGGCCCAGGAACTGGTGGCGCGCGGCGTGCCGCAGGAAGCGAGCGCCCTTTACCGCCTGTGGCTGGACAAGACCCGCTCGCCGCTGTCCTACGCGGTCTGCTTCAACCTGGCCGTGACCCTGGGCGACCAGCGCGACGAGGCCGGCGCCGAACAGGCTTACCGCCAGGCCATGGCCCTCAATCCCAACTTCGTCGAAGCGCGCCTGAACCTGGGTTCCCTGCTCGAGCGCATGGGCCGCCCCGACGAATCGCTCGATGTGTGGCGCGCCATCCTGCGCGAAGTGCAGCCCGACATCGCCACCCAGCCCGCCCTGCACCAGCAGACCCTGAACAATCTGGGCCGCCTGCTGGAAATCCGCAAGCTGCTGCCGGAAGCCGAGCAGATGCTGCGCCGCAGCCTGGAACTCAATCCGCAGCAGCCCAACGTCATCACGCACTGGGTCCATCTGCGCCAGAAGCTGTGCGAGTGGCCCGTGTACGCGGGCTTGCCGAATCTGGGACCGGAAGAACTCAAGCGTTCCACCTCGGCCCTAGCCATGCTCAGCGCCTCGCCCGATCCGGCCGAACAGCTGGCCGCCGCGCGCCGCTTCATCGACGAGAAAGTCAAAAGCAATGTGGCGCCGCTGACCGACGGCACCGGCTATCCGCACAAGCGCATGCGCATCGGCTACCTGTCCTCGGACTTCTGCTCGCACGCGGTGTCGATCCTGACCGCCGAACTGTATGAGCTGCACGACCGCAGCCGCGTCGAGGTCTACGCCTTCAGCTGGAGCCGCGAGGACGGCAGTCCGCTGCGCGCCCGCGTGGTGGGCGCCATGGACCACTACATCCGCATCGACGCCATGACCGACGAGGAGGCGGCGCATTGCATCCGCCGCCACGAGATCGACCTGCTGGTCGACCTGCACGGCCTGACCCTGGGCGCGCGGCCCGGCATCCTGGCCTACCGGCCGGCCCCGGTGCAGGCCACCTGGCTGGGCTTCCCTGGCCCGACCGCGATTCCCGGCGTCGATTACGTGATTTCCGATCCCTTTGTGCTGCCGCCCGAGCTGGAACCGTATTTCACGGAAAAGCCGCTGCACATGCCGCACACTTTCCAGATCAACGACCGCCAGCGCGCCATCGGCGCCACGCCGACCAAGGCCGGCAACGGGCTGCCGGAAGATAAATTCGTCTTCTGCTCCTTCAACAACAACTACAAATTCACGCCGGAAGTGTTCTCGGCCTGGATGCGCATCCTGCAGCGCGTGCCGGACAGCGTGCTGTGGATGGTGGCCGACACCGAGGAAACCCGCGCCAACCTGCTGCGCGAAGCGGAAAGCCGTGGCGTGGCGCGCGAGCGCCTGCTGTTCGCCGGCCGCGTGGCGCCGGCCGATTATCTGGCGCGCTTCCAGCTGGCCGACCTCTTCCTCGACACCGCGCCCTTCAACGCCGGCACCACCGCCAGCGATGCGCTGTGGGCCGGCCTGCCGGTGCTGACCTGCGCCGGCCGCACCTTCAGCGCGCGCATGGCCGGCAGCCTGCTGCACGCCATGGGCTTGCCGGAACTGGTGACGCACGAACTCAATGATTACGAAGAGCGCGCTGTGGCCCTGGCCGGCAACCGCGCCGAATTGGCGGCCCTGCGCGAGCGCCTGCTGGCCACGCGCGAGGCCAGCCCGCTGTTCGACACGCCGCGCTTCGTGCGCGACCTGGAAGACCTGTACGCCAGCGTGATTCCGCGTCCCGAAGGCGTGCCGCTGCAGGACGAAGCGGCGCCCGGCGCCGTGCCGGCGCCGGACAACATGCCGGTGCAGCACGCCGGCATGCTGCGCATGCTGCGCAACGGCCTGCACAGCGTGGCCGAAATCGGCAATGGCGTGCTGGCGCAAGCCTACCGCTCGGCCAATCCGCAGGCACGCTACACCAGCGTCAGCCTGGCCGCGCCGGACACGCCATGGAGCAGCGAAGTGCTGGCGGCCGACGCCGAGCAGCTCGACGATGCCGACTGGCGCCGCCTGGGAGCGACCCAGTGCTGGGTCTTCCCCGACACGCTGGAACGCCTGCGCGACCCGTGGGCCATGCTGCGCAATCTGCGCCGGCACGCCACCGGCCCGGTGGAGGTGGTGGCCTGCGTCTCGAACGCGCAGAACTGGGCGCTGCAATCCTGCCTGGCCAGCGGCAATCTGCAATACCAGGACAATGGCCTGCTCAACCGCGCCAACCTGCACTGGTTCACGCGCAGCACCCTGGCCCTGCTGCTGCGCGAATGCGGCTTCAATGTGGTGGACATGAATACCGTGACCCTGCACGCGCCGCCGGAAGCGATGCTGGCGGCGATCCGCCAGATGGCCATCGCCAGCGGCGCCGATCCGGAACTGGCGGTGCAGGACGCCCTGCCCTATCAATATCTGGTGCGCGCCGTCGCCGCCTGAACCCAGGACATCCAAAGGAACCCTCGCCCATGAGTACCGCCCACATCCCAGTCATCACGGTGTCCTACAACTCGCCCGATCTGATCGAGGCGCTGCTGCGCACCTTCCGCCAGTTCTACGCGAACAAGGTGTATGTGATCGACGGTTCCAACCCCGAGATATCGCTGCAGATCAAGGCGATCGCCGAGTCTTTCCCGAACGTGGAATTCATCCCCTTCGGCTACAACATCCACCACGGCCCCGGCATGTCCTGGGCCATCCGCAACCTGGGCCTGGAAGGCCAGGTGCTGTTCCTCGATTCGGACGTGGAAATCGTCAAGGGCGGCTTCCTGGAATCGCTGCAAAGCGAACTGACGCCGGAGCTGTGGGGCGTGGGCAGCATCCAGCAGGTCAACGAACAAGGCTACGACCGTCCGGACGACGGCGAAGTGGCCTATCTGCACCCGGCCTGCATGCTGGTGAATATGGACGTGATGCGCCAATGGCCGCTGCCCATCAAGCACGGCGCGCCCATGATCACGACCATGCTGGCCCTGCACCGGGCCGGCAAGGCCCATCTGCTCAAGCATGTGCAGTGGGTGCGCGACGACTTCGGTTCCGAGACCGCGCGCCACTACATCAAGCATCCCTGGCAAGGCACGGTGGTGCGCACCGGCGGCTACCACTACGACCTGCCGGCCGCCGACAGCGCCGTCGACCAGCACCTGCTGGCCTTCGTCCCGCCCGACGCACAAAAGCTGGTGGAAGTGGGCTGCCACAACGGCGTGTTCGCCAAGGCATACCGCGCCGCCCACCCGATCTGCGACTACACCGGCGTCGAAGCCGATCCGGCCCTGGCCAATCTGGCGCGGCCGCACTGCGATTATGTGTTCAACACCGATATCGAGCAGGCCGACGACAAGTTCTACGCCCATGTGGCCGGCGCCGACTGCTGGATTCTGGGCGATGTGCTGAGCAGCCTGCGCGACCCTTGGGCCATGCTGGCGCGCATCCGCCGCCACATCAAGCCGGGCGGCACCGTGGTCGCTTCGCTGCGCAATTTCCAGCACTGGAGCATGCAGGCGCGCCTGGCCGTGGGCGACCTGCGCTACCAGCCCGGCACCGTGCTCGATTTGCCTGATGTGCGGGTATTTACGCGCGGAACAATTCTTGATATGTTCCAGCAGGCGGGCTTCCGCATCGCGGGCGGCACGCCGGTGATCCGCGAAGAAGCGGGCCGCGAAGCCTTCCTGCCGGCGCTGCGCGCCCTGGCCCAGGCCAGCGGCAGCGATCCCGAAACCGCAGTGCAGGACGCGCTGCCGTGGCAGTACATCATCCTCGCGCAAGCGGCCTGAGTTCCGCCAGCGGCCCTGCAACCGGCGCGCTGAGCGCCTTACGAATATAGGATGGTTATGGCCTTACCTTTAGTCAGCATCGTGATCCCGTCCTACAAGCCGGGCCATTTTGAGCAGTGCCTGCGCTCGGCCATCGGCCAGACGTATCCGAATATCGAAATCCTGGTCAGCGACAATTGCCCGACCGAGGAAATCCGCGACATCTGCGCCCGCTTCCCCGGCGTGATCTACCAGCGCAGCAGCGTGATCCGGGCCGACAATGTGCTGGGCGCCTTCTACGGCGCCAAGGGTGTCTTCGTCAAGCCGCTGTTCGACGACGATCTGCTGCATCCCTTCTGCGTCGAGCGCATGGTGGCCGCTGTGGCCGGGCGCGACGAGGTGGAACTGATCTTCTCGGCTTCGCAGGTGATCGATTCCGGCAACCAGCGCGTGGAAACGCGCCGCCCTTACGAAGCCAGCGGCATGATGAGCGGACGCGATCTGCACCGCAGCATGGCGCTCGGCATGCGCAACTTCATCGGCGAATTCAGCACCATCATGTTCCGCCGCAGCAAGCTGTGGCAGATCGGCTGGCACAATCTGTTCAAGGTCGGCACGCACGACTGCACCGTGGGCCTGGCCGACGTGGCGGCCTACTTCAATCTGGTGGAAGGCGCATCGGCCTTCTATATCGACGAAGAGCTGAGCTACTTCCGCCGCGACCAGGCGCTGCAGTCGAACTCGAACCCGAACTCGAATCCGAACTTCGGCTACTGCTTCTCGGACTATATCGACATCCTGTACTGCTCGCACCAGATCGGCACCATCAGCACCGAGGAGCTGCTGGCCACGCAGGAACAGGTGCACGCCGTGTATCTTTCGCTGCGCGGCGTGTTCGACCAGATCGGCCGCTCGTACGAGCGCTACCTGGCCTATCTCAAGCCGCTGAAAGGATAAGCATGTCCCTGCTCGATGAATGCAAGATCATTCAGCTGCCCAAGCACTCCGACCCGCGCGGCAATCTGTCGGTGATCGAGGGCGGCAACCAGATTCCCTTCGACATCAAGCGCGTCTACTACCTATACGACGTGCCGGGCGGCTCGACCCGCGCCGGCCATGGCCATATCGAACTGCAGCAGTTCATGATCGCCATGTCCGGCAGCTTCGACGTGATCGTCGACGACGGCTTCGGGCGCAAGAAGATCCACCTGAACCGTTCCTACTACGGCCTCTACATCCCCAAGATGATGTGGCGCGAAGTGGAGAACTTCTCCTCGGGCGGGGTCTGCCTGGTGCTGGCCTCGACCAATTACGATCCCAAAGACTATTTCCACGATTACGATGAATTCCAGGCCGTCGCGCGCGGCCAGCATCCCGATCACCCTCCCCGCTGAAAGCCATCCATGAGCGTTCCCTTTCTCGATCTGAAAGCCATCAACCTGAGCCAGCAGGCCGAACTTGAAGCGGCCCTGCAGCGCGTGCTGCATTCCGGCTGGTATATCCTGGGCCAGGAAGTGGAGAACTTCGAACGGCGCTTCGCCGCCTATTGCGGCGTGCAGCACGGCATCGGCGTGGCCAACGGCCTGGATGCCATCATGCTGATCCTGCGCGCCTACGGCATCGGCCCGGGCGACGAGGTGATCGTGCCGAGCAATACCTTCATCGCCACCTGGCTGGCGGTCAGCCAGTGCGGCGCCACGCCGATCCCGGTGGAGCCGGTGGAGGCGACCTATAACATCGACCCGGCCCGCATCGAAGCGGCCATCACGCCGCGCACCAAGGCCATCGTCGCTGTGCACCTGTACGGCCAGCCGGCCGATATGCCGGCCGTCGCGGCCATCGCACGCAAGCACAAGCTGAAAGTGGTGGAAGACGCGGCCCAGGCGCATGGCGCTCTATGTCACGGCAAGCGCAGCGGCCAGTTGGGCGACGCCGCCGCCTTCAGCTTCTATCCGGGCAAGAACCTGGGCGCCCTGGGCGACGCCGGCGGCGTGGTCACGGACGACGCGGCCCTGGCCGAGCTGCTGCGCACCTACCGCAATTACGGCTCGCAGAAGAAGTACCACAATCTGGTGCAGGGCTTTAACTCGCGCCTGGACGAGATGCAGGCCGCCGTGCTGAACGTGAAGCTGAACGTGCTGGACGAGGGCAATGCCCTGCGCCGCGCCCAGGCGGCGCGCTACAGCGAGCAGCTGGCCGGCATTCCCGGCCTGCTGCTGCCGCACGTCCCCGCCTGGGCCGAACCGGTCTGGCACCTGTACGTGGTGCGCCACGCCCAGCGCGACGTGCTGGCGCAGCGCCTGGCCGAGCAAGGCATCGGCACCATCGTGCATTATCCGATCGCCCCGCATCTGCAGCAGGCGTATGCCGAACTGGGATACCAGCCAGGCGACTTCCCGATCGCCGAAGCGATCCACCGCGAAGTACTCAGCCTGCCGCTCGGCCCGCACCTGAGCATGGAACAGGTGGACCAGGTGGCGGCCGCCGTGCGCGCCATCCTGGCCAGCCTGTAAGGAGCCCGGCCATGCCCCGCTTTATCAAGCCCAAGGCCATCCGCGGCAACAAGCTGGTGTTCCGCGACGCGACGGTGGCCGACGCCGCCTTCATCCTCGGCCTGCGCACCGACGCCAGCAAGGGCCGCTACCTGTCGGCCACCTCGCCCGACCTGGCCAAGCAGGAAGCCTGGCTGGCCGGCTATGCCCAGGACGCCGGCCAGATCTACTTCATCATCGAGGATGCGGCCGGGGAAGCGGTGGGCACCGTGCGCCTGTACGACCAGCAGGGCGATTCCTTCTGCTGGGGTTCCTGGATCAAGAAGGATGGCGCGCCGTCCGGCTTCGCCATCGAATCGGCCCTGATCATCTACCACTACGCCCTGCACCTGGGCTTCGAGGGCGCGCATTTTGACGTGCGCAAGGGGAATACCGGCGTGATCCAGTTCCACGAGCGTTTCGGCGCCCAGGTCACGGGCGAATCGGAACTCGACTATTACTTCAAGATGGACAAAACGACCATCCTGGCCACCCTCGCCAAATACGAAAAATACCTGCCAAACGGTATTCAAATCGAGGCTTAGGCCGGCAAACCAAGGTTTACAATAGCCGGCGGAGCGCCCACAATAAGAAGGCAAGGCGCCCGGCGGCGTTCCTGCGACTGCAACCACCTAACTGATCGAGAATAATATGAAAGCAGTCATTCTGGCCGGCGGATTGGGTACACGGCTGAGCGAAGAAACCACCGTCAAGCCCAAGCCGATGGTGGAGATCGGCGGCAAGCCGATTCTCTGGCACATCCTGAAGTCCTACTCGGCCCACGGCATCAACGATTTCGTGATCTGCTGCGGCTACAAGGGCTACATCATCAAGGAATTCTTCGCCAACTACTTCCTGCACACCTCGGACGTCACCTTCGACCTGCAGAAGAATGCCATGGAAGTGCATGAGCGCCACGCCGAACCGTGGCGCGTGACCCTGGTCGACACCGGCGACGACAGCATGACCGGCGGCCGCCTGAAGCGCGTGCGCCGCTTCGTCGAGAACGAGGAAGCCTTCTGCTTCACCTACGGCGACGGCGTGGCCGACATCGATATCGCCGCCAGCATCGCCTTCCACAAACAGCATGGCCTGCTCGGCACCATGACGGCGGTGCAGCCGCCCGGCCGTTTCGGCGCGGTGGAAATGCACGGCGACGTCATCGACAGCTTCCGCGAGAAGCCGCAGGGCGACGGCAGCTGGATCAACGGCGGCTATTTCGTGCTCTCGCCCAAAGTCATCGACTACATCGCCGACGACGCCACCATCTGGGAAAAGGAACCGATGGAAAACCTGGCGCGCGACAAGCAGATCGCCGCCTACCGCCACAACGGCTTCTGGCAGCCGATGGACACGCTGCGCGACAAGTTCCACCTGGAGGACTTGTGGCAGAGCGGCAAGGCGCCGTGGAAGATCTGGACATGAACCCATCGTTCTGGCAAGGCAAGCGGGTTTTCCTGACCGGCCATACCGGCTTCAAAGGCAGTTGGCTCAGCCTGTGGCTGCAGGCGCTGGGCGCCGAGGTGAGCGGCTTCGCCCTCGCCCCGCCTTCGCAACCGAGCCTGTTCGACGCGGCGCGCGTGGGCCAGGGCATGCAGTCGGCCATCGGCGATATCCGCGATGCCGAGGCGCTGCGCGCGGCCATGCAGGCGGCGCGGCCGCAGATCGTCATCCATATGGCGGCCCAGGCGCTGGTGCGCTACTCGTATGCGCATCCGGTGGAAACCTATGCCACCAATGTGATGGGACTGGTCAATCTGTTCGAGGCGATCCGCGCCACGCCCGGCATCAAGGCCGTGGTCAACGTCACCAGCGACAAGTGCTACGAGAACAGGGAATGGCCCTGGGGCTACCGCGAAAACGAAGCCATGGGCGGCTACGACCCTTACAGCAACAGCAAGGCTTGCGCCGAACTGGTGACCTCGGCCTACCGCAATTCCTATTTCAATCCGGCGCAGTATGCCCAGCATGGCGTGGCGCTCGGCTCCGGCCGCGCCGGCAATGTGATCGGCGGCGGCGACTGGGCGGAAGACCGCCTGATCCCCGACATGATGCGCGCCATCGCCGCCGGCCAAGCGGTGCGCATCCGCAGCCCGCACGCGATCCGGCCCTGGCAGCATGTGCTGGAGCCGCTGTCGGGCTATCTGAGCCTGGCGGAACACTTGTATCTGCACGGCGCCGAGTACGCGGAAGGCTTCAACTTCGGCCCGCACGATATCGATGCGCGGCCGGTGGAGTGGATCATCAGCCGCCTGTGCGCGAGCTGGGGCGACGGCGCCGCCTGGGAGCTGGACGGCGCGCCGCAGCCGCACGAGGCGACGTATCTGAAACTGGACTGCTCCAAGGCGCGCGGCCGCCTGCACTGGCAGCCGCGCTGGCATCTGGGCCAGACCATCGATCATATCGTGGCATGGCATAAAGCCCATGCCCGGAAAGAGGATATGCGCGCCTTCACGCTGGCGCAGATCCACGACTATCAACAACAGCAACACAGCGACATCAAGTAAAGGCAATACGAGCCATGAGCCAAAGCAAAGAACAACTGCGCGAACAGATCCTGCAACTGGTGGGCCAGTACGGCGCCCTGGCCAGCCAGCCGCGCGCCTTCGAACCCGGCGTGACCGTGATTCCGCCCGCCGGCAAGGTGGTGGGCGCGCCCGAAATGGAGCTGATGGTCGACGCCTCGCTCGACGCCTGGCTGACCACCGGCCGCTTCAACGACCAGTTCGAGGCCAAGCTGGCCAAACTGATCGGCGTGCAGCACCTGATCACGGTGAATTCCGGCTCTTCGGCCAATCTGGTGGCCTTCAACACCTTGACCTCGCCCAAGCTGGGCGCGCGCGCCATCCAGCCGGGCGACGAGGTGATCGGCGTGGCGGCGGGCTTCCCCACCACCGTCAACCCCATCCTGCAATTCGGCGCGGTGCCGGTCTTCGTCGACGTGGAACTGGGCAACTACAATATCGACCCGACCCAGATCGAGGCGGCGATTTCGCCCAAGACCAAGGCCATCATGCTGGCCCACACCCTGGGCAATCCGTACAACCTGGACGTGATCGTCGCCCTGTGCAAAAAGTACAATCTGTGGCTGATCGAGGATTGCTGCGACGCGCTCGGCTCGACCTACCACGGCAAGATGGTGGGCACCTTCGGCGACATCGGCACCATGTCCTTCTACCCGGCCCACCACATCACCATGGGCGAGGGCGGCGCCGTCTTCACCAATAACTATGAGCTGAAACAGATCGCCGAATCCTTCCGCGACTGGGGCCGCGACTGCTACTGCCCACCAGGCAAGGACAATACCTGCGGCAAGCGCTTCTGCTGGAAGCTGGGCACCCTGCCGGAAGGCTATGACCACAAGTACACCTACAGCCATCTGGGCTACAACCTGAAGATCACCGATATGCAGGCGGCCTGCGGCCTGGCCCAGATCGACCGCGCAGAAGGCTTCATCCAGGCGCGCAAGGACAACTTCGCCTACCTGAAGGAGCGCCTGCAAAGCTGCGCCGAATTCCTGATCCTGCCGGAAGCGACCGAGCATTCCGATCCATCCTGGTTCGGCTTCCCGATGACGCTGAAGCCGGAAGCGAATGTGTCACGGGTCGACCTGCTGACCTATCTGGACCAGCACAAGATCGGCACCCGCCTGCTGTTCGCCGGCAACCTGACGCGCCAGCCGTATATGATCGGACGCAACTACCGCGTCTCGGGCGAATTGACCAACACCGACCGCGTCATGAACGACACCTTCTGGGTCGGCGTCTACCCCGGCCTGACGCGCGAAATGCTGGACTACGTGGTGGACAAGCTGGAAGCCTTCTTCGGCGTCAACTTCTGATGGCGGCTGCCGCAAGCCGCGCCATGCGATGACGTCTGCCGCCCCGTCCTCCACCCACGCCGCCACGGAAGGTCCGCTGGGACTGGCGGAACTGGGGCGGGCGCTGGCCGAAGGGCGGCAGGCGCAGGCGGCCACGCTGGCCTTTGGCCTGGCCACCGATGGCGCCCTGCCGCTGCCCGAGCTGTTCGGCGTGGCGGCCCAACTGGGCGCCAGCGGCCAGCCGGCGCAAGCCATCGCCCTATACCGCAGCTGGATCGCGCATACCGTCTCGCCGCTGATGCATGCGGCCTGGTTCAATCTGGCCGTGCTGCTGGTGCAGACCGAGGATCTGGCCGGCGCGGAAGACGCCTACCGCAGCGCGCTGACCCTGCGTCCCGATTTTGCCGAAGCGCGCCTGAACCTGGGCACCTTGCAGGAACGCCTGCAGCAGCAGGAACTGGCGCTCGATAGCTGGCGCACCGCGCTGCAACTGGTCGATCCGGCGCGGCCGGACGGCAATGCGCTGCGCATCCAGGCGCTCAACAACCTGGGCCGCCTACTGGAAATCCTCGACCGCTACGGCGAAGCGGAAGCCATGCTGACCCTCAGCCTGGAACTCAATCCGCAGCAGCCCAGCGTCATCACGCATTGGGTGCATCTGCGCCAGAAACAATGCCGCTGGCCGGCCCTGCAGCCGATTGCCGGCCTCAGTGCCGACGATCTGCTGGGCGCCACCTCGGCCCTGGCCACGCTCAGCGCCTCCGGCGATCCGGTGGTGCAGCTGGCCGCCGCGCGCCGCTTCGTGCAGGAGAAGGTGCTGCATGGCGTGGCGCCGCTGGCGCCGGCCGCCGGCTATGTGCATCCGCGCCTACGCATCGGCTATCTCTCTTCCGACCTGTGTTCGCACGCGGTCTCGATCCTTACCGCCGAGCTGTTCGAACTGCACGACCGCCAGCTGGTGGAGGTGTTTGCCTTCAGCTGGAGCCGCGAGGACGGCTCGCCGCTGCGCGCGCGCGTGGTGAATGCGATGGACCACTATGTGCGCATCGGCGGCCTGACGGACGAGCAGGCCGCCGAGCTGATACGCTCGCATGAAATCGATATCCTGGTTGACCTGCATGGCCTGACCCTGGGCGCGCGGCCCGACATCCTGTCCTACCGCCCGGCGCCGGTGCAGATGACCTGGCTCGGCTATCCGGGCAGCACCGGCCTGCCGGAAATCGATTATGTGATCGCCGACGAATTCGTGCTGCCGCCGGAGCTGGCGCCGCACTTCAGCGAGAAGCCGCTGTACCTGCCGCGCTGCTTCCAGATCAACGACCGCCAGCGCGCCATCGGCATCGCGCCCAGCCGCGCCGAATGCGGGCTGCCCGAAGACGCTTTCGTCTTCTGCTCCTTCAACAACAACCACAAATTCACGCCCAAGGATTTCGCGCTGTGGATGCGCATCCTCCAGCGCGTGCCGAACGCAGTCCTGTGGCTGCTGGCCGACGGCGAGGAAGCCAAGCGCAATCTGACGCAGGAAGCCGTCAAGGCCGGCATCGGCGCCGAGCGCCTGTTCTTTGCCGGGCGCGTGGTGCCGGCCCAGTATCTGGCGCGTTTCCGCGTGGCCGACCTGTTCCTCGACACCCTGCCCTTCAACGCCGGCACCACCGCCAGCGACGCGCTGTGGGCAGGCTTGCCGCTGCTGACCCAGGTCGGGCGCTGCTTCGCGGGACGCATGGCAGGCAGCCTGCTGCGCGCCGCCGGCCTGCCTGAGCTGGCCGCCTTCACGGAAGAGGAATACGAGGAAAAAGCCGTGGCCCTGGCGCAGTCGCCGCAGGAACTGGCCGCCTTGCGCCGGCGCCTGGCGGAAAACCGGCTGGAATCGGACCTGTTCAACAGTCCGCAATTCGTGCGCGACCTGGAAGCGGCCTATCTGCGCGTGGCGCGCGGCGAGCTGCGCGCCGACGCCGGTGCCGGCGCGGCCGCGGCGCGCCCGGCCGGCCCGCTGGTCAGCATCCTGCTGCCGCTGGACGAAGCCAGTCCCTCGCCGCTGGCGGCGCTGGACAGCGCACTGGCCCAGACCTACGCCCATATCGAAGTGGTGATCGCCGACAGCAGCGCCGATGCGCGCCACGAAGCCGTGCTGGCGCCGCGCCTGCAAGCCGACGCCCGCATCAAGTACCGGCGCAAGCCGGGCGTGGACGCGGCCGACAATCTGCAGCGCTGCCTGGCGCTGTGCGGCGGCCAGTTCGTCAATGTGCTGACGGCCGACAGCCGCCTGCATCCGCACAAGCTGCTGCGCATGCTGGCCTGCTTCGCCGACAATCCGGACATCGCCCTCGTCACGTCCAGCCAGGACGGCCTCGATGCGGCCGGCCAGTCCCTGCCCGCCGCGCCGCTGCTGCCGGTCGATACCCTGGTCACCGGCTCCTCGATGGGGCAGCTGATGCTGAATAGCCAAAGCAATCCGCTGGGCAGCCTGAGTGCCGCCCTGCTGCGCCGCGCCGATGCCGACGCCACCCTGGGCCGCTTCGAAGGCCGGCGCTACGGCGCGCTGGAAGCGGCGGCCACCTGGCTGGCCCTGCTCTCGCAGCGCGGCTGCGTCTATCTGCACGAAGCCATGAGCGCGCAGGCCGCGCAGGCGCCGCGCGCGGGCCAGCTGCCGGCCATGGACGCCGCCATCGAATGGCTGCAACTGCTGCTGGACTCGCACCGCAAGCAGTGCTTCCTGCACGACGGCGCGGCCTTCCATGCCCTCTTGGCGGCGCGGCTGGCCGCTTTTTCCAGCTACACTGCGGAGCATTACCTGGCGCTGCGCGCCGCCCGCTATCCTGTTGAACGCATCCAGCAAATTCTGCGCCTCGGCTACCAGACTTTGCTGCTGGACGATATTCCCGCATCCCAAACGATATGAGCGACCAAGTACCTTCCCACATCGCGCCGCTGTTCGCGCTGCTGCCGTCGAATGCGCGCCAGCTGCTCGAATTCGGCCATAACGGCGGCGCGCTGGCGCAGCGCTACAAGCAAAGCTATCCCGCCACCTTCTACCAGGGCCTGGCGGCCACCGCGCAGGAAGCCGGCGCCGCGCGCGCGCATTACGATATGGTGCACCAGGCCAACCTGGACAACGTCGGCCCGGCCTTCTACGCCCATTTCGCCCAGACCGACTGCTGGATCTTCGACGGTACGCTGGAGCGCCTGCGCGATCCCTGGCGCGTGCTGGCCAATATCCGCAAGGTCATTGCGGCCGACTGCAGCGTCGTGGTCCATGTGCGCAACAGCCAGCACTGGATGACCCAGCTCGCGCTGAACCGGGGCGCCATGCTGTACGGCGAACAGGGCACGCTATCCAAGCACCAGCAGCGCCTATACTCGCGCGCCTCGCTGATGGCGCTGTTCGCCGAATGCGGCTTCCAGGTGGTGGGCGGACGCACGCTGGACGGCTCGCAGCCGCCTTCCGAAGCGGTCGCCGCCGCGCTGCACCAGATGGCGCAGCTGCTGGGCGCCGATCCCGCGCACACGCTGGCCGACGCCCTGCCTTCCCACTTCCTGATCAAAGCCGTTCCCGTCTAAGCGAGCACCATGGAACAGAATATCCACTTCTACTGCATCGCCCACGCGCCCTATGCCTGGCAGCTGCCCGATTTCATGACCATGATCGGCACCGGCAGCCACGTGCCGGAACACGGCATCGCCATGAGCCAGAGCTATCCCGAGCTGGCGATGCAAAACCGCCACCTGGGCGAATATGTGGCCCTGTACGCGATCCGCCGCATGCTGATCGAATCGCAGGCCGAAGGCTTCGTCGGCTTCTGCCACTACCGCCGCTTCGCGCTGACCCAGCCCATCGGCGAACTGCGCGGCTTCAACTACCACGCCCATCCCGACCTGCTGGCGCGCGTGCTGCCCGAACATTTCTACGGCGACGGCAAGACGCCCATCATCCCGGCCATGGTCACGTTCCAGGGTTCGGTGCTACGCCAGTATGCCGCCAACGGCATCGCGCGCGACCTGCTGCTTTACTTCGGCGCTGCAATCGACTGCGGCGTCATCACCGACCAGGAAGCCAGCGACTTCCTTAGCCAGAACGCCTTCATCACGGCGCCGACTGTCGCATATATTCCAATCGAGTGGTTTATCGAGATCGTCGGCGCGCTGGAAAAGGTCATGGCGCGCTTCTACCGCTATCATTACATCGAGCGCGAAGGCTATCTGGAACGCAGCATGGCCTTCTGCTGCGAACGTCTGCAAGCCCTGCTGCTGGCCAAGAAGGCCGATGCCTGGGGCTGGGACAAGCTGGTATCGAATCCCCTGGTCCTGCTGAGCGAACAAGGAGCTCGCAGCTAAATGAAGAAGCCACCCATGATCATCCTGCCTACCAAGCTGGAAGGCTGCTTCCAGATCATTCCCAATATTCTGCGCGATGAGCGCGGCCACTTCGTGAAAACCTTCCACGAAGAGCTGTTCCACGAGCACGGACTGGAAACCGTGTTCCGCGAAGAGTACTACTCCTCTTCGCAGCGCGGCGTGCTGCGCGGCCTGCATTTCCAGACGCCGCCGCAGGAGCATACGAAACTGGTCTACTGCGTGCAAGGCACGGTGCTGGATGCGGCGCTCGACCTGCGCGCCGGCTCGCCCACTTATGGCCAGCATCTGACCATGGAACTGAGCGGCGAGAACGGCCATATGCTGTATCTGGCGCCGGGCGTGGCGCACGGCTTCTATACGCTGAGCGAGCAGGCGCTGATGATGTACAAGGTCAGCACCGTGTATGCGCCGGCGCACGACAGCGGCATCCTGTGGAATTCGGCCGGCATCGCCTGGCCGAGCGACAGTCCCGTGCTGTCGCAGCGCGACCAGGGCTTTGCCGCGCTGGCCGATTTCGCCTCCCCCTTCGTCTATCGCGGGAGCGCGGCATGAAGGCGCGTTCCGTCCTGCTGACGGGCGCCAGCGGCTTTATCGGCGCGGCGCTGGCGCATCGGCTGGCGCGCGAAGGCTGGCAGGTGCATCTGCTGCTGCGCCCCGGCTCCGGACGCGAAGGTCTGGACGATCCCGCCCTGCACATCCACGAACATGACGGCAGCACCGCGGGGCTGATCGAGATCGTGCGCCAGGCCGCGCCGCAAGGCGTGTTCCATCTGGCCTCCTTGTTCCTGGCCCAGCACACGGCGGCCGATATCGAACGCCTGATCCAGTCCAATGTGCTGTTCTCCACCCAGCTGGCGGAAGCCATGGCCGCCAACGGCGTCAAGCTGCTGGTGAATGCCGGCACCTCCTGGCAGCACTATGAGGATGGCGAATACAACCCGGTCTGCCTGTACGCCGCCACCAAGCAGGCCTTCGAAGCCATCCTGCGCTACTACGCCGAATGCGCCGGGCTGCGCGTCTGCACGCTCAAGCTGTTCGACACCTATGGTCCGGAAGACAAGCGTCCCAAGCTGCTGCACCTGCTGAAAAAGACCGCGCAAGCGGGGACTGCGCTGGCCATGTCGCCGGGCGGCCAGCTGATTGACCTGGTCTACATCGACGATGTGCTGGACGCCTTCCTGCTTGCCTACGAACGCCTGCAAAGCGGCGCCCAGGAAGAGCCCATGGCCGCCTACGGCATCTCCAGCGGCGCGCCCCTGCCCCTGAAAGAGCTGGCTGCCCTGTACGCGAAAATCAGCGGCCTCCCGCTCGACATCGAATGGGGCGGACGCCCCTACCGCCCGCGCGAAGTGATGGTCCCCTGGACCCGCTACCCGCAGCTCCCCGGCTGGCATCCCAAAATCAGCCTCGCCGAAGGCATCACCCGCACCCTCGCCGGCTAAGCCCGCAACAAACCCTTTGCGCTAAATCAAAAAATGTCCAACCCTGGTGTCAGGCACCAGAGTAGGACATTCTTTGATTTAGATCAGCAAATGTCCCACCTTGGTGCCTGACACCAGGGTGGACATTGTTTGCGTTGGATCAAACTTAGGGTTCGCGGATGGATTCGTCGAGGGCTTTGGTCAGTGGCCAGAGCAGGTAGGACATGACGCTGCGCTTGCCGACCACGATTTCGGCCGTGACCGTCATGCCGGGCAGCAGACGCGATTTGCCATCCATCTTTTTCAGACGGTTGTTGCCGTAGTCGATGCGGCTCACATAATAGGCGTCGGTGCCTTGGCCGGGCGTGGCTTGCTCGCGCTTGAAGGAGTCTTCGCTGACGGTGCGTACCTTGCCATCCAGCGCGCCGTGCTGCTGGAAGGGGAAGGCGTCGAGCTTGAGGTGCACCGGGTCGCCGCGCTTGATATAGCCGATGTCGGCGGAGTCGATCTGCACTTCGGCTTCGAGCTGCGCGCCGAGCGGCACCAGCACGAACATCTGCTCGGCTTCGCGCACCACCGAGCCTTGCGAGAGCTTGCCGACTTCCAGCACAACGGCGTCGGCCGGGGCGGTCAGCTGGACCAGCTGGTGGCGCTTGTCGGCCTTGGCCAGCTGTTCGTTGATGCCGTCACGATCACGGGTGGCGGCCAGCAGGTCTTCCATCGCTTTCTGGCGCCAGCTCTTGTTGAAGGCGGCGCGTTCGGCCTCGGCGGCGCCCAGTTCGCGTCCCAGTTCGATATCGCGGTTGCGGCCCATGACCATGGTGCGCTCGACTTCCAGACGGCGGTCGCGCGCTTCCAGCAAGTGCATCTTGGCGCCGAAATTTTCGGACAGGAGTTTTTCCTGCATGGCTTCGATCTCGGTCAGCGATTTGACGCGCTGGGCCAGCACTTGCTGGTCGCGCCGGTTGGTTTCCATGCTCGCTTTCAGGCGCTCGATGTTCTGGTCCATCTTGGTGCGCTGGGCCAGGAAATTGCCCTGGCGCTCGGACGCAAGCTGGCCTTGCAGCACCTGGTCGGCGCTGCCCGTGGCGGTGGCGGCCACCGGCTTGCCTTCCAGCTCGGCGCGCAGGCTGCTGGTCTGAGTGTCGAGACTGGCCAGACGGTTGCGCAGCTGCTGCTCGTCGGCCTGGGTGAAGGTCGGGTCGAGCGTGGCCAGCACCTGGCCTTTTTTCACGACCTGGCCGACGCGCACCTCGATGCGCTGCACGATGGAAGTTTCCAGCGGCTGGACGATGATGTTGGGCAGGGGGTTGACCAGGCGGCCGTGGGCGCTCACCACCTTTTCGACCTGGGACAGGCTGGCCCAGACGATGAAGGTGATGAAGGCGGCCGTCAGCAGGTGCAGCGTCAGGCGCACATAGCGCGGCAGCGGCGAGCGCTCGATGGCGTCGGCGTCGGGCAGGAACTCGATTTCGGTGTCGGCCCCGCGCGATTTCACAGGTGGCTTGTTTGCTGGTTCCATAAGTGCTGATAAGTGTCGCTGCGGGTGAGCAGTTCTTCGTGGCGGCCGGCGTCGACCAGGCGGCCGCGCTGCATCACGAGGATGGAGTCGGCGTTGACCAGGGTCGACAGGCGGTGCGAGATCATCACCACGGTGCGGCCCACGGCGATGCGCGACAGGTTGCGGATAAAGATGGCTTCACTCTCCGGATCGAGCGCGCTGGCCGCTTCGTCCAGGATCAGGATGCGCGGCTTGGCCAGCAGGGTGCGGGCGATCGACAGGCGCTGTTTCTGGCCGCCGGAGAGGTTGGAGGCGTTTTCTTCCAGCAGGGTGTCGTAGCCCTGCGGCAGGCGTTCGATGAATTCGTCGGCGCCGGCCGCTGCCGCCGCTTCGGCGATTTCCTCGAAGGTGGCGTCGGGCTTGGTGACCACCAGGTTTTCGCGCACGGTGCCGCGGAACAGGAAGTTCTCCTGCAGGACCACACCGATCTGGCGCCGCAAATGGGCCAGCTCGATTTCGCGCGCATCGAAGCCGTCGAAGCGCACGATGCCTTCCTGGACGTTGTACAGGCCCTGGATCACCTTGGTCAGCGTGGTCTTGCCCGAACCGCTGCGGCCGACGATGCCGACCACGGTGTTCGGTTCGATGGTCAGGCTGGTGCGGTCCAGCGCATTGGTCTGCGAGCCGGGATAGCGGAAGGTCACGTCTTCGAACTTGATCTGCCCCGTCAGCACGGGACGCAGGCCGCCGGCGCCGGCGCGGCCTTCCGGCGCGCGGTTCATCACCTCGCCCAGCATGCGTACCGAGAGCGCGGTTTCCTGGTATTCGTTGACCAGGCCGACGATGGAGATCAGGGGCTGGGTCACGCGCTGCGACAGCATCTGGAAGGCGATCAGGGCGCCGATCGAGAGGGTCTGGTCGAACACGTCCTGGGCGCCGATGACAATCAGGGTCACAGGCATCATCTTGCCGAGGAAGTCGGTGACGGCATTGCCGGTGATCGAGATCTGGCCGACGCGGAAGTGCATATTGATCGCTTCGGCCGAGCGCTGGTCCCAGTCGCGGCGCTGGGCCGGTTCGATGGCCAGGGCTTTGACGGTGCGCATGCCGTGGATGGTTTCCACCAGCATGGCCTGGCGCATGCCTTCAGCCGTGTACAGGGCATTGAGGCGGCGCTGGAAGGTCGGCACCATGGCCATCACCACGCCGGCGATCATGGCGGCGAACAGCAGCACCACCATGGTCAGCTTGAAGGAGTAGGAGAACAGGATGGGCAGGAAGACCAGCAGCGCCAACAGATCGAGACCGGTGAAGAACAGGCGGCCGGTCAGGAAGCTGCGGATTTTCTCCAGCTGCTGCATATGGCGCGTGATGATGCCGGCCGTCGTCGTCTCGAAATAGTCGATGGGCAGGGACAGCAGGTGGCCAAAGGTGCGCCGCGTCAGCCGCATATCGATCTTGTTGCTGGCGGCCAGGGTCAGCATCTGGCGCAGGAAGCCGAACAGGGCGTCGAAGGAGAGCGCCATGACGATGCCGGCGGCCAGCACCCACAAGGTGCTGATGCTCTGGTGGGTCAGCACCTTGTCGATCACCAGCTGGAAGAACATGGGCGAGGCCAGCGACAGCAGGTGCATGGCGATGGCGGCGATCAGGATGTCGCGGAAGGCCGCCTTCTGCTTGAGGATTTCGGGAATGAACCAGCGCAGGCCGAAGGGCTGGTTGGGGTCGGTCAGCTTGTGCTGGCGTTTCAGGAACAGCACTTCGCCGGTCCAGTACTCGGTGAACTGGGCGCGGTCCAGCATCACCACTTCGGCATTGCTGGCGGCGGGATTGAGCACGGCGACCTTGCCGCCCGCTCCTTCGCCGCTGGCGCCGACCACGATCACCATATTCTGGTTTTTCAGGCGGGCCAGCAGGGGGAAGACGCCGCCCTGGGCCAGCAGTTTTTCCCAGCTCAGATTATCCGATTTGGCTTTCAGGCCAATGTCGCTGGCGATGCGCAGCAGCACGCCGGGACCGGGTTCTTCCGCCCCCAAGGCATAGTCGTCGATCAGCCGCTCCGGGTTGATCTGCAGGCCGTGGTGCTGGGCGACGGCCGTCAGGCACTGGATCGCGGTATGTGGAAATTTTTCGGACATTAATGAGCTTGGCGCAGTGTTATCGCTCAAGGATTCTACTCCAGGCCGTGAAAAACAAATGAATGAAAAAAGCGGCAAGACGGGTCGTCTTGCCGCTTTTGATTCCAGGAAACGGGGGGCGGCTGCCCGCCCCCTGCCCGGTTATGCCCTCGGGCGGGGCGTCCTGCTTACTTCTGCGGAGCAGCCAGGAAGCCGTGGCCGGCAGCGCTGTTCAGGGCTTTCAGGCGCAGGGTTTCTTCGCTGGAAGCCATGTTTTCCGCGCCGTTCAGCTTGTTGGCGGCTTCGAAGCTGCGGATCGCACCAGCCATCGAGGCGGCGTTGGCGGCCACGTTGCTGCCGTTCAGGGCCTGGGCGGCATCCAGTTTCGGCGCTGCCACGGCGGCGGCGTCGTTGCTGAAGGAACCGATCGCTTGCACCAGGCTGCTGACGCTGTTGGCGGCGGCGGCTGGCTTGGCGGCGAACCAGACGTCGGCGGCGGCGTGGGTCTGGCCGTCGGTGGTCTCGTAGGTCGAGGTCAGACCCACCAGGTTGCCGTTGTTCCAGGACACGTTGGCCTGTGCTTTCAGGTCCAGCTTGGCGATGTTCAGCTCAGCCAGCGATTTCAGCTCAGCAGCCTGGCTCACGCCGTCGGCATTGCCATCGACCCAGACGCGCAGCTGGCCGAAGGCGCTATCGGCAGCGCTCAGGACGCCGTCGCCGTTGCTGTCCAGTTCAGCCATGGCTTGGTAGCCATTGCCGGCTTTCTGACCGTTGGCCAGGGTGGTGCCGGAGCCGAACAGTTCGGAACCATCGTTGATGATGCCGTCGCCGTTGCGGTCCAGAGCCAGCAGGCCGTCGCCGCCACCCACCCAACCGGTGTTCAGCTTGCTGCCGTTACCCAGCAGGTCGAAGTTCACGCCAGCGTCGGTCGACAGGGTGTCGATGCCGTTGCCGTTCAGGTCCAGCACCACAGGGGTGTAGAACGGCGAGTTGAAGGCATTGATCTGGTCCGAGGTCAGGGCTTGCACCTGGGTCGAGGTCAGCGCGCACACCTGGCTCGAGGTCAGCGCCTTGATCTGGCTGGTGGTGATCGCCTGGATCTGGTCGGTGCTCAGGCCGCGGATGGCGCCGGTTTTCAGGGCCACGATGTCGGCCGTTTCGATGGCCACCAGCTGGCTGGTGCCCAAGGCCGCGACCTGGTTGCTGCTCAGGGCGCTGATGGCGCTGGACTTCATCGCCACGATGTCGTTCGTTTCCAGGGCCGCGATGGCAGCGGTGCTGAAGGCCGCCAGTTGGGACGAGCTCAGGGCCGAGGCTTGGGCCGTGGTCAGCGCCACCACCTGGTCGGTGGTCAGGCCGCTGGCGATATTGGCCGTGCTCAGGGCGGCAACCTGGTTGGACGACAGGGCGGCGAACTGGTCGGTGGTCAGGGCAGCGACCTGGGCCGATTTCAGGGCAGCGATGGCGGCCGTTTTCAGGGCGCCGATATCGGCCGTTTCAATCGCGGCGACAGCGCTGGTGCCGAAGGCGGCAACCTGGGCAGTGCTCAGGGCACCCACCTGGTTGGACGACAGGGCCACCACTTGGTCGGTGCTCAGGCCGGATGCCAGCTGAGCGGTGCTCAGTGCCGAGATCTGGGCCGTTGCCATCGAGCTGATCTGGCTGGTGGTGATGGCAGCGAACTGGCTGGTGCTCAGGGCGCCGATCACCGAGGTTTTCAGAGCGGCCAGGTCAGCCGTTTCCAGGGCGACGATGGCGTCGGTGCTCAGACCCACCACTTGCTGGCTATTCAGGGCAGCAGCCTGGTTCGAGCTCAGAGCCACGATCTGGTCGGTGGTCAGGGCCTTGGCCTGGTTGCTGCTCAGGGCGCCGATCACGGCCGTTTTCAGGGCGGCGAAGTCGCCGGTTTCGATGGCGGCCACCGAGCTGGTCGACAGTGCGTTCACCTGGCTCGAGCTCAGGGCGGCAGCCTGGTTGGAGGACAGAGCCACCACCTGGTCGGAGTTCAGGCCGACCATCGCAGCGCTGCTCAGGGCGATGACCTGGTTGGTGCTCAGGGCAACGATCTGGTCGGTGGTCAGGGCTTTGGCCTGGTTGCTGCCCAGGGCGGCGATCACCGAGGTTTTCAGGGCGGCGAAGTCGCCGGTTTCGATGGCGGCAATCGCGTTGGTCGACAGCGCGTTCACTTGGCTCGAGCTGAGGACGGAGGCCTGGTTGGAGGACAGGGCCACGACCTGGTCGGTGCTCAAACCCACCATGGCGGTGCTGCTCAGTGCCGAGATCTGGTTGGTGCTCAGCGCCACGATCTGGTTGGTGGTGAAGGCGGCCATCTGCGACGATTTCAGGGCGGCGATCACATTGGTTTTCAGGCCAACGATGTCGGCGGTTTCGATCGCAGCCACGGCGTTGCTGCTCAGGGCGGCGAACTGGCCGGTGCTCAGGGCGCCGATCTGGTTGGACGACAGGGCCACGACTTGGTCGGTGGTCAGGCCGGATGCCAGCTGGGCGGTGGTCAGCGATGCGATCTGGGCCGTTGCCATCGAGCTGATCTGGTTGGTGGTGACAGCAGCGAACTGGCTGGTGCTCAGGGCGCCGATCACCGAGGTTTTCAGAGCGGCCAGGTCAGCCGTTTCCAGGGCGACGATGGCGTCGGTGCTCAGACCCACCACTTGCTGGCTGTTCAGGGCGGCAGCCTGGTTCGAGGTCAGGGCCACGATCTGGTCGGTGGTCAGGGCCTTGGTCTGGTTGCTCGACAGGGCGCCGATCACAGCCGTTTTCAGGGCAGCGAAGTCGCCGGTTTCGAGGGCGGCGATGCCGTTGGTCGACAGAGCGTTCACCTGGGTCGAGCTGAGGGCGGCGGCCTGGTTGGAGGACAGGGCCACCACCTGGTCGGTGTTCAGGCCCAGCATCGCGGCGCTGCTCAGCGCGACAACCTGGTTGGTGCTCAGGGCAACGATCTGGTCGGTGGTGAAGGCGGCCATCTGCGACGATTTCAGGGCGGCGATCACATTGGTTTTCAGGCCACCGATGTCGGCGGTTTCGATCGCGGCCACGGCATTGCTGCTCAGGGCGGCGAATTGGCCGGTGCTGAAGGCGCCGATCTGGTTGGACGACAGGGCCACGACTTGGTCGGTGGTCAGGCCGGCCGCCAGCTGGGCAGTGCTCAGCGATGCGATCTGGGCCGTTGCCATCGAGCTGATCTGGCTGGTGGTGATGGCAGCGAACTGGCTGGTGCTCAGGGCGCCGATCACCGAGGTTTTCAGGGCGGCCAGGTCAGCCGTTTCCAGGGCGACGATGGCGTCGGTGCTCAGACCCACCACTTGCTGGCTGCTCAGGGCAGCAGCCTGGTTCGAAGTCAGGGCCACGATCTGGTCGGTGGTCAGGGCCTTGGTCTGGTTGCTCGACAGGGCGCCGATGACCGAGGTTTTCAGGGCGGCGAAGTCACCGGTTTCCAGTGCGGCGATGCCGTTGGTCGACAGGGCGTTGACCTGGCTCGAGCTCAGGGTCGCGGCCTGGTTGGACGACAGGGCCACCACTTGGTCGGTGGTCAGGCCGGCCATCGCGGTGCTGCTCAGGGCGCTGACCTGGTTGGTGCTCAGGGCCACGATCTGGTCGGTGGTGAAAGCGGCCATCTGCGACGATTTCAGGGCGGCGATCACTGCGGTTTTCAGGCCGCCGATGTCGGCGGTTTCAATCGCGGCCACGGCGTTGCTGCTCAGGGCGGCGAATTGGCCGGTGCTCAGGGCGCCGATCTGGTTGGACGACAGGGCCACGACTTGGTCGGTGGTCAGGCCGGCGGCCAGCTGGGCGGTGCTCAGCGCAGCGATCTGGGCCGTTGCCATCGAGCTGATCTGGCTGGTGGTGATGGCGGCGAACTGGCTGGTGCTCAGGGCGCCGATCACGGAGGTTTTCAGGGCAGCCAGGTCAGCCGTTTCCAGGGCGACGATGGCATCGGTGCTCAGACCTACCACTTGCTGGCTGTTCAGGGCGGCAGCCTGGTTCGAAGTCAGGGCGACGATCTGGTCGGTGGTCAGGGCCTTGGTCTGGTTGCTCGACAGGGCGCCGATCACGGCCGTTTTCAGGGCGGCGAAGTCGCCGGTTTCGATGGCAGCGATCGAGCTGGTCGACAGCGCGTTCACCTGGCTCGAGCTCAGAGCGGCAGCCTGGTTGGACGACAGAGCCACCACCTGGTCGGAGTTCAGGCCCACCATGGCGGCGCTGCTCAGCGCAACCACCTGGTTGGTGCTCAGGGCAACGATCTGGTCGGTGGTCAGGGCTTTGGCCTGGTTGCTGCCCAGGGCCGCGATCACCGAGGTTTTCAGGGCGGCGAAGTCGCCGGTTTCGATGGCGGCCAGGGCATTGGTCGACAGGGCGTTGACTTGGCTCGAGCTGAGGGCGGCAGCCTGGTTGGAGGACAGGGCCACCACCTGGTCGGTGTTCAGGCCAGCCACGGCGGCGCTGCTCAGGGCAACGATCTGGTTGGTGCTCAGGGCCACGATCTGGTTGGTGGTGAAGGCGGCCATCTGCGACGATTTCAGGGCAGCGATCACGGCCGTTTTCAGACCGCCGATGTCGGCGGTTTCAATTGCGGCCACCGAGTTGCTGCTCAGGGCGGCGAACTGGCCGGTGCTCAGGGCGCCGATCTGGTTGGACGACAGGGCCACGACTTGGTCGGTGGTCAGGCCGGATGCCAGTTGGGCCGTGGTCAGCGATGCGACCTGGGCGGTAGACATCGCACCGATCTGGTTGGTGGTGACAGCAGCGAACTGGCTGGTGCTCAGGGCGCCGATCACGGAGGTTTTCAGGGCAGCCAGGTCAGCCGTTTCCAGGGCGACGATGGCGTCGGTGCTCAGACCCACCACTTGCTGGCTGTTCAGGGCAGCAGCCTGGTTCGAGGTCAGGGCCACGATCTGGTCGGTGGTCAGGGCCTTGGTCTGGTTGCTCGACAGGGCGCCGATCACGGCCGTTTTCAGGGCGGCGAAGTCGCCGGTTTCAATGGCAGCGACACCGCTGGTCGACAGGGCGTTCACCTGGCTCGAGCTGAGGGCGGCGGCCTGGTTAGACGACAGGGCCACGACGTGGTCGGTGCTCAGGCCGGTCATGGCGGCGCTGCTCAGCGCGGTAACCTGGTTGGTGCTCAGGGCCACGATCTGGTCGGTGGTCAAGGCTTTGGTCTGGCTGCTGCCCAGGGCGGCGATCACGCCGGTTTTCAGGGCGGCGAAGTCGCCGGTTTCGATCGCGGCAATCGCGTTGGTCGACAGGGCGTTGACTTGGCTCGAGCTCAGGGCAGCGGCCTGGTTGGAGGACAGGGCCACCACCTGGTCGGTGCTCATGCCGGCCACGGCGGCGCTGCTCAGGGCGGTAATCTGGTTGGTGCTCAGGGCGCCGACCTGGTCGGTGGTCAGGGCCACCAGTTGCGACGATTTCAGCGAGGAAATCACGGCGGTTTTCAGGCCACCGATATCGGCGGTTTCGATGGCGGCGATCGAGTTGGTGCTCAGCGCGGCGAATTGGCCGCTGCTCAGGGCGCCTACTTGATTGGACGACAGGGCGACGATCTGGTCGGTGGTGATGCCGCTGGCCAGGCTGGCGGTGCTCAGCGAGGCAACCTGGGCGGTGCCGAGGGCGCCGATCTGGTTGGTGGTGATGGCAGCGACTTGCGCCGATTTCAGGGCGGCGATGTTGGCCGTTTTCAGGGCGGCCAGGTCAGCCGTCTCCAGGGCAACGATATTATTGGTCGAGAGATTGGCAACTTGCAGGGTAGTCAGCGCACCCGCCTGGTTGGCGGTCAGGGCCACGATCTGGTCCGTGGTCATGTCGGCGGCCATTTGGGCCGTGGTGAAAGCCGGCACCTGGTTGGTGGTGAAGGCCTGTATCTGAGTCGTCGTCAGGGCCCGGAACTGATCGGAGTTCAGGCCGGCGATATCTGAAGTGACTAGTCCGGCGATTTGCGCCGTAGTCAGCTCAGAGATCTGCTTGGTGGACATACTGGTGACGATACTCATTTTCCATTCTCCTTGGGGGTGCTGCTGCTGAAGTTCTGTCTGGATAAATGGAGACGTCGGCCGGGCCTGGGACTCCACTCTCTACCTGTATTGCTGCCGGTGATACTGTATTTTTTCTTTGTTACCGCTTAACTACTTACGTCGCGGCAAGCCCGCTTTTCATTCTTAACGTCAACAATTTGCTGAACTTTAGTTACGGAAACTAACTAAAAACCTGGCAACGATAGCTGTCTTAAGAATAAGAAGTGTCTACTGCAAAACTCAACGGGGCTTCTTGATCAGAGGCAAGTATAACCGGATTATGTTTCCAGACAGCACTTTATTTACACCATGTCTCGACCCCACAACTCGACGAAAAAGCAACTTTTCCTCGGTTACATGTTAGAGAAACATGGTTTATGGCTTGGCGGCAGGGTCTTCCCTCTGGGCGGCGCGCGACCTTAGCAAATCATTAAGCTGTGTTTACAGCAAGACCACGCCCCTCCCCTAAATCGGGGATAGGGGGGAATTTAATCGCGCTTGCCAGAAAAATAACGGGCGGGAGAGTCGCCGAAGCTGCGGCGGAACATGGCGATGAAGCTGCTTGGACTGGCATAACCGAGCGCATCGGCCACGCTGGCCACCGGCTCGCCCTGGGCCAGGCGCTCCAGCGCGCACAGCAACTGGGCTTGCTGGCGCCATTGGGCGAAGCTGCAGCCGGTCTCGGCCAGGAACAGGCGGCTCAGGCTGCGCGCCGACAAGCCGCCCCAGGCCGCCCACTGCGCCAGGGTGCGGCCCGCGCCCGGCTCGGCCAGGATGGCGGCTGCTATGCGCTGCAGGCGGCGGTCGCTGGGCAGGGGCAGATGCAGGCGTTCGCGCGGCGCCAGGGCCACCTCGTCCAGCAGCACGGCCAGCAAACGTTCCTGGTGGGCATCCAGCGCCGACTGGCCGCTCCAGTCCGCCGCGCGCTGCACCAGGGCGCGCAGCAAAACACTATTGCCCAGGACACAGGGCTGGGCGGGCAGCACGGCACTGGCGCCGGGCGCCACCAGCACCGCCCAGCCGCTCATGGCACCGCTGATGCTGATCTGATGCGCCTCGCCGGGCGGAATCCAGCCGGCCCGGTGCGGCGGCAGCAGCCAGGAACCGTGGCGCGTGCGCACATGGATCAGCCCGCTTTCCACACAAAACAGCTGGCCGCGCAGGTGGCGGTGCCAATCGTATTCGCGGGTGCCGAGACCGAACTCGGGGTTGCGTTCGTCGGCCGCCCACAGTGCGATCAGGGCCGGGCCGTCGGCGCGCTCGGCCGGGTCGCATGCCGGATCGGCGGGCACGGTGCTGGCAGGCGGCGGGGACTGATCAGGCAGCATGGCTGGATTTCGCTATTTTTAGTCTAAACAACGATATCACTGCAGAGCGGGCTTGTCTAACACTAGAGACAGGGCGGCCAGCCGGCCGCCGCCATGACCAAGGAGACCCGTATGCCCACCCCCATCGCCCTGCCGCCCGCGCTCTTGCGCCCCCACCTGCCGCCCTGGGTGGCGGTCGCCATCGCCTGCCTCTCCTCCTTCATGGTGGTGATGGACGGCGCCATCGTCAACGTCGCCCTGCCCAGCATGCAGGCCGAGCTGGGCCTGTCGGCCAGCCAACTGCCCTGGGTGGTCGACGCCTATCTATTAATATTAGGCGGTTGTATGTTGCTGGCCGCGCGCGCCGGCGACCTGTTCGGCCGGCGCCGCGTGCTGCAAGCCGGCCTGGCCGTGTTCACCCTGGCCAGCCTGGCCGGTGGACTGGCCGCCAGTCCCGCCCTGCTGCTTGGCGCGCGCGCCGTGCAAGGCCTGGGCGCCTCGGCCCTGGCCACCTCGACCCTGGCCGTCATCGTCGCCGTCTACCCGCATGGCGCGGCGCGCGGCCGCGCGATTTCCTGCTGGGCCGCCTCCAGCGCCATCGCCTCGGCTTGCGGCGTGCTGATCGGCGCCGTGCTGACCGCCCAGGCCGGATGGCGCTGGGTCATGTTCGTCAATGTGCCGCCCGGCCTGCTCTTGATGGCGGCCGTCTCGCTCAGCCTGCAAGGCGGCGGCACGGCGGCGCCGGACCAGCCACGCGGGCGCCCGCCCCTGGACCTGGCCGGCGCGGCCAGCGTCACGCTAGGCATGGGCGCGCTGATCTATGGCCTGTCCCAGGGCGCCGCGCGGGGCTGGAACAGCGTGCAGGTGTTGCTGGCCCTGGGCGCCGCCGTGCTGCTGCTGGCCGCCTTCATCCAGTGCGAACGGCGCGTGGCCCAGCCCCTGCTGCCCCTGTCCATTTTCCGCCTGCACAATGTCCGCATGGGCAATATTGTCGTATTGGGCTTGGGCGCCTCGCTGACGGCCGCCAGCTACCTGACCTCCCTGGTCCTGCAGCAAGTGGCCGGCTACGGCGTGCTCGACACCGGCCTCGCCCTGCTGCCCATGAGTTTGGCGCTCGCCGTCGCCGCCATCGTCTCGCGGCCACTGATGGATGGCGGCCTGCGCCGCCTGCCCTTCTATGGCGGCCTGTGCAGCGCCGCCGGCCTGCAATGGCTGAGCCATATGCCGGCCCAGCCCGTGTTCGCCAACGACGTGCTCGGCCCCACCCTGCTGACCGGCCTCGGCCTGGGCCTGATGCTGATGACGGCCACCCACACCGCGCTGGCCGGCGTGCCCGGCCGCGAAGCCGGCCTGGCCTCCGGCCTGTTCAACACCGCGCGCCAGCTCGGCGCCGCGCTCGGCATCGCCCTGCTCAGCACCCTGGTCCACGCCATCGCCGCCCAGCAGAGCACGCTGGCCGGCTACCACGCCGCCTTCAGCGCCACCGCCGTGCTCAGTCTCGCCGCCGCCCTCGCCTCCCTGACGCTGCGCCCAACCGCCCCCGCTTGATGTAGCGCAAACAATGTCCACCCTGGTGTCAGGCACCAAGGTCGGACATTTCTTGATTAATCTCAAAGAATGTCCGGTTCTGGTGCCTGGCACCAGGGTGGGACATTGTTTGATTTGGCGCAAAGCGGGCTGGCTTAGGTGGGCATCTTTTTGGTGCAGAGCCAGGCGGCGACCAGGGCGGAGAGCAGGACCAGCACGGCGCCGCACAGGTAGACAGCATTCACGCCGGCCGCAGTGGCGATGGCGCCGGCGGCCGGGCCGGTCAGGCCGAGCGAAATGTCGAGGAAGGCGACGAAGGCGCCCATGGCAGCGCCGCGGCTTTGCGGCGGGGCGCGGCGTACCGCTTCGACACCGAAGCCGGGGAAGGTGAGGGAGTAGCCGAAGCCGGTCAGGGCGGCGCCGACATAGGCCGCCAGGCTATGCTCGGCGCCCCAGATCAGCAGCTGGCCCAGCGCTTCGATCAGCACGCACACCAAGGCTACGCGCGCACCGCCGATCTTGTCGGGCAGGTGGCCGAACAGCAGGCGGGCGCCGATGAAGGCCAGGCCGAAAGCGGTGAAGGCCAGCGCGGCATTGTCCCAGTGGCGGGCGGCAAACAGCAGGGCGATGAAGGCGGTGATGACGCCGAAGCCGGTGCTGCACAGGGCCAGGCCCAGGCCCGGCACCCAGACGCTGCCCAGCACTTTGTAAAACGGCAGGCGGCGCGCGGCGGCAGGAGCGATGCCGCGTACCGGCAGCACGATGAACAATGCCAGCAGCGGCACCAGGGCGGTGGCGCTGGCGACGCCGGCAAAGCCGTAGGCGCTGTACAGCGCCATGCCGGCCGGCGCGCCGAGCGCGTAAGCGCCATACATGGCGATGCCGACCCAGGCCATGACCTTGCCCGCGTTCTGCGGTCCGACCAGGCCCACGCCCCAGCTCAAGGCGCCCGTCACCACCAGGCTTTCGCCGCAGCCCAGCAGCAGGCGTCCCAGCAACAGCACGGCCAGCGCCGTCGAGGGCTGTTCGGTGAAGGCCAGCGAGCAGAGATAGGCGACGCCCGAAGCGGCGGCCACCAGCAGGCCGGTGAGGACGGCGCGCCGCGCGCCGCGCGTGTCGGCCAGGCCGCCGGCCCAGGCGCGCGACAGCAAGGCAAAGGCGAACTGGCTGCCGACCGTCAGGCCGACCACCAGGGTGTTCATGCCCAGGGTGTTTTGCAGATGCAGGGGCAGCACCGGCAGCGGCAAGCCTATCGTCAGAAAGCCGACAAAGACGGCCAGCACGATGGGCAGCAGTTTCAGCACGATGGATGCCTGTCCCTGCGCGGCGGGCCGCGCTTGGGCATGGATGGGTGAATGCGACATAACTTCCTTTCTAATCAGTGATCAATGGCCCTGGTCGAAACCACCGGCGACAGCGACATAGCTGCGCGAAGTGGCCAGGGCGAGGTCGCGGCTGGCGGAGAGCAGCTGCTCTTGCGCGGCCAGCGCGGTGCGTTCCGCTTCCAGCACGCCAAGCAGGCTTTCCGTGCCTTCGCGGTAGCGGATGCGCGCCAGACGCGCGCTTTCGGCCGACAGTTCCTGCGCGCCTTGCAGCTGGCGCGCGCGCTGGCGCAATTGCGTCCAGTTGGCGATGGCGGTATCGCTTTCCTCCAGCGCGATAGCGACGGCCTTGTCGAAACCGGCCGCCGCCGCCGTGACGTCGGCCGCCGCGGCGCGCTGGCTGGCGGCGAGCGCGCCGCCGTCGAACAGCGGCCATGACAGCGCGCCGCCGGCACGCCAGCGCGAGGCTTCGCCGCCCAGCCATTCGCCGGCCACGCCGCTGCCGCCCAGCAGGGCCGCCAGGCTGATGCGCGGGAAGCGGTTGGCCTTGGCCACGCCAACGCGCGCCGTGGCCGCCGCCAATGCCCTTTCGGCGGCGCGCACGTCGGGACGGCGTCCCAGCAGCGCGGCCGGCGCATCGAGCAGCAGACTGTCCGGCAGGCGCCAGGCCTGGGGCTGGTCGAGGGCCGCCAGCGGCGCCGCGTCCAGGCTTAAACCGCTCAAGGTGGCGAGACGGTTGCGCGCGGCGCGGGTCTGGGCGCGGTAGAGCGGCAGGCGGGCCGCCAGCAGGCTCAGTTGCGCTTCATAGCGCAACTGCTCGGCGCGCGCGGCGCGGCCGGCGGCGACGCGTTCGCGTATCAGGCCGAAGGTCTGCTGCTCATTGTCGATCTGGGCCTGAAGGCATAGTTCCAGCATCTGCGCGCCGCGCAGCTCCAGATAACTTTCCACCACCTGGGCCAGGATCAGGCGCCGCATATCCTCGCGCCAGGCTTCGCGCTCTTCCTGCGAAGCCTGCGCCGCTTCCACGCCGCGCCGCACGCGGCCAAACAAGTCCAGTTCCCAGCCAAGGACCAGCGAGGCCTGCACGGGATTGGCGATGCGCGCCACGCCGTCCGGACTTTCGCCCGCGTTCAGGCGCGCATGGCTGGCCGCGCCTTCCAGATTGGCGCCGGGCCAGCGCGCGGCCCGCGCCACATTGGCCTGCTCGGATGCTGCCTGCACCCGCGCCAGCGCAATGCGCAAGTCGTAATTGCCTTGCCAGGCCTGCTGCACCAGCGTCTCCAGCCGGACATCGCCGAACTCGCGCCACCACAGGGCTTGCGGCAAGCCTTCGCGCAAGCCTTGGTCGGTTGCTGCCACGGCCGAGGGCAGGCGCTCGGGCAATGCCGCTGCCTCCGGCTTGCGGTAATCCGGCCCCACGGCGCAAGCGGTCAGCCCCGCCGCCGCGCAAGCGGCCGCGCTCGCGCGCCATAACCATTTCTTCATGCTTGTTCTCCCATCATCTGCGGCACCGCGTTCCGCTCGCGCCGGCGGCGCGCCAGCAAGGTAAAGAAGAGCGGCGTGAATGCCAGTCCGAAAACGGTCACGCCGATCATCCCGGCAAAGACCGCCGTGCCCATGGACTGGCGCATCTCGGCGCCCGGTCCGCTGGAAAACACCAGCGGCAAGACGCCCATCAGGAAGGCCAGGGACGTCATCAGGATCGGCCGCAGACGGGTGCGCGCTGCCATGACCGCCGCCTGCGCCGCGCTGGCGCCGTCGGCATGGGCCTGGCGCGCGAATTCCACGATCAGGATGGCGTTCTTGGCCGCGAGGCCGATCAGCACCACGATGCCGATCTGGGTCAGCACATTGTTGTCCAGACCGCGCCAGGACACGCCCAGCAGCGCCGCCAGCACGCACATCGGCACGATCAGCACCACCGACAGCGGCAGCAGCCAGCTTTCGAACAGGGCCGCCAGCAGCAGGTAGACGAAGACCACCGCCAAGGCCAGCGCCACCAGGGTGGAACCGCCCGCTTCCTTCTCCTGCAAGGCCAGCTCGGTCCATTCGTAATCGAAGCCGGCCGGCAGGCGCGCCCGCATCAGCTCCTCCATCGCGGCAATCGTCTGGCCCGAGGAGAAGCCCGGCTTGGTCGCGCCCTGGATTTCCGCCACCGGATGCAGGTTGTAGCGCGGCACGCGGAACGGCGCCGTGCTTTCGCTGAAGCTGGCCACACTGCCCAGCGGCACCATGGCGCCGTTCGAGGCTCGCGTCTTGAGCGCCGCCAGGTCTTGCGGCGTGCGGCGGTAAGGCGCATCGGCCTGCGCCGTCACGCGCCACACGCGGCCCATCAGATTCATATCGTTGACGAAGACCGAACCCAGATAGCTCTGCATAGTTTCGTTGATGCGGTCCATGGTCAGGCCCAGCATCTCGGCGCGGGTGCGGTCCACATCGACCTTCAGCTGCGGCGTCAGCGCGTTATACGGCGTGAAAGCGTTCGCCACCGAGGGCAGCTTGGACGCGGCCCCCACCATCTCGCGCGCCACGGCCTGCAAGGCTTGCGGTCCCTGGCCGTTGACGTCGCGGATCAGCAGCTTGAAGCCGCCGCCGGTGCCGATGCCCGGCACGGCCGGTGGCGGAATCACCTGCACGCGCGCGCTGCTGATCGGCGCCAGCGTCTTGCGCATGGCGGCCAGCATGGCGGGGCCGTCCAGATGTTCGCGGCCACGCTCGTCGAACTCCTTGAACACGGCGAAGATCACGGCCGCATTCGGCGCCGAGGTGAAGGTGGCGCCATCGGTGCCGGCAAAGGCCGAGGTGTGGGCGATGCCCGGCTGCTTGAGCAGGCGCTGCGCCGCGTCGTGCACCACCTCGGTGGTGCGCGCCAGCGTGGAGCCCGGCGGCAACTGGATCGACACGATGGCATAACCACGGTCCAGCTGCGGCACGAAACCGGTCGGCGTCGCGCCGAAGCGCCACACCGTCAGCGCCACCAGCAGCAGGTATAGCGGCAGCATCAGCCAGCGGCGCGACAGGGTGAAACCGGTCAGGCTTTCATAGCTGGCCGAGAGGCGGCCGAAGACGCGGTCGAAGCCCGCCATCCAGCGCCCCGCCAGGCTGGCCGCATAGGCCGCGTCGCGCGGCTTGAGCAGCACGGCGGCCAGCGCCGGCGACAAGGTCAGCGACACCAGGGCCGAAATCACGGTGGACGCGGCGATCGTCACCGCGAACTGGCGGTAGAACATGCCCGAGATGCCGTTGATGAAGGCGGTCGGCACGAACACCGCCACCAGCACCAGCGCAATGGCGATCAGGGCGAAGCCCACTTCGTTCATGCTGCGCCGCGCCGCTTCGAACGGCGAGAGGCCATGTTCGATATGGCGCTCCACGTTTTCCACCACCACGATGGCATCGTCCACCACAATGCCGATGGCCAGCACCAGCCCGAATAATGAGAGGGTATTGAGGGTATAGCCCATGCCTGCCATCAGCGCGAAGGTGCCGACCAGCGAAACCGGGATGGCGAGAATCGGGATCAGCGCCGCGCGCCAGGAGCCAAGGAAGAGCAGCACCGCCAGGCAGACCAGCAGCACGGCTTCGAAAATGGTGTCGCGCACCTTCTCGATGGAGGCGCGGATGAATTTGGTCGGGTTGTAGTAAGCGTGGTAACTGAAGTCTTCCGGGAACTTCTGCTTGAGCTGTTCCAGCTGGGCGATCACGCGGTCGGCCGTGGCCAGCGCGTTGGAGCCGGGCTTCTGGCTGACGCCAATGGCGACCGCAGTCTGGTCGTCGACAAAGCCGTTCTCGGTATAGTCGAGCGCTCCGGCCTCGACCCGCGCCACATCGCGCAAGCGCACCACGCCGCCGCCATTGGCGCTGGGCGCGATGACGATGGACTGGAATTCCTCCACGCTGCGCAGGCGGCCCTGGGTCTGCACCTGCATCTGGTAAGCGCCTTCGCCGGTGCCGGGCGGCTGGTTCAGCACGCCCGCCGCCACCTGCACATTGGCGCGGCGGATGGCAGCCACCACTTCCGGCGCGGTCATGCCGACCGCCGCCACCTTGGCGGGGTCGAGCCAGACGCGCATCGAGAAATCGCGCGCGCCGCGGGTGTACAGATCGCCGATGCCGTCCAGCCGCGCCAGCGTGTCCTTCACGTTCGCGCTCACATAGTTGGAGATGAACTGCTGGTCATGCGTGCCCTTGGGCGAGACGAAGTACACCACCATCATCAGATCGGGCGAGGATTTTTTCACCGCCACGCCAAGGCGCCGGACCTCCTCCGGCAGATGCGGCTCGGCGATCGCCACCCGGTTCTGCACCAGGGACTGGGCCTCGTCCACATTGGTGCCGGGACGGAAAACGGCGCTGATGGTCAGCTTGCCGTCGCCCACCGACTGCGAGGACAGATACAGCATGCCATCCACCCCGTTCAATTCCTGCTCGATGGGGGCGGCCACGGTATCGGCGATTTCCTGCGCCGAAGCGCCCGGATAAGTCGCCTTGATGGTGACGGTGGGCGGCACGATTTCGGGAAACTCCGAAATCGGCAGCTTGAAGGCGGCCACCGCACCGATCAGCGTCAAGAGAATCGACAGCACCGCCGCGAACACGGGGCGCTGGATAAAGAAATGGGAGAAGCGCATCTGGCTACGCTCCCTTGCCGCGCGCGGCGGGCGCGCTGACGCCGGCGCTGCCGGCCGGCGCAGGCTTGACCCCGGCCGCCGCCGGCGCCAGTTGCACCCGCTCGCCCGGCTTGACTCGCTGGGCGCCGCTGACGATCACCTGGTCCTGCGCGCTGAGTCCCGCCAGCACCACGCGCTGCGCGCCCACCAGGCCACCCAGCTGCACGGCGCGCGGCGCCACCTTGCCCTCGGCATCGACCACCAGCACCAGCTTGCGCAACGGCTCGCTCTGGATCGCCGCGTCGGGCACGGTCAGCCTTGGCTGCGGCTCGGCCGCCGCAATGCTGACGCGCGCGAAATAGCCGGGCAGCAGCGCGTGGTCCAGATTCGGCAGGCTGGCGCGCACGCGCACCGTGCCCGATTTGCTGCTCGCCTCATTGTCGATAAAGTCGATATCGGCGCGCAGCGGCGCGGCGGCGCCGTCGAACTGCAGCTGCACCTGCTCCGGCAGGCGTGGCTGGCGGCGCAGGCGCTGGAAATCGGCCTCGGTGATGTCCACCGTCACGCGCACGGGGCTGAGCGAGACGATGGTGGTCAGCGGCGCGCCCTGGGCTGCGCCGCCCGCGACGTAATTGCCCACATCGGCGCGGCGATCGGACAGCTTGCCGCTGATGGGCGCCGTGATGGTGCTGAACTCCAGCTCCAGCTCCGCATTGCGCAACTCAGCCTGCGCCATCATGACCGCCGCCTGCGCGCCCTCCGCTTCGGCGCGCGCGCGGTCCAGTTCTTCCGCGCTGCTGGCCCCCGTTTCCTGAGTGCGCGTCAGGCGCTGCAACTGGGCCGCCGCCAAGGTCTGGCGCGCCTTGGCTTGGGCCAGACCGGCCCGCGCGCGGTCGCGCGTCGCCAAAAACGGCCGCTGGTCGATGACGAACAGGGGATCGCCCTGTTTCACCACCTGGCCATCGCGAAATTTGATGGCCGCCAGATAGCCGGCCACGCGCGAACGCACTTCCACGCGCTGCGCCGGCTCGACGCGGCCGGTGTATTCCAAGCTTTCGCCCACCAGCGCGCTGGTGGGATGGGCCACGCCCACCACAGGCAGCGGCGGCGGGCCGGACACGGCATTCCCCGACGGCACGCAAGCCGTCAGCGCGGCCGACAGCAAAGCCGCCAGCGGCAGCAGCGCGGCCGGCGCGGCAATTCTTTGTTTGGACATTGGATTTCCCTTGGACGAGTAAACGTGAGTTTTTGCTCAAATTGAAGGCAAATAATATGAGCAATTACTCAGTCCGAAAACTCGCGTCCAAGGCCATCCCGCAGAAACAGGCGTCAAGGAGGGACATGCCTGCCCCAACACCCTTTTCCAGCTCCGCTACTCGCATTTCAGCCAGCCCCCGCATCCCGGACGGCGCGCTCGCCGGCCGCGTCCAGGCTTGCCGCTGCGGCGCTCAGGCCTTCCTGCGGCGATGCGCCAGGCCCAGCATGCCGATACCGCCCAGCAGCAGCCAGGCGGCTGCCGGTTCCGGCACAGGCGACACGGTCAGCCGCAGATTGTCCAGATTCAGGATGTAATTCGGATTATCGGGCAGGATGCTGAAACCATGGATTGCCTGAGCGCTGCTGAGGGAGAAAGTATGGCGCTGGAAAGTTCCGCTCTGATTAAGGATGCGGTGTGCCGCAATCACCTGGCCTGCCGCGTTATATGCCGTCAGGGTGGCGTTCCAGAGGGAATAGCTTTCCACGCTGATGCCAAACACCGGAATGCTGAAGTAGCCAATCGGGTTGGTGGAACTGATGAAGTGGTTGTTTGGATTCCCGTCAAACCAGCTATTCCGGAACACCGTGCCTTGCGTGAAGTGGATGCCTGCGGGAGCCAGCTGTTCACGTATCCAAAACAACTCGGAGCCGTCCTGCTCCAACGCCACGTCATCGCTGGTTCCCAGTCGTCCATCGGCCCCTGGTGCCCGTTCGAAATCGACCAATATCGTTTCCGCCATCGCCGGCGCCGCCACCGCCATCAGGCTTCCGATGAGGACAGCCATGCCTGCTCGTTTCATCCATTTCATACTGATAGCCCTTTCGCTTGATTAAGACTGATGAAAAGGCATTCTGCCATGCTTATTTTTTAAACAACACCACCCTTACCCCTCCAAAAATCGAGGATTGCGCCTCATGGCCATTTGATCTAATTTCTTGGGCAAACTGATGCGGCTGGCCGGCGTCCTGCGCAGCCGCATCATGCCCAGCCTTACTGCGGCGCGCCGCCGCCGTTGCCGTCGCCCTCCGGCGTCCGGGCACTGGCACTGGCGTCGGACGGCACGCGGCGCAAGGCTTGCACCAGCTCCAGCGGCGGGCCGCCGCCATCCACGCCGTCGCGCCCACCGCCCTGCGCCAGCGGCAAGGCGCCCGCTTCGCCAATCGCCTGCAGCAGCTGGGCCGATGGCGGACCGGCATCGGTGGCCGTTGCGCCGCGCCCTGGCTCGTTGCCAGCGGCGCCCAGGACGGCGGCATCATCCGCCGCCACGCGCGGCGCGGCACGGCTGCCGGCAGCGCCGGACTGCTCGTCGGTTTCGATCACGATACGCATATCTCCCCCTTTCAGTTCAGCACCGCGTAACGCGCTTCGATATTTACCGGGTCAGGCGTGACATTGCGCACGCTGATCCAGTACGTCAGGTTGTTGGCGTCGGCCCGCTCGACTTCCACATCCCAGTCGATCTGCGGCGAACCGGGACGCGGCGACGTGGACACCACATTCCACGCCACATGCCAGCCCTGCGGCCAGTTAAAAGTAAACCAGCGGCGCGTGGCGCCTGCGGGGACCGAACCGGTAAATTGCACTCCAACTCTCATGATCTGTTCTCCTTGACGTTTTACCAACCCAGTACCGCGTAGCGCGCTTCGATATCGCAGGGCGCGGAGCTGACATTGGTGATGGTGATCCAATAAGTGATGTAAGCATCGGAGGCGCGTTCCACCTGCACCTGCCACTTGATCTGCGGCGCGCCGGGGCGCGGCGTGGTCGGGATCACCGTCCACAGCACATGCCAATGCGCCGGCCAGTTGTAGGTGAACCAGCGGCGGCTGGCGCCCGCTGGCACATTGCCACGGAACTGCACGCCGACCCAGGGCGCAACGGGCGCCGTGACGGCCGCCAGGATCTGCCGCAGATTGGGACGGTTGCCGATGCGCTGGCTGGCCGGACGGCCCGGCGCATCCTGCTGCGGCGAGCCGGTGCTGCGCAGCACATCGCGCGCCCGCGCCGGCGATAGCGGAATGCGTCCCCGCGCGCGCAGCACGCCCTGGGTGCAGGCCAGCGCGCCCACCACGATAGGCGATGCGCTCGAGGTGCCGCTGAAACGGTCGGTGTACCACAGGTCCGCGTTGGCGCCGCCCTGCAGGTCGCCATAGCCGGTGGTGGTCACTTCGCGGCCCCAGCCCTGGGCGTCGATGCAGGCGCCGAAGTTGGAGAAGCCCAGGCGCGAGCGGTCCGGCCCATGGTCGTTGCCGTGCGTGCCCGGCGGCGGCGCGCCCGCCCCCACCACCACGGCGCCGCACTGCGGGTTGGCGCGGTTGAAGGGATTGGTCCAGGTGGCGGGGAAGCCGGCGGGACGCGTGTTGTACAAGCCGTCGTCCAGATTCTCGGCGCCGTTGCCGGCCGCTTCCACCACGATGACGCCCTTGCTGCTGGCATAGCGGATGGCGGCGAAATCGTCAGGCCACCATTCGACGGCGATATAGCCCAGCTGGTCGTCGCGCCCGGCAAAGCCGTAGCGTGGGCCGGGCCGGTGGATTTCCAGCAGCATGATGTCGCCCGGACGCAGGCGGTCGGCCGCGTCGCGGATGGCCGTTGCCGTCGGCATGGAGAAGGCCACGGCGCTGATCACGGCCTCCGGCGCGATGCCGGTGATGCCGATGCCATTGCGGTCGCCGCTGATTTCGCCCAGCACGGCCGTGCCGTGGTTGGTGTCGCTGGAGCCGGTGCCGCCGACGATGCCACCCTGGTTCTGGATCAGGTCTTCATGGCTGAAGCGCCAGCCCCATTCCAGATCGATGACGCGCACGCCGCTGCCACCGCCGCCGCCCAGGGTCCAGGCATAGCGCGCGTCGATGCCGCCGGGCGCCGCATCCAGATAGCCCTGGCGGCTGGTGAAGTCGGCGGTGACGGGCGGTGCGTCCTGGATATCGGGCGTCATGGAATTCAGCGCCTCCCATTCCACGTCGCGCGCCGCGTGCGCCAGTTCGGCGGGCGGCTTCACATACGCGGCGCTGACCATGGGCTGCTGCGCCAGCTGCTTGGCCAGTTCCGCCATGCGCTCGGGCGCCGCTTCCACGCGATAGAACACCGACAGGTCCGGCAGTTCGACGCCATCGGCGGCCGGCGCCGCCTGCTTCTCGCGGCGCAGCCGGTCCTCATTGCCGAACAGCGGCTCCAGCACGATCTGCTCGGCTTCCAGCAGACGCGCCAGCGGCGCCACGTCGGCGCCCGACGCCGATTCGACGCCATCGCGCTTCGAGCGCAGGCCATAGCCCGGCTCCGCCACGACGATCAACTCCCATTCGCTGCTCGGTCCCGGCGGGAAAGCGCCGTCGCCGCCGGGCGGATCGCCCGGCCGCTGCCCGGCAGAACGCTGCCCGGCGGGAAAAACACGGTTCTTTTGCATCGCACATCCTCCTTGGATTGCTTGCTGCGGTCTCTTTCAGGGCGTCTCGTCGCGCGGCTTGAGGTACGCTGCCTCCACGCCCCCAACTTGCAGGAGGCGTTCGATCGCGCGCGCGGCGCTGTCCTGATCCTGAACATCAATGTGGAAGAAGCCTGAAAGCACAGGGTCGCTGCTGCCCGGATGCAGCGCTTGCAGGGCCAGGCCCCACTGGGCCAGCACCTGCGCCAACTCGCTTGCCGCCGCCTCTTCCCTTCGCTGCTGCTGGAAAAGACGCGCCGTCCCGGCTTCGAGCTGCACGACAATCTGCATAGGTCTTCCTTTTTAAGTGGATCTTCGCGCTCCTGGTTTGGAACGGGAGCGCCCAACCAATATAGGATGCGATGGCGGCGAGTTTGTCGCGAAATTGTCGGCATCTCATCTACATAAATGCACTTGCCAAAAAACGAAAACGGCTTGAGCGATGCAGGCAAGATGGGTTACGATTGCATCCGAGAAGGCTTAGGCCGGACTTCCTTCTACTCCAATTCAGTCTGGCCGCTTTCCTTCTCACCTCATGCGCGGACGATGGCCATGCCATCCTCCGCTTTTCTTTTTGTCCAGCCAGGATGGCCCCATGCAAGCAAGCTTTCCCGCCAGTGCAGCGATACTGCTGCGACGCCAGGCCCAGGTCTTCGCCGCGGCGGGGAACGGCCGGCTGCCAGACTCGCATCTGGAAGCCTTTGAAATCAATCTGGCGCAGATCGGCTACGCCATCTCGACACAGCTGCACGCGCGCCTGGCCACCGGCACGGCAGCGCAGCTGGGCGCCTTGCAGCAGGACATACTGGCCACGCTGCTGACCGCGTTCGGCGGCCAGCGCCGCCACCAGCCCCTGTTCCGCCGCTTCCCCGAGGACGTGCCGGACAATACCTTCGACCTGTGGTGCCGCAAGGTGCTGAGCCACTTCATGCAGGCCGAAGACCAAGCCTGCCCGCATTGCGGCCAGACGCATACCACGCATGTGCTGAACCCCTGCCGCCATGTGGTGTGCAGCGCCTGTTTCGACGGCAGCAATTACTCGGCCTGCCCGGTATGCGAGCGGCAGGTCGATCCCGGCTCGCCTTTCTTCCTGCCCGCCCCGGCGCGCACCACGGCGCCGCAGGCGGTGGCAACGCCACTCAAGCTGCTGACGCTGGGCGAATCGCTGGAGGCCAGCGCGCAGGCGCTCTTCGTCTCCTTCTGCGAGCGCAAGCAAGCCTTGTCGCCGGTGGACAAGGCTGATTTCGAGGCCTTGATACGCGAGCGCGGCGCCGCCATCCTCGATTGGATGCCATCCGCCATCCCGGTGCGCGAAAACGTGGCCCTGCTGTTCGGCAGCCTGCTGCGGCACCTCGCGCCCGATAATGTGATGGCGGCCGCCGCCCCCTACTTCAACAGCGCCACCGATATCCTGCGCCTGCTGGCGGCCTATTCCGGCGCGGACCCGGCGCTGCAGGGCCAGACGATTTTCCGCGAAAGGGATACCGCAGCGCTGCGCAAGATAGCCAAGTACCAGGCCTTCTTCAAGGCAGGCTCTTACTGGCTGCAGCGCCCGACCATGCCGGTGGCGCAGCAGGTCAAGCGCTTCAAGCTGGGCAAGCTGGGCCGCCCGCTGCGGCGCGCCCTGCTCGCCCATCTGGAAAGCCTGTCCCCAGAATCGCGCACGGAAGATATGCTGCGCCACCGCTCCTATTGGGTATGGCTGGGAGAATTTCTCCATCCGCACGAATACCAGAAGCGCTATCCCGGCGTGGCGCAATCCTTCACCATCGTGCGCAAGAAAGCGCCTGACGGCACGCCTGCACCGCATTTCCGCAGCTACTATGCGCGTCTGGAGCAAAGCGCCCTGCAAAAGGACAGCAGCGGCATGCTGCGCCTGTTGTCGCAACGTCCCGGCGAGCTGGCGCGCCGCTTCGACCATGCGCTGCGCGTCGCCGGCGATGATGCCGGTGCGGAAGAACAGCTGCTGTCCACCTTCGCCCGCCTGGTGGAGCGCTTTGCCACGCCTGTGCTGCTGACGCTGGCGGCGCTGCTGCCGACACGCGGCACACCGGCAGCTGCGCGCGTCTACTGGCCCAAGGGCAAAGCAGCCATGGGCGTGTTCGGCCCGGATCAGCGGCCCGTCCTGGCGCCGGCCGCAATCGGCCGCGCCCTGGCGCTGGTGGAGGACGAACTGCTGCGCCGCTTCGCGCAGAAAGAGCCTTACCGCGATTTCATCATCGACAAGACGCTGGATGCGGTCATGGCCCCGTTCAACGAAAGAACGGCCAGCCGTTCGGCGATCCAGCTGCCGCGCGGTTCGGCCATCGATATCGATCTCGAATTCCCGAAAACGCTGCGCCTGTTCCTGCATTGGTGCGAGCCGCAACGCGGCGGCCGCACCACCGACCTTGACCTGTCGGTCGCCTTTTACGATGAGGCCTGGACGTATATGGGCGTCTGTTCCTATTACCAGTTGAAGCTGACCGGCAGGGACGGCGACCTCATTGCCAGCAGCGCGGGCGACCTGCGCAGCGCGCGGCATCCGGACGGCGCCACCGAATTTGTCGATATCGAGTGCGGCCAGGCGCGCCAGGAAGGCATCCGCTACGCCGTCGCCGTGGTGAATAATTATGGCGGCATGCCGTTTGAAGAGCTGGAGCATGCCTTTGCCGGCCTGATGCTGCGCGACGATAAGCATGGCGCGCACTTCGATCCACGCACGGTGCAGCTGAAATTCGACCTGCAGGGCGAGAACGGCATTTTCCTGCCGCTGGTGCTCGATCTGGAGCAGCAGCGCCTGCACTGGCTCGACGTGTATTCCAAAGGCGAGTTCGAATTCAATAACGCCGAGTCCTCGAATGCTGCCATCACGGCGATCTGTCCGGCGCTGATGGCGTATTTCGCCAGCGGCGTGCGGCCCTCCATGTATGAGCTGGCCCTGCTGCATGCGGCCGCGCGCGGCCAGCGGGTCAGGCTGCGCGGCAGCGAAGATTGCGTCGTCACGCGGCTTGCAGGCGAATCCAGCGCGGACTTCCTGGCGCGGCTGCGGGCAGGCGACGGCGCGGCCGCAGTCATGGGCGAGGGCAGCGCCGCCCCCGTCTTCGCCGCCTTGCTGAAAGGCGATCTGGCCCTGCCGCCTGGAAGCCCAGCCTATGTGCTGCAGCCTGGCGAAACGGCGGCCACCATGGCTGCCAGCGATCTGATTTCCTGACGCGAAAAAATCCGCAGCGCCGGCAGGCAGCTGCGGATTTTCGGATGCGATGGCATCGCTAGCGGACGCCTTCCATATTTACAGCGCCGGGCCGACGAAGCAGGCCTTCCCGATGCCGTAGGCTGGATCGCCAAAGGCCGCGTCTGTGCAGGCGATCGGCCCGCTCACGGTGCGGTAGAAGAACTGGCCATTGGCGCCATAAGCCACGGTCTGCGTGCCGTTGACGGCGCATTGGCCATTCTGGGCGGAACAGTAGGCATAGCCCGCCGGGCCGGAATAGCAGGCTTTCACCACGCCGGGATTCGGATCGCCGAAGGTGCCGTTGTCGCAGCCGATGCTGCCGCTGGCCAGCTTGTGCGCAAACTTGGTGCCTGCGCCATAGGCGATCGACTGCGTGCCGGCGAAGCTGCAGTTCTGATGTTCGCCCGTGCAGTAGGCATAGCCGATCTTGCCGGCATAGCAGGCTTTCGGCGTGCCAGGAAGCGGGTCGCCGAAAGTGCTGTTGTCGCAAACAAAGCTGCCCGTCACAGTGCGGTACACGAATTTGCCATTGGCGCCGTAAGCGATATTGCGAGTGCCGCTGACCGTGCAGGTCTGGTGCTCGTCGGCGCAGCGCGTATACGCCTGGCTGTTGCGGAAGCCGGCGACGGTGGCTGCCGTCTCGTTAAGCACGCGCGCATTGTTCGCCGCGCCGGCATTGCCCATCGCGTAGCCGTTGTACGTCACCGATGGATTCGACCAGTACTGCAGGCGGTCGCAATTGCCGACGCAGTTATAAGCCATGATGGTGCGCCATGCCGGTGCCGGCGAAGTATGCTGGAAGCCATGCCCATATGGGAAGGGCTGCTGGGTCGGATCGTTGGCGATGTCGTGGCGCGCGCCCTGCAGATGGCCCAGCTCATGGGCAAAGGAGTAGTAACCCGTCGCGCAGCCGATATGCACCGCCGCGAAGGCCGTCGAAGCGTTGGCCATGATCGCATCGGCCATGCCGCAGTAATCGGTTTGGTTGACGATCAGGACCGACATATCCGCTGCGGTGATATTGCGGTTATTCACCACATCGTTCAAGCCTTTGAAGTCCTGCACGATCTGTCCGTAGCTCTTGCCGCTTTCGGAATAGCCAACCTCGAAGGTATTGACCTTGGCCAGACGGATATTGATATTGCTGTTGATGTAGGACTGGTTGGCCTCGGCCACCGCCAAGTCGATGGTGGCGGCGATATCGCCGACCGCCGTGCGTGCCGACGCCGTGTACGCCACCAGTACATTGATGACGGTCGGCCCGTCAGCCTGTGAGGCGGACTGTTTCAGCTCCGGCAGCGGCGCCGGGTTGTGGCTGTGCTTTTCCCGGAACGAAGGCGGCTCGTCCTCGGGGAATTTGCTCTGATCAACCTTGATCAGGGCATGCACGCCTTGTCCCAGCGGCTCGATGCTGTACAGATTGCCGTTGTCGCGCACGCTGCCCGTCACATTGCCATCACGGATGACCAGAATCGCCGTGCCGGGAATGCCGGACAGCTTGCCATACCAGGTGGCGTCGGTGGGACTGCGGGTTTCCAGCTGGGTCTTGTTGAAGTCCAAGGGCTTGCTGCCAGGCATGGCCATGCGCAGGCTGCTGGCCTGGAACGCGGCGGCGTTCAGACGGATCAGCGTCACTTCCTTGGTGGTGGCGCGGCCCTGGATCTTGCTCAGATGCTGGGATTGGACCGCATCCATTTTGCCGAGCTGGCCGGAACTTAAGGGAGTGAAGAAATCCACGCTTTGCGCCCATCCGGCTGCGGGGATAAGCAAGGCACTGGCCAGCGTAAATTGCGATATAAAAGCGCTTAAACCCTTCATCATAAAAGTCCTTTATCTGTACAACTTAGTTGACCGCTAAATATGCGGTTTTAACGGCGCAGTCGTGATCAGCACGAAACCGCAACCCCTCTAAAATTGCCGTGGATGCATAGGTACTTTTGATTCGCCAGTTTCGCGTAATGAGTTTTCATTCCATAGTTATCTGTTTTCAGCAGAACCTGGCCATGTCATTCTGGCCTGCCGGGCTTCATGCAATTCTCGCCAATTTACACAACACTTAATATTTCCACATGCAATACAACAGTTGAATCGTAAGCAAATAAGTCCATGCTAGAGTTCATTGGAAAATGACCAATTCATTTTCCCTGGCAGAACCTGCGCCAGGCAACAGTAATCACTTATGGGGACTTTCATGCAAGCGACTTTAAAAAAGGGAGCGGTATGGGCAGCGTTCGCATTGGGTACTACTGGAGTTCAAGCAGCAAGCCGTATCGATATCGATACGCTTGTTTCAAAATCTGACGCCATGCTGGCAAAGGGCGCACCCACCATCGCTGAAAAGCTGGGGCTGAGCAATGGCGATCTAAAAACCCTTCATAGCCAGACGCTTCCAAATGGAAAAATTATTACCAAATACCAACAGCTGTACCGCGGCATTCCGGTTTTAAACAGCAATGTGGTGGAGTATCGGGAAAGCAGCAAGGCGGCGCCATCCCTGAGCGGCACGGTGGTCCAGGGCATCGCCGGCGACGTGCCGGCAGCCACGCCGCAGCTCTCCTCGCCAGCCATCCTGAATCTGGCCAAGAGCAAGGTAGCGAAATCGCGGCTGGAGGAAGAACAGGTTCAGCTATATGTGTATCTGGAGGATAGGCAAGCCGCGCGCCTGGTTTATCTGGTGTCTTTCTTTTTACCTAATGGCAAGCAACCAAGCCGGCCGTTCTTTTTAATGGATGCCAATACCGGCGAGGTATTACAGCAATGGGATGGCTTGGCCTATGCCAAGGCTGGCGGTCCCGGCGGCAATACCAAGGTTGGCCAATACGAATTCGGCGTCAACTACGCTTCCCTGGATGTCAGCAATAACTGCACGATGGATAATGGCAGCGTCAAAACCATCAACCAAAATAACAGCACAGACAATTTAGAGACTGCCTTTCAATTCGCCTGCCCGCGAAATACGTTTAAGGCAGTCAACGGCGCCTATGCGCCTTTGAACGACGCGCATTTCTTCGGCAATGCCACGATCAAAATGTATCGCGACTGGTTCGGCCTGTCGCCTCTTCCGCAGCAGCTGGTGATGCGGGTGCACTATGCCCAAGGTTTTGAGGGTGCGGCATGGACTGGCGGCTCCATCATTATTGGCGATGGCTATAACAGGTTCTATCCCCTGGTATCGGCCGACGTTCTGGCGCATGAAATCAGCCATGGCTTTACCGAGCAAAACGCCAAGCTGCTTTATCGCTCGCAAGCAGGCGGAATGAATGAAGCTTTTTCCGATATGGCAGGCGAGGCACTGGAATATTATCTGACGGATAGAAATGACTTTAAGGTTGGCGTCAGCATCACGAAAACCGTCGATGCCTTGCGCTATATGGACAATCCGCCACTGGATGGCCGCTCCAAAATCCACGTTTCAGACATGTTGCCAAGCGATAGCGTGCACTACATCAGTGGCATCTATAACAAGGCATTTCATCTGCTCGCCACATCGCCGGGCTGGAATACTCGCAAGGCATTCGAGGTCATGGTCGACGCAAACCGTCTGTACTGGACTCCATCAAGCACCTTTAACGAAGGCGCGTGCGGCGTGGAGCAGGCGGCCGGCAATCGCGAATATAGCGTCAGCCAGGTCAGCACAGCCTTCAATGCGGTCGGCGTCAATTGCGACAACTATAAATGGCTGGTCGAGCAGCTGTATCTGGCCTATACCGGGCGGCCTGGCGAACCGGCCGGCCTCAGCCTCTGGACCGAACATCTGCAGGCCGCCGCCGCGCCCAAAAAGCTGGCTCAGTTCATTGAAGCGTATAGTTCCAATCCTGGCGTCAAGGCCATCGTTGACCGCTTTGCCCAGAATCCCGAAAGCCTGGCCTTGTATCCCGCCGAGCCGGCAGGCAGCTACGATGGCTTAATTACCGCGGTGTTCCAGAACGCATTTGGCCGCCCGGCCGACGCCGCCAATAGTGCGCTCTGGTCCGGCAAGCTGCAAAGCGGGCAAAGCAGCCGCAATCTGGCACCGATCCAGATCCTGGCTGACGCCTTGACCAGCCGGAATGCCGACCGCAAAAACGATGCGCTGGCTGCCGGGAAAAAAATCAGCGTGTCCCTGCGCTTCACGGCCAACGTCAACGAGCCAGCAGAGATCGCCGCCTACAGCACGCCCTTGGCCAATAGCAAAGCACGCAATATGCTGAAGACGGTCAACGCTACCACCCAGGTGCAAGACTTCGTTCCGGCCATCGACGCTGCGATCGCCGACATCGTCGCCAAGCACTAAGCGCGAAAAAAAACTCCCGGCAAATCAGATGCTTACCGGGAGTTTTTTCACCCGAGAGTACTCTTTATTCCCAGGAAAGCTACAATACGCATTGCATTTCCACATTCCTGATGCGCATTGGATCATCATGAAAATTTCTCCGCTCCCATCAAAGCTGGCTGCAAAAAAAGCAACCAATATCACGCTCTCGCTGGATGTATACCAAGCTGCGAAGAGCCTTGGCATTAACATCTCACAAGTCTGCGAGCAACGCTTACGCGAGGAGATTCAATTACGTCAGGAGCGGCAATGGAATGAAGAGCATGCTGACTTTCTGGTGGCCTACAACCGGCGGGTGGAGGAGGAAGGTCTGGCACTTGAAGAGTGGCGATCTTTCTGATGAGCCGCTTCGACATTTTCGCCAATCCGGGCAAGAACCACCGCAATATCCCTTACCTCGTCGATGTGCAAAGCAATGTGATCAGTGGCTTAGCAACGAGAATTGTTGTTCCGCTCCGTCCCTTATCGGCGTTTCCATCGGTGGCGCTTCCGCCAGACCTGTTTCCCATCATCGCGGTCAACGGCGAGGATCATGTCATGGACACCCCACAGCTTGGTGCCATCCCGCTCAGCGAGCTCAAAGTCAATGTCGCGTCAGCCAGCACATATCAGTTTGAAATTCAAGGCGCCCTGGATCGGCTCTTCGGAGCATACTGAGAAATTAAAAAAGAGAACGCCGCGCAAACCAATGGCTTGCGCGGCGTTGCTCATGACTCTCAGCTAGCTGGTATAAGAACGGTTATGCACAATAGAGCAACGTAAACAACGGAGAAAGCCTGTCAATACAATGCCTCTAGTCAGTCCGCCAGGATGTCGTACTCAACACATACGTTTGAGAGGCTGCTCTTTTGTTGGCGTAAAGTGAGGTAGAACAAGACTTGGCGTTAGCTTGACCAATCCGATTCATGCATCGGTTTTGACCGGAGGCACGAGCCATTGCGGATGCTGTTAGTTCAACCACTCCGAAGGAATCAGGCCCTCACCCTCGTGCTTCCATTTCGCGACTTCGTGCATGTCGTATTCACCCCAAATGGTGCGATCCGCGTGCTCCAGGACAATGACCTGGAATTGGCGCTTAGAGCGCTCCATTGCGAGGTCCAGCATGGCGAAAATGCGTTTCGTAGCGAGTACGTCAACGTCGCGCTCGGCTAGAATTTTGTGGACGGTTTCTTCGTCTCCGTCTAGTTCGTTGGCACCGGATGAGGCACTAGGAAAGTAGACTTGGCTGGGTTGGTCGATAATCAGGAAACTGAAAACGGGTAAGGTGCTGCGGCGAGTACTGGACAAGAATTCGTGCAGCGCCATGAAGGCTGAAATGTGGTAACCCATCCAGTTAGCACCACTGCCTACTTCCCAGAGGAACTCCGGTTTGGCCTTGCCGCGACTGAAGCTCAAGGTCAGTTCTTTTTTATCGAGCTTGATGCTGCCACGCTGGTCAAGCTTGAAGCCGTTCGCATAAATTGCGATGAGCGACGAAATCTCGTGGTCGATGGATTGCTCGCGCAGCTCACGGCCAGACTTCTCAAAATACTTTTCGAGCTCCTCCAGTTGCTTGCTCAGCTCCGCGATACGTTTCTCTTGGTCGCTATCCTTGCCGACCTTTTTCAAGGATTTTATGGTGGATTGCATCCGACCGAGCAACAGATATACCCGACTGAGCGAATTCTTGGCCGCATTCTCCACCTGTACCAGCGGCAGTAGTTGCATGCGGGCCAGTTGCAGAGCTTCGGCCGTTTCGTACAGATGGGCTTTGGCTTTTTCGATCTCGCGATCTACAACCGGATTGTCAAACAAGGCTGCCTGCAGTTCTTCAACCTGATTTACTTCTCGGTCCAAGTGGGTAATCACTGAACTCAATTGATCGGATTCGGAACCGCATGCGATACAAGCATGTCCCTTGCTCACACTGTCTCTTAGCCAGTCGAGGTTGATAACACGGTCACGTTCTGTATTGACCGCGCTGCGGAAGTCCTGTGCCTGCTTGGCAAGCTGCTCCAGTCCACGCACCTGACGGCGCGCTTGTTCCACTGCTTTTTGCAGCCGCGCTTCCCTTTCCACAGCTTCCTTGTAGCGTCTGTTGGTCAGTGCATAGTCCGGTATCTGCAAGCGTTCGCCGATGCGGTCCTGCTCCAGCATAGTGATTAGTTCACCGAAGGCGGTAACTCGCTCCTCTAGCGTCAGGCTGTCGCCCACCACCAAGCCTATCTCTTTGGCCTCGATCCAGAGTGTGTCTACATCTGTCTTCAATGGCAGCAGCGATTGCGCAAGCAACTCAATCTTCTTGTTGATTTCATCCAGCGTCCGCTGTAGCCGCGCGCGTTCGCGTTCATTGGCGACGTATTGGGTATCGATGATCCCGAGCGCGTAGGGCATCACACGACGCAGGCGTTCGCGATGTTCGTAGGTGTCCGCTTTGTAGAACAAGGTGTTGGGATTGGCGACGATATGCTGAGGAAGAAAATTAAATGCAGCCAGATCGCGATAGGAAGGGCGCCCCTCATTTTGTGCCGTCTGTTCCTCAGTGGTCATCGGTAGATTGGTCAAGCCCAGCATAGCATTGTAGGCGTCCTTGAACTGGCGGAGCGTGTAATGTCCCAGAATCAGCGCTGGCAGCCTGCTGAATTGCTGATCGATGTAGAACTCCTCGGTGCCTTTGCCCAGACCCGGCGATCGCCGGGCGACAAGTACTTGCCTGCCGTTCAGGTTCAGCAAGATGCCGAACCAGTCTGTAGTGTCGCGAATAACGCCCACAGGAATCGCGCAGCGGGTCGCGCCTAGGCAGTAATCCACGATGGCGATGATTGACGATTTGCCAGTGCCGCTGCGTCCGTGGATGACGTTGACCTTGTCAGCGGAAAATTCTAGTTTAAATACCTGCTTGGTGGTATCACGGGGCCAGAGAACGATTTTCTCGATGATGCAGCGCATGGATTAATCCTTGAGTAGCTGGGCATATAGTTGTGGAGTGGTCGCCAGGCTGAACCAGCAAGCCAGGCGTTCGATCGCGCGCAGCATGTCGCCTGGCGCGTCAGTCGGCCTGCTGTTCTTGGGCCAGCGATCGAAATTTGTTGAAAATCCCGGGCGAACCGGATCGTCCGATTTGACCAGCAGTCCGCTGGCACAAGCCAGATTTAAGCCTTGCAGCGTCGGCCCGGTATAGGCTTGGACACGCCTGCGGAAGTCGACCAACATGGCAGGGGTCTCCCGCAGCACGGCGTGCATCGGTGTCGCCAAATTGCGCTTTTGGATCGATTGGCAACTGGCCTGGTGCCACAGCAGCGGGAGCACCAACAGGGCTTTCATCAGCTCGACTGGCGGCGAATCGGGTGCAGTGTCCTCATATTGCTTGACAAACGATGTCAGCAAAAAACAAGACAATGCCGAGTTCTGGATTAGGTTGTGGTCGATGTAGCCCGACGTAGTCATGCGTCGTCCTCTGGTTTGAATGCTTTGTGCCAATAAACGAATGTTGGCGTATTCGGCCGGTTGGCCAGATAGTGATAGTTCCCGCTGGTGAAATAAGGATTTTGGGTGGATTGGTCTCCCAGGGGAGCGCAGTATTTGCCGTCGATAGTGTCCATATAGATCGCGCGGGCAAGCTTCCGTTGTGCTGCGTCGCTGTCTTCGGCGCTCTCGACATCAGAGACATCGTCCAGCGCGCTGATCTCCATGTTGTCCACGGTGCCTTGCCACCGTTCAAATAGATGGCTATCGCGGGCATCGAAGTCCTGTGGCAGCACGTCGCCTATCCCCAGCAGACGTGAGCGCTCAGCGTAATACCCCCAATAGTGCCCAATGGCCCGGGTCCATAGTTTTTCTTGCACTTCTAAACGTTCAATTTGCTTGAGGAAGAAAAGCGAGGAGCGATCGCGCGATAAATATTCTTTGAGATCATGATTCACCCACGGCTGCTCAGTCAGCCGCAATCGACGACGCCAATCCTTCTCCGCTTGTAAGCGGTGGGCAAGGGGAAGTTTGTTTATCAAAGCGGGCTGTTTGCTGTTCCATGCGGCGAGACATTTATCGATCAGGTTGCCCAAAAGCGCTTGGTAGATTTCCTGAGCATGGGGTTCCATCTCCTTGGTCAGATGAAAGAGCGCGATGGTCTGCTCCGCAACACTGCCAGCGCCGGCGACTGCGGCGCCGTCCAGCAGGCGCAGGTTGCGAACAACATTGGAGAGTTCTTCTTGGGTGTACTGCACAACGTTTTCGGCGCTTTCCTTGGCTTTCCCGGTTAACGTCGGCGCAATAGCGTGCAACTGTTGGACCGCGTTTGCGATCTCCGCGTCACTAGTGGCCGATGCCAGTTGATGAACCAGATCGGATGGAGGAACGTCCTTATTAGTGACAAACGCAAATGAGACCGAGGTGTGTGTATTGACGTTGTCGCGCTGTAGCTTCAACCAGATCTCTAGACTACGCCAAAGGTTACGACTACGGTCACCGATTGGCGTATGTCCGTCCTGGAAGCTCAGCTTGGACTGATTGAACTCGATATGGATTTCACAGCCTTGGTACTCATGGGTGACGATATCGTCTTCCGTTTCGATGCCGACCACAACATCACTGGACAGGCTGGAAAACAGCCGCAGCAAGGCGTATTGAAACTGATAGGTATAACCGCCGGCCTGGGCGGGCGCCGAGGAAGTTGTCATAGTGCGTAAATATAAGTAATCAATAAAATTGAAACCTTAACAAACATTATATGCAACATTGATGACTATGAGCAACATTATCGCTTTCGTGCCTCGGCATCGTTTAGTCGAGCGCGGATAAACAAATCTCCAGGCAGTGGTTCAGCCCCTGGTGATGGTCTCAGCCCGGCTGAATACAGCGAACTCGAACTGTTTTTACTGAATATCGCGCCGACAAGTAATAACCTATAGTTTGCAAAGGGAAATATTTGGTTATATAAATCCTCAGGAAATTGTCAAAAATTGCGTAAAAAAACCCTGTAGATCAACGACCTACAGGGTTTAGTTTACAAATTAGGGACTACTAGGTCTTAGAACGGAATATCGTCATCCATATCCGAGAAATTCGGCGCTGGACGCGCTGCCGGGCGTGGCGCAGGAGCCGGGGCTGGCGCCGGACGCGGTGCTGGACGGCTGACCGGCGCATCGTAACCCATGCCGTCGTCCATCGAGTCGCCACCGCCCATGCCTTGGCGGCCACCCAGCATCTGCATGTTTTCAGCGATGATGTCGGTCGCGTATTTTTCGACGCCATCCTTGTCGGTGTACTTGCGGGTTTGCAGGCGGCCTTCGACGTAGACGGAGGAACCTTTTTTCAGGTACTGGCCCACGATTTCAGCCAGGCGGCCGAAGAAGGAAATGCGGTGCCATTCGGTCAGCTCTTTCTGCTCACCGGTGTTGCGGTCCTTGCTCTTGTAGGAGGTAGCGACGGCGATATTGGCGATGGCATCACCGCTAGGCATGTAGCGAATCTCCGGGTCACGGCCCAGATTGCCGACGATGATGACTTTGTTGACAGATGCCATGTATTACTCCTGCGGTGAAATTAAGCAAACAAGGATTATATGTCAGCGCCGCCGGCCGGCCTCTGGAAAATTTGAGGCGGACGCCAGCATGCGGTTTTGAATACTGGTATTATATACAGTATTTGCCGGACGCTAGCTGATGCAGCGCAAAGCTGCCCACAGCGTTGTTTCGCAAACCCGGCTATAGTACAAGGTTCACCGTTTTTGGCCCACCGCTACCAAGGCACAGACAATGGAACAGATCCGCATTCGCGGCGCGCGCACGCATAACCTGAAAAACATCAATCTCGACCTCCCACGCAACAAGCTGATCGTCATCACCGGCTTGTCGGGTTCGGGCAAATCCTCGCTGGCTTTCGACACCCTGTATGCCGAAGGCCAGCGCCGCTATGTGGAGTCGCTGTCGGCCTATGCCCGCCAGTTCCTGCAGCTGATGGAAAAGCCGGACGTGGATCTGATCGAAGGCCTGTCGCCCGCCATCTCGATCGAGCAGAAAGCCACCTCGCACAATCCGCGTTCGACCGTCGGCACCGTGACCGAGATTCACGATTATCTGCGTCTGCTGTATGCGCGCGTGGGCACGCCTTACTGCCCCGACCATCCGGACAATCCGCTGGCGGCGCAATCGGTGTCGCAGATGGTGGACGCCGTGCTGGCCATGCCGGAAGGCACCAAGCTGATGATCATGGCGCCAGTGGTGGCCAACCGCAAGGGCGAGCACGTCGACCTGTTCGAGCAGATGCAAGCCCAGGGCTTCGTGCGCTTCCGCGTGCAGAGCGGCACCCACGACGCCAAGATCTATGAAGTGGACGAGCTGCCCAAGCTGAAGAAAACCGAGAAGCACACCATCGACGTGGTGATCGACCGCATAAAGGTCAACGCCGAGCTGAAACAGCGCCTGGCCGAAAGCTTCGAGACGGCGCTGCGCCTGGCCGACGGCCGCGCCATGGCGTATGAGATGGATACCGGCGTGGAGCATGTGTATTCCAATAAATTCGCCTGCAACACCTGCGGCTATTCGCTGCAGGAGCTGGAACCGCGCCTGTTCTCCTTCAATAATCCGATGGGCGCCTGCCCGGAGTGCGATGGCCTGGGCCATATCGAGTTCTTCGATCCCAAGCGCATTGTCGCCTTCCCCAATCTGTCGCTGGCTTCCGGCGCGGTAAAGGGCTGGGACCGCCGCAACCAGTTCTACTTCCAGATGCTGACCAGCCTGGCCGATCACTATGGTTTCGATATCGATGAGCCTTTCGAGAAGCTGCCGGCCAATGCGCAGAGCGTGGTGCTGCACGGTTCGGGCAAGAACACGATTCCGTTCTCGTATGTGAATGAGCGCGGCAAGACCGTCATCAAGGAGCACACCTTCGAGGGCGTGGTGAACAATCTTCAGCGCCGCTACCGCGAAACGGATTCGATGGCGGTGAAAGAGGAGCTGGCGAAGTTCATCAACGAGAAGAAATGTCCGTCCTGCGACGGCGCGCGCCTGCGCGTGGAAGCGCGCTACGTGAAGGTCGGCAGCGGCAAGCAGGAAAAGGCCATCTACGAGATCGCCGAGAAGCCGCTGCGCGATACGCTGAGCTTCTTCGAGCAGCTCAAGCTGAAAGGCGCGAAGAAGGACATCGCCGACCGCGTGATCAAGGAGATCGTGTCGCGCCTGACCTTCCTGAACAATGTGGGCCTGGACTACCTGTCACTCGACCGCAGCGCCGACACCCTATCCGGCGGCGAGGCGCAGCGCATCCGCCTGGCGTCGCAGATCGGTTCCGGCCTGACCGGCGTGATGTATGTGCTGGACGAACCATCCATCGGCCTGCACCAGCGCGACAACGACCGCCTGATCGACACCCTGCGCCATCTGCGCGATATCGGCAACAGCGTGCTGGTGGTGGAGCACGACGAAGATGCGATCCGCACCGCCGACTACATCGTCGACATGGGCAAGGGCGCGGGCGTGCATGGCGGCGACGTGATCGCTTCCGGCTCGCTGAAGGACATCCTGAAGAACAAGCAGTCGCTGACGGCCCAGTACCTGAGCGGCGCGCTGAAAATCGAAGTGCCGAAGAAGCGCCACCAGCCCGACCCGGACCGCCAGCTCAGCATCAGCGGTGCCACCGGCAATAATCTGAAGAAGGTGTCGCTGGACCTGCCGGTCGGCCTGCTGACCTGCGTCACCGGCGTTTCCGGCTCCGGCAAATCGACCCTGGTCAACGATACGCTCTACCCTGCCCTGTCGCGCCACCTGTACGGCTCGCAGACGGAACCGGCGCCGCACGACAGTATCAGCGGCCTGGAACACTTCGACAAGGTGATCTCGGTCGACCAGGCGCCGATCGGCCGCACGCCGCGTTCCAATCCGGCCACCTACACCGGCCTGTTCACGCCGATCCGCGACCTGTTCGCCACCGTGCCGGCGGCCAAGGAGCGCGGCTACAGCGCCGGGCGCTTCTCCTTCAATGTCAAGGGCGGCCGCTGCGAAGCCTGCCAGGGCGACGGCGTGCTGAAAGTGGAGATGCACTTCCTGCCCGACGTGTACGTGCCTTGCGACGTCTGCCACGGCAAGCGCTATAACCGCGAAACCCTGGAAGTGCATTACAAGGGCAAGAGCATCACCGAAGTGCTGGACATGACGGTGGAAGACGCGCACGAATTCTTCAAGCCGGTGCCGGTCATCGCGCGCAAGCTGCAAACCCTGCTCGACGTGGGCCTGGGCTATATCAAGCTGGGACAGAGCGCCACCACGCTGTCGGGCGGCGAAGCGCAGCGCGTCAAGCTGTCGCTGGAACTGTCCAAGCGCGACACGGGCCGCACCCTGTACATCCTGGACGAGCCGACCACCGGTCTGCACTTCCACGACATCGACCTGCTGCTGAAGGTGATCCACCGTCTGCGCGACCAAGGCAATACCCTGGTCATCATCGAGCACAATCTTGACGTGATCAAGACGGCCGACTGGATCGTCGATCTGGGTCCGGAAGGCGGCGCGGGCGGCGGTCAGATCATCGCCGCCGGTTCGCCGGAAGACGTGGCGGCCAATCCGGCCAGCGTCACCGGCAAGTATCTCGGCCCGCTGCTGAAGAAGAAGTAAGCCTTATGGCGGCTGGCGCGCTTTCAAGCGCCAGCAGCGAAATCGCGCAAGGCGCTATCGGCCATCCGGTAGCGCACCCACTCCGCCTGCGGCTGCGCGCCGATCGACAGGTAGAAATCGATGGCCGGCTGGTTCCAGTCGAGCACACTCCATTCGAAACGTCCGCAACCCTGCTGCACGGCCACTTGCGCCAGATGGCGCAGCATGCCCTTGCCTGCGCCCACGCCGCGCGCGGCGGGCGAGATGTACAGGTCTTCCAGATACAGCCCTTTCTTTGCCTGCCAGGTCGAGTAGCTGAAGAAATAGACGGCATAGCCGACGGCTTCGTCATCGACTTCGCAGATCAGGGCGCGTGCCGGGCTGTCGGCTCCGAACAGGCTGGAACGGATGGTGTCGACGGTGGCGGCCACCTGGTCGCCCGCTTTCTCGTAGACGGCCAGCTCGGTGATGAAACGCAGGATCAGGGCGGAATCTTGTTCGACGGCGGCGCGGATATGGATAGTCATGCTCAGGACTCTTTAACTCTTTGACTGAAAGTGCCTATACTAGGGCATTCCAACCATGCATGCGCTGCATTTATTTCAGCCAATTGTGAACATCATGCAGCACCCCATCCTGCGCCGCCTCGACCTGAACCTGCTGCTGGCTTTCGACGCCCTGCTGCGCCACCGCTCGGTGAGCGCGGCGGCCGACGAGCTGGCGATGAGTCCATCGGCACTGAGCCATGCGCTGGCACGGCTGCGCGCCACGCTGGGCGACGAGCTGCTGGTGCGCGCCGGCAGCGGCATGCAGGCCACGGCCTTCGCCGAGCGCATGGCCGAACCGCTGGCGGCGGCGCTGGAACTGCTGGCGCGCGGGCTGTCCGACGCTTCCGCCTTCGATGCCGCCAGCAGCGAGCGCACCTTCGTCTTCGCCGCCACCGATTACACGGCTTTCGCTATCCTGCCGCAACTGATCGCCGCCGTGCAGCGCAGCGCGCCGCGCCTGCGCATCAAGGTGGTGTATACGCTGGGAGGCGAACCGGCCGAGGACCTAGCGGCGGGCCGCATCGATTTCGCGCTTGGCTACGAAAACGATCCGATGCAGCCCCTGCCCGGCATCGAAAGCTTCGACTGGCTCAGCGACGAGTACGTGGTGATTACCTGCCACAAACATCCGACGATACGCGGCAGTCTGAGTTTGGAGCAGTACCTGGCGGCGCGCCATGTGGTGGTCACGCCCTGGAACGATGCCAGCGGCACCATCGACAAGGCCTTGCAGCGCCAGGGCTTGCAGCGCGATGTGGCGGTGCAGCTGCCATCGGTGCTGGCCGCGCCCTTCATCATCGCCCGCTCCCGGCTGATCATGACGGTGCCGCGCCTTGCGGCGCAGACCTTGCAGGATTCGGCGCCGGTGGCCATCTATCCGGCGCCTTTCGAGCTGCCGCCGTACACGCTGAAGGTCTATCACCATGTGCGCCACAGCGGCACGGCGGCCCATGCCTGGATGCGCGCGCAGTTGCTGGCCCTCACCGCGCGCTGAAGCAAGCCTTACGCCGCCTGGCGCTGCGCGGCCAGCCAGGCTTCCAGCTGGTCGAAGCGGTCGTTGCCCCAGAATGGTTCGCCATCGGCAATCACGAAGGGGACGCCGCAAACGCCCTGCTCCATCGCCTGCTCGCTCGCCTGCTTGAAGCGCGCCTTGACGGCGCTTTCGCCCATGCCCGCCAGCAGCGCCGCGCGCTCCACGCCCAACGCGGCGGCAATGCCGGCCAGGACTTCCTTGTCATCGATGTCGACACCGTCGGCGAAGGACGCCCGCATGCAATTGCGGGCGAAGGCGGCCGCCTTGTCGCTGCCGTAATGCTCTTCGATCCACAGCATGGCGCGGCCGGGATCGACCATCAGCTTGGGAAAACCGGGCGGCAGGCGGTAAGGAATGCCGGCGGCGCGCGCGCTGCGCTCCAGGTCATGCTGCACATAGCGCCACTTCAGCGGCACCAGCGGGGTGGGCTGGTTGCCCATGGCCTGGAACAGCGTCACCAGCAGCACCGGGCGCCAGCGCACCTTGCGTCCGTGCGCCGCCGCCAGCTGGTCGATGCGGGTGGTGGCCAGGTAAGCGTAGGGCGAAATGAAGTCGAAGTAAAAGTCGATGGGTTCTTGCATGGCGGTCCTCATAAAACGAAGTCTTCGTTACTGTTGGGGAGGGAACGCAGCACGGAAATCAGGCCACGCGGGTAGGCCAAGTATAGGGCCAGAGGGATTAACAGCAGCAGGATGCTCATTTTCAATCTCCATTTCGCACAGGCGTGCGAAATTTAATTAAAGAAAAGGCCGCAAAACAGGCCGCGGCCGCCTTCTTACTCCATGTCGTTGAAGCTTTTGTACGTCGAAATCAAGCGGTTGAAGGCGCGCTGCATATGGCGCGGAGCATCCGCGTCGCGCAGGAAGCGCACATCGTGTACCAGGCCCACGATCAGGCTGTAAATCTCGAACACCAGCTGTTCCGGCTCGGTATCCGGACGCAACTGGCCGGCTTCCATCGCTTGCAGAATGGTCTTGCGCATGGAAGCGCGCCAGCGCAAGGCGCCATCCTGCAGACGGTCGCGCAGCACGCCGCCGTCCTGGTCGTCGAACTCGAAGGCGCCCGCCGTGTAAAGGCAGGCGCTGCTCAGCGCTTCGTCGCAAGCGCGCCGGATCCAGTTGCTGACCTGGGCCGTCAGGCGCGGCAAGCCGCGCGGCAACTGCAGCGTGGGCAGGAAGACCTGCTCGGCAAAGCGCCGGTCATACTCGTCCAGCACCGCGATCTGCAAGGCTTCCAGCGAACCGACGCGGGAAAACACCCCGCTCTTGCTGATGCCGGTGCGCTTGGCAATCTCGCCCAGCGACAGCTTGCCGATGCCCTCGGCCGCCGCCATCTCGCAGCCGGCGGCAATGATGGCGGTATACGTGGCTTCACTTTTTGCGGTCAGGGCATCCATGCAAATCACTTTAGCACAGGCGTGCGAAATATGCCAAAGCTTTCTTTTAAAGCAGGCAAACCACCTATGGAAGGCGCTACTTTGTCTGCTGGGCGCTGTCGCCTCGTTTCATCAGGGTAATCTTGCCCTCCGCGAGCGCCCAAACCGCCTCCGGCTGGGTAGCAACGATAAGAGGCATACGCGACCAGAGCTGCCAATAGACATGCACATCGGTCGGTACGGAATGAAGCAGATGGGTAGTCATCATGGCCACCGCAGACGGCTCCCGCTGCAGCTGGAGGCAGCTACGCGTATAGGGGTGGATGGCGACCAGTTTTGTTCCGCTGAAGTCAGTCTCCACACGATAGCTGCCACCTAGTGGCACCAGATCCTTGCGCGTAGTACCCGGCAGCAGATAGACCGACCATTGACGCTCTCCACCCGCCACGCCAGGCAAAACCACGGTGTTGTAACGCGCTGCGCAGCGCGCGAAGCCGGAGGCAGCGGCCGTCTTGCGTGCCGCCAGGGCGGCGGCTTCAAATTCGCTCAAAGGCTGGGGCGGCGCCAACTCCACCACTTTGTCGAGCAGACGGCCATCGGCCACCATGCCACGATAGAGCGCTTCAAAACCGCCATCGGCAGCTGTAGCAATAAACGTGACCGCCAATTGCTGGCCATGACGCTGCGTGACCCATCCCTGCATGCCGCGCGGCGCTCTGGCGGCCGTCAGTTTGACGACCTCATCGGAAACCAAGGCGGCGGCCTGATCATGCAGGAAGATTTCCCGGCCCAGCTCCTGTGCTTGAGCAATGGCCGCCGTCTCATCCGCGCTCAAAGGCAAGACGGGCCAGTTGGCGTCGGCGTATACCGATGGATGGGGAGCGAGGGCCAGACAGGCCAGCAAGACGGGAAAGAATTTCAGCATGGGTACAGGTCAATTATCAAAGCTCCCTATCATAGCCGCAGCGCGACACAGAAAAATGCACTCTTTCTCACAAGCCAGCGCAATAAGCCGTCCGATGACAGATTAATGCCAGGCACCAAGGTGGATGGGACGGCCACCCGGCAGACTCAATTGGCTACGACGTGACGTGGAAAATTTCGCCACGCGGGGTGAAGGGCAGGCGGCGGCCATCGGCCATCAGGTAGGCGTGGTCCATGCGGGTTTCGAGCCTGTCCTCGCACCAGCCGTCCGTGACCACCAGCACCGGGCCATGTGCCGGCAACTCCCCTTTGTTTGCCAAGTCCCGCAAGTGGTCGAAGCCCGGCTGCAGGACGGTGCCGCCGCGCCCGCGCAGGGTGAAGCGGTGCAGCAGGTTTTCCGGTTCGACCCAGCCGCTGTCGTAGGCCGCAGCATCGCAGCACACCAGGCGCACGGCGATGACGTCGCGCGCCATGGCATAGCTGGCGATCGCGCCCAGCGCCTTACCCAGCATGGCCGGTTCCATCGAGCCGGATGTATCGAGCAGCACGGCGAAGACGCGGCTCTTGCGCTCCTCCTCGGGAGGCTTGCATAGCGATGGGCGGGGAATATCCGGCGTTGCGCCCTGCCGGCGCGATGGCCGCGCATAACTGCGCCGCATTTCGAGCGGCGGAAAACGCTCGTCGAACCAGTGCGCCAGCCGGGCGTCCCAGGGAATCGGCGGCTGCGCCAGGCTGCGGATTTCTTCCAGCAGACCGGCCGGCACCGTGCCGCGGCGGCCATCGTGCTCCCAGCGGTCCATGCCTTGCGCCAGCGCGCGGCGGCAGTATTCCTCGGCATCGGTGAACTGGCTGCCGCTGTCTTCGCCGAGCAGGTCGGGCTGGCCGGCGCCACGCATCGTGGCCAGCTTGCGCGCGCGGCGGATATCGGACGCCAGGCCGTCGTAGATTTCATCGGCGGACTGACCCGCCAGCGCGGCGTCGTACAGCAGGCCTATGGCGGGCGGCGTTCCGACCTGCATCTCGATCAGCCAGCTGTTGATCGCAAAATCGCAGGCGACGTTCCACAGCACGGGATCGCGTCCGCGCCGCCGTGATGCATGGTTCAGGCCTGCATGCAGCAATTCATGGGCAAGCACGAACAATGTTTCATCGTCATCCAAGCCGGCCGCCGGATTGATCCAGATGCGGCGCGCGCCAACATCAATGGCAGCAACACGGATATCGTATTGCTGGCAGATGCGGATATCGTTCTCCAGGTCGAAGCTGGCCGCCAGCGCGCCGAGCAAGGGATAGCAATCCATCATGCGGCGGCGCGCGCGGTGCTCGCGGCTGTGCGGCTTAAGCGCCTGCTCCGCCGGCGCGCCGCCTGCGATGGCAAGCGCCCTGCCCACGCCGCGCGCAATGCCGTCTGCCAGCAGTTCGTGCCAGAGTGTCTTGCGCTGCCATGGCGGCGGCTTCTCATCGAGCGCGACGAACAGCTGCCCGCCTCCCGTGATATCGGCATGCCATGCCTGCAACGGTTCCGGACACCCATCGATGCAGAAGCGCTGGAACAGGCTTTCCGTGCTGGCGTCTTCGCATTCGGGCAGGCGCCATTCTTCCGGCAACTCGCCCAGCTTCAGTTCCGCGCAAAAGCGCATGGCAGTCACCAGGCTGGCAACTTCCCACAGCACGGCGGGTTCGCGCTGGCGCACCAGCCCAAGACCGAGGCAGGAAAGAACGATGCCAATGACACGTGCCCATTCCTCCGGCTGCGCGCGCCGCTTCGGATGCAGCCACACATTGCCATCAGGCGCAACGGCGAGCCAGGCTTTCGCCGACACGAAACGCTGCTGCTCGTCGACGTAAAGCCGGCCGCCCTTGGCGACGGCGCCCAACACGAGATGAGCGCGTACCTGCTCGATCCCGGCCTGGCGCGCCAGCGCCGCTGAATCCTGCCTCTTGTCCTTGCTCATGCGCTCTCTTTCTGGCCGCGGCCAGCCAGGCGTGGCAGGTCGCGCGCCACTTCGACCAGGAACCAGGCCGGCAGGCGGCGGCCTTGCCCATCCTCGCCCAGGATCGATTGCGCGATTTCGACGCTGATGCGCGCCAGGTCGCGCAGCATGTCCTTGGCACGGATCGACAAGGCATGGTGGGCGCTGCGCACCGACGCCTCTTCCTCCGGCAATTCCTTCAGCAGATGCGCGCGGAAGGATTGCGCCAGGAAGTACAGCACATCGCGGTCGCCCGGCGCGTCCGGCCAGTGCTGCTCACCTTTCAGGATGGCGTGCAGGCCGTGCTTGTGACGCAGCTGCTTGAGAAAGCCCTTGAAGTTGCCGGCATGGGTCGGCGACAGCAGGCCGTAAGCGAGTGCGTCCAGCATATCGTCGCCGGTTTCCTCGCCGAAGGAATGCAGCGCATCGGACAGCATATGCCAGCTGCGCGGCGTGGAGAACGGCTCCTCATGCTTCGGCGGCTCGCTCCACAGGTGGTCGGGACGCAGCTGGATGTACTCCAGCACCCATGGATGGATGTCGCCCTCTGCGGCCGCCCATGCCAGCCATTGGCGATGGTCCGAACGCAGGTGGATGTGCACCAGGCGGTTCACCAGCGCCGACGGCATGGGCTTGACGATGGCCGCATCCTTGGCGCGGTTGCCCGCGCCGATCACGACCGTCCCTTTCGGCAAGCTGTACTCGCCGATGCGCTGGTCCAGGATCAGCGAATAGAACGCCTTCTGGATCTCATGCGAAGACGCATTCAGCTCGTCCAGGAACAGCACGAAGGGCTCGTCGCGCACAATGTTCGCCGGCGGGAAAAAGCGCGAGCACTTGCCGTCGATCTGCGGGATGCCCAGCAGGTCTTCCGGCGCCAACTGGCTGCCCAGCAGGGAGACGCACTCCATGCCCACCGCATCGGCGAAGCGGCGCACCAGCGCGCTTTTGCCGATGCCCGGCGGCCCCCACATGAATACCGGACGAGTGATCGCCACGTGCAGCAGAAAATCGATTGCCTGCTCCTGGTTCAACATGATTGCAGATTGCATTTACTTATTCCTCACGCGCCAGCTGGCGGCGCAGTTGCTGTTTCAATTCACGCCGCGATTGCTCGTTGCGCTGGTGTCCGCCGGCCTTGCGCTGGCGTGCCAACACGGCCAGCGGATTGCGCGGTTTCGGCAGTTTGATGCTTACCTTCATTGCTTACCCTTTCACGCACACGACTTGCTTCAGCGTGTGCACGATTTCGACGAGGTCGGACTGGTGCGCCATGACCTGGTCGATGTCTTTATAGGCGGCGGGGATTTCGTCCACCACGCCGCCATCCTTGCGGCATTCGATGCCTTGGGTCTGTTCCGCCAGGTCGAAACGGTTGAATTTGCGTTTCGCTTCGCTGCGGCTCATGCGGCGGCCCGCGCCGTGCGAGCAGGAGCAGAACGATTCCTCGTTGCCCTTGCCGCGCACGATGTAGCTGCGGGCGCCCATGCTGCCGGGGATGATTCCCAGCTCGCCTTCGCGCGCCGAAATTGCGCCCTTGCGGGTGACGTACAGCTTGTGGCCGAAGTGCGATTCCTGCGCCACGTAATTGTGGTGGCAGTTGATCGCCTCTCCATCGAGCTTGAACGGCGGGACGTGCGGCTCCAGTGCAGCCACCACGCGGCGCATCATTTCGCGCCGGTTCAGCATGGCGTAGTCCTGGGCCCAGTCCACCGCTTCCACGTAATCGTCGAACAGTTCCGAACCTTCGCTGAAGTAGGACAGGTCGCGGTCCGGCAGGTTCACCTTATGCCGCATCATCTCCTTGCGCGCGGCGGAAATGAAGTAGCGGCCGATGACATTGCCGATGCCGCGCGAGCCCGAATGCAGCATGATCCACACGCGCTGCTCCTCGTCGATGCACAGCTCGATGAAGTGGTTGCCGCCGCCCAGCGTGCCAAGCTGGCAGATCCAGGTCTGCGCGAACTTGTGCTGCATCTTCATGATGCCTTTGTGGCGCGCCACGATGCGGTCCAGGCGGTCGTTCAGCGGACGGCCGACGCGGGCATGGGCCGAGCCGCGCACCTTGTCGAAGGCATGCTGCTCGAAACCGACCGGTATCAGCGTTTCAATCGCGCTGCGCACGCGGGCCAGGCTGTCGGGCAGCTGGCTTGCGGTCAGCGTGGTGCGCACGGCATTCATGCCGCAGCCGATGTCGACGCCGACGGCGGCCGGAATGATGGCGCCGCGCGTCGGGATCACGCTGCCGACGGTGGCGCCGATGCCGGCATGGACGTCGGGCATGGCTGCCACGTGCGGATGCACGATGGGCAGGTTCGAAATATTCAGCAGTTGCTGGATGGCCGAATGATCAATGTCATCCGTATAGATGTGCACAGGCACCAGGCCTTTGTGCAGGCTTTGTTTGATTGGCATAACGTCTTTCGTTACGCCGGGGTTCTGGAAAACAAAAAACCCCAGCAAGTTTCCTCACCGGGGTTCATGTCAGAAGAACGACCGGCTCAGGGCGGCAATATTGCCTGGCCCCGAGCGCGCTGCTCAGGGCTATCGAGTGTGCTGCGATGTGATAGCCGTGCGTGGCATGGTCGTCCTTTCTAAGAATTGGGGTTGAACAAAAATCAGTGGACGGATTCTGCACCGGTCCCGAATACGGTGTCAAGCGTTTTTTTGATCACCGCCTGTGCGAAATGGCAGCTGCGCGCTACGCATTGGCGCATCCGCGTGAGCGCCAAATTCGCATAAACGCCATGCTGGCAATGGTGCGCAAGCCGGCCTTGCCCGCCTTTTTCAACGTTCTTTTTTTCAGGAAGTCAGCATGTTCATCGATATCTCGCAAGCGCCATTCATCTACATCAGGGAAGAGGTGGAATCCAGCATCCCCGTTACGGAGCAAATCCAGCAGCTCCTCGCGCAAGACCAGCCCTTCGTTCTGATCACCAATCACCGGCACGATGATCATCAACATGAAACGGCCGAGGAACGCAAGCAGAAGGCGCTCTTCTTCAAGAAGGTCAAGGAGCGCATGCGGCAGCTATGCCGCGGGATGATTGTGGTCGAAGGAGAGAAACCTATTCCGGCTGCGATGCGCTTGGTGGCGGCAACGGCCAGCAAGGCTTTCGGCTTCGCGGTGAAGTTCGCGGCCAGCGAAGAGCAGGCCATTCAGCAAGGCAGGGAATTGCTGGCTGCGGATGAATGAAGATGCGGCTTCAATCGCCGGCAGCACCGCGCTGCAGACGCTCGCGGTAGACGGCGGGCGTTGCCCCGAACGTGCGCCGGAACAAGGTGATGAAAGCCGTGGCCGAGGAATAGCCAAGGTCGATGGCGATGCGCGTCACCGGCTCGCCGGCCGCCAATAGTTCGAGCGCGCGCATCAGGCGGGCGCGCTGGCGCCAGACGGTGAAGCTGAAGCCCGTCTCGTCGACGAAGCGGCGGCTCAGCGTGCGCGTGCTGACGGCGCCCCAGCTTGCCCACTGCTCGCGATCGCGTTCGTCGGCGGGATTGTCGATCAGGGCGCGCGCTATGCGCAGCAGGCGCGCATCCTTCGGCAGCGGCAGGCCGAAGGTCTCGGCCGGCAGGTGGCGGATTTCATCGAGGATGACGGCGGCCACATGCTCGCGCACGCCATCCAGCTCCTCGTATGGCCAGGTGCCGGCGCGCAGCACCGCTTCGCGCAGCAGACCGGATACACGCAGGGTGCAGGGATGCTTGGGCAGGGTTTCGCAGGCCGCTTCGGCGATAAAGACGCTCCAGCCGTTGAAGGGTCCGTGCGAGCGCACTGAATGCACGTGATGGGGCGGCAGCCACACGGCATGAATGGCCGGCACCACCCACACCCCGCTCTCGATGCCGACCGACAGCAAGCCCTGCAGCGAGCCGAAAAGCTGGCCGCGCGAATGCTGGTGCGCGCCCTGGGCAAACTCGGTGTCCGGGGCGCGGCCCGCTGCGACGAACAGGAGCGGGCCATCGGAGGTATCGACCAGGGCGCGGTCGAGTGTCAGGTCAGCCATGCTGACCTCTTCAGAAGAATTTTCACCCGAAGAATTCTACAACGGCCCATAAAAAAATGCCCCGCACATGGCGGGGCATCTCATCAAACCGGGACGGCTTGCAGAATCAGGCGTTCAGGCGCTGCTCGATGGCGGCCTTGGTGTCCTTCAGTTCTTGCGGCAGGTGGTAAGCCAGCTTCTCGAACAGTTCGGCATGCAGCTTCAGTTCTTCGCGCCATGCATCCTTGTCGATCGAGGTGATGGTTTCGAATTCTTCCGCGGTGAACGGGATGCCATCCCAATTCAGATCGCCGTAGCGCGGGGTGGTGCCGAAGACGTTTTCCACGCCGCCAGCCTGGCCTTCCACGCGTTCCAGCATCCACTTCAGCACGCGCATATTGTCGCCGAAGCCTGGCCAGACGAAGTGGCCGTTTTCGTCGGTGCGGAACCAGTTGACGCAGAAGATCTGCGGCAGCTTGGCGCCGGCGTCGCCCAGCTTCTTGCCCAGGTTGAGCCAGTGCTGGAAGTAGTCGCTCATGTTGTAGCCGATGAAAGGCAGCATGGCGAACGGATCGCGGCGCACCACGCCCATCTGGCCGGCGGCGGCGGCGGTGGTTTCGGAACCCATGGTCGCAGCCATGTACACGCCTTCCACCCAGTTGCGCGCTTCGGTGACGAGCGGCACGGTGGTGGAGCGGCGGCCGCCGAAGATGAAGGCGGAGATCGGCACGCCGGCTGGATCGTCCCAGGCCGGATCGATCACTGGATTCTGGGTCGCAGCCACGGTGAAGCGCGCGTTCGGGTGCGCTGCCTTGGTGCCGGCGGCTGGCGTCCAGTCCTTGCCTTGCCAGTCGATCAGGTGCTCAGGCACTTCCTTGGTCAGGCCTTCCCACCACACGTCGCCGTCGTCGGTCAGCGCGACGTTGGTGAAGATGGTGTTCTCGCCCAGGCAGGACATGCAGTTCGAGTTGGTCTTGGTGTTGGTGCCCGGTGCCACGCCAAAGTAGCCCGCTTCCGGATTGATGGCGTACAGGCGGCCATCCTTGCCCGGCTTGATCCAGGCGATATCGTCGCCGATGGTGGTGACTTTCCAGCCCTTGAACGATGCGGGCGGAATCAGCATGGCGAAGTTGGTTTTGCCGCAGGCCGATGGGAAGGCCGCTGCCACGTAATGCTTTTTGCCTTCCGGCGATTCCACGCCCAGGATCAGCATGTGCTCGGCCAGCCAGCCGGCGCCGCCGTTCTGCGCGTCCTGGTGGCCCATATTCGAAGCGATGCGCAGCGCGAAGCACTTCTTGCCCAGCAGCGCATTGCCGCCGTAGCCGGAACCGAAGGACCAGATTTCGCGCGTTTCAGGATAATGCACGATGTACTTGGTCGGATTGCATGGCCATGCCACGTCCTTCTGGCCGGCTTGCAGCGGCGCGCCCACGGTGTGCACGCAAGGCACGAACTCGCCATCGGTGCCCAGCACGTCGTACACGGCCTTGCCCATGCGGGTCATGGTGCGCATGTTCACGGCCACGTAGGGGGAGTCGGACAGCTCCACGCCGATGTGGGCGATCGGCGAACCCAATGGGCCCATCGAGAACGGCACCACATACATGGTGCGGCCGACCATGCAGCCGTCGAACAGGCCGTTCAGGGTGCCGCGCATTTCGGTCGGGTCCATCCAGTTATTGGTTGGACCAGCTTCCTCTTTGGTTTTCGAGCAGATGAAGGTGCGGTCTTCCACACGCGCCACATCGGTCGGATCGGAGCAGGCCAGGTAAGAGTTCGGACGCTTTTCCTGGTTCAGCTTTTTCATGGTGCCGGCGGCGACCATTTCGCCGCACAGGCGGTCGTACTCTTCCTGCGAACCGTCGCACCAGTAGATGCGGTCTGGTTTGGTCAGGGCGGCGATTTCCGCGACCCAATTGATCAGCTTTTGCTGTTTGATGTAAGCTGGCGCGTTCACTGTTGCAACGCCTCCCATAACGGGCTGATTCATAGTACCTCCAATGCCAATAAAGAATTCTGGTCTTGTCCCGGCACGGCAGGATCGTCGTCAGCTGATAGCTTGCGCTCGGAAAGTCATTCGAAATGCTTCGGCGATACGGCGGTCATGTCGATAGCGCCCGATTTCTCGAGGGCGCGCAACCCGGTCAGGATAGCCGGGCTGATGGAACATCTGTTGCGGGAACCCAATGCTGAGTTCCAAAGGTGGGCCGATTGTACACCCGTCCATGGCCCGCACAGACAAAAATGTAGGAATAATTGTCGACCAAAGTAGTAGGCTATTCCTGTTTTTGACAAACCCGTTAATTCCCTACTTCCTGCCCCTGAAAAAGCGCTAAAAACCATGAAAATTGCGATACTTGACGATTATCAAGATTCTGTTCGGAAACTCGACTGTTTTCAGTTGTTAAATGGACACGACGTCAAAGTCTTCACCAACTCCAGCCGCGGCCTGGGCCAGCTGGCCGCCCGCCTCGCCCCCTTCGACGCCCTGGTCCTGATCCGCGAGCGCAGCAGCTTCAACCGCGCCCTGCTCAGCAAACTGCCGAATCTGAAACTGATTTCCCAGACCGGCAAGGTCAGCGGCCACATCGACGTCGACGCCGCCACCGAGCTGGGCATCGCCATCGCCGAAGGCATCGGCTCGCCCACCGCCCCGGCCGAGCTGACCTGGGCCTTGATCATGGCCGCCCAGCGCAAGCTGGTCCCATATGCCGCGCGGCTCAAGGAAGGCCAGTGGCAGACCGTCTCCACCAATGAGCGTTTCAACACCATCGGCACGGTGCTCAAGGGCCGCACCCTGGCGATCTGGGGCTATGGCAAGATCGGCAAGCTGATCGCCGGCTATGCGCGCGCCTTCGGCATGGACGTGCTGGTCTGGGGTAGCGAGGCCAGCCGCCAAGCCGCCGTTGCCGACGGCCAGCGCGCCGCCGCCACGCGCGAAGCCTTCTTCGCCGAAGCCGACGTGCTGACCCTGCACCTGCGCCTGAACGAGGCCACGCGCGGCATCGTCACCGCCGCCGACCTGGCGCTGATGAAGCCCGACGCCCTGTTCGTCAACACCAGCCGCGCCGAGCTGGTCGCTGATGATGCGCTCGAAGCCGCCCTGCAGGCCGGCCATCCCGGCGCCGCCGCGCTCGACGTCTTCACCACCGAACCGCTGCCGCCCGACTCGCCGCTGCTGCGCATGCCCAACGTCCTCGCCACGCCCCACCTCGGCTACGTCGAAAAAGACAGTTACGAGCTGTACTTCCAGCACGCCTTCCAAAACCTGCTCGACTTTGCAGAAGGCCGCTGCCAAACCATCCTCAACCCCGGCTACCACCGCCCACCCGTTTGATCCAGCGCAAACAATGTCCACCCTGGTGTCAGGTGGGGCGTTCAGGTTTCGGGAATGCCGCTGAAGTCGGGACGGCGCGCGGGCAGGACGTGGACTTTGCTCCATAAACCGTGCCAGCCAGGCGGCCAGCCGATGTCGGGGCCGCTGTACGGCGGCAAGGTGGCGCGCACGGGAATGACGGGCACAGTTGGCGCGTCCAGCAAGGGGCCGCCTTCGGGGCGCTGCATGTCGAGGCTGTACATATAGCCGGGCAGCAGGGCATCGCAGACTTGCTCGAACCAGGCGCTGTGGTCTTCGTCGCGGCCCAGGGCTTGGGCCAGGCCTTGCGGGTCGAAGCGCGCCAGGGCATCGATCAATTCGTGCGTGCTGGCGCCGGGCTTATCGCCCCAGCCCATCACGGGGTTGACGTTGTAGTCGGCGCCGGAGCCGTACCAGCCTTCGCGCCAGGAGCGCTGCATCCAGTCGCGCGGGCCGCTGAACAGATGCCAGCGCCAGTGCAGGCCGGAGGGCTTGGGCCAGGAGTATAGGTAGAGCTTTTGATAGCCGGCGCGGTGCAGTTCGCGCACCATGGCCATGAGCCGCGCGTGCGGCATGCGGTCGGGCGGCGCGCGCCGGAACAGGATCGCTTCGCCGTCGGCGAATTGCACTTCGTCGGTGGATAAATTCAGGTCGAGCGTGCGCGACTCGCTGCCGAAGCGGGCGGCGATCCAGCCGGTCAGCAAATTGACGGCCGTGATCACGCCATAACCGCGATGGCGGTGGAAAATCACAGTGCCGGGTGCGAGCGCTTTCATGGGACGGGAGCTTGGCAAAAAATCCAGTGTACTCAACGATGCCTCACTTTGCCAGAGCACGGCGGCAAAGTTTTTTTGCGGTGGCCCGGCCGCACAGGCGGCGGGCTTCACGTTATCATTGTCGCATTTTGCAACCTTTAGATGACAGAACCATGACCTTGCGCATCATCGCCACCGGCGGCACTTTCGACAAGCATTACAATGAACTGAACGGCATCCTGGGCTTCTCCGACAGCCACCTGCCTGCCGCCATCGCGCGCGCGCGCATCACCGTCGGCGTGCAGGTGGAGCAGCTGCCTCTGCTCGATTCGCTCGATATGCAGGATGGCGACCGCGAACGCGTGCTGGCTTCCTGCCGCGCCGCGTCCGAGAAAGCCATCGTCATCGTGCACGGTACCGACACCATGAAGGAAACCGCCGCCGTGCTCGGCCCGGCCAATCTGGGCAAGACCATCGTGCTGACCGGCGCCATGATCCCCTACGAGATCGACAACTCGGATGCCTTCTTCAATATGGGCTTTGCCTGCGCCGTGGCGCAAACCCTGCCGGCCGGCGTGTACGTGGCCATGAACGGCCAGATCTTCGCCTGGGACAATGTGCAGAAGAACAAGGCGGCCGGCGTGTTCCAGCCGCTGTAAGACACTAGCAAGCCAACAGACACCGGCCGCCAGCGCGCAGCCGGTGTTTTTTTTCGCCTACCGTACGCCAGCTCCGCATAATTCAATATATATTCGACAACCAATTTAAACACCGGTCTTCGCATCAACCACTTTCACAGGAGTTGCCATGCCCGATTGGTCTGCCGGCTATGTCGCCGATATCGCTTATACCTATGGTACGTATTCCGAACTGAGTCCAATGCGGGCGCGGCTGGCTTTTCTCCACGCCGGCCTGGTATTCCCTGAGGTGCGGACCTGCTGCGAACTGGGCTTCGGCCAGGGCATGAGCATCAATATCCACGCCGCCAGTTCGGACTGCGCCTGGTATGGCACCGACTTCAATCCCTCCCAGGCCGGCTTTGCCCAGGAGCTGGCCAGCGCCTCCGGCGCACAAGCCCATTTGTACGACCAGGCTTTCGCCGAATTCTGCCGCCGCGAGGACCTGCCCGACTTCGACAGCATCGGCCTGCACGGCATCTGGACCTGGATCTCGGACGAGAACCGCGCCGTCATCGTCGACTTCATCCGGCGCAAGCTGAAGCTGGGCGGTGTGCTCTACATCAGCTACAACACCCAGCCTGGCTGGGCCGCCATGGTACCCATGCGCGACCTGCTGACCGAGTACAGCCAGGTGATGGGGGCGCCCGGCAAGGGCATCGCGCCGCGCATCAACGATGCGCTGCAGTTTGCCGAACGCTTGCTGAGCAGCGAACCCGCCTTCCTCGCCGCCAACCCGCAGATCGCGGCCAAGATCGAGGGCATGAAAAAGCTGGACCGCAGTTATCTGGCGCATGAGTATTTCAACCGCGACTGGCTGCCCATGTCCTTCTCGTCCATGACGAAATGGCTGGAACCGGCCAAGCTGAATTTCGCCTGCTCGGCCCACTATATGGACCATATCGACGTCGCCAACTTCAGTCCCGAGCAGTCCAAAATTCTGGACGAAATCGCAGACCCCTCGCTGCGCCAAACCGTGCGCGATTTCCTGGTCAACCAGACTTTCCGCCGCGACTACTGGGTGCATGGCGCGCGCCAGCTCAGCCAGCAGGCGCAGCGCGAAAAATGGCTGGCCCAGCGCATGCTCCTGGCCATTCCACGCCACTTGCTGTCACTGAAGGCCAATACCGCGCGCGGCGAGGTCGATCTGCACGAGCGCGTTTACCGTCCGGTAATCGATTGTCTGGCCGACTATCAGCCCAAGAGCGTGGAACAGATTGCGCGCACCTGCGAAGCGCAGGGCGTGACGCTGAGTGAGGTCATACAAGCGCTGTTCATTCTGGCCGGCACCTTGCAGGTGCAGCCCGTGCAGGACGAAGACAGCATCGCCCGCGCCCGGCCGCTGACCGATAAGCTGAACCGCAAGCTGTGCCAGCTGGCGGCGGAAGGGCTGGAACAAAGCGCCCTGGCTTCGCCGGTCACCGGCAGCGCCGTCACGGCTGACCGCTTCCATCAGCTTTTCCTCCTTGCGTACCAGGATGGCCAGCGCACACCGCAAGACTGGGCGCATTTCGCCAACGGCATCCTGCAAAGCCTGGGACAACGCATACTGATCGAAGGCAAGGCAGCCGAATCCGACCAGGAGCAACTGGCGGAACTGGAGCGGCGCGCCGGCAAATTCGGCGAATTCCTGCTGCCCATCTTCAAGGCGCTGGGCGTGGCCCGATAAGCAAACAGGCCCGCATTGCGGGCCTGTTCAGGGGAAGGCGGCGGCGGGATTTACGCCGTCGCTTCGCCGCCCAGCGCTTCCACCACGTCGGCCAGCAGCTTGCTCAGCTCACCGGTCATCAGCATGAAGTCGCCGTCGAAGCGTTCTTCATCGTTGCGGGTGGACGATTCGTTTTCCTTGATGACGTCGAGCGGCTTGACGCCCTTGATCGCCAGCGACTCGGTCAGCACGAAGGAAATCTTGCTGTCCCAGGTCATGGCCAGACGGGTGCACTGCTTGCCGGCCGCGATGTGGCGGCGCACTTCTTCCGGCTCCAGCGAGTGGCGCACATAGCGCACTGCCGCCTTGCTCTCGCCGGTGGCGCGCAGTTCGGTATCCATATCGATGGTGAAGCCGGCCGGCGCCTCGTCTTCCTGCAACCAGGCGGTCATCACGCCCACCGGGGAACGCTGCACGCGCAGGCTTTCCAGCGGCATGCGGTCGACGGCTTTGAGCAGCAGCTTGATGACGTCATCGGCCTTGGCCGGGCTGGCGGCATCGACCACCAGCCAGCCGTTGACCGGGTCGATCCAGGTCCACACATTGCTGCGGATGGTGAAGGCGCGCGGCAGCAATTCGTCGGCCACGCGTTCTTTCAGTTCCTTCATGGCTTTCTTGCCAGGAGCGAAACCTTGCTGTTCTTCCATCTCGGCGGCGCGCGCCTTGGCCACCTGGTTGATCACGGTGGACGGCAGCAGCTTTTTCTCGGTGCCGAGCAGGATCAGCATCTGCTTGTTGACGACGTGGACCAGGCCACCGTTCGGACGCGGCGTATCCCAGCCCTGGCGCATCAGCTCATTGCTGCTGGCCGGCGTGAATGCATGCGGACGGAGTGCTTCTTCGAGTTGTTCGGGAGTGTAAGCCCACGGAGCGGGCAGACGATAAATCTGTAGATTCTTAAACCACATAAGTTTTGCTTGCCTTGTTGATCTTAATCCTTGGGGATCGACATTTTACATGGCCTAGTTTGGACACGTCACCATAAATGTCTGCTCCGTGCCGTCATAGCGTCGCTTGAGGCGGATGCAGTAGGTGTAGATCGGCGTGCGGATCTTGGCCAGCACCTCGCCGTTCGGGAAACGCCTTTCCCACACGATGCCGAAGCTGCGCTCCTTGTAGGCCTCGCCAATTTTGCGCGCCAGTTCCGGCTCTTGCGGCGGCGCGCGGTCGGCCTCGTTCAGGCTTTCCTTGCGCAGCTGCTTGTCGATGCCGGCGGCGGCGCGGCGCGCGCGCTCGGCCAGCGTTTCGGCGGGCGCCGCCGGCTGGGCAAAGGGATCGGCGGGCAGCGCCGCAGGCGGCGTCCGCTCCTCCGGCGGCGCCGGCAGGGTGATGGCCTGCGGCGCGGTTTCTGCCGGTACGGCGGCGGATGGCCGGATGGCCGTCTGCGGCCGCAATGGCCGCGCCCTGGACTCAGCGGGCCGCGTTTTCGGTGGATCCGGGGGCGTGGGCGCGAGATCGGGCGGCGGCCGCATCAAGCCCATGCTCAAGGGCTGGGCCCAGATCATGGCTGGCGGCGCATGCAGCTGCATGGTGGGGCGCCAAGCCAGCAAGGCCGCAAGGTGCAAGAGGGCGATCGCGCCCAGCCAGGGCCAATTCCGCGCGGTCCTGGCCTCGTCAGTATTCCAGTGCATTCGTCTTCCCGTGGTGCAGCCGGTCCACGCCGGCTCGCGCAGGCATTATGCATGATTTACAAGCAAAATTAGCAAGTATTTGTTACCGGCTTTTACAGGCTGGCGAACAGCTCGCCCTGCACGGCGGCGCGCTGTGCCGGCGCCTCGTCCATGCTGCTCAAGGCGCTCACGCGCACGCCCAGCAAACGCAGGCGCTGCTCCAGCGGCACGCGGCGCAGGCACTCGCCGGCGGCGCGCCGGATCGCGGCGGCATCGGCGGTGGCATGCGGCAGCGTCACGTCGCGCGTCACGGTGCGGAAATCGGCGTAGCGCAGCTTGATGCCCACCGTGCGGCCGATGCAGCGCTTGCGCAGCAGGTCCGCAGCCAGCCGCGTGCACAGGGCGGTGAAAATCTCGGACAGCGCGGCGCGGTCCTGCTTCGCATGCAGATCACGTTCGAAGGTGGTTTCGCGGCTGATGGTCTTCGGCTCGGAACTGGTCACAACCGGACGCTCGTCCAGCCCATGGGCGACGCGCCGCAGCCACTCGGCGTAATTCAGGCCGAAGTGCTCCTGCAGCAGATGCGCTTCGGCGGCGGCCAGCTGGGCCACGGTCTCGATGCCGAGCGTGGCCAGTCTTTCCGTGGCCTTGGGGCCGATGCCGTTGATCTTGCGCACCGGCAGAGGCCAGATGCGGGCCGGCACATCCTCGTGCGAGACGATGGTCAGCCCGTTCGGCTTTTCCAGGTCCGAGCAGATTTTCGCCAGCAGCTTGTTGGGCGCAATGCCGATGGAGCAGGACAGGCCGGTGGCTTCCTTCACCGCCTGCTTGATGCGCTGCGCCAGCGCGCGCGTTTCGCCCGCCACTTCGCTCAGATCGAGATAGATTTCGTCGATGCCGCGATCTTCCATCTGCGGCGCGATGCTGGCCACGGCCGCCTTGAACTGGCGCGACAGGCGGCGGTAGGAATCGAAGTCGGTGGGCAGCAGCACCGCCTCGGGCGCCAGCGCCGCCGCCTTCATCATGCCCATGGCGGAAAACACGCCGAGGGCGCGCGCCTCGTAGGTCGAGGTGGTGACCACGCCGCGTCCCACATAGTCGCGCAGCAGGGCGAACTGGCGCGTGCCGTCGGCCAGCTGGCGCGGCTGCGCCCCGGAGCCGCCGCCGATCACCACCGGCCGGCCGCGCAGTTCGGGATAGCGCAGCAGCTCCACCGACGCATAGAAAGCGTCCATGTCGAGGTGGGCAATGCGGCGCGCGGCAGGCATGGTCAAAGGCAGGATTTCGATACTGTGAATGCATACAGTATATCAAGCTTGTGGCCGATTGCACATTTGTGCAACAAGCGCCAGTTTTGCCGTCGGCTGAGCGGCAAACAGGGTTACTATCGTAGCTCGCCCACTCCTCCCGGAGCAGCCATGACGCGTCTACCCTTGCTGGCCGCATGCTCGTTCTGCACCCTCGCTGTTCCGGCGCAGGGCCAGACCCAGGTGTCGGTGGTAGGCGTGATCGATGCGTATGTCGGCACGCTGCGCAACAGCGGCGACGCCACGCGCCGCAACGTGGTCGGCAGCGGCGGCATGACGACGTCCTACTTCGGCTTCAAGGGCCGCGAAGACCTGGGTGGCGGCCTGCGCGCCGAGTTCGCGCTGACCGGTTCCTTCCTGGTCGATACCGGCGCCTCGGGACGCTTCGCGGGCGATCCCATGTTTTCGCGCGACGCCAATGTGGCCCTGGCCGGCCCGTTCGGCCGCCTGATGTTCGGCCGCGCCGCGGCGCCCAACTTCCTGTCGAATGTGCAGTTCAACCCCTTCGGCAACTCCTTCACGTTTTCGCCGCTGATGCTGCACTCGTATATTCCCTCCGGCCCGCTGGGCGCGCGCAACTGGACGCCCAGCAGCGCCGGCGACAGCGGCTGGAGCAACCAGATCGCCTACACTACGCCGGAAGTGAAGGGCCTGAAGGCCAGCGTGCATTTCCAGCCCGGCGAGCGCCAGGGACTGGCGGGCATGAACAATATCGCGGCCAATGTGTTTTACACGCGCGGGCCGCTGGCCCTGACAGCCTTTGTGCACCGCGTGCGGGAGAGCAATCCGAACCAGGGCAATCCCATCATCGACGCCATGCGCGCGCCCATCAACTACGCCGCCGTCGACAACCAGCGCGCCTATTTCGGCGGCATCGCCTACGACTTCACGGCCGTCAAGCTGTACGCCACTTTCCAGCGCACCTTCAACGACACGCCCACCGGCCTGCACATGAACGACCGCGTCGCCAGCGTCGGCCTGAGTTCGCGCCAAGGGCCGGGATCGGTGCTGTTCGGCTATGCCAATACGCGGCGCGAGGGCAGCCTGTTCGGCCCCGAACGCACGCGCGCCACGGCCACCCTGGGCTATCTATACCCGGCTTCGAAACGCAGCGAGCTGTATGTGCTGGCCATGACTGACCGGGTCAGCGGCAAGCCGCGCGCAAGCAGCGCGGCAACCGGCATCCGTCACAGTTTTTAACACCCACCACTGCAAACGGGAGGTTTTGTGAACCTGTCCAATATGAAAATCGGCGCCCGCCTCGCGATCGGCTTCGCGCTGACCATCGTGATCATGCTGATCATGTCCTTCAGCGGGCTTACCAGCATCTACCATACCAGTTCGCTCACCGACCGCATCGTCAACGACCGCTACGTCAAGGTCACGCTGACCAACGATATGCGCAGCTATTCGAATCGCGGCGCGCAGTCGCTGCGCAACGCCATGCTGGCCCACGATAACGGCAGCTCGCGCAGCTTCCTCGAGAGCATGACGGAGGCCGAGCGCGTCGGCGCGGAAGCCGCCAACAAGCTGGAAAAAATCCTGGTGCGGCCGGAAGCCAAAAAGCTGTTCGCGGAGCAGCGCGCCGACTACGCCGTCTATGCGGAAAAGCGCGACCAGGCGACCAAGCTGCACCTGGACGGCAACCGCGATGGCGCCATCCAGTATCTGTTCAAGGAAGTGATCCCGGCGCAGACAGCGTATTTCCAGCGCCTGGACGCCATCCTCAAGTATCAGAGCCAGCTGATGGCGGAGGACGGCCAGGCGGCGGCAGCGGCGGCCCATGATGCCACCATCATGATGATCAGCATGCTGGTGCTGGCCACCCTGCTCTCGGCGGTTGGCGGTTATCTGATCACGCGCTCGGTGACGGTGCCGATCAACGAAGCGGTGGACCTGGCCGAAACGGTTGCGCGCGGCGATCTGAGCACGCATATTTCCGTCAACCGCAAGGATGAAACGGGCCGCCTGCTGAGCGCCTTGAAAGAAATGGTCGACGCGCTGACCCGCACCGTGGGCGCGGTGCGCAACAGCAGCGACACCATCACCACCGCCTCGGCCGAAATCGCGGCGGGCAACCTGGACCTGTCCTCGCGCACCGAACAGCAGGCTTCCAGCCTGGAGGAAACCGCCTCCTCGATGGAGGAATTGACCTCGACCGTCAAGCAGAATGCGGACAATGCACGCCAGGCCAACCAACTGGTAGTGTCCGCCGCCGAATTCGCCCAGCGCGGCGGCCAGGTGGTGGGCGAAGTGGTCAGCACTATGGGATCGATCAAGGAAAGCTCGAGCAAGATCGTGGACATCATCGGCGTCATCGACGGCATCGCCTTCCAGACCAATATCCTGGCCTTGAATGCGGCAGTGGAAGCGGCGCGCGCCGGCGAGCAGGGGCGCGGCTTCGCCGTGGTGGCCTCCGAGGTGCGCAACCTGGCGCAGCGCTCGGCCAGCGCTGCCAAGGAAATCAAGGCACTGATCGACGATTCGGTGCAGAAGGTGGATGCGGGCGGCCGCCTGGTGGACGATGCCGGCGCCACCATGCAGCAGATCGTCAATTCGGTGCAGCAGGTGGCCGACATCATGAACGAGATCACCATGGCCAGCCAGGAGCAAAGCCAGGGCATCGAACAGGTCAACGTCGCCATCACCGAGATGGACACCACCACCCAGCAGAACGCCGCCCTGGTGGAACAGGCGGCGGCAGCGGCAGGCAGCATGCAGGAACAGGCGGTGCGCCTGTCGGAAGCGGTGGCGGTCTTCCGCCTCAGCGAAAGCCGCACCATCGTTCCCGTGCAGCGCGCCATGGACCGGCCGCTGATACGTCCCGCCGCCAAGCCGGTCAGCCTGCCGGGCCGCAGCGCGCGTCCGGCAGCAGCGGCCAAACCTGCGCCGGCCAGGGAAGCCGCCGCCCAGCCGGCGCGCGCGGCCAACGCCGCCAAGCCAGCCAAAGCGCCCGCCAGCACGGCCAACGACGGATGGGAAGAGTTCTAAACGCCTCGCTCCCAAGCCGCTAGCCCGGCACGGAAGGCGGTGGTACACTGCGCGCAGTGTTTCGACCACCGACCTCCGTTACATGGGCTTGCGTTCCTTCCTCACCGGATTACTGGCTGCCAGCATCACCTGCACCGCAGGCGCGGCGCCCGTTCTTTGCCCCGAACGCACGGTGGTCGGCATCAGCGATTTAGGCTACTCCTCCTACCAGCAGGACGGCGAATTGCGCGGTGCCGGCGTGGAAGTGATGCGCGAAGTCGGCCGCCGCACCCGCTGCAGCGTGAAGTTCGCCTGGTTCCCGCGCAGCCGCCTGTTTGCCCAGCTTGAAAACGACCGCATCGACATGACCGTCAGCTCGGTGCGATCGCCCGAGCGCGACCGCACCGGCCAGTTCGTCCCCTATGTCTACACCCAGTTCGAGCTGCTGCTGTCGACGCGGGTGGCGGGCAGCTTCACCAGCCTGAGCGACTTTGTCGAGCGCAGCGATGCGCGCCTGAACGTGGTGCGCGGCATGGTCTACAGCGCCGACGTCGCTGCCCTGCTCGACAAACTGGCGCAGGCGGGCCGCATCGAATACGTGCCCGACTTCGACGTGGTGTTCCGCAAGATCGCCGCCAGCCGCGCCGACGGCACGCTGGCGCCGCCCGTCATCTATATGTGGCATCTGAGCCGGCTCGGCATCGCCGCCCAGGTGCGCGCGCTGACCGTGCCCGAATCGCCGCGCCAGCTGGCCGGCCTGTATCTGTCGCAGCACAACCTCTCCACCGACGTGCGCAACGCCTACGCCCAGACCATTCGCGCCATGCTGGAAGACGGCACCATCCTGCGCATCTACGAACGCAATATCGGCGCAGCCGCAACGCGCCGCCTGTATGCGGGCGGCATGCGCGAAATTGTCGATTTCTACGCGCGGCAGCAGTAAGCGCGCGACTGGCGTTCAGCCCTGGTGGCGCGCCTTGAACCAGGCGGCGCTGGCCTCATCGGCCGGGAAGAAGGCTTCCAGCCGTAGCTCATGCACCGTCACGTCATGGGGCGTGCCAAGCGTGGTAATGGTGGTGAACAGGTTCAGCTCCACGCCGTCCTTGCGCAGCCTTACCGGCAGAAAGGGCAAGGCGCGCCGGTCCAGATTCGGCGCCTGCGCCGCCATGCCGATGCCGGGATAGGCGCCCAGCTCCGCCAGCAGCGCCCCCGCCTCGCTGCCGGGGCCATCGCTCATCGCCTCGCGCTGGATCCACAACAGCTGGTCAGCGCAGACCTCTTCCCAGTTGACGATATGCTTGCGCATGGCGTTCGGGTCCAGCATCAGCTTCAGCACATTCACCGAACCGTCGCGCGGAATCGGCGCATGCGGCGGCATATCCAGCAGCCAGCGCACCATGGCCCCGGCCGGCTCATTGCACATCACCAGATTCCACAGGCGGTCCACCACCAGGGCCGGATAAGGAGCCTGCTGCGCCAGCATGAAGTCCAGCGCCTGCTTCACCGCCTGCATTTCCGGGTCGGACAGATTGCGTTCCTGATAGGCCGGCGCATAACCGGCTGCCAGCAGCATCACATTGCGCTGGCGCAGCGGAATATCCAGCACCATGCCCAGCTTCAGGATCAGCTCCCGGCTCGGTTGCGAGCGTCCGCTTTCCAGAAAGCTGATATGGCGCTGCGAGATGCCGCTGTCGGTGGACAGGCGCAGCTGGCTGTAGCCACGCTTGCCGCGCCAATAGCGCAGGGATGCCGGAAAGTCGCTGAAATACTGGTCCGGCACGCCGGATGCTGCGGTATTCATGCTCGCCTCATTCAAATGGGATGGCACAATCTAGCGCGTATCGGCGCTCGGCTCAAGCGGCTCATGCCACGCTGTTCAAAAAGCCCGTGACGCGGCTCAAGCGCCCATCGGCAGCGACCACGGCGACATCGGTGCCGTGGGCCACCTGCTGGCCTTCCGGGCCGTTCAGCGCCCAGGAAAAGCGCACCACATCGTTATGTCCATCCGGCGTACCCGAGAGCGCAAAGCGGTGGCCGGGAAAGTGGCTCTGCGCCCCAGCGATCAGCGCATCGATGCCGGCGTGGCCCGCGCCCTTCATCATCGGATCGGCATAATCCGCATCCAGCGTAAAGGTCGACGCCACTTTGCTGCGGCGCGCGGCGGCATCACGCTCGTTCCAGACAGCCAGGTATTGCTCAGCGATTTCAAAAGCCTTGTTCATGATGATCTCCGGTTGGTTAATGTCGCAATCGACAAAACCATTCTCCGGAAAAAGCCGTATGACAGCGATTACCTCCCAGGTAATCATCGCCATCTGATTTAGATCAAAGGATGGAGGGGTTTGGGGCCAGCAGACTGAGCTGTGCGGCGCCACGGTCTTCGCCGTTGAGCTGGGTCAGGGCTTGCAGGAAGGTGGCGGCGGCATGGGCCGTGCAGCGGATTTTGAACTGGCTGGGCGGCACATGGCCTTTGTCTTCTTCGGCCAGGAGCGCGACTTCGATGCTCAGTTGGTTGGGCGCAACGTGGCTGAATGCCAGGTGCGCGGCGCCGCCAGCAAAGCCGGACCCGAAGTGGCCAAGCTGGCAGGCCAGCACCGCGCCCTGGCGCACGATTTTTCCCAGGGTGTGGGCAAAGCACAGCAGGGTATCGTCGTCGCCCCAGAGCGTGACCTCATGCCGCTGACCGTCCAGCTCAAGGCTGACGGTCAGCAGCACGTCCTCATTCTTCGATTTGGCGATGCTCAGATAGTTATTCATCATGCGTTGACCAGGATGGCGCGGAAGTCGTTGACGTTGGTGCGGGTGGGGCCGCAGACCAGCAGGTCGCCCAGCGCGGCGAAGAAGCTGTAGCCGTCGTTGTCGGCCAGCAGGGCGGCGGGGTCGAGGCCGAGCGCCAAGGCGCGCGCCAGGGTGTCGGGCGCGAGCAGGGCGCCGGCATTGTCCTCGGTGCCGTCGATGCCGTCCGTGTCGCAGGCGATGGCGTGCACGCCGGGCAGTCCTTTCAGCGCGATGGCCAGCGCCAGAAGGAATTCGGCATTGCGCCCGCCCCGGCCTTGGCCGCGCACGGTGACGCTGGTTTCGCCGCCGGACAGGATGACGCAGGGCGGCGCCAGCGGCTGGCCATGCCGCCTCGCCTGGCGCGCCAGGCTGGCGTGGACGATGGCCACTTCGCGCGCCTCGCCTTCCATGCTGTTGCTGAGGATGAGCGGCGCATAGCCTGCTGCGCGCGCCGCCTGCGCTGCCGCTTCCAGCGCTTGCTGGGCGGTGGCGATCACCACGGCGCCATGGCCGGCCAGGCGCGCATCGCCGGGTTTGGGCGTTTCCTGGGCCGGGTCGCCGAGCAGGGCTTGCACGGCGGGCGAGATCGGGATCGCGTATTTTTGCAGGATGCGCAGCGCATCGGCCGCCGTGCTGGCATCGGCCAAGGTGGGGCCGGAAGCCACCACGGCGGGATCGTCGCCCGGCACGTCGGACAGCACCAGGGTGAACACGCGCGCCGGCGCGCAAGCCAGCGCCAGCCGTCCGCCCTTGATGGCTGACAGATGCTTGCGCACGCAATTCATTTCGTCGATGGGCGCGCCAGATTTGAGCAGGGCGCGGTGCACTTCGCGCTTTTCCTGCCCGCTCAGGCCAGGCGCGGGCAGCGACAGCAGGGCCGAGCCGCCGCCCGACATCAGGCACAGCACCAGATCGTCCGCTGTCAGGCCGCGCACCAGATCCAGCATGCGCGAGGCCGCGTCGTGGGCCGCATCGTCCGGCACCGGATGGCCCGCTTCCACCACTTCGATCTGCCGCGTCGGCGCGCCATGGCCGTAGCGCGTGACGACCAGGCCGCTGAGCGCGCCCGGCCAGTGCTGCTCCACGCCCTGGGCCATGCGCGCCGCGGCCTTGCCCGCGCCAATGACGATGGTGCGGCCCTTGGGCGCAGGCGGCAGATGGCCCTTGATGATATGCAGCGGATCGACAGCCTGCACCGCCGCCTCAAATAGCCGCTGCAACAGCGCGCGTTCGCCGCCCGCCTTGGCCTGGCGTGCGCTCGTCATCGCATCTCTCCGCTCGACGTGGTGGATAGCAGCACCAGCCCCCCGCCCAGCAGCAGGCTCACGGCCAGCATCAGCATGCCATTGGCGGTGCTGGTGGTGGCGTCCTTGATGGCGCCCACCAGATAGGGACTGAGGAAGCCGGCCAGATTGCCGATCGAATTGATCATCGCAATCCCGGCAGCGGCGGCCGTGCCGCCCAGCATGGCCGTGGGCAGGCTCCAGAAAATCGGAAAGGTGCTCAGGATGCCGGCCGTGGCCAGGCTCAGCGCCGCCATCGCCAGCGCCGTGTGGTGGCCGTAGTGGACCGATGCCAGCAAGCCTAACGCGCCGGCAAACGCGGCCAGCGCCGCATGCCAGCGCCGCTCGCCAGTGCGGTCGGAATGGCGCGCCGCCACGATCATCACCAGCGCCGCCACGGCATAGGGAATCGCCGTCAGCAGGCCGATTTCGAACACATCGCTGACGCCGGTATTGCGGATCAGCTGCGGCAGCCAGAAGCTCACGCCATACAGGCCCATCACGAACAGGAAGTAGATCAGCGCCAGCAGCCAGACCCGCGCGCTGGACAGCACGGCCAGCAGCGGCATCTGTTCGCGCCGTCCCTCATCGGCCGCCAGCGCGGCCTGCACGGCGGCTTTTTCCGGCTCCGACAGCCAGCGTGCCGCCGCCGGGCCATCGTCCAGATAGACCAGCGTCCACAGGCCCAGCACGATGGCCGGCAAGGCTTCCAGCAGGAACAGCCACTGCCAGCCATGCAGGCCGCCCGTGCCGGCAAAGGCTTTCATGATCCAGCCCGATAGCGGTCCACCAAGCACGCCGGCCACCGCCACCCCGCTCATGAACAACGCCACGATGCGCGCGCGGCGGCGCGCGGGATACCAGTAGGTCAAATACAGGATGATGCCGGGGAAGAAGCCCGCCTCCGCCACGCCCAGCAGAAAGCGCAGCAGGTAAAAGCTGGCCGGCCCGGTGGCGAACATGGTGGCGGCCGACACCAGCCCCCAGCTGAGCATGATGCGCGCGATCCAGCGCCGCGCGCCGACGCGGGCCAGCAGCAGATTGGACGGCACTTCGAACAGGAAGTAACCCAGGAAGAAAATGCCCGCGCCCAGGCCATACACGGTATCCGACAGCATCAGATCAGCCTGCATCTGTAATTTGGCGAAGCCGACGTTCACGCGGTCGAGATAGGCCACCACGTAGCAAAGGAACAGAAACGGCACCAGGCGCCGCCCGATGCGGCCGTATAGCGCTGCTTCCTGCGGCGTTTCCCCGGGATTGTTTCCCATCTGTATCACTTTCTTATTTTTCAATGTATCATCATTGCACAAAAAATAACCCAAGGGAGTCGTAGTGAAGATCGTGAAAGCAAGCACCCTCACCCCCGTTCTGGCCTCGGCTTTTGCCATTATGGCAGCCCCGGCCCTGGCGCTCGACGCGCCGGTCGCCGCCAAGCGCGCCTGGCAGGAAACCCGCCACGGCGAAGTCGTGACGGACGATTATTACTGGCTGCGCGAAAAAAGCACGCCCGCCGTCATCGATTATCTGAAAGCGGAAAACGCCTATACCGAATCGATGACCGCCAATATCAAGCCGCTGGCCGACAAGGTCTTCGGCGAGATGAAAGGCCGCATGCTGGAAGCCGAGCAAGGCGCGCCACTGCGCAGCAAAGGCTATTACTACTACACGCGCATCGAGGCGGGCCAGCAATACGCTTCCAATTACCGCCGCCGCGCCGGCGCCGACCATGGCTACGACCCGAAAGCGCCGGAAGAGCTGCTGCTCGACCGTAACAAGCTGGCCAAGGGCAAGAAATTCTTCGCCGTCGAAGGCTTTGCCGTCAGCCCCGATACGCGCCTGCTGGCTTACACCACCGACACCACCGGCTTCCGCCAATACCAGCTGCACATCAAGGATCTGAAGACCGGCAAGCTGCTCAGCACCACCATGCCGCGCATCACCTCGCTGGCCTGGGCCAGCGACAACAAGACCCTGTTCGTGGTGCAGGAAGACGCTACCACCAAACGCTCCGACCGTCTGTTCCGCCTGCCGCTGGGCGGCAAGCCAAGCCAGCTCCTCCATGAAGCGGACGAGCTGTTCAATATCGGCATCGATACCAGCGCGGACGGCAAGTTCCTGATGCTCAGCGCGCAAAGCACGGATACCAATGAAACGCGCCTGCTGCCGGCCAACCAGCCGAAAGGCGACTTCAAGGTGCTGCTGCCGCGCGAAAAAGGCCACCGCTACTTCCCCGACATGCGCGACGGCCTGGCCTACCTGATGACGAATAAGGAGGCGAAGAACTTCCGCATCGTCAGCGCGCCGCTGGCCACGCCGCAGCCGCAGCACTGGACCGAAGTGGTGGCGCACGACAAGGACGTGCTGCTGCAAGGCTTCTCGCTGTACCAGGGCTTCCTCGTGGTGCAGGAAAAGAGCCGCGCCCTGCCGCGCACCCGCATCTACGACTTCGCCAAGCGCGACTGGAAAACCGTACAGTTCCCGGACGAAGTCTATGCCACCCGCACCCCTGGCTCCAGCCCAGGCAGCGTGCCGGCCGACTATGATTCGCGCGAACTGGTCATGAGCTATGAATCGCCGGTGGCGCCGCCGACCGTGCTGGGCATCGATATGGCCAGCGGCCAGCGCAGCGAAATCTGGCGCAAGACCGTGCCGGGCTATGACGCCGGCAAATACGAAACCCGCATGCTGTGGGCGACGGCGCGCGATGGCGTGCAGGTGCCGCTGTGGACCCTGGCCAAAAAGGGCGTGGCGCGCGACGGCAAGGCGCCGCTGCTGCTGTATGCCTACGGTTCCTACGGCATGGGCATGAACGCCACCTTCTCGGCCCGCAACCTGAGCCTGGTCGACCGCGGCGCCGTCTACGTGATGGCCTATATCCGCGGCGGCAACGAGCTGGGCGAAGCCTGGCACGACGACGGCATGCTGATGAAGAAGAAAAACACCTTCACCGACTTCATCGATGTGGCCGATTACCTGGTCAAGGAAAAATGGACCAGCCCGGACCGCCTGATCGCCGAAGGCGGCAGCGCCGGCGGCCTGCTGATGGGCGCGGTGACCAATATGCGTCCCGAGCTGTTCCGCGGCGTGCACGCGGCCGTGCCCTTCGTCGATGTGATGAACACTATGATGGACGCTTCGCTGCCACTGACCACCGGCGAGTATCTGGAATGGGGCAATCCGAACGAAAAGGCGGCCTACGACTATATGCGCAGCTACTCGCCTTACGACAATATCGAGCGCAAGGCGTATCCGGCCATGCTGGTGACGACTGGCCTGAACGACAGCCAGGTGATGTACTGGGAACCGGCCAAGTACGTAGCCAAGCTGCGCGCCCACAAGACCGACAAGCAGCCGCTGCTGCTGAAGGTGAATATGGGCGCGGGCCACGGCGGCGCATCGGGCCGCTACGACGCGCTGCACGAGCAGGCTTTCCAGCGCGCCTGGATGCTGTCGCTGTGGGGCATCACCGAGTAAGCGCGGCAGCGGCAAACCGGGGTTTTCAAAGAAATTGAAATATTTTTGAGAAAACCCTTGCGGAACAGCGAAACGCCGCATTACAATACGGCCTCTTCTGAACGTTGTGACAAACGTTTGAAAGTTTCGAAGCAGGATGAAGGGCGCTTAGCTCAGTTGGTAGAGCGGATCCCTTACAAGGATTAGGTCGGGAGTTCGAGCCTCTCAGCGCCCACCAGCAACGAAATGGAAATGAAGAATTGGAGCGGTAGTTCAGTTGGTTAGAATACCGGCCTGTCACGCCGGGGGTCGCGGGTTCGAGCCCCGTCCGCTCCGCCAATATTCCGAAAGAAGCCCGGTTCGCCGGGCTTCTTTCATTTCTGCCGCAGTTTTCATCTGCGGCCCTGTTGTACGCCTCCGCAATATTTCCGTTTTTTCATTTTGGTCTAAGACTTACTCTGCAGACTCGCTGCGATGACTCCTCTTCGCCAGCCCTACCATCCCTATCTGCGCTTGCGCTACCGTATGGCGCGCCACGCGCTGCTGCAGTTTCTCGCCAGCCTGAAAAATTCGCTGGAAATCCTGCTCTTCTGTTTCATGCCCGTGCTGCTGGGTCTGTTTGCCATGATTGCGCTGCCGCTGATGGCGGCCATGACCCTGGCCTGGCCCTATGCCGTGGCCGCACTGGCGGCCCAGGCGCTGCTGGTGGCCGTGCCGGTCATTCTGCTGCGCCAGCGCCTGCATCCCGCCGCCTGCACGGCCTGGGCGCGCGCGCTGCCGATTCCGGGCCCGTTGGCCTGGACTGCCGATGCGCTGGTGGCGGGTTTGCTGGTGGGGCCGCTGACGGCCGTGTATGCGGTGTCGATGGGCATCTGGCTGTATCAATGGCCGCTCTGGCTGCGCCCCATCGCCGGACAGGCCGTCGCGGCGACCGTGCTGTCGCTGCTGCTGGGATGGCTGCTCGCCACCGTGGTGCTGGCGCAGCGCCGCCAGCCTCTTTTGCCCGGCCGCACGGCCGGCCCGGCGCTGGCGGCAGCGGCGCCGGACCAGGCCAGCTTGCGGCAAGCCGGCTATGCGCCGTCGACGCTGCGTCCCTTCTATCTGGCGCTGTGGCACCGCCTGTTCTGGCTGCCCTGCTGGCGCGCCGACAATGCAGCCGGCGTGCAGCAAACCATCCTGCTGCTGGCGGCGCTGGCCGGGATCGTGCTGTGGGTCTGGCATCCCGCCACCGTCATCCCCACTGCGCTGTGGGGCGCGTATGCCAGCCTGATGCTGGTCCTGCTGACCGACCGCGGCGACAAGGCCGTGCGCGAGCAAAGCGCCCTGCTGCATCCGCTGCTGGCCAGCTGGCCCTTTGCGGCACGCCCCCTGCTGCTGGGCGCGCGCGCCTTCAGCCTGCTGCCGGCGCTGCTGGTGCTGTCCTGCTTCGCGCTGCTCATGGCGCGCGTCCCCCAGCAGGCCTACAAGCCGCAGCTGGCGCAAAGCTGGCTGCTCGCCGCGCTGGCAGCCAATAGCGCCATCGTCAGCCTGAACCTCAGCCCGCGTGGACGGGTCGTGCTGGTCGCCCTGTCCGCCCTGATTCTCACCGCCATTGGAAGCGAAGTATGGAAATGAATACCGTGCTGGAAATCAGCAGCCTCAATTACGAATTCAGCACCCGCGTCCTGTTCCGCAATCTGAACCTGAAGCTGGGCGCCGGCATCACTTGGCTGCGCGGCGAAAACGGCGCCGGCAAAACCACCCTGCTCAAACTGGCGGCCGGCGCCATGGCGCCGCACGGCGGCAGTATCCGTCTGCACCAGGATGGCCAGAGCGCCGCGCTCGACTGCGCAGCCACGCCCCTCGCCTACCGCCAGCAAAGCCACTTCTGCGGCGGCGACACGCCCCATCTGCCCTGGCTCACCGTCCGCGAAATGCTCGACCTGCACCTCGCCCTGTATCCCGCCGCCGACGCGCAGCTGCTCAACCAGCAACTGCAAGCCCTGCGTCTGCAATCCACGCTGGAACAACCCGTCACCACGCTATCGCTCGGCCAGCACAAGAAGATGCAGCTCGCGCTGGCCCTCACCCTGCCCGTGCGCCTGCTGCTGATCGACGAGCCCTTCAACGGCCTCGACACCGAAGCCGTCGCCTATCTGCAAGCCCAGCTCGCCGACCCCACCCGTCTGAACCGCCAATGCATCATCCTCACCAGCCACGTCGAACCGGCGATTCCCCTGAGCCGCACCCTGCATCTTTGATTCTTCTGGCCTGGCAAAAAAAATCCCACCATGGCGACCGGCACCATGGCGGGATTTAGGCGCAAACGCGCGGAGGAAACTTAGGCGGCGATGGCTTCGTCGCTGCTGCGGATCAGGTGGTCGAAGGCGGCCAGGGAGGCTTTGGCGCCTTCGCCGACGGCAATCACGATCTGCTTGTAGGGCACCGTCGTCACGTCGCCGGCGGCGAACACGCCGGGGATCGAGGTCTGGCCACGGGCGTCGACCACGATTTCGCCATGGCGCGACAGTTCCATCGTGCCTTTCAGCCATTCGGTATTCGGCACCAGGCCGATCTGCACGAACACGCCTTCCAGTTCGACCTTGTGCGCGTCGCCACTATTGCGGTCGGTGTAGCTCAGGGCGTTGACCTTTTTGCCGTCGCCGTGGATCTCGGTGGTTTGGGCCGAGACGATCACCTTGACGTTTTTCAGCGAGTGCAGCTTGCGCTGCAGCACGGCGTCGGCACGCAGTTCGGCGCCGAATTCGATCAGGGTCACGTGCTCCACCAGGCCGGCCAGGTCGATCGCCGCTTCCACGCCGGAATTGCCGCCGCCGATCACGGCCACGCGCTTGCCCTTGAACAGGGGGCCGTCGCAGTGCGGGCAGTAAGCCACGCCATGGTTGCGGTATTCCTTCTCGCCCGGCACATTGATTTCGCGCCAGCGCGCACCGGTGGAAATGATCACCGATTTGCCTTTCAGCACCGCGCCGCTGGCGGTGTGGATTTCGCTGACCTTGCCCGGCACCAGTTTCACAGCGCGCTGGGTGTTCATGATGTCGACTTCGTAATCCTTGACGTGCTGTTCCAAGGCCACGGCGAATTTCGGACCGTCGGTTTCTTTCACCGAGACGAAGTTTTCGATGGCGAGGGTGTCCAGCACCTGGCCGCCGAAGCGGTCGGCCACGACGCCGGTCTTGATGCCTTTGCGGGCGGCGTAAATCGCCGCGGCCGCGCCGGCAGGACCGCCGCCGACGATCAGCACATCGAACACGTCTTTCTTGTTCAGCTCAGCGGCCTGGCGTTCGCCGGCGCCGGTGTCAAGCTTGGACAGGATCTCTTCCACGCTGCTGCGGCCCTGGCCGAAGTGTTCGCCGTTCAGGAACATCATGGGCACGGCCATGATCTGGCGCGCTTCGACTTCCTGCGGGAAGACGCCGCCGTCGATGGTGGTCACCTTGATGCGCGGATTGATCACCGACATGGTGTTGAGCGCCTGCACCACTTCCGGGCAGTTATGGCAGCTCAGCGAGATATATGTCTCGAAGTTGTAGTCGCCGTCGAGGTTGCGGATCTGCTCAATCACGGCCTCGTCCAGCTTGATGGTGTGGCCGCCCACTTGCAGCAGGGCCAGCACCAGGGAGGTGAATTCATGGCCCATGGGGATGCCGGCGAAGGTCACGCCGATATCGCTGCCAGGGCGGTTGATCGAGAAGGAAGGCTTACGGTGATTGGCTTCCGGGCGCTCGATCAGGGTAATCTTGTCGCTCAGGGACTGGATGTCCTGCAGCAGACCTTGCAGTTCCTGCGATTTGGCGGAGCCGTCGAGCGATGCAACGATCTCAATCGGCTGCACCACCTTTTCCAAATAGGCTTTCAACTGGGTTTTGAGATTGGCATCCAACATGACGTTTTCCTTTATTCGGGTTCTACTTGATACCGGCCGGGGGGCGGACAGCCCCGCCGGCCGGTATGCGGGGCTTGCTAAAGCTTAGATCTTGCCGACCAGGTCCAGCGATGGGGTCAGGGTAGCGGCGCCTTCGGTCCACTTGGCTGGGCACACTTCGCCTGGGTGGGAAGCCACGTACTGGGCGGCTTTCACTTTGCGCAGCAGCTCGGAAGCGTCGCGGCCGATGCCGTTGTCATGCACTTCCAGCACTTTGATGAAGCCTTCTGGATTAATCACGAAGGTGCCGCGCAGGGCCAGGCCTTCTTCTTCGATCATCACTTGGAAGTTGCGCGACAGCAGGCCGGTTGGGTCGCCGATCAGGGCGTATTGCACTTTCTTGATGGCGTCGGAGGTGTCGTGCCAGGCTTTGTGGGCGAAGTGGGTGTCGGTCGAGATGCCGTACACGTCCACGCCCAGTTTGGCGAATTCAGCGTGGTGGTCCGCCAGGTCTTCCAGTTCGGTTGGGCAAACGAAGGTGAAGTCGGCTGGGTAGAACACGAAGACCGACCATTTGCCTTTCAGGGATTCTTCGGTGAGGTCAACGAACTTGCCGTTGTGGTAAGCGGTGGCTTTGAACGGTTTGACTTGGGTGTTAATCAGGGACATTGTGGTTTCCTCGTGAAGGGTTGTGGATCAATGAGTTGCCAGTCTAAGGCTTTTGAGGCTATTTGAAAAATTGATTGTCGCAATAAACTCAATTGAGTTTAACTATCGCGACAGATAGCCAGCGCGTATTATCGCCTGTCGGCGGTAATCAGGTTGCCGGCCTGTCAGGGTTGATAGTTTGCTCAGGGGCCAGGGGGCGGCGCCAAGTCCAACTGCAAAGCTGCGAGGAAATCGTTCAATTGTCCGGATAGGGGAACATCGGGGGAGAACTCGCCCAGGCGCTGGCAACGATATTGCTCAGTCCTCACGTCCAGAACTTCGGCCGCATAGTCGCCGCTTTCCCAGCACACGAGAGAGGCCAGGGCCGCAGGCGTGTCCAGCTCCAGCCGCATGGCCGGATTGGCCGAGGGCGGGCAAACATGCAATCCTGCCTGCACCCCTTGGGGCAAGGTCGCCAACAGCGCAGTGGCCCAGGCGTGAAACCTATTTAGCATTCTTCACTCCTTCGCTGGCTCAAGCCTGGGATTTGAGCAGGGTGTCGAAATCGGCGGCGGGCAAGGGACGGGCGAACAGGTAGCCTTGGCCGTAGTCGCAGCCGGCGGCGGCCAGCAGGTCGCGCTGTTCGGCCGTTTCCACGCCTTCGGCGATCACCATCAGGTCGAGCTTGTGGGCCATGACGATAATGGCGTCGGACAGGGCCATATCGCTCGATTCGGGCGCCAGGTTGCGCGTGAAGCTGCGGTCGATCTTCAGGTAGTCGATGTCGAATTTCTTCAGGTAGGACAGCGAGGAATAGCCGGTGCCGAAATCGTCCAGCGCCACCTGGATGCCGGCGTCGCGCAGCTGCAGCAGCTTGTCGGTGACGGTGCTGCTGGCGTCGAGCAGCAAGCCTTCGGTGATCTCCACCACCAGGGACTGGCCCGGCAAGCCCAGCTGCTGCAGGGTGCGCAGCCAGTTGGCGTAGCTGGCCCCTTCGCGCTGGAATTCGAGCGGCGACTGGTTGATGCTGACCTGGAAGTCGGGATGCACTTCGCGCCGCCAGTGCTGCACCCAGCGCGCCGATTCGTGGAACACCCATTCGCCGATCGCCACCACCAAGCCGCTCGCCTCGGCCAGCGGGATGAATTCCAGCGGGCTGACCAGGCCGCGCTGCGGATGCTCCCAGCGGATCAGCGCCTCAGCCTTGTGGATGCGGCCCGTGGCCAGGTGCACGATGGGCTGGAAGTAGAGCTTGAACTGGTTGCCCTTCAAGGCGCCGCGCAAGTCGTTGGTCAGGCGCATGCGGTTCAGGGCCGCCACCTGCAAGGCCGGCGTGAAGTAGCTGAAGCGGTTGCGGCCCGCGCCCTTGGCGGCGTACATGGCCTGGTCGGCGTGCTTGAGCAGGTCGTCCACGCTGGCCGCGTCGTCCGGATACAGCGTGATGCCGATGCTGGCCGAGACGAAGGCTTGCTCCTGCCCCAGCGGGAAGGGCGCCAGCAGGCTGTCGATGATGTTCTGGGCGATGCTGTCGACGCGCTCCACATCGTGCAGCTCGGGCACGATGACGGTGAATTCGTCGCCGCCCAGGCGGGCCACGGTGTCGGACTGGCGCACGCAGGCGCTGATGCGGCGCGCCGCGTCGATCAGCAGCACATCGCCCTGGTGGTGGCCGAGCGTGTCGTTGACTTCCTTGAAGTGGTCGAGGTCGATGAACAGGATGGCGATGCGGGTGCCGTCGCGCCGGCTCTTCAGGATGTCGTGCTGCAGGCGGTCGAGGAACATGCGCCGGTTGGGCAGCTGGGTCAGGGTGTCGAAATTGGCCTGCTGCCAGATCAGCGCTTCGGTTTCCTTTTTCTCGGTCACGTCCTCGATCATGCACAGGTGGTGCGGGTGGCTTTCGGTCTCGATGGCATTGATCGAGGCGTCCACCCAGACCACGCCGCCGTCGGGCCGCAGCATGCGCTTGGTGAGCTTGAAGCCGGTCAGCTGCTGGGCATTGAGCTGGGCCATCTTCTCCTGCTCGGGCGCGACATCGTCGGGATGGCTGATGTCCATCCAGCGGCTGGCCTTCATTTCCATCGGCGTGCGCCCGGCGATTTCGAGGAAGCGCGGATTGACGTCGCGGAACTGGCCGCTGACCGAATCGATCAGGGCAATGCCCATGGGCGCCGCCTCGAACATGGTGCGGAAGCGCTGCTCGCCCTTGCGGATGGCCTCGTCGGTGCGGCTGCGCTCGCGCGCCAGCAGGGTGAAGTGCACGCCGGCGCCCAGCACTAGCAAGGTGGCCGCCGCGCCCAGCACGCGGTACAGCCAGACCAGGTTGGCGCCGCTCTCCATGTTGTACAGGAAGCCGTCGAAGGAGGCGCCCTTGGGCAGCATGCCCTGCTCGGCATAGATGTCGGCGATGTGCTGCCAGCGCTCCGGGTTCATATAGCCGATTTCCACCAGCACCGGCTGCACCAGCGGCACCATCTGGCGCGCCTCGTACAGCAGGTGCAGGCGGTCGTGGCGGCGCGAGTATTTGTTCAGGATCAGGTCGGCGATTTCTTCCTGGTGGCTCATGGCGTACTGCCAGCCGCGCATGCTGGCGGCGCGGAAGGCTTTCACGCGTTCCGGATTGGCGTTCATTTCCTGTTCGCTGGTGAACAGATTGTCGCCGTAAAAATCGATGCCGGCCGAGCGCGGGCTAAAGACCTCGTAGGGGAAACCGGCGCGGTCCAGGTAATCGGGTTCATTGGTGACGAAGACGGCCATGGCGTCGGTACGCCCGACGATCAGGTCGTTGGGATCGAAGCTATGCTCGAGGCGCACGATATCGCTGGTATTCACGCCCTCCTTCTTCAGATAGGCCATCAGCTCGTCGATCTGCGGCTGGGCGTCTTGCAGCGAGCCGATCATGACGCGCTTGCCGGCGATGCGGCGGATATCGTTGCCCGGTCCTTCCTGGCGCATGGCCAGCGCATAGGGCGAATGCTGGAACACCACGGCCAGCACCACCAGCGGCTTGCCGGACAGGCGCGACAGCAGCAAGCCGCTATCGCCCACGCCATACTGGGCTTTGCCCGACAAGACCGCCTTTTCCGGCTCCAGCCCGCCATGGCCTTCAACCAGCTGCACGTCGAGGCCGGCTTCGCGGTAATAGCCTTTTTCCAGCGCGGCGTAATAGCCGGCGAACTGGAACTGGTGGGTGTGCTTGAGCTGGAGCACGACTTTCTGCTGGGCTTGCGCGAGGCCGGTCAGCAGGCAGAGCGCGAAGACGGCAAAGACAAAAGCAAAACGGCCAGCAAGGCTGGCGCGCGGCGGAAGAGGAAGTCGGAAGGGGCTTGCGTGCACTGAATTTTCCGGAGAACGGGGTTAAACGGAACAGCAGCCTCCGCAGATTGTATCCGCTTTGGCTGCCGGCACGCTGTCTTCGTTTCCGGTCTTGCGGGCGGCGGGGCATGCCGCCCACCGCCCGCAAACCTGCGCTCAGGGCAGGATCTGGGTCGGCGCGCTCAGGTTCAGGTTATTGCCGTTGCCGAGCTGACCCTGCTTATTGGTGCCCCAGGCCCAGACCGAGCCGTCGTTGCGCAGGGCCAGGGAGTGCTGGGCACCGGCGGCCACCGCCGTCCAGGTGGTGGCGCTCGATACCTGCTGCGGCGCGCCGTAATCGTTGACGGTGCCATCACCGAGCTGGTTCTCGCTGTTCGCGCCCCAGGTCCACAGGGTGTTGTTGGTGCGCACGGCCAGCGAATGGTTGTTGCCGGCCGCGATGGTGGCCCAGTCATTGTCGGTACCGATCTGTACCGGCGCCGAGGCATTGGCGCTGCTGCCGTTGCCCAGCTGGCCGTTGCCGTTGCCGCCCCAGCCCCACAGCGTGGCGTCGGAACGCATGGCCAGGGTATGGCTGGCGCCGGCCGCCACATTGATCCATTTCAGGGTGCCGACCTGGGTTGGCACCAGCACGTCGACCGTGCCGCCGTTGCCCACCTGGCCCGAGGCATTGCCACCCCAGGCATACAGGCTGCCGTAGTTGGTGCCGCCGGTCGAACCGGCGCCGGTGCCGGTGCCGGTTGCGTCGGCGCGGATGCCCACCGTATGGGTGGCGCCGGCCGCCACCATGCGCCAGAACAGGGCGCCGATCTTGGTCGGCACCAGGCGGTCGACCACGGTGCCGTCGCCCAGCTGGCCGTTCGAATTGCGGCCCCAGCCGTACAGCACATTGCCCTTGTTGATGGCGAGGCTATGCGATTTGCCGGCCGCGATGAAGACCCAGTCGGTGGCGGTGCCGATCTGCACCGGTTCCATGGCGTCCTTGGTATTGCCGGTGCCGAGCTGGCCGTTCTGGTTGAAGCCCCAGGCCCACAGCGTGCCGTTTTCGCGGATCGCCAGGGTGTGGAACTCGCCCGTCACCACCATGCGCCATGGCAGGCCGGTATTGTTTTTCACCAGGCCCGGCGTGTTGCGGTCGATCTGGCTGCCATCGCCCAGCTGGCCCCAGTTGTTCGCGCCCCAGCCCTGCAGATTGCCATCGGCCTTGCGCACCAGGGTCTGGTTGCCGCCGGCCACCAGGCCGGAATATGGCAGCTTGACGTTGAAATTGGTGCTGGCCGTGACCGTTCCCACAGTCGCCGTCACGGTCTCGCTGCCCACGGCCTTGCCGCGCACGCTGCCATTGCTGAAGGCTTCGGCCACGCTGCTGCCCTTCAGGGTCCAGGTGATGCCGCTGGTGATGGCGGCGGTCTTGCCGTCGGAATAGCTGCCGGTGGCCGTCAGCGTCTGGGTCTGGCCCAAGGCCATGGTGAAGTTGGCCGGCGTGATGACGATCGAGGTCAGCGTTGCGCCGCTGGGCGTGGACGGCGTGCTATTGCCGCCGCCACCACCGCCGCCGCAGGCGGCCAGCAGTGCCAGGACGGGCACCAGGAAGAGGGATTTGAACTTGGGCATGGTAGTCATAGGAATCCGGAATGAATGAGAGCAGCTTGCCGCCTAGTGTAAGGCGGGAATGGGCCGCGCCGTCGCCCGAGCAGGCCGGCATTTGCCTTGCTATTGTGCGGAATGGCGATCATACAACGTTGCCAGTGAGAAATCCAATGCAAAGGGGAGCCGCAGCTCCCCTTTGTGTCCCTTTTTCGCCTGGCGCCTATTTGCGGCCGCCACGCGCCGGCTTGGCGCCGCCGCCCGCTTTGGCCGGAGCCGCCTTGGGCTTGACCTTGATGGTGTCGAGGATGGAGGCGCGCACCTTGGTCTCGATGGTGGCGCGCGCCGTCAGCGAACCGGTCAGGGCATTGGCGCGCTGGCCACCGCGGCCTGCGGCCGCCGAGGCCGCGCCCGGGCCACGGCCGGCGCCGCGCGGCGCTGCCGCCGCCGGCCCCTGGCCAGGCGCGGAACGCGGCTTGGCGCCCGGCGCCAGGGTCGGCATGGCGCGCTTGCCTTCCGGCGCCGCCTTCAGGTTTTCCTCGCCCGCCGTCCAGGCCGGGATCAGATGGCGCTCGCCGTTGCCGATCAAGTCGGCGCGCCCCATGCGCTGCAGCGTTTCGCGCAGGATCGGCCAGTTCTCCGGATCGTAATAGCGCAGGAAAGCCTTATGCGCCTTGCGCACCTTGCCGCTGCGCGCCGTTTCCACCACTTCCGAATCGGCCGTCACCTTGTGCAGCGGGTTCTTGCGCGAGTGGTACATGGTGGTCGCCATCGCCATCGGCGTCGGCATGAAGGCTTGCACCTGGTCCAGGCGGAAATTGTTCTTCTTCAGCCAGAGCGCCAGGTTCAGCATGTCCTCATCGGTGGCGCCCGGGTGGGCCGCGATGAAGTAGGGAATCAGGTACTGCTTCTTGCCCGCTTCCAGCGAATACTTCTCGAACATGGCCTTGAACTCGTCGTAAGCGCCGATGCCGGGCTTCATCATCTTGTTCAGCACATTCGGTTCGGTGTGCTCGGGCGCGATCTTCAAGAGGCCGCCCACATGGTGGGTCACCAGCTCTTTCACGTACTCGGGCGAGCGCACGGCCAGGTCGTAGCGCAGGCCGGAACCGATCAAGATCTTCTTCACGCCGGGCACAGCGCGCGCCTTGCGGTAGAGCGAAATCAGCTTGCTATGGTCGGTGCCCAGGTTGACGCAGATCGAGGGATAGACGCAGGACAGGCGGCGGCAGGTTTCCTCGATCTTCTTGTCCTTGCAGGCCAGGCGGTACATATTCGCCGTCGGGCCGCCCAGGTCGGAAATGGTGCCGGTGAAGCCCTTGGTCTTGTCGCGCACATGCTCGATCTCGCGCAGGATGGACGGCTCGGAGCGGCTCTGGATGATGCGCCCCTCGTGCTCGGTAATCGAGCAGAAGGTGCAGCCGCCGAAGCAGCCGCGCATGATATTGATCGAGAAGCGGATCATTTCCCAGGCCGGGATGCGCGCATTGCCATAGCTCGGGTGCGGGGCGCGCGCATAGTTCATATCGTAGACGCCATCCATCTCGTCCATCTGCAGCGGCAGCGGCGGCGGATTGATCCACACATCACGCTCGCCATGGCCCTGCACCAGGGCGCGCGCATTGCCGGGATTCGATTCCAGGTGGAACACGCGCGAGGTGTGGGCGTACATCACCGGATCGTCCTTCACCGTCTCGTAGGACGGCAGGCGCACCACGGTCTTGTGGTGCTGTTCTTTCGCCAGGGCCAGGCGCTCTTCGCGCGTCATGATGACGATGGGCTTCACCACTTCCGGCGCCGTGGCAGCGTTGTCCGTGGCGCAGGCTTGCTTGTCTTCCTGCGCCATGGCGTAGGGGTTCGGATGCACGTCGACCTTGCCCGGCACATCGACGCGGGTCGAGTTGTGCACGGCCCAGTCGGCGCCGGGCAGCCAGCCCTGCGGCACCATGAAGGCCGTGCCGCGCAGGTTCTTGATGTCCTTGATGTCCTCGCCCGCCGCCAGGCGGTGGGTCAGGTCGACCAGGGCGCGTTCGGCATTGCCGAAGATCAGCAGGTCGGCCTTGGAATCGGGCAGCACCGAACGGCGCACCTTGTCCGACCAGTAATCGTAGTGGGCGATGCGGCGCAGCGAGGCTTCGATGCTGCCGATGATGACCGGCACGTCGGCATAGGCTTCGCGCGCGCGCTGGGCGTACACGGTGACGGCGCGGTCGGGCCGCTTGTTCGGCTCGGCGTTCGCGGTGTAGGCGTCGTCGGAGCGGATCTTGCGGTCGGCCGTGTAGCGGTTGACCATGGAATCCATATTGCCGGCGGTGACGCCGAAATACAGGCGCGGCTTGCCCAGCGCGCGGAAAGCCTCGGCCGAATGCCAGTCCGGCTGGCTGATGATGCCGACGCGGAAGCCTTGCGCTTCCAGCAGGCGGCCGACCAGGGCCATGCCGAAACTCGGATGGTCGATATAGGCGTCGCCCGTGATCAGGATGACGTCGCACTCATCCCAGCCCAGGGCGTCCATTTCGGCGCGGGACATGGGAAGAAAAGGCGCAACAGCAGCGCGCGCAGACCGCTTCGGGACGGTCGCAAAAAGATTAGCGGGGGAGTTCATTGGCGGCATTGTACCGGAAATGCCCGGTCCTTAGCACAGCGGCGGCCGAATTTCCCGCCGAAAAACTCTTAATTTTCAACAACTTGTATGAAAAGCGCAAGGCGGCCGCTGCCTGAAAAATAGCAAAAGTACATTGCTTTGCGTAGCATTTTTGCTATAACGAGAAAAACCACCCTCGGGAGACACCATCATGCGACGCCGCCTGTACTATATGCTGCCCGATCTGCCCAGCGCCCGCGCCATGCTCGACGAGATGCTGCTGGCGCGCATCGAAGAGCGCCATATCCGCTTCATGGCACGCGCGCCGCTGCCGGACGATATGCCGGGCTGCAGCTTCATGGTGAAAACCGACCTGATCCACGGCGCCCAGTGGGGCACCATCATCGGCGGGGTGGTCGGCTTGGGTGCCGGCATCTTCCTCTCACTCTTCCCGCCCGAAGGCGTGACCCTGCGCACTGCCAGCATCCTGCTGGTGGCCCTGGGCGGCGCCCTGTTCGGCGGCTGGGCTTCCGGCATGAATGCGGCGGCCATTCCGAACAAGAAACTGGAGCAGTATGCGCCCCGTCTCGATCAAGGCCAGGTGCTGATGATGGTCGATGTGCCGGTGCGGCGCATGAAAGACATCGAAGCGGCGATCGCGCGGCGCCATCCCGATTTCGACTTTGGCGGTGAAGAACCGCCCATGCTGGCGTTTCCGTAACGCTAGCCGCCCGGGGTGGTGCTTGCCCCGGGTCCTATTCCAAGCGGGACAGTCTGCGGACTGTCCCGTTTTTTATGCGCGGCGAAGAGGTCCGCTCAAATGCCCATATTGCCGAGGATGCGTCCCAGCTCGCGCAAGGTCGGCTCCAGCGACGGATGCTGGGCCGCGAAACGCGCCGTCAGCTCCTGGGTCCGTTCGGCCAGGCCATAGGTGGTGGTGCTTTCCGGTGCGGCCGCCGCGCCCTGCTCCAGCAGCGACTTGATATCGCCATCGAGCTGCTGCAGCAAGTCCAGCAATTCCTCATCGATCGGCCCCGTCTGATGCAGCTGCGCATGCAGGGTTTTCAATTGCTCTTTCAGCTTATTCATATCCCAAATCCAAATGAAATGACCACAATGAATTTATACACCGAAACGGCCCGTCCAGCCATGACCTAAGCAGCATCCTACCGCCGAGCCCGTGTCCACCCTGGTGCCTGGCACCAAAGTGGACACGGGCTCGGCTGTGGCTTACTGGCCAGTCAGGCCGCGGCGTTCGAGCAGCGGTTCGATCTTGGCGTCTCGGCCGCGGAAGGCGCGGAACATTTGCATGGCATCCATGGTGCCGCCGCGCGAGAGCAGCATCTTGCGGAACCAGTCGCCATTCTTGCGCAGCATGCCGCCATTTTCCTTGAACCATTCGACGCTGTCGGCGTCCAGCTTCTCGCTCCACAGATAGCCGTAGTAGCCGGCCGCGTAGCCGCCGGCGAAGACGTGCGAGAAGTAGGTGGTGCGGTAGCGCGGCGGCACCGGCGTGAAGTCGACGCCGGCATCCTTGAGCGCGGCCGCTTCGAAGCCCAGCACATCGCTCGGCACCTGCTTGGCGCCCAGCTGGTGCCAGCGCTGGTCGACGATGGCGGCGGCCAGGTACTCGGTGGTGCGGTAGCCTTCATTGAACTTCTTCGCAGCCTGCACCTTGTCCAGCAGCTCTTTCGGCATCGGCGCGCCGGTCTGGTAATGCTTGGCGTAGTTGGCCAGCACTTCCGGCCAGGTGGCCCACATCTCATTGACCTGGGACGGGAATTCGACGAAGTCGCGCGGCACGCGGGTGCCGGCAAAACGCGGGTAGTTCACGTCGGAGAACATGCCGTGCAGAGCATGGCCGAATTCGTGGAACAGGGTGCGCAGCTCGTCGTAGGTGAGCAGGGTCGGCTCGCCGGCCGAAGGCTTGGGAATGTTCAGGTGGTTGGCGATCACCGGCTGGGTGCCCATCAGTTTGGACTGGGACACATAGGCATTCATCCAGGCGCCGCCGCGCTTATTGCCGCGCGCGTAAAAGTCGGCCAGGAAGATGGCCAGCTGCTTGCCGTCGGCGTCGTACACGTCGAACACGCGCACATCCGGGTTGTACACCGGCAGATCCTTGCGCTCCTTGAAGCTCAGGCCATACACCTTGTTGGCGGCGAAGAACAGGCCATTCGCCAGCACATTATCCAGCTCGAAATAAGGTCGCAGCTGGCTCTGGTCGAAGGCATAGCGCACCTGGCGCACCTTGTCGCTGTAGAAGGCCCAGTCATGGGCGCCGACGGCAAAGCCGCCCTTCTCGGCATCGATCACCTGCTGGATATCGGCCGCTTCGCGGCGCGCATTGGCGACGGCCGGCTTGGCGAATTCGGCCAGCAGCTTGTTGACGGCGCCCGTGTCGTGCGCCGTCTGGTCTTCCAGTGCATAGCTGGCGTGGTTGCGATAGCCCAGCAGCGCCGCGCGTTCGGCGCGCAGCTTGGCGATCTTGGTCACGATGGCGCGGTTGTCGAATTCGCCGCCATGGCTGCCGCGCACCAGCGACGCTTCCAGCAGGCGCTGGCGCGTGCTGCGATTGCTCAGCACCGCCAGCGGCGCCTGGCCGGTGGTGTTGCTGACGGCGATGGCGAACTTGCCCTCCAGGCCGCGCGCCTTGGCGGCAGCGGCGGCGGCGTCGATCGCCTTCTCGCTCATGCCGGCCAACTCTTCGCGCGTATCGACGATCAGGGCCGAGGCATTGGCTTCCTTCAGCACATTCTGGCTGAAGGTCGTTTGCAGGGCGGCCAGCTGGGTGTTATAGGCCTTCAGCTTTTCCTTGTTGGCAGCCGACAGCTTGGCGCCGGCGCGCACGAAATCGGTGTGGTAGCGCTCGAGCAGGAACTTCGACTCGGCGTCCAGACCCAGCTTATTGCGCTTCTCGTACAGCGACTTGATGCGCTGATACAGCTTGCCGTTCAAACGGATCGCATCGCTGTGCGCCGCCAGTTTCGGCGCCAGCTCGCGGTCCAGCGCCTCCATGCTGTCATTGGTGTTCGCGCCCGACAGATTGCCGAACACGGACGACACGCGCGCCAGCAGCTGGCCCGAACGCTCCATCGCCACGATGGTGTTCTCGAAGGTCGCTGGCTGCGCATTATTCGCGATGGCCGCGATTTCGTCCGCCTGCTCGCGGATGCCCGCCTCATACGCCGGCGCATAGTCCTCGTTGTGGATCTTGTCGAAAGCCGGATACTGGAAAGGCAGCGCGCTCGGCTTGGCGAAGGGATTCGACTCCGCCAGCGGCGCGGCATGGGCGGAAGCAAAACCCGCCAGCGCCAGGCTGGCAGCGATCAAAAGCAATTGTGGCTGTTTCATGGAATACATAACTCTAAAAAGAAAAGGTGCAGACTACGCCCGAGCTGTGTCCGGATTTTGGGGCCGACCCCAAAATCGGACACGGGCTGGGCTGTTGGGACTTACTTGGCGTTCAGGCCGCGGCGTTCGAGCAGGGGCTCGATCTTGGCGTCGCGGCCGCGGAAGTCGCGGAACAGTTGCAGGGCGTCGGCGGTGCCGCCGCGCGAGAGCAGGGTCTGGCGGAACCAGTCGCCATTCTTGCGCTGCAGGCCGCCGTTTTCCTTGAACCATTCGACCGTGTCGGCGTCCAGCTGCTCGCTCCACAGATAGGCGTAGTAGCCGGCCGAGTAGCCGCCCGCGAAGCTGTGGTTGAAGTAGGTGGTGCGGTAGCGCGGCGGCACTTCGGCCAGGTCGACGCCGGCCTCTTTCAGCGCGGCCGCTTCGAAGCCCAGCACGTCGGACGGCACTTGCGCCGGCTTGATCTGGTGCCAGCGCTGGTCCAGCAGCGAGGCGGCCAGGTACTCGGTGGTGGCGAAGCCCTGGTTGAATTTCTTGGCGGCGCGCACCTTGTCCAGCAGCTCTTTCGGCATCGGCTCGCCGGTCTGGTAATGCTTGGCGTAGTTGGCCAGCACTTCCGGCCAGTCCATCCACATCTCGTTCACTTGCGACGGGTATTCGACGAAGTCGCGCGGCACGCTGGTGCCGGAGAAGCGCGGATAGGTCACATTCGAGAACATGCCGTGCAGGGCGTGGCCGAATTCGTGGAAGGCGGTCTTCACTTCATCCACCGTCAGCAGGGTCGGCTCGCCGGCCGGCGGCTTAGGGATATTCAGGTGATTGGCCACCACCGGCAGCGTGCCGTTCAGCTTCGACTGCGACACGTATTCGTTCATCCAGGCGCCGCCCTGCTTATTGCTGCGGGCGTACATATCGGCCAGGAAGATGGCGAGCTGCTTGCCGTCGGCGTCGAAGACGTCGAAGACGCGCACGTCCGGGTTGTACACCGGCAGATCCTTGCGCTCCTTGAAGCTCAGGCCATACAGCTTGCCGGCCGCGTAGAACACGCCGTTAATCAACACGCTATCGAGTTCGAAATACGGCTTGAGCTGCTTCTCGTCGAAGGCGAAGCGCTGGGCGCGCACCTTGTCGGTGTAGAAGTCCCAGTCGGAGGCGGCGATCTTGCCGCCGGCGACGGCTTGCAGGTCGGCCGCTTCGCGGCGCGCATTGTCGGCGGCCGGCTTGGCCAGCTCGGACAAGAGCTTGTTGACGGCGGCGGGATTCTTCGCCGTTTCCTCTTCCAGCGAGTAGGAGGCGAAATCGGCATAGCCCAGCAGGACCGCCTGTTCGGCGCGCAGCTTGGCCAGCTTGCGCACCACCTCGCGGTTATCGTATTTGCCGCCATGGCTGCCGCGTTCCATCGAAGCTTTCAGCAAGCGGGCGCGGATGGCCGGATTGGTCAATTCGCCCAGCGCCGGCTGGCTGGTGGTGTTCATCAGCGGCAGCACGAATTTGCCGGGCAGCTTGCGCGACTTGGCTTCGGCGGCGGCGGCGTCGATGGCCGCTTCGCTCAGGCCGGCCAGGTCGGCGCGGCTGTCGAGCACCAGGGCCGAGGCATTGGTTTCCTTCAGCACGTTCTGGTCGAAGGCGGTTTGCAGGCTGGCGATCTGCGCATTCAGGGTTTTCAGCTTGGCTTTCTGCGCGGCCGACAGCTGGGCGCCGGAACGCAGGAAATCGGTGTGATAGCGCTCCAGCAGATGGGCCGCTTCGGCGTCCAGGCCCAGCTTGTCGCGCTGCGCGTACAGCGACTGCACGCGCAGGAACAGCTTGGCATTCAGGAAGATAGCGTCGCTGTGCGCGGCCAGCTTGGGCGACATGCTGCGGCTGATTTCATCGAGCTTGTCGTTGGTGTTGGCGCCCTGCAGATTGCCGAAGATGGTCTGCACGCGGTGCAGCATCTCGCCCGAGCGCTCCATCGCCACGATGGTGTTGTCGAAGGTGGCCGGCTGCGGGTTGTTGGCGATGGCGGCGATTTCCTTCAGGTTCTCGGCCATGGCAGCCTTGAAGGCGGGCGCGAAATGCTCGTCCTTGATCTGGTCGAAGGCCGGATACTGCAGCGGCAGCGTGCTGGCCTTGAACAGGGGATTGGCCGCTGCGGCGGCGGTGGCGGCGGCAGGCTTGGTGGCGGGGGCTGCGTGGGTCATGGAAGTCAGTGCCAGGCCAAGGCTGGCGGCGAGAACGAGCATTCGAGGATGGGACATATCATCTTTCTTATCAACGCCAAGGAAAATGCTGCCTCTGCGGACAGCAGGTAAGCGTCAGATAATAGCAGGCCGCCGTGGCCGCGTCACGGCCTGTCCCGCGCGTCCGTCACGCGCTGGTATCGATCATATTGCCCTTGGTTTTGTCGCTGATCTTCTGCATTTCCTGCTTGGCCAGATCGCCCATCTGCTCATCAACCTTTTTGCGCTCTTCCGGTCCCATTTTCGCCAGATCGTCTTCGCTGAGGCCGAGCTTTTTCAGCAGCGCCTCGCGCATGCGCTGGGCTGGACTCATTTTCAGGTAGTCGTCCAGTTCCGCGTTCAACCCCTTGCTGCCGGTGGCCGAGGCGCCCTCGGTTTTCGAACTGCCGGCGGGCGCGGAGGTGGTGGGCATGAACACGCTGTCGCGCGGGCCGATGGATGAGATGGACATGATTTTCCTTTGTGTGGAGGTGTGTTGACGTGGCTATGCGGAGGGAGAAAACAACTCAATGCTCCAGCCGCTTTGCGATACGCCGGTCAGGAATGAACCAGAGGACCGCAACCAGCGCGTACAAGCCGACGCCCAGCCACGGATACCAGACCGAGGCAACGATGGCCGAGACATACAAAACGATGGAATACACTTCCTTGCCCTGCCGGCCCATGGCCTCGGCCAGCGGCGACTGCTTGCCATGCAGGGCGCTCAGCGCGCAGGCCAGGACCAGATACGCGATGGCGCACATCAGCAGCACCACGCCATACATGGTCACGGGCAGCGAGGCGTAATGGTTCTCTCCCATCCAGCCGGTGACGAAGGGAATCAGCGAGAGCCAGAACAGCAGGTGCAGATTGGCCCACATGACGCGGCCATCGACCTTGCTGGCCGCGTGCAGCATATGGTGATGGTTGTTCCAGTAGATGCCGACATAGATAAAGCTCAGCACATAGCTAAGGAAGATGGGCAGCAGCGGCCCCAGGGTTTCCCAGCTCGTGCCATGCGGGACTTTAAGTTCCAGCACCATGATGGTGATGATGATAGCGATCACGCCATCGCTGAAGGCTTCAAGGCGGCTCTTGCCCATGGTCGTCCTGTATGCGGAAATTCCGGCCCGCCGACGGCAAGCCCTTAAATTATCAATTCGGTAATTTCGGCAATTCTAAACGGGACGCCGCTTCGGCAAAAGCCGGATTAGCCGGCCTTATGCCATGCACTTCAGGCATATGCGACAGTATCGTCCCGCGCTTCTGTTCCGCAAACCGGATCAGCTGCGGGAAAAACTGGTCGAAGCCGGCGGCCAGGACGTCGTAGTGTTCGCGCACATCGAGCAAGCCTTCGCGCATCAGGTGGCCGTTGCGGCTCAGGCGCTGGGAGATGCGCTGGACGGCCAGTTCGACACTGGTCAGATCCTCATAGCTGCCCAGCCAGTCCTGCGCCACCATATGCGGCAGGATGGCGCGCAGGCGCTCGGGCAGCAGCGGCTCGTACTGCGCCACCGCCTGGTAAAAACGCTGGATCAATTCTTCTTTTGGCGCGTTGCTGTATTCCGCCCAGCGGCGCGACAGCAGGTGGTCGTAGAACACGTCGAGCACAATGCCGGCGTAGCGCCGGCGTCCCTCGCCGAACAGCTGCACGGCCGAGCGCACAATGGGATGGCTGTCGGTATAGCTGTCGATATAGCGGTGCAGCTGGATTTCCCGCACCACTTCCGCGGGATACATGGCTTGCGCATTGATCTTGACGAAATCGCCCAGCAGGGCGCCCACCATGGCGTCGTCGCTATGGCGGGCAAGGTAGATGTGGGCAAGATAGTTCATGGCCGGTCGCTGCGGAGGGATGCTGCTACCTTAACAGAATCGGTCGCAGTCTTCAGGCGGCGGCGCGGCAGCGCGCGGCCGGTGCATCGCGGCGCGATCAGTAGTGCGGCGGACGCTCGTTGAGCGGCGTCTGCCCATGCTGGGCATTGTTGCGCAGATGCTCGGCCAGGGCGTTCAGCATGGCTTCTAATTTGTCGATCTGCTTTTGCTGCTCGTAGATGCGGGTGTTGAGCGATTCCACCAAGTCCTCCTGGTGCGCGAGCTTGATTTCGATGTCGATAAAGCGGTCTTCGTCGCTCACGGCGTACTCCTTTTAAAAACGCGCATTGTACGATGCCTGCTTCTGATCAGCGCAAATGCTGACATACATCGTCATATCGTTCCTCAGCCCGTGGTAGCGTTCCGCTGAACAGCTAACTCCACATGGCTATCATGAAAACTGTCTCTGAAACAATCGCGGCACCCAAAATGCTTTACATAGAAAATCGCATTCTGGTTATCCGGGATCACAGGGTTCTTATCGATGCCGATTTGGCCGAGCTATACGGGGTATCGACAAAAGCGCTGAATCAGGCCGTAAAAAGAAATTCCTCACGATTTCCCCAGGACTTTATGTTTCAACTCAACAGCATTGAGAAGCAGGAGGTGGTCACAAACTGTGACCACCTTCGCAAAATGAAATTTTCCCACTCCCTGCCTTTCGTCTTTACTGAGCATGGGGCAATACAGGCCGCCAACGTTCTGGCATCAAAACAGGCCATTGATATGGGGATTTACGTAGTGCGTGCATTTATTCGTCTACGTGATTTGCTCACCTCGAATCGGGAATTGGTGCTGAGACTGGACGAAATTCAAGCCAAGACAGATCTTCTGTCATCCAAGCATGACTCCTTCGAGCAAGAAACCCGAGAACAGATCAAACAAATCCTGAATGTTCTGCGCTCTCTAATGCAACAGCCAGAAGCCCCAAAAAAACGTCCCATCGGTTTTGTTACACCGGAAGACGAAGTCACCGGAGGGCAGGACAGCCATCAAGCCGAAGGCTGAGCGCTTACGCCGGCTTGACGTCCTTCGGCGTGGCCAGCAGCTCCTTCATGCGCGCCAGACGTTCGCGCGGGGTCAGGACTTCGCTTTCCTTGGGTGGAGCGTCGCCGACGTCGAGCTGCATTTCGGCGATGAAGCGCGAGACATCGCAGTGCACATGCTCGCCGCCGCGCTTGCGCTTCTTGCACCAGGTAAGCTGCAAGGTGCGCTGGGCGCGCGTGATGCCGACGTACATCAGGCGCCGCTCTTCCTCGATGCGCTGGGCCAGGGTTTCTACTGGCGCGTCGGGGTCGCCCTTGTGCGGCAGGATGCCCTCTTCCACGCCGACCAGGAAGACGTGCGGATACTCCAGCCCTTTCGAGGCGTGCAGGGTGGACATGCGGATCGCGTCCGGCTCCTCGTCCTTCCCGTCCAGCATGGACATCAGGGCCACCATCTGCGTCAGCTCCAGTACATTCTTTTCCTCGCCGTCGCGGTCCTTGCCGCCTCGCCCGCGGTCTTTCAGCCAGTTGACGAAATCGAGCACGTTCTGGTACTTGCTCTGCGCCGCGCGCTCTTCGAACGAGTCGTACAGATAGTGCTCGTAGTGGATGGCTTCCATCATATCGTCCAGCACCTGGGCCGCGTTGTCGCCGCTGCCGGAGGGGCCGGGACGCGTGGCGCGCGCTTCCAGGTCGCTGATGAAATTGCAGAAGTCGCGCAGAGGCTTGAGCTGGCGGTCGGTCAGCTTGGCTTCGATGCCGCCCTTGAACACGGCTTCGAACAGCGAGCATTGCCACTGGCCCGAGAAGGAACCCAGCGCCTCCAGCGTGGACTGGCCGATGCCGCGCCTTGGCGTGGTGACGGCGCGGATGAAGGCGGGATCGTCGTCCTGGTTGGCCAGCAGGCGCAGGTAGGCGATGATGTCCTTGATCTCGGCCTTGTCGAAGAAGCTCTGGCCGCCGGAGATCGTGTAGGGAATGCGCTGGTTGCGCAGCGCCTGTTCGATCACGCGCGCCTGGTGGTTGCCGCGGTACAGAATCGCATAGTCCGACCACTTGTTCTTGCGCTCAAAGTGGTCGGCCGAAATCATGATGGCCACCTGGTCGGCTTCCTGCTCATCGTTGGGCATGGCGTGCACCTTGATCGGCTCGCCCAGACCATGCTCCGACCACAGCGCCTTTTCAAACAGCTTGGGATTGTTGCTGATCACCGCGTTGGCCGCCTGCAGGATGCGGGTAGTGGAGCGGTAATTCTGTTCCAGCTTGATCAGGCGCAGGTCGGGGAAATCGACCTGCAGATTGCTCAGGTTTTCGATGGTCGCGCCGCGCCAGGCGTAGATCGCCTGGTCGTCGTCGCCGACGGCGGTGAACATGGGCTTCTTGCCGATGCCCGTAACCATCAGCTTGACCAGCTCGTACTGGCAGGTATTGGTGTCCTGGTATTCGTCGACCAGCAGGTAGCGCAGGCGGCGCTGCCATTTGTCGCGCACCTGGCCGTTGTTGCGGAACAGTTCCACCGGCAGGCGGATCAAGTCGTCGAAATCGACGGCCTGGTAGGCGCTCAAGGTCGCCACATAACTGCCGTAGATGCGCGCCGACTGCGCCTCGTCCTCGTCTTTCGCGTTGCGCAGCGCTTCGTCCGGCGTCACCAGGCCGTTCTTCCACAGCGAGATATCGTTCTGGATGCCGCGGATGAGCTGCTTGTCAGTGGTGATGGCCAAGTCCTGCACCAGGGAATAGCAGTCGTCGCTGTCCATGATGGAGAAGCGGTCCTTCAGGCCCAGGTGGTTGGCTTCCTGGCGCAGGATTTTCACGCCCAGCGAGTGGAAGGTCGACACCGTGAGCAGCTTGGCCTGGCGCGGCTGTTTCAGCAGCTTGCCGACGCGCTCCTGCATTTCCAGCGCGGCCTTGTTGGTGAAGGTCAGCGCGGCGATGGTGCGCGGGTCGTAACCCCGGTCTTCGATCAGATGGGTGATTTTCTGCGTGATGACGCGCGTCTTGCCCGAACCGGCCCCGGCCAGCACAAGGGCGGGACCGTCGAGATAGAGCACGGCTTCGCTTTGCGGGCCGTTCAGGCCAAACTGTGGTGCATTGGACATGATTTCCAGACGGGATGGGCGGTACAGCGGAGCATTGTACCGCCTTGCCCATTGATTATTGCCCGCGCGCCGGAATATAGTGGTGCCAGGGCCACCACAGGCCAGCCATTCCGCCGGACAGTCTTATGAAATTTGAACACCTCATCGAAATCAACGATCCGCTCAACCCGCTGGTGGACACCATCAGCGCCGCCCAGCTGTGGCGCGGCCTGGTGCTGCGCGCCGAGTCGCCCAAGCTCTTCGTGCCGCATCTGGACGAGTGCCAGATCGACGAGCGCACGGCCGGCGGTTTCCGCCGCCGCCTGCGCTACGGCCAGGTGGTGATCGTCGACCGCGTACTGCTCGAACAGCCCGACCGCATCCGCTACGAGGTGCCGGCCCAGGGCGAAATCAGCGCTTCCAGCCTGGTGATGTCGATCGAGTCGCCGCAGCCCGAGGTGCTGTTCGTGCGCTTCCAGTACGACGATGGCCACGACGCGGCCACCGACGCGGCCAATGCCATGTACGACGATTTCCGCCGCTCGGCCTATGTGGAGTCGGACATCGACACCATCCGCGTGCTGCGCGAGCTGATCGCCGATGGCCGCCTGGACGCCACCCTGAACTAAGACGCGCTTACAGCGCGGCGGCGCGGCCCCAGATGCGGTCCATGCGCAGCGTGAGACCGACCTGGGAGGCGCTCAGCACGTCGCGGATGCCATTCAGGTCGCCGCGCGTGTCGCGCTGCAGGAAAACGTCAAGCGGCGCGCCGCGCGGGCCGATGATGGATTCGACCCAGGGCGCGGTGGAGTTCAGCCCCTTGCGCGCCACCACGCCCACTTCGCCGTTCAGCAGGCGCACATAGCTGCCGATCGGATAAATCCCCAGTTCGCGGATCAGCACCGAGGCGATCTGCGCGTCGAGCGTGCTGCGCGCTTCGAGCAGGATGTCGCGCAAGGCCTGGTTGGGCAGCATGGGCTTGCGGTAGCGCCGCTCGGAAACGCGGGCGCAGTAGCGGTCGGCCAGCGCCAGCAGCTTGGCCAGTTCGGGAATCGCGGCGCCGGCCTTGCCCAGCGGGTAGCCGCTGCCATCCTCGTTTTCGTGGTGGGCCAGCACGCAGGCGATCCAGTCGTTGTCCTCGATGCCGGCGCGGCGCAGCAGCACGGCGCTGACCTGCGGATGCTCGCGCACGATGCGCTTGTCGGCCTCGGACAGCGGCGCGGTGTCGCCATGCAGGCGCTGTTGATGAGCGAGCATGCCTACATTCATGGTCAGCGCGGCCAGGGTCAGGGTGCGGATTTCGTCCGCGCTTTTTTTCAGCGCCAGCGCCACGGTCTGCGCCACCACGGCGGCATCGATGCAGTGCCGCACTTCGTAGGCCACGGCCTGCTGGTTGTGCAGGATGCAGGCCACGGCCACGTCGGCATTGGTGGCGACAGCCTCCCCCACCAGGGCGGCGATGGCGTCCAGTTCGCCGCGCAAGCCGGTCGTGCCGGCCGCCAGCGCGGGCAGCACGGCCTGCAGGCGCTGGGCGGCTTCGTTCAGCATGCGCAGCACGGAGGGCGGGTCCTTGTATTCCTTGAGCGTATCCAGGCTGCTGTCTTCGATGAAACCGCGTTCGACCAGATTGTCGACCTGGGCCTCGCTGGCCAGCACAAAGCCCTGGCGCACCAGCAGGGCGCCGTTTTCGCCATAAACATTCCAGGCCAGGGTCTGCCCCAGCCGGATATCGCCATGTGTGATGCGCCGTATCGCCATTCCGCCTCCGTCATTGCCGCGAATGCAAGGAGGCCTGTTCAGGGTAGGCCGGGATTGAATGCGCGCAAGATTGCAGATAGGCGTGACGGCCTATCCCATTTCCTAGGATCAATAGTTTATATCAGAATGTAAAATTCTCAAGCAGGAAAGTGTTACCGGCGCGCGCATCCGGCGCGCCACTGTTGTATGCGCGCCCAGCGGCCCGGCCTCAGGTACCGGGCGTGCAATCGGGGCAGGGCTGGGCCGGCGGCGGCGTGGTCGCCAAGTGCTCGGCCAGTTCGCGCAGGGCGGTGCGCACGCCCTCCTCGATGACGGGATGGTAAAACGGCATGTCGAGCATGGCGCGCACCGTGAGGCCGGCCTGGCAGGCCCAGGCCAGCAAATGGCCCAGGTGCTCGGCGCGCGGCCCGATCAGCTCGGCGCCCAGGAAGCGGCCGCGGCCGTATTCCCCATACACCCGCAGCAGCCCCTTGTTTTGCAGCATGACGCGGCTGCGGCCCTGGTCGGCGAAGTCCACCTTGCCGGCGGCAAAGCGGCCCTCGTGGCTGCGGCACAGCTCCTCATAGCCGGCGCCCAGGGTCACGATCTGCGGCTCGCTGAAGGCGATGGTCAGCGGCGTGCGGCGCAGGCCCGCTTCCACGGCCGGAAAAGCGGCAGCGTTGCGGCCGGCGATTTTGCCCTGGTCGGCCGCCTCGCCCAGCAGGGGCAGCTCGTCGCTGGCGTCGCCCGCGATGAAGATGGCGCTATTGCCACATTGCATGGTGTGGCGGTCGTAGACGGGCACGCCGTCGCCATCGAGCGCGATGCCGGCCGCCGCCAGGTTCAGGCCGTCCACATTCGGCGCGCGGCCGATGGCGGCCAGCACATAGTCGTAGCGTTCGCTGCGCGCCGCGCCATCCGGTCCCTGGCTGCGCAGCAGCAAACCCTCGCCCTCGGCGTCGACGGCCGCGACCTGGGTGTGGAAACGCAGGTCCAGTTCCTCGGCCAGGACCGCGCGCGCCGCCGCCAACACCAGCGGATCGCCGAGCTGGGCCACGCTGTCGCCGCGCGCATACAGGGCCACGCGCACGCCCAGCCGGTGCAGGGCCTGGCCCAGCTCCAGCCCGATCACGCCGCTGCCCACCACGGCCACGGCGGCCGGCAAGTCGGTCCACTCGAACACGGCGTCGCTGCTGATCACGCGCTCGCCCGCTGCGCGCCAGGCGGCCGGCACGATGGGGCGGGAACCGGTGGCGATCACGATGGCGCCGGCCTCGACCGTGGTGTGCGCGTCCACCACGAGGGTGCGCGGGCCGCTGAAACGCGCCCGGCCGCACAACAAATCTTCGGCCGGCAACTGCGCCATATTCTCCAGCACGAAGCCGACAAAGCGGTCGCGTTCGCGCCGCACGCGCGCCATGACGGCAGCGCCATCGATGCGCAGCGGCCCGGGATGAACGCCAAACGCGGGCGCGGCCGCCACGGCGTGGGCCGCTTCGGCGGCGGCGATCAAGAGCTTGCTCGGCATGCAGCCGACGCGGGCGCAGGTCGTGCCGTAGGGACCGTCTTCGATCAGCACGGCGTGCCGGCCGGCGGCGCGCGCCTGGCGGTAAGCGCTCAAGCCGGCCGTGCCGGCGCCAATGACTGCCACATCGCAAGTTATCGTCTTCATGCGCTGCCTCATAGGGAATTAGTCTGCCGATACTACACTTTCAGGCGCGCCCCTGCTGACAAGCGACACAGTTAGTATTAGTATTGCTTATCTTCGTCGAAATGTATAAGTACAACTTATGGAAAATCTGGACTACCGCGCGCTGGCGGTGCTGGATGCCGTGGCCAGCCACGGCAGTTTCGAGAAGGCGGCCCTGGCGCTGGGGATTTCCCAGCCCGCCGTATCCCAGCGTATCAAGGCGCTGGAAGATGCGGCAGGCCGTCTGCTCATCGTGCGCGGGGCGCCCGCCCTGCCTACCGGCCTCGGCCAGCGCCTGATTTCGCATTACCGCAACGTCAAGCTGATGGAAGCGGCCCTGGACATCGACCTCGGCAACACGGTCAGCATGCCGGAAATCGCCGTCGCGGTGGATGCCGCCAGCCTGGCGACCTGGTTCCCGCTGAGCCTGGGACCGCTGCTGGCGCCGCCGCGCTGCCAGCTCGAGGTGCAGCAGCTCGAACGCGAGGCCGCCCTGCATTTGCTGCGCGAAGGCAGCGTGTTCGGCTGCGTGGCCGCCGCCGGCGCCCTGCCGCCGCCCGAACTGAACGGCGCGAGCGTCACGCCGCTGGGCGGCATGCGCCATGTCTGCGTCGCCACGCCAGCCTTTGCCAAGCGCTGGTTCGGCGATGGCTTCAGCGCCGAAGCCGTGCAGCTGGCGCCGGCCGTGACCCATGAGCTGGAATTGACGGCGCGCTTCCTGGCCCAGCACCTGGACGTCAAGCGCGCCTTCCCCCACCATAAGGTGCCGCTCTCGACCGCGCTGACCGACTGCCTGTACGGCGGCCTGGCCTATGGCTTGCTGCCGTATCTGCAGGCGGCGCATGGCTTATCGCAAGGCACGCTGATCGACCTGGCGCCGGGCGCCTACCTCGATGTGGAACTCAACTGGCATAGCTGGCAGCTCGACACGCCGTTTACGCGCGCACTGTCGGAGCAAGTGCTCACCACAGCGCGGCGCTACCTCGTTCAGCCGTAAAAACCGGGGGCCGACGCGCACGCCGCGTTCACGTTTGCCGCCGGTTCCGGGCCCTAGATATCCAGCGGATCGACTTCCAGCGACCATTTGACCCGGGTTTTGAGCGCGCGCAGCGCCGCCGTCCACTCCTTGAGGAAGGCTTGCAGGGCCGGCCGCGAGGCCGATTCGACCAGCAGCTGGGCGCGCTCGACATTGTGCACGCGCGTCATGCTCATCGGGATCGGCTCGTTGACGGTGATGCCCGCGTGCGCCGTGCACGCGCGCGCCGTGCGCAGGAAGTCGAGCGCCACGGCCAGCTCGGCCGCTTCGGCGCGCAGCAGGGCCTGGAATAGATAGGGCGGCAAATCGGCCTGGGCGCGCTCGGCCAGCAGGGCGCTGGCGAAATGGTCGAAGTCGTGGGCCACCACGGCCCCATACAGCGGATGGCGCGCATAGCGGGTCTGGATCAGCACCTCGCTGGCACTGCCGCCCTCCTTCTGCGCGGCGCGCCCGGCGCGCCCGGCCACCTGCATCAGCTGGGCGAACAGGCGCTCGCTGGCGCGGTAATCTTGCGAGAACAGGGCCGCATCGGGGTTCAAGATGCCGACTAACGTCAGCTTCTTGAAGTCATGTCCCTTGGCCACCATCTGCGTGCCGATCAGAATGTCGACCTCGCCCCGGTGCACCGTGTCGAAAGCTTCGCGCGCACTGCCCTTGCGCCGCGTGGAGTCGGCATCGATGCGCAAAATGCGCGCTTCCGGGAACATCTGCTGCAAAGCCTCTTCGATGCGCTGGGTGCCGCGCCCGACCGGCTGCAGGTCCACATTGCCGCAGTCTGGGCAGTGGCGCGGGATGCGCAGCTCCAGGCTGCAATGGTGGCAGCGCAGCCGGTGCTCGGGCCGGTGCAGCACCATATGCGCGGTACAGCGCTTGCACTCGCTGACCCAGCCGCAGGATTCGCAGCAGATCACGGGCGCATAGCCGCGCCGGTTCAAAAACAGCAGCGATTGCTCGCCGCGCGCCATGCGCTGGCGCAGCGCCGCCAGCAGGTTGGCGCTGAGGCCGTCGCGCGGCTTGTCGCGCTCCAGGTCGATCAGCTTGACGGTCGGCAGCACGGCTTGCTGCACGGCGCGCTCGCGCAGTTCGAGCAGGCGGTAGCGGCCGGACTGGGCATGGTGCCAGCTTTCCAGCGAGGGCGTGGCCGAACCGAGCACGATGGGAATGCGCAACTGCCAGGCACGCCACACGGCCAGGTCGCGCGCCGAATAGCGCAAGCCTTCCTGCTGCTTGTACGAGGGATCGTGTTCCTCGTCAATCACGATCAGTTGCAGGCGCGGCAGCGAAGCGAGGATGGACAGCCGCGTCCCCAGCACGATGCGCGCCCGTCCCTCGTGCGCGGCCAGCCAGTGCAGCATGCGTTCGCCTTCCGACAGGCTGCTGTGCAGGGTGGCCAGCATCAGGCCCGGGAAACGGGCGCGGATATTGCCTTCGAGCTGGGGCGTCAGATTGATTTCCGGCACCAGGATCAGGATCTGCGCCGCCGGATCGCGCGCCAATACCTGGGCGCAAGCCTGCAGATAGACTTCGGTCTTGCCGCTGCCCGTCACGCCGTACAGCAGGGCCGGCTGGAAGCCCGTAGCGCCGCCGATGAAGTCGGCCGCCGCCTGCTGCGCCGGATTGAGCACCGGCATGCCGACCGGCGTCGGGTCGTGCGCTTCATCGAGCTTGCCCAGCTTCTTGATGGCGCGGTCGAGCGCCACCGTGGTCAGCACGCGCAGATTCTTGGGCAAGCCGGGCAGGGCCACCTCGCCCAGCGGACGCTGGTAATAGTCGGCGGCAAAACCGGCCAGGGCCAGCCACTGGGCCGACAGCGGCGCCAGCTGGCTGCGCACGGCCAGCGCATCCTTGAGCTTGTCCTCGGCCACCTCGCTCTCTTGCGCGATGGCCACGATCAGGCCGACCACCTCGCGCCGCGCGAACGGCACCAGGGCCAGCTGGCCCACCAGGGGCTCCTGGCCCGGCTCGCAAGCCCAGCGGTAATCGAAGACCGCATTCAGCGGCGTATCGAGGGCAATTCTAAGGATGCAATGCGCCATTCGAACCTGTTTTTCCCGCCGTTTTGAACTATCCACAGATTCTGGGGATAACTTTGTGGACAATGGGCGGGCTTTCTAGCGTCCTGCTCGTCGCCCCTCCCGCATTCCCTTCGGGCAGCCCCCAAAACGGCAATTTTTCTCTTTAATAATCAAACACTTGCAAAACACGCCCCAGGGCAGCCTAAAACCACATATTTTTCTGCGCTCTGTGCATAAGTGAAGTATTTAGGGACAAGTTTTCGCCTGAAATCAAGCATTTTTTGTCATCAAACCGTCAAAAATCCCGCATGCTGCGCCACAGCAGCCGCACGGCCTGCAGGCCTGGCAAGGTTTACGCCTAGGCAAGCACTTTCCGCACCAGAAAGCTTACCGAAAATTCATGCGGCGCAACAGAATCCTCGGCAAAAACTTTAACATTAAGACTAAGTAACGGTTTACTAAGGGCTTTTCTCTTTTTTCCACAGTTTTTGTGGATAACTTTGTGGAGAATGAGCTAAAAAGCTTGCAAGCGCCTTGGGATAAGCTTTAGTTATCACCAGACCCAGCCTCGCAGCCCGATTTTTCACCCCTTATAAATCAAGTACTTAGAGAGGCCTTCCGGGCGAGCATGGAATCACTGCCTGTTATTTCCGCAGCAAAAAAAATTGTGTATAAGTCGGTCTTGCCGCGCTGCCGTCAGAATGGAAAAGGGCGCGTTTCCGTGGGAAACGCGCCCTTTCGCCAGAGAAAATCAGGCTGCGCGCAGGCTGCGGCTATGGCTGTGTACTGCCTCGACCATGGCCGATACCGATTCCGGCGGCGTGAACTGGGAAATGCCATGGCCCAGATTGAAGACGTGGCCGGTATTGTGCTTGCCGAAGCCGTCCAGCACGCGCACCACTTCGGCGCGGATCTGCTCCGGGCTGGCGAACAGGATGGCCGGATCGAGATTGCCCTGCAGCGCCATCTTGTCGCCCACCAGGGCGCGCACCTTGCCGATGTCGGCGGTCCAGTCCAGGCCCATGGCGTCGGCGCCGATTTGGGCGATGTCCTCGGCCCAGTGGCCGCCGCCCTTGGTGAAGACGACGGCGGGGATCTTCACGCCGTCTTTTTCGCGCTGCAGCTGCGCCACCACTTTCTGCATGTAGTGCAGCGAGAACTGCTGGTAGGCGCCGTCGGCCAGCGCGCCGCCCCAGGAGTCGAAGATCATCACGGCCTGGGCGCCGGCGTCGATCTGGGCGTTCAGGTACTCGGCCACGGCGCGCGCATTGGTCTCCAGGATGTGGTGCATCAGGTCCGGACGGCTGTACAGCATCTTTTTGATGGTGTGGAACTCGCGCGAGCCCTGGCCTTCCACCATATAGCAGGCCAAGGTCCAGGGGCTGCCCGAAAAGCCAATCAGCGGCACGCGGCCATTGAGTTCAGTGCGGATCTGGGTCACGGCCTTGAACACATAGTCGAGCGAACCGGCTTCCGGCAGGCGCAGCGCCTTGACGTCATCCTCGGTTTTCAGCGGACGCTGGAATTTCGGGCCTTCGCCTTCGACGAAGTACAGGCCCAGGCCCATGGCGTCCGGCACGGTCAGGATGTCGGAGAACAGGATGGCCGCGTCCAGCGGATAGCGGTCGATCGGCTGCAAGGTCACTTCGGTGGCCAGGTCGGGATTGGTCGCCAGGCCCATGAACGATCCGGCGCGCGCGCGCGTGGCGCGGTACTCAGGCAGATAGCGGCCGGCCTGGCGCATGAGCCACACCGGGGTGTACTCGGTCGGCTGGCGCAGCAGCGCGCGCAGGAAGGTATCGTTCTTGAGTGGAGCAAAAGATGGCATGGCAGACAATCAAAAGCTGGAAGAAAGGCGCTATTATCGCATCCCGCAGGGCGTTTACGCGCAAGCGATCCCCATACCAGAGCGGACAAATCAAGAATCGGAGCAAATCTATGACCTCGAGCACCCTCCCCGCGCCGCATGGCGCCTGGCCTTCGCCGATCAGCGCCGCCACGGTGGCCGCCGGCGCCACGCCGCTGAGCCAACTGGCCCTGGGCGGGGCGGACGGGCGCGACATCTTCTGGCTGGCCGGCCGCGCCAGCGAGGCGGGCCGCAACACCCTGCTGCGCCGCCACGGCGCGCGGGTGGACGAGCTGACGCCGCTGCCGCTGAATGTGCGCAGCCGGGTGCACGAATACGGCGGCGGCGCCTACGCCGTCGATGGCGAGACCGTGTATTTCTCCCATTTCGCCGATAACCGCCTGTACCGCAAAACGGGCGAGGACGCGGCCCAGCCCTTCACCGCGCCGGGCAGCCAGCGCTTCGCCGATTTCATCGCCGACCGCGCGCGCGGCCGCCTGATCGCCGTGCGCGAGCTGCACGGCGCCGATCCGGCCAGCCACGCCGAGCCGGTGAACACCCTGTGCGCGGTGGCCATGGACGGCACGGAGACCGTGCTGGCCGCCGGCGCCGACTTCTACGCCGCGCCGCGCCTCTCGCCGGACGGCCGCAGCTTGGCCTGGATCAGCTGGGACCATCCGCGCATGCCCTGGCAGGGCAGCGAATTGTGGCTGGCGGACTTCCGCGCCGACGGCACGCTCGACGCGCCGCGCCGCATTGCCGGCGGCCCGGAAGAGTCGATCTGCCAGCCCGAGTGGTCGCCGGACGGCAAGCTGTACTTCGTGTCCGACCGCAGCGGCTGGTGGAATCTGTACCGCTTCAGCGCCGAACGCATCGAAGGCGTGTGCCCGATGCAGGCCGAGTTCGCCGGCCCGCACTGGGTCTTCGGCGTGTCGATGTACGGTTTCCGCTCGGCCGGCGAAATCATCTGCACCTATATCGAACAGGGCGTGAGCCGCCTGGCGCGCCTGCTGCTGAATAGCGGCAAGCTGGAAGCCATCGCCAATCCCTACCAGGAAATCCGCGAACTGCGCGTCGGTCCCGGCTTCGTCGTGCTGCTGGGCGGCAGCCCGACCATTCCGGCCGAAGTGGCCTGCATCGATTTCACCAGCGAGGAAGTGGAAGTGCTGGCGCGCTCTATCGAGACCCTGCCCGACACCGGCTACCTGTCGGTGCCGCGCAATCTGAGCTACCCGAGCGCCAACGGCCGCAACTCCTACGCCTTCTTCTACCCGCCGCAGAACCGCGACGTGCAGGCGCCGCCAGGCAGCAAGCCGCCTGTCATCGTCATCAGCCACGGCGGCCCGACCGGCATGGCGGCCAATACCCTGAAGCTGGCCACGCAGTTCTGGACCAGCCGCGGCTTCGGCGTGCTGGACGTGAACTATGGCGGCAGCACCGGCTTTGGCCGCGCCTACCGCGACGCGCTCAAGGGACAGTGGGGCATCGTCGATGTGGAGGATTGCATCGCCGGCGCGCGCTACCTGGTGGAGCGCGGCCTGGCCGACGGCGAACGCCTGATCATCCGCGGCGGCAGCGCGGGCGGCCTGACCACCTTGTGCGCCCTCACCTTCCACGATGTGTTCAAGCTTGGCGCCAGCTATTACGGCGTGTCCGACCTGAAGGGACTAGACCAGGATTCGCATAAATTCGAATCGCATTACAACGAGTACCTGATCGCGCCCAAGGCCGAGGCGGATGCAGTGTATGCCCAGCGCTCGCCCAGCCACCACACGGCGCGCCTGGCGCGCCCCATGATCTTCTTCCAGGGTCTGGACGACAAGGTGGTGCCACCGCAGCAGTCGGTGGCCATGGTGGAAGCGCTCAAGCAGCGCGGCGTGCCGGTGGCCTATGTGCCGCTGGAAGGCGAAGGCCATGGCTTCCGCAAGGCCGAAAACATCATCCGCACGCTGGAAGCGGAACTGTACTTCTACCAGCGCATGTTCGGCCTGCACGACGCGGCCGCGCCGGCGCCGGTGCATATCGATAACCTGCCCCAGTAAAGCCTCGCCGCATGTCCGACCAGTCCCTGCTTGCCGAATTCGACGCGCTGCACCGCGCCGAGAAAATGATCCTCGCCCTGCTATCCCTGATGGGCGATCCGGTGGGCCGCACCGCCATCCTCGACCATATGGTCAAGGCCGGCGTGAAGGACGGGCAGGACCAGGTCTTCACCGTGGAGACGCTGGACGATGCCATGATCCGCCTGGAGCGCCTGGCCTTCGCCAGCGTGGTCACGGGGCGCGGCTACATCTGCAACAACAAGCTGCGCTGGCCCGCCATCCGCGCCGCCATCGGCGCCCATCTGCTGGACGATCTGTGCAAGGCGCACGAGGCGCTGACGCCGATGCGCCAAAGCTGGAACGGCAGCTATGAACCGCGCAGCTACCGCCATGGCGTGGCGCGCCTGCGCATGGCCCTGCTGCGCGGCCAGGGTCCGCAGCAGATCGCGTCCCTGCTCACCGCCTGCATGGTGTGCTACGAGGCAGCCCAGCTGCATCCGGTGGTGGACATTTTCACCCGCCCTTTCGAAGCCGGCATGCTGCTGCTGGTGCATCCGCTCCTGCAGGACGATGTGCTGATGCTGCTCCTGCAGCACGGCCAGCGCGAACTGGCGCTGGCCCAGCCGGTGCGCGCTTACGCCGAGCGCCACTTCCAGCGCCGCCTGGCGGCCAAGGACAACGTCAGCGACGCGCTGCGTCTGGCGCTGGCCGAAGATGCGATCCTGTGCGGCCGCCTGGCCGACGCGGGCCGCTATCTGCAAGGCGTGGAAGGCGCGCTGGCCCAGTTCTTCGCCAGCGTGGTCCTGATGCTGCGCAATGACGTGACGGGCGCGCTGGCCGGTTTCGAAGCGGCGCTGAAATCGATCCGGCGCGAGTCCGGCAAGCGCAAGCACCTGTTCCAGGGCATCGGCGGCCATCTGTATGTGCTGGCCCTGCTGCGCCAGGGCGACAGCAAGACGCTGAAGGCGGCGGAAAGCTATCTGGAGCTGGCGGTGCATGCCCAGCACAATCCGGACAGCGCCGTGTACCAGCAATTGAGCGCCCTGCGCCAGATCCGCGCCGGCACCATGAGCACCGATATCGTGCTCTCGCGCGGCTGGGAATCCGCGATGCAGGCGCAAGTGTTCCAGGGGCTTCTGTATTTCTGGCTCTCGCTGCCGCAGCTCAAGCAGCGCCGCGCCGAATTGCAGGACGTGGTGCAGCAGGCGGAAAGCGCCGGCTATTTGCTGATCGCGGGACAAGCCGCCGGCCTGCTCGGCCATCTGGGCGAAGAACATTACGGCGAGCGCGCCGCCGCCTTGCGCGAGCAGCATGGCTTTGCCGATATGGCGCTCTGGTTCGAGCGCCAGGAAGCCTGGCAGCGCCAGCTCTCCGCCCTGATCAAGCTGCAGCACGGCGCCAGCAGCGACAGCGGCGCGGAGACGCGCCTGGTGTGGATGGTGTCCTACTCGCCGCGCCACGGCATTGCCGAAATCGAACCGCGCGAGCAGAAGCGCGATGCGCGCGGCCAGTGGGGCAAGGGCCGTCCGGTGGCGCTCAAGCGCCTGCGCGAGGAGGCGGCGCAGCTGGACTATCTGACGCCGCAGGACATCCGCATCAGCAGCACCATCGCCCCTTCGCGCCAGGCCTATGCCTCCGGCCTGCGCTACGACATCGATACCGAGCAGGCGGCGCTGGCCCTGGTGGGCCATCCCTTCGCCTACTGGATGGATGCGCCGGACATGCGGGTGGAACTGCTGGCCGGCCAGCCCGAGCTGCTGATCCAGCGCCGCAACGGCCAGCTGCTGCTCACCATGCAGCCGGCCATCACGGACCCGAACAGCCAGGTGGTGGTGGTGAAGGAAACACCGGGCCGCCTGCGCGTGGTCAGCGTGCAGGACGAGCATCACCGCATTGCCGCCATTGTCGGCGAAGGCTTGAACGTGCCGCTGCATGCGGAAGAGCAGGTGCTGGAAGCCATCGGCGCCGTGTCCTCCATGGTGACGGTGCAGTCGGATATCGGCGGCGCCGCCGCCAGCTCGCAGCAGGAAGACGCCGATGCGCGCCTGCACATCCACCTGCTGCCCTATCAGCAGGGCTTGAAGATGCAGATCCAGGTGCGGCCCCTTCCCACTGGCGCCTATTACGCGCCCGGCTCCGGCGCCGAGAGCGTGATCGCCGACGTCAATGGCAGCACGGTGCAGGCGCGCCGCAGCCTGGCCGGCGAGCGCGACGCCGAGCGCCAGCTGGTTCTGAAATGCCCGGTGCTGGAACAGGCCGAACTCGATCACGGCGAATGGCTGCTGGGCCAGCCCGCGCTCTGCCTGCAGCTGCTGGCCGAATTGCAGGCCTTCGATGCGGAAAAAATCGTTATCGGCTGGCCCGACGGCGAAGCTTTCCGCGTCACGCAGCAAGTCGAAACTAAGCAGCTGCGCCTGGCCATCAAGAGCAAGAAGGACTGGTTCGCCGCCAGCGGCCAATTGCAGATCGACGAGAACAAGGTGATGGACCTGCGCTCGCTGCTGGAACTGATCAAGGCCAGCAAGAGCCGCTTCATCGAGCTGGGCGACAAGCAGTTCCTGGCGCTGTCGGAGGAATTGCACCGCCGCCTGTCGGAGCTGAACGACTATGGCATGGACGATGACGGCGGCGTGCGCGTGCACCGTCTGGCCGCCTTCGTGCTGGAGGAACTGGCTTCCGAAGTGAGCGGCGTCGAGGCCGACCGCATGTGGCGCGAGCACTTGCAGCGTATCGAGGCGCAGGCCAGTTATATTCCGCGCCTGCCTGGCACCCTGCAGGCCGAGCTGCGCGACTATCAGCTGGCCGGCTTCGAATGGCTGGCGCGCCTGGCCCACTGGGGCGTGGGCGCCTGCCTGGCCGACGATATGGGCCTGGGCAAAACGCTGCAAGCCTTGGCCCTGATCCTGCTGCGCGCGCCGCAAGGCCCGGCCCTGGTGGTGGCGCCGACTTCGGTCTGCCTGAACTGGGCCAGCGAGGCGGCGCGCTTCGCGCCCACCCTGCGCGTGAAGATTTTCGGCGAGGGCGACCGCGAGGAAAGCGTGGCCAATGCCGGACCTTTCGACCTGCTCATCGTCAGCTATGGCCTGCTGCAGCTGGAATCGGAGCGCTTCACCAAACAGCAATGGCACACCATCGTGCTGGACGAGGCGCAGGCGATCAAGAATGCCGCCACCAAGCGCTCCCAGGCCGTGATGGCGCTGCAAGGCGATTTCCGCATCGCCGCCACCGGCACGCCGCTGGAAAACCATCTGGGCGAGCTGTGGAACCTGTTCCGCTTCATCAATCCCGGCCTGCTGGGCAGCCTGGAACAATTCAATCTGCGCTTCGCCGGCCCGATCGAGCGCCAGCAGGACCACCGCGCCGAAGTCGGCGCGCGCAACCGCCTGCGCCGCCTGATCCAGCCCTTCATCCTGCGCCGCACCAAGGCCCAGGTGCTGCGCGAGCTGCCAGCGCGCACCGAAATCGTGCTGGAAGTCGACCTGTCGGCGGAGGAAACGGCGCTCTACGAATCGCTGCGCCGCGAAGCGCTGGAACATCTGGCCTCGATCGAAGGCCCGGCCGACAAGAAGTCGATGCAGATCCTGGCCGAGATCATGAAGCTGCGCCGCGCCTGCTGCAATCCGAACCTGGTGTCGCCATCGCTGAAACTGGCCAGCAGCAAGCTGGCGGCCTTCGACCAGCTGCTGCAAGGCTTGCTGGAGAACCGCCACAAGGTGCTGGTGTTCAGCCAGTTCGTCGACCATCTGAGCCTGATCCGCCAGCTGCTCGATGCCAAGGGCGTGAGCTACCAATACCTCGATGGTTCGACGCCGATGGCGGCGCGCAAGCAGCGCGTGGACGCCTTCCAGGCGGGCGAAGGCGATGTCTTCCTCATCAGCCTGAAAGCGGGCGGGGTCGGCATCAACCTGACGGCGGCCGATTACGTGATCCATATGGACCCGTGGTGGAATCCGGCGGTGGAAGACCAGGCTTCCGACCGCGCCCACCGCATGGGCCAGCAGCGCCCCGTGACCATTTACCGCCTGGTGGCGCGGCATACCATCGAGGAAGGCATCGTCGACCTGCACCAGCACAAGCGCGAGCTGGCCGACAGCCTGCTTGACGGCAGCGATGGCGCGGCCCGCATGTCGGCCGAGGATATGCTGGCCATGCTGGCCGAAGGCTTGCGCCGTTGAGCGCCCGGCCAGCTTGTTCGGCGGGGGCATTCATGCCATCATGCGCCATTCCGATTCAAAATATGCAAGGCCATGGAAGAAGATAACAATGCCCGCATCGCGCCGGGCGCCACCCTGCTCAGCGTCAAAGCCTGGACCGCCTATATCGGCCCGCTGCTCATGGCTTTCGTCATGCTCTTCGTGCTGCGCCTGTCCTTCACCTATTCGGAGTGGCTGGCGGCCGGCGTGCTGTTTCTCGCCACCGTGGTGATCGGCTACCGCGTGCTGCTGATCCGCAGCGTGCAGCTGTATTGCGACGATGTGGGCGTGTGGATGTATGCCGGCGTCCTGCCCTGGGCGCGCGGCGTGCAGGGCGTCAAGTGGCGCGACCTGGACGAGGCCACCTTTGTGCAGTCGTTCTGGAGCTGGCTGTTCCGCTCTTACTCGATCCGCATCGGCCACCGCTTCACCAAATCGAGCGAGATCCTGCTAAGCCATATGGCGCGCGGCAAGGAAGTGGTGGCGCAGATCAATGAGCGCCACCAGCAGCTTATCCGCGGCAATGCGCTGAACTGAAAACGCGTTTGTAGCGTCGTGTAACACGGGGCGCTCAAGCGGGCGGAATAATGATAATCTCGCACGCTGCACGCTCCAATTCAAGAGGTTCCCCCATGATCAAGACCAAGATTGCGCTGGCCGCCGTAATGGCCTGCCTGGCGCTGTCCCCGGCCAGCGCGGCGAAGAAGCCGCAGAAATCCGGCAAGCCCGCCAAGACGGCGAGCGCGCCCGCCAAGAAATCCACCAAAGCGAAAGGCAAGGGCAAGGCTGTCGCCGCTGCCGGCGCAGGCGCCGCGGCCGCCGCCGTGGCCGCGCCGGTGGCGCAGGAGCGCCGCCAGGACCGCACTTTCGGCAATGTCAGCAACCAGTTCCTCAGCGCCCTGTGGCGCGCCGATCCCGAGCTGGCCATCTCGGTCGGCAAATACGATACCGCTGCCAACCTGACCATCCCCGATGCGGCCAGCCGCCAGCGCCAGCTGGCCTTTATCGACGACTGGCTGGAACGCTTCGGCAAGCTTGATGCGCGCCAGCTGTCGCCGCGCCAGCGCACCGATCTGGGTCTGCTGCAGAACAAGCTGAATAGCGACCGCTGGTATCTGACCACCTTCCGCGAGTTCGAATGGAATCCGGCCTCCTACAATATCGCCAGCCCGCTCGACTTCATCCTCAATACCGAATACGCGGCCAAGCCGCAGCGCCTGCGCACCCTGCTCAAGCGCATCGCCAGCGTGCCGGCCTACTACGATGCGGCGCGTGCCAGCATCAGCAATCCGACGCGTGAGCACACCCAGCTCGCCGTGGCGCAGGCGCCCGGCGTGGTGGCGATATTGAACGATATCCAGAAAGAGGCCCAGGCCTCGATCCTGACCAGCGACGAGAAGCAGCTGTTCGCGCTGCGCGTGGCGGAGGCGAAAAAGGCCGTGGAATCGTATGCCGCCTGGCTCGGCGAGCTGGATAAGACGCTGGAGAAAACCGGCGCGCGTTCCTTCCGCATCGGCAAGGAGCTGTACGAGGCCAAGTTCGGCTTCGACATCCAGGCCGGCAGCACAGGCGAGCAGACTTACCAGAAAGCCCTGGCGGCGCGCGAGCAGCTGCTGGCGAATATGGACCGCATCTCCGACGAGCTGTGGCCCAAGTATCTGGGTGATACGGCGAAACCGGCCGAGCGCTATGCCAAGATCGGCATGATGATCGACAAGCTCTCGTCCAACCACGTCGCGCGCGAGAACTTCTTCCCCGAGATCCGCCGCCAGATTCCGCAGCTGCAGGACTGGGTGGTCAAGCACAATCTGCTGACCCTCGATCCGAAGAAGCCTTTGGTGGTGCGCGAAACGCCGGAGTACCAGCGCGGCGTGGCCGGCGCCAGCATCGAGGCGCCCGGTCCCTTCCGCCCGCAGGACCGCACTTACTACAATGTGACGCCGCTCGACAAGGAAACGCCGGAACAGGCCGAGAGCAGCTTGCGCGAATACAACCACTGGATTCTGCAGATCCTGAACATGCACGAGGCGATTCCGGGCCATTACGCCCAGCTGGTGTATGCGAACAAATCGCCGTCCGTGATCAAGTCCATCTTCGGCAATGGCGCCATGGTGGAAGGCTGGGCGGTCTACAGCGAACGCATGATGCTGGAATCGGGTTATGGCGACAACGCGCCCGAGATGTGGCTGATGTATTCGAAGTGGAATCTGCGCAGCGTGACCAACACCATCCTCGATTACAGCGTGCACGTGCTGGGCATGAACCAGGAGCAGGCCATCGACCTGCTGACGCGCCAGGCCTTCCAGACGCCGCGCGAAGCGGCCGAGAAATGGCGCCGCGTGCAGCTGACGTCGGTGCAGCTGACCAGCTATTTCAGCGGCTTCAGCGAGATCATGGAATTGCGCGAGCAGCGCCGCCAGACCCTGGGCAGCCGCTTCGCGCTGAAAGACTTCCACGAGCAGTTCCTCAGCTACGGCAGCGCGCCGGTGCGCGTGATCCGCGAGCTGATGCAGTAATCCCGCCCTACCCCGCCAGCCTTTGCGGCCGCGCAAGCGACGCCGGCAGGCTGGCGGCTAGCATGGCATATGGTGCGGACGCCGGCGCGGCGTCCGATCTGCTATCCTGAGTCCAAGGAGTTGCAATGCCCATGCCCCTGCCTTTCGACAAGCTCGAGTATTCCCGCATCCTGCAAGCCAGCGGTATTCCGCAAGCGCAGGCGGAAGCCCACGCCGACGCCCTCTCCTATGCCTTGAGCGAGCCGGTGCTTCTCTCTTCCGATCTGACGATTTTGAAAGCGGAAATTCTCGCCCAGGTCAGCGAGATGTTTGCAAAATTCAAAGAGGAAATAAAGGCCGAAATTCTGGCCGAGGTGGATAAAAAGCTCAGGCCCATCTACTGGATGCTGGCGGCATCGCTGCTGATGCACGCCATCACCCTGAGCAAGCTTTTTTGACAGGCTTATTCCTGCTGTTCGCTGGGCGCCTGCGTGACTTTGACGAAGATGGGCGAGAGCAGCACGCCGACCTCGAACAGCAGCCACATCGGAATCGCCAGCGAGAACTGGCTGACCACGTCCGGTGGCGTGACGATGGCGGCGATCACGAAAGCGGCCACGATCACATAGCCGCGCCATTCCTTCAGCTTGGCCACCGATACCAGGCCCATGCGCACCAGGATCACCACGATCACCGGCACTTCAAACGCGCAGCCGAAAGCTAGGCACATCGACATCACGAAGTCGAGATAGTTCTCGATATCGGGCGTGACCGAAATCGAGGTCGGCGAAAACTCCGAGATAAAGGCGAACACCCGCCCGAACACGAGGAAGTAGCAGAACGCCACGCCCGCCATGAACAGCAGCGAGGACGAGATCACCAGCGGCGCGATCAGGCGTTTTTCATGCGCGTACAGGCCGGGCGCGACAAAAGCCCACATCTGGTACAGCACCCAGGGCAGGGACAGAATCAGGCCGATCACCAGCGTGACCTTCATCGGCACCAGGAAGGGGGCGATGACGCCGGTGGCGATCATCTTCGAGCCGGCCGGCAGGGCGTTCACCATGGGCTGGGCGATGATGTCGTAGATATGCGAAGGACCGGGCCAGAACATCAGGGCCAGCGTCACCAGCAGCACGCCGATCGAGGCCTTGACCAGACGGTCGCGCAACTCGATCAGGTGGGAGATGAAGGTTTCTTCGACGGGTTGTGGATTGCTCATTTAATAGAACGATGCAGATTTGCCGCTGCGCGGACGGAAGCGCGCCACGCGCGCCGCGCCGGACACCACATGGCTGCGGCCGCCGTTGCGCTGCTTGTACCAGAGCGGCACGGCCGAGGTGCGCACCAGGCGCTTGCGGCGGAATTCCTTGGCTTTGCGCGACAGATCCTCATTGGTGGCGGTGATCAGCGGCGACTGCGCCGCATCGTCGGCGCGGAAGGCGCTTTCCACTTCGGACATATTCTGCGCGATGCTTTCCTCCACGCCGCTTTTGATCGACTGGGCGGTTTCCTGCACTTCCTTGTGCAGGTTTTTCAGTTCTTCCAGTTCGATTTCGCGGCTGACTTCCGCCTTCACATCATGCAGATAGCGCTGGGCGCGGCCATACAGGGTACCCGCCATGCGGGCCACCTTGGGCAGCTTTTCCGGACCAATCACAACGAGGGCAACGACCCCGATGATGGCGAGTTTAGAGAGACCGAGATCGATCATAGGCTATCGGCGCATGCCGCCGGCCAGCGATGGCCGGCAGGGCATTACAGCTTGTTTTTCTCTTTGGCGTCGACGTCGATGGTGCTCTTGTCGGCCACCGCCTGGGTCGGCGCAGCGGGCGCGGCAGGCTTGTCTTCCTCGCCTTTCACGCCATCCTTGAAGCCCTTCACGGCCTTGCCGATATCCGAACCCATATTGCCCAGTTTCTTGGTACCGAACACCAGCATTACCACCACCAGCACGATCAGCCAGTGCCAAATACTCATCGAACCCATCATTTTCCCCTTGCAGGGCGCTCAGCGCCCAAAAATAAACCGGTAATACGCACAGTATACGCGAAGCGCGCAGGTCATGTGCTTGTCATATTTACCAGAGGCAATACCCTTTAGCGCATCGCGCGCCACGGGCGCGGACCGCCGACCATATGCAAGTGCAGATGGTACACTTCTTGCCCGCCGTCGGGACCACTGTTTATCAAGGTTTTATAACCTCGCGTCGGTTGGCCGTCGGTGTCGTAGACCACGGAAACGCCATGTTCCTCGGCCAGACGCGGCGCCAGCGCCAGCATGCGGCCCAGCAGCGGCGCATCATCGCTGCCGCAATCGGACAGGGTGCTGTAGTGCTTCTTCGGGATCACCAGCAGGTGCACCGGCGCGGCCGGGTTGATGTCCTTGAAGGCCAGCAGCTCTTCATCCTCGTACACCACCGAGGAGGGAATGGTCTTGGCAGCAATCTTGCAGAACAGGCAGTTGTCCACGTTCAATCCTTATGCGTTGAGATTAATCTTGGTCCGGGCGCGCGGCCTTCTCGTCCAGGCCGGACAGGCCTTCGCGCCGCGCCAGCTCGTCCAGCACCTGCTGCGGGGTCAGGCCGAACTGGGACAGCAGCACCAGCGAATGGAACCACAGGTCGGCGCACTCGTACAGCAGCTTGTCCGGATCGCCGCCGTTGCGCGCATCCTTGGCGGCCATCACGGTTTCCACCGCTTCCTCGCCGATTTTTTTCAGGATGGCGTCGTCGCCCTTGGCAAACAGGCGCGCCACATAGGAGGCGGCCGGGTCGCCGCCATTGGCCGGCTTGCGCGATTCGATGACCGCGGCCAGGCGGTCCAGCACTGTCGTCATTTCTTGGTTTCCGTATAAATCGTTTCCGGGTCTTTCAGCACCGGCTCCACATTCTGCCAGTCGCCATCTTTCGGATCGCCCAAGAATTTATTGAAGAAGCAGGAATGGCGGCCGGTATGACAGGCGATGCCGCCCGCCTGCTCGATCTTGAGCAGCACCACATCCTCGTCGCAATCGAGGCGGATTTCCAGCACCTTCTGCACATGGCCCGATTCCTCGCCCTTGTGCCACAGCTTCTTGCGCGAACGGCTCCAGTACACGGCCTCGCCCAGCTCCACTGTTTTGTACAAGGCGTCGCGGTTCATCCAGGCGAACATCAGCACATCGTTGCTGCCTGCCTCCTGGGCGATCACCGGCACCAGGCCGTGTTCGTCCCACTTCACCTTGTTCAGCCATTTCGCCTTGGCGACGCTCGCCGCGGTTCCAGTTGCCATATTCGTCCTCTTTCTCAGACCAGGCGCATGGGAATGCCCTGCTCAGCCATGAAGCGCTTGGCTTCCTGCACGGTGTGCTGGCCATAGTGGAAAATACTGGCGGCCAGCACCGCATCGGCGCGCCCCAGCTTGATGCCGTCGGCCAGATCCTGCAGGCCACCCACGCCGCCCGAAGCGATCACCGGCACCTGCACCGCGTCCGACACGGCGCGCGTCAAACCGAGGTCGAAACCGGACTTGGTGCCGTCGCGGTCCATGCTGGTCAGCAGCAGCTCGCCGGCGCCCAGGCTCTCCATCTTGCGCGCCCATTCGATGGCATCGAGGCCGGTGGCGTTGCGGCCGCCGTGGGTGAACACTTCCCACTTGCCGGGCGCCACCTGCTTGGCGTCGATGGCCACCACGATGCACTGCGAGCCGTGCTTTTGCGAAGCCTCATACACCAGCTGCGGATTGCTCACGGCCGAGGTATTCAGGCTGACCTTGTCGGCGCCCGCGTTGAGCAGGCGGCGCACATCGTCCACCTGGCGCACGCCGCCACCCACGGTCAGCGGGATGAAGACCTGGGACGCCACCGCCTCGATGATGTCGAGGATCAGGCCCCGGTTGTCGCTGGAAGCGGTGATGTCGAGAAAGGTCAGCTCGTCGGCACCCTGCTCATCGTAGCGGCGCGCGATTTCCACCGGGTCGCCCGCGTCGCGCAGCTCGGTGAAATTGACGCCTTTGACGACGCGGCCATTGGTCACGTCGAGACAGGGGATGATGCGCTTGGCTAGCATGGTTTACTCTTCTTCTTCGATCTCGCCCGACAGTTCGTCGGCGCGCAGCTGGGCCGAGTTCAGGTCCAGCGTGCCTTCGTAAATCGAACGGCCGCAGATCACGCCTTCGATGCCTTCGTCCTGCACCGCGCACAGGGCTTCCACATCGCCGAGATTGTGCAAGCCGCCGGAGGCGATGATGGGAATGCGCACCGCCTGCGCCAGGCGCACGGTGGCTTCGATATTCACGCCGCCCATCATGCCGTCGCGGCCGATGTCGGTATACACGATGGATTCGACGCCATAGGTTTCGAATTTCTGCGCCAGGTCGATCACTTCGTGGCCGGACATCTTGCTCCAGCCGTCGGTCGCCACCTTGCCATCCTTGGCGTCCAGGCCGACGATGATGTGGCCGGGGAAGGCGCCGCAGGCGTCATGCAGGAAGCCCGGGCTTTTCACGGCCGCGGTGCCGATGATGATGTAGCTGATGCCATCGTCCAGATAGCGCTCGATGGTGTCGAGGTCGCGGATGCCGCCGCCCAGCTGCACGGGAATCTCGTCGATATCGTGTTCCAGCGCGAACTCCTGCACGGTTTTCAGGATGGCTTTCACCGCCCCTTCGTTCTTCGGCTTGCCGGCGAAGGCGCCGTTCAGGTCAACCAGATGCAAACGGCGCGCGCCCTGCTCCAGCCAATGACGCGCCATTTCGGCGGGGTCTTCGGAGAAAACAGTAGCAAGTTCCATATCGCCCTGTTTCAGGCGAACGCAGTGACCGTCTTTGAGGTCGATGGCAGGAATGAGCAGCATGGTGTCTAAAGTGTCAAAGAAAAAAGGGTGGGGATTTAGGGTTGCCAGTGAACGAAATTCTTGAACAGCTGCAGGCCGGCAGCTGCGCTTTTCTCCGGGTGGAACTGAGTAGCGAAGATATTATCGCGTGCCACGGCGCAGCAGAAGGGCGCGCCGTAGACGGTTTCGCCGACACTGTGCGCCGCCTGTCCGGGCTGGGCGTAATAGCTGTGCACAAAATAGAAGTAAGCGTTGTCGGCGATGCCCTGCCACAGCGGGTGAGCGGCAGTCTGCTTCACCTGGTTCCAGCCCATCTGCGGCACCTTGAAGCGCGAGCCGTCTTCCTGCAACTGGCCATCGAGCTGGAAGCGCACCACCTTGCCGGGCAAGAGGCCAAGGCCGGCGGCGTCGCCCTCCTCGCTGCGCTCGAACAGCATCTGCTCGCCGATGCACACGCCCAGCATGGGTTTGCCGGCGGCGGCGCGCAAGAGCGCTTCCTGCACGCCGGATTCGCGCAGGCTGCGCATGCAGTCCGGCATGGCGCCCTGGCCGGGCAGCACGATGCGCTCGGCGCTATCGATATCGGCGGCGGCGCCCGAGATCAGGATCTCGGCTTCCGGCGCCACGGCACGCAAAGCCTGCGCCACCGAGCGCAGATTGCCCATGCCGTAGTCCACTACAACAATTTTTTTCATATGCCGTTCAAAGCCGGAGGGAAATTACAGGCTTCCTTTGGTCGAAGGGATGGTGCCTGCCGCGCGTTCGTCATGCTCAACGGCCATGCGCAGGGCGCGGCCGAAAGCCTTGAACACGGTTTCGCACTGGTGGTGGGCATTGGTGCCGCGCAGATTGTCGATGTGCAGCGTGACCAGGGCGTGGTTGACGAAGCCGCGGAAAAATTCCAGCGTCAGGTCGACGTCGAAGCCGCCGATCATGGCGCGCGTGAAAGGAATATGGTATTCGATGCCGGGACGGCCCGAAAAATCGATGACCACGCGCGACAGGGCTTCATCCAGCGGCACATAGGCATGGCCGTAGCGGCGGATGCCTTTGCGGTCGCCGATGGCTTTCGCCACCGCCATGCCCAGGGTGATGCCGACGTCTTCCACCGTATGGTGATTATCGATATGCGTGTCGCCGGTCGCTTCGATATCCAGATCGAACAGGCCATGGCGCGCGATCTGGTCCAGCATATGGTCGAGGAAGGGAACGCCGGTGTTCAGTTTCTGCACGCCGGTGCCATCCAGATTGATGGCGACGCGAATCTGGGTTTCGTTGGTGTTGCGCGTGATTTCTGCGGTGCGGTTCATGGAAAGGCTCATCTCTTAGTCTGCCAGCGATGCTTTCAAAGCGCCGAGGAGGGCTGCATTCTCGTCCGGCGTACTGACAGTCACGCGCAGGCAATTGGACAGCACAGTATGCATTCTACCCACATTTTTGATCAATACCTTGTGCGTAAGGAGTTTCGCGTAGGCATCGTCGGAATTGGGCACCCGAATCAGAATAAAATTCGCCGCCGAGGGGAAGACCGCGACGCCGGGCAAGGCGGCCAGCGCCTCTGCCAGCAGGCCGCGCTGCTCGCGCAAAAGCGCCGCCTGCTCGTCCAGCACTTCCAGGTGGTCGAGCGCGAATTCGGCCGCCGTCTGGCTCAGCACATTGATGTTGTATGGAGGCCGCACTTTATCGAATTCGGCCAGCAGCGCGGGCGCCGCCGACATATAGCCGAGGCGGATGCCGGCCAATCCCAGCTTGGACAGGGTGCGCATCACGATCAGGTTCGGGAACTCGGGCAGACGGCCCATGAAGCTCTGGCGCGCGAACGGCTCATACGCTTCGTCCACCACCACCAGGCCCACGCCGTCGAGGGCGCGGATGATTTCCACCATATCGGCGGCATCGTACAAGTTGCCGGTCGGGTTGTTCGGGTAAGCCAGGAAGGTCAGGGCCGGACGGTGTTCGGCGATGGCGGCCAGCATGGCGTCCTTGTCCAGCGTCAGATCGGCGCGCAGCGGCACGCCGACGAAGTCCATGCCGGCAAATTGCGCCGAGCGCTGGAACATGACGAAGCCGGGCACGGGAGCCAGCAGCACGGCGCGTTTTTCCTGGTGCGCGCAAGCCGTGGCCATGATGGAAATCAGCTCATCGGAACCGTTGCCGAGGATGACGTCATAACCGGCCGGCACGCCCAGCTTGGCGCACAGGCGCTGCTTGAGCGTGGCGTAGGAGGCGACCGGATAGCGGTTCAGCGCCACATCGGCCAGGCGCCGGCTCAACTCATGGTGCAGATGCTGCGGCAGCTCATACGGGTTTTCCATCGCGTCCAGTTTGATAAAACCGCTCGCATCCGGCACATGGTAGCTGCCAATGGCGCGCACGTCGGAACGGATGGTTTTGCTGATCAGATCATCGAGGGAAGACATCTTTGCTGCACTCCTGTGGTTGGCTAGACAGTGACTTCTTTAAGGGGAGACTTCTTCTTTTTCGCAGCGGTCTTTTTCGCGGCCACCGGTTTGGCGGCGCGGGTGCGGCGCGGCTTGGCCGGCGCTTCGTCGGGCGCTGCTGCCGCGGCCAGCACTTCAGCCGTTTCCTGCGCCGCCAGTTCCAGCGCGGCCAGGCGGGCGTTGGCGACTGCGCAGTATTCGGGATTGAGTTCGAAGCCGACGAAGTTGCGGCCGCAGCGGCGCGCCGCCACGGCGGTGGTGCCGCTGCCCATGAACAGGTCGAGCACCACGCCCTCCGGTGGGCAGGATGCTTTCACCATGCGTTCGATGATTTCCAGCGGCTTCTGGGTCGGATGGTCGACGCGCTCGGCATGCTCGCGGTGCAGGCGCGATACGCTCCACAAATCCTTGGGGTTGTAGCCCACTTCCAGCCACTTGGCGCCGACGAAGATCGAACGCGAACGGGCTTTCTTGGTTTCCGCATCGTAGGGAATGCGCACCGCGTCCAGGTCGAAGTAGTAATCCTTGCGGCGCACGAAGAAGCCGATCGTATCGTGCACGGAAGAGAAGCTGCGCACGCTGCCGCCCATCGAGGGCACGCGGCGGTCCCAGATGATTTCATTCATCATCGTCATGCGCTTTTTGAGCATGACGAAAATCTCCGGCGAAAAACGCCAGGTCAGGAAGATATACAGGCTGCCGTTCGGCTTGAGCTTGGGCAGGGCGGCATCGATCCACTGCTCGGTCCAGCGCAGATAGTCTTCCACGCTTTGCTGGTCGGAGGCATTGCCGTAATCCTTGCCCAGGTTATAGGGCGGATCGGTCAGGATCAGATCGATGGAGCCGTCCGGGATGCGCGCCAGTCCGGCCAGCGCATCCTCGCAGTACAGCTGATTAAGCCAGCCGCTCATGCGCCCTGCTTCAGGCGCAATTCGGCGCTGCGGGCGTGCGCCTGCAAGCCTTCGCCATACGCCAGTTCGGCGGCGACCTTACCCAAGGTCTGGGCGCCGGCCTCGCTGACCTGGATCACGGAGGAGCGCTTCTGGAAATCGTACACGCCCAGCGGCGAGGAGAAACGCGCCGTGCGCGAGGTCGGCAGCACGTGGTTCGGGCCGCAGCAATAGTCGCCCAGCGATTCGGACGAGAAACGGCCCAGGAACATGGCGCCGGCGTGGCGGATCTGCTCAGCCCACTGCTGCGGATTCTCAGCCGAGATTTCCAGGTGTTCGGCGGCGATGCTGTTGGCGATGGCGCAGGCTTCGGCCATATCGCGCACCTGGATCAGGGCGCCGCGGTCGGTCAGCGAGGTGCGGATCACATCCTGGCGCGGCATGGTCGGCAGCAGCTTGTGGATACTCGCTTCTACCCGGGCGATATAGTCCGCGTCGGGACAGAGCAGGATGGCTTGCGCCAGCTCGTCGTGTTCGGCCTGGGAGAACAGGTCCATGGCCACCCAATCGGGATCGGTCGTGCCGTCGCAGATCACCAGGATTTCGGACGGGCCGGCGATCATGTCGATGCCCACCGTGCCGAAGACGCGGCGCTTGGCCGAGGCCACATAGGCGTTGCCGGGGCCGACGATCTTGTCCACCGGCTGGATGGTTTCGGTGCCGTAGGCGAGAGCGGCAACCGCCTGCGCGCCGCCGATGCCGATCACGCGCGTGACGCCCGCAATGGCGGCGGCGGCCAGCACCATCTGGTTCTTCACGCCGTCCGGCGTCGGCACCACCATGATGATTTCCTGCACGCCGGCCACGCGGGCCGGCACGGCGTTCATCAGCACGGAGGAAGGATAGGCCGCCTTGCCGCCGGGGACATAAATGCCCACGCGGTCGAGCGGCGTGACGCGCTGGCCCAGCACCGTGCCATCGGCCTCGGTGTAGCTGAAGCCTTGCAGCTCCTGCTTCTGGCGCTCGTGGAACAGGCGGGTGCGTTCGGCCGCCGTCTGCAGCGCCAGGCGCTGCGTCTCGGGCAGCGCGGCCAGGGCCGCGTCCAGCTCCTGCTGCGGAATGTCGAAGGCGGCCATGCTCTGCGCGCCGCCGTTGGGAATGCGGTCGAAGCGGTTGGTGTATTCCAGCACGGCTTCGTCGCCGCGCGCGCGCACCTGGGCGATGATGCCGCCCACGGCCTGCTCGATCGCTTCGTCGGTGGATGCTTCAAAGGCCAGCAGCGCATCCAGCGTTTCCTGGAAATCGGGCTGGCGGGAATCGAGCTTGCGGATCTGGATCGTCATGATGGTTACGCTGGTTGGGCTTGCGCCTGCGAGGCGCGTTCGAAAGCTTCGATGATGGGTTGCAGGCGCGCGCGCTTGAGCTTCAGCGCGGCCTGGTTCACCACCAGGCGCGAAGAGATGTCCATGATCTCTTCCACTTCCACCAGATTATTGGCGCGCAGGGTGCTGCCGGTGCTGACCAGATCGACGATAGCATCGGACAGGCCGATCAGCGGCGCCAGCTCCATCGAGCCATACAGCTTGATCAGGTCGACGTGCACGCCCTTGGCGGCGAAATGCTCGCGCGCCATCTGGGTGAACTTGGTCGCCACGCGCAGGCGGGCGCCCTGGCGCACGGCGGTTTCATAATCGAAGCCCGCCTTCACCGCCACCGACATGCGGCAGCGCGCGATGTTCAGGTCGACCGGCTGGTACAAGCCTTCGCCGCCGTGCTCGAACAGCACGTCCTTGCCGGCCACGCCGAAATCGGCCGCCCCATGCTGCACATAGGTCGGCACGTCGGTGGCGCGCACGATCAGCACGCGCACGTGCGGATCGTTGGTCGGCAGGATCAGCTTGCGCGACGTCTCCGGATTCTCGGTGACGGTGATGCCCGCAGCCGCCAGCAGCGGCAGGGTGTCCTCGAAGATTCGGCCTTTGGAGAGTGCCAGAATCAACTGGGAATCGTTCCCGGCCTGGCTGGTGATTGCGTTCATGATGGGCTTTCGATTGCGTTACTTGATGCGGCTGATATTGGCGCCCAGCGCCTGCAGCTTCACTTCCATGCGGTCGTAGCCGCGGTCGAGGTGGTAGATGCGGTCGACCAGGGTTTCGCCCTTGGCGGCCAGGGCGGCGATCACCAGCGAAGCGGAAGCGCGCAGGTCGGTCGCCATCACGGGCGCGCCGATCAGCTGTTCCACACCCTTGATGAAGGCGGTGTTGCCGTCGGTCTCGATGGCCGCGCCCAGGCGGTTCATTTCCTGCACGTGCATGAAGCGGTTTTCGAAAATGGTTTCCGTCACCTTGCTGGCGCCGTTGGCGATGGTGTTAACCGCCATGAACTGGGCCTGCATATCGGTCGGGAAGCCAGGATACTCGGTGGTGCGGAAGCTGACCGGATTCGGGCGGCTGTCCATCTGGGCGCGGATCGTATCCTTGCCGATGGTCATGCGCAGGCCCATTTCGCGCAGCTTGTCGAGGGCCGCATCCATGATGTCGACGCGGGTGTTGCGCAGGGTGATGTCGCCGCCCGCCGCCGCCACGGCGCACAGGAAGGTGGCCGCTTCGATGCGGTCGGGAATCACGTCATGGCTGGCGCCGTGCAGCTCGGACACGCCCTGGATCACCAGGCGGTCGGTGCCGATGCCTTCGATTTTCGCGCCCATGGCCACCAGCAGATTGGCCAGGTCGGTCACTTCCGGTTCGCGCGCGGCGTTTTCCAGGATGGTTTCGCCTTCGGCCAGGGTGGCGGCCATCAGCAGGTTTTCCGTACCGGTCACCGTGATCATATCGGTGACGATGCGGGTGCCTTTCAGTTTTTTGCACTTGGCGTAGATATAGCCGCCGTCGATGCTGATGTCGGCACCCATCGCCTGCAGACCCTTGATGTGCTGATCCACCGGACGCGAACCGATGGCGCAGCCGCCCGGCAGCGACACCTTGGCCTGGCCGAAGCGCGCCAGCAGGGGGCCGAGCACCAGGATCGAGGCGCGCATGGTTTTCACCAGCTCATACGGCGCTTCGAGCTTGGTGATTTTCGAGCCGTTGAGCGTGACCTTGTCGCCGTCCTGGCTCACCTGCAGGCCGGTCTGGCCCAGCAGTTTCAGGATGGTGGAGACGTCGTGCAGCTTCGGCACATTCGACAGCTTCACATCGCCCGAGGTCAGCAGGCCTGCGCACAGGATCGGCAGGGCCGCGTTCTTGGCGCCGGAAATGGTGACGTCGCCCATCAGGCGCTTGCCGCCCTGGATAATCAGTTTGTCCATATGGGCTTATCCTTGGAATTCTTCAGGGGTCAGGGTTTTCATCGACAGCGCGTGGATCTCTTCGCGCATGCGGTCGCCCAGCGCCGCATACACCAGCTGGTGGCGCTGGATCAGGCGCTTGCCGGCGAAGGCCGGCGAGACGATGGTAGCCTGGAAATGCTGGCCGTCGCCTTCCACTTGCAGGTGGGTGCATTCGAGGCCGGCGGCGATATAGCTGTGGATTGCTTCTGGTGTGGTGCTCACGATTTTTCCTTGTGCAGAGTGTTTTAGTGGCGCAGACGGTAGCCGCTGCGCAGAAGACGGATGGCCAGCAGCGACAGCACCGCGAGGAAGCTGGCGACGATGGCGAAACTGGTCCAGGGATTGACGTCGGACTGGCCGAAGAAGCCGTAGCGGAAGCCGTCGATCATGTAGAAGAACGGATTCAGGTGCGAGACGGCGAGCCAGAACGGCGGCAGCGAATGGATTGAATAGAAGACGCCCGCGAGGAAGGTCAGCGGCACGATCAGGAAGTTCTGGAAGGCGGCCAACTGGTCGAACTTCTCGGCCCAGATGCCGGCGATCAGGCCCACGGTGCCGAGGATGGCGGCGCCCAGCAGGGCGAAGGCCAGAATCCACAGCGGCGCGGTAAAACTCAGTTGCGCGAACCAGGCAGTGACGATGAACACGCCGAAACCGACCGTGATGCCGCGCACCATGGCCGCCAGCACATAAGCCGAGAAAATCTCCCAGTGCGACAGGGGCGTGAGCAGCACAAACACCAGATTGCCCGTGATCTTGGACTGGATCAGCGAGGACGAAGCATTGGCGAAGGAATTCTGCAGCACGCTCATCATCACCAGGCCCGGAATCAGGAAGGCGGTATAGCTGACGCCCTGGTACACCTTCTGCCCGCCCAGCACATGGCCGAAGATCAGCAGGTAGAGCATGGCCGTCAGGACGGGCGCGGCGATGGTCTGGGTGGCGACCTTGTAAAAGCGCAGGGTTTCTTTGTACACCAGGGTGCGGAAGCCGGTTGAGAGCATTATTCGCCTCCGTTCATGATTTGCAGGAAGATGTCTTCCAGGTCGGCCTGCTGCAACTGCATTTCGTCGATGACGGCGCCGCTTTCGCGCAGGCGCGCCAGGATGCCTTCCACCTCCGCATAGTCGTTGATGCGCAGGCTGTATTTATGGCCGCTGTCGGCTTCCAGCGGGTGCGTGACCAGGTGGCGCATATCGTCCGGCAGATCGCCGCGCTGCATATGCACGATCAGCTGGGAGCCGGAAATGCGGCGGATCAGGGCGGCCATGGTGTCGGCCGCCACCACCTGGCCGGTTTTCAGCATGGCCACGCGCTTGCACATGGCTTGCGCCTCTTCCAGGTAATGGGTGGTCAGCACCACGGTGTGGCCTTCGCGGTTCAGGCGCGAGATGAACTTCCACAGGGTCTGGCGCAGCTCCACGTCGACGCCGGCGGTCGGCTCGTCAAGCACGATGACGGGCGGCTTGTGCACCAGGGCCTGGGCCACCAGCACGCGCCGCTTCATCCCGCCGGACAGGGCGCGCATATTGGTGTCGGCCTTGGGCGTCAGGTCCAGGTTGTGCATGACCTCATCGATCCAGGCGTCGTTCTTGCCCAGGCCGAAATAGCCCGATTGCAGGCGCAGGGTTTCGCGCACGGTGAAGAAGGGATCGAAGACCAGTTCCTGCGGCACCACGCCGAGCTTGCGGCGCGCGGCGCGGAAATCGCTGACCACGTCGTGGCCATGGATCTTGACCGTGCCCTTATCGGCGCGGATCAAGCCGGCGATGATGGAGATCAGGGTGGTTTTGCCGGCGCCATTCGGCCCCAGCAGCCCGAAAAACTCACCTTCCTCGATGGAGAGAGACACGCCGCCCAGCGCCCGCAGCGATTGGTAACGCTTCTCGACATTACTGATTTGGATTGCTGTCATGCTTGCTTAGTTAGGTTTTTGGTGCAACGGCGACCGTTGCTCGGACGGCCCACAGGGCCGGGGGATGCGAGCGCCGTGGCTCTCTACAGGCAACGGCAACGGTCAATTATATTGGAATTTTGGTTCGGCATCGCCGGACCGGGTAAAGCTGGGGCGGGGGGGTGAGGCGGGGGTCAATGATGGTGCAGGTTGGCCGGGCTCAGGGCCGGCTCTTCGGCCACGGGGGCCGGGGCGCTTGCGATCAGGGGGCAAACGCCATACAGCTTGGTCAGGCTTTTCAGCGAATCAGGCAGGTTTTGCAGGTCGAGGCGGACACCGGCCTGGGCAGCGGCGCGCTGCCAGGCCAGCATCACGGATACGGCTGCCGAATCCACCGCCGTCACTTTGCTCAGGTCAAACGTGGTCTGGCCGGCGCGGATGGCGGCCAGACCCTGTTCCAGCGCCGCCGTGGCGTTGGCCACGGTCAGCGAGGTCAGGGACAGCGAATTGTTGTTGGCAGCAGACATCGGTCTTGGTATCCGGCTTATTTCTGGACGGTTTTCAGGGGCTTGTTGGCCAGCTGCTTGTTCTTGTTGGCCAGCGCCTTGATCAGGCCATCGATGCCGCCCTTGCTGATTTCGGAAGCGAAGGTGCCTTTATAGGTTTCCACCAGCCAGGCGCCCAGCACATTGATGTCGTAAATCTTCCAGCCGGCCGCCGATTTGGCGACGCGGTAGTTCAGCGGCACCGGCTCGCCACGGGCCACGTTCACTTGCGAACGCACTTCCACTTCGGTATCGCTCGGGTCGGCGCGCAGCGGCTTGAACTCGATGGTTTCATTCTTCACCTGGGACAGGGCGCCCGAGTAGGTAAAGATCAGGAGGGTGCGGAACTCGGTGGACAGCTGTTTTTGCTGGTCCGGCGTGGCTTCGCGCCAGTAACGGCCGGCGGCCAGCGAGGTCATGCGCTGGAAATCGACGTAGGGCAGGATCTTGGTTTCCACCAGGTCCATCACGCGTTTCTGGTTGCCGGCCTGGATTTCCTTGTCGGCCTTGGCGGTGTCCAGCACTTCCTGGCTGATGCGTTTCACCAGAGCGTCCGGCGCTTCGTTGGCCGGGGCCGGAGCGGCCGTCGCGCTGACGGCGAAGGCCACGGTGGCCAGGGCGATGAGTTGCTTAATCAGTTTCATGGCTTTTTACCTATATTGGTTGTGCGGCAATTACAGGCTGGCCGTATTGGCAGCCGGTGGCGGCATTATAGCCTGAGGCGCCGCCGCTTCGCTGTCAGCCTGGGCCGTTGCGGGCTTGCCCTCGGCCGGCGCGGCCTCGGACTTGCTTTCCGGCTTCGCTTCCGGGCTGGACTCGGCAGGCTTGTCCTCGGCGGCCGGCTTGGACTTCAGCGGCCAGACATTGTGGCGCGGCTGGTCTTCGCCGTCATTGACCCTGTTTTCGCGCGCTTGCAGGAAGCCGTCGCGGATGAATTCATAGCGGTCCAGGGCAGCGTCTTCCAGCAGGGTGGAAGCGTCGAGCAGGGCGGCGCGCTGGTCGACGACGCGCACGGCGGTGCCGACATTGCGCACGCGCATATTCCGGTTGTGGACCCAAGGGTCGGCCGCGATGTCGAGCGGCAGGCCGACCGTGTCGCGCACGGTGGATGGGCCCAGCAGCGGCAGCATCACATACGGGCCGGATGGCACGCCCCAGGCGCCCAGGGTCTGGCCGAAGTCTTCCTTATGCTTTTTCAGGCCGGCTTCGGAGGCGATGTCGAGCACGCCCAGCAGGCCGAAGGTGGAGTTGATGGCCACGCGCATCACGTCCGACATGCCTTCCTCGCCCTTGCCTTGCATCAGGTTGTTGGCGGCAGTCCACACATCGGCCAGATTGCCGAAGAAGTTGCCGACGCCGGTCTGCACGAAGCCCGGCAGCACATTCTTGTAGACCGTGGCGGCCGGTTTCAGCGCGGCCTGGTCGACGGCATCATTGAATTTGAAGACGGCGCGGTTGAAACCTTCATACGGGTCGCGCGGATTGGTGCTGGCGCAGCCGGTCAGTGCGGCGCTCGCGGCGAGCACCAGCGCCAGCTGGCGCAGCTTGAAGGGCGTGGCTTTTTGCATTATTTGCTATCCTTTCCTTCAGCGGCCTTGCTGTAGATAAACTGATTGATCAAGTCTTCCAGCACGGCGGCCGATTGGGTACGGGCAATCTTGTCGCCGCCAGCCAGATTGGCCAGGTCGCCGCCCGCTTCGATGCCGATGTATTGCTCGCCCAGCAGACCGGAGGTCAGAATCTTGGCCGAGCTGTCTTTCGGGAATTTGTAGCCGGTTTCCATGCGCAGCGTGACCAGTGCCTTATAGGTCTTGTCGTCGAAGGTGATGTCGGCCACGCGGCCCACCACTACCCCCGAGGCCTTGACGGCCGCCTGGCGGCGCAGGCTGCCGATATTGTCGAACTTGGCGGTGATGTCATAGGTCTGGGCGAAGGACATCGAGCTCATATTGCCGGCCTTGAGCGCCAGGAACATCAGTGCGGCCACGCCGAGCGCGACGAACAGACCCACCCAGATATCCAGAGATTTACGTTGCATAGAACAATCCTATCGTTTTATGGCGGCGCAGCGCGCCCGCCAGCTTATTGCTTCAACTTATTGCTTAAATTTATTAACTTACTTGCTGAACATCAAGGCCGTCAGCATGAAATCGAGCCACCAGATCATCAGCGAGGACACCACCACGCTGCGGGTAGTGGCGCCGGCCACGTCTTCCGGCGTCGGTTTCGCTTCATAACCCTGGTACAGCGCGATGAAAGTGATGGCGACGCCGAAGACCACGCTCTTGACGAAGCCATTGAACACGTCTTTCCAAATATCCACGCCGCCCTGCATTTGCGACCAGAACGCGCCATCGTCGACGCCGATCAGCTGCACGCCGACCAGGTAGCCGCCCAGCACGCCCACTGCGCTGAAGATCGAGGCCAGCAGCGGCACGGCCAGCACGCCGGCCCAGAAACGAGGCGCCAATACGCGCGCGATCGGGTTGACCGCCATCATTTCCATGGCCGACAACTGCTCGCCCGCCTTCATCAGCCCGATTTCGGCCGTCAGCGAGGTGCCGGCGCGGCCGGCGAACAGCAAGGCGGTGATGACCGGCCCCAGTTCGCGCGTCAGGCCGAGGGCGACCAGCAGGCCCAGCGATTCGGAAGCGCCGTATTTATTCAGCGTGTAATAGCCTTGCAAGCCCAGCACCATGCCAACGAAGAGGCCGGACAGGGTAATGATGAGCAGCGAATAATTGCCGATGAAGTGCAGCTGTTCGACCACCAGGCGCGGGCGGCGCAGCAGGCCGACCGACAGGCCCAGCATGGCGAAGAAGGTGCGGGTGGCATAGCCCAGGCTTTCCACATAATCGCGCAGGGTGGCGCCCATATTGCCGAGAACGCGGGTAATCATGGACGGCCTCCCAGTCCCAGGTCTTCCGCCAGGGTCTTGCCCGGGTAGTGGAAGGGCACGGGGCCATCAGCCTCGGCGTGCACGAACTGTTTCACATACGGGTCGGTGGACACCGTCATCTCTTGCGGCGTGCCGTGGGCGACGATCTTGCCCTGCGACAGGAAATACACATAGTCGGCGATCAGGAAGGATTCCTTCACATCGTGCGAGACCAGGATCGAGGTCGAGCCGAGCGCATCGTTCAGATTGCGGATCAGGTTGGCGGTCACGCCCATCGAGATCGGGTCGAGGCCGGCGAACGGCTCGTCATACATAATCAGTTGCGGATCGAGGGCGATGGAACGCGCCAGCGCGACGCGGCGCGCCATGCCGCCGGAAATCTCGCCCGGCTTGAGCTTGGCGGCATTGCGCAGGCCGACGGCGTGCAGCTTCATCAGCACCAGGTCGCGGATCAGCTCTTCCGGCAAGTCGGTATGCTCGCGCAGCGGGAAGGCGACGTTATCGTAGACGGTCAGGTCGGTAAACAGGGCACCATGCTGGAACAGCATGCCCATTTTGCGGCGCAGCAGATACAGATCGCGGGTTTTCAGCGTGTGGACGATCTGGCCATCCACATTCACCGTGCCTTTTTGCGGGCGCAACTGGCCGCCGATCAGGCGCAGCACCGTGGTTTTACCGCTGCCGGAACCGCCCATGACAGCCACAACCTTTCCACGTGGAAAGTCCATCTGGAGACCGGAGAGAATGCTCCGCTTCCCATAGGAGAAGTGTAAATCACGGATTTCGACAAGATTAGGCACAGGCTAGCTCTTTATTTTTAAGGCCATATTGTAGTGCAGAAACGCTATCCTCTGCTTAAGACTCCCCAAAAGAGGGCAGGCGCGCCCGCTACAGAATGTACATGATACAACATTACTAACCGTAAAGTCAGCAAGTTACATCTGGAAAACAGTTTTCCATTGCTGCATAGCACAATGTCCACCTTGGGGTCAGACCCCAATCGGACACGAGCTGGACAGTCATATGGCAATGTAGCCGCAGAAAATGGCAAGGGAATAGCGATGTAGACGCGGCGGCAACATCGAACTGCCGAGCCCGTGTCCGATTGGGGTCTGACCCCAATCGGACACGGGCTGGGCTGTGGGGGCTTAGCGGGGGAGGTGGCTGTGGCCCATGAGGTAGGCGTCGACTTCGCGGGCGCATTGGCGGCCTTCGCGGATGGCCCAGACGACCAGCGATTGGCCGCGGCGCATGTCGCCGGCAGCAAAGATGCCTTTTACCGAGGTTTGGTAGCAGCCGGCGCCGTCGGTCGTGGCGCGGGCGTTGCCGCGGGCATCCTTGTCGACCGCGAAGGCGTCGAGGACTTGTTGCACGGGAGATACAAATCCCATGGCCAGCAGCACCAGATCAGCTTTCACCTCGAATTCGGAATTGGGCACCTCGCTCATCTTGCCGTCTTTCCATTCGACGCGGCAGGCGATCAGCTTTTCGACCTTGCCGCCCTTGCCTTCGAAGCGCTTGGTGGCGACGGCCCAGTCGCGCTCGCAGCCTTCCTCGTGCGAGGAGGAGCTTCGCAGCTTGGTCGGCCAGTAGGGCCAGACCAGGGGCTTGTTTTCCTGCTCGGGCGGCATGGGCAGCAGCTCGAACTGGGTGACGCTGGCCGCGCCGTGGCGGTTCGAGGTGCCGACGCAGTCGGAACCGGTGTCGCCGCCGCCGATCACGACCACATGCTTGCCGGCCGCCTTGATCTGGTCTTTGACCTTGTCGCCGGCGTTGACCTTGTTTTGCTGGGGCAGGAAGTCCATGGCGAAGTGGATGCCTTTCAGCTCGCGGCCCGGCACCGGCAGGTCGCGCGGCTGTTCGGCGCCGCCAGCCAGCACCACGGCGTCGAAGTCCTTGTCCAGGTCTTCGGGGAAGATGGTTTCCTTGGCCCAGTTATTGACCGTGGCCGGGAAGTCCTTGCCGATCAGCACCGAGGTGCGGAAGGTCACGCCTTCCGCTTCCATCTGCTCGACGCGGCGGTCGATATGCGATTTTTCCAGCTTGAAGTCAGGGATGCCGTAGCGCAGCAGGCCGCCGATGCGGTCGCTCTTTTCGAAGACGGTGACGGCGTGGCCGGCGCGCGCCAGCTGCTGGGCCGCCGCCAGGCCGGCCGGGCCGGAGCCGACCACGGCCACTTTCTTGCCGGTCTTGTGGGCCGGCGGCTGCGGCACGACCCAGCCATGTTCCCAGCCTTCGTCGATGATCTTGTGCTCGATCGACTTGATGCCGACCGGATCGTTGTTGATGCCCAGCGTGCAGGCCGTTTCGCAGGGCGCCGGGCAGATGCGGCCCGTGAACTCGGGGAAGTTATTGGTCGAGTGCAGCACATTCAGCGCTTCGCGGTAGTGACCGCGGTACACCAGATCATTCCAGTCCGGGATGATATTGTTGACCGGGCAGCCCGTATTGCAGAAGGGGATGCCGCAATCCATGCAGCGCGCGCCCTGCACCTTGGCTTGCTCGTGGTTCAGGTGCAGTACGAACTCTTTATAGTTTTTGACGCGCGCCGCGACGGGCAGATAGCCCTCTTCCTGGCGCTGGAATTCCATGAAACCGGTGATTTTTCCCACGTTCTTATCCTTTCAATTCCTGGGTCAGCCTTAGGCGGCGATGGCCTGGGTTTCCGCTTCGATGGCGGCGTTGTCGGCCAGCTCCACCAGGGCGCGCTTGTATTCGCTGGGGAATACCTTGATGAACTTGCCCCGGCTCTCGGCCCAGTTGTCGAGCAGCAGGCGGGCGCGCGTGCTGCCGGTGTACTTGAAATGGCGCTCAATCAGGCGCTTGAGGATGATCTCGTCGGCCTCCGGCTCGCCATCGCGGTGCTGGCTGTGCCAGGTGGATTTGTCCACCATCTGCTCGGCTGCCGGCAGCACGTCCTCCAGGCTGACCATGGACAGATTGCATTTGCGGCCGAACTCGCCATCGGGGTCATACACATAGGCGATGCCGCCCGACATGCCCGCCGCGAAGTTGCGGCCGGTGGCGCCCAGCACCACCACGGTGCCGCCCGTCATGTATTCGCAACCATGGTCGCCCAGGCCTTCGACCACGGTGGTGGCGCCGGAATTGCGCACGGCAAAGCGTTCGCCGGCCACGCCGTTGAAGAAGGCTTCGCCAGCAATCGCGCCGTACAGCACAGTATTGCCGATGATGATGTTGTTCACGGCCCAGCCGCGGAACTCGGTGTTCGGACGCACGATGATGCGGCCGCCCGACAAGCCCTTGCCCACATAGTCGTTGCCCTCGCCCACCAGGTCGAGCGTGATGCCGTGGGCCAGGAAGGCGGCGGCGGACTGGCCGGCCGTGCCTTGCAGCTGGATGTGGATGGTGTCGTCCGGCAAGCCGGCATGGCCGTAGCGCTTGACGACCTCGCCCGACAGCATGGTGCCGACCGTGCGGTTGACATTGCGCACCGGCGAGATGAAGGAGACACGCTCGCCTTTTTCCAGCGCCGCCTTGGCCTGGGCCACCAGCTTGTGGTCGAGGGCGCGGTCGAGGCCGTGATCCTGCTCTTCCGTGTGGAAGATGCTCATGCCTTCCTTGGCCTTGGGCTGGTAGAAGATATTCGTGAAGTCCAGGCCTTGCGCCTTCCAGTGCGCAATGGCTTTCGATTTGTCGAGCAGGTCGGCGCGGCCGATCAGTTCGTCGAACGTGCGGATGCCGAGCTGGGCCATCAACTGGCGCGCCTCTTCGGCCACGAAGAAGAAGTAATTGACCACATACTCGGGCTTGCCCTGGAATTTGGCGCGCAGTTCCGGGTCTTGCGTGGCGACACCGACCGGGCAGGTGTTCAGATGGCATTTGCGCATCATGATGCAGCCTTCCACCACCAGCGGCGCGGTGGCGAAGCCGATCTCGTCGGCGCCCAGCATGGCGGCGATGACGACGTCGCGGCCGGTGCGCATCTGGCCGTCGGCCTGGACGCGGATGCGGCTGCGCAGGCCGTTGAGCACCAGGGTCTGCTGGGTTTCCGCCAAACCCAGTTCCCACGGCGTGCCCGCATGCTTGACCGAAGACAGCGGCGAAGCGCCGGTGCCGCCGTCATGGCCGGCCACCACCACGTGGTCGGCCTTGGCCTTGGTGACGCCGGCCGCCACGGTGCCGATGCCCACTTCCGACACCAGCTTGACCGAGATCGAGGCGCTTGGATTGGCGTTCTTCAGGTCGTGGATGAGCTGGGCCAGGTCCTCGATCGAGTAGATATCGTGGTGCGGCGGCGGCGAAATCAAGCCCACGCCCGGCACCGAGAAGCGCAGCGTGGCGATGTATTCCGACACCTTATGGCCCGGCAGCTGGCCGCCCTCGCCCGGCTTGGCGCCCTGGGCCATCTTGATCTGGATCTGGTCGGCCGAGTTCAGGTAGGCCGCCGTCACGCCGAAGCGGCCGGACGCCACCTGCTTGATGCGCGAACGCAGCGAGTCGCCTTCCTGCAGCGGAATGTCGGCCGCCACGCGGTCCTGGCCCAGCACGGAGGCCATGGTTGCGCCGCTCTTGATCGGGATGCCCTTCAGTTCGTTCAGGTAGCGCACAGGATCTTCGCCGCCCTCGCCCGTGTTCGACTTGCCGCCGATGCGGTTCATGGCGACGGCCAAGGTGGCGTGGGCTTCGGTGCTGATCGAACCGAGCGACATGGCGCCGGTGGCGAAGCGCTTGACGATTTCCTTGGCCGGCTCGACTTCGTCGAGCGGAATGGCTTTGGATGGGTCGAGCTTGAACTCGAACAGGCCGCGCAGGGTCAGGTGGCGGCGGCTCTGGTCGTTGATGATCTGGGCATACTCCTTATACGTGGAGTAGTTATTGGCGCGGGTCGAGTGCTGCAGCTTGGCGATGGCATCCGGCGTCCACAGATGGTCTTCGCCGCGCACGCGGTAGGCGTATTCGCCGCCCGCATCGAGGGCGGCGGCCAGGAGCGGATCGTTGCCGAAAGCGAGGTTGTGCAGGCGCAAGCCTTCCTCGGCCACTTCGAACAGGCCGATGCCTTCCACATTGGAAGCCGTGCCCTTGAAGTATTTGTCGACCAGGGATTTGTTCAGGCCGATTGCTTCAAAAATCTGCGCGCCGCAGTAAGACATATAGGTGGAGATGCCCATTTTCGACATCACCTTCATCAGCCCTTTGCCGATGGCCTTGGTGTAGTTGTACACGGCCTGCTCGCCGGACAGGTCGCCCGGCATGCCGTGCGCCAATTCCATCAGGGTTTCCAGCGCCAGATAGGGGTGGACCGCTTCCGCGCCATAGCCGGCCAGCAGGGCGAAGTGGTGGGTTTCGCGGGCCGAGCCGGTTTCCACCACCAGGCCGGTGGAGGCGCGCAAGCCCTTGCTCACCAGGTGCTGGTGGATGGCCGAGGTGGCCAACAGGGCCGGGATGGCGACGCGGTCGGCGCAGATCGAACGGTCGGAGACAATCAAAATATTGTGGCCGGATTTGACCGCATCGACCGCTTCGGCGCACAGCGAGGCGAGACAGGCTTCCACGCCTTCCTTGCCCCAGGCCAGCGGGTAGCAGATGCTCAGTTCCCAGGATTTGAACTTGCCGCCAGTGTGCTGGCTGATATTGCGCAGGCGCGCCATATCGTCGAAGCCGAGCACCGGCTGCGCCACTTCCAGGCGCATGGGCGGGTTGACGTTGTTGGTGTCCAGCAGATTCGGTTTCGGGCCGATGAAGGACACCAGGGACATCACCATGGCTTCGCGGATCGGGTCGATGGGCGGATTGGTGACCTGGGCGAACAGCTGCTTGAAGTAGTTATATAGCGGCTTGAGCTTGTTGGACATGACGGCCAGCGGCGAATCGTTGCCCATCGAACCGACGGCCTCTTCGCCGGCAGCGGCCATGGGCGCCATCAGGAAGCGCAGGTCTTCCTGGGTATAGCCGAAGGCTTGCTGACGGTCCAGCACGGAAGCCACCTGCTTCTCGCCGGGGGCCGTGCCATATTTGGCGACATTGTGCTGGAGCTGGCTTTCGCTGAGCTTGAGTTCGTCGAGCTTGATGCGCACGGCGTTGATCCAGGCTTTGTAGGGCTTGGCGTTGGCGTAAGTGTCTTTCAGTTCCTTGTCGTCGATGATGCGGCCCGCTTCCAGGTCGATCAGGAACATTTTGCCCGGCTGCAGGCGCCATTTCTGGATGATTTTGGATTCGGGAATCGGCAGCACGCCCGATTCGGACGCCATCACCACCAGGTCGTCGTCGGTGACGATGTAGCGCGCCGGGCGCAGGCCGTTGCGGTCAAGGGTGCCGCCGATATAGCGGCCGTCGGTGAAGGCCATGGCGGCCGGGCCGTCCCACGGTTCCATCATGGCGGCATGGTACTCGTAGAAGGCGCGCCGGTTGTCGTCCATCAGGCCGTGGTTTTCCCAGGCTTCGGGAATCATCATCATCATGGCCTGGGCGATCGGGTAGCCCGCCATCAGCAGCAGTTCCAGCGCATTGTCGAAGCAGGCGGTGTCGGACTGGCCTTCATAGATCAGCGGGAACAGCTTGCCCAGATCCTCGCCCAGCACGGCGGACTTCATCACGCCTTCGCGCGCGCGCATCCAGTTGAAATTGCCCTTCACCGTGTTGATCTCGCCGTTGTGGGCGATCAGGCGGTAGGGGTGGGACAGCGGCCATTCCGGGAAGGTATTGGTGGAGAAGCGCTGGTGCACCAGGGCCAGCGCCGAAATGCAGCGCGCATCCTGCAAGTCCTTGTAATACACGCCGACCTGGTCGGCCAGCAGCAAGCCCTTGTAGACCACGGTGCGGGCCGACATCGAGGGCACGAAAAATTCCTTGCCGTGGATTAGTTTCAGCGCCTGGATGGCGTGGCCCGAGGATTTGCGGATCACATACAGTTTGCGCTCCAGGGCGTCGGTCACCATGATGTCCGGGCCGCGGCCGATGAAGATCTGGCGGATCACCGGTTCCTTGGCGCGCACCGTGGGCGACATCGGCATCTCGGTGTCGATCGGCACATTGCGCCAGCCCAGCACCACCTGGCCTTCGATGCGCACGGCGCGCTCGATTTCCTGTTCGCAGGCGATGCGCGAAGCGTTTTCCTTGGGCAGGAAGACCATGCCCACCCCATATTCGCCCGGCGGCGGCAATTCCACGCCCTGCTTGGCCATTTCGTCGCGGTAGAACTGGTCCGGAATCTGGATCAGGATGCCGGCGCCGTCGCCCATCAGTTTGTCCGCCCCCACCGCACCCCTGTGGTCGAGATTTTTCAGGATCAGCAAGCCCTGCTCGATGATGGAGTGGCTTTTGCTGCCCTTTATATGAGCAACGAATCCGACACCGCAGGCGTCATGTTCATTGGCTGGGTCGTACAAACCTTGCGCTTTCATGCGTTTCTCCGAAGCTTATTTGGAATATCGAAAATTCAGAGTAGTGCAACGCAACAAAAAACTCAACAAAAACAATTAGGGTCGGAGTCAAATTAATTCCCTCAAAACGACATGCAAAATTAAATGGGGACAGAGTGATGTGCAAGCCAGCCAAGCCCTTGTTTTCGCTCTGAAATAGCAGCCCGGGAATTCCATGGGGGCCGGTTTTTGCACCGGCTTGCAGCAGGCAAGCACCAGCGTGGCGCAGGGCTTGACTCATGGCGCTATGCAGCAAAGCCCTTGTTGTGTAATTGAAACGTCTTGTTACATTTAGCATTGCGTCAACTGTCGAGAAAAATTACACTTTTGTAAAAATTACCAAAATATTTCAATGATCTTTGTGTTAAATCAAAGGCTTGTCAGATTTGGCATATTTTTTGCTTGGTGGAAATCATGTAGAAAATTTCTAAGAGGAACCCCGGATTTCTTGAAAGAAGTTTCTACAGTACCCGTCCGGGGGCGCTGCCAAACGGCGTCCCACATAACTTTTGGAGGCTATAGCGCAATGATTAAATCTACTCTCAGTGCCCTGGTGTTACTGGGCGCGGCTGCCTCGGCCCAGGCCGACGTGTTACTGCAAGAAAACTTCAACAATGTCGGCGCTCTCGGCGCGTCCGGCTGGGTCTTCAACAATGCCAGCTCGCCCATCGGCTCGAACAGCTGGTTCCAGGGCAATACCAACCTCTTCCACGCCCAATCGGGCGCCGCCAACTCCTACGCAGCCGCCAGCTATGGCAGCGCAGCCGCCGGTGGCGTGCTGAACAACTGGCTGATCACCCCGGAATTCTCGACCGCCAAAAACGTGTCGATCTCGCTGTGGGTGCGCGGTGCGGGCGAAGCCGGGTTTAGCGACCACATCTCCTTCGGCCTCAGCAAAGGCGGCAGCGCCACCAATGACTTCGTGCTGCAGCCTTCGTTTGAAGCTGCTGGCGACTGGACCAAGTACACCTTCAATATCGGCGCCCTGGGCACCGGCACGGTCGGCCGCTTCGCCATTAACTACAACGGCGTGGGCGACAGCTCCAACTATGTCGGCATCGACAACCTGTCGATCGCCGCCGTTCCCGAACCATCGTCCTTCCTGATGCTGGGCGCGGGCCTGTTCGCAATTGGCGCCCTGCGCCGCCGTCAGCGCGGTTGAGCGCTTCGCCTTACCAGGAGAAATCTATGATGAAAACCATCAAATCCAGCCTGCTGGCTGGCCTCGGCATCGCCGTGCTGGGCCTGAGCGCCCTGCCCGCCCAGGCGGAATCCGCCCAAGCCGCCGCTGCGCCAAGCGCCGATGCCCTGACCGTGGTGCGTGATGCCGTTACCGGCGAACTGCGCGCCGCCACCGGCGAAGAGCAAGCCGCCCTGCAGCAAAAAGCCAACGCCGGCAAGCGCCTGCGCCAAGCCGCCGCACCACAGGCGCAGCAAAAATTCCACGCCAGCGGCGCCCGCGGCGCGCGCGTGACCGACGAGCTCCTGAGCTCGTCCGTCGTGACGCGTCTGCCGGACGGCAGCATGCAGAAACAATGCTTCGATTCGCACGACGCCGCCGACAGCGCAGCCCAGGCCGGCCACGTCCACGCCACCCCACAGATTGCAACGGAGTAAACACCTATGCGGACCAAGACCAACCGTCACCTGACCCGTTCGCTGATCGCCGCCGCCTGCGCGCTGGCCTGCTTCAGCGCCGAAGCCGCCAAGATCGTCATTACCAGCCGCGATGCGCCGGGCGTGGGCTTCAACGACCCGACCCCGGTCTCCCCGGTGGGCGGCAATCCCGGCACCACCCTGGGCCAGCAGCGCCTGAATGTCTACCGCTATGTGGCCGATATTTGGGAACAGAATCTGCAAAGCAATGTCGACATCACCGTTAGCGCAGGTTGGGAAGCGCTCACTTGCACCTCCAGCTCCGCCGTGCTGGGTAGCGCTGGTGCCTGGAACTTGTGGCACGACTTCCCCGGCGGCAAACCCGGCACCTGGTATCCGCAGGCGCTGGCCAACAAGATCGCCGGCGTGAACCTGTCCGGCAACGAACCCGAAGGCCCAGGCGAATACAATAATGTCGACATCAAGACCCAGTTCAATGTGAACCTGGGCAACCCCGGCTGCCTGGACGGCTCGCCCTTCTACCTCGGCCTGGACGGCAATGCCGGCAGCAAGGTCAATTTCGTGGAAACCCTGCTGCATGAACTGGGCCACGGCCTCGGCTTCGCCGTCTCCACGGTACAAACCTCGACCGGCTACCGCTATGCCGCCGACGGCAGCGGCTTCTTCCCGACCGGCGGCTTGCCGAGCGTGTGGGAAAACTTCATGTTCGACAACACCAAGCAGAAGAGCTGGCTGCAAATGAGCAATGCCGAGCGCAAGGCATCGGCCATCAACCCGCTGCAACTGGCCTGGACCGGCGGCAATGCCGTGGCCGGCGCCACCATGCTGAAAGCCACCCAGCAGGTGAAAACCAGCTCGCCGGCAGCCAGCGGCAACGGCGCGTATGACCTCAGCCCTTCGCTCTTCGGTCCAGCCGTGCCCAGCAGTGGCAATCTGGGCGTGCTCGCCAATATCACGGCGCAAGCCGGTGAAGTTGGCCCTGGCTGCGATCCCTTCAATGCCGCCAACCGCGCCGCGGTCTTCGGCAAAGTGCCGGTCATCAGCCGTGGCGGCTGCGCCTTCGCCATCAAGGTGAAGAATGCTCAGGATGCAGGCGCCGTCGGCGTGCTGCTGGCCAATAATGCGGCTGGCGCCTTCACGCCAGGCGGCAGCGACAGCAGCGTCACCATCCCATCGGGCGGCGTCACCCAGGCGGCCGGCGATGCGCTGAAAGCGGCGATCAAAGCAGCCGTGCCGTATGGCTCGCGCCTGAAACCCGGTACGGTGGCTGCCACCTTCGGCATCGACAGCACCCGCATCTCGGGCGCCGACAGCCAAGGCCGTCCGCTGCTGTACACCCCGGCCACGCTGGCGCCAGGTTCGTCGGTGTCGCACTGGGATGTGACGGCAACCCCGAATCTGCTGATGGAACCGAATATCAGCACCGATCTGGGCACCGTGCTGACCCCACCGAAAGACCTGACCCTGCCGCTGCTGAAGGATATCGGCTGGTAATCCGGTTTTGACCACCCGTCCGCCCGGACGGGTTTTACGCTTGCGCGGCCGGCTCTTTCACCTTGAAAGGCCGGCCGCGTTTCGCTGGCAAGACCTGGCGCTTCATGCGCTGCTGCAATTCCGTCTTGAAGCGCTCCGATCCCAGGGGCCAGCCCTTGAGCACAGCCGCTTCGATGGCCGCCGTCTCGGTGCTGCCCAATCCCCGTCCCGCCAGTTCGCTATACGCCGCCTCGCGCTGGAAGGGCGTGTTGCCCAGCGCCCAGTAGAGCGGATGGTCGGTGATCATGCCGTCCGGCTTGAGGCCGGCGTGGTGGGCGTAGCTGGACCAGGGATAGTCCTGCGGCCAGCTTGCCTGTCCGGCGCGCACCGGCGCGAACTCGATATAGCGGCTGCAGGCCAGCAGATAGGATTCGGCGTCGATCACCGCCGTCTTGTAGCGGCCCTGCCATAAGGTGCCGGCCCGGCGGTATTTCTGGTTGAAGTAAGGCACGTAGTAGCGCCCGACCCACTGCATCATCTGGCCCAGGCCGTCGGTGGTGGCCGGGGTCGCCAGCAGGTGCAGCTGGCCGGGCAGCAGCACATAGGCGTGCAGGGCAACTTTATAGCTGCGCGCGGCGCTGCACAGCCAGCCCAGCAGAGCCTGGTAATCGTCGGCATCCTGGCACACCAGCTGGCCATTCAAGCCGTGCTGGATCAGGTAATGGGGCTGGCCGGGGACGACCAGGCGCGGTAAACGGGCCATAGAATGCAAAAAGGGTAGATCGGAAGCCCGATTCTACCCAGATTTCCTGACTCTGTCCCCAATTAATTCCATGCAAGGGAAAATCGGGTTGACTCTGTCCCTAATTAAGAGAGATTGAAGCTGGCCGACAGGCTATAGCCCTCGCCATAGGCGCTGCGCAGGGGCAGATCCTGGCCCAGGCCGCTGCGCGCCTTCTTGCGCAGGCGGTAAACCAGCATGTCGACGCGGCGTCCCGCATCGGGATCGTCGCCGCCGATGCCGGCCACGATGACCTGGCGCGGCACGGGACGGGTGTTGATGGTCAGCAGGTGCAGGAAATTGCACTCTTTCTCGGTCAGGGTGATGGCCTGGCCCTGCAATTCGAGCTGGCGTGCGCTGACCTTCAAGGTCCACTTGCTAGGCAGGGGCAAGGCTTCCTGCGGGCCAACGCGGCGGTCGAGCGCCTCGATATGGGCGGCCAGCTCGGGGAACTTGATGGGCTTGGTCAGATAATGGTCGGCGCCCAGGCGCAGGCCGAGGATGCGGTTGTCGAAGGCAACGCGGCCGGTCAGCACCAACAGACCGATCTGCGGATACAGCTGACGCATGCGCGGAATGACATTGAACCCGTCCTCGTCCGGCAAGCCGAGGTCGAGCACGACCACGCCCACATTGCCCTGGCTGAGCGCGGACCACATTTCGCTGGCGTTATTGGTGATATGGACTTCGTGTTCAAGCTCAGTCAGGAATTCCGCCATCTCCTCGGCGTACTCCAGATTGTCTTCCACGATCAGTATTTGCGTCATTGATGCGCCGTTTTTCCAATAGGTTCAGCAAGCCCATGGCTTGCGTCAAAGAATTATCACGGTTGGTTCTGCCCTATGCAAGATATTTCCCCGCTCAAACGGCAATCGGCAACCAAATCCGAAACTTTTTGCCGCTTTCAGAAAGGTTTTGCGCCGTCAGACTGCCGCCGTGCGCTTCCGCCACCGCGCGCGCCATGTACAGGCCCAGCCCGGACCCGGCAATGCCTTCGGCCGCGCGGCCGCGGAAGCCACGCTCGCCGAGACGGGCGATTTCTTCTTCGGGAAGAGCGGAACCATGGTCGATCACCGAGAACTCGACCCCGCCTTCGCTTGCTTTTTTACCTACTAATTCTATCGCGGTATCGGGTGCTGTGTACTTAATTGCATTATCCAGCAAAATATCCAGGCAAAGCCGCATTCCTTGCGGGTCGCAACGCAGCCACTGCGGCAAGCCAAAGACTTCCACCTTGATAGCGTTGCGCCGTATGCGCGCCGCTTCGCCCACTGTTTCGAGCAGGGCTTCGGGCGAAATTTCATTGGCCTGGCGCTTGCGGCCGATGCTGGCCAGACGCTCGGGCGACAGATAATCGTCGATCATGGCGATCAGGCGGTCCACCGCCACCTGGATTTTGCGGTAGCGCTTGCGCGTGGCCTCGTCGGCATTGGCTGAAGTCATTTCCAGGCGCTGCACGGCGCCGTCGATGGTCGACAGCGGGGTGCGGAATTCGTGCGAGAGCATGGAAGCGAAACGCTTCTGCTGCGTTTCCCATTCGGCGCGCTCGGCCAGCTGGCGGCTCAGGTCGCGCACCACGCCGGCCAGCTGCAGCGGCTGGCCCTTCTTGTCGAGCACCAGGACCGATTCGATTTCCACCGTCAGGCTGCTGCCGTCGGCACGTTCCAGCACCAGTTCGCGCCGCAGGCGCAGGCGGCTGGCGTCGCCGTCCTGCCAGCGCGCCAGGCGCGCCGGCAATTGCGCCAGCAGCTTGTCGGCATGCTGCTGGGCTTCCTCGGCGCTGAAGCCGAGGGCGGCATGCGCCGCGCTCAGATACAGCAGGCGCCCGCTGGCGCAGTCGATCAGCCAATGCACATCGCTGCTGCTGTCGAGCAGCAGCCGGAGTTGGGCAAGTTCGCTCATATCAGTCCACCAGTGGGGCGAAGATCTGCTGCAGGTCTTCCTGCGTCAGCGCCAGTTTTTGCGATTCGCCTTCCGCCAGCACCGATTGCGCCAGATCCGATTTCTTTTGCTGCAGGACCTGGATCTTCTCTTCCAGCGTGCCCTTGGCGATCAGCTTGTAGACAAACACGGGTTTGTCCTGACCGATGCGCCAGGCGCGGTCGGTGGCCTGGTTTTCAGCGGCCGGGTTCCACCACGGATCATAGTGGATTACCGTATCGGCCGCCGTCAGATTGAGGCCGACCCCGCCGGCTTTCAGGCTGATCAGGAAAATCGGCACCGCCCCCTGCTGGAAGGCCGCCACTTGCGCGCCGCGGTCCTTGGTTTCGCCGGTGAGGATGGCATACGGAATATCGCGCGCATCGAGTTCTTCCTCGATCAGTTCCAGCATGGAAGTGAATTGCGAGAACACCAGGATCTTGCGGTTTTCTTCCAGCAGATCCTCGACCATCTGCATCAGGTCGGCCAGCTTGGCCGAACCGGCGGCTTGCTGCTTGCGCGCCGGCAGCGATTTCACCAGGCGCGGATCGCAGCATACCTGGCGCAGCTTGAGCAACGCTTCCAGGATCACGATCTGGCTGCGCGCCACGCCCTTGCGGTCGATTTCCTCGCGCACCTTCTGGTCCATGGCCAGGCGCACGGTCTCGTACAGATCGCGCTGGCCGCCGCTGAGTTCGACCTTGCGCACCATCTCGGTCTTGGGCGGCAGCTCCTTGGCCACGCTGTCCTTGGTCCGGCGCAGGAGGAAGGGCTTGATGCGGCGGTTCAGGAGCGCGCGGCGCAGCGGATCGTCCTGGCGCTCGATCGGGTGGCGGAACTGGGTGTTGAAAGTCTTCTCGTCGCCCAAGAGGCCGGGCAAGAGGAAGTGGAATTGCGACCACAGCTCGCCCAGATGGTTTTCCAGCGGCGTGCCGGACAGGCAAAGGCGGTGCTTGGCGCGCAGCAGGCCGGCGCTCTGGGCCGCCTTGGAACGGGTGTTCTTGATGTAGTGCGACTCGTCGAGGATGACCAGGTGGAAGTCGTGCTCGCGCAGTTTTTCCTCGTCGCGCGGCAGGAGCGCATAGGTGGTCAGCACCAGGTCGGCTTCGGGAATCTGCTCGAACATCTGGGCCCGGTCCTTGCCTTGCAGGAGCAGCACCTTCAGGCCCGGCGCGAAGCGGGCAGCCTCGTCCTGCCAGTTGCCCATCAGGCTGGTGGGCGCGATGACCAGGGCCGGGTGGGTCAGGCGGCCCGCCTCTTTTTCCACCAGGATGTGGGCCAGGGTCTGCACCGTCTTGCCCAGGCCCATATCGTCGGCCAGGATGCCGGCCAGGCCGTATTCGCGCAGGAACTGCATCCAGGACAGGCCTTCGGTCTGGTAATCGCGCAGCGTCGCTTGCAGGCCGGCCGGGGTGGAGATGCGCTGCACCGAGGCGAACTGGTTGAGGCGGCGGCCCATGGCGCGCAATTCCTCGCCGCCGGTCCAGACGAAATCGATATTGCGCGCCAGTTCGTCCAGGCGCGCCGCGTCGAGCGTGGCCATGCGCACCGCATGGCGCACTTTCTCGCTGAAATACAGCTCGCCCAAGGTGGCCAGGATCGGCTTGACGCGCTTCCAGGGCAGGGCCACGCGGCTGCCGTCGGGCAGGGTGGCCAGCATCTGGTCGGCGTCGGCGTGGGCTGCCAGCGCCTTGATGTTGAAGTCCTGCGGCGCCGTGCGGATCATCTGCACCAGCACCGGCAGCAGCGGCACGCGCTCCGCGCCGACGGTGATGCCCAGTTCCAGCTCGAACCAGGCATTGCCGGTGTCCGGCCCCTCTTCCTCGACCTCGGCATACCAGTCGCCGACGGCGCTCAGGTCGTAGCGGTATTTGACGGATTTCTCGACCTGCCAGCCGGCCACGCGCAGCTCTTCGATGCCAGCGTCGGCAAAGCGGATCCAGTCCGCCTGGCTAGCAAGCAGCAAGCCGCCGCGCACGCTGGACAAAGGCAGCGAGTTCGGCTTGCGGAAACCCAGCTCGGTCAGGGTATGCAGGGCGGCCGCCTCGGCCTCCTCGTTGCGCTGGATGATCTCGGTCACGTCGCCGCGCTGGCGCACCACGCGCTGCGCCGGGTCGAAGGAGACGCGCTCGCCATCGTAGTCGTAGGACAGCACGGCGTAATCGTTCCAGCGCTGCACCGAACCATCGGCCAGCTGGGCGCTATCGAGCAGCAGGATGGGGCGCGGCTGCACGTCCTTGCGCAGGCGCTGCGGCAGCTGCTGCGGCAGCGGCAGCAGGTGCTGCAAGCCGTGCGCCAGCAGGAGCTGGGACACGCGCATCTTATCGTTGGCCATCAGCAGCGGCGCCTGGGCCACCAGGGCCTGCAATTCGGCCAGGGCGATATTGCTGCCGCCCTGGTTCAGGTACAGCTCGCCGCACGAGAGATTGTCGATATACCAGGGCGGATCGGTCGGCAGCATATAGTCGATCTGGTCCGCGCCCGGATGGCGCGCGCCCTCGGGCGGCTCGACCTGCCAGCCCAGGCGCAAGCCCTTGCCTTCTTCGCGCCAGGCCAGATTGGCTTCGCGCAGCGGGCCAGCTTTCATCGGGTACACCATGCCATTGCCGACATCGGCCCAGGAATTGGCCCACAGCAGCTTGCCCTGGGTGGACAGCATGGTCAGCAGGGCGGCGCCGATCTTGCCGCGCGGCTCGGTGGCCGTGCCGGTCTGGGAATTCGGGCCGCTGCGCATGGCGACGAAGAAGCGGATCAAGTCATCGTCGCCGGCTTCCAGGAAGGCGGGCGGGGCCGAGAGCAGGGAAAACACTTCGCTGATCGGCGTGGCGGCCGCCACATCGCCGTTCGGCCGCAGGCGCGCCTTGTACAGGCACAGCGCCACATGGCGGCCGCCGCTGGTGGGCGCCAGCACGTAGATCAGGCGGTGGTTGCTTTGTTTCGGGTCCGCTTCGACCGGCGCCAGCTTCGCTTTTGGATGGGCGGCAGCATCCACCCGCTGCAGCCAGGTGGCGACGGCATAGGGCAGTTGCGTCCCCGGCGCGCCGGCCGGAACAGGGGTGGGGGCGGCAGGAGCTTCGCGGGTTTCGTCGCGGGTTAAATCCATTGGGCGCATGTACGTTTGGAAGGTTCAAAAACAACAACACGCAATATTATCCGCCAACTATGGTTCTGTGTTTGTGAAAGTTCTAACTTAGTGTTACCGCACACCCGTTTTCCCCTATCTATCCCTTGAATTGGTTATGATTCCGGCCTTGAACTGAGGACTACCACCATGCTGCCTGCTATCGAACAACGTCTTGCCCTGGAACTGGCCGCCAAGCCGGCCCAGGTCGCCGCCTCCATCGCCCTGCTGGACGAAGGCGCCACCGTCCCCTTCATCGCCCGCTACCGCAAGGAAGCCACGGGCGGCCTGGACGATATCCAGCTGCGCCTGCTGGAAGAGCGCCTGCGCTATCTGCGCGAGCTGGAAGAGCGGCGCGCCGCCATCGTGGCCTCGATCACCGAGCAGGGCAAGATGACGCCCGAACTGCTGCAGGCCGTCATGCTGGCCGAGGACAAGACCCGGCTGGAAGACCTGTACCTGCCCTATAAGCAAAAACGCCGCACCAAGGCCCAGATCGCCATCGAAGCGGGTCTGACGCCGCTGGCCGAGGCCCTGCTGGACAATCCCGCCCTGAACCCGGACGCCGAAGCCGGCAACTACCTGCGCGAAGCCTTCACCACGGCCGACGGCAGCAATAATCCCGGCGTGGCCGACGCCAAGGCGGCCCTGGACGGCGCGCGCCAGATCCTGATGGAGCGCTTCGCCGAAGACGCTACGCTCTTGCAATCCTTGCGCGAATACGTGCAGGAACATGGCGTGGTCGACTCCAAGGTGGTCGAGGGCAAGCAGGAAGAAGGCGAGAAATTCGCCGACTACTTCGACTATTCGGAAGCTATCCACGCGATTCCCTCGCACCGCGCCCTGGCCCTGCTGCGCGGCCGCCGCGAAGGCATGCTGGACGTCACCCTGCGCCTCGATACGGAAGCGGAAAAGCCGAAATGGGATGCGCCGCACAATCCCTGCGAAGGCCGCATCGCGGCGCGCTTCGGCATCCGCCAGCAAGGCCGCGCGGCCGATAAATGGCTGGGCGACACGGTGCGCTGGACCTGGCGCGTGAAAAGTTTCATGCACCTGGAAACCGAGCTGATGGGCGCACTGCGCGAGCGCGCCGAACTCGATGCGATCACGGTCTTCGCTACCAATTTGAAAGCTTTGCTGCTGGCGGCCCCGGCCGGCCAGCGCGCCACCATGGGCCTCGACCCGGGCCTGCGCACCGGCGTCAAGGTCGCTGTGGTCGACGCCACCGGCAAGGTGGTCGATACCGCCACGATCTACCCGCACCAGCCGCGCAACGACTGGCACGGCTCGCTGCACACCCTGGCCCAGCTGGCGGCCAAGCACAATGTGGCCCTGATCTCGATCGGCAACGGCACGGCCTCGCGCGAGACCGACAAGCTGGCCCAGGATCTGATCAAGCAGCAGCCGGAACTGAAGATGAACAAGATCGTGGTGTCGGAAGCGGGCGCCTCGGTGTATTCCGCCTCGGAATTCGCCTCGCGCGAACTGCCCGAGCTCGACGTCTCGCTGCGCGGCGCCGTCTCGATCGCGCGCCGCCTGCAAGACCCGCTGGCCGAGCTGGTGAAGATCGATCCGAAATCCATCGGCGTCGGCCAATACCAGCACGACGTCAGCCAGACCCAGCTGGCGCGCACCCTGGACGCCGTGGTCGAGGATTGCGTCAATGCCGTGGGCGTGGACGTGAACACCGCCTCGGCGCCGCTGCTGGCGCGCGTCTCCGGCCTGTCGGCCAGCGTGGCGCAAAGCATCGTCACCTACCGCGACCTGAAGGGCGCGTTCAGCTCGCGCGCCGGCCTGAAAGCCGTGCCGCGCCTGGGCGACAAGACCTTCGAGCAGGCGGCCGGCTTCCTGCGCGTGCTGGGCGGCGACAATCCGCTGGACGCGTCGGCAGTGCACCCGGAATCGTATCCGCTGGTGGAAAAAATCCTCGGCGATATCAAGAAAGATATCCAGGCCGTGATCGGCGACGGCGGCCTGCTGAAAACCCTGAGTCCGGCCAAATATGCCGACGAAAAATTCGGCGTGCCGACCGTGAGCGACATCCTGCGCGAGCTGGAAAAGCCGGGCCGCGACCCGCGTCCCGAATTCACCACCGCCACCTTCAAGGAAGGCGTGGAAGAGATCAAGGACTTGCGGCCCGACATGATCCTGGAAGGCGTGGTGACCAATGTGGCCGCCTTTGGCGCCTTCGTCGACATCGGCGTGCACCAGGACGGACTGGTGCACATTTCCGCCCTGTCCAACAGCTTCGTCAAAGACCCGCACAGCGTGGTCAAAGCCGGCCAGGTGGTCAAGGTCAAGGTGCTCGAAGTGGACGAAAAGCGCAAGCGCATCGCCCTGACGATGCGCCTGACGGACAGCGCGCCGGCCGCCGGCTCCCGTCCCGAACAGCGCGGCGACCGCAACGACCGCCGCGCCATGGGCCAGCAGCAAAAACAGCAGGCGCGCGAGCCGCAAGTGCAAAACTCCATGGCCGCCGCCTTCGCCAAACTGCGCGGCTAAATCCAGGCTGGCGGCTGTCCGGCCGCCAGCTTTTCGGCCTTGGCCGGCGTTTTCTTATAAAATAGAAGCATCTTTTCTTTTTCTTAGAGGCAGCAATGAGCGACGATGTGCAAAAGTGGATCAAGGAAACCGTGACCAATACCCCGGTGGTGCTGTTCATGAAGGGCACCGCCCAGTTCCCGCAGTGCGGTTTTTCCGGCCGCGCCATCCAGATTCTGAAGGCTTGCGGCGTCGAGAATATCGCCACCGTGAATGTGCTGGATGATCCGGAAGTGCGTCAGGGCATCAAGGAATACTCGAACTGGCCCACCATTCCGCAGCTGTATGTGCGCGGCGAATTCGTCGGCGGCTCCGATATCATGAGCGAGATGTTCGAGTCGGGCGAGCTGAAAGCACTGCTGGATGCCTGATCGCCCGCGGCGGATCGTCATTGCCATCACCGGCGCCACCGGCGCCGTGTATGGCGTGCGTCTGCTGCAAATTTTGAAGGATATGCCGGCCGTCGAGACCCATCTGGTGGTCTCGGAGGCGGCCGTGCTGACCCTGCACGAGGAAACCGGCTTGCAGCGGCGCGAGGTGGAGGCCTTGGCCCACGTCGTGCATAAGCCGCAGAATATCGGCGCTGCGATCGCCAGCGGCTCGTTTCAGAGCGACGGCATGGTGATTGCCCCCTGTTCGATGAAGACCCTGGCCGCCGTGGCCCATGGCTTGTCGGATAATCTGATCGCGCGCGCCGCCGATGTGATGCTGAAAGAACGCCGCCGCCTGATCCTGATGGTGCGCGAAACCCCCTTCAACCTGGCGCACCTGCGCAATATGACCGCCGTCACCGAGATGGGCGGCATCATCTTCCCCCCCCTGCCCAGCTTCTATCACCGGCCGCAAAGCATTGCCGACATGGTCGACCACACGGTGGCCCGCGTCATCGATTTGCTGGGACTGGAACATCAGCTGGCGCCGCGCTGGAGCGGCTTGAACGGCCAGGCCTAGCGGCCCGAGGGGCTAGCGCCCCTCGTAAGGCGAGTAAGTCGCCCGCTTCAATTCTTTCGCTTCTTCGAGCATGCGGCGCTGCGCATTGCGCTTGCGCAGGACTTCGGCGTGCTGGGCCGCCGTCATCGGCGGGGCGGTCATCAGGTCTTTCAGCTGTGCTGCATTGCTGTAATTGCTTTTGAACAGAGGACTCATGCTACTCCTTGCAATTCGCGCGGGGGCGGGGCGCCTTGGCGCTATTCTGCATCAAAATCATGTCAGATCGGTGACATTTCGCATTTTGAACCATTTCATTACATGAAGATACAAAGTGGTATGGTCGCAAGCCGGCCGCTACGGGCAAGATGCGGGCGGCACAAAGCTGCGCAAAAATGCGGCAAAACGGGCTGAAAATCGGGTGCGCGGGGGCAACGCGGGGGTCGGATGGGGACGCGCGGGGGTGGAGGCGGGAAGCGAAAGCGGACTGCAAAAACGGCGAGCCTGCGCGGGACTAAGCCGTGATTTCTTGTTACTTTTGGTAGTTGACGCGGACCAGCATGCGAATAAATTCACGTGCAATTTGACGGTGATGTTCGTCCAGACGCTGCAAATCCGCTATCAATTTGACATCGGCGGACTCAAAGCGCGACAAGCCATTGGCGCCTTCGCCATTGGCCGCGGCATTTTCCGCGCCGCCAAAGCGCAGCCATTCGGCAGGCACGCCCAGCCACTGCGCAATCATGCGCAGCTTTTCCTGGGTGGGAATAGCCTCGCCTACCAGCCATTTACGGGCGGCGTGGACGGTGATGGGACGGCCGTCAAAGCGGATATTGAATTCCCTGGCCAGCCGGGTCGGACTGTCGGGGGAATAATGGGCGTTTTTCAAAGCTTGCTGCAGGCGCTGGCTAAAGCTTTCGCGTTCATTTGAAGAATTCATAGTTGCACTATTTCATGACACGGCATGAATGTCAGTCTCTGGAAAGGTCAGACCAATTGTGACAAACAAAAACTTAACAATTAACATTTTACGCTTGGCGACCACCTTTGCCCCTGTCTGCTCCACCAAATAAAATATTGCCGAAACCGCTTTGAATAGCAAAATTTACTAGCCATTTCCGAAAAGAAAGAATTAACTTTAGAACAATCTTGACGAAAAAATGGGCGGGACAAACGGCAGTGTAATCCGGCTGTTAAAACTCCGCTGGTATTAAAACGGGAGCCATTTGCGCCAACACAGATGCGGACGCAAAAGCACGCTCGTTCAGCGACCATTAGTTTAAATGAACAGTTTGTGGCGAATCACAAGTAACCTGAAATCGCGGGGACGGTTCATTATAGGCCGCTTCTGTCAAGCCGCGCTCACGCGTGCCGAAGCGGACATGGCTTCCTGCCGGCGGGCGCGCTACAATGTGCTTGACGTTACGTAAACGGAAGACCCATTGTAAGCCATGCCGACCTATACCATTACCGAACTGGCGCGCGAGTTCGACATCACCGCCCGCGCCATCCGCTTTTATGAAGACCAGGGCTTGCTCAGCCCCTCGCGCGAGGGCGCGGGCGGACGCAACCGCGTCTACACGCCGCGCGACCGCACCCGCCTCAAGCTGACCCTGCGCGGCAAGCGCCTCGGCCTCTCGCTGTCCGAGATCAAGAGCCTGGTCGATATGTATGAGTCGCCCAAGGACACTGCCGCCCAGATGAACCGCTTCCTCGGCGTGCTGGCCCAGCACCGCGAAACCCTGGAGCAGCAGCGCGAGGATATCGAAATGTCGCTGGCCGAAATCAGCGCCCATGAAGAGGAATGCAAGCGTTTGCTGGCCGCCGTCGGCCAGGAGGCGCCCGCCGCTTAAGCCGGCGCGCCGCGGCCCGCTGCCCCGCAATGGCAGCGGCCGGCAGGGGCGGCTTGCAGCGCTTACTTTACGTTTACGTTAACGTCACATCGGCGTATGATTTGCGCTTCCATACCTTAACCAGAAGAATGAGGATGACATGCTCCATCTCCCAGGCCTGACTTTTGACCACGGCGAGGATATCGCCGCCCTGCGCGAAGCGGTGCAGCAGTTCGCCGCCGCCGAAATCGCCCCGCGCGCCGCCGAGATCGACCGCAGCGACCAGTTCCCGATGGACCTGTGGCGCAAGATGGGCGAGCTGGGCTTGCTCGGCATCACCGTCGGCGAAGAGTATGGCGGCGCAAATATGGGGTATCTGGCCCACATCATCGCGATGGAAGAGATTTCGCGCGCCTCGGCCTCGGTCGGCCTGTCCTATGGCGCCCACTCGAATCTGTGCGTGAACCAGATCAAGCGCAACGGCACCGAAGAGCAGAAGAAAAAATATCTGCCCAAGCTGATCTCGGGCGAACACATCGGCGCGCTCGCCATGTCCGAGCCGAACGCCGGTTCCGACGTGGTCAGCATGAAGCTGCGCGCCGACTTCAAGGGCGACCGCTGGGTGCTGAACGGCACCAAGATGTGGATCACCAACGGCCCCGACGCCGACACCCTGGTGGTGTACGCCAAGAGCGACCTGGAAGCCGGCCCGCGCGGCATGACCGCCTTCCTCATCGAAAAAGGCTTCAAGGGCTTCTCCATCGCGCAAAAGCTCGACAAGCTGGGCATGCGCGGCTCCCATACGGGCGAGCTGGTGTTCGAGGATTGCGAAGTGCCGGCCGAGAACGTGCTGGGCGGCCTGGGCAAGGGCGTGAATGTGCTGATGTCGGGCCTGGACTTCGAGCGCACCGTGCTGTCCGGCGGCCCGCTGGGCATCATGCAAGCCTGTATGGATGCCGTCGTGCCCTATATTCATGACCGCAAGCAGTTCGGCCAGCCCATCGGCGAGTTCCAGCTGATGCAGGGTAAGATTGCGGATATGTATTCGACCATGATGGCTTGCAAAGCCTACGTCTACGCCGTGGGCCAGGCTTGCGACCGGGCGACGACACCGGAACAGGTGCGGGCGCTGCGCAAGGATGCGGCCGGCGCAATTCTGTATAGTGCTGAGAAGGCCACCTGGATGGCCGGCGAGGCGATCCAGACCCTGGGCGGCAACGGCTATATCAATGAATATCCGGTCGGCCGTCTGTGGCGCGATGCCAAGCTGTATGAAATCGGCGCCGGTACCAGCGAGATCCGCCGCATGCTGATCGGCCGCGAACTGTTCGCGGAAACGAAGTAAGCGCGGCTGCGGGGAACCGGCAGAGGCACTACATTCGATGAGAAAGAGTATGAGCCAGGCTGCGTTCCCCAAACTGCTGTCTTCCCAGATCGCCTTCGATATCGCGCGCACCATCCGCGAAGGCTTCGACAAGCATTACCGCCTGTTCCGCCAGACCAGCCAGGCCGCCAAGCAGCATTTCGAGCGCGGCGACTGGGCGGTGGCGCAGCAGGCCGCGCGCGAGCGTATCGGCTTTTACGATAAGCGCGTGCAGGAATGCGTGCAAATGCTGGAGGACGAGTACGATTCGGCCGAGCTGACCGACGAGGTCTGGCGCGAATGCAAGCTGCACTATATCGGCATGCTGTCCGATCACAAGCAGCCCGAGCTGGCCGAAACCTTCTTCAACTCGGTGTGCTGCAATATCCTGCACCGCAGCTACTTCCATAACGAATTCATCTTCGTGCGGCCGGTGGTGTCCACCGAATACATCGAGACCGAGGAGCTGGCGCCCACTTACCGCGTCTACTACCCGTCCAACGATGGCATGCACTTCATGTTGAAGCGCATCATCACCAATTTCCAGCTCAATGCCAAGTTCGCCAACCTGGACCGCGACGTCGACCAGGTCGAAGCGCGCTTGAACCAGGTCTTCGGCCAGGCCCAGCTGGAACCCAATGCCCAGGTGCAGGTGCTGTCCAGCCTGTTCTTCCGCAACAAGGGCGCCTACATCGTCGGCAAGGCCATCAACGGCAACCGCGAATTCCCCTTTGTCGTGCCGATCCTGCACAACCGCGCCGGGCAGCTGGTACTCGACACCGTGCTGTTCGACCTGGAACAGATCGTCATCCTGTTCTCGTTCACGCGCGCCTACTTCCTGGTGGACATGGAAGTGCCCTCGGCCTATGTGCAGTTCCTGCGCAGCCTGCTGCCGCGCAAGCCGCGCAGCGAGATCTACACCATCCTCGGCCTGCAAAAACAGGGCAAGACCCTGTTCTACCGCGACTACCTGCAGCATTTGAAGCATTCCTCCGACCTGTTCGAGATCGCGCCCGGCATCCGCGGCCTGGTGATGCTGGTGTTCGCCCTGCCCTCCTTCCCCTATGTGTTCAAGGTGATCAAGGATTTCTATCCGCCGCCGAAGGAAACCTCGCGCGCCCAGATCAAGGAAAAGTATCTGCTGGTGAAGAACCACGACCGCGTGGGCCGCATGGCCGACACGCTCGAATATTCCGACGTGGCCTTCCCGCGCACCCGCTTCGCCGAAGAGCTGGTGGCCGAGCTCAAGCAGTTCGCGCCCTCGCTGATTGAAGAGGAAGAAGAGCAGATCGTCATTAAGCACCTGTATATCGAACGGCGCATGGTGCCGCTGAATATCTGGCTGACCCAGGCCGAGCAGGCCGGCGACGAGGCCGCCATCGAACATGGCGTGCTGGAGTACGGCAACGCCATCAAGGACCTGGTGGCGGCGAATATCTTCCCCGGCGATATGCTGTACAAGAATTTCGGCGTCACCCGTCATAAGCGCGTCGTATTTTATGACTATGATGAAATCGAATACATCACCGACTGCGTCTTCCGTCATATTCCGCAGCCGCGCAACGAGGAGGACGAAATGGCCTCCGAACCCTGGTATCCCGTGGGACGCCACGACGTGTTTCCCGAGCAGTTCGGCAAATTCCTGCTGGGGAACACGCACATCCGCAAGTATTTCCTGAAACACCATGCCGACCTGCTGACGCAAGCCTGGTGGCAAGCGCACAAGGAACGCATCGAAGCCGGCATTATCGAGGATGTCTTCCCCTATCCTCAGCACGTCCGTTTCTGCAATCAAACTTCCGCACAAACCCTGGCGCCAGTGACGCCACCACTTTTGGAGACTGTTGAAAATGAATGATCCTATCGTTATCGTCGGCGCCGCGCGCACCCCGATGGGCGCCTTCCAGGGCGATTTTTCCAGCCTGAGCGCCAATGATCTGGGCGCCGTGGCCATCAAGGCCGCCGTCGAGCGCGCCGGCGTCAAGCCGGAAGCCGTGGAACACGTTTATTTCGGCAACTGCCTGATGGCAGGCCAGGGCCAGGCGCCCGCGCGCCAAGCCCTGATCAAGGCCGGCCTGCCGACCTCGACCGGCGCCGTGACCCTGTCCAAGATGTGCGGCTCGGCCATGCAGGCGGCCATCTTCGCGCATGACACCCTGGCCGCCGGCAGCGCCGAGGTGGTGGTGGCGGGCGGCATGGAATCCATGACCAACGCGCCCTACCTGATCCCGAAAGCGCGCGGCGGCTACCGCATCGGCCACGCCATGATGTTCGACCACATGATGCTGGACGGTCTGGAAGACGCCTACAACCGCGACGAAAAAGGCGGCGGCCGCTCGATGGGCACCTTCGCCGAAGAGTGCGCCACCCAGTACAAGTTCACGCGCGAAGCGCAGGACGCGTTCGCCATCGACTCCGTCAAGCGCGCCCAGGCCGCCACGGCCGACGGCAGCTTCGCCTGGGAAATCGTGCCGGTGACCGTGTCCGGCCGCGCCGGCGAGGTGGTGATCGAGAAGGATGAAGGTCCGGGCAAGGCCAAGCTGGACAAGATCCCGGCCCTGAAGCCGGCGTTCAAGAAAGACGGCACGATCACCGCCGCCTCCTCGTCCTCGATCAACGACGGCGCCGCCGCCCTGGTGATGATGCGCGAATCGACCGCCAAGAAACTGGGCCTGACCGTGCTGGCCAAGGTGGTCGGCCACGCCACCCAGGCGCAGGCGCCGAACCTGTTCACCACGGCCCCGGTGGGCGCGATCCAGAAACTGTTCGCCAAGAACGGCTGGAAGGCCAGCGAGGTCGACCTGTTCGAAGTGAACGAAGCGTTCGCCGCCGTGCCGATGGCCGTCATGCACGATCTGGACATCCCGCACAGCAAGATCAATATCCACGGCGGCGCCTGCGCCCTGGGCCACCCGATCGGCGCCTCCGGCGCGCGCATCATCATCACCCTGCTCGGCGCGCTGCGCAAAACCGGCGGCAAGCGCGGCGTGGCCGCCCTGTGCATCGGCGGCGGCGAGGCGACCGCGGTCGGCATCGAACTGGCGTAAGCTAAGCCGATGGCAACCGCACTCATCATTGGCGCCTCGCGCGGCATCGGCCACGAACTGGTGCGCCAGTACCTGGCCGCGGGCTGGCGCGTGATCGCCACCGCGCGCCAGGCGCAAGACTGCGATGCGCTGGAGGCCATGGGGGCCGACACGCACGAACTCGACGTCAACAATGTGGAAGCGGTTGCCGCGCTGGGCTGGAAGCTCGACGGCGAGCATCTGGAGGTGGCCATCCTGAACGCGGGCGTATATGGCCCGCGCCACGACGGCTTCCCCACCCAGAGCGACTTCGACCAGGTGATGCACACCAATGTGCTGGCGGCGATGCGGCTGTTGCCGATCCTGGCTCCGCTGGTGAGCTTGGCGCGCGGCAAGCTGGCCGTCCTGTCCTCGCGCATGGGTTCGCTCAGCGAGCGCAGCCATGCCAGCGGCTCGCTCTACCGCGCCAGCAAGGCCGCGCTGAACTCGGTGCTGATCGACACCGCCCTGCTGTATGGCGGCAAGGGCGTCACCTGCGTCGCCTTCCATCCCGGCTGGGTCCGGACCGAGATGGGCGGCGCCGGCGCCGACATCTCCGCCGAAGAAAGCGCCAGCGGCATGCGCGCCACCCTGGCCCGCCTGCCCGCCAGCGACAAACCCGCCTACCTCAACTACGACGGCAGCCCCATCGCCTGGTAAGCGCCCAACCACCGCCGAGCCCGTGTCCACCGTGGGGTCAGACCCCATTCGGACACGAGCTCTACCGTTATACAGCTGAGTCCGTGTCTGATCGGGGTCTGACCCCAAGGTGGACACGGGCTGAACAGTCAGAAGGATTGCAATGATTTTGAGTGAAGAGCATCAGATGATTCGGGACGCGCTGCGCACGTTTGCGCAGGAGCGGCTGGCGCCCAACGCGGGGCGCTGGGATAAGGAACATTATTTTCCGCAGGCAGAGCTGAAAGAGCTGGCGGCGCTGGGCGCCTTCGGCGTGGCCGTGCCGGAAGAATTGGGCGGCGCCGGCCTCGACTATGTGTCGCTGGCCCTGGTGCTGGAAGAGATCGCCGCCGGCGATGGTGGCACCTCGACCATCATTTCGGTCAACAATTGCCCGGTGTGCAGCATCGCCATGATGTATGCCAATGCGCAGCAAAAGGAACAGTGGCTGCGTCCGCTGGCTCAGGGCGAGCTGCTGGGCGCTTTCTGCCTGACCGAGCCGCACACGGGCAGCGATGCCGCCGCCCTGCGCACCACGGCCACGCGCGATGGCGACCATTATGTGCTGAACGGCGTAAAGCAGTTCATCACCAGCGGCAAATATGCCGACGTCGCCATCGTCATGGCCGTCACCGACAAGGCGGCCGGCAAGAAGGGCATTTCGGCCTTCTGGGTGCCGACCTCGACGCCGGGCTATATCGTGGCGGGCCTGGAGCAGAAAATGGGCCAGCATTCTTCCGACACGGCCCAGATCGTGTTCGAGAATTGCCGCATCCCGGCCGAGAACCTGATCGGAGAGGAAGGCATGGGTTACAAGATCGCGCTGTCCGGGCTGGAAGGCGGGCGCATCGGCATCGCCTCGCAGTCGGTGGGCATGGCGCGTTCGGCCTACGAGGCCGCGCTCAAGTATGCGCGCGAGCGCGAAACCTTCGGCAAGCCAATCTTCGAGCATCAGTCGGTGCAGTTCAAGCTGTCCGATATGGCGACCCAGCTCGAAGCGGCGCGCCAGCTGATCCTGCATGCGGCGGCGATGAAGGATGCCGGCCTGCCCTGCCTGAAGGAGGCGGCCATGGCCAAGCTGTTCGCGTCCGAAATGGCGGAGCGCGTCTGCTCGGATGCGATCCAGATCCATGGCGGCTACGGTTATGTCAGCGACTTCCCGGTCGAGCGCATCTACCGCGATGCGCGCGTGTGCCAGATTTACGAGGGCACCAGCGATATCCAGAAGCTGCTGATCGCCCGCGCGCTGTAAGGCGCATGCCGCCACTACCCAGGTGGCGGCATTTGTCATAAAAGTGTATTCATTTGTCCTCAAGCTGGCGCATTGTGTCTTTTCCTTTTGCACTCTTATAAAATAGCCATCTTCGATGGAGGATGGCCATGTACCAAGTATTGCTGGTGGAGGACGATGCGCGCCTGGCCGAGCTGGTGACGGAATACCTTGGCGCCTATGAGTTCAAGGTGACGGTGGTGGGCCGCGGCGACCAGGCGCTGGCCAGCTTCAAGGCCAGTCCGGCCGATGCGGTGATCCTGGACCTGATGCTGCCCGGCCTGGATGGCATGCAGGTGTCGCGCCAGCTGCGCGAGATCAGCAAGGTACCAATCCTGGTGATGACGGCGCGCGAAGATTCCTACGATGAAGTGTCCCTGCTGGAGCAGGGCGCCGACGATTTCGTCAACAAGCCGGTGCAGCCGCGCGTGCTGCTAGCGCGCCTGCGCGCCCTACTGCGCCGCGCCCAGGACAAGCAGGCCAGCAATGGCATGGTGTTCGGCGCGCTGAACATCGCCACCAGCGACCGCACCGTGACCTGGCGCGGCGAGCCGGCACTGCTCAGCAACACGGAATACAAGCTGCTGCTGGTGCTGGCCGAATCGGCCGGCCGCGTGCTGTCGCGCGATGCGCTGCTGAAGAAGATGCGCGGCATCGAGTTCGATGGCCTGGACCGCAGCATCGATAACAGCATTTCCAAGCTGCGCCGCAAATTCGACGACGGCGAATCGGAAAAAATCAAAACAGTGTGGGGCGAAGGCTATCTGTTCTCGCCTTCAGCCTGGAACTGATCACTCGATCACGGGCACGATGGCCAGCGGCGCGTTCTGGCTGATCAGCTGCACCTTCTCCGGCCAGTCCTGGAAGCGGTAGACCACGATGCGAAAGCCGGTGTTCGGGTCGGCGTCGAAGATCGCGCCTTCCGCCACCGGCAGCAGATGTTCTTTCTCGCCGTCGCGCACGCGCACCTGGGCCTCGCCCTTGCGCAGGAAACCGAAACGCACGCCGCTGCAGCGCCGGCTGCCGTAGCTGGCCGCATCCAGGTAGCGCTGGTACTGCAAGGCCTGCTCGCAAGCGCTGCGCAGGTCAACGCCCTCATACAAACCATCCAGACGCACGATGATCGACAGGCGCGGCTGGAAAGCGTACTGGCTGATCTTGCGGTTCAGGACCAGGGCCGCGTTCTCGTCATACGCGCCCTTCAGCAGCGGAAAGGTGGTGCGGCCGGTGGCGTCGAGCGGCAGATTGAGCTGGCTGGCCTTGACGTTCAGGGTCAGGCGCAGGCCGTCGGGCGGCTGGCCGTCGCGCGCGCTGACCTGGTAGTGGTTTTGCAGGAAGTGTTTGGGCTTGCCGTATTTTTCGAACTGCACCATGACGCGGTAGGCATCGCGGTAGCTGATCCACTCGCTCTGGGCGAGCGCCGGCCCCGCCGCCAGCAGGGCCGCGCATGCGAGGAGGGCGTGGATCGGCATCATCATCAGAAACGGTAGGCCAGGGCGGTGGCGACGCTCGCGCCTGTGGTTTGCGTGACGATGGGACTGGCGCGCGCGTCGCCGCGCAATTGCTGCACCGAGAACACGCTGGTCAGCATCCAGGAGGGAGACCAGGTCCAGGTCCAGCGCAGATGCGCGTGCACGTCCTTCAAACCGCCGCGCGGCGTATAGTGCGGCGCCAGCGGCGTGTCCCTGGGCGTCAGGCCGAAGAACTCGCGGTTATAGCTGCCGTTCACCAGCGTCATGCCTGCGGTGACGGACAGCGTATGATGCGGCGCGATCTCGAAGGCCATGCGCTGCAAGTCCACACTCCAGCGCAGGCCGCGGCCCTCATTGCCCGCGCCATAGGACAGGCTTTGTGCCAGCCGCAGCTCGCGCATCAGATAGTAGTTGAAGAAGGCACCACCTTCCAGCCGTGTGCGGATGCGCGGCAAATCGTTGTTATAGCTTGCCGTTCCGGTCGCGGCGCTCGCGCTGCTGGACGTCGCTTCTACCGGCCGCACGATGACGGCATCGCCTGGCTGACCGGTCAGGTTGGTCGGCAGCACCGGGCCGCCGCGCGCGCCGCGGCCGGTGTGCAAGGTCAGCAGGGGTCCATACTCCACGCCGGGACGGTCGGACAAATGGATGCCTGCGCTTTGTCCAGCAATGAACATGCCATTGCTCCATTCGATCTGAAGCGCGGGCTTGAGCCAGGAACGATGCCCGCTGCCACCTTCATAATTCGGCGCGTATTGCAGGCCCAGGCCCACATACATATCGCGGCTGCCATCCGGCATGGGATTGGTAGCGGGCGTCTGCGCCGCCGATACAGCGCAGAAGCCACTCAGGACCGCTGCGCTGGCGTGGGATTTCAGTGTGAGCATGGAAAAGGCTGAGGGCTGGCATGCCGCCATTCTAGCCTAGCCCGCCCATTTCACTTTTCCCCATAAAAATATCCCGGTTCGGCAATCTGCTGGCCGAAGAGCACTGCATCCTCGCTGCGCGCCACTTTCACCATCTCGCCAACGGCGGTGAAGGACGCCAGGCAAGCGCTGTCCGCCTGCGGACCGCTGTCGATGCGCGCCACATACAGCTGGCTACCCGAACGGAATACCTCGCGCACCCGGCTCGCATAACAGCCGCCCACCGAATGCACGCCGCCATAGGCGAAGATCACCATCTCCTTGGCGAAATCGATTTCCGGCAAGGGCTGCTCGCTAACCTCGCTCCATATGGCCTGCCAGCTGGCGGCATCCTTGATTACCTTGTTGAAAGGCAGATGGGGAGCGCTGACCAGGCGTCCATCCTTGCCGAAGAAGTAGGCGCTCAACGCAATCTGCATGCGGCTGAACGGCAAGCTCTGCGCCTCGATGCGGCGGAACTCCGGCATCCCTTCGATCCGGTCGACGACCGCCAGATGCTGCGGCTGCGGCAGATAGGCGGGGCAAACGGCATCCGCTTGCGCATTGCGCCAGCTGTATTCCACCAACAGCTTCCCCTGGCGCAAACTGGTGCGCTCGATGCGGATATCGGCGCAACCATCGCCCTGCGCGCCGCGGAACAGGGCGATCACCATCTTGCGCCCAAAATCGATTTGCGGCAGCGGCGGCGGCTGCGGATTGTCCGCATGGACCTCCTGCCACAGCTGGCGCCAGGCGGCTTCGTCGCGGACCACATTCTGCCGGGCCGTCCGCACGGCGCTGGCGCCATTGTGCAGCAGGGTACCGAATACCAGTTCTTTGCTCTCTGCAAGCTTGTCATCAACAACAACGCCGGGAGCGCCGCGTTCGACCAAGGTGGTATTCGTGGACGCGCCATTTCCGCCACCACCGCAAGCACTCAACAGCACAACGCCGACCAAGGCACAGATACTGGCATAAGGGGATTTGCTCATAGGGACTCCTTGTTATCAATGAAGTCATCTTAATGCCCGCACGGTAGAGATTCGTCCTGCAAATGCGGGCGAATTGTCATAAATTTGTAAGTGAATTGTTTGCCGGGAGCTTAACTCTTATACAATCCCGCCCATGAACCGCCTGTTCCGCCGCTTTGCCGTGCTGGTGACGCTGTCGATCAGCGTGGCGGCCGTTATCGCCTATTTCGTCATGAGCTGGCTGTTCGGCGACCCGCAGGAAAGCATCGCGCGGCGCCAGGCGGCGGGCCAGATTTTTCTGCTCGAGCAGTATGTCGACCAGGCGCCTGCCGACGAGTGGCTGGGACGCCTGAACAAGGTGCGCGAAGTGTCCGAGGTGCGCTTCGACCTGCTGCCGCTGGCGGCGGCGCGCCAGTTGCTGCCGGCCGGCACCCGCGCCGCCTTCGAGCGCGGCGAGGTGGTGATCGACGTGCGCAACAAGGCCTTCCTGCGCCGCGTCGACCTGAGCGGCGACCGCTATATCGGCAGCAACGAAGAAGCCATCCACGCCCAGGATTTGCCGATCGATGTCGGCCTGGCGCTGAAGATGGAGGCGGTGCGCTATCTGATCGTGGCGCTGGTAGTGCTGGTGCCGATTGCCGTCTGGTCGCGCGCGCACTGGCGCTCGCTGCAAAAGCTGGCGCAGATGGCCGATGACTTCGGCCAGGGCCAGTTGGCGGCGCGCGTGCATCTGCCGGCCAGCGAAGCAATCCATCCGCTGGCCGAGCGCTTCAACCATATGGCCGAACGCATCGAGCGCCTGCTCGACGCGCAAAGCAGCTTGCTGCATTCGGTCTCGCATGAAATCCGCACGCCGATCGCGCGCCTGGAATTCGCGCTGGAACTGCTGCGCGACGCGGCCCAGTCGCCGGCGCTGGAAGAACGCATCGCCGCCATGGAGGGCGATCTGCAGGAGCTGAACCAGCTGGTCAGCGAGCTGCTGGGCATGATCCGCATGGGCGACCAGCCGCTCAAGCGCGAGCGCTTCGACCTGGCCGAGACCTTGCGCAGCGTGGCCGATTCGCTGCCGCCCGCCGCCCCCGCCCTCGACGTGCTGGTGGCCGACAATGTGGACAGCTATCGCGGCGACCGCCGCCTGCTGCTGCGCGCCGTCTGCAATCTGATGCGCAATGCGCAAAAGTATGCGGCAACGCGGGTGGCGCTGTCGGCGGCGCGCCGCCTGGATGGCGTGCGCATCGTGGTCGAGGACGATGGTCCCGGCATTCCGGAAGCGGAGCGCGAGAAAATATTCGATCCCTTCTATCGCCTGGACCGCAGCCGCGACCGCAGCACCGGCGGCTTTGGTCTGGGCCTGTCGATCGCGCGCAAGGCCATCGAGCTGCATGGCGGCGACATCGCGGTGGACAGCTCGCCCATGGGCGGCGCGCGCTTCACCATCCGCCTGCCGACCGACTAAGCCCGCTCCAGCGCCGCCAGGCGGCCGCCATCGCCCGCCACGCATTCGTATTCGGCGATGACCTGGGCGCCGAAGAGCAGCAGGGTGGCGCCGATCTCCAGGCTGAACATGACGACGATGGCCGTGGTCAGCGAGCCATACACCACATTCACCTGCGATAGGGTACTGAAGTACCAGACCAGCAGATGACGCGCAATCTCCCACAGCATGGCCGCCGTGGCGCCGCCCAGCAAAGCGTGCTGCCACGACAGGCGTCCGACCGGCATCACCATATAGATGGAGCTGAGCAGCAGCACCTCGCCCGCCATGCCGAGCAAATACAGCAGCACGCCGGACAGGCCGTTGAGCGACCACACATGGCCGAACAGGCGCACATTCTCCTCGCCGATCACTTGCAGGCTGCCCGCCACCAGGGTGACGACCAGGGCGCCGATGCCCAGCGAAAGGATGTAGCAGTAAGGCAGGATGGCGGAGATCAGGTAATGGCGCCGCCGCACTTCGGCGCGGTGGATGAAGATCACGCACATGGCGCTTTCCAGCACGGAGAAGGCGAGCGAGCTGAAAAACAGCATGGTCAGCACCAGCACGCCGCCGATCAGGTCGCGGTGCTGCAGGAAGTGGGCGATCTCGGTCACGATGGCACGCGACTGTCCGGGCAATAGCCATTCGAGGTAGCGGCCCATGGTGGTCAGCAGCTCGGCCTGATCGATCACATGGGACAGGGCCACCACGACCAGCATCAGCAGCGGCACCAGGGACAGCAGCGAATAATAGGCGACGGCGCCCGCCAGCAGCAGCCCTTGATTGGCGCGGAAACCACGCAGGCATTGCAGCACAAAATGCAAGGGATGGCTGGCCACATAGGCAACGGCCTTGCGGTTGAAGATGGCCATGCGGCCCATTCTACCGAACTGCCTGGGCTATTGATGCAAGATACGCGGACAAGCGTAACATGGCCCTCTACCGGCGGGCACCGGACATCGGCATGGGTCCGAAGGACATGCAATGCAGGAAAAGAAAAAACAAAAGACCTCATGGAAGGAGATTGGCCATCCGGACCTTCGTGACCTGCCCCCTTCGAGGAGACTTCCAGACCAGGAGGTAATACGCGCTGGAGAGTCAGCCGATGCTGCCCTGACGATCTTGGAACACCACTTGGGCTTTGTAGAGGAGAGTCTCGTCCAAATTGAAATTGAAACACCCGTAGGTGTCGCGATTATTGAACGATCAAACTTGCGCCATATCGTCGAGAAGCGCCAGGAAGCACGCGAGCGTTACGTTAAGTATGCGATGGCAACTATGCTGGATCCATTTGAGGTATGGCTAGTCGAGTATGCGGATGAGGGCGGAAATGAAGAGCTGCGGAACGTGTACATCGGCGCTTTTCAGGGAAAGAAACAGATGCTCGTAGTGTTCATCGATGCAAACGGCAGAGTTCTTTGGAACTTCATGCATGGAGATAGCAAAGCCCTCAATAAGCATCGGCATGGCGAGTGCATCTACAGCCGCCTATAAAAGTAAAGGCAAGCATTTCGCTTGCCTCGACTTGCTTGTTGTTGACCCTGTGCAGCGCAGGGGAAGAGGTCTCACACGGCACGAATTCCGGGGCATCTGTGGTGTTCCTCAACTAGCTATCGCCCTCCCGGAGCAGCTAGTTTCGCGCTCTTCGTCTGAAATTATACCCCCCAAATACACCCAGCACTGCGCGCATAAAAAAACGGCGGCACCGTCAGGGAGTGCCGCCGTAAAGGGCAGAACCAGCGTACAGGGGCTGGTCTCAGACTACATGAACTTGTACTTCAGCAGAATGGACAGGGCGCGGCCGCGTGGATCGGCTACGCGGGGATCCCAGCCGGCGCCCACCACTTCGTCCACATTATGGGCGGTGAACGGCGGCTCCTTGTCGAACAGGTTTTGGATGCCGACCGTCAGCGTGGTGTTGCGGAAGCCGGTGTAGGTGGCCGACAGATCATATTTGGCGTAGTGCTTCACATGCGGTTCGAAGCCCGCCGGCGGCGCGCTCTTGCCGCCGTTCGGCAGCTGGTCGGCATAGCCGGACGAATAATTCTGCGTCAGCATGGCGCTCCATTCGCCTTTGGAAATACGGATATTGGCGTTGTGGCGCCAGCGCAGGTACACGTCGCGCGTGGAGAATTTGCCGACCAGCTCCTTGTAAGGCTGGCCTTCGAATTCGGCGAACTTGAAGCTTTTCAGCCAGGTTCCATCGAGCTTGGCGCTCCATTTATAGCCGCCGTCAAACTTGCCGTCGGCGTTCAGACCGATGTCCAGGCCGCGCGTTTTCAGGCCGGCGGCATTGATCCAGCCGGCTTCCACATGGTCGATCACGCCGGAGGCGTCGCGCACGATGTACTGCGGCAGATACTGCCAGTTGTTCAGCACCACTTGCGGCGTGCGGTTCAGGATGCGGTTCTCGATATTGATGGCCCAGAAATCGAAGGAGGCGGAGAAGCCGTCGATGGGCGCGAGCACCATGCCCAGCGTGCCTTGCTTGGACGTTTCGGGCACCAGCGATGGATTGCCGCCGGTGTTGTAGGCCAGGCGCGGGATGGCGCAATAGGCCGGATCGCCCGGGTGTTTGGGGCAGCCTTCCTGGTCGATCACGCCGTTCGGCAGTTCCTGCGACAGGCGCGCCGAACCAAGCTGCACGAAGCTGGGCGCGAGGAAGCCCTTGTTGGCCGAACCGCGGAACAGCAGGCTGGCGGTGGGCTGGTAGCGGAAGGAGATTTTCGGATTGGTGGTGGCGCCAAACACGCTGTAGTGGTCGCGGCGCACGGCCAGCTGCACCTCCAAATCCTTCAGCACCGGCACCAGCAGCTCGGCGTAGACGGCCTTCACATTGCGGCTGGCATCGCGCAGCGCACCATTGCCGGGCGCGAGGAAGACGGTGGTGGCATCGATGTCCTGCTCGAAGCTGTAGGTTTCGCGGCGCAGATCGAAACCGGCGGCCATCGACAGCGCGCCGGCCGGCAGCTGATAAATCTCGCCCGAGATGGCGCCATCGAGCTGGGTCATGGTGGTTTTGCCATGCTGCAGGGCGCCGCGGAACTTGGCCGCTTCCAGCAGGGCCGCGGCTTCCGGCGTCTGGCCTTGGCCTGGACCGGCCCACAGATTGACCTTGCCGCTGCCCAGCAGGGCATTCAGCTTGTCGGTATAGGCATAACCGTCCAGCAGCGACACCTTGGTGGTGTTCTCGGCGCGCGACAGGCCCAGTTTGTAATCGTATTTATCCCACAGCACGCCCTCGGCGCCGACCAGCACGCGCGCATCCTCGCCGACGATCTGCTGGATGCGGCGGCCCAGATCGGAGGCGCGCCATTTGTAGAGAATCTGCTTGCTGCGGTCGAAGCCCGGCACGATGCCGGTCAAGTCCTGGTAGTAAGGGCCGTTGACCGGATAGGCATTGCCGGCCTTGAAGGAAGCCTGCACCTGGACCGGCGTCAGCTCGCCGGTGGCCTTGGTGTGCGAACCCAGGACTTCGGCGAACAGCTTGTGGTCAGGGCTGATCTGCCAGGTGGCGCGCGACACGCCATTGGTGCGCTCGACCGGGAAGGACATCAGGTAATCCGAACCGTAGTCGTAGGCGCAGGAATATTTGGTGCGGGTGATGGGCGTGACGTTCGGCCACAGCGCGGAGGCGTATTGCGACATGCCGGGAAGGGAGTCGCATTTGCCCTGGAAGCTGAGCAGGTTCGCCTGCAGATACTTGGTCGGATCGCCCGGCATAGTGAAGCCCGTGCCGAGGGCCGAACCGGTATCGGCCAGCTGCGTGGCGTAAGGCGTGCCGGTGCTGTCGGGCGAGAGGCCGCGCCAAGGCTGGTAGCCGTTGGAGAAGCCGCGCTGGCGCGAATCGAGCTTGTCGTTGTTGTCGTGGGTGATGCTGGCCATGATGTTGAAGCCCTGGTCCAGCAGCGAGCCGTAGCCGGCCAGCAGGGACACGCGGCGTTCCATGCCGCCGCCCGCCTCGGTGCCGTTCAGGGTGGTGGACAATTCCAGCCCCTGGTAATCGGTCTTCAGGATGAAGTTGATCACGCCGCCGATGGCGTCCGTGCCATAGATGGCGGAAGCGCCATCCTTCAGGATTTCAATGCGGGAGATGGCGCCCAGCGGGATCGAGTTCAGGTCCACCGCCTTGCCGCTGGCGCCATGGTTGCCGACGCGGCGGCCATTCAGCAGCACCAGGGTGGCGTTCGGACCCAGGCCGCGCAGCGAGGCGAAGGCCGCGCCGCCGGAGACACGGTCGGCATCGGCGCCGAAAACGTTATTCCCCGAAGTCATATTGTCCGCGCCCACGCCATTGGCGGAGATGGTGCGCATCAGCTGGTCGGTGCTGGTGATGCCGGCCTTTTCGATGGCGTCGAAGCTGATGGTCTGCACCGGCAAGGCGCCTTCGCGCGCCACGCGCTTGATGCTGCTGCCGGTGATTTCCACGCGCTGCATGCTCTGCGGCGCCGCCACCTGGGCCATGGCCGGACTCACTACCCCAATCAGCGCCATCATCTGCGCCAGCTGCTTTACCTTCACAAGCCTCTCCCTGTATGCGGATTGCATATTTATTGTTACTAAATTCTTATGAAACCCAGAGTAGCGCGCAGCAACTCCCGGTTTCCAATGAAATTCTCTTTTGCAACTATAACTTTTAGTAATGTATGAGTAAATTTCAATTTATTTTGCGCTTTTGCGCGCCCTGCCCGCCTCTGAGCGCTGCTGCGGGTCCAGGTCCAGATAGCGCCAGTTGCTGAATTCCACCGGGTGGCGCATGTAGTTTTTTAGCCACGGCTGGCGGATATCGGCGGATATCGGATGGGTCAGCAAGACCCAGGGGTTGTAGGCATGGATCAGCTGCGCCAGTTCGCGGTACAGCGCGCGCCGCTGCGGCGTATCGCCCATCTGGCGCGCCTGCTCGTAGCGGCGGTCGTATTCGGGCAGCTTGAAATTGGCGTAGTTGGCGCGGCCGCTATTCGGCCCATACAGCAGCTGGTAGAAGTTATCGCCATCGGGGAAGTCGGCCACCCAATTGGTCTCGAACATCATCACCTTGCCCAGGCGCGAAGCCTTGATGATCTCGGTCTTCTTGTCGCTCTTGAATTCCACGCGCAGGCCGATGGCGTTCAGATTCTTGCGCCACAGCTCATCGCGCAGACGGCCCACCATGGAAGGCTCGGTGTGCATCACCAGCGTCAGCGGGCTGCCATCGGGACGAGTGCGGAAGCCGTCCTTGCCCTTGCGGTAGCCGAAGCGGTCCAGCAGGGCGCGCGCCAGCACCGGGTTGTAGCTGACCGGGCTGCGGTAGCTCGGGTCGTAACCCAGCACATTCGGCGGCAGCGGGGTCTGGGCCGCCAGGGCCAGGCCTTTTTTCAGCAAGGCGATATCCTCGCCGCTGTTGTAGCCGAGGGCGATGGCGCGGCGCAGCGCAACCTGCGCCTTGCCATAGCCGCCGATCACCGGGTCGTCCATATTCATCCACATATAGTAGGTCTGCAGCACCGGGAAGGGCATCAGCTGCATGCCGCGCCGCGCCAGCTCGGGTTTCAGCACGGGCTGCGATGAATCCGGGTCGAGCACCATATCGCGCAAGGATTCGGGCACCTGCTCGATGAAGTCGAATTCGCCGTTCAGGAAGCCCAGCACGCGAGACTGGTATTCCTCCATGATCTTCACTTCGATCTTGTCCAGCAGCGGCAAGCGCTTGCCTTCCAGCCCTGCCGCGATGGCGCGGCAGGCCGGATCGGCACCGGAACCGGGAGCGGCATGAAAGACGGTGGGACGGAAGCCGGGATTGGCCAGCAGCGTGATCTTGTCGCTATGCTTCCATTCGCCGATCATGAAGGGGCCGCTGCCGACCGGATGGTTGCCGACCTGGCTGCCGTAGGCCTCGGCCACTTCGCGCGCCACCACGCCGCTGGCGGGCAGGGCCAGATAGAAGAGGAAGCTGGCATCCGGCGCCTTGAGGCGGATGCGCAGGGTGTACTTATCCAGCGCCTGCAGGCCGGGGATGGGGCTGTCGTAGCTGAAATCGCGGCGCAGTGCCTCGTCGCCGACGATCTTGTCCTCGAACAGGAAGACCCAGGGCGATTTCAGTGCCGGGTCGTACAGGCGCTTCAGGCTATACACATAGTCCTGGGCCGTGACCTCGCGCGGCTGGCCCTTGAAGGCCGCATCGGGCGTGAAGTGGATGCCGGGCTGCAGGTGGAAGGTATAGGTGGTGCCCGCCGCATCCACCTCGGGCATGGCGCGCAGGGTGTTGGGCTGGAGCTTGACCGGGCGCGCCAGATAGTCGTAGCGCAGCATGGGATCGAACAGGTTTTCCAGCAAGGTGAGGCTGGCCACGTCGGAGGCCACGGCCGGGTCCAGCCCCGTCTCGCCGGTGGAGAGGAAGGCGTGCAAGACCTTGGGTGGATCGTTGGCCGCAGTGGCGAAAGGCGCAGCATAGGCCGCGAACAGGACGAGCGACGCGGCGGCCAGCCCGGTTTTCCAGAGAATCTTCATAGTCGCTTGGAGGGTGTCAGCCGCAAGAGAATACGCCAGCATGGGCGGACACGCCAGCGCTCTTATGAGTTTTTCTCATGCCCGATTCGCATTCTTTCATCCCGAAAGGCCGGGCTGGGCCTATACTTTCGCTGCAAAATCGCTCAATCATCTACGTTCTTTCGGAAATCGCGCTTTTATGTCTCTCAATTACATCTGGTCTGGCTTCTTTCTGGTGGGCTTCGCGGCCGCCCTGGCACAGTGGCTCTTCCTGGGGGATAACGAGATCTTCAAGCGCATCATCGACGGCACATTCGAATCGGCCCGCATGGGGGTGATGGACATCGCCCTGCCGCTGGCCGGCGTGATGACGCTGTGGCTGGGCATCATGAATATCGGCGAGAAGGCAGGCGTGGTGGGCTGGCTGGCGAAGGTCATCTCGCCCTTCTTCTCGCGCATCTTCCCCGATGTGCCGAAGGACCATCCGGCCACCGGCCATATGGTGATGAATTTCTCGGCCAACCTGCTGGGCCTCGACAATGCGGCCACGCCCTTCGGCCTGAAGGCGATGGAAAGCCTGCAGACGCTCAATCCCAACAAGGACGAGGCGAGCAATGCGCAGATCATGTTCCTGGTGCTGCACACCTCCGGCCTGACCTTGATTCCGCTGGCGATCATGGCGCAGCGCGCGATCCTGGGCGCGGCCGATCCGTCCGACATCTTCATCCCCTGCATGATCGCCACCTATGTGGCGACGGTGACGGGCATTATCGCGGTGTCGATCCGGCAGCGCATCAATCTGATCAACTCCGTGGTGCTGTCCTGGCTGGGCGGCATGACGGCGGCCATCGTGGCGCTGATCTGGTATTTCACCCAGTACCTGAACAAGGAACAGATCGAGACCGTGTCCAAGGTGGTCAGCAATCTGGTGCTGATCGGGGTCATCACCGTGTTCATCGTCGGCGCGCTGCGCAAGAAGGTGAATGTGTACGAAGCCTTTATCGAAGGCGCAAAAGGCGGCATCCAGACTTCGCTGACCGTGATTCCCTATCTGGTCGGCATGCTGGTGGCGATCAGCGTGATCCGCAATGCGGGCGTGTTCACCTTCGTGGTCGATGGCTTCAACTGGATCTTCAGCGCGCTGGGCTTCAACACCGATTTCGTGCCGGCCCTGCCGACCGCGCTGATGAAGCCTTTGAGCGGCAGCGGCTCGAAAGCCATGATGATCGATGCGATGAAGACCTATGGCCCGGATTCCTTCGTCGGCCGCCTGTCCTGCATCTTCCAGGGTTCGGCCGACACCACCTTCTACATCGTGGCCCTGTATTTCGGCTCGGTCGGCATCCGCAAGACGCGCTACGCGATTTCCTGCGGCCTGATCGCGGACCTGGCCGGCGTGATCACGGCGATCGGCGTGGCTTATGTCTTCTTCGGTTAAGGAGGACCGCAGCATGTTCAAACGCCTGGTACTGACTGCCCTTCTTGCCGCTTGCGGCCTGGTTCGCGCCGAATTGCCGGAACCGGTGGCCAAGGCCGCCGCCGCGCATGGCATTCCCGAGGACGCCATTGGCCTCACTGTCATGCGCGGCAACTCGGTGCTGCTGTCGCACCATCCGGAGCGCGCGATGGCGCCTGCCTCGGTGATGAAGATCGCCACCACGGTGGTAGCGCTGGAACAGCTCGGCCCCGTCTTCCGCGGACGCACGGAGCTGCTGGGCAGCGGCGAGGTGGTGGATGGCGTGCTGCAGGGCGACCTGCTGCTGCGCGGCGGCGCGGACATGGATTTCAACGAGGATGCGCTGGTGCATATGCTGGAGAAGCTGCGCCTGAAAGGCGTGCGGCGCATCCGCGGCGACCTGCTGCTGGACCGCCAGCTGTTCCAGCCGGCGCGCATGGACGTGGGCGTGCCGCCCTTCGACGAATCGCCCGAGGCTTACTACAACGTGATTCCTGATGCGCTGCTGCTGAATAATAATATGCTGCAGGTGGAGATGGTGTCGGACGCCAGGAGCGTGCGGGCGCAAGCCCTGCCCATGCTGCACAAGGTCGCGGTGCGCGCCGATATGAAGCTGGTCGATGCGCCTTGCGCCCGATGGGAAGACGGCTGGCGCCTGCCCGGCTATGAACGCAATGGCGAGCAGCTGACCGTGGTCCTGCGCGGCACCTTCCCGCGCAATTGCAGCAAGACCTATGCGATCAATGTGCTGGAGCGGCAGGATTATCTGGAGCGCCTGTTCCGTGCCGCGTGGTCGCGTCTGGGCGGAGAGTTCAGCGGCGAAGTGCGCGAAGCGCCCGCCAGCGCGCCGGCTCCAGCCACAACGCCGGCCATGCGCCTGCTGGCCGAGCATGTCTCGCGCCCCTTGCCCGAGCTGCTGCGCGATATCAACAAGTGGTCGGACAATGGGCTGGCACGCACACTGTATCTGAGCCTGGGCAGCCTGCAGTCCGACGCCGCGCTGGGCAGCCGTCCGCTTGAACCGCTGCCGGTGCTGGCTCCAGACGGCAGTGTGGCCGCCCCCCTGCCCAGCGCAGCGCGCGCCGAACAGGCCATACGCGAGTGGATGCGCCAGCACCGCATCAATGACAGCGGCATGGTGATCGATAACGGCTCCGGCCTGTCGCGCACGGAGCGCCTGAGTCCCGAGCAGTTGGCGGGCTTTCTGTCGGCCGCGCAGAAATCGCCGTGGGCGCCCGAATTCCAGGCTAGCCTGCCCATCGCCGCCACCGACGGCACCATGCGCCGCCGCCTGCGCGACAGCCCCGCCGCTGCTCACGCGCGCATCAAGACCGGCACGCTGAACGGCGTGGTCGCCATTGCCGGTTACGTGACCGACGCCAACGGCGAGCAGTGCATCGTGGTCGGCATGGTCAACCACGAGCGCACCGGCAACGGCGCCGGCCGCAGCATCACCGACGCATTGATCGACTGGGTGGCGCGCAACGCGGCGGCGTTAAAAGTACTGCCCTGAAATCAAAGAACGCGGGTATAGGTGGCGCGCACCTGCACGCGGTCGCCGCAGTCGAAGTGCCACCACTCGCTCTTGATGCCGTGCCAGCCCGCCTGGAACATGGCACCGCGCAGCAGCTGGCGGTTGGCGACGTGCTCGGGAAGGATGGCGCCGCGCGCCAGCAGCTCGTCCTCCAGCGCGGGATGGGATAGCTCGCTCAGATCGTCGAAGCCGGTGCCCATATCCAGCTCGCGCCCCTGCTCATCGACGATGGTGATGTCTATCGCCATGCCGAAGGAATGGATGGAGCCGCGCGACGGTTCGGCGATATAGCCCAGCAGCTCCGTGCCCTGCAAGGCTTGCCACAGCTGCTCCTGCACGCGCTGCGGACGCAAGGCGTCCAGCACCAGCAGGCGGTAGCCGGGACGGCGCATCGCCAGCCAGGCCACGGCGCTTTCCAGCGCGGCGGCGGCATCACGGTGCAGCCAGGCGCAATCCAGCGGCGTGTACAGATCACGGCCGACGAAATTGTCCGGCGTGGCGTAGCGCAGATCGATGCCGATGCCCGCGATGCTGCTCAGATGCCGGTAAGCCGGATCGGAGGCAATCTGCTCGCTGGGCAGGGTTGTCATTCCAGGCCCCGGAACAGGCAGGCGCGCGCCGAGGCGGCGATGCTGTCGGCCAGTTGGCGGCAGCCGTGCGACAGCGGCGAATGGCCGGCCGTCAGCAGATACAGCTGGATCGGAATGGCCGGCGCCCACGGACGGCGCTGCACGCGCACCGCCGAAGCCGAAGCGGCGGTAAACGGATCGACCACCGCCATGCCAGCGCCCGCCTCCACCAGCGTGCGCGCGATCTGGTAAGTCTGCACCACGGTGCGGAACACCGGCTGGATGCCCTGCGCCTCGCAGGCCGCCACCACCATTTCACCGAGCGGATCGTTGTCGGCATAACCGATCAATTCTCCCTGCAGGCCGGCAGCCGACAGCGGCGTATTCAGCTCCGACTCATCCCAGGTGCCGGCGGGAGCGATCACCGTCATCAGGCCTTGCGCCAGCGGCTCGGCAACGATGCCGGGATGGCGCGGGTCTTGCAGCGACAGCGCCAGATCGGCCTCGCCCAGGCGCAGGGCGTTGACGATTTCGCTGGTGTGGTGGCTAGCCAGCTCGCAGCGCGTGCCGGGAAAATCCTTGCGCCATTCGCTCATCGCCTGCGGCAGCACGCTCAGGGCCACGGTCGGCGTGGACACCAGGCGCACGGTTTCCACCGCATGCCCTTTCAGGCTGGCGGCCAGGCGGCGTATACCCTGCAGGTCGCGGTGCAGTTTTTCGGTTTCAGCGAACAGGCGGTGCGCTTCCGGCTTGGGATAGAGCTTGCCGCGCACGCGCTCGAACAGCGGCATGCCCAGTTGCAGTTCGCAGTGCTGCAAGACCTTGGTCACGGCCGGCTGCGAGATATGCAGCACCTGCGCCGCGCCGCTGATGGTCCCGACCTGCATGATGGCGTGGAAAACTTCGATGTGACGCAGACGCATGCCGGCTTCCTTACTGCGCGCCAGCCGCGTTCACGACCGGCGCGGCGGGAGGCGGATTCGGCGCAGCGGCGGCGGCGGTCGCCGTCAGCGTATCGAGGATGGCGGCGGTTTCGGCATCGGGCACGCCATCGAATTTGCTCTGGCGGTATTTGGACTGGAACACGCCCAGCACATTGCGCGTGGCTTCATCCAGCACGCCGGTTTGCGGCGTGGCGTAGCCGTGTTCGGCCAGCTTCTTCTGATACCAGGAGATTTCCGGCGGCAGCTGCTCGAAGACGGCGCGGCGCTGGGCTACCTGGTTTGCATCCGGCCAGGTAATCAAGCCAGCGTCGGCCAGCTGCTTCCAAGGGAAGAGCGGACCAGGGTCTTGCTTGCGCTGGGGCGCGATCTCATTGTGGCCGAGGATGAAGTCCGGGCGCACCTGATGGCGCGCGACGATCTGCTTGAGCAAAGGGATCAGCTGGTCGATCTGCGCCTGCTTGAAGGGATACCACACGCGGCCCTCCTGCGTATCCTTGAAGCCGGCGTTGACGATCTCGATGCCGACCGAGCTGGTATTCAATTGGGTGAACGCCTTCCAGCTGCTGTTACCGGCATGCCAGGCCTGGCGCGATTCATCCACCAGCCCGTAGAGCACCGGCTGGTCGGTATCGGTCAGCAGATAGTGGGCACTGACTTCCTGTTCGGTCAAAATCTTGATGGAGCGCGGCGTATCGGCCACCGTGTAATGCAGCACGATGAACTTGACGCGGCTGGACTGGCCGCGCGCGGTGTAGCTGTTATCTATACGGGGAAGCTGGGTGGCGCAGCCGGAAAGCACGGCCATCAAGAGAATCAGCAGCAGTTTTTTCATTCAATCATCCTTGTTCTTCAATTCCTTGGCCGGGCGGCCATGCGGGCGGCGGCGACATGCGGCCGCACCGGGCGATGTTCGAAAGCCTGATCCTCGGGCAAGGCGGCGCGCATCGATTCGGCGATCAGCGGATGCAGCTCGGAAGCGCGTCCCGACAGCAGCACGGGGCGCTCGCCAAAACGCGCCACCAGGGCCAGGGCCAGGCGCGCCAGTTCGCGGCCCGCCTGCTGCAGGATATTGCGCGCGGCGGCATCGGCATCCGCGCTGGCGGCGACGGCCAAGGCCAGCTTGCCCACCTCGCCGCGCTCCAGGCCATAGATGAACTGGCGCGAGAAAGTCCAGTCGCTGCCGCCTACGTGTCGGAACACGGCTTGCGCCAGCGGCGAATCCTGCCAGGCGCCGGGCTGCTCATCCTCGCGGCGCCAGATGCGGCGCATGGCCTCGCGCGCGATCCAGAAACCGCCGCCGCCATCGTCCAGCACCACGCCACGGCCGCCGGCCCGGTGGAACGCACCCTCTTCATCGATGAAAGCCGCGATCGAACCCGTACCCGCATACACCAGATAGCCCTGACCCGGCTCGAAACAATCCAGGTAGGCGATCTCGATATCATTACATAGACTAACCGATTCCGCCGGCAGCGCCAGCAAATCGGCCAGCCAGCCGGCCGGCAAATGGCTATCGCCGCCAAAGCCGGTCAGCCCGGCGCAGACCCGGCCCGGGCGGCCGATCTCCAGCACCTCCGCCGCCAGCGCCGCAAAGGCCGCGCGCACCGACTCCCGGCCCGCCGCGCTAGACAGCTGCAGTGCCGACAGCCCCTCAACCCGGCCCTCGGCCACCACCGCGCCGGCCGGATCGGCCAACGCCCAACGAGTTTGCGTGCCGCCGGCATCGATACCCAGACCCAGCACGCCATCAGAAGCGAAATTCAACATAATGCGACGAGTGTAAAGCGAATCAGCCAGCATTTCACCATGAAACCTTGCAATTCCCCCATGCCCGCCAGTTATACCCCTTTAATCGAATCAAAGGGTGGGGGCGGTGACGCGGGGGCTTTCGTTGCCGAGGCGGTCGACGGCGGTAACGACGACGGCGCTGACGGGGGCGCCGGCGGCGTCGGGCAGCAGGATTTCGGTCAGGGCGGCGGGGGCGGTGGTGAAGCGCCATTCGTCGCCGTATTTGGCCCAGATGGCGTATTGGACGACGTTTTTGTCGGCGCTCAGCTTCAGCGACATGCCGTTCGCGCTGCGGCGGGCATTCACTGCCGGGGCGGCAGGGGCGGTGGCGCCGAGCCAGGGGGTGGCCGGGATCAGCGCGGCGCTCTGGTAGCTGCTGCGCAGCCGTTCATATACGCCTTTGCGGTTCTGCATCAGCGGGGCCATGCTGAAGTGGATGTGGCCGGCGACGCCGGCGCGGCTGCGCGTGACTTCGATCTGCTGGGCGATTTCTTCCGGTGTGAACGAGCGGGCGCTGTCGTCGATGCGGCTGGTGTACAGGCCGGGCCACAGGTGGCGGCCGCGCCGGTTTTGCGCTTGCCAGTAGTCGAGCAGCACGGGGAAGGCTTGCGGCGCTTGCGCGATCGGCCAGTAGAGCTGGGGCGCGAAGTAATCGAGCCAGCCGTTTTGCAGCCACAGTTCGGCGTCGGCATACAGCTTGTCGTACTGGCTGAAGCCGACGATGCCGAGCGGGCGGCGGTCCGGACGGCCAATGCCGAAGGGACTGATGCCGAAGCGTACCCAGGACTTCTCCTTATGCACGCCGGTATAAATCGCTTCGATCATCTGGTTGACGTTCTGCCGCCGCCAGGAGGCGCGGTCGAGCTGTCCGCCACCCTGCACATAGCGCTGCCATGAGGCCTGGTCGGGAAATTCGAGTTCGGCGCGCTGTCCATTGGACGGGACGGCATCCAGCGCGGCGGCTTCGGCGCCGTTCGCGCTGGTGGCTTCGACCGGGTAGGGATAGAAGTAGTCGTCGATATGGACGCCGTCGATGTCGTAGCGGCGCACCACGTCCAGGATCACGTCCAGGGTGTGCTGGGCAGCGGCCGGCTCGCCCGGGTCCATCCACAAATACTTGCCGTATTGTTTGACCAGTTGCGGCTTGCTGTTGGCGATGTGTTCGCGCGCCAGCGGCGAGCGCGCACCGGCATTGCGCACGCGGTAGGGATTGAACCAGGCGTGCAGTTCGAGGCCGCGCGCATGCGCTTCGGCGATCCAGAATTGCAGCGGGTCGTAGGCAGGCTGCGGTTCCTTGCCCTGCAGGCCGGTCAGGTATTCCGACCAGGGTTCCAGCTTGGAGGGATAAATGGCGTCGGCGCTGGGGCGCACCTGCAGCACGATGGCGTTCAGGTTGATGGCCTTGGCGCGGTCGAGGATGGCCAGAGCTTCGGCCTGCTGTTTGGCCACGCTCAGATTGCTGCGGCTGGGCCAGTCGATATTGGCGACGGTGGAGACCCAGACCGCGCGGAATTCGCGCGGCGCGGGCGGCGGCTGCTCGCCGGTGAAGCGCGGCGGCTGGGGCGTTGGTGGCTGCGGCACAGGCCCACCCGGCGTGGACGGCGCGCCGGTACGGTCGGCCATCGGCGTGCTGGAACAGGCCGCGAGCAAGGCGGCCAGCACGCCGGCCGCGCCAGCGCTCAGGCTAAGCCGCTTTTTTGCATTGAAACCCACAACATTCCCCCGATTCTTTGAAGCCCATTATTGTAATCGCTGGGCCGCGCTATTCGCGTCCGAATGCGGGGTCGATTTTGACCAGGGCCGTCATGATGAAGGCGGGTACGGTGGCGAAGCAGACCCAGATGAAGAAGTGCTGGTAGCCCAGCATATTCTGGATCCAGCCGCTGGCCATCTGCGGCAGCATCATGCCCAGCGCCATGAAGCCGGTGCAGATGGCGTAGTGCGCGGTTTTGTGTTCGCCGTCGGCCACCATGATCATGTACATCATGTAGGAGGTGAAGCCGAAGCCGTAGCCGAACTGCTCGGCGGCGATGGTGGCAGAGATCAGCAGCAGATTGTCCGGCAAGGCGCTGGATAAATACACGAACACCAGGTCCGGCACGTGCACGGCGAAGGCCATGGGCCACAGGCAGCGTTTCAGGCCGAAGCGGGCGATGGTGACACCGCCCAGCAGCCCGCCCAGGGTCAGGGCGACCACGCCGATGGTGCCGTAGGCCAGGCCGACCGCTTCATTGCTCAGGCCAAGGCCGCCGACGCGGGCGGGATCGAGCAGGAAGGGCATGGCCATTTTCAGCAACTGGGCTTCGCCCAGGCGGAACAGCAGCAGGAAGCCGAGGATGACGAGGATGCCGTCCTTGCGGAAGAAGGCGGCGAAGGTCTGGAGGAATTCGCGCAGCAGATTGCTGCTTTCCGGCGCCGGCTGGTCGGCCGCGGGACGCGGCAGCATCCACTGGTGGTAGGCGAACAGTGCGAGGAAGACGGCGGCCAGCACGAAGAACACCACCGACCATGCCGCGTGCGGATCGCCCAGACGCTTGATTAGCAGCCCGGCCAGCGCCACCAGACCACCCTGCCCCGCAATCATGGCCAGGCGGTAGAAGGTGCTGCGCACGCCGACGAAAGCGGCCTGCTGCGGCTTGCGCAGCGCCAGCATATAGAAGCCGTCGGCCGCGATGTCGTGGGTGGCGGAGCTGAAGGCCATCAGCCACAGCACGGCAAGGCTCATCTGGAAGAAACTGGGCAGGTGGGTGGTGAAGGCCACCAGCGCCAGCGAGGCGCCGATCAGCAGCTGCAGGGCGACGATCCACAGCCGCTTGGTGCGGAACATTTCGACCACGGGCGACCACAGGGGCTTGATCACCCAGGGCAGGTAGAGCCAGCCGGTATACAGCGCGATATCGGTATTCGAAATGCCGGTGTTCTTGTACATCACCACCGACAGGGTCATCACGACCACATAGGGAATGCCCTGGCCGAAATACAGGGTGGGAATCCACCACCAGGGGTTTCGCTGTTGCGCTGCTTGTTCCATCACTTCCTTTGTCATCCGTTGGGAGGAAGCGGGAACGCGACCCGTCTCTAGAGGGCCAGCGCCGCGCGCACGCTTCCTTTCGCCTGTTCCAGCAGGGTCTCCGCCTGCGCCACCGTGGCTTGCCTGAGCAGGGCCACGATCGCCACTTTCACGTGGAAGCGGCATTGTTCCAGCGTGCGCCGCGCCGCCGCCTCGTCGGCGCCGGTGGCGTGCATGGTCAGGCGCACGGCACGCCGTATCAGCTTGGCGTTGGTGGGCTTCAAGTCTACCATCAAGTTTCCATAGACTTTATGCAAACGCACCATCAGCGCGCTGGAAATGGTGTTGAGGACGATTTTCTGCGAGGTGCCCGCTTTCAGGCGCGTGCTGCCGGAGATGACTTCCACGCCGGTGTCGAGGGTGATGCCGACTTCGGCCTGCAGCGCCACCGGCGCGTGGTCGTTGTTGGCGATGCCGATGGTGAGCGCGCCGGCGCCGCGCGCCGCATGCAGGGCGCCCAGCACGTAGGGCGTGCCGCCCGATGCGGCCAGCAGGAACACCACGTCGTTGGGCGTGGGCGCCAGCGCCAGCAGATCGCGTTCGCCCTGCCCGCGGTCATCCTCCGCGCCTTCCACCGCCTGGAACATGGCGCCCATGCCGCCAGCCAGCAGGGCCAGGGCGCGGTCGGCGGGCCAGGAAAAAGTGGGATACAGTTCGACGCTGTCCAGCACCCCCAGCCGGCCGGAGGTGCCGGCGCCGACATAGATCAGGCGTCCGCCCGCGTCGATGCGCGGCACAGCCATGGCGATGGCGGCGGCAATGCGCGGCGCGGCGTCGCGCACGGCCTGCACCGCCTGGAACTGGTCGTCCACAAAGGCGGAAACCAGGTCGAGCACGGAATACTGATCCAGCTCGGTATGCCTGGGACTGGGTGTTTCGGTTTTGAGCATCGTCATCTGCGGGGAATGGATACGATGAAAACCAGTGTAATACCAAACCGCCTAGACCACAGCGCGCCTTCCCATGAAAGCTGGAAGTATTAGCATGCCGAAAAGTTATGCGCGGTCTTCAGCCCGAGCGGCGCATCTCGGCCACGAAATCATAGTGATCGCTATGGCAGTAGGAGTGGGTCAGCTCGACCGCCTCGCCCGATTCCAGGTAGGCGATGCGGGTGATGAACAGGACGGCGCGGCCTTCCGCCACTTCCAGCTGGCGCGCCAGCTCGGGCGAAGCGTTCATGGCGCGCACATGCTGCAGCGCGCGCGCCGGCAGCTTGCCGACCGAATCCAGGTACTCGTACAGCGAATCGCCCACCGCGTCCGGCCGCGGCAGCACGGCCTCGGGCAGCACGCTGACCTCATACGCCATCACCACATCGTCGGCCAGGCGCAGGCGCTCCAGGCGCGCCACCTTGCTGCCGGGGGAAAGCGCGAGGCTGAGCTGCTCGTCGGCGCTGGCCACCACCACGCTGCGCTTGAGCCAGCGCGAGCCGGGCTTATAGCCGCGCTGCTGCAGCTGTTCGGAAAAACTCGTCAGATGTGATAGTGGCTGTTCGATGCGCGGCGCGATATAGTTGCCGGAACCGCGGCGGCGCACCACCAATCCCTGTTCCACCAGCTGGTCGATGGCCTTGCGGGCCGTCACGCGCGAGACATTGAGCTGTTCGGACAGCGTGCGCTCCGAGGGCAGGGCCTGGTCCACCTGGTAGCGGCCATTGCGCACTTCGTCGCTCAGTTTGCGGGCAATTTGCATATACAGCGGCGAACTGTCCGCTTTGAATTCAACGCTGGTCTGGCTCATTACACTTTCTCCAATTTCTATTAGTTTAATAGGGACAGAGAATTTGCGCTGATTTTTAAAGAGATGAAAAAATGCTAAAGCCGCATGAAGACCGGTTATAGGCGGCCCGGCGCGGCGGAAAAGCCCACCGGTGTTGGCAATCCGCGACGGCTGGCAGGCTGAAACCGGACGGCGCATGACGCGCGGTTATAGCGGCCGCACGAGCTTTCATTGGCCCCGGCGCGGTCGCGGGCCTAAGCTCAACCCTCGGAAAATTCATGGTGGGGTCCAATGCAGCACAATTCTTCGCAAGTCCTGGTGATCGGCGGCGGCGTGGTCGGCCTGGCGACGGCCTGGTGGCTGCTGGAAGCCGGTTTCCGCGTCACCCTGCTGGAACGCGAGGCGGAGGTGGGGTGCGGCGCCAGCTTGCGCAATGGCGGGCAGCTCAGCTACCGCTATGTGTCGCCGCTGGCCGATGCGGGCGTGCCGCTGAAGGCGCTGCGCTGGCTGCTGCAGGATGCCGGGCCGCTGCGCTTCCGTCCCGAAGCCGACTGGCGCCAGTGGCGCTGGCTGGCGCAGTTCCTCGCCAACTGCAATGCCGCCAGCAATGCGCGCACCACCCAGCGCCTACTGCTGCTGGGAGAACTGAGCCGCTGCATGATGTCCGAACTGGCGCTGCAACTGCCCCTGGCGGAATTCGGCTGGCGCGAAGCGGGCAAGCTGGTGGTCTACCGCACGCGCAGCGCTTTCGAGGCGGCCGTCGCCAAGCGCGACGCGGACGGACGGCGCCAGATCCTGTCCGGCGCCGAGTGCGCGCAGCTGGAACCGGCGCTGGCCGCGCTGGCGCCACGGCTGGCGGGCGGCATCTTCAACGCGGGCGAAGCGGTGGCCGACTGCCATGCCTTCTGCGTGGCGCTGGAAAAGCGCCTGCTCGCCCATCCGCGTTTTGAGGGCCGGGTGCAGGCCAAGGCGCGCGCCATCGTCATCGAGGACGGCAGCGTGGCGGGCGTGGCCAGCAGCGCGGGACGGCTGGAGGCCGAGCACTATGTACTGGCCGCCGGCATCCAAAGCCGCGGCCTGGCGGCGACGGCCGACATCGACCTGCCCCTGTATCCGCTCAAGGGCTATAGCCTGAATGCCCCGATCCGCCCCGGCGACCAGGCGCCGGAAATCAGCGTCACCGATTTCGAGCGCAAGGTGCTGTACGCGCGCATCGGCTGGAATCTGCGGGTGGCGGCCATGGTCGATCTGGTGGGCGAGGACGCGTCCTATGACCCGCAGCGCGCGGCCGGCCTGCTGCGCCTCGCGCGCCAGACCATGCCCGGCGCCGCCGACTACGACCGCGTCGAAGGCTGGGCCGGACTGCGCCCCGCCACCCCGGACAGCGCGCCCATCCTCGGCCCCAGCCCCTACCCCAATCTGTGGCTGAACGTCGGCCACGGCCCGCTCGGCTTCACCTTCGCCTGCGGCTCGGCCGCCATCCTGGCTGACCTGATGCGCGGCAAAGCCCCCGCCATTCCCCTCGACGGCCTGCTGCTGCGCTGAGCCCTTACACCCTGCCGCTTGGTGCTCTGGCCTGAGCCGCCATGCCGGCGGCCGTACCCCGTCCGCCGATATGGCGGATAATGGCGGGATTTTCCGCTGTCCGTCTTATTCAATGACCAAGTCCAAGACCCCGGTGGGCTGTCCCTGCGGCGGCCCTGCGCTGGCTGCGTGCTGCGGCCCTTTCCTCGACGGCACCGCCGTGCCGCCCACGGCCGAACAGCTGATGCGCTCGCGCTATACGGCCTACTCCCTGCGCAATGAACCGTATCTATTGTCAACCTGGCATGCCAGCACCCGCCCCAGCGAGCAAATTATCGACCCCAAGGAGCAATTGCAGTGGCTGGGACTTGAGGTAAAATCTGGTTTACGTTTACGTCAACGTAAAGCAGAAGCGAAACTGGACGAGGATTTCGTGGAATTCGTGGCCCGCTGCCGCATCGGGGGCCGCGGCCAGCGACTGCACGAGATCAGCCGCTTCCTGCGCGAGCCGGATGCGGCGGGTACGCCGCGCTGGTTCTACGTTGACGGTGAATTTCCTGAATAGGAGGCTGTTTCCGGCCTCCCGGCCAAACCGCGTCGGAGACAACGCGATCTAATAAGAGGAACCCGAATGCCGCACATCGAAAGCAAACTCAATCCGCGCAGCGAAGATTTCAAGGCCAATGCGGCCGCCATGCAGGCCATCGTGGACGACTTGCGCGCCAAAGTCGCCAAGGTGGCCGAGGGCGGCGGCGAGGCGGCCTGCGCCAAGCATGTGGCGCGCGGCAAACTGCTGCCGCGCGACCGCGTGCAGATGCTGCTCGATCCCGGCACGCCCTTCCTCGAATTCTCGCAGCTGGCCGCCTACGGCATGTATCCGGACAAGGGCGCCGATGCGGCGCCGGCGGCGGGCATCATCACCGGCATCGGCCGCGTGGCGGGCCAGGAATGCGTCATCGTCTGCAATGACGCCACCGTGAAAGGCGGCACCTACTATCCGATGACGGTCAAGAAGCACCTGCGCGCCCAGGAAATCGCCGACCAGAACAATCTGCCCTGCATCTACCTGGTCGATTCGGGCGGCGCCAACCTGCCCAACCAGGACGACGTCTTCCCCGACCGCGACCACTTCGGCCGCATCTTCTTCAACCAGGCCAATCTGTCGGCCAAGGGCATTCCGCAGATCGCGGTGGTGATGGGTTCCTGCACGGCCGGCGGCGCCTACGTGCCGGCCATGAGCGACGAATCCATCATCGTCAAGGAACAGGGCACCATCTTCCTCGGCGGCCCACCGCTGGTGAAGGCGGCCACCGGCGAGGTGGTGTCGGCCGAAGACCTGGGCGGCGGCGACGTGCATACCCGCCTGTCGGGCGTGGCCGACCACCTGGCGCAGAACGATATGCACGCGCTGTCGATGGCGCGCAGCATCGTCTCGAACCTGAACCGGCAAAAGCCGCAGCAGGGCGCGCTGCGCGAAGCGGTGGAGCCGAAATACGCGCCGCAAGAACTGTATGGCGTGATCCCGGTCGATACGCGCAAGCCTTTCGATATCCGCGAAGTGATCGCCCGCATCGTCGACGGCAGCGAATTCGACGAGTTCAAGGCGCGCTACGGCACCACCCTGGTGTGCGGCTTCGCCCATATCTACGGCATGAAGGTCGGCATCATCGCCAATAACGGCATCCTGTTCTCGGAGTCGGCGCTGAAAGGCACGCACTTCATCGAACTGTGCTGCCAGCGCAAGATTCCCCTGGTCTTCCTGCAGAACATCACCGGCTTCATGGTCGGCCGCAAGTACGAGAACGAGGGCATCGCCCGCAACGGCGCCAAGATGGTGACGGCGGTGGCGACGGCCTCTGTGCCGAAATTCACCGTCATCATCGGCGGCAGCTTCGGCGCCGGCAATTACGGCATGTGCGGCCGCGCCTTCTCGCCGCGCTTCCTGTGGATGTGGCCTAATGCGCGCATCTCGGTGATGGGCGGCGACCAGGCGGCATCGGTGCTGGCCACGGTCAAGCGCGACGGTATCGAGGGCAAGGGCGGCCAGTGGTCGGCCGAGGAGGAGGCTTCCTTCAAGCAGCCGATCAAGGAGCAGTACGAGCATCAGGGCCATCCCTACTACGCCACGGCGCGCCTGTGGGACGATGGCGTGATCGATCCGGCCGATACGCGCATGGTGCTGGGCCTGGGCCTGTCGGCGGCATTGAACGCCGAAATCCAGGACACCAAATTCGGCGTATTCCGCATGTAAGGAGAAGACCATGGACTATCAGACCCTGACCATCTCCATCGCCGACAAGCTGGCCACCGTGACCCTGAACCGTCCCGATGTACGCAACGCCTTCAACGAACAGACCATCAACGAGCTGACCCTGGCCTTCAATGAGCTGGGCCGCGACGACGTGGTGCGCGCCATCGTGCTGGCGGCGAACGGCCCGGCCTTCTGTGCCGGGGCGGACCTGAACTGGATGAAGAAAATGGCGGGCTACACGCACGCCGAAAACCAAGCCGACGCCATGCAGCTGGCGCAGATGCTGCGCGCCATCTACCTCTGCGCCAAGCCCGTGGTGGCCAAGGTGCAGGGCGACTGCTATGCGGGCGGCATGGGCCTGGTGGCCGCCTGCGATATCGCGGTGGCCGCGGAAGAGGCCAATTTCTGCCTGAGCGAAGCGAAGCTGGGACTGATTCCGGCTACTATTTCGCCTTATGTCATCAAGGCCATGGGCGAAAACGCGGCGCGCCGCTACTTCCTCACGGCCGAACGCTTCAGCGCGCGCGAAGCGCACCGCATCGGCTTCGTGCACGAAACGGTGGGCGCCGACACGCTGGATGCGAAAGTCAATGAAATCGTTAAAGCACTGCTGACGAACAGCCCGAATGCCGTGAAAGAGGCCAAGGTGCTGGTGCGCGAGGTGGTGAACCAGCCGGTGAGCGATGCGCTGCTGGCCGACACCGCGCTGCGCATCGCGCAGATCCGGGCGTCGGAGCAGGGCCGCGAAGGCGTGCAATCCTTCCTGGAGAAGCGCAAGCCGAACTGGCTGAACTAAAGAATGGAGCAGTAATTTTTGGAAGCGAACCGACAAACCGACTGGGTAGCGCGCAGCCTGCGCAGCGTATGGCATCCCTGCACCCAGATGCAGCATCATGAAAGCACGCCGCTGATTCCGGTCAGCCATGGGCGTGGCGCATGGCTGTACGACCACCAGGGCAACCGTTATCTGGATGCGATCAGCTCCTGGTGGGTGAATCTGTTCGGCCACGCCAATCCGCGCATCAACGCGGCGCTGCGCGAGCAGCTGGACATGCTGGAACACGCGATGCTGGCCGGCTTCACCCATGAACCGGTGATCCAGCTGTCGGAACGCCTGTCGGACCTGACCCAAAACAACTTGGGCCACGCCTTCTACGCCTCGGACGGCGCTTCCGCCGTCGAGATCGCGCTGAAGATGAGCTTCCACGCCTGGCGCAATCTTGGTAACAGCGGCGGCAAGGGCGGGAAGCAGGAATTCCTCTGCCTCAAGGGCAGCTATCACGGCGAAACCATCGGCGCGCTGGCCGTGACCGATGTGGCCCTGTTCAAGGATGCCTACGGCCCACTGCTGCGCGCTGCGCAGACCGTGATGTCGCCCGATGCGCGCCAGGCCGAACCAGGCGAAACGGCGCAGGACGTGGCGCGCCGCGCCGCCGCCGACGTGGAGCGCGCCTTCCAGCAAGCCGAAGGCCGCATCGCCGCCATCATCATCGAGCCGCTGGTACAGTGCGCCACCGGCTTCGCCATGCACGATCCCCTGTATCTGCAACTGGTGCGCGCGCTGTGCGACCGCTACCAGGTGCATATGATCCTGGACGAAATCGCCGTCGGCTGCGGCCGCACCGGCACCTTCTTCGCCTGCGAGCAGGCCGGAATCTGGCCGGACTTCCTGTGCCTGTCGAAAGGCATCAGCGGCGGCTACCTGCCGCTGTCCATCGTGCTCTCGCGCGAAGAGATTTACCAGGCTTTCTACAGCGAAGACGTAACGCGCGGCTTCCTGCATTCGCACTCTTACACCGGCAATCCGCTGGCCTGCCGCGCCGCGCTGGCCACGCTGGACATCTTCGCCGAAGACCATGTACTGGAAGCGAACAAGGCGCGCGCCGCCCGCATCACCGCGGCGCTGGCGCCGCTGGCCCAGCATGAGCGCACGCGGCATTTCCGCCAGCGCGGCATGATCTGGGCCTTCGACGCCATCGATGCGGCGCCGGGCTTCTCGCGCCGCTTCTTCGCCAACGCCACGCAGCAGGAACTGCTGCTGCGCCCCATCGGTTCCACCGTGTACCTGATGCCGCCGTATATCCTCAACGATGAGGAAATCGGCATCCTCGCCCAGCGCACGCTGGCCGTGTTCGAACAAAGCCTGGCGGAATGACGATGGAATTGCTGGAAAAACTGGAAAGCGAGCTGCAAGGCTTGCAAGAGAAAAATCTGATCCGCAAGCGCCGCGCGGTGGAAACGCCCTGCGGCCCGCGCATGAAGGTGGGCGGCCGCGAACTGCTGGCTTTCTGCAGCAACGACTATCTGGGCCTGGCCAGCCATGCGCTGATCGCCGAAGCGCTGCGCGAAGGCGTGGACCTGTACGGCACCGGCAGCGGCGCTTCGCACCTGATCAGCGGCCATAGCCGCGCCCACGTGCAGCTGGAAGAAAAGCTGGCCGAATACGTCGGCCCGAACCTGGTCGAGCCGCGCGCGCTTTACTTCTGCACCGGCTATATGGCGAATCTGGCCGTGCTGACCGGCCTCGCGGTGGGCGACAAGAATACGGAAATCTTCTCCGAGTCGCTCAACCACGCCTCCCTGATCGACGGCGCGCGCCTGGCGCGCACCAGCTTGAAAGTCTATCCGCACGCCGATGTGGCAGCGCTGGAAGGCATGCTGCAAGCCAGCACCGCCAGCAACAAGATCGTCGTCACCGACGCCGTGTTCAGCATGGACGGCAATCTGGCGCCGCTGCCGCAGTTGCTGGCCCTGTGCGAACGCCACGGCGCCTGGCTGGTGGTGGACGACGCCCACGGCTTCGGCACGCTGGGCAGCCGCGGACGCGGCGCGCTGGAGCATTTCGGCCTGCAATCGCCGCATATTGTCTATGTCGGCACGCTGGGCAAGGCCGCCGGCGTGGGCGGCGCTTTCGGCGCCGCCCACCGCAGCGTGATCGAGACCCTGGTGCAGCGCGCCCGCCCGTATATCTTCACCACGGCCGCGCCGCCGGCCCTGGCCCACGCTCTGCTTACCAGCCTGGATATCCTGGGTGGCGCCGAAGGCCGGGAGCGCCGCGCGCACTTGCAAGCTTTGGTGGCACAATTGCAGGATGGCCTGCGCCTGCAGCGCTGGCGGCTGCTGCCCTCGCACACGGCAATCCAGCCCATTATCATCGGCGACAACGCGGAAACCATGCGCGCCGCCGCCGCCTTGTACGAGCAAGGCATCTGGGTCGGCGGCATCCGTCCGCCCACGGTGCCGGCGGATACGGCGCGCCTGCGCATCACGCTGTCGGCCGGCCATAGCACGCTCGACGTGGCGCAGCTGATCGCCGCGCTCAACGAACTGGAAAGGACGTAAGATGGCCCTGGAAGATCCGGTGATCGCACCTCAAACCGAAACGGCGCCCGCCGCCAGCGGCATGCCGCCCCGCTTCTCCTGCTTTGTCACGGGTACCGATACCGAAATCGGCAAGACCCTGACCTCGGCCGCCATGCTGTATGCGCTGGCGCGCAGTGGCGCGCGCGCCTGCGGCATGAAGCCGATCGCGGCCGGCGCCGAGCTGCGCGACGGCCGTCTGCACAACGACGATGCCGATATGCTGGCGGCAGCCGGCAATGTCGCCATGCTGCCCGAACTGACCACGCCTTTCATGCTGAAAGAACCGGCCGCGCCGCATATCGCCGCCGCGCTGGAAGGCGTGACCATCGATCCGGTGCCGATTCTGGCCGCCTACCTGGAAATCGCCGCCGCCACCGACGCTACCGTGGTGGAGGGCGTGGGTGGCTTCCGCGTGCCGCTCAACGACGACTACGACAGTGCCGACCTGGCGCAGCAACTGAATCTGCCGGTGGTGATGGTGGTGGGCATGCGCCTGGGCTGCATCAGCCAGGCCTTGCTGACCGCCGAAGCGATCGCCGCGCGCGGCCTGAAGCTGGTGGGCTGGGTGGCCAATGCGCTGGAAGCGGAAATGAGCTTCTTCGACGAGAATATCGCAGCGCTGGAAGCGCGCCTCGGCGCCCCGCTGCTGGGCCGCGTGCCGCGCCTGGAACAGCCCACAGCCGCCGCCGCCGCCGAATACCTGAACTTTACGAGCCTGCCCAACTGGCCAGTCCGTCATAATAATTGAACGTGTAAGGAAAGAAAATGCCGCAAACCCTGCAAGAACCAAAAACCGTCGCCCTGCACCGCCCTACCGCGGCCATCAAGCTGCCGGAAGCGGCGACCTGGCCGCGCGAAGAGGTGCTGGCCCTGTTCGAACTGCCTTTCCCTGAGCTGATGTTCCGCGCCCAGCAAGTCCAGCGCGCCAACTTCCCCGAAGGCGATGTGGAACTGGCCACCCTGCTGTCGATCAAGACCGGCGGTTGCGAAGAGGATTGCGGCTACTGCCCGCAGGCGGCGCGCTATGACACCGGCGTCGAAGCAAAGAAGATCCTGGGCATCGACACCGTGCTGGAAGCGGCCCGCCAGGCCAAGGAAAACGGCGCGACCCGCTTCTGCATGGGCGCTGCATGGCGCAGCCCGAAAGAGCGCGATATGGACAAGATCGAAGAGATGGTGCGCGAAGTGAAGGCGCTGGGCCTGGAAACTTGCGCCACCCTGGGCATGCTGGAAGAAGACCAGGCCGAGCGCCTGAAAGCCGCAGGCCTGGACTACTACAACCACAATCTGGACACCGCGCCCGAGTTCTACGATAACGTGATCTCCACCCGCGAATACCAGGACCGCCTGGACACCCTGGGCCATGTGCGCAACGCCGGCCTGAAAATCTGCTGCGGCGGCATCGTCGGCATGGGCGAAACGCGCGATCAGCGCGCCGGCCTGATCGCCCAGCTGGCGAACCTGAATCCGTATCCTGAATCGGTGCCGATCAACCACCTGGTGCAGGTGGAAGGCACGCCGCTGTATGGCATGGACCGTCTCGACCCGCTGGAATTCGTGCGCACCATCGCCGTGGCCCGCATCACCATGCCGAAAGCGCGCGTGCGCCTGTCTGCCGGCCGCCGCGAGCTGGGCGAAGCGGTGCAGGCGATGTGCTTCATGGCCGGCGCCAACTCCATCTTCTACGGCGACAAGCTGCTGACCACCGATAACCCGGAAGCGAACGACGACCGCGCCCTGCTGGCCAAACTGGGCCTGCCGACGCGCGCCGCCACCCTGGAATCGGTGCAGAAGGAAAGCTGCGGCTGCTGATCCCGGCCTTGAAACCCCTCGACAAAAAAACTTCCAGCCCTTGAGCTGTAAAGAGAGAGACCATGTTCAAAAAAATCCTGATTGCCAACCGCGGTGAAATCGCTTGCCGCGTCGCCTCCACCGCTCGCCGCATGGGCATCAAAACCGTTGCCGTGTATTCGGAAGCGGATGCGAACGCCAAGCATGTGGCGGTGTGCGACGAAGCGGTGCTGATCGGTCCTGCGCCCGCCAAGGAAAGCTATCTGCGCGGCGACAAGATCATCGCCGTGGCATTGGCAACGGGAGCGCAGGCCATCCATCCCGGCTACGGCTTCCTGTCCGAGAACGCCGAGTTCGCGGACGCCTGCGCCGAAGCGGGCCTGGTGTTCATTGGCCCGCCGGCTTCGGCCATGCGCGCCATGGGTTCCAAGTCGGCCGCCAAATCGCTGATGGAAAAAGCCAAGGTACCGCTGGTACCCGGCTACCACGGCGACGAGCAGGATGCCGATTTCCTGCAGAAGGAAGCGGACCGCATCGGCTATCCGGTGCTGCTGAAGGCCTCAGCCGGCGGCGGCGGCAAGGGCATGCGCGTGGTGGAGAACACGGCGGCGTTCAAGGATGCGCTGGCGTCCTGCAAGCGCGAGGCGATCAGCTCCTTCGGCGACGACAAGGTGCTGGCCGAGAAGTATCTGCAGCGCCCGCGCCATATCGAGATCCAGGTGTTTGCCGACACCCTGGGCAACTGCATCTATCTGTTCGAGCGCGATTGCTCGGTGCAGCGCCGCCACCAGAAAGTGCTGGAGGAAGCGCCGGCGCCGAATATGACGGCGGAACGCCGCGCCGCCATGGGCGACGCCGCCGTGGCGGCAGCCAAGGCGGTCGGCTATGTGGGCGCCGGCACGGTGGAATTCATCGCCAACCAGGACGGCAGCTTCTACTTCATGGAGATGAACACCCGCCTGCAGGTTGAGCACCCTGTCACGGAAATGGTGACCGGCACCGACCTGGTGGAATGGCAGTTGCGCGTGGCAGCCGGCGAGCCGCTGCCGAAGCGGCAGGATGAATTGAAGATCACCGGCCACGCCATCGAGGCGCGCATCTATGCGGAGAATCCGGAGAAAGGCTTCCTGCCTTCGATCGGCACGCTGCGCCATCTGGAAACGCCGGATGCGGTGAATTTCGAACTGGGCGGCATTCCCAATCTGCCTTCCGCCGTGCGCATCGATTCCGGCGTGCGCGAAGGCGATGCGATTTCGCCCTTCTACGATCCGATGATCGCCAAGCTGATCGTCTGGGGCGCCGACCGCAAACAGGCGCTGGCGCGCATGGCCCAGGCGCTGTCGCAATACCAGATCGTCGGCCTGGCCACCAATATCGCCTTCCTCAAACGCCTGGTGGAAGGCGACGCCTTCGCCAACGCCGACCTGGATACGGGCCTGATCGAACGCAATCAGGAAGCCCTGTTCCCGCCTGCCCGCTCGGTGCCGGCTGCTGCCGTGGCCCTGGCCGCCGTGGCCCTGGTGGAAGAAGAGAAAGAGCAATCGGCCGCCCAGTCGGGCGCCAACCGCGCCGATCCCTGGGGCCAGGCCCTGGGCTGGCGCATGAATACGGCCTATGCGCGCAAGCTGTCCTTCAGCGACGAGCATGGCAAGAACTATCAGCCGCAGTTCAGCTATCTGCATCAGGGCTGGCTGCTGGCGATGGAGGGCATCGAGGCGCATGTGAGCCTGATGTCGCAACAAGGCGTGGATTTGAGCATCAAGCTGGGTGAAACCTCGGTGCATGGCACGGTGCGCCGCGACGGTGAGCTATTCCATGTGTTCACCGGCGGCGGCCATTATGCGCTGGCCTATAACGACCCGATGGCACATGCGGGCGAAGCGGAAGCCGAAGGCGGCCGCCTCACCGCACCGATGCCGGGCAAGGTAGTGGCGGTGCTGGCCAAAGCGGGCCAGCAAGTGAAAAAGGGCGAGGCACTGGTCATCATGGAGGCGATGAAGATGGAACACACCATTGCCGCCCCGCACGATGGCCTGGTGGACGAGATCCTGTATGCCATCGGCGACCAGGTCACCGACGGCGCACCACTGCTCGCGTTCAAAACAGCTTGAGGAGAGGACACCATGCGTATATTGCTGTACCGCGCGGACGGCCAGACCGGCCCGTGGATCAAGGACTTTTCCGAGTTCCTGCCTGAGGCGGAAGTCGTGATCTGGCAGGATGGCGTGAAGGCGCCGCCCTGCGACTATGCGGTGGTGTGGTCGCCGCCGGAAGCCATGCTGCGCGAGCTGTCGGAAGTGAAGGCCATCTTCCTGACCGGCGCCGGCGCGGACGCCATCATGAAGCACGAGCATATGATCCCGCGCGAGATTCCCATTGTGCGTCTGGGCGATGCCGGCATGGGCGTGCAGATGGCCGAATACGTGGCGCACGCCGTGCTGCGCTACTACCGCCGCCTGGACGAATACGAAGTCCAGGCGCGCAACGGCCAATGGCTGCAGCTGCCGCAGCACGAGAAGGAGGAATTCTCCGTCGGCGTGCTGGGCATGGGCATGCTGGGCGGGCGCGTGCTGCAGGCGCTCAAGGAATTCGGCTTCCCGCTGCGCGGCTGGAGCCGCAGCGAGAAGCGGGTGGACGGCGTGCAGTGCTTCCACGGCAGCGAGGGGCTGGACGCCTTCCTGGCCGGCTCGCGCGTGGTGGTGTGCATGCTGCCGCTGACCTCCGAAACCAACAATCTGCTGAACCGCACGAATATGCTCAAGCTGCCGCAAGGCGCTTACCTGATCAATGTGGCGCGCGGCGGCCATGTCTCGGAGCCGGATCTGCTGACGCTGGTGAAGACCGGCCATATCGCCGCCGCCACGCTGGACGTGTTCCGCAACGAGCCGCTGCCGATGCAGCACCCCTTCTGGGAAGAGCCGCGCATCACTATCACGCCGCATATCTCGGCGCTGACGCTGCGCCGCGAGAGCGTGCAGCAGATCGCCCACAAAATGCGTCTGCTGGCGAAGGGCGAGCCGGTGGCCGATGTGATCAACCGCGAGCAGGGGTATTGATATGAGTTTGCCTAAGCAAGTCAAAATCGTCGAAGTGGGACCGCGCGACGGCCTGCAGAACGAGAAGGAAAGCGTGCCGGCCGAGGTCAAGATCGAGCTGGTGGACCGTCTGACCTCGGCCGGTTTCGCCAATATCGAGGCGGCGTCCTTCGTTTCGCCCAAGTGGGTGCCGCAGATGGCCACCAGCAAGGAGGTGATGGCGGCCATCGCGCGCAAACCGGGCGTGATCTATTCCGCGCTGACGCCGAATATGCAGGGCTTCGAGGCGGCGCTGGCGGCGCGCGCCGACGAGGTGGTAATCTTCGGTTCGGCCTCGGAAGCGTTCTCGCAGCGGAATATCAACTGCTCGATCGCCGAATCGATCGCGCGCTTCGTCGACGTGGCGAAAGCGGCCAAGGACAACGGTTTGCGCCTGCGCGGCAGCATCAGCTGCTCCTTCGGTTGCCCGTACCAGGGCGAGGTGCCGCTGGACGCCGTGGCCGATGTGGTGGGCCGCATGCGCGACCTGGGCTGCGACGAGATCGACATCGCCGACACCATCGGCGTCTCCACCCCGCGCAAGACGCAGGCCGTGATGGCGGCGGCGGCGCGCGAGTTCCGCATCGAAGGCCTGTCCGGCCACTTCCACGACACCTACGGCCAAGCGCTGGCGAATATCTACGCCAGCATGGAAGCGGGCATCGCCATCTTCCACTCCTCGGTGTCGGGGCTGGGCGGCTGCCCGTATGCCAAGGGCGCGACTGGCAATGTGGCGACCGAGGACGTGCTGTACATGATGCAGGGGCTGGGCATCGAGACTGGCGTGGACCTGGACATCGTGGTCGACGCCGGCCAGTTCATCTCGCAATTCCTGGGCCGCAAAGGCGCCAGCCGCGCCGGCAACGCCATCGCGGCCAAGCGCGCTGGCTGAACAAACAAGGGACGCCGCCGGCGTCCCTTGTTTTTTGCGGCCGGAATGGAAAAATCCCGTGTGACGTTGCCATCACACGGGATTTTAAATTTTGGTCGGAGTACAAGGATTCGAACCTTGGACCCCCTGGTCCCAAACCAGGTGCGCTACCGGGCTGCGCTACACTCCGAAGAAGCAAGATAATACAAGCAGCTCAGCCGGTCGTCAAGCGTCTCAGCGAAAAAACTTCATCCGGTCTTCATTCTAGGCGTGCTAAATTGCTTATGTTGGTACCGAGGTAAGCAATCATGGATCAGAGCAGCACCGCATACGACACGCAAGCCGCATTCAGCTCCGCCGCGCGGCGGCCGGGCGGCATGCTGGCCGGGATCGCCGTCTCGCTGCTGGTGCATGCGATGCTGATCCTGATGTACCGCAGCAGCGCGCCGCTGCCCCAGTTCGCGCCACCGGACGAGGCGCGGCGCAGCACCACAGTGTGGCTGCTGCGTCCCGCGCCGCCCAAGCCCGCAGCGGCACCCGCCGCGCCGGAAGTGCCGCCATCCGTGGCCCAGGCCAAGCCCGAGCCGGCCCCCAAACCGGCCAAACGCCGGCAGGAACTGGCCGCGCGGCCCCGTCCCGAACTGCGGGAAGCACAGCCCATCCACGAAAAACCGGCGGAAGAAGCGGTTGCCGCCACGCCGGCCCTGCCGGCCGATCCCTTCGCCCAGCCGGCCGCCCCGGCCAGCAATGGCAAATTCGACATCGACGCAGCGCGCAAATCGGCGCGCCAACTCGCATCCGAACCCGAGCTGCCGGACGACGCTCCGCTGGCCCGCCTCAAAGCCCAGCAGCGCCAGCGCGAAATACAGGAACGCAAGCTGGCACGCGAAATGGCCAAAACCGCCCGTCCCGACTGCAAGGACGGCCTCCCCGGCGGCCTGCTCGCCCCCCTCTTCCTGCTGATGGACAAAAAAGACCACGGCTGCAAGTGGTAAAAGACCCACCACAGCCGAGCCCGTGTCCGATTGGGGTCTGACCCCAAGGTGGACACGGGCTGGGCCGTCGTGTCAGGCATTTTTGAGCTGGAGGGCGCGGTCGTAGAGGGCGTTTTTCTTGCGGCCGGTGATCTGGGCGGCCAAGGCGGCGGCTTGCTTGACCGGGAGCTCGGCCAGCAGGATGCTCAGCACGCGCTCGGCTTCGGCGTCATCCTCCTCATCGGCGGCGGGGGCACCGTCGACCAGGACGACGTATTCGCCTTTTTCGCGGTGGGCGTCGGCGCGCAGCCAGGCGTCGGCGTCGGCCAGCGGGCAGCGGTGGATTTCTTCGAACAACTTGGTCAGCTCGCGCGCGAAGACGACCTGGCGTTCGGGGCCGAACGCTTCTTTCAGCGCGGCGGCGCATTCGATAATGCGGTGCGGCGCTTCGTAGAATACGAGGATCGGCTTGGCGGCGGCCAGGCTTTGCAGCACGCTTTCGCGCTGCTTGGCTTTCGAGGGCAGGAAGCCGACAAAGTGGAATTCGTCCTTGACCAGGCCACTGGCCGAAAGCGCGGTGACGGCGGCCGAGGCGCCCGGCAACGGCACCACATTCAGGCCGGCGGCGCGCACGGCGTCGACGATGCGGGCGCCGGGGTCGGACACGGCGGGCGTGCCGGCGTCCGATACCAGGGCGATGCGCTCTCCGGCTTGCAGGCGCGCGATCAGCATCTGCGCCGCCTCCCTTTCGTTGTGCATGTGCGCGGCCAGCAGCGGCTTGCTGATGCCGAAGCGGTTCATCAGCTGGGCAGTGTTGCGCGTGTCTTCGCAAGCCACGGCATCGGCCAGGCTCAGGATGTGCAGCGCGCGCAGGCTGATGTCGGTGACATTGCCGATGGGGGTCGCCACTACATACAATGTTGCGCTAGGATAGGTCTGGTGCGCAGCTTCGCCCATGATGGGCAGGTTGGCGATCGGGCTGGAATCTTGAACTGTCATTGGGGGTATGGATGCTGGCTAGGAAAATAAGAATACTGTTACTGGGCCTCGTTGCGGCTCTTGTCGGCGCATGCAGTGCGCCTTGCGGCGCGCCCGGCCGATTGTGCGCGCCAATCGTGTCGGTGACAAGTGCGCCGCCGCCAGCGGCCCAGACTTACGCCGTCGCCATGCCCGGCGCGGCCGGCGAAGAGAGCGAACCATCGGCCGCCGTCCAGCCGACGGCGGGCCAGCCGGTGCGCATCGCCCTGCTGCTGCCGCTGCGTTCCGAAGCCCTGGGCCAGGCCGCCGACGCCTTGCGCGCGGGCTTCCTGACGGCCTGGGAGCGCGACCGCGACGGCTTCGCGGTCACCGTGGTGGAAACCGGCGATGCGGCGCAGGATGTTCTGTCCAGCTACGCCGCCAGCCTGGAACAGCAGGATATCGTGGTCGGTCCCCTGGCCCGTTCCGCCGTCACCGCCGTGGCGGGCAGCGCGCTGGTGAACAAGCCGACCATCGCGCTGAACCATCCGGATGGCCGCAGCGAGACGGCGCTGCCCGAGAAGATGCTGGTCATGGGCCTGTCCATCGAGGACGAGGCGCGCCAGGCGGCGCGCTGGGCGGCGCAGGAGCATCCCGGCGCCACCGCCCTGATCCTGAGCGGCAACGCGGCCTGGCAGCGCCGCATCGCCAGCGCTTTTTCCAGCCAGTGGCAACGCCAGGGCCAGCCCGCGCAGACGCAGGAGATGAGCGCCATTAACGGCTATCTGAGCGATCCGGAACTGGTGGCCCTGCGCGCCCGCCTGCAGACGGCCGGCCCCACCGTGCTGTTCGCCGCCCTCGACACCGACCAGGCGCGCCAGCTGCGCGTGGCCCTGTCGGCTCCGCCGCTGGGCGAGATTCCGATCTATGGCACGTCGTCGCTGAATCCCGGCCGCAGCCGCCTGCTGCCCGGCCCTGAGCTGGACGGCGTGCGCCTGCTCGACCTGCCATGGCAGTTGCAGCGCGACCATCCGGCGGTGATGGTGTATCCGCAGCCGGTGCCCCGCGACGATGCGCGCCTGAGCGCCGATATGGAGCGCCTGTACGCGCTCGGCATCGACGCCTTCCGCGTGGCGCGCGAGATCGCCCTGCGTCCGGGCGCGCGCTTCACGCTGGACGGCGTGACCGGCCAGCTCTCGGTCAGCTTCGGCCAGGGTGCGGCTTATTTCGAACGCACCGAACTGCCGGCGGTGTACCGCAACGGCATTCCGGTGCCGCTGTCCACCCAGCCGTAAGCGGCAAGGCCATGGCCCGCACCAGCCAGCAGCTGACGGGCCAGGCCAGCGAGGACGCGGCCCTGGAACATCTGCTGAGCCAAGGCCTGCAACTGGTCGAGCGCAATTTCCGCTGCAAGGTGGGCGAGCTCGATCTGATCATGCGCGACGGCGCCACCCTGGTCTTTGTCGAGGTGCGGCGGCGCGCCAGCAAGCGTTTCGGCGGGGCCACCGCCAGCATCACGCCGGCCAAGCAGCAGCGCCTGTTGCGCGCCGCCCAGTTCTACCTGCTGCGCTGCCAACCGCTGCCGCCCTGCCGCTTCGACGTCGTCGCCATCGACGGCGCAGAGCTGGTCTGGCTGCGCCACGTACTCGAAATGTAAGCATTTTTTACAGGGCTTGTCCGACCCACCCTACGCCTGCACTATAATCATGCACACTATGAATAATCAACGCATCCTCTCGCACTTCCACGAAAGTGCCGAAATCAAGATCCAGTCCGCCACCGCGCTCGCGCAGCCCATCGCGCAGGCGATCGAACTGATGTTTTCCGCTCTATCGAACGGGAACAAGATCCTCGTCTGCGGCAATGGCGGCTCAGCTGCCGATGCCCAGCACTTCGCCGCCGAGCTGGTAGGCCGCTTCGAGCGCGAACGCTTCCCGCTGCCAGCCATCGCGCTGACCACGGACACCTCGATCCTGACGGCGGTGGCGAACGATTACAGCTACCGCGAAATCTTCTCCAAGCAGGTGCAGGCATTCGGCCAGGCCGGCGATATCCTGCTGGCGATTTCCACTTCGGGCAATTCGGGCAATGTGATGGCGGCCGTCGAAGCGGCGCTGGAGCGCGAGATGCGCGTAGTAGCCCTGACCGGCAAAGGCGGCGGCGCCATGGGCAAAATGCTGACCGACGCCGACGTGCATATCTGCGTGCCGGCCGAACGCACCGCCCGCATTCAGGAAGTCCACCTGGTAACCATCCACTGTATTTGCGACGGCATCGACGTCGCCCTGTTCGGAGGAGATGTGAATGAGTAAATCGCGGGGCTTGCATGCCCGTTTGGCGCGCCCTGTGGCGCTGGTCCTGCTCGGCGGCACGCTGCTGAGTACTTTATCCGGCTGCGTGGGCCTGGTTGCGGCGGGCGCCGTGGCCGGCACGGTGGCCGCGTCCGACCGCCGTACCTTCGGCGCGCAGACCGAGGACAAGGCGATCGGCCTGAAAGCCGATGTGCGGCTGCCGAATGTGCTGGGCAATGCAGGCCATGTGAATGTGAACGCATTCAACCGCAAAGTGCTGATCACCGGCGAAGTCGGCGACGAGGCGATGAAAGCCAGCGTGGAACGCGAAGTGAAGGCCATCGAGAATGTGGAATCGGTGGTCAACGAGCTGGAAATCGCCGGCCCGGCCAGCTTCACCTCGCGCTCCAACGACGCGCTGATCACCACCAAGGTCAAGGCCAGCCTGATCGACTCGCGCGATATCTCGGCCAACAGCTTCAAGATCGTGACCGAGCGTGGCGCCGTCTTCCTGATGGGCCGCGTGACCCAGCGCGAAGGCAATGTCGCCGCTGAAATCGCGCGCGGCGTGAGCGGCGTGAGCAAGGTTGTGAAAGTCTTCGAGTACATCACCGAAGAGGAATGGAAGCAGTACCAACCCACGCCTCAACAGCAGCAGCAGCCGGCAGCGGCACGCTGATGCCGCCGCGGCGCCTGGAAGCCGGCCGGCTTTCAGGCTCGCTTCAGACAAGCGGGACACGGCCGGACTATAATGGCCGCATCCCGCGTCCAACCGCCTTAGCACCATGACAAGCTCCTCCAAAGCCTGGGTCAAACCCGCCATCGCCGCCGTCCTGCTGGCCGCCGCCGGCCTGGCCGCCTATTCCACGCTGAACACCAAGCACAGCGCGCCCGCCGTGACCTTCGTCGGCATCAAGGGCGAGAAGATCACGCCCGAGAGCCTGCGCGGCAAGGTGGTGATGGTGAATTTTTGGGCGACGTCCTGCACCACCTGCGTGGCCGAAATGCCGCAAATGGTCGAAACGTACAATAAGTACAAGGACAAGGGCCTGGAATTCGTGGCCGTCGCGATGAAATACGATGCGCCCAACTATGTGGTGAACTTCACCGAAACACGCCAGCTGCCCTTCAAGGTGGCGCTGGACGTGACGGGCGAAGCGGCCAAGGCCTACGGCGATGTGGCGATGACGCCCACCACCTTCGTCATCGACAAGGACGGCAAGATCATCAAGCGCTATGTGGGCCAGCCGGAATTCCCGGCCCTGCACAAGCTGCTGGAAGAGCACCTCAAGGGATAAGACAAAGGACGCCGCGGCGTCCTTTTTTCATGGCCTCCGGCCTAGAAGCCGGCCTGCAGCGACAGATACCAGCCCTTCTGCTTCTTCTTGTTGAGCACCGTGATGTCGCCCAGGTGGGCGTAGGCGGCCGTCAGCGACAGGTTCTTGTTCGGGAACCAGGCGATGAAGGCGTCGTAATACGCCTTTTCCTCGTCCAGCAGCAGATTGTGCGGCTTGCGTCGGTATTCGGCGCCCAGCGCCAGCTTGCGGTTCACGAGATAGGCCAGCGAGACTTCCGGCATCAGGCGCGTGCTGTCGTTACGGTCGCCGCCGAAACCGAGGATGCCCATCTGGTTGGCGCGCGTGGCGCGCAAAGTACCGTTCAGCAGCAGGCTTTGCTCGAACAGGATCTTGGTGGCGGACACATAGTAATCGTAGCCGCTATCGTCCTTCGCGCCCAGCTGGGTCACGTTGGTGACGCCCAGCGCGCCCAGGCCCCCCACGCCCTTGTTCTTCTTGTACAGGATGCCGATGGCGATCTGCGGCAGCCAGCGGTCCTGCTCATACACGGCGTCGCCCGCCACGCGCAGTTTGAGGCCGATGATGTCCTGCTTGATCTGCAACTGGTCGAGCGGGGCCAGGCTGCCCTTGAAATCCTGGCGCGCCAGCGAGATTTCCACCCTGTCGGCGATGCCAAGCGCCACACCGTAAGCAGCAAGCGAATAGTCCTGCGTCTTCACATGGGTGTAGTGGACATTGCCGCCCCAGCTGTCGCGCGTGCCGTAGCCGCTGATCAGCGCCCAGGGCGTGATGCCGCCGCCGCCCGCGCCCTCCAGCTGGCTGACGCCGCCGGTGGCGAGGAAGTTGCCCATATCGGGACGGGAGTGGGATAGCGCGGCGCCGGTCGTGACGATATCGCGCTGCATCGGCGCCAGCGTGGCAATCAGCTTGTTCGCCACGCTGTTCGGCACATGATTGCGCTCCATGGCGATCTGCAAGTCTTCGGCCAGGGCGTTGAACTGGGCGTTGCTGATCTTCAGGTCGATATGGACCGAAGCCATATCCTTGCCCTTGTATTTGCCGGTGTATTTGCAGGGACCGCCGGAAAATTCACAGAACTGCTCGGCCAGACGTTCGGCCAGCTGCTTCATATCCGTGTCTTCGAACGTGGCCTTGATGCGTTCATCGGCCAGGATCAGGGGAATGAAGGTATCGACTATCTTCTTGATGCCTTCCTGGCCGCCGAGGCCACGATAAGTGGAATCCTCGGCATACGGCGTTTGCGCGCAAGCCAAGGTGGCGGCGAGCAGCAGGCTGGCGCCTGCAAGGCGATGCAGAACCATGACCATCCTTTCTCCGGCGCGGCCGGGTGGATATTCAAGGCTCCTATTATTTCGGATACAAGATCATTTGTGTGCAACGGAACAAGGCAATCGTGCGGCCTGTCGCTTTATCGACCACAGTGGCGTCCCACACCTGCGTGGTGCGTCCCAGATGCACGGCGCGCGCCGTCACCGCCACCACGCCTTCGCGTGCCGTGCCAAGGTGGTTGGATTTCAGCTCGATCGTGGTGAAGTTGTTCGCGCCCTCGGGCAGATTGGTATAACAGGCGTAGCCGCAAGCCGTATCGGCCAGAGTCACGATGCTGCCCGCATGCAGATAGCCGTTCGGCGCCAGGTGGTGCGGCGCAACGCTGAATTCAGCGCTCAGCTCATGCTTGCCTGTGCCGGTGACCTTGATGCCCAGATGGTCGGGCAGCGTGCCCTTGCCAAAGTTGTTGAAATAATCGAGATCCATGGCGCCTTTCGCTGTAAGAGAGCAAAACCAGGCCCGATCATAACAAGCTTTGCCGGCGCCCGCTCCCGCCGTGCAAGTGAGCCAGGATGGTCCAATCAATCAGCGCGAGCGCTTGTATTCGTCGTAGCGTTGCGTCAGCTGCGGCAACGCCGCGACGACAGCAGGATCGGTGCTGGCACGCAGTTCGGACAGCGTTCCCCAGGCATGCAGACGTGGCTCGGCGCCGGTATACACCAGCGCATACGGCAGCTTGTCATAATGCATATCTCGGGACATGGCGCAGCCGCTGCTGGAGCAAGTCCTGCGCTCTCCGACCAAAACCGCTTGTTCCACCCAGTCATACAGGCGGAACTGGTAAGGCGTGCCGCCAACATCAACCGTCATGCGCCACAGGACGCGGGATCTGCCGAGGGCTTTGTCGATATCCGCAGCAGGCGTTCCCTTGCCGAGGGCCGCTATCTTGCCTGGATCATTGCTCCATAACGGTATGTCGTTCATGAACGGGATACCAGCGCAGCCGGCAAGCGTAAGCGCCAGGACAGCGCCAACGAAGGCAGATGGTAAGCGCATAGCGATGTCGTTCAGGCCCAGGCGATGGGCGTTTTGCCCTTGGCCGCCAGGTAGCCGTTGGCGCGGGAGAAGGGCTTGCTGCCGAAGAAGCCGCGATGGGCCGACAGCGGCGAGGGATGCGGCGAAGTGATGATGTGGTGCTTGCGCGCGTCGATCAGGGCGCGCTTGGCGATGGCGTAACTGCCCCACAGGATGAAGACCAGATTTTCGCGCTCGGATGAGAGGCGGCTGATGGCGCTGTCGGTGAAGTTTTCCCAGCCGCGCTTGGCGTGCGAGCCGGCCTGGTGGGCGCGCACCGTGAGCACGGCGTTGAGCAGGAAGACGCCCTGCTGCGCCCAGTCCGACAAATCGGTGCTGCTGCGCGCCACACCCAGGTCCGTGCCGATCTCCTGGAAGATGTTCTGCAGGCTCGGTTGCGGGCGGTTGCCGTCCGGGACGGAGAAGCAAAAGCCCATGGCAGCGCCGGGCGTGTGGTACGGATCCTGGCCGAGGATGACGACTTTGACCTCATCGAAAGGCGTCAGATCGAAGGCGCGGAAGATGTTTTTGCCAGCCGGGCAGCACTGCCCGGCCGCATACTCGGCGCGCACGAAGGAAGTCAGGCTGTCCCAATAGGGCTTGGCGAATTCTTCCTGCAGCTGCTCCTTCCACGACGCTTCGATGCGTACCGTCATTGGCCTTAGCCGGCTGCCAGCACGTTATGCGCCTGCACGTCGGCGTGGTAGGAGCTGCGCACCATGGCGCCGACGGCGGCGTGGGCGAAGCCCATCTTGTACGCTTCGTCCTCGAACATCTTGAATACGTCCGGGTGCACGTAGCGGCGCACCGGCAGGTGGCTGTTGGACGGCGCCAGGTACTGGCCGATGGTCAGCATGTCGATGTCGTGGGCGCGCATATCGCGCATCACTTCGAGGATTTCCTCGTCGGTTTCGCCCAGGCCGACCATCAGGCCGGACTTGGTTTTCACGTCCGGATACAGCGCCTTGAAGTCCTTCAGCAGCTTGAGCGAGTGCAGGTAGTCGGCGCCGGGACGGGCTTCCTTGTACAGGCGCGGCACGGTTTCCAGATTGTGGTTCATCACGTCCGGCAGGCCGCTGGCGAAGATGTCCAGGGCTTTTTCCAGGCGGCCGCGGAAGTCGGGCACCAGAACTTCGATCTGGGTTTTCGGCGACAGGTCGCGCGTCTTGGTGATGCACTCGACGAAGTGGCCGGCGCCGCCGTCGCGCAGGTCGTCGCGGTCAACGGAAGTGATCACCACATAGCTCAGGCGCAGCTTGGCGATGGTGTTGGCCAGGTTGCCCGGCTCGTTCACGTCCAGCGGATCGGGACGGCCGTGGCCCACGTCGCAGAAGGGGCAGCGGCGGGTGCACTTGTCGCCCATGATCATGAAGGTGGCGGTGCCTTTGCCGAAGCATTCGCCGATATTCGGGCAGCTCGCCTCTTCGCACACCGTCACCAGCTTGTTCTCGCGCAGGATGTCCTTGATTTCGTAGAAGCGGCTGGAAACGGAAGCGCCTTTGACGCGAATCCACTCCGGCTTTTTCAGGCGCTCCACCTGCTCGATCGGCACGATCTTGATAGGGATGCGCGAGGTCTTGCTGGCGCCTTTTTGCTTTTCGCTGGGGTTGTAAGCTGGGGCTGGGCTGGAAGTGGTCTCGGTGGTCATAAGCTGCGTGTGCCCAATGGGCCTAAGTAGTTGATTCGGTTAGTCCTGCGCGACGGGTTCGGGTTCTGCTACGCCCAGCAACTGGGTCAGTTCTTCGGCCAGCGCGTTCTGCACATCGGCCAGGGGCGCTTCGACGCCCATGCTGCGCATGTCCACGGTTTCCAGGCCGGCATAGCCGCAGGGATTGATCCAGCCGAACGGCGCCAGATCCATGCCCACATTCAGCGACACCCCGTGGTAGGTGCAGCCGTTGCCGCGCACTTTCAATCCCAGCGCGGCGATCTTGGCGCCCTTTTTCGGGCCGCCGGCCATATAGATGCCGGGCGCGCCTTCAACGCGCTCGCCAGCGAGATTATACGCCGCCAGCACATTGATGATCGCCTGCTCGATTTTATGCACGAACTGGCGGGCATACAGCTTGCCGCCCGGCTTGTTGCGGCGCAGGTCCATCATCAGGTAGATCACCACCTGGCCGGGGCCATGGTAGGTCACTTCGCCGCCCCTATCGGTCTGCACCACGGGAATGGCGCTGGCGCCGGCCAGGAGGTGGCCACGGTCGGCGCCCAGGCCCAGGGTGAAGACGGGAGGATGCTCGACGATCCACAGCTCGTCGGGCGTATCGGGCGCGCGCGCGTCGGTAAAGGCGCGCATGGCGGCGAAAATGGGCTCGTATTCGGCTTGTCCGAGATGGCGGATGACCGCCGCTTCGGGTCGGATCGTGGACATTAGGGGGGCTTGTTGAGTTGGCAAATACCCCGCCATTATAAGTCAGCTTGGCCTGGGCCTGCCGATTCGGCCCCGGATGGGGGCCGCCGGCTGCTGAAAAAACAGGCGCCCGCCCTGCCAGGACGGCGGGGCGGGCGCCTTGCGGTGCGGCCTTAGAACTTGAGTTTGAGCGCCGCGTACAGCGAGCGGCCCATACCCGGCACCGTGATGCCGTACGGCGCGCCGCCGCCATTCAGGGACATGGTCACGCCCTGGCCGATATAGGCGCCGCCCAGCGGCTGCGAGTAGAACTTGTTGAGCGCATTATCCAGGCCGATGTCGATGCGGTAAGCCTTGGCTTCGTAGCTGGTGCGCAGATTCAGCAAGCCATAGCCGCCGGTTTCCATCTCGTTGCGCACCTGGGACAGCTTGGACTTGGAGCGCACCAGCACTTCTTCCACGGTGGTGGTCCAATTGCCCATGCGGTGCTCCACGCTCAGGCGGGCATTCAGCGGCATGATGTTGTAAAGGTTATCGCCATCGGTGGTCTTGCCGCGCACATAGCTCACGACGCCCTTGCCGGTGAAGCTGCCGAAGCCATCGATCTTGCCCAGATTGGCGGAACCGGACAGGTCGAAGCCATACAGCTTGGCATCGCGGTTCACCACTTTCAGGTAGTTGAAGCGGTTCGGGTTGCACTTGGTGAGGCAGGCCGCGTCGATGTAGTTGTTGACGCGGGTGAAGTAGGGCGCGACTTTCAGATCCCACTGCTTGCCGGCGCCGTCGTGCAGGTCCATGGACAGGCTCAGGGTGTGCGCCACTTCCGGCTTGAGGTTGATGTCGCCCACATAGCCGTTGCCGTCGTTGATCCAGTTATTCATGGTCATGCCCATGCCATTGGTGGACCAGGTGTAGCGCTCGTACAGGCTGGGCGAACGCGCTTTGCGCGCATAGCCGCCTTCGAAGCTCTGGTTGGCGTTGACGGTGTAGCGGGCCAGGGCGGTCAGGTTGTAGTTGTTGTCGGTCTTTTTGCGGTCGGCGGCGTTGAAGCGGGCCGCGTCGTTGCCATAGCCCATGGGCATGGTGTTATAGCCCTGCACATTCCCGGCATTCATGCTGACGCGGTCGGCGCGCAGGCCCACCAGCGACGTCCATTTCGAAGTCCATTCGCGTTCCCACTCGGCGTAGGCGTCGAAGCGGTCGCGCTTGCCGTTATTGATGTTCATGAAGGTGTTGGGCGACATCATCATGGAATTGGCGACCGGCGGCCACCAGTCGTCCAGGCGGTAGCGCTGCAGTTCGCCGCCCACGCGCAGCTGGTCGATCGGGCTCAGCGCGATATCGGCCTTGACCGACACGCCATTGTTCTTGCCCTTGGTTTCCATCGGCATGCCGGCCACATTGCGCGCGGCGCCGTACCAGAACAGCTTATCGTTCGAGAAGTCCATCTGGTGGCGGGTTTTTTCCTGGTACAGGCGCGTCACCAGGGTACCCCAGTCGAACTGGCCGGTGTAGACGAAGTTCAGCTGGGTGCTGCGGTTCTTCGTCATGTCCATATGCTGGTTGGGGAAGCCCTGGTAGGGCATGTCCTGGAAGCCGGCCTTGAATTCGAACAGGTGCTGGCCGTTGCGCATGGCCAGGTTGACGGCATGGTTTTCCGTTTTGTAGCTGGAGGACGCCACTTCGTCGCCGCCAATCCAGTGGTCGCCGATCTTGGTGGCGACGGCGGTGACGCCCGGCTTGAAGTCGCGCGCCGCTTCGTAATTGTCCGAGCGCGCGGTGGCGCCGTTGTAGCTGAAGCTGAAGTTCTCGTTGGCGATGGTGGCGGCGGCCTGCACGCCGCGGGCATGGCCGTTGGAGCGGTAGAAGGTGCCCAGTTCGCCGGTGGTCAGCAAGCCTTCGCCCGGTTTGGCGAAGCGCGGGTTCTGCGAGGCGACCACGATGGCGCCGCCGATGCTGTCGCCGCCCAGGCTGACCGGGATCAGGCTGGTGTAGACCTTGATATTGCCCACATTCGCAGGGTCGATATAGGACAGGGGCGGATTCATGTGGTTGGCGCAGGCCGAAATCAGGTCCATGCCGTCGATCTTGATGCGGTTGCGGTCGTCGGCCAGGCCGTGGATCACAGGCAGGCTGGAGACGGCGCCGCCGCCGGCCAGGGACATGCCGGGCACGTCGTTGAGCAGCTGGGCGGTATCGTTGAGCGCGGAGCGCTTGCCGGCCATCTGTTCGGCGCCCAGGCTGCCGGCGGTCACCGGCACGGGCACGAATTTGGATGCGGTGACCAGCACGGTCGGCATCTGCTGGGCTTCGTCGGCGTAGGCGGCTGGTGCGGTTCCCGAAATCAGCGCGGCGACAGCCAGGGCCATGGCGCTAGGACGGACTGGATATTGCATGAAATTCCCCTTGTAGTATTGCTTGGTACTTAACTTATTTCTAATTTGCAATACGAATTATGGGGAGGTCGCTAGCAGTTGGGAATGCGACCAATTGTCGCACTTTGCCTGCGACAAGGCCGTTTTGCGCCTCGGCGCCACCGCATCGGCTGCGCTAAGTCCTTATTTTGCCACGGGTTTTTTGCCGAGCTTTCTTTGCAGGGTGCGCCGGTGCATGTTCAGGGCGCGCGCCGTCGAAGAGATATTTCCTTGATTTTCGATAAGAATTCGCTGGATGTGCTCCCACTCCAGACGCTCGACCGTCATCGGAATCAGCTGCTGCGGTTCGGGCAGCGGCGCGCTGTCCTCGACCTGGAATTGCAGCGCGGACAGGATGGAATCGACATTGGCCGGCTTCGCCAGATAATCGTCCGCGCCGAGCTTGATGGCATGCACGGTGGTGGCGATGCTGGCGTAGCCGGTCAGCACCAGCAGGCGCGCCTGCGGCAGGGCCTGGCGCAGCGGCGCGATCCATTGCAAGCCCGAATCGCTGGCCAGGTGCAGGTCGATGGTGGCGTAATCGAAGGCCGTCTGGGCGGCGGCCTGCATCGCCGCTTCGCCGCTGTGGGCGACCGTCACGTCGAGGCCGCGCCGGCCCAGCGAGCGGGCCAGGGTGGCGGCAAAGACTTCGTTGTCGTCGAGGATGAGGAGTTTAGGCTTCATGCAGCGGGATGGTGACGGTGGCCGTGGTGCCCGTGCCGGGGGTGGAAGTGAGGTCGATGCGGCCGCCGATCTGGCTGGCGGTGGCGAAGGCCAGCATCAGGCCGATGCCCTGGCCGCCCGAGGTGCTCTTGACCTGCTCGCCGCCCAGGCGCTTCAGCAGCTCGCGCGCAATGCCGGGGCCGTGGTCTTCGATGCGGATCCAGGCCTTGGCGCCGGCCACGCTCAGCGTAATGGCCAGTTCGGTATCGGCGCGGCTGGCGGCAAAAGCGGCGTTGTCGAGCAGGATGAGCAGAATCTGGGCCAGATCCTGGGCATTGCCGATGCGCGCCTCGCTGGGCGGCAGCGCCAGCTTGAGCTTGGTCGCCGGACAGCGCAGCCGCCATTTTTCGATGAACTGGGCCAGCCAGTCGGCCACCGGCACCACCGTGCCCGGCGCCGCGGCGCCCAGGCGCTGCAGCGAGGCCTTGCACAGGGCAATCTGGGTTTCGATGGTGGCGATGTCGGCGCGGTAGGCGGCGAAGTTGGCATCCTGCGCAAAATCGTGCTTGAGGTCGTCGGCGATCAGGGCGATGGTGGACAGCGGCGTGCCCATTTCGTGGGCGGCACTGGCGGCTTGGGTGCCAAGGGCGATCATCTGCGCGCTTTTCAGGTGCTGTTCGCGCGCCAGCGCCAGCTGGGCGTCGCGCTCGCGCAGGGTGCGCGAACGGCGGCCGACAAACCAGGTAATCAGGCCGGCCGACAGCGCGAAATTGATCCACATGCCGACCAGGTGGTAGTTCATGGCCATGTGGTGGTCCATCACATGCAGCGGCACGTAGTGGGTGATCATGGCCGAGTAGGCGGCCAGCGCGGCGATGGCGAGCACCAGGGCCAGGGCCAGCGGCAGGATGGCGGCGGCCACGGCCAGCGCCGGCAGGTAGAGCGAAACGAAGGGATTGGTGGCGCCGCCCGTCAGGTACAGCAGGGCCGACAGGGCCAGCACGTCGACCAGCAACTGGTAGAACAGACCGATCTCGCCCACCGGCCGCGGATTCTGCATGCGCCACCAGGACCACATATTGAAGCTGGCCAGCAGGGCCATGACGACCAGCGCGGCTTCGATGGGCAGGAAGACGTCGAGCCACAGGGCCGCCGCCAGCACGCCGCAAGTTTCGAAGGAGAGCGCGATGGCGCGCATCCAGACCAGGCGGCCGAGCGCTTCGTGCTGCGGCAGGGAGCGGAAAATGGCGGGTAGTTGCATGCGGCAATTATAGCCATGCAGGAGACCGATTTACTTGCCAGCAGTCAGCATTCCGGACGCAATCTGGACAACAACTCAAGCCGCAATTGCAGCACTGCGGGCTTTCACCGCTTGGAGAGAGCGCTTAAATGCTTTCAAATCCTTCGTCGCAAAAAGCTGATTACGCCCTACCTCATTTGAGCTTTTGATCTTCCCTTGAGCAACATAGCGACGGAATGTCGAAATCGATACGTCCAGATATTCAGCCGCTTCCATAGCGGTAAACTCATCCTCAGCCAAGTGACCAAATACCTGCTCATGAGAAAAATTTTGCCCTTGAGCGCTAGACTCGGCGAGCAAAGCAAAAAATTTTGCACGCTCCTTGGTTGCTAGCTGCGTGAAACTTTCATAGACGGTTTCTGCGGTAAGCTGGCCCATCTAGCCCTCACGATTTCAGGTACTTCTTCAAGGCTGCATAGAAGTTCTCATGCACGCCCATTTGATAAAAGTCGATAAACAACAGTTCAATATCCACACCTTCCGCCCTCAGCTCCTCCTCGGTTGGCGGACGGTAAGCCATCAGATATTCCTGGCGTTGGTGTTTGAACTTGTAAACCCAAACGCCCTGAAGATCCCCAGTCTTGGCCTCACCAATGTTGGGGTCTGCGCAGACAGCCTCAACAGCATCTTCAATGACCAGCTGGAAGGGTTTGTGCTGCTTTTTCACAAACGCCACAAACGGCGGCTTGAAGTTGGGCTTCATCTATTGAGTTCTTAATCACTCAAATATGAACTCATATGATATCACCAATACCAGCCATGTCAGGGCTTAAGCCCAAACCCAGGCCGTTGCGCCCTCATGAAAAATTCTGGAGGGCGGAACGGGTATGGCGTATCAGCGGTTGATGCGCTTCAGCCATTCCTGCACGGATTCGCGCTGCCATTGGCGGGCCACGTAATCCTTGAGCTTTTGCGGCACCGGATCGCCGTTCATGACCAGGCGGCTGAGCATGACGGCCAGATCGGTGTCCGCAATGCTCCAGTCTTTGAACAGGTACTCTCCCTGTATCCAGCGCTCGGCGGCGGACAGCAGGCGCTCGGCATCCTCCTGCGCGGCGGCAGACAGGGGCCGCTCGGCGCGCTGGTAGAACACGGTGTGGGTGCTGCGCTCGGTGCGCAGGGCCGGCAGGTCGCTGCGCAGCCAGGCCTGGACCTGGCGCGCGACGGCGCGTTCCTGCGGCGCGGCCGGGTACAGGGTGGGCTGGGCCGGAGCAGGGAAAACCTCATCCAGATACTCGCAGATGGCGCTCGACTCGGTCAGGGCGAAGCCGTCGTGGACCAGACAGGGGACGCGGCCGGTCAGGGCTTGGGCACGGTAGGCCGGGTTCTTGTTGGCGGCGGCGTCGAGATCGAGGGTTTCCAGCTCGAAGGACAGGCCTTTTTCCTTCAGGGCGACAAAAACGGATAGGGCGTAAGGGCTGGTGAACGCACTGTCGGCATACAGTTTGAGGCTCATGGCGGCTCCGGTTGTTGAATTTCATTCACATGCTACGGGCTTGCAGCACGGGCCGCATAACGATATATTTTCTTTATCGTTGTTAGTTTTCCTCACATAACCACCATGTCCGACCTGCGCCGCCTGCCCAATCTGTCCGCCCTGCGCGCCTTCGAGGCGGCGGCCCGCCATGAGAATTTTTCGCGCGCGGCGGAAGAGCTGCACCTGACCCACGGCGCGATCAGCCATCAGGTGCGCGGCCTGGAGAACGACCTGGGCCTGGCCCTGTTCGCGCGCAAGGGACGGCAGGTGAAGGTGACGCCGGAGGGCCGGCGCTTCGCGCTGACGGTCGGCCGCGCCCTGGGCGAGATCGCTGCGGCGGCCGAGGCGCTGCGGCCGGGCCGGAATTGCCAGCGGCTCACGATTTCCTCGATTCCCTCGTTCGCGGCGCGCTGGCTGGCGCCGCGCCTGGGCCGCTTCATCGAGCTGCATCCCGAGGTGGAAGTGGTGCTGCAGGCCAGCAGCACCCTGCAGGATCTGCATCTGGAAGGCATCGACGTCGGCATCCGCTTTGGCCGCGGCCAGTATCCGGGCTTGCTGTCGGAGCGCCTGATGGGCGATATCTATTATCCGGTAGTGAGTCCCCGCTATCGCGGCGGCGACCTGCCCGCCACGCCGGCGGCGCTGGCCCAGGCCACGCTATTGCGGTCGAACGAACCCTGGCTGCCCTGGTTCCGCGCGGCCGGGCTGAGCCTGGCCGAGCCGGCTGGCGGCGTGATGTTCGAGGATTTATCGATGCTGATCCGTTCCGCCGTGGATGGGGACGGGGTGGCGCTGGTGCGCCATGTGGTGGCGATGCAGGAGCTGGCGTCCGGGCAGTTGCTGCGGCTGTTCGAACTCGCCACGCCCAGCCCGGACGATTATTACTTCGTGACGCCGCCCGGCGCGGCGGCCAAGCCGCAGGTGCAGGCTTTCCGCGCCTGGCTGCTGGCCGAGATCGCGCAATTCGCGCCGCAGCTGCGGCTTACATGACGATTTTCACCATCGGGTGGCCCGACAGTTCGGTGTACAGGGCGTCCAGCTGCTCGCGGCTGGTGGCGCGCACGGTCACGGTCAGGCCGGTGAAATTGCCCTTGGCTGAAGGCCGGGTTTCCATCTTGCCTTCGTGGAAGCTGGGGTCGTGCTTGAGCACCACGGCCAGGATGGTGGCCGCAAATTCCTCATGCGTCGGTCCCATCACCTTGATCGGGAAGTCGCTCGGGTATTCGATGAGGGACTCGGACGGGGGGATCGCTGCCATAAAATTTCCAATCGTTTAACAAATAAAAAGAAGCGGCACGCGTTTGCGCGCCGCTTCCTATTTTAGCCAAATTCGGCGCATGGCTCCGGTTTCAGGCCGGAACCCGCGCCGCAGGGGCTTATTAAGCCGCCGCCGGTTTGCTCGACAGGCGTTTCAGGCGGTCCAGCGCCGATTCGCTGGCCGGCTGGCTTACCGACTTGCGGATGGCGTCGATCTCGGCCGCCTGGTCGTAAGGACGCTGACCGATGTCGGAGACGATCTTCATGCCTTCGGCCTCGTTGCTGATCTGCTGGGCACGGCGGGTCAGCGCGTTCAGGGCGCTGGTGTTGCCGCGCATGCCAGACAGGCTGGCCAGCTCGCTCTGGCGCTCGGCGCGCACTTCCTGCAGCTCGCGCTGGGCCTTGGCGGTGGCCAGGGCTTGCATGGCTTTCTTGGCCGCGGCGTCGAAATCGGCCAGCTGCTGCGACAGGGCGTCGACGATCTTCTGAAGCTCGCTCATGTATTCCTGGGCATCGGCCTCTTCGCGCAGCTCTTGCGGCAGGCGCGCCTTGTTCGCTTCCAGCTCGTCGCAGAACAGGTTGATGGTCGCTTCGGAAATCTGGCCGGCCGCCAGGCGCTCGGCCAGGGTTTCGGTGGCTTTCTCGTCGGTGGCGATCAGTTCGCGCAGCTTGACCACATCGTCACGCTCCTTGTTGAAGGCGGAACGGGCCGACGCCAGCTTCTGCGCGGCATTGCGCAGGGTGTCGGCCAGGCGGTCGCGATCGGCCTCGGTGGCCGTTTCCGGATCAAAGCTGGCGATAGCTTCGGCAAAACGGTCGCCCAGGGCGCCAAAGTGCTTGGAAATCAGGCGCGCGGTCAAGCCCCAGCCATTCGAATTGCTCATGTCATCTTTCCTTTCGTTGATTTGAATTACTACACCACACCGGTGTCATCACTGGATGACGAGCCGTTCCTGCTCCACCGGTATCCCGACCACAAAATCGACGTGGATACCGCGTTTCCCTGCGCCGTTCACGCTCTGGAGAATCTCCGTCGTGATCAGCAGATATTCCTTGCCGCCATCGTTCAGGCTGCGCGCATAGGGCATGAAGTACAGCTCCTGGCGCAAGCCCTGCATGCCTCCCGCGTCGTCGATGCGGGTTTCGGTGCCCGTGAACGGCGGCACAAAGTCGCCGCTGCCCACGTCGCGCTGGTATTCGGCGCCTTCGTTCGATCCGAAAGCGGCGTCCAGCACGCTGGCGGCATAGCCTTGCCCGGCCAGTTGTTCGCGCCAGAGCGTATAGCTGGGGTCACCCAGGCCGTAGCCCTGGCTGCCCGTGTAAGCATCCTGGTCCTCTTCCGTTTCCGGGATCACGCGCGCCAGCTGGGTGCAATACAGCAGCTCGGCCACCTCGCCCTGCTCATTCTGGTAGAGCTGGATAAAGCGCTCCTGCGCATCGTCGTCGCCCTTGGCCAGGTAGTAGCGGTACAGCTTACCCGACAGGTTCAGCTTGAGCTGGGAGATGGCGACGATGCGCGGACCGCCGTCGTCGGGCAGCGCCAGCAGGGAACCGGCGGCGCTGGCGCGGATCAGCGGCGACTGCTGCACACTCACCAGGCTGCCGATGCGGGCGCCCAGCGGCAGATCCCCGTCTTCGCGCTGCTCCTCGCCCACGCCGCGCTTGGCGGCGCCAGCGCGCAGGTAGCCGAGTGCATCTTTCCAGCCCATATCAATTCCTTTCAAACGAATAGTTAGCCTTGCTTTCGGGTTTGCCGCGCAGGCGTTTGATGCCAAAGTAAATCAGCCAGCCCAGCGTACCCAGCAGCGCCAGCCAGAGGAAGGTGCGCAGTACCGCTCCGCCGAAGGAGGATTCCTTCGCCTGCGTCTGGGCTGCCGCTTCCATCGCGCCGCCAGTACTGCCGCCGCCGCTGGCTTCGCTGCCGTTGTTGCCGTTGTTGCCGTTGCTGCTATTGCCGCCGTTGCCGGCGCCGTGCTGGCCGCCACCGCCGTGGTTATTCATCGAGCGGCCCAGCATATAGCCGCCCAGGCCGTACAGCAGGCTGTTGTCCTTCTGCTGCGGCGCCGCGACCGGCGGCGGTGGCGCGGGCTGGCCGTACTGGCCCTGGTTGTACTGGCCGCCGCCATTGCCTTGTCCGGAATTGGCCTGGCGCGGCATCACCGGATCATGCAGCGGCGGCAGGGCATCGCCATGGGTGGCGGCCGCACCGGCCGCGCCGCCGATGGCTGCACCCGCCAGACCGGCGCCAGCGGCCTTACGCGCATCGAGGCTGCGCAGGGCCCGGTCTTCGGCCGTGCGCTGGCCCAGATCGCGCGACAGGGCGGAACCGCTGCGCGAACCGGCGCTGCCGCCATTCTGCGCATCGTCGTCGCCGCTGCGGCGGCCGAAGGAGCCGAAGCTGGACTGGCGGCTCGGCGCCTCGGCCGCGCTGTCGCTGGACGAGCGGCTGCCGAAGCCGGACTGGCGGCTGGGCGCGTCGGCCGGGTTGTCGCGCGCCGAACGGCTGCCAAAGGAGCCGAAACTGGACTTGCGCGCCGGCTCGGCGTCGGCACTGCGGCTGCCGCCGCTGAAGGAACCGTAGCTGGAGCGGCGGCTCGAATAATCCGGCGCGGCCTTGGACGGCGCGCTCCTTGCCGGGCTGCTCTTTTGCGACGAAAATCCGCTTTTATACGAGGAGCTGGGCCGCGCATCGGCCGCGCCCATGCTGGCCAACGGCAGCAGCAGGGCGGCGATGAGGGCGGTGCGGAATAACTTCATCTTGGCTTCCCGAAAAAATGGTTAAATTGCTAGTTGAATGAAAGACAGCATACTGTCCAGCCCAAGTCATTGCAACGGTAAAAAAGGATCAGCTTCACCATGACTCGCAAGTATCTCGCTATGAACCAGCACGACGCCCTGTACACCGTGGCGCGCGGCTACCCCGGCGGCATCGAAGCCCTGGCCCTGGCCATGGACATCTCGGTCAATGTGCTGCGCAATAAGCTGGCGCCGACGATCGCCTCGCATTACCCCTCGCTCGAGGAAGTCTCGGCCATCGTCGAGCTGTGCCACCAGGCCGGCGTGGACGACGCCATGCGGCCCCTGCACGCGCTGCTGACGCGGCATGGCATGGCAGCCTTCGTCGTGCCGCTGCCCGAGCAGGTCAGCCAGGACGATCTGTCGCAGACGGTGTGCAAGGTGATGAGCCAGGTCGGCGCGGTGGCCGAGGCGGTATCCAGCGCCCTGCTGGACGGCAAGGTCTCGGTGGCCGAAGCCGATCTGATCGAAAAAGAATTCCATGGCGCCCTGGCGGCCTTGGGCGAGTGGCGCGAGCGCATCCGGCAGCGCGCGCGGGAAGCGGAATAGGGAATAAAAAAAACCAGCCCCAAGGGGCTGGTAAAAACTATTCTCGTTCATGCGGAATGAAAATAGTCGGGACAAAACCGGGGTGGAGAAAAACAAAAGCGGGCGGTGCGGACATTCAAAGTCCTGTCGTCGGCACTGTTTTGCATATTCCACTGTCGGCACTCTACGCAATTGCGCAGAGCGAAACCACGGTATTGTGACAGACTGTTCAATTCGGCGCTTGAAAGACAAAAAAAGGCGGATGAGCTGCAATATCCGTCGCCGGAGAGTGGCGTTTACGCCGCCAGGGCCAGAGCCGAGGCGGTGATCAGGGCCACCAATAGAATGAAATGAAGAAATTTGCGTTGCATGAAGTGTCTCCTTGTATAGCCATATATTAAACGCCGGAAGCGCCACTCATGGCGACCAGCGTTACAGTTTTTTTCATATCCTGCAGAGTTCTGTTTTATTTATTCCGCAAGATAAAGCGCGCTTTTTTGCGCCGCGCTGGCTACAGTATGCGCCTTTTCCTCAAGCGTGGCTGCCGCGTTTAACAAAGAACAGCGCGGCGCCCACCGCCATCAGCAAACCGCCGAATACGCGGTTTTGTTTTTTCACGGCGCCCGCATCGCGGAAAAAGCGCTGCATGGACGAGGCCAGGAAGGCGTAGCCGTGCATGACGATGCAGTCGATGGTGACCATGGTGACGGCCAGGATCAGCAGCTGGGGCAGCACGGGCTGGCCCTGGGTGATGAACTGGGGCAGCACGGCCACCATGAAGATGATGCCCTTGGGATTGGTGGCATTGGTCAGGAAGCCGGTCATGAAGCGGCGCCGCAGCGAGGGTGCCTGCGGCCGCCCGGACGCCGCATCCACGCCGAGGCCGGCTGCCGTCTTGGCGCGCCACTGGCACAGGCCCAGGTAGATCAGGTAGAGGGCGCCCACGGTCTTGACCACGCTGAAGGCGAATTCCGAGGCCAGCAGCAGGGAACCGACGCCCGCGCCGGCAATGCCGATCAGCAGCAGCAGGCCGGCGATCAGGCCCATGATGGTGGCGCTGGCCTTGCGCACCCCGTAGGAGAGGCCATGCGACATCGACAACACGGCGCCGGACCCGGGCGAGACCGAGATGATGCAGGCAGCAATGACAAAGGTGATCCAGGCGGCGAAACTCATCGTGGCTCCCAACTTAAATATTTCATTCTAGCGCCTGGCGGCGGTATTCGCCGATCTTGGTCTGGGGTAAGATTGCTCTTTGAATCAGCTTTCTTATTTTCTATGTCTATGCGCACCACCTTCCAGGGAGGCCTCTGATGGCCGGAACCAGCCTGCTGGCACTGATCGACGATATCGCCACCATCCTCGACGATGTCGGCGCCATGAGCAAGGTGGCGGCGCAAAAGACCGCCGGCGTGCTGGGCGACGACCTGGCGCTGAATGCGCAGCAGGTGGCCGGCGTGCAGGCCGAGCGCGAATTGCCCGTGGTGTGGGCGGTGGCGGTCGGCTCGATGAAGAACAAGGCCATCCTGGTGCCGGCCGCCCTGGCCATTAGCGCCTTCGCGCCCTGGGCCATCATTCCCCTGCTGATGCTGGGCGGCGCCTACCTGTGCTTCGAGGGCTTCGAGAAGATCGCCCATAAATTCCTGCACAGCGCCGAAGAAGACGCCGCCCACCACGCCGAGCTGGCAGCCGCCGTGGCCGATCCGGCCGTCGACCTGGTGGCGCTGGAAAAGGACAAGATCAAGGGCGCCATCCGCACCGACTTCATTCTGTCGGCCGAGATCATCGTGATTGCGCTGGGCACCGTGGCCGAGGCCAGCTTCGCCCAGCAGGTGGCGGTGCTGGTCGGCATCGCCATCGTGATGACGGTGGGCGTGTACGGCATCGTAGCCGGCATCGTCAAGATGGATGACGCCGGCCTCTACCTGAGCCAGCGCGCCGGCGCGGCCGCGGCCGGCGTGCGCGCCTTCGGCCGCTTCCTGCTGGCGGCGGCGCCGGTCCTGATGAAATTACTCTCCGTAGTCGGCACGGCCGCCATGTTCATGGTCGGCGGCGGCATCCTGACCCACGGCATTCCGGCCGCCCACCATGCCATCGAGCATGCGGGCGCGGCAGCCCAGGGCGTGGCCGGCGTCGGCCCCGTGTTGGGCGTGCTGACGCCGAGCGTGTTGAATGGCGTGGCCGGGGTTGTGGCCGGCGCCATTGTGCTGGCCCTGGTGACCGTGGCCGGCAAGCTGTGGGGCGCAGTGCGCGGCCGCAGCAAATAACCAAACGGGCGCGCCCATCCGCAGCGCGCGCCTTCAGGGGGTTGTAGAGACCAGCCTCCTGCCTTCACGGCATGGTGTTCCGCTTATTGCATTGTTCGCAATAAGGCAAGACCTGCTTTGCCGAAATTCCCTTAATTTTGATCTACATCAATAAAACTAATGGCCCAACTGCGTAAACTTTGACCTGTAACTTGCGATAAAGCAAGAATGGAGACAAGAAGCCAGTGGCTCGGAGGAGAGTATTCAAATGCGCAACAACCTGCCCGTAACGAATCAAGAAGTGGAACTGTCGGAAGATCAGGCCATCGTCTCCAAAACGGATCTGGACGGTAACATCGTCTATGTGAACCCCTACTTCATGCAAGTGAGCGGCTTTTCGGAAGAAGAGCTGATCGGCGCGCCGCAAAACATCGTGCGCCACCCCGACATGCCGCCGGAAGCCTTCGCCGACCTGTGGCGTTCCATCAAGGCCGGCACGCCGTGGACCGGTCTGGTGAAGAACCGCTGCAAAAATGGCGACTTCTACTGGGTAAAAGCCAATATCACCCCGATCAAGGAAAATGGCCGCACCATCGGCTATATGTCGGTGCGCACCCGGCCCGAGCGCGAGCAGATCGCCAGCGCCGCCGCCGCCTACCGCGCCATCCGCCAGAATGGCGACCATGGCATCACCATCAAGAACGGCCAGATCATCCGCTCCGGCATGGGCAATCTGCTGTCGCGCCTGAGCCATGTTTCGCTCGGCATGCGCATCTGGTTCTCGACCAGCGTGGTCAACACCCTGTTGATGATCGTCTGCGCGGCCAGCCTGTTCGGCGACGGTTCCTCGCCCTGGATCCGCTACGGCATCTTCGGCGCCACCTTCATCGGCCTGCTGATCAACGTCTTCCTGTGGTGGACGCTGCGCGTCGGCGTGCTGCATCCGCTGGGCCGCGCCCTGGAAGGCGCGCGCCAGATCGCGGCGGGCGACCTGTCCGGCAGCTTCGACACCGACAGCACCGACGAAGTGGGCCAGCTGCTGCGCGCCCTGCAGCAGATGAACAATAATCTGATCGCCACCATCCGCGATGTGCGCGTGAATGTGGAAACCATGGCCGTGGCCACGCGCCAGATCGCCGCCGGCAATAACGACCTGTCGGGCCGCACCGAGGCGCAGGCGGCCAGCCTGGAAAAAACCGCATCGAGCATCGACGAATTCTCGTCCACCGTGAAGGCCAATGCCGACAACTCGCTGCAGGCCAACGACCTGGCGCAAGCGGCGTCGAATGTGGCGGAACAGGGCGGCGAAATCGTCTCCGACGTGATCGCCACCATGGACGAGATCAACAGCTCGTCGAAGAAGATTGTCGACATCATCGGCCTGATCGAGGGCATCGCCTTCCAGACCAATATCCTGGCGCTGAACGCGGCGGTGGAAGCGGCGCGCGCCGGCGAACAAGGCCGCGGCTTCGCCGTGGTGGCCGGCGAGGTGCGCAACCTGGCGCAGCGCTCCTCGGTGGCGGCGAAAGACATCAAGAACCTGATCAGCATCTCGGTCGGCAAAGTCAGCGACGGCATGGAACGCGCCCAGCGCGCCGGCGCCACCATGGAACAGGTGGTGAACTCGGTCAAGCAGGTGACGGCCATCATGGGCGAAATCTCGGTCGCCTCGCGCGAGCAAAGCATCGGCGTCGACCAGGTGAACCAGGCCATCGCCCATATGGACCAGGTGACGCAGCAGAATGCCGCCCTGGTGGAACAAGCCGCCGCCGCCGCCAACAGCCTGGCGGAAGAAGCCAGCAGCGTGTCGCAAGCCGTCAGCCTGTTCAAGTTCGGCAAGCCGGTGGGTGCTGCGCGCCGCAGCAGCGCCAGCCGCCCCGCGGCCAGTCCCAAACGCCTGGCCGCCTGATACCTTATACGTAAAGAAGCCTTATGCACACCATCGCCCCCGCAGCCGAGCCCACGATCGAGTTCGATCCCGAGATCATCGGGAAAATGAGCCAGTCCGGCCCGCGCTATACCTCCTACCCGACGGCTGACCGCTTCACCCCGGACTTCGGCTACGGGAATTTCCTTGAGGCGCTGGCCAGCCTGAAACTGCGCGGCGGCCGCCGCGCCCTCTCGCTGTACGTGCACGTGCCCTTCTGCGACACGGTGTGCTACTACTGCGCCTGCAACAAGATCGTGACCAAGGACCGCAGCAAGGCGGCCACCTACCTGAGCTATCTGAAGCAGGAAATCGAGATGCAGGGCAAGCTGTTCGCCGGCTTGAACCGCGTCGAGCAGTTGCACTTCGGCGGCGGCACGCCGACCTATTTCAGCGACAAGCAGATGGGCGAGCTGATGGCCCACCTGCACCGCCAGTTCGAGTTCGCGCCGGACAGCGAGGGCGAGTACTCGATCGAGATCGACCCGCGCACCGTGACGCCGGAACGCGTGCATTCGCTGCGCGCGCAGGGCTTCAACCGCGTCAGCCTGGGCGTGCAGGACTTCGACCCCGAGGTGCAGAAGGCGGTCAACCGCATCCAGCCGATGGAAGAGACGCTGGCCGTGATGGAAGCGGCGCGCGACGCCGGCTTCCGCTCGATCAGCATCGACCTGATTTACGGCCTGCCGAAACAGAACCTGACGACCATGTCGCAGACCCTGAGCAAGGTGATCGCCTCCAACCCGGACCGCATCGCGCTGTACAACTATGCGCACATGCCGCATCTGTTCAAGCCGCAGCGCCGCATCCTGGACGAAGACCTGCCGTCGCCCTCGGTCAAGCTGGGCATGCTGGCCGAGTGCATCGGCCGCCTGACGGCCGCCGGCTATGTGTATATCGGCATGGACCATTTCGCCAAGCCGACCGACGACCTGGCCGTGGCCCAGCAGCAGGGCCGCCTGCACCGCAACTTCCAGGGCTATTCGACGCACGCCGAGATGGACCTGGTGGCTTGCGGCGTGTCGGCCATCAGCTCGGTGAACGCGACCTACAGCCAGAACGAAAAGACGCTGGACGAGTACTACGCCAAGCTCGATCAGGGCAAGCTGCCAATCGCGCGCGGCATCCAGCTCGGCACCGACGACCTGCTGCGCCGCATCATCATCCAGCGCCTGATGTGCAATTTCGAGCTGTCCATCGTTTCGCTGGAACAGGCGTATCCTATCGTCTTTAAAGGCTATTTCGCGGACGAGCTGAAAAAGCTCGCCGAGCTGGCCAAGGACGGCCTGGTGACGATCGACGCGGAGTGGATCTCGGTGACGCCGAAAGGCCGTCTGCTGATCCGCAATATCTGCATGGTGTTCGACCGCTATCTGAACGCGGCGCGCGCCGAGGCGGCGCGCAGTCCTGAAGTCCAGCCGCTGCGCTATTCGAAGACAATCTGAGGCAGTTAATGAGCGGTTTGAATCTGTTGCCGGTGTTTGCCGTGGGCCTGGCCGGCAGCGTGCATTGCGTCGGCATGTGCGGCGGCATCGTGGGCGCGCTGAGCGCAGCCCAGGGACCGGCGCGCCGCGTGATTCCCATCGCTCCCGCCGCCGCGCCGGCCGGTCTGGCCCTGCCGCAGGCCATCGACAGCCTGGCGCGCGTGTTCGCCTATAACGCCGGCCGCATCGGCAGCTATATGCTGGCGGGCGCCATCGCCGGCGGCCTGGCCGGCGGCGCCGTCAGCCTGGCGCGTCTGACCTCGATCCAGACGGCCGGCCTGTGGGCCGCCAACCTGATGCTGGCCGCCCTCGGCCTCTACCTGATGGACGCCTGGCGCGGCCTGGCGCGGCTGGAAGCGGCCGGCGGCCTGCTGTGGCGCCATGTGCAGCCGCTGATGAAGCCCCTGCTGCCGATGGACACGCCGCTCAAAGCCCTGGCGCTGGGCGGCTTGTGGGGCTGGCTGCCCTGCGGCATGGTGTACAGCGTGCTGCTGACGGCCATGCTGAGCGGTTCGGCCGCCAGCGGCGCGGCCGTGATGTTTGCTTTTGGCCTGGGCACCCTGCCCATGCTGCTGGGCCTCGGCCTGGCCGGCGCGCGCGTGCGCCAGTATATGCAGCAGCGCAAAGTGCGCATCGCCTGCGGCCTGCTGGTGCTCGGCTTCGGCCTGCTTGGCCTGCTGCGCGCCAGCGGCCTGTCCATGCCCCTGCTCGATGCGCTCGGCCTGACCCATGGCGCCGGCCATGGCTGGCTCGACACCTTCTGCGTCACCCCTCGCCCATGAACCACGCCAGCTCACGAGCGGCGCGCCCCGACGACACGGCCGCCGCCCAGCCTCCCCTCGCCCCCGTCCTGCCGCAGGCCGATGCCGGCTGCTTCCACTGCGGCCTGCCGCTGCCGCGCGAAGCGCCGTGGCAGGTGACGATCGACGGCGCACCGCGCGCCATGTGCTGCCCCGGCTGCGCCGCCGTGGCCCAGACCATCGTCGACATCGGCCAGACCGATTACTACCGCAAGCGCACCGGCTTTGCCGCCACCGCCGACCAGGCCAGCCTGGTGCCGCCGGAGCTGGCGCTGTACAACAACGACGATCCGCGCTTCACCGCCGACGGCGAGTATTGCGAAGCGACCCTGCTGGTGGAAGGCATCCGCTGCGCCGCCTGCGTCTGGCTGATCGAGCACCGCCTGCAGTGCGTGGAAGGGGTGGCCAGCGCCAGCCTGAACGTCTCGACCGAGAAGCTGCAGGTGCGCTGGCAAAAAGACAAGCTGCAGGCCAGCGCCATCCTGCAGGCCGTGCGCGACATCGGCTACGCCGCCTTCCCCTACGACGCCGAGCGCCATGGCGCGCAGCTGCAGCGCGCCAGCCGCACCCTGGGCCGCCAGCTGTTCGTGGCCGGCCTGTCGATGATGCAGGTGATGATGTATGTGGCGCCCTCGTATATGGCGGGCGATGACGGCACGCTGGACGCCAACATGGCGGCCCTGATGCAGTGGGCCAGCCTGCTCCTGACCCTGCCCGCCGTGGCGTATTCGGCCCTGCCCTTCTTCCAGGGCGCGCTGGCCAGCCTGCGCGCGCGCGTGCTGGGCATGGACGTCCCGGTGGCCATCGGCATCGCCGCCGCCTTCTTCGGCAGCGTAGCGGCCACCTGGCGCGGCGAGGGCGAGGTCTATTACGACTCGGTGACGATGTTCATCTTCCTGCTGCTGTGCAGCCGCTACCTGGAGATGGTGGCGCGGCGCAAGGCGGCCAGCGCGCTGGAACGCATGCAGCAAGCCCTGCCCGCCTCGGCGGCGCGCCTGAACAACTGGCCGCAGAGCCGCGACAGCACGGTGGTGCCGGCCGCCGCCCTGCAGCAGGGCGACATCATCCTGGTCAAGCCGGGCGAGGCGATTGCCGCCGACAGCGCCATCGTCGAAGGCCGCACCGCGATCGATATGTCGCTGCTGACCGGCGAAAGCGCGCCGCAGTCGCGCGGCCTGGGCGAGGAAGTGCCGGGCGGCGCCATCAACGCCAGCGCCGCCGTGCTGCTGCGCGTGCTGCGCCCGGCACGCGAAAGCACCTTGGCCGACCTCCTGAAACTGATCGAGCGCGCCGGCGGCGCCAAGCCGCAGATCGCGCAATGGGCCGACCGCGTGGCCTCCTGGTTCGTCAGCGCCCTGCTGCTGTTCGCCCTGGCCACCTTCGCCTTCTGGTGGTGGCACGACGCGGCGCGCGCCTGGCCGGTGGCAATCGCCGTGCTGGTGGTGTCCTGCCCCTGTGCCCTGTCGCTGGCCACGCCCTCGGCGCTGGCAGCGGCCACTGACTATTTATTGAGCAGGGGCGTGCTGATCGTGCGGCCGCATGTGATGGAAACCCTGCACCGCGCCACCCATATCGTGTTCGACAAGACCGGCACCCTGACCATGGGCAAGCCGGTGGTGCAGCAGGTGCACAACTTCGGCGACAACCGCGAGGCCGTCAGCCTGCAGATCGCCGCCGCGCTGGAAGCGGGCAGCGCCCACCCCATCGGGCGCGCCATTGTGGCCGCGGCCCAGGCAGCGGGCGCCAGCGCCGGCTGGGAGGCCGAGGAAGTGCAGGAGCTGCCGGGCCAGGGACTGGAAGGCCGGGTGCAGGGCCAGCGCTACCGCCTCGGCAACCAGGCCTTCGTCACCGGCCTGACCGGCAGCGCGCCGGCCTTCGACGGCGACGGCGCCACCGCCGTGTATCTGGGCACGGACGGGCGCTGGCTGGCCTGCTTCCTGCTCAGCGATGCGCTGCGGCCGGACGCCCAGGCCACGGTCGACTACTTCCGCAGCCAGGGCAAGCAGCTGGTGCTGCTGAGCGGCGACCAGCATGCGCTGACGCGCAGCGTGGCGCTGGACCTGGGCATCGGCAGCGCGCACGGCGAATTCCTGCCCCAGCAAAAACTCGATTACGTGCAAAAATTGCAAGCAGAGGGCGCCGTGGTGGCCATGGTAGGCGACGGCATCAACGATGCGGCCGTGCTGAGCGCGGCCGACGTCTCCTTCGCCATGGGTTCGGGCGCGGCCCTGGCCCAGGCCCATGCCGACACGGTCTTATTGAATGGACAACTGGGCGCCGTGGCCGACACGGCGCGCACGGCGGCGCGCACCATGGGCGTGATCCGGCAGAACCTGGCCTGGTCGACGTTGTACAATCTGGTGGCGATCCCGGCCGCCGCTTTCGGCTGGCTCAATCCCTGGCTGTCCGGTGTGGGCATGGCGCTCAGCTCGGCCGTGGTGATCTGCAATGCGCTGCGCCTGCGCCGCTAGAAAACATAGTGAACCGACAAGATGGAAGTCCTGTATATCCTCGTTCCAGTCAGCATCGCCATTGTCTTCCTGGCGATCTGGCTGTTCTTCAAAGCCTCCGACAGCGGCCAGTTCGACGACCTGGTCGGCCCCGGCCTGCGCGTATTACAGGACGATGACCGCAGCGAGCCGAAAGACCCCCAGCAGTAATTCGTTAGGGCAATTTTGATCCACATCAAAGTTTTTTGACGTTCATCCCGCTACTCTTTGATATACATCATCAAAGCGTTCTCGGGAGAACATCAAAGTGGATCAATCATTGAACTACAACTACAAGATCGTGAAGCAATTCGCGATCGCCACGGTGGTGTGGGGCATTATTGGCATGCTGGTCGGCGTCATCATCGCCGCACAGCTAGCCTGGCCCGCACTGAACCTCGACATCCCCTGGCTGACGTACGGGCGCCTGCGTCCCTTACACACCAATGCCGTGATTTTCGCCTTCGGCATCTCGGGCTTGTTCGCCACCTCTTACTACGTCGTCCAGCGCACCTGCCAGGTGCGTCTGTTCTCCGACAAACTGGCTGCCTTCACCTTCTGGGGCTGGCAGGCCGTGATTCTGAGCGCCGTTGTCACCTTGCCAATGGGTCTGACCCGCGGCAAGGAATACGCGGAGCTGGAATGGCCAATCTCGATCCTGATCGCCGTGGTGTGGATTGCCTACGCGGTGGTGTTCTTCGGCACCATCGTCAAGCGTAAGGTCAAGCACATCTACGTGGCGAACTGGTTCTTCGGCTCCTACATCCTGGCCGTGACCATTCTGCACGTGGTCAACGGCATGAGCATGCCGGCTTCCCTGTTCAAGTCCTACTCCATGTACAGCGGCGTGCAAGACGCCATGGTGCAATGGTGGTACGGCCACAATGCGGTGGGCTTCATCCTGACCGCCGGCTACCTGGGCATGGTCTACTACTTCATTCCGAAGCAGGCCGAGCGTCCAGTGTATTCCTACCGCCTGTCGATCGTGCACTTCTGGGCGCTGATCTTCACCTATATGTGGGCCGGTCCCCACCACCTGCACTACACCGCCCTGCCTGACTGGACCCAGTCCCTCGGCATGGTGTTCTCGCTGATTCTGCTGGCACCGTCGTGGGGCGGCATGATCAACGGCATCATGACCCTGTCCGGCGCATGGCACAAGCTGCGCACCGATCCGCTGCTGAAGTTCATGATCGTTTCGCTGTCCTTCTACGGTATCGCGACCTTCGAAGGTCCGATGATGTCGATCAAAACCGTGAACGCACTGTCGCACTACACCGACTGGGGCATCGCCCACGTCCACGGCGGCGCACTGGGCTGGGTTGGCTTCATCACCATGGGCTCGATCTACTACCTGCTGCCACGCCTGGCTGGCCGCGAAAAAATGTACAGCATGCGTCTGGTCGACCTGCACTTCTGGGTGGCCACCATCGGCATCGTTCTGTACATCGCCGCAATGTGGATCGCCGGCGTGATGCAAGGCCTGATGTGGCGCGCAGTGAACCCGGACGGCACCCTGACCTACACCTTCGTGGAAAGCGTGAAAGCGACCTACCCGTACTACGTGGTGCGCGTCGCCGGTGGCGTCCTCTACCTGGGCGGCATGATCATGATGGGCTACAACACTTGGATGACGCTGCGCGGCCGTGAAACCGTCACCGCCCGCATCCCTGAGCTGAAAACCGCGGCACACGCCTGATTTGGAGCAAAGAATGAAATTTTCACATGAATGGATCGAGAAGAACCCCTGGCTGATGATCGCCCTGGTCACGGTAGTGGTGTCGGTCGGCGGCGCCGTTGAAATCGTGCCGCTGTTCTTCCAGAAATCGACCACGGAACCGGTGGCGGGCCTGAAGCCTTACTCCCCGCTGCGCCTGGTGGGCCGCGACATCTACGTGCGTGAAGGCTGCTACGCCTGCCACTCGCAGATGGTGCGTCCTTTCCGCGCCGAGACCGAACGCTATGGCCACTACTCCGTGGCCGGCGAATTCGTCTACGACCGTCCCTTCCAATGGGGTTCCAAGCGCACCGGCCCGGATCTGGCCCGCGTGGGCGGCCGCTACAGCGATGAATGGCACCGTACCCACTTGAACAATCCGCGCGACGTGGTGCCGGAATCGAATATGCCGAACTACCCTTGGCTGTCGCAGACCAAGCTGGCGCCGCAAGACGTGATTCCGAAACTGCGCGCCCTGCAGCGCCTGGGCACGCCATATTCCGAAGAGGATGTGGCCAAGGCACCGGACGAGCTGAAGGACAAGACGGAAGAAGACGCCCTGATCGCCTACCTGCAAGGCCTGGGCACCCAGATCAAGACAAGGAACTGACATGGCTATCGAAAAACTGTTTGACAGCGCCAGCAGCGTCATGACGGTGGTGTCATTCATCACCTTCATCGGCATCGTCTGGTGGGCATGGGCTGGTCGTAATCAGGCGGGCTTTGCGCAGGCAGCGCAACTGCCTTTCGCCGACGAGGAGAAACAAAATGGTTGAATTCACCAGTGATTTCTGGAATTTTTACATCATCGTCCTGACGGTGCTGGGTGTCTTCGGCTGCGGCCTGCTGCTGTACATGCAATCGACGCATGAGGTGAAGGCGACCGACAATCCCAATGCGCCGGTGGGCACCACCGGCCACGTCTGGGATGAAGACTTGAGCGAGCTGAACACCCCGATGCCGCGCTGGTGGATGTGGCTGTTCTACATCACCATCTTCTTCAGCATCGGCTATCTGTTCCTGTATCCAGGCCTGGGCACCTACGCCGGCAAGCTGGGTTGGGAATCGACCGGCCAGTACAAGGAAGAACTGGGCAAGGCCGAGAAGGAATACGGCCCGCTGTTCGCCAAGTACCAGAAACAGGATCTGAAGGCCGTGGCCGCCGATCCGCAAGCGCGCGCCATCGGCGAGCGCTTGTTCCTGACCTACTGCGCACAGTGCCATGGCTCGGACGCCCGCGGCAACAAGGGCTTCCCGAACCTGACCGACAAGGACTGGCTGCATGGCGGCGAACCGGAAACCATCAAGACCACCATCATGAACGGCCGCACCGGCATGATGCCGCCGATGGGCGCGGTGCTCGGCTCCGACAAGGATGTGGAGAACGTGGCACACTATGTTCTGAGCCTCTCGGGCAGCACTTCCGATCCGATCAAGACCTCCTTCGGCAAGGAAAAATTCGGCGCCTGTATGGCTTGCCACAGCGCCGGTGGCGTTGGCAATCCTGCGCTGGGCGCACCTAACCTGAGCGACAAGATCTGGCTGTACGGCGGCAGCGTCGAAACCGTGATGGAAACCATCCGCAAAGGCCGTACCAACACCATGCCAGCGTTCGGCGAATTCCTCGGTGAAGGTAAGGTCCACCTGCTGTCGGCTTATGTCTGGAGCCTGTCGAACAATCCAGAAACAAAGTAAGAAGTAATCGAGAGAAGCTGCAATGAACGCGCCAGAAGTTAAAGTCATCAAGATGTACGCCCCTCGCGAGGAAATCTATCCTCGCGAGGCCAAGGGACGCTACGCCACGATCCGCTGGCTGTGCGTGTGGGCCACCCAGCTTGCCTTCTATGGCTTGCCGTGGCTTGTCTGGAACGACCGTCAAGCCTTGCTGTTCGATCTGGGCGCGCGCAAGTTCTACATCTTCGGCCTGGTGTTGTGGCCGCAGGACTTTATCTATCTGGCCGCCCTGCTCATCATCTGCGCCTATCTGCTATTCCTGGCGACGGCGATAGCGGGGCGGGTCTGGTGCGGCTTCTCTTGTCCGCAAACTGTTTATACCGAAATCTTCCTGTGGATCGAGAGGAAGATCGAGGGGCCGCGCAGCGCCCGCATGGCGCTCGACAAGCAAGGCCCGTCGCTCAAGAAATTCACGAAGAAGACCTCGAAGCATCTGATCTGGGGCGCCGTGGCGCTGTGGACCGGTTTCACCTTCGTCGGCTACTTCACCCCGATCAAGACCCTGGTCACGGCCGTGCAGACCCTGGACTTCGGTCCGTGGGAATGGTTCTGGGTGCTGTTCTACAGCTTCGCCACCTACGGCAACGCCGGCTGGCTGCGCGAACAGGTGTGCAAATACATGTGCCCTTACGCCCGCTTCCAGAGCTCGATGTTCGACCGCGACTCGCTGATCATCACTTACGATGCCAAGCGCGGCGAACCACGCGCCCCACTGGGCAAGAATCCCGACAGCGGCTCCTGCATCGACTGCAGCCTGTGCGTGCAGGTCTGCCCTACCGGCATCGACATCCGCAACGGCCTGCAGTATGAATGCATCGGCTGCGCCGCCTGCGTCGACGCCTGCAACACCGTGATGGACAAGATCAAGCAGCCGCTCGGCCTGATCCGCTACAGCACCGAGATGGCGATGGAGAAGGGCTACGACTCGGCGCAGATCCGCAAGCGCACCCTGCGTCCGCGCGTGCTGATTTACACCTCGATCCTGGGCCTGATCGTCGCCGCGGTCTGTCTGACGCTGTATGTGCGCACGCCGCTCAAGGTGGACGTGATCCGCGACCGCGGCTCCATGGGCCGCGAGGTGGAAGACGGCATGATCGAAAACGTCTACCGCCTGCAAGTGATGAATACCACCGAACAGGCGCATACCTTCCGCATCAAGGTCTCGGGCATGGATACCCTGACCCTGACCACGGCGGAGGAAGTGACGCTGCAGGCGACCGAAACGCGCGCCGTGCCGATCCGCATGCGCGCCGCCCACGGCGCCGGCGTCAAAGGCTCGAACAAGATCCAGGTGGAAGTGACGGCCGTGGACGATCCGAGCCTGCACGTGAGGGAAAACGCGGTCTTTATCGTGCCGCGCCGTTAAGTGGTACGCCAATAAGCAGTAGAATGCAGGAATGAAGGAGCAGAAAGTGAGCAATGCAATGAGCCTGAATGCGCCGCAAGGCGCGAACCTCCCCTGGTACCGCCACCGCTGGCCATGGCTGCTGATGCTCGGCCCCTTCATCGTCATCATGGGTGGCCTGTATCTGGGCTACCTGGCCTTCTCCCAGCCCGATGCGCTGGTGGTGGGCGACTACTACAAGAAGGGCAAGGCCATCAACCAGGACTTGCGGCGCGACCAAGCCGCGACGGCGCTGGGCGTGGCGGTCGGCCTGCGTTATGACGCGGCGCGCGGCGTCCTGACCGGCAAGCTGGAACTGCCGGCCGGCCACCAGGAACGCAGCGTGCAAATCCATCTGGCGCACGCCACCCAGCCGGCAAAAGACGTGGTGCTGACGGTGGCGCCGGATGCCGACGGCGTGTTCGGCACGCCCCTGGCCCTGCTGGAACGCAGCCGCTGGCAAGTGCTGGTGGAAGGCGAGAAGCGCGACTGGCGCCTGGAAGGCGTCTGGCAATGGCCAGCGCAGCATGAGATCGAGATTCGCGCCGACGCGCCAGCGCCGGCCAAATAAGCCGCTTCAGGCAGCAAAACAAAAGCCCGGCATTGCCGGGCTTTTGTTTTTGGGGAACGCGCCTGCGCGGCCTCAGTGGCAGACGTCGGTGCCGGCGGTGATCGCTTTCAGCTTGACCGGATCGAGCACTTCGATCTCGCGGTTGCTGACGCGGATCAGGCCTTCCTTCTTGAACTTGGCCAGCAGGCGGCTGATGCTTTCGATGGTCAGGCCCAGGTAGTTGCCGATTTCCTCGCGCGACATGCGCAGCTGGAAGGCAGTCGAGGAATAGCCGCGCGCCTCGTAGCGCGAGGCCAGGTTGACCAGGAAGGCGGCGAAGCGCTGGGTCGCCTGCATATTGCCGAGCAGGAGCATCACGCTCTGCTCGCGCGTGATTTCCTGGCTCATCATGCGGTGGAAGTGGCGCAGCAGGGTCGGCATATCGCGCAGCAGCTGCTCCAGGCTGGAGAACGGAATCTCGCAGACTTCGCTGTCTTCCAGCGCTTCGGCGCTGCAGTGGTGGCGGTCGGCGCTGATGGCGTCCATGCCCAGCAGCTCGCCCGCCATCTGGAAGCCGGTCACCTGCTCCGAACCGTTGGCATTGATCTGGTAGGTCTTGAAATGGCCGAGACGGATCGCATACAGGTTGGTGAAGGGATCGCCGATGCGGAACAGGGTGCCGCCGCGCGGCACCCTGCGGCGGCGGCCGATAATCTGGTCCAGTTTGTCCATATCACCCATGTCCAGGCCCATCGGCAGACATAGCTGGTGCATGCTGCAGGTGGCGCATTTGGCTCGCAGATTTTCGACGGTCATGCCTGGCATGGCTAGAATTTGATGCTCTTGTGTCATGATTTGATTGCAGTAGCGCAACTGGGCGTAGCTGCCAGTTTACTGCATCGTGAGACAACGCGCCGCGAATGATATGAAAGCTGGAGTCAGATGATCAACTATTCCCCCTCGGAAACATGCATTTTGCAAGTTTTCATGGGGTGGCGGCGGCCGGCGCGGGTCGCGGCGGCGACGTTTTTTTGTTAGGCTACGGCCCATATTGTCCTGAAACCCACGCAATTCCCATGGCGAAGAAAAACCCACCTACCCTGGCCCAGCACCTGTGCTACAAGCTGTATTCGACGTCGCTGAAGATGACGCAGCTCTACAAGCCCCTGCTGAGCGCGCTGAACCTGACCTATCCCCAGTATCTGGTGATGGTCGTGCTGTGGGAGGAAGAAGGCCTGGGCATCAAGGACGTGGCCCAGCGCCTGCAGCAGGATTCCGGCTCGGTCACGCCCCTGGTCAAGCGTCTGGAAGCGGAAGGCTATCTGTTGCGCGAACGCGACCCGCGCGACGAGCGCAACCGCGTGCTGACCCTGACCGCGGCCGGTCGCGCCCTGCGCGCCCAAGGCGTGGACGTGGCGCAAGCCATCGTCGACGGCTGCGGCATCAGCCTGGACGAAGCCCTGGCCCTGATGAGCGGCCTGGACCAGCTGAGCGCCAATCTCGACGCGCGCGGCCAATAGCGGGATGGACGGCCACGCGAGCGGTCAGCGGGAGCTGACTTGCCCGAACCGCCGGCATTCAAGCCGCCGGCTCGGGCATGGCGCCGCGCAGCGCCGATGCCCGATGGAAGAATTTCCAAGGGAGCCTTAGAGCTTATGCCAGGTGGCGCTCAGGTCTTTAGCCGAGACGGGGTCGGATGCCGCCCAGACCGTTGCGGTCGAAAACCACTCCTTGATTTCCGTGGCCATATTGCCGTAGCCGAATTTGGTACCTTCGCCTGCCGTTGAGCAAGCCACCAGAAAGACGCTCTTCTTGCCCACCCGCCAATCAGGGTCGACTGCAGCCGTCACCGCCTGCATATAGCTCTTCCAAGTCTTCTTGCTGCTCAAGCTATCCGCACCAGCATGTCCGACGATTACCAGCACATTGCTTTGAGATCCCCCGTCGCCTTCGACGGTAACCGTATTTCCTGCGATGTAGCGGTAACCATCGCTCGGCGCATTGACGGTGTGATTCGCAACCTTGATGATCGTATCGATCGCTTTGGCTACGACAGCGTCGTCCGGTTCAAGCGTCACAATATCAAACATAATGATTCTCCTATTGAAAGCCGAGGCACGCTGCGCCTCGCTGCAGCGTGGGTTCCGGCGGGTTTGCATTGCATCAAACGTTCGCCGCGCGGCGCCGAGTTTGCATGGCGACGGGAAGCGCGACGCTACGCGACGGCCAAGTCCGTTAGCGGACAATCGCAATGTAGGGCGAATGCTTCACGCGAGCCATTACAGCCCATTACAAGCCTCGGGAGCAGCGTTAGCCATTCCGCCAAACTCGCCAATTTTCAAAAACAACTTGCGCGCTAACGATTAATACACTACATTTACACCATGCTTAGCGCACTAAGCAATAGCGATCAACCTAAACTGAAAGGACGCACCATGAACCGCTCCATCCGTACCGCCCTGTTCGCCTCCACCCTGCTGGCCGGCGCCAGCCTGATTCCGGCCCAGGCCGCCGCCAGCGACACCACCGTGGTCCTGGTGCATGGCGCCTTCGCCGACGGCTCCAGCTGGCAGAAAGTGATTCCCCTGCTGCAGGCCAAGGGCGTGAACGTGGTCGCGGTGCAGAATCCCTTGAGTTCACTGGCCGACGATGCGGCCGTCACCCGCCGCATCATCGAGGCGCAAAGCGGCAAGGTGGTGCTGGTCGGCCATTCCTGGGGCGGCGCCGTGATCAGCGAGGCCGGCACCAGCGACAAGGTGAAGGCGCTGGTGTATGTGGCCGCCTTCGCGCCCCAGGTGGGCGAGGCGGTGGGCGCGCTGGGCAAGGAGTATGGCCCCTCGGTGGGCGTGGCCAGCTTGCAGGCCGATAGCGCCGGCTATCTGAGCTTGCCGGCCGCCTCGGTGGCCGCCAATTTCGCGCAGGATGTGAGCGCGGCCGAGCAGCGCCTGATCGCCGCCACCCAAGGGCCGATCAATAGCAAGGCCTTCGGCGAGCCGCTCAGCGCTGCCGCCTGGACCAGCAAACCGAGTTACTACATCGTCGCAAGCAAGGACCGCATGATCCAGCCCGCCCTGCAGCAGGATTTCGCCAAGCGCATGCAGGCGAAAGTGACGACGCTGTCCAGCAGCCATGTGCCGATGCTGTCGCAGGCGAAGCAGGTGGCGCAAGTGATCCTGGCCGCCGTCCAGCAGCAGTAAAACCGCTGCACGCAAAGGCCGCCGCGCGCGGCCTTTGCGGCGTGTGGCGCGCCAGCCTTGCCAAGCCCGGCCTTTGATAGGAGAATTTCCCAGCGCTCCCTGCACAAAGGCCTGTATGAAACCCCTCGGTATCAAAGTAAAGGTCGCCCTCGCAACGAGTATCACGTCGATAGTCATTATCGCGCTGGTATCCGCCTTGCAGATTCAACGCATGAAGCAGGACTTCACGCGCGTGCTCTTCGCCCAGCAGGATGCCTTGATCCGGCACACGGCCGAAGAACTCGACGGCAAGCTGCAGATGCTGCTCGATATCATCGCCGAATCGGCGCGCATGCAGCCGCCGGGCATCGCCAACGACGAGGCGGCGCTGCGCGCCTACTATGGCCAACGCGCCATGCTGACCCTGTTCGACGACATCCTGCTCGTCAACCGCGACGGCCTGCTGGTGGCCGACCTGCCGCGCGTGCAGGGCCGCGCCGGACGCAATGTGGCCGACCGCGCCTACTTCCAGCAGGCACTGGCCGGCCGCAAGCCGATGATCGGCGATCCGGTGCTGGGCCGCTCCCATGGCAAGCCGGTGATCCAGGTGGTGGCGCCGGTCTACGACACCAACGGCGAAATCGTCGGCCTGCTGATGGGCATCCTGCAGCTGTACCAGAACAATATGCTGGGCAGTCTGCGCACGGCCAAGGTGGGCAAGACCGGCTTTTACTATGTGCTCACGCGCGGCGCAGATCCGGTGTATGTGCTGCATCCCGACCCGGCGCGCATGCTCAAGCCGCGGGCGCCGCAAGCCAATCCGGCCACTACCCAGGCCTTGGACGAGGACTTCGAAGGCACGGTCATCAGCACCAACTCCAGCCAGCTGCAGGCCTTGAACAGCTATAAGGCTCTGCAAACGGTGAACTGGGTGCTGGGCGCATCGCTGCCGGTGGACGAAGCCTTTGCGCCGTTCGAGGGCGCGCTCTACAGGCTGGGCGCCATCACCCTGGTGGCGGCGCTGGGCGCGGCGGCGATCCTGAGCTGGCTCACGCTGCGCCTGCTGGCGCCCGTGGGGCGGCTGCGCGACGCCATCATGGCCTTGCGCTCCACCCCTTCGCGCTTTACGCCGATTCCGCTCAGCCACCAGGACGAAATCGGCGAACTGACCCAAGCCTTCAATGACCTGATGCACGAGCGCCTGCAGGCCGATGCACGCCTGGAGCATGAACGCGACCGCGCCGAAGCGGCCAACCGCGCCAAGAGCGATTTCGTGGCGAATATGAGCCATGAAATCCGCACGCCGATGAATGCGGTGCTGGGCATGGTCTACCTGCTGGGCAATACGCCGCTCACGCCGCAGCAGCGCAAATACCTGTCGATGGTGAAGACGGCCGGCCATTCGCTGATGGGCATCCTCAACGATGTGCTGGACTTCTCCAAGATCGAGGCGCGCCGCATGGAGCTGGCGCCGGTGGAATTCGACCTGGACGAGGCCATGGGCACGCTGGCCACAACGATGACGATGAACGCCAGCGAAAAAGAGCTGGAGCTGGCGGTGGTGGTGGAGCCGGACGTGCCCAAGCTGCTGTGCGGCGATGCGCTGCGCCTGCAGCAGATCCTGGTCAACCTGGCCGGCAATGCGATCAAATTCACCGAGCAGGGCGAGGTGGTGGTCAGCGTGCGGCGCAGCGAAGAGCAGCCGCAGGAAGAGGATCAGGTCCGCCTGCGCTTCGACGTGCGCGATACCGGCATCGGCATCAGCGAGGAAAGGCAGGCGCAGTTGTTTACCGCCTTCTCGCAGGGCGACGAAAGCATTACGCGGCGCTTTGGCGGCACCGGCCTGGGACTGGCGATCACCAAGAGCCTGATCGAATTGATGGGCGGCCAAATCTTCCTGCGCAGCGCGGCGGGCCGGGGCAGCCATTTCTGGTTCGAGCTGACGTTCTATGTGCTGTCCAACCGCACCGAAGAAACGCGCCGCCCTTCCATCGGCCCGCTGCGCGTGCTGGTGGCCGACGACAACCGCACCAGCCGCGAAATGGTGAGCCGCCTGATCACGGCCTGGGGCTGGGAGGCCGACGAAGTCGATTGCGGCGAGGCGGCGCTCCGCCAGTACCAGGCCGCCCTGCAGGCGCCGCGCGCCTACGATGTGGTGATGGCCGACTGGCATATGCCGGGCATGGACGGCCTGGCCACGGCCAAGGCGATCCGCGTGGAAGCAGGCGCGCGCAGCCAGCCCATCGTGGTGATGGTGAACGCCTTCGCGCGCGACCAGCTGGAGGATATTTCGGACACGCCGGAGGCAGACGTGGTGCTGGTCAAGCCGATCACCAGTTCCAGCCTGTTCGAAGCCCTGCATCAGGCGGTGGTGGCGAAAAATGGCGGCGATGAACGCAGCGCGCAGCACGGCGCGCGCATCCGTCTGACGGGCGTGCACTTCCTGCTGGTGGAAGACAATCTGCTGAACCAGGCGGTGGCGCGCGGCATCCTGGAGCACGCCGGCGCCACGCTGGACGTGGTGGGCGACGGCCAGCAAGCGGTCGATGTGCTGCGCGTGGAGTCGGACAATTACGACGTGGTGCTGATGGATATGCAGATGCCGGTGCTGGACGGCTTCACGGCGACGGAAATCATCCGCCGCGAATTGCGGCTGGAGCTACCGGTGATCGCCATGACGGCGGGCGTGCTGGCCTCGGAGCGCGACCGCTGCATGCGGGCCGGGATCAGCGACTTTATCGCCAAGCCGGTGGTGGTGGAGGAAATGATGGCCGTGATCGCGCGCCATCTGCCCGAGCGGCGCCGCCTGCCGCGCGCCGGCGACGGCAGCGGCGCGGGCGGCACGGTGCTGGCGCCGGCCACTCCCCTGCCCCAGGCCACAGCCGCCACCTCGACCGCTTCCACCGCCACGGCCCTGGCGGCTGCGCTGCCGCCGGCCGATGCGGCCAGCGAGCAGGTATTCAGCATGGACAGCCTGATGCGCGTGATGGGCAAGGATGCCAAGGGCCGCGCGGTGATGTTCAAGATGGTGCGCGGCGCGCTGAATGGCGGCATGCAGCCGGCCGACGATGCCGACAAAGCCCTGAGCGAGGGACGCGCCGCCGATGCGGCGCGCATCTTCCACGGTCTGCGCGGCGCGGTCGGCACGCTGGGCGCCAAGCGCCTGATCCGCGCCACGCTGGAGGCGGAAACGGCGATCGGCTCCGGCGCCGAGGCGGATTTGCCGGCCGCCTTCGCCGCCGTGCGGCGCGAGCTGCAGCGGGTGCTGGAGTGCGGCCGCAGCTGGCTGGAACGCGAGGAGGCGGGCGGCATCGGCGCCGCCGCGCCCCGCACCGCGAGCGCGCCGAGCGACAGCCGCGCCACCATGGGCGACTAAGAACCCGCTCCAGCACGGAAAAGACCCGTGCCGACCGTCTTTTACAACAAAAATTTAATTCCACATGGCAATTTCTCGCCCTGCCGGAACCCATCTTTTATAATCAGCAGACGCAGACAAAGATACCTACAAGCTTGATTTCAATGGTTTTTTTCTTGCTTTCAAATTAATAGCAGTTCAATAACAAGAAGAAAACGAGGACATCATGACGCGCAAACGCCTTGCTTCCAGCCTGTGGAAATGGCTGATCTCGGCCCTGGCCCTGAGTTCGGCCTTACTTCTGGTATTTGAACTGAGCGCCGGCATCCCTGCCCTGCTGGTCGATCATCGCCAGGGCAGCCTGGGCGCGCGCCTGAACGACCAGCTGGGCGAAAGCGAGGAAGCGCAGTCCAGCCACTATCTGACCATCCTGGAACTGGCGCCCGATTCCCCACTGCGGGCGGCCGGCGCCCTGCCCGGCGACAAGCTCAAATTCGACCGCCCAATAGACCGCTGGCGCAAGTTCCTGGTGGGCGAACCGGTCGGCCTGACCTTGTACCGCGGCGACAGCGAGCGCCATCTGCGGCTGGCGGCGCAGGCCGCGCAGCCCACCTTCGCCGAACAATTCGATTACTGGGGACGCTTCCTGGTAGGCGCGACCTCCATCCTGTTCAGCCTTCTGATCGGCTTCCAGCGCGCCGAGGTACGCTGCTACCGCTACCTGGCAGCCGTCTTCGCGGCATTAAGCCTGATGTACTTCTTCACCTTCAGCTACTCGCCGCCGAGCTTCTTCTACCGCTTCAGCAAGGCTGCCAACCTCACCACCTATCCGCTGGTGTGGTACTGGTGCGTGTGCTTCGCCCTGCTCTACCAGCCCTATGCGCAACAAGGCTTGCGGCGCTGGCTGACGCGCAGCCGGCCCGTGTACGGCACGCTGGCTTTCGGCACCGCCGCCTATTCCTGCTGGTTCGCGCTGGGCCATGAGGCGCCGCTGCTGTGGCTCATGATCTTCCTCTCGATCATCGGCGGTCTGGGACTGACCATCGTCAGCCTGTATCAAGGCTGGCACGCCACGCGCGGCGAGATACGGCAGCGCCATGTCTGGCTGATGGCCTCCTTCCTGACCGGCGCCGTGCCGGGCATGCTGGCCTTCGTTCCGGCGCTGGACGCGAGCTACAACGGCATGCGCATCACGGCCTTCGCCGCCGTCAGCGGCCAGCTGCTGATGTATCTGGGGCTGGCTTATGCGGTGCTGCGCGTGCGCGTCTTCAGCTTCGACTTCGCGGTGCACCGCATGCTGGTCTACACCGTGCTGTCCATCCTGCTGCTCGCGCTGGTGGGCTGCATGGAATGGCTGGCCAAGACGCTGCTGAAAGGCGGCGGGCCACAGCACAGCATGGCCTTGTTCACGGCCACGGTGCTGGTCGGCTACCTGCTGCTGCACCAGCTGCACCGGCACATCGAACGCTGGGTGCGGCGCATCTTCTTCAGCCAGTGGCATGCCAAGGAAAACCAGCTGCGCCACTACGTCGAGGAAGCGGAACACATCACGGCCATGGATGCGCTGCTGGCCTCCTGCCGCGCGGCGGTGGACAACTTCACCGGCCAGGCCGGCTGTGCCATCTATCTGCGCCAGGCCACGGGCGAGTACACCCTGGCCACCAGCACCCTGCCCGGCGTGCCCTTGGCCGTGGCCGAAAGCGACGCCATGCTGCCCGCCCTGCGCGCCGAGATGGATGCGCTGCTGTTCAAGCAGGTCGGCACGGCCATGCGCGGCGAGATCGCGCTGCCCATGGGCCATCGCGGCGCGCTGAACGGCTTTATCGTGGTGGGCGCCAAGGCGGACGGCCTGGCCTACCGTCCCGACGAATGCGAAGTGCTGCACTACACCGCCCACCAGATCGGGCTGGACCTGCATGCGCTGCGGGTGGCGGCACTGGAAAGCGAACTGCGGCAGATGGAGAGCAAGGCAGCCGAACAAGGCGCGACGCTGACAGCGCTGGCCGAACGCGGACGGCAGGCCCGTTCCCTGCTCTAAGGCGGCGATTTTATCCATGCGCTGAACGCATGGATGACCTTTGCCTGATTTGCGCATACAATGCGGGCTTTACCGCCAGCCGGAAAGCACCATGCGCCATCCCCTGATCGCCCTGCCGCCGCTCGATGCGCTGCGCGGCTTTGTCGCCGCCGCGCGCCGCCTCAGCATCACGCAGGCAGCCGAGGATTTATGCCTGACGCAGTCGGCGGTGAGCCGCCAGATCCAGACGCTGGAAGAGCGTCTCGGCACCCAGCTTTTCACGCGCAGCAACCGCAGCATCACGCTGACCATGGCGGGCGAACAGCTGTTCCGTCTCTGCTCGCCGTGGATGGACAAGCTGGCCGAGCTGAGCGACTCGCTGCGCGAAGAAATCCGTCCGCGCACGGTGACGATATCGGCCAGCATCGGCGTGGCCTCGCTGTGGATTCTGCCGCGCCTGGGCGCCTTCCAGGCCGCCCATCCCGATATCGACGTCAGGCTGGCGGCCAACAACCGCGTCGAAGACCTGGCGCAGGAAGACATCGACCTGGCGATCCGCTACAGCGCCGCCGCCCAGGCCGGCCCCAATGCGCAGCACCTGTTCGACGAGCAGATCGTGCCGGTTGCCAGTCCCGCCGTCGCCCAGCGCGTGCTGGCCCACCCGCGCGGCCTGCTGAGCGAAGTGCTGCTCGACCTGGAAAGGAATAGCCGGCCCTGGCTGCGCTGGTCCTACTGGCTGGAACGCAAGGCGCCCGGCCTGCGCGCCAAAGGCTTCCTCTACTTCCACCAATACGACCAGATCATCCAGGCCGCGCTGGAAGGCCATGGCGTCGCGCTTGGCCGGTTGCCGCTGATCCAGAACATGCTCAAGGATGGACGCCTGCAAGCCCTGGCCTCCGTCCCCCAGGGCGTGCCCGACTACGCCTACTGGCTGCTGCAAGCCGTCCCCGAACCGCGCGAAGAAGTCCGCCACTTCCGCGACTGGCTCCTCCACAGTTTGCGCTAAATCAAACAGGTTCGAGGCGCAGCTCGAAGGTGACGGGGGCGTCGCGGGTGAGGCTGCTGAGGTGGTGCAGGCCGTGCTTGCTCAGCAGGGCGGCCTGGCCGGCTTGCAGGATGTGGTCTTCGCAGTCGGCGCCCACGATCCACAGGATGCCGGCGACGCAGCGCACGCGCAGGGCGCCGTCCAGCGCCAGCCGGGCGCTTTCGCGTGGACGCAGCCCCAGCGCCATGCCGGGCGTGCTTTTTCCCAGCGCGCTTTCCTGCGCCATTTCAAGTGTCAGGCGGCCGCCGACTTCCAGTTGCGCGCGCGGCCAGTGTCGCAGCATCGCGGCTATCTTCATGACATCCTCTCCTGCTTTTTGCGATGTTTCCATTCTGCTGCGGCCGGCGCATCCATTCAAGCGTTTTCGGCTCATGCTATCCATGCGTAGTACGCATGGATAGCATGCGAAATCACCGCTCGCGCCGGCGTCCGAAATTCCTATACTGGGGCATGCTTTATTGCTCTTTGGGAGTCGCTTGTGAAGATATTGAAATCGCCTTTGGCCGCTGTGATCTGCGGTGGGGTCATCATCGGTCTGGCGCTGGGGATGCGCCATGTGCAGGGTCTGTTCATGCTGCCGATGACCGGTGCGCGGGGCTGGAGCCGGGAACAGTTCGCGCTCGCTCTCGCCTTGCAAAATCTGGTCTGGGGTCTGGCCCAGCCGTTTACGGGCATGCTGGCCGACCGTTTCGGTTCGCTGCGCGTGCTGCTGGCGGGCTGCCTGCTGTATGCGCTGGGGCTGTATCTGATGGCGTATTCGCGCAGCAGCACGGAATTGGCGCTGAGCGGCGGCTTGCTGATCGGGTTGGCGCTGTCGGGGACGACCTTCGGTACGGTGTATGGCGCCTTGAGCCGCATCATCGCGCCGCAAAAACGCGGCTGGGCGCTGGGACTGGCCGGCGCGGCGGGCGGGGTAGGGCAGTTTTTGATGGTGCCGGGAGCGCAGGGGCTAATCGATAGCCTGGGCTGGATGGGCGCCTTGCTGGCCATTGCGGTGCTGCTGGCAATGGCTACACCGCTGGCGGCAGGCTTGAACGATGGCAGCGCGCTGGCGGCGGCGCAGCAGAAAGGGCAGCGCATGGGGCAGGCGATACGCGAAGCGCTGTCGCATCGCGGTTTCTGGCTGCTGAATCTGGGCTTTCTGGCCTGCGGCTTCCAGCTGGCTTTTATCGCCAGCCATTTCCCGGCGTATTTGCTGGATAAGGGCTTCAACGCGCATACCGGGGTGGCAGCACTCGCCATCGTGGCGCTGGCGAATGTGGGCGGAACGTATCTATGCGGCTTGCTGGGGAATAGCTACCGGCGCAAGCATCTGCTGGCGTATCTGTATCTGCTGCGCTCTGCTGCCATGCTGCTGTTCTTCGTGCTGCCGCTCAGTCATGCCAGCATCTATGCGTTTGCTTTCCTCATGGGTGCGCTGTGGCTGGGGACCGTGCCGCTGACGAATGGGCTGGTGTCGCAGGTATTCGGCGTGCAGTATATTTCGACGCTGTTTGGCCTGGTCTTCGTGGGCCACCAGATCGGCAGCTTCCTCGGCGTGTGGCTGGGCGGCGTGGTGTTCGAGGCGACGCATTCCTGCGATGCGGTGTGGATCGGCGCCATTATTTTGGGCCTGGTGGCGGCGGCGCTGCATTGGCCTATCGATGACCGCGCCGTGGCGCGCGTGCAGCCGGCATGAAGGCGCGCGCCTCCCTGCTGTGTTTTATCGGCCTGCTGTGCGCCTTGTGCGGCTGGGCAGTGCTGGCCATGCTGCGGCCGGAGAACGTGCTCTCCATCGCGAATCTGCTGACGCTGTGCTAGAGCGGGAAGCAGGCGCGGTACTGGTCGCAGTTCAGGCATTTCGGCGGACGCAATTCGGGAATGCCTTGCGCCGCGCCCAATTCAAGGTAGAGAAAGCGCTTCCATTTCAGGTCGCGCGTATTGCGCTGGAAGAGGGGGCCGAAGTAGTGGCTGAGCAGGGCGGAGACTTCCTGCCGGCCATTCAGTCCCAGATCCTGCCACAGATGGCGGCCGCCAAGGCTGGCGGCGGCGACGGCGCGCGCGGCCCAGGCAGCGTGGCGCTCATCCACGGCGGCGCTGCGGTTTGCCAGCAGCAGGGCGCTGAGATCCTTGAACACGACAGGCGTGCTGTCGGCGATGGCCCGATATTTGGCTGCCGACACGACGCCGGGCCATGGATGGGCTTCATCCTCGGCCGGCGGCGGCAGGCAATCGGCCACCATGGCCGCCAGTTCCGCCTGCGGCAGGCCCAGGGTGCGGGCGAACGGCGGCAACTCACCCTGGGCGGCGTGACGCAGCACGCCCGCAACGGCGGCTGCCATCAAGGCGGCTGGATCGCGCAGCGCTGGCGCGGCGGACGGCCCGCCCGCCACGCCAGCGGGCAGGCCTTCGCCATGGCTGGTGGCTGCGCTCATTCCGTGATGCGGCGCACTTCGATCGATTGCAGCCATTTCACGTGGCGCGGGCCGGTGCGCGTGTCCTGGCTGGAAACCATGGCGATGCGGCCTTCATCGTCGCCCAGCAGCTTGCCGTCCTTCTCGAAGAAGACCAGCACGCCGTCGCCCAGCTTGGAATTGAACAGCTCATTCCAGGAGAAGACGGCTTTGTAGCCATCGCTGGCGGTGGCGATGATGACCAGCTTCTTGAAGTCGTTATGCTCGCGCGACACCAGCTCGGCCTTGTTCAGGATGTCGCGCAGCAGCACGCCCTTGAAGTTTTCCAGCTTGCCCATGTTCGCGCCGGACTGGCAGATCAGCGGCATTTCGCCGACCTGCTGCGGCGGGAATTTGCGCAGGTCGTCCACTTTCAGCGTGAGCGCATGCTGCACGGCACCAGTGACGCTGACGCGTTCCGTCACGTATTTGGAGGGATCGGCCGGTTTGTGCTCGGCCATGGCCGATGCGGGCAGCAGCAGCAGGCCGGAGGCGGCGAAGGCGAGGGCGTAGCTGCGGATGGTCTGGATCATGTTTTCTCCTTCGGTCAGTATTGGTAGCGGATATTGGCGAACCAGTTGCGGCCCGCGCTGGGGAAGCCGTCGGCCAGGGCGTAGTTGCGGTCGGCCACGTTGTTCACGCCCGCTTCCAGCGCCAGCTGGCGCGTGAGGCGGTAGTTCGCTTTCAGATTGGCGGTGGTGAAGCCGGACAGCTCCAGCGTGTTGTTGGCCCAGCGTCCGCTATTGTTTTCAATGAAGGCGATCAGCTCCAGCTGGTCCATGGGGCGCAGCAGGGCGTGCGCCGTGAGTTTGCGGCGCGGGATATCGGTCAGCTTCACGGCGGGTGCGCTGACGTTTTTCAGCTCGGTGTAGGTGAAGTTGGCGCCGTATTCGAGCCACGATGCGTATTGGCCGCTGACGCCCAGTTCCAGCCCGGACAGGTGCACCTTGCCGATATTGCGCATCTGCGATTTATTGCCCACCACATTGGCCTGGCTCTGGATCTTGTCGCTCACATCGCTGTAGAACAGCGCGGCTTCGGCCTTGGCGCCGTTCCATGCGCGGCCCTGGTAGCCGATCTCATAGTTGAGCGCTTCTTCCGCCTGCAGATTCGGGTTTTCGATGAAGGTGCCCAGGCGCTGGGAATAGCGGTCCTTCAGCGTCGGCAGGCGGGTTTTCTTGGCGGCGGTGGCATACAGACGGCCGATGCCGCTCCAGTCGTAATACAGGCCGGCCTGCACATTGTTGGCGCTCTTGCGGCCGGGGACGGAGTAGGGGTTGCCCAGGCTGTAGACGGTTTTGGCGCGCTGCTCGTGGCGGCCGGCGCCCAGCGCCAGCATGAAGGACGGCGAGAGCTGGATATTGTCTTCCACCGCGTAGGACAGGAATTCGTCCTTGAAGTTGGAGTTCAGGGTGCTGTTGGCGTCCGTCTCGCGGTGGTCGTCGGATTTGAAGTGGGCCACCAGGCGCAGGCTGTGCGCGTCCCAGCGCGAGGATTCCAGGGTGATGGAACCGCCGTTGGTCTTGTCCTTGTAGATGCTGCGGCCAGTGCCGACGCTGCCCGAACCGGAAGGCTTGAGCGTGGTGTAGCTGCCGTTCGTGTAGCTGTCCACCTCATTGCCGTAGCGGTCGTGGTACAGGCGCACTTGCAGCAGCTCGCTGCGGCCCAGTGCCGTATTCGAGATGAAGTAGAGGCTTTCCTTGTCCCAGTAAGGCCATTTCCAGTAGCGCGCGGCCGTTGGGTCGGTCGATGGCGGCTGGCCCTTCTTGCCGTCCTGCTTGTAGTAGCTGACAGCGTATTCGTCGCTGGCGTTGGGCATGAAGCCGACTTTGAGCGAAACCTTGCTGTCCTTGCGGTAGGCGTTATTGCGGTCGCCGCCATCCTCGGTGGCCGTGGGGCGGAAGTCGGAGGACAGCGGGAAGCTGTCGCTGCGCAGCCAAGACACGCCGGCCTGCAGATACCAGCGTCCCTGACGCGTGCCGACGTTGGCCGAAGCCTGGCGTTCGCTGCCTTCGGCAAAGCCGATGCTGGCGTCGCCTTCCAGCGCCTTGGTGGGCTTGCGCGAGATCAGGTTGATGGCGCCGCCCATGGTATTGGCGCCGTAGGCGACGGAGCTGAAGCCTTTCGCCACCTGGATCGCCGCCAGGTCGGCGGTGCTGAAGCGGTTGAAGTCGACATAGCCGTCATACGGCACGTAGACGGGAATGCCGTCGATGAAGAGCGGCACCTGGCGCGCATCGAAACCGCGCACGGAGATGGTTTTTTCGTTGCGCACGTTGTTGGAGAGCGTGACGCCGGACAGCAGGTTCAGTGCATCGCCCACATTGTCGCGGTTGAAGCGCTGCATTTCCTGGCGGGTGACCACGGACGCGACCTGGTCTTCGCCCACTTCGCCGGCCTGCGGGCGCTTACCCATGATGGTGACGGTGCCCAGTTCGAAGACGGTGCCGTCCTCGCCGCGCGCCCATGCCGGGCTGGAACCGAATGCCGCCAGGATGGCGGCGGCCAGAATGCCTTGTCCTGCTTTGCGCAGTTGCGGCTGCTTGCCACGCTTATTCACTTCGTACTCCTCATCGCTATAGCCTGACGTATATAACGCCTGCCGAAAAAATGGCCGCCCAATGCGGCCGACAGCGCAATATACATGACTATATAGCGTTTTTGTCGGTGAAATTTGATATGGCTTATGCTTGCGGAAAATATATCCGCAGCGCGCCAGGCCGCATCAAGCCTGGGTTTTGACCACTTCGCGGGCGGTGTCGATAAAGGCTTTGGCGGCCGGCGACGCCTGGCGCAGGTCGCGCAGGGCCAGGCCGACGCGGCGCCGCACGGCGGGCCGGAAAGGGCGCAGCGCCACTTGCGGATAGGCGCGCTCCATGTCCTTGGGCAGGGCCAGTTCCGGCATCACGGTCACGCCGTCGCCGCTGCCGACCATGCCGAGGATGGTCATGATCTGCGAAATGCGGTAGCGCACCTTGGGGCTGACGCCATGCGCGGCGAAGACCGGCTGCATCAGGGAAGCGCATCCGGCTTCGCCCAGGATATACGGCACATCGGCCAGATCGTTGACGGTGATAGCGCGCCGTTCGGCCAGCGCGTGATCGGCGGGCAGCAGGGCCACCAATTGGTCCTCCGCCAGCGGCACGGTGTCGAAGCGTTCGTCGGGCAGCACGACGAAGCCGACATCGACGCGGCGGTCCAGCAGCCATTGCAGCACATCGTGGTCGCCGCCCTCGTCGATCTGCACCTCGATGCCGGGATAGCGCTTGTGGAAAACCGCCAGGATCGCCGGCATCAGCTTGAGCGAGGCGGTGGGGCCGAAGGAGCCGATGCGCAGCAAGCCTTGATTCAGGCCGCGCGCGGCGGCCACTTCCTGGCGCATAGCTTCGGCCAGGCCGAGGATTTCGCGCGCCCGCGCCAGCAGGCGCTGGCCCACTTCCGTCACCTCGGCCGTCGCCTGCTGGCGCAGGATCAGCGGCGCGCCCAACTCCTGCTCCAGCGACTTGATGGCGTGCGAGACGGCGGACTGGCTGATGCCCAGGCGCATGGCGGCGGCGGTGAAGCCTTGCAGCTCGGCGACCAGGGCGAAAATCTCCAGCTGGGTGAAGGTCATGATGAGTAATCGCTCATTTTGAGATGAATGTGGATAAGTATTAATGTATGCACATTCCAACTCTCGCGCAAGGCAAGATCATGACTACCGCTTCCGCCAAATGTCCGGCCACCGGCCCAGCTGCCTGCCCGGCCATCAGCATCCCCGCCGCGCCCAAGGCCGCCGTGCCGGTGGCGGTATACGCCAAGCTGGTGGCCTGCACCTTCCTGTGGGGCGGCACATTCATCGCGGGCCGCATTGCCTCGGCGGCGCTGCCGGTGACGGTGGCCGCCACCGTGCGTTTCGCCATTGCCGCTGTGCTGCTCCTGCTGGTAGCCTGGCGCATGGAGGGTGGCCTGCCGCGCCTGAGCCGCGCACAAGTGCTGGCCACGGCCTTGCTGGGCCTGAGCGGCATCTTCCTCTACAACCTGTGCTTTTTCGGCGCGATGACGCATATTCCTGCCGGACGCGCTGCGCTCTTCATCGCCCTCAATCCCATCGTCACCGCACTGGCCGCCGCTGTGGTGCTGCGCGAGCGGCTGACGGCGTTGCGCTGGGGCGGCATCGGGCTGGCCTTCATCGGCGCGGCCATCGTCATCACGCGCGGCGATCCGCTGGGCGCCCTGCACGACATCAGCCAATCGCTGGGCGTGGGCGAGCTGCTGATGCTGGGCGCAATCAGCTGCTGGGCCGCCTATACGCTGATCGGCAAGGCGGCGCTGAAAGGCTTGTCGCCGATTGCCGCCACCACCTATGCGGCGCTGTGGGGTCTGTTCTTCCTGACCATCTCCTCGGCCAGGCAGCTGGGCGGCATCGACTGGACGGCGGTGGGCTGGCAGGTCTGGGCCTCGCTCTTCTATCTGGGCGCGTTCGGCACCGTGTTCGGCTTTATCTGGTGGTACGAGGGCGTGAAGGCGATCGGCGCTTCGCGCGCCGCCGTCTTCAATAATCTGGTGCCGGTGTTCGGCGTGTCGCTGGCGGCGCTGGTGCTGGGCGAGCCGGTGCTGGCCTCAATGGTGGCGGGCGGCGTGCTGGTGGCGGCCGGGGTGACGCTGACAAATATGGTCAGCCCTCCAGCCCCTCCAGCAAAGTAGTCAGGGCCGCCTCGAAGGCGTTGTCGCCGACTTTTTCCGGCAGCAGCAGGCCGTCGATGGAGAGCAGGGTGAAACCGTGCACCTGGGCCCAGCAGGCGGCCGCCTGGCCCTGCACGGGACGCTGGCGCAGCACGCCCTGCTGCTGGCCGCGTTCCAGGATGGCGAGCAGCAGGCCGAAGGTGGCCATCGGGATTTCGCTCAGATACAGATCGTGGATCTTTCCCGCATCGGCGCTGAACATCAGGCGATAGAGCGCAGGATTGGCGACGCCAAAGCGCACATAAGCTTCGGCCATGGCGAAGAAGACGCGCCGCACCTCGTTCTGCGGCGCGCTCTCGATGGCGGCGGCCAGTTCCTGGCGCATCTGGGCGAAGCCGAGCAGCGCCAGCTCGGTCAGGAGGGCGCCCTTGTCGGGGAAATGCTTGTAGGGCGCAGCATGGCTGACGCCCGCGCGGCGCGCGACTTCGCGCAGCGTGAACTGCCAGCCGCGCTCCTCGCGCAGCATGTCCAGCGCCGTTTCGATGATCACGCGCTTCAAGTCGCCGTGGTGGTAGGGCCGTTCCTTTTCCTGCATGGCTATGTCCGGGTAAAAACGCAGTATAGCGGAGCGCCACGCTTCATAAAAATATTGTTGACAGTGCCTACATTGAGGCGTAGCCTGCATTCACAAGTTACCACTGTCTACATTTCAAGACGCTATGAACTCTCCTCATGCCAATCCAGCCAGCGTGCACCCCAATTTCCTGCTGGCGCGCCAGCGCAGCGCCTTCCTGCACGAGGGCGCGCCCTCGCTGGCCCAGCGCCGCGCCGACCTGCGCCGGCTGAAAGCGGTGATCCTGGCGCGCCGGGGCGAGATCGAACAGGCGTTGAAGGCCGACTTCGGCCACCGCTCCACGCATGAGACGACGATCATGGAGCTGGTGCCGCTGGTGCATGGCATTAACTACCTGCTGCGCAATCTGCGGCGCTGGATGCGGCCGCAAAAGCGCCAGGTGCCGCTGCACTTCCAGCCGGCCAGCGCGCGCATCGAATACCAGCCGCTGGGCGTGATCGGCATCATGGTGCCGTGGAATTACCCGATGTCGCTGGCCCTGATGCCGCTGGCCACCGCTATCGCCGCCGGCAACCGCGCCATGATCAAGCCGTCCGAATACACGCCGGCCACCACGCGCCTGCTGCAAGCCATGATGGCCGAGCTGTTCGCGCCGGAGCAGGTGGCCGTGGTTACGGGCGACGCCAGCGTGGGCGAGGCGTTTTCCGGCCTGGCGTTCGACCATCTGGTCTTCACCGGCAGCACGGCGGTGGGCAAGGCGGTGATGCGCGCGGCCAGCGAGCATCTGGTGCCGGTCACGCTGGAGCTAGGCGGCAAATCGCCCGCCATCGTGGAGCGCGGCCATGACCTGGAGCGCGCCGCCGGCAGCATCGCCTATGGCAAGCTGGCGAACGCGGGGCAGACCTGCATCGCGCCCGACTATGTGCTGGTGCATGAGGCGGAGGCGGATGGCTTTGTGCAGGCCTATGACAGGGCGGTGCGCGCGCTGTATCCGGAAGGGCCGTCCAGCGCGAACTACACCTCCATCGTCAACGAACGCCATTACGGGCGCATCTGCGCACTGCTGGACGATGCCCGCGCCCGCGGCGCGCGCGTGAGCGAGGTGGGCGTGCGGCCGGACGATGCGCGCCAGCGCCCGCATACGCTGGCGCCGACGCTGGTGCTGGGTGCCAGCAATGAGATGCGCATCATGCAGGATGAGATTTTCGGCCCGGTGCTGCCGGTGATTACTTACCGCACGCTGGACGAGGCGATTGCCCATATCAACGCCCATCCGCGTCCGCTGGCCCTGTACTACTTTGGCTTCGACCGCGCCAGCCAGCGCCAGGTGCTGAACCGCACCACCTCGGGCAATGTGACGCTCAACGACACGCTGCTGCACTTCGCCCAGGACGACCTGCCTTTCGGCGGCGTGGGACCAAGCGGCATCGGCGCCTACCATGGCATCGAGGGCTTCCGCGCGCTCAGCCATGCCAAGGGGATTTTCCAGCAGAGCCGCATCAATTTCAGCGGCCTGCTGCGGCCGCCGTTCGGCAAACTGGCGCATCTGATCGTGCAATTCCTGCTGCGCTAAGTCAGGGACGAAATACCAGTTTGATTTTTTGGGCGGGCTGGCTTACCACTACCTTGGCGCCCTGCTGTGCCACCTTACCGCCCGATGCGGCGGCGTCCAGGGTCCAGCCGGCAGGCACTTCAAAGGCCAGCTGGCTGAAAGGCGCGGGAGCGGAAATATCGGCCACGATGTTTCCGCCTTCGCGCGCCACATCCACTTCCACCGTATCGCGCGCCTGCCACCAGGCGCCGAAAGTGCGCAGGTTGCCGATCCAGGCATCCATTTTCTTCGCTGCCGGCAGCAGCGCTTCCAGAAACGCCAGCTTGTCGTCGAACACATCGGGGTGGATCAGCACCACGCACATGCCGCCATACGCCGCCAATCTTTGCAGGATGGTTTGCGCGGCGGGAAAGCGCTTGGTCATGGGCCGTTCGCGCTCATCCTCGATGGTGATGGGGAATTCGTAGATCGGCGTTTCGGCCTTGTTCTCGCGGTTGTAGTTCAGGCGGAAGGGCAGATGGGTGGCGGCGGTGCCGCTGGCAACCGAAGAGCTGTAACGGTAGCCGGTGGCGTCCAGCGCCTGCGGCAGGCCGAAGGGATATTCCAGATGGCCGGGGCGGAAACTGAGCACGCGCAGCTCGGGTATCTGGCTTTCGAGCAGGAAGCGGCTGACGCGCAGCTCGCCCATGATGCTGGCGTCGCGCGTGTCGGTGCGGCTTTTTACGAAGGGGACGTAATCCGGATAGCGCTCCTTGCCATCGCCCATGGGAACGCTGGAGAACACAAGCGAGTGCGCCACCGAATGGCTGGCAATTTCCATGCCTTGTCCGTACAGCTTGCGCGCAATGGCGGCCCCTTCCTGGTTGTAGAAGATATCATCGTTCCAGTCGCGCACATACTTGGTCTGGATGAAGTAGGTGGCGCTGATGCCGTTCTGTTTTTCCACCTCGGCATAGCGCTGGGCGTTGACGATAGATTTGCCGTAATCGATATCGTGGGTGACGATGAGGGACAGCGGCTTGCCATCGGGGACGGTGGACAGCGTCACGGCCAGCGGCTCGGCCTTGCGGTACAGCGTCAGCAAGGTACGCAGCACGGTGTCGACGGCAGGCCGGTAGACGTTGATATAGGCGCCGTCGACTTCCTGCCGTCCGTTGTAGATCTTGGCCAGATAGGCGCCAAAATCGAGGCCGATGGCGAGCGTGCGTCCTGCGCCGAAATCGCGGCCGACGATGGCGGCGCGGCCGTCGTCATAGTGCGCCAGCACCTTGCCGCTGCTGGCCTCAAAAGCGTAAGTCGCCATGCCGGTTTCCTTGCCGGCCAGGGGAATGAGGCGTTCCTCCTCCTGCTGCAGCCCCCAGGCGCGCGCCTGCTCCACTTCGATGCTCAGAGTCTTGTGCGCGCGGAAGCCGGCCGCTTCGCTAATGCCGAAAGCGTCGTTCATGCCGCCACCCAGCACCTGGAAGCCAACTAGGGTGCCGCCCTTGCGCGGAAAAGCATCCAGCGCCTGCAAGGCATCCGCGCTCAAGACCTTGCCGGAAATCGTGGGATAAACCAGCACCAGCTTATGCGCAAGCGCGGCCTGGTAATCGCGCGTAAGCACAAAGGGGATGCCAATGGTGCGCAAGCCGTGGGCCAGTCCCAGCCAGTCGGACTCCGGATCGGTGACCAGAATGGCGAGACGGCTCTTGCCGCCTTTGCCGAAATCCTCCAGCTGCGCATTGCGCGGCGGCCGCAAGCTGTCGGTCTGCGCGGGGCCGCTCAGACCGGGAAAGTGGTAAACCGTTTTCCCGCCGCCGAGGAACCACACGGCAGCGGCAATCAACAAGAGCAGCAGCAGCACAACAACCAAGCGCGAACGTTTCATGAACCCGCCTTTGCCTTAAGCAGCATTGATGTGCTGCCATCATAGCCTGAGCTGCCGGGGCAGAGAAGACACGTTAAATACTTGCATGCCGCAAGTATAAAAGGGTCTATTCTCCTTGCAATTTTCTATAATTCGCAGATTATTTAATCATTGGAGTCCTAAAGATGCTGGCAACAATGACGACCGAAATTATTGATCACGCGACTTTGACAGAGCTGGCCGAAGCCGGCATTGTCGATAGTGCATATGTAATTGGACATGCCGGCGGATGGGGCATTCTTGTAAAGGATGGCAGCGCCAAACGCATGCTGGCGGCACAGCGCGGCCAGCCGGCACGCGTCTTCCGCGAACTCGAGACGCTGGTGGCATATCTGAAAGAACTGGGTATTCAGCGCTTTGAAGTGGATGCAGCACACTACACACCTGACAATCCTACAGCCGCTGCCTCATATACCAAGTGGCTGAAGGCCGAGGTGCAGGAGGCAATTGACGATCCCAGCCCAACCGTCGCTCACGACGAAGCAATGCGGCAGATACGCGCTGCCATTAAACAACCTTGAGAGTGGCGCGTGCATGCCATCCATTGGAAGCGGCAGGCCATTAACGATCTGATTAAGATCGGTCATTACATCGCCAGAGAAAGTCCTGCGAATGCGGCCAAAATGGTCGATCTCATCGAAGGCAAAATTTCGCCTCTCGCCACACATCCCCGCCTAGGCCATATTGGCCGCAAACGAGGAACATATGAGCTGGTTGCGCATGAAAACTATGTCGTAATCTATCGCCTAATCAAAGACAAGGTTGAAATCCTGCGCATAAAACACACAGCGCAGCAATGGCCGTCTGGTGGAAAATAGCATCTGATATGCTTACTTCGCCGCTGCCGGCATCACACCGGAGCCATCATCCTCGCTGCGCTCCACATTGGCGAAGTAGATGGCCAGGTCGTCGGCGGGCTGGAAGTTTTTCAGGCGCACTTGCAGGGTTTGGGCGTCGATTCTTTTGAAATCGCCGGGGAAGCAGAGGCTGACCAGTTCCGCGGGATTGCGCTTGATGATATTCAGGGTGAAGTCCTCGATGCCGCGCTTCCAGGTATTGCCGGTCTTGAGGATGTAGGAGACAGCGCGGGCGTTGGGGAAACCGCCCTCAGTGCGCGCAGCTATTTTTTCGTGGGCTTTGAAGAAGGCTTGGTCGGCGCAGTAGCGCTTTGCGAAATCGTCAGCGGTCGTCGTTGCGCCGGTGCCGGCGGAGACGAAGGGGCGGTATTCGTGGTGCACGCGCAGTACTTTGCGGGCGGGGAATTTCTGCCGCCAGATGTAGTTCACCCGCACCGACCAGCGCGAGCCGATTTCGCCATCCGCCAGCTCGCCGATCAGCCCAAGTTCCATCAGCTGTTGCCGCTGCCGAGGGTTCAGCTCCGGTACTTTGGCGCCGTCCTTGAAAGCGGCACTGAAGGCGATCTGCGCGTCGCTCAAGCCGGCTTTCTTCAACTGGGCCGTGACGTCGCGCTCGTCGAGCGTGGCCTGCACGCGGGTGGTGAAGCCGACCGGCCTGCCATCCACACGGATCGAAAAGCCGCTGGGCTGGCCGTAGTAGGTATTTCCCATCTGGATCGCCACCGGATATTCAGGCAACGGGAAGATAATGGTCTCCTCCACATCGCGCGGGGCTTCGTTCACAAACTCGTAGTCCACGCTGATCAGATCGTGGCTGACGTTGAGTACCTCCTTCTTCATGGCGATGGCGTCGGTCTTGCGGAAGACAATGCCGCCGGTACTGACGGCGCCAATGCCGTCGTTGGCAAAGGCGAAGGAGGGAAGGAGCAGAGCGGCAAAAAATAATTTCATGGCTAAGAACAGAAAACGGATTTTTGCTAACTTAGCACAATTGCAGAAACTCCCACAGCCGCTACATCCTGGGCAACCACATGCCCATGGCCGCCACGGCCACGCCTACGGCCGTGGCGGCACTCAAGACAAACAGCACAAGGGCCATGGCGAAGCGGGCCGCCGCGTTGCCGCGCTCACGGCAGCGCAAATAAAGTTCCAGCACGGCCAGCGGCAGCAGGTACTGGGCATAGGCCAGAAAACTCAGGAAAGGGCCGGTGAAGGTCTTGGGATCGAAACCGGCAGGGCCGCCATTCAGGGCCAGCCAGAACATCAGCCCAATGCGGAAGAACCAGACACCGCTGACGCATAAAAACAGCCGCAGCGCCCAGCGGCGGTGCGCAGCAAAACTGCGCGCCAACGCGGTGCGCAGGGCCATGCCGCCGCACAGGAGAATCAGCGCGGCATTCAGGCTGGTGCCGATGTGCTGGACCGTGTCGCCCACCGCGCCGCGAAACCACAGCATATACAGGCCGCTCAAACTGCCCACCACGGCGCCCATGAGATAGACGCGGCCATTCCAGCGGTGGAAAGCGGGGGCGATGGTACGCAAGCGGGGAATCAGCTGCAGCGCACCGCCCAGCATGATGACGGCCGCCAACAGCAGATGCGCGCCGATCGCCAGATTACCGGCGCGGTCGCCGGCCACATAGCCATGACTCATGACCTGATTCCAGCCCTGCAGGTCGCCGCGCGCCGCCGCGCCGCCATACATGGCGACAATATAGGCCACGAAGATCATCTGGCCCGTCAGCACGAGCAGAAACCACAGCGTCGCGGCAGCGTTCAGCGCAGCCGTTGCCCACGATGCGCCGCGCGCCGGGCGCATTGGCTGGGAGTAGAAGGGTGTGGAACTTGCTGGTATGGCGTCTGGCATGGCACTGTCTCCTGGTTTGTTGGACATGCGCCAGAGTAGCCAGCCAGGCACGCAACTGGTACGCCAAAGCGGAATCCATGCGACCGGCGACGGTTTTGGGGGCTTGAACGACGGTTGGCTTACGGTTATTGTGGCGCGATGAGTCCCGCGCCTTCCGCCGCCCGTTCGTCCCGCAGCGCCCTGCCCACCCTGCGGCAGACGGCGATCGTGACGGCAGCCACCTTGCTGCTGTCTTGGCTGCTGCATGCGCTCACCGGCACGCCCTTTGCCACTGTCTTCAGCCGCGTGGGCTTTGTGGGCGCCTGCCTGCTGATGGCCTATTCGGCGGCCGGCAAGTGGCATCCGCGCTGGCTGGCGCCGGGGGCGGCGCGCCTGTTCGCCATTGTGCTGATGGCGCCCCTGGCCTCGCTGGGTACGGCGGTGCTGAGCCAGGGCGGCAATGTGCTGGCCTACCTGCACAAGACCGAAACGCTGATCGGCCACATTCTGATGGTGATTCTGGCGCTGGTCTTTGGCCTGCTGTTCTCCCTGCTGGCGATGCGCAATGAGCGCCGGGCAAACGAACGTGCCGACCGACTGCAGGCAGAGCTGGAAAGGAATACGCTGGAACGCGAACTGCTCGATGCGCGCATGCGCCTGCTGCAGGCCCAGATCGAGCCGCATTTCCTGTTCAATACCCTGGCGAATGTGGAAGCCCTGGTCGCCGCCGGCTCCAGCAATGCGGGGCCGGTGCTGCGCCACCTGATCGCCTATCTGCGCGCTGCCATGCCGCGCCTGGGCGATGCCGACGCCACGCTGGAAACGGAATTACAGCTGGTGCGCAACTACCTGGAACTGATGCGCCTACGCATGCCGGACCGTCTGCAATTTACGGTGGTTAAGTTGCCCACGCTGGCCCAGCTTCGCTTTCCGGCCATGGCTTTGCTAACGCTGGTGGAAAACGCGGTACGCCACGGCATCGATCCCAGTGTGGATGGCGGCCGTATCGAAGTGGGCGGCCAACGCGATCCCGTGGACGGCAAGGTGCTTTTATGGGTGAGCGACAGCGGCATGGGCATGTCCGAAACGGCGCAACCGGGGACAGGCTTAAGCAATCTGCGCACCCGCCTGCAAGCGTTTTACGGCGGCAACGCCCATATCGAACTGCACGAGCAAACGCCGCGCGGCCTGCGCGTGGAACTGCACTTTTATCCGGAACCTAAGCCATGACGCCTATCACCGCCCTCATCGCCGACGACGAGCCGCTGCTGCGCGAACGCCTGCGCAGCCATCTGGCGCAGCTATGGCCGGAACTGCACCTGACCGGCGACGCACGCAACGGTGCCGAGGCGCTGGAACTGTTCGAACAGCACCAGCCGCAGATTGTGTTCCTCGACATTCATATGCCTGGATTGAACGGGATTGAGACGGCCAAGGCGCTGGCGCGCCGCGCGCACCTGGTCTTCGTTACCGCTTACGAGCAGTATGCGCTGCAGGCATTCGAACAGGGCGCCATCGACTATCTGGTCAAGCCTATCGATGCGGAACGCCTGGCCGATACGGTGCAGCGTTTGCAGCGCCAACTGGCGGCGCCGTTCCAGACCAATCAGACGCTGGATGCGGCGCTGGACCTGTTGGCGGGAAGGCTGGAACAGCGTATCCCACCGCGGCGTTGGCTGCAATGGATCAAGGCATCGGTCGGCAATAGCGTGCGGCTGATACCGGTCGAGCAGGTCAGCTTTCTGCGCGCCGAGGAAAAATACACCCTGGTAACCTGGGATGAAGGCGAAGCGCTGATCCGCAAGAGCATCCGCGAGCTGGTGGAGGAACTCGATCCCGAACGCTTCGTGCAAGTCCACCGCTCGGCCATCGTCAACCTCGGCTATGTCACCGAAGTCGTACGCGGCGTGAACGAAACCGCCGAACTGCATCTGCGCGGGCGCAAGGAGGTCTTGCCGGTCAGCCGCAGCTACCTGCATCACTTCCGGCAGATGTAATGCAAGGCGCCGCTTAGCGTGGCACGGAGTAGTTCACCGGGATGAAGGTATAGCCTTTGCCGCTGGCTTTCAGGTGGCCCAGTGCGGGGAAGGGGAGGTGGGCGGCGCCGATCAGATAGCCGTCCTTGGCGGCCGCCGCAAATGCGGCTTTGCGTTCAGCTATGGCAGCCTTGCCTTCGCTATCGAAAGCCATGCCGACGGAGGGGTTCTCGAACTGCACCGCGGCGACGTGGATCAAGTCGCCCAGCAGCACCAGCTTTTCGCCCTTGCTCTCGACAATGTAGCTGATGTGGCCTGGCGTATGACCGGCGCTGGCATAGGACTTGATGCCGGGGGTCAGCTCGCCGTTCTGCGTGATCGGCTGGAACTTGTTGGCGCTGATATACGGGGCCATGGAGCTGATCGCGCCCTGGAAGAAGCCTTTCGTGTCCGCTGGCGCCTTGTCCATATTCGCCTGGCTGAGCCAATAGTCGGCATCGGCCTTGCCGGCGCGGACCACGGCGTTGGGGAAGGCCGCTTCTTTGCCAACGGCCAGGCCGCCCACGTGGTCGAAGTGCATATGAGTGATGTAGATTTCATCGACCTGCTCCGGCTGGTAGCCGGCAGCTTTCAGATTGCCGGCCAGCTTGCCCAGCGTGGGACCGAACAGGCTGGCGGCGCCGGTGTCGATCAGAACCAGCTTGCTGCCGGTATTGATCAGGAAACCGTTGAAGGAAGTCTCCAGCGGGCTTTTTGTGAACGCCTTACGCAAGGCTTGATTATTCTTCGCGGCGGGCTGCTGCAGCAGCTTATCCACCGGCAGTTCGGTGGTGCCGTCGCTCAGCACCGTCACCTCGAAGTCGCCCAGCATAGTGCGATAGAAGCCCGGCGCCTGGAACTTGGCCATCGGCGCGGCTGCCTGCGCCGGAGCGAGGGAAAAGGCGGCTGCCACAGCTGCGGCCACGGCGATAGGCTGGGACGATTTGAACAGGGTATTGAACATTATGGTCTTCCTTATTTCGGGTTAAGTTTTTACTGCAGGAGATTCAGCGCGCGCGCGACGGCGGGCAGCCAAAGCGTTCGCGGAAGCGTGAAGCAAAACGGGAACTGGCCTGATATCCGGACGCCTCGGCAATCTGGGGAATGCTCCACGCCGTGGTCTGCAACAGCGTCATGGCGTGGTGCATGCGGATATCCAGCAAGAGAGTTTCAAAACGCAGGTTTTCGCTGGCCAAGCGGCGGCGCAGCGTCGCTTCGCTCATCGCCAGTTCCTGCGCCGCCATGGCCGTTGTCCAGCGGCGCTGCGGGGCGGGACTGAGCAAGCCTTTGAGCCTGTCGCCGATCTGCAGGACAGAGGGGCGGGGGAAGACGCAGCCCCGTTCCGCCAGCGCGAGCAGAAGCCCGACCAGCCTATGCCGCTGTTCGCGGTCGCTAACCTGGGCCGCCAGCATGCCGCGCACGCAGTAGTCCAGCGTATCGGCCAATTGGGTATCGAGGTCGAGCCGCTGTGTGCTGCTGAGGGGCGAAGACAGCGCAGCTTCGCTCTCGTATTGTTTGTAGAACTCCAGGATCACTTCGGGCGGCAAGGCCAGGAAAGTGGAACGGAAGACCCGCTCTTCCCCGCCGGGGGTTTTGCGGACGTCGGCGCGGGTGTGCTGGGCCACGGCAAGCAATGTCAGTGGCGCGTCCAGGAGCTGCTGCGTTGCGCCGATGTCGAGCGTCAGCGTTCCCGAACGGACCAGCAAGAGCGTGGCGTCGAAAAACTGAAAACCGCACACGGCCTGCTCACGGCGCAGCAGGGGTTGCGCCATCATGCCTACGCCGTCGCGCACGGCGAGCGTGTCTGGCGGGAGCGGCAGCCGGGTGGCTCGCTTGGTCTGGGTGCGTGGAGGAAGGTAGAAGTCCATGCCGAAATTATATTTCACGCATGTTTTTACAAACCTACCTATCCGATCAATTAACTACACAAAACCGATCAATCTGACTGGTTTAGTTTGCATACTCCCGCATCAGGCTATCCAGGAAAACAAACAGCTTCTGGTTCATGGCGGCGTAGCTGTTGACGCGCAATGCAGCCGGCTGCTGCACGTAGCGGTGCGCGGTCAGCGTTGCCAGCTCCGCTTCGGAAGCGGCAATGAGCAGTTCCACCGCCTCGGGCGTGAACTCCATATGGCATTGGAAGCCGTAGACCAGATCGCGGTATGCGATGATCTGGCGCGGACAGCCCTCGCTGGCGGCAATCACCGTTGCAGCCGGGGTCAGGCCGGGCATATCGCTATGCCAGTGTCCTGTTTCCAGCGTGTCGCCGAAGTGGGCGAATTTGGCGTTGGCCTTGCCCGCGGCAGTGAGCGCGATGGGGAAATTGCCGATCTCCTTTTCGGGACTAGGCTCGCTTGGCGCCCCCAAGGCAGCACCTATCAGCTGGGCGCCGAGGCAGACGCCCACCACGGCCTTCCCGGCATTCGCGCATTTGACGATGAGCGCCTGTTCGGCGGCAGAGTCGAAATGCGGACACTCTTGCCTGGTGGTGGCCGGCGACTGCGGGCCGCCCAGCACGACCAGCAGGTCGATGGCGTCCACCGTCTGCGGCAGCGGCTCGCCGGCATAGACGCGCGAATAGCTCGCCGTGTAAGCGCGTGTCTTGACCCAGGTTTCATACGCACCGGGCGCTTCGAAGGATTCGTGAACCACAAAATGGATATGCATGACGGCTCCTTAAGCCTGTGCGGCAGGCCAGTAATATGCGTCCGGCGTGGAGCGAGCGCCAAAGATGGCCTGGCCCACGCGCACCACCGTGGCGCCCTCCTCGATAGCGATCTCGTAGTCGCCGGACATGCCCATGGATAGCTCATCGAGACCGATGCCATCCGGCGCCTCCTGGCGCAGACGGTCGCGCAGGCCGCGCAGCAGGGCGAAACACTGGCGCACGCGCGAAGCTTCGGCCGACAGCACGGCCAGCGTCATGAAGCCGCGCACGCGCAGCGCGGAAAAGGCGGGCAGGGCGTGCAGGAAGGCGCCCACTTCCTCGGGCGGCAGACCGTACTTGCTCGCCTCGCCCGATGTATTCACCTGCACGAAAACATCCAGCGCCCGGCCTTCGGCCTGCAGGCGCCGGTCCAGCTCCTCGGCCAGGCGCAGGCTGTCCAGCGCCTGGAATTCGGTGGCGAAGCGTGCCACCAGCTTGGCCTTGTTCGTCTGCAGATGGCCGATCACCGACCACTGCACATCGGACAGATCGGCCATCGCCTCCCATTTGCCATGTGCTTCCTGTACCTTGTTCTCGCCGAGCTGGCGACAACCGGCCGCGTAGGCCAGGCGGATGCGCGCTTCGTCCACGGTCTTGCTCACCGGGAGCAGGCGCACGCTGGACGGATCGCATCCAGCACGCCGGCAAGCTGCGGCAATGCGCTCATGGACAGCGGCGAGATTGCGCTGGAAATCAGCCACGGAGGCAGCTTGCGGCCAGCGTCCATGCTGGTCGTGCAAGGTAGGGGTTTCCAAAGGTATGCTGACGTTTTCCGCATTCATTGCGTTCACCTCGATATCAGAAAGCCATGGTGTACAATTTGTCCTAGGCCAAATGCTATCACGTCCTAGATTATTATGGGAATTACAGGAAAAACCGCGGCAGACATATTCGACAGCATCCGCATGCTGACTCAGACAGGCGCCTTGACGGCCGGCCAGGAGCTGCCTACGGTGCGCGACCTGGCCGCCACGCTGGGCGTCAACCGCAATACGATCTCGATGGCCTACAAGCGCCTGGCGGCAGCCGGCATCGCGGTCACGCAAGGGCGCTTGGGCACGGTGATTCGAGCGCAGAGCGGCCCAGGCGAGCAGGAAGGCGCGCTGCCCGGCTCACCGCTGGCCGATCTGGGCAGCGGCAACCCGAATGCGGCCTGGCTGCCGGATATCGGCGCCGCCCTGGCCCGCAAGCCCTACCGTGCGCGCCTGTATGGCGAGCCGCCGGTCGATCCTGAACTGGAAACCGCGGCGCGCCAGTGGCTGGCCAAAGACTGTCCCGAGCATCTCGAAATCAATCTGACGCATGGCTCGGTGGATGCGATCGAAAGGCTGCTGGCAGCGCATCTGGTGGCGGGCGATAAGGTGGCGGTGGAAGATCCCTGCTTCATCAGCAGCGTGAATGCGCTGCGCGCCGCCGGGCTGCAAACCGTGGGCGTGGCCGTCGATGCGCAGGGCATGCAGGCCGAGGCGCTGGAAGAGGCGCTGGCGCAGGGCGCGCAAGCCGTCATCATCACGCCGCGCGCCCACAATCCAAGCGGCTGCAGCCTGAGTCCGGCCCGCTCGCGCAAGCTGCGCAGCGTGCTGGCAAGGCATCCACATGTGCTGGTCATCGCCGACGATCATTTTTCCCTGCTGTCGGTGATGGATTATCAGGATGTGATTCCCCCTACGGCCCGCCGCTGGGCGCTGATACGCTCCGTCTCCAAGATGTTCGGCCCCGATCTGCGCCTGGCCTTCGTGGCAAGCGATGCGCAGACCTCCCAGCGCCTGCGTCTGCGCCTGGCCCCAGGCACGAACTGGGTCAGCCATCTTTTGCAGGATGCCGTTGCCGCCTGCCTCTCTTCGCCGGAGGTGTCGGAACAGATCGCCCGCGCCAGGGATGGCTATGCACAGCATCGCGAAATCATGACCCGGGCGCTTGCCCAGCAAGACATCGCCGTCGCGTCGCCCGCCGATGGCTTGAATCTGTGGCTGCCATTGCAGCAAAACTCCCAGGCGCTGGTGCTGGCACTGGCGCAGCACGGATGGCTGGTGCGCGGCGGCGAATCTTTCGGACTGCAAGCGCCGGCACACGGCTTGCGCATCACCATCTCCACGATCACCGAGGAAAAAGCCCAGGAGTTCGCGCGCATTCTGCGCAAGGCGCTGGATCAGAGCTAGTTGCATGCTGTCGCGCCGTGGACTATGCTTACTTGTACAACTTATCGCACATCCTTCTAAATTGGCGCAACCATGAGAATCATCAATTTCTCCGATGCTCGCAGCAACCTGAGATCAGTGATCGATCAGGTGGTGGAAGACGCAGATGTAACGGTTATCTCACGGCGCGATGCGCCCGATGCGGTATTGATGTCCTTTGAGCATTACAGCAGCCTGATAGAAACCGTTCACTTATTAAGCTCGCCAGCAAACGCCGCCCATCTGGCGAAGTCAATGGCCCAGGCCCGAGCCGGAAAAGCACAGCGCAGGAAACTTATCGAGCCCACCGACGCCGAGTAGGCGGATGCGCAACTACACGTTCACGCTTGCCGCCTGGGACGACCAGCACTATGAATGACCTCCTCTAGCGGAAAGCATGACCTTGATGCCGCCGAGTGCAGTGGACTGGCTTAACGCGGCGGGATAGCTGATCTGAGCATCCTCAAAGCAGACGTCGATCACGCATAGCTCGCCGCTAGCGCATAGGCGGTGCGCGCGGAAGTAGTGGGCGGCGTGGGCCGCCAGCGGCACCGCGTGGCTGGCCAGGGGCGCGCCCCAGCGGGCGATCTGGAAGCCTTGCGCTTCAAACCAGCAGACAAGCTTCTTAAGCAGCTCAATATCGTCAGGCACCAGCAGGTCGACATCCGATGGCAGGCGCTCAAGCGCTTCGCCGTGCAGCCAGCGCGCGTAACTGCCGTACACCACGACGTCAGGGAAGTCTGCTGCCAGCGCGCGCAGGCAGCTCAGCGATGCCTGCAGGTCGATGGCGCGGGGCTGCTTGCGCGCGATCAGGGCGTATTCGTGGGCACGGTTGCTTTGCACCTGCAAGACAGGCACCGGCTGCCTGGGTCGCTCGTACAGCAGGATGCGCTCATCAACGAGGTCGTAGCGTTCGGAGAGGATGCGCGCAACGTCCCAGGCCATCGGCACAAAGTGCTGGCCTATGCGCAAATTCTCGGCCATGACAATCACATAGCCGCCTTCGCGCACCACCGGCTTCAAGGCCTTGAATACCAGATAAATCTGTTCCAGGAATGCCGCGTAGGTGGCCAAGTTATACAACTGCGCTTCGCCCTCCTCGGGCCAGCGGCAGCCGAAGTAGGGGATATTCGTCAGTACCAGATCAACGGGCGGCAACTGGGCGGCGGCCTTGACGATATCGCCTGCCTGCACGCGCTGGCGCGCGGCACCAGCACGGCTCATGCGCTCCTGCGCGATGCCGGCACGCGCCGGCTCAAGCTCGACGCCAATGCCGTGCCGTCCTTCGAGATGGGCCGCCATCAGGGTCGTGCCGAAACCGCAGAAGGGATCAAGCAGCAGTCCCCCCTCAGGACAGAACTGGCGGATGAAGGGACGCATCTGCTCGACCCAGCCGCAGTCGCGCGCGCCGAAGGGATCGCGCTCAGCCAGATCTTGCGGCAGGCGGTGCCCGGACTCCTGCTCTTGCAGCAGCAGCCAGCTATTGTTATCCAATCAGTGCCTCCTCTCGGGCGGACGAAAACAGAATATGCTGCCCGGGATTCCAGCCGGCGCACAGATTGCCGTTGGCGTGGAAGACCAGCTTGTACACATTGCCAGAGCCATGCTGGCGGTGCATGAGGGCGTAGTCCGATGCTTCGAACGTGACGCGCATGCCCCGGTAGCGGCCAATCAGATTCCAGAAGTAGTAGCCCTCGGTGACTTGCTCAAACCCGAACTGGCCGGCAAATTCGGGCGGGTTCAGACATTGCTCCAGCAGGCCCGCCATTGGAATGCGCGTGGAAGCGATATAGCGCGAAGTCACGTTGTCCCTATAGCTGTCGTCAAGCTGCGAGAATTCGCGGAACACGACTGCTTCCACGCCAAGACCGCGCGCCCAGCCAAGGTAGTCCAGCACATCGCCGGCTGTGGCGACGCCGCCGGCCTGCACGATGCAAACCAGCTTCACCGGCATGCGGCCGCTCAGCTGCTGCAGCATGGCGACAAAGCGTTCCTGCTGCCGCACCTCCACGCCGGGACGAAAACGCATGATGGACTGATTAATGTCTTCGCGATGATGATGCCGCGACAGTTCGACCCAATCCAGGCCGAATGCGGCAAGGCGCTCGATCAGCGCCGCGCCATGCGCCGCATGCGCCAGTCCCGAGCCATTGGTGTACAGCACACGGTCGTTGACCGGCGAAGCTTCGGCGTGCTGCTGCAGCGCGTCGAGCATTTGCCGCATCCATTCCGGATCGTCCGTCGTTTCCAGTCCGGACAGAGAGTAGGAGATGGGCAGGCCCTCCAGCTCGCGCAGCGCGGCGCGCAAATGGTCGAAGTAGGCGCTGCCCGGCCGCAGCGAACTGGAAGGCTTCGCCGCAGCCTTCTCGATCAGGCTTTCCGAACAAAAGCGGCAGCGCGCCGAGCAGGGCTTGGCCGAGGCATAGGGCGTGAAGGTGACTGGCTGCGCAATCCGGTAGCTGCGCCCGCCGATGGCGTGCATGCGCCAGCGCTTGTCGTCCATCGCGGCAGGCGCGCGGTAGGCGACTGTCGGTACGGTTGCGGGCAATTTCGCCAGCACCGGTGCGGCGACCAGTTGTGCGGCCAGCTCGCCGGTCAAACGCTGGATCGGAATGATGTCTCTATCGTGCATATTCAGCCTTTGCTGCCAGTGCCATGATTTCGGCTCATGGGAACAGTGTAGCCCACTTAGTTTAAAACGTAAACTAACTATGCTATAGTTTCCTTGCCGATGAAAATGGAGCCGGATACGCAGAAAGTGAGGCAGCAAGTGATTTGTACCGTCGATGTGGTTCTGCTGACGCTGCAGGACAGCGCGCTGAAGGTGGCGCTGCTGAAGCGCGACCGCGAACCGTTCCAGGGCGTGCAGGCGCTGCCTGGCGGCTTTATTCATCCCGATGCGGATGCGAATATGCAAGATGCCGCACTGCGCATGCTGGCGCAGAAGACGGCGATCCAGCCGCCGTATCTGGAGCAGCTGGCGACCTTCTCCGGTCCGGCGCGCGATCCACGCGGCTGGTCGATCTCGGTGGCGTACTACGCGCTGGTGCCCTTCGATGTGATCGAACAGGCAGGCCATGCGGACGTGAAGCTGGCCAGCGTCGACAAGCTTCCCCGGCTGTCTTTCGACCACCGCGCCATCATCGCCACGGCGGTGCAGCGCCTGCGCGGCAAGAGCCAGTATTCTTCGCTGCCCTGCTATCTGGCGGGCGAAGCCTTCACGCTGCCGCAGCTGCAGCGGATTTACGAGGCATTGATGGGCGAAGCGCTGAACAAGGTCAGCTTCCGCCGCAAGATGATGGAGATGGATATGCTGGAAGCGATCGTCGGCGAATTTTCCGCAGGCGGCGCGCACCGGCCCGCGCAGCTGTACCGCCTCAAGCCGGCGCTGCGCGACCGGCTGACGCTGATCGAGCGGGGCCTGTAATCCAATTCATCGCGCGGCCTTCCCAACGCCGTCTTTTTCATGCTCCCCAACGCATAGCAACTGAACGTAGCGGCTAGCAAAACAACCGCCGCGGTAATGCCCGCGCGGTCCTTGTCTTAAGCAACCGTAAAGCATACGTCAAAAATAGTTTCTTGCGTCCGACGCACCTTTGATATTTATCAAACGGGCTAGCAAACGCTCAGGTTATTGTCTAGCCAACTTTTGATTTTCATCAAGAATCCAATCTGAGCTTGAGCAGCTGCGCAAAGGAAAGAGCCCAATGCGCCGCGCGACTTGGCCGCCCCTGTAAAACCTGGCAGTAGCATCCCGCAACTTGGGAATGTAAAGTCACGCTGCCTTTTTTCAGGAAAGCAAGATCCCCGGACATTGACTGCCAACGGCCCCTTCTCGCGCCGGTCCGGGAGAGGTAACGAGATGCGCATAGGTGAATTCGTAGACGACACTTTTTCTTGAGCCTCACCCGCCGCGCGCAAGTGGCGGGCCGTTGCCCGGAACAGAACAAGTGCCACCCAAATCGACCGTTCTTGATTAACGAAAAGGAATTCCGGATGACGAATTATTCTGATATTTGCATAGTGGGCGCTGGCATCGGTGGTTTGACTTGCGCAACCCAACTGATCAACGCCGCGGCCGGGAAAAACTTACGCATCCGCGTATTCGACCTGAATGCGTCGGTAGGCGGCCGCATCCAGTCGCGCGAAATCGACGAAGAGGAAATCGCTGAACTCGGCGCCGCGCGCTATTCGCCGCAACTGCATCCCAACTTCCAGCAGCTCATGCAGGAAAGCGGTCTGGCCCATGCCATCTATCCCTTCACCGACGCGGTGTTTCGCGAGCGCGAGCAAGAGAAACTGAAGGACACCCTGCTGAGCTTGAGCCCAATGGTGAAGGAGCATCCTGACGACTCCTTCCTGGATTTCGTCAGCCACTACCTGGGCGCGGAAGAAGCCACCCGCATCATCAAGGCCACCGGCTACGACGCCTTGCTGCTGCCGATCGTCACAGCCGGCATGGCTTACGACATCATCAAAAAGCACCCCGAAACGCAAAACTTTACCGAGAATGCCGCCAACCAATGGCGCTATGCCACCGACGGCTACAGCGAGCTGTTGAGCCAGCTGCAACGCCAAGCCCAGTCCGGCGGCGTGGAATTCCAGCTGGAGCACCGCTTGCTGTCGGTGAAAAAAGTCGGCGCCGAGTATGTGCTGTCCTTCAGCCATATGGGCGATACCCTGGTGCACCGCACCAGCCATCTGATCATGGCCATCCCGCCGTCCGCCATGGCCGGCCTGGATCTGGATTTCCCCGCCACCTGGAGTCCGTTCAAATACGATTCCCTGCCCTTGTTCAAAGGCTTCCTGACGTTCGACAAGTCGTGGTTCCAGGGTCTGGGCCTGACCGACAAAGTACTGATGGCTAACAATCCTCTGCGGAAGATCTACTTCAAGAGCGACAAATACCTGGTGTTCTACACCGACAGCAAGAGCGCCACGTATTGGCGGGACAGTCTGGAGCAAGGCGAAGAGGTGTACCTGGAACGGGTGCGCAGCCACCTGGAAGAAGTCTTGCCGCTGAATGGACAGCCGCTGCCGCCGATCAAGACGCATTTCTACAAGCACTGGCCGCACGGCGTCGAGTTCTATCTGGAGCCGGAAGCGGAGCATCCGCCAGTCCTGCTGCACCCGGACGGCATCATCTCCTGCTCGGACGCCTACACCCAGCATTGCGGCTGGATGGAAGGCAGCCTGATCAGCGCGCGGCAAGCCACCCATCTGCTGCTGGAACGGATCAGCGAGGCTGCGGAAGAGCCTGGCACTAACGATAAGCTCGCCACCTCCTCGAACTGAGCGCCTATGAGCATTCTTGATTTTCCGCGCTTCCATTTCCGAGGCTTCGCCCGCGCCAATGTGCCGACTGCGAATCGCAATACGCACGGCCATATCGATATCGCCAGCAATACGGTATCGATCGCGGGCCAGCCTTTCGATCTGGAGCGGCCGCCGGCGGAATTCCATGCGCATCTGAAACAGCTTGCGCCGCGCTTCAATGCCGCGGGCAAGCCGGACCCGGAAGGCATTTTCAGCCAGGCGGCGGGCTACAACGCTTGCGGCAATAATCATTTTGCTTGGGAGAACGCCAGAATCACCGGCGTTCAGCTGCAGGAAGGCGCTGTCGATACCGAAGACAATCTGGTCGGCGCCAAGCTGGCTTTATGGGGGCATTACAACGACTATCTGCGCACGACCGTCAACCGCGCCCGCTGGGTCGACCAGAATCCGGCCGAGCCGGACAGCACGCTGATTTACGCCGGCCAGTTTACGCTGAGCGGCAAGCAGGCTACGGCGAATACGCCCAGCCTGTTCAGCGCCGACCTGCCACAGGCGCATTCGGTGCGCCTGCTGGGTCACGGCCATATCACGGAACGCAGCGGGCATTTCCTGGACGATGAATTCGGCCGTTCCAGGGTGTTCCAGTTTTCCGTGGCCAAAGCGGAGGCGAATTTCCTCTTCAACCAGGAGGCGGCGCTGCCGGCCAGCCTGCGCGCCTTGCAGGAAGCGCTGGCCGATGAGGATGTGCTGGGGCTGACGGTGCAGTACGCCTTGTTCAATATGTCGACGCCGCCGCAGCCCGATTCGCAAGTGTTTTACGACCTGGCCGGCAGCATCGGGCTATGGCGGCGCGATGAGCTGGCCACCTATCCGGCCGGTCGCCTGCTGCTGCCGCGCCAGAGCCGTCTGGGACCGGTGCTGGTGAAGGTGCATGCCGACCGCATTTCGCTGAATATGCCGACCGCCATTCCCTTCACCACGCGCGCGGCCAGCGCCGTGTCGGAACAGCATCCGACCCATGCGCTGGGCGGCAAGCAGGCGCTGGGCGACCTGCTGCTGCATGGCGCCGACGGCGCGCTGCTGGCGCGCATCCCGGAGCAGCTGTACCTGGATTACTGGCGCCACCATGGCGTCATCGATGTGCCGCTGCAGCACGCCGAGGCGGCCTCCGGCACGCTCAGCCTGAGCAGCACGCAGGCGCAGTGGGACGAAGCCGACTGGGTACTGCAGTCCGACAGCAATCTGCTGTATCTGGAAGCGCCGAACCGGAAGAAGCAGCACGATTTCCCGCAGACCATCACGCTGCAGAGCCGCTTCCGCGGCGCGCTGGCGGTCCATCCGGCGCTGGCGGTGCAGGCGCAGGAGAGCGACATGCTGGCCCTGGAACTGGAGCCTTCCGCGCAAGGAAGCGGCTACGCCGAGCTGCGCATCACGGGCCGCCGTTCCGGCGCCACCCGCATCATGCTGGGCGAAGGCCGGGATGCGCAATCCATCGGCGTGCGCGTGCTGCCCGACGACTGGCATCTGGACGAGGTGCCGGCCGAGCAGGTCGACTATGCCTTCCTCTACCAGCATGTGATGAGCTATTACGAGCTGATCTATCCCTTCATGTCGGACAAGGTGTTCAGCCTGGCGGACCAGTGCAAGTGCGAAACCTATTCGCGCCTGATGTGGCAGATGTGCGATCCGCAAAACCGCGACAAAAGCTATTACATGCCAAGCACGCGCGAATTGTCACTGCCGAAATCGCGCCTGTTCCTGAAATACCTGACCCAGGTCGAGGCCGCCGCCAAGACGGCGCAGCCGGAAGCCGGCACGGCCCACGTCATCCGCTGTAAAGGCGAGCTGGTCGAAGAGTTGAAGAAGGCCATCGACCTGGAACTGTCGCTCATGCTGCAGTACCTGTATGCCGCGTATTCGATTCCCAATTACGAGCAGGGGCTGCAACAGGTGAAAGCGGGGCGCTGGCTGCCGGCCGAGCTGGAACTGGCTTGCGGCGGCGAAGACCGGCGCCGCAACAGCGGCGCGCGCGGCGCCCTGCTGGAAATCGCCCATGAGGAGATGATCCACTACCTGCTGGTGAACAATGTGCTGATGGCGCTGGGCGAACCCTTCTATGCCGGCGTGCCCGTGCTGGGGCAGGAGGCGCGGCAGCGCTTCGGCCTGGACACGGAATTCGCCTTCGAACCGTTCTCCGAGCATGTGCTGGCCCGCTTCGTGCGCTTCGAATGGCCCGACTATATTCCGACGCCGGGCAAGTCCATTGCCAGCTTCTATATCGCCATCCGCCAGGCGCTGACCGATCTGTCGGACCTGTTCCCGGCCGGCGGCGGCAAGAGCGGCGGCGAGCACCACCTGTTCCTGAAGGAGCTGACCAACCGCGCCTATCCCGGCTACCAGCTGGAAGTGTGCGACCGCGACAGCGCGCTGTTCGCCATCGACTTCGTCACCGAACAGGGGGAGGGCGTGGCGGTCGACTCGCCGCATTTCGACTCCTCGCATTTCCAGCGCCTGCGCACCCTGGCCGGCAAGTTCGCGGCCTGCGCAAAACCGTTCGAACCGGCCATTCCGGCGCTGAAAAATCCGGTGCTGGAAGCGCGCGCGGATTGCAATGTCGTGACCGATCCCAGGACGCGTTCGCTGATGCAGCTCTACCAGGGCTGCAACGAGCTGACCTTCGCCCTGATGGCCCACCATTTCGCGCAGCAGCCGCTGGACAGCCTGCGCCGCTCGCGCCTGATGAATGCGGCCATCGACATCATGACCGGCTTGCTGCGGCCCCTGTCGGCCGCGCTGATGAATATGCCGTCCGGCCTGCCCGGGCACAATGCAGGACCGCCCGTGCCCACGCCGCTCAGCAGCCAGATCAGCAGCGACTACAGCATGGGCTGCGAGCAGCTGGCGCAGAAATGCCTGGCGCTGGCGCAGTACGCCCGCAGTCTGGAAGCGGGCGTGGTCGGCCTGGCGCCGATCGAAATGTTGGAGTTCTTTAATCAGCAACTGACCGATTTATCTCGGGGAAAGATGTCAAGAGAGGCCTGAATGCACAAAATCATCATCGTCGGCGGCGGCTTGGCAGGTAGCCTCACCGCCATCTATCTGGCGCAACGCGGACACCATGTCCAGGTTGTGGAAAAGCGCAGCGATCCGCTGCAGGAAAATCCCAAGGCCGATCCGATCAATTCGCGCGCCATCGGCGTCAGCATGACCGTGCGCGGCATCAAGGCGGTGCTCGGGGCCGGCATCAGCAAGCAGGATCTGGACCAGTGCGGCGAACCCGTAGTGGGCATGGCGTTTTGCGTGCGCGGCCAATACAAGGTGCGCGAGCTGCATCCGCTCGAAGGCCTGTATCCCCTGTCGCTGAACCGCAACGCCTTCCAGCGCCTGCTCAACAAGTACGCCGCCCTGCACAAGGTGAAATACCACTTCGAGCATAAATGCCTGGACGTGGATCTGGACCGGAAAACCGTGCTGATCCAGGGGCCGGACGGCGCTCTACAACATCTGCATGGCGATCTGATCATCGGCGCCGACGGCGCCCACTCGGCGGTGCGGCGCGCCATGCAAAGCAGCATGCGGCGCTTCGAGTTCAAGCAGACCTTCTTCCGCCACGGCTACAAGACGGTGGTGCTGCCGAATGCCGAAGCGCTCGGCTTCCGCAAGGATCTGCTGTACTTCTTCGGCATGGATTCGCGCGGCCTGTTTGCCGGCCGCGCCGCCACCATCCCGGACGGCAGCATCAGCTTCGCCATCTGCCTGCCCTACACCGGCACGCCCAGCCTGGCGACGCAGAACCCGGAAGCCATGGCCGATTTCTTCAACCGCTATTTCAGCATGCTGCCGCCGGCCAGCCGCAAGGAATTGATGGAGCAGTACATCGCCCTGCCGAGCAACGACCTGATCAATGTCCGCTCCAGCACCTTCCACTACAAGGGCAATGTGCTGCTGATCGGCGACGCGGCGCACGCCACCGCGCCGTTCCTGGGCCAGGGCATGAATATGGCGCTGGAAGACGTGCACGTCTTCATCAAGCTGCTGGAAAAGCATGGCTATGCGCTGGACCTGGCCTTGTCCGACTTCACGCGCCAGCGCAAGGTGGAGGCCGACGCCATGCAGGATATGGCGATCTCCAACTACGAAACGCTGAGCAACCCGAATCTGATTTTCTTCCTGCAGACCCGGTACACCCGCTATATGCACAAGAAATTCCCCCGCGTTTATCCGCCCGATATGGCGGAGAAACTGTACTTCACATCGGTTCCCTACGATGAGCTGCAGCAAATCCAGAAGAAACAAAACGTTTGGTACAAACTTGGAAGGGTAAATTAATGAAGATTCTCGTTATCGGCGCTGGACCAGCAGGATTGATTTTTGCCAACCAACTGAAGAAGTCGCAGCCTGGCTGGGATATCAGCATCGTGGAAAAGAACACCCCGGATGAAGTGCTGGGCTGGGGCGTGGTGCTGCCGGGACGGCCACCGCACCATCCTGCCAATCCGCTCTCGTATATCGACGAGCCGGAAAAGCTGCATCCGCAATTCCTCGAAGAATTCAAGCTGGTGCACAATAACCAGCCGAACCTGATGAGCACCGGCGTCACGCTGTGCGGCGCCGAACGGCGCGGCCTGGTGCATGCGCTGCGCGCCAAATGCGTGGCGGCCGGCATCCCGATCAGCTACGAAACGCCGCCGGCCAGCAAGGAAGAGCTGGAAGCCGAGTACGACCTGGTGGTGGTGGCCAACGGCCTCAATTACAAAACGCTGGACTTGCCGCCGGCGCTGGCGCCGCATGTCGACTTTGGCAGCAATAAATACATGTGGTACGGCACCACCCAGCTGTTCGACCAGATGAACCTGGTGTTCCGCAGCAGCGCCCACGGCATTTTCGTCGGCCATTCCTACAAATACTCGGACAAGATGAGCACCTTCGTCGTCGAGTGCAGCGAGGAGAGTTTTGCCCGCGCCGAGCTGGAAGCGCGCTCCGAGCGCGACGCCGCCGCCTATATCGCCAAGGTCTTCGAGGCCGAACTGGGCGGGCATGAGCTGCTCAGCCAGCCAGGCCAAGGCTGGCGCAATTTCATGACCCTCAGCCACGATCTAGCCTATGACGGCAAGTTCGTGCTGATCGGCGATGCGCTGCAAACCGGCCACTTCTCGATCGGCCACGGCACGACGATGGCGGTAGTGGTCGCCCTGCTGCTGGCGAAGACCCTGAATACCGACGCCGGCGTGCCCGCTGCGCTGGAGAACTTCAATGCGCGCGCCGTGCCGCTGGTGCAGCTGTTCAAGGAACACGCCAACAGCAGCCGCCTGTGGTTCGAAACCGTGAGCGAGCGCATTGGGCTGAGCAATGAGGAACTGACCGCCAGCTTCGATGCCCGCCGCAAGAACTTGCCGCCGCTGCAGGATGCGCTGATGGCCAGCCTCGGTTACGCCCTCGGCCGCTAAGGAGAAGCCATGCCCGCACACGCCACGCCGCCGCTGCTGCCCCTGCAATGGAGCAGCGCCTATGTCTCGTATTGGACGCCGATGCAGGAGGAGGACCAGATCACCTCCGGCTATTGCTGGTTCGATTACGGCCGCAATATCTGCCGCATCGACGGCTTGTTCAACCCCTGGTCGGAGAAGGAAACCGGCCACCGGCTCTGGATGTCGGAAATCGGCGACGCCCGGCGCGAACAAAGCCGCAAGCAGAAAGTGGCATATGCCAGGGAAACCGCGGCGGCGGGCGTGCAGCTGTACGAAACGGCTTTGCCCGATGAGGTGACGCCCTTCCATGAACTGTTCCTGCCGCAGGCCATCCTGGTCGACGGCGAGGCGCGCCACGACGGCCGCCACACCGTGCTGGGCCAGGAGGCCGATGCCTGGGTGGTGGAGCGGCCGGGCAAGGCGCCCTCGGTCTTCTACCTGCAGGCCGGCGGCAACCATCTGCTGCGCATGGTGACGGGCAGCGACCCGCAGCATCAGTCGGTGCGCGATTTCCCGAACTTCTTTGCCGGCGAAATTGCGGACAGCGTTTTCATGCCGGGAACAACTGCGGTTCTTTCCCGCTAACAGCACACAGCAGTCCAGTCAGGAGCCGTATATGCCTTTGCTTGTTTTCATTTTAGGGTTGACGATCTTTTCGATCACCACGTCCGAGTTCATGGTGGCGGGCATGATGCCATCGCTGGCCCAGGCCATGGGCCAGCCGCTGGAGCAGATCGGTTATCTGATTTCGCTCTACGCCATGGGCATGGTGATCGGCGGGCCGCTGTTCACCATCGGCCTGCTCAAGCTGCGCATCCCCAACAAGCAAGGACTGCTGTGGCTGCTGGGCCTGTACGCCCTCGCCCAGGCCGCCGCCGCCTCGGCCACCAGCTATGAATTCATGGCCGTGGCGCGGCTGGCCACGGGGGTGGCCGGTTCCGTCTGCTTTGGCCTGTCGCTGGCGATCTGCGCCGACGTCGTTCCGCCGCAATCGCGCGGCCGCGCCGCCGCCGTGGTGATCGGCGGCCTGATGCTGGCCGGCGTGGTGGGCGTGCCGGTCAGCACGCTGATCGACCAGCACTACGGCTGGCGCGCCAGCTTCTGGCTGGTGGTGGTGCTGGCCGGCTTGTGCATGGCGCTCATCGCGCTGCTGGTGCCGCGTTCCCAGGCATCCGACACGGTCAGCCTGGGCGAGGAGCTGCGCGAGTTCCGCAACCACCACCTGTGGGCGGCGTATGCCAGCAGCGCCCTGATCATCGGCGCGATCTTCGCGGCCTTCAGCTACTTCACGCCGATCCTGACCGAGATCAGCGGCTTCCCCGCATCGTCGATTCCCTGGCTGCTGGGCGTCTACGGCATCGCCAACGTGGTGGGCAACGGCGTGGTGGGCCGGTTTGCCGACCAGTACACCATTCCCATCATGGTGGGCGGCATGATCGTGCTGGGGTCGAGCCTGGCACTGTTCGCCGTCTTCGCGCACAACCAGAGCGTCAGCATCGTGCTGCTGATCGTGACCGGCCTGGTCGGCATGTCGATGAATCCCGCCATCATTGCCCGCGTGATGCGGACGGCGCATCCCGGGCCGCTGGTCAATACCGTGCACACCTCCGTCATCAATATCGGCCTGAGCGTCGGCTCCTGGGCCGGCGGCGCCGGGATTGCCGCCGGCTATGGCCTGCGCTCGCCGCTGTGGGTCGGCGTCGCGCTGGCCTTCCTTGGCCTAGTCAGCCTGCTGCCCTACCTCGGGCAGGGACCGCGCGATGCAGGCGCTGCCGCCTTCCCTGCCGGCGCCGATTGAATCTCCGCATGGCACCGCCGTATTGCGCGAGCGGAAAATGAGAAAGCTCAGCGCCGCGAGAATCCACACGCCGGCGCCGCCATACAGCATCAAGACAGCGAAGCCCTGCGCCAGCGCCGGCTGGGTCAGGGGGCCGGCGGCATCCAGCCGGCCCGCGGCGACCGCTTTGGCGGTACTGCGCAGCTGGGCCGCCGCCATGCCTGCTGGCATGTGCTCACGCAGATAAGCGAGCACGCTTTCGAACAGCAAAAAACCCATCACGGCGATATTGATGGCCAGGGTGATGAGCCGCGCGCTCATATCGATGCCCGAGGCCATGCCGGCCCGGTTTCCCGGCACCGCACCGGTCGCGGTATTGGTCACCGGCGTGTTGGTCAAGCCCAGTCCGGCGCCGGCGATCAGGCACCCGGGCAACATGCTGAGCCAGCCGGCATGTTCCAGGCCGCTACCCTGCCACATCAGCATGAAGCCAAGTCCCAGCGTGAACAAGCCCACCGGAATCACCACGCCCGGCCGGTAGCGCAAGGACAGGCGTTCGGCGAAGGGCGGAACGATCAGGGTCGGCAAGGTGTAGGCCAGCAGCGCCAGGCCCGCATCGACGACGCCGTAACCCAGCACGGCCTGGAAATACAGCGGCAGATAAATCATCAGCGGCCAGAAGCTGAAATTCATGCCGATGGAGCCGAGCAGCGCGCCGGAAAAGGCGGGAATCCTGAAGACGGAGAAATCGAACATCGGATGCGCAACGGTCTTTTCCACATACAGGAAGAGCACAAGGCAGAATATGGCCGCACCGAGAATGGCCATGCCGGTAGGGCTGGCGAAGCCGATGTCCGGTCCTTGCGTAATGAAGTAGGTCAATCCAAACACCGCCAGCGACAGCGCAACGATGCCGGCCAGATCCAGCTGCTTTTCTTCCGGGTCGCGCGATTCCAGCACGCCGGAAAAAGCCAAAAACAGAGTCAGCACCGTCAGCGGCACGTGCACCAGAAACACCCATTCCCAGCTCAGCAGCGCAACGATGGCGCCGCCGATCAGCGGACCGAAGCCCAGACCTGCGCCGAACACGATGCCGAACACGCCGAATGCGCGGCTGCGCTCGCGCTCTTCGCGGAACTGGTGCGACAGAATCGCCAGCAGGCAGATCACCATGGCGCCGCCGCTCATGCCTTGCAGGAAGCGGCTGACGATCAGTACCGGCATGCTCACCGCCAGGCCGCAAATGAGCGAGGTCAGGCCGAAACAAAACAAGGTAAGGAGGAACAGGCGCTTGCGTCCATAACGGTCGGCCAGCGTGCCAGCCGCCATCAGCACGGTGGTGCAGGCGATGGTGTAGGCGTTCATGATCCATTGCATATCCTTGAGGTCGCCGTGCAGCAGGTGTTCCAACGTCGGCAGGATGACCGGCACGCTGGAAATTTCCAGTCCAAACATCAGCGCGGCAAGGCTGACCGATGCCAGCGCAAAAAAATTTCTTCGGGAGGAAGAGAGAGTCATCAGGGAATTCCCATCACAGGTTCATGGCATCCGGACTGCAAAAGCGGCCGGAAAGAGAGAGCGATTCTGGGCGAGATCGACTCATGCCACAAATGATTTAATTTCGTATAATTTATTATTAATCTTCATTAATCTTTCCCGACCGGACGCCATGAATCTGGACCCCGCCCTGCTGCGCACCTTCGTCGCCGTCCACGAGACGGGCAGCTTTACGCGCGCCGCCGAGCGCCTGCACCTGACACAGTCGGCCGTCAGCCACCAGATCCGCCGGCTCGAAGAGCAGCTTGGCCGGCCATTGCTGCAGCGGACCACGCGCAGCCTGACGCCCACCGAGGATGGCGAGGACCTGCTGCCTTACGCGCAGCAGATCTTGCTGGCCCTGGATGCCCTGGGCCAGCGCTTCCGGCCTTCGCCCATCTCGGGCGAGGTGCGCTTTGGCGCGCCGGAGAATTTCGTCGGCGACCGCCTGCCTTCCCTGCTATGCCAGTTCGGCCGCGCCTTCCCCTCGGTGCGCCTCGACGTGCGCGTCAATATGCAGCTCGATCTGCGCGCCCTGGTCAGGGAAGGGGAGCTGGACCTTGCCGTGATCATGACGCCGGGCGATTGCGAAGAAGGCACGCGCATCCGGCAAACGCAGCTGGTGTGGGTCGCCGCCGAGTCATTTGATTTGGCGAAAGGCAGCCCCGTGCCCCTGGCCTTCTTTCCCTCGCCCTGCATCAACCGCCGGGTCGGCATCAGCGCGCTGGACGAAATTGGCGTACAGTGGCAAACCGTGTTCACCTCGCCGAGCCAGCAAGGCATCAGCGCGGCCATCCTGTCGGGCCTGGCCGTTTCGGTGCTGCCGCGGGAAGACGTGGAAGAGGGCATGCGCATCGTCGATGGCTGCTACGGCCTGCCCGCGCTGCCGAAAGCCAGTTTCGCGCTGATCTGCAGCAGTGAGGAAAAAACCCCGGCGGCCCAGGCTTTCGGCCAGCTGATCCTGGATGTATCGCCGAAGACGGCGGAGCCAAAAACGAAAAAACGGAGACAACGCTGAGTATGATCGACCATCTTGACCACCTCGTCCTGACCACGCGCGACAAGGAACGCTGCATCGATTTCTACACGCGCGTGCTGGGCATGCAACTGGAGACTTTCGGCGCGGGCCGCGTCGCCTTCAAGTTCGGCGCGCAAAAAATCAATCTGCACGAGTACGGCAAAGAGTTTCTGCCCAAGGCGCAGACGCCGACGCCAGGCTCGCTCGACCTGTGCTTTATCGCCGCAATTCCGCTGGATGAAGTCATTGCCCGCTTACACGCGGAGAACGTGGCCATCGAAGAAGGTCCGGTACTGCGCACGGGCGCAAACTGGCCGATCCGTTCCGTGTATGTGCGCGATCCGGATCTGAACCTGATCGAAATCTCCGAGCGGGCTTGAGAAGCCTACGTTGCCCCCTCACTCGATCTTTTTCACAAAACCCACGTAGATGCGCCGCGCAACAAAATGATCGAAACCCACCTGACGGAATGTGCTGGCGTCGGTCCGATAGCTGCGCCGGCTGCCATCGAAAATATCGTTGGCGTTGACGGTCAGGCTGAGCGTCTTGCTCAGTTGGCGCTTCCAGCTCAGGTTCACGCTGCTGGTCGCACCATAGCGGCCGAGCGGCGTTATGCCGGCCGACTGGCTATGCGCGTCGAGCGAGACATCGTCTGATCCTACTTTGTAAGCGGCCCTGAAGTTCAGGTAAGACGAGACGCCAGACTGGCGCACCAGGCTGGAGAGATCGGGCGAGAAAAGCACCACGCGATAAGCGCCGCCGTCCACGCCCAGACGCAGCCGGGCATCGGGCGTCCAGTCGAGAGAGGCGCTTACGCCGGCCGAGCGGGCTTGTCCGCCATTCTGCTTCGACGTGACCAGCACATTGTCGGCAAAGCTGCGCGCATCGGTCACCGTATCGCGGCTGGCGCGGTAGAAGGCGCTCAAGCTGCCGCTGAGCTGCCCCGCCTCCGCGTTGCTGCCGACCTCCCATGAATTCAGAAGCTGGGGCTTGAGGCCGGGATTGCCGCGGCTCAGATTTTGCGCATCGATATACGTGGTGAACGGATTGAGGTCGCGCGGATCGGGCATCTGGAGACTGCGGCGATAGCTGAAGGTTATGTCGGTGCTGTCGCTGAACGCATATTGCAGGTGCAGGCTGGGATTGAATGCCTGCCAATGCGCTGTCTGCATGCGGCCCTGCGCTGGACTCACCCGCAGCGCAATGCGTTCGGCCCGCCCGCCCAGCAGCGCTTCCCATTTCCCAAGCCTGATCTTGTCGGTCAGATAGACGGCGCTCAGGGTCGTCTTCACGGCGTAGCCATTGCTCGTCTCGGGGTCGGGCGTCTCGGCGCCGGTCAAAGGATCGACGGCGGCTTGATAGTTGGAGAGGTCGTCCAGCTTATCCTGGATATCCAGGCCCATGCCCCACTGGCCAAGCGCAGACGACTGACTCCAATCGACGGTGGCCTGGTTGAGGCGGCGCACCGTCCTGGTAGCGCCACGGCTGTAGCCGGTGGCGCGTGCCGGTGCGATGAAGACGTCGCGATAGGACTTGTCGATCAAGCCGCGCGTGCCGCTGTGCTGAAGCATGGCCTTGAGCGCCGTGGTCTTGTCCTGGTGGCTGTAACTGAGGCTGGCGCTGTCGTCGGATTGCTCGTTGGGACCGTAGGAGATGCGGTGGTAAAGCGTTTCTTCGGCGCCCGCGCGGTTCTCGTTGAGGACGTCGAACAAGGGACGCGAGCGGCGGTCGTTATATCGGGCCGACAGGCCGAGGCTATCGGTGTCGCTCAACGCGTAATCGATGCCCAGCGCGGCGCTTCGGACGATGCGATGGATGAATACTTCCGAGGCCTGCCGCGTTTCTCCGGTTTGGCCGGTGAGGGGATTATTCCAATCGACGGCCGATTCACGGATTTTCCGCGTGCCGTCGCGGCGATATGCCAGCTTGCCTTGCACACTGAGATTGTCTCTCGTCATATCGCCCGAGGCAGCGACATTCCATAAGCCTTGATCCGCAGCGCTGCCCTGTAGTTGCGCGTGCGCGCCAGGCTTGCGGTTTCGCTTCAACACGATATTGAGGATCGCACCGCCATTGGCGTTGTAGGCCGCCGAGGGATTGGTGATGACTTCAACGCTGGCAATGTCGGCGCCGCTCATGGTCTGCAGCGCCACCGCCCGCTCTTCGCCCGCGCCCGACAGCATCGCCGTCGGCTTGCCGTTGACCAGGACCGTGACCTGGGCATTCCCCTTGACCGAAATTTGCCCGTCAGCCGTTACCGATACCTCGGGAGTCGATTGCAACACATCCTGGCCGGTACCGTTCACCGCCCGCGCCATATTGGAAACGTCATAGACCGTCTTATCGAGCTTTTTGACGACGGGCTCCTTAGTAGCGCTGACGACAACCGTCTGGCTTGCGGCATCTTGCTCCTGGGCGCGCGCGGCCATTGGCAATGCGGCGAGTCCGCACACGATTGCCGAGAATGCCGCGCGCCGCGCCAAATCACTCAGAAAAGTATCGCGGGGTTCGGGAATCGAGACGACAGGCATGAGCATTATTTTATGACTTATTTGACAATCATGCGATATCAGTCATGTTGCGTCAAGCAAGTACAAGCTTCGGACGAAGCACTTAAGCGCCCGATTCGTTTTATTTGCGCCCGCAGGCAGGGAGTTGTATTGTTCGCACCGGGCGATTTGCCAACTCGGTTTCATGCACACGCTATTAAGGAGAAGAATTTGCAGTTTCGTTACGCCGCAGTCCTCGTTTCGCTTGGCTTCACCATGGCGCTGGCACATGCCGGGCTATCGGAAACCAAAGAACTGGTAAAAAATTCCCCGGCAATGAAGCGCCATAAGGCGGGAGATGTGCTGTATTCAACGGTGGAACTGCGGGAAACCGCCGTACCCGGCATGTACAAGGCACTCAACCCGACGACGCGCAGCCATATGTTCTACGTGCATGAGGGGCTCGATTACATCGTGCAGAACAATGGCTGGAGCGAAGTCAAAGGACAGGATCTCGTCCTCGTGCAAGGCGATGCCGCCCAGCTCCAGCTGGACAAGCAAAATATCCTCGCCAAGCTGCCCCTCGATGCCGAGATGAGCTACAAATTAGGCGATGCCAAACGCCGCGTGGTGGTCGTGGTGGACGCCTTCGATTGCGCGCATTGCCGCGACTTTGACGCCAACCTGAAAAAGTACAGCCAGGAGTACAACGCCACCGTCTACATCCTGCCGACCGCGCTGAATAAAAGCCCGGAGAACGCGAATATCGTGCGAAGCATCTGGTGCAACCCAAAAGCCGGCGCCGAATGGCGTGAGATCATGACCAGTAGCAATTACAAGGCGAAGAGCACCGATACCGCCAATTGCGAAGCGCGGAAAACCATGGAAACCAGCGACGATATCGCGGCCATGCTGCGCATCCACGGCACCCCGGGCTTTATTCTCGGCAGCGTCAACGGCAAAGCTGCCATCGCCGGCTTCCCGCCCAATTCGAAACCGGCAGCGCAGAAGCAGATGCTGGATGCCATCATGGGCAAGCAATAAACTGATGAGTCTGGGCGGTCGGCTCCATCCGCCTGGAAACATGACCTCTTGTTGACTAAACTTATCAAACGCCAGTCAGTCTGGAGGCCCATATGAACCCGAACAAAGCCCTGTGGGAAAAGGGCGATTTCACGCGCATCGCGGCCAGCATGCGCGAAAGCGGAGCGGCTCTGGTTGAGCAGCTTGGCATTAGCAAGGATCATCGCGTCCTGGACCTGGGCTGCGGCGATGGTACCACCGCCCTGCCTGCGGCGAAGCTCGCCGGCTCCGTGCTCGGCGTGGACATCGCCAGCAACCTCGTAGCAGCCGGCCAGCGCCGCGCGCAAGAAGCGGGCCTGCAGAACCTGCGCTTCCAGGAAGGCGATGCCATCAATCTGCAGGGATTGCCCGACAAGTCCTTCGACATCGCGATCAGCTGTTTCGGCGCCATGTTCGCGCCCGATCCCTTCGCCGTGGCAAAGGAGCTGGTGCGCGTCACCAAGCCTGGCGGCAAGATCGTCATGGGGAACTGGATTCCTGGCGACCCGACCCTGGTCGCGCAACTGCTCAAGACCAGCGCCGCCTACACGCCGCCACCGCCCGAAGGCTTCATCAGCCCGATGACCTGGGGCGTGGAAAGCAATGTGACGGAGCGCTTCGGCGCGGCAGGCATAGCGCCGGACAAAATCGCCTTCCTGCGCGATACCTTCACCTTCCGCTATCCCGGCCCACCGGCCGAGTTCCTCGGCTTGTTCCATGCCTATTACGGGCCGACGATGAACGCCTTTGAGGCGGCGGCGAAAAATGGCAAGGACGCTGAGCTGCAACGCGAGCTGGAGCAGTTATTCATCAGCCACAACCAGAGCGGACGCCCGGATCAGACCGTGATTTCGGCCACGTTCCTGCGCGTGACCGTCACGGTGTGAGGGAGACAACATCAGGCCGCCCGGTCTTTTCATGCCAGGATCAAAGCCGGCGGAATAGCAGGCTGGCGTTGACGCCGCCAAAACCAAAGCCATTGGAGAGCGCATAGTCCGTCGCGATCTTGCGGGCCGATCCGCTGACAATGTCGATGCCCTCCGCTGCCGCATCAGGCTGCGCCAGGTTCAGCGTGGGAGGCGCCATCTGGTCGCGCAGCGCAAGCACGGTGAAGATGGCTTCCACGCCGCCAGCCGCCCCAAGCAAATGGCCGGTCGCGGACTTGGTGGCCGATACGGCTGGGCCTCGGCCTGCACCAAAGATGGCCTTGATGGCCGCCAGTTCGCTGACGTCGCCTACCGGCGTGGACGTCGCATGCGCGTTCAAATGTCCGATCAATTCCGGTGCAATGTCGGCTTGCCGGATGGCCAGCTCCATGGCCCGTCGTCCGCCAGCACCGTCTTCGGGCGGAGAAGTCATATGGTAGGCGTCGGCACTGGTGCCATAGCCAAGCAGCTCAGCAATTGGAACGGCGCCTCGGCGCAATGCGTGCTCCAGTTCTTCGATGACCAGGATGCCGGCGCCTTCGCCCATGACAAAGCCATCGCGTTCGATATCGAAGGGGCGGGATGCCTGGGTGGGGCGGTCATTAAAGCTTGTGGACATGGTTCTTGCAGCGGCGAATGCGCCGAAGCTGACCCGGTCGATGCAGGCCTCGGCACCGCCACACACGGCAATATCGGCTTCGCCGGCACGGATCAGGCGCGCCGCATCGCCGATGGCCTGTGCGCTGGCGGCACAGGCGGTAACGGGCGCGCCGAGCGGGCCGTAAAAGCCGTGGCGGATGGAGATGTGTCCTGCCGCCATATTGGCCAGAAAACTGGGAACCGTGAAAGGAGACAGGCGCTTGGGTCCACGGCCATCCGTGACTCGGACGGCCTCCACAATGGCACCAAAACCGCCGATGCCGGACGCCACGATGGTTGCGGTCCTTTCACGTTCGCTGTCAGTTTCAGGCTGCCAGCGGGCCTGGTTCAAAGCCTCCTGCGCGGCGGTCAGGGCAAACATGCTGAACCGGTCCATCTTCTTCTGGTCCTTGGGTTCGACTGCGAGAGCCGCATCGAATCCCCAAGGAATATCTGCCGTCAACGCCGGCACGACGCCGCCGACCTTGGCTGCGATCCCTTCCGTGACCTCGTCAGGCAAGCCAACTAATCCGGAGCGGCCATTCAGGAGATGTCCCCAGGCGGCCTCAACTCCACATCCCAACGGCGACACCACACCCATGCCTGTCACGACAATACGTCTTGAATTCAAACCATGCTCCTTTTTGATAACGAGGATATGCAGAAATCGATTGGCAAAATACGCCACACGGCGGCCATTGCAATCTGCAGGCACCGTAGGATTTACAGATTCAGTATAGGGAGGTGGCTGGATAGAAATTGGCACATCGCGCCAATTTATATGCAAAATGCGCCATAATTAAAGGACCATGAAACTGTCCTGGCAAAGTTCTCTTACCGTTTCGTCGCACTTCCTGCACGGGATGCTGCACTTCATTCGCACCCGTCACGGGGAAGACGCGGCAGCGCAAGCACTCGCAAGCGCCGCCATTCCCCAGTCCCTGCTTACCCAGCCTGATGCACGGCTGACGCGCCAGCAATACGTTGCGCTGTACAGAACGGTGGCGGCGACACTCGATGATGAGATGCTGGGACTGTGGTCCAGGCCGATCCGGACCGGCACCTTGAAGTACCTGATGCTCAGCTTGCTGGACGCGCCGACGGTGCTGGTGGCGTTAAATCGTTTCGTCCGCTTTTGGAATCTGCTGCTGGATGACTACCGGCTGCAGATCTCAACGAAAAGCAATCTGGTGCGGCTGGCTCTGGTGGAAAGGACGTCCGGCACGCCAGTCACGCCACTAGGGCATGAGCTAATGATGAAGCTGATTCACGGCATCGCATCGTGGCTGCTTGGCAGGGAGATCAGCCTGCACCGGATCGAGTTCAGCTTTGCCAGGCCGAGGCATGCGGAGGACTATGCTTTTCTGTACCCCGGCGAGGTGAACTTCAATGCCAGCATGACGAGCATTTTCTTCTTGTACCAGGATTGCTCAGAGCTGTTCAAACGCGAGAAGCACGAGCTATGGGCGTTCCTGAAACGCGCGCCGGAAGACTGGACCTTCAGCGCGTTTCATCCCGGCTCCATTACCGCAAAAACGCGCGAATATCTTGAGCAGAACATCGCGCTATCGGCAACCATACAGGATCTGGCGCGGGCACTGCACACTTCCGTGCGCACGCTCAACCGACGGTTTGCAGAGGAGGGAACGCATTTCCAGTTGGTGAAGGACGGACTGCGGCGGGATATCGCCGTCCATCGGCTGACCAATTTAAACACGGGCGTGGCCACGCTGGCGTTTGATCTAGGCTTCTCAGATGCCACGGGCTTTTGCCGCGCCTTTAAGCATTGGACTGGCAGTAGTCCCACTGACTACCGGAAGGGTTCCCGGCAGGGGGAGTAATGAGGAAAGCGCCCGTCTGACCTGAGTTGCCTGACAAAACTTTATCTGACAGTGCGGCGCAGATCGACCGGCCAGACGAAGTAGTACCTTATTGGCGATGGATCGGTCTGGCTGCGGCTGCTGAGTGAGGACTTGGGAGCAGGGGCGTTTACCGCCTGAGAATCCGAGGGCGGCTGACTGATGCCAATTATCGATGGACATGCCGGTGACATACCCGGCGAAATAATGGAGACATAATGAGTATGGATATCTTCCTGCGTTCGGCCGAAGCCTACGATCTCGACAAGCTGGGCGTGCTCAAAATAGAGTCCTCGCTGGCATGGGGAGACCATGTCGAGGCGCTTAGGGCGCTGCCGGAAGCACGCATCGTACCGCTAGTTCACCTGCCCTTCATCACGCTTGCAGAGCAGGCCGGGGAGATCGTGGGCTTTGTGACTGTCATCGTCGATGGGGAGGAGGGCCGAGCCATTCTCGAAGACCTTTTCGTTACGCCGGCGGCATGGCGCAGGGGCATCGGTGCGCAATTGCTGATCGAGGCCGAGCAGCGCGCACGGGTCTGGGGGGCGACGCATCTCTGGCTGGTCGCCAATGAACGGGCACAGCCATTCTACGAGGCCCATGGCTTTCGCTTTGTCGAAATGGTGGAAACCGAACTAGGCAGTGGCGCCACGCTGCAAAAAGCCATTGCCGCCGCTCCGGTCACGATGCAGCGATAAAAGTGGCCATCGCGACCGACAACCATCGCCGCCATCTCGATCACGCGGCATCAATCTGGTCGGCAGCGGCAGCGCGTGATGACGGCACCGAGCCTGGTCTTATTTGATGGTCGTGCTAGTCTGGGTCAACGTCGCATCGCCTCGATACGCAGGCCCGCAGCCTGCCATCCAGGAAAACCGTCCTCCAGACGTTGCGCTTTGAATCCCTTCTCCCGCAGCAGCGAAACCGCTTGGATAGAAAGCACGCAATAGCGCCCACCGCAGTAAGCAAGAATGTCCTGGTCGCGAGGCAGCTCGGCAAAGTGCTGCTCTAGCGCCTCGGTCGGGATATTGATTGCACCAGGGATGTGTCCTGCGGCGTAGTCCTCCTCCGAGCGCACATCCAGCAACAGAACACCTTCCTCCAACCTGGCGATCAGTTCTTCGATAGAGACACCTTCCAGGTGTTCCGAGTGGTGAACATTGCCTGAGACGACACGCTGAATCTCTGCCTGCTGGAAGTCGAGATAATCGTGCAAGGCGGCGAGCACATTGGCAACTGGTCCGGTCCCGATCCGATACAGGACATGCTTGCCGTCACGGCGGGTTTGGACGAAGCCTGCGCGCCGGAGCTGTTGCAAATGCTGGGATGTATTGGTGATGGAAAGGCCGGAGAGTTGCGTCAGGCGCTCCACCGAACTCTCACGTTGGAAAATGGCCTCCAGCAAGGCAAGGCGATGAGCATGACCCAGCGTCTTGGCAAGGTCGGCTAGCCCGTTGAGGGGCTTGGCGGCGGGGTCAATCATCTTCATAGCGACGGTCCGGAATTTCTATTGACGTAACAGTATCATCTATCTATTATTCCATCAATTATTGGAATGATGGAATAAATCAATTCTTAAGGAATCAAATATGACCTCGATAGCAACCCCTCAAGCCTCATGGAGTGAGTTGCTCCAAGGACGCAATGGTTTGCGCTCTATCGCGCTGGCGGGGGGCGTCGCATTGCACGCAGTGAACATCTATATCGTTACGACGATCCTGCCGACGGTGATTCAGGAGATCGGCGGTTTGGCCTACTACGCCTGGAACACGACGTTGTTTGTCGTGGCGTCGATTGTGGGATCGGCCGTTTCTGCCCGGCTCATCGCCACAATGGGGCCGCGCCTGACCTATCTGCTTGCCTTGGTCGTGTTCTCGCTTGGCGCCGTGGTCTGCGCCTTGGCGCCGTCAATGCCCATCATGCTGGCAGGCCGTACGGTGCAGGGGGCGAGTGGCGGCGTACTGTTCGCGCTCAGCTATGCCCTGATCCGGGTAGTGTTCGATTCGCACCTGTGGCCTAGAGCGATGGCGCTGGTTTCAGGCATGTGGGGCGTGGCGACACTTGGTGGACCGGCTATCGGTGGCATTTTTGCGCAGAGCGGCCAGTGGCGGCTAGCGTTTTGGGTAATGTTGCCCGCAGCGCTACTGCTGGCCTTCATCGTGGCCACCCAATTTCGCGGCAAGGAAGCCGGGGCTACGGCCACAGGGCGCCTGCCGATTGTCTGCATTGCATTGCTGGTGCTATCGGTTCTGGCTATCTCGGTCGCCAGCCTGTCGCAAAGTCTCGCATGGAACGCGGGTGGCATCGCCATCGGACTGATCATTGCCGGTTTCATTGCGCGGATAGACAGTCGAGGCGGCAGCAGGATGTTACCTTCGGGGGCCTATTCCTTGTCCGCCCAGCTCGGCGTGATATACGCAATCATGAGTTTGCTGGTGGCGGGCTTGACGACGGAGATTTTCGTTCCCTACTTTCTACAGGTGATCCATGTGTTCGTTTGCTCGCGGAATTGACCCACTCCAGTTGACCCACCTTCCACTGCCTGGCAAATGCGGCTACGCGGTCATATGACCCTTCATACCCCAGCTCCTTAAGATCCAGATGGAGCTGCTTTAGATTGCGTCGCTGCTTGCGGGGCTTGCTTGCCTCGGCCTTTAGCCAGGCTGAAAGCTGCACCGAATACTTGTCTAAGACGCTTGATGATCGCCGCTCCGCATAGGAGGGCTCTGTGGTTTCCGACCGTAGATATCGCCGGACGGTATTGCGAGAAATGCCCAGTCTCCTCGCGATTTCCCGGAGAGGCATCTGGTCACGAAGGTGCCAGCGTCGAATTATGCCGAGTAAAGCCACGTCGATCACTCCGATCTCCTGCCAAAAGGACAGGAACGATTGTGCTATGAACGTGGGTCAGATTCCGTTGCAAATTCGTGGGGAAGGTGGGTCAATTTTCAACGCAAATCAACAGTTAACCCCTCAGTGGCGATTTGCACTAGCAACTACGATAATCATCACGACCATCCTCGACAAGAAATTCGCGACCTTCTATATGAATTGAAAATTCCTCTTTATACCACCAAGACTGGCGATATTATTATCGCATCCACCGGCAGTCATCGAGTCGATTATCATGTAACCAATATGAAAGCGAATTCGACCGAGGTTTCTTCGGAGAGATCGTTCAAAGCTCGCAAAGCAAGGCTCTTGTCGATGAACGACGACACCATTCGCGCCAGAGCGCATCCTGGTACTCGCGGCCCAAAGCGGCATTGAGAGCCCAGCCAGCCAAGGTCCCCTCACCGACCTCATCGTCGACATACTGGTGTTGGGATAGGCTAGCAAGCCTATCCCAGTGCGATTAACATGCCATTCACCAACCTCCGCCTGCTGCACGGAAAGTGGCGACTGCGGCGCGAGCATTGTCGGCATTCCCTCGGCCATATCTGGTCACGCGAAGCGAAGTTGGTGTTGTTCCTTGGGTATTCCGGTCCATCGTGCCCACCGATTCCGGTCTATCGTGCCCAGCCATTCCGGCGCATCGCGTCCACTCATTGCAGCAACCTAATCCATCTGACAACCAGTGTCTGAACAAGTCCGAGCTACTCCAAGTAATCAAAGATTAATTTCTTTTCAAAGAATCAAGTTTACGACGGTTCTGTAAGCTAAGCACGTTGGGACACATCCTAGCAAGCTCCTTTAACATTGAGACGCACCGGTCTTGCGTTTCTAATTGGCCGAACATAAGCTCAGTAAGATTGATATCATGCGTCGAGCATTTACACTATTTGACGTGGCAGTGCAAGCTCGGGAGAAGGGGCAACGCTTGGGTGTTTTTGATGAAGAAGGTAAATTAGTAAAAGAGATTGTCGGCCTACTTTAATCACAGATCCCACCACAACGGTTTAATCTGAAATTTTTTCTTGGGCGGGCTTACCCCCAAGCGGCACGTCACTAGCCCGACCAACTTTATTGTTTTCCGACCGACTTTATTGTTTTCAATCAGCCAAATCCCTCTGCCTTACTCCACCGTCACCGACTTCGCCAGGTTACGCGGCTTATCCACATCGGTGCCACGCGCCAGCGCGGAGTGGTAAGCCAGCAGCTGCAGCGATACCACGTGCAGGATCGGCGACAAGTGGCCGTAGTGTTCCGGCAGGCGGATCACGTGCACGCCGTCGCCTGAGGTGATACGGGAATCGACGTCGGCAAAGACATACAGCTGGCCGCCGCGCGCGCGCACTTCCTGCATATTCGATTTCAGCTTTTCGATCAGCGCGTCGTTCGGGGCGATGGTCACGACCGGCATTTCTTCCGTCACCAGGGCCAGCGGGCCGTGTTTCAGTTCACCGGCTGGATAGGCTTCGGCGTGGATGTAAGAAATCTCTTTGAGCTTCAGCGCGCCTTCCAGGGCGATCGGGTAGTGCATGCCGCGGCCCAGGAACAGGGCGTTTTCTTTGCGCGCGAATTCTTCGGCCCAAGCGATGATCTGCGGTTCCAGCGCCAGTACCGACGAAATCGCGGATGGCAGGTGGCGCATGGCTTTCAGGTGCTGCGCTTCCTGTTCTTCGCTGAGGCGGCCGTTGACTTGGGCCAGGCTCAGGGTCAGCAGGAACAGGGCGGCCAGCTGGGTGGTGAAGGCCTTGGTCGAGGCCACGCCCACTTCAACGCCGGCGCGGGTGATGTAGGCCAGTTTGCATTCGCGCACCATGGCGCTGGTGGATACGTTGCAGATGGTGAGCGTGTGTTCCATGCCCAGTTCGCGCGCGTGTTTGAGGGCGGCGATGGTGTCGGCCGTTTCGCCGCTTTGCGAGATGGTAACGACCAGGGTTTTCGGATTCGGCACGCTGTCGCGGTAGCGGTATTCGCTGGCGATTTCGACGTTGACCGGCAGCTGGGCGATGGATTCGATCCAGTATTTGGCGGTCAGGCCGGCGTAGTAGCTGGTGCCGCAGGCCAGGATCAGCACGCGATCCACTTCCTTGAATACCTTGTAGGCGCCGTCGCCGAACAGCTCGGGCATGATGCCGGTGACGCCTTCCAGGGTGTCGCCGACCACGCGTGGCTGCTCGAAGATTTCCTTCTGCATGTAGTGGCGGTATGGACCCAGTTCAGCGGCGCCGGTGTGGGCGTGCACGGTTTTCACCTCGCGCTGCACTTGCTTGCCGTTGACGTCGACGATCCAGGTGCGGCCCAGCTGCAGGTCCACCACGTCACCTTCTTCCAGGTAGATGATCTGGTCGGTGGTACCGGCCAGCGCCATGGCGTCGGAAGCGACGAAGTTTTCACCCTGGCCCAGGCCCACGATCAGCGGCGAGCCTTGGCGCGCAGCGACAACACGGTGCGGTTCTTCGCGGCTGAAGACGGCGATGGCGTAGGCGCCGTGCAGGCGTTTGACGGCTTGCTGCACGGTTTCGAACAGGTCGCCGTTGTACATATGGTCAACCAGGTGGGCGATCACTTCGGTGTCGGTCTGGCTCTGGAACACATAGCCCAGGGCCGTCAGTTCGGCGCGCAGTTCGTCGTGGTTTTCGATGATGCCGTTGTGGACCAGGGCGATGCGGGCGTTGTCGGAGCTGGGCGAGAAGTGCGGGTGGGCGTTGTGCGAGGCTGGCGCGCCGTGGGTGGCCCAGCGGGTGTGGGCGATGCCGGTGAAGCCTTTCAGGCCCACTTCATCGATCTGCTTTTCCAGGTCGGCCACGCGCGAAGTGCTGCGCGAACGCTGCAACTGGCCGTCCACGTGCAGGGCGACGCCGCAGGAGTCGTAGCCGCGGTATTCAAGGCGTTTCAGGCCTTCAACCAGGATTGGGGTGATATTGCGTTGCGCGACTGCGCCGACGATTCCGCACATGATGGCCTCTGCTCGTAAGAAATTGACAATGGAGCCATCGTAGTTGAGTTGGAATGAAATATGCGTTCAGAGTTTCGCATTTCGTGAAATAATATTTCATACACTACCATGCGTGAAATATTATTTCATCTCATTCGAAATTTTTTATGAATTCATTACCCAATCTCGACGAAATCGACCGCCGCATTCTCAATGCCCTGCAAAACGACGCCTCGCTGACGAATAGCGAGCTGGCGCAGGCCGTGCATGTGTCGCCACCTACCTGCCTGCGGCGGGTCAAGCAGCTGACCGAGAGCGGGATTATCGAGCGCCAGGTGGCCATCGTGGCGCCGGATAAGGTGGGAGCGCGCCTGACGGCCATCGTGGAGATCACGCTGGATGTGCAGGCGGCCGAGCGCATGGAGGAATTCGAAGCCCATGTGGCGAAGGAGGAGGCGGTGCTGCAGTGCTATCGCGTGTCGCCGGGGCCGGACTTTGTGCTGGTGCTGCAGGTGGCGGATATGCCGGCTTATCACGCGCTGGCGCATCGCTTGTTCGCCACCCAAACCAATGTGCGCAATGTGAAAACCTACTTTTCCACTTTCCGCAGCAAGTTCGAAACACGCATTTCCGTGTGAGTTATCCCGGCTTATTCACGCAGTATCCAAGCTTTATCCACTGGCTTTTCCACTGCGAATCACAGGCTAATCACACGTTTTTCACAGACTTATACACTGACTTATGCACGGGATAAGCGGACTTGTACGCCGCTTATCCCACGCTTATGCAGCGCTTGTTCCAGTACTTACCAACAAGCTTATCCACAAGCCGTAAGCCAGGGAAAATGCCGCCAAACCCGCAGCCAGCCTAGGGGCATAGGGCAGCAGGACGGCCAGCAGCAGAGTGCCGGCCGTCAGAAAACCAGCCCAGGCGACGATGCCTGCGCCGCCGCCCCACAAATCGATGCAGGGCAAAAGTGCCATCGCCAGCAATATGCCGCCCAGCACGCGCAGGATATTGCGCAGCCGCGGCGCCACGTCGCGCTGGCGCAGTTGCTGGTGGTGGCGGTCCATGGCCAGCGCCAGGGCGCTCATGCCGGAAAAGGACAGGGCCAGGGCGGCCAATGCCATTGCTGTGAATCCCATCATGCTCCTGCCCTTTCCGTTTGCAGTACGGCGCTGGCCTTGGCCTGCGCTTTGGCCGATGCCGCCGCGATGCGGCTGCCCACCTTGCGGGCGGCATACAGCAGACCCAGGCCGCAGACCACCGTCACTAGTTCCACGCTGCCGCGTTCTACGTCGCCATTGAGCCAGTAGCCGAAGAGGTGCTGGCCTGCCGTGATCCAGTTCAGCAGCGGCAGGGACAGGCACATCGCCCCGCCCAGCAGCAGCTGTTCGCGCCAGCCCTGGGCCGAAGGACGCAGCAGCGCATGCAGCAGCGCCACCAGCCACACGCTGAAGAAGACGGCGATTTCCCAGTCATGGCGTTCATGCAGCTTGACCGGCAGCATGCGGTTGCCCCACAGGTAGCCGATGCAGGCCAGCACCAGGCCACCGATGGCGGCCAGGTTCAGCACCTCGCAGATGCGGTAGAAGCGCTGCGTGCTGTCGCCGAATTCGCGCAGCGATTTCTGGCGGCGCTTGACCATGAAGAGAATGGCGCCGGTCGCCATCAGCGCCGTGCCGGCCAGGCCGGATACGAAGTAGAGCCAGCGTATGGTGGTGCCGGCAAAGTGCAGGCGGTGCATATCATCCAGCGCCTGCATGGTGGCGCGGGCCGGATGCGGATCGACGGCATGCGCCAGCTTGGTTTTCAGCAGGGCGCCGCTGACGCCGTCGAATTCCAGCATGCCGCGCGCACTGAGCAAATGCTTTTGCTGGATGTCGGGATTGGCCATACCATATACCTGCACCTTCATGCCGGCATCGCCGGGATGGTTGACCACCACGGCGAAGGTGTGGCTTTGCAGCGTAGCTTCGGCCTGCTGCACCAGGGGCGGCAGGGCGGCCAGCTCGCCCTTTTTGCCGGTGGCTTCGCCTTGCGGGCCGAAGTCGCGCACCTGGGCCGCTTCACCGGTACGCACCACTTGCGCCCAGCGGACGGCGGGCACCAGGGTGTCCCAGCTGATCGCCACGCCGCTGAACACGATAATGAACAGGAAGGGCAGGGTCAGCACGCCCATCAGATTGTGCGCATCGAGCCAGGAGCGCTGTCCCTTGGCGGGGCGGAAGGTGAAGAAGTCCTTGAAGATGCGCTTGTGCGTGATGACGCCGGAAATCAGCGCCACCAGCATGGCGATGGACGCCGCGCCCACAATCCACACGCCAGCCGTTCCCGCATGCAGGCGATAGTGGAAGTGGATGAAGTGGCCGCCGCCCGCGGTTTCGCGCACCTCGGCGTGTTCGGCCTCCGTCACCGGCAGGCCGGTGGCGGTGGACAGGCGGGCGTCGGCGAAGCGGTTCTTCTCATCGAGCCAGTAGACCATCATGCTGTCTTCGCCGGCACGCGGCCACATCTCCCACAGGCTGCTGTTGGGCGCATGTTCGCGCAGATAGCGCAGGCCGTGCTCCAGCGCGGCCGTGTGGCCGGATGGGGTGACGAAGGCGGGCACCTCCTTCTCCGGCGGGTGTTCCGGCTCCATCCAATGCGTGATGGGGCCGGAGAACACGCTTAGCGTGCCAGGCAGGAAGATGATGAAAGCCAGCCAGCACACCCACAGTCCGCCCCAGGTATGCAGCCAGGACATGCGCTGGCGCAGGCCGCCCTGGATTTCATTCGCAGCTGCCTTCATGCCGCACCTCCGCGCATGGTCAGCAGCAGGCCGGGAACGGCCAGCAGCACGGAACCGATCAGCAGTCCGGCCCAGGCACGGCGCACGCTGCGCGTGCCGAAAGCCCAGGTGATGGCGATGGCATACATGGCGAGGCCCAGCAGGCCGCCGCCCAGCATGGCGTGCTCCGGCGATTCATGCGGCGTCAGGCTGAGCGCCGTCAGCAGCACGCCGGCGGCGGAGGCGAACAGATAGCCTCCCACCAGCGCGGCCAGGGTACGCGACAATGTGGGATGCGGCTGGCGTAAGGCTTGCAACAAAGAGCGGCTCTGGCTCGCGGCGGCGTGCGTGGGCTTCATGGCGTCCTCAGAACTTGTAGGTCAGCGTAGCGGTGACGTTGCGCGGCTCGCCCCAGAACACGCTGTCGTAGAAGCCCACATTGCGGTAGTACTTCTTGTCCAGCAGGTTGCTGATATTGAGCTGGGCGCTCATGTGCTTGTCGATCTGGTAGGACGCCATCGCACCCACCAGCGCATAGGAACCCTGCACCAGGCGCTCTTTCTGCGAACGCGGATAGGTCGGACGGCCATACCAGGTTTCGCCGTAGATGCCGCTTTGCGCGGTCACGTTCATGCCCAGCTTCAGACCTTGCAGCTGGCCGCCGAAGCTGTAGGCGGTGCCAAAGCGCAGCAGGTGGCGCGGCTGGTTCGGCACAGCGCGACGGCCGTCCTTCTCTTCCGCCTTCAGCAGGGTGTAGCCGCCGCTGACATTCCAGGCCTGGCTGATCTGGCCCGACACATCGAACTCCACACCGCGCGCCTTGATGCCGTCGCCATTGGCCACATAGGCGTCGTCGCCTTGCGGCAGCTTGAAGCCTTGCGGCACCGAGGTGTCCAGCTCCGCCAGATTTTTCTTGCGGGTCTGGAAGACAGCCGCCGAGGCATTCAGCTTACCGCTGAAGAATTCGCCCTTCACGCCCGCTTCCATATTGGTGCCGGTTTCCGGCGAGAGGAAGTTGTTGAACTTGTCGCGATTGGTCTGCGGGTTAAACAGGGTGGTGTAGCTGGCGTAGGTCGAGATCTGCTCGTTCAGGTCATACACCAGGCCCACATAAGGCGTGACTTCATCCTTGGTTTCGGCAAAGCCGCTGGTGCCGCTGTACTTGTTCTTGCTATCGAAGGCGCGGGTTTCGGTGGAGTAGTTGCTGATGCGCGCGCCGACGATCACGGTGAGCGGATCGGCCAGGCTGAAACGGCCAGCCAGATAGGCGCCGGACAGGCGCGTGAGTTCTTCGGTATGGGTGCCGTCAGGCTGGAATATCGGGCGCGGCAGATCGCCGGTCCAGTTGCGGTAGTCAGGAATCTCGTCCGGATACTGGCGCGGCGCATCGCCACCCTGCGAACGGCTGTTCTGGTTGCCGCCATTGAAGCCGGCGATCACCGTATGACGGCGGCCGAACAGCTGGAAGGGACCGGTCAGATACGCTTCGTAATTCTGATTCGTGGCATAGCCTTCGCCCCAGACGCCAGTCCACAGGGTCATGCCTTTGCCGGTGGCCGGGTCGGGATAGCCGGCGCCGCCGTAGGCCAGGGAGGTGTTGTTGCGGCTATTGGTGCGGGCATAGCCGGCATGCAGCTTCCAGCCGCTGCCGAAATTGTGGTCGACGGTGGTGAAGTAGGTTTCCTGTTCATTGGCCCAGCTGTTCCACTTCGCGCTCAGGCTGAAGTTGCGCGGCAGGTTGGCCAGGCTGCCATCCTTGTTCCAGTAAGGGATGGCGCCCCAGGTCGAGCCGCGCGGCTTGTTGTGCTGGAAGTCGGCGCCGACGGTCAGCAGGGTATCCGGCGTGATGTCGGCTTCGACGATGGCCATGCCGATGGTTTTGCGCTCGCCGTAGCGGTCCATATAGGAATCGCGGTCCTGCCAGGCGAGGGCGACGCGGCCGCGCACCTTGCCGCTGGCGCTGAGCGGAGTGGAGATATCGGCTTCGGCACGGCGGTTGTTCCAGCGGCCGTATTGCAGCGAGGTGCTGGCCTGGAGGTCGCGGGTTGGACGCTTGCGGACCATATTGACGGTGGCGGATGGGTCGCCGGTGCCGCCCATCAGGCCAGTGGCGCCGCGCACCACTTCGATGCGGTCGTACAGCACGGTGTCGGTCAGCGGCGAATTCACGCCCTGCGGCAGGCCATCCACCTGCACATTATTGATGCCGAAGCCGCGCGAGTAGTAGCGGGTGCGCTCGCTGTCCTGCTGGCCGATCATGATGCCGGTGGTCTGGGCCAGGGCTTGGTCCAGGCGGGTCACGCCCAGGTCGTTCAGGCGCTCGCGGGTGATGACGCTGACCGATTGCGGGGTGTCGCGGATCGACATGTCCATGCGGGTGGCGGTTTTCATTGAGCCGCCGGTGTAGGAACCGCTGTTTTCGGTGTTGGCGCCCAGGCCTTGACCGGTCACGGTAATTTGCGGCATGACGGAGGAGTTCTTGTCGGCGCCAGGCAGCTTGCGCAGCACATAGACGCCGGCGCTGCGTTGCGCCACTTCCAGGCCGCTGCCTTGCAGCAGGCGGGCAAAGCCATCGGCGATATTGAAGCTGCCTTGCAGGCCTTTGGTGCTCAGGCCTTCGGTCAGGGTCGCGTCGGAGGACAGGGTGATGCCGCTCTGGCCGGCGAATTGGGACAGGGCCGGGCTAAGCGGGCCGGCGGGAATGCTGTAGCTCTTGGCGGCGCTCGCGGCGGCGGCCGGCGCTTCGGCGGCGTAGGCCTGCATAGGTGCGGCGGCCAGCGCCAGCGCGGCGGCAACCATCAGGGCGGCCGGTTTCAGCACGGGCAGGTGTTTGGAAGAGGATGCGTGTTGATTCATGAAACTGTCCTTCTACTTTGGATAGTGGTCGATATGCTTCTCCCCTCTATGACCCGCGAGATTGCAAAAAGGGACATGCTGTCCCAAAAATATTTTCAGGCGTGGGTCAGCGTGACCCAGTAGCGGGTGCGCGTCTGCACGCGCACGGGGAGGGAGGCGGCCAGCGCCTGCAGGATGCTGTCGGTGTCGCGCAGCTGGAAAGCGCCGGAAACGCGCAGACGGGCAGCGGAAGGGTCGCAGCGCAGCAGGCCGGGACGGTAGCGCGCCAGTTCGGCCACGAAGTCGGCCAGCGGCATTTTTTCGGCGTACAGCACGCCGCTGTTCCAGGCATCGGCATTCGGATCGAGCACTTCGGTCGCGCCGCCGGCGGCGTCGAAGCGGCTTTGGCGGCCGGCGCGCACCACATAGGGCGCATCCGGATGGCTGGCGGGGCGCACTTCGACCGCGCCTTCCAGCACGCCAAGGCGGGTATGTTCGCCGTCCAGGCGCACCACGAAGCGCGTGCCGATGGCGCGCATGGCGCCTTGCGGGCTCTCCACAATGAAGTGGCGGCCCAGCGGGTCGGCGGCGGTCTGCACCAGGATTTCGCCTTTGTAGAGGCGCAGGCGGCGCGTGGCGCTGTCGTATTGGACGTCGAGGGCGGTGGCGGTGTTCAGCACCACGCTGCCGCCATCGGGCAGGCTGATTTCGCGACGCTCGCCGGCGGCGGTCTGCTGGTCGGCATTCCACTCGTCCCAGGGTGTGGTGCGCCAGACGGCCCAGCCCAGAGGAATGGCGCCCAGCGCCAGCGCCAAGGTTGTGAGGGCGGTGCGGCGCTGGCTGTCGCTGGCAGCGTTGCGCAGGGCGGGAGCGCCCAAGGCGGGCGGCACCATGCCCAGCTTGTGCGCCACCCTTTCGGCGCGTTGCCAGGCCTTTTCGTTTTCGGGATCGCTGGCGCGCCATTGGGCGCAGCGGCGCTGGTCGGCGGCGCTCATTTCGCCGGAGTGCATGCGCATCATCCAGCGCGCCGCTTCGCGCGCGGCGCGCGGATCGACGGCCGCTGCGGATGCCGGCGCGCCCTGGCCGCTCATGCAGCGTCGTCCAGCAGCAGGATGCACTGCTCGAAGGCCGCCGCCATATAGCGTTTGACGGTGCGCACGGTGACATCCAGGCGCTCGCCGATTTCGGCATAGGTCAAGCCTTCCAGCTGCGACAGCAGGAAGGCTTCGCGCGCCTTGCTGGGCAGGCCGTCCAGCATGGCGTCGATTTCATGCAGGGTTTCCAGCAGCATCAGGCGCGTTTCGGGCGACGGCGTCTGCGCTTCCGGCAACTGGGCCAGCACGTCTAGGTAAGCCTGTTCCAGCGACTGGCGGCGCACGTAATTGATCAGCAAGTTGCGCGCGACCGTGGTGAGGTAGGCGCGCGGCTCCTGCAGCGGGGCGCGCTTCTGGTCCGGCTGGCAGAGAATGCGCACGAAGGTGTCATGCGCCAGGTCGACGGCGTGGTCGGCGCCATTGAGCTTACGGCGCAGCCAACCCACCAGCCAGCCATGGTGTTCCATGTACAGGGCGGCAAAGTCACTGCGCGGCGCAAGATCGTGGGCTGACACGGCGTGGAGTTCCTTGAGAATCGCCGGTCGGGCCGGACGGCATTTAAATGCGAATGATTCTCATTATATACAATTAGCTTCATTTTAGGAACCTTGCTGCCAGCCGCCGCCCAAAGCCTGGTGCAGCGCGACCGATGCCTGCAGACGCGCCAGCTGCAGTTGCAGGGATGCGTCCTGGGCCGCGTACAAGGTGCGCTGGGCATCGAGCAGAGTCAGGGCGTTCTCGGCGCCGGCGCGGTAGCGCGCCTCGGCCAGGGCCAGGGCGCGGCCGGCCTCGCGCAATTCCTCGTCCTGGGCGCCGCGCTGGATGGCCAGCGAGCCGATGGCGTTCAGGGCGCGTTCGACGTCGGCAAACGCCGTCATCACAGTGCGGCGGTAAGCGGCCAGCAGCTCGCTGCGGCGCGCGCCGGCCAGATCGCGTCCCGCCGCCAGACGGCCGCCATCGAACAGCGGCGCGCCGATGGCCGCTGCCAGACTGTAGACAGGATTGTCGAACAGGCCCGAAAAACCTTTGGCCGAAGAGGCCAGCGCACCATCCAGCGTCAGGCTCGGGAACAGCGCGGCGCGGGCCGCGGCGACATCCGCATCGGCCGCCGCCAGTTGCACCTCCGCGCCGGCGATATCCGGCCGCCGCGCCAGCAATGCCGAAGGCAATCCCGCATCCACCACTGGCAGCGCCAGCCGCTGCAGCGGCACCGCCGAGCCCGTGTCCACCTTGGGGTCAGACCCCAATCGGACATTTTGAACAGCTGAGCTTGTGTCCACTTTGGGGTCTGACCCCAATCGGACATTTGACGGCGCTGCTGAGCCTGCCGGATGGCCGTCCCGTCCGGATTGGGGTCTGACCCCAAGGTGGACATTGGCAGCGGGTTGACCGAGCAAGAGGGCGAGGGCGAGGTGGCTGTCTTCGTGTTGCTGGCGCAGTTCGGCGCGCTGGCGCTGCTGGGCGGCGAGCAGGCCGCGCTGCTGGGCCAGCTCAAGCGGGTGGGCGGCGCCGGCGCGGACGCGGGCGGCGACCAGCGCCAGCATGCGTTCGGCACTGGCGATATTGGCGTCGGCGATGGCGAGGCGTTCGGTCAGCGCGCTTCTTTGCAGCCAGGCGTTGACGACGGCGCCGGTGACGCTCAGGCGGCTGGCTTCGCGTTCGTAACGGCTCGCTTGCAGCTGGGCGGCGGCGCTGTCGCTCAGGGCGCGGTTGCGGCCGCGCAGGTCGATTTCGTAGCTGGCGCGCAGGGCGGCGTTATAGGAGGCACCGCTGGCGCTGCTGGCCTGGCGCGTGCCGAGGCGACCGTCGCCGCCGCCACTGGCTTGCGCGTTCAGGCTGGGGAGGCGGCTGGCGTCGGCCATGCGCAGAGCGGCGTAGGCTTGGTCGACGCGCGCGGCGGCGGCGGCGAGATCGTGATTGTCTTGCAGGGCGCGGGCCAGCAGCTCATTCAGTTCGGAACTGCCGAAGACGCGCCACCAATCGGCTTGCGGGGCGGCTTGACGCCTATCGTCGACCTGCGCAGCAGCGGCATTGCGCCATGCGGCTGGGGCGGCGATGTCCGGCGTGCTTTTGCTCGCGGGCGCGCCAGCGCAGGCGGCTAGCAGCGGCAGGATGGTCAGGCAGAGCGGCACGGTTGTGTGTTTCATCGGTATTCCATTCATTCGGAGGCGAGGGCTTGCACCGGGTCGAGGCGGGAGGCGGTGCGGGCGGGCATATAGCCGAATACCAGCCCGGTGATCAGGGCGCAGCCAAAAGCGCCGCCAATGGCGCGCAGCGAGAAGATCAGGGCCACGTCCCACCACAGCAGGGCGGCGCCCAGCGCCAGCCCCACCACGACGCCTATCAGGCCGCCGGTCAAGGAGACCAGCACCGCTTCGGTCATGAACTGGCGCAGGATGTCGCGCTGGCGGGCGCCAGTTGCCATGCGGATGCCGATTTCGCGCGTGCGTTCGCGCACCGTCATCAGCATGACATTCATGACGCCGATGCCGCCCACCACCAGGGAGACGGCGGCGATCAGGCTGAGCATCAAGGTCATGGTGTCGCTGGTTTTCGCTTCGGCGGCAATCGAGGCGGCGGCATTGCCCACATCGAAGTCGCGCAGGCCGTGGCGCTCAAGCATCAGCGCTTCCATCGCAGCCTGGGTCTGGGCTACGCGGCTGACGTCATCGACGGCGATCACGGTGTATGTCGGCTCGCGCTGGCCGAAGACTTTCAGGCCGGCGGTGCTGAAGGGCAGCAGCAGCACATTGTCTTCATCGCGGTCGCCGGTCAGCGCACCCTTTTCGCTCATGATGCCGACCACCTGCAGCGGCAGATTGCCGATCAGGATGATCTGGCCGATAGGGTCGGCCACGTCGGGCATCAGTTCCTGCGCCAACTTGTGGCCCAGCACCGCGACGTTGGCCAGTTCGCGATCATCCTGTTCGGTGAAGAAGCCGCCGCGCGCCAGCGGCCAGGTCTGGATGCGCGGCAGGGCGGCGCCGCTGCCGCGCACATAGGTCTGCACATCGCGGTTGCGGAAGCGCACCACCTGGTTGCCGGTGACGTTGGGCAGCACATGGCTGATATTCGGCAGTTCGGCCACCGCTTCCAGGTCGGCCAGGGTGATGCTGCGGCCCGGCAGGCGCGAGCTGTTGCCGATGGAGGACATATACATCAGGTTGGAACCGAAAGCGCCCAGCTGGGCCACGACCTTCTGCCGCGCGCCCATGCCGATCGCCAGCATGACAATCACCGATGCCACGCCGATCACGATACCCAGCAAAGTCAGTCCGGTGCGGAAGCGGTTTACCCACATCACGCGCCATGCGGCGCGCGCCGCCTCGCGGATATCGGTCCAGAAGGAAGCCCCGCCGCCATGGCCGTTCTGCTGCGCCACCTGGCGCATATCGGGCGGCGGCAAGCCATGCCCGCTGGCAGCGTGGCCTGCATGCGCCGAGTCGCTGACGACCTGGCCGTCGCGCACTTCGATCACGCGGCGCGCCTGGGCCGCCACATTGCGGTCGTGGGTGATCAGGATGATGGTGTGGCCAGCATCGGCCAGTTCGTGCAGCAGGGCCATGACTTCGGCGCCGCTGGTGGAATCGAGGGCGCCGGTCGGCTCGTCGGCCAGCAGGATGCGGCCGCCGTTCATCAGGGCGCGCGCGATGGAGACGCGCTGCTGCTGGCCGCCCGAGAGCTGGTTAGGGCGATGCTCCATGCGGCTGTCCATGCCCAGGCGCTGCAGCAGGGCCTGCGCCCTTTCGGCGCGCTGCGCCGGCGCCATGCCCGCATACACGGCGGGCAGCTCGACGTTTTCGCGCGCCGACTCGGTGGCGATCAGGTGATAGCCCTGGAATACGAAGCCGAAAGCTTCGCGCCGCAGCCATGCCAGCTGGTCGGCGTCCAGCGTAGCGACATCTTCGCCGGCAAAGCTGTAGACGCCTTCGCTGGGGCGGTCGAGACAGCCCAGCATATTCATCAGCGTCGATTTGCCCGAACCGGAGGCGCCGACAATGGCGACAAATTCGCCGGCGTGGATATCGAGCGAAATCCCGCGCAGCACCTCGACCGGCGGCGTGCCATGGCCGCCGCCATAACGTTTTCTTATGCCCTGCAGGGAAATCAGCGGTGGCGCGCTCACAGCTGGAACCTGCTGGCGCTATCGGATGGCACTTCGCCCGTCACCAGCAGCTCGCCTTCGCGCAGGCCACCCAGCACCTCGGCCGACAGGCGGTTGCGCACGCCGACCTGCACCACGCGCTGCTCGATGGCGCCATCCTGGTTCATGACGCGGGCGGAAAACTGGCCCGGCTTGCCTTCCAGCGCCGTCAGCGCGGGCAGGGGCGCCACCAGCACATTCTTGACCGAGGCGGTGACGAAATGCACCTGGGCCGTCATCTGCGGCATCAATTCGCCATCGCTGTTATCCACATCGAACAGCGCGGTGTACAGCACCACCTTGCCCGAGGACGGCGTGATGGCCGTGCCGTTGTTGCGCGCCTCGGCCTGGGGCGGGGCGGGCAGCAGCTGGCGCACCTTGCCATGCCAGCGCCGCTGGTTGCCGCCCAGGGTGCTGAAATACACCGGCATGCCGGGTTTCACGCGCCGCACATCGGCTTCCGAGACTTCGGTCCACACCGTCATGCCCGACAGGTCGGCCACGCGCAGCACATTCGGCGTCTGGTAGGTGGCGTTCAGAGTCTGGCCTTCGCGCGCTTCGACCGAAACCACGGTGCCGCTCATGGGCGCGTAGATGCGGGTATAGCCCAGGCGCGCCTCGTCGGCCTTGAGGGTGGCTTGCGTCTGCTGGATTTGGGCCTGCAGATTGGCAATGCGGGCCGCCGCCGTCTCCAGCGCCGCCACGGCCAGCTGCATATCTTCCTCGCGGGTGGCGCCGTCGCGGACCAGTTGCTGCTGGCGGGTGTGCTGCTGACCCGCCAGACGGTGCTGGGCGCGCTGTTCGGACAATTGCGCATTCAGCCCCGCCAGGGCGGCCCGTCCGGCGTCCACGGTGGCCTGCTGCACGCTGGGATCGATTTCGACCAGCAACTGCCCCTTGCTGACGGTGGCGCCGGGCGTGACGTGCAGGCGCAGGATCTGGCCCGACACCTGGGCGCCGATATCCACATAGCTGCGCGGCTGCAAGGTGCCGACCGCCATCACATTCGCTTCGATGCTGGCCTTGGCCAGGCGGGCGGTCTCGATCTTGGGCGCTTTGCGCTGCTGCTGCCACCAGAAGGCGCCAGCCGCGCCCAGCGCCAGCAAAAGGGCTGCCGCCAGCCGGCGGCGGGTGAGGAGCTGTTTCGGAAAAGCCATGCACAAACCTTATTCGGGCGAAGCGGACAGGGCGTCCGCTCTTCATCTGCTATGACAGACCAGCCGGAAAAAGGGGTCAAAAATTGTTGTAAACAGGTTTATCCACGGAGTTTTCCCTGTATTTCCACAAGCTTATCCACATGGTTCTTGCTGGAAAAATAGGCGGAATTGCAGCCATACAGGCTTATTCAGCAGTTTTCCAGCACTTACCCACGCGCTTAATCACAGCCTTATCCACATTCGTCAAAAAGATGATGAAAACTGAAATATTCAGTCTGAAAAGAAAATTATCCAGTCGTCTTCCCCAGCTTATCCTCCCGCTTATCCATGGGTTTATGCCCCGCTTTTCCTTAGGCTTGCACACAGGTTTATCCACAGGCGAAGGTAAACGAAAAACGGCGCCCGCAGGCGCCGCCGTTCCGACCGGGAGCAGTTTTACTTCTTGACCTTGACCGGACGCGTCCAGCCTTCGATGGTCAGCTGCTTGGGACGGGAAATGGTCAGCTTGCCGGCCGGCGCATCCTTGGTCAGGGTGGTACCGGCGCCCAGGGTCGCACCCGCGCCCACGGTGACGGGCGCCACCAGCTGGCTGTCGCTGCCGATGAAGGCGTCGTCCTCGATCACGGTGCGGAACTTGTTGGCGCCATCGTAATTGCAGGTGATGGTGCCGGCGCCGATATTCACGCGCGAACCGACGGTGGCGTCGCCGATATAGGCCAGGTGGTTGGCCTTGCTATGCGCCGCCACCTGGCTGTTCTTGATCTCGACGAAGTTACCCACATGCACATCCTCGCCCAGCTCGGTGCCGGGACGCAGGCGGGCATATGGGCCGATGATGGAAGCCGGACCGACGACCGCCTCTTCGATATGGCAGAAGGGCTTGATGATGGCGCCGGCCGCCACGCGGGCGTTCACCAGCACATTGTAGGGGCCGACAGTGACGCCATCGGCCAGCTCGACGCGGCCTTCGAAGACGCAGCCGACGTCGATGGTGACGTCGCGGCCGCAGATCAGCTCGCCGCGCACATCGATGCGGTGCGGGTCGATCACGGTCACGCCTTTTTCCAGCAGGGACTTGGCGATATTGTTCTGGTGGATGCCTTCCAGCTCGGCCAGCTGCACCTTGCTGTTCACGCCCAGCACTTCCCACTCCGCCTCTGGATGGGCCGAGACCACGTCCACGCCCTCGGCCACGGCCTGGGCCACGATATCGGTCAGGTAGTACTCGCCCTGGGCATTGTCGTTCTTCAGCGCGGTCAGCCACTGCTTCAGGCGGGCGGTCGGCGCCACCATGATGCCGCTATTGATTTCCTTGATGGCGCGCTCGAATTCGTTGGCGTCCTTCTCTTCGACGATGCGCATGATCTGGCCGCCGACGCGCACGATGCGGCCCAGGCCGAAGGGATTGTCCTGCACCACGGTGAGGATGCCGAGCTTATCCTTGCCGGCCGCTTCGGCCAGGCGCTGCAGCGAGGCGGCGCTGGTCAGCGGCACGTCGCCGTACAGGATCAGGGTCGGCGCGTTGTCGTCGAGTTCCGGCAGCGCCTGCATCACGGCGTGGCCGGTGCCCAGCTGCGGTTCCTGCAGGGCGGCGGTGATCTGCATGCCATCCGGCTTTTTCTGTTTTTCCAGCGACTCCAGCACGGCTGCGCCGCCGTGGCCGTAGATCACGCATAATTTGGCGGGAGACAGAGTGCGCGCGGTATCGATCACGTGCCACAACAGCGGCTTACCGGCCAGGGGATGCAAAACTTTCGGCAGGGCGGACTGCATGCGTTTGCCCATGCCGGCGGCGAGAATAACTACGTTCATAGGCCGAAAATTCGAGTGAGTTAAAAATATGCAAAAGTTTAACACGCAGCACTCTTTTTCCCGGCGCGCCGGACTGTATATCGTGCTGGTCGTGGCCTTGCTGGTCACAGCATGCAGCTCGCTGCGCCTGGCCTACAACAATGGCGATACCTTGCTTTACTGGTGGCTGGACGGCTATATCGATTTCGACGGCGAGCAGAAGGGCGAAGTCAAACACGATATCGATGAGCTGTTCCGCTGGCACCGCAAAACCCAGTTGCAGGACTATGTGCAGGTGCTGCAAAAAGCCCAGACCCAGCTGCAGCAGGGCAAGGTCAGCCGCGCCGACCTGCTGGCCAGCTATCACGATGCGCGCAACCGTACCCAAGCCCTGCTGCTCAAGGCGGCGCCCGATATCGCCGATATGGCGCTGACCCTGCATCCCGAGCAGCTGGCCCAGATGGAAAAGAAATTCGCCAAGAACAATGCCGATTTCCGCAAAAAGAATATGAAGGGGGACCGCGAGCAGCAGAACAAGTTCCGCTATAAGAAGTCGATGGACCAGTTCGAGCTGTGGTTCGGCAATTTCAGTTCCGAGCAGGAAGCGGCGATCCGCCGCGCCTCCGACGCCCGTCCGCTCGACAATGAAATCTGGCTCGACGAGCGCATGCGCCGCCAGCGCAGCATCCTGGAGCTGGCGCAGCGCATTGCGCGCGAGCAGCCCAGCCGCGAGCAAGCCATCGCCTGGGTGCAGAGCCTGATCCGCGAAAGCTTCGCGCGCATGGACAATTCCGAGCGCAAACCTTTCATGGACGCGTATACCAGCAGCACCATCGACCTGGTCTACACCGTGGTCCAGCTGGCCACGCCGGCGCAGAAAGCCCATGCCCACAAGCGCATGCAGGGCTGGATCGACGACTTCAACACGCTGGCGGCCCAGGCCAAGTAAGGGCGGGGAGGCCTGCATGGTATAGTGGCCGCCGTTGAACCACCTCCCCGTTGTCCCATGCAAAAGAAGAAGCCCGCCAAAGTCCCCGTCCACGGTCCCCAGCACGCCAAGCAGGTGCGCATCATCGGCGGGCAATGGAAACGCTCGACGCTGCCCGTGCTGGAAGCGCTGGGCCTGCGTCCCACGCCGGACCGCGTGCGCGAAACGGTGTTCAACTGGATCAACCACCTGCGCGACGGCGAATGGGCCGCAGCCCAGGTGCTGGACCTGTTCTCCGGCAGTGGTGCCCTCGGTTTCGAAGCGGCCAGCCGTGGCGCGCAGAACGTGCTCATGATCGACAGCAATAGCGCCGTGGTGCGCCAGCTGGACAGCATCAAGGCCAAGCTGAACGCCGCCAATGTGACGGTGCAGCGCGGCGACGCCGTGGCCAGCGCCCAGTCGCTGGCGCTGCGCGGCCAGCGCTTCGACCTGGTCTTCCTCGATCCGCCTTACCAGCAAGACTTTCTGAGCAAGGCGCTGCCGCTGTGCGCCGGCCTGCTCAAGGAGGATGGCCTGGTATATGCCGAATCCGGCCTGCCGCTCACCTTCGAAGGGGAAGAAGTCCCCGAGTGGATGGCGGCTTGGGAGGTGGTCCGGGCGGATAAGGCTGGCATGGTGTACTATCACTTATTGAAATTGCGCCTAAAAAATTAGCAGCAGCGATTTCAGGCATAATGCGCGTTTTGGTGCATATCGCAGGGAGCCGCAATGGTTGTAGCAGTCTATCCGGGAACTTTCGATCCGCTGACCCGTGGTCATGAGGATCTGGTACGCCGTGCCTCCGGCCTGTTCGACACGCTCGTGGTCGGGGTGGCCGATAGCCAGAATAAAAAGCCTTTCTTCTCGCTGGAAGAACGCCTGACCATCGCCAACGAGGTGCTGGGGCATTATCCGAACGTCAAAGTGGAGAGTTTCTCCGGCCTGCTCAAGGATTTCGTGCGCCAGCACGATGCGCGCGTGATCGTGCGCGGCCTGCGCGCCGTGTCCGACTTCGAATATGAATTCCAGATGGCCGGCATGAACCGCTACCTGCTGCCGGACGTCGAAACCCTGTTCCTGACCCCGTCCGACCAGTACCAGTTCATCTCCGGCACCATCGTGCGCGAGATCGCCCAGCTGGGCGGCGACGTCTCCAAATTCGTTTTCCCCTCGGTCGACCGCTGGCTGCAAAAGAAAATCGCCGCGCTGAAGGCCGAGTCCCAAGCCTAGCCTTAATGTTTTACCTGTATTGCGAGTACTGCCATGGCCTTAATGATTACCGACGACTGCATTAATTGCGATGTATGCGAGCCCGAGTGCCCGAACGACGCGATTTATATGGGGCCGGAAATTTACGAAATCCACCCGGATAAATGCACTGAATGCGTGGGACACTTCAGCGAGCCGCAATGCCAGCAAGTGTGCCCGGTGAGCTGCATTCCCTTCAATCCGGAACGCCGCGAAACCCAGGACCAGCTGTACGAGAAGTTCGAGCGTCTGCAAGCCGCCAAGGCTTAAGCATCCAAAAATAGCATGGGCGTGCACAATTAGGCGCGGCCGGTGGTATATTTCACCGGCAACCACACTAATTGGAGACAGCATGTCCATCACCCGCCGCACCCTGATCCAGGCAGCCGCCGCTGCCCTGATGTTCTCTGCCGCCCCGGTTTTCGCCAGCACCGACGTGGCCGGCGTGAAATTCGAGGAAACCGCCACCGTTGCCGGCCAGCAGCTCAAGCTGAACGGCGCCGGCCTGCGCACCAAGGTCATCTTCAAGGTCTATGCCCTGGGCCTGTATCTGAGCGAGAAAAAGACCAGCATGGCCGACATCCTGGCCGTGCCGGGCGCGCGCCGCATCCAGATCGTCAGCATGCGCGACCTGAGCTCGGAAGACTTCGGCAAGGCCTTCATGGATGGCCTGAACGCCAATACCGACCAGGCCGAACGCACCAAGATCCTGCCGCAAACCAAAACCTTCGGTGAAATGTTCGCCGCCATCCCCGGCCTGAAGAAGGGCGATGTGCTGCTGGTGGACTGGATTCCCGGCGTCGGCACGCAATGCCAGCTGAATGGGAAGAAAATCGGGGAAACCGTGCCGGATGTCGCGTTCTACAACGCGATTACCCGCATCTGGATTGGGGACAAGGCAGTAGACAGCTCGCTGAAGCCGAAACTGCTGGGTGAAACGAAGTAAGCTTCGATGCTGCAATGCGGCAGACGGGTATCCCCGCTGCCGCCACTTTCATTTCTCAGGAACGCGATGCCAGGGCATACAGCTCGGCGGCATGGCTGGGCGAGCCATCGGGCGAGTTCAGCATGCTTTTCAGCAGCATCGCGTCATGCATCTTGCGGCGGTTCAGCTGCTCCTCTTTACTCATTTTTGGCTTAACGACCATCATTGCAGCGCGTGCCACGCCGCGCAGCAGCGGCTGGAACAGCATCACGGTGCCGAATACCAGGGCCACGCCCAGCAGCACCAGAACGGCGTCCATGAAGGAGAGGTCTTGCAGAAAAAGTTGCGACGCGGAAATGAAGGTAGACATGATGTTTCAGTTGCATTTAGAATCTAGCGTAACTATAGTGCAGCGCAACATATAAATCTAATTTTGTTTCCCAATAATAATTATAATTATTGTGAATAATCATTCGCGCCGCCCCCAACCTGACCGCTAAACACCATGAGCTTTCTGACGCTGGACCTTAATCTGCTGCGCGTCTTCGACGCCGTGATGACCGAGCAGAACCTGACGCGCGCGGCCGGCCACCTGGCCATGACCCAGCCGGCGGTCTCGAACGCCATCAAGCGCCTGCGCGAAAGCCTGGGCGACGACTTGCTGATCCGCACCGCCTACGGCGTCAAGCCGACCCCGCGCGCCGAAGCCCTGTGGCCAGCCGTGCGCAGCGCCCTGGCCTCGCTGGAAGCGGCGGTGGCGCCTGGCACCTTTGACGTCTCGCGCGCCCATGCCACCTTCCGCATGGCCATGGCCGACGCCACGGCCGCCTTCTGGCTGCCCTCGCTGATGCGTTCGATCGAGCGCGAAGCGCCCGGCGTGAATGTGAGGATGGTGCCGCTGACGACGCGCGAACCGCGTCCCATGCTGCTGCGCGGCGACATCGACCTGGCGGTCGGCTTCTTCCCCGGCGTGGCGGCCCAACTGATGAGCGAACCGAGTTCGCCGATCCGCCACGAGCGCCTGTATTCCGGAACGTATGTCTGCGTGATGCGGCGCGACCACCCGCTGGCCAAGGGCGACCTGACGCTGGACAGCTACTGCGCCACCAACCACCTGCTGGTGAGCTTCTCCGGCCGCGCCCACGGCCTGGTCGACGAAGCCCTGGCCCAGATCGGCCGCGAACGGCGCATTCTGCTGACGGTGAACCAATTCTTCACCGCCGGCCGCGTGGTCGCCAACTCCGATTTAGTGACGGTGCTGCCCAAGCACCTGATCGCCTCCACCGGCATGACCGACGCGCTGATCTCGAAAGAGCTGCCCTTCCAGCTGCCCGCCGTCCACCTTGACATGCTTTGGCACGAACGCGACGCCCGCAGTCCCGTGCACAAATGGCTGCGCAGCCACCTCGAGAGCATGAACAGCGTCACCCAGCGCACCGCGCCCGGCACCGCCCCCAAGAACGACACCTACTAAGCCGCAAACCTTTGATCTAAATCAGCAAATGTCTACCCCTGGTGTCAGGCACCAGGGTGGGACATTGTTTGATTTGGCGCAAACGGGCTTATTTGATGGGGAGCTTGCTGGTGTTTTTGACTTCTTCCATCACGGCGTAGGTGTGGGTTTCGCGTACGCCTTTCTGCAGCAGGGTCTTGCCGAGGAATTCGCGGTAGGCGGCCATGTCTTTCACGCGCGCTTTCACCAGGTAGTCGAAGCCGCCGGCCACCATATGGCATTCGAGCACTTCGGGGATGACTTGCACGCTTTGCTTGAAGGCGTCGAAGACTTCGGGTGTGGTGCGGTCGAGCACGACTTCGATGAAGACGAGCAGCGACACGTCCAGCAATTGTGGATTAAGCTGGGCGGTATAGCCCATGATGTAGCCGGATTCGTGCAGCTTGCGCACCCGCTCCAGACAAGCGGCCGGCGATAGATTGACGCGTGCTGCCAGTTCTACATTGCTGATGCGGCCGTCGCTTTGCAGCTCCATCAGAATCTTCTTACTGATCTTGTCCAGCATGGATTCATCCCCTAATTAATTTTATTTGGTCAAATTCTCTCACTAAAAACTATGTATTGCTAGTCCTAAGCAATACCAGAATTAATCCAGAAGAATCCCGCATACAATCAAATCATCAGCAGCACCGTAGAACACGCTCCGCAAACAGGGTTTGTCGGGCGTGTTTTCTTATGTGCTCAACCTCATTATTTCTTCGATAAAAGAGCCCCTTCATGCACCCAGCAGCCCCTCCTTCCCTTGTCCCGTTTGCTACTCTGCAAGCCGAAATCCTGCGCGATCCCAGCCCGCTGCGCGCCGCCGTGACTGCCGCGTATCGCCGCGATGAGCAGGGCGCCGTGCAGTGGCTGCTGTCGCAAATCCGCGAAGGCGGCGCCGAAACTACGCAACAGGCGCAAATGCTGGCCCAGCGCCTGGTGAACTCGGTACGTGAAAAACGTACCCGCTCGTCGGGCGTGGATGCCCTGATGCACGAGTTTTCGCTGTCCTCAGAAGAGGGCGTGGCGCTAATGTGCCTGGCTGAAGCACTGTTGCGTATTCCAGACAGCGCCACCGCCGACCGCCTGATCGCCGACAAAATCAGCAAGGGCGACTGGCGCAAGCACCTGGGCGAGTCGCCTTCGCTGTTCGTGAACGCGGCCACCTGGGGTCTGCTGGTGACGGGCAAGCTGGTCAGTTCGAGCAGCGAGCAGGGCCTGGGTTCGGCCCTGACCCGCCTGATCGCCAAGGGCGGCGAGCCGCTGATCCGCAAGGGCGTGGACCTGGCGATGCGCATGCTGGGCAACCAGTTCGTGACCGGCCAGACCATCGATGAAGCGATCAAGAACGGCCGCGAGAACGAGTCGAGCGGCTACCGTTATTCCTACGATATGCTGGGCGAGGCGGCGCTGACCGAGGCGGACGCAGCCAACTACTACGCCGCCTACGAGACCGCGATCCACGCCATCGGCCGCGCGTCGAACGGCCGCGGCATCAAGGAAGGCCCGGGCATTTCGGTCAAGCTGTCGGCCCTGCACCCGCGCTACAGCCGCGCCCAGCGCGAGCGCGTGATGAATGAGCTGCTGCCGCGCCTGCGCCAGCTGGTGCTGCTGGCCAAGGGCTACGACATCGGCCTGAATATCGATGCGGAAGAGGCCGACCGCCTGGAGCTGTCGCTGGATCTGATGGAAGCGATGGCTTTCGACCCGGCCCTGGCCGGTTACGACGGTATCGGTTTCGTGGTGCAGGCTTACCAGAAACGTTGCCCCTTCGCTATCGACTTCCTGATCGATCTGGCCAAGCGCAGCGGCCGCAAATTCATGGTGCGCCTGGTCAAGGGCGCGTATTGGGATGCCGAAATCAAGCGCGCCCAGGTGGACGGCATGCCCGGCTATCCGGTCTACACGCGCAAGGTGTACACCGATGTGTCCTACCTGGTGTGCGCGCAGAAGCTGCTGGCCGCGACCGACGTGATTTATCCGCAGTTCGCTACCCACAATGCGCAAACCGTGTCCACCATCTACACCTGGGCCAAGCGCGACGGCATCGACGACTACGAGTTCCAGTGCCTGCACGGCATGGGCGAGACCCTGTACGACCAGGTGGTCGGCGCCGACAAGCTGGGCAAGGCCTGCCGCATTTACGCCCCGGTCGGTTCGCACGAAACGCTGCTGGCCTACCTGGTGCGCCGCCTGCTGGAAAACGGCGCCAACTCGTCCTTCGTGAACCAGATCGTGGACGAGAGCATTCCGGTCGAATCGCTGGTGAAAAACCCGGTGGATATCGCGCGCGAACAAGGCGGCCTGCCGCACCCGGCCATCCCGCAGCCGCTGAATATGTTCGGCGCCGAGCGTCTGAACTCGGCCGGCCTGGACTTGGCGAACGAAGATGTGCTGCGCCATATCTCGGCCGTGCTGGCTGAGCAGCGCAGCTGGAGCGCCGTGCCGCTGCTGGCTGTGGCCGCCAGCGAGGGCCAGCCAGCCCAGCCGGTCGTCAATCCGGCGCAAAAGAGCGATGTGGTGGGCCAGGTAACGGAAGCCAATGCTGCCGACGTGGAAAACGCGCTGGCCAGCGCCAGCCATTTCGCCATGGACTGGCAGACGGTGGAACCGTCTCAGCGCGCCGCCGCCCTGGTGCGCGCCGCCGAGCTGTTCGAAACCCATATGCTGGAACTGATGACGCTGGCGATCCGCGAAGCGGGCAAATCGCTGCCGAATGCGATTGCCGAAATCCGCGAAGCCGTGGACTTCCTGCGCTATTACGCCGCCGAGGTGAGCAGCGCGCCGAATACCCTGGCCCTGGGTCCGGTCACCTGCATCAGCCCGTGGAACTTCCCACTGGCCATCTTCACCGGCCAGGTTGCCGCCGCGCTGGCAGCCGGCAATGTGGTGCTGGCCAAGCCAGCCGAGCAGACCCCGCTGATCGCTTTCCGCGCCGTGGAGCTGCTGCATGAAGCCGGCATTCCGCGTGCCGCCCTGCAATTCCTGCCAGGCCGCGGCGAAGTCGTTGGCGCCGGCCTGTGCAACGATGCCCGCGTCAAGGGCGTGATCTTCACCGGCTCGACCGAAGTGGCTCAGCTGATCAACCGTTCGCTGGCCAAGCGCGCCGCGGCCGAGCATGCCGATATCCCGCTGATCGCCGAAACCGGTGGCCAAAACGCCATGATCGTCGATTCCTCCTCGCTGCCGGAGCAGGTGGTGCAGGATGCGATTTCCTCGGCTTTCGACAGCGCCGGCCAGCGCTGCTCGGCCCTGCGCGTACTGTTCCTGCAGGAAGATATCGCCGACAAGACCATCCGCATGCTCAAAGGCGCCATGGCCGAGCTGAAAATCGGCAGCCCAGACCGTCTGGTGACCGATATCGGCCCGGTGATCGATGCCGAGGCACAGCAAAATCTGCTGTCCCACATCGAAACCACGCGCAAAACGGCGGTCAACAGCTTCTCGCTGGGTCTGCCAAGCGATGTGAACGGTACTTTCGTGCCGCCGACCGTGCTGGAAATCCGCTCGCTCAACGAGCTGAGCAAGGAAGTTTTCGGCCCGGTGATGCACGTGATCCGCTACAAGCGCGCGGATCTGCCGAAAGTCATTGGCGAAATCAATGCCAGCGGCTTTGGCCTGACCCTGGGCGTGCATTCGCGCATCGATGAAACCATCGATTTCATCACCTCGCGCGCGCATGTGGGCAATATCTACGTCAATCGCAATATCGTGGGCGCCGTAGTTGGCGTGCAACCGTTCGGCGGCGAAGGCAAATCCGGCACGGGTCCGAAAGCCGGTGGTCCGCTGTATCTGAAACGTCTGCAGCGCCATGCCGTGCTCGCTTCGACGCCGGAACGCCGCACCACCGCCGCTTTCGACGCGTTAGCGGCCTGGTCCAAAGCCAAAGGCCTGGACACAGTCAGCAAGCTTAGCGACAAATACGCCCATAGCAGCCTGCTCGGCAGCACCACCGTCCTGCCAGGCCCGACGGGTGAGCGCAACACGTTGAGCTTCACCGCGCGCGGCGCCGTCTTGTGCGCAGCCAGCAGCCAACCAGCCCTGCTGAACCAGATTGCAGCGGCCATGGCCACCGGCAACCAGGCGCTGGTACTGGAAAGCAGCCCGGCTTTGTTGCCAGCGGACCTGCCGGCAGCCGTCAAAGACCGCATCCAGGTCTTCAGCAAGCTGAACGAAGTCAAAACCGGCTTCCAGATCGCCCTGGTCGAATCTTCGCTCAGCGCCAGCTTGCGTCCTGAGCTGGCAGCCCGTGATGGCGCCCTGGTCTCCGTCATCGATAGCAGCGACGACAGCGAAATCCCCCTGTGGCGTCTGGTAGCCGAACGCGCCCTGTGCGTCAACACCACCGCAGCCGGCGGTAATGCCAGCCTGATGACGCTGGGCGCTTAAACTTCCGCTCTGCATAAATCAAAAATCCACCCTGGTGCTTGCCACTAGGGTGGATTTTTTTTGTCGAAAATCAAAAACTTAGCTGTGGCAGAAGTTTTTGAGGATGCCGTAGGCGTAGCGGGAGGCAACGGTTTTGACGAAATGCATGAAGTCCGTGGCGGCGTATTCGTTGGCGTCGTCCGAAATCGTGCGTATCACCGCGAAGGGGATGCCTAGCTCGAAACAGACCTGGGCGACTGCTGCTCCTTCCATTTCCACTGCTAGCAGGTCGGGCAGCTGTTTTTTCAGTTCGGCCAGCTTGGCCGGGTTTTCCATGAATTGATCGCCACTGCCGATCAGACCACGGTGGATGCGGCTTGGCAGTTTTTCGGTTTCCAGGTATTGGCGCGTGGCGGCATGCAATCGCCGGCTGAGTTCGCGATCGGACATCAGGTGCGAAATGCCTGTCAGCGGGACTTCAAAACGGGGAAACAGGGGACTGGCATCCATATCGTGCTGAATCAGCGATTCGGCTACCACCACATCACCGACGCGTACGCCAGAATCGGCACTGCCAGCGACACCGGTAAAGACGATGTGGGTAACTTGAAACTTCTCCACAAGGATTGCAGCGGTCATCGCAGCAGCAACCTTGCCAATTCGCGATAAAACGCACACAGAATCGATTTCCCAGAGTTTTCCGGCTGTGTACTCACGCATGCCGTGGATGAGCTTGTAGGGGCTCTCCATGGCTTCTATGAGGCCGTGTTGTTCTTCAGCTAAGGCTGAGATGATTCCAAGACGCATTTTTTGTGGTGAGTTCATGGGTTTTCCAGGGTTTGGACCTTGCTCGCGTGAACGGCGACTTTTCCTTTTAATATAGATAAAAGTATATATAAAGGATGGTAGTAGATAGTAAACGCGAGGTCTACTGTGGATAAGCCTGTTAACATCCACAAAATCAGAAGTTTACGGTCGTGTAAACTGGCTGGAAAAACCTTGCGTCTGGAAAGGACGAGTTTTGGACAAATTTTCCAGCTGTGGCTAACTGAGGCGTTTACGCACATTCGATCCTGTGGATATTCAGGCACTTATCAACAGACGAGGCTGATTTTCTCCAGTTTGTCCTCGGAAACCGGCTCGGAAAGCAGATGGCCTTGGCCGAAATCACTGCCGGCAGCCTTCAGAATCGCCAATTGGGCCGGATTTTCGATGCCTTCCGCGATTACCTGGATGCCCAGCGTATGTGCCATGGCAATAATTGCTCGGCACAGCTCCTGGCCATGGATGCCATCCTCCAGATTGGCAATGAAGGCGGGATCAATCTTCAGGTAGTCGATCTGGAAGCGCCGCAGGAAGCTGACCGAGCAGTAACCGGTGCCAAAGTCGTCCAGCGCCAGCTGCATGCCGGCCTCCTGCAGCCGTTTCAGTTTGCCGGTGGTCTGGCTATTTGCATCCATCAGCAGCTTTTCCGTGACTTCGATGACGATGCTGCGCGGCTCAACCTGTCTTTGCCGCAAAAATTCCAGCCAGCTTTCCACATTGCAGTCTTCGCTGCGGAATTGCAGGGCCGATTTGTTCACGCAGACCTGGAAATCCGGCCCATATTCGGACTGCAGGCGCTGGGCCAGCAACACGGCCTGGCGGAAGATCCAGTCGCCGATGCCGACGATGGCGCCGGAATGTTCGGCTGCGGCCAGAAATTCTGCCGGGGTCAGCAGGCCGCGCGATGGATGCTGCCAGCGCAACAGAGCTTCCACCTTCTGCATGCGGCCGCTGGCCAGCGCAATCACGGGCTGGTAGACCAGGCGTAACTCGTTGTTTTCCAAGGCTTGCCGCAGCTCGTGCTTGAGCGTGGCGCCTTCCTGCATGACCGGGGCGAAGTAGTGGTAGCCGTTGCGGCCCTGCTGTTTGGCCGCATACATGGCTTGATCGGCGTTTTTCAGCAGGGTTTCGGCGTCTTCGCCATCGTCGGGATAGCTGGTGATGCCGATGCTGGCTGAAATCTGGACCTGGTCCTTGCCCAGATCAAAGGTGTCGGCCATGGCGGCCAGCACATCGCGCACCACGCGCAGCACATCGGCGGCCTGGTGCACCTCGCTGAGGATGAGGGTGAACTCGTCGCCGCCAAGCCGGGCCACGGTATCGCTGCTGCGCACGCATTGGCCCAGCCTTTCCGCGACTTTTTGCAGCAGCACATCGCCCATGGCATGGCCCAGGGTGTCGTTGACGCCCTTGAAACCGTCCAGATCGATGAAAAGCAGGGCCATGGGCAGGCGGTGGCGCTGCGCTTTCTTCAATTCCTGGTTCAGGCGTTCGTTGAACATGCGGCGGTTGGGCAGACCGGTCAGGGCATCGAAATTGGCCTGTTTCCAGATCAGCTCTTCCGAGGCTTTGCGCTTGGTAACGTCGGAGAACAGGGCGACGCGGCGGTAGGCAGCGCCGTTTTCATCGCAAACGCTGTCGAAGCGCAGGGCGACCAGATAATGTTCGCCGTTCTTATGCTGGTGCCACATCTCGCCTTCCCAGCGGCCGGTGTGGAGGATGGATTGGCGCATGCGGCTGAAAAATTCCCGGTCCTGGATGCCTGCGGTGAGCTGGTAGGCGGGACGGCCGACTACTTCCTGCTCTTCGTAGCCGCTGATGCGCGAAAACGCGGGATTGACGGACAGGATCCTGCCTTCCTCATCCGTCACAAGCATGCCTTCCGAGCTGTTTTGGTACATCAGGGCGGCCAGTTTCGTCGATTCTTCGTGTTTTTTGCGGCCGGTGATGTCTTCGACCATGGAAAACAGGCCGACTACCTGGCCTTTGTCGTCAAAATCGGGCACGTAGTAGACGCCATCCCAGCGTTCGCCATGGGAAGTCAGCACTTTGCGCTCGTATCGGGTGTTCTGGCCGCTGAAAGCCTTGTCCAGATGCGGCAGGACAATCTCGTACAGTTCCTGGCCAACCGTCTGGGCGGCGGATTTGCCGATCAGGCTTTGTCCCATCTGGCCGAACCGTTCTTCGAAGCGGCGGTTGGTGAAGCTGTAGCGGCCGTCACGGGTGACGTAGGCGATCATGATGGGCAGGTTGTCGGCAATCAGGCGCAGGCGCTGCTCGCTGGCCGTCAGTTTGGCTTCCGTTTCCCGGCTGCGCACGTAGAGCTGGCGGTAGCGGTTTTCTCTTTCTTCCACTTTGGCGTAGGAACGCAGGGCGAAGTGGCCGCCAGCCAGCATGACGCCCAGCAGCAGGGTCAGGCCGAGTACGCCAATGAGGATATGCCTGTCCATGGCCAGGCCGATGGCGGTATCGGAACTGCCGGAGACCACGATCAGGGGAAAGTCTTGCAAAACGGCATAGCTGAACACGCGGGAGACGTGATCGATGGGGCTGACGGTGTTGAAGGTGCCGGTTTTGCTTTCAGCAATGCGTTTGAAGAGCAGATTGTTGCGCAAATCCCAGCGGAAAGTGCGTTCGAATTGCGGTGCGCGAGCAATCAGACGGCCATCCATATGCACCAAGGCAATCGAGACATCCTTGCCTAGGCGCGATTTTTCAAATACTTCGGCAAAACGGCGTGCATCCAAGGGGGCGGCGATTACACCAAGAAACTTGCCTTCAGCGCTTTCCACGCGACGGCTGATGACGAAGAGCCGGCTTTTGGTGATGTGGCTGAGCATGGGTTCGCCAATGAAAAGCTTGTTGCCCAGTTTGTTTTGCAGATGCGCCTGGAAGTAGTCGCGTTGAGAAAAATCTGTGCCGGCAATCGGCAAATCGTTGGAGGCGGCAATGCCTTTGCCTTGCGCATCGATGAAGGCCAGCCAGTAGATGCCTTGAAAGGAACTTCCTCGGGAAGAGAGCAGGGCAGCGATGCTGCTGTTCACATTGTTTTGGTCAGCAGGCAAGAGCTTGATGGCATTGCTGAAACCTGTGAGGGAGAGGTCGACGAATTCGATGGTCGATAGAACCTGGGCTTCGATCGCTCGCGTGTAGTGCTGAGTCTGACGCGCGATGGCTTGTTCGCGTTCTTGTCCTGCAGTGTGGATTTCCCAGACGACGATTGCTGTAGCGAGTACTGCCATGGTCAGCAGACCGGCGATCAGGCGCTGTCGAAAGCGCAGGTAAGCGTTCGATTGGACGGTTGGCTTGCCTGTGCGCTGTTTGGACAAGGCTATCCTCAGCTGTGCAGTTCGAGTTTTTGGGTCGAGTCCAGTATAGGGGAAGCTGAACGCGCAGCGTAGCGGGTGTTGGATTTTTGCCTGTACGAATGAAAAACCCGGCTTCGTTTACATGTGAATAGTGTGTATACAAGATAGTAATGGTTGTTAACAAGTGCCGGTTTTTGTGGATAAGTAGGTAAACCAGCGAAAAATCAGGGATTTGGCGCTTGTATAAGGCGGCGCGTAAACCTTGTATGGGACAGGAACTGTTTTTGGACAAAAATAGCGGCCCCGAAAAATGTTTTGTTTACTCACAAACGATACCTGTGGATATCCAATCACTTATCAACAGCTTCAAGAGGGGGTTTTTAGGCGTATCCTGACAATCTTTCCGCATTCTCAGGAGTAATGCCGATGGATCTGCTTTCCCTCTTCCCCCATCCGATCATCCAGGGGCCGACTGCCGGTGGCTCGAATACGCCAGCCCAGATTGCGGCGGTGTCGAATGCTGGCGGACTCGGTTCTTTGGCCGCTTCCCTGCTGACGCCGGATGCGCTGCGCACCCAGGTGGCCGAAATCCGCCGGCTGACCGGTAAGCCTTTTGCGCTGAATTTCTTCGTTCAAGGCATGCCGGCGCCGGATAAAGCGGAGTTGGAGAATGCTGCCGGGCTGCTCAAGCCGGTGTGGACGGCGCTGGGCTGGCAGGAATTGCCGCTGCCCACCAAATGGTGCGAGGACTTTGCGGCCCAGTTTGAAACCTTGCTGGAGCTGAAACCGGCCGTCGTCAGCTTTACTTTCGGCATCCTGCAGCGCGTGCAGGTGCAGCGTCTGCACGAGGCTGGCATTGCCGTGATCGGCACCACCACCACGGTCGAGGAGGGGCTAGCCTGGCAGGAGATCGGCGCCGATGCGGTGATTGCATCCGGGGTGGAGGCGGGCGGCCATCGCGGCACCTTCCTTGTGCCGCAGACGGAAGCCACGCTGGGCGCGGAGGATTTGCTGCGGGCGACGGTGGCGGCGCTGCGCATTCCGGTCATCTCGGCCGGCAATATCATGAATGGCGCCGATATCAAACGGCGGCTGGCGCTGGGCGCCAAGGCGGTGCAGATGGGGACCGCCTTCCTGGTGGCCGATGAATCGGGCATTCATCCGGCTTACAAGGCGCGCTTGCTGAATCCGGGCGATACGCCGACCCGGCTCACGCGCGCTTTCTCCGGCCGTTATGCGCGCGGCCTGGAAAACCGTTTCATGCGCGAGATGGCCGAGGTGGAAACTCAGGTGCCAGCCTATCCCGTGCAGAATGCGCTGACGGGCAGCATTCGCGCCGAGGCGGCCAAGCGCGGCGATACGGAATGGATGTCGCTGTGGTGCGGCACGGGCGTGGCCAAAGCGCGCGCCATGCCGGCGGCAAAACTGATCGAAACCCTGGTGGCGGAAATGCAGGCGGCATAACACTCGCGTGAAGGAGCGGTCTTTGGAATCAGCTGGACAGTTCGACTACATCATCGTTGGCGCCGGCACGGCCGGCTGCGTGCTCGCCAACCGTTTGACCCGCAATGCGAAGGCGGAAGTGCTGCTGATCGAGGCGGGAGGGAAGGACGATTATGTGTGGATTCACATCCCGGTCGGCTATCTGCATTGCATCGACAATCCCCGCACCGACTGGCTGTTCCGCACCGAACCCGAGGAAGGACTGGGTGGACGCAGCCTGCTCTACCCGCGTGGCAAGGTGCTGGGCGGCAGCTCCTCGATCAACGGCATGATTTATATGCGCGGCCAGGCGCGCGATTACGAGCAGTGGGCCGATCTGTGCGGCGACGACAGCTGGCGCTGGAAGGCTGTTTTGCCGCTGTTCATGCGCAGCGAAGACCATCATGGCGGCGCCAACGATTTTCACGGCGCGGGCGGCGAGTGGCGGGTCGAGAAGCAGCGCCTGTCGTGGCAGATTCTCGATGCCTTCCGCGAGGCGGCGGCGCAAAGCGGCATTCCGAAAGTGGAAGACTTCAACCAAGGCGATAACGAAGGCTGTTCCTATTTCGAAGTGAATCAGCGGCGCGGCATCCGCTGGAATACGGCCAAGGCTTTTCTCAAGCCGGCAGCGCACAGGCCGAATCTGACCATCATGACGGGCTGTCATGTGGAAAAGCTGCTGATTGAAAAAGGCGAACAAGGGCTGGTGTGCAAGGGCGTGGTGTTCAGCGGCGGCGGCACGACCTACCGCGCCGATGCGCGCCGCGAAACCCTGCTGGCGGCCGGCTCCATCGGCTCGCCGCAGATACTTCAGTTGTCTGGCATCGGCCCGGCCGCCGTGCTGCACGAGGCGGGCGTGCAGCCGCTGGCCGATCTGCCGGGCGTGGGCGGCAATCTGCAGGACCATTTGCAGCTGCGCATGGTGTTCAAGGTGCAGGGCGCGAAGACGCTGAACGTCATGGCCAGCAACTGGCTGGGCAAGCTGCGCATCGGTCTGGAATATGCCTTGCTGCAGAGCGGGCCGATGTCGATGGCGCCTTCGCAGTTGGGGGCTTTCGCCAAATCGCATGCTTCGGAAACGACGCCGAATCTGCAATACCATGTGCAGCCGCTGTCATTGGAAAAATTCGGCGATCCGCTGCACGCTTTCCCGGCCTTTACGGCCAGCGTGTGCAATCTGCGTCCGACCTCGCGCGGCCATGTGCGCATAGGTTCGGCCGACTCTTATGCGCCGCCGAAAATCCTGCCCATGTATTTGAGTACGGAAGAGGACCGGCGTGTGGCTGCCGCGGCGCTAAATCTGACGCGCCGCATCGTGGCAGCGCCAGCACTGGCGCGCTATGCGCCGGAAGAATACAAGCCCGGCATCCATTACCGCAGCGACGAGGAACTGGCGCAGGCGGCGGGTGCGATCGGCACCACGATCTTCCATCCGGTCGGCACCTGCAAGATGGGGCGGGACGGCGATGCGTCGGCCGTGGTGGACAGCCAGTTGCGCGTGCGGGGCGTGGCCGGCTTGCGCGTGGTCGATGCTTCCATCATGCCGACCATCACCTCCGGCAATACGAATTCACCGGTCATCATGATTGCGGAAAAAGCCGCGCATTTGATTCATTCGATGTGGGAATGACGCGACAGGTGTTTTAGCGAATCTCAAGTGGCACAAGAGCAAGCCAATCGTAAACTGCTGAAGATCATGGTAGTTATACCGTATTGTGACGAAAATTTATTCTGTGTATGATCTAAAAAACTTTAGCTTTATGCAAAGAATAACCAGGAGACACAATGTCAAACTTTATCTTGGAAACAAGAGATTTGACCAAGGAGTTCAGGGGATTCACTGCTGTAAACGGAGTGAACCTGAAGGTGCAGCGCGGTCATATTCACGCACTGATCGGCCCTAACGGGGCTGGCAAAACCACCTGTTTCAACCTGCTGACCAAGTTCCTGGTTCCCACCTCGGGACAGATTCTATTCAACGGAAAAGACATCACCGCCGCTCGGCCGGCGCAGATCGCGCGCATGGGCGTGATCCGCTCTTTTCAGATTTCCGCCGTCTTCCCCCACCTCACAGTGTTGCAAAATGTCCGCATCGGCTTACAGCGCAAGCTCGGTACGACTTTCCATTTCTGGCAGAGCGAGCGCAGTCTGGACCAGTTGAACGGCCGCGCCATGGAGCTGCTGGAGGAGGTGGACCTGGGCAGCTTTGCCGACACCATCACCGTCGATATGCCCTACGGCCGCAAGCGCGCGCTGGAAATCGCCACCACCCTGGCGATGGAGCCGGAGCTGATGCTGCTCGATGAGCCGACCCAGGGCATGGGCCACGAAGATGTGCACCGCGTGACCGAGCTGATAAAAAAAGTCTCGGCGGGACGCACCATCCTCATGGTCGAACACAATATGAATGTGGTGTCCGGCATCTGCAACAAGATCTCGGTGCTGCAGCGCGGCGCCATGCTGGCCGAAGGCAGCTACGCCGAAGTATCGAAGAACGCCCAGGTGATGGAAGCGTATATGGGCACCGAAGCCACCGAGCTGGCGGGAGCCCATTGAGATGACGAGCGCACTCGAAATCAGCAATCTGCAAGCCTGGTATGGCGAATCCCACATCCTGCATGACGTGAACATCACGGTAAAACCGGGCGAAGTGGTGACCCTGCTGGGCCGCAACGGCGCCGGCCGCACCACCACGCTGCGCGCCATCATGGGCCTGACCGGCGCGCGCAAAGGCTCGATCAAGATCAATGGTACGGAAGCGGTGGGCCTGCCGACGCATAAGGTGGCCCACCTCGGCGTCGGCTACTGCCCGGAAGAGCGGGCGATTTTTTCCTCGCTCTCCACCGAGGAAAACCTGATGCTGCCGCCCACGCTGAAGACCAACGGCAAGGGCATGGAGGTGGACGAAATCTACTCCATGTTCCCGAATCTGAAGGAGCGCCGCAACAGCCAGGGCACGCGGCTTTCCGGCGGCGAGCAGCAGATGCTGGCCGTGGCGCGCATCCTGCGCACCGGCGCCAAATTGCTGCTGCTGGACGAGATTTCCGAAGGCCTGGCGCCCGTCATCGTTCAGGGTTTGGCGCGCATGATCACCACCCTCAAAGCCAAGGGCTACACCATCGTCATGGTGGAGCAGAATTTCCGTTTCGCCGCGCCGTTGGCGGACCGGTTCTATGTGATGGAGCACGGTCAGATTGTGGAGACTTTTGCTGCATCCCAGTTGGACGCCAAGATGCCAGTGTTGACTGAGTTGTTGGGCGTGTAATACCAAGTGTAAGTAGTACACAGCAGTATAAAAATCGATTACTACAATCCTCGAACGGAGACAAAATGAAACGCAAAGCTCTCGCCACTGTGGCCGCTGCCGCCTGTGCATTTGGCATTTCCGGCGCCGCCCAGGCGCAGGTGTCGGGTGACACCATCAAGATCGGTTTCATCACCGATATGTCAGGCCTCTATTCCGATATTGACGGCTTAGGCGGGGCGGAAGCGATCAAGATGGCGATTGCCGATGCGGGCGTGGTCATCGCCGGCAAGAAGGTCGAGTTCATCTCGGCCGACCACCAGAACAAGGCCGATATCGCCGCCTCCAAGGCGCGCGAATGGTTCGACCAGCAGGGCGTGGATCTGCTGATCGGCGGCACCAACTCCGGCGCCAACCTGGCCATGGCCAAGATCGCGGCCGAGAAGAAGCGCGTGTTCATCTCCATCGGCGCCGGTTCCTCGCGCTTGACCAATGAGGAGTGCACGCCCTTCACCGTGCACTATGCATACGACACCGTGGCCCTGGCGCGCGGCACCGGCGGCGCCATCGTCAAGCAGGGCGGCAAGAACTGGTACTTCCTGACCGCCGACTATGCCTTCGGCCACTCGCTGGAAAAGGATACTGCCGACGTGGTGAAATCGGCCGGCGGCAAAGTGCTGGGCGGCGTCAAGCATCCGCTCTCGGCCTCCGATTTCTCCTCCTTCCTGCTGCAGGCGCAATCGGCGAATGCGCAGATCCTTGGCCTGGCGAATGCCGGCGGCGATGCCATCAACTCGATCAAGGCTGCCAACGAATTCGGCATCACCAAGAAGATGAAGATGGCGGGCCTGCTGATCTTCATCAACGATATCCACTCGCTGGGCCTGAACACCACGCAAGGCATGTACCTGACCGACGGCTGGTACTGGGATATGAACGACGATACGCGCGCCTGGTCCAAGCGCTATTTCGCCAAGATGAGGAAAGAGCCTTCCATGCTGCAGGCGGCCGATTACTCGGCGGCGGCCAACTATCTGAAAGCGGTGAAGGCGGTCGGCAGCGACGATTCGGAGAAGGTGATGGCGCATCTGAAGAAGACGCCGATCAACGATATGTTCACCAAGAACGGCGTGGTCCGTCCCGATGGCCGCATGGTGCACGATATGTACCTGATGGAAGTGAAGAAGCCCGCGGAATCGAAATATCCCTGGGATTACTACAAGGTCGTGGCCACCGTGCCTGGCGACCAGGCCTATCTGACCAAGGCTGAAACCAAGTGCCCACTCTGGAAGTAATGTAGTCGGAAGAGGGCGCTGCGCGATTGCGCGCGGCGCCTGTCGTTTATCCCCGGCGCAGCGCCCTCGTCCCGGTTTTGCTGCGCCGTTTTTTTCACTCCCTCTCCTGAGTGCAGCCATGGATATTTTCGGTGTCCCCCTGCCAGCCTTGATGAGCCAGTTGCTGCTGGGTCTCGTCAACGGCTCCTTCTATGCGATGTTATCCCTTGGCTTGGCGGTCATCTTCGGCCTGCTGAACGTGATTAATTTTTCCCATGGCGCCCTGTATATGATGGGCGCTTTCCTGGCGTGGATGGGCATGAGCTATTTCGGCCTGAGCTACTGGGTGATGCTGATTGCCGCGCCGCTGGTCGTCGGCGTGCTGGGCGTGATCATCGAGAAGACCATGCTGCGCTGGCTGTACAAGCTCGATCATCTGTATGGGCTGCTGCTGACCTTCGGCATCACGCTGCTGATCGAAGGCCTGTTCCGTTCCTTCTACGGCGTCTCCGGCCAACCGTTTGAAACACCATCCCAGCTGCAGGGCGCGACGGACCTGGGCTTCATGGTGATGCCGAATTACCGCGCCTGGGTGGTGGTGGCTTCCCTCGTCGTCTGCATCGCCACCTGGTATGTGATCGAGAAAACCAAGCTCGGTTCCTATCTGCGCGCCGGCACCGAGAATCCCAAGATGGTGGAGGCCTTCGGCATCAACGTGCCGCTGATGGTGACGCTGACCTATGGCTTCGGCGTGGCGCTGGCGGGCTTCGCCGGTGTGCTGGCGGCGCCCATCATCCAGGTGACGCCGCTGATGGGTTCCAATCTGATTATCGTGGTGTTCGCCGTGGTGGTGATCGGCGGCATGGGTTCCATCATGGGATCGATCCTGACCGGGCTAGGACTGGGCGTGATCGAAGGCTTGACCAAGGTCTTCTACCCCGAAGGTTCGTCCACCGTGGTCTTCGTGGTGATGGTGATCGTGCTGCTGCTGCGTCCCGCCGGCCTGTTCGGCAAAGAGAAATGAGGGAGTCTGGAATGAACAAGAAAATCGGCTACGCGATTGCCCTTGCCGTGACCCTGGCCGCGCCATTTGTCGGCTATCCGGTCTTCCTGATGAAGCTTCTGTGCTTTGCGCTGTTTGCCTGCGCCTTCAATCTGCTGATCGGCTTTACTGGCCTGCTGTCCTTCGGCCACGCGGCCTTCTTCGGCGCGGCCGGCTACGCCACCGGCAATGCGCTGCGCAACTGGGGCTTGCCGTTCGAGCTGGCGCTGCTGACCGGCGTGGCGGCGGGGGCGCTGATCGGCTTTGTCATGGGATCGCTGGCGATCCGCCGCCAGGGCATTTACTTCTCCATGATCACGCTGGCGCTGGCGCAGATGGTGTATTTCGCCGGCCTGCGCTTCACCGATTTCACGGGCGGCGAGGATGGCTTGCAAGGCGTCCCGCGCGGCAAGCTGCTCGGCATGATCGATTTGCACGACGACCTGACCATGTACTACGTGGTGCTGGCGATCGCGGTGGGTGGCTTTGCCCTCATCATGCGCACCGTGCATTCGCCCTTTGGCCAGACCCTGAAGGCGATCAAGGAAAACGAGCCGCGCGCCATCTCGCTCGGTTACGACGTGGACAAGTACAAGCTGATGGCCTTCGTGCTGTCGGCCTCCCTGGCCGCGCTGGCCGGCGCCACCAAGACCGTGGTGCTGGGTTTCGAGACGCTGACCGATGTGCACTGGGCCATGTCCGGCCTGGTGATCCTGATGACGCTCGTCGGCGGCATGGGCACCCTGGTCGGGCCGATCATCGGCGCCATCATCATCATCGCGCTGGAAAACAAGCTGGGCGACTTCGGCACCTTCGTCGCCACCCAGACCGGCGTGGAATGGTTCAACACCCTGGGCGAGGCGGTGAATATGGTGACGGGCCTGATCTTCGTCACCTGCGTGCTGCTGTTCAGGAAGGGCATCGTGGGCGAGATTGTCGCCCTCACAGGCAGAAGAAGATCTGCCTGAAGCAAGACCCGAAAGCGCCGGACGATGTCCGGCGTTTTTCTTTTTGGAGGTACTTGTAGCAAGCAAGTTGCTGAACCCACTTTTCATGACCGAAGAATGAGGACACGATATGCAAACCAAAAAACTGGCCATTGCCAGCGCCGCCATGCTGGCCCTGACATCCTGCAGCAGTGATTTTTCCGATAGCATCAATAGCAAGCCATCCTTCCTCGGCGCGATCACGGTCAAGAGCTACGACGGCAATAGCGACGATCTGCTGACCGCAGGCCTGGGCAAGACAGGTCTTGCCGGCGCCCAGCCGGCCTACGCCGATCCGAACAACCCCACCGCAGCAGAACTGCGCCGCAACGCGATCTGGGCCAATTACCGCGCCGTGCTCGATATCGCCGCCAACAGCGGTTACGGCACTATGTATGGACCGAATGTGAATGCCGCCGGCGTGGTGACGCCGGGCGAGGGCAAGATCGCCGGCACCGAGTACATGGCATATACCGACGATGGCAGCGGCAAGCAGAACGTGACTTTGCTGGTGCAGGTGCCGGCCAATTTCGACCCGGTCAACCCCTGCATCGTCACCGGCACGTCGAGCGGCTCGCGCGGGATTTATGGCGCCATCGGCAGCTCGGGCGAATGGGGGCTGAAAAACAACTGCGCCGTAGCCTATGCCGACAAGGGCAGCGGCAACGGCATGTACACCTTCGACGACGATAGCGTGAACCTGCAGAACGGTGTGCGCGCCACGCGCACGGCGGCAGGCAAGGATGCCCACTTCGCGCCCATCCTGACGGATGCCGAGCGCGCCGCCTTCCTGCGCGATTATCCCAACCGCGTCGCCTTCAAGCATGCGCACTCGCAGCAGAATCCGGAGAAGGACTGGGGCAAGATCACCCTGCAGGCCATCGAGTTCGCCTTCTATGTCCTGAACGAGAAATACGGCGCGCTGTCCGACGATGGCAAGAGCCACCAGATACGCCTGAAGCCGGAGAATACGGCGACCATCGCTTCCAGCATTTCGAATGGCGGCGGTTCGGCCCTGCTGGCGGCGGAGCAGGACAGCAAGGGCCTGATCGACGCCGTGGCCGTCACCGAGCCGCAGATCCAGCCCAAGTCCGGCAGCTACACGATACGGCAGGGTGGGGCGCCGGTACCGGCGCAGGGCAAGCCGCTGTTTGATTACACCACCTACGCAGCGCTGTATCAGCACTGCATTGCCGGCAGTGCGGCGCGCTGCTCGGCGCTGGTGAAGAAAGGTCTGCTGAACGGCGCCGACCTGGCTAGCCAGCAGAGCGACGCCATGGCGCGGCTGAAGGCTTATGGCTGGCAGGCCGATACCGACGTTATACAGGGCGCGCATGCGCTGACCAATATCCTTGTCGCCACCACCTATTTAAACGCCTATGGACGCTTCTCCGTGATCGACAGGGTGTGCGACATCAGTTTCTCATCCGTGGACGCTGGCGGCGCCCTGATCCCCTTCACGGCGGCGCAAAGGGCGGCCAGCTTCGCGGGGCAGAACGGCATCATTGGCACGCCCGTATATGAAAAATCGGTGGGCGGCGCGAAATCCTATGCCTTCGGCACCTCGCCCTCGACCGGCGACGCCGACCTGTCGATGGACGCCTTCCTCTGCATGCGCTCCCTCGTCCTGGGCGTGGATGCCATCAGCGGCGCGGCACTGTCGCCCGAAATGGCGGCGCTCAGCACCAAGGTCCGCAACGGCATCGGCGAAGTACAGGCCAGCGGCAATCTGAAAGGCAAACCGGCCATCATCGTCTCAGGCCGCAGCGATGCCCTGATCCCGGTCAATCACGCCGCCCGCGCCTATGTCGGATTGAACGCCGCCGCCGAAGGCAGCGGCAGCAAGCTGCGCTACATCGAAGTCACCAACGCCAACCACTTCGACTCCTTCAGCTCCGTCTACCCGACGCGCATCGTCCCGCTGCACGTCTACCTGGGCCGGGCGCTGGACGCCGTGTACGCCAACATCAAGAACAGCAGTAGCGCACTGCCGCCGTCCCAGCTGATACGCACCGTTACCCGCGCCGACGCCACGGTCCCCATCACCGCCGGCAACCTGCCCGGCTTCAGCAGCAGTCCCGGCGCCAACGCCATCACCACCACCGGCACCCGCATCGACATCCCCGACTAAGGCGCTTTGATCTTCCTCAAAAAAAGTCCACCTCTGGTGCCTGGCACCAGAGGTGGACTTTTTTGATGTGGCGCAAACGGATTTCGTTTATTCCGTACAATGTGAGACCTCTTATAACGATGTTGTGCGGGGTTTCATGCTTGAGTTTGCGATGTTGGCGGTGGCGGCGTTTGCTGCGGGCTTGGTGGATGCGGTGGTCGGGGGCGGGGGATTGATCCAGATTCCGGTGCTGTTTTCGGCGTTCAGTTCGACGGCATCGGCGACGCTGTTCGGGACCAGTAAGCTGGCGGGGATTTTTGGCACGGCCGCCGCGGCGGTGAATTATTCGCGCCGGGTCAGGGTGGCGTGGTCGGCCGCGGCACCGGCGGCGGTGACGGCGTTTATCTTTGCCTTCCTCGGCGCGGTGACGGTGACCAAGGTACCGGCCGACTTCATGCGCATCCTCCTGCCCTTCGTGCTGATCGCAGTGGCGATCTATACCTTCCGCAAGAAAGACCTGGGAAGCGTGCATGCGCCGCTGCATACCGGCACCAAGGAAAGGGTGATGGCTATCGGCGTCGGTGCGCTGATCGGTTTTTATGACGGCTTCTTCGGCCCGGGTACGGGCAGCTTCCTGGTCTTCCTGTTTGTGCGCTGTTTCGGCTTCGATTTCCTCGGGGCGTCGGCGGCGGCCAAGGTGGTGAATGTGGCCTGCAATCTGGCGGCGCTGATGTGGTTCGGCTATAGCGGCCATTTGCTGTGGCAGCTGGGCCTGATGATGGCGGTGTGCCAGGTCGCCGGTTCTTTGCTGGGGACCAAGCTTGCACTCAAGCATGGTAGCGGTTTCGTGCGGCGTATCTTCCTCGTGGTGGTGGCCATCCTGATCGTCAAGACGGGCTTTGATGCCTGGCAACGTTGGTGATTGTTTCACGTGGAACAGCTGAGTAGTGGACTCGGCTATCAACTAAGCGCCGCTTTGCCGGCGCTTTTTTTATGTTTCACGTGGAACAATCGCCAGGAAAATTTCTGCCTAAAAAATTCGCAGTCGCAAAAAGACTCTATAATCTGGTCTTAACTCCCCGATTTACCCAATTTCTCCACCATGTTATTTCCTACTGAATTCGACGTTATCGTTGTCGGCGGCGGCCATGCCGGCACCGAAGCGGCCCTTGCTTCAGCCCGTATGGGGCAGAAGACGCTCTTGCTGACGCATAATATTGAGACCCTGGGCCAGATGTCGTGCAATCCCTCCATCGGCGGTATCGGCAAGGGCCATCTGGTCAAAGAGGTCGATGCCATGGGCGGTGCGATGGCGATTGCTACCGACGAAGCCGGCATTCAGTTCCGTATCCTGAATTCCTCCAAAGGCCCGGCAGTGCGCGCCACGCGCGCCCAGGCCGACCGCATCCTGTACAAGCAAGCCATCCGTTCCCGCCTGGAAAACCAGCCGAATCTGTGGCTGTTCCAGCAGGCGGTTGACGATCTGATGGTGGAGGGCGACCGCGTGGTCGGCGCCGTCACCCAGATCGGCCTCAAATTCCTGGGCCGCGCCGTGGTGCTGACGGCCGGGACTTTCCTCGACGGGAAGATCCACGTCGGCCTGCAAAACTACTCGGCCGGCCGCGCCGGCGACCCGCCTGCACTGTCGCTGTCGGCCCGTTTGAAGGAGCTGAAGCTGCCACAGGGCCGCCTGAAAACCGGCACGCCGCCGCGCATCGACGGCCGCAGCATCGACTTCACGCAGATGACTGAACAGCCTGGCGACCTCGATCCGGTGCCGGTGTTTTCGGTCATGGGCAATGCCTCCATGCACCCGCAGCAGCTGCCGTGCTGGGTTACGCATACCAACCAGCAAACCCACGATATCATCCGTGGCGGTCTGGACCGCAGCCCCATGTATACCGGCGTGATCGAGGGCGTGGGACCGCGTTATTGCCCTTCGATCGAGGACAAGATCCACCGCTTTTCAGCCAAGGAATCGCACCAGATTTTCCTGGAACCCGAGGGTCTGACCACTCACGAATTCTATCCAAACGGCATCTCCACCAGCCTGCCGTTCGATGTGCAAATCGCCCTGGTGCGCTCGATGAAGGGCCTGGAAAACGCCCACATCCTGCGTCCCGGCTACGCCATCGAATACGATTATTTCGACCCGCGCGGCCTGAAATCCTCGCTGGAAACCAAGGCCATTTCCGGCCTGTATTTCGCCGGCCAGATCAACGGTACCACCGGCTATGAAGAGGCGGCGGCGCAGGGCATGCTGGCGGGCATTAATGCCGCGCTGCAAACCCAAGGCAAGGATGCCTGGACCCCAGCCCGTTCCGAGGCCTATCTGGGCGTGCTGGTGGACGATCTGGTCACCCAGGGCGTGCAGGAACCGTACCGCATGTTCACCAGCCGCGCCGAGTACCGCCTCAGCTTGCGCGAGGACAATGCCGATATGCGCCTGACCGAAATCGGCCGCCAATTGGGCTGCGTCGGCGATGCGCAATGGGAAGCGTTCGACCGCAAACGCGAGGCCGTGGCGCGCGAACTGGAGCGTCTGCGCTCGACCTGGGTCAATCCGCGCATCCTGGAAGCGGCCGAATCCGAGCGCGTGATCGGCCAGGCCATCGAGCGCGAATACTCGCTGGCCGACCTGCTGCGCCGTCCGAATGTGGATTACGATACCCTGGTGACGCTGACCGGCGTCGAGGGCCAGAACCTCGGCGGCCCCGGCGTGGAAGACGCGGCGGTGCAGGAACAGGTGGAAATCCAGCTCAAATATGCCGGGTATATCGAGCGCCAGATCAAGGAAGTGGAGCGCCACGAGCACTACGAAAACCTGAAATTGCCGGAAGGTTTCAACTATCTGGACATCGCCGCGCTGTCGATCGAGGTGCGGCAAAAGCTGGCGAAACACCGTCCGGAAACCCTGGGCCAGGCTTCGCGCATCTCGGGCGTGACCCCGGCGGCGATCTCGCTGCTGCTGGTGCACCTGAAGAAAGCCGGCTATGGCGGCTTCGTCACGCTGAAAGACGAGGCGGTGCAATGAGGCTGTTTGACCGCGCCGCGCTGGCGCAGATGCTGAACAAGGGCCTGGATGGCCTGCAACTCGATTTGAGCCAGGCCCAGCAGGAGCAATTGCTGGATTACCTGGCCCTGCTGAACAAGTGGAATGCAGTCTATAACCTGACTTCCGTGCGCGATCCGATGCAGATGCTGACCCTGCATCTGCTCGATTCCCTGGCGGCCGTGGCGGCCTTCGCGGGCGCGCAGAACGTGCTGGACGTGGGGGCAGGGGGCGGCTTGCCGGGCATCGTGCTGGCCATTGCACGCCCGGATATGCAGGTGTCGATGATCGATACGGTGCACAAGAAAACCGCCTTCCTGACCCAGGTCAAGGCGGAGCTGAAGCTGGCCAACGTCACGGTGTACACCAAGAAGGTGCAGGAGCTGGAGGTCAAGCAGCCCTTCGACGTGATCACTTCGCGCGCCTTTGCCGACCTGTCGGACTTCGTCAACTGGTCCGGGCATCTGCTGGCCGAGGGCGGACGCTATATCGCCTTGAAAGGCACGGCGCCAGCGGAGGAACGCGAGCGCCTGCCGGCGCCGTGGCAAGTGCAGGAATTGCGGGCTTTGCAGGTGCCGGGACTGGACGCGGAGCGCCACCTGGTTTTCATTGGCAAGGCTTAATTTTATAAACAATATAAATCGTTTATACGGTATAAATTGAATAAACTGTATAAATGATTTATATCGTATAAACGGTATAAACAGAACAAGAAGATACATGGCGAAAATATTCTGCGTAGCGAACCAAAAAGGCGGCGTGGGCAAAACCACCACCACGGTGAACCTGGCCGCCGGTCTGGCAAAACTGGACCAGCGCGTGCTGCTGGTCGACCTGGACCCGCAAGGCAATGCCACCATGGGCGCCGGCATCAACAAGGCCGGCCTGCAGGCTTCCACTTATGAAGTCATGCTGGGCAACTCCGATGTGGCCACGGCGCGCCAGCGTTCGGAAGCAGGGCGCTTCGACGTGCTGCCCGCCAACCGCGAGCTGGCCGGCGCCGAGGTGGAGATGGTGCAGCTGGATAACCGCGAGCGCCGCCTGAAGGATGCGCTGGCCGCGGTGGACAAGGAATACGACTTCGTCCTGATCGACTGCCCGCCCGCCTTGTCCATGCTGACGCTGAACGGCCTGTGCGCCGCCCATGGCGTGATCATCCCCATGCAGTGCGAGTACTATGCGCTGGAAGGTTTGTCCGATCTGGTTAACACCATCAAGAAGGTGCACGCCAACCTGAATCAGGATCTGAAGATCATCGGCCTGCTGCGCGTGATGTTCGATCCGCGCATGACGCTGTCGCAGCAGGTTTCGGCCCAGCTGGAGCAGCACTTCGGCGATAAGGTCTTCAAGACCATCATCCCGCGCAATGTGCGCCTGGCCGAAGCGCCGTCCTACGGCATGCCGGGCGTGACCTTCGATCCGGGTTCGAAGGGTGCCCAGGCGTATATCGCCTTCGGCGCCGAGATGGTCAAACGCATCAAGAAAATGTAATTACGGAATTCCCCTCAATGGCAACGAAAAAACTCAAAGGCCTCGGACGCGGCCTCGATGCGCTGCTTGGCGGCGACGGCGATCCATCCAACCCGGCTTCCGATGCGAAACCGCACGAGCTGGCGATCGAGCAGCTGCAGGCCGGCAAATACCAGCCGCGTACCCGGATGGACGAAGGCAGCCTGACCGAGCTGGCTGCCTCCATCAAGACCCAGGGCATCATGCAGCCGATCCTGGTGCGCCCGGTGGGCCAGACCGGCGGCAAGACCCGGTACGAGATCATCGCCGGCGAACGCCGCTTCCGCGCGGCGCAAATGGCCGGCCTGGAAAACGTGCCGGTGCTGGTGCGCGATGTGGACGACACCACGGCCGCCGCCATGGCCCTGATCGAAAATATGCAGCGCGAGGACTTGAATCCGCTGGAAGAAGCCCAAGGTATCCATCGTCTGATCACGGACTTCAGCTTTACCCATGAACAGGCCGCCCATGCGGTGGGTCGTTCGCGCAGCGCGGTATCGAATCTGCTGCGGCTGATGAATTTGGCCGCGCCGGTGCAAACCATGCTGATGGCGGGCGACATCGATATGGGCCATGCGCGCGCGCTGCTGGCGGTCGATGCCGCCACCCAGATCACGCTGGCCAATCTGGTGGTCGCCAAACGGCTGTCGGTGCGCGAGACGGAAAAACTGGTCCAGCGCAGCCAGGAGGAGCAGAATGCCAAGGAGCAGGCCAAGCCGCGCGAGAAATCGGGCGACATCCTGCGATTGGAAGAAGAGTTGTCTGACGCCCTGGCCACCTCGGTCGTGTTCAAGATGGGAACCAAGGGCCGTGGTCAAATGATTATCGATTTCGCCGATCTGGAAATTCTGGACGGCGTGCTCGCCCGCCTGCGCGGCTGAGCCTACAATTTAAGCAAGGTTGCATGCACCAAACCGGTGCATGCCCCAGCCTTCGCATCCCCAAAAAGCGAGCAATGTTGCTTGCGGTGCCATGCTGCGCCGCAGCATGTTTGACGCAGCTCCCGAAACCAACCTATAATCCCGTGTCTTTGGGTCAATAGGCTATCTCTGGGAACGTGGCAAGTGAGTGATTCTTCGCAAAGCATTGCCAAACCAGTGTACCGAGTAGTTGCCCTGCAATTCACCATCGCCGTCCTGTTTGCCGCCGCCACCGCGTATTTTGCGAGCGAAAGCAAAGGGTGGTCTGCTGCCATGGGCGGCGCAATCGCAGTCGCCGGCAGCCTGGCGTACGCGCTGATGGTGGCCAAGGGGAACCCTGACGCCAAGCAAGCTTTTCGGACGCATTTTCGTGCCGAATTGATAAAGATTTTTATCACAGCAGTGCTGTTTATTTTGGCACTGGTGCTGTTTCAGTCGGCCGCCTGGTTATGGCTGATCTTGGGTTTTGTGGTGGCGACCATGGCGTATTGGTTGTCATTACTCGCGGTTTAATCATCTTAATTTCAACTTATGACCACTGAACACGCTACTGGGGGCCACGCAGGCCCGGCAAATGCCACGGAATACATCCAACACCACCTTTCGCACCTGCAAAGCGCGGACGGCACCATCAATCTGGATACGTTCTGGGTTTCCGCCATTCTCGGCCTGGTTTTCCTGGGCATTTTCTCCATGGCTTCGCGCCGCGCCACCGCTGGCGTGCCGGGCAAGCTGCAAAACTTCGTTGAATGGGTCATGGAGCTGGTGAATGACACCGTCAACAGCGCCTTCCACGCGAAAAGCGCCGTCATCGCTCCGCTCGCCATCACCATTTTCGTCTGGGTCTGGCTGATGAACGCGATGGACTTCCTGCCGGTTGACGCCCTGCCGCGCGTGCTGGAACTGTTCGGCGTGCACAAGCTGCGCGTCGTGCCGACCGCCGACGTGAACCACACCTTCGGCATGTCGATCGGCGTGCTGCTGTGCATTATCGGTTTCTCCATCAAGGCCAAGGGCATCGGCGGCTGGGGTAAAGAACTGTTCACCGCGCCTTTCCATGCGCACGGTCCGGCCGCCATCCTGCTGGCCCCGATCAACTTCCTGTTCCAGATGCTGGAATTGCTGGCAAAACCAATTTCGCTGTCGCTGCGACTGTTCGGCAATATGTATGCCGGCGAACTGATTTTCATCCTGATCGCGTTGTTGCCATGGTGGGCACAGTGGCTGCTGGGTGGTCCATGGGCAATCTTCCACATCTTGATTGTAACTCTGCAAGCTTTTGTGTTTATGGCGTTGACGGTTGTGTACCTTAGCCTCGCGGTTGAGAAGCACTAATCAGCAACTTTATATTTTGTTTTTTTAGTATCTTTCGTTTTTTAAATTAGGAGAAATCTAATGCAAGCTCTGATCGCACAAGTACAAAGCATGACCGTTCTGGCAGTTGCCATCATCATCGGCCTGGGCGCCATCGGTACCGCACTCGGCTTCGCTATCCTGGGCGGCAAGTTCCTGGAAGCTTCGGCACGTCAACCAGAACTGATGCCACAACTGCAAACCAAGCTGTTCGTTATCGCTGGTCTGCTGGATGCGATCTCGATGATTGGCGTTGGTGTTGCTCTGCTGTTCACCTTCAACAACCCATTCCTGACCGCCCTGGCCACCGCAGTAGCTCAGTAATCCACGCTCCAACCGGGGAAACTCTTTTTAGGAGCAAGGTATGAACATCAATATGTCTCTCATCGGCCAGATGATCACCTTCGCGGTGCTCGTATGGTTCTCGATGAAATTCGTATTCCCAGCGCTGAACAATGCGCTGGATGAGCGTGCCAAGCGTATTGCCGACGGTCTGGCAGCTGCCGACCAAGGCCTGGTCCTGGTCAAGCAAGCTGAAGAGCGTGCTGCCTCGGCTCTGGCCTCGGCCCGCGACGAAGCTTCCGAGCGCGTCGCGGACGCTGAAAAACGCGCTCAGCTGATCGCTGAAGAAATCAAAGCCAACGCTCAAGCCGAAGCCGCCCGCATCATTGCGCAAGCCAAGGCCGAAGCCGACCAGCAAATCACCCAGGCCCGCGAAGCACTGCGCGCCCAGGTGGCCGATCTGGCCGTCAAGGGCGCCGAGCAAATCCTGAAGCGCGAAGTGACCGCGTCGGCCCACGCCGACCTGCTGTCGCGCCTTGCGACCGAGCTGTAATCATGGCAGAGCTCGCAACCGTCGCTCGTCCATACGCGGAAGCCCTCTTCCGCGTAGCCCAAGCCGGCAACCTCGCGGCGTGGTCCGATCTGGTGTCCGAACTGGCCCAGGTCGGCAGCCACCCCGAGGTGCTGTCGTATGCACGCAATCCGAAAGTGTCGGATGGTGATGTTGCCGCGACCATTCAAGCATTGGTGAAGGCTCCGCTGAACGCGGAAGCGCAGAACTTCCTGTCGATGCTGATCGAAAATGGCCGTATTGAATTGCTGCCGGAAATCGGCGCCCAGTTCCAGCTGTTGAAAAACAGCGCGGAAGGCGCGGCCGATGCCGAGATCACGAGCGCATTCGATATGAGCGCAGCCCAAACGGCTGAGCTGGTCAACACGCTGGAAAAGAAATTCAGCCGCAAGCTCAACCCAAGCGTCACGGTCGACCCATCGCTGATCGGTGGCGTGCGCGTGGTGGTAGGTGATGAAGTGCTGGACACTTCGGTGCGCGCCAAGCTGCAACAGATGCGTGTTGCGCTGGTAGCGTAATTCGCACCCGCTTCGGCAGACCCATATACCCTCGCGCAAGCTGAGAGAAAACATTTAGGAGTTAGTATGCAACTCAACCCATCTGAAATCAGCGAGCTGATCAAGAGCCGGATTCAAGGCATTGATGGCGGCGCTGAAGTGCGCAACCAAGGCACCGTAATTTCCGTTGCCGACGGTATCTGCCGCATCCACGGTCTGTCCGAAGTGATGCAAGGCGAGATGCTGGAATTCCCAGGCAACACCTTCGGCCTGGCCATGAATCTGGAGCGCGACTCCGTCGGCGCCGTGATTCTGGGTGCTTACGAGCACATCTCGGAAGGCGACACCGTCAAGTGCACCGGCCGTATTCTGGAAGTGCCAGTCGGTCCTGAACTGCGCGGCCGCGTGGTCAACGCCCTGGGCCAGCCGATCGACGGCAAAGGTCCGGTCGACGCCAAGCTGACCTCCCCAATCGAAAAAATCGCCCCCGGCGTGATCGCCCGTGAGTCCGTGTCGCAGCCAATGCAGACCGGCCTGAAATCGATCGACGCCATGGTGCCGATCGGCCGTGGCCAGCGTGAGCTGATCATTGGCGACCGCCAGACCGGTAAGTCCGCCGTTGCGGTTGATGCCATCATCAACCAAAAAGGTCAGGGCATGACCTGTATCTACGTGGCGATCGGCCAAAAAGCCTCGACCATCAAGAACATCGTGCGTTCCCTGGAACAGCACGGCGCGCTGGAATACACCATCGTGGTGGCCGCTTCGGCTTCCGAGTCCGCCGCCATGCAGTACATCTCGGCCTACTCCGGCTGCACCATGGGCGAATACTTCCGCGACCGCGGCGAAGACGCCCTGATCGTGTACGATGACCTGTCCAAGCAAGCGGTTGCCTACCGTCAGATCTCCCTGCTGCTGCGCCGCCCACCAGGCCGCGAAGCGTACCCAGGCGACGTGTTCTACCTGCACTCGCGTCTGCTGGAACGCGCCGCCCGCGTGAACGCCGACTACGTCGAAGCCTTCACCAAAGGTGAAGTCAAAGGCAAGACCGGTTCCCTGACCGCGCTGCCGATCATCGAAACCCAGGCTGGCGACGTGTCCGCATTCGTGCCAACCAACGTGATTTCGATTACCGACGGCCAGATCTTCCTGGAAACCTCGCTGTTCAACTCCGGTATCCGTCCTGCGATTAACGCCGGTATCTCGGTGTCGCGCGTGGGTGGTGCAGCGCAGACCAAAGTCATCAAGGGCCTGTCCGGCGGTATCCGTACCGACTTGGCACAGTACCGTGAACTGGCTGCGTTCGCGCAGTTCGCTTCCGACCTGGACGAATCGACCCGTAAGCAGCTGGACCGCGGTGCCCGCGTGACCGAACTGCTGAAGCAGTCCCAGTACTCGCCGCTGTCGATCTCCCTGATGGGCGCATCGCTGTTCGCCGTGAACAAGGGCTTCCTGGACGATATCGCTGTGAAGCAAGTGCTGGCCTTTGAAGCTGGTCTGCACTCGTTCCTGAAGGCCAAGCACGCTGCTCTGCTGACCAAGATCGAAGAAACCAAGCAACTGGACAAAGACGCCGAAGCTGCGCTGTCGGCCGCCATTGCTGATTTCAAGAAATCCGGCGCATTCTAAGATGCACGGCGGCCTGGCGACAGGCCGCCCTCAAGCGCAAAGGAGTAAGGACTCATGGCAGTAGGCAAAGAGATACGTGGCAAGATCAAGAGCGTAGAGAATACGAAGAAGATCACCAAGGCGATGGAAATGGTCGCCGCATCGAAAATGCGCAAGGCGCAGGATCGCATGCGCGCCGCCCGTCCCTACAGTGACAAGATTCGGAACATCGCTGCGAACCTGGCAAATGCCAACCCGGAATATACGCACCCGTTCCTGGCGGACGCCAAGGGTACGGAAGCGAAGGCAGTGGGTTTCATCGTCGTCACGACCGATAAAGGTCTGTGCGGCGGCCTGAACACCAACGTGCTGCGTATGGTGACGGCCAAGACCCGCGAGCTGGAAGGCGCAGGCAACAAGATTGAAGCAGTGGCAATTGGTAATAAAGGTTTGGGCTTCCTGAACCGCGTTGGCGTGCCCGTGGTCGCCCAAGCTACCCAGATCGGCGATACGCCGCACCTGGAAAAGCTGATCGGCCCGGTCAAAGTCATGCTGGAGAAATTCCAGGAAGGCAAGCTGGATGCGGTTTACCTGTGCTACACCAAGTTCATCAACACGATGAAGCAGGAACCGATGGTCGAGCAACTGCTGCCGCTGACGGCAGACAAGGTGCAGGCTGACAAGGGTAATCACAACTGGGATTACATCTATGAGCCGGACGCTGCGACCGTGATCGACGAACTGCTGGAGCGCTATGTAGAAGCGCTGGTGTACCAGTCGGTGGCGGAAAACCTGGCGTCCGAGCAATCGGCCCGTATGGTGGCGATGAAAGCCGCCAGCGACAACGCCGGTAACGTCATCGGTGAACTGAAGCTGGTCTACAACAAGACCCGCCAGGCTGCAATTACCAAAGAACTGTCTGAAATCGTCGCCGGTGCGGCAGCGGTTTAAACGAATTTAACTATATTTGAAGGAACGAACATGGCTGATGGCAAAATCGTTCAGTGTATCGGCGCTGTGGTGGACGTTGAGTTCCCACGCAATGCGATGCCTAAAGTTTTTGACGCGCTGAAAATGGAAGGCTCCGAGCTGACCCTGGAAGTGCAACAGCAGTTGGGTGACGGCATTGTCCGTACCATTGCACTGGGCTCCTCCGACGGTCTGCGTCGCGGCATGAGCATCCAGAACACCGGCAAACCAATCATGGTGCCAGTGGGCAAAGCAACCCTGGGCCGTATTATGGACGTGCTGGGCAATCCGATCGACGAGTGCGGTCCAGTTGCTCACGACCAAGTGGCTTCGATCCACCGCGTGGCGCCTGCGTACGACGAACTGTCGCCATCGCAAGACCTGCTGGAAACCGGCATCAAGGTGATCGACTTGGTCTGCCCGTTCGCCAAAGGCGGTAAAGTGGGTCTGTTCGGCGGCGCCGGTGTCGGCAAGACCGTGAACATGATGGAACTGATCAACAACATCGCTAAAGCGCACTCGGGTCTGTCCGTGTTCGCCGGCGTGGGTGAGCGCACCCGTGAAGGTAACGACTTCTACCACGAAATGGCCGATGCCAAAGTGGTGGACCTGGAAAACCCAGCCAACTCGAAAGTGGCGATGGTTTACGGTCAGATGAATGAACCACCAGGCAACCGTCTGCGCGTGGCGCTGACCGGTCTGACCATCGCGGAATCCTTCCGTGACGAAGGCCGTGACGTGCTGTTCTTCGTGGACAACATCTACCGCTTCACCCTGGCCGGTACCGAAGTGTCCGCACTGCTGGGCCGTATGCCTTCCGCCGTGGGCTACCAGCCTACCCTGGCCGAAGAGATGGGCCGTCTGCAAGAGCGTATCACCTCGACCAAGACCGGTTCGATCACCTCGATCCAGGCCGTGTACGTGCCAGCGGATGACTTGACCGACCCGTCGCCAGCGACCACCTTCGGTCACTTGGACTCCACCGTGGTTCTGTCGCGTGACATCGCCGCCCTGGGTATCTACCCAGCCGTGGACCCGCTGGATTCGACCTCCCGCCAGCTGGACCCGCTGGTCGTTGGCCAGGAACACTACGACACCGCGCGCTCCGTGCAGGGCACCCTGCAGCGCTACAAAGAACTGCGTGACATCATCGCGATTCTGGGTATGGACGAGCTGGCGCCGGAAGACAAACTGCTGGTGGCTCGCGCCCGTAAGATGCAGCGTTTCCTGTCGCAGCCTTTCCACGTTGCTGAAGTGTTTACCGGTTCCCCAGGTAAATACGTTTCGCTGAAGGACACGATCAAAGGCTTCAAGATGATCTCCTCCGGCGAACTCGATCACCTGCCAGAGCAAGCGTTCTACATGGTTGGCACGATCGAAGAAGCAATCGAGAAAGCCAAGAAACTCAACTAATCGTTGAGTTTGGCGCGGCGCGGCCCCATGGGCGGCGCCGCTTACACCCGATAGGACACACATGGCAAACACTATTCACGTTGACGTGGTTTCCGCCGAAGAAGAAATCTTCTCCGGCGAAGCCACCTTCATCGCGTTGCCGGGCGAACAGGGCGAGCTGGGTATCTACCCGAAGCACACGCCGCTGATCACCCGTATCCGTCCGGGCGCGGTGCGCATCCAGATCCCAGGCAAGGCTGAAGAAGAGTTCGTCTTCGTCGCCGGCGGCCTGCTGGAAGTGCAGCCGAACGCCGTGACGGTACTGGCCGACACCGCGATCCGTGGTCACGATCTGGACGAAGCCAAGGCCCAGGCCGCCAAGAAACTGGCGGAAGAATCCCTGGCCAACAACAAGACCGGCATCGACTACGCGAAAGCGCAAGCTGAACTGGCAGCCGCTATCGGCCAGTTGGCAGCGATCGCCAAACTGCGCCAGACCAAGCACTGATCGGTCCGCAGCACAGCAAAAAAGGCAGCCTTGGCTGCCTTTTTCTTTTTCTAAGCCAATCGGATCGGCTTAATTTGGTTTGTCCGGTAACTCATCTACGCCCAGCGCAGTCAATCCAAGTGCGCGGGCCAACTTGCACAGGCCGGTATCCTCCGAATAAATCGTATTCGTTCTATTTACCTTGGCGATGGCAATGATTTGATGATCGAATTTGATCTTCCGCCATGATGTATCGGCTTGAATGCCTTTCTTGCGCTGAGAAAGCACGGCGTCTTTCACCTGCAGCGACCATTCAAGCGCTGCCTTTTCATCGAAGGGAACGATTAGGAATGCTGAGCGTCCCTTGAAGAGGGCCATGACTTCCGGGGGCGCTTTCACGTACAGCTCGGCCAGGGCCGGTGTTGGAATCAGAATCTTGGTTCTGGACTTTTGTAAGCAGTCCAGTAAATAGTCCAATTTGTCCTGCTGTTTGCCTGACGTGCGGGGATCAAGGAGTTTGATGAGGATGCTTGCATCAAAAAGTACCATCAGTCCGAACCCCGTAATAGCAGGTATTCCCTGATCGGATCATCAATCTCACTCCAGCCATTCTCGGCAAGCCGGGCGCTATCGAGAATGTCTGCGATCGAAGCGTCATCGGGAGCCTCCCAGCTGTGAATCCCGAAGCTTTCGACTGACCAGCTGCCATCCTCCGCGCGTAGCCAATTACCCTGCCCAAAGACTCTTACTGGAGCCGATAAATAGTGCTGGGCAAGCTCACGCGCTAACTCACTGCTGGCCTCGCATTTATAAATGATACCGTCGCAGTCCTGTAGCCATATAGGGATCGCGTTGCCCTTGCCGCCAATTCGAATGACGATGCCGTCAAGTATGCCTGCTTCCTTGACATAATGGGATCGCTGGACAGGGTCGTCTCTTCTTGGCATTTCACCTAGGATTTGCCGATCGCTGCGGATAGCATCTCTTGCTCCGCGCGTATCTTTCTTTAATGCACGCACCACATCAGTTACAGCGGACCGCAGCAGTACACTGTCGCCGTACGCAAGAATTTCGCTAAGATAGGTAGCGATCGCTTCATTGCTATCAAGAGAATTAACAGGATCGAATTCGCTTAAACCCAGCGCTGCTATATTTCTAGGTTCAAGCTTCTTGATATCGGGCTTATTCATTCTCCAACTCCTTGGTTGGCAAAGCTTCAGTCTGTTATTTTCAGGTGCATAAACCGTAGGCTTTGCGGTCGGCGAAATAACGGTAGGTGAAGGTGCGCACTGGATAACGGTTGCCGCGAATAATCGTGGTGGGCGGAGTGACGTCGAAACGTTCCGGTAATTTACCCGTATAACGGAAGGAATAGCGGAATTGCGTTTCATCCGAGGTGCCGACTGAAATCATCATTAATGGCACTTCTTTAATTACTTCCACCAAATCGGCGCGCTGGTTGGTGCCGCGCTGGTAAATACTGACGACTTCGGCCGGGGCAATGACTTCGCCTTTGGGTTGGCTGATTTTAAAAGCGCGGCTGGTGAATTGCACTTCATTGCCGCGCGGGACCATATAGATCATCGCGAATTCCACGCCGCCATCGGGGAGGGTGGCGGGTGCTGTGGCCGACACGGTAATGCCGCGCGGCAGCTGGAAGGTCGAGCCTTCGGCCCAGGTTTTGCACTCGGGCGTGGTGGCCATGTAGAGGCTGGGAGCGGTGTAATTGTCGCTGCAGCCAGCGAGCACAAAAACTAGGGCAAGGGGCGCAAGTTGGCGCATGGTAAGCGGTCACTCTCATTGGGGCTGATACAGCCGGAAGCTATAGTGTACTCCCAGCCTGGAGCAAAGTCCGGCGCAAAGGGCGTGGGTCTTGGGTTATGTGCAATATTTCAGCTTGATCAAGCTAAATATTGGTGCAAAAGCAAGGTGAAAAGGCGGTGCCCGATCCGTGACCAGGCGCCGCCGAGCTGTCCTTACAGGCTGCGCTTTTCGCGTCCGCGCGCGCGGCCCGCTTTATTGATGACTTTCCACTTGGCCCGCGCAGCGATTCTTTCCAACGGGGTTTGCTGGCTGCGCTGCACATCGCGCAGTAGCTTGTGGTAATTCAATAAGCGGTCGGGGTCGATTTGGCCGCGAACCGCACAGCCGGGTTCCGTTTCATGTTGGCAATCGTGGAATTGGCATTGGGCGGCCAGGCTTTCGATATCGTCGAAAGTCGCGGCTAATGTTTCTTCATCCGCATCGGGACGCCAGGTGCGCAATCCCGGTGTATCGATAATGCAGCCGCCATCCGGACAGATATGCAATGAGCGTGCCGTGGTCGTATGCCGTCCGCGGCCATCGCCTTTGCGATTGCCGCCGGTTTCCTGCTGCGCCGAAGTCAGGGTATTGGTCAGCGTGGATTTACCGGTGCCGGATGCGCCCAATAAACAAACCGTTTGCCCATTTTCCAGCCAGGGTTTTAATTCGGCATAGGCGCTATTGCTGTGGCCATTCACCGCAATAATCGGAATATATACCGGCAAGCGCCGGCGCAATTCATCGACGCGATTATCCACATCGACGCCGATATCGGCTTTGCTGAGTACCACGACCGGTGCCACGCCGGCCGCCTGGACTAATGCGATATAACGCTCCACGCGGCGCGGATTGAAATCGTGGTCCAGGCCCATGACCAATAAGGCGGTGTCGATATTGCTGGCCAGCGCCTGGCGGCGGCCATCATTGGCGCGACGCGCGATATGGGTGAAGGGGGATAAGCGCTGGCTTATCCACAGCTCGCCGTGGGCATGGCTTTCCACCACCACCCAGTCGCCCACGGCCAGGCTGCTGCCCTGTTCCTGCAGGGTGCTGAGCAGGCGGGGCAGGGCGCGCGCGCTGTGTTCGGTCTGGCCGTCATGCACGGTTTGCCAGTCGCGCTGGACTTCGGTCAGGCGCATCAATTGGGCGCCGGGGGCGGCCTCGGCCGTGGAGAGCTGGGCGAGGATAGAGTTGTTCAGGCCGATATGGCGCAGTACTGCGAAATCGAATTCGATCATGATTGAGGGGTGTTCCCGGATTCAGTTCGCTCGCGGCGCGCGCGAGCACAGCCAGCCGCGCAAAGGCGGAGGCACGAAAAGCAAAAGGGGAAGGTCGGCGCGCGATCAGGCGCGGCTCGTTACCGGCTCAAACAGATGGAGTTGCGAGCTTGCGAAACGCGGGGGATCAGGCTGCCGACAGGAGGGCAATGTCCAATGTACGCATTTTGTAGTCTCCTGTGGTGGTGGATGGAGGCGCCAGTGTGGCACCGCCTTGCCAGGAAGTCAACCGGCACGCGCCAGCAGCTTGGGCGGTGCGCGGCGCACTGTGTGCAGTTCGCAATGGGCCGGCTGCAGGGCGGCGCGCAGCAGGTCGAGCGCCAGTTGGGGCTGGGCCGCGCCGCACATGAAGATGTCGGCGGCGGCAAAGCCGTCCTCCGGCCAGGTGTGGATAGAGATATGCGATTCGGCCAGCAGCACCACGCCGGTCACGCCCTGACCCGGACCGAAGCCATGGAAATGGCTGTGCAGCACGCAGGCGCCGGCCGCTTCGGCGGCGGTGCGCAGCAGCTTTTCGATGGTCACGCAGTCGCCCAGGCGCTGCGCGGCGATGCCCGACATATCGGCCAGCAAATGCGTGCCGCTGGGCAGATGGCGGTCGTCAGTGCGTGAGTATGCGCTCACTTGTGGCCTCCTCCGCCACCGCCGCCCCAGCTGCCGCCACCGGTGCGCGAGGACCAGTTGCTGCCGCCGTGCGTGCTTTCATCGCCAGAGAACATGCGTATCCAGCTTGCCGACATGCTGAAGATGGTCACGACCATCGCATACACCAGGAATTTACCCATCTTACTTATCCATCGCATCCAGAATTTTGGCGGGAATATAGATCGCCAGCGCGGCGATCACGCTGTACATGAAGGTGCTGGTGAAAGACGCCAGCAGCGGTATCGCGTTAATCGCCAGCAGCATCATGATCATGCCCTTGGCCACCGAGGTATAGCGCTTGCCCGCCGCCGAGTCGAGCAGCGGCGCGCCCGGTTCCGGGCCGCGATACGCTGCGCCAAACCAGGCCTTCACCTGGTCGCGCGACATCGGCGTGGCGCGCGACCAGCTCAATTCCTCGCCAGTCAGCTCGGCCGCCAGCTGCACCACGCCCTGTTTGAATTCGTAGACCTTGGCTTCGTCGCCCACGCTGACGCGCCAGTTGAAGGCGCCCGCCGCGAACGTGACCTTGGCGCTGTAGTCGTACAGTTTGGCGTAGTTGATTTTTTCGAAGGTGCAGAGCAGGGCGGCCGGGCCGGGCCACGTCGGCCACTTGTCCATCACGTTCGAACGGAACCAGCCCTCGTCCGTCTCCACCAGCCAGGTAAAGCCCTTGCGGCCGCTGTACAGCAGATACTCGGTCCAGCTGCTGCCCTCATCGTCCTGGCGGCGCAGGATGCCGAGCACCGTGTACTCCTGGTTTCCCAGCTTGCCGCTGGCGCCCAGTTCCAGCGAAGTAGGCACTTGCTCCAGCTTTGCCCCGGCGGCCAATATCTGCGCCTGCGGGCTGGCCGCATCGATGCTCGTCTGGCAGGACTGGCAGACCAGGCTCGCGGTCAAGCCGGGCAGGTATTTGATGGCGCTGCCGCAGGAAGGGCAGTTCAGCGCATCGAGCTTGCCCCGGTAGCGGCCCGCGGTGCGGCGGATTTGCTCGTCGTCGCGCAGCAGCTGCATCTGCATGCTGCCCAAGGTGACGGCGATGCCGTGATACAGCTGCGGCTGCGGGCCATCCGAATAATCGAGCGTGACAAAGCTTTCGCCCAGGCGCAGGTCGGCCACGCGCGCTTGCCAGCCATCGCCCACCTTGAAAGGCAGCTCGCCCTGGCCGCCGCTGCATTCGGCGCTGCGGATATCGGCTGCCGTATATGTTTCCTTGCCGATGACGTACTGCTTGCCTGGCGCCAGCTGCTCGAACGCGGGCAGTTGGCCTTCCGGCTTGCGCAGTGTGGTCACGGTGTACTGGCCGGAGGCGTCGCCCAGCCAGCCGTTGCTGCCATCGGCGAATTGCAGATACCACTCGTTCCACATGCCGGCCGCATAGCGCAGCTGGATGCGGCCGATCACGGTGAAGGCGCGGCCACCCAGCACGCCGCTGGCGTTCAGGCAGAGCGGCGAATAATCCTCCAGCACGGAGCCGATCTTGCCCAGGTTCTGGACCGCGTCGGCATCCTTGAGCACACGGGTATTGCAGTACTCGCACACGGCCATGACCGAGGCGTGCGAGCGGAAGCTGACTTCGGCGCCGCAGCTGGGGCAGGAAACTACTTGCATCAGGCGCGCTTAACCAATCAGTTTTTTCAGCAGCTCGGCCTTGGTGCTGTCGTAGTCGACCGCCGAGATCAGGCCTTTGTCGAGCAGGGCTTTCAGCTTGCCCAGACGGGCTTCGATGGAGTCGTCCGCCACTGCGGGCGCTGCCGCGGCCGGCGTGCCCACCTGGGCCATGCTGGCGCCCACCGCCTGGCCCATGGCCTGGCCGATGGTCACGCCCGCGCCCAGGCCGGCGCCGATGCCGGCGATGCCGCCTTCGTTCTGCGCCGCTAGCGGAATAGCGCTGGCCACCTGGTATTTGGTGAAGCCGCCCAGCTTATCGGCCGAGAGGCCGCCCTTCATGCCGGCCGAGATGCGCTCGTCCAGTGCCGCCTGCAGCTCTTCCGGCAGGCTGACGCTGGCCACATTGAATTCATCCAGGCCGATGCCGTAACGGGCGAAGGCGTCGGCCAGGTCGCCTTTGACTTCCTGCGCCATCAAGGCCTGGTTGGCCGCCATGTCGAGGAAGGCGATATTCGAGCCGCCCAGCGAACTGGCCATGGTCGCCATCAGGATGCCGCGCAGCTGGTCTTCCACTTCATCGCGGGTATAGGCTTCGCGCGTGCCGCTCACTTCCGTGAAAAACTTGCGCGCATCCGTCACGCGGTAGGAATACATGCCGAAGGCTCGCACGCGGATCATGTCGAAATCCTTGTCGCGGATGGTGATCGGCTGCTGCGTGCCCCATTTGCGGCCGGTCTGCACGCGGGTGCTGAAGAAGTACACGTCCGATTTGAAGGGGGAGTCGAACAGCTTGTCCCAGTTTTTCAAATTGGTCAGTACGGGCAAGGTCTGGGTGCTCAGCTTGTGGGTGCCGGGGCCGAAGACGTCGGCGATCTGGCCTTCGTTGACGAAGACCGCCACCTGCGATTCCCGCACCACCAGCACGCCGCCGTTCTGGATTTCCGCGTCCTGCATGGGATAGCGCCAGGCCAATACGCCTTCCGTGTCCTCGTTCCATTGCAGGACGTCGATAAACTGCTTCTTGATAAAGCTGCCGATACCCATGATGTGGTCCTCGCTTGAATGCTAAGTGTCAGGAAATGCAGGCGGCGTTGATGCCGCCGATGGAGAGCGAAATCGCGCCCAGCAGGCCGCCGAAGGCGCTGTTGTCGGCCTCGATCTGGTCCTTGGCCATGCGCAGCAGGCGCGTGGTGACGGCATAGGCCAAAGCCTGCACCACCATGGCGCCGCCGGCCCAGGCAAAGAACTGCTGGTAATTCGCGGTGTGCAGCAGGCTGGAAGCGATCGTCAGCGAGAAGCCGATCAGGGCGCCGCCCAGCGACAGGGCCGCGGCGTGATTGCCCTGGCGGATCAGCAGAACTTCATCGTAGGGCGTCATCCAGGTGTACGCTTTGAAGAACACGCCCAATAAAATGGCAGCCAAAAACAGGTGGATCAGATAATTCAGGATGGCGTACACGTCTTTCCCCGTGGCTGAGTATGTGTCAAACTTGCTTGCATAGAAACATATTAGAGCAAAAGCACGTAAATGACCAAAAAGATTCTGATCCTGTCCGTCTTCGTGGTCGCTTCCTGCGGGTTGGCCTACGAATTGATCGCCGGGGCGCTCGCCAGTTATCTGCTGGGCGATTCCATCCTCCAGTTTTCCACCATCATCGGCTGCTACCTGTTCGCCATGGGCGTCGGCGCCCACCTGTCCAAATACGTGAAGGACGAGGATGTGCTGGCCCGTTTCGTCGACATCGAACTGGCCGTGGGCCTGATCGGCGGCGTGTCGGCGGCCCTGCTGTTCCTGACCTTCTCGTGGATGGGCGCGCCCTTCCGCACCATGCTGTACGCGATGGTGTTCATGGTTGGCGCCATGGTCGGCATGGAAGTGCCGCTGGTGATGCGCGCCCTGAACGCGCGCCAGACCGGCTTCAGCGAACTGGTAAGCCGGGTGCTGACCTTCGATTATCTGGGGGCGCTGGCTGTGTCCCTGCTGTTCCCGCTGGTGCTGGCGCCGCATCTGGGACTGGTCCGCACCGGCTTCATGTTCGGCATGCTGAATGTGGGCGTGGCGCTGTGGACCATCTATGTTTTCCGCCGCGAGCTGGAAAATCTGACGGGACGCCTGCTGCGCGCCAGCGCCGTGCTGGTGGCGCTGGTGTTCGGCTTTATCGGCGCCGACCGCATGACGCAGTTCGGCGAGCATGGCCTGTTCGGCGATGAGATCGTGTATTCCACCACCACGCCGTACCAGCGCCTGGTCATCACGCGCTGGAAGGACGATCTGCGCCTCTACATCAACGGCAATCTGCAGTTCTCCTCGCGCGACGAATACCGCTATCACGAAGCGCTGGTGCATCCAGCCATGGAAGCGCTGCCTTGGGCGCGCCGCGTGCTGGTGCTGGGCGGCGGCGATGGCCTGGCCTTGCGCGAAGTGCTGCGTTATCCCCAGGTGGAACAGGTCACGCTGGTCGATCTCGATCCCGCCATGACCCAGGCTTTCGCGCGGCGCGAGGAACTAGTGAAGCTGAACCAGGGCGCCTTTGCCGACAAGCGCGTGCGCGTCATCAATGCCGACGCTGCGATCTGGCTGCAGAAAACGGACGAGATGTTCGATGCCGTCATCATCGACTTCCCCGATCCGTCCAGCTTCGCGCTGGGCAAGCTGTATTCTGTGCCGTTCTACGGCATGGTGAAGCAGCATATGGCGGCGAATGGCCTGCTGGTGGTGCAATCGACTTCGCCCTTCTTCGCCCCGCATGCTTTCTGGACCATCGACGCCACGCTGCGCGAAGTGGGCCTGCGCACCAGCCCTTATCACGCCTATGTTCCTTCGTTTGGCGAATGGGGCTTCATCCTCGCTTCGCCGCAGCGGGAATACAAGCCGCCCGAGTCTTATCGCCTGCCGATGCGCTACCTGAATGCGGAAACCACGCGCGCCATGTTCAGCTTCCCGCCCGATATGAAGCCGCTGCCAATGGAACCCAACCGTCTCAATACCCAGTCCCTCGTGAATGAATTCGAGCGTGATTGGCGGCGGAGCATACGCTGATGCTGCGCCGCTCCTTTCTGCTGTGGGCGGGCGCCAGCGGCGCGACCGCCGCCGCCGGCGTGGCGGGTTTTCTGCGCTGGCAGGAAATCACGCCCAACATCAATATGCCGGGCCGCGACGAAGGCCACTTCCTGCGCGACCGCAAGGCCTTGCCGCCGCCATCGCAAACGCTGGAAACCGATGTGCTGATCCTCGGCTCCGGCATCGCCGGACTGACGGCAGCGTGGAAGATGGCGAAAGAGGGCAAGCGCGATTTCCTCATGTTGGATGGCCCTCAGCCTTATGGCAATGCAGCTGGCGGCAGCTTTGGCGATCTCGCCTTCCCCACCGGCGCGCATTACCTGCCTTTGCCGACGCAGGAATGCTTCCATGTGCGCGAAATCCTGGCCGATCTGGGCGTGATCCAGCGCGACGCCATGTCGCAAAAGCCCTACTACGACGAGCGCGCCGTGCTGCATGCGCCGGAAGAGCGCCTGCTATTCAACGGCCAATGGCAGGAGGGACTGGTGCCGCACGAAGGCGTGCCGGCGCAGGAGCTGGAAGAACACAAACGCTTTTTCGCCGAAGTCGAACAACTGCGCCAGGTGCGCGGCAGCGACGGCAAGCGCGTCTTCGCCTTCCCCACCGCGAATTCTTCGGACGATGCTGCTTGGCTCAAGCTCGACGCGATCAGCTTCAAGCAGTGGATAGAGCAGAAAGGCTACCGCTCGCCCAGCCTGCACTGGTATTTGAACTACTGCTGCCGCGACGATTACGGTGCGCGCTACGACAAGGTATCCGCCTGGGCCGGTCTGCACTACTTCTGCGGCCGTGGCGGCGAAGCGGCCAATGCCGGGCAGGGCGCATGGCTAACCTGGCCGGGCGGCTTGCAGACGCTGGCCTCCGGCCTGGAACGGCGTTCCGGCGCACAGCGTTTGAACGGCACGGCCGTCTCGCTGAAGCGCGTGGACAAGGGCGTGGAAGCGCTGTGCTTCGCGCTCGAAGGCGGCAAGCCGCGCAGCTTCCTGGTGCGCGCCCGCAAAGCCATCTGCGCCATGCCGCTGTACGTGGCGGCGCGCGTGGTGGAGAACATCGCCAGCTATGGCTTTAACCCCGCCCAGCATATTCCCGTGTACGCACCATGGATGGTGGCGAACTTCCTGCTTAAACGCTTCCCCGAAGAGAAGGGACAGGCGCCGCTCTCCTGGGACAATGTGGTGTATGGCGAACCGGGATTGGGTTACGTCGTCTCCACCCATCAGGACATCCGCGTGCGCCCACCGGAAAAGACCGTCTTCAGTTCCTACGTGGCCCTGTCCGACCGCACCCCTTCCGGTGCGCGGCGCTGGATGCTTTCAGCCAGCCCGCAAGAGCTACTGGCGCTGGCCAGCGCCGACCTGAAAGCCGCTTACGGCGCCAACTTCGCCTCCTGCGTCGAACGCGTCGACATCACGCTGCGCGGCCACGCCATGGCCTCCCCGTCCCCCGGCTTCCGCAGCGACGCCGGCCTGCGCGCCCTGCGCGAGCTGGATGGCCCCATCCTATTTGCCCACTCCGACCTCAGCGGCTTCTCGGTTTTCGAGGAAGCTTCCTGGTGGGGCTACCGTGCTGCGGGGCTGGTGCTGTCGTAGGCGCATTTTCTGCTACGCTGCTTAAGAAGGCATACTCCCGTAACAGAACAGGAACCATCATGAAAGCACGCGACCACTTCCGGGCACCCGCCAAACTCAAACTGCGCGACAAGGATGCCGACCGCGCTCCGCTGGAGCCGGGCAAGGATGAGGAAAAAGCCCGGATGGAAGCGCTGAGCGAGCGCATTGCCACGCTGCAGACCATGCTGCTGGCTGAGCGCAAACGCAAGGTGCTGGTGGTACTGCAGGGTATAGACACGGCGGGCAAGGATGGCGCCATGCGCGCCCTGTTCAAGGGCATCAATCCCATCGGCTTGCGTCCCGTGGCCTTCAAGGCGCCGACCGAGGCTGAGCTGGAACGCGATTACCTGTGGCGCGTGCACCGCGAAGTGCCGAAGGCGGGCGAAATCGCCATCTTCAACCGCAGTCATTATGAGGAAGTGCTGGTGCCGCTGGTGCATGGCACGATCAAGCCGGCCGAGTGCAAGCGCCGCTATGCCCAGATCCGCGATTTCGAGCGTCTGCTGGCGGAAACCGGCACCGTCATCGTCAAAATCTTCCTGCACATTTCGCGCGACGAACAGCGCGAGCGTTTGCAGGCGCGCCTTGATGAGCCGGAAAAGCGCTGGAAGTTTGATCCTCAGGATTTGAAGGAGCGCGAGCTGTGGAACCAGTACCAGAAAGCCTATGAGGATGCCATCGCCGCCACCGATGCCGACCACGCGCCTTGGTATGTGGTGCCGGCCAATTCCAAGCCCCACCGCAATGTCGCCGTGGCCTCGCTGCTGCTGGAAACGCTGGAGAATATGAAGCTGAAATGGCCGGAACCTGCGCCGGAGCTGCTGAAATTGCAAGTGCGCTGAAAAAACAGGCAAGCGGCCAGCGGCGCTGCAAGGCTTGGCCCCATATGGCATAGTGGCGGGATTGAGAACACAGCCGGAGGCCATCATGCAACTCAAGGATCCAAGCCTGCTGCGTCAGCAAGCCTACCTCAACGGTGCGTGGAGCGCTGCCGATAATGGCGAAACCCATGCCGTCACCAATCCCGCCACGGGCGAGAAGATCGGCAGCATTCCGAATATGGGCGTGGCCGAAACCCGCCGCGCCATCGAAGCCGCCAACGCCGCCTGGCCCGCGTGGCGCAAGAAATCCGCCAAGGAGCGCGCCGTCGTGCTGCGCAAATGGTATGAGCTGATCCTGGAAAACGCCGACGATCTGGCCCTGCTGATGACCACCGAGCAGGGCAAGCCATTGGCCGAATCGAAAGGCGAAGTCCAATACGGCGCCTCCTTCATCGAATGGTTCGCGGAAGAGGGCAAGCGCGTTGCCGGTGAAACCCTGGCTTCGCCCTGGCCCGACCGCCGCCTGGTCGTGACCAAGGAGCCGATCGGCGTCTGCGCCGCGATCACGCCGTGGAACTTCCCGATTGCGATGATTACGCGCAAAGCCGGTCCCGCGCTGGCTGCAGGCTGCCCCATGGTGCTGAAACCGGCCGAAGCCACGCCATTTTCGGCGCTGGCCCTGGCCGCGCTGGCCGAGCGTGCCGGCATTCCGCCCGGCGTGTTCAGCGTGATCACCGGTTCGCCGCGTGAAATCGGCGAGGAAATGTGCAGCAACCCCATCGTGCGCAAGCTGACCTTCACCGGTTCCACCGGCGTGGGCCGCATCCTGATGCAGCAGTGCGCGCCGACGATCAAGAAGCTGTCGCTGGAACTGGGCGGCAACGCGCCCTTCATCGTGTTCGACGACGCCGATCTGGATGCGGCGGTGGAAGGCGCCATCGCCTCCAAGTACCGCAACGCGGGGCAGACCTGCGTCTGCGCCAACCGCATCTATGTGCAGGATGGCGTATACGAGGCTTTCGCCGAGAAATTCGCGGCCGCTGTCGGCAAGCTGAAAGTGGGCAATGGCGTGGAGCAGGGCGTGACCCAGGGGCCGCTGATCGACGAGAAAGCCGTGCAGAAAGTCGAGCAGCACGTGGCCGACGCCTTGTCCAAAGGCGGCCGTCTGCTCCTGGGCGGCAAGCGCCATGCGCTGGGCCACAGCTTCTTCGAGCCGACCGTGATTGCCGATGCCAACGACCGGATGCAGGTGGCCGGCGAAGAAACCTTCGGCCCGCTGGCGCCGCTGTTCCGCTTCAAGACCGACGAGGAAGCGCTGGCGCTGGCCAACAATACCGAATTCGGCCTGGCCAGCTATTTCTACTCGCGCGATATCGGCCGCATCTGGCGCGTGGCGGAAGGGCTGGAGAGCGGCATGGTGGGCGTGAACACCGGTCTGATTTCCAATGAAGTCGCGCCCTTCGGCGGCGTCAAGCAGTCGGGCCTGGGCCGCGAAGGTTCCACCTATGGCATGGACGATTATCTGGTCGTTAAATACATCTGCCTGGGCGGCATCTGATCTCCTCAGCCAGCTGGGGACTGCTGCAGAATCTCCAGCAATTGCTTGCGCAATTGCTGGAATTCCTGGCCGTCGCGGCGCTGTAGATCCTGCACATCCTTATAAATGCTGGCCGCCGTTGGGTTGTAGCGCTTTTTGATTTCTTCGATCTTCTCTCGGGTAATGCGCAAGCTTTCCAGAGCACTGTCTTTCTCAGCCGTCTTCTCCCGTATTTCCTTCACCTCGTCCAGCAGCACATCGGTCAGCCAGCCGATTTGTTTGCCGTAGGAGGCGACGTCGCTGACGATATCGCCTTCCACCGCGCCATCGCCCGCATGGCTGGGCAGGGTGCGCAGCAACTGCCTTAAATCGAACTGCTGGGCCACATGGCCGCTAAGGGGAAGATTGAGTTGCGGATTCCAGAACCAAAGCCATGGATACATGCATACCTCGCTGAGAGTTTAGGGACAGGTGCCGATTTCGTAGTAGTCCGGCGCGGTGCGTTTGAGTGTGGTGCGCGTGAAGATATTGTTCAGCCCCATCTGCTGTTCCGAACCGTTGGCATAGACGTAGAAGCCGTTCGTATGGGCGCGGCCTTCCTGCACATGGGTGTAGTTGCTGGCATTGAAGCAGGTGGCCGGGCCTGGGCCTGGGCCGGGATCGCTGCCGCCGGTCAGGCGGTCGATCATGCGCTTCACGGCCTTCATTTGACGGCCCGACTGTTTGGCATAGTTGGGATCGTCGTAGTTGAACCAGTCCCAGCACGCATTCGGATTCGCCATCGGCAAAACCGCTGCGGCCTGCGGATACAGCACCAGGATATTGTTGGCGTCGGCCCAGCCGTTATAGCCGGCATTGCGGATAAAGGCATCGCTGACGCTGGCTTGATCCTGTTTGCAGCCATGGAAAGCCACGTGCAGCTTGCAGGACTGGGCGTTATTGGCGTCGCAGCCCGGCGGCACATACAGCACGCCGGTGGCGGCCATGCCATGCGACTGCGGGCTGCTCAGGAATTCGGCCTGATCGAAGCTGATAAAGCGCCCGGCCGGATTGTTGCTGGACTTCTGGACCAGCGGGCCGTAAATCCATTTCAGCAGTTCGCCCGCCGCATCGTAGCCGCAGTTGCTGATATAGGGCGAACCCAGGGTCGAGCAGCTATTGCCGAAGAAGTCGGTGGGCATCGCATGCTGGGCCGCCAGATCCTTTTTGTAGCGGATATTCGCGGCCGGCACATAGTTCTGATAGTAGCTGGCCAGATCGTCCATCACCGGCGTCGGCACCAGCGTATCGGCGCTGCCCGAGAACAGCCAGATGCGCTGGCGCGCCATGCCAGATAAGGGATCGATGCTGCCACTGCTGGCGTTCTGGCTGGTGATGGCGGCCAGGCCCGACACATCGGTGCCGCCCGCGCTCACATGGCACATGGCGGGCAAGGTGGTGCAGCTGCACACCGTGGTCGCCGTGTTCACATTGCCGCGCGCGCAGTAGTAGGGACCGCCCGCGATCACGCCCGCGCCATCCACAATGGCCGAGTAAGCGACGCCAAACTGCACCGCCATATACGCGCCGGAGCTGAGTCCGGAAACGGAAACCTGCTTCGCCTTCATGGCGGGCAGTGGAGCGGCCTGCGCCTGCGATGCGGACAGGGACAGGGCGGTGGCCAGGAAAACCAGGCTGGCTACGAAGCGGCTAGCGATACGGCGTGCAAAGAAAGGACGGCAGCGTGGCATGGCAATCTCCTGGCGTGAGCGACGAGGGAGCTGCAATTCTGCGAGAAATTCTGGAGCGGCATTTAAAGCCGCTCAATCGTACAGCAGGAACGCTTGCCGCGCTGCGGGGTCGTTCAGCGGTGCGGATGGCTTTGACATAGAATGGTTTTTTCTCACTTTTCTCACTTGTGCCGGAATAGCCATGTCCCCTACTCTCATCAAATTTTCCGTGCTGTCCGCGCTGGGCCTGATGAGCGCCGCCAGCGCCCTTGCTCAGCCGCAATCCGCGACCGCCGCGCCAGCCGTTTCCGCTGCCGCTCCTGCCGCCGCAGGCGCCAGCTGCCCGGCCATCCTCAAGCAGAATTTCAAGCGCCTGCAGGACGATGCGCCACAGGATCTGTGCCAGTACGCCGGCAAGGTGCTGCTGGTGGTGAACACCGCCAGCTACTGCGGCTATACCAACCAATACGAAGGCCTGGAAGCGCTGCACGCCAAATACGCGTCCAAGGGGCTGGTGGTGCTGGGCTTCCCGTCCAACGACTTCGGCAAACAGGAACCGGGATCGAGCAAGGAGATCGCCGACTTCTGCTACAACACCTATGGCGTGAAATTCCCCATGTTCGCCAAATCGGTGGTGTCGGGCAGCGCGCCGAATCCCTTCTACGCCAGCCTGATCAAAGCCACCGGCAAAGCCCCCGCCTGGAATTTCCACAAATACCTGATCGACCGCAACGGCAACGTGCTCGAAAGCTTCCCCAGCAAGGTCACGCCGGGCGACAAGCAACTGGTCGGCGCAGTCGAAAAAGCGCTGGCCATGTAAGGAACTTCCTGCCGCGCCGTTTGTCGAAAGAATGTGAAGAGAAAACGAACGGCGCAGGAGGATATATGACACGTAACGGCGAGAAGACGAATCGTCCAACGGTAGAGCTGAGGATTGGCTTGGTGTCCGTACGATCACCGCAAGCGGAACCGGATGAGATGCAGGCCGCTTTGGAGGCCAGCGAGCAGGCGAAGCGAGGTTTGCTTGCCGCCTTAGGAAAACCCGGTATCGAATTGGACTTTGGTCAGGACACGCCGGTGTATTTTGGCGATCCGGAGCATCCAGAACTCGTGATTCAGCAATGGCGCGGCCGAGAAACGCGCGGCCAGTTTGTGGATGGCGAGTTTCAGGAGCTGCCATGAGTTCCCCGCAAGCAGCGCTGCCAATGGAGGATGCGCTTAAATTCGCCTTGCCGGATTCGGACCGGCCGCTAGCCATTGTACTGGCCGGCCATAATGGCTCAGGAAAATCTACCTTATGGTACGGGCGGATTGCAGATCAGTCACGCATCCCCTTGATTAATGCCGATCGTATATTGTTGTCTTTGTTGCCGCCAGTCTTGCCGGGATGGGCGCTGGCGATTCGCGATCACAATACTGCCTGGATGGGGGCAGCTCAACGAGGAAGTGAAGCGCTGCTGGCACAAGCGGCCTTGCAAAAACTGGCTTTTGGCATTGAAACAGTTTTCTCTTACTGGAAGGTGCAAGCGGATGGAACGGTACGAAGCAAGATTTCCCTGATACGCAGCTTGCAGGAAGCTGGGTACTATGTTTTGCTGATTTTTGTCGGGCTGGCAAGCGTTAACCTGTCGATCGGTCGCGTGCGCTCTCGTATCGCGGAAGGCGGCCATGCCGTTCCTGCAGAGCGCCTGCGCGAACGCTTTACACGCACGCAGCAGGCGATTCGCTCCGCGCTCGGTGTGGCGGATGCGGCTATTCTGTGTGATAACAGCACCGTTCAGGGGGCGGCATTCACTATTGCACACATCCGTAAAGGGCAGGACGTCGCGTTCGATATTCGGCGCAGGCCCAATCCTCCCAAACTTATCCTGCGCTGGCTGGATGTGGTTGCGCCGGAGTGGGGTGCTTAAGCGGCGGCTTCGCTGGTGGGGGCGGTGGCGAGGGGGAAGCCTTCGTCGAGCCAGCCGGTGATGCCGCCGGTCATGATCTTCACGGGACGGCCCAGCTGGGCCAGGCGGATGGCGGCGCGGGCGGCGCCGTTGCAGTGGGGGCCGGCGCAGTAGGTGATGAAGACGGTGCCGGCCGGGTAGGCGGCCAGGCGCGAGCCGATGATCTTGCGCTGAGCCATATCGATGGCGCCAGGGATGTGGCCGGCCGCATATTTTTCCGTGCCGCGCACGTCGAGCAGCACGAAGTCCTGCTGCGGCGTTTCCATCACGCTATGCACATCCCAGCAGTCGGTTTCGAATTGCAGCGCGGCTTCGAAATGGGCCTGTGCAAGGGCGCTGGGGGCGGCGGCGACTTCGGTGACGATGGACATTGGCATTCTCCCTGTTTGGTCCCGCCGGAATGGCGGGCGCTCTGTACATGGCTTCCATTATCGAAGCGGCCGGCTGAAGCTGGCAGTGGCGCAAATGCCATTCTGCGTTAAGATTACGCCATGGACTCCCCGGCAAAAAAGCATCTGGTCGTGGCCCTGGCCTATGACGGTTTGTGCACCTTTGAATTCGGCTGCACCGTCGAGCTGTTTGCGCTCGACCGTCCGGAGCTGGGCGTGGACTGGTACGAATTTGCCGTCTGCGCTGCCGAGCCGGGGCCGATTCGCGCCGCCGGGGGCATCACGCTGCAGGCGCCGCATGCGCCCGAGCTGCTGGCGCGCGCCGACACCATCGTGATTCCCGGCTGGCGCAATGCCGATGAGGAGCCGCCCGCCGTGCTGCTGGCGCAGATCCGCGCCGCGCATGCGCGTGGCGCGCGCCTGTGCAGCATCTGTTCCGGCGTCTTCGTGCTGGCCGCGGCCGGCGTGCTCGATGGCCTCAGTGCCACCACGCACTGGCGCTATGCCGAGCGGCTGGCGCGCCGCTATCCGCGCATCCAAGTCCGGGAAGACGATCTGTATGTGGATGCAGGCCAGATCATCACCTCGGCAGGTTCCGCCGCCGGCCTGGATATGTTGCTGCACCTGGTGCGGCGCGATTACGGCGCCCGCGTCGGCAATCTGGTGGCCCAGCGCCTGGTGGTGGCGCCGCACCGCGAGGGCGGCCAGGCGCAATTCCTGCCGCGTCCCATGGCGCATGACGAACTGGGACGCTTGTCGCGCCTGATGGACTGGCTGCGGGAATATCCGGCGCGCCGCCACACGGTGGCCAGCATGGCCGAACAGGCGTCCATGAGCGTGCGCACCTTGCAGCGCCAGTTCCAGGAAGCAACCGGCATGGGCGCGATGGAATGGCTGACCCGCGAGCGCGTCGCCATCGCCAAGGATCTGCTGGAAACGCCTGAGCTGCCGCTGGCCCAGGTGGCGGAGCGCGCCGGTTTCGGCTCCGAAGAATCGCTGCGCCACCACTTCCGCCGCCTGGCTGCGACCACGCCGGGCGCTTACCGGCGCCGCTTCGCCTGTCCGGCCTTGTAGCCGAATTGCAATGATTGCAATTTCAATCGAACGTGACTAAGCTGATGCCACGGTGCGCGGCACCCCAGCTGCGCCTGCTTGAGCAAGGAGAATGCGATGCCTTATGTTGACGGCTTTCTGGTTCCCGTGTCACAGAAAAATATCGATGCTTACCGTGAAATGGCGCAAAAAGCCGGCGCCATCTGGCGCGAGCATGGCGCGCTGCAGTTCCGTGAATGCATGGCCGATGATGTGAAGCCCGGCGTGCACACCTCCTTCCCGCAAGCGGTGAAGCAGGAAGAAGATGAGCTGGTGATGTTCTCGTGGATCGTCTACGAGTCGCGCGAGCAGCGCGACATCATCAACGAGAAAGTGATGAACGACCCGCGCATGAAAGAGATGATGGACCCCGCCAAGTTCCCCTTCGATGGCAAGCGCATGATCTTCGGCGGCTTCAAGATGATCGTTGACTTATAAGCCGTAGCGCATCCGCATCTGGTTGACGTAGCGGTGGCGCGAACTGCGCTGCCTCTCGTGCGGCGCGAACGGGCTGCTGGCCTCGTCCAGCAGCGCTACCGCCTCGGCCAGCCTGGCGCGCTGCTCGAGCGTTAGCGGGTCCGGCGCGTCGCTCAGACGCTGGATGCGGACGATGGCCAGTTCCTTGGCGGCGATATCCTCCGGCAGGCCGCTGCGCGTGCACAGGCCGTAAGTGCCGCTCAGGAAGTGGCCCCATTCCGCCGCCAGGTCCGGCTCCGTACCGCCTCCCAATTCCTGCAAGCGCGCCAGATAGCGGCGGCAGAAGAATCCATAGGCATCCTCCGGCTTCAGAAGCAGCAGGCTGCCAAGCCAGCTGGACGAACCCTTGGCGTAGTAGCGCTGCTCATGCTCCTCATGATGCGGGCCAAAGATGAAGGAATCGCAATCGATGTTCAGCCGCAGCCGGTAGGACGCCTGCGGCATGACGCCGGCCGCCTGCAGCGCATGCAGCTGCCCGGCGCCGATGCCGGCGGCGGCAAGCAGCTGAGCCTCCGTCAGGAAGTGGTGTTCAAGGTAGTGAAGCAGGGACATGGCAGCCTTTCGTTGAATGAATAGCGCAACGATAAGGCTCCGCGCGTCCCCAAGCTTCGGGCGCGGACGAAATATGGAATGCTTACAGCGTCGCCCGCAGCGCTCCGCGCAAGGCGTTGCAGACGACGATTTCCTCCGCCTGCGCCAGCATCGCGCGCGTGACCACCGCTTCCTCGGCCTGCCAGGCGTCGAGGATCACCGCGCGCATCACGCCGGGCAGCAGCCCGCAAGCCAGCGGCGGCGTGACCCAGCGGCCGTTCAGGCGCAGGAAGACGCTGGAGCGTCCGCCCTCGGTCAGTTCGCCGCGCTCGTTGAAGAAGAGCTGGTCGAAAGCGCCTTGCGCTTCGGCCGCCTTCCAGGCCGCGTCGTAGCGCGCGCGCAGCGTCGATTTATGGCGCAGGAAAAGCTCGCTGGCGCTGGTGGCATCGGGCGCCAGCAGCACGCGCACCGGTTCCGCCAGCGGCGTGAGCGCGCCGCTTTGCACGGCGAAGGCGCCGGCCTGGTTCATCGCCAGGCGCAGGCGGTGCGGCGCGGCGGGCGGCAGCGCATTGCAGGCCATCTGGATATAGGCGCGCGCCGCCGCTTCATCCCAGGCGAAGCCGAAGTAGCGCGCCGAGGCTTCCAGCCGCTGCAAATGGCGTTCGAGATGGCGCGCGCCGCTTTCGCGCGTGGCGTGCATGGTTTCGAACAGCTCGAAATCGTTGGACAGGCCGGTGAGGAAGCGCGCCTTCAACTGGCACTCGGCGAATTCGTCCTGCGGATTGCTGTCGTAGACGATGCCTGCGCCCACGCCCATTTCGCCGCGCCGCACGCCATTTTCAGGCGCTTGCAGATGCAGGGTGCGAATCGGCACCGACAGGCAGAAATTGCCGAAGCGGCGGGCGCCTTGAGCTTGCGCCGGCGGATCGAACCAGCCGATCGCGCCGGTGTAGATGCCGCGCGGCGCCGTTTCCAGCTCGGCGATGATTTCCATGGTGCGGCGCTTGGGCGCGCCCGTGATCGAGCCGCAGGGGTAGAGCGCGTCGAAGACTTCGGTCAGACTGGCATCGGGGCGCAGTTCGGCGCGCACGGTGGAGGTCATCTGCAGCACGCTGCTGTAGCGCCGCACTTCAAACAGATCGGGCACCTGCACGCTGCCGGTGACGGCCACGCGGCCGATATCGTTGCGCAGCAAGTCCACGATCATCAGATTCTCGGCGCGGTTCTTGGGATCGCTGGCGAGCGCCTGGGCGCGGCGCTGGTTTTCCTCGGCCAGGGCTGCGGCATCCTGCATGGCGGGCGAGGGCAGGACGGCCGGCGCCGTGCCCTTCATCGGGCGCGCCGTCAGCACGCCGTCCTGGTGCTGGACGAACAGCTCGGGCGACAGCGATACCACCGCCGTACCATCTTCCAGCCCGATCAGGGCGCCGTAAGGCACCGGCTGGCGCGCGCGCAGCCTTTCGTACAGGGCGTAGAGGGAACCGAAGGCGTCGAAGCGCAGGCGGTAGGTGTAGTTGACCTGATAGGTGTCGCCCGCCGCGATATAGGCGCGGATGCGTTCGATCGCATCGCTGAACTCCGCTTCCGTCACATTGGCTCGGATAGCGGCCAGTCCGGCCGCCGCCGCCGCATCGCCGGCTTCCTCGCGGGAGCGCTCGGCCAGCCAGGCCGCGACCTCGGCCTGGCCGAGCAGCTCGCAGCGTTCGAACAGCAGGATCTGCGCCAGCGGCGGCTGGCCGTCTTGTGCCGCGCGCGGCGGCAGGCTATGCAGGTGGCCGCCCAGTTCATAGCTGCACAGGCTTACGGCGTACTGGCCGCGCGCCAGCGCCGCCTGCATCTGGTCCAGCAACTGCGGCCAGTGTGCGCTGTCGCTGCAGCTCAGGGTGGCGGCGTGGCCGGTGTACAGGCGCGAGCGCGGCGCCAGGGCATCGCCAGGACTGGCGTCGTCCAGCAGGGCAAAGCAGGGAAAACCGGTGAAGCTTGTGTCGTTCATTGCAGCAGTAGTGCGATCTGGATGGGGGCATCCTGTGAGGGGTTTTGCTTGAAGCCGCTCTTGGCGTAACGGTGCCAGCAGCCCAAAACATAGTTGACCAGCAGGGCGGCGCGCGCCGGCACGTCGGCTTCGTGCGCCAAGCCTTCGCTGGCGGCCAGGCGCAGCGCCTGTTTCAGCGCCAGCTCCACGCGGTCGTAAAACTGGTTCATGCGCGCCTGCAGGCGCTCGTCCTCGTTCACCAGCGCATCGCCGATCAGCACCCGGGTCATGCCGGGATTGCTGCTGGCGAAATGCAGCAGCATGGCCAGGATGTCGCGCGCCTGGGCCAGGCCGTCCTGCTGTTTTTCGGCGATCTGGTTGATCAGGCCAAAGACCGTGGACTCGATGAACTCGATCAGGCCCTCGAACATCTGCGCCTTGCTGGCGAAATGGCGGTACAGGGCCGCCTCCGAGAATTCCAGCTTGCGCGCCAGCGCGGCGGTAGTGATTTTCTCGCCTTTCGGGTGCTCCAGCATCTCGGCCAAGGCCTGGAGGATTTGCAGCCGGCGTTGGCCTGGCGGGGTACTAGCCATGTGAGTTCGACCTAAGGTTGAAAAGAGGGGATCAGCGCAGGCGCGCAAGCCGCGCCGGCAGATGTTTGACAGATTTTACTTTGACATCGACCCAAGCGGGCCGATTCAGCCTTTTCGGGGGATGCGCCGAGCCGATCGGATCGCCCACAATCAGATATTGCGTGACCCAGACGGTGCGCATGCCCAGCATATGCGCCGTGCGCAGATTGGCCAGCGTGTCCTCCACCAGAATGCAGCGGCGCGCTGTCACGCCCTGCTTGCGCATCAGGGAGCGCAGCATCAGTTTCGAAGGCTTGGGCCGCAGCTCGCGGTGCACGCGCATCGATTCTATCGAGATATGGTGGGAGAACTGGCGCTGCAAGCCCATATGTCGCAGCACCGCCGTCGAATAGCGGTGCGGCGCGTTGGTCAGCAGGATTTTACGGCCGGGCAGGCGCTTGAGCAGGCGGCCCAGGCCTTTTTCATGGCGCATCATGGCGCGCAGATCTTCCATCTCATGCGTCTGGTCCAGAAAATGGCCGGCGTTTACGCCATGGTGGCGCACCAGTCCCAGTAGCGTTGCGCCATAGCGCTGCCAATACAGGGTGCGCGCCGCATTCACCGTCTCCATATCGGCCGGCGTGTCGCCGTCGCCCAGCACGCGCGCCATATAGGCATTCATATTCGTTTTGATAGCCGGGAAGATGGCGTGCGAGGCGTTGTGCAGGGTGTTATCCAGGTCGAATAGCCAGACCGGATCGGAGCGTTTAATATTCACGGGAGATTAACCAGAGAGTAAGCAGCCAAGGAAAACATGCGACGCCTGATTATAGTGATCTTTTACAGTCTGTTCTGCCTGACCTTGCAGCCCGCCTGGGCGCAGCAGGCGCAGGCTAGCGCCACAGCCATTCCGAACCGCGGCGTCCTGTTCAAGGCGGAGCAGGGCGGCAATACGCTTTACCTGTTCGGCACCATCCACGTCGGCTCGCCCGATTTTTATCCGCTGGAGCCGCGCATCACCGAAGCCCTGATGCAGGCCAGCGTGCTGGCGCTGGAAATCGACCCGCTGGCGGACCAGAAACGCATGCTCAGCGCCGTGCGCAAATACGGCGTCTACGCGCCCGGCAGCGGCCCGGCCTCGGCCCAGCTCCCGCCGGCCTCGCGCGCGCGCCTGGAGCGGGCGCTGCGCAAATACGGCATTCCGCCGGAAGCGGCCGCACCCTTGAAGCCATGGATGCTGACCAGCGCCCTGACCATCGCGGAATTCGGCGCCCAGGGTTATCAGCCCATCCTGGCGGTCGACGCTTGGCTGTCGAAGCAGGCGCACGCGCGCCGCCTCAAGGTCGAGGAACTGGAATCGGTGGAAGGCCAGATGTCCCTGTTCGGCCGCCTGAGCGACGCCGAGCAGCTGCGCATGCTGGAAGAAGACCTGCAATCGATCGAAGACGAGAAATACGCGGGCGAGGCGCGCGAATTGATGGATGCCTGGAGCAGCGCCAATCCGGCCGCGCTGGATGCCGTGGCGCGCAAGCTGTCCAATGATGCTACTTTTTCCGGCAAATTTATGAAAAAGGTATTGCTGGAAGAGCGCAATCCGCAACTGGCCGACGGCATTGCCAAACTGCTGGCGCGCGAAAAACTCAGCGTGGCCGCGATCGGGGCGTTGCATCTGGTCGGTTGGGAGAATGTGCCGGAACTGCTGCGTCGGCGGGGGATTGCGGTGGAGCGGGTGTACTGAAGAAGAATGGTGCCCTTGACGTGGATTGAACACGTGGCCTCTCCCTTACCAAGGGAGTGCTCTACCACTGAGCTACAAGGGCATTCACATTTCAGCGGCGCTGTGGTGTTCTTGCGCCGCTAAAAAATTTAGTGAGACCGGATCATAGTGCCAAATGCCTGTTCGGTCAACACCTCAAGCAATAAACTGTGCTCAATTCGCCCATCGATGATGTGCACGGTGTTCACGCCGGACTTGGCGGCGTCCAGTGCTGATGAAATTTTGGGCAGCATGCCGCCCGAAATCGTGCCGTCGGCGAACATCTCGTCGATCTCGCGCGCCGACAGGTCGGTCACCAGATTGCCGTTCTTGTCCTGAACGCCGGCGATATTGGTCATCATGATCAGCTTTTCGGCCTTCAGGATTTCCGCGATCTTGCCTGCTACCACGTCGGCATTGATGTTGTAAGCCTGGCCGTCCTGGCCGAAGCCGATCGGCGAAATGATGGGGATGAAGGCGTCGTCCTGCAGCGCCTTGACCACGGCCGGATTGATGGCGTCGATCTCGCCGACGAAGCCGATGTCGAGGAACTGGCCCGGATTTTCGCGGTCCGGCATAGCCATCTTGCGCGCGCGGATCAAGCCGCCGTCCTTGCCGGTCAGGCCCACGGCCTGGCCGCCGTAGTGGTTAATCAGCATCACGATATCCTGCTGCACCTCGCCGCCCAGCACCCACTCCACCACTTCCATGGTTTCTTCGTCGGTGATGCGCATGCCCTGCACGAAAGTGCCTTGCTTGCCGATTTTTTTCAGCGCGTTGTCGATCTGCGGACCACCGCCGTGCACCACGACTGGATTCATGCCCACCAGTTTTAGCAGGATCACGTCGCGCGCGAAGCCGTGCTTCAGGCGCTCGTCGGTCATGGCATTGCCACCGTATTTGATGACGATGGTCTTGCCGTGGAAATTACGGATGTAGGGCAGCGCTTCGGCCAGAATCTGAGCCTTGATCTGCGGCGAGACGGCAGTCAGGTCGTTTTGATTCATGTCCAGGCTCAGATTAGGCAAAGAGGTCATGGCGGGTCCGGTTAGAAATTTGTGCGATTTTACAGCCAATCGCTGCTTGCAAGTGTGAATTTTCGGCCCAATCGGATTGTCAATCCGGCACGCTTCCGCTAGGCTGGCCGCATATGCCCGCCAACGAAGAACTCCATAGCCAGCTTGAAGCCATGCGGCCCTTGCTTGTCCGTTTTGCACAGTTGCAAATACGAAACCAAGCCTTGGCCGAAGACGCCGTACAGGATGCCCTGATCGCCGTGCTGGAACAGCCGGAACGCTATGCCGGCCAGTCCTCGCTGCGCACCTATGTGACCGGCATCCTCAAATACAAGATCATCGACGCCCTGCGCAGCGCCACGCGCGAACGCCAGATCGAGCCGGACGAGGGCCAGAGCGAGGACGAGGCCATCGACGCCCTGTTCGCGCGCGACGGCCATGCGCGCGAGCTGCCGCGCCAGTGGGGCGATCCTGACCGCAGCCTGGAACAGAAGGACTTCTTCCGCGTGCTCGAAGTCTGTCTCGACAAGCTGCCGGCCAAGACGGCGCGCATTTTCATGATGCGCGAATGGCTGGAACTAGAAACCGAGGAAATTTGTAAGGAATTGGCGATTACCACGGCTAATGCCTGGGTACTGCTGTATCGTGCCCGTATGCGCCTGCGCGAATGTCTCGATTTGAACTGGTTCGGCCAGCACGCTCACTAGACCCTATGGAAAAGCCCGGCCTCAAGCCCACCTGCCGCGAAGTACACCGCCTCGTCTCCGAAGGCATGGACCGCCAGCTCTCGCTGGTGGAGCGCATCCGCATGCGCCTGCACCTGACCGTATGCGACGCCTGCACCCGCTTCAGCGGGCAGATGGTCCTGCTGCGCCAGGCCATGCGGCGTTTTCCCTTTGACGACGAGGAGAAGCGATGAGTACATGCACACGCTGCGGCGCCAGTTTTTCCTGCGCCATGGTCGATGCGGGACCGGACGGCAAGCTGCCCACGGAACCCTGCTGGTGCACCTATTTTCCGCCCGCCGTGCCCGTCCCGGAACTGCCAGCGGCGCCAGTGGGGGATGCCGCCAGCGTTGCCGGGAAGGCCGTGGGCTGCTGGTGTGCGGCCTGCCTGAAAGACCATATTGCCCAAAAGCAGGTTAACATGGAGGGTGGAGCCGAGGCGACCCGCGCCGGCCGATAGAGTGTTAAGGAAGTTTTATGCGTTTTAGGGACATACGGATCAGTGTTCGCATCAACGCGGGTTATGCGATCCTGATCTTTCTGATGATGAGCGTGATTCTGGTCGGCGTTTGCCGCATCTACGCCATCCGCGCCGAGGGCGACCGCATCCTGAGCCAGGATTGGGCAGCCTACACCGCCATCAACAATATCGACATCCATTCGCGCGACGCGTCCACCCGCATGGTGACGCTGATCATGCAGAGCAATCTGGCGCAGCGCGCCCACAGCTACGCCCGCATCGAGGAAATCAAGCGCGGCATCGACCGCGAACTGGAGCAGCTGGCCGAATTGCAGAAAGCGCCGGAAGCCCAGCACCTGATCGAGCGCATTAAATCGGCGCGCAATGAATACTTCGACAGCTTCGCCGCCGTGGCCGATATGGTGGAAGCGGGCGAACGCGCCAGCGCCGAAGACCGGCTGGATAATCTGGCCACGCCCGCGCTGAACCGCCTGCAGGGCGCAATCCGCGAATTGAGCGCGCTGCAAAAGCGCACCGTGCTGGCGGCCAGCGCCGAGGCGCGTGCCGACATCAATGCTTCGCTGGTGTGGATGAGCGCCATCGGTCTGGCCGCCGTGCTGGTGGGCGTGGCCTTCGCCATCTCGGCGCGCTCGATCACGCGGCCGCTGGCCGAAGCCGTGGCCATTGCCACCCGCGTTGCCAAGGGCGACCTGAGTTCCGTGATTGAAGTCACTTCGAAAAATGAAACGGGCGAGCTGCTGCTGGCCCTGAAGGATATGACGGCGGCGCTGGCGGCCGAACAGCAGCTGCGCCACGCGGTGGAAGTGGCGGAAGACGCCACCAAGATGAAGTCCGACTTCCTGGCCAATATGTCGCACGAGATCCGCACGCCGATGAACGGCATCATCGGCATGACGCATCTGGCCCTGCAGACCGAACTCACGCCGAAACAGCGCAACTATCTGGAGAAGGTGGAATCGGCAGCGCGCAACCTGCTCGGCATCGTCAACGATATCCTGGACTTCTCCAAGATCGAGGCGGGCAAGCTGGCCTTCGAGAACGTCGACTTCTATCTGGAAGACGTGATGGCCCATATCGCCGACCTGTCGGTGATGCGCGCCCAGGACAAGGGCCTGGAACTGCTGTTCGACATCGCGCCCGACGTGCCGGCCGCCCTGGTGGGCGACCCGCTGCGCTTCGGCCAGGTGCTGATCAACCTGACCAATAACGCCATCAAGTTCACCGAGCAGGGCGAGATCGTGGTCACCATCCGCGTGCTGGACAAGACCGGCGATCAAGTCAGTCTGCGCGTCGACGTGCGCGACACCGGCATCGGTCTGACCCCAGCCCAGCGCACCAAATTGTTCCAGGCCTTCACCCAGGGCGACACCTCGACCACCCGCCACCACGGCGGCACGGGCCTGGGCCTGACCATCAGCAAGCGCCTGGTGGAGATGATGGAAGGCGAGATCGGTCTGGAAAGCGAAGCTGGCGTGGGCAGCAATTTCTTCTTCAGCGCCCGCTTCGGCCTGCCCAGCACGCATATGCCGGACGTGGCGCCCGATTCCGACATCGCCGGCGAACGCGTGCTGGTGGTGGACGACAATGCCGCCGCGCGCGAAATCTTCGTCGCCATGCTGACCTCCCTGCAGTTCGACGCGGTGGGCGTGGGCAGCGGCCCCGAAGCCGTGCTGGCCGTGTCCCAGGCGCGCCTGGCCGGCCAGCCCTTCGGCGTGGTGCTGATGGACTGGCAGATGCCGGAAATGAACGGCATCGAAGCGATCCAGGCCATCCGCGCCGATGCCGGCTTTGTGCCGGACGCGCTGCCGCGCTTCATCGTCGTCACCGCCTACAACCGCGACGTGCTGATGGACGAGGCGCGCGAAGTCCATGTGGACAGCGTGCTGAATAAGCCGGTCAGCGCCTCGACCCTGATGGATTCCATCTCCACCGCCTATGGCAAGGATCTGAACCGCTGCCGCACGCGCCGCCGCGAAGCCGATTACCAGTCGGCGGCCCAGTCCATGCGCGGCGCCCACCTGCTGCTGGTGGAAGACAATGAGGTCAACCGCGAAGTGGCGCAGCAGCTGCTGGGCGATGCCGGCGTGCGTGTCGACGTGGCCACCAACGGCGCCATGGCCCTGGCCAAGATCGCCGTCACCCATTACGACGGCGTGCTGATGGACTGCCAGATGCCCATCATGGACGGCTACGACGCCACCCGCAAGCTGCGCGAAAACCCGCGCTACTCTGAACTGCCCGTGATCGCCATGACGGCCAACGCCATGGTGGGCGACAAGGAAAAATGCCTGGCCGTCGGCATGAACGATTTCATCGCCAAGCCTATCGATGTGGGCCAGCTGTTCGCCACGCTGGCGCGCTGGATCAAGCCGCGCCGCCCGGCCGCCAGCACGGCGGCGGTGCGCGAGGAGGCGCAGGAAAGCCTGCCGCAGATTCCCGGCCTGCAAATGGAAGCGGCGCTGCAGCGCGTCGGCGGAAATGCTAAGCTGATGCGCAAGCTGCTGATACGCTTTGTGGAAACCCAGGCGGATGTAATGGATCGCATTGCCGCCGCCGTCGACAACAACGACCTGGCGTCAGCCACGCGCGAGGCGCATACCGTCAAAGGCTTGGCCGGCAATATCGGCGCAGCCGGCGTGGCCGACAGCGCGGCGCAGCTGGAGTCCATGCTCAGTCATGGCGTGGAAGAAGGGCGGGACGAAGTAACTGCAGCCATGCAAGCCGAATTGCACGACGTGGTGGTCAGCATCACCATGACCTTGCGTCTGGGCGCAGGCAGCGTCATCGACCCGGCGGCGCTGCAAGGCGGCGCGGCGCGCGCCAAGGCGCAGGCCAGCGAGGCCAATGTCCCCGCCGCCGCGGACCAGCAGGATTTGGTGGCCCTGGCCGCCGGCCTGCAGGAACTGGCGTCGCTGCTGGAGCAGGACGATTCGGCGGCCCTCAAGCTGGCCGAAAAGCTTTGTCCGCAGCTGGCGGCGGCAGGGCAGGGCGAGCATGCGCGCCAGCTGCAGCGCCAGATCGGCCAATACGATTTTGATGGCGCGCTGGCGCAACTGAACGAGGCGGCCTCCGCGCTGCACCTGAAGATCAACGAAAGAACGGCATGAATACGCAGGGCAAACCCACAATTCTGGTCGTGGACGATACGCCCGACAATATCGACGTGCTGTGCGCGCTGCTGGAAGACGACTACCGCACCAAGATCGCCGTCAACGGCGAGCGCGCCTTGAAGATCGCCAACGGCGAGGCCAAGCCCGACCTGATCCTGCTCGACATCATGATGCCGGGCATGAGCGGCTACGATGTGTGCAAGGCGCTCAAGGAAAACCCCGCCACGCGCGATATCCCGGTCATTTTTGTGACTGCCATGAGCGAGGAGCTGGACGAGCAGCTCGGCTTCTCCATGGGGGCGGCCGACTACCTGACCAAGCCCCTGTCCGCACCTATCGTGCTGGCCCGCATCAAGACCCAGCTCTCGATGAAGCGCATGCACGACTTTCTGCGCGACCAGAACAAATTCCTGGAACACGAGGTGGAAGAGCGCACGCGCGAAGTCACGGCCCTGCAGGACGTGACCATTCACGCCATGGCCTCGCTGGCCGAAACGCGCGACAGCGAAACCGGCAACCATATCCGCCGCACCTCGCTGTATGTGAAAGCGCTGGCGCAAAAGCTGCGCCACCATCCGCGCTTCAGCGCCTTCCTGACGGAGAAGACCATCCAGCTGCTGTACAAATCGGCGCCGCTGCACGATATCGGCAAGGTCGGCATCCCCGACCGCATCCTGCTCAAGCCGGGCCGCTTCGAACCGCACGAGATGGAAATCATGAAAACCCACACCACGCTGGGGCGCGACGCCATCATCGCCGCCGAGCGCGAGCTGGGCCTGAGCGTGGACTTCCTGCACTTCGCCAAGGAGATCGCCTACAGCCACCAGGAGAAATGGGACGGCAGCGGCTATCCCGAAGGACTGGCCGGCGAAGCCATTCCCATCTCGGCGCGCCTGATGGCGGTGGCCGACGTCTACGACGCCCTGATCAGCCGCCGCGTGTACAAGGAACCCATCCCGCACGCCGATGCCGTCGCCACCATCGCCAAGGGGCGCGGCAGCCACTTCGATCCGGATATGGTGGATGCCTTCCTCGCCATCCAGGACGAAATGCGCGCCATCGCCCAGCGCTACGCCGACAGCGAAGACGATATCGGCGAAAAGCGCAAGCGCCTGGCCATGTTCGCCGACCCCATGGGCAATGGCGAAGGCGCCTGATGCCTTAAGCTGCGACCGGAGCCGGGTGTTCCGGCGATGAAACGGGAGTGTGGGCGCGCGCGCCTACGGTACTGAAAAAGCGCATCATTTCGCGGCTGGCGTCCGGCCCTTTGGCGTCGGTATAGCTGCCGTCGGCGCTGCCGCCCGACCACGCGTGGCCCGCGCCATGGATCACCCAATGTTCGCCCAGCGGCGTGCCGCCTTTCAGCCAGTGCCGCGTATGCGTGTACTCATGGCCGCCCGGCGTCTGGCCCGACAGCGTGGAATAGCGCGCGCTGCGTCCCAGCGGATGGCTGCGCAGACCCTGGGCAATCACATCCTCCCCATTCACCGGATGCACCACCTCGTCGCGGTCGCCGTGAAAGACGATCACCGGCTGCGGACCATAGTTGCTGCCGCGCGCACTGGCCGCGCCGCGCCGCATTGCGCTCAGGGCCGAGGGCAGATCCTGGGCCGACGCAAAGGGCAGGCCGGAATGCACGCCGACGGCGGCAAATACATCGGGATACAGGGTGCCGACGATGGCCGCCATCGCGCCGCCGGCCGACAGTCCCGCCACGTAGACGCGTTCCGGCATCACGGGGTAGGCATCCATCACCAGGCGTGCGATGCCGGCGATGATGGAAGGCTCGCCCTGGCCGCGCTTCTGATCGAGGGCGCTGAACCAGTTCCAGCAACGCGAACCGTTGGCCTCGGGCGACTGCGCGGGATAGACCACGAAGCACTCCTCTTCCTCCGCCACCTGGTTCATGCGCGTACCGGCGGCGAAATCGTCGGGGTCTTGCGTGCAGCCGTGCAGCATCACCAGCAGGGGCATGGGCTGGCCGCGAAAACTGGCCGGAACATACAGTTTGTAGCCGCGCGCGCCGAACTCATTGCGATACAGGCCGGCGATGAAGCGCGGGCCGGGCTGGTGGCGCGGCAGGCTTTGGCCGGGCGCGTCCTCGTCCGGCGGCAGGGTGGAGAAGGGAAGGCCACGGCGGCGCATCCATAATCGCCGCACAGCCTTGCGCAAGCTGGCGAGCCAGGAAAAATTCAGCTTCATGCTATACCTCGGATACTTGGTGAATACGAGAATCGGCGCGAGTCCCCTCAGTCTCCGTGGCATGGCAAGCCATCTGTTTGGAATATTGTAAAAGAAGCACGAAGCAATGCAAGCGAATTCCGGCCGCACGCTAAAAATGCAGACGCAGGATAAAATACGCCTAATTTTCCCAACCACCGCACCAATGAGTCATCATCTGCCACCCGGCGCCCCAGAATTGGCGACGCCGGTGCCATCGCCCTGCATCAGCCTGTGCAAAATGAACCGCGACAGCGGTTTTTGCGAAGGCTGCCTGCGCACCATCGACGAAATCGTCGCCTGGTCGCAGGCCGACGACGCGTTCAAGCGCGGCGTATGGGCGGAAATTCGCCGCCGCGAGCAACTGATCGATTTCGAATAATTCATGCAGACCTACCAACCCGAGCGCGCGGTCACTGGCCCCGCCTATGGCAAGGGCTTCAAGCTGTTCGCCACCTTCATCACCATCGTGCTGGCCGGCTACACGCTGAACGTGGCGCTGCGCTTCCCGCTGCTGCAATTCGGCATGGGCGTGAAAGCCTTGCTGATCGGCGCGGGCCTGATGCTGATCGTCAGCTATTACTGGTTTCTGCGCGCCACCACCACCATCGACGGCAACGGCATCCGCCAGACCTGGCTGTACGACAAAAAAGTGGAATGGCGCGATGTGCGCGGCGCAAAACTGATTGGTATTCCGTATCTGTCCTGGCTCTTCCCGCCGCGCATGGTGGTGCGCACCGGGAACGCCTTCGTCACCTTCAACGGCGGCTCGCAGGACGTGCTGGTGGAATTTGCCAGGATCTCCCTGGCCTTCCAGATGAAAAAATGATTACTTTGCCTTCCTCCATCCACGTTTTCGAACGCGGCTGGCTATCCTCGAATAATGTGCTGCTGCTGGGCCGCCACGACGCTGCCCTGATCGACAGCGGCTACATCAGCCACGCCGAGCAGACCCTCGCCTTGGTGCGCCACGCCCTGCCGGGCCGCCGCCTGGACCGCCTGTACAACACCCACCTGCATTCCGATCACTGCGGCGGCAACGCCATCCTGCAAGCCCACTACGGCTGCGATACCTTCGTGCCGGCCGAGGAAGCGGAAAAAGTCCGCCACTGGGATGAGGAAGCGCTGACTTTCAAAGCCACCGGCCAGCAATGCGAGCGTTTCCGCATCGACGGCGTGGTGCAGGCGGGCGAAGCGCTGACCCTGGGCGATATGGAATGGCAGGCGCTCGGCGCGCCCGGCCACCACGCCCACTCGCTGATCTATTACTGCCCGCAGGAGAAGGTGCTGATCTCGGCCGACGCCCTGTGGTGGAACGGCTTCGGCGTCATCTTCCCCGAGCTGGAAGGCGAGGACGGCTTCGAGGAAGCCGGCGCCACGCTCGACCTGATCGACACCCTGGACGTGCGCGTCGTCATTCCCGGCCATGGCGCCATGTTCGAAGACGTCAAAGGCGCGCTGGGACGCGCCCGCAAACGCCTGGCCTTCCTCTCCGCCGACCCGGTGCGCAATGCCGAATACGCGGTCAAGGTCATGCTCAAATTCGTGCTCCTCGAACGCCAGCGCATCCCGCTGGGCGACGTTGCCGGCATCCTGTCCGGCATGTCCGTCCTCGCCACCGCCAACGCCCGCTATCTGCACCGCAGCGACGACGACCTCGCCGCCTGGGCCATCAAGCAACTCACCCGCGCCTGCGCCGCCCGCCTCGACGGCGACTACCTCCTCAACGACGGCTAAAACAGTCCAGCCCGTGTCCACCTTGGGGTCAGACCCCAATCGGACACGACCTCAACCTTAGCTGGCTTCCTCGCGAAGCACCGTGCTGACGAGCCCGTGTCCGTTTTTGGGGTCTGGCCCCATTTCCGGACACGGGCTCGGCGGTAGCGGTAGAGGGTTTTGTCTAGATTCAGCACGATCGTACTATTTCAGGGCTATAATCGGCTGGGTCCGATTAACCTTTTTTAGCGAGCGTGCCATGGCCTTGCCTCCAGTGCTGCAAAATCTGTCTCTTCCCGTCATCGCTTCGCCGATGTTTATCGCCAGCGGCCCAGCCCTGGTGGCGGCGCAGTGCAAGGCCGGCATCGTCGGCTCTTTCCCGGCGCTCAATGCGCGCCCTGCGGAGCTGCTGGATACCTGGCTGACCGACCTGCAGGCGGAGCTGGCCGATTATCAGCGCGCCCACCCGGATAAGCGCGTTGGGCCGATCGCGGTGAACCAGATCGTGCACCAGTCGAACGACCGCCTGGCCCATGATGTGGAAGTCTGCGTCAAGCATCAGGTGCCGATCATCATTTCCTCGCTGCGCGCGCCGCCGAAAGAGATGCTGGATGCGATCCACAGCTACGGCGGCATCGTGCTGCATGATGTGGTCTCGATCCGTCACGCGGAAAAAGCGCTGGAAGCGGGCGTGGATGGCTTGATCCTGGTGGCCAGCGGCGCCGGCGGCCATGCCGGCACGCTCTCGCCTTTCGCCCTGGTGGGCGAGGTGCGCAAGTTCTTCAAAGGCCCGATCGCGCTGTCCGGTTCCATCGCCACCGGCGACGCCATCCTGGCGGCGCAAGCCATGGGCGCGGACTTTGCCTATATCGGTTCGCGCTGGCTGGCGACCCAGGAATCGAATGTGAGCCAGGGCTACCGCGACGCCATCGTGGAATCCGCGGCGGCCGATATCGTGTACACCAATCTGTTCACCGGCGTGCACGGCAACTATCTGAAGAAATCCATCGTGGCAGCCGGTCTCGATCCTGAGAACCTGCCGGAATCGGATAAGAGCAAGATGAGCTTCGGCTCGGGCAGCGCGAAAGCATGGCGCGATATCTGGGGCGCGGGCCAGGGCGTGGGCCTGATGGACGATGTGCCGACCGTGGCCGAAATGGTGGAGCGCCTGAAGGCGGAATACGCCGCGGCGCGCGCCCGTCTGGCGCTGTAAGCGTTTCGATTCCCCGGGCCGGTATCGAACCGGCCCGACAGCCTCAGCGCTGGTTCAAATCCTCATTGCGGATGGCCCACAGTCCCGGCAGATTGCGCCAGTAGCCATAAGCATCCATGCCGAAACCGACCACGAAGCGGTTGGGGATGGTCAGCCCCACCAGATCGGCCTTCACCGGCTTCGGCTTGCCGATCGCCTTGTCCGCAAACACGGCCAGGATCACTTCCTTGGCGCCCATCTCCAGCAGGCGTTCCTTGACGTGGGCCAGCGTTTCGCCTTCGTCCAGAATATCGTCCACCACGATGATGGTGCGGCCGGCCACGGTCGGACGCGGAATCACCTTCCACACCACCTTGCCGCCCTGGTCGTCGTCGCCATAGCGGCTGACGTGGATATAGTCGAATTCGAGCGGGAAGGTCAGCTGCGGCAGCAGATGGCCGGTGAACACCACCGCGCCGCCCATCACGCCCAGCACCAGGGGGAATTCCTGGTTCTCGTCATGGTCAAAGCGGGTATTCAGCTGGTCGGCGATGCGGGCGACGGAATCGAGAACGGCTTGCTTGTCGAAGATTTCCTCTGCGTTTTTCAGCAGGGCGCGGGCGCGGTTATGGTGAAAGTCTTGCATAATAATTCTGTGGCGGTGATAAATGGCTCAAGAATGGCTTCATTATCCGCCATAAATCCGGCCCTCGCTTTTGCAGTTGGATTCGCGCCACAGCTAGCTGTAATCGCGCACATCGTCGATGATCTTGCCGTCATTCGGCAGGCTTCCCCGCTCTGCAAAGCGCACGTCGCCGCGCAGTTTGGTCAGCTCGCGGATCGAATTGACGATGGCGGCGGCATTGCGCAGGTCCATCGGATCGTCCACTTCGCAGTGCAGGGTCATGACGTCGCTGGCAACCTTGCCTGAAATGACAAGGCGCGCCTTGCGGATTTCGGGATGGCGCCTGGCGATTTCGTTCACCTGCGAGGGATGGACGAACATGGCGCGCACCTTGGTGGTCTGGTCGGCCCGCCCCATCCAGCCCTTGATGCGGGTATTGGTGCGGCCGCAGGCCGAGGGCGGCGCATCGGTCAGGATGGCCGACAGGTCGCCGGTGGCGAAACGGATCAGCGGATAGTCCGGGTTGAACAGCGTGACCACCACTTCGCCCACTTCGCCCGGCGGCACCGGATCGCCGCTGCCGGGACGCACGATCTCCAGGATCACGTCCTCGTCCAGCACCATGCCGGGATTGAGCACGCCGTTGCTGCGCGTCTCATAGGCGATGCTGCCGATATCGGCCGAGGCGTAGGTCTGGTACACATGCGGCACGCCGTTCTCGGCGAACCAGCGGCGCAGCGATTCGGGCAGCGCCTCCGCGCCCATCATGGCCTGCTTCACGCTGCTGATATCGGCGCCCATCTCGCGCGCCTTCTCGATGATGATCTTGAGGAAGGAGGGCGTGCCGATATAGGTATCGGGCTTCAGCTCGGCCATGGCCTGCACCTGCATTTCGGTCTGGCCGCTGCCGGCCGGGATCACGGTGCAGCCGATGCGCGCCGCCCCCGCTTCCACCATGAAGGCGGCCGGCGTGAAGTGGTAGGAGAAGCAGTTCTGCAGCAGCCCGCCGGCACGCACGCCGGCCGCATACATGGGCCGCGAAAAGCGCCACCAGTCGGGCGCGCGTCCCTCCGGATCGAAGATGGGACCGGGCGACATATACACCCGCGCCAGCTGGCTTTGCGGCGTGCTGTTCAAGCCGCCGAAAGGCATCAGATCGTGCTGCAGGGTTTTCAGATCGGACTTGCGCGTGACCGGCAGGCGCGCCAGCGCGGCGCGGCTGTCGATGGCGGCGGCATCCACGCCCTGCAGGATGCGCGCCCAGCCCGGCGCGCCCTGCGCCTGCGCGATCAGGCCCGGCAAGCGCGCCATCAGCTCGCGTTCGCGCTCCTGCGGCGCTCTCGTTTCCAGTTCGTCCAGCGTATCGCCACTCATACCTGCTCTCCGATTTCGCGCTGCATTTTCTTGGTCAATTTGGCGAACACCAGCTCATAGGAACGCCGCAGCAAAGCCAGAGCTTCGTCCTCACCGAGAAATTTCAGATCTTCCACCAGTATCCATTTGGCGCGTGCCAGATACGGAGCGGGAACGATGCCGGGACGGTCGGTCAGGGCCAGGAAGCTGTCGTCTTCAACCTTGAAGCCGATGCTGTTGTCGCCGTTGCTCATGCGGGTACAGGCGAACATTTTCGCGCCCACGGAGAACACCAGGTTGTCGCCCCATTTCACTTCTTCCGTTGCGCCGGGCAGGCTGCGGCAGAAGGTCTTTGCTTTGCTTAGATTCATACGCTCCTCAAGCCAGCCAGCGTTTGCGGCGGCGGTAAAACTTCATGTCGCGGAAGCTCTTGCGGCCCGCGCCGGACATGCCGAGATAGAATTCCTTCACGTCCTCGTTGTTCGCCAGCTCGTCGGCCGCGCCTTCCATCACCACGCGGCCGTTTTCCAGGATGTAGCCGAAGTCCGCATAGCGCAGCGCCACCATGGTGTTTTGCTCGGCCAGGAGGAAGGAGACGTTTTCCTTGGTGTTCAAGTCCTTCACGATGCCGAAGATTTCATCGACGATCTGCGGCGCGATGCCCATCGACGGTTCATCCAGCAGGATCATGGAAGGCTTGGCCATCAGCGCGCGGCCGATGGCACACATCTGCTGTTCGCCGCCCGAGGTATAGCCGGCCTGGCTGCCGCGGCGTTCCTTCAGGCGCGGGAAGTAGTGGTACACCTTGTCCAGCGCTTCGCGCAGCTCGGCGCGGGAGAGCGAACGGGTATACGCGCCGGTCAGCAGGTTTTCCTCGATGGTCAGGTGGCCGAAGCAATGGCGCCCTTCCATCACCTGCGACAGGCCGCGCTTTACCAGCTCGTTCGGCGTGAGCTGGTCGATGCGTTCGCCCTTGAACTGCACCTCGCCCTTGGTCACGTCGCCGCGTTCGCCGCGCAGCAGGGTGGAGATGGTTTTCAGCGTGGTCGATTTGCCGGCGCCGTTGGCGCCCAGCAGGGCCACGATCTTGCCCTGCGGGACTTGGAGGGATACGCCTTTCAGCACGAGGATCACATGGTCGTAGATCACCTCGATATTGTTCACCGACAGATAGGGCTGGGGCGCTGGCTGGATTGAAGGCACGGCATGTAAGGTAGTCATAGTCTGCTCGCGAAACTGTTGCAACCGGGGTCTGTCCCCGCCGGGGACAGACCCCATTCTTCTGGCGGCCTTACTTCATGCAAGTTGGCGTGATTTTCTTCTCCGCCGCGTACTTGTTGGAGGATTCCTCCACCAGCTTGCGCACCAGTGCCTTGTCGCCCACGATCCAGTTTGGCGTGATGGCATTCCACTTTTTGCCATCCCACTGCTGCACTTTGACCGCGCCCGAACCTTCGTGGTCGTCGCAGGAGGTTTTCACCGGCGGGAACATATTCAGCGCGCCGATGGCTTTCTGGCGCGCCTCGTCGATGTTCAGGTTCTCCAGACCCCAGCGCAGCTGTTCGCCCGACACCGGCTTGCCCTTGCCGAATTTTTCCTGCGCGGTGCGCATGGCTTCCACGAACAGGATGCCGGCTGTTACGCCGCGCATGTGGTACACGGAACCGATGCGCGACTGGTCGGCCAGATTGCCCTTGCCGCCGCTGTAGATTTTCTTGCGGATCTCGTCCAGCACGGGGTAGTTGCCTGGCGTGTTGAAGGACATCGCGGTATAGCCCTTGGCCGCATCGCCCGACGGCACGGTGTCCTCTTCCGAACCGGCCCACCACACGCCGAGGATTTTCTCGCGCGGGAAGCCGTTGCGCTGCGCAGTCTTGATGGCGACGGAATTCATCACGCCCCAGCCCCACAGGATCACATGGTCCGGTTTCGCCTGGCGGATCTGCAGCCATTGCGACTGCTGTTCGCTGCCCGGCGGCGCGACGGGAATCTTGATTAGCTCAAAGCCATGCTGGGCGGCCAGCGCCTCCAGCACCGGCAAGGGTTCCTTGCCGAAGGCCGAGTCGTGGTACAGGTGCACGATCTTCTTGCCTTTCAGCTTGGCCACGCCGCCATCCTTATCGCCCAGGTACTTGATCATGGCGGCGGCCTGGCTCCAGTAGTCCGAGATCAGCGGGAAGACATAGGGGAAGACCTTGCCGTTGGCAGCATCCGAGCGGCCGTAGCCCAGGGTCGTCATCGGCACCTTATCCTGCGGGATGCGGTCCAGGATGCCGTAGGCGATGCCGGTGGACAGCGGCTCGACCATGGTGGCGCCGCCGTTCTTGGTTTTCAGGCGCTCATAGCATTCCACGCCGCGCGATGGGTTGTATTCGGTTTCGCACTCTTCCCAGCTGACCTTCACGCCATTGATGCCGCCGTTGGCGTTGACCAGGTTGAAGTAATCGATGATGCCGCCATAGAAGCCGGAACCGCCGGCCGCATACGGGCCGACGCGGTAAGAGGGCAGGGCCACGAACTGCTCCGTGACCTGGGCTTGTGCGGAGGCGAAGCTGCCGATCAGGGCAACGCTCAGGGCCAGGGTTTTCAGGGCTTTTTTCATTTGTGTCTCCTCAATGGTTTTTATCCGCTGCTCAGTGGGGGAAAGGCCACAGGCGCAGTTTTTCTTTACCGATTTGCCATAAACGCGCCAGACCGTGGGGTTCCACGATCAGGAAGAAGATGATCAGGGCGCCGAACGTCATCAGCTCCAGATTCGAGGCCACGCTGGTGGGCAGGGCCAGGCCATGCGCCAGGATGTTCAGGAATACCGGCAGCAGCACGATGAAGGCCGCGCCGAGGAAGGAGCCGAGGATGGAGCCGACGCCGCCGATGATGATCATGAACAGGATGCGGAAGGACAGGTCCAGGTTGTAGGCTTCCGGCTCCACCGTGCCCAGATAGGCGAACGCATACAGCGCGCCTGCCACGCCGCAGTAGAAGGAGCTGACGGCGAAGGCCAGCAATTTGGTGCGCATCAGGCGGAAGCCGATCACTTCGGCCGCCACGTCCATATCGCGCACCGCCATCCAGGAGCGGCCCACGTTCGAGCGCAGCATGTTTTTCGCCAGCAGGGCCATGAAGGCGACCACGCCCAGCACCAGCACATATTTGCGTTCCGGCGTATCGAAGGCATAGCCCAGGATTTCCATCTTTTGCGCGGTGATCACGCCGGACGAGCTATGGCCGGTCAGCCAGGGAATCTTGGTCAGGCACCAGACCACGAAGAACTGGGTCGCCAGCGTGGACGCGGCCAGATAGAAGCCGCGGATGCGCAGCGAGGGCAGGCCGAAAGCGATGCCCACCATGGCCGCGCACAAGCCTCCCAGCACAAAGGCCAGCAGCACCGGAATGCCGGGAATGCGCGCCACGAAGTTATAGGAGGCGAAGGCGCCGACGGCCATGAAGGCGGCCGTGCCGAGCGAGAGCTGGCCGGCATAGCCGGTCAGGATATTCAGCCCCAGCGCCGCCAGCGCAAAGATCAGGAAGGGAATCAGAATCGCCGACAGCATGTACGGCGAGGAAATCAGCGGCAGCGCCAGCAGCGCCACGGCCAGCGTCGCGAACAGGGCGATGCGGTCCTGGCGGATGGGCAGGATCTGGCCGTCCGCTTCGTAGCTGGTCTTGAATTGTCCTGCTTCACGGTAGAACATGGTGCGATCCTCTCAAATCCTGCGGATGATTTTTTCGCCGAACAGGCCTTCGGGCCGGACCAGCAGGAACAGCAGGGCCAGTACATAAGGGAACCAGCCTTCGATGCCGCCGCCCACCAGCGGGCCGATATACACCTCGGCCAGTTTTTCCGAAGCGCCGATAATCAGGCCGCCGACAATCGCGCCCGGCACCGAAGTGAAGCCGCCTAGGATCAGCACCGGCAGCGCCTTCAGCGCGATGAAGGTCAGCGCGAACTGCACGCCATTGCGCGCGCCCCACAGCAGGCCCGCCACCATGGCCACCAGCCCGGCCACGGCCCACAGCACGGCCCAGATGCGCTGCAGCGGAATGCCCACGGCCAGCGCGGCCTGGTGGTCGTCGGCCACGGCGCGCAGGGCGCGTCCCACCTTGGTTTTGGCGAACAGCAGGGCCAGCACGATCACCATCACGCCGCAGATGGCGGCGGCGATCACGTCGAACTGGGATACGATGATGTTGAAGTTATCCAGCAGGTATTGCAGCGGCACGTCTTCGATCGGCAGATCCAGCTTGTGCACCTGCGAACCCCACAGCAGCTGGGCCAGGCCTTCGATGAAGAAAGCCAGGCCGATGGTGGCCATGAACAGCGCGATCTCGGGCTGATTCACCAGGGGCCGCAGCACCACGCGCTCGATGGCCAGACCCAGGATAATCATGGCGACCATAGTGGCCGGAATCGCCAGCCACAGCGAGAGGCCGAATTTATCCATGATGCCGACGCAGGTCAGCGCGGCGAAGAAGACCATGGCGCCCTGGGCGAAGTTGAACACGCCGGATGCCTTGTAGATCAGCACAAAACCGATCGCCACCAGCGCATACATCACGCCGGACAGCAGGCCGCCGATCAGCACCTCGAAGAAGAAACTGATATTCATTGCTTGCTCCTAGTGGCTGCCGAGATAGGCGTTGATCACATCCTGATTGCCGCGCACCTCGTCGGGCGTGCCGTCGCCAATCTTCTTGCCGTAGTCGAGCACCACCACGCGATCCGAGATATCCATCACCACGCCCATATCGTGCTCGATCAGCACGATGGTGGTGCCGAACTGGTCGTTCACGTCGAGGATGAAGCGGCACATATCCTGTTTTTCTTCCACGTTCATGCCGGCCATCGGTTCGTCCAGCAGCAGGATTTCCGGTTCGGCCGCCAGGGCGCGGCCCAGCTCCACGCGCTTTTGCAGGCCGTAGGGCAGGCGGCCCACCGGCGTTTTGCGGATATGCTGGATTTCCAGGAAGTCGATGATGGCCTCGGCCTTTTTGCGGTGCTCGATTTCCTCGCGCCGCGCCGGTCCCCAATACAGGGCTTGCAGCAGGAAGTTGGACTTCATCTTCAGGTTACGGCCGGTCATGATGTTGTCCAGCACCGTCATGCCTTTGAACAGGGCGATGTTCTGGAAGGTGCGCGCGATGCCGGATTTGGCGGCCTGGTAGCAATCCATATTTTTTCGGTGCTGGCCGCGGTAAATGATCTCGCCCTGCTGCGGGCGGTACACGCCGTTGATCACGTTCAGCATCGAGCTTTTGCCCGCGCCATTGGGGCCGATGATGGCGCGGATTTCATGCTGGCGCACGTCGAAGGAGATATTGGTCAGCGCCTTCACGCCGCCGAAGGACAGCGAGATATTCTGCAGATCGAGTATCACCGGGCCGGTCTTGCGCGCCGAGCCGAAATGCATGTCGGGTTCATTCATTATCATGGTGGGTTCCTCGATCATGCTGCGGCCTTCCCGATCACGGGAAAGGTTTTGCTGTCCTGGATTTTCAGGTCGGCGGCGATCATGCCGCTGCGGCCATCCTCGAATTTCACCTGGGTTTCGATATGCTGCACGGCCTTGCCGCTGTAGAGCGCATCGATCAGCACCGCGTATTTTTCGGCGACGAATTTGCGGCGCACCTTGCGGGTGCGGGTCAGCTCATCGTCGTCCGGGTCCAGCTCCTTGTGCAGCACGAGGAAGCGGTGCACCTGGGTGTCGCCCATCAGCGCCTCGCTGGCCAGGTCGGCGTTGACCTTTTCGATGCATTCCTTGATCAGCTCATAGGTTTGCGCATGGGCCGCCAGATCGGTGTAGCCGGAGTAGGCGATATTGCGCCGCTCGGCCCAGTTGCCCACCGCCTCCATATCGATATTGATGAAGGCCGTGACCTGGTCGCGCTGGTTGCCGAAAGCCACAGCCTCCTTGATGAAGGGGAAGAACTTCAGCTTATTCTCGATATAGTTGGGCGCGAACATGGCGCCGCCATTCAGCTTGCCCACGTCGGCGGCGCGGTCGATGATTTTCAGATGGCCCTCGCTGTCGAACAGGCCCGCATCGCCGGTGTGGAAATAGCCTTGCTCGTCGATGGCTTCGCTGGTAGCGTCGGGACGCTTGTAGTAGCAGTCCATCAGCGTCGGCGATTTCACCAGCACCTCGCCGTTGGCGGCCAGCTTCACTTCCACGCCGGGCGCTGGCAGGCCCACGCTGTCGAACTTGATCTTGCCGTCCGGCTGCAGGCAGATATAGGCGCAGGTTTCGGTGGAACCGTAGAACTGTTTCAGGTTGATGCCGATCGAGCGATAGAAGCGGAACAGATCCGGACCGATGGCGGCGCCCGCCGTGTAAGCCACGCGCACGCGCGACAGTCCCAGCACGTTTTTCAGCGGGCCATACACCAGCAGATCGCCGATGGCGTAGGCGACGCGGTCGGACAGCGGTACATCCTTGCCGTCCAGGATGTCGGCGCCGCAGCGGCGCGCCACATCCATATAGTGCTGGAACATCTTGCGTTTCAGCGTGCCGGCATCTTCCATGCGTATCATCACCTGGGTCAGCATGTTTTCGAAGATGCGCGGCGGGGCGAAGTAATAAGTCGGGCCGATTTCGCGCATATCGGTCATCACCGTGTCGCTCGATTCCGGGCAGTTGACGGTGAAGCCGGCCACCATGGCTTGCGCCAGCGAGAACAGGCAGTCGCCGACCCAGGCCATCGGCAGGTAGGAGAGGATGTCTTCGCTGTCTTTCAGATTATCGAAGCCGATGCCGCCGGTGGCGGCCGCGATCAGGGCGGAGTGGGTCTGGCACACGCCTTTCGGCTTGCCGGTGGTGCCCGAGGTGTAGAGGATGATGGCGTTGTCGAATTCCTGGCCGGCGGCGATGGCCGCTTCGTAAAAGCCGGGATTGGCCTTGTCGTAAGCGCGGCCCAGCTCCTGCAGTTGGGCGAAGGAGGTCAGCTCCGGCTGCGTGTAGTTGCGCATGCCGCGTTCGTCCTCATACGCGATGTGGGCGATGTTCGGGCAGCTGGCTTTCAGCTCCAGCAGCTTGTCGACCTGCTCCTGGTCTTCCACCACGGCGTAGCGGATTTCCGCGTTCTCCAGCACGAAAGCCATATCGGCGGCCGGCGCGTCCTGATACAGCGGAACGGGCACGCCGCCCAAACACTGTGCCGCCAGCATGGCCCAGTACAGGCGCGGACGGTTGTCGCCGATGATCGCCAGGTTCATGCCGCGCTGGAAGCCCTGCGCGGCCAGGCCGCAGGCCAGGGCGCGCACTTCCTCGTTCACCTGCGACCAGTTCCAGGTCTGCCAGATGCCCAGGTACTTCTCGCGGAACGCCGGTTTGAGCGGGCGATCCTTCCCGTGCTGAAGCAGGCGGCGCGGGAAAGTGTGTAATTCAGTCTGCACCAGTGTCTCCTTAGCCCCTTCATGGGGGCGCTTATAATGGTCTGGACCAGCACTTTTCTTGTGTGATGATATTAACGTGCGTTTTTGGGCCATGTTGTCTTTTCGAAGACAATTCCCGGACTTTTGATGGTGCGTCGCAACAATGGATACTAAACAACCGACCCTGAAGGAAGCGCTGCACGCGGCAATCTGGGCCAAGACCCTGACGCCTGAGCAGATGGCGCGCGTGGAAGCGACCACTTTTGAAGTGTTCGTGCCGAAAGGCGGCTATGTCTGCCACAAGGGCGAGGTGGTGGACAATTGGGTGGGCATCCTGAGCGGCATGGTCAAGATGAATAATTTTTCGCCGTCCGGCAAAAGCGTGACTTTCACCGGCGTGCCGCCCGGCGGCTGGTTCGGCGAAGGCTCGCTGCTCAAGGACGAGCGCCGCAAGTACGACGCCATGGCCCTGCGCGACAGCCGCATCGCGCGCATGCCGGCCGAGACTTTCCAGTGGCTGCTGGAAACCAGCCTGCCGTTCACGCGCTTCCTGCTGATGCAGCTCAACGAGCGCCTGGGCCAGTTCATCGGCCTGGTCGAAAGCGAGCGCCTGCTCGACCCCGACACCCGCGTGGCGCGCTGCCTCGCCTCGCTCTTCCATTCGCATTTGTATCCCGGCAGCGAGCCGCTGCTGCAGATTTCGCAGGAAGAAGTCGGCCTACTGTCCGGCGCTTCGCGCCAGCGCGCCAACCAGGCCTTGCAGCTGCTCGAACGGCAAGGCCTGCTCAGGGTCGACTACGGCGGCATCCGCATCCTCGACCTCGACGGCCTGCGCCGCTTCGAGGCTTGATCAGCCAGCGCTTTGCGCTGGCTGCTCATCCTGTTCTTTCCAGGCCTCACTGGATTCGACAGATAGGCGCATCCCGACTGCCTTCAGCACGGCCAGCAGGATGCGTAATGTTGGATTCCCCTTCGGCGACAAGGCGCGATACAGCGCTTCACGGCTGATGCCAGCTTCTGCCGCCACGGCGCCCAGCCCGCCATAGGCTTCGGCGACGGTACGCAGCGCCAGCAGGCCCGCCGCCCTCTCATTGGGATCGTCCAATGATTCCATGGCGGCTTTCAGGTATTCGGTTGCCAGCTCCCGGTCGGCGCGCAATTCCTCGATTTCCCGTTCAGTATGCGAAACGGCACTGCTTCCTTTATCCATGTTCCCGACCTTTCCAATCCAGCCAGTATTCTTTGGCGCGCCGTATATCTGTGCTTTGACTACTTTTATCGCCGCCGCACAGAAGGATGACGATGGCTTTTCCATGTTGAGCAAAATAGACCCGATACCCGGCACCAAGATGAATGCGCAACTCCATCACGCCTTCTCCAACTGAGGCGGCGTCGCCGAAATTGCCTGTTTCAAGCTGCCGCAATCTGATACGGATGCGAGCTTGAGCAACCTTGTCCCGCAGGCTGCTCAGCCATTCGGTAAAAGGTTCGCGGCCATCGTTGCGGCGATAACGGAGCAGTTTAAGCATGCTCCTAGTGTAGTTTATAAGCTACGGAAATTAAGGCAAGAGTGACGTCACCTTGTTCTGCGTCATAGTTGGATGCGTTGGCAAGCCTGTCGGACCCTGCGCCCCGGCGCTGGAAAGATCGCTGTATCATAGAGCCATGCCGCGCCGCAGTGGCGCGCCTGATAAGAATTCGACGAAGCTCATGCAAAATCCAGAAAATTCCACGATCGCCGGCCGGCTTGCCTCGCTGCGCCAGGCGATGCGCGCGCACCGTATCGATGCCCTGATGGTGCCGTCCGCCGATCCGCATTTGTCCGAGTATCTGCCGCCGCGCTGGCAGGGGCGTGAATGGCTGTCCAACTTCACCGGTTCGGTCGGCACTTTCATCATCACCGCCGATTTCGCCGGCGTGTGGACCGATGGCCGCTACTGGACCCAGGCCGAATCCGAGCTGGCCGGCACCGGCGTGCAGCTGATGAAGATTTCCTCGGGCGCCAGCGTGCAGTATGTGGACTGGCTGGCCGCCACCCTGCAGCGCGGCCAGACCGTGGCCGTGGATGGCGCGGTCCTGGGCCTGTCCATCGCCCGCCTGCTGCAACAGGCGCTGCAAGCGAAGGGCGTGGAGCTGCGCACCGACCTCGATCTGCTGGACGAGGTGTGGCAGGACCGTCCCGCCCTGCCTGATGCGCCCGTGTATGAACACTTGCCACCGTATGCCGTCACGCCGCGCGCTGCCAAACTGGCCGAGCTGCGCGCCGAGATGGCGCGCCTGGGCGCGCAGCACCACATCATCTCGACCCTGGACGATATCGCTTATCTGCTCAATCTGCGCGGTTCGGACGTCAACTACAACCCGATCTTCCTGTCGCACGCCCTGATCGGCGCCGAGCAGGCCACGCTGTTTGTGGCCGACGGCAAGGTGCCGTCCGAGCTGGCCGCCACGCTGGCGCAGGACAAGGTGGCGCTGGCTCCCTATGCCGCTGCCCATGCTGCGCTGGCGGCGCTGCCGCCGGGCAGCACCTTGCTGCTCGACCCGCGCCGCATCACCAGCGGCACGCGCCAGGCCGTGCCGGCCTCGGTGAACGTGGTGGAAGCGATCAATCCGACCACCTTCGCCAAGTCGAGAAAGACCGAGGCCGAAGCCTTCCATGTGCGCGACACCATGGAGCAGGACGGCGCCGCGCTGTGCGAATTCTTCAGCGAACTGGAACAGACCCTGGCCAATCCCCAGCGCGCGCCATTGACCGAGTATGAAATCGGCACCCGCATCACGGCCGCGCGTTCGCGCCGTCCCGGCTTCGTCAGCCCCAGCTTCGGCACCATCGCAGGCTTCAAGGCGAATGGCGCCATCATGCACTACCGCGCGCCGGTGGAAGGCAGCGCCGTCATCGAAGGCGACGGCCTGCTGCTGATCGATTCCGGCGGCCAGTATGTGGGCGGCACCACCGACATCACGCGCGTGATCGCGGTCGGCCAGATCGCGGCCGAGCACAAACGCGACTTCACCCTGGTCCTGAAAGGCATGATGGCCCTGTCCGTGACGCGCTTCCCGCGCGGCACCAAGTCGCCCATGTTGGACGCCATCGCGCGCGCCCCGATCTGGGCCGAGGGCGTCGACTTCGGCCACGGCACCGGTCACGGCGTGGGCTATTTCATGAATGTGCATGAAGGTCCGCAATCGATTTCGCCGTCCGCCATGCCGGAAGCGCATACCGCCATGGAGCCGGGCATGATCACCTCGATCGAGCCGGGCATCTACCGTCCGGGCAAATGGGGCATCCGCATCGAAAACCTGGTGCTCAACCGTCTGGCGGGCGACCATGGCTTCGGTCCCTTCCTTGCTTTCGAGACGCTGACCCTGTGCCCGATCGACACGCGCTGCATCGACAAAGCCTTGCTGCGCGCCGACGAGCTGCAATGGCTGAACGATTACCACGCCACCGTGCGCGCCCGCCTCAGCCCCCATGTGGGCGGCGCGGCCCTGGCCTGGCTGGAAGAAAGGACGGCGGCAATATGAGCGGCGCCCGTTCCACCAAGGCCGCGAATGCGCTGGCGCGGCTGAAAGAACGCAGCGGCAATGCCGCCTATTCGATGACGCGCACCGGCAACGGCCATTTCTTCCTGAGCGAAGGCGCGGGCAAGCCGCCGCTGTGCGAGCCGATGGAACTCGACGATTTCGTCGCCTTCCTCAACGCCCAGGGACCGCAGAAACCCAAGCGTGTCAGCAAGCTCGATGTCGAGTTTGAAAAACAGCTCGGCCGGAAGAAGGCCGACTAACCAGGAGAAGAGGCGAATATGCCCTCCATTGAATTTTTGCGTGCCTACTGGTCGACCGGAGAGCTGGCGACCAATGGCGTGATTCTGTTGAATTTGCTCGGCGCGCTGCTGCTTGGCCTGCTGGTCGGTTATGAGCGTTCCTATCATGGCCGGGCGGCCGGCATGCGCACCTATGGTCTGGTGTGCATGGCGTCGGCCGCCCTGACCGTGATCGGCGGCTACCCGGCCCACTGGTTCGGCGGCCATATGACCGAGATGCTGGGCGTCGATCCCACCCGCGTCATCCAGGGCATCGTCACCGGCATCGGTTTCCTCGGCGCGGGCGTCATCATGCGGGAAGGTTTCAATATCAGCGGCCTTACGACGGCCGCCTCGATCTGGGCCTCCTCGGTGATCGGCGTGCTGGTGGGCGTGGGCTTTTACGCCTCGGCCATGGGACTGGCCTTCCTGTGCGCGATGTCGATGATTTTCCTGTCCAAGCTGGAGGCCTGGCTGCCTTCGCGCCACGCAATTGCGATTTCCATGCGTTTCAAGCCCGGTTTCGAGCCGCGCGAAGACGCCTTGCGCAAGGTGGCGCTGGAACGCGGCTATGAAATCGCCGGCGGCTCGCTGACCATTGGCCTGGACCGCGGCATGCAGGAGTGGCGCTTCGTGGCGCTGGCCCTGAGCAAGCGCAGTGGTTCGCCGCTGTCGCAGCTGGCGGCCGAACTGGCGCATTTCGAGGGCATCGACGGCTTCCAGCTGACCCATGCCCGCAACTGAAGGAGACGAATGTGATCATCACTTCGCAAGACATTCTGGATTTCTGGTTCCTGCCCATCGGCGTCAAAGGCCATAATGCGCAGCGCCAGGAGTGGTTTACCCAGGATCCGGTCTTCGACGCCGGCATCCGCCTGCACTTCGGCGCCCTGATCGAGGAAGCCATCAGCGGCGGCTTGCGCCAGTGGGACGACGAGGGCACGCAAGGCACGCTGGCGCGCATCATCGTGCTGGACCAGATGACGCGCAACGCCTATCGCGGCACGCCCAAGGCCTTTGCCGGCGATGCGCTGGCGCTGGAAGCGGCCAAGGCGCTGGACGATTCCGGCGCCAACCAGACCTTGCCGCCGGTGCAGCGCTTCTTTGCCTATCTGCCCTTCGAGCATGCCGAAAACCTCTCGCTGCAAATGCGTTCGGTCGATCTGTTCGATATGCTGAGCGCCGCCGTGCCGGGCTTTGAAGTGCCGCTCGACTATGCCAAGCGGCATTTCGACGTGATCCGCCGCTTCGGCCGCTTCCCCCATCGCAACGCCATTCTCGGCCGCCCTTCCACGCCGGAAGAGCAGGAATTCCTGCGCCAGCCCGGCTCCAGCTTCTGATGCCCACGCTTTCCGTCATCGGCGGCGGCCATGTGGGCCGCGCGCTGGGCCGTCTGCTGGCCGGGCAGTTCAGCGTGCAGGATGTGCTGACGCGCTCGCCGCAGTCGGCGCAGCTGGCGGTGGACTTCATCGGCGCTGGCCGTGCCCTGCAGGACTATGCCCAGCTGCGTCCGGCCGATGTGTATCTGCTGGCCGTCAGCGACGACCAGATCCTGCCCGCCTGCGCGGCACTGGCGGCGGCCGTGCCGCTGGCCGGCGCCGTGGTCTTCCACTGCAGCGGCGCGCTGGCATCCGATCAGCTGAAGGTTGCGGGCGAAGCGGGCGCTTACACCGCCAGCGTCCACCCGATCCGCAGCTTTGCCGATCCGGCCGCAGTGGCGGCCAATTTCGCCGGCACCTTCTGCGGCGTGGAGGGCGATGCGCGCGCGCTGGCCGTGCTCGATCCCGCGCTGCAAGCCATCGGCGGCCGCCCGGTCGCCATCGATGCCTCCGCCAAGACCGTGTACCACGCGGCGGCCGTCTTCGCCAGCAACTACCTGGTGACGGTGCTGGACGCCGCCCTGCGCGCTTACCAGGCGGCCGGTATTCCCGAGGACGTGGCGCGCGAGCTGGCCCGACCCCTGGCCAGCGAAACCCTGAACAATGTCTTCCGCATGGGTGCCGCACCCGCCCTCAGCGGCCCGATCGCGCGCGGCGACTTCACCACTGTCGAACGCCAGCAGCAGGCGGTGGCGGCCTGGGATGGCGCCACCGGCGAGCTGTATCAAGCCCTGGTCGCGCCCACCGTGGCGCTGGCGGCACGCAAGACCCAGGGCTGAGTGCCGGCGGACAGCGCTCTGCGTTTCGCCCTGGACAATATTGCCGCGCAGAGTGTTGCGCACGCCATCGCGCGCGGCTTGCAAATTATTGATGCGAAAGTATATTTCAGTAGCAGGCCGGCTTGTCTCTACGGCGAAAAGCGTTGTGGTAGAGCAAAAAAATCGTCGTTTGCATCGACAAAATGGCTGGGAAGCAATAAGCTAGGTTACTTGCGGTCGCTCTGCGATCGTGTGTCTAAGAATTCATCATCGGCGCTGCGATCCGGCGCCGAACAGGGGATAGCCATGTTATTTTTGAAATCCACGACCGTGACCAAGGCGCCGGGCATTTACGAAGTCGATATTGCCGCCAAGCCGCCTGGCAAGACCTACGGTGTCTACATGGCAACCGATCCGGACAATCCGCCCACCGCCGTGCTGGAGGCGCTGGCCGCCCTCGGCTTCCAGAACACCCACAGCTCCGGCTATGTGCATAAAGACCGCGGCAAGGTGCTCGACCTGCATTTCCAGAAAGATGGCACCGACCTGTTCAAAGGCTGGAAAGCCGAGGAATGCGAAGCGAATATGGCTGCCATCACCAAGCTGTTCGGCGACATCGGCATCGCTATCGCGCCGCGCGTGATGACCCTGGCCGAAGCTTACGCCTAAGTTTCCGCCGCAGGCCTAGGCCTGCACTGGCAGCGCCGCATGGCGGTTTTTCAGGATTTTGGGGCGAAGCAGCCGTTTTCGCTATGATGCGCCCTATGGACCTGTTTGCCGCCGATGACGATGCGATGCAGGCCATCCCGGTCGAGGATGGCGAACTGCGCTTTTTACAGCAGCTGAAGCTGCCCCTTCCGAATGCCGAGCTGATGCGGCGGCTGCAGGCGGAAATCGCCTGGCGCGTGGAAACCATCATCGTCTTCGGCAAGGAGCAGGCCCAGCCGCGCCTGAGCGCCTGGTACGGCGAGGCCAGCTACACCTATTCGGGCAAGACCTTCCATCCGCTGCCCTTCACGCCCCTGCTGCTGGATATTAAGGCCGCCGTTGAGGCCGCCAGCGGCTGCCGCTTCAACAGCGTGCTGCTCAATTATTACCGCGACGAGCGCGACAGCATGGGTTTCCATAGCGATGATGAACCCGAGCTGGGCCGCAATCCCGCCATCGCCTCCTTCAGCCTGGGCGCCACGCGCCGTTTCATCCTCAAGCACAAGCAGCGCCCGCTCGATCTCAAACTTGATTTGACTGACGGCAGCCTGCTGCTGATGGCTGGTGCGCTGCAGCATTATTGGCGTCATGGCATCAATAAATCCAGCCGCGCCCATGGTCCACGGATTAATCTGACGTTTCGCCTGGTTCACTGAAATTACCTTAAGATCAGCTTAATTCCATGCAATTTCAGGCAACTTGGGGCGATCTGCCCCATTTCAAGCGCGCTTACAACTGCTAACATTTATTACTGAATCCTTCAGCCTAAGTTCATGCTGCGGTGCTATTGTGATCGCAATCGCAATTACCTGAGAGATTGCGATCCCAGGCAATACGAACTTTTCGAAACTTTTAGCTGAAAGATCAAAACATGAAAAAGACTATTCTCGCACTTATCGCCACCGCAACCACTCTCGGCGCGGTGACCGCGCACGCTGCTGAACCAGGCCCATACATCGGTATCGGCGGCGTGTACAACAAGAACCAGTACAACATCGCCAACGACACCACCGGTGGCGACAAGAAGTCCAATGAATTCGGCGGCAAGATTTTCGGCGGCTACCAGATCGACAAGATGTTCGCGGTCGAAGCCGGCTACACCCAGTTCGGCAAGGAGAAGTACAACTACTCCATCGGCGCCGACAAGGGTAGCGTCGAAGCCAAGGCCAAATCCTTCTACATCGCCGGTAAGGCTGCTTACCCGATCAACGAGCAGTTCTCCGTTTTCGGCAAGCTGGGCGTCGGCCGCAACAAGAACGACGTGAACGCAGCCGGCCTGGCCGCGAACCTGAACAACAGCGGCAACAAAACTGCCCTGTACGCCGCGATTGGTGCCGAATATATGGTCACGCCGAAGCTTGGTCTGGAAGTGTCTTACGAGCGCTACGGCAAGAACAAAACCGACCAGGGCCGCAAAAACGGCGCTTTCGGTTTCGGCGCCCGCTACCACTTCTAATGATCACGCGGGTTGAATCCCGCTACCGATCGAGGCCGGGTGCGACAGCGCCCATGCCTGGGGCGTGGGGCGTTGTCCCTGCGCCCGGCCTCCCCCCACTCTCCGCTTTTCACGTTTCCTTAGTTATTTCACAGACTACCCGCTTCAAGGGGTAGTCTATTTTTTTGAGCTTGCCTTTGAGCATGCCCTCGATGCTGGCGCTGACGGCCTGGGCGCTGTCACGGCGGTAGATGATGCGCTGGGGGAAGTCGTGCTGGGCATTTTCAAACACCACCTCGTTCTCGCTCAGACGCAGCAGCGCGAAGCTGCCCTCGGCCTCGCGCCGCGGCTTGGCCGTAAACACCAGCTGGCCCGCCTCCGTTTCCTCGATGCGCATGAATTCCCAGCCCACGGCGCGGCCGTTTTTGACTGTGCGCGCCGTGCCCAGCATGACGCCGCCGGCTGCCGTCATCCATTGTTCGCCCGTGCCGGCCTCGCCATTCGTTTGCGTCCAGCAGCCGGCCAGCCAGTTCAGGCTGCTTAGCGAGGCCGCCTCGGCGGCGGCGGCAGAATGGATGACGCTGGCGCTGGCCAGCAGGCCCAGCAGAGATACGCATTTGTGCATGGCTGTCTCCGGAAATAAAAAAAGGCACGCTCTTGAGCGTGCCTTCGATCTTAGCCTGCTTATACCGTCAGCGGCTTGTAGCGGATGCGTTTTGGCTTGGCGCCTTCTTCACCCAGGCGTTTCTTCTTATCGGCTTCGTATTCCTGATAGTTACCGTCGAAGAACACCACTTGGGAATCGCCTTCGAAGGCCAGGATGTGGGTGGCGATACGGTCGAGGAACCAGCGATCGTGCGAGATCACCATCACGGAACCGGCGAATTCCAGCAGCGCATCTTCCAGCGCGCGCAGGGTTTCCACGTCCAGGTCGTTCGACGGTTCGTCCAGCAGCAGCACGTTGCCGCCCATCAGCAGGGTCTGGGCCAGGTGCAGACGGCCGCGTTCACCGCCCGACAGGTTGCCGACGATCTTTTGCTGGTCGCCGCCCTTGAAGTTGAAGCGACCCAGATAGGCGCGCGACGGCATTTCGAAGCGGCCCACTTGCAGGATGTCGGCGCCGTTGCTGACGGCCTGGAACACGGTCTTGTCGTTGTCCAGCGCATCGCGGCTCTGGTCGACGATGGACACTTTGGCGGTCTTGCCGATCACCACTTCGCCGCTGTCCGGCTGCTCTTTGCCGGTGATCATCTTGAACAGGGTCGATTTACCGGCGCCGTTGGGGCCGATAATGCCGACGATGGCGCCAGGCGGAATGGTGAAGCTCAGATTGTCGATCAGCAGACGGTCGCCGAAGGCTTTCGACACATTCTTGAACTCGATCACATCGTTGCCCAGGCGCTCGGCCACCGGAATGAAGATCTCCTGGGTCTCGTTGCGCTTCTGGTATTCGTGTTCGCTCAGCTCGTTGAAGCGGGCCAGACGGGCTTTCGACTTGGCCTGGCGCGCCTTCGGATTCTGGCGCGACCATTCCAATTCCTTCTGCAGCGCTTTCTGGCGCGCCGATTCGGTGGCCTCTTCCTGCTTCAGGCGGTCTTGCTTCTGGTCCAGCCAGGAGCTGTAATTGCCTTTCCAAGGAATGCCATGGCCGCGGTCCAGTTCCAGGATCCACTCGGCGGCATTGTCGAGGAAGTAGCGATCGTGGGTGATGCCGACCACGGTGCCGGGGAAGCGCAGCAGGAATTGCTCCAGCCACTCGACCGATTCCGCGTCCAAGTGGTTGGTCGGCTCGTCGAGCAGCAGCATGTCGGGCTTGGACAGCAGCAGGCGGCACAGCGCCACGCGGCGCTTTTCACCGCCGGACAGCACGCCGATCTTGGCGTCCCATGGCGGCAGGCGCAGCGCATCGGCGGCCATTTCCAGCTGCAGGTTCAGGTTGCCGCCATCGGCTGCGGCCAGGATGGCTTCCAGGCGGCCTTGTTCGGCGGCCAGGGCGTCGAAGTCGGCGTCCTCTTCGGCATAGGCGGCGTACACGGCGTCCAGCTTGGCTTGCGCTTCGAACGCTTCGCCCAGGCCGCTTTCCACGGCTTGGCGCACGGTCTGTTCCGGGTCCAGCTGCGGTTCCTGCGGCAGGTAGCCGATGTTCAGACCCGGCATCGGGCGCGCTTCGCCCTGGATGTCGGTATCGATGCCGGCCATAATTTTCAGCAAGGTCGACTTACCGGAGCCGTTCAGGCCCAGCACGCCGATCTTCGCCCCCGGGAAGAAGGACAGCGAAATATCTTTCAGAATCTGGCGCTTGGGCGGGACGATTTTGCCCACGCGGTTCATGGTATAGACGTAATTTGCCATTAGGAAATCTCGATTTTTTACAAAGGTCAACAAGGATACGCCAAAGCCCGGATTCCAGCCAGCACTACGCCTTGCGCTCCTGGATCCAAGCAGGAATAAATGGCGCTTTTGCAGGCGATGCCGCGGCCGCATGCGCTGCGGCCGCTCCCCGGCGCCGCTAGGAGCCCAGCGCCTGGCGCAACTGCGGCCCGCCATGGGTGGCCAGGTATTCGGAACCGTGGCGGCTCAGGTGCATCCAGTCCAGATACAGGATGTGCTGGCCGTCCAGCAGCTTGCAGCTTTGCGCATTGCACAACAGGGGAAAGGGGTCGAAGATGCCGATCTGGCGCTGGGCCAGGTAGGGCAGCAACTGCTCGCGGTAAGCGCCCTCATCGTCCTGGGCCTGGCGCAGATCGCGCTGGCAGGTGTTCTTGCCATTGCCATGCAGCGGGCGCGGAATGCAGGAGCGCGGCCGCATGCCTACCGGCGGCGGCAGCAGGACCACCACTTTCTTGCCCAAGCCCTGGTAATACTCGACCGTACGGCGAAAGGCCGTGGCGAAGGCGGTCGCGCTTTCCTGGTGGGCAAAGCGCGCATAGTCGAAGCCGCGCGCGTACACACTCCAGTGGGCCGCCAGCAGCACGGTCTGGATGGACGGCGTCGCCGCCACATAGGCTTGCTGCAGGCCGACCATTTCGCGGCAATACGCCGGCCCATAATCGAGCAGGGCCGGACACTGGCCCCGGCCCAGCATGCGGAAGCGCCAGCGCGTGGCCGCGCTGTGCTGCAACAGCATGCCGGTATAGCTATTCGCCATGCTGTCGCCGAGCAGCACGGCGTCGGGCGCCGCCGCGCCGGCATTGCCCGCATGGCACCAGTCTTCCGCGTCTTGCGGCCGCTGCGTGATGGCGCTGCAACTGCCGCGGTAGGGCGGCATGAAGTCGTTGGCGGCCAGCAGGCTGTGCATGGCTTGCTGGCCCGGCCCGGTCTGCGCCGGCGGGAACAGGCTGAATAGGCCGAGCGCGGCCAGGCTGGCGGCCAGGGCGCCCGTCAGGCGCCAGCCCGGCCGGCCACGGCGCAGCGGCTGTTCGACATAGCGCCAGGTCAGCCAGGCCAGCAGGAAACTCAGCACCAGGGCCAGATTGCGCTCGCTGTTCGGCAAGTCGTCGATGATGCGTGAGAAGGCCAGCAGCGGCCAGTGCCACAGATACAGGGGATAGCTGATCAGCCCGACCCAGACCAGGGGCCGCGCCGCCAGCAGGCGCCGGTTGATCCAGGCTTGCGGCCCGGCCGCCAGCAACAGCAGCGCCCCGCTCACCGGCAACAGGGCGCGCCAGCCCGGATAGCCGGCCCCGCCCTGCAGCCCGCCATAGGCCAGCAGCAGCAAGCCCAGGCCCAGCAGCGCGGCCAGATCGCGGCTGCGGCCCGCCAGCGCCGGCGCGCTGGTGGCAGGCGAGCGCCGCGCCGGCCAGCAATTCCCAGGCGCGCGCCTGCGGCGCGAAGAAGGCCGTCGTGGGCTGGTTGGCCGTCAGGTAGAGGTTGGCGACGAAGGACAGCAGGCCGAGCAGTGCGATCAGCCAGGCTGGCCGTAAGCGCCAGCGGGCCGCCGCCAGCAGCAGCAGCGGATACAGCAGATAGAACTGCTCTTCGATCGAGAGCGACCACAGGTGCAGCAGCGGCTTGTGTTCGGACAGGGTGTCGAAATACCCCGTCTCCCGCCACAGCTGGAAATTTTGCAGGAACACGGCGCCGGCGCTGGCGTGGCGGCTCAGCTGGGCAAACTCATCGGGCAGCAGGTCGAGCCAGCCGAACGCCAAGCAGGCCAGCAGCACCAGGATCAGGGCGGGAAACAGGCGGCGGATGCGCGCGCCATAAAAGCGCAGCAGGCTGAAGTCGCCGCGCGCCTGGGCTTGCAGGATCAGGCCGGTGATCAGGAAACCGGAAATGACGAAAAACACATCGACGCCGGCAAAACCGCCCGGCAGACGCTGCGGCATGGCATGGAAGAACAGGACGGGCAGGATGGCAAGGGCACGTAAGCCGTCGATGTCGGCGCGGTAGGCCAGGGACTGCTGTTGCATGGGCTGCTGTTGAAAATTAATGATAGGCAATATTTTGCCATAGAGATACGCCCCAGCCCGGACCCAGTGCGCCATACACTTGGTCGCCGCTGTGTCAAAATATTAATAAATAGACATTTTTTTGCTGATATGCTGCAGCACGCGCTTCCTTACCGCGCCGATCTTGACGGCTAGCGGACCCAGCCGTCATGGTTCCGAATACCTGACGGCCCACGGCCCACGGCCCACGGCGCCGCGCAGCTGCGGCAGGCGCTCGGCGCGCTCAGGTAGCGGCGCGCCGACTGGCCCACCAGCCCTCGGCCATATACAGGGCCAGGGCGCTCCAGATCACGATGAAGCCGGCCAGGCGCTCGGACGAGAAGGCTTCATGGAAGACGAACATGCCGAGCAGCATCTGCATGGTGGGCGAGATGTATTGCAGCATGCCCAGTACCGACAGCGGAATGCGGCGCGCGCCGGCTGCAAACAGCAGCAGCGGAATGGCGGTGATCGGCCCGGCCGCCGCCAGCAGCCAGCGCATGGCGCTGCTGTCCGTGTTGAGGAAGGTATTCGCGCCATGCAGCGTGAGCCAGACGACATAGCCGGCCGCCAGCGGGAACAGCAGCAAGGTTTCGAAGGACAAGCCTTCCAGCGCCGCTAGCGCGGCCGTCTTGCGCAGCAGGCCATAGCCGCCGAAGGAAATGCCCAGCAGCAGGGCGATCCAGGGCAGTTGCCCGGCCTGCCAGGTCAGCCACAGCACGCCGCTGGCCGCCACGCCGATGGCCAGCCACTGGCCGCGCCGCAATTTTTCCTTCAGCACCAGCAAGCCCAGCAGCACATTGAACAGGGGATTGATGAAATAGCCGAGGCTGGCGTCGATCACATGGCCATTGTTAACAGCCCAGATATACACAAACCAGTTCGCGCTCAGCAGCAGGGAACTGGCGATAAAGCTGGCCAGCACCTTGGGCTGGCGCAGCACCGCGCCCAGCCAGCTCCACTGGCGCCGCAGCAAAAGTACGATGAGGAGGAAGACCAGGGACCACAGCATGCGGTGCGCCAGGATTTCCATGGCCGGCATGGCGCCCAGGGCGTGGAAATATAGGGGAAACAAGCCCCAGCACAAAAAGGCCAGGACTGCGTACAGGATGCCGGTGTTCATGGTTGCGCGCAAAAGACGGTGGGCGGAACCTGGAATTATCGCGGAAATGCACAATTGGCGCTGAGCAGCCCCGCCCGGGGCTAGAATGGGATGCTTGGAGCGGCCGCCGCAGCCGTGGCAAAATCGCTTGCAAATTGCATACACATCTTTTATTGTGCGATGCACCATAACAAAATCGGGTGAGAACTTGACGTCGCAACAACATAAAAAAAGCAGCCTCGTCGCACTGACGCTGGCGGCCGTCGGTATCGTGTATGGCGATATCGGCACCAGCCCCCTGTACACCCTGAAGACCGTGTTCGATCCGCAGCACGGCCTGGCGCTGAACGCCCCCAATCTGATCGGCATCGTCTCCCTGATCTTCTGGGGACTGACCATCATCGTGTCGCTCAAATACGTGACCCTGGTGCTGCGCGCCGACAACCGCGGCGAGGGCGGCATCATGGCCCTGATGGCGCTGGCCCTGTCCTCGGTCAGCCGCCATTCGCGCTGGCATACCGTGCTGCTGCTGGTGGGCGTGTTCGGCGCCACCCTGTTCTATGGCGACAGCGTGATCACGCCCGCCATTTCGGTGCTGTCGGCTATCGAGGGCCTGGAAGTGGCCACACCGGCCTTCAGCCCCTACGTGGTGCCGCTCACCATCATCGTGCTGGTGGCCCTGTACGCGGTGCAGTCGCACGGCACGGCCGGCATCGGGCGCTGGTTCGCGCCGGTGATGGTGGTTTGGTTCATTGCGCTGTCGGTGATGGGCGTCATCAATATCGTCAAGTCGCCGGCCATCCTGGCCGCCCTCAATCCCTGGCACGCCCTGGTCTTCATGTACGAGAACCGGCTGATCGCCTTCGTCGCCCTGGGTGCCGTGGTGCTGTCCCTGACCGGCGCCGAAGCCCTGTATGCCGATATGGGCCACTTCGGCAAAAAGCCGATCCGCACCGCCTGGTTCATGATCGTGTTCCCGGCCCTGGCCCTGAATTATCTGGGGCAGGGCGGTTTGCTGCTGGCCCATCCCGAGGCCGTCACCAATCCTTTCTATCAGCAGCTGGGCGCCTGGAGCGTGTATCCGCTGGTGATCCTGTCCACCATGGCGACCGTGATCGCCTCGCAGGCGACCATTTCCGGCACCTTCTCCATGACCAAGCAGGCCATCGCCCTCGGCCTGCTGCCGCGCATGCGCATCTGCCATACCTCGGAAAGCGAAATCGGCCAGATCTATATTCCGGCCGTGAACTGGCTGCAGCTGGCCGTGGTGCTGCTGGCCGTGGTCGGTTTCGGCTCCTCGGAAAACCTGGCCGCCGCCTACGGCATCGCCGTCACCGCGACCATGCTGGCCACCACCATCCTGACCTTCTTCGTGATCCGCTATCGCTGGAAGCTTCCGCTGCTGCTGTGCTTTGCCGCCACCGGCTTCTTCATCGTGATCGACATCATGCTGTTCTCGGCCAGCACGCTGAAGCTGTTCCATGGCGGCTGGTTCCCGCTGCTCCTGGGCGGCATCCTGTTCACCACTATGCTGACCTGGCGCACCGGCCGCCAGCTGGTGTTCAAGAACCTGGAAAAGCACGCGATTCCGCTGGAAGACTTCCTCAATTCCCTGTTCATGGCGCCGCCGCTGCGCGTGCCGGGCACCGCCATCTTCCTGCGCGGCGAGAGCGACGGCGTGCCGCATGCGATGCTGCATAACCTTTCGCACAACAAGGTGCTGCATGAACGCGTGGTCTTCTTCACCATCCATATCGTGGAAGAACCCTGGGTGCCGCCGGCCGAACAGGTGCGCATCACGCCTTTGGGCCACGACTGCTACCAGCTGAATGTGTACTATGGCTTCAAGGACGAAGCCGATATTCCGAAGGTGCTGGAGATGTGCGCCGAGCATGGCCTGCAGTTCGAGATGATGGAGACTTCCTTCTTTATCGCGCGCCAGACTGTGATCTCGGCGCCCGGCGCCGGCATGGCCCCATGGCGCGAGCATCTGTTCGTGGCCATGTCGCGCAATGCGCGCGGCGCCGCCGATTACTATCAGATTCCAACCAACCGCGTGATCGAACTGGGCACGCAGGTGGAAATTTGAGACATAAATTTTGTAAGAAAATGTACTTTTAAATCCCGCCCGGGGCAGTCTGCTAAACTGCTGCTCCGATCGGCGCACGGATGCGTGTGCGACCACTCCGACATCCAGTAAAACAGAAGGCGAAGATGAACTCGATTTTCAAACAGATTGCTACCCTGGCATGTGCGCTGGCTCTCGCGGCCTGCGGCGGCGCCAAAGACTATTCCGAACCCGTGGTCCTGGACCCGCTGACCCAGGTCGCCGAGCTGACCAAGACCGACATCGCTGTCGGCAGCGGCAACCCGGTGGTCAACGGCGACCGCGTCGACGTGCGCTACGTGACTTATATCTACAACCGCGATGCGGTGGACAAGAAAGGCGTCAAACTGGACGAAGGCCAGTTGAGCGTTCCGCTGGGCGCCGGCAATAACTATGTGCCTGGCTTTGAAATGGGCATTCTCGGCATGCGTCTCGGCGGCAAGCGCCTGGTCGCAGTGCCTAGCGCCCTGGCTTACGGCCCGAACGGCCGTTCGCCTAACGTGCCGCCGAATACCGGCCTGTTGTTCCAGTTCGAGCTGGTGAGCGTCTACCCGAAATAAGCCGCAAGGCTTGAACGAGAAGGGCGACCCGAGGGCCGCCCTTCTTATTTCCGGCCCGTGCTTCAGGTTTCCTGTAAGCGTAAGGCCAACACCGGCGGTAGCCGCAGACCCGCCAGCATATGGCGGCCGGTAGCCAGCAGAGCGACCAGCATGGCGATCAGCAGGGCGGCCAGCAGTGGCCAGTAGCCCATTGGCGCGCGTTCCGCGAATTCGGCCAGATAGCGTTCGATGGCGATGGCCCCGAGCGGCAGGCCTACCACAGCGCCCAGGGCCAGCAGCAAGCTGTATTCGCGTCCCAGCAGGCGCACGATGGCGCCGTTGCTGGCGCCATGCAGCTTGCGCAGCACGATCTGGCGCTGGTTGCGCTGCACGCTGTAGGCGGCCAGCACATAGACGCCGCAGGCGGCCAGCGCAATGGCGATCAGGCTGGCCAGGCCCAGCATCTGCGCCTTGCCGCGGTCCCGCGCATAGTTTTCCGCGAACAGGCTGGCGGCCGGGCGCAGGGCCAGGGCTTCCTCGGCAAAATAGCGCTGCCACACAGGCTGCAGCCGGCGCGCCAGTTCAGCGCTGGCGAGCTGGCTGCGCGCGCTGGCAATACCGCCCGCCGCGCTGCCATCGTCGAGTTCATACAGGATGGGCTCCGCCTTCTCGTACAGCGAGTGGTGGCGGATATCCGGCGCCACGCCCAAGACTGTTTCCTGGGCGGCGGTGGGAAGCGCTTTGCCGACGGCATCCTGCGCCTTGCCGAAGCCGAAGCTCTTGAGGGCGGCCGCATTCAAGATCACGCCGCGCCCTTTGCCCTGGTCGCGCTGCGGCGAGAACAGCTCGCCCGCCAAGGGCTGAATGCCATACGCGCGGAAGAAGGCGGCATCCACGGTCTTGACGTCGTAATGCAGCATGGGGCCGCGCTCGGTCTTGAAAAATTTCATCATGCGGCGGCCGAAATTGCCATCCACCGAAGCCAGCGAAGCGGCGGCATCCTGTATCGCTGGCTCGCGCCGCAGCGCCTCGACAAAGGCTTTCCTGCTTTGCGCCGATGCTTTGCTGGGCAAGGGGATGATGTGCAGGTGCTCCGTACTGAAGCCTGGATCGGCGTGGCTGGCATACCAGGTCTGCCAGCCAACGGCGGTGGTGGTGGCGGCCAGTCCGATCGCCGCGCTGAACTGCACGACCGTCAGGGCGCGGCGCAGATTCAAGCCAGTCTGCGTTTCGCCGCTGTCGCGGCTGGCCAGCGGCTGCGCCGGATGCACGCGCAGCGCGACCCAGGCCGGATAAGCGCCGGCCGCCACACCGGCCACGATGGCCAGCAGCAGCGCGCCGGCGCAATAGGCGGGATTGAACAAGCTGCCCAGATCGCGCTCCAGCCAGTTGGCCAGCAGCGGCTGGCATAACCAGGCCAAGCCAATGCCCAGCACCATCGCCAGCAGCGCCGCGAGGATGGATTCGGCCAGGAACAGCGCCGCCACGCGGCCGGCGCCAGCGCCCATCAGCTTGCGGATGGCGATCTCGCGTTGGCGCCGCAGGGTGCGCATGGTCGCCAGATTGATGTAGTTGATGGTGGCCAGCAGCATGATCAGCAGGCCGGCTGCGCTCAGGCCATACATATCGCTTAACTTGCCATGGGGCTGGTGCATGCCCCGATCCGCCAGGTCGGGATCGAGATACAGTGCCGGCAAGCTGACCAGGGCGATATCGACCGGCTTGCGGCCGCCCAGCGCGGTGTTCATGACGCCCAGCTTTGCCACGGCTACCGGCGAGTCGCGGTCGGTTTCCGCTTGCAGAAAGGCTTGCAGCTGCGCTGGATCGGCATTGGCGCGCAGCTTGAGCCAGATGCGCGCCAATCCCCAGTTCATGAGCTGCTCGCGCTCGGCCTGGGGCCAGACGATGCTTTTGCTGCCCACCAGCGCCTGGTATTGCAAGCTGCTGTTGGCTGGCGGATCCGGCAGCACGGCCATGACTTTCAAGGTGTTGGCCTGTGCCTGCACCAGCTGGCCGAGGGCCGGCTGCGCGCCGAACATCTTGCGTGCCGCGCTGGCGCTCAAGGCCAAGCCCTCCGGCCGCGTCAGCGCCGCCTGTATATCGCCTTGCGCGGCGCGCAGGCTGAAGATGCCCGCCAGTTCCGCATCGACGACGCGCAAGCGCAGCGGATGCGCCTGTCCCGCATGCCGTAGCGGCAGCTTCAGGGCGCTGTCGATGCTGGCCAGTTCCACCAGACCGCTGCGCAGCGCCGCCTCGCGCAACGGCGCATAGCCCAGCTCATCCCAGCTGGCATTGGTCATCAGATTGGGTCGGTACTTCACCAGCTGGATGCGTTCTGCCTGCGGCGTTTCGCGGTTGAAGCTCAGACTGAAATGCAGAAAGCCCAGCAGCAGGAAGCAGGCCGCGAACCCCACGCTCAGCCCAAGGATGCTGACGGCCGACCAGGCGGGCTGCTGCCATAGCACGCGCCAGCCGATGCGGAAATCGCTGAGTCTCATGCTGCGCGCAGGGCATCGACCATGATGCGGCCATCGAGCAGGTTCAGGCTGCGCGAGGCCTGGGCGGCGTGGGCCGGGGAGTGCGTCACCATCACCACGGTCGTGCCTTCGGCATTGATCTGGCGCAGCAGGCGCATGACCTCATCGCCGTGGGCGGTATCCAGGTTGCCGGTCGGTTCGTCGGCCAGCAGCACGGCGGGGCCGGCCACCAGCGCGCGCGCGATGGCCACGCGCTGCTGCTGGCCGCCGGACAGCTGCGAGGGGCGGTGCTTGGCGCGGTGGGCGATGCCCAGCTTCTCGAGCATGGCGTTGACCTTGTCCTTGCGTTCGCGCGCCGCCATGCCGGTGTATTCCAGCGCCAGTTCCACGTTTTCGAATACGCTCAGTTCCTCGATCAGGTTGAAGCTCTGGAAGATGAAGCCGATGCGGCCGCGCCGCAGCTTGTTCAGCTGGGCCTCGCTCCAGCCGGCGACATTGGTGCCTTCGAACCAGTAATCGCCGCTGCTGGGCACATCGAGCAGACCCAGAAGGCTGAGCAGGGTCGATTTGCCGCAGCCGGAAGGGCCGGTAATCGCCACGTATTCGCCGGCATCGATTTCCAGGTCGATGCGGTCCAATGCCGTGGTCTGGACTTCGCCAGCCACATGGATTTTGCTGACGCCTGCGAGTTTGATCATTGCGTGCTTCCTTTCGATGAATGGAGTGGAGCTTACTGTGAAATTTGCAACTTGAGGGATTTGCCGAAAGCGGCATAACTGGAAACGATGACGCGCTCGCCCGGCTTCAGTCCTGCCAGCACCTCGACCTGGCTGTTATTGCGCCGCCCGCTGCGGATCTCGCGCCGTTCCGCATGCCGCCCGTCCGGCGCCAGCACGAAGACCCAGGCGCCGCCGCTGTCGGCGACGAAGGCGCTGTTGGGCAGCAGCAGGGCGGGCGCCGGCTCGCCCAGGGTGATCTGCGCATCCAGGCTCTGGCCGGGGTTCAGCGCGGGCGGCTGCTCCTTGCTGAACATCAGCTCCACGGTGAAGCGGCCCTCCTTCACCTGCGGATAAATGGTGCCGATGGCGACCGGGTAGCTGCGCTCGTCCACGCGCAGGCTGCCCTGGCGGCCCACGGCCATGCGGTTCAGGTAAAACTCGTCCACCTGGGCCGATAGCTTGAAGCGGCGCGGATCGTCGATGCGGCCCACGTTCTTGCCGGTGACGATGGACTCGCCCACCTGCAGGCGGAAGTCGGTCAGGCGGCCGGCCACCGGGGCGCGCACGGCCAGCGCTTCCACCGTGGCCCGCACCAGCTGCAGGCCGGATTTCAAGCCATCCAGCGCGCTGCCCAGCTGGATCAGGGCATCGCCGCGCACTGCGGTTTCGGTGGCGTCGCTGGCCTGAGCCTGGGCCAGCGCACGCCGGCGCTGCGCCAGCGTGTCGCGGGACTCCTCCAGTGCGACGGTCGAGATAAAGCCCTCGGCCGCCAGCTTCTCGTTGCGCGCATGCTTCTTCTCTTCCTGCTGCAAGGCGAAGGCCAGATCGTCCAGGCGGCGCTGATGCTCGCTGCGGCTGGCCTCCTGCGCCACGCGCAGATTCGACAGATTGGAAATCTGCTGCGCATGTTCTGCCTGGCGCGCCAGCAGCTCCAGATTGCGCTGCGGATTCGAGATGCGGAACAGCAGTTGGCCTTGGCGCACCATATCGCCATCGCGCGCATACACCTCCTCCACCCGGCCCGACTCCACGGAGTCGAGGATCACCGAGGACAGCGGCTGGGCGCTGGCGCGCACCACGATATCGTCGCGGAAGATGCCGCGCTCCACCTGGGCGATTTGCAGGTCCTGGCCTTGCACCAGCAGGCCGCGCGGCGCCCAGTGCCACAACGCCAGGCCGGCCGCCACGATGGCTGTTGCCGCCAGTGCGGCCAGCGCAATCGTCCTGCCGTGCTTGCGCGGCACAATACGGTCCATGGCGGCGCCGCTGGCGGCGCGTTGATGCTGGTGCAAGGTCATCGCTGCTGAGAGTTGAGATTCATGAAGGCGTACTACAGCAAGCCGCGTGCCAGATTTGCGAGAAGATGGCGCAAGCCGCATGGATGCTGGGCTGGCGCAGTGCGGCTGGCGCTGCAGGAGGTGCAATGCGGCGGGCCGGTGGCTGCCCCTGTGCGGCTCCGAACAGCGGCAGCTGTCCGTTTCCGGACAATATTCCGCCGCCGCGCAGGCCGGCGTTTGCCGCCTGCGGACGGACTGCTAGAATGCCCGGCGAGTCCCTCCCATTCCCATGCCATGGCCGATTCCGCAGCACACATCCTGATCCTCGACGACGATCCCGACGTCGCCTACGCAGCGCAGATGCTGCTGCGCCGCCATCACGGCAAAATCTCCGTTCTGCACGACCCGGCGGGCCTGCCTGCCTTGCTGCAAGCTGCGGCCCCCGATCTGGTGCTGCTGGATTTGAATTTCACGCCCGGCCGCACCGACGGCGCCGAAGGCCTGGCCACGCTGGAGCTGCTGCGGCGCCAGCCCGGCGCTCCCGCCGTGATCGCGCTGACCGCCTATGCCGATGTGCCGCTGGCGGTGGAAGCGCTGAAGCGCGGCGCCAGCGATTTCATTACCAAACCCTGGGACAATGCGCGCCTGCTGGCGGCCGTGGAAACGGCGCTGGCGCGCCAGGAGCGGCGCATCGACAGTCCGCCTGCAAACGCGGCCACGGATGCGCTGATGGGTGAATCGGCTGCCATGCGCGCCGTGAAGCGCATGATCGCCAGCGTCGGCCCCACCGCCGCGAATGTGCTGGTGCTGGGCGAGAACGGCGTGGGAAAAGAGCTGGTGGCGCGCGCCATCCATCTGGCGTCGCAGCGCGCTGCCGGCGTCTTCCTGCCGGTGGATATGGGCACGCTGCCCGAAGCGACCTTCGAGAGTGAGTTGTTCGGCCACCGCAAGGGATCGTTCACCGACGCCAAGGCCGACCGCGCCGGACGTTTCCAGGCCGCGCGCGGCGGCACGCTCTTCCTGGACGAAATCGGCAATCTGGGTCTGGCGGCGCAAGCCAAGCTGCTGACGGCGCTGGAGCGGCGCGAAGTCACGCCGCTGGGCGCCGACCGCGCCGAAACCATCGATGTGCGCATCGTCAGCGCCACCAATCTGGACGAGGCCAGCCTATTCGATCCGGCCGTCTTCCGCACCGACTTGCTGTTCCGCCTGAACACCATCGTAATCCGCGTGCCGCCCTTGCGCGAACGGCGCGAGGATATTCCGGCCCTGCTGCATCACTACCTGGCGCACTACAGCCGGCAGTACCAGCGTCCGGTACGCGCGCTGAATGCGGCGGCCCTGCAGGTCTTGCAGGCGCATGCCTGGATCGGCAATGTGCGCGCGCTGCGCCACGCTTGCGAGCGCGCCGTGATCCTGTGCGCGGGCGAGGAATATCTTGCCGAGGATTTTGGCCTGAACCTGGACAGTGGCAGCATGCCTGCCGGTGCCGAGCCGGCGGAAGCGCTTGGCCTGCGCGGCGCACCGGACGAGTTGAAGCTGCACGTGCTGGAGCGCGATGCGATTGAGGCGGCGCTAGCCCAGTCGAAAGGCAATATCAGCCACACGGCCCGCCTGCTGGGCGTGAGCCGCGCCGCCCTGTACCGCAAGCTGGGCAAGCATGGCATCTGAACGCGGTCCCAAACTGGCGCTTGCCGCTGGTGCGCTGGGTCTGATGGCCGTATCGGCGGCTGCCACGGCCGTGCTGTGCGTGGAGCCGGACAGCCCCCGTCTGCTGGCGCTGTGCGGCATCGGCGCAGTGGCTGCGGCGGTACTGATGTGGCATGGCCTCAGCAAGCTGGAAGCGCGCCAGCCGCGCCGCGAAGCCCCGGCCAGCGCTTTTCTTCCCGCCAGCCGCGCCACGTCCACCGCCGATGACAATGGCGGCATGGATGGCTGGCGGGGCTTGCATCCCGCCGCGCTGGCGCTGGAAGCGCGCCTGGAGCATGCGCCGATTGCGCTGTTCCGCATTGCCCACCTGAGCGGAGCGGGCGAGGTCACGCCATTGAACGCCAACGCGCGCCGCCTGCTGGCGCCGGGCCGCGCCAGCGCGCCGCAGCAGCTGTGTGAGGTATTGGCGGCGCAGCCGGCCGACCAGCGCAATCTGATCAGCTTCGATACCGAGCGAGGCTTGGAGCGCGCCATGCTGGCCGTCTCCGCGCTGACGGTGCAGGGCGAGGGCCAGCGCATCGCCGCCCTGCTGCCGGTGGAAAGCGAGCTGGAAGCCGAAGCTTTGAACGCCTGGCGCCAGCTGGTGCACATCTTGACGCACGAGATTATGAATTCCCTGACCCCGGTTGCCTCGCTGTCGCGCACCGCGCGCGAGCTGGTGGAGGAAATGCGGGCGCCGCAACTGGAGCCGGCGCAAGCCGCCGAATTGGCGGACGATCTGCGCACTTCGCTCGATGCTATCGCGCGCCGCGCCTCCAGTTTGGCCGATTTCGTCGGCAGCTACCGCAGCCTGTCCACCGTGCCGGAGGCCCAGCCCGAGCGCGTGCGCCTGGGCGCATTGTTCGCCCGCCTCGCCGCTCTGTTGGCGGCGGACTGGCAGGCGCGCGGCGGCAGCGCCGAATTCTCGGTCGAACCGGCTTCGCTGGAAGTGCTGGTCGATTCCGGCCAGCTGGAACAGGCGCTGATCAATCTGTTGAAAAATGCGGCGGAAGCCACTGCCGCGCAAGCCCGCCCCACGGTCACGGTCAGCGCCCGCTTAAGCCGGGGAGGGCGCTTGCGCATCGAGGTGGCCGACAATGGCCTGGGCGTGCCAGACGAGCTGGCGGCGCATATTTTCACGCCCTTCTTCTCCACCAAAAAACAGGGACGCGGCATCGGCCTCGCCATGGTGCGCCATCTGGTGCATGGCAACGGCGGCACGGTGCGTTATGCGCGCACCGTCAGTAGCGGCGCGCGCTTCATCGTGACTTTCTGAGCCCTCAGCGCAGCATGTCGATGTGGGCGATGCCGTCTTCGTCGTAAGGTGCGGAGATGGTCTGGAAGCCAAAGCTGGCATAGAACTGTTCCAGATGCGCTTGCGCGCCGATGCGGATACGGTGGCCCGGATGCTGCAATTCGGCCTGGCGCACGCCTTCTGCCACCAGCAGCCGTCCGGCGCCGATGCCGCGCGCGGCGGCCGTGGTCAGCACGCGGCCCAGCGACATTTCGGGGAATTTCACGCCGGGCGCGATGCAGCGCAGATAGGCGGCCAGCTCGCGCTTGCCGCCGACCTCGCGCCAGCCCAGCAGATGGTGGGCGCCCTGGTCGTAGCCGTCCAGATCGGGATAGAGGCACTGCTGCTCCAGCACGAACACCTCCTGGCGCTGGCGCAGCAGCTCATACAAGTCCCGGCCCGGAATGCCGTCAAAGTCCCGCCACTGCCATTCGATCATGATCGCCCCTATGAAGTGAGGCGATCATTGTACGGCTTCTTAAACGATGGTCAGGGTCACGTCGATATTGCCGCGGGTGGCGTTCGAGTAAGGGCAGACGATGTGGGCGGCCTGCACCAGTTTCTCGGCAGTGGCGCGGTCCAGGCCTGGCAGTGAGATTTTCAGTTCCACTTCGATGCCGAAGCCGGTTTCGATGGCGCCGATGCCCACGGTGGCGTCGATCGAGGTCTCCGCCGGCACGGCGATCTTGTCGCGGCCGCCGACGAATTTCAGGGCGCCGATGAAGCAGGCCGAGTAGCCGGCCGCGAACAGTTGTTCCGGATTGGTGCCGACGGCGCCATTGCCGCCCAGTTCCTTCGGCGTGGTCAGTTTCACGTCCAGCACGCCGTCGCTGCTGACGGAACGGCCTTCGCGGCCACCGGTGGATTTGGCGTTGGCGCGGTACAGAACTTGTTTGATCGACATGATGAAATCCTTTCAGTTTAATAGTTAACGATTCAGTAGTGTGCTATTTGTAGGGATTCCGCTTACTGTTTGCAGCGCCCATATGCACACTATAGATAGTGTGCGATTGAATTGCAAGCGATTTTTATGGATTTTCTCCAGGCCTTCATTGCTCCCTTATACGATTGCATTTACAATCGTTGTAATTGCAATCGTATGATAGAGGCATGCCATGGTTTGGGAACGTTTTCATCAGCCGGATTCGATGCGGGAAATGCGCCACGCTGCTGCAACTTGCCTGGACCGGCTGGACGACGATGTACTGAATGCGCATTGCAGGAGCGCTTCTCCGCATGCAGCGATGCGTGCGATAGCCAACCGCCTGGAGCAGGGCAGTGCCTGGATTGTTCGGGCGGCGGGGCGGGAAGTGGATGCGCATGCCGGCGCAGCGGGCGGCCATCGCAATATCAGCGCCTGGCCCCTGTGGCTGCGCAGTGGGCGCCAGCGCGGCGAGAGGCCGCTGCTTTATCTGATGCGTTCCGAATCAGTGGCCGGGCTGCGCGCGGCGCTGGCGGAAACGACCAGCCAGGGAATCTTCTGCAACGATGCGGAGGCCTTCAGTTCGCGCTGGCCGAAAAGCGTGCAGCCGGCCTTGCCACTCTGGCTGTCAGCCATTGCGGACGGCACGCCATACGACCCAGCCTCCGGCGCAGAAACCCTCGCCATCCTGCGCGCTGCGCTGCATGCGCTCTACATAGACGGCGAACCGGGATTCGTCTATTTCTCGGCGCATGCCGACGAGGGCGATGCGCGCGCATTGTCAGCGGCCGACGGGCAGCATGCCTTCAAGGGCATGTACCGCATGGCGCCTCTGCGGAGGGAGTCCTCGGCAACTGTGCGGCTGCTGGGGGCGGGCAAAACCTTGTCGCAAGTGGAGCGCGCGGCGAAGCTGCTCCAACAGGATTGGAGTGTGGCGAGTGAAATCTGGAGCTGCCCAAGTTATACGCGCCTGGCACGGGATGCTTATGCGGCGGAGCGCTGGAATACGCTGCATCCCCGCTTGGAAAAAAGAAGCTCGCATCTCCAGTCCTGCCTGGCCGCGAGCGCGTCGCCGGTGCTGGCAGTGACGGGGTATGCGCAGAATATCGCCAGCCAGATCGGCGGCTTCGTGCCGGCGCGCTTTGTGGCGCTGGGCGCCGACTCGTATCCGCTGAGCGGAAGCATGGTCAGGGCGGAATGGATTGCCGCCCTCGCGCTTAAGGCACTCGGCGATGAAGGAGCCATTCCGCCTGGCCGCGTCGAAGAGGCGCTGGAGCGCTATCAGCTTGTATGAAACTACTGGCCGATGGATGTCCGAACGGCTTCGATAGTCTGGTCAAGGCCATCGGCCAGGGTTTTTTGTTCGCTGGCGCTGAACTGCTTGAGGAATAGTTCGGCGACGGTGGATTCGTACACCTTCCACATCTTCTTGCGTAGCGCGCGGCCTTCCTTTGTGATGGCGGCATAGGCGGCCCGGCCGTCTTCCGCTGAACGGGAGCGCGTCACGAGTCCCTCCTGTTCCAGGCGGTCTACCAGCCTTGTCAGGTTGTAGCGCTCGATGGCCAGCGCGTCGGCCAGTTCGTGCATCCGTCTTGTGCCGTCAGGTCCGCTTTCCAGACCCCATAGCGTGTCATACCAGGCGTAGCTGGGCAGGCCGGCTGCCGCCAGACGCCGCTCCACCTCCCGAATCATCGTGCGATGCGCGCGCACAAATGAGAACCACAGATCCGGTTCCTTCGCTGTCATAAGCATTTCCTCCCGCCTTGTTTCGATTACAAATGCAATTCTATCCCACACCCAAACGATTGCAAATGCTATGATTGCAAATGCAATTCATTGATCGTTACGCCCTGCATCCATGAAGCAGTCCGACAACATTGCCTTTTCTATTTTCCAGGAGATATGCCATGAGCCAGCACCTTGTAATTCCCGACGTCGATCCGCAAGAGACACGAGAGTGGCTGGCGGCGCTGGAAGCCGTCGTTGCGGCTGAAGGCCGGCCGCGCGCCCACTATCTGATCGACCAGCTGACGGATTTCGATGTCACCCAGCACGGCGACCTGCACGGACGGGTGACGACGGCGTATGTGAACACCATTTCCAGGGAGCGCCAGCCGGCCTATCCAGGCAATCTCAGTGTGGAACAGCGCCTGAATGCCTATATCCGCTGGAACGCCATGGTGATGGTGCTGCGGGCGGGTAAGTACTCGAATGTCGGCGGGCATATCGCCACCTACCAATCGGCCGCCGTCCTGTATGACGTCGGCTTCAACCACTTCTTCCGTGGCCGCACCGAGACCTTTGGCGGCGATATGGTCTATATCCAGGGCCACTCGGCGCCCGGCATCTATGGCCGCGCCTATCTGGAGGGACGCATCAGCGAGGCGCAGCTGGACAACTTCCGCCGCGAAGCCGGGCGCGAAGGCTTGTCGTCCTATCCCCATCCGCGCCTGATGCCGGACTTCTGGCAGTTCCCCACCGTGTCCATGGGCCTTGGCCCGCTGACGGCGGCTTACCAGGCGCGCTTCATGCGCTATCTGGAATACCGTGGGCTGCTGAAGCATCAGGGCCGCAAGGTCTGGGCCTTCCTGGGCGACGGCGAGATGGACCAGCCGGAATCGCTGGCGGCGATTTCGCTGGGCGGCCGCGAGCGGCTCGACAATCTGATTTTTGTCGTCAACTGCAATCTGCAGCGCCTGGATGGACCAGTGCGCGGCAACAGCAAGATCGTTCAGGAACTTGAAGGCACTTTCCGTGCCGCGGGCTGGAACGTCATCAAGGTGCTGTGGGGCAGCGGCTGGGACGATCTGCTCAAGCGCGACACCACCGGCTTGCTGCGCCAGCGCATGATGGAGTGCGTCGACGGCGAATACCAGACCTTCAAGTCGCAAAACGGCGCTTACGTGCGCGAGCATTTCTTCGGAAAATATCCGCAGTTGCTGGAACTCGTGGCGCATCTGTCGGACGATGAAATCTGGGCTTTGACGCGCGGCGGCCACGATCCGGAGAAAGTTTACGCGGCCTATTCGCAAGCCGTGCGCACCGAGGGCCGACCGACGGTGGTTCTGGTCAAGACGGTCAAGGGCTTCGGCATGGGCGAGGCCGGCGAAGGCCAGAACATCAATCATCAGTTGAAGAAAATGAGCGCGGACGCGGTGCGCGCCTTCCGCGACCGCTTCGCGCTGCCGGTGTCGGACGAGCAGCTGGCGGAGATGCCCTACCTCAAACCCGCGCCGGATAGTGAGGAAGCGCGCTACTTCACGCAGCGCCGGGCGGACCTGGGCGGATACATCCCGGCCCGCATCAGCAAAGTAGCGCCGCTGGCGGTGCCGCCGCTCAGCACCTTTGCCACGCAGCTCAAGGACAGCGGCGAGCGCGGCGTCTCGACCACCATGTCCTTCGTGCGCATCCTGACCACACTGCTGAAAGACCCGCAGCTGGGCAAACTCGTGATCCCCATCGTGCCGGACGAGTCGCGCACCTTCGGCATGGAAGGCCTGTTCCGCCAGATCGGTATCCACTCCTATCTGGGGCAGCTCTACACGCCGCAGGATGCCGGCCAGCTCAGTTACTACAAGGAGGCCAAGGACGGTCAGATCCTGCAGGAAGGCATCAACGAGTCCGGCGCGATTTCCTCCTGGATCGCGGCCGGAACGGCCTACAGCAACCATGGCCTGGCCACGATTCCCTTCTATATCTTCTATTCCATGTTCGGCCTGCAAAGGGTGGGCGACCTGACCTGGGCGGCGGGCGATGCGCGTACCCGCGGCTTCCTGCTGGGCGCCACCTCCGGCCGCACCACCCTCATGGGCGAGGGCTTGCAGCACGACGATGGCCACAGCCATGTGCTGTCCTCGGTCATCCCGAACTGCGTTTCCTACGATCCGACCTTTGCCTACGAGCTGGCGGTCATCATCCAGGATGGGTTGCGCCGCATGTACGTGGAACAGGAAGACATCTACTACTACATCACCCTGCTCAATGAAAACTACCCGAACCCCGCGCTGCAGGAAGGCACGGAAGCCGGCATTCTCAAGGGACTCTACCTGTTCAGTGACGGTAGCGCGGCACAAGGCAAGGTCCATGTGCAGTTAATGGGTTGTGGCGCGATCCTGCGCGAAGTGATTGCTGCTGGCGAGTTGCTGAAGGCGGACTTCGGCGTGTCCAGCGATGTGTGGAGCGCGACCAGCTTGACCGAGCTGCGGCGCGAAGGCTTGGCGGCGGAGCGCTGGAATATGCTGCATCCCGAAAGCGAGCCGCGCGTGCCGTATGTGCAGCAATGCCTGCGGCATCGCGCCGGGCCGGTGGTGGTGGCGACGGATTATATGAAGATCGTTGGCGACCAGATCCGTCCCTTCGTCGAGCAGCGCCGCTTCGTCTCCCTGGGCACGGATGGTTTCGGCCGCTCCGACACGCGCGAATCGCTGCGCACGTTCTTTGAGGTGGACCGCCACTTCATCGTGCTGGCCGCCTTGAAGGCGCTGGCCGACGATGGCGCAATTCCGCGCACCCGGGTCGCCGAGGCGATCCAGCGCTACGGCATCGACGTCGGCAAGGTCGATCCGGCCTCCGTGTAAATCGCCGCAGTCCGGGCGCGCCTTAACCCTGTATGCGGCGCGCCTGGTAAGCCTTGCCTTCCGCCGCTTTGCCGCCTTTATTGTTCTGGATGGCGATGCGGTTATTGGCAAAGCCCATCAGCCGGCGTTGCCAGCGCCGCTCCTGCGCCAGGGCGCCGGATTCGGATTTGCTCCAGGCCCGCTGCAGCAGGAATTTGCCGGCGGCCAGGGCGTCCGGCGAGCGGGTCGAGAGTTCGGCGGCCAGGGCTTCGGCCGCCGCCAGCGGATCGTCGGCCAGATGGGTGACGAGCTTGAGTTCTTTCGCTTCCGCACCGCTGAAGACGCGGCCGGAGAGCACCAGTTCCTTGGCCACATCGATCGGCACCAGTTCGCGCAGCAGGGCCACGCCGCCCATATCGGGAATCAGCCCCCACTTCGCCTCCATCAGCGACAGGCGCGCATCCGGCGTGGCGATGCGGATGTCGGCGCCCAGCGCGAGCTGGATGCCACCACCGAAGCAGTTACCGTGGATCGCCGCGATCACGGGCGCCGGCACGTCGCGCCAGCCCATGCTCCAGTCCTGGAAGTTATTGCGCCAGAAGTACCACAGCTGGGCGTAGTGCAGCAGCCCGCGCATGGGCCGCGCCAGCACGCTTTTGAAATCCAGGCCGGAGCAGAACGACGGGCCTTCCCCATGCACGATCACGGCGCGCACGCCCGGCTGCCTGCGCAGGCTGCGGGCGGCCTTCACCACCGCATGCAGCATGTCGAAATCGATGGCGTTGTGCTGTTCGGGCCGCGCCAGGCGCACATAGGCCAGGCCGTCGACAATGGTGGTGGTGACGCGCTGCTGTTTCGTCATGGTTGCAAGAAGGATATGTGGACACTGTCCACATATCCTAGCAGGGCCAGCCCTGTTCCGGCTAGCTGCGCATCACCGAAAGGCAGTTTGACGGCGCGTTTGAATCAGAACTCTTCCCAGTCGTCGCCGCCTGCCGCCGGTTTGCTGGCGACAGTGCTGCGTGGGGCGGCCGCGGCTTTGACGGTGGCGATCTTGCGCGGTGCCGGCTTGGGCGCAGCAGCCACCGGGCGCGCCTGCGGCTTCGGTGTGCTGGCATAGCTGTTCGCCGCGCCGCCGTTGATCTTGAACACGCTGACCACCTGCACCAGGCCTTCCGCCTGGTCCTTCAGCGAGCCGGCTGCCGCTGCCGCCTGTTCCACCAGCGAAGCGTTCTGCTGCGTCACATCGTCCATCTGCACGATGGCCTGGTTGACCTGGGAAATGCCGGTCGACTGCTCCACGCTGGCCGAGGTGATTTCGCTAATGATGTCGCTCACATGCTGCACGCTCTTCACCACTTCCTGCATGATGCCGCCCGCCTCGTCCACCAGCTTGCTGCCGGTCTGGACCTTTTCCACCGAATCGCCGATCAGGGCTTTGATCTCCTTGGCGGCGGCGGCCGAGCGCTGCGCCAGATTGCGCACCTCGGAGGCCACCACGGCAAAACCGCGTCCCTGTTCGCCGGCGCGCGCCGCTTCCACCGCCGCGTTCAGGGCCAGGATATTGGTCTGGAAGGCGATGCCGTCGATCACGCTGATGATGTCCACGATCTTGGTGGCCGAGGCATTGATGGCGCCCATGGTTTCCACCACTTGCGTGACGATGCTGCCGCCTTTCACGGCCACCTCGGTGGCGGAGACCACCAGCTGGTTGGCCTGGCGCGCATTGTCGGCATTCTGCTGCACGGTGGAAGTCAGCTCCTCCATCGAGGAGGCGGTTTCCTCCAGCGAGCTGGCCTGCTGCTCGGTGCGCGAGGACAGGTCCATATTGCCGTTGGCGATTTCGGACGAGGCCACGGCAATCGCATTCGTGCCATGCCGTACCCGTCCGACAATGTCTTCCAGGCTGCCGCTCATTTCCTTCAGCGCCTTCAGCAGCAGGCCGGTTTCGTCGCTGGTATTCACGTGGATTTCGCGCGTCAGGTCGCCCGAGGCCACGGTTTGCGCCGCCTCCACGGCAGCATTGATCGGCTCGGTCACGCTGCGCGTGATCCACCAGGCGATCGCCAGACCGAAGATAATGGCCACCGCTGTGATCGCCACCATCCAGTTGCGCGCGCTGGAATAGACGTTTTCCGCCTCCTGGATCGATTCCTGGTTCAGCTTGTCCTCGATGGCGATCATGGCGTTGATGTCGTCCAGCCAGCGCTGCTGGGCCGGGCGTACTTCCTTCATCAGGAAGGGCGTGGCCTCGTCGGACTTGTTGGCCAGGCCGAGTTCGGCCAGCTTGCGCACCAGGGGCAAGGCCGCCTGTTCGCTGTTGCGGATCTTGACCATGCCGGCTTTTTCGTGGTCCTGGGTCTGCGGCAGCGCGGCGAACATCCGGTTCAGCTCCGTCTCGGCGTCGCGGTATTTTTTCTCGGCTTCCTCGATGATCGCCGCCTCGGGCTTCATTTCGTTCATATCGGTCAGCAGCACCAGATTGCGGGTCGCCACCGAGCGGTCGAGGATGGAATCGTGCATCTTGATCAGCAGCTGCGCCTCGACATTATTGACCTTGGCGATATCCAGCAATTGGTCCTGGATCTGGCCCATGCGCACCATGCCCAGCACGGCCATGAGTACCACCAGCAGCAGCAGAATCACAAAGCCGCCGCCGATGCGCGCCCCGATTTTCAAGTCCCTGATGCCCATGCCCGTTCTCCCTCAGAAGTTCAGATGCCGACAGGTTTGATGCAAACGTCTGTCAACAATATCGCCGAGGTAGGGGCGGGGCAAGAAGCGCGATGTATCTGGCGTTGAATAGCAACACTTAAGTAACTGTTTGGCTATATTGCCGGCATTTAGAGCGCGGTTTCAAAGCCTTCCAGCACATTCACCACGTTCACGCCCAGTTCGCGGATGGCGCTGCCGCCTTCGAAGATGAAAGCGGTGGGCAGGCCCAGATAGGCCAGACGTTCGCCCACGCGCAGGAAGTCGGCGCTGAGCAGGCCCAGGCCGCCGTGCGGGTCGCCCTGGAAGGTGTTGACGCCGAGCGCCACCACCAGCGCTTCCGGCCCATACATGGCCAGGCGCACGCAAGCCGTTTCCAGCGCCGCGAACCAGGCCTGGGCATTCGGCTGCTGCGGCGCCAGCGGCATGTTCACGTTGTAGCCGTAGCCGGCGCCGTCGCCGGTTTCGTCGGCATGGCCCAGGTAGTGGGGATAGCTGGAACGCGGGTCGGCGTGCAGCGAGATGCACAGCACGTCGGCGCGGTCGTAGAAGATGCTTTGCGTGCCGTTGCCGTGGTGGCAGTCGAGGTCCAGCACGGCGACGCGGCGCAGGCCGTCGTCCAGCAGGTGCTGGGCCGCCAGCGCCGCATTGTTCAGGTAGCAGGAGCCGCCGCTGAAATCGGCGCCGGCGTGGTGGCCCGGCGGCCGCGTCAGGGCGAAGCTGGCGCGCTCGCCCAGGCGCAGCGCATGGGCCGCGTTCACGGCGCAGTCGGCGCCGGTCTTGGCGGCGGTCCAGGTGCCGGCCGTGATGGGGGAAATCGTGTCGCGCGAATACAGGCCGAGGCGGGCGTCGAAGCCTTGCGGCTCGATATCGGCGCGGAAGCTGCGCACCGGCCAGCCGGAGGGGAAGGCGTCCTTGCCGGCATTGGCGGGCGCCAGCGCCTGCCACTCGGTCCAGGCATTGCGCAGGAAATGCAGATAGCGCGGCTGGTGCACGCGCTCCAGCGACATCAGCGGCACGCCATGCGGGGTGACGATGCGGCCCAGGCCGCGCCGTCCCAGCTCGGCCAGCACGGCTTCGGCCCGCGCCGGCGTTTCCAGGCAGGGCGTGGCCTCGCCGCGCACCAGCTCATGGCGGGCGCGGTGCTGGTCGTGCTGTTCGTTGTAAAAAGTCAGCATGCTGCGCTTCTGCCGGTCTTACTCGCAGTTGGGACAAAGATTGCTGGCGCGGTAAGCCTGCACATAATCGTCGAAGCTGCCGGTCTGGCTGCGTTCCAGCGCGGCTTGTTCCGCCAGCGATTCCGCGGCCAGCTGGCCGAAACTCGCTTCCTCTTCGCTATTGGCGGGATGGGCGCGGAAGTAAGCCGCATGCCGTTCGCTCTGGCGCATACCGAAGGCGGCAAACGAGCCGCCATTGGCGCGCAGCTCGGCCAGCACGCGCGCCGAGGGCGTGCGCTCCGGATCGTCCAGCTTGGCCGCCTGCACCGCCAGCGAGGCGGCATGCGCGCCGTCGCCGCGCGCCTGGTCCAGCAGGGCCGCCACCGGGCGGATGCGTTCCAGCAGTTGCTGACCCCAGTCGCGCAGCGCCACTTCTTCGCCGTCGCGGCTCAAGGTCAGGCCGGGACGGCGGCCTTCCTTCACGGTGCGCGCGAAATTCTGCGCGTACAGCCGGCTCTGGTCTTCGGAAATGGTGGGGCTCTCTTCCAGCGCGCAGAACAGCAGGAAGGCGTCCAGGAAGCGGCCCGTCTCCAGGCTGATGCCGACCGGCTCGAAGGGATCGACGTCCATGCAGCGCACTTCGATGTACTGCACGCCGCGCAGGCACAGGGCCTGGATCGGCCGCTCGCCGGTGCGGATCACGCGCTTGGGCCGGATGGTCGAGTAGTACTCATTCTCGATCTGGATCACATTGGTCGACAGCTGCACCCACTCGCCATCGCGCTTGGTGCCGATACGCTGATATGGCTCGTAAGGCTGGTTGACGGCGCGCGTCAGCGTCGCCACATAGCTGTCCAGCGAATTCTCGTGCGGGCTGAGGCCGGACTGCGCATCATTCTGGTAACCGAGGTCGCTCATGCGCAGGCTGGTGGCATGCGGCAGGTACAGGGTATCGGCCGACAGCGTCTCGAGCTTGTGCGGCTGGCCGCGCAGGAAGCCGCTGGCCAGGGCCGGCGAGGCGCCGAACAGATACATCAGGAGCCAGCTGTAGCGGCGGAAATTGCGTATCGTCGCCAGATAGGCTTCCGACTGGTAAGCCTTGGCGGTCAGCTTGCGGTCGCCGTTTTCTTCATGATTGAGCAAGGCCCACAGCTCCTCGTCCAGCGAGTAGTTGTAGTGGATGCCGGCGATGCACTGCATGGCCTTGCCATAGCGCAGGGCCAGGCCGCGCCGGTACACATGCTTGAGCATGCCCAGGTTCGACTTGCCATACCAGGCGATTTCGATCTCGTCCTCGGACGGCAGCTGGCAGGGCATGGACTGGCTCCACAGCAGCTCCTGGCCCAGCTTGCCGTAGCTGAAGCGGTGGATGGCGTCCAGCTTGTGCAGGGTGTCGGCGATGTCGTGTTCGGCCGGGGTGATGAATTCCAGCAGCGTTTCGGCGTAATCGGTGGTGATCTGGGGGTGGGTCAGGGCCGAACCGAGAGCCAGGGGGTGGGGCGTGCGCGCCAGATGGCCGTCCGCCTGGACGCGCAGGGTTTCGCGCTCAATGCCGCGTAGGCCTCCGCTCAGCAGCGGGCGGTGCTGGGCATCGGCCAGCAGGGCCAGGCGGCGTGTCAGAAGATTGGGCAATTGATGTTCCTTTCGAGTGCAGCAATAAACGATTGGTGCAGAGAGTAACCGAAATCGGCCAATTCCGCCGGGCGCGGCAAAAAAGCCATTTTAGCAAAGCTGGCAAGCTGCTTGTCAGACCACAGTTCTTAATAGACGAATAAGTTTAAATTTTGCGCGCACGGACAAAGCTTTTGCGCGCGGCGAATATTTTGTGAATAGGACGAATCTCCCGATAATCGGCTCAAGTCTGTCCCGGCCATCCCTTTGTTTGTAAGGCTTCCTTTGCTGGCAAGGAGTCGTCCCATGAACCATCCCGCGCTGCCCTTTGGCCGTTTTGCCGACAGTCTGGCCGACCCGCCGTTGCGCCGCAGCGTGCTGTTCATCGATGCCACGGTGGCTGGCGCCCAGGAACTGGCGGCGGGCGCCAAGGCTGGCGTGCAGGTGGTCATGCTGGATGGCCGCCACGATGGCGTGCGTCAGATCGCGGATGTGCTGCAAGCCTATGAGGAGCTGGACAGCATCCAGATCGTTTCGCACGGCGCCGCCGGCCAGCTGCGCCTGGGCGGCAGCACGCTCGATGGCAGCACCCTGGCCAGTTATGCCGATGCCTTGCGCGACTGGGGCGCCGCCCTGCGCAGCGGCGGCGACATCCTGCTGTATGGCTGCAATGTGGCGCAGGGCAGCGCCGGCCTGGCCTTCGTCGATGGCTTGTCGGCCGCCACCGGCGCCGATATCGCCGCTTCCACCGGTCTGACCGGGGCCGGCGCGCGCGGCGGCGACTGGCTGCTGGAGTACAGCCATGGCACGATCGAAGCGCCGGCCGCCATCAGTTACGCTGCCCTGGATGATTATGACTACACCCTGGGCCTGGTGAACGGTGGCGTCAGCGGCACCATCACCTGGGGCACGGTGCCCATCACCAGCGTGGTGGCGGGCGCGCTGACCGGCATCCTCACCGGCCAGACCATCTCGGTTCTGAACGACCTGGGCACCGGCTTCGACATCTATGCCAAAAGTTCGGGCGGCGGCGGCCTGACCATCAGCAATATCACGTCCTCGCTTGGCCTGTGGAGTTCCCATGTGCGCGCCACCGGCATCCTGACCGCGCCCGAATACCTGGAGCTGCGCGCCAATGCCGGCATCTTCGACCTGACCAGCCTGAAATTGAGCAGCGCCGACCTGGGCTGGCTGCTGTCGGGCACCTTCACCGTGCAGGCGCTGGACAGCAGTTACGCGCCGATCGGCACGCCGGCCACGCTGACCGGAGTGGCCATCAATACCTTCGGCACCCTGAGCCTGGCGGGCAACAGCAATTTCCAGGGCATCGGCGGGGTACGCATCTCGGCCAGCGTGGGTGCCCAGATCGCGGTGGACGATATCGTGGTCGTCAACCCGCGCGTGGCCGCCACCATCTCGGCTGCCGCCTACAACGCCGGCACTGGGGTGCTGAGCGTGACGGCCGTGGGCATCAATGCCGGCGACGCCATCGATCCCAGCAAGATCACCTTGAGCGGCCAGGGGGGCAGCTACACCCTGACCTCGCCCGTGGTCAGCGCCCTGAGCAACACCCTGTTCAGCATCACGCTGAACGCGGCCGACAAGCTGGCCATCAACGGCCTGCTCAACAATAACGGCGTGCTGGCGGTGGACGGCACCACCTTCAATCTGGCGGCGGCGCTGAACTGGGACAGCAATGCCGGCGCCGGCGTCGACCTGACCGCCAACGCCATCGTCGTCACCAATGTGCAGCTGCCGGTGATCACCTCGGCCAGCTATGACGCCACCACCCATGTGCTGACCGTGACCGGCAATAATCTGGTGAGCGTGGTGGGCGCGGCCAACGACATCAACGTCGCCAAGCTGATTCTCAGCGGTCAGGGTGGCGGCACGCGTACCCTGACCACCTCTGGCAATGTGGAAGTGACCAGCGCCACCTCCTTCTCGGTCACGCTGAGCGGCGCCGACGTGGCGGCGGTGGCGGCCCTGATGACCAAGGATGGCGGCACCGCTTCCAGCGGTCACGCCTACACGCTGGCGGCCGGCGACGACTGGAACAGCGTGATCGGCAATGTCAGCATCGCCGTCGGCTCGGTGCTGATCACGGTGTCGAATACCAGCAATAGCGCGCCCACCATCAGCGGCGCGGCGGCCGCCAGCGGCAATGACGGCGCCAGCCTGCTGCCCTTTGCCAACGTGACGGTGGCCGACGCCAATGGCGACAATGTCAGCCTGGCCATCAGCTATAACAGCGCCAACGGCACCCTGAGCGGGGCCGGCCTGTCCGGTAGCGCCGGCAGCTATACCCTGAGCGCCGCCAGCCCGGCGGCGCTGACCGCTGCCCTCAAAGCCCTGCAGTTCACGCCCACGGCCAACCAGGCTGCCGTGGGCGCCGTGATCGGCACCACGTTTACCCTGACGCCGACCGACAGCAAAGGCCTGGCCGGCACGCCGAACACGGGAACGGTGCTGAGCATCACCTCGGTCAACGATGCGGCGGCCATCGGCGGCGCCCAGGCCGGCCAGGGCGTGACGGCGGGCGGCACCCTGCAGCCCTTTGGCGGCATGACGGTCAGCGATCCCGATGTGGGCGCCACCGTCATCGTCACCATCACCCTGGATAGCGCGGCCAAAGGCGCGTTCACGGCGGCTTCGCTGGCGGCCTCCGGCTTCAGCAGCAGCGACGGCGGCGCCACCTATACCCATGCCGCCGCCGCGCCCGCCGCCGCCCAGGCGGCCCTGCAAGCCTTGGTCTTCCAGAGCGCGGCGGGCTTGAGCGCCACCACCACCTTCACCGTCAGCGTCAACGACGGCAGCGCCGTCACCAGCAACAGCACGACCACGGTGACGGCGGCGGTACCCAGCAGCACCACGGCGCTGACGGTGGCCTTCTCGGCCGACAGCGGCAGCAGCAATAGCGATCTGATTACCAATGTGGCGGCGCAAACCATCAGCGGCACGCTGAGCGGGGCGCTGGCCAGCGGCGAATCGGTCCAGGTTTCGCTCGACAATGGCGTCAGCTGGAGCACGGCCAGCGCTGCCGTGGGCGCCAGCACCTGGACGCTGGCCGGCCAGACTCTGAGCGGCAGCGGCACCCTGCAGGTGAAAGTGACGAATATCGGCGGCAGCAGCACGCCGCTGACGCGCAGCTATACGCTGGACACCACGGCGCCCGCCACCACCGGCGCCAGCGTGGCCTTCTCGGCCGACAGCGGCAGCAGCAGCGACCTGATTACCAATGTGGCGGCGCAGACCATCAGCGGCACCTTGAGCGCGAATCTGGCGGCCGGCGAATCGGTTCAGATTTCGCTCGACAACGGCAGCAGCTGGAGCACGGCCAGCGCCAGCGCCGGCAGCAATGCCTGGACGCTGGCCGGCCAGACCCTGAGCGGCAGCGGCACCCTGCAAGTGCGCGTGACCGACGCTGCCGGCAATAGCGGCGCGGCCGCCAGCAATCCCTATGTGCTCGACACCAGCGGCCCCACGGCCGCCATCAGCAGCAATGTCAGCGTGCTGAAAAGCGGCGAAAGCGCCATCATCACCATCACCTTCAGCGAGACGCCGGCCGGCTTCTCGCTGGCCGACCTGACGGCGGTGGGCGGCACCCTGTCCAATCTGAGTGCGACGGCCAACGCGCGCATCTACACCGCCGAATTCACGCCCAATAGCGGCTTGAGCGGCCTGCTGGGCGGCGTATCGCTAGCCAATGGCAGTTATACCGATGTTGCCGGCAACAGCGGTGCCGGCGCCGCGTCGCTGGCGATCTCCATCGTCACCCTTGGTCCCAGCCTGAGCATCAGCAGCGACGTGGCGGCACTGAAGAGCGGCGAGACGGCCACCATCAGCTTCACCTTCAGCAGCCTGCCGCTGGGCTTTGTGCTGGGCGACGTCGCCGTCAGCGGCGGGGTGCTGGGCAATTTCGCCGTCACCAATAACCCGCTGGTGTATACGGCCACCTTTACGCCGGCCGCCAACACGCAGGGCGGCACGGCCAGCATCAGCGTGGCCAGCGGCGCCTACAGCGATATCTTGGGCAATCTGGGCGGGGCCGGCAGCACGCCCACCATCGCCATCGATACCAAGGCGCCCACCGTGACCATCAGCAGCAGCGACAGCGCGTTGAGCGTGGGCGAAACGGCCACCATCAGCTTCACCTTCAGCGAGCTGCCGGTAGGCTTCACGGCGGGCGATGTGATCGCCAGCGGCGGCACCTTGAGCGGCTTTGGCGTCACGCTCAATCCCCTGGTCTACACCGCCGTTTTCACGCCCACCGCCGGCCAGGCCAGCGGTGCGGCCAGCATCAGCATCGCCGGCGGCGCTTACGCCGACCTGGCGGGCAATGCCGGCACGGCGGGCGGCACGCCGTCCATCAGCATCGACACCTTGCCGCCAACGACGGCCGTCACCGGCGTCGCCTTCTCGGCCGACACGGGCGCCAGCAGCAGCGATCTGGTCACGAACACGGCGGCGCAGAGCATTTCCGGCACCCTCGGCGCGCCGCTGGCAGCCGACGAACGGGTCGAAGTCTCGCTCGACAATGGTCTTAACTGGAGCATCGCCAGCGCGGCGGTGGGCGGCAGCAGCTGGACCCTGGCGGGCCAGACGCTGGCGGCCAGCAACACGCTGCAGGTGCGCGTCAGCGACGCCTTCGGCAACCATGGCCCGGCCTACAGCGCCGCCTATGTGCTGGATACCGTGCAGCCGGGCCTGAGCATCAGCAGCGACACCAGCAGCCTGCGCGTGGGCGAGGTGGCGAACATCACCTTCACCTTCAGCGAAGCGCCGTCCGGCTTCAGCGCCGCCGATGTGGCGGTCAGCGGCGGCACCCTGAGCGGGTTGGCGGCCACCGCCAACCCGTTGGTGTACACCGCCGTCTTCACGCCGTCCAGCGGGGTGAATGGCGGCACGGCCGGCATGTCGGTGGCGGCCGGCAGCTGGAGCGATCTGGCCGGCAATGGCGGACTGGCGGCGAGCATGCCCGCCATCAGCCTCGATACCCAGGCGCCGGCCATGACCATCAGCAGCAGCGCCTCGGCCCTGAAAGCGGGGCAGAGCGCCACGCTGACCTTTACCTTCAACCATGCGCCGGCCGGCTTCACCGCCTCCGACGTCAGCGTCAGCAACGGCACCCTGAGCGGCTTTGCCGTCACCGCCAATCCGTTGGTGTACACCGCCGTCTTCACGCCGACGGTGAATCTGGCCAGCGGCGCGGCCAATATCAGCGTGGCGGCCGGCAGTTATGTGGACACGGCCGGCAATAGCGGCAGTGCCGCCACCGGCCCGGCCATCAGCATCGACACCCTGGCGCCCAGCCTGGCCATCAGCAGCGATACCGCCACCTTGCGCGCCGGGCAGACCGCCAACATTACTTTCACCTTCAGCGAGGCGCCGTCCGGCTTCAGCGCCGCCGATGTGACGGTCAGCGGCGGCACGCTGAGCGCACCGGCCGCCACGGCAAATCCGCTGGTGTATACCGCCGTGTTTACGCCGACGGCCGGGGTGCAGGGCGTGAACGCCGTCATCAGCGTGGCCGGCGGCGCCTTCACCGATGCCGCCGGCAATAGCGGCAGCAGCGGCAGCCCGCCCAGCATCGCCATCGATACGCTGGCGCCGCTGACCACGGGCGCCAGCGTCAGCTTCTCGGCCGATACCGGCAGCAGCGCCACCGATCTGCTGACGAATACGGCGGCGCAAACCGTTTCGGGCACGCTCAGCGCCCTGCTGGCGAATGGCGAGAGCGTGCAGGTTTCGCTCGACAACGGCGCCACTTGGAGCACCGCCACGGCCAGCGCCGGCAGCTATAACTGGACCCTGGCGGGCCAGACCCTGGCCGGCAGCAATACCTTGCTGGTGCGCGTGGCCGATGCGGCGGGCAATACCGGACCGTCCTACGCGGCCGCCTATGTGCTCGACAGCGGCACGCCGGGCGTTGTCATCACCAGCAGCGCCGCCGCGCTGAAAGGCGGCGAGACGGCCCTCATCACCTTCACCTTCAGCGAAGCGCCGGACGGCTTCAGCGCCGCCGATCTGACGGTCAGCGGCGGCGTCCTGGGCACGCTGAGCGCAACCGCCAACCCGCTGGTCTACACCGCCGTGTTTACGCCCGACCCGGGGCAGAATGGCGCCACCGCCAGCATCGTGCTGGCGGCGGGCAGCTATACCGACGCTGCCGGCAATGCCGGCGCGGGCGGCAGCGTGCCGGGCATCAACATCGATACCCAGGCGCCCGCCACCACCGGCGCCAGCGTGCTGTTTTCCAACGATAGCGGCGCCAGCGCCACCGATCTGATCACCAGCGTAGCGGCGCAGGACATCTCCGGTACCCTGAACGCCAATCTGGCCGCCGGGGAAAGCGTGGAAGTCTCGCTCGACAACGGCCAGACGTGGACGGCCGCCAGCGCCAGCGTGGGCAGCAATGCCTGGAGCCTGGCCGGCCAGACCCTGGCTGGCGCGGGCGTGCTGCAGGTGCGCGTCAGCGACGCCGCCGGCAATCACGGCACAGCCTACAGCGCCAGCTACGCTTTCGACACGGCCGCGCCCAGCTTGAGCATCACCAGCAGCAAGGCCTTCCTCAACAGCGCCGATACCGCCAAGCTGACCTTCACCTTCAGCGAAATCCCGGATGGCTTCACCCAGGGCGATATCACGGTGGCGGGCGGCACGCTGAGCGGTTTTGCGGCCAGCGCCGATCCGCATGTTTATACTGCCATCTTCACGCCCACCGCCGGCCAGGCTTCCGGCACCGCTTCGATCACGGTGGCGGCCGGCGCCTATAGCGACCTGGCGGGCAATGGCGGACAGGCGGCGCAGACGCCGGCCATCAGTTATGCCACAGTGGCGCCGGGCGTGGCGATCACTAGCAGCAGCGGCGCGCTGAAAGCGGGCGAAACGGCCACCATCAGCTTTACCTTCAGCTCCGCGCCGGTCGGCTTTACGGCTTCCGATATCGCCGTCAGCGGCGGCGTGCTGAGCGGACTGGCGGCCACCGCCGATCCGCTGGTGTACAGCGCCGTGTTCACGCCGGCCGCCGCCCTGGCCGCGGGCAGCGGCGCGATCAGCATCGCCGCCGGCCGCTTCCAGGATAGCCTGGGCAATGCCGGCACCGCCGCCACGATGGATCCCATCATGATTGACACCCTGGCGCCCACGCTGAGCATCGGCAGCAACGCCAGTGCGCTCAAGGCCGGCGACACAGCCCTGATCACCTTCACCTTCAGCGAAGCGCCGGCCAGCTTCAGCCTGGGCGACATCAGCGTCGGCAATGGCACGCTCAGTAATTTGACGCAGAGCACCAATCCATCCGTGTATACCGCCGTCTTCACGCCGACGGCCGGCATCGCTTCGGGCAGCGCCAGCATCAGCGTGCTGGCCGGCGCCTACACCGATGCCGCCGGCAATAGCGGTCAGACGGGCGGCTCGCCCAGCATCAGCCTGGACACGCTGCCGCCTTCCATCAGCGGCGCCAGCGCGCTGTTCTCGGCCGATACCGGCAGCAGCGCCAGCGATCTGGTCACACGCACCGCGGCGCAAACCATTGCCGGCACCCTGAACGGGGTACTGGCCGCGGGCGATAGCGTGGAAGTCTCTCTGGACAACGGCCACACCTGGCAGACCGCCGCCGCCAATGCGGGCGGCAGCGCCTGGACGCTGGCCAACCAGACGCTAAGCGGCAGCAATACCCTGCAGGTGCGCGTCACCGATGCGGCGGGCAACCACGGCGCAGCCTACAGCAGCGCCTATGTGCTGGATACGGCAGCGCCCACGGTGGCCATCAGCAGCAACGCCGGCAGCCTGAAAGCCGGCGAAAGCGCCACCATCAGCTTCACCTTCAGCGAGGCGCCGGTAGGCTTCGGCATCGGCGACCTGATTGCCAGCGGCGGCACGCTGAGCGGCTTCGCCGCCACCGCCAATCCCCTGGTCTACACCGTGCTGCTGACGCCCACGCCTGGCCTGAGCGGCAGCGCCACGGTCACGCTGGGCAATGGCTTGTACAGCGACCTGGCCGGCAATAGCGGCACGGGCGGCAGCACGCCCGCGATCAGCGTCGATACGCTGGCGCCCACGCTGAGCATCGCCAGCAGCGCCACCAGCTTGAAAGCCGGGGAGAGCGCCACCCTGACCTTCACTTTCAGCGACGCGCCCACCGGCTTCTCGCTGGCCGATATCGCGGCCAGCAACGGCAGCATCAGCGCGCTGGCGGCGACCGCCGATCCGCTGGTGTACACGGCCGTCTTCACGCCCAGCGCCGGCCTGGCATCGGCCAGCGCCAGCATCACCGTGGCCGGCACCGCCTACTTCGATGCGGCAGGCAATCCGGGCAGCAATGCCAGCGCGCCCGCCATTGCCATCGATACGCTGGCTCCAACGACCCAGGGCAATGCCATCAGCTTCTCGGCCGACTTCGGCGCCAGCAACAGCGATCTGCTGACCAATGCCCCGCTGCAAACCATCAGCGGCACGCTGGACGCCAATCTGATAGCGGGCGAGCTGGTGCAAGTCTCGCTCGACAACGGCGCCAGCTGGCTGAACGCCGCCAGCGGCGCCGGCAGCAACCAGTGGGTGCTGGCCAGCCAGCTGCTGAGCGGTAGCGGCAGCATCCAGGTGCGCGTCAGCGATGCGGCCGGCAATACCGGCCCCGCCTTCTCGGCCGGCTATGTGATCGACACCAGCGCGCCGACGATGACGGTGAGCAGCAGCGCCGCCACGCTGAAGGCGGGTGAAAGCGCCACGCTGACCTTCACCTTCAGCGAAGCGCCCACCGGCTTCACCGTGAACGATCTGGTGGCCAGCAACGGCAGCCTGAGCGCCTTCGGCGTCACCGCCGATCCGCGCGTCTATACCGTCGTGCTGACGCCCACGGCGGGCCTGAGCGGCAGCAGCGGCGTGACGCTGGCCGCCGGCCAGTACACCGATGCGGCGGGCAATGCCGGCGGCGGCGCCTCGCCCCTGATCAGCGTCGATACGCAGGCGCCGGGCCTGAGCATCAGCAGCAATGCCGCCACGCTGAAGGCGGGCGAGCTGGCCACCATCACCTTCACCTTCAGCGAAGCGCCGCTGGGCTTCGCCCTGGGCGACATCACGGTCGGCGGCGGCACGCTGAGCGGCTTCGGCCAGAGCGCCAATCCGCTGGTGTACACCGCCATCTTCACGCCCGCCATGGGCCAGAGCGGCGGTAGCGGCACCGTCGCGGTGGCGGGCGCCAGCTACCACGACGCGGCCGGCAATGCCGGCGCGGCAGCGGCCATGGCGCCCATCATCGTCAATACCCAGCTGCCCGGCAGCACGAATGGCAGCGTCAGCTTCTCGGCGGACAGTGGCGCCAGCAACAGCGACCTGGTGACGAATATCGCCATGCAGACCATCAGCGGCACGCTGAGCGCGCCGCTGGCCACCGGCGAGGTGGTGGAAGTGTCCTTCGACCAGGGCGCGAACTGGGTGGCGGCGACTGCCACGGTGGGTGCGCCGGGCTGGGCGCTGGCGCCGCGCGTGCTGTCGGGCAGCGGCAGCCTGCAGGTGCGCGTCAGCGACGCCTCGGGCAACCATGGCGCCGTCTCCAGCACCGCCTATGTGCTCGATACTGGCCTGCCCACCATGAGCATGAGCAGCAGCGCCAGCGCGTTGCGCGCCGGTGAAACGGCCACCCTGACCTTTACCTTCAGCGAAGCACCGCAAGGCTTCACGGCCGGCGACCTGACGGTCAACGGCGGCACCTTGAGCGGCTTTGCCGTTACCGCCAACCCACTGGTGTACAGCGCCGTGTTTACACCCACGCCGGGCAGCAACGGCCCGGCCAGCATCAGCCTGGCGGCGGGACAGTACAGCGATTTGGCGGGCAATCTGGGCGGGGCCGTGGCGGGACCGGCGCTCAGTATCGACACCCTGGCGCCGACCCTGGCCATCACCAGCAGTGCCAGCTCCCTGCATGCTGGCCAGACCGCGCTACTGACCTTCACCTTCAGCGAAGCGCCGGCCGGCTTTGCCGAGAGCGATATCAGCGTCAGCGGCGGCACCTTGAGCGGCTTTGCCGTAACCGCCAATCCGGCCGTCTATACGGCCTTGTTTACGCCGACGCCGAATACGGCCAGCGCCAGTGCCGGCATCAGCGTGGCGGGCGGCTTGTACAGCGATAGCGCGGGCAATGCCGGCGGCGGCGCCAGCGGCCCCGCGATCAGCATCGATACCTTGCCGCCGGTGGCGGCAGCCGGCAGCATCGTCTTCTCCAGCGACAGCGGCGTCAGCGCCACCGATCTGATCACCAATAGTGCCGCCCAGGACTTGAGCGGCGCGCTGAATGCGCCGCTGGCGGTGGGCGAAAGCGTGGAAGTCTCGCTCAACGATGGCGTCAGCTGGCTGAGCGCCGCCACCAGCGGCGCGGGCGCCACCAGCTGGACCCTGGCCGGCCAGACCTTGAGCGGCAGCGGCAATCTGCGCGTGCGCGTGGCCGATGCGGCCGGCAACCACAGCGCGGAGCTGATCCGGCCCTATGCCATCGACAACACGCCGGCCACGGTTGCCATCACCAGCAATGTCGCCACGGCCAACGGCGTGACGCCGGCCGTCATCAGCTTCACCTTCAGCGAGGCGCCCAGCAACTTCGGCATCGACGATATCGTGGTCAGCGGCGGCACCCTGAGCAATCTGACAGCCACCGCCAATCCGCGCGTCTACACGGCCCAGTTCACGCCCACGGCTGGCGTGCCGAACGGCACGGCCAGCATTACCTTGTCCGGCGCCTATACCGATGCGGCGGGCAATGCCGGCGGCAGCGGCGCCTTGCCGGCGCTGGCGATCGATACCGTGGCTCCGGTGGCGCAGGCGGGCGGCGTGGCCTTCAATTCGGACAGCGGCAGCAGCGGCAGCGACCTGATCACCAATAATCCGCTGCAAAGCCTGAGCGGCACCCTGAGCGCGGCGCCGGCCGCCGGCGAGGTGGTGGAAGTCTCCTTCGACAATGGACAGAGCTGGACGGCGGCCCAGGTCAGCGGCAGCAGCTGGAGCTTGCCGAATCAGACCCTGAGCGGCAGCAATGTGCTGCAAGTGCGGGTGCGCGATGCGGCCGGCAATGCCAGCACGGCCTATGCCGCCAGCTATACCATCGACACCACGGCGCCCACGGTGAGCATCGGCGGCAACGCCGCGGTGCCGCAGGGCGGTTCGGTGACGCTGACGCTGACCTTGAGCGAAGCGGGCGTGATGACCATCGACGATCTGCTGGCGACGGGCGGCACCTTGTCCAACTTCAGCGGCAGCGGCACCAGCTACAGCGTGCTGTTCACGCCCCAGCCGGGCAACGGCAGTGCGTCGGTGCAGGTGGTGGGCAGCGCCTTCAGCGATGCCGCCGGCAATGCCAGCGTGGCCAGCGCGCCGTTTACGGTATCGGTGGTCGCGTCCAATCCCGGCACGCCCGGTACCCCCAGCACGGTGGACGGCGTGACGGTGCTGACGAGCAGTGGCAGCGACCCGCGCACCGGCTTGCCGACCATGAGCATGCAGGTGCCGGTGATCACGGCCACGCGCACGGAAGATCCGAACACGCCGCACGCGGCCCTGGCCGACATCCCGCTCGGCATCGCTGCCAATGCGGCCGGCATCAGCGCCAGCCTGATCGCCAGCCTGCCGGTTGGCATTGGCCTGGAAGCGAGTGGCCCCACCATGCTGCTGACGATGGCCCAGGCCGGCATTGACCTGATTGGCCGGGTCGATGACCGCACCCAGCTGGACCCGGTGTCGCGCGCGGCGATGGAGGAGCAAGCCCGCCTCTTCCTCGACGGCCTGCCGCCCGGCGCCTGGCTGGCCGACCGGACGCTGCTGCTGAGCGCCAGCCAGATGCCCGAGCAGCCCATCCTGATCACCGGCAATCCGGCCGTGGCGGGCGCGCCCGGCGGCGGCGCCCGCCGGCGGCAGCGTCACCGCGCTGGTGATCGATACCCACGGCTTGACCCGGGATTCCATCATCCAGCTGGAGCACATCGACTTCGCCGCCCTGGCCGGCGCCGCCAATGTGCGCGGCGGCAGCGGCAAGAACTTCATCATCGGCGACGAGGCGGTGCAAAGCATTGTGCTCAGCAGCGGAAACGAGAACGACACCCTGTATGGCAATGGCGGCAACGATGTGCTGGCCACGGCGGCCGGCAACGATTACCTGAACGGCGGCAGCGGCGACGACCGCCTGGCCGGCGGCGCCGGCAACGACCGGCTGGAAGGCGGCAGCGGCAGCGATTCGCTGCAGGGCGGCCGCAGCGACGTGGGCGAATGGCAGTTCTACCTGACGGCCCAGGGCGCCGTGGTGGGCAAGCATCAGATGGCGCTGAGCAGCAGCACGGCGATGGAAAACATCGCGGCAGCGCAACTGAATGGCAGTGAAGCCCTGCTGCATTTCATCTCCGCCAGCGCGGTGCGCCTGCAGGAACTGTCGCTGCTGTATCACACGGCCTTCCATCGCGCGCCGGACTTGCCGGGCTTGAATTTCTGGGTGACCAGCGGTCTGAGCGGCGAGGAGCTGGCGACCAGGCTGCTGGAGCCGCCCGAGGGCCGCGATGGCATTGTCCAGCTGGGCAGTACCGCTTATGTGCAGCAGCTGTACCAGAACGCGCTGGGCCGCACCGCCAGCGGCGCCGAGCTGGCCGGCTGGCTGCAGTATTTCGACCGCATGCCGCTCAAGCAGGCGCAGGGTGCCGTGCTGAGCGGCATCGCGCAACTGGCCGAGCACAAGGCCGCCTGGCTCAGCGCTGATGGCTTTGCCCTGGGCGGCATCGTGCATCAGCGCGAACAGGGCTGGATCGCCAATTCCGGCAACGACCGGCTGGAAGGCGGCGCCGGCAGCGACTGGCTGGTGGGGGGCGACGGCAGCGATACCGTGGTCTACGGCGGCGCCAGCAGCCAGTACACGCTGTCGCTCGGGCGCGACGGTACGGTGCTGCTGGGCGATGCGCTGGGCGTGCAGGATGGCGTGCGCCAGATCGAGTTTGGCGAGTTTGCCGGCCGCAGCGTCGATCTGGGCTTTACCCAGGCCGCGCCGCAGGTGCTGCAGGAACTGGGCATGCTGTATCACCTGACCCTGGGCCGCGCCGGCGATGTGGACGGTTTCCGCTATTGGGCCAACAGCGGCCAGCAGGATGGCCCGCTGGCGAATGCCTTCCTGCACTCGGCGGAATTCATCAGCCGCTTCGGCCAGTTGAACGATGCCGCCTTCATGCGCCAGCTCTATCTGAACTTGCAGCAAGACCCGGCTGAGGCCTCGGCGCAACAATGGCTGGCCTATCTGGCCGTTCATGGCCGGGCCGAAACGGTGGCCGCCATGGCCGAGGATGTCACCCTGGTCGGCAGCCAGTACGGGGCGGGCGGCCTGAGCCTGGTCGGGGCGCTGTGAGCGCGTCTTGTCCCGGACATGACTTGCATCATAGTTGCTAATGTGAAAATCTTTTGTGCGCGCGGCAGAGGCGGCGCATAATCGGAATACGCCTACCGATTACCGCCATGAGTGCCGTCATTGACCCTCACTTCAGCCGCCTGGAGCCGCCGCGCATCCTGATCGTGGACGACTCGCCGCCGCAACTGGCCGAGCTGCTGCGGCGCTACCGCGTCAGCACGGTCGGCGACGGCCACCAGGGCTATCAGCATGCGCTGGCGCGGCCGCCCGACCTGATCCTGCTCGATGTCTGCATGCCGGTGATGGATGGCCTGGCCGCCTGCCGCCTGCTGAAAGCCGATGCCGCCACCCGCCACATCCCCATCATCTTCCTTTCCGCCCACGACGATCCCGACGAACGCGTAGCTGGCCTGATGGCCGGCGCGGTGGACTATGTGCGCAAGCCCTATAGCGCGGAAGAAGTGGCCCTGCGCGTGCGCATCCATCTGCAGCTGGCGCGCGGCCGCGCGCGGGCGCCGCGCGAGACGGTGCGCCACGATCCGGAGCAGGTGCTGGTGGACGCCGTGCGCCAGTTGCTGAGCACCCACCTCGATGCCTTGCTGACCCTGGCCGATATCGCCGATGCCGTGGGCACATATGAAAAGCGCCTGAGCCAGGTGTTCCGCCAGCGTACCGGCATGACGGTGTTCGGCTGCCTGGCGCAGCAGCGCATGGAGCGCGCGCGCGAACTGCTGGCCGGCACCGATCTGGATATCCAGGATATCGCCCTGCAAGTGGGCTATAACAGCGCCGCCAATTTCGCCACTGCCTTCCGCGCGCATATGACGCTGACGCCGCGCGCCTATCGCCAGAGCATGCGCCAGCAGGGAGCGCCGCAATGAGAGAGGGAACGGAAAGCACGCCTGCGGTGCCGGCGCTGGAAGCCCAGGTGCGCGGCGCCATGCTGGCTGCCCTGGCGCACGATCTGCGCGCGCCCTGGGCCCGCCTGCGCCAGCAGGCCGTCTTGCTGGCGGCGGAGGCAGGCCAGCCGCTGGCCGCCAGCGCGGAGCAGCAACTGGCGCTGCTGGAAGATTTGCAGGACTTCGTGCGCTGGGAGCTGCAAGCGCCGGAAACGGTGGCCGCTCCCGTGTATCTGCATGGCTTGCTGCAGGAAGTGGCCGCGCTGGGCGCGCGCCTGGCGCGCCAGCAGGAAGCGGCCTTCCACTGCGATCTGGGTGCGCTGCCGCCGGTGGCTGTCATCGACCGCGAGGCCGTGCCGCGGCTGCTGGGCAAGCTGCTGCGTCACGCCGCCGCCGTCAGCCCAGGTGGCAGTGTGCGGCTGGCGCTGGCCTGGCAGCAGGAGGCGGGCGGCGCCTGGCTGCATTGCAGCGTGGCCGGGAGCGGCGTGTCCGGCGGCTGCATGGAACATCCCCTGCGCGGCCGCACCCAGGTGCCGGCCGCAGCGGCACTGGCCTTGGGCAGCGCCGTCCAGCTGGCGCAGGCGCTGCGCAGTCCTTTGCGGGCGCAGGCCGCGCCCTGGCCCGGCCACGCCATCGCCCTGGCCTGTCCCTTGGCGGCGGAGAGCGAAGTGCTGCTGCCGGTGCCGCCGGACCTGGCTTTGGCGGCGACCGGCCGCCGCATCGTTGTGCTGGAACCGCTGGCCGCCATGCGCGACTATCTGACCGAACTGCTGCTGGGCGCCGGCTGCGAAGTGCTGGCCGCGCACGATATGGACGATGCCTTGCAGCTGGCCGGCCAGCTGGGCCGGCACGAGGCGCTGTTGTGCGCCGACCAGGTTTCCGGCATCGATGCCGGCCTGCTGAGGAAAAGGCTGCGCGCGCGCCATGGCGCGGCGGCGCCGGCCCTGCTGCTGCATGCGGCGCAAGCGCCGCAGGAAGAATACGATGCGCTGCTGTACAAGCCGGCCAGCGCCGGCGCCTTGCTGGCCGCGCTGGCCAATCTGGCGCAGCGCGCCTAAGGCAGGCGGCCGCCCGTCACTCGCTCGATGCCGGCCAGATCCTGCCAGCTCTGCACCTCAAGATAGCCCGCGGAGGCGAGCAGGGCGCGCACGGCGGCGGCCTGGTCATAGCCATGCTCCATCAGCAGCCAGCCCTGGCCGAGCAGATGGCGCGGCGCGCCGGCGATGATGGCGCGCAGGGCCGACAGGCCATCGGCATGGTCGGTCAGCGCGCCCACCGGCTCGAAGCGCAGATCGCCCTCGGACAGATGGCGGTCGCCGCTGGCGATATACGGGGGATTGGAGACGATCAGCTCGAAGCGCTCGCTGTCATCCAGCGCCGCATACCAGCTGCTGTGCAGGAAGCGCACCGCGGCCTGGTTGGACGCAGCGTTGCGCTGCGCCACAGCCAACGCCTCCGGGCTGACATCGAGCGCGCTGACGGCGGCATCGGGCCGGCTATGCGCCAGCGCGATGGCGATGGCGCCGCTGCCCGTGCCCATATCCAGCACCCGGCCGCGCGGCGGCAGGCGCTCCAGCGCCAGTTCCACCAGCAGCTCCGTTTCCGGGCGCGGAATCAGGACCGCATCGCTCACCTCAAAGGCCAGGCCATAGAATTCGCGCTGGCCGATGATGTAGGCCACCGGTTCGCCGCGCAGGCGGCGCTCGATCAGCTCCGACAGGCGCGCCGCCTCGTCCGCGCTCAACGCGCGCTCCGACTGCGTGATCAGGCCGACCCGGTTCAAGCCCAGCGCATGGCAGACGAGGATGCGATTATCCACCGCATCCAGGCGCGACTGCTGCTGCAGCGAAGCGACCGTCGCGCCGGCCTGCACGTGCTGGCTCATGCGCGGCGGCGCAGCAGCGTCCACAGCGACACCAGCGCGAAGATGCCGAACCACACCACGGCCCACTGCGGAATCGACAGGCCGAAGAAGCCCTCGGTGGCGTTCTCGCACAGGCCGTCGGCCTGGAATACCCAAGGCAGGAAGGTCGCGGTCGGGATTTTATTCAGGAAGGTTTCCATCGGATCGATGCCGCAGGACAGGCCGGGGTGGGCCAGCACATACAAATGCTTGGCGCCCACGCCGATCCCGCCCAGCGCCGCCAGCAAGCCCAGGCCCGCGCCCAGCTTCGGCTTTTGGGCAAAAGCGCCGATCAGCGCCGTCAGGCCGATGGCGATAAACAGATAACGCTGGATCACGCACAGCGGACAAGGCAGCAAATCCATCACATGCTGCAGATACATCGCCACCGCGATCATGCCGAAGCTGGCGGCGGCCACCGAAATCAGGACAGAGCGAGAAGTCATCGTCTAAAGAAATAAAAGTAAGGTGCGCGCCATTCTCCCACAAACCCGGCGCTGCGGGCCTTATACCGCCCTTAACCGTTGGGCGCGCCTGGCGCCGGCTTAGTCGCCGAGAGCGGCGAGCTGCTCGGCCTGGTGTTCGGCGGAGAGGGCGCCCGTCAGTTCGCTCAGTTCGCCGTCCATGATCATGTCGAGCTTGTACAGCGTGAGGTTGATGCGGTGGTCGGTCATGCGCCCTTGCGGGTAGTTGTAGGTGCGGATGCGCTCGCTGCGGTCGCCCGAACCGATCAGGCTCTTGCGCGTGGCCGCTTCCTTCGATTGCTGTTCGCGCAGCTGCACGTCCTTGATGCGCGCCGCCAGCACCTTCATGGCCGAGGCCTTGTTCTTGTGCTGCGAGCGGTCGTCCTGGCATTCGACCACGATGCCGGTCGGCAGGTGGGTGATGCGCACGGCGGAGTCGGTCTTGTTGATGTGCTGGCCGCCCGCGCCCGAGGCGCGGTAAGTGTCGATGCGCAGATCGGCCGGGTTGATGTGCACGTCCTCGACCTCGTCGGCTTCCGGCATCACGGCCACGGTGCAGGCCGAGGTGTGGATGCGGCCCTGGGTTTCGGTCGCGGGCACGCGCTGCACGCGGTGGCCGCCCGATTCGAACTTGAGCTTGGAATACACGCCGTTGCCGATCAGGCGGGCGATCACTTCGCGGTAGCCGCCCAGGTCGCTCTCCGAGGCACTGACGATTTCCACCTGCCAGCGGTTGCGCTCGGCAAAGCGGGTGTACATGCGCAAGAGGTCGCCAGCGAACAGGGCCGATTCGTCGCCGCCGGTGCCGGCGCGGATTTCGAGGAAGATATTGCGCTCGTCATTTGCATCCTTGGGCAGCAGCATTTTCTGCAGCTCCAGTTCCAGCTCGGCCATGCGCGCCTTGGCGGCATCGATCTCGTCCTGGGCGAAGTCCTTCATCTCGGGATCGGCCAGCATGTCCTGCGCGGCTGCGATGTCGGTCTGGGCTTGCTGGTAGTTTTTGTACAGTTCGACCAGGGGACCCAGCTCGGCATGCTCGCGCGTCATTTTGCGGTAGCTGTCCATATTCGCCGTGGCGCCTTCGGCCATCAGCAATTCGTCGAGCTCGACGAGACGGTTGGCGAGTTGGTCCAGCTTGGCCAGCATTGATGGTTTCATGGCAGTCGATTCGGTGAGGGGCGCGGGGCGCGCGGGAAAAACGGCAAGGCCGCCGCAGCGCGCGGGCGGCCGCAGGACAGGCGGGCGCTAACGGCGGCCGCGGAACAGCTGGGGCAGCAGGGTGGCCAGCTGGGCGCGCTCGTCGCCCTGGGCACGGTGCAGGGCTTGTTGCGGGCCGTGCATGAATTTGGCGGTCAGGCCTTTGGACAGGGCTTCCAGCACGGCTTCCACATCCTCGCCCTTGGCCAGCATCTTGCGCGCGCGTTCCAGTTCCAGCTGGCGGATCGCTTCGCCGCTTTCCTGCAGGCCCTGGATCACGGGCACCACGGCGCGGTCGTCGATCCAGTGCATGAACGATTGCACCCGGGTTTCGATGATGGCTTCGGCCTGGGCCACGGCGGCCTGGCGGTTTTCCAGCCCGGTCTGCACCACCTTGCCCAGATCGTCCACCGTGTACAGGAAGACGTCGTTGAGGCGGCCCACTTCCGCTTCGATATCGCGCGGCACGGCCAGGTCGACCATGAACATGGGCTTGTGGCGGCGCGCCTTGATGGCGCGTTCCACCAGACCGAGGCCGATCAGGGGTAGCGAGGAAGCGGTGCAGGAAATGACGATATCGTACTGGTGCAGCTGGTTCTGCAGGTCGGCCAGGCGCATGGCGCGGCCGTTGAAGCGGTGCGCCAGCAGCTCGCCGCGCTCCATGGTGCGGTTGGCGATGGTGATGGACTTCGGATTCTGCGCCGCGAAGTGGGTGGCGCACAGTTCGATCATCTCGCCGGCGCCGATGAAGAGCACGTTCTGTTCGGCGATCTTGTCGAAGATGCGCTGCGACAGGCGCACGGCGGCGGCGGCCATCGAAACGCTGTGGGCGCCGATTTCGGTGGTGCTGCGCACTTCCTTGGCGACCGAGAAGCTGCGCTGGAACAGCTGGTGCAGATAGGTGCCCAGGCCGCCCGCTTCGTCGGCGGTGCGGATGGCGTCCTTGATCTGGCCCAGGATCTGGGTTTCGCCCAGCACCATCGAATCCAGGCCGGAGGCGACGCGGAAGGTGTGGCGCACCGCATCGTGCTGGGGCAGCAGATACAGGTGGGGCCGCAGTTCGGCGTAGTTGAGCTTGTGGAAATCGGCGAGGAAATGGGCGCCCGCGTCGAGGCCGTTGTCGGCGCCGCTGGCCGCGTACAGCTCGGTGCGGTTGCAGGTGGACAGGATGGCCGCCTCGTCGCTGAAACGGTTGTCCAGACGCTGGAACCAGTTGCGCGCCGCCGTCACCGCCGTACCCAGCTGCTCAGGCGCGAACGCCAGCCGTTCGCGCAGGGCGACAGGCGCAGTGGTATGGTTGAGGCCGACGGCAAGAACTTGCATTTCTGGAATTTTGGCAGGCGTTGGCCGACATTATACCGTGATGTTCCTCCCGGTACATTTTCTTGCCCAGACTGTGGTAGCGCTGTCAGACGCCAAGTTTCTCCAGCCGGTAGCCGTAACTGTAGACCGGCACCAGGCGGAAACCGTTCTCCGGCTTGAGCTGCAGCTTGTTGCGCACGCGCGAGACATGGGTATCCATGGTGCGCGAAGGGACATCGGTTTCGCGTATCCACACCGTCTCATGGATGTAGGCGCGCGACAGCGGACGGCCGATATTGCGGAAAAACAGCAGGGCCAGCGAGAATTCCTTGTGCGTCACATCGAGCACCAGGCCGTCGCGCAGCAGGCGGCCGGGGCGGGTTTCAAACACATACTGGCCGAATTGCAGCTGTTCCGCCCCGTTCTGGGCCGGATAGGCGCGGCGCAGCATGGCTTGCACGCGCGTCACCAGCTCGCTGCGCCGCAGCGGCTTGACCAGGTAGTCGTTGGCGCCGGCGGCCAGGCCGGCCACGATATCGTCCTCGCCCGAGGTGGTGGTCATGAAGATGACGGGGGCCGGCTCCGGCAGGCGCTCGCGGGCGCGGCGCAGCAGCTCGGCGGCGTTGATGTCCTCGGTTTGCCAGTCGAGGATCAGCATATCGTAATTCTCGCGGCGCAGCTGGTTCAGCGCATCCTTGCCGGTCTGGAAGCCATGGCAGACATGGCCGGCGGAACTCAGCACCTGGCAGATCAAGTCCGTCTGATTGCGTTCTTTATCGAGTACAACGATTCTCATATAAGACAGGCTTGTTAAACAATGGTTACAGGAATAATAACAGGGATTTACAATTCACATCTTCACGAACTGTAACGTTCCATTAAGAAATTCCATCCTGAGGCGGTGCGGACCCGTCTAGCGATAACACGGTACACTGGAAAAACACGCGAATCAATGAAATTTTACAAAAATTGCAATATTGCATAGGAGCGCTGCCGCATGCCTGACTGGACCCTGATGCCCGCCTCGGAGCGCGATATTGAGGAAGTGAAAGCCCGCTGCCGGCGCATCGTCAAGCGTCGCGCCGCCGTCTCGGCCGGGATTGCCGCCGTGCCGCTGCCGGGCGTGGACCTGGCGGCCGACCTGGGCCTGTTTGCCGCCGTGATCGACGACATCAACCACGAATTTGGCCTGACACCGGCCCAGATCGAGCGTCTGCAGCCGAAATTCCGCCTGATCGCGTATGAAGCCGCGCTCAGCGTCGGCGGCATGCTGATAGGAAAATTGATCACCAAGGAGCTGGTGCTGCAGCTCTTGCGGCGCAGCGGCGCCAAGCTGCTGGCCAAGCAAGCCACGCGGATCGTCCCGATCGCCGGCCAGATCGCCTCCGCCGCGATTGGTTTCGTCGCCTTCCGCCAGATCGGCAACCAGCACATCGACGCCTGCGCCAAAGTCGCCGCCGAGCTGCTCGCCGCGCGCTAAGTCTTTGATCCGGATAAAAAATGTCCCGCTCCGGCATCGGCGGGAGCGGGACATTCTGGCGCCGGACCGACAGGGTCAGGCGTCGGGCAGGACGACGTTGACGTCGAGGACTTCGAGGTTGCCTTGGCGGTCGAGCGAGATCTTGATGTCGTCGGCGTTGACCTTGGTGTACTTGGAGATGACTTCGATCAGCTCTTTGTGCAGGGCGGGCAGGAAGTCGGGTCCGCTACGGCCGTTGCGCTCGCGGGCGATGATGATTTGCAGCCGTTCTTTGGCCGCATTGGCCGATTTCGGCTTGTTCGGGAATAAAAAGGAAAGCAGGGCCATTTACTTTGCTCCAAAAATACGCTGCAGGAGACCTGGCTTTTCGTAGTTGGTATAGCGCAGCGGCGTTTCGTGGCCGAGGAAGCGCGAGATCACGTCTTCGTACGCGTTCGCGACGTCGGTGCCCTTGAAGTGGATGGCGGGATTGCCCTGGTTCGAGGCGTGCAGCACTTGCTCCGATTCGGGAATGATGCCGATCAGGGGAATGCGCAGGATCTCTTGCACGTCGGTGAAGGACAGCATTTCGCCCGCTTCCACGCGTTTCGGCGCGTAGCGGGTGATCAGCAGGTGCTCTTTCACCGGTTCGCCGCCGGACTGGGCGCGGCGCGATTTGGCCTGGATGATGCCGAGGATGCGGTCGGAGTCGCGCACCGAGGACACTTCGGGATTGGTCACGATCAGCGCTTCGTCGGCGAAGGTCAGCGCCATCAGGGCGCCGTGCTCGATGCCGGCCGGCGAGTCGCAGATGATGTACTCGAAGCCCATATTGATCAGCTCGTGCAGCACCTCTTCCACGCCCTCTTCGGTCAGCGCGTCCTTGTCGCGCGTTTGCGAGGCGGGCAGGATGAACAGGTTTTCGCAGTGCTTGTCCTTGATCAGGGCCTGGTTCAGCGAGGCTTCTTTATTGACGACATTGATCAGGTCGTACACCACGCGGCGTTCGCAGCCCATGATCAAGTCCAGATTGCGCAGGCCAACGTCGAAGTCGATGACCACGGTCTTGTGTCCGCGCAGGGCCAGGCCGCTGGCGAAGCTGGCGCTGGAAGTCGTTTTGCCGACACCGCCCTTGCCGGACGTCACAACAATAATTCTTGCCACAAATAATCCTTTTTTGAGTGCCGTGCTTTATGCGCGGGTTGCGGAATTGACAGATTGTATATCCAGTCGGTCGCCGACGAGCCTGATTTGTGTGGGCTGTCGCGCGTGGGCCGCAGGGAAACCGTCTTCGAAGGTGCTATACACACCGGCGATCGACAGCAGTTCGGGCGCCATCGAGAGCGCGAAGATGCGGGCGTCGGTTTTGCCGGACGCCCCGGCCAGCGCGCGGCCGTTGAGGGTGTTGTAGACGTGGATGCTGCCGTCGGCGATCAGTTCCGCGCCGTTGTTGACCACGGCCATGACGATCAGGTCGCCGCCTCGCGCGTAAATGCGCTGGCCGGCGCGCACCGGGGTGTCGATGATCATGGTGCCGCCGGCGCCCACGGCCGGGGCCGTTGCTGGGGCGGCTGCGGCGGCCGGCGCGGCGGGTGCCGCCTTGGCCGGAGCGGGCGCGGGTGGCGCCGGCTCGTCGCGCTTGCCGCTGTCGAGCGAGAGGCCGTGGGCCTGGATTTCTTCCACCATGTCCGGCGTGGCGTTGCGCACGGCCACCGGGTTCAGGCGGTATTTCTTGAGCAGGGCGACGGTGCTGGCCCAGTCGATGCGCTCGCTGCCGGGCGCCAGGGAACCGACGTCGATCACGGCCAGGTCGCCTTCGAAGAAGTCCGGCACGCCGCCGGTCATTTCGTTCAGCGCGGCGTCGAGCGCGATGCCATCCGAGGTGTAAAGGATGGCGGAAACGGCGACGACGGTGGAAATCTTGATTTCGATGGGCTTCTGGAACGTGCTTTTGGACATAAACGGTAGTAAGAAGTGGGCTGGCCCGGCCCCAGCATTCTACTGTGGAAAATCAAGAAAGGGGAGTGGCTTTGCTTGAATCAAAGCGCGCTCCCCCTAGCATCCATGCGTGTTACAGCCGTTTTTATGCCGCCGCGACCTTCGTCTCGGCCCGCAGCTGGCGCGCCGCGCTGACCATATTGGCCAGGGCCAGATTGGTTTCGTCCCAGCCGCGCGTCTTCAGGCCGCAGTCCGGGTTGACCCACAGATTGGACGGCGGGATCACGGCGCTGGCCTTGCGCAGCAGGGCCGTCATCTCGGCGGCCGAGGGCACGCGCGGCGAGTGGATGTCGTACACGCCGGGGCCGATCTCGTTCGGGTAGCGGAACTGGCCGAAGCCGCGCAGCAGCTCCATATCCGAGCGGCTGGTTTCGATGGTGATGACGTCGGCGTCCATGGCGGCGATCTGCGGCAGGATGTCGTTGAACTCGGCGTAGCACATATGGGTGTGGATCTGGGTGGCGTCGCGCGCCACGCCGGCGCTCAGGCGGAAGGCCTTGGTGGCCCAGTCCAGATAGGCATGCCACTGGCTGCGGCGCAGCGGCAAGCCTTCGCGCACGGCCGGTTCGTCGATCTGGATCACGGCGATGCCGGCTTGTTCCAAGTCGGCCACCTCGTCGCGGATGGCGAGCGCGATCTGCAGCGCGGTGCGCTCGCGCGGCTGGTCGTCGCGCACGAAGGACCATTGAAGGATGGTGACGGGGCCGGTCAGCATGCCTTTCACGGGCTTTTTCGTCAGGCTTTGCGCGTGCACGGTCCAGGCCACGGTCATGGCGGCGGGGCGGGCGACGTCGCCATAGATCACGGGCGGCTTGACGCAGCGCGAACCATAGGACTGCACCCAGCCGTTCTGGGTGAAGGCGAAGCCGTCGAGCTGCTCGCCGAAGTATTCGACCATATCGTTGCGCTCGGCCTCGCCGTGCACCAGCACGTCCAGGCCGAGGATTTCCTGGCGCTCGATGGCGTAGGCGATTTCCTCGCGCATCGCGGCCTCGTAGGCGGCGGCCGTCAGCTCGCCGCGCTTGAAGGCGGCGCGCGCACCGCGGATGGCCGGGGTTTGCGGGAAGGAGCCGATGGTCGTCGTCGGGAAGGCGGGCAGCTGCAGGCGCGCGCGCTGCACTTGCTGGCGCTGGGCGAACGGCGCGGCGCGGCGGTCGGCTTGCGGATCGGCCGCCACCGCCTCCAGGCGCGCCGCGACGGCGGCATTGTGGACGCGGGCGCTGGCGCGGCGGGCGGTGATGCGGGCGCGGGCATCGGCCAGCGCCGCAGCGGTGGCATCGGCGGTGGGCTGGCCAGCGCCGGCATGGCCTGCGTCCGCCGGTGCCACTGCCGCTTTCAGCACGGCCAGCTCCCCGAGTTTTTCGGCGGCGAAGGCGAGCCAGCTTTTCAGTTCCGGATCGAGCCGGGTTTCAGCATCGAGGCTGAACGGCACATGCAGCAGGGAGCAGGAGGTGGACAGCCACAGCTTGCCATCGCGCTTGGCCAGCACGGGCGCCAGGCGGGCCAGGGCCGCATCCAGATCGCTGCGCCAGATATTGCGGCCGTCGAGGATGCCGACCGACAGGACCTTGTGCGCTGGCAGCCAGTCGGCCACATTGATCAGCTCATGCGCGGCGCGCACGCCGTCCACATGCAGGCCGGCGACCGGCAGGCGGCAGGCCAGGCTCAGGTTTTCTTCCAGCGGGGCGAAGTAGGTGGCCAGCAGCAACTGGGCGCCGGCCTGGTTGAGCTGCCAGTAGGCCTGCTCGAAGGCATTGCGCCAGGCGGACGGCAGGTCCAGGCCGAGAATCGGCTCGTCGATCTGGACCCATGCCACGCCCTGTTCCTTCAGGCGGCTGAGCAGCGCGCCGTAAGTGGGCAGCAGGCGTTCCAGCAGGTCGAGGCGGGAGAAGCCCTCGGCCGCCGCGCGTTCCTTGCCCAGATACAGGAAGCTCAAGGGGCCGAGCAGTACGGCCTTGACCGGATGGCCCAAGGCTTGTGCTTCCGCCACTTCGCCCAGCAGACGCTCGCCGGCCAGGGCAAAGGCGGTCTGTTCCGAGAATTCCGGCACCAGGTAGTGGTAGTTGGTGTCGAACCACTTGGTCATTTCCAGCGCGTGTCCAGCATGAGCGGCATGGCCGCAGCCGGGACCGTGGCCGCAGGCGGCGTCGGTACGGCCGCCGCGCGCCATCGTGAAGTAGCGCGCCAGGGCCGAATCGTGCGCGCCGAAGCCGAAGCGGGCCGGTTCGCAGCCGAACAGCTGGATGTGGTTGGCGACGTGGTCGTAGTAGGCGAAATCGCCGACGGTGACGAAATCGAGGCCGGCGGCGCGCTGCTGCTCCCAGTGGCGCGCGCGCAGTTCGCGGCCTGTCGCTTCCAGCTCGCTTTCGCTCGCTTCGCCGCGCCAGTGGCGTTCCAGCGCGAATTTCAGTTCACGCGCCGCGCCGATGCGCGGAAAGCCGGGGATATGGGTCTGAATTGCATTCATGAAATTGTCATCCGCATTAAATATTGGTGATGTAGAGTGTGCGACAATTCTTCCCATAACAAAAACGAAAGATTTTGCGTCTTAACTTGAAAGATTTTCATATAAAATCATGCTGGAAATCCGCCATCTCCGCACCCTGTCCGCGCTGCGCTCGGCCGGCAGTCTGGTGCGCGCTGCACAATTGCTGAATCTGACGCAATCGGCCCTGTCGCATCAGATCAAGCTGCTGGAAGATCGCTACGGCGGTCCCCTGTTCGAGCGCAAGACCGTGCCCATCGGGTTTACCGCCACCGGCGCGCGCCTGTTGCGCCTGGCCGACACCTTGTTGCCGGAAATCGAGCAAGCCGAACGCGATGTGGCCCGCCTGTCCCAGGGCGACCAGGGCCAGTTGCGCGTGGCGCTCGAATGCCATACCTGCTTCGATTGGCTGATGCCGGTCATGGACGAATTCCGCCAGCGCTGGCCGGAAGTGGAAATCGACCTGGTGTCGGGCTTCCACAGCGAACCTTGCGACCTGCTGCGCGCCGGCAATGCCGACCTGGTGATTGGCTCCAACTACGCCAGCGAGTTCGCCACCTTCCCGTTGTTCCGTTTTGAAATCCTGACGGTGATGGCGCTCAAGCATAAATTGCAGGCCAAGCGCCGCCTGCAGGCGGCCGACTTCGAAGGCGAAACCCTGATCACCTATCCGGTGCCGGAATCGCGCATTGACCTGATCCGCGAAGTGCTGAAGCCGGCTGGCATCAATTACCAGCGCCGCACGGCCGAGCTGACGGTGGCTGTGCTGCAACTGGTGGCGAGCCGGCGCGGCGTGGCGGCGTTGCCGAACTGGGCCATCAAGAACTATGTGGACTACGACTATGTGAGCGCGCGCCCGGTCGGCGACCAGGGCTTGTGGAGCGATCTGTTCGTGTCGGTGCCGGACGCCTTGCGGCAGAAAGCCTTCGTGCTCGACTTTGTGAATGTGATACGGGAACAGTGCGCGCGCACGCTGGACGGTATCGAATTATTGTCGTGACGACAATTGTCTTTTTGTGCACAATTGCAGCAAGCTTGATTTAAATCAAACGTTCTTTGTCGCTCAACAATTAGCATTTCTGCTCTACGTCAATGCACACCCCAGATTTCCAGTAAGAGACTACTGGAATAGGCCCACGCTGTTCGTTAGAATGAAACCAACGATATCGCTTGACCAACCTCGCTGAAAAATTTTCAGTACACTGGAGAAACAAATGGATGATGTAGTTATCGTAGCCGCGGGCCGTACCGCGGTCGGCAAATTTGGCGGCAGCCTGGCCAAGATTCCAGCGTCCGAACTGGGCGCCCACGTCATCAAGGGTTTGCTGACGCAAACCGGCATCGACCCCAACCTGATCAGCGAAGCCATTCTGGGCCAGGTGCTGACCGCCGCCGTGGGCCAGAACCCGGCGCGCCAGGCCGTGATCAAGGCCGGCCTGCCGTCCGCCATTCCCGCCTACACCATCAACAAGGTGTGTGGCAGCGGCCTGAAAGCTACCCATCTGGCGGCGCAAGCCATCAAATGCGGCGACGCCAATATCATCATCGCCGGCGGCCAGGAAAACATGAGCGCCGCGCCGCACGCGCTGAACGGTTCGCGCGACGGCTTCCGCATGGGCGACGCCAAGATGGTCGACACCATGATCGTCGATGGTCTGTGGGATGTGTACAACCAGTACCATATGGGCGTAACGGCCGAAAACGTGGCGAAGAAATACGAGATTTCGCGCGCCGAGCAGGACGAGTTCGCGCTGGCCTCGCAGCTGAAAGCCGAAGCCGCGCAGAAAGCCGGCAAGTTCAAGGATGAGATCCTGCCGCTGGAAATCGTGCAGAAGAAGGGCAGCATCGTCTTCGACAGCGACGAATACATCAAGCCAGGCTCCACGCTGGACGCGCTGGCGTCCCTGCGTCCGGCTTTCTCGAAAGAGGGCAGCGTTACCGCTGGCAACGCTTCCGGCATCAACGACGGCGCCGCCGCCGTGATCATGATGACGGCCACCCAGGCCAAGCAGCTCGGCCTGAAACCGCTGGCGCGCATCAAGTCCTACGCTTCCTCCGGCCTCGATCCGGCCGTAATGGGCCTGGGTCCGGTGTCGGCTTCCAAACTGTGCCTGCAAAAAGCCGGCTGGACGCCGCAGGAGCTGGACCTGATGGAGATCAACGAAGCCTTTGCCGCGCAGGCCATCGCCGTCAACCGCGAAATGGGCTGGGACACCAGCAAGATCAACGTCAATGGCGGCGCGATCGCCATCGGCCACCCGATCGGTGCTTCGGGCGCGCGCATCCTGGTGACGCTGCTGCACGAAATGGCGCGCCGCGACGCGAAGAAAGGCCTGGCCTCGCTGTGCATCGGCGGCGGCATGGGCGTGGCGCTGGCGGTCGAAAGGGATTAAGCAGTTTTTTTGAACGCAAAACAGGGGATAACATATGGCACGAGTTGCATTGGTAACAGGCGGCATGGGTGGTCTCGGCGAAGCGGTATGCATCAAACTGGCAGCCCTGGGCTACAAGGTAGTAACCACGTATTCCCCATCGAACAAGACGCATGAATCGTGGCTGGCCACGATGCGCGACCAGGGCTATGACTTCAAGGCCTATCCCTGCGACGTGGCCGATTACGATTCGGCCCAGACCTGTGTCGCAGCGGTCGAGCGCGATATCGGCCCGGTCGATGTGCTGGTGAATAACGCAGGCATTACCCGCGACATGACGTTCAAGAAGATGGACAAAACCAATTGGGACGCGGTAATGGGCACCAATCTGGATTCCGTCTTCAATATGACCAAGCCGGTAGCGGACGGCATGGTGGAGCGCGGCTGGGGACGCATCATCAATATCTCCTCCGTGAACGGCCAGAAAGGCGCTTTCGGCCAGACCAACTACTCGGCCGCCAAGGCCGGCGTGCACGGTTTCACCAAGGCGCTGGCGCTGGAAGTGGCGCGCAAGGGCGTGACCGTGAACACCATCTCGCCGGGCTATATCGGCACCAAGATGGTGATGGAGATCCCGCAGGAAGTGCTGGAATCGAAAATCCTGCCGCAGATCCCGATGTCGCGCCTGGGCAAGCCGGAAGAAGTGGCCGGCCTGGTCGCTTACCTGGCGTCGGAAGAAGCGGCCTTCGTGACCGGCGCGAATATCGCCATCAACGGCGGCCAGCATATGTACTAAGCGGCGGCCTGCCCACGAAAAACAGCCAGCTTGCGAGCTGGCTGTTTTGTTTTAGTCAGTACTGCGGCGGGCGTGCCGGCGCTTGTCGCAGGTGCGGAAGAGATGCGTGGACGAGACATTACCCGGTTAAACGAGGCGTGCGCGTACAGGGAAGAACCCCAGCATCGATTCAGTGCAGTGTTTTGACGACCTTGCCGACGATATGGCTGGCGGGCAGGAAGCCCCAGTAGCGACTGTCGTTGCTATTGTCGCGGTTGTCGCCCAGGAGGTAGTAGTGGCCAGGCGGAATCTCGCAATGCAGTTCGGTTTCGCTGTAGCTGCAATGGTCGCGGAAGGGGAAATCCCTGGGCTTTTCCTTGATGGCGGGTTTGTTGGGATCTTCGATTGTGCTGAAGGCGGTGCCATCAAGCTGGTTGCGCATGCGCTGCAGTGGGCGCAGCCCGTCGTCGAGTAGGTATTCGCCATCGGGGCGGAGGCGGGTGCGCTGGTCGTTGATGAACAACTCCTTGTTGCGGTAGACGATGCGGTCGCCGGGCAGGCCGACGACGCGCATGAGGTAGATATTATCTTTCGGCACGGCGGCGGGCGCGTCGAAAACTAGGATATCGCCGCGCCGGATCGGTTCCGTCGGCGTTTGCGTGCCCAGCCGGGTGCCCAGGATCGTGTAATGGCCATAGCCGTATTTTTGCACCACGACCTTGTCGCCGGCCTGCAGGGCAGGAGCCATGGCGTCGGAGGCGGCCTTGAAGGGGATGTAGAGGAAATTTCGAACGCCGCTGTCTGCCAGCACGACCAGCACGCTGATGCCGATCAGGCTGGCTGCGCTGGAATACCAGGGACGGATGCCTTCCGGCGCCTGGCGCGCGGCGCGATAGGCCCAGAGTGCGGCGACCACGCCCAGCACCAGACGCAAATGCGAGATGTCCAGGCCTGCCGGCAGCGTGGGCACATCCAGATAGATGCTCAAACCCAGCAGCAGAACCAGGACGCCCATGCCCAGCGCGGCACGCCATCGTCCCGCATATAGAAAGCCCAGCGGCATGAAGAAGAGATTCAATACGCATGCCAGCCATGGCCTGGGTTTTCCGTGCATCGGTGTCCTTTAGCTATTTATTGATTTGGCAAGATTCTAATTTAAAAACATTTCCTTTGGGGAAGTTTTTTCATGCCACCCGCTAAACACGGATCACCTTAAATTTTTCTAATGCGGCCGGTGAAAAAGCGTCGCTGGCCTTTGCCGCCAGGCTTGTGTACATTCTGTGCAACATTCACCAAACCGGACCCGCCCCATGCTGCCAGTGCTTCGCAAGACCCTGTTCGCCACCGCCGCCACCCTGCTGTGCCTGAGCGCCAGCGCCGCGCCGGTCGGCAATCTGAACAAATTCGCCCAGAAGGACAGCAAGCTGGAACTGGCGACGGACAAGGGCGTGGCGCTGCGCGTGGAGCTGCTGCGTCCGGACGTGTTCCGCATCCTGGCCGGGCCGCAGGGTAAGTTCACCGGTGCGGGCGACAAGGCCGCACCCATCGTGCTGAAGACCGATTACGCCGCCGTCGCTTTCCGCCACAGCGAACTGGCCGACCATCACCTGATCCAGACCGAGGCGATGGCCCTGCGCATCTACAAGAAGCCGCTGCGCTTCGAGCTGTACAAGGCCGATAACCAAACCCTGGTCTGGCGCGAGATGCAGCCGCTGGAACTGTCGGCCGACAGCAGCTTCCAGACCCTGTCCACTACGGCGAAGGAGCACTTCTTCGGCGGCGGCCAGCAGAACGGCGCTTACAGTTTCAAGGGCAAGGAAATGCCGATCTCGTATTCGGGCGGCTGGGAAGAGGGCGACCGGCCCAGCCCTGCGCCCTTCTATATGACCAGCGGCGGCTACGGCGTGCTGCGCAACACCTGGGCCAATGGCAGTTACGATTTCCGCTCGAATGAATTCATCACGGCCGGCCACCGCGAGAACCGCTTCGACGCGTATTACTTCGCGGGCGGCTCCATCCACAAGGTGCTGGATGCCTACACCGAATTGACCGGCCGCGCCGCCCTGCTGCCGCGCTGGGCCTACGAGTATGGCGACGCCGACTGCTATAACGACAAGGACAATGTGAAGAAGCCCGGCACCACGCCGCCCGGCTGGAGCGATGGTCCGACCGGCAGCACGCCCGATGTGGTGCTGTCGGTGGCCGCCAAATACCGCGAGCACGATATGCCGGGTGGCTGGATTCTGCCCAACGACGGTTACGGCTGCGGCTATACCGATCTGCCGAAGGTGGTGGAAGGCTTGAAGCAGTACGGCTTCCGCACCGGCCTGTGGACCGAGAACGGCGTCGACAAGATCAAGTGGGAAGTCGGCACGGCCGGCAGCCGCGCCCAGAAGCTGGACGTGGCCTGGACCGGCCAGGGCTACCAGTTCGCGCTCGATGCGAACAAGGCGGCGGCCGATGGCATCCTGTCCAATTCCGATGCGCGCCCCTTCATCTGGACCGTGATGGGCTGGGCCGGCATGCAGCGCTACGCCGTGACCTGGACCGGCGACCAGTCGGGCAGCTGGGACTATATCCGCTGGCATATTCCGACCCTGATCGGTTCCGGCCTGTCGGGACAGGCTTATGCCACGGGCGACGTGGACGGCATCTTCGGCGGCAGCCCGGAAACCTATACGCGTGACCTGCAGTGGAAGACCTTCACGCCGGTGCTGATGGGCATGTCCGGCTGGGCCAAGAATGAGCGCAAGCATCCGTGGTGGTTCGACGAGCCTTACCGCAGCATCAACCGCGACTACCTGAAGCTGAAGATGCGCCTGACGCCGTATATGTACACTTATTCACGCGAGGCCGAGCAGACCGGCGCGCCCATCGTGCGAGGCCTGATGTGGGACCACCCGGCCGATCCGCATGCCAACGACGAAGCCTATAAGTACCAGTTCCTGCTGGGCCGCGACTTCCTCGTGGCGCCAGTGTACCGCAGCCAGGCGGCCAGCAAGGGCTGGCGTAAGAATATCTATCTGCCGCAGGGCCAGTGGGTCGATTACTGGGATGGTCGCGTGATTGAAGCGGGAGCATCGGGCAAAGTGATCGATTATCCGGTCACGCTGGACAAGCTGCCGGTGCTGGTGCGCGCCGGCGCCATCATCCCGATGTATCCGTCCGCCCTGTATGACGGCCAGGTGCCGAAGGATGTACTGACCCTGGATATTTACCCGCACGGCCAGTCTGCCTTCACCATGTACGAGGACGACGGCAATACCCGCCAGTACAAGGACGGCGCTTTCAGCAGCCAGCAGTTCACGGTGCAGGCGCCGCAGGGCCGCGCCGGCGATATCAGCGTGGAGGTGGGCGCGGTGCAGGGCAAGTATGCGGGACAGGAAGAGCAGCGCGTGTACCGCCTGCAAGTGCATACCCGCGTCAAGCCGCAATCGCTGGCGCTGGGCGGCAAGGCACTGAAGGAATACGCTACGCTGGCGGAATTCGAAAAGGGCGGCGCGGGCTGGTTCTATGACGCGCAAGCCAAATACGGCACGGTGCACGCCAAGTCCGAGAAGACCAGCGTGCGCGCCGCTTACCGCTTCGACCTGGCCATCGCCAGCGATGCCGTGCTGGCGCAGACGCCGGCCTTCGGCAGCGCGCCCGACCTGGGTAACGCGGTGGCGGCAGACAGCATCCTGGTGCTGAACCGTCCGGCCGAGGAACCGGGTCACAAGCTGGAAAACGCTTTCGACGACAAGCCCGACACCTGGTTCCGCACCATCCGCGACCAGTCGCAGAAAACAGGCGCGCATGAATTCACGCTGGCGCTGGGCGAACGGCGCATGATCAACGGCTTCGAAATCTCGCCGCGCAACGACAAGCACTGGCAGAGTGGCCAGGTGCGCGACTTCGAGATTTATCTGGGCGACCGCAATGGCGAGTGGGGCCAGCCGGTCTATACCGGCCGCCTGAAAATGGTGGAGGGCAAGCAGAAGGTCGAGTTCCCGGCCAAGGCGGGCAGCTTGTTCCGCTTCCGCGTGCTGAGCACCCAGGAGCAGGGCCAGGACGAGAACACCAACGACCCGATGGTCACCGCCACCAATGGCAACGGCAAGCAGGCCAAGGCCTTCAACGCCTTCCTGCCGCCGCAGGTGAACCCGATCACCATTTCCGAATTCCGCGTGCTGGAGGCGCCCGCGCCGAACCGCGCCAAGCAGCAGCTGGCGCTGTCGGAAGCGAAGCCGGACCTCAGCCGCAACCTGAGCAAGCCGCGCCTGCTGCAGATGAATGGTTTGAAATTCAACAAGGGCTTGCCGGTGGCGGCGCAAAGCCAGGTCGATTACCGTCTGAGCGGCGACTGGCAGTTGTTCCGCGCCGACGTCGGCATCGACGATAGCTGCCGCCAGGCGGGCGGTCTGCAATTCCAGGTGCACGGCGACGGCAAATTGCTGTTCGATAGCGGCTTGATCGCGGCGCCGGCTGTGGTCAAACCGGAGCTGGATATCCGCGGCGTCTCGCTTCTGAGTCTGCGCACCCTGGGCGCGCACGGTAAGGATGCGGCCAAAGTGTGTGCCAACTGGGCCAATGCTACAGTGATTGGTTTCGAGGGCGACAAGGCAGGCAAATGATGAGGAAAACTTCGGCATACCGATCGCTGTATGCCTATCCCTGGGACGTGGCGGAAGAGGGCGTGGCCGCCTTCGCCGCCAAGACGCTGGAACGCGGCCTGAATGGCGTGACGTTGGCGGCCAGCTACCACGCCGGCAAATTCCTGCGCCCGAATGCGCGCAGCGGCGGCCGCGTGGTCTTCCCGGAGGATGGCGTGATCTATTTCGATCCCGATCATCAGCGTTATGGCGAACTGCGCGCCCAGCCGCATTCCGATCCGGCCCTGCGCCGGCTCTTCGCCGAGCTGGCCGGCGATGGCCGCCTGGATGTGCATGCGTGGACGGTGCTGCTGCATAACAGCCGCCTGGGTGCGGCCTATCCGCAGTACACGGCGCGCAATGCCTTTGGCGACAGCTATGTCTACAGCCTGTGCCCAGCGCAGCCGGCGGTGTTTGAATATGCCGTGGCGCTCGCGTGCGACGCCGCCAGACAGGGCGTGCGCAGTGTGGTGCTGGAAACCCCGGGTTGGCTGCCCTATGCCCACGGCTACCACCACGAATTCGCCCAGCTGCGCAGCAATGTCTGGCTCGACACCATGCTGGGCTTATGCTTCTGCGACGCCTGCGTCAAAGCCGCAGGTGATGCCGGCATCGACGGCGCCGGCCTGCGCCAGCGCATCGCCGGCCGCATCGACGCCTACCTGAAAGCCCCGGTGGACGCCACCGAAGCGCAAGCCGCCGCCTGGCTCGCTGCCGACCTGCTGGCCGACCAGGAGCTGGCCGCCTACATCCGCCAGCGCCAGGCAGTGGTGACCGAACTGGTAAGCACCATCCGCGCCGGACTGCCAGCGGGCGTGCAACTGGCCGTGATTCCCACCGTGCAGCGCCCCACCGCCCAGAGCTGGATCGAAGGCAGCGACCTGCGCGCCCTGGCGGCGGCAGCCGACTGGCTCGAAGTCCCCTTCTACGAAACCGACGCCGCCCGTGCCATCGCCGACGCCCACGACACCCTGCGCCGCCTGCCCACAGCTCAGCCCGTGTCCACCTTGGGGTCAGACCCCAAATCAGACACGGACTCGACCATAGGGACGCGACACACCACCTCCAGCACGGCTCAGCTTGTGTCTGATTCGGGGTCAGACCCCAAATCGGACACGGGCTCGGCCGTGAAAGTGCGGGCGATTTTGCGGCCGGGGGCGCCGGACTTGGCCGATGGGGCGCAGCTGCCACAGGCGCTGGCGGGGCTGGCGGCGCTGGGCATCCGCGATTTCGCGTTTTATAACCATGGGTTGCTGCGCAGCGAGCGTCTGGATGCGCTGGGGGGGGCTCTTCATCATTTCGATCGGAGCGCATCATGAGCCGCGTAGTTCTTATCACCGGCGCCTGTGGAGGTATCGGGCGCGTTTTATGCGAACGTTTCGCGGCGCAGGGCGACCATGTGCTGGCGCTGGACCGCGACGCGCAGCAGTTGGCCGAGCTGGCGGCATCCATCGCCAATTGCACGCCGCTGCAGGCCGACATCACCGACGTTGCCGCCACCAAGGCGGCCGTGCATGCGGCGGTGGCTTTGCATGGCGCGGTGGAGGTGCTGGTGGCGAATGCGGGCGCCGCCGCTTGCGCCACGCTGGCGGCGACCACGCCGGAATCCTGGCATAGCGATATCGATCTGAATCTGCATGGCACCTACAACACGGTGGAGGCGGTGCGTCCGGCGATGCTGGAGCGCGGCAAAGGCTGCATCGTGCTGATTGGTTCCGTGAACGGTCTGACGGCGCTGGGCCACCCTGCCTACAGCGCGGCCAAGGCGGCGCTGGTGAGCTATACGAAGGCGCTGGCGCTGGAAAGCGGCCGGCGCGGCGTGCGCGCGAACATCGTCTGTCCCGGTACGGTGAAAACCCAGGCCTGGCAGGCGCGCGTGGACAAAGATCCGCAAATTCTGGAGAAGCTGAAGAAGTGGTATCCCCTGGGCGACTTCGCCACGCCGGACGATATCGCCGATGCTGCGCTGTTCCTGTCCTCGTCCGCCGCGCGCGTGATCACCGGCGTGGTACTGCCGGTCGATGGCGGCCTGATGGCGGGCAACCGCGTGATGGCGCAGGAACTTACGCTGGAAGATTTCTAAGGCATCCATCACATGGCAACCGTTCAGCTCCAGGGTATTTTCAAGCGCTACGGCGATAACCAGGTGGTGCATGGCGTCGACCTGTGCATCGCGCACGGCGAATTCATTGTGCTGGTCGGTCCCAGCGGCTGCGGCAAGACCACGCTGATGCGCATGGTGGCCGGTTTGGAGGATATCAGCGGTGGCGACCTATTGATCGACGGCGCGCGCGCCAACGAGCTGCCGCCGCAGCAGCGCAATATCGGCATGGTGTTCCAAAGTTATGCCTTGTATCCGCATCTGTCGGTGTACGAGAACATCGCTTTCGGCCCGCGCCTGCGCAAGGAGCCGGAATCGAGCTTTCGTCCGCGCATTGAAGCGGCGGCGCGCATGCTGAATCTGACGCTGTATCTGGAACGCTTGCCGCGCGCCCTGTCCGGTGGCCAGCGGCAGCGCGTGGCCATGGGCCGCGCCATCGTGCGCGAGCCGGCCCTGTTCCTGTTCGACGAGCCGCTGTCAAACCTGGATGCCAAGCTGCGCGTGCAGATGCGCACCGAGATCAAGGCCCTGCATCAGCGCCTGAAGAACACCATCATCTATGTCACCCACGACCAGATCGAGGCCATGACCATGGCTGACCGCATCGTGGTGATGAATGCGGGCCGCATCGAGCAGGTGGGCGCGCCGCTGGAGCTGTACGACCGTCCCGCGAATCTCTTCGTGGCGGGCTTTATCGGCTCGCCCGGCATGAATTTCATCGAGGGCGAGATCCAGCGCGAGACCTACGGCGCAAGCCTGGTCTGCGCCGATGGCACGCGCATCCATGTGCAGGCACCGGGTATCGAACATGGCAGCCGCGTCACGCTCGGCATCCGCCCCGAGCACATCGTCGCCGGACAGGGCGAGGTGCGCGTGAATGTCGAGGTGGTCGAGCCGACCGGCGCCGAAACCCATCTGTATGCGAAGCTGGGTGGCCAGCCGCTGTGCGTGGCTGCCGCCGGACGGCTGGCTGTGCAGCCGGGCGATGCGCTCTCGCTGCTGTTGCCGGAAACGCGACTACACTATTTCGACAGCGCCACCGGGGCGCGACTCAACCAGGATCATCCCCATGAACAAGCTGCCTGACGGCGGGCTGGCGCTCGCCTCCCTTGAAGAGCAATTGCTGCAACCGGGCGTGAAGGGCCTGCCCATTACCGAACCCCTGCGCCAGGGCGCCATCGGCGTGCAGCGCTGGAATGTGCTGGCGGGCGACACTAGCTTCCCCGTGGCCGTGCTCAAGCAGTCGGCCCTGCAGCACAATCTGGACTGGATGCAGCGCTTCTGCCAGCGCTACGGCGTGGTGCTGGCGCCGCATGGCAAGACCACCATGAGTCCCCAACTGTTCGGCGCCCAGCTGGGCAATGGCGCCTGGGGCATCACGCTGGCCACCATCAGCCAGGTGCAGATCGCATACCGCTTCGGCGTGCGCCGCGTGCTGCTGGCCAACGAGCTGGTGGCGCCGGCCGATATCCGCGCCGTGCTGCATCTGATGAAGGAAGATGCAGGCTTCGAATTCTTCGCTCTGGTCGATTCGGCCGAAGGCGTGGCGCGCCTGTCGCAGGCAGTGCAGCGCAGCGGTTTGCAGCGCCCCTTGCCGCTGCTGGTGGAACTGGGCATCGCCGGTAAGCGTGCCGGCTGCCGCAGTGCGCAACAGGTGCTGGAACTGGCGCGCGCCGTGGCGCAGGCGCCGGGTCTGGAGCTGGCGGGCATCGAAGGTTATGAAGGCCTGCTGGTCAGCCATGACCGCGCCGCCGATGTGGAGGCGGTATCCGCCTTCGTCGCGCAGATCGTGGAGATCGTGCGCCAGGCCGACAAGGAAGGCTTGTTCGGCGGAACGCAGATTCTGCTCTCCGCCGGCGGCTCCGCCTATTTCGATTTGGTGGCGCGCGGCTTCTCGCGCATCGATGGCCTGTCGCGTCCCGTGCTGCCGGTGCTGCGCAGCGGCTGCTACCTGACCAATGACCATGGCTTCTACCACGGCCTGACGCAGGAACTGGGCGAGCGCGAAGGCGCGGTGCTGAAGGATGGCTTGCTGCCCGCGCTGGAAGTGTGGAGCGTGGTGCTGTCGCGGCCTGAGCCGACGCTGGCGATTCTCTCCATGGGCAAGCGCGATGCTTCCTACGATATCGACCTGCCATTGCCCCTGCTGGCCCACCGTCCCGGCGACGCCAAACCGCAAGCTCTGCCCGAAGGCGCGCGCATCGAAAAGATGAACGACCAGCATGCCTATCTGCGCCTGCCGGAAGGCCATGCGCTATGCGAAACGCTGCAAGTGGGCGATTTGATTGGCTGCGGCATCTCCCACCCCTGCACCACTTTCGATAAATGGACGCTGCTGCTGGCAGTGGACGATGACTACACCGTGCACCATGCCATCAACACCTTCTTCTGATCTGATGATCCGCAACGCCGAGGTCTACGACGGCAGCGGCAGTCCCGCCTTCCGCGCCGATGTGGCGTTGCGCGCAGGCCGCATCGCCGCCATTGCCCCAGCCGGATCGCTGCAAGCACCGCCCGGCGCGTGCCTGATCGATGCGCAAGGCCTGGCCCTGGCTCCCGGCTTCATCGACGTCCACACGCATGATGACCGCCAAGTGCTGGATTCTCCAGCCATGCTGCCCAAACTGACCCAGGGTGTTACCACCGTCATCACCGGTAACTGCGGCATCAGCCTCGCTCCGTGGCAGGCGACGATGGCGCCGCCTGCGCCGCTGTCGCTGATCGGTACCCAGCCCGATTACCGATTCGCCAGCGTGGCCGATTACGCTAGCGCCGTGCAGGATGCGCGGCCCGCCGTCAATGTCGGCATGCTGATCGGCCATTCGACCTTGCGCGTGAACGCCATGCGCGACACCCAGGCGCGCGCCACGGCGCAGGAGATCGAGGCCATGCGCGCTTTGCTGGATGAGGGCATGCGTGCCGGCGCGCTCGGCTTCAGTTCCGGCCTGTTCTACAAGACCAGCAGCCACGCCAACAATGATGAGGTGATCGCGCTTGCCAGCGTGGCGGCCGAACATGGCGGCATCTACACCTCGCATATCCGCGACGAATACGACGGCGTGATCGACGCGCTCAACGAAGCCTGCGACGCGGGCCGCGCGGCGCGCTTGCCGGTGGTGCTGTCGCATCATAAATGTGCCGGTCCCGCCAACTGGGGCCGCAGCAGTGAAACCCTGGCCCTCATTACAGAACGCCGCCGCACGCAGGCCGTGGGCCTGGACGCTTATCCCTATGTGGCAGGTTCCACCGTGCTCGATCCCGATTATGTGGACGGCGTGATCCGCATCATGGTCAGCTGGTCGCAGGCCCACCCGCAGATGGCCGGCCGAGATTTGTCCGATATCGCTGCCGAATGGGGCGTGGACCAGAAGGAAGCGGCGCGCCGCCTGCATCCGGCCGGCGCCGTGTATTTCCAGATGCGCGAAGATGATGTGCGGCGCGTGTTGTCCTATCCGCATACCATGATTGGCTCGGACGGCCTGCCGCACGACGCCCATCCCCATCCGCGCCTGTGGGGCAGCTTCCCGCGCGTGCTGGGCCACTACTGCCGCGAAGAGCAGCTGTTTACGCTGCCGGAAGCAATACGCCGCATGACCAGCCTTTCGGCCGACACGTTCGGCCTGAAACAGCGCGGCCGTGTCGCCGTCGGTTGCTGGGCCGATCTGGTGCTGTTCGATCCGGCCACCGTGGCCGACCGTGCCAGCTTCGCCCAGCCCAAGCAGGCGGCGGCCGGCATCGTTTGCGTGCTGGTGAACGGCGAAGTGGCGCTGGAAGCCGGCGTGCCGGCAGCGGCGCGCCATGGCCGCGTGCTGCGGCGGCAGGAAGAACGCTACTCGCCGGCGGAATGATTCAACTCGGCCAGCAGCCAGCTGCGGAAAGCCTGGAAGGCCGGATTCTTGCGCGTTTCCGGCGCGTGGATCAGGTAGTAGTGCAGGCGCAGCGGCGTGGCGATATCGAACAGGCGCACCAGGCGGCCCGCCGCCACGTCGTAATCGATCAGCAGGCGCTGGGCCAGCGCCACGCCCTGGCCGTCGATAGCCGCCTGCAGCGCCATCAGCGCTTGCGAGAACACCAGCCCCTGGCGCACATCGACATCGCCCACGCCCGCCGCCGACAGCCACTCTTCCCAGTTGGGATAGTCGGCGTCGTTGAGGGGACTGACTTCATGCAGCAGCGTGACATTGGCCAGATCAGACGGTGTGCGGATGCGCGCCTTCAGCTCCGGGCTGCACACCGGGATCAGGCCCGTGGACAGGAAAGGTTCGACACTGAGATCGGCGAAACCGGCGCGGCGCGAATCGATGGTGATGTCGCTATTGCGGTAATTGCGTTCGCCGTCGGTATTGATTTCGACGCGGATCTCGGGATGCTGGGCCAGAAAGCGGTACAGGCGCGGCACCAGCCACTTCGCGCCAAAGGTCGGCGCTACCGCCACCTTCAGCACCGCGTTGTTCTCGTCCATCAGTTCATCGGTGGCTTGGGCCAGGGCGCGAAACGCTTCGCGCACGCGCGGCAGATAGCGTTCGCCCGCCACGGTCAGGGCCAGCACATTATTGGTGCGCACAAACAGCTTGATGCCCAGGTGGTCTTCCAGCAGTTTGATCTGGTGGCTGACCGCCGCCGTGGTCACGCACAGCTCTTCCGCCGCGCGCGTGAAGCTCAGGCGCTGGGCAGCCGTTTCAAATACGCGCAGTGAATTAAGCGGGGGGAGCTTGCGTGCCATATTGCTGTTATATTGATAATCGTGGAGCAATCGGTCTCAATAATAACCCAGATCAAATGAATTTCACAATTCCCTTATTGAAATTGTGCGCGGCGAGTGCCAAAACATGCCGATGAAAGGCATGAAAGTTCATAAAATCAATAGCTTGTGACGCCTTAATTTTTTTTGAACGACTGCCTTAATATTCGTCGCTGTCGCAATTAGCGGGAAACGGTTATATTTGAACAGGTAATAATGGCGATAATATTGAGCTTGAATATCACGGCGCCTGCCATTTAATTTTTTATTCAAATCAAATGAAGATATTGACGATCGATACCGGCACGACGAATACCCGCATCACGCTCTGGCGCGATGGCAAGGCGGTCAGTGTGGCCGCCACCCAGGTGGGGGTGCGCGACACCGCCATCACCGGCAGCCGCAGCAAGCTCGATGAAGCGGTGCGCGATACGATCGCCGCCGCGCTGGAAAAAGGCCAGGCCACGCCGGACGAGGTGGACCTGGTGCTCGCATCGGGCATGATCACCTCGAATGTCGGCCTGCACGAGATTCCCCATGTGCTGGCGCCGGCCGGCATCGCCGATCTGGCGCAGGGCATGGAGTGCGAGCTGCTGCCGCATATTTTCAGCAAGCCTATCTGGTTTGTTCCCGGTGTGCGCAATGATGTGGAGAATATCGGCCTGCACAACTGCGAAGAGATGGACATGATGCGCGGCGAAGAGGTTGAGGTCATGGGCCTGATCGAACGCCTGTCGCTGCGCGGCCCGGCCATGCTGATCATGCCGGGATCGCATTCGAAATTCGTCTGCATCGACGAGAGCAACCAGATCACCGGCTGCGTCACCACCCTGTCCGGCGAACTGCTGCACATCATCACCCACAACACGATCCTGGCCGACTCGCTCGACCGCGATTTCGCCACCGAGATCAATCCCGAAATGCTGCTGGCCGGCGCGGAGCTGGCCAAGCGCATCGGCCTGGGGCGCGCCTGCTTCAATGTGCGCACCCTGGACCAGTTCACCATCTACCAGCGCAACGACCGCGCCAACTTCCTGCTGGGCGCCGTGCTGGGCGCGGACCTGCTGACGCTCAAGAACAGCAACGCCATCCGCATGCGGCCCGGCATCGACGTCATCATCGCCGGCAAGCCGATTCTGAAGCAGGCCTTGGCCCTGCTGGTGCAGAACGACGATTACTTCTCCGGTGACGTCACGGTGGTGCCGGACGACTTGCAGCCGCAGCTCGCGGGCCTGGGCGCGATCGCTGTTGCCCGCGCCAGAAAGCTGGTGACGCCATGATGAAGCTCGAAGTCCTGCAGGCCATCCGCGAAGCGGGCATGGTCGCCATCGTGCGCGCCGATTCGGCGCAGGAAGCCTTGCTGCAGGCCGAAGCCTGCATCGAAGGCGGCGTGCGCGCGCTGGAAGTGGCCTTCACCACGCCCGGCGCGCTGGATGTGATCAAGGCCCTGCGCGAACGCCACGCTGGCCGCGTGCTGATCGGCGCGGGAACGGTGCTGGATACGGAAACCGCGCGCCTGGCGATTCTGGCTGGGGCGCAGTTCATGATTGCGCCGAATGTGAATGTGGACGTGATCCGCCTGTGCAACCGCTATCAGATCGTGTCCATGCCGGGCGCGCTGACGCCGACCGAGGTGGTGCAGGCGGCGGAAGCGGGCGCCGATATCGTCAAGGTCTTCCCGGCCGATGCGGTCGGCCCGCATTACGTGGCCGCACTGCGCGCGCCGCTGCCGCATATCGCCCTGATGCCGACCGGCGGCGTGACGCTGGAAAACCTGGGTACATGGTTCAAATACGGTGCCGTCGCCGTCGGCATCGGCGGCAGCATGACGGGACCGGCGAAGAAGGGCAATTACGCCGAAGTCACTGCCAACGCCGCAGCCTTCGTGGCGCGCCTGGCGGCCATCCGCAAGGAAGCCGCTGGGGCATACAGTCAAGCTGGGAGGGGGCCGCGCTGAAGCGGCGGCCCCGGCCAGCTTAGTCCAGCGGCTTGTAGGCCACCACTTCCATTTCGATCTTACAGTCCACCATCATCGCCGACTGCACGCAGGAACGCGCGGGCATCGGGTCTTTGAAGTATTCCTGGTAAACGCGGTTGAAGGTCCAGAAATCGCGCGTGTCGTCCAGCCAGATCGTTACCTTGATCACGTCTTCCAGGGTGCAGCCGGCCAGTGCCAGCACCTTTTGCACATTGCCGATGGTGGTGCGCGTCTGCGCCTCGATGCCGCCGTATTCGATCTCGCCGTTTTCCTTCATCGCCACCTGGCCTGAGATGTAGACGAAGTCGCCGGCGCGCACCGCTGGCGAGAAGGGCAGGCGCTGTCCGCCCGCGCCGGACGGCACATTGCCGTAGGCGATTTTCTGTTTGCTCATGCTGCTTTCCTTGCAGTGGTTGGGATTATTTAACGGAACCAAGCGCCAGGCCGCCCACCAGGAAGCGCTGCAGCCAGGCGAAGAGGACGGCGACGGGAATGGTGGCGCACAGCGTGGCCGCCATCACCAGCTGCCACTCCACGGTGTACTGGCCGGCCACCATGTCCACGATCTGCACCGTCAGCGTCTTGTTTTCGGGCGAGCGGATCAGGGTGTAGACGACCGCGAATTCGTTCCAGGCGTTGATGAAGGTGAAGATGAAGCTGACCGCGATGGCCGGTGTGGCCAGCGGCAGGAAAACGCGCAGCGCGGCGCGTCCCTGGCCGCAGCCTTCCAGCCATGCCGCTTCTTCCAGGTCGCGCGGAATGGTGGCGAAGTAGGACGACAGCATCCACACGGCGAAAGCGATATTGAAGGCGGCGTAGGCGACGATCACGCCGAAGTGGCTGTCCACCAGATTGGCGCCATCCCATGAGATATTGGCCGCCATCTTGAACAGGCCCAGCACCAGCAGGATGGGGGAGAGCATCTGCGTCACCAGCAGGAACTGGCGGTAATGGCTGCGGCCACGGAAGGGGAAGCGCGCCATCGCATACGCGGCCGGCACGCTGGCGGCCAAGGTCAGCGCGGTGGAGGCAATGCTGACGATCACGCTGTTTTTCAGCGCCGGGCCGAAATTCGCGCCGTGCCACATATCGATGAAATTCTGCCAGCGCCACTGCACCGGCAGCCAGCGCGTGGGGAAGCTGAACACTTCCTCGGCCGGTTTCAGCGCCGTGAAGAACATCACGGCAAACGGGAAGAGAATGATCACGACGAAGGGCGAGAGCGCCAGCCAGGCCCACAGGCTGCGTTTCAGTTTCGGATTCACGCTGCATCCTCCTTCGGCTGCATGCGGATATACAGCCAGGTAAATGCCAGCAGAATCGCCAGCATGATGAGCGAGATCGCCGCCGCCTGTCCCGGGCGTCCCAGGCGGAAGCCCAGCTCGTACAGATAGGTAACGAGGATATGGGTGGAGTTGCTTGGGCCTCCCTGCGTCATCACCCAGATGATGGGGAAGGAGTTGAACACATAGATCACGTTCAGCACCACCGCCATATTGATGAATGGCCGCAACGAGGGCACGGTCAGCAGGCGGAATTGCTGCCAGGCCGTGGCGCCCTCCATGCGCGCCGCTTCGTAAATATCCTGCGGCACCGAGGATAGGCCGCCCAGCAGCAGGGTCACGGTGAACGGCATGGACACCATGATGCCGACCAGGATCTCGGCCGGGAAGGCCAGCGCGGCGCTGGCCAGCCACTGCACCGGCTTGTCGATCATGCCCAGCGCCTGCAGGCTCAGATTGACCATGCCGAATTCGTCGTTGAAGGCCCAGCGCCAGACGATGGCCGTCATCGTCAGCGATACCGCCCAGGGCAGCATGATGATGGTGCGCGCCAGCGAGCGGCCATGGAAGTCCTGGTTCAGGATCAGGGCCAGCGGCATGGAAATGAGCAGCGAGCCGCCCACCACGGCCACCGTCCAGATCAGGGTGCGCAGCAGGGTGGCGTGAAATACCGGGTCGATGAAGATGCCGGTGAAGTTGCCCAGGCCGGCGAAACCGCGCACCACGCCGAAGCGCGAAATCTCATGCAGCGACTGGTAAGCCATATGGAACACGGGATAGCCGATGATGAACAGCGCCAGGGCCAGGCTGGGCGCGATCAGCAGCCAGGGTTTGCGTGCGGACGTCATTCCTGTCACCTTCAATTTTTCTTAAGCGCCTGCTCCGCCTCGGCGGCGGCCGTGCCCAGCGCCTGTTCCGGCGTGGCCCGGTTCAGATACACGGCCTGCATGGCGTTGCTGACGGATTTGGCGATGTCTTCCCAGGCTTGCACCGTGGGCGTGAAGCGGGCCGTTGGCAGCATGTCGACAAAGGAGCGCGTGAGCGGATCGGCGAAGGCGGGATCGGCCGCCTCCTCCTTGGTGGTCGGCATAAAGCCTTCCGCGCTGGTGAAGGCCACGCGCGGCGCCTTGGTGAACAGGAAGTCCATGAACTTCCACGCCGAGCGCTTGACGCGCGAGTTCTTGAACAGGATCAGGGAGTCGGTGGTGGCAAAGGTGGCGGCGCGGCCGGCCGTGGGAATCGGGACGATACCCCATTGCAGGCCGGGGACTTCCTTCTGCAGCTGCTTCACCACGAAGGGCGCCGAAATCATCATGCCCAGGCGGCCCTGCTTGAACAGGTTCTGCACGTCTTCCCGGCTATAGCTGGTGACGCCGGGCTGGGTCAGGCCTTCGCCGATCAGCGACTGGTACAGCTTCGCCGACTTGATGGCGGCGGGGGAGGCGAAAGCGGGCTTGCCCTGCGCGTCGAGCAGCTCGCCGCCGTGCGTCCACAGCGCGTAGTACCAGTACACATCGGTTTCGATCTCCTTGCCCTGCAGGCCGAAGCCATAACCGCCGTTTTGCTTGATGCGGCGCGCCGCCTGCTGCACATCGCTCCAGGTGGCGGGACCGTCCGGGAAGCCGGCCTTGGCCAGCATCTGCTTGTTGTAGAACAGGCCGCGCACCGAGGCGGCGATGGGCAGGCCATAGGTTTTGCCCTGGGCCTGGCCAGGCGTGAGGAAGGCGCCGATGAAACGCTCGCGGAAAGCCGGGTCCATATAGCCGTCCAGCGGCTCGACCAGATCGTCCTGCAGCATTTCGGGCAGCCAGCGCGTGCCGATGATGGAAATATCGGCGTTCACGCCGCCGGCCACGTCGATCTGCAGCTTTTGCAGCAGGCTGTCCCAGTTCACATCCTCGACCTTGATGCGGATGCCGGGATTGGCGCGCTCGAACTGCTCCGCCATCTGGCGGAAGTAGGGTGCCGTGCCATTGCTGTAGTGGGCCACGGTGACGCGCACGGTTTCCATGCCATAGGCGGCCGGAGCGCACAGTAAGGCGCCGATCAGCGTACTGAATGTCAGTCCCTGCAAACCCCTGAAGAAGTGTGATCGCATAGCCGTGTCATGGTGGTATTCCAGAGACTATAAGTCGCTCCCCGGCACGCGGCCAGCGACTAAATTTGATGCGGTCCATTATAAATAGTTAAGGAAAGCGGGCGTTTTCTCTTGCTTCCCTCGGAACGCGGCCAGCTTCAAATTTTTCTAATGGTGTTGATTAGATATGGTCGATGGCGCGCCCGGAAGGCGCGGCCTATCGTGGATTGGCAATCCAACCACTTCACGAAGAACGACCATGCACACCAAGAAAACCACAATCAGGAGACAGGTGATGGCGCGGGCAGTAGCCATCGCATTCGGAAGCAGCATTGTTTCGGCCGCCATGCTGGCCCCGGCCTTCGCCCAGTCGAACGCCACCGGCACCATTTTCGGCCAGGTCAGCGAGGCGGCGGGCAGCACCGTCCTGCTGGAAAACCTGGCCACCGGCGTGCGCCGCAGCGTGACGCCGGATGCGCGCGGCCGCTACCAGGCCACCTCCATGCCACCCGGCCGCTACAAGGTGCAGCTGCAGCGCAATGGCGCCGTCGAACGCACGCTGGAAGTGGAAGCGCTGGTCGGGCAGGGCATCGAAGCGTCTTTCGAAGCGGTGCAGACGGTCACGGTGAGCAGCACGCGCAAGACCATCGACGTCAGCAACACCAATAACGGCGCCATCTTCAACGCCAAGCAGCTCGACAACCTGCCCATTGCGCAGAATGTGGCCGCCATCATCCAGCTGGCGCCAGGCACCAACCGTGGCGATAACCGCATTCCCGGACCCAGCTTCGGCGGCGCGGGCGCATCGGAGAATGCCTTTTACATCAACGGCTTCCCGGTGACGAATATCCTGACCCAGGTGGGCAGCTCGGAACTGCCTTTCGGCGCCATCGCCAATGCCCAAATCCTGACCGGTGGCTATAGCGCGGAATTCGGCCGTTCCACTGGCGGCGTGGTGAACATCACCACCAAAACCGGCACCAACCGCTGGGAGGCGGGGGCAAGTGTGCAGTACGCACCCAATAGTCTGCGCGCTTCGCAGAAGAATGCCTACTACCCGAACACCGGCTCCAATCCCAAGACCGACGGCCAGCTGTATCAGTGGAACCAGGCCAACAAGACCACCAGCCGCACCGTGGGCGCGTATGTCGGCGGCCCGCTGATCCGCGACCAGCTCTTCTTCTTCCTCGCCGCCGAACAGCAGCGCAGCGAATCGGAAAGCGTGGGCGCCACCACGGCTACCCTGAATTCCAGCGGCGGCTATACCGAGAACGTGAGCAAGACGCCGCGCTACCTGGCCAAGCTGGATTACCACCTGAACGACAACCACCACTTCGAATACACCCGCATCTTCGACAAGACCGAGGCCAATTCGCGCTACTACGGCTGGAGCAACGCCACCAAGCAGCGCGACAATGTGTACAAGAACGGCATGAGCTGGGTGAACTGCTGCGGCCCTGCCAATGCCGGCGCCACCGACAATATCTTCAAATACACCGGCTATCTGACCGACAAGCTGACCCTGACCACCTTGTACGGCAAGTCCAAGACCACCCATGTGCAGACGCCGGACGGTTACAACCCCGACATCCTGCAGGTGAACGCCCCGGTGGAAGCCCAGATTCCCGGCTTCGCCTACACTACGCCGCAAACCGTGTCCGGCAATCTGCCCGCTCCCGGCTCGGGCGACTGGCAGCGCACCCTGCGCATCGACATCGAATACAAGCTGGGCAACCACTCCCTGCGCGCCGGCATTGACCGCAACAAGGTGCGTTCCGTCACGGGCGAATCGACAGCGGGCGGCGGCTACTGGACCTATAACCGCTACGCCGACCCTGCCACCCTGCCATACGGCGCGCAAATCTCGCCGGCCCAGGCGGGCGGCTACGGCAAGCAAGGCTACTTCGCCACCAAGCATATGTTCTACGACACGGCGCGCCCCACCACCGACCAGTCGGCGCAGTACATCGAGGACCGCTACCAGGCCACCGACAATCTGCTGCTCTCCGTCGGCCTGCGCAACGAGCAGTTCACCAACTACAACACGGCCGGCAAGCCCTTCATCTCGCAGCGCCACCAGCTGGCGCCGCGCTTGGGCGTAAGCTGGGACGTGAAGGGCGACAGCTCCTTCCGCGTCTTCGCCAACGCCGGCCGCTACCATCTGCAGATGCCGACCAATGTGGCGCGCAACGCGGCCGGCAATACCCTGGCCACGGACACCTACTACGTGTATTCCGGCATCGACCCCGCCACCGGCGCGCCCACCGGCCTGGTGCCGCTCGGCCCCACGGTTTCGGTCAGCAATGCCTGGGGCCAGCCCAAGGATGCGCGCCAGGTCGCGGCCCAGAACATCAAGGCCAACTACCAGGACGAGCTGGCGCTCGGCTTCGAGAAAGCCTGGTCCGACAGCCTGAATATCGGCGCCATGGCCACTTACCGCAAGCTGCGCAGCACCAACGACGACTACTGCGATCCACGCCCCATCCACGCCTGGGCCGTGCGCAACAAGGTCGACGACAGCAAGTTCGCCTTCCAGTGCGCCATCATCAATCCGGGCGCGGACAACACCCTGCTGCTCGACATCAAGGGCGACGGCAATTTCATGCGCGTGCCCCTGACGGCGGCCGATATCGGCCTGCCCAAGGTGCGCCGTACCTATATCGCCCTGAACCTGTTTGCCGAACACCCGCTGCGCAACGGCTGGTACGGCAAGGTGCTGTACACCTGGTCGCAGAACAAGGGTAATAGCGAGGGCCAGGTGGACACCACCACCGGCTCCTACCAGGTGGCCGTCACGCCGAACTGGGATCATCCGGAACTGATGCGCTACTCCACCGGCCTGCTGCCCAACAACCACACCCACGTGGTCAAGGCCTTCGGCTACTACCAGGTCACGCCGGAGTGGAATGTGGGCGGGAATCTGAACCTGACTTCGGGACGCCCCATCAACTGTATGGGCAACCTGCCGAAATCCGAGAACCCGGACGGCCAGAATCCGGCCGGCGGCTATGGCTCCAACTTCTTCTATTGCGACGGCAAGCCCGCCCCGCGCGGCAGCCGCGGCACCCTGCCATGGGACGTGCAACTGGGCCTGAACGTGGCCTACCAGCCGCTGTTCCTCAAGGGACTGCGCATGAAGGTGGACGTGTTCAATGTGCTGAACCGCCAGACCGCGCTCTCCGTCAGCGAAACCTATAACACCGGCGACCGCATTGATCCGTCCTACCAGCGCATCCTGAGCCGTTCCTCTCCGCGCGCAACCCGCTTCACGCTGGAGTACAACCACAAGTTCTGAGCAAACGTTTTCCCGCTGTACCCTTTCGGCCCGGTAGCCTCCACCGGGCCTTTTTTTCATTTCGTCCCGGTGTTTTTGCTCCTCCGGCGCCGATTCGCTACAATCAGGCATCAACCGCAAAGGACAGCCATGCCCGAACTCTCCACCTCCCTGTTCCCGCCCATTAGCCCCCTGCGCCACGGCATGCTGGCGGTCGATGAGCTGCATACGATCTACTGGGAGGAGGTGGGCAATCCCAACGGCATACCGGTGATCTTCCTGCACGGCGGCCCTGGCGCCGGCCTCTCGCCCCAGCACCGCCGCTTCTTCGACCCGCAGCACTACCGCGTGATCCTGTTCGACCAGCGCGGCGCCGGCAAATCCACGCCGCTGGGCGAGGTGCGCAACAACACCACCCAACTGCTGATCGCCGACATCGAACGCCTGCGCGACATGTTCGGCATCGAACAATGGCTGGTCTTCGGCGGCTCCTGGGGTTCGACCCTGGCGCTGGCCTATGGCCAGGCGCATCCGGAACGCTGCCTGGGCTTCGTCCTGCGCGGCATCTTCCTCTGCACCCAGCTGGAGGTCGACTGGTTCCTCGACGGCGCGCAATGGTTCCACCCCGAGCTGTACGAGGAATTCGTCGCCCCCATCCCGGCTGAGGAGCGCATGGACCTGCTGCAAGCCTACGTCAAACGCATCGGCAGCGACGATCCCGAGGTATTCTGGCCGGCGGCGCGCGCCTGGAGCCGTTTCGAAGGCCGTCGCGTCTTCCTTATGCCGCAGCCGGAAGAACCGCCGTCGGATACCCTCGACCTGGGCGTGGGCCGTCTGGAAACGCATTACATGGCCAATCTCGGCTTCTTCGAGGACAACCAGCTGCTGTCGAATATGGAGCGCATCGCCCACCTGCCCGCTACCATCGTGCAGGGCCGCTACGACGTGATCTGCCCACCCTATGTGGCCTGGCGCCTGCACCAGTCCTGGCCCGGATCGGTGCTGAACCTGATCCCCGACGCAGGCCACGCGGCCATGGAAACGGGCATCAGCCGCGCCCTGGTCAACGCCACCGAGCAGTTCCGCCAGAACGGCCGTTTTGGGTAAGGACTGCGCGGGCTGCTAAACTAAGGGCTTAGACCTATAAAAAATCCGGGACTCCATGAACATTCAGTTGGGTGACATCGGCCACACGATCCAGTTGGCGATTGCGCCAGTTTTCCTGCTGACCGGCGTGAGCACCATGCTGGTGGTGCTGACCAATCGTCTGGCGCGCATCATCGACCGTTCGCGCGCGCTGGAAGACCGCCTTGATGTAGGCTATAACGAAAACTACCTGAATGAGCTGGACATCCTCTACAAGCGTTCGCATTTAATCAATGTTGCCATTGCGCTTTCAACCGCCTGCGGCCTGCTGGTCTGCATCGTGATTGCATTGCTGTTCGTCGGCGACACCACCAATGTGGCGCTGGACAAGTATGTGGCCGGACTGTTCGTGATCGCCATGGGCACCTTGATCGGAAGCTTTGTGTATCTGCTGCGCGAGATCTTCATTGCCTCATCCTTCATGCTCTCGCACCGGCATGTCCGCCATACGCCACGCACAGCTAGCGATACCGGTACGGCCAGCGCCGTCCTCAGCCCCAATAAAGAGTAAAGAAACACCATGCACGACTACCAACGCCCCCCGACCCTGCACCGTTACGGCCCGCGCAGCGAACTTGAACAGGCCTTGACGACGGGACAGTTCGTGCTGCGCCCGGCCAACGGCTTCCTGACCCTGAGCTTCTCGCAAGCCTGGGACCGCGAGCTGTTCGCCCATTTCGGCGCCGACAGCTGCCTGGTCATCCACAATACCGAGGAATTCGGAGAGCGCATCCACCGCGCCGTGCAGCGCGCGCTGCCGAATTGGGCCGGCATCGACGGCGCCGTCGAATACGGCGCGCGCGCCGCCCTGGGCGCCGCCTTCACCAAGGGGGCGCAGGATGAAGTTGAACAGGAATGGCAATTCGCCTGGCGCGCCATGCAGAGTCAACTCAGCCTGAACCCGGTGGTGATCCGCATCGGCAGTCTGGAGAATTTCGCTGAGCTGCGTTCGCAGGACTACTACCCCGCCTGATCCAAACGGATCACTGCTCGCGTTTATCCAGGCGCGAGAGCACGGCGACCATCATCCGCTCGATGTCGCCGCGGATGATGTTCGTCCCTAGTAAGCCGGGCACATAGAAATTGGGGATCATGCGGCCGCTGTAGACCACCCGCGTGCCGCCCGTTTCCGGCACTGGCTGCAGCTCCCAGCGCGATTCGTAATGCTTCATATCGCCCGAAATCAGCGCAATGTCGATGGCCGACATGGGCTGCTCGGTGGCGCGCACGATCAGGTGGATGGATTTGGACATGAACAGAAAGCGCGCCGTGCCAAACTGCTCGATGATCACCTCATTGCCATTGCGCGAGAGCACACGGCAGGACTGCAGGTCGGGCACGAATTCATCCATCTTGTCATAGCTGGTCAACACCTTCCAGACACTGGCTGGCGATGCCTGCACGGTGCCGCTGGCACCCACCTCATACATATGCAGGGCGTCCAGATTCACGCGGCTGACCGACACTTCCAGTTTGGGCGGGTCCAGCCTTGTTGCCTGCGCCGGGCTGGGGGCGGGTGCGACTAAACCAAAAAGCAATAACAAGAGTAGAGGCTTCATTCTCCCAGCGTAAGGGAACTGGTGGCAGAATACAAGCGCCGCACGCCTCCACTGTTAGCCAGCGCACAGAACGATCACGATAAACCATGACAACCAGCTACCCCCACCTGCTTGCCCCCCTCGACCTGGGCTTTACCACCCTGCGCAACCGCGTCATCATGGGTTCCATGCATACCGGCCTTGAGGACCGCTTCTTCAATTATGGCAAGCTGGCCGCCTTCTACCGCGAGCGCGCCAAGGGCGGGGTAGGGCTGATCGTCACGGGCGGCATCTCGCCCAATCGCCAGGGCTGGCTGCTGCCCTTCGGCGGCACCATGAACTTTATCGGCGATGTGCTGAACCACCGCCGCGTCACCAGCGCCGTGCACGAAGAGGGCGGCAAAATCCTGATGCAGATCCTGCACGCGGGCCGCTATGGCTATCAGCCGCTGGTGGTGTCCGCCTCCGGCAAGAAATCGCCGATCTCGCCCTTCAAGCCGCGCCCCCTGACGGAGGCGGGCATCGAAGCCACCATCCGCGACTACGTGCGCTGCGCGCGCCTGGCGCAGAAGGCCGGCTACGACGGCGTCGAAGTGATGGGCAGCGAAGGCTATCTGCTCAACCAGTTCCTGTGCGCCCGCACCAATCTGCGCACGGACAGCTGGGGCGGCAGCATCGAAAACCGCATGCGCCTGCCGGTGGAAATCGTGCGCCGCATCCGCGCCGCCGTCGGCACGAATTTCATCATCATGTACCGCCACTCCCTGCTCGATCTGGTCGAAGGCGGCAATACATGGGAAGAGGTGGTGGCAGTTGCCAAGGCATTGCAGCAGGCCGGCGCCACCATCCTGAACACCGGCATCGGTTGGCATGAAGCGCGCGTGCCCACCATCGTCACCTCGGTGCCGCGCGCCGCTTTTGCCAGCGTGGCCGGACGGCTGCGCAAGGAAGTCAGCATTCCCGTGGTGGCGTCCAACCGCATCAATATGCCGGGCGAAGCGGAAGACATCCTGGCGCGCGGCGATGCCGATATGGTGTCCATGGCGCGCCCCTTCCTGGCCGATCCCGAGCTGGTGAACAAAGCCGGCCAAGGCCGCGCCGACGAAATCAACACCTGCATCGGCTGCAACCAGGCCTGCCTCGACCACACCTTCCAGAACAAGCGCGCCAGCTGCCTGGTCAACCCGCGCGCCTGCCATGAAACGGAGCTGGTCTACACCCGCAAAACCACGCCGCGCAAAGTCGCCGTGGTGGGCGCCGGGCCGGCCGGCATGTCGGCGGCGACGGTGGCAGCCGACTGCGGCCACGACGTCACCCTGTTCGACGCCAGCGACAGCGTGGGCGGCCAGTTCAAGGTCGCCATGCAAATCCCCGGCAAGGAGGAATTCGCCGAAACCCTGCGCTATTTCCGCCGCAAGATCGAACTCACAGGCGTCAAGCTGAAACTGGGCCAGCGCGTCACGCGCGACGAGCTGCTGGCCGGCGGCTATGACGACGTGATCGTCGCCACCGGCATCCAGGTGCGCAAGCCGGCGATCGAAGGCATCGAACATCCGAAAGTACTGTCCTACCTCGACGTCCTGCGCGACAAGAAACCTGTCGGCAAGCGTGTTGCCATTATTGGCGCGGGCGGCATCGGCTTCGACGTCGGCGAATACCTGCTGCACAATCCATCGCACGAACTGCCCTTGGCGGTATCGCATTGGACCGCCGAATGGGGCGTCGACCTGCACGCCCGCAGCGGCGGCGGCCTGGTGCCGCCCGTTGCCGGCGAACCGGTACGCCAGCTCTATCTGCTGCAGCGCAAAACCAGCAAGCCCGGAGCAGGGCTGGGCAAGACCTCCGGCTGGGTCCACCGCGCCGTATTGGCGCGCAACGGCGTCGTCATGCTCGCCGGCGTGCAGTACAACAAAATCGACGACCACGGCCTGCATATCACGGTGGGCGGCGAAGAACGCCTGCTCGCCGTCGACAATGTCGTGATCTGCGCCGGCCAGCTCAGCCTTGCCGACCTGATGCCCGAAGCACCGGCGGCAAGCGGCCCCCGCTTCCACAAAATCGGCGGCGCCTCCCTGGCTTCCGAGCTCGACGCCAAACGCGCCATCAAGGAAGGCGCCGAACTCGCCGCCAGCCTCTAAGTCTGTGCGCTGCATAAAAAAATCCCCCTGGCGCCAGTCGCCAGGGGGATTTTTTATTGGAGCAGATCAGTGGTGGTGGGTGGTCTGGAACTCGTGGAGGATATGGGCCGACATGCCTTTGGCCAGTTCCTGCTCGCCGATGAAGATCTGGCCGGCGCGTTCGCGTTTCAGCAATTCGGCTTCTTCATCGCTGTGGGTGCGGACGACAGTGCGGATGTTGGGATTGAGCGCGCGCGCGGTTTCGATCATGGCGCGTACGTGGAAGGTGTCGGGCGTGGCAATCACCAGCATGCGGGCGCGCGCGATGTGTGCCTGGATCAGCACCGCTGGTTCGCCGGCATTGCCCGCCACCGCCGGCACGCCTTGCTGGCGCAACTGGTCGACGACCTCGCGGTTTTGTTCCGCCACGACAAAGTGGATGCCTTGCGCGGTCAGCGTCTCGGCAATGCGCCGTCCGACGCGGCCATAGCCGACCAGCACCACCTGGTCGGCCAGTTTGGTGGATGCGGTGCTCATCGGCAGTTCGGCCAGCGGGTCGGCGCTGCGGTCGAATTTGGCGGCCAGGGCTTTGTCCTTGCCGAACCAGCGTTCCAGCGGGCCGGTAAGGGCAAACACCACGGGATTGAGCGCGATGGAGATGATGGCGCCCGCCAGGATCAGGCTTTGCCCTTCCTGCGGCATCAGCCCCAGCGCCATGCCCAGCGCGGCCAGGATGAAGGAAAACTCGCCGATCTGCGCCAGGCTGGCCGATACCATCAGCGCGGTCTTGGCCGGATAGCGCAGCAGCAGCACCAGCAGGAAGGCCGCCAGCGATTTGCCGAAGACGATGATGACCACCACCGCCAGCACCTGCAAGGGTTTCTGCATCAGGATGGCCGGGTCGAACAGCATGCCGACCGAGACGAAGAATAGCACAGCAAACGCGTCGCGCAGCGGCAGCGATTCCTCGGCCGCGCGGTGGCTCAGCTCCGATTCGCGCAGCACCATGCCGGCGAAGAAGGCGCCCAGCGCGAAGGAAATGCCAAACAGCTTGGTGGCCGCATAGGCGATGCCCAGCGCGGCGGCGATCACGCACAGGGTGAACAGCTCGCGCGAACCGGTGCGCGCCACCTGCCACAGAATCCAGGGGAAGAGTTTGCGTCCCACCAGCAGCATGAAGGCGATGAAGGCGCCGACCTGGCCCAGGGTGATGGCCATGGTTGTCAGCAGGCTGGTTTCAGCCTGTCCGGGCAGGGGCGTGCCGCCCAGCGAACCGGCCAGCGGCGGCAGCAGCACCAGTACCAGCACCGTGACCAGATCCTCCACCACCAGCCAGCCGACCGCGATGCGGCCGTTGAAGGAATCGAGGATGCCGCGTTCTTCCAGCGCCCGCAGCAGCACCACCGTGCTCGCCACCGACAGCGCCAGGCCGAAGACCAGGCCTCCGCCTATGCTCCAGTCCCAATACCACGCCAGCCCCATGCCCATGACCGTCGCCGCCGTAATCTGCAGCAGCGCGCCGGGCAGGGCGACCCGTCTGACTTCCCATAAATCGTCGAGCGAAAAGTGCAGACCGACGCCGAACATCATCAGCATCACGCCGATTTCGGCCAGCTGGCCAGCCAGTTCCGCATCGGCCACCATGCCGGGCGTGGCTGGGCCGAGCAGGATGCCGGCCGCCAGATAGCCGACCAGGGCCGGCAGCTTGAGGCGGGTCGCAATAAAGCCGAACACCAGGCCAAAGCCCAGCGCGGCGGCGATCGTGGTAATCAGGGGGACGTCATGGGGCATGCAGGGTGGGTTCCTTCCATATTCGTTGCGGATGGCGGATGCCAGCCGCAAAGAGTATAAACCGGGAAGGAAAAATGCCCGATTTTTTGCTGAGCCCGTGTCCACCTTGGGGTCAGACCCCAAGGTGGACACGGGCTCAGCCGCGGAACGATCTTAGAGCTTGCGTACGACCACGCTGCCGATCGAGTAGCCGGCGCCGAAGGAGCAGATGACGCCGTGCGCACCGGCCGGCATATCGTCCTGGTATTTATGGAAGGCGATGATGGAGCCGGCCGAGGAGGTGTTGGCGTAGGTGTCGAGAATCACCGGCGCTTCCTGCGGCTCGGCGTCGCGGCCCAGGATCATGCGCGAAATCAGCAGGTTCATATTCAGATTGGCCTGGTGCAGCCAGTAGCGCTGTACTTGCGCGATCTCCAGGCCGGCGTTGGCGATGGCGTTCTTGATGGTCTCGGCGGCCATCGGGCAGACTTCCTTGAACACCTTGCGGCCCTGCTGGCGGAACAGCTTGTCGGCCTGGCCGATGCCGCTTTCGTCGAAGCGGTTCATGAAACCGAAGTTGTTGCGGATATTGTTGGAGAAGGCCGTTTTCAGCTTGGTGTCGAGGATCGCGAACTGGTGCTTGGAGACGGCGCTGTCGGCCGCTTCGATCACGATGGCGGTGCAGGCATCGCCGAAGATGAAGTGGCTGTCGCGGTCGCGCCAGTTCAGGTGGCCGCTGGTGATTTCAGGATTGAGTACCAGCACGGCGCGCGCCTGGCCGCTCTGCACGGCGGCGACGGCGGTCTGGATGCCGAAGGTGGCCGAGGAGCAGGCCACGTTCATGTCGAAACCATAACCATCGATGCCCAGCGCCTGCTGCACCTCGACCGCCATGGCCGGGTAAGCGCGCTGCATATTCGAGCAGGCCACCAGCACCATATCGATGTCGGCCGGCGCGCGGCCGGCGCGGTCGAGCGCCTGCTGCGCGGCTTTGACGCAAATCTCGGCCTGCAGCGACAGCTCTTCATCGGCGCGCTCGGGGATGCGCGGCACCATGCGCTGCGGATCGAGAATGCCCTCCTTTTCCATCACGAAGCGGGCTTTGATGCCGGAAGCCTTTTCGATAAAGGCGGCGCTGGACGGTTCCAGCGCCGTGACGCTGCCGTCCGCGATGGCGGCGGCATTGTCGGCATTGAACTGCTCAACATAAGCGTTGAAGCAGATGACCAGTTCTTCGTTGGAGATGGAGTGGGGAGGAGTAAAGAGGCCGGTACCGCTGATGACGGCTTGTTTCATGATTAAGCTTTCAGATCTGATAATGGGCGAAAGCCCAGCAATGGGGCTGATTTTACCCCAAAGCGCCCATGAAAAACGGCGCCCCGAGGGCGCCGTCTAATTGTTCTGCCATGCTCAAAGACTGTTTATATAAACAGTATGGCTCATTTTTTCGCCTTGCCCTTGGGTGGCAGGTCGGCTTGTACCAGCTTCGACTCGCCCTTGGCCAGTTGCACCGGCAAGCCTTTCAGATGGTTCAGCGCCTGACGCAGCTGGAAGTCTTCCGTGCCGCCGTATTCCAGCGGCTTGCGTTTCTTCTCCAGCGCCAGGATGCGGATCTGCTCTTCCATTTCATCGCGCTTGGCCTTGCCGCTCTCCTGCTCGCGGTCATTGGACAGATGCTTTTCCAGGTCGGCTTCGCGCATGCGCAGGCTGTTCAAGCCGTCGCCGTCCTCGTTCTCGTCCACCGCCAGATCGGGCACGATGCCCTTGGCCTGGATCGAGCGGCCGTTCGGCGTGTAATAGCGCGCCGTGGTCAGCTTCACGGCCGTGTCGGCGCTGAGCTGGCGGATGGTCTGCACCGAACCCTTGCCGAAAGTCTGGCTGCCGATGATGGTGGCGCGCTTGTAGTCCTGCAGCGCGCCGGCCACGATCTCGGAGGCGGACGCGGAACCGGTATTGACCAGCACCACCAGCGGCACCTGCTTCACCGCTTCCGGCAGTTTGGCCAGGGCGTCGCCATCGCTGCGCAGGCTGTAATACTCGGCGCGGCCGTAGAAGGTCTGTTTGGAGTCGGGCAACTGGCCATTGGTGGACACGATGGCCGTATCCTTGGGCAGGAAGGCCGCCGCCACACCGATGGCGCCTTGCAGCACGCCGCCCGGATCGTTGCGCAGATCGAGCACCATGCCTTTCAGATGCGGGTCTTGCCGATACAGATCGCTGATCTTGGCCGCCAGGTCATCGACCGTCGGCTCCTGGAACTGCGCCACGCGCAGCCAGGCATAGCCCGATTCGACAATCTTGCCCTTCACGCTTTTCTGGTGGATTTCCTCGCGCACGATATTGAACACCAGCGGCTGCGGCTCATCCTTGCGCAGGATGGTCAGCGTGACCTTGGTGCGCGGTTCGCCGCGCATCTTCTTGATCGATTCGTCCAGGCTCAAGCCCTTGACCGGCGTCGAGTCGAGACGGGTGATCAGGTCGCCCGCCTTGATGCCGGCGCGGTAGGCCGGCGAATCCTCGATCGGCGACACGATCTTGATATAGCCATCGTCGCTCTGGCCGATCTCGATGCCCAGGCCGACGAACTTGCCCTGCGAGCCTTCGCGCAGCTCGGCGTAAGCCTTCTTGTCGAGATAAGCAGAATGCGGATCGAGCGAGGCGACCATGCCGGAAATGGCCTGGGTCAGCAGCTGCTTATCCTCGACCGGCTCGACATAATCGGATTTGATCAGGCCATACACATCGGCCAGCTGGCGCAGCTCATCCAGCGGAAGCACGGGTTCGCCGGGCTTCTGCGCCATCGCTGAAAACTGCATGGAGACGGCCATGCCGGCCACCACCCCGAGCCCGATCAGCCCGGCATTATTGAGTTTCTTGCCCATGTGTCACCTGTGTCGTGCGCAGCGGTCACGCGGCCGCCGGTAAATTCAGTATAAACCTGATTCTCAGCAAGCGTAGTAGCCCAAGTGTAATAAATCCTGCTTAAGCCACGCTTTACGCTAACACGATAGTCACCGGTCAATATTGCGATTTGTAAGCGCGCATATGGCGAAGATTTACGAGAGTAAGCATTTGTAAGAAAAGCGGAAAGCGCGCCAGGCTGCACCTACACTGAATCCGTAATTTCTCTCTACCCTGAAGTGGTTTTCTGCCTGCGTTCCCGCGCAGGCTTTTTTTTGCACGGAGCAAAAATGTCTTCTGTTTTCATTTTGAAAAGCTTGCGCGCCGGCGTGCTGGGACTGGCCCTGCTGGGCAGCGCGGCCCACGCCACGCCGCTGATGGACATGCGCAGCGACGACCTGATCATGATGGCGGCTGAGCTGAAGAAGTCCCTGCAGCTCAACGCCAACCAGCAAACCCTGTGGCAGCAGATTGAGGGCCGCAGCAAGGCCCTGCTGCGCGAGCGGCAGGCGCGCCGCGAGCGCCTGCAAGCGGCCACCCGCCAGTCGCTCGACGGCAAGGATGTCGAACTGCGCGAGCTGAGCAGCGCCATCGACAGCGAAGCCGCCACGACCGCCAGCGAAGACAAGCAGCTGCGCGAATGGTGGCTCCAGCTCAACGACGCCCTCGACGACAGCCAGCGCCGCGCCGTCGCCACCTTCCTCAGCGAACAACTGCAGCGCCAGCCTGACGCAGCCCCGCGCGCCGCCGGCCCCAAAGCCGACGGCGGTGAGCACCGCAGCGGCCACCACCGCGACAGCCGCCCCGCCCGCCCCGGCAGCTGACGCCGTCACGCTTTGCGCCAAATCAAACAATGTCCAGCCCTGGTGCCTGACACCAAGGTTAGACATTCCTTGATCTAGCGCAAACAATGTCCGACTCTGGTGTCAGGCACCACGGTTGGACATTTGTTGAGAAATGTCAAAGTGGCGGCTGTGTATCGAAAAGTAAAAATCGGTGCTTGGGGCGGCTTGGCGGGCGGTGGGGCGCTTAAAATGCGGGCGCGGCAACCTTTTTCCGAGCCAGCTTTCTGCCAGCCAGGCCGCACGGCGTCCTTTCTTGAGTATCCATGAGCAAACTGATCCCTTTTGCCTGCGCTGCTGTTCTGAGCGCGGCGACGGCACAGGCCCAGCAGCAGCCTGCCGATTCCGCGCCCGCTGAGGCGCCTTCCGCTGCTTCCTCTCCAGCCAAGGGCAGCGTGAAGGCCAGCGCGCCGTCGGCGATGGGGTCTGACGGTAAGGTGATTCCGCAGGTGACCGTCAGCGGCGGCCGCCAGAGCGATATGGATGAACGTCGCAACTCGACCGCCGGCAAGCAGATTTATGGCCGCGAGGAGCTGGACCGCAATGGCGACACCAGCCTGGGCGATGTGCTCAAGCGCCTGCCGGGCGTGACCATCGGCGGCCGCCCCGGCCGCGGCGGCGATGTGCGCATGCGTGGCCTGGGCAGCGGCTATACGCAGATTCTGCTGAACGGCGAGCGTCCGCCGGCCGGTTTTTCGATGGAGTCGCTGTCGCCCGACCAGGTCGAGCGCATCGAGGTGATGCGCGGCCCGGTGGCCGAGCATAGTGCGCGCGCCATCGCCGGCACCATCAATATCGTGCTGCGCGATGGTTATCAGCAGCGCGATATCCAGGTCAAGCTGACCGATTCGATCGAGGAAGGCCTGCATTCGCCGAATCTGTCCGTGACCTTGCCGGGCAAGATCGGTGCCCTCAGCTATACCCTGTCCGGCTCCCTCGGCCAGCACCGCAGCCAGGACAAGGGCGGCCGCAGCATCAGCCGCGATATCCTCGACGACGGCACCGTGCAGCGCGAACAGCTGCTGCAGGATGAAAGCTCGGGCAATTCGAAGAATCTGCATCTGGCGCCGCGCATCTCCTACAAATTCGAGAACGGCGACACGCTGAACATCCAGCCCTTCCTGATGGCCAGCCGCGGCGACACCGGCTCGAAAGGCACGCTGGATCAGCCCATCGGCAAGGACGCTCCGGAGTACAACGCCTTTACCCAGCAGGCCCATTCCAGCATGACCTTCCTGCGCGGCTTCGGCAACTGGCTCCATAAGCTGGACGGCGCGGCCAAGCTGGACGTGAAATTCGGCGGCGGTATCGGCAAGCGCAATAGCGATTCGCAGCGTACGGAATTCGACGGCAGCGGCAATCTGCTGGACCGCTTCACCGACACCGATTCCACGCGCGACCGCAATTTCAGCACCGGCGGCAAATATACGTCGCCGCTGGGCCAGGGCCATTTGCTGGCCGCCGGCTGGGATCTGGAAAGCAGCCACCGCGAGCAGACCAAGGTGTCGGTGGACAAGGACGGCAAGCCGCAATTCGCCGAATCCGGCGACAACCTGAACGCCGATACCCGCCGCGTCGCTTTCTTCGCCCAGGACGAGTGGGACATCACGCCGCAATGGGCGGTGTATATGGGCGCGCGCTGGGAAGGCATCCGCACCAGCAGTGAGCGTAGCAGCGGCAGCGCCGGCAGCATCAGCAATACCAGCAAGGTATTCAGCCCGCTGCTGCACGGCGTCTGGCGCATTCCCGGTTTTGAGAAAGACCAGGTGCGCATGAGCCTCACCAAGAGCTACAAGTCGCCCAATGTGCAGGATCTGATCGCCGCGCCCACGCCATCGCGCGGCGTGAACCGCCCGGACCGCCCGGACCGCGTCGGCAATCCCGACCTGAAACCGGAGCTGGCGACCGGCCTGGATATCGCGTATGAGCACTACCTGGGCCGCAGCGGCATCGTCAGCGTCAGCGGTTTCGTGCGCGATATCGATAACCTGATCCGCCGCGAAGTGACGCAAAAGCAGATGGCCGATGGCTTGCACTGGGTCTCCATGCCCACCAACGTCGGCCACGCCCGCACCAGCGGCATCGAACTGGAAGCCAAGTTCTCGCTGCGCGAGCTGATGGAGGATGCGCCGAATATCGACTTCCGCAGCAATTACAGCCGCTTCTGGTCGAAGGTGGACGGCATTCCCGGCCCGGACAACCGCCTTGACCAGCAAGCCAAGCAGACCGCCAATCTGGGCCTGGACTACCGCATGAAGGATATCCCGCTGACCCTGGGCGGCAGCTATAACTGGACGCCCTCAGTGCGCATCCAGACCAGCCAGACCCAGACCGTGGAAACCGGCCCGAAACGCGTGCTGGATATGTACGCGCTGTGGAAGTTCGATGCCCGCACCCAGCTGCGCTTCTCGGCCGCGAACTTGCTGGCCGACGATTCGCTCGGTCATAATCTGATGTACGCTAAGGGCCTGTCCATTACCTCGGACTCGCTGAATCCCACCTACCGGGTGTGGAGTATCAAGCTGGAAACCAAGTTCTGATCGAACTGACAATACAAACGGAGAGAATACAAGTGAAGAAGTCTTATCTGCTGACGACCCTGGCCCTGAGCCTCACGGCCGCTTTCGCCCACGCCGCCGACGCCCCGCTGTCCGGCATCGAAACCCAGTACATCGATTCCAGTGTGCGCGCTCAGGATGACTTCTTCATGCACCTGAACGGCCAGTGGCTGAAGACCGCCGTGATCCCGGCCGACAAATCGAGCTGGGGTTCCTTCGCCAAGCTGCGCGACGACACCCTGCCGCAGCTGCGCGGCCTGATTGAAGAGCTGCAGACGAAAAAGCACAAGGCCGGCACCGAAGAGCAGAAGATCGCCGACCTGTACGCCAGCTATATGGACGAAGCCAAGCTGGAAAAGGCCGGCGTGCGTCCGCTGGCCGGTGAGTTCAGCCGCATCCGCAGCCTGAAGGACAAGAAAGGCCTGCCGGCGCTGATCGCCCACATGAACCAGATCGGCGTGGCCGTGCCTTACGGCTTCTACATCAGCCAGGATGCGCGCGAATCGACGCGTTACGCCGTCTACCTGTCGCAAAGCGGCCTGGGTCTGCCCGACCGCGACTACTACCTGAAAAAAGACGATGCCAAGCTGGCCGACGTGCGCCTCAAGTACGAAGCCCACGTCGCCAAGATCCTGGGCCTGGCCGGCGTGAAGGATGCGCCAGCCAAGGCCAAGGCGATTCTGGCGCTGGAAACCGCGATGGCGGAGGTGCAGTGGTCCAAGGTCGACAACCGCGATCCGGTCAAGCGCTACAACAAGAAGAGCTTCGCCGAACTGGCTGCGCTGGCGCCGGCCTATGACTGGAAAGGCGCGCTGGCCAGCACCGGCGTGTCGGGCAAGACCGATTATGTGATCGTCAGCCAGCCGAGCTACTTCAGCGCCCTCGACAAGATCGTGCAGGATACCCCGCTCGCCACCTGGAAAGCCTACTTCGAATGGCAGCTGCTGCGCGACGCCGCGCCATATCTGTCCAAGGCTTTCGCCGACGAGAACTTCGCCTTCTACGGCACCGTCATCTCCGGCACCAAGGAGCAGCCGCCACGCTGGAAGCGCGGCGTGAGCGTGGTGGAAGGCGCCATCGGCGAAGGCCTGGGCAAGCTGTATGTGGCCAAATACTTCCCGGCCGAGCGCAAGGAGCGCATGGAGCATCTGGTGCAGAACCTGCTGGCGGCTTACAAGCAGAGCATCGACACGCTGGACTGGATGGGAGCGGAGACCAAGCAGGAAGCGCAAGCCAAGCTGTCCAAGTTCACCTACAAGATCGGCTACCCGAACAAATGGCGCGACTACTCGGCCCTGCAATTCAGCGCGGGCGACCTGGCTGGCAATATGCGCCGCGCCGAGCTGTTCTCCTTCCAGCGCAATCTGAACAAGCTGGGCAAGCCGATCGACCGCGAAGAGTGGGGCATGACGCCGCAAACGGTGAACGCCTACTACCGTTCCACCGCCAATGAGATCGTGTTCCCGGCCGCCATCCTGCAGCCGCCCTTCTTCGACGCGCGCGCCGACGATGCCGTCAACTATGGCGCCATCGGCGCCGTGATCGGCCACGAAATCAGCCACGGCTTCGACGACAAGGGCAGCCAGTCCGACGGCGACGGCAATCTGCGCGACTGGTGGACGGCCGCGGACAAGGCCAACTTCAAGGCCAAGACCGACGCCCTGGTCAAGCAGTACAGCGCCTACAGCCCGCTGCCCGGCTATAACGTCAACGGCGAGCTGACCCTGGGCGAGAACATCGCCGACAACTCCGGCATCGCCGTCGCTTACAAGGCGTACAAGCTGTCGCTGAATGGCCAGCCGGCGCCGGTGATCGACGGCCTGACGGGCGAGCAGCGCTTCTTCATGGGCTTTGGCCAGGTATGGCGCAGCAAGATGCTGGAACCGCAGCAGATCATGCAGGTGAAAACCGATCCGCATTCGCCGGGCCAGTTCCGCGCCAACGGCACGGTGGTTAACCAGCCTGGCTTCTACGAAGCTTTCGGCGTGAAGCAGGGCGACAAGATGTATGTGGCGCCGGAACAGCGCGTCATCATCTGGTAAGCGCATATATAAATAAGCGTATAAATTAAAACCGGCTTAACCGAGCCGGCCCTCTACAAAAAGACCACATCCCGTGGTCTTTTTGTTATTCATGCCTGTTGCACTGTGCTAGAGTCGTCAGCTCGGCAAAAGTCCGAGAAAACCACTGTCTAAAACTAGAGGGGAAATATCAGTGAAACGACATCTGTTAAGTGCATTGACCTTGAGCCTGCTGGCTGGCGTATCCAGCGCAGCAGTTGCGGCGGAAGGCGCCACCAGCGCCGTTGCCAGCAAGGCTGCCGTCAGCGCGGCAAAAAACCTCGGCTCCGGCATCGATACCCAGTTCATCGATGCGGCCGTGCGTTCGCAAGACGACTTCTTCGTTCACCTGAACGGCAAATGGCTGTCCACCACCGAAATCCCGGCCGATAAGTCGAGCTGGGGCACCTTCGCCAAGCTGCGCGACGATATCCAGCCGCAGCTGCGCGCCATCATCGAAGAATCGGCCGCCAAGGCCAATGGCGCCGACGCCAAGCGCATCGGCGACTTCTACGCCAGCTTCATGGACGAAGCGCGCCTGGAACAGCTGGGCATCGCCCCGGTGAAGGCCGATCTGGACCGCATCGCCGCGATCAAGGACAAGAGGGAACTGCCGCTGCTGCTGGCTGCCGCCGTGCGCAATGGCGTGCATTCCCCGTTCGGCTTCGGCATCCACCAGGACAACAAGGATTCGACCAAGTATGTGGCCGATCTCTTCCAGGACGGCCTGGGCATGCCTGACCGCGACTACTACCTGAAAGCCGACGACGCCAAGCTGGCCGACACCCTGGCCAAATACGGCAAGCATGTGGAACAGATGCTGGCCCTGGCCGGCGACGCCAATGCCGCCGCCAACGCCAAGGCCATCGTTGCCTTCGAAACCGAGCTGGCGAAAATCCAGTGGACCAAGGTCGAACTGCGCGATCCGGTCAAGGCCTACAACAAGGTTGAGCTGAAGAAGCTACCGGAGCTGATGGCCAATTTCGACTGGAACAGCTATCTGAAAGCCACCGGCATCGCCGGCAAGGTCGATTATGTGATCGTCAGCCAGCCTACCTATCTGAAAGCGCTGGACGGCCTGCTGGCCGCCACTCCGCTGGAAACCCTGAAGTCCTACTTCCAATGGCAGACCGTGCGCGCCGCTGCGCCTTACCTGTCGAAATCCTTCGTCGACGCCAACTTCGCCTTCTACGGCACGGCGCTGAGCGGCGTGACCGAGAACCGTCCACGTTGGAAGCGCGGCGTGGAAGTGACCGAAGGCGCGCTGGGCGAAAGCATCGGCAAGATCTACGTCGAGCAGCACTTCCCGGCCGCCAACAAGGCGCGCATGGAAGAGCTGGTGAAGAACCTGCTGCTGGCCTACAAGCAAAGCATCAATAAGCTGGACTGGATGACCCCGGCCACCAAGAAAGAGGCGCAAGCCAAGCTGGCCAAGTTCACCACCAAGATCGGCTACCCGAACAAATGGCGCGACTACGCTGCGCTGAACGTGCAGCGCGACGACCTGCTGGGCAACGTCAAGCGTTCCAATGAGTTCGACTACAACAAGGAGCTGAACAAGCTCGGCAAGCCGATCGACCGCGACGAGTGGGGCATGACGCCGCAAACCGTGAACGCCTACTACAACCCGGAGATGAACGAGATCGTCTTCCCGGCCGCGATCCTGCAGCCGCCGTTCTTCGACGCCAACGCGGATGACGCCATGAACTACGGCGCCATCGGCGGCGTGATCGGCCACGAAATCAGCCACGGCTTCGACGACCAGGGCGCCCAGTACGACGGCGACGGCAATCTGCGCGACTGGTGGAGCGCCGCCGACCACAAGAACTTCGAGAAGAAGACCGGCCAGCTGGTCAAGCAGTACAGCGCCTTCAGCCCGCTGCCAGGCTACAACGTCAACGGCGAGCTGACCCTGGGCGAGAACATTGCCGACAACTCCGGCGTGGCGATCGCCTACAAGGCTTACAAGCTGTCCCTGAAAGGCAAGAAAGCGCCGGTCATCGACGGCCTGACTGGCGACCAGCGCTTCTTCATGGGCTTCGCCCAGGTATGGCGCAGCAAGATGCGTGAACAAGCCCAGATTGTGCAGATCAAGACCGACCCGCACTCCCCAGGCAAGTACCGCGCCAACGGCACCATGCGCAACCAGCCCGGCTTCTACGACGCCTTCGGCGTGAAACCTGGCGACAAGATGTACCTGGCCCCGAAAGACCGCGTCATCATCTGGTAAGCCCTCAGTTGAGCCCGTGTCCGATTGGGGTCTGACCCCAAGGTGGACACGGGTTCAGCTGTAGTGGATTGCATAGGGACGAAAAAAAACCGCTCGGATGAGCGGTTTTTTTATGGCGGCGAAGACTTATTCTTTCTTTTCTTCGGCCGGGGCAGCTGCCGGTGCCGGCACTGCGGGTTCTTTCAGATTGCCGCCGGATTTGTTGGCCATGAAGACCACGGCGCGGGCCACTTCCACATCGTCCAGATCCGGGTTGCCGCCTTTGGCTGGCATGGCGCGCAGACCTTCGATGGCGTGCTTGAGGATGGTGGCTTCGCCTTGGGCCAGACGGCTGCTCCAGGAGCCGTTGTCGCCCACTTTCGGGGCGCCGGCTGCGCCGCTGCCATGGCAGGCTGCGCAAGTGGAGGTGTAGATGGCTTCGCCGGTCTGCAGCACTTTCGGCGCGTTGCTGTCTTTCAGGGTGTAGTCGATGTCGCCAACCGGCTTCAGGCGGGCGGCGAGGGCTTCGGAGGACTGGCTGTCGGAACCGTGGCCGGTGAGTTTTTCCTGGGTCACGAATTGCACCAGCAGGGCAATCCCGAGAACAGTGATGAGGAAGAAGCCTACCACGGCAGCAACGAGTTGCTTAGGCGTTCTGATAGCGGATTCGTGTTCGTTATGTGCGTCGCTCATGATTTCCTTAGTACAAAGATCGAAACTGGTGGCGGTTGGCGTTCTCGTTTTTGCACGTCGGCGCGCAATCACTCGCCAAACCCGCGATTATAGACCCAAAATTACCACTATGGAACGTAAATGATTTGTTGACTTCGCTACAACGGCTGGTGTTAAATTGTCTTTATGACACTAAAATAATACAGCAGCTGCGGAGGCTGGCAAATGACGGATACGACGTTTGCAGTACGGCTGGAATCCTTTGGGACGCGCTTGGCGATCGTGGCCGATGACGGCTGCTTCTGGTCCTACGCCCAATTGGCCGCCGCTGCCGACCGCGCCGCCACCGCCCTGCAGGGGCCGCGCCAGCTGGTTATTGTCGAGGCTGCCAACCGCATCGAATGCGTCTGCGCCTATCTGGCTTGCCTGCGCCGCGGCTGGCCCGTGGTACTGGCCGAACCCGGCTCCACCGCACGCGATTCCCGTATTGCCGAGATCTTCCAGGCAGGCCTGGTGTTCCGCGAAAGCGAGCACGGCGGCTGGGCGTTTCAAGCTTTACCGGGAGCAAGGGAAGCAGCCCTGCATCCCGAGCTTTGTCTCCTTCTGTCGACATCGGGCAGCACCGGCTGCCCGAAACTGGTCCGTTTGTCGCTGACAAATATCGAAAAAAATGCGCTGGCCATTGCTGAATATTTGGGCATTTTGAGCACGGATAAGGCTATCACGGCGCTACCGTTGTTTTATTCCTACGGGATGTCCGTACTGAATTCCCATCTCGCGGTGGGTGCCACCGTGCTGCTGAGCGAGTACTCGGTGGCCCAGGACGAGTTCTGGCAGCGTTTCGAGGCCGAGGGCGCCACTTCGCTGGCTGGCGTGCCTTTCAGCTTCGATGTGCTGGAACGGATCGGCTTCCGCCAGCGCCGTTATCCCGCGTTGCGCTACCTGACCCAGGCTGGCGGCCGCCTGCCGGCCGAGCGCGTGCTCGCTTACGCCGACTGGGCGCGCGCGCAGGGCAAGCAGATGTTCGTCATGTATGGCCAGACCGAGGCTGCGCCGCGCATGGCCTATGTGCCGCCAGCGCAATTGAGCGAGAACCCGGACTGCATCGGCGTCCCCGTACCCGGCGGCGCCTTTGAACTGGTCGAGGAAGACGGCACGCCGGTGACGGCCGCCGACCAGCCGGGTGAGCTGGTATATCGCGGCCCGAATGTGATGATGGGCTATGCCGAAAGCGCGGCCGACCTGGCGCGCGGCGCCGGTCCCGCCGAGTTGCGCACGGGCGATCTGGCCTGCCGCAAGGTCAACGGCAACTACTATATAGTGGGCCGCAAAAGCCGCTTCTCGAAAATCCTCGGCCTGCGCATCAGCCTCGATGAGATTGAGCGCTGGCTGGAGCAGCGCGGCGTGTACGGCGCCGTGGGCGGCGACGACAAGCTGATCGCCGTCGCCATGGTACAGCGCGCAGGCCGCGCGGAATTGAAGCAGGCCTTGCTGGAACGCTTTGGTTTGCCCGCATCGGCCGTCGAAGTGCGCGTGCTCGATCCGCTGCCGACGCTCCCCTCGGGCAAGGTCGACCACCGCGCCGTGCTGCGCCTTGTGCGTCAGGCGGCAGGCGAGGAGCTGCCGGAGGCGCCACGCTCGCTGATCGAAGCCTATAGCGTGGTGCTGGGCGTACAGGACGTGCGGCCCGAGGACAGCTTCCTCGATTTGGACGGCGACTCGGTCAGCTTCGTCGATATCTCGCTGCTGATCGAAAGCTATCTGGGCCATCTGCCGGAAAACTGGGAAGCGCGCTCGATCGCCGAACTGGAAGCGCTCAAACTGCCCGCTGCAGTGGCGCAGGAAGAGCACCGGCCGCGCCGCTTCGCCGTTGCTGCCATGGTCGCCTTCTCGCTGCTGGCCGTGGGCGAAGCTTCGCTGCAGATGCGCCATTACTTGAAGACCGGCCGCAGCGCCGCCTCCCTGCTAACCGGCAGCGGCGCCATGGCCTTCAACAAGGATTGGGGACTGACCACCTACCGCCCGCATTTCTCGCGCACGGTGCTGTCCAATGGCGGCCGTTTCGAAGTCAATTCGCTCGGCTTCCGCAGCCCGGAAATCGCGACCGCGCCGCAGGCCAACGAGCTGCGCGTGGTGGTGGCGGGCGCCTCCACCGTCTCCGGCGCCTATGCGCCCACCAACCAGGACACCTTCCCTAGCCTGCTGGAGCAGCGCCTGCGCCAGCAGATGCCCAGCCGCCCGGTGAACGTGGTGAACGCCGGCATCGAAGGCTATACCCTGGACGATATCGACCGCCTGGTGGACCGCGCCCTGATCGGCCTGAAACCGGCCGCCGTGGTGATCTACCCCGGCTTCAATGATATGAGCGGCATCTGCCGCGCCGCCCGCAGCCATGAAAAACCGGCCCACGCGCCGCAGCCCTCGCTGCCGCGCTGGATGCTGACGCGCGAGATCCTGTCCAAAAATACCGTCTCGCTGCGCGAGCCGCCGGTGCGCGCCGCCGTGGTCGATCCCGCTCAGCACATGACCGACGGCTATGCAGCGCGGCTGGATGCCATCGTCACCCGCCTGCAAAGCGCCGGCATCGTGCCGGTGCTGATGACGGTGGCGCGCGCCACCAAGCATGAGCGGCAGCCCGGCAGCGTGCAGCTGGCGCAGACCGCACTGTTCTACAACCCCTGCCTCGACTTGTCAGGCCTGCTCAAAGCCAGTGCCATGTACAACCGCGCCATCGTCAATGTGGCGCGGCAGCGTCGTACCGCGCTGGTCGACCTGGCGCGCGCCATGCCGGGCGGCCGCGACTACTTTGTCGACGGCGGCCACTTCACCGCGCGCGGCGAACGCTTCACCGCCGACTACCTGTTCCGCAGCATGTACAGCCATCCGGAACTGGCGCGCGGCCTGGGCATCCCGCAGCGCATGGAAGTGGCCAGCGGCGGCGCGTTCACCAGCAAAGAAAAATAAGGTCCGGCCGTGGAATTGACGGGCTTCGCCTATCTGGTGTTTTTCCTGCTGGTGCTGGCGGCCCACCACTACCTGCGCGCGCATGGCGGCTGGCAGAAAGCCATGCTCACCGCCGCCAGCTACTACTTCTACGCCACCATCGACTGGCGCTTCATGGGCCTGCTGGCCGCCTTCAGCGTCATTAACTACAGCGCCGGCGAAGTGGTGATGCGCGCGCGCAGCCCCGCCCTGCGGCGCGCGGCGGTGGCGGCGGCCGTTGTCGCCAGCCTGGCCATGCTCGGCTACTTCAAATACCTGAACTTCTTTGCGGCGATGCTGAACAGCGTGGCCCAGTGGATGGGACAGGATGCGCTGCTGCCGCTGGTGAGCGTGCTGCTGCCGGTGGGGATCTCCTTCATGACCTTCCAGGCCATCAGCTACCCCATCGACCTGTATGCGGGACGGCTGCAAAAGACCTGCAGCTTCGGCGACTTCGCCTTGTTCATCGCCTTCTTCCCGCGCCTTCTGGCGGGTCCTATCGTCCCCGCCGCCTACTTCCTGCCGCAGCTGGAACAGCCGGTGCGCGTGAGCGAAGACCAGCGCTTCGAAGGCCTGGCCCTGGTGCTGCGCGGCGTGGTCAAGAAAGTGCTGCTGGCCGATACCCTGGGCAGCCATCTGGTCGATCCGGCGTTTGCCAATCCCGGCGTGTATTCCTCTGCCTTTCTCTGGCTCGCCATGTTCGGCTACAGCCTGCAAGCCTATCTGGACCTGAGCGGCTACACCGATATGGCCCTGGGCGCAGCGCGCATGCTGGGCTACCGGCTGCCATCCAACTTCAACCGGCCCTACCTCGCCACCAGCGTCGCCAATTTCTGGCAGCGCTGGCATATCAGCATGTCCTCCTTCTTCCGCAACTACCTGTACACGCCCCTGTCGGCGGCATGGAGCGCGCCGGCCTGGCTCAATCTACTGATCGTGTTCGTGGCCATCGGCCTGTGGCATGGAGCGGGCTGGAATTTCGTCGTCTACGGCCTGCTGCACGGCAGTCTGGTGGCGCTGGAACATCTGCGCAGCGAAGCGCGCACCGCGCGCGGACTGCCGGCGCCCGTGTATCGCGGCCTGCGGCTGGCGCTGCAGGTGGCACTCATCTTCAGCATCGTCTCGCTGACGCGCATTCTGTTTCGCAGCGAGAGCTTGGCGGTGGCCGGCTCCTACCTCGCCGCCATGGCGGGACCGCTGGATGGCCGCTTTCCGCTGTCGCTCTCGGCCCTGCTGGCGCTGGCCGCCGCCGCCCTGCTGCACTTCACCCCGATGCGCTGGCGCGAACAGCTGATGGCAGCCGTCAACCGCCAGCCCGCCTGGGCTTTTGGCGCCAATTTCGCCGCAATCACCTATTTGAGTATCGTTTTCACGCGCGGCAACGGCGGCTTCATCTACTTCCAATTCTGAGCTGGCAGGGTTTTTGATGTGATTTGTGCAATAACTTCCGCATTCTCATGGACGGCGGCGGCGAAAGCCGGTATCCTTCGTCTCACTTTCGACATCCCACCCGCGCGGCTGTAGCTCAGTGGATAGAGTATTGGCCTCCGAAGCCAAGGGTCGCTGGTTCGATCCCAGCCAGCCGCACCACTAATTCCCAGTAAAATCAAATAGTTAGATGCTGCAGAATGTTGCACTAAAGTGCAGTATTTTGCTCATTTTGGCACAGTCACTGTGCACAAAATTGTGCCAATTTGCTTTATTACCTTTGCGGAATTTCTGACAACAACGCATCAAAGTCGTCTAATCGTTGTTTCTTCCACGCTTTAACAGATTCTTCGTCCGTTGGTGTTGATTTGCGTTGAAAATTGACCCACCTTCCCCACGAATTTGCAACGGAATCTGACCCACGTTCATAGCACAATCGTTCCTGTCCTTTTGGCAGGAGATCGGAGTGATCGACGTGGCTTTACTCGGCATAATTCGACGCTGGCACCTTCGTGACCAGATGCCTCTCCGGGAAATCGCGAGGAGACTGGGCATTTCTCGCAATACCGTCCGGCGATATCTACGGTCGGAAACCACAGAGCCCTCCTATGCGGAGCGGCGATCATCAAGCGTCTTAGACAAGTATTCGGTGCAGCTTTCAGCCTGGCTAAAGGCCGAGGCAAGCAAGCCCCGCAAGCAGCGACGCAATCTAAAGCAGCTCCATCTGGATCTTAAGGAGCTGGGGTATGAAGGGTCATATGACCGCGTAGCCGCATTTGCCAGGCAGTGGAAGGTGGGTCAACTGGAGTGGGTCAATTCCGCGAGCAAACGAACACATAGGAGAAGTTAATGTCGAACGTAATTGATCGGCTGGACAACAAGGAAGACCTTGAACTGGCAAAAGCTGCTCAGCGCTGCATTGTTAGCGCATTAGATCACTCGCGTGCGATCAATATTTCCATTGTTGAGGAAGGCGTCGAAAGAATTGAAGATGCGCCATTGCTCAAGCTCCCACCCAAAGTTTTGCGTTTGTTTTCTGATTTATTGGGTGCGATGGCGCAAGGTAAGGCGGTTACGATAGTGCCTAAAGAGCTGGACGTTACGACGCAAGAAGCAGCAATGTTTTTGAACGTATCTCGTCCTTATCTTATACGTCTTCTGGATGAGGGAAAAATAGCCTTCCACAAGGTAGGTACTCATCGCCGCATTCGTTTTGAGGACGTGGTTGAGTACAAGGAAACCCGACGAAAATCTGCGCAGAGCGCACTTCAAGCTTTAGTTGATCAGGCTCAGGAACTTGATATGGGCTATTGATGGCCGGATATTACCGCTACACTGCGGTGCTTGATGCCTGTCTCCTATATCCGGCACCGCTTCGCAAATCTGCAGAAGATTTTACTTCAACATATGAGCAATGCAGCCCCGTTGACTGACCCTTAAGCCGGCAACTCCACGCTGAAGGTACACCCCCGCCCATCCAGCCCCCCGCTCAGCCGCACATTGCCCGCCAGGCGCGCCACGGCTTGCTTGACGATGGCCAGTCCCAGTCCCGACCCCGGCGTATCGTGGCCGCCGCTGCCGCGGTAGAAGCGTTCGAAGATCAATTCCTGTTCGCTTGGCGCGATGCCGGGGCCGTTGTCGGCCACCGCCAGTTGCAGGCCGCCGCCGTTGCGCGCCAGGCGGACCACGATGCGCCCCCCTTCCTGCGTGTAGTGGACGGCGTTGCGCAGCAGGTTTTGCAGAATGGCCTGGAAGGCCGGCACGTCGAGCGTGTGCGGCAGCGTGTCGGGCGCGTCGAGTTCCAGCTCGAGCTGGCGCGCCAATGCTGCGGGGGCGGCCAGGGCGAGTTCCTGACGCGCCAATTCGGCCACGTCGACCTTGCTGGCGCTGCGTGCCGTGCTGCCGTCGGCCTGCGCCATTTCCAGCAGCTGCGCGATCAGGTGCGAGGCACGCGAGATCGCGTGGTCGAGGCGTTGTTCGGCGACGCGGCGCTGCGTTTCGTCGGGCGCGGCGGCCAGGGCGTGAGCCTGCACCGAGATCACGGCCAGCGGCGTGCGCAGTTCGTGTGCGGCGTCGTGGACGAAATTGTGTTCGCGTTCGATGCGCCGGCGCAGTTTGGCCAGCAATTGGTTGATCGCCTGGCCCAGCGGCAGCAGGTCGGCATAGTTGGGATTGAGGTCGAGCGGCGACAATTCGTCCGGGCCGCGCGCGGCAATCCGTTTCGATAGCAGGTGCAGGGGACGCAGGCCGCGCGCCACGGCGATCCAGATCGGCAGCAGTACCAGCGGGAAGGCGATTAGCAAATCCTTGACCAGATCGCTGCCGACGCTGGTCAGCACCCAGAACGGCGCGGGCACCGGCATGGCCACGGTCAGAATCCAGCGTTCGGACTCGCCGCGGTAAACGCGGTAGCGCAGGCCGTGGATGATGGCATTGCCGATCTGCCCATTCATGCCCTTGAGCCGCACCCCTTCCGCTTCCGGCGACAGGAATAGGCGCTCGCCATTGCGCGCATCGAGCTGCAGCAGCACGGCGCCCGGCACATCGATGCTGTCGTAGTAGTCGTTGAGGATGATGGAGGTCGTGTTGGCGACGGCGCGCGCTTCATCGGCTGTGGTCAGGCCGCTGATGGAGCCCATCATGCTGGCGCTGAAATCGCGCAGTTCCTGGTCGTTGTGGCGCACATCGCGCGCCTTGACGAATTCCATGCCGAGAAATACCGACCACACCAGCACGAACGCAATCAGCAGGGCCACTACGATGCGCCGCGTGAGGGTCGGCCTGGCCCATGGCCGCCGCCGGTGCATCAGGCCTCCAGCATATAACCGACGCCGCGCACGGTGCGGATGCGCTGGGCGCCGATCTTGCGCCGCAGATTCGAGACGTGCACTTCGATGGCGCCGAAATCTAGCGGGTCGCCCAGCGGTTCCAGGCGCTGCGCCAGCGCGCCCTTGGGCACCACGGCGCCGGCTTCGCGCGCCAGTTCCAGCACCAGCTGGAATTCGCGCGGCGAAAGGTCGAGCGCTACGCCGTCGAGCTGCACCAGGTGGGCGCGCGGTTCGATCTGCAAGGCGCCGATGCGCCATACCTCGGTGGCCTGCTGCGCGTAGCGGCGCCGCACGGCGCGGATGCGCGACATCAGTTCTGCGGTGATGAAGGGTTTGACGATGAAGTCGTCGGCGCCGCCATCGAGGCCGTTGACGCGGTCTTCCAGCCCGGCGCGCGCGGTCAGGATGATGATGGGCACCGTGCAGCCGGCATTGCGCCATTGCTTGAGCAATTGCAGGCCGCCGCCGTCGGGCAGGCTCAGATCGAGCAGTACGCAGTCGTAGTCTTGCGCGTCGCAAACCGGGGGCGCGTCGTTGATGCGGCGCCGCCATTCGCTGCTGACGCCATCGGCCTTCAGCGCTTGCTGCAAGGCCTGGCCCAGATCGAGGTCGTCTTCAATAATTAGGATGTGCATGCGAAAAAGTATAAAGCTCAAACCTTAAGCTTTGCCAAAGGTTGATGCTCTTGACTTGATGGCAATGCCAATGCGCCGGCCAGCAGCCAGGTTTTAACTTAGGCGTTGCAGGCGGACTTCGAAGGCCGGCAGGTCTTCCAGGAACCACACCGAGGAACCACGGTTCGATTCACGGATAAAGTCGCGCAGCGCCTCGCTGGCATCCAGTTCGGCGCTCAGATCGCCCACGATGGCGAGCTTCAGGCCGTGCGTGATCAGTTTCTGAATTGCTTCGCCGGCGAAGCGGGTACGCAACACGAAGAAATCGGGCGAAAGGCGCGCCTTATCCAGCACCAGCCATCGCACCTCATGTCCGAAGGCGTGGCCCATAAGGTCGTTCAAATCGCCTGGGTGGCTGATGACGGGGCCATCGGCCGTGCAGTGAAGCACGTTCTGTCCGTGCAGATGGAGGAGAGTGTCGGAGGGAGTCGTCATGCCAATAATGTAACCCAGTTAGCGATGCGCTGCTTTCTCGTGGACCTTCATATTCTCTGAAGGTTGGCAATGTTAGACTTGTGCTAACTAATTAAACAAGGAAAGCAATGAAGCTTTCTCGCTGTTTTTGCTGGCTGGCGCTGGTCTGCTGCGCGCCGCTCCAGGCGCAGCAAAGTTCGGACACGGGCGCCGTGCAGGTAGTGGAGATCAGTGGCCTCAGCGATCCGGACGAACGCCGTTACCGCGATCTGGTGAAAGGCATGGACTTCTTCGAGCAATACCATCATCTGGCGCCGCAGGCCACGCTGCGCTACCGTATCTTGCCGCGCCTGCCCAAGGTGGCGGCACAAGGTACGGTGCTCACCCTGCGCGGCAATGGCGGCGGCACGGTGCTGCCGCTGGCGCCGGATATGAGTTTCACCGTGGAGCGCGACAGCAAGCTGTATGAGGAAAATGCGGTGGTCAGTAGCAACCGCAAGGACCGCAGCTTTGCCTGGTTGTCCGAGGTGCGTACGCCAGGCCTGCCCGCCCATATGCGCCGTCTGGGCGACTTGCGCCTTGAGTGCGAGGTCAATCGCGGCGCAGACCTGGCTAAGGGACTGAAGACGCCAAGCTGGTATGCGTTGAACGCGGCCTCCGATGTGTGCGTGAACCGCAAGCAGGGCTGGTGGCTGTACGCTGAGCGTCCCGTTTTCAGCGCCACCCTGGTGCATGGCGCGCGGCGCCAGGTGCTGTTCTCTTCGCACTACTATGGTAGACCCTTGCCGCCGATGATTTTCTCTTTTTATGATTTCTATCCGCTGCTAATGGACCGCACGGTGTGGATCCATATTTCGGACGCCAGTTGGCCGGACGATACGCTGATCGAGCTGGAATACATGGACGAGGCGCCGCTGGCCTCGTCCATGCACTAGGACACCGCCATGCACATGCGTTTTGAAAGCGGCCTTGCCGCACTCTGTCTGCTGGTGCTGAGCGCTTGCGCCAGTTCGGCGCGCACGTCCACGGGTGTGAGCGTGACCGAGGCGCAGGCCCGGCTCGTCGTCGGCCAGAGCAGCAAGAGCGAGGTGGCGACGGCGCTGGGCCGGGCGGCTGTGACCAGCTTCCCCAGCGGCTATGAGGTCTGGGTCTACAACGACAAGCTGGAATTGCCCGCGCTGATCGGTTTTGTGCCAGTGGTTGGATCGGTGGCGGGCGCCGTCGAGGCGACGGCGCAAAGCCGGGAGCTGGTCATCCTGTTCGACCCGAGCGGCAAGGTGCACAAATACCAGATGCGCGTCGATGGCTCGCGGCTGGAAAAACTGGTCGGACCTTAAGGCGGCAAGGCGGCGCGCCACAGCGTTGACAGGCGATATGCAAGTCGCCGCGCAAATCCGCTATAATGAGAATAATTCTCATTTGCAAGCGACCGCTGCCACGCCGCACCATGTCCTCATCCCACCCGCTTCACAGCCTGTACACCGACCATGGCGCATGGCTGCGCAACTGGTTGCGCGCAAAGCTGGGCAATGCCTGGGATGCGGCCGATCTGGCGCACGACACCTATGTGCGCATTCTGCAGGCCGGCACCCGCCCCGCTGCGGAAGACTCGCGGCGCTATCTGGTGCAGGTGGCGAATGGCTTGATGATCGACCTGTTTCGCCGCCGCCGCATCGAGGCGGCGTATCTGGAGGCGCTGAGCCTTTTGCCGGAAGCCCAGGCGCCGTCCGAGGAGAGCCGGGCGCTGGCCATCGAGGCGCTGCTTGAGCTGGACCGGCTGCTGCACAAGCTGCCGGCCAAGGCGCGCCACGCTTTCCTGCTGTGCAAGCTGGATGGATTGAGCTATCGCGAGATTGCGGTGCAACTGGGCGTGTCCGTTTCCTCCGTCGAAAAATACATCGCGGCGGCCTTGCAGGCTTGCTGCCTGGCGCTGTACCAGCCATGAGCAAGATATTGTCTGCGGCGCCCGATCCGCTTCTGGTGCAATGCGCCGCGCAATGGATGGCGCGCCTGTGGTCGGACAATGCCAGCGATGCCGAGCGTGCCGCTTGCGCCGCCTGGCGCGCGCAAAAGCCCGAGCATGAAGCGGCCTGGCAATGCCTGCAAGCGGTCAACGAGCGTTTTGACGCCATGCCGGGAGCAGCAGCCCATGCGGCCCTGAAAAGCGTGTCTGCCCCATCGCCTGCGCGCCGCAAGGTCTTGCAGTTGCTGGGTCTCGGCATCGCCGTTGGCGGCGCCTACCGCCTGGCCGGTGAGAGCGACATATGGGCGCAGGCCAGTGCCGACCATGCCAGCGCCGTCGGCGAAATACGCCGCCTGACCCTGCCCGATGGCAGCACCGTGGTGCTGAATACCGGTAGCGCCATCGACGTGGCTTTCAGCGCCGCGCAACGCCGCATCGTGCTGAAATCCGGCGAAATTCTGGTGGCGACGGCAAAGGATGCGGCTCTGCCGCACCGCCCCTTCCTGGTACAGAGCCGGCATGGCACGGTACGGGCACTGGGTACGGAATTCGTGGTGCGCCAACATAAGGACGGGGCGAGCGTGTCGGTGCAGCATGGCGCGGTCGAAATCCGCGCCGGACAGGGCGGCTTGCTGCGGCTGGAGGCGGACCAGCAGGCCAGCTTCAGCGCCGAGCGCATCGGCGCGCCGTTGCCGGCGGCCGAACACGCCGCCGCCTGGTCGCGCGGGGTGCTGGTGGCGGAGCAGATGCGCCTGCAGGATCTGCTGCAGGAGCTGGGCCGCTACCGGCGCGGCCTGCTGCGCTGCGATCCTGCCGTGGCGGAGCTGCGCGCCAGCGGCGTCTTCCCCTTGCGCGATACCGACCGCGCGCTGCGCAATCTGGCGCTCGGCTTGCCGTTGGAAATCCGCTATCTCTCGCCTTACTGGGTCACGGTACTGCCGCGCCGCCGCACCGGATAAAAAATAATTCGCAAAAGATTGAGGGTTTTGCTTTCTCGTTCGGAAAGCAAGGCATAGACACCATATCCTCAAACGAAAGGGCATCATGCGGCAACGCTTCCACCGTTCACCATCGACTCCATCTTCCCTCGCTGCGGCACTGCTGTGCTGCGCCGTCCCGGCCGGCCTGCTGCTGGCCGCCGCGCCGGCAGCCCAGGCGCAGCAGAGCAGCGCCGCGGCGCAAACGCGCCAAGCCTACCGTCTGCCCGCCGGTTCGCTGGACCAGACCCTGAACCGCTTCGCGGCGGCGGCGGGCATCGAGTGGACGGCGAATTCGTCCCTCACCGCCGGCAAGACCAGTCCGGGCCTGAATGGCAGCTACACCGTGGCCGAAGGCCTGGCCGAGCTGTTGAAAGGACACGGGCTGGATGCGGTGCGCAATCCGAATGGCTCGTATGCCTTGCAGCTCGCTTCCGGCAGTGGCGCGGCAACGGCCCAGACCCTGCCCAGCGTCACCGTCACGGCGCAGCTGGAAAAGAACGCCACCACCGAAAACAGCGCCTCGTACACCAGCAGCGTGATGACCATGGGCCGCGGCGAGCAGGCGATGAAAGATATCCCGCAGTCGGTCAGCGTGCTGACGCGCCAGCGCATGGACGACCAGGGCATCACCGATCTGCGCCAGGCCACCAATAGCGTGACTGGCGTGGTGGGCGCGCAAGGTGTCGGCCCCGGCCTGGTCATCTTCTCGCGCGGCTTCCAGATCGATCAATGGCAGTACGATGGCGTGCCCGTGCCGCGCAATACCTACGCACTGGGCAACTGGGCGTCGGAAGGCATGACCTTCTATGACCGCATGGAAGTGCTGCGCGGCGCATCCGGCCTGCTGCAGGGCACCGGCAGTCCCGGTGGCGCCGTCAATCTGGTGCGCAAGCGCGGCCAGGCCGAGCGCAGCATGACGCTGACCGCCAAGGCCGGATCATGGGACCGTTTCGGCGCCACGGTCGACGCTGGCGGCCCGCTGAACGCCGATGGCACGCTGCGCGGCCGCGTGCTGCTGGACGAGGATCGCTCGCACTCCTATATCGACTCTGTCTGGAGCCGCGCCCATACCCAGTATGCCGCGCTGGATTATGATCTGAGTCCCGCCACCACCATCGGCCTTGGCGTCAGCCATGTCAGCAGCCGCGCGCGTCCCATGATGATTGGCCTGCCGCGCTATGCCGAAGGCGTGGATATCGGCCTGCCGCGTTCCACCTACACCGGCGCGTGGTGGAACCGCTCGCAGAACGAACAAAGCAATCTGTTCTTCGATCTGGAACACCGCTTTAATGACCGCTGGACCTACAAATTCGCCGGCATCGCCATGCGCGAGAGTAATGCCTCGGTTCACCAGCGCATGGCCGGCACGCCCGACGCCAGCGGCAAGGGTATCGACTACGGCAATTTCGCCGTCGACTTCAAGGGCCGCAAACGCGGCTTCGATACCTATCTGCGCGGGCAGGTCGATGCGCTCTCGCTCCAGCATGAAGTCATCGTCGGCGCCAACTACTCGCAATTCAATTCCGACGATGCTTATACCCGCAGCTGGGAGGAGGGCGGCGATATCCTGAACATCCGCCACGACCGTCCATGGCAGGACTTCAACAGCATCGCCGCACTGGACCGCGCGCGCACCAGCACCTACGACACCGAGCAGAAAGGCGTGTACAGCACCGTGCGCACCAAGTTCACGCCCGCGCTGACTGCGGTGGTGGGTGGCCGCCTTAGCTGGTTCAAGGAGATTTATGCGGCGCCCGGCACCAGCGAAACCAAGGCGGAATCGGGCAAGTTCACCGGCTACGCTGGCCTGGTGCATGCGCTGAACAAGGACTGGTCGGCCTACGCCAGCTATGCCGATATCTTCGAGCCGCAATCCGAGCGCGATGCGGGCGGGCATTCGCTCGATCCGGTCACGGGACGCAATTATGAGCTGGGCCTGAAGGGCGAGCTGCTGCAAGGCCGCCTGAATACTTCCTTCGCCATGTTCCGCTACGATCACTCGGGACGCGCGGTGCGCGATCTGGCTGCCGGCTTTGCCTGCGACGGCTGGTACTGCTCGCGCGCTTCGGGCAAGGTGCGCAGCCAGGGCGGCGAGGCGGAAGTCAGCGGCGAGGTGGCGCGCGGCCTGCAGCTGTTCGCCGGCTATGCGTACACGACGACGAAGTATCTGTCGGACCCGGAAAACGAAGGCCAGATTTTCAGCACCTGGGCGCCGAAGCATATGCTGCGCGTGTGGGCCGACTATAAGCTGACTGGCGCGCTGCGCAATGTCAGCGTGGGCGGCGGCGTCAACACCCAGAGCCATACGCTGGGCTATGGCCGTACCTTCAATGTGCCTGGTTTCAGCACCTGGAGCGCGCGCCTGGCTTATCAGGTGACGCCCGAGGTTTCGCTGGCGCTGAACGTCAACAATGTCTTCGACAAGCGCTATTACGTTCCCGCCTACAGCACCACGGCGTCGAACAACCATTACGGCAATCCGCGCAGCGCAATGCTGACCTTGAAGTACACGCCATTGCGTTGATGGCGGACATGCCCGCAGGCTGAATCCGGTCAGCGGGCACTGCGCCGCATCGTCTCGATGGCGGCGATCACCGCGTCGGGCGCGTCTTTTTGCAGGTAATGGCCGGACTGCGCCAGTGTTTCGGCGCTCGCCGCGCCGCTCAGGCGCAGCCAGTCCTGGCGCAGGCCATCCTGCATGGTGGTAAAGGCCGGCGTGGCGGCCATGTCGGAGCGGCCGCTCATGAGCAGGCGCACCGGCATGCGCAAAGGGCCGGCCTGCATCAGGCGTTCGGTGCAGACGGCCTGCTCGTCGAATTCGCGCTTCATCGCGCCGCTGAAAGTCACTGCCCGCATACCCTTGATGACCGCCGCTTGCGCCGGCGCCTCCTGCTGCATGCGTTCCCAGTGGCGCGGGTGGGTGGGATCGAGCAGCACCAGGCCTGCCACTTCATGCGGATACAGGGCCGCAAAAGCATATTGATACAGGCCGCCGATGGAATGGCCGGCCAGGATATAGGGCGGCTTCAAGCCCGCTGCCTGCAGCAGGCGGCGCTCTTCCTCAGCCACCGAACAGGGATCGCGCGGCGCCGTGCCGGAGGGCGTGGCACCATAGCCGGGGCGGTCGTAGGCGAAGACGGCGCCGTTGCGCGCCAGCGGCTGGAACACGCTTTGCCAGGCATCCTTGCCGTCGCCCAGGCCCGCCTGCAGCACCACCAGCGGGCCGCCTTGTCCCGCCAGGGCGTAAGCCATTTCTGCGCCGCCAGGCATGGTGGCCTTGCTGGATGGCAGGCTGGCGCAGGCGGCGAGCGTGGCTGCGAGCAGGGTGGCGATGCCCGCTGCGCGCAGCAGCTTAGGCCGTTTTATGCGATCGGTGGTGGCAGTCATGGCGCCAGCATAGCATTGGCGTATGACCGTTGTATGATCTGGGCTTCATCGTTGGAGCGCCTATGAATACCCAGCAAGCGAAAGATCTCTGCAACAGCTTTCCCGCCGCCGTGGAGGCTCTGCATGGCCCGCCTTCGAACATCCTGACCTACACGGTGGGCGGCAAGCACTTTGCCTGGTTCAAGACCAGCGAACCGGAACAATGGCGCTTCAGCTTCCGCGCCACGCCGGAACGTTTTCTGGAATTGACCGGCATGCCGGGCGTGAAGCCGGCGCGCTTCATGGCCCGCTATCACTGGGTCACGATCGTGAATGTGCGCGCCTTCCCCGAGGACTATCTGCGGGAACTGGTGCAGTGGTCATATGAGCGCGCCCTGGCATCGCTCAGCAAGACCCGGCAGCGGGTCTTGCTGGCGGCCACCGAGGCTTAGCGCGGCGGCTGGCCCTTGAAGGAGGGCATGCGCTCGGCGTTGGCCACGGCATAGCCGAGGTTGAGCGTGAACTGCGCCTGTTGCACCATGCCCGACAGATCCCAGGCCGGATTGTATTCGTCCGATACCTGGTGATAGTGCTGGGTGTAGTCGCGGATGCGCGTCAGCGATCCGGTCGGGTCGTTGACGAAGTCGAACAAGCCGTCGCCCGAGAACACCGAGGAGCCGACGCGGATGCCCGGCACGCCCGCCTTCACGAAGTTATAGTGGTCGCTGCGGAAGAAGCTGCCCGCTGGATCTGGCACTTCCGGCACCAGCCGCAAGCCCATTTTCGCCGCCACGTCGGCCGAGGTGGCGCGCAGGGTGCTGGCATCGCTGCCCGGCACGCCCATATCGCGCGTGATGCCGACAAAGTTCATGCTGTCCAGATTCAGGTTGGCGGCGGTCTGCGCCAGCGGCCAGGCCGGCTGGCGGATATAGGCTGCGCTGCCCAGCATGCCCTCTTCCTCGGCGCAGGGCCAGAAGAAGATCTGGGTGCGGCGCGCCGGCTTTTTCGCAGCCGCCTGGGCCATGGCCAGCAGGGCCGCCGAGCCGGAGGCATTGTCCACCGCGCCGTTCCAGATATGGTCGGTCTTGCCGGTGCGGGCGTTCTTGTCGTCCTTGCTCAGATCCTTGCCCAGATGGTCCCAGTGCGCCGAATACACCACGGCCTGGTGTTTCAGTTGCGGGTCGCTGCCGGGAATGATGCCGATGATATTGGACTGTTCCAGCTGGCGCATGCTGCTATGCATTTCGATATGCGCGCTGGCCGTCAGTTCCACCGGACGGAAGCTGCGCGACTCGGCGCTGGCGCGCAGCGCGGCCAGATCCAGGCCGCTGGCCGTGAACAGCGCCTTGCTGGCGTTCTCCTCCAGCCAGCCTTCGAAGCGGTTGCCGCCGCCGGCCAGGTGCACGCGTTCCAGCTTATAGGCGTTGGCCGGCACATAGAAGGGGTAGGAGGCCGAAGCGTCCGTATGCAGCACCAGCACGCCGAGCGCGCCCTGGCGGTAGGCCTCCTCGAACTTGTAATCCCAGCGGCCGTAATAGGTCAGCGATTTGCCGCCGAAACGGTTCGGCTCATCGACCGTCGGCTGCGGATCGTTGAGCATCATCAGCAGCAGCTTGCCGCGCACGTCCACGCCCTTGTAATCGTCCCAATTCTCTTCCGGCGCGCGGATGCCGTAGCCGACGAAGACCATCGGCACATCCACGCGCAGCTCGGATTCGCCGTTGCCCGAACCATAGATCACGTCGCGGCCAAATTCCAGTGCCTGGCTCTTGCCGTTGGCATCGATGCGCATCTGGCTGCTGGATTGAATCTTCATGCCCAGCATCGGCACCACCTGGCGATAGCTGCCGTTGGGCAGGGGCTTGAGGCCAGCTTCGGCCGCCTGCTTTTCCAGGTAGCGCACGGTCAGGTCGGCGCCGGGCTGGCCGGTGCCGCGTCCTTCCAGCCGGTCGCTGGCGAGATAAGCCAGGTGGGCGCGCAGCGGCTTCTCGGCCACCACCGGTTCCTGTGCCTGGGCGGCAGCCCCGGCGCACAAACCGGCGCACAGAATCAGTATAGATCGCATGGTTCCTCCAAAAAAATGAAGACGGAGTGCCGTGGGCGGCACCTTCTGGGTGGGCTTGCATGCCCCATACAGCGGGCAGGAAGACGGACGGATGTCATGGGCGCACCGGCTTCACGCAATAGCGGGTGACGGCGATGGTGCCGCACAGGATCAGGGCCACGGCGCCGCAGGCAAAGGCGGTCAGCTCGGCGCCGAAAACCAGGAAGGCGATGAACAATCCGATCAAGGGTTCCAGATACTGGCCGAAGATGGTGAGCGCCTCGGCCTTGCGCATCGAATACGAATAGCACCACAGCGAGAGCGGCATCAGCACGCCGCTGACGATGATGGCGGCGGCCACCGGCCAGCTGGCCTGCTGCACGCTGTAGTCGCCGGCGGCGATAAACAGCACCAGGCTGAAAAGCGCGCCGATATAGCTGCAGATGGCGGTGATCTGGGTGTCGTTATAGACCGCGTGGAAGCGCGTGATGATCACGGTGTAGGCGACCCAGGCCAGCATGCCGGTCAGCACGCCGAGCAGGGCGCCCAGCTGGAATGGCGCGCCGGCGGCATGGCTGTCCTGCAGATACAGCGCCAGGCCGCCCACCGTGGCCAGCAGGCCGGCCACGGCGCGGGTGGTGAAGCGGTAGCGCAGCAGCAGCGCGATCAGCACCGGGCAGCTGGAGAAGACGACGATGTACCAGCTGGCCGTGACCTGCTGGATGGCCCAGGTCTGCACATAGATGATCATGCAGCTGCTGACCACCAGCACGGCCCAGCTGCGCCAGGACAGCCGGGATGCGCCGGCCATGGTCTGCTTCAGATAGGGCAGCATGAACAGGCCGGCCAGCGTGTAGCGCAGCATCAGGTAAGTAACCAGCGATACATGCGCCAGCGCCGCCTTGGCCACCGTGGGCACGGAGGCCCAGATGGTCAGCGTGACCAGCAGCGAAATCAGGGGCAGGATGCGGGCCAGGCCGTTCATGCGCGCGCCGGTCAGAACAGTTTATTGCGCAGGATGGTGTCGCACAGGCGCTGCACCTCCGACTCCGGCATCCCGGCGCGCAGCATCACGCGCAGGCCGGCCTTGTCGCGCGCCACGATGGGGAAGAACACCGGCGACACATAGAAGCCCTGGCGGTACAGGTCGAGGCCGACGTTGATGACGTTCTCGTGGCTGGCGCGCACCACGCGGATCGGGAAGCGCAAGCCGGTCTGCTCGGTGTCGATGCGGGCGTCGAACAGCTTGATATTGCGCTGCAGCTTTTCCTGGCGTTCCTTGAGTTCCGGGCTGTTGTGGATTTCGGCCGCCGCCAGGGCGCCGCCGATGGCCGCCGTGTTCATCGGCTGCGACCAGGCCAGCGGGCCGCCGAAGCGTTCCAGCGTGAGCGCCTGGTCCACGCGTTTCGGACCGAACATGATGGCGGCGCCGGCTGCGCCGAAGGCCTTGTTCAGGGTCGCCACGATGATGGTGCGGTCGTTCACTTCCTCGATGCTGGAGCGGATATAGCCTTCGCCTTTTTCGCCGACGATGGAGAGCGAGTGCGAATCGTCGAAGTACAGGAAGAGGCCATATTTTTCCTGCAGCGCGAGCAGCTCCTCGGCCGGAGCGTGACCGCCCATGCTGTAGGTGCCGTCGCAGATATAGGCGACGTTCTTATGCTTCTTGCAGACGTCCTCCAGGAAGTTCACATCGTTGTGCGGCGCGGTCAGCACTTCGGTTTCGTCGGCGCACACGGCCTTGTACAGGTTCATGGAGAAGTGCGCGTTCTTGTCGAACACCACCACCGGCTTTTCGCCGTTGACCAGGTGGCCGGAGGCGATCAGCGGCAGGATGCCGGCGCTGGCGGCGCTGGCCGAGATGGCGGTAACGACCTTGGCGCGGAACAGGGAGGACAGGCTGTCTTCCAGTTCCAGCAGGGCCGGCATCTGTACCCGCACGCGCGAGATGCAGTGATCCAGCACGCCGTATTTTTCCAGCGCGCGGATGGCGCCCTGGATGATGTGCGGATGCGAATCCAGGTCCAGGTAGGAGCAGCAGCTCAGGTTGACGAAACGGTGGCCGTCGTCGGTGGTGAAATAGCCGTCCTTGCCGAGCGAGGCAACGATGCCGGCCAGGCCGTGGGCCGCCGTCTCTTCCCAGAAGCGCGAGCCGATGGCGACCGCCTTCTCGTGGTTCATGAACTGGTTTCTGCGTGGGGCAATCAGATCGTCTGGCATGTTCTTTCCTTTGAATAGGGGATGCTTCAAGCAAATTCGATAAGCTGTCCGGCCTGCGCCTCGGCGGCGCGCTGCTGGATCAAGGTGGCGATGCACAAGTCCTGGAAAGCTGTGCCGACCGACACGAAGACGCTGTGGCCGGACGGCGCCGGTGGCGCGGCCTGGTTCAGCAGCTCGCCGATCTCCGCGGCGCGGCGATTGAATTCGCCCGCTTCGCGGATGGCGGCGGCGCGTTCTTCCACGGCCAGGAAGGCCTGGTCCAGCACCGAGCGCCCGACTTCGATGCTGTCGTCGGTATGGTTGCCGACCGCGTTGATATGGCAGCGCGAAGCCAGGGCGTCGGCCTCGATCAGCGGCGTTTCCGAGGTGGTGGCGGTGCAGACGATGGCCGCGCCTTCCAGCGCGTGGCGCAGACTGGGCGCCGCGGTCAGCTCGCACGTGATGCCTTTGACGGCGGCGCAGCGCTGGATGAAGGCCTGCACATTGGCGCCGTGGCGCGAATAGATCTGGGCGCGCCGGATCGGCCGCACCGCGCACATGGCTTCCAGCTGGGTCAGCGCCTGCGCGCCGCTGCCGATGATGGCCACGGTATCGGCATCGGCCGGGGCCAGCAGGTCCGTCACCAGGGCGGCGGTGGCGCCGGTGCGCAGCGCCGTCAGGCTATTGCCCTCGATCAGAGCCTGGAACTGGCCGGTGGCGCCGTCCTGCACCGTCACCAGCGAGTGCATGCTGGCTGCCTCCTGCTCATGCAGGTGCAGGGCCGCCACCTTGACGGTGAATTTGCGCGCCGTGCCGCCGAAAGCCGGCATGGCGCCCAGATAGGCGTGGCTGCCCGGCGGCGAAATGATGGTGCGCGCCGGCACCAGGGCCGGTTCGGCCACGCTGGCGCGGTAACCCTCGCGCAGCGCGGCCACAGCGTCGGCCATCGTCACCAGGGCGCGCACATCCTTGCTGTTGAGGATACGCATGGCGCGGCCTTACTGCTGGGCGTTGCGCAGCGGGACCAGGAAGCTGCGCTCGCAGACCATGAACTGCCGGCCGGGATGCACGAAGCCCTTGGTTTCCACCGTCACGATGCCGTCGCCGGGACGGGAGTCCGATTGGCGCTTGGCCACTACCCGCGTTTCGGCATAGATGGTGTCGCCGGCGAACACCGGCGAGAGGAAGCGCACATTGCTCCATCCCAGATTCGCCACGCCGCGCGCACTGGTGCTGGCCAGGCTCAGGCCACCGATGATGGCGAAGGTGATCAGGCTCGAGACCAGGGGTTTCTTGAACTCCGTCTGCTCGCCATAGGCTGCATCGATGTGCAGCGGATGGGTGTTCATGCACAGCAGGGACATCCAGGTATTGTCCGCCTCCGAGATGGTGCGGCCGGGACGGTGCTCATAAATATCGCCGACGTCGAAATCCTCGTAGTACATGCCATGCGATTCGCGGTAACGCTGTCCATCGATATGTTCCAGGACACTGATGCTCTTTTTCATTGACGTGCGTGCTCCGTGGTTAGACCTGCTTTTTGAATGACTTTTTGCGCGTATTTGGCGAACGGCGGGCCGATCATCTGGCCCTGCACCGCGGCGATGCCGTGGGTGGAATCGTCGACCGAACGCACGACGGCGATGGCTTCGCGCAGCTCGGCCTCGGAGGGCGAGAAGGCGTGGTTGATGGAAGCAACCTGGGAGGGGTGGATGGCGATTTTGCCGGTAAAACCTAGATCCAGCGCGATTTCCAGTTCCTCCTGCAGGGAGGCCGCATCTTCAATGGCGAAACAGGGCGAGTCGATAGCATGTAACCCATTTCGCAAAGCGGCGACGGCGATCTGATATTTGATCTGGCCCAGCATGCGGCCCTTATTATTGACGTGGATGCCGATTTCCGAAGAAATGTCGGCGGAACCCAGAATCAAACCGCGCAATTGTCCGCCAACGGCGCAAATTTCATCAATTGCTTTCAATCCTGCCAGCGTTTCGATAATGGCGAATATCTCCGCTTTACGGCCCATTTCATTTAGCAAATGGCAGGCCATGCGGATTTCCCCGGCCGATTCGACCTTGGGCAATTGAATAATATCCACATCGAAATCATTTTCGGCCAGCAACATTATGTCGTGCAAGCCATTTCTAGTAGATAAAGCGTTGATACGTAAAGCATATTTTTTTTCATGGGAGAGACCCATTTGCTTTACCAGCTCTTCGCGTGCCGTCGGTTTCAAATGTTGTGGAACGGAATCTTCCAAATCAAAGAGACAGATATCGGCGTCGCACTGAATCGTGCGCTGAAGTAAATTCCCCCGGAAAGGAGAGGAGCACAGCCAGCTTCTGTAGACAGTATTCATACAAAACTCCTGACGTTAATCCTACGTTGAAATTCAACGGTGACGGAAAGATAGCTGGCTCAATAAGCCGTGTCAACGAAGTTTTATATCAATTTGTCTATATTTTGTAATAATCAATTATAAATAGTCACGCATTATCACTGAAATGTCAGAGAAAAAACTTTTAATTTGGAAATGTCTTATATGAGACATTTTTGTTAAGAAATATTTTTTCTGCTATTAGGATATTTTTATTTCCCAATGGATTAATTTCATGCGCTAAAACCCGGCGCCAGCACGCGTTCCCAGGCTGGCTGCTGCCAGCAGCCGGACAGATATTCGACGATGGCGCGCACTTTCTCGGAACGGTGGCGGTCTTGCGGGTACAGGGCGTAGATGTAGTCGTCCGCCAGTTTGAAGTGCGGCAGGATCTGCAGCCGGCCGTCGCGGATCGCTTCCCAGGCCAGGAACAGCGGCTGCACCGAAATACCCAGGCCGGCGCAGGCGGCATCGCGCGTGGCTTCGCCGTTATTGACGATGAAACGGGCGCTGATCGGGGCCGAGCGGATCTCGCCGTTGGGCCGTTCGAACTGCCAGAGCTGGTTGGGATTCACGGTCAGGTAGTGGATGCAGTCGTGGTCGCGCAATTCCTCCGGCGTGGCCGGCATGCCTTTGCGCCGCGCGTATTCCGGACTGCAGACCAAGACGCGGCGGCTGATGCCCAGCTTGCGGCCGATTAGCGAAGAGTCGCCGGGCCGTCCGATGCGTATGCCCAGGTCGAAGCCTTCGGTCTGCAAGTCGGTGCGCTGGTCGTTGAGCGAGAGCGCCACCTGCAATTGCGCGTGCCGCCGCAAAAACGGATATAGCGCCGGCCCCAGATGCATGGTGCCGAAACTCATGGGCGCGGAAATGCGGATGGCGCCCGTCAGCCGGCCGCCGCTCTTGGTCACGTCTTCCACCGCGCCATCCAGGTCGATCAGGATGCTGCGCGTTTTTTCGTAAAAGGCCTGGCCCACATCGGTGGGCGTCAGGCGGCGCGTGGAGCGGTGCAGCAGCTTGGCGCCCAGCGCCTGTTCCAGATCCTGCACGCGCTTGCTGACCACCGACTTGGTCACGCCCAGCACCCGCGCCGCCTCGGTAAAACTGCCCGTCTCCAGCACTTTGACGAAGGCTTCGATCCACGGGAATTGGTAATTCATTGTTCGCTCCAGACTGACATAAGGTTTCAAGAATCGAGGATTGTTTGCTCAAATGGCCGATTCTACAATCCGCTGCGCCGACTCACGCAATGAAAGGGAGACAAATGAAAATACGAGCCGCCTTGGCGGGCCGCGCCGCGGAACCGTTTCGCCTGGCCGACCTGACGCTGGACGATCCACGCGACGATGAAGTGCTGGTGCGCGTGGTCGCCACCGGTATCTGCCACACCGACCTCGCCGTGCGCGACCAGCACATCGCCACGCCGCTGCCCATCGTGCTCGGTCATGAGGGCGCGGGCATCGTCGAGCGCGTGGGGGCGCGGGTGAGCAAGGTGGCGGTGGGCGACCATGTGGTGCTGAGCCTGGGCGCCTGCGGCGTCTGCGAGAAATGCCGCAGCGGCCTGCCCACCTACTGCGTGCACCATGTGGCGCTGAATTTCGGCGGCGCGCGCCTGGATGGTTCGACCTGCCTGCACCACGGCATGTATGAGGTGCACAGCCATTTCTTCTGCCAGTCATCCTTTGCCACGCGCGCCATCGCGCCGGCCAGTTCGGTGGTGAAGGTGCCGAAGGGTGTGCCGCTTGAGTTTCTCGGCCCCTTCGCTTGCGGCATCATGACCGGCGCCGGGGCGGTGATGAATACCCTGCGGCCCGCGCCGGGCAGCACGCTGGCCGTTTTCGGCACCGGCGCCGTGGGTCTGGCCGCCATCATGGCCGCCCGCGTTGCAGGCTGCGCCGCCATCATCGCGGTGGATATCAAGGACAGCCGCCTCGATCTGGCGCGCGAACTGGGCGCCACCCATACCGTCAACGGCAGCAAGGAGGACGCCGTGGCGCGCATCCGCGGCATCACTGACGGCGGCGTGCACGGCGCCGTCGAATCGACCGGGGTGACGCGGGTGATGACGGAGGCCGTCGACGCGCTGGCGGAAAACGGCGTGTGCGTGATCACGGGCGCGCCGCCGGCCGGCTCGCGCTTTGACATCGACTTATGGCATTTGCTGCGTGGTCGCGTGGTGCGCGGCAGCGTGATGGGCGACGCCGTGCCCGACGTCTTCATTCCGCGCCTGGTGGAACTGTTCCGCCAGGGGCGCTTCCCGGCCGACCGCATGATGAAGGTGTATGAGCTGGAGCAGATCAACCAGGCCGCCGAAGACGCCTTGTCCGGCGCCACCGTCAAAGCCCTGCTGCGCATGCCGCACTGATTTTTCTGACCACCCTGAGAGAGAACCATGAGCGATACTGCATTCGACTACATCATCGTTGGCGGCGGCTCGGCCGGCGCCGTGCTGGCTGCGCGCCTGAGCGAGAAGCCGGAGCGGCGCGTGCTGCTGCTGGAAGCGGGCCAGAGTTTCGACCCGCATGAATATCCGGAGCTGATCTACAACAGCAATATCGTGGCCGCCAACGGCGATGCGCGCTACGAGTGGGGCTACCACGCCATCCCCGGCCCGCATGACAATCCGATCTACACGCCGCGCGGCAAGGTGGTGGGCGGCAGCTCCGCCATCAACGCCGCCGTGGCCTGCCGCGCCACGCCTTACTGCTTCGATTTATGGGAGAAGGCCGGGGTAGATGGCTGGTCCTTCGAGGAAGTGCTGCCCTACTATAAAAAAATGGAGAGCAGCCAGCATGGCGAGGAGCGCTGGCATGGCCGCAGCGGGCCTCTCCCCATCCACCAGATGTCGCGCGCCGCCATCTCGCCGGTGCAGTGCGCCATGGTCGATGCGGCGCTGGAGCTGGGCTACGCGGCGGTGGACGATTTCAATTCGGACCAGAATAATGGCGCCGGGCCGAATCCCATGAACATCGTCAACGGCGTGCGCGTGAACACCGGCATGGCCTATCTGACGCATGCGGTGCGTTTGCGGCCCAACCTGAAGATACAGCCGCTCTGCCTGGTGGACCGGGTGCGTTTCGATGGCCGCAAGGCGGTGGCCGTGGTGCTGGCGGATGGACATGAGATCGGCGCGCGCGAAATCATCCTGAGCGCCGGGGCTTACGGCAGCACGGCCATCCTGCTGCGTTCGGGCATCGGCCCCAAAGCGCATCTGGAAGAACTGGGCATTCCGCTGCTGCGCGAGGCGGCGGTCGGCACGCATCTGCGTGATCATCCCTTCTATTGGATGAATTTCGCCGGCGTGCCGGAATTGAAGGGACAGGAAAAGCCGGTGGTCGGCGCCCAGCTGTGGACCAATTCCAGCCATGCTTCGTCGGATAAGGAACTGGATATCGCCATCTCGCCTTCGCATCTGCTGGATGGCGGCGTCAGTCCGACCGGCGTCGCCTTCACCCTGGGGCTGGAATTGATGAACGCCAAGTCCGTGGGCTGGGTCAGACTGGCCAGCCGCGACCCGGCGCAGGCGCCCCTCATCAACTTCAACCATCTGGATGATCCGGACGATATGCGGCGCATGGTGGAGTGTTTCCGCCTGGCGCGCAAGCTGGCGGCCACCGGACCGCTGGCCAAGCTGACCGTGGCGGAGATCTTCCCCGGTCCCGGGGTGGAAAGCGATGCCGAGATCGAGCAAGCCTTGCTGAAGGCCGTTTCCACCATCCAGCATCCCTGCGCCACGGCGCGCATGGGCCGGCCGGACGATCCGCTTGCCGTGGTCGATGCTGCGGCGCGCGTCTACGGCGTGGAGGGCTTGCGCGTGATCGATGCTTCGATCTTCCCGGACATCCCGCTGATCAACCTGAATCCCACCGTGATCATGATGGCCGAAAAGCTGTATGCCGAGCACCTGGCTTGATCAAGCCTCTCCGGCCGGACCGGCGCAGCCCTGCGCCTGGTCCGGTCTTGCTCGCGCCAGGATGGGCCAGAAGTAGCGCAGGTAGAGTGCGAAGGCAGCAAGCCACAACAGGCCGGATAAGGCCAGCAGGCTGGCGGCCAGCGTTCCTGCCTGCGGCAGGCCCGCCGCATAGCGCAGCAGCGTTGCCAGGATGATGGTGGCGGCCGCCAGCGGCACCCAGGCGCGCCGCTCCGGCCAGTGTCCGGCGTGGCTGCGGCCTGCGATGCACATCACGCTCAGGATGGCGAGGCTGATGGCGCCCGCCATCAGCAGGTGGCGTCCGGCCGATACCGGCCAGGGCGCGCCCAGCAGGCTGGCGCCCATGGCGCCGAAACCGAGCGCCATCAGCCAGTACACGGCATACAGCATCAGCGGCCAGCGGCGGAACAGGGGCATGCCCACATGCCAGTCGTTGAGCAGATTGAGCATGGCGGCGCTGGCGGCCAGGGCCAGCCAGCCGGCGACGGCATTCCCCGGCAAGAAGAATTCCGCCGCCGTGCACAGCGTAATGGCGAAGGTGGCGAGATTGCGCCGCGGCGGCCGCGCCAGATAGGCCGCGCCGCTGTCATCGTCGCCATCCACGCCGCTGTTCACGATGCGCATGGAGACGCGGCTGACCGTCATCACGATCAGTACCATCAGCACGCCATTGGCCGCATACAGCCAGGGCAATGCCGCCGCACCGCGCGCCAGGGCGATAAAGAAGCCGGCATCGGCGGCGGCCAATGCCGCCAGCGCGTAGAGGAAGCTCAGATGGCGGCGGCCGGGATCGCGCCATATCGGCGGCGCCAGCAGCCACAATAGCCAGAGCGGCAGGGCGGCATTCAGCACGGCGGCCGGCCAGACGCCAAGCCACGGCGAAAGCAGGAAGGCGAGGCGGGCGCCCAGCCACAGCAGGCTCAGTTCGAACAGCGTGCCGCCGCCATAGCCCGGCGCGCCGGTGAATTCCGGCACGGCCGTGAGCAGGAAGCCGGCCACGGAAGCCATGGCAAAACCGTACAGCATTTCGTGGGCGTGCCACTGCAGCGCGCCGCCTGTCACATCGGGCATGGGCAGCCAGCCGGCCAGCGTCGCCAGCCAGGCAGCCATGGCCAGCACGCCCCAGCCGGCCGTGAACAGGAAGAAGGGACGGAAGCCGCACAGGAAGAGCGGATGCGCCTGCAGCGGACGTGGCATGAAATCAGGCACAGCGCATCTCCCTGCGGCGTGCCGGCTTGTCTTCGCGCGCGCTGGCAATGCCATCGCCGCTCTCGTCATCAGAAGAGAGCATGGCGCGGCCAAGGCCGAAGCCGGCGCGCACTTCCGGTTCCTGCATCAATTTGGCCGTGGTGCGGTAGACCCAGCCATCGTCGCGCTCATGCTGCGGACGGCTCAGGGTGAAGGTGCGCACGATGCGTCCCGGCGCGGCGGCCATCATGGCAATGCGGTCGGCCAGGCGCACGGCTTCCATCAGGTCATGGGTGATCATCAGCACGGCGCTGCCGCGCTGCGCCTGCTGCTCGAGCAGCAGGACGTATAGTTCCATCTTCAAGCCGACGTCCAGCGCGGAGAAGGGCTCGTCGAGCAGCAGCAGGTCCGGTTCCAGCGCCAGCGCGCGCGCCAGCGCCACGCGGCTTTGCATGCCGCCGGACAGGGCGTGCGGGAATTTGTCCAGATCGGCGGCAGCCAGTCCCAGCTTGCCGCCCAGATCGGCGGCGCGCGCTTCGCGTTCGCTGCGAGGCATGCCGCGCGCCTTCAGGCCCAGGGCGATATTGTCGCGCGCCGTTTTCCAGGGCAGCAGGCGCGGTTGCTGGAACATATAGGCCATGCTGGTGAAACTGTTTTCGATGCGTCCTTCGCGCGGCTGCAGCAGGCCGGCGATCAGGTTCAGCAAGGTGGTCTTGCCGCAGCCCGATGGACCGACCAGGGCCAGCGACTCGCCCGCCTCCAGCGTCAGGCCGATATCGGCCAGCACCTCGTCCAGCGCGAAGCTGTGGTTCAGTTCTTCGATGGCGAGCTTCATGATGTGGCCTCGCGCCAGCGCTCTACTTCGCGCTTGATGGGTTCCAGCAGCAGGTATTCCACCGCCAGCAGCAGGCCAAGCACGGCCACCACCCAGGCCAGCGATGCCGCCGTGTCCAGATGCGAGCGCGTGACGGCCAGCGCCGCGCCGACGCCGTCGGCCGTGGCCAGGAGTTCGGCCATGACGGCGATCTTCCACGACATGCCGAGCGCCGTGATCCAGGAAGGGAAGAGGTAGGACAGCACATGCGGCAGATACACGTCGAACAAGGTCATGCCCAGCGGCAGGCGATAGGCGCGCGCCACGTCCTTGAGCTGGCGGTCCAGGGTGCGCGTGCCTTGCAGCGCCCCGGCGAAGATGACCGGGAAGCAGGCCACGAAGACGGTGAACACCGGCGTGGCGTCGCCCGCGCCGAACCACAGCAGGGCCAGCACCAGCCAGGCGATCGGCGGCATGCCGACCAGCAGGGTGACAATGGGACGCGACACCATGGCCGTGGTCATGGAAAGTCCCGCCACCAGGCCCAAGGTGCTGCCCGCCGCCACCGACAGCGCGAAGCCGGCCAGCGAACGGCGCGCGGTCGCCCACAGTTCCGGCCACGCGGCGCCCGAGGCCAGCAGCTCGGCCAAGGTGGCAAAGGCTTGCTGCGGGCCGGGCAGGATCAGCGCGCCGTACACCTGCGCGCCCCATTCCCACAGCGCGAGAAACAGACACAGACTGGCGATGGCGCCCCAGCCGCTCCATAGGTAAGCGGGGATGCCATACAGCCAGTCGCGCAGGAGTCTCATCGCTTGTCCGCTGTCTTCTCGGCTGGCATGCTACCGGAATAGAAGCCGGCATCCGGCAGTTTTCCGCCCAGGATGGCGGGCTGCTTGTTGAGCAGAACGCCGAAGAAAGCTTCCAGCTCGGGGCGTGCCTGTTGCGCCGTGAGGAACTGGCTGCGGCCCAGGCGGATCGAATCGGCCACAGCTTCCGGCGTCAGCATATCGATTCGCTTGGCGACCATGGCGCCGCAGGCATCGGCATGCTCATTGCACCATTTGAGCGAGGCGGCATAGGCGGACTGGAAGCGTTCCACCAGGGCGGCATCGTTCTTCGCCTTGCCCAGCACGGCGATGCCGGCCTGCGGCAGGCGCGCCTCGCGCTGGAAGACGCGGCCCCATTCCTGCTGCAGATCCACGCTGCGGTGCAGCTCGGGCGCGATAGTGCTGATGGGGAAGGAGCGGCTCTTGCGCAGCGCCATGGAAGCAGCTGGTTCGGCCAGCAGCACATGGTCGGCGCGGCGCGTCAGCAGCAGCTGCATGGCGTCCATCGGCGTGGCCACATAGCGCATGCGGAAATCCTTGCGCGGGTCCAGCCCCTGCTTCTCGGCCAGGGCACCGAAAACGATGTCCGGCATATCGGCGCGGAAGGGCATGGCGATTTCCTTGCCCTTGAAATCGGCCAGCGTTTTCAGGTTCGCATCGCGCGACACCATCCACAGCATGCCCCAGGCGGAGACATTCAGCAGCGCGAGCGGCGTGCCGCGGTTATACAGATTGGCCGCCACATTGGTGGGCGTGGCGATGAAGTCGGCCTTGCCGCCCAGCGTCAGCACGCGCAACTGGTCGGGATCGCGCCAGGCCACGAATTCCACCTGCTCGGCCAGATCGGAGAGCGCGCCGCTTTCGGCCATATGGATCAGCGGGAAGGATACGCTGGCATATGGGCCGGCCAGTACCAGCTTGGGCAGCTTCGCCGCCTGGGCGAAGACGGAGACAGCGGCGAGGGCGGCTGCCAGTACGGTGCGGCGCAGGATGTTCATATCAGAAATTGCTTTGCCAGTTGAGGGCCAGGCTGCGGCCAGGCGCCTGGATTTCCTGGCCGGACAAGCCTTCGGTCAGGTGCTCGTGGTAAGCCTTGTCGGCCAGGTTCTTCAGCGCGATGCGCAGGCTGTTCTTGGTCCAGCGGTAAGTCAGGCCGATATCGGCCGTGCCGAAGCCTGCCGTTGCATTCTCCGTGCCGCGCGCGAAGATGCGCGCCACGCGGTCCTGGCGCTTGACCATGCGCAGCGTGGCGTCGCCGCTCCAGCCGCCGGCGATGCGGCCCTGCCAACCCAGCGAAGCTTCGTCGGCCGGCATCTGGAACAGCGGCTCGCGCAGGTCGTCGTTCTCGCCGCGGATGCGTGAGTAGGCCGCCGTCAGCCACTGTTGGTTGAGGACTTGCCAGCGGCCCTGGAATTCCAGGCCTTTCAGCGTGGCGCGGCCGATATTCTCGGTTTGCTTGACCGGCAGGCCGGCATTCACCGCGCCGGTGACGCGGCCCGTGATGTAGTCGCTGATGCTGCTGCGGTAGGCCGACAGGCTGTAGCTGAAGCGGCTATCTTCGCCTTTCAGGCCCAGCTCGAACTGCGTCGCCTTTTCGGGTCGGATCTGGGGATTGCCCACATAGTAGTAGCCGTCGCCGCGCGGCGACGCTTCGAAGCGCTCGCGCATCTCGCCGGCGCGGAAACCGCGCGACAGATTGGCGTATGGGCGCAGCAGCGGCGACACTTCGTAGATCGCGCCCAGGCTGCCGGAGGTGGCGTGGTCGCTGCGCGCAAGGCCGTTGCGCACGGCGCCATTGCTCATCGACTCGGCCGAGCCTTTGATGCGGTCGTAGCGCAGGCCTGCCAGCACGTTCAACTGGCCAAAGCGCGCGTCATCCTGCACATACAGGCCAAGGGCGTCGATTTTTCCGTCGCGGAAAGGATCGTTGCGCACATGGTTGTTGAACAGCGGCGGATTGTTGTTCAGGTAGCGCTCCGGCGCGGCCTTCATCTTCCAGGCATTCACGCCGAAGGACAGCAGATGCTGGGGATGGGCCAGCCAGTTGGCGCTGGCGTCCACGCCGTCGGTGGTGAAGGTGACGTCGGTTTCGCTCTGGTTGCGGCGCAGCGCGGCGGCATAGGCCTGGATCTGGCGGCGCACTTCCTGGCGGTAGGCGCGCACATCGAAATTCAGGGTGCCGCTGTCCTTGCGGCTGTAGCCCACCTCGGCCAGCTTGCGCTCCTGCTTCGGCGCGCGCACTGTCACGGTGCCCAGCGCCGGCGGCGTGCCGGGTTTGGCCGAACCGGGATACCACACATCGTCGTCGCGGTGCCTTTGCAGCGATACGCGCAGCTGCTGGCTGCCATCGATGCGGAAGCGGTACTGGCCGATAAAGCTGTCCGAGTCGTAGCCGCTATGCGCCACCTCGCCCGCCGGACTGCGGTAGTCGCCGATGCGGGCGATGGCTGCGCCCAGCATGAAGGCATGGTCGCCCTGCGACAGATTGGCGATGGCCGCCGCGCGCAGCGCATCGCTGGTGCTGTCGCCGCCAACGCTGGTGCTGATCTGCGCGCCCGGAACGAATTTGGCCTGCGGCGTCAGGATATTGATGGCGCCGCCCATGGCACCCGCGCCGTACAGCACGGAAGCCGGACCTTTCACCACCTCCAGCCGATCCGTCAATCCCAGCGACAGCAGGGAGGCGATGGCGCCCGCCGGTTGCGCCGAATTGACGCGCATGCCATCGATCAGCAGGGCGATGCTTTCCTTCTTCAAGCCACGGATCACCGGATTCTGTCCCTGCGGCCCATCGCTGGCAACCGCCAGTCCCGGCACGCCGCGCAGCGCATCGCCGGCGTTGGCCGCGCCGCGCGCCAGCAGCTCGTCGCGGCTCAGCGAAACGGCGGCCAGCGGCGTTTGGAGGTCTTCGCCCGCATAGCCTTTGGCGGTAACAGTGGTCAGGGGCAGGGTGCTTTCCTGCGCGGCTGCTTCGGCGGCCAGCAGGCTGCAACCGGCCAGCAGGCCGGCGGCGATGGGGGAAGGTAGACGGGACATTGGACGGCTTCTTTCTATTGACGCAGATGGAATCCTACTCGCGGCAGGGCGGATTTTTGAATGATGTGTATCAAGCTTCCGGCACGTAGACGATGGAACCATCCTTCATGCGGTAGGCGGTTCCGGCCTTGGCGCCTTCGCCCTGGCCGATATTGCCGGTGCTTTTATAGTGTTCGATCTTTTCGCCTTTTTTTACCACCACTTCCATGGTGGGCTTGCCGGCGTCGGTAATCACGGTGACGTCCTGGCGGCTGAAGGCGTTCAGCAGCGGGTTCTTGGCGACCACGATCAGCAGCGCCGCGATGATGACGAGGAAGACGTCGATCAGATTGACCACGGAGAGGATCGGGTCTTCGGTGTCCGGTTCATGCAGCAGCTTCATTGCGCTTTCTCCTCGCGCAGGCTGTCGATTTCCAGGATTTCTTCGGCCAGCCAGCGGCGGCGCACATTCACCACCAGGAAGGTGGCGGAAGCGGCGATCAGCGCCAGGATCACGGCGGAGAAAGCCACCATCAGGTTTTGCGACACCGCGCCCAGATTGCCGTCCGAGAGCGATTTCATGGCCGGACCCATGGGGATCATGGTGGCCACCAGTCCCAGCATCGGCGCGATGCGGGTGGCGATGCGCGCCGCTTCCAGCTGCTTGTGGGCGCGCACATCGAGTTCGTCGGCGCTGGCGTGGCGGTTGCTGCGCCACCATTCGAGCAGCGGACGGCCTTGGCCGCGGCGGCGCTGCAAGGCTTGCACGGCAAAGCCGCCCAGGCTGTAGCAGCTGTAGAGGAAGAGCAGGGCGATCAGGGCCAGCGTGGGCAGCAGGAAAATCTGGCCCAGCTGGTACATCAGGGTTTCAATCAGGATTTGCATGGTTGTCTTTCAGCGATGTTGTTGGATAGCGGATGGGGAACGTGCCTGGCGCAGCGCGCCGGCCAGCAGGGCGCCCAGCATTACGGCCAGCGCCATGGGCAGGGGCTGTGGCTTGGGCGGCTGCGGCGTTTCGACTTTTTCCAGCTGCATGCCGCGGATCGGTGGCGGTGCGGGTGGCGTTGGCGGCGTGGCTTCGGCAGGTTTGGCCTGGGCGGGTTTCTGCGCAGGCGCTGGCGGCGCAGCGCGCGCCACGGCTTGCGCCGGTGCGCTGCCCTGCAAGCCAAAGCCCGGTGCGACGAAGGCCTGGAACTGCGCGTTATCCGTTTTCACGTCGTGGCGCGCGGCCAGTTCGCGCCAGCGTTCCTTCAATTCCTGCACGGTGGCGGCATCGGCCTGCCAGTAGCCCTTGCGCGCCGCCTCCAGCATGCGCTCGATGGTCTGCGCCATCGCATGCGGATTGTCGCGCTCGAACCAGTCGCGGATGCCGAGTTTGTGCTTGTCGCGCACATACACATCGACGAATTCCTGCCACTGGTCGTCGCGCACGGTTTCGCGTGCCACGGCCTGCCAGCCCCAGAAGTTGTTGACCGAGTCCAGCACCTGCAGCGTGCCGGAATAGCCTTCCGCCATCAGGCCTTTGATATAGCCGGGATGGAAATTGCGCGTTGCCAGCTCCTTGGCGAGGAAGCCCGCCGCGCTTTCCACGCGGCCGCCGCTTTGGCTGCTGTCGCGCAGGTTCGAGATATACAGTTCCGGCGCCTTGCCATCCAGGTGGCGCACGGCCAGCGACAGGCCGCCCAGATACTGGAAGGGATCGTCGGTGGTCAGCATGCCGTACAGGTTCGAGGTGCGCGACAGGACCGCTCCCTCGGTGCCGCGCAGCGCCTCGGCATACAGGTTTAATTTGCTGCCAGCCTGCCCCCAGCGCGCCTCGTCCGGCCCGTAGGCGTACTGCATGCGCGACAGATAGAGTTCGGCCAGTTTGCGGTCGCCTTCTTCCTTGCCCTTCCAGGTATCGCTGGCGAGGGTGGCGTCATCCAGACCGCTGCCGTAGCGGCCCGATTCGGAAGAGAAGATGCGGGTCTGGGCCGCGTTCAGGCGCTCCGCTTCCGGTACGCCCGCCTTGGCCAGCGTGGCGGCGATGGCGCGCGTGTTGGCGGCCACGGGGTTGTCATCCTCCTGCGCCTCGGCGGCCAGACGCACGGCTTTGGCCAGTTGGCGCATGGCGTTCGGGAAGTGGTCGCGATACAGGCCGGTGGCCGACAAGACCACGTCCACGCGCGGACGTCCCAACAGGCTGCGCGGAATGAGTTTCACGTCCACCACGCGGCCGCCCGCATCCCATACCGGTTCCACGCCCAGCGCCCATAGCGCCTGGGCTTCCAGAATGCCCTGGTGGCGCATGGTTTCCACCGACCAGAGCGAGAAGGCCAGCTTTTTCGGGAACTGTCCCTTGGCCTTGCGGTGCGCCGCCAGTAGTGCATTCAGCGCGTCCTTGCCTGCGCTCCAGGCTTGTTCGCTTGGCACGCGTGAAGGATCGAAGCCATACAGATTGCGCCCGGTCGGCAGCGCGTCCGGATTCTTGATCGGATCGCCGCCATAGGACGTGGCGATGTGGCGTCCATCGAGGGCGGCCAGCATGCCGGCCATTTCCTGGTTCGCGCCCAGCGCGGCGTGGTAAGCTTGTCCGCGCTGCAGCAGGGAGGATAGCCGCTGGTCTTTGACTTCGCCCAGCGGCTGGCCTTCGACCACGTAGCGGCGCAGCAGGCGGTAAGGCGCCGATTCGGCCAGCTTGCGGTAATCGTCGACGAAGACTTCGTCCGGTTCGTCGCTGGGGGCCGCCGCCAGCTTCCAGTAGTCCTTACCCAGCATTAGCATCACGGTTCCGAGACGGTGCAGTTCCTGCGGCGCAGTGCCGAAGCTGTGCAAGCCAAGCGGTTGGGCTGTTTGCGCCACCTCGTGCAGTTGGCTGTGCAGTGCGTCGACAAAACCGGGGAAATCGGCAGCGATGCGCTGCGCATCCCAGCCCATATCCTTGTCGATGCGTTCGGCGCGCGTGGCGCGCAGCAGGTCTTCGGCCAGCTTGTCCTTCACGGCGCCGGCATCCTGCGCCAGCCAGGCATGCAGCAGGTCGTGCAGCTTCGATAGCGCGTCGTGCAGGCCGGCCGGCGCGAAAGGCGGCGTCTGGTGCGTGATGATGACGGCGCGGCCGCGGCGCTTGGCCTGCACGGCTTCGCCGATATTGTCCACGATGTAGGGATAGACCACCGGCACGTCGCCGATCGCAAGCAAAGGGTAGTCATACACTGACAGGCCGCGCTCTTTGCCCGGAAGCCATTCCTGCGAACCGTGCGTGCCGTAGTGGATCAGCGCATCGGCTTTTTGGCTCTGGCGCGCCCATAGATAAGTGGCCAGATAGAAGTGGGAAGGATCGGCCTTGGTGCTGTGGTAAAGGGCTTTCTCCTTGCCTTCCCATTTCTCGCCGCGCGGTGGCTGCGGCAGGATCACGATATTGCCGAACTTCGCGCGCGGCACGACGAAGAAGGCTTCGCCGCCGCGCTTCACGACCATGGAAGAACGTTCCGGCTCGCCCCAGCGCGTGTTCAGGGTCTGCCTGACCGGCTCGGGCAGGGTGTTCAGCCAAGTGCGGTAGGCCGATACCGGCAGCAGCTCGGCCAGGCCGTCGCGCAGCAAGCCTTCCAGCGCATCGTCGCGGTAGAAGGGCGCGAGCAGGCGTTGCAGGGAGGCGGTCAGCACTTCCTCGTCCTGCGGCTGGGTGCTGTAGCCGGCGGCGCGCAGCGCGGCCAGCGTGCCGGACAGGCTGCGCGGCAGGTTCAGATAGGAGGCCGAGAGATTCTTTTCGCCTGGCGGATAATTCCAGAAGAAGATGGCCAGATGCTTCTCGCCATTCGGCGCGCGCTGCAGGCGCACCAGCTTGAGCGCCTTCTCCACGATGGCTTGCGCCTGGGCCGGAATCGGCAGGATCTGGTCGTCGCTCTTGCGCGCCGCGCCCGTGACCATGGCATCCACAATGCCGGCATACTCGCCCTGGGCCAGGTAGAAGGGCACGTCCATCAGTTGCACGCCTTGCGGATCGGCGGCCCAGGCGGCGGCGTCGCCCTTGCGGTAAGGCGTGGCCTGGACCACAGGAATGCCGAGCGCTTCGAACTCCTGCTTGCGGCCTTCGGGATTGAGCATGATCTGGCTGTTGATGATGACGTCCGGCAGCGGCTTGCCGTTCATGCTCATGGCCGGCGCCATCGGCGTCATGGCCGGGCCGTAGAAGGGCAGGGCCACTGCGCCGCCGGCTTCGATGCGCGCAATCAGGTCGTCGATGAAGGCGGTCTGCTCGGCGGCGATATAGGACTGGTGCAGGGCAATGCCGACGATGACCGGCTTGCGCTCGATTTGCACGCCTTTCCAGCGCAGGTAATCGGCGGCGCTGGCGAAGATCTTGCCGGGCGCTTTCGGGTGATAGAGCGCGGCCTTGGGGAAGACGATGGGTGGTGAAATGCCGTCCAGGCTTTTGCCGCCCAGGTGCGCCGTCAGCGACTGCAGAAAGCCGGTGTAATTGGCGCTGCTGCCGTTCACGTAGTAGGCGAGCAGGCGGCGTGCCAGCGGCTCCGGGAAGCCTTGCCAGGACGGGCTTTGCTCGTGCAGCCACAGGGATGGCGCTTTCAGGCCCGGCAAGGCGCGCGCCAGGCGCACCTTGCCGAATTCGCGCATATGGTCGCGCGGCAGGTCGAACAGCACCGCATCGTAGCCGGCGAACAGCGTGGCGTCCGGCTCCGATGGCAGTTGTTCGATGAAACGCACATCGACGCTGGCGCCAACCGGTTTGCCCAGTTGGGCGAGCAGCTGGAATTTTCCGGCGGGCGTGGGACTGGTGGTCAGGAACAGCAGCCTGGCGGCGTTGGCCGCGCTGCTGCCGCACAGCAGCAGCACGCAGGCCAACAGGCAGCGGGGTAAGAGCTTGCGCATGGTGCGGCCTTAGAACTGGTAACTCAGGCTGGCCGACAGCTTGCGTCCCGGCTGGGTATAGAAGTCCGCCCCGGTCAGCTCGCGGCCCTCGCTTTGGCGGATATCGCTCCACAGCCAGTATTTTTTATCGGTCAGATTGTTCAGCGCCAGATTGATCTGCGCGCCCTTCATTGGACGCCACCACAGCGCCAGGTCGCTGACGCCATAGCCGGCGGGACGGAACCAGGCGCCATCGCTATCGTCGGTGCGCGTCACGGCCTTGGCGGCGCGCAGGCGCAGCTCGGCGCCCCAGGCGCCCGCATCGTGCAGCAGGCCGGCGCTAAGGCGCTGCGGCTCCACCGTATTCAAGGGTTGGTCATCGGAGCGGTTGTCGCCGCGCGCCACGGCCACCGAGCCATCGAGTTTCCAGCCCGGCGCAAAGTCCCACACGGCGCGCGCTTCGGCGCCGTGGATGCGCACCCGCGACAGATTCTGGTACATGCTGGTCATGCGGATCGGCGCGGGCACGCAGCGCGCATCGCTCGGGCAGTTCAGCTGCACGCTGGTGATGAAATCGCGGTAGCGGTTGTCGTATAGGGCGATCTGGCCGCGCAGCTTGTCGGCGCTCAGTTTCAGGCCCACCTCCAGGCCGACGCTGGTTTCCGGCTTCAGGTCGGGATTGGGCACGATGCTGTACATCTGGGAGTTGTTGCGGAAAGCGCCATTGACCTCTTCATAGTTCGGAGCGCGGTAGCCGCGCGCCAGCTGGCCATAGGCCGACACGCCGGGCTTGAAGGTCCACATCGCCGCCAGCTTGGGCGAGAGCGAACCGTCGCTCTGGCGCGCCACCTTGCGCTGAATACTGTCCAGCACCGCCTGGGCCAGGGCGTCGACCTTGGGCGAGAGGCGGCGCCAGTCGTAGCGCAGGCTTGGCGTCAGGCTCAGGGCACCACCCGCCAGGCCGCTGATTTCATCCTGGGCGAAGAAGGCGATGGTGTCGGTATTGCCGATGGCGAAATCGCGCAGCGGGAAGATGTCGCCCGCCAGGTTCTTGCCCACTGTGCCGGTGGTCAGGTTGCGCACGGTGGCATCGCGCCGCTCTTCGGTTTTGACGCGCGAGGTGTCCACGCCATAGGTCAGCAGATGGTCCTGGCCGCCCAGTTTCAGGCCGCTTTCGAATTGCAGGCTGGCGCCGGTGGCGATCTGCGAGAACAGGAATCCCTGGTCGATCAGGCAGTTGTTCACGCCCTCCTTGCCGGAGGCGGCGCAGGTGGCGCTGGTACGTTCGCGCTTCTGGCGGTTGTAGTTCTTGGTGTCGGAGTCCTGGTGGTAGAGGCGCGCGGTCAGGCGTTCATACCAGGCGCCTTGTGGCATATGCTGCCATTCCACGGTGCCGCGCAGGCGGCGGCTATGGTCGTCGCCCGACATGGCGCTGACCTTGGGCAGGGAGGCGGCCAGGCGCAGCACGTCGACGTCGCTGTCGATCTTGCGGCCTTCCAGGGTGGCCGACAGCTTGTGGCCGGGCGCCGGACGGTAGGCGAACTTCATCAGCAGGCCCTGGTCGCGGATATCCTGCGGATTGGGCAGGCTGCGGTTGGCTGTGTGGCTGTCATTCGAACCCATGTTCTCGAAGGCGTGCGCGGTGGCGCGCGAATAGCCCACCAGCGCCTCGCCCGAGTCGCCGCGCCAGGCGCCCAGCAGGGAGTGGCGCAGCGCATCGTTGTCGCCGTTGCGGCTGATGCGGTAGCGCGCGCTGGTGCGCTGCTCCGGCGCGAGCAGGTCGGCCGGGTCCAGGGTCAGGTAGCCGACCACGCCGCCGATGGCGTCCGAACCATACAGGCTCGAAGCTGCGCCGCGCAGGATTTCGACCCGCTTGAGGAAGTCGGGCGAGGCGCCGCCCGGCGCGTTCATGGTGAAGTTGGTGGGGCCGCCGCCGTTGTAGAAATCGGGCAGGCGCACGCCGTCGACCATCTGCGTCACGCGGTTGTCCTCGATGCCGCGGATATTCACGCGGGTGGCGCCGAAGCGGCGCAGGTCGCGCGCCAGGGATACATCGGCTTCGTTGCGCAGCAGGTCGGCGGCGTCGCCCGGCAGGCGGCGCTCGATCTCCGCACGTTCCAGCACGCTGACGGTGGCGGCCACGTTTTCGGCTGCCGTTTCGGTGCGCGTGGCAGTGACGGTGATGGTGGACAGGGTTTTATCGGCGTGCGCAAGCGGCGCGCTCAGGGCGAGCACGAGCGCCGCAGCCATGGGTTTTTGCTGAAACATCTAGCCTCCGGTGGTGGGGACGAGTCCGGGCTGGCTGGTTCGGGCAGGCCGAGTGGCTGACGGTATCGATAAGAAAGGAAACCGCGAGCTTAAATGTTAATGAGAACTATTCGCATTGATCTAGATCAAGAAAGCCGCTGTTGTAAGCGCTGTTGTAACTTCTGCTGCTGAGACAATTGGTGAGTATCCGCCCGTTTTTGTTTCCTATACTCCAAAAAAACCTGGGCATGGCAGGTAGCGCCGTGCGCCAGGCAAACAGCTGTTTGCCTGTGTTTGCGAACCCCAGCCCCCGGTTCGTGCATCGATTCCTTGTTCCCTTATATATGTGAAGGAAAAGCGTCATGCGCGTGAATTCTCCGGTCACCAATAATGAATTTGTCCTGGACGATGGCAAGACCATCGTTTCCACCACGGACTTGAAGGGCAAGATTCAGTACGCCAACCCCTACTTCATCGAGGTCAGCGGCTTTGCGGAAGACGAACTGATCGGCGCGCCGCAGAATATCCTGCGTCACCCGGATATGCCGGCGGAAGCGTTCGCCGACCTGTGGCTCACCATCAAGGCGGGCATGCCCTGGACCGGCATGGTGAAAAACCGTTGCAAGAATGGCGATTATTACTGGGTGCTGGCGAATGTGACGCCGGTGATCGAAGGCGGCCGGCCAGTCGGCTATATGTCGGTGCGCACCAAACCCAGCCGCGAACAAGTGCGCCAGGCAGACGAGCTCTACCGCGAACTGCGCAACGGCAATCCGCGCGGCCTGATGTTGCGCCATGGCCAGGTGTTGCGTGGTGGCCTCATCGGTAAGCTGACACAGCTGAGCCAACTGTCGCTGGCGCGCCACATCGGTTTGGGCATGGGCGGGGTCAGCCTGATGCTGGCTTTGCTGGCAGTCGGCCTGTGGACCGGCGGCGACAGCAGCGCCTTGCGCGGCTGGCTGGGCGGCCTGTCCTTGCTGGCCGTGGCCGGAGCGTTGTATGTGTGGTACAGCCTGCACCAGGCGATTGTGACACCGCTGCAGCAAGCCATCGGCTTCGCGCGCAAGATGGCGGGCGGCGATCTGACCGGGGCGCTGGATATTCCCCAACATAACGATATGGGCCAGCTGCTCGCTGCGCTGCGCCAGACCAATATCAACCTCCACAGCATCATCGGCGATGTGCGCGCCAACTTCGACGAAATCAAGCTGGCCACCAGCGAGATCGCCAGCGGCAATATGGACTTGTCGGGCCGCACCGAATCGCAGGCCTCCAGCTTGCAGCAAACAGCGGCGAGCATGGAGCAACTCACTACCAATGTGCAGCAAAGCGCCGGCAATGTGGCCAGCGCCAACGAGCTGGCCGGACAGGCGTCGCGCATCGCCGCCCAGGGCGGCAATATCGTCTCGCAAGTGGTGCAGACCATGGGCGATATCAGCGCATCCTCGCGCAAGATCCTCGATATCATTGGCATGATCGACGGCATCGCCTTCCAGACCAATATCCTGGCGCTGAATGCGGCGGTGGAGGCGGCGCGGGCTGGCGAGCACGGCAAGGGCTTCGCCGTGGTCGCCAGCGAGGTGCGCAGCCTGGCCCACCGTTCGGCCACGGCGGCCAAGGAGGTCAAACAGCTGATCGACCTGTCCATTTCCAAGGTCGATGCCGGCACCGCGCTGACCAGCAATGCCGGCAGCACGATGAGCGAAGTTATCGAGTCGGTGGAGCGGGTTACCCATGTGATGGACGAGATTTCCTCGGCCACCCAGCAGCAAAGCCATGGCATCGTGCAGGTCAACCAGGCGGTCAACCAGATCGACGACATTACCCAGCAAAATGCCGCCCTGGTGGAGCAGGCGGCCGCGGCGGCGCGCAGCCTGGCCCAGCAGGCCGAATGGGTGGCCCAGGCCATGGCGGTGTTCAAGCTGAAGGAGATTGCCGCGCGCCGTGGCTTGCCCCCGGCCCACCCGTCGGCCACGCCGCCCGCCCCGTCCCGGTTGGAAAAAAACAAGTTCAAGCAACTGGCCTGACCCTCCCATCCCCGCCTTCCGCTCAACTGTGGCTAGCTTGCAGCTAGCCACAGTTCTTCTGTGGATCAAGCTCAGCAAGCAGTGTAGAATCGTTATTCCATGTAAATAAAGCAATAATCTGGCTTGTCTGGAATCAATCTTTCACCCACAAAACTATGGTGAAAAAGCCCATGGCTGCGGGGCTGGCGTCACGCTGCTGTCATGCACAAAAGGCAGACTAATTTGCGACAAATTGCACATTGAATAGTTTCAGGGAATGATATATAGTTAGCATAATTACAAAATGTAATTCTTTTATGGAATTCGTTATGGACAAGGCAAAGGTTGTCGCAGTTGTAGGGCTTGGCTATGTCGGCCTGCCGCTGGCAGTTGAATTCGGCAAGAAGCGCAGCACCATCGGATTCGATCTGTCGGCCAGCAAGGTCGAGAATTACCGCCGTTTCATCGACCCGACCGGCGAAGTGTCGAGCGAGGATTTGCGCGCCGCCGAGCATCTGAGCGTCACCACCGACCCCGCCGCGCTGGCCGCTGCCGACTTCATCGTGGTCGCCGTGCCGACCCCGGTGGACATTGCCCATAACCCCGATTTCGGCCCGCTGGAAGGCGCCAGCAAATCCGTTGGCCAGCATATGAAGCGCGGCGCCATCGTCATCTACGAATCGACCGTGTATCCCGGCGCCACCGAAGAGATCTGCATCCCCATCCTGGAAAAGCAGTCCGGCCTGAAATGGAAGCAGGACTTCCACGTCGGCTTCTCGCCCGAGCGCATCAACCCCGGCGACAAGCAGCACACTCTGACCACTATCCTGAAAGTGGTGTCGGGCGACGACGCGCCGACCCTGGACGCCATCGCCGGCCTGTACGAATCCATCATCACCGCCGGCGTCTACCGCGCCTCCAGCGTCAAGGTGGCCGAAGCGGCCAAGGTGATCGAGAACACCCAGCGCGACCTGAATATCGCGCTGATGAACGAGCTGGCCCTGATCTTCGACAAGATCGGCATCGACACGCTGGAAGTACTGCAGGCGGCCGGCACCAAATGGAATTTCCTGCCCTTCCGTCCGGGCCTGGTGGGCGGCCACTGCATCGGCGTCGATCCTTACTACCTGACGCACAAGGCCGATATGATCGGCTACCACCCGCAGGTGATCCTGGCGGGCCGCCGCATCAACGACGGCATGGCCAAGTTCGTGGCCGAAAAAACCGTGAAGGAAATGATCGCCGCCGGCTTCCATGTGAAAGGCTCCAAGGTCAATGTGATCGGCCTCACTTTCAAGGAAAACTGCCCCGACCTGCGCAACTCCAAGGTGGCCGACGTGGTGGCCGAGCTGCTCTCGTATGGCGTGGACGTGCATGTGCACGACCCGGTGGCCGATGCCGACGAGGCGATGCACGAATACGGCATCAAGCTGGATAAATGGGAAGATCTGCCGGTGGCCGACGCCATCGTGGCGGCGGTGTCGCACAAGGAACTGCTGGCGCGTCCGCTGACCGATCTGGAAGAAAAATTGAACAAGGGCGGCTGCTTCATCGACGTGAAATCGCAGTTCGATCTGGCCGCCCTGCGCGAAGCGGGCTTTAACGTCTGGCGCCTGTAAGCGCGGCGGCGCGCGCCGCAACCGACAAGAACAGTGGAGGCATGAAAGCCGTGGGCAAGTTTGAGGAAATTCAGGAACACCTGCGTGGACAGCGCTACCACTGGCTGATCACCGGGGTGGCCGGTTTCATCGGCTCCAATCTGCTGGAAGCCTTGCTGAAACTGAACCAGCGCGTGACGGGCCTGGATAATTTCGCCACCGGCCACCGCCACAACCTGGAACAGGTGCAGGCGCTGGTGGGCGGACAGGCCTGGGCGAATTTCGACTTCATCGAAGGCGATATCCGCCAGCGCGCCGACTGCGAGCGCGCCTGCGCCGGCGTGGATTTCGTGCTGCATGAAGCAGCCCTCGGTTCCGTTACGCGCTCGATCGAAGATCCGCTGACCACGCATGAAACCAATGTCACCGGATTCCTAAACATGCTGGTGGCCGCGCGCGACGCGAAAGTCAAACGCTTCGTGTACGCCGCTTCCAGCTCGACCTACGGCGACCATCCCGGCCTGCCGAAAGTGGAAGACCAGATCGGCAATCCTTTGTCGCCCTATGCGGTGACAAAGTATGCCGACGAGCTGTATGCGGACGTGTTCGCGCGCTGCTATGGCACTGAATCGATTGGCCTGCGCTATTTCAATGTGTTCGGTCCGCGCCAGGATCCGAACGGCGCCTATGCGGCGGTGATTCCGCAGTGGGTGGCAGCGCTGATCAAGAACCAGCCCTTGTTTATCAATGGCGATGGCGAGACGAGCCGCGATTTCTGCTTTATCGACAATGTGGTCCAGGCCAATCTGCTGGCGGCCCTGGCCGATGTGCCGGAAGCGGTGAATCAGGTGTACAACGTGGCGCTCAACGAGCGCACCAGCCTTAACCAGCTGTATCGCATGATGCATCAGCTGCTGCTGGACCGCTTCCCGCATCTGCAGGAGCACCAGGCGCAGTACAAGGATTTCCGCGCCGGCGATGTGCGCCATTCTCAGGCGGATATCGGCAAGGCACGGCAACTGCTTGGCTTTAACCCTACTCACCGCATCGGAGAGGGACTGAAAGAGGCCATGGATTGGTACGTCCGCAATCTGGTTCGTTCCAATTAAAAAACGAATCCTGGAGAGGCTGCGTGGGGACGCGGCGCTCATCCAGAAGAATAGGGTTGTGCGGGAGGGAAAAATGCTAAGAATCTCAAACCACTACGTCTCTAAGGTCGTATTCAGCCTGCTGTTTCTGGAAGTGCTGATTCTGATCGGCTCCTTCTATGCCGGGGCCGGCCTGCGCTTTTTCGACGGCGAAGAATTCATGCTGCCGAAACTCGACCATTTCTTCATGTCCGCCTGCGTTTTTGCGGCCGCCATCGTGTTCAGCATGAGCGCATTGGGCATGTACCAGATCAATTTCAATGAAGGCTTGCGCAATTCCTTCTTCTTCCAGCTCATGCCGTCCTTCGCCATGGGCTTCTGCATCCTGACGCTGGTGTTCTATCTGGCGCCCGAGCTGTATTTCGGCCGCGGCATCCTGGTCATGGTGTTCTTCTTCTCCGGCAGCGGCATTTTGCTGGCGCGGGTGATGTTCCTGAAGACCTCGGAATTCCACTTCCTCGAATCGCGCATCATCTTCCTCGGCGGCGGCGCGCTGGCCAAGGAATGCGGCGACCTGGCCCTGCGCAAAAGCTCTTACCGCAAATACGATATCGCCGGCTATATTCCCGTGCCTTCCGAGGATGTCTGCGTGGCGCAAGCCAGCCTGCTGCCGCTGGAAGAGGGCCAGTCGCTGGTGGCGCTGGCGAACAAGCAGCGCGTCAGCGAGATCGTGGTCTCGGTGAGCAACCGCCGCGGCGGTGCCTTCCCCATCAAGGAACTGCTGGAGTGCAAACTGTACGGCATCCAGGTGACGGATGCGGCCACCTTCTTCGAGCGCGAAACCTGCCAGATCCGCGTCGACTCCCTGCAACCGAGCTGGCTGGTGTTCGGCGGCGGCTTCGACCAGAGCTTCATGCGCACCTTCATGAAGCGCACCTTCGATGTGCTGGTCAGCCTCTTGCTGCTGGCGGTGTCGCTGCCGGTCATGCTGTTTACCGCGCTGTGCATCTATATTGAAGACCGCGCGCCGATCTTCTACCAGCAGGAACGCGTGGGCAAGGACGGCCATGTGTTCAAGGTGCTGAAATTCCGTAGCATGTTCAACGACGCGGAAAAAGGCGGCAAGCCGCAGTGGGCGGCGCGCAACGATCCGCGCGTTACGCGCGTCGGCAATATCATCCGCAAGCTGCGCATCGACGAGCTGCCGCAGATCCTGAACGTGCTGAAAGGCGAGATGAGCTTCGTCGGCCCGCGTCCGGAACGGCCTTACTTCGTCGAGCAGCTGACCGAGCGCGTGCCTTACTACAATGTCCGCCACAGCATCAAACCCGGCATCACCGGATGGGCCCAGGTGCGCTACGGCTATGGCGACTCGGTGGAAGATGCGCTGCAAAAGCTGCAGTACGACCTGTACTACGTGAAGAACAACAGTCTGCTGCTGGATGTCCTGATCCTGATCGACACCTTCAAAGTCGTGGTGTTCCGGGGCGGCCGGTAAGCGGAGGGGCGGGTCCGGATGCTCAACACGACCGCCGCCTTCAGCTACGCCAGCGCCGCGCTGGCGTTTCTACTTCTGTGCCTGTTCCTGCTGACCAGCTGGCGCAGCCGCCAGCATGTGCGCGTGCTGGCCCTGGCCAGCCTGCTCAGCGTGATCTGGGGCGGCATCATCGCCCTCTACACCGCCCAGCTGATTCCACCCACCATGGCCAGCTTCGCCATCGATCTGGTGGAGCTGGCGCGCAATGGCGCGTGGACGATTGCCTTGCTGTCCCTGCTCGGCCATCTGACGCCGCAGGGCGAGGGCAGCGAACGCCGCCGCCGCTTCGCGCGCGCTATCGGCGCCGGTTACGCGCTGCTGGTGGCATGCGCGCTGCTGCTGCCCTGGCTGAGCGCACCCTTGATGTTCTACCTCACCGTGGTGGGCCGCGTCGGGCTGGCGGTGCTGGGCATGCTGCTGGTGGAGCAACTGTACCGCAACCGCCCGCCGACGGAACGCTGGGCCATCAAGTTTGCCTGCCTGGGCATCGGTGGCATCTTCGTCTACGACTTCTATATGTACAGCGACACCCTGCTGTTCCGCGAACTGAATGTGGAACTGTGGTCGGCGCGCGGCCTGGTCAACGCGCTGACGGTGCCGCTGATCGCCATCTCGGTGTCGCGCAGCGCTTCCTGGGCTTCGCCGATCGCCGTGTCGCGCCGCATGCTGTTCCACTCGGCCACCTTGATCGGCGCCGCCATCTATTTGCTGGCGATGAGCTTTGCCGGCTACTACCTGCGTTTCGTCGGCGGCATGTGGGGTTCGCTGATGCAGCTGGCCTTCCTGTTCGGCGCCAGCATCCTGCTGGTGGGCATCCTGTTCTCGGGCAGCTTCCGCGCCTCGCTCAAGGTTTTCCTCGCCAAGCATTTTTACCGCTATAACTACGATTACCGCGAGGAGTGGATGCAGTTCACGCGCACCTTGTCCGAGCAGGGACAGGACGTGGGCGAGCGCAGCATCGGCGCCATGGCCTCGCTGGTCGACAGCCCCGCCGGCGCGCTGTGGATACGCCGTGATGCCGGCCAGTTCGAGCCGGCCGCCCATTGGCATATGCCCTTGCCGGACAAGGCCGAAGCGGCCGACAGTGCCTTCATCCAGTTCATGGAACAGAAGCAGTGGCTGGTCGACCTGGAAGAGCACCGCCAGCACCCCGAGCTGTTCGGCAGTGTGCCGCTGCCCGCATGGCTGGATGCCTATCCGCGCGCGCGCCTGATACTGCCGCTGATGTTGCATGGCCGTCTGTTCGGTTTCGTGCTGCTGCTGCAGCCGCGCGGCGCCATCCGCCTGAACTGGGAAGTGATCGACCTGCTGAAAATCGCCGGCAGCCAGGCCGCCAGCTACCTGGCGCAGCAGGAAGCGGCGGGCGCCCTGATGCTGGCGCGCCAGTTCGATTCCTTCAACCGCATGTCCACCTTCGTGGTGCACGACCTGAAAAATCTGGTGGCCCAGCTTTCGCTGATGATGGCGAATGCGGAAAAGCACCGCAACAATCCCGAGTTCCAGCGCGATATGCAGGACACCGTCGCCTACTCGGTGCAGAAGATGAAGCTGCTGCTGCAAAAGCTGAGCCGCAGCGCCTCGCCCCAGCGTCCCGCGCCGCTCTCGGTGGAGCAGGTATTGACCCAGGCCGTCGCCCTGAAAGCGGCGTTCGAACCCAAGCCGCAGCTGGAAATCGGCCAGTCCGGCCTGCGCGTGCTGGCCGATGGCGAACGCCTGGAAAGGGTGGTGGGCCATCTGATCCAGAACGCCATCGAAGCCACGCCCAAGGACGGCAAGGTGGTGGTGCGCGCCGCCAGCGACGGCGACGAGGTGCTGATCGAAATCAGCGACACCGGACAGGGCATGAGCGAGGACTTCATCCGCGAGCGTCTGTTCAAGCCCTTCGATTCGACCAAGTCGGCCGGCATGGGCATTGGCGCATTCGAAAGCCGCGAATACATCTATGAACTGGGCGGCAGGCTGGAAGTGAGCAGCCTGCCGCTGCACGGAACCACATTCAAGGTCCGCCTGCCCGTGTACCGCCAGAGCGCGCAGACCGTCGAGCAAGCCGCATAAGGCAGAAGGATAGCTGTGACTCAGAACAAACCGAAGCTGCTCATCATCGAAGACGACCCTGGCTTGCAAAAGCAGCTGCGCTGGAGCTTCGATGCTTACGACGTGGTGGTGGCCGGCGACCGCGAAGCGGCCCTGGCCCAACTGCGCCGCCATGAACCGGCGGTGGTGACCATGGACCTGGGCCTGCCGCCCGACCCGGACGGCGCCACCGAAGGCTTGGCCACCCTGCAGCAGATCCTGGCGCTGGCGCCGGACACCAAGGTCATCGTCCTGACCGGCAACCAGGACCGCAGCCATGCGGTGAAAGCCATTGCGCTGGGCGCTTACGACTTCCATCAAAAGCCCAGCGAACCGGAAATCCTCTCGCTGGTGATCCAGCGCGCCTTCTTCCTGCATGCGCTGCAGCAGGAGAACCGGCGCATGCTGCAATCGCAGGCCGAATCGCCGCTGGCCGGCATCATCAGCCGCGACGCGGGCATGCAGAAGGTGTGCCGCAATATCGAAAAGGTGGCGCCCACTTCCGCCTCGGTGATGGTGCTGGGCGAGAGCGGCACCGGCAAGGAAGTGCTGGCGCGCTCCCTGCACCAGCTCAGCCCCCGCGCCAGCCAGCGCTTCATGGCGATCAATTGCGCGGCGATTCCCGAGAACCTGCTGGAAAGCGAATTGTTCGGCTACGAGAAGGGCGCTTTCACCGGCGCGGTCAAGCAGACCAAGGGCAAGGTGGAGCTGGCCCATGGCGGCACCTTCTTCCTCGACGAGGTGGGCGACCTGCCCATGCCGCTGCAGGCCAAGCTGCTGCGCTTCCTGCAGGAGCGCGTCATCGAGCGCGTGGGCGGGCATGAGGAGATTCCGGTCGATGTGCGCATCGTCTGCGCAACCCACCAGAACCTGAAGCAGCTGGCCACCACCGGGCGCTTCCGCGAAGACTTGTATTACCGCCTGTCCGAGATCGTCGTCACCATCCCGCCGCTGCGCGAGCGCCTGGGCGACGCGGTGCTGCTGGCCCAGCACTTCAAGAACAAGTTCGCCACCCAGGAAGGGCGCGGCAATCTGCATTTCAGCCAGGAGGCGCTGGTGCAGATCGAAACCCACCCCTGGCCGGGTAATGTGCGCGAAATGGAAAACTGCATCAAGCGCGCCGTCATCATGGCCGACGGTTCGCAGATCCTGGCGGACGACCTGGGCCTGTCCGGCACGCCGCTGGAAGAGGAGCCGCTGAACCTGCGCCAGGTGCGCGAGGAGGCGGAATACAAGGCCATCGTCAAGGCGCTGGCGCGGGTCGAGGGCAATATCGTCAAGGCTTCCGAACTGCTGGGCATCAGCCGCCCCACCTTATACGATCTGATGGAGCGTCACGCCATCAAGGGTTCTTCTTCCTGAGAGGCCGAGCGGCGCCGGCGCCGTTTGCCCGCATGCGGCGCAGCCGCCGGACGCAGGCTGCCGGCGCCCAGCAGCAGGAAGAACAGAGTGGTCAGGCGCGGCACGTCGAAGATGCTGTCGAACAGGCCGACCATCATGCAGCCCGCCAGCGCGGCCAGGCAGATCGTGGCGGGCAGCTCGCCCATCAGGCCGCGCGCCGCCATCTGGCCGCCAGCCACCAGCAGCAAGGCCGCCGTCGCCAGCGCGCCCAGCCAGCCCATCTCGAACACCGTATTGACCGCGAAATTCTTCACATGCCAGGGGAAGTGATTGCGGTCGCTGCTGAAAAACCAGTAATCGTTGGCGGCGGAGAAGCTGCCGTTCCTGATCAGCTCACGCCCGCCGGCATCGCGCAGGCTGATATTGTCCACGTCCAGCCACGCGCTGCCGCCGTCGCTGAAGATTTCCAATTGGGTCGGCGCCGCCAGCAGGCCGCCGCGGCCGAGCTGGGGGCGCAGCGTGGCATCCACATGCTGCCATTCCCGCTCCTCCGGCTTCAGGCGCGACTGGACATAGCTGCAATTCTGGCGGTACAGCAGCCAGCGTTCGCAGATGCCGATGGCGATGCCCACCTTGCCGTCCTTGCGCCGCACGTCGAAGGAGAGCCGGTAATCGCGGCCGCTCTCCACGTCCACTCGCTGCAGCATGCGCAGCACTTCGCCATAGCCGATCGAGTATTGCGGCGTGCCCAGGCGCAGGAAGCGGTTATTGCCATTCTCCTCTTCGTAGCGGAAGGTGCCGGGCATTTCGCCGTGCAGGTTCTTCCACAAATACACCTCGGGATAGCGTCCCAGCCCCATGCCCAGCAGCTGCGTGCCGCTGTCGCTGTCCATCATCTCCAGCGCCTCGCCCCAATGGCGCAGGCGCACATCCAGATCGCCGCCCACGGTGGCGAAGCGGCTGCCCGCGTAATAGCTGCCCGCCACCGGAATCAGCGTGGCGCAGACAATCGCGCCGAAGAAGCCCAGTATCAGCGTCGAGCGCTCCAGATGCCAGGGCCGGCGCTCAGGCGGCAGCAGGCGCGCCGCCGCCAGCGCGCCGGCAATCAGGGCCAGCAGCGCCGCATCCTGCCAGGCCTTGCCGCCGCCCCAATGCACCGACACCAGCGCCGCGCTCAGTGCCAGCGCAGGAAAAGCCGCAGCGGCCAGGCCAAGCCCGAGTGCCTGCTTCGGCTGCGGCCCGAATAGCAGGAGCAGGATGCCCGCGCCAGCGACGCCGCTCGCCAGCAGATAGGCGGCATACGCGCCCTTGCCGGTGGCGGCATCGCCGCCCTGCAGCAGCAGGTACAAACCGATGCAAGCCAGCAGCAGGGCGGCGGCCAGCACCACGGCAAGACCTCGGCGCGGCAGGCGCGGCGCGGCGCCGCCCAACGCAAACGCCACGCCCAGCAAGCCAAGCGCCGCCGCCAGGCCGCGATAGCCGCCGCTGTCGAAAACCTGGGCCAGCGCCAAGACCAGCAGGGCAAGCAGCAGCAGGCCGCCCAGCAGGCGCGCCAGCGTCAGGCTGCCGTCGCGCACATGGCGCGCGCCCGCCAGCAGCGCGATCACCGCGCCGGAACAGGCATAAGCCAGATAGATATCGCGCGAAAAAGTCGTCAGCCCCGCATAGCAGCCCAGCAGCAGCAGGAGCAGGCCGGGAACCAGGCGGCGCGCGTCGTGCACGCCGATCAGCCACAGCGCGACGAAGGGAAAAGCCATGGCCAAGTAGGCATCCAGCGCCGCGCCGCCCGTATGCATGGCGGAGAAGGGTGCGGTCGGCCGGTAGTCGCTGGCGAAGTTGAACAGGCCGGGAAACACGGCGCGCTCCCAGCCCACCGCCAGGCAAGCGCCTGCCAGTCCGAGCAGCATGCCGGGCACGAACAAGCGCCTGAGGTTTTCCAGCTGCGGTCCTGCGCTATGGCGCAGCAGCGGCAGCAGCAGCAAGCCCCAGACAAAGCCCTTCAGCACGCGTAGGCTGTTGTAGGGACTGACGTAATTGCTGAAGGCATTCGCATCCAGCGGCGCCAGTGGCTGCATGCCGCGCCAGGCCGCGATGGCGAAGCTGATGGTCAACAGGGCAAGACAGATTTTCAGGCCGGCCGGCAGGCGCGCGCCAGGCGGCGCAGCGGCGTAGCGCCAATAACCGGCGGCGCCGGTGGCCAGCAGCAGCAGGTCCAGCTCCTCCAGAAAGAACCAGCCGGTCCATGGCGCGAGGTCGAAGACCGGCAGCAGGGCCGGCACCAGCAGCAGCCAGGCGGCGGGATAGCGCCACAGCAGCGCCATATAGAGAACCAGCGCGGCGCCCAGGACAGGCTTGCTGGCCGGGTAGATCCAGGCTGCGGCCAGCAATGCTGCGAACATCAGCAGCGCGCTGGCTCTATGCAGCCCGGCGCGGATCATGGCGTCTTATCGCTCCACTTGCCCGCCGCCGTCAGCATATTTTTCAGCCCCGGCAGCGGAAAGCCCAATTCATAGGCTTTCCTCGCGTATTTGACGGCGGGATCGTATTTCTTCATCTTGGCGTAAGCCAGGCCGAGGTTGTAATTGATCGAGGGATTCTCGGGGTCCAGCTCGACGGCCTTTTCCAGCATGGGCAAGGCTTTCTCGGGCTGCCCGACGCGGTACAGATAGCCGGCATACGCCGCATGCGCCGCGCCATCGTCCGGCACGAAGCGCACCGCGCGCTCGAAATAGCACTCCACCGGATACTTCCCGCCCGGCAGCTGCACCGCTTTCTGGCGCAGCGCCACCTTGGCCAGCGTTTCCAGCGCCCGCGTATGGTTGGGGAAGGCGCGCAGCGTATAGTCCAGGTCCGCGCCCAGCGTGCCGGTATTGCCCTTGAGGCCTTGCTCCACCTCTTCCGTGAAGTGGGCCTGTTCCACCAGATGCAGCTGCTCGGCATCGGGCGTGCGGTAATCGAAGGGACCGAAGGCGTTCACCAGCTCCCCGCAAAACGGCTTGGCCGCCAATTGACCGCTGGCAGCCAGCAGTGTCGCCGCAGCCAGGGCTGCCTTGATCTTCATCGTACTTCCTCCCTATTGGCCGGCAAGGCATGCGCGGCTTGCGCCGGCTGGGCGATGCGCTCCAGCAGCTGGCCCAGCTCTCCGGTGCGCGCGCGGCGCGAATTGGCGGCAATCGCTTCTTCCGACGCCAGCGGCGCCTTGCCCGTCTGCGCCAGTTCCAGGAAGCGCATCAGCCCCTGCATGATGCCTTCTTTCGAATCGAGCGGCGCGATGGTGTCGATGCCGGCCTGGCGCAGGGCGGCGGCGGTATCGCCGATGCTGTCGGTCAGGGCCAGGATCGGGCGGCGCGCGCGCAGATATTCATACAGCTTGGCCGGAATCTGGTGATTGCAGTTGGTCGCCTGCAGCACCAGCAGCGCATCGGCCGTCAGCATTTCGCTGAGGGCATCGCGGTAGGCGATATGCGGCGCCAGGCCGACCAGGTCGCCAATGCCGTAGCGCGCGATCAGGCCGGCCAGATACTCGTCATGCGCCGTGGCGCGCAGCACCACGCGCAGACGCTGCGCATCGATCCTGCCTTGCGCCTGCAGCTCCGCCAGCGCTTCGAACAGCGGCACCGGGTCGCGTTCGGAGGGATAGATGATGCCGCTGTGGATCAGCGTGAAGGGACGGCCCTGGGCCGGCGCGGCTTGTGCGGCGAGGGCGCCCGCGTCGGCGAAGTTCTCTTCGTCGTAGCCGTTTTCGATCAGGGCGAAGCGGCTGGCCGGAATCTCCGGGAAGCGCGTTTCATAAGTCTTGATCGCGCCCGGCGTGGTGCAAACGGCCACGGTGCAATGCTTGACGGTCTGCTTTTCGATCCAGCGGTACACCTTGCGCGTCAACGGATCGGAGGGGTAGTCCACATCGGTCATCGGGTCGCGCAGATCGGCGATCCAGGGCAGGCCGGTCATGCGGTGCAGGCAGAGCGCGATCAGATTGGCGCTGGCGATTGGGTAGGTGGACCAGATCACCTGCGGGCGGTATTTGCGTATCATGCGCAGCCCGGCCGGCACCGCGCCCAGGCACCAGGAAACCCAGCGGTCGGGCAGGGCCAGCCAGCCCAGGTAGCGTCCGCGCCAGGCCAGGTGGCGCGAGGTGTCGAGCGCAAAGGCGCGCTGCACCACCGCTTCGGCCGGAATCTCGCGCATCTGGTCGCCGCCGCTGTTGGCATAGGCGCGCGGATGGGCCGACAGCACCAGCGGCTGCCAGCCCTGCTGCGGCAGATACTGCGAGAACTTCAGCGTGCGCTGAATGCCGCTGCTGCCGCGCATGGGCGGATAGTGGTAAGCGATCATCAGCACGCGCTTTACCATGAGCGCACCCAATCGGAAGTCCAGCCGGCCACCTGGTCGCGCCATTCGCGGCGCGAGAAAGTGTGATCGGCCGGCGCCAGGGTATGCCGGGTCACGCGCGGAGCCGCCAGCAGGCCTTGCCACTGGCGGGATGCCTTTACCATGTCCAGAAACTCCTGCGCCGTCAGATCGGCGCCGCTAAAGATGAAAAGAACCTTGCCGGAAAAGCCTTGCAGGCCTTCCAGCATGCGCTGGTGCAGGCCTGGCGCGCCCGGCGCCGTACCTGCCGTCTGCGCGGACGAGGGCAGCGCCACGGCTGTCATGCCGGCTGCCGCCACGGTGGCATGTCCACCGGTGCCGGCGGTATCGACGGCGCCGCCATCCTGCCCCTTGGCTGCGGCGGCGGGGCGGCGTGCATATGCCGCGCCAAGCAGCCCGGCAAACGAGCGCGCCGCAGCGCCGAAATCGAAGCGGCCGCTGAAGATCTTCTTCCACAGCTCCGGCTGCAGCAGCCGGTCGCGGTAATAATGCTTGAGCGTGGCCTTGGCAAAGCCTTCCGCGCTGCGCGCCCAGGGGTTGAGCAGCACCATACCGCAGACGCGCTTATCCTGGCGCGCATAAAACATGGCCGCCGAAGCCGCGTCGCACAGCCCCCACAGCACCACTTCCTGCAAGCCGGGACAAGCCGCCATGAACTGGTCGACAGCGGCGCGCAGATCGGCGTCGACCTCTTCGAAATCGCGCGCCGCGCCGCTGCTGTCGCCCATGCCGCGGTAATCGAAACGCATGGCCGGAATGCCCTGCGCCGCCAGCGCGCGCGCCAGCAGCGTGAACTGGCGATGGCTGCCCGCCCGGTACTGCGGGCCGCCGACCACGATCAGCACGCCGCGCCGCGCCGGCGCTGAGACCGGGCTGAGAATGGCCGTCAGCCACTCGCCCTGGCAGGGAAAGCCGAGCGCCTGTTCCTCAAGCTGCATGGCAGGCTTCCTTTAATGCTGCTATCGTCGCATCGAGCAGCGCAGGGCATTCGCTGATTTCCTGTGTAGCCCAGAAAGGCTGGCCCGGCACGGTCATGGCGGATACCTCGCTTTCCGCTTGCCAGCCTTGCAGCACGCGCGCGGCGGCAGGCGGCAGCGGGCGGCCTTCCTGGGCCACGATCTCGAACCAGTGCAGCGGGCAGCGCGGCGGCGCGAACTTGGCCGCATCCAGCGCTTCAATCGACTGCGCCAGCGCAGGCGCCAGCGCATAGCCCGCGATTTCCAGCGGCTCGCCCGCTGCCAGCGTGGCGCGCAGGGCGGCGGTGCCGCCATTTTTTTCCTGGCCCTCGGCCAGCATCTGGTTGGCCAGCTTCAGGCGCAGGAATTGCGTCATGAAATTGGCCCCATTCGTTACGGCTTGCCACAGCAGCAGAGTGGAGGGCGGCTGGGCTGCCTGGCGCGCATAATCGAGCGCCAGCAGGGCGCCCAGGCGCAAGCCCCACAGGCCGACTTCCTGTTCCAGCGCGCCGCCCAGACGCTCGCGCAGCCACTGCGCGCCGCGTGCCAGGTCGTCCAGCCAGATCTCCCAGCGCGCATCGCCGAAATCGCCGCTGCTGTCGCCGCAGCCGTATAAATCGATCTGCAGTACCGCGTAACCCTGCGCCGCCATGGCGCGCGCTTGCAAGGCCGCCATGCGGCGCGCCTTGTTCATTTCCTCGGCAAAGGGATGCACATACAGGAAAGCGCCGCGGCAGGCGCCGGCGGCGGCGTGGAACACGCAAAAGCGCGCCCCCGTGCCGGCCTTCAAAAAGAAAGGCTCGGCGTGCGGCGGCGCAGTGTGATGGTTCATGCCGTCAGCTTGTGCTTGACGAAGGCAACCAGGCTGCCTACGGTCACGAAGTTGGCGGCGCTGATTTCATCGTCGTCGACGCTGAAACCGAATTGTTGTTCCAGCGCGCCGATCAGTTCCACCACCGCCATCGAGTCCAGCTCGGGGATACTGCCTAACAGCGGCGAATGCTCGTCCAACGCGGCGCCTTCGGCGCCCAGACTCAGAACATCGGTCAAAATCGTTTTTACTTCTTCCAAATACATAGTTACTCCGTGGATGGGTTGCCGTGCGGCAGAGATTGCGCGGGCGCGGGGGCCGGGGCCGGCCGCTGGCCGCGCAGGGCGGCACGTTGATTAGCGATGGCATGCAGCTGCAGCAGCACAGGCCAGCGGTAATGGTTCACATGGTACATGGTCCGGATTTCATCGGTCCAGCGCGTATGCCATTCCATCACCTTGCCGTAGAACTCCAGCCGCTCGAAGCGCTGCTCGGCGAACAGCTGCTGGCAGCATTCCTCGCGCATCAGCATGGTCGGCGACAGGCTGCTCGGCACCGTTTCGTCATAGGTGGTCTTCAGCACGATCATGCAGCCATCGCCTTCGATGCACAGATCCATGGCCACCAGCTGATTGTCAAACCAGTAACGGTAGACCGCGGCCGCGCCGCGCCGCGCAAAGCCTTCCAGCATCGCGGTGTAAAAACGTCCCTGCGCATTCTCCGGATGGATGGCCGTGCCCAGCTGCGCCTTCCAGCCCGCGCTTTCCAGCCGGCCGTAATCGGCCACCGCCGCCGCCATCTCTTCCGGCGCGCGGCTGACTTGCATGCGCGTGGCCACGCCTTCCTTCTGCAGTTTGGAACGCTGCTTTTTCAGGTTGTTGCGCAGGTTCTTGCCGCGTGCATTCCAGTAATCCTCGAAGCTGCCGGCCAGCGTGATGCGCGCCGTGTCGATATAGTCCACCGTGCGCAGGCAGCCGCCGGGCGCGGGACGCGGCTCCAGTTGCGGATCGCGCTGGGTCAGGCCCAGCATGAGCGGCAGGCCGGGCAGCTTGCGCGTCAGCTCGGCCAGCAGGGTGGACAGGTTCAGGCCCGGCGCATGCATCCACAGGCTGACCGGCGCCTGCGAGGGTTGGAACGTCTCCCACACGCCGCGCCGCCGCCGCGCCACGATGCCCATGGCCAGCAGCTCGCCCTGGCGCTCGTAGCAGGCCAACTGCTCATCGCCATCGCCGAATTCACGCAGCAGGGGGTGCACGAAATCCGGCTCCAGCAGGGGAGAAGCGGTGCTGCGCCGGTTGCATTCGGCCCAGCGCGCGGCGTGCGCGGCAAACTGGGTGGCGGGGTACAAGGTCCAGCTCATAGCGGAGGGGCTTTCTGCGCCAGCAGCGCATTGCGGATGTGGTCAACCATCCATTCCATTTCTTGTTCCGTCAATTCCTGATGACAGGGGAATTGCAGCACGCGGCGCGACAGGTCCACGCTGGTGGCGCAGACGCTGGCGTCCACGCCCTGCCACAGGTATTCGCCAAAACGGATCACCGGCACCCCGGCCATTTTCAGCGTGCCGAAAATGGCGTGCGGATCATCCGTCAGCAAAGGGAAGACCCAGGGATAGACCCCGTCCGGCAGCACCGGATGCAGCGGGCGGCAGCCGGGCAGGCCGTCCAGCGCCTGCTGCAGGCGCAGGTAGTTGCGGCGGCGCAGGGCGCCCATGCGCGTGCGCGACACCAGTTTCAGCATGGCGCGCGCAAAGAAGGAGGAGCGCTTGTCCAGCCAGCGCGGATCGAAGCCGAAGCCGCCGTCCGACGATCCCGGCGCCATCGATTGGGCGCCCGTGTGGCGACGCGCCTTGATCTGGCTCCACAGCAGGTTCTTCACGGTCATGGGCAGCCAGCACAGGGCTTTCAGCAGGCGCAGGCGGTTGTAGGCGAAGCCTTCCTCCAGCGTATTGATGAGGACTTTGGCCTCGAAGCCCATGCCGGCCGATTGCAGCGCCACCTGATCCAGCGCATGGCGCGTCGACACCAGGCAGCCGCCCTCGTAAATCGGGAAGAACTTCATGCTGCTGGCAATCGCGTAGTCGCCGTAGGAGCCGAGCGGCTTGCCCCGGTACTCGCCCAGGAAGGAGTGGGCGCAGTCTTCCAGCAGCAGCAGGCCGCGCGCATCGCAGAAGGCGCGCAGCGCCGCCAGATCCTGCGGGAAGCCGAAGTAATTGGTGGCCATCAGCACCTTGGCGCGGCCATCGAGTTTGGCCGCCACGTCGTCCAGCTTGACCGAGGTGTCGGGATTGATGCGGTAGAACACCGGCGTCGCGCCCGACCAGATCACCGGCTCCACCATCGAGGCGCAGTGGTAGGACGGCACCAGCACCGTATCGCCCGCGCCCACGCCCATCTGGCGCAGTGCCAGCGCGATGGCGACGCGGCCGGACGTGACCAGGCGCGCCGGCCCGGCATCGAGGATCGAGGGCACATGCGGCCCGCCGCCGCGGCGGAAGGAGGCCATCGACAGCGGCGGCGCCACCGGCAGGCGCGAACGGGGAAAATCGGCCACGGCCGGCGCAGGCGCGTTGGCCGGCAGCGTGGCGCCGAAGCCGCTGTCAGCCTTGGGCTTGACGTCTGAAATGCTTATATTCCCCATATCGGTCCCGCCAGCACGGCATTTCTAATTTGATATTTTCCAAGTATAACCCGCTTGTCCGGCAGGCGGCTGCAAGCCTTGATGATAAAACAATCCGTTGCAATAGAAATACGAATGTTGTTGTTTTTAGAATGACTTTTGCCGCACAATGCAGGGGGCTGCGGCGAAAAAAGCGGCATCGATTCGATTCTAAAATGTTAAGATGACAGCCGGATTTTGTCCGCATGGACGCGGGCTGGCAAATTAAGCAAGGAAGTAAGCGAAGAGGGATGCAATGAGCGAGCTGGTACACGATTTCATATTCCGTTCGGCGCAGCGCAGTCCCGCTGCGGAAGCGCTGGTGTACGGCCAGCGCCGGCTGGATTACGCCACCCTGGCCGCCCTGGTGCGCCAGGTTGCCGGTGCCCTGCTGGGCGGCGGCCTGGAACGCGGCGAGCGCGTGGCCGTCTACATGGAAAAAAATGTGGAGAATGTCGCGGCCATGTTCGGTGCGGCGGCGGCCGGCGGCGCCTTCGTGCCCGTCAATCCCCTGCTCAAGCCGGAGCAGGTGGCCTACATTCTGGCCGACTGCAATGTGCGCGTGCTGGTCACTTCCGCCGACCGCCTCAAGCTGCTGGCGGCCGCCCTGGCCCACTGCCGCGACCTGCGCACCGTGATTGCCGTCGGCGGCAATGGCGAGCTGCCGCAACTGCCCGGCGTCGAGGTGCTGGCCTGGGACGCGGCGCTGGCCGCCGCCACGGACGGCGCGCCGCACCGCGGCATCGACGGCGATATGGCGGCCATCCTCTACACCTCGGGCAGCACCGGCAAGCCGAAAGGCGTGGTGCTGTCGCACCGCAATCTGGTGGCCGGCGCGCAGAGCGTGGCCAGCTATCTGGAAAACACCTCGGCCGACCGCCTGTTGGCCGTGCTGCCGCTCAGCTTCGACTATGGCCTGAGCCAGCTCACCACCGCTTTCCACGTCGGCGCCACGGCGGTGCTGATCAACCACCTGCTGCCGCGCGACGTGCTGAACGCCGTGGTGGCCGAACGCATCACCGGCCTGGCCGCCGTGCCGCCGCTGTGGATCCAGCTGGCGCCCCTGAACTGGCCGGCCGACTGCACCCTGCGCTACCTGACCAATTCCGGCGGCGCCATGCAGCGCCCCACGCTCGATGCGCTGCGCGCGGCCCTGCCGAACGCCAAGCCCTTCCTGATGTACGGCTTGACCGAAGCTTTCCGCTCCACCTTCCTGCCGCCGTCCGAACTGGAACGCCGCCCCGACTCCATGGGCAAGGCCATCCCGAATGCGGAAGTGATGGTGCTGCGTCCCGACGGCAGCGAATGCGCGCCGGGCGAACCGGGCGAGCTGGTACACCGCGGCGCCCTGGTCTCGCTGGGCTACTGGAACGATCCGGCCAAGACCGCCGAGCGCTTCAAGCCGGTGGCGCCACGCCACTACGGCTTGCCGCTGACCGAGCTGGCCGTGTGGTCGGGCGATACGGTGCGCAAGGACGAGGAAGGCTTCCTCTACTTCATCAGCCGCAACGACGAAATGATCAAGACCTCCGGCTACCGCGTCAGCCCGACCGAGGTGGAGGAAGTGGTGTATGCGCGCGATGCGGTGGCCGAAGCGGCCGCCATCGGCGTCAAGCATCCAGCCCTGGGCCAGGCCATCGTGGTGATCGCCTTCCCGCGCGAAGGCGTGGCCTTGACCGCCTCCGACCTGCTGGCGGCCGTCAAGCCGCATCTGCCGGCGTATATGCTGCCGCAGAAGGTGGTGATCGCCGACGCGGCGCTGCCGCGCAACCCGAACGGCAAGATCGACCGCAAGCTGCTCAGCCAACAGTATGAGAACGCCTTCGCGGAGGGCCAGCAATGAGCGCGCCGCGTCCGCAGCACGCGGCCCTGCTGCAGTTCGAGGTGAAGGACGACAGCCTGCACATCGGCGGCATTCCCCTGGCGCGGCTGGCGCAGCGCGTCGGCCAGACCCCGTTCTACGTCTACGAGCGGCGCGCCATGACAGAGCGCGTGACCCTGCTGCGCAAGCATCTGCCGACCGACGTGCATCTGCATTACGCGATGAAAGCCAATCCCATGCCGGCCGTGGTGCAGCATATGGCCGGTCTGGTGGACGGCATCGACGTCGCTTCCGGCGGCGAGCTGCAGGTGGCGCTCGATACCGGCATGGACCCGGCCCGCATCAGCTTCGCCGGTCCCGGCAAGAGCGATGCCGAGCTGTCCTGCGCGATCGCGGCCGGCATCGTGCTGAACCTGGAATCGGAAGGCGAGATGGAACGCGCTGCCGTGATCGGCCAGCGCCTAGGCATCCAGCCCCAGGTCGCGGTGCGCGTAAATCCCGATTTCGAATTGAAATCTTCGGGCATGAAGATGGGCGGCGGCCCGAAACAGTTTGGCGTCGATGCCGAGCGCGTGCCGCAGATGCTGCGCCGCATCGCCGAACTGGAACTGGACTTCCACGGCTTCCACATCTTCAGCGGCTCGCAGAACCTGAAAGCGGCGGCGATCCAGGAAGCGCACGAAAAAACGCTGGCGCTGGCCATCCGCCTGGCGCAGGACGCGCCACGCCCGCCACGCATCGTGAATATCGGCGGCGGTTTCGGCATTCCCTACTTCCCCGGCGAAGAACGGCTCGACCTGGAAGCGGTGGGCGCCAATTTGCGCCGCTTGCTGCAAGAGGCGCGTCCGCAACTGGGCCAGGCCCAGATCGTGATCGAACTGGGACGCTATCTGGTGGGCGAGGCGGGCGCCTATGTCTGCCGCGTGGTGGACCGCAAGGAATCGCGCGGCCAGGTGTACCTGATCACCGACGGCGGCTTGCACCACCACCTTTCGGCTTCCGGCAATTTCGGCCAGGTGATACGCAAGAACTACCCCGTCGTCATCGGCACCCAGGTGGCGGGCGGCCCGCGCGAAATCGCCTCCGTGGTCGGTCCCCTGTGCACGCCGCTCGACCTGCTGGCCGACCAGATGGAACTGGGCCAGGCCCAGGCGGGCGACCTGGTGGTGGTGCTGCAATCGGGCGCCTACGGCCGTACGGCCAGCCCGGCGGCCTTCCTCAGCCATCCGGCAGCGCTTGAGGTGCTGGTCTAGGCACGCCGGTCAACACCATTTCTGCGCAGGCGCCGCTGCCAAGCCGGCGCCGCGTGCCCGGCGCTGCGGCCGGACTTCAACATCGAACAAGGAAAGCATCATGAGCGGCTTGTGTGGGTGGATGGGTTACAGCGCCGGCAGCGCCGGCAAGGAAGTGGTGGATGCGATGGCCGCGCCGCTGGCGCGCTTCGATCAGGCGCCGGCACACAGCGAAGCCGCTGCGCGCAGCGCCGCCGCCGTCGTTGCGCAGGCCGGCAGCGCGCATCTGCACCGCGATGGCAGCGTGCTGGTCGCGGTGTGGGGCAGCCTGGTGCTGCGCGATGCCGCGCTGGCGCAGCAGGCTGCCGCCCAAGGTCTGGCAGCCGCATTGGGCACCGCCTGGCGCCAGCTGGGCGCGGAGCGCCTGTGCGCCGCCCTGCACGGCGCTTTCGCCCTCTGCGTGCTGGATGAAGGCAGCGGCGAAGCCATGCTGGCCACCGACCGTCTCGGCACCCATCCCCTGTACTGGCAGCTGGCCGGCGAAAGCCTGCTGTTCGCCAGCTCGGCCGACGCGCTGGCGCGCCATCCGCAAGCCGGCAGCGCGCTCGATGCGCAAGGCCTGTACAACTACGTCTACTTCCATATGGTGCCCAGCCCCGGCACCGCCTACCGCAATCAGCAGCGCCTGTTGCCGGGCGAATTCCTGCATTACCGCCAGGGCCGCATCGAAACCCGCCCATACTGGCGCATGCAGTTTCAGGAAGAGGGCAAGCGTTCCTTCGCCGAATTGCGCGAGGAATTCCTGTCCCTGCTGCGCAGCAGTGTGCGCGAGGCGGCCGGCGGCCAGAAGGTCGGCGCTTTTCTCAGCGGCGGCACCGACAGTTCCACCATCGCCGGCATCCTGTGCGATGTGGGCGGCGCGCCGGCCCAGACTTATTCGATCGGTTTCGAGGCGCAAGGCTATGACGAGATGGAATATGCGCGCATCGCCTCGCGCCATTTCGGCACCGCCCACCACGAATACTATGTCACGCCGGACGATGTGGTGTCCGCCATTCCCCAGATTGCCCAGGTCTTCGACCAGCCCTTCGGCAATGCTTCCGCCGTGCCGGCTTTTTACTGCGCCCGCATGGCGCGCGCCGACGGCATTACCCGCATGTTCGGCGGCGACGGCGGCGACGAACTGTTTGGAGGCAATGAACGCTACGCCAAGCAGCATGTGTTCGCGCTGTATGAGCGCGTGCCGGAACTGCTGCGCAAGGCCTTGCTGGAACCGGCCGTATTCAATTTCCCCGGCGGCGAACGGGTGCGCCTGCTGCGCAAGGCGCGCAGCTATATCGAGCAAGCCTCGGTCGCCATGCCGGCGCGCCTGGAAACCTATAATCTGCTGGGCCGCTACGGCCCACAGCAGGTGTTCACCGACGAATTCCTGGCCGGCGCCGACATCGGCCAGCCGCTCGCCAGCTTGAGCCACACCTATGGCCAGAGCGAGGCGAAAAGCCTGATCAACCGCATGCTGGCGCTGGACTTGAAAATCACCCTGGCCGACAACGATCTGCCGAAGGTGATGAAGGCGTGCGAACTGGCCGGCATGGAAGTGGCCTTCCCCTTCCTCAACGATGAGATGGTGGCCTTCTCCGCCGGTCTGACGCCGCAGCAGAAGCTGAATGGCACCCAGCTGCGCTGGTTCTTCAAGGAGGCGCTGCGGGGCTTCCTGCCGGACGCCATCATCACCAAGCAGAAGCATGGTTTCGGCCTGCCCTTCGGCGTCTGGCTGCAGCAGCACAAGCCTCTGCAGCAACTGGCCAGCGACAGCCTGACCGACCTGAAAAAGCGCAAGATCGTGCGCGGCGAATTCATCGAGCAGCTGGTGGGCCAGCACCTGTCCGAACACGCGGGTTACCACGGCACCATGGTCTGGGTGCTGATGATGCTGGAGCAGTGGTTCCGCCAGCGCCCGGCGCTGCGCGTCTGAGGGGGAGGGCAGGATGTCCGTCCGCATCGCCGTCGTCATTCCTTACTTCCAGCGCGAGGCCGGCATCCTGGCCAAGGCGCTGCGCTCCGTCTTCGCCCAGACCGTGGTGGCCGATCTCGACATCATCGTGGTGGACGATGCCTCGCCGGTCAGCGCGCGCAGCGAACTGGCGCAGCTGCCGCCGCAGCAGGCTGCGCGCGTGCGCCTGATCGAACAGGCCAATGCCGGCCCGGCGGCGGCGCGCAACAAGGCGCTGGACCAGGTTGCGCCCGGCACCGAATACGTTGCCTTCCTCGATTCGGACGATGAATGGACCGAAGTCCACCTCGCCAACGCCCTGCACGCGCTGGAAGCGGGCCACGATTTCTACTTCACCGATTTCTACCAGCTGAATCAGAGCGTCAGCGCCTTTGCCCGCGCGCGCCGCATCACGCCGTCCGAACATGCCCTGCTGCCGGGACGCAGCGAGCTGCACGTCTATCAGGGCGATATGCAGGACCAGGTCTTGAGCGGCAATGTGATCGGCACCCCCACCGTGGTGTACCGCTACGCCAGCTTCCCGCGCCTGCGCTTCCGCGAGGAGTTCGTGTATGCCGGCGAGGACTATCTGTTCTGGCTCGACCTGTCCAGCCAGACCAGGCGCATCGCCTTCTCCTCGGCCAGCGAATGCATTTGCGGCGCGGGCGTGAACATCTTCTCCGGCTCCGGCTGGGGCACGGAAAAATCGCTGATACGCCTGCACCACGAAATGAAGTACAAGAAGGCGATTGCGCGCCTGTTCCCGCTCTCCGAGCGCCAGATCGAGGACAACCGCCGCGCCGTGCGCACCCTGCGCAAAAGCTTTGTGGCCGATGTGCTGCACCGTCTCATGCACGGCAAGCCTTTCCGCGAAGTGCTGTTCAAGCAGTGGCGCATCGATGCGCGCAGCGCGCTGTACTTCCTGCCGCTGGCCATCACCATTCTGCTGCGCCGTTAAAAGGACATCATGCAAGCCACGCCCTCCGCCCAGCGCCGCATCCTGATCAGCATCCTGAACTGGAATACCGCCGGCAAGACCCTGGACTGTGTCGCCAGCCTGCGTCGCCAGTCGCTGCCGCCGGGCCAGCAGGCCGACATCCTCGTCATCGACAACGGTTCGGAGGCGGCCGACTACGCGCAGCTGGTGCAAGGCCTGGACGCGCAGCCGGTGCAGCTGCACCGCGAAGCGGCCAACCGCGGCTTTGCCGGCGGCCACAATCTAGCCATCCGCCGCGCCCAGGAACAGGGCTATGACTTCATCTGGCTGATGAACAGCGACGCCGTGGTGGCGGGCCACGATGTGCTGGCCCACCTGCTGGAAGCGGCCGATGCCGATCCGCGCTGCGGCGCCGTCTCGCCGTTGCTGGCCGATATGGAAGACCGCAACAAGATCCATTTCTACGGCGCCTTCCACGACTGGGACCAGCGCATCAGCCGCCGTCCGCGTTCGGTGGACGATGCGCGCCGTCTGGCCGGCCAGATGCCGCTCAACCAGTGGGTGCCGGGCACCGCCGTGCTGCTGCGCCTGGCGGCGCTGGCCCAGACCGGCCCGCTCGACGAGCGCATGTTCGCCTATTACGAGGATGATGAAATCGGCGCCCGCCTGTCGGCCCATGGCTGGACCAGCGCCGTCGCCTACGAGGCGCGCGTGCAGCACGCCATGCCCAAGCGCGAAACCGACCGTCCCGCCTACTATTTCTATCTGATCGCGCGCAATTACCTGATCTTCTGGCACGGCAGCACGCCGCCCGCCCACCGCAAGCTTTTGATGCTGAAACTGCTGGACTATGCGCTGTTCGACGTCAACCGCCTGCGCCATCGCGGTTTCGAACAGCATGCGGAAGCGGCCCTGCTGGGCGTGCAGGATTTTCTGCAGCAGCGTTTCGGCCCGCCCGACCTGAAGCGGCGCGCCTCGCTGGCGCTGCGCTGCCTGCGCCTGCTGTTGTGGGCCCAGCACCGGCGCGTGCTGCGCCGCATGGACAGCCAGGCTTGAACGGCCAGGCTTAGACCGTGGCTGCCTGCTCCCGCGGCGCGCGCGCGGCGCCGCCGCTGCCGCTCGCAACGGCAGCGACAGGACGCGCCACCACGGCGTACTGGATAAAGCGCGTATCGGAGAAATAGGCGGAGAAGAAGCGGAAGGCCAGGCGGCGCAGCAGGGAAGGCGTCCACCACGATTCGTTGATGCCTTCCAGCTTGTCGACCGCATAGCCGGCCTGCTCGAACAGGCGCGGGATGCTTTTCAGCGTGTAGAAGCGCAGATGGGTGGCGTCGCGCACGCCGGCCGCCTCGTAGCGGAAGTCCTTTTCCTTCAGCATATGCACCAGATTGTCGATATGGCGCACATTCGGAATCGAGGCCACCACCACGCCGCCCGCCTTCAGCTTGGGCGCGGCGGCGCGCAGGATCACGGCCGGATCGGGCATATGTTCCAGCACATCGTTGAAGACGATGGCATCGAAGAAGCCGTCCGGCACTTCCGCGCCGGTGAAGTAGCCGGGAATGACCTTGTCCAGGCGCCGTGCCGCGATGGCGGCCGTGGCGGGATTGGCTTCCACGCCCCACACGGTGGCGACGCCGCGCTGTTTCAGCCCCAGGCCGAAGGCGCCGGTATGGCAGCCGACATCGAGCACGCATTGCGCGCTGGCTGGCACAAAGGCGCGCATTTCCGAGCGCGGAAAGTCGCCGTAAGGGGAATCGTGGGCTGCGTCAGGCATTCTCCAACCTCGCGTAAGAGCTATCGATAGGGCGCTGCAACAGCTGTTCATTTTACAATGCGCGCGCCGGCCTGCCGTAGCAAATTTGGCGCCTTGCGTTGTAAAAGTATTTATTTAGTTGATAATTTGTCAGGCGCATGCCACCATCGCCATTCCCGCTTTGCAAGTTGCTGCGGCGGCCTATGGATGAGGGGAAACGGATGCAGCACACGACCATGCCAGCGCCTGCCTTGCCGGAGTCGCGCCAAGCGAATAACTTCAACCTGATCCGGCTGGCCCTGGCCTTGCTGGTCATCGTTTCGCACACGCCGGAAATGATGGATGGCAACCGCAGCCGCGAGCTGCTGTCCTTGCTCACGGGCGGCTTCAGCTTCGGCGAATTCGCCGTCGACGGCTTCTTCCTCTTGAGCGGCTTCCTGATCCTGCAAAGCTGGGACAGCCAACCCAGCGCCGTGCCCTATCTGCGCAAGCGCCTGCTGCGCATCGTGCCCGGCTATCTGCTGGCGGCCCTGCTGTGCGCCTTCGTGGTCGGCCCGCTGGCGGCGCCGGCCGGCTACTTCGCCGCGATCTGGCCGCGCGGCCTGGGCTGGAGCCTGCTGACCCTGGACATCCCCGCCACCCCGGCCGTGTTTGCCGGTACCCATTACGCCAGCGTGAATGGCGCGATGTGGACCATCCGCTATGAATTCCTCTGCTATCTGGTGCTGCTGGCGCTGGGCCTGGCCGGCCTGCTGCGCCGCCGCGCCCTGATGGCGGCCTTGCTGGCGGCTGTATTGCTGCTGTACGCGGCCACCGCCTGCGGCGCGCTGCGTCCGCTGGGCCTGGATGCCGATTGCCGCCAATTCCCCATGCTGCGCTTCCTGGCCTTCTTCGGCGCCGGCATGGCGTATTGCCGCTGGCGCGCGCGGCTGCGCTTCCAGCCGTACTGGGCGGCCTTGGCGGCGGCCGTGCTGGCGCTCGGCACCTGGCTCGGCTTTGCCGAACTCAGCCTGCTAGCGGGCGGCAGCTATCTCTTCTTCTACCTGGCTTTCCACGGCCCGTCCTGGCTGGCGCCCTGGCGCCGGCTGCCCGATATTTCCTATGGCGTGTATCTGTACGGCTGGCCGGCCGGCAAGCTGCTGCTCTGGTATGTGCCGGGGCTGGGACAAGGCGCCGCCACCGTGCTGACCATGGCCCTGGCCGGGATCTGCGGGCTGTTCAGCTGGTATCTGGTGGAAAAGCCGGCGCTGCGCCTGAAATCCCCGCGGCGCCCGCTGCCCGCCTCGGATGCGAGTTTCGCCTAGGATATAGGTATTAAGTTTTAAGAAAGTTTTGCCTGGCTATTGCCCTGTGCGCCGGAGCGTGACAACATGGGCGCGTTATCTTTATTTCTATTAATGGGGACAATATGTCGCGTCGAGTAAACAAGCTGGCGGTAAGCGCCGCCCTCATGTCGGGCGTGTTGCTGCTGGGTGCGGGGATGAGCGCTTGCAGCAAGGGCGAATCGGCGGAAAAACTGCTGGCGGACGCCCGCCAGTACCAGCAAAAAGGCGATAACAAGGCGGCCCTGATCCAGCTGAAAAATGCGCTGGAAAAGAGTCCCGACCTGGCCGAAGCGCGTTTCCAGCTGGCCAGCCTGTACAACGATCTCGGCGAGCCGCTGGCGGCGGAAAAGGAAATCCGGCGCGCCATCGCGCTCAAATACCCTGCCGAGAAGACCACGCCCGTGCTGGCGCGCACCCTGCTGATGCAAGGCGAGTTCCAGAAGGTGCTGGACGAAACCGCCAGCGACCAGTCGGAAGCCGTGCAGGTGCTGCGCGGCGATGCCTATCTCAGCCTGGGCGCCGACAAGGCGGCGCAGGCGGAAGAAGCCTTCCAGGCCGCGCTCAAGCTGCGCGCCACGAACGGCGAAGCCCTGGTTGGCCTGGCGCGCGTGGCCTCCCTGCGCAAGGATCTGGACGGCGCCATCCGCTTCGGCGAGGAGGCCGTCAGCAAGGACCCGCAAAATCCCGCGGTCTGGTCTTTCAAAGGCGATCTGCTGCGCTTCCAGGACAAGCCGGCCGAAGCGCTGGCCGCCTACCAGCAGGTGGTCAAGCTCAAGCCCGACCACCGCAGCGCCCACCTGGAGATCGCCTACCTGCTGGTGGCCGACGGCAAATACGATGCGGCCCAGGCCAGCCTCGACACGGCGCGCAAGCTGACGCCGAATAATTTCATCGTGCTGTATACCCAGGCCTTGCTCGATTACTCGCGCGGAAAATACACGGCGGCCCAGGAAAACCTGCTGAAAGTGCTGCGCGTGGCGCCCAACCATATGCCGACCCTGCTGCTGGCCGGCGCGGTCGAGCTGAACACCGGCTCAGTCAAACAGGCCGAGCAGTATCTGCGCAAATACCTGGAAGCGAATCCCGACAATGTCTACGCGCGCAAGATGCTGGCCGGCGCCCTGCTGAAAAGCGGCCAGGCACCCGATGCGCTGAACGTGCTTGGTCCGGCCCTGAAAACCGAGCAGCAAGACGCCAGCCTGCTGGCGCTGGCCGGCGAAACCTATATGCAGGCGCGCGATTTCGACAAGGCCACCAGCTACTTCAGCAAGGCCACCGTGCTCGAACCGCAAAAAGCCCTGCTGCGCACTTCGCTTGGCCTGAGCAAGCTGGCCCAGGGCGACAAGACGGGCGCCGTGGCCGAGATGGAACGCGCCGCCGCCCTCGACAGCAGCTCGCTGGAAGCGGGCCTGGCCCTGCTGCGCACCGAACTGGGCCTGGAACATTTCGATAAAGCCCTGCAAATTGCTACTGAGCTGGAGAAGAAACACGGCGACCGCCCCGTGGTGCACAACACCAAGGGCGGCATCTACCTGGCCAAGAAGGATTTGCCGAAGGCGCGCGCCAGCTTCGAGAAAGCGCTGAGCCTGGACAAGACCTATCTGCCCTCCATGATCAACCTGGCCCAGATCGATCTGCAAGACCGCAAATTCGAGCAAGCGCGCCAGCGTTTCGACGCGCTGCTGCAAAAAGACCCGAAGAATGTGGAAGCGATGACGGCGCTGGCGAATATCGCCGTGCTGGAAAACAAGCCCGAGGTCGCCACCAACTGGCTGATCAAGGCCGCCACCGAGAATCCGGAAGCGCTGGCGCCGGCCTTGCAGCTGGCGGTCCACTATATGCGCGGCAATGAGGCGGCCAAGGCGGTCACGCTGCTGCGCAAATACCAGGTGGCCCATGCCGCCAGCCCCGAGCTGCTCGATGTGCTGGGCCAGGCGCAGCTGGCGACCAAGGACCAGGCCGGCGCGCTGGAAACCTTCAGCAAGCTGGCCAGCGTGATGCCCAAGTCGGCCGTGCCGCTGTACCGCATCGGCGTGGTCCAGCAGCTGGCCAAGAACGAGTCGGCTGCCGTGGACAGCCTGAAAAAAGCCGTCGCTCTCGACGCCGACTACCTGCCCGCCTTCCAGGGGCTGATCGGCATCGCCGTGGCCAAGCGCGATTACGAGCAGGCGCTGACGCTGGCGCGCCAGGTGCAGAAGCAGCAGCCCAAGCAGCCGCCCGGCTATCTGTTCGAAGGCGATATCTACGAGGCGCAGCAAAAGCCGGCGCAAGCTTTGGTTGCGTATGAAAAGGCGCTGACCCTGAGCCAGGGCGCGCCGAATATCTTCCTGAAAATCCACAATGCCTTGCGCGCCCAGGGCAAGGAGAAGGATGCCGCGCAGCGTCTGGCCCAGTGGCGCAAAGATAAGCCGGACGACTTCGCCGTGGCCCTGCTGGAAGCGGAAGGCAATATCCGCGACAAGAACTACAAGCTGGCCGCGACCCAGCTGGAAGCCCTGCAAAAGAAAAAAGTTGACGATGTGATCGTGCTCAACAATCTGGCCTGGGTCTACCAGCAGCTGAAAGACCCGCGCGCTCTCTCGGTGGCCGAGCAGGCGTATAAATTGCAGAGCACCCATCCCTCCGTGGTCGACACCCTGGGCTGGCTGCTGATCGAACAGGGCAATACCACGCGCGGCATCGAACTGTTGCGTAAGGCCATCGCTGCCGTGCCCGATGAGCGTGCCGCCGGCGAGTTGCGCTACCACCTGGCATACGGCTTGCATAAGTCTGGTGACAAGGCGGGCGCGCGCAAGGAGCTGGAGAAGCTGCTGGCGAGTGGCGCGCAATTCCCGCAGCTGGAAGAGGCGCGCGCGTTGATGAAGCAACTTTGATTTTCACTAGGAAACATAAGGCTTACTTCAAAATTAAGAGTACTTAATACGGAGCAATCTGGCCGGGCTGTTCCGTTTGAAATTGTGCTGCATTTCAATTCGAAATCGGGTACGCTCTGCTGTATCGGCCTTCACTTTTGGTAGGGAGGCGGATGGAATGGCAATGACATTCGGTTGGAAGAGGGGGGTAAAGATGTTGATCGAGAGAATACTCGGCAAGCGTGACATTCTGATCCCTTACTTCGATTTCCACGAAGCGGACCATAACGGCAGCAATCGCGAATTGATGAACGACATCTATCGCCTGCGCTACGAGGTCTACTGCAACGAATGCCAGTTTCTCGACGCGCAGCAGTATAGCGACGGGATGGAGCAGGATGAATACGATCCCTGCTCCGGCCACTTCGCCGCCTTTAACCATGACGGAGAAATCGTCGGCACCGTGAGGCTGGTCCAGCCGGAGGAGCATATGCTCTACCCCTTCGAGAGCCATTGCACGGTTTTCGACGATTTCCGGTTTCCAGAGCGCGCGAAAGCTGGGGAGATTTCCCGCCTGGTGGTGAAGAAGACGTATCGGCGGCGCCGCGGCGATACCTTGGAAGGTGTATCCAAGGATTTCGTGCAAGGCAGCCCCAGTTCGCCATCGTCGCGCTACCGCGAGCAGCGCGGCAACAGTCCACTGTTACTGCTTGGTATGTACAAGGAAATGTATAAGTACAGCCGCCGGAACGGCATCCGTTTCTGGTATGCAGCGATGGAACGCTCGCTGGCCCGGTCTCTGGACAAGATGGGCTTCAAGTTCGTGCCCATCGGGCCGGCGACGGATTACTATGGGCCGGTGACGCCCCATATCGTCGACCTCGAAGAGCTGAACGTGAGATTACAGCGCGAGAACAAGTTCCTGGCCGCCTGGTTCAACGATGAACCGATCCCCATCTGGGTGCTGGTCAAGTCCTTGGTCGTCAGTCGCATGATAGGCGCCCCTGGCAAGAAGTAGGGGCTTAGTTGCAAAGAGTTTTATGATGGTTCAGTTTGCCCCCAAGAAGCCGGAATCCGCTCTGCCTCTCTCCCGGGAAGAGTACTCGGCGTTGGCGGATGGTTCTGCAGCAAATCACAAGATTTTCCGTTCCTTCCGTGGCGGCGCCCTGGGCGGCGTCCCCCCAGAAATTTTCAAGCTGCGTTACGAGGTGTACTGCCTGGAATACGCTTTCCTGCGTCCCGAGGCGGCGAACGAGGGCCTGGAGCAGGACGAGTATGAAGAATGCTCGACCCATTTCGCGGCCTATGCCAGCGATGAAACCCTGATCGGCACGGTGCGCCTGGTGCAGCCTGAGCGCAGCCAATGCTATCCGCTGGAATTGCATTGCCATCTGTTCGCCGGCCATGAAATGCCGCCGCGCCACCTGATGGCCGAGATTTCCCGTCTCATCGTACGCAAGGGCCACCGCCGCCAGCGCGCCGATTCCCTGTATGGCGTACCGGGCGCCGAGCGGCGCGAGCACGACAGCTGGCTGCGCAATCTGGGCCGGCGCGCCCAGGACCGCGAATCGCCCATGCTGCTGTTCGGCCTGTACCGCGAGATGTACCGCCACAGCCTGGCCAGCGGCATCCGCTACTGGCTGGCGGCCATGGAGCGCTCGCTGGCGCGTTCGCTGCAGCGCATGGGATTTGCCTTCAATGCGATCGGCCCGCAAACCGATTACTATGGCGCCGTCACGCCCTATCTGCTGGACCTGCGGCGCCTGGAACTGCATCTGGCCCAGCATAATCCGGCGCTGTCGGCCTGGTTCACCGAACCGGCCGGCAATCCGCACTACCGGCGCCACATGCCGCCGCTGCCGGAATAATCCTTAGACGGCCGGCGCGTCGCTGCTGATGTCGATCAGCTTGGTGATGTGGTTCTTGAAGCTGTGCACCACGATCTGCGGCGATTGCGGCACCGGCAAGCCGGCCAGCATATCGTGCATCATCGACACGGCCATGGCCGCCACCGTGAAGCTGCCCACCGCCAGTTGCGAGGCGGGGCAGGGGCGGCCGTCTTCCATGATGGTCAGCGCGCGCGCCACCTGTTCCACCACCTGGCGGTCGAGGTGGGCGCCGATGCGCGCCATGATCTTGCCGAACACATTCGAATAGCTGGCGTCGCCTTCCGTGGTGGCTTGGCTGACGTCGTGCGCGATGATCTCGGCCAGCGAGCCAGGCGCATTGGGCGGGAAGTAGAGCACGCCCGCGCCCTGGCCGATGGAGAGGGCGGTGAAGATGGGCTTGCCAAGGCTGCGCGCCGAGGTGTGCAGGTGCAGGATGGCTTCCAGGTCGAGGAAGTCGATGGTGTCGAAGATGATGTCGACCATGCCCACCAGCTGGGCCGCATTGCTCTTGTCCAGATTGGCGACGATGGCTTCCACTTCCGCTTCCGGATTGATGCGCAGGATATGTTTTTTCAGCGCCGCCGCCTTGGGCGTGCCGATATCCTCGAAGTCGAAGAACTGGCGGTTCAGATTATGCGCATCCACCGTGTCGCCATCGATCAGCACGAATTTGCGGAAGCCCATACGGGCGGCGCAGATGGCGGTGGAACTGCCCAGGCCGTTGCCGGCGATCAGCAGACTGCTGTCCTTGATTTTCGCCTGGGTGGCGGGACTGACATAACCTTCATTGCGGGTGACAAAGGTGTCGTAGTTGAAGACCGTAGCCATAATGACCTCGCTCGCCGGGTAGGAAATGGCTTACAGGATATAGCAATTTTAAACAGCCCCGTCATTAAATTCGCCAATGTCGGGAATCTTTACAGTAAGCAGCAGGCATGCCGCTTTCTTATTGCCACGCGGACTGTAAACCGCGCCAATTCCAGGGTTCTGTCCTAGTCAGTCCCGTATTTGCCAGTCCGGCAAGGACGGCAGCGGCCAAGGCCGGCAAGCAGTGTCGGCTTTCTTTACAGCTGGGTTGAAAGTGAGTCGGTCGCCCTGTCGCCAACAGGCGGAAGCGGCCGCCCGCTCCCTCGGAAAACGCTGAATCCACGCAAATTGGCATGCGGCTTGCTTAATGGATGCTGACGCTAGACAGATGGCGCTCTCAACAAAAATGGAGATCTACAAAATGTCACTCAAGAAACTACTTGTCGCATCGTCCTTGGCCTTCGCAGCAATGGGCGCCTCTGCTACTCCGCTGGATTCCCTGACCGGCAATCTGAACATCAAGCTGGTCGGTCTGACCACGGAAACCAACCTCTGGGCCGGCACCAATGAAAGCACCTGGGGCATCGGTTCGATCACGCAGATCCAGGGTGTTGGCGGCCAGAACTGGAACTTCGGTTCCTCCGACGGCACCTATCTGTACTACATGCTGTATGGCGTGGCCGACCAGAATATCGTGGCCAACTCCGGCGGCACCTTCGACATCTATAACGTGGGTGCGACCAACGGTGTCGCCGATGGCAAGATCCACCTGGATGTGTACCGCACCAATGTGAATCTGCTGGCCCTGAACTCGGACTTCAATGCCGCACCTAGCGGCCGCACGGCCTTCGATATGCACTCCCTGCTGTCCGGCTTTGGTCCGGCTTACCTGAAGCTGGAATTCGGCGTCGGCAAGCAAACCTTGAACGTGGTGGGCGGCAGCGACCCAACGGCTGATGAAACCCTGGCCACCATGGTGCAGCAGACGTCGGGCGTGACCCTGCCGACCGACGGCAAAGGTTCCTTCTTCGCCGACGTGGCGGGCGGCACCGCGGCTTCGCAATGGGATACCAACGGCCTCTTCGGCCACGACCTGGACGGCAAATTCACGCTGAGCGTGAACGGCGCCGACCTCGGCACCGGTACTTGCACGTCTGCCGAAGTGAACAACGGCACCTGCTTTGCTGGTTTCATCAACGATCCGATCCGCGCCGTGAAAGTGCCTGAGCCTGCATCGCTGGCCCTGGTGGGCCTGGGTCTGGCAGGTTTGGCCGGGCTGCGCCGCCGCAAACAATAAGACTCTCGCAGCACACACTACTGCCCGGCTTGCCGGGCAGTTTTTTTTTTGCGGCCTATGCCGGCAGCAGCATGGATGGTGGCTGGCGAAAGCGGGGCAGGTTCAGCGCGGCTTGCGCGCGCTGACCGTCTGCAGGAAGCCGGCGGCCAGGCCGGCACGGTAGGGATGGCTGGCGGGGCGGTACAGGCGGGCGATCTTTTGCACATAGTCGCGCGTTTCGGCATAGGGCGGCACGCCGCCATAGCTGGCCACGGCTTTTTCACCGGCATTGTAGGCGGCGGCCACCAGCTGCACATTGCCTTCAAAGCAGGCCAGCAGCCATTGCAGATAGGCCAGGCCGCCGCGGATATTCGCTTCCGGATCGAAAGCATCCTTGACGCGGAAGCGCTGCGCCGTTTCCGGGATCAGCTGCATCAAGCCCTGGGCATTCTTGGGCGACACGGCTTTCGCATTGAAGCCCGATTCGACGGCGATCACCGCCATGGCGAATTGCGGATCGATGTCGAACTGCGGCGCCAGCCGGTCCACCAGCACGCGCACGCTGCGGCTGGCCGCCACATATTCCGGCTCCGGCTCGAAATCGACCAGCAGCGGCGGATCGGGCGCCATGCAGTCGGGCAGGGCGGCGCCCGGCAGCAGCGGGGTCAGCGCGAGCATATTGCGCGCCTGGGCATGGCCCTGTTCTGCCGCCAGCGCGAACAGGCGGCCCGCCGTGGCGTCGCTGCGCGCCACCCCGCGCCCATTGGCATACATCCAGCCCAGCGCATACTGGGCTTCCGGCGCGCCGAGCCTGGCGGCGCGGCAATACAGGGTGGCCGCCTGCGGCAGGTCGCGCGGCAGGCCTTCGCCATGCTCGTGGCGCACTGCCTGCTCGGTCAGCACCTGCGCATTCTGGGCGCAGGCGGCTGCCGCGCCGAGTAAACCCAGCAATAAGGGCAAGGGAGGGAAGGGACTAGCAGCCATGATGCGACTCAGTGCAGGGCGCCATCCTCGCGGCGCGCGGCGCGTTCGCTGTGGCGTTGCAGATTGCTGTTCAACTGGGTGATGATTTCCGAGGCTGCCTGCACGATCTGGGCCGAGTCGAAGCCGGCCCGGGTCATCTCCTTGAAGAAGGACTTGGCCAGGATGCGCGCGATCTGGTCGGGCCGCTGGTAGGCGGTGACGCCGCTGTCTTCCACCTTGCCGCGCACGTCCTGCAGCATGGCCAGCTGGGTGAAGCGCGAGTTGAGGATGCTTTGCAACTGCTGCACCTGGATCGACTTGCCGATGAAGAGGGCGATCACATCGAGCAGATGCAGGTCGACCGAGCTGAAGCAAGCTTTGTTCTGGCTGCAGCTTGCATTGAGCATGCCGATCACCTTGGCATCGATGCGGATCGGCGCCAGCATCAGGCTGCGGCGCGGATCGCTGGCGCGGCGCGCCAGGTGGGCGAACTGGGAATTGGCGATGTCCTCCACCAGCAGCGAGCGGCCGCTGGCCAGCACATGGCCGGCGATGCCTTCGCCGCGCCCCACCTTCACTTGCAGGGCGGCCGCCGGCAGCGGGCCGTGGCTGGCGCATACGCTCATGCGCATCTCCTCGCCGTCGCCATCGTTCAGCAGCATCACCGAACAGGTTTCGGCGCCGACCAGGGCGGCCGTCATCGCCGCCTGCTCATTGAGGTTGTCGCTGAGCGAGCCGCTGGCCAGGAACTGCGACATATCCTGCAGCTTGATCAACAGGTTTTCGGTTTGATTCATGGCGGCTGCCTTGCACAAAATCCGTGCACCTATTGTAGCAAGCCCTGCTTGCGGCACCGTTGTATTTGCGTAGGCGGCGCTGTGGTTTTTGCGCCCGGTTTCAGGCCGGCGCCGCTTCCCGCGGCGAGAGGAAAGCCTTGTGGAATAAATGGCGCGCCAGCAGCAGCGGCGGCATGCGCAGCCAGTTGGCGCGGATGTACAGCAGGAAGCGCGCGGCCGGCGTGAAGGCATCCTGGCAGCTGGCGTGGTCGGGCAGCAGGGCGCGCGCGAACAGCGCATCCATCAGGGCCAGCAGGGCGGCGCCGGGACGGCCGCTGTCGCAGGCGGCGCTGGCGCTGGCCGGCACCGGCGTGGCCAGCAGGCGCTGGCAGTAGCGCAGCGCGTAGAACAGGGGCCGCTGCAGATGCAGTTGCACGGCGCGCTGCGCCAGCTCGTCCCAGAAGCCGGGCTGGGCGCCGAAGTGCAGCAGCAGGCCGTGGATGTCGGCCAGGTCGCGCAAGCCGTTATTCAGTTCGCCGTCGTGGAATAAATGGGTGGCGCTGTGCAGCACCATATCGGCCGGGGCGAAGGTCAGCAAGCCGGCGTCGTCCGGCAGCGCCACGGCGGCGGCGCGCAGCAGGCGCGGGTCGGGCTGCAGCGCCGCCGTGCGCGGCAGGATGGCGTGGTGCACATCGATCAGGCTTTCGCGCCGCATATGCTGCATGGGCGGCAGCTCGTGCATCCATTCGCGGTAGTAGCGCTGGTCGTAGGCGTCGTGGTGGGTGCTGGCCCAGCCGGCCAGCATCAGCGCCGCCTCCACCTGATCCAGATCGCTTTCCGCCACCAGGATATCGATGTCGGAAAACAGGCGGCCCTGGGCCGGCGGCAGGCCGGCCAGCGTATACGCCGCGCCCTTGAGCAGGATGATGGGAATGCCGAGATCGCGCAGCGCCAGACGGATGCGCCGCACTTCCCAGCGCACGGCCTGGCGGTGGCGCTCTCCCAGCACGCCGGCCCAGTCCAGCTGTTCGCGCGCGGCGGCCGGAATCGCCGTCAGCAGGCCGCGCGCCTGCAGCAGCGCATGCAGGGCCGCCATCAGGTTGGCGCTGCCGGCCTGGCGCAGCAGCAGATCCCAGTCGGCCGGCGTCAGCGCGCCTGCCTGTTCGGGACGGCTCAAGACGGTCAGCAGCAGGGGCGGGGCGGGCGGCAAAGTGGTCGTGTGCTTAAAGTGGCGGTGGCGGCAGCCGGTCGAAAGCGTCCAGCGCTTCATCCAGCACGCTGTAGTGGAAATTGTAGCTCAGGCTGCGCTCGACCAGGCCGCCCAGCGCCGTGAAGCCGTGCGCGCCCAGCAGGCTGTAGTTGAAGCAGTTCTGCGCCAGCTGCATGAAGGCGTGGGCCGGCGCCAGCGGTTCCAGCGCGGTGGCGGCGCCGGCCTCGTAGCGCGGGAATATCACCCAGGCCGGCTGCGCCGTCTCGCCGCTGCGCGCGATGCTGGCGGCGGGCGCGCGCATATGCGCCACCGTGCCTTTCACGGTATCGGTGACGGGCCGGCTCATGACGGCTTGCGGCACATAGCGGGCGATGATGTCGATCGAGGCATTCTTCAGGCTGACGGGACGCGGCAGCGGATGCAGCAAGCCATCGTCCAGGCGCAGCAGGGTCAGTTCGTCCGACAGCAGGCGCCAGCCGCCGCGCCCCACCAGGGCCGCGCACAAGGTGCTCTTGCCGGAGCCGGGCGGCGCCGGCAGGATCAGGGCGCGCCCGCCTTTTTCGACCACGGCGGCGTGCACGATCAGGTAGCGGTTGGCACGGCTCGACACGCACCAGTTCAAGCCCCACTCGAACATGGGGAAGGCCTGGTCCAGCGGCAGCGGCTTGAAGATCGAGCGGCGGTCGTACAGCAGCTTGACCTGGGGCTTGATCCAGCGCCGCGCATTCAGTGGACGCACCAGCTGCAAATGGAAATCGGCGAAGTCGTCCTTCGTCAGCAGCGGATAGTCGGCATACAGCAGGGCGATGCCTTCGGCCAGGCTGGGGATGGCGCTGTGCAGGCAGGTGGTGAAGGCGCCGGTGCGCAGGCGGATGCCGGCGCCGGCCAGTTGCGCGGCGAGTTCGGCGCGCGCCAGGGAGCCGACGTTCAGCATGGCTCGACCAGATCGAGTTCCTGCAGATCGGCCAGCAGGTCGGCGGCGTCTTCCGCCTCGGGCAGGGACAGGCGCTGCGCCAGCGCCGCCGCGTCGGCCTCCGCTTCGCGCAAGGCCAGCAGCAGCTGCATGGCCGCAGCCGTGAGCAGATGGGTGTCGCCGGACAGGCTGTTGTAGACCACGTACTCCTCGGCCCAGCCACGGTGCAGCAGGGTTTGGCCGGGCGCCAGTCGCCAGCGCTGGGCCATCAGTACATCGTGCCCTGCAGGTACTCGGAGATCTTGTCGCTATACCATTTCACGCCGGCGGTGGGCTGGTAATAGCCTTTGCTCTGGAACTCGCTCCAGATCTTTTTCAGCATGTCTTCGGTGAGGAAGGTGGACAGGCCGGCCTTCACATTCAGCCAGGCCGCCGTCAGGTAGGCGCCGACATAGCTCTGCGGGTAGTCGTAGCTCTGGCCCTTGAGCATATTCATCATCGTGCTGGTGCCATAGGTTTTGCTGTTGGCGTAGTTGCAGCTGAAGATGTTGGCAAACTTCTTGCCCGAGGTGCCGCTGGGCCAGCTGTGGCTGGCCCAATAGCTCGGCACGCGGCCGGCGCAGACCGGCTTCGGACCGCGGTAGCTTTGCAGGCCGCCCGACAAGGAGCCGGATGGCGTGGTGCAAATTTCGCAGGCCATGCCGGGGGTGCTGTTGATGGTCAGCAGAACGCCGGTGGCGGCGAGGCCGGCCTTGCCGAGCCGGCGGCGCGCCGCGCCATGCGGCGGCAGTGGGGTGGAGGCGGTGTCCGCTGCCTGGGGCAGGCCGGAAGCTCCATCTTGCTGTTCTCGCTTAGACACGACAATTCCTTAAAAAAACCGACCATTCACTCAGCAACTCAGTGCTCTGGAATGAAGCAATTACCATTCCAATAGTCACTCGGCAACTCAGTCCATCAATAAATCAAGGACTTAGCCTTGGGCCGCAAGGAAAATCTGGCAGCGGCCTTTGCACGGGATCAAAAACTGTAAGATTCTTCGACATTGTACGAAAGTAAGTTCACGACGTCAGAAGAAACTTTCGGGCACCACCAGAATGTCGCCGGGACGCATCGGAACATTGGCGGAGATGTCACCGTTTTTGATCAGGTCGTCCAGCCGGACCTTGAACTGTTGCTGTTTCCCGTCAACTTTACGGATGATACTGGCCTTGTTGCCGGAGGCGAATTCGGTCACGCCGCCGACGGCGATCAGCACGTCCATCAGCGACATGTCGCGGCGGTAAGGCAGGGACTGCGGCCGCGCCGCCTGGCCGATCACGCGGATCTGCTCGTTATACGTGCCGACGAAGCCGGTCACGATCACCGTCACCACCGGCTGCTGGATGTATTTGGCCAAGGCTTTTTCGATATCGCGCGCCAGCTGGGTCGAGGTCTTGCCGCTCGCTTCCAGGTCTTCCACCAGCGGCGTGGTGATCTTGCCGTCCGGCCGCACCGGTACCGAGCCCGACACTTCCGGATTACGCCAGACCGTGATGTTCACATTGTCGCCCGGCCCGATCAGGTAATCGGCTTCCGGCGTGGGGCCGGCGTCGGTCAGCGGCGGATGGGAGGTGGCGCAGCCGCTCAGCGCCAGGGCGCCCAGCAGCAGGGCAGTAGCGGACAGCCATTTGCTCAGTTTGAGGTGCAGAGTATTCACGTCAATCTCCTTGTTAATCCCGCGCAGCCGGGCAAGCCAAAATATTATTGTACGGAAAGGAATGCTTACGATGGGGAATGCTTAAGTATTTTAATTTTGGCAAGTATATTGTATATCGGATAGGTCGCCTGATGAGCTTGCTTGTTGCGATTTATTTGCCGCCGGGCCGTCCATTTAGTAATTGCTGCACATAAATGGACGGGATGGCATAGCTGATGCCGCTGGGATTGCTGATGGCATTTTCCTTCAAGCCTTTGACGAAGCCCATATTAATGACGGCATACACGGTGCCGCTTTCCGGATCGTAGACCGGGCTGCCGCTATTGCCGGGATAGGCCGTGCCGTCGAGCTGGAAGATATGGAAGGGCGCGCGCTGCAGCTGGGTGATCAGGCGCGCGTCGAGGCGGCTGGAATTCAGCGGCGGCAAGACCATGGGCGTGATGGCCGACAGCGTGGCGCGGTGGGTGACGCGGTTCAGGCCCAGCGTCATGCCCAGGGGGAAGCCGGTAAACGCCAGTGCCTGGCCCTCGGCCAGGCTGTCCGACGGTCCCAGCTGCAGGGCCGGCAGGGGCGCGCCGCTCAGGCGCAAATGCACCAGATCGTGCTCGCGGTCGACCGCGCTGACGGTCGCGGGACGAAACTCCAGCTTGTCGCCCGCGCCGGTGACGATGCCCAGGGTTTCCTTGCGTTCGATATCAAGAATATCGGGAATGGCGTGGGCGTTGCTGATCACCGACAGGCCGTCGCCCACCACGAAGCCGGTGGCGACAAAGGCGATGGCCGGGCTGCGCGTGCGCAGATAGGTGCCGACCCCGACCACCGAAGGCTTGATGCTGGCAATAACATGCGGAAAGTCGCTGGCGCGCGCCGGCGGCGCCAGGCTCGCCAGCGGCGCGGCCAGCAGGGCGGCAGTGACTAGCAGCAGCGTCCGCCGCGTGCCATTGCGCGGGAAAGGGCGTAGGATTTTCATGGGAACACGATAGCAGATTTTTCAATTAACTCTATGCATGACGGGCTTTGCATCAATATAATTGATATTGCTCATTGGAAAACATTATTCCCGCTGTCTGTAGAATGCAACGCGGGCCGCGCAAGGCTTAATTCGAACAGGAAATTAATAGCAACGAGCAAGGCTTTCTGCGGTATGATAGAGCTGATCGATGCAATTTAAGCAATAATCAGCTTCGGTTTTCCGGCGCATCACACCTTTCCCGCAGGTAATTGAAATGGCAGAACTGACAGCCCTGATCCTCACTTTCCTGAAAGCGATCGGGAAGTATCGCTGGTATGCGGTGATTATTACCTGGACGGTGGCCATCGTCGGCTGGGCCGTGGTCTACCGCCTGCCCAACGATTACCAGGCGTCGGCCCGCGTCTACGTCGATACCCAAAGCATCCTCAAGCCGCTGCTGGCGAATATGACGACTATGCCGAACGTCGACCAGCAGGTGCTGTTCATGCGCCGCACCCTGATCAGCCGCCCGAATGTGGAGCGGGTGATGCGCATGGTCGATCTCGACATCAAGGCCAAGACCGTCAGCGAGCATGAAAAACTGGTCGACGAGCTGATGGCTCAGATCAAGGTCGGCGGCACCGAACGCGATGACATTTACACCATTTCCTACAATAATCCGAATCCCAAGCTGGGCAAGGATGTGGTGCAGTCCCTGCTTACCATCTTCGTCGAGGGCAGCTTCGGCAGCAAGAAGCAGGATTCGGAAAAAGCCGTGCAGTTCATCGACGACCAGATCAAGAGCTATGAGGAAAAGCTGGCCGGCGCCGAGAACGCGCTCAAGGAATTCAAGCTCAAGTACATGGGCCTGCTGCCGCGCCAGGGCGGCGACTTCACTTCCAGCGTGGGCGAGCTGTCCGACAAGCTGAGCCAGGCCCGCCTGGAGCTGCTGGAAGCGGAACAGGCGCGCAACGCCATCAAGCGCCAGATCGCGGGCGAGGACATGGCGCCGGTGTCGGCCGCCGAGCGCGAAGTGGTGAATCCGGAAATCGATGGCCGCATCTCGGCGCTGAACAAGCAGCTCGACCAGCTGCGCATGCAGTTCACCGAAGAGCATCCCGACATCCTGTCGACCAAGCGCCTGATCGCGCAGCTGGAGACGCGCAAGAAGGATGAGGCCAAGAAGAGCCGCAGCAGCGGCGATCCGGGCGCCAACTACAGCCCCATGCTGCAGCAGATGAATGTGGCGCTGTCGGTGGAAGAGGCGCGCATCGCCTCGCTCAAGGCGCGCGTCGGCGAGTACAGCTCGCGGCTGGAGCGCATGCGCTCGCAAAGCAGCCTGGCGCCGGAAGTGGAAGCGCAACTGGCCCAGCTCAACCGCGACTACGCGATCAACAAGGATAACTACGAGAAGCTGGTGGGCCGGCGCGAAGCGGCCAAGCTGTCCGGCGACCTGAGTACGGCGACCGATATGCTGACCTTCCGCGTCATCGACCCGCCCACGGCGCCGATCACGCCGACCGGGCCGCAACGACCGCGCCTGTATTCCCTGGTCTTCGTCGGCGCCCTCCTGGCCGGCCTCGGCGTGGCCCTGTTGCTGAGCCAGGTCCGTCCGACCTTCCTCAGCCAGAGCAGCCTGCGCGACGTCACCGGCATGCCCATCCTGGGCACCATCGGCATGAACTGGACCGAGCAGCAGAAAGTCATGCGCAAGCGCCGCCTGTATGCCTTCGGCCTGTCCGTCTTCACCTTATTCACGGCTTATGGCGGCGTGCTGGCCGCGGCCCTGCTCCGTCCGCTGTAAGAGCGGGCCACCTGATGGAGAGTCCAAGTGAGCATTATTGAAAAAGCGGCCAGCCGCATCGAACACCGCCGCAGCCCGGCAGCCCAGCCCACCGAAGCGGCGGCCCCGGTGCAGCCGCTGAATGCCGCATCGCCCGCGCTGGATGCCGTGGCGCCGCCGGCCGCCGTGCCTTACAGCGCCGAGCCGCCAGCCGCCGCCGCGCCAGCGGGCGAGGCCGGCGCCGCGCCGCGCCGCGCGCGCGAAGTCGAACTCGATCTGGGGCGCATGCAGCAAATGGGCCTGGTCACGGCTGCCGGCGGCCGCACCTCGCTGGTGGAAGATTTCCGCATCATCAAGCGCCCGCTGATCAAGCGCGCGCTGGCGCCGCGCGTGCCCGGCGAGAATCCCGGCAATCTGATCATGATCACCAGCTCGCTGCCGGGCGAAGGCAAGACTTTCTGCGCCATCAATCTGGCCATGAGCATCGCCATGGAGCTGGACAACACCGTGCTGCTGGTCGACGCCGACGTGGCCCGTCCCTCGGTGCTGCGCACGCTGGGCCTGCCCTCGCAGCGCGGCCTGATGGATGTGCTGCTGGACGAGAAGATGGGCCTGTCCGAAGTCATGCTGCGCACCAATGTGAACACGCTGACCATCGTCCCGGCCGGCACGCCCAATCCGCGCGCCACCGAGCTGCTGGCCAGCCAGATGATGAACAATCTGGTGCTGGAGATTGCCAACCGCTATCCGGACCGGATCGTCATCTTCGATTCGCCGCCGCTGCTGCTGACCAGCGAAGCCCATGTGCTGGCCGGCCATATGGGCCAGATCGTGCTGGTGGTGGAATCGGAAAAAACCACCCAGCACGCGGTCAAGGAATCGCTGCGCCAGCTGGAGGGCTGCCACAACGTCAATCTGGTCTATAACAAGTCGCGTGAGTTCCCCGGTTCGGAGACCTATGACTACCACTATGGCTAAACGCTGCGTCCCCGCTGCCCTGCCCAAGCTGGCGCCGATGGCGCTGGCCCTGCTGATGGCGGCGCCCGCCGCCCGCGCCGAGTGGAAATTCGCTCCCGCCCTGGAGCTGCGCGAAACCTGGTCCGACAATGTGGGCCTGGCCAGCAACGACAAGGCCGGCAGCCAGTTCATCACCGAAGTGGTGCCGGGATTCAGCCTGACCAATGTGGGGCCGCGCCTCAAGCTGCACGCCAACTACCAGCTGCATCTGTATCAGTATTCGAAGGAAAGGGTGGGCGGCACGGGCAGCAATACCAGCTCGCTGAACGCGGGCGCCCAGGCCAAGGTGGTGGACGACCTGCTGTTCTTCGACGGCACCGCCACCATCAGCCAGCAGGCCACGTCGGCTTTCGGCCCCCAGGTCAACAACAACGGCTATAGCACGAATAACCGCAATGAAGTGCGCACCATCCGCCTCAGCCCCTATCTGCAGCACCGCTTCGGCAGCACGGCGCAGATGGAGCTGCGCTACACGCGCGACACGGTGGATACGGATAACCGCGGCATGGGCCGCAGCGATGCCAACAGCATCAACCTGAACATCAACAGCGGCCCGGCCTTCCGCACCATCGGCTGGGGCTTCATGGCCAACCGCCAGGTGCTGGACGACAGCATCGCGCCCACCTCCACCACCCAGCTGGCGATGGCCAATGTCTTTTACCGCCTGACGCCGACTTTCAGCCTGACGGCCAGCGGCGGCTACGATAAATTCAGCTATGAGAGCAATGGCCAGGCCACCCAGGGCAAATCCTGGTCCACCGGCTTCCGCTGGAACCCTTCGCCGCGCACCAGCCTCGATGCGTCGCTCGGCAAGCGCTATTACGGCAACAGCTACTCGCTGGCGCTGAACCACCGCGCCCGCTACAGCAACTGGAGCGTGAGCTATGGCGACTCCGTCACCAACTCGCGTTCGAATTTCCTGCTGCCTTCGGCCATCGATACCGCCACCATGCTGGACCGCCTGTTCATGCCGAACTTCCCCGATGCGGCCAAGCGCGCCGCCGCGGTGGAGGCGTATATCCGCGCCCTGAACCTGCCGCGCGCCTTGCCGGACAGCGTCAACTATTTCAGCAACCGCTATGCGCTGCAAAAGCAGCTGCAAGCCTCGGTGAGCTTCACTACGGCGCGCACCTCGACCATGTTCAACATCTTCAGCATGCGGCGCGAGGCGCTGTCGCTGACCCAGGTCGACAGCGCCCTGCTGGGCAGCAGCAGCGGCAATGTGAACGACAACACGCGGCAGACGGGCGCTTCGGCCCTGTTCAACTACCGCCTCAACTCGCGCACCGGCGCCAGCCTGTCCGCGACCTACACCAATGCCGACTCCAATAGTCTGGGCAAAGGCAGCCAGAACCGCGCCCTGCGCCTGTTCCTGACCCACCAGTTCGATCAGAAGATCAGTGGCGGGATGGAAGTGCGCCGCGTGCGCGGCAGCACCTTCCTCGACAGTGGAAACTATACCGAGAACGCGGTTGCCGCGTCCGTCTCGATCAAGCTTTAACGGAGCCAGTGCGCCATGTATGAAAGTTATTATGGGCTGAGCGACAAGCCCTTCCGCCTGCGTCCCGATCCGCATTTCTTTTTCGGCAGCAAAGGCCACAAGCGCGCCATGGCCTATCTGGAATATGGCCTGTCGCAAGGCGAGGGCTTCATCGTCATCACCGGTGAAGTCGGCGCGGGCAAGACCACGCTGGTGCGCAATCTGTTCAACCAGATTGAAACCGACCGCATTGTGGCGGCCCACATCGTCAACACCCACCTCGATTCCGACGATACCTTGCGCTCGGTGGTGGCCGGCTTCGGCCTGCCCTACGAGGACGCGGCCAGCAAGACCGTGCTGCTGGCGCGCCTGGAAGCCTTCCTGCGCACCAGCGAGCAGCAGGGCAAGCGCGCCTTGCTGGTGGTGGACGAGGCGCAGAACCTGACGCCGCGCGTGGTGGAAGAGCTGCGCATGCTGTCCAACTTCCAGACTGACGACAAGTCGCTGCTGCAAACCTTCCTGCTGGGACAGCCGGAATTCCGCACCACCCTGCACAGCCCCGGCATGCAGCAGCTGCGCCAGCGCGTGATCGCCACCTACCATCTGGGGCCGATGGACGAGCATGAAACCCAGGCCTATATCGAGCACCGCCTGCTGACCGTGGGCTGGAAGGGCGATCCCTCGTTCACGCCGGCCGCCCACGCCGCCATCTACGAATTCACCGGCGGCATTCCGCGCAAGACCAACCATCTGTGCGACCGCATGCTGCTGATGGGCTTCCTGGAAGAGATGCACGCCTTCACCGATGCCGACGTGGACACGGTGATCCGCGACATCCAGCAGGAATTCCAGGCGCCGCCGGAAGCGGCCGCGCCGGCCGCCGACGCCAATCCGCTCGATCCCGAGGCGGCCGTCTTCGGCAACCAGTATCCGGCCCTGCTGGACGAACGCATGCTGAAAGTGGAGAAGTCGCTGGTGTCCGTGCTCTCCATCCTGAAAAAGATGGTGCGCTCGCCATCCTCCGTCAACCTGCCTATCGATAACAACGAATGAACGCCGCCAGCCCAACGTCCGACAAGATTTACCGCATCCTGTGCGTGGTCGGCGCACGTCCGAACTTCATGAAGATGGCGCCCATCATGTCGGCCCTGGGCGCGCTTGGCCCGCGAGTCGAAGCGAAGCTGGTGCACACCGGCCAGCATTACGACGTGGCGATGAACCACCAGTATTTCCAGGCGCTGGGCATTCCCAATCCGGACATCAATCTGGAAGTCGGTTCCGGCAGCCACGCGCAGCAGACGGCCGAGGTGATGCGCCGTTTCGAGCCAGCCATGGACGAGGTGCAGCCGGCCGCCGTGCTGGTGGTGGGCGACGTCAATTCCACCATCGCCTGCGCCCTGGTGGCGGCCAAGAAGGGCGTGCCGGTGATCCATGTGGAAGCGGGCCTGCGCAGCTTCGACCGCGCCATGCCGGAAGAGATCAACCGCTTGCTGACCGACCAGCTGTCCGACCTGCTGTTCACCACCGAGGAAAGCGGGCGCGATAATCTGCTGAAGGAAGGCATTGCCGATGAACGCATCCACTTCGTCGGCAATGTGATGATCGATACCCTGCGCGCCAATCTGGAACGCGCCGTGCCGACCGAGAAGATCGCCGCCGATGCTGGCCGCGCCGGTTTCGCGCAAGGCCGCGGCTATGCCGTGCTGACCTTGCACCGTCCCTCGAACGTGGACGATCCCGCCATCCTGCAAGGCTTGCTGGAAGCGGCGGCGAAAATCGCCCAGACCACGCCGGTGATCTTCCCCGTGCATCCGCGCACCCACGCCACCATCGAGAAGTTCGGTCTGAGCCATCTGCTCGACACGCCGGACGTGCTGCTGCTGCCGCCGATGGGCTATCTGGAGATGCTGGGCCTGATGCGCGATGCAAGCGTGGTGCTCACCGATTCCGGCGGCATCCAGGAAGAGACCACGGCCCTGGGCACGCCCTGCCTCACGCTGCGCAACAACACCGAGCGCCCGATCACGGTGGACGAAGGCACCAACACCATCGTCGGCAACGATCCGGCGCACATCCTGGCGGCGTATGCGGAGTTGCAGCAGGGCGGCGGCAAGGCAGGCCGGGTGCCGCATTTCTGGGATGGCCGCGCGGCCGAGCGCATCGCCGCCATCCTCTTCGACTGGCTGCAACAAAGGGATTGAGGACAGCAACCATGGATACGCGCGCCGCTCCCGCCATCCGCAATGCGATGACGATCGACGTGGAAGACTACTTCCAGGTATCCGCCTTTGCGCCGCATATCGCGCGCGAAGCATGGCCCTCGCTGGAATGCCGGGTGGAGGCGAATATCGATCGCATCCTCGGAATCCTCGATGCGGGCCAGGCCAAGGCCACTTTCTTCACTCTGGGATGGATCGCCGAGCGCTATCCGGCCATGGTCAAGCGCATCGTCGCCGGCGGACATGAACTGGCCAGCCATGGCTATAGCCATCTGCGCGCCTCCGACCAGGATCGTGCCCAGTTCATGCAGGACATCAGCAGCAGCAAGGCCATTCTGGAGGATATCGGCGGCCAGGCGGTGCAGGGCTACCGCGCGCCGAGTTTCTCGATCGGCCCCGGCAATCTGTGGGCGCTGGATGCGCTGCACGAGGCGGGCTACCGCTACAGTTCAAGCATCTACCCGATTCAGCACGACCATTACGGCATGCCCGATGCGCCGCGTTTCGCCTTCTACCCGAACGGCAAGGATGGCTTGCTGGAAGTGCCGATCACCACGGTGCGCCTGATGCAGCGCAATCTGCCGGCCGGCGGCGGTGGTTATTTCCGCCTGCTGCCTTATGCCCTGTCGCGCCGCATGATGCGGCGCGTGAACCGCGAAGATGGCCAGGCGGCGATCTTCTACTTCCATCCCTGGGAGATCGACCCGCAGCAGCCGCGTCCCGCAGGCATCGGCTTGAAGACGCGCTTCCGCCACTACGTGAACCTGAGCCGCATGGACCAGCGCATCCAGGCGCTCACCCGCGATTTCGCCTGGGACCGCATGGACCGCATCTTCCTGGGGCAGCCATGACATCGATCATCGAAGCGGCGGCCCAGCGCGCCGCCGCCGCCGCATCCGCCGCCGCCGCGATTGCCGCGGCAAAGAACGAAGCTGTGCGCGCGCCGTCCGATGCGCCAGCCGTGCCGCCCGCTGCACCGACCTTAGCGCCAGTTGCCGCGCCAGCCGCCGCAAGCCTCGACGCGGAGATGGCCGTCGCCCTGCGCGAAGGCGCCGTCTCCGGCGAGCTTCCGCTGCGCGATGTGGACGTTGCGGCACAGGCGCTCGCAACCGAAGCGCCGCCCGTCGCGCAGGGCACGCTGATGCTGCAGCTACTGCTGCAGAACAGCGACGAATGCGCGCGCTGGGATGCCTTCGTGCAGGCCTGTCCCGAGGCGACCTTCTTCCACCGCGCCGGCTGGCAAAAAGTCATCGAGCAGGCTTTCGGCCACCGCTGCTGGTTCTTCTATGCCGAGCGCGATGGCCGCATCGAAGGCGTGCTGCCGCTGGCCCAGATCAAGAGCCGCCTGTTCGGCCATTCGCTGGTGTCCTTGCCTTTCTGCGTGTATGGCGGCGTGGCCGCCAGCAGCGAGGAAGCGCGTGCCCTGCTCGACCAGGCGGCCGAGGAACTGGCGGCCTCGCTCAATCCCGGCCATCTGGAATACCGCAACTTCGCGCCCGCCCATCCCGGCAATCCGAAATGGCAGGGCAAGGAGCTGTACTACACCTTCCGCAAGGCCATCACGGCCGACAACGAAGAGAATATGAACGCCATCCCGCGCAAGCAGCGCGCCATGGTGCGCAAGGCCATCAAACTGGGGCTGCGCGGCGAGGTGGATCAGGGCATCGAGCGCTTCTTCCACGCCTACGCCAGCAGCGTGCACCGTCTCGGCACGCCGGTGTTCTCGAAAAAATACTTCCGCCTGCTGAAACAGGTCTTCGCCGACGATTGCGAAATCCGCGTCATCCTGCAGGAGGACAAGATAGTGGCCGGCGTGATGAGCTTCTTCTTCCGCGATGAAGTGCTGCCTTATTACGGCGGCGGGACGGCGCTGGCGCGCGACGTGGCGGGCAATGACTTCATGTACTGGGATCTGATGCAGGCCTCGGCCGACAAGGGCTACCGCCTGTTCGACTTCGGCCGCAGCAAGGCAGGCACCGGTGCTTTCGATTTCAAGAAGAACTGGGGCTTCAGTGCCCAGCCCCTGCCTTACGAATACCAGCTGCATGCTTCGTCCGAGCTGCCGGATGTGAATCCGCTCAATCCGAAGTACCAGCTCTTCATCAAGCTGTGGCGCAAGATGCCGCTGGCCCTGGCCAATGCGCTGGGCCCGCATATCGTCAAAGACCTGGGGTGAATCGTGGACGACCTGCTGCTGCTGGTGCATAGGATTCCCTATCCCCCCAACAAGGGCGACAAGATCCGCTCCTACCATTTGCTCAAGCATCTGGTGCAGCATTACCGCGTCCACCTCGGCACCTTCGTCGATGACGAAGACGATTGGCAGCATCTGCCGCATGTGAAATCGCTGTGCACCTCCAGCCACTTTGCGCGCCTCGATCCGCGCTGGGCGCGCTTGCGCAGCCTGGGCGCCTTGCTGGGCAACCGTTCGCTGTCGCAGGACTATTACAGCGACGGCGGCTTGCACGCCTGGGTGGCGCACACCATGCGCGAGCAGCGCATCGGCCGCATCATGGTGTTTTCGGGTCCGATGGCGCAGTATGCCGAAGCGTATCCGCAGGTGCGCCGCGTGGTCGACTTCTGCGATGTCGATTCCGATAAATGGCGCCAGTATGCGCAGCGCAAATCCTGGCCCATGCGCATGCTGTATGCCTACGAGGCGGAACGCCTGCTGCGCTACGAGCGCGCGGTGGCGGCGGCGAGCGACGCCGCGCTATTCGTCTCCGAACCCGAGGCCGCGCTGTTCCGCGCGCTGGCGCCCGAGAGCGGCGATCGCATCGGCTACTTCGGCAATGGCGTGGATACCGCTTACTTCACGCCGCATGCCGAATATGCCAGCCCTTATGCTGCCGGCGAGCGTGCCGTGGTCTTCTGCGGCGCCATGGATTACTGGCCGAATGTGGATGCCGTCTGCTGGTTCGCGCGCGAAGTCTTCCCGGCGGTGCTGGCGCGTGAACCGCTGGCGCGCTTTTACATCGTTGGCGCGCGGCCATCGACCGACGTGCAGGCGCTGTCCGTGCTGCCCGGCATCCGCGTGACGGGAACGGTGCCCGATGTGCGTCCTTATGTCGCGCATGCCGCGCTCTCGGTGGCGCCGCTGCGCATTGCGCGCGGAATCCAGAACAAGGTGCTGGAGGCGATGTCGATGGCCAAGGCCGTTGTCGTGTCGCCGCAGGCGCTGGAAGGCATCAGCGCCGAAACCGGCAGCGAACTGCTGCTGGCCGAAGATGCCGCGCAGTTTGCCGCGACCGTGAACCAGGCGCTGGCGCCTGTCGCCGATGGTGCCGGCTATGCGCTGGACGATATCGGCCGCGCCGCGCGCGCGCGCGTGGAAGCATCCTACGGCTGGGCCGCGCGCCTGGCCCCGGTGGCCGCCTTGCTGGAATCCGGGCTGGACGTCAATCCGGCCGGCGCCGTGGACGAGAACCGCATTGCCGCGGCAGCCAATGCGGCGGCCGCACCTACCTGGAACCAGGCATGAATACCGTATCCTCACCGAGCGAAACCAAGCCGACTGCCGACCGGAAGCGGCCCTCGTCCGGCCCGGCCGCATCGTCGCTTGGCCTGGTGCTGGCGTTTGCCGCGCTGCTGCTGCCCTTCGTGATTTACTTCGAGACCGCGCTGTCCATCGCCGCGATCTGGGAGCGTTCCGGCACGTTCGCCCATGGTTATGTGATCCTGCCGATCAGCCTGTGGCTGATCTGGCAGCGCCGCGCCACGTTGCGCGCCTTGCCGGTACAGCCTTATCTGCCGGCGCTGGCCGCGCTGGCGGTCTGCGGCGCGGGCTGGCTGCTGGCCGAATTGGGCGAAGTGCAGATCGTGCGCCAGTACGCCTTTGCTGCCATGCTGCCCTTGACCGTGCTGGCCCTGTTCGGCGTGCAGGTTGCCAAGGCTATCGCCTTCCCGCTGTTCTTCATCCTGTTCGGCGTGCCGGTGGGCGAAAGCCTGATCGATCCGCTGATCCAGGTCACGGCTAGCTTCACCGTTGATGCCTTGCGCCTGACCGGCATTCCGGTTCTGCGCGAAGGGAATAATTTCAGCATTCCTTCCGGTGACTGGTCGGTGGTGGAAGCCTGCAGCGGCCTGCGCTACCTGATTTCCTCGATCACCCTGGGCTGCCTGTACGCCTATCTGACCTACCGCTCCTTCCTGCGCCGCGCCCTGTTCGTACTGGCTTCCATGCTGGTGCCGATTGCCGCCAATGGCGCGCGTGCCTACATGATTGTCATGATCGGCCATATGAGCGGCATGACCATGGCGGTTGGCGTGGACCACCTGATTTATGGCTGGGCCTTTTTCGGCCTGGTGATGCTGCTGCTGTTCTGGGTCGGCAGTTTCTGGCGCCAGGATCAGGAAACCGCCGCGCCAGTGCTGGATGCGGCGGCACCGCGTGCCGCGCGCATCGTTCCGGCCGGGCGCATGGCCGGCGTGGCCCTGGGACTGGCGCTCGCCATCGGCGTCTGGCCTGCCTATGCCTATTATCTGCAGCATGGCCAGGGCAAGGCGCCCGTGGCCGCGCTGAACGGTTTCCAGCCCGCCGTGGCGGCGGCCGAACCGTTTACCGATTGGAAGCCCGGCATCAACGAAGCCAATGCCCATCTGAGCCGCAACTACAGCGTTGCTGGCCAGCCGCTGGGATTCGATCTGTTCTACTTCCGCCAGCAGCACGAAGGCTCGAAGCTGATCAGCTCCAGCAACCGCCTGGTGGGCGACGACAAGTCGCCATGGCACGATATGGGCGCCAGTGCGCGCAGCGAGAGCATCGGCGGCCGCCAGCTGGCCGTGCGCGAATCCGTCCTGAATGGACCGAAGGAGCGCCGCCTGCTGGTGTGGCAGTGGTACTGGATCGATGGCCAGAACACCGTCAGCAATTTCGGCGGTAAGCTGCTGCAGGTGAAGCAGAAGCTGCTCAAGGGACGCGATGATGGCGCCATTGTGCTGCTTTACGCGCCCTATGAAGAGAATCCCGACGCCGCGCGCGCCGCGATGCGCCAGTTCCTCGCCACCGGCCTGGTTCCGCTGGAAACCGTACTTGCCGCCAACCAGAAACCATGATGCCTGCCGCCGCTATGAACGGGATTCCACTCGTCGTCCACCTGATCTACCGCCTCGACTTCGGCGGTTTGGAAACGCTGATGGTGGAGCGCATCAACCGCATGCCGGCGGAGCGCTACCGCCACGCCGTGGTCTGCCTGACCGGTTTCAATCCCGAGTTCGCGCAGAAGATCAGCAAGCCGGGCGTGGAGCTGCACGCGCTGGGCAAGCAGCCCGGCCTGTCGCTGCATACCCATCTGGCCTTATGGAAGCTGCTGCGCGCCTTGCAGCCTGCGGTGCTGCACAGCTATAACCTGTCGGCCATCGAATACGCACCGGCTGCGCTGCTGGCCGGCGTGCCGGTACGCGTCAACGGCGCCCACGGCCGCGACGCCAACGATCCCGATGGCAGCAACCGCAAGCACAATATGCTGCGCCGCCTGATGTTGCCTTTCTACGACTGCTGCTACGCCAATTCCGCCGCAATGGAAGACTGGAACCGCAAGGTGATCGGCGTGCCGGATCATAAGAGCCGCATGCTGGCGAACGGCATCGACGCGGAAAAATTCCGCGCGCGCGGCAACGGCGAAGCGCCGCGCTTCTTCGATGGGCAGAAGGTGATCGGCACCGTGGGCCGGGTGCAGGACGTGAAGGACCATGCCACGCTGATGGATGCCTTCATCGCGCTGCGCCAGCGCCGCCCCGACCTGGCACCCTCGCTGCGCCTGGCCATCGTCGGCGACGGCCCGCTGCTGGAAGCCATGCGCGCCAAAGCCGATGCCGCAGGCATTGCCGATGCGGTCTGGCTGCCCGGTGCGCGCACCGACGTGGCCGACATCCTGCGCAGCTTCAGCGTCTTTGCCATGTCCTCGATTGCCGAAGGCACGCCGGGATCGGCGCTGGAAGCCATGGCCAGCGGCCTGCCCGTGGTGGGCACGCGCGTCGGCGGCATTCCCGAAGTGATCGAGGAGGGCGTCACCGGCCTGCTGGTGCCGCCCTCCGATCCAGCCGCCATGGCGGCGGCGCTGGAACAATATGTGGCATCGCCGGAACTGGCGGCCCGCCATGGCGCGGCGGGCCGCGAGCGCGTGCTGCGCAAGTACAGCATGGCGGCCATGGTGGCCGGCTACCAGGCGCTGTACGACACCCTGTGCGAACGTAAGATCAAACTGAGAAGGGCGGTCCCATCATGTGTGGAATAGTCGGCATCCTGGACACGCGCGGCAAGCGCGAAATCGATCAGGACCAGCTGCGCCGGATGAACGATACGCAGCACCATCGCGGTCCGGACGAAGGCGATATCTATGTGGAACCCGGCGTCGGCTTCGGCCACCGCCGCCTGTCCGTGATCGACATCTCGCTGGGCCAGCAACCGCTGGGCAACGAGGATGGCAGCGTGATGGTCTGCTACAACGGCGAGATCTACAACTACCGCGAACTGACGGCGGAACTGAAAGCGCTCGGCCACACCTTCAAGACCAAGAGTGACACCGAGGTGATCGTGCACGCCTGGGAAGAGTGGGGAGAGCAATGCGTGGAGCATTTCCGCGGCATGTTCGCCTTCGGCCTGTGGGACCGGAACAAGCAGGTGATGTTCCTGGCGCGCGACCGCATGGGCGTGAAGCCGATGTATTACGCCATGCTGCCGGACGGCTTCTTCGTTTTCAGCTCCGAGCTGAAAGCCCTGCGTTCGCTGAATGGCCTGCCGCGCGAGATCGATCCGCAGGCGGTGGAGGATTATTTCGCTTACGGCTATGTGCCGGAGCCGAAGACGATTTACAAAGGCGCATTGAAACTGTCGCCAGGCTTCCGCCTGCTGCAAAAAGTCGGCGCGCCGCTGGGCGAGCCCCAGCAGTTCTGGGACGTGCCCTTCAAGCGCCATGCCGGCATGACCCTGGGCGATGCCGAGGGCGAGCTGGTGGAGCGCTTGCGCGAAGCGGTGAAAATCCGCCTGGTGGCGGAAGTGCCGCTGGGCGCCTTCCTGTCCGGCGGCGTCGATTCCAGCGCGGTGGTGGCGATGATGGCGGGCCTGAGCGACGGTCCGGTGAATACCTGCTCCATCGCCTTCAAGGACAAGGCCTTTGACGAATCGGCTTACGCCGCGCAAGTGGCGCAGCAATACGGAACCGACCACCATGTCGAGACGGTGGACACTGACGATTACGGCCTGCTCGATACCCTGGCCGACCTGTACGACGAACCGTATGCCGACAGCTCGGCGATCCCGACTTACCGCGTCTGCGAGCTGGCGCGCAAGCGCGTGACGGTGGCCTTGTCCGGCGACGGCGGCGACGAAAATCTGGCAGGCTACCGGCGCTACCGCTATGCCATGGCGGAAAACCGCGTGCGTGGCCGCATTCCCATCGGCCTGCGCAAGCCGCTGTTCGGCACCCTGGGACGCCTGTATCCCAAGGCCGACTGGGCGCCGCGCGTGTTCCGCGCCAAGACCACCTTCGAAGCGCTGTCGCGCGATCTGGTGGAGGGCTATTTCCATGGCGTGTCCATCATGAGCGACCAGATGCGCCAGCAGCTGTTCACGCCCAAGTTCCGCGCCGACCTACAGGGCTATAAAGCCATCGACGTGATGCGCGCCCATGCCGACCAGGCGCCGACCGACGATCCGCTCTCGCTGATCCAGTACCTGGACATGAAGACTTATCTGCCGGGCGATATCCTGACCAAGGTCGACCGCGCCAGCATGGCCCATGCGCTGGAAGTGCGCGTGCCGCTGCTCGACCACAAGCTGGTGGAGTGGATTTCCGGCTTGCCGCCCGAGATGAAGCTGAACGGCAGCGAAGGCAAGTATGTGTTCAAGAAGAGCATGGAAAACTATCTGCCGAACGACATCCTCTACCGCCGCAAGCAGGGCTTTGCCGTGCCGCTGGCGGCCTGGTTCCGCGGCCCGCTGCGCGAACGCGTGCGCAGCTCGCTGCTGGGGCCAAACCTGGCCGCTACCGGTATCTTCAACCAGGCCTACCTGAACGAGATGGTGGAGCAGCACCAGTCCGGCCGCCGCGATTACAGCGCGCCGATCTGGACGCTGCTGATGTTCGAAGCCTTCCTGAGAAAAGAGATGCAGGCGTGACCATGGGTACTTCCGATTTTCTGGGCACGGCCGCCGAGCCGAAACAAGCGCAGGGCCAGCCGCTGCGCATCCTGCATGTGCTGGATCACTCGATTCCGCTGCACAGCGGCTACACCTTCCGCACCCGCTCCATTCTGCAGGAACAGCGCGCGTTGGGCTGGGAGACGCATCACATCACCAGCCCCAAACAAGGCGCTGTCAGCGTCGCGCATGAAACGGTGGATGGCCTGGCCTTCCACCGCACCGAACCGGCCACCGGTCTGATGGCGCGCCTGCCTGTGCTAAACCAGCTGGCCGTGATCGACCGCCTGGCCGGACGCCTGCTGCAAGTGGCAAAGGAAGTGCGGCCCGACATCCTGCACGCCCACTCGCCGGCGCTGAATGCCGTGGCCGCGCTGCGCGTCGGCAAGCAACTGGGCATTCCGGTCGTGTATGAAATCCGCGCCTTCTGGGAAGATGCTGCGGTCGATCACGGCACCAGCCAGGAATGGGGCTTGCGCTACCGCCTGACGCGGGCGCTGGAAACCTGGGCGCTGAAACGGGTCGATGCCGCCACCACCATCTGCGAAGGCTTGCGCAGCGAGATCGTGGGCCGCGGCATTCCGGCGCAAAAAGTCGAGGTCATCCCGAACGCCGTGGATATCGGCGATTTCAGCGTCGATGGCGAACGCGATGAGGCGCTGGCCGCCAGCCTTGGCCTGCAGGGCAAGACGGTGCTGGGCTTTATCGGCTCCTTCTACGCTTACGAAGGCTTGAACGTGCTGCTGCAAGCCTTGCCTGCGGTGCTGGCCGAACGTCCGGACACGCGCGTGCTGCTGGTGGGCGGCGGTCCCCAGGACCAGAACCTGCGCCAGCAGGCGAAAGAGCTGGGCATTGCGGATCAGGTGATCTTCACCGGCCGCGTGCCGCATGCCGAGGTACAGCGCTACTACAACCTGATCGATGTGCTGTGCTATCCGCGCCTGAAGATGCGCCTGACCGATCTGGTGACGCCGCTCAAGCCGCTGGAAGCGATGGCGCAAGGCCGCCTGCTGGTCGCTTCCGATGTCGGCGGCCACAAGGAACTGATCGACGATGGCCGCACCGGCATCCTGTTCCCGGCCGGCGACGCGCAGGCGCTGGCCGGCAAGGTACTGGCCCTGCTGGCTGCGCCGGCCTTGTGGCCGCAGCTGCGCGCCCAGGGCCGCCGCTTCGTCGAGTCGGAGCGCAGCTGGGCCGCCAGCGTGGCGCGCTATAGTCGCGTGTATGGCGGCGTGGTCGGCAAGGCGCGCCGGCCATGACTACGCCCGCGCTGCGCATCGCGCTGGTGGGGCCGTTGCCGCCGCCGTCGGGCGGCATGGCCAATCAGACCTTGCAACTGGCTTCGCTGCTGCGCGATGAAGGCGTGGAAGTGGAAACCATCCAGGTCAATGCGCCATACCGTCCGGCCTGGGCGGCGCGGCTGAAAGGCGCGCGCGCCTTGTTCCGCCTGCTGCCCTATCTGGCGCAGCTATGGCAGGCCGCGGGACGCGTGCAGCTCTTTCACGTGATGGCCAATTCCGGCTGGTCCTGGCATCTGTTCGCGGCGCCCGCCATCTGGATCGCGCGCATGCGCGGCAAGCCGGTGGTGGTGAATTACCGGGGCGGCGAGGCGGAGACCTTCTTGCAGGGCGCCATCGCCTGGGTGCGTCCCAGCCTGAAACGGGCCGACGCCCTGATCGTGCCTTCCGGCTTCCTGAAAGCCGTTTTCGCGAAGTTCAAGGTCGATGCGGCCATCGTGCCGAATATCGTCGATCTGGAGCGCTTCCGCGGCGCCGATGCCGGCGCTGCGCCGGCAGCCGGCCCGCGCCTGCTGGTGTCGCGCAATCTGGAGCCGATTTACGACAATGCCACCGCGCTGCAGGCTTTCGCCATCGTGCGCGCCAGCCATCCTGGCGCGCGTCTGGTGATCGCCGGTTCCGGCCCCTTGCGCGCCGAACTGGAAGCGCTGGCGGCCAGTCTGGGCGTGGCCGATGCGGTGAATTTCACCGGCCGGGTCGACCCGCAAGCCATGGCGGTCCTCTACCGCAATGCCGATGTGATGCTGAATTGCAGTCTGGTGGATAACACGCCGAATTCCGTGCTCGAAGCCCTGGCCAGCGGCGTTGCCGTGGTCAGCACCGATGTGGGCGGCGTGCCTTATCTGGTCGAACATGAACGCACCGCCTTGCTGGTGCCGCCGCAATCGCCGCAGCAGATGGCTGACGCCGTCCTGCGCCTGTGCGCCGAACCGGCACTGGCCGCCGCGCTGCGCGAAGCGGGGCTGCGCATGGTGCAGCAGTTTACCTGGCATAGCGTGCGTCCCCAGTTATTGCAGGTCTATCGCAGCGTGTTGCAGCCCGCTGCCGCCAAAGCATTGAGCCAGCCATGAATACCCGTCCCGCACCCGCTTTGTACACCGCCCTGATCTCGGGCCTGATCTTCCCTCTGCATGAGCGCATGAAGCAGCACGCCAGCGTGGCTGTGCGGCGGCGCATGGAGGAGTCGCAGTACTGGCCCGAGCCGCGCCTGCAGGACCTGCAATTGCAGCGCCTTAAGCGCCTGCTGCTGCGCGCCCAGTCCAAGGTGCCGTATTACCGCGAGCTGTTCGCCAGCCTGGATTTCGACCCGGCGCGCGATCTGCGCAGCTTGTCGGACTTGGCGCGCCTGCCCTTGATGGACAAGGCCACCATCCGCGCCAACTCCGACCGGCTCAAGGCGGACGATGCGGTTGGCCTGGCGCGCTTCAACACGGGCGGCTCCAGCGGCGAGCCGCTGATTTTTTATATCGGCAAGGAGCGCGTCAGCCACGATGTTGCGGCCAAGTGGCGGGCCACGCGCTGGTGGAACGTGGATATCGGCGATCCCGAAATCGTGGTCTGGGGTTCGCCGATTGAACTTGGCGCGCAGGATCGCGTGCGCGCGGTGCGCGACCGCCTGCTGCGCACCCGCCTGCTGCCCGCTTTCGAAATGTCGGAAACCAAGCTGGATAGCTTTGTCGAGCGTATCCGCGCCACCCGGCCACGTATGCTGTTCGGCTACCCGTCGGCGCTATCGCATATCGCGCGTCACGCCAAGGCGCGCGGCCAGCGCATGAACGACCTGGGCATCCGCGTCGCCTTCGTCACCTCCGAGCGCTTGTATGACGAGCAGCGCGAACAGATTTCCTCCATCTTCGGTTGCCCGGTGGCGAACGGCTATGGCGGCCGCGATGCGGGCTTTATCGCCCACCAATGCCCGGCCGGCGGCATGCACATCACGGCCGAAGACATCATCGTCGAAACCGTCGGCCCGGATGGACAGCCGCTGCCGCGCGGCCAGGCCGGGGAGATCGTCGTCACCCATCTGGCGACCGGCGACTATCCCTTCATCCGCTACCGCACCGGCGACATCGGCGTGCTCGATACCAAGGCCTGCAGCTGCGGGCGCGGCCTGCCGCTGCTGAAAGAAATACAGGGCCGCAGCACCGATTTCCTGGTGGCCCGGGACGGCACCGTGATGCATGGATTGGCGCTGGTCTATATACTGCGCGACCTGCCCCAGGTGAAGGCTTTCCGCATTTGCCAGGAGAGCCTGGACCTGACCCAGGTGCAGGTGGTGCTGGAAGCGCCGCTCGATGCGGAGCTGCGCGCCAGGATCGAGCGCGGTTTCAAGGCCCGCTTGGGCGCGGAGGTGCAGGTCGATGTGCAGCAGGTGGAGGCCATCGCGCCCGAGAAATCCGGCAAGTTCCGCTATGTGGTCAGCAAGGTTGCGGCGCCGAGGTAAGGAAAAGAGATGAGGGACTTTATCGTTGCAGCGCTGGTATTCGGATCGCTGCCCTATATATTCAAGCGCCCCTGGTTCGGCATGGTGATGTGGATCTGGATCAGCGTGATGAACCCGCACTCGCAAGGCTGGGGTTTCGCGCGCGACTTCCCCTTTGCCGCGATTATCGCAGGCACCATGGTGCTGTCCATCCTGTTCAACCGCGAAAAATTCCGCATGCCGCTGACGGCCGTCACCGGCACCTTCCTTCTCTTCATCGCCTGGATGTGCGTGACGGCGCTCTTCGCCATTCACCCCGACCAGGTTGGCACGCAATGGATCAAGGTGATGAAAATCATGGGCATGACGATTGTCGTCGCCATGCTGGTGACGGAACGGCGCCATATCGAGTGGCTGGTCTGGACGGTGGTGGTATCGATCGGCTACTACGGCGTGAAGGGCGGCATCTTCACCATCCGCAGCGGCGCCCAGTACCGCGTCTGGGGGCCGATCGGCACCTTCATCGACGGCAATAACGAGATCGCGCTGGCGCTGATCATGATCATTCCGCTGATGTATTACCTGCTTTCGCTGATCGACCACAAATGGGGCAAGCGCGCCATGATCGCCTCCATGCTCCTGTGCGGCATTGCCTCTATCGCCTCGTATTCGCGCGGCGCGGCGGTTGCCATGGCGGCCATGATGTTCTTCCTCTGGCTGAAGAGCAAGAACAAGGCCGTGATGGGCAGCCTGCTGGTGCTGTGCATTCCCGTGGCCCTGCTCATCATGCCGGAGCAGTGGCATGCGCGTATCGACACCATCAACACTTACCAGGAAGACGATTCAGCCATGGGGCGCATCAATGCCTGGCGCATGGCATTCAACCTGGCCAACGACCGTTTCTTCGGTGGCGGTTTCGAAATCTATGATCCCGAGGTGTTCCACCGGTACGCGCCGATTCCGGAAGATGTGCATGCCGCCCACAGCATCTACTTCCAGATCCTCGGCGAGCATGGCTGGATCGGCCTGTGGCTGTATCTGACCCTGCTGATCCTGACCTGGCGCACCGGCAGCTGGATCATCCGCAACTCGGCCAGGCTGCCGGAATTCGAATGGGCCGCCAATCTGGCGCGCATGCTGCAAGTAAGCCAGTTGGGCTTCATGGTGGGCGGCGCCTTCCTCAGCCTGGCCTATTTCGACGTGCCGTATTACCTGATGGTGGCCATGGTCGCGACCCGCATCCTGGTCGAACGCGGCCTGCGCGACGCCAAGCCCTTGCCGGTGCGGCGCGCGCCCAGCGTGTTCGCCGTCCAGCCACCCACCACCGTCCCTGGCGACGAGAAAGCGCGGCATGAGCCAGTATGAAATGAATGGTGGCGGTTCGCCGCTGCTGGAAAAAGGTCTGTTGCGCGTGCTGTCCCCTGGTGGACGGCGCGGTCTCTCGATCCTGATTTACCACCGCGTGCTGCCGCAAAAAGATCCGCTGTTTCCCGGTGAAGTCGACCGGGAGGAATTCGACCAGCAGCTCGCGCTGCTGAAATCGCGCTTCACCATTCTGCCCCTGCTCGATGCCGTGCGCCGCGCCCGCAGTGGCGATCTGCCGCCGCGCGCCGCCTGCATCACCTTCGATGACGGCTATGCCGACAATGCCGAAGTGGCCCTGCCGCTGCTGCTGAAGCATGGCTTGCACGCCACCTTCTTTATTGCGACCGGCTTCCTGAACGGTGGGCGCATGTGGAATGACAGCGTGATCGAGCTGGCGCGCCGCGCGCCGGGCGGTGGGTTGGATGCGTCTCCCCTCGGCCTGGGCAAGCATGCCCTGGGCAGCATCGCCGAACGCCAGCGCGCCATTCCGGCCCTGATCGGCCAATTGAAATACCTGCCGATGGAAGAACGCCTGGCCCAGGTGAATCGGTTGGCCGACCTGGCCCGCTGCGAGCTGCCGTCGGATCTGATGATGAATACGGCTCAGCTGCACAAGCTGCGCGACGCCGGCATGGGCCTGGGCGCCCACACCGTCAACCATCCGATCCTGGCGCGCTTGCCGGCCGCGCAGGCACGCCAGGAAATCGCCAGCGGCAAGGCTGCGCTGGAGGATTTGCTGGGCCAGCCCGTGCCCCTGTTCGCCTACCCGAACGGCAAGCCGGGCGAGGATTATCTGGCCGAGCATGTGTCCATGGTGCGCGAACTGGGTTTCGAAGGCGCCGTTTCCACCGCCTGGGGCGCCAGCAAGGGCCGCCAGGATGTCTACCAACTACCGCGTTTCACGCCATGGGACCGCAGCCGCCTGCGCTTTGTGCTGCGCCTGGCCAGGAATTTAACCGTCAGCGCACAGCTGGTGTAAAGAGAGCTCGATGACTTTAAAGAATGAGGTTTTGCATGGGCTGAAGTGGATGGCCGGAGCAAAATTCGGCAGCCAGATGATTACCTGGGTGATCACGATTTTCGTGATGCGCCTGCTGGTGCCGGCCGATTATGGCTTGATGGCGATGTCCTCGGTCTTCATTGCCTTGCTGGTGATGTTTGCCGAGGTGGGACTGGGGCCGGCGCTGGTGCAGGCGGCGGAAGTCACCACGCAGAAGCTGCGCCAGGCTTTCGGCATCTTCCTGATCGTGAACTTGGCGTTGTGCGCCTTGCTGAACCTGGCAGCGCCGGCCATCGCCGAATTCTATTCCGAGCCGCGGCTGGTGCCGCTGGTGCGCGTGCTGTCCCTGCAATTCCTGCTGACGCCCCTGGCCATCGTCTCCGAGGTGCAGTTGCAGCGGGCCCTCGACTTCAAGAAGCGCTCCATCGTCGATCTGACGACGGCGGTGATCACCAGCCTGGTGACGCTGACCCTGGCGCTGATGGGGCATGGCGTCTGGTCGCTGGCGCTGGGCCAGGTGGCTGCCGCCATCTGGCGCACGGCGCTGGTGAATATCGTTTCGCCGTTCCCGCATTGGCCGCTGTTTTCGTGGACCGGCATGCGCGATCTGATGACGTTCGGCGGCAAGGTGACGACCTCGCGCTTCCTGTGGTTCTTTTTCAGCCAGGTCGATATCGTCATCGTCGGCCGCATGCTGGGCGGGCAGGTACTGGGCCTGTATGCGGTGGCCATGCACCTGGCCAGCATGCCGACCCAGCGCGTTTCGGCCATCCTGAACCAGGTGGCCTTCCCGGCGTTTGCCCGGTTCCAGCATGACCGCGAAGCCATCGTGCGCCAGCTGCTCAAGGCTTTTGAGCTGGTCAGCCTGATCGCCTTCCCGGTGCTGTGGGGCATGGCGGCCACCGCCAGCGACATCATCCTGGTCTTCCTCGGCGACCATTGGGAGGAGGCGGTCTTCCCGCTGCAGGTGCTGGCCCTGATCATGCCTTTCCGCACCGTGGTGCAGTTCATGCCGACGGTGACGGACGCCGTCGGCCATCCCGGCGTTTCGCTGCAGAACGGCATCGTCGGCTGCACCCTGATGCCGCTTGCCTTCTATGCCGGCACCCATTGGGGCATCACGGGCGTAGCCCTGGCCTGGGCCATCATGTATCCTGTGGTCTTGTTGATCAATCTGCGCCGTATGGTGGCGGTGATCGGCCTCACTGTCGGCCACGTGGTGCAGCGCATGATGCCTGCCATGATTTCGGCTGGCGTGATGTTTGCTGCGGTAACTGCTGTGCAGTATGCGCTGCGCGGCTATGCGGACCGCAAGCTGGCTTTGGCCGTGGAAGTATCGGCCGGCGCCCTGGTCTATTTGCTGTGCAGCTGGACGGTTAACCGCGCCACGCTGATGGATGTGTGGCGCCTGGTCAGAAGGAAAGGATAGGCCTGCCATGACGATACTTGCGGGTGCCTTCAGTACGAAGCCCGGCAAGGCCCTGCCGGATGAGCTGCGCAACGCCCTGCGCCGCCATATCTCGCGCCAGCCTTTCGAGGCCGTGGCCGAACTGGGCGACGCCTTCTGCCATGTCGCCAAAGTTGACATTGGCGCTTTCGGCGCACCGGCCATGCAGGCCGATGTCGCCGGCAACCTGACCGCGCTGGCGGGCGAAGCCCTGCTGCGCGAAGGCGACAACGATCCCGCCTGGAACCGCACCCGCGACACTGCTGCGCTGCATTCTGGTTTTGCACAGAGTTGTGCCGCAGGCGAGCTTGCGCTGGCGCAAAGCCAGGGCAGTTTCTGCGGCCTGCACTACAGCGCCGCGCGCGGCGAGCTGCTGCTCTTCGTGGACCGCATCGGCGCCCGCCCCCTGTATCTGTGGCAGGGCGAGGATTATGCCGTCTTCGCCAGCGCGCTGCGCATTCTGGAAGCGTTGCCCCAGGTGCGCAAGGAAATGGACGTGCGCGGCGTGACCGAGATCGCGGCCTTCGGCTATGCCCTGGGCGAACGCACCGCCTATGCCGGCATCCGCATGCTGCGCTCGGGCGAGATCGCGCGCTTGGCCGATGGCGCAGCCACTTTCTCCGTCTATGCGCGCTGGGATGAAGCCGAAGCCCCGCTGCCGCAGGAACAGGCCGTGCAGCGTTCCTACGATGCCTTTATCGGCGCGCTGCGCCGCCGCCAGCGTGGCGCGTCCATGGCGGCCGCCTTCCTCAGCGGCGGCCTGGATTCGCGCGCCATTGTCGGCGGCCTGCATGCCATCGGCGCCGCCGTCTACACCTTCAATCTTGCGCCGGACGGCAAGCAGGACCAGGTCTTCGCCAAGCTGATGGCCGAGCACCTTGGCACGCGCCATGTGCAACTGGTGCAGCAAGGCAGCGATGCCGGCCGTGGCTACCACAAGCCGGAGCTGAAGGAATGGATGCGCCATGAATTCGGCCCGCTGGCCAGCGACCGTCCGCGCCTGCTATGGTCGGGCGACGGCGGCAGCGTCTCGCTGGGCCATGTGTATATGGACCGCGAACTGGTGGCCGCCATGCAGCGCGGCGCGCCGGCCGAAGCCTTGGCACGCTTCAACAAAGGCCTGCCTTCGCGCATCATCCCGGCCGCCATGCGTGAAACCCTGCAAGGCTTGCCGCTGCAAGGCGCGCTGGAGGAACTGGACGCCATCCAGGGCGAGGACCGGGGCCGCGCCTTCCACCTCTTCCTGATGTTCAATGACCAGCGCCGCCATCTGGCCCAACATTTCGAAGAGATCGACCGCGAGCGCATGGAATTCCAGCTGCCCTTCCTCGACGCCGGTTTCCTGGAGACCGTGCTGCGCCAGCCGGTGGAGGCCTTCCTCGAACACCGCTTCTATATGGATTGGCTGGCACGCTTCCCGAATGGACTGGATACCATTCCATGGCAAGCCTATCCCGGCCATGTGCCGTGCGAGCTGCCCATGCCTACCGGCCTGAAATACCAGTGGCACGATTACTTCGACCCGTCCGTGTTGCGCCAGATGCGCCGCCACGCCGCCGACAAGGGCCGCCAGCTGCTCTCCAGCCAGCGCTTCCCCGAGCACCTGATCAGCCGCCGCATGCTGAACGCCGCCGTCTGGCTCACGCGCCTGGGCTGGCGCGATTGCGCCTATCTGATCAACACCGCCTCCACCTTCCACAAATACTGGTCGGCCTGCGAGGCGGCACGCGCGCCCGAACGTTTGAGCCGATGAAGATCCGCGTCGAGCCGCAAGGCTGGGAATTCGAGGCAGGGGAGGGGCGCACCGTGCTGGCGGCGGCCGAACAGGCGGGCATCCGCCTGCCCAGCTCCTGCCGCAACGGCACTTGCCGCACCTGTTTTTGCCACGCCAGCGGCAGCGTGCATTATCTGGTCGAATGGCCGGGACTGAGCCTGGACGAAAAGCGCGAAGGCTTCATCCTGCCCTGCGTCGCCGTGGCGGACAGCGATCTGGTGATCTCGGTGCCGGCCGCGCGCCAGGCCTGAATCAGTCGTCCTCGGGCCGGCTGCGGCGCAGGCGCATCAGCAGCGCCTCGGTCTGTTCGTTCAGCGGCAGGCCGTGGCGGCGCAGCAATTGCACATGCAGCACCAGGTTTTCCAGCACCAGCTTGGCCGCCACCGCCAGCAAGGTCAGACGGCGGTCTTCCTCGGTGAACTTGTCCATCGCATCGGCCATCTCGCATAGATGGCTGGCGACCAGGCCGCGCAGCTCTTTTTCGTCAAAAGGCAGGTCGGCAAAATCAATCGGGTCTTCCTGTTCGACTTCCTGCATCAGCAACTCTAATTCCAGCTGGGTAATCGACATCTGTGGCTCCGGTGGTTCGCCCGCTTTTATTTTAGGCCAAAGCCGCACCGAACCGCGCTAGAATTTCCACCTTGGAGGAGAGCCGTGGCGCAGATCATCTTCACCCAGCAGTTGGCGCGCTTCCTGCCCGTTCCGCAATTGGAAACGCAGGCGGCGACCCTGCGCGCCGCCCTCGATGGCGCTTTCGCCGGAAATGCGCGCTTGCGCGGCTATGTGCTGGACGATCAGGGCCATTTGCGTCCCAATGTCGTCATCTTCATCGACGGCCGGCGATGCCGCGACCGCGCGCTGCTCGACGATCCCTTGCAAGCCGATTCCAGCATCTATATTTTGCAGGCACTCTCAGGAGGCTGACATGCCAGACCGCGCTTTCATCGCCACCCGCAAGGGATTATTCGAGCTGGCTGCCAAGGGCGGCGAGTGGGCCGTGGTCGACAAGCATTTCTACGGCGAGCCGGTGTCCATGGTGCTGCACGATGCGCGCGACGGCGCCACCTACGCGGCCCTGAACCTGGGCCATTTCGGCTGCAAGCTGCACCGGCGCGATGCCGGCGGCGAGTGGCAGGAAGTGGCGGTGCCGGTCTACCCGCCCAAGCCGGAGGACAGCACGGATAAAACCGAATGGACGCTGCGCCAAATCTGGTCGCTGGAAACGGGCGGCCCCGATCAGCCGGGCGTGCTGTGGGCGGGCACCCTGCCCGGAGGCCTGTTCCGCTCCAATGACCGCGGCGACAGCTGGCAACTGGTGGACTCCTTGTGGAATGTGGAGAACCGCAGCCAGTGGTTTGGCGGCGGCTACGACTATCCCGGCATCCATAGCATCTGCGTCGATCCGCGCAATAGCAATGCAGTGCTGGTGGGCGTGTCCTGCGCCGGCGCCTGGCTGACCGAGGACGGCGGCGCCACCTGGTCGCTGCGCGCCAAGGGCATGCACGCCAGCTATATGCCGCCCGAACTGGCGGAGCAGGAAGACGCGCAAGACCCGCACCGCATCGTGCGCTGCCAGGATGATCCGGACGTGCTGTGGTGCCAGCATCATTGCGGCATCTGGCACTCCACCGACAATGGCCGCAACTGGGCCGAGGTGAAAACGGCGCCGCTGTCGAGCTTCGGCTTCGCCGTGGCCGTGCATCCGCGCGACGGCAATACCGCCTGGTTTGTGCCCGGCGTGGCCGACCAGCAGCGCGTGCCGGTGGATGCGGCGCTGGCCGTCACCCGCACCAACGATGGCGGCGCCAGCTTCGCTGTGCTGCGCGGCGGTCTGCCGCAGGAACACTGTTACGACCTGGTCTACCGTCACGGCTTGGTCGTGGCCGACGATGGCAAGACGCTGCTGATGGCATCGACCACGGGCGGGGTCTGGCTCTCGGCCAACGGAGGCGACTACTGGCAGACCATCTCGCTCAATCTGCCGCCGGTGTATGCGGTGCGCTTTGCTTAACGCTGCTTAGCGGCCGAAGTAGGACAGGAACATATCGACCGCCGTTTCAATGACGGCCTGCTGGCGCTCGGCGTCCAGCGGCGGCTGGCCCATCGCCACTTGCGGCCAGAAGGCGAAGGCTTTCAACTGGCCTTGCAGCAGATGGGAGATGAAGGCCGGGTCGCCCTCCTTCAACTGGCCGTCCTGCTGGGCGGCGCGGATAAAGCCCGTCACGCCTTCTTCCTTGTCGGCCAGGCGCTCCACCATCTCTCTCGCGCGCTGCGGACGGTGGATCGCTTCGGCGATGGCCACGCGCGCCACGTCGAGGAAATACTCGTCCTGCAGCAGCAGCATTTTTTGCTGCATCAATTCCAGCAGCTGCGCGCGCAGCGGCACGCCGGGACGGTAGGCGAGGGCGTCGAGCGGGGCGCTGCAATTCCACAGCTCCTGCAGGATTTCCGCGAACAGCTCCTCCTTGGCCGGAAAGTGGTTGTACACGGTGCGCTTCGACACGCCGGCCGTGGCGGCGATCTTGTCCATGCTGGTGGCGTCGAAACCATGCTGGCGGAATTCCGCGATGGCGGCCTGCACGATGGCGGCGCGTTTGCGGTCGGTAAGGCGTTCGGTAGTCATGCCCGAATTTTACACCGGGTAGTTTACTTTTCTCAAAATTGGAACTACACTGTGTAGTGTACATTTTGGGATTTACCCCGATGAAACGTCTGATCTTGCTTTTGGGAGTGCTACTGATTATGGCTTACACCACCACGCTGACCGGCAACACCGCCAACTACACCGACTCGCCGCAGCAAAAAGAGGGCAAATTCCGCAACCCGGTCGCAATGAACCAGATGGGATTGCGCAAAGCCCTCGGCATCTGGTGGAAATTCGCCTTCGACAAGCCGGCCGGCACCGTACCGACCCAAGCCATCCCCGTGCAGACCATCAGCCGCGCCCAATTGCTGGCCGCGCCCGACAACAGCCTCTACCGCCTGGGCCACTCCACCGTGCTGCTCAAGCTGCATGGCCAGTTCTGGCTGACCGATCCCGTCTTCTCCGAACGCGCCTCGCCCGTGCAATGGGCCGGCCCGGCGCGCTTCCATGCGCCGCCGATCAACATCGAAGAACTGCCGCCGATCCGCGGCGTCATCCTCTCGCATGACCATTACGACCACCTCGACTACGCCGCCATCCAGCAACTGGCCGACAAGGTTGAAGTCTTCCTGACGCCGCTTGGCGTGGGCGACCGCCTGATCGGCTGGGGCGTGCCCGCCGCCAAAGTCCGCCAGCTCGACTGGTGGCAAACGACGACCGTGGACGGCCTGCGTCTGAGCGCCACCCCGGCCCAGCACTTCTCCGGCCGCACCCCCTTCGACGGTAACAAGACGCTGTGGGCCTCCTGGGTCATCGATAGCGGCGACTTGCGCATCTTCTTCAGCGGCGACAGCGGCTACTTCAAAGGTTTCAAAGAGATCGGCGACAAGCACGGCCCCTTCGACCTCACCCTGCTCGAAACCGGCGCGTATGATCCCCAATGGCCCGACGTCCACATGCAGCCCGAAGAAACCCTGCAAGCGCACAAGGATTTGCGCGGCAAAGTTCTGCTGCCCATCCACAACGGCACCTTTGACCTCGCCCTGCACGCCTGGGACGACCCCTTCCAGCGCATCGCCGCCTTAGCAGCCGAGCACGGCCAAACTCTGGCCACCCCCGAAATCGGCCAGATGCTCAATATTAGCGGTCCGGAACCCACCGGCGCGTGGTGGGCTGCAGCGAAGTAAGTATCCACTTGCGTTGCAATAGGCAAAAACGCCTTTGTTTAAGCGACGATGTTGATGAGGCGGCCAATGGTTTGGCCTTGGGCGTTGAGCTGGGTGGACTGTGGCAGCAGATTCTGCGGGATGGGCTTTTCGATGGCGCGGTCGAGACGGGGCGCGCTCAGCGTCGGCGTGGCGGCGGCTTGGGCTTGCAGGCTTTCGGTTTGCGTGCGGCCCAGGGTTTCGCGGTCGCGGGTGAGCTGGTTGCGGCTATCGTCGAGGCGGTCTTCGTCTTGGTCGACGCGTGTCTGGTCTTGCTGAACTTTTCGTTCGGCAACGGCGACGGCACTCTTCAATGTGTTGACGGAAGTTATTGAAACCACAATTTCACCCATTTAGACACCATCTCTAGAGTAGGCGAATTTTGCTGAAATTTCCAGCAGTTTGCGTATTCTTTTGCCAATAAAAATGGGGGTGAATGGCCTTGGATTCCATCCCCCCCCAAGTACTGCAGAGGGACTTTTACTTCTTGGAGTTTAGAAGCGGTACATCAGCGAGGCTTCCCACGAGCGGCCGAAGAGCGGACGGGCATTGATCGGGCCGCTGTTGCCGGTGGTCAGGCGGGAATTGCCTTCGGTCAGGCCCAGCTGATTACCGACATTGTTGGCGCTCAGGCGAAGTTCGATCTTCTCGCCGAAGGTGAACAGGGCGCCCAGGTCGACGGTGTGGTACTTGGGCAGGTATTGCTGATTAGCCTGGTCGGCCCAGCGCGCGCCGATCTGGGTATAGGTGCCGTAGAGCTTGACGGCATTGCCGTCGCCCAGGCCGACGCGGTAGGTCGGGGTGAAGCGGAACTGCAGCTTGGGCTGGCGCTGCACCTGCTTGCCGGCCGTGAGCGGATTGTCCTTGTAGGTGGAATCCTGGTAGTTGCCGGTCAGGTTCAGGGTCAGGTCGCGCACGGGCCGCACGGCGAATTCGACTTCCACGCCATTGCCCTTGGAGCCGCTGACCGAGTTCAGGATATTGCCGTTGGCCAGGATCTGCTGGAAGGCGATGCCGTCGAACTCGGTGTGGAAGTAGTTGATGTACGCGCTGAACAACTGCCCCACGGTCTTGTAGCCCACTTCGATCTGCTTGATTTTCGGCGTCGGCAGGAAGTTGCGGTCGTCCACGTTCTTCTGGCTGCCGGCATTGCGCAGGTCGTCGAAGGACACAAAGGTATGGCCGGTATTGGCGCGCGCGAACACGCTGGAATCCTTGCTCAGCTTGTAGTTGCCGCCCACGGTGAAGGAGGTGGCAGAGTCGCTGCGGTGCAGGGCGGTGTAGGCGCCCGTTGGCATCGAGGTATTGTTGTTGTAGACGGTGAGCGGATTGCCGTCGGTGTCGCCCGTGGTCAGCTGGGAGATGGTGGCGTCCAGCTTCTGCCGTTCGCGGCGCACGCCGGCGTCGAGCCGCAGCTGCCCGTTCACTTTCCAGTCGTTGCTGATGTAGAAGGCGGTATTGCGGCCGTCATAGGAAGCATTCGGCGCGTAGAACACCGGGCCTTCCTTGCCGTTGTTCGATACCACCACGCCATTATTGAGCTTTACATTGATCAGGCGCGCATTCGGCACGGCCGTCATCAGGTGGCTGCTGCCCAGATACCAGGTGTCGTCCGAGGAGTAATCGGCGAAATAGCCGCCCAGGGTGACGACGTTATCCTTCATCCACTCCTTGCTGACGCGCAGCTCGTCGCTGAAGGATTTCATCTTTTTCTCGACCGCCCACAGGCCGGCCTGCACCACTTGCTGGCTGTCGGCCACGGGCGTGCCGTCCAGATAGGTGGCCGTGGCCGCCGTGCCGCCATTCGCTTTCAGCGCCGCCGTGTTGTAAGCGCCCATGGACAGGGGATTGTTGCCGGTGAACATAGCGATGGTATTCATATCGCCGTCGAAGCGGTTGAACTTGTTGGAGAGGGTCCAGCCGCCAAACTGTTGATCGAACTCGGCGCCGAAGACTGTGGCTTTCAAGCCACGACCATCGCCCAGGTTGTAGGTCAGCGTCTTGCCGGGACCGGCTTCCACGGTGAAGCGGCGCATCTCATTGCTCATCAGCGTGCCCTTGAGCGGGTCGAAGCCGGGAAATTCGCTGATGGAACGTCCCTCATTGCTGGAAATCAGCGGCACGCCGGTATAGAAGGCATTCTTGTCGTCGGTGTGGCGCGCGTAGAGGGTCAATTCGCCCTGGTCGAGCTTGCGCGTCAAGGTGGCCGTGATCTGGCTGCCGTCGTCGGCCGGGAAGCCGGCGTTGCGCACGCCATTGGTCTTGCGGTAGAAGCCGCCTACTGTGCCATACCAGCCGTCGGAAATTTTGCCACCGTAGAAGAGGTCAACGCGGCGCAGCTCGCCCGTGCCGGTGCTGAAGCGGATGCTGCCTTCCGGCGTATCCGTGCCCTTTTTCAGGATGAAGTTCATGGTTGCGCCCGGCTGGCCGCTGGAGAAGATGGTGCTCGGCCCGCCGCGCAGCACCTCCACGCGCTCGATCGTATCGTCCAGACGGAAGGCGGAGGAACCTTCGAAGAAGGACAGGGTCGGCACCGGATAAATCGGATTGCCCTGCATCTGCACCGAGACAAACGGCGAGTCCGAACCGGAAGGGAAGCCGCGCACCTCGATATTGGCGCCCGACTGGCCGCCCGTCGCTTCCGCATACACGCCCGGCACCAGTTTCAGGATGTCGGCGGTGCTGGTGGGCGAGGCGGCTTTCAGCTGTTCCTCATTGGCGGTGGTGATGGAGAACGCGGAATCGACTTTGCGGATGCCGCCGGCCGCGGCCACGCCGGTCACGACCACCTGTTGTATTTCTGCCTGCACTTCCTTGCTCGGGACGGGAGTGGCGGCTTGTTCGGCGCCGGCTTGCGCCTGGGCCTGGGCTTGTTGGGCGAGGGTCAGAACGGCCAGCGTGATCGAGGACAGCAAGAGCGTATTTGGGCTTTTCATTTGCTTTCTTTCTTATCTGTGAATGTCGTCTCCTGGACATGCCGCCGGACCAGCTTGCCACATTGGAATGCTCATTAAAACGGCAAATGATATCGATGTCAATTAAAATGTTATCGATATCATTTCGCGTGACAACAGCTTGGAATCTGGCATAATGCGCTCGCAACCCCCTGTTTTTAACCCTTTGAGTGATGATGCCTTGAACAAGACCGGCGCGCGCAGGACCGAGACTGTTTTGACGATGGAAGACCTGGCGAAGATGGCCGGTGTCTCTAAAATCACAGTATCGCGGGCTTTGCGCGACAGTCCCCTGGTCACGGTGGAAACGCGCGAGAAGATCCGCCAGCTGGCGGAGGAACAGGGCTACCGGCTCAACGTCAGCGCCCGGAACCTGCGCATGCGGCGTTCGTATTCGGTGGCGGTTGTGGTGGAAATGACACCGGTGAAGGGACGGCCCATGTCCGATCCCTATCCGCTGGAGTTATTGGGCGGCATTACGCAGGAGCTGACCACGGCCGGCTACAGCGTGGTGCTGACCTCGAAGCAGTTGATGGATACGGCGCCGGTCCAGGGCGCCGACGGCATGATCCTGCTGGGGCAGGGTTCGCACGGCGAAGCGGTGCGCACCTTGCAAAAGACGGGTCTGCCACTGGTGGTGTGGGGCGCGCCGGAACCGGGCTCGGACACCATCGTGGTCGGCAGCGATAACCGCAAGGGAGGCGTCAGCGCCGCCCAGCGCTTTATCGAGCAGGGCCGCAGCAAGCTGGTTTTCCTCGGCGACGTGGACCACGCCGAGGTGCAGGAGCGTTGCGCCGGCTTCATCGACGCAATGAACGGCCATGGCACGGTGCATATCATGCGCCCCAAGGCTTTTACCTTCGAGGCGGGCTTCGATTGCATCTCGTCGCTGCTGAAAAAGAAGGGAAGCGCGTTCGACGGCGTATTTGCCGCCAGCGACCTGCTCGCCATGGGCGCTATCCGCGCCCTGGCCGAGAAGAATATGCGGGTGCCGGAGAATGTCTCCGTCATCGGCTATGACGATACGCCGGGCGCGGCCAGCTTCGTGCCGCCGCTGACCAGCGTGCACCAATACCTGCGCGACGGCGGCGTGCTGCTGGCGCGCAAGATGCTGGACCTGATGAACGGCAACCCGGTGGCATCGGAAATGCTGCCCACCACGCTGATGGTGCGCCAGACCTAGGCGCGCCCGATTTTCTGAATTACCTGCAAAAACCGCTTAGGACGCTGTTTTTTCAAAATCCAAACCGGTTTGAATAAATAAAAAAGGACGATACCGTGCTTCCGGCCGATACTTTGCAACACACTTTCCCCCTCGATCCCTGGTGCATCCGCGAAACCAGCTTCGATACGGAATCGAACTTTCTGGACGAGACGCTGTTCGCCCTCGGCAACGGCTATATCGGCCTGCGCGGCACCCATGAGGAAGGCTATAGCGGTCCGGCCTGCACCACGCGCGAGGGCAACTTTCTCAACGGTTTTTACGAGTCCGAGCCGATCCAGTATCCGGAGAATGCCTACGGCCTGGCGCGCACCAACCAGTTCATGCTGAATGTGCCGAATCTGAAGGGCATCGCGCTGTGGATCGAGGACGAATGCTTCGATTTGCTGCAAGGCTCCCTCGACAGTTACGAACGCATCCTGGATTTCCGCACCGGCCAGCTGGTGCGCAAGCTGGAATGGACTTCGCCGCAGGGCCGCCGCGTGGCGATTTGCAGCCGCCGCATCGTCTGTTTCGACAACAAGCATCTCTTCGCCATCAGCTACGAAGTGACGCCGCTGAATTTTTCGGGCCGCGTGTGGCTGGTGTCGTCCCTCGATGGCGTGGTGAAGAATCAGGAAGCGGGCGACGATCCACGCGTGGGTTCGGCCGTTTCCGGTCCCAGTCTGGAAATGGAAGACGCGCAGCAGTGGGCGCATTTCTCGGCCCTGCTGCAGCGCACGCATAACAGCGGCTTCAAGCTGGCCAGCGCCGAACTCTCCGGCGTCGAAGGTCCGCATGAATTGCAGTTCAGGCGCAATGGCCTGCGCCTGGAGCAAAGCTATGCGGTGGCGGCGCAGCAGGGCCAGACCGTGCGCTTGCACAAATACGGCGTGTATTACTCTTCGCGCGACTATGCGGAAGACCAGTTGCTTGGCCTGGCCAAGCAAGCCTTGTCCGTCGCCCAGGCGGAAGGCTTCGCGCTGCTGGCCCAGCGCCAGGAAGCGTATCTGGCCGATTTCTGGCAGCAGGCCGACGTTGAAATCGCGGGCGACGACGCGCTTCAGCAAGGCATACGCTTCAACCAGTTCCACCTGCTGCAATCAGTGGGCCGCGACGGCAAGACGAATATCTCGGCCAAGGGGCTGACCGGGGAGGGCTACGAAGGCCACTATTTCTGGGACACAGAAATCTACATCTTCCCCTTCTTCCTGTATAACAAACCGGAGATTGCGCGCACGCTGCTCGACTACCGCCAGGCCGGCCTGCCTTTCGCCCGCGAACGGGCGCGCCAGATGTCGCATGCCAAGGGCGCGCTTTACCCATGGCGCACCATCGCGGGGGAAGAATGCTCGGCCTACTTCCCGGCCGGTTCGGCCCAGTATCATATCAACGCCGACATCGCCTATTCCATCAAGATGTATATGGAGGCCACCGGCGATACCGCCTATCTGCTGCAAAGCGGGGCCGAGATTGTGATGGACACCGCGCGCATCTGGCTCGGCATCGGCAGCTATAACCGCGACGGCGCCTTTGTCATCAATCAGGTGACGGGGCCGGACGAGTATACGGCCCTGGTCAACAACAACTATTACACCAACGCCATGGCGCGCATGCACCTGCATTACGCCGCCGCCATCGCCGAACGTCTGCAAAACCAGCATCCGCAGGACTTTGCGCGCATCGCCGCCGCCATGGAGCTGGAAGCGGAGGAGCCGGAGCAATGGCGCCGCGCCGCCGACCTGATGCTGCTGCCTTACGACCAGCGCCTGCAAATCCACGAGCAGGACGACAGCTTCCTCGCCAAGAAGGTGTGGGACTTCGCCAATACGCCGAAGGAAAACTATCCGCTGCTGCTGAACTACCACCCGATGGTGATCTACCGCCACCAGGTCTGCAAACAGGCCGACGTGGTACTGGCCCTGCTGCTGCTGAGCGACCAGTTCACGGCGGAAGACAAGAAGCGTGATTTCGACTATTACGAGGCGGTGACAACCCACGATTCCTCGCTGTCCTCCTGTATCTTCAGCATCATCGCCTCCGAAGTGGGCTATGAGGGCAAGGCATACGACTACTTCATGGAGACCGCGCGCCTCGACCTGGACAACACGCACGGCAACACTCACTACGGCGTGCACACCGCCGCCATGGCCGGAACGTGGATGGGCGTGGCCTATGGTTTCGCCGGCATGCGCGTCATCGATGGCGAAGCGCGCTTCGCGCCCAAGCTCCCCGTGCAATGGCAGCATTACCAGTTCCGCATTCATCTGCATGGTTGCCTGTTGCAGGTGCGGGTGGAAGGTGAGCAGACCGAATACCGCCTGTTGAAAGGCGAAACGCTGGAACTGGCCCACTGCGGCAAGCGCGTGCAGCTGGTGCAAGGCGCGCCCCTGCGCCTGGCGAATCAATAAGGAGAGCAGCATGAGCCGATTCAAAGCCGTGATCTTCGATCTCGACGGCGTGATTACCGATACCGCCCGCTATCACTACCTGGCCTGGAAGCGCCTGGCCGAAACCCAGGGCGTGCATTTCGACGAAGCCTTCAACGAACACCTGAAAGGCATCGACCGTATGGGATCGCTGGAGCTGATCCTGGCTTCGTCCAGGCGCAGCTACAGCGCGGAAGAAAAGCTGGCGCTGGCCGACGAAAAGAACGAGCACTATAAGGAGCTGATCGCCACCATGTCGCCCGCCGACTTGCTGCCAGGCGCGGTGCAGGCGCTCGATGCCTGCCGCGCCGCAGGCATGAGAATCGGACTGGCTTCCGTCAGCCGCAACGCCTTCACTGTGCTGGACCGTTTGGGCATACGCGGCAAGTTCGATTACGTTGTCGATGCCGCCACTATCGCCAAAGGCAAGCCCGATCCGGAAATCTTCCTTAAAGCGGCGCGCGAGCTGGGCGTGCCGCCCGCCGAATGCCTTGGCGTGGAAGATGCGGTGGCCGGCGTGGCCTCAATCAAGTCGGCCGGCATGTGGGCGTTGGGCATAGGCAGCCCGCAAACGCTGGAGCAGGCCGACGCCGTGATTCCCGGCCTGGCGCAATTCGATCTGGCTTCATACTAAAAACGCACAACGACAAGAAGCACGGAGACACCATGAAGAAGCAGCGCATTCTGTTCATCCTGTTCCTGATTTACTTCGTATTCGCCATCCTGCTCAATAGCGTGGGTACGGTCATCCTTCAAATCATCAGCAACTACGGCGTCAGCAAATCCGCCGCCAGCGTGCTGGAAGGCTTCAAGGATCTGCCGATTGCGATTGTCTCCTTCCTCGTGGCGTCCTTCCTGCCGCGCTTCGGCTACAAGAAAGCCATGCTGGCCGGCCTGGCCATCGTCACGGCGGCCTGCGTCGCCATGCCGCTGCTGCCTGGCTTCCTCACCACCAAGATGCTCTTCCTCTGCGTTGGCGTGGCCTTCGCCCTGGTCAAGGTATCGGTGTATTCCACCATCGGGCTGATCTCGGTGGACCGCAAGCAGCACGCGGGCATCATGAATACGCTGGAAGGCTTCTTCATGATCGGCGTGCTCAGCGCCTACTGGGTATTCGGCTACTTCATCGATTCCGCCAATCCGCAATCGCAAAGCTGGCTGCAGGTGTATTGGCTGCTGGCCGGCCTGTGCGCGGCAACCTTCGTTCTGCTGCTCGCCACGCCTTTCGACGAGCACCTGGCGGCGTTGCCGGAAGACCGCAGCCTGGCACAGGACTTTGCCGAGATGCTCAAGCTGTTCTTCAAGCCCCTGGTCTGCATTTTCGTCATCACCGCTTTCCTGTATGTGCTGGTGGAGCAAAGCGTCGGCACCTGGCTGCCCACGTTTAACAACGAGATCCTGAAACTGCCCGCGGCCATGAGCGTGCAAGTGACCAGTATCTTTGCCGCCTGCCTTGCCGTGGGACGCTTGTCGGCCGGTGTGCTGATGCGCCGCCTGAACTGGTATCCCGTGATGAATGCCTGCGTGCTGGGCATGGGCGCCATGGTGCTGCTGGCGCTGCCCCTCACGCATAATGTGGTGGTCGATCCGGACATCAGCTGGTCGCGCGCGCCCATCGCGGCCTTTCTTTTCCCCTTGATAGGGCTGTTCATGGCCCCCATATACCCGGGCATTAACTCGGTGATGCTCAGCTCACTGCCGAAGAACCAGCACTCCGCCATGACCGGCTTGCTGGTGATTTTCTCGGCGCTTGGCGGCACCACTGGCTCGCTGATTACCGGCTATGTGTTTGGCAATTTCAGCGGCCACTTTGCTTTCTATTTGACCTTGGTGCCGATCTCGATCGTGCTGATTATGTTGTATTTCTTTAAAAAGGCGGTCGATGGTGGTTCTGATGGCTATGATGCCTCGGCTATAATTTCGGGACAGCACTGAACCGTTTGTACGATGAATTTAAAGAGCCTTGCCAATCTTCTTGGCATGTCGAAGACAACGGTAAGCCGCGCCCTCAACGGTTATCCCGAAGTAAATGACAAGACCCGCCAGCGCGTGCTGGAAGCGGCGCGCGAAGCCGGATATGAAGCGAACCCCATGGCGCGCAGCCTCGCCGTGGGGCGCAGCAATGTGCTCGGCATAATCTATCCCCTGCTGCCTGCGGACCTGGGCGACTCCATGTTCCTCGACGTTGTGGGCGGCATGTCCGAAGCGCTGGAAGCGGCGCGCATGAACCTCATCATCGCCCCCGTCTCGCAGGCGAACGAGCTGCCCTCGTATGAACAGATGGTGCGCGGCAAGCGGGTCGATGGCCTGGTGGTCAGCCGCACCATGGTGCATGACGAGCGCATCGCCTATTTGTGCAAGGCTGGCTTTCCCTTTGTCGCCCATGGCCGCACGCGGCTTGATACGCCATACGCATGGTTCGATTACGATAATGAGTCAGGCATCCGCCAGGCGCTCGAATGCTTGCTGAGCCTTGGCCACAAGCGCATAGGCCTGCTCAGCGCCCCGCTGCAAATGAACTTCGCCTGCCAGCGCAAGGAGAGCTTCCTCGCCACGATGGCGGCGGCCGGCTTGCCCACCGATCCGCGCTGGATGATCGGCGACACCATCGACCGCCGCAGCGGCTACCAGGCCATGCAGCAACTGCTCGAATGCGCCGACCGTCCAACGGCGGTGGTGGTGGACAATCACCTGTCCGGCGTCGGCGCCGTGCGCGCGCTGATGGATGCCGGCATCGAAATCGGCAAGGAGATGTCAGTTATCGTTTGGGGCAGCGTGGCCGATACGCTGGTCGGTCTCGACGTCACCACCGTCGACCAGCCGGACGCCCGCCGCGCCGGCGCGCGCATGAGCCAGATGCTGCTGGCCCTGATCGATGGCGCGCCCGCTGAATCCCTGCAGGAGCTGTGGCAGCCGGTGCTGCTGCCTGGCGCCACGGTCGGCCCTTGTCCGCGCTGACGCCATGACAGGGCTATATGAATGGACGCCGATGCCGCATTGCGTGGACGTGGTCTGCCCCGCATGCCGGCATCGCGCGGAGTTTGAGTTTGCCGAGGTAGTCCGCATTAATTTGAAATCCGACGTGGAGTTCTTCCAGCAAAGTAGCGTCTTCGAGTATCAGCAATTCCAGGACTCTTGCGGGCATTTCTGGCATGCAGCGATTTACTTTCAGGGGCTCCATGGAGATCCACGCCAGGCAATTCATAAGCTCCCGGATAGCTATTCGGCCGAAAACTGGGACCACTCACGATATCTTCGGAACCGCGTCGGCTGGCCCGTGGGCTCCATTCGATGCGGCTCCTGCCATACGCGCCGCAGGCATGTGCTGAACTGGCCCGCAGACGCCTACTACTCAATCGCGCATCGCAGCCATGTGCTGTGGGCCTTCCATCGAGAATCCGCCGTTGAACTGCTACAGTATTTGCAGTCCACGGAGCGGGAGACTTCGCGGTATCAATGGGCGTTTTTCTTGCGGCACGTGCCGTCTGTGTTCAAGGTAAGCAAAGCCAGGGAAGCCGTTGTCAGGCAACTCAACAAGCTGCTCGATGCGGAGCATATAGACCGGCGCAGCACTTAATCTTCCGCTACTCGTGCAGGACGCCGCGGGCTTTTACATTGAATTACAATAAGCCATTGTAATTGCGAGGTGAGGTCTTATCCATGTCCTGCATTACCGAAGTCGCGAGGGCAGCGTCACTACTTGCGCTGTACGAGCAGGCGCGATTGAGTCCGGACACTGTTACTGATCGAGAGCTGCTTGAGCAGATTGAAAAAACATATTGGCCGACCAATGCTTTTTGCGCCGTCCAGCAGATTTTTTGTATCATCGCTCCGGCATGCCTGCTTCGTCCTCACCTTACTCGAGAGCTTTTGCGCGCGCCGATTGAGGCCATCATTGCTTGCGGCGTTGAAGATTCGGCCGCTGTTATTCAGGTGGGGACGTATTTGCTGGCGGATAAAGAACCGTATGTCTCGCCCGACCAGCATGGCATCGCCTGGCTGCAGAATGTATTGCCGACGCTGGGCGTGCTGGCTGATGAAGTCTTTGCTGAGGTTTTGCGGGAGTGCCAAGAGTAGATTCTCAAGATGACCATCCCAAGGAAAAAAAGCCGCGTTATTGAAGTTGATGCCGTCCGTTACCGCTACGTGATTTCAAAGTCTGGAGCTGGCGATGACGGGCACTTCACGTTGAATCTGACCATCCAGATTGAGAGCGGCGATGCTTCGATCCTTAAGGTGGAAGGCTTGCGGAGCCGCGACTATTGGCTCGATTTCCCTCAGATAGAATCTTCGGATAAGTATTTGAGCATGAAGCCGGGGCAGGTCGCCGCAATCATCCGTCGCGCTCTCGCTCAAGGATGGTGCTCGCAGAAATCGGGTGCCCCTTTCCCTCTTCAGATGTAGATCAATGAAGACTTATCAGCTCGACTGTGTACAAATCAGCTCGGAAGGAGACTTCTGGCAGCTTTACCTTGAAACCGTCCGCCCAGATGGCGCGGAATTCTTTGGCCGGAATCTGAGCGCTTTCCGGGATGCGATTTCGGGTGGCGGCCCAGGTTGGCCGGGCGAGTGCCGGATTACGGTCGTCAACACCGAAAATTTACAGAAGCGAGAAGGACAATTCTTCGACGGGCTTCAGCGTATCGCCCGCGAAGCAGCGGCGTATTCCGGTGTTTCAATCGTCTTTGAATAGGCTTTTACATTGAATTACAATGAATCATTGTAATTACATTTCCTAACGGTAATTCATGGTAAATCACGCTGAAGAGATCCGCTGGCATTACCCGCGCAAGGCGCTGGCCGACGCTTATCTGGAGACTTTACGCGCCGGCCTGATTTCCTCGCTGGTGCTGTTCGCGCCGCGCCGCAAGGGCAAGACCGAGTTCCTGCTGGAGGATTTGTTCCCGGCTGCCGAAGCCCAAGGCTATCTGACGGTCTACTGCAGCATGTGGCAGAACCGCAGCGACCCGCTGGCATCGCTGCTGCTCGCGCTGTCGCAGGCGGCCAAGCCCAAGACCTTCGGCGCGAAGCTGCAGAACAAGCTGCTCAAACCCTTCAAGAAAGCCAATCTGGAACTGGACCTTGGGCCGGTGGGCAAACTTAAAGCCGAAGCGGAATTTCACGCCAAGGGTGATGCCAGCCAGGCGCAGTTGCAGCGTCTTCCTGAGCTGATCGATGCGGTGGTGGCGGCTTCCAAAGGCAAGGTGCTGATCGCCTTCGACGAAATCCAGCATCTGGCCAAGCCCGAATTCACCGAGCTGGTGGCGGCCCTGCGCACCACGCTCGACGTGCGCAAGCGCAGCGTGAAAACGGTGTTCACCGGCTCCTCGCGCAACCGCCTGCAGATGATGTTCAGCCAGATCAAGGCGCCGCTGTTCCAGTTCAGCCAGAGCACCGACTTCCCCGATCTCGATGGCGGCTTCGTCGAATTCATGTCGGCCTCCTTCCAGCAAGCCACCGGCCGCACGCTCGATCCGGCCCAGGCCAACGCCGCCTTCGACGCCTTGAGCCACACGCCGGGCCTGTTCCATGATGCGGTCGAGCGTCTGATGAAGATGGGCGGCACCGATATTCTCAGCGTGGCCCGGCGCGTGTTGGCCGATTCGCGCGAAGCGTCCGGCTATGCGGAGCGGTTGATGGAGATGCGCCCGCTGGACCGGGGCGTCATCCGCGCCATCGTCGCGCGCCAGCCGCTGTACACCGAAGAAACGCGGCGCCAGTTGGCGCAGGCGGTCGGCATCGAAGGCGAGCCTTTGACGGCGCGCCAGGTACAGGTGGCCGTGGAGCGCCTGCTGACGGAGCAGATCATTTATCAGGCGGCGCGCGGCGTGTATGAAATCGAAGATCACCAGCTGGCCGAATGGCTGCTGGCTGCGCCGGAGTTTATGTCCGGCGAGGATGGCATCTAGAAGCAGGCTTTCGGCGGGCGGTGCATATTGCGCGGACTGCGATTGCTGCGGCGGTCGGGGTGCTGCGGCTCGTCAGCCGGTAATTCGGTGAGTTTCAGGCTCGGATCGGCTTGCGCAAACAGCTCGCTGAACGTGCGCCGCCGAATCTCGTCGCGCAGCAGCTCCGCCACCACCTGCGACTTCAACAAGCCCAGCGTCGCCGCCTCTTCCGCCAGCTCGCGCGGCAGGGAAATCTGAATCGTTGCCATGTCGGTCCCTCTCTCGTAAATAGGAGAGACCAGTGTAGGAGAGGTGCGGCGAGGCCGTTTTGATATGCCGCCAATTACGGGGGCGTTTCTTTCGCGAGAACTAACGGCCTCCCTCGAACGCCTCATTCGGGATGAATAGTGTGTGGCCGCTCGACTGAACAAAGCTTATGCCGCCCGTAACGTTGCTGACGCTGCTGTTCTTGAGGTAGGTCAGGACATCATCGTTGGAATTAAAAAGAGAGATGTCAATTTCATGTCCGTGTTTCTCTTTTTGCCTGCTAATGGAAAGTGAATATCTTGGATGCGTGCCAAAAATGCCGAGCCTCGTACCTGATTCCTGAATAGTGACTACGTAGCGATTTGGCAGCTCAGGAAACGTATAGACCTTGCGCTCCGCTTGGAAAAAATAGGACGCGCCAATGAAGGTCAGGGCGATTGCGAGTAGAACAGCAGAGATATTAAGCTTCACGATAGAGCTAATAATTTGAATTGCCAAATTATCACACGTAAAGCCCCAAGATCCGCCAAACTGTCAGGGACGTGCTCTGATCTTATTTAACGCCATGCGTAGAGAGATAACAGGGATATCCTCTTCGCTCATCGGCGTGTCGCCAGATGACTCCAGACTTGCAATCCCTCTGGAGATTTTGTCCATGATCTGTCGCCGGATTTCGGCGCGCAGAAGGTCGGCGATGGCCGAAGAGTCGAGCAGGCTGAATTCGGCCGCTTGTTCGGCCAGGTCGTCGGGAAGGGTGAGTTGAATGCTTGCCATGGCTGCCTCCGCATCTATCGGATTCAGTTTAGCACTTGAGGGAAAAGGGAGGCGCGGCTGCGCCTCCCGGCGGGATTACATATTGCGGCGGTATTGGCCGCCGACCTCGAACAGCGCGGTCGTGATCTGGCCCAGGGAGCAGACGCGGGCCGCGTCCATCAGCCTGGCGAACACGTTTTCGTTGTCGATGGCGGCTTTTTGCAGGGCGGCCAGGGCGGCGGGGGCGACATCGGCGTGGCGAGTGTGGAACTCTTCCAGACGGGTGAGCTGGGATTGCTTCTCTTCGTCGGTGGAGCGGGCCAGTTCGATGGTCGCCGGGGCTTCGCTGCCTTTCGGGTTGCGGAAGGTGTTGACGCCGATGATGGGCAGAGTGCCGTCGTGCTTTTGGTGCTCGTACAGCAGCGACTCTTCCTGAATCTTGCCGCGCTGGTAGCCGGTTTCCATCGCGCCCAGCACGCCGCCGCGTTCGGCGATGCGCTCGAATTCCTGCAGAACGGCTTCTTCCACCATATCGGTCAGTTCTTCGATGATGAAGGAACCCTGGTTCGGATTCTCGTTCTTCGCCAGACCCCACTCGCGGTTGATGATGAGCTGAATCGCCAGCGCGCGGCGCACCGATTCGTCGGTCGGCGTGGTGATCGCTTCGTCGTAGGCGTTGGTGTGCAGCGAGTTGCAGTTGTCGTAGATCGCGATCAGCGCCTGCAGCGTGGTGCGGATATCGTTGAAGTCGATTTCCTGCGCGTGCAGCGAGCGGCCCGAAGTCTGGATGTGGTACTTGAGCTTCTGGCTGCGGTCGTTGGCGCCGTACTTGTCCTTCATGGTCACGGCCCAGATGCGGCGCGCCACGCGGCCCAGCACCGTGTATTCCGGGTCCATGCCGTTGGAGAAGAAGAAGGACAGGTTGGGCGCGAAATCGTCGATGTGCATGCCGCGCGCCAGATACGCTTCCACGAAGGTGAAGCCGTTCGACAGCGTGAAGGCCAGCTGCGAAATCGGATTCGCGCCCGCTTCGGCGATGTGGTAGCCGGAGATCGACACCGAGTAGAAATTGCGCACCTGGTTGTGGACGAAGTATTCCTGGATATCGCCCATCACCTTCAGCGAGAACTCGGTGGAGAAGATGCAGGTGTTCTGGCCCTGGTCTTCCTTCAGGATGTCAGCCTGCACCGTGCCGCGCACGTTCTGGAGCACCCAGGCCTTGATCTTGGCCGCTTCATCCTCGGTCGGCTGGCGCTTGTTCTCTTCCACGAACTTCTCGACCTGCTGGTCGATGGCGGTGTTCATGAACATGGCGAGGATGGTCGGCGCCGGGCCGTTGATGGTCATCGACACCGAGGTGCTTGGGCTGCACAGATTGAAGCCGTCGTACAGCACCTTCATATCGTCCAGCGTGGCGATGGATACGCCCGAGTTGCCCACCTTGCCGTAGATGTCGGGACGCAGGGCCGGATCGGCGCCGTACAGCGTCACCGAGTCGAAGGCGGTGGACAGGCGTTTCGCATCCAGCCCTTCGGACACCAGCTTGAAGCGGCGGTTGGTGCGGAAAGCATCGCCTTCGCCGGCGAACATGCGGGTCGGGTCTTCGCCCTCGCGCTTGAAGGCGAACACGCCGGCGGTGAAGGGGAAGGAGCCTGGCACATTCTCCAGCATCAGCCAGCGCAGCAGCTCGCCGTGGTCGGCGTACTTGGGCAGGGAAACCTTGCGGATCTTGGTGCCGGACAGGGTGTGCTGAATCAGGCCGGTGCGGATTTCCTTGTCGCGGATTTTCACCACATACTCGTCGCCCGAATAGGCAGCCTGCATGTCCGGCCACATGGCCAGCAGCTTCTTGGACGCCGCATCCATCGCGTGGTCGCGTTCCAGGATGACGCCATCGAAATCGGCCACGGTCTTGCCCGCGTCTTCCAGCATGCGCTTGGCTTCCTGCAGTTGCTGGCGTTCGCGCGCCAGCTTGAGCTGCTTCTGCGTATTCTTGTGATAGCCGCGCACGGTGTCGGCGATTTCGGCCAGATAGCGGGCGCGGGCCGGCGGCACGATCACGTTCTTGCCGCTGCTGAAGCGCACATTCTCCACCGGCAGGATGCCGGCCTTGGTGGACAGGCCGAACTGCGCTAGTTTGGGCAGCAAGCCTTGATACAGCGCGGTCACGCCATCGTCGTTGAAGCGCGAAGCCTGGGTGCCGAACACCGGCATTTCTTCCGGACGCTTGCTCCACAGTTCGCGGTTGCGCTGGTACTGCTTGGCCACGTCGCGCAGCGCATCCTGTGCGCCCTTGCGGTCGAATTTGTTGATGGCGATGAAATCGGCGAAATCGAGCATGTCGATTTTTTCCAGCTGCGAGGCGGCGCCGAATTCCGGCGTCATCACATACATGCTGACATCCACATGCGGCACGATGGCGGCGTCGCCCTGGCCGATGCCCGAGGTTTCCACTATCACCAGATCGAAGCCCGCCACCTTGCAGGCAGCGATCACGTCCGGCAGCGCCTGCGAAATTTCGGAGCCCGCTTCGCGCGTGGCCAGCGAACGCATGAAGACGCGGGCCTGGCCGGCCCACGGATTGATCGCATTCATGCGGATACGGTCGCCCAGCAGCGCGCCGCCCGATTTGCGGCGCGAAGGGTCGATGGAAATGATGGCGATATTCAGCGCATCGCCCTGGTCCAGGCGGATGCGGCGAATCAGCTCATCGGTCAGCGAGGATTTGCCCGCGCCGCCGGTACCGGTAATGCCCAGAGCGGGAATCTTCAGGCCTTCGGCCGCCTTATGCAGCTCGGCGCGCAGCGGCGCGGAAGCCTTGTCGTTTTCCAGCGCGGTGATCAGCTGGGCCAGCGGACGGTGGCGCGTCGCGATGTCGCCCTCCTGCAGCGGCGCCAGCGAGGTCGGGGAATAGGCCGACAGGTCGATATCGCACTGCTGCACCATCCACTGGATCATGCCGGCGAGGCCCATGCGCTGGCCGTCTTCCGGGCTGAAAATGCGCGTCACGCCATAGGCATGCAGGTCGGCGATTTCGGACGGCACGATCACGCCGCCGCCGCCGCCGAACACCTTGATATGCGCGCCGCCGCGCTGGCGCAGCAGGTCGATCATGTATTTGAAGTATTCGACGTGGCCGCCCTGGTAGCTGGAAATGGCGATGCCCTGCACATCTTCCGCCAGCGCGGCCGTCACCACATCGTCCACCGAGCGGTTATGGCCCAGGTGGACCACTTCCACGCCATTCGATTGCAGAATGCGGCGCATGATGTTGATCGAAGCGTCATGGCCGTCGAACAGCGAAGCGGCGGTGACGAAACGAACCTTGTTGACGGGCTTCGCCTGCTCAGGTTCGGCGGCGAGATTCTTGGCGGTGGTGAGATCGTTCATGGATGTCCTTGAAATTCTTGTCACGCGATCGGAGTCAGATCTAAATTATATGACGTTAACGTAAACGTCAAGCAAGTTAGCCCCCGCCCGGCGTGCCGGAGCGGGGGAGGGCGCTGCCTCAGGCGGCGCGTTTCTGGCCGTCGCGGAAGTCGGCCTGCAGACGGGCTTTCTCTTCATGGAAGGCGTCGACGGCCTTTTCCTTCACATGGCCGAAGCCGCGGATTTTCTCCGGCAGGGCGGCCAGGGCCACGGCCTGCTCGTGGTTGCCGGCGCTCAGGCGCGACAGCAGATCGGCGACCAGCTCGCGGTATTCCACGATCAAGGCGCGTTCCATCTTGCGTTCTTCAGTGTAGCCGAAGATATCCAGGGCGCCGCCGCGCAGGCCTTTGAACTTGGCCAGCAGCTGGAAGGCTTTCCACATCCACGAACCGTATTCGGCTTTCACCAGATGGCCTTGCGCATCCTTCTTGGCGAAGATCGGCGGCGCCAGATTGAACTTGAGCGAGAAGTCGCCTTCGAACTGCTGCTTGAGCTGCTCGACGAAACGGCCGTCGGTGTACAGGCGCGCCACTTCGTATTCGTCCTTGTAGGACATCAGCTTGAACAGGTTCTTGGCCACGGCGGTGGACAGCTTGTTGCCCAGGCCCAGGGCGCTTTCCTTGCCGCGCACCTGCTCCACCAGCTCCGCATATTTGGCGGCGTAGGCGGCGTCCTGGTAGCCGGTCAGGAAGTCCACGCGCTTCTTGATCACAGCGTCCAGGCTTTGCGGCATCTGCACCACGATGGCCTGGGTCGGCGTCGCCACTTTCTCCACGCGCTTCAAATCGACGGCGGCGCGGCGGCCCCACAGGAAGCTGCGCTTGTTCGAATCCACCGCCACGCCATTCATTTCGATGGCGCGCAGCAGCGAGGCTTCGCTCAGCGGTATGCGGCCGCGCTGCCAGGCGTAGCCCAGCATGAACAGGTTGGCGGCGATCGAGTCGCCCATCAGGGCCGTCGCCAATTTGGTGGCGTCGATGAAGTCCACGCTGCCCGGGTTGCTGGCCGCGCCCACCGATTCGCTGATCAGGGCACGCACCTCTTCCACCGGATATTGCCAGTCGGCGTTCTGGGCGAAGGTGCCAGGCGGCTGCTCGTGCAGATTGACCACGGCCAAGGTGCGGCCCGGACGCATTTTCGACACCGCGTCGGCGGCGCCGGCGGTCAGCATATCGCAGCCCAGAATCAGGTCGGCTTCGCCGGTGGCGATGCGCTGGGCGCGCAGATGGGCCGGCGAGGTGGCGATCTTCACGTGCGACGTCACCGAGCCGTTTTTCTGCGACATGCCGGTCATGTCCAGCACGGAGGCGCCCTTGCCTTCGAGGTGGGCGGCCATGCCCATCAGCGCGCCGACGGTAATCACGCCGGTGCCGCCGATGCCGTTGATCAGGATGTTGTAAGGCTGTTCGCAGGCCGGCAGCACGGGCTGCGGCAGTGCGCCCCAGCCGTCGTCGCTGTTCTTGTCCTTGCTGACGCCGGTCTTCGATTTTTTCAGCGTGCCGCCTTCCACCGTCACGAAGCTGGGGCAGAAGCCTTTGACGCAGGAGTAGTCCTTATTGCAGGACGACTGGTCGATGGTGCGCTTGCGGCCGAATTCCGTTTCTTTCGGCAGGATGGACACGCAGTTGGACTGGATGCCGCAGTCGCCGCAGCCTTCGCACACGGCTTCGTTGATGACCATGCGCTTGTCCGGATCGGGGAACTCGTTCTTCTTGCGGCGGCGGCGTTTCTCGGCGGCGCAGGTCTGGTCGTAGATCAGCACCGAGCAGCCGCCGATCTCGCGCAACTCGCGCTGCACCGCGTCCATATCCTTGCGGTCGTGCAGGGTCACGATTTCCGGCAGGGCGGAGCGGTCTTCATAGCGCGACAGGTCTTCCGTCACCAGGGCGATGCGCTTCACGCCTTCGGCCGCCATCTGCTGCGCGATCATCGGCACGGAGACGGTGCCGTCCACCGGCTGGCCGCCGGTCATCGCCACGGCATCGTTGTACAGGATCTTGTAGGTGATGTTCACTTTCGCCGCCACGGCGGCGCGGATCGCCAGATAGCCGGAGTGGAAGTAGGTGCCGTCGCCCAGGTTCTGGAACACATGCGGCACCTTGGAGAAGGCCGCCTGGCCGATCCATGGCGCGCCTTCGCCGCCCATATGGGTGGTCAGCTTGTTCATCTCCGGATAGATCGAGGTCGCCATCACGTGGCAGCCGATGCCGGCCAGCGCGAAGCTGCCTTCGGGGACTTTGGTCGAGGTATTGTGCGGGCAGCCGGAGCAGTAGAAGGCCGGACGGAAAGGCGTGCCGATGGCTTTCTGCAGCACCGCATCCTTGGCGTCGAGGAAGGTCAGGCGGGCCTTGATCTGGTCCTGGATATTGGTGTCGGCGATGTAGCGCTTGACGCGGCTGGCGATCACGCGCGCCACCTGCGACACGGAGAAGTCGGCCTTCGACGTCAGCAGCCATTCGCCGCGCGGCGCCACCCACTCGCCTTTTTCATCGAACTTGCCGATCACGCGCGGACGCACATCGTCGCGCCAGTTGTACAGCTGCTCCTTGAGCTGATATTCGACGATCTGGCGCTTCTCTTCCACCACCAGGATCTCGTCCAGGCCTTGCGCGAATTCGCGCACGCTGTCCGGTTCCAGCGGCCAGGGCATGGCCACCTTGAACAGGCGCAGGCCGACTTTCGCCGCCATCTCTTCATCGATGCCCAGTTCTTCCAGCGCTTCCAGCACATCGAGGTAGGACTTGCCGGAGGCGATGATGCCCAGCTTGGCGTCCTTGCTGTCGATGGTGGTGTGATTCAGCTTGTTCTCGCGGGCGTAAGCCAGGGCCGCGTAGATTTTGTAGTCCTGCATCAGGGCTTCCTGATTGCGTGCCTGCTGGCCCAGCGGAATGCTGGACAGGCGGGCATTCAGGCCGCCTTCGGGCATCTGGAAGTCCTTGGGGATCTTCACCTGCACGCGGAACGGATCGGCATCCACCGAGGCGCTCGACTCCACCGTGTCGGCCAGCGCCTTGAACGCGACCGCGCAGCCGGAGAAGCGCGACATGGCCCAGCCATGCACGCCCAGGTCCAGGTATTCCTGCACATTGCAGGGATACAGCAGGGGGATCATGCAGGCCGAGAAGATATGGTCGGACTGGTGGGGCAGGGTGGAGGAATAAGCGCCGTGATCGTCGCCCGCCACCAGCAGGATGCCGCCGTTCTTCGACGTGCCGGCATGGTTCATATGTTTGAAGACGTCGCCGCAGCGGTCCACGCCCGGGCCTTTGCCGTACCACATGGCGAACACGCCATCGTATTTGGCCGGGCCGATCAGGTCCACCTGCTGCGTACCCCAGACCGCCGTCGCGGCCAAATCCTCGTTCACGCCCGGCACGAACTGCACATGGTTCGCTTCCAGATGCTTTTTCGTCTTCCACAGGGTTTCATCGAGGCCGCCCAGCGGCGAACCGCGGTAGCCCGAGATGAAGCCGGCGGTATTCAGGCCGGCCGCCGCATCGCGCAGACGCTGCATCATCGGCAGGCGCACCAGGGCCTGGATGCCGGAGAGGAAGATCTTGCCGGAGGTGGAAGTGTATTTGTCGTCGAGGGTGACGGGGTTCAGTACAGGCGAGTTGCTGCCTGGCGCCGTGATATCGGGCATGGTGGCTGTCTCCAAAATTTGTGGTCCGGTGTGTGCCTGGCGGGGTGGGCGCCGGGTAAGCGCGTCCTCTCCTAGTCACGATGGCTGCAGCGTGGGCAGCCTTACTTTTTTCAGTGTACGGCCAAGTTTACGTATACGGAAATATGGAATTCGGATGGGGATATAAGAAAAAATGATGGCCCATTGCAAAGCCGGCACGGTGATATATATTAGATATACAAGCTGCGAAAGGACGGTGGACAATGCCCAAAACGGAATTGCAGCAAGCGGGTTTTCTGCTGCGCTTGCGAAAGCAGGACACGCCGACTGGCGTGAGCCAGGCGACGCTGGAAAAGCTGATGACGGCCACAGGGCTGAGCAAAACAGAGGTGGCGCACCTGGCGCTAAAGCAGATGGCGGAACGTTATCTGCCCTTTTATGTGCAGGACGAGGGTGCGCTAAGCAGCGCACAAATCGATGCGATTCGCCGGGAGAGTCCGGCCACGGGGACGCCCGAGGAGAGTTTCACGGAGCGGATTTTTTAATCCATGGCGGCGCGGCCCAAACGGCAATACCATCCGCTGCCTGCGCCTGGGGATATCGTCTGGTGCGCCTTTCCCCAGGTATTGGGCGAACCCGGCCCAAAGCGGCGGCCAGCCTTGGTGGCAAGGGTGTCGCCAGGTACGCATGAAGTCTCGGTTGTGTACGGCACGAGCCAGAAGACCGACCGGCTTTATCCGACGGAAATCGTATTGGACCCAGCGGATTCCGGCTTTTCCTGCAGCGGCCTGTCTTATCGGACCAAGTTCGATGTTGCGGTTCAGCTTGCGCTCCCTTTTGATAGCGACTGGTTTGCGCCCGCTCCAGGCCCACAGGCCAATCGCCCGCAGCCCAAGATGGGCGTCCTGCATCCCAGCTATATGCCTGCGATTACGGCTGCGCTAAAGAACAAAAAGCCTTAGCTCCGCAGCAATGCCAAGTTGGCGGCGCAGGAGGGTATAAGAAATAGTGATAGCTAGACCACGCCTGGCGCTTGCCAAATTGTTATATTATTTCCCATATACAACTTTACAAGTTTTATGGCACGTTTTCTCTTCATTCACCAGAATTTTCCCGGCCAGTTCCGCCACCTCGCGCCGGCCTTGGCGGCCGAGGGCCACGAAGTTGTCGCCCTCGGCATGCGCGCCCAGAGCGAGGCCTTGCCGGGTGTGCGCTATGTCTGCCATCGCTTGGCGGAGGGGGCCGGCAGCGCAGCCCAGGCACCGCAGCTGCGCGATTTGTACGGCAAGCTGCTGCGCGGCGAATCGGCGGCGGACTCGCTGCAGCGGCTTAAGGAGCAGGGCTTTACGCCGGATGTGATCTTCGTCCATCCCGGCTGGGGCGAGGGCTTGTTCGCCCAGGACGTGTTCCCGCGCGCGCGCCTGCTGGTCTATGCCGAATACTATTACGGCGCCGAGGGCGGCGATTCCTACTTCGACCTGGAATTCAGCGCCGCAGCCACGCTGCAGAGCCGCCAGCGTCTGCGGCTGCGCAATACCCATCTGCTGCATGCGATGGCCAGCGCCGACGCCGGCCTGTCGCCGACGCGCTTCCAGCGCGACCGCCATCCGGACTGGTTCCGCCAGCGCATCTCGGTCATCCACGATGGCATCGACAGCCAGCGCTTCCGGCCCGATGCCCAGGCCCGCGTTACGTTGTCCAAGGCGGGCCTGGTGTTAAGGCCGGGCGACGAGGTGGTGACGTTCGTCGCGCGCCATCTGGAGCCTTACCGCGGCTATCACACCTTCATGCGCGCCTTGCCGGAGCTGCAGCGCTTGCGGCCGAACGCGCGCATCGTGATCGTGGGCGGCGATGGCGTCAGCTATGGCGCGGCGCCACCCAAGGGGCAGAGCTGGAAAGCCATCTTCCGCGACGAGGTGGCGGCGCGGCTCGATATGAGTCGCATCCATTTCGTCGGCAAAGTGCCGCATGCCTTGCTCACCCAGCTGATGCAGGTGTCGGCGGTGTACAGCTATCTGACTTATCCCTTCGTGCTGTCCTGGTCCCTGATGGAGGCGATGAGCGTGGGCTGCCTGATCGTTGCCTCGCGCACGGCGCCGGTGGAGGAGGTGATCGAACATGGCGTGAACGGCCTGCTGACGGACTTCTTCGATCCGCAGGCGCTGGCCGAGAGCGTGGCCGACGCCTTGCAGCGGCGCGCCTCCCTCGGCCATCTGCGCGAAGCGGCGCGCAACACGATTGTGCAAGGCTATGATTTGCAGCGCCATTGCCTGCCCGCCCAGATGCGTTTCGCTTTGGGCTAGGCGGCGCGCCGTTTCAGGCGAGCAGACGGGCGCCGGGCCAGGCGCCGCTCAGACAGAGTTCCTGCGCCACCTGCAGCGCCAGTTGGCTGATGGCGTTGGCCGCATTCGTCAGCGGTATCGTGCGCGAGGCGCACAGCACCGCCGTGCGCGAGATGGCCGGGTGGTGGATGGCGTGGACGCGCATGCTGCCGCGCTCGATCTCGGCCAGCACCGGCGCCACCGGCAAAATAGTGGCGCCCATGCCGGCCAGGATGGCCGATTTCAGGATGGCGATGGAATTGATTTCGATGACGTCGCCCGTATGCAGGCCGGCGGCGCGCGCCACCGCCTCGATGCGCGGCCGCACGCCATGCTGCAGGCCGGGCAGGATCAGCTTCGTGCCCAGCGCCTGGGCCAAGGTCACGCTGGCGCCCAGCTTGAAGTCTTCGCCGTCGGCGCGGCAGATATACGCCAGCTCCTCTTCCGCCAGCGGCGTGGTGGCAAAAGGCGTGAGCTGGCCGTCGTCGAACAGCACGGCCAGATTGACGCGGCCGGATTTGAGCTGCTCGGCCAGATTGCCGGTCAATTCCTCCGTCAGCTGTAGGGTGACGTCGGGGTAGTGGCGCTGGGCCGCCGTCAGCAGGGGCAGGGCCAGCGCGCCGGAGACGCTGTGCGGCAGGCCGAGCGTGACGCTGCCTGAAGGACGGGCCGAATGCGTAACCGCTTGTTTCGCATCCGCCACCTGTTTCAAGATTGCCTGGGCGTGGTCGTAAAACACTTTGCCGGCGTCGGTGCCGAGCACGCCCTGTGCCGAGCGGTGCAGCAGCTGCACCCCCAACTCTTCCTCCAGATGGCGCAGTTGCTGGGTCAGCGCCGGTTGGGCCACATGCAGCACCAGGGCCGCGCGCGACAGGGAACCATGATCGACAATTGCAACAAAGTAACGGAGTTGGCGTATTTCCATGTAACTTAATGTAGCGTGCGGGGGAAAGGTGATCCCTAGAGGAAACTCTTTGTTATACTCATTCTAACGCTTTCCGCTCTCCCACCTTGCAGGATCTGTATGTTCAAGAAAGTTGATTCGTCCCAGCTCAAGGTCGGCATGTATATCCAGGATCTCAGCTGCGACTGGATGACCCACCCCTTCGTGCGCAACCGCTTCCTGATCAGCAGCGAAGAGGAGATCCGCAAGATTCTCAAGGCGGGCATCCACGACGTCATCATCGACGCCTCCAAGGGGCTGGACGTGGAGGAGGCGCCCACCGTGGCCGAGGCGCAGGCGGCGACCGAGCGCGAAATCACGCAGCTGGCGGCCAAGCCGGCCAAGGTGGTCAAGGTTGGACTGGGCGAGGAATTGCAGCGCGCGGCGCAGATCCGCCATCAGGCATCGAACCTGGTGCGCAATGTGATGGCCGATGTCCGCCTGGGCAAGGCGGTGGAGGTGGACCAGGTGCAGCCGGTGGTGCAGAACATCACCGAATCGATTCTGCGCAATCCGGGTGCCCTGCTTGGCCTGCTGCGCATCAAGACCAAGGACGATTACACCTTCCTGCATTCAGTCAGCGTGTGCGCGCTGCTGGTGGCCTTCTGCAATTCGCGCGGCATGGACGAGGAGACCACGCGCGAGGCGGGCCTGGGCGGCCTGCTGCACGATGCCGGCAAGGCCATGGTGCCGGACGCCATCCTGAACAAGCCGGGCCGCCTGACCGAAGAGGAATTCGACGTCATCCGCAAGCATCCGCAGGACGGCTACGACATCCTGCGCAAATCGCCCGGCATCGGCCCGATCCCGCTCGACATCACCCTGCACCATCACGAGCGGCGCGACGGCACCGGCTACCCTTCGCAGCAGGCGGGCGACGGCATCAGCGAGCTGGCGCAGATGGCGGCCATCGTCGATGTGTACGACGCCATCACGGCCGACCGCTGCTATCACAAGGGCATGCCGGCCGCCGCCGCGCTGCGCAAGATTTACGAGTGGAGCAAGTTCCACTTCAATCCCCAGTATGTGCAGGAATTCATGCGCTGCGTGGGCATCTATCCGGTGGGCACCCTGGTGTTGCTGGAGTCGGGACGCCTGGGCGTGGTGGTGGAGCCGCACGAAACCAATCTGCTGGCGCCCAAGGTCAACGTCTTCTTCAACACCAAGTCGAATATCTACATCAAGCCGGAAACCGTGGACCTGTCGCGCGGCCTGGGCTTCGGCGGCGGCGACAAGATCGTCGGCCACGAACTGCCGGCCAAATGGAATGTGGACCCAATGCGCTTCCTGACCCTGGCCGAGGCCTGATCAGAAAAACTCTGCCGTGTCGTTCGATTCAATGGCATGCAGCAGGCCGCCGCTCACCAGTTCATCGTAGTGGCAGGACATATTGCGGCCGTGGCTCTTGGCGTAGTACAGCGCCTGGTCGGCGCGGCCCAGCACCACCACCGGCGCCTCGTAGCTGCTGATGCTGACAAAGCCCACGCTGACCGTGACCTTGCCCACCTGCGGGAAATCGTGCTGCTCCACATTCATGCGGAAGCGGTCGATGATGCGGCGCGCATTGCCCAGCGTGGTGGAGCGCAGCAGCACCACGAATTCCTCGCCGCCGAAGCGGAACACGCGGTCCTGGGCGCGGAAGGACGATTGCAGCAGGTTGGCGATCAGGATCAGCACCTCGTCGCCGTACAGGTGGCCGAAGCGGTCGTTCACATGCTTGAAGTGGTCGACGTCGACCACCGCCAGCCATTGCCGCTCTTCCTCGCAGTGCTGGCGCCGTTCCGGCTCACCCGGCGGCAGGGTCAGGCCGTCCGGTTCGGCGTGCGAGGCTTGCTGCATCTTGGCCAGCTGGTCGTCGAAGGTTTTGCGGTTGAGCAGGCCGGTGAGGGAGTCGCGCTCGCTGTAGTCGAGCAGGTTCTGGAAGTTGCGGTAAACGCTGACGATGCCGCCGATGATGTGGATGGTTTCGCTGGTGTAGGGCGTGGGGTGGACGATTTCCAGGCAGGTGCTGGCCTTGTCGCCCAGCCAGATCGGCAGCCACAGGGTATGGCGGCCTTCGGCGTCTTCCATGTCCGCATTCAGCTCATGGCGCGCAATGCAGTGCGCCAGCGCCGGGTAGTTGCTGAGCGGCTCGCCGGGACTGGCTGGGTCGGGCGACTCTTCCATGCGTGCCGGGCGGCCGGTCTCGATGCTGGCACGCGCCCGGACGAAAGTCTGGCCGCGTACCTGGGCCAGCGTCAGCACCCGGGTTTGCGAGGCGCGCGCGAGTTCCTGTACCGCCGAGATCACAGAGATGTCGAGCATCGTGTGATCGCGGTGGCCGGTCATGTCCACCATGTGTTTCAGTAGGGAATCCATGCTCGTTCTCTGAAAATAATCAGGTACCGTCGCGGCAGTGTGGCCTATTGTTTTTCTGTTAATTAAGGCACACAGTGACGCAAAGCACGAGGCCTTTCCGAAGGACAGCTGATCAGGATAATAGCTTTTTGCATAATAGGCAATTAAGCTGTGAAAAAATTACGAAATATTTTTCGTTTCCGTGGGTGCCGGCGAGGGCGCTTATACCCCATTTCCGCCCGTCTTCCTAGGGAAAACCCCTGTCGGGACGGGTTTTAATGAGCTTCCCGGAAACTGTTGTTGCAGTTTGACACAAACGGCGCGCAGCGCAAGGTGTTTGTTGCAGCAAAAGAATAGTACCTTGCAGAAAGCTTGCGTCTCATCAATCCCCGCAAAACCGCCGCTCCTATAGTTGAGTGCAATGGTGCTGCAATGCAATAGCGCCAGAGTCCAATCAACATATCTTTATGGGAGTCAATCATGGATACCTTGAAACAAGCACTCAGCCGTTTTGTGCGCGATGAGGAGGGCGCTACAGCTATTGAATACGGCTTGATCGCGGCGCTGATGGCGGCGGCGATCGTGGCGGCGCTTGCGCTGTTCACGCCGGCCCTGCTGGCCCGCTTCACCAATATCGCCGCCCTGCTCACCCCGTAACGCCCTTGCGGCGAGCGCACTGGCTGCCGGCCGCGTGCCGGCAGCCTTTGGGAGCCGGCCATGTTGAACGTGCTTGAAATTCTCCTGCTTTGCCTGCTGCTGCAGGCGGCCATCACCGACCTGGCCTGGCGCCGCATTCCCAATCTGCTGGTGCTGGGCGGCCTGCTGCTGGCCTTTGCGCTGCGCTGGCGCTTGAATTTGCCGCTGTTGCCGGCGCTGGGCGGCATGGCGGCCGGCGGCTTGCTGTTTCTGCCGCTGTACCTGCGCGGCGCTATGGCGGCCGGCGACGTCAAGCTGCTGATCATGGTGGGCGCCTTCACCGGCCCCCTCGGCGCGCTGCAGATCGCCTGGCTGGCCTTCCTGATCGGCGGCGTGCTGGCGCTGCTGGCCTTGCTGGCGCGGCCGCCGCGCCGCCGCCTGCCATATGGTGTGGCGGTGGCGCTGGGCGCGCTGCTGCTTGTGGCGTGGGCGCATCGGCCGTTGCCCGCCACGGCCCAACCTTTTGCCGCTGATCAATATCCACTAGGAAACACGTCGCTAGAATCGGTTGCTCATACAGGAGGATCAGCATGATGGAAAGCGAAACCCTGAGCGCCGTTTTCGGCGGCGCCAATGACGAGGCGGCGCCGCTGCTGCCGCCGCAAGCGAAGACGGTGCGCGACACCGGACTGGAACAGCCGATGCTGGTCGAACTGCTGGGCAAGACCCTGTTCATCGCCGGCCGCAGTCCGCTGCCCGCGCTGGCCACCCGCCTGCGCCTGTCGCTGAATGTGCTGCGCGAGCTGCTCGACTTCCTGGTGGCCGAGCAGCTGGCCGAAGTGGCCTGGCGCGGCGACTCCGACATCGACGTGCAATACCAGCTGACCGGCGCCGGCCGCCAGCGCGCCGCCGCCTGGCTGGAACGCTGCCGCTATGCCGGCCCGGCCCCGGTCACGCTGGAAGCCTATTGCGCCGTGCTGCAGCGCCAGGCCGGCCTGCTGGCCGCCATCACCGCCGAGGACATGGCCGAAGTGTTTGCCGGCGACTGCCTGCCCGCCAGCGTGCATGCGCTGGCCGGCGCGGCCCTGCATTCGGGCCGCTCGATCTTCCTGTATGGTCCGCCGGGCAGCGGCAAGAGCACCCTGGCGCGCAAGCTGGGCGGCCTGCTGCAGGGCGTGGTGGCGGTGCCGTATGCGCTGGCGCTGGGCCAGGAAATCGTGCAGATCTACGATCCGCTGCTGCACCTGCCGCCGGCCGGCGCGGCGGGCCGCCAGCCGCTGGAACGGCGCCATGGCGACAGCCGCTGGGTGCTGTGCCGGCGTCCCGTGGTGCAGGCCGGCGCGGAGCTGGCGGCCGATATGCTGGATCTGCGCTACGACGCCTACAGCGGCTGCTACCAGGCGCCTCCCCACCTGAAGGCCAACAACGGCCTGTTCATCATCGACGATCTGGGACGCCAGCGTGTGCGCCCGGCCGACCTGCTGAACCGCTTCGCCCAGCCGCTCGATACGCGCCGCGACCAGCTCACGCTGCAGGGCGGCCATCAATTCAGCCTGCCGTTCGACGCGGTGCTGGTGTTCGCCACCAGCCTGGCGCCGCATGCCCTGCTCGACAGCGCCGCGCTACGCCGCGTCGCCTACAAGATCGCGGTCGGCGCCATCGGCGAGGAGGCTTACCGCAACCTATTCCGCCAGCACTGCCGCGCCGCCAATATCGCGCCGGACGAGGCCATGCTTGGCTATCTGATCGCCGAGCTGCATGGCGCCAGCGGCGAGCCTTTGCTGGCCTGCTATCCACGCGAGGTGGTGAGCCGGCTGGTGGACTTTGCCGGCTTCACGGGGGCCACGCCGCGCCTGACGCGCGCTGCCCTGGAGCAGGCCTGGAGCAGCATGTTCGCCGCGGACGAGGACTGCGCCGCTGAGGCCTTGTCCAGCGGCCCGGCGCTGCATAACTGCGAGGCGGCCGACGCCAGCCTCTACGAAAGCATCAAATGAAAAACCGGCGCGCATATCTGATGATGGCAGTGGCCGTGGCGCTGGGCCTGTGCGCCGTGGTGCTGGCCTCGCGCTGGCTGCTGCACAAGAACAGCGGCACCGCCACGCGCATCGTGGTGGCCGGGATCGACGTCAACCTGGGCCAGCGCCTGGCCCCGGATATGCTTAAGCTGGCCGATTGGCCGGCGGCCAGCCTGCCGCAAGGCGCCTTGCGCGATCCCTTGCAGCTGAATGGGCGCGTGCTCAAATCGAGCGTGCTGCGCGGCGAGCCGCTGACGGCGGCCAAGCTGGCGCCGGCCGGCACCCTGGGCGGCTTGTCGGCCCTGATCGCCGAAGGCAAGCGCGCCATCACGGTGCGCGTCAACGATGTGGTGGGCGTGGCGGGTTTCGCCCTGCCCGGCAACTTCGTCGACATTCTGGTGAATATGCAGGCCGAGGGCGGCGCGCGCGGCGCGCAGGAGGCGGCCATCTCCAAGATCGTGCTGGAACGGATTCTGGTGCTGGCCGTGGCGCAGGAGGTGAGCCGCGACGATACTAAGCCGCGCGTGGTCAATGCCGTGACGCTGGAAGTGACGCCGGTGCAGGCCGAGAAGCTGGACCTGGCGCGCAGCGTGGGCAGCCTGTCCCTGGTGCTGCGCAACCAGGTGGATCCGCATCCCGGCGTGACCGATGGCGCCACCAAGCTCTCGCTGCTGGGCGGACAGGCGGCTGGCGCTGCGCTGCCGCCTGCCGCCGCCGTTCCCGCCGCCATGACGCCCGAGGCCGCGCCAGCCGCGCCTTCGCGGCGCGCGCGCAGCGCCCACCCTGCGGCTGCGGCGGAAAAAGCCTGCAGCGGCGTGATCGACGGCTTGCGCAGCCGCCGGGAGTGCCTGTGAGGAGCCGCCATGACGACCCGCCTCTTCCACCTGCTTTCGCTGCGCCGCCTGCCGCTGGCCTGCCTGCTGGCGTTCGCCCTGTGCGCCGGCATGGCGCCGCTGCGGACAGCACTTGCCGCGCCCACATCGGGAGCACCAGCCCTTGCACCGCAGGCCACCGCCACTGCGGTACCCGCACCGGCCGCCGTGCTGACGCGAGTTGCTGCTCCTGCGCCGCTTGCGCCGACCGCCAAGCCGGTGCAGAGGACGGCGCCTAACGCCGCCCTGCATTGCGGCGGCCAGGCGGCCGCGCCGGGCAAGCTGGCGCTGCAGATCGGGAAGTCCACCTTGCTGCGCCTGCCCGAAGTGGTGAGCAGCCGCAGTGTGGGCAATCCCGCCGTGCTGCAAGCCATGCTGGTGGCGCCCGACACCTTGTACGTGTTGGGAATGGACGTGGGCAGCACCAATATGATCGTGCAGGGCCGCAGCGGCGTTTGCAGCGTGATCGAAGTGACGGTGGGCGTGGACACGGCCGGCCTGCAGGCGGCGCTGGCCGAGCTGCTGCCGGCGGAGCGCAATATCCGCGTCAGCGCCGCCGCCGATGCGCTGGTGCTGAGCGGCGAGGTGGAGGACGGGCCGACCTTGGCGCGCGTGCTGGAACTGGCGCAAGCCTATGTGCGGCGTCCGGCGCAGGCGCTGGCTGCCGCTGCCGACGATGCGGCGGACGGGGCGCCGGCCAAGTCTTCCACGCCGGCCGCCAGCGCGCCGGACAGCGGCGGCGCGCAAGGCCGCATTGTAAACATGCTGTCGCTCACGGCGCCGCAGCAGGTGATGCTGGAAGTGAAGGTGGCGGAAGTGTCCAAGACCCTGCTCGACAAGCTGGAAGGCAGCGCCCAGCTGCATCGCGGCGTGGGCAGCTGGACGGCCAGCGTGCTGTCCAATTTTCTGAGCGGCACCGCAGGCGGTGGCCTGATGCTGGGCAAGCCCGATGGCAGCCGCCTGCGCCTGGACGGCGAACGCCATGACGCCCTGGTGCGCATCCTGGCCGAGCCGACGGTGATGGCGATCAGCGGCCAGGAAGGCAGTTTTCTCGCGGGCGGCAAGGTGCTGATTCCCGTCGGCCAGGACAATAACCGCGTCACCTTGCAGGAAAAGGAATTCGGCGTCGGCCTGCGCTTCACGCCCACCGTGTTGGCGGGCGGCCGTATCCACCTCAAGGTGGCGCCCGAAGTGTCGGAGCTGTCGCGCGAAGGCGTGGGCGTCAGCGCGGCTGGTCTGGGCGGCAGTTCGGTCCTGCCCCTGATCACCACGCGCCGCGCCGCCACCACCTTGCAGCTGTTCGATGGACAAAGCTTCGCCATCGGCGGCTTGATCCGCCATACCCAGTCCGGCAATCTGCAGGCGATGCCGGTGCTGGGCGAGGTGCCGGTGCTGGGCGCCCTGTTCCGCAGCACCGACTTCCAGCAGGACCGCACCGAACTGCTGTTCGTCGTCACCGCCCATCTGGTCAAGCCGCTGTCGCCCGGCTATGGCTTGCCGACCGACGGCCCGCCCGCGCCCAGCCGTTCCAGCCTGATGCTGGACGGCCGCCTGGAAGGCGCCGCGCCGTCCAACGCATCGTCCGCGCCGCGCGACAGCGGCTTCCAACTGAAATAGGAGCCGCTTATGAAACAGGCATTGACCTTGCTGCTGGCTGGCGCTGGCGCGCTGCTGTCGGCCAGCGCCGGCCTCGCTGCCGCCAGCAGCACGCCAATGGGATGCGCGCTTTGGCGACGCCGTGCGCGCCGCCATGGCGCGCCAGCGCATCCATCCGGGCGGCGCCAATCCGGACCAGGCGCGCGGCATCGACGGCGCGGCGGCGCTGCAGGCGCAAGAACAGTACCGCAAGTCCTTCAGCGCGCCGCAGCCGCAGCCAAGCGCCTTCACCATCGGCGTCAGTGGTGGAAAATGAAAGCCCGCGCCTCCCAGTGCCGCCAGCGCGGCGCGATCGCGCTGATGTTTGGCCTGCTGGTCCTGCTGCTGCTTGGCATGCTGGGCATGGTGATCGACCTCGGCCAGCTGTACAACCGCGAGCAGGAGATGCGCACCCTGGCCGATAGTGCCGCCCTGGCTGCGGCGCGCGAACTGAATGGCACGGCGGCCGGCGTCAACAGCGCTTTGTCGCATGCGGCGCAGACGGCTGCCGCCAGCCATTACCGCTATTCGCAGCCGGTCACCTGGTCCAGCGCGGCCCTGAGTTTTGCCGACGATGCCGATGGCCCCTGGCATAGCGCGGCCGATACCGTCGCCAGTCCCGCCGGACGGATTTTCGCCCGCGTCGATACGCGGCAGCTGGGGGAGGAGCATGGCACGGTCGCCACTGCCTTCCTGTTCCTGCTGGCGCCGGCCCAGGCCAGCCAGCAGGTGGCTGCCGTGGCGGTGGCCGGGCGCTCCGGCCTGGCCATTGCGCCGCTGGCCGTCTGCGCCATGGACCCCGCGCCCAGCAAGACGCGCAATATCGCCGGGCCGGTCGATGAGCTGGTGCAGTATGGCTTCCGGCGCGGCGTCAGCTACAACCTGCTGAATCTGAATCCGGCGCTGGGCGCGGCCAGCGGCGAATATTTTCTGGTCGATCCCATCAGCGCCGCCGGCACGCTGGGCACGTTGGCCAATACCGAAGACAGCGTGCTGGCGCCCTTCATGTGCGCCGGCCGCCTGCATCTGCGCCGCATCGGTAGCCAGCCAGTGACGGTGCGCCGCAAAACGCCGTTTACCCTGGCGCTGCAGCTCAATTCCCGCTTCAACAGCTATGGCCCGGCGGCCGACCCCCTATCCTGCACGCCATTGGCGGCGCCGCCGGACAGCAATATCGCCTCGTTCGCGGCCGGCAGCTGGATGGGCGTGGCGCCCAGCGCCGCCCATGCCCAGCCTACCGCCGCCGGCACGCCGGGCAAGCCGCTGAGCAGCGTGGCCGATCCCTTGCCGGAGCCGGTGGTGAATGCCGCCGCCTACGGGCCGCTGTGGGCCTATGGCGCCGCCATCATTTCGCCATCCGGCGCGGCGTATCCGCGCGCCTACTGGCCGCAGCTCTATCCCGCCTCGCCGGGCGCGCCGACGGCGCCATCGTATCCCGCCCTGTCCACGCCCTATGCCGCCATGGTGACGGCGCCGACAGGCAATACCGGCCTGGCGCGCCGCCGTCTGCTGCAGATTCCCCTATTGGCCTGCCCGGTGCCGGCCGGCCAGCTGCAGCAGGCGAGCGTGCTGGCGATCGGCACCTTCTTCATGGTGGCGCCGGCCAGCGGCGCGGCCATCAGCGCCGAATTCGCGGGCCTGGCAAGTGAGCAAAGCCTGGGAACGCCAGTGGAGCTGCTGCGATGAGCGTGCGGCAGCGCATGCGGCGCGGCCAGGGCGGCGTGGTGGCCATCGAGCTGGCCGTGGTGCTGGACATGGCGGCGCTGCTGCTGGCCGTGCTGCTGCTGGGTGGACGCATGATGTGGCATTACTCTGTGCTGCAAAGGGCCGCCTTCGATGCCGCCCGCTATATGGCGACCATGCCGCGTCCCGAGCTGGCCAATCCCATGCAGGCGCCGGTGCTGGCGGCGCGCGCCGGCCAGCTGGTGCTGGACGCGGTCAGCGAAGCGGCGCTCGATACCAGTCCGGGCGCCGGGCAGGTCTCGGTGCGCTGCGACGATCTGCCTTGCGGCGGTACGCCGCCGCAGCGCATCCGCGTCACCGTGCAGATCCAGCTCAGCGATCCGCTGTTCAATCTCCTGGGGGCGGGCAGCATCGCCCTGACCGGCTCCTCGGTGCAGCCCTATGTCAACTAAGCCGCCAACCCTGCGCCGCCAGCACGGCGCCACCACGGTCGAGGTGGCGCTGGCCAGCCTGATTTTCTTCCTCTTCCTGCTCGGCTGGATGGAGCTGGCGCGCTATATGTATCTGCTGAACCTGAGCCAGGAAGTGACGCGGCGCGCGGCGCGCGCGGCGGCCATGGCGGACTTCTCCGACAGTGCCGCCATGGCGACGCTGCGCCAGCAAGCCATGTTCGGCGCCGCCACGCTGGACGGCACGATCACCGGCGGCAATCTCGCCATCGATTACCTGCGGCTCGATGCGGCGGGTGCGCTGTTGCCGGCCTCGCCCATGCCGGCCAGCCCCGCCGGCAATGCCGTCAACTGCCTGCGCGATCCGCAGGGCGCTTCCTGCATCCGTTTCGTGCGGGTGCGCTGGTGCGGCAATGGCGGCGATTGCCCGTCCTTGCCCTTCGCTTCCACGGTGCCGCTGCCCATGCAGCTGGCACTGCCGCGTTCCACCGTGGTGGTGCGCGCCGAGTCGCTGGGCTTCACGCCGGGCGCCCCGCTTTCTCCCTGAAACGCCGCAAGCCATGCGAAAGGAATAGTCATGAAGGCACTGATGATCAGTAACGATAGGCAGCTGCATGCGGAGATCGGCGCCCAGGGTTCGGCGCGCATGCCGCCGGTGCTGCTGGCGGCCACGCGCGCCGGCCTGCGCGATGCGGTGGAGCGCATCATGTCCGATGCGCCGGAGCTGGTGATCTTCGACGCCAGCGACGTCGAGCCGGGCGAGGCGGACATGGTGGAAAGGCTGGCGCGCCTGTATCCGCAGGCCCGCTTCATCCTGCTGGCGCGCGAGCCGCAGCAGGACTTGCTGATCCGCGCCATGCGCGCCGGCATGCGCGAAGTGCTGCAGCTGCCGCTGGTGCACCGCGCCTTCCACGAGGCCATCGACCGCATCGAGGTCGAAACCGGCGTCACGCGCATGCGCGACGGCAAGGCGCTGGCCTTCATCTCCTGCAAGGGCGGCAGCGGCGCCACCTTCCTCTCCACCAATTTCGGCTATGCGCTGGCGGCCCTGGCCGACAAGAAGGTGCTGCTGATCGACCTGCACGGCCAGTTCGGCGACGCCACGCTGTATGTGTCGGACCAGAAGCCCTGCATGACCCTGTCCGATATCTGCGCCCAGATCGGCCGCATGGACGGCGCCTTCCTGGAATCGAGCCTGGTGCATGTCTCGCCCGGCTTCGGCGTGCTGGCGGCGGCCGACGATCCGGGCCAGACCGTGGCGATGAAGCCCGAACATATGGACACCATCCTGCGCGTGGCGCGCCAGCACTACGACTACATCGTGCTCGATGTGGGACGCCAGATCGACGCCCTGTCGCTGCGCGCCCTCGACTGCGCCGACGCCATCTACCCGGTGCTGCAGCTGGCCCTGCCCGATATCCGCGACGGCCGCCGCCTGCTCGATATCTTCCGCTCGCTCGGCTATCCGACCGAGCGCACCCGCCTGATCGTCAACCGCTACGAGAAGGGCGGCAAGCTGCGCCTGGCGGACCTGGAGCAGGCGCTGGGCGCCGATGTGCTGCACACGGTGCCCAACGATTATCTGTGCGCCACCGATTCGGTGAACCAGGGCGTTCCGGTGCTGCAGCTCTCGCGCAGCAGCCCGGTGGCGCGCAGCCTGGCCGAGCTGGTGGCGCTGGTGACGGAGCGCCGCGTGCTGGAAAACAAGGGGCTGTTCAACCGCCTGTTCGGCCGCAGCGAAGCCGAACAGTGAGCCCACGCCGCCCGAGGAGAACATCATGAGCCTGCGCGAACGCCTTGCGCTTGCCGACGACGTCCGCGCCGCCTGCGCCACGCCAGCCGGCATGGCCAGCGCCGCCTATCGCGAGTTGAAGAAGTCCATGCACCAGGCCATTCTGGACCGCATCGACCTGGAACGCCTGAAGCGCCTGACGCCGGAACAGTTCAAGCACGAGCTGGCGCTGCTGGTCCAGCGCATCATCGAGGAAGAGCGCATTGTGCTGAACCAGTCGGAGCGCCACAGCCTGGTGCTCGACATCCAGCACGAGATGCTGGGCTTCGGCCCGCTGGAGCCGCTGCTGGCCGATCCCGGCGTCTCGGATATCCTGGTCAACACCCACGCCAAGGTGTATGTGGAGCGCGCCGGTCGGCTGGAGCTGACCGCCGTCAGCTTCCATGACGACGCCCACCTGATGAAGATCATCGAGAAGATCGTCTCGCGCGTGGGCCGGCGCGTGGACGAATCCAGCCCCATGGTCGATGCGCGCCTGCCGGATGGCTCGCGCGTGAATGCCATCATTCCGCCGCTGGCGGTGGATGGCCCCATCCTGTCGATCCGCCGTTTCGCCGCCAACCCGCTCAGCATCGAGCAAATGCTCAGCTACAAAAGCCTGACCCCGCCCATGATCGAGGTGCTGCGCGCCCTGGGCCGCGCCAAGATCAATATCCTGATTTCGGGCGGCACCGGCAGCGGCAAGACCACCTTGCTGAATGTGCTGTCCGGCTTCATTCCGCCGACTGAGCGCATCGTCACCATCGAGGATGCGGCCGAGCTGCAGATGCGCCAGCCGCACGTGGTGCGCCTGGAAACGCGGCCGCCGAATATCGAAGGACGCGGCGAAGTCACGCAGCGTTCATTGGTACGCAACGCGCTGCGCATGCGGCCCGACCGCATCATCCTGGGCGAGGTGCGCGGCGCCGAAGCCATGGACATGCTGCAGGCGATGAATACCGGCCACGAAGGCTCGCTCGCCACCATCCACGCCAATTCGCCGCGCGACGCCCTGGCGCGGCTGGAAAATATGGTGGGCATGGCCGGCGCCAACCTGACGCCGCGCGCCACGCGCCAGCAGATCTGTTCCGCCGTGACGGTGGTGCTGCAGGTGTCGCGCCTGACGGACGGCACGCGCAAGCTGGTCAGCCTGCAGGAAATCACCGGCATGGAGGGCGATATGCTGGCCATGCACGAGATCTTCCGCTACGAGCAGACCGGGGTCGATGAAAATGGCCGCGTCAGCGGCCATTTCTGCGCCACCGGGTTGCGGCCGCGCTTCGCCGACCGCCTGCGCACCTTCGGCGCGCCGGTGCCGGACAGCGCCTTCGATCCCGACCGCGTGTTTGAGTGAGGGAGGATGGCATGGACATGTTGTTTACCGCCTTCGCCGTGCTGCTGTTCGCGGCCGTGATCTTCATGATCGAAGGCGTCTGGCTCTGGTGGTCCGGCACGCATGGCGGCGGTGCGCGCCGCATTGCGCGCCGCCTGCGCTCGATGTCGGCGCGCAGCGAAGGGCTGGGCGCGGGCGGCATCCTGAAACAGCGGCGCTACAGCGAGTCGCCATGGCTGGAGCGCTGGCTGCGGCGCCTGCCCGGCATCGCCACGCTGGACCGCTTGCTGCTGCAGGCCGGCTTGCCGTGGACCGTGGGCCGTCTGCTGGGCGGGGCGCTGACGGCCGAGGCGGCGTCCCTGGTCCTGCCGCTCTGGCTCGACCTGCCGGCGTTGCCTTCGCTGCTGCTGCCGCTGCTGGCCGCCGCCGCGCCACTCTTCGTGCTGCTGCGCGCGCGCGGCAAGCGCCTGAAGAAGGTGGAGGAGCAACTGCCGGAAGCCGCCGACTTCCTCGCGCGCGCGCTGCGCGCCGGCCACTCCTTTGCCAATGTGCTGCAGATGGCGGGCAATGAACTGCCCGAGCCACTGGCGGGGGAATTCAAGCTCACCTATGAGGAAATCCACTACGGCGTGTCGATGAACGAGGCGCTGCACAATCTGGCGCAGCGCGTGCCGCTCACCGATCTGCGCTACCTGGTGATTGCGGTGCTGATCCAGCGCGAATCGGGCGGCAACCTGGCCGAGCTGCTGGGCAATGTCAGCCGCCTGACGCGCGCCCGCCTCAAGCTGCTGGGCCAGGTGCGCGTGCAGGCGGCCGAAGGCAAGATGTCGGCCTGGGTGCTGTCGCTGCTGCCGCTGGCGGTGATGCTGGTGCTGTCCCTGGTGAACCCGGGCTATGTACGGGTGTTGTGGACCGACCCGGTGGGCATACAGCTGCTGTGGTTCGCCGCTGGCATCATGCTGGTAGGCGTGGCCTGGATGCGGCAGATGATCAGGATACGCATATGAATGCCGAACAATGGCTGTTTCTGGGCCTGGTCTTTCTTGTGGTGGCTGGACTGGCTGCCCTGGCCATGTTCCTGTTCGGCGCCGGCGCGCTGCGCCAGCGCATCGGCGCGCCGGAGGAGACGCCCGGCGGCCAGGATGAGGAAGGCCGCTGGATCGAGCGCGTGGCGCGCGTGGTGCAACCCTTTACCCGCCTGTCGCTGCCGGAAGAGGGCTGGGAGCGTTCCGAGCTGCGCACCCGCTTCATGAACGCGGGCTGGCGCAACGCATCCGTGCCGACCCTGTACTTCGCCGCCAAGACCGTGCTGTCCCTGGGCCTGCCGGCCATAAGCGGCGCGCTGGCGGCGGGGTTGGCGTCGCGGATGCCGGGCCAGGGCTTCATGTTCCTGCTGTTCGGCGCGGCGACGCTGGGCTACTACCTGCCGAACGGCGTGCTGGCCAATATCGCGCGCCGCCGCCAGCGCGACATCTTCGAGAACCTGCCCGATGCGTTGGACCTGCTCACGGTCTGCGTCGAAGCGGGGCTGAGCATGGAACGTGCCTTGGCCAAGGTGGCGGCTGAGGTGCATATCAAAAGCGTGGTGCTGGCGCAGGAGCTGCAACTGGTGCTGATGGAAATGCGCGCCGGTTTCAGCAAGGAGAAGGCCTTGCGCAACCTGGCCTTGCGCAGCGGTGTGGAAGACGTGGACACCCTGGTGGCGATGCTGGTGCAGGCCGAACGCTTCGGCACCAGCATGGGCGACTCCCTGCGCGTGCATGCCGAGAACCTGCGCCTGAAGCGCAGCCAGGCGGCAGAGGAGGAAGCATCCAAGGTGGCGGTGAAGCTGCTGTTTCCGCTGATCTTCTGTATCTTCCCCGCCTTGATGGTGGTTCTGATGGGACCGGCCGGCATTCAGATGAGCAGGATCTTCCTGGATCCGCCGCATTGAATTTTTCGGGAGAGCGCGATGAACACCTGCACACTGTATTGCACCGCGGTTGCCGCCACGGCCATGCTGCTGGCTTGCAGCTCGGCGCCGCCGCCATTGGTGGAGACAGCGCCGCCGGCCGGCATTGGCGCTGACGGCTATTACGCCCTGGGCCGCAGCGAGCATGAGGCCCATCATGCGCAGCAGGCAAGGCGCGCCTACCGTCTCGCCTTGCAGCTCGACGCGCGCCATGCCCATGCCCGCAATGGCCTGGCGGTGCTGCTGGCCGAGCAGGGCGATTACGATGGTGCGATAGCGCTGTGGAGAGCTTTGCTGGAGGACGAGCCGCAGCTGCCGGTGCAGGACAGCGCCTTGCTGCTGGCGAATCTGTCCTACGCCTACTATCTGAAGAACGACGTCGAAGCGGCCCTGCAACTGCTAGAGAAAGTCTGTGCGCTGCAGCCGGCCAATGCGCAGAACTGGGAGAAGCTGGCGGCGCTGCTGGAGCAGAGCGGCCAGAGCGCGCGTGCCTTGCAGATGATGCGCCAGGCGCGCATGCTGCGCCAGCACGATATCGGCCAGGACTATGCACTGGCGCGCGGCAGCATTCCCGCCACGGCTTCGCCAACGGCGGCCGCCAGCCTCGCCAGCGCCTGGCCGGATCTGGCGGAAAAGACCGAGCTGCATGCGCTTGGCCCGGCCCTGGTGGAAGTGCGCCGCGCGCCGCAGCGGCCCGCGCAGTTGCCTGCAACGGCAGTAGCGGCAGCCGCGCCAGCTGCCGATGAAAATGCCCGGGCGGACGCGCAAGAGCGGCCCGCCACCGTGCTGCGTCTGGAAATCAGCAACGGCAACGGCGTGCAAGGCATGGCGGCGGCAATGGCGCGCCGTCTGCGCGGCAATGGCGTGGAGGTGGTGCGTCTGTCGAATATGCGGCCCTTCGCCGTGCGCCAGACGCATATCGAATATGGCGATGGCCGGCGCGAGGCGGCCGCCATGCTGGCGCAGCGCGTGGGGCGCGGCGAGCTGCCGCAAGCGCCGCAGGCGGAGCAAGCCATGCCTAGGCGGGTGGATCTGCGGCTGGTGCTGGGCCGCGATCTGCCGGCGGCGCCGGAAATAAAAAAGCCGTCCGGACCAGCCGGACGGCAAGCACCATAGGCATGGAGAGAAAGTTTTACTGCCAGGCCACGCTGCCCAGCCCGCGCGAGCTGGACTGGCGGCTGGTGGGACGGCCATACACGGTGGCCGATCCCATTCCGCTCAGGCGCAGATTGGCCGAATTCTTGGCATAGACGGTGGCGCCACCGAGGCCGCTCATATCCACGTCCACGCTGTCGGCGCGCAGCTGCTGCGCATCGAGGCTGCCGATGCCGCCCAGTTTGGCGCGCAGATTCTTGCTTTGTCCGGCAATGACGATCTGACCCGCGCCGCGCAGATTCAGATCGACGTTTTCGGTTTCGCCCGCATTCACCGTCATGCTACCCACGCCGCTGAGGCGCGCGTTATAACTCTTGAAGTGCGAGGTCATGGTGACGGCGCCCGCGCCTTCCAGCGAGAGGCGCATTTCTTCGCCATCGAAGCCTGTGATGACGGCGGAACCCACGCCCGAGGACACCAGCTCGCGCAGATTCGGCAGCGTCAGCTCGGCGCGCAGATTCGGGCTGGAGAGATGCACGCCGTGCAGCTCAGTGCCGATGCGCAGGGTCTGTCCGTTTTGCGTGATGGTGATCTTTTGCAGATAGCGCTTGTCGCCCGACACCACCAGCGAGGCCGCCGGCCCTTGTTTCAGATGCAGATCGATCACTCCATCCAGCACCACCTTGACGACGCGCGCATCGACCTGGCGCGACTCGCTTGCCGTTTCGGCCGCCATCGCCATGGTGCTGGCGTTGGCATACAGGGTCACAGCCATCATCGTTGCGTTGATAAACTTGTTCATCGAGTGCTCCGTCGTCAGGGGATGCGGTTGGGGATACATCATCAGAGGGCGGCTTTTTCGGCGGCGCTCAGGCGTTTGGCGGTGATCGTTACCACCTGCATATCGCTGGCGGCGGCCTTGGCCACCACAGGCGCATTGGCCTTGACGCTTGCCGGTACGGCCGCCGTTGCCATGGCGCTTGCGCCGCCCAGTACTGCTGCCACGATGAAGATGGCTTCCATGTGTTTGGCGATGTTCATTTGTGCTCTCCTTGTCAGTTCGCTGCGTGTTTCGTGTTCCGATGAGTGAACTATAGAGAAGCGCCTTGTCCAACTCTATGGACTTGCGACGAACTGCATTTTTGGCGACTTGAAATGCGTTTAAGCGAACTTGAGCCAGATTCGGCGCAAGTTCGCGTATGAAACTCGGAGGGGAAGGAAAAGCGGAGGGGAGGGGGGGCGTGCAGAGGGAAAAGCGCAGGAAAATCAGGCCTCTTCTTCCTCTGTTTTGGCCTGGCGCATCCAGGTCACGAGGGGCAGCGAATCCTTCAGGCCGGCCGCGATCTGCGGCAGCAGCAGTTCGGGCTTATTCAGCTCCACCTTCACCTCGGTCCAGATGAAGAAGCTTTTCAGCTTGATGAATTCGATGTGCTCATGATCGGCGTCGAAGCCCTTGGGCGGGCGCTGCAGCTTGCCTTCGTTCTGGATGGTGCCATAGCGCGCCTTGAGTGCCTTGTTATTCAAAACCTTGCGGAAGCCGGCTGCGTCTTCCACCATATGCTTGCGCAAGGCGCGCAGGCGGTGCGGCGGCGGGATGTATTCGCCGGCGCCGAAATGCAGCATGCCTTCCTTATTGAGCTGGAAGTAATAGGTCGGGCCGCCCGCCATGGTGGGACGGCGCATATCGTTGGGCGCCAGAGCGGCCGAGAAATTGGTCTTGTATGGGCTTTTATCGTGGGCGAAGCGCACGTCGCGGTTGATGCGGAACATGGCTTTCTTCGGATTGCAGAATTTGACGGCTGGATCGAATTTGCCCACTTCCGCGATCACCTGGGTGACCAGTTCCAGAAATTCTTCGCGCAGGATGTCGTAGCGCGGTTTGTTCATGATGAACCAGGGACGATTATTGTTTTCGCTGAGTTCTTGCAGATAGCGGGTCAGGTCGCGCAGATGCATGGGTTTCCGTTTACTTGGTTTTGGTGACAGGGCGTTTGCCCACGGTGAGTTCGAGTTCGGTTTCGCGGCTCTTGCGCAGCACGCGCATCCTGGACTGGCCGCCCGGCTGCAGCTGGGCGATCAGGTTGAGCATTTCATTGGTGTCCTTGACCGGCTTGCCGTCCACCGACAGCAGGATGTCGCCGGGACGCATGCCGGCGCGGTCGGCCGGGCCGTTGCGCACCACGCCGGCGATGATGGCGCCGCTGTCGCGTTTCAGACCGAAGCTTTGCGCCAGCTCGGGCGTGATCTCCTGCGATTCGACGCCGATCCAGCCGCGCACCACATGGCCGCTGCGGATGATGGACTCGAGCACCGACTTGGCGGTGGTAACGGGAATGGCGAAACCGATGCCTACCGAGCCGCCGCTTTGCGAGTAGATGGCCGAGTTGATGCCGAGCAGATTGCCGTTGGTGTCGATCAGGGCGCCGCCCGAGTTGCCGAAGTTGATGGCGGCGTCGGTCTGGATGAAATTCTCGAAGTGGTTGATGTGCAGATTGTTGCGCCCCAGCGCGGAAATGATGCCCATGGTGACGGTCTGGCCCACGCCGAAGGGGTTGCCGATGGCCAGCACCACGTCGCCGACGCGGGCCTGCTCGTCGTGGCCGAGGACGATGGCGGGCAGCTTGTCGAGATTGATCTTGATGACGGCCAGGTCGGTTTCCGGGTCGGTGCCGACGATGCTGGCGGCGGCCTTGCGCCCGTCGGCCAGCACCACCTCGATTTCGTCGGCGGCATCGACCACATGGTTATTGGTGAGGATATAGCCTTCCTGGCTGACGATCACGCCCGAACCGAGGCTGTTCTGTTCCTCTTCCTCGCCCTCGCGTTCGCGCTCGCCGAAAAAGCGCTTGAAGAAGGGATCGCGGCTCAGCGGATGCTGGCGCTTTGGCGTCTTCGAGGTGAGGATGTTGACCACGGCCGGCATGGCGCGTCCGGCCGCGGCCCGGTAGGAACCGGCCTGGGGCGCGCCGCCGGTCGATTCCAGCAGCACGGCGGGGCGGGTAGTGGTGCCCAGCTGTTGCGCGCGTTCGGGTGCGCGCGCCTCGCGCGCCGGGCGCAGGGCGGAATAGACGAAGTACAGTGCCAGGACAATGGTCACCGTTTGCGCAAACAATAACCAGAGTCTTCGCATGGTGTTTCTATTATATTAAGACAGACCGCACGCGCGGCCTGTCTGCTCCCTGGCCGGGGAGGGGGCTTAGCGCTTCAAGGCATCGCGGATTTCGCGCAGCAGCACGATATCTTCCGCCGGCGGTGCCGGTTCGGCGGCGGCCGCCGGTTCCTCCTTGCGGCGCGCGATATTCACCAGGCGCACCATCTGGAAGATCACGAAGGCCAATATGACGAAGTTTAGCAGGATGGTCAGGAAGTTGCCGTAGGCGATAACCGCACCCAGCTTTTTCGCCTCGGTCAGGCTCAGATTGGCGGCCTGGCCATTGAGCGGCAGATAGTAGTTGGCGAAATCGAGGCCGCCCAGCAATTTGCCGATGGGCGGCATGATGATGTCCTGCACCAGCGAGTCGACGATCTTGCCGAAGGCCGCGCCGATGATGACACCGACCGCCAGGTCGATCACATTGCCCTTCATGGCAAAGTCTTTAAATTCCTGCAACATGGCCATATGGCACCTCCGTCAGTTTGAATGTTTCGCCGATCATACAGTTTTTTCCGTTTGTGTCGCAAATCTGTTGCATGCTGGGAAATTTCGCCAAATACAGGCACAATCCCGGATTGCAAACGTTTTTTCTTTAAATCGCTTTGAGCTTACCTTATAATTTAAGGTTGCTAGAAGCTCTATTAACGCTTAGAACTCGTTTCAAAATGGTCATGGAGTTGTGCAGCTTTCTGCTGGGCAGGACTTGTATCGCCCCCGTCGCCATTTTGGAACGAGTTCTTAAATAAATAAGATTCGCATTTTGACTGATTGGGGTTTGTATGAGTAACGAAAAGCAGGTCGATTCCAGCCGACGCGGCTTGCTCGTCGCCACGTGCGCGGCGGGTGGGGTGGTCGGTTTGGGTACTACGGGAGCCTTGGTAAGTACATTCCAGCCATCGGAACGGGCGAAAGCCGCCGGTGCCCCGGTTGAGGTGGATATCTCTTCGCTGCAACCCGGCGAGATGAAAACCGTGGAATGGCGCGGCAAGCCGGTCTGGATTCTGAAGCGCACCCCGGAAATGGTGGCGTCGCTGAAAAAAACCCATAACCAGCTGGCAGACGCCGACTCCCAACGCAACCCAGCCGAATTCACGCCCGAGTACTGCATGAACGAGCACCGCTCGATCAAGCCGGAAATCCTGGTGGCCGTCGGCATCTGTACCCACCTGGGCTGCTCGCCATCGACCAAATTCGCCTCGGGCCCTCAGCCCTCCCTGCCGGACGACTGGCAAGGCGGCTTCCTCTGCCCTTGCCACGGTTCGACCTTCGACATGGCCGGCCGCGTTTTCAAGAACAAGCCGGCGCCGGACAATCTGCCCGTGCCGCGCCATATGTATCTGAGCGACAACAAGATCCTGATCGGTAAAGACGAGAAAGGCGAGGCATAAACATGGCGGCTTTCAAGGAAACCAAATTCCCGGCCGACGCGCCGGTGGCGCAGAAGGCGGTGGGCTGGATCGACGACCGCTTCCCCCTGACCAAGCTGTGGAACGATCAGTGGGGCAAATACTACGCCCCGAAAAACTTCAACTTCTGGTACATCTTCGGTTCCCTGGCCATGTTCGTGCTGGTGCTGCAGATCGTCACCGGCATCTTCCTGACCATGCACTACAAGCCGGACGCCAACCTGGCCTTCGGTTCGGTCGAATACATCATGCGTGAAGTACCGTGGGGCTGGCTGGTGCGCTATATGCACTCGACCGGCGCCTCGTCCTTCTTCATCATCGTCTACCTGCACATGACCCGTGGTCTGATGTATGGCTCCTACCGCAAGCCGCGCGAGCTGATCTGGCTGTTCGGTTTCGCCATCTTCCTGTGCCTGATGGCCGAAGCCTTCTTCGGCTACCTGCTGCCATGGGGCCAGATGTCGTACTGGGGCGCCCAGGTGATCGTCAACCTGTTCGGCGCGATTCCGCTGATCGGCCCTGACCTGTCGCTGTGGATCCGCGGCGACTACGTGGTGTCCGACGCGACCCTGAACCGCTTCTTCGCCTTCCACGTGATCGCGATCCCGCTGGTTCTGCTGGGTCTGGTGGCTGCCCACTTGATCGCCCTGCACGAAGTCGGTTCGAGCAATCCGGACGGCATCGAAGTCAAAGAAAACCTGGGCGCCGACGGCCATCCAGTGGATTCGATTCCTTCCCACCCTTACTACACCGTGCACGACCTGTTCGGCGTCTCGATCTTCCTGCTGATCTTCAGCGCCGTCGTGTTCTTCGCGCCGGAAATGGGTGGTTATTTCCTGGAATACAACAACTTCCTGCCGGGCGACTCGCTGAAGACCCCGCTGCACATCGCGCCAACTTGGTACTTCACGCCGTTCTACTCGGTGCTGCGTGCCACCACCGCCGACTTCATGTGGGTGCTGATGGCCGGTACCGCCGCTTACGTGGCCTTCCTGTGGCTGAAATCGCGCCTGTCCTTCCAGGTCAAGGCCGCGATTGCCGTGGGCGCCCTGGTGGCCATCGTCGGCATGCTGCCGAGCGTGCTGGATGCGAAATTCTGGGGCGTGGTCTTCTTCGGCGGCTCCGTGGTGATCCTGGCCTTCCTGCCATGGCTGGACCACTCGCCGGTGAAATCGATCCGTTATCGTCCTGACTGGCACAAATATGTGTACGCGCTGCTGGCGATCGCCTTCGTGACCCTGGGCTACCTCGGTACCCAGGCGCCGAGCGTGATCGGCACAATCGTTTCGCAAGTGTGCACCCTGTACTACTTCGGCTTCTTCCTGCTGATGCCATGGTGGAGCGCCGCGGGTACGTTCAAGAAAGTGCCGGATCGCGTGACTTTCCATCCGCACTAATCGACGACCCGAACGCTAAGCAAAGGATTGATACATGAATTTTCCTAAGAAACTGCTCGCCATCCTGGCTCTGCTGCCAGGCCTGGCCTTCGCAAGTGAAGGTGGCCACCCGCTGGACAAGGCGCCGGACCGTTCGCACAATATGGCGGCACTGCAGAACGGCGCCAAGCTGTTCGTCAACTACTGCCTGAACTGCCACAATGCCTCGTCCATGCGTTACAATCGCCTGCGTGACCTGGGTCTGAGCGAAGACCAGATCAAGGCCAATCTGTTGTTCACCGGTGAAAAAGTGGGCGAAATGATGACCACCGCCATGCAGGCCAAGGATGCCAAGGCCTGGTTTGGCGTGGTTCCGCCTGATCTGTCGGTGATCGCGCGCGCGAAAGCCTCGCCTGCCGGCACCGGCGGCGACTACCTGTATACTTACCTGCGTACCTTCTACAAAGACGAGGCGCGTCCGACCGGCTACAACAATATGGTTGTGCCGAACGTGGCGATGCCGCACGTGCTGTGGCAGATGCAGGGCGTGCAGGAAGCCGTGTTCGCCGAAGAAAAAGATCCGCACGATCCCGCCAAGAGCGTGCACAAGTTCACCGGCTTCAAGCAGGTGGCACCGGGTACCCTGAGCAAGATCGATTTCGACACCCAGGTGGCGGATTTGGTCGGCTACATGGAATGGATGGCGGAACCCGCGCAACAGACTCGCAAGAAGCTGGGCGTCTGGGTACTGATCTTCCTGACCGGCTTTGCACTGCTGGCATGGCGCCTGAACGCGTCGTACTGGAAAGAAGTTAAATAAGAGAGCGCGCCGGTCCGTCCGGCGCGTGTTTCACGCGGCCTGCCAATCAAGCAGGCCCGATCTGGGGTGATCCGCTCGGCGGTATCGCCCCCTTTGTTTCTAAGGAACTACAAACATGATGGTTCTCTACTCGGGTACTACTTGTCCATTCTCCCAACGTTGCCGTCTGGTCCTGTTCGAAAAAGGCATGGACTTTGAGGTGCGCGATGTTGACCTGTTCAACAAGCCGGAAGATATTTCGACCATGAATCCTTACGGCCAGGTGCCGATCCTGGTCGAACGCGAATTGATTCTGTACGAATCGAATATCATCAACGAATACATCGATGAGCGCTTCCCGCATCCGCAACTGATGCCGGCCGATCCGCTGATGCGCGCGCGCGCCCGTCTGATGCTGTTCAACTTCGAAAAAGAGCTGTTCGTCCACGTGCACACGCTGGAAAGCGAGCGCGCCAAGGCCAACGACAAGAGCCACGACAAGGCGCGCGCGGAAATCCGCGACCGTCTGACCACGCTGGCTCCGCTGTTCCTGAAGAACAAATACATGCTGGGCGACGAGTTCTCCATGCTGGACGTGGCCGTGGCCCCGCTGCTGTGGCGCCTCGACCATTACGGCATCGAGCTGTCGAAGACGGCTGCCCCGCTGATGAAATACGCCGAGCGCATCTTCTCGCGCCCGGCCTATATCGAAGCGCTGACCCCATCCGAGAAGGTGATGCGCCGCTAAGCGCGGCAAGCGTCTGTCACTGACTTTCCGGCGCGTGCGGCCCCAGGCCGGCGCGCCGTGTTTTATCTGGTTTTCAATATGTCTGAAATCTCAACCAAGCCCTATATGCTGCGCGCCATTTACGAATGGTGCACCGACTGCGGCTACACCCCGTATCTGGCGGTGAAAGTCGATGCCGCCACCCGCGTGCCGATGGAGTACGTGAAGAAGGGCGAGATCGTGCTCAACATCAGCTACGGCGCCACTTCCGCGCTGAAGATGGACAATGATGCGATCTACTTCCACGCCCGTTTCGGTGGCGTGTCGCGCGAGATTTACATCCCGGTCAATAACGTGATGGCGATTTACGCCAACGAAAACGGCCAGGGCATGGCCTTCGAACCGCTGCTGGGCATGGCCTCGGCGGCGGCGGAAGAAGCGCCTGAATCCGAGGCGCCATCGGCCCCCGCGCCGGTACTGTCGGCGGTGCCCGCCAGCGCCCCGGCCCCAGCCAGCGAGGACGAGGACAAAGGTCCGGACGACGGCGGCGAGCCGCCCAAAAAAGGCAGCCGCCCCACCCTTACGCGTATCAAATAGCGTATAATCGCCCCCGTAAAAGTTACGCCGGCTTAGCTCATTTGGTAGAGCAGTTGATTTGTAATCATCAGGTGGCCAGTTCGAAACCGGCAGCCGGCACCAATAACACCAAGCAAAAAGCCCAATCTCTCCAGATTGGGCTTTTTGCTTTTTCGGGTCATGTAGGCACCATGTAGGATTTTCAGGGTTGTCATCCGCTTGGATTTTCAGGACCAAAAGCACAGTTAGTTTTCGGCTGTTAGTGAGCTCAACGGGGCGGCCGCCAGGCTGCTCCGACGGGCAAATTCGGCCGGCGCCAGGCCTTTGAGAGAAGCGCGTGCCGTCGGCAAGCTGGTCGGCGACAAAGTGCATGCTCCATGCCGCGTTGATCCGAGTTGGCTGGATCTTGGCCTCGCGCGTCACCACGATCTTGATGCCGGGGCGCCAGCCCTCCCGCTTGAGCAAAAAAATGTGAATCCGGCGGTAGCCGTAACGCACCCGCGTGCGTGCCAAGTCGTGCATACGGCTGCGCAGCGCAAGCTGGGGGGCTTTCACGCTGAGGTAATATTGCACATTTCGCGTCTGCTGCATTAACCGGCAGGCCCGCCGCATCTTCAGACCATAGTGGCTGACGATGTACTGCACCACGTCCCGTTTCAGCGCGGGCCGGGCCACTTTTTTGTGGCGACATCTTGCAAGATGGCCTTGTCCAGGCTGAGCTCGGCCACCAGTTTCTTCAACCTGGCATTTTCTTCCCGCAGTTGCTTGAGCTCGCGCACTTGGTCTGATTGGAGGCCGGCATATTGCCGCTTCCAACGATAGAACGTCTGCTCGGCAATGCCGACCTGGCGGATCAAATCCGCCACCGGCATGCCCAGTTCGGCCTGCTTCAAGATGGCCACAATCTGCTCGACGAAAAAGCGCTTTCTCTTCATGGCAAACACCTCCCCGGTTAGGATAGAGTTTGCCGAAAAACTAACGCTACGTGTGGTCCTAAATTTTCAGATCAGATCACTAGCGCAGGATCGCTGCCACTAGGATTTCTCATATAAATACTAGCATATGATGTGAGCTATGGTACTTTGTCACCGTTCGCATTTAACCTCTTGGTATCGAAATGAAACGCGAAAATAAACAACCTAAGAGCAATTTGAATACCACTTTGCTTGGCCGTGTTCAAGCAAGATGCATGGCGGAATTGAAGATTGATGAAGCCTCATTTTCAAATGAGAACCTTGTAAAGAAGAGGCTACTTGAGGTTCATCGTGAAAAACCAAGCTTCGGGAAATTTCTAATTCGCTTACTCAGTCTTCGGGAAACGTGGCGAACCCATGTCGAGAAACTGCCATTAGGAATTGATTTGGATGGATTGGTTGAAGAATTGGAGTGCGCTCCTTGGGCGGAAAATCGATTCGTTGAAATTGAACAGAGAGATGCTGACCCAATTGGCGTATTTATCTATCAGGAAAAACTTCAAGATGGTGGTCATGTATACGTGATAACAGTGTTGCGCGAAGAGAAATTCCCCAAAGTATGGCGAGCCGAGATTCGTACTTGTTCAACACGACCTGAGCCATTCCTGAGCGTGGCCAGCGTTAGTGGGTACAGTACCTTTTCTCGGTTCCATGTGCTTGAGAAATGGGATGAGCTGCATCGCGATTGTCTTGTTGGCTTACTTGCACTCTACTTCCTCAATCAAAAGAAGGCCAAGTTGGCAATAACTCCCAAGGATGCCGCTAATATCGAGTCCAAGGAGCTTTTTTCGCCACCGGATGACCCATACTGCGATGAGCTAATTCAAAAAGTTGCTCAGCGAGAAATTCGATCTACTCAAATTACCGTCCCATTGATTGACATTAAGCCCGCAGATTATGAATTCAGCATCTTGCTCCCAGCCGCACTCATCCGGCCTTTCTTGTTTGAAATTCGCAATGGTGACCGCCCTAGGCTACTTGTTTATTGGAACGGAAAACAGTTCGTTGTGAGCGATGACTACGCAGCATATCTAGCATATCGAACTCTGGGGATTAAGGGGGTACCTGTGGTTGTGATGGGCGAGTATCCTGTTACACGATATGGACGTGGAAAGTCTGGAGGAGTAGAGTTACTGCCTGACGTGACCTACCGCCCGAGTCATTTACCTAGTGACCCCACTGCGCTGGAGCGTGCATTAGACAGTCGATTACAAAGTGAACTGATACTCAAGAATAAGAACCCTTGGTTCAATTTAATTTTCCAATTTCACAGAATAATTAATAATAAAACAACAAAAGAGCGTGAGCTTCATGACTTGCTTATTCGTGCAGCAAAGGAACTTGCTCCTGGGGCATACAACGTACTCAGTGAGGTTGCACTTGGCAGGAAATACCGTATGGATCTGGCAGTCCAACTGAATGGGGACGCACAACGTATAGTGCTTGTCGAATTGGAGCGGGCTAACCTACCGCTCTTTACGAAGTCTGGTGCGCCATACGCACATGTTACACATGCAATGCAACAGGTCGAGGATTGGATTAGATTTTGGCAGGAACATCCTGACTCAGTGCCACATCCATTGGACTCTACAATTGCACCAAGCGGTGTGGTCATTCTCGGGCGATCAAAGTCCCTATCTGCAGATGAGAAGCGTCGGCTATTGAGTCTTAACGCTAACCGTCGAGTTCAGCTCATCACCTATGATGACCTAGCAGAACGGTTAGAGACTTACGCTGCTTGGAATACGTAAGCGAGTTCAGGGGCTGTATTCTGCCCTATATCCGCGATTGCATAGGCATACTATGTTCCAAAGCTAACTTGTAATCATCTGTGGCCAGTTCGAACCAGCAAGCGACACCAAAGAAGCCTTGATGATGCTTTTACTTCCGAATGAGACAACCAATAAGTCCGTCGGCGGCAGCTGACAATACCGGCATGGCCCATGCGGGAGCAGAGTGTTGAGATCGATCATGCTCACAGGCCGATAATCTCTGTTTGCTGCTTTTCGGACTTGGGTTCAACCAAGCCAATTTTCAGCCCACGCTGTTTTCCGTCATGAGCTACGAAGTAGAGTTGCAAAGCCTTGCGCAAGACTTCACTCTTATTGGTTTCTGCCTCTGCAGCAACGCGGTTGATCTCGCGGTTAAGATCGTCGGAGAGGACGATGTTGAGATGAACTGCCATGGTAGCCCCCAAATTGAGCTATGCACCTAGACTCGCTGTATTGTTAGCTTCAGCCCTGCTGCCTCAAGTACGGCTAGAAGAGTCTTGATCGTTGGATTGCCAGCTGGAGATAGGGCGCGGTACAGACTTTCGCGCGGAATGCCGGCGCGCTGCGCCACTAAAGCCATGCCTTGCGCCTCAGCGACCTGTCTGAGTGTCGCGAGCAATGCCTGGCGACCACCATCCAGACTGACTTCGTCCAGCGCTGCCGCAAGATATGCATCCGCCAGTTCCGGATCCTCCCTGAGCAGTTCTACTACTATCTCGTCATGTGGCCGTGATGATCTGTTCATGACTGATTCCTTGTGCGCCAATCCCGCCAGTAGAGGAGGGCGTGGTCAATGTCCGTTTGCTGCGTGCCCTTATCTCCAGCGCAAAGCAGGGGTAAGAGCTTTTTCCCGGCACGGCCGTAGTACACCCTAAATCCAGGGCCAAAGTCGAGGTGCAACTCCCAGATGCCTTCAGTAATCGGTTTGCAATCGCCAAAGTTTCCGGCTGCTAAACGTTGAAACCTGATCAGAATACGGGCTCGTGTTTGCCGATCCGGAAGCCGCCTTAGCCACTCTTGCAATGGAGTACGCCCATCTGCCTGCACGTAATAGACGATTTCATACATCGCGTTGTTTGTGAAGTATACGTTACAGAATGGCGCATGCAAGGACGGCGGATATGAATGAAATCAGCAGATTGATCCGCCTATGCTTTTGCCCGTGGTGAGATCGAAGCCAAAGTCGCATTCATAACCCTGGGAGGGGCGAAAGCGGCAGGTGACGTGCTCTTTTTCCCGGATACGGCCATCTTTTTCAATGAAGCATTCGCTCTTCTTGTCAGGTCCCATGGCTTTGAACATCTCCTTCGCTGCCTGGCCTCGAATGTAGAACGCGGCGTGCACGTCATGGGACGTGGGCGTATATGGGTCGCCGAGTTCGCCGCCGTAAATTACGTATTTCATGTCGGCCGGCCTCAGTATCCATTCCCAAGCCGAGGCACCGTGTGCCAGGGCGGTAAAAGCGGCGATAAAGGGCAGGGCAATGAAGGTATGCTTCATGACTTTGGCCTATGAATGTATGTCAGCTTGTTTCGGACATTGTGGCGATGTGGTAGCTGCGGATATTGGCGTAGGTTAACTATGTGTCGAGTGGCAAGTTATGCTTGAGTCATATCAGCTGAGGTTATTACCTCCCGATTGTTACCATTAATTCAAAAAACCTTGATTTCCATCAAGTGAGAATGATTCTCATTTGTAATAGCATGTTGGTCTTTCTTTGTAAGCGACAAGCAGAGCTTGGCGCCACATCGATCTTCTACAACAACAAAGGGATTACCCGCCATGCTATCTTCCGCCCGTTTTTTCACACCGCTTAAAGCCACGCTCGCCGTCCTCGCCGCAGTTTCCAGTTTCAGCGCCAATGCCGTCGAATATCCGATCGGCGCGCCGCAGCAGCGCTTTGGCATGGAAATCTCCGCCGTGTATCTGCAGCCGGTCGTGATGGAGCCGGACGGCATGATGCGCAAGGCGGAGGAGTCGGATATCCATATCGAGGCCGATGTGCGCGCGTTGAGCGGCAATCCCAATGGCTTCGAAGAGGGCGCCTGGATTCCTTACCTGCTGGTGAAGTATGAAGTGAGCAAGGTGGGCAGCAACGACAAGATCAGCGGCGATTTCATGCCCATGGTGGCCAATGACGGCGCCCACTATGGCGACAACGTCAAGCTGTTCGGCCCGGGCAAATACCACGTCAAATACACCATCCTGCCGCCGAGCGAAAACAAGCATGCGCACTTCGGCCGCCACACCGACCGCCTTACCGGCGTGCGTCCATGGTTCAAACCCTTCGTGGTGGAGTACGACTTCACCTATGCCGGCATCGGCAAGAAGGGAGGATATTGAGCGATGTGCCGCACCTTCCCCTTGTCCGCGCCCAAGGCGCTAGCGCTGGGCGCTGCCTTGCTGTGCGCCGCTGCTGGCGCCCAGGCGGCGCCATCGCAGGCTGAATTAATCAAGCTGCTGGAAAAGCTGAATCAGAGGGTTGAGCGTCTGGAGCAGCGCAACACGGAACTGGAGCGCGAGCTGCGCGCCGCGCATGCGCCGCAAAGCCAGGCTGCTGCGAATGTGGAAGAACGCGTGCAGGTGCTGGAGAAGCAGCAGGAAAGCCTGGCGCGTAGCCTGGAAACGGATGCGATCAGCGAGAAAGAACCCGAGCTGACCATGCGCCTGAAGGCTATCGAATCGCAGGCCCAGGGCATGCTCGCCGCTGCGCGCAAAGTCGATGCGCTGGATGGCATCAGCGCGGGCCTCTGCCTGACCACCGTGGTGCAGAAAAACGCCAAGGCGGGCAGCCAGCTCAATTACCGTGGCGATGGCTATATCAGCCTGCCGCTGGAAGCGATTGGCGATATCAAGCATAAGGTGTTCGCACAATTCCGCCTCGGCCAGGGTGCTGGCCTGAACGAGCATCTGTCCACCTATTCCGCGCCGAATGCCACCGCCTTCCGTCTGGCCAGCCTGCCGAACGACGACTCGGCGGCGATGCTGGCGCAGGCCTGGTACCAGGCCGATATTCCGCTGCCCTTCGGCGGTTTCGCGCCGCGATCGAAGGAACGGCTGGAAGTCAATTTCGGCAAGATGGACCCCTTCGTCTTCTTCGACCAGAACGGTGCTGCCGGCGATGAAACGCGCCAGTTCATGAATGCGGCCTTCGTCCACAATCCTCTGCTCGATGCGGGCCATGACATCGGCGTCGACGGCAATGGCTTTGCGCCGGGCATGCGCCTGTCCTACTACAACGTGCAGGATAAGCAGCAGCCATGGCGCCTCTCGCTTGGCGTCTTTGGCGCCGGCAAGCGCGGTGCGAACTATGAGCACAGCCTGGTGCAGCCGATGGTGATGGTGCAGGCGGAAACCGAGCAGCGCTTCTTCGGCGGCCTGGCGGGCAATTACCGCGTCTATGCCTGGCGCAATCCGCAGGCGGCCCACTACGACGAAAGCATCACCGAGCAGGAAGTGCATACCGGCTGGGGTGTCTCGGCCGACCAGCGTGTCGGCGATGGCGTGACCTTGTTCGGCCGCTATGGCCATCAGGTGAAAGGCAATGTGCGCTTCGACCGCGCGCTGACCTTGGGTGCGGAATTCAATGGTTCCTACTGGGATCGCGGCGCCGACAGCCTGGGCCTGGCCTTCGGCCTGCTGAAGAACAGCCGCAGCTTCAATGCTGCCGGCAGCGGCGAGCAGGTGGCTGAGCTGTACTACCGCTATCGCATCAACAAGCAGCTCGAGCTGTCGCCAAATATCCAGTACATCGGCCATCCTGGCGGCGACCGTGGCGCGGATGCGATGAAGATCCTTGGCGTGCGCGCCCAGCTCACTTACTGAGGTCAGCCATGCATATTGTTCGTCGTCTTTTGCTGCCTTTGCTGGCAGTGCTGGGCATCCTGAGCGCCTTGCCGGTGCAGGCGGAAGAAATGCCGACCTTCACGCTGGTGATGCGCGCCGGGCGCTTCCTGCCTGAGACTATCGAGGTGCCGGCCAATACTAAGTTCCGCCTGCTGGTGAAGAACGAGGGGCCGGGCGCCGAGGAGTTCGAAAGCGTGGAGCTGCGCAAGGAGAAGGTGCTGGCGCCCGGCGCGTCGAGCTTCCTGATCTTCCAGCCGCTCAAACCGGGCACGTATAAATTCTTTGGCGAGTTCCATCCGGCGACGGCGCAGGGGCGCATCGTTGCGAAGTAAGGAGTATCCATGCTGAGTTCCCTCTTTATCGTCTGGCGCGAAAGCGTGGAGGCCATGCTGGTTATCGGCATCCTCTACGCATGGCTGAAGAACAATCCGCAGGGCGAGGTTGGCCTGCGCGCTCTGTGGGGCGGCGTTGTGGCAGGCATTGCGCTGGCCGGCCTGCTGGGCTGGACGATGCTGGCGGTGCAGGGCGAGCTGGCAGGCGAGGCGCTGGAGTGGTTCCAGACGGCGATGCTGTTCCTGGCTTCGCTGCTGATTGTGCAGATGGTGCTGTGGATGCAGAAGCATGGCCGCCATATGCGGCAAGGCCTGGAGCGCGAGCTGGCGCAGGCTTCGGAAAAGCGCGGCGTCTTCGGCGTGGCCGTCGTCGCCGCGCTGGCGGTGGCGCGCGAGGGCGCGGAAACCGTGATCTTCCTGTACGGGATGCAGATGGACGATCCGGCCGGCAGTGCCATCGCCTTTGGCGCGGGCGTGCTGCTGGCAGGGATCACCGCCTGGATCGTCAACCGTGGCCTGGGCATGCTCAATTACCGCAACTTCTTCCGCGTCAGCGGCTTGTTGTTGCTGCTGTTCGCGGTGGCGCTGCTGGCCGCCGGCACGGATAGGCTGATCGGCATGGGCGCCTTGCCGCCGCTGGTCGATCCGCTGTGGGATACCTCGCTGCTGCTCGACGACAGCAGTCCTTCCGGCGCCTTGCTGTCGGCTTTCACCGGCTATCGCGCGCGTCCTTCGCTGATGCTGGCGATTGTGTATGTGGCTTTCTGGCTTGCGGTCCTGCTGGTGCAAAGGCGCTTGAAACGCAATGCGTGAGATGGAGCTGATGGCCGCACCCAGAGCCGGCATGCTGGCACGTCTTGGCGATGCGATGGCGCGCCGGCGCGGAACCATTCTCGCGCTGCAGTGGTGCGTGATCATCTTCTACCTGGTGCTGCTGGTGGTGCCGGCCTTCATGCCGATTCCGGACCAGGATGCGCATCTGTATTCGAACCTGCGCCTGTTTGCACAGTTCATGTTCTGGGGGATCTGGTGGCCTTTCGTGATGCTGGCCACCATGCTGTTCGGGCGCGCCTGGTGTGGCGTCTTTTGTCCCGAAGGCGCGCTGACTGAGCTGGCCAGCAAGCATGGCCTGGGACGCTCGATTCCGCGCTGGATGCGTTGGGGCGGCTGGCCGTTCACTGCCTTCGTCTGCACCACGGTGTATGGGCAGTTGGTCAGCGTCTACGAATATCCGCAAGCGGCCTTGCTGGTGCTGGGCGGCTCCACCGTGGTGGCGGTCGCCGTCGGTTTTGTGTACGGCAAGGGCAAGCGCGTCTGGTGCCGCTATCTGTGTCCGGCCAGCGGCGTCTTCGCGTTGCTGGCGAAAATCGCGCCCGTGCATTTCCGCGTCAATGAAGAAGCGTGGCAGCGTGATATCAGCCGCAAGCCCATGGTCAATTGCGCGCCGCTGATCGATATCCGCCACATGAAGAGTGCCTCCGCCTGCCATGCCTGCGGGCGCTGCAGCGGCTATCGCGGTGCGGTGCAGCTGGCGGCCCGCAGTCCGGCGGCCGAGATTCTGGCGCGCGGCAGTAAAGAAGCAGGACGCGGCGAGGTGCTGACGCTGATCTTTGGCGTGATCGGCATTGCCACCGCCGCCTTCCAATGGTCGTCCAGCCGCTTCTTCGTGCAGATGAAAACCGCTGCCGCCACCTGGCTGATCGAGCGCGACTCCTTCATGCTGTTGAACGATAACGCGCCATGGTGGCTGCTCACGCACTATCCCGCCGCCAACGATGTCTTCAGCTGGCTCGATGGCCTGTGCATCCTTGCGTATATTCTCGGCGGTGGACTGGCTTTGGGGCTGGCCGTGTTCGTGGCGGTCTGGCTGGCGGCCCCGCGGGGCGGGCCGGGGGCGCTGTCCTGGCGGCGTCTGGCCATGGGCCTGGTGCCGATGGCGGGGACCGGCGTGTTCCTTGGCCTGACCATGCTGACGCTAACGCATCTGAAGGCGGAGCGCATCGTGCTGGCCTGGGTGCCGGCTGCGCGCATGCTGCTGCTTACTGGCGGCAGCGGTTTCTCCGCGTGGCTGGGTTGGCGTCTGTCGGATAGCGCACCAATCGCGCGGCGGTTGGCAACCTTCGCTGTTTATGCCTTGCCGCTTGCGCTGATCGATGCGATCTGGGGCTTCGGAATATTTTCCTGACGGCGCCGCCTTGGTGCCAGCAAGCGGAGTGTTACCAACGGTTAGGATGTAAGCTTCGACGATGAGTTGTTTACGATGGCGGATGGCGCGCAAGCCTGGGTTTCCCTGGGAGGCGCGTGAATCCGGCTCAAAGGACAACTTGTTACAAAGAAATTTCCCCCTGCATTGTCTTTATTCTTTTCCAACAGTACACTCGGTTACAACATTGGCTGAATTGCAGCCTGTGTTGACTCAACCGGGGCATGTCCTTCAAATAAAGAAAAGGAGTACGAAGTGAAAAAATATGGGGCAGAATTTTTCGGCACCTTCTGGCTGGTGCTGGGTGGCTGCGGCAGCGCCGTGCTGGCGGCAGCGTTTCCTAACGTCGGCATCGGCCTGCATGGCGTGTCGCTGGCCTTTGGCCTGACGGTGCTGACCATGGCATTCGCCATCGGCCACATCTCGGGCTGCCATCTGAATCCGGCCGTTTCCATCGGCCTGTGGGCGGGCGGACGCTTCCCGGCCAAAGACCTGGTGCCATATATCGTGGCGCAGGTGCTGGGCGGGATTGCGGCGGGCGGCGTGCTGTATCTGATCGCCAGCGGCAAGGCCGGCTTCGACGTGAGCGCCGGTTTCGCCTCCAACGGCTACGGCGAACACTCGCCGGGCGGCTACAGCCTGGTCGCGGCGCTGGTCACGGAAATCGTGATGACCGCCTTCTTCCTGATCGTGATCCTGGGCGCGACCGACAAACGCGCGCCGCAAGGCTTCGCGCCGATCGCCATCGGCCTGTGCCTGACTCTGATCCACCTGATCAGCATCCCCGTCACCAACACCTCGGTCAATCCGGCGCGCAGCACCGCCGTGGCCCTGTACGTTGGCGACTGGGCCGTCGGCCAGCTGTGGCTGTTCTGGGTGGCACCGATTGTCGGCGCCATCGTCGGCGCGGGCATCTACCGCTTCATCGGCAGCGAAGAAAGCGCCGCCGCACCAGCCGCCGTGCAAGCCAGCGCGCGCAGCTAATTCAGCGTCACCGCAACAATAAAAAAGGGGCTCGCGCCTTGCCACGTGTCCAGCCATGTCGAGCCACGGGGTCTGGCCCCAAAATCGGACACGAACCCGGCTGTAGGCTGTAGCTCAGGAGAGTTTGAGCACCTGGGGTTTGCGGTCTTTGGCGCTGCAGTAGACGAAGGCTTGCAGCGCGGGGATCCAGCGGAACTTGGACCAGATGTTGTTGACTGCGCTTTGCAGCGTGGCTTGGCCGGCAGTGTCGCTGGGCCAGTGCTGCAGCGGCATGCTGCTCCAGGTCCAGGGACTGCTGGCCGGATTGGTGGCGGGCGGTTTCAGCTTGACCACCACCGGCGGATTGGCCGATTGGTCGAGGCCGACGATGCAGCCCAGCTCGTCCACCCATTGCAGGCCGAGCGCGTCGGGACGGTGGAAGTTGATGCCGTTGCCGTCATAGCCTTCCTGCAGCGAGGGCACATTGCCCAGCGTCGTCACCTGGGTGCTGGCATTCGTCGCCAGATTGCGGATGTAGAGGTTGCGGAAGCGCGTGCCGGCATTCGGCCCCTGCGAGTAGCCGCCATCGACCGCCACCAGCAGATTCAGCGAATTGCACAGCACCAGGGCACCATTGGCGAGATTGCCGCCCACGGCCGGATGCTGGGTAATGGCGCCGGTCTTGCTGACGAAGAGGGTGTAGTCGGTCGGTCCCACGGCCGTCACCCACCAGCCTTGGCGCGCATTGTCCATCACCGTGATCGGATAGCTGCCGGTGCTGTTCGAGGTGGCCGACAGGCGGATGCGGTTGGGGTCCGCATTCTGCGCCTGGCGCGTGGCCAGCTGGCTGTAGCCGTTCTGGGTCTTCGAGATGTCGAGCAGGTTGATGCGGTTTTCGAAGGGGCTGCCGGCCCAGAAGAAGGAGGCCAGCGAGCCGCGCGTGCCGCCGCCCCAGGCGCGCGGAAATTCCTGCAGGCCCAGATAGGTGTGCGGCGTGTACGGCGTGCCATCCGGCGCCAGGCCGTTGACGAAGGCGCTGGCCAGGTTCGGGGCGGCCGGCACATTGGCCACGCTCCAGCGCAGCGTGGAGAAGTCGCAGATCAGCGAGAACTGCACATTCGGCACTTCGCGGCTGGGTTCATGCCCGCCCGAGTAATACACTTGCGCGCCTAGCGGGCTGTAATCGCGCAGCACGGCGCTGCCGCCCCAGACGTTGAAGGGATTGCTCATCGCCGCCGTGTCGCTGGGCGAGGTGCGGTACAGCGCGGGCGTGACGTCCTGCGCATTGTTTTGCATCGGCACGTCGGCGAAGTAGCCGGCGGGCGGCACCCAGGCGGGCAGGCCGACCACCGGCTTGGCCACGATCTGGATGGTGAAGGGATTGGAAAATGCTTGCGCCATGAGGCGGCCTCTCTAAAACTGATATCGTATAAATGTCTGCCGCCGCATCAGGCATGCGGCATCACGCTCCACACCGGCGCCACATTGAAGCCGCTGGCAAAGCCGCTCCAGTTGGAGGCGCCAAGCATGCGGTTGTAGGCCGCTTGCGCGCCCGGCACATTGTGCTGGACCGCATAGGCCAGCGCCGGCTGCAGATTGCCCCAGTAGCTGGTAGGGTCGGGGAAGTTGCCGCCGCGCAGACCGGCGCCGGTGGGCACGGGTTGATCCTGCGCCACCCGCATGGTCTGCGATGCGCGGTATAGATCGCCCCAGTTGGCAAACCATGGTCCGCTGCCGCTCGCGAAGTCCGGCGCGTCGGCCGGCGCCACCACGATGGTGTAGACAGCGGCGTCCTGATACAGGTATTCGTTGCTGGCGGTGCCGCCGAAACGTCCTATCACGCTGCGCGCCTTCCATTGGAAGAAGGCGGCCAGCTTGTCGCGGTTGCCGCCGGCCAGCGGCAGGTCGAGATCGATGGCGTAGCCGATGGCGGCGGTGAAGAAGTCCTGCATCCACGTCGCTTCCGACAGGAAGCCGGTGCCGGGCGTGTAGTTCGAATAGGACTGCACAAAGCCTTGCGGATTGTTCGGCTGGGCCACGTATTGCGTGTGGTAGAAGTCCACATTGGCGGCCAGCGAGGCCAGGAACTCGTTGCGCAGCACGGTGTCGCTGTCGGGCGTGACGCAGGCGGCTTGCGCCAGCGTGCGGATGGCCCAGGCCGCGCCGCGCGCCGTATTCGCGCCGGCCGTGGACTGGAACACGCCGGCCGAGAATTGGCGCGTGATGTCGGTGTTCTTCAGATAGTTCAAGGTGGCCGAGAACAGCACTTCTTCCATGAAGTAGAAGCGGCCCGTCAGCAGATAGGCGGTGAAGCCTACCGAGGGATGGTGCGGCGAGTCCCAGGTGGCGGGCGCGGTGCCGGTCGGCGCCGGCGTGTAGGTGCCCTTGCTCGATGCGCCGGTATTGGCGATGGCGGTGGCGGTGCCGCCGTCCACCACCAGATTCGGGTAGCTGGAGAAGCGGAAGGGCCGCTGCGTGTTCTGGTCGCGGTAGTGGATGCCGTAGCGCCCCGCGCTATAGGCGTTGACGATCACGCCGGCAAAGGCGCGCGCATCGCTGCTGGCGAGGTACAGCACATCCCATTCCGGCAGCAGGCCGATGGCGGGCTGGTAGCCGCCCTGGCCCATGCCGTTCGAGTAATTGCCCTGCTGCAGAGGCGTATAGCTTTGCGCCAGCTTGCTCCATACGGCTGCCGACGACGCCACGCTGGCGCGGTAGGCGGGTACCAGGCGGCTCGCCTGCAGATACGCCTTGTCGTGATTGAAGCTCAGCGAAGGCGCGGCGCCCAGCCAGTGGCTCTGGACCGCGCCGGACAGCAGCACGGTGCGGCAGTGGTTCGGCAGATCGATGGCAGCGCTGAAGCGCTGGCTGCCGCCCAGGGTGAAGGCATAGGTGGCGTTCTTGCTGGTGGGCGCGGCCACCGACAGATAGCCGTTCTCGATCCACGGCAGCACTTCCACCGCGCCGCCAGCGTACAGGCGCACTTCCAGCCAGCCTACCAGGTGGGCGTCGCTGCCGATCTGCTTACGGTAAATCCAGGAACTCATTTGCGGGCCGCTGACCCAGGTCTGGAACGGCGTGCCCCAGTCCGCGCCCGACCAGGACGCGCTGCCGAAACTGCCGGCAGCAATGCTGGCCGTGATGCCGGTGGCGGCCAGGTTGGCGGTCGTGAGCGCGGCGCCGCCGGGCGGCGTGCCCAGGGCCAGGGTCACGGTCTGGCTGGCGCCCGCGGCCAGGTTGGCGAAGCCGGAAATGGTGGCGAATTTCAGCGAGCCGTCGGACCAGTAATTCTTCGGCGCGACTTGCAGGCCCGGCAGGCTGCCGCTGACGCTGGCGCCGCCCGGCACATCGCCCTTGCGGAAGGCATAGCCCAGGGTGAAGGGCAGGTTGCTGCCGCCGCTGGCGGAAGTCAATTGGAAGCTCGCCGCAAATGCGGCGGGCCGGCGGATCTGGATGCTGAACGGATTGGAGACAGACTGACCCATCGCCTTACGCTCCGGTGGCGGTCAGCACAAAGCCATCCACGCTGGCGAGGCCGCCCACGCCGTCGTAATCGAAGGAGCGGGTCAGGTCGTTGTAGATCACGCCTTCGGGCAGTTCGATTTCGTTGAGGCGGATCGCGGCCACATTGCCGCTCACATACTGGCCGATCGGCATGCTGCCTGCCACGCCGAGGGTGAAGGTCAGCGTGGGAATCGCGCTCCACACCGGCGTGCTGCCGGCGCCGGTCGGTGGATTGGTAGTGGGCGGATTGGTCGTGGTGGGCGGAGTCGTGGGTGGCGGCGTCGTAGGTGTGACGCCGCTGGTGGTGGCGCTGGCGCCACCGCCGCCGCCGCAAGCCTGCAGGGCAATGCTGCCGGCGCCGGCTGCCGCGAATTTGATGAAGTGGCGGCGCGTGAGGGCAGGGCTGCCCGTGCTTGCCGTATCCGCATCAGGGGCTGCGGAGACCAGGGGAGTATCGCTCGAATGCATCATTGCTAAGTGTCTGTCCAAAAAAGAAAAACATGGCGCCGTTCGGTAAAAACGATCTCAGCCATGGAGCGCACAGTGTCGCATAAATCAAAAAAATCTGCCTAAAAAAGTGGCGGCAATTGTGCGCGCGAAATCGCAGGAAGCCAGTAAACACGGGCCTTCCTGCTAACACCCAGTACTGGTTTGCAAACTTGATGAGCGCTTCGACAATTAATTATCCAGCGAGGCGGCGCGGCAGCCGGAAGCGGAAACGCACACCCTGGCCCGGCTCGCTTTCAAGATGAATGCTGCCTTTCAGGATGGCTTGCGCGATGTTGTGGACGATCGAGAGACCCAGGCCATTGCTGCCCTGGCCCAGGCGGGTGGTGTAGAACGGTTCGAAGACATGCGGCTGGATGGCCGGATCGATGCCGCAGCCATTGTCTTCGTAGACCAGTTCCACTTCGTCTTCGCTGGCGCTGGCCGACAGGCGCACGCGGCGCTCCTCGTCCTTGGCGTTGAAGGCATGGGTGATGGAATTGGCGGCCAGATTGGCGATGATCTGTTCGATGTGCCCGGGGTAGCTGTCCATGGCGATGCCGGGCGCCACATCAAGCTGCAGCTCGATGCGGGCGCGCCGCAGCGAGGGACCGAGCGCGGCCACCACATCGTGCACCGCCTGGTGCAGCTCGAATTCGCGCCGCTGCTGCGTGCTCTGGTCGACGGCGATCTGCTTGAAGCTGGCGATCAGATTGCTGGCGCGCGTGGCATTGCGTTCGATCAGTTCGCAGGCCGCCTTGCCCTGCTGCAGAAACTCGTCGAGCGCGCTGTGCGTGAGCTGCTTGCTGGCGGCCTGGCGTTCCAGTTGTCCTATCCATTCCACCAGGGTGGAGGAGGTGAGCACGGCATTGCCCACCGGCGTATTCAGTTCGTGCGCGATGCCGGCCACCAGGCGCCCCAGCGACGCCATCTTCTCGGTGATGGCGATCTGCTCCATCGCTTTTTGCAATTCGGCGCTGCGTTCGGCCACCCGTTCTTCCAGGTGCTCGTTCAAGGCCAGCAGGTCCACCTGCGCCTGCTTGCGCAGCGTGATGTTGGAGCAGGTGCCGATCATGCGCAGCGGCTGGCCCAGGGCATTGCGGCTGACCACCATGCCGCGCACCAGCAGCCATTCCCACTTGCCTTGCACGCGGAAGCGGTGTTCGGAGGCGAAGGTGGCGGCCGGGCTTTGCAGGCCGGCGTCGATGGCTGCCATGGCCGCCGCCAGATCCTCGGGATGGATGTATTGCTGCCATTCGCCGAAGCGGTGCACGGCGCGCTCGGGCGGCAGGCCGAGCAGCTCGACGCAGCGCTTGGAATAGAACACCGTGTCTTTCGGCAGATCCCAGTCCCACACGCCGTCGCCCGCGCCTTCCAGCGCAAAATGCCAGCGCCGCTCGCTCTCCTGCAGCGCGGCCAAGGCGCGCTGCTCGCCGGCGCGCAGCTGGATGAATTCGCGCCGCACGCGCTCGGCCTCGTCGGCGCGCAGGGCGGCGTCTTCGAAGCTGCGGCGCTGCGTGTCGTAAATCTGTTTCAGGTCGTTTTCAACGATGCCGCGAAATTGCTGCAGCAGCTGGAGGAAGTTGTTGTTGTAGGCGTTTTCCTGGCTGTCGAGCACGCAGATGGTGCCGAATACATGGTCGTTGGGCCAGACCAGGGGCAGGCCCATATAGGAAATCATGCCAAGCTTGATGTCGGGATTTTCGCACCAGTCGCTGTCGCCCAGCGCATTCGGCACCAGCAGCGGGGCGCGCCTGGCCATCACGGTTTCGCAATACAGGCCGGTGCCGAGCGGGGCCAGCTCGTGTTCTTCGTAGGGATTGCCATCGGAGTGGCTGGAGAGGAAGACCTTGATCTGCGGTGGCTCGACCTTCATGATGAGGGCGGCCGGCACCTGCACCAGGCGCGCGATCAAGTCCAGGATGCCCTGCCATTTATGCGCCACCTCGTCGGCGACGGTCAGCGTCCGCGTATCGATCACTTCGAGAGCACCCATCAGTTCCCTCCATTGGCTGCCTCATTATAGAACATGGCTACAGCTCGGCAATACGGCCGCGCCGCAGCCCGTCCGCTCCTGCTACCATAGGGCCATTCACCGAGCACAGAGAGGCCCGCCATGGCACTACAGCACGCAGCGTCCGGAGAAGTCATCGTGATCCAGCGCGAGAGCGAAGACTTGTCGCAGTTTTCCTCGATCGCCCTGCGCAAGACGGCGCAGATGGAATTGATACGCATGGTGCTGCCGGCCGGCAAAGGCCTGCCCGAGCATAAGGTGGCGGGGGAGATCACCCTGCAATGCCTGCAGGGCGAGATCGAGGTTGACGCTTACGGCCGCGGCGTGCTGCTGCGCGGCGGCGAAATGCTCTTTCTCGAAGGCGGCGCGCCGCACGCCGTGCGGGCGCTGCAGGACTCGCTGGCCCTGCTGACTATTTTGCTGAAGGACTGAGGCCGTCCAAGCCTTCGCCGCGCGGATCGCGCGCCAGCAGGCGCGAGACGGTGGCTTGCAGCTGCTGGCCGTCGAACAGCACGCTGGCCACGGCTTGCGTGATCGGCATGTCGACGCCGAGCCGGCCCGCCAGTTCGCGCACGGCCTTGGCGCAAGGCACGCCTTCGGCCACATGGCCCAGTTCCTTGACGATGGCGTCCAGCGCCTTGCCCTGGGCCAGGCCCAGGCCGACGCGCCGGTTGCGCGACAGGTCGCCGGTGCAGGTCAGGATCAGGTCGCCCATGCCAGTCAGGCCCATGAAGGTTTCCAGCTTGCCGCCCAGCGTCGTGCCGAGGCGGGTGATTTCGGCCAGGCCGCGCGTGATCAGCGCGGCGCGCGCATTCAGACCCAGGCCCAGGCCGTCGGCCGCGCCGGTGGCGATGGCCAGCACATTCTTGACCGCGCCGCCCACTTCCACGCCCACCAGGTCGTCGCTCGAATACACGCGCATGGAGCCGCCGTGCACCGTGCCCACCACCAGCTCGCACAGGGCGGGCGAAGCGCTGGCAATGGTCAGCGCGCAAGGCAGGCCGCGCGCCACTTCCTGCGCGAACGAGGGGCCGGACAGGGCGCCGCCGGGAATGGCGCCGCCCAGGACTTCAGCGAAAATCTGGTGCGGCAGCAGGCCGGTTTCGTATTCGAAGCCCTTGCACAGCCAGACCAGGTTGGGGATGGCGCGTCCCTTGAGCGCCTGCAGCAGCGGGCGCAGGCCGGCCACCGGGCAGGCCGCGATCAGCAAGCCGTCGCTGCCGGCATAGGCCACGGCGGCGTCGAAATCGGCGCTCACCTGCAGGCTGTCCGGCAGCGGGAAGCCGGGCAGGTAGGCGCTGTTCTCACGCGCGGCGGCCATAGCCTGCATGTCGGCGCCATTGCGGCCCCACAGCAGCACATCGTGGCGGGCGGCGACGGCGATCGCCACCGCCGTGCCCCAGGCGCCCGCGCCCAGGACCGCGACCTTGCGCCGTGGCGCCGTAGTTTGACTTGCCTGCATATTCAATTGCCCCAGACTTCGCTGCTTTTCACATAGCCGGTCAGGCCGTCGCGGTGGCGCACCTTGAACCAGCCGTTGCCGCCCGCTTCCGCCAGCTCCAGCAGCACGCCCTTGTCGGCGCTGAAGACGATGGCCGCGCCATCTTCGGCGGCGGCGCGCACCTTGGCGTTCGGCACGCGCACCATCAGGGTGCGCTTGGCGCTCAGGCCGCGCGCCTCGGTCCAGGCCAGGTCGCCGCTGGCGTCGCGCACCTTGACCCAGTCGCCGTAAGTGAGCACCACTTCGAGCGGGGCGCCGCGCGGCACCACGAACAGTTTGCCGCCCTTGGTCGATGGCGCGTCATACAGCACGGCGGGCGCTGCGCCCACCGATTTGAAGTCGAGCGCGCTGCTCGCGGCGCTGGCCAGCAGGCAGGCGGCCCCCAATATCAAACGGGAAACGGTCGTTACCAAATTGTTCTCGCAAAAATAAGCAAAGGCCACGAGGGCCTTTGAAATACGGCGCCGCCAGCTTGGCTGGCGGTGCAGGAAAGAGCGCGACAGGATTACTGTACGGTCGCGCTGCCGTCGGCGGCCGCGGTGGCGGCTTGCTGTTCGGCGATCGCTTGCAGACGCTGCTGGTAGAACACTTCGAAGTTGATCTCAGCCAGGTGCACAGGCGGGAAGCCGGCGCGGGTGATCATGTCGGCGATGTTGGCGCGCAGGTATGGATACACGATGTTCGGGCAGCCGATGCCGAGCAGCGGGTCCAGCTGTTCGGCTGGGATATTGCGCGCTTCGAAGATGCCGGCTTGCTTGCCTTCGACCAGGAAAGCCACTTTGTCCTTGACCTTGGCGGTCACGGTGATGGTCACGGTCGATTCGTAGATGCCTTCGGCCAGCGGCTCGGCGCCCACGTCCAGCGCCACTTCGATGGTCGGCGCATCCTGTTCCAGGAAGATGGCTGGGGAGTTCGGCTGTTCCAGCGACATGTCTTTCAGGTAGACGCGTTGGATTTGGAATACGGGTTGCAGGTTTTCGTCAGACATGGAAACGCTTTCGATGTGATAGGGGCTCGACGCCCGGATATGGTTTAAGTGCTTGGCCAGGCTTGGCAGCCCAAATCAAACGCGACGGCAATTGTATCAAAACCAATATGGCTGCCAACGTTTTCCGCCCTGCGGCATGGCGTTGGCTTGATCCATCTTGCTATCTGGTGCTTATTGGCCGTTTAACAAGGGGGTCAGACCGCCTGCCTGGTCCAGCGCGTGCAGGTCGTCGAAACCGCCCACATGGGTCTCGCCGATATAGATTTGCGGCACGGTGCGGCGGCCGGTCTTTTCCATCATCAGCTGGCGCTGGGCCGGGTCGAGATCGACGCGGATCTTGTCGATCTGCGTCACGCCCTTGGCTTCCAGCAGGCGCTCGGCGCGCACGCAGTAGGGGCAAACGGCGGTGGTGTACATCGTGACATTCGCGGTCATGGCGGATTCCTTGTTTTCTTGAACGTGCTTATTTTTTCAGCGGCAGGCCTTGGCTTTGCCAGGCGGCTTGGCCGCCTTCGAGCGCGACCACATCGCCGAAACCGGCTTTGCCCAGGATGCTGGCGGCGGCCGGAGCGCGCGCGCCTTTTTCGCATACGACGACAATGGTCTTGCTCTTGAACTTCTCCAGCTCGCCGCTGCGCTTGGCCAGCTCGGCCACCGGGATATGCTTGGCATCCGGCAGATGGCCGCCGGCAAAGGCTGCCGCGTCGCGTACATCCACAATGGTGGCTTTACCGCGGTTTATCAACTGCGTCACCTCCAGCGGGGTGGCTTTTTTCCCGCGCTGGGTGAGGAGTGGAGCGAGCAGGGCGCCGCCCGACAACACGACGATGGCGATCAGAAAAATATGGTCAAGAATGAATTTCACGGTTTTCCAATGGTTGAACTGAATCCGCGCATTATAAAATAGAAGCTTGAAGCCAGGCTCAAGCCGCATCGCCTAGCACTTTCCACCCATTTCCCTTACTTTTAAAGATTGCTCTATGTACAAAATTGTTTTCATGCGTCATGGCGAATCCACCTGGAATCTGGAAAACCGCTTTACCGGCTGGACCGATGTGGACCTGACCGAAAAAGGCGTGGGCGAAGCCAAGATCGCCGGCCAGGTGCTGAAGGAAGCCGGTTTCAAGTTCGACCTGGCTTACACCTCGGTACTCAAGCGCGCCATCCGCACCCTGTGGCTGACCCTGGACGAGATGGACCTGATGTACCTGCCGATCAAGCATGACTGGCGCCTGAACGAGCGCCACTACGGCGCCCTGCAAGGCCTGGACAAGGGCGAAACCGCCGCCAAATACGGCGACGCGCAAGTGCTGGTCTGGCGCCGCAGCTATGACACCCCGCCGCCGGCGCTGGAAGCGGGCGACGACCGAGCCTCCTTCAACGACCCGCGCTACGCCGGTCTGCCAAAGGACAGCATCCCGCTGACCGAATGCCTGAAAGACACCGTGGCGCGCGTGATGCCGGCCTGGGACGACGAAATCGCCCCGGCCATCCGCGCCGGCAAGCAGATCATCATCTCAGCCCACGGCAACAGCTTGCGTGCCCTGATCAAGATGCTGGACGGGATCAGCGACGAGGAAATCGTCGGCCTGAACATCCCCAACGGCCAGCCCCTGGTGTATGAACTGGACGCCGACCTGAAGCCGATCCGCCACTACTATCTGGGCGACGCCGCCGCCATCGCCGCCGCGCAAGCCGCTGTGGCCAACCAGGGCAAGGCGAAGTAAAACCCGATGATGCAGTTCTTCACCCGCCGCGCCGGCGCGCGGCGCGGGCTGTCCCTGCTGCTGGCCGCCTTGTTGGCGGGGCTGGCGGCCGGGCCGGCCGGCGCCGCGCCCCGTCCCACGGAGCGCAGCAAGCAAAAGCAGGCCGCCGAAACCGAACGCAATGCGCTGCAGCAGAAGCTGACGGCGCTCAAGCGCGACATCAGCAAGACCGAGAGCGCCAAGGACGACGCGGCCGACACGCTGGCCGAATCGGAGGAGGCGATCTCCAACGCCAACCGTTCGCTGCGCGAGCTGGCTGCCGAGCAGGGCGAGACCAATGCCCGCCTGCAGCAGCTGGGCGCCGAGCATGCGCGCCTGCAGGGCGTGACGGCGCAGCAGAAGCAGCAGCTGGCCAAGCTGCTGCGCGAGCAATACGTGGCAGGCAATGAAGACCGCATCAAGCTGCTGCTGTCGGGCGACAACCCGAACCGCATCAACCGCGAACTGCAATTGATGGCCTATGTGTCGCAGGCCCAGGCGCGTCTGCTGGAATCGCTGCGCGCCAATCTGAAAGCGGTGGAAAGCAATCAGGCCGAGGCGCAGAACGCCAAGGATGAGCTGGAAGAAATCGCGCAGGAAGAACGCCAGCAGAAAAGCGTGCTGGAACAGGAAAAGGCGCGCCGCGCCGGCCTCTTGACCCAGCTGTCGAAAAAGCTGGTGGCCCAGCGCAAGGAAGCGGGCGATCTGGAACGCGACGAGCAGCGCATGTCCGGCCTGATCGAACGCCTGAACAAACTGATCGAAGAGCAGGCGCGCGCCGCCGCCGCCGAGACGAAACGCCAGGAGCAATTGGCCGCCGCGCGCGCCGCCAAGGCCAAGGCGGATGCCGAAGCGAAGGCGCTGGCCCTGGCCCGCGCCAAGGCCGCCAAGGAAGAGCGCGAGCGCCTGGCCCAGCAAAACCGCAAGCCGGGCGCCAAGCCGTCCGAGACCCGGCCGGTGGAGCCGAAACCGGCCGAAAAACCGTTCAAACCCGACCCGATCGACGCCGACGAGCCGAAAGTGGCGGCGCGCACGCCGGAACCGGCGCCGCAGCCGGCCGCCCGTCCCTCCGAGATCGCGCTGGCTCCGGCCGCGCCGGACGGCGCTTTCGCCGCCCTCAAGGGCCAGATGCGGCCACCGGTGGCGGGCAAGCTGGCGGCGCGCTTTGGCGCGCGGCGCGGCGATGGCCCGAGCTGGAAGGGCGTCTTCATCCGCTCCGGCGAAGGGGCGGAAGTGCATGCCGTGGCAGGCGGGCGCGTGGTCTTCGCCAACTGGCTGCGTGGCTTCGGCAATCTGATCGTGATCGACCATGGCGGCCAGTATATGAGCGTGTATGGCTTTAACGAGAGCCTGCTGAAACGTCCGGGCGACGTGGTCAGGGCCGGCGATCCTATCGCCGCTGTGGGAAACACCGGTGGCAACGAGGAAACCGGTTTATACTTTGAGTTAAGGCATCAGGGCCGGGCATTCGACCCCGCCGGGTGGGTGAAATTCTAAAGGCGCGGAAAGCATAATGGGCAACAAGTTCAAAAGCATGGGCCTGATCGGCCTCGGTATGGTGGCTGGCGTGGCCGCTTCTATGCAGTTTTCCGCCATTGCGCAGAAATCTGGCACGCCCTTGCCGCTCGAGGAGCTGCGCCAGCTGTCCGACGTCTTCGGTCTGATCAAATCCGACTACGTGGAAGACGTGGACGACAAGAAGCTGGTGCAGGAAGCGATCGCCGGCATGGTGTCCTCGCTCGACCCGCACTCGGTTTACCTGGACAAGAAAGCCTTCAAGGAGATGCGCGAATCGGTGCAGGGCAAGTTTGTCGGCATCGGCATCGAGGTGGGCATGGAAGACGGCTATGTGAAAGTCGTCTCGCCGATCGAGGATTCGCCCGCCTTCAAGGCCGGCATCAAGGCCGGCGACCTGATCACCCGCATCGACAACGCGCCCATGAAGGGCTTGTCGCTGGACGAGGCGATCAAGAAAATGCGCGGCGAGCCGCACACCAAGCTGGTGCTGACCCTGTCGCGCAAGGGCGAGGACAAGCCGGTGGTGGTGCCCGTGGTGCGCGAGGAAATCCGCGTGCAGAGCGTGAAGGCGAAGATGGTGGAGCCGGATTATGCCTGGCTGCGCATCTCCCAGTTCCAGGAACCGACGGTGGAAGACATGGCGAAGAAAGTCACCGCCCTGTACGCCCAGAACCCGAATATCAAGGGCATGGTGCTGGACCTGCGCAACGATCCGGGCGGCGTGGTGCCGGGCGCGATCGGCGTCTCGGCCGCCTTCCTGCCCAAGGACGTGGTGGTGGTCTCCACCAACGGCCAGCTGCTCGATTCCAAGCAGACCCTGTATGCCCGTCCCGAATTCTATGCCGGCCGCCACCCTGGCGACCCGCTGCAAAAACTGCCGGCCGCGCTGAAATCCGTGCCGCTGGTGGTGCTGGTCAATTCCGGCTCGGCTTCCGCCTCCGAGATCGTGGCCGGCGCCCTGCAGGACTACAAGCGCGCCACCATCATGGGCAGCCAGACCTTCGGCAAGGGCTCGGTGCAGACCCTGCGCCAGCTGACCGCCGATACCGCCGTCAAGCTGACCACCGCGCGCTACTATACGCCGAACGGCCGCGCCATCCAGGCCAAGGGCATCGTGCCGGATATGGCGATCGACGATACGGTTGACGGCGAAGGCCTGGACAGCCTGCGCCTGCGCGAAGCCGACCTGGAAAAGCATCTGGCCAACGGCAATGGCGAGGAAGAAGTGAAGAGCCGCAACGGCCGCGTCGATGAGCTGGAGGAAGAGCAGCGCATCCTGGCCCTGGCCAAGAAGCACAAGCCGATCGAATTCGGCAGCAAGGAAGACTTCCCGCTGGCCCAGGCTTTGAACCACCTGAAAGGCTTGCCGGTCAAGCTGGCCAAGGCGGACGCCCCCGTGGCAGCCGCCGCCAAACCGGAAGAGAAGGCGGCGAAGAAATAAGCAATGGATGACACCCAGCTGCTGCGCTATTCGCGCCATATCCTGCTCGATGAAATCGGCATCGAGGGCCAGCAGAAGCTGCTGGCGGCTAGGGTACTGATGATCGGCGCCGGCGGCCTGGGTTCGCCGGCCGCCATGTACCTGGCCTCGGCCGGCGTGGGCCGCCTGACCCTGGTCGACAACGATACGGTCGACCTCACCAATCTGCAGCGCCAGATCGCCCACACGACCGAGCGCGTGGGCCAGCCCAAGGCCGCGTCGGCGGCCCAGACCTTAAGCGCCATCAATCCCACCATCGCCATTGAAGCGCTGTGCGAACGCGCCGATGAGGCGCGCCTGCGCGAACTGGTGGCGCAGGCCGATGTGGTGCTCGACTGTACCGACAATTTCCAGACCCGCCATGCCGTCAACCGCGCCTGCGTGGCGCAGCGCGTGCCCCTCGTCTCGGGCGCCGTGATCCGCTTCGATGGCCAGATCAGCGTCTTCGATCCGCGCGGCGGCGAGTTGCCCTGCTATTCCTGCCTGTTCCCGCAAGACCAGGCCTTCGAGGACGTGGCCTGTTCCACCATGGGCGTGTTCGCGCCGCTGGTGGGCGTGGTCGGCGCCATGCAGGCCGCCGAAGCGCTGAAGCTGCTGATGGGCATCGGCGAATCGCTGGCCGGCCGCCTGCTGCTGCTCGATGGCCTGCATATGGAATGGACCAGTATCCGTATCGCCCGCAACGCCGACTGTCCGGTGTGCGGCCAGCAGCACGCATAAAAAACCTAAACCCCTCTCAGGAGACGAGACCGATGAAGCGAGTTCCCGCAGTATTGGCGCTGGCGATCGCCAGTGCCTTTGGCGCGCAGGCGCAGGCAGCACAGACGACGAAGTATCTGATCCTTGCCGAAAACGGCAAGCAGACCGGCGAACAGGTGGTCGAGCGCGGGGACGATGGCCTGACCAAGGTGCGCTTCATCTACAAGGACAATGGCCGCGGCCCGGAGCTGAACGAGGAATTCCGCCTGGCTGCCGACGGCACCATGACGTCTTATGCGGTGAAAGGCAGCTCGACCTTCGGTTCGGTGGTGGATGAGCGTTTCGCGCGCGAGGGCCGCCAAGCCAGTTGGAAGTCGACCACGGAGCAGGGCAGCACCAGCGTGGACGGCGCCGCCATCTATGTGCCGCTGAACTCCAGCTTTGAAGTGACGTCGGCCTCGATCACGGCGCTGGCGGCAGCAGGCGACCAATTGCCGCTGCTGCCTTCGGGCACGCTGAGCCAGCGCAAGCTGGACGAGGTGCAGGTGGTCAGTGCCGACGGCAAGACCCAGACCGTGCAACTGCTGGCCCAGACCGGCCTTGGCCTGTCGCCGCAATTCTACTGGGCCACCACGGGCGAGAAGCCGCGCCTGTTCGCGGTGGTGGTGCCGGGCGCCTTCACGGCGGTGGAAGAGGGCTGGCAAGCCAGCGGCAAGCTGCTGGGCGAGCGTCAGCAGAAGGCCGAGGACCAGATGCTGGTGGAACTGGCGGCCAAGCTGCAGCATCCGCTGCCCGGCCTGACCGTGGTGCGCAATGCGCGCGTCTTCGACAGCGAGAAGGCGGTGCTGGGCGCGGCCTCCGATGTGTATGTGCTGCGCGGCCGCATCACCGCTGTGCTGCCGGCCGGCTCGCCGGTGCGCGGCGCGGTGGCCGAGATCGACGCCGCCGGCCGCGTGCTGCTGCCCGGCCTGTTCGATATGCACGGCCATGTGGGGCGCTGGGAAGGCGGCCTGAATCTGGCGGCCGGCGTGACCACGGTGCGCGATATGGGCAACGACAACGCCAAGATGCAGCAGATCCTGGACGGCACGGCGGCCGGTCGCCTGCTGTCGCCGCAGGTGGTGCCGGCCGGCTTCCTGGAAGGGGAAAGCCCGTATTCGGCGAATAGCGGCTTCGTGATCAAGAATCTGGAGCAGGCCAAGAACGCCATCGACTGGTATACCGAGCATGGCTACCCGCAGCTGAAGATCTATAACTCCTTCCCCAAAGCCATTCTGAAGGAGACGGTGGCCTATGCCCACCAGCGCGGCTTGCGCGTCTCCGGCCACATCCCGGCCGGCCTGCGCGCCCAGGATGCGCTGGATGCCGGCTATGACGAGATCCAGCACATCAACCAGGTGATGCTGAACTTCCTGGTCACGCCGGCCACGGAAACGCGCACTCTGGAACGCTTCATCCTGCCGTCGGAGAAAGTGGCGGGCCTGGACTTCGATTCGGCCGCGGTGCAGAAATTCATCGTCACGCTGAAGAAAAAGCAGACCGTGATCGACCCGACCCTGGCCACCTTCGCCTTCCTCAAGCAGAAGGATGGCGAGATGAACGAGCCGTTCGCGCCGATCGCCAAGCATATGCCGCCCGATGTGCAGCGCGGCTTCCACGTCGGCACCATGAAAATCGCCGACGAGGCGACCCTGCAGCGCTACCGCAAGTCCTACGCCAAGATGGTGGAATTCGTCGGCCGCCTGCACCGCGCCGGCGTGCCGATCGTGGCCGGCACCGACGAACTGGCCGGCTTCACCCTGCAGGCCGAGCTGGAAATGCTGGTGAAAGCGGGCCTGAAACCGGTTGAAGCCTTGCAAATCGCTACCCGCAACGGTGCGCGCTACACCCGCACCAGCCATGAACGCGGCAGCGTCACGCCGGGCAAACTGGCCGACCTGGTGCTGGTCGATGGCGACCCGACCAAGGATATCGGCGATGTGCGCAAGGTGGCGGCGGTCATCACGCGCGGCTATCTGATCTACCCGCAGGAGGTGGATCAGGCGCTGGGCATCCAGCCGTTTGTGGCGGCGGCGCCGCAGCTGAAGGCGCGGGAAGCAGTGTCCAGCAATATCGCGGCGGGCGGCAACGAGGCGGCTTTGCAGCGCATTTCGGCCGGCGCCCGCCAGCGCGATTGAGGCCCATCCGGCTGCCGCTGGCGGCCGGAGTGCAGGTCCGCATGTTTTGCCATAGGCGGCGCGGCGATTCCGTCTTATACTTGTGGACCTGTCAATCTGTTCCGATTATCAACCCGAACCGTATCTTATGAAAAACCTGAAGCACCGTACCGTCCGCCGCGCGCGCGGCTTCACCCTGATCGAAATCATGGTGGTTGTCGTCATCATGGGCGTGCTGGCCGCTCTGGTCGTGCCCAAGCTGCTGAGCCGCACCAGCGAATCGAAAGTGGCCGCGGCCAAGGTCGATATCGCCACCATCATGCAGTCGCTCAAGCTCTATAAGCTGGATAACAGCCGCTATCCGACCACCGAGCAAGGCTTGCAGGCGCTGCTCACCAAGCCTACTGCCGGCCCGGCCGCGAATGGCTGGAAAGCCGGCGGCTATCTGGAAAAAATGCCGAAAGACCCTTGGGGCAACCCTTACCAGTTCCTGTCCCCCGGCGTGAAAGGCGAGATCGACGTGTTCTCGCTGGGCGCCGACGGCCAGCCTGGCGGTGCCGGCGAAGACGCCGACATCGGCTCCTGGGACAACTGATCCCCGACGGCCATGGCGAACCGCCAGCGAGGCTTTACCCTGATCGAGCTGCTGGTGGTGATGGTCATCCTCGGCATCACGCTCGGTCTGGTGTCGCTGAACGCGGCGCCCAGCCTGCGCCAGAACATGGAGCAGGAGGCGCAGCGCGTCGCCTTGCTGCTGCAGCTGGCGCGCGACGAAGCCATCGTGCGCAACCGTCCCATCGCCTTCGAGGCCAGCCAGGAGAGCTACCGCTTCCTGGTGCGCAATGAGCGCAGCTGGGAGCCGCTGGCCCAGGACGATATGCTGCGCGAGCGCCAGTTCAAATTCAGTCCCATGACCCTGCTGCTCGATCCGCCTACCAATCTGCCCGGCTCGAATCTGCGCGTCGTTTTCGGCCGCGAGCCGGTGGACAAGCCCTTCGTGCTGACCTTCGTCAACGGCGACGCCAGCGTCGCCATCCGCGCCGACGGCATCGGCCATTTCACCGTTGAATAAGATGCGCGCCTTCCGCCCCCGGTCTGCCGCGCGCGGCTTCACCCTGCTGGAAGTGCTGGTGGCGCTGGCCATCGTCGTCACCGCGCTGGGCGCCTCGCTGCGCGCCATCGGCAGCCTGACCCAGAACAGCGACGGCCTGCGCTCGGCCATGATGGCCACCTGGTCGGCCGAGAACCGCCTGGTGCAGATCCGCCTGGGCAAGGTCTTTCCCGCCGTCGGCAAGACCAGCTTCGAATGCCCGCAGGGCGATCTGCAGCTGAGCTGCGTGGAAGAGGTGATCGCCAGTCCCAATCCGCTGCTGCGCCGGGTCGAGGTCAGCGTGTATGACATCCGCCAGCCCGAGCGCCGCATCATCAAGCTGGTGCAACTGGTGATGAGGGAGCTTTGATGGCGCGCCGCTTCTCCCGCTCCGGTTTCACCCTGGTCGAGCTGCTGGTGGCGATCGCCGTGCTGGCCATCGTGGCGGTGCTGGGCTGGCGTGGCCTGGACGGCATTGTGCGCTCGCGCCAAACCCTGACCGGGCAGATGGAACAGGCGCGCGGCATGCAGCTGGCCTTCGCCCAGATGGAGAGCGACCTGGAACAACTGGCCAGCAAGGAGCTGCTGCAGCAGCGCGAAAACCTGGTGGCCGACAGCGAAGGACTGACCCTGGTGCGCACCTCGTCGCCGGAAAATGCGGCGACGCAGATGATGGTGGTGGCTTACCGCCTGCGCGACGGCGTGCTGACGCGGCGCGAATCGCGCGGCACGCGCGACCTGGCCCAGCTCGACGCGCTGTGGCAGGCCAGCGTCGGCCATGCCGATACCACGCCCGGTATCGCTCTGCAGTCCGAGGTGCAGTCGCTGGCGGTGCGGGTGTGGGAGGCCGGCAACTGGCGCGCGCTGGGCAGTGGCCAGGCTGCCAATTCCGGCGGCTCAGGCGGTGGGGGTGGCCCAGGTGGCGTTACGCCTCCCGCGCAGGTCGGTCCCGAAGGCCTGGAAATCGCGCTGCGGTTGAATAATCTGCCGAATACCTTGGTCAAAGTCTTCCTGCTGGGAGCCAAATGAGGATGCCGCGCCTTTCCCGCCAGCGCGGCGTGGCCGTGGTTACGGCCTTGCTGCTGACCACCCTTGCCGTGACCATCGTCGCCAGCCTGTTCTGGCAGCAGCAGGTGCAGGTGCGGTCGATGGAAAACCAGCGCCTGCACCTGCAGACGCGCTGGATTCTGCGCGGAGCCCTGGATTGGGCGCGCCTGATCCTGCGCCAGGATGGCCTGGACAACCGGGGAGCGGTCACCTTGAACGGGGTCTGGGCCACGCCCTTGGCCGAAACCCGCCTCGATCAGTACGTGGAACGCGAGCGCCTGCAGAACGAAAGCTACGATGCCAGCCTGTCGGGGCAGATTCAGGACGCCCAGTCGCGTTACAATCTGATTAATCTTGCCGATAAAAATACGCCTGGCCAGAAAAAGAAGGAAGAGCTGCAGATGTTCACGCAGCTGCTGGTGAACTTGCAGTTGAATCCCAGTCTGGCGCCCTTGATCGCCGATTATGTGGCGCAGTCGCAGGCCATCAGCGGCACCCCGAACCAGCCTTTGAGCGGAAACGGCGAAGAGCCGATGCCGCTGATGCGGGTGGAGGATCTGCTGGCGGTGAAGGGCATCGATGCGAATACCGTGGAAAAGCTGCGCGATTTTGTCATCGTGCTGCCGGTGCAGACGCCGCTCAATGTGAACACCGCGCCGGCCGAGCTGCTGGCGGCGCTGGTTCCGGATGCTACGGTGTCGCACGCAAAGGCCTGGGTGGAATTCCGCAAGCGGACGCCGTTTGCCGATAAGGAAGGGTTTGATCGGTACTTGAAAGAATCAATGCCGGACAAAGTCGTTGCGGCGGCGCACGACGCCAAAAGTACCTACTTCCTGGTGCAAAGCCGCATCTTGCTGGACCGCGCAGCGCTGAACGCCCAGACGCTGATCTTCCGCGAAGACCAGAATAAGGGCTGGCGCGCATCGGTGGTCTGGACTAGGGAATATTGAGAGCAGGGCAGCAATCAACGAAAGCGAGATTCTTTGACAACTCTATACATACGCTATCCGGCCCGCGGCGCCGCCGACAGCGGCGCGCTGCACAACTGCCAGTTCGCGCTGGTGGGCGAGGGCGGCAATGTGATGCAGCAGGGCGCGGGCGCGCCCGGCAACCTGGCCAGCGTGGTGGCCGGCGCGCGCCGCGTGGTGCTGCTACTGGCCGCTTCCGACGTCAGCCTGCTGCGCGTGAAAGTGCCGCCGCTGAGCGGCGCGCGCCTGAAAGCGGCCTTGCCCGGCCTGGTCGAAGAACAGGTGCTGGGCGACCCGGCCGATTGCGCATTGGCGATTGCCCCGGCCCAGGCCGAGGAAAGCGAACGCACCGTGGCCGTGGCGCAGCGCGCCTGGCTGGACGTGCTGGTGCAGGCCGTGGTGGCCCAGGGCGCACACAGCGTCTCGGCCCTGCCTGCCCAGCTTTGCCTGCCCCTGGAGCCAGGCGCCGTCTCGGCCGCGCTGACCCCGGCCGACGGCGCGCTGGAGCTGGCGCTGCGCCAGTCCCAATACCAGGGACTGGGCATGACCGTCGCCATCGACGCCGACAGCGCCCTGCACACCCTGCGCGCCTTGGCCGGTGATACTCCGATCACCCTGTATCTGCCGGCCGCCCTGCGCGCCCAGTACGAGCCGCTGCTGGCCAACCATCCCGGCATCACGCTGGAAGAAGAGCACTGGGCGCACTGGATCGCCGCCGCGCGCGGCCTGCAGATCGACCTGGCGGTCGGCCTGTCTGCCCTGAGCGGCACCCAGGCGCGCAAATGGCAGCGCTGGCGCTGGCCGCTGCGCTTTGCCGCGCTGGCCGTGCTGGTGAATGTGGCGGGCATGAATATCGAGTGGCTGCGCCTGAAGCGCGAGGCCGATTCCGTGCGCCAGGCCATGACCCAGACCTTCCGCGCCGCCTATCCGAAAGAGGCGGTGATCCTCGACCCGGCGGCCCAGATGCGCAAGAACATCGCGCTGGCCAAGGCCAATAGCGGCGAAGTCGCGCCGGACGAGTTCACCGCCCTCAGCGCCGCCTTCGGCGAAGCGCTGGCCGGCCTGGCGCGCCACGATATCGCCGCCAGCATCGAATACCGCGAACGCAGCCTGACCGTCAAACTCAAGCCGGACAGCGTGGACGCCAACGGCCTGGCCCAGGTCAAGGCCGCGCTGGCCGGGCGCAAACTGGCGCTGACCGAAACCGCGCCAGGCATCTGGAAGATCAGCGCGGGAGGAAAATCATGAGTTCATTGCGCACTAGCCTGGCCCAGTACCAAACGCGGGCCAGCGAGTTCTGGAATGCGCGCACCGAGCAGGAGCGCAAGCTGCTGGGCATCGGCGGCGCGGTGGTGGGCCTGGCCCTGTTTTACGTCCTGCTGATCGACCCGGCCCTGAGCGGCCGCGCGAAACTCAATAAGGAACTGCCCGAGCTGCGCCAGCAGGCCGCCGAGCTGCAAGCCTTGGCGGTGGAAGCGGCGGCCCTGAACGGCCAGCCGTCCGTGCCGCCGCCGCCGATGTCGCGCGAAAGCATCAACAGCAGCCTGCAGGTGCGCGGCCTGACGGCGCAGAACGTGATGGTCACGGGCGAGTATGCCAAGCTGGAATTCAAGGGCGTGGCCTTTGCCGGCCTGGTGACCTGGCTGGATGCGGTGCGCCGCGAGAATCAGCTGACGGTGCAGGAAACCACGGTCACGGCGCAAAGCGCGGCCGGCATGGTGGATGCGGCGGTGACGCTGCATCAGAGCGGCGTGGCCCGATGAAGCGTCTGGTTTTATGGTTGCTGGCGGTGGGGCTGAGCGTGCTGGCGACGGTGCTGGCGTGCTTCCCGGCCAGCTGGGTGGCGCAGCTGGTGGAAGAGCAGAGTGGTGGACGTTTGACCTTGGGCGATGCGCAAGGTACGCTGTGGCGCGGTTCGGCCTTTATTGGCGGGGCGGCCAGCGGCAAGGGGGCGGTGACGCCGCTGCTGCCGGGGCGCTTCAGCTGGAAGATTTCGCCGCTGGTGCTGTTTGGCAGTGTGGACCTGGTGCTGGAAAACCCGCAGGCCTTGAGCCAGCCGGTGAATTTCCGCGGCAGCTGGAAGCAGTGGCGGCTCAGCCCCGCCGCCCTGATCCTGCCGGCCGATGGCCTGGCCGGCCTGGGCGCGCCCCTGAACACCCTGGCGCCGAGCGGCCAGATGCGCCTGTCGTGGACGGCGCTGGAGCTGGCCTTGAATGGCCAGCAGCTGGCCGTGAACGGCCGCACCACGCTGGAGATGCAGGAGATGTCGTCGCGCCTGTCGCCGATCCGGCCGCTGGGCAGCTACCAGCTGGCGCTGGATTGGCAAGGCCAGAACGCCGGCCTGACACTGAGTTCCGTCAAAGGACCGCTGCTGTTGAGCGGTTCCGGCAGCCTGAATCAGGGCCGCCTGCAATTTTCCGGTCAGGCCGAAGCGGCCGGCGGATATGAAGAAACCCTGGGCAATCTGCTTAACCTTCTGGGCCAGCGCCGTATGGTTGGCGGTAAAAACATCATCGCATTAGAGTTCAGATAAAAATGAAAAAACAGTCTGCTAGCAAACACACCATTCCTGCCCTGCGCCGCCTGAGTGCTGCCGTGCTGCTGTGCTGCGCGATGGCGCCCGCCGTGGCGCCGGCATGGGCCGCCCCCAACGATGAGGCGGCGCTGAACTTCGTCAATGCGGATATCGAGTCCGTCATCAAGGCGGTCGGCCACTACACCAATATCACCTTCCTGATCGACCCGCGCGTGAAGGGGACGCTGACCCTGGTGTCGGAAAAGTCGATCAGCAAGTCGCAGGCATTCAGCCTGCTCACTTCCGCGCTGCGCCTGCAGGGCTTTGCCATCGTCAGCGGCGACGGCTACGCCAAGGTGGTGCCGGAAGCGGAGGCCAAGCTGCAGGCCAGCCCGACCCAGATCGGCACCGGCGGCGCCGTGCTCAAAGGCGACCAGGTGGCGACCCAGGTCTTCCACCTGAATTACGAGGCGGCCACCAATGTGGTGACGGTGCTGCGTCCCCTGATCACGCCCAATAACACCATCAACGCCAACCCAGGCAACAACACCGTGGTCATCACCGACTACGCCGACAATCTGAAGCGCCTGTCCAAGATCATCGCCGCCCTCGACGCGCCGGCCGCCACCGACCTGGATGTGATCCCGGTGCGCCACGCCATCGCCAGCGACCTGGCGACCATGATCAACAAGTTGATGGAGCCGAGCGCCGGCTCCGGCGGCGACAGCGGCAAGGTCACCGTGCTGGCCGATCCGCGCACCAATTCCCTGGTGCTGCGGGCGCCGGGGGCGGCGCGCGCCAACCTGGCCAAGTCCCTGATCGCCAAGCTGGACCAGCCCACCACGGAGCTGGGCAATGTGCACGTGGTCTATCTGAAGAACGCGGAGGCGGTGAAGCTGGCCGAAACCCTGCGCGCCGTGATGGCCGGCGACAGCTCGGCCGGCGGCCTGACCGGCAATGCCGCCAGCGCGGCGGGCAGCCTGTCGCAGCAAGGCAACCAGCAGGGACAGAACACGCAGGGCAGCAGCTTTAACCAGGGCGGCAGCGGCGGCACCGGCGGTCCGACCAACCCGGCCCTGACCGGCGGCGGCAACCGCAGCCAGGGTTCGACCGGCGGCGCCGGCTTCATCCAGGCCGACGCTTCGACCAACACCCTGATCATCACCGCGCCCGACGCGGTCTACCGCAATCTGCGCGCGGTGATCGACCAGCTCGACATGCGCCGCGCCCAGGTCTACATCGAAGCGCTGATCGTCGAGCTGAGCGCCGAGAAGGCGTCCGAATTCGGCGTGCAGTGGGTGGGCCTGAGCGGCAACGAGAAGAGCACCTACCGCATCGGCGGCCTGCAGTCCATGACTGCCGGCCCCAATAATCTGGCGACTTTGTATGCCGGCTCGCGCAGCGGCAAACTGGCCCCGCCCGGCAACGGCCTGACCATCGGCGTGTTCAAGCAACTGGCCGACGGCAAGCTGGGATTGGGCGCGGTGGCGCACTCGCTGGAAAACGACGGCAACGCCAACATTCTGTCCACACCGAATATGCTGACCCTGGACAACGAGCTGGCCATGATCCGCGTCGGCCAGAACGTGCCGATCCTGACCGGCCAGTTCACCACTTCCTCCGGCACCAATAACAACCCGTTCCAGACGATTGACCGCAAGGATATCGGCGTGACGCTGAAAGTGCGGCCGCAGATTTCCGAAGGCGGCACCGTCAAGCTGGCCATCTACCATGAGACTTCCTCGGTGGACGCCTCGGCGCCGGTCACCAATGGCCTGACGCTCAACACGCGCACCCTGGAAAACAATGTGATCGCCGATGACGGCCAGATCATCGTGCTGGGTGGCCTGATCGAAGACAAGACCAACGACAATGTGGAGAAGGTGCGCGGCCTGGGCGACATCCCCGTGATCGGCAATCTGTTCAAGTACCAGAACCGCGGCCGCAAGAAGACCAATCTGATGATCTTCCTGCGTCCGGTGGTGGTGCGCAGCCGCGAGCAGAGCATCAGCCTGACCACCGACCGCTACGACTATATGCGCACCTCGGAGCAGGAATACAAGCCGAACGACACGCCGCTGCTGAAGGACGTCGGCCGTCCGCTGCTGCCGGTGCTGCAGAACGGCCAGCCGGCCGCCGGCCAGGGCATGCTGGCCTCGCCGGTGCCGCCCCTGCCGCCGCAGCCGCAGCGCGGCAACGTCGCGCCTGGCGCCGCCGTGCCGGTCGCCCAGCCGGCCACTCCAACCGACGCGGACCAGCGCAAATAATGAGCAACCTCCTGCCTTTCGCCTTCGCCCGCGACTTCCTGCTGCTGGCCCGGCCCGGCGAGGAAGCCGAGCACACGGTCGATGTGCTGGTGTGCGGCGCCACCGCGCCGGCCGCCATCGCCGAAGTGTCGCGCCGCTTCGGCCGCATCCGCATCAAGACCCTGCCGCGCGCCGATCTGGACGCCGCCATTGCCGGCGCCTATGCCGGCGCCGGCGGCGATGTTTCGCAAGTGGCCGACGAATTCGACGCCGACCTCGATCTGACCAAATTGCTGCAGGACGTGCCGGCCATCGAGGACTTGCTGGAATCCTCGGACGATGCGCCCGTGATCCGCATGATCAACGCGCTGCTGACGCAAGCGCTGCGCGACGGCGCCTCGGACATCCACATCGAGCCTTTCGAGCAGACCTCGGTGGTGCGCTTCCGCGTCGACGGCGCCCTGCGCGACATCGTGCGGCCGCGCAAGGCCATCCACGGCTCGCTGATCTCGCGCATCAAGATCATGGCCCAGCTGGACATCGCCGAAAAGCGCCTGCCGCAGGACGGCCGCATCACCCTGCGCGTGGGCGGCAAGCCGGTCGACGTGCGCGTCTCCACGCTGCCGACCGGCCACGGCGAACGCGCCGTGCTGCGTCTGCTGGACAAGGAAGCGGGCCGTCTCGACCTGCAGCATCTGGGCATGAGCGACGGCATGCTGGGCCAGTTCAACGGCCTGCTCAAGCAGCCGCACGGCATCGTGCTGGTGACCGGGCCGACCGGCTCCGGCAAGACCACCACCTTGTACGCCGCCCTGTCGCTGCTGAATTCCAGCACCACCAATATCATGACGGTGGAAGACCCGGTGGAGTACGACCTGCCCGGCGTCGGCCAGACCCAGGTCAACGCCCGCATCGACATGACCTTCGCCAAGGCCTTGCGCGCCATCCTGCGCCAGGATCCGGACGTGATCATGATCGGCGAGATCCGCGACCTGGAAACGGCGCAGATCGCGGTGCAGGCTTCGCTCACCGGCCACTTGGTGCTGGCCACCCTGCACACCAACGATTCGGCCGCCGCCGTCACCCGTCTGCTGGACATGGGCATCGAACCCTTCCTGCTCTCGTCCTCGCTGCTGGGCGTGCTGGCCCAGCGCCTGGTGCGCAAGCTGTGCGGCGCCTGCAAGAGCTTCGAGCATGGTGAATGGCGCGCCGTCGGCTGCGAGCAGTGCGGCAACACGGGTTACCAGGGCCGGGTCGGCATCTACGAGCTGCTGCAGACCACGGAGCAGATCCGCGCCCAGATCCACGACCGCTCGTCCGAGGCCGAGATCCGCACCGTGGCCCAGAACGACGGCATGCACACCATGCGCCAGGACGGCGAACGCTGGCTGGCGAACGGCACCACCACGCCGGCCGAGCTGCTGCGCGTTACCAAGGACTAAACCATGCCAGCCTTCCGTTATGAAGCCGTGGATGCGGGCGGCGCCACCCGGAAAGGCGTGGTCAATGCCGACAGCGCGCGTTCGGCGCGCTCCGACCTGCGCGCGCAAGGCCTGGTGCCGATCAAGGTGGACGCCATCGCGACCCAGGTTGACGCCAGCGGCGCGGCCACCCGGCGCGGCCTGGGCGAGCGCCTGAGCACCGTCGAACAAGCCTTGTTCACGCGCCAGCTGGCCAGCCTGCTGGAAGCGGGCCTGCCGCTGGAGCAGGCGTTTACCGCCTTGCTGGAGCAGGCCGAACGCACTTATGTGCGCGACCTGATCGCCTCCATCCGCTCCGAAGTGATGGGCGGTTCCTCGCTGTCCGATGCGCTGAGCCGCCATCCGCGCGACTTCCCGGAAATCTACCGCGCCCTGGTGGCGTCGGGCGAGCAGATCGGCCAGCTCTCGCGCGTGCTGTCGCGCCTGGCCGACTATATCGAGCGGCGCAATGCCCTGATGCAGAAGGTCAAGCTGGCCTTCCTGTATCCCGGCATCGTGACCGTGGTGGCTTTCGCCATCGTCATCTTCCTGCTGACCTATGTGGTGCCGCAGATCGTCTCGGTGTTTGCCAACACCAAGCAGAAGCTGCCCTTCCTGACGGTGATGATGCTGGCGGTGTCCGACTTCACCCGCCATTACGGCATCCTGGTGGCGGTGGCGCTGGGCGGCGCCTGGTGGGCCTGGCGCCGCGCGCTGCAGAATATCGCGCTCAAGACGCGCTGGCATACCTGGCTGCTGACCGCGCCGCTGTACGGCAAGTTTGAACGCAGCCTGAACACGGCGCGTTTCGCCAGCACGCTGGCCATTACCACCGGTTCCGGCGTGCCGATCCTGCGCGCATTGGAAACCAGCCGCGATACGCTCAACAACGTGGCCATGAAAAACCTGGTGCAGGAAGCCAGCGACGCCGTGCGCGAAGGCGTCAGCCTGGCGCGCGCGCTGTCGGCGCAAAAGCATTTCCCGCCCATGCTGGTGCACATGATACGGGCCGGCGAAATCACCGGCGAGCTGCCGAGCATGCTGGAGCGCGCGGCCACCGCGCAGGAAGCGGACCTGGAACGGCGGACCCTGACCATCGCCGGCCTGCTGGAGCCGGCCCTGATCCTGACCATGGGCCTGGTGGTGCTGCTGATCGTGCTGGCGGTGCTGATGCCCATTATCGAAATCAATCAGCTGGTGCGCTGATACTGGAGAAAAGAATTGAAGCGTTTGCCCTTGATTAGCACGGTGGCCGCGGTGGCGGCTTTATCGGCCTCGCTGGCTTACTGGGGCCTGCAACTGTATAAGCCGCCCCAGCGTCCGATCGCCGCGCCGCCGGTGCAGGCAGCGGCCGGCCCGCAGATCGACAGCGCGCGCGGCCTGTTCGGCGGCGAGGTCGCGGTGGCGGCGGCCAGCAGTTACCAGCTGCGCGGCGTGGTGGCGGCGGCCAATGGACGCGGCAGCGTGGCCATCATTGCCACCGACAGCCAGCCGGCCAAGGCCTTCCCGGTGGGTGCCGAGGTGGTGTCCGGCGTGACGGTGAAAGACGTGCAGCCGCGCTTCGTGCTGCTGCAGGAAGGCGGCGTGCAAAAGCGCGTCGACCTGATGCCGCTGGATAGCGCAGGCGCTGCCACGCTGGCGCCGCCGCTGCCTGGCCAGCCCGGCCAACCGATGCCGCCCGCCCCCAACGCGCCGCCGCAGTCGCCGATGACGGGCGGTCCCGCCGAACCCGCGCCAGGTCCCATCCTGACCGCGCCGCCGCAGCGCGTGGTCACGCCGCCGCCCGGCAACGCGCCGCCGCAGCTGCAGTAAGCCTGCGCCGCACAGCCCGGCCGCGCGGCCGGGCTAGAATGTACCACCCCACCATGCAGGCCACTCTGCTGACCATCTGGAGAGCCCCATGAAGCCGTTCCGCTTCCTGCTGCTGTGCTGCGCCCTGGCGCTTGCAGCGCCAACCCACGCCCAAATGCCCGTCGAAGCCCAGACCCGGCCGGACGCCGTGCTGCTGCCGCCCATGCCGCTGCCGCGCACGGCCGCGCAGGCCCCGCTGCCGGCGCTGCTGCCCTTGGCCGTCCCAGCGACGCAATATGTGCGGCAGGCGCCGGCGGACGGCAAGCGGCCGCGCGTGGCGCTGGTGCTGTCCGGCGGCGGCGCGCGCGGCTTCGCCCATATCGGCGTGCTGCGCGTGCTGCAGGAGCTGCAGGTACCGATCGATATCGTGGTCGGCACCAGTATGGGCAGCGTGGTGGGCGGCGCCTTCGCCGCCGGCGCCTCGGTCGAGGAGCTGGAGCATCTGGCGCGCAAGACCGACTGGAACCGCGTGATGGCCGACCGCTCGCCGCGCGACGAACTGAGTTTCCGCCGCCGCGAGGAAGACGTGCGCCTGCCGTCCCGCCTCGAATTCGGCGTCAGCAAGAAGGGCGCGACCCTGCCGCCGGCCGCCGCCAGCAATGCCGCGCTGGAGATGGCATTGGACCGCCTGCTGCCGTCCGGCACGCGCGATACCGCGGTCGACCAGCTGCCCTTGCCTTTCCGTTCGGTCGCTTCCGACCTGGTGACGGGCGAACTGGTGGACTTGAAGGACACGCCGCTGTTTCTGAGCATGCGCGCTTCGCTGGCCGTGCCGGGCGTGTTCGCGCCGGTGCGCATCAACCACCGCCTGGTGGTCGACGGCGGCCTGGTACGCAATCTGCCGGTCGACCTGGCACGCGATATGGGCGCCGACGTGGTCATCGCCGTCAATGTCGGCACGCCGCTGGCGCCGGAGTCGGAGCTGGACAGCGCGCTCGACGTCGCCAACCAGATGCTGCAGATCCTGACCGAACAGAACGTGCAGCGCTCGCTGAAGGAGTTGCGCGCCGAGGATATTCTGATCGCGCCCGACCTGAGCGGCATCAGCTTCCTCGACTTTGAACTGCACGATAACGCCATGAAGGCCGGCATGGCGGCGGCGCGCGCGCTGGCACCGCGCCTGGCCCATCTGGCACTGAACGACAGCGACTTCATCGCCTTCGAGCGCCGCCGCCTGGCCGCGCCCGCGCTGGACGACCATGCGCGCCCGCTGGGCAAGGTGGAGATTGCCGGACAGGGCGAGATCAACACCGCCATCCTGCGCGCGCAGAGCGGCCTGGTGGAAGGCCAGCCCTTCACCAAGGCGCAGATCCGCGACGCCGCCGCCAGCCTGTATGGCCGTGGCGACCTGGCCCGCGTCGAAACGGAAATCCACGACCGCTTCGGCGAGCGCAATGTGCTGATCCGCACCAGCGAGGCGGAGTGGACGCGCAACCGCGTGCGCGTCGGCCTCGAACTGCAAAGCGATTTCCAGGACAGTAACAGCTTCGCGCTCAAGCTGCTGCACGTGAGTTCCTCGCTGAACCGCTGGGGCGGCGAACTGCTGACCGACCTGCGCATCGGCAGGGAGCGCGCGCTCGGCGTGCAGTTCTGGCAGCCACTGGGCGAAGGGTCGCGCTGGTATATCGCGCCCACGCTGCAGTACAACTCGACCGGGGCCGACCTGTTCAACGAAGGCCGGCGCATGGCCCGCCTCACCTACAGCAAGCGCACCGCCCAGGTCAGCCTGGGACGGGAGCTGGGCAACTGGGGCGACCTCCAGGCCGGCGTGACGCGTCAGCGCTTCCAGGGCCGGGCGGCCGTGCCGGAAGATTTGAAGCTGCCCTTCAGCACCGTCTTCGGCACTGCCTATTTCACGCGCTTCCGCGTCGATACCGTCGATTCCCTGGCCTTCCCCACGCGCGGCATCCTGCTCGACGCAAACTATTCCCACCCCATCGGCGAAGATGCGGTGCTGAGCTCCGCCTCGTCCTCGGTCACGGCCCTGCGTGCCTTCACCTATGGGCCGTGGAGCGGACATGTGTACGGCGAATGGGCGCGCGCCAGGACGGGCGCGGCGCCGCTCAATCTGGGCGGCTTCATGCGCCTGTCCGGCACGCCGGCCGAGTCGGTGCAGGGGCAGACCGTGGCCTTCAGCCGGGTGGTGATGGCGCGCCGCTTCGACGCCCTGGGCAACGATGTGCGCGTCGGCTTCTCGCTGGAGGCGGGTGGCGGCTTCGACCGCATCAACGGCTTGCGCGGCCGCTCCGTGATGCAGGCCGGCAGCGTCTTCCTCTCGCTCGACACGCGCGCCGGCCCGATCTACCTGGGCGGCGGCGCCACCAAGGGCGGCTACCAGTCGCTGTATCTCTTCCTCGGGCCGATCTGGTGATCGGGAAAACGAAAATGGCAGGCGAAACGCCTGCCATTTTCGTCCGCATGCCGCGCCCGGTTTTACTCGGGCTTCTTGAACGGATCGATCTTCTTCAAGGCCTGCTTGTCGGCCTGGCGCTGCGCACCCTTGGTCTTGCTGTGCGGCCCGGCCGCGCGCGCCTTGGCCAGTCCCGCGAACGGATTGCGCGGCTTGCCGAAGGTTTGCGAAGGCTCGATGCGGATGCGCATCTTCTGCCGGGTCGCCAAGGCCTTGTTCGCCATTACAGCACGTAGCGCGACAAGTCTTCGTTGACGGCCAGCGCGTCCAGGCGCTGGTTGACGTAGGCGGCGTCGATCTGCAGCAGCTTCTCGCTCGTTTCGGTGGCGCTGAAGGAAATCTCTTCGAGCAGCTTTTCCATCACGGTGTAGAGGCGGCGCGCACCGATGTTTTCGGTGCGCTCGTTGACCTGGTGCGAAATCTCGGCCAGGCGCGTGATGCCGTCCGGCGTGAAGTCGATCTGCACGTCCTCGGTCGCCAGCAAGGCCTGGTACTGCTTGGTCAGGCAGGCGTCGGTGCTGGTCAGGATGCGCTCGAAGTCGGCGATCGACAGCGATTCCAGTTCCACGCGGATGGGGAAGCGGCCCTGCAGCTCCGGGATCAGGTCCGAGGGCTTGGCCAGGTGGAAGGCGCCGGAAGCGATGAACAGGATATGGTCGGTGCGGATCATGCCGTACTTGGTGTTGACGGTGGTGCCTTCCACCAGCGGCAGCAGGTCGCGCTGCACGCCGGCGCGCGAGACGTCGGCGCCGCCCACTTCCGAGCGCGAGGCGATCTTGTCCACCTCGTCGAGGAAGACGATGCCGTTCTGCTCCACATTGTGGATGGCTTTCTGCTTCATCTCGTCTTCGTTGACCAGCTTGGCCGCTTCTTCCTCGACCAGCAGCTTCATGGCTTCGGCGATGCGCACCTTGCGCGCCTTGCGGCGGCCGGCGCCCATGCCGGAGAACATGGACTTGATCTGCTCCGTCATTTCTTCCATGCCGGGCGGCGCCATGATTTCCATCTGCGGGCTTTGCTCGGCCAGCTCGATCTCGATTTCCTTGTCGTTCAACTCGCCCTGGCGCAGGCGCTTGCGGAAGGTCTGGCGCGTGGCGTCGCCACCCTGTGCTTCCGTGGCGCTGCTGCCGGGATTGAAGCCGAAGTCGCGCGGCTGCGGCAGCAGGATGTCGAGCACGCGGTCTTCGGCCGCATCTTCGGCGCGCGCGCGCACCTTGGCCATTTCGGCCGAGCGGGTCTGCTTGATGCCGATGTCGATCAGGTCGCGGATGATGGTGTCGACGTCGCGGCCCACATAACCGACTTCGGTGAACTTGGTCGCTTCCACCTTGATGAAGGGCGCGTCGGCCAGCTTGGCCAGGCGGCGCGCGATCTCGGTCTTGCCGACGCCGGTGGGACCGATCATCAGGATGTTCTTGGGCGTGATCTCATGGCGCAGCGGCTCTTCCACCTGCTGGCGGCGCCAGCGGTTGCGCAGCGCGATGGCGACCGCGCGCTTGGCCTTGGCCTGGCCGACCACATGTTTATCGAGTTCGCCGACGATTTCCTGCGGAGTCATATTCATGCTGGGCTTTCTTCCAGGGTTTCGATGATGTGGGAGAGGTTGGTGTAGATGCACAACTCGCCCGCGATAGTCAGCGATTTCTTCACGATGTCGGCCGGGGCCAGTTCGGTGTTTTCGAACAGCGCCTTGGCGGCCGACAGGGCATAGCTGCCGCCCGAACCGATGGCGCCGATGCCGTCTTCCGGTTCCAGCACGTCGCCATTGCCGGTGATGACCAGGGTCGATTCGCTGTCGGCCACCAGCAGCATCGCTTCCAGGCGGCGCAGCACGCGGTCGGTGCGCCAGTCCTTGGCCATTTCGACCGAGGCGCGCAGCAGATTGCCCTGGTGCTTTTCCAGCTTGGCTTCGAAACGGTCGAGCAGGGTGAAGGCGTCGGCCGTGCCGCCGGCGAAGCCGCACAGGACTTTGCCCTGGTACAGCTTGCGCACCTTGCGCGCCGTGCCCTTCATGACGATATTGCCCAGCGTGACTTGACCGTCGCCGCCGATGGCGACCTGTTTGCCGCGGCGCACGCACAGAATGGTGGTGCCGTGAAATTGTTCCATAATTGCCTCAATGTTATGACGCTGCGTGCGTCCCAGCGCCGAAATGGGGCTGTTTCGCCGGATTGCAAGTTCAATACTTGTGGGGAAACAGTCGCACGCTGGCGCCCGCGCCCAGCAGGCGCAGCAGGGCCGCCGCCAGATGGTTCAGATCCCGGAATTCTATCCTGCGCTCGCCCAGGCCTTGCAGGGCGGCGAGCAATTGCTGGGCCGCGCCGTAGTCGATGCGGGCCAGGCGCGCGCAGTCGAAGACCAGGGCCGGATACTGTTCAGCATAGGCGAGAATGGCCTCGATGACCGCGCTGGCGTCGCCTTCGAGCAGATAAGGCAGGACGAAACGGTCGGCGGCGGCGGCCGCCAGCGGCTGTTCGGGCGCCAGCGCCACGCGCTGCGGCGGCGTGAACGGCGGCGGCGAGACTTCGAAGGTGACGCAGTAATCCATGCTGCTTTCCTCGAAATCCTTTTCGCGGTTTTGCAGGCGCAGCAGTTCCAGGCGCAGCAGCCAGGGCGCCTCGCCCTCGTCGCGCCGGCCGACGGCGAGGATGGCGCCCACCTGGCGCTCCAGCTCGGCCGCGCCGGCCATGGTCAGTTCGCGCTCGGCTGCCTGCACGGCGCGCAAGGCGGCCAGCAGCAGGGCGCAGCCCTCGGGCGTCACGCCGCGCACCCGGCTGCAGTCGAGGCGCAGCGGGCCGGCGGGTCCGGCCGCTCCCATGGCGCCGTTGGCCGGTACTGCGTGCAGGCGCGCCAGCTGGGCGGCGCAGCCGGCATCGAGCATGCCGCTGAGCGCGGCGGTCGGGGCGAGGCCGGCCGGGGGCGCGGCGGCGCTGTCGGGCGCGGCGGGCGGATTCCAGGGCGGCGGCGAGGTTTCGAAGGTGCTGGCATAGTCGATCGACAGGCTGTCGAAGGCCTCCTGGCGGCCCAGGATCTGGTACAGGTCGAACAGCATCCACCACACGGTGCGGTCGCGCTGGTCGCGCGCAGCGGCGGCCAGCAGCTCGGCGGCCAGCTCGGCCTGGCCGTTGGCGTAGAGCAGGGCCACTTCCTCGACCACGGGCGCGGTTTCGGCGGCGGCCGCCTCGGCCGGGGTGTCGAGTTCGCCCAGCAGCTCGGTGGTGCCGGCTTTCAGCAGGGGCAGGGTGTTGCCGTCGAGGGCGGCGGCACGCGGCGCGCGGGCCGGGCGGCTGGCCCAGGGCATCTCTTCGTCGTCGAAAATGTCGGCCGCCATGGCCGCTTCGATGGCATCGATCTTCATGGCGGTGGCGCGCGCGATATCGCGCTGCAGCTCCTGCTGGACGCGCTGGCGTTCCAGCTCGCTGTGCGCGGCCAGCCGCGCGGCGGCCTCGTCTTCGGCGCCGGCCTTGGCCGCGGCCGTGATGTCGGCCGCGTCGTCATCGGCCTTGTTTTTTTTGAACAGAGAAAACAGTCCCACCGCTTTTCCTCGTCCGCTCCCGGAGCAGATAGTGTAGCCCAAGGGCTGCCGCCGCTTGGCAAAGCCGGCCGCAGAAATGAAAAAAGCACGCGCCGGGCGTGCTTTTTTGCTGCAAAGCAGGGGGAACGGCCCGCCGCCGTGGCGGGGCCGCGGCGCTTTAGTCGCCGTAGAGTTTCTGCTTCAGTTCGCGGCGCTGCTGGGCTTCCAGCGACAGCGTGGCGGTGGGACGGGCGATCAGGCGCGGAATGCCGATCGGCTCGCCCGTTTCCTCGCACCAGCCGTATTCGCCGTTATCGATGGCCACGATGGATTGCTGCACTTTTTTCAGCAGCTTGCGCTCGCGGTCGCGGGTGCGCAGCTCCAGGGCATGCTCTTCCTCGATGGTGGCGCGGTCGGCCGGGTCCGGCACCAGCACGGTTTCGCGCAGGTGTTCCGTGGTTTCGCCGGCATTTTTCAGCAGTTCTTTTTCCAGCGCCTGGAGCTTGGCCTTGAAAAACGCCATCTGCGCCGGGTTCATATAGTCCTTATCGCTCATCGCCAGAATTTCTTCGTCGGTGAGGATACGTTCTGGACTAGCGGCGGAGGTCGATTTATTAGTTTTAGTCATCACTTCTTACCTTCGATACGACAGAGTTTTCAAATTTCAGCTGTCGGACCCTCAAGGCCAACAACTGTACCGGCTTGCGCTGGGCTAACCGGCACCCCAGAAAAACCCGGTTAGTTTATACCAAACATTGTTCCAGGCCGCGAATAAAGATATCTTTCGGTAGATTTTTACCAATAAACACCATTTTACTGCCGCGCGCCTCATGCTCCGCCCATTTTGCGCCCAGGTCGCTGCCCATCAATTGGTGCACGCCCTGGAATACGACTTTACGATCTGCGCCCTGCATTAACAATACGCCTTTGTAGCGCAACATGCGAGGGCCGTACACATTGACCAGGCCGGCAAGGAATTCATCGAGCTTTTCCGGATCGAAAGGGCGCTCGCTTTTAAACACGAAAGCGGCGATTTCATCGGTATGGTGGCTGTGGTGGTGGTCGTGGGCGCAATGTTCGCCGTGCTCGTGGTCATGCTGGCAATGTTCGCCATGCTCATGCTCATGGTCGTGCGCTTCGGCCGCGAGGAAATCCGGGTCCAGCTCCAGTTTTTCATTCAGGTTGAAACCGCGCAGATCAAGCACCTCGGCGATCGGGGCGCGGCCGAAATCGGAGGTGCCGATCGGCGCGCGCGGATTGATGCGCTTTAAGCGCGCCGTCAGCGCCTCGATGGCGGCGGCGTCGACCAGATCGGTTTTCGACAGCAGGATCTTGTCGGCGAAACCGACCTGGCGCTGGGCTTCCTCATTATCGTCCAATTGCTGCATGGCGTGGCGCGCGTCGACCACGGTGACAATTGCATCGAGCAAGTAATTACTGCCCACTTCATCGTCGACAAAGAAAGTCTGGGCCACCGGGCCGGGATTGGCCAGGCCGGTGGTTTCGATCACCACGCGGTCGAACTGCAGTTCGCCGGCCGCGCGCTTTTTCGCCAGATCGGCCAGGCCGATAATCAGGTCGCCGCGCACGGTGCAGCAAATGCAGCCATTATTCATTTCGACGATTTGCTCGCGGCTTTCCTGCACCAGGATCTCATTGTCGATATTTTCCTGCCCGAATTCATTCTCGATGACGGCAATGCGCATGCCATGCTGTTCTTGCAGAATGCGGTTGAGCAAGGTGGTTTTGCCGGCGCCGAGGAAGCCGGTCAGGATGGTGGTCGGAATCAGGTCCATGGTCTGCCTTGCTGCAAATAGAATCGGCCGATTATGCCGGAATTCCCGGCGCGCTGCCAAATCAGGGGCGGCAGCCGGGCTTACTTGATTTTAGCCCGCGGATGGGCCTTGTCGTAAACCTGGGCCAGATGCTGGAAATCGAGGGCGGTATACACCTGGGTCGAGGTGATGCTGGCGTGGCCCAGCATATCCTGCACGGCGCGCAGGTCGCCCGAGGATTGCAGCACGTGGGAGGCAAACGAGTGGCGCAGCATATGCGGGTGGACGTGGACCGGCGCCCCGGTGGCCTGGGCATGGCGGGCCAGGCGCAGCTGCACCACGCGCGGCGAGACGCGCCGGCCGCGTTCGTTGAGGAAGAGGGCGGCGCTGCCGTCGCTGGCGGCCGGGCGCACGGCCAGCCAGGCGTTCAGGGCGGCCAGGGCGGCGCTGCCGACCGGCACGCGGCGCATCTTGCCGCCCTTGCCGGTGACGACCACTTCGGCATTCTCGGCTTCCAGCCAGCCGGCCGAGGCGGGCTGGCCGTCTTCGGCCTTGTGGAAGCGCAGGTCGAGGCCGGCCAGCTCGGACACCCGCAGCCCGCTCGAATACAGCAGTTCGAACATGGCGTGGTTGCACAGCTCGGCCGGTTCCTGGGCGGCGGCGGCCGTGCGGGCCGGCGTCGCCACCAGTTGCACGGCATCGTCCACCGACAGGGCTTTGGGCAGGGTTTTGGCGCGTTTGGGCGGGCGCACGCCCTGGACCGGATTGGCGGCCAGGCTCAGGTGGCGGCCCAGCCAGTCGAAAAAGCCGCGCCAGCTCGACAGCTTGCGCGCGATCGAGCGCGGGTCGAGGCCGCGCGCATGCAGTTTGGCCGTGTAGCGGCGGATGGCGTGCTGGTCCAGTGCGGCCCAGTCGGCTTCGCCGCTGAGTTCGAGCAGCTCGCCCAGGTCGCGGCCATAGGCGGCCACGGTATGCGGGGACAGTTTGCGCTGCGCGGCCAGCTGGTCGAGGAAGGCGTCCACCCAGTCCGGCTTGGCGCGCGGCGCGCTCATGGGATCAGGCCGTCAGCGGGGCCAGCGCGACGCTGGCCGTTTCGCCGATATGCACCAGGAAGTCAGTGGCCATCAGCGAGGTGAAGCGTTCGGTATCGGGCGAGCCGAGGATCAGCAGGCCGAAGGCGGCGCCCTTGCTGCCGGGCTGGCGCAGGGCGATGATGACGGTGGACTGGATGCTGGCCGCATCGTCCAGCCAGCGCACCGCCTCGAAATCGTTGTTGCTGCCGCAGTAAGGCGCTTGCAGGCTGTTGCCGAACAGGCGCGCATCGTCCGACACGTCCTGGGCGAACCATTCGCCGGCATAGGCGGCGGCCGGGGTGAACAGGCGCAAGGTCGCTTGCGGCACATGGAAGCTGTGTTTCAGGCCATCCACCAGGTCGCGCGGCAGCGCGGCCAAGGCGCGCGGCTGCAGCAGCTTCTGGTTCCAGCTGTGGAAGCGGTTGGCGATGGTTTGGTTTTCCTGGGCGTTGCGGCTCAGATCGGCCATGCGCAGTTCCAGCGCCTTGTATTTCTCGCGCATCACTTCCATCTGGCGTTCCTGCAGCGACACGGCCCGTCCCGTCAGCGGGCTGGACAGCTTTACTTCGCCCAGCAGATTAGCGTGTTCTTCGAAGAAATGCGGGTGGTCAGCCAGGTATTGCGCGACGGTCTTGGAATCCAGTGTTGCGGTCATTTTAATCAGGTCGTGTTGGAGCCAACAGACATTTTACCCGACGCGGGCCAGAAAAAAGACGCCCGCAGGCGTCTTTTTGCGGGATGGCCGGGCTTTAGAAGCGGTGGCGCATGCCGATCTGGATGCCTTTGCTGGACTGGCCGGGCACGGCGGTGAAGCCGCCGGAGGCGCTGGCGGCGCCGATAGCATATTGACCTTCGTTCTTGTTTTTAATGTAAGCGGCCACCGTGTAGAGGTCGGTGCGCTTGGACAGATTGTAGTCGTAGCCGATGCCGTACTGGGTGGCGTCGCTGGCGTTGGCGCGCCGGTCGTCCTGCCTGACCACGGACGCCATCAGGCGGCCCGCGCCCATGCGGTAGTGGAAGCCGACCTGGTAGCTGACCGCGTCCAGATAGAAATTGCGCACCAGGGCGGCGTTGAGCTGGCTGGCCAGCAGCGGACCGAGGGCCGGGCCGAAGGCGGTAAACGTCGGCGCCAGCTGCTCGTTGGCGTAGCGGATGATGACCGAGTTCTCGTTCTTCTGCTTGTGCGCGCCGAGGAAGAGCTTCCAGTTGTCGAAGGCATAGGAGCCGGCCAGGGTATGCGTCACCAGGCCGCGGTTGCCGACCTGGTCGGCGCCATAATTGTAGGCCGCGCCCAGATCCCAGCCATTGGCCTTGTAGCGCAGATTGGCGCCATAGGATTTCTTGTCCATGCCGATATAGCCGGAACGCTCGAAGCCATACATCAGGGCCGCGCCGATGCCGTTCGGCAGCTCGATGCGGTACTGGATGGCTTTGTCGGAGCGGATTGCGATGCCGGCCGTGAGCAGGCCGCCCAGGCCGCCGACGATGCCGCCCCAGCCGGCCGCCGTGCCCGACTCGAACACATCGCCGTTATTGAACACTTCGTAACCGGGCGTGTACATGCGCCCCATCAGCACCGCGCCCACCGGCGTCACCAGGCCCACCATCGAGGTACGGTCGAACAGGGCGCCGTTGATGTTGACGTTGACGGCCGGCTGCAGCGCTCCCTGCACCCCGGCCAGCAGGCGGGCGGCGGTGGCGGCGCCGCCGGCGGCCGGCGGCACGGTGAAGTTCAAGCCCTTGGTCAGGGCATAACCCTGGTTCGAACTGAGGTTGCCGGTCTGCTGGCGGCCAGTGTCGAGTTCCACCCGCGCTTCCAGATTGAAGATGGCTTTGTAGCCGCCGCCGATATCTTCCGTCCCCTTGAAGCCAAGGCGCGAACCGTCGGCGATGCCGCTGACCAGCTTGGTGCGCGAATCGTTGCCGCCATTGTTCACATACATGACGCCGGCATCGGCGATGCCGTAGATCGTGACCGAGGATTGGGCCAGGGCCGGCCCGGCAAAGCATGCTGCAATGGCTAAGGCGAGGAATCGGTTCTTCATGCTGTCTCCTGAATGTTTTTGTATTGAAAAACGAACGTCCGTACTAATTCAATGCGAAACACACCAGCGGCCACGTCTCCGTCGAAAAAAAGGCGGCATGGTTGCCCATGGCCGCCCAGTTCATGCGCGAGGCATCTCAGAAGTTGTGGTGCACACCCAGGCTGAAAGTATTCACCTTGGTGGCGGCTTTTTTATTCGAAGCGTCGATGTACAGATAGGTGCGGGCCGACAGATTGTGCTCATAGCCCAGCGAGAACTGCTTGGTCTTCGGCAGGCCATCCGGCTCCTTGCGGCCATAGCCGGCCAGGATCTTGCCCATGCCCACGGTGTAGTTGGCGCCCACCACCCAGGCCTTGGTGGTGTCGTTGACGGCCTTGGTATGGCCCTCGTCCTGGTGCTGGTAGGAGGCCATCAGCTTCAGGTCGGCGATCGGCTTGACCCAGGCGGCTACCGACCACAGCTTGGTTTCCACTGCATTGCGCTCGCCGCCCGCCATCAGCGAGAAGCTCGGCGCGGTATAGGTGGCGCTGACCGAATACGGATTGGCCGAAGGCACGGCATTGGCCGGGTATTGCGGCGCCAGCGCGGTGCCGCGGCCGATAATGGCCGGGCTGTTGTTGGCCTCCTTGGCGGCCACCGTCACATTCAGCTGGAAGCCGTTATAGACCGGGGTGTTGTAGAAGACAGCGTTGGAAAAGCGGTTGCGCGAGTTGCCCACCTGGCTCAGCGGATCGCTGGTGTAGCCGGCCACATGCAGGTCGGTCTGGAAGCCGACCGGGGTCGGCATGCCGGACCAGGGATCGTAGTTGGTCGACGATTCCTGGTAGGCGGTCAGGCCGCGGCCGAAGCGGATGGTGCCGAAGTCGCCTTGCAGGCCGACCCGGCTCTGGCCCTGGAACAGCGGGCGGCTGTTGGCGCCGGAAGTGTTTTCGATGGTGCCGGTATCCGACTCATAGCGGATTTCCAGCTGGAACAGCGCTTTCAGGCCGCTGCCCAGGTCTTCCACGCCGCGGAAGCCCAGTTTATTGTTATCCCGTTTGCTTACTTGGGTGGTCGTGCCCGTTTGTTTGAGCAGGCCGGCGTCGACCGTGCCGTAGATCGTGACAGACGATTGCGCGTAGGCGCCGCTGAAGGCTCCCATCATTGCCAAGGCCAGCAGGGATTTCTTCATTTGTTCTTCCTTTATAAGAATAATCGGTCAAAAGATCCAAAAGCCAAGAGTGCGTCTCGAACACTCGCGGGAGTGCGCTGCGTGCACCCGGATGACTGCACCTTACTGGCTGGTCCCGGCAAACACCGTGGTCTTGGTTGATTGAAGCCAGGAGATTTGGTCAAAAGCCCGTGTTTTCAGGCTCCCTGTTGTATTTCTGAAACGCTTAATTCCAACGCATTGCTGATTTGTTGTCTATATTGCCCCTTAAGTCTGGCAGCCTTGTATCCCCAGCTTTTTTGCGCCAGATCAAGAGCCCGCCATTTCACGGCGCGGAGTGAGGCGGCCACGCGACACTCGCTGCAATCGCCATCGCGTAGTGCATTTGGTTTGTGGCAATATCATCGGAAAAGCAGCTCGGACCCGCATGCCAGCAGTGTTTGCTGGGATGAACCAATACATAGTGGAACGATGGCGAACCGTGAAGAGCTAGGGATCATCCGGGGGGCGCGCGCAGGCGACCCCTCCTGCCAGCTGGCCCTGGGCCGGCTGTATTTATTCGGCGGCGCCAGCCTGCCGATGAGCATGCCCACCGCCTTGCACTGGCTCAGCCGTGCCGCCCAGCAAGGAGAGGAAGAGGCCTGGCGCCTGATTGGCCAACACATCAGTTTTGAATACGCCCAGCATGGCGGCGAGGCCGTGCTGGAATGGTATGAGCGCGCCAGCGATGCCGGCCTGCTGCCGGCGGCCGTGGTGCTGGCCCAGCTGGTGCAGCAGACGGCTACGGCCAACGCCGCCTTGCGCGGCAAGGCATGGCGCGCCCTGCAGGCGGCGGCCCAGGCCGGCATGCCGCAGGCGCAGCGCCTGCTGGCCGGCTGGCCCGGCATGGCGCCGGCCGCGCCGCGCTGCGAAGCCAGCACGGCCCGCCCGCCGGTAGCCGGCGCCAGCGCCGTGGCGGCAGCGAGCGCCGGCCATCCGCCGCAGCGCAGCGACAGCGCGCCGGCCAGTCTGGCCGACGCCGCGCGTGCCGCCAATGCCATCAATGCCCAGTTGGAACAAGCCTGGCAAGACTTGCCGCGCCGCGGCTTCCTGGCCCAGGCCCAGGACTTGGCGCGCACGCTGGCCCAGCAGGCGCCGCAAGACCTGGAAGCGGCGCGCGCCGCCGGTTGGCAGCTGGAAACCCCGCAGAGCCAGCTATTCGCGCGCTGCGCCCAAGCATTGAGCGAGCTGGCCGACAGCGGCGCGGTGGCGGACGCTACTGACGAAGCCGATCTGCAGCGTTTCCGCGAACTGGCCGCCCATGGCGGCGACCGCAACGCCCAGCTGGCGCTGGGCCTCTCGTTTGCGCGCATGAATTGCGAAGGCGACCGCATGCCGCGCGGCAATGGCGCCGTCAATTTCAAGCGCGCCATCCGCTGGCTGACCCAGGCTGGCGAGCAAGGGCTGGCCGAAGCCTGGTTCGCCCTGTCGCGCATCTATAACAAACCGGAATTTTCCCAGCGCAGCCTGCTCGAGGCGCAAGCCTGCCTGGAGCGCGCCGCTGATATGGGACATAGCGGCGCCCAACTCGAATGCGGCATTCACGCCTGGCGCACCCGGCGTGGCGGCGAGCAGAACGATGTGCGCGCCGCCTACTGGCTACAAAAAGCCGCCGCCCAAGGCAGTGCCGAAGCGCAAGCCGCGCTCGAACGCATCGCCCCGGCGGGACCGCCCGAAAGCTGGGCCAGCACTCTGTTGCCCCTGCTCACGCGCGAACTGCTCAGCAGCCAGCCTTTATTGGCGGCCCGCATCGAGTTGGCCAGCCTGTTCCAGCTCAGCCGCGCCGAAGCCTTGCTGCTGGACGTCAAGGCAGCCGACCAGGGTCACTGCCTGGTGATCGACATACGCGCCAGCTATGGCCGCAGCAAGCGGCGGCTCGTGCTGATCCGCAGCGCCCAGCAAAGGCAGGCGCTGGACCGCATCCAGCGCCAGTTCGAACAGATCGACTGCAGCCTGGCCGGTCCCGAAGGCAACTACCGCCAGCGTCTCTACCGCTTCAAGACCTGGCTCATCAGTGTCGCCGGCGGCGACCTGCTCGCCGCCTGACCCCGCCACTGTTTGATTTGGAGCAAACGGCTTTAGACGGTGATTTCGCCTTCGAAGACGGTGACGGCGGGGCCGGTGAGGTAGACGGGCTGGCCTTCGCCGGCCCAGGCGATCGAGAGGCGGCCGCCGCGGGCGTCGACGCGCACCGGGGAGTCGAGCAGCCCGCGGCGGATGCCGGCCACCACGGCGGCGCAGGCGCCCGTGCCGCAGGCCAGGGTTTCGCCGGCGCCGCGTTCAAATACGCGCAGCTTGATGTGCTGGCGGTTCATCAGCTGCATGAAGCCGGCATTGACGCGCTTGGGGAAGCGCGGGTGATGTTCGATCAGCGGGCCGGTCAGTTCGACGGGTGCGTTGTCGACGTCGGCCACCACTTGCACCGCGTGCGGGTTGCCCATCGACACCACAGATACTTGTACCTGCTCTCGCTCGCCGCCCAGTTCGAGCAGCAGCGGCCACAGGGTGTCGCGCCCTTCGGGCTGGCCGTTCAGGCCGTCGGCGTCGAAGGGGATGGCGGCCGGCGCCAGCACGGGCGCGCCCATGTCGACCGTCACGCTGCCTTCGCTTTCCAGGCGCGGCGAGATGATGCCGGCCTTGGTTTCGACCGTGATCTGGGCCTTGCCGGTCAAGCCTTTTTCGGCAACGAATTTGACGAAGGCGCGCGCGCCGTTGCCGCATTGCTCGACTTCGCCGCCATCGTTGTTGAAGATGCGGTAGCGGAAGTCGCAGCAGGGCTGGCTGGCTGGCTCCACCACCAGGATCTGGTCGGCGCCGATGCCGAAACGGCGGTCGGCCAGCGCCTGCCACTGCGCCGCGGTGAAATCGATGTGCTGGTTGATGGCGTCGATGACGATGAAGTCATTGCCCGCGCCGTGCATCTTGGTGAATTTGAGTTTCATCGTGGGTTCGTATAGAAGGACGGTTCGCCATCGGGACGCGTCTTGAAGCGCTTGTGCGTCCAGAAATATTGTTCCGGGTATTCGCGCACGCGCTCTTCGATGAACTGGTTCATGCGGCGCGTCGCGGCCACCATATCGGTGCCGGGATAATTGTCCCACACTGGATAGAATTTGACGCTATAGCCCTGGTAATCCGGCAGGAAAGTGCAGATCACCGGCATCACCTGGGCGCCCGTGGCAGCGGCGATGCGCGCCGTGGCCGTCAAGGTGGCCGCCGGGATGCCGAAGAAGGGCACGAACTCGGCGTCTTTGGCGCCGAAATCCATGTCCGGCAACATGAAATAGGGCAGATGTTCGCGCAAGGCGCGCAGAATCGGCTTGATGCCATCCTGCCGCGTGAACAGGCGCACCGGCTTGAAGCGGGCGCGGCCGGCGCGCAGCACTTCGTCGAAAGTATCGTTCTTTTGCTGGGAGTACATCGACGATGCGCTCGTTTCCATGGCGATCGCGGCGCCTGCCACATCGAGGCAGACAAAATGCGGACACAGCAGCACGGTCGGCTTTTCCGTCATCGCCGCCACCGGAATTTCGCCCATCGGATCGACGCGGATCAGGCGCTTGAGGCGCGCCTCGGGCGCCCACCACAGGATGGAACGCTCCAGCACGCTGCGCGAATAGGCCTGGAAGTGGCGCCGCGCCAGCGCCACGCGCTCGGCTTCGCTCAACTCCGGCATGGTCAGGCGCAGATTGGTGAGGGCGATGCGGCGGCGCGGCCCCATCACGCGGAACAGCAGGCTGCCGATGGCATTGCCCAGACGGCCGAGCAGGGGCAGGGGCAGCCAATGCAGCAGCCACATGAATCCAAGCAAGAGTTTCATGCGGCCTCCTGCGAAGCGGAGGGCGCGGCGACGCCGGCCGGTACCTTGTAGCGGTTATAGCTCCAGTAATACTGGGCCGGGCTGCGCTGGATCAGTTCTTCCATGGCAGCATTGATGGCGCGCGCCTGGGCCGCCGAGTCGCCCTCGAGCGAACCGGCAAACGGCACGAAGCGCACCACATAGCCGCGGCCGAAGGAGAGGCGCTCGGCGTAGGTGATGATGACCACCGCGTCGCCCAGCTGGGCCAGCTTGGCCGGCAGGGTCATGGTGTAGGCGCTGCGGCCGAAGAAGTCGGCCCAGACGCCATCGCCTTCCTGCGGCACCTGGTCGGGCAAGAGGCCGATGGGCTGGCCCTTCTTGAGGAATTTGGCCAGCATGCGCACGCCGCCCATATTGGCCGGCGCCAGCAGCAGGTTCTTGCGCGCGCGCGCGCCCTCGATCAGCGGCTTCATCGCCTCTTTTTTCGGCGGCCGGTACATCACCATCAATTCCTGGCGCAGGGCGATTTCCTGGGCCACGATTTCAAAGCAGCCCAGGTGCGGGGTCAGGAAGACGATGCCGCGCCCGGCATCCAAGGTCTGCTGCACCAGTTCCCAGTTTTCCATGCTGGCGTGGCGCGAGACGCGGGCCGGATCGGCGCACCAGATGAAGGGCAGTTCGGCGATGGCCTTGCCGGCCTCGGCCACGGCTTGCGGCAGGTGGGCGCTGACCTTGGCCTGGCGCATATTGGCGCGCATACGCTTGCGGTAAGACGGGGAGAGCAGGAAGACCAGCCAGCCCAGGACGCTGCCCAGGGCGTGCAGCAGGGGCAGGGGAAACACGGAAAAGAAACGAAAGAGTTGTACCAGCATCGGAATAGTGTAATATCGACAACTTCGCGTTGTCTCTAGCCAAAAATTTTTGAAGAAGCGTAAAATACCACGTTAGAAGTAGCCGCTGAGTTAATCAGACAACTTGCGAAGCGGAATAAAAATATCGCTAAAGCGTCGCAGGCCCCGAAAGGTGATGCGACCACATTGTTTGTATCAATCTTCTGGAGTTTGCGTATGTCTAATCATTATCTGTTCACCTCTGAGTCCGTATCCGAAGGCCATCCCGACAAGGTTGCCGACCAGATTTCCGATGCCATCCTCGATGCCATCCTGACCCAGGATCCGAAAGCGCGCGTCGCCGCCGAAACCCTGTGCAACACCGGTCTGGTGGTGCTGGCCGGCGAAATCACCACGCACGCCAATGTGGATTATATTCAAGTTGCGCGCGAAACCATCAAGCGCATCGGCTACGACAACACCGACTACGGCATCGACTACAAGGGCTGCGCCGTCATGGTTTGCTATGACAAGCAGTCGCCGGACATCGCCCAGGGCGTGGATGAAGGCGCTGGCCTGGATCTCGACCAGGGCGCCGGCGACCAGGGCCTGATGTTCGGCTACGCCTGCGACGAAACCCCGGAACTGATGCCCGCCGCGATCTATTACTCGCACCGCCTGGTCGAGCGCCAGTCCCAGCTGCGCAAGGATGGCCGCCTGCCATGGCTGCGTCCGGATGCCAAATCGCAAGTCACGCTGCGCTATGTCGATGGCCGCCCGGTGGCGGTTGACACCGTGGTGCTGTCCACCCAGCACGCGCCGGAGATCGCCCACAGCCAGATCGAAGAAGCCGTGATCGAGGAAATCATCAAGCCGGTGCTGCCGACCGAATGGCTGAAGGACACCAAATTCCTGGTCAACCCGACCGGCCGCTTCGTCATCGGCGGTCCGCAGGGCGACTGCGGCCTGACCGGCCGCAAGATCATCGTCGACACCTACGGCGGCGCTGCGCCGCACGGCGGTGGCGCCTTCTCCGGCAAAGACCCGTCCAAAGTCGACCGTTCCGCCGCTTACGCCGCCCGCTACGTGGCCAAGAACATCGTCGCCGCCGGCCTGGCGCGCCAGTGCCAGGTGCAGGTCAGCTACGCCATCGGCGTGGCGCGCCCGATCAATATCACGGTCTACACCGAAGGCACGGGCGTGATCCCGGACGAGCAGATCGCGGCCCTGGTCAACGACCACTTCGACCTGCGTCCGAAAGGCATCGTGCAGATGCTCGACCTGCTGCGCCCGATCTACGCCAAGACCGCCGCTTACGGCCACTTCGGCCGCGAAGAGCCGGAATTCACCTGGGAACGCACCGACAAGATCGCCGTCCTGCGCGCTGCCGCCGGCCTGAAATAAGCTTGCCTGCCGCCTAGCGAAACCGGGGATGCGTCCCCGGTTTTTCGTTTACGCGCCGCCATCAAAATAGCTGGCGCCCGGGGGATTGATGCTACAATGCACGTTCTCCGAGGAGCGTTGCGACGAATCGCCCGATTCGCCAGGCTCGGATACTTCTGCAACCGCGCTCACGTTACTTTTTTCAAAACGAAAGGAGGGCGTGATGAACGCCGTACTCAAAGCTTCCCAAGATTACATCATCGCTGACATCGGTCTCGCCGCCTGGGGCGAAAAAGAGATCAAGATCGCCGAAACCGAAATGCCTGGCCTGATGGCCATCCGCGAAGAGTTCGCCGCTGCCCAGACGCTGAAAGGCGCGCGCATCACCGGCTCCCTGCACATGACCATCCAGACCGCCGTGCTGATCCGCACGCTGGAAGCGCTGGGCGCGCAAGTGCGCTGGGCGTCCTGCAATATCTACTCGACCCAGGACCACGCCGCCGCCGCCATCGCCGCCGCCGGCACCCCGGTCTTCGCCGTCAAGGGCGAAACCCTGGCCGACTACTGGGATTACACCCACCGCATCTTCGAGTGGCCGAACGACGCCGCCGGCAACGCCGTGTACTCGAACATGATCCTGGACGACGGCGGCGACGCCACCCTGCTGCTGCACCTGGGCGCGCGCGCCGAGAAAGATCTCTCCGTGCTGGACAACCCGGGTTCGGAAGAGGAAATCTGCCTGTTCAACTCGATCAAGGCCCACCTGGCCAAGGATGCCACCTGGTATTCCAAGCGCCTGCCGCACATCCTGGGCGTGACCGAGGAAACCACCACCGGCGTGCACCGCCTGTACCAGATGCACAAGGAAGGCAAGCTGGCCTTCCCGGCCATTAACGTCAACGATTCCGTCACCAAGTCCAAGTTCGACAATCTGTACGGCTGCCGCGAATCGCTGGTGGACGGCATCAAGCGCGCCACCGACGTGATGGTGGCCGGCAAGATCGCCGTGATCGCCGGCTACGGCGACGTGGGCAAGGGTTCGGCGCAAGCCATGCGCGCCCTGTCGGCCCAAGTGTGGGTGACCGAGATCGACCCGATCTGCGCCCTGCAAGCCGCGATGGAAGGCTACCGCGTGGTGACCATGGAATACGCCGCCGAACACGGCGACATCTTCGTCACCTGCACCGGCAACTACCACATCCTGACCGAACAGCATATGCTGCGCATGAAGGACCAGGCCATCGTCTGCAATATCGGCCACTTCGACAACGAGATCGACGTCGCTTCGCTGAAGAAATACACCTGGGAAAACATCAAGCCGCAAGTCGACCACGTGATCTTCCCGGACGGCAAGCGCATCATCCTGCTGGCCGAAGGCCGCCTGGTGAACCTGGGCTGCGGCACCGGCCATCCATCGTATGTGATGAGCTCGTCCTTCGCCAACCAGACCATTGCCCAGATCGAGCTGTTCGCCAACACCAAGGTGTACCCGGTCGGCGTCTACACCCTGCCGAAACATCTGGATGAGAAGGTCGCCCGTCTGCAATTGAAAAAGCTGAACGCCCAGCTGACCACGCTGACCGACGAGCAGGCCGCCTACATCAATGTGAAAGTGGAAGGCCCATATAAGCCTGAGCACTACCGTTATTAATCAGTAAGGAAGAGCCGGTCCCTGCGGCCGGCTCTTTTTTTATCTGCTGCGAGGCTTTCATTCATGCGTCTGGTCCTGACCTGGTTAATCAATGCCGCGGCCCTGTTTGCCGTGCCTTACCTCATGCATTCCGTCGATGTCACAAGCATTGGCGCCGCCCTGGTTGCAGCCCTTTTGCTGGGCCTGGTGAATACCCTGATCCGTCCGCTGCTCCTGCTGCTGACCCTGCCCGTTACCGTGCTCTCGCTCGGCCTGTTCATCTTTGTCATCAACGGCCTGATGTTCTGGCTGGTGGCCAAAGTGGTGAGCGGTTTCCATGTCGATAGTTTCTGGTCGGCCATTGGCGGCGCGCTGCTGTACAGCATCATCTCCTGGGCCTTGTCCACCTTATTGTTGAAAGACAACGATGGCAAGTCATAACTTCAGTATCGAATTCTTTCCGCCCAAGACGGCGGAAGGGGCGGAAAAGCTGCGCGCCACGCGCGCCAAGCTGTCCGAGCTGCATCCCAAGTATTTTTCCGTGACCTTTGGCGCCGGCGGCAGCACCCAGCGCGGCACGCTCGACACCGTGCTGGAAATCATGGCGGCCGGCGAAGAGGCCGCGCCCCACCTGTCCTGCGTCGGCGGCACGCGCGAATCGATCCGCGCCATCTTGAACGAGTACAAAGCGCACGGCATCAAGCGCCTGGTGGCCCTGCGCGGCGACCTGCCGAGCGGCTATGGCGCGGCGGGCGAATTCCGCTACGCCAATGAGCTGGTCGAGTTCGTGCGTCAGGAAACCGGCGACTGGTTCCATATCGAGGTGGCGGCCTACCCCGAGGTGCATCCGCAGGCGCGTTCGCCGCAGGACGATCTGCAAGCCTTCGCGCGCAAGGTGAACGCGGGCGCGAACGCCGCCATCACCCAGTACTTCTACAATGCCGACGCCTATTTCCAGTTTGTCGAACAGGCGCAGAAGGCGGGCGTGACGGTGCCCATCGTGGCCGGCATCATGCCGATCACCAATTACACCCAGCTGATGCGCTTTTCCGATATGTGCGGCGCCGAGATTCCGCGCTGGGTGCGCCTGAAGCTGGCGTCCTTCGGCGACGATAGCGCCTCGATCAAGGCTTTCGGCCTGGATGTGGTCACTCAGCTGTGCGAACGCCTGCTGCAGGGCGGCGCGCCCGGCCTGCACTTCTATTCGATGAACCAGGCGGCCGCCACCACGGCGCTGTGGCAGCGCCTGGTCAAGGACTGAAGCCCGGGAGCGCTAAGGCTGGACCTCGGTAATGATGCGGTCCAGTGCAATATCGTGGTTGTCGCTGCCGAATTCCGCCGCCAGGCAGGAATAGGCGATGCCCACCGTGGCCGGACGCGGCGCCTTTGCTAGCGTCCGGTCATAAAATCCGCCGCCATAGCCGAGGCGGAAACCGCCGCTGTTATAGCCCAGGCAGGGCACCAGCAGCGCCGGCGGATAGGCTTCGAGGCGCAACTCGGCCGGCACCGCCACCCCCATGCCATCCTTCACCATCGCTTCGCCCATCTGCCACGCCGCGAATTCCAGCGGCGCGGCCTTCTGTATCACCACCGGTAGCAGCAGGCGCGCGCCCAGCCGCGCCAGTTCCGCATACGCTGGGTGCAGGTCCGGCTCGTCGCGCAGCGGCCAGTACACGCCCACGGCGGGAACCGGATCGGCCTGCCACCATTGCACGATATGGCGGCAGATGTCGGCATCCCATTGCGCCCGCGTCGCGGCGTCGATGGCACGCCGTTCGGCCAGCAATTGACGGCGTAAATCGGCTTTGCTTTGCGGACCCGGTGCTGGTAGCTCGGCGGGGTTGCGTGGTATTCTAAGCTGGCTGGTCATATCCTGAATTACATAGTGAGTCGTACATTGATTTCCCGTTCAAAATGGATCGCCGGCGCGTTCCTGTTCCTGGCCTGCGCCACCTCCGCCCCCAGCTTTGCCCAGGATGCCGTCGGCAGCCGCAGAGATGATGACGCCTTTCTCTTGCTGCGCGATTCCGTGCGGCGCGAAGATCCGGCCAAGGTCGAATTTTATGCCGCCCAGCTCGGTTCCTACGCCATCCCTTCCTATGTCGACTATTATCGGCTGAAACCGCGCTTGCGCGATGCCAGCGAGGCCGAGATCCGCGAATTCCTGCAGCGCTACCAGGGCAGCGCCATCGCCGACCGCCTGCGCAACGATTGGCTGCTGGAACTGGGCCGCAAGCGCGACTGGCGCCTGTTCGACGAGCAGCAGCCGCAGTTCGCGCTCAACGACGATACCCAGGTCAAATGCTATGCCCTGCTGTCGCGCCTGGCAAAAGGCCAGAACGTGGCGGGCGAGGCGCGCAGCCTGCTGACCTATCCGCCCTATTATGGCGAAGGCTGCGGCGCCCTGATCGCCTCGCTGTACCAGGCCAACCAGTTCGATGCCAACGATCTGTGGACCCAGGTGCGGCTGGCCGGCGAGAGCAATGCCACCGGCCCGGCGCGCCGCACCATCCTGCTGCTCAACGGTTCCGACAAGAAGATTGCGCAAGCGATCGACACGCCGCTGATCGTCATGGCCAAGGGCCCGGGCGTCAGCAAGGCCGAGCATGAAACCTTCATCGTCTCGCTGGGGCGCGGCGCGCGGACCAGCCTGAAGCTGGCGGTGCTGGCCCTGCATAAGGCTGAAGGCAAGCTGACGCCGCAGGAAGCGGCGGCTGGCTGGGCTGCTATCGCTCTGCAAGCCTCGTATGCGCTGGCGCCGGAGGCGGGCGAGTACTGGCGCAAGGCCGCCAACGCGCCGCTCTCGCTCGACCAGCAGCAGTGGAAGGCGCGCGTCGCCCTGCGCGAAGGCAACTGGAAACTGGTGAAGTCCACCATCGCCGCCATGCCGCCCAGCCTGCGCAGCGATCCGACCTGGATTTACTGGCAGGCGCGCACCCTGATGGCCGAGGCGGGCGCGAGCCAGGCCACGCCGGAAGCGGCCCAGCTGTTCGGCCGCATCGCCGACCAGCAGAATTTCTACGGCTTGCTGGCCGCTGAGGAGCTGGGCCGCCTGGTGACGATTCCGGCGCCGGGCGCCGCGCCCACGCCGGCCGAAGTGGCGGCCATGGGCGCCAATCCCGGCTTTCAGCGCGCGCTCAAATTCTTCAGCCTGCGCCTGCGCTTCGAAGGCATGCGCGAGTGGAACTGGGAATTGCGCAAGATGAGCGAACGCGAGCTGATCGCCGCCGCCGAGTTCGCGCGCGAGAACCATATTCTCGACCGCATGGTCTATACCTCGGAACGCACGCGGGTGCAGGCCGACTACACGCACCGCTACCCAGCGCCGCATGACGACATCATGCGCCCGACCACCAGCACCCTGGGCCTGGACCGGGCCTGGGTGTATGGCCTGATCCGCCAGGAATCGCGCTTCATCATGGATGCGCAATCGAATGTGGGCGCGGCCGGCCTGATGCAGGTGATGCCCTCGACCGGGCGCTGGGTGGCCAAGAAGATCGGCCTTACCGATTTCGTGCAGGACATGCTGACCGATGTGCGCACCAATATCCTGCTCGGCGCCAATTACATGAATATGGTGCTGGGCAATATGGACGGCTCCCAGGTGCTGGCGACCGCCGCCTATAACGCTGGGCCGGGCCGCTTGCGCACCTGGCGCGGCACGCTGACGAAGCCGATGGACAGCGCCGTGTTCATCGAATCGATTCCGTATGTGGAAACGCGAACCTATGTGAAGAATGTGATGACCAACGCCACCTACTACGCCGCCCTGTTCGACGGCAAGCCGCAGTCGCTGAAAACGCGGCTGGGCGTGGTGCTGCCCAAGGGCTACACTGAAGCGGAGCAGCAGGAGACATCGTTCGGCAGCCGCTGAGCCGGCCTGCCGGGAGGAGGATGACATGGAAGCGAATGTTGTCGTAATCGGCGGCACCGGTTTTATCGGCAGCCACATCGTCGCCAAGCTGTCGGCCGAAGGGGCCGACGTGCTGGTGCCCACGCGGCGCGAGGAACACGGCCGCCATCTGCTGGCCCTGCCGCGCGTGGACGTGGTGGAGGCCGATGTGCATGACGATGCCGCGCTGCGCGGCCTGCTGCAAGGGCAGGGCCGCACGGCGGTGATCAATCTGGTGGGCGTGCTGCATTCCCACCCCGGCCAGCCGTATGGCCCGGAATTCGCGCGCGCCCACGTCGAGCTGCCGCGCCGCATCGTGGCCGCCTGTGCCGCCGCCGGCGTGGCGCGCTATCTGCATATGAGCGCGCTGGGCGCGGCCGCCGACGGGCCGTCGATGTATCAGCGTTCCAAGGCCGACGGCGAACTGGCGGCGCGTTCCAACCCGGCCGTATCGCCCACCATCTTCCGCCCCTCGGTGGTGTTCGGGCCGGACGACCACTTCATCAATCTGTTTGCCGCCCTGCAGCGCCGCCTGCCGGTGCTGCCGCTGGCCTGCGCCGACGCGCGCTTCCAGCCCGTCTTCGTGGAAGACGTGGCGCAAGCCTTTGTCGACGCGCTCTCGCTGCCGCAGACGCGCGGCCAGGTGGTTGAGCTGGCCGGCCCGAAAATCTATACGCTGGAAGAGATCGTGCGCCTGGCGGGCAGTGCCACCGGCCACCCGCGCCCCATTGTGGCGCTGCCGCCGGCGCTGGCGCGCATCCAGGCCTTCCTGCTGGAGCATATGCCCGGCACGCCGCTGATGAGCCGCGACAATCTCGACTCCATGCGCCGCGATAATGTGCTGGCGCCGAATACGCAAGCCCTGGTGGCCGAAGACCTGGGCATTCCTCCCACCGCGCTGGAAGCGGTGGCGCCGCACTATACCGAGCGGCTCCGCAACGATGAATTCCGCAGCCGAGCAGGCCGCTAACCTGAACAGGACCATGATGCAAACCACAGAACTCGATCCGACCCTGAGCCAGACCCTGGCCGCCGCCCGTGAACCGGGCCTGACCCTGGTCATCGGCAACAAGAATTATTCGAGCTGGTCGATGCGGCCCTGGGTGGCCCTGGTCGCCTTTGCCATTCCCTTCAACGAGGTGCGCGTGTTGCTCGACCAGCCGGACACTTCGAGCAAGATCGCCGACTATTGCGCCAGCGGCCGCGTGCCGGTGCTGCTGGCGGGCGAGATGACGATCTGGGACAGCCTGGCCATCTGCGAATACCTGGCCGAGCAATTCCCCGACAAGCATCTGTGGCCGCAGGACGTGGCGGCGCGCGCCATGGCGCGTTCGGTGTGCGCGGAAATGCACTCGAGCTTCGCCAGCCTGCGCAGCACGATGGCGATGAATATCAAGGGCAGTTATCCGGGCAAGGGCCGCACGCCGGCCACCCAGGCCGATATCGGCCGCATCAGCGAAATCTGGGAAGAGTGCCTGAGCCGCTTTGGCCACAACCATTTCCTGTTCGGCGAATTCTCGCTGGCCGACGCCTTCTTCGCGCCGGTGGTGACGCGCTTCAAGACGTACGGCGTGAGCCTGCCGCCCGCGCTGTCGGCTTACTGTGCGCGCGTGCTGGCCCATCCGGCCGTGGCGCGTTGGGTGGACGAAGCCCTGGCCGAAACCGAAAGCGCCCCGCTGCACGACGCGGAGATGCCGGATTGAAGACTTATGTTGTCGGCGGGGCCGTGCGCGATGCGCTGCTTGGCCTGCCTGTAAAAGACCACGACCATGTAGTGGTGGGCGCCACCCCGGACGAGATGCTGCAGCAGGGCTTCCGTCCGGTGGGCAAGGATTTTCCGGTTTTCCTGCATCCGCAGACGCAGGAGGAGTATGCGCTGGCGCGCACCGAGCGCAAGACCGCGCCTGGCTACAAGGGCTTTGTCTTCCACACCGCGCCCGATGTCACGCTGGAGGACGACCTGGTGCGGCGCGACCTGACCATCAACGCCATCGCCCGCGCCGACGATGGCGCGCTGACCGATCCCTTCAACGGCCAGCAGGATATCCGCGACCACATCTTCCGTCATGTCTCGGACGCCTTTGCCGAAGACCCGGTGCGCATTCTGCGCGTGGCCCGCTTTGCCGCGCGCTATCCGGAGTTCCGCGTCGCGCCGGAAACCAATGCGCTGATGCGCAAGATGGTGGACGAGGGCGAAGTCGATGCCCTGGTGGCCGAGCGCGTCTGGCAGGAACTGTCGCGCGGCCTGATGGAGCAGAAGCCCTCGCGCATGCTGCAGGTGCTGCGCGACTGCGGCGCGCTGGCGCGCATCGTGCCCGAACTGGACCGCCTGTGGGGCGTGCCGCAGCCGGAAAAGCACCATCCCGAAATCGACACCGGCATCCATATGCAGCAGGTGGTGGACTATGCCGCCGCGCAGAACCATGAGCTGCCGGTGCGTTTCGCGGCCCTGCTGCACGATCTGGGCAAGGGCGTCACACCGTCCGAGCAATGGCCGGCCCACCATGGCCACGAAGGCATGGGCGTGGAACTGGTGCAGCAAGTCTGCCAGCGCCTGAAAGCGCCGGTCGAATGCCGCGACCTGGCCGTGATGACGGCGCGCGAGCATGGCAATGTGGCGCGCGCGCTGGAGCTGCGGCCGAATACCATCGTCAAGCTGCTGGAGCGCTGCGACGGCTTCCGCAAGCCGGCCCGCTTCAGCCAATTGCTGCTGGCCGCGCAATGCGATGCGCGCGGCCGCGAAGGGCAGGGCGTCAGCTTCCGCGACGCGCCCTATCCTCAACTGGCGTATCTGGAAAAAGCCCTGGCCGCCGCGCGCGGCGTGAATGCCGGTGAAGTCGCCCAGCGCTGCAGCGAACCTGCGCGCATTCCGGAGATGGTGCATGGCGCCCGCGTCGCCGCGGTCAGCGCGGCGCTGGCCGGCGGCGCCTAGAAGTTCAGCTCAAGGATGGCAGCGCATTTGTCCCGGTAGCTCACGCTGATGCGCTGCTCGCTGCGGCCGGGGGCAAGGCAGGGATGGAGCACGTCCTTGTATGCCGGCGGCGCGCTGCTGGCGCCTGGCGGCAGATAGCTCATATTCACTCCCGTCACCGTGCCTTCTCCCAGCACCTCGGCCAGCTCGCCCGCGCTCAGGCAGCTCTTCCTGGCCGGGAATTCCAGCAGGATGCGGCCGCTGGGCAAGCCGGTTTTCCTGCTCTCGCCGATCGCGGCCAGCAGGATGGTGGCGCTTCTGACGCGCGGCTGGTGCAGCGTATAGCGGCAGTAATTGTGATGCAGCCCGGTTTCCTCGCAGCTGCCCATTTCGTAGGTGAGCTTGAAGGCCTTGGCCAGATGCTCGATGGTGGCGCTTTGCGGCGTGCGCACGAAACTGGTCAGGGCGCGCACCTGGTCCAGGGCGATGCTGTTGGCGCTGGCAGCCGTACTAGGGCGGAAGTCGGCCGCCTGGGCCGGCGCGCCCATGCTGACGACAAGGGCGGCGCTTAGAAGGAGGATGGAAGGGGCAACTGGCATGGGCGGATATGGGATAGTGTTTATAACAATATATCACTGTCCGCCGCAGCAAAATTGATCCGCTTGAAGAAGGGCCGGTGCGGCGCTGGCCATTTGGTTTTCTGCAAGTTAAGCTCCCATCTCCGGCCGCCTCGGTTATAGTATGGGCGAAGGTAGAGTGGGCTGGGTGGCGCAAGCTTTGGTGCTCAGACAATGGCAGAAAAAGGGATCAAGTGAGCGGGCTGAATCTATTTGGCAATCCGCTGCGCCGCTGGTTCGGCGGCTCGCAGCGCGAAACGGTGCCGGTGAAGGAATTGCGCGAGCGCGACCGGCGCCGCATGCTCAAGCATTTTCTGGCGCTGGAAAAGAGCGACCGCCTGCTGCGCTTCGGCTCCCAGCTGCCGGACGAGCAGGTCACGAAATACGTCAACGGCATCGACTTCGGGCGCGACCTGGTGTTTGGCGTCTACAACCGCGTCTTCAAGCTGGTGGCCGTCGGCCATCTGGCTTTCGCGCCGAAAGAACCGTCCAAGAGCGGCGTGACGGACAAGGAGCAGGTGGCCGAATTCGGCGTCTCGGTGCTGAAGACGGCGCGCGGCCTGGGCATCGGCTCCAAGCTGTTCGAGCGCGCCAATATCGCCTGCCGCAACAACGATGTGGATACGCTGTACATGCACTGCCTGTCGTCCAACCAGACCATGATGCACATCGCGAAAAAGGCCGGCATGCAGATTCACCGCGACTACGGCGAAGCCGACGCCTATCTGAAGCTGCCCCCGGCCGATCCGGCCAGCGTGCTGCAGGAAGCCATGCAGGAGCAGCTCGCCACCATCGACTACGCCCTCAAAGCCAATGTGCGCGCCGCCGCCAAGCTGTTCGACAAGCTGCCCGGCCATAAGCCGGACAATTAATCCTCGCCTTCGTGTTTCGCGCAATGTGATGGATTTTTTGCGCTAGACTGAAACCTAAATGGACAGGGAGTGCCCGGTCGGCGTCAATGCCTCGGTGGGTGCATCGGGGCGTTTCGCTACAAGTCAATCGGTCCTGCGTTGGCCGATTTCCAGTTCCTGTTCGTGGCAGTAGAACAGCACGGTCTGATCGAGGTTGTGCAAGATGATGGCATCGTCGCGGCCGGGAAAGAAGAGCTGGTCCCAGCTGGCGAGAAATTGCGCGGCGGGGACCACGCAGACTTCATCGTCGCCGAAGACGATCTGCACGCTGCCGGCGGCCGAAAGCCGGGCCGCCAGCCAGGCGCGGGCGACGGTGCGGCTGGCGATCCGGTGCTGTTCGATCTGCTCGACGGTGGCGCCATTCAGGCCATAGCGCTGGGGATGGGCATATTGCAGCGCATAGTCGTAGGCCCGCCGCGCATGCTCGGCGTCCAGCCAGCGGGCCTGCAGCTGCAGTTCGGCGAATTCGGCGGGGCGGTAGCTGTGCGCGGGAGCGGACATGCCGCTTACACCAGCGGCAGCGCTGTCGTGTCCTTGATGCGCTGCAGGGCGAAGCTCGATTTCACGTCCAGCACGGCCGGGTGGCGCAGCAGGGTGGCCATCATGAAGCGCGAGAAGTGGTCCATGTCTTCCACGTGCACGCGTAGCAGATAATCCATCTCGCCCGTCATCGCGTAGCAGGCCACCACTTCCGGCCACTGCTCGACGGCGACGGCGAAGTCGGCGCGCGGCGAGGCGGCCGTCGGGTTCACGCCAAGGGCGCGCGCATTGCTGTGGGCGGCCGCGTCGCTGTGCTTTTCCAGGCGCACATTCACATAGGCCAGCAGGCCCAGGCCGATCTTGTCCGGGTCCAGCAGAGCCACGTATTGGCGGATCACGCCTTCCTCTTCCAGGCGCTTGATGCGGCGCAGACAGGGGGAGGGCGAGAGGTTCACTTGCTCGGCCACATCCTGGTTAGAAAGACGTCCATCTCCTTGCAAAATAGACAAAATTTTACGGTCGGTTTTGTCCAACGCAATCTTGGTCATGAATTCCTCATTTAAACAGTATTTTCGCAATATTATTGCTCAAGTCCGGGTGGCACGGGAAATGTTTGCAATTTAATGCCGCCCTTCGGGGTCTATACTGTGCGTCATTCTGATAAGGAGACACGCATGAAATTCACACCCTGGGAGAACCCGATGGGTACGGACGGCTTCGAGTTCGTCGAATACGCCGCCCCCGATCCGAAAGCCCTTGGCGCCCTGTTCGAGAGCATGGGCTTCACCGCCATCGCCCGTCACCGCCACAAGGACGTGACCCTGTATCGCCAAGGCGATATCAATTTCATCATCAACGCCGAGAAGGATTCCTTTGCCCAGCGCTTCGCGCGCCAGCATGGTCCTTCCGTCTGCGCCATCGCCATCCGCGTCAACGACGCTGCCTACGCCTACCAGCGCGCGCTGGAACTGGGCGCCTGGGGCTTCGATAACAAGACCGGTCCGATGGAGCTGAACATCCCCGCCATCAAGGGCGTGGGCGATTCCCTGCTGTACCTGGTGGACCGCTGGCGCGGCAAGAACAAGGATGCGGCGCCTGGCAGCATCGGCGACATCAGCATCTACGACGCCGACTTCGTCGCCATTCCCGGCGCCGAAGCCAATCCGGTCGGCAAAGGCCTGACCTATATCGACCACCTGACCCACAACGTCTACCGTGGCCGCATGAAGGAATGGGCTGACTTCTACGAGCGCCTGTTCAACTTCCGCGAAGTGCGCTACTTCGACATCGAGGGCAAGCTGACCGGCCTGAAATCGAAGGCCATGACTTCGCCCTGCGGCAAGATCCGCATTCCGATCAACGAATCGTCGGACGACAAGTCGCAGATCGCCGAGTACCTGAACGAATACCACGGCGAAGGCATCCAGCACATCGCGCTGGGCACCGACGACGTGTACGCCACCGTGCAAGGCCTGCGCGACAACGGCATCATCTTCCAGGACACCATCGAGACTTACTACGAGCTGGTGAACCGCCGCCTGCCTAACCACGGCGAGCAGCTGGAAGAACTGCGCCGCCTGCGCATCCTGATCGATGGCCGCAGCGCCGAGAACGAGCGCGAGCTGCTGCTGCAGATCTTCACGCAGAACGTGATCGGCCCGATCTTCTTCGAAATCATCCAGCGCAAGGGCGACCAGGGCTTCGGCGAAGGCAACTTCCGCGCCCTGTTCGAATCGATCGAACTGGATCAGATCCGCCGCGGCGTACTGGAAGATCCAAGCAAGACCGCAGCATAATCATCCGATTCCCGGAGAGCTGCCAGGGACCGCCGCATAGAACGGTGGCCGTGGCGTAAAGGGTTCCGGGGATACAGAGAGCAAGCCGGCAGTCCCGCGTCAGACGGGGCGCCGGCTTGAGCAGTTTGTAGAATATTGGAGACACACAATGAATGCACCAGCCAAGAGCTCGCTGCTCGGTACGCCCGCGCACGAGATCTCGCTAGACGACAAGTGGACGCTGGAACGCGGCCGCGCTTTCATGACCGGCACGCAGGCCCTGATCCGGCTACCCATGCTACAGCGCGAGCGCGACCTGAAAGCGGGATTGAACACCGCCGGCTATATCACCGGTTACCGCGGTTCTCCCGTCACCAGCGTGGACCAGACGGCCATGAAGGCCCGCAAATATCTGGAAGCCCACCACGTTAAATTCCACCCCGGCATGAACGAAGACCTGGCCGCAACGGCAGTCTGGGGTACGCAGCAAACCAATCTTTTCCCTGACGCGAAATACGACGGCGTCTTCTCCATGTGGTATGGCAAAGGCCCGGGCGTGGACCGCTGCGGCGACGTTTTCAAGCACGCGAATAACGCCGGCTCGTCCAGGCACGGCGGCGTGCTGGTGCTGGCCGGCGACGACCATGCCGCCAAATCCTCGTCCACCGCCCACCAGTCCGACCATATCCTGAACGCCTGCGGCATTCCGGTGCTGTATCCGTCCTCGGTGCAGGAATACATCGACTACGGCCTGCACGCCTGGGCCATGAGCCGCTACACCGGCCTGTGGGTGTCGATGAAATGCGTGACCGACATCATCGAGTCGGGCGCCGTGGTGGACTTCGATCCCGACCGCGTGCAGATCGCCATGCCGGACGATTTCGAGCTGCCCGAAGGCGGCCTGAATATCCGCTGGCCGGACACGGTGCTGGACATGGAAGTGCGCATGAACAGCTACAAGTGGTACGCGGCCCTGGCCTATGTGCGCGCCAATAAGCTCAACAAGATCATCTGGGACAGCCCGAAGGCGCGCATCGGCATCATCACCGCCGGCAAGTCCTATCTGGACACGCGCCAGGCGCTGGCCGACCTGGGCATCGACGAGCAGGCTGCCGCCGATATCGGCATCCGCCTGTACAAGATCGGCATGACCTGGCCGCTGGAAGCGGAAGGCGTGCACAACTTCGCGCGCGGCCTGGACGAAATCCTGGTGGTGGAAGAGAAGCGCCAGATCCTCGAATACGCCTTGAAGGAAGAGCTATACAACCTGCCGGACGGCGAGCGTCCGCGCGTGGTCGGAAAATTCGACGACACCGGCGAATGGTCGAACAAGCACCGCAGCGGCCACGGCGACTGGCTGCTGCCGGCCACCTATGAACTGAGCCCGGCGCAGATCGCGCGCGCCATCGCCAGCCGCATCGCCCATTACTGCGACGGCCATCCGGTGGCGGCGCGCGTGAAAGAGCGCATCGCCTATCTGGAAGCGAAGGAGCTGGTGCTGAAATCGGTGCCGGTGAAAGCCAATCCGCAGACCGACCGCACGCCTTACTTCTGCTCCGGCTGTCCGCACAACAGCTCGACCAAGGTGCCGGAAGGCTCGCGCGCCATGGCCGGCATCGGCTGCCATTACATGGTGCTGTGGATGGACCGCGAAACCTCGACCTTCACCCATATGGGCGCGGAAGGCGTGACCTGGGTCGGCCAGGCGCCGTTCACCAACGAGAAGCACGTCTTCACCAACCTGGGCGACGGCACCTACTTCCACTCCGGCATCCTGGCCATCCGCGCTGCGGTGGCGGCCAAGGTCAACATCACCTACAAGATCCTGTACAACGACGCGGTGGCCATGACCGGCGGCCAGAACGTCGACGGCCCGCTCGATCCCGGCATGATTTCGCGCCAGATCGCGGCCGAAGGCGTCAGCCCCATCATCGTCGTCACCGACGATCCCGAGAAATATCCGGACGATTACGCCTGGGCGGCCGGCGTCACCGTGCGCCACCGTTCCGAACTGATGGACGTGCAGCGCGAGCTGCGCGACAAGCCCGGCGTGTCGGCCATGATTTACGACCAGACCTGCGCTTCCGAGAAGCGCCGCCGCCGGAAACGCAATGAATACCCTGATCCCGCCAAGCGCGCCTTCATCAACGAAGCCGTGTGCGAAGGCTGCGGCGACTGCTCGGTGCAGTCCAATTGCCTGTCGGTGGAGCCGCTGGAAACGGAGCTGGGGCGCAAGCGCCAGATCAACCAGTCCAGCTGCAACAAGGACTTCTCCTGCGTGACCGGCTTCTGCCCGAGCTTCGTCACAGTGGAAGGCGGCGGCCTGAAAAAGCCGAAGAAAGCCGCTGGCGGCGGCGCCGAAATGCCGGTCCTGCCGGCGCCGGTGCTGCCATCGACCGAGAAGCCCTTCGGCATCCTCGTCACCGGCATCGGCGGCACGGGCGTGGTCACGGTGGGCCAGATCCTGGCCGTGGCGGCCCACGTCGAAGGCAAGGGCGCCGTGGTGCTGGACATGAGCGGCCTGGCGCAGAAGGGCGGCCCGGTGATGTCGCACGTGCGCCTGGCCGATAGCCAGGCCGACCTGCACTCGACCCGCGTCGGCACCGGCAGCGCCGATCTGGTGATCGGCTGCGACCAGATCGTGACCGCCAGCCGCGACGCGCTGTCGCGCATGGGCGAAGGCCGCACTTACGCCGCCATCAACTCGACCGGCGCCACCACGGCCGCCTTCGTGAAGAACCCGGACTGGCAATTCCCCGGCGCGTCTTCGCAGGGCGAGATCGTCAAGGCTTGCGGCGCCGACCGGGTCGACTTCGTTGATGCCGGCCAGATCGCCACCGCCTTGATGGGCGACTCCATCGCCACCAATATGTTCATGCTCGGTTACGCCTTCCAGAAAGGTCATGTGCCGCTCAGCGAAGCGGCGCTGATGAAGGCGATCGAGCTGAATAATGTGTCGGTGGGCTTCAATAAATCGGCCTTCAACTGGGGCCGTGCCGCCGCCCACGATCTGGCGTCGGTGACGAAGCTGACCACGCCGGCCAAGGTGATCGAGTTCAAACGCAGCCAGACCCTGGACGAGATCGTGGCCCAGCGCACCGAGCTGCTGGTGGCTTACCAGAACGTGGCCTATGCGCGCCAGTACCAGGACTTCGTGGCCGCGGTGCGCGCCGCCGAGGAAAAACTGGGCGGCAAGCCGCTGCGCCTGACCGAGGCCGTGGCGCGCTATCTGTACAAGCTGATGGCCTACAAGGACGAGTACGAGGTGGCGCGCCTGCACAGCGATCCGGCCTTCCGCGAGAAGATCGCCTCGATGTTCGAAGGCGACTACAAGCTGAAGTTCCACCTGGCGCCGCCGCTGCTGGCCAAGCATGACAAGGAAGGCCATCTGCTCAAGCAGGAGTTCGGCCCGTGGATGATGAAGGCCTTCCATGTGCTGGCCCGCTTCAAGGGCTTGCGCGGCACGGCGCTGGATGTCTTCGGCTACACCGCCGAGCGCAAGATGGAGCGCGCCCTGATCGGCGCATACCGCCAGACCGTGTCGGCCCTGCTGCCCAAGCTGACGGCGGAGAATCTGGCGACGGCGGTGGCCATTGCCCGCATCCCCGAGGATATCCGCGGCTATGGCCATGTGAAGGAGCGCCACCTGAAAGCGGCCAAGCAGAAGGAGGCGTCCCTGATCGCCAGCTTCAACGCGCCGCCGGCCGCGCCGGCCGTGCCGCCAGGCCCGGCTTCGCACGCCGCCTGACCCCCCGCGCCGCTTCCGGCGCGCCCGCCCGTGGCATCCGCCACGCCAACGCCCCGGCCAGCCCATGCTGTGCCGGGGCGTTTTTCATTTCCCCCGCCGCCGTTGTATTTCGCATTAATGAAATTACTTTGTTGCGTATTGATATATGTTTTTTGCTAATATGCGCTGGCGCCCTGTCTTTTGTCTTGCTATCACGTTTGCCGCATATGGATGCGCAAAACCATTCGTTCCCTGAATGAAAGTCTTTTGTTAACGTTCAGGCTCTCCACGACTATGAAGACTTCATGAAGACTACTAACCTCCAATTGAAAACGCTGCCAGCCGCCCTGCTGGCCGTCCTGTGCAGTGTGCCTTTGCTGGCGCAGTCCGAAACTCCAGATACCGCCGCCGTTGCCGCTGCGGCCGATGCCGACAAGGGTGCGCCGGAAAAAGTGCTGGTCACCGGTTCGCGCATCCCGCGCGCCACGCTGGAAGGGCCGAGCGCCGTCACCGTCATCACCAATGCCGACCTGACCAAGCAGGGTTACAAGAATGTGTTCGACGCCCTGACCAATCTGAACCAGAACAGCGGCTTCGTGCAGGGCGAGGACTTCGGCAATACCTTCACGCCCTCGGCCACCACCATCAGCCTGCGCGGCCTGGGGCCGAACCACACCCTGGTGCTGCTGAACGGCCGCCGCCTGGCCGACTTCCCCATCGCGTACGGCGGCACGGTCAACTTCACCAATCTGGCGAATATCCCGTCGGCCATCGTCGACCGCATTGAAATCCTGACCGGCGGCGCTTCCGCCATTTACGGCTCGGACGCGATTGCGGGCGTGGTCAACGTGATCCTGAAACGCCAGGCCGAAGGCTTCGACGTCAACCTGAAACTGGGCGGCCTGTCGCGCGGCGGCGGCGTCAATCGCCGCCTGCAATTCACCGGCGGCCATAACGAAGGCGCGCTGAACACCCTGTTCGCCATCGAACTGAGCGACCGCGATCCGCTGTGGAGCCGCGACCGCAGCTTCATGGCCACCCGGCCCAGCGCCACGCCGACCGTGATCCTGGGCCGGCGCGATGTGAAAACCAATAGCTATCTGGACCTGGGCGACGCCTGCAGCCAGCTGGGCGACCTGTATTACGGCAGCGTGGTGAAGTCGCCGGCCAAGGGCGGCAGCAACTGCACCAGCCAGAACGTGGGCCCGACCTGGTGGACCACCCAGACCGGCAACCGCAGCAAGAATGCCTTCGGCAGCGCCACTTATGCGCTCAACGACAACCACACCCTGTTTGCCGATGTCCTGCTGGGCGGGAACGACACCTATAACAACACGCGCGGCCCGAGCTGGACCTCGGCGGCCACCAATGGCAGTTACTTCCTGAACCAGAAGACCGGCGCGTACGAAGCCTGGAACAAATACATCGCGCCGGAAGAAATCGGCGGCGCCGACCGCTACAACCGCAATTGGACCGACAAGGCCTTCAGCGTCAGCCTGGGTTCGCGCGGCCACATCACCGGCACCAGCTGGGACTACGATGCGTCCTACAGCGGCTCGCTGTACCGCAGCCGCGCCCAGACGCCGCGCGCCCTGGCCAACATCGACAGCTTCTTCCTCGGCCCGAAACTGGGTGTGGACAAGAACGGGGTATCGATCTACGCGCCGGACCAGGCGCGCCTGACCAAGCGCCTGACGCCGGCCGAATTCGACACCATCACCGGCCTGTCCATCGCCAAGGACGAGTCCTGGACCAATACCCTGAGCGTGACCGCCAACGGCGAAGTGTGGCAGCTGCCGGCCGGCCCGCTGCGCGTGGCCACCGTGGCCGAAGTGGGCCGCCAGGGTTTCAGCAACACGCCTGACCTGGCCGGCAACGACGGCATTTACAACAGCACCGCCAAGGCAGAAGTCACGGCCGGCACCCGCAAGCGCTATGCGCTGGGCGCCGAAGTCAGCGTGCCGCTGCTCAAGCAGCTGACCGCGACCCTGGCCGGCCGCTACGACCGCTACAGCTTCGCCGGCCGCAACGACGGCAAGTTCACCTACAACACCGGCCTGGAATTCCGTCCGGCCGAGCAGCTGCTGCTGCGCGGGAATTACGCCACCAGCTTCCGCGCACCGGATATGAACTATATCTACAAGGCGCGCGGCACCGGCTACTACTCGAGCAGCACCGACTACCTGCGCTGCGCCCTGGCCGGCCAGGAACTCGACAAGTGCCAATACGCCAACAAATCGCCCGGCTTCGACTATGTGCAGATCGGCAGCAAGGAGCTGAAATCGGAGCGCGGCACGTCCTACGGCGCCGGCGTGGTCTGGTCGCCCAGCACCAACTTCGACGTTTCGCTCGACTACTACAATATCAAGATCGACGACCAGGTCACCAACCTGAGCGCGGACACCCTGCTGCGCGACGAAGCGCGCTGCGGCACCGGCAAGCTCGATCCGAAGTCGCCGACCTGCCTCGATGTGTACAGCCGCATCACGCGCAATCCGGCCACGGCCTTGAACAAGCCGAACGAAGTGAGCTCGATCCGCGTCAACCCGATCAATGCCGCGCATGAAAGCACCAGCGGCATCGACCTGGCTGCCAAGTACGCGCTGCGCACCGCCAGCCTGGGCAACTTCGTGTGGAATGCCAGCTATTCGAAGGTGCTGACCAAGCGTTCGCGCCAGTTTGACGGCGACGAGCTGGAAGACGAGCTGAATTCGATGGACAGCGTCGACTGGCGCGACAAGGGCAAGCTCAGTGTCAGCTGGAATATCGGCGCCTGGTCCAGCACCCTGGCCGCCAGCTATTACGGCAAGATCCCCCAGTCGAACGGCAAGGCGTATCTGACCCCGACCACCCTGCTCAACGGCAGCGTCGTGTATCAGCTGGACAAGCGCACCACGCTCTCGGTGGTCGTCAACAATCTGCTGAACCGCGTCAAGCATGACAGCTCGCGCGGCTGGCCGTTCTACCCGACCGGCAGCTACAGCCCGGCCGGACGCGCCGGCTGGGTCGAGCTGAACTACCACTTCGGCTCGTAACAAGAGTTTTCCGCATGCGTTGGGCCGGTCAAAGGCCACTATAATCGGCGCATGCTGAAACTCACCCCCACCGCAGTTCTGAGCGCCGCCGCGCTGGCCTTGCTGGCCGGCTGCGGCGGCGGTTCTTCTTCCGGCACGCCGCTGCCGGTCGATCCGCCGCCGGTGACGCCGCCGCCGGTCAACCCGCCCCCCGTCGACCCTCCCCCCGTCGATCCGCCGCCGCCCGCGCGGCTGCCCAATTCGCTCGACTACCAGCATGCCTGCGTGGCGCCGGGCACCGGCAGCTGGGAGCGCCAAGGCACGCTGGACGATGAAAAGACCTGGGTGCGGCTATGGATCGACGATACCTATCTCTGGTACAAGGAAGTGCCCAAGCCCGATCCAGCCGCCTTCCGCGCGGCGGTGGATCTCTTCAATGTGCTGAAAACCCCGCAGCTGAGCGCCTCCGGCCGGCCCAAGGACCGCTACCATTTCAGCTACCCAAACGCCACTTGGGCCGAGATGTCGCGCGGCGTGGAGCTGGGTTATGGCCTGGCCTGGGCGCGCAATGCCGACCCGGCGATCCCGCGCACCTGGCGCATCACAACGGTGCTGCCGGGATCGGCCGCAGCGCTGGCCGGCTTGCGCCGCGGCGACCAGCTGCTGGCCGTCGATGGCCACGACTTCGTTCACGGCGCTGACGCCGAGACTGTGGCCCGGCTGAATGCCGGCCTGTTCCCGCGCGCCGAGCGCGAGCAGCATGTGCTGACGCTGGCGCGCGACGGCGTGGAACTGAGCGCGACGCTGCAGTCGGCCAAGGTCGATATGGCGCCGGTGCAGGCGGTGAAGGTGCTGGATGCGCCGGACGGCAAAGTGGGTTATCTGAGCTTCGACCAGCACAATGCTGTCGCCGAGCGGCCGCTGGTGGACGCCTTCGCCGAGCTGAAAGCGGCCGCTGTCGGCGATCTGGTGCTGGATCTGCGTTATAACGGCGGCGGCCTGCTGACGATCGCCAGCCAGCTGGCGTACATGATCGCCGGCCCGGACAACACGGCCGGCCATTTCTTCGAACAGACCCTGCCCAACGACAAGATCAAGGTCGACAAGCCGCTCGAATTCCTGCGCAAGACCATGGGCCTGCCTGCGCCCAAACCGGTGCCGGCTGGCCGGCCCCTGCCGACCCTGGGCCTGAAGCGCGTCACCATCCTGACCGGACCGGGTACCTGCTCGGCCAGCGAATCGGTCATCAATGGCTTGCGCGGCGCCGATGTCGATGTGACGCTGATCGGCGGCCAGACTTGCGGCAAACCCTATGCCTTTTTGCCGACGCAGAACTGTGGCACGACGTATTTCGCGATCCAGTACCAGGGCATCAACAGCAAGGGTTTTGGCGACTATAGCGACGGCTTCGCGCCGGCCTGCAAGGTGGCCGACGATTTCAGTCGCGAGCTGGGTGATCCGCAGGAAGCCCAATTGGCGGCAGCCCTGCATTACCGCGCCCACGGCCGTTGTCCGGTGCCGCAAGCCCGCCAGCGCGCGCAGGCGGCGCCGCAGCCGGCCATGCTGCCGGTGCGTCCGGAGGGCAGCGAAATTTCGATCTACACACCGCAGCAATAGGCGCTGCGCGGTAACTTACATTCAGCAAGAAGCGCTCTATAATTGACTCGCCCGCTGGCCCCGTCGTCGTCAAACGCCGGGGCCAGCGCCGTTCTTAGTTCATGCTAACTTTTGCCGGAGCCTGCCGATGATACGTCCCGCCTTGCTGCTTGCCTTGCTGACTGCCGTTCCCCTGTCCCATGCCGCGCCTGATCTGAGCACCGTGTCCGAGCGCTCCGGCTTCCAGGCCACCGGCCGCTATGCCGAGGTTGAACAGCTGTGCGCCGCCTTCCAGAAAGCCTATCCCAAGGCGGTGCGCTGCTTCAGCTTCGGTAAGACGCCGGAAGGCCGTCCCATGCTGGCGCTGGCGGTGTCGCGCAGCGGCGCGCTGACGGCCAAGGCGGCGCGGCAGCGCAAGCTGCCGGTGCTGCTGGTACAGGGCGGTATCCACGCCGGCGAGATCGACGGCAAGGATGCCGGCTTCCTTGCCTTGCGCGAAGCGCTGGAGGGCAAGGCTGCGCCGGGCGCGCTGGACAAGCAGGTGCTGCTCTTCGTGCCGGTGTTTAACGTCGACGGCCATGAACGCTTCGGTAAGTGGAACCGTCCCAACCAGCGCGGGCCGGTGGAAATGGGCTGGCGCGTCACGGCGCAGAATTACAATCTGAACCGCGACTACGTGAAGGCGGAGGCGCCGGAAATGCAGGCCATGCTGACCCTGGTCAATGAATGGGATCCGCTGGCTTACATCGATCTGCACGTGACCGACGGCGCCAAGTTCCAGCCCGACGTGTCGATCCAGGTGGAGCCGGTGCATGGCGGCGATGCGCAGCTGATGCAGTCCGGCACGGTGCTGCGCAATAATGTGATGGCCGACCTGAAAGCCCAGGGTTCCGATCCCAAGCACTACTACATCTCTTTCAACAAGACCGACGAGCCGCAATCGGGCTTTGTCGACAGCATGTCCACGCCGCGCTTCTCGACTGGCTACTTCCCGCTGCGCAACCGCTTCACCATGCTGGTGGAAACCCATTCGTGGAAGGATTATCCGACCCGCGTGCGCATCACGCGCAACACCATCGTCTCCGTGCTGGAGCAGATGGCGCGCCACGGCGCCGTATGGCAGCAGCAGGCGTACCAGGCCGACGCGCGCGCCGCCGCCATGGCCGACGCCAGCTTCCCGCTCAGCTACAAGACCACGGACAAGACGCAGATGATCGAATTCGCCGGCTACGAATATGCGCGCAGCCAGTCCGACATCTCGGGCGGCCCGATGACGCGCTACGACGAAAGCAAGCCGCAGGTGTGGACCGTGCCGCTGCGCGACGAGGTGGTGCCGGACTTCCAGATCCAGGCGCCGGCCGGCGGCTATCTGGTGCCGGCCGCCTACGCCGCCCAGGTGGGCGCGAAGCTGAAGCAGCATGGGATTAGCTTCAAGGTGCTGGGCAAGGCGCTCGGGAAGGCGGCGGTGGACACCTTCCGTGCTGAGAAAACCCGTCTCGGCGCGCAATCGGTGGAAGGCCGCCAGATGTTGACGGTGGAAGGCGCGTGGAAGCCGGAAGCGCGCGCGCTGCCGGCCGGCTCCCTGTTTGTGCCGATCGCCCAGCCCAAGGCGCGCCTGGTGATGACCATGCTGGAACCGCAGGGCGCCGATTCCCTGCTGGCCTGGGGCTGGTTCAATATCGCCTTCGAGCGCAAGGAATACATGGAAGAATATGTGGCGGAGGAGGTGGCGCGCGAGCAGCTGGCCGCCGATCCCGCGCTGGCGGCCGAATACAAGGCCAAGCTGGACAGCGATCCAGCCTTTGCCAAGAGCCAGCGCGCCCGCCTCGACTTCTTCGCCCGCCGCCACGCCTCCTGGGACGAGCGCTACAACCTTTACCCGGTCTACCGCAGCGCGGATAAATACTAAAAAAACGGGGACCGCGCGGTCCCCGTTTTTATCAGTCGTCCGCCGCGTGCAGCGGGATGATGCCCGGCATGCTGCTCGGGGTGGCGCAGGGTTCCTCGTCGAAGGCGATGTCGCCCAGCGGGTTGGCCAGGCCGTCGGTCTTCAAGTCCTTGAAACCGAACAGATTGTGGTCCATCAAGTGCGAAGGCACCACGGTGCTCAGCGAGGAGAAGATGTTCTCTACGCGGCCCGGATGCTTCTTCTCCCATTCGCGCAGCATATTCTTGATCTGCTTGCGCTGCAGGTTTTCCTGCGAGCCGCACAGGTCGCAAGGGATGATGGGGAAGCCTTTGACTTCGGCATAGCGTTCGGTGTCGACTTCGCGCACATAGGCCAGCGGACGGATCACCATATGCTTGCCGTCGTCCGATTGCAGCTTGGGCGGCATGCCTTTCAGCTTCCCGCCGAAGAACATATTCAGGAAGAAGGTCTGCATGATGTCGTCGCGGTGGTGGCCGAGGGCGATCTTGGTCGCGCCCAGCTCGTCGGCCACGCGGTACAGGATGCCGCGCCGCAGGCGCGAGCACAGCGAGCAGGTGGTCTTGCCTTCGGGGATCAGGCGCTTGACGATGCTGTAAGTGTCCTGGTTCTCGATGTGGTAAGGCACGCCGACCTGTTCCAGGTAGCGCGGCAGCACGTCGGCCGGGAAGTTGGGCTGCTTCTGATCGAGGTTGACGGCCACGATGTCGAAGTGGATCGGTGCGCGTTCGCGCAAGGTCAGCAGGATGTCGAGCAGGGCGTAGCTGTCCTTGCCGCCGGACAGGCAGACCATGACCTTGTCGCCTTCCTCGATCATATTGAAGTCGCCAATGGCCTGGCCGACCAGGCGGCACAGGCGCTTGTGCAGCTTATTGTTTTCCAGCGCGATCTTCTCGGCCGACTTGCCCTGCGGGGCCGCCAGGTTTTCCACGACGGCGTTCATGCTTCGTCCTTCACACGGAATACTTCCACGCCCACGCCTTCGCAATCGGGATAGACGTCGGGCTTCATGGTCGAGACGCGCACGGCGCGCACGCGCGGGTGCGCCAGCATGGCTTTCAGCACGTCGTCGCACAGGGTTTCCTGCAGATGCACATGGCCCTGGGCCATGCGGCGCGCGATCGTTTCTCGCATGAAGTCGTAGTCGACCACTTCATGCAGTTCGTCGGCCTGCGGCGTCGACAGGGACAGGGGGATGTACAGGTCCACATTGATCAGGACGCGCTGTTCGCCCTTCTTCTCGAAATCGTGCACGCCGATATTGATCTGCACTTCGTAATTGCGCAGGAACAGCCGGCGGCAGTCTTGCAGGCGGGGATGGGTGAGGGCGGACAGCATGGTTTACCTTTATATTGATTCGTCTTGATACGGTTGATTCAGTATTGTTTTGTGTCTATTGGGCGAGGAACATCACGTCGCGCGGCAGCGCCGTCAGGTGCTGGCCGCCGTCGACCAGCAGCGTGGTGCCGGTGACGGCGCGCGCCGTGGCCGCATACACCACGGCGGCGGCAATGTCCTCCGGGGTGCTGGAGCGGCCCAGCGGCGTCTGCGCATGCGCTTTGGCGAAGCCTTCCTCGCTTTGTTCGCCGGACACCATGGTGATGCCGGGCGCCACGCCCAGCACCCGCAGCTTGGGCGCCAGTTCCTGGGCCAGCATGGTGGTGGCCGTGTGCAGCGCCGCTTTCGACAGGGTGTACGACAGAAAATCGGGATTGAGATTGTACAGCTTCTGGTCCAGCAGATTGACCACCACGCCCTGCTCGCCCTCGGGCAGGGCCGCATGCAGGGCTTGCGCCAGCAGGATGGGCGCGGCCAGGTTGGCGTGCATATGGGCGTCCAGTTTTTGCAGGGTGAAGCTGTCGGCGCGGTCGTAGTCGAACAGCGAGGCGTTATTGACCACGCAATGCACCGCGCCCAGGGCGGCCACGGCGCGCGGCAGCAGCTGGCGCACGGCCGCTTCGTCGGCCAGCTCGCAATCGAGGGTGACGGCGCGCCGGCCCAGGGCCGCCACCTCGCGCGCCACGGCGCGCGCCTCGTCGTGCGAGTGGCGGTAATGGATGGCCAGATCCCAGCCGGCTTGCGCCAGACCGAGCGCGATGGCGCGGCCCAGGCGGCGCGCGCCGCCCGTCACCAGCGCGATGCGCGGCGCAGCCGGGGAAGGAGCAGGGGCAGGGGTGTGAGTTGTCGTCATAGTTTAAAGTTCGCTTGGCCGGCATGCCGGCATGTCGGGACGGGCGCCGATTCGCTACAATGCGGGAATGTCACTTCCCGCACCTTCCAGCGACGCCCTGGCCGCGTCCCACGCCCTGCAGCAGCAGATCGCCGCCGAAATCGCGCAGCAGTCCGGCGCCATTCCCTTCAGCCGCTTCATGGAGCTGGCGCTGTATGCGCCGGACCTGGGCTATTACAGCGGCGGTTCCGCCAAGCTGGGCAAGGATGGCGATTTTACAACGGCGCCTGAATTGAGTGCCCTGTTCGGCCAGGCGCTGGCCCAGGCCGCAGCCGCTATTATGGCGCAAAGCGCGCCCCACATCCTCGAATTCGGGGCCGGCACCGGCAAGCTGGCGCGCGATGTCCTGACCGAGCTGGCGCGCGCCGGCGTGGCCGTGGAGCGCTACGCCATCGTCGAACTGTCGGGCGAATTGCGCGCGCGCCAGCAGGAAGCGCTGCGCGACTTCCCCCAGGTGGTGTGGCTGGACGGCTTCCCTGAGCAGTTCGACGGCGCCATCCTCGGCAACGAGGTGCTGGACGCCATGCCCGTCAGCCTGCTGCGCAAGACGGCGGCCGGCTGGCGCGAACTGCAGGTCACGGTGCGCGACGGCGCTTTCGCCTTCACCGAGGCGGCGCTGTCGGCGCAGCTGGAAGCCGAGCTGGCGCGCCAGATTCCCGAGGCCGAAGCGCTGCCGGAAGGCTATGTCAGCGAGCTGCATGGCGCGGCGACCGGTTTCATGGGCAGCCTGGGCGCGCTGCTGGCGCGCGGGCGCGGCGCCGCCATCCTGCTCGATTATGGCTTCCCGGCGCGCGAATACTATCTGGCCCAGCGCGACACCGGCACCCTGATGTGCCACTACCGCCACCATGCCCACGCCGACCCCTTCTATCTGCCCGGCCTGCAGGACATCACGGCCCACGTCGATTTCACGGCCATGGCGCTGGCGGCCCAGGACGCGGGCGCCGAGGTGCTGGCATATATGAGCCAGGCCGCCTTCCTGCTCGGCTGCGGCATCGGCGACCTGCTGCTGCGCACCGATCCGGCCGACGCCCAGGCGTATCTGCCGCAGGCCAATGCCTTGCAAAAACTGCTGTCGCCGGCCGAGATGGGCGAGCTGTTCAAGGTGCTGGTGGTGGGGCGCGGCGTGACGCTGCCGGCGCCGCTGGCGGCCAGCGACCGCAGCCACCGTTTGTAGAATTACCACGCCGTACTCGGCCTGTTTTTCGCGATTCCGGCGGCAAGATCGGCTATCATGACTGATTCAGCACGGGTGCCGGCGGCGGCGCCCGGCCAGGGATGATGAAGACGATGGGAAAGATACATACACATTATGACAACCTGAAGGTGGCGCGCGGCGCGCCGCAGGAAGTCATACGTGCGGCCTATAAGGCGCTCAGCCAGAAATATCATCCGGACAAGAATCCGGGCGACGACAAGGCGGCGCGCATCATGGCCATCGTCAATAGCGCCTACGGCACCCTGGCCGATCCGCAGCGGCGCAAGGAACACGATGCCTGGATCGTCCAGGAAGAATGGGAAATCGAGTGGCTGGAAAGCACGCGCCACGAGGAGCGCAGCCCGGCCGAGCATAACCAGGCCTGGCCCGGCCACGTCAAGCCGCGCCGCCGCGTGCTGGCCCTGCTGCGCAGCTGGCGCTGGTGGACCACGGTGGGCGTCAGCGTCGCCGTGGGCTGGGTGGCCGGCGCGCTCAGCGTGTCCCAGCCGCGCCAGGTGCCCGCCATGCTGGCCGGCGCCTGGGGCGGCAGCACGGCCGCGTCCGCCAATGCGGCGGCGGCCGGCGCGCTGACCGCCACTGTGGCTGCGCGGCCCCATCACAACACCGGCCGCGGCGAAGCGCAGAGCGAACTGGGCGAAGTCTGGGCCGAGGCCAAGCCGGCCGCGCTGGAGGCGGCCGCCGCGCACACGCCGCCGATCAAGGTGCTGGCCGTGTCGCAGGTGGTGCTGCCTGGCGGCGCCGCTGAATGCGAGGGCGAGGCCACCACGCTGGCCGCGCCCAATGGCGAGCCGTGGCCAGCCCGTTCCGGCTATGTCGAAGGCTTCCCGGTCGGCAACAAGGGCGACGCCATGCAGCTGACGCTGGACAATAGCGCCAATCCCTCGGCCGCCTTCATCAAGGTCTACGATATGGAGCGCCGCTCGAATGTGCGCTATGCCTATGTGCAGGCGCACGACAAGCTGCTGGTCGATAAGCTCAGCAACGGCAAATACGAGATCCGCTACCAGAACGTGGAGCTGGGCGCCGGCAAGGGCGGCTGCGCCAGCCGGCCGGCCAGCGCTGCCCTGCATTAATCAGGCGCTCTGCTGGGCCAGCGTTTCGCTCAGCCCCATTTCCGGGCTCGACATCAGGCGGTCGATATCGACCAGGATCAGCATGCGCTCATCGATAGTGCCCAGGCCGATGATGTATTCGGTGCTGAAGGCCGAACCCATTTCCGGCGCCGCGCGGATCTGCTCGCGGTTCAGGGTGGTGACATCGGATACGCTATCGACCACCATGCCCACGACGCGCCCGCCGATGTTTAAAATGATGACGACGGTGAACTGGTCGTAGCTGGCCGTGCCGAGCTTGAACTTGATGCGCATGTCCACCACCGGGATGATGATGCCGCGCAGATTGATCACGCCCTTGATGAATTCGGGCGCATTGGCGATGCGGGTCACGGCCTCGTAGCCGCGGATTTCCTGGACCTTCAGAATATCGATGCCATATTCTTCGGCGCCCAGTTTGAAGGCGAGGAATTCGCGGCTTGCGTTGTCGCTGGCTGCAGTCGTATCGTCCATGCTGGTCCTTCTCTGGTAAGGTGGGCAGGCGCTGGCCGCGGCCGGCGGACAAGGATTACTGTTGTCAAAGCGTATCAGAGTCTGGGCCGGAAGACGAGGGGCATAAGTTGTCATTGTCAGCCTGTCAAATACTGATTATGCTGGGAACGAAAAGCGCCGCCGCCGCGCATAGAAGGAGAGGGTATGGACGACACCACCGCCGCCGAGGCCGACGACAACTGGCTGCTGGAAGAGGATGAGGACGACGCCGCGCCCGCCAATCTGGCTGCGCCCGACCAGCGCTCCTGGCGCGTGCTGATCGTCGACGACGACCAGGATGTGCATGCCGTGACCCGCCTGGCCCTGCGCAATGTCAGCTTCAAGGGGCGCGAGCTGGAACTGTTTTCCGCCTACAGCGGCCGCGAAGCCTACGAGATCCTCGGCAATACCCCCGACATCGCCCTGGTGCTGCTCGACGTCGTGATGGAAACCGACGACGCCGGCCTGCTGCTGGCGCGCCGCATCCGCGAAGAGCTGCACAACACCATCGTGCGCGTGGTGCTGCGCACCGGCCAGCCCGGCCAGGCGCCCGAGCAGCGCGTCATCATCGAATACGATATCAACGATTACAAGGCCAAGACCGAGCTCACGACGCAAAAGCTGTTCACCACCGTGATCTCGGCGCTGCGCGCCTACGAGAGCTTGAATATGCTCGAGCGCAGCCGCATCGGCCTGGGCAAGATCCTGGCCGGCGCCACCAACCTCTACCAGATCCATTCGCTGCGCGAATTCGCCTCGGGCGTGCTGAACCAGGTGTCGGCCATCCTCGACGTGGGCGCCGACGGCGTGCTGTGCCTGATGCAGGTCGATACCGGCGAGACCACCGTGGTGGCGGCCACGGGCGGCTATGCGCCGCTGGCGGCAACCGAGCAGATGCCGGCCGACCATCCGCTCTGGCCCACCATCGCCAAGGCCTTCGCCGAGAAGCGCAGCCAGTTCGAGCATCCGGCCAATGTGCTGTTCATCCATACCCAGGAAAACCGCGAGGTGGCGATCTCGGTCACGCCGCCCTGGCCGCTGGCCCAGATCCAGCGCGACTTGCTGGAAGTGTTTTGCCAGCGCATCGCGGCCGCCTTCGACAACCTCTACATCTTCGGCCAGCTGCGCAAGGCGCAGGAAGCCACCGTGGTGGCGCTGGCCGACCTGGCCGAGTTCCGCGACAGCGGCACCGGCAGCCATGTGCGGCGCGTGCAGCGCCTGTCCTCGGCCATCGCGGCGCGCATGAAGGAGTGCGGCACCGGCGGCGAGGAGCTGACGCCGCAATTGGTCGACATGATCGGCCTGGCCAGCATCCTGCACGATGTGGGCAAGGTGGCCACGCCCGACCATATCCTCTTGAAACCGGGCCTGCACACGCCGGAAGAGCGCAGCCAGATGCAGAACCACGCCGGCGTCGGCCGCGCCATCCTGGAGCGCGCGGCGAATATGGTGGATGGGGTCAGCTACCTGACCTATGGCGCGCAGATCGCCGGCTGCCACCACGAGCATTTCGACGGCCGCGGCTACCCGAACGCGCTGGCCGGGCGTGCCATCCCGATCGCGGCGCGCATCGTGGCGGTGGTCGATGTCTTCGATTCACTCTTGCATGAACGGCCATACAAGGAGCCGTGGCCGCATCCGGAAGTGCTGGCCTATATCCGCGAGCGCAGCGGCGCCCAGTTCGACCCGGAAGTGGTGCAGGCGCTGTTCGAGGTGATCGAGCGCGATCCCACCTTCGGCCAGGATGTGTGAACGTTGCGCCAATCTTCCGTGGCGCGCCGTCCACTGGCGGCGCGCAAGATTGCTTGCCGTAGCTCAATTCTCTCCAAATCTCACAATGGCGTAATATACTGATTGGCAGAAGGCCGGCGCGCGGGCGCCGCGCCAGTCCTGCCATCCGCCATGAATCCCCTGAAGGGCCTTGCCGCCCTGATCATCGAACCCCATCCCGGCATGCGGGCCAGTCTGCACAATATGCTGAGTTTGTGCGGACTGAGCCGCATTGAGGATGCCGCCAGCTCCAGCCAAGCCATCCGCGCGCTGGGCGGGCGCAGTTACGACCTGATCCTGTGCGAATACGAGCTGGAAGGCGGCCAGGATGGCCAGCAGATGCTGGAAGACTTGCGCCACCACCGGCTGATGCATGCTTCCACCCTGTTCTTCATGGTCACCAGCGAGGGCCAGTTCAACAAGGTGGTCAGCGCCGCCGAGCTGGCGCCCAGTGATTACATCCTGAAGCCGTTCACGGTGGAGAACCTGACCGAGCGCATCACGCGCGCCATCGAGCGCCGCAACGCCCTGCTGCCGGTCTACCAGCTGATGGACATGGGCGACCAGCGCGAAGCGATCGCCGCCTGTCTGGCCGGGGCGACAGCCCAGCCGCGCTACCGCTGCGACTTCCTGCGCCTGCGCGCCGAGCTGCACCTGTTCCTGGGCGAGCCGGAACAGGCCGAACCGCTGTACGCGGCGCTGTGGGAAAGCAAGCGCATCCACTGGGCCCGGCTCGGCCTGGCCAAATGCCTGTCGCTGCGCGGCGAGCACGAGGCGGCGCGCGCCATCCTCGAAGAGTTGCTGGGCCAGAACCGGCGCTTCCTCGACGCCTACGACTGGCTGGCGCGCACCTTGCAGGAGCAGGGCGAGATCGAGCGCGCCCAGGCCGTGCTGAGCGACGCGGTCGAATTGTCGCCGCATGCGGTGCGCCGCCTGCGCCGGCTGGGTGAAGTAGCGCTCGAGGCGGGCGATGTGGAGGCGGCCGAGCGCGCCTTGAAGCTGGTGGTCAGCAAGACCCGCTATTCCGAATTCCGCACGCCGGAAGACCATGCGCGCCTGGTGCAAAGCCTGGTGCGCAAGGGCGATCCGGTGCAGGCCGCGGCCGTGATCCGCGACCTTGACAAGAGCATGGGCGGCCGCCGCAACGGGCCGCTGTGCTCGTCCATCGCGTCCGCCATGCTGCACGAATTCACCGGCAATGCGGCGCGGCTGGAGACGGCGCTCGACAGCGCCCTGGCCGGCTGCCGCACGGCCAGCGGCTTGTCGAGCGAACTCAAGCTGGCGCTGGTGCGCACCTGCCTCGACGCCGGCCAGGCCGAACGCGCCGCCGACGTGATGCGCGACGTGATGCGCAATGCCGCCAATCCGGCGGCCATGGCGAAAGCCATGCGCGTGCTGGAGCAGGCCGGCCACGGCGAGCTGGCGCAGCGCCTGGCGCAGGAATGCCGGCAGGAAGTGGGCGACCTGGTGGCGGCCGGCGCGGCGCGCGCCAAGGAGGGCGATTTCCGCGGCGCCGTCAACCTGATGATCGAGGCGGTGGACAAGCTGCCCGACAATCCGCAAGTGGTGTTCAATGCCGCCGTCGCCGTCCTCAAATGCCTGGAAAACCTGGGCTGGGACGAGCGCCTGGGCGGCCAGGCGCGCGAACTGATCGGCAGCGTGCGCCGGCTCGACCCGGTCAATGCCAAGCTCAACGCACTGGCGGCCCTGCACCATGACATATTGAAGAAATACAACATCCGCCCCGGCGCCCGCCGTGCCGCGCCCCAGATGGCCGCAATATAGCGCCGGTGCGCCTTGCCCGGCGCTACAATGGATTGCCTCCCTTCATAAACGGGCATAGCGATGGCGAGCTCCTCCTCCGAGGAACCGCGGCCGGTGCGCGGCTTCCTGCTGAAGAAACTGTGCAACGACGAGGGCTTGTTTGCCCTCGGCGTGTCGGTGGCGCGCGTGGTGCAGCTGGTCGATGACGACGACCAGGGTACGCAGAGCCTGGCCTACTATGTGCTGTCGGACGTGGCGCTGACGCAGAAGATCCTGCGCCTGGCGAACACGCCGAAATACCGCACGGCCGGCGGCGCCGCCGTCACCACCATCTCGCGCGCGATTTCCCTGCTCGGCTTCGACAATGTGAAGACCACGGCCCTGGCCATGCTGCTGGTCGACACCCTGGCCAATAGCAAGCATGCGCACAGCGTGCGGCAGGAACTCGAGGCGGCCCTGTGCGCCAGCCTGATGGGGCGCGAACTGGCGCGCCTGAGCGCCTGGCAGGGCGCGGAGGAAGCCTCGATCGGCGCCCTGTTCAAGAATATCGGCCCCCTGCTGATCGCCTCGCGCGAGCACGAGCGCTTCCGCGAAATCGCCGCCCTGATGAGCGAAGGCAAGCACAGCCAGGCGCAAGCGTCGCAGATGATCCTGGGCAGCACCTACGACACGCTGTCGGCCGCCATCCTGAATGAATGGAAGATTCCCGACGTCATCGTGCGCTCGCTGAGCGCCTTGCCGCCGGGACCGCTCAAGGCGCCGCTCAACCGCCAGGAGTGGATGCGGCAAGTGGTCTCGCTCAGCATGGACGGCGCGCGCCACCTGCTGCGCAAGCACCGCGAGCACGATAAGGCCGAGCTGAGCAATCTGCAGCAGCGCTATGGCAGCGCGCTCAATCTCGACGAGGGCCAGTTGCCGGCCCTCTTGGCCAATGTACGCAAGGAAATGGACGCCCTGCTCGACAGCATGCAGCTCGGCGCGCCAGGCGAGGGCGAGGAAGAGGGCGGCCCCGGCCTGCCGAATGTGCTCTTGTTGGCCACCATGACCGGCGAGGAGGGCGGCAAGGAGGGCGCCTACCCGAGCGGCAAGCCGTTCCAGGCGCGCGAGCTGCTGCTGGCCGGGGTGCAGGAAGTGACGCAGATGCGCGCCGCCGGGCGCAGCAAGCTCAACGACGTGATCCAGGCCGTGCTGGAAACCCTGTACCGCAGCATGGGCTTTCGCTTCGCCACCGTCTGCCTGAAAGATGTGCGCGCCGGCCAGTACCGCGCCCGCATCGCGTTCGGCGAACAGCATGTGCAGCGCCAGGCCGGTTTCGTCTTCGCGCTGGACGGCAGCGACCTGTTCCACCTCGCCATGCAAAACGACGCCGACCTCATGATTGCCGACGCCAGCGTGGCCAAGATCCGCGACCTCTTGCCGGCCTGGCATCTGAGGTTGCTGCCCGACGCTCGCAGCTTCATCGTCCTGCCGCTGGTGGTGCAGGGCGCCCAGCTCGGCCTGTTCTACGCCGACCGCGCCGAGGCTGCGCCCGAAGGCGTGCCGCCCGACGAAAGCTCCCTGATCCGCGCCCTGAAAGCCCAAGTCCTCGCCGCCCTGAGCGCCCCCTGACCTCCTACGGTTTGCGGCAGATCAAGGGGTGGTGCTGGCGAGGGCGGGTTGGGCGAATTCTTCGAAGGCGGGGACGGGCAGGGGACGGGCAAACAGGTAGCCTTGGGCTTCGTCGCAGCGTTTGTTGCGCAGGAAGTCGGACTGGGCTTCGGTTTCGACGCCTTCGGCAATCACTTCCAGCCCGAGGGAGTGGGCCAGGGCGATGGTGGCGGCCACAATCACGGCGTCGTTGGGGTCGCTTTCGATGTCCTTGACGAAGCCGCGGTCGATCTTGATGCGGTCGATTTCGAACAGCTTCAGGTAGCTGAGCGAGGAGTAGCCGGTGCCGAAGTCGTCGATCGCCACCTTGATGCCGCGCGCGCGCAGTTCGCGCAGCAGTTCGCGGCTGCGTTCAGGGTCTTGCATGGCGGCCGATTCGGTGATTTCGAGTTCGAGCAGGGCCGGGTCGATGCCGCTGTCGGCCAGCAGGCGGTCGAGCAGGGGCAGCAGGCCGCCGCCGTGGCATTGGCGCGCCGACAGATTGACGGCCAGGCGCAGGTGGCCCAGGCCGGCGCTGCGCCAGCGCTGCAGCAGGCCCACCGCTTCCTGCAGCACCCAGTCGCCCAGCGCCAGGATCAGGCCTGACTCTTCGGCGATGGGGATGAAGCGGTCGGGCGCGACCATGCCGAGCTCGGGATGGTGCCAGCGCAGCAGGGCTTCGGCGCCGATCACGTGGCGGCTGTCGAGGTCGATCTGGGCTTGCAGATACAGTTCGAATTCGCGCTGCTCCAAGCCTTGCCACAGGCGGTTTTCCAGCAGCAGGCGCTCGTGAGTGGCACGGTTCATGGCCGGCGAGAAGAATTGGAAATTGCCGCGGCCCTGGGTCTTGGCGGCGTACATGGCGGTGTCGGCGTGGCGCAGCAGGGTGCCGCCATCGTCGCCGTCGCTGGGGAACATGGCGAGGCCGACGCTGGCGCCGCTGTGCACGGTCAAGCCTTGCAGGCTGTAAGGCTGGCTCAGCGCGTCGACGATGCGCACGGCGATCGCGCCGGCCGCCTCGGGCGTCACGGTGCCGCTGGTGACGACGATGAATTCGTCGCCGCCGAGGCGGGCGATGGTGTCGATTTCGCGCATCAGCTCGCGCAGCCGGTTGGCCACGGCCACCAGGAGCAGGTCGCCCACCTGGTGGCCGTGGGTATCGTTGATTTTCTTGAAGTGGTCGAGGTCGAGGAACATCACGGCCGCGGCGCCGCCGGCGCGCCGGGTCTGGGCCAGCAACTGGTCCAGGCGCAGGTTCAGCGAGAGGCGGTTGTCGAGGCCGGTCAGCGGATCGTGGTGGGCCAGGCGGTAGATGCGTTCCTGGGCGCGGTGCTGTTCGGTCAGATCGTGCAGGATGGCGACGAACAGGGTTTCGTCGGGCAGCTCGACTTCGCTGACCGAGATGGCGAGCGGGAAGCTGCTGCCGTCGCTGCGCCAGCCGCTGGCCTGGTGTTCGTGGCTGGCGCCGCCGGCAATGGCGCGCAGCAGGGTGGCGGCGCTGTGGCCCTCGTCGAGCGGCAGCAGGCGCTCCAGTTCCAGACCCTGCATCAGCTCGGCCGGGTAGCCGAACAGGCGCCCGGCCGCCGCATTGGCCGACACCAGGCGCCCATCGCTGGCCAGGGTGAGGATGGCATCGGCCGCCTTGTCGAGGATGGCTTGCAGGCGCGCTTCGCGCTCTTGCAGGCGGGCCGTGCTGTCGCGCACCTGGGCCTGGATCTGGGCCCGCTCGCCGCTGATCAAGAGCAGCAGGGCGCCCAGCAGGGCGGTCAGGAACAGGCCGGCGGTCAGCACCATCCAGCTTTGCCAGCCGCGCTGGGCGGCGGCATAGGCGGCCGTGGGCGCCAGCGTCAGCAGGTAGACGCGGCCGCCGAAGTGCAGGCGCTGCTGGAAGTCGCCGGGCCGGGCCGGGCGCTGCAAATCGTCCAGCAGGGCAATGGGCTGGGCCGCGCTGACGTCTTCCAGCCGGGTCAGGAAGTGGGGGAAGTCGACTTGCTGCAGGGCGCGCTTGAGATAGGAGTCGACTTGCAGCGAGACCAGCAGCAGGCCGATGGCCGGTTCGCCCTCGTCGGGATAGACGGCTTGCAACAGCACGATGCCGCGGCCGATTTCGCGGCGCAGCAGTTCGAGCGGGGCGCTGGCGCTGGGCCGGCCGCTGCTCAGGGCGGCGTTCACGGCGGCCGCGCGCTGCGGCTCGGAGAGGAAGTCGGCGCCGTGGTAGAGGCGGTTGCCGTTCGGCTCGATGAAAGTGGCCACCACATAGCGCGCCCTGGGGCCGGCCGCCTGCAGCTGCAGGTCGGGGCCGCGCTGGCGGATGTGGAAGTCGGGCCGCACGGAAGGCTCCGGCCCCAGGCTTCGAAGTCGGCGCGCTGGGCCTGAGTGACGGGGCGCAGCCAGCTCATCGACAAGAGTTCGGGGCGCTGTTCCAGGTAGCCGCGCGCCAGATTGCTGAAGTCGCGCGCCGTCATATTGCGGCCGTGGCCGTTGACCGCGCGCGCCATGGCGTAGACAAAGCGTTCGTGTTCGCTGAGCTTGGCTTGCAGCAAGTCGCCCGCCTGCTGCGACTTGAGGCGGAAGGTTTGCATCTGCTGGCCCGATTCCCAGCGCTCGACTTGCACATAGATGGCGACGAAGACGGCGGTCAGCAGCAGCAGCGGCAGGCCGACCAGCCAGCGCCGCCGCCACCATAGCTGGCGCGGGCGGCCGATGACGATCCACAGCAGGGGCGCGGCCAGCAGCATGCCGACGCTGTCGCCGATCCACCAGGCCAGCCAGTTGCCGGCCAGGTCGGTGGCGGGAATCACGCCGAGCAGGCCGATCATGGTCAGCGACAGGGTGCTGCTGGTGATGGCGAGCAGGGGCGTGAGCAAGAGGAAGCGCAGCACGTCGCGGCCCAGGGCGATCTCGGGCGCCACCCAGCGGCGGAAGGCGTGCAGCGCGACAAAGGCTTGCAGGGTGGAGGCACTGGCGGCGGCAATGGCGGCCAGCCAGCGCGCGCTGCCCGGTTCGGGGCCGAGGGGAATCAGCAGATTCATCAGCAGCGAGGCGGCGGCGATGCCGGGCAGCAGGCGGGCGCCGCCGCTGACCAGGGCGGCCAGGGCGATGCCGGCCGGCAGGAACAGCGGGGTGGCATAACCGGGCGACAGCGCCAGTTGCAAACCCAGCCAGCCCGTCAGCAGGTAGAGGGCCGCGACGCCGGCGTTGGCGGTCAGGGTGCTGCGCCATACAGGCCAGTTGCGGGCTCGAATCATGTACAACGGCGCTCCAGAAGGGACGGCGGTTCAGGGTGAAAATCGATTGTATAAGAAAAAGTGCAACACAAAAACACGGCGCCCGCCCGGAGTTTGATGCTGGACAGAAAGACGATAGCTTGCATGCTGGCAGCAAGCCTTGCCGGGGGAGGGGGAAAGGGCGGGGAATGGCCAGTAAAAAAAACTGGAAAACAACACTTGCATTTCTCCAGGGTTAGCCTTTACAATCTCGCCCCGAAGCAGCAGTCATTCACTCAAAGCAAAGTATGCGCCAAGAGAGTTGACACAAGATGTTAGTTGCTTCATACTCTGCGGTTCCTCGCGGAGGGGTGGCCGAGTGGTTAAAGGCAGCAGACTGTAAATCTGCCCTCTTATGAGTACACTGGTTCGAATCCAGTCCCCTCCACCAAGTTTTTGCAAGGAAGCTGAGTGCTAGTGAAGAAGTCGTAACCTCGCGGGTGTAGCTCAATGGTAGAGCTGAAGCCTTCCAAGCTTAAGACGAGGGTTCGATTCCCTTCACCCGCTCCAGAAGGACTTGCAAAGCACCGCGTGCATCACAATATAAGCCCTTGTAGCTCAGTGGTAGAGCACTCCCTTGGTAAGGGAGAGGCCACGTGTTCAATCCACGTCAAGGGCACCAGAATTCGCAGTATCCGCAGTACATCAATATCTGACAGACGGGCGTGCGCCCAGCATCTCATTAATTTGTTAGGAGTCTAAAATGGCAAAAGAGAAATTCGAGCGGACCAAGCCGCACGTCAACGTCGGCACCATCGGTCACGTTGACCACGGCAAGACCACCCTGACCGCTGCAATCGCAACCGTTCTGTCGAAGAAATTCGGCGGCGAAGCTAAAGCCTACGACCAGATCGACGCTGCTCCAGAAGAAAAAGCCCGCGGCATCACCATCAACACCGCGCACGTCGAGTACGAAACCTCCGGCCGTCACTACGCTCACGTTGACTGCCCAGGCCACGCCGACTACATCAAAAACATGATTACCGGTGCAGCGCAGATGGACGGCGCGATCCTGGTTTGCTCCGCAGCTGACGGCCCAATGCCGCAGACCCGCGAGCACATCCTGCTGGCCCGTCAGGTTGGCGTGCCTTACATCATCGTGTTCCTGAACAAATGCGACCTGGTGGACGACGCCGAGCTGCTGGAACTGGTGGAAATGGAAGTGCGCGAGCTGCTCTCCAAATACGAATTCCCAGGCGACGACCTGCCGATCGTTAAAGGTTCGGCCCGTATGGCGCTGGACGGCGATACCGGCCCGCTGGGCGAACAGGCCATCATGCAACTGGCCGAAGCCCTGGATACCTACATCCCAACGCCAGAGCGCGCTGTGGACGGCGCCTTCCTGATGCCAGTGGAAGACGTGTTCTCGATCTCCGGCCGCGGTACCGTGGTGACCGGTCGTGTTGAGCGCGGCATCATCAAAGTCGGCGAAGAGATCGAAATCGTCGGCATCACCGACACCGTGAAAACCACCTGCACCGGCGTGGAAATGTTCCGCAAGCTGCTGGACCAAGGTCAAGCGGGCGACAACGTTGGCCTGCTGCTGCGCGGCACCAAGCGTGAAGACGTGCAACGTGGTCAAGTTCTGGCAAAACCAGGCTCGATCAAGCCGCACAACCACTTCACCGGCGAGATCTATGTGCTGTCGAAAGACGAAGGTGGCCGTCACACCCCGTTCTTCAACAACTACCGCCCACAGTTCTACTTCCGTACCACCGACGTAACCGGTTCGATCGAGCTGCCAGCCGATAAAGAAATGGTTATGCCAGGCGACAACGTGTCGATCACCGTCAAGCTGATCAACCCGATCGCGATGGAAGAAGGTCTGCGCTTCGCGATCCGCGAAGGCGGCCGTACCGTCGGCGCCGGCGTGGTTGCAAAAATCATCGCTTAAGAATCCTGCCAAACACTAGCATCCGGCGGCGCTGGATGCTAGAATAACGGATTCACTGATAAAGTTTTACGTAGGGGCGTAGCTCAATTGGCAGAGCGTCGGTCTCCAAAACCGAAGGTTGGGGGTTCGATGCCCTCCGCCCCTGCCACCGAACCTGGTGCAGGGCACCGAAAGTAAAATAGAATGTCTAATCAATCCGTGCAAACCGTTAGCACGTCAAACGACAAGTTCAAAGTCGTGCTGGCAGTGGTTGCAGCGATTGCGGGCGTAGTCGGGTTCTTTTACCTGGCAGGTCAACCAACCCTGGTGCGGGCAGCTGCGCTTGTGGTTGGTTTGCTTATTTCCGCTGGCATCGCGTACACCTCCGCCACCGGCCGTGATTTCCTGAATTTCGCCAAGGAAGCCGTTCGCGAAACCAAGAAGGTTGTTTGGCCGACGCGCAAAGAAGCCACGCAAATCACGATGATCGTGTTTGCCTTCGTCCTCGTGATGGCTGTGTTCCTGTGGGGCACGGATAAGCTGCTGGAATTCCTGTTGTACGACGTCATCCTGGGTTGGAAACAATAATGAGCGAAAATGTGCAAGACGAAGTGCCGGGCAGCGTCCCGGCACAAGATGCTGGCGCGGCGCTCAGCGTGCCTGTCAGCAATAAGCGCTGGTATGTGGTGCATGCCTACTCCGGTATGGAAAAGAGCGTGCAGCGCGCGCTGACCGAGCGCGTGGAACGCGCCGGCATGCAAGACCAGTTCGGCCAGATCCTGGTGCCGACCGAAGAAGTGGTCGAAGTCAAGAACGGCCAAAAATCGGTGACCGAGCGCCGTTTCTTCCCTGGCTATGTGCTGGTGGAAATGGAAATGACCGACGAAACCTGGCACTTGGTGAAAAATACCAGCAAAGTGACCGGCTTCATCGGCGGCAAATCGAATAAGCCGACCCCGATTCCTGCGCGCGAGATCGAAAAGATCATGCACCAGATGCAGGAAGGCGTGGAGAAGCCCCGGCCGAAAGTGCTGTACGAAGTGGGCGAGCAAGTCCGCATCAAGGATGGCCCGTTCACCGACTTCAACGGCAATGTCGAAGAAGTCAATTACGAGAAATCCAAGGTGCGCGTCTCCGTCACCATCTTCGGCCGCGCAACGCCGGTCGAACTCGAATTCGGCCAGGTCGAGAAAGTATAAGCAAGAAGCGCCCACGGAGCGCTGCTCCGGAACCTGGTTCCAGCAAAATCCGCCAAGAGGAGCCCTGCCATGTAGGATCGGCGGGGCGCTACTACTCAAATCCAACGATAGGAAGTGCCCAACATGGCAAAGAAAATCATTGGCTTTATCAAGCTGCAAGTACCAGCTGGTAAGGCAAACCCATCCCCTCCAATCGGTCCTGCGCTGGGTCAGCGCGGCCTGAACATCATGGAATTCTGCAAAGCCTTCAACGCCCAAACCCAGGGTATGGAGCCAGGCATGCCGATTCCAGTGGTGATCACCGCTTTCGCCGACAAGTCCTTCACCTTCGTGATGAAGACCCCGCCGGCAACCTACCTGATCAAGAAGCACTCCGGCGTGCAAAAAGGTTCGCCTAAGCCACATACCGACAAGGTTGGCAAGCTGACCCGCGCACAAGCGGAAGAAATCGCTAAACTGAAAACCCCAGATCTGACCGCTGCCGATATGGAAGCTGCAGTGCGCACCATCGCTGGTTCCGCACGTTCGATGGGCATCACGGTAGAGGGCATCTAATCATGGCAAAACTGTCCAAACGCGCTCAAGCCATCAAGGCTAAAGTAGACCGTACCAAAGTGTACGCTTTCGACAACGCTGTTGCTCTGGTTAAAGAACTGGCAACCGCCAAGTTCAACGAATCGATCGACGTGTCCGTGCAACTGGGCGTGGATCCGAAGAAATCGGACCAAGTCGTGCGTGGTTCCGTCGTGCTGCCAGCTGGCACCGGCAAAACCGTTCGCGTGGCCGTGTTCGCTTCCGGCGACAAGGCTGAGGCAGCGAAAGCCGCCGGCGCCGACGTGGTCGGCATGGAAGACCTGGCTGAGCAAGTCAAAGCCGGCAACATGCCTTTCGACATCGTCATCGCTTCGCCTGACACCATGCGTATCGTCGGTACCCTGGGCCAGATCCTGGGCCCACGCGGCCTGATGCCAAACCCGAAAGTCGGCACCGTGACCCCTGACGTGGCTACCGCCGTGAAAAACGCGAAAGCCGGTCAAGTGCAGTACCGTACCGACAAGGCCGGTATCATCCACGCCACCATCGGCCGTAAATCGTTCAGCGATGCAGACCTGAAGAGCAATCTGCTGGCCCTGATCGACGCCCTGAACAAGGCAAAACCAGCCTCGTCGAAAGGCGTGTACCTGCGCAAAGTGGCGATCTCGTCCACGATGGGCGCGGGCGTGCGCGTCGACCACGCTGGTCTGGCTGCCTAAGTCAAGAATCAAGTCCCGGCGGAAGATTAGCCGGGCGCATCTTTGGGCTGGCGGCGCGCGCAAGCGTGCCGCCAGGCAATCAAAGACCGTTGGGCCGCTTGCAGCAGGCAGGCAAGGGGTTAATAGCGAAGGCTCCCAGCGCAGATGGTGTACCCGAACAAGTTTCGTAGTCCATAGGACTCCTAAACCTCGGACGCCGTTGTTCGAACCGATGCCAGGCATTTGCCGCGCATCATTTAAGGAGGTTGACCGTGGGTCTCAATCTGAATGACAAAAAGGCCGTCGTCGCCGAAGTTTCCGCAAAAGTAGCAACTGCGCAAACGATCGTCGTGGCCGAGTACCGTGGCATCCAGGTTGGTCACTTGACGCAACTCCGTGCTAAAGCGCGTACCCAAGGCGTGTACCTGCGTGTTCTGAAGAACACCCTGGCCCGCCGCTCCGTGGAAGGTACGCAGTTCGCCGCCCTGGCCGATGAAATGACCGGTCCGCTGATCTATTCGATCTCGGATGACGCCGTTGCAGCAGCGAAAGTCATCAACGACTTTGCTAAAACCAACGACAAACTGGTGATCAAGGCTGGCAACTACGCCGGTAAGCAGCTGGATAAAGCCGCTGTTACCGCGCTGGCGAGCATTCCTAGCCGTGAAGTCCTCATCTCGCAGCTGTTGGGCGTTATGCTGGCTCCGGTGTCGGGCTTTGCACGTGGTCTGGCTGCTCTGGCAGCCAAGAAAGAAACCGAAGCCGCTTAATTGCGCGCCCGGTTTCGCAGTCAATACCAATTCTGTAGCATTACAAATACATTAGGAGTTTCAAATGGCAATTAGCAAAGACGATATCCTGAACGCAGTGAGCGAAATGTCCGTGATGGACCTGAACGAACTGGTCAAGGCCTTCGAAGAAAAATTCGGCGTGTCCGCTGCTGCAATGGCTGCTCCAGCTGCCGCTGGTGGCGCTACCGCCGCTGCTGCTGAAGAGCAAACCGAGTTCAACCTGGTGCTGTCCGAAGTCGGCGCGAACAAAGTGGGCGTGATTAAAGCTGTCCGCGAAATCACCGGTCTGGGCCTGAAAGAAGCCAAAGATCTGGTTGACGGCGCACCGAAGACCGTGAAAGAAGCCCTGTCGAAAGCTGACGCTGAAGCCGGCAAGAAAAAGCTGGAAGAAGCTGGCGCCAAGGCCGACCTGAAGTAATTTTAGTACCGGCGCTGGCAGTCTTTTGCGCCTGAGCCAAAGTTGCGGATCTCCTCCCCAGAGGGGGAGGTCCGGCTTTGGCTCCTTTGTCGTCTGTGCCGTATTTATAGCTCTGCCGTTTCGCTGTGCCGTAGTTCCCCTGTCTTGTTTGCAACCTGCTGGAAGCGTAGTGCCTTGAGGTTTCCCCTGTGTTCCACAGCCGAAACCTGAATTTTCTATCCTTTCCTGTCACTCACGGAGTGTCCATGCACTACTCATTTACTGAGAAGAAACGCATTCGCAAATCATTCGCGAAACGCGCCAACGTCCACAACGTTCCGTTCCTGCTGGCGACCCAGCTCGAGTCTTACGAAAACTTCTTGCAGGAGCACACCGCTCCCTCGACGCGCAAGAATGAAGGCCTGCAGTCGGCCTTCTCCTCCATCTTCCCCATCGTATCGCACAATGGCTTCGCGCGTCTGGAGTTCCTCTCCTACGTGCTGGGCGATCCGGCCTTCGACGTCAAGGAATGCCAGCTGCGCGGCCTGACCTTCGCTTCGCCGCTGCGCGCCAAGGTGCGTCTGGTGATCCTGGACAAGGAATCGCCGACCAAGCCGGTGGTCAAGGAGATGAAGGAACAGGAAGTGTATATGGGCGAACTGCCGCTGATGACGACGACCGGTTCGTTCGTCATCAACGGCACCGAGCGCGTTATCGTTTCGCAGCTGCATCGCTCCCCTGGCGTGTTCTTCGAGCACGACCGCGGCAAGACCCACTCCTCGGGCAAGCTGCTGTTCTCGGCCCGTATCATCCCTTACCGCGGCTCCTGGCTGGACTTCGAGTTCGACCCGAAAGACGTGCTGTACTTCCGCGTCGACCGCCGCCGCAAGATGCCGGTCACGATCCTGCTGAAGGCCATCGGCATGACGCCGGAACAGATCCTGGCCAACTTCTTCGTCTTCGACAACTTCAACCTGCGTTCGGAAGGCGCGGAGATGGAGTTCGTGTCCGAACGCCTGCGCGGTGAAGTCGCGCGCTTCGACATCGTCGATCCGAAGTCGGGCAAGACCCTGGTCATGAAAGACAAGCGCATCAATGCCAAGCATGTGCGCGACATCGAAGCGGCCGGCATCGCCCACATCTCGGTGCCGGAAGACTATCTGCTGGGCCGCGTGCTGGCGAAAAACATTGTCGATCCGGAAACCGGCGAAGTGGTGGCTTCCGCCAACGACGAGCTGACCGAAGAGGTGCTGAACCGCCTGCGCGACGCCAATATCAGCGCGATCCAGACCCTGTACACCAACGATCTGGACCAGGGCGCCTACATCTCGCAAACCCTGCGCATCGACGACACCGCCGACCAGACCGCCGCGCGCGTGGCGATCTACCGCATGATGCGTCCTGGCGAACCGCCAACCGAAGAGTCGGTGGAAGCCCTGTTCAACGGCCTGTTCTACAGCGCCGACCGTTACGACCTGTCGGCCGTGGGCCGCATGAAGTTCAACCGCCGCATCGGCCGCGATGAACTGACCGGCGCCATGACGCTGTCGAACGAAGACGTGCTGGCCGTGATCAAGATCCTGGTTGAGCTGCGCAATGGCCGCGGCGAAGTCGACGATATCGACCACTTGGGCAACCGCCGCGTGCGCTGCGTGGGCGAGCTGGCCGAGAACCAGTTCCGCGCCGGCCTGGTGCGCGTCGAGCGCGCCGTCAAGGAGCGTCTGGGCCAAGCCGAAGCCGACAACCTGATGCCGCACGACCTGATCAACTCCAAGCCGATTTCGGCCGCCATCCGCGAGTTCTTCGGTTCGTCCCAGCTGTCGCAGTTCATGGACCAGACCAACCCGCTGTCGGAAATCACCCACAAGCGCCGCGTTTCGGCCCTGGGCCCAGGCGGTCTGACCCGCGAACGCGCCGGCTTCGAGGTGCGCGACGTGCACCCGACCCACTACGGCCGTGTGTGCCCGATCGAAACCCCTGAGGGTCCGAACATCGGTCTGATCAACTCGCTGGCACTGTATGCCCGCCTGAACGAGTACGGCTTCCTGGAAACCCCGTACCGCAAGGTCGAGAACAGCATGGTGACCGACAAGATCGATTACCTGTCCGCCATCGAAGAAGGCCGCTACATCATCGCCCAGGCGAATGCGACCATCAATAACGAAGGCAAGCTGAGCGACGAGCTGGTGTCGGCCCGCGAAGCCGGCGAGACCATCCTCGTGTCGCCAGAGCGCATCCAGTACATGGACGTGGCCCCAGGCCAGATCGTCTCCGTGGCAGCCTCGCTGATTCCATTCCTGGAACACGATGACGCGAACCGTGCATTGATGGGCGCCAACATGCAGCGCCAGGCCGTGCCTTGCCTGCGTCCGGAAAAAGCCCTGGTCGGTACCGGCATCGAGCGCACCGTGGCGGTCGACTCCGGCACCACCGTGCAAGCCCTGCGTGGCGGCGTGGTCGATTACATCGACGCCGGCCGCGTGGTGATCCGCGTCAACGACGAAGAGGCGCAAGCCGGCGAAGTCGGCGTGGACATCTACAACCTGATCAAGTACACCCGTTCCAACCAGAACACCAATATCAACCAGCGTCCGATCGTCAAAGTGGGCGACCGCGTGGCCAAGGGCGACGTGATCGCCGACGGCGCATCGACCGACCTGGGCGAGCTGGCACTGGGCCAGAACATGACCGTGGCCTTCATGCCATGGAATGGTCTGAACTTCGAGGATTCGATCCTGATCTCGGAAAACGTCGTGAAAGACGACCGCTACACCTCGATCCACATCGAGGAACTGTCGGTGGTTGCGCGCGACACCAAACTGGGCGCGGAAGAAATCACGCGCGACATCTCGAACCTGGCGGAAAACCAGCTGGCGCGTCTGGATGAAAGCGGTATCGTCTACATCGGCGCCGAAGTGCAAGCCGGCGACACCCTGGTCGGTAAAGTGACGCCGAAGGGCGAAACCCAGCTGACTCCGGAAGAGAAGCTGCTGCGCGCCATCTTCGGCGAAAAAGCCTCGGACGTGAAAGACACCTCGCTGCGCGTGCCATCGGGCATGGTCGGCACCGTGATCGACGTGCAAGTGTTCACCCGCGAAGGCATCCCGCGCGACAAGCGCGCCCAGCAGATCATCGACGACGAGCTGAAGCGCTTCCGCCTGGACCTGAACGACCAGATGCGTATCGTCGAGGGCGACGCCTTCCAGCGTCTGGAAAAAATGCTGATCGGTAAAATCGTGAACGGCGGTCCGAAGAAGCTGGCCAAGGGTGCCAAGATCACCAAGGAGTACCTGGACGATCTGGACAAATACCACTGGTTCGACATCCGTCCGGCCGAGGACGATGCCGCCACCGCCCTGGAAGCGATCAAGGAATCGATCAACGAGAAGCGCCACCAGTTCGACCTGGCCTTCGAAGAGAAGCGCAAGAAACTGACCCAGGGCGACGAGCTGCAGCCTGGCGTGCAGAAAATGGTCAAGGTCTACCTGGCCGTGAAACGCCGCCTGCAGTCGGGCGACAAGATGGCGGGCCGCCACGGCAACAAGGGTGTGGTGTCGCGCATCGTGCCGGTGGAAGACATGCCGTACATGGCCGACGGCACGCCGGCCGACGTGGTGCTGAACCCGCTGGGCGTTCCATCGCGTATGAACGTGGGTCAGATCCTGGAAACCCACTTGGGCTGGGCGGCAAAAGGCCTGGGCATCCGTATCGGCGAAATGCTGCAAGCGCAGATCAAGGTCGAAGAGATGCGCAAATACCTGACCACCGTGTACAACGAGTCGGGCAAGAAGGAAGAGATCGCCAACTTCAGCGACGACGAGATCATGGGCCTGGCGCACAACCTGAAAAAAGGTGTGCCGTTCGCGACCCCGGTGTTCGACGGCGCGCACGAAGAGGAAATCCGCCGCATGCTGGACCTGGCGTACCCGGACGAGATCGCGACCAAGCTGGGCATGACCCCGTCCAAGAACCAGGTCACGATGTACGACGGCCGCACCGGCGAAGCCTTCGAGCGCAAAGTCACCGTGGGCGTGATGCACATGCTGAAACTGCACCACTTGGTCGACGACAAGATGCACGCCCGCTCCACCGGTCCTTACTCGCTGGTGACGCAGCAGCCGCTGGGCGGTAAAGCCCAGTTCGGCGGCCAGCGCTTCGGTGAGATGGAGGTGTGGGCGCTGGAAGCTTACGGCGCGTCCTACGTGCTGCAAGAGATGCTGACCGTGAAGTCCGACGACGTGAACGGCCGTACCAAAGTGTACGAGAACCTGGTCAAGGGCGATCACGTGATCGACGCCGGCATGCCGGAATCGTTCAACGTGCTGCTGAAAGAGATCCGTTCCCTGGGTATCGATATGGACCTGGAACGCAGCTAAGACCACAGCACGTCGCCCGGCCGCTGACGCAGCGGCCGGGCAGTTTAAAGAATTCATCACTACCTGGAGTGATACATGAAAGCCCTGCTCGATCTATTCAAGCAAGTACAGCAAAACGAGACTTTTGACGCGATCAAAATCGGTCTCGCTTCGCCTGAAAAAATCCGTTCCTGGTCCTACGGCGAAGTCAAAAAGCCGGAAACCATCAACTACCGTACCTTCAAGCCTGAGCGCGACGGCCTGTTCTGCGCCAAGATCTTTGGCCCGATCAAGGACTACGAATGCCTGTGCGGCAAGTACAAGCGCCTCAAGCACCGCGGCGTGATCTGCGAGAAGTGCGGCGTCGAAGTTACCCTGGCCAAGGTGCGCCGCGAGCGCATGGGCCACATCGAGCTGGCCTCGCCGACCGCCCACATCTGGTTCCTGAAATCGCTGCCGTCGCGTCTGGGCATGGTGCTCGACATGACCCTGCGCGATATCGAACGCGTGCTGTATTTCGAAGCATACGTCGTGACCGATCCCGGCATGACCCCGCTGAAAAAATGCCAGATCATGTCGGAAGACGACTACGCCGCCAAGTATGAAGAATACGGCGACGACTTCACCGCCTTCATGGGCGCCGAAGGCATCCGCGAACTGCTGCGCTCGATCGACATCCACCGCGATGCCGAAGCGCTGCGCGTGGAGCTGAAGGAATCGAAGTCGGAAGCGAAGATCAAGAAATACGCCAAGCGCCTGAAAGTGCTGGAAGCGTTCCAGCGTTCCGGCATCAAGCCTGAGTGGATGATCATGGAAGTGCTGCCGGTGCTGCCGCCGGAGCTGCGTCCGCTGGTGCCGCTGGACGGCGGCCGCTTCGCGACCTCCGATCTGAACGATCTGTACCGCCGCGTCATCAACCGTAACAACCGTCTGAAACGCCTGATGGAGCTGCGCGCTCCAGAGATCATCACGCGCAACGAAAAGCGCATGCTGCAGGAAGCCGTCGACTCGCTGCTCGACAACGGCCGCCGCGGCAAGGCCATGACCGGCGCCAACAAGCGTCCGCTCAAATCGCTGGCTGAAATGATCAAGGGTAAAGGCGGCCGCTTCCGTCAGAACTTGCTGGGTAAGCGCGTCGACTACTCGGGCCGTTCGGTCATCGTGGTGGGTCCGCAGCTGAAACTGCACCAGTGCGGTCTGCCGAAGCTGATGGCGCTGGAACTGTTCAAGCCTTTCATCTTCAACAAGCTCGAACTGATGGGTCTGGCAACGACCATCAAGGCGGCGAAGAAACTCGTTGAGATTCAAGAGCCGGTGGTGTGGGACATCCTGGAAGAAGTGATCCGCGAACACCCGATCATGCTGAACCGCGCGCCGACCCTGCACCGTCTGGGCATCCAGGCGTTCGAGCCGGTGCTGATCGAAGGCAAGGCGATCCAGCTGCACCCGCTGGTCTGCGCGGCGTTCAACGCCGACTTCGACGGCGACCAGATGGCCGTTCACGTGCCGCTGTCGATCGAAGCGCAGATGGAAGCGCGCACCCTGATGCTGGCCTCGAACAACATCCTGTTCCCATCGAACGGCGAACCGTCGATCGTGCCGTCGCAGGATATCGTGCTGGGTCTGTACTACGCGACCCGCGAGGCGATCAACGCCAAGGGCGAAGGCATGATGTTCCCGGACGTGTCCGAAGTCATCCGCGCCTACGATAACAAGGAAGTGGAACTGGCGACCCGCATCACCGTGCGTATCGTCGAGAACCCGAAAGATCCGGTGTCCGGCGAATTCGTGCGCACCCTGACGCGCTACGAAACCACCGTGGGCCGCGCCATTCTGTCCGAAATTCTGCCGAAGGGTCTGCCGTTCTCGGTGCTGAACCGTCCGCTGAAGAAGAAGGAAATCTCGCGCCTGATCAACACCTCCTTCCGCAAATGCGGTCTGCGCGCCACCGTGGTGTTCGCCGACCAGCTGATGCAGTCGGGCTTCCGCCTGGCGACCCGCGCCGGCATCTCGATTTGCGTCGACGATATGCTGGTGCCGCTGGTGAAGAAGACCCTGATCTCGACCGCCGAATCGGAAGTCAAGCAGATCGAGCAGCAGTACGCCTCGGGTCTGGTGACCGCCGGCGAGCGTTACAACAAGGTCGTCGACATCTGGGGCAAGACCTCGGACGAAGTCGGCAAGGCCATGATGGACCAGCTGAAAGTGGAAGACGTGACCCGCCGCGACGGCACGCAGACCACCCAGGAATCGTTCAACGCGATTTACATGATGGCCGACTCGGGCGCCCGTGGTTCGGCTGCCCAGATCCGCCAGCTGGCCGGTATGCGCGGTCTGATGGCCAAGCCGGACGGCTCGATCATTGAAACGCCGATTACCGCGAACTTCCGCGAAGGTCTGAACGTTCTGCAGTACTTCATCTCGACCCACGGCGCGCGTAAAGGTCTGGCCGACACCGCGCTGAAAACCGCGAACTCCGGTTACCTGACCCGCCGTCTGGTGGACGTGACCCAGGATCTGGTGGTGATCGAGGACGATTGCGGCACTTCCAACGGCACGCTGATGAAGGCGATGGTCGAAGGCGGTGAAGTGATCGAAGCCCTGCGCGACCGTATTCTGGGCCGTGTGGCAGGCAACGACGTGGTCAATCCTGAAACCCAGGAAACCCTGTACGAAGCCGGCACCCTGCTGGACGAAGACATGGTCGAAGAGATCGAGCGTCTGGGCATTGACGAAGTCAAAGTGCGCACCCCGCTGACCTGCGACACGCGCTTCGGCCTGTGCGCCAAGTGCTACGGCCGCGACCTGGGCCGCGGTCTGCTGGTCAACTCCGGCGAAGCCGTCGGTGTGGTGGCAGCGCAGTCGATCGGTGAGCCGGGTACCCAGCTGACCATGCGTACCTTCCACATCGGTGGTGCGGCATCGCGTGCAGCAGTGGCATCGAGCGTGGAAGCGAAGTCGAACGGCGTGATCCGTTTCACCGCCACCATGCGTTACGTCACCAACGGCAAGGGCGCGCAGATCGTCATTTCCCGTTCCGGCGAAGTGCTGATCACCGACGACCATGGCCGTGAGCGCGAGCGCCACAAAGTGCCGTACGGCGCGACCCTGATCGTCAAGGATGGCATGACCGTGAAAGCCGGCGCGCCGCTGGCGACCTGGGATCCGCTGACCCGTCCGATCATTACCGAGTACGCCGGTATGGTGCGCTTCGAGAACGTCGAAGAAGGCGTGACCGTGGCCCGTCAGGTGGACGAGGTGACCGGTCTGGCCACCCTGGTGGTGATCGATGCGAAACGCCGTGGTTCGCTGACCAAGACCGTGCGTCCGCAGGTGAAACTGCTGAACGACGACGGCCACGAAGTGAAGATCGCCGGCACCGAACACGCCGTGGCGATCGGCTTCCAGGTCGGCGCGCTGATCATGGTGAAAGACGGCCAGCAAGTGTCCGTGGGTGAGGTTCTGGCGCGTATCCCGACCGAATCGCAGAAAACCCGTGACATTACCGGTGGTCTGCCGCGCGTGGCCGAGCTGTTCGAAGCCCGTTCCCCGAAAGACGCCGGCATGCTGGCGGAAGTCACCGGTACGGTGGCCTTCGGTAAGGAAACCAAGGGCAAGCAGCGTCTGGAAATCACCGACATGGACGGCAACAAGCACGAGTTCCTGATTACCAAGGACAAGCAAGTGCTGGTGCACGACGGCCAGGTGGTGAACAAGGGCGAGATGATCGTGGACGGCCCGGCCGATCCGCAAGACATCCTGCGCCTGCTGGGCATCGAAGCGCTGGCCCGCTACATCGTCGACGAAGTGCAGGACGTGTACCGTCTGCAGGGCGTGAAGATCAACGACAAGCACATCGAAGTGATTGTGCGTCAGATGCTGCGCCGCGTGCAGATCACCAATGCCGGCGACAGCGACTACATCGTTGGCGAGCAGGTGGAACGTTCGGAGCTGCTGGACGAGAACGACAAGCTGGCAGCGCAGAACAAACTGCCGGCCACCTACGAAAACGTGCTGCTGGGTATTACCAAGGCATCGCTGTCGACCGACTCCTTCATCTCGGCCGCATCGTTCCAGGAAACCACCCGCGTGCTGACCGAAGCAGCGATCATGGGCAAGCGCGATGGTCTGCGCGGCCTGAAAGAAAACGTGATCGTGGGCCGTCTGATTCCAGGCGGTACCGGTCTGGCCTTCCACCGCGCCCGCCGCGAGAAGGAAGTGTGGGAAGCCGAAGAACGCAAGGCGCTGCTGGATGCAGAGCGCGCTGCGATCGTGGCCGAACTGCCAGCGGAAGAAGTGCCGCACCACAGCGACGAAGCGTAAGCTTCTGCGCCAACAAAACGCCACCTTCGGGTGGCGTTTTTTATTTGAAAGCGAGTTTGACTATGCACCGTTTTGCACCTTTGTCCGGCGCGCTGGGTTGGCGGCTGCTGGCCGCCGTCGCCGGCCTGCTTGTAATCGGCCACGCCGCCGCCGCACCCGCCGCCGGCCTTTCGTTCAGTCATCACGACTGGGAAATCGCCTGCGACAATACGCGCACTTGCCGCGCCGCCGGCTATCACCCCGACGACCGCGAAGCGCACGCCATGTCCGTGCTGCTGACCCGCAAGGCCGGCGCGCAGCAAGCGGTGCGCGCCCAATTGCAGCTGGGCGATGCTGTCGAGGAGCCGGCAGTCGCCCAGCTGCGGCCGAATGCCAAGCTGCAGTTGCGCATCGACGGCAAGCCGCAAGGCACACTGGCGCTGGGCAAGGACGGCGTATCGGCCGAGATTCCGGCGCCGCAGGTGACGGCCTTGCTCAACGCGCTCAAGGGCAGTGGCCGCATCGTCTGGTCCAGCGGCGAATTCGAGTGGGAGCTGTCCGGCAAGGGCGCGGCGGCAGTGCTGCTGAAGATGGACGAATTCCAGGGCCGCCTCGGCACGCCGGGCGCGCTGATGCGCAAGGGCAGCGCGAGCGAAGCGCAGGTGCTGCCGGCGCTGGCCGTGCCAGTGCTCAACGTGCCGTTCACGGCGCAGCAGCAGGCCGCGACCGTGAATCTGAGCGCCGCGCAGCAAGCCATCCTGGTCGGCGAGCTGCTCAAGCCGGAGTGGAAGGAAGAATGCGATATGGAGGAGGAGCTGGGCAGCAGCAGCCGGCCGCTGCGCATCGTGCGCCTGTCGGAGAGCAAGCTGCTGGTCAGCGCCCAGTGCTGGATGGCGGCCTACAACTTTGGCGAAGGCTATTGGGTCATCAACACCAAGGCGCCGTTCAATCCCGTGCTGGCCACCACCTCGGGCAACGAGTATATGGGTGGCATCATCTCCGCCTCGCACAAGGGCCGCGGCCTGGGCGACTGCTGGTCGCGCGAGGACTGGGCCTGGGACGGCCAGCAGTTCCACGCCACGGGCAAGCTCACGACCGGCATGTGCCGCATGGTGGCCCTGGGCGGCCCCTGGGAATTGCCGACGCTGGTGACGGACGTGCGGCACCGCGCGAAATAAGGCGGCGATCAATCGAAACGGCAGTCGTCGCTCAGGGTGTCGTCCTTGCGGCGATGCTTGCTGACCCGCCGCTCGGTGAGCCGCTCCGATTGCCGGTTCACGTAATCGAGCAGCACCTTGGAAGCGGTCAGCGCCTCGCTCATGCTGCGCGCGGCGGCGCTGACCGCTTCCAATGGCGATACCGGGCGTGGCTGTTCGCGTTTCAGCAGATCGCGGCGCAGCAGCGAGGCGCGGTTCCAGTTCTTTTCTTCTGGCAGCCGTATCCACAGATCGCGCCAGGCATTGCGGCCATCGCCCGCGATCATTTGCGTCATGCCGCGCGGTGAAACGGACTGGCCTTCAAAGAACAATTCGTCGCCTTCCACTTCGGCGTAAAACCATTGGCCCGCATACTGCATGCGCAATCGGCTGCCGCTTGGCAGAAATAGGCGTTTCCATTGATAGCCACGGTCTGCATCGGCTTCGCTGGACTGCACCGCCATCCATTGCCGCAGCGCGCAGCTGAGCGCTTCATCCAGCGCTAATGTGGAACCACGCGCCTTCAGAAAATCGCATAGTTCAAGCAATGCAGTGGTGGGCACTACATTCTCACTCCCTCTGGCATTCATACTCGTTTCTCCGTCTGGTTCTGTCGCATTTAGTCTCGTTTTGTCTGTTGGACCAAGGCCGCCGCGCGAAAGTTCAAATGCGACAAAAAGAGACAGAATGCGACAGCCAAACGAGTACAAATGCCCGAGGGAGTGCGAAGGCCATCCAGCCTATCGACAGTGCATATGGCTCAGTTTGATATTTGCGTGGCGGGATCGGCTCAGAAAATGCGCTAAGCTGGCCGAGAACATCTGACCCGCAAGTAGGACAAGAGGGACTGCAATGCGCAAAATTATTGTTGAGGTTCCAATCGGTGCGCTGGTGAAACTGGAGAGGATTACGCTTGTTGAGGCGGCCCTAAAATCAGGGAAGCGGAAGCAGCTGAAGCCATCCAAGGCATACAGGCTGAACAAGGCGCCTATATGGCGAACATTCGAATTGAAGAGTGGTGCATCGCCGCCCCTGCTTGAGCAGCGCAGTCTTGCTTTGAGCAAGGTATTTGGCATCTTCAAAGGGCGGCCAGATGCACCACAGGATGGCTTGGCCTTTCAGCAGGCAATGCGCGCCGAATGAGCGCCTAAACGGGACTCGTCAGAGTCCCACTCGTACGCCGAGATAAAAGCGCCGGCCGATGGCGTCATACATGCTGGTATTGGTTTCGGTGCCGATCACGTCGCCCGTCAGGCCGCTGATGATGGGCGGGGGCTTGACGTTGAAGGCGTTGTCGATGCCGGCATAGAGGGCCAGCGATTTTTTCAGCGCGTAGGTGAACTGGAAATCGTTGATGGTTTTTGAGCCGACCCGCACCGTGCCGGGCGGGATCGAGAATTGCGCCAGGAACTGGTCGTCCAGCGCGGACGCGCCGATATAGCTGGTGCTGGACGAGATGCCGAAGCGTCCCCACTGGTAGCCCAGCTGCAGCGCCGCCTTGTTGCGCGGATAGCCGATTTCGCCGGTCGCCGCATCGGGCTTGGCGCCCGCCAGCGGCACGTTATAGAACTCCTTCAGATGCGTATAAGCGAGGCGGGCGCTGAGGCGGCCCGGCCCGAGCTGGTCGGCCCAGGCCACGGTCCAGTCCATGCCCTTGGTGCCGGTGCCGCCGCTATTGGTGGACGCGCTGTCAATAAAGGTGACGGCGCCCGCATTGAAGGAGCCGGCGTTGGCCGGACGGCGTGTGATGAATTTGCAGAAGTCGGCATTGCCGCCGCCGTAGCACTGCTGCAGCGCGTACTGGCGCGGCGTGGAGACGATGGCGTCGGCGATCTTGATGCGGAAGTAGTCGGCCGTCAGCGTCAGCTTGCTCAGCGCGGCAATCGAGACTGGCGTCAGTACCAGGCCGATGGTGGTGGAGCGGCCCTTCTCGGCCTTCAGTTCTGGGTTGCCGCGATTGAAGCCGCTCAGGCTCTGGATATCGGCCTGGCTGACGGTGAACTTGCCATTGGCCGCGATATTCGCCGCCACGGCTGGGATGGCGCGGCAGGCCGCATCGTAGGTGCCGTTGGAGGCGGCCGTCACGCCGACGCAGGGATCGACAATCCCGGTCGGGAAGACCTGGGTGGCGGTGGCGAACAGCTCGTTGATATTCGGCGCGCGCGTCGACAGGGCGCGCGTGGCGCGCAGCTTCACATCGCTCACCGGCCGCCATTCCAGACCCGCATTCCAGCTATTGGCGCGGCCCACGGTGGAATAGTCGCCGCTGCGGAAGGCGCCGAGGAAGTTCAGGCTGCGCGCGAAAGCCTGGTCTTTCAGCAGCGGCACGCGCGCTTCGGCAAAGGCTTCGCGCACGGTAAAGCGGCCGGCCGTCACCGGCACCGCGCCGCCGGAATTCAAGCCGGCCTGGGTCAAGGCATCGGGCACGCTGGACGAGGCTTCCGAGCGCCATTCGAAACCGGCCGCCACGCCGATCCGTCCCGCAGGCAGCTGGAACAGCTCGCCGTTGATGCTGGCCCCAACGAGTTTTTGCGTGATGGCCGTATCCAGCGCGGCCGGCGCGCTCACGTACTGCAAGGCGCCGGGCGCAATGGTGTTGTAGCCGAAGAGATTGAGCGGCACGCAGCCGTCGGCGCGCGCGGCGGCATCGGCGCAGATGGCGTTGCCGCCGGCGTCGGGAATCGCCTGCAGCGCGGCGCGGAACTTTGCCACATTCACCTGGCCGCTCGAGCGCTGCTTCTCCTTGCTCTTGCCATAGGCCAGATAGCTGTCGTAATTCCAGTCGCGCAGGCTGCCCTTGAAGCCGGCGGCGAGGCGGTAAGTGTCGCGGTCCACTTTCGCCACGCGCGTATCGGCTTCGGCGATGCGGCGGCTGAAGCTGTAGTCGCGCAGGCCGTCGCCATTGCTGTCGGCGCTGCGCTCGTACAGATACTGCGGCACCAGCGGATTGCGCACGGCCACGCCGTTGACCAGGGTTTCCGCCGCCACCTGGCCGTTGCTGCTCCTGAAGATGTCGGCCGAGGACAGGGCCAGCGGTTCGATGATGGTGCGGACCTTGGTGCGCGAATAATTCGCTTCGAAGAAAGCGCTGTGCTGCGCGTTCAAGGCCAGATCGCCTTTGCTGGCGAACAGCAGGCGTTCGGTCGGCACGGCGATGGTGCGGTAGGCGGCGCGGTTAAAGCCGGTGGCCGCCAGCGTGGCCGTGCCGTTGGTGGACCAGGGGATCACATTGCCGTTGCGGTCGTACGAAAATTCGCCCGCCTTGCCGCTGGCGTCGCGGTTGAAGAAAAAGCGTCCCTGCGGCGCGGCTACCGAGTAGTTGCGCACGGGGACAAAGGCATCGGCCGCCTGGCCGCTGCTGAGCATTTTGGAGATCTGGTCGGAAGCCGAAAAATCGCGGTCGCGCGAAAACACGGCGCCCTGCTTGCTGTAGCCGAGATGGGCCATGAGCTGGCTGGCGCCGTCGGCGCTGGACAGGCCGTAGCTCAAGGCCAGCTTGCGTTTCAGGTCGTCGCCCGCGCTGGCGCGGCCGGCCGAGGCATCCAGCAGCCAGCCTTGCAGGCGCTGCTTGAGGATGATGTTGATCACGCCGGCCACCGCATCCGAGCCGTAGGCCGCCGAAGCGCCGCCGGTCATCAGTTCGACGCGCTCGATAAAGTCGGTGGGCAGGGCGTTCAGGTCGACCGCGCTGGTGCCCGGCACGCCGGAAACGAAGCGCCGTCCATTCACCAGGACCAGGGTGCGCGCATCGCCCAGATTGCGCAGGTTGACGGTGCTGACGCCGCCGCTGGCGGGCAGGAAGTTGGAGTTGCTGCGGTTGAGCGTGGGCGAACCGAGCGTGGGATTTTTCTGCAGCAGTTCCTGCAGGTTTACCGCGCCGGAAGCGGCGATATCGGCGGCCGTCAAAATCTGCAAGGGCGAGGGCGATTCCGCGCCCGGCGCGGCTACGCGGCTGCCGGTGATCTGCACTTTCTGCAGCGGCGCCGCGCTCTCGTCGGCCCATGCCGCCGATACGCAGACGGCCATGCCGCACAAGGCGATATGGCCCGGCTTGCGCGGCCAAAACGCGACTCTCCTCATTGCCCATCCTCCGCGCCAACAGGCGTTTCTTTTTTATGAACAATGTACGCAAGGAGGGCAGGGCTTGTAAATAAGAAAGCGCGGCCGCTGGCCGAAACACAACAGCGCCGCCCTAGCGCCCGTATTTTTTCAGCAGGACGTTGAGGCGGGCGCGCCCATGGGCGCCGTACCAGTTCCACAGGGTTTCCGCCGCGTCGCGGTTATTTTCGTAATAGCCGCGGTTTAAGGCCAGCCAGGAATTGGTGATGAGCAGCGGCTTGCGCAGGCGGGTGAACTGCAGGCCGTAGCGCGCCGCCACTGGCGCATCCATGTCCTCCGGCGTCGACAGCGAGATGGCAAAGCCGTCGATGCGGCCGCGCTTGAGCTTTTCGAAATTGAGGTCGGGATTGGAGGCGCCGGCATCGACTTCGACGCCCACGCTTTGCAGGTACTTGATATGCGGCGCACCCTGCGACACGCCGATGATGCGCCCGCGCATGGTCAGCACAGGATCGGCATCGGCCGGCAGATGGTCGGCCGCGCGCACGAAAACCACGGTGTAGAGCGGCATGGCGCGCGCGGTATCGAGCTTGCCCTGTTTGTCGCGCGGATACACCACATTCGGCAGCTCGCCCACCACTTCCGGCGCGAACAGGGACATGGCATCGATCGCGCCTTCGTTCAGGCTTTTGTGCAGGCGTGCCGGCGGCATGCGCACCATCTGCACCGGGCAGTGGGCGCTGGCCGCCGCATCGCGCGCCAGCTCGGCCAGCGCGCCGGGCGGCTCGGGCGCTTTCGGTCCCGTGCCCAGGTAGTAGGGCGGCACCGCCTTGTCGGTATAGCCGTAGCGCAGCGTGGGACAGGCGCCCGCCGCATGCCCGGCCAGCAGGACGCTTATCGACAGGGATAACAGCGGCAAGACGCGCATCGAGCTCGGGGTAGAGGTTGAAAACCAGACAAGCAGCCGGCCGGCCAGCGGCAAGCAAGAATGCTGCCAGTATAACGTAGGCGCGCGCCGGACTGCGCGCCGCCTGCCTGTCGTCTCCGGCGGCAAACTGGCTTAAGATCCGGGATCGATGCCAATCCTGTGGGAGAGTGTAAGTGAGATCAGTTTTACGGTTCCTGGCCGTCATGGCTGGCTGCGTCGCGGCCTGTGGCGCAAGCTGGGCGGGAGAGCTTGAGCATTGCGGCCTGGGGCCGGGCGGCCACTATCCGGTGGCGGTGCTGGCGCGGCCGGCCGGCGCTGGCGACCAGATTATTTATCTGCGCCATGGCGGAAGAACCTCAGCCCTGTTCGGCAATGCGGACAGCGAGGATTCGCGCGCCTCGCAGCTGAAGACCGGCTGCATCGGCCAGGGCGAGAAGCTGCTGGTCTTGGCGGGCGAGTTTTACAGCAGCGGCTACCCCAAGGGCATCCTTCTGCGCTACCAGGGCGGCCGCGTGCAGCGCCTCGATTTTGCCGAGCGGGCTTACCCGCATATGGCCTACCTGAGCGCCGGCGGCATGCGCCTGTATATCGCCAGCGGCCGGCCGGACGCCGCGCAGAAATGGACGGTCTACCGCTACGACGCGGCTGCGGGCCAAAGCATGGATGAGGAATATGCCTGCTGCCTGCCCCGGCCGCGCAAAGGGGAGACGCGCTACCGGCTTGACTAAACCCCTGGCGGCGTTAGAATCGACAATCGCCTACGCGAAAAACCATCTTCTCTGAGCTGCACTTTTCGATTGAAAGGGTACTCATGAAACAGATCAAGACCTTGGCCCTCACGGCTGGCACTGGTGTTTTCGCCCTCGCCGTCATCGCCCCCACGCTGGCCGAAAAAAAGCCCAGTTTCGATCCGCTGTATCTGAATGGCGCCACTTGCGCGGCGCAAGCCAAGGGCCGCCCCGTCCTGCTGGACCGCCTGGTGCTGGCGCAGGCTGAAACCGCGCCCTTCCGTCCCCTGCAGCAGGAGCGCAAGGCGGTGGCGGCCAAGCTGCCGCCGCTGTACACCGATCTCGGCTCCTTGACGATGCCGATCAGCAGCCGCCAGCCGAAGGCGCAGGCTTACTTCAACCAGGGCTTGCGCCTGACCTTCGGTTTCAACCACGCGGAAGCGGCGCGCGCCTTCCGCGCCGCCCAGCACTACGATCCGAAATGCGCGATCTGCTATTGGGGCGAGGCGCTGGTGCTGGGGCCGAATATCAACGCGCCCATGTTCCCGGACGCGGTGGAGCCGGCCGTGGCGGCGGCCAAGAAGGCGGTGGCCCTGGCCGCCTCCGCCACGCCCGCCGAGCAGGCCCTGATCAAGGCCGTGGCGCAGCGCTACCAGTCGCCCGCGCCGGCCGACCGCGCGCCGCTGGACCGCGCCTATGCCGACGCCATGACGGAGGCGGCGCGCGCCTTCCCCAATAACGATACGATCCAGGTGCTGTTCGCCGAGTCGCTGATGGACCTGTCGCCCTGGGATTACTGGGAAGCGGCCGGCAGCCGGCCCAAGAACCGCACCGCCGAAATGGTCGATGCGCTCGAGCGCGTGCTGGAACGCCATCCCCACCATCCGGGCGCAGACCATTACTACATCCACGCGATGGAAGCGTCGACCCATCCGGACAAGGCCTTGCCTTACGCCCGCCTGCTGGCGAAACAGATTCCTGGCGCCGGCCACCTGATACACATGCCCTCGCATATCTACTACCGCGTCGGCCTGTACAAGGATGCGCTGCAGTCGAACCTGGACGCCATCGCCGTCGATGAAAAATACTTCGGCCGCTCCGATAGCGACCCGGTCTACAAGGGCGCCTACTATCCGCACAATATCCACTTCGTGATGGTGTCGGCCCTGATGGGCGGCGACGGCAAGACGGCACTGGACGCCGCCGCCAAGCTGGATAAGGCCGTGCCAGCCGAGGCGATGAAAGCCTTCGCCTCGCTGCAGCCGGTGAAATCGGCGCCCTACTTCTCGCATGTGCAGTTCAGCAGTCCTGAGGTGCTGATCGCGCTGCCCGATCCGGGGCCGGAGCATGTGCTGGTGAACGCCATGTGGCATTACGCGCGCGCCGTCGGCTATGCGCGCAAGGGTGCGCTGGCCGAGGCGCAGAAGGAAGTCGATACCCTCCTCGACATCGAACGCACGGCCGACTTCAAGCCCATCACGGCCTGGGGCGTGCCGGCGCCGGACATCGTGCACACCGCGCGCGCCGTCGCCACCGGCCGCCTGGCCGATGCACGCGGCGACCTCGATGGCGCGATCAAGGCTTATGAGGAAGCGGTGGCGGTGCAGGATGGGCTGCCCTATACCGAGCCGCCTTACTGGTACTACCCGGTGCGCCAGTCGCTGGGCGTGGTGCTGCTGCGCGCCGGCAAGCTGGAAGCGGCCGAGCAGGTGTTCCGCGCCTCCTTCCTGCGCACGCCGAGCAATGGCTGGGCGCTGCGCGGCCTGATCGAGGTCTACCGCCAGCGCGGCGACAAGGATGCGCTGGCCGCCGCCCAGAAGCGCTTCGACAGCACCTGGCTGGGCAAGAAGGGCGGGCCGGATCTGGCGCACCTCTAAGCCTGGGGCCGGGCCGTTGCGGCCAATAAACAAGGGGCGCCCCGCGGGCGCCCCTTTTCTTGCCGGCGGTGGATGCTTAGCGCGGCAGCGGCTGGCCGTCGGCGTCGAGCAGAGTGACCTCGCCCCAGCCCAGTTCGCGGATGCCCGGCTCGATCTTGCGCAGGTCGCCGATCACCAGCCACACCAGTTCATCGGGGCGGATGAATTTGGCGGCGGCGCCGGCCAGCTGGCCTTCGTTCAGGGCGCGCAGGCGCGCCGCGTAGCCGGGCCAGTAGGCGTCGTCCAGGCCCAGGTTGATGCTGCTCAGGGCGGCGTTTTCCAGCGCATTGATGGTCTCGAAGCGGCCCGCCAGGCGCGCTGTCATATTGCGCATGATGCTGCCGTATTCCTCGCCCGCCAGCGGCCGCGCGCCGGCTGCGCCGCGTACTTCCTTGAGCACTTCCTGCATCGCTTCCTTGGTCTTGTCGGTCTGCACCGGCGCCACCACCATGAAGGCGCGCTGGCCGCGCACGGCGCTCAGCTGGCCGGACGTGCCGTAGCTCCAGTGCTTGTCCAGGCGCAGATTGCGGTTCAGGCGCGAGGTCGCCATGCCGCCGAAGTTCTGCATCACCGGTTCCATCGCCAGGTCTTCCGGCTGGCCTTGCAGCTGCGCCAGATGGGCGGCGACGATGGTCGATTGCGGCGCGTCGGGCTTATCGATCAGGAACAGGCGCTTGCCCTGGTTGGCCTGCACGGCCGGTGCCGGCTTGGCGGGCGCGCTGCCGGCCTGCCATTTGCCGAACGCCGCTTCCAGCGCGGGCAGGGCCTGGGCCAGCGTGGTGTCGCCGCTCAGCACCAGGGTGGCGCTGCCGGGCCGGAACCAGGCCGCATGCCAGGCTTGCAGGTCGGCGCGCGTCAAGCCCTGCACCGCGGCTTCGTAGCCGCTGGCGGGCTTGCCGTAAGCGTGGGCGCTGCCGTACAGCAGGCCGGGCAGCACGCGCATGGCAAGCGCGTTGGGCTGCGCCTTTTCCTGCGCGATGCCGGCCAGGCGGCGCTGTTTTTGCAGCGCGAACTGGTCGGCCGGGAAAGCCGGATGCAGGGCCGCGTCGGCCATCAGCTGCAGAGAGGCGGGCAGCTTGGCCGCCGTCGCTTGCAGGCGCACGATGGACTGGTCGCTGCCGCTATGCGTTTGCAGCTGGGCGCCCAGGCTTTCCAATTCGTCCGACAGTTGGAAGGCGTTGCGCGTGGCCGTGCCTTTGTCCAGCAGGTCGAGGGTGAGGGCCGCCAGGCCCGCCTTGGCCGGCGTGTCGGACGCCGTGCCGGCATCCACCGCCAGCGCGACGTTGACGATGGGCGCGGAGTGGCGTTCCAGCAGCATCACCTTCAAGCCGTTCGACAGCGTGGCGCGCTGGATGGCGGGGAATTTCACGTCGGGCGCCTGGCCCAGCGCGGGCAGCAGCTTGCGGTCCACTTCCGACTTGGCGGCGGCCAGCTTGGCGAAGGGCTTGACCGTCATCGTGTAATGGTGGGCGCGCAGCCATTGGCCGGCGGTGGCCTTCACTTCGGCCGGCGTGGCCTTGGCGTAGATATCGAGCTGGTCGAGGTAGGCGTCGGGCTTGCCGCCATAGGTCATGCTTTGCGCCAGCATGTTGGCGCGGCCGCCAAGGCGTTCCAGGCCGCGCGCGAACTTGGCCAGCGTGGCGGCGCGCGTACGCGCCAGTTCGGCCGGCGCCGGTCCCTGCGCCAGCAGTTCGTTCAGCACGGCGTCGATCTCGCGTTCGACCAGGGCCGGATCGACGCCCGGCTTGACGGTGGCGGCGATATTGAAGGTGCTGCCCAGCTCATTGTCGTCGACGTCGGCGCGCACGCTGGTGGCCAGGCCTTTCTCGTAGACCAGGCGCTTGTCCAGGCGCGCGCTCTTGGAACCGGCCAGCACATCGGCGAACAGCGCCAGATGCTGCAGGCTGGGATCTTTCCAGGCCGGCGCGTGGTAGCTGCGGTAGATGCGCTGCTGCGGCACGCGGTCTTCCATCTCGTCGCGGATATTGCGCTCGAGCGCGGGAATCCAGGTCTCGGTGCGCGGCAGCGGCGGGCCGGGCGGGATCGAGTCGAAGTATTTCTTCACCAGTTCCAGTGCGCGTTCCGGCGTGATGTCGCCGGCCAGCGTGATGACGGCGTTGTTGGGGCCATAGTAAGTGCGGTACCACTCCTTGATATCGTCCAGCGAGGCGGCGTTCAAGTCGTCCATGCTGCCGATGGTGGACCAGGAATAGGGATGGGAGTAGGGATACATGCGCGCCACCTGTTCCTGATGCACGCGGCCATAGGGCTGGTTCTCGCCCTGGCGTTTTTCGTTCTGCACCACGCCGCGTTCGCGCTCCAGCATCTCCTTTGAGATGTAGTTGCCGAGGAAGCCCATGCGGTCCGCTTCCAGGTACAGGGTGCGTTCCAGCGCCGGCACCGGCACGTCTTCGAAGAAGTTGGTGCGGTCGCCATTGGTGGTGCCGTTGCGGTTGTTCGCGCCCAGGTCGTCCATCGCTTCGCGGAAGCCGTGCGGGTAGTTTTCCGAGCCGTTGAAGAAGAAGTGCTCGAACAGGTGGGCGAAGCCGGTCTTGCCGCGCTTCTCGTTGCGCGAGCCGACGTGGTACCAGATGTTCACGCCGACCACCGGCACATTATGGTCTTCGTGCACCAGCAGGGTGAGGCCATTCTGCAACACAAATTTTTTGTAGGGAATGGCATACGCCTGGCGCTCGAAGGCGGCGGCTTGGGCCGGGGCGCTGGCGCCGGGACGGCTGGCGGCGGGCATCGTGCCGGCGGCCAGGGCCGGCAGGGTGCTGGCCGCCAGGCCCAGGGCGAGAAGCATGTGTTTTTTCACTGTTCACCTGTAAGTGGATTGTTATAGAGTGGGCCAGCGCAAGCGGTCCTGCCCTTGCAATGGCTGGGCTATTCTAGCAACGCGCGGCGGCCGAATCCATGCCGGACGCGGCGGCTGGCATGCTAATATTTGGCTCATGATTGCCCAAGCCCTGTTCACTCCAGCCCAGCAAAAACTGCTGGGCTTGCTGTTCGTCCGCGTCAATGAGGGATTCCACCTCAATGAGATCATGCGCCTGACCGGTTTGGGCAGCGCCTCGGCCCAGCGCGAACTCAAGCGCCTGCACGAGTCGGGCTTGATCGTCTCCGAGCGCATCGGCAATGTGCGCCAGTTCCGGCCGAATAAGGACAGTCTGGTGTACGGGGAATTGAGCAGCCTGGTGAAGAAGACTTTCGGCCTGCTCAGCGTGCTCAATTCGGCCCTGGCGCCGCTGCGCCAGCAGCTGAATGTGGCCTTCGTCTACGGCAAGACGGCCAAGGAGCAGGAAGGTTCGGGCGATGCCATCGAGCTGCTCTTGATCGGCGAGAACACCACTTATGGCGAGCTGCTCAACCGCCTGCCGGTGGCCGAGCGCCTGCTGCGCCGCAAGATCAATCCGAATCTGTATTCCGTGCCCGATTTCCGCCGCCGCCTGCGCGAGCAGCAGCCCTTCATTCTGCAGGTGCTGGATGAGCGCAAGGTCTTTGTGCTGGGCGACGACACCGACCTCGACGACATCCTGCGCGAAGACAGCCCGGCCCTGCCCAGCGTGGCTTAAGCGCTCTGCCCAGGTGCTCCGCCTAGGCGCCCCACCTAGGCGCGCCGCGCCTGCTCGCCGGCCAGGGGCGCGCACACCTCCACCGCCACCACCGGCGTCCCCAGCGGCATGCAGGGCGGGAAAGTCAGCGAAAAGCGCGTGAACTTGCCCGGCACCGATTCGCAGCGGATGGCGCCGCCGAACGCGGCCAGCACGCGCTGGCAGAACGCCAAGCCCATGCCCGAACCGCCGCCCTGGCGCCGCGTGGTGTAATACGGTTCGAACACATGGGGCAGCACGTCGGCCTCGATGCCCGGCCCGGTATCGGTGACCACCAGCCAGTTATGGCGCGCCAGGCTGAAACACTCCACCTCGACCGTCCCCTGGCCCTGGCCGCCGGTGCGGATCGCATGCAGGGAATTCTTGAGCAGGTTGTACAGCACATAGATCAGCAGCACGTCCGAGCCGTGGAAGCGGAAATCATTGCGCACCTGGGCGCTGACGCGCTCGCGCATGCCCTCCTCGAAGGGATAGCAGGACAGCGCCTCGTCGACGCAGGCTTTCACCGAATAATTGCGGAACTCGTCGCGCCGGAAATTCTCGGCCGTGGCCGAGGCCAGCAGCATGTCGACGATGAAGTTCGAGCGCGACACCTCCTGTTCGATATGCTGGGCCAGGCCGCCCAGATACTGCAGCTGCTCGGCGCTCAGCAGCGGCTTGTGGGCGCGCTGCTGGACCATGCTCTGGTAGCCGGCGATCAGCTCGGGCAAGCTCTTGGCCAGCAGGCGCGACTGGCTGCGGATGGTGGCCAGCGGCGTGCGCATCTCATGCGCGATGGAAGCGGCGGCCGCCATCGGGTCGGCCAGGAGATTGTGCTGCACCATGGCCTGGGCGATCAGGCCCAGGCTGGCCGCCAGCGACAGCACGCCGGGCGGATAAAACTCATAGCCGTAATTGCACAGATAGTCGATGGCGGCGCTGAAGTAGATCAGCACGCTGACCAGGCAGTAGCGCAGCCGCGCGCGCTCGGTCGACATGGCCGCCTGCTGGCGCCGGTATAGCAGGTAGAGGCCGCGCAGCATCACCGCCACCGTCTGCAGCAGGTGCAGCGGATGCAGCCAGCCGGCGCGCGGATAGTAACCGAAGAAATAGGCGTGCACGCCGCTCACCAGCCAGTCGCTGCCGACGGTAAACACGCTGAGCACAGCCGCCAGGCCATACGAGGCCATCACCCAGCGCGCTTCGCCGGGCTGGCGCGTGAGCGCGGTGATGAAGTGGTACAGCGTGGTCGGCAGGAAGAGGATGGGCACATAGCCGAAGCGCGCCAGGGTCAAGGCCAGGGCCGGGACGTCGGTCTGGAACAGCAGCGCCCACGCGGCTTGCCACAGGCAGGTGGTGGCGCAGACCAGGAAAAAGGTCAGGCTGGCGCGGTTCGCGCCGCGCGAGTGCAGCACATAACTGCCATAGGCCAGAAAGAGCAGCGAAACCAGAGCGGGCAGGATGGAGAACATGGGCAATCCCCCGGAACAGACCACGTGTCAACGCTTTGGATCATAACAACGCTTGAGCCTGCTCAGCTCCGTGATTCGCACAGGGTTTGTGCCAGATCAAAGGGGGAGGGGAAAAAGTTTCCTTTAGTGAACATATGCGGCACGCAGAGGCCGTGCCCATCAAGGAAACCACCACTCAGGAGAACACCATGTTCATGTACGCCAGCGTTGCCCACGACGACAACGCCGATGCCGAGCTGACCTTCCACCACCAGGTGTCGATTTATCTGAAAGACTCGAACGCCTATGGCAATACCTACTTCGCGCGCTACTTCGAATGGCAGGGCATCTGCCGCGAGAAATGGTTCTTCGAGTGCGTGGCGCGCGATATGCTGCAGAAAGAGGGCGTGTTCATCACCAAGCGCGCCGAGCAGGACTACCTGCAGGAAACCTTTCCCTTCCAGGACGTGCGCTGCGAGATCAACACCTATGGCGTGCGGCGCTGCTCGTTCTGGCTGGAGTTCCGCTTCTACGCCAACGGCATCCCGGTCGCCGTGGGCCGCCAGCAGATCGTGTTTGCCGACCACGGCAAGCAGATCGCCGCGCTGCCGGAACGGGCGCTGAAACGCATCAAGGCCTATGCGCTGAGCCACCGCTAGGCCTCGCCACTCAGCGCGCCTGGGCGGCGCGCGGCGGACTGGCGTGGCTTTACTGTGCCGGCCGGCTCTCGGCGATCCAGCGGTCGACCTTGGCTTCGAGCAGGCTGAGCGGAACGGTGCCGTCGCCCAGCACCACCTCGTGGAATTTCGGCAGGCTGAACTTGTCGCCCAGCGCTTGCTGGGCGCGCTTGCGCAGCTCGACGATTTTCAGCGAGCCGATCTTGTAACCCAGGGCTTGGCCGGGCCAGGCCATATAGCGCTCGGTCTCGCTCTTGGCCACGGCGTCGTAGCCCAGCGTGTCCTTCATATACTGGATGGTTTGCTCGCGGCTCCAGCCCTTGGCGTGCAGGCCGGTATCGACCACCAGGCGGGTGGCGCGCAGCAGCTCGTCGTTCAGGTGGCCGAAGTACTGGGCCGGATCGTCGAACAAGCCCATTTCCTGGCCCAGGGTTTCGGCATACAGCGCCCAGCCTTCGGTGAAGGCATTGTTGCCGCCGAATTTGCGGAACTTCGGCATGTCCAGTTCCTGCATCAGCGCGATGTGGAAGTGGTGGCCGGGTTTGCCTTCATGCAGGAACAGGGTGTTCATGCCGGTGTTGCCGTACTTGGTGGGATCGTTGACCACCGACCAGAATACGCCGGGACGCGAGCCATCGGCGGCCGGGGCCGTGTAATGGTCGGCGGCGGTGGCGCGGCTCAGCTCCGGTTCCAGGCGCAGGTCGAGCGGCGCCTTGGGCAGCAGGGTGAACATGGCGGGCAGCTTGCTGTCGAGCACCGTGTTGAGCTTGCGGTAGACAGCTTGCACCTCGTCCTCGGTCTTGAAGGGGAAGAACTTGGCTTGCTGCGAGACCCAGACCGGCAGGCCGGCGGCCGGGCCGTCGTAGCCGAGCTTGGGACCGAGCACGGCGAACTGGCCCTGGATGCGCGCCACTTCCTTCAGGCCGATGGCGTGGATGGTCTCCGGATCGAGATTGGTGGTGGTCGAGGCGGCGATGCGGGCCTGGTACCAGGCCGCGCCCTGCGGCAGCGCGCCCAGGCCCGCGCTGTCGCGGCTGGCCGGCAGATACTCTTTCTCGAGGAAGCTGGCGAGGCGCTGCAGGGCCGGCTCGAGCTGGCCCACAGCGCCGCGGTAAGCCTTGCTCAGCTTGGCCTTGTCGGCGGCTGAAAAGCTGGCCGGCAGCTTGCTGACCGGCGTGTAGTAAATGCTCTGTTCCGGGCTGGCGCTGAGCAGCTTCTGGAACTGCGGCAGGGCCGACACCACCAGCGCCTTCGGCAGCACCACGTTCTGGCGCATGCCTTCGCGCATATTGGCGATGGCCTGGTCGATCCAGGCCGGCAACTGGCGCAGACGGCTCAGGTAAGCCTGGTATTGCTTGACCGTGGTCAGCGGCTGCGAACCTTCGCCGCCCGCATAATTGGCCAGGGTGACGGGCATGCTGTCCATCTGGTTCAGCGGCAGCAGATGTTCGGGGAAGGCTTCGAAGGAGAGCAGGCTCTTCAGTTCGAAGTCGAGCACATCGTAGTGGATCTGGTCGGCGCGGTTGAGCTGGGCGCGCGGGATGGCGGCCAGACGCTTGGCGAATTGGCGGTACAGATTGAACTGTTTGGCGCGCTGGGCCGGTGCGATCGACAGGCCGAGCTGGTCGTCGAAGCGGTTATCGCCGCTCTCGGTGGCGCCCACCGGTTCGAAACGGGCCAGCGCATCGTAATAGGCATCGGCCAGCGTGATCAGTTGTTTTTTTGCCGCAGCCTGGCTGTGGGCCGGGGCGGCGAGGGTGTTGGCGGCGGTGACGGGCGTGGCCGCCTGGGCTGGCGTCCAAGCCAGAAAAACGGCGGCAGCCAGCGTATTCAGGGCGATGCGGTGGTTCATGGGTTTTCCTGTGGGTGAAGGGAACAGAAAGAAGCTGCCTAGCATACGCGAAACGGTATTCTGGCCGGAAGGAAAAAATGCTTGTTCTACCACTATTCACCTTGCCGGCGTTTGCCACTGTTGTTTGGCCGTTGCCGCCGTTTCGCGCAAGGCCGGCCGGCTTCAAATTTCTGCTTGGAAATGTGGCAGAATCCAGCTCTGGAGGTGGCCATCATGCGTCTGCGTGTTTTCCTGTCATGCTTGCTGGGCGCAACGGCGGCCCAGGCCGGCGACGTCAGCCTGATGGGCGTGTTTGCCGAGAAGGCCATGCTGGCCGTCGATGGCGCGCCGCCCAAGGTGTATGCGGTGGGCGCCGTCCTGCCCGACGGCAGCAAGCTGGTGGCAGTGGCTGGCAACCAGGCCGTGATCGAGGAAAATGGCCGGCGCTACAGCATCGTGCTGGGCGCCAATGCCGCGCGCGGCGCTGCCGGCGCCCAGGCCAGGATCACGCTGGCACCGGACGCCATGGGCCACTATCTGGTCAATGGGGAAATCAATGGCCAGGCCGCGCGCATGCTGATCGATACCGGCGCCAGCCTGGTCGCCTTGCCGGCGGCCGAGGCGCGGCGCATGGGCATCGATTACCGCAAGGGCAAGCCCATGCTGAGCAGCACGGCGGGCGGCGTGGTGCCGGTCTACCGCGTGCGCCTGGACAAGCTGCGCATTGGCGAAATCGAACTCAACGGGCTGGAGGCGGTGGTGCACGAAAGCGGCTTGCCCGTCATCCTGCTTGGCAATTCCTTCCTTAACCGTTTCGAGATGCGCCGCGATGGCGAGCAGATGACCCTGCAGCGCCGCAACTGAGGCCGCGCTTCAGACCGCAATTCAAGCAGCCTGCTGCATATCGGCCAGGCGGCTTTCGTACAGGGCGGCCATCAGGTCGGACTGGGTCAGGATGCCGGCGCAGCGGCCGGCCGCATCGACCACGGGGATATGGTGCAGGCCGCTGTCCGTCATCAGCGGCACCAGGTCGGCAATGGGCGTGTCCAGCGCCGCCGTCTGCGGGCGCGCGGTCATGATCTGGCCCACCACTTCCGGCTTGTCGCCGTGGCTGCGGCCGCTGGGCCGCAGGAAATGGCGCAGGCGCGCCGGCAGGCTGGTGAAGTCGTCCAGGCCGCTGTGCCGCAGGAAGTCGCCCTGGGTCACGATGCCGATCACGCGCCGGCCTGGATTGAGCACGGGCAGGGCGGCCACGCGGTGCTGCTGCATCAGCTGCCAGGCCTGGGCCAGCGGCGTGCCGAATTCCACCGTCACCACATCCTGCGACATGATGCTGGCGCAACGGATCTGGCCGAAGCGGCGCTGGTAGGCGCGCATCTCGGTCTGCTGGATGATGTTCTCCAGGTCGTCGCGGCTGACGTCGAGCACCTGGCCATACTGGCGCAGCACCGCGTCCAGGTCGGCGGGCTGGAAGCCGAGGCGGCCGGTGGGCAGCGGGTCGCGCGTGGCGTGCGGATTGGCCGGCGCATGCTGGGCATGCGGATAGCGCCGGCCGCTGAGGTTGTTGTACAGGACGGCGCCGAGCACCATCACGGCCGAGTTCAGCAGCACCGGCCCGAGCGCGAAGCCGAAGCCGGCCGCATGCACGGCCGGGCCGCCGATCACTGTGGTCAAGGCCACCGCGCCGCCGGGCGGATGCAGGCAGCGCAGCGCGAACATGGCGGCGATGGCGCCGCAGCTGGCCAGCGCGGCAGTGGCCATGCCGGGGCCGAGCCAGCGCACGCAGGCCGCGCCCACCAGGCCCGACACCACATTGCCGCCGATCACGGACCAGGGCTGGGCCAGCGGACTGGCGGGCAGGCAGAACAGCAGGACGGCGGAAGCGCCCATCGGCGCTACCAGATAAATGGCGGCATCGCCCAGCAGCCAATGGCTGCACACGGCGGTCAGCAGCAGGCCGAGCATGGCGCCGGTGCAGGCGCGCAGGCGTTCGCTCAGACTGGCGGTATGGGGGAGGGGGAGCCAGCGCTCCAGCAGGGGTTTCAACATCGTACCCCCGATTATCCCATGTTCCGGCTAAGTCGGCAGGCCGTGCGAGAGCAATTCGAGCGGCAGCGCGCTGCTGGACTTGATCTGCTCCATCGAAAACGCCGAAGACACGCCCGTCAGATGGGCCACCTTGATGAGTTTTTTATAAAAGCGGTCATAGCCCTCGATATCGGTGGTTACCACCTTCAAGAGGTAATCCACGTCGCCGCTCATGCGGTGGAATTCCAGCACCTCGGGCAGGGCGGTGACGGCGGCGGCGAAGCGCGCCAGCCATTTCTCGTCGTGCTGGCTGGTGCGCACGCTGACGAAGACCGTCACCGGCAGCCCCACCTTGCGCCGGTTGACGATGGCGACCCGGCTCTCGATATAACCATCCTCCTCCAGCCGCTTGAGGCGCTTCCAGCATGGCGTGCTGGACAGGCCGACGCGCTCGGCCAGCTCGGCAATCGACAGGGTGCCGTCGGCCTGCAAGGCGGCGAGAATCGCATAATCGAAGCGGTCGAGATGATTCATTCTATAAATTGGTAATTTATGGCATGTATATGCCAAATACTAGGCCATACGGGGAGATTTTGGAATAAATCTTTCGGGTAAATTGCGTAAGCTATCCATATCTCCTTGCCTTCCCGCACCATGAGCACAGAAATCTATCTTGACGGAAACGCCACTACCGCGGTTCTGCCCGCCGCCATCGACGCCGCCCTGCACGCCATGGGCGAAGGCTTTGGCAATCCCAGCAGCAGTCACGGCGCCGGCCTGAAAGCCAAGGCGCTGATGGACGATGCGCGCGCCTGCGCGCGCCGCCTGCTGGGCGTGGGCGAGGGTCGCCTGATCTTCAACAGCGGCGCCACCGAAGGCATCCAGACCGCCGTGCTGTCGGCCCTGTGCGCGATCCGCGCGCGGCGCGCCGCCGGCCAGCGCGTCGGCAGCCTGCTGGTGTATGGCGCCACCGAACACAAGGCCGTGCCGGAAGCGCTGGCGCACTGGAACCACCTGCTCGGCCTGGACTTGCTGCTGTACGCGCTGCCGGTCGACGCCAGCGGCCGCCACGACCTCGATGCGCTGCGCGCCCTGGCGCCGGAAGCGGCCCTGGTCTGCACCATGGCAGCCAATAATGAAACCGGCGTGATTTCCGACCTGGACGGCATCGGCGCCGCGCTGGCCGACAGCAGCGCGCTGTGGATGGTGGACTGCGTGCAAGGCCTGGGCAAGCTCGCGCTGAACCTGCAAGCCACGCGCATCGATTACGCGCCCTTCTCCGGCCACAAGCTGTTCGCGCCGAAAGGCATCGGCATGCTGTATGTGCGCGCCGACGCGCCGTTCACGCCGCTGATCATGGGCGGCGGCCAGGAAACCGGCCTGCGCTCGGGCACCGAGAACATGGCCGGCATCGCCGCCCTGGGCGCCGTGCTGCATGCGCTGGAAGAGGGCAAGACCTTCCGCAGCAATGCCGAACTGAGCGGCTTCCGCGAACGCCTGGCGGCCAGCCTGCGCCGCGCCCTGCCCGGCATCGTCTTCAACGCCGCCTTTGAGCATGCGCTGCCAACCACCTTGAACTTCTCCGTGCCGGGCCTGGCCGCGCGCGAACTGCTCGATGTCTTCGACGCCGCCGCCGTGCGCGTCAGCTCGGGCAGCGCCTGCTCCGCCGCCAAGGCCGCGCCCAGCTATGTGCTGCAAGCCATGGGCCTGCCCGACTGGCGCAGCAGCAGCGCCATCCGCATGTCCTTCGGCGCCACCACCGACAGCGCCACCATCGACGACGCCTGCGCCCGCATCGAGCGCTGCGGCGCCGCCCTGCGCAGCGCTGGCCTGCTGCCCGACGCCAAAATCCCGCCCGCGGCCGATGGCGTGGTGCAGCTGAGCTATGCCGGCTGCCACAGCTGGCTGGTGCTCGACGCCGATAGCCGTGAGGCCGCCGTGATCGATGCCCAGCCTGAACTGCAGGCACGTATCGACGCCCTGCTGCACAGCGGCGGTTATACCTTGCGCGCCAGCCTGCGCACCGATGCCGCAGTCGCCGCCGCACCGGTGCGCCTGGGCGCGCGCCTGCTGCAGCCCTGCCGCGTGGCCGACGCCACCATCTACCTGCTGGGCCGCGCCGCCGCGGCGCAGACCACGCTGGCCCCGGCCGCCGTGCGCCACGCCTTCACTGGCCAGGCCGCGCTGGCGCCGTTGGCCGATCTGCTGGGCGCCGACAGCCTGATCTGTCCGGCCAGCGAAGCACAGAGTGCCTTCTGTACCAGCCTGCGCGCCGAAGCGCGGGCTGGCCAGAGTGCCGCCGACGATGTCAACCTCGACGCCGCCGGCCTGGCCGCCTTCCTGCAAACCAACCCCAATGTCCTGCTGGTCGATGTGCGCGAAGCCTACGAACACGCCGCCAGCGCCGGCGGTCCCGGTGGACGCGCCGCCCTCAATATCCCGCTCAGCCGCCTGGCGCAGCAAATCGAAACCTGGCAGCACAACCCCAGCCAGCCGCTGGTCTTTTTCTGCCGCAGCGGCAACCGCAGCGCCAAGGCCGTGCATTGCCTGCGCCGCCTTGGCCACAGCCAATGCTGGCACCTGGCGGGCGGCATGGCCATGGCCGCCGCTGCCCCCATCCTGGCGCTGGCCGCCTGAGCGCTTACCTGTTCTGTCCTTTACGGCGGCCTTGGCCGCCGTTTTTTTTGCTTCCGCGCATGTGTACGCTAGCGCACTGTCGTCTGGCGTGCGCCTGCTTAAGATGGGCTGACCCATACTGCTAATCCCCCCAAGGGGAAACAGCATCGGCTCAAGGAAGCGAGGCCGTTTTGATCGATTTCACCAAATTCGTGCCCGGCATGCAGGCCGGGTTCCGGGAGGCCATGTCCGGCCAGCTGCAGAGCGCGGATCGGGACGACGATTCGCCGCTGCGCGCCGAGCTGTACAGCGCGCAGCAGATGGCGCACCACGGCCGCTTTCTGGCGCGCGGCCATGAGCTGAGCCAGTATGGCGGACGCGACCGGCTGCTCTCGCGCCTGGCCGAAAACAGCGCCGTCATCGCCATCACCTGCGAGGAGCTGACGGCGGCGGTGAAGAGCGGACGCCAGATCACGCCTGCCTCGGAATGGCTGCTGGATAATTTCTACCTCATCGAAGAACAGATCCGCACCGCGCGCCGCCACCTGCCCAAGCATTACAGCAAGGAGCTGCCGCGCCTGGCCAAGGGCGCGCCGCAAGGCACGCCGCGCGCCTACCAGATCGCGCTGGAAATCATCGCCCACGGCGATGGCCGCGTCGACCCGGAAAGCCTGTGCCGCTTTGTCGACGCCTACCAGGAGGAAGCGCCGCTCAAGCTGGGCGAGCTGTGGGCCATTCCCATCATGCTGCGCCTGGCCCTGATCGAGAACCTGCGCCGCGTGGCGGCGCGCGTGGCAGAGAACCGCGTGCAGCGCGATCTGGCCAATACCTGGGCCGACCAGATGGTGGAGGTGGCCGACAAGAATTCCAGTGGCCTGATTCTGCTGGTGGCCGATATGGCTCGCTCGAATCCGCCCATCACCAGCGCCTTCGTGGCCGAGCTGGCGCGCCGCCTGCAGGGCCAGAGTCCGGCCCTGACGCTGGCGCTGAACTGGATCACCTACAAGCTGGCCGAGAGCGAGCAGACCATCGAGCAGCAGATCCAGATCGAGATCCAGCAGCAGGCCGCCGACCAGGTGTCGATCGCCAACAGCATCGGCAGCCTGCGCTTCCTCGGCACCATGGACTGGCAGGAATTTGTCGAGACCATGAGCGCGGTGGAGCAGGTGCTGCGCCAGGATCCCGCCAATGTATACGGCGCCATGGATTTCGCCACGCGCGACCAGTACCGCCACGTGGTCGAGAAAGTGGCGCGCCGTTCGCCGCTGACGGAAGTGGAAGTGGCGCAGCAGGCGCTGGAGCTGGCGCGCCTGCATGAGGGCAATGGCAGCGAAGCGCGCCTCTCGCATATCGGTTTCTACCTGATCGGACGCGGCCTGCCGCTGCTGGAAAAGCGGGCCGAGATGCGCCTGCCTTCCTGGGCCGCGCTGCAGAAAGCCGCGCGCGCCGCGCCGCTGGCGACCTATCTGGGCGCGATTGCCGCGCTCTCGCTGCTGGTCACGGCCCTGATGCTGGGCCGCGCCCTGCGCGACGGCGCCGAACCCTGGCAATTGGCGCTGGTGGCGGCGCTGGGCCTGATGGGCAGCAGCCAGCTGGCGCTGGCGCTGGTGAACTGGGCCGCCACCCTGCTGACCCGTCCCCATCCCTTGCCGCGCATGGACTTCAAGGAAGGTGTGCCGTCCGACGCGCGCACCATGGTGGTGGTGCCGACCCTGCTCTTCAGCAAGGACAATGTGGCCGAGCTGTGCGAGCAGCTGGAAGTGCGCTTCCTCGCCAACCGCGATCCGAACCTGCGCTATTGCCTGCTGACTGATTTCGCCGACGCGCGCGAGGAAGTGATGCCGGACGATGCGGGCTTGCTGGAACAGGCGCAAGCCAGCATCCGCAGCCTGAATGAAAAATACGCGCCGCCGCCCGCCGCGCCGGAACCCTTGAACGGCGTGCCGGAACCGCTGGCAGTGGCGGGCAATGGCCAGGCCATGCGGCCCTTCCTGCTGCTGCACCGGCCGCGCCTGTGGAACCGCGCCGAGGGCGTGTGGATGGGTCAGGAGCGCAAACGCGGCAAGCTGTCCGACCTGAACCGCTTCCTGCGCGGCGGCGCGCGCGACAAGTTCGCGCTGGTGGAGGGCGAGACCGAAGACATGGACAGCTTCAAATACATCATCACGCTCGACACCGACACCCAACTGCCGCGCGACGCGGCGCGCCAGTTCATCGCCACCATGCGCCATCCGCTGAACCAGCCGCGCATCGACAAGCACACGCGGCGCGTGGTGGAAGGCTACGGCATCCTGCAGCCGCGCGTGGCGGTCAGCCTGCCCAGCGAACAGGCCTCGCTGTACGAGCGCCTGTGCGGCGGCGAGCCGGGCATCGATCCCTACACGCGCACCGTGTCCGACGTGTACCAGGACGTGTTCTTCGAAGGCTCCTTTATCGGCAAGGGCATCTACGATGTCGATGTGTTCGAGGACGTGCTGGGCGAGCGCCTGCCCGACAACCGCATCCTCAGCCACGACCTGCTGGAGGGCTGCTATCTGCGCGCCGGCCTGGTGAGCGACGCCCAGCTGTACGAGCAGTATCCGGCGCGCTACCACGACGATGTCAGCCGGCGCCAGCGCTGGGTGCGCGGCGACTGGCAACTGCTGTCCTGGCTGGCCGGGCCGGTGCCGCTGCGCGGCGGCCGGCGCGAGCGCAATCCGCTGTCGGCCCTGTCGCGCTGGAAGCTGTTCGACAATCTGCGCCGCAGCCTGGTGGCGCCGGTGCTCATGGCCGCGCTGCTGCTGGCCTTCAGCGCGCTGCACCATCCCTGGTTCTGGACCGCCGCCGTGCTGGCGATTATCTTCCTGCCGCCGCTGGTGAGCGCTATCTACGATCTGGGCAACAAGCCGGCCGACACGCTGTGGGAGCAGCACCTGCGCGCCTCGCTGCGGCGCAGCGGCCTGCAGTTCGCGCATGGCGTGCTGACGCTGGTGTTCCTGCCGTACGAGGCCTATATTAGCCTGGACGCCATCGCGCGCACCGGCTGGCGCCTGCTCATCTCGCGCAAGCACCTGCTGGAGTGGCGCGCCTCGGCCCTGCTGCGTTCCGGCGCGGACCTGGGCAGCAGCTGGCGCCGCATGTGGATTTCGCCGCTGCTGGCCATGGCCGCCGGTATGGCGCTGGCGTTCTGGCATCCGCGCGCGCTGAGCGCCGCGCTGATCTTCCTCTTCGCCTGGTTTGCCGCACCCGTGGTGGCGTGGTGGATCAGCCGCCCCATCCTCCGCGAACAGACCCAGCTCAAGGAAGAGCAGACGCGCTTCCTGCATCTGCTGGCGCGCAAGACCTGGGCCTGGTTCGACACCTTCGTCGGCCCCGAGGACAACTGGCTGCCGCCCGATAATATGCAGGAGCGTCCCACGCAAACCGTGGCCCACCGCACTTCGCCGACGAATATGGGCCTGTCCCTGCTGGCGAATCTGAGCGCCCACGATTTTGGCTACATCACCGGCGGCCAGCTGCTGGCGCGCACGGAACACACCCTGCGCAGCATGGAGAAGCTGGAACGCCACCAGGGCCACTTCTACAACTGGTACGACACGGTGTCGATGCAGCCGCTGCTGCCCATCTATATTTCGACGGTGGACAGCGGCAATCTGGCCGGCCACCTGCTGGTGCTGCAGCCGGGCCTGGACGCCTTGCAGGACCAGCCCATCCTCGGCCCGCGCTTGGCCGACGGTGTCGCCACCACCTGGCTGGTGCTGGAGGAAGCGCTGGCGGCGGCGGGCCATGCCCGGCCTCAGGGCTGGGATGCCTTGCGCGCCCTGGCTTCGCCCGATCAGCCCTGGTATCCGGCCACGCTGCAGGAATGGCGCGACTGGCTGGTTGCGCTGCTGCGCACCGCCGAAGCCATGCAGGGCGACGCCGCCCTGAGCGATGCCAACGCCGCCATCTGGGCGGCGGCCCTACTGCAGCAGCTGCGCGCCGTCAGCGCGGAGCTGACGGTGCTGGCGCCGTGGATCGGCGCCGCCAGCGGCCCGCCGGCGCAAGGCGAGGCTGTGGCAGACACGTTCACGCGCGTGCCCACCTTGCGCGAACTGGCCGCCATGGATGGCGGCGCAGTCCTGCCGGCCGAAGGCAGCCTGGCCAGCGCGGCGGCGGACGACCCGGTGCGCCAGGGCGCGCAGGCGGCGCGCGAACGCCTGCAGCAGATCGCCGTGCTGCGCCAATTGGCGCAGCAGTTCGAGCATCCCGAATTCGGTTTCCTGTACAACCCGACCACCAATCTGCTGGCCATCGGCTACAACCTGAGCGAGCGCCGTCTCGACGCCAGCTATTACGACCTGCTGGCCTCCGAAGTGCGGCTGGCCAGCTTCGTCGCCGTGGCACAGGGCCAGCTGCCGCAGGAGCATTGGTTCGCGCTGGGACGCCAGCTGTGCATCGTGCACGGCCAGCCGGTGCTGCTGTCCTGGAGCGGCTCCATGTTCGAGTACCTGATGCCGCTGCTGGTGATGCCGACCTATCCCAGCACCCTGCTGGACCAGACCTACCAGTCGGTGATCGCGGCCCAGATCGAATACGGCAAGCAGCGCAGCGTGCCCTGGGGGATTTCCGAATCCGGCTACAACACCACCGACGCGGCGCTGAACTACCAGTACCGCGCCTTCGGCGTGCCTGGCCTGGGCCTGAAGCGCGGCCTGGGCGACGATGTGGTGGTGGCGCCGTATGCCTGCATGCTGGGCCTGATGGTCGATGCCGACGCCGCCTGCCAGAACCTGCAGAAGATGGCGGGCCTGGGCTTCATGGGCCGCTACGGCTTCTACGAGGCCATCGACTACACGCCGGCGCGCCTGCCGCGCGGCCAGAACCACGCCGTCATCAAATCGTATATGGTGCACCACCAGGGCATGGGCCTCTTGGCCTTGAGTTATCTGCTGCATGACCGCCCCATGCAGCGCCGCTTCGAATCCGATCCGCTGCTGCAATCGACCCTGCTGGTGCTGCAGGAGCGCAGCCCGCAGGCCGGCGCCTTCCACTCCAACAGCGCCGAGCAGGCTGCCATCCGCGCCACCGCGCCGGAACAGGCCATGCCGATGCGCATCCTGACCCAGCCCAATACCACGGTGCCGGAAACCCAGTTGCTGTCCAACGGCCGTTATCACGTGATGGTGACGAATGCCGGCGGCAGCTACAGCCGCTGGCGCGAGCTGTCGGTGACGCGCTGGCGCGAAGACAGCACGCGCGACAACTGGGGCCAGTTCTGCTATGTGCGCGATCTGGACGACGGCGCCTTCTGGTCCACCACCTACCAGCCCACGCTGGCCGAGCCGCGCCGCTTCGAAGTGATCTTCTCCGAGGGACGCGCCGAGTTCCGCCGCACCGACCGCGAGATCGAGCTGTACACGGAAATGGTGGTGTCGCCGGAAGACGATATCGAAATGCGCCGCACCCGCATCACCAATCAGTCGAACCGCCGCCGCACCATCGAAGTGACCAGCTTTGCTGAAGTGGTGATGGCGCCGGCCGCCGCCGATGCCGCCCACCCGGCTTTCAGCAAGCTGTTCGTGCAGACCGAGATCGTGCCCGACGAAAGTGCCATCCTGTGCACGCGCCGTCCGCGCGGCAAGGGCGAGCACACGCCGTATCTGCTGCATGTGATGACGGTGCACGACGCCCAGGTACTGGGCGTGTCCTATGAAACCGACCGCGCCCGCTTCATCGGCCGCGGCAACACGGCGCAGGCGCCGCGCGCCATGCTGGAAGAGGAGGAACTGTCCGGCAGCCAGGGTTCGGTGCTCGACCCCATTGTGGCGATCCGCTACCGCATCGTGCTGGAACCGGACCAGGCGGCGATTGTCGATATCGTCACCGGCATGACCGATACCCGCGACGGCGCCCAATACCTGATCGACAAATACCAGGACCGCCACATGGCCGACCGCGTGTTCGAGCTGGCCTGGACCCACAGCCAGGTGGTGCTGCGCCAGCTCAACGCCAGCGAAGCCGACGCCCAGCTGTATGGCCGCCTGGCCAACCATGTGATCTACCCCAATCCAGCCTTGCGCGCGGAGGCGGCGGTGCTGATCCGGAACCAGCGCGGCCAGTCCGGCCTGTGGGCCTATGCCATTTCCGGCGACCTGCCCATCGTGCTGCTGCAGATGAAAGACCCGGCCAATATCGAACTGGCGCGGCAGATGGTGCAGGCGCACGCCTACTGGCGTCTGAAAGGCCTGGTGGTCGATCTGGTGATCTGGTTCGAGGACTTGTCCGGCTACCGCCAGGCCCTGCACGACCAGATCATCGGCCTGATCGCCTCCGGCATCGACGCCCAGGCCATCGACCGCCCGGGCGGCATTTTCGTGCGCCCCTTCGACCAGATTTCGGCCGAGGACCGCATCCTGCTGCAGACGGTGGCGCGCGCCATCCTGGTCGACAGCCGCGGCACCCTGGCCGAGCAGATCAAGCGCGCCAGCCCGGCGCCGCTGCGCATGCCGCCCCTGGTGGCCGACAGCCGCGGCCAGTACGATGACGCCGGCCCGCATACGCGCCAGCCGCATGGCCTCCTGCTCGGTAACGGCATCGGCGGCTTCACGCCCGATGGGCGCGAATACGCCATTGTCACCGGGCCGGGACGGCGCACGCCGGCGCCCTGGTCGAACGTGCTGGCCAATCCGCAGTTCGGCAGCGTGGTGTCGGAAAGCGGGCAAGCCTATACCTGGCATGAGAACGCCCACGAATTCCGCCTCACGCCCTGGCATAACGATCCGGTCAGCGACGCCAGCGGCGAAGCCTTCTACCTGCGCGACGAAGAGAGCGGCCAGTTCTGGTCGCCCACCGCCTTGCCGGCGCGCGGCAGCGGCGACTACCTGACCCGCCACGGCTTCGGCTACAGCGTGTTCGAACATACGGAGGCGGGCGTGACCTCGGCCATGACCAGCTTCGTCGCCCTCGACGCGCCCGTCAAATACACCCTGCTCAAGGTGCGCAACGATTCGCCGATCCCGCGCCGCCTGTCCGTCACCGGCTATGTGGAATGGGTGCTGGGCGATATGCGTTCGCGCTCCGGCATGCACATCGTGACCGAGGCCGATCCGGTCAGCGGCGCGTTGTTTGCCAAGAATGCCTACAACACCGAGTTCCAGGGCCGCGTCGCCTTCTTCCACACCGACGCCGGCGCGCGCTCGCACACTGCCGACCGTGCCGAATTCATTGGCCGCAACGGCAGCCTGGCGCATCCGGCGGCACTGCGCCGCGTGCGCCTCTCGGGCAAGACCGGCAGCGCGCTCGACGCCTGCGCTGCCATCCACGCTCCGTTCGAACTGATGCCGGGCGAAGAACGCGAGATCGTCTTCGTGCTGGGCCTGGGCGGCCGCCGCAACGCCGACGCCAGCACCATGGTGCAGAAGCATGGCGGCGCGGCGGCGGCGCATGCCGCGCTGGCCGCCGTGCAGGCGCACTGGGACGAGGTGCTGGGCGCGGTGCAAGTGCAGACGCCCGATCCGGCGCTGGACGTGATCGCCAACGGCTGGCTGATGTACCAGACCATCGCCTGCCGCATGTGGGCGCGCAGCGGCTACTACCAGTCCGGCGGCGCCTTCGGCTTCCGCGACCAGCTGCAGGATGCGATGGCCATGGTGCATACCCAGCCGCAGCTGCTGCGCGAACACCTGCTGCTGTGCGCCGCCCACCAGTTCGTGGAAGGCGATGTGCAGCACTGGTGGCATCCGCCTTCCGACCGCGGCGTGCGCACGCACTGTTCGGACGATTATCTGTGGCTGCCGCTGGCGGCGGCGCGCTATGTCGTAAGCACCGGCGACTTGAGCGTGCTGGATGAAAGCGCGCCTTATCTGGAAGGGCGTCCCGTCAATCCCGACGAGGATTCCTACTACGATATGCCGGGCCGTTCCGGCCAGAGCGGCAGCCTGTATGAGCACTGCCAGCGCGCCATCCGCAACGCCCTGCGCTTCGGCGCGCACGGCCTGCCCCTGATCGGATCCTGCGACTGGAACGATGGCATGGACAAGGTGGGCGAGGAGGGCAAGGGCGAGAGCGTATGGCTGGCCTTCTTCCTGTACGAAGTGCTGCAGCGCTTCGCCGAGGTGGCGCTGCGGCATGGCGACGAAGCATTCGCCGGCGAATGCCGCGAACAGGCGCAGCGCCTGGCCGCCAATGTCGAACAGCATGCCTGGGACGGCGAATGGTATCGCCGCGCCTATTTCGACGACGGCACGCCGCTCGGTTCGCGCGAAAACGAGGAATGCCAGATCGACTCGATTTCGCAAAGCTGGGGCATCCTGTCCGGCGCCGCCAACCGCGAACGGGTGGAAGGCGCCATGCGCCAGGTCGACGCGCGCCTGGTGCGGCGCGACTATGGACTGATCCAGCTGCTCGATCCCCCGTTCGACACGGCCGATCTGAATCCCGGCTATATCCGCGGCTACGTGCCGGGCGTGCGCGAAAACGGCGGGCAGTACACCCATGCCGCGATCTGGACCGTGATGGCCTTCGCGCGCATGGGCGAGGTGGAGAAAGCCTGGGAGCTGATGCGCATGATCAATCCGGTCAGCCACGGCGCCGACGCCGGGAGCTGCGCCGTCTACAAGGTCGAACCCTATGTGGTGACGGCCGACGTGTACGCCGTCGCGCCCCATATTGGACGCGGCGGCTGGAGCTGGTACACCGGCTCCTCCGGCTGGATGTACCGCCTGATTCTCGAATCCCTGCTCGGCCTGACGCGCCAGGCCGACAGCCTGACGCTGGCCCCGCTGATCCCCGGCGACTGGGACGGCTTCACCCTGCGCTACCGCCATGGCGGCAGCGTCTACGCCATCACCGTGCAGCGCGGCGAAGAGACCAGCCTGGAAATCGACGGCATCCCGCAGGGTCAGGCGCACATCCCCCTGCACGACGACGGCCGCGAGCACCAGGTCACCCTGCGTCTTCCCCGCCGCAACGGCGCAGTTTGAGAAAAATCAAAAAATGTCCCACCCTGGTGTCAGGCACCAAGGTCGGACATTTGCTGATCTAAATCAAAGAATGTCCTACTCTGGTGCCTGACACCAGGGTGGACATTGTTTGCGGTAGATCAAATGGAGGGGACTTAGTCGACCTGGATGGTTTGCCAGGGCGTGGGGGCGGGGGCGCGGCCGGCGAACAGCAGCAGCAGGGCGGCGAGGACGAGCATGCCGCTGCCGGCTGGGATCGGGCTGCGCTCGGCTGGTGCTGGCGGCGGCGTGGTTTGCCGCAGACGCACGGCGGCCGGCGCGAAGGCGGGCGGCAGGGCGGCCATATCGTTGAGCCAGCCGGCTTGGGTGAAGGCGGCGGCTTGCTTCGGCGCGGTCGGCGCGGCGGCGGGGGCGGCATCGGCAGCGTGGGCGGCCGAGGTGGCGGCGACCAGGGCCGCAGCCGCGAGTTGGCCTAAGAGTGTCATGGCATCCTCTGCAATGTTTATTCTCCAATCATATTATATTGGCAAGATTGTGCCGTCTGTGCGTTGGCGCACAGACAAGCCAAGGGCCGTGTGTTGCCGTCTAGAAACCAAAGCGGCTGCCGGCACCCAGCAGGGTGGCCAGGCCGAGCAGTGCGAAGATCAGCGCGGCGATGCCGTGCACCAGTTTCAGCGGCACGGCGGTGGCGGCTTTTTTGCCCAGATACACGGCCGGCACATTGGCCAGCATCATGCCGAAGGTGGTGCCGGCCACCACGGCCAGCATGCTGTCGAAGCGGGCCGCCAGCGCCACCGTGGCGATCTGGGTCTTGTCGCCCATCTCAGCCAGGAAGAAGGCCACCACAGTGGCGGCAAACACGCCATAGCGCGCATTCGGCTGCTCGTCTTCGTCGATCTTGTCGGGCACCAGGATCCAGGCCGCCATGGCGAGGAAGGACAGGCCGAGTATCCAGCGCAGCACGTCCGGCCCGAACAGGCCGGTGAGCCAGCTGCCGACGGCGGCGGCAAAGGCGTGGTTGGCGATGGTGGCGACGAAAATCCCGGCAACGATGGGCAGGGGACGGCGGAACTGGGCGGCCAGGCAGAAGGCCAGCAACTGGGTTTTGTCGCCGATTTCGGCGAGAGCGACGATGCCGCTCGAAATAAGGAAGGCTTCCATGATGAGGGGTGAGAGGGTGGGGGCCGGACGTCTACCAATGACCCATGGGCGACCCCGGCCCAATCCGGCCGCCCGTGGATCAATGGTCTCGCCAAGCCTTGCGGCCATCTGCGCCACGGCCTGCGGGCCGATTATGTTGACGCAGATCCTTCCGGTGGGACCGGAAGCCGACTACTCCCCAAAGAACGGGCAAATGATAGCAGATTCCGCGCTCCGGCCCGGCAATATTTCCGCCACGGTATGCTATTCTGCTTCGCGCCCCGCTATCACGGAAGAGAGAATATGCCTTTACAACCTGCCCTGCGCCTGCTGACTGGCGCGCTGCTGATCCAGACCGCCTTTGCCGCCCATGCGCAAGATCCCCTCAGCTACGCGCGCTACGACCAGGTGCGCACCAGCGATCTGCATCTGGACCTGAAAGCCGATTTCGCGCGCAAGACCCTGAGCGGCTACGCCGAGCTGACCCTGAATTGGCTGGACAAGTCGGCGCGCAATCTGGCGCTCGATACGCGCGAGCTGAAGATTGCGCGGGTGCAGGTGCTGAACGCGGGCGGCCGCTGGGCCGCCGCCTCCTATATGCTGGACAAGCCCGACGCCGAGAAGGGCCGCGCCCTGCGCATCGCCCTGGCCGGCCAGCCCGAAAAAGTGCGCATCTATTACAGCACCGCGCCCAGCGCCAGCGCCCTGCAGTGGCTGACGCCGCAGCAGACCATGTCGGGCAAGCGTCCCTTCATGTTCAGCCAGTCGCAGTCCATCAATGCGCGCTCCTGGGCGCCGGTGCAGGACACGCCGGCCGTGCGCTTCACCTATAGCGCGCGCATCGCCGCGCCGTCCGGCCTGCGCGTGGTGATGAGCGCCGAGAACGATCCGCAAGCCACCGGCGCGGGCGGCTGGAACTTCCGCATGCCGCAGCCGGTGCCGGCCTATCTGCTGGCCATCGCCATCGGCGAGATCGACGTGCGCAGCGTCGGCCCGCGCTCCTCGGTGTACGCCGAGCCGGCGCGCATCGAAGCGGCCGCCTACGAGCTGGCCGACACCGAGAAGATGATCGCCGCCGCCGAATCGCTGTACGGTCAATACCGCTGGGGGCGTTACGATATGCTGGTGCTGCCGCCATCCTTCCCCATCGGCGGCATGGAAAACCCGCGCCTGACCTTCCTCACCCCGACCATGATCGCGGGCGACCGCAGCCTGAACGACCTGATCGCGCACGAGCTGGCCCACTCCTGGTCCGGCAACCTGGTGACCAACGCCTCGTGGAAGCACTGGTGGCTGAACGAAGGCTTCACCACCTATGTCACCAGCCGCATCGTGGAAAGCCTGTACGGCGCCGACGTGGCGCAGATGAATCTGCAGCTGGAACAGGAAGAGCTGTTTGCCTCGCTCAAGGACATCCCCGTCGCCAAGCAAGCCTTGCTCACGCGCGATGCGGACACCAACCCGGCCACCTATACCGATGAAGGCCTGGCCTATCCGAAGGGCGCCTGGTTCCTGCACACGCTGGAGCAGCGCGCCGGCCGCGAGGTATTCGATCCCTTCCTGCGCGGCTGGTTCGACCAGCACGCCTTCCAGTCGGCCACCACCGAACAGTTCCTGGCCTATCTGCGCAAGAACCTGCTGGAAAAGCGTCCCGACATCATGGGCGAGAACGAGCTGGCCGAATGGCTGTACAGCCCCGGCGTGCCGGCCACCGCCCAGCGTGCCGTGTCGCCGCGCCTGGCCGCGCTCGACGCCCAGCGCGACGCCTGGCTGAAAGGCGAGACCGCCACCAAGGACTTGAGCACCAAGGCCTGGAACGCCACCGAATGGATGCACTTCCTGAACGATATCGACGGCAAGGCCAGCGCCGCCCAGCTCAAGGAACTGGACGAAGCGTTCGCCCTGCGCGGCAGCCGCAATAACGAAATCGCCTTCCGCTTCTATCTGGCTTCGGTCAAGGCCGGCTACGATGTGCGCGAGCCGCTCAACGCCTTCCTCATGAGCGTGGGCCGGCAGAAGTTCGTGGTGCCGCTCTATAGCGCCCTGCTCAAGAACGAGAAGGATCAGGCTTGGGCCAAGGGCGTGTACGCCAAAGCCCGTCCGCGCTACCACCCCGAGACCCAGTCCTCGGTGGACAAGCTGATGAAGAAATCGGTATAAACGCGGTACAAACGATAGATAAGGAAATGCGTATGCTGCAGAAAACCCGCCTCGCCGCCCTGATGCTGCTGGCCCTGGGCGCCGGCGCCCCGGCCCTGGCCGCCGCGCCCGAACCGTCGGCCGTCAGCACGGCTGCCGCCGCTCCCGCCTTCGACCTGGATGCCGACGTCAACCTGGCCCTGAAGACCTTCGACGTGCCCGGCATGGCCATCGCCATCGTCAAGGACGGCAAGGTGGTGGCCGCCAAGGGCTTTGGCGTGCGCAAGCTGGGCGACGCCGCCCCCGTCACCGCCCAGACCCTGTTCGAGATCGCCTCCAACTCCAAGGCCTTCACCGCTGCCGGCCTGGCCATGCTGGTCGACGACGGCAAGCTGAAATGGGACGATCCCGTGACCCAGCACCTGCCCGGCTTCCAGATGAGCGACGCCTACGTCAGCAGCACCATCACCGTGCGCGACCTGCTGACCCACCGCAGCGGCCTGGGTCTGGGCGCCGGCGACCTGCTGTGGTGGCCCACCACCACCTTCAGCACCGATGAAATCATCGAGCGCCTGCGCCATGTGAAGCTGGCCACCAGCTTCCGCAACAGCTACGCCTACGACAATCTGCTCTACATCGTGGCCGGCAAGATCATCGCCGACAAGGCCGGCAAGAGCTGGGGCGAGGCGATGCAGGAACGCATCCTCAATCCGCTCGGCATGAGCGCCACCACTACCAGCGTCGAGGCCATGCTGAAGTCGCCCGACCACTCGGCGCCGCACAGCAAGATCAATGGCAAGGCTGCCGTGGTGAAACCGATGCAGGTGGCGAACGCGGTGGGCGCGGTCGGCATCAACACCAATGCCGAAGACATCGCCAAATGGATGACGGCCCTGCTCAACGAGGGCAAGCTGGATGGCGAAAAGCGCCTGTTCAGCGCGGCCCAGGCGCGCGAAATGTGGACGGCGCAAACGCCGATGAAGATCGCCGAGCCGAAGCCGGCGCTGGCTTCCACCAAGCCCAATTTCAATGCCTATGGCCTGGGCTTCAATCTGCGCGACTACCGTGGCCGCAAGATCGCCATGCACGGCGGCGCGCTGCAGGGCTTCTATTCGCGCGTGCTGCTGGTGCCGGAAGAGAAGCTGGGCGTGGCCATCTTCACCAATGCCGAAAACGGCGCCTCGATGACGGCCCTGCAATGGCGCATCCTCGACCACTATATGGGCGCGGCGCCGAGCGACTGGATCAAGATCTATGCGCGCCAGGAGGAAGAGAGCCACAAGGAAGAGCTGGACAAGCAGAAGAAGGCCGTCGCCGCGCGCGCCGCCAAGTCGCAGCCTTCGCTGGCCCTGGCCGCCTATAACGGCGCCTACAAAGATGCCTGGTATGGCACCGTCACCATCCGCCAGGACGGCAAGAAGCAGCTGCTGAGCTTCGACCGCACGCCCGATCTGGTCGGTGAGCTGGAGCACTTCCAGCACGACACCTTCATCGTGCGCTGGAAAGAGCGCAACTTCAATGCCGACGCCTATGTGAGCTTTGCCCTGAACCCGGATGGCAGCATCGAGCGCATGAAGATGGCGCCGGTTTCCACGGAAACCGACTTCAGCTACGATTTTGCCGATCTGGCCTTCACGCCCGTGAAAAACAGCAAAGCGAAATAAGAATTGGCGAAATGCCATCAAGGGCCGCCGATGCGGCCCTTTTTTTGCGCATTGCAATAAGAAAAACCAGCAGAACGCAAGGAAATGTGGATTTCCGATAGACTTCTTCATGTGCAAATGCAGCATAATATTGCTTTCGCACAAGCGGGCTGCCGCCGCGCTCTGTTTTGGCTACTCACGGATCAAGAATGACTGAACTGCTGTACTCCATCCTCATCGTTTGCGCCTGTCTCGGACTGGGCCTGTATGCCTTCCTCACCCTCATGAGCCGTCTGCAATCGCGCTGAGCCGGCGCCGCACCAGTCCCATCCCCATCAGACCGATGCCCAGCAAGGCCAGGCCGCCTGGCTCCGGCACCTTCTGCTGAAAGTCCAGAATCCCCGTTTCCGAGGTAATCGCGATCACGCGCGCGCCCTTGCATTTGGCCGCATCGCATTGCAGGCCTTGCGAGGTATTGTTGAAGGCGGCGTTGGCAATCCGGTAGAAGGGTTGGCTGCCCGAGAAATACTCCTTGCCGGCCGCGCTGAGTAGCCAGCTCATCGACACGTTCTCGAACGCCCCGCCCATGCTGTCCAGACCCGCCACGCCGGCCAGCATGGCATTGGCCGAGGCCAGCAGAATCTGCGCGCCCTTGGCGCCGACGCGGGCGGCAGACGCCAGGGTGGCGACCGTATAGCTGTTGTCGTTGTCCGGGTCGGCGTACAGGTCCAGGGTCAGGGCGGTCGGCTGGCAGCGCACGCCCGGCGCCAGCATGCCGTCGCAGTTGAAGCTTTGGTGGAAGGTGGCGTACAAGCCATAGTCCAGATTGACCCGGCTCAGCGCAGTCGAGACCGGCATGCTGTTGAGCGAGAAGCCGTTGAAGACGATATAGCCGTCCGAGGTGTATTGATTGCCCTGGCCGGTGTGCGCAATGCGGTTGGAGGAAAAGCCGTTCAGGGCGCTGGCCTCGAAGGCCTTGCCGGCCTTGCTCAGCAGGCCGTTATTCTTGCCGGGGTTGACGGTGAAGACCGGTGCGGCGGCAGCGCTGGTGGCTGCCGCCAGCAGGACGGCCGTGGCCAGGACGTGGATGCGTTTGGATGAGATCGGCATCATGCCTCCAATACAGGGATCCCTCGGATTGCCAATGGCTGTTGTGCTGCCGGGCCACGATTTATTTTAAGCAATTAGGATGCCTAGCTCAGCTGGCATGATTGAAAACAATGACTTAGAGAAAACTTGCATTTTGCAATGTTTGTTTTTGCTCAAAGCGTGTAAATATTTCCGGCAGTAACTTTCATTTTTCACCTTTGAAATCAAATGCTTGCATGGCGAAAGCAGGCGCCGGCAGGCAAAAAAACAAACGGCCCGCAGCCGCCGTGCAAGGCGTGCTGCGGGCCGTAGCCTGCGATCGGACGATCAGATCAGGCTTTTGCGGCGGGCGGCGATCAGACCCATCAGGCCAATGCCCAGCAGGGCCAAGGCGCCTGGTTCCGGCACGCGTTTGCCGTTGAAGTCCAGAATGCCGGCTTCGGACGTGATGGCGACGATTTTGGCGCCGTTGCAATTGGCTACGTCGCAGGTCAGACCTTGGGACGTGTTGTTGAAGGCAGCGAAAGAGGCCGAGTAGAAGGGGATCGGCGCGGCGAAGTAGTTCTTGCCTTCGGCCGTCATCAGCCAGTTCATGTTCACGTTCTGGTAGGCGCCGCCTTGCTCGCTCAGGCCGCCTTCGCCTTCATACACCACATTGGCCGAAGCCAGCAGCACTTGGGCGCCGACCTTGGTCACGGTCGGATCGGCCGCCACGGAAGCCACCTGGTAGCTGTTGTCGTTGCCTGGGTCGCCGTACAGGTCCAGGGTCAGCGAGGTCGGTTGGCACTTCACGCCCGGGGCCAGAATGCCGGAGCAGTTGAAGGTCTGGGTGAAGGTGGCGTACAGGCCGTAGTCCAGGTTGACGCGGCTCAGCGAGGTCGACACCGGCACGCTGTTCAGCGAGAAGCCGTTGAAGACGATGTAGCCGTCAGCGGTGTAATTGGTGCCGCTGGTGTTGACGATGCGGTTCGAAGAGAAGCCGTTGATCGCCGTGGCCTGGAAGGAGCCGCCATTATTGGTCAGGACGCCGCCGTTGGAATTGGGGTTGACGGTGAAGACCGGGGCGGCAGCTGCGTCGAAGGCTGCCAGGGCGCCAGCGGCGACCAGGGCATGCGCGGCCAGGACGCGGATTCGTTTGGTGAGGGCTTGCATTGATATCTCCAGTGATTATGCGTGAGTATTGAAAAGGTATTTATCCGATGAGAGATAAAGTTTTGTGACGTCCCTGACGCAGTGTCACTAACAGCCTTAAGCAATACCTGTGCCATGGCTATGTTATTCTATTGAAAACAAGGGCTTGGCACTCGCTTTCATTTTGGTAATAAATGCACTATGACATTAAGTGTAAAGTTATCCGACACCTATTTTTTAGCTTTTCTCTTGAAAATCAATAACTTGCAAATTGTAAGTTGCTCAATATTGCATCAATTAACATGCTTTTTGGTACTCGGACATGAGTTCCAAAGGGCGTGAAAAAGCCGGGAATTAATCTGTAATTAATCCCGGCCGGCATGAGAGAAAATCAGCTTTTGAATGGCGCCTCAGCGCAGCATTAATTCCGCCAGAGGTTTGCGCACGGCGCGCGCGGCCGGCGCTGGTCCCGCGCCGAGGCGGCCGATAAATACCGCGTTGGCATTTTCTCCACCCATTAATTCCACGGCCTGCGGACGCAGCCGCTCGGCGCGCGCCTGCACCGCAGCCTCGCGCGTGAAGGCGCGGCCTTCAGCGATATAGCGGGCAAAGATCAGCGGCGTCATTTCCGGCTGCATGAACAGGCCGAGCTTGGTCAGGGTCAGCCAGAAGCGCTGCACGGCGCGGCCGGCCGCCACATGGTCGTCGATGCTGCGCAGCGGCTGGCGCGCCTGCAGCACGAAATGGGCGCCGCACAGCAGGCCGGGCAGCAAATCCATCTGCAGGCGCGGCAGCCAGGTGCCGAACAGGGTGTTCATGGTTGCCATGCGGCCCCAGTTGCTGGACATGGCCCATTTCATCAGGCGCAAGGTCAGGGCGTCCACGCCCAGGGCTTGGTCCGGCACGCGGTCCTCGCTGTGCGTCACGCCCCAGTGGATGATGCGGCGGTGCACCTCGAACGCTTCCGGCATGGTCAGGCGCAGCTTGGCGTTGTGGAACATCAGGCGGGCCGCCTGCCAGCGTTCGCCCGGCGTTTCTAGCCAGCGGATGCGGTAGCCCGGTCCCGCGGCCGCTTCCATCTCCTGTTTTTCCGCCTGCGACAGGGGGCGGGTGCGCATGGCGCGGCGCTGCACGGCGCGCACCGCGATGCTGGGAATCAGGGGATCGGGCTGCAGGCCAGGCTGGGGCGTGAAGGCCACGTCGAAAATCAGCTCGCTGTCGAATTCGGGGGCACGCTGCTGGCGCGTAAAGTCCATGCGCCAGCCATGTTCGCTGGCGGCGATGGCCATGCTTTCCAGCAGCGCGCCGAAAGCGATCTGGCTGGCGTGGCCGTCCAGGTCATACACGCAGTGGGCGCTGGTGTCGCTGGCGTGGATGCGCACATGCTGCTCATCCAGGATTTCGAAGCGGTGCGTCTGCACATTGTCGCCGCTGGGCGCCCAGCGTGCCAGGTCGAGGATCTGCTCGATGATGCGCGGCGCACTCATAGCTGCTCCGCCAGCAGCTTGGCGTATTTGCGCCGTCCTAGCTGCAGCATCAGCCATTGCAGCGGATGGCGGTTGCCGCCCGGCCGCCAGGTATGCACCATCTTGTCGCGGTAGGCGTCGTAATGCGTGCCGTGCGGCGCTGCCAGCACCTTGCCGCGTCCCAGCATCATCTTCAGCGCCTGGGTGGCGGCCACGCCGGCGCATAGATGGCAGGCCATATCGGTCGAGGGGCCGCGCCGCTCGGCCAGATTGAGCGCCGACGGTTCCACCAGATAGGGCCGGTGCAGGCCGGCCGGCGCCAGGCCGACCAGGAAGCGCAGGGCTTTCTCGAGTTCGGACTGGTCGCCCCAGCCGAAAAATTCCTCGAAGGTCATCTGCCCCGGCAGGAAGTTCAGGCAGGCCGCGCCCATGCCCAGCGGCGCCACCATGGTGGTCGGGATGCCGCGCCGCGCGCATTCGGCATAGGTGCGCTGGCGCGCATCGAAGGCGAAGAAATCGAGGCCGTCCACATACACGTCCACGCCATCGAGGAAGTCGCCCAGATTGTCCTGGTTCACGCCCTGCGGGAAGAGCTTGAGATTGAGTTCCGGATTGATGTCGCGCGCCATGCGCGCCACCACCTCGACCTTGGGCTGGCCCAGGGTGGAGACGAAGGCGCCGGCCTGGCGGTTGAAGTTGACGATGTCGAAGCTGTCGAAATCGGCCAGGTGGAAGGAACCCACGCCAAGCCGGGTCAGGGTCAGCAGATGGTAGCCGCCGACGCCGCCCGAGCCGGCGATGGCCACGCGCTTGCCGCGCAGCGTGGCCTGTTCGGCGGTGGTGAGCCAGCCGATATTGCGGGAAAACGCCTGCTCGTAGGAGAAGGCGGGGGAGGGCTGGTGGGATTCGGCCATGATCACATCGTTTTCAAGCGGTTGATAATGCCCGCTTCTTCGCGCGGCGAGAAGAACAGCGGGTAGAAGGAACGCACGCCCTCGGCCTGGTCGCCCTTGCCGCCATACAGCTCGACCTGTTCCTTCATATACGCCAGGTCAAGGCGCATCAGCACGCCGCGCACATTGACGCGCGGATTGACCTTGGCGTCGCCCAATTGAGTGAAGCCCATCATCTGCGAATAAAAGCCGCTGTGGCGCGGCGTCACTTCGATAAAGAGTTGGTCGCACTCGTGGATATCGCGCGCATACATCATGGCCAGGTGGATCAGGGCTGCCAGGTAGGGACGCGACTGGCCGCCCATATCGAAGGCCAGCTTGATGAACTCGCAGACGCGCGTGCCGCGCGCGCGGTAAGCGTCGATCTCTTCCTGGAACAACTGGTCCGCCAGCAGGCCGCGCGTGGAGTCCAGGCCCAGGGTCAGCGTGCCCACCGGCTCGCCCTTGCGGTGGGCCATCAGCGTGACCCGGTTCGGATCTTCCGTCAGCCCATGGTCGCCTTCCAGGCCGCGCCAGGCGTACATCTTGCTGATCAACATGCTGGCCTTGTTGCGCCCGTCGGGCGTGTCGACCAGACGGATGCCGAAGAATTGCTCGTCGCCCACCAGATCGGGCTTTTCCTGCTGGCTCGCGGCCTGCTCGAAGTCATCGCGCTGCAAGCCTTCCTGCGGCGGCGCGTCGGCGTCCGGGGACAGGATGGCGCCGCCTGCGTGGTCGGCGGCGCTGGCGGTATCGGCGTTAGGGGGGCGGGTCATGGCCGGAGTCTCCTCAGAGAGCCGCGACGGTGAGGCGACACGGCAGACAGAAATAGACGGCGGCCGGCTGCCTGGGCCAGTCGCCATCCTGCAAAATTGGCAAGACGTCTTGACAATATACTGGCATGGCCCCGGCAGCCGAACAAGGGCGCTGCCCGCCGCGTATCCGTCGTGCTCGCTTGCGTCGCGGCGGCGGCCGGTTTCCCTCTGAGAGTGCGGGAATTATTATTTCCCTATGCAAATCAATATTTCAATATTGACACTAATGCCTTGCAGGCATTCTGCAAGTAAGTGGCTTGAGAGTTCATAGCAAATATCATGGCTGAGTGAGTTTTCGATAGATTCCATCCAATAGTTTTAGCTATAATTGCCATTTGGCAATATTAATCCCTTCGAAACCGATTGTTGTGCCGGCTTTTTCTGGAGATCCCATGAAGAACGATCTGATCGCGCTGCTCCAGCAAGTGTCCACCCTGCCAGAATTTGCGGGGCGGGAGCTCGACGTCAATATGCGCGCCGTCTCCGGCGACCTGCCGGTGCACGCCGCCAGCGCATGGCAAAACAAGGACGCCATCGACACCCTGCTGGCGCACGGCGCCGACATCAACAGCGTGGGCGGCGACGGCGAGACCCCGCTGTTCCGCGTGATCCGCCAAGGCAGCGAAGAATTCTTCCGTTTCCTGCTGCTGCGCGGCGCCAATGTGGCAGTGCAAAACGCCGACGGCGTCTCCCCCGTTGAGGTGGCGCGCGAAGTGGGCGACAGCGGCGTGGTCGCCATCATGGACATGCTGGCGCGCCGCCGCAATCTGGCCTAGAACGGCAGATTGATATTTCTAGCTTTTTAATAACATTTATCGTTTGTTAATGCGGTGATGTGCTATATCATTACGATATATTTCCATTTGGAAATATTAATTGTAAAGTAAGGACATCATGAAGCACATCAAGCAAACTCTCGTCACTTCCGCCGTGGCCGTCCTCCTGGCCGCATGCGGCGGTGGTGGAGGTTCCTCGCCGTCTGGTTCTTCTGCCGTGACGACGCCCACCCCACCCGTTACGCCTACAACCCCCACTACGCCGGTCGTGATTCCGGGCAATCTGCAAACGACCGTGCCCGCACTCACCTACTCTGCCGCGAGCGAAGAGTTCAGGTTTGTGACGGCATTTAATGACTTCCGCCGGAAACTGGGCTTGGGCCTGCTGGTGCAAAACAGTTCCCTCGACAAGGCGGCAGATAGCCATCTGCAGTATGTGCTGGCCAATGATGTCAACACCGGCGGTACAGTGAACATGGGGGGATTCGATCCGGTTTCCGGCCGTCCGATGTTCCACGTCGAGACCATCGGCAAGCAGCTGTTCACCGGCGTCTATGAGCTTGACCGGGCCAAGGCTGCCGGTTATACCGGCATCTACGTTGGCGAATCCGGAACATTTGGCGGTGGGAAGGGCGCCGATGTGGCTTTTGAAACGCTGGTGAAAACCATTTATCACCGTGCTGGCCTGATGTTCCAAGGTCCGACTGACGTGGGGATCGCAGTCGGCAAGAATCGTTCGCAGACCTTCGTTCTCGAATTCGGTTTCAAGAAGGAACAATACAACGCGAGCGACTATCTGGGGGTGTACCCTACCGATAACCAGACTGCCGTCGGCCTGCATACTGGGGTGGAAACGCCCAATCCATTCCCCGAGCTGTCTACCAGCAATGCGGACTTCCCTACCAAGACCGGCTACCCGGTGAGCGTTCTCTCGAAGGAGGGGACGACGCTCGAGGTCATCACGTTTACGCTGACAGAAGCCGGCGCCAGCGCGCCGCTCGAGGTGCGCATCATGACCAGGGATAACGATCCGTTACGCCATCTGCAGTCGAATATTGCCTTCCTGGTGGCCCGTGCCCCGCTCAAGCCAAACACGATCTACTCGGCGGTTTTCTCCGGCCGCGTAAACAACGTCGTTGTGAACAAGATGTGGAAGTTCACGACCGACAACTGATCTTGTTGAACCGAAGGGCATGCGCCCTTCGGTTGACTGGCGCAGGAAGACGTCGTCAGCCTGTGCACCGTTTCCGGTGACCGCGGCTGCGGCCGATGAAACCGTGGGCTTGGCGCATGCCTAAGGCCCACTTCAGTCCCTTAAGTCATCCGTCCGCAGCTCAAACACGCGCCGCTTGCGCGCATTGATCTCGGCCTGGCCGCGGCGGAAGGCGGGGATGCTGTTGAATAGCTTGTCCCAGCTGCCGTCTTTCTGCGCCAGTTTCAGGCCGCGCTCGATGCGCTCGGCCAGCTGGGGATTGTTCTGGCTGACGAAGAAGTAGTGCGGCACGCGGTAGTGCAGGAAGATCGTGGACTCCAGCACCAGCCCGTCCTTCGCATGAAGCTCCTGCTCGCCCCAGGCTTCATGGGCGCCGCGCGGCAGATAGTCGAAGCGCTTCACGGCCAGCATGGGGAACAGCGACTCATAGTTGATCGAGGTGACGACCGGCAGGCCGTTGCGGCGTAGGACGTCGGCCGACGGCCAGTTCACGCCCACGCCGGCTTTCAGCTGGCGCAGATCGTCCAGCGCGCGCACGGCGCGGAAGCGTTCCTGTTGGTCGGCGCGGATCAGGAACACGCGGTAGTCGTTCAGCTCGCGCAGCAGGGAGACGCGCACCGGCAGCAGTTCGCGTTCGCGCTGTGGATTGGTGCCGTCCCACATCACATTGATGACTCCATCTTTTTTCAGCTCGGCCGATTGGCGCGGGCTGGTCAGCTCGTGCTGGTAATGCTCGATGACGTAAGGGCCGTCGCTGGCGGCGGTCTTGTCCAGGGCCAGGCGCAGCAGCTGGGGAAAGTAGTGGGCATGTTCCTGCGCGCTGGGATGGATCATCGGCAGCACGATGCGCAGGGTGGCTTGCGCTGTGTTTTGCGCCGCATTCAGGACGCCGCAGAAGGCGAATAGCAGCAGGGGGATGGCAGTACGGAGAAGGGTGGCTGTCATGCTCTCATGTTAGCGCATCCCTTCTCCCGGGCGGCATTACTGTTTGACGAATTTCAGCGTCATGCGGTCGCTCTCGCCGATGGCGGCGTATTTGGCGCGGTCTTCATCCTTGTTGGTGAAGGTGGGCGGCAGCGCCCACACGCCGCCTTTGTGGTTGGCCTTGTCTTTCGGATTGGCGTTGATTTCCGATTTGCCCGCCAGCTTGAAGCCCACGCTTTCAGCCAGCTTGATGACATAGGCCTCGTGCATATAGCCGGACGAGGTCTGTTCGGAAGCGGGACGACTGGCCGGCAGGCGGTGTTCGACCACGCCGAATACGCCGCCCGGTTTCAGGCTGTCGTAGACGCTGGTGAACAGCTTCTTCATATTCTCGTCGCCGAACTCGGCCCAGTTGTGGATGTTACGGAAGGTCAGCACCATATCGGCGCTGCCCTTGGGCGCGAAGTTGTAGACGCTATTTTGCGGCTCGAAGGCGCCCAGCTGTACTTTGCCGAAGACTTCCGGCTTGGCGTTCAGCCTTTCCTGGAAGCGGGTGGCGTTGCGGCGCACCGCTTCGCTGGCCGAATTCGGCGTGTTGCCGGCGGCGATCAGCTTGCCCTTGTCGCGCAGATAGGGGGCGAGGATTTCGGTATACCAGCCGCCGCCGGGGGCCAGTTCGACCACCGTCATATCGGGCTTGATGCCGAAATAGTTCAGGGTTTCGTAAGGGTGGCGGGCGGCGTCGCGCTGCACATTGGCGGGCGTGCGCGCGCCGCTGGCGATGGCGGCTTTCAAGGCCTCGTCGGCGATGGCGGCGCCGGCAAATCCGCAGGCCAGAACAGCGGCCAGGACGTAACGTTTCATGCAGAACCTCCTTATTATTGATGCTCGGGGAGCGTTGCTTGATGTGGGGTCGGCGGCCGGAAAATGGCCGCCTGCGCGATCATCGGCCAAGTGCGCAGGCGGGTCAAGGGGATTCGCGGCAGGGAAGCGGCCGTCCATCCCACGCTGCTGTTAGCCGGCTGCGCCGTCCCAGCGCCGCACGTAGTCCGGCGCTGCCACCGGGCAGTCGGCGGCCGGAATCGGCGTAGCCTGCACCTGCTTGAAGGGCAGCTCGCCGACCCAGGCCTGGATGCCCATGTCTTCCTCGTCGTCGTTCGGACCGCCGCTGCGCGTCTTGCAAGCCGCTTCGCTGAGCGCGATGCGCAGCACGGTGGTGGCGGCGAATTCCTTGTCGTTGCCGCGCCGCGTCTCGTGCTGGCGGCCGGGAGCCAGGCGCTCCATGAAGACGTCCATCGTGCTGCGCTTGGCTTCGCCCTCGACGATTTCAAAGCGGCCGTAAATCATGACCGAGCGGTAGTTCATCGTGTGGTTGAAGGCGGAACGCGCCAGCACCAGGCCATCCAGATGGGTGATCGTCACGCAGCTGTCCTGCTCCAGCAGCTGCTTCACCATGCGGCTGCCGTTCGAACCGTGGATGTACAGGTGCTCGCCCTCGCGCCAGCAGGCGGTGGGGATGCAGTGCGCGCCATGCGCATCCTGGAAGGCGATATGGCAGATATAGGCGGCATCGACGATGGCGTGCACACTGGCCTGGTCGTAAGCGGCGTAGTTGGCGCTGCGGCGGACGCGGGTGCGCTGGCTGGGGGCGGATGGCTGGTTCATTTTCTCCTCGGTCTGGAATCATGGGCTTGGCGGCTTGCCAGGAAGGGGCAATATAATGGCTGCCCTGGCTCTGGTAACAGGTCCAGCAACGCACAATTTTTTAGAGCCACGAAACCATGGATTACACGCTGCTGATCGAAAGCTTCGCGCGCGAACACGCCCACCGCGGCTGGCCGCGCCAGCGCCTGCTGCATGAATGCCTGCGCTCGGCCATCCGCGGCGGCACGCTGGCCGCCGGCACGCGCCTGGTGGCCACGCGCACCCTGGCAAGTGAACTGGGCGTGGCGCGCAATACCGTGCTGTATGCCTATGAGCAGCTGGC
>NZ_JABWEB010000010.1 GCF_013369485.1 Massilia sp. BJB1822
GCGGCCTGGCCCGCCATGGCGGGCCTGGCGCAGCTCAGCGGCTGGCGTACACCGTGACGTTCTGGCCCATTTGCGCCAGTGCGGACATGCGTTCGAAATTGGTGATGGTCAGCGTTTCGCCGCCCTCGTGGAATTCGATGAGGGCGCCGCTATCGGTCAGGAACACGCCAGGCGACTGGCCGACGATCTTGTAGCGCGGCTCGCCTTTGACCGTGGCATAGAAGTGGCGGCCATGCTGGGTAAATTTCACGACCTGGCCATTGCTGAGGCGATAGGTGTTTTCGTAGCTGGCGTATTCGCTGCTGGAATGTCGGTAGACGGATTGGGCGCTGATGCGCACCACCTCGCTGTTCTGTTCATTTTGCGGCGCGGCGTAGGCGGCGCCGGTGGCGGCGAGCGCGATCGCAAGCAAGGCGCTGAGGGTCGAGGCTTTCATGGTTTTTTGCTCCCTGGGGAATGTGGTTTGCCGGGTCGTCGCCGCCCTGTATTGGAATATGCGGGGACACTTCCAAGGTAGCAAGCGACTGCGCGCAACGCACGGCGCAGGCGACGAATGGCCGGATTGGGACGACGAAGCGCATGGCGCGCCGATAAGCGGCGCCATGCTGCCTGCACTTCAGGGGGGACGATTCTGCTGCTTTATCTGCGCGCGATATAGACGCGGGCAGGGTCGATGGCGGGGCCGCCGGCATACGGCAGCAGTTCGAGATGGCTGATGGCGATGATGTCGCCCTCTTCCTTGAATTCCATGCGGCTGCCGGCGGCGGTCATGAAGACGCCTTCGGCCAGCGGGAAGATTTCCAGCGGTTTTTCATCCTTATATTGGACATAGTAGTGCCGCCGCTTCTCGTGGAAGCTGAGCACCATGCCGTTTTCCAGCAGGTAGCGCTGTTCGTAGTTGTAGAACTCCTGCGGCGCCAGGCGGTAGGCCGCAATGGCCCGGGCCGACACCTGCACGGTTTCCTGCGTGCGTTCGGGCCGGTCTGCGACCGGGGCTTGCTGTGCAAATGCGGATGTGACAAGGCAGGCCAGTGCGGCGGTGGCCCAGCCCCGAGGCATGGAAAGATCCATGATGACCTCCTGCTCAGAGTTGGTCACTCAACAAAAGTGACTCCTTCATACTAGCCGCCGGCCCCAGCCTTGTACAGACGGCGCCGCCGCTAAAGTTTTCAATCCCTTCAGCGGCGGGCATAGCCTTTTCTGCATTGACTTTCACACCTTCATCGGCAGGATCACCATCTGCAAACCTTCCAGGTGCAGGCGGCGCTGCACCGCCAGCGCGGCCTGGTTGTGCAACAGGCGCGTGAGCCAGTTGTCCTTGGCAAAAATCAGTTTGCTGGTGAAGAAGATCGCGTTGGGGAATTCCTCGCTGATCTGTTCGCACAGGCGCGTCACCTCATCCACCGCATCGGTGCCAAAGCCCAGGTAGGAGGAAGCGGCCATGCTGTGGCTGTGGCAGAAGTCCACGAAGTATTCCAGGGTTTCGGCCGCCTCCTCGCGCATCTGGTCCATGGCGCCGATGCCGCCGTAGGCGTGCGAATCGACGGTGCGCGCGTTCACGAACAGGAAATTCTTGAAGTGGGCCGGGAACATGCGCTGCACCCACAGCAGCGCATGCAGGCCGCCGCCGCGCGAGGTGCCGACAATGAAGACGGCGGTCTGGTTGTCCGGGTCCGGCTCCATCGCTTCGCGGTTCGGGCCGAAGGGCTGGGTGGCGAAGACCTCGTCCACGGAATGGATGGCGCGCTTGGTTTCGCGGTAGTGGCGGCGGATCACGGAGCACAGTGCGGCGATCGCGCCGATGATCACCACTGTGGCCCAGCCGCCTTCGGCGAAGCGCTCCACCAGCAGGATGGCGAGAATGCCGGCGCAGATCACGAAGCCCAGCAGCGAAAGCAGCAGGCGGCGCAGCCAGGGCGTGTCGCGCTTGCGGTTGCGCGCCCAGTACAGGCACAGGCCGAACAGGGAAATGGCGAAGGTCAGGAAGACCGAAATCGAATACAGCACCACCAGCAGGGTCACGCTGCCGCCGGTCCAGAACAGGATGGCCAGCGCCGCCAGGCCCATGACCAGGATGCCGTTCTGCGTCACCAGGCGGGTGGAGAGGTAGCGGAATTTGTGCGGCACCCAGGAGTCGGCCGCCATATTCGACAGCACCGAGGGGCCGCCCAGGAAGCCGGTATTGGCTGCCACGAACAGCAGGCCGGCCTCGAAGGCCAGCACCACCACCAGCACCACCTGGTTGATGAAGGGGCCGCCCAGGTTCATGCTGGCGATGATGGACTTGAAGGTGGAAGCGTTCAACGTCTCCCCCGGCATCGGCCGCGCATCCCACAGCAGATACAGCAGGATGATGCCGCCCGCCGTCACCGCCAGCGACAGGGCCATATAGATCATGGTCACTTTGCCGGTGCGCACGCGCGGCTCGGCCAGCAGGTTGACGTTGTTCGACACCGCTTCCAGGCCGGTATAGGTGCCGCCGCCCTGGGAATAGGCCAGCAGCAGCATGCCCGCCACCCCGGCCCAGCCGATGCTGCCGGCCAGGTTCACCGTTTCATCGATGGTGCTGGGCATCAGGTCCGGCAGATAGGAGGCGTGCGCCGTGATGCCGTAGACGATGAGGATCAGGTGGGTGGCGACAAAGCCGAGGAAGATGGGCAGCAGGATCTGGATCGCTTCCTTCAGGCCGCGCAGATTCATCACAATCAGCACCGCGATGAAGAAGGCTTCGGCCCATAGCTTATAGGGCTGGAAGCCAAGCGGCAGGAAGGAGGCCAGCGCGTCGACGCCGGAGGCGATCGAAATGGCGATGGTCAGCACATAGTCGAGGATCAGGGCGCAGCCGGAGATCAGGCCCATATACGGTCCCACCAGCTTGCTCGCCACGCGGTAGCCGCCGCCGCCGGTGGGGAAGAGTTCGATCACCTGGTTGTAGGCCAGCGCGATGATGAACACCGTGAGCGCGGTGGCGATGGCCATATACAGGCCAAGATGGGTGTGCGCGCCCAGCGCCTTGAAGGTTTCCTCCGGGCCGTAGGCCGAGGAGGACAGGCCGTCCGCACCCAGGCCGACCCAGGCCAGGAAGGCCACCAGCGCCATCGAGTGGCGCGTTTCGCTCTTCAGCGGGTCCAGCGGCTTGCCGAGGATGATTTCCCGGATCTTCTTATTATTCATGCGAGCAGGCTGGCCGCGCCAGCGTAACGGAGGTAGGCGGATGATACGCCATCCAGGGCGGAAAATGATATCAAAGAGTTAAAACCATGATGCAGGCTTGCCCGGTGCGAGTAAATCAGTGATAATGCAGGTCGCATTTGCGGCGTAGCCAAAACGGCAAGCTGTCGAATGCGCTAAAAATTGGCCTCGGTGGTGAAATTGGTAGACGCAGCGGACTCAAAATCCGCCGCCGCAAGGCGTGCCGGTTCGATTCCGGCCCGGGGCACCAGGACGAATAAAAAAAAAGCACTGATCGCTCAGTGCTTTTTTTTCGGCGCAGCGCAGCTTTTCAGCCGCGCGCCTGCATCCGCTCAGCCGCCTTGCGCTTGCGGCGCGCACCCCAGCCCAGACCCAGCAAGCCCGCGCTCAACATCAGATATTCCGCAGGTTCCGGTACCGATGTCGCAATCGAAAAAACAGTGCCCGGTCCAACAGTGCTACGGAATTCAACGCCAAAATCGGATAAGTAAGAACTACCCTTGTTGGAAACCGAGGTCAGTCCATACAGGGAGTCGCCAACGGTGTAGCGCGAACTACCGGAAAACTCCAACCCGCCATTCAGCGTATAACGGAAGCTATCCAGGGTCGGCGTATCGGTACTGCTGCCATTGCTAATCCGATACAAGTAATTGGTGCCATTGATATATAGCAGAGTAATCTCGTTTATTGCGATGACATTGTCGCCATTCAAATCGGCGCCAACGAACTTGCCGGTGAGCTGGCGGGTAGGATCCCAGTCCACATCGGAGTTGACGCTATCGGACAGATAGAGGCCGGTAAAGGCAAAGTCGTAGCGCAACTGGCCTGCTTGTGCAGTCAGAGCACTGCCGGCCAGCAGGGCGGCGAGAAGAGTTTTTTTCATCGGCAATTCCTAATTTAAAGAGAGAGTTTCGATTGGCAGCTCGGCGGATACAGCGAGCCAGCGGCACCCGGCACCTTCTGAATACAGTTGGCAAGTTTCCAAATACCCAAGCATAGTACCGGATTGCCTTAAAAACTAAAGTGTCTTTTTTTCTAGCTTATCTTATATTAACTCAAAAACCATCAACAAAAGTTGACGAACACAAAATCGTCAACTAAGATTGACGAATGAGCTCATTGAAAACCCTTCCCTCCCCTGACGATCCGGCCGAAGCGCTGGCGGCAGTGGTCGCCCTGCGCTTGACGGCGGACAAGCTGGAACGCAGCGCCGTGAAGGCAGCTTTGCGGCAAGGCTGGTCCTGGTCGCAGATCGCCGAAGCGCTGGGCGTATCCAAGCAGGCGGCGCACAAGCGCCTGGCCGGCCTGGCGCAGGATTGAATCCCTCTTCTTAGGAGCAGCAATGTTTGACAGGATTAAGCAGCGTTTGCGCGATATGGGCACCATCAAGCGCTTGTGCGAAGGCGCGGAAAAGCACGCCAATGCCGATGGCCAGGCGCAGGCCGGAGCCGAGCATTTCATTCTCGCCGCCCTCGATCTGCCGGACGGCACGGCGCGCCAGGCCTTGCAGCGCCTGAACGTGGCGCCGGAGCAGTACCGCGCCGCCATCGCCCGCCAGCACCAGAACGCCATGCGGTTCGCTGGCGTGGCAGCGCTGCCGGAAGAGGTGCACCAGGATGCGGCGCTGCCGCCAGCGAGCGGCCTGTATTGCGCCCAAGCCTCGGCCCAGACCCTGATCCAGCAATTGAACGAATATAAGAAAGAGGAGGGCAGCTCCCTGCCGCTGCTGGGCGCCCATGTGCTGCTGGCCATGACATCGGCCCAATACGGCACGGCGGTGCGCGCCATGCGCCTGCTGGGCGTCGACCTGGCCGCGTTGGCCGAGGCGGCGCGTAGTGAGATCCGCGCCTTTCGTCCGGCCTGAGACGCGCCAGATACAGCCCAAGTAAACTCGACACCCTCCATCTAAATCGATACTTTCATATAGAAAGTATCGATTTAGATCCAGAATCCAACGGCAAAACCACGAATTCATAAAATTTCCTTCAAATAAAAATGATTATCATTTAACATCTAATGCTGGTAATGATTCTCATTTGAGGGGTTTTATGCAGTTCAAGCATGTGGTGTTGGCAGTATCGGGTGCGGTCTGCGCATGGCAGGCGCAGGCGGAACAGGGCGCGCAGCCGCCGGGCGTGGAAGAGGTCGTGGTTATCAGTGGCGATAAGCTGAAGCGGACGGAAGCCGACAGCAGCGCCAGCATCGGCATCCGCAACCGGCGCCAGATCGCCGAGGCGGGCCAGAACAATATCGAGGAAGTGGTGCGCCAGATGGCCAATGTGGGCACCGGCGCCGAGCTGGCCATCCGCGGCATTCCGCTGGCCGGGCCGACCGGCAGCGGCAGCGGCCGCACCATCAGCGTCACCAGCGACGGCGTGCAGCAAAGCGGCTTCGCCCAGGACATTTCCAATCTCCCGGTGTGGGACGCCGAGCGCGTGGAAGTGCTGCGCGGCCCGCAGTCGACCAACCAGGGCCGCAACTCCCTGGCCGGCGCCCTGGTGGTGAAAACCCGCGATCCGCAGGACCAGCGCGACTTCAATGCCCGCATCAGCGCCGGCAACAAGCGCTCCTACCGCGCGGCCGTGGCCGGCGGCGGCGCGCTGGCCGAGCAGGTGGCGGCGGGCCGCATCAGCATCGAGCAGTACCGCGACGGCGGCGACAACTTCAACGCCACCCGCAACGAGAAGCACTGGGACAAGGAAACCGGCCACACGGCGCGCGGCAAGCTGCGCCTGACGCCATGGGGCGAGCGCTATCAAGCCCTGCTCACGCTGTCCGAATCCAAATACCGCAAGGGCGACGCCCAGGTCGAAGCGGTGACGCGCCAGGCCAGGGAGCGCATCGCCCTCGCCAACGAGGCCAGCGCCATCGACAACCGCAGCCGCAATATGGCGCTGGAGCAGACCTTCGCGCTGGGCGGCGCCGACATCACCCTGCTGACCGGCTATGCCCACAACCGCTACACCCGCGCCAGCGATTACGATTACACGGAGCTGAACCAGGGCACCCAGACCGGCATGCGCAAGAACCGCGAACTGACCCAGGAGGCGCGCGCCAACTTCGCCACCACGCTGGCAGGCAACGCGCTGAAAGGCGTGGCCGGCGTCTACTACGGCCGCGATACGGCCAGCACCGACGACGGCTTCCGCGTGCCGGTCTCCTTCGTGCTCAATTCGGCGGGCCAATGCCCCAGCGCGGCCGCCTGCGCCGTCTTCGACAGCGACTTTATCCACCGCCGCAACCTGGAGAACAGCCGCACCCGCAACCGCGCCCTATTCGGCGAGGCCGACTACAGCGTGGGCGCGCTGACTTATACGGCCGGCCTGCGCTACGACGCCGAGAAACAGACCCGCGTGGTCGGCACCGAAACCACCGGCACCTCGCCCATGGCGCAAATGGTGATGGGCCAATTGATCGGCGCCGGCATCTTCAACGCCGACGGCGTGCGCGACGTCTCGTCCGACAACAAGGTGTGGCTGCCCAAGCTGGGCCTGCGCTATGCGTTGAACGGCGACTGGGCCGCCGGCGCCACCGCGCAGCGCGGCTACCGCAGCGGCGGCGTGGGCTACAGCTATCAACGCGGCCCGAACGCCTATGCGCCCGAGTTCACCAAGAACTATGACCTGTCGCTGAAAGGCACGCTGCCGGGCAATTTCTTCCTGGCCGCGAACCTGTACCAGATCGACTGGAGCAAGCAGCAGGTGAATATCTCGCGCAACACCACCATCGACAACTTCGTGGTCAATGCGGGCAGCTCGCGCCTGCGCGGCCTGGAGCTGGAAGTGCGCGGCATGCTGACGCGCGAAGTGGAAGTGTTCGGCGCACTCGGCCTGTCGCGCAGCCGTTTCATCGAATTCCAGTCGCCACTGGGCGATTACAGCGGCCACGAATTCGGCCGCTCGCCGCGCCAGACGCAGTCGGCGGGCTTCAGCTGGAAGCCCGGCCGCGCCCTGCTCAATCTGCACCTGACGCATGAAGGCGGCTCCTACTCCGGCGCCGAAAACGAGGAACGCAATGGCGGCCGCACCCTGCTGGGCGGCAAAACCGCCTACACCTTCGCCAATGGCCTGAGCGTGTTCGCCCAAGGCAGCAATCTGCTGAACCACACTTACATCACCTCCGGCGCGATCAGCACCGTGCCGGGCCGGCATAACGTGGTGCAGGGCAAGGGCCGCCGCATCGCCTTCGGCATCGAAGGCCGCATCTGAAAGGACGACAATGAACTGGCTTAGCATTTTCACCGCCACGCTGGCTGCCTGCGCCCTATATCTGGCCTCGCCGCACCAGACTTTGCTGCCCGGCGCGCGCGCCCAGGCGCGCCTGCTGCGCTGGGGTGCCCTGCCCTTGCTGACGCTCGCCGCGCTGGCAGGCAACGCCGCCTATGGCTTCTGGTGCGGCGTCTTCGTCGCCCTGTCCGGCTTCATGCTGGCCCTGGTGGCCCTGCCCTATCTCGATGCTTACCGGAGGTCGCGCCATGTGGGGTAAATCGACGGCCGCCTTCTTCCTCGGCCTGCCGCTGGCGGTGGCCCTGGTCGGCATCGCGGCCCTGCTCAGCGGCGACCAGCGCTTCTACACCTTGCCGGCGCTGGTGCTGTTCTTCCTGGCCTGGGTCGGCGTGATGACGCTGGCCTTCGCCTTCCGCAGCGGCGCGCGCGCCTGGCTGTGGCTGGGCGGCGCCACGCTCCTCGCCTATGGATTGATGTATGCCTTGAAGGCCAGCGGCCTGGTGAAGGTGGCGGCATGAAGGCGGCAACTCTGCGCAGCTATATCGCGCTGCATACCTGGGTCGGCCTGGTGGCGGGCTTCGGCCTGTTCATCGCCTTCTTCGCCGGCGCCATCACCATCTTCCATGAAGAACTGGGCGAATGGGAGGTGCGCGGCGCGCGCGTGGCGGCCATGCAGCCCAGCGCCAACGCCCAGCAGTTGGTGGATGCCGTGCTGCGCGCCCAGCCCAAGGCGGCCGAGCATTTCGGCCTGATCCTGCCGAGCGAGCACGAACCGGTGCTGCGCCTGCAGTGGGACGAGCATCACAAGGACGGCAGCGAAACCGAGCACGCCTGGCGCCTGGACGCGCATGGCGCGCTGGCCGACGCCAAGCCGGAATCGGAGCTGTCGCACTTCCTCTACCGCCTGCATTACACGGCCGGCCTGCCCGCCGCCGCCGGCATTTATGTGCTGGGCATCGTGTGCGTGCTGTACGGCCTGGCGCTGGCCAGCGGCGTGGTGATTTACGCGCCCGGCTTCCTCAAGGACTTGTTCGCCCTGCGCATCGGCAAGAACCTGAAGCGCATGTGGCAGGACGCGCACAACGCGGTGGGCATCCTGTCCCTGCCTTTCCACCTGATGTATGCCTGGAGCAGCGCCATCCTGTGCCTGGGCATCCTGCTGATGGCGCCCTTCCAGTACCTGGTCTTCGACGGCAAGCTGCTGGACCTGATCCAGTCCGATATCTACGCCAGCGCGCCGGTCAAGCCGGCCGGCGTGGCCGCGCCCCTGCTGCCGGCGCCGCAGCTGATGCAGATCGTGCAGCGCGAGGCGCCGCAGATGCGGATCGGCCAGATGTATTACAAGCATGCGGGCGACGCCAACGGCCAGGTGGAAGTGTATGGCCAAACCCATGCGGGCACACTGAACGCCATGAGCGTGGTGGTGCTGAACGCCAGCAGCGGCAAGGTGCTGCGCGTGCTGCAGCCGGCCCAGTTCAGCGCCGGCACCACCTTCCTGCGCGGCCTGCAGACCCTGCACTTCGGCAGCTTCGGCGGCTATGCGGTGAAGTGGGTCTACTTCATCCTCGGCCTGGCGGGCGCCTTCCTCTTCTACAGCGGCAATCTGCTGTGGATCGAGGCGCGCCGCAAGCGCAGCGGGGCGCAGACGCGCAGCAGCCGCTGGATGGCCAAGTTCAGCGTCGGCTTCTGCCTGGGCAGCGTGGCCGGCGTGGGCGCCGTCTTCCTCGTCAACAAGCTGCTGGTGCTGCCGGCCGGCGCCTTGCCGGCGTGGGAAGAAGGCGCTTACTTCGCCGTCTTCTTCGGCGCCATCGTCTGGGCCTTCCTGCGGCCGCCGGCGCGCGCCGCGCACGAGCTGCTGCTGCTGTGCGCCGCCCTGGCCCTGGCCTTGCCGTTCGCGCAATGGTGGCAAAGCGGCAGCGATCCCGTCTCGGCCCTGTGGCAGGGACGCGGCATCGTCAGCGGCGTCAATCTGGTGGCGCTGGGCTTTGCCTGGGCCTTCTGGCGCATGGCGCGCGCCACGCTGCGCCGCGGCCGCACGGGCGATCCGGCCAGCGTCTGGTCGCTGCAGGCGCCGCCGCACACTCCGGAAGCGGAGGCGAAAGCCGCTTGAGCTGGATGGGCATTGCGCGATGTTGTTGCTTAATGCCATTTTTTAGTTCTTTTTGGCAATGAAACGATGTTTCCGGGCTGAACTATGTTAATGTGACACAGTTCAGTCCGTATTTTGCCTTTGCCCCGTCCGCCATGGATACCATCCTCCCTCTCCACCTGTTTTCACCGCCGGACGATCCTTCGCTTCTGACATATGGCATCTACGATCCGCTGCTAGTTACCTTATCGGTAATAGTGGCGGTTTTTTCATCCTGGATGGGTTTGCAGCTGGTGGGCCAGGGCCGCAGCCGCGACAACCGCCTGCTGCGCCTGCTGACCCTGCTGGCCGGCAGCCTGGCGCTCGGCGCCGGCGTCTGGTCCATGCACTTCATCGGCATGCTGGCTTTCCAGCTGTGCACCACGGTGCGCTACGAGCCGGTGCTGACCGTGCTCTCCATGCTGCCCAGCCTGGGCGCTTCCGCCGTTGCCATGTCGCTGCTGCGGCGCGCCCATTTGCGGCGCAGCAGCCTGCTCACCGGCGGCCTGCTGGTGGGCGCCGGCATCGGCACCATGCACTATTCGGGCATGGCCGCCATGCAGATGGACCTGGGCCTGCGTTACGATCCCTTCATGTTCGGCCTCTCCATCGTGGTGGCGGTGGTGCTGGCGACCCTGGCGCTGTGGGTGCGCTTCGGCCTGCGCAGCCTGGGTTCGCGCCTGACCGAACAACAGCGCCTGCTGGCCAGCGCCATCGTCATGGGCTGCGCCATCTCCGGCATGCACTACACCGGCATGGCCGCCGCGCGCTTCGTCGGCAATACCGTGCCGGGCACCTTCGTCACCACCAACACCACCTTCCTGGCGCTGGCCATTTCCCTCATCACGGTGGTGTTCACCGTCTTCGTCATGGGCGCCAACGGTCTGCTGCGCTACCGCGAGATGTACCGCCACCTGAGCCAGAGCGAGAGCTGGATGCGCGCCCTGCTCACCACCACGGTCGACGGCGTGGTGACGGTGGACAGCACCGGCGTGATCCATGAATTCAATGCCTCGGCCGAGCGCATCTTCGGCTGGACGCGGGCGGAAATCGTGGGCCGCAATATCGAGCTGCTGACGGCCGATATGGAACAGTCGCGCAGCGAAGGCCTGTTCTACTTCCTGGCCCACGGCGACGAGAGCCAGATCAACAAGGGTTCCGAAGTCCACGCGCGGCGCAAGGACGGCTCCCTGGTGCCGATCCGGCGCGCCATCGGCCACGCCCGCCTCGGTGAGCGCGATCTGTACGTGCTGTTCGTCACCGACATCAGCGAGCGGCGCGCCATCATGCAGGAGCTGCGCGAAAGCGAGCAGCAGTTCCGTTCCCTGATCGGCAATATTCCCGGCGTCTCCTTCCGCTGCGAGGCGACGGGCGAGCGGCCCATGGTCTTCGTCAGCGATGGCGTCGAACATGTGACCGGCTATGCGCGCGAAGACTTCCTGGCTCTTGGGCGCCACCGCCTGTTCTCCAGCCTGATCCTGGAAGAAGACCTGCCGCTGATGGAACACGCGGTGGCCCAGTGCCTGGCCGACGGCCACCCGTATATGCTGGAATACCGCATCCGCCATGCCGACGGCGGCATCCGCTGGATGTGGGAGCACGGCGCCCTGGTGCTGAACGAAGCGGGCCGGCCGCGCTGGCTCGATGGCGTGGTGCTCGACATCACCGAACGGCGCCAGATGGAGGAAGATCTGCGCGAAGCCAAGGAAAAAGCCGACCACGCGGCGGCGGCGCGCGCCACCTTCGTCGCCAATATGAGCCACGAAATCCGCACGCCGATGAATTCCATCCTCGGCTTCACCGATGTGCTGCTGGACGGCGAACTGCAGCCGGAACAGCGCCGCCACCTGGACACCATCCGCCGCTCCGGCCGCGCCCTGCTGCGCCTCCTGAACGAAATCCTCGACACCGCCAAATTGGACAAGGGCGCCATGGAGCTGGAGCTGGCCGACTACAATCTGCGCGGCCTGATCGACGAACTGGCCTCCACCTATGGCGCGGTGGCGCGCGGCAAAGGCCTGGACGTGAACGTCGGCTATACCGAAGCGCTGCCGAACTGGCTGCACGGCGACGAGCTGCGCGTGCGCCAGGTGCTCACCAATCTGCTCGACAACGCCATCAAGTTCACCGCCGCCGGCAGCGTCACGCTGCAAGCCTCGGTCAGCGAGAAGCAGTTGCGCATCGTGGTGCGCGACACCGGCATCGGCATCGCGCCCGACCGCCTGGCCGCCATCTTCGACCCGTTCACCCAGGCCGATGCCTCCATGACGCGGCGCTACGGCGGCACCGGCCTGGGCACCACCATCAGCAAGCAGCTGGTGGAACTGATGGGTGGCCGCATCTGGGCCGAAAGCGCGCCCGGCGAAGGCACCAGCTTCCATATCGAGCTGCCGCTGCGCCTGGCCACCAAGGAACACGCGCCCCAGGTGCGCGAACAGAGCGCCTACGCGCTGCCGCCGCTGCGCGTGCTGGCGGCCGACGACGTGCCGCAGAATCTGGAGCTGCTTGGCCTGCTGCTGGAAAAGCGCGGCCACCGCCTGGTGACGGCCAACGACGGCGCCCAGGCCGCTGCGCTGGCGGCCCAGCAGGAATTCGACGTGGTGCTGATGGATGTGCAGATGCCGCATGTGGACGGCCTGGCCGCCACGCGCCTGATCCGCGCCTCGGCCCAGCGCCAGCAGCGCCGCCGCGTGCCCATCATCGCCATGACGGCCAGCGTGCTGGAAGCGCACCGCCGCGCCAGCGCCGCCGCCGGCATGGACGGTTTCGCCAGCAAGCCGGTGGACTGGACGGCGCTCTCGCATGAAATCGCGCGCGTACTGGGCATGAAAGAGGCGGACCAGCCGGCCGCGCCGGCCGATGCCGGCCAGCGTCTGCTCAACCACGGCGCCGGCCTGGCGCGCTGGGGCGGCGACGAAGCCGCCTACCACAGCGCGCTGGCGCGTTTCGCCGCTGCCCACGCCGGCGCGGCCGATGCGCTGGACGCCCTGCTGCGCCAGGGCGATCTGCCGGCCGTGCAGGCGCTGGCGCACAAGGTGCGCGGCGTGGCCGCCAATCTGGGCCTGGAACAGCTGGCCGCAACCCTGGCGCGCCTGGAACAGGAAGCCGGGCAGGCCGAAGCAGCGGCGCTCCTGCTGCCGCTGGCGGCGGCCCAGCTGGCGCCCACCCTGGCCGCGATTGGCGCCAGCCAGGCCGAGAAAGCCGCCCTGCCGCAGGCTTCCGCCTCTGCCGCCATTCCCGCCGCGCCCGCCCTGCAGGATCTGCGCCAAAGCGCCGCGGCGCTGGACAAGGCGCTGGCGCGCGGCGCCCTGGACGATGGCGCGCTGACCCAGCTGGGCCTCGCCCTGCAAGACCACGCCGCATCGACTACACTGGCGAAACTGCAGGCCGCGCTGGACGACTTCGATTTCGCGCTGGCCCGGCAGCTGTTACAGGAAATACTGGCGCAAGCCCTGCCCCACAACGAAAGCCCGCGATGACCCAGCCATCCAAGCAACCCCTGATTTTGGCCGTGGACGATGAGGCCAGCAATCTGCAGCTGCTGCGCCAGATCCTGCAGGACCATTACCGCCTGGTGTTCGCCAAGGATGGCCAGCGCGCGCTGGAACTGGCGCGCCAGGAGCATCCCAACCTGATCCTGCTCGACGTGATGCTGCCGGGGATGACCGGCTATGAAATCTGCCGCGAACTCAAGGCCGACAGCGGCACCGCCGCCATTCCCGTCATCTTCGTCACCGCCCTGAGCGATCCGGCCGATGAGGTGATCGGCTTTGAGGCCGGCGCCGTCGACTACATCACCAAGCCCCTCAGCCCACCCATCGTGCGCGCCCGCGTGCGCACCCACCTGTCGCTGGTGCGCATCGACGAGCTGCGCGAAACGCGCCTGCAGATCGTGCAGCGCCTCGGGCTGGCGGCCGAGTACAAGGACAATGAAACCGGCCTGCACGTGATCCGCATGAGCCATTACGCCCGTCTGCTGGGCGTGGCGGCGGGGTTGAACGAAGCCGAAGCCGACGACCTGCTGCACGCCGCGCCGATGCATGATGTGGGCAAGATCGGCATCCCCGACCGCATCCTGCAAAAGCCGGGCAAGCTCGATGCCGATGAATGGAAGATCATGCAGTCGCATGCCGCCATCGGCGCCGAAATCATCGGCGAGCATACCCACGGCATGCTGCGCCTGGCGCGCAATATCGCCCTCAGCCACCACGAGAAATGGGATGGCAGCGGCTATCCGAAAGGCTTGAAGGGGGAAGAGATTCCGCTGGAAGGCCGCATCGTCGCCATTGCCGACGTGTTCGACGCCCTGACCTCGGCCCGCCCTTACAAGCGCGCCTGGCCGCTGGAGGAAGCGCTCAATTATCTGCGCGAGCAGCGCGGCCAGCACTTCGATGCGGCCCTGGTCGATCTTTTCCTGGCGCAGATCGAGCAGATCGACGCCATCCGCCTGCGCTGGGCGGAACAGGACGCCGTGAAGGAAGAAGCGGCGGAAGCGCCGCCGCAATAAGGAATGCCGGTGAAGGGGTGAACTCCCGCGCTGGCCTGGCCTGTGCGTTGCATGTTCGGCCGGAACCTGCGGACCACGGCCAGAGCAAGGAGTCCGGCGCCTATCTTAAGCGGCAAGCATGACAACGCTTTGACAAAGATCAAACGCCATGCTGCTTGCGATGCGCTAGTTCCTGGTACAGCTTCAGATAGTTTTCCGCCATCGCCTTGGCCGTAAACAATTCCCAATAACGCTGCTCGGCGCGCCGTCCCATATCGGCCGCCATCTGCGGGTTTTCCCACAGCCGGCGCATGGCTTCGCGGAAGGCCTGCGCATCGCTGGGGGGCACCACCAGGCCGGTCTCGCCGTCCACATTGATATAGGTGGTGCCGGTGCCGATCTCGCTGGAGATCATCGGCTTGCCGAACATCGCCCCTTCCAGCAGCGAGATGCCGAATGCTTCCGAGCGCAGATGCGAGGGGAAGGCCATGGCATAGCTCAGCTTCAGCAGGGCGATCTTGTCTTCCTCTTCCACCGCGCCGAGGAATTTGACGTGGTGCAGATTCAGGCGCGCCGCATGCTCCTTGAGTTCCTGCTCGATCGGTCCCGCGCCCACGATCACCACCGGATAATCCAGGCCGGCCATGGCGTCGAGCAGGATGTGCAGACCCTTGTAGTAGCGCAGCACGCCGACGAAGAGGAAGAAGCGCTCGCCGCATTCAGCGCGCCATTTCTCCATCACTTCGGCGCGAGGTTCCGGATAGATCGTGCGGTCCAGGCCATAGGTGATGGTGCGCGTCTTGTGGCGGTAGCGGCGCAGCACGGGCGAGGAGGCCATATAGTTGGGCGAGGTGGCGACGATGGTGTCCACGCTTTTCAGGAAGCGCTGCTTGAGCGGCGTGTACACGCGCAGCAGGGTTTTCTGGCGCACGATGTCGGAGTGGTAGGTCACCAGGCTGGGCTTGTTCACGCGCGCCATGAAGTGGGCCAGGTCCATGAAGGGCCAGGGGAAGTGGTAGTGGATCACGTCGGCCTTGCGCGCCAGCCGCGCCAGGCGGCGGATAGCGGCGAAGGAAAAGGCGTTGGAGGCGATCTCGAAGTCGAGCGGCACGCGGTGCACCAGATGGCCTTCGATTTCCATCTGCGCCGGCCCGCCGTTGCGCGTCAGCGTCAGCACTTCATTGCTGACGCCCAGGCGGCTGGTGCCCACGCACATCTGGCGTATCACCTGCTCGATGCCGCCCCAGGAGTCCGGGTAGTAAGTCTTGTAGAAATGAAGGACGCGCATGATAAATCTACTGCAAAAGAATGGAGTGGTAGACGGCCGCCGTGCGGCGCGCCGTTTCGGCCCAGGTCAGCGCCAGCGCGCGCCGCTCGCCGGCGGCGATGCAGCGCTGGCGCAAGGCCTCGTCGCGCACGATATCGAGCATGGCGGCGCCGATGGCGCTTACCGACAGCGGATCGACTTCCAGCGCCGCGCCAAGCGTGACTTCGGGCAGCGAGGTGGTATTAGCGGCGACCACCGGCAGACGCGAAGCGAAAGCTTCCAGCAGCGGGATGCCGAAGCCCTCGTAAAGCGAGGGATAAATCAGGGCGCCGGCGCCGGCATACAGGTCGCGCAGCTCTTCTTCGCCGGTCAGGCGGTCCAGCCAGCGCACGTTCTCGCCCTGCTGCACGGCGGCGGCGATGCGCGCCTGCAGCGCTTCGCTGCGCCAGCCGGGGGCACCCACGATCACCAGCTGGCGCGCCGCGCGCAGCACCGGCGGCAGGCCCAGATAGGCTTGCAGCAGGCGCTCCACGTTCTTGCGCGGCTGCAGCGTGCCGACAAAGAGGAAATAGCCGGGACGCAGGCCATGCGCCGCCAGGGTGGCATCGCGCCGTTCGGCCGGCGGCGGCGTGAACCAGCTTTCATCGACGCCGTTGTGCACCACGCTGACGCGGCGCTCGTCGACGCCGAAGCACTGCACCAGTTCGGCCACGGCGAACTGCGAGACGGCGATCACATGGTCGGCCTTGCGCGCCGCCTTGATCTGCAGCCAGTTCTTCAGCCGCCGCTGTTTTGGGCTGCACCATTCAGGGTGGGCGATCGGCAGGGCGTCGTGCAGGGTCGCCACCACCGGGCAGTCCATGCGCACGATGCGGTAATCGGTGGCGTGGTACAGGTCCAGGCCCATCTTCTGCCGCACGGCCGATGGCGTGGCCAGGTCGCGCAGCGTGGCGGCGGCGAAGGATAGCGGCAGCGGCCGGCCCACCGTCAGGCGGGCGGCAGGACCGAAGGAGTAAGGCTGGACGGCGCAGCCGGCGGCAGGCAGGTGGCGCAACAGGGCTTGGCTGTACACACCGATGCCATCCAGGCGTCCACCGTTCAGGCCAGGCTCGATGGTGGTGCAGGATAGTCCGGTGCGCAGCGCGTTCACGCCTCGTACATCCAGCGCAGGGTCTGTTCCAGCGGCAGCGGCTCGATAGCGCCCACCACGGCGGCCAGGCGGCGGTTGTCGCCGCTCAGGCGCGCCACTTCATTGGCGCGCACGAAGGCCGGATTGACATGGACATTGATCTTGTAGCCGGCGATGGCGGCCATCATGTCCAGCGCTTCGCCCAGCGAATACGCGCTGCCCGAGCAGATATTGAAGGTCTGGCCGGCCGGCGCGGCGGCCAGCAGGCGGCGGTAGGCGGCGGCCACCATGCGCACGTCGGAGAAGTCGCGCCACACATGCAGGTTGCCCAGTTCGATGTCCGCGGCCTTGCGGCGGAAATGGGACACGATTTTCGGCAGCAGGAAGTTTTCGTGCTGGCCGACGCCGGTGTAATTGAAGGGGCGCACGAAGATCAGCGGCAGGCGGTCGCACCACAGGCGCGCCATGTATTCCATGGCCAGCTTGCTGACGGCGTAGTCGTTGGCCGGCGCGGCCGGCACGTCCTCATGGATCACCGCCACATCGGTATTGCCGTAGATATTCGCGCTGGAAGCCAGCAGCACGGCGGACGGCTTTTTCGGCGCGGCGGCCAGCGCTTCCAGCAGATTGCGCGTGCCCACCACATTGACGCGGTAGATCTGCTCCACATCCGAGTGGGCGACGAAGGCGATGGCGGCCAGGTGCACCACCACGTCCGGCTGCAGTTCCTGCACCATGGCGGCCACGCCGGCGCGGTCGCACAGGTCGACCGCCACGGTGTTCTCGCCATGCGCATGGCCCGGCACCGCAGTGCCGAATACCTCGTAGCCGGCGGCACGCAGTTCCTGCGCCACGTAATGGCCGGTGAAGCCCGCCAGGCCCGTGACCAGGGCACGCTTGCCCTCGCCTTCGCGCTCTGCCGACAAGAACCGCAGCGCCGCCATCTTAGAAGGAGAAGCCGGCGGCGTTGCGGCGCAGGTCGGCCTCGACCATCATCTGGCACAGCTCTTCCAGCGTGGTCTGCGGTTCCCAGCCCAGTTCCTTGCGCGCCTTGGATGCGTCGCCGATCAGCAGATCGACTTCGGCCGGACGGTAGTATTTTGGGCTGATGCGCACCAGCACCTTGCCGCTTTGCGCGTCATGGCCGGTTTCCTGTTCGCCGCTGCCCTGCCATTCGATGGCGATGCCGGCAGCCTTGAAGGCCATGGCGACGAAATCGCGCACCGTCTCGGTGCGGTTGGTCGCCAGCACATAGGTGTCGGGCTGCGCGGCTTGCAGGATGCGCCACATGCCTTCCACGTATTCCTTGGCGAAGCCCCAGTCGCGCTTGGCGTCCAGATTGCCCAGCTCCAGCACGTCCAGCTTGCCCAGCTTGATCTTGGCGACGGAGTCAGTGATCTTGCGGGTGACGAACTCGCGGCCGCGCAGCGGCGACTCGTGGTTGAACAGGATGCCTGAGGAGCCGAAGATGCCATAGGACTCGCGGTAGTTCACGGTCATCCAGTGCGCATACAGCTTGGCTACGCCATATGGGCTGCGCGGGTAGAAAGGCGTGTCTTCCTTCTGCGGCACGGCTTGCACCTTGCCGAACATTTCCGAGGTCGAAGCCTGGTAGAAGCGGATCTTCGGATTGACGATGCGGATCGCTTCCAGCAGGTGCACGGGACCGATGCCGGTGATATCGGCCGTGGTCACCGGCTGCTCGAAGGAGACGCCGACAAAGCTTTGCGCCGCCAGATTATAGATTTCATCAAAATCGCCGGCCTGCAGCAAACGGATGCTGGAACTCAGGTCGGTCAGATCGTATTCCACCAATTTCAGATTGGGATGGGACTCGATGCCCAATTCCTCGATGCGCCAGAAATTGACCGAGCTGGTACGGCGGTAAGTTCCGGTTACTGCATAGCCCTTTTGCAGCAGCAATTCAGCCAGATATGCGCCATCCTGGCCGGTAATGCCTGTGATCAGGGCTTTTTTGATCTTTTGCATGATGATGAAGGTCTTTAATTATGGCGATATATAACCGGGCATTGTAACAGAGGCGTCATGCGGGCTTTTTAAATGGCCGCCGCCGATTACAACAGTTACAGTTTGTTACGCCCCGTCTCAGACATGGCCGATGCCGCGCGCCATCGCGGCCGCCAGCACGGGAATGGCCGCAAACAGCAGCAGTTCGGCCAGCAGCAGCGGGCGCAGGGCGGCGATTTCGGCGGAGGAAGGGACAAAGCCGGCGTCGGCGCGCAAGCGCTTTTGCCAGGCCAGGATGCGCAGCGTGGGCTTGATGGAGAGCAGGCCGACCAGGGCGAAGACCCCGATCTTTGTCCAGAACAATGGATTGGCCGTATAGAAGGCCGCGCCTTTCGCGCCGTGCATCACGCGACCGAAGCCCACCAGCAGGATGCCCAGCGCGCTCAAGCCATACGCGGCATCGAGCCGCGCCAGCAGGCGCAGCGTGGCCGGCGCCAGGCCGGGACGCAGCAGCGCCCACTCGCACGCCAGCACGGCGGCGATGGTAAACACTAGCAGATGGTGCAGGCTGGCCTGGAGGAAGTCGCTCATGGTCAGGCAATGTAACCGTGATTGACGATGCTGTCAAAAAGATTACATTGCTTGCTTAACCATGAGCTGCGGGAACGCGTCAGCCCTTGCGCTGGGCCACCGCATCCACCACGCACAGCGCCGTCATATTGACGATGCGGCGCACGGTGGCCGAAGGGGTCAGGATATGCACCGGCGCGGCGCAGCCGAGCAGGATCGGACCGATGGCGATGCCGTTGCCGGCCGCCGTCTTCACCAGGTTGTAGGCGATGTTGGCGGCGTCGATATTCGGCATCACCAGCAGGTTGGCGTCATGCTCCAGATCGGAGTTCGGCATGATGCTCTTGCGCAGCTTGGAATCGAGCGCGGTGTCGCCGTGCATCTCGCCGTCGACTTCCAGTTCCGGCGCCTGTTCCTTGACCAGGGCCAGGGCGGCGCGCATCTTCTGCGCCGAGGCGCTGTTGGAGGAGCCGAAATTCGAGTGCGACAGCAGGGCCGCGCGCGGCGACAGGCCGAAGCGCTTCATCTCGTCGGCCGCCATGATGGTGATCTCGGCCAGCTGCTGCGCATCCGGGTTCTCGTTGACGTGGGTGTCCACCATGGCCAGTTGGCGTTCCGGCAGCACCAGGATATTCATGGCCGCATACACATTGGCGCCGGCGCGCTTGCCCAGCACCTGGTCGATATAGTGCAGATGCAGCTGGGTGGTGCCGAAGGTGCCGCAGATCATGCCGTCGGCGTCGCCCTTCTTGATCATCATGGCGCCGATCAGGCTGTGGCGGCGGCGCATTTCGAGCTTGGCGTATTCCTGGGTCACGCCCTTGCGCGCGGTCAGCTCGTAGTAAGCCTGCCAGTATTCGCGGTAACGCTCGTCGAAGTCGGGATTGATCACATCGTAATCGACGCCCTGCTTCAGGCGCAGGCCGAATTTATGGATGCGCGCTTCCAGCACGGCCGGACGGCCGACCAGGATCGGACGCGCTAGGCGCTCGTCGACCACCACCTGCACGGCGCGCAGCACGCGCTCTTCCTCGCCTTCGGCATACACGATGCGTTTCAGCTCGGCCGGGGTCTTCTTGGCCACCGAGAACAGCGGCTTCATGAAGGTGCCGCTGCGGTAGACGAATTGCTGCAGGCTGTCGGCATAGGCTTCCAGATCCTGGATCGGACGCGTCGCCACGCCGGACTCGAAGGCCGCCTTGGCCACGGCAGGCGCGATCTTGATCAAGAGGCGCGGGTCGAAGGGCATCGGGATCAGGTATTCCGGGCCGAAGGCCAGGTTCTGGATGCCGTAGGTGGTGGCCACGATGTCGGACTGTTCGGCGTGGGCCAGGTCGGCGATCGCGTGCACCACGGCGATTTCCATTTCGCGCGTGATGGTGGTGGCGCCGCAATCGAGGGCGCCGCGGAAGATATACGGGAAGCACAGCACATTGTTGACCTGGTTCGGATAGTCCGAACGGCCGGTGCAGATGACGGCGTCGTCGCGCACGGCTTTCACGTCTTCCGGCAGGATTTCCGGGGTCGGGTTGGCCAGGGCCAGGATCAGCGGCTTGTCGGCCATCTGCTTGACCATGTCCTGTTTCAGCACGCCGCCGGCGGACACGCCGAGGAAGATGTCGGCGCCGGGGATGACTTCGGCCAGGGTGCGGGCGCTGGTGTCGCGCGCGAAGCGTTCCTTGTCCGGGTCCATCAGCTCGGTGCGGCCCTTGTAGACCACGCCGGCCAGGTCGGTGACGATGATGTTTTCCAGCGGGAAGCCGAGGTCGACGATCAGGTCGAGGCAGGCCAGGGCCGCCGCGCCCGCGCCGGACACCACCAGCTTGCAGTTCTTGATGTCCTTGCCGACGATCTTGATGCCGTTCAGGATGGCCGCGCCGACGATGATGGCGGTGCCGTGCTGGTCATCGTGGAAGACCGGGATCTTCATGCGTTCGCGCAGCTGGCGCTCGATATAGAAGCACTCGGGCGCCTTGATGTCTTCCAGATTGATGCCGCCGAACGTCGGTTCCAGCGCGGCGATGATGTCGACCAGCTTGTCCGGATCCTGCTCGTTGATTTCGATGTCGAAGACATCGATGCCGGCGAATTTCTTGAACAGCACGCCCTTGCCTTCCATCACCGGCTTGGCGGCCAGCGGGCCGATATTGCCCAAGCCGAGCACGGCGGTGCCGTTCGAGATCACGGCCACCAGATTGCCGCGCGCAGTGTATTTATAGGCGTTGGCGGGATCGATCACGATCTCTTCGCAGGGGGCGGCCACGCCAGGGGAATAGGCCAGCGCCAGGTCGCGCTGATTGGTCAGTTGCTTGGTCGGGGTGACGCTGATTTTGCCGGGTTTTGGGCACTCGTGGTATTCGAGCGCGGCAAGGCGCAGTTGTTGACGCAATTCCTCTTTTTTATCAGATGACGAATCCATGCTGTGCTGCCTTCCTGTCTCTTTTGTTCGGTAATCCTTCGATTCTAACAGACGGAATATGGCTCCCAGCTAGGTATTTTCACGCAGCGGCATAGCGCCAAGCCCATACTTATCAGCATGACAAAGCGCCATGATTGCCTGATTTGAAAGGCTGTATGGCCCCGGCTTATGTGCGCCATTTCACGCATGCGCAGAAAAAAACGCGTGATTCTCTAGACAGCAGACAAATCGCTTCCTATTCTTTAAGCATCGCTTTTTAGGGAAGGCACACCATGAATCGCGCATTCTGGCAGCTTGGCGCCCGTCTCAGCGCCGCCCTCTTCCTGTCGACGTCCGCCGCCCTCTTCTTCACGCCCCAGGAATCGGACTGGGCCTTGCCCCTGGCCGTGCTGGCTCTGGGCCTGGGCGCAGCCTGGTTGTACCTACGGGACGGCCCGCCATCGCTGCCGCGCAGTCCCGGCGGCGACAAGGCGGTCGGCAGCGCCTGAGGCCCGCTACAATGGCGGCATGCTCTCCGAATTCGACCTGATCAAACATTACTTCGCGCGTCCGCGCGCCGCCGCCCAGCCAGCCCATGTCGCCCTCGGCATCGGCGACGACTGCGCCCTGCTCGCGCCCACGCCGGGCATGCAGCTGGCCATCTCCTCCGACATGCTGGTGGAGAACCGCCACTTCTTCGCCGGCGAGGATGCGCAGCGCCTGGGCCATAAAAGCCTGGCCGTCAATCTGTCCGACCTGGCCGCCATGGGCGCGCGCCCGCTCGGCTTCACCCTGGCGCTGGCCCTGCCGGCGGCCGATCCGGCCTGGCTGGCCGGCTTCTCGCAAGGCTTGTTCGACCTGGCCGACGCCCATGGCTGCGCCCTGATCGGCGGCGACACCACCAAGGGACCGCTGAATATCTGCATCACCGTCTTCGGCGAACTCGCGCCCGGGCGCGCCCTGCGCCGCGACGCCGCCCGCGTCGATGACGATATCTGGATCTCCGGCACCCTGGGCGATGCGCGCCTGGCCCTGGCCGGCTACCGCGGCGAGACCGTCTTGAGCGCGGCGGAGCAGCAGGCGGCGGCCCAGCGCATGCACCTGCCCACGCCGCGCGTGGCGCTGGGACGGGCGCTGGCCGACGGCGGCCTGGCGCACGCCGCCATCGATATCTCGGACGGCCTGGCCGGCGATCTCGGGCATATCCTGGAGCGCTCCGGCGTCGGCGCCACGCTGGACGTGGACGCCCTGCCGGCCGGTCCCGTGCTGGCAACGCGCGCGCAGGACTTGCGGCGCGCCTGGACGGCGGCCGGCGGCGACGATTACGAGTTGTGCTTCACCGCCCCGGCCACGGCGCGCGCCGCCATCCTGGCGGCCGGCGCCGCCTGCGCCACGGCCGTCACCCGCGTCGGCCGCATCGAGGCCGCGCCCGGCCTGCGCCTGGCCGATGCCGCCGGCGCGCCACTCGAGCTGCGCCTGGCCGGCTTCGACCACTTCAAGTAAGGCGCCTCAGGCATTCAAAGTCGTGTGGTCCTCGCCCGGCTCGCCGGCGCGGCGGCCGCTGCCATGCATCAGCCAGTAATGGTGGAAGGCCAGGCGGATATTGTCGCGCAGCTGGGTATCGTCCCAGGGCTTGGTGTAGAAGCGGTAGATGGCGCCGCGGTTGATCGAATCGAGCACCGCTTCCAGCCCCGTGTAGCCGGACAGGATGATGCGGATGGTGTCCGGGTACATCTCCTTGACCTTGCTGAGGAATTCGGTGCCGCTCATGATCGGCATGCGCTGGTCGCACACCACCACCTGCACCGGATGCAGGGCCAGCAGCTCGAAGCCCTCGGCCGGCGAGACCGCCGTCAGGATGCGGTAGCCGTCGCGCCGGAACAGGCGGTGCAGCGAGGACAGCACGTTGACGTCGTCGTCCACCAGCAGCAGGGTTTGCGGCGGCTCGGCGGCGCGGTTGGGATCGGGCGGCACGCCCTTGCCCGAGGCCACCAGCGCCCCCATCTCCTCGGCCGGCAGCGGGCGGCTGAAGAAGAAGCCCTGGATTTCGTCGCAGCGGTTGCGCCGCAGGTATTCCAGCTGTGGCCGCGATTCCACGCCCTCGGCGATCACGCGCAGCTTCAGGCTGTGCGCCATGCTGATGATGGCCAGCGCGATGGCGGCGTCGTTGGGATTGGTGGTGATGTCGCGCACGAAGGCGATGTCGATCTTCAGCTTGTCGATCGGGAAGCGCTGCAGATAGGCCAGCGAGGAATAGCCGGTGCCGAAATCGTCGATGGCGACCTTAATGCCCAATTCTTTCAGCACGCCGAGCACCTCGATGGTGCGCTCGGTATTCGACATCAGGGCGGTTTCCGTCAGCTCCAGCTCCAGCAGCTCGGCCGGCACCTGGTGCCGCTCCAGCGCTTCTTTCACTTCGCTCTCCAGATCGCCCTCGACGAACTGGCGGCTCGCCACATTCACCGCCACCGTCACCGGTCCCACGTCGGAGCGCGACCAGGCCGCGATCTGGCGGCAGGCGGTATCGATGATCCAGGCGCCGACGCGCACGATCAGGCCCGTGTCTTCCAGCACCGAGACGAATTCGGCCGGATACACAATGCCGTAGCCGGGCCGGTGCCAGCGCAGCAGCGCTTCGGCGCCGCTGATGCGGCCCGTGTGCAGATTGACCTTGGGCTGGTAGTACAGCGCCAGCTCGTCCTGCTCCAGGGCGCGGCGCAAAGCCATCTCCAGGTCGAGCCGGGCCAGTACCTGCACATTCATGCCGGCAGTGAAGAAGCGGTAGCCGTCGCGGCCCGCATCCTTGGCGCGGCCCATGGCGGTGTCGGCGTACTTGACCAGGGTGTCCGGATCCGTGGCGTCGTCGGGGTAGACGGCGATGCCGATGCTGGCCGTCAGCGTGGCATCGTGGCCATCGAGCGAGAACGGCGCGCGCAGGGCTTCGCGCACTTCGTTGGAGACATACACAGCATCCTGCTGGTCGCGCGTCATGGTCAGGATCAGGCCGAATTCGTCGCCGCCCAGGCGGCCCACAGTGTCGCGGATGCGCACGCACTGCACCAGACGGTTGGAAAATTCGCGCAGCAGCTGGTCGCCCTTGGCCGGCCCCAGCGAATCGTTGATGTTCTTGAAGCGATCCAGGCCGATGAACAGCACCACGATGCGCCATTCCTTGTCCTGCGCCAGCTCGATCGCCTCGCTCAGGGTCTGGTAGAACAGGGTGCGGTTGGGCAGGCCGGTCAGGCTGTCGTAGTGCGCCATATGCTGCAGGCGCTCCTGCGCCTGGCGCCGTTCGGTGATGTCGCGCGCCACGCAGATCAGGGTGCGCCAGGCCGCCTCGCCTTCCAGCTGCAGCTGCCAGTACAGCTCCACCGGCACCGCCGCCAGGTCACTGCGCGTCAGTTCCAGCTCGCGCAGCTCGGGCGCGCGCGGCTCGCTGGCGCGCGCCGCCGGCAGCGCATTCAAGGCGGCGGCATGGGCCATCAGTTCCTCGCGCGCGCCGAGACCGACGCGCGCCGGCTCCTGCGCCAGCAGTTCGGCGCGCGGCCAGCCCAGCATGCGGCAGGCGCCTTCGTTGACGTCGACGAAGGCCAGGCTGCCGGTATCGATCAGGAAGATGGCGTCGGCCGTGGCGTCCATGGCGCTGCGGAAGCGCTGCAGCTCGGCCGTGCGTTCGCGCACGGTCTGCTCCAGCAGGGCGTTGTAGTTGCGCGCCTCGCGGTGCAGCAGGCGCACTTCCAGCATATTGCGGATGCGCGTCAGCACCTCGACCGGATCGAAGGGCTTGCTGACGAAGTCCATGGCGCCGGCGTCCAGCGCCGCCATCTTCTTGGCAGGTTCGGCCGTCACCACCAGCACCGGCAGATAGGCCTCCACCTCCAGCGGCTTCAAGGCTTCCATCACCTCAAAGCCGCTCATGCCGGGCATGTGCAGGTCGAGCAGGATGATGTCGTAGCGGTTCTCTTCATGCCAGGGCGCCACCACGCGCGGATCGGTGGTGGAGCTGACCGCGGTATAGCCGGTGGACTTGAGCAGGTATTCCAGCAGCTGCACATTGACCGGCTGATCGTCCACGATCAGCACCTTGGCGTTGAGGATGTCTTCCCTGGTAATCATGGCTGCCCCGCTTTCTCCCGGTTCCGGGCCAGATAGGAGGTCGTGCTATTGATAGCCTCGGTAAATTCATCGATATTGATCGGCTTCACCAGATAGCGGAAGAAGCCGGCGGCCAGGCCTTTTTCCACATCGCGCGGCATGGCGTTGGCGGTCAGCGCGATGACCGGAATATGGCGCGTGGCCGGGTCGGCGCGCAGCTCGGCCAGAGCGTCGAAGCCGCTCATGCCGGGCAGGTTGATGTCCATCAGGATGATGTCGGGCAGGTGGGCGCGCGCCAGCTCCACGCCCAGGTGGGCGTCGGGCGCCGTCAGCAGCTTGAGGTCGGGCCGGAAGCCGATGATTTCCTCGATCAGGCGCAGATTGGCCGGATTATCTTCCACATACAGCACGCTGGTGCGCAGCGGATGCTCGTCGGCCTGCGGCGCGCAAGCCGGCAGCACGCCCTGCGCCTTCAGCGAAGGCAGCGGGTCGGCGCATTTCAGCTCGACCCAGAACATGCTGCCCACGCCCGGACTGCTGGTGGCGCCGATGACGCCGCCCATCAGCTCGACCAGGCGCTTGGTGACCACCAGGCCGATGCCGGTGCCCTCTTCCGCCCCGCTTTCCTGGCCCAGGCGGTTAAAGGGCTGGAACAGCATCTTCATCTGCTCGGGGCGCAGGCCCATGCCGGTGTCCTGCACCGAGATGCGCACCAGGGACGGGCCGCTCGGGCTGCTGTCCACCACCACGGCGCCGCCGTCGCGGTTGTACTTGATGGCGTTGGAGAGCAGATTCAGCAGGATCTGCTTGAGGCGGGTGCGGTCAGCCACCACATGGACCCGGCTGTCGGCCGGGAACAGCAGGCGGATGCCGCGCCCGCTGGCCAGCGGGCGCACCATATCGTCGCATTCCTGCAGGATTTCCTCCAGCGCCACCGGCTCCAGCGACAGGGCCACCGCGCCCGATTCGATCTTGGCCAGGTCGAGGATTTCATTGATCAGGGTCAGCAGGTGGCGGCCCGATTTCAGGATATGGCCGGCGAATTCGCGCTTCTGCGCCAGCGTCGAAGGCAGCTTTTCCGAGGTCAGGATCTGGGCGAAGCCGAGGATGGCGTTGAGCGGCGTGCGCAGCTCATGGCTCATCGAGGACAGGAAGGCCGACTTGGCCTGGTTGGCGCTCTTGGCCTCCTCCATGGCCATGGCCAGCTCGCCGTTGGCGATTTCCAGCTGCATGGTGCGTTCGTGCACGCGCTGCTCCAGCTCCGCATTCAGGCGCATGACTTCATGCTGCGCCTGGTTGCGCTGCTCGGCTTCGCGGGCGATTTCGCGGTTCGAGGTTTCCAGCGCGCGCGTGCGGGCCTGGATCTCGTCCAGCATCTTGTTGAAGGAGTCGACCAGCTCGGCCACCTCGTCCTCGCTCAGACGCGTGGCACGGCGCGAATAGTCGCCGGTGTCGACGATCTCGCGCGCCACGCCGGCGATGTCGAGAATGGGCTGGGTCAGCAGGGGATTCAGGCGCCGCAGCAGCAGCCAGGCGCTCAGCATGGCGCCCAGCACGGCCAGCACGGCGATCGCCAGGTAGTCGAGGGCGCGGCCCAGCATCTCGTATTCGGCGCGCAGGAAGACCGTGCCCAGCACCTCGCCGTTGTCGACGATGCTCTTGAATATCAGCAGCTTGCCATCCTCGTACAAAAAACCTTCGCTGCCGGCCTGGCGCGGAATCTCGCTGCTCTGCCCCGGCGCCACATAGGCCGCAAACAGGGCGCCGCCGGAACGGTAGATGGCGCCGGCATCGATCTTGGGCCGCAGGCGCAGCAGGGCCAGGTTTTCCTTGGCCAGGCGCGGGTCGTCGAAGACCAGGGCGGGCGAACTCATATGGCCGATCAGTTCGGCCTGGGTGCTCAGGTCGGCCACGATGCTGCGGTGGTAGGCGCGCAGATCGTAGACGATGAAGATGCCAATCGAAACCAGCAGCGCCAGCATGGCCACCAGCATGACCACGGCCAGCATTTTCTGGCGCAGGGAGTGCAGCCGTATCATGCGCCCTCCCTCATGAATTCACCTGCCGCACTTTGTAGGCCGCCGCCAGCATGCGCGCGCTGATGCGCAAACGCGACAAAGCGGCCGCCTTCAGCGCCACCTCAAAGCGCAAGCGCTCGTCGACGACCAGAAAGCGGATCACGCTGCCCATGGCCTGGGCCTCCTCGGCATCGCTGATCGTGAGTATGGCCTGGCCGCGCGCCGCCGCCAGCAAGTCCTGCAGTTCATTGCGTTCCAGCGCGCTGCCGGCAAAGAGGATGTGCAGGCCGGCCGGTCCCTCGCCCCTTTTCAGGCGGCGCACCTGCAGCGCATGGCCGTTGACGGCATGGCCGGCCATGCTCTGTTCCAGCTCGGCGGCCAGCGCCTCGGCGCCGGCCACGCCGATCAGCAGCGGGCTGTCGGAGCGCGCGAAACTGCCTTCGGGCCATTCGACAAAGCCGGCGAATTTGCACAGATAGGCGGCCTTGACCTGGCGCTCCAGCGCCACACCGCCCTGGCCCAGGGCGAGTCCGTGCGCGACCGCCAGGATCAGGAGCAGGCACCGGTCCCGATGCAGCCGGGCGGCCAGGAATCGTACAGAGTTTAGAAACGCCATGAGAAGCGAGCCAAAATACTGCAATCGAATGCGCCACCGCCCTGAGGCTGGGGTTCGGCATCAAGCCGGACTTCGCCATCTTGCGCTTTTGCCAGCCTACAGGCAAGTCAGTTGCTTAAAATTAAGAAAATGCTAACACAAAGCGGGGGCGGCGGGTGCGCAATTGCAGGTCCGATTACGCGCCGCGGCTATTGCATCGCAGCAGAGATTTTTGCCCAGCCGTGTGCTCACGTACGCATCCGCCGCGCTAGAATGGGGCCATCGGAATCTTTGCCAGAGGAGCCACTCATGATTACGGATATCAAGGAACTGGCCGCCCAGGTGGGCCGCGCCCTGCAGGAAAAGAGCTTGCTGCTGGCGACCGCGGAATCCTGCACCGGCGGCGGCGTGTCGCAGGCGATCACCGAGATCGCCGGCTCCACCGGCTGGTTCGATTGCGGCTTCGTGACCTATTCCAACGCCTCCAAGACCGAGCTGCTCGACGTGTCGGCCGCCATGATGGCGCAATTCGGCAGCGTCAGCGAGGAAGTGGCGGCGGCCATGGCCCAGGGCGCGCTGGCCAACAGCAATGCCCATGTGGCGGTGTCGACCACCGGCATCGCCGGGCCGACCGGCGCGGTGCCGGGCAAGCCGGTGGGCACGGTGTGCTTCGGCTGGGCCACGGGCGACACCGTGCACACGGAGCGCCTGGTGTTTGCCGGCGACCGGGCCGCCGTGCGCGAGCAGACCGTGGTGCACGCCTTGCAGGGACTGCTGCGCTTTATTAATTAAGTGCCTTAACTAAGCGTCTTTGTCTTCCGGCTTGCGGAAGCCCGCCATCAGGTAGCTGCGCGCCGCCGCGTTGCCCTCGTCCGGCTCGAACAGCAACAGCGCCTGCATAGCGCGCGTGATGGCGACATAGAAGTAGCGTTTTTCCTCTTCCGTATCGCGGCCGCGCGGGAACTGGCCCTGCTCGATCAGCGGCACCATCACGCAAGGCCATTCGCGGCCTTTGGCGGCGGCCACGGTGGTCAGGGTCAGTTGCTTGCGCTTGCCACTGAAGCCCTGGCTGCCGACGCGCTTCTGGCGCTTGTGCAGCTCCTGCAGGAAGGCGGCGCCGTCCATGCCGCCATGCTGGCGCGCGAAAGCGACGAAGGCCTGGATGGCGCGCAGCGCCGAATCGGCCTGGCGCCGGTTGACCACGGCGCGGCTGGCGGCAGCCGGCAAGTCCAGCGTCTGGCTGGCGAACTGCAGCAGGGCGGCGGCGTCCTGCTGCGGCGCGCGCTGGCGCATCTCGTCCACCACCTGGCGCAGGCGCTGCTTCCAGCGCCGCGCCGCGCCACCGTCGCTGGCCGCTTCGGCGCACAGGGCGTCACCCACCAGCCAGGCCAGCATGGCCGGGTCTTGCGCCACATCCTCCTGCGCGCGCGCGGCCAGACTGGAACCGCTGCCATACATTTCGTGGCTGCTGTCCCACACTTCCGACGCGCTGTCGATGGACAGGAACTGGTACAGGGCAGCGGCCATGCGCGCGCAAACGTCCTTGTCGCCGCGCAGAGTGGCGTAATCGCCGCAGGCCACATGCAGCAAGCCGCGCAGCATCAGGATTTCCGGACGCAGCAGATAGGATTCCACCCCATCGCAGGCATAGGCCAGATTGGCGTCGAGCAGCGCGTTTTCGATGGCGATGGTCTGGTCGGCCTCGCGCACGATGATGGCGATATCGGACAGCTTGCCGCCCTCCTGCGCCAGACGCGCCACCTGCTGCGCCACGGCCGGCGCGCAGCCGGCGCCGGCGGCGTCGTATTCATGGCGGGCGACGCTGCTGTAGGTATCGGCCATGGGCTGGCATTTGCGGCCCGAGGCGCGCGCCGCCAGCTTGGCCACCGAAATGCCGAATCGGTGCGACTTGCTCAGCTCCAGGCGCTGGGCGCCGGGGAAGCCCAGCTCGAAGCCGAGGTGGGAGAAATGGATGTCGGCGCCGCGCGCCGTGTTGATGACCTGGGAGCGGTCGCCCACCACCACCAGGCGCGCCTGGCGGCGGAAGATTTGCAGCAGCTCGAATTCGGCCGCGTTCACGTCATGCCACTCGTCCACCAGGCAAAGCTGGACTTGGCGGATGCTGTCCAGCGCCGATGGATGCAGGGACAGCAGGGACAGCACGTCCGGCACCAGGTCGGCCAGGCCCTGCCACAGGTAGACGCCCGGCTCCAGCTGGCGCATGCGCTCATACGCCTGGCAGATTTCCACCGCCTGCGGCGGCACGTCGAAGCGCTCGGCGATCTGCTCGATATCGTCCTGCTCCAGGTCTTCCTGGAAGCGGCGCGCCACCGTGGTCGCCTTCAGCGTCGCCAGCAAGGCCAGCATGGCGTCAATGCGGGCGCTGTTGTCGCGGAAGCTGAAATCGAAGTCGCAGCGGCACTCCTCGTAGCGCTGCCACACCGCTTCGGCCGCCGCCACCACTTGCGGCCGCAGCGACTCCTCGCTGGGGCAGAACTGGGCCTTGTCCACCAGACCGTCGTGGGCCAGGCGCGACAACAGGGCGCGCGCGAACTCCTCCATCGTCATCACGCCGACCTGGCGTCCCGGACACTCCTCCTGCAGCTTTTGCTGGAAGCGCAGCTTGGCGCCTGCCGAGAAGCACAGGCCCAGCACCTCGCCGCGCGCCTGCGCCGCCAGCATGGCCAGGGTGGTGGTCTTGCCGGCGCCGGCCACCGCTTCGACCATCAGCACGGGCGCATCAGATTGCAGGATCAATTGCTGTTCGGGAGTGGGGGCGAGAGGCATGGGGCAGACAAAACGGTTTCACAAACCGCCATTGTGATATATCTTGCCCACCAACAGAAGAATAAGCGCGCCTCGATGCCATTATTGCAATCACTTTTACGCTGCATGCCTTGCGCCCTGGGACTGGCGGCCCTGCCGCCGGCCGCCGCCCAAGCGCCAGCGCCAACCCCGGCGCCCATCATCGTCTACACGGCGGGCGACATCGCCGACTGCCGCTACAGCCGTCCCCAGTATTCGGGCGCGGCGCGCACCGCCGCCGTGGTGGAAGCAGGCATCGCGCGCGATGCCGCCGCCGGCTGGCGCAGCGCCGTCCTCTCGCTGGGCGACCATACCTATCCGATCGGGCTGGAAGCCGAGTTCCGCGACTGCTATGCGCCGACCTGGGGCCGCTTCAAGGACATCACCCATCCCACGCCCGGCAACCACGAATACTATGGCGGCAGCGCCGACGGCTACTACGGCTATTTCGGCGCGGCGGCCGGACCGCGCGGGCGCGGCTACTACAGCTTCGACCTGGGCGCCTGGCACCTGGTCTCCCTCAACAGCCATATGCATGGCGAGGAACAGCGCGCCCAGATGCTGTGGCTAAAAGACGACCTGGAACGCCACCCGCGCCGCTGCACCCTCGCCTACTGGCACGCGCCCATGTATAGTTCGGGCGGACACTCGGCCAGCCTGCATATGCAGGAAGCCTGGCGTCTGCTGCAGGCGGCGGGCGCGGAGCTGGTGCTGTCCGGCCACGACCACGACTACGAGCGCTTCGCGCCGCTCGACGCCGACGGCAAGCCGGATGCGCAGCAAGGCATGCGCCAGTTCGTGATCGGCACCGGCGGCGCCTTCCTCACGCCGTTCCGCTGGCCGCATGCGCATAGCGAGGTGCGCGCCAACCGGCAATGGGGCGTGCTGAAACTGGCGCTGAAAGAAGACGGCTACGACTGGGAATTCCTGCCCGCCGACAAAGGCGTGCACGATCCCGCGGCGCAGCCGCCGGATGAACCAGACAGCGGCTCGGCGCGCTGTCGCTAACCATAAGAGCAAGACGGGAGCAAAGCGATGCAAAACACGGTGCACTTCATCCTGCAGGGCAAAGGCGGGATCGGCAAAACCCTGGTCTCGACCATCCTCGCCCAATGGCTGCAGGACAAGAGCGACACGGTGCTGCGCTGCTACGACACCGACCAGGAAAACACCACCTTCTCGCGCTACAAATCCCTGAATGTGCAGCATGTGCCGGTGATGACCGAAGCGCGCACCATCGATCCCAAGCGCTTCGACGCGCTGATGATCGACATCCTGCAGGAAGACGGCAACTGCGTGATCGACAACGGCGCCAACACCTTCTCGCCACTGCTGGCCTATCTGATCGAGAACGACTGCTTCACGCTGCTGGCCGAATCGGGCCGCCAGGTCTACATCCACACCATCGTCGGCGGCGGCGACACGCTGCACGACACGGCCATGGGCTTTGTCTCCACGGCCAAGGCGACCCAGGTGCCGCTGGTGCTGTGGGAGAACGAGCATTTCGGCCTGCTGCAATCGGCCTCCGGCAAAGCCTTCATCGAATCGCAGACCTATGCCGACAACTCCAAGCGCGTCAAAGGCCGCGTGGTGCTCAGCCAGCGCAATCCCGACACCTTCGGCGCCGACGTCAAGAAGATGAACACCGCGCGCATGACCCTCAACGAAGTGAAGGAAAGCGACAAATTCAATGTGATGGAAAAGCAGCGCATCAAGGTCGTGTTCCGCGACCTGTTCGAACAGCTCGACCAAGTGGACTGGTAAGCGGCCATGGACCCACAACAGCTGCGCACCCTCGTCTTTGAAAAAACCGGCATCAAGGTCGATGTCGACGACCCCATCTTCGCCCTAGTGGCCTTGAACGAAGCCGTGCTGGCCGATGCCGTGGAGCGCCACATCGCCCGCATCGACGCCGCCTCGCAAGAGCTGGCGCAGCAGCTGCGCCAAGCTGGCGGCATGGCGCATGCCGCCCCGCACGAACACGAACGCCATCCCGGCTTCACGCCGGCGCCGGCCGCCGGCCCAGTCAAACCGATCGCCACCCAGGCGCCGTGGCTGGTGCCGCGCGAACTGCGCCTGCTCGGCGCCGCGGCGCTGGTCGCCCTGCTCAGTGCCGGCCTGGTACTCGCCGGCCAGGCGCTGCTCAGCAAACCCACCGAACTGAATCCCCAGCAGCGCGCCGCCCTCGCCAAAGCCGAAAAGCTCGACAAAGTCCTGCCCACCCTCCCCCCCGCCACCCGCACCGCCCTCGAAACCGCCCTGCGCCAACCCTAAGCTTTGATCTTCCTCAACAAATGTCCCACCCTGGTGCCTGACACCAGGGTGGGACATTTGTTGATTTAGATCAGATTGGGTTTGCGGTGGCGGGGATTTTGGACTAACATTTGAATACCTGTTCAAATGTTCTTATTTATGAATTCTTCTGCTGTTTCGGATGCGGCGGTGGCGCAGCTGGCCGACTTGTTCCATTTACTGGGCGATCCCACCCGGCTGCGCATCGTGCTGGCCTGCGTGGCGGCGCCGGTGGCGGTGGGGGCGATCGCGGAGCGGCTACAGCTGAGCACATCTCTCGTGAGCCACCATTTGCGCTTGCTGCGCGCGGCGCGTATCGTGAAGTCGGAGCGGCAGGGAAAACAGGTCTTTTATTCGGCCGCCGATGCGCATATCAGCGGCGTTTTGGGCGATATGCTGGACCATATCGCTGAACCTTCCAACGGGATCGATGCATGAGCGCTCATCACCATCATGGCCATGAGCATGGCCATCATCACCATCACGGCAATCCAACGGACCACGGCCGCGCCTTTGCCATCGCCATTACGCTGAATGCGGTCTTCGTCGCGGTGGAATTCGTCTACGGCTTTATCGCCAATTCGACGGCGCTGATGGCCGATGCGGGCCACAATCTGTCCGATGTACTGGGCCTGATCCTGGCCTGGGGCGCGGCGATTCTGGCGAAACGCACGCCGTCCGGCCGCTATACCTATGGCTTGCGCAGCAGTTCGATGCTGGCGGCGCTGTTCAACGGCATGCTGCTGATGGCGGCCTGCGGGGCGATTGCCTGGGAAGCGGCGCTGCAATTGATGAATCCAACGCCGGTGCAAGGGCTGACCGTGTCGGTGGTGGCGGCGATCGGCATCGCGGTGAACGGTTTGTCGGCCATGCTGTTCATGGCGGGCAGCAAGGACGATTTGAATATCCGCGGCGCCTACCTGCACCTGGCGGCCGATGCGGCGATTTCGCTGGGCGTGCTGCTGTCCGGCCTGGTGGTGATGTACACGGGTTGGACCTGGCTTGATCCGCTGGTCAGTATCGCCATCGTGGTGCTGATTACGATGGGCACCTGGTCGCTGCTGCGCGAGTCGCTGCGCATGGTGCTGGCGGCGGTGCCGGAAAATGTGGATGCGCCCCAGGTCGAGCAGTTCCTGCGCGCTCAGCCGGGCGTGACCGAGGTGCACGATCTGCATATCTGGTCCATGAGCACAACCGAAACGGCACTCACGGCCCACCTGGTCATGCCGGACGGTTATCCGGGCGACCAGGCGCTCGACGCTATCACGCGCGAACTCAAGGAAAAATTCTCCATCCACCATACGACGCTGCAGACCGAGCAGGGAACCACGGAACATGCCTGCTGCCTGCACAGCAACGGCGACGCCGATGACGGCCATGAACACGACGGTCATGCGCACGACCACGATCATGAACATGAACATGATCACGACCATGAGCATGACCACGATCATCAGCACGAGCCAGCCCACCAGCACGCATCGCACCAGCACAGCCACCGTCACTGAGCCGGCCAGCGCCAGCGCTAATCAGCCAGCCCGTCAAACAGGGCTGTGCTGAGATAGCGCTCGCCGAAGGAGGGAATGACGGTGATCACCATCTTCCCCGCGTTCTCCGGCCGCCACGCCACCTGCAGCGCAGCGCACAGCGCAGCACCCGACGAAATCCCCACCAGCAGCCCTTCTTCGCGCGCCGCGCGGCGCGCCGTGGCGAAGGCATCCTCGTTCTTCACGCAGATCACTTCGTTGTACACATGGGTATTCAGCACGGCCGGCACGAAGCCGGCGCCGATGCCCTGGATCGGATGCGGTCCCTTGATGCCCTTCGACAGAATCGGCGAGGCTTCCGGCTCCACCGCGATGCACTGGAATTCCGGCTTGCGCGCCTTGATCACTTCGCCCACGCCGGTGATCGTGCCGCCGGTGCCGACGCCCGACACCAGGATGTCGGCCTGGCCGTCCGTGTCGCGCCAGATCTCTTCGGCCGTGGTGCGGCGGTGCACATCGGGGTTGGCGGGATTGTTGAATTGCTGCGGCATCAGGTAGCGCCGATCCGCTTCCGCCATTTCCTCGGCGCGGCGGATGGCGCCCAGCATGCCTTCCGCGCCCGGCGTCAGCACCAGTTCCGCGCCATAGGCGCGCAGCAGCATGCGCCGTTCGCGGCTCATGGTTTCGGGCATGACCAGCATGCAGCGGTAGCCGCGCGCCGCGCACACCATGGCCAGGGCGATGCCGGTATTGCCGCTGGTCGGCTCCAGGATGATGGTGTCGGGATGGATCTGCCCTGCCGCTTCCGCCGCCTCGATCATGGACAGGCCGATGCGGTCTTTGACGCTGTGGGCGGGATTGTAGAATTCGAGCTTGGCCAGCAGCTGGGCCGGGGCGCCAGCCGCCATGCGCTGGATGCGCACCAGGGGCGTATTGCCGATCAGCTCAGTGACATTGTTGGCAATGTTCATGGCGAAGTCTCCGCGCGGATGGGAGACCTAGTGTACGCCGATTTGCCGCCGCCGCGGCGCGTTGCAGGACGCGCGCCGCAGCCAGCCGGAGCTTACTTCACGTCCAGCAGTTCGACGTCGAAGATCAGGGCCGAATTCGATGGGATATCGCCCATGGAACGCGAACCGTAAGCCAGTTCGGCGGGGATGATCAGGGTGCGTTTGCCGCCGACCTTCATGCCGGCCACGCCCTGGTCCCAGCCCTTGATGACGCGGCCTTTACCGAGCGGGAATTCGAGCGGTTCGCGGCCGATCGAGGAATCGAACTTGCGGCCGCGCTGGTTCTTGGCCAGAGGGCGGTACAGCCAGCCGGTGTAGTTGACGCGCACGGTCTGGCCGGCCTGGGCTTCGCGGCCGGTGCCGACCTTGACGTCGGTGATGATCAGCTGTTCGGCCACCGGGCCGGGCGTGGCGGAACCGACCACCACGGGCGCGGGCGCTTCAGGCTGCGCCTGGGGCTGCGGTTGGGCTTCCGGCTGCTGCGCCTGGGCAGCGCTGGCGGCGGCAAAGATGAAGGCAAATACTGCGGAACGACGGATCATGGTAAATTCTTTCCTCTGGTGTTGAGAGCGGCATCATGATAACAAATCAATCTTCAGGCGGGATAAACGCCGCGCCAGTCCACAAGCTTTTTTTCGCGCTCTGGCCCGATGCGGCCACGCGCGGCGCCCTGGCCGCGCTGCAATCCCAGGTAGCAGGACGCGCCACGCCGCCCGACAAGCTGCATCTGACCCTGGCCTTCCTCGGCCAGCAGCCCGCCGCGGCGCTGCCGCCGCTGCTGGAGATTCTGCACGCCCTGTCCGTGCCGCCGCTGCGGCTGGAGATCGATTGCTTCGGCTATTTCAGCAAGCCGCGCATCGCCTGGGCCGGCATGTCGGCCGTGCCGCCCGCGCTGCTGGAACTGCAGGACGATTTGATGCGGCGTCTGGAAGCGGCCGGATTTTCAGCCGCCACCCATGGCGAATTCCGTCCTCACGTCACGCTGGCGCGCGAGGCGAAAACGGCGCCTCCGGCCGGCGCGGCCTTCGCTCCAGTGGTGTGGACGGCGCGGGAAGTGGCGCTGGTGGAGTCGCTGCCCTCATGCTTGTACCAGCCCGTCGCCAGCCGCTAGCTGCGGCGCGGCTTCCGCCACGGCCACGCTGGCGGCCAGCTTGTTCAGCAGATGGCCGGCGGCGACCAGGCCGAACGTTGCCGTGACCACCACCGAGGAACCAAAACCGGCACAGTTGATGCCGGTGACGCCGGGCTGCTTTTCGTCGGCATCGACCGAGCAGACCTCGCCCGTTTCCGGGAATTTCAGCGGCTCCATCGAGAACACCGCGTCCACATGCAGCTTGTTCTTCGAGTTGGGCGGATAGTTGTACTGGCTGCGCAAGCGGCGCCGCACTTTTTTCAGCAGCGGCTCCTGCTCGGTCTTGGCCAGGTCGCGCACTTCGATACGGGTGGGATCGGTCTGGCCGCCCGCGCTGCCGATGGTGATCAGGGGAATGCCCTTGCTGCGGCAATAGTGGATCAGGGCCGTCTTCGACTTGGCACTGTCGATGGCGTCGATCACGTAATCGTAGGTGTGGGCGCCGATCATCTCATCCAGGTTATCGGGCGTGATGAAGTCTTCGATCTGGGTGATCTGGCAATAGGGATTGATCTGGGCCACGCGCTCGGCCAGGGCGGTGATCTTGGCCATGCCCAGGGTACCGCTCAGGGCCTGGATCTGGCGGTTGATATTCGACTCGGCCACGTTGTCGAGGTCGATCAGGGTCATGCGGCCGATGGCGCTGCGCGCCAGCGCTTCAACGATCCAGGAACCGACGCCACCGACGCCGATCACGCACACATGGGCGCTGCGGAAGCGTTCCAGGGCGCGCGCGCCGTACAGGCGGGCGATGCCGCCGAAGCGGCGCTCAAAGTCGATATCGTGCTCGGGGGCGGCCGCGGCGCCGTCGCCTAGGCCAAAAGGAGTATGCAGGGAATTCATCCGCCATATTTTACCGGACCCAGCCCAAGAGTATCCTACAATGGCCCCAACTCAGCTAACGAGAAAGCCATGAACGATAAACTGTTCGACACGGCGCCCGGCTTCGATCAGCCGATTGCCGTCCTCAAGCATTGCCACGACCGCATCCGCAAACAGCTCAAGACCCTGGACAATCTGCTGGCCCACCTGCCCAGCCACGGCGCCGACGCCGCCGCCCAGCAAGCCGCCCAGTCCGTGCTCAATTACTTCAACAAGGCCGCCCACCTGCACCACCAGGACGAGGAACAGGACTTGCTGCCCATGCTCGACGCCAATGCCCAGGGCGAGGATGCGGCCCTGCTGCTCAGCGTGAAGCCGCACATTCTGGCCCAGCACCAGCAGATGGAAACGGATTGGCATATAATCAAAACACAACTTGATAAGATTGCCAACGGCTCATCGGCCGAGCTGTCACGCGCCGATGTCGAGCGTTTCAGCGGCATTTATGCCGGCCATATGGCGATCGAGGAAGAGCAGCTGGCGCCGATGGCGAAACGCCTGTTCAGCGCCGCGCAGATGCAGATCCTGGGCGAGGCCATGCAGCGCCGCCGCGGCATCGGCCAACAAGCGCCGGCCGCCGGCGGCATCGCGCTGGCCGATTTGCGTCTCGATTACGGCCGCGCCAGCCTGTCGGAAGACGATACGCTGGCCGACCCGATCGCCCAGTTTGCCAAGTGGTTCGACGAAGCCATGAAGGCGCAGGTGAGCGAGCCGAACGCGATGAGCGTGGCCACGGCCAGCAAGGATGGCCGGCCCAGTTCGCGCATCGTGCTGATCAAGCAGTACGATGAGCGCGGCTTCACCTGGTACACCAATTACGAGAGCCAGAAAGGCCATGAGCTGGCGGACAATCCGCAAGCCGCCCTGCTGTTCTTCTGGCGCGAGCTGGAACGCCAGGTCCGTATCGAGGGCCGGGTGGAAAAGACCTCGGCCGAGGACAGCGACACCTATTTCTACAGCCGGCCCTTGAAGAGCCGGCTGGCCGCCATCGCTTCGGCGCAAAGCATGCCCGTGGGCAGCCGCGAGGAGATGGAAGCCAAGTATGCGGCCGTGGAAGCGGCCAGCGGCGAACAGCCGCAGCGTCCGGCGCACTGGGGCGGCTACCGCCTGGTGCCCAAGCGCGTGGAATTCTGGCAGGGGCGCCAATCGCGCTTCCATGACCGGATCGTGTATACGCTGCAAGCGGACGGCAGCTGGAGCAAGGAGCGCATCCAGCCATAAATACATGCCGCGTCCCGGCGCAGTGTCGTTGTGATCGTACTAACGGAGGTTATCTTGTTCGTACAAAGCCGACTCAGCGCCTGGACGGCAGGCATTCGCCAGCAAATCACCCTGCCCTTGCGCATTGAATTATGGAACGGGCAGGCCTTCGATTTTTCCAGCGAAGCGCCGCGCGTCACCATCCGCATTCCCAGCCCCTCGGCCGCGCGCTACCTGCTTTCCCCAAGCCTGTCGAACCTGGGCACGGCCTATGTGGAAGGGGCGATCGAGGTGACGGGCAAGGCCAAGGACATGATACGCATCGTCAATGCGCTGGCGCATTCGACCCTGCACTCCGACGGCAAGCTGTCGCGCATCGTGCGCCAGTTCACGCACAGCCGGAAAAGGGATGCGGAAGCCATCCGCTACCACTACGACGTTTCCAACGAGTTCTACCAGCAGTTTCTCGATCCGCGCATGGTGTATTCCTGCGCCTATTTCGAAAGCGGGGAGGAAGACCTGGCCGCCGCCCAGCTCAAGAAGATCGACCACATCCTGGCCAAGATCCGCCTGCAGTGCGGCCAGAGCCTGCTCGATATCGGCTGCGGCTGGGGCGCGCTGGTGATCCGCGCCGCGCAGAAGTATGGCGCGCGCTGCGTCGGCATCACGCTGTCGGAAAACCAGTACGCGCTGGCGCGCGAGCGCGTGGCGCAGGCCGGCCTGGAACATCTGGTGGAAATCCGCCTGCAGGATTACCGCGATGTGCGCGGCAGCTTCGACCGCATCACCAGCGTCGGCATGTTCGAGCATGTGGGCGTCAAGCATCTGGCCGAATACTTCGGCATCATCCACCACCTGCTGGCCGACGATGGCGTGGCCATGAACCATGGCATCACCAGCACCGATCCCGACAGCGGCGAAACGCCTTATGGCGGCGGCGAATTCATCGACAAATACGTGTTCCCGCAGGGCGAACTGGCCCATCTCGGCCAGGTGCTGAAAGCCATGCAGCAGGGCCAGCTTGAAGCCTACGACGTGGAAAACCTGCGCCGGCACTACGCCAAGACCTGCGCCATCTGGACCGACAATTTCGAAGCGCGGGCCGAGCAGGTGAAAGCCATCGCGGGAGACAAACGCTTCCGCATCTGGCATGTGTATCTGGCCGGCTGCGCCTACGCCTTCGACCAGGATTGGATCAGCCTATACCAGATCGTCTGCGGCAAAGCCGGCCGCCATCCGCAGGCGCTGCCGTGGTCGCGGCAGTATATGTATGCGGAGAATCCAGCTTCAGCGGCTATTTAAGGTATTTGGTATAGGTCTTGCGGAACTTGACCACCTTGGGCGCGACGACGAAGGCGCAATAGCCTTGCAGCGGGTGCTGGGCGAAATAGTTCTGGTGGTAGTCTTCGGCCTGGTAGAAAGGCTGGGCTGGCGATAGCTCGGTGACGATGGGCGCGTCCCACACATGGGCCATTTCCGCGATCACCTGGCGCGCCGTGGCTTCCTGTTCGGGCGACTGGTAATAGATCACCGAACGGTATTGGGTGCCGACATCGTTGCCCTGGCGGTTCAGCGTGGTGGGATCGTGGATGGTGAAGAAGATTTCCAGCAGCTCGCGGTAGCTGATCTGGGCCGGATCGAATTCGACGCGGATCACCTCGGCATGCCCGGTCTCGCCGCTGCACACCTGCTCATAGGTCGGCTCCGGCTGCTGGCCGCCCGTATAGCCGGACGCCACTTTCACCACCCCGCGCACCTCCAGGTACACCGCTTCCGTACACCAGAAGCAACCACCACCAAGCACCGCTGTTTCAGTCATTTTTTCCTCCGTGCCACGCCTTATTTGTGCGGCAAGTTGAACACGTGCCCGACCCGCACCAGCAGATCGCCGGCCCCGCATGTGAGTTCCCGGCCGTCGACATGCAGCGAGCGCTCGCTGGTCGGCACTCCGCTTTCATCGAGGTCAAACAGGGCAAACTCCCCATAGGCTGTACTCGGCCACGGCAACACATCGATCGCCGCGTCGGGGTGGATCTGATAGGTCTGGCACAGCGCCAGGCAACGCAGGGCCAGGTCGATCTGCCGCTTGGTTTCCAGCAGCGCCTCGCGCCCTTCTGCGCCACGCAGCTTCGCTGCCGTCTCCTGCTGCGCGGCGCGCAGAATAGTGCTCGCCGCGCCGAGTTCAAGTCTATGCTTCATCTTGTTATCACATCGTCGTCCAAAACGCGCCATGCGCCTTGCAACGCCGGTTTATCATCCGGCTACTGTAACGCAAAGCGCCGCAGGCTGCATCAGCTATCGCGCGATGACTCAAGCTGGCCCCGGTTTGTGCTGCCGGGCGACAAATTTGGCATAATGGCAGAAAGACTCAGGTTCTCCATGAATACACGCTCCCCCCGCGCGGAAACGCGCGAATTCAATAGCGGCCATTTCCGCCAAGCGCTGGGGCAATTCGCCACCGGCGTGACTGTCATTACCACGCGCCTGGCCGACGGCAGCTTCCGCGGCCTGACGGCCAGTTCCTTCAATTCGGTTTCGCTGGAGCCGCCGCTGGTGCTGTGGAGCCTGGCAACGGGCGCCAACAGCCTGCCGATTTTCAGCGGTAACTCCCATTATGTAATCAACGTGCTCAACGCCGAGCAAGGCCATCTGGCCAAGCTGTTTTCCACGCGCGGCGAAGACCCTTTCGGCGTGGCCGAGTTCGAGCTCTCGCGCACCGGCCAGCCCGTCCTGAAAGGCTGCTCCGCCTGGTTCGAGTGCCATAACCGCAGCCGCTATCCGGAAGGCGACCACGTCATCTTCGTGGGCGAGGTCGAGCACTGCGAATTCTCCCCCCAGCCGCCCCTGGTCTTCCATGGCGGCCAGTTCCGTGGACTGCGCTAGAATAGCGTTTTTTGCAAGCAGTCTAGACAAGCTATATCAACCATAAAGAGAGAGACGGAATCACGATGAGCCAAAGCAAAGCCCAATTCCACTGGGACGATCCCCTGCTGCTGAACGAGCAGCTGACCGACGACGAGCGCATGGTGCGCGATGCGGCGGCCGCTTATTGCCAGGACAAACTGGCGCCGCGCATCCTGGAAGCCTTCCGCCACGAGCAGATGGATACCTCGATCTTCCGCGAAATGGGCGAACTGGGTCTGCTGGGCCCGACCATTCCCGAACAATATGGCGGCCCGGGCCTGAATTATGTGGCGTATGGCCTGATCGCGCGCGAAGTGGAACGCGTCGATTCCGGCTACCGCTCGATGATGAGCGTGCAATCCTCGCTGGTGATGGTGCCGATCTATGAATTCGGCAGCGAAGCCCAGCGCCAGAAATACCTGCCCAAGCTGGCCACCGGCGAATGGATCGGCTGCTTCGGCCTGACCGAGCCGAACCACGGTTCCGACCCTGGTTCGATGATTACCCGCGCCAAGAAAGTGGCGGGCGGCTATTCTCTGACCGGCGCCAAGATGTGGATCACCAATTCGCCGGTGGCCGACGTCTTCGTGGTCTGGGCCAAGGACGATGAGGGCGCGATCCGCGGCTTCATCCTGGAAAAAGGCATGAAGGGCTTGTCGGCCCCGGCCATCCACGGCAAGTTCGGCCTGCGCGCCTCGATCACCGGCGAAATCGTCATGGACGAAGTGTTCTGCCCAGAGGAAAACGCCTTCCCCGATATCCGCGGCCTGAAAGGTCCGTTCACCTGCCTGAACTCGGCCCGCTACGGCATCGCCTGGGGCGCCCTGGGCGCGGCGGAAGATTGCTGGCACACCGCGCGCCAGTACGTGCTGGACCGCAAGCAATTCGGCCGTCCCCTGGCCGCCAACCAGCTGATCCAGAAGAAGCTGGCCGATATGCAAACCGAGATCACCTTGGGCCTGCAAGGCTGCCTGCAGCTGGGCCGCATGAAGGATGCCGGCACGGCCGCCGTCGAAATCACTTCGATGATGAAGCGCAATTCCTGCGGCAAGTCGCTGGATGTAGCGCGCACGGCGCGCGATATGCTGGGCGGTAACGGCATTTCGGACGAGTTCGGCATCATCCGCCATATGGTGAACCTGGAAGTGGTCAACACCTATGAGGGCACGCACGATATCCACGCCCTGATCCTGGGCCGCGCCCAGACCGGCATCCAGGCTTTCCAGTAAGCGCCTGCCATCCCGAAAAAAAACCCGCCGAGGCGGGTTTTTTTGCGTCCGCCGGACTTAGAACTTATACGTCACGCCCAGGCTGACGGCCAGCGGGTCGAGGCGGGCTTCCATGGTCTGGCCGGTGGAGAAGTCGGCGCGGGTTTTCAGCTTGGTCTTGATGATGCCGATGTCCGCGCCCCAGCGATCGTCGATGCGCAGCGAAGCGCCGATCTGGAAGCTGGCGGCAAACTTCGACTTCAGCGAGAAGGTGGTGCCGGGGCCGCCCGTATTGAGCAGCGCCGTCAGCTGGGCCGAGCCGCGTTCCTTCTGGAAGTAGGCATAGGTCAGGCCCAGGCCCACATAGGGACGGAAGCGCGCGTTCGGCTCGAAGAAGCGGTACTGGATCAGGGCCGTCGGCGGCAGCACTTCGGAGGTGCCGAGCTTGCCCGAACCGGCGATCGAGCCAGCCGCCATCAGGTCGTGCTTGTACGGCACGCCCAGGTCCAGCTCGGCCGATATATTGTCGGTGAGCATGCGGGTGATGTTGAAGATGGGCTTGGTGTCCGCCGCCACATCAGCCTTCGATTCCGGCAGGGCCGGGGCGCTCACATTGCCGCTGTCAACCTTGGGCGTGATGCGGTTGACGCCGACCTTCACGATCCAGTCGCCGGCCGACTGGGCCGAGGCGGTGGACGCGGCGCCCAGGGCGACGCTGAGGACGGCAGCTTGCGCCAGCACGTGGGCGGCGCGATTCATGGTGTTGTTCATAGTATCTCCAGGTCTCTCGTGATGGATTACAGCCAGCCTTTAACCGTCATCTTCTGCGACACATAGCGCGCCAGCAGGAAGTAGTTGAACGGGGTCGGATGCACATCATCGGCATAGGAGTAATGGCTGACGTCGCCCGCGATCAGATTGCTGGCGTTGCAGCCCAGGGAATTGCCCAGCGGGTTCTTGCTGGTGTCGCAGGCGGTATCCTTCACATTGGTCAAGCCATACGGGCCGGGATTGGTAGCCTGGTCGTGGCTGACGGCAAACACGTCGACCACCAGCACCTTGCTCTCGCTGCTCAGACCGGCGTTCAGCTGGTCGTTGAAGGCTTTCACCATGGCGTTGATCAAGGTCTGGATGGTGGCCGATTTCGCCAGGCCGGCCGGGGTATTGGCCACGTCCGGAATATTGTTCACCACCACATAGTTGGCGCCATTGCCGACGACCTGGGTTTTCACCAGGGCCACCAGCTCATTGGCGGCGGTCGCCATCGCCGTCACCAGGGTCGGGCTGGTGGCGGTCACATAGTCGGCGCCAGCCTGGGCGCCGGCAGCCGCGCCGTCAGCCTTGGCTTTCAGTGCCATCGGGCCGGAGACAGCGGGCGAGGCAACGGCGGTATTGCCGGCCGTGACGGCCGCCGTGACGGCCGCCGTCACCACGCTGGCGTCGGTATGGCCGGGACGCACGCTTTCGGCTGCCAGCGCGGCGCCGATGGCCTGGGCGGCCGTGGCCGGATTCGGAGCGCCGGCCGCCAGCTGGGCGGTCAGGCTGGCGCCGAAGGTCTTAGCGCCGGCCGCCGCACCGGCCGCCTTGGCGCCTTCGTCGAGCTGGCCCAGGCCCACCAGCAGGTCATTGCCGCCGGTCATGATCAGCACCAGTTCCTTGCCGCTGAACTTGCCGCCCGTCACGGCCAGGTGGTTCTTCACCTGCTGCACCACGGGCACGGTCAGGGCGCCCAGCGCGCTGCCGGTGGCCTTGTGGCCCTTGCCGATGGGATTGGTGACGCGCGAGCCGCCCTGGGCGTAGCTGAAGCAATTGGAATTGGTGGCGATGGGCACCGAGAAGCCCTTGCTGGCATCGCCGTCCAGGCCCGTCATGGCCGGGCATGGCGCGGGCAGCTTGAGCTGGGCGGCCATCAGTTCGGTCCAGTTCTTGCCGGTCAGCGCCGGATTGACACCCGTGTTGTCGCCATTGATGGTGAAGGTGCCGCCGCCGATGGCTTTGACGGTGCCGACGCGGTAAGTGCCGATGTCGGACAGGCTGTCGCCGAACGATACCTGGGATGCAAACTGGACCTTGTTATTCTGTTCGCCGGGGCTGGGGCTGCTGCCTCCGCAAGCGGCCAGGGCGGCCGCAGCCATTGCAGCAAGTGCAAGCTTGGTAGTGCGCATTGAATGTCTCCTTGTGTGTTTTATAGTACGGACGTGCTTTTCGCCGTGCATTTAATATGCCAGTACGGCAACGCCGAACACAAGGAGAAATTTGTAAAAAAAGCAGTTTTGTTGAAAACGCAGAATTACGGTCAGGGAATATCGCGCCAGAAATAGTCGCGTGCCGCCAACAGGCAGAACGGCGCCACCAGGCCCGCGTGGTAACTCTCGGCCACGGCTTCGCGCGCATCCTTGCCGCGCGACAGGGCATCGGCCTTGAGCATCAGGCGCGCCGCGCTGAAGCCCAGGCGGTAGAGCAGATAGGGATCGTTCATATTCTCGCTCTGGTCCAGGTCCAGCACATCGGGCGCGGCGCCGGCGGCGCGGAAGTAGGCGGCGCTGGCCGTGGTGTTGTTGAAGGATACGGTGGGATCTTCATGGCCGCCGCACAACATCAGGCGCGAGGCTGGACGGTAGTTGCGCAAATCGTTGACCGCCACCCATTTGCGCAGCGGATGCTGGGGCGCGCAAGCGAGCGGCTTGGCGGGATCGGCGCCGCAGGGCTGGGCGGCCTGGTCGGCCAGATAGGCGGCGCGGTAAGTGCTGCGCACCAGATGCGGTTCGCCGAAGAAAGCGGTGGCGCCAACCGGCTGCGGCAGCGAGTCGCGCGCGAACAGGGCATTGGCCGGCAGCTTGCCCAGGGCCGCCAGCTCGCTGCCGCCGAGCGTGCCCGGCAACAGGGTTTCAATGCCATTGGCATACTGGGCTTCATACATCTCGCCCGCCGTGCCGTACAGGGCGGCGCCGCCGCGCTGGGCCGCCGTGCTCAGCATGGGCAGGAAGGCCGTGATGCCGCGGCCTGGATCGCCGGAGAAGATGGTGTCGGCGAACTGGGCCAGGGCGTAGGGGCCGGACATGCCGGCCACCGCCGCCACCTGGAATTCGCCGGGATAGGCCTCCTGCATGGCGCGCTGGGTGGCCAGCGCCACATAGCCGCCCTGCGAGTAGCCGGCCAGGAACAGGCGGCTCGACGCGCTGCTGCCCAGCGTCCCCAGCGTGGCGCGCGCGGCGCGCAGCGCATCCACCATTTCATTGGCTTGCTGCTTGGCGTCCAGATAGGGATGGTAGCCCAGGCTGGAGCCGGCATAGCCGCCGTAATTCGGCGCCACCACGATATAGCCTTGGGCCGCGAACAGGGCGGCCACCATGCGCGCCTCGCCGGTGAGCTTGGCCATATCGTAGTTCTTGTCGAGGCTGGTGCCATGGGCGTACAGCAGCACCGGACGCGGGCCGCTACAGGAGGCGTCGCTGCCGCTGGGCAGCAGCAGCGCCGCGCCTGCCTCGGCCAGCGCGCCGCCGGGCAAGCCGCTGCTGCGGTATTGCAGGCGGTAGGCGCTGACGGTGCAGCGCGGTTCGCCGGCCAGCTTGACGAAGCCTTCCAGCGCGTCTTCCATCAGGCTGCGCATGGCGGCCGGCGTCAGGCTGGTGGCGCTGAGACCGCCCGGCAGGGTGACGGTAACGGGACTGGCGGCCTGCACCAGGCTGCCGCGCGCAGGTGGTGGCGGCGGTGCGGGCGGCAAGGGCGCGGTCTGGCCGGGCGTGGTGCCGCTGCCGCCGCCGCAAGCGGCCAGCATGGCGCCCAGCAGCAGGGCGGGCGCGTGCCGTGCTGGGGATGGAACACGGAAGAAAAATAGCGGCAACAGATGGGACATGGCGGCTCCTGGGGCGCCAGTTCCGGATGAGCTGGCATCGCGCGCATACTAGCAGTCGCTGGACAAGACCTACTTCAACTCAAGCAAAGCCTTGTCGAAGAAGGCGCGCGCGGCTAGCAGACAGAAAGGCGCTGCCAGGCGCGCATGGTAGCGCTCGGCAACTGCCTCGTCCGGATTGCGGCCTTCTTGCAGCGCCTGCTGGCGCACGGCGGCCTGGTGGCGCGCGAAACCCTGGCGATAAAGACTGTACTCATCCTGCTGGGCCTGGGCTTCCAGATCGAGCAGGACCGGCGCCGCGCCCTGGGCGCGGAAATAGCTGGCGGCGGCGGTGGCGTTATAGAAGGGCACGGCCGGATCGTGGGCGGCGCCGCACAGCAGCAGCGGGCTTTGCGGCCGGTAAGTGCGCAAATCGTTTTTCAGCATCCAGCGCCGCAGATTGTTCTGGCTGGGACAGGCGCCCGGCGTGGCGCTGCAGGGATGCTCGGCCATGTCCTGCAGATAGGCGGCGCGGTAGCTGCTGCGCACCAGATGGGGATCGGCGAAATACGGCCGGCTGCCGTCGGCCTGGGGCAGCGAGTCGCTGGCGAACAGGGCGCGCGCGGGCAGCTTGCCGCGCTTGAACAAGTCTTCGCGCGTCATGCTGCCCGGCAGCAGGGTTTCGATGCCGCTCGCGTACTGGCTCTCGTACAGCTCGCCCGGCGTGGCATAGATGGCGGCGCCCGAGCGCTGGGCCGAGGTGCCGATCAGCGGCAGGTAGACGGTGATGCCGGCGTTCGGCTTGCCGGCGAAGACATCGTCGGCCATCTGCGCCATCGCATACGGGCCGGACAGGCCAGCCGCCGCCGTCACCTGGAATTCGCTGCCGTATTCCTGCTGCATGGCGCGCTGGGTGGCGAGCGTGACGAAGCCGCCCTGCGAGTAGCCGGCCAGGAACAGGCGCGGCGCGGCCTGCACCTTCAGTTTGGCCAGCGCGGTGCGACTGGCGCGCAAGGCATCGGCCATATCGGCCGACTGCTGCTCGGCGTTCAGATAGGGATGGTAGGGCAGCGAGGAGCCTTCATAGCCGGCGTAATTGGGCGCCACCACGATATAGCCCTGGGCCGTGAACATGGCCGCCACCAGGCGCGCTTCGCCGCGCAGGCGGGCCATATCGTGGCTCTTGGAAATCGAGGTGCCATGCGCATACAGCAGCAGCGGGCGCGGTCCCTTGCAGGCGCTGTCGCGGCCCGAGGGCAGGATCAGGGCGGCGCTGGCGTCGGTGGCTTCGCCGCTGCCGCCCACGGTGCGGTAGCGCACAGTGTAGGTGGTGATGGTGCAGCGCGGCTGGCCGATGGCCTGGCCAGCGTCCTCCCCTGCCCTCTCGAGCAGCTGGGACAGCAGTTCCGGGTCGATGCGCTTGGCGCTGGAGAACGGACCCATCTCGATGCGCGCCAGGGTCGGCCCCGCCAGCAGCGCGCCGCGTTCGGTGCGCGCGGCATAGGGCTGGGAACTGGCCGATTCTGCAGCGGCGGCATAGGGCGCCAGCAGCGCGGCAAGCAAGGGAAAGAGGGAGAACAGCCGCGGCGGTCGGAACATACAGCCTCCATGCGCAGCCGCAGGCGGCGGAAGAGGCAGGCGGCACGCTGGCCACCGCTGCGGCAGGAATTATGTGGAAGCCCTGCCCGTCAATGGACACGGCTGGGCTTCCTTGCATAAGCATACTCCTGCCGTTGAGCTGCCAGCGCATGAGCTGCGCGCGCCGTTGCGAACACGCCCTTGACGCGCGCCGCCACGCCGGGCGGTGTGGCGCTTCAGGCTTGCAGGAACTTTTCGATGGTGCCGGCAGAGCCGAAAGCGGCGCGGCGCAGACGGTCGTTGACGCCCAGCCAGGCTTCGCCCTGCGGCGGCGCTTCGACCAGGATCAGGTCGGCCCCGGTCTGGTCCATGGCGCGCAATGCCGCGTACAGGCCATAGGCATAGCCGACCGGATCGCCCGGCAGGATGGCTTGCGCGCCGCCCAGGGCAATGGCCGAATAGTGGATGACGGCAACCTGGCGTTGCCGGGCTTGCAGGGCAGCCAAGGTTTCCACCACGGCAGCGCCAGCAATCAGGGCCACCGGCGCTTTCGGCGCGTAATGCGACTCCAGGGTGCCGGAAGCGCGCGGCGCGCTCTGGTCGGGCAGGCCCGGCATCTGGCCGATGACGTCGGCGATCTGCTTGGCGCTGATATGGCCGGGACGCAGCAGCACCGGGCCGTGCGTGGCCAGGCGCGACAGGTCGAGAATGGTCGATTCGATGCCGACCTGGCTGGAGCCGCCGTCGAGCACGGCGGCAATGCGCGCGCCGTTACCGGGACCCTGGCCGACGTCGCCGTCAAACTCATCGCGCACATGCTGGGCCGTGGTCGGGCTGACATTGCCGAACTTGTTCGCCGACGGCGCCGCCACCCCGCCCTTGCCGCCCTTGAAGGCCGACAGCAGGGCCATGGCGACCGGATGCGAAGGGCAGCGCAGGCCGACCGTATCCTGGCCGCCGGAGACGGCGTCGGGGATGTGGCTGGCGCGCTTCAAAATCAGGGTCAGCGGGCCGGGCCAGAAGGCCGCCACCAGGGCGTGCGCCTCGGCCGGAATCTCGCTGGCCCAGTAGGACAGGTCGGCGCCCGGCGCCAGGTGCACGATCACCGGATGGTCGTTGGGACGGCCTTTGGCTTCATAAATGCGCGCCACCGCCGCCGGACTTTCGGCGTCGGCACCGAGGCCATACACGGTCTCGGTGGGAAAAGCGACCAGGGCGCCCGCTTCCAGCGCCCTGGCGGCCGCAACGATAGCGGCCTGGTCCAGCTCGTTCATGGCAGCACTGCTCATGGGGCGATGCCCAGGATCAGGCAAGCCGCCTGCAGCTGATGCTGCGCCTCCTCCAGCGTGGCTGCGATGAAGGTCAGGTGGCCCATCTTGCGGCCGCGGCGCGGATCGTCCTTGCCGTACAGATGCAGGCAGGCGCCCGGCAGGCCCAGGATGCGGTCCCAGGCCGGCTCGCGCGGCGTGTCGCTCTCGCCCTCGAACCAGATATCGCCCAGGATGTTGAGCATGACGGCCGGCGAATGCTGGCGCACCTCGCCCAGCGGCAGCCGCGCCATGGCGCGCACCTGCTGCGCGAACTGGCTGGTGACGCAAGCGTCGATGGTGTAGTGGCCACTGTTGTGCGGACGCGGCGCCATCTCGTTGACCACCAGGCTGCCGTCGGCCAGCACGAAGAATTCGATGCACAGCACGCCGACATAACCGAGTTCGGCCACGATGGCGCGCGCCGCCTCCTGCGCCTTCGCCGCGCACTCGGCCGTGATATTCGGGCCGGGCACGGTGGTGGTGAACAGAATGCCGTCGCGGTGCACGTTTTCGGCGATCGGGTAGACCACGGACTGGCCATCGGCGCCACGCACGGTCAGCACCGACACTTCATAGGCCAGCGGCAGCATCTTCTCCAGCAGGCAGGTGACCTGGCCCATGGAGTGGAAGGCAGCGTGCAATTCCTCGCGGCTGCGCACGCGCACCTGGCCCTTGCCGTCATAACCCATGCGCACGGTTTTCAGGATGCCCGGCAGCAGATCGTCGCCGACGCTGGCGATATCCGTTTCGGAGGAAATCACCTTGTGCGGCGCCGGCATCACGCCCGACTTCGCGGCGCAGCCGACGAAGAAGCGCTTTTCCGCGATGCGGTCCTGGGCCACCGAGACGCCATGGGCGTCCGGCGCGACAAACACCTGCTGCCCCAGGCGCGACAGACTGTCGGCCGGCACGTTTTCAAACTCGGTGGTGACGGCCACGCATTGCGCGGCCAGCGCGTCGAGGCCGGCGGCGTCGCTGTAGCCGGCCTGCACCAGACGCTGGGCGACTTGCCCGGCCGGGCAGTCGCGCGCCGGTTCCAGCACGGCCACCTGGTAGCCCATGCTTTGCGCGGCCTGGGCGAACATGCGGCCCAGTTGGCCGCCGCCCATAACCCCCAGCCAGCTTGGCGGATTGGCTGCCAGCGGGGAAGAAGACTTCGGATTACTCATTACATTTATTCAAGCGGTAAGGTCATGGCCTTGGCGGCGGCGGTCTGCTGGGCGCGGAAGGCCTCCAGCTGGGCCGCGAGGGCGTCGTCGGTGGCGGCCAGCATGGCCACCGCCGTCAGGGCGGCGTTGGCGGCGCCCGCTTCGCCGATGGCGAAGGTGGACACCGGCACGCCCTTGGGCATCTGCACGATGGACAGCAGCGAGTCCTCGCCGCGCAGGTATTTGGACGGCACGGGCACGCCCAGCACCGGCACGATGGTCTTGGCCGCCACCATGCCAGGCAGGTGGGCGGCGCCGCCAGCGCCGGCGATGATGGCGCGCAGGCCGCGCGCGCGCGCGCTTTCGGCATAGGCGAACATTTCGTCCGGCATGCGATGGGCCGAGATCACTTGCGCCTCATGTGGCACGCCAAACTGCTTGAGCATGGCGACCGCGTGCTGCATCACGTCCCAGTCGGAGGACGAACCCATGATGATGCCGACCAGCGGCTTGTTCTGCGCCGTCATCGTCATACCTTCAGCTTCTCGCCGGTCAGGCGTTCGATGGCTTCGAAATACTTGGCCTGGGTTTTATTGATGACGTCGGCCGGCAGGGCGGGCGCGGGCGGCGCCTTGTTCCAGTCCTTCAGGGTTTCCAGGTAGTCGCGCACGAACTGCTTGTCAAAGGACGGCGGCGACATGTCTGGCGCGTAGGAGTCGGCCGGCCAGAAGCGCGAGGAATCGGCGGTCAGCACTTCGTCCATCAGGTGCAGCACGCCATTGTCGTCGAGGCCGAACTCGAACTTGGTATCGGCGATGATGATGCCGCGCGTGGCAGCGTAATCGGCGGCGGTGCGGTACAGCTCGATACTGATGGCGCGCATCTTGGCGGCCAGCTCGGCGCCGATGCGCTCTTCCATGTCAGCGAAACTGATGTTCTCGTCGTGCTCGCCCAGATCGGCCTTGGCGGCCGGGGTGAACAGCGGTTCCGGCAGCTTGTCGGCCTGGCGCAGGCCGGCCGGCAGTTCGATGCCGCAAATGCTGCCGGTAGCCTGGTAATCCTTCCAGCCCGAACCGATGATATAGCCGCGCACCACGGCTTCCACCAGGATCGGCTTCAAGCGCTTGGCGACCACGGCGCGGCCTTTGACCTGCTCCACCTCATCGGCGGCCACCACGGACTCCGGCGCCACGCCGGTCAAGTGGTTGGGCACGATATGGCCCAGTTTTTCGAACCAGAAATCGCTCATCTGGTTCAGCACCATGCCCTTGCCGGGGATCGGTTCGTTCATCACGACATCGAAGGCAGACAGGCGGTCGGTGGTGACGATCAGGATCTTGTCGTCGCCCACGGCGTAGTTGTCGCGGACTTTGCCGTGGCCCAGCAGGGGCAGGGATTTGATGGAGGATTGGTAAAGGCTGTTCATAGCGGAAGGTCGGGATAAACGAGACTAAGCGAAACTAAGCAAAACCGGCGGGAAGGCCCGCCGGTCGAGGGAGTGTTACTTACTTCACAATCTGGGCCAGTTGGCCGGCCTTGTAGCGTTCGGCCATTTTTTCCAGCGGCACCGGCTTGATCTGGCTGGCGCGGCCTTCGCAACCGAAGGACAGGAAGCGCGCCTTGCAGATTTCCTCGGCGGCGGCACGGGCCGGCTTGAGGAAGTCGCGCGGGTCGAACTTGGATGGGTTCTCGAACATGTATTTGCGCACAGCCGCGGTCATGGCCAGACGGATATCGGTGTCGATATTGATCTTGCGCACGCCGTGACGGATGCCTTCCTGGATCTCTTCGACCGGCACGCCATAGGTTTCCTTCATATCGCCGCCGAATTCGCGGATGATGGCCAGCAGGTCTTGCGGCACGGAGGAGGAACCGTGCATCACCAGGTGGGTGTTGGGGATGCGGGCGTGGATTTCCTTGATGCGGTCAATCGCCAGGATGTCGCCGGTCGGCTTGCGGGTGAACTTGTAGGCGCCGTGCGAGGTGCCGATGGCAATCGCCAGGGCGTCGCACTGGGTGCGCTCGACGAAGTCGGCGGCTTGCGCCACGTCGGTCAGCAGCTGTTCGCGGGTCATGGTGCCTTCGGCGCCGTGGCCGTCTTCCTTGTCGCCCTTCATGGTTTCCAGGGAACCGAGCACGCCCAGTTCCGCTTCCACCGTCACGCCGATGGCGTGCGAGAACTTCACGACTTCGCGCGACACTTCAACGTTGTACTCGTAGGAGGCGACGGATTTGCCGTCGGCTTCCAGCGAGCCGTCCATCATCACCGAGGTGAAGCCGGAGCGGATCGCGGCCATGCAGACCGCTGGCGACTGGCCGTGGTCCTGGTGCATGACGACCGGGATGTGCGGGTAGGCTTCGACGGCGGCGTCGATCAGGTGGCGCAGGAAAGCTTCGCCGGCGTATTTGCGGGCGCCAGCCGAAGCCTGCATGATGACCGGGCTGTTGACCGCGTCGGCGGCCGCCATGATGGCCTGCACTTGCTCCAGGTTGTTGACGTTAAAGGCTGGCAGGCCATAACCGTGTTCGGCGGCATGGTCCAGCAGCTGGCGCATGGATACGAGAGACATGGTAATACTCCAAACAATAAAGAAATCTTTCGGTTCCGGCCGGCCCCGCGGGCGGACCGGAACATGGCGCGCTTAGCGGGCCGCTTCCGCGCGGTGGGTGAATTCGCCCACTTTCACAATGCGCAGAGCATTGGTGCCGCCCACTTTGCCCATCGGCGCACCCCAGGTAACGACGATCATATCGCCCTTCTCGGCAATGCCCTGCTTGACCAGCAGGTCTTCAGCGCTGCGCAGCACCACGTCGGTGGGCGCGTCCTGGGTCAGCTGGAAGGTGCAGACATTGCGGTACAGGCAAGCTTTACGCTGGGTGGTGACGCTCGGCGTGAGCGCGATGATCGGCGTGTCGATATTGTGGCGGCTCATCCACAGTGCGGTGGAGCCGGATTCGGTCAGGGCCACAATCGCTTTCACGCGCAGGTGGTGGGCGGTAAACAGCGCACCATAGGCAATCGACTGGTCGATGCGGGTAAAGCGGGCGTTGAGGAAGTCAGCGTCCAGCTTATTGTATTCGGATTGCTCGGCTTCGACGCAGATGGCGGCCATCATTTCCACCGTCTCCACCGGGTATTTGCCGGATGCGGTTTCGGCCGAGGTCATCACGGCGTCGGTGCCGTCCAGCACGGCGTTCGCCACGTCCGACACTTCGGCGCGGGTCGGCACGGCGTTGAAGATCATCGATTCCATCATCTGCGTGGCCGTGATGGCAATCTTGTTCGATTCGCGCGCCATGCGGATCATGCGCTTTTGCAGCGCCGGCACGGCGGCATTGCCCACTTCCACCGCCAGGTCGCCGCGCGCCACCATGATGCCGTCGGAAGCGTTGAGGATGTCCTGCAGCGCGGGAATCGCCTCGGCGCGCTCGATCTTGGCGATCATCATCGGCTTGTGGCCGAAAGGTTCGCCGGCGATATTCGCCAATTGGCGCGCCATTTCCATATCGGTGGCGTTTTTCGGGAAGGAGATGGCCAGGAAGTCGGCCTGGAAGCTCATCGCCACCTTGATGTCTTCCATGTCCTTGGCGGTCAGGGCCGGCGCAGTCAGGCCGCCGCCCTGGCGGTTGATGCCCTTGTTGTTGGACAGCTCGCCGCCGATCTTCACCGTGGTGAAGATTTCATGGCCGACAATCTTGTCGACCACCAGCACGATCAAGCCGTCGTTCAGCAGCAGCAGGTCGCCGCCGCGCAGGTCGCTCGGCAGGTTCTTGTAGTCGAGGCCGACGCGTTCCTGATTGCCCAGCTCGCCATTTTCGCCCCATTTGGCGTCGAGAATGAATTTATCGCCGTTGGCCAGGTCGATCTTATTGTTCTCGAACTTGCCGACGCGGATCTTCGGACCCTGCATATCGGCCATGATCGCCACTTCCTTGCCGCACTCCGCCGCCGCCTGCCGCACCAGCTTGGCGCGGTCGATATGGTCCTGGGCCTTGCCATGTGAGAAGTTCAGGCGCACCACATCCACGCCAGCGCGGATCATGCGGATCAGAACATTCAGGTCGGTGGAAGCAGGGCCGATGGTTGCGACGATTTTAGTGCCACGGGACATAGGGTTCCTTCATTCAGCGTGAGGGCGGGTCGGTGAGCGACAGGAAAAAAGCGCAGTGCGGACCGCACTGCGCCTTCGGGATTTACTGCTTGCTGCGTTGAACCAGGATTTCGACCGCTGGCAGAACCTTGCCTTCCAGGAATTCCAGGAAAGCGCCGCCGCCGGTCGAGATATAGCCGATTTTATCGGTAATAGCGTATTTTGCAATCGCCGCCAGGGTGTCGCCGCCACCGGCGATCGAGAAGCCCTTGGAACCGGCAATGGCCAGAGCCAGGGTCTTGGTGCCTTCGCCGAACTGGTCGAACTCGAACACGCCGACCGGGCCGTTCCAGACGATGGTGCCGGCGGCGCCGATCTGCTCAGCCAGCAGCTTGGCCGTTTTCGGGCCGATGTCGAGAATCATATCGTCGTCGGCCACGTCGGCCACATCCTTGACGGTGGCGACGGCGGTGGGCGCGAACTCCTTGGCGCACACCACGTCGACCGGGATCGGCACTTGCGCGCCGCGCGCGGCCATCAGGTCGATGATGGCTTTGGCTTCAGCCACCAGATCGGCTTCGGCCAGCGATTTGCCAATTTTCAGGCCGGCGGCCAGCATGAAGGTGTTGGCGATGCCTCCGCCGACGATCAGGTTGTCCACCTTGTCGGCCAGCGATTTCAGGATCGACAGCTTGCTCGACACCTTGGAGCCGGCGACGATGGCCAGCAGCGGACGGGCCGGTGCGCCCAGGGCTTTGCCCAGCGCGTCGAGTTCGGCGGCCAGCAGCGGGCCGGCGCAAGCGACCGGCGCGAATTTGGCGATGCCGTGGGTGGACGCTTCGGCGCGGTGGGCGGTACCGAAGGCGTCGTTGACGTAGACGTCGCACAGCTTGGCCATTTTCTGGGCCAGCTCGTCGGCGTTCTTCTTTTCGCCCTTGTTGACGCGCACGTTTTCCAGCAGCACCACCTGACCGTTGGCCAGCTTGTCCAGGCCGGCGCCGTCGACCCAGTTCTGTTTCAGTTCCACCGGCTGGCCCAGCAGCTCGGCCAGACGGGCGGCGACGGGCGCCAGGCTGTCTTCCGGCTTGAATTCGCCCTCAGTCGGACGGCCCAGGTGGGACGTCACCATCACCTTGGCGCCAGCAGCCACGGCAGCCTGGATGGCCGGCACGGAAGCGCGGATGCGCGTATCTTCGGTGATCTTGCCGGCATCATCTTGCGGCACGTTCAAATCGGCGCGGATGAAGACCCGCTTGCCTTGCAGCGCGTTTTGCGCGACCAGATCCTGCAGACGAATGAAGTTCAGAACAGCTTGCATGGCTACCCAGAGGACGGTTAGTTGGAAAAGACCGCTATTCTACCTTAAGCACGGCCCCGCCAGCCCGTTCATTAGAACAAATGCAAGAGACGCAGACCGGTGAAAAACGCCATGCCAAAGACGATGGTTTCCAGCATATTCCGGCGCAACAGGTAGTAGACGATGGCGGCAATGCCGGCCAGCAGCTTGATATTGCCGAATTCGAGCTGCAGCTGGCCTTCGTTGAGCAGCAGGTCGGGCGCGATGATGGCTGCCAGCGCGCAGGCCGGGGCGTAGCGCAGCATATCGTGCACGCGGCGCGGGATCGTGATGTGGTGGCCCACCAGCCAGAAGGAGCTGCGGGTGGCGGCGGTGGCCAGTACCAGCGCGCCGATGGTGGCCCAGATTTCCCAGTCAGACATGCTTACTTTCCTTTGAGTTTGCGGTTGGCCAGCATTTCTTCCGTGGCCATGGCGGCAACCATGCCGACCACCACGGCGGCCAGCAGACCCAGCTTGTAAGGCAGGCCGGCGGCGGCCACCGCCACCACGCCCGCCACCAGCACGCCGACCAGGGTGGGACGGCTGGCCACCATGGGCACGGTGATGCAGATGATCGCCAGCGTGCCGGCAAAGCCCAGTCCCCACTCGCTCGGTACGGCGCTGCCGAGGAAGATGCCGGCGATGGAGCCAACCTGCCAGGCCGCCCAGTTCGGATACAGCAAGCCTTTCAGATAGGACAGCTTGCCCAGCTGCGGTTCCTCGCTCGGGTATTTCTGCAGGAAGAGCGCCACCGTCATATCGCCCGAAACATAGCCGAGCGCAATGCGCTGGCGCCAGGGCAGGTGCGAGAAATGCGGGGCCAGCAGGGCTGAAAAGATCACGAAACGCAGATTGACCACCAAGGCGGTGGCGAAAATCACCCAGATCGGCGCATTCGCCGCGATCAGGGGCAGCGAAGCCAGTTGCGCCGAGCCGGCGAAAACCAGCAGGGTCATGCCCAGCGCTTGCGGCACCGTCAGTCCGGTCTTGACCATGGCGATGCCGACCACCAGCCCCCAGGCGGCGATGCCGAAGAGCGTGGGCGTGCCGGTTTTCAAGCCTTCCCGCCACGAGGCTTCATGGTGGGCATCGGCATTTACGTGCGGCAAAGCGGCGGGCGGACGGGATTCGGACAAGGGCTCACTCATGTGGTTTTCAGACCACACATCAAAATCTATCGGTGTGGGCGATTGCATTGGGGAAGCCATCATTTTACCGATGAATTCTGCTTGCTGCGCATATCCGTTAAAATCGTGGTTTTTGATCTCCCGGAGCACAATACGATGAGCAACGCCACCCAGCCAGTCGAACTCGAAGGCAAAGACCTGCCGGCCCACTGCCCTAACCCGGCCATGCCGCTGTGGTCCTCGCACCCGCGCGTGTTCCTGGAATTCAAGGATGGCGCCACCAAATGTCCATACTGCGGTACCGAATACCGTCTGAAACCGGGCACCGTCGTCTCCCACCACTAAAACACGGCGGGCCTTGCGGCCTGGAGCTTGCATGAAAAAGAAGCAGTTGAACGGCAGCGCTGCCGAGGTTGAGGCCGCTTTCTACGATGCACTGAACCGGGCCGATATCGAGGCGTTGATGGCCCTTTGGTCCGATGAGGATGAAATCGTCTGCATCCATCCGGGCGGCGCGCGCCTGATCGGCCACCGCGCCATCCGCGAATCCTGGACCATGATCCTGGAACAGGGCGGCCTGCACATCCTGCCCTCGCAGCTGCACGAAACCCATACGCTGATGAGTTCGGTACACACCGTGGTCGAGGGTGTGACCGCCGCCAGCGGCGAGCCGGCCCACCTGCTCGCCACCAATGTCTATGCCAAGACGCCCAAGGGCTGGCGCATGGTGCTGCACCATGTGTCGGTTGCGCCGGGCCCCGTGCCGAATGAACCGCATGCCCAAGTCTTGCACTAAAACCGCGCAAAAGGGGTCTGTCCCCGAACGGGGACAGACCCCTTACAGAAGACTGCGCCATGGACTATCTCGCCCCCCGCTGGCTGCCTAACGGCCATCTGCAAACCATCTATCCGGCGCTGTGCTTGCCGAAGCCGGCCGTGCATCTGCGGCGCGAGCGCTGGGACACGCCGGACGGCGATTTCATCGATGTCGATTTCGTCGACGGCGCGCCGGACCAACCCTTCGTGCTCATGTTCCACGGCCTGGAAGGCTCGTCGGCCAGCCATTACGCGCGCGCCATGATGGCCGAAGTCGCTGCGCGCGGCTGGTCGGGCGCCGTGCCCCACTTCCGCGGCTGCTCGGGCGAAGCCAACCGCGCGCCGCGCTTCTACCATTCCGGCGATGCGGCCGAAGCCGACTGGATCATCCGCCGCCTGCACCTGCGCGCCACGGGCAAGTTTTACGCGACCGGCGTTTCGCTGGGCGGCAATGTGCTGCTGCGCTGGCTGGGCGAATCCCAGCACCAGGCCGAACTGGTCGACGCCGCCTGCGCCGTCTCGGCCCCGCTCGATCTGGCGGCCGGCGGCAAGGCGCTGTCGAGCGGCCTCAACCGCCTGTACACGCGCATGTTCCTGCAAACGCTGAAACCGAAGTGCGAAGCCAAGCTGGCCCACTTTCCCGGCCTGTTCGATGTGCAGGCGCTGCGCGGCGCCAATGATTTATACGCTTTCGACAATGTGGTGACGGCGCCGCTGCACGGCTACCGCGATACCGACGATTACTGGCACCGCGCCAGCGCTCGCCATGTGCTGGGCGATATCACCGTGCCGACCCTGGTGCTGAATGCGCAAAACGATCCCTTCCTGCCCGGCATCCACCTGCCGCGGCGGGCGGCGGCGCGGGTGCTGCTCGACTACCCGGCCGAGGGCGGCCACGTGGGCTTTGCCAGCGGCCGCCTGCCGGGCAGCCTGGGCTGGCTGCCGCGCCGCCTGTTACACTTCCTGCATGACGGCGCCGCGACCCGCGCGCCGCACGCGGATTCCGTTTGCGAGGCATAAGGCATGGATGAAATTGTTCGACAGGCGATGGCCAAGTGGCCGAATGTTCCCCACTGCTACGGCTGGCTGGCGCTCGATGCGCGCGGCCACTGGCGCATGCGCGACGAGCGCGCCCAGCACCTCAACTTGGCCGGCGACAAGCTGAGCAACCCGGCCCTGGTGGGCTTTATCGTGCGCAATTATCTGCGCGACGAGCGCGGCTGCTGGTATTTCCAGAACGGGCCGCAACGCGTCTACCTGAACCTGGAGGCGACGCCCTTCATCGCCCACACCGATCCGACGCAAGGCTTTGTGCTGCACACGGGCGATCCGCTGGGACCGGTCGATGGCGCCTGGCTCACCGAGCGCGGCGAGCTGATCCTGCGCAGCGGCCATAATGTGGCCCAGCTCGACGACCGCGACACGGCCGAAGTGCTGGAACGCCTGCGCCTGGACGGCGAACCGGCCAGCGACGATGCCCTGCTGGCCTGGCTCGATGCCAAACACGCGGGCGCCGGCCACCTGACCCTGGATATCGGCGAACGCCGCCTCAAGGTCGAGCTGCTGGCGCACGACGATGTGCCGCGCCGTCTGGGCTTCGTGCGCCTGCCTGAACCGGCGCCGGAACAGACTTAGTCTTTTTTCTTCTCGCCCATGGCTTCGCGGCGGCGCGCCTGCAGCTCGCGCTCGCGCGCATCGATCACGGCCTGGTCGTAGAAGGAGGCGTCGCTGGCCTTGCGCGCCAGCACCAGCTGGTCGAGGGCGGCCATGGTGCCGCCTTGCAGCACATAGGATTCGGCCAGCGCGATATGCTGCAGCGAGATCTTGCCCTGCTTGGAATAGGCTTGCGCCAGCAGGTCGTACAGCTCCGGCTCTTCGCGGTAGAGCTGCACCTGGTCGCGCAGGAAGCGCGCCGCATCCTCCAGCTTGCCGGATTTGATCAGCGCGTCGGCATACTGGTAGACGATGCCGCGCGACAGCGGAAAGCGCACATGGGCCGTTTCGGCTTCCTGCAAGGCTTGCTGGATCACGGCCGGCTTGTCTTCCTGCTCCAGCTTGATTTCCAGCGATAGATAGGCCAGCACCGTGGCCGTCTGCCCCTTCGGCACCGGCGAGCTGAAGGCGCCCGGCGCCGGTGGACGGTCGATGGTGGCGCGGCATTTTTCCAGCCACTTCTGGGCGGCGGCGAAGTCGCGCTTTTTCAGCGCCACCATGGCCAGGCCATACTGGCCGGCCGCGATCTGCTGCCGGCTTTGCTGTTCGATCTGGTTTTCGAAGAAGGCCGTGGCTTCGGCCAAGCCCTTGGTGCTCTCGTCCTGCAGCACGCGGGCGCGCGAACGCACCAGAAAGAAATCGAGGTTGTCCAGGCGCTGCTTGTACGGCTGCTCGCGGATGCGGGCCTGGATGTCGGCGATACGCTCGGTGGTCAGCGGGTGGGTCAGCAGATAGGCCGGCAGCAGGTCGCTGTAATTGCGCGTGGCCGTCTGCATGCGCTGGAAGAAGGCCACCATGCCGCTGGTATCGAAACCGGCTTCGCCCATGATCTGGAAGCCGACCCGATCAGCCTCGCGCTCGGCATCGCGGCCGAAATTGAGCTGGCGCTGGATGGCCAAGCCCTGCCCCGCCGTGAACACGCCCATGGCCGCATCGCCGCTGGACTTGGCCGCCAGCGCCGCGAGGATCATGGCCGCCAGCGGAATCAGCGAATCCTGGCGCTGCTGGCCCAGCTGGCGCGCGATATGGCGCTGCGCCACGTGGCCGATCTCGTGCGACAGCACCGAGGCCAGTTCGGATTCCGACTGGGCCGCCAACAGCAGGGCCGAGTGCACGGCGATAAAGCCGCCCGGCAGTGCGAAGGCGTTCAGCATCGGATCGCGCACGGCGAAGAAGTTGTAATTGAAATTGGCGTCGCCGCGCGCGCCGGGACGCGCCGTCACCAGGATATTACCCAGATTATTCAGGTATTCGAGGATGGGCGGATCGTCCAGGTAATCGTGGTCGCGGCGGATATCGCGCATGATTTCCTCGCCCAGCTTGCGCTCCATCACCGGCGACAAGTCTTCGCTGGCCGCCTCGCCCAGATTGGGCAGGTTCGGCGTTTTGGAGGCGGGCAATTGGGTTTGCGCCGTCGCCAGCGGAAAGGCGAGCAGCAGGGAGGCGGCGAGAGAACTCAGCAGGCGGAGGGGGAAACGGTTTGCATTCACGGTGCTATCATACCTGTACATTCTTAAGACCCGGCCGCACGCGGCCTTTGCTTTTTTGCGCGATGAACGACCAGAATCCCGACCAGCTCACCCACTTCGACGCATCCGGCCAAGCCCATATGGTGGACGTTGGCGCCAAACAGGAAACCCACCGTATCGCCGTGGCGACCGGCAGTATCCGCATGAAAGCGGAAACCCTTGCCATTATTCTAGCGGGAACGGCCAAAAAGGGGGATGTACTGGGCATCGCCCGCATTGCCGCCATCATGGGCGCGAAAAAGACCAGCGACCTGGTGCCGCTGTGCCACCCGCTGGCCCTGACCCGCGTCACGGTCGATTTCGAAACCGATGAGGCCGCCTCCAGCGTGCACTGCCGCGCCCAGGTCGAAACCTATGGCAAGACCGGGGTCGAGATGGAAGCGCTGACGGCCGTGCAGGTTGGCCTGCTCACGGTCTACGATATGTGCAAGGCGGTGGACAAGGGCATGGTGATGGGCGAGATCCGCGTGCGCGAGAAGCATGGCGGCAAGTCGGGGGATTGGTCCGCCTGATTGCGCGGCGCGCACCGCCTGCTATACTGTATGAATAAACAGTGCAATTTATTGCTATGGCATGGCTTTGCATTTAGTATGATTTGCAATATTGGTTTTTTCCTCGCACGACGGAGATATTGAGATGGCGGTAACCATAGTTCGCCCTCGCACCGGCAGCGAGGCCGCAATAGAAATCCTGGAGCGGTATTGGGACGGGCGTCTTCCTGTGCGCCCGGAGCAAATCGCCGAACGCATGCAAATGGCCATGGTGGGCAGAGGCGGCGCCGGCGATGAAGGCTACAATTTCAGCGGTTTTTTTTCAGTTCGCAACGGCAAGCCGACCATTGAATACAATGTGAACGATTCGCTGGTGAGGCGGCGCTTTACGGTCGCCCATGAACTGGGGCATTACGTGCTGGGCCATCAGGATGCCCCGCGCGATTATCCAGCCAGCTTTGGCTCGAAAAATAGCAGTCCTATCGAACAGCAGGCCAACAGGTTTGCTGCAGAATTGCTGATGCCCGCTCATGTGGTCAAGTCCATGGCACTTGCAGGTTCGAATTCCTTGGACGAGCTCGCTAATATCTTTGCGGTCTCCAAGGTCGCCATGGGACACCGCCTGAGTAATCTGAGTCTCAGCCTATGAGCAATCCGCCATCGGATTTCGCAGGAAGCGCAGAAGCGCCTGAGCACCCCGCTCTCCTCCCGCACCCCACGGAAGATCTCGCGGGTGGAGAAGATCTGGATTGGCAAACCAAGCAGGGCGTTGATTTTTTTCATAAGCAAATCAACGACATTCACCGGCTGCGCACGGCGGCCACTTTTGTTCTCATCGGGACGCTGCTGAGTCTGATTATCGCCTTGGGCTGCACCCTCCATTCATTCACAAGGCAAATTGATAAGGCCACGCCCGCAATCAACCTGAAAGAGCTGGTGGCCACGGCTCCAGCTACTCAGGCAAACGGCATATCCACCGCCGCCCCGGCCACGGATAAGCCAGTAGCAGACGCCATCACAAGCAAAACCAGCAATCCGTCACAACTGCATGCCGCCATCAGCGTCGATATTTCTTCAATCGGCAATTCGGTGGTCGCGGTGGTAAGTGTATTGGTCATTGCGATTGCCATACTCGCCATTTCCCTGCTGCGCGCAACCTATTCCTTATCTGTGGAAGGAGTTAGCGGAGGCAAAGCAAGCAAGGACGCCGATAATTCGGTTCCCTGGCCTGGCGTGGAAATGGTCAAAGCCGTAGGCGACGCCTTAGCGACGGCGCTCAAAGGAATGCCAGGCAAAAAGGGATGAGCTTGCTGCCGTGAGCGTTGGTTACTTGCCACAGTGTCAAAAGTGTTGTCAAAGGCTTATAATCGGCGGATCGGCCATTCAAAAAAGGCAATCCAGTGAGCGGTGGGGCAGCGGCGGGCGAGGCGAAGACGCAGGGATATGAGTTCGAGCAGATGAATCTGCAGGTCGGTGGACGCATCCAGTTCATCACCCACCGCAGCATCAAGCCGGTCCAGCATTTTTCCACCATCATCGGCTGGCTCAAGGATGAATACCTGATCGTCAAAGTGCCGTTCGAAAACGGCGCGCCGATCGCCCTCCACGAAAACGATAAGCTCACCATCCGCGTGTTTTCCGGCGTGAATGTGTGCGCCTTCCCCTGCACCGTCGAACGCGTGTTCGGCCGCCCCCTGTTCTATGCCCACCTCTCCTTCCCGCGCAATATCCAGGGCACCAGCTTGCGCGCGGCGATGCGCGTCAAGGTCGATATTCCGGCCCAGGTGGGCTGCGACGATGGCAGCTCGCTCTCGGTCTTCCTCGTCAATCTGAGCGTCTCGGGCGCGCTGATCGAGTCGCAGCGCAAGCTGCACCAGGACGAGGGCGTGGTCGATTTGACGTTTACGCTGCTCAGCCAGCCAGGCCAGCGCCAGGTGCGCATCGGCGCCAAGGCGCTGATCCGGAATATGACGGTGCTGAAGCCGGCCAGCGTGGCGGCGGAGGAAGTGTTCAGCTATGGCGTGCAATTCGTCGATCTCGATCCGGTGCATTACACCATGCTGCAAAACCTCACCTACGAGGCGCTGATCGCCGACCGCCAGAAAATCGTTTGAACAAAAAAAACCGGGCCGCAGCCCGGTTTTTGCTATCCGGCTAAGCCAGATCAGATATTGTTTTTCTCAACTGCGGCTTTGACTGCCTTGTTGGTGGACGTCGTTTCGGTCTTCCAGGTCATGGTGCTGTTGTTGGCCGTCAGAGTCGGGGTGAAGGTGATGGTTTTGCCATCGACGTCGGTGGCGATGCCGGTAGCCAGAGTCAGGGTGATCACGCCATCGGCCACGGCGGCGGAAGCGACTTCCTTGGTGGCTTTGAAGTCGGAATCCTTCGGCACGCCATTGCTGTCGCTATCGCACTTGGTCAGGTCGCCGCCGTTTTCCTGGGCGCACAGGGCAACCGCCGTTTTCAGCGAGTCGGCCGCGGAAATCGCATTGGCGGTCTTGGCTTTGGCGGTGTAGTCGCTGTAGGCAGGAATCGCCACCGCAGCCAGAATACCGATGATGGCAACGACGATCATCAGTTCGATCAGGGTGAAGCCGGCTTGAGCTTGTTGCTTCATCATTTTCATGGATTTCATTTTGTTGCTCCTCAGGTGAAAGACTAAAAATTGGGTGAGACACAGGACATAGTGCAATCGCCGTGCCAGCCCATTTTTTCTATCGGAGCGACAATATTTCCCCTTCCAAGCGCAGGAATTGTCAGTTTTAAGATGCTAGCCTGCCGTTTTTTGTCAGCGAGGCCCGCCAAAAAACGTCAGCTGACGATTTTTGTCAGGGCAGGCGGAAAGCCATCAGGGTGCCGCCGAGGTCGATGACATCGTCGGGCAGCAGGCGCTGGGCGGCGCGGCCGAGCGGGGCGCCGTTGAGCAGGGGGGCAGCCAAGCCTTCGACATGGGAGATGGTGTAGCCGCCCGCCGCGCGGGCGATGACCACCACCTGCACGCCGGGTCGGCCGAGCGAGGTCAAGGTTTTGAGCAAAGTGAGCTGTTTGCCCATATTGCTGCCATTTAAAACTTCGATACGGGCCGGCGGGCCTTCGGCCGAGGATGGGGCGGACGCCGCGGGCTGGCTGGCGGCTTGGGCGGCGGCCAGCGGCCGGATGCCGTCGGCCAGGAATTCGATCTGGTACTTGGCCAGCTTGATCAGGTCTTTGTGCTGCAGGAAATGCTTGCCGATGCGGTGGCCGTTGACGAAGGTGCCATTGGTGCTATGCAAGTCTTCCAGGAAGGAATCGTCGAGGATGGTGGTGATCAGGGCGTGCTGGCCGCTGACGGCCGGATGGTTGAGCACAATATCGTTGTGGCGATGGCGGCCCACGCTCATGCTTTCCTTGCTGAGCTGGATCTGCTGTTCCACCACGCCGTCCCGCGACACGATAATCTTCGCCAAATCCGCCTCCGGAAAATAAAAACGGGGAGCCGAAGCTCCCCGCTATTATTACTGCAAAGCAGGCAATATTACAGCATTGCTTTCAGCAGACGCGCCATTTCGGACGGGTTTTTGGTTACAGTGATGCCGCAGGCTTCCATGATTTCCAGTTTGGCTTGCGCGGTGTCGGCGCCGCCGGAGATCAGCGCGCCGGCGTGGCCCATGCGCTTGCCCGGAGGAGCGGTAACGCCGGCGATGAAGCCGACCACTGGTTTCTTCATATTGTCCTTGATCCAACGGGCCGCATTGGCTTCGTCTGGACCGCCGATTTCGCCGATCATGATGACCGCGTCGGTGTCTGGATCGTCGTTGAAGGCTTTCATCACGTCGATGTGCTTCAGACCGTTGATCGGGTCGCCGCCGATGCCCACGGCCGACGATTGGCCCAGGCCCAGCGCGGTCAGCTGCGCCACGGCTTCATAGGTCAGGGTGCCCGAACGGGACACCACGCCGATGCGGCCTTTACGGTGGATGTGACCTGGCATGATGCCGATCTTGATTTCGTCAGGGGTGATCAGGCCTGGGCAGTTCGGGCCCAGCAGCAGGGTCTTGGAATTGGCTTTGGCCATGCGGTCTTTGACTTCCATCATGTCGCGGACTGGAATGCCTTCGGTGATGCAAATTGCCAGGTCCAGCTCGGCTTCCACGGCTTCCCAGATCGCGGCGGCCGCGCCTGCTGGTGGAACGTAGATCACGGAAACGGTCGCGCCGGTTTCCGATTTGGCTTCTTTGACGGAAGCGTAGATAGGAATGCCTTCGAAGTCTTCGCCGGCTTTCTTCGGGTTCACGCCAGCAACGAAGGCGTTTTTGCCGTTCGCGTATTCGCGGCACATACGGGTGTGGAACTGGCCGGTTTTGCCGGTGATACCCTGGGTGATGACTTTGGTGTCTTTATTGATCAGAATAGACATGTTGATTCCTTAATTATTTACCGGCAGCGGCTGCAACAACGCTCTTGGCTGCGTCTTCCATGGTGTCGGCGGCGATGATAGGCAGACCGGAGTCGGCCAGCATCTTCTTGCCCAGGTCTTCGTTGGTGCCCTTCATGCGGACCACCAGCGGCACGTTCAGGGACACGGCTTTGGAAGCGGTGATCACGCCTTCGGCGATCACGTCGCAGCGCATGATGCCGCCGAAGATGTTCACCAGAATGGCTTTCAGTTCTGGGTTTTTCAGCATGATCTTGAACGCTTCGGTCACTTTCTCGGCCGTTGCGCCACCGCCCACGTCCAGGAAGTTGGCAGGTTCGCCGCCGAACAGTTTGATGGTGTCCATGGTCGCCATGGCCAGACCGGCGCCGTTCACCAGGCAGCCGATATTGCCGTCCAGGGAGATGTAGGCCAGATCGAATTTCGAAGCTTCGACTTCGGCTGGATCTTCTTCGTCCAGGTCGCGGTAAGCGACGATTTCCGGATGACGGAACAGGGCGTTGGCGTCGAAGTTGAACTTGGCGTCCAGGGCGATCACTTTGCCGGAACCGGTCAGGATCAGCGGGTTGATTTCAGCCAGCGAAGCGTCGGTTTCCCAGTAGGCTTTGTACAGGCCTTGCAGGTTGGCGCGGGCGTCGGCGATCGATTCGGCTGGCACGCCGATCTTGGCGGCCACGTCGTCGGCGTCGGCGTCGGTCAGGCCCACGGCCGGATCGATCACCACGTTGTGGATCAGTTCTGGGTGTTTTTCAGCAACTTCTTCGATGTCCATGCCGCCTTCAGAGGAGGCCATCAGCACCACGCGCTGGGTGACGCGGTCGGTTACCAGGGAAACGTACAGTTCTTTCTTGATGTCGGCGCCTTCTTCGATCATCAGGCGGCGCACTTTCTGGCCTTCAGGGCCGGTCTGGTGGGTCACCAGCTGCATGCCCATGATCTGGTCAGCGTACTCTTTCACTTGTTCCATGGACTTGGCTACCTTCACGCCGCCGCCTTTGCCGCGGCCGCCAGCATGGATCTGCGCCTTCACCACCCACACCGGGCCGCCCAGGGTTTCAGCAGCTTTGACTGCTTCTTCCACAGACATGCACGGAATGCCGCGCGGAACCGTCACTCCGAATTTTCGGAGGATCTCTTTGCCTTGATACTCATGGATTTTCATGCTGGCTTCCCTTCTTCTGATACTGATGTGAAATACGGTTAATGTTACAAAAATAGACAGCTCATGCAGCGCAGCTGGACCTAGACACTGGCCCCAGGCGTGGCCGCCCAGCGCGGATAAAACTGCGCCACGGCGCCGCCATCGGTGCGCAGGGCGTGGCAGCGGTCGAGCTGGAACGGTTGGGTGCTGGTTTGGGGAGTGACGCTGGCGGCGTCGTGCGTGGGCCAGACATCGCTGGCAAAAGCTTGCACGGCGGCCGTGGGCAGGATCTGGGCCAGTTCCGTCAGATGGGTACAGCCGGCAATGCCTGCCAGCCGCTGCTTCAGCTCCTGGCGGAAGCCCTTCATCAGGTTCAAGCCGACCAGCTGCGCATATGCCGGGCCGATGGTATTGCAGAAGCCGGGATAAGGCACGGCGTCCGATACCGCTTCGGCGGCGACGATGGTGAGCTGGAGGTCCACGGTGATGCGCAGCCACAGGTCATGCAGAGGCTGGCCGCCCGGACGCTGGCCGGAAGCCAGCAGGGTGTCCTTTACTTTGATGTCCGTGATATGGGCGTCAAGATCCCACAGGCCATCGTCGCGCGCGAACGCTCGGATGTCTATGGCGCGCGTATGGCGCAGCTCACGTCGGGAGACTGGAGTTGACAGGGACATAAGACGGTGCCGCTCGCGCGGCGCAATTAGTAAGCAGCGATGTACTGTTAAGCACGTTGCCGCAGCTTCTACGGACAACCCACCGCACCCGCGGTGCTGCATAAAACCCCAAAAGTGTAGCACAACGCATGATTCCTGCGCGAAAAAAGCAGTGCCGCCGGGTGTGACACGGCCGCTCAGTATTCCTCGTCCGGGTCGTAGCCGCGCATGGCGGCTTTCACGGCGCGCTGGGAAAAGCCGCGGCCGATCAGGAAACGCATCTGCTTGCTGCGGCCTTCGGCGTCTTCGGCCACGGCGCCGAATTTGCGGCGCCAGACTTCGCAGCAGCGCGCCACCTCATCCTCGGCCAGGCCGGCTTTGAGTTCCTGCAGGGCTTCGCCGCCGATGCCGTGACTTTGCAGTTCGGCCACGATGCGGCTATTGCCGTAGCGCGCGGCGCGGCGGTGGATCAGCGATTCGGAAAAGCGTTCCTGCGATAGCCACTTATTCTGTTCCAGCCAGTTGAGCAGGGCTTCGACCTCCTCCTCGCCCTCTTCGGCGTAGCGGGCCAGCTTGCGGCCCAGCTCCAGGCGGCTGTGCTCGCGCGTGGACAGCAGGCGCAGGGCGCGCGCTTTCAGACTGATGGGCGGGAGGGGCATATCCTGTACTCCAAATGCAATCGCCACCGCGCCGCGCGCGGCGGGACGGTGGCGATGGGTTCAAACCGGGACGCGGTCTTAGTCGACGGCCTTCAGCTTCGGCGCCGGCGCATCGCCGTCGTCGTCGCCACTGGCCGGCGGCAGTTCGCGCACGCCGAGCGAAGCGCGCACCTTGTTCTCGATCTCGCGCGCCAGCGCTGGACGCTCTTTCAGGTAGATGCGGGCGTTGTCCTTGCCCTGGCCGATGCGTTCGCCGTTATAGCTGTACCAGGAACCGGATTTCTCGACGATCTTCGCTTCCACGCCGAGGTCGATGATCTCGCCTTCGCGCGACGTGCCTTCGCCATACAGGATGTCGAAGTGGGCTTCCTTGAACGGCGGCGCGATCTTGTTCTTGACCACTTTGACCTTGGTTTCATTGCCGATCACTTCGTCGCCCGACTTGATCGAGCCGGTGCGGCGGATGTCCAGGCGCACGGAGGCGTAGAATTTCAGCGCATTGCCGCCGGTCGTGGTTTCCGGGCTGCCGAACATGACGCCGATCTTCATGCGGATCTGGTTGATGAAGATGACCAGGGTATTGGTGCGGTTGATCGAGCCGGTCAGCTTACGCAGCGCTTGCGACATCAGACGGGCTTGCAGGCCCGGCAGGGAGTCGCCCATATCGCCTTCGATCTCGGCGCGCGGGGTCAGCGCCGCCACCGAGTCCACCACCACCATGTCGACACTGCCGGAGCGTACCAGGGCGTCGCAGATTTCCAGCGCCTGTTCGCCGGTATCGGGCTGGGAGATCAGCAGCTCGTGCAGGTTCACGCCCAGTTTCTGCGCATAACCCACGTCCAGCGCGTGTTCGGCGTCGATAAAGGCGCAAGTGCCGCCGATTTTCTGCATTTCGGCGATGGTCTGCAGGGTCAGCGTGGTCTTGCCGGACGATTCGGGACCGTAGATTTCCACCACGCGGCCGCGCGGCAGGCCACCCACGCCCAGCGCGATATCCAGGCCCAGGGAGCCGGTGGAGACGGTCTGCACTTCCTCGATCGGCGCCGACGCGTCCATGCGCATCACGGAGCCTTTGCCGAACTGCTTCTCAATCTGGGCCAGCGCGGCGGCCAGCGCCTTGGCTTTTTCCGATGCCGGTACTACAGCTTTTTTATCGTCCATAATCTTCTTTCGCGCAGTGGGTTGGTGTCGCTACAAGCGATACTGTATAAAAAAACAGTGCTTTTGGCAAGCACCTTCTTCAGGCAGGTTTAATCCACATCAAAAGCTGTCGACAATGCGTAAAATGAAACACAATGAAAGTCTCTTGAGCCGGATTGCGTGATGCGTATTTTACTTGCCGAAGATGACAGCGTGCTGGCCGACGGCCTGACCCGTTCCCTGCGCCAGTCGGGCTATGCCATCGACTGCGTCAAAAACGGGCAGGAGGCCGACGCCGCCCTGTCCACCCAGGAATTCGACCTGCTGATCCTCGACCTGGGCTTGCCCAAGATGAGCGGGCTGGACGTGCTGCGCCGGCTGCGCGCCCGCGCCTCGCTGCTGCCGGTGCTGATCCTGACGGCGGCCGATTCGGTCGAGCAGCGCGTCAACGGCCTCGACCTGGGGGCCGACGATTATATGGCCAAACCCTTCGCCCTGTCGGAACTGGAGGCGCGCGTGCGCGCCCTGACCCGGCGCGGCCAGGGCGGCGGCTCGGCCATCGTGCGCCACGGCCCGCTGACCTATGACCAGGTCGGGCGCAGCGCCTATATCCACGAACAGATGCTGGAATTGTCGGCGCGCGAACTGGGCTTGCTGGAAATCCTTTTGGCGCGCAGCGGCCGCCTGGTGTCGAAGGAGCAGCTGGTCGACCATCTGTGCGAGTGGGGCGAGGAAGTCAGCAATAACGCCATCGAGGTGTATGTGCACCGGCTGCGCAAGAAGATCGAGGTGGGCGGCATCCGTATCGCCACCGTGCGCGGCCTCGGCTACTGCCTGGAAAAATTCAATCCGGGCACGGGGGCCGAGACCAAGTGAGTCCACGCGCGGCCGAGGCGGACGAGGAAGGCGCGGCCAGCCAGGCCGCCTGGGATTTGCCGTCGGCCGGCCACAGCAATGAAGTCCAGCACTCGCTGTTCGGCGAAATCCTGGACTGGATGCTGGCCCCGCTGCTACTGCTGTGGCCGATGAGCATCGCCATCACCTATCTGGTGGCCAAGTCCATCGCCAACCAACCCTTCGACCATGCGCTGGAAGACAGCGTGACCGTGCTCAGCCAGCAAGTGCGCAGCGTCGACGGCGTGCCGGCGCCGCGGCTGCCGGGCGCGGCGCGCGACATCCTGCGCGCCGACGATATCGACAGCGTGTATTTCCAGATCGTGGGCGGCAATGGCATTGTGCTGGACGGCGACCGCGACCTGCCGCGCCCGCGCGAGGACGAGGAAGACGTGCGCGCCGGCGCCGTCCACTTCCGCAACGAGACCCTGCACGGCACGCCCATCCGCATCGCCTATGCCTATGTGAACCTGGGCGCGCCCGGCCAGGTGCCGGCACCACAGTTGGCCCTGGTGCAGGTGGCCGAGACGCTGGAAAAGCGCGCCAAGCTGGCCAACGAAATCATCAAGGGCGTGATCCTGCCCCAGTTCATCATCCTGCCCGTGGTGCTGGCCCTGGTCTGGTTCGCGCTCTCGCGCGGCCTGTCGCCGCTGGCCGAATTGCAGGAACGCATACGCGCGCGCCGCTCGGACGACCTGAGCCCGATCGAACCGAACCAGGTGCCGGAGGAAATCACACCCCTGGTCACCTCGCTCAATGAGATGCTGGCGCGGCTGGCGCAATCGATGGAGATGCAAAAACGCTTCATCGCCGACGCCGCCCACCAGATGAAAACGCCGCTGGCCGGCATGCGCACCCAGTCCGAGCTGGCGCTGCGCCAGACCGACCAGCAGGAAATCCACCGTTCGCTGGAACAGCTGGCCAAGAGTTCGGAAGCGGCCACGCGCCTGGTCAACCAGCTGCTGGCCCTGGCGCGCGCCGAGCACCAGCCGCAGGCCGGCGCGGTGCATGTGGCGGTCGAGCTGGGCGAGCTGGCGCGCAGCACGGTGCACGACTGGGTGCAGGCGTCCTTCAATTACCGCATCGACCTCGGCTTTGAAGGGCCGGCCGAGGAAGTGCGCATCCAGGGCAATTCCCTGATGCTGCGCGAAATGCTGTCCAACCTGATCGACAATGCGCTGCGCTACACGCCGGCCGGCGGCAGCGTCACGGTGCGCGTGCGCAGCGACGCCGCCCAGGCCATGCTGGAAGTCGAGGATACCGGTCCCGGCATCCCGGCCGCCGAACGGCCGCATATTTTCGAACGCTTTTACCGCATCCTCGGCAGCAATATGCCGGGCAGCGGCCTGGGCCTGGCCATCGTGCGCGAGATCGCCCAGCAGCACGCGGCCGAAGTCGATATCTTTGCCAACCCGCGCGCCGGCAATCCCAAGCTGCCCGGCAGCCTGTTCCGCGTCAGCTTCCCGCTGCTGGCGCCGCCCGCCCCGCTTGCGGAGGAAGACCCTTACTATGGATGACACGCCGCGCGCGCGCCACTGGCGCCAGACCCGCCGCCTGACCGCCGCGCTCTTGCTGGCCTGGCTGCTGACCGGTTTCTGCGCCGTCTTCTTCGCGCGCGAGCTGAGCGGGCTGACGCTTTTCGGCTGGCCGCTCTCCTTCTATATGGCGGCCCAGGGCGCGTCGCTGGTCTACCTGGCCATCATCGCCCTGTATACCTGGCGCATGCGCCGCCTCGACCGCCAGTATGCGGCGCAGGTGCAAGCCCTGGAGCAGGCCCGATGAGCCAGCCGCGCAGCTATTTCCAGCGCATCACCCATTACTACGCGGTATTCACGCTGTGCTTCGCCGGTTTCCTGGTGGCCCTGGCCGTGCTGGAAAAAGAAGGCATGCCGCGCGTGTGGATCGGTTATCTCTTCATGGTCGCCACCATCGTGCTGTATGCGCTGATCGGCGTGGTCAGCCGTACCTCCAAGGTGACGGAATACTATGTGGCGGGGCGGCGCGTGCCGGCCCTGTACAACGGCATGGCGACGGCGGCCGACTGGATTTCGGCGGCCAGCTTCATCAGCCTGGCGGGCGGGCTGTACCACTATGGCTTCGACGGCCTGGCCTATATCATGGGCTGGACCGGCGGTTATTGCCTGGTGGCGCTGCTGATCGCACCGTATCTGCGCAAATTCGGCCAGTACACGATTCCCGACTTCCTGGCGGCACGCTACGGCGACGCCGACAACGGCCGCCTGGTGCGCATGCTCGGCGTGGCGGCCACCATCATGGTGTCCTTCATCTATGTGGTGGCGCAGATTTACGCCGTGGGGCTGATTGCCTCGCGCTTCACCGGCGTCGACTTCTCGGTCGGCATCTTCCTCGGCCTGGCCAGCATCCTGGTCTGTTCCTTCCTGGGCGGCATGCGCGCCATCACCTGGACCCAGGTGGCGCAGTACATCATCATCCTGGTGGCCTTCCTAATTCCCGTGATGTGGATGTCGGCCAAGCATGGCGGCAATCCGGTGCCGCTGGTGGCCTACGGCAAGCTGCTGCCGGAAATCAGCGCGCGCGAAGCGGTGCTGAAGGACGACAGCAAGGAGCGCGAGGTGCGCGCCATCTTCGCCCAGCGCGCCGAGGAGTACGAGCAGCGCCTGCGCGCCCTGCCCGCCTCCTGGGAAGCGGGCCGCCAGGAGGCCCAGCGCCAGCTCGACAGCGTGAAGCAGCGCAATGCCTCGCTGGCCGAGGTGCGCAATGCCGAGCGCGCGCTGATCTCCTATCCCAAAAATGCGGACGAGGCCGCCACCGCCTGGACCGCGGCGCGCGACTACAACCGCGCCCGCGCCCGTCCGTTCGCACCGCATGCCCAGCCCTTCCCCGGCGCCGACCGCGAGCAGTCGGACATCAAGCGCAATAACTTCCTGGCCCTGGCCTTCTGCCTGATGCTGGGCACGGCCGCGCTGCCGCACATCCTGATGCGTTCCTACACCACGCCCTCGGTGCACGAGGCGCGCCAGTCGGTGTTCTGGACCCTGTTCTTCATCCTGCTGATTTACCTGGCGATTCCGGCGCTGGCGGTGCTGGTCAAATACGATATCTATCACGCCCTGGTCGGCACCGAATTCTCGCGCCTGCCGACCTGGATTTCCTACTGGGCCAATGTGGACAAGCTGCATCCCCTGGTCAGCATCACCGACATCAACCGCGACGGCATCGTGCAGCTGGCCGAAATCGCCATCGACGCCGACGTGCTGGTGCTGGCCACGCCGGAAATCGCCGGCCTGCCCTATGTGATCTCGGGGCTGGTGGCGGCGGGCGGGCTGGCGGCCGCCCTCTCCACCGCCGACGGCCTGCTGCTGGCGATCTCGAATGCGCTGTCGCACGATATCTATTACAAGATCGTCGATCCCAACGCCTCGACCCAGAAGCGGGTGACGATTTCCAAGCTGCTGCTGCTGGCCGTGGCCTTCATCGCGGCCTATGCCGCCTCCACCAAGCCGGGCGACATCCTGTCCCTGGTCGGCGCCGCCTTCTCGCTGGCCGCCTCCACCCTGTTCCCGGTGCTGGTGCTGGGCGTGTTCTGGCCGCGCGCCAACCGCGCCGGGGCGGTGGCGGCCATGGTGGGCGGCCTGGGCGTGTGTATCTATTACATGCTGCGCACCCATCCGGTGCTGGGCGAAGGCGCGGCCGGCCAGTGGTTCCATATCGCGCCGATCTCGGCCGGCATCTTCGGCGTGCCGGCCGGCATGCTGGTGCTGGTCGTGGTCAGCCTGCTGACGCCGCCGCCCGGCCGGCGCAGTCTGTCGCTGCTGGCCCATGTGCGCGCCCCGGACGAGGCCGCACCGCCGCATTAGAAGCCAGCCACCATTGCCAAAGCAGCAAGGGAGTGATACTGTTGGGAAATTATCTATTCACCAACACTATCAATTCTCACTTCCTGAGCCGCCATGAGAACCCGTTCCTTGCCGCTGCTGAGTACTCTTTGCCTCATGGGCCTGAGCGGGCCCACCGCCGCCGCGCCGGAAACGCCCACGCAGCGCCCGTCCATCCCCATCGAGGATTTCTTTGAGACCCCGGAACTGAGCGCGGCCGTCCTGTCGCCCGACGGCCAATTCCTGGCCGCGAAGAGCAGCGACGAGAAGGGCAAGACGCGGCTGGTGGTGCTGGACCTGGACAAGCAGAAAGTCCAGGTCGCGGCCCAATTCCCGCAAGACAGCATCGGCTACTTCCAATGGATTAACAATGAGCGACTGCTATTCGATCTGCAAAGTTCGACCGTGCTGGCCCACGAGCCCTTGCCCGGCCTATTCGCGGTAGACCGCGATGGCGGAAAACCGCGCCAGTTGGTCAACCGCTACTGGAACGGCCTGCAGGAGCAGCCCCGACTGCTGCCCTGGAATCACTTCATGATGGCGCAAGCCCCCAGCATGCAGTCGGAATATGTGTATGTGCTGCGGTATAAGGTGGAACTCGCCGGCGCGGGCGAACGCCTATATACCGACCTGTGGCGCGTGAACACGCTGACCGGCGACAAACAGTACGTGCCGGGGCCGCCCGATGCCAGCCAATGGTGGCTCGACACCGAAGGCGAACCAGGCCTGAGCATGAGCAGCGATAACAGCCATTACCGGCTCCAGGTGCGCGGCGCCGACAAGACAAGCTGGCGTGAGCTCGGCTCTTATCCTCTGCTGAACAGCGCCGAAAACAGCATGACTCCGTTGGCCCTGAGCGCCGACGGCAAGCTCTACGTTCGCAGCGCCGGCGGCGGCGATTTCGACGCCGTGCACACACTGGACATGCGGACCGGGAAGGTCAGCGACAAGCCCTTGATTGCCGTGGAAGGCTATGATTTCAACGGCGATTTGCTGTTCAGGAAAAACCAGCTACTCGGCATGCACTATGTCAGCGATGCCATGGGTACGTTGTGGCTGGACCCGGCCATGAAGGCCTTGCAGGCCGAGATCGACGCCCAACTGCCGGACACGGTCAACGTGCTGAGCCCAGCTGCCAGCCCGGCGGCGGCCAACCTGCTGGTCCAGAGCTATTCCGACCGTCAGCCTACCCGCAGCTATGTCTACCATCTGCCCAGCAAGCGGCTGCGCCTGGTCGGCTCCTCTCACAGCCGCATCAAACCGGAGCAGATGGCCTACCAGCAAGTCCTGCGCTATCCGGCACGCGACGGTATGAGCATTCCAGCGCTGCTGACCCTGCCGCCCAATGCCGCCGGCCGCAAACTGCCCCTGATCGTCATGGTCCATGCCGGGCCGCATCAGCGCGGCGGCGAGTGGGGCTGGAGCCCGGAAACGCAATTCCTGGCCTCGCGCGGCTACGCGGTGCTGGAGCCGGAATTTCGCGGCAGCAGCGGCTTCGGCCAGCGCCACCTGCGCGCCGGCCTGAAGCAGTGGGGCCTGGCCATGCAAGATGATCTGGCCGACGGCGCACGCTGGGCCATCGCCCAAGGCTATGCCGATCCGCAGCGCATCTGCCTGCTGGGCAGCGCCTACGGCGGCTATGCGACGCTGATGGGCTTGATCAAGGACCCTGCGTTGTTCCGCTGCGGCATCAGCCGCGACGGCTACACGGATTTCAAGCTGATGTATGACGATAGGCAGAAGATGCGCTCCCCCACCACCGCCTCCTGGACCCGCTATGGCATGCCGCAGACCATCGGCGAGCTGGATAAGGATGCGGAGCGCCTGCACGCCACTTCCCCGCTGGCGCAGGCGGCGCGCCTGAAACAGCCGCTGCTGATGGCCTATGGCGTGACGAACGAGTATGTCGGCCTCGCCCACGGCGAGCGCCTGCGCGACGCCGTCCAGGCCGGCAACCCGCATGTCGAACTCATCATCTATCCTGGCGATGAGCGCGGCACGCAAGCCCAGCGCATCGATTTCTGGCGCCGCGCCGAACAATTCCTGGCGCGCCAGCTCGGCCCCGCGCCCACCGTTTCACCCGCATCCCCGCAGCCCAGCGCTGCCCCGATACAGAAGGCCTTACCTTGAAACTTTCCTCCCTCCTGCTGGCCGTCTGCCTGGGCATCGGTCTGGCGGCGCCAGCCGCCAGCCAAGCCGCCGCCCCGGTGCCGCTGGCCGCCTTCTTCGACAACGCCGACTTCGGCGAAGCCGTGCTCTCGCCCAGCGGCAAATTCCTGGCGGCCAAGGTGGGCGGCGCCGACCGGCGCGAAGGGCTCGCCGTGGTCGATCTGAGCCAGATCTCGGTGCAGGTGGTGGCCCGCTTCGCCGACGTCGATGTCGATCATGTGCAGTGGGTCAATGAGGACAGGCTGCTGTTCGACACCATCGACAAGCGCAGCGGCGAGGGCTACCGCCGCTTCGCGCCCGGCCTGTTCGCGGTCGACCGCGACGGCAAGAATTTCCGCCAGCTGGTCAACCGCAACGCCAGCTTCGTCCAGCCCTCCAGCGCGGCGCGCCTGCTGCCCTGGCATACGTTCATGATGGAACAACGCGGCGCGCAGAATTCCGACTACGTCTATGTGCGCAGCCAGAAAATGGATGGCCCGGGCGAACTGCGCTACGAGGAATTGCTGCGCCTGAATACGCGCAACGGCCATGTGACCTCCTTCGGCCGGCCAGCCGATACGCGCGGCTGGATGCTGGACGATAAGGGCGAACCGCGCCTGACCTGGGGCCACGAAAAAGGCGTCCAGACCATTTATCTGCGCGAACAGGACGGCGAGAAAGGCAGTTGGCGCAAGCTGGCTTCCTTCAATGCCTATGGCGTGGCCAAACAGGGCTTCGATCCGCTCGCCTTCGGCCCGGACGGCACTCTGTATGTGGTCAGCTACCATGCCGGGAACGACAAGAAGGCGGTGCATACCCTGGACCTGGCCACTGGCCAGGTCAGCGCCAAACCCCTGATCCAGCTGGACGGCTTCGATTTTTCCGGCCACCTGATTTTCGGGCGCGGCAAGCTGCTCGGCATCCGCTATGTGCGCGAAGCGCGCGACACGCTTTGGCTGGACCCGGACATGAAGCAGATGCAGGCCGAGATCGACGCCAAGCTGCCGAACACGGTCAATCTGCTGACCGTGCCGAGCCGTCCGGAAACGCCGAATGTGCTGGTGCGCGCCTATTCCGACCGCCAGCCCACCGTGACCCTGATCTATAACAGCGAGAGCAAGACCTTCAACAAGGTCGGCGACAGCCGCCCCCAGATCCGCGCTTCCGAGATGGCGGGCCAGCGCTTCCTGCGCTACAAGGCGCGCGACGGCCTGGAGATTCCCGCCCTCTTGACCCTGCCCAATGACAAGGAAGGCCAGAAACTGCCGCTGGTGGTGCTGGTGCACGGCGGCCCCTGGGTACGCGGCAGCAGCTGGGGCTGGGATGCCGACGCCCAGTTCCTCGCCTCGCGCGGCTATGCCGTGCTGGAACCGGAATTCCGCGGCAGCACCGGCTTTGGCGGGCGCCATCTGCAGGCCGGCTTCAAGCAATGGGGCTTGAAGATGCAGGACGATATCGCCGACGGCGCCAAGTGGGCCATCGCCGAGGGCGTGGCTGATGCGCAGCGCATCTGCATCGCCGGCGCCAGCTATGGCGGCTATGCCACGCTGATGGGTCTGGCGCGCAATCCCGAGCTGTTCAAATGCGGCGTCAACTGGGTCGGCGTCACCGACATCCAGCTGATGTACAGCGGCCACTGGAGCGCCATTTCCGACCTGTCGGAACAATGGAAGGAATACGGCATGCCGCAGCTGATCGGCGATCCGGAAAAAGACGCGGAGCAGTTGAAAGCCACCTCGCCGCTGCTGCTGGCCGCGCGCATCCGCCAGCCCCTGCTGCTAGCCTATGGCGGCGCCGACCAGCGTGTGCCGATCTACCACGGCACCAAGTTCCGCGACGCGGTGAAAGCACATAACAAGGATGTCGAGTGGGTCGAATACGCGGAAGAAGGCCATGGCTGGACCTTGCCGAAAAACCGCATCGACTTCTGGGGCCGGGTCGAGAAATTCCTCGACCGGAATATCGGCGCGGGGGCGGAGAAAAAATAAGCGCCTCTCATCGAAAAATAGTTACAGATAATTACAAAATTTACAACTTACGCGATATGATGGCAGGGTTATTTAAAAATCAACCAAACCCTCCTTCCATTTATGAACTCTCGCGTTCTGTGCGTTGCGGCGCTATTTGGCGCAATAGTTTTTCACTCACTATCCTCGGCATGGGCGGCCACGCCGTCCATACCCATTCAACACTTCTTTGAGAATCCCGAATTTAGCGGCGCCATCCTGTCGCCCAGCGGGCGTTTTCTAGCGACCAAGGTGGCTAGCCAGGGGCGGCGCCAAGGGCTGGCGGTACTCAACCTAGCCGACGGCAGCGCAGCACTGGTGGCGCAATTCGCCGATGCGGATATTGGCAACATCTCCTGGGTCAACGAGGAGCGCTTATTATTCAACTCCACCGACAAACGCATCGGCCAGGGCGATGCACGCTATGCCCCCGGCCTGTACGCAGTGGATCGCGACGGCAAAAATTATCGCCAATTGGCGGACCGGGATGGCGCTTTTTACCAGGAGCGCAGTATCGTCAGGCTTCTGCCCTGGCATACCTATATGCTGTATCAGGACGGCGCGCAAAAATCCGATTATGTCTATGTGCGTAATCTTGAAATCAATATTCCCGGCGACCTGCGTTACGAAGGCTTGCTGCGCCTGAATACCCGTACCGGCCAAACTTCGCCGGTGAGCCGGCCAACTTATACCTCAGGCTGGCTACTTGACCAGAATGGCGAACCCCGGCTGACCTGGGGTTCGGAAAAAGGAGTCAGCTCCATTTATTTAAGCGAGGAGGCAAACGGCAAAGCCGGCTGGCGCAAGCTGGCGGAATTCGCGACCTATACCCACTCGACGACTTCCTTCACGCCACTGAGTTTTGGTCCGGACGGCGTGCTCTATGTAATCAGCCATGGAGGGAAAGACAAAGCTGCGGTGCATACTTTCGACATCGCCAAGGGCAAGGTCAACGACGCTCCTTTGATCGAGCTGGAAGGTTTCGACTTCACCGGCTACCTGATCTTTAACAAGGAGAAGCTCCTGGGCTTTCGCTACACAGGGGAATCGCGGGATACGCTATGGCTCGATTCAGACATGAAACAGATGCAGGCAGACGTCGACGCCAAGCTACGCACCACGGTCAATCTACTGACGCTGCCGACTCAGCCGGAAACGCCAAATGTGCTCGTTACCGCCTATTCCGATCGCCAGCCGCCGGTGGTCTTCGTCTACAACCAGAAGACGAAAGCGCTGACCAAAGTCGGGGAAAGCTATAGCAAGATCAAGGCATCGGAGATGGCGCAGCGGAAGTTCATACGCTACAAGGCCCGCGATGGCTTGGAGATTCCGGCCATCCTCACCATCCCCAAGGAGAAACTGGGCGGCAAGCTGCCCCTAGTCGTGCTGGTGCATGGCGGCCCCTGGGTGCGCGGCAGCAGCTGGGGCTGGGATACCGATGCCCAGTTCCTCGCCTCGCGCGGCTATACCGTGCTGGAACCGGAATTTCGCGGCAGCGACGGTTTCGGCGCGCGCCACTTCATCGCCGGCTTTAAACAATGGGGCTTGAAGATGCAGGATGATCTCGCCGACGGCGCGCGCTGGGCCATTGCTGAGGGCATGGCCGATCCGCAGCGCATCTGCATTGCCGGCGCCAGCTATGGCGGCTATGCCACGCTGATGGGTCTGGCGCGCAATCCAGAATTGTTCAAGTGCGGCATCAACTGGGTCGGCGTCACCGATATCCAGCTGATGTATACCGGTCACTGGAGCGCCGTCTCCGATCTGCCGGAACAATGGAAGGAATATGGCATGCCGCAGCTGATCGGCGATCCGGAAAAAGATGCCGAACAGTTGAATGCCACCTCGCCGCTGTTGCTAGCCGCGCGCATCCGCCAGCCCCTGCTGCTGGCCTATGGCGGCGCCGACCAGCGCGTGCCGATCTACCACGGCACCAAGTTCCGCGACGCGGTGAAAGCGCATAACAAGGACGTCGAGTGGATCGAATACGCGGAGGAAGGCCATGGCTGGACCTTGCCGAAAAACCGCATCGATTTCTGGGGCCGGGTGGAGAAATTCCTCGACCGGAATATCGGCGCGGGGGCAAAAACGGAGTAAGCTGGCGGCTCCGTCAAGCACTGGGAGGAAAGAGCATGGGATCGGGAAAAATTCTGGTGGCGCAGGGGGGCGGGCCGACCGCCGTCATCAACCAGTCGCTGGTGGGCGTGGCGCTGGAAGCACGCCGCTTCCGCGAGGTGACGCGGGTTTATGGCGCCCAGTTCGGGGTGCGCGGCATCGTCAACGAAGATTTTCTCGACCTGACCCAGGAAACCAGCAATAACCTGGAGCTGGTGGCGGCCACGCCCTCTTCTGCCCTCGGCTCCACGCGCGACAAGCCCGATCTGAAATACTGCGAAGAGATTTTCAAGGTGCTGCGCGCGCATGAGATCGAGCATTTCTTTTACATCGGCGGCAACGACTCCTCGGACACGGTGCGCATCGTCAGCGAGCAGGCGCGCGCGGCCGGCTATCCGCTGCGCGCCATCCATATCCCCAAGACCATCGACAACGACCTGGTCGGCAACGACCACACGCCCGGCTTCCCCTCAGCCGCGCGCTTCGTGGCCCAGGCTTTCGCCGGCGCCAATCTGGACAACGCTTCCCTGCCCGGCGTGTATGTGGGCGTGGTGATGGGCCGCCATGCGGGCTTTCTCACGGCCGCTTCCGCGCTCGGCAAGAAGTTCCCGGACGATGGGCCGCACTTGATCTATCTGCCCGAGCGCGTGTTCTCGCTCGATAGCTTCCTGGCCGATGTGAAAGCCATGTACGAGAAGCACGGGCGCTGCGTGATCGCGGTGTCGGAAGGCATCCACGACGCGTCGGGCGAGCCGATCGCCACCTTGCTGGCCAAAGAGGTCGAACGCGATGCGCACGGCAATGTGCAGCTGTCCGGCACGGGCGCGCTGGCCGACCTGCTGTGCGACGAGATCCGGGCCAAGCTGGGCATCAAGCGCGTGCGCGGCGACACCTTCGGCTATCTGCAGCGCTCCTTCATCGGCTGCGTGTCGGACGTGGACCAGCGCGAAGCGCGCGAAGTGGGCGAAAAGGCCGTGCAATTTGCCATGTGGGGCGGACGTGATGGCTCGGTGGCGATCCGCCGCACCGGCTTCTACTCGGTCGATTACGATCTGCTGCCGCTGGAAGCGGTGGCGGGCAAGACGCGCACGATGGAGGATGAATTCATCGCCGCCAGCGGCACCGACATCACCGACGCCTTCCGCCTCTACCTGCGGCCCCTGCTCGGCTCCGGCATGCCCGACGCCTTCCGCCTGCGCCCGGCGCCGGTGCCGAAGATTCTCAAGCGCTAGCCCAGGCAGCGATCTGCTCGTCGGAAGGATAGTCCACGCCTTCCGGCAGAGGCAGGGCAAAATCGTAGGGAATCAGCTTCAGGCCGCGCATGGCTTTGCGGGCCGTGGCCAGTTCATACATCGATTGCAAGGACAGCCAGGACTCGGCCGAGCGGCCGAGCACTTTTTCCAGCCGTATCGCCAGCTCCCCCGTTATACATCTCTCCTCCGCGATCAAGGCATTGAGTTCGCTCAATGGAATCTCCAGACGCGAGGCCAATTCCGCAACGTCAAGTGGGCCTCGTTCGATATAGGACAGCCTTAAATATTCTCCCGGGTGCATAGTAACCATGTCGCCACCTCTCCTATAGGGAATCAGTTACTTCACCTTAGGTATGCCCCGAAAGCATGTCAAGCAGACGCGAGAACACCAAAAAATTCCTGGTGGCGCCTGACTTTCAAGGTGGACCGGGCCGGGCATGGCGTCGTTAGCGAGCTGAGTATCGAAAGCACGAGGCGATAAAAAAGGCGAAGCATGCAGCACATGCCCCGCCTTTTTTAACTGGGCTGCGCGCGGCAGCCGCCGGGTCAGACCACGATGGTCTGGTGTTCGCCTTCCTTGCGGGCGCGGATGGTGCCGATGCGGCTGACGGTTTCGCCGGCAGCGCTCAGCTGGGCGATGGCGGCGTCGGCGTTGTCGGCCGAGACGATCACCGTCATGCCGATGCCGCAGTTGAAGACGCGGTGCATTTCGGCGTCGGCCACGCCGCCATGTTCCTGCAGCCATTTGAACAGCGGCGGCATGGTCCAGGAGGAGCCGTCCAGTTCCGCAGTCAGGTTATCGGCCAGTACGCGCGGGATGTTTTCCACCAGGCCGCCACCGGTAATGTGCACCAGGCCTTTGACTTCCATCGCTTCCATCAGCGCCAGCAGCGGCTTGACGTAGATGCGGGTCGGTTCCATCAGCACGTCGGCCAGCTTGCGGCCGTGGAAGTCGGCGTCCAGGTCGGGCTTGGCGACTTCGATAATCTTGCGCACCAGCGAGTAGCCGTTGGAGTGGGCGCCGGACGAGGCCAGGCCCAGCACCACGTCGCCGGGGGCGATCTTGGTGCCGTCGATCAGTTTCGATTTTTCCACCGCGCCGACGGCGAAGCCGGCCAGGTCGTATTCGCCGGCCGGGTACATGCTCGGCATCTCGGCCGTTTCGCCGCCGATCAGGGCGCAGCCGGAACGTTCGCAACCGAGGGCGATGCCCTTGATCACGTCGGTGGCAATGGCCACATCGAGCTTGCCGCAGGCGAAATAGTCGAGGAAGAACAGCGGCTCGGCGCCCTGCACCAGGATGTCGTTGACGCTCATGGCCACCAGGTCGATGCCCACGGTGTCGTGGCGGTTCAGCTCAAAAGCCAGTTTCAGCTTGGTGCCCACGCCGTCGGTGCCGGACACCAGAACGGGCTCCTTGAACTTCTTGCTGATCTCGAACAGCGCGCCGAAACCGCCGATGCCGCCCATTACGCCTTCGCGCAGGGTGCGCTTGGCAAAGGGCTTGATCGCTTCAACTAAGGCGTCACCTGCGTCGATATCGACGCCGGCGTCACGGTAGGACAGGGAAACATTAGGTTGGCTCATGGTGTATTTCGCAGCGGAGGCGGTAAAATAGAAAGCGGTGCCCGTTCCGCGCCGCGCAAGACGCGAAATTGGGTAAGTCCGCTATTCTAGCAAAACACCCGGTCCAACTGCCTTTTTTCACAGAAATTCCACCCTGTCCATGCCATTTCCCCTCAGCTCAGAACAAAAACAAACGGCATTCTGGGTCGCGGTCTGGCTGGGTTTCCTCTTCCTGCTGATCACATTGGGGCCGGTGCTGACGCCTTTCCTGGCCGCCGCCATCATCGGCTACGCCCTGAATCCAGGCGTGGACCGGCTCGACCGCCTGCGCTTCGGCCGCTTCCAGATGCCGCGCGCGCTGTCGGTCGCCCTGGTCATGCTGGTCTTTTTTGCCGCGATTATCGCCCTGGTGCTGATCGTGCTGCCGGTGCTGGAAAAGGAGATTCCCCTGCTGAAGGCGGCCATCCCCGCCTTCCTCGCCAAATTGAACGACCTGCTGGGGCCGCGCCTGCACGAAATGGGCGTCAAAGTGCGCCTGGACTCGACCGGCATTCGCCGCATCGTCAGCGAACAGATGGCCTCCAGCGGCGACCAGATCTGGAGTTCCATCCTCGATTCGGCCCGCGTCGGCGGCACAGCGGTGCTGGGCTGGCTGGCCATGCTGGCCCTGATCCCTGTGGCCCTGTTCTACCTGCTGCTGGACTGGCACCCGATGCTGGCGCGCATCGCCGGCGCCGTGCCGCGGCGCTGGATCGGCAGCACCCTGACCATGGCCGAGGAGGCTGATACCCTGCTGGCCCAGTACCTGCGCGGCCAGCTGCTGGTGATGCTGGTCATGGCCGTGTACTACTCGGTGGGCCTGACGATTGCCGGTTTCGAGGTGGCGCTGCCGGTCGGCATTTTGACCGGCCTGCTGATCTTCATCCCCTACCTGGGCTTCGGCCTGGGCCTGCTGCTGGCGCTGATGTCGGCCATGCTGCAGTTCAGCGACTGGAGCGGCCTGATCGCCGTCGCCATCATCTACGGCAGCGGCCAGATCCTCGAGGGCTTCTTCCTCACGCCGCGCCTGGTGGGCGAGCGCATCGGCCTCAATCCGCTAGCCGTGATCTTCGCCCTGCTCGCCTTCGGCCAGCTGTTCGGCTTCGTCGGCGTGCTGCTGGCGCTGCCCGCTTCAGCCCTGCTGATGGTCGCTTTCCGCCATCTGCGCCGCCACTACCTGGGCAGCAGCTTTTATAATGCATGATGTGATGGACAAAAACGTTATGCAAAAGGAAACAGGGCGGCGGGCATGAAACAACTGGTGCTGGATCTGGGCGCCGAGCCGGTGCACACCCTCGAGTCCTTCGAGGTGGGACGCAATGCGGAAGTGGCGGCGCTGATGCGCCAATTCGCGGACCGGACGTCGCCCGAGCATTTCGCCTATCTGTGGGGCGAGATCGGCGCAGGCAAAAGCCACCTGCTGAAGGCGCTCGCCTCGACCGAGCGGGCGCGCTACATCTCGCCTTTCTCGATCGAGACGGAATTCCTGTATTCGCCGGAAGTGGACCTGTACCTGCTGGACGACTGCGAAAAACTGTCGCCGGTGGCGCAGATCGACGCTTTCGCCCTGTTCAACGAAATCCGCGCCAACCAGGCGTTCATGGTGTGCAGCGGCGCGGTGGCGCCGGCCGTGCTGCCGGTGCGCGAAGATCTGCGCACGCGCATGGGCTGGGGTCTGATCTACCAGATCCATGGCCTGACCGACGACGAGAAGGTGGCCGCCCTGAGCCAGGCTGCCGCCGCCCGCGGCTTGACGCTGTCGCCCGGCGTGTTACCCTATTTGCTGTCCCATTTCCGGCGCGATATGCGTTCGCTCTCGGCGATGCTGGACTCCCTCGACCAATATTCCCTGGAGACCCAACGTCCAATCACCTTGCCGCTGCTGCGCGAGTGGTTGCAGGCGGAGGCAAAAGAATGACCAAACTGGCCCTGTTCGACCTCGATCATACTTTGCTGCCCATAGACTCGGACTACGAGTGGGGCCAATTCCTGTGCCGCATCGGCGCGGTGGACGCGGCCGAATTCGGCCGCCGCAACGACGCCTTCTTCGCCCAGTACCAGGCCGGCACGCTGGACCCGGTGGAATACCTGGAATTCTCGCTCGGCACCCTGGCCGCCTTCGAACCGGCACGCCTGGCCGCGATGCAGCAGCAGTTCATGGACGAGGTGATTCTGCCCGCCATCCGCCCCGCCGCGCGCGCCCTGCTGCAACAGCACCTGGATGCGGGCGACCTGGTATGCATCGTCACCGCCACCAACCATTTCGTGACGGCGCCCATCGCCAAAGCCTTCGGCGTGGAGCATCTGATTGCCGCCATGCCGGAAACGGCCGGCGACGGCCGCCTCACCGGTCGCCTGCTCGGCACGCCGACCCAGGGCGAGGGCAAGATCGTGCACACCAAGGCCTGGCTGGAAAAGATGGGCAAGACGCTGGAAAGCTTCGACACCGTCTACTTCTACAGCGATTCGCATAACGACCTGCCCTTGCTGTCCATCGTCAGCCATCCCGTAGCGACCAACCCCAACGCCAAGCTGTCCACGCACGCTGCCGCACAAGGCTGGCCTTCACTCCATCTATTCAATGATTAAGAAATTCATCCGTAAAATCCTGGGCGTCAAAGGCAAGAAAGCGCGCAATACCAGCGAGCCGAATGTGCTGGGTCCAAAACAGCATGGCATCGATCCCAAGCTGCTGTCCTCGAACGCCGTGCGCGTCACCAGCACCTTGCAGGAAGCCGGCTTCGAAGCCTTCGTGGTGGGCGGCGCCGTGCGCGACCTGCTGCTGAACGTCAAACCCAAAGACTTCGACATCGCCACCAATGCCACGCCGGAGCAGGTCAAGCGCCTGTTCCGCCGCGCCTTCATCATCGGCAAGCGCTTCCAGATCGTGCACGTGATGTTCGGCCAGGATCTGCTGGAAGTGACGACTTTCCGCGGCACCGCCGCCGCCAACGCGCCCAAGGACGAACATGGCCGCGTCCTGCGCGACAACACCTTCGGCTCGCAGGCGGAAGACGCGGAACGGCGCGACTTCACCATCAACGCCATGTACTACAACCCGGCCACCCAGGAAGTGCTGGACTACCACGGCGGCATCGAGGATATCCGCGCCAAGACCCTGCGCATCATCGGCGTGCCGGAAGCGCGCTACCGCGAAGACCCGGTGCGCATGCTGCGCGTGGTGCGCTTTGCCGCCAAGCTGAAATTCCAGATCGAACCCACCACGGCCGAGCCGATCCGCGTGATGGCGCCGCTGATCAACAATGTGCCGGCCGCGCGCGTGTTCGACGAGATGCTGAAGCTGCTGATGAGCGGCCAGGCCCTGGCTTGCCTGCAGCAGCTGCGCAAGGAAGGCCTGCATCACGGCCTGCTGCCGCTGCTGGATGTGGTGCTGGAACAGCCGCTGGGCATCAAGTTCGTGACGCTGGCGCTGGATTCGACCGACCGCCGCATCGCGGCCGGCAAGACGGTGTCGCCGGGCTTCCTGTTCGCCTCCCTGCTGTGGCACCAGGTGCTGGAAAAATGGACGGCTTACCAGGCGGCGGGCGAGTTCCCGATTCCGGGCCTGCATCTGGCGGCCGACGACGTGCTCGATTCGCAGACCGAGAAGCTGGCCCTGCAGCGTAAGATCGGCTCCGATATGCGCGACATCTGGGCCATGCAGCCGCGCTTCGAGCGCCGCAACGGCAAAAATCCTTACAAGCTGCTGGAGCATCTGCGCTTCCGCGCCGGCTACGACTTCCTGCTGCTGCGTTGCGCCTCGGGCGAGATCGACGCCGAGCTGGGCGAGTGGTGGACCGCCTTCTACGAGGGCGACGAGATCACCCGCGCCGACCTGGTGGCGAATGTGGGCAGCGGCAATGGTCCGAAGCGCAAGCGCGCGCCGCGCCGTGGTCCGCCTAAAGCCCACGGCGAGCAGGCCGAGGGCGGCGAGTTCGCTGAAGGCTCCGCGCCAAATGAATCCGAAGGCGAAGCGGGCGAGCGCCCTGCTCCGCGTTCGCGCCGCCGCAGCGGTGCTGCGGCTGGCGCTGACGACAGCGCTGCCGCCGAAGCATCCTTCGACGGCGAAGGTGAAGGCGCTGAAGCCGGCGAAGGCAGCGAAGGTGCGCCGCGCAAGCGCCGCCGCCGCGGCCCGCGTCGCAGCGGCGAAGCACGCTCCCCGCAGGGCGGCGAATCGTCCGGCGAATGAGCGTGCAAGCGTTTATCGGCATTGGCGCCAATCTGGGCGATGCCCGCGCCAATGTGCTGGATGCGGTGGAGCGCCTGCGCCGCCAGCCTGGCTGCGAGCTGCAGGCCGTCTCCAGCCTGTACCGCACCGCGCCCATCGATTCCAGCGGCGACGATTACATCAACGCGGTGGCGAAGATTGCCACCACGCTCGATGCGGAAAGCCTGCTGCAAGCGCTGCATGGCATCGAACTGGCGCATGGCCGCGAACGGCCTTACCGCAATGCGCCGCGTACGCTTGATCTGGACCTGCTGCTGTACGGCGACGAACAGATCGCCAGCGCCACGCTCACCGTGCCGCATCCGCGCATGACGCAGCGCGCCTTCGTGCTGACGCCGCTGCTGGAGGTGGCGCCCGAAATCATCGTTCCCGGCCTGGGCCCGGCAGCGGCCTTTGCCGCCGACGTGGCGGATCAGGCCATCACCCGCCTGGCCTGACCACGAGATCCCCCATCATGCAAACCTTCCTGCTGCTTGCCGCCTCCAATATCTTCATGACGGTGGCCTGGTACTGGCATCTCAAAGGGGGGATGAACAAGCCACTCTTCTCCGTGATCCTCATCAGCTGGGCGATCGCCTTTGTCGAATACTGCCTGGCCGTCCCGGCCAACCGGATCGGCTTTGCCAGCGGCTGGAGCGCTGGGCAGCTGAAAGTGGTGCAGGAAGCCATTGCACTCGTCGTCTTTGGCATCTTCATGGTTGCCGTGCTGGGCGAGCCGCTCCATTGGCGGCATTTCGCCGCTTTCGCCTGCATCATGGGGGCCGTGGGTTTTCTGTTTATCGGAAAGTAGTCCGCACTGGAATACGGTATGGCTGAGCAACTGATCGACACCTTCATTGAAAAGCTGCTGGACTTCGATCTGCAAATCCGCGAAAAGCGCGGCCTGAATGAGGCGCTGCACGAGGAATTGATCGAACTGCTGAAGCAGATCAAGCCCCGGCTGGAAGGCCAACACGCCATTCCGAAAAAGCTGGCCGAAGTATTCCTCGACATGTGGGGTCCCATCACCAGCAGCGCGGACATGTACGACAGCGCCATGCGCCAGAAGATCTACGAGGCGGCCGATCAATTGTGCTGGTACGCCAGGGATATCTGCACCAGCTGAGGAAGATCCAGGCTGCCGGCTTCATTTTGGGCAGTTAGAATACGCGGTTTGGCGTATGGGATTACACTGTGCGCCCTGGCATTCATTTTGAGGACAACAATGTCTGGTTATCTGCAAGGAAAAGAGATGTCGAGCGCCCCGGCCCCTGCGGCCAACGGCACGCCGGCCCCCGCCAAGGCGGCAGCAAGCAAGGCTGTCACCGTCACCACGCTGAGCGCGCAGCGCGCCGCCGGCGAAAAAATCACCATGCTCACCTGCTATGACGCGAGCTTCGCCTCGCTAATGGACCGCTGCGGCGTGGAAGTGCTGCTGATCGGCGACTCGCTGGGCATGGTGTGCAATGGCCACCATTCCACCCTGCCTGTCACGCTGCAGGAAGTGGCGTATCACACGGCCGCCGTGGCGCGCGGCGCCAAGTCGGCGCTGATCGTGGCCGATATGCCTTTCGGCAGCTACGGCACACCGGAGCAGGCCTTCAACAATGCGGTGCAGCTGATGCAGGCTGGCGCGCATATGGTGAAGATCGAAGGCGGCGCCTGGCTGGGTGACACCATCCGCTTCCTGACCGAACGCGCCATCCCCGTCTGCGCCCACATCGGCCTGACGCCGCAATCGGTGCACCAGCTGGGCGGCTACAAGGTGCAGGGCAAGACCACGGAAAGCGCCGAGCAGCTGAAAGCCGATGCGCTGGCCGTGCAGGCCGCAGGCGCTTCGCTGGTGGTGATCGAGGCCATTCCGACGGCCCTGGGCAAGGAAGTGACGGAGATGCTGCATATTCCGACCATCGGCATCGGCGCCGGTCCGGACTGTTCCGGCCAGGTATTGGTCATGCACGATATGCTGGGCGTCTTCCCCGGCCGCAAGGCGCGTTTCGTGCGCAACTTCATGGACGGCTCGGCCAGCATCGAGGCTGCCATCTCCGCCTACGTCAGCGCCGTCAAGGATGGCAGCTTCCCGGCGCTGGAACACTGCTTCTAAACCTCTCCCAAAGCACGCTACGGCGTGCTTTTTTCTTGCCAAGGAGCCGATTGATGAAAACCGTTTTCGGAGTTCTGTTGTTCGCCCTTGCTTCAATAAGCGCCTCGGCCGGCGAGGCCGATTGGAAGCTGCGCTTTGACGGTCTGGGTCCGCTGACCATAGGCATGCCTTTCGACCAGGCCAACCAGGCCGTCGGCAAAATCATGCAGCGCACGCCAAAGGAATTGCGCGGAAATCCCTACTGCGACTATATCCAACTGCCCGGCTCCCGCATCGCGCTGATGTTTGTGGACGACATCTTGGGGCGGGTCGATCTGGCGCAAAGCGGCGGCAGCGATACCGGCATTGCCATCGGAACCCCCGATAGCCAGGTCTATGCGGCGTATGAGCAAGTGTACAAAAGCAAACGCGCATATGCGGATACGGGAGCCAACCTGACAGTGCGCGCTGCCAAGGACAAGCTGGCGATGCGCTTCGAGATCGAGGACGGCAAGGTGGTCAGCCTGTCTTCCGGCCGCGCTGACCTGGTCAAGCTCGACGAGGAATGCCTTTAATCCGCTGGTGGAGAAGACTTCTGCTTTGCGTCCGCATGGGCCAGCATGGCGTCGCCGATCGGATGCTTGCCCTGCGCCTTGAGCGCCAGCGCGGCGCCGCGCAAATCGCGTTCGTCCTTATGCTGGCTTAGCTTGGATTGGCCCAGCAGGCGGGTGATTTCGATCTCGATGCCGACAATCTCCGTGAGCAGCTTATCGATATACTCCCTGGGCGCATCGCCCATCTTCCAGGGAACAGGCTGCGATGCTTCATGGGTGCGGGTCAGACGTCCCACCAGGCCGCGCAAATAACGCTCGTCATCGTGGGCGGTCAGGCGGCCGTAGGCATGGGCCACCACATAGTTCCAGGTCGGCACCTGCTGATGCGTCTCCTGTTTGCTTGGATACCATTGCGGCGAGATATAAGCGTCGAACGCCTGGAACACGACCAGGACTTCACCGTTGCCCACGGCCTGCCAGACCGGGTTCTTGCGCGCCGCATGGGCGCGCAGCACGCCCAGCCCACCTTCACGGGCATCGAGTTCAAATGGCAGGTGGGTGGCCGCCAGACCGTTCGTGCCATTGGTAACCAGGGTTCCCAAAGGGTGCTGCTGCATCAGGGCATGCAGCGCTTCTATGCGCGCTTCGGCAAATTCGGCGGGGACGTACATTTCGAGGCTCCTTGCTACATGGGATAGGGGTTTCATTGCATTCTCTTGCTAAAATGGATCAGTTCATAGAGCCAGTTTCACCATGATTGACTAGACCAGAATCCACCATGCCAAGAACACCGCAAAGCGTTGAACTGCCCGCCATCGGGACGCTGGACCGCAGCGCCGGCAATCTTGGGCGCCAGCTTGCGCAAGCGCTGCGCGAGGCGGTACGCTGCGGCGGCCTGAAACCCGGCGAGCCCCTGCCGTCCACCCGCCTGCTGGCAACGTCCCTGGGACTCGCACGCGGCACCGTCGTCGAGACTTTTGAGCAGTTGGTGGCGGAAGGCATCCTGGAATCGCAGCCCGGCGCGGGAACCCGCGTGGCGCAGGCTTTGGCGAAACCGTTCAAGAGCGATGGTGCCGCTCCCTCCCCTGCAGCCCCCGCCGAACCGGCTGCCCTGCCGCCACGCGCCGCCGCTTTCGCCAAGCTCGCGCAGCAACTCACGCCGCTGCCGGCCCAGCCTTTTTCCGTTTCGGTTCCGGTGGGCCGGACCGCTCCTCTGGACGATTGGCGCCGCATCGGCAACCGTATCCGTGCCACGGCAGCCGGTGCGCCTGCGGGCTACGACCACCCTCAAGGCGTGCCCGCGCTGCGCCAAGCGATCGCCGACTATGTCCGGCGCTCACGCTCGGTGCGCTGCCATCCCGATCAAATCGTTATCACCTCGGGCACGCAGCAGGGACTCCATCTGTGCTGCCAGATCTTGCTCGACACGGGCGACACGGCATGGGTCGAAAATCCCGCCTATCCCGGCATCACATCCATTCTCGAAAATACGGGACGCCAGGCGGCCATTGCGCGCGTGCCGGTCGATGCCGAGGGTATCGACGTGGCAGCTGGCATCGAACTGGCGCCGCATGCGCGGGCGGCCTTTGTGACGCCGTCCCACCAATATCCGCTGGGTATGCCAATGAGCATGGCGCGGCGCAAGGCGCTGCTGGCCTGGGCCGGCGCGCACAATGGCTGGATCGTGGAAGACGACTACGACAGCGAGATGCGTTATGCCGGCCATCCCTTCCCCTCGCTGCAAGGGCTGGAACCGGAACGCGTGGTCTATCTCGGCACCTTCAGCAAAATCTTGTTTCCTTCGCTGCGGCTGGGCTACGCCATTGTCCCCGAGGGCATGACGGCGGCCTTTTGCGGCGCGCGGGCGCTGATGGACCGGCATCCGCCCAGCGCCGACCAGCATGTGCTGGCAGCCTTCATGCAGGAGGGGCATCTGGACCGGCATATCCGCCGCATCCGCAGCGTGTACGCCGAGCGCCGCGAACAGCTGGTGGAAATGCTGGAGCGCCTGCTGCCGTCGGATCTGGCCTGGGTCCAACCTTGCGACCAAGGGCTGCATCTGCTGGTCTGGCTGGCCGATTCGATTGACGACCGCCGCCTGTCGGGACAGGCGCTCGAAGCCGGGGTATCGGTGCGGCCGGTGTCGCCCATGTATGCAGGTAAAGGGCGACCCGGCCTGATTCTGGGGCTAGGGGATTACAGCAGGGAGCAAACCGAAGCTGCCGTTAAGCAGCTTGCACGCACCATTCAATTCGCTGGCACGCCCTGACCTGGTTCAAGCGGAGCCCCAGCCTCACACCTTATTGGACCTGAATCCAGGTCGTCTTCAGCTCCGTGTACTTATCCAAGGCATGCAGCGATTTGTCGCGGCCATTGCCGGATTGCTTGTAGCCGCCGAAGGGGACGGTGATGTCGTCGCCGTCGTACTGGTTCACGTGTACGGTGCCGGCGCGCAGGGCGCGGGCGGTCTGGATGGCTTTATTGAGGTTCGAGGTCCAGACGGCGGCGTGCAGGCCGTAGGGCGTGGCGTTGGCCTGTTTGACAGCATCCTGCAGGTCGGTGAAGCTCAGCACCGATAGCACGGGGCCGAAGATTTCCTCGTTGGCGATGCTCATGCTGCTGTCGACACGGTCGAACAGGGTGGGCGCGACATAGTAGCCGCCGCTTTCCTTCTTCACTTGCTCGCCACCGGCCAGCAGGCGCGCGCCGGCTTGCTTGCCTTGTTCGATATAGCCCATCACGGTGCGCAGTTGGATGTCGTCGACAATGGCGCCCATCACGGTTTTGTCGTCGAGAGGATCGCCGGGCGCGAAGGATGGCACCATGGCCAGCGCTTTTTCGAGGAAGCGTTCGCGGATCGATTCTTCCACGAAGAGGCGCGAGGGGGCGTTGCAGCTTTCGCCCTGGTTGAAGTAGATGGAACCGATGGCGGCGGAAACGGCGGCATCGAGGTCGGGGCAGTCGGCGCAGACGATGTTGGCGGATTTGCCGCCCAGCTCAGTCCAGGCGCGCTTCAAATTCGATTGGCCCGCCATCTGCATGATCTGCTTGCCGACGCGGGTCGAGCCGGTGAAGGCGATGCAATCCACGTCCATATGCAGGGCGAGCGCGCTGCCCGCTTCGTTGCCATAACCGGGCAGCACGTTGAAGACGCCGGGCGGCACGCCCGCAGCCAGCGCCAGTTCGGCCAGGCGCAGTGCGGTCAGCGGCGATTTTTCGGAGGGTTTGAGGACGACGCTATTGCCGGCGGCCAGCGCGGGCGCGATCTTCCAGGAAGCCATCAGCATCGGGTAGTTCCAGGGCACGATGGCGCCCACCACGCCGACCGCCTCGCGCGTGATCAGGGCCAGGCTGTGCGAAGGCGCGGGGGCGATTTCGCCATACACCTTGTCGATGGCTTCGCCGTACCAGCGGATGCAGTTGGCGGCGCCCGCCACGTCCACGCTCTGGCTGTATTGGATCGGCTTGCCCATATCGAGGGTTTCCAGCAGGGCCAGTTCGGCGGCGTTCTGCTGCAGCAGGTCGGCGAAACGGATCAGGATGCGCTTGCGTTTGGCCGGGGCCAGATTGGCCCAGCGGCCATCCTCGAAGGCGGCGCGGGCGGCGGCAACGGCGATGTCCACGTCGGCGCTATCGCAGCGCGCCACGGCGGCCAGCTTGCGGCCATCGATGGGGGAATGGCTATCGAATTGCTGTTCGCTGCAGGCCCAGACGCGCTGGCCGTTGATGAAGGCGCGGCCGTCGATGCTGAGCTGGGCGGCGCGCTCGTGCCACGAGGTGGCGGGGGATTTTGCGGTGCTGTTCTCGGCCATGCTGGACTCCCTTTCCGTTTCCGGTTCAGGAGTCCATTGTAACGCTGGCGCGATTTAGTCGGCGTCGCCTTTGAAGGCAGCGGCGATTTGTTTCTGGCGCAGGCGCTCGGCGCGGGCCAGGTAGATGCTGGAGGCGATGACGCCGATCGACACCACCAGGATGGTGATGGCGGCAACCGCGTTCACGCGCGGGTCGAGGCCGAGGCGGGCGCGCGAGAAGATCACCAGCGGCATGGTGGAGGAGCCGGGGCCGGACAGGAAGGCCGACAGCACGACGTCGTCGAGCGACAGGGTGAAAGTCAGCAGCCAGGCCGAGGCCAGCGCCTGCTTGATATTGGGCAGAGTGACGAGGAAGAAGACCTGGAAGGGCTTGCAGCCCAGGTCCATGGCCGCTTCTTCCAGCGACTTGCTCATCTCTTGCAGGCGCGATTGCACCACCACGGCGGCGTAGGCCATGCCAAGCAGGGTGTGGCCGATCCAGATGGTGGTCAGGCCGCGCTCGGGGAAGCCGAACACCTTTTGCACCGACACCAGCATCAGCAGCAGCGAAAGGCCGATGATCACTTCCGGCATCACCAGCGGCGCGCTGGCCATGCCGGAGAACAGGGTGCGGCCGGGGAAGCGGCGGTAGCGGTCCAGCACGAAGGCGACGAAGGTGCCCAGCAGGACCGAGCTGCAAGCAGTGAGCACGGCGATCCGCAATGACAGGCCGAAGCCGGACAGGATTTCGCTGTCCTTTACCAGCTCGGCGTACCAGCGCAGCGAGAAGCCGCTCCACACCATGTCCTGGCGCGATTCGTTGAAAGAGAACACCACCAGCACCACAATGGGCAGGTAGAGGAAGCAGTAGCCGAGCGAAAGCCAGCCGCGGCCAAACCAGCGCTGAATCCAGGAGCCCTTCATTTGTGGCCTCCTTCGCGCTGTTCGGCCTGATGTTTGTTCAGAATCGCCATCGGCACCAGGATCAGCAGAATCACGACCACCGTGACGGAGGACGCCATTGGCCAGTCGTTATTGGTAAAGAATTCGTCCCACAGCACGCGGCCGATCATCAGCGTTTCCGGGCCGCCCAGCAGTTCCGGAATCACGTACTCGCCCACGGCAGGAATGAAGACCAGCATGGCGCCGGCAATGATGCCCGACTTCGACAGCGGCACCGTGATGCGCCAGAAAGCCTGCATCGGCGTGGCGCCCAGGTCGGCGGCCGCTTCCAGGAAGCGCATATCCATCTTGGACAGGTTGGCGTACAGCGGCAGGATCATGAAGGGCAGATACGCATACACCATGCCGATCACCAGCGAGAACGGGGTATTCATCAGGTGCAGCGGTTCCTGGATCACGCCCAGCGCCATCAGCACGTGGTTGGCGATGCCGTGGTTGGCAAGGATGCCCTTCCAGGCGTAGATGCGCAGCAGGAAGGAGGTCCAGAACGGCATCATCACCATCATCAGCAGCACCGGCCGCAGCGAAGCGCGGGCGCGCGCCATAAAGTAGGCGAAGGGGTAGCCGATCACCAGGCAGCACAGCGTGGTGATCGCGGCGTATTTGAGCGAGCTGAGATAGGTCAGCACATACAGCTCGTCGCCCCAGATGAAGAGGTAATTGGCAATCTTCACCTTGATGTTGACGATGCCGTCGGCATAGGTCAGCAGGGTGCCGAAGGGATTGCCGGCATCGACTTCGCTGAAGCTGATGCGCGCCACAATCAGGAAGGGAATCAGGAAGGCGAACACCAGCCAGACGAAAGGCACGGCGATGACGAAGCGCCGTCCGGTCAGCCAGCGCAAGGTCAGCAGATCGGTAAGGAATTTCAGCATGGCCGCCCTCAGCTGGTCAGCACGACAACGTCGCTGCCATCCCACCAGGCCCACACGCGCTGGCCGCGCTGGAAGCCCGACTCTTCGTGGCGTGCGGCATTGGTGCGCGCCACTTTCAGGTCCATGCCAGAGCCGAGACGGACCACGTAGTGGGTTTCGTTGCCGAAGTAGGAGATCGAGGCGATGGTGCCCTGCATGCAGTTGCGGCCATTCTCGCCGGCGTGGCTGCGCTGCTCGGGCAACGGCGCTTCCAGCTGCAGCACGATCTTCTCGGGACGCACGGCCACGCTCACTTCCATATGGTCGGTGCCGGTGATGCCGTGGGTGACGTAGTGCTGGCCTTCCGGCGTATCGATGATGACGTGGTCCGGCGCGTCCTCGGTGACGCGGCCCTGGAACAGGTTGACCGAGCCGATGAAGTCGGCCACGAAACGGCAGTTCGGGGTTTCGTAGATTTCGCCCGGCGCGCCCACTTGCAGGATGCGGCCTTCGCTCATGACGGCGATGCGGGTGGCCATGCTCATGGCCTCGTCCTGGTCGTGCGTCACCATCACGCAGGTCACGCCGACCTGCTCGATGATGTTCACCAGTTCAACCTGGGTGCGTTCGCGCAGCTTCTTGTCCAGGGCGCCGAGCGGCTCGTCCAGCAGCAGCAGTTGCGGGCGTTTGGCCAGGCTGCGCGCCAGGGCCACGCGCTGCTGCTGGCCGCCGGACAGCTGGTGCGGCTTGCGCTTGCCGTAGGCCGAGAGCTGCACCAGGGACAGCATCTGATCGACACGGGAGGCGATTTCGTCTTTCGGCAGGCCGTCGCGGCGCAGGCCGAAGGCGATATTGTCCCATACCGTCAGGTGCGGGAACAACGCATACGACTGGAACATCATATTGATCGGGCGCTCGTAGGGCGGCACCGAGATGATGTCCTGCCCACCCAGCTGGATGGCGCCGGAGGTCGGCGTTTCAAAGCCTGCCAGCATGCGCAGCAGCGTCGATTTGCCGCAGCCGGAGCTGCCCAGCAAGGCAAAAATCTCGCCCTTGTTGATCGTGACCGATACGTCGTTTACGGCACGGACACCGTCGAAATCCTTGACCAGATTGCGGATAAACAGAAATGGCTGGCCAGCTGCAGCAGATGCGGCGGGAGAGGCAGTCGTCATATGGGCGATTTATTAACTTTGTTGAAAGTGCAAGGGCTGCGTTTTACGAAACCGTGATTATAAATGCAGCGCTTTCAAGAAGAGCATAAATCGCTGGTCCGGATGCTCTAAATCCAGCCGCGGGCCTCCACATCTTCCAGGGTGCGGTCGAGGCAGAAGCGGATCAGGGCCACCATTTCATCGATCTGCGCCCGCGTCATGACCAGGGGCGGGGCCACGATCATGCGTTCGCCGACGGCGCGCATGATCATGCCATTGTTGAACATATGGCCACGGCAGACCATGCCCACGCCCAGCGCCGGGTCGAAACGCAGCTGGTCGTGCAGGCGGGCGGCTTTGCCGCGCACCAGATTCAGGCCGGCTACGAAACCGCAAGTCTCGGCCACGCCGACCAGGGGATGGGCGGCCAGGCTGGCAAAACGCTGGCGCAGATAGGGACCGGTATCCTCGGCCACGCGCTGCACCAGTTTTTCCTCCTCGATGATGCGGATATTTTCCAGCGCCGCCGCGCAGGCCACCGGGTGGCCGGAATAGGTGAAGCCGTGTGTGAATTCGCCGCCCTCCATCACGACCTTGGCGACGCGGTCGCTCACCAGCACCCCGCCCAGCGGCACATAGCCGGAGGTCACGCCCTTGGCGAAGGTGATCAGGTCCGGTTCGATGCCGAGCAGTTCGGAGCCAAACCAGCGTCCCAGGCGGCCGAAGCCAGTAATCACTTCGTCGGCAATCAGCAGCACGTCGTATTTGTGGCAGATGCGGCGGATTTCAGGCCAGTAGGTATCGGGCGGGATCACCACCCCGCCAGCGCCCTGAATCGGTTCGCCGATGAAGGCGCCCACCTTGTCCGCACCGATTTCGAGGATTTTCTTTTCCAGCCAGCCGGCGGCGCGCAGGCCGAAGTCCTCGGGCGTCATGCCGACGCCGTCGTCGAAGTAATTGGGCTGGCCGATGTGGACGATGCCGGGAATCGGCAAGCCGCCCTGCTCGTGCATGCCGCTCATGCCGCCCAGGGAGGCGCCGGCCATGGTGCTGCCGTGATAGGCATTGCGGCGGCTGATGATGACGTGGCGCTCCGGATAGCCCATCAAATCCCAGTAGCGCCGCACCATGCGCACATTGGTGTCGTTGGCCTCGGAACCGGAGCCGGTATAGAACACGTGCTGGAAGCCGGGCGGCGCCAACTCGGCCAGTTTGGCCGCCAGCTGCACCGCCGGCACATTGGAGGTGTTGAAGAAGCTGTTATAGAAGGGCAGCACATCCATCTGCCGATGCACCGCCTGAGCGATGCTGCTGCGGCCATAACCCACGTTCACGCACCATAGGCCGGACATGCCATCCAGGATCTTCTTGCCTTCCGAGTCCCATAGATAAATGCCGTCGCCGCGCACGATCATGCGCGAACCCTTGCTGTGCAATAGCTTATGGTCGGTGAAGGGATGCAGATAATGGGCTGCGTCCTGCGCTTGCAGGGCCAGGGTATCCGGCATTTCCGGAACGACGGGGTTGGTGGTCATGGCACACCTCCATTTTTTAAACGTGCAGCAGCAGATGCTCGCGTTCCCACGGGCTGATGACAGTCATGAATTCCTGATGTTCCAGATCCTTGATGGCGGCATAGACGTCGATGAAGCGTTCGCCCAGCACGGTGCGCAGCTTGTCCTCGGCGCGCAGGGCTTGCAGCGCTTCCGGCAGGCCTTGCGGCAGCTCGTATTTCATATCGTAGGCGCTGCCGGTGGTGATGGGACTCGGCTCCAGGCGCTCGGTCATTCCGAGGTAGCCGCAGGCTAGCGTGACCGCCAGCGCCAGATAGGGATTGGCATCGGCGCCGATGATGCGGTTTTCCACGCGCCTATCCTGCACGCTGGATTCGGGAATGCGGAAGCCTACAGTGCGGTTGTCCATGCCCCACTGGATATTGATGGGCGCGGCCGTATGGCGCACCAGGCGGCGGTAGGAGTTCACATAGGGTGCGACGATGGCCATGGCCGATGGCATATAGCGTTGCAAGCCGGCGATGTAATACTTGAACAGCGGCGAAGGCGAGCCGTCCTGGTTGCTGAAGATATTCCAGCCGGTCTTCACGTCGATCACGCTCTGGTGCACGTGCATGGCCGATCCCGGTTCACCCGCCATGGGCTTGGCCATGAAGGTGGCGTACATATTGTGCTTGAGCGCCGCTTCGCGCAGGGTGCGCTTGAAGAAGAAGACCTTGTCGCCCAGGCCCAGCGGCTCGCCGTGCAGGAAGTTGATTTCCATTTGGCCGGCGCCGATTTCGTGGATGAGCGTATCCACGTCGAGGCCCATCAGATCGCAGTAATCGTAGATATCCTCGAACAGCGGATCGAATTCGTTGACGGCGTCGATGCTGTAGACCTGGCGCGAGGTTTCGGCGCGGCCGCTGCGGCCGATCGGCGCTTTCAGCGGCAGGTCGGGATCGGAGTTCTTGTCGGTCAGGTAGAACTCCAGTTCGGGCGCCACCACGGGACTCCAACCCTTGTCCTCATACAGTTTCAGCACGCGGCGCAGCACGGTGCGCGGCGCGAAGTCCACCAGTTTGCCATCGGAGAAGTAGCAGTCGTGGATCACTTGGGCGGTGGGGTCAGTGGCCCACGGCACCATGGTGATGGTGGTGGGGTCGGCGCGCAGAATCATGTCGCGGTCGGTGGACGAGATGGCGCGGTCATAGCCCGCATCGTCGACAGGATAGTTGCCGGTCACGGTCATACCCAGCACCGCTTCCGGAATGCGCATGCCGCGCTCCTGGGTGAATTTACCGCGCGGCAGAATTTTTCCGCGTGCGACACCCGTCAGGTCGGGCACCAGGCATTCGATTTCGGTGACTCGTTTTTCGTTGAGCCACTCGTCCATATCGGTGTAAGTAAAGTTTTCGCGGATTGCCATTTTTTGCTCCCAAAGGTTTTAACTGGCGCGTGCAAATGAGGCGCGCGCCGCCGTGCGTCCGTATGCGGGAGCAGCTAAGGGACGCCGTTTTGTTCGAGATACGCGGTGCAGGCCTTGCCGAAAGCAAGGAAGATTTTCATCGAATCGGGGTTATCGGTGATGCGCCACTCGGGATGCCATTGCACCGCCAGCGCAAAGCTGCGCGCATGGGCAACGCTGTACGCTTCCACCAGCCCATCGGGCGCCACGGCTTCCACAGCAAGGCCGGGAGCAAGTTTGTCTATTCCCTGTCCATGCAGGGAGTTGACCTGGATTTCGGCGGGGTTGTCGAGAATTTCGGCCAGGATGCCGCCACGGGTCAGACGGATAGCATGCGCGGGGCCGTACTGTACTTCCATCGCATCCTGGGGCCGGTCGCGGTGATCGAGCATGCCAGGCACTTGCTGCACCGCCTGATGCAAGGTTCCGCCCAGCGCCACATTCATTTCCTGGAAGCCGCGGCAAATACCGAGTATTGGAATGCCGCGTTTCAGCGCGGCGCGGATCAGCGGCAAAGTGGTGGCGTCGCGCGCGGCATCGAGCGGCAGCGCGGGGTCGTGGATGGTCTGGCCGTACAGGTCCGCATGCACATTCGATGCGGAACCGGTCAGCATCACGCCGTCGGCCACCTCCAGCACCGCTTCCATATCGGCCAGCTCGCCCAAGGCCGGCAATACCAGAGGCATGCAGCGCGCGCCAAGGACGACGGCGTTGACATACTTGTGCTGCGCAGCGTGATTGGGATGCTCGCCAATCAGCCGGGTGCAGGCTGGAACAATGACGATGGGACGGCGCATGGATAACCACCTTGCTAAAGGGTGTTTAAGTCAATTTATCACAATTTCGACTATCATTGGCTCACTGTTAAACCGTATCTCCTTCCAATGCACTTATTCCCAACAGCGCCATGAAGAATCTGCCATGGCGTGAATTTTTCGCCCTTGTTATCAGCATCGGCGTGGTCGGCCTCGGATTAGGCGCCACGATTCCTCTTACCGCCTTGACGCTGGACCAGCGCGGCGCCGGCACCCATGTCATCGGCATCGTCACGGCCATCAGTGCGCTCGGCATTCTCGCCTCGGCGCCTTTTGTGACGGGCTGGGTGGCCCGCTTCGGGCCGCGCCGCATGATGATTGCGTCGGTCTGGGTTGCCGCGCTGACGACGGCGCTGATGCAGGTCACCGACAATATCTATGCCTGGAGCGTGCTGCGCTTTCTCTTCGGCGGCGTGATGGGCGTGCTGTTCACGCTGGGCGAAGCCTGGGTCAACCGCATTGCGCCGGACAATTCGCGCGGTCGCGTGGTGGCGATTTATGCCACCAGCTTCACGCTGTTCCAGCTGACCGGCCCCGCGCTGGTGGCAGCGGTGCAGGGCAAGATCGCCTATAGCTTCGCTGCCTGCGGCCTGCTCTTCCTCGGCGCCTTGCCGGGACTCGCACTGCTGAACGGCGACAATCCCGCTGCGGATGAGGAAGAGGAAGAACACAGCCGCTGGCAAAGCGTGCTGCCGAAAATGCCGATGATCTTGCTGGGCGCGGCTTTCTTCGCCCTGTTCGATACGCTGATCCTGAGCTTCCTGCCGGTGTATGCAATGCGCCAGGGCATAGTCATGGAACTGGCGCTGCTCTCGGCCACCGTGGTGCTGGTGGGCGACACCGTGCTGCAATTCGCCATGGGCTGGCTGGCCGACCATTTCGGCCGCTGGCGCGTGCATGTGGCTTGCGGCATTGCGGTCTGCCTGCTGCTGCCCTTGCTGCCGCTGGCGGCGCGCCATCCCTGGCTGTGGTGGACGGTGCTGGTGGTGCTGGGCGCGGCGGCGGGCGCCATCTATATGCTGGCGCTGGTCGCCTGCGGCGAGCGTTTCAGCGGCGGCGCACTGACCACCGCCAGCGCGCTGGTGAATGTGGGCTGGGGCGCGGCCAGCGCCGGCGGGCCATTGCTGACCGGTGCCCTGATGCAGAACGTGGGCATCAACGCCCTGCCCGGCGTGCTATTCGGCGGCTGCGCGATCTTCCTGCTCAGCGCAGCGTGGGAAGCGTGGCGCGAGCGCAAGGAGGCCAAGGCTTAAGCCGCATCAGGATTCGGCGGCGGCTTCGGCCAGGGTTTCGGCCAGCAGTTTTTTCAGTTCCGGCACGCAGGAACCGCAGTTGCCGCCAGCCTTCACGCAAGCCGTGACTTGCGCCACCGATTTCAAATCCTTCTCGCGGATCGCGCCGCAAATCGTATTGCGGCCCACGCCGAAGCAGGAGCAAACGGTGGGGCCGGCATCCTCTCCCTGCGCGATGGCGCGGCCAGCCAGCAAGCCGGCGCGGTCGGCGTCGTCCAGCATCTCCTTGCCGAACAAGCCCGCCAGCCAGCTACGCGCAGGCAGATCGGGGCGCGACGAGACAAAGATGCATTGCTCGATACGGTCGTCAACCATATGCACGGCGCGGTACATGCCTTCGCTGCGGTCGGCGTATTCCAGCCAATCGGCATCCTCGCCGCTCACACCCAGCAAGGCCTTGGCCCACAGGCCGAAATCTTCGATGCCATTGCGGCCAGCCAGCTCGTAGCGCGCAAAGCCCCTTCCCTGAGCGCGCGTCCAATGCGCCACGCTATCCAGGTTCACATCGGAGCGGCTCAGAATGAAGCCATGCCATTTCACGGGGAAGCGTTCGACACGCACCGGCGTGTGCTTGAATTCGGGCTCGCCGGAAACCGGGCATACGGCCGGATTCACCAGCCCGCCGACGCGGGCATCGGATGCCGTCTGCCCATTCCAGTGGATAGGGATAAAGACGCTGCCGCGCGCAATGCCACCGCCGTGCTGAACCCGCGCCACCATGGCGCCCCATTGCGTCGTGATGCGTGCCAGTTCGCCTTCGCGCACGCCGCTCAGCAAGGCATCCTGCGGGTGCATATCGACGAAGGATTCGGGAATATGCTCGGACAGTTTCGGTGCGCGGCCGGTGCGCGTCATCGTGTGCCACTGATCGCGCACGCGGCCCGTGTTCAGCGCAAAGGGAAAATCCTCATCGCGCTCGTTGACGGGAAGACGCGGCACGGTGGCGACAAAACGCGCGCGGCCATCGGGATGCGAGAAGCGGCCGTCGCCAAACAGCCTTGCGCTGCCTTGTTGCGACTTGCCATCGGCTGTCAACGGCCACTGCACAGGCTCCAGCGCATCGTAAGCGGCGGCATCGAGCTTGACCAGGCCGCCGATATCCAGAATGCGGGGCAACTCCTCCGGCGTATTGCGGAAGGCCGTCAGGCGCGCGTGCTCCGCGAAAACCTGCTGCGGGTTTTCGTAGTCGAATCCAGCGTACCCCATGCGTTGCGCGAATTGCGCCAATATCCGCCAGTCGGCTCGCGCTTCGCCGGGAACCGGCAGGAAAGCACGCTGGCGCGAGATGCGGCGCTCGGAATTGGTGACGGTGCCATCCTTTTCGCCCCAGCCCAGCGCGGGCAGCAGGACGTGGGCAAAGGCATTGGTGTCGGTGTCCTGCACGATGTCGGACGCCACCACCAGCTCGCACTTCTGCAAGGCGCGCCGCGCCTGGTCCGCATCCGGCAGGCTGACGATGGGATTGGTAGCGATGATCCATACCGCCTTGACGCGGCCCGCCTCGATGGCCTGGAATAAGTCGACCGCTTTCAAGCCTGGCTTATCGGCAATGCGTGGCGAAGCCCAGAAAGTCTGCACAGCTTCACGGTGCGCAGGCTTGTCGATATCCAGATGGGCGGCCAGCATATTCGCCAGCCCGCCCACTTCCCGGCCGCCCATGGCGTTCGGCTGGCCGGTGATGGAGAACGGCCCCATGCCCGGCTTGCCGATGCGGCCCGTCAGCAGGTGGCAGTTGATGATGCTGTTGGCCTTGTCCGTGCCGGCGGAGGATTGATTCACGCCCATGGAGAAGCCGGTAATCACCTTCTCCGTTACGGCAAAGGATTCGTAAAAGCCCAGCAGATCGTCCAGATTCAGCTTGCAGGCCTTGGCCACCGCCTCCGGTTCCAGATCGGCGGCGGACAGCGCTTCGTCCAGTCCAAGCGTATGCGCCGCCACGAAAGCCGCATCGGCTGCGCCGCGCTTGGCCAGGTAGCTGAGCAGGCCGTTGAACAGCCACACATCGGTGCCCGGTTTGACCGGCAGATGCAGGTCGGCCAGTTCGCAAGTCGCGGTGCGGCGCGGATCGATCACCACCAGCTTGACGCCAGGCCGCTGCTCGCGGATGCGGGCAATGCGCTGAAACAGGATGGGGTGGCACCACGCCGCATTGGAGCCGACCAGCACAATCATATCGGCCAGCTCCAGATCGTCGTAGCAGACCGGCACCACGTCCTCGCCAAAGGCGCGCTTGTGCGCCGCCACGGCGGAGGACATGCACAGCCGCGAGTTGGTGTCGATATTGGCGCTGCCGATATAGCCCTTCATCAGCTTATTGACGACGTAGTAGTCTTCCGTCAGCAACTGGCCGGATACGTAGAAAGCCACTGCATCCGGACCATGCTCGGCGATGATGGACTGCCATTTATCCGCCACCAGCCCCAATGCTTCGTCCCACGACGCGCGGCGCAATGCGCCTTGCTCGCGCAGCTGCGGATACAGCAAGCGTCCTTCCAGGCCGATGGTTTCGCCCAGTGCCGAGCCTTTCACGCACAGGCGCCCCGCATTGGCGGGATGATCGGCATCGCCCGCAATATCGAAGCCGCCGTCGGCGCGCGGCGTGGCTTTCACGCCGCAGCCCACGCCGCAGTAGGCGCATGTGGTGCGTACCGCTAAATGATCCTGGGACAGGTTCACGATGATTCCCGATTCACGCGGCCTGGGCGCACAGCGCCTGGCCAAACAATAAGTGGCTACGCATCGAGGAGATATCGGTGCGCTTCTGGATCAGATCGAAGTACCAGGGGCCGTCCTGCACGTCGCCGTACAGCACCGCGCCCGCAATGCGGTTGCCGCGCAGGACCAGTCGCTTGTAGACGCCACGCCTGGCATCGCGCAGCACCAGATCCTCGCTGTCCTCGCCGCCGATGAAATCGCCCACCGAGTACAGATCGACGCCCGTGACTTTCAGCCGCGTGGCGCACGCCTGCTGCACATAGCGGCGATGCCCCGCTCCAGCCAGATGGGCGGCGCAGACGCGCGCCTGCTCCCAGATCGGCGCCACCAGGCCGAAAGTGGCGCTGCGGTGCTGCACGCATTCGCCCACGGCATACACGCGCGGGTCGTAGGTCTGCAAGGTGTCGTCCACCACGATCGCTCGCTCGCAGTGCAGGCCGCATTGCTGGGCCAGCGCGATGTTCGGACGCACGCCCGCCGCCATCACCACCAGATCGGCTGGAATCTCGCTGCCATCCTTGAAGCGCACGGCGCGCACCCGGTCCTCGCCCACGATCTCGCTGGTCTGCGCTTCCAGCATGAAGCGCAGACCCTTCCCTTCCAGCGCCTTTTGCAGCAGTTGGGCAGCGGGCTTGTCGAGCTGCTGGTTCATCAGCGCGTCGGTCACATGCACCACGGTCACGTCCATGCCCTGGCGCTGCAAGCCGTTGGCCGCTTCCAGTCCCAGCAAGCCGCCTCCGATGACAACGGCGTGGCGATGATTGCGCGCCGCTTCCAGCATGGCTTCCACGTCCTGGATATCGCGGAAGGCGATCACGCCCGGCAGCTGGTGGCCCGGCACCGGGATGATGAAAGGCCGGGAGCCGGTGGCCAGCAGCAGGCGGCCGTAAGGCACTTCGCGTCCGGAACGGGCGCGCACCACGCGGCGCTTGCGGTCGATGCGCTCGACCGGATCGCCGGCATGCAGGGTGATGCCGTGATGCTCGTACCATTCGCGGGTATTGAGCATGATGTCGTCCACCGTTTTTTCGCCCGCCAGCACGGGCGAGAGCAGGATGCGGTTGTAATTGCCATGCGGTTCGGCGCCGAACACGGTGATATCGTAGTGCTGCGGATCGAACTTCAGCAGCTCCTCCACCGTGCGCATGCCGGCCATGCCGTTGCCCACCACCACCAGCGCGGGTTTCATGCGCCGACCCAGACCTTTCCGCCATCGATGCGGGCCGGATAGGTCGGCACCGAATACTGGGGCGCTTCCACGCATTCTCCGGTCTGCAGATCGAAATGGTGTTTGTAGATGGGCGAGGCGACCACGATGCGCTCGCCCATATTCCCGATCAGGCCACGCGACAGCACCGAGGCCTCCGAGTTCGGGTCGTAATTACCGATGGCGAAAACGCGCTGCTCGCCGCTGGCATTCAGGCGGAACACCGCCACCTGCTCGCCTTGCAGCAGGGCGCACACGCCGGTGTTCGGCACAATATCTTCCACTGCGCAGACGGCAGTCCAGGTTCCGGGTTGGGTATCGCGGTGCATATCGTTCTCCTTTTATGGGACAGTTCAAGCCTGCTTCATGATCGGAATGCGTTTGCGCTCTTCGATGGTGGCGGGGCGGATCTGCCCGCGCTCCTCCATGAAGACCACGTTATTGTCTTTTTCCTCGCTGTTGACGAAGTGGCGGAAGCGCTGGCGCGTTTCGGGATTGGTGACGGCTTCTTTCCATTCGCAGGCATAGGTATCGACCACGCGCTGCATATCGGCTTCCATCTCGGCAGCGATGCCCAGCTTGTCGCCGATGACCACGGACTTCAGATAATCCAGCCCGCCTTCCAGATTCTCGCGCCAGGTGCTGGTGCGCTGCAGACGGTCGGCGGTGCGGCTGTAGAACATTAGGAAGCGGTCGATATAGCGCACCAGCGTGGCCTTATCCAGGTCGGCGGCGAACAGCTCGGCGTGGCGCGGCTTCATGCCGCCGTTGCCGCAGACGTAAAGGTTCCAGCCTTTTTCGGTGGCGATGATGCCCACATCCTTGCCCTGCGCCTCGGCGCATTCGCGCGTGCAGCCGGATACGCCGAACTTGATCTTGTGCGGCGTGCGCAAACCCTTGTAGCGGTTTTCCAGCTCGATCGCCAGGCCCACGCTATCGTCTACACCGTAACGGCACCAGGTCGAGCCGACGCAGGATTTCACGGTGCGCAGCGATTTGCCGTAGGCGTGGCCGGTTTCAAAACCCGCCGCGATCAGTTCTTCCCAGATCGAGGGCAACTGCTCGACGCGCGCACCGAACAGGTCGACGCGCTGGCCGCCCGTGATCTTGGTGTACAGGCCGTACTTCTTGGCGACCATGCCGACCGCGATCAAGCCATCGGCCGTGACTTCGCCGCCGGGCATGCGCGGCACCACGGAGTAAGTGCCGTCCTTCTGGATATTGCCGAGGAAGTAGTCGTTCGAATCCTGCAGGCTGGCGTGTTCCTTTTTCAGCACGAAATCGTTCCAGCAAGTCGCCAGGATGGAGGCCGCAAGCGGCTTGCAGATATCGCAGCCCAGTCCCTTGCCATGCTGGGCCAGCAGCGCATCGAAAGTCTTGATCTGGCCGACGCGGATCAGGTGGAACAGTTCCTGGCGCGAATAAGCGAAGTGTTCGCAGACGTGGTTGTTCACGTCCATGCCCAGCTTCTTCATCTCAGCCTTCATGATCTGCGTCACCAGCGGCACGCAGCCGCCGCAGGAAGTGCCGGCGCCGGTGCATTTCTTCAGCGCGCCGATGCTGGTGGCACCACCCGCCACCGCCTCGCATAGCGCACCTTTCGACACATCGTTGCAGGAGCAGATTTGCGCTGCGGCGGGCAAGGCTTCCACGCCCAGGCCCGGCTTGGCCTTGCCGTCGGACTGCGGCAGGATCAGGAACTCGGGCGCTTCGGGCAGTTCGATTTTGTTCAGCATCATCTGCAGCAGCGAGCCGTATTCGCCCGCATCGCCCACCAGCACGCCGCCCAGCAGATATTTGCCGCAGTCGGAGACGACGATCTTCTTGTACACCTGCTTGCGCTCGTCGGTGAACTGGTAGCTGCGGCAGCCTTCGTGCTTGCCGTGCGGGTCGCCGATGCTGGCGACATCCACACCCATCAGTTTCAACTTGGTGCTCATATCGGCGCCGCCGAAAGCGGCTTGCTGACCAGCGATATGGCGGGCCGCCACGCGCGCCATATCGTAGCCGGGAGCGACCAGGCCAAAGACCTGGCCACTCCACTGCGCGCACTCGCCAATCGCATACACGTCCGGATCGGAAGTCAGGCAGGCGTCATCGATGGCGATGCCGCCGCGCGCGCCGATCTCCAGGCCGCATTCGCGGGCCAGATAGTCGCGAGGACGGATGCCCGCCGAGAAGACGATCATATCGGTGTCGAGATGGCTGCCATCGGCGAAGTTCATGCGGTGCGTGTTGTTCTCACCATCGACAATCTCCAGCGTGTTCTTACCGGTATGGACGGTCACGCCCAGTTCCTCGATGCGGCTGCGCAGAATGCGGCCGCCGCCATCGTCCACCTGCACCGCCATCAGGCGCGGCGCGAATTCGACCACATGCGTTTCCAGCCGCATATCGCGCAAGGCCTTGGCGCACTCCAGGCCAAGCAGGCCGCCGCCGATCACCACGCCGCTGCGCGAGCGCTGGCCGCATTCGAGCATCGCTTCCAGATCCTCGATGGTGCGGTAGACGAAGCAGTCCCTGCGTTCCTTGCCCGGCAGCGGCGGCACGAAGGGGAAGGAGCCGGTGGCGAAGACCAGCTTGTCGTAAGCGAGCGTTTCGCCGCCGTTCGTCGTCACCGTCCTGGCTTCGCGGTCCACGGCCACGGCGCGCGCGTTCAGCTTGAGCACCATGTCCTTGCGTTCGAAGAAGCCGGGTTTGACCAGCGACAGATCCTCGGCGCTTTTCCCGGCAAAGAACTCGGACAGGTGCACGCGGTCGTAAGCCGGACGCGACTCTTCGCACAGCACGGTCACGTCCAGCTGCTGCGCACCGCTCTCCGCCAGGCATTCCAGGAATTTGTGGCCGACCATGCCATGGCCGATGACGACGATTTTCATTCCATTCTCCTTAAGCTGTGGCCTTGGCGATGGCCGGTTCTTCCGCCGCCGCACCGAAGCGGGCGGCGATCGCGCACAGGGCCGAGGCGGCAACCAGCAGACCAAGCACGCTCAGTGTTTGCTGGGTATCGCCCAGGCCTTTCATCAGGAAGCCTGCGGCCACCGCCCCCACATTGCCACCCGCGCCGATGATGCCGGCCACGCCGCCCAGGGCGCGCTTGTCCACAAAGGGCACCAACGCGTAAGTGGCGCCGCAGGCCATATGGGTGAACAGGCCGAAGACCAGCATGGCGACCACGGCGAAGGCCACGCTCTCCGCATGCGAGAACCACAGCAGGCCTGCGCCCTCGCCGATCATCATCACGAACAGCAGGGTGACGCGGCTATTCAGGCTGCCGCGCAGGGCGGCCTTGTCCGACAGCCAGCCGCCAAGAGCGCGTGCGAACAGCGCCAGCAGGCCGAAGCTGCCCGCCGCCATGCCCGCTTCTTTCAGGGTCAGCTTGAAGTGGTCGACGTAGTAGATAGCGGCGATGTTGTGGATGAAGATTTCCACGCCAAAGCAGGCGCCATAAGTCACGAACAGCAGCCATACGCGATAGTTCGACGCGGCCAGGCGGAAACTGGCCCAGCCGCCCTTCTTGCCGCTTTCCAGTTCCACGCCGGCGGCGCGCAGTTCGGCGTAATTCCCTTCCGGGCAGTCCTGCGTAAAGCGGTAGTAGACGAAGGCCATGAGCAACATCAGCACGCCGGGCACGATCAGCGCGGCGCGCCAGCCCATGGTCTCGTTCACGCCCAGCATGACGAGAGCCGCCATCAGCAGCGGCATCAGCGCCTGCGCCACGCCGCCGCCCGCGTTGCCCCAGCCTGCCGCCGCCGCATTGGCGGTGCCGACGATGCGCGGCGCGAACATCACCGAGGTGTGGTACTGGGTGATGACGAAGCTGGCGCCGACCGCGCCGATCAGCAGGCGGAAGAAGAGAAAGCCTTCATACGTCTGCGCCGCCGCCACGCCCAGCACCGGAATGGAACCCAGCAGCAGCAGGCCGGTATAGGTTTTGCGCGGGCCGTAGCGGTCGCACAGCGGGCCGACCAGCAGGCGCACCACGATGGTGATAGCGACGGCGGCGATATTGATATTGGCGATCTGCGCCGGCGTCAACCCGAATTCGCCTTTGATGACGGGCATCAGCGGCGCGCAGGCAAACCACGCGAAGAAGCAAATGAAGAAGGCCATCCAGGTCAGATGGAAGGCACGCATTTGCGGCGTGTGGAAGGTGAAGAGGTCGATGCTGCTTGCTTTGCTGGCCATTTTTTTATCCCTGTTCAGAAAACAAAAAGGCGTCCGCGCAGCAGGTCGAAATACCTTGCCGGGCGGACGCCGTTGTCCTGCCGGTCCTTCGTTAGACCGGCGCATATGTTGGGGAGGATCGCCATTGACCCTTGCCTATCTCTTTGCAAAAGCCGTGCCAGCAGCGAACGAACGTGCTTTCAGAGGGAGGCGGCGATTTCTCCGCTACAGCGGCGGCGCGTTCAGCGCCTGGAATGACTTATCGCGGTGCAGACCTGCCCATAAATGGTGCAGCGCAGCGTTGCCGAGCACGCAAGCCCTTCAGCCGGCGCTCAAAGGGAAACTGGCCGCATAGCGCGCCGGATCGCTGCCGTCCCACACCGTACCGTCCATCAGCGTGGAGCAGCGCAGCATGGCCATGGGCGCTGCCACTTCGGCCATCTCGGCCATCTCGGCCGCCTCGCGGTAGAGCGCCAGGCGCTGCACCGACTGCGCCACGGCGAGGTAATCGGGTTCTGTCTTGAGCAGACCCCAGCGGCGAAACTGGGTCATGAACCACATACCGTCCGAGAGATAAGGCAGATTGGCCGCCCCCTCCTGGTGGAAGCGCAGGCAGTCGGGATCTTCCCAGCGCTGGCCCATGCCATTGTCGTAGTGGCCGAGAATGCGCTCGCAGATTGCCTCCTTACCGGTGTTGACGTAATGCGGCGCGGAGATGATTTCGGCCATCGCCATGCGATTGGCGGCGCTGGCGTCGATCCAGCGGCTGGCTTCCAGTACGGCGGCGATCATGGCGCGGCAAGTATTGGGGTTGGCCTGGACAAAATCGGCGCTGGCGGCCAGCACCTTCTCCGGATGGTTCGGCCAGATCTGCTGGCTGGTGGCGATGGTGACGCCCACGCCATCCATCATGGCACGCTGGTTCCATGGTTCCCCGGCACAGAAACCGTCAATGTGGCCGCCCGCCAGATTGGCCACCATCTGTGCGGGCGGAATGGTGATGGTGCGCGCATCGCGCTGCGGATGGATGCCGTGCGCCGCCAGCCAGTAGTAGAGCCACATGGCATGGGTGCCGGTAGGGAAGGTCTGGGCGAAGCTGAAGCGGCGCGCGCTGGAGCGCATCAGCTGCGCCAGCGTAGCGCCATCCACCGCGCCCTGCCGCGCCAGCGCCGACGACAAGGTGATGGCCTGGCCATTGCGGTTCAGGTTCATCAGCACCGCCATATCCTTGCGTGGTGAACCGATGCCGAGCTGGGTGCCGTACACCATGCCATATAGTGCGTGGGCCGCATCCAGCTCGCCGCCGAGCAGCTTGTCGCGCACGGCCGACCAGGAGGATTCCTTGCGCGGTACGATACGGATGCCATATTTGCGGTCGAAGCCCAGCACGGCGGCCATGACGACGGAAGCGCAATCGCTGAGCGGATTGAAGCCGATGCGGACAGTCTCTTTCTCTACTTGTATTTTCTGCATAATGATTCCAGCGTGGCTGGGCGCACCAAATGCGTGCACGCCTCAACCCAGCAAATCCTCCACGTCGAGAATGCGCTGGGCCACTTCCGCCAGCTTCAGGTTCTTGTTCATCGCCAGCGTGCGCAGCTTCTGGTATGCCTGGTCCTCGCTCAGTCCATGGCGCAGCATGAGCAAGCCTTTGGCGCGGTCGATCACCTTGCGCTCGGCCAGTTTGTGCCGGGTGCTTTCCAGTTCGTCGCGCAGCTTCTGCTCATGGCGGAAGCGCGCCAGCGCCACATTCAGCACCGGCTTGATGCGCTCCGCCTGCAGGCCGGCCACGATATAGGCGCTGACGCCCGCTTCCAGCGCGGCTTCCATGGCGGAGGGGTCTTCATCCTCGGTAAACATGACGATGGGGCGGCGCTCGTCGCGCGTGGCGAGCACGATGTGTTCGAGCACGTCGCGCGCATCCGATTCGGCGTCGATGATGATCATGTCGGGCTGCAGCCGCGCGATCTGTGCGGGCAGGTGCAGGTCGGCCGGCAGCGAGGCGATGATCTGGTAGCCGGCCTCCTTCAAGCCCGCATGCAGGGCGTGCGCGCGCAGCGAAGCCTCGCTTTCGGCGGGCGGATGGATAACGAGGATGCGTAGATGGCGGCTCATGCTGCAGATTGAGCAAGAAGCGCGCCAGCTATCGAAGATGGGCTAGCGCTGCATGCCCCAGCGCCGCACGGTGACGCGCTCCAGCGTGGCAAAGACGAGGTTCTCGGCCAGCAGGCCAATCAGGATGACGGCCGCCAGTCCGGCGAACACCTTGTCGGTATACAGTTCGTTGCGGTTCTGGAAGATATACCAGCCCAAGCCGCCCTGCCCCGCCGACGCGCCGAAGATCAGCTCCGCCGCGATCAGGGTGCGCCAGGCGAAAGCCCAGCTGATTTTCAGGCCGGACAGGATGCTGGGCGCGGCGGCCGGAATCAGAATCTGCACCACAAAGGGAAGACCGCGCAAGCCATAATTGCGGCCCGCCATGCGCAGGGTTTCCGGCACACTCTGGAAGCCGCTGCCGGTGGCCAGCGCCAGCGGCCAAAGCACGGCGTGGATCAGCACAAAGGACAGGCTGGCCTGGCCCAGTCCCAGCCACAGCATGGCCAGCGGCAGCAGGGCGATGGCGGGCAAGGGATTGAACATGGCGACCAGGGTTTCCAGCAGGTCGCGGCCAAAGCGGGTGGACACGGCCAGCGCCGTCAGCAGAAAGGCAGCCAGCACGCCCGCCAGATAGCCTTTCAGCAGCGCCGCCAGCGACACGCTGACTTTAGCCAGCAGCTCGCCGGAGGCAAGTCCGCCAGCAAAGGCATGCGCGGTCTGCAGAAAGCTGGGCAGCATCAGATCGTTGTTCTGCCAGCGCGCGCCCAGTTCCCAGACGAGGGCCAGCGCCAGCAGCAGCAAGCCTTTGCGCAGCCAGGCTTGGCGTCCGGCCCATTGCAACACGTCGCTGCCGCTGCGCCGCCAGGCGCGCTGCGCCACCGCAGCTTCCACCTCTTCTTTTGGCTCCGGCGCGGACGGCGCGGCATCGCGCGGGCGGCCTGGCAGTTGCACCAGCCAAGGCAAGGCGGCCGGATATTCCAGCTCGGGACGGATCGGCGGTTCGAATAATGGGGCGCTCATGCCTGCCTCGCAGTCTCGGAACCGGTGGCGGCCGGGGTAAGCGCCGCGCCTTGCGCAGCCGGATGCGGCGCTGCTTCATGGGCAGCGGCATCGGCGCCAAACAGGAGCTTGTGGATGCGCTGGCTGGCAGCCTGGAATTCGGCGCCGCCCGCACTATTCAAATCAAACTGGTGGCTGTTGATCTCGGCCCGCACCCGGCCCGGATGCGGCGACAGCAGCAGGATGCGGTTGCCCACCACCAGCGCCTCCTCGATCGAATGGGTGACAAAGAGCAGCGTGAAGCGCGCCTCTTCCCACAAGCGGCCCAGCTCTTCCTGCATCTTGCGCCGGGTCAGCGCGTCGAGGGCGGCGAAGGGTTCGTCCATCAGCAGCACTTCCGGCTCCATGGCCAGGGCGCGCGCAATCGCCACGCGCTGCTTCATGCCGCCGGACAGGGTGTGCGGATAGGCGTCGGCAAAGCCATCCAGGCCCACCTTGGCGATCCAGTGCAGGGCGCGTTCCTCGGCTTCGTGGCGCTTGGCGCGGCCCGAAGCCAGCAAGGGGAACATCACATTCTGCTTCACCGTCTTCCACGGCGGCAGCTGGTCGAATTCCTGGAACACGGCCATGCGCTGCGGCCCCGGCCCGCGCACCACCTGGCCGCCGACGCTGATGCTGCCTGCGGCCGGCGTCACAAAGCCGCCCGCAGCCTTCAGCAGCGAGGATTTGCCGCAGCCGGAAGGCCCAAGCAGCACAAAGCGGTCGCCGCCATATACGTCGAAGCTGACGCCATCGGTGGCCCGCAGCACGCGGCCTTCGCTGCGGTATTCCAGCGTCACATTGCGCGCCCGCAGCAGCGGCTCGGCGATGCTGGATGGCGGCACCAGATGCAGGGCTTGCGCTGCCATCTCAGCCGCCCTGCCCGATCAGGGGATCGTCGAAGAAGTAATCCTTCCAGCTGGCCGGCTGGTTCTTGATCACGCCGACGCGGTGCATGAACTGCGCCAGCACAAAGGTGTTCTGCGGCGCGATGCGGAACTGCACTTCGGGATTGCGGATGATCTTCAGCAGCAGATCGCGCTCGATCTTTGACTTGTTGAGGCGCTGGTAAATGTCGGCCGCGCCCTCCGGATTCTTGTTCACATACTCGGCCGCTTCGGCCAGCGCCGCCGTGAAGGCGCGGTAAGTCTTGGGATTCTCGCTGCGGTATTTTTCGGTGGCGTACAAGACCGTCGAAGAAGTCGGGCCGCCCTGCACATCGTAGGATTTCAGTACGATGCGGGCATTCGGATTCTGCGCCAATTCCTGTTCCTGGTAAGGCGGCGTGGCGAAGTGGCCGGTGATTTCCGTGCCGCCGGCGATGATGGCCGCCGTCGCATCGGGATGCGGCAGGGTTTGCGTGATCTTGTCAAGGCGCGCGTATTCCTTGTCGCCCCACTGCTTGGCCGCCGCCATCTGCAGGATGCGCGCCTGCACCGACACCACGGCGGCGGGCAGGCCGATGCGGTCCTTGTCAGTGAAGTCGGCAATCGTTTTCACCTTGGGGTTATTGCTGATCAGGTAGTAGGGGAAGCTGCCCAGCGCCGCCACGCCGCGCACGTTCTGGCGGCCATTGGTGCGGTCCCACACCGTCAGCAGCGGACCCACGCCCGCACCGACGATATCGATGGCGCCGGACAGCAGCGCATCGTTGGCGGCGGCGCCGCCGGAAAGCTGGGTCCATTCCACCTTGACGTCCACCCCGGCGCGCTTGCCATGCTTCTCGATCAGCTTCTGATCCTGCACCACGTTCAGCAGCAGATACACGATGCCGTATTGTTCGGCGATGCGGATGCGGCCTTCGGCCTGCGCCGCATTCGCGGCGAAAGCAAAGCCGAGGGCAGCCAGCGTGGTACGCAGCAGGATCTTCTTCATGCAGTCTCCAGATCAGTAAGGACGGTCGCCTTCGATGGTGGTGCGGTACAGGGTGCGGCGCTGCTCGGGCGGGCAGCCGGTCGCCAGGTGCATCAGCGAGCGGTTGTCCCAGAACAGCAGGTCATGCGGCTGCCAGCGGTGGCGGTAAATGTGTTCGGGCTTGACGCTGTGGGCAAACAGCTCCTGCAGCAGTTCGCGGCTTTCATCCTCGGGCAGGCCGAGAATGCGGGTGGTGAAATGTTCGCTGATAAAAAGTGCGCGGCGTCCCGTTTCGGGATGCACGCGCACAACAGGATGACTTACGGGTAGGACTTCGTGAATCTGCTCCGGCGTGAGCGCCGGCCGCCAGGGACTGTGACGGCGCAGCTCCTCATAACGCGCCAGATAACTGTGCTCGGCCCGCGCACCCTGCACGGCGCGGCGCAACGCGACAGGCAGGGTGTCGTATGCCAGGTGCATATTGGCGAATAGTGTGTCACCTCCTTTCGATGGCAGCTCCTGCGCATGCAATAGAGAACCCAGGCTGGGCTTCTCCTTGTACGACAGATCCGAGTGCCAGAACACACCTGCATCGCCCAATCCCGCCGGTTTGCCGTCCTTCAGGACATTCGATACCACCAGAACTTCCGGATGCCCCGACAACTGGAAGTTCCGCAGCACGTGGATCTGCAGCTGGCCGAAACGGCGGCTGAAATCGATCTGGTGCTGCGGCGTGATACGCTGCCCCCGGAACACCAGCAGGTGATGGTCCAGGTGGGTGGCATGAATCCGCAAGAAGTCCGTATCGCTGATCGGCTGGGACAAATCGAGGCCTGTAATTTCCGCACCCAGAGGAGCCTCCAGGATATGGATCTCGAAATCCGAATCAACGCTAAGGTCTTCAAAAAGAACGGCTGACATGATTGTGCGATGCGGGGGTTACTGGAGATTCCAGTCTAGGCTTGGCTTAACGTATTGGAAACGAATTCATTTTGATATTAATATGCGCTTTTCGATTCGGCGGAACGCGCATGAATACATCCTCTTCCCGGCTTCATCTGCTGCTGACGGCAGCCATGTTTGCAGTGCTGATCTGGTCCGGCCTGGCGCCGTATGACCGCGCCACCTGGCTGATGGAAGTAGCGCCCGTCTTCATTGCCTTCCCGCTGATGCTGGCGACCTACCGCCGCTTTCCGCTGACCGACCTGCTGTATGTGCTGATCCTGCTGCATGCGATCGTGCTGATGGTGGGCGGCGCCTACACCTATGCGCGCGTGCCTGTCGGCTTCGATCTGCAGCAGTGGCTGGGACTGGGCCGCAACCCTTACGACAAGATCGGCCACTTCTTTCAGGGCTTCGTGCCGGCCCTGGTGGCGCGCGAGATCCTGCTGCGCGGACGGCATATCGCGGGACGCAAGATGCTGGCCTTTGTGGTGGTGTGCATCGTGCTGGCGATCAGCGCCACGTATGAGCTGATCGAATGGGGCGCGGCAGTCGCCATGGGCCAAGGCGCGGACGAATTCCTCGGCACCCAGGGCGATCCATGGGATACGCAATCGGATATGTTCACGGCGCTGATCGGCAGCATCGCCGCCCTGCTCCTGCTGGCGCGCTGGCAGGACCGGCAGATCGCAGCCATCGAAAGATCTTAAGCGGAAGCCAGCCGCCACGCTATGCGCAAGGCGGCGACGATGGCGGCCAGCGCATCCTCGCGCGCCTGCGCATCCGGCACGCGCAGCGCATATGCGGGATGATAAGTGGCGACGACCCAGCGCCCCTCATGCTGCACCGGCTCGCCCATATAGTCCTTCAAATTCACGCTGCCATCCTGCAGCACCGATTTCAGCGCGGTGCTGCCCAGGGCGACCACCACGGCAGGGCCGACCTGCGCCAACTCCTCTTCCAGCCAGTAGTGGCAGGCGAGAACTTCGCGCTGGGCAGGCGTCTTGTGCAGGCGGCGCTTGCCGCGCAGCTCCCATTTGAAATGCTTGACCGCGTTGGTGATGTAGATCTTGCGGCGATCTATACCGGCCAGCTCCATCGCCCGCTCCAGCAGTTCACCGGCCGGACCGACGAAAGGCTTGCCGGCCAGGTCTTCCTGATCGCCTGGCTGCTCTCCCACCAGCATGATTTTTGCGTGGCGCGGTCCCTGCCCGCCTACGGCCTGCGTCGCGTTCTGCCATAGCTCGCAGCGGCGGCACTCGTCCAGGGTGCGCGGCTGTTCGCGCTCGGGCTGGGCCTTTTCCGCGCTGACCGGAATCGTCGTGCCGCTGCGGCGGCCGACAGCCTTGCTCTGGCCGGTACTGCGCGCACCGGCGGCGGCTTGCGTGACCATCTCCGGCACCACGGCCGCTTCCGGCAGATGCTTCCAGAAGCGGGTGGTGATATGGCTGTGCATCAGGTCCGCGTTCAGGCGCGCCGGATTGAAGATGCTGCGGTAATAAGTCAGCCATAGCGCCTCGCCTTCATCCTCGATGTCGGCGGGACCACGCAGCAGCGCCGCGGCATGGTGCAGTTGCGCGCCGTCCCATAGCACGGTGGCGTCGGGCGTGGCGATCATCCAACTGATGCGGCCCATGCGGCGCACGAAGTGCTGCGCCACCTGAGGCAGAACATCATGCGCGGGTTCGAACCAGGCGACGAAACGCGGCGCGCCTTTCTCTGCGGGGCGTTCGCGGAAACGCAGATAGGCATGCATATCATGTTCTTCGCGGCGCACGGCCTTTTCCATGGCCTGCAAGCGCGCCCCATCGTCGTCGGCCATCGACAATACCTCCTGTTCGCCGCGCTGCCAGCGCCACAGCACGCGGTAGAGAAAAGCCCAGCGGTCGGCGGCGCGGAAGCAGGCGGCGCACGCCAGCATGTCCATCAGCGCGCGCGGCATGCGCAGAGCCGGCGCGGCATGCGGCGCGCTTTCCGCGCCGGCATCATTGGCTGCTGCGGCGGCGTCACCGAAAACATTACTCAGCAGATCGGCGTCGCCGGCATGCTGCATCCATTGTATGGATTCAGGCGGCACGCGGCGCACGATCAGGCGCCGTGCCGCCTCCCGCCACTCGGCAAAATCGCGCGCCAGCACGGGGCCGGCGGGCCAGTCCGGCGCGGATGCGGTCTCGCTCATGCCGCCTGCAGTTCCGGCCACAGCGCAAGCTGCTGCTGGCGCTCGGCCATGGCGCGGCGCAAAGTCTCGGAAGGCGTGGTGTCGCGCGCGGGCGTGTAGTCGGCGGTGATGACGAAGGGCGCCGCCTTCTTCATGCTGCAGCGCAGGCGCGACAGGTCGGCATAGCGCACGCGCCGCATGCGGCGCAGCTCGACAATGCGTTTCGCGTTGAGCAGGCCGATGCCGGGCACGCGCGCAATCATCGCCAGCTCGGCGCGGTTCAGGTCGAGCGGGAAATGCTGGCGGTTGGCCAGTGCCCAAGCCAGCTTGGGGTCGATGTCCAGCGCCAGATTGCCCGACTGCGGCAGCAGCTCGCTGACCTGGAAACCATAGCCGCGCAGCAGGAAGTCAGCCTGGTACAGCCGGTGTTCACGCAGCAGCGGGGGCGGCGCCAGCGGCACGCTTTTGGGACTCTGCGGGATGGGGCTGAAGGCCGAGTAGTAGACGCGCTTGAGTTTATAACTGCCGTACAGGGTTTCGGCCGTGCTGAGAATGCGCTGGTCGTCGCTGGCGTCGGCGCCGACGATCATCTGCGTGCTTTGTCCCGCCGGCGCGAAGCGCGGCGCTTTCGGCTCATCCGCTTTTTCGTCCAGCTTGAGGCGGATGGCACCCATCGCCAGCTTGATGGTGTGCACGCTCTTTTCCGGCGCCAGGCGCTCGATGCTGGTCTGGGTCGGCAGTTCGATATTCACGCTGAGCCGGTCGGCGTAGCGGCCCGCCGCCTCGATCAGGGCGGGATCGGCGTCGGGAATCGTCTTCAGGTGGATATAGCCGCGGAACTGGTGCACTTCGCGCAGTTCGCGCGCGATCGCCACCAGCTGTTCCATCGTATAGTCGGCCGACTGGATGATGCCGGAGCTGAGGAACAGTCCCTCGATGTAATTGCGCAGGTAGAAATCGACAGTCAGCTTGACCACTTCCTGCACGGTAAAGCGGGCGCGCGGCACGTTCGAGGTGCGCCGGTTCACGCAGTACTGGCAATCGTAGATGCAGAAATTGGTGAGCAGGATTTTCAGCAGAGACACGCAGCGGCCGTCCGGCGTGTAGCTGTGGCAGATGCCCATGCCATTGGTGGCGCCGATGCCGTCCTTGCCTTCGGAGGAGCGCTTGGGCGCGGCGCTGCTGGCGCAGGATGCGTCGTATTTGGCCGCATCGGCCAGAATCTCTAGTTTGTCTGTCAACTCCATGGCGCCGCCGATAACTGTATATGCATACAGTATATCTTAGACGGCGCCGGGAGTCAGACTTTTACATCAGGCGGCAGGCACTTCGTAATGCGCCAGGCGGCTGCGCACGCGGGCCGCCAGGTCGGTCGGGCCGCTCACGGTCATTTCCAGATCGTGCAAATGGCCATCCTTCAAGCCATACACCCAGCCATGCACGCTCAATTCCTGGCCGCGGTCCCAGGCGTCCTGCACGATGGTGGTCTGGCACACGTTCACCACCTGCTCCACCACGTTCAGTTCGCACAGGCGCTCGCTGCGCTTATTCGTTTCCAGCACGTCGCCCAGATAGCGCTCGTGCTTCTGCGCCACGTCCTGCACATGGCGCAGCCAGTTGTCGGCCAGGCCCACGCGGCCGCCGGTAAGGGCGGCGTGCACGCCTTTGCAGCCGTAGTGGCCGACGATCATCACATGCTTCACCTTCAGCACGTCGATGGCAAACTGCAGCACGGACAGGCAGTTCAAGTCCGAGTGCACCACCACGTTGGCGATATTGCGGTGGACGAACACGTCGCCCGGCGCAAGGCCCAGCAGTTCGTTCGCCGGCACGCGGCTGTCGGAGCAGCCGATCCACAGATATTCGGGGGAGGCTTGCTGCGCCAGGCGCTTGAAGAATTCGGGATCGCGGGCGACCATGGAGTCGGCCCAGCGGCGGTTGTTGTTGAGCAGTTCCTGCAGGGCTGCAGGGCTCTTGATTGCTTCGCTCATTGATGCTCCTATCGTAGCAAGACCGCCTGACCATCGGGATGATGGCGGCGGTCCGTTAGGCAGGCCGCGCCGGGGCGCCCGGCGCGGTGAAAAGTGACGCTATCTTACTCGAAAAAGTCCTTGACCTTGTCTTTCCAGGTCTTGGTCTGCGGGCTGTGCTTGGAACCGCCTTCCACCGTCGAGCGGTCGAATTCGCGCAGCAGCTCTTTTTGTTTTTCCGTCAGCTTGACCGGGGTTTCCACGGCCACGTGGCAGAACAGGTCGCCCGGATAACCGGAACGCACGCCCTTGATGCCCTTGCCCTTCAGGCGGAAAGTCTTGCCCGACTGGGTGCCTTCCGGCACCGTGAAGGCCACCTTGCCATCCAGGGTCGGCACTTCGATCTCGCCGCCCAGGGCCGCCTTGGCGAAGGAGATCGGCATTTCGCAATGCAGGTCGTCGCCTTCGCGCTGGAACACCGGGTGCGCCTTGATGTGGATTTCCACATACAGGTCGCCCGGCGGGCCGCCGTTGGTGCCAGGCTCGCCGTTGCCGGTGGAGCGGATGCGCATGCCGTTGTCGATGCCGACCGGGATCTTCACTTCCAGCGTCTTATTGCGCTTGATGCGGCCCGCGCCGGCGCAGGATGGGCATGGCTCGGGAATGATCTTGCCGGTGCCATGGCATTTCGGGCAGGTCTGCTGGATGCTGAAGAAGCCCTGCTGCATGCGCACCTGGCCGTGGCCACCGCAAGTGCCGCAGGTGGTGGGCGAGGTGCCCGGCTTGGCGCCGGAACCGTGGCAGGTGTCGCACTTGTCCCAGGACGGCACGCGGATCGTGGTGTCGAAGCCATGCGCCGCCTGCTCCAGCGTGATTTCCAGGTTGTAGCGCAGATCGGCGCCGCGGTACACCTGCGGGCCGGAGCTGCGGCGGCCGCCGCCGCCGAAAATGTCGCCGAAGATATCGCCAAAGGCGTCGCCGAAACCGCCGGCGCCAAAGCCGCCGCCACCGCCGCCCATATTCGGGTCCACGCCGGCATGACCATAGCGGTCATACGCCTCGCGCTTCTCCGGATTGGTCAGCATCTCATAGGCTTCCTTGACTTCCTTGAACTTCTCTTCCGCCTCTTTATTGTCCGGGTTGCGGTCCGGATGATATTTCATCGCGAGCTTGCGATAGGCTTTCTTGATTTCGTCTTCCGACGAATTCTTGGCGACCCCGAGGATCTCGTAAAAATCACGCTTTGCCATCTTGTAGGCACCTTGCTTTTACTGATGTACCGATTATGCGAAAAAGCCGAGCAAGCACCGTCGGACGGACGCTCTGCTCGGCAGGTCCGGCGCGGCGGCGATGCGCCGCGCCTTACACTCGACCGAAGTGCGACGGCACTTTGCCGATTACTTGCTGTCTTTGACTTCCTTGAAGTCGGCGTCGACCACGTCGTCCTGCTGTGGCTTGGCTTCGGCGCCGCCAGCTTGCTGCTGCTGTGCACCTTCCGCGCCGCCGGCGGCAGCTTGCTGCGCCTGCATGTCAGCGTACATCTTCTCGCCCAGCTTCTGCGAAGCGGTCGACAGGGCGGCCACCTTGGCATCGATCTCGGCCTTGTCGCCGGTTTTCAGCGAGGCTTCCAGGTCGGTGATGGCCGCTTCGATCTTCTCTTTCTCGCCGCCTTCCAGCTTGTCGCCGTATTCGGTCAGCGATTTGCGGGTCGAGTGCACCAGGGCGTCGGCCTGGTTGCGCGACTCGGCCAGCTCTTTCAGCTTCTTGTCTTCTTCGGCGTTCAGCTCGGCGTCCTTCACCATCTTCTGGATTTCATCTTCCGACAGGCCGGAGTTGGCCTTGATGGTGATCTTGTTTTCCTTGCCGGTGGCCTTGTCTTTCGCGCCCACGTGCAGAATGCCGTTGGCGTCGATGTCGAAGGTCACTTCGATCTGCGGGGTGCCGCGCGCTGCCGGCGGAATGCCTTCCAGATTGAATTCGCCCAGGGCCTTGTTGCCGGCGGCGATTTCACGCTCGCCCTGATACACCTTGATGGTCACGGCCGGCTGGTTGTCGTCGGCAGTGGAGAACACTTGCGAGAACTTGGTAGGAATCGTGGTGTTCTTGTGGATCATCTTGGTCATCACGCCGCCCAGGGTCTCGATGCCCAGCGACAGCGGGGTCACGTCCAGCAGCAGCAGGTCCTTGCGCTCGCCCGACAGCACGGCGCCCTGGATCGCGGCGCCCACGGCCACGGCTTCGTCAGGGTTCACGTCCTTGCGTGGGTCCTTGCCGAAGAACTCTTTCACTTTTTCCTGCACCTTCGGCATACGGGTCATGCCGCCGACCAGGATGATGTCGTCGATGTCGGACACTTTCACGCCGGCGTCCTTGATGGCGGTGCGGCACGGCTCGATGGTCTTGGCGATCAGTTCCTCAACCAGGGACTCCAGCTTGGCGCGGGTCATCTTCAGGTTCAGGTGGACTGGCGCGCCGTTGGCCATGGCGATGTACGGCTCGTTGATCTCGGTCTGGGCGGACGAGGACAGCTCGATCTTCGCGCGCTCGGCCGAAGCCTTGATGCGCTGCAGGGCGATCGGGTCTTTTTTCAGGTCCAGGCCATTGATCTTCTTGAATTCGTCGATGATGTAATCGATCACTCGCTGGTCGAAGTCTTCGCCGCCGAGGAAGGTGTCGCCGTTGGTCGACAGCACTTCGAACTGCTTCTCGCCGTCCACGTCGGCGATTTCGATGATGGACACGTCGAAGGTGCCGCCGCCCAGGTCATACACGGCGATCTTGCGGTCGCCCTTGTCGGTCTTGTCCAGGCCGAAAGCCAGGGCCGCTGCGGTCGGCTCATTGATGATGCGCTTCACGTCCAGACCGGCGATACGGCCGGCGTCCTTGGTCGCCTGGCGCTGCGAGTCGTTGAAGTAGGCTGGCACGGTGATCACGGCTTCGGTGACTTCTTCACCGAGGTAGTCTTCTGCCGTTTTCTTCATTTTGCGCAGCACTTCAGCGGAAATCTGCGGTGGGGCCAGTTTCTTGTCGCGCACGCCGATCCAGGCGTCGCCGTTGTCGGCTTTGGCGATCTCGTAAGGCATCAGGGAGATGTCCTTCTGCACTTCTTTTTCTTCGAACTTGCGGCCGATCAGGCGCTTCACCGCGAACAGGGTGTTCTTCGGATTGGTCACGGCCTGGCGTTTGGCTGGCGCGCCAACCAGGATTTCACCGTCTTCCTGATATGCAATGATCGACGGCGTGGTACGCGCGCCTTCGGCGTTCTCGATCACTTTCGGGGTGCCGTTTTCCATGATGGAAACGCAGGAGTTGGTGGTCCCCAAGTCAATACCGATGATTTTGCCCATGATTTATTCTTCCTATTTACTAAAGTTTCAGATAGTTCTTATATGTGGAAACGCTGTATCGTTTTCAAGTGCTCAAACAAACGGCATTATTTCGGCTGAGCGGCCGTGACGATGGCCGGACGCAGCAGGCGGTCGGCAATCATATAACCTTTTTGCAATACAGCAACAACGGTATTGGCTTCCTGATCGGCCGGCACGACGGCCACGGCCTGGTGGCGGTTCGGGTCGAGCTTTTCGCCCTGGGCCGGCATGATTTCGATCAGACGGTTCTTTTCGAAGGCGGAATTGAGCTGTTTCAGCGTCATTTCCACGCCTTCCTTCAGCGATTCCAGGGTCGGCGCCTCGACTTTCAGGGCCATTTCCAGGCTGTCCTTGACCGGCACCATGGCTTCGGCAAAGCTTTCCACGGCAAATTTGTGCGCTTTCGCCACATCTTCCTGGGCGCGGCGGCGGATATTGTCGGCCTCGGCCTTGGCGCGCATGAAGGCGTCCTGCATCTCGGCGATGCGCGCTTCGGCGCTGGCCAGTTGCTCTTCCAGACTTGGAACGGCAGGTTCAGCAGGTGCCGCCGGCTGGGCCTGCACCGGCTCCGCCTCTTGATTAGGCACGGCCTGATTTTCCTGATCTTGCATCTAAAAGACTCCTACTATCGTGAATGTTAGTTTTTTGTCCGGATACCACTGGGCGGGAAATGGGGATCCTGCGCTGGTTTTCAAGAGCAGGCGGGGCCATATGTAAGAAGCGATTTACAATTTCGCAACATTCCCGACATAGGTTTTTAGCCCGCAGCGGCTAAGATGAAAACTGAACCGCGCTCTGGAAACCGCCATGAAACTGTCCCTCGTCACAGTCACCCTGCTCGCCTACATCGTGCTGGCGACGGCGTGGATCTGCTATACCGAACTGTTACCCTGACCGAGTATTGTAACAGGCTGGCACTCGCCACCGGCAAGTGCTGATTACGCCCGGCGCCCCAGCGGCGCCCGGTGCCAGGGCCGCTGTCAGGCCTCCGCGCCCAGTTGCAGGGCAGCGGCGCGCGAGGCTTCCGCCGCCTTTTTGTGCAGCTCGCGCTGGGCCGCCGTCTGCAGGGTCGGCCAGCCGATGATGTGCTGCTCGGCAATTTCAGCCAGGGCCGCGATCCAGGCCGGATCTTCGTTCAGGCAGGGGATATAGTGGAATTCCTGGCCGCCGGCCGCCTCGAAGTCGGCACGCACCTCCATGGCGATCTCTTCCAGCGTTTCCAGACAATCGCTGGTGAAGCCGGGACAGATCACGTCAAGGCGGCGCGCGCCCTGGCGCGCCAGCGCCTGCACCGTCGGCGCCGTGTAGGGCTGCAACCACTCGGCCTTGCCGAAACGGGACTGGAAAGTGACCACATAATCGTCGGCGCCCAGCTTGAGGCGGGCAGCCAGCAGGCGCGCCGTCTTCATGCACTCGCAATGGTAGGGGTCGCCCAGCAGCAGGGTGCGCTTGGGCACACCGTGGAAGCTCATCACCAGCTTATCGGGGCGGCCATGCTGCTCCCAATGCGCCTCGACCGACTCGGCCAGCGCGCCGATATAGCCCTCATGCTCGTGATAATTGCGCACCAGGCGCAGTTCCGGCACGTTGCGGATGTGCTTATAGTGGGCAAACACCGCGTCATAGATGGACGCCGTGGTCGTGCCCGAATACTGGGGATAGGCCGGCAGGATGGCGATGCGCTCGCAGCCCTCGGCCTTGAGCTTGGCCAGCACCTCGGGCAGCGAAGGCGAGCCGTAGCGCATGGCCATGGCCACCGTCAGCTCGCTGTGGCCGCGTTCGGCCAGCGCCTCCTGTAAAAGACGGGCCTGGGCCTGGGTATGGACTTTCAGCGGCGAACCCTCGCGCGTCCAGATCGACGCATACTTATGCGCCGACTGTCCCGAGCGGAAAGGCAGGATCGCCCCGTTCAGGATCAGCCACCAGAGTGCGCGCGGAATCTCCACCACGCGCGGATCCCACAAAAACTCCCGCAGATAGCGGCGCAGCGCGCCCCGGGATGGCGCATCCGGCGTCCCCAGATTAACGAGAACGATAGCGCTGCGAGAAGTGCTGCCGTGGGCAAAAGGTGGCTCTTTAGCGAAAGACATAAACCCCGTCGAAGAAAGTCCAGGAAAGCCCTCCATTATAGTGCCCCACCCCACCGTTTGCGCCAGATCAAAGAATGTCCCACCCTGGTGTCAGGCACGAAGGTCGGACATTTTTTGCGCTAGATCAAAGAATGTCCGACTCTAGTGCCTGACACCAAGGTGAGACATTTTTTGCGCCAGATCAAAGAATGTCCGACCGTGGTGCCTGGCACCAGGGTGGGACATTCTTTGAGGTAGATCAAGAGGCGAGCAGTTCGCGGGCGTGCTGGCGGGTGGTGGCGGTGATTTCGAGGCCGCCGAGCATGCGGGCGACTTCTTCGACGCGGGCGGTGGCGTCCAGCACGTCGATGCGGGAGGCGGTTTTGCCGTTGTCGAGCGTGCTCTTGGCGACCTGGAAGTGCTGGTTGGCCTGGCTGGCCACTTGCGGCAGATGGGTGACGCATAGGACTTGGCGTTCCTGGCCGAGCTTCTTCAGCAGGCGGCCCACCACTTCGGCTACGCCGCCGCCGATGCCGCTGTCGACTTCGTCGAAGATCAGGGTCGGCGTGGTGGTGGCTTTGGAGGTGATCACGGAAATGGCCAGCGAAATCCGGGCCAGCTCGCCGCCGGAGGCGACCTTGGCCAGCGGCCGGGCGGCGACGCCGGCATGGCCGGCCACCATGAATTCGACTTGTTCCACGCCTTTGGCGCTCGGCTCGCCAGGATGCAGGGCGATTTCGAAGCGGCCGCCGGTCATGTTCAGCTCCTGCATGGCCTTGGTCACGGCTTCGCCCAGCTGGCGCGCGGCCACCGTGCGGGTTTGCGTGAGCTGGGCGGCAGCATCCAGATACACGGCTTTGAGCTTTTCTTCCTGCTGGCGCAGGCCGTCGATGTCGCTGGCGTCGGCCAGTTGGCCGAGTTTGGCCGTGAGCTTGGCATGCTCTTCCGGCAGCTCTTCGGGGTCGACGCGGAATTTGCGCGCGGTCGAGTGCAGCGCTTCCATGCGGGCATCGACCTGACGCAGACGGTCGGGATCAAGTTCGACGCGGTCGAGATAGGTGTTCAGGGCGTACACCGATTCCTGCAGCTGGATGCGGGCCGATTCGATCAGGTCGACCACGGGCTGCAGTTCGCCGTCGACGGCGACCAGCTTGCCCAGCTTCTGGTTCAAGGCCGAGAGTTGGGAGACGATGGGCTGCTCGTCCGATTCGGAAATCACGGCCAGCGCTTCCTGCGCGCCTTCGAGCAGGCTGGCGGCGTGCGACAGGCGGCTGTGCTCGTGGCTGATGTCGGCCCATTCGCCGGGCTTGGCGGCCAGCTTGTCGAGTTCGCCGACCTGCCATTCCAGGCGCTCGCGCTCGTACAGCACATTGGCGGCATTGGTTTCGAATTCTTCCAGCTGGCGCGCCAACGCGCGCCAGGCTTTATAGGCCACGCCGACCTCGCGCACATTGGGCGCGGCGCCGGACTGGTTGTCGAGCAGTTCGCGCTGGGCCTCGGTTTTCAGCAGGGACTGGTGGGCGTGCTGGCCGTGGATGTCGACCAGCAGATCGCCCAGTTCGCGCAGCTGGGCGGCGGTGGCGGCCACGCCGTTGATGAAGGCTTTCGAGCGGCCGGCATTGTCGATCACGCGGCGCAGCAGGGCGCCGCCTTCGTCGGCCGCGAATTCGTTGGCGGCCAGCCATTCGGCGGCCTGCGGCGTGACGGTGAAATCGGCCGTGATGTCGGCCTTGGCCGCGCCTTCGCGCACGATGCTGGCGTCGCCGCGTCCGCCCAGCGCCAGGGTCAGGGCATCGATCAGGATGGATTTGCCGGCTCCTGTTTCTCCGGTGAAGACGGCAAAGCCGGCGGAAAATTCCAGTTCAATCGTATCGACAATGACGAAATCGCGGATGGACAGTGTACGCAGCATAGTCTCAAGGAGGATGGTTAAACTTTGCCGTCGGTGGACGGGTATTCGTTCCAGTGCAGCTTTTCGCGCAGGGTGTTGTAGTAGCTCCAGTGCTCGGGATGCAGGAAGGTGATGGCATGCGGCGAACGCTGGATGTGGATGCGGTCCTGCGGCATCAGGCTGGCGAAGGTCTGCATATCGAAGTTGACGGTGATGTCGCGCCCGCGCTTGATTTCGATGACGATCTGGCTGGAGTCGGGCAGCACGATGGGCCGGTTGGACAGCGCATGCGGCGCGATCGGCACCATGACGATGCCGCCCAGGGTCGGATGCAGCAGCGGCCCGCCGGCCGACAGGGCATAGGCGGTGGAACCGGTGGGCGTGGCGACGATCAGGCCATCGGAACGCTGGTTGTACATGAAGTGCTCGTCGACGTCGACGCTCAGCTCGGCCATGCCGGCGCCCGCGCCGCGCGAGACCACCACGTCATTGACCGCCATGCCCACATGGATGGCCACGCCGTCGCGCATGACGCGCCCTTCGAGCAGGGTGCGGCGCTCGGCCTCGTAGCTGCCGCTGAGGATCTGGCCCAGCACGGGCAGCATGTCTTCCAGCGGAATATCGGTCATGAAGCCGAGGCGGCCCTGGTTGATGCCGATCAGCGGCACATCGTAGGGCGCCAGCTGGCGCGCCAGGCCCAGCATGGTGCCGTCGCCGCCCATGACGATGGCGGCATCGGCCTGTTCGCCGATTTCCTGCACGCTCATGACGGCGATGCCGGGCATGCCCAGGTGCTCGGCCGTGGCCTGCTCGAAGACGACGCGGCGGCCCGACGCCTGCAGGAAGGCGAGCAGGCTGCCGACCGACTCCTCGATGCCGGCGGTATTCGGTCTGACGACCAGCGCGATGGTGTTAAAGCTGGCAGGCGTGGCGGGCATATCAATCTCGTAAAAATATGGGGGTAGCAACACGCAGCAGAGTAAACCATAATGCAGGCTTCCGCCACGGATGGCTACGCATCTGCGGGATGCCGTGCTCGCCGGGAACACTGTATATGCAAACAGTATATCAGTGCAAGACTGTCAGTACAACAACAGGAGAATGGCATGGCAAAAGCGCTGGGCGTGGGCGGCATCTTTTTCAAATCGAAAGATCCGCAAGCCCTGATGAGCTGGTATCAGACCTGGCTGGGCCTGCCGGTCGAAGGCGGCGAGTACGCAAGCTTCGCGCCATCCTCCATGCCCGAAGGCAGCAGCACCGTCTTCAGCGCCTTCAAGGCCAATACCGGCTATTTCGCGCCGTCCAAGCGCGAGTTCATGTTCAATCTGCTGGTGGACGATCTGGACGGCGCCCTGCGCCAGGTGGCCGAGGGCGGCGCCGAGCTGGTGGGCGATGTCCAGACTTTCGATTATGGCCGCTTCGGCTGGTTCCTCGACCCGGACGGTAATAAGGTCGAGCTGTGGCAGCCGGCTGCCAAGGGCTGAGCCGGCCGCGACCCGCAAGCGCTTAGTGGGCGGCGGACGCGCCCGCCATCATCGCCGCCATGATGGCGATACTTAATGAAATCAGGTGCAGCAGCATCAGGCCGGACCAGCGCAGCAGGGTGGCGCGGCGGCTGCCGCCGTACACGCGGCGCATGGCCCAGGGCAGGTAGCCGGCCAGCCAGCAAAACAGCACGAAGCGCACGTAGCCCTGGCTGATCAGGGTCAGGGCGCCGAACATGATGAAGGCGAAGGCATTGGTGTGCAGGGCGAACAGCAGGTGTTCGCCAAAGCGCCGGCCGCTGCCGATGTAGAGCACTTTCAGATAGAAGGCGAACAGCGGCATCATCAGGAAGACGGCGTAGGGGGCGTATTTGTAGAAGCCGTCGCTCAGCGCATCGGTCTTTTTCTCCGAACTCAGCTTATCAAAGCGCTCAATGCGCTCGGCGATGCTGGGCGCGTACTCGCGGATCTTGCCATCGGCCGGCGAGGCGGCGCGCGTCCCGATATTGACCTGCGACTTGCCCTTCTTCGCCTCGTCCTCGGACTGGGTTTGCACTGCGACAATGCTTTCCTTCTTCTCGTCCTCATCGTCGAAGTTCACGGCGGCGAAGCTGGAGAACTTGAGCACGGCGAAAAAGATGATGCTCAGGCTCAGATACAGGCGCAGCGGCTCGACATAGCGCTTGCGGCGGCCACGCAGGTATTCATTGGTCAGCAGGCCGGGACGGAACAGCAGGCGCGTGATGCTGCCCCACAGCCGCCCTTCCAGCGCCACGTAATGGCCGATGAATTCATGGGCGAATTCGCTGAAGCTGGGCGCATGCAGGCGCGTTTCCTGGCCGCAGTTGTGGCAGTAGTGACCACTTACCTGCGCGCCGCAGTTGCGGCATTCGGCGGGGGCGTCGTGGGGCAGTGCAGGCTGGGCAGCAGGGTTCACGCTTGTCTTTCTCAAAATATTTCCTACTAGCATGCTACCGTCTTCATGCCAAAAAAGCACTAGGCTTAGGCATGGATGCAACACTTCAAGCGGGCGACTGCGATCTGCGGCCTTGGCTAAGATGGTTTATTGCCAAGCTTTGCAGGGAGAGCGCCATGAACCGCAAACCGCCAGCCAACAGCCAGGACCGCAAGGTGACGACCCAGGCGCCAGTCGGCCCCACCGGCGGCAAGCGCCTGCCGCACGAGCGCGACGAATCGCCTGAAGGCGTGCAGCACCAGAAGCCGCGCAGCGTGATCCGCCAGGCCGCAGCGGACGTGGAACAGGGCCTGGTCGATACCGACCGCCGCGCCACGCCCGGCCTGCAGAAAGCGCCGCCCGGCAATGAGGCCCAGGCCCGCCCCCTGCCCGGCACCAAACGCGATTAAGGACACGCCATGCGCCCCGCCACCGCCCTGCTCCTGCTCTGCCTGACCATTGGCGCCAGTCCCTTGGCGCTGGCGCAAAACAGCAAATACCCGCCCGGCTTCGGCCCCGATCCGCAACTGCCCGATCCTGAGCGCAGCCTGATCCCGACGGTGAACGTGGCGCCGGTCGAGCGCTGGCAGGGCGACGCCAAGCCGGTGCCGGCTTCCGGCTTCGGCGTCACCGCCTATGCGCGCGAACTAGATCATCCGCGCTGGGTGTATGTGCTGCCCAATGGCGATGTGCTGGTGGCCGAGAGCAATGCGCCGGCCAAGGAAGACCAGGGCAAGAGCATCAAGGGCGCCATCATCAAGCAGCAGATGAAAAAGGCGGGCGCGGGCACCACCTCGGCCAACCGCATCACCCTGCTGCGCGGCCAGGGACCGGACGGCGCCGCCACCAGCCGCCACGTGTTCCTGCAGGGGCTGCACTCGCCCTTCGGCATGGTCCTGGTGGACAAGCATCTGTATGTGGCAAACGCCGATGCCCTGCTGCGCTTCCCCTACCAGGAGGGCCAGACCACGATCGCAGCGGCGGGCGTGAAGGTGATGGACCTGCCCGGCCTGCCACTCAACCACCATTGGACCAAGAACGTGGTGGCCAGCCCGGACGGCAAGCATCTGTATATCGCGGTCGGCTCCAACAGCAATGTGGGCGAGAACGGCATGGACAAGGAAGAAGGCCGCGCCGCCATCTGGCAGCTGGAACTGGCCAGCGGCAAAGCGCGCCTGTTCGCCAGCGGCCTGCGCAATCCGGTCGGCATGGCTTGGGAGCCAAGCAGCAAGGTGCTGTGGACCGTGGTCAATGAGCGCGATGAGCTGGGCAACGATCTGGTGCCCGATTACCTGACCTCGGTGCGCGACGGCGCTTTTTACGGCTGGCCCTACAGCTATTTCGGCCAGCATGTGGACGAGCGCATCAAGCCGCCGCGTCCCGACCTGGTGGCCAAGGCCATCGCCCCCGACTATGCCCTGGGCGGCCACACGGCCTCGCTGGGCCTGGCCTTCTATACCAGCAAACTGTTCCCGCCCAGCTATCAGAGCGGCGCCTTCATCGGCCAGCACGGTTCCTGGAACCGCAAGCCGCACAGCGGCTACAAGGTAGTGTTCGTTCCCTTCGCCAACGGCAAGCCGGCCGGCCCGCCGCGCGACTTCCTGGTCGGCTTCCTCAGCCGCGAGGGCAAGGCCCATGGCCGGCCGGTCGGCGTGGCGCAGGACAAGGCCGGCGCCCTGCTGGTGGCCGACGACGTGGGCAATGTGATCTGGCGCGTGGCGCCGGCGGCGCGCTGAGAAAACGCATACAATTCAGCTTTTGCCAGCAATACGAAGGACTATCATGCGCATTCTGCACACCATGCTGCGGGTCGGTAACCTGCAGCGCTCCGTTGATTTCTACACCAAGGTACTGGGCATGCAGCTGCTGCGCACCAGCGACAATCCGGAATACAAATACACCCTGGCCTTCCTCGGCTACGGCTCCAACCCGGAACACGCTGAGCTGGAACTGACCTATAACTACGGCGTGGAAAGCTATGACCTGGGCAATGCCTACGGCCATATCGCCATCTCGGCCGACAATATCGTGGCCGCCTGCGAAGCGGTGAAAACCAATGGCGGCAACGTCACGCGCGAACCGGGTCCGGTCAAGGGCGGCAGCACCGTGATCGCCTTCGTCACCGATCCGGACGGCTACAAGATCGAGCTGATCGAGCGCCAGTTCAACGCCGGCGGCAGCGGCCTGCACCAGTAAGCACTGGGACGGCGCGCCTTATGCCGGCGCGGCCTCCCAATCGAAATCGCTCTCGAATTTGCGGCGCACGCTGGCCCAGCAGGCCGCGTCGCCGGAAGGAATGAAAGCGTCGGCCGCGCGCCGCACGTTCTCGTCGTCCGACAGGGCGATCACGCGGATGCCGGCCGCCTTGGCCGCCATCACGCCATTCAGGCTATCCTCGAAAGCCAGGCACTCCTTCACGTCCACCCCATGCAGACGGGCCGCATGCAGATACACCTGCGGTTCCGGCTTGCCGCGCGCGAACTGGTCACCGCTGCACAGGTGATGGAAGTGGGCGCGCAAGCCCAGGTGGCGCAGGGAGGCATCGAGGATGGGCGGGCTGGAATTGGAAACCAGCGTTTGCGCCACGCCCTGCTGCGCCAGCCATTTGCAAAAGTCCACCGCCGCCGTCGCCGGCTCGGCGCGCTGCACATGGCGCAGCACGTATTCGACCGTGGCGCCATACCAGTCGTGGTAGGTAGAGGGCAGCGGCGCGGACGGCCCCAGGCCAAACAGGATGCGGTAGACGCCCGGGCCGTCCAGGCCGGGCGGCAGCCGCAGCGGCGTCTCCAGCTGCAAGCCGTGCAGGGCGCAGGCATGCACGATGGAATCCAGATGAATGTCTTCGCTCTGGATCAGGGTTCCGTCCAGATCCCACAGCACCACGCTTACCGCCATCGCCATCCTCCCTTCGAATCGCATGAGATAAAAAAAGGGGCCGATGGCCCCTTTGCTTTTACTTCACCAGCAGATCGTTGATCGGCTGCAGATCTTCCGGCTTCAAGGAGCCGGCCGCCGCCTTCAAGCGCAAACCATTCATGATGGTGTCGTAGCGCGCTTTCGCCAGATCTTTCTGGGTGTTGTACAGCTGGCGCTGGGCATTCAGCACGTCGATATTGATACGCACGCCCACCTGGTAACCCAGCTTGTTCGATTCCAGCGCCGATTTGCTCGACACTTCAGCCGCTTCCAGCGCCTTGACCGTAGCCAGGCCGCTGTTTACGCCCAGGTAAGCCTGGCGCGCGTTCTGCGAAGCCTGGCGGCGGGTCGCCTCCAGGTCATTGCGGGATTTCTCTTCCAGCGAGATCGATTCGCGCACCTTGCTGGTCACGGCGAAGCCGCTAAAGATCGGCACATTCCACTGCAGGCCGATGCTGTTGTTGCGACCGACGGCCGGATTCGGACCGCCGGTGCCGGTGCTGCGCTCGGAGCCCGCCACCAGGTTCAGGGTCGGGGCATGGCCTGCGCGGCTGCGCGAGATTTCGCGCTTGGCGATTTCGGCGTTCAGCTTGGCGCCCACCACGCCGTAGTTCTGGTTCTCGGCGGCCGAGATCCATGGGTCGATGCTGGCAGGCGACGGCGGCGAGATGCGCACGCCGGTGCGCAGGGTCGCCAGGGCGCCGGACGGCTGGCCGATGATCTGCTGCAGGGCCGCGCGCTTGACTTCCAGATCGTTGATGGCGGCGAATTCCTGGGCCACGATCAAGTCGTAAGCCGCTTGCGCTTCATGGGTGTCGGTGATGGTCTGGGTGCCGACCTCGAAATTGCGCTTGGCCGATGCCAGCTGCTCGGTGGTGGCCGCCTTCTGCGCCTGGGTCGCGGTCAGATTGTCCTGCGCCGTCAGCACGTCGAAGTAGGCCTGGGCCACGCGCACGATCAGGTCTTCCTCGGACTGGGCAAAGACCGCTTCCGAGATCGATTGCTGCAGCTTGCTTTGCTGGTAGCTTTCCCAGTTGGCCCAGTTGAACAGGGGCTGCGACAGGGTCAGCTTGATATCGCCGGAGGTGCTATCGGCCGAGGATTTGATATTGGTGGCTTTCAGCGTGCTCGTGCCATCGTTCTTCACATGGGTGCCGCTGAGATTAACCTGCGGCAGCAAGGCAGAGCGGCCCTGGGTGCTGCGTTCCTGGCCGGCGGCCAGATTGGAACGCGCGCTGGCATAGGTGGCGTCGTTCGCCAGTGCCTGCTGGTACACCTGGACCAGGTCGGCCGCCTGAGCGTTGAGCGTAAACAGCGCGCTGGCGATCAGCACGGCGATAGTAGGTCTCTGCATTGCATTCTCCATTGGAGTCGTCAAAAAAAAGTTTTAGGTATTTCTTCTTGGTCTAACGCTGAAACTATTCTTCGGCCGTGTACGGAACTCAGTACTTCGGCATGGCGCTGTCTACCTGCACAGCCCAGGCGTGAATGCCGCCTGTCAAATTCGTGATATTGCTGAAGCCATAGCGCTCCAGCCAGGCCGCCACCTGCATGCTGCGCGCGCCATGGTGGCAGATGCAGACGATGGCGGTTTCCTCATCGAGCTCGTTGACGCGGGCCGGCACGGTATTCATCGGCATCAGGGTCGAGCCGGCGATATGGCAGGTCTCGAATTCCCAGCCTTCGCGCACGTCGAGCAGGAACGGGGCTGGCCGGCCGCTATCGGCCAGCCAGTCCGCCAGTTCGGGAGCAGTAAGATGCTGCATGCTTCCCCCGCCTGGCTTAGAAGGTGAACTGGGACGGGGTCACGGCGTCCTTCAGCGGCTTGGTGCTGGTCTCGAACAGCTTGACCGTGTCGTAGCCGGCTTCGGAAACGCGGGTGATCAGGTGGGCCGACATGACCGGCGCTTCGCCGATGATGGCCAGGATGCGGCCGCCGACCTTGACCTGCTGCAGGAAGGCTTCCGGCAGCACCGGCAGGGCGCCGGAAATCACGATCACGTCGAAAGGCGCGCCGTTGGCCCAGCCCTGGGCGCCGTTGCCCAGCTCCACCGTCACATTGGTGACGCCGTTTTCGGCCAGGGTCTTTTCCGCCTGCGCCTTCAGTTCCGGCGAGATTTCCACCGTGGTCACATGGCGCCCGCGGTGCGCCAGCAAGGCGGCCATATAGCCGCTGCCCGTGCCGATTTCCAGCACGTTCTCATGTTTTTTCAGGCCCACATCCTGCAGGATGCGCGCTTCCAGCTTCGGCGTGAACATGGCTTCGCCGCCCGCCAGCGGGATTTCGGTGTCCACAAAGGCGAGGTTTTTGTAAGCGGCCGGCACGAAATTCTCGCGTTTGACCACCGACAGCAGTTCCAGCACATCCGTGTCCAGCACGTCCCAAGGACGGATTTGCTGTTCGACCATGTTGAAGCGGGCTTGTTCGATATTCATCTTTATGACTCGGTGAAGATTAGATAATCCGACATTTTAGCGTTGAACGGCTCAGACGCCCATGTTAACGATAATGCCGGGGGCCGACAGAAAATTGCGACAGTCTGCATTTTAAGGGGGCTGAACGTACAAAAACCACAAGCTTGCTCCATTATTCCCGCTCCGGCGGCCGCGGCAGCAGGCCGTTCAGCGCCACATCGATCAGGGCATTCAGGTAGGCATGGGCGTCCAAGCCCTCATGGTTTTCGCAAGGGAAAAACTTGTGTACCCACATCACCAGCATCAGCACGGGGGCCGTAAGGATGGGCATCATCACCTTGGGATCGTGGTGCCGGAACTCGCCGCGCGCGATGCCGCGCTCCAGGATGCGCATGACGAGCGCGTCGCCGCGCGCCGCCACTTCTTCGTTATAAAACGCGCTCAGCTCGGGGAAATTGCCGGCTTCGACCATCATCAATTTGGTCAGGCCGGCGGTGCGGGTCGAACCGACCTGCTCCCACCAGCGCCACAACATCAGGCGCAGTAGATCGGCGCTAGGCACGTCCTCGGCGGCGGCCACGTCGAGCTCGGCCTGACCGATGCATTCGCCGATGGTTTCGCGCACGACGGCCTTGAACAGCTCCTGCTTGTTTTCAAAATACAAATACAAAGTGCCCTTGGACACGCCCGCGCGGCGCGCCACATCCTCCAGCCGGGTAGAGGCATAGCCGCGCTCGACAAACAGATCGAGGGCGGCAGCCAACAGCTCTTGCGGCCTGGCATCCTTGCGGCGCTCCCAGCGCGGCTTGGTATCGGGAGGAACTTGCATAACTATAGTGTTTCGGTAACTTACTCTTGAGTCAGTTATGGTAGACCTGGGTGGGGATGGCGTCAAGCTCAGCACGGGTCAAGCCGCGCACAGATCATGCATTCATTTGTAAATGAGAATCATTTCTATTAAAATGCGGCCACTTATTGTTTTTTAGCATCACTTATAAGGCCGCCGTCCATGACCCCCCCCCTTTCCCTTGCCGCCATCCTGCCTGCCTGCGCCCTGGCCTTGAGCGCTTGCAGCAGCGTGGCGCCGGTCGCGCCTGCGGCCACCACCTTGGCGCAGGAAGTGCGCCAGACCGGCGAAATCGTCGACCTGCGCAACGGCCAGCGCCTAAACCCCGAGCAGCTGCTGGCCAGGCTGGCGGCAGCGCCGCGCGTGATCGTGGGCGAGGAGCACGACCAATTGAGCCACCACCGCATCCAGCAATGGCTGCTGGTGCAGCTGCAGGGCCAGCGGGCGCAGGGCGCGGTCTTGCTGGAGATGCTCAATCCAGACCAGCAGGCCAAGGTGGACGAGGTCAAGCCCTGGCTGCAAAGCGATCCCGTGGTGCGCTCCGAGCACGTGGCCAAGTTATTGGCCTGGCAGCCGAGCTGGAAATGGGAGCTGTATGGCGACATGGTGATGGAAGCCATGCGCGCGCCCTACCCCGTGTGGTCAGCCAATCTGGACCGCAGCGAGATCAAGCAGCTGTTTGCCGCGCAGCCTGCGCTGCAAGGCAAGCATTCCAACCTGGCCACTGAGGCCAAGGTGCGCGCCCAGCAGGAAAAGATCATCCGCGAGATGCACGACAACCAGATCGACGCGCCGCGCCTGGCCGCCATGCTGTCGGTGCAGCAGCAGCGCGACCGCCGCATGGCCGAACGCCTGCTGGCCGCGCCCGCGCCGGCCCTGCTGATCGCCGGCGGCTACCACGCGGCCAAGGATATGGGCGTGCCGCTGCATGTGCAGGATCTGACAGGCAGCGCGCCGCCGACGGTGCTGATGCTGGCCCAGCGCGGCGCGCCCATCACCGCGCAGCAGGCCGACTTCGTGTGGTTTACCCCGCTGGCCCCTGCCGCCGCCGGTTCGCAGTAAATAGTTTGACTGTTTGACGCCGCCGGACATCCGCTCCGGCACCTCTCCCCAGCACGCTCCCTCCGTAGCAGCCAGGTCGTTTTCCGCATGCGCTTGCGCCGCCTTTGGCGCAGCCATGCCTGTTGATGTCTTTAACCTGATTCTGCTGATATGAATATCGATGTATTCCGCCGTCCGCTCCTCTGCGGCGTGTTGCTGCTTTCCCTTAGTTCCGCCGCGCAGGCCAGCGCCCTGCCGCACGACCTGTCCCCGCTCGGCATGTTCCTGGCTGCTGACAGCGTCGTCAAAAGCGTGCTGATTGCGTTGCTGGCGGCAGCGCTGGCGGCCTGGGTGGTGCTGCTGGTGAAAGGCGCCAGCCTGCTCAAAGGCCAGCGCGACGCGGACCGGGCGCTGGCTTTGCTGAAAGCGTCGGAGTCCCTGCAGCAGGCCGCTGCAAAGGCGCAGGACGGCGCCCAGGCGGCGCTGGCGCGCCTGCTGCTGGACGACGTGCAGCAGGAGCAGCGCCTGTCCCATGCGCAGGCGCCAGCCGCCGCGCTGAAGGAGCGCGCGGGCTTCCGCCAGGAGCAGCTGATTGCGCAGCAGGTGCGCGAAATGGCGCAAGGCATCGGCCTGCTGGCCAGCATCGGCGCGGTGGCGCCTTTCGTGGGCCTGTTCGGCACCGTATGGGGCATCATGAACAGCTTTATCGGCATCGCCGCCAGCCAGAGCACGAATCTGGCGACGGTCGCTCCCGGCATTGCCGAAGCGCTGCTGGCGACGGCCCTGGGCTTGGTGGCAGCGATTCCGGCCGTGGTCATCTACAACCTGCTGAGCCGCGGCATCAACCACTACAAGGCGCAGTTGCACGCCGCCTCAGCCCAGGTGCTGCTAATGCTGAGCCGCGAACTCGATCTGCGGGAGGAGCCGGCGCCCGCCCATGCGCAAGCTGGCTTGAACCATGGCGTCCCTCTTCCCTTCCCCGGCCGACGATGCGGCCGATATGCCGGAACTGAGCGAGATCAATGTCACGCCCTTCATCGACGTGATGCTGGTGCTGCTGATTATCTTCATGGTGGTGTCGCCGCTGGCCACCGTCGACCTGAAGATCGACCTGCCCGCCGCTTCGGCCAAGCCGGAACCGCGCCCCGACAAGGCGCTCTTCGTTTCGCTCAAGGCCGACCGCAGCCTGTATCTGGGCGAGACGCCGGTGGCGCGCGCCCAGCTGGGCAGCCTGCTCGACGCGCAGACCGGCGGCGACCGTCAGCGCACCCTGTTCTTCCAGGCCGACAAGCAGGCCGCGTATGAGGATGTGCTGGGCGTGATGGATGCCTTGCGCCAGGCCGGCTATCTGAAAGTGGGCCTGGTGGGCCGGGAGGGCGAGTGAGCGCGCCAGCGCTGGCGCCGCGTCCGCTACTGAGCTGGGGAATCGCCACTTCGCTGGTGGTGACCGCAGCACTGGCCCTGCTGTTGTGGGCGAGCTGGCGGCCAGCCGCAGTGACGCAACTGCAGCCGGCGGCCGCTGTGATGGTGGTGTTTGCGGCGCAAGCCATGTCGGAAGCCACGCAAGCCAGCCACGCCGTGGGCGCGCGCCAGTCGGCCGCCGCCAGCGCGGCGCAGCCGCCCAAGAACAGCCGCAAGCAGGAAGCCTTGCCCGCGCTGGCGCGCGCCGCCGCGCCGCAAATCGTGGCGGCGGAAAAGGCGGCAAGACAGGAGCAGTCCAGCGCAACGCCGCCGGAACCCGGCAAGGATGCGCCGCAGGAAGCGTCCCAGCCAGCGCAAGCCAGCAGCAGCGCCACGCCGGCGCCCGCCGCCCTGCGCGGCCCGCAAGCGGCGCCTTTCAATAGCGACTCGCCTTCATCCCATGCGGTGCTGGCCAGCTGGCAAAGCCGCGTGCTCAGTCACCTGGCCCACTTCAAGCGCTATCCGCTCGAAGCGCGCCAGCGCCGCCGCACGGGCGAGGCCTGGGTGCGCTTTCAGCTGGACCGCGGCGGCAAGCTGTTGGCGAGCGAGTTGATCACGTCATCAGGCACGGTGCTGCTGGACCGCGAAGCGCTGCAAGTGCTGGAGCGCGCCCAGCCCCTGCCCGCACCGCCCGAAGCCGTACTGCGCCAGAACACGGTGACGGTCACGTTGCCGGTTTCCTTCCAAATCCAATAACACAACAAGTCGAGAGAAAGTATGAAAACCAAAGTTATGGCGCATGCCGTGGGCGCGTGCATGGTCCTTTTCGCGCAGCAGGCGGCATCGCAGCAGGCGCAGGACAGCAGCAAGGTCGAATTCTCGCCGCTGAACGTTTCGGGCGAGAGCGTGGCGGTGGAGCAGCAGGCGCTGGAAAAACCAGGCGCCTTCAGCTCGCGCGGCGCCGATACGCGCCTGCAGCCAGTGGACCAGATCCTGCGCGGCATGCCGGGCACTTTCACCCAGATCGATCCGGGCCAGGGCGCCATCAGCGTCAACATCCGTGGCCTGTCCGGCTTTGGCCGCGTCAACACCATGATCGACGGCGTGACGCAGAACTACTACGGCAGCGCGCCATCGGAAGTGTCGCACGGCAGTATGCCAAGCAGCCAGTTCGGCGCCCTGATCGATCCCAACTTCATCGTCGGCGTGGACGTCTCGCGCGGAAATGCCAAGGGCGGCGAAGGCGTGAATGCCTTGAGCGGCAGCGCCAATATCCGCATCATCGGCGTTGACGATGTGGTGTTCGCGGGCCAGAAAATGGGCGGACGCACAAAAATCAGCGCAGGCAGCAATGGCCTGGGACGCAGCGCCATGCTGGCTGCGGGCATGAAGACGCCAGCTTTCGATGGCGGTAGTATAGGCTTCATGGCGGCCACCAGCGCCAGTGTGATCGGCAACAACTACAAGAACGCCAAGGGCGTCAACAGCGAGGAATTCGGCTTCGGCTACAACCAGTACTACAAACAAAAGCCCAAGTCGCAATTGCTCAAGCTGGAGATGAAGCTCAAGGACTTTCATACCCTGGAGCTGTCGGCGCGCGACTACCGCAACAACTTCACGCGGCGCGACATCCAGAGCGACGACTATTACCTGAAATACCATTACACGCCGTTTTCGGAACTCATCGACTTGAACGTGATGGCCAGTCGCAGCCGCGGCCGTCAACGCTTCATGCCGGGCGCCCTGATCGGCTTCGCCAACACCAGCACAGCCAACAGCGCCGATGCCTTCGACCTCAACAACACCAGCAGCTTCCGCCTGGCCGGCGGCGATGTGCTGCTGACGCTGGGCGGCAAGGCCATGCGCAATCGCTACAGCAAGCATGTGGAGAGCCTGATCCAGAATCCCGACAATCCCCTCGCCGGCCAGCAATCGATCGAAAACAATCCCTTCGGACCGGAAGGGCGGCAAAAGATCGACAGCCTGTATGCGGGCCTGCAGTACAACCGCGGCATCTACCAGATCAATGCCGGCCTCAATTACGCCAGCTACGCGCTGACCGGCTACAAACCAGCCTGCGATGCGAATGTGCAGTGCTTCCCGCAGGGCGCCGCACAGATCGCGCTCAAGGAACACGGCGTGCAGCCTTCGCTGCTGGTGTCGGCCCAGATCAAACCCTGGTTCCAGCCCTTTGCCAGCGCCGAGCGCACCATGCGCGGCCCGAATCCACAGGAAGTGTTTTTCTCCAACGATGGCGGCGCCTCGATGAATCCTTTCCTGAAAGGCGAGAAATCAAAAACCTATCAGCTGGGCTTCAACTCTGGCCTGCACGGCTTGCTGAGCAAGGACGACGCGCTGAATTTCAAGGCACTCTACTTCCGCAGCACCATCGACGGCTATATCGCCAGCCAATCCTTCCTGCTATGCACAGGCGGCCGCAAATGCGGCATGCCGGAAGTGATCGCCACCGACTGGCACAGCGTCGTAGAGTACAGCTCGAATATGTACATCTATACCAACTCGCTCACGCCGGTACGTTCGCGCGGTCTGGAACTGGAAGCGCAATATCAGCTGGGACCAGCGTATGCGCGCCTCTCTTACACCCGCAGCAAGTCCAGCCAGCCCACCTCCGTTGCCAGCAGCTGGTTCGGCGCCAGCGACATCAGCGAACTGCCCAGCGTGTACTACAACCTGGACATCGGCGCCCGCCTGCTGGAGAACAAGCTGGAACTGGGAGCGCTGATCAAACATACCGGATCGAACCGCCGCCTGTCGCCGGACATCGATACGGACGAAACGACGGCCAAAGTCCTCAAGGTGGAGAATCCGAAGATTCCAGCGGTAGTCGACCTGTATGCCAGCTACCAGGTCGACAAAAACCTGTTCCTGCGCGTGTCCGTGCAAAACGCCACGAACAAGAATTTCTCGGAAGCCCTGAACCGTCTGAACGCGCTGCCGTCGCAGGCAGACGATAAAACACCGCTGAGCACCGCAAGGGGGAGAACGTATCTGGCGGGGCTGGAATACCGCTTCTAACGGGCGCCAGCCCAATGCCGCACGCGGCGCAGGCCGATCACGCCTGCCGTCACGCATAGCAGCAAGCCGCCTATGCTGAGCGCAGCCAGCACCGCTTCACGCAGCCAGCCCGATGCCAGCATCGGCTGCAAGTCCCAGCTGTGCAACAGATTGAATAGCCAGCGGCGCACGCGCTGGGACTGCACCGTGCTCTGTTCCACCAGGCCGGTGTGCGCATCCAGATGCACCCAGGTCTGGTCCGCATCGCCGTAGGCTATCCTCAGCACGGGCAGGCGGCGCTCGTTACTGCCATACATCGAGGCGGCATTGCGGGCATAGTAGTAGCGGTCGTACTGCGTCAGCGTTTCCAGTGAGACGATGGGGTAAGGACGCAGGCTGCTTGCCGCGCGCAGCAAGCGTTCTTCCGGCCAGCGCTCCAGCACCGCAAAATGCTCGCCGGACGCCACCACCAGCCGCGTATCGTTGGCCGCATTACGGGCCAGGATGAAAGCTTCGCCATCGAGCACGCGCCATTCCAGTTCCTTGGCGTAGAAATTCTCTGCCTTGAGCAGATCCAATGCCGCGCCGGGACTGAGTGCCAGGCGGCGCTGAATCGAACGGCCGCCGTGGGCCGCGCCATGTCCACCGCCTTGGCCCTTGGCCTCGAAAATTCCACCTGGATTGAGCGACATCAGGCCGCTGAAAATCCAGGCGAACAAGATCACGCCGAAACCCAGCCCCAGAAGGTGGTGCCAGCGCATATAGGCTTCGCGGTAAGGACTGCGGCTGCCATTCTTGTAGCGCCCTGAAAAACGCCAGCGCAACAAGCCGTTGGCCATGCCGCTGGCGGCCGAGAATACGCCCAAGCCGGAAAGGATGATCAGAGTCCATGCCCTCGGCTCGTCATTCGATTGGCTGCGCAATATGTTCAGCCAATGCAGCCAGGCGCCCACCATATTCCAGCGGCGCTCCGACGCGGAAGCATCCAGCACCACCTCCCCCGTCGCGGACGAGATGTACACACGGGTGGCAGCAGCATCGTGCAACTCCACCACATGCAGGGGCCGGTGCGCATTCAAACGGCGCGAATGCGTCCAGCGGTCCTCATCGACCTGGCCCTCATAAGTGGCCGTTGCGCCGGGACGGAAAGCGTAGGCGGCATCGAGGGCGGCCTGCTTGTCCACGACGGCGGCGCGCTGGCCGCTCAGGGCATCGACCGCAATCAGGCTGCCATTGCCTTCCTGCAGAATATAGTGGGGACGGCCACGAACCGAGGTCAGGGTCAGTCCCTTGACCTCGGATGCGGCGCGGCTTTGCGCCAGCGCCTGGGCCGGATCGATGCAGCAGTCCTGCGCCGGCAAGGGCGCCAGCGCCGCCAGCCGCTCCCAAGGCGTCAGCTTGGGATGGCCGATGAACAGCATGACGATGCCGCTCGCAAGCCAGAGCGCCATCAGCAGACAGACGAGTATCCCCGTCCAGCGGTGGATCAGATAGATATAGCGCTTGATGTGATTCATTTGGTTTTGTTCTGTCAGTTCCTGTGTTCGGCCGGACCGCGCCATGGCGCAGCAGCACTGGCGCGCGCAAAGGGCAATCCGGAAAGGCGTGGTGCATCCACGGCCAAGCCGGGATGGCGGGGAGTCAGGAAAGGCGGGGAGGTCCGCGCGGGCTGGATGCGGCCCAGGAGAACAGCGGTTCGGGAGACTGATAGAAGAGTGCCGGGCGCGCCGGGCAGAGCTTGGCCGGACCGGCGACGATGAGCGGCGCAGGCAAGACCGGCGTATCAGTTTGCAGCTGGCAGTAGTGGCAATCCTGCAGATGGCCGGCCTGCTGGTCCGGCGACGTCTGGCCCTGATCGGCACTGGCTGCGCCGCTGGCCGAACAGATCTCGGCCAGCATCACGTTCATGACGCGGTCGGCCGCCAGTGCATGCGAGAGGGACGGCATCAGGGCGGCCAGCAGCACGGCGGCACACGCCACCCACGCCACTGCGATTCGCCATTGCCTGGTTCCTATCATGATGCGATTTTAGCATCGGGGGATGAGTCAAAAAAATGATGTAGCCTAAGATTTCTGCGGATCTTCCGGGCAGCTGGCATAAAATACCGCCTCGCCGCGCGGCCTTGCGCGGGACGCCATATTTTCAAGCGATGACTGCCTCCGCCTCTACCCTCGACTGCCGCCCCGGCTGCGGCGCCTGCTGCACGGCGCCCTCGATCACCTCGCCCATCCCCGGCATGCCGCGGGGGAAGCCGGCTGGCGTCAGGTGCATCCAGCTCGGGGAGGACAATCGCTGCCTTATTTTTGGAAAGCCGGAACGCCCGGCTTTTTGCGGCGGTTTGCAGCCTTCCGAGGATATGTGCGGATCAAACCGCGAGCAGGCTATCAGGTGGCTGACGGACTTGGAGCATGCAACCGCGCCTGCCTAATTGACTCATTCAAAATGGTCCTGGGTGCGTTAAGGACGCCATAACTTGAACTGACCGTTGTCGTCGACACCCGCCAAAACAAACTGCTGGCGCCAATCCACCAGGATCAGTCCGAATTTCCGATTCAGTTTTAGGAATGCGTTTACCAGCAAGCTATCGTCCGCTCCCTGCAGCGAAACACCGAGTACCGTGACTTGTTCATTCTGCTGCAAGCCGTACAGATATGCATTTGTCCCCAACTCCAGGCTGAAGCCATGTTTTACATGGCCGAGGAGATGCGAGGCGGTCGTCAAAATCGGCGCGGGGCATGGGCTGGCATTCAGTTCCTGCTCGATATCCGGCACGGATATCCCCATTGCCGCGCGATTGATTTCACGCCCGTATATCTGCGTCCACCCATGCTGGGTACGATGCTCCGCTTCAAACGGCTTGAGTTCTCCCAGTAATTCCTGCACCTCGGAGAGGCGTTCTTCAGCAAAGAATTCCAGTTGGCCCCACTCATCTTCATGAAACTGCGGAGCCCCTTCGAAACTGCTGGCGGTCGGCGTGTCGAACTCAATCGCATCGATCGCGATGGTCGGCATGGAAAAACGGATTGAATCAACTGGAACGTCTTTATTCATCTGTTGTATCTTCTTTTTCAAACAAGTGTTATCCGCGCGGCGGCGCGTGCCTATCTCATGACCGCCCCGACCTTACATTAATCACATTGTAGCCGGTTCCGCAACATGCCAAAATGTGCGGCTCCAGCCGTGAAGGACAACCATGAAGATAGCCGTATTCAGCGCCCAGGCCTATGACCGCCGCTTTCTTGACGAAGGCCGGCAGCTGCATTTGCCGGATGCGGACATCGAACTGCTGTACTTCAGCGAGACGCTGACGCTGCAATCGGCGGCGCTGGCGCGGGACTGCGCGGCGGTCTGCGTCTTCGTCAACGATGTGCTGGATGCGGCCGTGCTGGAGGCGCTGGCGGCGCAGGGCGTGCGCGCCGTGCTGATGCGCTGCGCCGGATTCAATCATCTCGACACGGCGGCCGCCGCCCGCCTCGGCCTGTTCGTGGCCTATGTGCCGTCCTATTCGCCGGAGGCGGTGGCCGAACATACCCTGGCCCTGATCCTGACGCTGAACCGGCATACGCACCGTGCCTTCGCCCGCGTGCGCGAAGGGAATTTCGCGCTGGATGGCCTGCTCGGTTTCAACCTGCACGGCAAGACGGTGGGCCTGGTTGGCATCGGCAAGATCGGGCTGGCGGTGGCGCGCATCCTGAACGGTTTCGGCTGCCACGTGCTGGCTTGCGATCCCGCGCCCGCACCGGAGTTCGCGGCCTTGGGGCAGATGGCGGCGCTGCCGGAACTCTTGGCGGCATCGGATATCGTTTCCCTGCATTGTCCGCTGCTGCCCGCCACGCGCCACCTGATCGGCCGCACCGCGCTGGCGCAGATGAAGCCGGGCGCCATGCTGGTGAATACTTCGCGCGGCGCCTTGATCGACACCGCCGCCGTGATCGACGCGCTGAAGGCGCGCACCCTGAGCGCGCTGGCGATCGACGTCTACGAGCAGGAACGCGAGCTGTTCTTCTTCGATCATTCGGCCGACATCATCAGCGACGACGTCTTCCAGCGCCTGCTGACCTTCCCCAATGTGCTGGTGACGGGCCACCAAGGCTTCTTCACGGCGGAAGCCATGCGCGAAATCGCCGGCACCACCATGCAGAACCTGCGCTGCCTGCTGGATGCCACGCCCTGCGCCAACCGCGTGCCTGGCACCGCCAGCTAGGCGAGGTCAGAAACCGGCTTCGCGCCAGAAAACGGCAGCGGCGGCGCGCATATAGCGCCAGGCAGGCACGGTCCAGCCGCCCGCCACCACCACCTTGCCGCGCCAGGCGTGGGAGCGGGAGACGGCATCGCCCTCCAACGCTTCCAGCGTAACGCGATAGACCGGATGTTCAGGGAACAACTGTCCATTCTTCTCGCGCACCGCAACGGCACCACCGTGAAGACTGCTCAGCTCAACCTCCGGCAGCACGCGGCTGGCGTCGCGGTCGATGGCCGCAACACGCAGCCGCAGTACCGGGCCAGCTGCGGCATCGGCATAGAACATGGCCGTGTCGCCGACGGCGATCAGGGCCACGGCTTCCTCATCCAGATAAGCGACCGCCTGCTGGCCCAACGTGGAAACCAGCCGCGCCAGCACCTCCTGCCGGCCCAGCCACTGCCCCGGGCGCAGCTCCGGCGACAGGTCGCGCAGCACGCCGTCATACGGCGCCAGTGGCCGATAGCGCGCCGCCTCTGCCTCCAGCATAGCCACCTCCGCTTCGGCCGCCGCCACCTCCTCCTGCGCGGCCTGCCAGTGGCTGCGCTGCTCCTGGTCGAAGGCGCCGGCCGAGGCTTGCCAGCGCGCGCGCTGCAGGCGGCCAGCAGCGGCGGCCTGGCGGCTTTCCAGCTCAGGCAAGGCAAGGACAATCAGCGGCGTGCCCGCCCTGACCTGCTGGCCCTCGCGCAGCGGCAGCGCCGCCACTTGCGCATGCGGCGGCGCATACACGATGAACTGCTGCGCCGGCCGCAGCATGGCGCTGGCCGAAGGCCGCGAAGGCCAGGGCATGGCCAGCACCAATACCAGCAGCGCAAACAGCAGCGCAAAGCCGCACAGACGCCGCCGTCTTTGCAGCTGCGGCCACAATTCCTGCCAGGCGCGCAACTCGCGCCACATTGGCGCCAGCACGAACCAGCCTATCTCCACCGCGAACAGGGCGATGCCCACCGCCTTGATGAAGAAGGCATAGACCATGGCGGCAATCGCCGTGAACACGGCCAGGCGATATAGCCAGGTGGCCCAGGCAAACAGGATCAGGCCGTGGCGGCGCGGCGCGGACATGCTTTCGGGCGCAGGCTGCCCCAAGCCAAACAGGCGCTCGCGCAAATGCCAGCGCGCCAGCGCAAACGCGCGCTCATGCAAATTGGGCATGCCCAGCCAGTCGGCCAGCAGAAAGTAGCCGTCGAAACGCATAAAAGGGCTGCAGTTGATGGCAACGCTGGCGACCCAGGTGACGGTGGCCAGCACGAAAGCCATATTCTTCAAGCCGCCCTCGGGCAGCAAGGCCCAAGCCAGCGTGGCCCAGGCAGCGACAGCCAGTTCGGTCAACACGCCAGCCGCCGCCACTGCCAGGCGCTGGCGGCGCTCGCGCAGCTTCCATACCTCATTGGTGTCGGTATAGGCAACCGGCCAAAGCACCATGAAAGCAATGCCCATGGTGGGGACGCGGCAGCCGAAGCGCTTGGCGGTAAAGGCATGGCCCAGTTCATGCAGCAGCTTGACGGCCAGCAGCGCACAGCCATAGCCGGCAAAACCTTGCCAGCTGAAGGTATCCACCAGCGTGGCACCGAAGCGTTCCCATTGGCGTCCGGCGGCCAGCAGGCCAGCCCCCAGCGCGCCCAGCGTCAGCCAGAGGAAAAGCCGCGAGTAAAGGAAGTCCAGGCGCTGCGCCCAATGCGCAAGCCAGGCATCGGGACGCCATACGGGAATGCGGAAGAATAGATAGTGATGCAGCAGCCGGTGCCAGACACTGCCGCGCCGCTGCTGCAGGCGCTGCGCGTAGCGGGCGGCATGGCCCGGCGCGGCTTGCAGCAGCTGATTGTGCTGGAAAAAGGCCAGTACCCCGGCCACGTCGTCGGCATCCATCTGCAGCGCCGTTTCGCGGCTGACGGCATCAGCCACGGCTTGCGGCTCGCCCAGATGCCAGCGGCGCAGCACCTCCAGCGCCGGCCAGTCGAGCTGGAAGAAGAGGTTGCGCACCGGGTCGTGCAAGGTGTGGCTGGGCTGTCCATCGGCCAGCACCGGACCGGCGTGCAAGGCCAGCTCTTCGCGCAACGGCGGTAGATGCATCACAGCCTCGCGCATCACAGTCCGAAGGCTTGGCGCACCGTCGCCAGCGGGCGGCGCAGCAGCCAATAGGCCAGCGGCACCCAGCCGCCGCTCAGGCGCGCCGTGCCTTTCAAGCCCACGCGCTGCGCGGTGGCTGCGCTCAGCGTGGCACGCACCCGGTAGGCATAGCTGCCATCCGGCCGCAGGCTGGCTTCATGCGCCACATAGCGCAGCCGCGCTGGAATGGCGGACAAGGGGTTGGCCGCCAGGTAGAGATTCAAATCGCCCTGCTCCGGCAAGGGAATGGCATCGCCGATGGGCAGCCAGGCTTCCACCTCCAGCTGTTCGGGCATGGCGATGCGCATGATGCGCTCGCCCATCTGCACCGGCTTGCCGAGCCATTCGCCGGGATCGTCGAACAGGGCGACACCATCCTGCGGCGCGGTGACGCGGGCGCGCGCCAGTTGCTGGCCCACGTATTCATCCTCGGCGCGCTTTTCCTCGATCTTGCTCGACAGGATGGCCAGTTGCGCCTTGGAGCGCGGATCGGACAGCGCCTGCTGCGCGAACTGGCGGTATTCGGCCTGCGCCGCCGCCAGCGCCTGCGCCGCCACATCGCGCCGCGCCGCCAATTGGGCTTCGTCGAAGCTGAACAGCAGCTGCCCCGCCTTGACGGCCTGATTCGGCTGCACCTCGAAGCGCCCCAGCACACCGTCCAGCGGCGCGCGCACGGTGGCCGCGTCCTTCGGCACCAGTTCACCAGGCGCAAGCACCGTCAGCCGCACCGGCAGCAGCAAGAGCACCAGGACGGCTGCGGCCAGACGCCAGCGCGGCTGGCGCCACCAGACCTGGCCCGGTCGCCGCGCCAGTCCGCGCAGCAGCTGGCGCCAGCTGCGCCAAGGCGAAACGGTGGCGCGCCGGCAGGATGTCCAGGCATGCAGCCACGCGTCCTGCCACTCCCGCATCAAGGCAACCGCATGCTCAGGCCAAGGCTGGTCGGCGGCCAGCAGCAGACCGCCACCCTCGCCGCCCGCGGCGGCGGCAGAAAACGGCAGCCATAAGCCGTATGGCGGCAACCATTCCGTCCATTCGCCAGCCAGGGCCGCCGGCAGCTGGACCGCTTCCACCGCCACGGCCTGTGCATGCTCGCCATGCAGGTGACGGCACACCGCATGGATCCAATGGGCGTAAGGCGCGTTGGCCTCGGCCTCGACCACGCCAGACAGGGCGCGCACGCCATCCGCTTCAAACCACAGCGCGGCCTGGCGATAAGGCGCGAGAATATGGCTGTCGTTGACGGCCATGAATGCCAATTCCTCGGCGCTGGCGCTGTGGCGCGCGCGGCGTCCCAGCTCCAGCAGGTGCAGCAAGGCTTGCGACGGCGCCGCCGCCTGATCGGCCACCACCTGCATCAGCGGCGCACCGCGCGCTCAAGCGTTGGGCGGCCGCCGGACGCGCGCAACTGCTCACTCAAGCCAGGGCGTCCACTGCGCGGTGCGGCGTCGGCCGCCTGCTGCGCGCCACCCACGCGGATTTTCAGCAAGGTCGTTGCCTCATTGCCCTGGGCGTCGCGCGCCGTCACCTTGATCTGCAGCTCGCCTGTCACGCCAGCCGGCGCCCGCACCGTGAATTTTCCGCTGCGCGCATCAAAGCTCACCCAGTCGGGAATCGGTGCGCCATTGACTTGCACGGCCGAAAGGCGGATCACCGCATCGCGGCTGCTGTGGGCAAAGGTATCGGTGGGCACAGAGAACTGCATCGTGCCGGCCGCCGGCACAAACTGGTCGGCCAGCGGTCGGTTCAGCATCAGGCCTGTTCCGGACTGGCTTTCCTTCAGCAGTACCTGGAAACTGGCGCCCTGCTCCACTGTCAGCAATGGCGCCAGAGCCGCCTGCAGTGGTCTTTCGCTTTCCAGACCACCGCGCACGCCCAGCACCGATTCGGTGGAGCGCGAGAGGAAGATCGCGTTGCCGGCAGCGGGCGGCGTCAGCACAACGGCTGCCGGCGCGGGCGCCGTGACCGTATTGGCATTCGCCGGTGGCGGCGGCAGATGCACTTGTATATCGGGAGGCACTACATTGTTCAGCGTATACGATTGGCCCGATGTAAAGCCGGATACCAGCGCTACATTGCCAGCGTTCTGAATGCCGGTGCCGCTATCTTTCAGATCCAGGCGCAGGCTGCCTTCACCGCTCACGCCATTGACGGTGACGGTATACGTGCTGCCGCTTCCGCTAACGCCGGCAATCTTGCCGCTAGCGCTGCCGCCTACCGCCAGAATGAAGTCGCCGGCGTCGACACCGCTGACATTTTCGCTGAAGGTGACGACATAGCTGATGGTGCTGCCACCCGCCGACTCGCCACTGCGCTCGATCGATTTCACCACCGGCGCAACGGCCGCCGCCACCGTCACGGTGAAAGCTTGCTTCGTCGTATTGCCCGCCGCATCGGTAGCAGCCACATAGATGCGATAGCTGCCTGCCGTCAGCGCGGCGCCGCCGATCTTCAGCGTGCCGCCGGACAGCGTGAAGCGGCCATTGTCCGCATCGTTCGCGCCATCGCCCGCCGTCAACGCATAGCTGACGGCATGGCTGTCGCTAGCTGACAGCGTGGCAACCAGCGCATTGCTGCCGGCAGACGCCAACGCGATGCTGCTAGCGCTCAAACTTAAGGCCGTAGGCGCCTGCGTGTCGATAACCACGGTCAGCACGGAGGAGGCAACCGAGACATTGCCCGCCGCGTCGCTGGCGCGCGCCGTTACGCTGTGCGCTCCAGCCGCCAGCGGCGAGGAGGTGATCGACCAGTTGCCTTTCGCATCCGCCACGGCGCTGCCGATGGCGACGCTGCCGTCGTACAGCGTGACGCTGCTGCCAGCTTGCGCCGTGCCGGTGAACACTGGCGTGCTGCTGCTGGTCAGATTGTCGCTATCGGAACTGCCGCTGTCGCTGCTGCCGGCAAGGTCAGGCATGGAAGGCGCAGGCGGGGCCACGCGGTCCAGCACATAGCTTTGACCGGCTGCGAAGCCGCTGCCGATATCGATCTTGCCCGCGTTCTGAATGCCGGTGCCGCCGGATTTAAGATCAAGCCGCAGCGTGCCTTCGCCGGTCAGGCCGTTGACGGTCACGGTATAGGTCGTGCCGCTGCCGCTCACGCTGGCGATGCTGCCGCCCGCCGTGCCGCTGGCCGACAAAATGAAGTCGCCGGCATCCACGCCGCTGACGTCCTGGCTGAACACCACGGTATAGCGGATCTCCTGCGCGCCGTTGGCAACGGATTCCGCCGCGCCGCCACTGCGCTCGATGGAGGCCACCACGGGCGCTGGCGGTTTCTCCGTCACGTTGATGACGAAGGCCTGCTTCGTCACGTTACCCGCCGCGTCGGTGGCGGCAAGATAGACCTTGTAGCTGCCCACCGTCAGCGCCGTGCCGCCCACTTTCAAAACGTTGCCGGCAAGCGTAAAGCGGCCATTTTCCGCGTCGTTGCTGCCGTCGCCGCTGACCAGAGCGTAGCTGACTGCATTGCTGTCGGTGGCGGACAGGGTTGCCACCGTCGCCGCGCCGACGGCCGACGACAAGCCAATCGTATTCGTGCTCAGAGCGAGCGCAGTGGGCGCCGCCGTGTCGATATTCACGCTGAGCGCAGTCGACGCAGCCGATACATTGCCCGCCGCATCGACGGCTTTTGCCGTCACCGTATGGCTGCCCGCGCTCATGCTGGAGGCAGTGATCGACCAGTTGCCGGAACCGTCGGCCGTCACGCTGCCCAGCACTGTGGTGCCGTCGGTGTCGTACAGCTTGACGGTGCTGCCCGCTTCCGCCGTTCCGGTAAAGGTGGGCGTAGTGCTGCTGGTGATGTTGTCGCTATCCGAGACGCCGCTGTCGCTGCTGGCTTTCAGATCGGGCGCGGAGGGCGCTGCCGGTACTACCCGGTCCAGCGTGTAGCTCTGGCCTGCGCTGTAGCCGCCACCAATATCCACATTGCCGCCGCCCTTGATGCCGGTGCCGCTGCCTTTCAGATCCAGGCGCAGCATGCCGTCGCCACCTAGGCTGTTCACCACCACCGTGTAGGTTTTGCCGTCGACGGCAGTCACGCTGGCAATGCTGCCGCTGGCCGTGCCAGTGGCCGCCAGCGCGAAGTCGTTGGCATCGACGCCGCTCACGTTCTCGCTGAAGGTCACGGTGTAACTGATCGAGCTGGTGCCGGCAGCCACACCGGCCGCCACGCCGCCACTGCGTTCGATCTTGCTGACCGCCGGCGCGTCCACGACATCAATGGCAAAGGCGTATTTGCTCACATTGCCCGCTGCATCGGTCGCCGCCAGATAAATGTGATAGGTGCCGGCCGTCAGTGCCGTCGCGCCCACCTTGAGCGTGCCGCCACTGATTGCGAAGCGGCCGTTTTGCGCGTCGTTGCTGCCGTCACCAATCGTCAGCGCGTAGCTGACAGCGTGGTCGTCGGTCGCCGTCAGCGTGGCAACGGTGGCGCCGCTCGCAGCGGCCAGGCTGGAGATGCTGGAGGAACTCAGAACCAGGGTGCTCGGTGCCGCGATATCGATTTCCACAGTCAGCGCCGCCGATGCAGCTGAGATATTGCCCGCAGCATCGGTGGCTTTCGCCGTCACCGTATGGCTCCCTGCGCTCATGGTGGTGGCTGTGATCGACCATTTTCCTGCGCCGTCGGCTGTGGTGCTGCCCAGCACCGTGCTGCCATTGCTGTCGTACAGCGTGACGGTGCTGCCCGCATCGGCCGTGCCGCTGAAGGTCGGCGTGGTGTTGCTGGTCAGATTGTCGTTATCGGCGCTGCCGCTATCGCTGCTGCCGATCAGGTCCGGAGCCGATGGCACGGCGGGCGCCGTGCGGTCCAGCGTGTAGCTCTGGCCGGAGCCATAGCCGCCGCCAATGTCCACACTGCCGGTGTTTTTGATGCCGGTGCCGCTGCCTTTCAAGTCCAGGCGCAGCGTGCCATCACCGGCCAGGCTATTCACCACCACGGTATAGGTTTTGCCATCCATGGTCGTCACACTATCGATGCTGCCGCTGGCCGTACCGCTGGCCGTCAGCGTGAAGTCGGCGGCATCAACGCCGCTCACGGCTTCGCTGAAGATGACGGTGTAGCTGACCAAACTGGCATTGGCCGCCACCGTGGCCGCAGCGCCACCGCTACGCTCAATGCTGCTGACCGTTGGCGCGTCCACAATGCTGATGGTGAAGGCATGCTTGCTCACATTGCCCGCCGCGTCGGTTGCAGCCAGATAGACCTTGTAGCTGCCAGCCGTCAGCGCCGTCGCGCCCACCTTGAGGACACCGCCGGCCACGGTGAAGCGGCCATTCTGCGCATCGTTGCTGCCGTCGCCGGCCGCCAGCGCATAACTGACGGCATGGTCGTCGCTTGCCGTCAGATTGGCGACAGTGGCGCCGCTGACGGCGGCCAGGCTGGCGATGCTGGAAGAACTGAGGGCGACGGCGCTCGGCGCCGCCGTGTCGATTTCCACGGTCAATGCCGCCGATGCGGCCGACACGTTGCCTGCCGCGTCGATCGCTTTCGCCGTCACGGTATGGCTGCCCGCGCTCATGGTGGCAGCGGTGATCGACCATTTTCCGGCACCATCGGCCGTGGTGCTGCCCAGCAGCGTTCCGCCATTGGCGTACAGCGTGACCGTGCTATTGGCTTCCGCCGTGCCGCTGAAGGTCGGCGTGGTGCTGCTGGTGAGATTGTCGCTGTTCGAGCTGCCGCTATCGCTGCCGCTGTCCAGGTCGGGCGCGGAAGGCGCCGCCGGCGCGCTGTGGTCCAGCGTGTAGCTCTGGCCGGAAGTATAGCCGCCGCCGATATCCACACTGCTACCATTCTTGATGCCGGTGCCGCTGCCGTTCAGGTCCAGGCGCAGCGTGCCGTCGCCGCCCAGGCTATTCACCTGCACGATATAGGTCTTGTTGTCGGCGGTCGTGATGCCGGCAATGCTGCCGCTGGCCGTACCAGTGGCCGTCAGCGTGAAGTCGCTGGAGTTCACGCCCGTCACCGCCTCGCTGAAGGTCACGGTGTAGGACACCGAAACGGCATTGGCGGGCACCGCCGCGCTGCCGTTGCGCACGATCGCGCTGACTGAAGGCTGGTCCGTCACAGCGATGGAGAAGGCCTTGTACACCGCGTTGCCCGCCGCATCCTTGACCGCCACATAGATATTGTAAGTACCGGCCACGAGCGCGCTGGCGCCCACCTTCAGCGTGCTGCCGGAAATCGCAAAGCGGCTGTTATCGCGGTCGTTCGTGCCATCGCCGACGGCCATGCCAAAGCTGAATGCATTGGCGTCGCTGGAGGACAGCGTGCCGACCGTGGCGCCGCTGCCGGCCGCCGTCGTGGTCAGCGCCGCATTGCTCAGGTCCGGCGACGCTGGCGGGGCCGTATCGATCACCACCGTCAGCGACGACGACGCGGCCGAGACATTGCCCGCCGCATCGCTGGCCTTGGCCGTCACCGTGTGGCTGCCTGCGCTCATGGTGGCGGCGGTGATCGTCCATTTGCCCAAACCATCGGCGGTGGCCTTGCCCAGCTCCGTGATGCCATTGCTGTCGTATAGCGTGACGGTGCTGCCCGCATCGGCCGTGCCGCTGAAGGTCGGCGTCGTGCTGTTGGTGAGGTTGTCGCTGTTCGAGCTGCCCGTGTCGCTGGCGCTATCGAGGTCCGGCGTGGACGGCGTGGACGGCGCGCTGCCGTCCAAGGTATACGCCTGGCTCTTGAGCGGCCCCTCATTGCCGGCGCCGTCTTTCACCTTCAGCAGCAAGGTGCTGCTGGCGCCCAGCGTGACGCCGTCCCAGCTCAGCGCCGTGCCGGTCACCTTGCCGGTGATATCGGCCCAGCTGGCGCCATTGTTCAGCGAACCGTAGACACGCTCCGTGCCCGACAGCGCGGCGCTGAGCGTGGCCGTGATGGTCTGGGCGGCGCTGCGGGTCACGAAGTCGGTGGCGCTGTCGCCGGTGTCATTGGAGAAGGCCAGGGCATTGAAGCTGATGACCGGCGCGACATTGTCCACGCGCGCATTGCTGGTATCGCTGACCGTCGTCTGGTTGCCGGCATTGTCCTTGACCGTCACCGTCACGTTGCGGTTGGCCACGTCGTCGATATTGCCCGCCACGATGGTGTAGGTGGCGCTCCAGGTGCCGCCCGAGTTAGTGGCCGAGACGGCCGAGCCGCCGCCGAACTGGCTGAAGTCCACCGTCACGCTGGCGATGGTGTCGCTGTTATTGTCGCCGCCGGCCGTATTGTTCCAGGTGGCGGTGACGGTATCGCCGATCTTGTAGGCGCCGGCGGGACCGCTGCCGCCCGAGATGCTGATCTTCGCATCGGTGAGCGTGGGCGCGATATTGTCCACCGTCAAATTGCTGCTGTCAGCCGTGGTGGTGGTGCCGCTGGCATTGGTGGCGCTGACCGAGACGTTGCGGTTGACCATATCGATGGAACCGGCCGTGATCGTGTAGCTGGCGGTCCAGATGCCGCCGCTCTCGGTTGCGCTGACGGCGGCGCCGCCGCCGAAAGCGCTGAAGTCGATGGTCACGCCGCTCACGCTGGCGTTGTTGTCGCCGGCAGCGCTGTTGTCCCAGCGCGCAGTGACGGTGTCGCCGATCTTGTAGGCGTCGCCGGTGCCGCTGCCGCTGGAGGTGATCGAGATTTTGCCGTCGGTGACGGTCGGGGTCGCGGCGGCCAGGCGGATATTATTCAACACAAAATGGTCGAAACCCCAACTGAAGCCCGCCCCATTGTCCGTCGATATATCAACCCAGCTTACACCCTCGAAATCGCTGCCAGACAGCGTCACGGTCCAGCCGTTATCCCCCCCAAATCCGGAAGGGAAGACAACGCCTGCCTGATTTTTATCGGTGCTGATGCGCAGACTTTGTTTTATGCCGGAATAGTCGAGCAAATTCAATGAACTCAGATCGAAGATCTTGCCACCATCCACACTCAGCCTGATCTTGCTTTCAACATCAATGCCCTCGCCGGGGAATACCAGCTTGCCATCCATGCCTGGCTGACTGGTATTCCCAAAGAACGCCATTTCGGTATCGAGCCCCATCGGCCGGTCAACACTGCGGATGGTCAAGGTATCGGATCCCACGGTTTCTTGAACCGTTTTTTGATCGAGACGGGTGGCGCCCGTTAAATCAAACGTGGTGGAGGCCAATACGCCGGCATAATTTTGAATACGCTGCGCCTCGAATGGCGAGCCGCTCTCGATGCGGCCCATGTGTTTTTCCAGTATCCAGTCCCCACCCTGGGATTGCGCACCAGTCTTGTTGATGGAGGCAGCCAGATCCACACCGGCCGTGTCCGCCACGGAGGCCATCCAGGACTGGCCGGCGGCGCCGCCCGCCACATCGCAACCATAGAGCAGCAAATCCCCCTCCGGTTTCAGCGCCTGGCCCAAGGCACGCCATTCCTCCCGCACTGCGGCGTCCAGGCTGGCGCCAGGGGCCGCGCCTGCGGCAGCGAGGAAGCGGGCTTCACCGCCATGACTCAGAATATGCACCGCATCATAGCCCTCATGCTGGGCAGCCCAGGCGGCGATTTGCGCCAGCGCATCGCGCCGGCTGTCGATCTCCAGCACCGCCAAGCCGGGACGTACCGCCGCCTCCAACTGGCGGTAGTCTTTAAGCGCAACATCAACAAACACCGCTTCCTTGCGACCGTCAGTGGCGGCGGGTCTGGCTTCCCTCACCAGAACCGCTGCGGCGACCGGAGCGGACTCCGGCCGAGGCGCAATTTCGGCCGCGCTTGCGGCCAGCGCCCCATCAAACATAAAGCGCTGCTCCAGCGGCAGCAGGCGCAAGGTGCGCCGCAAGCGGCGTGGCGCGATCGAACTCCCGGCGGAATGCTGGTTCTGGCAAGAAGGAAGCTTAGTCATAACGGGCTTTCAATGCGGAATGGTCTTTGCTGCAAAAAAAATCACTGAGGGAACTTGGCCAAGTGGGCCGCCACCTGTTTGTCCAGATCGGGACGCCAGCTCGCCGGCATCATTCTTTCGAGTCCAAGCTCCAGGCGCGCAATCACCGCACCCACCTCGCCACCATGACTACGCGCCTTGGCCGCCGCGGTCCACAGATAAACCTTGGCAAGCGTCTCTGGCGGTAGCATGCCGGTGGCGGGGTCAACCGGCGAATTGGAATACTGGATGGCTGTCGCCAGATAGGCGTCAACCCATCCCTGGGTGGCCGCGCTCTCCAACCAGAACAGAGCCTGCTTCAGCCGCGTGGACTCGCTGCCGGCTTTGCCCAGCATTAAGCCCAACTGGTACTGGGCTTCCGGCACGGCATGCTGAGCCGCTTGCAGATACCATTGTTGCGCCAGTGCGGGATCGGCGCCCCCGCCCTCCGCACCACTGTAGAACTTACCGAGTCCCAACATGGCTTCCGGCACTCCAGCCTGCGCCGCCTGCGTGTACAACTCCAGCGCCTGCGCCGTATCCTGCGGTACCAGCTTGCCTTGCATGTAAAGCTTTGCCATGGCGCACAAAGAACCCAGATGACCGCTATTGGCCGCGCTCTGGTAAAGGTCGAGCGCCGCAGGAATGTCCACGGCACGATGCCGCCCAGCGACCAGGCAGTCGCCCAGATAGTGCTGAGCTGCGGGTACCTTCCCCGCAGCGGCGCGTTCAAACCAGCGGCAAGCTTGTACCGCGTTCCTGGGCCTGCCCCAGCCATTCTGCTGAAACAGGCCCAGGAAAAACTGGGCCACATGGCTATCGCGGCTCACATGCAGATATTGCGAATATGCACGGTCATACTCGCCGGCCTGCCATGCCTTGGCCGCGAGCTGCAACTCCTTGTCGAATCTGGCAGGAGGGGCAGCATGAGGGAGCAGCGGATATCCAAGAGCCACCGCAAAAATGAAGCTGCGCAGAATCGGGGCGCGGGCAGGCAGCGAGAATGGCATGATAAGTCCGATCACATATCGCCGCTCAGGTCAGGGTACAGCCCCTGTGCCGCTATGTAATAGGGCAAAGTGATATATGGCGGCAGGTTGGTGAACGCCTGGGATAGGCCAGTTGGTCCGGTGTACCCGGTCAATATGGCATTGCTCAGTTTTAGGCTGCCCTTCATTGTCGTCACGATATTTGACAGCGCAACCGTCCCTGTCACCGCCCCGTTTCGCATTTCCACGGTCGGCGCCTTTTTCTGATAGATTTTTTGGGTACCGGGCGTCACGCCGAGCATGGCATTGGCTGGATCGTTGGTCGACACGTCTGGATCGCTCGCCGCCGGCGCTGCCGCGGAATAGAGTTTGCCCGTAAAGATGGCCGATCCGATCGTTGTCGAGAAAACGGTGTTCGTGGTATCGACCTCGCCGCTCAATAACGTCGGACTAATGCCATCCGCGAGGGCATGGGTGTGTTGGGGAAGATGATTGAGTGTCAATGTGGTCGAAGCCGTCCCCCCAACGGCGCCTACATAATCAATTGGCGTGACATTTTTCGAGGCGCCCATCACAAAGCGTCCCGCCAGATTTGGCAAGGCGAAATTGTTGCGGCCGTCCCCCCCATAAGTACTTCCGATTATGGCGAATAAGATGTTATTCTCCGCAATCTGCAACATGCGGCCATCCGCCAGCAGATACATCCCCCGCGCAAAGGATAAAGGGGGAGGCTTCTTGTTAGTCGCGCTCCCAGAGCCGAAAGCCATTATGCAAACCGAGCCGATAAACGGTTCTGTCGCGCAGGCATGGCTGGCGCTAGTCCAGGTCAGGCCCATCGCAGTCAGCAAGCCCAGAATGAGCGGTTTATGTGTGCGTGAAGTCCTCGTCATATTCTTTCCATTCAAAGAGAGTTGAAAATCCGCTTCCACCAACCCTGTCGGCCGGCCGAAGCTGGCCACTTCATTGCCCTGCGGTGGGCGCCATCAGCACCTTGCCGCTCATCCCGGCCATCAGTTCGCCGAACTTGCCGTCGATGGCGGCGGTCAGCTTGACCGACTGGCTGACCGGGTCGATGCGCGCGCCGATGCGCTGCACCTTGGCCGGATAGGTCTTGCCGGTCTCGTCGATCACGACCTGGAAGCCGTGCTGGGCACGCAGCCACACCAGCCACTTGCTCGGCACAATGAATTCCAGTTCCAGCGCGGAATCGTCGATGATGTCGAGCAGGGCTTGGCCGGGCTGGACGAATTGCTGCTCGCGCGCCTTCTGTTCGGCGATGCGGCCGGCATACGGCGCCGTCACGGCGCACTTGGACAGTACGGCGCCGTTGGCCGCCACTTCGGCCTTGGCCTTGGCCACCTCGGCTTCCGACACGTCCAGCTCGACCTTGCCGATCGAGCGCAATTCGTTGAGGCGCTGGTTGGCCGTCCAGACTTTCTCGGTCGCGGCCTGGGCCGCTTTGGCCTTGTTCAGCTGGGCTTGCTGCAGGCTGCAGTCGAAGACCACTAGGGTGTCGCCGGCGCGGAAACGGCCGCCTTCCACCACGGGCAGACGGCTGATCTTGGCGCCGATTTCGGCCGCCAGCGTGGCGTAGCGGCGCGGCATCAGCTGGGCGCGGATTTCGCGTTTGTCGAGGGCGGCGCTGTTAGGCGGACGCGGCTGATCGGCGGCGGCTGCCGGCGTCAGTGCCGCCAGGCCGAGCGCCAACGCAACGGCCGCCGGCGCGGCGCGCAGGGCAAGCTGCTTCATTGCGCGGACACGGCCGGCAACTGGCCCGCTTCCCATTGGCGCATGGAGCTGCCGACGGCAGCCGTCAGCTGGTCCAGCGGCAGATCGGCGCTGGCGCTGACGGCCGGTTCCAGGCCCAGCGTGGCCTGCAGCTTGCCGGTGGCGGCGTGCAATTGGGCCAGCGCCTGGAAGCGGCGCAGCTCGCTCAGCAGGGCGGTGGTCTGGTTCGACACCAGTTCAAGCTGGGTCTGGGTCTGGGCTTGCTGGGCGTTGGCCACATGCTGGGCGATCGAGCTGTCGAGCTGCCAGATGGTGTTGGCGCGGTCGAACTGGCGCAGCGCGTTGCCGTATTGCAGGCGGGCGATATGGACCTGGGCCAGCAGAGCCATCTGGGTCATCACGCGGCGCTGGTCGGCCACGGCCACGCCGGCATCGGCCAGGCGCATCTGGGACGGCGCGGACAGCAGGCCCAGCAAATTGAAGGAAATCTGCGCGCCGGTTTCGCGCCAGGTCTGGTTGATCAGGTAGCTGTCGTTGCTGTGCTTGGGGCCATAGCTGAAGGACAGGCCCGGGAAGAGCTTGAGCAGGGCGCGGCGCGATTCGGCGCTGGCGATGCGCGCGTTGTAGAACGATTCGCGCAGCTCGGCATTGTTGGCGATGGCGAATTCTTCCAGCTGCTCGACCGGCATGCTGTGCCAGGCGGCAGCGGCCGTTTCGGCCGGCTCGCTGACGGTGAAGTCCTGGGCCAGCGGCAGGTTGACCAGGGCCGCCAGTTCGAGACGGGCGGTGGACAGCTCCTGCGACACGGCTTCCAGCAGGCGCACGTTTTCCAGCACCTGGCGCTGGTAGCGCAGGGCGTCGAGCGGATTGCGCAGGCGTTCGGCCTCGGCCTTGCGCGAATCGGCCAGCGCGGCTTCAGCGGCGGCCAGTCCGGCCTGTACCTTGCCCTGCAGTTTTTGCGCGCTGACGGCACGCCAGAAGGCGGTGCGCACATCCTGGATCAGGTTGTGCATGGCCTTGCGGCGGTGCTCGGCGGCGATCAGCACGCGGTCGGCGTTCTGCTGGGTGGCGTAATAGCTTTGGCCGAAATCGAGCAGACTCCAGGTGAAGCTCAGGTCCGTGGTCACGGCATCGCGGTCGCTGGAAATATAGGGATTGGCCAGCGAAGGACGGCCGGTGACGGAATCCTTGCTGCGCGTGATCAGGTCTTTATCGCGCTCGCGGTAGCCGGCCGACGCAACCAGCTTGGGCAGCATATCGTAGGCGCCCACCTCCAGCTGGCCTTGGGCCAGCGACTCTTCCATCAAGCGCGTGCGACGGGCCAGATTGTATTTGAGGGCACGCGCCACGGCTTCGTCCAGCGACAACGGACCTTGCAGCGGGACGACATCCTGCTGGGCTCGCTGGCGGTCTGCACGGCTGGCAGCGGCCAGATCGGACTGTATCAACGGCGTCGGCGTATAGGAAGCGCAGCCGGACAACACCAGGGCGGCGGACAAGGGCAAAAGCAGAGGGAGGCAGCGGGAGCGGATAAGCATGCTGAGTCTTTTCGAAATGGAAACGAAAGGGCTTTTTTCTTAGCAAATATGGTTGCCAAGAGAAAAATAGTGCACGCATTCTAACTTATCCAGAGAGCAATAGATCACATTTCCGAGCGGATTTAGTGATTTTTTGTGAGAAATCTTCCACATCACTATGTCCAGGACGCAACCGTATTTTTGCGCCAAATCAAAGAATGTCTCACCCTGGTGTCAGGCACCAGGGTGAGACATTCTTTGCGCCAGATCAAGCAATGTCCAACCGTGGTGCCTGACACCAGGGTCGGACATTGTTTGTCCTGGATCAAATGCTGGGGCGAAAAAAAACCCGTGCCTGAGAACACGGGTTTTTTAGGGGAGCGTTAGCGCTTATTTGGCGGGTGCGGCTGGAGCGGCTTTGGCGTCCTTGGTTTCGGCTTTGGCCACTTTGGCCACTTTGGCGTCGGCTTTGACTTCGGCCTTGGCTTCCGGTTTGGCTTCCTTGCTTTCGGCTTTCACGTCCTTGCCTTCGGCTTTTTCGGCTTTGTGCGCCTTGGCTTTCTTGCCGTGGCCTTCGGTTTTGGCTTCGGCTTTGACTTCGGTGCCGGCGGCTACCTTGCTGTCTTTGGCTTCGACTTTGCTTTCCACTTTAGCGGCGGCTGGAGCAGCGGCTGGCGTGGCTGGCGCGGTGGTTGGCGCTGGGGCGGCGGCGAAAGCTGCGGTGGCGAACAGGCCGGCGATCAGGGTAGCGATGGTCTTTTTCATGGTGTTGTCCTTTAAAGTATGCGGTTCAGGTATTCAGTTGTCGGTTGGATGCTGCGAATTACTTGGTGGCCGGTGCGCTGGCTTTTTCTTCAGCTTTGACTTTCTCTTCGGCTTTCGCTTTCTTGTGGTGCTTGGTGGCTTTGTGTTCTTTGCTGTCGGCTTTGACTTCCTTTCCATCGGCTTTGGCTGCGGCGACAGGCGCGGAGGCAGCGGCGGATGCGGAGGCAGACGCGGGGGCAGGGGCTTGTGCAAATGCGGCGGTAGCGAACAAACCAGCGATCAAGGTAGCGATGACGTTTTTCATTTGAGTTCCTTTTAAGTTTGTTTATCTAGTGCACTAATTCCCGTGTCACTGAGCAAGAAACGCGGTCCGGTTTCGACCAGTTGACGGCTTTTACAAGCGCTTACAACTCAACTAGTCTGCTTACATTTGGCTGTGCCAGCGCAAAACCGGGGTTGGAAACGGGGTCTACGCTTGAGCTGAGTGCCGGCGCACAGGCCGCTCGTGGTAAGCTTCGTGCCCGCGCACCGACTGTCCGCGCGCGCTCCCCACCGAACTGCTAATCAAATACACAATGGATATTATTTTTGCGCTGAAGGCTCTGGTGATGGGCCTGGTAGAAGGCTTTACCGAATTCCTGCCGATTTCTTCGACCGGCCACCTGATCCTGGCCGGCAGCCTGCTCGACCTGCAACGCAATGTATCGAAGGAAGTGATCGACGTATTCGAGATCGTGATCCAGGCCGGCGCCATCCTGGCCGTGTGCTGGGAATACCGCGCGCGCATCGCCTCCGTGCTGTCCGGCCTGACCAGCGACCATAAGGCGCGCAAATTCGTGCTGAATCTGATCGTGGCCTTCCTGCCGCTGGCCGTTCTCGGCCTGGCCGTGGGCAAGCATATCAAGGCGGTGCTGTTCAAGCCGGTGCCTGTGGCGCTGGCCTTCATCATCGGCGGCTTCGTGATCCTGTGGGCCGAGCGCCGCGCCAAGACCAATCCGACGGCGGTGCGCATCCACTCGGTGGAAGATATGAGCGTCAGCGACGCGCTGAAGGTGGGCTTCGCCCAGGCCTTCGCCCTGATTCCCGGCACCAGCCGCTCCGGCGCCACCATTATCGGCGGCATGCTGTTTGGCCTGTCGCGCAAGGCGGGCACGGAGTTCTCCTTCTTCCTGGCCATCCCTACCCTGCTGTGCGCCACTTTCTACTCGCTGTATAAAGAGCGCGCGCTGCTGTCGGCCGATCTGACCGGCTTCTTCAGCATCGGCACGGTGGCGGCCTTCGTTTCGGCCTTCCTGTGCGTGCGCTGGCTGCTGCGCTATATCAGCTCGCACGACTTCACGGTATTTGCCTGGTATCGCATCGTCTTCGGCGTGGTGGTCATCGTGACTTCGTATACCGGCATGGTGGCTTGGGTAGATTAAGCAATGGATAGTCAGGACACCGGCGCGCGCGCCCTTCATCTGCTGCAGACCGTTTTCGGCTACCCAGCCTTCCGCGGCCAGCAGGCGGAGATTGTCGAGCATGTGGGCAATGGCGGCGATGCGCTGGTGCTGATGCCAACCGGCGGCGGCAAGTCGCTGTGTTATCAGATTCCGGCCATGCTGCGCGATGGCGTGGGCGTGGTGATCTCGCCGCTGATCGCGCTGATGCAGGACCAGGTCGATGCGCTGGCCGAGGTGGGCGTGCGCGCCGCCTTCCTGAATTCGACCCAGACTTACGAGGAAGCGGCGCGCATCGAGCGCCTGGTGCGCACCGGCCAGATCGATCTGGTCTACATCGCGCCAGAGCGCCTGATGACGCAGCGCTGCTTCGACCTGCTGCAGGATTCGCCGATCGCGCTGTTCGCCATCGACGAGGCGCACTGCGTCTCGCAATGGGGCCACGACTTCCGCCCCGAGTACATCAAGCTGTCGGTGCTGCACGAGCAGTTCCCCAACGTGCCGCGCATCGCGCTGACGGCAACGGCCGACCAGCAGACGCGCGCCGAGATCGCGCACCGCCTGCAGCTGGAAGACGCGATGCAGTTCGTGTCTTCCTTCGACCGGCCGAATATCCGCTACCAGATCGTGGAGAAAGCCAACGGCCGCAAGCAGCTGCTGGACTTCATCACCGCCGAGCATGGCGGCGACTCCGGCATCGTTTACTGCCTGTCGCGCAAAAAGGTGGAAGAGACGGCCGAATTCCTCAACGAGAACGGCATCCGCGCCATGGCCTATCACGCTGGCATGGAGCATGCGAAGCGCGCCTCGAACCAGGCGCGCTTCCTGCGCGAAGAGAATATCGTGATGGTGGCAACCATCGCTTTCGGCATGGGCATCGACAAGCCGGACGTGCGTTTCGTGGCCCACCTCGATCTACCGAAAAGCATCGAGGGCTATTACCAGGAAACCGGCCGCGCCGGCCGCGACGGCATGCCCGCCAGCGCCTGGATGGCGTATGGCTTGCAGGACGTGGTGCTGCAGCGGCGCATGATCGACGAGTCGGAAGCGGACGAGAACTTCAAGCGCGTGCTGGGCACCAAGCTCGATGCCATGCTGGGCCTGTGCGAAACCCTGAGCTGCCGCCGCGTGCGCCTGCTCGATTATTTCGGCGAGCAGGCTTCGCCTTGCGGCAATTGCGATACCTGCCTGATTCCTCCCGTATCCTTCGACGGCACGGTGCCGGTGCAGAAGCTGCTGTCGGCCATCTACCGCGTGGACCAGCGCTTCGCGGCCGGCCATGTGATCGATGTGCTGCGCGGGATGGAGTCGGAACGCATCAAGACCTGGCACCATGATTCGCTGTCGGTGTTCGGCATCGGCGCCGACCGCAGCGAACAGGAATGGCGCGCCATTCTGCGCCAGGTGATCGCACTCGGACTGGTGACGGTCGACCATGAGCAATTCAGTTCATTGAAGCTGACCGACGCGGCGCGCCCGGTGCTGAAGGGCGGCCAGAAGGTGCAGCTGCGCCAGTACCAGAAGCCGGTCAAGCAGAAGCGCGCGGCCGCGGCGCCGAAGGGTTATGTGGAAACCGACCTGACGCCGCAGGAGCAGGCCATTTTCGACAAGCTGCGCTGGTGGCGGGTGGAGACGGCGCGCGCCCACAGCGTGCCGGCCTATGTGATCTTCGTCGATGCCACCTTGCGCGAGATCGCCAAGGCCCAGCCTACCTCGCTCGACCAGATGCGCGGCATTTCCGGCGTGGGCGAGAAGAAGCTGGCCTCTTACGGCGACGAGATCGTGGAGCTGATCAGCGCGATGCAGTAAGGCCGCTCATGCGCACATGATCTGGCGGTAGCGGCCGGGCGGCACGCCCAACGCGGCGCGGAAGCGGTGGCTGAAATGGCTCAGGTCCGCGTAGCCGCAGACATCGGCAATCTGCTGCAAGGGCAGTGCCGATGCGCGCAGCAGGCCGCGCGCCTTGTCCAGGCGGCGGCGCGCAATCCAGGCCGATGGCGGCATGCCGAAGGAGATGCGGAACATGCGCGCCAGATGGAACTCCGACATGCAGGCCACCAGCGCCAGCATGCCGAGCGTGATGTTCCCCTCCAGATTCGCTTCGATATATTCCGCCAGGCGGCGGCGCACCAGCGGCGCCAGGCCGCCGCGCAGGCGCAGGCCGGGACGTTGCATGGCTTGCGATTGCAGCAGCTCGCTCAGGGCTTCATGCGTGATCTCGTTGGCGCGCAGCAGCTGGTCCTTGTCCTGCCAGGGCGCATCCAGCAGCGACTCGCAGAGCGCGGCCAGACGCGCATTCTCGAAATAGGTGCGGTCGGCCAGCGTCAGCTCGCGCGGCTCGCGGTCCAGCTCCGTCACGGCGCGGTGGGCATAGTGCTCCGGCATGAAATAGATGTGCATCAGGCGCAGCGTGTCGCGCACCGTCCAGTAGGATTCATGCCAGTCCGGCAGGGAGCACAGGCGTCCGGGACCGCCATAGTGGCCCGGCGCGTCGTGGCGCTCGACGCGGTAGCCGCCGCCCAGGTAGCAGGACAGGGTGTGGTGGCCGGGCTGGATGTAGTTGGTTTTGCCTTCCTGCGTGCTGCGATGCCAGACGGCGACGGCCATACCATCGCCCAGCCAGGCAAAGCGCTCCAGCTTCGCCTCAGTGCCGCTCATGGTGCGGAACACTGCATGCGACATGGCGTCGGCTGGCGCGCCCTGGCCATGGACGGCCAGCGCCAGCTGATCGTTCACGGCGGTGGCATCGGATTTCGGCTTGGTCGGCATGGCGGATGGCTGGGTCAGATCGGGCAGCACGCGACAGTAAAGCAAAGCGGCGTGCTTTGCTCAAAGTCTAGCACGCGGCGCGGCGCGACGAAGCCGGGCCGCCGCAAATGCGCAAGATCAGACAATTGCCGCCCCTCGCGCAACCGATGAAGGCAACAAAGCGCAAGCCGGAACAAGCGCAGGCGCCGCCGCCCGCGCATGCTGAACGTTCCGTCATCCGCCTTGCGCCGCTCTCACCGCCATGAACGCTTTTCTCTACCTGCTGACTGTTCTGATCTGGGGTACGACCTGGATCGCCATCAAATTCCAGCTGGGCGTGGTCCCCGCCCCGGTCTCGATCGCCTACCGCTTCTGGATCGCGGGCGTAGTGCTGCTGCTCCTGCTGGTCGCCCTGCGCAAGCAGGTGTGGCCGCCGCGCCAAGCCTGGCGCTATCTGGTGGCACAGGGACTGGCCCTGTTCTGCCTGAATTTCCTGTGCTTCTACTACGCCAGCGCCAAGGTGCCGAGCGGCTTGGTGGCCGTGGTCTTCTCCACCGCGCCGATCTGGAATGCGCTGAATGGCCGCCTGTTCATGCAGCGGCCGATACGCGGCCAGGTGGTGGCCGGCGCGCTGCTGGGATTGGGCGGCATCGCCCTGCTCTTCCTGCCACAGATGCGCGGCCATTGGGGCGACAGCAGCATGCTGGCCGGCCTGGCGCTGGCCTTGGGCGGCACGCTGTGCTTCTCGACGGGGAATCTGCTGTCCAGCCGCATGCAGGCGCTCGGCCTGTCGCCATGGACGACGAATACCTGGGCCATGCTGATCGGCGCTTCGGTGCTGAGCTGCGGCGCGCTGGCGCTGGGCATGCCCTTCACATACGAACCGGGGCTGCGCTATACGGGCGCGCTGCTGTATCTGGCGGTGCCGGGATCGGTGATCGGCTTCACCGCTTATCTGCTGCTGTTGGGACGCTTGGGGCCGGACCGCGCGGCGTATTGCACCGTGCTGTTCCCGGTGGTGGCGCTGAGCATCTCCACCATCTATGAGGGCTACCAGTGGACGCTGCCCGCGCTGGGCGGGCTGGCCCTGGTCGTCGGCGGGAATGTGCTGGCCTTCCTGCCGGCGCGGAACGGCGTCCGCGCGCAGGCCGCACCCGCCGCCGCCAAGCTTACTTCTTGACGAAAACCAGGTCCCAGACGCCGTGGCCCAGTTTCAGGCCGCGGTTTTCGAACTTGGTCAGCGGGCGGTAGGCCGGCTGCGGCGCATAGCCATCCGCCGTGTTTTGCAGGCCCTCTTCCGCGCCCAGCACTTCCAGCATCTGCTCGGCGTATTCCTGCCAGTCGGTGGCGCAGTGCAGGTAGCCGCCCGGCGCCAGGCGATCAGTCAGCAGCTTGACGAACGGTGCCTGGATCAGGCGGCGCTTGTTGTGGCGCGCCTTGTGCCAAGGATCGGGGAAGAAGACGTGCACGCCGGCCAGGGTGCCTGGCTGGATCATATTGTTCAGCACTTCCACCGCGTCATGCTGGATGATGCGCAGATTGCTCAGGTTCTCTTCGCCGATCAGCTTGAGCAGGCTGCCCACGCCGGGCGTGTGCACTTCCACGCCGATGAAATCCTTCTCCGGCATATGCTTGGCGATGTGGGCGGTGGTGCCGCCCATGCCGAAGCCGATTTCCAGGATCACCGGCGCCTTGCGGCCGAAGGTCTGTTCGGCATTGAGCGGCGCCTTGGCGTATTCGACCAGGAACTTCGGCCCCAGATCGTTGAGCGCCCGCTCCTGCCCCGTGGACAGGCGGCCGGCACGGGTGACGAAGCTGCGGATGCGGTGCTCGGTCGGGTCATACAGCATGGTGCGCGCGCTTTTGGATGGGGTATCGGAAGACATGGGAATCAATCAAAAACTTTAAGGACGATCCGCCATTATACGTGATGCCGTTTTTGCCAGTCCATGCGGGCGGCGGCCTGCGATAATAGCGGCTTTCCAAATACACGGCTGGCGGCGCATGGGCGACATCCTCTATCTCATTCTCATGGGCGTATGCCCGGTGGCGATCTATTGCCTCATCAAGACCAAGCCACGCGGCACGGCCCTGCCAGCCGTGCCCAAGGCGGAAGCCGCGCCGTATACGCCCGCCCTGCCGCAGGCCGCGCCGGCCCGGCACTGGTCGGACGAGGGCCGCTTCCAGCTGGAGGTGGTGGCGGAATCGCGCTACCAGGCCACGATCCGCCAGCTGGCGGGCGCGCATGGCGAGCAAAGCGCGAACGCGCGCCACCCGGCGATCCTGCTGCCAGACGATATGAATGCGTATGAGGCGACGGCGGTGGCGGTCTTCCTGTCCGGCCAGATGGTCGGCTATCTGGAGCCGAAACAGGCGGCCGCTTTCCGCCGCCTGCTGGCGCAGCAGGAGCTAGAGGGACAGCCCACCAGCTGCGATGCGCTGATCCGCGGCGGCGGGCTGTGGGAAGGAAAAAGGCTGAGCTACTCGGTCAGTCTCGATGTGGAGCCGCTGATCTGAGCCGTGCCGGCAGCACTTCTGATTTCGAAAGTTATTGACAACCAGTTCCCATTAATGGAAACTGGTTACCAATTCATTGAACTTAGGGGGCTTTCGCCATGCAGCCAGAAATCAGCAGCCGTATTTCAGCAACCGTTGTCGCAGTTTTCCGGGCCAATGGCCGCATGCTGGAGTGGGGCGACGCCTTCGCCGCCCCCTTTGGCCTGACCAGCGCCCGCTGGCAAATTCTAGGCGCCATCGCCCTCTCACCGCAGACCATCACAACGCCGCGCATTGCCGAGCAGATGGGCGTTTCCCGCCAAGGCGCACAGAAGCAGCTAAACCTGCTGCTGGACGATGGTTTGATCGAGAAATTGCCGAACCCTGGCCATCGCCGCTCTCCGCACTATCGCCTGACGCCGTCGGGAGCGGCCTTATTCCAACAGATAGATACGGCGTGGGCAGCGCACGCGCAGCTCGCCGGCCAGCACTTTTCCGCCGCGGAGCTGGAAACCACGCTGCGCGTACTGGGTACGTTGACCGATCTGCATGCCATGCCATCGCAAGGAGAACAAGATGAAGCGTAATGTTCATGCCATCGCAGGCGTCGCGTCCTTCCTGTTTATCGCCACGTTCTGGACTTCCACCGTCATCGCCGAACTATTCTTAAGCCAGGGTGCGGTCGCCAGCGTCAAGCTGGCGGTCACGTATGCGCTGATCGCCTTTATCCCATGCATGGCGGCGACCGGGGCAACGGGTTTCCTCATGGGCGGCAAGAGCACGTTCCCGCCGCTGGTCAGCAAGCGGCGGCGCATGCCCATCATTGGGCTGAATGGTCTGCTGGTGCTGGTTCCCGCCGCGCTGTATCTGAGCGCCAAGGCCCAGGCGGGAGAGTTCGATGCGGGCTTCTATCGCGTCCAGGCTGTGGAAATCGTCGCTGGCGCCCTCAATCTGTTCCTGATGGGATTAAATATCCGCGATGGCCGGCGGATGAGCCGCCGGCATGCGGGCCGCTGAACCGCGGCAGCATTATCCGCTTCGGTGGGTAATTCGATTGGAGCGGGTGATGGGAATCGAACCCACGCTATCTGCTTGGGAAGCAGAAGTTCTACCATTGAACTACACCCGCGTCAGCGGCATTCTACGCGGCTTTGCCTACTGTTGACAACTCGTCAAACCTCCTGGTGGACAACAGCGGCAACAAGGTATGCTGCATGATGTCCCATAGGCGCTGAGACGTGGGGGATAGGGTGGCGTCGGCACGGTGCAAGGTGAGGTGGGCGCTGGACAGCACGGGCAGGCGGTGGGCTTGGGCGTCGAGCGTTTGCAAGCTGGCGGGCAGGCCGATGCGAGTGCGCACCGTGACGCCCAGCCCGGCCGCGACTGCGGACCAGACGCCGCTCAGGCTGGGACTGCTGAAGGCGATGCGCCAGGGGATGCCCGCGCGGTCCAGGGCCGTGATGGCAGCGCTGCGCATCAGACAGGGGGCCTCGAACATGACCAAGGGCAGCGGTTCCGCACCGCCGGACCAGATAGGTGGCGTCTCGGCGGCCGTTGCGGAAGCGGCAGCGATCCATTGCATCGGCACGCTGCCCAGCCCCTCGGCATGGGGCGAGCTGCGGCCCATGTCCCAGGCCAGTGTCAGATCGAGACGGCCGGCGGACAGGCGATCCAGCAGATCGGCATTGCGCGCCATCTGGGCTTCGATGCGCACGCGGGGATGGGCTTTGGCGAAGCGGCCCAGCACCTCGGTCAGCACGCGCTCGCCGAAGTCTTCCGGCATGCCGAGGCGGATGCCGCCTTCCAGGTCGACGCCGCGCACGGCGCTGGCGGCTTCATCGTTCAGTTCCAGCAGACGGCGCGCATAGGCCAGCAGGGTTTCGCCGACCGCAGTGGGCACCATGCCGCGGCCGGCCTTGCGCAGGATGGGTGCACCGACCTGCTCTTCCAGCTTCTTGAGCTGGGCGCTGACGGCCGAGGTGGAGCGGCCCAGGCGGTCGGCCGCCTGGGCGAAACTGCCCAGTTCCACGCCGGTGACGTAGCTGCGCAGGAAGTCGAGGTCAAAATGGAGGCGGCCCATGGATCATCCCATTTTTATGGATCATTACTTCAAATCTTTCTGATTTTCAGAATCAAGATAGACGGGTATCTTACATCTGTCAAACGCTAAAACGGGAGCCGCAGATGAACAATGCAGGACAACAGGCGCTGGGCGATATTGCCCCACGCCTGGCCGAAATCACCGACCAGCTGCTGTTTGGCGATATTTGGCGGCGGCCCGGCCTGGCGCCGCGCGAGCGCAGCCTGATTACGGTGTCGGCCCTGCTGGCGCTGAACCGGCTGGAGCAGTTGCCCTTCCATCTGCGGCTGGCGCGCGCCAATGGTGTCAGCCGCGCGGAGCTGGGCGAACTGCTCACGCATCTGGCGTTTTATACCGGCTGGCCCTGCGTGGCCTCGGCCGCCAATCTATTACGATCTATCTACCAAGAGGAGGAAGCATCATGCCAATAAGCCGTATTTCTCTGCTCAAGGGCAAATCGCCCGAGTATCTGCGCGCGCTGTCGGATGGCCTGCACCAGGCGCTGGTCGAGGCCTTTGAAGTGCCGCCGACCGACCGCTTCCAGCTCATCCACCAGCACGAGCCATATGAGCTGGTGTTCGACCGCGAGTATCTGGGCGGGCCGCGTTCGGATAATTTTGTGACGATCAACATCACCATCGGCCGGCCGCGCACGGCGGCCACCAAGCAGGCCTTCTATCAGCGCCTGGTGCAGTTATTGGAACAGAAACCGGGCATCCATCCGGAGGATGTACTGGTGGTGATCACGCCGGTGCAGACGGAGGACTGGTCTTTCGGCGGCGGGCGCCAGGGCATCGGCTGGCCGCCGTCGGATTCAGGCCAGCGTTAGCAATTCCGGGCGGCTGCGCGCCAGCGCCAGGCTGGTGGCGTCCATGCGGGCGGCGCATTGCTGCAGGTATTTGGCGGCGCCGGGCGCGCCGCCTCGTTCGGCCATGGCGAGCAGGCGGTAGGCCTGCTCCACATCAGCCGCCGCGCCTTGGCCCCACATGAACATCAGGCCGGCGTTGAGCTGGGCGCGCGCATGGCCCTGGCGCGCCGCTTTCAGATACCAGCCCAGCGCCGCCGTGAAATCGCGCGGCAGACCCTGGCCATTGTCGTAGCGCAGGGCCAGCGTGAACTGGGCCAGGGTGTGGCCTTGTTCGGCGGCCTTGCGGTACCACTCGTTGGCGCGCACGGTGTCGGGCGCGGGACCGGCTTCGTTGTCGAACAGGAGGCCCAGCATGTATTGGGCGGCGACGTAATCCTGTTCGGCGGCGCGCAGATACCAGCCCATGGCCTTGCGGTAGTCCTGCGGCACGCCCTGCCCCGCTTCATAACGCAGGCCCAGGTCGAACTGGGCGCGCAGGTGGCCCTGGTCGGCCGCCTTGCGGTACCAGAAGATCGCTTCCTGCTGGTCCTGCACCACACCCTGGCCGTTCTCGTACAGCGCACCCAGATGGTGCTGGGCGGCGGGGAAGCCCTGCTCGGCGGAGCGGCGGAACCACTGCTCGGCTTCCACATAATCCTGCGGCACGCCCTGGCCATGCGCATAGCGCAGGCCAAGATTGTTCTGGGCCGCGGCGTGGCCTTGCTCGGCGGCCCGGCGATACCATTGCAGCGCCTTCTGCTCGTCGCGCGGCACGCCGTGGCCATTGTCGTAGATCAGGCCGAGATTGAACTGCGAGCTGACGTGGTCCTGCTGCGCGGCCAGCGTGTACCACTTGACGGCTTTCTCGCTGTCCTGGGCCACATCCTCGCCCTTGTCGTAGCGCAGGGCCAGATTGAACTGGGCGGCGGCATAGCCTTGCTCGGCCGCCTTGCGGAACCAGGACAGGGCTTGTCCCGGGTCTTTCGCCACGCCCTGGCCATTCTCGTAGCGCAGGGCCAGGTTGAACTGGGCGCGCGCATAGCCTTGCTCGGCCGCCTTGCGATACCACATGATGGCCTGGCGGAAGTCCTGCGGCACGCCCTTGCCGGTGTCGTACATCATGCCCAGATTGTTCTGCGCGCCGGCGTCGCCCTGCTCCGCGGCCTTGCTGAACCAGTACATGGCGCGCTCGGTATTGGCTTCGATGCCCTGGCCCTTGGCGTACAGCCAGCCCAGATTGTATTGGGCGGCGGCGTAACCCTGTTCGGCCGCCAGTTGATACCAGTGCGCCGCTTCCTGGTAATCGAGATCGACGCCCTGGCCCTTCTGGTACATCACGCCCAGATTGTATTGGGCGTGTTCCAGGCCGGCGTTGGCCGCCTGGCGGTACCAGGCGGCGGCCAGTTCGAAATTCTGCTCCACGCCCTGGCCGTTGAAATACATGAAGCCCAGGCTGTGCTGGGCATTGGCCACGCCGCGTTCGGCCATGGCTTTCACGCGCAGGAATTCGGCGGAATAGGAAGGTCCGCCCGCGCCTGCCGCTTTCTCGATGATGGGGCTGTGGGGTGTGGTGGCCATGGCCTGAGCTTACGCCTGAATCGCCATCGGCGCCACCGCCGCGTCCAGCGCCGCGCTGCCCGGCAGCGGGGCCAGCTTGTTCTGCGCCTGCAGCACGCTGATGAAGCTGTGCAGGCAGATCGGCCGGTGGTACAGATAGCCTTGCATGGTGGTGCAGCCGTTCGCTTCGAGATAGCGCTCCTGCACCTCGGTTTCCACCCCTTCGGCCACCAGGTGCAGGCCGAGGCCGCGCGCGATCGAGATGATGGCCAGGATCACCGGATAGTGGCCGTTCTCGTCGTGGATCTCCTTGACGAAGCTCTGGTCGATCTTGATGGTGTGGATCGGGAAGCGGTGCAGATAACTGAGCGAGGAATAGCCGGTGCCGAAATCGTCGATGGCGACGGAGACGCCGAGCTGGCACAATTTGTTGAGCTGCTCGATGGCGTACTGCGGATTGCGGATGCAGATATTCTCGGTGATCTCGACTTCGATCTGGGCCGGCGAAATGCCGTAGCGCGTCAGCGCGCCACGCATCTTTTCAAAGAAGTCGCCGCGGTCCAGGTATTGCGGCGACAGGTTTAGCGACAGGCGGATCGCCTCGCCGCCGGCCGCGTTCCACAGCAGCAGGTCGCGGCACAGGGCGCCCAGCATCCAGTCCGAGATCGGCAGCATCAGGCCATTCTCTTCGGCGAAAGGCAGGAACTCGCCGGCCGACAGCAGGCCACGCTGCGGATGGTTCCAGCGCATCAGACCTTCGGCGCCGATGATGCGGCCGGTGACCACATCGACCTGGGGCTGGTAATACATTTCCAGCTCGTTCTGTTCCAGCGCCTTGCGCAAGGCCTGCTCCAGCGCGATCTTCTGGTGCGACACGTCGAGCATGGAGTTGTGATAGAAGCTGTGGCCGTTCTTGCCCAGCGCCTTGACCTGGTACATGGCGATGTCGGCGTGGCGCAGCAGCTCGTCGATGGTTTCGCCGTCGCTCGGATAGATGGCGATGCCGATGCTGGCCGAGATATGCACCATATGGCCATCCAGGTCAAAGGGCTTTTGCAGGCTTTCCAGGAATTTGTCGGCGATGGCCTTGGCGTCGGCGCGGTCGCGCAGCTCGGGCAGCACGATGGTGAATTCGTCGCCGCCCTGGCGCGCCAGGGTGTCGCCCTTGCGCAGGCAATCCTTCAGGCGCAGCGCGGCCTGCTGCAGCAGCTCGTCGCCCTTGACGTGGCCCAGGGTGTCGTTGACCAGCTTGAAGCGGTCCAGGTCGACGAACATCACGGCCAGTTCGGTGAGCTTGCGCTTGGCCTGGATCACGGCCAGGCCCAGGCGGTCCTTGAACAGCATGCGGTTCGGCAGGTCGGTCAGGATATCGTGGTAGGCCTGGTAGGAAATCACTTCCTCGGCGCGCTTGCGGTCGGTGATGTCGCGCGCCACGCCGTAGGTGCCGAAGAATTCGTGGCGTTTGACTTCGTGGTCGGGCAGGTGCATGCCGATGGCGTTCAGCGAAATCGTCATCAGCGTGTTGTTGAAGGTGCGCTCGGCGCCGCCGCCGCCCTTGCACTTCAGGCGCAGTTCGACATTGCGCGAGGCGCGTTCGTCGACGCGGCGCTCGTTGAACACATAGCGCGCCCGCTCCAGGTCTTCGTCGTGCACCAGGATCGAGTAGTGCCGGCCGAGCAGCTCTTCGCGCGTGTAGCCCAGCAGCTGGTAGGCGCGGTCGTTGACGAAGGTGAAGTGGCCTTCGTGGTTCAGGGTGTAGATGATGTCGGGCGAGCTGTCCACCAGGTAGCGGTACATCTTTTCCGAATTTTCCAGGCGCGAGGCGATGCGCTCGTTGTCGACCGCCAGGCGGCGCTTCTGCAGCGCGTTCTCCACGGTCTTGAGCAGCTCTTCGCGGCTGTAAGGCTTGCGCAGATAATCGTAGGCGCCGCGCTTCAAGGCGCCGATGGCGGCCTCGATGCCGACGTCGCCGCTCATCACGATCACGTCGCTGCTGATGCCGCGCGCGTTCATGAAATCCATGATCTCGTGGCCGCTCATATCGGGCAGGCGCAGGTCGAGCAGGACCAGGTCGAACTGCAGGCGGTTCAGCTGCGCCAGCGCTTCGCTGCCGCAGGTGGCCGTCACCAGCTGGTAGTCGCGGTCGCGCAACAGCTCGTACAGGGAGGACAGCAGGCGCGGCTCGTCGTCCACCAGCAGCAGGCGCGGCGAATAGTCGGGACAGAGCGGCAAGGGATGGCCGGCGTCTTCGATGGTGGGCGGATGCAGCGGGCTGGCGGGGGTAGGCGGAATCATGCTCATCGTTGTCTCAAACGGAGTCCATTACCCGTGCCTGTACGCTGGCGGTCTGGCTGGCGCTGCCACGGGCGGGCAGCAGGATTTCAAAGGAAGTGCCGGTCTTGCCGCTGCGGCAGGTGATCATGCCGTCCAGCTTCTTGACCAGGCTGTGAACAATCGAGAGGCCCAGGCCATGGTGCTTGCCCTCCTTGGTGCTGCGCACCGGGGAGAACAGATTGGCCAGCACCTCGGGCGCCAGTCCGGGGCCGCTATCGGCCACGACCAGCTCCACATACAGGCGGCGCTCGCGGTTGACGTAGCCGCGGTTGCTGATGTCGATCTTGCCGCCCTGGGGCTGGGCTTCGACCGCATTCTTGATCAGGTTGACCAGGATCTGCTTGAGCAGGTCGGCCTCGCCCTCGATCTCGTTCGGCTCGTCCTGCATGCGCAAGAGGATCTGCACCGAGGGCGGCACGAAATCGGTGGCGCGGAACAGGCGCAGCACGTCCTCGGCCACGCGGCCGATATGGGTCACGCTGCTGGCGTCGCTCGGCTGCAGGTCGGCCAGGCCGTTGATCAGGTGGCCGACGCGGTCGATTTCCTCGTTGAGGATGGACATTTCGCTGACCACGGGTTCGCGCCGCGCCAGTTTGCTGTCCAGCACCGACAGATAGTTCTTGATGATGGACAGCGGGTTGTTCACCTCATGCACCACGCGGCGCGAGGCTTCGCGGTATTCCTCGGCCACATGGGCGATCTGGCGCCGCGCATGGCCGCGTTCCGAGAGCGCCGTTTCCAGCGCGGCGGCGGCCTGGTTGCCGAAGGCTTGCAGGAAGCGCTCGCGCTTCTGGTAGCTGGGCAGCTGCCAGGCGGCGGCGCCGCCCACCAGCACGCCCAGGCAGCGCTGGCCGGCCACCAGCGGCAGGCAGACCATGCTTTCCGAGCCGAGCAGGCGGAACAGCTGCTCTTCGGCGATGCCCAGTTCCGGCGCATTGCGCGCGGCCAGCACCTGGCGCCGCTCCTGGGCCGCCTGCACCACCAGGCCGCCCTTGTTGAGCGGGATGGACAGCTCGGTCAGGCGCTGCTGATGCTCGCCGGCGGCCACGCCGACCAGGGCATGGCCGGTGGGATTTTCCAGCAGCACCAGGGCGGCGTCGAAATCGAAGAGGATGCGCGCCGAACGCGTGATCGCTGCCAGCATGCTGGTTTCGCCCTGCTGGCGGGCGAAGGTCTGGCCCATCTCGGACACCAGCACCATATTGCGCACTTCCTCAGACAGGCGCTGCTGCACCGGATCGGGCGGCGGCGGCGCATAAGCGGGCGGGCTGACGATGGCGTCGGCGCCGCTCAAGTCGATGCCCAGGTAATCGGCCGAGCGCTGCACCTGGCGCGCGGCGGCCTTGCAGATGGCGGCCAGTTCCTCGTCCGGCACGCCGCACAGGCGGCCGGCGTCGCCGATGGCGGCCGGCTCGTTGATATTGGCGCACAGGATATGGGCCAGGCGCACGATGCGGATCAAGGGGTGGGCCGCTTCCAGGCGCGCCACCGGCTCGTGGTGGTACAGCACGCTGTCGGCCAGGAAGGAATCGAGGTTCCAGCGCTCGACCAGCCAGGCGCCCGCCTCGGTGTGGGTGATTTCCAGGGTGCGCTGCTCGACGGCGCACAGCTCCTCGTCGTCGCGCGCGGTGAAGTTGAAGGCGTATTCCCTGGGCGCGGTGGCCAATAAGGCGAGGCGGCCGACATTGTGCAGCAGGCCGGCCAGATAGGCTTCCTCCACATGGGGATAGGCCATCTGCTTGGCGATGTCGCGCGCGATCACGGCCGTGGTCAGCGAGCCTTGCCAGAAGCAGCGCAGATCGGTGCTGCCCGAATGCGGGAAATTATTGAAGGTCTGGAACACCGACTCGCTGATGACCAGGGTCTTGATCATGTCGGTGCCGAGCGACACCAGGGACTGCTCCAGGCTCACCGTGCGGCTGGCGCGGTGGTAGGCCGAGCTGTTGGCCACCGACAGGATCTTGCTGGTCATGCCGGCATCCTTGGCGATCAGCGCAGCCAGCTCCGGCATGCCGGCATCGTCGGCTTGCAGGTGCTCAATCAGCTTGAGCAGGATCTGCGGCATGGCAGGCAGCCGCGCGACCAGCAAGCGATTGCGAATGTCGTTATCGGGTTGGTGCATCGTATCAAGCATTGCCGCCAGTTAACGTAGTCCAAGGAGTGAAACGTGGTGTACCCGTGCGCCGAAATTATCCAAGGATAAATGTGTCATAGCTTATTAGCAAGAAAAATTTCCTACTAATATTTTCCTGTGGTTAAGAGTGTTGTACCGGATGGGCTGATAGCATGCGCCGGTATAGGCGCGCCGTCAACCACAAAGCCAGGGACGTAACCGCAAATAACAATTGCCCAATGGCAATTAGTAACAGCGAATGCGAGACCAGGGGCGCCACCACCCCGGCCACCACGGCGCCCAGCAGGGTGCTGGCAAACGACTGGCAGGAGGCGGCCGTGCCGCGGATATGCGGGAACAGGTCGAGCGCCAGCAAGGTGGCGGCGGGCGCCACCACCGACATGCCGAAGGTGTAGACGAATAGCGGCAGCATGCTCCACGGTAGGGCCGGCGGCAGCCACAGGTGGTAAGCCACATTCACGCTGGCCGCCGCGATCAGGAAACAAAAGCCCAGGCCGATCTGGCGCGCAAAGCTGATGCGCCCAACGATGCGGTTGGCCGCCAGCGCCCCCAGGAAAATGCCGGAGACGGCCGGAATGAAGAGCCAGCCGAACTGCTGCGGCCCCAGGCCCAGCTGGCTGGGCAGGGCTTCCGGCGCCGAGGTGATGCAGATGAACAGGCCGGCGAAATTGAAGGCCACCACGCCCGATTTCAGCAGGAAGGGCGGCGAACCGAGCACGCTGGCATAGCTGCGCAGCAGGAAGCGTGGATTGAAAGGCTGGCGCTGGGCCGGCGGCAGGGTTTCCGGCAGGCGGCGGTAGCAGGCGATGAACAGCAGCACCGTATACAGCAGCAGGGCGAGGAAGATGGCGCGCCAGTCGAAGGCGGTCACGATCAGGCCGCCCAGAATCGGCGCCACGGCCGGCGCGATCGAGAAGATCATGGTCACCAGGGACAGCAGGCGCGCCGCCGCCGCATCGGCGTACAGGTCGCGGATGATGGCGCGCCCCACCACCACGCCGGCGCCGGCCGACAAGCCTTGCACGATGCGGAAGAACCACAGGTATTCCACGCTGTGGGCGGCGGCGCAGCCGATGGTGCCGAGGGCAAACGCCACCAGGGCTACCAGGATCACATTGCGGCGGCCGAAGGCGTCCGACAGCGCGCCGTGCCACAGCACCATCAGCGCGAAAGCGGCCATATAGGCGCTCAGGCTTTGCTGCACCTGCAGCGGCGTCGCTTTCAGGCTGGCCTGGATGGCCGGGAAGGCGGGCAGATAGGCGTCGATGCTGAAGGGTCCCAGCATCGACAGGCCGGCCAGCACGGCGGCCAGGGCGGCCGGCGCCAGCGGGGGGCGCGGACGCGGCGCGGGCGGCGGCACCGGCTGCACCGGGTCGGGCGGCAGTTCGGACGGGGGATTCGGGTTGGGGAACATCGGCTTTACTCCGGCTCTGGGACAGGGACGGCGGGACAGGCCCGCCGCCGGATGCGCCGCAGCCGATGCGGCGCGCTACAACAGGACTTACTCGGCCTTGGGCGCCGGCGCAGCGGCGTCGGCGCCGGTCTTCGGCTTGGCTTCCTCGCGGCGGTTGAAGCCGGCCACCATATCGAAGCGGAACAGGCGGCATTCGAGGGCGCCGTTGAAGAATGGCGTCTTGCGCGATTCCTTCAGACGCAGCATCTTGGGCAGGCCCAGGTCGGCGGTGAACAGATAGGCGGTCCAGCCGGCGAAACGCTGCTTGAGCGTGGAGCTGAAATCGGCGTAGAAGGATTTCGCCAGATCGTCCTCGGCCAGGGTGCTGTCGCCGCGCACGCCGATCCGCTCGCCGTAGGGCGGGTTGGTCAGCATGATGCCCGGTTCGGCCGTCGGCGCCTGCACCTGCTGCGCCTCGATCTGCTTGAGCGGCACCTCGAACAGGATGCCGGCGCTGCGCAGATTGTGGCGCGTCATGGCCACCATATCGCCCGAGATGTCGGAGCCGAAGATGGTCGGTTCGGCCGGCAGTGGGTTCGGCTTGATGGCGGCCTTCATCGCCTGCCATGGGGCGGGGTCGAAGTCGTGGAATTTCTCGAAGGCGAAACGGCGGCGCGCGCCGGGCGGCACGCCCTGCACCATCTGCGCCGCTTCGCACAGGATGGTGCCGGAGCCGCACATCGGATCGAACAGGGGCACGCCCGGCTTCCAGCCGGAGACGCGCAGCAGGCCGGCGGCCAGGTTCTCGCGCAGCGGGGCGTCGCCGGTCTCGGTGCGCCAGCCGCGCTTGAACAGGGCTTCGCCCGAGGTGTCCAGGTAGATGATGAACTGGCGCTGGTCGAGGAAGCCGGCGATGCGCATGTCCGGCTCGCGCGTATTGACCGAAGGACGCTTGCCGTACATATCGCGGAAGCGGTCGCAGACGGCGTCCTTGATTTTCAGCGTGGTGAATTCGATGCTTTTCAGCGGCGACTTGATGGCCGTGACGTCAACGCGGATGGTGTGGTCCACGCCGAACCATTCTTCCCAGGGCTGGGCCAGCACCAGGTCGTAGATATCGTTTTCGTTCTGGTAGTGGCAGACGCCCATGCGCATCAGCACGCGCGAAGCGATGCGCGAATGCAGGTTGATGCGGTAGGCGTCATACAGGTCGCCCGAGCAGTGCACGCCGCCCGGCACCTGGTTGTGCACTTTGAGCGTGGTGCTGTTCTGGGCGATTTCGTCCAGTTCTTCGGCCAGCGCCGCTTCCATGCCGCGTGGGCAGGGGCAGAAGTAAGAAGTCATAAGGTGTACCCTTTATCCGTTGAGTGAAGGCGGACGGCCGCTGCCGCCCGCTGATTAAAATGGTTTGACGACAACCAGGATGGTCACGGCCAGCAGCAGCAGCACCGGCACTTCGTTGAACCAGCGATACCATTTGTGGCCGCGCTGATTCACGCCGCGCTCGAATTTCTTCAGCAGCGAGCCGCAGGCGTGGTGGTAGCCCACAACCAGCAGCACCAGCGTGAGCTTGGCGTGCAGCCAGCCGGGCAGCTTGAACTGCTCGCCGCCGCCGTATTGCAGCCAGACCAGCCATGCGCCGAACACCAGGGCCGGCAGGGCCAGCATGGTGGTGAAGCGGTACAGCTTGCGCGCCATCAGCAGCAGGCGCTCGCGCGCCGGCCCCTCGCCTTCCATCGCCAGATTGACGAAGATGCGCGGCAGGTAGAACAGGCCGGCGAACCAGGAGGCGATGAAGACGATGTGCAGGGCTTTGATCCAGAGCATGGCTTTCCTTGAGGCGTGATGGCGTGCTTAGTTGCGTGGCTTAGCTTAGTTGCGTGGCTTAGTTATGTGGCTTACTTGCGGACTTCGCCGTGGCCGAAGACCACGTATTTGAGCGAGGTCAGTCCTTCCAGTCCGACCGGGCCGCGCGCGTGCAGCTTGTCGTTGGAGATGCCGATTTCCGCGCCCAGGCCGTATTCGAAGCCGTCGGCGAAGCGGGTCGAGGCGTTCACCATGACCGAGGCGGAATCGACTTCGCGCAGGAAGCGCAGGGCGTCGCTATAGTCTTCGGTGACGATCGCTTCGGTGTGCTTGGAGGACCAGGTGTTGATGTGCTCCATGGCGGCGTCGATGCCGTCCACCACGCGCACGGCCAGGATCGGCGCCAGGTATTCGGTGGCCCAGTCCTCTTCCGTGGCGCGCGCCAGGTGCGGGTAGCCTTCCAGGATGGCGTGGGCTTCGGCGTCGGCGCGCAGCTCGACCTGCTGCGCGAGATAGCGCTTGGCCAGTTCGGGCAGCACGGTGGGCGCGATGGCGCGCGCCACCAGCAGCGTTTCCATGGTATTGCAGGTGCCGTAGCGGTGGCATTTGGCGTTGTAGGCGATATCCAGGGCTTTCTGCAGGTCGGCCTTGGCATCGATATAGACATGGCAGATGCCGTCCAGGTGCTTGATCATCGGCACCGTGGCCTCGGCCATCAGGCGCGCGATCAAGCCCTTGCCGCCGCGCGGCACGATCACGTCCACATACTGCGGCATGGTGATCAGGGCGCCCACGGCGGCGCGGTCGGTGGTGTCGACCACCTGCACGCCGTCGGCCGGCAGGCCGGCGCCGGCCAGGCCTTCCTTCACCAGCGCGGCCAGGGCGCGGTTGCAGTGGATCGCTTCCGAGCCGCCGCGCAGGATGGTGGCGTTGCCGCTCTTGATGCACAGGCCGGCCGCGTCCACCGTGACGTTGGGACGCGCTTCGTAGATGATGCCGATCACGCCCAGCGGCACGCGCATCTGGCCCACCTGGATGCCGCTCGGGCGGCTTTTCATATTCGAGATTTCGCCGATCGGATCGGGCAGGGAGACGATCTGGCGCAGGCCGGCCACCATGGTGGCAATCGCCTGCTCGGACAGGGCCAGGCGGTCCAGCATGGCTGGCGCCATGCCGGCGGCGCGCGCGGCGTCCAGGTCGAGCTGGTTGGCGGCGCGCAGCACGGCCGCATCGCGCTCGATGGCGTCGGCGATCAGGCCCAGGGCGCGGTTGCGCGTGGCGCCGTCGGCACGCGCCATGGCGCGCGAGGCGGCGCGCGCCTGGCGCCCGACCTGTTCCATATATTCAGTGATGTTCATGATCTATCCTGCTGCCCTGCGCTTAAGCGCGGGCCACGGTGAGCGCCAGCTGCAGCATGGCGTCCCAGGCATCGCCTGCAAACGCTTTCGCGCGCAAGCCCTTGACCATCTTGTCCACCTGGGCCGCCTGCTGCAGCGCCGACTCCAGTGTGTTCAGGGACAGGCGGCGCAGCGCGCCGTCCATCATGCGCTCGCGCGGACCCCAGATGCGGTATTCCTTGAGCAGAGCGCCCAGCGGACGGCCCTGCGCCATGCCCGCCTTCAATTTCAACAGCGTACGGATTTCCTCCGACACGGCCCACAGCACCAGCGGCAGGGCTTCGCCCTCGCCCTGCAAGCCTTCCAGCATGCGCACCAGGCGCGCCGGATCGCCGGCCAGCATGGCTTCGCTGAGCTTGAAGACATCGTAGCGCGCCACATTCAGCACCGCGTCGTGCACCTGCTCGTGCGCCAGTTTGCCGGGCGGGTGCAGCAGGCCCAGTTTCTGAATTTCCTGGTGCGCCGCCAGCAGATTGCCTTCCACGCGGTCGGCGATGAAGTCCAGGCTTTGCCGCTCCACGCTCTGGTTCTGCTGCGCCAGGCGCATGGCGATCCAGTTGGGCAACTGGTTGCGCTCGATATTCGGGATATCGATATACACCGCGCCCTGCTGCAGCGCCGCCACCCAGGCTGCCTTCTGCGTCTGCCAATCCAGCTTGGGCAGGGTGATCAGGGTCAGGTTGTCGGGACTGAGATCCTTGACGTAGTTCTGCAGGGCCGCGCCGCCATCCTTGCCCGGCTTGCCGGACGGGATGCGCAGCTCGATCAGCTTCTTGTCGCCGAACAGGGACATGGCCTGGTTGGCCGCCAGCAGCTCGCCCCATTTGAAGCTGCGCTCGACGGTGAGCACCTCGCGCTCGGAATAGCCCTGGGCGCGCGCGGCGCGGCGGATCTTGTCGGCCGCCTCCAGCGCCAGCAAGTGTTCGTCGCTGGTGATGACGTACAGCGCCGCCAAGGGTTTGGCGACGTGGGCATCCAGCGCATCGGCGCGCAACTGCATGAAAACCTTACTCCTTGGGCGGGGCGACGGGCGTGGCTGGCGCCACCGACATCTGCACCACCGGTTTGATGGCCGCCATGCGGCGCATCATCTGCTGCACCAGGTCGGTCTGCATATCCTTGTACAGCAAGGCTTCTTCCTGCTCCTTCGCCAGCAGCTGGGTGTCGCTGAAGGTGATCGGGCGCGTCAGCTGGATCTGGGTCGGCGCCAACAGTTCGTTGCCGGCCGGGTCGCGCACGCGGAACACAATGTTGTAGCTGAGCAGATACTCGCGCACGCGGCCATTGCTGTTCAGCGACAGGATCGACTTGCTGCGCGTTTTTTCCGGATCGTTGAGCACCTCGATGATGCCGTCGGCGCGCTTCGGATCGTTCACGACTTCGGTGTGGCCGTTGGCGCGGATATTGCGCTTCAGGTCAATCGCCAAGGGCGACGACTCCGGCAAGCCCACGTACAGCGAAGGGAAAGGCAGGGTATAGTTGCCGCTCGAACCGCGCAGATGGAAGCCGCAGGCGGCCACGCTGGCCGCCAGCAGCGCCGCCAGCGTGGCATTGCGCGCCAGGCGGATGAATGTTGGAATCGTCATTGCCATAAGTTTTACACCACGATGTTGACCAGTTTGCCCGGCACCACGATGACCTTCTTCGGCGTGCCTTCGATGAATTTCTGCACGCTTTCCTCGGCCAGGGCCGCCGCTTCGATGGCGGCCTTGTCGGCCGCCTTCGCCACTTTCACCGAGCCGCGCAGCTTGCCGTTCACCTGGATCATCATCTCGATCTCGGACTGCTCCAGCGCGGCCGGATCGACCTGCGGCCAGGCCGCGTCCAGGATGTCGCCGGCGTAACCGAGTTCCTGCCACAGCACGTGGGTGATGTGGGGCGCGACAGGGTTCAGCAGGCGCAGGAAGATGGCCAGGCCTTCGGACAGCACGGCATTCGATTCGGCCGAGTCGTCCAGCTTGGCCGACTCCATGGTGTTCAGCATCTTCATGCAGGCCGACACCACGGTGTTGTACTGGATGCGCTTCAGGTCATAGTCGGCCTGCTGCAGCACCTTGTGCAGTTCGCGGCGCAGGGTTTTCTGCGCGTCGCCGCTGGCGGCGGCCGTCAGCGCGGCGCCCGAAGCGTCGATGCGCGCCTTCTGCGCGTAAGCGTAGGACCAGACGCGGCGCAGGAAGCGGTTGGCGCCTTCCACGCCGCTGCCCGACCACTCCAGAGTCTGTTCCGGCGGCGAAGCGAACATGGTGAACAGGCGCGCGGTGTCGGCGCCGTATTGCTCGATCTGGGCGGCCGGGTCGATGCCGTTGTTCTTCGACTTCGACATCTTCTCGGTGCCGCCGATCTGCACCGGCGCGCCGTCTTCCTTCAGCAGCGCGCTTTGCGGGCGGCCCTTGTCGTCCGTGGTCAGCTCGACGTCGGCCGGGTTGAACCAGGTCTTCTTGCCGGCCGCGTCTTCGCGGTAATAGGTTTCGTTCAGCACCATGCCCTGGGTCAGCAGGTTGACGAACGGCTCGTCGAACTTGACCAGGCCGAATTCGCGCATCACCTTGGTCCAGAAGCGGGCGTACAGCAGGTGCAGCACGGCGTGCTCGATGCCGCCGATGTACTGGTCCATCGGCATCCAGTAATCGTTGCGCGCGTCGACCATGGACGCGTTCGAGCCGGGCGAGGTATAGCGCATGTAGTACCAGCACGAATCGACGAAGGTATCCATGGTGTCGGTCTCGCGGCGCGCCGGCTTGCCGCACTGCGGGCAGTCGCACTTGAGGAAGGCTTCGTGCTTGTTCAGCGGGTTGCCCGTGCCGTCCGGCACGCAGTCTTCCGGCAGCACCACCGGCAAGTCTTTTTCCGGCACCGGCACCACGCCGCAGTCGGCGCAGTTGATCATCGGGATCGGCGTGCCCCAGTAGCGCTGGCGCGAAATGCCCCAGTCGCGCAGGCGGAAGGTGACTTTCTTCTCGCCCAGGCCGAGGGCGGCCAGGTCGGCGGCCACCGCGTCCACGGCTTGCGCGTAATTCAGGCCATCGTATTTGCCGGAGTTGGCGACGATGGACACGCTCTTGTCGCCATACCATTCCTGCCAGGCGGTGTCCGAGTAGTCCTGGCCTTCGGCGCGGATCACCTGCTTGATCGGCAGATGGTACTTTTTGGCGAAGGCGAAATCGCGCTCGTCGTGGGCCGGCACGCCCATCACGGCGCCGTCGCCGTAGGTGATCAGCACATAGTTGCCGACCCAGACTTCGACCTGGGCGCCGGTCAGCGGGTGGGTGACGAACAGGCCGGTCGGCATGCCCTTCTTCTCCATGGTCGCCATATCGGCCTCGATCACGGAACCCATTTTGCACTCGGCGATGAAGGCTTGCAGCTCCGGGTTATTTTGCGCGGCGTGCGTGGCCAGCGGGTGCTCGGCCGCCACGGCGCAGAAGGTCACGCCCATCACGGTGTCGGGACGGGTGGTGAAGACGAACAGCTTGCCCTCGCCGATCGGCTGGCCGTCGGCGCCGGCGATGCTGTGCGGGAAGGCGAAGCGCACGCCGGTCGATTTGCCGATCCAGTTCGACTGCATGATGCGCACGCGCTCAGGCCAGCCGGGCAGCTTGTTGTCGACGTAGTCGAGCAGCTCGTCGGCGTAGTCGGTGATGCGGGCGTAGTACATCGGGATTTCGCGCTTTTCGATCAGCGCGCCGGAACGCCAGCCGCGGCCATCGACCACCTGCTCGTTGGCCAGCACGGTCTGGTCGATCGGATCCCAGTTCACGGTGCCGGTCTTTTTGTAGATGATGCCTTTTTCCAGCATCTTCAGGAACATCCACTGGTTCCATTTGTAGTACTCGGGCTTGCAGGCCGCCATTTCGCGCGACCAGTCGATGGCCAGGCCCATGGACTCCATCTGCTCCTTCATGTGGGCGATGTTGGAATAGGTCCACTGCGCCGGCGGCACATTGTTGGCCATGGCCGCATTCTCGGCCGGCATGCCGAAGGCGTCCCAGCCCATCGGCATCAGCACGTTGTAGCCGTTCATGCGCAGATAGCGGTACATCACGTCATTGATCGTATAGTTGCGCACGTGGCCCATGTGCAGCTTGCCCGAAGGGTAAGGCAGCATCGAGCAAGCGTAGTACTTGCCTTTTGGGAAACGCGGGTCGTTTTCGACGGCTTTGTAGGCGTCGATCGCCTTCCAGTGGGCTTGGGCGGCTTTTTCGACGTCGGCGGGACTATATTTTTCTTGCATGATGGTTGCGGCCAGTAGAATTGGTGAAAGGTTACGAACCTTTCATTATACTGCTTCGCCGCCAGCCTGTTGCGCGGCGCGCCTGCGATGTTTTCTTGCCGGAGATTATGCATGTTGTACCGGGAGTATCCGCCCCACCCCGCTTTGCATCCCTGGGTCGCCTGCCTGTGGGTGGCCGAGGCGCGCGCGGCGGGAGCGGCGCCGCACTGGCACCGCGTGCTGCCCGACAATTGCGTGGACATCCTGTGGCAGGACCAGGGCGCGCCAGCCTTTGCCGTGGGCATGATGAGCTCGTTTATCGAGGTGCCCTCAGCGGGCCGCGTGCGCACGGTGGCGGTGCGCTTCCGGCCCGGCGCGGCGCGGCATTTCCTAGGCCTGCCTTTGGCCGGACTCAGCGATCAGCGCGCGGACCTCGATCTGCTGTGGGGGCGGGCCGCGGCCGACCGGCTTCAAGATGCGCTTTGGGCTGACGCACTCGGCGATCGGCAGCGGCTGGACGTGATTGAGCGGGCGCTGCTGGAACGCTGGCGTATGCTGGCGGGCAAGGTGGAGGCGGCCTCGCTGGCGCGGACGGCGGTGGCGGCCATCGAGACGACGCACGGCTTGCTGCGCGTGGATGCGCTGGCCGAGCGTTTCGGCGTCAGCCGCCAGCATCTGGCGGCCCAGTTCCGCGATCAGGTCGGCTTGCCGCCCAAGCTGTTTGCGCGCATCTGCCGCTTTCGGCGCGCCACCGCCGTACTCAGCCAGCATGCTGCCGGGACGGCTGGGGCTGGGGCGGCTGGGGCGGCGGGCGCGGACGCGCGTGCCGGCGCGGGCACGACTGCGGCGACAGCGGCTCTAAGCATCGACTGGGCCGCCCTCGCCCTCGATTGCGGCTATTTCGACCAATCCCATCTGATTCACGACTTCCAGGAATTCGCCGGCCACACGCCCGAGCAATTCCTGCGGCCGGCGCGCCGGAGTTGAGGGTGGGTGACTTCCTCGCGGCTCCCTATGGCAAATTTGCTCTAAATTGCTCTAATTTTTTCGGTTGCGTGATTTTCTGCTCTTTTCTGCTCTAAAGCGCTCTTTCGGAACTTTTTCCCCTACCCGACAGTCCAATTAGAGCAAGTTAGAGCAGAAAAGAGCAGGTTTTCACGGATTGTCGAGGCCCATCATGAAAAAGAGCAGATTTGCCATAGGGAGTGGCGAAGTAGCACCCCACACGCTATTGCGCTTGATGAACTGGCTTGATCAGCACGACGCGCTGGACCAGCTTTCCGCCACCATCAGCGAAGCCGTCGAAAGCTGGCTGGACTGTCAACTAGCCGAGTCCGATGCAAGCGCAGACGTCGATGCCGATGCTGACGCCGAATCCGAAACCACGGACGATGCCGCCCCGGACGCCGTCAGCGCCCTGGCTGCAACCCGCCTGGCAAGCGGGCGCGGCTATTTCTGGAAAGCGCTCTTCCTGCCCGAAGGCACGCGGCTGCGCGTCTTCATGCGCGGCGGCGGCCAGGCCGAGGTGATCGGCAACCAGCTGCTCTACGACGGCATACCCACCTCGCCCAACCGCTTCCTGCGCCTGTTCCGCGGCATTCCACGCAATGCCTGGGAAGAACTGTGCATCCGCTTCCCCGGCGAGAAACACTGGCGGCGCGCCAAGGAGCTGCGGCGCGAACTCGGCATTCCGCGCCGACGCGGCAGCATCCTGCCCTGAGCGCCCGCTTTCCATTTTTCCAATCACCGCCGCGCGCCCCGTGGCATGATGGCCGCATCGTTCAACCATCGAAAGGACCACACCATGATCAAAGGATTACGCAGCGCCATCTACCCGCTGCACGTACCCGACCTGCAAGCCGCCAAAGCCTGGTACACCGAAGTGCTGGGCCAGGCGCCCTACTTCGACCAGCCCTTCTACGTCGGCTTTAACGTCGGCGGATTCGAGCTGGGCCTGTGGCCCGAGGGCGAACCAGGCACGGCCGGCTGCCGCGTCTACTGGGGCGTCGAGGGCATCGAGGACGAAGTGGCGCGCATCCAGCAACTTGGCGGCCAGCTGCAGGGCAAGATCGAGGACGTCGGCGAAGGCATCCGCATGGCCGACCTGCGCGACCCTTACGGCAATCTGCTGGGCCTGATCGAAAATCCACTGTTCGACGCCCACGCCGTGCGCTAGGCAAAGCTGAACTCGCCATGCTAATATACGTTTCATATACGAATCATATAAAGGCATGGACATGGGTATCGTCAAGATTTCCGACCAGATGCACGAAAACCTGCGCATTGCGAGCGGCGCCCTGAGCCGCTCGATCAATGCCCAGGCCGAGCACTGGCTGCGCATCGGCTTGCTGGCCGAAACCAATCCCGATCTGCGTTACAGCGAGCTGTGCCAGTTGCTGTTGCGCGGCAATGCGAACGCGCCCTTCAAGCTGGGCACGCTGGAGCCGGTGGCCGAGGGGGCGCACGATGCGTAAGCGCAGCAACGCCCTCCTCATCAAGAGCCCGGAACAGATCGAGCTGGCGCGCATCGCCGGCCAGCTGGCGGCCGACGTGCTGACCATGATCGGCCCCCACGTCCAGGCCGGCGTCAGCACCGACGACCTGGACCGGCTGTGCCACGACTACATCGTCAAGGAACAGCAAGTCATTCCCGCCAATGTCGGCTACGGCAGTTATACCAAGACCATTTGCGCCTCGGTCAATGAAGTGGTGTGCCACGGCATTCCCTCGCCGCGCAAGATCCTCAAGGATGGCGACATCATCAATATCGACGTGGCCGTGATCAAGGATGGCTGGTTCGGCGACACCAGCCGCATGTATTACGTGGGCCAGCCCAGCAAGGCCGCGCGCAAGCTGTGCGAGGTGACGTATGACGCCATGTGGGCCGGCATCCGCGCCGTGAAGCCGGGCGCCACGCTGGGCGATGTCGGCCACGCCATCCAGCGCCTGGCCGAGCAGCACGGCTACAGCATCGTGCGCGACTACTGCGGCCACGGCATCGGCATGGTCTACCACGAAGACCCGCAAGTGCTGCACTACGGCCGCCCCGGCCACGGTTTGGAGCTGCGGCCCGGCATGGTCTTCACCATCGAACCCATGATCAACGCCGGCAAGCACCACACCCGCGTGCTGGCCGACGAATGGACGGTGGTGACCCAGGACCGCTCCCTGTCGGCCCAATGGGAACACATGATTGCCGTCACCGACAGCGGCTACGACGTCCTGACCCTCGCCCCCGGCGAACAGTCCTAAACCGTTTGCGCTAAATCAAAGAATGTCCACCCTGGTGCCTCGGCGGCCCCGCCAGGCACCAGGGTGGACATTTGCTGATTTAGATCAAAGTCAGGCGAGGGTGAGCTTGAGGGCGGGCTTTTCGCCGTAGTCTTCGTAGCGTTCGTTGAGGCCGCCGATGCAGTAGACCAGCTCTTCGAGCAGGTCGGGGACGGCGGCGCGCAGGGCGGCGGCATTGCTGATGACGATTTCCAAGACCTCGTTGGGCTTGAGGCGGAATTGCGTCATGTTTTCATCGTCGCGCAGATAGCTCATGCAGTCGAGCCAGGCATCCATGCTGTTGCCGTAGTCGGCGGGAAAGCCGAAGGCGCGGCGCGCTTCGGCGTGGAAGCTGGCTTCGTCGACGATGAGGGCGCCGTTCAGGGTGGCGGTGGCCATGCTGCTGCCTCCGCCGCTCAGGCGCTCAGGCCGTTCAGGCCCAGCACGTCGTACATATCGAACAGGCCGCTCGGCTTGTCGGCCAGGAAGCGGGCGGCGCGCAGCGAGCCGGCCGCGTAGTTGGCGCGGCTGCTCGATTTGTGGCTGATTTCGATGCGCTCGCCGGTGCCGGCGAACAGCACGGTGTGGTCGCCCACGATGTCGCCGCCGCGCACGGTGGCAAAACCGATGGTGGACGGGTCCCGTTCACCGGTGACGCCTTCGCGGCCATACACGGCGCACTCCTTCAAGTCGCGGCCGAGGGCGTCGGCAATGACTTCGCCCATCTTCAGCGCGGTGCCGGACGGCGCATCGACCTTGTGGCGGTGGTGGGCTTCGACGATTTCGATGTCGTAGCCGGTGGCCAGTTGCTTGGCGGCGAATTCCAGCAGTTTCAGCGTGACATTCACGCCCACGCTCATATTCGGCGCGAAAACGATGGCGGTTTTCTTGGCTGCCTCGGCGATGGCAGCCTTGCCGGCCGCGTCGAAACCGGTGGTGCCGATCACCAGCTTGATGCCGTGTTCGGCGCAGTAAGCGAGGTGGTCGAGGGTGGCTTCGGGGCGCGTGAAGTCGATCAGCACGTCGGCGCCGGCCAAGCCTTGCGCGAAGTCGGCGGCGATGGCGACGCCGGCCTGCTGGCCGAGGAAGGCGGCGGCATCGCTGCCGAGGCCGGGCGAGCCGGCGCGGTCGAGGGCGCCACTCAGGCGGGTGTCGGGCGCGGCCTGCACGGCCTCGATCAACATGCGGCCCATGCGGCCGCTGGCGCCGGCAACGGCGATATTCACAATACTCATGTCTGTCCTTGCGCAGCCCGCCGCGGCGGGCCGCTGATTCTGGCTACGCTGGTTCTGGCTCATTACTTGCTGGTTTCGCTGCCGGCCGGCAGCGGCGCCTTGCCCGGCGCGGCGCTGGTGCTGGCCGCTTTTTCCTCGGCCTTCTTGAATTTGAGCACGGGGCCGGCGATGCGTTCGATGTATTCGCGCTCGGACGGCAGATTGCCGCCTTCCCAGCGCGCCACTTTCTCATCCTTGAAATACACCACCACGGTGGCGGTGGTGATCTCGCCATTGCCCTTGGCCAGGCGGAAGGGATAGTCCCAGCGGTCGGCGTGGAACAGGTCGGCCAGCATCGGTGTGCCGAGCACGAAACGCACCTGGTCGCGCGTCATGCCTTCCTTCAGCTGGTCCAGCATGTCTTGCGAGACGAAGTTGCCTTGTTGGATGTCGGGACGGTAGGGCGAGAAGAACCACATGAATTTCTGCAGCTGGGTAACGGTCGTCGTGTGCGCGCCGGCGCCGGCGGCCGGCTGGGCCGCGCTATCCGCGACCGGGGCGGCGCTGCGCGTGGCGCAGCCGCTGGCGGCCAGGGCCAGGCACAGGGCGGCGGCCAGCGCCGGGGCGCGGCGTTTCATGTGAGGCAACAAAGACGGCGAGAAAACAGGGGTGACGCGCATAGAAGACCTCAAATCCGATTGAGCAGAAGTGGCAAAAACGCTATATCATAAAGCACTCGAGCCACATTTGACACCAAACATGAGTAACAGTCCCACCGACCTGAAGGCCAGCGGCCTGAAGGCAACCCTGCCGCGCCTGAAAATCCTGGACATTTTCCAGAGCAGCCCCGTACGCCATCTGACGGCCGAAGACGTCTATAAAATCCTGCTGGCCGACAATATGGATGTCGGCCTGGCCACCGTCTACCGCGTGCTGACCCAGTTCGAGCAAGCCGGCCTGCTCAACCGCAACCATTTCGAGAGCGGCAAGGCGATTTTCGAGCTGAACCAGGGTTCCCACCACGACCACCTGGTCTGCCTGGACTGCGGCCGCGTGGAAGAATTCGTCGACGAGGAAATCGAAAAGCGCCAGCACATGATCGCCAAGGAACGCGGCTTCAAGATTGCCGAGCACGCGCTGGCCATCTACGGCAACTGCACCAAGACCGCTTGCCCGCATAAACACTGAGCCGGGGCGGCGCGCGCCCCCCGCCCGTCCCTTGCCAGCCCCTGTCTGCCCCCGCAGGCAGGGGCTTTGCTTTGGGCCACGCCGGCGCGCCGCGCCTAAGGCTGGCTGAGCGCGTTCGACAGCAGGCGCGAGGTGATGTCGACAATCGGAATCACGCGCTCGTAGGCCATGCGCGTCGGCCCGATCACGCCCAGGGTGCCGACGATGCGGCCATTGGCCTCGTAGGGCGCGGTGACCACGCTCATCTCGTCCATCGGCAAGAGCTGGGATTCGCCGCCGATGAAGATCTGCACGCCGGAGGCCTTGCTCGACACATCGAGCAGCTGCATCAGGCCGGTCTTTTGCTCGAACATATCGAACATCTGGCGCAGCGAGCTCATATTCGACGACAGATCGCTCACCGACAGCAGATTGCGCTCGCCGGCGATGACCATCTCGTCGGCGCTCTCGGCCAGCGCCTCGCTGCTGGCTTCGACGGCCGTCTGCATCAGCCGCCCCATATCGTCGCGCAACTGGCGCAGCTCATGCTGCAGGCGGCCGCGCACCTCGTCGAAGGCCAGGCCGCTGTAATTCTGGTTGAGGAAGTTGGCCGAGGCTTGCAGCTGGGCCGGGGTGTAGTCGACATCGGTGAGCAGCAGGCGGTTTTGCACATCGCCGCCCGGCACCACGATCACCAAGAGGATGCGCTTTTCCGACAGGCGCAGGAATTCGATCTGCTGGAAGGCCGATTCATGGCGCGGGCTGAGCACGACGCCGGCGAACTGGGTCAGCGAAGACAGCATCTGGGCCGCATTGGCGATCAGTTTGTGCGGCTGGGCCGCCTGGGCCGGCAGGCGCAGCTGGGGGTCGACGGCGCGCTCGTCCAGGTGCTGGACAGTCAGCAGAGTATCGACAAACAGGCGGTAGCCGCGCGGCGTCGGCACCCGGCCAGCCGAGGTGTGGGGGCTGGCCACATAGCCCAGCTCTTCCAGGTCGGCCATGATATTGCGGATGGTGGCCGGCGACAGGTCCAGCCCGGAAATCTTGGACAGGGCGCGCGAGCCGACCGGTTGGCCGTCGGCGATATAGCGCTCCACCAGCGCTTTGAGCAGGGTTTGGGCACGGTTATCGAGTTGCATGATTGTATCTAGCCAGCATTCATCGGTTCTATTATGCACGGGCGCGGGCCACGGCGGCAATCCGCCCTCCGGCCAGGGCCGCCCGCGCTCATGGCGCCAGCTGGCGTTCGAGCCAGCGCAGCAGCTCGTCGAAGCTGCTGCAGATGGCGTCCGGCACCAAACCCTCGGGCGCCGCCGCGCCGCCGCGGTTGAGCCAGACGGCGCGCAGGCCGGCGCGCTGGGCGCCCTCCACATCGAGGCGCAGATCGTCGCCCACATACACGGCTTGGGCCGGCGCCACGCCCAGCGCGGCGCAAGCGGCCAGGAAAATGGCCGGGTCGGGCTTGGCGCGGCCGAAATGGCTGGCCGCCAGCGATACCTGAAAATGGTGGGCGAGGCCGATGACTTCAAGGTCGGCATTGCCGTTCGAGATCGTGCCCAGCAAAATTTTCTGTTTCAGGTGCAAGAGGCCGGGCAGCACATCGTCATACGGGGTGACGGCATTGCGGGCGGCAAAGAAATGCGCCATGGCGCCGTCCAGGTGGCGCAAGTCTTCGCCGGCGAGCTCAAACGCGGCTTGCAGGCCGGCGCGGCGCAGCGCGCCCAGGTCGACCTGCAGGGCCGGGTCGGCGTCGAGCAGGGCTTGGCGGCGCGCGCGCAAGTCCTCGATGGAAAACGCTTGCGCCACTTTCGGCGCATGCTCGGCCAACCAGGCATGCAGGGTCACTTCAGCGGCGGCGATCACGGGCGCGATCGGCCACAGCGTATCGTCCAGGTCAAACAGAATGGCTTGGGGGCGGGGAGAGGGCAGCATGGGGCTATTGTCGCACGCCCCGCCTCCGGCTGGTGATGGGCGGCGCCACGGGCCAGGGGCAGCGCGCCGTGCTAAATTAGCGCTTTGTCCATATTACCCAAGGATTGACCTTGTCCATTCTGTCCTCGGCCGGCCTGCGCCGCGCCTTTCTGCTGCCGCTGGCGGCCGGCCTGGGGGGGGGGGGCCCCCCCCCCCCCCCCCCCCCCCCCCCCCCCCCCCC
>NZ_JABWEB010000011.1 GCF_013369485.1 Massilia sp. BJB1822
GAGACAAAGCGTTGTGTTTGCCAGCAGCAGAGAAGCGAGATTATCTAGTGTTTCGTGCGATTCGTCAAGCTTCTTTCTTTTCCTACCGTTTCGCGATTTGCATCTGCGTTGCGGCGGGGACAGAACTATAGCAAAGCGGTACGAGGCGCGCAAGGGCTTTTTCGCCACATCCAGTTATCCCTGCATTCTTCCTTCCAAGACCACTTTTGTGCAGACTGTCGCACACCGCTGGCCCGGATAGACAGGTTTGCGTAAGGTTATCTACACTTGCCGCTTACTCAAGAAGAAAGAAAGCATGTTCCCAACCCCGAAATTGCAAGAAACGCTGAAAACCATCCTGGCCTGGCTGCACCGCGGCTTCGATGCGACCGCGACCTGGGTAACGCAGCTTTCATGGTGGAAATTCTTTCTTTTCGCCGCCCTGTCCCTGATTGCCGCTTCGATCCTGCAAGACGAGCTGTTTTCCCCCAGCCCGAGCGACGAGGTCGTGACGCGCTCGCATAAGCGCAACCGCCCCGGCGAAACCAATATCACCATCGATGACAGCGGCATCCACTTCAATCCGCGCGGCGTGAAAACGCGCAAGGATGCATCCAAGCCGGAGGAGCCGCCCAAGCCCGCCGAGACCGTTCCCGGCGAAGTTCCTGACGCGCCAGATGCGCCGACAGCCACGCCCGCCCCCGAAGCGCCAGCCGCCAAGCCGGCGCATCCGGCCCACCCGGCGAAGCCGGCCAAACCCGCCCTGCCCGCCGGCGCCCCGCAACCGGGCGAGGAAGTCCATATTGAATTGCCGCCGCAGATCGGCGAGGAATTATCCAATGCGATCGAGGAGGCGGTCGACGATGCCGCCGAGCAGAAAGTGTCGCGCTATACCCAGCAAGCTTCCACCTGGTTCAAGAGTTTCGTCTCGCTGCTGGTATTGGCCCTGTTCGCCACCAAAGCCCTGATGGGCGGCAAAAAACGGGCGGAAGCGGAAACCCAGACCGCCAACGCCGCCGCCGAACGCGCCTCCATGCAGCGCCAGCTCAGCGAGGCGAAGATGCAGATGATGCAGGCCCAGGTCGAGCCGCATTTCCTGTTCAATACCCTGGCCTCGGTCGAGCACCTGATCGAAACCGATCCACCGCGCGCCTCGGCCATGCAGCGCAGCCTGATCAAATACCTGCGCGCCGTGCTGCCGCAAATGCGCGAAAACTCCCTGATCACCAATCTGGGCCGCGAAGCCGATATGGTGGTGGCGTATCTGGCCCTGCTGAAAATGCGCATGGAAGAGCGCCTGACCATCGATTTCGCCATTCCCGAAGGCCTGCGCACCGCCGCTTTCCCGCCCATGATGCTGCAATCGATGGTGGAAAACGCCATCAAGCACGGTCTGGAAGGCAAGCCGGAAGGCGGCACCCTGAGAGTGCGCGCGGAAGTGGCGCATAATAAGCTGCGCGTGGTCGTCACCGACGATGGCCTGGGCTTCGGTGCCAAGCCCAGCGATGGCACCGGCCTTGGCCTGCTGACCATCCGCGAGCGCCTGAAACTGCTGCATGGCGACCAGGCCCACCTGAAGATCGAGCCGAATCAGCCTAGCGGGGTGATCGCTACCATCGAAGTGCCTTACCAGCTTGCAAAATGAATCGTTGATTCTTGCCTGGTTTCATTGAATAATTGTCAGCCATTTTTCATAACTCTTGCAAATTATGCCAACTGCAATCATTGCCGATGATGAACGTTTGATGCGCGATCAGTTGCGCATGCGCCTGAGCCAGGTCTGGCCAGAGCTGGAAATCGTGGGCGAAGCCAAGAATGGCGACGAAGCCATCGAGCTGGTCGACCAGCTGAAGCCCGATTTCACCTTCCTCGATATCCGCATGCCCGGCAAGACCGGCATGGAAGCGGCGGCGGTGATCGGCGGCAAGAGCAATGTGGTCTTCGTGACCGCCTACGATGCCTATGCGGTGGAAGCGTTCGAGCGCGGCGCCGTCGACTATGTGCTGAAGCCGCCTGAGCAGGAGCGCCTGCAGATCACGGTGGACCGCCTGAAAACCCGCCTGAGCCGGCCGAAAGAGGATGTGAATGCCAGCGTCAGCGCCATGCTGGCCCAGCTGACGGAAAAGATCGCCGCGCCGAAGAAGGCCCATCTGCAATGGATCCAGGCCAGCATCGGCCAGGATCTGCGCATGATTCCGGTCGAGGAAATCCTGTTCTTCCGCTCCGACGAGAAATACACCTGCGTGCAGACCGAGAAATTCGAAGCCCTGATCCGCAAGCCGGTGCGCGACCTGGCCGATGAACTCGATCCCGATCTGTTCTGGCAAATCCACCGCGCCACCCTGGTCAATGTGAACGCCATCGAAGGCGTGACGCGCGATATCCGCGGCCGCCATCTGGTGATGATCAAGGGCCGCTCCGACAAGCTGGAAGTGAGCCGCAGCTTCCTGCACCTGTTTAAGCAAATGTAAGGCCGGGCGCGGCAGACGGCGCGCCACCTCTGCTGCATATCAAGGCCTGCGCCGCAGGCTTGGTCTAGGGTAGTCCTGAATTGCCGTTTTTTCGGCTCAGGACTATGCCATGCCATCCTCCCCCATTTTCCGCTTGCTGCGCAGCGCAGCCCTTCTGCTGGCCTCGCGCCTGGCCTGGCGCCTGAGCAAGCCCGCACCGGCGCCGGTGGCGCGTCAACGGCTCGCCGGCCGCCGCGCCACCGACTATGCGCTGGAAGCCATCCGCGAAGAGGAGCGCGCCCACATCGCGCGCGAGCTCCACGACGATCTGGGCCAGCTGCTGGCCGCCCTGCGCGTCGACATGGATTTGCTGCAGCAGCAGGATGCGCACGAGCCGGGCGCGCGCCAACGCCTGCACAGCATGGATCAGCTGCTGCTGTCGGCCATCACCTCGCTGCGCCGCATCGCCGGCAATCTGCGCCCGCGCGCCCTGGACGAAGGCGGACTGTACTTCGCCCTGCAATCGCTACGCCACGACTGGGTGCAGCGCCACGGCATCGCCTGCCATTTGCAGGCGGCGGAGGCCGAGCTGATCCTGGACGACCGCCTCAGCACCGCCGTCTTCCGCATCGTGCAGGAATCGCTGACCAATATCGCCCGCCACGCCCACGCCCAGACGGTTGAGCTGCGGCTGCACCGCAAGGATGGCGCCCTGCTGATTGCGATCGAAGACGATGGGCGCGGCATCGGCGAAAGCGATCTGGACAAACCCACCTCCTACGGCCTGCTCGGCATGCGCGAGCGCGTGCTGGCCCTGCGCGGCGACCTCGCCATCAGCGGCGGTCCGGGCCAGGGCACGCGCATCGACATCCGCCTGCCCCTGCCCTCCTTCGCCGAGCCGTAAACGCAAAAAAGCGCCAATGGCGCTTTCAGGGTTCTCACCGCCGAGCCCGTGTCCGATTGGGGTCTGCCCCCAAGGTGGACACGGACTCGGCTATGCCGCGAGGCGGATTAGAACTTGTGGGAGATGCCCAGCTGGTAGGAGGTCAGGGCTTTGACTTTTTCCTTGCCGGCGTAAGCGTACAGGTCGGTGCGCTTGGACAGGTGGTAGTCGTAACCCACGCCCATTTCTTTCACGGTGTTCAGGCCGCTGACCTTGTTGTTGTTCTGCTCTTGCTTACCATACACGGCTTTCAGGTCGCCGCCGCCGATGCTGTGGCTCACGCCCAGCAGCCAGCTCTTGTAGTCACCGGTGGTGGCCACGTCGGTTTTGCCTTTGGAGTAGCCGCCGGACACTTTGGTGTCGCCGAATTTGTAGCCGGCGCCGATGGTCCACAGGGTCGGTTTCACGGCGCTGACGGCGGTCTGCACCGCGCGCTGGTAGCCAGCGTGCAGGCTGATCGGACCGTTGTCGTAGGTCGCCAGGGCGCTGTAGCCAGCGTCCGCGCCTTTGACTTCGCTCAGCACGGCTTGCAGGGCGACGGCCAGGCCTTGGTAGCTTGGGCTGTTATAGGTGATGGCGTTGGCAACGCGGGACTGGCCCACGCCGTTGCGCATCATCGGCTCGTTGACCTTACCGATCACGCCGTCGGCGTTGAACGGCTCGATGCGCGGCAGGGCGCCGTCGATGATGTCCTTGGTGCGGCCCAGGTAAACCTGGCCGAAGGAACCTTTCAGGCCGACCCATGCCTGACGGTCGAACAGATTGCCTTTTTGCGCGCCGGTGTCGGCCAGGATTTCGCTTTCCAGGTTGAAGATGGCCGACAGACCGCCGCCCAGATCTTCAGTACCGCGGAAACCCAGACGCGAAGCGTGGTTCTCGCGTTCAACGGCGGATTGGCCGGTGGTTTTAGCGATGCCCAGGTCGACCACGCCATACACGGTCACGTTCGATTGTGCTTGTGCCGATGCTGCGAAACCGCCGATGAGCAGAGCTGCCAGAGTAAGTTTTTTCACTTGATGTCCTACTGTTGAAGTTGATGAAGAATGAAACGCTGCGAAACGTTGGGGCGAATCATGCCTATCAAATGCTTCAACAATATGACAAATGTAACTTGTTGCTATTTTGCAGCAAGTTTTTCCAGAATGGCTATTTCAGGCGGGCCGTCAGCAGCCAGTAGTAAGGCAGGCGCTCGATGCGGATCTCGCGCGTGGCCTGGGCCAGCTTCTTGCGCAGATAGCTGTCGGTGGGGAAGTTTTTCAGCACTTCGAAGCGTTCGCCGGTGGGCGAAGTGCGCAGCTGGAAGGTGTTGCCGTCGGCGTCGGTGCGCGCGATCACGGTGCTGCTGCCGTCGACGTAGCAGTTGTCCATCACCACCAGCAGCACATCCTTGCCGAGCTTGGCGCGCAGCTGGGCCAGGAAGCGCTCCTGCTCTTCGCGCCGGATATGCGACCACAGGAAGCCGGCGAACACGGCCGTGTATTGGCCCACGGCCGGCGCCAATTCCCAGGCGTCGGCCAGGGCCAGGCTGGTGTTCGGCAGGCTGCGCTTTTGCGCGTATTCCAGCATGGCGGGATTGACGTCGGTGGCGTGCACCGAGGCGGCCGTCTTGGCGATGGTCTCGGTCCAGTAGCCGGTGCCGCAGGCGATTTCCAGCACCTTGTGGCCGGCCAGCAACTCGCCCAGGCGGCTGTGCAGTCGGGCCAGGTCGGCTTGGCGCTCCGGCTTGTCGTAGACGCTGTCGAAGGTGGCGGCGCGCTGGGCGTAGTATTGGGAGAATGTTTCTTGAGTCATTTGTTTCTTGTTTCTATGCTTGATTACAGCTCGTAGTGGTCCTGTTCGCCGCGCATGGCTTGCTCGATGAGCTTGCGGTTCAGGGTCGGGGCGAGCAATTCGATGAAGGTATAAATATAGCTGCGCAGGTAAGCGCCCTGCTTGACCGCCACGCGCGACACATTCATGCCGAACAGGTGGCCCACCGGGATCGACCGCAGATTACGGTCGCGCTCGGGATCGAAGGCCATGCCCGCAATGATACCAATGCCCATGCCCAGTTCGACATAAGTCTTGATGACGTCGGCATCAATGGCTTCCAGCAGCACGTCCGGCTTCAGGCCGCGCAGCGAGAAAGCGTGGTCGATCTTGCTGCGGCCGGCAAAGGCGCTGTCATAGGTGATGACGGGGAAGCCGGCCACGTCTTCCAGGGTGATTTCCTTGGATTTCAGCAGCGCATGCTCGGGCGGCACCACCAGCACGTGCTCCCACTGGTAGCACGGCAGAGTGATCAGCCCGTCGATGCCGGCAATCGATTCGGTGGCGATGGCCAGATCGGCCTGGTCGCGCTGCACCATCTCGGCGATCTGGCGCGGGTTGCCTTGCAACAAGGATAAACGGACTTTGGGGAACTTCTGCATGAAGGCTTGCACCACGCGCGGCAGGGTGTAGCGCGCCTGGGTGTGGGTGGTGGCGATGGTGAAGCTGCCACTGTCCTGGGCCGCGTATTCCTTGCCGATGCGCTTCAGGCTGTCGATCTCCTGCATGATCAGCTCGACCGATTCGAGCACCAGGCGGCCCGGTTCGGTCAGGCCGCGGATGCGCTTGCCGTGCCGGGTAAAGATGTCCACGCCCAACTCCTCTTCCAGCTCGATGATGGCCTTGGAAACGCCCGGCTGGGACGTAAACAGGGCTTTGGCGGCGTCCGTCAGGTTGTAGTTCTGGCGCACGGCTTCGCGTACGAATCGGAGTTGATGCAGGTTCATTGGCTCTCTCGGTCAGTATCCCAAACCGTATTTTACGCTGATGCTTATGCCCAATACGTATATAAGCAAATAAAGACTAAGTCGTTTGGAATAAAGCTGGAGTTTATTACCATTGAAGCCACTTTGGGGAGACCCGGAAGCGCCAGCCCTTGCCGCAAGCGACTTTTTAGGAACGATATGTACCAATATGACCAATATGACCATCTCATCGTGCGGGAACGCATCGCACAGTACCGCGACCAGGTGCAGCGCCGCCTGAACGATGAGCTGAGCGAGGCCGAATTCCTGCCTCTGCGACTGCAAAACGGCCTGTACATGCAGCGCCACGCATATATGCTGCGCATCGCCGTGCCTTACGGCCTGCTGTCGTCCAAGCAGATGCGCATGTTCGCCCATATCGCCCGCAAATACGATCGCGGCTACGGCCACTTCACCACGCGTCAGAACATCCAGTTCAACTGGGTCGAGCTGGAGCAGACGCCCGACATCCTGAGCGACCTGGCCTCGGTCGAGATGCACGCCATCCAGACTTCGGGCAACTGCATCCGCAACGTGACCTCGGACGAATTCGCCGGCGTGGCCGCCGACGAGATCATCGATCCGCGTCCGTATGCCGAGGTGCTGCGCCAGTGGTCCACCTTCCATCCAGAATTCATCGCCCTGCCGCGCAAGTTCAAGGTCGCCATCAATGGCGCCGTGGAAGACCGCGCCGCCATCGCCATCCATGATATCGGCCTGACCGTGGTGCGCAACGAGGCGGGCGAGATCGGCTTCAAGGTGATGGTGGGCGGCGGCATGGGCCGCACCCCCATCATCGGCAGCACCATCCGCGAATTCCTGCCGCGCGAGCATCTGCTGACCTATGTGGAAGCGGTGATGCGCGTATATAACCAGTACGGCCGGCGCGACAACAAGTACAAGGCGCGCATCAAGATCCTGCTGAAGGCGGTGGGCGTGGAAGAGTTCACGCGCCAGGTGGAAGAGGAATGGCTGGACTTGAAAGACAGCGCCCAGACCCTGACCGAAGACGAGATGGAACGCATCATCGCCTACTTCAAGCCGCACGCCTACGAAACCCTGGCCGCCATCGATCCGGCCGCCGCGCAGCCGGAGAACAAGGCTTTCGGCAACTGGCTGAAGCGCAATGTGAAGGCGCATAAGGTGCCTGGCTATGCGGCCGTGGTGCTGTCGCTGAAAAAGACCGGCGTGCCGCCGGGCGACGCCACCGCCGCGCAAATGGATTTCATGGCCGACCTGGCCGACCGCTACTCCTTCGGCGAGCTGCGCGTGACCCACGAGCAGAATATCGTGCTGGCCGACGTGCAGCAGTCCAAGCTGTTCGCGCTGTGGCAGGAAGCCAAGGCTCTGGGCCTGGCCACGCCGAATATCGGCCTGCTGACCGATATGATCTGCTGCCCCGGCGGCGACTTCTGCTCGCTGGCCAATGCCAAGTCGATTCCGATTGCGGCCGCCATCGCGGAGCGCTTCGACCATATCGACTATCTGCACGATATCGGCGAGATCGAACTGAATATTTCGGGCTGCATCAATGCCTGCGGCCACCACCACGTCGGCTCCATTGGCGTGCTGGGCGTGGATAAGGATGGCGCCGAGTGGTACCAGGTCTCCATCGGCGGCGCGCAAGGCAACCACGCCGCCATCGGCAAGATCATCGGCCCCTCGTTCTCGGCGCAGCAGATGCCGGAAGTGATCGACCGCTTGCTGCAAGTGTATGTGCGCGAGCGCAGCGACGAGGAACGCTTCGTCGATACCGTGCAGCGCCTGGGCATCACGCCCTTCAAGGAATTCGTATACGCCACGCCGATTGCCGAAGCGGGCCGCCTGATTGGAGAAGATGAATATGCCTGAGCAAAACCTGATTATCAAAGGCCGTGAAATCGTCGCAGACGATTGGCAGGTGCTGCGCCTGGCCGAGGGCGAGGACGCGGAAACGGTGCAAGTCCCGGCCGGCAAGGTCATCGTGCCGCTGCAAGTGTGGCTGAACCAGCGCGCCGCGCTGGAGGCGCGCGCCGACATCGGCGTCTGGATCGCCAGCGACGAGCGTCCCGAGGCGCTGAAAGGCGAGCTGGATCGCTTTGGCGTGGTGGCGGTGGACTTCCCCAAATTCACCGATGGCCGCGGCTATTCGATTGCCTACAATCTGCGTACCCGCCTGGGCTACAAGGGTGAGCTGCGCGCCATCGGCGACGTGTTGCGCGACCAGCTATTCTCCATGCACCGCGTGGGCTTCAACGCCTATGCCACGCGCCCCGACCGCAGCATCCACGATGCGTTGAAAGGCCTGACCGTGTTCTCCGAAACCTACCAGGCTTCGGTGGACGAGCAGCAGCCCCTGTTCCGCCGCCACCACCGCGAAGCCCAGCCGGCCAGCGGCGACGCCGGTTACGGCATCTGACAGGAGACGCCAGCATGAGCCAGCCGGACACCCTGGTGGCGCAGACGCGCCTGATCCTGGAACGCATCGCGCGCGACTTCTCGCCCGCTGTTTTCGCCTCCAGCCTTGCGGCCGAGGATATGGTATTGACGGACCTGATCCTGAAGGCCCAGCTCCCGATCGGCATCTTTTCGCTGGAAACGGGACGCTTGCATCCGGAAACCCTGGCCATGCTGGAGCGCGTGAAAGAACGCTATGGCTACGAGATCGCGCTCTACCGCCCGCAGCCGGAAGCGGTGGACGCCTATGTCGCCGCGCACGGCCTGAATGGTTTTTACGACAGCGTGGAACTGCGCCGCGAGTGCTGCCGCATCCGCAAGGTGGAACCGCTGAGCCGCGCCCTGTTCGGCAACAAAGCCTGGATCACGGGCCAGCGCCGCGCCCAGTCCAGCACCCGCTCCTCGCTGCTGGTGGAGGAAGACGATCCGGCCCACTTCATGACCAAATTTAACCCGCTGGCCGACTGGTCGGAGCAGGCCATCTGGGACTACATCCGCGCCAATAATGTGCCGTACAATGAATTGCACGACCAAGGCTATCCCTCCATCGGCTGCGCCCCCTGCACGCGCGCCATCCAGCCCGGGGAGGATGTGCGCGCCGGTCGCTGGTGGTGGGAAAATCCGGAATCGAAGGAATGCGGTTTGCATCTGGTCGATGGAAAACTGATTCGCATTAAATCCGTGGCGGCCTGAGTTTCAGCGCGCCACCCACACAAGAACAGGCTATCAATGAACGCTCTGCTTGACACCCCAATCCAAGGCCTTGGCGACGTGAACGCGCGCCACCTCGATGCGCTGGAATCGGAAGCCATCCACATCCTGCGCGAAGTGGCCGCCGAATGCAGCAACCCTGCCCTGCTGTTCTCGGGCGGGAAGGATTCCGTGGTGCTGCTGCGCCTGGCGGAAAAAGCTTTCCGCCCCGGCAAATTCCCCTTCCCGCTGGTGCATATCGATACCGGCCATAACTTCGCGGAAGTGATCGAGTTCCGCGACCGCCGCGTGGCTGAACTGGGCGAGCGCCTGATCGTCGGCTCGGTCGAGGAATCGATCAAGAAGGGCACGGTGCGCCTGCGCAATCCGCAAACCGATTCGCGCAACGCGGCGCAGGCGGTGACGCTGCTGGAAACCATCGCCGAACATGGCTTCGACGCCTGCATCGGCGGCGCCCGCCGCGATGAAGAGAAGGCGCGCGCCAAGGAGCGCATCTTCTCCTTCCGCGACGAATTCGGCCAATGGGATCCGAAGGCGCAGCGCCCGGAGCTGTGGGATCTGTATAACACCCGCGTCCATCCCGGCGAGAATATGCGCGTCTTCCCGATCTCGAACTGGACCGAACTCGATGTGTGGCAGTACATCGCCCGCGAAAAACTGGCTCTGCCTTCGATCTACTTTGCGCACGAGCGCCAGGTCATTCCGCGCAACGGCTTGCTGGTGCCGCTGACCGACCTGACCCCGGCGCGCGACGGCGAGACGGTGGAAAGCCAGGTGGTGCGCTTCCGCACCGTGGGCGATATTTCCTGCACCTGCCCGGTATCGTCGGACGCGGCCACGGTGGAAGCGATCATCGCCGAAACCGCCGTCACCCAGATCACCGAACGCGGCGCCACCCGCATGGACGACCAGACTTCCGAAGCCTCGATGGAAAAACGCAAGAAAGCAGGATACTTCTGATGAACGCATTGAACGAGAACCTGTCCGAGCGCGGCCTGCTGCGCTTCATTACCGCCGGCTCGGTGGACGACGGCAAGAGCACCCTGATCGGCCGCCTGCTGTACGACAGCAAGGGCATTTTCGCCGACCAGTTGGCCGCCGTGTCGCGCGCCAAGCATAAGCGCACCGTGGGCGACACCATCGACCTTTCGCTGCTGACCGACGGCCTGGAAGCGGAACGGGAACAGGGCATCACCATCGACGTGGCCTACCGCTACTTCGCCACGCCCAAGCGCAAATTCATCATCGCCGACACGCCGGGCCACGAGCAGTACACGCGCAATATGGTGACGGGCGCCTCCACCGCCGATGCCGTCATCATCCTGGTCGACGTGTCGAAAGTGAAGCTGCGCGAGGATGGCGGCGTCGACCTGCTGATCCAGACCAAGCGCCACTCGACCATCGCCCACCTGCTGCAGATCGAGCACGTGGTGGTGGCCGTCAACAAGATGGATCTGGTGAACTACGACCAAGCCATTTATGAGCGCATCGTCAAGGCCTACAAGGAGTTCGCCCAGACCCTGGGCCTGAAAGACGTGACCACCATTCCGCTGTCGGCCCTGACCGGCGACAATGTGGTCGATGCCAGCGAGAAGATGGACTGGTACAAAGGCCCCACCCTGATCGAGCTGCTGGAATCGCTGTCGGTGTACGACGAGTCGCACAACGCGCCCTTCCGCTTCCCGGTGCAGCTGGTGGCACGCCACAACGGCCACGAAGCAAACGACTTCCGCGGCTATATGGGCCGCATCGAATCGGGCCGCGTGGCCGTGGGCGACAAGCTGGTGGTGCAGCCTTCGGGCCAGAGCGCGACCGTGAAAGACATCCTGACGCTGGAAGGCTCGCACGCCTCGGCCACGGCCGGCCAGTCGATCACGCTGCTGCTGGAAGAATACCTGGACGTGTCGCGCGGCGATCTGCTGGCGTCAAGCGCCCAGCCGGCCACGCTGCTGAAACAAGTCAGCGCCGACGTCTGCTGGCTGTCGGAGGATGCGCTGGACCTGCGCCGCAAATACTGGATCAAGCACGGCACCAAGCAGACGGCGGCCAAGATCGCCAAAATCGATTCTATCCTTGACATCAACACCCAGCAGCGGCACGATGCGGATGCCCTGAAACTCAACGACGTGGCGCGCATTGCGCTGACCGTGCAGCAGCCGCTGGCGGCCGACGCCTATGCCGACATCCGCACCACCGGGGCCTTCATCCTGATCGATGAAGTGACGCACCAGACGGTCGCCGCCGGCATGATACGCCTCGGCGAATAAGAAGAAACAGCAGGGCCAGCAAGGAAAAGCTTCATGCCAGCATTCGGGAAAGTGTATTTGATCGGCGCCGGTCCCGGCGCACAGGACTTGATTACCCTGCGCGGTGCGCGCTTGCTGGCCGAGGCCGAAGTCGTTCTATACGATGCGCTGGTGACGGATGAGATGCTGGAACTGTGCCCGCAAGCCGTGAAAATCTCGGTCGGCAAGCGCTGCGGCCAGCGCTCGGCGGCGCAGCACTTCATCAATCAGCAGCTGGTCGAATGCGCGGGCAAATACGGCATGGTGGTGCGTCTGAAGGGCGGCGATCCCATGCTGTTCGGGCGCGCCGACGAGGAATTGAACGCGCTCGAAGCCGAGGGCATCGAAGTCGAAGTCGTCCCCGGCATCACCACGGCAGTGGCGGCAGCGGCGGCCAGCAAGCAGCCGCTGACCAAGCGCGGGGTGGCGCGCAGCGTGGCGTTCTTCACCTCCAGCACCGCGCCAGGGCATCCGGAAGACGTGGCGATTCCCTCCACCGACACCCTGGTGCAGTATATGGGCGGGCGCGAAGCCATTGCCACCGCCCAGCGCCTGCTGGACCAGGGCCGCCGGCCCGATACGCCGGTGGTGGTGATCGAAAACGTCAGCCGCCCCGACCAGCGCATCGGCCGCATCACCCTGGCCGAGCTGGCGCATGGACTGGACGGCGCCCAAGGGCCGGTCCTGGTCATGCTGGGCGAAGCCATGAAAGCCCGCGTGAACCAGCCAGGCCTGGACGAAACACCGGCAGCAGCCCTCTCCTCGGCCCGTCAAGCCTGACGCCGCGCCGCTTTTAGCGCCTCGCCGGCGGCGCAGGCGCTAAAATACCGCCTTTGCAATTGCGGAGGTTTTATGTCACAAGCACACGAGATTCTGGAGCGCGCGCGCAATGCGCGGCTGGCGGGCAAGTTTGAAGATGCCCTGCGCGACCATCTCTGGTTCCACGAAAATGCCCTGGAAACCGATCCGTCGCTGAACGGAGTGCGCCTGTCCTTCGCCCTGCGCGACTGGATTTACCTGGGCGAACAATTCCCGCTGGCGCGCCGCGCCCTGCAAGGCTTGCGCGACCGCGACACCGCGCGTCTGCTGGCCGGCGACGCCACGCTGGCCCGCTTCCAGGACATCAGCGCCATCAATGGCGCGCTGGGCGAAGAGCGCGCCACCCATGATCTGTTCACGCAGATCGACGCCCAGCTGCCCGATCTGGCACGCCAATGCGCCGACCTGGCCCTGCCCGCCCTGGTGGCTTGCGAGGACTTCGCGCTGGCGCGCCGCTATCTGCCGCAGCCGGTGGAACGCATCGGCGCCATGGCCGCGCGCCTGAACAATTTCGCCGAAGAGCTGGCGCGCAGCGGCAAGACCTCGTCCGCCCCCGCCCTGCTGGCCTATGTGCTCAACTACGCCAAGGAAGTGCGCCTGATCCTGGAAGTCCTGCGCCGCCAGGGCGAAGACGAGGAAGTGGAACTGGCCGGCGCCGCCGCGCTGGAACAGCTGAAATCGGACGCCCTGCGCGACGCCGTGCAGCGCGAATTCGAGCAGCCCGGCGCCACCATCGCCGCCATGCTGGCGCAAAGCCGCAATAAGGAATAAGTCCATGGACGAGCTGCGGGATATCTACCAGAATGCGCTGGAAGCGCAGGAGGCCGGCGAATACGAAGAAGCACTACGCCTACATCGGCATTTCCACGACTATGCGGGCAGGCAGGAGCGCAATCTGTTCCGTTTCAGCCGCTTCGCCCTGCATCACTGGCTGGAGCTGGCCGAAGCCTACCCTCCCGCGCTGGCAGCCCTGCAGGCGCTACGTGAACGCGAAACCGCGCTGCTGCTTGCCGGCGAAACCGAAATCCGCATCGCCGATGGCAGTAGCGAGGACCGCTTCCCACTTATCGTCGACATCAACCGCCTGCTGGACGACGATCAGGCCACGCTTGAGCTATTCCGCCAGTTCCAGGCCAATATGCCGGAATTGGCGGCGCAAGCCTTCCATCAGGCCGCGGACGCTATCGTGGCTTGCGGTGACTTCCAGCTGGCCCATAGCTATCTCCCTGAACCCATGGCCGCGATCAAACAGGATGCCGCCGATCTGAACCGTATTTTCCAGGCCATGGCGGGCGATACCAGCAGGCCGTCCACCGTACGCCTGATTGGCGAAACCCTGGGCTATGTGAAACAGGCCGTGTTGCAATGGCAGGTGCTGAAAGGATTGGGAAAGGAAGAAGAAGCAGGCCTGTTTGCCGGCGATGCTGAAAACCTGCTCGATCGGCCAAGCTTGCGCCGCGTCATGCGGATGGAATTCGACCAGCCAGGAACTCTGTTGACGGAGTGGTCGCACAGCCAGGAAGCGTTCTGGCTGCGGGACGAAGCTTAAACCCCGCCTTCGGGCGCTGCGCTTGCGGCGCCCAGCGCGCCGACGCAGTAATCGGTCATGGCGCGCAGCACATCGGGATCTTCGCCGACGGCGCCGACGGCGCCAATGCGCAGGTCAGGATAGCTGGCGCGCAGTTCGTCTAGCATCAGCGGCAGATCGCGCAGCACATGGCCGCCCTGCCCCAGAAACACCGGCACCACCGTCACCTCATCGACGCCAGCGGCGGCCAGCGCCGCCACCTGCGCGGGCAGGCTCGGCCCCATCAATTCCAGGAAAGCCAGCGAGACATCGGCGCCGGGCAGGCGCGCCCGCACCAGGTCGCGCAGGCGCTCGAAGGGCGCGGCCCAGCTGGCGGCGCGCGCGCCATGCGCGAACAGGATCAGTGCGCGCTGGCCCATCTCAGTGCCGCTCCACCCACCACAGGGCGCCCAGCGCCAGCATCAGGAAGATCAGGCTCGGCATGATGGCCGTGACCACAGCCGGCCAGGTGGACAGCATGCCCAGATGCGAGAACAGGGTATTCACCAGCAGATAGCCGACGCCGATCATGATGCCGATGAAAATCTTCAGGCTGACGCCGCCGCTGCGGGTGTGCAGATAGGCGAACGGCAGGGCCAGGGCCATCAGCACGAAGATGGCCAGCGGGTCGAACAGCTTCTTCCAGAAGGCGATCTTGAAGCGCTCGGTGCCTTGCTTGTTCTCCTGCAGGTGGCGGGTATACACGCGCAGCTCATTGGCCGACATGCGCTCCGGATCGGAGGCCGACACCGACAGGATCTTGGGCGTGATCTCCGACACCAGATCCTTGGTCGGGTAAGTCTGGATGGCGATGGCGCTGCTCTCCTGGCCGAAGTGGTTGGCGCGCGTGGCTTCCGCGCCGGCCGCCAGCACCGCGTTGCTGAAATGGTTTTCCGTCACATCGTGCAGGCGCCAGACATTATTGCCCTGAAAAATACCGGTCTTGGCCTGGGTGATGGAACGCAAGCGGAAGCTGGTATCGAACTCGTACAGCTTGACGCCGACCAGTTGCCCATCCGGCAGGACTTCCTTCACATTGAAGAAGCGCGTGCCTTGCACGGCGCCGTTCATGCCATCGCTCTTGACCACGTCCTTGGTCCACAGGCCGGAGCGGAATTCGGCCGACACCGTGGCGCCGCGCCCGGTCAGGCGCACTTTCTCGGCCAGCGGCCCGGTGCGCGGCGTGATCACTTCGCCGAAGATAAAGGTGACGATCACCAGGCCGATGCCGATGCGGAACAGCATCCAGCCCGCCATGCGGGTTGACATGCTGGAAGCGCGCATGATGGTGAATTCCGAGGTCGAGGCGAATTGCGCCATCGTGTAAATGGTGCCGATCAGGGCCGCCACCGGCATCACCTTGTACACATTACTCGGCAACATCAGCAGGGTATACAGCATGGCGTGCTGCAGGGTATAGCCGTTCTTGCCGACCGAGGCCAGCTCGCCGCTCAGGTCCATGAAGGCCTGCAGACCGAGGAAGGCCAGCAGCACGAAGGCCACGGCCTTGACGATGGAAACGGCGAAATAGCGTTGCAGGATACTCATTGGGATACGGCTTTCTTGCTGCCGCCACGCTTGAGCGCGGCCATCAGGGCCAGCGGATGATAGCGGTGGTTTACGTTCAGGCGCCAGGCAAACAGGGCCAGCACGGCCAGCGCCGCGGCCAGGTGCAGCGGCCACCAGGAAATGGCGAACGGCAGGCGGCCTTGCTTGACGCTGGCCTCCAGCACCTTGCTGATATTGTTATAGGCGAAGAAGATCAGCACCGCGATAATCAGATTGGTCGAGCTGCCCGCGCGCGGATTGACGAAGCCCAGCGGAATCGCCAGCAGCAGCAGGATCAGGCAGGTGATCGGCGCGCCGATGCGGTACAGCAGTTCGCCGCGCGTGGCATTGGTGGGGCTTGCCAGCAGTTCTTTAGTGGTCATGGCAGCCTCCAGCGGCGCATCCATTTCCTGCGACTGCTGCGCCACGCGCATGCTGTAGCGCTCGAATTCCATGGTCTGGAAATCGGCCTGGCCCGGCGTACCCTGGTAGCGGCGGCCGTTTTTCAGCACCAGATAGCTGGAACCGTCGGGCGTGGTGCTGATGACGCCTTCCTTGGCCACCACCACCGACGTGCCGCGCGCATCCACCGAATTGACGAAAACATTCTGCACCACCGCGCTTTTGCCGGCCACCGCCTCCACGAAGAAAATGCGGTTGCTGGACGAGGATTCCTTGAATTGGCCGGGCGCGACCTTTTGCAAATCCTCGCGCTTGTTAAAGCGCTCGATATATTCGCTGCTTTTTTGCTTGGCCCAGGGCGTGGCGAAGAAACTCAGGGCGCCGGTCAATATAATCAAGGGCAGGCCGAAAGTCAGCACCGGACGAATCCATTTTGCTAAACTCTGGCCCGACGCAAACCAGACCACCATCTCGGAATCGCGATAAGTACGCGTAACGACCATCAGCACAGAAATAAAACTGGTGAGGATGATGACAGTTGGCAGATAATTCAGGGCTGCGAACGCGATGAGCGCGACCACATCGGTCGACGCTACCTTGCCGCCCGCGGCTTTGCCGAGAATGGAGATCAGGGTCCACGTCACGAGGATGGAAAACAGCACCGTGAAAGTAGCCCCTGCGGAACTGGCCAGCTCGCGTTTAAGGGCGCGTTGGAAAATCATTCGACGTTTATAATCCGATCAACAGGTTTAAGTAAGACCAGCAATACCAGCACACAATACGGAGAAATCTAATGGACTTTAGCATAAAAGCTTTTGACGCAAAAAACACCATCTCGTCGGCCAAAACCGGCTGCGTAGCCGTCGCGGTTTTCGAAAACAAGAAGCTGTCCGAGGCTGCCAAAGCCCTGGACGGCGCCGGTGAAATCACGGCTGCGCTGAAGTCCGGCGACATCTCCGGTAAAGCCGGCACCACCCTGCTGCTGCGCGGCCTGAAGGGCGCGGCGGCCGAGCGCGTGCTGCTGGTTGGCCTGGGCGCTGACGAAGCCGTGGGCGAAAAGAGCTTCAACTCCGCAGTACAAGCCACCATCAAGGCCTTCTCGACCCTGGGCACGGCGGACGCCATTATCGCATTACCACTGACCGAAGTGAAAGAGCGCGACGTGAACTGGAGCGTGCGCGCCGTGGTGCAAGCCGGCCGCGAAAGCATCTACCGCACCGACAGCCAGAAATCGAAGAAAGACCCGGTGCCGGCCGGCGTGAAGAAAATCGCCCTGGCCCTGCCGAACAATGCCGCCACCAAGCTGGCCCTGTCGCAAGCCATCGCCATCGCCAACGGCATGGAGCTGACCAAGGATCTGGGCAATCTGCCGGCCAACGTCTGCACCCCGACCTATCTGGCCGATACCGCCAAAAAGCTGGCCAAGGAATTCAAGTTCGAAGTCGAAATCCTGGAACGCAAGCAGATGGAAGCCCTGAAAATGGGCAGCTTCCTGTCCGTGACCAACGGCAGCGAGCAGGCGCCCAAGTTCATCGTGCTGAAGCACATGGGCGGCAAGGCCAAGGACGCGCCGGTGGTGCTGGTCGGTAAAGGCATCACCTTCGACACCGGCGGCATCTCGATCAAGGCCGGTCCTGGCATGGACGAGATGAAATACGATATGTGCGGCGCCGGCTCCGTGCTGGGCACCTTCCGCGCCATCGGCGAAATGGGCTTGAAGCTGAACGTGATCGGCATCGTGGCCGCTTGCGAAAACATGCCTTCCGGCCGCGCCACCAAACCGGGCGACATCGTCACCTCGATGAATGGCCTGACCATCGAAGTCCTGAACACCGACGCCGAAGGCCGCCTGATCCTGTGCGACGCCCTGACCTATGCCGAGCGCTTCAAGCCAGCCGCCGTGGTCAACGTGGCAACCCTGACCGGCGCCTGCGTGGTCGCCCTGGGCCACCATAACAGTGGCCTGTTCACCCGTCACGACGAAGCCCACGACAAGCTGGCCGCCGAACTGCTGGCCGCCGGCAAAGCCACCAGCGACACCGCATGGCGCATGCCGATCGAGGAAGCGTACAACGATCAGCTGAAGTCCAACTTCGCCGATCTGGCAAACATCGGCACGCCGGGCGGCATGTCGATCACGGCTGCAGCCTTCCTGGAAAACTTCACCCGCAAGTACACCTGGGCCCACCTGGATATCGCCGGCACCGCCTGGAAATCGGGCGCCGCCAAAGGCGCAACCGGCCGTCCGGTTCCGCTGCTGAGCACCTTCCTGATCAACCGCGCATAAAGCAAAAAGCCGGGACGCGTCCCGGCTTTTCAGGTACAAAGGGGACAGTCCGCCAGGGCTGTCCCTTTTTTTATCCGGCCTAATACACCGTCACGCCGCCCGGCGCGGGCAAGCGCTGCTCGCCCTGATTCACGGGATTCAGGATGACGGTAATGGTCGAGGGATAGTCGAAACCGGCGCCGGTATTGCGGTCCACAATCAGTCCCGTGCCGAAGGTCAGCACGAGATTGCCCCACAAGCTGGCATTCTGCTTGGACGGCACGCTTTCGCCGGACACGGCTTGCGCGCCCAGCTGGCAATCGACATTCAGAGGCTTGAGGCTCTTGCGGATCGTGACGCGGCCGGGCGTGGCGATAAACCACTTGCCCACATCATTGGACAGCACACAGCCCGCGCCCGCCACCTCGCGGTGGTCGAGAACGGTCTGCACCAGTACTTGCTGCTGGGTGGATTCGGTAAGCGTTGCGCAAGCGCCCAACGCCGCTAGAACAGCGGCGCAGGCGACGGGCCGCAAAGCGGCCACGCCGGCCGAGAACATCAGCCGGTGGTACATAGGCGGCTTAATTGCCCGCCTGGGATTTTTGTCGTTGCTTCAGACCCTGGATGACGTTCAGGATGTCTTCCATGCCGCTGCTACCGTCCAGGGCAGAGAAAGCGTCCAGCACTTCATTCAAAACCTGATTCCGCACCGTCGCTTCGCCGGCACTCACGGCAGTCGGCCGCGCCAAGCTGGACCGGGCACTCACGGTACGTTCGCCTGCTGCCTCTTTTTCCTTCTGGGCAGCCGACTTGCGTCCGCTCGGAGCCTTGCCATGCTCCAGCGCCGCTTGCCAGATTACCCAGCGGCGTTGCGTTTCAAATACCAGATACTCTTCTGGCTTGTCTTCGCGCCTGCGCACGATGTGGCCGTCGCGCTGCGCCCATGCTTCAAATGCTGATCGCATTTTATTCCTTTACATGCTTCGGACTGTTTAAAAACACGAATAAGTTTCCAAATAGTACCACTTCTTTACGAACAACAACACAATTTTGTTGCTTTACGGAACATTTTTGTAATGAGTGGTGGCCGGGGACAACTAATCAGTGCTCAAACGAACTTATGTATATTTATATTTTTTGATCGGCACTAACTACATCTTAGTACCATTTTGATAACTATGAAGCATTATCGGCAATTATTTTTGGGTCTGTTACATTTTCCTACATTATCCCTCCTCTGGATACCATTTGGTCGAGAAAACTGACGTTTATTTGCAAATATCAGGGCCGCCTTCGCTCTTGCAAGGCCTGCGCGCAGCGGGCCGTTGCGGTAAGATGCGCGCCAGGAAAACCATAAGGATAAGCACCATGAAACTTGCAACCTGGAATGTTAATTCGCTCAACGTAAGATTGGCGCACGTTTTGAAATGGCTGGAAGAAAACCCGGTCGATGTGTTGTGCATCCAGGAAACAAAATTGACGGACGACAAGTTTCCCATCGCCGCCATCGAGGCGGCCGGCTACCAGGTCGTGTTCAGCGGCCAGAAGACGTACAACGGCGTGGCGATTTTGTCGCGTTTGCCTATCGAGGATGTAGTTAAGAACAATCCACGCTATGAAGATGCGCAGCAGCGCATCCTGGCCGCCACCATCGGCGGCGTGCGCGTGGTTTGCGCCTATGTGCCGAACGGCCAGGCCGTTGATACCGAAAAGTACATTTACAAGCTGGGCTGGCTGCAATCGTTCCGCGACTGGCTGGCCGACGAACTGGCCCAGCATCCGAACCTGGCCGTGCTGGGTGACTACAATATCGCGCCGGAAGACCGCGACGTGCACGATCCGGCCGCCTGGGAAGGCCAGGTACTGTGTTCGGACAAGGAAAGGGCCGCGCTGCAAGCCCTGTTCGACCTGGGCCTGCAGGATTCCTTCCGCCTGTTCGAGCATCCGGAAAAAACCTTCAGCTGGTGGGACTACCGCATGCTGGGCTTCCAGAAGAACAAAGGCCTGCGCATCGACCATATCCTGCTGTCGGCGCCGCTGGTGGCGCGCTGCGAGGCCTGCATCATCGACCGCGCGCCGCGCAAATGGGAGCAGCCGTCCGACCACGCGCCGGTGATCGCCACCCTGATCCCGGCCTAAGCGCCGCTTCCTACTCCGCCCTACCCTGCAGCAGATGCTGCGCTTCGGCGCAGGGCACGGGACGGGAGAACAGATAGCCTTGCGCATGCTGGCAGCCCTGCCGCTGCAAAAGGCCGAACTGGGCTTCCGTCTCCACCCCTTCCGCCACCACCGACAGCTGCAAGCTGTCCGACAGCGCGATAATGGCCGCGACGATAGCGCGGTCTTCCGTGCTCTCTTCCAGATCCTTGATGAAGGCGCGATCGATCTTGATCTTGCGCACCGGGAAGCGCTTCAGATAGGCCAGGCTGGAATAGCCCGTGCCGAAATCGTCGATCGACAGGCGGATGCCCATGGCGTTGATCTGGCCCAGGATTTCCAGGGTTTGCTCGCCATGCTGCATCACCGCCGTTTCCGTGATCTCGAATTCGATCAGGGCCGGGTCGATGCCGGTTTCCTCCAGAATGCGGCGGATCGAGGCCACCAGGCCGCGGTGCATGAACTGGCGCGGCGACAGGTTGATCGCCAGCGGCACCGGCTGCAAGCCCTGGCGCAGCCATTCCATATTCTGCTCGCAGGCACGGCGTATCACCCACTCGCCGACCGGCACGATCAGGCCGTTCTCCTCCATGATGGGGATGAACTGGTCCGGCCCCACCAGACCGTGGCCGGGACGGCGCCAGCGCAGCAGCACTTCCATGGCGTGCAGGTGGCGCGTGCGGATATCCATGATGGGCTGGAAGTGCAGCTCGAACTGCTGCAGGGACAGCGCGCTGCGCAAGCTGCTTTCCAGTTCGAAGTGATGGGCCGCCGCCAGGTTCATCTTCTGGGTGAAGAATTGATAGTTATTGCGGCCGGCCGCCTTGGCGTGGTACATGGCGGCATCGGCGTTGCGCATCAGGGTCGCCACATCCTGGCCGTCATCCGGATAGATGCAGATGCCGATCGAGGGCGAGATATGCAGCATGCGCCCCTCCAGCGGGAAAGGCGCCGCCAGCGCTTCGATGATCTTTTCCGCCACCCGGTTCGATTCGCCCACCTCGCCCAGGCCCGGCACCAGCACCACGAATTCGTCGCCGCCCAGGCGCGCCACGGTATCGCTGGCGCGCACCGCCGCGCACAGGCGGTTGGCCACTTCCTTCAGCAGCTGGTCGCCCGTCATATGGCCGAGCGAATCGTTGATGGTCTTGAAGCGGTCCAGATCGATGAACATCACGGCCAGGCGGCGGCTGGAACGCTGGGCCGCCAGCATGGCGCGGTCCAGGCGGTCGGCCAGCAGGGCGCGGTTGGGCAGGCCGGTCAGGCTGTCGTGATACGCCATGTGGTGCACGCGCGCCTCGGCCTGGCGCCGTTCCACGATTTCGGCCTGCAGCATGGCGTTGGCGCCGGCCAGTTCGGCGGTGCGCTCCAGCACGCGCACTTCCAGCTCGTCGCGCGCGCGGCGCACCGTTTCCGCCGCTTCGCGCCGCGCCGTCACATCGTCCACCAGCCAGACCGAGCGTCCGCGCGGCTGTTTCGGATCGAAGGGACGGCCGGACAGGCGCGCCCAGAAGCGGCTGCCGTCCTTGCGCACCAGTTGATATTCGGTGGAACTGACATGCCCCGCCTCGAAATCGCGCGCCGTGTCGCGCCGCGCCCTGGCCCATTCTTCCAGATCGGGATAGAAGGCTTGCACGCTGATATTGTTCATCTCGCCCGGCGCGTAACCGAACAGCTCTTCCATCTTGGCGTTGCAGCGCAGATTGCGCCCGCCCTCGCAAACCGAGATGCCCAGCACCGCGCTATCGAGAATGGCCTGGTTTTCCAGCAGGGCGTTGCGCAGCGATTCCTCGGCCCGTTTGTGCTCGGCGCGGTCTTCGATGATCCATATCGTGCCCTGGGTCGGGTCTTCCGGATTGACCACGTAGGCAATCAGCTGCGCCCAGAAGGTGCTGCCATCCTTGCGCTGCATTTCCACTTCGGTCTGGAAGGGCCGCCCCACCGACAGCAGCGGCGAAGCCAGCACGCCCAGCCGCGCATACGCGTCGTCCGAGGGATACAGGGCGCGGCCCGGCAGGCCCAGGCCTTCCTTGCCCTCGTAGCCGAACATTTCGGAGAAGCCGCGGTTATAGCGCGTGATCAGGCGGTTGCGCGTGTACAGGATGCAGATCGAAGCATTCGTCATCAGGGCTTCGACTTCCATCTGGTTCTGGCGCGAGTGCGTCACGTCCTCCAGAATCCAGATGGTGCCGCCCTCGTTGTGTTCCTGGTCCACGGTGCTGGCGCGCACGCGGCACCAGAACAGGCTGCCGTCATGTTTGCGAAACTGGAATTCGTTCTTTTCGAAGGCGCGGCCCTGGCCCAGCACCGGCCCGGCTTCTCGGCCGAATGCGGCATACACCTCGGGCGAAGGGAAAACCTCCACCGCCGGACGGCCCGTGATCTGCTCGCGCCGGTAGCCGAACATCTCGGCCAGGCGCGGATTGCAGCTCAACATGATCTCGTCCTTGGTGAACAGGACGCCGACCGGCGCATTGTCCAGAATCGCCTTCTGTTCGGCCAGCGCCTTGCCCAGCGCGCGCTGTTCGTGCGGCACTTCGCTCAATTCATGAAAGACGACGGTGACGCCGGCCGGCCCCATTGCGGCCGGCAGCGGCTTGAGCGCCATGCTGGCGTGGAGATGGCGTCCGCTCTCGGCCTGCAGGCAGATATCGGCATAGTTGCGCGGCACGGACAGGTCGCCGCCGCAAGCCGCCTTCAGGGCGGCGCTGGTTTCGGCGCGCACATGCGGCGCGATGAAGGCGCTGAGCGGCTGCTCGCGCGGATCGGTTTCCAGCAAGGCCGCCAGCTCCGCATTCGCCGCCAGCACCCGGCCCGCGCTATCGCACACGCAAGCCGGAACGCCGATCAGCGTCAAAGCCTCGGCCAGTACATCGGGATTGCTTGAGACTGGGTTCATGTACACCAGAGCACCTTGTGGAAATAAACGCTTCCCATTGGCAATGGATCGCTGTTGGGCAGATCATAAACCACAATGATTGCATTCGCCACAATACCCGGACGAATGCGCAGACTCGCCGGGCTAGCTTACAACAAAAGAGGCGGCGCGCCTGCTCCTCTGATACAGAAGCCCAGGCGCGCCGCCTCAAAAACGATATAAATCAAATCACAGGGCTTGCAAAAAACACTTCACCGCCCGCTTGCAGCTATCTAGTTAGAACGCATCGCCGGGAACGCGCACCCAGCCCTCCATCAGCACGCGCGCACTGCGGCTCATGATGGCCTTGGTCACGCTCCATTCGCCGTTCTGCTGGCGCGCTTCCGCGCCCACGCGCAAGGTGCCGGAGGGATGGCCGAAGCGCACCGCCTGGCGTTCGCCGCCGCCGGCCGCCAGATTGACCAGGGTGCCGGGAATGGCGGCGGCCGTGCCGATGGCGACAGCGGCCGTGCCCATCATCGCGTGATGCAGCTTGCCCATGGACAGGGCGCGCACCAGCAGGTCGATGTCCTCGGCCGCCACCTGCTTGCCGCTGGACGCGGCATAGCTGCCGGGACGGGCCACGAAAGCGACTTTCGGCGTGTGCTGGCGGGTGGCCGCTTCGTCCACATGCTTGATCAGACCCATGCGCACCGCGCCGTGGGCGCGGATGGATTCGAACATGGCCAAGGCTTTGGGATCGCCATTGATCGTTTCCTGCAATTCCGTGCCTTGGTAGCCGATGGCATCGGCGTTCACGAAGATGGTGGGAATGCCGGCATTGATCATGGTGGCGCGCAGCGTGCCCAGGCCCGGCACTTCCAGGTCATCAACCAGATTCCCGGTCGGGAACATGGCGCCGCCGCCGCCCTCTTCCTCGGCCGCAGGATCGAGGAATTCGAGCTGCACTTCGGCTGCCGGGAAAGTCACGCCATCCAGTTCGAAGCCGCCGGTTTCCTGCACCGCGCCATCGGTGACCGGCACATGGGCGACGATGGTCTTGCCGATATTGGCCTGCCAGATGCGCACCGTGGCGATGCCGTTGTGCGGCACGCGTTCCGCATCCACCAGGCCGGAGGCGATGGCGAAGGAACCGACCGCCGCCGACAGATTGCCGCAATTGCCGCTCCAGTCGACGAAAGGCTTGTCGATGGAAACCTGGCCGAACAGGTAGTCGACATCATGCTCCGGCCGCTCCGACTTGGACAGGATGACGGCCTTGCTGGTGCTGGAAGTCGCGCCGCCCATGCCGTCGATCTGCTTGCCGTAGGGGTCCGGGCTGCCGATCACGCGCAGCAGCAGCGCATCGCGCGCCGCGCCGGGCAGCTGGGCCGCCGCCGGCAGATCCTGCAGGCGGAAGAACACGCCCTTGCTGGTGCCGCCACGCATATAGGTGGCGGGGATTTTGATTTGCGCTGGATAAGCCATGCTTACGCCGCCTTTGCCGATTCAAGGAAGTCCTGGGCGAAGCGCTGCAGCACGCCGCCCGCCTCGTAAATGGAAACCTCTTCCGCCGTATCGAGGCGGCAGGTGACCGGCACCTCGACGCGCTCGCCGTTGCGGCGGTGGATCACCAGGGTCAGGTCGGCACGCGGGGTGCGCCCGCCGATCACGTCATAGCTTTCCGTGCCGTCCAGATTCAAGGTCAGGCGGTTCACGCCCGGCTTGAATTCCAGCGGCAGCACGCCCATGCCCACCAGATTGGTGCGGTGGATGCGCTCGAAACCTTCGGCAACGATGGCTTCCACGCCGGCCAGACGCACGCCCTTGGCGGCCCAGTCGCGCGAAGAACCTTGGCCGTAGTCGGCGCCGGCGATCACGATCAGCGGCTGCTTGCGCTCCATATAGGTTTCGATGGCTTCCCACATGCGCATCACCTTGCCCTCTGGCTCTACGCGCGCCAGGGATCCGGCTTTCACCTTGCCGTCTTCCAGCACCATCTCGTTCTTCAGGGTCGGATTGGCGAAGGTGGCGCGCTGCGCCGTCAGATGGTCGCCGCGGTGGGTGGCGTAGGAGTTGAAGTCCTCTTCCGGCAAGCCCATTTTCGCCAGGTATTCGCCCGCCGCGCTATCAAGCATGATGGCGTTCGACGGCGACAGGTGGTCGGTGGTGATGTTGTCGCCCAGGACGGCCAGCGGCAGCATGCCTTTCAGCGTGCGTTCGCCGGCCAGCGCGCCTTCCCAGTAGGGTGGACGGCGGATATAGGTGCTCGGCGCGCGCCAGTCGTACAGCGGGCTGACTTGCTCGCCCGTGTCCTGCCGTGGCGCGAACATCGGGATATACACCTTACGGAAATGGTCGGGCTTGACGCTGGATGCGACGATGGCGTCGATTTCCGCATCGCTCGGCCAGATGTCTTTCAGCGTGATTGGCTGGCCGTTGGCGTCGGTGCCCAGCACATCCTTCTCGATATCGAAGCGGATGGTGCCGGCGATGGCGTAAGCCACCACCAGCGGCGGCGAAGCGAGGAAGGCTTGCTTGGCGTAAGGGTGGATGCGGCCATCGAAGTTGCGGTTGCCGGAAAGGACGGCGGTGGCGTACAGGTCGCGCTCCACCACTTCCTTCTGGATCACCGGGTCGAGCGCGCCGGACATGCCGTTGCAGGAAGTGCAGGCATAGGCCACCACGCCGAAGCCCAGCTTTTCCAGGTCGGGCAGCAGGCCCGCTTCTTCCAGGTAAAGGGTGACAGCCTTGGAGCCGGGCGCCAGCGAGCTTTTCACCCAGGGCTTGCGCAACAGGCCGCGCTGGTTGGCGTTGCGCGCCAGCAGACCGGCGGCAATCATATTGCGCGGGTTGTTGGTGTTAGTGCAGCTGGTAATGGCGGCGATGATGACGGCGCCGTCGGGCATCAGGCCAGGTTCGTTCTCCACCTTGCCGCTGATGCCGCGCGCGGCCAGCTCGGAGGTCGGCACGCGCTTGTGCGGATTGGACGGGCCGGCGATATTGCGCACCACGCTGGACAGGTCGAACTTCAGCACGCGTTCGTATTCAGCGGCTTTCAGGCCATCGGCCCACAGGCCGGTTTCTTTCGCATAGTCTTCCACCAGCTTGACCAGTTCATCGTCGCGGCCAGTCAGCTTCAGGTATTTGATGGTCTGCTCGTCGATGTAGAACATCGCGGCGGTGGCGCCGAATTCCGGCGCCATATTCGAGATAGTGGCGCGGTCGCCCAGGGTCAGGGCGGCGGCGCCTTCGCCATAGAACTCCAGATAGGAGGACACGACTTTTTCCTTGCGCAGGAATTCGGTCAGCGCCAGCACGGTGTCGGTGGCGGTGATGCCGGGCTGCGGCTTGCCGCTCAGCTCGACGCCGATGATGTCGGGCAAGCGCATCCACGAGGCGCGGCCCAGCATCACGCTTTCCGCTTCCAGGCCGCCGACGCCGATGGCGATCACGCCCAGCGCATCGACCATGGGCGTGTGCGAATCGGTGCCGACCAGGGTGTCGGGATACGCTACCCCATCGCTGACCTGGATCACCGGCGACATGCGCTCCAGATTGATCTGGTGCAGGATGCCGTTGCCGGGCGGGATCACGTCCACGTTTTTGAAGGCCAGCTTGGTCCAGTTGATGAAGTCGAAGCGGTCTTCGTTGCGGCGGTCCTCGATGGCGCGGTTTTTTGCAAAAGCATCGGGATCGAAACCGCCGCATTCCACGGCCAGCGAATGGTCAACCACCAATTGGGTCGGCACCACCGGGTTGACCATGGCCGGGTCGCCCCCCTGCTCGGCGATGGCGTCGCGCAGGCCGGCCAGATCGACCAGGGCGGTCTGGCCCAGGATGTCGTGGCAGACCACGCGCGCCGGGAACCAGGGGAAATCCAGATCGCGCTTGCGCTCGATCAGTTGCGACAGCGAGGCGTTCAGCGTCGCGGGTTCGCAGCGGCGCACCAGGTTCTCGGCCAGTACGCGCGAGGTATAGGGCAGCTTGGCGTAGGAGCCTGGCTGGATGGCATCGACAGCGGCGCGCGCGTCGAAGTAATCCAGCTTGGTGCCGGGCAGCTGTTTGCGGAATGCGGCGTTCATATTACTTGCGGTCCTTGATCGGTACGAATTGCAGGTCTTCGGGGCCAACATAGTTGGCGCTCGGACGGATGATCTTGTTGTCGATGCGCTGTTCGATCACGTGCGCGGCCCAGCCCGAGGTGCGGCTGATGACGAACAGTGGGGTGAACATGGCGGTCGGCACGCCCATCATGTGGTAGGACACGGCGGAGAACCAGTCCAGGTTGGGGAACATCTTCTTGATTTCCCACATCACGCTTTCCAGGCGCTCGGCGATGTCGAACATCTTCATCGAGCCGGCTTCCTGCGACAGCTTGCGCGCCACTTCCTTGATGACCTTGTTGCGCGGGTCGGAGATGGTGTAGACCGGGTGGCCGAAGCCGATCACCACTTCCTTGTTGGCGACGCGGTTGCGGATATCGGCTTCCGCCTCATCCGCGTTCTCGTAGCGCTTCTGGATATCCAGCGCCACTTCGTTGGCGCCGCCGTGTTTCGGGCCGCGCAGCGCGCCGATCGCGCCGGTGATGGCGGAGTGGATGTCGGAGCCGGTGCCGGCGATCACGCGGCTGGTGAAGGTCGATGCGTTGAACTCGTGTTCCGCGTACAGGATCAGCGAGGTGTGCATGGCCTTGACCCAGGATTCGGACGGCTTCTCGCCGTGCAGCAGGTGCAGGAAGTGGCCGCCGATGGAATCGTCGTCGGTTTCCACCTCGATGCGCTTGCCGTTATGGCTGAAGTGATACCAGTACAGCAGCATGGAGCCGAAGGACGCCATCAGGCGGTCGGCGATGTCGCGCGCGCCGGCGATATTGTGGTCGTCCTTTTCCGGCAGGGCGCAGCCCAGCACCGACACGCCGGTGCGCATCACGTCCATCGGATGGGCGCCGGCCGGCAGCGCTTCCAGCGCCGCCTTCACAGCCTGCGGCAAGCCGCGCAGGGATTTCAGCTTGGCCTTGTAGCCTTTCAGTTCGGCGCTGGTCGGCAGCTTGCCATGCACCAGCAGGTAGGCGATTTCCTCGAATTCGCAGCTGTCGGCCACGTCCAGGATGTCATAGCCGCGGTAGTGCAGGTCATTGCCGGTCTTGCCGACGGAGCACAGGGCGGTATTGCCGGCCGCAACGCCGGACAGGGCGACGGATTTTTTTGGTTTGAAAGTTGCTGCTTGCTCGGTCATCTCTAATCTCCTCTACGCGAATTACTTTTTCTGCGCTGCGAACAGCGCATCCAGCTTTTGCTCGAAATCGTGATAGTTGATGCGCTCATACAGTTCGGCGCGAGTCTGCATGGTGTCCAGCACGGCCTTCTGCGAACCGTCGCGGCGGATGGCGCCGTACACATTCTCGGCGGCCTTGTTCATGGCACGGAAAGCGGACAGCGGATACAGCACCAGACCGACGTCGGCCGATTTCAGCTCGTCCACGGTGAACAGCGGGGTGGAACCGAATTCGGTGATGTTCGCCAGCACCGGCACTTTCACCGCGTTGGCGAACTGCTTGTACATGGACAGCTCGGTCATCGCTTCCGGGAAGATCATGTCGGCGCCCGCTTCCACGCAGGCGATGGCGCGCTCGATGGCGGCGTCCAGGCCTTCCACGGCCAGCGCATCGGTGCGCGCCATGATGACGAAGTTTTCGTCGGTGCGGGCATCGACGGCGGCCTTGATGCGGTCCACCATTTCAGCCTTGCTCACGATTTCCTTACCGGGGCGGTGGCCGCAGCGCTTGGCGCCAACCTGGTCTTCGATATGCATGGCGGCGGCGCCGAACTTGATCATCGACTTGACGGTGCGCGCCACATTGAAGGCGGAGGAGCCGAAGCCGGTATCCACATCGACCAGCAGCGGCAGGTCGCACACGTCGGTAATGCGGCGCACGTCGGTCAGCACGTCGTCCAGATTGGAGATGCCCAGATCGGGCAGGCCGAGGGAGCCGGCAGCGACGCCGCCGCCGGACAGATAGATGGCGCGGAAGCCGGCGCGCTTGGCCAGCAGGGCGTGGTTGGCGTTGATCGCGCCCACCACTTGCAGCGGGGATTCTTCCTGCACGGCCTTGCGGAAGGCGGCGCCTGCGGAGTATTGGCTCATGAAGACCTTTCTCAATGGAACGTTGGTATCGGCAGCTTTAACGCAAAAGCCATGCCAGCTTTGCCTTGCAGATAAAAATACATAAAAATCAGCAACTTGCCAGTCGCAACGCAACACGGCCGCCCTCTGTGCATCGTTCAATATGAAACATTGAAACATTCATGAACTATAATTGAAACATGCGCCACTCCACTCCCCTGCCCCTGGACAGCAACGATAAACCGGTGATCTGGACGGTTTCCGTGTCGCGCCTGTCCGAACTGTTCCGCGACATCACGCTGGAATACGACGCCCTCGCCACCATCGAGCCGATCAACCTGGGCTTCGACGAGGCGGCGCGCCATATCCGCGAACGCATGGCGACCGAGCGCTGCGACGCAGTGATCGCGGCCGGCTCGAACGCGGCTTACCTGAAAGGCCGGCTCTCGGTGCCGGTGGTGATCGCCAAGGCTTCCGGCTTCGACATGATGCAGGCGCTGGCCAGGGCGCGCCGCGTGTCGGAACGCATCGGCGTCATCACCTACCAGGACCAGATGCCGGAACTGGCCGAATTCGCCGCCACCTTCGGCGTGCAGATCGCCCAGCGCACCTATGCCACCGAGGAAGATGCGCGCGCCCAGATCAATGATTTGAAAGCCGCCGGCATCAAGGCCATCGTCGGCGCGGGCCTGATCACCGACCTGGCCGAGGAAGCGGGATTGACCGGCGTGTTCGTGTACTCGGCCGCCTCGATCCGCCAGGCCTTCGACGATGCGCTGGAAATGGCGCGCCTGGCCCAGCTGGAATCGAACCGGGGACGGCGCACCGTGGTGGCCGATACGCTGCGCGCCAAGCATGGCCTGAACGATCTGCGCGGCGAATCGGCGGCGATGGAAAAGGTGAGACAAGCCGTGGTGCTGTATGCGAAGTCGCCGGCCACGGTGCTGATCCAGGGCGAAACCGGCAGCGGCAAGGAGCTGGTGGCGCAAGCCATCCACCGCGAAAGCCCGCGCGTGCTGGGCGTGAACCGGCCCTTCGTGGCAGTGAACTGCGGCGCGATTGCCGAATCGCTGCTGGAATCGGAATTGTTCGGCCACGAGGAAGGCGCCTTCACCGGCGCGCGGCGCGGCGGCCACGCCGGCCTGTTCGAAGCGGCCAACCGCGGCACCCTCTTCCTCGACGAGATCGGCGAAATGCCGCTGACCTTGCAAACCCGCCTGCTGCGCGTGCTGGAGGAACGCGAGGTGGTGCGCGTGGGCGGCACGCGGCCCATCGCCGTCAATGTGCGCATCATCAGCGCCACCCACTGCGATCTGGAGCAGCGGGTGCGCGAAGGCCGCTTCCGCTCCGACCTGTTCTATCGCCTGGCCGTGCTGCGCCTGGCGCTGCCGCCGCTGCGCGAACGCGGCGCCGACATCGTGCCGCTGGCCGAATGGTCGCTGAAGAATGCGCTGGCGGCATTGGGCGCGCGGCCCCATCCCAATCTGCACGCCGAGGTGGCCGCTTGCGCGCCGCTGCTGGCGCGCCACAACTGGCCCGGCAATGTGCGCGAACTACGCAATCTGACCGAGCGCCTGGCCCTCTTCCTGGCCGCCGAGCCGCTGCAGGCGCTGACGCCGGGCTTCGTGCTGGGCGTGGCGCCCGAACTGGCCGCTTTCGCCGGCGACCAGGCAGCCGGCTTGGACGCGGCGAGCGGCAATAGCCAGGAGAGCGCCAGCGAGGTGCTGTCCCGCTTCGGAGGACGGCGCGATGCGGCCGCCGCCTACCTCGGCATCAGCCGCACAACCTTGTGGCGCCGCCTGCGCGAAGAAGGCGCCGATCCCGGCTGAACCCCGTCCACGCGCGCCGCTCATCCTCGATATGCGCCGCTCATCACGACGGCGCTCGCCGCCGCAGCGGCCGGCCGATAGTCTACGTTTCACAAGGAGGAAACACCATGAAACGTCACATCGCACAACGCGCAGCAAAGTTCACCGTCAAAGCCCTGCTGGCCGCATCGGCCATGGTTTTAAGCGCCACCCCGGCCCTCGCCGCCAAAGCCTTCAAGGCCGAGGTTACGGGCCAGGGCCAGGGCCAGCCCTTGATCCTGATTCCCGGCCTGGCGTCTTCCGGCGAAGTGTGGCAAGGCACGGTCAAGCGCTTCTGCGGCGCGCGCCAATGCCATGTATTGACCCTGGCCGGCTTCGCGGGCCAGCCCGCCATCGATCAGCCGCTGCTGCCCGCCGTCGAAGAAGAGCTGGCCGCCTATATCAGCGCCAACAAGCTGGAAAAGCCGGTGATCGTCGGCCATAGCCTGGGTGGCTTCGTGGCGCTGAAACTGGCCAGCGACCATCCGGACAAGGTGGGCCGCCTGGTCATCGTCGATTCCCTGCCCGCTCTCGGCGCGACGCAAATGCCGGACATTACGCTGGAGCAGCTGCAAAGCCAGGCGTCGCGCATGCGCGACGGCATGCTGGCGCAGGATGAGGCCTCGCGCGCCATCTCGCAAATACGCACCGTCGGCGCGATGGTGACGGCGCCAGCCGACGCCGAACGGATTGTCGGCTGGGGCCAGCAGTCAGACCGCAAGACCGTGGCCAACGCCATGTACCAGCTGATGTCCAGCGATCTGCGCGGCGATCTGGCGCGCGTCAAAGCGCCCACGCTGGTACTGGGCACCTGGATCGCCTACAAGGACTATGCGCCGCGCGCCGCGATTGCCGAGACATTCAAGGCGCAATATGCGAAACTGGGCGGCGCACAAATCGAGCTGGCCGACACGGCCCGCCACTTCATCATGTACGACGATCCTGAATGGATGTATGCCCGCATGGAGCAATTCCTGAAATGAGCAGCGCTGCCGCCCAGCCAGCAATCCCGGCGCAGCCGCCCTTGCTGGCGCGCCTGAACTGGTACTGGATCTGCCAGCTGGGCGGCTGGCTGCTCGTCGGCCTGGCCAACCTGCTGCTCTATTCCAAACTGATGGCAGGCACGCAGCTGGTCTGCCTGTGGATGGCCATCAGCGGCATCGGCATCAGCCATTTGTGGCGCGCCATCGCCAAGCGGCGCGGCTGGGTGGCAAAGGGCATGAACTGGAAGCTGGCGCTCTACTCCTTCCTGGTTCTGGGGCCGCTGCAAACCGTCAGCGTGGCCTTGGCCATCCACGTTCTACTGCAAAGAATCAGCGATCTAAGCTGGCTGCCCATCACCCTGATCGTCTGGGGCAGTGCTTTCCTGGGCTGGAATATCTGCTACTCGATGGCGCTGTCCATGCGCCGCGCCAACCGCTTTGAAGCGGAAACCCTGCGCCTTGAACTGCTGGCCAAGGATGCGGAGCTGCGCGCCCTGCAGGCCCAGGTCAACCCGCATTTCTTCTTCAATAGCCTGAACAGCATGCGCGCCTTGATTTACGAAAACCGCGATGCGGCGGCCCTGATGATCGACCAGTTGGCGGCACTGATGCGCTACACCCTGCAGTCGGATCAAGCCGATACCGTGAAGCTGGCGCAGGAGCTGGAGGCCGTGCAAGCCTATCTGGCCATCGAGAAGATCCGTTTTGAAGACCGGCTGCGGGTAAGGATCGATGTGGAGGATGGAATGGAAAATGTGGCGGTGCCGCCGATGTCGGTGCAAACCCTGGTCGAAAATGCGGTGAAGTATGGCGTGGAAATGAGCGCCAGCGGCAGCGAGATCCGCATCCAGGCGCGGCGCGGCAAAGGGAGCAGCGTGATTGAAGTGGCGAATGCGGGCGCGATCCGTCCCTTCTCCAATTCCACCCACGTTGGCCTGGTAAATGCGCGCAAGCGCCTGATCCTGGCCATGGGCAAGGAAGCCAGCCTGGATCTGAGCGAAAGCGAAGGCTGGGTGCGCGCCACCATGCAGCTGCCTGCGACCCAACTGCCGGTGGCCGCATGATGCGCGTACTGCTGGTGGATGACGAGCGCCTGGCGCGCGCCGAGTTGCGCCGCCTGCTGGCCTCGCATGAACAGATCGAAATCGTGGGCGAAGCCGCCAATGCGGCCGAGGCGATCCTGCAAATCGCGGCCTTGCAGCCCGACCTTGTGCTGCTCGACGTGCAGATGCCTGGCGGCAGCGGCTTCGATATGCTGGAGGCGCTGGACGTGACGCCCGAAGTGGTCTTTACCACGGCTTTCGACCAGTATGCGCTGCGCGCCTTCGAGGTCAATGCCCTCGACTATCTGCAAAAGCCGATCCAGGCCGCGCGGTTGGCGGCTGCGCTGGAACGTGCCACCCTACGCCTGGGTCGTACAGATGCCGCCAGCCTGCGGCCTGCGCGCACCGAGGGCGGGCCGCGCAAAATCTTCATCAAGGATGGGGAGCGCTGCTGGCTGGTCGATGCGCAGCAGATACGGCTGTTTGAATCCGAGGGCAATTACACCCGCGTGTACTTTGAAGAGAACAAGCCGCTGATGCTGCGCTCCCTCAACCAGCTGGAAGAGAAGCTGGATGGCGGCCGCTTCTTCCGCGCCAGCCGCCGCCACATCGTCAATCTCGACCATGTGCAGGAAACACGCGCCGCCGACGGCGGCGGCATGCATCTGCTGCTGCACGACGGCGTGAACGTGGAAGTATCACGCCGCCGCGCCGCACTGCTGCGCGAGCAGTGCGAGCTTTAGGCCAGGCCTAGCGCCAGTTGCCGGAGACAGGCGCCACGGCGGCTGGCGCAACCACGGCTGCAGGCTGGCCGACATTCAGCGCAGGAATCTGCTGCGGGCGCAGCGGCGGCACCGGCTGCTCCTTCAGCTTCTTCTGCAGCAGGTCGATCGCCACTTCAAGCTGGCGGTCCTGGCCTTTGAAGGTGGCGTGCGGCGGGTTGTCCACCTCCACATCCGGCGCCACGCCCACGCCCTCGATCAGCCATTGTCCATCCATGCCGAACTGGCCGTTCTCGGCCGCGCGCACCATGCCGTTGTCGGCCAGGCCATTGCGGTCGCTGAGCCAGACGCCCGCGCCAGCAGTACGCTTGCCAACCAGCGGGCCAAGCTTGAGCGCCTTCACGCCTGCGGCAAAGGTTTCGCCGTCGGAGTAGGTCAACTCATCGACCAGCACCACCAGATGGCCGCGGAAGGTGCTCTGCATATTGGTCGACGGCTTGCTCACCGGCGAGGCCCAGAAAGCCCAGGCCTTGCGCAGCAGCTTCTCGATGATCCAGCTGTCGATATTGCCGCCCTGGTTGCGGCGCACGTCGATGATCAGGCCATCGCGGTTGATATTGGCGTAGAAATCGCGGGCGAAGGAGGCAATGTCGCGCGGCCCCATGGCGCGCAGATGCAGATAGCCGATGCGGCCTTTCGATGCCGCCTCCACCTGGCGCGCCCTGCCCTGCTCCCAATCGCTGTAGCGCAGTGCGGCCTGCTTCATCAGCGGCACCGGGGTGACGATCACGGCACGCGCCGGACCTTTCACCGGTTTCACCTGCAGCAGCACCTGGCGCTCGGACTGGTTCAGCAGCAGGTCGGCGATATCGCGCACCTCCAGCACCGATTTGCCATTGACCGAGGTGATGATGTCGCCTTCCGCCACGTTTACGTCGGGCTGCGCCAACGGCCCCAGTTCGGACGGCAGCTCAGGCTCGGCGCGATAGATATGATCGACACGGTAGCCATCCGCCACGCGCGACAGCACCGCGCCCAGACCGGCCGGCGCGCCTTCCGGCGCGGGCTTGCGAATGTCGCCGGGACGCACCTGCGAATGCAGCGCGCCGACTTCGGACACCATCATGCCCAGCAGGTCGTTCAGCTCCGCGCGATCGGTCACGCGCTCGACCAGCGGCGAGTACTTGGCGCGCACGGCATTCCAGTCCACGCCGCGCATCTTCGCGTCGTACAGAAAGTCGCGGTGCATGCGCCAGGCGTCGCCGAACATCTGCTTCCACTCCAGGCGCGGATTGGAAATCAGCGCCCAGTCATCCACCTTCACCTTGGCCTTGCTGACATCGTTGGGCTGCTTCGCGCCCGCGTCCACGATCAGCATATCGCCAGGGCCATTCCCGGCCTGGGTGCGGTAGTAGATGCGTTTCATATCGCTGGACAGATCGTAGTCGCGCACATTCGGCGCGAACACTTCCGGCTGCGGGCCGTTGCGGCCGATGCTCAGGGTTTTCAGCGCGCTCTTGCCGTCGTTTTCGCGTTCGAGGAAGTAGAGGCGCTTATCGTCCACCGCCAGCTTGCGGTAATTGCCCGCCGCAAGCGGCACTTCGAACAGGCGCTGCGCCAGTCCCTCGTAGACGATGGGCGGCTGGCCTGGTTTCGCCGCTTTCGCGGGCGCTTTCTCGGCGGCCTTCTCCGCCGCTTTTTCCACGGCTTTTTCCGCCGCCTTTTCCTCCGGGCTTTCGGCCGGCTTGGCGGCAGCCTTGCTCAACTCATCGTCCGGCTTGAAGGGGAAGCGGTTGCCGGGTTGCAGAGCCAGGGCGAAAATGCCGGTGCGTTTGTCGAACACCGGTCCCATATTGCGGTCGCCCCAGGGCGCGCCATTCGCCAGCTGGAAATTGCGGGCCGAAAGGAAGTACAGCCATTTGCCATCGGGCGAGAACACGGGCGAGTCGGAATTGAAGCGGTCGCTGGTGACGAAGACCAGGCGCTGCGCCTCCAGATTGTATAAGCCGATCTGGTCGCGCTGCTCGTCGCTGCCGGCGCGCACGGTGGCGAGGTTGCGGCTGTCGGAAGCCCAGACCACGCCGTCGTGCTGGTCCACGCCGGACTTGCCGGCGTCGTCGATCACCACATTGGCCTTGCTGGCAAGGTTCAGCAGCCAGAAACGGCCCAGCTTATCGGTGTGCGCCAGCCATTTGCCGTCGGGCGAAGGATACAAGGCCCAGCGGTGGTTATTGCCATCCTTGGTCAGCTGCTCGCCATGGCCGGAACCATCGGCGGCGAATTTCCAGATCTCGTTTTCGCCCGTGGTGTCGACAATCGCATACACCCATTTGTCGTCGTGGCTGAAAACGGCGTCGCGGGCGCGCGCGCCTTCGGGAATCGCGATCTCCACGCGGCGCTGGCTGCCCGTGCCGGCGATGCTGACGCGGCCGCGCGCCGTCAGCACGATACGCTCATCCTTCGAAGAGAGCTGCACATTGCTCAGATTATCCAGCGGCGAACGGATCTGGCGCGTGCGCTGCTGGTCGAAATCGGAGACGAGGCTGACCTTCAGCTGCTGGTCGCTGCTTTGCGCCAGGTCCAGCACGTGCAGATCGGCGCCCAACTGATAAACGATCTTGCCGTCGCCCAGCGCGGCGGAACGCACATCCCATTCCTTGTGCCGGGTAAGCTGGCGCGCATCGCTGCCGTCGGCACGCGCGGTCCACAGATTGTGCGAGCCAGCGCGATCGCTGATGAAGTAGAGGCGGCCCTGCCACCACATTGGACGCTGGTTGTTGCCCGGATCGCCGGCAAACAGCGCTTCCGCCTCCTTCTGCCCTGCCAGGTCGAAGCGCCACAACTGCGCATGCGCACCGCCGCGATAATTCTTCGCGTTGTCGCCAGTCAGGCCCAGGCCAAAGCGCGTGAAGAACAAGGTCTTGCCCGCATCGTCCAGCACCGCATCGTTGGCATCGGCCACCGGGAACACGCGGCGCGCCAGGCTGCCCGGATTGACGGCCGCGATGACACGGTGCGCATTCGGCCCGGTCGAATTCAAAGTGCTCAGCAACACATCGCCCTGAGCCGACCAGCCCAGCACCGTGACCGACGCGCTCTCGAAGGAAATGCGCTTCGGCAGGCCGCCATCGATCGGCATCACATAGGCATCCTGCCCGCCCTCATAGGCAGCGATGAAGGCCACCGACTTGCCATCGTGCGAGATGGCGGCATTGGTTTCCGCCCCCGCATGCGTGGTCAGGCGCTGCGCCTGGCCGCCGCGCGCGCTGGCCTTCCACAGATCGCCTTCGGCGGTGAACACCACGGCATCGCCGCGAATCGCAGGAAAACGCAAGTACGCATCGGCCGCCAGTGCGGTAGCGGCCGAAGCCAAGCCAGCCGCCATCATCAGGCCGGCAAAAAGACGAGAAACACTCATGGTCAGATTAACTCTTTCATTGGTTAAATCGGACCCTGATTCTGTCACATCTTTCGTTCCCAAAACAAAACAGATGCTGCTTTACAACACCCGCCGGCCCTAATACGGCTGAGTCCCTGTCCGATTGGGGTCTGACCCCAATCGGACAGGGACTCAGCTATAAAAAAACCCGCTCGGGGAGCGGGTTTTGGTAGGGGCTTATTCGACTTCCACCGTTTCGGGCGGGGGCATCGGGGCGGCGTCGGATTCGGGGAAGTCCAGTTTGATCTGGTCTTTCTCGTCCAGGTCCACCGTCACTTTGCCGCCGGCGACCAGGCGGCCGAACAGCAGCTCGTCGGCCAGGGCTTTGCGGATCATGTCCTGGATCAGGCGCGACATCGGACGCGCGCCCATCAGCGGGTCGAATCCTTTCTTCGCCAGGAATTTGCGCAGCTTCTCGCTGAAGATGGCTTCGACTTTCTTCTCGTGCAGCTGCTCTTCCAGCTGCATCAGGAACTTGTCGACCACGCGCAGGATGATGTCTTCGTCCAGCGCGCGGAAGCTGATGATGGCGTCGATGCGGTTGCGGAACTCCGGCGTGAACATGCGCTTGATGTCGGCCATCTCATCGCCGGTTTCCTTGGTGTTGGTGAAACCGATCGAGGCTTTCTGCAGGCTTTCCGCGCCCGCGTTCGTGGTCATGATGATGATCACGTTGCGGAAGTCGGCCTTGCGGCCGTTGTTGTCGGTCAGCGTGCCGTGGTCCATCACCTGCAGCAGGATGTTGAAGATGTCGGGATGGGCTTTCTCGATCTCGTCCAGCAGCAGCACGGCGTGCGGCTTCTTGGTGATGGCCTCGGTCAGCAGGCCACCCTGGTCGAAGCCGACATAGCCCGGCGGCGCGCCGATCAGGCGGCTCACCGCATGGCGTTCCATGTATTCGGACATGTCGAAGCGGATCAGCTCAATGCCCAGGATGAAGGCGAGCTGCTTGGCCACTTCGGTCTTGCCGACGCCGGTGGGACCGGAGAACAGGAAGGAGCCGATCGGCTTGTCCTGCTTGCCCAGGCCGGCGCGCGACATCTTGATCGCCGAAGCCAGCGCTTCGATGGCCGGGTCCTGGCCGAACACCACATTGCGCAGGTCGCGGTCGATGGTCTGCAGCTTGCTGCGGTCGTCCTGGTTGACGGTTTGCGTCGGGATGCGCGCGATCTTGGAAATGATTTCCTCGATCTCGGCCTTGCCGATGGTTTTCTTCTGCTTCGACTTCGGCAGGATGCGCTGGGCCGCGCCCGCTTCGTCGATCACGTCGATGGCCTTGTCCGGCAGATGGCGGTCGTTGATGAAGCGCGCCGCCAGTTCGGCCGCCGTCGACAGGGCCGAGGAGGAATATTTCACGCCATGGTGTTCTTCGAAGCGCGACTTCAGGCCGCGCAGGATCTGTATGGTCTGCTCCACGGTCGGCTCATTGACGTCGACCTTCTGGAAGCGGCGCGACAGCGCGTGGTCTTTTTCGAACACGCCGCGGAATTCGGTAAAGGTGGTGGCGCCGATGCATTTCAGCTGGCCATTCGCCAGGGCCGGCTTCAGCAGGTTCGACGCATCCAGCGTGCCGCCCGAGGCCGAACCGGCGCCGATGATGGTGTGGATCTCGTCAATGAACAGGATGCCGTTCGGATTGTCCTTGAGCTGCTTGAGCACGGCCTTCAGGCGCTGCTCGAAGTCGCCGCGGTATTTGGTGCCGGCCAGCAGCGCGCCCATATCGAGCGAATACACCACGGCATTCGACAGCACTTCCGGCACGTCGTTCTGGGTGATGCGGTAAGCCAGGCCTTCGGCGATGGCGGTCTTGCCCACGCCCGCCTCGCCCACCAGCAGCGGGTTGTTCTTGCGGCGGCGGCACAAGACCTGGATCACGCGGTCCACTTCCTCTTCGCGGCCGATCAGCGGGTCGATCTTGCCTTCGGTGGCGGCCTTGTTCAAGTTCTGGGTGAACTGGTCCAGCGGGCTTTCCTTTTGCTGGCCTTCGCTCGGCGCCCCCTCGTCCACGCCTTCGGAGGCTTTGGCGGCATCGCCCTGCTGGTCCTTGCGCACGCCATGCGAAATGAAGTTGACCACGTCCAGACGCGTCACGCCCTGCTGGTGCAGGTAGTACACCGCGTGCGAGTCTTTTTCGCCGAAGATGGCCACCAGCACATTGGCGCCCGTGACTTCCTTCTTGCCGTTGGAAGCGGACTGCACGTGCATGATGGCGCGCTGGATCACGCGCTGGAAGCCCAGCGTCGGCTGGGTGTCCACCTCGCCCGTGCCGGGCACGGTCGGCGTGTTATCGCCAATGAAATTGGTTAGGGTCTTGCGCAAGTCCTCGATGTTGACGGCGCAGGCGCGCAACACTTCGGCTGCCGAAGGATTGTCCAGCAGCGCCAGCAGGAGGTGCTCCACCGTGATGAATTCATGGCGCGCTTGCCGGGCTTCGACAAAGGCCATGTGCAAACTTACTTCTAATTCCTGCGCAATCATACTTCCTCCATCACACATTGCAGGGGGTGGCCTGCCTTGCGTGCATGCGTTAAAACGAACTCCACTTTGGTTGAAGCTATATCTTTTGAGAACACCCCGCACACTCCCTTGCCGTGGCGGTGGACGCTCAACATGATTTGCGTCGCGGTTTCGCGGTCCTTGTTGAAATACTCTTGAATGATAGCGACCACGAATTCCATCGGGGTATAGTCGTCATTCAGCAACGCCACCTGGTACATGGGCGGCGGTTTCAGCGTCTGTCGTTCCAGGACTGTTTCTGTGTCATGCTTGGTTGCCATACGCTTATATTCTAATGCTTTCGCCGGGGTTGCAACGCCCCATTTAGAGGGGGCTTTCCATTTGTTTTCAATCTTACGCGCTTTCTCGACTTGCCGCAGATGGCGGTCCAGTTTCGGAAAACAAGAGTTGCTTTTTAATCTGTTGCAAAAATAATACCGAAGTTGGTAGAAAAGCGCTTGACATTAAAAATTGTTCCGCCAACAATGCGGTATCGACTTAGTGCAGAAATGTACACGTTGATAAGAAGTGAGTTGTCGAGGAGGGGGCAGGAAGCTTCTTGCTTTTATGGCTCGTGTGATTCGTTTTTATTGAAAGTTCTTTTTATGGCAACAGGTACCGTTAAGTGGTTCAATGACTCCAAAGGTTTTGGCTTCATCACTCCAGATGATGGCGGCGAGGATTTGTTCGCACACTTCTCCGCAATCAACATGAGCGGCTTCAAGACTCTCAAAGAAGGTCAAAAAGTTCAGTTCGAAGTCACGCAAGGCCCTAAAGGCAAGCAAGCTTCCAATATCCAGGCAAACTAAGCGTTTCCCTGGTGTATTTAAAAAACCCCGCGTGCGGGGTTTTTTTTCGCCCCTACTTTATCACGCGGGGGCGAATTTGCCGACATAGCGCGCGCGCGGGCGAATTAACTTGCCATCCGCCAGTTGTTCGGCCGCATGGGCAATCCAGCCGGCCGAACGGGCCAGGGCAAACAGGCTGAGACCGGCGCCCCGCGGCCAGGCAAAAGCTATTTCCATCATCGCCAGCGCCAGGTCGGAATTGGGCTGGACCGCGCAATGGGCAGCTAAAGTGTCTCCTATATTCAACAGTTCATGAATAATAGGAACTTTCCTCGGTATTTGCTTTAAGCGCTCAAGCAAGTGGCGGCCACGCGGGTCGCCGGCCGGATAAAGCGGGTGGGCGAAGCCGGGGATTTCCCTTGCCTTTTCATTATCGCGGCAGGCATCCGCCAGAAACGCTTCCCGGTCCGGCTGTGCCAAGGCCCGCTCCAGCAAATCGCGCGCCTCGGCACAGCCGCCGCCGTGGCGCGGGCCGGACAGCGCGGCCAACCCTGCGCTCAGCGCCGCCGCCAGACTGGCACCGGTGGAGGCCACGCAGCGCACCGCGAAGGTGGAGGCGTTCAGCTCATGGTCGGCCAGCAGCACCAGCGCAGCGCGGATGATGTCGGCCTGCGCCGCATCCCCACCCCAGGCTTGCGCCAGCTGCTGGTGCAGTGGCTGCGCTGAGACCTCCTCGCCGGCCAGCAGGCTGGCAAGCACCCGCATCAGATGCGCACCGTTGACGTAAAAACTGCCGCCGTCTGCACTTTGCGGCTGACGTTGGGCCAGCAGGGGCAGCAGCGCAAGCGCCCGCTCTAATGGCGGCAGAGCGGCGCCATCGCCACCCTCGCCTACGCCGCGCGGCAGCGGATGCACGGACTGCGACAGCACATCGCCAAAGTATCCCGCATCGGCATGCCCCCACAACAGGCAAGCAACTTCCTCCAGCGTTGCGCTTTCAGCCAGCCCGATAGCATCGTGGCCGCGATAGGACAGCGTGCCATCGGCAATGCGGCAGATCGAAGTCTCCAGCACCGGCACGCCCCAATCCATCGCGGCCGCCACGCGATGTCCGGCGCGCTTGGCATCGGCGCGCCGCGCGGCCAGGCGCAGCACTTCCTCATGCGCGTAGCATTTGCTGCCGGTGGCCTCGCGTGCGCTGGACGCCAGCAGGCCGCGGCTGACATAGGAATACAGCGTGGGCAGGCTGACGCCGAGAATGCGCGCCGCCTCCGCCGCCGACAATTCTTTTTTCATCCCCGCATTGTAACGGCGCCGATATTGATTGCGGCAATCGAGATTGACCGCATCCCCAGCCCTGCCTAGACTCGCCGCAACGATCACCAACGCGGCCTTCCATGCAAGCGCAATCCGTTTCCCTGTTCCAGCCTTTGCGGCACCAGCGCTTCCGCCAGCTCTGGTTCGCCAATGCCGCGGCCAATCTGGGAACGTGGACGCAAACCTGCGCCGCCGCGTGGACGCTGGCCTCGCTCAGCGATTCCGCGCTGGCCGTGGCGCTGATGCCCAGCGCGATGTATGCGCCGCTTTTCCTGTTCTCGCTGGCCGCAGGCCTGGCTGCCGACAGCTTCCATCGCGGCCGTCTGCTGCTGATCATGAGCGGCGTCAGAATGGCGGCGGCAGCGGCCATGGCGTTCGCGGTCATGACTGGCCATGCGGATGCCACGATCGTGCTGCTGCTGACCTTTGCGCTTGGCTGCGGCAATGCCTTCTCGCTGCCGGCCTGGCAGGCCGCTACCTCCACCCTGGTCACGCACGAGGAGATCGGCGCAGCGGCAAGGCTGAATAATCTGAGCTACAACCTGTCCGCCCTGCTCGGCCCTTGGCTGGCGGGCATGCTGATCGAACCGCTGGGCGCCGCACCGCTGTTCCTGGCGAACGCGCTATCCCTCAGCGCCATGCTGTGGACTTGCTGGCGCTGGAGCCGCGCCAGCGATGAGTCTCGCGCAACACCGGCCGCGCCTACCCAGCCTGCGGCGGATACACACCGCCGCTCTTCGTTCAGTTGGGCGGCCTTCCAGCTCGGCATCCACAGCGCATGGCAAGCCCGTTCCTATCGTCGGCTACTGATCCAGTCCAGCGCCATCTTCTTCGCCTCGGTCGCCTATACCGCCCTGCTGCCGCTCTTCGTACGCGACACGCTGCGCATGGAAGGCAGCGCCTACGGCATGCTGATGGGAGCCATGGGCGCAGGCGCCGTGCTATCGGCCTTGCTGACGGGCCGCCTGCGCGCCTGGCTGCCCGCCGCGTGGCTGCTGGCGGGTGCGCTAGCCTTGTTCGGCGCAGTGCTGATCCTGCTGCCGCTGCTGCGTCTCTGGCCGTTGCCGCTGCTTGCCGCGCTGGCGGCGGGACTGGCGTGGTCGCTCATCGTCACCACGCTCAACGGACAGGCGCAATCGGCTTTTCCAGAAGCGCTGCGCGCCCGCACCCTGTCGGTCTACATCCTCGCGGTAGCTGGCGCGCAGGCTGCCGGCGCAGCCTTTTGGGGCATGCTACATGAATACGTCAGCTTGGCCATCACCCTGCCCTGCGCTGGCGCCATGCTGCTGGCCTGCGCAATCGTCTCCTTCCACCTCAACATCAAGGAACTATGAATACCGTCACCATCCGCACCCTGCGCCACGACGACGCCCCCGCCCTGCTCGACTTCGAGCTGCAAAACCGGGCATGGTTCGCACGCCACATCACGGCGCGGCCAGCCGACGTCTATTCGTCCGAAGGCATCGTGCGCCACATCGAAGAATGTCTGGAAGCCTATCGGCAAGGCACCATGCACCCCAGCCTATTGCTCGACGCCAGCGGCGCCGTGGTGGGGCGCGCCAATCTGAAGGACATCGACCGCAGCAAAGCCTCGTCGGAAATCGGTTACCGCATCGCCGAGCAAAATGCCAGCGGCGGACTCGCCACGCTGGCCGTGCGCTACATGTTGCAGTTGGCGCGCGAGGAATGGCAACTGCAAATACTGGAAGCCTACGTCACCGCCCACAACCCCGCTTCCGCCCGCGTGCTGCTCAAATGCGGCTTTACGCAAGGCGAGTATGTGGAGCAGCTTGCACTGGTAAATGGGGAGATGCGGGACGGCCATCGCTACCTATACGATCTGACTGCATAAACCGGCGCATTGCTACATCTGCGGCAACCTATCCCGCGCAGTAACGCGGTACAGCACATGCTGCGACAGCGGATGATCAGGCGCGAGGGCTGGATGTGCGAAGTCGCTGGCCGGGTCGTGACGCATGCCGAGCTTTTCCATCACGCGCCGTGAACGCAGGTTCTGCGGCACAGTAAAGGCGACCACCTCCTCCATCCCCAGTTGGTCAAAGCCATGCCGCAATACGGCCTGCGCGCCTTCGCCAGCGTAGCCACGGCCCCAGTGCGGCGCGGCCAGACGCCAGGCCGCTTCCCAGCAAGGCGCAAACGGCGCATCGAAAGTCTGGCGGCGCACGCCGATAAAGCCCAGCAGCTCTTCACTCTCTTTCAACGTCGCGACAAACAGGCAGGTGCCATGCGCCGCATACTGCACGTTCTGGGCCGCGATGAACTCCTCGGCCTGAGCCTGTGACAAGGGACCAAGCAAAAATTCCGTCACGCGCGGATCGGCATTGATGCGCACCAACGCGTCAGCATCGCCAGCCTCCCAAGGCCGTAATATGAGACGCTCACTAAAGATGTTTCCCATACTGCTACTCCTAACAAAATAGCAACTTCATGGCATATTTTTACCCTATTTGGTTATTTTAACCCTATTAGGTTATGATGATATGGAAAAAGGCACACCACATTGCAAGCTTCCCAGGATAAAAGCCCTGATCGAAGCGGGGCAAGTCACAGCAACCGCTAGCGCCACGGCCGGACGGCTGACGGAATCGCACTCTACATAAAGCTGACCGTGATTGCCGATGTATTAATCGTTTCGTTCAAGGAGCTGTGAAATGAAGAATTGCCCCGGATGCGGCGCCCCCTCGCCGGCACATGCCACCCGTGATATGCCCTATACCTATAAAGGGCAGAACACAATCATTCCTGCGGTGAGGGGCTACCACTGCGCCAGCTGCGGCGAGGTCACCTTGGACCACGATGCCGTCGACCGGTTCAGCGAACTGCTAGGCGAATTCCAGCGCAAGGTAAACAGCGAGCTTGTTGATCCGGCCTACATTCTGACCGTGCGCCGAAAGCTGCGCCTCGATCAGCGCGAAGCAGGTGAAATTTTCGGCGGCGGCGCCAATGCCTTCTCCCGTTACGAAACAGGCAAAGCCCGGCCGCATATCTCCACCATCAAACTGCTAAAGCTGCTGGATCGGCATCCGGAACTGCTGGACGAGGTCCGGCAATAATGCCTGGATAAAAAGAAAAAGCCCCATCCTCCTGCGAGCATGGGGCTTTGCGCTGCAGGGGAATACTCCCCTGCGTCGGCATTACATCTGTTCGATCAATACAATTTAAAACACCCCAACCCGTTGATTTAAATAAACATAGCATAAAAAATCACTCAGCAATACCTCACCTATTCCCTCACTAACACCAGACAAGTCCGCGACCGCATAAGGCCTCGGGCATTTGCTGGGTCGAGTGCACTACAAACTCCTCGCGGCCGCGCGGCACTATGCACCAACGCCAGCCGTCGATGCATTGCGCCACGGTGCGCATGTCAGTGGCGGAACACACCAGGGACTTGGCCATGTCGCCGTTACACCAGCTCCACATTCAAGCGGCGGCCCATAACTAAGGCGGCCTGTTCGATCTGGTCCACTTTGGATGAGTGACGCAGGTCAAACAAGCGGTCGACCTGTGGCTGGTAGACATCCAGCAGGCGCGCCAGATCCGCCTTACGCAGTTTCTGAGCCAGCATTTCGTTCCACAACAGCACCTTGGCTGTTTCCATTGCCGGCAGCGCGACGGTTTGCTGGCCAACGGCCGGCGCAGAAGGAAGCGGGACGGAACGTCGGTCGTCCATGTACATCTCGACGGCCGTGCGCAGGCCGTCCACGGCTTCGCACAGGGCGCCGTCCGCAGTGTCGCCCACGGAGTGGACGTCGGGGAAGTCAACAAACGCCACCAGCTGAGTTTCGTTAGTATCGGGTGTCAATGTGACGGGATAGCACAACATTGTTAGGTCCTTTCAAAGTACCTCAGCTTATGAGTTCAGCGAGTCAGGAAAGCGCGCCGCGTCATGACGTCGAGACAATTCTATACGTGATGAGCGGGACGAAAAAACCACCAGAGGAACCGGCCCCATAAACCAGGTCCAATGGGATCTTCCATACCAAAGGATACTGAATGGAAAAACGCGTACAGAAGAAGCCGGCTGGCTGGCGAAGTTGGCCGATGCGGCCAAGCTGCTGTACTACGCGCAGGGTCTGGAATGGCAGCGCGCCCGGGACTGGGCGCGCGTGAATTGGTCGGAATGGTGGGGGGTAACTATGCAGTTTGTACCAATTCGGCCGCTTGGCGCCGTGATACGTGCTTACTGAGCGGGATCGACACTGCTGGATTGTGGATTGCCGATCTCACGAGAGTCCGCACTACTTCCAGCTGCGCTATATAGATATGCCCACACTCGTCATTCTCACATCGATAGGTAATCTCCCGCAATGTGACGGACAACTCCTGGCTGCTCCGCGCGACGGAGCGAGATGCGCAGATTGGGCACTTGATTGTGATTCGCATTGGCTTGCGCCTCCTTCTTATGTTGATGGAGAGAAGACACCCTTCCCTCCTTACCTTGCAGCCCCTTTAGGCTGCAGCCGCGATCTCCGCCTTCATCCGCGAAATACCTGCGGGAGAGAGGATCTCAGCTAAGGGAAGCGCCCCAAGCTGTGGCGCTGGAATAAGATCCTTATACGGGGTCAGTTCGTTCCGGTAGTTGTCGCAGAGGTAGTCCAGTTCGCGAAGCACGACGCGACGGCAATTCGTCTGCACGGACATAGCCTGCGCGAGACGGTCACCACAATCGACAAGTACGCCGAGTGCATTTTTCTCTGCCCAAGTCGACACCGCGTGTTCGTAGGCGTGCAGGTAGGTACTCGCAGCAGCCGAAATCTCGATATGCACCCCTGGGACCTGCTTATTCACAATTGCGACCAGCTCATCGAACTGATCAACAAGATCATCAGCAGTCCGGCGCGCCGCCAGCGCCTCTCTTACCTCGTCCGACATACTCCCCATGGTTGTCAGCATGGCTGCCGCCAGCCGTTCTTTGGCGGCGCCCATGATATCTATCTGCGCCCGCTTAGACTGCTCCAGCTCATCAAGTTTCCTTTTCATTTCGGCGTAGGTCGGCTCGACCTCAACATACGCCTGGCTTGCACGCTCAAGGGTGTCCATGGACATTTCGTGAGCTTTCTTCGCCGCTTCAAATTTCTCTTGCAAGTTCATCGCTTACTCCAATTTTGTCGCCGCACCGCCCTTGACTGGGCTGCGGTCTGGTTCAAATAAACAGCCAGGGCAAATTCTTGCGTCCGGCTACCTGCCCCTCGCCCTCTTCACTGCTCTGAAGTCTTTACATTCCTCCTCCCGTAATGTGTTCGGCGTGTTCGCGGTGTTCTCTCATGAAAATTCAATGACTTGCGCAGGAACACGAATTTGTCTTGTGGTGTCCCAGGTGTTCTGACACACCTGGGAACACCTACGAACACCTGTCCATGAATTCACTTCCATATGCAAGCGATTGAATAAGAAAGAAAACACACTAGGAACACTAAGGAACACCTATTATTAGTACGCGTACTCACTTCAATGATCCACCCGCATTACGTGCAGACCTCAAGCTTCGCCGGATCGATTACATAGAGGCGCGTGCGGCGGCCATCTGGAGTGGCGAGCGGCACAGAATTCTTACCGTTGGCCTTTCTTGCGATAGCCCCTGCTGCATCCAATGACGCCAGGGCACGGTTCAGGTCATATCCCTTGATCGCCTCCTTCATGCCGGCAGCTGTGAAGAGATAAAGGCGCCTTCCTGCTTCGGTCTTCCAGTAGCCCGCGCGATCACGAATTGGCAGCTGCGTCACAGCCAATGCGGAAATATCCGAGAATCGAGCATCACCGCATCGATCAATGAAGTCCGAAACGGCTTGAAGAATTCCGATATGCTCGGCGCTATGCCCTGCAGCACCGCGCTGCGACTGCCACTGGCGGAATGCTTGAACCGCTGCCCTGGTTGACTCCCCTGCTACCCAACAAGTAATCCCGAACTCGGTGGCTAGTTCACCGGCCAAAGCGGCCACCGCCAGGACTCGCGCCGCACGGCGCTCCTGACCGTCAGGCGCCTCAAACTGCGCCAGCACTTCTACCAGGCGCGTAGATAAATCAATGCCCTTCTCGCGCGCCTCGGCAATACTGGCAGCGAAGCGGCGACCAGCATGCCCATAGTTCTTGGTTGCTGCGTCACGAAGGGAGTCCGAAAGCCGCGCACCAGAGTCCATGCCGCACAGACTGTCGAACAACCCGTAGCTCCCCGAAACCGGCAGGTCTAGAATGCGGAGCCCTTGCCCTGCCTTGGATTCAATACCGCCAGACGCAATACGAGCCGCGATAGTCGTTTCCCCGGTCGAGAGAACAAACACGCGCCATTGCGCCGCCGTGCGCGCCTCACCGTGCTTATTTGCCCGGCTCTTGCCAGTTCCGTTTGCAAGCGCATATGCAGCTTCATACAAATCACGCGGCGCACACTCCCCGATTTCGTCTAGCGCGAGAAGCGTGTCCGTGTGCATTGCCCCCGCCCCTTCAAGTCCATTTGCTGTAGCACGCCACTGCCGACGAAACGAGTGCCCGCCCCAGACAGAGATTCCGGCCACCAGGGCTGTTGTCTTCCCGGTACTGGAGTCGCCGTAAATGTGCAAGCCGGCGCCGTCAATACAGAGTGGCGAGAGAAGCACACCAGCAAATGCTGACGAAATAGCGAGCATGACCATTGGATTGCCATTGCCGACAGCCGCGACGCCTTGCTTCCAGCCCTCCAAAGTGCCGGCCTTGCCGTATGGCGCTGTCCTACCAGCCGCCTGAAACCAAACGTCGTCATCACCGATTACTTCATCGGGCAATACGAAGGCGCCATAGTTCCAGCCAGTCGTCGTAGCTGCACGCATGTGGCGCTTTGGATGCTGGCTGGCGATATAGCGCAGCACTTCCCGCTTCTTGTGCTGAGAAATTTCAACACCTCCGGCAAGCAATATGCCCAGAGCATCGGCGCCATCGCTTGCTAACATTTCAGCCGGCATTGCCCACTTTTTCCAAACGCCGCGGCGCGACACATAACGAAGCAGAAAGCCATATTTGTCATCTTCGCGGTCCGACGTTGTCGCATCAACGAACAACGGCGAACAGATCCATTCATCAACTTGCACCGGCTCCTGCTCGTCGCGCTGCTTGAAGTTGTGATGCCACACACCAGGCTTACGCTTTAAGCCATCCACAACCTGCCAGTCGGAATACACGCGCCAGCATGGGCGCTCTTCCAGGGCTGGCCATGCCGCAGGCAACGATTCGTCAATCAGGTCTTTTACGGCGTCCAAGCCATCACGCGCCTGCAGGTCATTCAGATCCATGCCGCGCGGTGGAACAACCACTACACCATTACAGACGCGGGCGGCCTCCGTTGCTGCCTTAACACCGGGGTTGCTACCATCGGGCTTTGCGTCGTTATCAGCTGCCAGAACTATGACTGCATTGGGGTGTTTAGTTTTTACTGCCAAGGCAACGGAGCGTAAGTTGCCGGCATCAAAAGCCACATACGTGCAATAACCTGTAGCTTCAAAAGCAGAGGCGCCGGTAGCGTACCCCTCAGTAATCACGACAATTTTTGCGTCACCGCCAATGATGTGGAAGGAACCTGACTTTATCCCGGCTGGCAGGAATCGCTTTTCTCCATCAGCGGACACAAACTCCAACGAAGTAAGAGCGCCATCGGCGTTATGCAGTGGGATGAGTATGGCGCCGTCGCAAGACATACCGTTGACGGCAAACTCCCCAGCAAAGACTTTTAGCCCATGCGCTTTGACGCCCTTTTTCCGCAGGTAGGCATGTGCGTCCACCGCCGAAGAAGCACCGCTCCAAATCGCCTGCGCTCTATTAGCAGCTTGAGCCGATCTGGCTTCGCTTTCGCGCCTAGCCACTTCGGCCCGCTCCTTATGCGCAGCGATTCGCTGCGAAACCAACGCCAGATCTGATGCCGGCGCCCCGACGGGTTCATATCCGTAGCGCTTCGCGAATTCGATCAGAGTGCCAATACGGATATCGGTAATCTTGTCGAATGAGCGCCACTTGCTGCGGACCTCCGATTCACAATAGCAGTCCGCTTGACTGCTCCAGCTATCGAAGAGCGAAAATCCATCCTCGCCCAGCTCACTTTTCAAAGCTGCGCCAACGCGCCACCAGTCTTCGTATGCGATGTCTGAAGGGATGGTCGACAAAGCATCCGAAATGCGCTGGTGGTCGAGCAAGGCGTTCATTGAGCCACCTCACGCATTTGGTTCCGCAGCACTTCAATCTGAGCAGAGGCATTTGCCAAGGCATCGACCGAGTTCTCGATATGCGCCATAAGATGCACTAGAATTGCACCAACCTGCTTTGCTGGCATGGTCACGGTCATGTTGGCATCGCCAAGGTGCATTACAAGGTCAGCGAATGCAGTGGACAGCAGCTGAACCGTGCCAAGGTCTTGCTCCGCAACGGCAATGTGGCCGGAGATATGCTGCAGCTCTTGGCCAGCTTCGTTAAGTTGCGCCATCAAGCGGCTGGACTGTGCGCGCATGTTCATCGCACACCTCGCTGCAAGGCATTGGAAAATTCAAAAAACGAAAACTGCTCAGGTTGAGCAACGCTCTGGCGCATAGACAGGCCTCCTTGGACGGGTTGAAGAACCCGCGTCCCCACTCTCAAATGGGGGGGGCGGGCAAATGGCAAGGTTGAGAGACCGGCGTCCAAGGGAACCGGCGTGCGCGAGCGCACCCCTACCAAAGCCCGCCCATAGGAAACGGCGCGCAGAGGAATACAGACGAAAAAAAACCGCTTGGTTGCGGCTGTCCGCCCTGGAACTTTCCGGCTCTCACCCCGGACCACCTCTTTTTCGGTGATGCGTCGAGTATATACGTGCCCTTCGCTTGGCGCAACGACGCCTCGCTGCAGCAGCTCCAATGCTTCGGCCGAAGTTGCGTTTGCGCCGGCGCGAGCCGCCGCAGAAAAATCGAAATTGATCATTGCAAGCTCACACTTTCGCTGCATTCAATGACCAGGCGGCTGGCACTTCGTTCGTCCACTGAGCCTTTACCCATTCGCGGACGTCCTCTACTCGCCAGACGCAAATACGCGCCGACAGTCGAATGGGTTGAGGGAACGTCCCAGCCTTGCAGCGGCGCCAAAGCGTAGTCGAAGAAAACGACGCGATGTGAAGCACCTGCGGCTGACGAATGAAGCCGGTTTCGGGCAATGAACTAATGTGCTGGTTTTCAGTCATGGACTTTTCTCTCCTATGAAACGGTATGCAACGACCTGAATTGCATCGATGGAGCGCATCTTGAACCGTGTTTTTCAGGAAGACAAAGGGGGGGATAGGGAAAACGCCGTGGATTGAGGCGAAAGTACAAGTTCGGCCAAAGTTCAGCAAATTTCCATCAAGACACGTCAATTTCCATCAGGCGAGAAAAATCTTCCATGAACACACCCCGAATTTCCACGAGTGTGCCCCTCCAATCCATGATATTTCCAAACGGCAACTAAAAATGTTACGAACTGTTACAGTTTTCTCATTCTATTTAGCCTCCAGGCCATGTTGACTCGCGGACGCTCTAGAGTGCCTCGCCATAAGTTTGAGCCTGGCTTTCGGAGGCCCCTCCCGCCTGCGGGCCGAAATGAAGTCGAAGGTTTTGATGCGCCGCCGCCCCCAACAAAAAACCCGCAAAACTGCGGTGTTTCGGGCACTTCCACCCGCCAAAAATTGATGCGTTTTGATGCACGCACAGGGGTTTTGCGCACAATGTGCGTATTGCCTGGTAGACGGTACGGAACTACAGTTCCAACAGCAAATCACTCAAGCCAACTGAATGGAAATCTCGCCCAAAGATTTAAAGAGGCTGAGGTTGTCATGCGGGCTAACCGCCCAAACGGCAGCTAACGCCGCACGCGTAGCACTACGCACCTGGCAGGCCTATGAAGCGGAGTCGCGCCGGTCCTTTCGCCCAATCCCAGCCGGGCGCCTGGAGCTCTTTTGCACTAAACATAGCTTGCCATACCCACCAACCCGCCAAGATGGAACAATGCCAAAGCAAACTGCTCACATAATTACCTTGCTATCCGGAACCGGTGGCAGCGGAAAAACTTCAATTTCCTTGGAAATCGGGCGCGTCTTGGCGCTTGAAGGTAAGAGGACGATGATTATTACAAATGGCGCGGGCTTCGTGCCGGAGCGATTTACATTCGAGAATCCGACCATTCTGTCCGAAATGAATGTGCAATTGCACCCATCCGAAACCAGCGAACTCCGCGAAGAGCTTATCCGAAAAAAAGTGCTGGATGCTGCCGGCCATCTGCTGGTTTCCGGCATTGACTACTTCATCGCTGCCGGAGAACTACACCGACTTAAAAACAAAGAGACCTCGGAAGCCCAACTAGAGCGCCTGGCTAGTGACTTCGATGTCATCATTCTGGACGATGCCGTCGAGTTGGAGACTGCGCTTGCTTTAAGCAACCTGATCGTCGTTATTTTCGACGCGCAGCATTGGGCCGCCTATCTGTCTGCCAGGGCCAGGTATGGCGAGACCTTGGAAAAAAATTGGGAACCTACTGGGCTCCCTAAGATTAGGTCGCTACTGGTGAACGTTGATGACGAAGACGAAGGAGGCTGGGGCATCCACAATCGCCTGGCAGATTTTGGTCTCCCAGCATTTCATACAGTTTTGACTTGCGCGCATCGACATGCACGCACAAAAGTCGGTCACGCCTTTGCTCCGAATGAGAAATATCACCTCTTACTAGATGCTGCCCCCGACTCGATCTCGGCGTTTGAGTATCGATCTTTGGCGCGTGAAGTAATGCTGGCACTGACTTAAGTCGTCGGGCCCACAAAGGAAAGGAAAAAGGGACGGCGGACCGTCCCCTTTTAGGTTTACGTACTATTCCCTCTTGAAACTTCTCGGCATCTAAGAACGCTTCACAGGAGGCACCTCCGTCTTTACCGATCTTGTGGGCGGCGGTGGTGGCGGTGGTGGTGGCGCAGGTTTATTTGCCATTGTTTTTCGGTGCCGGTGGTGGAGTCGAAGGACGATCATCGCGCACAAACCGTGTTGGCGGTGGTGGCGGTGGTGGTGGTGGCGGTGACGGCTTAGTTGTCATAGTGATTCCTTTCAAGGGCGCGGCAGAAACAATGCTAACTTCTGTCGGTTTGCTGCGAACAGATTTATCCAATGAACCAAAAAAATAGCAGGCAAATGTAAGGGATGTAAACCCTATCGCCCACAAAAAGTACTTAATTGTGAGGTGAAACTTGAACGCCCTGTCGGCATTTATAGCGGCGTTGTTTGAGGCGCACTCGATGTACTTGGTTTGAACGGTTTCGTTGAATGCATCATCGATGAGCTTTTCTCTTGTCGATTCGGGTTCACCTTGAAACGTCAGCACGCAACTATCATGATAGTCCTTCCATTCCGTTGAGAAGGAAGTCATCTGGTATTCATGGCCCCACGCCGATTGCACACAAAAGTAACCACTCAGCAAGATAAATGCAGTCGTCAAGAAAAGCGCAGCAACGAAAGCATACACCCACCAGCTCGTCAGATCGCGATCCAGGTTTTGGATCATGAAGCCAAGAGCACCGATTGTGGAAATCAGAAGTGCTAATGGAATCTGTAAGCGAGTGGTCATCTGTTCGCGGGCCTCTAGCTCGTGGAAATAAAGTTTCTCAAAGAACTCGAACCTGTCTTGTTGACTCATGGAAAAATCTGCGCAGTTATTTTGTGACGTTACGATAACAAAGAATTCAGCAGGCCAAGTTTGACAGAAGTTAAGAGTATCCGCGTCAGATAGCTTATAAATCTTACTAGCTCAGACGTAACCCGACAGGTTGCGTCTGGTTGCGGCAGCTTCCAGTCCCAAACGGACAATTTAATCGAACTAACTCAGCCGAAGTGAAGCATAGTCAGCTTTGGCCATCGGTGGCAAATCCACCGAGTCGGATTCCATGCGTAGCATCATAAAAGCAGCAATCACGATTGTTGTAAGCCATACGGACAACCAACCTACTTCCGGCGGGAACATCAAGCGCCATACGAATCGCTAAAGCCTCGCGAGTAATGATCCCCTGCCAATAATCCAGCTCTGAAAAAATCTTATCGCAATTGACCATATCCTCTTGCGAATCTCCGGATGCCATTGTTCCTCCCGCAGGAGGAAGATACACAGTGCCATCACCAACCGTAATCGGGAAATTGGCATTGTAGTTACGTAGTGACGAGCGCTCGCCAGCGGAGAACACTTCCGGGAGCAAACCACCGTGCTTGGCATCAGCGATAAGCGCGGGCCAGTTATCATGCAGAATTTGCAGGAGTTGAGTATTGACCCAATCGTTGTGAGGCAGTACTGAAATCATGTAAACGCTGGACTCTGCTATCACGCAGAACAATAGTTGATTCGCACCATCCGGACGAAAATGCAAATGATGTATTCCCCACGAGTTGAGCAATCGGTCATTCTTGTCTGAGCGCCCATTGAGAATCGCGCGGCTGAGGTATGGCTTGAGATCGCCGCCTGCCAGAATGACCGCTACAAGCTTTTCGTAATCCGACCGAAACTCCAAGGGTATAGTAAGTTCGCGAGATTCGTGAATGGTTCGGGGCTTAATCGCCGGTATGCGACGGCGCTGCGCATTTAGAAAGCGTATGGTGTTTCTACTTGGCGTACATGAGTCCTCGTACTCAAGGTCGCAAGCAGGAAGAGCAGTAGATCGCAGGTAACTCACCCAATCACGTTTGAAATCTGCATCGATCTGTTTGGGATCAGAATTGATATTGCTCTCACTAAGAGCCAGGCTATCTACATTCGGGATGAATAAATCAGAGACACGAAAATAGGGGCCAGTCGTTTGGCTTCGAGCAGCCATCATTCCCATCGCAGCCGCAGCCGCAAGGGAACCGTTCTTGGAACGAATTACGAACGTCCGGCTGAAACCATTAATTTTCTTAAGGAACTCATCGCTCATCATTATTCATCCGATACTCAAGCCGCTAAACAACACTCGCCCAATCCACGCTGGCGTTCTACCACCGCCTGCTGGTTGGCCGAAAGCGGGCCACGGGGAACTCTAACCCCTCCAGCCAAAGTCAGATCGAGTGTCAACTACTGCACATCACTTCAGTTACGCCAATTACATCACTATCCGTTCCCGGCTATTTCGATGCCTCACATACTGCCTTGTACCTCAGGGGCAGGCAAGTTGCTCAATGACTTCAAGGGGGCAGCCTAACAGTACTTCTATGGTCGGCGTAGCGTCAGGTTTGAAAGTACTACAGAGGTCGGATGACCAATATCGCGCCAGATTGAGTTCGAGACCCTTCGGCATTTCCAGATATTCGCCAACCCACCCTACAAGCACCATATCCGCACGAAAGCGTGGCGCGTCTGCATATGCAGGTTGAACAAGGTAAATGAATTCGTGCGGCTTTCGATAGCCCATGGCGTCCGCTAGTGATTCGAAGGCATACGTGCATGCCAATCGAGAAACTGCCACCTGTGTATGGGCCAGTCGGTACTCATCCATAATATGCTCGCGCCGATGGAGCGGATGATCCCGATTCAAGACTTTAGCCCCAAACCGCCCAGGTAGAATTTGGGCGCCGGCGTTCAACGATAGGTCTGTCACGTGGTAGAGGTCTGGCATAGCTATAGGCGTGGCTTGGTCTTAGCCAATTTCAATGTCAATCGGGCCGGACTTGCCACATTCGGGGCAGTCCGTGAGAAACCCTCCCAGTGCGGAGCGAATGACGCCTCGCCGTCCTTGTCCGCTCATCGCCGTCCATACGTGACCGCAGGAAGAGCATGCAAGCATCACTTGTAGCAGCTGCAAGCCATTCCACTTGGCCGACTCTTTGTTGCTTATGAAGTAGTGTTCGGCGCCAGTTTGCACGGCAGTCCCCTTATATGGTCGCTTCTTCGAAGATTGATCGACACCAATACGATACGAGGCAAGCTACGATCTGCTTTTTCTATTCACTATTCATGCAGTCAGTTCGGCCTTAATCGCTTGATACCCATCGAATGGGTAGCAAGGCCATCCCGATGGCATGCAGAAACCAGCTCGTCGATCCAAATCCACGAATTCGGCGTGCCATCCAGTTCCACGAACAAAGATCCATCCGGAGAGTCCTGTGTCCTCAAACTGGTCATACGTGACGTCGATGATGTAGTTACCCATCTCATACCAGGCGTGAGTTTGATTGGGCCGGAGTCGGGGATGGCCACTGCCGCAAACATAGACGCCATCGTACCCCGTCTGCTCCTTCATAATGCGCCCAACGATTTCAGCCGCAGGGCCGCATGCCCCTTGTGGAAAGTCCTTGAACATCGACCCCACTTCATCCTGCAAGCTCAGAAAGCCAAGACGACATTTTTCCGCTACGTCATTTAGCAGCTGCACATTGACCGTCATCGTTGGCCTAGTCATGACTCGCTAGCGACAAAAGGAAGGATTGTGGAAAGCTCATCTTCTACGTCCAAGCCGTGTGATGCGGCAAGGCGTGCAATGTGGATACCGAAGACCCCTCTAAGCTCACCGATAGCGCCGTTAAATATCCAACTTGCATAGTGCCCTTGATGAGCCCCAAAATGGATGGCTCGGCGGTCATCTGCCTCTACAGTAGCCAAAAACTTTCGACATGCAGCACGCATGGCCCGCATACAAAGCGCCACTTCACTTTCGGCGTCTAGTTTTCCAAGCTCGGCAGTGAGGAGTTCCCGAATTTTTAGCACAGACTCCACACAGTACTGAGGCACTTCCATTTCGGATGGAGCAAATAAGACGCGTCTGTCTTCCAAAAAGGCCAGTAGGCGTTGCGCTACAGAGCACTCCGCCTCAGTAGGATTCCACTGAACTCCGAATATCGGAACACTCAATCCGGTAATACGCGAGACCACTTCCCTGAATTTCATAGCGTCCCCTTCCCTTAGCTACTTTGTCGGCGATAGCTGTCCACTTTGCCACCCCAAATTCGACAGTTTGACAAAATCTTCTAGGCCACATCTTTCACAATGCAACTGGAATACAAGCGTGAATCCTTTCAGGGCCTTTGATTTTGTCTGGTCGTTGTATTCATTCTCGCTCGTTTCCACGTGAGGTGAGTAATCAAGCAACCGCATCACATGACGATCTTCGCAGCGCGGACAGAAGAAGTAAAAATAATCAGTGTCGGTCTCACCTTTTAGCTTGCCTTCGGTAACAGCGCCGCTGCCGTGGTAAGCCCTGCCTCGATTGAACTTCGTTTTCATTGATTTTTTCTCAGTGAGATATGCGGGTGATGACGGCTTGCCATCCTGGCCAGTCCGTTGTGCTCTTGACGCCATCGCCTTTTACATTGGCTGCCTCCCAGGCCAACAGCTCGGCCCTTTCAACTTGCGTAAGATTTTCATTCAGCAGCATGAGGCGTTCGAAGGATAGCCAATTGGGATGTTCTTCCACGTCGTTTTCAGTCTTCATCGTTTTTCAAATTATTGATTCGCTGGCACTGCGCCAGCCTAATAGTCAAAGCAGTAGTCTAAACATTGCGCTACTGTTGTGGGGATAAATTCCAGGCAAGCGGTCAAAAGTGGTGGATCAGCTTTTGGCGCATGTCAACGCCAAGTGCTTTGACCGAAGTCAAGCTGCATGTCGCTCCTTCTCGACCGCAGCCAGCACATCTAACTGATTGGCCCAATACTGGAGCGCGCGCCGCCGTTCATCCTCCAATTCGTGATGGTGGTACGAGGCCGTCACCTGGTTACGCTCCTTGTGCGCCAGAAGCAATTCCACCACGTCCCTGCTAAAACCGTGCTCGCGAAGAAAAGTAGCCGCCGTTCCGCGAGTTCCATGCGGAGAGAAACTATCCACACCGAAGTCCAAGCGCTTGAACAAATGATTCAACGTTGCGTCTGCCAGTGGGACGGTAACGCCTTGAACTGAGTGGAATGCATACTCTCCCTTGCCAGTCAGTTTTTGAAGTAACTGAAGCAGTTCTACCGCTTGCTTAGGCAGATAGACGCGATGAGCCGTCCTCGCCTTCATCCTTTCCGCAGGGATCTCCCATGTGGCACCTTGGAGATCGAACTCCTTCCAGCGCGCCCGCAGCACTTCTGATTTTCGGCACATAGAAAACACCAGAAGCTTCGCTGCCGCGAGAGTTATAAAGTGAGCCCGTTGTCGGGCAAGGGAAAGCCAGAAGGCGCCAATTTCATTTCCAACGAGGTGACGATGGTGCTCAACTGGTGGCCGCTCGATGACACCACGCAAAGGCAATGCAGGGTTCACATCAACAACCAACTTCTGGATTGCATAGTCAAACACGCGCTGGACGTAGCCACGAATACGCTCTGCTGTTACCGGTGTCTCACGCCGCCTCTCAATGATCTTCAATATATCCATTGGCTTAATATCGCAAAGTCGCTTCGCGCCAATTTCCGGCCAGACGAACCGAGCAAGCATCGACACCGCTTGGGTACGGTACGTCTCCGATTTGTTCTGTAATTTTTCCTGAACCCAGACTTTTGAAAATGCGAGGAATGTGCCGGAGTCGTCGGATTGAGCCAGACGGACGCGCTTCTCTTCCTGCTTGTGCTTCGCGGGATCTATTCCCCTCTCAACGAGCGCTCGGTACTCAGCATGCCTTTCACGCGCCTCGGCAACGCTAATTTCGGGGTAGCCGCCAATAGTGACCTCTGGCCGCTTGCCATCCAGCGCGTACTGATAGCGCCAGGTCTTTTTACCGGTGGGCGCTACTGCGACGTACAGGCCGCCGCCGTCCGTCAGCTTGTACGGTTTTTCCTTGGCGCGCGCATTGTTTATGCCTGTCGGAGTAAGTGTGTAATTAAAGTGCCGCATTCAGATCCCTCATGACCTTTGCATCCGTGAGGGATTAGCACACAGCACCCCTCGCATTTACCCTCACAAACTGAGGGATGTCATGATAGCTCATGAAATGATCTGAAATGCAAAAAAGCCCCACTCTCCTATGAGAATGGGGCTTATGAAATGACGTGAAAGCTTCTGAAATGCCGTTACATCTGTTCGATCATCACGTCGCCGAAGCCGGAGCACGACACTTGGGTCGCGCCTTCCATCAGACGGGCGAAGTCGTAGGTGACTTTCTTCGAGGTGATGGCTTTCTCCATGGCGGAGATGATCAGGTCGGCCGCTTCGGTCCAGCCCATGTGGCGCAGCATCATTTCAGCGGACAGGATCAGCGAACCTGGGTTCACGTAATCTTTGCCAGCGTACTTCGGTGCGGTGCCGTGGGTGGCTTCGAACATCGCCACGGAGTCGGACAGGTTGGCGCCCGGCGCGATGCCGATGCCGCCCACTTGTGCCGCCAGCGCGTCGGAGATGTAGTCGCCGTTCAGGTTCAGGGTGGCGATCACGCTGTACTCTGCTGGACGCAGCAGGATCTGCTGCAGGAAGGCGTCGGCGATCGAATCCTTGACGATGATCTCGCGACCGGTCTTCGGATTCTTGAATTTGCACCATGGGCCGCCGTCGATCAGCTCGGCGCCGAATTCTTTCTGTGCCAGTGCGTAGGCCCAGTCACGGAAGCCACCTTCGGTGTACTTCATGATGTTGCCTTTGTGGACGATGGTCACGGATGGCTTGTCGTTGTCGATCGCGTACTGGATCGCTTTGCGCACCAGGCGCTCGGTGCCGTCGCGCGACACTGGCTTGACGCCGATACCCGAGGTTTCCGGGAAGCGGATCTTCTTGACGCCCATTTCCTTGGTCAGGAACTCGATGATTTTCTTGGCGCCTTCGGAGCCTTCTTGCCATTCGATGCCGGCGTAGATGTCTTCCGAGTTTTCGCGGAAGATGACCATGTCGGTTTTCTCTGGCTCACGCACTGGCGATGGCACGCCGGTGAAGTAACGCACTGGGCGCAGGCAGACGTACAGGTCCAGTTCCTGGCGCAGGGCCACGTTCAGCGAACGGATGCCGCCGCCGACCGGAGTGGTCAGTGGGCCTTTGATCGACACGACGTAGTCTTTCAGTACCTGCAGGGTTTCTTCCGGCAGCCACACGTCCGGGCCGTATACATTGGTCGATTTCTCGCCAGCGTAGATTTCCATCCAGCTGATCTTGCGCTTGCCGGCGTAGGCTTTGGCCACGGCAGCGTCCACCACTTTGATCATCACTGGGGTGATGTCCACGCCAGTGCCGTCACCTTCCAGGAATGGAATGATAGGCTGGTCTGGAACGGTCAGGGAAAAGTCGGCGTTGACGGTGATTTTCTGGCCGTCAGCAGGTACTTTGATATGTTGATACATCGTGTTCTCCGAAGTGAGGCAATCAGAACTATTGCCGTTTAGATTAACGTGGCCCCAGGTCTTCTATAAGACATAAGACAATCATTCCACATTATGCACCAGTATTTTACTGGGCGCCATGGTTTTAGGACACTGGCTTGTGCGCCAGACAGTACAATCTCGGGATGCCCCTGATACTTTTCAACAAGCCATTCCAGGTATTGTGCCAGTTTTCGCCCCAGCCGGACCGCGAAACCCTGGCCGATTACCTGAAGATTCCGAATATTTACCCCGCCGGCCGTCTCGATGCCGACAGCGAGGGCTTACTCCTGCTGACCGACGACGGCAAATTGCAGCACCAGATCGCCCATCCCGAGCGCAAGGAAGCCAAAACCTATCTGGTGCAGGTCGATGGCGTGGCCGACGCGGACGCCCTGGCCCGCCTACAGGCGCCGCTCGATCTGGGCGATTTCGTGACCAAACCCTGCCGCGCGGTGCGCATTGCCGAGCCGGAATGGCTGTGGCCGCGCAATCCACCCATCCGCGCGCGCGCCGAGCAACCCACCTCCTGGCTCGCCATCACCCTGCAAGAGGGCAAAAACCGCCAGGTGCGGCGCATGACGGCCGCCGTCGGCCTGCCCACCCTGCGCCTGGTGCGCAGTGCCATCGGCGGCATTTCGCTGGCCAGCCACCCGCTGCTGCCGGGCGAGTGGATGGAAGTCTCGCCCGAGGAAGTCAGCAGCAAGGGCTGACGCCAAGGGCGCTGCTTGCTGCGCTGCGGCATCGATTCTTTGGCCGGACGGCACTTTGGTGTCAACTGGCAATTCATAAGCGGCGTTAATGAGCCAGATTCATCCGAATCTGTGTGAGTTAATAAACCGCTAAAGGAACTGCCATGTCCAAGATGATTGCTGCCCTGGTTGCCACTCTGTTCGCCGCTTCCGCCTTCGCCCAGGCCTCTGCACCGGCCTCCGCCATGGCATCGGCGCCCGCTGCTTCCGCCTCGGCTGCCGCTTCGGCCGCCTCGATGCACAAGGCTAAAAAATCCAAACACAAGGCTTCCGCCGCCGCCTCGGCCGCATCCGCTGCATCAGCCGCCTCCGCAGCTTCGGCGGCTTCCGCCGCTTCGGCCAAATAAGCCGCTCTCGCTCATGCAAGGCAGGCCGCGCGCCTGCCTTTTTCTTGTCCGCTGGCGGACTGTGCCGCGCTTGACGTTGCCTGCGGCGCATGGCTTAATCGCCGCTTCGCGATTCACTCACAAAATCCATGAAATCCATTGCCGCTTCCCTGCTCCTGCTGGCTGCCGCCGGCGCCAGCCAGGCGCAAAACCAGCAATTCCCCACCGCCACCCTGTCGGCCGGCATGAACCTGATCAAGGCTGAAGTCGCCACCACTGATCCGCAGCGCGCCCAAGGCCTGATGTTCCGCGAAACGATGGCGCCGAACGCCGGCATGGTCTTCGTCTTCGACGCGCCCGCCACCCAGTGCATGTGGATGAAGAACACCCTGCTGCCGCTGTCGGTGGCCTTCATCGACGCCGAAGGCAAGATCGTCAACATCGAGGACATGCAGCCGCAAACCCTGGACAGCCACTGCTCGGCCAAGGGCGTGCCGGTGATGTATGCGCTGGAAATGAACCTGGGCTGGTTCAAGCAAAAAAATATCAAGCCGGGCACCAAGATCGGCAATCTGCCCAAGCTGAAATAAGCTGACAAAAAAAGCCGCTTGCAGCGGCTTTTTCATTGGAACACCAAGCGAAAAAACCCGCTATGGCAAGCCATGCGGGTTAATTCTGTGCACCTGCAAGGCGGCTATTGCCGCCGCACACGAACTTAAGCGGACAGTGCCTTCAGGGCAGCTGCCAGACGGCTCTTGTGACGAGCTGCCTTGTTCTTGTGGATGATCTTCTTGTCGGCGATGGAATCGATGGTCGAAACGGAAGCCTGGAAGATTTGGGTTGCAGCGGCTTTGTCGCCAGCCAGGATCGCTTTGCGAACAGCTTTGATAGCGGTGCGCAGGGTCGAACGCTGTGCCGAGTTGTGAGCGTTTTGCTTAACTGCTTGACGAGCGCGTTTGCGCGCTTGTGCGGTATTTGCCATGGAATTTCCTAAATCGTTGTCAAAGTTCGTTTGCAAACAATAGCGTTTGCCAAACCGGTGCGTTCAGTCTGTCTGCCTAACCATGTGTGCCTAACAGTGCCGGCCGCACATTGTCTGCTTTACTGAATTCTGTACAGCCCTAGATTATAGCTGCGTTTTGCGTCCAGATCAATTCCCAATATCAGGAAATTGCCATCCTCGCCACGTTTTCAACGCATCTGCAACGTTGCCCCAGCTATAATCTCGGCCCATGAACCTGCTTAAATCCCTCGCCGCTGTCTCCAGCATGACCATGCTGTCCCGCGTTACCGGCCTCTTGCGCGAAAGCCTGTTTGCCCGCGCTTTTGGTGCCGGCGCTTACACCGACGCTTTCATTGTCGCCTTCCGCCTGCCGAATCTGCTGCGGCGGCTGTTTGCCGAGGGAGCCTTCTCGCAGGCTTTCGTGCCTATTTTATCCGAATACAAGAACCAACAAGGCGAAGAGGCCACGCGCACCCTGGCCGACCATGTGGCCAACAGCCTGGTGTGGGCCACCTTGCTGGTCAGCGCGCTGGGCATTCTCGGTGCGCCGCTCTTCGTCTACCTGATCGCCAATGGCCTGGAGAAGGACAAGCAAGCCTTCGACGCCGCCGTGTGGATGACGCGCCTGATGTTCCCCTATATCGCCTGCATGTCCTTTGTGGCGCTGGCCGGCGGCGTGCTGAATACCTGGCGCCAGTTCAAGATTCCGGCATTCACGCCGGTGCTGCTGAATCTGAGCTTCATCGCCTGCTCGCTGTTCCTGGCGCCCTACCTGGATAAGCCGATCTACGCGATGGCCATTGCCGTGATGATCGGCGGCCTGCTGCAGGTAGCCATCCAGATTCCGGCGCTGGTGAAGATCGGCATGCTGCCGCGCCTCTCGATCAATCCGGTGGGCGGCCTGAACGATCCCGGCGTGCGCCGCGTGCTGAAGAAAATGGGACCGGCGGTGTTTGCCGTGTCGGCCGCGCAAATCAGCCTGATGATCAATACCGCCATCGCCGCCGGCCTGCAGGCGGGCAGCATCTCCTGGCTCTCCTATGCCGACCGCCTGATGGAATTCCCCACCGCCCTGCTGGGCGTGGCCCTGGGCACCATCCTGCTGCCCAGCCTTTCCAAGGCCAATAGCGAGGGCGACAAGGAAGAATATTCGAATCTGCTGGACTGGGGCTTGCGCCTGACCTTCCTGCTGGCGATTCCGGCCGCCGTCGGCATGGCCATGCTGTCGCTGCCGCTGATCGCCACCCTGTTCCACTACGGCCAGTTCACGGACCAGGCGGCCGTGATGTCGGCGCGCCCGCTGATCGCGTATAGCGTAGGCCTGATCGGCATCATACTGGTCAAGACGCTGGCGCCGGCCTTTTACGCGCAGCAGGACATCCGCACCCCGGTGCGCATTGCCGTCGGCGTGCTGATTGCCGTGCAGCTGATGAACCTGATTTTTGTGCCGCAGCTGGCGGTGGCCGGACTGGCCCTGTCCATCGGCCTGGGCGCCTGCATCAATGCCGGCTTCCTCTACACCGGCCTGCGCAAGCGCAAGATCTATCTGCCCAAGCCGGGCTGGGGCAAGTTCTTCTTCAAGCTGCTGGTCGCGGTCAGCGCCATGGGCGCCGTGGCCTGGCTTGGCGCCACGCAGATTGAATGGCTGGCGATGCGCGCCACGCCCTTGCTGCGCGGCGGCGTGCTGTTTGCGGTGATCGGCGCCTGCGCCATGGTCTATTTCGGCGTGCTGTTCGCGCTGGGCTTCCGTCCGCGCGATTTCAAGCGCAGCGCCAAGTAAGCCGCTTGCGGCGCCGCCTAGCTGCGGGACGGCTCGGACGGCGCTTCCTGCGGCTCCTGCTGCGGCTCCGGCATGGGCGGCGGCTCCTGCCTTTCCACCGGTGCGGGCGGCTCCGGCGCCGGTTCGGGGACTGGCGGCGGCGCGGGTGGCGGCGGCTCGTGCGGAGGCGCGGGCTGCTCCTGTCCAGGAGCCGGTACGGGCGGCTGGTTGTTCCCCGGCGTGGAAGGGAACAGCGAACCGGGCGCATTGCCGGGCGCCGTCGCCACCGGCGGTGCAGGCACGCCATCGGCCGTGAACTTCCACTCCGAGATACGGGTCTTGCCTTCGAAGGCGGCAAAGCGCGCCGGGAAATTGGCGACCTTGATGGCCTTGGCTTCAGACAGGCTGTAAATCCCGGCGATGCCGATCTTGTTCGGCACCGCGAGCAAGCCCCATTCCGGCTTGCCCGTCATGGGGTCGATGTAAATCTTGCGCAGATGGCGGCGTACCTGCGGATAGCGCGGATCGCGCAGCAAATCGTTCAAGGTGCGCGGCTGCGGATGCTGGCCTTGCGGCGTGGCGGCGGCATAGCTTTTCAAGGCATCGCTGAATTCGGCGCCGATGTTCAGCAGTTCGCGCTCGGCGGCACTGCGCTGCAGCAGAACGCCCAGGCGCAAGGTGGCGGCGCTGACCAGGCCAATCACCGCCACCAGGATAATCACGCTGATGTAGGTGAAGCCGCGCGCCGGTTTAGAGATCGGAATACGGCTTGCCATTGCGGTCATTGCCGGGCGCTCCGCTCTTGATGTCGGCCACGCCGCCCTTGCTGCCATCGTCAGGCGGCACCACAATCCAGCTGTCGCTGGTTTCCGTGATCGGATCGATGGGCATGGAGCGCAGATACTTCTTTTCCACCAGCTGCTCCAGCGAATCGGGATAGCGACCCGTATCGCCGTAAAACTGGTCGATGACCAGGCGCGTATTGCGCAGATTATCGTTCAGCACCGTTTCCTTGGCGCGGTCCACGCTGGGAAAGTAGCGCGGCACGGCCAGGGTCAGCAGCAGGGCAATAATGCCCAGCACCACCAGCAGCTCGATCAGGGTAAAGCCCCTGCCCTTGTTCACGCTCTTCACCATTTCTTATACGGTATGCCGTTCAGGCCTACCTTGTCCGTATTGGAAAACACATCGTACACATCCTCGCCCTCGCGCGGCTCGTTGGCATCGCTGGCGTAGCTGCGCTTGCCCCAGGTATCGGCGTCGCTCAAGGCGCTGTCCGGATTGAAGGGGTCGCGCGGCACGCGACGCAGAAAGAAAATCTTGCTGCGCTTGGGACTGCGCTGGTCGGCCACGCCCTCCACCAGCACGTCCAGTGACTTCGGATAGCCGGTGCTGTTCAGTACCTTGGCGATACGCCCCTCGTCGTAAGCCTGCTTATACGCATCGATGCCTTTGCGGATTTCATGCAGGGAGTAGCGCAGCTCCTGCTCGCTGCGGCGCTGGATCGTCACCTGGGCTGTAGGGATGACCAGCACCGCCAGCAGGCCGAGAATGGCCAGCGTGACCAGCAGCTCGATCAGCGTAAAGCCACGGCGCGCCGCGCCTTGCCTGGAAACCCTCATCGCGGCTGCGGCGGCGGATTCTGCGGGACTGGCAGCCCCTCGGACGGTGGCGGCGGCAGGGTGGGGCTAGGCAGCGGCGGCTGGGCCACGCTGGTGGCGGGGCCGGGCTGGGTCGACGACAGCGGCATATTGCTGACCGGTGGCGGCGGCATCGCCACCGTTTGCGGCACGGCGCCGGTGGCCGGCACTGCCGGCTGCGGCGCGCGCTGCGCGGCGGCCGGCGTTGGCAGCTGGGCCGCTGGCCGCGGCGACAAATCCGGCTTGCGGCGGAAGCTGGCCTCGGTGCCGGCCGCAAACTCGGAAATGCTGGCTTCCGGACGCTGCACATTGCGCAGCAGGTGCGGCGTAATCGAGAGCACGATCTCGGTCTTCTGCGTATCGTCATGCGAGGCGCCGAACAGGCGGCCCAACAGCGGGAAGTCGCCCAGGCCCGGCACCTTGCTGGCCGAGGAGCGCTCTTCATTATTCAGCAGGCCGGCCAGCACCTGGGTTTCGCCATCCTTCAACTGCAGCAGGGTGGAGGCTTGGCGCGAACCGATCTGGTAGGCCGTGGTGCCGTTCTTGGTGATCACGGTGTTGACCAGATTGCTGACTTCGAGCGACACCCGGATCGCCACCTCGTTATTCAGGTAGATGATCGGTTCGGCGTTGAGCGTCACGCCCACATCCACAAAGCTGACCGAGTCGGTATTGAAGCCGCCCACGCCGGAGGAGATGGTGGAAGTGATGACGGGCAGCTTATCGCCAATCATGACCTTGGCTTTTTCCTTGTTGCGCACGCGGATGCGCGGATTGGCCAGCAGATTGCTGTCGCCATCGTTTTTATTGGCCTTCACCGTCACCGGCAGCGTGCCATTGACGCCGATGCGGTCGCGGTTCAAGTTATCGAAATCGCGCAGATTGAAGCCTTCAATGCCGCCTTTGCCATTCACCGGCGTGAACACGGCCTTGGCCGGCCAGTCGATGCCCAGGTCCATCAGGCGGGTGCGCTTGACCTCCAGGATTTCCACATCGAGCATCACTTCCGGCTCGGCGATGTCCTGCGCCGCCACCAGCTTCTCGGCCAGGCGGATCGCTTCGGCGTTGTCGCGCACGATGACCAGGTTGAGCTTCTCGTCGATCACCACATCGCGCGACTTGAGGATGGTCTTCAGCGTATTGCCAATGGTCTTGGCCTCGGCGTTCGCCAGGTAGAAGGTCTTGATGACCATCTCCTGGTATTCCTTCAGCTTGGGCGCGATATTCGGGTAGATCAGGATGGTATTGCCGTCCATGACCTGCTGCTCCAGCTGATTGGTCATCAGCAGGTAGTAGATGGCCGATTCCACGGTGCTGTTCTTCAGGAAGATGGAAGTGCGGGTATCGGTCTTCACATCCTTGTCGAAGATGAAGTTCAGACCGGAGCGGCGCGAGATCACCTCGAACACCTGCTTGATCGGCGCTTCGCGGAATTCGATGGTGATGGGCTGCTTATAGGCTTTGGCTAAGCCCGTTTCGGCCGGCGCGGGCGGATTTTTTTCCGCGATATCGCGCAGCATGTCGCGGGCGCGTTCATGCTGCGGCCTTTCGGCCAGCACCTGGTTGATCTTCTGCTTGGCCTGATCGTACTCGCGCTGCTCGATCAGGATAGATGCAGCCAGCAGCAGCTTGCCGTGACGCTCGACCATGTCCAGCTTGCGCAGACTGGCGCGGGCGCGCTCGTTCTGCGGACTGACGGCCAGGGCACGCTCGATATTCTGCTGCGCCAGGTCCAGCTTGCCCTCTTCCATCTGGCGGTCGGCCAGATCGAGATAGCGCAACAGCGTGCGGTCGCGGGTATTCAGATATGCGCTGCGGTATTCGGCATTGCCTGGCTCGCGGCTCATCGCCTCCTGCAGCTTGAGCAGGCCGGCTTCCACCTGGTCTTTTTCGATGAGGTTCTGGGCATCGCGGTATGCCATCTGCCCGGCGCAGCCGCTCAAGGCCAGCAGCAGCGCGGATAGCGTGATTTTTTTTACCAGGCGGGCAGGCCCGTGCGGTTGACTAGGCATCAGTCGATGGCTCCAATATTTAGCTGCTGCACTTGGTTCAGCGGCAGGTAGGTAATCGTTAATTCGGGCGGCGCGATGCGGTCGATGCGGTAGGTGCCGTCGATGACCAGCTTCTGATGCGCGATATAGGTACGGTCGCCGCGCGCCAGATACACCTCCCATACGCCATCGGCCACCGACTTGCCGATATAGCTGTATGGCAGCGGCGGCGCGCTGGGTGGCGGCGGCGGGGGCGGCGCAACGGGCGGCGGCGGCGGTGGATTCCAGTTCTGGCCGAGGAAGACGCCCTCCCCGCTCTTGAAGCTGGCCTCGCCCGCCTCGCCGATCAGTTGGGCGCGCGGGATCAGACGCAAGATGGCGCTGTTGCCGGCGTTGGCGTTTTTGGCGTTGGCGACGGCGGGCGGCGCTTCGACTGGCGGCGCGGCGGGGGCCGGTGGCGCGGACGGGCTGCCCGCCATCGGCACGGCGGCATCCTGCGGCGCGGCTGGCGCGGGCGCCTTGCCAACAGCGTTGCCGGCCTCCTTGCCGGCGCGCGGGGCGGGACGGTCCACCGCCTCGGCCACGTCGCCGGACGGCGTCTTGTCGCCAAACAGCGCCAGGCCGGCAGCGGTCAGCAGCGCACCGCCCATCAGCAGATGGCGTGGTTTCATTGCTGGCCCTCCTTCAGATACAGCGTAAAGCGCAGCTTGGCCTCGACCTGCAGATCGGCGATATTCTCGCGCCGGAAGCTGACCTCATCGAGGGAGGCGAACGGCACGGCGGCCAAGGCGCGCAGCACGAATTGCCAGATCGGCTGGTAGCCGCCTTTAACCGGCAACAGAATCTGGTAACTGGAGACGCGGCTGGCCTTGTCGTAGTTGAATTTGTATTCGCCCTGATGCAAGGTCAGGCCCGATTTCGCGGCCAGCGCGAACAGCGTGCCGACCTGCTGTTCGGCATGAGGCTTCTCGCCCAGTGTGGCATAGAACTCGGCCAGGTTTTCGTTGGCCGAGGGCGGCGGCGGCGCCGTCACCAGCGTAGCCGGCGCAGGCAGCGGCCGCGCCAGTAGTTCTTGTTGCTTGCCGCGCTGCGGCAGCAGCCAAGCCCAAGCCAATGCTGCGGCCAGCAGGAGCACGATGGCCAGGCAGGCCATGGGCGCGCGCTGCACCCGCAGGCGCGCGCGCAGCAGCAGGCCAGCCAGATTCAAGTCCTTCATGGCGCCCTCCACTGCACTTCCACCTGGAAGCGGATGGGACGGTTCGGATCCTGCTCGCTGACCTCATGGCGCAGCAGCGCAGCTGCGCTGAAGAATTCCTGCTGCTTCAGTTCCTCGATATAGGCAATCATCTCGTCCGCGTTCTTGGTCTCGGCGGTAATCTTCAGCACCCGCTTGCGCGCATCGGGGTCCAGTGCCAGCAGGGCGACGGTGCGCGGCGTGGCGGCGGCCACCGCGTCCTGCAAATCGTTCCAGGGCAGGTTGAGCTGCATGATGGCGGCGTTCACGGCCTGCGCCTGCGCCTCCGGAATGGCGATGGCGGCTACCGGCGGCGGCGCCTTGGACAGGGCAACGGCCTGGCGCTGAATTGCCTGCAGTTGCGCTTCGCGCGCCAGCTGCTTTTGCGCCATCTCCCAGGCTGCCAGGCCGGCGCCGGCACATAAACCCAGGCCCAGCACGATGCCGAACACCGTGGCGGGACGCAGGCGGAACAAGGCGCGGCGCCAGCCGGGCGGCGCGAAATCGATCTGCATGCGCCTCATGCCGCGCTCCCCGCCCACGCCAGCAGGCTGGCGGCCGAGAAGCTGCTGCCCTGCACGCCGGCATCGAGGTGGATGCAGGACATCTCGTCCTTGCCGCCAGCACCCGGTTTGGCCAGGGCCGCCGGCAGCACGCCGCACAGCTGCACGGTCTTGGGCAGCGCCAGATTAAAGAGCAAGGCTTCGCGCCGCACCATCTGGCCCAGCCAGTAATGGTCGGCGCCGGCCGGCAGCGGCAAGGGACGCAGGGCGCGCAGTTGACCATCCTCAATGGCGGCCAAGGTCAGCAGCTTGTCGTGCAGGACGCCGAACCAGGCATCGCGCCCAATGGCGCCGTGCCAGCGGTTCCACAGCGCGACGAAATGCGGCCGCACCTCGACCATGGCGGCGCCACTGTCGGCGCAGGCCTGGCCCAGCACGGCCAGCAGCTTGCGCGGCATGGCGGCGGCGTAAAACGGCTGGCTGGCGTGCCAGTCGGCCGACAACTGCCAGGCCGCCGGCGCTTCGCCATACAGGCTGTGAAAACGCAGCGCGGCGGCCGCTTCGATATCGGCCATGCGCGCCGCATTGGCCGGCGGCGTCACCTGCCACAGGCGCACCAGTTCATCGGCTAGCACAAAGCTCAGCGAGCGGCCAGCGACGCCGGCTTCCTGCAGCAAGCCGCGCAAGGCCGTGCCCAGGGCCGCATGCTCCTCGTCGGCCATATAGCTGCACTCGGCCAGCACCTGCGGCGGCTTGCGCCCCCAGCGGCTGACGCTGAGCAGGCTGAGCGCATGGCTACCGACGCCCACGCGCAATTGCTGTCCCCATCCCTTAAGCATGCAGTGTCACCCGTTTGATTTCGGCCAGCGTGGTGCCGCCGCGCCGCACCAGCTCCAGCGCCGCCTGGCGCAGGCTGCGCGTGCCGTTTTCGTAGGCCGCCGCCTTGATCTGGCGGATCGGCCGCTTCTCCACGATCAGTTCGCGGATCTCGTCGTTCAGCGTGAGGATTTCGGCGATCGAGCGGCGCCCCTTGTAGCCGGTGCCGCGGCAATCGCCGCAGCCTTTGCCCTGCATGAAACGGTAGTCGTAGACGTCGGCCCGCGCCAGGTTGGCGCCGGCCAGCTCCTCGTCGCTCGGCGTGTATTCGGCTGCGCAGTGCGGGCAGTTGATGCGCACCAGGCGCTGCGCCCAGATGCCGTTCAGGGCCGAAACAAAGGCATAGGGATCGATGCCCATATGCGTGAAGCGGCCGAACACGTCGAACACATTGTTCGCGTGCACCGTGGTCAGCACCAGGTGGCCGGTCAGGGCCGACTGCACGGCGATTTCCGCCGTTTCGCGGTCGCGGATCTCGCCCACCATGATCTTGTCCGGGTCGTGGCGCAGGATGGAGCGCAAGCCCTTGGCAAAGGTCAGGCCCTTCTTTTCGTTGACCGGGATTTGCAGGATGCCAGGCAGCTGGTATTCGACCGGGTCTTCGATGGTGATGATTTTTTCGCGGCCGTTGTGGATTTCGGTCAGCGCCGCGTACAGCGTGGTGGTCTTGCCGGAACCGGTCGGCCCCGTCACCAGCAGCATGCCGTAAGCCTCTTGCGCCAGCACGCGCAGCGTGGCCAGCGAGGGCGCGTCGAAGCCCAGCGCTTCCAGCGTCAGCGAGCCGTAGGACTCGATCATGGCCCGCTTGTCCAGAATACGGATCACGGCATCCTCGCCGTGAATGCTGGGCATGATGGAGACGCGCAGGTCGATCTCGCGGCCGTTCGATTCGACGCGGAAGCTGCCGTCCTGCGGCACGCGGCGTTCGGCGATATCCAGTTCGGCCAGCACCTTCAGGCGCGAGATGATCTGCTCCGCCACCTCGATGCCGTTGACGGCCGTGGCGTGATCGAGCACGCCGTCGACACGGTACTTGACCGCCAGCCCGCCCGCCGTGCTTTCCAGGTGGATGTCGGAAGCGCCCGCCTTGAGCGCGTCGTACAGGGTGGAATTCACCAGGCGCACCGCCGGACTGGCCGCCTCCGACACCGAGGCGAAAGACAGCACGGCGGCGGTCTTCCCGTCGCGGCGCGAATTGTCGGCGCCCGGCAGCAAGGTATCGACGGCGCGCGCCGACTCCTCCTGCTTGGACAGATAGGCCTGGATATCGGCCTGCAGCGCCAGCCGGATCTGCAGCGGCGCCTGCGGCTTGCTGCGCGCCTGGGTGGACAGCCAGGTTTGCAGGTCGATATCGAAGGGGTCGGCCACCACGCCCACCACCAGCCCATCCTGGGCGCGCAGCAGCACGCAGTGGCGCGCCATGGCTTGCGATAGCGGCAGCAGGTCGAAGGCCGGCTCGAAGGCCAGCATGTCCACCGTTTCCAGCACGGCCAAGCCAAAGGGCTGGGCCAGCTCGCGCACCACCAGGCGCGGTTCCAGCCCGCTCATGGCTTCCAGCTCGTCGACCAGGCTGCGCTTGCTGTGCTCGCGCTGCTGGCGCGCGCGCATCAGCAGCGCGGCGTCGAGGGCAGCGTGATTCATGACATTTCTCCCGCCAGATCGAAGATCGGCATATACAGCAGCACCACGATGGCGCCCACCACCAGGCCGATGGCGGCCATCAGCATCGGTTCAAAGGTCCGCGTGAAGCGGTCGATCCAGCGGCTGATTTCGCCGTCGTAGAAAGCCGCCGACTGCGTCAGCATCGGTCCCATATCGCCGGTGCGCTCGCCCACGCGCAGCATGCGCAGCGAGATCGGCGTGGTCAGGCCATTGGCCTCAAACGCGGCCGACAGCGGCAAGCCCGCTTCGATCATGCCGCGCGCCGCCTGCAAGCCATCGCGCACGCTGGCCGAGACCATGCCCTGCACCGTCTCGATGGCATGCACGATGGTGATGCCGCCCTCGCTCAGCATGCCCAGGGTCAGGTACAGCCGTGATAATTCGTAAATGCGCACCCGTTCGCCGATGCCGGGCAGGCGGCCAAGCAGGCGCACCAGGCCGCCGCGCGCCAGCAGGCGGCGCACGCCCAGCACCACGGCGGCCAGCGCCAGCGCCAGGCCGCCCAGCAAGGCCGCCGTATGCTGGGCGGCGAACTGGCCCCAGCTCAGCATCATTTGCGACATCCAGGGCAGGTTGCGGCCCGCGCCCTGGTAGACCTCGGCAAAGCGCGGCACCACGTAGGCGATCAGGAACAGGCTGACGCCGCCGCCCACCAGCAGCAGAATGCAGGGATAGATGGCGGCGCTGACGATCTTGCCGCGCACCAGATCGATGCGCTGCTGGTAATCGATATAGCGGGCCAGGGAACGCGGCAGGTCGCTGGTGCCTTCGGCCGCCTTGACGATGCCCACGTAGAGAGGGGGAAACAGCTGCGGCTGATCGGCCAGCACAGCGGAAAAGCGCCGCCCTTCACGCAGGCCGGACAGCAGGCGTTCCAGCACGCCGCGCGTGGCCGGGCTGCCCTCCTTTTCCAGCAAGGCTTCCAGCGCCTCCACCACGCCCAGGCCAGCCGTCAGCAGGGCCAGCAGCTCCTGGCTGAACAGCACCAGCGACATCGCTTTGCCGGCGCTGGCGCGCAAGGGACCGCGCAGGGGGCGAATGGCGCTGACATACAGGCCGCGCGCCTCGACCTGGCGCCGCGCATCGGCCTCATCGCGGCCGTCGATCAAGAGACGGTCGATGCTCATGTCCGGCGACAAGGTGCGAACTTCAAACTGCATGGCCGGAACGCCTCAAATGAATTTACTGGGAAGAGATGTCGGCGTTTTCGCCTTCGCCGCCCGGCTGGCCATCCTTGCCCAGGGACAGGATCTCGAATTCGCCCTTGCTGCCGGGCGCTTTGTACTGGTAGGGACGGCCCCAGGGATCGGGCGGCACACCCTTCTTCAGATACGGACCGTTCCATTTGGTTCCGGCCGTGGCCGGCGCGCTCAGCAAGGCGCCCAGGCCTTCCTGCGTGGTCGGATAGCGGCCCACGTCAAGGCGGAAGGTGTCGAGCGACTTTTCGAACGCTTCGATCTGGGCCTTGGCGATGGTCACTTCCGACTTGCCCAGCTGGGAAAAGTATTTGGGACCGACATAGGCCGCCAGCAGGCCGATGATGACGATCACCACCAGCAGTTCCAGCAGCGTAAAGCCGCGCGCGCGACCGAATTTTTCACGGCCCACCGTGTTCAATGACAGCATCCACATCCCCTTCGCTGCCGCCGGCGGCGCCAGCGGAAAAACCAAGATTCCAAGAAGGGCAAAGGCTACCATGCCATTTAAGGTTTCGACAACTTTTTCTTCGGTTTTTCCCTCTGGAGAAGCGCGCCTGCGCCGCTCTGCCGCCGCGGCCGATTTAACATTCAATGTTGCAAATTAAACACATGCCATCTTACATTTTGTTACAGCCACTTTCATAGGAGAAGCAAAATTAAATTCGATAAAGCAGCAATATAGAGAAATTTGAAACGTTAGTTTTTTAGACAATTTCGTGTAGGAATTGATATAGTTTTTGGCAATCCGGGAGAGTCAGCAGCGACCGGCAGCGGCGGCACTCCCGCCTGTCACGAATTTCACCATGAAGGGTATGTTATGAAAAGCCACCGCTCAGCAGCGCCACGTCCATTCTCCCGAGTCCTGGGCGCCGCCCTGCTCGCCGGTCTGGGCGCGCTGGCCGCCCCCGCCGCCCACGCCGACATCATCAATTTCAGCGCCACCCAGAACATCGTCAGCGCCACGCTGAATGCGGGCGACTCGCTCTATAACGGCGGCGACGCGTTCCGTCAGGGCAGCTACCGCTTCGACGTGCAGGACGGCCCGGTGGCGCGCGCCGCCGGTCTGAACGGTCTGGCCGGCGCCCTGATCGACGGCGCCAATCCCTTCAGCTGCACCATCCTGGCCTGCCCCTCGGGCAATCTGAGCAAATACTTCGCCGGCCTGAACGATGGCGCCCTGGTGGTGACGCGCGACTATGGCGCCTCCTTCCGCCTTGATGGCCTGGACTTCGGCTTCATCGCCCCGGTCGGCGACCTGCCCGACGGCGGCTACGGCCAGCTGCGTCTGACCGGCGTGGCCGCCGACGGCAGCCAGATCAGCGACGCCCTGGACTTCGCCGGCCAGGACGCGACCGGCAAATTCAAGTTCAGCAACTGGCTGGCCAGCTCGGCCTTCGCCGGCATCTCGCTGCGCCGCCTGAGCATCGACGCCTGCCTGTTTACCGACGGCGGCGACTGCGTCAACTCGGCGACCGATCCGGCCGGCAACCAGGCCCAGTACGCGCTCGACAATCTGCAAGTATCGGCCGTACCGCTGCCAGCCACGCCGGCCCTGATGCTGCTCGGCCTGGCCGGCATGGGCCTGGTGGCGCGCCGCAAGCGCCAGCGCGCTTGAGTGCTGCCCACGTCCCTCCCCGACCGTTTATTGACAAGGAAAGCCCCATGAAACTGCGTCCTATCTCGCTGGCTGTGCTGGCCCTGCTGTCGAGCGCCGCCCTGCACGCCGGCGCCGATGAAATCCGCCGCTCCTATATCGTGCAACTGGCCGACAAGCCGGTCGCATCCTATGGCGGCGAAGTGAGCGGCCTGGCCGCCACCCGCCCCGCGCCCGGCCGCCGCCTCGACGTCAGCGCCGCCGATGTGCAAGCCTATATCGCCTACCTGGAACAGAAAAAGAACAGCGTCACCGCCAGCGTCCCCACCGCCCAGATCGGCCACCAGTACAAGCTGGCCTTCAACGGCTTCTCTGCGCGCCTGACCGAAGACGAAGTGCGCCAGCTGCAGAAAAGCGCCAGCGTGGCCGCCATCACCGTCGACGAAGAGCGCCAGCCCACCACCAATTTCACCCCCATCTTCCTCGGCCTGGACAAGCCCGGCACGGGCCTGTGGGACCAGGTCGGCGGCCGTCTGAAAGCCGGCGAAGACATGATCATCGGCGTGGTCGACGGCGGCGTCTGGCCGGAAAATCCCGCCTATGCCGACCGCGTCGACGCCAACGGCGTGCCGACCTTCGACCCCAGCGCCGAGCAGGTGTACGGTCCGGCGCCGGCCGGCTGGCTGGGCGAATGCCAGACCGGCGAAGGCTTCAGCAGCAGCCATTGCAATAACAAGCTGATCGGCGCGCGCTACTTCAACGCCGGCTTCATCGCCACCGGCCGGCCCATGCACTGGACCGACTTCGTCTCCCCGCGCGACTCCGTGGCCGGCCCCAGCGGCCATGGCAGCCACGGCACCCATACCTCGACCACGGCTGGCGGCAATGCCAAGGTGCCGGGCAAGCTGGGCGGCATTCCCATCGGCGATATGTCGGGCGTGGCGCCGCGCGCCCGCCTGGCCGCCTACAAGGTGTGCTGGACCTATCCCGACGCCACCAATCCGGACGGCAGCGGCACGCGCAATTCCTGCTTCGATTCGGACGGCGTGGCCGCCATCGAGCAAGCCGTGCAGGATGGCGTGCATGTGATCAATTACTCGATCAGCGGCACCCAGAACAATATCAACGATCCGGTGGAGCTGGCCTTCTTCGGCGCCTCGAACGCCGGCGTCTTCGTCGCCGCGTCGGCCGGCAACAGCGGCCCGGCCAATACCGTGGCCCACATCAGCCCCTGGGTGACGACGGTGGCCGCCTCCACCCACAACCGTTTCGGCATGGCCAAGCTGAGCCTGGCCAACGGCGCCAGCTATGAGGGCGCCAGCCTGGCGGCTAAAACCCTGCCCGCCACGCCGGCGGTGCTGGCAGCGAACGCCGGCGTCAAGCCTTATGCCAGCCTGTCCAGCGTGGACCAGACCGCGCTGACGCGCTGCTACACGGCGGAAGACCGCGCACTCTACGGCGGCAGCGCCGACGCCGCGCTCGATCCAGCCAAGGCCACGGGCAAGGTGGTGGTGTGCGACCGCGGCTCCTCGGGCCGCGTCGACAAGAGCCGCGCCGTGGGCCAGGTCGGCGGCGTCGGCATGATCCTGGTCGATGTCAGCACTGCCACCACCATCGAGGCCGATCTGCACAGCGTGCCCACCGTGCACCTGAAGCGCGACGACGGCATCGCCGTCAAAACCTGGCTCAGCGCCAATCCGGACGGCGCCGCCAGCATCGGCAAAGCCACCCTGCAATCGGGTCCGGCCGCCGCGCCGGTGATGGGTGCCTTCTCCTCGCGCGGCCCGAACAAGCACAATGCCAATGTGCTGAAACCGGACCTGAGCGCGCCCGGCCTGGCCATCCTGGCCGGCGGCACGCCGGCCCAGAGCGAAGCCGAGCGCGACGCCATCGCCAACGGCACGCTGGTGCCGCAGCCGGAATGGATCGCGCTGCAAGGCACCTCCATGTCCAGCCCGCACGTGGCCGGCCTGGCCGCGCTGCTCAAGCAGCTGCACCCGGACTGGTCGCCGGCCGCCATCAAATCGGCGCTGATGACCACTGCCTACGACACCAAGCCCGACGGCCTGCCCGGCATGCAGGCCGGCACCCTGCCCTGGGCGCAAGGCGCCGGCCATGTGGCGGCCAATAGCGCGGCCGATCCCGGCCTGGTGTACGACGCCGGCACCATCGACTATCTGCGCTTCATGTGCGGCATTCCCGGCACCCTGTCCCCCACCACCTGCGGCGCCGTCGGCGCGATCCAGCCGCATAATCTGAACCTGGCCTCGCTCACCGCCGCCACCGTGCTGGGCAAGATCACCTTGAACCGCACCGTCACCAATGTCGGCGGCAGCGAGGCGACCTACACCGCCAACGCCAGCGTGCCGGGCTTCAAGGTCACGGTCACGCCGGCCCAGCTGACCCTGGCGCCCGGCGCCAAGGCCAGCTTCAGCGTCACCCTGACCAATAACGGCGCCGTGGCCGGCGCCTGGAACTACGGCGCGCTGACCTGGACCGACGGCAAGCACGTGGTGCGCAGCCCGCTGACGGCGCGCCTGGCCGCCGTCTCGGCGCCCTCCGTCCTGGGCGGCAACACCAGCAGCGGCAACGTGGCCTTCACCGTGGGCAGCGGCTATACCGGCGCGCTGGTGACGCAGAAAGGCGGCCTGCAAGCGGCCACGCGCGCCACCTACACCGTGCTCAAAACCGCCAATACCGACTCGGCCGCCGTGGAAGCGGCGTGCAAGGCCGGCGGCGATCCGGGCGTGCGCACCGTCGACTTCGACGTGCCGGCCAATACCCTGGCCGCGCGCTTCTCGCTGTACGACGTGGAAACCAGCGGCTACCAGGCCGGCCAGCCGGACGATCTGGACATGCTGGTGCTCGGCCCGAACGGCCTGCCGCTGGCCAATAGCGGCAACGCCACCTCGAACGAGAGCGTGACCCTGCCGCTGCCGGCCGCCGGCACCTACCGCGTCTGCGTGGTGGGGTATGCGCCGACCAATGGCCGCTCGACCTACACGCTGTCGTCCTGGCTGGTCGGCAATGGCCTGAGCGAAGGCGGCTTCAAGGTGAACACCCCGGCCCTGGTGTACAACGCGGGCACGGCGGCGGCCGGCGTCAGCTGGTCGGGCCTGGGCACGGCGCGCCACCTGGGCGCCATCGTCTACCTGGCCAATAATGCGCCGCAGGCCATCAGCTATGTCGAAGTGGACACCACCAATCCGCTGCCGACCTCGAACGCGCAGCGCGAAACGCCGCCAAGCCGTCAATAAATAACATCGGCGCCCATTCCGGGCGCCCTGCCCTGCCAAGGCCGCGAGTTCCGCTCGCGGCCTTTTTTATTGGGCGGCGTCCGCCGCGCCGCCTGCCTGGCAGCGGCCGGCGCGGCAGACGGCGCCGGGATCGCCGACCAGGCTGCAATCGGAAGCCAGGCCGGCATTCTCCTTGACGCGCTGGGCCTGGTAGCGCCGGGCCAGGGCGTGCAGGCGCGCGCCGTCGGCACTGGCGCTGGACCAGGGCAGATAGGCTTCCGGCCCGCCGCAGGCCTTGGCGCCCAGGGCCAGGCTATGGCATTGGCTGGAACTGCTGCAGCGGTTGTGGGCGGCCAGGGCGCGGATGCGGGCCAGCGTGGCGGCGGCATCGGGCGTGTCGGCCGCGTCGGACGGCGGCGGCGCAGCGGGCGGCACGGGCGCGGCGCAAGCGCCGCACAGCACGGCGGCCAGCAGCGCGGGGAACAGGATCTTCATGGATGGGACTCGGGCCGGAAAGCGTCCATGATCGCGCCGCCCGCCAGGGCGGTCAAGCGGCGCGGCGCAGCCTTACAGGCGCGCTTCGGTATAGGGACCGGCGTCCGGCAGGCGCAGGCTGGCGCAGCGGGCCACGGCATGGGCGCGGTTGCTCACGCCCAGCTGGCGGTACAGGCGCTGCAGATGGTTCTTGACGGTCAGGCCGCTGATGCCCAGCAGCTGGCCGATTTCCTCATTGCCCTTGCCTTCGCGCAGCCAGCGCATGATCTGGGCCTGGCGCGCGCTGATGCGGGCCGTGCCGGCGCCCTCGGCGCTCGCCGCCGGCGTGCCCAGGCTTTGCAAGCCCATGTGCAGATACGGCAGCAGCAGGCGCAGGCAATGGGCATGGCGGGCGTCGGGGGCCGGCGCCACGCCGAACAGGCAGAAGAAGGTGGCGCCGCCCGGCAGGCTGTCGCTGCCATGGACCAGCACATTGTCGAGGCCGAGCGCGTGCAATTCGGCCGGCAGATTGCCGGGCACGCCCGGCAGGCGGCCTTCCGGCGCGGCGGCGCACAGGGCCAGCGGCACGGCCGCGCCTTCGCGGTAGCGGCGCTGCAGGCGCACGGCCAGGCCGCTGGCCGGATCGCACAGGCTGCGCCGCATGCCTTCCTCCAGCACGCCACTGTGGAAACATTCGCTGTGCAGCACATTGCCATTCGGCCCCAGCTGCAAACACACCAGCAGGCGGTGCGGCAAGAGCGCCTGCAACTGGCCCTGCGTCCACAGGAAGAACTGGCTGCGTTCGCCGATGGCCAGCGCCGTTTCGAAGGCATGCAGCAAATGCTCCTGCTGCTGCGGATTCAGAATTACGATGGGTTGCACAAAGTCTCCAGTCTTCTTATACGCAGGCCTGGCTCGCCGGCTGGCCTTAAGTTAAAAACAAATTTAACTATGTATTAATCTGAAGTGTCCATTCCAAATACTACGTAGCTCGCGCTTACCGGAAGGCCAAGAGGTGGGCCGGGGGTGAAAAATCCCAGCAGAAACAAGACTTTCCATTCAAAACGCACCGACGCACCGGCCATCCGGGCCCGGTGCGTCGGTGTGGCGTGCACGCATCACTTTTCAGCGTGCAGGGGTTTAGCGCAAGACTTACAGCTTATCGCCATCCCAAGGTTTGCGGCGGCGCAGCATGCCCGTGATCAGCAGCAGGCCGGTGGCGGTCAGCACCAGCATCGACGGTTCCGGCACCTGGCTGACGCTGGCGGCAGCCGAGGAAAGCGTGGTGTCGAGGCGGCCGGCGGCGCCGACAGCGCTGCCGGGCGTCCAGGCGAAGCTGACCAGGCTGCCATCGATGCCGGCCGGATTGCCCAGCAGCGTGACCTTGTCGGCCGCGTAGGCGGACACGGCAAACGCGGACTGGTTGAGGCTGCCCGACAGATCGGCGTCGCCGCCGATGCTGAGGTCAAAGCGCAGCAGGCCGCCGAAGTTCACGGCGTGGAACAGGTCGTTCCAGCTGCCGCTATTGCGCAGCACATAGCCGCTGGCCAGCGAACCGCTGACGTCGCCGAAGACTTCGGTGGCGGCGCCCGCGTCGAAGCCGCGGAAGTTGCTCAGGCGCGCTGTGGCGGCCGGGCTCAGGCCGGTGCCGGCCGGGTTGAACTGGAAGTCCAGCCAGCCATTGCTGCCGAAGCCGCGCGTATCGATGGACACGCTCAGCGTGCCGGCGGCGGCCAGGCCGCTGAGCAGGGCCAGGGTGACGGCGGCCACGGCCTGGCGCGCCAGCTGGCGCAGGGAGAAGGTGGAAGTCTTGAACATGGTGTGTTTTTCCTTAAGCATTAGAAGTTACCGCGATACAGCTTGGTGCTGTAGCTGGTGTTGACTTTGGACGGGTTGCTGAAGCTGACCGCCACCGTCAGCGCCGCGCCCGGCGCCAGCTCGCTGGCGGCCAGGGTGAGGTAGGGCGCGCCGGCATGGCTGCCGCTGGCATTGCTCAGGCTGACGCCGGCCGTCAGGTTTTCCAGCGCCAGCTGGAAGGGGCCGCTCAGCACTTCGCTGCCGCTATTGCGCACCGTGATGGTGCCGCTGAATTTCTGCGTGGCGCGGTTGAAGACCAGGGCCGAGCTCTGCACTTGCACGCTGGCCGTGATGTCGCTGACGGCCGGCTGCAGGTTCAGGCTGACCACCACCGGATCGTGGTCGGACGCGCGGTAAGGCAGCGCGTCGTACAGGTCCTGCGGCTTGCCGTCGGTGTTGTAGTCGATCACGGTCGGTTCGTCGGCATTCACATGCCATTCGGCGGCGCCGGCCACTTGCGGGTTCAGCGTGGCGCTGGCCAGGGCGTGGTCGAGGTAGCCGGCCTGGTGGCCGAAGACGTAGGAGTAAGGCAAGCCTTGCGGACGCACGAAGCGCTCCAGCTGGTTGACGAAGCCGCGCGCGGTGATGGCGGCGATCGGGTCTTCCATGCCGTAGGAATTCATGTCGCCGATCAGCAGCACGTCGGGGTCGCCGGCGGCCGCCGCCACTTGCGGCACGAAGACCTGGGCCAGGCGCTGGGCCTGCTGGACGCGGGTGGCGTTCCAGCAGCTTTGGCCATCGCCCTTGTCGGCGTCGGGACCGCTGCCGCCCGGGCAGCTGCCCTTCGATTTCAGGTGGTTGACGATGAGCGAGAACTTCTCGCCGTTGGCGGCGCGGAAGGTTTGGGCCATGGGCGGACGGTTGTTGATGCTGTGGTCGTCGGCCAGGGCCGGGCCGGCCAGGCTCAGGCGGCCTGGCTTGTAGATCATGGCGACGCGGATGGCATCGGTGCCGGTGGCGGCCGGTTTCGGCACCACGGCATACACCGTGGCACCGTAGGACGCGTTCAGGCTGTCGACCAGGTAGCTCACGGCGGTGTCGCCATTGTTCTGGATTTCCATCAAGCCCACGACGTCGGCGTCGATGCCTTTGAGTTCGGCCACGATCTTGTCGCGCTGGCGGATGAATTCGTTCAGATTGTCGGCGCCGCGGCAGTTGCTGCGCGAGACCGAGCTGCCCAGGCTGCAACCCTGGTTGCTCTGGCCGGCCGCGTTCATGCCGTTGGTGAAGGTGGTGAAGAAGTTCAGCACATTGGCGCTGGCCACTTTCACATTGCCGGCCGCCAGCAGCGGCGCGCCGCTGCGCGGGTTGTCGCGCGAGAAGCGCGGCGCGCCCACCGGCTGCAGCTTGAAGGCCGCGCCGCCGCCGCCGATGGCGCCGAAGTCGATGACGCCGGTCAGGTCGGACACGGTGTCGCCGGCGCGCACGGTATTGTCCTGGCCGATATACGGGATGGTGCTCGGGGTGGTGAAGATGCCGTCGTCGAGCACGATCAGGTTGGCGGCGTTGGCGGTCGCCAGCGCCTGGGCCTCGGCCGAACGCGGCGCGTAGCGGTTGGTCGGCAGCTCGAGGCGGCCCGAGGACAGGCTCAGCTCGCCGCGCTGGCCCAGGTATTCGGCCTGGGACACGGTCAGCGGACGCACGAAGCGCACCAGCATGCCTTCCACCCGGTCCAGCTGGGTATTCGGCAGCTCGATATTGGTCGGGGTGATGCTGTGGCCGCTGCTCCGCACGCTGATCGCCGTCACGTCTTTCAGCTCGGTGTAGGAGCGCTTGGCGCCGCTCGGCGTGTATTCGAAGACGGTGCCGGTCACGCGCACCAGGTCGCCCGGCTGGGCGTTGCTGGCGGTGGCGCCGGTGTAGACGAACAGGCCGTCCGAGGTGGTCGGATCGCCGTCGCCGGCCGCATCCTGCAGGAAGAAGCCGCCGCCCACTTTCAGGGTCAGCACGCCTTCGGTGGTCTGCACCGTGCCATTGTCCGGGCTGGTGGCGCCGCTGCCCTGGATGTGCGGGATGCGGCGGGTCACGCCGCCGGTGGCGGCCACGGTGATCGCGATGTCGCAGCTGCTGGCGTCGCCGTCCGTGTTGGCGAAGCGCACGCTGACCGGATAACTGCCGGCCGCCACGCTGGCCGCCACCGTCAGCTGGGCGCTGGCGCTGGCGCCGGCGGCGCTGGCCGGGGTGAAGTTGTCGAGGCTGATGCCGGCCACGCCGCCGCTCAGGGTGGCGCTGCTGACGATGCCGTCTTCATCCTTGGCCGTCAGCGCGGCGCTGGCGGCGCTGCCGAATGCGACCGGCAAGGCGGCCGGGCAGCTCACCACCACCGGTTTCACCACCGGCGCGCCGCACACGTGGCGCGCCGCGCTGCTATTGCGCGGAACCGGGGCCAGCACGGCGAAATCGGCGCCGTTATTGTCGCTGTCGCTGCAGCCCTCGTCCTTGCGCAGCACGGCCGTGGCATTGCCGGTGCCGCCGGCGGCCGCACCGCCTTCATAGCCGTTGGCCGCGCCCCAGCCGAGGAAATCGATGACGCTGGCGCCGCCCGGATTGGCGCCGCTCAGAACCGCATTGGCATTGCTCAAGGCCACTTTGCCGGCCGTGCCGGACATGGGGATGTTGCCGATCACATCGGCCGGCACGTCGACGCTGCCGCCCGCGCCCAGCGCCTCGCGCACCAGGTAGTACTGGCCAGGCTGCAAGGTGACGTCGGGCAGCGCCGTCTTCTGCCAGCTGGTGCCGGCGGCGCTGGCGTACTGCACGCTCCAGCCATTCAGGGCAATGGGCTTGGCGCCGCGGTTGAACAGCTCGATGAAGTCGGCCTTGTAAGTGGCGCCATTATTGCCGCCACCGCCATATACCTGGCTGATGACGATGTCGGAGGCGGCCAGCGCGGGAGCGCTCAGGCCAGCGAGCAGGGAGGCCAGCACGGTCAGGCGGGCGGTAGGCGCGCCGAAGCGGGCAGATGCGTATCGGTTCATGTTTTTGTGGGGGTATAGAAGTTAACAAAAGGACTTCAATATTGCTATTCACATATTAGCTGCCTGTTATTACTGCTTAATGACAATACATTAATTCAATTATGGCAAGTGAAAATGTCGGACATTTCCTACGTCTGTCGCGTAGCAACCACCGCTGCCCCCATGGAATGGCGCACACTGCAAGAACACCAAGCATCGTTTCATATCAGAAATGGGCCTGCGCGCCTGCCTTTCCGGGATACGATCATGAGCTTCCCTCACCGTCTTGCCCTGCTGCCGCTGGCGGCCCTGCTGACGCTCGGCGGCGCGCCGGCCCGCGCCAGCCAGGCCGCCGGCAGCAGCGCCGTACCGGCCTCGCCCTGCTCCACCCGCATGCAAGAGCCGCACTCCCGCGCCGATCTGGATGCCACCTACAACCCCTGCCGCCTGCATGATGGCGAAGTCGGCGGCGGCAAGCGCACCAATGATGGCGACAGCGTGCAGCAGGACTGGAACGGCAGCGAAGCGGATGCGCCGCGCCACCGTTTTCTGGATCTGGGCGAGCAGCATGCGCTGGGTTTGGCGCTGAATGCCGGGACGCAAGCCAGCAGCGCCGGGCTGCGCCAGGGCGCCCTGCCCGGCTGGCACCATGCTTGGGGAGAGGAGGAAGGACGCGCCGCCGGTCAAGGACGGCCGCTGCCGGAAGTGTATTGGTGGGGAGAAGCAGCGCCAGGCTGGCTGCGCAGCGGCGCCCTGGCAAGTCCCGGCCGTTTCGGCCTGGACGGCGGCCCGCTCACCTCGCGCGAAGGCGGCGCGATGGTCGGCGCGCCGGTGCCGGAGCCGGCTGCATGGCTCAGTCTCTTAGTCGGACTGGCCCTGCTCAGCGCCGGTAAGGCGCGGCGAGCGGTTCGCCGATGAACAGCCCCTGGGCCGGCCAAGCCACGCTGCGCCAGTAAGCTTCCACGGCTGTCGCGCCGTTCAGGTAATGGCGCAGCAGCACGGCGGGATTGGGGAATTTCTGCCAGTAATTGCAAGGCTCGCTCACCGAGCCATAGCTGGCGGTGGCGCCCGCCTCCAGCCAGCGCAGGCTGCTCATTTGTGTCGTCCCCAGCAGATCGCCGCCGGTCGAGGTCAGGTGGTCGGCCAGGGCGCCGGGCAGGAATTGCAGGGTTTCCAGCTTGTCCACGCGCGCCTTGCCCGTCTGGTAAAACATGATGTCGCGCGCCCCTTCCAGCACATCCGACTGCTGGGTCTGGATGCTCAGGCGGCGCGCCGGCAACGCCGTGCTCTTGGGAAAGAACTGGGCGCGGCTATTGCGCGCCTGTTCGCTGGTGACCAGGAAGTAGGCGTTGGCCGAGGGCATGCTGAAGCCGCCGGCCATGCCGCGTCCGATCAGGGCTTTGGCGTCGGCCACCGATTCGGTCGGCATCAGCATGGCCAGGCGCATCATATGCTGCTGCGCGGGCTTGGCCGCGTTCGAATTGAAATAGGGGCTGGGCTTGCCCGGCCCACAGGGCTTGGCGCATTGCTCGGCGTCGAAACCCAGGGCATAGGCGCTGGTCAGGGAATTGCATTCGACCGCATAGGGCGCGGTCCAGACGAAAAGCACGGCCTGGATCTCCGGCCCGAGCTTGGCGTTGATTTCATCCTTGAGCTTGCCGAAGCTGATCACATCGAGCTTGCGCGGGTGGTGCGGAATGCGCACATGCACCACATTGCCATCGGGGATATTGCGCGCCTTGCGGTAATACTCGCCGATTTCGACGCTGTTCGGTTCTTCGTCATTGATGACGATGGCGAGCTGGGAGGGCTGCAGGCCGGCGGCGGGCGGCAGGCTGGTGTCGGCAGCGGCCGGCAAGAAACTCAGGGCGGCGGCCACGGCGGCCACCCGGGAAAAGGACAGGAAACGCAAAACGCTCACTCCGTGGAAGTCGCAAAAATAAAAAACGGAAGCGGCCGCTCAGCGGCGGCAGCTTCCGTTCCGATTATAGCGCGAGCTTAAGCGGCTTTATCGTCTTTGCGGCGGCGGGCCAGGAAACCAGCCACGCCCAGACCGGCCAGCAGCATGCCGTAGGTGGCAGGCTCGGGCACGGCGGTCACGTTGACGGTACCGCCATAGCTGATGGTGGACGAAGTCAGCACGGTGCCGGTGATCAACAGATAGTAGCTATCGGCCACCAGATTGCTGGTGTCCAGGGTCCAGAAGTCAAATTTACCGCTTTTGACCTTCACGCCGCCCAGGGACAGACCGGCGGAGTTGAACAGGCTGAAGCCCGTGATATCGATGGCGTCGATCTTGCCCGGCGTCGAAGCCGTCACGGCGGCACTGATTTCACCGATGTTGCTCAACGTGAAATTCCAGCGGTCGCGGAAGGTATCGCCCGCGTTGGCCGTCAGCGAACGACCGTAGTCGATCGAGCCGCCGGTCAACGAGATGGTCTTGCTTTGGCTGACGTCGGCCGCGTAGGCCGAACCAGCTGCCAGCGAGACTGCCGCCAGTGCTACAGCAGCAAAAATTTTCTTACCATGCATTGTATTACCCCCGTAAAAATAAGGTCGGTCACCCGTAGGCAACCGGGTTCATCAAGTACTGCGCCGCGATACTAACATGGGGTAAAAAAGAACATTGCACGATTGACATGGTTTTATTTCCCAATAAAAACAATGCCTTAGATAAACTTTACAAATGAAACGCACTTCAAGCCGAATCCCCAGAGGGAAACGCCAAGACCATTTCACAAACTGCAAGGCGCACCTTACGATGTAGGAAATTTCCTACACAAAGACGAGAAAAATTGAAGGGGACACAATAATAAAAAAGGAGGCCGAAGCCTCCCTTTTATTGTGCAGCGCAGAAATTACGCTTGCTTGCGGCGGCGGGCAATCACACCCACCAGACCGAGACCGGTCAGCAGCATGCCCAGGGTCGCTGGCTCGGGTACGGCGGCTGGCGCCACGGCGATATTGCCGCTATAGGAACCGCCGACGGTGGAGTTGACATAGCCTTCCACGGCCAGCGTGTAGGTACCGGCGCTCAGTGGCGTTTTGCCGCTGTCAAACACCCAGGTTTGGCTCGATGGCAGCGAGTGGAGCACATCCTTTTTGCCGATGAGCACGTAGTTGCCGCCGCTCAGCAGGCTGAAGCCGCTGATGTGCAGGCCAGAGCTGACGTTGAGCACCGAGCTCATCATCGCCGACAAGTCATAGGTGGTCGGCGTGGTGAAGGTGTACAGGTCTTTGAAGTAGTTATTGCCTTCGCCAGCCTGGGCGCCATTGCTCAGTTTGATGGTGCGGCCGATGCCGGCGCTGGAGTAGTCATCCAGTTCGGCGCTCAGATCGGTTCCTGGCGCGCTCAGATTGATCGGGGCAGCGCTGGCCACGCCGGCCACGGCGAACAGGAAGGTCAACAGCAAAGATTTGAAAGTTTTTTTCATAGAAGTGTGGGTGAACTAGATTAAGCCGCTAAGGTTAGATATCGCTTCAGGCCGCTTTAGCGCGGCGGCGGGCGGCAATGCCCCCCACCAGTGCCAGACCGCCCAGCAGCATGGCATAGGTCGTTGGTTCCGGTACTGGCGCGAAGATGCGGCCATTCGCGGCGTAGGTGCCGCCGGTGGTCGAGACCAGAGAACCGCTGACCTTGAGGTAGTAATTGCCTTTGCCCAGATGGGTGGTGAAATCCCATTCGTCGCGCGCGCCCGTGCTGCGCATATTGCCGTTCAAGATCAGATGGTCATCCGCACCGTACAGGGAAAAGCCGGTCAGGTTCAGGCCGGTGGCAGCACTTGGGCTGCTCGAAGTCAGCGAGAAGCTCACACCGCGCGCTTCATCCAAGCTGAACTGGAAAACATCATTGAAGAAATTATCTTTATTATTATTCTTATAGCCCTGCGTCCACTTTTGCGAGGCCACGCCACCTTGCAGAACCTGCTGCGTGGGCGAGCTGATATCTTTGGCAGCATGGGCGGCACCGGCGAACAGTGCGCAAGCGGTGAAGGCGGCAGCCAGGATCGACTTGCTTTTCATGTGAAACCTCTTGTTGGAAATCAAATTAAGTTATGAAAGATGATATCACAAGCTCAGCCATTCAGCTTGACAGTGTTACAATTTTCAGTTGCTTTAATGCATCATCGATATACAAAAAGAAAGGCCGGCAAGCTCCCAGACGGGGCGCCTGCCGGCCTGCCTGACTGGGCGGCGTGGCTTAGGTGCGCTGGTACACGTCCTCGAAGCGCACGATATCGTCTTCGCCCAGATAGCTGCCCGACTGCACTTCGATCAGGTGCAGCGGCACCTTGCCCGGGTTTTCCAGGCGGTGGTTCATGCCGATCGGGATGAAGGTCGACTCGTTTTCGGTCAGCAGGCTGACCTTGTCGCCGCAGGTGACGCGGGCCGTGCCGCTGACCACCACCCAATGCTCGGCGCGGTGGTGGTGCATCTGCAGCGACAGCTTGCCGCCCGGATTGACGGTGATGCGCTTGACCTGGAAGCGCTCGCCGATATCGATGCCTTCATAGCAACCCCACGGACGGTAGACCTTGGTGTGGTGCAGGTGCTCGGTGCGGTCCTTGTCCTTCAGATGCTCGACGATCTGCTTGACGCGCTGCACCTGGTCCTTGTGCGCCACCAGCACGGCGTCATTGGTTTCCACCACCACCAGATCCTGCACGCCGACCACGGCCACGATGCGGCTCTCGGCGCGCACCAGGGAGCCGGACACATTGTCCAGATACACATCGCCGCGCGCCACATTGCCCTGGGCGTCGCCCGGCTGCACTTCCCACAGCGCCGACCAGGAACCGACATCGCTCCAGCCGATCGCGGCCGGCACCACGACGGCGTGGCGGGTGTGTTCCATCACGGCATAGTCGATGGAGTCGGAGGGGCAGGCGGTAAACGCCGCTTCATCCAGACGGCAGAAGTCGAGGTCGCGGTAATCCTTGGCCACGGCCTGCTCGGCGGCGCTGGCGATGGCCGGCTGGAAGGCGGCCAGTTCCTTCAGATAGGCGTCGGCGCGGAACAGGAACATGCCGCTGTTCCAGTAATAATGGCCGGCGTCGACGAAGCCCTGGGCCGTTTCGCGGTTCGGTTTCTCGACAAAGCGCTCGACCTTGAAGCATTGCTCGCCCTGGGCCAGCGCTTCACCGCTCTTGATGTAGCCATAGCCGGTTTCCGGGCCGGTCGGCACGATGCCGAAAGTGGCCAGGGCGCCGTCGGCCACCAGGGCGCTGGCGCGCTGGATGGCGGCGTAGAAGGCATCCACATCGGCGATGACGTGGTCGGCCGGCAACACCAGCATCACGGCTTGCGGATCGATGGCTTGCAGATAATGGGCGGCGGCGGCCACGGCCGGCGCGGTATTGCGGCCCACCGGTTCGAGCAGGATGCCCAGCGGCTTGATGCCCACTTCACGCATCTGCTCGGCCACCAGGAAGCGGTGCTCATTGCCGCAAACGATCAGCGGCTGCATCAGATCGGGACGGCCGGCCAGGCGCAGCGCCGTGTCCTGCAGCATGGTCTTATCCGACACCAGGGGCAGCAGCTGTTTAGGCAGAACGGCGCGCGACAGCGGCCACAGGCGGGTACCGGCGCCGCCGGACAGGATTACGGGATAAATCTTCATGCTTTTTTCTGTTCTAAATGGAGGTATTCGTTATCGTTTTCCGGACGGCGGCGGATGGCGCGGCGGTCGCGCGCATTGGCCCAGCCGTCCGTATCGTTCTGCGACAGCTGCTTCATTTCGCCGGCCCGGTCCACACTATAATCCTTAAATACGATTAATTCGTTAAGGGTAACATCCGGTAACACCCGCGTATATTCAAACAAGACGCTGCGCACCACTTTGGCGCCCGAGCAGATATGGCTGCCGTGGCCGATCCAGGTCGGGCCGACGATGTGGGCGCCGGGATCGATGCGGGCGCCCGAACCGAGGTAGACCGGGCCTTCGATGGTGGTGCCGTTCCAGTCGATGCTGGTGTTCAGGCCCACCCACAAGCCATCCTGCACCTGCACGCCGGGCACGGCCATATTCGCCACTTCGCCCATCAGCACGCTTTGCAGCACTTCCCAGTAATCCTTGACGCTGCCGATATCGGTCCAGTTGAACTTGCGCGTCTGGCTGTAGAACGGCAGGCCGCGTTCGGCCAGCAGCGGGAAGAGCTCGGAGCCGATGTCGAAGGGACGGTCGGACGGGATCAGATCAATCACTTCCGGCTCGAAGATATAGATGCCGGTACTGGCGCAATTCGATTTGGCCGCCTCCTGAGCCGGCTTTTCCTGGAACTCGCGCACGCGGCCGTCTTCGTCGCTGACCACCACGCCATAGCTGCTGACTTTATCCCACGGCACTTCGCGCGTGATGACGGTGGCCAGGGCGCCCTTGCGGCGGTGCTCGTACAAGGCCGATTTGATGTCGAGGTCGATCAGCGCATCGCCGCACAGCACGATGGTGGTTTCGTCGAAGAAGCCGCCGAATTCCTGGATCTTCTTGATGCCGCCGGCAGAACCCAGCGGCTCAGGCACGATCTCGCCCTCGTCATTGGTATAGCCTTCGAAGGAGTAGCCGATCTGCACGCCATACTGGTGGCCTTCGCCGAAATACTCTTCAATCTTTTCATGCAGGTGGGCGACATTCACCATGATTTCGGTGATGCCATATTTGGCCAGATGCTCGACCAGGTAAGCCATCACCGGCTTGCCCAGAATCGGGATCATGGGCTTGGGCAATTCATAGGTCAAAGGACGCACGCGCGTGCCCTTGCCGGCCGCAAGAATCATTGCTTTCATCTAAAACCCCCTTGTAGCGTTTTTTGCGTGTCGTTATTTTTATTTTGCCGAGGACTGCCAGCGCCAGGCATCGGTGCACATGCGCCCGATATCGTATTCGGCGCGCCAGCCCAGTTCGCTTTCCGCCAGCGCCGTATCGGCATAACAGGCCGCCACATCGCCGGCACGGCGCGCCACGATGCGGTAAGGCACCGGCTGGCCGCTGGCCGCTTCGAAAGCCCGCACCATTTCCAGCACGCTGTTGCCGCGTCCCGTTCCCAGATTGTAGGTAAATACGCCCGGGCCTGTCGCCAGCTTGTCCAGCGTGCGCACATGGCCGCGCGCCAGGTCGACTACGTGGATGTAATCGCGCACGCCGGTGCCGTCCACGGTCGGGTAATCGCCGCCGAACACGCTGAGGAATTCGCGCCGGCCCTCGGCCACCTGGGCCACATAGGGCAGCAGATTGTTGGGGATGCCGTTCGGCTGTTCGCCGATCAGGCCGCTTTCATGGGCGCCCACCGGATTGAAGTAGCGCAGCAGGGCGATGCGCCAGCTGGGGTCGGACTTGGCCAGGTCGCGCAGGATCTCTTCAATGACCAACTTGCTGCGCCCATAGGGATTGGTGGCCGACAGCGGGAAGTCTTCGGTGATCGGCACCGAGGCCGGATCGCCGTACACCGTGGCAGAAGAGGAAAACACCAGCGACTTGACGCCGGCCGCGGCCATGCTTTCAAACAGCGCCACGCTGCCGCTGATATTGTTGTCGTAATAGCGCAGCGGCTGCTCGACCGATTCGCCGACCGCTTTCAGGCCGGCGAAATGGATCACCGAGTCGAAGCGGTGGGCAGCGAACAAGGCCGCCAGCGCGGCGCGGTCGCGGATATCGCCCTGCACGAAGGTGAAGCCGCGGCCGGCGATGCGGCCCACGCGCTCGCCCACGCTGGCGTCGGCATTCGACAGATTGTCCAGCACGACCACCTCGTGGCCAGCCTGCAGCAGTTCAACGCAGGTGTGGGAGCCGATATAACCCATGCCCCCGGTAACCAGAATCTTCATTCAGCTTCCTTTGCGGTAAGGTGGCACGGCGTTCGGCAGCGGCGCATTGGCCGAGTACAGGCGTTCGTAGGCGGCCAGCAGCTTGGGCGCCTCGTATTCCCATTCCAGCTCGTTGACCACGCGGTTGCGGCCATACTCGCCCATGCGCGCGCGGCGTTCCGGATCGTCGAGCAGCTCGGCGATCTTGCGCGCCATGTCGATGGGATCGTTCTTCAGCGCGTACAGCGACGCTTCCTGGGCCGAGACTTTGCCTTCCACCAGGTCGAACTGGACGATGGGTTTGCCCAGCGCCATGTATTCCATGATCTTGTTCATGGTCGACTTGTCGTTCATATCGTTGGCCACGTCCGGATTGACGCAGACATCGGCCGTGTTCAGCATTTCCAGCAAGTCCTGGTCCGGCACGCGGCCGGTGAAGGTCACGTGGTCGGCAATGCCCATATCGGCCGCCATCTGGCGCATCTGGTCGAGCGAGGTGCCGCCGCCCACCAGGCCGAACTGCACATCCGTGCGGCCCATGACCTGGATCAGGTGGCGCGCCGACTCCAGCAGCAGATCGATGCCTTCCTGGGCGCCCATCACGCCGACATAGCCGACCAGGAAACGGCGGCCTTTTTTCAGGCGCTCGACCGGCGGCAGCACGCGCAGGCGGTCCAGCTTGGGACCGCTGCGCACCACATACACCTTGTCCGGGTCCATGCCGCCGCGTTCGATGGCGATCTTCTTGTAAGACTCGTTGGTGGCGATCGACACGTCCGAAGTCTTGAAGGACCAGCGCTCGAACAGCACCATCAGCTTGTAGAAGAAGTCGCGGCGGCCGAACTTGGCCTCGTACAGCTCCGGATTGATGTCGTGGTGGTCGAACAGGAACTTCTTGCCCATGGTGAGCTTGAAGAAGCCGCCGATCAGGAACAGCAGATCCGGAGGATTGCAGGCGTGGATGACATCGAAGCCGCGCTGGAACAGCACTTTCCACGCCAGACGGAAAGTGTGGAACAGGGCCGCCGAATACTCGATCGCATAACCTTTCGCGCCTTCCGCTTCGAGCGGCAGGCGGTAGCGGTAGATATGGATGCCCTCGATGGCCTCGTAGCGCGACTCATAACCCTTGCCGGTCGGGCAGATGATCGATACCTCGTAGCCATTGGCGTGCAAGGTGGTCGCTTCCTGCCAGACGCGGCGGTCAAACGGCGACGGCAGGTTCTCGACCAGGATCAGGACGCGGCGCGGCTTACCAGCAGATGCCATCGTACTGACCTCCGCTTTGCTCGGCGCTGATGCGCACCAGGTCGACCAGGTTCTGGCCGGCTTTCAGGCGCTCCGGCACGGCCTTGAATTCGGCCGCGCCATTGCCGATCACCACGGTGTCGGCAAACGCCAGCACCTCGTCCATGGAGTTGACCATGAGCTTGGAGATGTGCGGGATATGGTTCAGGATGTAGTCCTGGTTGGCGCCGGTCAGGGCGGCCAGATTGACGTTCTTGTCGTACAGCTTGAGCTCATAACCCTTGCCCAGCAGGTGCTCGATGACGTCGACCAGCGGCGATTCGCGCAGATCGTCGGTGCCGGCCTTGAAGGAGAAGCCGAGGATGCCGACTTTGCGCGCGCCCTTGTCGACAATCATCTTCAAGCCTTTTTCCACTTGCTTCTGGTTCGAGGGCAGCACGGAATTGAGCAGCGGCAGGTCCAGGTCCAGGCTGCGCGCCTTGTAGGTCAGCGCGCGCACGTCTTTCGGCAGGCAGGAGCCGCCGAAGGCGAAGCCGGGCTTCATATAATACGGCGACAGGTTCAGCTTGGTGTCCTGGCAGAAGATTTCCATGACCTTGTGGCCATCGATGCCGACCGCCTTGCAGATATTGCCGATCTCGTTGGCAAAGGCGACTTTCACGGCGTGCCAGGTGTTGTCGGTGTACTTGACCATCTCGGCGGTGGCCACATCGGTGCGCACCAGGGGCGCATCCATCTTCTCGTACAGCTGGACCAGCAGCGCGCCGGCCTGTTCGTCGGTCTCGCCGATCACGGTTTTCGGCGGGTGGTAGTAGTCGTACACCGCCGTGCCTTCGCGCAGGAATTCGGGGTTGTTGCAGACGCCGAAATCGACGCCGGCCTTCTTGCCCGACGCTTCTTCCAGGGCCGGGATGACCACCGAGGTCATCGAGCCGGGCAGCATGGTGCTGCGCGCCACGACCACGTGGAAGCCGGCCTTGTCCTTGATGGCGGCGCCGATCTGCTGGCATACCTTGCGCACATGGCTCAAGTCCAGATTGCCGTTCAGCTGGGACGGGGTGCCGACGCAAATCAGGGACATATCGCTGCCCAGCACGGCGTCGCGCACATCGGTGGTGGCGCGCAGCAGGCCGCTCTTGACGGTGGCGGCAATCATCTCGCCGATGTCTTTTTCGATAATCGGGGTCGTACCCTGATTGATCAGGTCCACCTTGGTTTGGTTGGGGTCCACGCCAATCACGGTATGGCCGTCCGACGCCAGACAGCCGGCGGACACCGCCCCTACATAACCCAGGCCAAAGATACTGATTTTCAAGATATTACTCCTCTATTAGTGTGCCTTGAACTGCCATTCCAGGACAGTCACGATTTCCGTTGTGCCAGCAATCTTGCCCCGCCAGATGGCGGTGCTGATGCCGGCTTTTTCATCAAACTTGCGCGAGATCCAGCCAGCCGGCGGCGATTCGCTGCAACGCAGCAATTCCACCCCGGCGCCAAACTCGCAGCGCATATTCAGCCGCGCCCGCTCGCCCTCGATACTGAGCTGGCTGCGCGTGCCTTGGGCCTTGCAGCCTTCAGCGAAGTGCCAATGCAGGGCTAGCTCATGCTCGCCCCGGCATTCTAATATATCTTTAACAACAAGGGCGTTTCGATTGGAATCAAATTCCACTTTGCGGCGGTGCAGCACCGGATCCGCCAGCCGGGCATAGCCATCGTGCTCGCCCTCAAACACTTGCAATTCGCCAGTAGCGGCATGGGCCAGCAGGCGCGCCGTGGCCTTGCGCAGCCACATGAAGTTGCCGCCGATCTCGGACTGGTCCTGGCCGTCCACCTGCACCGTGTTGTGGGCGGCGGTACTACGAAAATAGTCGCGCCACAGCTTTTGCGTGTGGTAGGCATAGGTGCCGGGGTCGATCAAAAACTCTTCGCCACCCAGGGACAGCGTAAACGCCAGCGCGTCGGCATGGCCGTGGGCTGCGATCGACAAATAGCCCAGCGGCGCGCAATCGGCCACCAGCCGCACTTCGCCAGCCTGGCCGTAATCCTTGCCCAGCAAGTAGTAGCCACCCTGCGGGAAAGCCAGCACCGGCTGCTCGGGAGCGGCCGCGCCCAACTCGTCCCAGCGCGCCGCGCCGGCCGCGCCGAACAGCCAGCGGTTCTTGTCGTCCAGGCGGCCGGCCTTGGCCTTGAAGTCAGACCGGCTGAACAGCAGCGCACAGCTGGCCAGCAGCGAGCGGTAGGGGCACCAGCCCGGCTCGTATCCCAGGCGCACCATCTGCGCATCGTCGGCATCGCCCGTCATCGGCACATGGCCACCGGCATCCATCAGGGCCGCCACGAACTCGGCCAGGCGCTCCAGACGCTGGCGGTAAGCCTGGCTGAAGCCGACACCGTTCACGGCGCCGATGCGCTGGCACAGCAGCATCATGTCCATTACCTCGTGCTGGTAATAGATGGCTTGCTCCTTATTGACCCCATCTTCCGTGTTTTGTCGCAGCGCTTCTTCTTCCAGGCCGCGCTGGGCCAGGGCTTGCCAGCGCGCCGCCTCCGGCCAGCAGGGCCAGTTGACGGCCGCCACGAACAGGCCCATGTATTCGCCGAACAAATGGTTATTGGCCGAGGAATGGCGCGAGAAATAGCCGCGGATGAAGTGACAGTGCTGGTAGACATTGTCCAGCCACTGGCGCAGGAAACGCTGGCCGCCCTCCCCTTCGAACAGAAAGGACGCCTGGCCGCCCAGCAGCTGCCAGGCGAAGGCCCAGTTCAAGAGCCGCACCGCCAGCTCCAGCGAGCTGGTCCAGTGTACGCCTTGCGGATATGGACATTGCGCAAACCAGGATTGTAACAGCTCGCGCGCGCCTTCCGCATAACGGCGCTCGCCGCTCAGGCGCCAGGCCAGGGCCAGCGTCACCAGTTCCAGGTGGCGGCTCGGCTCCCACAGATACTTGATATCGCCCACCACGCCCTCGCTGCGGTAGTCGATCAGCTTGCCCAATTGCATGGGCGCCATGGTGCCGGTCTTCGGATCGCGGTTCCATTGCGGCGGGAAGCCCAGCGGCAGATCGCGCAAGGCAAACACATTCCAGCGCCCGGCCAGCACGGCGTCGGCGGCCGCGCACACGGCGCCCTGGTCGACACCGGCCGCCGGATCGCCGACGAAGGCGGCGCCGAAGCGGTGCAGCTCCGGCGCCGGCGCGCGGGCTGCCAGGCCCAAACCGAATTTACTGGCTTTTTTTTGCAGCAGCTGCTGCACGCGCCAGGCGATTTCGGGCGCACCCATCAATTTCAGGCGGTTGAGTTTCCAGGCGAGCGAAGTCATGCTGCCCTCCCGGTGACGGCCGGCGGCACGGCGCTGGCGAAGCCCAGCTCGGCATACAGGGCCTGCAGCCGCGGCAGCACCGCCTCGGTCGAGAAGGTATCCTGAATCTTGCGCCGGGCCGCCATGCCCATGCGCTGCGCCAGCGCGGGATCGGCCAGCAGTTGGCCCAGGCGGTCGGCCAGCGCCGCCACATCGCCGGGCGGCACCAGGAAGCCTTCCACGCCATCGCTGACGGCGGCCGGGATGCCGCCCACCGGCGTGGTCACCACCGGCAAGCCATAGGCCATGGCTTCGAGCACGCTCATCGGCATGCCCTCGTTATAGGAAGGCAAGGCATACACATCGGCCCCGCGCAAGGCCGCTTCCTTGGCGGCGCCGGTGGCCCAGCCCAGCAGCTTGAGCTGCGGGGCGACTTCGAGTTCGGCGGCGCGCGCCGCCCCCGCCTCCAGTTCGCCGTCGCCGCCCATCACCAGCTGCAGCGCCGGGAAACGCGGCGCCAGCAGGGCCAGCGCCTGCACCAGATCATAACTGCCTTTGAGCTTGCCCAGACGGCCCAGCACCAGCACCGTCTGTCCCGGCGCACGCGCCGGGGCCGGCGGCGGCAGCTGCACCGGATTGTAGATGGCGTGGATGTGCGGATTGCTGCTGATGGTTTGCAGCCACTCCTGCCATTTCTGCGACAGCACGATCACGCGGCTGGCGCGGTCGAACACATAGCGGATCAGGCGCTGCTTGCGCGGCCCGCACTGCTCGCCGTAAAACAGGTGGAATTCGCCGCTGTGCAGGTGCACGATGGTCGGGATGCCGAGGCGCTCGGCCAGAAAAAAGAACGGCAGCTTGCGCCAGAAGCTGGCGCGCGACGACACATGCATATGCAGCAAGCCAACCTCGCCGCGCAGCAGCAGAAGCAGATAGCGCGCCAGCGCGCGCGCGGCGATGCCGAGCTTGGCGCCGCCGCCGCCATCGCAATGGGTGGCCAGGTATTCGACCGGCAGGCGCTCGAACAAGCCAGCCTGGCGGTAGACATTCACCACCGACGAGATCCCGCCCATGGTGCTGAAATGGGTGCCGATCATGACTATTTTTTTCATCTTACTCACATTGTTATCCGTATTCCGGCCCAGCCGGTCCTCTCTTCTCGCTTGCCAGCGGCTGCATGCCCAGCTCGCCGTACAGGCGTTCCAGGCGCGGCAAGACAGCAGCGCTGGCAAACGTGCTGTCCACCTTGCGCCGCGCCGCCGCACCCAAGCTTTGCGCCAGGGCGTCGGCGCCCAACAGGCGGCCCAGGCGGTCGGCCAGCGCCGCCACATCGCCCGGCGCCACCAGATAGCCTTCGCAGCCATCGGCCACGGCCGCCGGGATGCCGCCCACCGCCGTGCTCACCACCGGCCGCCCCGCCGCCATCGCTTCCAGCACGCACATGGGCAAACCCTCGTGGTAGGAGGGCAGCGCCAGCACCGTGGCGCGCGCCAGCAGGCGCTGCTTGTGCTCGGCGTCCACCCAGCCCAGCAGTTCAACCTGCTGTTCCAGTCCCAGCGCGCGCGCTGCGGCGCGCACCGCTTCGATCTCGCCATCGCCGGCCAGCAGCAGACGCAGCGTCACGCCCTGCGCGCGCAGCAGCGCTGCCGCGGCCAGCAAATCATAACTCCCCTTGCCGCGGTTCAGGCGGCCCAGGCACAGCACGGTGCCCGGCTCATGCCGCGCCCAGGGCGCCGCCGCGCCGGCCAGCACCGGATTCGGGATGACCTCGACATGGCGGTTGCCGCTGATGCCGCGCACCCAGCCCTGCCACTGCTCCGACAGCACCACCACGCGCGCGGCCCGGTCGAAACGGCGGCGGATCAGCCAGCGCCGCAGCGGGCCGCATTCGCGCTCATAAAACACGGCAAATTCGCCGCCATGCAAGTGCAGGATGGCGGGCACGCCGCAGCAATCGGCCAGGGCCAGCAAGCCGTATTTGCGCCAAAAGCTGGCGCGCGAGGCGGTATGCACATGCAGCAGGCCCACCTGGCCGCGCAGCAAGGCCGCCAGCAGGCGCAGATAGGCCAGCGCCATCAGGCGCAGCTTGGCGCCGGCGCCGCCGTCGCAGTGGGTGGCGATATAGCGGACCGCATAGCGCTCGAACAGGCCGGCCGCGCGGTACACCTGCACCACGGCCGCCACCCCGCCGCGCGTGGCCGGACTGGTCCCCATCATCAGCAGCTGGCGGCGCGGCGGCGCGGCGCTAGCGCATTTCATTGACCACCCAGCGGAATTTCCCCATCGCCGTATTCGGCAATTCCGACGTCAACACCACGCGCACCGCGACGTGGGCATCGACCAGCTGGCGCACATTGCGCAACAGTTTTTCCCGGTCCAGCTCGGAAAAACGCACATCGGGCACGAGCCGGATTTCCCATTGCGCCGCGCCGACCTGGGCCACCTGCGACTTGTCGATATGCTCGACGCCCTTGAAGGCAAAGGTCAGCACCGAGGGACTGACGGCCTGGCCATCGCTGCCGGTGATCGCATCCTCAAACTTGCCGCTGACCGGCTCGATCATCGGAAAGGCGCGGCCGCAGGCACAGCGGCCCGGCTTCCAGCGCGTGCGGTCGCTCAGGCGGTAGCGCACCAACGGCATGGCCAGATTATGGTAGCTCGTGCCTACCACGAAACCGACGTCCGCCGTCGGCCGGCCCCGTTCATCGACAATCTCGACATGGCCATAATCCGGGTTCACGTGCAGCGCCCCATATTCGCATTCGGTGGCGAAGGCCACCCGCTCGGCCATGCCATACATATCCATGATGCGGCAGCCGAAGCGGTCCAGTATCAGCTCGCGCTGGTGCGGGTACATCGGCTCCGACGCCGTAAACACATACGGAATCGGCAGACGCCGGCCGCGTTTGGCCAAATACAGCGCCAGCGTATAGGCCGTCGACGGATACGCCTGCAGCAAATACGGCCGCGCCTGCGCCAGGCGCGCCATGATGGCATCGATATAGGGCTCGCTCAGATGGCGCGCCGACAGCAGCAGTTGGCGCTCGTAGCGGTTCCAGAACCAGAACGGCGGCCGCGTCTGCGCCACATCGGCCACCATATCGCCGCGCAGCGTGGCGCGCGTCAGGCCCGGGCCAAAGCCGGCCCAGGCCCAGTGGCGCCGGATAAAGGCCTGCTCCATCAGCACCGACTGGCAGCTGCGCACCACGCTCAGCGGCGTGCCCGTGGTGCCGCTGGTCTTGCCCACGCTCTGCCAGGGCAGGCGCCGGCCGCCATGCGGATAATACAACTCGGGCGCGCGCAGCAGCGTCATCTTGTCCACCAGGGGGAAGGCCCGCAGCACCTGCTCGGCCTCGTGCGCGGCGAAATCGCGGCCGAGGGCGCGGTAGGCCGGCAAGCGCACCGCGCGCTGCAAGCTGCGGTACAGATACTGCCGGCCCAGTTCCTGCAACTGCTCGGCCGGCATGCTCTCGTGCCGGCGCAAGCGCTGCAGCAGCAGCCGGGTATAGGCGTTTTCCCGCAGCAGGGAACGCCCCCCAAAGTGCAGCTCATTGTGCACCACAGTCTTCATGCGCCACCCACTGGTCCAACCAATTGCCAATAAAGCATGATTAAAAAGCCATCATTTCACGATGATAGCATACGGTGCGCGCGGCGCCGCACGTCAGGCAGCCAGCAGGCTCTGGTAGACCGCCAATTCCTTCTCGATCCACGCTTCGATGCTGTAAGTAGCCACGATATGCGCCCGTCCGGCCCGTGCCATGGCCAGATAATGCGGGTAATCGGCCTGGATGCGGCGCACGCCAGCGACGAAGGCGTCGGCATCGCCGGCCGCGAAATACGTGCCGTGGCGGCCCGGCGCGGCCACCTGGCGGTGGCCTTCGATATCGGACAGCAGCACCGGCACCTCGCAGGCCATGGCTTCGATCACGGCCGCCGGACAGCCTTCATTGTGCGACGCTTGCACATACACGTCGAAATCGCGGTTCAGCACCCCGGGAATGTCGCTCAGCTGGCCGGCAAACTGCACATAGGACTCGAGTCCCTGCTCGCGCACGCGCTGGCGCAGGCTCGCGCCCAGCTCGCCGTCGCCCACCAGGGTCAGCCGCACTTGATGCTCGCCCTGGGCCACCAGGCGGCGCATGCCCTCGATCATCAGCTCCAGATTTTTGACTGGGGTCAGGCGCCCGACAAAGCCCAGGCGCAGCAGCGCGCCCGGCTGGTGCGCCGCCTGGCGCTGGAAGCGCTGTACATCGGTGGCGTTCGGCACCACCACGATGCGCTCGCGCGGCACGCCATAGGCCTGCAGCATGTCGCCAATATGCTGGCCAACGCAGATCAGGCGCGCCATCTGCGCCAGGTCGAACACCCATTTGCGGCGCTTCACGCCATCCAGGTAGCGGCGGCCGCCGCGCGGCAGCGGCGTGCTGCCGATGGTGCGCAGGAAGCGCACGCGCGGGAAGCAGCGCGCCAGCTGGTTCAGCAGGCGCGCGCTGGGGTCGAAGTAGAGGTGCACGATATCGTAGCGGCCGCGCCGGATCAGGCGCGCCGCCGCCAGCGCATAGCGCAGCGTGGCCAGCGGCTGGCCCAGGCCGAAGCGCGCCGGCAAATCGAAGTGCAGCGGCACCTCGGGCGCAAAGGCGCGCGCCGCGGCGGCCGCCTCCGGACGGCGGATGCCGTCGAACACAATCTCGACCTCGTGGCCGCGCTGGCGCAGCGCTTGCGCCTGCGCGAGCATCATGCGTTCCAGCGTACTGAAATTATTGATGGGATAACCCATGAAGCGAAGAATGCGCATCTCGTGATCCGTATGAATGAACAGCCCGGCGCCTTAGCGCACCAGGTCGAAGTAGCGGCGCGCGGTGCGCTCGCCCAGCACGCGGTAGCTGCGCTGGGCTTCGATATAGGCCGGGCCGGCGGCTGCGCGGCGCGCGGCGCCGGCCGCGTCGGCGAAGATGGCGCAAGCGGCCTCTGCCAGCTCCGCGGCCGTGCTGCCGGTCAGCCAGCCCGCGCCCGACTCGCTGAGCACCGTCTTCTGGTCCGGATTGTCGTTGCCCAGGCTGGGCAAGGCCAGCGCCAGGTATTCCAGCAGCTTGGTGGGGGAATTCGTGTCGAGCAGCGCGCTGCGCGGGAAATACGAAACGGCAGCGTCGGCGCCGGCCAGCAACTGCCAGGCTTCCGGCCCCGGCAGCCAGCCCGTGACATGCACGGCCTCAGCCAGGTCCAGGCTGCGCGCATGGGTCAGCAGTTGCTCGACGTCGGCGCGGTTGGGCGCATCGCCGATCAGCAGCAGGCGCGCCGCCGGGAAGCGCTGGCGCACCAGGGCCAGCGCATCGATCACCCGGCCCAGGTCGCGCAGCCGGTCCAGCGTGCCCAGATAGGCCAGCAGCGGCCCCGTTTCCCAGCCCGGCAGGCGGCGCGGCTGGGGCCGGGCCGCCAGCGCCTCCATGTCGACGCCCATGGGCACGGCGCTCATGCGCGCGCGCGGCACGCCCTGGCGCTGCAAGAGTTCGAGCATGGCCTCGCTTTGCACAAACACATGGTCGGCGCGCGCCAGCAGCACTTTATGCAGCAGTGCCTGCTCGATCAAGCCCTTGGCCAGCACCAGGCGGTCGCGCAGGCCGCCGCCGGCGGCCAGGCGCGCGCGGGCGCGCTCGATGCGCGCCTCGCTCATCAGGAAAGACATCCAGTAGACAAAGGGCACGCCTTTCAGGCGCGCGGCCAGCAAGCCGCACAGGCCCAGCGTGACCATATCGCGCACCTGGATCACATCGCATTGGGCGCGCCGCGCGCCGAACAGGCTGCGCAGGCAAAGTCCCCAAAAGCCCAGTTCGCGGCGCCAGCGCGCGGCGGCATACGCGGGCCGGCGCACCGAAGCGAAGCCTTGCTCGCTCAGGCTGGCGGGCGAGGCGCTGCCCACCACATGGCAATGCACACCGTGGCGCGGCAGGTATTTCCCAAACAGGGCGGTGACGTCGGCGCGGAAACTGGGCAGGGCTTCGGGCACCAGTTGCAAGAGGTGAAGGCGGCGCCCGCAGGCGCCGTCGGCTTGATTCATAATCTTTTGTAAAGAGATGGCGTGGCCCGCATTGTAACAAAAGGGCGCGGGCTTGGTAAAAAGCCATCGCCCTAGCGTGCGCCCCCCCTCCCCGCTTACTGGGCCAACACGATGCTCTGGCTGCCCACCTGCAGCGTCCAGCCGGTGGCCGTGGCCGTCAGCTTGGCGGCCGGGCGCTTGCAGCCGACATCGAGCAAGACCAGGAACTCGGCGCTGGTGGCGCTGGGCAGCACGAAGGCGGCATGGTCTTCCACCTTGCCGCTCGGCGGCGGCGGGCCGCTGCGCTTTTCGTAGGCGACCGGCACGCTGCCAAGCGAGCGCAGACACACCTGCTGGTCGCCATTCTTGACCAGGTATTCGCCCTCGCCGGCGACGATGGCCACCGGCGCGTGGAAATTCCACTCGAACTGGTGGGGCGCCGGCGCCGTCAGCTTGTCGCGCACCACGAAGGCATTCTCCGCGCGCAGATACCAGAGCTGGCGCTTGGCGCTGCTGAGCACCGGGCCATAGGCGGCCAGCGCATCGCCTTCGACATAGTCGAGCGCGGCCGTGGTGGAAAACCCCGTGATGCGGCCATTGCGCGTCAAGTTTTCCGTATTGCCCGTGACCAGCTGGCCGACCCCGCCATCGAAGGTGATGCCATTGTGCGCCTTGGTCTGGCGGTACCAGCTGGCCGTCAGCGGCGAGCCATAGTAATCCTGGTAACCGGTTTCGATCAGCAGCGGACGGCCGCCGCTGCTGAGCACGAAGCCGTTCTGGTCGCCATGGCTGTGGTTGTAGGCGCCATAGGGGCTGGACTTGAAGTACAGCGAGGTGCGCGCCTTGTCGGCGATATCGCTGTGCATGGCGGCCCAGCCGATGCTCGGGAACAGCGCCGCATTGGCCGGTTTTTCCTGGCGCAGGGCGGTGGCCACGGGCAGCGGGAACGGCGCTTGCAGCAGCACGATCCAATCCTCGGCCCCGCTGATATTGGCGGCGTACCAGGCCGCCAGCGGCGAGTTGAAGCGCGCGGCGAAGGCCTTCATGATGCGGAAGTCGGGCACCTTCTCATGCTCGTCGCCAAACACGTTCTGGGTCGCGCCCGGCGGCAGGAAATACGCCAGGTATTTGAGAAAGCCGGTGGACCAGGGCTTGGCGAAGAAGTTGATGCCGGACGCCTGGGTCATGGGCTGCCACAGCTGCAGGGCAATATCGGCCGTGTAGCCGGCGTAGGCGGTGCCGTTGGCAAAGCCGCCCTCCGGTCCGCTCCAGGCATAGATGATGTTGGCGTAGGAGCGGAAGGCGAAGTGGAACCAGGTCTGGGCATCGGCGATATCGTCCAGGGCCAGCACGGCAATCACGGCCAGATAGCCCAGGTTCGAGCCGCCGTGCGAATCGAAGGGATATTGGTCCATGCGGCCATCGTTGCCGGCCAGGTCGGCATACATATCGTTGGTGCGGGTGCGGACGGTATTGAGCCAGCGCGCGCGCCGCTCGGGATCGGCCGCGGTATTGAGTTCGTTCCACAGCAGGTCGGCCCCCTTGATCAGGGAGAGCGCGATCTGGCGGCTGGCCTGGTCCTGGTTGATGTAGCCGGTCGCGCCGGTCAGGCTGAGACTGGCCAGGTTGTCGCCGCGCAGCAAGGCCTCGTCAAGGAACTGCCGCTCCTTGGTCAGCAGATACAGCAGAGCCGATGCTTCGAGCTGGCGGCCGGTGGTGCTGATGCGCTGCCCCATCTTGGTCGACTGCTCGTTCTTGGCGGCGCTGTTGACGTTCAGGGGGAAGATCTGGAACTCGGCATCGAGCACCGGCGCCAGCGCCGTCTTGCGCCACAACACCTCGCCGCGCAGCGCCGTATAGGTCGTGTAACGCTCGGCTTTTTGCGGGGCGCCCCATTCGCTCAGCAAGGCGAACGGGCGGGGCAGCAAGCGCGGCCGCCCGCGCTCGGTGATCAGCTTGCCCATCGCCGCATCGTCCGGCACCTCGAACACTTGCTCCGGGCTGGGCGCGATCACAAAGCTGCGCAGCGCCGACCAGTCGGTGCTGGTGGCCGGCCGCACGCGCCAGGAATAGGCGCCGGCCGCGAAGGCCTTGGCCGGCAAATACCAGTTGCGGCTCACCGTCACCAGGGGCAGCGTGCCGCTGGCGCCCTGGATTTCCAGCACATAGGCGGCCGGCTTGCTCGGGTGGCGGGCCCAGGCGAAACTGGGCGGGTTTTGCGGCTGGACTTGGAGGCTGCCGGGCGCGGGCCGCACCACGGCGGGATCGGCCGATTGGGCCCAGTCGGCACGACTGGCGCCCGCCAGGGCAAACAGGACGATGGCCAGGCTGCCACCCACGCAGATACGAGAGAATATCATCGAAGGCTCCCAAAAAGAAATTGCCAAACAGGCCGCGCACGCCGGCACGGCCGGTGCCACGGCTGTCGTGGCCCACTTCTTTTTCCGCGACCGGCGCTGCGCTGCCGCCCCCCCCAGGCCGCCAAGCCTGGGGACGGGCGACCGCGCCGCCGTCATCGTCTTTAATACGGAGCAACTTTTACGCGAATGGCGCCGGCCCCGCGGGCCGGGGGCGGTCTCAAGCGGCAAACAGGCGGAGCAGGCGCGCCAGGCGCGGCGACAGTTGCGTCACCTGCGCCAATTCCGCGCGCTCAAACAAATGGACTTTGCGCGCCACCCCCAGAAAGACCGCTGTTGCCACTATAACCGATAGTGTCAGGACCGGGAGTTCGACTGAGTACGACAAGAGGGCGCGCGCGGCCAGCACGCCGGCCAGGAAGGGCGGCAGCAAGCGCCAGAGCTGCTCCAGCCCGAGACCGCCCTGCAGGAAGGGTTCGCGGCTGACCCAGCGCAGCCAGGCAAACACCAGCAGATACGGCAGCACCGCCATCAGCAGCAGCAAGGCCGGACTGCGCAAGGCGGCGCCGGCCGCCACGCCCAGATAACACAGCAGCGAGACATACAGCCACACCTTATTGTGGTAAGCGACGCGGCCGATCGGGTTTAAGCCCATCCACAGCGACTCGCCCAGCGTCATGGCCCCCAGCTGCAGCAAGATCAAGATGGCCAGCAGGGTTTCGCTGCCATAGCGGCCATGGGTCAGCCAATCGATCAAGGGCTGGCCGCTGCCGATCAGCAGGCACAGGCCCAGGGTCAGGATCACATAATTCAGCCGCAGCACCACGCGCAGCACCACGCGGATGCGCTCGAAATCGCCGCGCTGGGCATAGTCGTGGGCCATGGCCGGCTCCAGCATGCCCTTCATCAGGAACACCGGCATGAACTGGTAAGCGCGGTCGGACAGGGCTTGGAAAAAGCCGAAGGCGGCCACCACCACGGGCGAGGCCACGGCGCCGACGATCAGGCGCAGCAGCGCGCCGCGGAAAGGCAAGCCCACCATATAGGTGAGCTGGGTGCTCAAGCTGTCGCCCACCATGGCGCGCCAGGAAAAGCCCCAGACCAGGGCGCCCGGCGCCGGCGCCTGGCGGCGCAAACCGTGCAGCTCCCGCCCCAGCAGGTACAGCAAACTCAGCACCTGCAGCACCTCGGTCGCCACCATGATGCCGACCGCGCCGCTCAGCAACAGCCCGCCCTGCCACAAGGCCAGCATGACCAGCAGCATGCGCAGCAAGGTGGTCAACATCAGGAACATCGCTTGCCGCCCCTGCCGTCCCAGGCTATTGGCAAAAACGGTAAAGCTCTCGGTGCACACGGTGGCGAAGGAAAACGCCACATACTGCCAGGGCAAGCGGCTCGCTTCGCCATACAATTGCGCCGGCAAGAGCTGGCGGCCAGCCAGGTACATCAGACCCAGCAGCAACGCCACGCTGGCCAAGCGCACGGCCGTGAAGCCCAGCATCAGCAGCAGCAGTTCGCGCCAGCGCAGCTGTTCGCGCAGCGGCGGCACCACGCGGTAGATCACGCGGTCCAGGCCGAACAGCGTGAGGAAGACCAGCACCGCATTGGCGGCCAGGAAGATGGTGAAACTGGCATAGTCGCCGATCGACAGGCCGCGCACCAGCACGAATTGCCAGCCCAGCGCAATCAGCGCGCTGCCCGCCTTGGCCAGGGCGAACCACTTGGCCTGGCGCGCCACATGCGCGGCCCCATACGGATTCTTGGTCAAGATCAGCCTGCGCGCGCGAAACGGCCGCCCGTCACGGCCGGCCCCGCAGCCGGCTGCGGCGTGAAGCGCACCGTCTGCACGATATAGCCGAGGCAGAACAGCAGCAGCAACTGCATGGTCGGCTCATCGAGCATGGTGCGGTTATAGAACAGCAAGCTCAGGCTCAGAATCAGCATGGCGCAACAGGTTTCCATCGCCGCCAGCTGGTGGGCGCTGCCCTGGCCGGCGCGGATGAAGCGCCAGGCCGCGCGCAAGCCGGCGCCCAGCATGCCGAGATAGGCCAGCAAGCCGCAGATGCCGACCTCCCACAACAACACCGCCACGGCCGTCGCATCCACGTGCAGGGGGGCATAGCGGCGCGCAATCACGCCCATGCCCAGCGCCCCGGTCTTGCTGGCGCCGGGACCGAAGCCCAACAGACGCTGCAGCAAGCCGGCCACCGGATCCTGATACCACAGGGCCAGCGAGGCGCCACGGCTGATCTCGCCGCTGGCATAGTTGATGTTATTGACGTCGAAGAAATACCCGCCGCCGACGCTGAGCTTGTCCGCCACCGTGTTCAGGTGGCTCATATGGTCGTTCCAGTACAGGATGTTGTAGAAGTAATAGATCAAGCCGATCAGCACGGCCGCCAGGCAGCTATAGCCAATCAGATTGAAGATATTCTTCAGCGCCCGCTGGCGCAGCACGAAGACCAGGGCGATCGGCAGCCAGATGAAGGCGGCCTTGACCTCCCCCATCAGGATCACCACCAGCGCCAGCAGGCTAAAGCCCAGCACGGCCTTATTGCTCAGCAGGCCGCGGTTCCAGCAGGCCAGCGCATAGGCGATGGCGACGATCACAAACACCACCATGACTGAACTCAGGCCGCCGGCGCTGACGCTGCCGCCAAAGGTGCCGACCACCGAATCGAAGCCTTGCAGACGCTTGCCGGCGACGAAGAAGTGCTGGTACAGCACGATGGGCAGTTGCAAGACCGTGATCCACAGCAGCAGCTGCCACAGCTTGCGCAGATAGCGCTCGTCCCAGCGCCGCAGGTAGAAGGCCAGCAGCACGCCGAACATCGGCCACACCGACTTGATCGAGGCGACCAGCTGCGCCGTGCCGGGGCGGTTGGCCACGAAACTCAGGCCATAGCCGCACAGGAACAGGGCCAGGGCCGGCATCACCCACAGGCGGCGGCCACTGGGCCGGGCCGGGGCGCGCTCGACGGTCTTGTCCATCAGGATGCGCAGCAGGAACAGCACGGCCATGCCGACGGCAACCCAGGTCGCCTGGCGCAGATTGAGGAAATACAGCAGCGTGCCCTGGATCAGGAAGGTCATGACGAAAAGCGACAGCAGCATGCCTTCCGCATTCACCAGGAAAAACAGCAGCAGCACCAGGACGGGACCGGCCAGCAGCGTCAGCAGCACAGGCGAATCCAGTCCCGCGACGGCGCCGAGCAGCAGGGCCAGCAGCACGCAGGGCAGCGCCAGCAGCCAGGACAGGCCGGGACGCGCCAGGCCGGGACGCGCCGGGGCCGGCGGCCGCGCGGCGGCGCCCGGCAGGGGCGCGCTGCGGCCGCGCGAAAACAGGGAAATCCTCATAAATTCTTCACCAAGCAGGCCTTACAGTTTGAATCCGCCGGTCAGGCGCGCGCGCGCCTGCGGCTCGAGGGCGGCCAGCATGGCGTCGATAAAGCCATCCTGCACCTGATAAGCGGCCGCGCTATCGGTGTCCAGCGTGGACACGCGCACCAGCATGCCATCGGGGATGGTGCCGCTCAGGCCCAGCTTCATCTGCTGCCATTTTTGCGCCCAGCCCGCCTGTACGGCTTGCCCGCCCACCGTCACCCAATAGGTGATCGGTTCGTTGCGCGCGCCGCTGACGGCCAGCAGGCGGCGGATCGGCAGACTGCCATAGGCCGTGCGCAGATCGGTGCCGAGATTGCGCTTCAGCTCGAACCCCTGGGCCGCATAACACACCTCGGGCCGGTGCAGGCCGGTGTTATCGTCCTGGTCGCCGCCATAGGCCAGCGACAGCATGACGCGCTGGCCGGCCCGGTTCACATAGGTGCGCGACAGGGTCTGGTTGTAGAGCTGGTCGAGCTTGGCCTGGGTCTCGGGATCGACCTGCAGCGGCACGATGCTGGTATCGATGCGCCAGTCGCCGAATTGGGCGGGAATCATCGTTTCCAGATTGAACTTCTGCTGGTGGTCGGCCATGCGGCGCGACGGCGTGAGCGCATGGCTCAGCAGCGCCGACAGCAGCATCAGGCCGCCCAGCACCCAGCTGGCGACATATGAGCGTTTCATTCTACCTCCCCCGCAGCCCGCTGGCGGCGCTTGACATACCATTGCAACATGGAGTCGACCGCCAGGATCAGAATCAGGGCCGTGATGAACAAGACCATGCCGGCAAAGCCATGCAGGAAGCCTTGGCCGGCCGCATCGCCGAAGTAATAGGTGATCAGCGACAAGGTGATGACGCGGATCACATTGGCCGAAAACGAGATCGGAATAATCAGCAGCGCCAGCACGATATTGCGGAAAGCCGAGCTATGGCGCACCAGATTCAGGTAGAACAGGCCGAGTGCCTCCAGCGTCAGCAAGGTCTGCAGGCCGGCGCAGGCATCGGCCACCAGCAACTGGTACTGGCCGATCTGCAAGATCACGCCGGCGCGGGCGATCGGAAAGCCCAGGGCAAACAGCAGCTGCTCGGTGGCAAAGGAGACCGCCATCTTCATGGGCATGGTCAGCATGGCCACCAGCGGCCCGGGCAGCGGCACCATAAAGCACATGAAGAAGAAGGGGAACCACAGGAAGCGCAGCGCCCGGCTGCCGAACTTGAGCAGCAGGATCGCCGCCAGGCTGAGGATGAAGGAGCCGATTTCCAGTGCCAGGATCTGCTGCGAGCGGCCGAGGATGTAGCACAGCAGGGCAAACACCAGCAGCGGCCAGCCGCCGGCCGCCGGCCGCGGCGCGTCCAGGCGCGCCAGCAGCGCCGGCCAGCTGCGCCAGATCAGCCACAGCGACAGGCCGAGGATGATCGGCCCGTGCGCCTGCTCTTCGGTCGACCAGACCCCGGTAAACAGCCGGTAGCCGGTGGGCAGATACAGGCACAGCAGGCCGAACAGGATGGGCCCCCATTCGGGCAGGGCCGTGCGCAGAGCGGGCAGCTTGACGGGCAGCACGGCGCTGGTCGGAACGCTGGCCATCAATAATCCACCAGCACCGAGCCCACCACTTCGGCCCCGCTTTGCGCCAGCTGCTCGCTCAACGCGGCCACCTCGGCCAGCGGCGTGTGGTTTTTGCGCGCCACCAGCAGCACGCCGCCGGCGCGCGCGGCCAAGGCCAGCAAGTCGGAACCGACGGTAAACGCTGGCGCATCATAAAGCACCACATCGTAGCGCTGCTCAAGCTGGGCATTGAGGTTGCCGAAGGTGTTGCGGCTCAACAGTTCCTGCGGATTGGGCGGCAAGGTGCCGGCGCCCAGCACCGACAGCGAGAGGAAGGAATCGACCTTGGTGATGGCATCGAGTTCGGCGCGCCCCGCCAGCACGTCGGACAGGCCTTGGCGGTTTTGCAGCTTGAAGATGTCATGCTGGCGCGGCGTGCGCAGATTGGCGTCAGCCAGCAGGGTGTGCTCGCCGAGCTGGGAAAACACGATGGCCAGGTTAGCGGCAAACAGGCTGACGCCGTCGCCGCTGTTGACGCCCGCCACCACCAGCGCCTTGCGGCCGCGCGCGAACCAGCGCAGCATCAGCTGGCTGCGCACAGCGCGCAGGCGCTCGACCTGCTGGCTGAAAGGCTGGTAGGCCGCCACCAGTTCGGCCGGATAGGTATTGTCGCCCGGCTGCAGATAGGGGTAATCGAACTGGCGCGCCAGCACTTGCTGGATATCGGCTTCGCTGACCAGGCCGAGGCGCTGGGCCGCTTCGCCGAAGCGGATGCCCAGTTCTTTTTGCATGCGCAAGACGCGTTCGGCATTCTCCGGCGTGATCTTGCCGGATTCGAGCAACAGGCCGCCGATGCTGGAGTCGCGTGGCGGGGCGGAAAATTGCGCTTGGATAGGCTGGTTCATCTCTTCACCCATGGATTAGTTCAGGCGCAATTGGCGCGGCAAAATGGAATTGATCAGGCGATAGCGGGGACGGGCTTGTTCCTTCCAGTCCACCGTGCCCAGCACGGGAATGCCGAGCACTTCGCCAAGGTCGCCTTCGGAGCGCACGCGGCGGTCCAGCATCTCGGCCAGCACGCTAAAGCCCAGGCCCAGCAGGCCGCCAATGACGATGGCCAGGGCGGTGTTCAGCAGCACGCGCGGGCCGGCCGGCTCGATCGGCGCCACGGCCGGATTGAGCACCGAGATATCGGACTGGTCGGACTGGCCTTCGATCTTGGTCTGCGAGAAGCGCTGCGAGGCGGTGTCGAAGGCGCGCTGGGCGCTCTCGACATCCTTGACCAGCACATTCATCTCGTCGCGCGTGCGGTTCAATTCCAGCACCTTGGCTTTCTGGGCCGCCAGCGCCGCGCGGATCGAGCCTTCCCGCTCGGACAGGATCTGGGCATTGTTGCCGACGCTGTTCGACGTCACTTGCATCTGCTCGCGCAGCTCGCTGCGCAGCTTGTCCACCTCGGCCTGGGCCGACAGGTATTGCGGGTGGTTGCGGCCCAGGCGCTGGCCCACTTCGGCCAGTTTCGATTCGGCCGTGCCAAGGCTGATCTTCAGGTTCTGGATCAGCGGATTGGTCGCCACGTCGGGCGATTCGGACGAGCGCTGGCCCTTGGCCATGCTCTGGCGCGAATGGGCTTCCATGGCTTGGCCCTGGGCCGCCACCAGCTGCACCGACAAATCGTTCAGGCGCGTGGTTTCCACGTCCAGGCGGTTGTCGACGGCCACGATGCCATGTTCCTGCTGATACTTGGACAGCCGGCTCTGCGCCGCTTCGACGTTGTCGCGAAGCAATTTTGTCTGCTCATTGAAATAGGCCGAGGCTTTTTTCAGCGGCTCGACCTTGAGCTGGATGCTGACGCGCTGGTATTCCTCGGCAAAGGCGTTGGCGATGGCCGCCACGAATTGCGGATCGCTGCCATTGAAGCTGAGGTTGACCACCGAGCTTTCGCGCGATGGCACGATCTCGAGCTTTTTCAACAGCAGCTCGGCCAGCCAGTCGCGCACATTGCCGCGGCCATCGGTCGCTTCGGCAAACTGGGCCTGGACAGCCGCGCTTTCGGCCAGCTTCAGCTGGTCGACGACGCGCAGCGCCACGTTTTTGCTGGAAATAATGTCGATCTGGGTGGCCATATAGCCGGGCAAAAGCTGGCCCGGCAGGGTCAGGCCGGTCAGCGGATCGACGCCCTTGTAGTTGAGCAGCAGCGAGCTGGTGGCCTTATAGGTTTTCGGCAAGAGCAGGCTGACCACCACGGTGCCCAGCACCGTCACCAGCATGGTGGCGATCAGGATGGTCTTGCGCGCGCGCAGGACCAGCAGAAATTGGGAGAAATTCATAGCAAACTTTCTTCAGGGCCGGACGCAGATCAGAACCAGCTTTCTTTGACGTAAACCACATCATCCATCTGCAGGATGTCGTCATGTTTGGCATCGATGATTTGCAGCTTGCCATTGGCATCGCGGCGCTTGATGCGCATGCCGCGCTCGGTGCCGCGCGGGGTCAGGCCGCCGCCCACGGACAGCGCTTGCAGCACGGTCATGGAACGCTCCAGGCGGAAGGCGCCGGGACGCTGCACTTCGCCGTAGATATAGAAGCGCGGCGCGCGTTCGACATAGATGACGTCGTTGGCGCCCAGTTCCAGGTCACGGTTCAGGTCGCCATTGCGCACCATTTCCACGATGTCCACGCTTTCCTTGGTGGTCGCACCGTTGCGCTTGCGGATCAGGGTCACGCTATCGCCGCCCTCCACGCCCAAGCCGCCGGCCAGGGCCAGCATTTCCATGATGCTGCGCTTGCCATCGAGCGGATAGCGGCCGGGACGGTTCACCTGGCCCAGCACGGAAATCTGCGCGCTCTGCAGGGCCGTCACCAGGATATTCACCTGGGCCTTGCGGATATAGCCGCCGCCTTCGAGCAGGCCGCCGATTTTCTTCTCGGCCGCCGCCACGCTCAGGCCGCCCACGTCCACCTGGCCCAGCAGGGGGAAGGTGATCTGACCGCTTTCCGTGACCTTGGTTTCCAGGCCCAGATCGGGACTGCCATACACGGAAATCTTGAGCACGTCGCCCGGTCCCAGCGGGCTGTCGGCCGCGCCGGCCACACCGGCGGCCAGCGACAGCAGCAGCGCCGTCATCCACATCATCAATCGTTTCATTTTTTGCCCTATCTATTTATGAATTAGCTGCGCCTGCTTCGCGCTTATTTCAGTCCAGCCACGCCGCGTTCGGCGGAACCGCCCAGCGGGTCGGCCGCTGCCGCGCCCTCGGCGGCCGGCGCCGCCAGCGGTGCTGCCGGCGCGGCGGGCGTAGCCGATGCGGCGGGCGCCGCCGGCGCCTTCTGCTTGCCCAGGTACTCGATCTTGGCGCTGGCGCGCAGACGCTTGACCTCGGCATCGGCCGCTTCCTTGTTCTTCTTATTGAACAGGAATTGTTCGATCTGCTGCTGTGCCACCGACAGCGCCACCGGCGCTTCCTTGATGTCGGCAATCGCCATCAGCATGGTGCGCGCGCCCTCGCGGATGATGAACAACTGGCCCTTCGGCATGGCCAGCAGCTTGCCGCTCAGTTCAGGCGGCAAGTCAGCGCTGCTGCGCACCACCTGGGCCCGCGCATACTTGACCTTATGGCCCTCCATCCACGCCGTCACCTCTTCCAGCGACTTGGCCTGGTCCATGGCCGCCTTCAGCTCGTCGTTCATGTCCTCGCTGGCGATCACCAGCTGGCGCAGATCGAAGGCCTTGCGGTTGGCAAAGAATTCCGGATGCTGCTTGAAGTAGGCTTCCACCTCCTCCTTGGTGGGACGGGCAATATTGCCGACCCGTTTCTGCATATAGGCCTGGGCCACGATCAGCGCCTTGGCGCGTTCGATGGCTTGCTGCACTTTCGGATCGCGGTCGATCTTTTCCTTCTGCGCCTCATTCTGCAGCAGCTGGCGGTCGATCAGCGCTTCCAGCAATTGCTTGCTGGCCTCTTCCTGCTGGGCCGCCTGTACGCCGGCGCGCTGCAGCTCTTCATTTAACTGCAGCACGGTGACTTCCTCGCCGTTGACGCTGGCCAGGGCCTGGCCCGCTTTTTTTTCCTTGCTGCCGCAGGCACTCAGGCCAGCGGCCAGGGCCAGCACCAGCGCGGTGCACAGCACTTTCCTGTTTGCTTTAATCATAGTCAATTTATTCCTCCAGGATTTATTGCGTCCCTGTGCCGAGCCAGGAAAGTACGCACCAAAAATATTTGCAAAAATATCACAAGCGAGACAAAAATACAACGCTGCGTCAACAGTGCGCGACTATACACTGCCCTCTTCTGATTCGGCTTAAATTATTGTTAATAAAGGGGAATTAGTGGGCGTTTTCGCGGTCCAGCACCACTTTCACGGTTTTCACCACGATCCACAGGTCCAGCCAGAGCGACCAGTTGCGCAGATAATCAAGGTCGAAGCGGATGCGCGCTTCCATCTTGTCGAGCGTCTCGGTTTCGCCACGCAAGCCATTCACCTGGGCCCAGCCGGTAATGCCCGGCTTGACCTTATGGCGCAGCATATAGCCCTTGATCAGCTTGCGGTACTGCTCATTGTGCGCCACCGCATGCGGGCGCGGCCCGACGATGCTCATGCGGCCCTGCAGCACATTGATGAACTGCGGCAACTCATCGAGCGAAGTCTTGCGCAGGAAGGCGCCGACGCGCGTCACGCGCTGGTCGTTCTTGGTCGCCTGCACCACTTTGGCGCCATCCTCGGCCACCGTCATCGAGCGGAATTTGTAGACGATGATCTGTTCGCCATACAGGCCATAGCGGCGCTGGCGGAAGATGATGGGGCCGGGCGAGCTGAGCTTCACCGCCAGCGCAATCACCGCCATGATGGGCAGCAGAAGCAGCTGGATGGCGGCCGCCAGCACGATGTCGCTGGCGCGCTTGACCATGCTGTTAAAGCCGGTGAACGGGGTTTCGCAGATAGCGATCACGGGCATGCCGCCGACATTGTCGAAGCGCGCCTGCATCAGATCGAACACATAGATATCGGGCAGGAAGTAGACCGAGGCCGTGGTGTCCTGCAGATCGTCGAGCAGCTTGCGGATGCGCGGCTGGGCCGAGATCGGCGTGCTGATGAAGATCATCTTGACATTGTTTTCGCGCACATAGGCGGCCACGTCGGCCATCTTGCCCAGCATGGGGTGCTTCAACTCGGCCGGATGGCGGTCTTCCGTGCGGTCGTCGAAGAAGCCCTTGACCTGCATGAACAGATTCGGGTGGCGCTCGATGGTGCGGGCGAACTTCAGGCCGACGTCATTGGCGCCGATAATCAGCACCGAACGCACCTCGCTCGGCTCGGCCGGATCGGAACCGATCTTGCGCGCCGCCAGATGGCTGAAGAGCAGCACGAAGGGGGTGGCGACAAACCAGGCCAGCACCACATCCTCGTCGTAGTGGTAGGCCAGGCCGCTGACGGAGCCGAGGAAGACCAGGATCAGGGCGGTGACGATCCAGCCCACGAACATATCGCGCGAATAGGCCAGCATGCGGCCGCTGCGCCAGGTGCGGTAGGGATCGATGTGCTGGTACACCGCCGACGAAATAAAGAAGGCCAGTATCATCAGCACCAGCGAGTAGCCGGTAAACGGCTCGCCGAACAGCATCGCAGCCACATACAGCGTGCCCATGATGATCAGCGGATCGAGCACGCGCTGAAAAAAGGAAATCAGAGGAATATCGTTGACCGTCATTTTTTACTTTTGAAAACTGTTAAAACTGTGCACTGGCCGTCACCGACATGCCCTTGGCGCTAAAACTACTGGTTCCCACAAAAGGATTGCCGCTGCGTTTTTCCTGGAAAGCGCTGATCCCCAGCTGCACCGAGGGCTGGGGCGCATACACCAGGCCTACGGAAGCATTGCGCAGCGAATCGCTGGGTTCAACCGGCAAGATCACGCCGCTCAGCGTCTCGAAGCGGCGCCGTTCGCGCCGCACATTGCCATTCAGCTGCACCTTGGCCGAAACATCCCAGATCGCCTCCAGGCTGCTGCCGCGGTTCAGGCTATTGGTGATGAAGCTGCTTTCCACCGCCGCGAATTCACGCCAGAGCTGGCCATTGAAGCGCACCTTGCCCAGCGGCTTCCAGTCCACCCGCAGACGGCCATTCAAGCCGCTCGAATCGCGCTGCGGCAGATTTTCATATTCGCGGCGCGCCCAGCCTGCCAGCAGCGTCACCTGGGTCACTCCGCTGGCCAGCCAGTAGATATTGGCTTTCAGTTCATCCTGATTCCAGTTGACGGCACGCCAATCGCCGGCCGCGCGCGGATGCTCATAGCGCCCCTTCAGCTTGCGCGCCACCAGGCCGACCCGGCTGCCGCTGGCGGCCAGATAGTCGATCCCGGCTTCCGCCAGGTCTTCCTTACGGTCATTAATGCTCTGCGAACGCAGATCGTAATCGAATTTACCGCGGCTCACGCCCGCCCGCAGGCGCCAGCTGGGATGGAAGCGCCAAGCGCCGTCCGCATACTCGCGGCGATAGGTGCGCAAATTGCGCTCCTCGCTATGAAAATCCGTGAAGGGGGTCAGGGTCTGGGTATAGGTGGCGCCGAGGCGGCCGTCCAGATGGTTGCCCAATTGCCAAGCCAGATCAGCAGCAAAATCCTTGCCATTATAATCGAGTTGGTCGTAGTGATCGAAAGTTACGCGCGATACTTTAGCGGAAGCCGTCAATTTTTGCCGGCCGATCGGCCGCTCCAGCGACACGCCCGCCTGGGCCTGGCGGATATTGTCGCCGCGCGGCCCGCCAAAACCGGGCGCCTGGTCCGGCAGGCGCAACAGGTTCCCGTCATGCGTATAGCCGAACGAAACAAAGGGGTGGATGGTGTCGCTGAGGGCCGCGTGCGCCGCCCCCTGCGCCAGCGCGGCCAGCAAGGCCAGCGGCAGCACGCGCAGGGCGCCACGGCGCTTGCTCATGGTTGGGTACATAGTCATATTTTTTCTGTTCAGTATCTGCTTGCCGCTACCAGAAAGACCAATTACCGGTCATCAGTACCCAAATCCCCAGGCCGCCGTTGGTGACGGCATGGGCAAGAATGGGCGACCACAGGTTCTGGCTGCGCATGTATAAGAGGCCGTAAGCGGCGCCGGCCACCATGCCGGCGAACCACAAATGATGTTCGAGGCCGAATAATATCACCGTGACAATAAAAGCTTTAAATTTTACGTGCGCGGGGTTCACTTTCAGGAAATCGGCCCGCTCCAGCCAGCGCAGCAGGAAGGAGCGCCAGAACAATTCCTCCATCAGCGGCACCACCAGGGCCGCGCCGGCAATGCGCACCAGGGCCAGCGGCCAATCGATTCCGCCGCCGGCGCCGCGCGGATCGAAGCCGGCCGCGCTGCCGATCTGCATCCAGGCCGCATCCAGATTCACCCACAGCAGCAGCACCAGCAGCCCGGTGGCCACGGCCGCCAGCCAGCCGCGCGCGCCCAGCGGCTGCCACGCCAGTTCGCGGTAATGGCGGCGGAAGGCGAACAGCAGAGCCAGCACGACGCCGATTTTGACTGCGTACAGCCAGCGCAGTTCCGCCGCCGCCATACCGAAACGGTCGAGCAGGTCGGCAATGGCGATGAAGGCCATATACGCGGCAAAGGGAAGGATGCGGACCAGCGCCGGCTGCCGCGAGGGCGCGCTATCCGGCCCGGCTGGCTGCGCGCTGGCGGCCGGCCGGGTGTTGTCTGACTGCTGGGTTTTCATGCGATATCTGCGGGTCCGTGGCGGAGTTTGCAGATATTACAATATTACGCGCTTGTGCAGCGCACGAATGATGTAGAAAAGAAATCTTTCATCAAATCAGCTGTCTCATTGCCGCGATTCGATGGCCTCCCAGCGCTCCAGGGCCGCCAGCAGCTCCTCTTCGATCTCGGCGATGCGGCTGTTCAGGCGCTTCGCTTCGGCCGGCGTCTTCTTGTAGAAGTCGGGATCGGACAGGGCAATATTCAGCGCGCTCTGCTCGTCTTCCAGCTTGGCGATCAGCTGCGGCAGCTCATCCAGCTCGCGCTGTTCCTTGAAGCTGAGTTTTTTCGGTTTTGCTGCAGGCGCAGCAGCCGGCGCCGCTTCCACCTTGGCCGGTTTCAGCTCGGCCTTCGCCGCTGGCTTGGCCGAGGCGGCCGGCGCCACGGCGCGCACCCGCTCCCAGTCGCTATAGCCGCCGATGTATTCGCGCCAGGCACCCTCCCCTTCGGCCACGATGACCTGGGTCACGACATTGTCGAGGAACATGCGGTCGTGGCTGACCAGGAAGACCGTGCCCTGGTAATCTTCCAGCAACTCTTCCAGCAGCTCCAGGGTGTCGATGTCGAGGTCATTGGTCGGCTCGTCGAGCACCAGCACATTGGCCGGCTTGGCAAACAGGCGCGCCAGCAGCAGGCGGTTGCGCTCGCCACCCGAGAGGGTGCGCACCGGCGAACGGGCGCGCTCGGGCGCGAACAGGAAGTCGCCCAGATAGCTCATCACGTGCTTGCGCTGGCCATTGATTTCGACCCAGTCGCTGCCCGGCGCAATCGTGTCGGCCAGGCTGGCTTCCTCGTTGAGCTGGGTGCGCATCTGGTCGAAATACGCCACCTGCAATTTGGTGCCCTGGCGGATGCTGCCGGCATCGGCCGTCTCTTCGCCCAAAATGAGTTTGAGCAAGGTGGTCTTGCCGGCGCCATTGGTGCCGATCAGGCCGACCTTGTCGCCGCGCAGGATGGTGGCGCTGAAGTCGCGCACGATGGCTTTCGCGCCATAGGCCTTGCTGACATTGTCCAGCTCGGCCACGATCTTGCCCGAGCGCTCGCCCGCGGACACTTCCAGGCGCACCTGGCCCTGCTGCTCGCGGCGCGCGGCGCGCTGGTCGCGCAGGCGCTCCAGACGGCGCACCCGGCCCTCGTCGCGCGTGCGGCGCGCCTGCACGCCCTTGCGGATCCAGACCTCTTCCTGGGCCAGGAATTTGTCGAACTTGGCGTTCTCGATTTCCTCGATGGCCAGCTGCTCGGCCTTGCGCGTCTGGTAGGTGCTGAAGTTGCCCGGATAGGACAGCAGGCGGCCACGGTCCAGCTCAATGATGCGGGTGGCCACATTGTCGAGGAAGGAACGGTCGTGGGTGATGAATAGCACGCTGCCCTTGAAGTCGCGCAGCAAGCCTTCCAGCCACAGGATGGAGGTGAAGTCGAGGTGGTTGGTCGGCTCGTCAAGCAGCAGCACGTCGGGCGCCGCCACCAGGGCGCGCGCCAGCGCCACGCGCTTCTGCATGCCGCCCGACAGGGTTTTCATCAGCGCATCCGGACCGAGATTCAGGCGGTCCAGGGTCTGTTCGACCTTGTTGCCCAGATTCCAGGCGTCGGCCGCATCGAGCTGCAGCTGGATTTCGTGCATGCGCTCCATCAGCGCCTCGTCGTCGCCCTGGCCGAACTGGCTGGTCAGCGCATCGTATTCCTTGCGCAGCGCCGGCAGCTCGCCCAGGCCGGAAGCGACGGCTTCGAACACCGTCATCTCCGGCTCGAACACGGGTTCCTGCTCGACATAGGCAATCGTCAAGCCCTGCTGCATGACCAGCAAGCCGTCGTCCAGCTTGACGCGGCCGGAAAGGATTTTCAGCAGCGAGGATTTGCCGGTGCCGTTGCGGCCGATCAGGCCGACGCGCTCGCCGCTCTCGAGGGAGAATTCGGCGTGATCGAGAAGCGCGACGTGGCCGAACGCCAGTTGCGCGGAAGTGAGGGAAATGACTGCCATAGCGGGTTCAGAAATGCCGCGCTGCTGCGGGCGGCAGGCGGTTTTGGATGATCGAAACCCGCATTGTACCGGCAGCGCGCAATTGCTACTAACATTTGCCGATCTGTCAGCTATAATTGCGCTCGCCTTGCGTCCTCCCCGTAGCACAATGGATAGTGCACATGCCTCCTAAGCGTGGGATACTGGTTCGATTCCAGTCGGGGGGACCAGCCCCCCCCTCTTTTTTCTCCTTACTTCTTCACCACCGCGCGCTGCAGCGTATATTTCCCGCCCGACTTGACGGTGAAATACAGCGTGCCGGCCTGCGCTTCCACCACCGCTTCGAAACGGTAGGAAGCATCGTCAGCACTAACCACCCAGCCGCCCGGCGCCAAGCCGGCCAGCAGCACCCGCAGCTCGCCCGATTGGGACGGCAGCGTAAAGCGGGCGGTACTGTTCAACTCGTCCGTCTCGCGCGCAAACAGCACGGCGCGGTTGGCGATTTTCACGCCGGCCAGCAGCTCGGACAATACCGGCTCCACCGGCAGCGGCTGGGCGTCAGGAGTGGCGTCGAGCACCTGCATGGCGTTCAGGAAGGTGTCGCTGCGGGCCGCCACCGAAGGCGACACCTCGACCCGCCAAGCACCTGCCTCTTCGCTATTATTCGACTGCATCGGCGTGATCGGGTAATTGATGTACTTGCGCGTCGCGCTATCGTAGACGCTGAACTCGCGGCCCGGTCCGCCAACCTTGGCGATCGCAGGGCGGGCTGGCAAGATGGTGCGGTTCACCAGCTTGCCGTTATAGCCGCGGTCGGTTCGCGTGATGGTCACGGTATCGCCTACCACCGACGGTTCAGTCTCGCTATGCAGCAGCCAGGTTTTCTTGAAGCCGAGTTTGCTCGACTGAATGCGGTCGAACACGATCAGCGCCGCCGGATTCTTGGCATTCTTCAGGTTCAGGAAAACGAAGGAACGCGTGTAAGCGCTGACCTTGCGGGAATACGCCTGACTCAGTTCGCCTTGCAGATACGAGTACTCGGGTGCCAAGCGGTCGGGACCGACTTGAGAGCGCAGGGCGCCACCGGCTTGCGCGCCCTTGGCCGGGTCGAGCAAATCCTGCATGGCATAGAATTCCGTCGTGAAGCGCTGCCCGCCGTCATTCGATTTACCGGGAATAATGGTCTCGGCCTCATCCAGCACCAGCATGGCATTGTGGGCAATGGTGCGCTTATGGTAGTTCATATCATGCACGCTGCCATATTCGACATTGTTGGCGCCCTGATAGATGCCGGAATCGATGGCCAGGCCACCTTTGTAATACAGCTGGAAATGGCCGGCATCGAGATGCTGGTGATTGCCGAATCGGGTGCCGCCCGCTTTCATCATGGCCACCACGGCCGGCGATTGCAGGTCTGCCGTGTTGCCCTCGGTCCAGGCGGTACGGGCGATCATCATGCCGAGCGGCGCGCCGGCATACCAGGTCAGCGGCAAGTCGCGCACGCTGCGCGCCGGCACGCTCGGGTCGTCCAGCAACACCAGCCACAGATCTTCGGTCGGCCGCAAGGCCGGCAACTGGCGCAAGAACTCGCCTTTCAGATACGGGTCTTTATAGTAGCTGGCGGCCAGCATGAAGGGCAGCGGCTCTGCCCAGTAGCTCTTGAAGCGGCTCAGCGCGGCCCAATAGGAATCGCCGTCGCGCATCAGCTGGCCGTCGGGGCGGCGCATGTACAGCCACTGGTACGGCGTGCTGGACTGGTTGGCGGCAAACACGTCGCGCACGCCCATGCGGCGGAAAATCCACGAGGCAAACACATCCCAGATATAGCGGCTAGGGCCATAGGAATCGCCCTGGTGGTGGCCGCCGGCCGAATACATGAAGTTACGCGGCTCAATATAGGCGCTGAAGAACCGGCCGGCAACCATCCGGTAGATTTCCGGCGCTTCGTCATAGAAGGCAATCGCAGCGCTCAACTGGTCGCGCATCAACTGCGCCTCGCTGCCGTGGCCGGTAATGGAACCTTGCTTCAGCGGCGGAAAACCGATTTCCATCCGCGCCGCCTGCTCCACAAAGCGCTGGATGAAATGGCGCTTGTCGTCGGTTTTGAGCAGGGGATAGCACCAGTCGTATACCAGCGCGCTCAAGAGCAGGGAATTACCCATCTGCCGCGGGGTCGCGGCCTGCTGCTGGCAAACCGGGCTATCGAGATAGGCTCGCGCCAGGCTGATGGCCTGCTGCCCCGATTCCCCATCCTTATCGAGCAAATAGAACAAGGCCTTGGCATGGACGATTTTGGCCGAGCGCTCGCAATAATCGCCGTTGGACTCGCCCTGGTTTTGCGGCGGCAGCGTAGTCAGATAATAGCGCCCGGCAGTGCGCAGGCGCTGCCAAGCCAGATTCAAGGCTTGGTATTCCACATTTTCCCGGCCCTGCGCCCGCAGCTCTTGCTTGCGCAAGGCTTCCAGGTCGGTGGCGCGCAAGTACAGGCGCGGATGCTCGGCCGGCGGGCGGATGGCGGGTGCTGCGATACCGGGGTTTTGCGGCATCGCAACGGTAATCTCGGCCGCGCCAGCCGTCTGGGAAAGCCCCTGCGTCAACGCGACGCAAGCGGCCAAGGAGAGAAAAGCCTGCTGTTTTTTTGTCATCATACGAGTTCTATTGTCGGACGGCGGAGGCTTGTCGGCGCGCAGCCGGCAAGAACTGGGTCATTGTAGCGCTCTCGGCTGGAATACGCACTTCTCTACAGGCAATAAAAATTTCCCATGTGACTTTTTACCCTCATGCGGCGCGGCGCCGCCATGTGACCGCGGCCAGTACCGCCCCGCCGGCCATAAGCATCAGATAACTTGCCGCCTCGGGAACGGCGACCATCGCATACACCTCGATGGCGCCATAGGTGATGCTGTTCAGGCGTGACGGTCCATCGTCGAGCAAGCTGGTTTTGAAATTGCCACGATACGGGTCGATATAAGAATACAGGAAAGAATGGCCGCCATGGGTCAAGTCATAGGGAACATACAAATCATGGCCCCAGCCAAATGTGGGGCCGAAGGCACTGCCATTGTATGTCTGATAAGAACCAACCTCATCCAGGCCGTTGATTTTCGGCGTCTGATAGTGGACGATACCGCTGCTCAGATTAAACAGAAAAGCCGTGCGTCCCTGCTGTTCCGGATTGCGGTTATATTTTTCCGCCGAACTCCAGCTTTGGGGGTTGTAGCCGCCAACCAGCCACGTCTTGCCATCCTGCGTCGCTTGCATCACCGAGAAAGTGCGGCCCTTGCCATCCACTGCCGCATGGAATTGCCGCGCAGTGTCGCCAGCGGTCTTGGTATAGATATTCGAGAGCTGGAGTTCGCCGCCACCCAGCCAGCGAGCCAGCTGCTTCTCATCCTGTTCGCTCAATAGACCGCCTGCGTGGGCGGAAGGCACTATGGCGGCCGCTGCCCCCAGTAAAACGGCGAGGACCAGCCGGTGAAAAGAAATGTGCATATGACACCTCAAGATAAGCGTTTGAGAGCTTAGAAAGGCTGCCAGTCCGGCTAACAAGCACAACTGTCTAGGGGCAGATGCACGCGGAGCAATTTCGGCACAGCCTTATCATTTTCATCAGAGCAATGATAATTTGCGCAATATAACATGCGCCAACTTGCCATTTCATACATGGCGCAACTAATCTTGCTTCCCGCTCAAACCCGCGGCGATTCATCGCTGGTCATTCCCACCATTTTCATTACCTTGGCGCTGGACTTGGCCGGCGCCGCGCTGACGCCAGAGGTGTATGCCGGCCGGAGCAACCACGATATGCCTCTGCTGCGGATCCTGATCAGCCTGGCGTATCTGAATCAAGTCTGGTCGATGTCCATTATGAGCTTTTCCAACGTTCCATACTGGTCGATTTGCTACGAAATGTGGTATTACATACTGTTCGCCATTTTGCTGTTTACCAAGGCGAAACTGCGTATCACGCTACTGCTGCTCTGCGCCATACTGATCGGCCCGAAAATTTTGCTGCTCGCACCGATCTGGCTGCTGGGCGTCTTCTTGCAGCGCAATAAGCGCTTGCAGCAACTGCACCCTTGGCAAGCTTGGTTTCTGTTCTTGATCTCTTGGCCCCTATATGGGCTCTATCTTAAGACAGGCGTCAACTCCTTGGTGCACCAATGGCTGCTTGGCGTGCTGGGGCAAGGTGCAGAGAAATTCCTGGGCTATTCGCACTACTTCCTTACCGACTATCTTCTTGCAATTATTGTGGCTGCCAATTTTGTTGGAGCGAGGGGCATTGCCCGGCATTTTGGCCCCATCCTCCTGCCTTGTGAACAACAGATCAGAAGACTCTCGGCATATACCTTCTCAATCTATCTGCTGCATATGCCGTTTATTCTCTTTTATATGGCCCTGTTCAACGAGCAGCCTGGCCCCCTGTTTGCGGCCAAAGTATTAGCGGCAAGCTTATTCAGCATCGTACTGGTAAGTAAGGTGACGGAACAACAGCGCCATCGCTGGCGCGCGCCAATACAACGCTGGCTGAGCGCTCTGCGCTCAACTTCACTGTTTGCACGGCTCGGCACATAAGGGAGGGCAAGGATAGAATGCCGGCGGCGCCCCAGCCGGGCGCCGTGGCGGTCTCAGGGAATGACGGCAGTGACTTCTATTTCGAGCCTTGCATCATCTTCAATCAGCGCCACAACCTGTACCGCCGTCATGGCGGGATAGTGGGCGCCAATGATCTCACGGTAAGCCTGGCCGATGTCTTTATACGCAGCCATGTATTCCTTTTTATCCAGCACATACCAAGTCATGCGTGTAATGTGCTCTGGCCGCGCCCCCGCCTCGGCCAGCACCTCGACGATGTTGAGCAAGGCTTGGCGCGTTTGCCCGGCAAAGTCCCGGCTCTGGAATCTGCCTTGTCCATCCCAGCCCACCATGCCGCTGACAAAGACTTGCTTGCCGCTGGCGGCAATGCCGTTAGAGTAGCCGCGCGGGCGCGCCCAGCCCGGAGGTTGAAGTATCTGCATGATCTTTCCTGACTTAAGCGGTCTCGCGCAGCAGTTCGCGCGCGATGATTAATTGCTGGACTTCGGTGGCGCCTTCGTAAATGCGCAGGGCGCGTATCTCGCGGTACAGGCGTTCCACCGGATGCTCGCTGACCACGCCCAGACCGCCGAACATCTGCACGGCGGCGTCGATCACCTGCTGCGCCGTTTCGGTGGCCGTCATCTTGGCCATGGCCGCTTCCTTGGTGACCTTGCGGCCCTGGTCGCGCTGCCAGGCGGCGCGGTAGGTCAGGAGCGCCGCGCTGTCGATGGCGGTGGCCATCTGCGCCAGCTTGGCCTGGGTCAGCTGGAAGTCGGCCAGAGTCTGGCCGAACATGGGACGCTGGCGTGCATGGGCCAGCGCCTCGTCCAGTGCGCGGCGGGCGAAACCCAGGGCCGCCGCCGCCACCGACGTGCGGAACACGTCGAGCGTGGCCATCGCCACCTTGAAGCCCTGCCCCGCTTCGCCCAAGCGCAAGGCGGCCGGGATGCGGCAGTTGTTGAAGCGCAGGCGCGCCAGCGGATGCGGCGCGATCACATTAATGCGCTCCGCAATTTCCAGGCCCGGCGCGTCAGCCGGAACGATGAAGGCGCTGATGCCGCGCGTGCCGCGTGCCGGACTGTCCTGCGCTTCCGCGGCCACGCTATCGCGCGCAAACACCACGTAGAAATCGGCGATGCCGCCGTTCGAGATCCAGGTCTTCTCGCCGTTCAGCACATAGCTGTCGCCCTCGCGCGCGGCGGCGCACTGCATGGCGGCGACGTCGGAACCGGCCTGCGGTTCGGACAAGGCAAAAGCGGCAATCGCCTCGCCGCGCGCCACGCGCGGCAGCCAGGCCTGTTGGGCCGCAGTATCGCCGAACAGGCTGATGGCGCCCGAGCCCAAGCCCTGCATGGCGAAGGCGAAATCGGCCAGGCCGTTATGGCGCGCCAGGGTCTCGCGGATCAGGCAGATGGTGCGCGTATCGATGGCGTCCAGCGTGCCGCCGTGGGCGCTGCCGCCGACCGCATGGCGCAGCCAGCCCGCCTCGCCCAGCTGGCGCACCAGCTGGCGGCAAGTCGCATCCACATCCTCGCCATGCACGTCGCGCACCTGTTGCGCGGCCCAGGCATCGAGTTCCCGTTCCAGCGCGGCGTGGCGCGCCTCGAAGAAGGGCCAACCCAGATAGTCTTTATCGGCCATGCCTCAATCCCCCTCGAACTGCGGTTTCTGCTTTGCCACGAAGGCATGGTAGGCGCGGTGGAAGTCGTTGGTCGCCATGCAAATGGCCTGGGCCTGGGCTTCCGCTTCGATGGCTTCGTCCACGCCCATATTCCACTCCTGCTGCAGCATCTTCTTGGTCATGCCATGGGCGAAGGTCGGGCCTTGCGCCAGGCTGCGCGCAAAGCTTTGCGCCTCGGCCAGCAGCGCTTCCGGCGCGTACAGATTATTGAAGAAGCCCCAGCGCTCGCCCTCCAGGCCCGACATGGAACGGCCGCTGTACAGCAATTCGGCGGCGCGGCCTTGGCCGATCACGCGCGGCAGCAAGGCGCAGGCACCCATATCGCAGCCGGCCAGGCCGACGCGGGTAAACAGGAAGGCGGTCTTGCTGCGCTCCGTGCCGTAGCGGATGTCCGACGCCAGCGCCAGCATGGAGCCGGCGCCGGCGCATACGCCGTCGATGGCGGCCACGATGGGCTGGGGACAGGCGCGCATGGCTTTCACCACGTCGCCCGTCATGCGCGTGAAGGCCAGCAGGCCGGGCATATCGAGCTTGGTCAGCGGGCCGATGATCTCGTGCACATCGCCGCCCGAGCAGAAGTTCTCGCCCGCGCCGTTGATGACGATGGCTTTCACATCGTCGGCATAGGCCAGCGCGCGGAACAATTCGCGCAGCTCGGCATAGGATTCGAAGGTCAGCGGATTCTTGCGCTCGGGGCGGTTCAGGGTCAGCGTCGCCACGCCCTGCTCCAGCGCGAACAGAAAATGGCGCGCCTCATAATTGGCCAGCGCCTGGCGGTTGCCCGGCAGCGCGTGCGGCTCGCCTTGCAGATGCTTCATGGTTTGTCCTTTCCATTGCGGGCATATAAATGGCCCTTCATTTCGGAGAGCAGTTCGATCAGTTGGCCCTTGTCGTCGCCGGGAATATCCTGCAGCAGTTCGACCACCCAGCCTTCGTGCACCTGAGCCATCTCGGCGAAGGCCTTGCGGCCGGCCGGCGTCAGCATGACGCTGAAGGCGCGCCCGTCTTTCGGATCGGGAACGCGCTGCACCAGGCCTTCCTGTTCCAGCTGGTCGGTGATGCCGGTGACATTGCCGCCTGTGACCATCATGCGGCGCGACAGCTCGCCCATGCGCAGGCCTTGCGGATAGCGCTCCAGCTGCGCCATGAGGTCGAAGCGCGGCAGGGTGATGCCGAACTGCGAGCGCAGGCGGCTGCGGATTTCGTTTTCGATCTTGACGGTGCAGGACAGCATGCGCAGCCACAGCTTGAGCGCCTGATGGTGGTCCTGCGTCAGGCGGCTGGCAAGATCCAGCACCGGTTCCGGCGCATCGCCGGCACGCTCCTGCTGCTGATTTTCATTGAGAGGCATGGGCTTCCTTACATGACTTCGCCACCGGCCACGGCCAGCGCTTGTCCATTCATGGCGCCCGATTCGGGCAGGCATAGCCAGGCCACGGCATTCGCGACTTCCTCGCTCTGGATCAGGCGCTGCTGCGGATTGCCGGCCGCCAGTTCGGCGCGCGCCTGCTCCTCGCTGCGTCCCGTCTTCTGCATGATGTTGGCGACGGCATCCTTGACGATATCGGTTTCGGTAAAGCCGGGGCAGACCGCGTTCACCGTCACGCCCTTGGCCGCCACTTCCAGCGCCAGGGCGCGCGTCAGGCCGACCACGCCATGCTTGGCGGCGGTATAGGCGCTCACATAGCGGTAGCCGGTCAGGCCGGCGGTGGAAGCGATATTCACGATGCGCCCCCAGCCCGCCTCCAGCATGGCGGGCAAGGCCGCCTGGGTGCAGTGGAAGACGCCGCCGAGATTCACGTCCAGCATGCGCCGCCAATCCTCGCTGCTGGTTTTCAGGAAGGGGGCGGCATGCGCCTGGCCCGCGTTATTCACCAGGATATCGATGCGGCCCAGGCGCTCGGCGGCGGCAGCGAAGCCTTCGCGCACCGAGGCTTCATCGCCCACATCCATGGTGCGAATGGCGACGCGGCAGCTTTCGGCCAGCGCCGGTTCATCGGCCAGCAGCGCGTGCAGCGCAAGCGCCGCCTGCTCCAGCTGGGCGCCGTCGCGGCCCGCCAGGGTCACGCTGGCGCCGCGCAGCAGCAAGGCGCGGGCGCAGGCGGCGCCGATGCCGCGCCCACCGCCCGTCACCAGCGCATGCTTGCCCGCCAGGGATTTCACTTCGTTCATTGCGCCGCTCATTCAGCCCTCCAGCAATTTTGCCGCCACCTGCTGCGGCGTCAGGCCGCTGCTGGCGGCCGCCAGTTGTTTTTCCCGCTCCAGATTGCGCTCCAGTTGCTGCTTGCCGGGTAGGTATTGCTTGGGCCAGGCCACCATGCGGTAGCCGATCTTCGCCGCCTCCGTCAGCGTCCAGGCCGGATTGGCCAGGTGCGGACGGCCTACCGCGCACAGGTCGGCGCGGCCGGCGGCGATGATGCCGTTGGCGTGGTCGGCTTCGAAGATGGAGCCGACGGCCATGGCGGCAATGCCCGCCTCGTTGCGCACGCGGTCGGCGAACGGCGTCTGGAACATGCGGCCGAAGATGGGCCTCTCCTGCTTGCTGACCTGGCCCGACGAGCAGTCGATCACGTCGGCGCCGGCCAGCTTGAACAGTTGCGCGATCTGCACCGCGTCTTCCGGCGTGATGCCTCCCTCCACCCAGTCGTGGGCCGAGATGCGCACGCTCATCGGCTTGTGCACCGGCCACGCGGCGCGCATGGCGGCGAACACGCGCAGCGGATAGCGGCAGCGGTTTTCCAGGTTGCCGCCGAATTCGTCGCCGCGCTTATTGGTCAGCGGCGAAATGAAGGAGGACAGCAGGTAGCCGTGGGCGCAGTGCAGTTCCAGCCAGTCGAAGCCGGCGCGGTCGGCCGCCAGCGTGGCGCGCACGAAATCGTCTTCCACCCGCTGCATGTCTTCTGGCGTCATGGCGCGCGAGAGCTGGGACACGCCGTCCAGATACTGCTGCGGCGAGGCCGAGAGCAGTGGCCAGTTATCGCTGTCCAGCGGCTGGTCGATGCCTTCCCACATGGCGCGGGTGGAACCCTTGGCGCCCGCGTGGCCAAGCTGGATGCCGATCTTGGCGTCGCTGTGGGCATGCACATAATCGACGATACGCTTCCAGGCCTCGGTATGCTGCGCCGTGTACATGCCGGGACAATGCGGCGTGATGCGCGCATCGGCCGAGGGGCAGGTCATTTCCGCCATCACCATCGCCGCGCCGCCCATGGCGCGCGCGCCCAGATGCACCAGGTGGAAATCGCCCACCGTGCCGTCCACCGCGCTGTACTGCGCCATCGGCGAGACGACGATGCGGTTCTTCAGCACCAGGCCGCGCACCTTGTAGGGCGTGAACATGGGCGGCACCGGCCGCTCAAGCAGATCGGCCGGCGCCGGCAACTCAGCCTGTTCGAAGGCGCGCCGCGCAAACCAGGCTTCATAACCGGCCACATAGCCGGCATCGCGCAGGCGCAGGTTTTCATGCGACAGGCGCTGGCTGCGCGTCAGCATGGAATAGGCGAACTGCGGCGCTTCCAGCGCGGTATAGCGCTGCACGTTCTCGAACCACTCCATCGAGTTGCGCGCCGAACTCTGGATCTTCAGCACCTCCACCGCCCTCGCCTTCTCGTATTCGGCCAGCGCGGCGGCGATATCCGGCTCGGCGGCAAAGCAGCGCGCCAGCTCAATCGCGTCCTCCAGCGCCAGCTTGGTGCCGGAGCCGATCGAGAAGTGGGCGGTGTGGGCGGCGTCGCCCATCAGCACCACCGGCACGCCATCGTTCCAGCGCACCCACTGCTGGCAGACGATGCGCGGGAACGCGATCCAGCTGCTGGAACCGCGCAGATGCGCCGCGTTCGACATCAGCGCATGGCCGTCCAGCTGGTCGGCAAACAGCTGCTCGCACCATGCGATGCTGTGTTCCTGGCTCATCCCATCCAGGCCGGCCGCGCGCCATACGCTTTCCGGCGTTTCGATGATGAAGGTCGAGGTGTCGCCGTCGTACTGGTAGATATGGGCCTGGAACCAGCCGTGCGGCGTTTCCTTGAAGACGAAGGTGAAGGCCTCGAACTTCTTCTTCGTGCCCAGCCACACAAAGCGGCACTGCCGCGTTTCGATCTGCGGTTGGTAGGTCGCTTCGTAGCGCGTGCGGATGCGGCTGTTCAAGCCATCGGCGGCGATCACCAGGTCGGCCTGGTAGCGGCGCGCGATTTCCTGGTCGTCCTCGACCTCGGTCTTGAACAGCAGTTCCACGCCCAGTTCCTCGCAGCGCTGCTGCAGGATGTTCAGCAGGCGCTTGCGGCCGATGCCGCAGAAGCCGTGGCCGCCGGACGTGACTTTCTGTCCCTTGAAGAAGACGTCGATATCGTCCCAGTGATTGAAGGCTTGCAGGATGGCGCGCGCCGTCGGCTCGTCGGCGTTCACCAGATTGCCCAGGGTCTGGTCGGAGAACACCACGCCCCAGCCGAAGGTGTCGTAAGGCCGGTTGCGCTCGATGACGGTGATGCGGTGCGCGGGGTTCTGCTTTTTCATCAGCAGACCGAAATACAGGCCCGCCGGGCCGCCGCCTATGCAAACGATATTCATGCGTTTCCTTATTCCGGGCTGCGCAGCTTGAAGCGCTGCAGCTTTCCTGTTTCCGTGCGCGGCAATGCCGCCGTGAAGCGCACCGCGCGCGGATATTTATACGGGGCGATTTCCGCCTTGACGAACTCCTGCAGGCTGGCTGCCAGCGCGGGCGAAGCGTCGAAGCCGGGACGCAGCACCACATGCGCTTCCACGATCTGCCCGCGCTCCGCATCGGCCTTGCCCACCACGCCGCATTCGGCCACGGCGGGATGGCGCAGCAGCACCTCCTCCACCTCGGGACCGGCGATGTTATAGCCGGCCGAAATGATCATATCGTCGGTGCGCGAGCGGTAGATGAAATAACCGTCGGCATCCATCTCGTAGGCGTCGCCGGTCAGGTTCCAGCCGTTCAGCACATAGTCCTTCTGGCGCGGATCGGCCAGATAGCGGCAGCCGGTCGGGCCTTTGACGGCCAGCCGCCCGATCACGCCCGGCCCCACCGGCTTACCCTCGCCATCGAGTATGCAGGCCTGGTAGCCCGGCACCGGCTTGCCCGTGGCGCCGGGACGGATCTCCTCGCCCGAGGCGGAAATGAAGATGTGCAGCATCTCGGTAGCGCCAATGCCGTCGATCATGGCCAGACCGCTGGCCTCCTTCCAGAGCGCACGCGTGGCCAGCGGCAGCGCCTCGCCGGCCGACACGCTTTTGCGCAGGCTGGACAGATCATGCTGCGGCACCAGCGCCGCCATCTGGCGGTAAAAGGTGGGCGCGGTAAAGCTGATGGTGGCGCGGTATTTCGCTATCGCCCGCAGCAGGGTTTCCGGCGTCAGCTTTTCCAGCAGCACGGCGGCGGCGCCCACGCGCAAGGGAAACAGCAGCAGGCCGCCCAGGCCGAAGGTGAAGGCCAGCGGCGGCGTGCCGATGAACAGGTCGGAGCCATCGGCCTTCAGGGTATGGCGCGGGAAGCAGTCGCAGATGGCCAGCACGTCGCGGTGGAAATGCATGGTCCCTTTCGGCACGCCGGTGGTGCCGGAGGTGAAGCTGATCAGGCAGACGTCGTCGGCTGACGTGTCGCAAGCCTCGAAGTGCGGGTCTTGGTCCGCCATCAGCGCTTCCAGCGAGCCTTCGCCCGCGCCGCCATTGAAGTACAGCGCGCGTTCGGGCCGCGACGGCGCCAGTTCCATCTCCTCGCGCAGACCATCGGCGCACAGCACGGCATTCACCTGGGACTTGCCCATGATGGCGCCCAGCTCGCGAGCGCGCAGCAGCGGCATGGTGGGCACGGCGATGCAACCGGCTTTCAGCACGCCCAGAACGGCGGCCGCCATCAGCGGATGGTTGGCGCCGCGCAGCAGCACGCGGTTGCCGGGCACCAGTCCCAGCGGGCCGCGCAGCACGGCGGCGATGCGGTTCACCTTCTCCTGCAACTGCGCATAGCTCCAGCATTCATGCTCGCCGTACAGGGCCGGACGCGCGCCGCCGCCGGCGGCCACCGCCTTGTCCAGCAGCTCGGCCACGCAGTTCAGGCGCGGCGGATAGTCCAGCTCCGGCAGGTCGAACAGCAGCTCCGGCCATTGCTCGCATGGCGGCAGATGATCGCGCGCAAAGGTGTCGAGGTGCGCGCTGGGTGCAAGTGGTGCAGAAGATCTGTTCATGGTCGCCCTGCTTGGATGGTCGGTTCAAGTCAGCCTGCAAGCAGATACTTTAAACCTAAACTAATTCATCCACAAGGGCTTTCGCTGCCATGGCGGCGGCGCGGCGCTTCAACCCAGACTGATTTGGCGCACCAGGGCGGACTGGTGAATCACGGCCCGTATCACGTCGGACAAGGCAGCTTGCACCGCCTCCGCTTCCGGCGGCACATCGCGGCGGAAGCGTTCCAGCGCGGCGGCGGCGCCGTGCAGGCCCAGGGTCACGCAGCCGGCATGCAGGCGCTCGATGCGGTTGCGCGCCTCTCCCACTTCATCGCGGGCGAACAAGGCATCGAGTTCGGCGCTGGCGGCCGTGAGCTGGTTCTGGAAGCCGGTCAGGTAGACCAGCAGGCGGTCGCCGTTGATGCCAAGGCGCTGCTGGGTTTCGGCCGGGGTTTCGGCCACATGCTGGTAGCCGTTCGCGGCCTGGTCGAGAAAGCCGGTCAGGTGCACGCGCACCTGGTCGGCCTGGAAGGGTTTGACGATATAGCCGGCGGCGCCGGCCTTGGTGGCCTGCTGCACCGTGTCGGTATCGGTGGCGGAGGAGACCAGCACGAAAGGCATGGTGCTGAAAGCGGCGTCGCCTTTCACGCGCTGCAGCAGTTCCATGCCGGAGAGGCGCGGCATGCGCAGATCGCAAAAACAGATTGCAGGACGCAAGCCGCCTTCCAGCTGTTGCCAGGCATCGGCGCCGTCTTCCGCTTCCACGATATCGAATTTGCCGCAGCTATCGATCAGGTGCATCAGCACCATGCGCGAGACAACGTCATCGTCTACTACCAGAACTCTCATTCAATCCTCTCCTGTGCCTGTCACCGTCAGTGCGCCTGCTGTGACCCGGCCAGGCAATCTTACCTTATATCCAGCGTGCATGTTTTTCAATTGGTTCGCACGCCGCCTGCGGCCAATTGCTGCAGCAGCTCGCGCAAGCGCGGCAGCTTGGAGGTGACGGCCGCCCACAGCGCGCGGTCGGCGGCCCGTTCCAATTCGCCCGCCAGCGCCTGCAGTTCCGACAGTTCCAGATAGGCGGCGCTGCCCTTCAGGCCATGGAACAGGCGTCCCGCGGCATCGGCGTCGGCGGCGGCAATGGCCGCATCCAGTTCCGCCAGGCGCTCCGGCAGATCGGCCAGGAAGGCCTCGAGCAGGCGGCGGTCCAGCATCTCGCGCGCCAGCACGCGCGGCGGCGAGGCCGGCGCGCCGCGCGGCAGCACGATGTGCTCTGGGTCCGCGCTCACGCCGAACATGGCGTCGAGTTCCGCCGCGCTGGGGCCAGGCTGGGAGCGCAGCGGCATTTCCGGCAGCAGGATGCCGCGCTGCAGCTGGCGTTCGATGGCGCGGCTCAGCTGGAAATGCAGGGCCGCTTCGTCGATCGGCTTGGTCAGGAAATCGTCCATGCCGGAAGCGAGGTAGCGGCTGCGGTCCTCTTCGCTGGCATTCGCCGTCAGCGCAATGATCATCAGTTCCTGGTCGCGCACCGGCGCGGCGTCGCTGCCGCCCGAGCGGATCAGGCGCGTGGCGCTGGGGCCGTCCATCTCCGGCATGCGGCCATCCATCAGGATCAGGTCATAGCGCACATGGGCGCAGGCGGCCACCGCCAGCGCGCCGTTGCCGACGATATCGACCTTGTGGCCCAGGTCTTCCAGCATCATGCGGATGATGATCTGGTTGGTCGGGAAGTCCTCCGCGCACAGCACGCGCAGCTGGTGGCTGTGCGGCTCGCGTGGAATATGCGGCACCAGCGGCGGCGCCACGCCGTCCGGCAGTGGCAGGGTGAAGGCAAACACGCTGCCGATGCCCGGCGTGCTGACGGCGCCGATCTCGCCGCCCATCAGCTCCACCAGCTGGCGGCAGATGGCCAGTCCCAGGCCCGTGCCGCCGTAGCGGCGCGTGGTGGTGCTGTCGGCCTGCTCGAACTTCTGGAACAGGCGCGGCATGGCTTCGGCCGGAATGCCGATACCCGTATCCTCCACTGTGAAGCGGATCTGGCTGCAGGCGCGCCCGTCGCGCAGCACGCTTTCCGGCAGGCGCTCCACGCGCAGCGAGACGTGGCCGCGCTGGGTGAATTTGAAGGCATTGCCGACCAGGTTGACCAGCACCTGGCGCAGGCGGGTCGGATCGCCCACCACGAAAGGCGGCAAGCCCTTGCCGAATTCCACCGCGAAGCCCACGCTGTGCGCGGCCGCCTGCTCCTCGAACAGGCTGACCACGTTCTCCACCGTGCCGGCCAACGCGAAATCGATATTCTCGATGGTCAGCTTGCCGGCCTCGATCTTGGAGAAGTCCAGCAAATCGTTAATGATGGTCAGCAGCGACTGGGCATTGGCCTGGCCGCGCTCAATCTGCTCGCGCGTGCCGTCGGCCAGATGGCTGTCGCGCAGCGCAAAGCCCAGCATGCCGATCACGCCGGCCAGCGGGGTGCGCATCTCGTGGCTCATATTGGCCAGGAATTCCGACTTCTGGCGCGTGGCGTCTTCCGCCTTCTGCTTGGCGTAGCTGAGGCGTTCGTCGCGCTGCTCCAGTTCACGCTTCTGCTGCTGCAGCAGCTTGTTCTTCAGTTCCACCTCGGCCGTGCGCAGGCTGACCTGCTGCTCCAGGCGCGTGCGCTGGCGGCGCAGGCCGCGCACCCGCGCCTGATACGTGATGACGGCACTGCCCAGCAGGGTCAGTACGATCAGGCTGCGGAACCACCAGGTTTTCCAGAACGGCGGCAGGATGGTGATTTCCAGCGTGGCGGCGTTGTCGTTCCAGATGCCGTCCTTGTTGGCGGCCTTGACGCGGAAGGTGTAGGTGCCGGGGTCCAGATTGGTGTAGGTGGCGAAGCGCTTGCTGGCGTCCGTCACCACCCAGTCGCGGTCGAAGCCCTGCAGCTGGTAGGCGAAGCGGTTGCGCTTGGGCGCGGCGTAGTGCAAGGCCGTAAACTCCAGCGAGAACATGGTGTCGCTCTCCTGCAGCGTGACGGCATTGGTATATTCGATGGCGTTGCGCAGCATGCCGCCGTTTTCGCTCTGGCCGGGACGCACGGATTTGTTGAAGACCTGGAAGTCGGTGATCGCCACCGTCGGCGCGATGCTGTTTTCCTTCACTTCCTTGGGCGCGAAGGCGGTCAAGCCATTGAAGCCGCCGAAGTACATATTGCCGTCCGGCGCGCGCAGCGCGGAGCCGTCGAAGTAAGCGCCTTCGATGGTGCCGTCCGTGCCCGAGTAGTTGCGGATCTGGCCCGTGACGATGTTCAGGCGCGACAGGCCGGTATTGGTGGACAGCCACAGATTGTTGGCGTCATCGGCCAGAATGGCGGCGATGGCATCGTCGGCCAGGCCATCCTTGCGCAGGTAGCGGCGGAACTTCACATTGCCGTCGGCGCCGAATTCCATGCGATTCAGGCCGCCGGCCGTGCCAACCCACAGCACGCCGCCCGCATCCTCGTACAGATAATGCACCTCGTCGTGACTCAGGCTGGAAGGGTCGGCCGGGTCGTGGCGGAAGTGGCGGAACTGGCCCGTCTTGCGGTCCAGCAGATCAAGGCCGTTGAAGGTGCCGACCCACAGGCTGCCGCGGCTATCCTCCAGCACCGGGCGCACGATATTGTCGGCCAGGCTGCTGCCGTCGGCCGGATCGTGACGGAAGGTCTGGGTGCCGCCGCTGGCCGGATCGTAGCGGTGCAAGCCGCCGCGCGAGGAAATCCACAGCATGCCGCTGCGGTCGCCGTAGATATAGCGCAGATGGTCGCTATCCGGATCGCCGCGCGAGAACAGCAGGCTGCTGAACTGGCGCGTCACCGGATCGAAGCGGCGCATGCCGGTGCGCCCGCCCACCCACAGCATACCCTGCGGATCCCGCCACATGGCCGTGACCACGCTGTCGGCCAGCGAAGCCAGGCGGTACAGCACGGTTTCGCCGCTGACCGGGTCGAAGTAATTCAAGCCGTCGTTATTGCCCAGCCAAAGCTTGCCGTTGCCGGCATCGAGGATGGCGCGCACGCGGTTGTCGCTGAGCGAGCGCGGACGGTCGGGGTCCTTGACCAGGCGCGCAAAGCCGCCGCTGCCCAGGTCGACCCGGCTGACGCCCGCATACCAGGTGCCGACCCACAAGGTGCCGACACGGTCGCGGAACAGCGAGGAGACATAATTGTCCGACAGGCTGTGCGGATCGCTGAGCTGGTGGCGGTACTGCACGAAGCGGTCGTCCTCGGGCCGCCAGCGGAACAGGCCATGGCGCTGGGTGCCGACCCATAGCGTGCCTTCGCTGTCCTGGTAAATGGCCGGCACCGGGCCGGGGGGCAAGCCTTCCGCCACGCCCATGCGGCGCCGGTGCGGCACGCCGTCGCCATCGAGCTTCCATTGCTCGATGCCGCTGACGGTCCCCACCCACAAGGTCTGCCTGCTATCCACATGCAGCGAGATCACCGACTCGCCGCGGCCGTTCTTCCCCACTTGCAAAGGGAAGTGGCGGAAGCGCTTGGCGCCCGACATCAGCATGTCGACGCCGGCGGCGGTGCCCACCCACAGACGGCCAGCCGCGTCGCGCGCCAGGGCATTCACCTGGTCGCTCATCAGGCTGCCCGCTTCCTTCGGCTCGTGGTGGTAAATGGTGAAGCGGCCGCTGGCCGGATCGAAATGCTGCAGGCCGTCGGACGTGCCCACCCACAACGCGCCGATGCCGTCGTCGATGATGGCGCCCACATGGCGGTTGCCGTTGCCGCGCTTGACCGGTTCGTCCGGCAGATAGTGGCTGAATTTCTGCGTCACCGGATCGTAGCGGTCCAGGCCACCGTCGGTGCCCACCCACAGGCGGCCGATCGGGTCCAGGTGCAGCGCCTTGACCCAGTTTTCGGCCAGGCTGTGCGGATCGGAGACGGCGTGGCGGAACACCACGGTGCGGTAGCCGTCGTAGCGGCTCAGGCCCGCCTGGCTGCCGAACCACATGAAGCCCTGGCGGTCCTGCATGATGGCCAGCACCGATTCCTGGGCCAGGCCATCGTCCACATTCAGCTGCTCGAAGCGCAGGGTGCGCGGCGGCGGCCCGGCCTGGGCGTCCGCGAGCAGGCCGCCCGCCAGCGCCAGCAAGGCGGGGAGCAGCAGTTGGCGGCAGTAGCGTCGAAATGGGAGCAGCACGAAGAATCGGTCCTGGATAAACACAGCCACGGCTCAGGAGGCGAAAAACGCCAGCACATCGGCCTTGCGCGCCTGGGTGTCGCGCTGGCCGAGCCGGATCAATTCCGAAGTATACGTCGATTCGAACAGCAGGTAGGAGGCTAATGCAGCGCCGCGCGCCTCCGTGGCGCCGATGCCGGACAGCATGGTGCGGATCGGCGCGGGCAGGCTGGCGATATGGCGGGTGGCGATATCGTCCAGGCGCTCGGACGGCGCGATCACCAGCAGCTCCACCGGCCGCAGCGGGGTCTTTTGCAGCAGCTCCTCAGGCAGTACCGACAAGGTCTGGTTGACCCGGTTCAGGCGTTCGATGTCCACCGCCAGACTGTCGAGGAAGATGGACGACATGGCATGGCCGGCGATCTGCGCCAGGCTCGGATAGCGCGCCGATTCGGTGGCCTGGCGCGCCGGCTCCGTCAGCCGTCCCGCCCCCACCACCAGCACCTTGGCCGCGCCCAGGTGGATGGCCGGCGAGATTGGCGCCAATTGGCGCATCGAGCCGTCGCCGCAGTATTCGCGGTGGCCGCCCAGGTACAGCGGCGTGGCCGGAAAGATGAAGGGGATGGCCGACGATGCCAGCAGATGCTCGACGCCGATCTGGTCCTGCATGGCCACGCGCTGCATGCGCACCCAGGGAGCGATGTCGGCGGCGGTCTGGTAAAAGGTGATGTGCTGCCCGCCCGTATAGGACGAGGCGGTGACGGCCAGCGCGTGCAGCAAGCCTTCCTGCAGCACGGCGTCCAGGCGCGGCAGGTCCAGCATGCGGTGCAGCAGGTTGACCAGCGGGGTGTTATCCAGCAGGGAATTGGGCGGGGAAGCGCGCCACTTGCGCAGCAGCCAGCCGAAAGACAGCAGGGAAAGCCAGCGCGCGCCGGAGCGGATCACGCCCAGCGAATCGGCGCGGTAGACCTGGCTGACTTCGATATTGTCCCAGACATCGAGCAGCTTTTGCACGCCTTCGCCGAAGTTATCTGCGCGGCATGCCAGGGCAGTGGCGTTGATGGCGCCGGCCGAGGTGCCGCATATGATCTGAAAGGGGTTACGCGCCGGCGGCCAGCCCTCCTCCCACAGTATCTCCGATATCGCTTGCAGCACCCCGACCTGGTAGGCAGCTCGCGCACCGCCTCCGGTCAGGATCAAGCCTGTTTTCTTTTTGCTTCCCATTGCTCTAGATTAACACGTTTAAGCTTGCTAATCGCCCTTCACTACCCCCTCGCGGCGCGGATCAGCGCCGCCAAACCACACTTCCTTGCCGTTGCGGCGCAGACGCTGGATGCCCTGCAGGCCGGAATTCTGCTCGTACTGGCGCACCTCGTGGCCGCGGGCCTTGAGTGCCTCCACCTCAGCGGCCGGGAAGCGCCCTGCTTCCAGTTCGGTCGGGCCATTGCGGCTGCCGAAATTGGGCAGGCTGATGGCCTGCTGCACGTCCAGGTTCCAGTCCAGGGTGCCGACCAGCACCTTGGCCACATAGTTGATGATGGCCGAGCCGCCCGGCGAACCGGTGGCCAGTACCAGCTTTTTCGTCTCCTTGTCGAACACCAGGGTGGGCGACATGGCACTGCGCGGCCGTTTGCCCGGCTGCACGCGGTTGGCGATGGGGCCATTCTCGTCCACCGAATCGAAGGAGAAATCGGTCAACTGGTTATTCAGCAGGAAGCCGTCGACCATCTGGCGCGAGCCGAATGCATCCTCCACCGACGTCGTCATGGACAAGCCGCCGCCAAAACCATCGACCGCCACCAGATGCGAGGTGGAGGGATTTTCGATGGCGGTATCGCTGCCCCAGGCCAGTTTCAGGTCGGTCGGCACGCCCGCCTTGGCGCGGCCCATGGACTTGTCGCCGATCAGGGCGGCGCGCTGGCGCAGATAGGATTTATCCAGCAGCGCAGCCAGACCGCGTCCCGGCAGCGGCACGAAGTCGGTATCGGCCACGTAGCGGTTACGGTCGGCGTAGGCCAGGCGGCCCGCCTCGGTGAACAGGTGCACCGCCTCCGCGTCCGGCACGCCTTTCACCGGCAGGTGGGAGGCCAGCGGCTTCGCTTCCAGCATGCCCAGCATCTGCGCGATGGCGATGCCGCCCGAGGATGGCGGAGGCATGCCGCACACGGTCCAGCGCTTGTAGTCGCTGCAGACGGGATCGCGCTCCTTGGCCTGGTAGCCCGCGATATCGGCCTCGCTCAAGGTGCCGGGATTGCTCGGATGTTTGTTCACCTTGGCCGCGATGTCGCGCGCGATGCGGCCCTTGTAGAAGGCGTCGGCGCCGCCGGCCGCGATTTCGCGCAGGCTGCGCGCCAGCTCCGGGTTTTTCAGCACATAGCCGACGGGACGCGGCTTCTTGTCCGCATCGTAAAAGTAGGCGGCGGCCACCGGATCGCGCAGCAGATGCGCGTCCCAGCCCAGCAAGGCATTCAGGCGCGGACTGACGGCAAAGCCCTCCTCTGCCAGCTTGATGGCCGGTTCGAACAGCTTGGCCCAGGACAGCTTGCCGTGCTCCTTGTGCGCCAGCTCCAGCATGCGCAGCACGCCGGGCGCGCCGACCGAACGGCCGCCCACCACGCCCACGCTGCGCGAGACAGGCTTGCCGTCGGCGTCCTGGAACAGGCGCTCGGTGGCGCCGGCCGGCGCGGTTTCGCGGCCGTCGTAAGCCTGCACGCGCTTGCCGTCGTAATACATGAGGAAGGCGCCGCCGCCGATGCCCGACGATTGCGGCTCGACCAGGGTCAACACCAGCTGGGTGGCGATGGCGGCGTCGATGGCCGCCCCGCCCTGCTTCAGCATCTGGTAGCCCGCTTCGCTGGCGTGCGGATTGGCGGCGGCCACCATGTATTTCTGTGCCGTCCAACCGGCTTTTTCGGCATAGCCGGTGGCGATTTCAGGGGCGCGCTCCTGCGCGTGGATGGGGGCATGGGCCAGGCCAGCCAGCAAGGCGGCGGCCAAGGCCAGGGAATGCAGTCGCAACATATCTTCTCCAGAAACGCGAACGCGCGACCGAAGCCGCGCGTCCGATGATTCTGGCATGCTACCTTATTTCGGCTGCATGCGGATGGCGCCGTCCAGACGGATCGTCTCGCCGTTGAGCATCACGTTTTCGATAATGGCCTTGGCCAGCTGCGCGTATTCGGCCGGCTTGCCCAGGCGCGATGGGAAAGGCACCATCTTGCCCAGCGCATCCTGCACCTCGGCCGGCATGCCCAGCAGCATCGGCGTTTCGAAGATGCCGGGGGCGATGGTCATCACGCGGATGCCGTTGCGCGACAGGTCGCGCGCCATCGGCAGGGTCAGGCCCGCCACGGCGGCTTTGGACGAGGCGTAAGCAGCCTGGCCGATCTGGCCGTCGAAGGCCGCCACCGATGCGGTGTTGATCATGACGCCGCGCTCGCCGTGCTCCAGCGCCTCGGTCTGGGCGATGGCTTCAGCCGCCAGGCGGCACATATTGAAGGTGCCGACCAGGTTGATGTTGACCACGCGCTGGAACAGCTCCAGCGGATGGGCGCCGTCCTTGCCCACGGTTTTCATGGCCGGCGCCACGCCGGCGCAGTTGATCAGGCCACGCAGCGTGCCCAGCGCCTTGGCGGCGGCGACAACGGCCTGGCCATCCGCTTCCGAGGTGACGTCGCATTTGACGAATGTACCCTTGAGTTCAGCGGCCAGCTTTTCGCCCGCCTCCACCTGCACATCGGCCAGCACCACTTTGCCGCCCGCCTGCGCCAGCATGGCCGCCGTGGCCGCGCCCAGGCCCGAAGCGCCGCCGGTGATGATGAATACACTGTCTTTGATCTGCATGTCGTCCCCTATCTCGGATTGGATGACGTTTACGTTAACGTCAAGTGGGGCTTATTGTAGCCTAATCAATTACATTGAATCCAGCCGCCCGTGTTTGTGCAGGATTTGCCGCTGGGCGTGGTCAGCGTGGCGCCGGAACCGATGTAGCGGTTGCCGTGAATATCGGTGCAGCCGCCCGGCGTGCAGTTGGCGACGGGGACGGGACGGTTGTCCTGCGCCGCGCCGCTGGAAGCGGACGGCGTGAACGAGGAAGAGGAGCCGGATGAACGGCCGCTATCCAGCACGGCGCTGGGCAGCACCAGCTGCGGGCCGGCGGGCGGCGCGGCGGCTGGCACGCGCGGCATCTGCGGCATCACGCTGCGGTGTGGCGCATCGCGCCGCTGCGGCGCCGTGCGGCAAGGCTCGACCGCCAGGCGCGTGCCGTCCGCACTCAATTTGCAGACCGGCAGGCGGGCGTAGGCGGCTTTTTCCTTGGCCGTCATGGCGGGAATGGCGGGATACACGGAATCCGGGCCTGGCGCGTTTTGCAGGCTGGCGCTGGCCGGCATCGCCTGCGCTGGCGCGGCTGGGGGCGCGGAGACGGGGGCGAGCGCGAAGGGCTTGCGCTCCCGCGGCGCCGGGGCGGCGCTGGCCGCAGCGGCTACAGTGGCTGCGCTGGCTGCCACGACCGCCTTCGCCGTTTTCGGCGCCGCATGCGCGGCTTCCGGCGCTGCCGCGGATTTGGTTCTAGGTTTTGCCTTACCCTTGGCCGTTTCCTTAGCCGATTCCCTGGCCGCGCTGGCGGTCTTGCCAGGCTTGGTTTTGGCCTTGTCTTTTGCTTTCGCCTTATCCTTGGCCTGGCTGTGGTGCGCCTTGGCCGTGGCGCTGGCCGAAGCTGGCGCCGCATTGGCGCCGAGGCAGGCCAGCAGTAAAGCGCTGGCCGGGAGCAGAAGGAGAGAACGGACGATCATGAAAATTCCAGGCGGATGCAATATCGGCATCATACGCCCGCCTCCCGCTCAAAGGAAGACGCCGCCCTGCCCCGCATCGCTGCGGGCAAGGACGGCGCCAGGCGCTTAGCGCGCCGGAGCGGGTGCCGGCGAAGGCACGGCGCTATCGGCCGGCACAGCCGGTGCCTTCACCGAATCGGCAGCCGAAGCCTGGGGCGGCACGGCAGCCGCCGCATCCGCCGCCGAGGCTTGGGGTGGCGCCGCCACCGTCGGCACCACCGCCGTGGCATTGGCCGGCACGGTGGCATGGGCCGGCGCCTGGGCCTGTACCGGCGCCAGCATCGTCACCGATAGCCAGCCGGTGGCGGGCAGCAGCGGCACCAGCAGCAGCGCCACGATATTGATGATCTTGATCAGCGGATTGACCGCCGGGCCGGCCGTATCCTTGTACGGATCGCCCACGGTATCGCCGGTCACGGCCGCCTTGTGCGCTTCCGAACCCTTGCTGCCGTAGTTGCCGTCCTCGATGTATTTCTTGGCGTTGTCCCAGGCGCCGCCGCCGGTCGTCATCGAGATCGCCACGAACAGGCCGGTGATGATGGTGCCCATCAGCAGGCCGCCCAATGCGGCCGGCCCAAGCAGCATGCCGACCAGCACCGGCACCAGCACCGGCAGCAGCGAAGGAATGATCATCTCCTTGATGGCCGAAGCGGTCAGCATATCCACCGCCTTGTCGTATTCGGGCTTGCCCGTGCCGTCCATGATGCCCTTGATGTCGCGGAACTGGCGGCGCACTTCCACCACCACCGCGCCGGCCGCGCGGCCCACCGCCTCCATTGCCATGGCGCCGAACAGATAGGGAATCAGGCCGCCGATGAACAGGCCCACGATCACCATCGGGTTGGACAGGTCGAAGGTCAGCGAGCGCCCCACCGATTCCAGCGCATGCGTGTAGTCGGCGAACAGCACCAGCGCCGCCAGGCCGGCCGAACCGATGGCATAGCCCTTGGTAACAGCCTTGGTGGTGTTGCCCACCGCGTCGAGCGGGTCGGTGATGGCGCGCACCGAATCGGGCATGCCCGCCATTTCGGCGATGCCGCCGGCGTTGTCGGTGATGGGGCCATAAGCGTCCAGCGCCACCACGATGCCCGCCATCGACAGCATGGAGGTGGCGGCGATCGCAATGCCATACAGGCCGGAGAGCTTGTAGGAGATCAGGATGGCGACGCAGACCGCCAGCACCGGCCAGGCCGTCGACTTCATCGACACGCCCAGGCCGGCGATGATATTGGTGCCGTGGCCGGTGGTGGACGCTTCGGCGATGTGGCGCACCGGCTTGAAGTCGGTGCCGGTGTAGTACTCGGTGATGTAGACCATCAGCCCGGTCAGCACGATGCCGACCACGGTCGAGCCGAGCATCTTGTAGCGCATGTCGTCGTCCGGCCACACAATCCAGGTCACGACCGCGAAGCCGATCAGCGACAGGCCGGCCGCCCACCACAGGCCCGTGTACAGGGCCGACATGATCTTCTTGCCCGGCTTGGCCTTGACCATGGAGCAGCCAACGATGGAGCCGAGAATCGACACGGCGCCCAGCAGCAGCGGATAGATGATGGCTTCCTGCGGCGCATGAGCGATCATCAAGGCGCCCAGCAGCATGGTGGCGATCAGCGTTACCACATAGGTTTCGAACAGGTCGGCCGCCATGCCGGCGCAGTCGCCGACGTTGTCGCCCACGTTATCGGCGATCACCGCCGGGTTGCGCGGGTCGTCCTCGGGGATGCCCGCTTCGACCTTGCCCACCAGGTCGGCGCCCACGTCGGCGCCCTTGGTGAAGATGCCGCCGCCCAGACGGGCGAAGATGGAAATCAGCGAAGCGCCGAAGGCCAGGCCGATCAGCGGCTTGATGATGTCATGCGGGGTCAGGCCCGGATTGGGATAACTGCCCGCTGCGAGATAAGTCAGCAGCAGATAGAACAGCGCCACGCCCAGCAGGCCCAGTCCCACCACCAGCATGCCGGTGATGGCCCCGCCCTTGAAGGCGACGTTGAGCGCCTCGTTCATGCCGATGGTGGCCGCCTGCGCCGTGCGCACATTGGCCCGCACCGACACATTCATGCCGATAAAGCCGCAAGCGCCCGACAGCACCGCCCCGATCAGGAAACCGAGCGCCGTCTGTATTCCCAGCAGCAGATAGATGGCCACCAGCAGCACCACACCCACCAGGCCAATCGTGCGGTACTGCCGCGCCAGATAGGCGGCCGCCCCCTGCTGGATGGCGAGCGCGATTTCCTGCATGCGCGGATTGCCCGCCGCCTGTCCCAGAATCCAGCTGCGCGACCATAAACCATAGATTACGGCGATGATGCCGCACGCTATCGCAAACCATAGACTTGCTGCCATCGGACCTCCCCCTTCTTGTTGGAATCAAGCATACGTAACGAACTCAGAAAACCGCCACCCGCCGGATAGGCAGATGCGGCCAACCAAACTGCGTACTGCAAAACCTGATACGGCCAGGGGGCCGTGACGGCGCCGGACGCGGCGCTCGAAAAAAAAAGCGAACCGTCGAGGTTCGCTTTGGCTAGTTCTTAGCTGGACAGCGCCGCAAACGCGCGGTCGCGGATTTCATCGACGGCGCCCAGGCCTTCGATCTTGCGGTATTTCGGCGCGTTGGCGTCGCCCGAATTGGCCCAGGTATTGTAGTAGCCCAGCAGGACTTCGGTCTGGGTGTGGTACACGTCCAGACGCTTCTTGACGGTTTCCGCCTTGTCGTCGTCGCGCTGCACCAGCGGCTCGCCGGTCACATCGTCCAGACCTTCGACTTTGGGCGGATTGAATTTGACGTGGTAGACGCGGCCCGAAGCCGGGTGGCTGCGGCGGCCGTCCATGCGTTCGATGATGGATTCGTCAGGCACGGCGATTTCCAGCACATACTCCACTTTCACGCCGGCGTCCTTCATGGCGTCAGCCTGGGCGATGGTGCGCGGGAAGCCATCGAACAGATAGCCATTGGCGCAATCGGCTTCTTTCAGGCGGTCTTTCACCAGGCCGATGATGATGTCGTCCGACACCAGCTGGCCAGCGTCCATCACCTTCTTGGCGGCCAGGCCCATCTCGGTGCCGGCCTTGATTGCCGCGCGCAGCATATCGCCAGTGGAAATCTGCGGAATATTGTATTTTTCCTTGATGAAGTTGGCCTGGGTGCCTTTCCCGGCGCCGGGAGCTCCTAACAGAATGAGACGCATGAAGTTTCCTAAAAAACGATTTGAATATTGTGATTAGATTGACTGGCTTGCTACGAAACTTACCACAAAAACCAGCCCGAACGCCACTTTGCGGGCGTGCGGCCATGCAAATTTGGTAAAGCTTCAGCCGAAATGTTTACGCACGCGCTCCAGGTCTTCCGGCGTATCGACGCCGGCGGCAGGCGCCGAGTCGGTGACGTGCACCGCGATAGGATGGCCATGCCACAGCACGCGCAGCTGTTCCAGCGCTTCGATGGACTCCAGCGGCGAGGCTTCCAGCTTGGGGTAAGCCTGCAGGAAGTCGTTGCGGTAGGCGTACAGGCCGATGTGGCGTAACGGCACATAGCCGGCCGGCAGCGCGTCGGCATTGGCGCGCCCGGCGGCGAAACCGTCGCGGTGCCAGGGAATGGTGGCGCGCGAGAAGTAGAGCGCGCGCTCCTGCTTGTCGAGCACCACTTTCACCACATTCGGATTGAACGCATCGGCCGCGTCGTGCAGCGGATGGGCGCAAGTGGCCATCGGCACATTGGCACCGATGCGGGCGGCGGCGGCGGACAGCAGTTGCGGATCGATCAGCGGCTCATCGCCCTGCAGATTGACGACCACGGCGTCGGCCGGCAGGTTCAGCGCAGCCGCCACCTCGGCGATACGGTCGGTGCCGGAAGGATGGTCGGCGCGTGTCATGCACACTTCCACGCCATGCTGCTCGCAGGCGGCTCGGATATCTTCATGGTCGGTGGCGACGATGATGCGGGCGGCGCCCGCTTCGCGCGCGCGCTCGGCCACGCGCACCACCATGGGCTTGCCGCCCAGGTCAGCCAGCGGCTTGTTCGGCAGCCGGGTCGAAGCCAGGCGCGCCGGAATGATGACGATGAAAGACACTTATTCCACCGCGTCCTGCAGGGTGCGGGCTTCGTCGGCCCACATGATCGGGATGCCGTCACGGATCGGGAAAGCCAGGCGGTCGCCGCGGCAAATCATTTCCTGGGCCTTTTTATCGTACTCCAGCGGACCCTTGCAAACGGGGCAGACCAGGATATCAAGCAGACGAGCATCCACGACATTTCTCCACAATTTGTTGGGCCAGCGCGCCGTCGATGCGCGCCGCCACCGGAACCACCCACAGGCGCGGATCGTTCCTCAGTTCTTCAATTTGCGCACATTTTACTGCATCCTTCTCGGTCATCAAGATCAGATCGGCCTCCAGCTGCGCGAAAGGACGGTCGAGAAAGTCGTGATGGTCGGGCAAGGGCAACTCGATCAGGTCGAATCCGGCCGCCTTCAGCATGCCGAAAAAGCGCGCCGGATTGCCGATGCCGGCGGCGGCGGCCACGCGCAGCCCCTGGCTGCGGGCGCGCTGCGCCAGCTCAAGCAGCGTAGCCTGTTCGCTGCGGTTCTGCAGGCGCTCGGCCGTATCCCCGGCCAGGGTCATTTGCCAGACCGGCGCGGCGCCGGCTACGGCGCTGTTCAGTTCCGGCGTGAGCTGAGCCGCATTCACCACGGTGAAATCGCGGCGGCGCGACGGCGGTTCGCGCAGCGGGCCGGCCGGCAAGGTCCAGCCATTGCCGACGCCGCGTCCGTCGAACAGCACCACTTCCACATCGCGCTGCAAGGCGTAGTGCTGCAAGCCGTCGTCGGTGATGATGATGTCCACTTGCGGATGGGCCGCCAGCAGCGCCCTGCCAGCCGCCGCGCGGCTGCGCCCTACCATCACCGGACAGCCGGTGCGGGCGGCGATCAGCACCGGCTCGTCGCCCACCTCGCGCGGCGTGGAGGCCGTGCCGACGGGGCGCGGCGCGCTGTCCTTGCTGCCGAAGCCGCGCGACACCACGCCCGGCGTGAAACCGGCCGCGCGCAAGGCCTGCACCAGCCAGATCGTCAGCGGCGTCTTGCCGGTGCCGCCGATGAAGATATTGCCCACCACGACCACCGGCACCGGCAGCTTCTCGGACTTGCCCAGCCCCAGGCGGAAAGCAGCGGCGCGCAGCCCGGCCAGGCCGCGGAACAGCAGGGACAGGGGCCACAGCGCGCAAGCCAGCGGCCCGCGCCGCAGCCAGGCACGCGTGAGCGTAGTTTCAAGCGCCGAGGGCGCGGACGGAGATGTAGTCGGCATAAGGCTGCGCCGCGCCGCAAGGGACGCAGCGGTTTATTTGGCGGAGCCGGTTTGGGCAGCGAAGGTGAGCTTGTCGAAGCCGGCGATGCGCGCCGCCTCCATCACATTGATCACCATCTGGTGCATGGCGAATTGATCGGCGTTGACGATGACCACGGGCGCTTTGTCGCCGCCCTCTTTCGCGGCGGACTTCATCGCTTCGGCAAAGCCGGCCACGTCGTGGAAGGACACCGGCACATTATTGATCGTGTAGTTGCCTTTGGCGTCCACCGTCACGTTCAGCTCATGCGGCTTGTCCTTGGCCTTCTCGGCGTCGGCCGTGGGCAGGGTGATTTGCAGCTCGGTGAACTTGCTGTAGGTGGTGGTCACCATCAGGAAGATCAGGATCACCAGCAGCACGTCGATGAACGGGATCAGGTTGATCTCCGGATCTTCGCGCTTGCTGCCGCGGCGGAAGTTCATGGCCATGCCGTCCCCCGCTTATTTGCGCGCGCTGTGGACCACGTCCACGAACTTGATGGCCTGCTGCTCCATCTCGATGATGAAGCTGTCCACCAGGGCGCGGAAGTGGCGGTAGAAGACCAGGGTCGGCATGGCGATGGCCAGGCCGAAGCCGGTGTTATACAGCGCCACCGAAATACCATGCGCCAGCTGGGCCGGATTGGCGCCCTGCGCGTTCTGCGAACCGAAGATCTCGATCATGCCGACCACGGTGCCGAACAGGCCCATCAGCGGCGCCAGCGTGGCGATGGTGCCGAGCGTGGTCAGGAAGCGCTCCAGCATATGGGCCACGCCGCTGCCGGCTTCCTCGATGCTCTCCTTCATCACCTCGCGCGGCGCGTCGATATTGCGCAGCGCGGTGGACAGCACCACGCCCAGCGGCGAATTCTTTTCCAGCTTGTCGATGATGTCCGGCGTGATATTGCCGCCGCGGTAAATCTTCACCACCTCATCCAGCAGGCCGCGCGGCAGGATGCGGGCGCGGCGCAGATACAGCAGGCGTTCGATGATCAGGGCGGTGGCGACGATGGACGCGATCAGCAACAGCCAGATAGGCCAGCCTGCGGCTTGGAAGATGGCGAGCAAGACTTACTCCTGTGAATGGGACGGCTTTTTGCCTAAACGCGCAATGTAGCGTGTTGGACGGCGCTCGGCAAGTGCCGCGCCGCCCGGCCCTGCCACCGTCCAGCCCGGCCTTGGCCGGCCCTGCGCCAACTTTTCCCCAGTTTGCCCACATAAACTGTGGACAAAGTTGTTGGCAAACCGAATTACTCACAGGAACAGCATTGATTTATAAGGATTTTTTCATGTTGCGCAATTTATCAGCAAGGCTTTTCCCCAGCAGTACCTGTACGGTTCTTCACAAATTCTGTGGACAAAAGTGTGAGCAATAGCCGGTAAGCATGCATAAGCTATTGATTTACAATGAAATAGATGAACTGCTCGCAAATTAAGCAGCAGCAACTGTACAGTCCAAACGGACCAACTGTGCAGTTCTGCACAAATTCTGTGGACAAAATTGTGAGCAAGGCTCTGGATGCCGGGTAAAGCCCTTGATTTCAAAGAACTTTCCTTCCCTGCGCAAAAATATCGCATTGGCAGGAAATTGCCGGATTTGCGGCGATTCCAGCGCCGCCAGCTCAGGAAAAACAGCAAAATAAGGATAACTCAGCGCTTCTGCACAAATTCTGTGGACAAAATTGTGAGCAAGGGTGAGAACAAGGAGTAAAGCCCTTGATTTAAAAGGAAAAACTTTTTCAGCTCAAAATTTAGGCAGAGGTTTTTGAGGGTATGGCGCCGGCTTGGACGCGTTCAGCTGTACAGGTGCTGCGGTGGATTTCTACACATCTTCTGTGGATAAAATTGTGAGCAAGCGCCAGTATAAAGATGCAAGTATTTGATTTATATACTAAAAATTTCTCTGCGTAAATTTTTAGCACACCTGTTCGTGCACGAAAAAAGTGGTCTGAACTTGCCCCCAGTTCCGCACAATTTCTGTGGATATCTTTGTGCGTAACCGCCGTCCCAGCTAGCAAAGTGCTTGATCTATAAGGATATTTCTGAAATGCTCGTGAATGTAGCATCAAGCTTTCTCCTTAAAAATCAATCGTTTACAAAAAATCCTTGCTTGTCTGCTTGATATGTGACATAAGCATGACCGCCGCCAGAATATGTGGACAGTTCCCGCCATGAATAACAGCCTTTTGCCTGAAACCGCCTCCGACCAGCCGCCCGTGATGACGGTCAGCGCCCTTAACAATGCCGTCGCCCGCCTATTGGAACGCTCCTTCCCGCTGACGTGGATATCTGGGGAAATCTCGAATTTCACGCGCGCCAGCTCGGGCCACTGGTATTTCACCTTGAAAGATGATGCGGCCCAGGTGCGCGCCGTGATGTTCCGCGGCCGCGCCCAATACGCCGGCTTCGTGCCGCGCGAAGGCGACAAGGTCGAGGTACGCGCCCTGGTCACGCTGTACGGGCCGCGCGGCGACTACCAGATCAATGTGGAAGCAATCCGCCGCGCCGGCGTCGGCAATCTGTTTGAAGCCTTCATGCGCCTGAAGGAAAAACTGACGGCGGCTGGCCTATTCGACCAGGAACGCAAGCGCGCCCTGCCCATGTTCGCGCGCACCATCGGCATTGTCACCAGCCCGCAGGCGGCGGCGCTGCGCGATGTGCTGACCGCGCTGCGCCGGCGCGCGCCCCATGTGAATGTGATTCTGTACCCGGCCCTGGTGCAAGGCCAGCAGGCGCCGGCCCAGATCGTGCATGCCATCAACACCGCCTCGCGCCGCGCCGAATGCGATGTGCTGCTGGTCTGCCGCGGCGGCGGCAGCATCGAAGACCTGTGGTGCTTCAATGACGAAAGCGTGGCCTACGCCATTGCCAACTGCAGCATGCCGGTGGTGTCCGGCGTCGGCCACGAAACCGACTTCACCATCGCCGACTTCGCCGCCGACCTGCGCGCCGCCACGCCCACCGCCGCCGCCGAGCTGGCCGCCACCCCGCGCGCCGACTGGCTCGCCTCGCTGCGCGCCGACGCCACCGACCTGCGCCGCGCCATGCGCCGCAGCCTGAGCGACGCCGCCCAGACCCTGGACAACTGCACGCGCCGCCTGCTCAATCCGCGCGCCCAGATCGCTCAGCAGCGCCTGCATTTGCAGTCGCTCGCCACGGCCATGCGGCATGCCCAGCGCGCGCCGCTGAGCCAGGCCCGCCACAACCTCGACCGCCTGAGTGGACGGCTGGCCGCCCAGCGCCCCGACATCCGCGCCGCCCGCGCCAGTCTGGCGGGTTTGCAGCACCGTGGCGCCATCAGCATCCAGACCCAGCTCCAGCAAAAGCGCGAAGCCCTGGGCGCCCTGGGTGCGCAGCTCGAGCTGCTCAATCCGCAGCGCACGCTCGAGCGCGGCTACGCCATCCTCAGCGACGCCAAAGGCCAAATCCTGCGCAATCCCAGCCAGCTCAAGCCCAGCCAACCGCTGACCGTCCGCCTGGCCGAAGGCAGCGCCCAAATCGCCCTCGCCGCCGTCCAGCCCACCCTCTAACGTTTGCGTTAAATCAAACAATGTCCAACCGTGGTGCCTGACACCAGGGTTGGACATTGTTTGCGCTGGATCAAAGGGCTAGCCCCCACGCGATCCGGGGGCAATCGAGCAGGCTCCCGGCTTAGCGTTTACAATGATGACCGTTTCGCCAAAAAACAGACCTACCGTCTTAACTAATAAGGAATGACAAATGGAACATACCCTGCCACCTCTGCCGTATGCAATGGATGCGCTGCAACCACACATCTCCAAGGAAACGCTGGAGTTCCACTATGGTAAGCACCACCAGGCTTATGTCACCAATCTGAACAACCTGATCAAGGGCACCGAGTTCGAGAACCTGTCCCTGGAAGAGATCGTGAAGAAATCCTCCGGCGGCATCTTCAACAACTCCGCCCAGGTCTGGAACCACACCTTCTACTGGAACTGCATGGCGCCGAACGCCGGCGGCGCGCCAAGCGGCGCCGTGGCTGACGCCATCAACGCCAAATGGGGTTCTTTCGATAAGTTCAAGGAAGAATTCACCAAGTCCTGCGTCGGCAACTTCGGTTCCGGCTGGACCTGGCTGGTGAAAAAGGCCGACGGTTCGGTGGACATCGTGAACACCTCCAACGCCGCCACCCCGCTGACCACCACCGACAAGCCGCTGCTGACCTGCGACGTGTGGGAACACGCTTACTACGTGGACTACCGCAACGCCCGTCCGAAGTATGTGGAAATCTTCTGGAACCTGGTGAACTGGAACTTCGTGGCCGCTAACTTCGCCTGAGCGTCGTTGCTGGTCCACAGATAAGAAAGCCCGCTGCTGCGGGCTTTTTTTGTGGCCGATTTACCTTATCGTACAGCTGAGCACACCGTTGGACGAACTCGCTTCGCCATCGGCCCTTTGCTCCAGCTTGATCAGGAAGCCGCCATCGCTCCTGGCTTCGCTGACGCAGGCGAAGCTCGCACCACGCTGCAAGCCCGTCGCCAGGACCGCGCCGTAATTGCGCTCGGCGATCCAGCTATAGCCGCTGGCTGGCACCTGGCCGCGATTGAAGACCACCGTCTGGCCGTTGGCCAGCAAGACCGCCTCCGTCGCCTCGCCGACGCGCTTCAGCAGCTTTGCCCTGATTTCCGGCGCTATCTCTCCCGCTTCCTGGTCGGTGACGCTCAGCACGTTCAGGAAATACTGGGCCTCCCCTTCAGCCGGCGCCTGTTCAGGTGAAATTTCCAATCGCCAGCCGCCGGCATCGGCCGCTTGCAGATCTTCCTTGCCGACGATATTCGGATAATTGCGCCATTCGTAGCCAGTCCCTACGCGATAGCGCGCGGTGTAGCGGCAATCGCGGGCTAACGTGGTGGATGTGCTGGGCGACACCGGAGTTTGGATGCAGTCATCCGTCTCGCCAGGGTTCAGGCCGACCTGCACGATACTGGCTTTTTCCGGCAGCAGCGGATCGATAGTTACCATGCCGCGGCCATTGCTGACCGTCAGGCGCCGCTGCCCATCGTTGGCGAACTGCAGCAGCTTCCGCCCCGCGCCAGCGGAAATCAGCGTGGCGCTGCTGGCCGGTGCCTTAGCCATTTGCAGCAGCGAGGTCGCCTTCAGCTTGTTATTGCTGAGCACACTGTCATACACCAGGATCAGCGGCTTGCGGCTCACATCGCGCAGGAAGACGATGCTGCGCAGGAAACCGTTTTCCTGATCCATCTTCTCCGCAGAATAGGCGCGGCTGGCATTGCCCTTGGCGTAGCTATAGCTGCCGCCGTCCTCGTAAGCGGTGATCCCATGCAGCCAATGCGGTTTCGGCGCCGGCAGTTCTTCCATCGTCGGATAAGGATGGCGGGCGCCCAGCGATTGGCCGCCGTCATTGCTCAGCAATACCCCGGTGTCGCTATAGAAGTTCTCGCCTTCATGGAAGACCAGCATGCTGTTATGGGCGATGGTGCGCGTGTAGTAGTTCCACCAATGCCGGCTGTTGTAGTCGTCATACAGCCCGGCGTCGAGCAGCAAGGGGCCTTTGAAATTCAGGGAGAAGCTGTTCTGGTCCAGGTGGTGGTGGTTCTGGCTGATGAAGGAGGACGACTTGAAGTCCAACAGGGTGGCGTTGGCATAGTCCCAGCTGTCGCGCATATTCACCAGGCCGGCGGTGGCGAAATGGCGCGACAGCGATGCCGGATGTTCACCCAAGCCCTCTTCCTTCGCAGGATAAATCAAGCGCTCCCACAGCAAGGGATAGGCTTCGCTGCGCTGGCGGTTGGGCAGTATCTGGCGCTTGTAGAATGCCATGGCGACCGGGTCGTTCCCATATAAAGCGGCGCTGAGCGCCAGCGCCGCCAGGCTCGGGTAACCGGCGTTGTACTTGAAGGCGTCGCCCCGCGCCGGGAAACTGCCATCGTTGCGCAGCCCATAAATAAAGGGATAAACCAGCTTGGGCAGCCAGTCCGCCTTGAGCACGGCGTTTTCATCCGCCGTGTCCAGCGCCTTGCGCCACAACATCACACGCTCGGCGATTTCGGTGGAGGCATTGTAGGCATAGCCCATATGGTGGCCACCATCGGCGGAAACAAAATCGCGCGCTGGGATGATGCCGAGACGGAAGTGCTGATAAATGGTATTCAGCATCGGCAGCACATCGTCGTTCTCGTCGGCGATGGCGATCAGGCCCATGGCCATGCCACTCAAGGCACTCAGATTATGGCCGGTCAGGTAGTACTGGGAAATCGTGTACTGGCCAGGCTGGCGCTGCCATCCGGTATAGATGGGCTCTACGCTGCATTTCAGCGTGGGCGTGCTTTGGATGCGATTGCCTCGTCCACAGGTCGATTCGATCAGGTCGATTTCGTCGCGCTTGGGCTCGGGCGGAATGGCGGTGGCGATGGTTTTCTTGATGCTTTCCGCCATCAGCGTGCGGTAGCTGCGTCCGCTCTCGGCTTTCACGCCCAGATCGTCGCCCAGCCAATCGTAGAGCACGCCCATGGCGCCAATACGCGAACTCATGGCCCATTCGCCGCCCGCACTCAGATTATGCGGGGCGACACCCTCGACCTGGAGTATGCGGTCGGCATAGCTGCGCGCGGCATCAAGGTAGAAGGGATTGCCGGACAGTTTATAGGCCAGCGAAAAGTTCTTGGCCTTCTCCAGGATCAGGTTGCGGCCGGCGTTGTAGACATTGCAGATGCCGTCGTTCTTGCCGATGGTGAGCCCGGCTGGACAGTTTCTCAGCACATTGCGGTCGTATTTGGCCGAGGCATAGAGGTTGGTGAGGGCCCGATATAGTTCGTAATCGATTTCCTCAATGATGTAGGGCTTGTCCCATCCCTTGCCCTTGATCTCCACATTTTTAACCGTCTCGCCAGTGCGCGGGCTGAAGATGAAATTTTCGCGGCCAGGCTTCCAGTCCGCAGGACGCAGCGCGCTCTCGCCTACCGCTTGTCCATTCAGCGCGACGCTCACTTCCTTGCTGTTCCAGGCCAAGGTAATCAGCGCTTCCTTGCCCAGCGTCAGCGGCAACTCACGCTGCAAGAACGCAACGCCGGCCGTGGTTTCCATCCTGACCAGCAGCTTGGGCTGATCCGCGCCCTTGCCATCCAGGTGTTTGACATAGATGCGGTGCGGACTCAAGCTCTCTTCGCGGCCAAAGAGCACGTCATAGGCCGAATCGTTGGCGCCAAACAGCTTGGGCTGGACGGAAAAGCTGACCGAACCTTGCTCCGTCGGGAAGGGCAACGGCAGTATCTGCTGCTTTAGTCTATCGATATCGCTGACGGTGGCCAGCACACGCGGATGCTCGCTTTTCAGCCGCGCAGGCAATTGCGCCAGCGCCGGCACGGCCAGCATGCTTGCCATCGCGGCGGCCAGCACGCGGCACATCGTTTTCAAAACCATATTCAGCCTTTCGTATTAAAAGGCCCCCATGGTAATGAGCGAATGCCGCACGCTTTCTCTCCAATCTTCACTCTTGCAGCGTATTTTTGTTTAGCCGCTGGTCTGCAATGTTTTGGTAATGCGCTCATCGGTCTTGTCGCCGCCGCCGGACTGCTTGCGCTTGCTTTCGCGGCGCAGCATCAGCAGGCGGTCGCCGGACACGCCATACACGGCGTCTTCTTCCTGGCGGAAGTCGAAGCCGACCACGACGAAAGCGCGGCCCGAACCATTGACCAGGGTGTGGCTGGCCAGCGGCGTGCCGTCGGCGGCAATCCACAGATCGAACGTGCCGTCGAAGTCCTTGATGTATTTGCGGTCGCGGTCGCTCAAGGTTTCCAGCGGCACCGAGAAGGTCAGCTGGCGCACCTGGCTACCGTTATACACAGCCGTCTTCTCGTTCTTGTAACTCACGCGTTCCAGCTGGCGCGCCAGATTGGCGGCGGCGGCCGTCATGGTGCGCAGCTCGACCGGGCTGAATTCGCGCGCCACCCCCAGCGTGGGCGCCTTGGCATTCGGATTCTTGACCTGGGCGCGCTGCTCGGCCTCCATGCGGGCCAGCACATCCTTGCCATAGATGAGCTGCAAGCCCTGGCCGTTTTCTTCCAGGCCGATGCTGGCCTGGCCGGAACTTTCCTCCATCTCCTTGCCCTCGCCGATGCGGCGCCAGGTCTTGGTTTCCAGCGAAGCCTTGAACGGGGCCGTGCCTTGCAGCCGGGCCAGCGCCGCCTTCAGATCGGACAAGCCATCGGCCGCCTGCGCCGGCATGGTGCAGGCCAGCAGCAGGGCCACGCTGGCGGCCACGGGCAACGAACGGGTACGGCAGTTGAAAGCACCTTGCATTACAGCGTCTCCTTGTTTATATCGAGACGCAAGCGTAGCAAACAACCATCTTTCCGATACGTTTTTTTGCGACAAACAGTCACCGGCTGCGACAGGCGGTCAAAATCCAGGAATGGAATACGCACACCTAAACGAGAGATGCCGCCCCTGGAGGCGGCATCGGCGCAGCGCAGGAAGGGCCGGCAAGCCGCTTCCCTGCGTTGTTGCTCAAGCTGGCGGAACTTAACGGCCCTTGCGCAACACCCCATCCTTGGAGCTGAACAATCCACCGCCCACCCTCTCTTCCAGCTTGAAGCTTACGCCGCCCGTCACGGCCACTTCGCTCAGCGCATACTCGGTATTGCGCTTCAGGCCGGTGGCGATCAGGGCGCCGTAGCTCGACGACGCTTTCCAGCTATAAGTGCTGGCCGGCGTGGCGGCGCGGTTGAACAGGACCATCAGACGGTCCTGCACCAGCACGGCCTCCGTCCCCGCATCGCCGGCTGCCAGGCGTTCGGCTTTCACCGGTGCGGCCGGCCCCGTACCCCGGTCGTTGTCAGCAACGTCGAGCACGTTGAGGAAGTACTGTGTCTCGCCTGGCGCCGGAGCGGCAGCCGGACTGATTTCCAGACGCCAGGCGCCCACATCGCCCAACTGGGTGCTTTGCGATGGCGGCAGATGCGGGTAGTTGCGCCATTGGTAAGTGACCTTATCGCTTTGCAGCTCGCGCACCATGAAGCGGCAATCCTTGACGTTCGGCGTCAAATTGGCGCTGCCCATCAGCTGGGTGCAATCGCTGCCAGCCGTGCCTTCGCTCCCCACCTGCACCACATCGGCGTTTTGCGGCAGCAGCATCTGCACGTTCAGCATGCCGCCGCCGTTGCGGATGGTGGCAACACGCGCGGCGTTCGGCGCAAATTTGACGCGGTAGCGGCCATCGCCCAGCGCTTCGGTGTCGACAGCATGGGCAGGCCGGGCCGCGGTATGCAGCAGCGAGCTGGCTGCCAGGCCCTTCTCCGTACGCACGCTATCGAAGACCAGCACTACCGGCTTGCGGTCGCTTTCACGCAGGAACAGCACGCTGCGCACAAAGCCGTTGTCCTGCTTCATTTTGCCGGCAGAGTAGGCGCGGCTGGCATTGCCTTCGGCATAGCTGTAGTCGCCGCCTTCCTCATATGCCGTCACGCCGTGCAAGGCATTGCTGCCGCCCGGCTTGGCCTCGGTGATGGTCGGATAGGCCGGACGGCCATTGAACCACTGGCCGCCATCGTTGCTCAGCAAGGCACCGTTGGCGATGAACTTCTCGTCCTTGTCGAACACCACGATGCTATTGTGCGCGATGGTGCGGGTGTAGTAATTCTGCCAGTGACGCGAACCATATTCCTCATACAAGCCGGTATCCAGCAGCAGCGGCGCCTTATAGTTCAGCGAGAAGCTGTTCTGGTCCAGGTGATGGTGGTTTTCGCTGATGAAGGAGCTCGACTTGAAATCCAGCAGCGTCGCATTGGGATAATCCCAGCTATCGCGCATCAGCACGAAGCCGGCGTTGCGGAAGTGGCGCGACAGAGGCAGATCGCTGACAGGGGTTTCCGGATATTCAGCGTACGGGAATCTCAGGCGATCCAAAATCAGATTCATGTCCCAGCTTATGTTGCCGGCTTTATCGACGCGGCGCGCCCGTTTCACCTGATGGCGATAGAAGGCCAGAGCAATCGGATCTTGCTTGTCGACGATGGCCGCCAGGGCAGACGTGCCGACCGCACGGTCGCGTATGGAAAAATCGAAGGCATCCCCGCTGACGGGGTAGGAATAATCATGGCGCAGCCCATAGATGTACGGATAGATCAGCTGATCCATCCAGTCGCCGCTGAGAATCGGATCGGCGCCGGTATTCTCCAGCGACTTGCGCCAGATGCGCGCGCGCTCCGGCATTTCCGAGTAACCGTAGGCAAAGCCGGCATGGCTGGCGCCGTCCACAGAAACGAAGGCCCGCGCCGGCAGGAAACCTTTCTCGAAATGGCCATATAAGGTATTCAGCAAAGGCAGGACGCTGCTGTCTTCGCTGGCAATCGCCAGCAGACCCTGCATGGTCCCGGCAACTGCGCTCTGGTGGTGACCGGTAATGTAGTAAGACGCGATAGAGGGATTGCCCGGAGCTTCCCAATTCATGGTTCCCACGCAATTGAAGGGGCTGCTACTCAGCTGTGCATACTGTCCGCAAATAGCGCCGACCAGATCATCACTGATGCCTGGGTGGTCAGTTGTAATGGTCGCCTTGATGGCTTCTGCCAGCCGGGTCCGGTAATAGCCAGTATTCAGGCCGCCGGGAATTTTCTCGTCGTCGATATTCTGATACAGCCAGTCATACAAAATCCCCATGGCGGCGACGCGCGAAGACATCGCCCACTCCCCGCCCACGGCCAGTTTCAGAGGGATCTTTTTACCGTCTGCAATCTTCGTGTCTTTCAACAACAAGATTTGATCGGCGAAGCGGCGCGCCGCCGCCATATACTCCGGCTTGCCGGTAAGACGGTAGGCCAGCGCGAACCGGATGGCCGATTCGGTAATGACACCGCGCCCCTGATAAGCGGAGTCGCAAATGGAACCATCTTGCTTCACGGGATCCGCGGTCAGCGGACAGGCTTGCAGTTTGTTCCAGCTGGCGTCCGCACCTTTCAGATAGTCGCTGAAAGGCTGCTGCAATTCCAGATCCAAGAAACCATATTCGGCCACGGTCTTCTTATTCTCGTTGACATTCTCGTTGACCAGCTTGAAGTTCTTCATCAGTTCGCCTGCCCGGCCATTAAAGGCATAGAACTGATGCTGCATAGACCATTTCTGCGGAGCGCCCTCTCCCCGAGTCAGACTCTTGAGCTCGCCATTGACCTTGAGCGCGATGGCATTACTGTCGCCGTTCCAGCTCAGTTCAATTGTGGACTCTTCGCCCACCGGCAATTCGAAGGTCGTGTGCGCCACATAAGAGGCATAGGAAGCCTCCTGCATGGCGAACTGCATTTTTACCAGCTTGCCGTTGGTCGAGTCGCCCTCATCGATATGGCGGAAGAAGAAAGAGCTTTTGCTGGTTTGATAAATACCGAAAATCGACTGGAGGGGGAAATCCGAGGGTGCCTTGCGCTGCGGGATAAAGGTAAAGCTCAAGCTGCCCAGGGTGGCCGGGAAGACCACTGGTGCTTGCGGCAACAGCGAATTCTTCAGACGGTCAATATCTTCCTGCAGCACCCCCACATGCGGGTGCTGTAGTTTGACGTTGCCCGGCATTTGCGCAAGCGCCGCAGTGGACACATTCAGCAGCAGTGCAGTGCCGACAAGGCGGCATATTAGTTTCATTCGCATTGAGTTTCTCATGATTGGATTGGGGAAGGTTAACGGATGTGACTAGCGAGCAAACCTCTTCGCATATCGAAGCGAACGACGGCTTTGCTCAGTGGAAGCTCTATCGGGGGAAGAGCGGGAAGAGGAAACTGCCGGCATAACTGACGTCACGAGGCGACGCACCGGCCAAAACTGCAGATGGCAGACGGGAATACACATGACGATCTTTCAGTTATTGGCAGCAATGACAATATTACCGAAAGATCAATTTCAACTTTCTATCCAATAGTCACGCCGGACGCTTAATTTTTCCGGTCAGGACTCTGCGCCAGCGGCGTCGTTTCGATATGGTCGACATCGATGTCGGCCCCGTCCGGCGCCACGGTATCGCGGCCGGCGGCGGCGCGTTCGCCAGTGCCGTTGCGGTCGGTATCGCTGTCGAGATTGCTGTCGCCGAGATCGGGGCCGGCCGTGGGTGCGCTGCCGCTGTCTTCATTCGTGCCTTGCTGGACGCCGCCATGCTCGCGCGGCCCCTGGCCCAGCCCGCCCTGCACGTCGCTGCCGGAGTCGGAACTGTCGCTGGGGCCGAGGGCGCCGGTGCCGTGGCCCTTGCCCAGCACCCGGTCGGGCGCGGCCGGGAAATTGTCGGGATCGAGACTGCTATTGCCGGTCATGATGACCTCCTGCCGGTGAAAAACTCAGGTCCACTCTAACAAAGCGGGGCGGACGGCGGCGCACCCCTGATTGTTTTTCCCAATGGCATCGATTGGAATTTTTTATTTCATAAATGTATTTTTCACATATATACTATCTTCATCCTCACCACTCCCGAAGGAGAACCGTATGAAAACCACCCAACTGCTTGCCGCCGCCCTCACCTTTGCCGCCACCGGCGCCGCCTTTGCCGCCGACAGCAGCAGCGCCGCCACCAGCAGCGCCCCGGTGGCCGCTGCCGCCAGCCAGGCCGCCCCCGCCCAGCAAGGCTTGAGCCGCGAACAGGTCAAGGCTGAATTCCTCGAAGCGCGCCGCAATGGCAAGCTGATCGAAACTGAAGCCGACCAGGACGTGGCCCAGACCACCAAGCACTACGCCAAGTAATTCCGCGAAAGAGAGCCAGGCCCATGCTGCGTTTCCGCGCCCCCGCCGCCCTGCTGCTGCTTGCCCTGTCCGGCTGTGCCGACATGGGTTCGGTCAAGCCGCAGGCGCAGCTCACGCCCGCCGCGCAACTGGCCACCGGCGCCGCCATCGCGGCCGCGCCGCCCACCGCCTGGCCGGAGGAGACATGGTGGCAAGCCCTGGGCGATCGGCAGCTCGATCGCCTGGTGGCCGCCGCTATCCAGGATAATCCCAGCCTGAAAGTGGCCCAAGCGCGCGTGCGCCAGGCCGAGGCGCTGGCTGGCGGCGCCGAAGCGGCCACCGGGCCGCGCGTCGACGCCAGCGCCGCAGCCAACCGCGAGCGTTATTCCGCCCACGGCACCACGCCGCCGCCGCTGGCCGGCCACTGGGCTTGGCGCAACGCCGCCAGCGTCACCGCGTCCTACGACCTGGATCTGTGGGGCCGCAACCGCGACCTGCTGGCCGCCGCCCTCGACGAAGCCCATATGGCCGCAGCCGAAGCCCAGCTAGCGCGCCTGTCGCTGGAAACGGCCGTGGTGCGCAGCTATGTGCAACTGTGGCTGGCCCACGCCCAGCACGATGCGGTGGCCGACAGCCTGGCCCAGCGCCAGCGCATTCTCGACATCGTGCGCCGCCGCCACGCCGCCGGCCTGGCCACCGAGGCCGATGTGGCGGCCATTGAAACCACGCTGCCCGCCGGGCGGCGCGAGCAGGAACAGCTCAATCAGAGCCTGACCCTGCTACGCCACCAGCTGGCAGCCCTGATCGGCAAAGGGCCGGGCGACGGTGATGCGATCGTCCGGCCTGCGCTGGCCCTCAAAGCGGGCTATGGCCTGCCCGGCAATCTGCCGGCCGAACTGGTGGCGCGCCGCCCCGACCTGGTGGCGCAGCGCTGGCGGGTGGAAGCGGCCAGCCATGGCATTGCCGCCGCGCGCGCCGATTTTTACCCGAACATCAATCTGGTGGCCTTCGCCGGCCTGCAATCGCTGGGCTTCAGCAAATTCCTGAACGCCGCCTCGCAGACGCGCGGCATCGCGCCGGCCCTGAGCCTGCCCATCTTCGACGGCGGCCGCCTGCGCAGCCAGCTTGGCAACCGCAGCGCGCAATACGATATGGCGGTGGAGCAGTACAACGCTACACTGGTGCAAGCCCTGTCCGAGGTGGCCAGCGCCGTAGCGCGCATGCAGTCCGAGCGCGAACAGCAAAAACTGGCGGAACAGGCCATGAGTACCGCCAGCCGCTCGCAGGACCTGGCCGAGCGCTCATACAAGGCCGGCATGAACGATGCGCTGGCCATGCTCAACGCCCGTCTGGTCCTGCTGAACGAACAGCAGCAGCTCTTGCAAGTGCAAAGCCGTTGTATGGATACCTACGCCACGCTGATGGCGGCCCTGGGGGGAGGCATAAAACTGGATTTCCCTTAGTGCAACGATAGTACAATTTAATCTTTAGCATTTGCACAGGAGTGCGCAATGAGCAGTTTCGACGCGACCAATAAGCGCCTGAAAAACATCCGTGGCCGCATCCCCGACTTTCCGGAGGATCTGGTGCGTCTGATGCGCATGACCTACCACGTGCAAAAGCAGATGAAGGATCTGTCCAACGCCGTGCTGCGCAAATACGATCTGGTCGACGCCAGCTATATGGTGCTGGCGGTGCTGTACGGTTCCGAAGGCGAAACCTCGACCGCATCGACGCTGGGCGAGGCCTGCATGGAGAAGCCGGCCAACCTGACCCGGGTCTGCAACGACCTGGAAAACCAGGGGCTGATCCAGCGCGGCAACCGCCCCGGCGACCGCCGCTGCGTGATGATCTCGCTGACCGACGCCGGCCGCAAGATCGTGGAACAGGTCATGCCCGAAGTCTGGGACCGCACCACCCGCGCCTACGACGGCTTCAGCGCCGACGATATCCGCCAGCAGGAGCAGTTGTTCAAGCGCCAGCTGGATAATCTTGAAAACAATTTATAGCGTTTTTTATGAACCCTGAACCAGCCGCTCCCGCAACACCGATAGCAAGTACACGAGAGCAGCTGGTCAGGCTGGCCCGCGAATGGAAGGCCGGCGAGGGCGAGCGCTGGATCTTCGTGCTCAAGTCCATGCTGGCCGCCTTCTCCGCCCTGTGGCTGGCCTTCCGTCTCGGACTCGATTCGCCCAGCACGGCGATGACCACCACCTTCATCCTGGCCCTGCCCAGCAGCGGCATGGTGCTGGAAAAAGCCTTTTACCGCCTGCTCGGCACCGTGGTCGGCTGCGCCAGCGCCCTGCTGCTGATCGCCCTCTTCCCGCAGCAGACGCCCATGCTCTTCATCGGCCTGGCACTGTGGGTGGGACTGTGCACCGGCGGCGCGGCCATGTACCGCAACCAGCAATCCTACAGCTTCGTGCTGGCCGGCTACACCGCCTGCATGATCGCCATTCCCGCCATCGACGCGCCTTCCGGCGCCTTCCTGCTGGCCGTCACCCGGTTGACGGAAGTGAGCCTGGGCGTGATCTGCGCCACCGTCGTCAACGACGCGCTGTTCCCGCGCCACCACAACGCCCAGCTGATGCGCACCGTGCAGGCGCGCCGCCACAGCTTCGTGGGCTTTTGCCGCGAAGTGCTGGAGCGGCGCCTGTCGCCGGCCGAGGCGGAACTGACGCATCTGCGCTTCGCGGCTGATATCGCCGCCCTGGAATCGGGCCGCGCCGCCGCCTTTTTCGAAGCAGCCCACGCCCGTTCGCAAACGCGCCAGCTGCACGCCTTCAACGCGGCGCTGATGACGGCCCTGACCACGCTCTACACCCTGCACCGCCTGCTGCACCGCCTGCACCTGCAGCCGGATTCGCCCGCGCCGCAGCTGCTGCAAGCCATGCAGCAGCGTCTGGCCCAGGCGCTGGCCGACGATGTGCCACCCGATATGGCGGCGCTGGAACAGGATATCGCCGCCGCGCGCGCCGAACTGGCCCTGCGCCTGGCCCAGGCTAGCGACGTGGACGATGCCGGCGCGGCGCAGGAGGTGGCCGGTCTCACGCCGCAGTGGCAGATCGACTTCGACACGGCGGTGGAACTGCTGGAGCGCTTTGCGGCGAACCTGGCGGCCTTCCACGCCAGCTACGACGGCCTGACGCAGCAAAAGCGCAGTCAGGTCAGCGAACCGCGCGCCTACAAGCCGAAGACGCCGCCCGGCATCGTCCTGGCCAGCGGCTTCCGCGCCGCCGCCGCGCTGCTGGGTGGGGCCGTGATCGGGTACTGGATGGCCTGGCCGCACGCTGCCACCGCCCTGCTGATGACGACCATCTTCTGCGCCCTGTGCTCCTCATCGCCACGGCCGACGGCCATGGTCAAGCAGATCCTGACCGGCTTCCTGATCGCCTGGCCGCTGTCCTTCGTGGTCGAATTCTTCCTGGTGGCGCGCGCCAGCGGCTTTCCCATGCTGGTGCTGGCCGCCCTGCCGTTGTTCGCCTACGGCAGCTATCTGAGCACCAATCCGAAAAAGGCGGGCGTGGGCGTCGGCATCATCCTGTTCAGCGCCCAGGTGATCGCGCCGGCCAACCAGATGCACTACGATATCGCCTCCTTCCTCAACATCACGCTGGCGCAGAATGGCGGCGTGCTGCTGTCCTTCATCATCTTCATGGTGCTGCTGCCCGAGCACACGATGGGCAACCGCGAACACGTGGCGGCGGCGCTGTGGCGCGAGGCGCTGGCCCTGTGCACGACCTCCACGCGCGGCCTGCGCCTGCACCTGCGCGCCGCTAGCGGCGCCCTGCTGCCACGCCTCCTGCTGTGCTTCGGTCCCGGCCAGGAATGGACGGCCCAGCTGCGCCACCGCTTCGACAACCGCGTGCGCGACCTGCTCAACCAGCTCAACGCCGCTTCCGGTCCCGCGCCCGGCGCGCCGGCGCGGCTGGTGGTGCGCCAGGGTTTGACCCTGCTGGAGCTGGGCCACTCGATCATCGAGCTGCGCGCCCTGATCGCCACCTCGGCCCAGGGACCGGTCGCCACGGCCTTGCAGCAGGCGGTCGATGCGCTGGCCAATTACTTCCGCCAGCCCGAACGCGGCCGCTGCGAGCTGGCCATCACCTCGCTGCTGCATGCCGGCGTCACCGTGCGCGCCGCCCTGCCCGAAGCATCCGATGCGCGCGCCGCCCGCCTGCAGACGGCGCTCACCGATCTGCATTCGATTTACACATCCCTGCTCGACCAGATGCCCCAAACCCAAGGAGAAGTCCACCATGCCGCGTGAAGTGTCGCTGTTCGGCGTCCTCATTCCCACCCTGCTGCCGCTGTTCCTGGCCAGCCTGCTGCTGCAAGGCTTGCTGGACTGGGTGCTCGGCCATGCGGGCGTTTACCGCCGCCTGCTGCATCCGGCCCTGGTGCGGCTTTGCCTGCTGGTCTGCATCTTCAGCGCCCTGACCATGGGCCTATACCAATAAAACACAAGAAGGGAATCCCGTTATGAGTGCTAGCAAGTTGTTCCGATTCGTCCTCACTACCCTGCTGCTGGGGGCCGCGCTGTGGTTCGGCAAAGGGGCGTGGGACCAGTATATGGAATCGGCATGGACGCGCGATGGCCGCATCAAGGCCGATGTGGTGAACATCACGGCCGACGTGGCCGGCGCCGTGACCGAGGTGCATGTGCGCGACAACCAGTTCGTGCGCAAGGGCGATGTGCTGTTCGTGGTCGATCCGGCGCGCTACCAGTCGGCGCTGGAGCAGGCGCGCTCGCTGCTGGCGGCCCAGCAGGTCGAGAAAGGCCGCCGCACGCGCGAAGCCAAGCGCCGCGCCGTGCTGGACGACGCCGTAGTCTCGGCCGAAAGCCGCGAAGGCGCAACGTCGGCCATGGATGGCGCCAGCGCCCAGGTGCGGGCCGCCACGGAAGCCGTGCGTCTGGCCACGCTGAACCTGGAACGCACCGTGGTGCGCGCGCCGGTCAGCGGCTATGTGACCAACCTGAATGTGCATGTGGGCGACTTCGCCGCCGTAGGCGTGGCGCGCCTGGCCGTGATCGATAGCGACTCCTTCTACGTGGCCGGCTATTTCGAGGAAACCAAACTGCCGCTGCTGAAAGCGGGCGCACCGGTGCAGGTCAAGCTGATGGGCGGCGACGCCACCCTGCACGGCCATATCGAAAGCATCGCGCGCGGCATCACCGACCGCGACGCCAGCACCGGCCGCGAACTGCTGGCCGACGTGAATCCGACCTTCAGCTGGGTCAGGCTGGCACAGCGCGTGCCGGTGCGCATCCACATCGACCAGCAGCCCAAGGAGCTGACGCTGGTGGCGGGCACCACCTGCACCGTCATCATCGACAGCAAGACCACGGCGGCGGCCAATACCAAGGCCGCCCCGCGCGGCGCCTGAACATCCTTTACACTGCTGGGGAATGCGGGCGCCCCGTCCCGCAACCGCAGCAAGGATGCATGCAATGAGCACCAGTACCGACAGCAATGGCGTGGACAGCCTGAGCGCCATCCGCCTCTTTCTCGACGCCGCCGCCCTTGGCAGCTTTTCCGCCGCAGGGCGCAAGCAAGGCCTCTCCCCCGCCGCCGCCAGCGCCTGCATCCAGCGCCTGGAAGCGGGCCTGAAAACGCGGCTGTTCGAGCGCACCACGCGCCAATTGCGCCTGACCGAGGAAGGCCGCCATTACCGCCACTACAGCGAACAGGCGCTGGCCCTGATGGCCGAAGCGGAAGCAGGCCTGCAGGCGCAAGGCACGGTGCGGGGACTGGTGAAGATTTCGGCGCCTTCGGATTTCGGGCGCAACCTGCTTCTGGGATGGCTGGAAGAATTCCGCCAGCGCTATCCGGAGGTGCAATATGCGCTCTCGCTGAGCGACTCCACCTCCGATCTGGTGCAGGACGATATCGACCTGGCGGTGCGTTATGGCCTGCTGCCGGACAGCGATATGGTGGCGCGTCCGCTGCTGCCGAACCGGCGCGTCGTCTGCGCCGCGCCCGCGCTGCTGGAACGCTGCGGCGTGCCAGAGCATCCCGAGCAGTTGGCCGGACTGCCGGCCCTGGTGCTGGTGACGGCCAGCGGCCCAATGCACGAGTGGCGCTATCTGGAGGACGAGGCGCGCCGCACGGTGCGCGTGCAGCGCAGCCATCAAAGCAATGACGGCGAGGTGATACGCAAGTGGGCGCTGGCGGGCCAGGGCTTCGCCTACAAATCCCTGCTCGATATCGAAGACGATCTGCGCGCCGGCCGCCTGCAAACGGTGCTGGACGGCTATTTCCGCGAAAGCGTGCCGCTCAATCTGCTGTATCGGCGCAGCCGCTTCCAGCCGCCGCGCATCGCGCTGCTGGTGGAGTTCCTGCTGGAGCGCTGCGCGGCGGCCTAAAGCCTGATTACTGCTGGATCACGCCCATCTGCTGCAGCAGGGTCAAATTATCTTCCAGGTGCCAGTTGTCGGTGATGCGGCCATCCTGCACGCGGTACAGGTCGAAAGCCTGGAAGTCGATGGCCTGCCCCTTGCCCTGCACCTTGCCGAACTGGCCGGTGAAATGGCCTGTGAAATGCAGGCGCAGGGTGACGCGGTCGCCCGCCGCCACCAGATCGGTGATCTCCACTTTCAAGTCCGGCACGGCGCCGCGGAAGGTCTGGCTGGCTTGCAGCGGGCCAGGCAGACCTTGGGGGCGGCCGGGCGGCAGGGTGCGGTCGGTGAATTCCGGCGCCAGCGCCTCGCGCGCCAGGGCCGGATCGCCGCTGTTCCAGAAAGCGGCATAGCGACGTGCCGCCAGCATGACCTGCTCCAGCGCGGCGGGCGAGCCGCCGGTGAAGCTTTTCTGCGGTACGGGCAGGCTGTCGGCAGCGGCGAAGGCGGCCAGCGGCAACAGGGCGGCGGCGAAAATGGCGAGGCGGGACATGGCAACTCCTGTAAATGAATGGTGCCGCCATTTTCGGCCGCCGCGCGGGGGCGCGGAATGCGTCTGCCGTTTGAAGCAGCTTCTTGCGCCGTTTGAAAAAGAAAAAGCCCGCGCGATGCGGGCTTTGCGGGACGCGCGGGCTGCGGCTCAGGGCTTGAAGGTCGTCATGGCATGGCCCAGGTGCTGCCACCAATGGTCGCGCGAGCGCACCTTGGCCAGGCAAACCTTGTCGATGCCGCCTTTGAAGACCTGGTCCTGGCACATGCCGCTGGCCAGCGCATAGCGCTGGTTCTCGGCATTGACCAGGGCCACCATCAGCCAGCCGCACAGCGCCAGCGTCAACGCCAGCAGCGTCCAGGCAGCATGATTGACCGAGCTGCGTTCGAACAGACGCGTTTCGTCCGGTTCGGACTCCCGGTACATCTTCATGATGCCTTCTTCTTTGCTGTCCATCTTATTTCTTGCCTGCTTTCTTCTCGGCGGCGGCCTTGGCGACCAGGTAGTCCATCACGGCCAGGGTGTTCTGCATCGACACCATCTCCGGCTGGCCCGGACGGCCGGCCTGGGCTGGCGAGGTCACGAAGCGGCCATCGATGACGATGGTCGGGGCGCTATCAACCTTGTAGGAGCTGACCAGCTGGTTGGAACGCTTCATTTTAGTCTGCACGCCGAAGGAATTGAAGTATTCCAGGTATTTGGCCTTGTCCACGCCGGCTTTCACCACCACGTCGGTCATGGCGTCGTCGCTGCGCAGACGGTTGCGCTCCACGTGGATGGCGCGGAAAATCTTGTCATGCACGCCTTCCAGCTTGCCCATGGCTTCCAGGGTCAGGTAGGCGTGGGCATGCGGATCTTTTTCGCTCGACGCGAAGTGGATGCGGCGGAAGACGATTTTGTCGCCCTGCTTTTTGACCCAGTCCGACATAAGCGGTTCCAGGGAATTGCAGTGCGGGCAGGAATACATGAAGAACTCGATCACTTCGACCTTGGCGCCGGTATCGTTGCGCACTGGCGTGTCGAGAACCTTGTATTCGGTGCCGTTCACCGGCTCGGCGGCGGAGGCGCCAGCGGCGGAAAAGGCCAGGGTGGCGGCGGCAAGCATGAAGCGCAGGTAACGCATGATCATCCTTTTTATCGAGTTATAGACGGCGGCAGATTAACACTTTTTGCGAACAAAAATGGCCCCGCCGGACAAAATTCTCATCCGGGGGACCATTTTAAGGCGGGTTTAAGCCGCCTTAAAGCTTACATCCAGCCTAGGGCCGCGCTCAGAAGTCGTAGCGCGCCGACAGCTTGAGCTGGCGGCCATCGCTCGGATAGATGCCGTCGCGGCAGGAGAAGGCCGCCGTGGTGTAGCGCTTGTCGCCCAGGTTCTGGCCGGACACCGCCACTTCCCACGGGCCGTACTGGCGCGCATAGCGGGCGTCGAAAGTGGTGAAGGACGGCATGCGGGCGTTACAGGTGTTGAGGAAGTCGCCGCCATAGCGCTGGCTGTCGACCCACTGCATGCCGACGTCGGCGCTCTGGCCGCTGGACGGGGTCCAGGCCAGGCGCGCGCTCAGCACATTTTTCGGCACCAGCACCAGTTCCTTGCCGGCCAGCGCGCCTTCAGTGAACTCGGCCTTCACATGCTGATAGTGGCCGCTCAGCTGCCAGTCGGCTGCCAGGCGCGCGCTGGCATCGAACTCGATGCCTTTGCGGCGGGTCGGCGGCAGATTGCTGTTGGCGCCGCCGAACGGGGTGGCGGTCGGATCGTAGTAGATCTCGTTGTTCAGCTCATGCTTGAAGACGCGCGCCGCCAGCTTGTAGCCGTTCAGCGCAAAGCTCGCGCCCAGCTCCAGGTCGTGCGAGGTTTGCGCTTTCAGCGCCACATTGGCTTTCGGCGTGAAGCCGTTTTCGTCGGCGTTCGCCACGCGGTAGCTCTGGCCGGCCTTGGCGTGCAGGGTCAGCTCAGGCAGGACGGCATAGCTGCCCTGGATTTCCCAGGCGTTCAAGCCGCGCTTGTCGCTGTAGTTGGCGGTCGAGTAAGGTGCCGGATCGACCGAATCGATGTCGAACAGTTCGCGCCGCGCGCCGAAGGCCAGGCGCGCTTCGTGCGGGCCGGCCCATTTCATCTCGTCGCGCACATAGAAGGCTTTGGAGCGCTGGGTGGCATCGGCCTTGGAGAAGGAGCCATCGACCACGCGGTTCCAGCGCATCAGATCGATGCCGGTCACCACCTCGTTCTGCATGGCGCCGAACTGGCTGGTGTGGCGCAGGCGCGGCGAGAACTGGGTCTGCTTGGTGTCGTAGTTGGTGGTGGAAAGCTTACCGCCATAGAAGTAGCTGGCGCTGGCGTCCTTCTTGCGGTGCGCCAGTTCGGCAGCCAGGTCGAAGGCGCCGAATTTCTGCTCGTAGAAGCCGATGTAGCGGTCGCTGTCGACCGAGCCGAAGTTGTGCGGCTCATTGGTCTTGCGCGGCGTGGCTTCGAATTCGGCCTGGTTCAGGGAGCCGGGCAGGCGGCCATCCTGGCGCAGGATTTCGGTGCGCACGCCGATGCGGCCGCCCGGCAGCGTCCATTGCGCGCCGCCGGTGAAGTTGCGTTTCTTGTAGTCGTTATTGTCGCGGTAGTTGTCAGTGTCCAGCGCGCCGAGCGAAGCGTCGAGGGCGAAACCATCCCAGCTATGCGACACCGAGCCGCGCGCTTCGCGCAGGCCGAACTGGCCCGCTTCGGCGAACACGCTGCCGTGGGTGCCCTGGCCCGCCGGGCGCTTGGTGACGATCCGGATCACGCCGCCGGTGGCGCCGTCGCCATACAGCACGCTGCTGCCGCCGCGCGTGATTTCGATGCGCTCGACGGAGTCGATGGGAATGCTGGACATGATGGCGTCGGTCAGCTCATTTTCCGAGATGCGCACGCCGTCCACCAGCACCACCATATTCTGGCTGCTGTTGCTGCCGAAGCCGCGCAGGTCGAGGCCGAAGTTCGGGCTGCCGTCGAGCGCCTGGCGGCCGTACACGCCGCCGATTTTGCGGATGGCCTGGTTCACATCGCTGGCGCCGGCACGGCGGATGTCGGCAGCCGAGATCACGGTGGCGCCGATCGGGGCCAGGCCAGGATTGCTGTCGAAGCGGGAGCCGGTCACCACGACCGGTCCCAGGGTCTGGGTCGCGGTTTGCGCCAGTGCGGGAGCGGCGGCAAAGCACAGGGAAACTGCCGCGGCCAGGGCGCGGCGGGAAACGATATAGCTCATAAATTTGGTGGCGCCGGAGCGCTTGGAAAAAGAGGATGGCCTCAGCCTCCAGCCGCTTCCCCGCAGCAGGAGTCGAACGGAAGGCGCAGCGGCGCATTCCACCTGTCTTGGCCGGTATCCGGGCTGGCAAGCCAGGGCTGGACCACCTTCCTGCGCCAGCGCAGTGGTTATCGGTCCATCCTGCCGTCCGATGCGGACGGCGCTTGCTTACCGTTGCGGGGGCAGCAAATGTTGGCCGCGCGCGGCGGTTCCATTTTTCCCGTTTAACCGCGTCCATGAACAGGAAGCGGGCACCAAAACCCCGCCATTATACGCTTACCACACTTGCTCGAAAAATATTGGCTTTTTGTTAGCAAGATGAATATATTGTTGCTTGCAGTTCTTTACATTCAAATAGAGGAGAACCATGCAACCGCGTCCCATCCTGAAGGCCCTGCTCGCCACCGCCGTGGTAGCCGGGCTGGCAATCCAATCGCTGCTATACGCCCAGGGCGCCCTGGTCGTCGCCGTACCCCAGCCCACCACCGATACCGGCATTCCGCTGGCCGCCGCCAACGCCGCCGCCGTGACCACGCCCAGCGCACCCAATGCCTGGGGCGGGCCGCGCAGCGGCAACGAAGCCACCCTGTCCGACCGGGTGGTGAACTACCAGATCGAGGCCACGCTGGACCCGGTCAAGCACACCGTCAGCGGCCAGCAGAAACTCACCTGGCGCAACCGCAGCGACCAGCCGGTGCGTAGCGTGTATCTGCACCTGTACCTGAACGCCTTCCAGAATGCCAACAGCACCTTCCACAGCGAGATACGGCGCAGCGGCCGCGGCTTCCGCTCCGGCGTGGAAACCAAGGATGGCGACTGGGGCTATATCGAGCTGCGCAGCGTGCAGCAGAACGGCGCCAAGGTGGACTGGTCCTTCGTGCAGCCCGACGGCGGCCCCGAGACCGACCAGACCGTGGTGCGCCTCGATCTGCCGCAGGCGGTGGCAGCCGGGGCTAGCACCACGCTGGACATCGCCTTCTTCGACCAGCTGCCGCGCGTGATCGCGCGCACCGGCTACTTTGAAACCTTCCACCTGGTAGGGCAATGGTTCCCCAAGATCGGCGTGCTGGAACTGGCCGGCGAACGGGGCGCCACCGCGCCGCGCTGGAATGTGCATGAATTCCATATGGAGTCGGAGTTCTATGCCGACTTTGGCAGCTATGACGTGAAGCTGACCGTGCCCAAGGCCTTTACCGTCGGCGCCACCGGCCAGCGCCAGGGTGCGCCGGTGGAAAAAGACGGCATGCTGACCCACCACTACAAGCAGGACGATGTGCACGATTTCGCCTGGACCGCCGACAGCCGCACGGCCACGCCGCTGACCGGAACCTGGACCTTCCCCGGCAGTCCCGAGGTCGAGATCAAGGTGCTGTTCCCGCCCGAATATGCCTCCAACGCGGCGCCGGCCATGAAAGCGACCAAGGATGCGCTGAACTTCTATTCGAAAACGCTTGGCCCTTATCCCTACAAGACCGTGACCGTGGTGATCCCGCCGCATAACGCGGCGGAGGCGGGCGGCATGGAATACCCGACCTTCTTCACCGCCGACGGCATTCCCGACCTGCAGCCCGACACGCTGGGGGCTTTCGGCCTGGACTTCGTCACCATCCACGAATTCGGCCATGGCTATTTCTACGGCATCCTCGCCAACAACGAGTTCGAGGAACCGATGCTTGATGAAGGCCTGAACCAATTCTGGAACACTCGCATGACGCGCGCCGAAAAGCGCGATATCCATGTGGCCAAACCCTGGATGCAGCGCCTGGGTCTCAATCCGGTGTGGGAGTTCGGCCAGGTGCAGCGCCTGCTGACGCCGCTCAGCTTCCCGGCCGATGCGCTGGGCGCCAATGCCATGGACCGCCTGCAGAGCATCAGTCCGGTGTACTCGCGCACCGCGCTGGCCATGCTCGACCTGGAAAAGGAGATCGGCAAGGAGGCGCTGGAACGCGGCTTCAAGGAATACTACCGGCTGTGGAAGTTCCGCCACCCGAGCATCGCCGACCTGCGCGAAACCCTGGCCGAAGCCACCGGCCAGCGCAAGGCCGTGGAGCGCGTCTTCGCCCAGCAGGTGTACGCCGTCTCGAAAGTGGACGACAGCATCGATAGCCTGAGCAGCGAGGAAGTGCTGCCGCAGCCGGGCAGCCATGTCAGCAAGGGCAAGCGCGTCCTGCTCGGCAACGAAGCCGTGGAAAAACAGGCCGACGAGATCCGCGAGAAATGGGAGAAGGCGCATCCCGACGCCAAGGAAGGCAGCGGTCCCTTCCCCTACCACACGGTGGTGGTGATCAAGCGCAAGGGCGCGGCCGTGCCGCAAACCCTGCTGGTGCGCTTTGCCGACGGCAGCAGCGAAAGCGTGAAATTCGAGGGCGAGGAGCGCTGGCGCCGTTTCGAGTGGACCCGCAACAGCGCAGCCGTTTCCGCCACGCTGGACCCGGAAGGCAAACATCTGCTCGACATCAACAAACTCGATGACAGCCACACCGTGAAAGCCGACCGCCGCGCCCAGCGCCGCTGGAGCTTCGACCTCGCCGCCCTGGCGCAAACCCTGTACACCCTGATTGCGACCTTATGAAAACCCATCTGATCCAGGCCGCGCGCGCGGCCCTGCAATGGCGGCTGCTGCTACTGTGGTGCGGCGTGACGCTCCTGCCTTCCCTGGTGCTGGCCCTGCCCGTCTGGCAATACCTCAATGTGCTGAGCCACTCGGTGCTGGCGCCCGAACTGGCCGTTTCGCTCAACCATCCGGCGCTGGCGGACCTGATCCATGGTTTCCGCGAACAAGGCGGCGGCGTGCGCAATGGCGCCCTGCTCAGCGCCGTGCTGGCCCTGCTGCTGTCGCCGCTGCTGTGCGGCAGCGTGATCACGGCGGCGCGCAGCCGCCAGACGCTGGGCTTCCGCGCCCTGTGGTCGGGCGGCCTGGCCGAGTATCCGCGCCTGCTGCGCACCCTGATCTGGGCCATCGTGCCGGTGGGTCTGGCGCTGGGCGCGGCGCAAGGCTTGCATTCCCTGGCCGAGAGCCATGGCGAGAAGGCGGTGCTGGCTTCCAGCGCGGAAAATGTGGCCCTGCTGGCCACCATCGCCAGCGTCGTGCTGCTGGCCTTTGCCAATCTGACGCTGGATGCGGGCCGCGCGGCGCTCGCCATCGACAAGCGCCGCAGTTCGGCCGTCAAAGGCTGGTGGCGCGGCCTGAAGCTGCTGGCGCGCTATCCGGGCGCGGTGCTGGGACTATATCTGGCGCTGAGTCTGGGCGGCCTGCTGCTGGCCGGCCTGCTGGGCATTGCGCGCGTCAACGTCCCGACTGGACAGATCGTCGGCTTTATCGGCGGCCTGCTGCTGACCCAGGCCATCGTGCTGGTGCTGGCCTGGATGCGCAGCGCGCGCCTGTTCGCCCTGATCGCGCTGGCGCATGCCGACGACGTCCGCCATGGCGGCGGCGTAGCCAAGGCGGCCAAGGTCAAAGCGCCGGCTATCGAAAGTATCGATGCCTGACTGCGATATTTTCAGGATTGGCAAAGGGGTGGCCGGGGACTAAAGTAAAGGCTCGATAGCACAGGTTCGATATGAGCACTTTAGCCACTTATTTTCTGTCCCACGGCGGCGGCCCCTGGCCCTTCATGCGCGAGGAGTTCGGCCCCGCTTACGACAAGCTGGACGCCTCCTTGCGCGACCTGCCGCGCCAGATCGGCGGCAAGCCCAAGGCGATTCTGGTCGTCACGGCGCACTGGGAGACGGCGCAATTCACGCTGTCTTCCAGCGCGCGTCCGCCGATGATTTACGATTATTCGGGTTTTCCGCCGCACACCTACCAGATCCAGTATCCCGCGCCCGGCGATCCGGCGCTGGCCGAACGCGCGCGCGGCCTGCTGCAGGACGCCGGCCATGCGGCCCTGCTGGATGGGCAGCGCGGTTTCGACCACGGCACCTTCAGCGCCATGTATCCGGTCTTTCCGCAAGCCGACGTGCCCATCGTGCAGCTCTCGCTCCAGCACGGCCTCGATCCGCTTGCCCATATCGAAGCCGGCCGCGCCCTGCGTCCCTTGCGCGATGAGGGCGTGCTGATTGTCGGCAGCGGCCTCAGTTACCACAATCTGCGCCAGTTCAACGGCAATGGCGCCCAGGCCTCGCATGCCTTCGACGCCTGGCTGCGCGCCGCCATGGCCTTGCCGCCGCAGCAGCGCAGGCAGGCCTTGCTCGATTGGGAAAGCGCGCCGTCGGCGCGGGCCGCCCATCCGCGCGCCGAGCATCTGCTGCCGCTGATGGT
>NZ_JABWEB010000012.1 GCF_013369485.1 Massilia sp. BJB1822
CGCCTCTCCCGCCGACCTGTCTTGAAAGGACAAGCGAAATGCATAAGGAAAATCCGGTCGCGTCGGTGTTCCAGCCGGCCAATACCGCTACCCTGGAACTGCTGCAGCGCTTCAACGACGAAAAGCGCTGCACCTTCCTGACCTCGAGTAATTACATGCATGCCGAAACGGCCAAGCTGGGTTATGTCTTGAGCAGCCGGCTGGCGCGCATCAGCGGCCAGAGCGCGCCGTACCGCACCTTCTTCGTCAACTCCAGCCTGGAGGCCCTGTCGGGCGCGATCAAGCTGGCGCGCCAGACCTCGGTGCGCGAGAAGAAGGACGATCAGGGCTGGGTGCTGCTGCTGGACGAAGTGGAGCGCTTCCCGGCCTTCCTCGATCCCACCGGACGCGGCATGCAGGAGGGTTTCACGCCGCACGTGGCGCTGGCCACTTCGCTGGACCAGGCCAGGCAGCTGCTGCCGCAACACCGCTGGGCGGCGCTGCTGCACGTGCGCCGGCCGGGCGCCGGCGCGGCTGACGCGGCCCTGATCTCGCTGATCGGGCAGGCCCGCCAGCAGGGCGCGATGATCGTCTCGGTCGACACCGAGCTGTCGCTGGCCGATCCGCACTTCGGCCAGCCTGGCCACGCTGCCGACGTCACCGTCTACGGCGAGAACCTGAGCGACCGGCAGGTGCCGTTCGGCTGCTTCACCATGACCAGCGCGGCCCACGCGGTGTGGAACAACGACGTCGACTGCTTCGCCCAGACCTCGACCTTCGGCGGCAACCGCGCCTGCCCGGCGGTGGTGCTGGAAGCGCTGGAACGCCACGGCCATATCAGCGCCGAGCAGCTGGCGCAGTGCCGCCGCATCGACGCCGACTTCAAGCTGATGCTGGAAACCTGGGGCAAGCACGTCAACCCTGGCATGGCCCAATTGGGGCCGATCTTCGGCATGGACCTGGATGTGCGCCAGGCATGGGGCGGGCGGCTGCGCACCGGCGAGGGGCGCGAGATCCTCGACTGCAGCGGCGGTTTCGGCAGTAATCTGCGCGGCCATAACAGCGCCGACATCCCGGCGCTGCTGCAGGCCCACGACCGGCAGCACGATTATTTCGCCGACCTGGCCGGCCTGCTGGGCCGCCTGAGCGGCTTCCCGCGCGCTTTCCCGGCCGTCAGCGGCGCCACCGCCGTCGACGTGGCCGCGAGCATGGGCATGCTGGCCAACTCCAGCCGCAAGAAGGTGGTCACCTTCAAGGGGAACTTCTCCGGCAAGACCCTGTTCTCGCTCAATTTCAGCAAGCACGGCCCGCAGCTTACCGAATCCGACCAGGATGCGTTCCGGCCCTACTACGCCGAGCTGGTCTACCTGGACCCGTTCGCGCCCGACGCGCTGGAGCAGCTGACCGCGGTGCTGCGCGGCGGCGACGTGGCCCTGGTCTGGTTCGAGATGATCCGCGGCGGCATGTGCGAGGCGCTGCCCGAACCGCTGCTGGCGGCGATCGACGCGCACAAGCAGGAGGGCGGCTATCTGATTGGCGTCGACGAGGTGCTGACCGGCGGCTGGCGCACCGGCGCCAGTTATCTGACCCACCGCGGCACCGTCAAGGGCTGCGATATCGTCAGCATCGGCAAGACGCTCAGCGACATGACGCTGCCGATGGCGGCCGTGCTGGTCAGCGAAGACGTCTACCAGCGCGCCTACGCCAGGAACGCGGCCCACGTCGAGCGCCTGCAAGTGCACTACCGCAACCAGCTGTCGGCAAATATCGCCTTCAACGCGCTGTCCTACGCCGCCGACGCCGAGCGGCGCGCCGCTGCGTTGCGCACCCAGCAGGCATTGCAGCGCGGGTTGGAGCAGATCGCCGCCAGTTCCAAGCTGTTCGGCGGCGTGCGCGGACGCGGCGCCTTGCTGCTGCTGACGATGAATCCGAAGTACTTCCCCTTCGACCACCGCTCCAAGCTGGGCAACCTGCTGGAGATGGCGATGTCGCACCTGATCTTCGTGCGCTGCGGCGTGTTTGTGTTCCTGCTGCGCTTCCTGCACCGGGTGTCGAGCAGCGAGGCTGATGTGCAGGAAATCCTGCACCGTCTGGAGCAGGGCTTGCGCGGCGTGACGCCGTTCATGCTGTACCGCTACGCCCTGAGCCGCATCCTGTCGCCCAAGCTGCCGCGCCTGGCCGCGCTGCTGTCGCGCGGCGTGCGCAAGGTCGACCTGGCGCCGCAAATGGGCGACCGGGCCTGGCAGCGCAGCCAGGAAGCGGTCAAGGAAGGCGGTAGGCCATGAGCACGGCCAGCTTGCTGGAACTGTACCGGCCGGATGCCGCGCTGTTCCTGGCCACGCCGCGCCACACGCTGCTGGCCGCCGGGGCGCGCAGCCGCCTGCAGATCGAGGGCGGCGCCGGCCAGTGGCAGGCCTTGGCCGGCCGCGCCCGCGCGCTGCTGGGCGAACAGGCGCGCGAATTCGGCGCGGCGCGCGCGGTGCTGGTGGGTGCGCTGCCCTTCGACGAGCGGCTGCCGGCCCGGCTGGTGGTGCCGGAGACCCTGCACTGGAGCGGCCCGCTGGGCGGCGTGGCGTTGCCCGCACCGTCGGCCCAGGCGCTGGGCACCGGCGCGCTGCGCGAGCTGCCTTCCGGCGCCGAGTATGTGGCGGCGGTGGAGCAGGCCTTGGCGCAGATCCGTGCCGGCGAGCTGCGCAAGGTGGTGCTGGCGCGCGCGCTGGAAATGCAGACCGAGGCTGCGCCGGACGTGGCCGCGCTGCTGGCCAATCTGGTGCGGCGCAACCAGGGCGCTTACGCCTTCGCCGCGCAGGTCGGCGAGCAAAACCAGCCGCGCACCCTGATCGGCGCCAGTCCGGAGCTGCTGGTATCGCGCCGCGGCCGTGCCGTGCTGGCCAATCCGCTGGCCGGATCGGCGCCGCGCAACGCCGATCCCGAACTGGACCGGCGAGCCGGGGCCGCGCTGCTGGCCTCGGCCAAGGACCGCCGCGAGCATGCTTTCGTGGTCGAGGCGGTAGCGGCCTCGCTGCGGCCGTTCTGCAGCGAGATCAGCGTCCCGGCCGAGCCGGTGCTGATGCAGACCGCCACCATGTGGCATTTGTCGACCGAGTTGCGCGGCCAGTTGCGCGACAGCGCCACCAGCGCGCTGGAGCTGGCGACCGCGCTGCACCCCACGCCGGCCATCTGCGGCACGCCGACGGCGCCGGCGCTGGCGGCGATCCGCGCGCTGGAAGGCTTTGAGCGCGGTTACTACGCCGGCCTGGTGGGCTGGTCCGACGCCAGCGGCGACGGCGAATGGATCGTCACGATCCGCTGCGCCGAAGTGGCGCAGCGCCAGATCCGCCTGTACGCCGGGGCTGGCATCGTTGACGGTTCGCAGGCCCAGGCCGAACTGGATGAAACCTCGGCCAAGTTCCGCACCGTGCTGACGGCGCTGGGGATCGCGCCATGAGCGCGCTGTTTTCCGTCGCAGGCAAGTGCGCCCTGGTCACCGGCGGCAACCGCGGGGTCGGCCTGATGATCGCCCGCGGCCTGTTGCAGGCCGGCGCGCGGGTCTACATCAGCGCGCGCGATCCCGAGGTCTGCGCGCGCAGCGCGGCCGAGCTGTCGCTATGGGGCGATTGCCGCGCCATCGCCGCCGATCTGTCGCAGACCGCCGAATGCGCCCGCCTGGCCCAGGAGCTGGGCCGCCAGGAAGACTGCCTGCACATCCTGGTCAACAACGCCGGCCAGACGCTGGGCGCGCCGCTGGCCGATTTCGGCGACGAGCAGTGGGACAGCGTGTTCGACGTTAACGTCAAGGGCGTGTTCCAGCTGACCCGCCATCTGCACCGCCTGCTGGAAAAGGGCGCGGCCGAGGGCGACCCGGCGCGCGTCATCAATATCGGTTCGGTGGACGGCTTCCATGTGCCGGCGATGGAAAACTATTCCTACACCGCCAGCAAGGCCGCGCTGCACCATCTGACGCGCCACCTGGCCAAGCGCCTGGGACCGAACGTGACGGTGAATGCCCTGGCGCTGGGACCGTTCATCTCCGCCATGACCGACGCCAGCATCGGCGCCGACATGGCGGCGCGCGCGCCGCTGCGCCGGATCGGCAATGACGACGACGCGGCCGGCGCGGTGATCTTCCTCAGCGCCCGTGCCGGCGCCTTCCTGACGGGCGCGGTGATCCCGGTCGACGGCGGGCTGATTACCACGGTTTGAACGAATGGAGAGCTTATGTTAACAGGCAGCCTACCTTGGCCGGAACCGTTTGCGGCGCGCTACCGCAGCGCGGCTTACTGGCTTGACGAAAGTTTTTGGGACATGCTGTGCGGCTGGGCCGAGCGGCACGGCGAACGCATCGCGCTGGTCGACGGCGCGCAGCGCTGGAGTTACCAGCAGTTGCAGCGGCGTGCCGCCAGCCTGGCGGCCGGCCTGCACAGCATCGGCATCGGCCCGCAGCAGCGGGTGGTGGTGCAACTGCCCAATGGCGTGGAATTCGTGGCGCTGTGCTTTGCCCTGTTCCGGCTGGGCGCAATCCCGGTGATGGCGCTGCCGGCGCACCGCCACGGCGACATCGGCCATCTATGCCGCCATAGCGGCGCGGTGGCTTATGTGACGGCGGCGCGCCATGGCCGCCATGACAACCGGCCCATGACCAGCGAGGTGCGGCGCCTGTGCCCCGGGCTGCGCCACACCATCATCGCCGGCGGCGACCCCGGCGAGCACATGGCCTTTGCCGATCTATACCACGACAGCCTACCCGACGCCAGCCTGCCGCCCCCGCCAGCCGCCGGCGCGGTGGCGCTGTTCCAGCTGTCTGGCGGCACTACCGGCTCGCCCAAGCTGATCCCGCGCACCCATGCCGATTACGCTTACAGCATCCGCGCCAGCGCCGACATCTGCCAGCTCGATGCCGACACCATCTATCTGGCGGTGCTGCCGGTGGCGCATAACTTCCCGCTCAGCTCTCCCGGCATCCTGGGCGTGCTGCATGCCGGCGGCCGGGTGGTGATGGCCCAGAGCGGCGATCCGGAGCTGGCCTTCGAGCTGATCGCCCGCGAACGCGTGACCATCACGGCCATGGTGCCGCCGCTGGCGCTGATGTGGATGGAGCAGGTGGCGGCGCTGCAGCCGGACCTGTCCAGCCTGCGCCTGCTGCAGGTCGGCGGCGCCAAGCTCAGCGAAGAGGCGGCGCGCCGCGTGCCGGCGCTGCTGGGCTGCCGCCTGCAGCAGGTGTTCGGCATGGCCGAGGGCCTGGTCTGCTACACCCGCCACGACGATCCGGCCGAGCTGGTGTACGCCAGCCAGGGCCGGCCGATCTCGCCCGACGATGAAATCCGCATCGTCGATGACGACGATGCGGAACTGCCGGCCGGCAGCGTGGGCCACCTGCTGACGCGCGGCCCGTACACTATCCGCGGCTATTTCGACGCGCCAGAGCACAATGCGCGCGCTTTCACCGCCGATGGCTTTTACCGCACGGGCGACCTGGTGCGCCAGCTGCCGTCCGGCCACCTGGTGGTCGAGGGCCGCGCCAAGGATTTGATCAACCGCGGCGGCGACAAGGTGGCGGCCGAGGAAATCGAGAACCTGCTGCTGGGCCATCCGGCCATCGTGGACGTGGCCCTGGTGGCGATGCCGGACCCCTTCCTCGGCGAGCGCAGCTGCGCCTTCGTGATTGCGCGCGGCTTGCCGCCCGATCTGGCCGGCATCAAGCGCTTCCTGCGCGACTGCGGCGTGGCCGAGTTCAAGCTGCCCGACCGGCTGGAACTGCTGCCGGCCTTTGCCCATACCAGTGTGGGCAAGGTCAGCAAGAAGGCGCTGCGCGAGCTGATCGCCGCCAAGCTGGAAGCCGAACAGGCTGGCGTGGCCGAGGCGGCAGCCGCGGCGCGCCAGGTGCTGCCATGAGCGCCGACCTGGAGCCGCGCGGCGATATGCGGCCGCACGACCTGCTTGGCGCGCTGGCCGGCACCACGGCCGGACGGGTCGATTCGGCTGAAGCCGACGCGGCCGCCTTTCCCCGCCTGGCCGCCTTCAACTGCGGCGCGGTCTACGTGGGCCGCCTGCTGGGCGGCTCACCCTGGGAATGCCACCCCGACGCCGACGAGCTGCTGCAGGTGCTGGAAGGGGAGGTGGAAGTGACCCTGCTGGCCGGCCTGGGGCCGCTGCAAAGCGTGGTGCAGACCGTGGTGCGGGCCGGCAGCATCCTGGTGGTGCCGCGCGGCGTCTGGCACCGCCAGTGGTCGGAACTGGGCGTGACGCTGATGGCGGTGACGCCGGACCGCTCCGCCATTTCCTTCGAAAACGACCCGCGCACCGATCCGCGCATCTGCATCACCGCCAAGGAGGGCCAAGGCCAATGAGCATTCCACGCATCGAGCACTACGCCATGCCGGCCGCCGGCGCCTGGCCTGCCAACCGCACCGCCTGGCGCCCGGAACGCGCGCGCTGCGCGCTGCTGATCCACGATATGCAGGATTACTTCCTGAAGTTCTACGCCGCCGGCGCCGCGCCGCTGGACGAGCTGCTGGCCCATATCGGCACGCTGCGCCAGCGCTGCCGCCAGCTGGGCATCCCGGTGTTCTATTCGCGCGCCGATGCCCAGACCCCGGCCGAGCGCGGCCTGGTCAGCGACTTTTGGGGCAAGGGCATGGGCAGCGCCGATGCGGCGATCGTCGCCGCGCTGGCGCCCGAAGCGGGCGATATCGTCATCCAGAAGCACCGCTACAACGCCTTCCACCGCACCGACCTGCTGGCACAGCTGCGGGCGCTGGGCCGCGACCAGTTGCTGATCTGCGGCGTGTATGCCCATATCGGCTGCCTGGCGACGGCGCTGGACGCCTTCATGCACGACATCGAAGCCTTCATGGTGGCCGATGCGCTGGGCGACTTTTCCCAGCAAGACCACGTGATGGCGCTGTCCTACGCCGCGCGGCGCTGTGCGGCGGTGTTTTCCAGCGCCGAGGTGCTGGCCGCGCTGGCGCCGGACGCCGCATCCTGAATCCCCCCTATCCACACTGAAGAGAAAGAGGACACTATGCAGGACAAAATTGCGATTACCGACGGCATCTGGCCGAATGTCGACCACCTGCTGGCGCCCGAGGTGGTGGCGCAGCTGGCCGCGCAGGCGGCCGAGGCCGACCGCGAAGGCCGTATGTCCGAGACGGGCCTGGCGCTGCTGCGCGAGCACAAATGGCCAGGGCTGGCCGTGCCCACCAAGTTCGGCGGCCTGGGCGCCAATCTGCTGGAATGCTGCGCGGTGCAGCGCAAGCTGGGCGGCGCCGATCCCGGCCTGTCGATCGCCTGCACCATGCACCTGGGTTCGGTGGGGGTGTGGAATGAGCACTACGTGAAACAGCCCGACATGACCTGGGTGTTCATGGAGGCCGTGGCCAAGCGCAGCCTGATCGTCGCCTCGGCCGTGGCGGAACCAAGCCTGGGCGGTTCGGTCAACCGCTCGACCCTGCGCGCCCGGCGCGTGGAAGGCGGCTGGGAGGTCACCGGACGCAAGGGACCGCTGTCGTTTGCGGCCAGCGCCGACCTGATCACCCTGCAGTTCCAGTCCGAGCCCGATGGCGAGACGCCATCCAAGGTGCTGGTGGCGCTGGTGCCGCGCAGCCTGCCGGGCATTTCCAGCGAGCGCAGCTGGAACACCATGGGCATGCGCGGCTCCGGTTCGGACACCCTGGTGCTGGAGCATTGCATGATTCCCGATCCGATGGTGGTCTTCCAGGGCGAACCCGGCGCCGCTGCCGATGGCGACCTGGTGGCCGGCATCGTCTGGTTCTGCCTGGTCATCACGTCCAGCTACCTGGGCCTGGCCGAGACGGCGCTGGGCGTGACCCGCGAGACGCTGGGACGCAGCCGCATCGCCCACCTCGACGCGGCGCGCGCCGAGTTGCCCAGCTTCCAGGCTATCGTCGGCCAGCATGCCGCCGCGCTGCTGACGCTGGAAAGCGCCTGCGCCGGCCTGGCGCGGGCGATGGACGCGAAACAGGATCCGCAAGGGCTGCTGGCGGCCGCGCTGGGACTCAAGCAGCACGCCATCCGCGTGGTGCCGGAAGCGCTGGGCGCGTTTGCGGAAGCCTGCGGCGGCATCGCCTACGCGCGCAGTTCGACGCTGGAGCGGCTGTGGCGCGACGCCCAAGCGATCCGCTTCCATCCGCCGACGCCGGTGCCGGTGGCGCAGTACCTGGGGCGGCGCGCGCTGGGCATGGCCGCCGCGCTGGACCTGGACGAGGCCGCGCCCGGCCTGCGCGAACGGGGCGGCGCTTGAACGGCATCCGTGGCGCGGTCTGCCTGGTCAGCGGTGCGGCCCAGGGCATCGGCGAGGCGGTGGCGCGCGGCCTGGCGGCGCGCGGCGCCGTGTTGGCCCTGCTCGACGTGAACGCGGCGGCCTTGTTCCGCCTGTCCGACGAGTTGGCCGGGCAGGGCGCGCGCAGCCTGGTGCTGCCGGCCGATGTGCGCGATGGCGCGGCGCTGGAGGCGGCGGTGGAACGCGCCGAGGCCGAACTGGGACCGCTGGCGGTGCTGGTCAACGCGGCCGGCATCCTGCGCTGCGGCACGGCCTTGGAACTCGATGAGCAGGACTGGGCCGACACCTTTGCCGTCAATGCCGGCGGGGTGTTCCTGCTGTCGCGCGCGGTGGCGCGGCGCATGGCGCCGAGGCACGCCGGCTGCATCGTCACCGTGGGCTCGAACGCGGCGGCCGTGCCGCGCATGCAGATGAGCGCATATGCCGCCTCCAAGGCAGCGTCGGCGCAGTTCACCAAATGCCTGGGCCTGGAACTGGCCGGGCAGGGCATACGCTGCAATGTGGTGTCGCCCGGTTCGACCGATACGCCGATGCAGCGCGCGCTGTGGCAGGCGCCCGATGCGCAGGCGCGCGTCATCGCCGGCTCGCTCGACACCTTCCGCGCCGGCATTCCGCTGGGCCGCATCGCCACGCCGGACGATATTGCCGAAGCGGTGATTTTTTTATGTTCGGACAGCGCCCGACACATCACACTGCACGATTTGTGTGTCGACGGCGGCGCCGCTCTTGGGGCATGATGGCATACCATAGCGCCGTCTTATTGCATGGCAGCGATTGCCATGACTTCATTGCATAGACTAACCAAGGAGATATCGATGAGTACTAAAGGCAAACCCGAAGGCTTCCACACCATTACCCCTAACAGCATCGTCAGCAGCGTGACCGATGCCGTCACGTTCTACAAGAAAGTGTTCGGCGCTGAAGAACTGCTGCGCCTCAACACGCCGGATGGCAAAGTCGTTCATTGCGAATTGAAATTTGGCGACTCGCGCATCAATCTGGGCGAATCGATGGAAGGCTGGCCGGAGCAGCCCTTGCTGGCGCAAATCTATGTGAGCGATTCGGATGCCACGTTCGCGCTGGCGATCAAGGAAGGCGCCAAGGAACTGAGTCCGGTGACCGATATGTTCTTCGGCTCGCGCGAAGGCCGCGTGATCGATCCATTCGGCAATACCTGGACCATCGCCACGCATAAGAAGCAAGTGTCCGGCGAAGAAATGCAGCGTCAGCTGGATGCGATGTACGCTTGATGCAGCGAAGCGGCAGCAGGCGGCGCGCCGCCGCCTGAATGCCGCTGCGGCTAGCCTGGCGGCCTAGTTCGGCCGCGAGGCATACTGCTGCAGAATGACCAAGGCGATGCCGCCGAGGATGGCGGCAGATGACAGCAGCAACCGTAGCGTGATGGTTTCGCCCAACAGCATGGCGCCGCCGAGCGCGGCAAGCGCGGGCACGCTCAGTTGCACGCTCGCCGCGCTGACGGCCCGCAGCGAAGGCAGGACGCTGTACCAAACAACGTAGCCGAGTCCCGAGGTCACGGCGCCCGATAATACGGCATAGCCGAGACCCGCCATATCCACGGATGCGCGCCCTAGCGGTATGGCGGCCAAGACCAGCCCCGCCGCAGCCAGGGCGGCCCGCATGAAGTTTCCGGCAGTGACCTGGGTGGGATCGCCCGCGCCTTTGCCGCGCAGCGAGTAGATGCCCCAGGCAGCGCCGGCAGAGAGCATCAACAGCGCGCCAGCCATGGGCGGCGAAGCAAGGCCAGGCAGCAGCAAGGCCACCAATCCGCCGCCCGCCAGCATCAGCCCCGCGATCTGCATCCGCGAGAGCGGTTCGCCCTTCCTGATTCCGTATCCGATCATGGTCGCCTGGACGGCGGCGAACAGCAGCAAGGCGCCGGTGGCGGCCGAGAGCTGGGTATAGGCCCAGGAAAAGCACGCCGCGTAGGCCAGCAGGGCGCAGGCCGATGGCCAGCTTCCCTTGCCTGGCAGCTTGCGGCGGCGTACCAGCACGATCAAGCAGAGCGCTGCGGCGCCAGCGGCCAGTCGGATGGCGGTAAAGCTGACGGCATCGATGGCCGTACCGGTCAAGGCGAGACGGCACAACAGGGAATTGCCCGCGAATGCCAGCATGGCCAGGGATGTCAGGAAAATGAGCCGCGCATATGCCATCTTGTCTGCCCCCACGCTCCGAGTCAGGTCATTCTGGCATGACTTAAACCTCCGGTGGGGCGCTTGGGCGCGCTCCTGTTGTCTTGCGGCGGTCGTTGCTGCCATGGCTGCCATATGGCCGCCGCGCGCTGGGTGGGGCGGCGAGGATGCGCTCAATAACATGCGCAGGGGCGCCGTGCTTGACCAGATACCGTCGCGCTTCCTCCTTCCCCGCCACGAACAGGAGCGACACGCCGAACTGTATGGATTCGGCCATGCCGGCATCCGTGCGCCGGCGCTCATTTCCTCTTTGATCCATGTTGGCCTCCTGTTGTCCGGATATGCCATTTACGTTGACTGTGCAGACAAGAAAAACCCGTCAGTTTCATGCGCATATGCGACTATTCGTTTGATATGCTCGTTTCATCATAGTCGCAAAGCGCGCGCTTTTGGCAACAGAACGCCCCCCATCTGGATAGCAAGGCTCCGGCGCTTTGGCTGCATTGGCGGCGCTTGCACTGGATGGGGGAAGTGGCGCCGCAGGGGAAGAACGCCATGCCGATCGCCGGCTGTATGCCTGTGTCCTGCAAATGAACTGTTCGGAGAATTATTTCGCGCTCAGCAGCGCGTCGAGCTTGTCGCGCGTTTTCTTCATTTCGCCCAGGTTCAGCCCTTTCCTGAAGCTTTTCAATGGCCTTGGGCTTGTCGCCACTGACTGAATACAGATCGCCCAGGCAGTCGTAGGTATTTGGGTCATTCGGATAGTATTGCTGCAGCTGCTGGAAGAAAAAGGCGGCGCGTTCATATTGCTTGCGTTTCAAGAGGGCATATCCATTGCCGACCAGTCCAGCACTTTCCGGTTGGATGCTATAGCCCATTTTTTTTCCTCAGCTCCTGATAATGCGCAGTGTAGCGTTGCACCACATCAAAGGAGGGATTGTCCAGCTGGTTGCGATGGAATTTCAAGCCGTAGAAATCAAAGATGAAGCGCAAGGCATCATATGCCCGTTGTCATGTCTTGATGTGGATGATGGCTGAGCTAGGGGAGGATTGGCCGCATGCGGATTTGTACGGTAGTATTCCCTACAAAAGGAGAGTGTCATGACGACTGTTACTGCCCGCCTCGATCTTCGCCTTGAATCTCACGAAAAGGACCGTATCGCCAAGGCTGCTGCCCTGCGGGGCATGGCGTTGTCCGCCTTCGTGCGCGATGCCGCGCTGCGTGAAGCTGATACCGCAATCGCAGCCGATAGCGTTCTTACACTCTCTGAACAAGAGTCGCGCCGTTTCCTTGCTGCGCTTGACGCATCATTCGAACCCAACGATCGACTGAAGAAGGCGATGGATGCTGCCGCGCGTCTGACCCAGCGCTGAGGCATGGCACACACATTTGTTGTCCTAGATAGTGCACGCCACGACCGAGCTGGCTTCACTTGCGGTGTCGCTGCCCTGGACGACTACCTGCGCCAATGGGCAGGGCAGCACCAGCGCGACGGAATCGCCACGACCCACGTCCTGATCGATGATACGCAGCCAAGGCGTATCTTGGCTTATTGCACATTATCCGCAGCCCAGCTCTACCTGCATAAATTGCGCGAAGAGGACCGCAAGCGCCTACCCGCTTATCCGGTACCCGCAATCCGGCTAGCGCGGCTGGCGGTATCTCAAGCTGAAAGGGGGAAAGGCTACGGCCCGTTATTGCTGGGCCATGCTGCCAACCTAGCCTTATCAGTGCGGCAGACAATGGGGGTGCGAGTGTTGCTTGTAGATGCCAAGGATGCGCAAGCGGCGGCGTTTTACGAAGCATTCGGTTTCCGTCGCACGGCAAACACCGCCCTGACCTTGTATCTGCCCATAGGGCGATATTAACCCGGCGCATTTCCCCTTGGGCGCAAGGGGAAATGCGAACAACGCTTCTTGAAAGAGGGAAAGCATGCTACCCTCTCATTGTTTTCCAGGAAATGTTTTCGTGCCCGTTGTCAAACGCAGCGGGCGGTTCCACGATCCGGCCGGCCGCGGCTACCCGCTGCAGACCAGCCAGGATTGAACACTGCAAGTGCGAAACCATCGCACATGAAGGAATCAGAATGAGCAAGGGTGAACCATTACGCTTGCACGTCCCCGAACCAACGGGGCGTCCAGGCTGTGCAACAGATTTTTCCTACCTACGCCTGTCGCCGGCTGGCGCTGTGCGTCGTCCCGACGTCGATGTGGCGCCCATGGATACGCGCGATCTCGCGTACTCCCTGATCAGCGTGATCGATGCCGAGGGCAACGCAGTTGGGCCGTGGGTGCCGCAAATCGATATCGAAGTCGTGCGCAAAGGCTTGCGGGCCATGATGAAGACCCGCATCTTCGATAGCCGTATGCTGATGGCCCAGCGCCAAAAGAAAATGTCGTTCTACATGCAGAGCCTGGGCGAGGAAGCCATCGGCACCGCGCAGGCGCTGGCGCTGAATGAGGACGATATGTGCTTCCCCACGTATCGCCAGCAAAGCATTCTGGTCGTGCGCGACTATCCGATGGTGGATATGATCTGCCAGCTGATGTCGAACGAACGCGACCCGCTCAAGGGCCGTCAGCTGCCTGTCATGTATTCGGTGAAGAAGGCAGGCTTCTTCTCCATCTCCGGCAATCTGGCGACGCAATACATCCAGGCGGTGGGCTGGGGCATGGCCTCGGCGATCAAGGGCGATACCAAGATCGCTTCGGCATGGATCGGCGACGGCGCCACGGCCGAAGCGGACTTCGACACCGCCCTGACTTTCGCCCACGTGTACCGCGCGCCGGTCATTCTCAATGTGGTCAACAACCAGTGGGCCATCTCGACCTTCCAGGCCATCGCCGGCGGCGAGGACACCACCTTCGCCGCGCGCGGCGTGGGCTGCGGCATCGCCTCGCTGCGCGTCGATGGCAATGACTTCCTGGCCGTGTATGCGGCGTCCTGCTGGGCTGCCGAACGGGCGCGCCGCAACCTCGGACCATGCCTGATCGAATGGGTGACCTACCGCGCCGGCCCGCATTCGACTTCCGACGATCCGTCCAAGTACCGTCCCGGCGACGACTGGTCGCATTTCCCGCTGGGCGATCCGATCGCGCGCCTGAAGCAGTACCTGATCAAGGCCGGCGCGTGGTCCGAGCAGGAGCACGAAGAAACCCAGAAGCGTCTGGAGGCGGAAGTATTGGCCGCCCAGAAGGAAGCCGAGCAATACGGCACCATGGCCAGCGGCCATACCTTCAGTCCAGCCGAAATGTTCGATGGCATCTATAAGGACATGCCGGAACATTTGCGCGTACAACGACAGCAACTGGGGATCTAAGATGGCGGAGAATATAGTGAAGACATCCATGACCATGATCCAGGCGCTGCGTTCGGCGATGGACGTGATGATGGAGAAGGATGACAACGTCGTGGTCTTCGGCCAGGACGTGGGCTACTTCGGCGGCGTGTTCCGCTGCACTGAGGGCCTGCAAAAGAAATACGGCAAATCGCGCGTGTTCGATACCCCGATTTCCGAAGGCGGCATCGTTGGCGTGGCAATCGGCATGGGTGCGTATGGCCTGCGGCCGTGCATCGAAATCCAGTTTGCCGACTACATCTACCCGGCTTACGACCAGATCGTGTCCGAGGCGGCGCGCCTGCGCTACCGTTCGGCCGGCGACTTTACCGCGCCGATTACCATCCGGACGCCGTGCGGCGGCGGCATTTACGGCGGCCAGACCCACAGCCAAAGTCCGGAAGCCGTTTTTGCCCACGTATGCGGCTTGCGCACCGTGATGCCGTCGAATCCTTACGACGCCAAAGGCCTGCTGATTGCCTCGATCGAAAACGACGATCCGGTGATCTTCCTGGAGCCGAAGCGCCTGTACAACGGACCGTTCGACGGCCACCACGACAAGCCAGTGGTGCCTTGGTCGCAGAACCCGCTGGGCGAGGTGCCCGAAGGCTATTACACCGTTCCGCTCGACAAGGCGGCCGTTTTCCGGCCGGGCAAGCAGCTTACCGTGCTCGCTTACGGCACCATGGTGTGGGTCAGCGAGGCGGCGGCGCGGGAGACCGGCATCGACGCCGAGATCATCGACTTGCGCAGCCTCTGGCCGCTGGACCTGGATACGATCCTCGAGTCGGTCAAGAAGACCGGCCGCTGCGTGGTGGTGCATGAAGCCACGCGCACCTGCGGTTTCGGCGCCGAGCTGGTGTCGCTGGTGCAGGAACATTGCTTCTACCATCTGGAAGCGCCGATTGAGCGTGTGACGGGTTGGGATACGCCTTACCCGCACGCTCAGGAATGGGCGTATTTCCCGGGGCCGGCGCGAGTCGGCGCAGCGTTCAAACGTGCGGTGGAGGCATAAAGATGGGTATTCACGTCATCAAGATGCCTGATATTGGCGAGGGCATTGCAGAAGTTGAACTGGTCATGTGGCATGTCAAGGTGGGCGACGCCGTTGCCGAGGATATGATCCTGGCGGACGTCATGACCGACAAGGCCACGATTGAGATTCCATCGCCGGTCCATGGCACCGTGGCCTTGCTCGGTGGCGCGGCGGGCCAGGTGATGGCCGTGGGCGCGGACCTGATCCATATTGAAGTGGAGGGCGCGGGCAACCTGAAAGCGCAATCCGCAGCGGCTGCCGCCCCGGCGCAGGCTGCGGCCCCGGCCCCGGCCTCAGCCCCGGTTTCTGCGGCGGCACCGGTGGCGCCTGCAGTGGCGCCCGCCGCCGATAAACCTGCAGCGGCGCCTGTCGTCTCCAAGCCTGCAGCGGTAAACGGCGCCACGCCCGCAGCGTCCACCCGCGTGGCGCGCGAAGCCGGCGAACGTCCGCTCGCTTCGCCGGCTGTACGCCAGCGTGCATGGGATATGGGCGTTGAGCTGCAGTTCGTGCATGGCAGCGGCCCGGCTGGCCGCATTCTGCATTCGGACCTGGACGCCTACGTCGCGCGCGGCGTGCAAGACGCGCCGTCCGCCGGTCCTGGCGGCTACCGCGAAAACCATACCGAGCAGACCATTCCGCTGATCGGCCTGCGCCGCAAGATCGCGCAGAAGATGCAGGAATCGAAGCGCCGCATCCCGCACTTCTCCTACGTGGAGGAGATTGATGTTACGGAGCTTGAGAGCCTGCGTGCGCGCATGAACGAACAGTGGGGCAAAGAGCGCGGCAAGCTGACCGTGCTGCCTTTGCTGGCGCGCGCCCTGGTGGTTGCGCTGCGCCAGTTCCCGCAGATGAACGCGCGCTTCGATGACGATGCCGGCGTCGTCACGCAGTACGGCGCCGTCCATCTTGGCGTCGCCACCCAGACCGATGCCGGTTTGATGGTGTCGGTGATGCGCCACGCCGAGGCACTCGATCTGTGGTCCTGCGCCGGCGAAATCGGACGCCTGGCCGAAGCCGCGCGCACGGGCAAGGCCACGCGCGACGAGCTGTCCGGTTCGACGATCACCATCTCCAGCCTGGGCGCCTTGGGCGGCATCGTCACCACGCCAGTGATCAACCATCCCGAAGTGGCCATCATCGGCGTCAACAAGATCGTGGAGCGCCCCATGGTGCGCCAGGGCGGGCTGGTAGTGCGCAAGATGATGAACCTCTCGTCCTCGTTCGACCACCGCGTGGTCGACGGCATGCATGCGGCCCAGTTCGTGCAAGCGATCCGCGCCCTGCTGGAATGTCCAGCGATGCTATTTGTGGAGTAATCGATGAATCAACACACCACTACGCTGCTGGTGATCGGCGGCGGTCCTGGCGGCTATATCGCGGCCATCCGCGCCGGCCAGCTTGGCATACCCACCACGCTGATCGAAGCCGCCGACCTGGGCGGAACCTGCCTGAATGTCGGCTGCATTCCTTCGAAGGCGCTGATCCATGCGGCCGAAGAGTTTGAAAAAGCCACGCATTTCGCGCACGGCTCAGCGCTGGGCATTTCGGTGCAGGCGCCACGTATCGACATCGGCCAGACCGTGCTGTGGAAAGACGGCATCGTCAGCCGCCTGACCGGCGGCGTGGCCGCACTGCTGAAAAAGAGCGGCGTGCACGTCGTCAAAGGCTGGGCCAATATCGTCGATGGCAAGACCGTCGAAGTGATACGCGACGGCGAAACCCCGCAGCGCATCGGCTGCCAGCACCTGCTGCTGGCCACCGGTTCGCACGCCACCGAATTACCCTTCATGCCGTTCGGCGGAAAGGTGATCAGCGCAACGGAAGCGCTGTCGCCGAAAACCGTGCCGGACAAGCTGGTGGTGGTGGGCGCGGGCTATATCGGCCTTGAACTGGGCATTACCTATGCCAAGCTCGGAGCCCAGGTGCATGTGGTGGAGGCGCAGGACCGCGTCCTGCCGGCCTACGACACGGACTTGACGCGTCCTGTCGCCATCGCGCTCAAAGGCCTGGGCGTCGAAACCCATCTTGGCTGCTCGGTGCTCGGCCTGGACGAGAAGGGCAGTGCGGTGCGCATCAAGAATGCCGCTGGCGAAGAGTCGGCATTGCCCGCGGACCAGGTGCTGGTCGCCGTTGGACGGCGTCCGAATACGCGCGGCTTCGGCCTGGAAAAGCTGCGCATCGATATGGATGGCCACTTCATCAAGGTTGACGACCAGTGCCGCACGTCGATGCGCGATGTGTGGGCCATCGGCGACGTGACCGGCGAACCGATGCTGGCGCACCGCGCCATGGCGCAAGGCGAGATGGTGGCCGAGATCATCAGCGGCAAGCGCCGCCACTTCACCCCAGCGGCCATTGCGGCCGTGTGCTTTACCGATCCGGAAGTGGTGGTGGTCGGCCTCACGCCGCAGCAGGCGCGCGCGCAGGGAATAGCCTGCATCGACGCCATGTTCCCATTCGCTGCCAACGGGCGTGCCATGTCGCTCGAATCGAAGGACGGCTTCGTGCGGGTGGTGGCGCGCAGCGACAATCATCTGATTATTGGCTGGCAGGCGGTCGGGAAGGCGGTGTCGGAGTTGTCCGCCGCGTTCGGCCAATCCATCGAGATGGGCGCGACGCTCGAAGATGTGGCAGGCACGATCCATGCCCATCCGACCTTGGGCGAGGCGATCCAGGAGGCAGCGCTGCGCGCCCTGGGGCATGCGCTGCATATTTGAGCCATGGTCCGGTGAGCCGCTGTGCGCGGACACCGGCCCTTGCTGCTGAAAACTAAGCTTTAGGGTTGTTTTCTTTATAGATGTCGGCCAGGAATTTGCCCAGGCAGGTGAATTCCGTCATGTCGTGAAGGGCCATCTCATAAGCGAAGTTTTCCAGCGCTGCCTTGTCCAGCCCCATTTTCTTCGTCAGCGCTTTTGACAGGCGCGCGCCGCCCGGGAATTTCTTGAAGCGATCGAAGGATTCATGGGTGCCGATCCAGTAGCGGTTGATCATTTCCAGGCCGGCTGGCGTATCGCGAGCCAGGTGAATCATGAGCACCAGCGGCGTATCAGGCGCATCCCACGGCGAGATAATGCCGCTGGCGTTGAAAGTAAAACCTTCCTTTTCGATCAGGGTTCTGTCCACGCCGAAGGCGGTCGGATCATCGAAGCTGATCACACCATCGAGAAACATGCCGCCGATGTATTCGGTGATGTGGTTAGGGTTGCCGTATAGGCGCTCACCGTAGCTCAAGCGGGTATCGGCCAGACGCTTTGGATCTTTCACCGAGTTGTGAATGTGGGCGTAGGGGAACCACAGCATATAGCGTTCGCTTTCCAGCGGATGCCAGCAGAACCACCATTCGAACATCTTGGCGGTAACACCCGGGAAGACGTGGCGGCTTTGTGCATAGGCCAGCGGACCTTCTTCAACCAAGGCATAGCCGGATACAGGTGCCTGCCCAAACGTCTGCATCATTGTTTTTAGACCAGTGACGGTTGGCGGAATGATCCACTCTTTCGGCAGCGGACCTTTTTCCAGTGCTTCAACCATCTCGACAGGCACCACCAGATCTTTCTGGAAGTACTTCGCATATGGCTTGGCCTGCACCAGTTTTTTGTTGATCGGCCAGCGCTTTTGCATTGGAACCTGGAAATAGGTAACCAGTGTTTTGTCTCCGGGCTGAACGGCGTCTTTTGCCGTTGCCGTTGCGGCCAAGAGCTTGGTTGGCAAACCGCTAGTCAGCATGGCGCCGGCGGCCAGCAGCGGCGTGGTGGTCAGCAGTTTTCTACGCGAAATTATGCTCATTTTTATCCAATCTTTGATTGATAGGGTTGTCCATTTATCGGAACAGTGTTCCGAATAGTGGATTTAGTATATGAATGAGAAAAAGCAATGTCAACGCGGTTTTTCGAGGATTGCTTAAGAATTGAATTTTTTTGATCCTTAAGCGGTCAATCGTTCCGTACAATGGAACAGTTGGAACGGAGTTGCGCCGGAAGCTGTGCTCTTTATGGATGAAATGGAAATATGATCGAAGAGAATGATGGAAATAGCGGGAAGCAAGTGATTGCACGTGCCGCTGCAGTGCTACGCGCGCTGGAGAATCAAACCGGAGGCTTAAGCTTGGCGCAGATCGCGAAGGGCGCCGATCTCCCTCGCACCACGGTCCATCGCATCGTGGCTGCGCTGGAGGCGCAACAGCTGGTCACCAGCGGCAAGGGGGGCGTGAAATTGGGGCCGGCGATCGTCCGACTTGCCGCTTCCGCCCATACGGATGTCGTTGCGGTCTTGCGTCCATATGCTGAAGCGCTCGGACGCCGTACCAGGGAAACCGTAGATGTTTGTGTCTATCGTGGCTTGCACGCCGTATCTGTGGACCAATACGCTTCAGATCGGGAACTGCGCGTAGTCTCGGCTATAGGAACGGCCTATCCGATCCACTGTACTGCACACGGTAAAGCCTTGCTTGCGGACCTGCCCAACGACACCATCACCGGACTCTTTGACGGTCACCTGGAACAGCGGACGCAAAATACCATCATTGATATCCACCGCCTGCTCATCGAACTCGATACGATCAGGGAGGACGGTTACGGTGTCGATATCGAGGAACACGCCTTGGGAGTGTGCGGTATAGGGGTTACCCTCAACACGGGAATGACTGAGCGATACGCTATTTCATTGGGTGTGCCAGCGCAACGATTCGCCGAACATAAAAGTGCGCTGCTCTCCGCGCTCATGCAATGTAAGGCAGAGGTCGAGGCGGTCATTGGCGCCTGAAGAAGAGCATGCCGGCCAGGTAAAAGCACTTGGCCGGCAACTGTGTTGATCGCCGATTTCAGCGTTGCTGCAGCCTCGGGCGGCGCTTGCTCAGACGGCGCCAGCCCAACACCAGTCCGCTTATGCTCAGCATCGCGCCCAGGACGCTAAGCGATGCCACCATCACGTCCCATATCGGCCGGGCGCGCAGGCTGGCGGCGAAATCGAGCTGGTGCAAGCCATTGAACAGCCAGCGGTTCCATTTGCTGTTGTGGTCGGCATGTCCGACCAGCGCCCCCTGGGCCGGGTCGATATAGAAGGTGGTTTCGTCAGCCAGTGCGAACTGCGCGCGCAGGACAGGGAAGGTACGGTCGGCATGATGGCTGTAGTAATAGCTGTCGCCGCTGGTCAGCCGGTCAACTGCCAGAAGCGGAACGTCCGGCCGTGTGGCGCGTACGGCGTGCAACAGCGCCTCGGTCGGAACCGACGACAGCACAGCACCGCTATCCGTATTCAACAGGTTGCGTCCGGTGCGTTCGAGCGCACTGAAGTACAGCTTGCCGCCAACCCGCCGCCATTCCAGTTCGAGCAGGCCGGACCGTGCGCGGATGGGCGGCGCCAACGCCACCGATAAATCTTCCTGGTTCAGCGGGCCGCCTGCGAATGCCAGCCTGTCTTTTGCTGTCACGCCCGGCGACGATAGCCAGTCGAATGGTGTGACGGAGAGCCAGCCGCTGAACAGCCAGGTCAGCGTCAGCGTACCGATGCCCAGGCCGAGCCAGTGATGCCAGGCCTGCCAGCCGCGATAGGGCGAGAGTCGCCCGTTGGCGTAGCGCTGGCGCAGCCTGACGCGCTGTATGCCCAGCACCATGCCCGCCAAAACCAGAAGAAAGGCAGCGCCCGAAGTCCACATCACTACCTGACGCCATGGCTGGCCATTGGTACGCAATGGGGTGAAGTAAATCCAGTGGATGACCGACCCGGCCCAGTTCCATGCCCGCTCACTGCGCGTCGTGTCACGCACCAGCTCGCCGGTGCGGCCCGACACATACAGCACGCTGCCCGCAGCGTCGGCCGCTTCAACGCGGTACAGCGGCCGGTGCATTTTGACAGCGCCGAAAGTCCACTGGTCCTGATCGATCTGCTCCACCGACCACGCTGTGGCGCCCGGAGCGGCGCTGCTGGCGGCGGACCGCGCCATGGCTTCAGTGACATGCAAGGCGGCGCCGGTGTCGGCCCAGACGGAGGACCAGCGGCCATTGCTCATGAAGTGGTAGGCGGGCCGGCCCGCCACGGTGTTGAGTTTCACCGCGCCGGGAGCGCCGGGCTGTGCGGTGGACTGCCACGCATCCCACGCGCTGACCTTGACCTGCGTGCCATCGAGCGGCGGGAGCCAGGCAATGCGCTCCTGCTCGCTGAGCTTCGGATACGGCACATACATCATCACGATGCCGGACCCGAACCACAGCAGCACCAGCAAGCCGATGCCGATGCCCAGCCAGCGGTGCAGCAGGTGCAGCTGGCGCTTCCAGGAACCCATGGCGCCGGCGATTAGTAGCGCCATTGGGCGCTCAGCTCGACGTGGCGGCGGTCGCCCAGCAGGTACTGGCTATCGCTGTACGAGGAAGTAGCGTACAGCTTGTCGGTCAGATTGCGCAAATTCAGCTGCACCCGCAGATTGCGGTTGACGTTCCAGCCCAGCGAAGCATCCAGCGTGGTGTAAGCCGGCAAGGCCTGCGTGTTGCCATTGTCGATATAGCGTTCGCCGACGTAGCGCGCGCCGATTGCGGCGCGCCAGCCCTCGCTACGGTAGTTGAGCCACAGGTTGGACGAGATTTTCGGCACGTTGGCAGGGCGCTTGCCGGCGCGCGAGATCTTGCCGCTTTCAATCAGCTGGTCGAACTGGGCGTCGGTATAGGCCGCGTTCGCTTCCAGGCGCCAGGCCGGCGCCAGCGCGACGCTGGCGCTGACTTCGGCGCCGCGCGACGATTGCGAACCGCCTTGGATGGACAGCGCCGGGTTGGCGGGATCGCGGGTGATGATGTCGTCCTTGCTGATGCGGTACAGGGCTGCAGTCCACTCCGCCTTGCCGTTCGCCAGCAATTGCTTGATGCCGGCCTCAACCTGGCGCGAACTGGTCAGCTTGTAGCGGCTGTTGGACAGGTTGAGCGACAGCAGGCTGGTGACTGGATCGCTGCCGCTGCTGACCTGTCCGTACAGGGAAGTGTCGGCGGCCAGCTTCCAGCTCAGGCCGAGACGCACGGCGTTCGAGTGCAGCTTGGAGCTGAAGCCCGCCGCGCCCAGCAGGCTGATGCGATCGACCTTGTAGCGGTCATGGCGCAGGCCGGCCAGCAGCAGCAAGCGGTCGTTGAAGCTATAGGCATCCTCAAGGTACAGGGCATTGGTGGTGGTGTCGGTGTGGAAGTTCGGGCGTAGCGGGTCCGGGCTGTCGAACACGCCGGGGTTGAAGCCAATCGGCGCCACCGTGGACGCGCCGCCATACGGCGCGTTATTGGTGTGCGTGAAGTTGATGGTGGCCGCCTCCCATCCGGCGACGACGCGGTTGGCGCCGGCGTTCCAGCGCGCCTCGAGGCGATTGCCGGTTTGCTCCTGGTCGTGCTGGAGGGCGATGTAGTCGTTGCGCTCGACGAGCTTGGCTTGCGCGTCATAGGAATAGCTTTCCACATTGCGCCAGTTGCGGTGTGCCTTCATATAGGCCAGTTCGTTGCTGATGCTCAGTGCCGGGCTGACGCGCCAAGTCAGGCGGGCAACCGCCTTGTCGTCCTTGAACGAGATGTCGGCGTCGCCCACGTTGTAGTTCTGGTTGCGCAGTTCGCGCGCGATGCGGCCCTCGACCAGGGGCGTGCCGAAGTAGCGCCGCGGCCGTTGTTCCGAGTGGTCGAGAGAAAGGTCAAGGTCGATATTGGAGGTCAGCGCATAGCTCATGCTGCTCAGGATCTTGCCACGGCGCGACTGGCCGCGATCGATAAAGCCGTCGCTGCGGTCGGCATAGGCGTCGATGCGGAACGCGCCCTTGTCGCCCAGGGCGCCGGTGGCGCCAACGCCGCCGCGCAGCGTTTTGCCGCCGCCAATGCCGGCCATTGCCTCGACGCTGGTTTTGCGCTGCGGCGCTTTGCGCACGGCGTTGATGGTGGCGCCGGTGGTGCCGCTGCCATAGACGATCGAGCCTGGACCGCGCAGCACTTCGATATATTCGTAACCCCAGGGATCGGCTGGATAGGTTGCCGTGCCCGAACCGACTTGCGGACGCTGGCCGTTTTCCAGCTGCGCGATGGCGCTATTGCCGCTGAAGCCGCGTGCGGAGTAGGCGATGCCGTTGCCCGGCGAGCTTGTATCGGTCAGGCCGGTGGTGCGGGTGACCGCATCCTTGACCAGCAGGTCGCCGCGCGCCTGCATGGTGTCGGCGCCGAGCATCTCGGCGCTGGCAGGCAATTCCTGCAAGGTCAGGTTCAAGCGGCTGGCCGTCGCGCTCTCGTTTGCCAGGCCCAGTCCTTCATGTGATGCCTTTGCCTGCACTGTCACGGTCGGCATGACCTCGGCATGCTCTGCCCAGACGCCCGGACTGCAAAGGGCGGCGATGGCGGCAACGATAGGACGCAGGGAGGTGGCGTGGTTCGGGCGGAAAGGGATCATGGAAGCAGCTCTGTAGTAAGTAAATTTGGGCGCGCAAACCCACCGGCAGGCGTGGCGCCTACCGCGCGCGCAAGGCGAACGGAAGCGCGCACGGTGGCCGTGTGCGATTGCTTAAGCGATCAATGAAAAAACAGCGAACTTATCTCTGGACAAGCCACACCCCGTGGCTTGACGCATGCATCGTGACTGGCCGGTCTTCTGGCTCGCCCTCATTCTTCCCTGTTCTTGCCTTCCCGCGCGATGCGCAGTGGCGGTTGATCAGAGTCGTCAGGCTTACAGCAGCGGGGGCTGCGCCGGACTGCTGCGAAATGAAAATTTCGCATGTCACCGGCTTCCCGTTTCACCCTCCAGCTGAGAAGCGGGAGGGCACCATTCACGTAATGCTGCGCATTCTACTTGCAAATTGCACTTTTAGCTATCGTCTGCCCGCCAGTGCTGGGTCTGTTACAAGTCCTTGCATACTATAGGGGGGTATAGTATTCTTCGCAAAAAGCGAAAGAAGGTGTCCCATGCCCTATAGTCCAGAGGAAAAGAAGCAAGCACTGACCCGTGCTCGACGCATCAAAGGCCAAGTCGCCGCGCTTGAGCAGGCGCTTGAAAATGGTGCTGAATGCGGCGCTGTTCTGCAGCAGCTTGCAGCCGTCCGCGGGGCAGTCAATGGCTTGATGGCGGCGATTTTGGAGAGCTATCTGCGGGAGGAGTTCCCGCACAGCGAATCCATGAGCGAGTCGCAGACAAAGTCTATTGACGATGCTATCTCTATCGTTCGGTCCTACCTTCGCTAGCCGGCGCAAAGCCTGCGTTCGGCGGGGAAGAATTCACTTGGTAAAGGAAACAATATTATGAAATCTCGTGCAGCTGTTGCATTCGGTCCTGGAAAACCATTGGAAATCGTGGAGATCGATGTCGCGCCGCCGCGCAAAGGCGAAGTGCTCGTCAAAATCACGCACACCGGCGTTTGCCATACCGATGCCTTTACCTTGTCCGGCGATGATCCGGAAGGTCTGTTCCCTGTGGTGCTGGGCCATGAAGGCGCGGGCATCGTCGTCGAGGTGGGCGAGGGCGTGACCAGCGTCAAGCCGGGCGATCACGTGATCCCGCTGTACACCGCCGAATGTGGCGAGTGCCTGTTCTGCAAGTCCGGCAAAACCAATCTGTGCGTGGCGGTACGCGCGACCCAGGGCAAGGGGCTGATGCCAGACGGCACCACGCGCTTCTCGTATAACGGCCAGCCGCTCTACCACTATATGGGCTGCTCCACCTTCAGCGAGTACACCGTGGTTGCCGAGGTGTCGCTGGCCAAGATCAACCCGAGTTCCAATCCGGAGCACGTCTGTCTGCTGGGCTGTGGCGTGACCACCGGTATCGGCGCCGTTCACAACACGGCCAAGGTACAGGCGGGCGACTCGGTGGCTGTTTTTGGCCTCGGCGGCATTGGTCTCGCCGTGGTTCAAGGCGCGCGCCAGGCCAAGGCGGGCCGCATCATTGCCATCGACACCAATCCGGCCAAATTCGAACTGGCCCGCCAGTTCGGCGCGACCGAGTGCATCAATCCCAATGACTTCGAGAAGCCGATTCATGAAGTGCTGATCGAAATGACCGGCTGGGGCGTGGACCATACCTTCGAGTGCATCGGCAACGTCAACGTCATGCGCTCGGCGCTGGAAGCGGCCCACCGTGGCTGGGGCCAGTCGATTGTCATCGGCGTCGCTGGCGCCGGCAAGGAAATCTCGACCCGTCCTTTCCAGTTGGTGACGGGGCGCGTCTGGAAAGGCTCGGCCTTCGGCGGCGTCAAGGGCCGCAGCCAACTACCCGGCATGGTGGAAGATGCGATGAAAGGCGACATCGATCTCGCCCCATTCGTTACCCATACCATGGGCCTCGATGACATCAACAAAGCCTTCGATCTGATGCACGAAGGTAAGTCGATCCGCACGGTCATCAACTATTGATCCAAGCCTGAAATTCCCTGCATTGTGTGAGGGGGCCGTCAGCACAGTAGCATGCTGACGGCATGGCATATGTTGCCAAGAATGCAGTGAAACTTATGGTATAAACGGACTTTCTGATGATACGTTCTGGTCGTGCCAATATTCATTTGCAGGCTCAAAGGAGTGGTGGTTTTAGCTTGCTGTCTCGCTGCGCATGCCGCGCTGGCTGTCTCCCCCGATACACGTCTTTCTGATTATCACCACACCACCTGGACTGTGCGCGAAGGTGCGCCAGGCAGTATCTGGGCCATGGCGCAGACCACCGATGGATGGTTATGGCTGGGCACCAATTTTGGTCTCTACCGTTTCGACGGCAGCCACTTTGAACGCTACGCGCCACCAGCAGGCGCGCGCTTGCTTGGGGATAGCATCCGCACCCTGCATGCGCTGGAAAATGGCGACCTCCTGATCGCCTATGAGTACGGCGGCATCAGCGTTCGCCGCCGCGACGGCACCCTCGCGCATCTGACAGGGGATAAACTCCGCTCCGATCTGCGCGGCATTAACCAGATCGCCAAAGATCAGGATGGCAGCTTATGGCTGGCGACGGCTACGCAGCTGCACCGTTATGCGAACGGGAAATTGCAGCGATATGGCCCGGAGCAGGGCTTTACCGGATTAAGGTCGAGCACTATCGCCGTGGCCGGCGGTCAGGTGTGGGTATCGGATCTGTTCAATGTCTTTTTGTTGGACCGCAGCGCGAACCGGTTTCAGAAGATGGAAAAAGCCGGGCCAAATGGCAGGGGCGGCCTTCTCAGGTCGCCCGATGGCCAGCTATGGTTTGAGACCTATTATGGCAAGAGTGTGGTCCGGCTCCCCAATGCCATCAGCGGGCCAAGGCCGCGCTTCAGTAGCGCCGAAGAGTCGCACGGCGCGGGCATGTTTGACCGCCACGGCAATCTTTGGCAAGTCGGCCCCTTGCAAGGCCTGTCGATGGTTGCCCGCGCTCAGGCTCTGGACAGCATCGAACTGGAGCGCGACCTGACCGGCAAGCTAAACCAACCCTGGCAACTGTCTTCCATCTCCACGACCGGCCTGCTTGAAGACCGGAGCGGCAATATCTGGGTCAGCACTTTTGCCGGTCTGGAGCGTCTGCGCCCAAGCCGCCTGCAGGCCATACACGGCCCGCCAAGCCAGGAACCGTATTCCGCGGCCAACGATGCACCGGGTAACACCTGGGTTGCCTCACTTAATGCGCCGGGGCTATGGCGCCTGCCGGCTGATGGCGGGCAAGCTGTGCTGGAAAGCGAGGACTCTTACGCGGCTGTGACGACGGCCCGGGATGGTGCACTGCTGTTGGCCAGTAAGCGATTTCTGGAGCGCCGCGAAAATGGCAAGGTCCAGCGCATCGACTTTCCCGCTGGACCAGACGGTAAGCCGAGGGACTGGATCGCCACCCGCATCATCGATGATGGGCACCGCGTATGGGTGCAGCTCAACACGCTGGGCTGGTTGGCCTGGATGGACGGGCGCTGGACGCCGGCAACTGAGCTCGGCATCGAACCCGGGGCCGCCGCCGTGGCTCTCGGCCGCAGCGGGCAATTGTGGATAGGCTATGGCGATGGACGGCTGGTGTTGTACGACAATGGACGCAAGCAATCCTATGCCAGCGAATTGGGTACGATTGTTGGTTTGCTGGCTGGCGACGAGGTGATCGTCGGCGGCGAGCGTGGCCTTGCTGTATTGCAGAATGGCCAGTTTCTGTCCTTGAAGGCGAGGGATCCCGAGGTGCTGCGCTATGTCACCGGGATAGCCGTGACGTCCAATGGCGACCGCTGGTTCAATGGCGGCCGAGGGGTGGTCCATGTGCGTAATGCGGACTGGCGCGCTGCGCTGGCTAATCCGGCATCGCTGCTGCGCTATGAGTTGATCGATGCGGCGGACGGCTACGTGGGCCAGACCGCGACCTTGTCGCGGCTGCCGAGCATTGCCGCCGGACCGCAAGGCAGCCTGCTTTTTATGACCTCGGCTGGCTTGCTGCGCTTGGCGGCCGAAGAATTCCAGGCGGTTCATCCCGCTCCCTTCGTGGAGGTACTTCGGCTGCGCCACCATGCGCAGGATGAAGCAAACCGGCCTGGATTGACGCTGCCACCCGGTACGGACAACTTCAGCATCGCCTATACGGCGCTTGAACTGGGGCGGGCGCAGCATGTGCGCTTTCAATATCAACTCCTTGGGGTCGATACGGACTGGCAGGACGCCGGCGAGCGGCGCATCGCCTATTACACGAATGTTGGGCATGGGAGCTATCGTTTCCGCGTGCGTGCCGCCGTCGATAACGGGCCGTGGAGCGACGGCGGCGCCGAGCTGGCATTTACTGTGATGCCGACCTTGACGCAAACTCTCTGGTTCAGGGGCGCATGCGGATTGGCGCTGCTGATACTGCTGTCTTTGCTGTACCGCTACCGTTTGCGCGTCGTCACCCGCCGCCTGGAGGAGCGCCTGCTCGTGCGCACGAAGGAGCGCGAACGTATCGCCCGTGCCCTGCATGACACCATCATCCAGGGCATGCAGGCGATTATCCTGCGCGTTCATGCCATCGGACTGAGCCTGCCGCCCGATAGCAGGGCGCGCCGCGACATCGACCATACCCTGGAGCAGGCCGAAAGCACGCTGATTGAGGGGCGGGATGAAGTACGGGATCTACGCGACGACAAACCTGTGGAATTGGCCGCCGCATTGGAAGACATCGGGCGCCTGGCAGGAAGGACCTACGGCCATGCGGCATTGCAGGTCAGTACCGAGGGCAAGAGCCGTCCACTGGCGGAGGGCGTGGCCTACGAGATTCTCGCCATCGCCCGTGAAGCGATCTACAACGCAAGCAAACACGCTGAGGCGGACAGGCTGACAGCACAGCTTGTGTTCGGCGCGCGCCGGTTCACGCTGGTCGTCAGGGACAATGGCAGAGGCATCTCGCCCCAGATCTTGCAAGCTGGGGCAAAGGAAGGGCACTGGGGAATGGCGGGCATGCGGGAGCGGGCGCAGCGGTCGGGCGGTACGCTGGCCATCGAGAGCATCCCCGGTGGCGGCACCAGCGTGACCTTGCGCCTGCCCGCGCGCGATGCGTACAAGCGCCGTCCAAGGCCATGGCCCTGGCAAACCCTTTAGTCCGCTGGCGCGTATTTACGCTCCAGCGTGTCATACCAGGCCTTGTTGACCAGGCGTTGCCGCTCTTCGAACGGCGCCACGAGCGACGAATCTTCCGCCAACTGGCCATCCTCGCGCAGCAGGCGCAGAGCTTTCTGCATTCCGTGCACGGCGCTCTGGAGAGTCGCATTGGCGTATAGCACAATGCTATAACCGAGCTGTTCGAATTCCGCGCGGGATAAGGTGGGTGTCTTGCCGCCGATGACGATATTGACCAGCTGCGGCACTTTAAAGAGTTGGGGCAAGCGCTTGATGTCCTCCAGCGTTTCGGTTGCTTCGATGAAGAGAATGTCTGCGCCCGCTTCTATATAACGATGGCCGCGCTCAATCGCATCTTCAATGCCGTGCACGGCGCAGGCGTCGCTGCGGGCGATAATCTGCACATTGTCATCATCGCGCGCGTCCACTGCCGCGTGTAATTTGCCGATCATTTCGCTGGTCGAGATAACTGCTTTGCCGGCAAAGTGACCGCACTTCTTCGGCATGACCTGGTCTTCGAGCTGGATCGCATCGGCGCCGGCGCGCTCCAGCGCGCGGACCGTGTGGGCGACATTCAAGGCATTGCCGAAGCCGGTATCGGCGTCAACGATGAGCGGCAGGGTGGAGCTGTCTCGAACGCGCGCCGTATGCTCCGCCACTTCATGCAAGCCAATGAAGCCAAGATCAGGCAAGCCTAGCGACATGTTTGAAATGCCGGCGCCGGTCAAGTACAAGGCTTCAAATCCAAGGTCTTCAATGATGCGCGCGCTCAGCGCATTGAAAGCACCGGCGACAAGTATGCCCTTGCGCTCCCGAACACTCTGGCGAAACGCGGCACGGCGGGTGGCTGAAATTTGGCTCATAACTTCCTTTCGTTAAAAGCAGTTCTTTCAGCAGTTTCCGTGCCAGAGCCTCTATTATCTAAATTGTCTTAATATTCAATGAGTTGAGTTCTTGCGCAACAGTAGGAAGAGAGAGGTGTGTTTCACGGAGTGTTTCAATGTTTCGCAATGGTCTCATATGAAACGTCGGGCGGTAAGCATGCCGCTGCCGTTGCCTCAATTAGTTTGACGTGATGTGCATCTTTTCGGCGCTCGAATCGCTTTGCGTCGTGCACTTGCCGATATTTCCTTCGCTCCCCTCGCAAAAGAATACGGAGGAACCTTTTTTCAAGGCGATGCCGTGAGAGGGGGAGAGGAAATAGACGCCACCTCTCCGATTGCTGATTTTATTCATCGCGGCAACAAACTCGGGCGAGGGCGGATGCTTGGTTCTTGACTCGATCCATTTGAAAAATATTGCTTTGGTTTCTTGGGCGGGCACTTGACTCGCTTGCGCAAACCCAGGATGAAACATCAGCGCAGAATCTGCTTGTTCTGAAGAAAACTCTCTGGAATCGCCTCCTAGGAATGCGATTGCGCATGCAGACGCGCACACGCCTTCAACGACAGTTTTGACATTCTTTTCTGAAATGAGTTTGCCGATATTGAGGGCAGGAAAAAATGAGCCGCCGCCTGAATTTTTAAACACTATCGTCGAGACTGATTCATTTGCGAAAATCTTGGATAGATCGTCATAGACCAGGGAGTCGATTTTTCCACTTACTGTTATCACATGCGCATCGTAACGAACTTCCGCGTCAGCTGAATTTGCGAAAAATAAAAGAAACAGGAAAAATGTCGTGGCGACGCTAATTTCGTGTCGATGAAAAATTTGCATAAGAAAAATCAATGATTGTACGGTAGTGAACATCAGCATTGTATGCGCTGACGTCGAAACAATCAAAATGGCTTCTTCATGCTCTGATCGCGTCTCCCGACGAGCACTGAAGGTGGAAACTTACTGCCGCGATATAGCAAAGCGAAGAGCGGTAATATTGTCGGTGCTCGAATATGCGTAAAATTGAATAGTGTCGCCGGTATTCAATTGGGCGAGTTCCGAACCATTGCACATTGCATATGCTCCGCTGGTTCCAATACTGAAGCAGAGTTCAATAGGCGTGCCGCCATTCAGTGAATAGTACAGTGCTAAAAAACTGCCATCCTGGTTGTTCTGCCCTCTCACATTGACGAGATAAATGCCTGCTTGGGGGATGTGCAATTGATTTGTGCCCACATAGGATTCAGTATCGAAAACGGTATTGGCATTCGTGAACACTACGTTGACCCTGCTGCCTGGGCTGTAGGAAGGCTTGGCTGGCGCAATTGCCGCACCGCTCGACGTACTAGTTTTTTGCGGAGGAGCAGCGAATGCAGATGCAAATGACATCGTAATTGCCATCATTGCCAATAGAGTGCGTTTCATGATCGTCACCTTTTTTCTAAATAATTATGGGTTTTATTGACGTCCCGGAATTTCTGTCTGGGCTGCATATTAGCTGTATGAGTATGGCACTTGGATTTAACTTGTCAAGTGAAAGTGACTTCCTGTTGCATTGCTGCTGGCTATGGGGCGACCAGTCCAGTTCCTGGTTTAACGCGCAGTAATATTTTAAGAAATCAAAAAACAATGTCCGTCCAGAAAATGATGGGGGGATATTGTTGCCGATGGCATATTGCGGACGAAACTGTGGTTAAATGCCAACTCTCTGCCATTGCCACCTTTTCTTCATGTTTAAACGAATTCTGTCTGCACTAATCGGCAAGAAGTCCGACCATCTGATAGCTGGCACCAGCCAACACATTGATGCGACCGGACTGCAATCTCCCCATCATGAACTGGTCACTGTGTACGATGCCTACGGACGTGAACTGAGGATCGCTCGCGGCGAATGGCGCGAAAAGGTCTTTCTACCCAATCTACGGCAGAAGTGGGACAACGCCCCGGAACTCTACAATCTGATTATCGTAGGCCTGAAAGATGGCTTTGCAGCTGATTTGGTGCAGGCGGCTGCGCGTCTCGTCGAGATCGACAGCGATCTGGAACGCAGCCATATTGCTCTGGGCATTGTGCAAATGGAGAATGGCCAGCTCGATCTCGCGGAAGCGACGTTGCGTTCAGGGATGGCAAAAGCCGGTGAAACTGGATGTTTGCTAACCAACCTGGCCAAAGTATTCGCCGGGCGAGGCGAGCAGACGCTTGCCGATGAAACACTCTGGCGTGCGATTCAAGCCGATCCGAACCAAGACAATGGCATGCTTTGGTGGGCGTCCATACAGCGGGAACGAGCGGGAGAGCGCGGCTATCTAGAGGCGCTGCGCACGGTCGCAGCTCTGCCGGGCAGCTGGCGCGCGCAACTTTGGCTTGCGCGTCATCATTTGGAACACCAGGAAATCGACTTCGCACGCGCCTTGTACGCCGAGGTAATAGCTGGCGGAATGTTCGACGGCAGTGCCTTAATGATGATATCGGGCGACTTGGGGAACAACGGTCAAATTCCGCTAATTGTGGAACTAATTAGTCCTGTGTACAACGAGCGCCAACATGACCCAATGGCGGGGCTGAACTTGCTGCGCGCCTACGAGCAGCTCGGTCGGGCGGATGAAGGCGAAGTGTTGCTGGCGCGGCTGTACGCCCTGGGCGTCGCGACAATGAAGCAGCAACTTGACCAGTTCTCGCGAGCCTTCCAGGATATGCGCCAGCAAAGTGCGCAAGGTGTGTCCGTCGATCCCGACAGCCTAAAGATTGCCACGATAGCGCTAAGTCAACCTATCTGGCACTACGGTCTACGCAATGCAGACTGGCTCTTTGCGCAGAAGGAGGGCGAAAGTTCGGAGGTCGGCTTCTTCGCACTAAGCCATGTCAAAGACGGAGCGGAACGCGCCGAATCACAGTGGGAGGATGAGTTGGGACGCTTAACGCGCGCTATTCCGCTCTATCTCGCTGAAGCCACACACTACTGGAGCGACCATGCAGCGAGTTGCTATATCCAGGTCGTGGAAGGTGGTGGCCCTGTTGTATCGGGATGCGAGGCCGACGGCCATGCTTTTTTCGACACGCTGCCGCCGGCTATGAAGTACTTCGTAACCGGCGAGATCGGCTGTTCTGGTGAGGCCGATGAAGCCGAATGGCAGATTTCCTTGAGTCTTTGGAACTGCTCGACCAGGACAAAGCATGTCACCGAAAGCGGTAAAGCGGTTCAGTCAATGCTGGGCGGGCTTGTACTTAATCTTGAGAAACGCCTACTTGCCCATATTGGACGAAAGCGTGAGCAGCCATTGGATTTGTTTTATCTTCGCCCAACGGCCGAGGTGATGCCGATTTATCTGGTGGAGCTGGGGCAAGCGTTCATGTTGACGCTGCTTGCGAACGGGTATATGTCCAAGTCATCAATCTGGGGGGAGCGAGCCATGCTCGACTGGCCGCTCACGATGGCTTTGCATTGGCCTACGGTGGAAGTGGCAAAGCTGATGTACATCTCTGGATTGGGCAAAGCCTTTGACTACAAATCGGACGTGCTGACGGAGTACAAAGAGCGAACTCTGCAATTGTTGCTCGAATCGGAGCACACAAAAAGCCTTGCGTTCCGTTTGGCGCCGCTGGTCTGGATGGCGTTTGGCATGCGTGAGGAGTTACAGGCTTACATTCAAAATTTACCTGCTGATTCAAGCGCGGGATTCAAGGCGTGGGTGCAGCGGGTCACCGACTGATTGAGTGGGGGAAATAGAAAAATGGCTCCGCATCGGAGCCATTTTTCTTCGTTTATTCAAGCACCGGGCCGGCCGGCACAATGCGCACGTCGTGCATCTGGTTCAAATAGGCTTCAAGGTAGCCCTTGTGGCTGTAGCCGACGATGACCAGCGCGCGGCTGCCAGGATGATTGCCCATCGCTTCGCGGATATTCGAGGCCATGCGCAGATTGCGCCTTTCCCATGTGGCGACATAGAGGCGGCCGAATTGCTGCGGCGAGGGTTCGTCAAGCATGGCGCCAAAATCGCTTTCGTAGACCAGCTTGACGCTCGATGGCTGGTTCAGGGCGCGATAAAGCGTCAAGGCCTTTTCCGGCTTGTCGATGCCGGCGGACAGCGATTCGTATTCCTTTTGGCGCTTGGCGAAAGCGGGATTTTCCCAGGCCTTGTTCAGCGCCTTGCCGTAGCCATCAAGCTGCGTGAGGGGCACATCCGAGATCGAATGGTCATCCATTGGAATGACCCGTTCATGTCCGAGCGCGGCGGCCAATGGCGCAGCGAGCAGCGTGTCTTCGCCACGGGGGCCGCGGCCGAATTGCCGCTGGTCGAGAATGGCGACGAGCTTGTCGTCCAGACCGTCGCCGGCGCGCCGTTCCGCTTCCGGCAAGCGCAGCCATTGCACCAGCGCTGACACGGGTTCGCCGCCGGCCAGGAAGAGGGCGGCAAGACGGCGCCGCTGCGATGGTGTTGGCGCCGCAGGCCAGTTCTCCAGCAGCTTGTCGATTTCGGCGGTGGCGGCAGGCACGTCCAGGCCGGTTGCTGCGCGCGCAGGACTAGGATCCCAGCGGCAGTAGCGTTGCGTGGTGCCGTCGTAGCGTGCCGGGTACTGGCGCATGGTGGCGCATTCGGGACCGGACAGGCTTTCGATCACGATGATCTTGGGCTTCCAAGAGCTTAGCTTATCGAGCAGTGCGTTCAAGCTGGCTGGCTGGAAAGTGGCCGGCAACTGCGCCAGGTGGGCTGTACCCAGCACCAGCACTTCGTTTGGTTTGCCCTTGGTCGGGACTTTGAGTGTGCTTGGGTCGAAGCTTTCAGTGGCGGCTTGGGCGGATGCCGATGCGGCAAACAGCGGTATAGTCAGACATAGCAAGGTGATGCGTTTAAACATGCAGTAATCCTTCGTTAAAGGGATGCCAAAAACCGCCCAGTGGCGTTCATTCCAGCTCTTCGATGCTTATCGTGCCGAAGGTATGAACAAGTTGGGCCGCGATATGACCCAAGTACTCTCGGCCAAAACCGCCGTGATCGCAGAAGTACAGGCCGTACTCTGTTGCCGAAGCAGTGGCATCAGGCATGCCGGAATCGAGTGCGTCGCGCCGAAACTCTATCGCGTCTACCTGATTGGCGAGCAGCTTTGCTCCGGGCAGGCGGGCAAGTGCGTTGATTGTGGATTCGCCGCTTGGGCTCTGGAATGAAAGCTTGTACTCAAAGCCCATGAATCTTTCCTGATGCAGTTAAGGTTGTTGGAAATCGCGGTTTAGGATGCTTGTATATTTGGCTACTGCAACAGTGTGCCGTAAATATCATCTATCGGGCAAGTAGGTTATGGAAGCCGGCCTACACATGCGAGGCGGCTGGTGCAAGGCCGTGCGATATACTGGCCCGTCCATTTCGACGACGATTGGCGTGACATGCTCAGGATAATGCTGTCTTTGCTGCTGGCAGGCGTGCCCTTGGCCGCCGCCGGCGACGATGAATGGCCGCGCGCCGCACCGGCCGCCGCCGGTTTGAATCCACAGCCGCTGGAGTTCATGGATGCGGCGGTCCGCAAGGGCGACTTCAAACAGATCACCAGCATCCTGATTGCCAGGGACGGCAAGCTGGTATTCGAATCCTATTACGATGCAGACGGCGAGGCGGGCCTGCGCAATACGCGCTCCGTGACCAAGAGCGTGACCGGCATGCTAGTTGGGATTGCGATCGGGCAGGGCAAGCTGGCCGGTGTGAGCGCGCCGGTGTTTGCCTTCTTCCCGGAAAAGCAACCGGTGCGCCACCCCGATCCGCGCAAGGAAAAGATCACTGTCGAAGATTTGCTGACCATGAGTTCCCTGCTGGAGTGCGATGACCAGAACCAGTACTCGCGCGGCAACGAGGAAAGCATGTATCTGCTGGAGGACTGGACCCAGTTCGCGCTGGACTTGCCGATACGCGGTTTCCCGGACTGGGTGCCCAAGCCGCAGGACTCGCCCCATGGCCGCAGCTTCTCCTACTGCACCGCCGGCCCGACACTGCTTGGTCCTTTGCTGGAGAAGGCCACCGGCGAGAAGGTCGAGCAGTTCGCCGCGCGTACCTTGTTCGGCCCGCTGGGCATCACGCGGCTGAAGTGGCAGCACACGCCGGCCGGCGTGGCAATGACGGGCGGCGGCTTGGGGTTGCGCAGCCGTGACCTGCTGAAGCTGGGCCAGCTATACCTCGACCAGGGCATCTGGCGCGGCAAACGCCTCCTCTCCGCCGATTGGGTGCGGCAATCGATGGCGCCCCATGCACAAGTCGATGAGAACACCGAATATGGCTATTTTTGGTGGATCAAGCAATTCACGCAGGAGGGCAAGACCTACCGCGCGGTCATGATGTCCGGCAGCGGCGGCAACAAGGTGGTGGTGATGCCGGAGCAGCGCTTAGTTGCCGTCATCACCACCACCAATTTCCAGGCCAAGATGCCGCATGCGATCAGCGAAAAGCTGATGAGCGACTATCTCTTCAAGGCGCTCGGGGAAGTCAAGCCGGAATCTCGATGACGAAGCGGCAGCCTCTCGATGGCGGCGCCGTACTCAGTTGGACCGTGCCGCGCAGGCGCGTTGCCGCCTGCTGGACGATGGACAATCCCAGGCCCGACCCCGGCATCGTCTGTCCGGCGCAGCGGTAGAAGCGTTCGAATACCATTGCCTGTTCCGCCTGCGCGATGCCCGGGCCGTTGTCCGTCACGGCCAGCAGCAGCGGGCCATCGGCGGCGGGGCGCTGCAGTTCCACCCGCACTTGCCCGCCTTGCTGGATGTAATGCACCGCATTGTGCAGCAAATTGTGCAGGATGGAGAGGAAGGCATGCCGGTCCAGCGCATGGAACAGCGTGTCTGGCGCTTCCAGCGACAATTCGATATCGCGCCGCATCGCCGCTGGCGCGACGTCGGCCATGGCTTGCTGTGCCAATTGGGCCGCGTCCAGCTTTTCCAGCGGCGCGCGCTGCTCCAGCGCGCGTTCGAACAGCGCCATTTCCAGCAATTGCTGCACCAGATGGGAGGCGCGGGCCACGGCCTGGTCCAGCTGCAGTTCGGCTTCGGCGCGCTGGCGCGCATCCGGCGCCAGCGCCAGGACGTGGGCTTGGGCCGAGATCACGGCCATCGGCGTGCGCAGCTCGTGCGCGGCGTCTTGTACGAAACGGGCTTCGCGCGCGATCTTGCTGCGCAACTGGGCCAGCAGGGTATCCAGGGCGCCCGCCAGCGGTTTGAGTTCCTCATATTCCGGCATGGCGTTCAGCGGTTCCAGATCATGCAGGCCTTTTCCGGTGATCTGCTCCGACAGCTGCCGCAAAGGCCGCAGGCCGCGCCGCACCGTCACCCATAGCGGCAGGACCACGAGCGGCAGGGCGATCAGCATGCTGACGGCCAGATCGATGCCCATGCGCTGCAGTATCCAGTTGCGCTGGATGATCTGGGCGCCCAGGCGCAAGGTTCGGCCGCCAGCCTGGTGCTGGTACAGGCGGAACGGCTGGCCGTTGACCATGGCGTCGCTCAACTGCTGGCTGGCCTGGCCAAACCGGGTAGCGCCGCTTTCCGGCGACAGGTATAAGGAGGTGCCGTCGGCGCCATATAGCTGCATCAGCATGATGCCCGGCACATCGTGCTCGCGGTAACTCGCGTTGACCAGGGTGGAGGTGGCCGCGATGATGGCGCGCGCCTCGTCGTCATTCCGGGCGTCGGCCAGCATCCCGCTCAAGCGGTTTCCCAGCGTGAGCACGCGCTCGTCGAATCTTGCGCTGTCGGTCTCGCTGATGAAATCGCGCGCCAGCAGCACCAGCCACACCAGACAAAAGGCCGTCAGCAAGGCCAGCATGATGCGCCGCACCAGGGTGCGCCGGGCAAACATCGGCACCGGGCGCTTCATACCGTCAGCATGTAGCCGACGCCGCGTACCGTGCGGATGCGCTCTGCGCCGATCTTGCGGCGCAGATTGGAGACGTGGACTTCGATGGCGCCGTAATCGAGCGCATCGCCCAGCGGTTCGAGCCGCTGCGCCAGCACGCTCTTGGGAATGACCACGCCCGGCTCGCGCGCCAGTTCCCATACCAGGTGGAATTCGCGCGGCGAAAGATGGAGAGCGGTGTCGGCCAGGCGCGCGTGGTATCCCTTCGGCTCCAGATGCAGGTCGCCCACCGTCCACACGTCGCGCGCCTGGCCGGCGTAGCGGCGCAGCACCGCGTGCAGGCGCGAAACCAGTTCCGCGGTGGCGAAGGGCTTGACGATGAAATCGTCGGCGCCGCTGTCGAGGCCCGTCAGCCGGTCCGCCAGGGCGGCTTGCGCGGTGATGATGATGACGGGAATCAGGTAGCCCTTTTGGCGCCAGTTGCGCAGCAGGGCCAGTCCGGAGCCATCGGGCAGCGTCAGGTCGAGCAGTACGCAGTCCCAGCGCTGTTCCATGGAGCCGCTCGGAACGTCGCCAGCCCGGCGCAGCCATTCGCTGCTGATGCCTTCCAATTTGAGTGCCTGCTGCAGCGACGCGCCCAGCGCGAGGTCGTCTTCTATGATCAGGATATGCATGTCGAAAGTGTAACGCTTGAACCTTAAGATTTCCCAAGTTTTCCGGGAATACAATTTCCGCTCAGCGTCACTGCCGCGCGCAAAGAGGGAAACGATATGAGAAAAAGTATGCAATTCAGGCTGGGCCTGCTGCAGGCAATGCTGTGTTTATCGTTGCCGGCACTCGCCGGGGCCGGACTGCCACCCGCAGCAGCAGATACAGCCGTCCCGAGTGTGGCGGTGCATGGCGCCGTGCCAGACCGTGATGAAAAATCGTATCGCGCCATGCTCGCTGCGATGGAGGTGTTCGATCAAAACCGCAGCCTCGCCCCTGGCGCTTCCCTGCGTTTCATGGTGCTGCCGCGCCAGGCGGATGTCGCCATGGATGGCCTGGTGCTCCAGATCGTGGGCGAACATACGAAGGTTCCGGTTCCCTTGGAGTCCAACTACAGCTTCGTCTTGCCGCGAAACGCAGACGCCGCCCAAGACGGCGCGGTGGTAAGGTTCAACCGCCAGGCCAAGAGCCTGGCCTGGCGCGCCGATATCCGCAGTCCCGGCGTGCCGTCCAAGGCCCGCCGCCTGGGCGACCTGCTGCTTGAGTGCAAAGTGGCCATGGTTGGCGATCTGGTCGCGTATGTCCACCATCCCATCAATATGATGATCGCCAAGCTGCAAGACCCTTGCCGCACGCTGCCCATCAATATGTTTTACTTCGCTGAGCGGGCTTTGTTCAGCATCACCTTGACCGACGGGGGGCGTCGCAGCATCATGCCGGCTGCCATGCTATACGGCCCGGCAGCGCCCATGATGCCAAGCCAGGAGGATTGGATTTTCCTGCGTGAGCGCGTATTCATGGTCAAGTTCAAGTCGCTGTATGAGAAGGGCTGGACGGACGATACCTTGCTGCAATTCGAGTATATGGACGACGAGGCGGGAGGCCTCGCGAGCGACCAATGAAGGGATGTGGAATATGAAAAAGACCATACGCGCAGCCATTCTCTGCATTCTTTCTTGGACCTTGGCTGGCTGCGCCTCGACCGGAAACGGCGCAATCAAAACCCTGACGCAGGAGGGCGCCGCACACGCCATTGTTATCGGCAAATCGACCAAGGCCGATATCAACGAGTCCTTCGGCAGTGCCAGTGTCACCAAATTTTCCAATGGCTATGAACTGTGGCTGTATCAGCTTGGCTATTCCAAAATGGTCGATTCCCTGCCGTATGTGAACCTTGTGCTAAGCAGTGCAGAGAACAAAAGGGAGCTATCAATTTTGTTCGATCAAGCTGGCGTCGTGAAGAAGTACCAGCTGGTGGATCAGCAGCCATGAAGGACGGCTCAGCGGCTTAGGGCGCGGAACACTTCCGCCAGCTTCTTCAGCGCGATTTCCAGTTCCCTCGGCGCATAGGCGGCAAAACCCATGAGGAAGCCGCCCCGGGGTGCGCCTGACGCATGCAGCGCCGTCAGCCCCAGTAGATCGATGCCGGCACGCTGCGCGGCATCGATGACTGCGCGTTCGGGAATGTCGCAGCGAAGAAGACAGGGCATCTGCATGCCGCCTGCCGGCGCCCTCGGTTCAAGAAAATCGGCCAAGTGCTTGCGCACCAGCCGTTCCAGCACGGCGAGCCGTTCGGCATAGACGGCGCGCATGGTCCGCACGTGCGCTCCAAAATGTCCGCCTTCCATGAAGCGCGCCAGCGTCAGTTGCGGGATCGGCGCGCTATGCCCGTCCAGGAGCGTGCGTGCCGCGGTCATGGGCGCCACGAGCTGGGACGGCAGCACCATGAAGCCGATGCGCAGGCCGGGAAACAGCGATTTGGTAAAGGTGCCGATGTAGAGGGTGCGTTCATGCGCATCGAGTCCCTGCACGCAGGCGGTGGGCTTGCCGGCGTAGTGGAACTCGCTGTCGTAGTCGTCTTCGATGATCCAGGCCTGTTGCTGCCGCGCCCATTCGATCAGGGCCAGCCGCCGCTCCAATGCCAGTGTCGCCCCGGTCGGAAACTGGTGCGACGGCGTCAGGAAGACTGCCTTGGCCGGATGGCGCGCGGCGCGCAGCCGCTCCACCAGCATGCCGTCGGCATCCAGCGGCACGGGAACGCATTCCAGGCCGGCGGCATCGAAGGCCTTGCGCGCGCCGTGATATGCGGGGTCTTCGATGAAGATGCGCTCGCCGGCATCGAGCAGCACGGTGGCGCACAGCGTCAGCGCCTGCTGGGAGCTGGTCAGGATCAGCACGCGCTCCGGCGTGGCGCGCGCGCCGCGCTCCAGATTGACGTAGTCCGCAATGGCGCGCCGCAGCGGCTCCATCCCCTGCGGTGGGCTATGCAGCAGCGCCTGGGTGCCGTATTCCTTCAATACCTGGCGTTCCAGGCGTTCCCAGGTCTGCAAGGGAAAGCTGCGCGTTTCCGGCACGCCGGGGGCGAATGGGCGCGGGACCAGGAAATCGCGCAAGCCGCCGCCCTGGTACATGGCCGTGCCGCGCTGGCTCAGGTGCAGCGGCGCCGGCTGCGCGGCGGGACGCGGCCTGGCGCCCGGTCTTGGCAGGCGCTGCGCGCGCTCCGAAACGAAGCTGCCGCTACCTACGCGGCGTTCGATGAATCCCTCCGCGTGCAGTTGGGTGTAGGCCGATTCCACCGTATCGCGCGAGACGCCCAGCGACTTGGCCAGCGCGCGTGAAGCGGGCAGCGGCTTGCCAGCACCGAGGGCGCCGTCGAGGATCAGTTGCCGGATGCCGCGCTGGATGCGCGCATGCAGGGGCAGGGCGCCATGGGCCGGATCGCCTATCCAGGCTTTGACGGATTCGAATTGGGCATGTTTGAACAATTGGTCGGTATTGCATCGAAAAATTGGATGGGCACAGCATACCATTTACGGTCTACAGTCTGGCCTTTGATGCTTAAGCCTTTTCAGGAGTGCTATATACGCCATGACGTCCGCCACCTCGCCTTTCCCCCTTCGTTTGCATGATCTTGCCCATCCCATCGTGGCCGGCCTGATTTCGGTCATCGTCAATTACGGTGGCACCTTCATCCTGGTATTCCAGGCCGCCAAAGTGGCTGGCCTGGACCCGGCATCGACCGCGTCGTGGGTCTGGTCGGTGTCGATCGGCGTCGGGGTGACGGGAATTCTCCTGAGCTGGATGACGCGCGAACCTGTCATCACGGCCTGGTCCACGCCCGCCGCCGCATTTCTGGTCACGGCGCTGGCCGGCACGCCCTATGCCGAAGCGGTAGGCGCGTATGCGATCTCGGCCGCCGCCTTCGTGGTGCTTGGCCTATCGGGCTGGTTCGAGCGGGTCATCCGCCTGATTCCGCCGGGCGTGGCCGCCGGACTGCTGGCCGGGATTCTGCTGCAATTCGGCGTCAAGGCCTTTGGCGGCATGAGCGCCGATCCGCTGCTGGCGGGCCTGCTGATCGTGGCCTATGTGGCGCTCAAACGCTTCAATGCGCGCTACGCGGTGCCGGGCATCCTGCTACTGGGCCTGGCCTTTCTGCTCGCGCAGGACCGCATCGACTTGTCGGGACTGCGCCTGCAGCTTGCCGCACCGGTCTTCACCATGCCGGCCTTCTCGCTGAACGCCTTGCTGAGCGTAGCGCTGCCGCTGTTCCTGATCACGTTGACCGGCCAATACATACCCGGCATGCTGGTGCTGCGCAACGATGGCTTCAAGACCAGCGCCAATCCCATCGTCACGGTGACGGGACTGGGCTCGCTGCTGATGGCGCCATTCGGTTCGCATGCCTTCAATATTGCCGCGATCACGGCCGCCATCTGCACCGGCAAGGAAGCGCACGAAGATCCGTCGCGGCGCTGGATCGCCGGCATTGCGGCAGGCGTCTGCTACATCTTCGTCGGCGTATTCGGCGTGACGCTGGCCGCCGTGTTCATGGCTTTCCCGGCAACCTTCATCACCACCTTGGCAGGGCTGGCGCTGCTGGGCACCATCGGCGGCAGCCTGGCCAGCGCCCTGGCCGATGCGAAGGCGCGCGAAGCTTCGCTCATCACCTTCCTGGCTGCCGCCGCCAATATCACGCTGCTTGGCATCGGCGGGGCGTTCTGGGGACTGGTGATCGGCCTGCTGGCCTACGCCGTGCTCAATGGACGCTTTAGGCTTCCAGGCGTTCCAGCAGGCGGTTGAGCGCCAGCCGGTAGTGTTCCTGCATGGTCTGGGTTTTGGACAGGACCATAGGCAGGCCGCTGCCGTGCGCGTGGTCGATCAGAATATCGCGCCACAGGTGAGGTTCGGGCGTGATGTCCGCCAGCAGCTCGGTCAGACGGTCGGTGATCTGGCGCGTCACGCCGGCAAAGGCCTCCGGCGTGGCAAAGATGGCCAGCGTCAGTTGCGGATGGCGGCTCACCGCGCCGTGATAGCGGACCAGGATGGCGCGAATTTCCCCCAGGCGGTCGGCATGCTTGACCGGGTCTGCGAGCACTTCGGCGTAGACCCGATCCGACAGCGCCCGCAACAGCCCTGTGCGGTCTTCCACGTGATGGTAAAGGCTCATAGGTGTCACGCCGAGCCGGGCGGCGAGGGCGCGCATGGATAATCCTTGTCCCCCGCTTTCATCCAGCAGCGCGAGCGCAGCGGTCAGAATATCGTTGCGGCTTACCCCCGTTCCTTGCGCTGGACGGCCGCGCGGGCGGCTCATGGCGCCAGCCGATAGGTGGATTGCACCAGTCCCGAAGGGAAGCTGCGGCTCGATACCAGCTTCAAATCAATGTCCTGCGCCAGCGCGCCAAACAGCGGCCGGCCCGATCCGATCAGCACGGGTACGGTGGTGACGACCATATCGCTCACCAGGCCGTCGCGCAGGAAGGACTGCACCAGCTGTCCGCCATCGACATAGATCCGGCGCACATTTTCTCCTGCCAGCATTGCGATGGCGTCCTTTGGCGCGAGCCTGGAGAAGCGGACCTTGCCCAGCAGCGCTGCCGGCACCGGCGCATCGGCCAGTTGTTCAGAGAGCACCAGCACCGGCAGCTCATATGGCCAGGCGCCGAAGCTCAGAACCTTCTCATAACAGCCGCGGCCCATGACGATCATATCCTTGTCGGCGATGAAGCTGGCGTAGCCATGATCCTCATTCGGATCGTCACGCTGCAAGAGCCAGTCGATATTGCCGTCGGGGCGGGCGATGAAACCATCCAGGCTGGTGGCGATGAAAATATGGGCAGTGGTCATGGTGTCTCCTTTATTTATACATCGTATATTTTAACATGCGATAAAGGATGCGGCGGCTTGGCCGCTGGCGGAGAGCTATGCCGCTGGCCGCCTGCCTTCGAACAGGTCTTTCATTTCGCGCAGGCCGGCGGTCAGGCATTCCACCGTGGCCGATATCCTGGGCACGCCGCGCAACTGGCGCGGCGTGAGGAGCCACAGTTGCGAACGAAACTCCGTTAGCAGCGGGGAGACGCGCCGCAGGTGGGGGCTGGCGTCGCCCAGGTGGCAGGGCAGGATGCCGACGCCCAGGCCTTCTTCGAGTAGCCGGTAGACTGCCAGCGTGCTGGAACAGCGCACCGCCGCGCGCCGCATCAGCCCTTGCGCCTGCAGCCATTGCGACGATGCCAGATGCCCCAGCGATTCATCGACGGTGACCCAGGTCTGCTCGTGCAGTGTTTCCTCCGAGACGCCGGGCCAGTTCACGAGAGCGTAGATAGCCACCTCGATATTGCACACCACACGCCCGATCAGGTCGCCTTCCGGTTCGCCGCCGGAGCGCAGGGCGATATCGGCTTCGCGCTGGCGCATTTTGGCCAGGCTTTCCCCGGTGATGAGGTTGATGGTGACCTGCGGCAGTTCGCGCCGGCAGCGGGCCAAAAGCGGCGGTACAATACGGGGGATCAGCACTTCGGTCGTGGTCAGCGTGAGGCGTCCGGCGGCGCCCAGTTCGGCATCGCGCTCCAGGTCGCGCAGGCGCTGGTCGAATTCTTCGGCCAAAGCCAGCAGCTCGGCCGCTGCGGCGGTCGGACGGTAGCCCTGGCGGCTGCGCTCGAACAAGGTGGCGCCCAGGCCGGCCTCGATATCGCGGATGCGGCGGAACAGGGTGGGGTGGCTGGAACCCAAGGCTTCGGCCGCCTTGGACAGGGAGCCATGGCGGGCCACCGCCAGGATGACTTGGTAATCGTTCCAGGCCAGGCTGCTGGTATTCATCAACAATGCTCCTTGGGCGTGGCGCCAGGTCATGAAGTGGCGCATCGTAGCATTCTTTTTGCTATCGTCGTCCGCGATGTTCATTCCTGAAAACATGCTGTTCACTGCTGGTCTGTCGCCCGCTATTGCTGCTGGCGACAATGGCGTCATCGAAACCAATTGTGAAAGGAAGAACTATGTACCGTAAGCTCCTGCTGGCATTTGCCTTACTGGCTGGCGCCGCCACGCACGCGGCAGCATGCAACACGTCCGAATCCAGGCAATTCGATTTTTGGGTCGACAATTGGGAGGCGGTCGACCGCGACGGCAAGCTGCTGGGGCATACCTTGATCGAGAAGATCGAGCAAGGCTGCGTGCTGCAGGAATGGTGGCGCGGCAATGGGCCGGAAAACGGCGCAGGTACCAGCCTCAGCATGTACGACCGCAAGCACAAGCTGTGGCGCCATGTGTGGGCTAGCGCGCGCGGCAATTTTGCGCCCATCGACGGCGGTTGGCAGGGTGACCGCATGCTGATGACCGGCTATTTCATCAACGATAAAGGCGAGCGCGAGTTCCATCGCACTGTCTGGAAGCCGATTCCCGGCGGCGTGCACCATGTCTGGGATTCCAGCACCGACGGCGGCGCGACTTGGAACGTCATACACGAAGCATGGCTGCGCCGTACCGATAAGGTGCTCGTGAAGTAGGCGAACTCAAAAGGGGCTGGGACCGTGAAGCCGATCCTCCCTTATGTCCTGGAAAGGTAGAGGCTACCGTGGCAGCCGAGTCAAGGCAGTTTGATGGTAATAGCTTCGAATAAAGCAGTGAGGGGCGCAGGCTGGCGGTTGTATGCCGCGATGTTTGCGTCAATCCATAGCGTTTTGTTCATGGCTGCCCAATTGAGCGCAAATCCGGCATGCAATGCCATGAGTTCAAACAGCAACCTTTGCGAGCGGCCGTTCCCCTCACGAAAAGGGTGTAAAACGTTCAGCTCACCATAGAAATAGGCCAGTCGGGAGATGAAATTCTCCCGGCTCAGTCCGGTAAGGAACTTTTCTTTCCGAAGTTGCCCGAAAAGTTTGGCAGCTTCCGCCTCAATGAATTCGGGAGCAGCGAACAAGCTACGGTCCTTGCTGATTTTGACAGTGCGGAGCTCTCCTGCCCACTCATACACATCCTGGAACAAATAAAAATGTATATTCTTTCAAGTCGATAAGGAGAATTCCCGCAAGGAAGGATATTCGTAGTGCGCCATGCGAAACTGGGAAAACTCTACCTCTGCTGAGGAGAGAAGTTCCTGGTCCTGTATTCCCAGTATGTTTCTTAAGACTTCAGAGTTGGGATAGCAATAAATGGTGTCAAAGCCTGTGCCGTACTTATCCGGCATATTTGGCCTTGATCGATTCCAGCGTCGTCAGGGGACTGGTTTCGACCGGCTTCAGCCCCTCCAACTGGAGGCTGGCTCGATAATTTGAATCGCGAAGCTCCATAAAATATTGGCGCTTTAGTTCGTGTTGCAACTGTGTGCTTGGATCGAGCGTCGCACAGGCGGCCAATGCTTTATCGATTTCCTGTTGAAAACTTGTCGCCTTGTCCTGATGACGTTGAAAAGCCTGGACCTTCTTAAGTTCCGCCGTATACTTCGCCATCGGATCAAGCTCGCGCTGAACCCTCGCTGCCAAGTTTTTAGCCTGTTCGATTTGACGCTGAAAATGGCGCGCGGTCTTTACCGCGGTTTGTAACGTGGCGATGCCGTTAAGTTTACGGCGGAGCGCCGCGTCGAGGGTGCCCGATGTTCCGTCTAGATAGTAGGCAGGCGCACTTTTACCTGGTGCATGCCGGCGCATCTTGCCGCCCTGTTGCGCAATAAGCCGTTTGCGCTTTCGCATTCTCGCCGAAGTAAGCATAGTTTTAAAAGTGGGTGTGGCGCCAAGAATTTCATTGTACGCCACCCCAACGCATGCTTGCTAAGTATGGATTGCCTTATCTTAATTTCGAAGATCGAGCGCCCGTGCAGGCTCAGCACCGCGCCGCCGCCTGGTCGTAGGACAGGCCCTGCAGGGTAAAGCCGCTCAGGGTGAAGGCATTCTGTCCGGCGTCGCCGCCATTCGCGCGACCTGGAACGTCATTCACGAGGCATGGCTGCGCCGCAGCGACAAGGTGCTCCTGAAGTAAATGCAAATACGCTGTACCATCGCGCTTTTGCTTCAAAATAATGGATAACACACAACTGCAGATTCGAGCCTTCGAGGCGGCGGATATTGAAAAGCTGTCGTCGATCTGGTTTGAGACTTCGCGCCAAGTGCATGCCTTCCTCGGCGAGGCGCGTCTGCGCGAGCAGCGCGCGCTGGTTGAGGAGGCGTATCTGCCGAATTCCGAAACTTGGGTGGCGTGCCTGGATGGGACGCCGCTCGGATTTATCGGATTGATCGATTCCTTTATCGGCGGACTTTTCGTCGATCCAGGCCGGCAGGGGAGCGGCATTGGCCGGGCGTTGGCGCTCCATGCGCTCAAACTCAAGGGGGAGCTGGAACTGGAAGTCTACGCTGAAAACCGCGCTGCCTGCGCCTTTTACCGGCGCCTGGGCTTCGAGGAGGTTTCCCGGCGACCCGAGGATGATGAGGGTCTTCCTTTTGAGGTCATTCTGATGCGTTTGTGCAACATTGACCAGTCAGCAAGCTAGATGGGTGGGGCGTAAAAAAGCCGGGTTGCCCCGGCTTTTTTGCAGAATAGGCGTCGTTGCGTTCAGTTTTTGATATCCAGCGCCCGGTTCAGGCTCAGCGCCGCCAGCGAGCAGACTGCGCCCGACAGCAGGTACAGGCCGACATAGGCCAGCCCGAACTTGGCCGAGACGCCCAGCGCCACCAGCGGCGCGAAGCCGGCGCCCACCAGCCAGGCCAGGTCGGAGGTCAGGGCCGCGCCGGTGTAGCGGAACTTGGCGGGGAAGTTGGCCGTCACCGCGCCGGCCGCCTGGCCGTAGGACAGGCCCAGCAGGGTGAAGCCGATCAGGATGAAAGCGTCCTGCCCGGTGTCGCCGCCGTTCAGCAGCATGGGGACGAAGGCGCTGAAGAGGGCGATCAGCGTGGCGAGCGTGCCCAGCGTGCGGCGGCGGCCGATGCGGTCGGCGATGATGCCCGAAGCCACCACCCCGCCCGCCATCAGGAAGACGCCGCCCATCTCGGTCAGCAGGAAGCCGGTCACCGAGCGCGGCGAGTACAGATTGATCCAGGACAGCGGGAATACCGTGACCAGATGGAAGAGGGCATAGCTGGCCAGCGCGGCCAGCGCGCCGATGATGACGTTGCGGCCTTGCGAGTGCGTCATTTCGCTCACGCTGACCGGCTGCAGTTCGCGCTCTTCCAGCAGGCGCGAGTATTCATTGGTGGAAATCAGGCGCAGGCGGGCGAACAGGGCGACCACATTGATGGCAAAGGCCACATAGAAGGGATAGCGCCAGCCCCAGTCCATGAAGTCCAGATTGTCCAAGGTGGAAATCAGATACCAGAACAGGCCGGCGGCGATGAAGAAGCCCACGGGCGCGCCCAGCTGGCCCAGCATGGCGTACCAGCCGCGTTTGTCCTGCGGCGCGTTCAGGGCCAGCAGCGAAGGCAGGCCGTCCCAGGAGCCGCCCAGCGCCAGACCCTGGCCGATGCGCAGCAGCGACAGGATGATGATGGCGTTGACGCCCAGGTCCGAATACGGCGGCAGGAAGGCGATGCCGGCCGTGGTCGAGCCGAGCAGGAAGAGGGCGATGGTGAGTTTGGCCTCGCGTCCGAAGCGGCGCTGGATGGCCATCGACAGGACGGTGCCGATCGGTCTTGCAATAAAGGCAAAAGAGAAGATGACGAAGGCGTAGAGCGTGCCTTCCAGCCGGCCTTCAAACGGGAAAAACAGGGAGGGGAAGACCAGTACTGAAGCGATGGCGTACACGAAGAAGTCGAAATACTCGGAAGCGCGGCCGATGACCACGCCGACCGCTATTTCGCCGGGTGAGATGGGAGCGTTGTCGGTATTGAGGCGCCGCGCGTCGTCGGCATTGTCATGCTGCGGAATATCGGCAGGAATGCTGCCGTCATGCGTGGTATTCATGCTGGCCATAGTCTTTGTCTCAATAATTGTTGTAATAGGTGCTACACACGCCCAGTCCTGGCCTTGGACACGGGGAGGACAAAGTGTCCAATGTCCAAAACTAGACGATACAGGTACAGTGGCATGTTTCACATATCCTGTACAGCACTATATCGCATGTTACATTCACTCCTTCGTCGCGGGCTGTTCCTTACACCACTTATTGCGCTTACGGGCTGCGATATGGTAGTGATGAACCCGTCTGGTGATATCGCCCTTCAGCAAAGCCACCTTATCACGGTGTCCACCCTGCTGATGCTGCTGATTATCGTTCCTGTCATCTTCCTGACCATCCTGTTTGCCTGGCGTTACCGCAAAAGCAACACCAAGGCGAAATACGAGCCGGATTGGGACCACTCCACCCGTCTGGAACTGGTGATCTGGGGCGCGCCCCTGTTGATCATCATCGTGCTGGGCCTGCTGACCTGGATCAGCACCCACACCCTCGACCCTTACCGTCCGCTGCAGCGTCTGGACGACAAGCGTCCGGTTCCTGCCAACGTCAAGCCGCTGGAAGTGCAAGTGGTGGCGATGGACTGGAAATGGCTGTTCATCTATCCGGAACAGGGCGTGGCGAGCGTGAATGAGCTGGTCGCTCCGGTCGACGTGCCGGTGCGCTTCAAGATCACCGCTTCGACCGTGATGAATTCCTTCTACATTCCCGCCCTGGCTGGCCAGATCTACGCGATGGCCGGCATGGAGACGCAGCTGAACGCGGTCATCAACAAGGCTGGCGTGTACGACGGCTTCTCGGCCAACTACAGCGGCGAAGGCTTCTCCCAGATGCGTTTCAAATTCCACGGCACCACCGCCGCGGACTTTGACAAGTGGGTGCAGAAGACCAAGAGCAGCACCGTGGCGCTGGACCGCGCCAACTACACTGCGCTGGACAAGCCCAGCATCGGCGACAAAGTGCGCCACTACGGTTCCGTCGAAGCCGGTCTGTACGACGCCATCGTCAACCGCTGCGTGGACCGCAACGCCGTCTGCATCAAGGATCAGATGGCCGAAGACGCCACCCGCATCAGCCGCAAAGTGAGCACCGCCTCGGTGGCCGCCGAGCGCAGCGCGCGCCGCATGACCGAGGCCAGCACGGCCGAAGTGTGCATCACCCCTGAAACGAAGAAGAACTAAGCATGCAAGACCAACTGAATTTGACGCAGCTGATCTTCGGACGGCTGAGCTGGGAAGCGATTCCCTACCATGAACCCATCCTGATGGTCACCTTTGTCATGGTGGCCCTGGGCGGCGCGGCCGTGTTCGGCCTGATCACCAAGTACAAGCTGTGGGGCACCCTGTGGCGCGACTGGATCACCAGTATCGACCACAAGAAGATCGGCATCATGTATATGATCTTCGGCCTGATCATGCTGCTGCGCGGCTTTGCCGATGCGCTGATGATGCGTGCCCAGCAAGCCATCTCCTTTGGCGAAAACGTCGGCTACCTGCCGCCGCACCACTACGACCAGATCTTCACCGCCCACGGCGTGATCATGATCTTCTTCGTGGCGATGCCGCTGGTGACGGGCCTGATGAACTACGTGGTGCCGCTGCAGATCGGCGCGCGCGACGTGGCTTTCCCCTTCCTGAATAACTTCTCGTTCTGGATGTCCGTGTTCGGCGGCATGCTGACCATGGCTTCCCTGTTCGTGGGCGAATTCGCGCGTACCGGCTGGCTGGCGTATCCTCCGCTGTCGGGCATCCTGGGCAGTCCGGACGTCGGGGTCGACTACTATATCTGGTCATTACAGATAGCCGGGGTCGGAACATTGCTGTCCGGCGTCAACCTGATCGTCACCATCGTCAAGATGCGCGCGCCAGGCATGACCATGATGAAAATGCCGGTCTTCACCTGGACCGCACTGTGCACCAACGTGCTGATCGTGGCCGCCTTCCCGGTCCTGACCGCCGTGCTGGCCATGCTGTCCCTGGACCGCACCTTCGGCACCAACTTCTTCACCAACGACATGGGCGGCAACGCCATGATGTACGTGAACCTGATCTGGATCTGGGGCCACCCAGAGGTGTACATCCTGATCCTGCCATGCTTCGGCATCTTCTCGGAAGTCGTGTCGACCTATTGCGGCAAGCGCCTGTTCGGTTACACCTCGATGGTGTACGCCACCTGCGTGATTACCCTGCTGTCCTACCTGGTATGGCTGCACCACTTCTTCACCATGGGTTCGGGCGCCAGCGTCAACTCCTTCTTCGGCATCACGACGATGATCATTTCGATCCCGACCGGCGCCAAGATCTTTAACTGGCTGTTCACCATGTACCGTGGCCGCATCCGCTTCGAGCTGCCAATGATGTGGACCATCGCCTTCATGATCACCTTCGTGATCGGCGGTATGACCGGCGTGCTGCTGGCCGTGCCACCAGCCGACTTCGTGCTGCATAACTCGCTGTTCCTGATCGCCCACTTCCACAACGTGATCATCGGCGGCGTGCTGTTCGGCCTGTTCGCCGGCATCAACTACTGGTATCCAAAAGCCTTCGGTTACAAGCTGGACGAGTTCTGGGGCAAGATTTCCTTCTGGTCCTGGACCATTGGCTTCTACCTGGCCTTCATGCCGCTGTACGTGCTGGGCCTGATGGGCGTGACCCGCCGCATGAGCCACTTCGAAGATCCATCGCTGCAGATCTGGTTCGTCATCGCCGCTATCGGCGCTGCCCTGATCGCGGTTGGCATCGGCGCCATGGTGGTGCAGTTCGTGGTCAGCTACATCCGCCGCGACAAACTGCGCGACGTGACCGGCGACCCATGGAATGGCCGTACCCTGGAATGGTCGACCTCGTCGCCACCGCCAGACTACAACTTCGCCTTCACCCCGCGCGTGCACGACAACGACACCTGGGCTGACATGAAGAAGAATGGCTATCAGCGTCCGCTGAAAGACTTCATGGCGATCCATATGCCGAAGAACACCGGCGCCGGCTTCATCATCTCGGCCCTGAGCTTCGCGGTTGGCTTCGCGCTGATCTGGCAAATGTGGCTGCCGGCCGTGCTGGGCTTTGTTGTCCTGATGGCAGCGATCATCATTCATACCTTTAATTACAAGCGCGACTACTACATCCCTGCGGAAGAAGTCACCCGCACGGAAGAAGCGCGCACCCGTTTGCTGGAAGGCCACGCTTAACGCCATGAGCAACCATAACGTTACTGCTGACGGCGCCCTGGGCGCCAACCCGAGCTCGCGCTTCTTCGTGCGCGAGCACCATCCAGAGAACGGCACCCTGCTGGGCTTCTGGCTGTACCTGATGAGCGACTGCCTGATCTTCGCCGTGCTGTTCGCGGCGTACGCTGTGCTGGGCCGCAACTACGCGGGCGGCCCGTCCGGCGCCGAGCTGTTCGACCTGAAGCTGGTGGCGGTCAATACCGCGCTGCTGCTGCTGTCGTCCATCACCTATGGCTTCGCCATGCTGGAGATGCAGAAGAAGAAACTGAAGCCGACCATGATCTGGCTGGGCATTACCGGCCTGTTGGGCATCGCCTTCATCTACTTCGAGCTGTATGAGTTCATGCACCTGATCCATGAAGGCGCAGGCCCGCAGCGCAGCGGCTTCCTGACCTCCTTCTTCGCCCTGGTCGGCACCCACGGCCTGCACGTGAGCTTCGGCATCGTGTGGCTGGTGACCCTGCTGTTCCAGCTGAAAAAACACGGCCTGACGCCGGAAAACGGCCGCCGCCTGATGTGCCTGTCGATGTTCTGGCACTTCCTGGACGTGGTCTGGATCGGCGTCTTCACCTTTGTCTACCTGATGGGAGTTCTGCCATGAGCGGCCACAATCACAACGAACACGATGACCACGGCCACGGCCACCACGGTCACGACGATCATGATCACGGCAGCATGCGCAGCTATGTGACCGGCTTCGTGCTGGCCGTCATCCTGACCGCGATTCCATTCTGGCTGGTGATGGGCAATGTCTTCTCCAGCTCCAGCACGGCTGGCCTGGTGCTGCTCGGCCTGGCGGCCGTGCAGGTGGTGGTGCACATGGTGTACTTCCTGCACATGAACGCCAAGTCGGAAGGCGGCTGGAATATGCTGGCGATGATCTTCACCCTGGTCATCGTGGTCATCATGCTGGCCGGTTCGATCTGGGTCATGTACCATATGAACCACAACATGATGCCGGGCATGACGCCCGGCGTGATGAACCACGACATGCCGTGATGAAGAAAACGCCTGACCCGGCGGATCGCGCCGTGCAGCAACCGGGGGCCGCCAAGGCGGCGCCGGAAGCGGCACGGCGCCGTTCACCTGGCCTGCGCCTCTTCCTGATCGCGATGGGAAGCCTGCTTTGTGCAGGCTTTTTCGCTTTGGGGACGTGGCAAATGCAGCGCCTGCAATGGAAACTGGCCCTGATCGAGCGCGTGGAGGAGCGGGTGCATGCCGCCCCTGTGCCGGCGCCCGCGATGGGCGACTGGCCGCGCATCAGCGCTGCCACCGATGAATACCGCCATGTGCGCCTGAACGGCGTATATCTGCCCGGCCTGACGGCGCGCGTGCAGGCTTCGACGGTGCAGGGCCGCGGCTACTGGCTGCTGACGCCGCTGTGCCAGGACGATGGCAGCATCGTATTGGTCAACCGTGGCTTCGTCACAGAGGCCAGCCAGCGCGGAGCGCCAACCGTTGCGCCGCGCGCCACGGCGAGCGCCTGCGCCGAGGCCCGCGCGCAAGGGCAGGGTGCCAGCGTGAGCGGCCTGCTGCGCATCAGCGAACCGAAAGGCGGCTTCCTGCGCCAGAACGACGCGGCTGCCGACCGCTGGTACTCGCGCGATGTGGCGGCGATCGCGGCGGCGCGCCAGCTGTCGCCGGTGGCCCCGTATTTCGTCGATGCCGACGCCGTGGCGGGCGCGCCCAGCGACGCGCCGGTCGGCGGTTTGACAGTCGTTTCCTTCCAAAACAACCATTTGGTTTATGCTCTCACCTGGTATGCGCTGGCGCTGATGGTGGCCGGCTCCTGCTATTGGGTCGTCCGCGACGCGCGCGCACCGCGCAAGCATAGCGGCGACGCTTGAATCAAACTGGAAGGTGGGAATGGCAAGTGTCAATCATAATCAGTTCACGGGCGGCATAGGCGGCGCAGCGCGGGCCGCCGCCGCCATCGTCAGCAAGATCACCCACGCCGCCGGCCACAAAAACATGCAGCAGCTGATCCAGCTGCGCTGGCTGGCGGTGTTCGGGCAGATCGTCACCATCTCCGTCGCCACCCTGGTGTTCGACGTGCACCTGCCACTGCCGGCCATGCTTAGCGTGCTGGTTTGCCTGATCGCCTTCAATATCGCCAGCACCTTGCGCTGGCAGGAATACCTGGCCGTTTCCAACGCCGAGTTGCTGCTGGCCTTGCTGGTCGACGTGGCCAGCCTGACCGCACAGCTCTACCTGAGCGGCGGTACCACCAATCCCTTTGTTTTCCTGTATCTGCTGCAGGTCATTCTGGGCGCCGTTCTGCTCGATAAATGGGCGACCTGGCTGATTGTCGCCGTCACGGCGGCCTGCCTGGCCGGGCTGGCGGCGTTTTCCACGCCGCTGATGCTGCCGCTCGACCACGGGCGCGGCATCGCCAGCCTGTATGTGCAAGGCATGCTGCTGTGCTTCCTGCTCGACGCGGCGCTGCTGGTGGTTTTCACCAGCCGCATCATGCAGAACCTGCATGCCAGTGCCGGCAAGCTGGCCGACCTGCGCCAGCGCGCCGCCGAAGAAGAGCATATCGTGCGTATGGGGCTGCTGGCCTCCGGCGCGGCGCACGAACTGGGCACGCCGCTGGCCACGCTGGCCGTGATCCTGGGCGACTGGCGGCGCATGCCCGAATTCACCCGCAATCCCGATCTGCTGGAAGAAATCGCCCTGATGCAGACCCAGCTCCAGCGCTGCAAGTCGATTGTCAGCGGCATCCTGCTGTCGGCCGGTGAGACGCGCGGCGAGTCGTCGGAACGCACCACCATCAATACCTTCCTGTCCGAGCTGGCGGAGGAATGGCGCGCCAGCCGGCCGGTGAAATCCTTTGAGTTCGACAACCACATCGAACACGATATCGGCGTGGTCTCCGATTCGACCCTGAAGCAGATGATCTGCAATGTGCTCGACAACGCCCTGGAAGCCTCGCCCGACTGGCTGCGCATGCAGGCCCGCGTCAACGGCGAGATGCTGGAATTGCAGGTCACGGACGCCGGCCCTGGTTTTGCGCCGGCGATGCTGGCACAATTCGGCAAGCCCTACCAGTCCAGCAAAGGACGCCCTGGCGGCGGACTAGGATTGTTCCTGGTCGTGAATGTGGCGCGCATGTTGGGCGGCGCGGTCACGGCCGGCAATCGCGCCGAAGGCGGCGCCAGCGTGCATTTGACGCTGCCGCTGTCCGCCATCGCTTTAGTGGAAGAAAACAATAATGACAATTGAAGAAGAACGAGTCCTGCTGCTGGTAGAAGATGATGCAGCATTTGCCCGCACCCTGGGCCGCTCGTTCGAACGCCGCGGCTACAAGGTGCTGCTGGCGGAAAATGTGGACGAGGCCAGCGGCCTGCTGGTCGATCACACGCCGGGTTACGCCGTGGTCGACCTGAAATTGAAAGGCAATTCCTCGGGCCTGGCCTGCGTGCAGATGCTGCACCAGCACGATCCCGAGATGCTGATCGTGGTGCTGACCGGTTTCGCCAGCATCAACACGGCGGTGGAGGCGATCAAGCTGGGTGCCTGCCAGTACCTGGCCAAGCCGTCCAACACCGACGACATTGAAGCCGCCTTCGGCCACGTGGCCGGCGCCACGGAGATCGAAGTCAGCAGCCGCTCCACTTCGATCAAGACGCTGGAGTGGGAACACATCCACGCCGTGCTGGCCGAAACCGACTTCAACATCTCCGAAACCGCCCGCCGCCTGGGCATGCACCGCCGCACATTGGCGCGCAAGCTGGAAAAGCAGCGGATCAAATAGCGGATCAAGGAGCGGCGGCAGGCATACGATCCACAATCACGTAATGCTTGCGGACCGGCTCCACCACCTCGAACACACCTTTGAAACCGGCCGGGATGACCAGCGCGTCCCCAGGCCCGGCTTCGGCCGCATATCCCTGCTCGTCGATGACGCGGCAGCGGCCTTCCAGCACATAGAAATATTCATCCTTGTTGTCGGCAAAGGCGATACGCCAACTGCCTTTCTCGCAGGCCCAGATGCCAGCATGGACTTCGCCGCTGCTGCTGGTGAAGTGGTTCCATGTTGTGCGTTTTGGGTTGCCAGCCAACCTGCGTTCTGCGCGGGGATGGTCGTATTCGGGAGAGGGGCTTTGCTGACGGAATTCGGTAATGGCAGACATATTCATTGAAGACTGGTTAGGCAAACAAGATAGCGGACACAGCGAAATGATACCGCGGGTGTTGCAAAACCGAGATGGCGCTCCAGCATTTCTCTGATGCCAGGGCTGGGGATGATTAAAATTGCTAGCAAAAAAAGAAATACATGTAAGCTATAATTTCCTTGCAGCGCGACTATGCTGACCACCGGTTACTGACCCATCATCAGTCCAATAGAGGCGTGATGCTTACAGAAAAGTAGGAGACCTGTTTTTTACTGGAACACTGGCGGGTCAATGTGGCCGCGCGCCAACTCGAAAGCGAGGAAGGCACCGTCCCGCTTGAGCCGCTGGTGATGGCTATCCTGAACTATCTCTGCTCGCACCCGATGGAGATGGTTTCATCGGACACGTTGCTGGCCGAGTGCTGGGGCAATACGGCCGCCGGCGATAATCCGGTACACAAAGCTATTGCAGTACTGCGCAAAGCACTGGGCGATTCATCCCGATCCCCCCGCTATATCGAGACAATCCGTATGCGGGGTTATCGGCTGGTGGGACGGGTGCAACTGCTATCGGAGTATGGACCCAGGGACAATCTGGATGCCTGGGGCCGCGGCTCTCCGTTCATGGGGCTGGCTTCTTTCGATGCGCAGCATGCGGGCGTGTTCTTTGGACGGGATAGGGCCATCGCTGAATTGTATGAGCGGCTGGCGCACCAGCTGTCGCGTGGTTTTCCCATGGTTGTGGTGCTGGGCGCCAGCGGTTCGGGCAAAACCTCCCTGGTCCAGGCTGGACTGATTCCCCTGTTGCAGCAAAAGCGGGCGATGCGCTCCGCCGAGCTTGCTATCAGCTCGTACTCCGTGCTGGACCTTGCCGATAGCGAGCACGAGGATCTCTTCCGCCTCATGGCCGGAGGCATGCTGGACTGGGACCACGATGGGCAAGCGATTTTGTCCGGTTACAGTATTGATGGCCTGGCGCAGCAACTGCGCAATGATATGCCGACGGTCATCCAGCATCTGCAACTGGGGCTCGCGTCATTTGCCGATGAACGCTCCCCACCGTTGCTGGTGCTCGACAGCCTCGAATCATTGTTCACCAAGGCGCCGCCAAGCGTTCTTGCGCCATGGCTCGTCACGCTTGGCGACTTGATCCGCAGCCGGCTCATCCTCGTCATCGCGTTGTGCCGCAACGACTTTTACGCCAACTTGACGCAGCACCCGATTTTTATGGAGGACAAGACAGCGCAGGCGCATATGGACCTGCTTCCTCCCGATTTTGAAGCCTTGGCCCAGATCGTGCGCCTTCCAGCCCAGGCAGCCGGCTTGCACTATGGGCGCGATCCGAGCGGCTTGCAGCGCTTGGATGACCGCATTTGCGGCGATGCGCTGCACGCGCGCGACGCTTTGCCGCTGCTGCAGTATACGTTGCAAACGCTGTACGAGGCGCAAGAACCGGGAGGGCTACTGAGCTGGGCGGCCTACGATGCGCTGGGTGGGATCGAAGGCGCCATCACCACGCGGGCAGAGGCGATCCTCAACAGCCTGCCGGAAACCCAGCAGAATGCCTTTCCATTATTGCTGCCGAGACTGATCAGTACGAGCACAACAGATACCACGCCCACCGCCCGCTGGTGCGCCCACGCCGAACTCCAAAGCACCATCGAACAAAGCCTGGTCGAAGCTCTGGTGGAAGCACGTCTGCTGACGACCGCCCAATATCACGGCGCGCGCAGTTTCCGTCTGGCGCACGAGGCTTTGCTGAGGCGCTGGCAGCGGATCACCAACTGGCTGAACCAGCACAAGTCGGCCTTGATCATCCGCGACGAGTTATCCGGCTGGGTAAGCCGCTGGCTGGCGGCCGAGCGTGCCAGGGCTTTCCTGCTGCCCAACGGCCAAACGCTCTGGAAGGCGCAATCCACCAAGGAGCAATTCCCTTTCCTGTTCAGCGGCGAAATGGGGGAATACCTGAGGTTGTCGTACTCCAGCATTCAGCGCCGGGAATGGCTGCGCCGCAGCGTGGCATTCGGCGCCATCTGTCTGACCATGCTGGCCGTGCTGGCCGCCATGCGCTATGCGCGCGTGGCGGAGCGGGCGGAGCATCGGGAGTGGCAGAGCCGGCGTTTGTCTTCCTTCATGCTGGGCGAGCTGGCGGACCGCTTGCGGCCGATCGGCAAACTCGACCTGTTACAGAGTGTGGGCAATGAAGGCTTGGCGGTATTGGGCGCGCTGCCGATGGAGAATGAAGCGCCGCAGGATGTTCTGCAGCGCGCTAAATCCCTTGTTGTCATAGCCGAGGTGCATAGCACGCGCGGCAAAGGCAGTATTCCGACTGCCATCCGTTCCCTGGACGAGGCGGACCGCTTGCTTGCCTTGCTGGAAGCTAAGGAAAGCATCCTCCTGGGTGAGTACTACAAGATACTTGGCGCAAGCGCCTTCTGGCGAGGGCAGATTGCATTTGATCAGGGACAATTGCAAGAGGCTGAAAAAGCCATGCTGGCTTATCGCGACGCCAGCCTGCGCTGGCAAAAGGCCAGGCCGGACGACAGGGAGGCGGGCAAGGAATTGGGCTTTGCCCTCAACAGCCTGGGTTCGATTGCCGTCCACGGGATGCGTTGGAACGAGGCGGGCCGGTATTTCGAGCTGGCCTTGGCCGCCAAGCAAGCGGCATTGGCATCGCGGCCAGGGGATGCCGAACTGATACATGGCGTGGTCAATGCGCAGTCCTGGCTCTCCCAAAGCAAACATGCTCTTGGACAGGATGGACAGGCGCTGGCGCTTTCCGATGCCGCGCTGAAGCTGGAACTTGGCCTGTACCAAGCCAAACCGGACGAAAAAATGCGGCTGCATGAGCTTGCGGTAATGCATGTCCGTCGCGCCGAGGCGCTCACCGGCCTTGGCCGTTACGACGAGGCGATCAGCGCGCTTGAACAGAGTACCGTCTTGCTCGCGCAGGCGGTGGAAAACGACCGGCACAATCTCAGATGGCGAGCTGAGCGTGTTCACCTGGCTGCGGGCCTCCTGCTCGTCAGGCAGGAAAAAGATCCCACGCGGCAGCTTCATTCGGAACTGGAGCGCTTGAACGATTTGATCGGTAGCGAAACTGAAGCGCTGGAAAAGCAAGCCCGCCTGAAGAAAGAAACGCTGATCAGAATGGGTGTCGTCCAGGCGGGCATCGGCTTGCAAGAAAAGCGGTGGGACTTTGCCAAGGAGCAAATCGATACTACGTCGAAAATGATGGACGAGCTGCAAAGGCAGTCCAACCCCGGCTGGCAAAACATGGAAATGATGGCGCGCCTGGCTTTGCTGCACAAGCAATGGCTAAGGCAAGCTCCCGCTTCGGCGCAAGCCGCTGGCGAATCCTGCCAGCAAATCCATGCCCAGGACCGGCAAATGGCCCCCATGGGCAATGCGGCCATTGTTCTCAAGGCGCGTAATGCGGTATCGCCGTGTCTTGAAAAATCCTCTTTCGTGCAGACGAAGGGCTTGGAGTGAAAAGGTACAGATTTTTCAACGCATCACCTATAACCATGGAGAGCGAAATGTCCGAACCTAAGATTGAATATAAAACTTCCACTTATTATGTGGACGTGAATTTCATTGTTAATAAAAAGGGTGCAATAATTATTGGTGAATACAAATACCTTGATGAGACTGGCGATCATAAAAAACCGATCGCAGATGATATGGGAGCGGATAAACAGGATGGGAATGTTGATTTTGTCAGGTTTTCTGTTGGGGAGCCTCATGGGGGCACTCATTTTTTTAAGTTGCCAGAGGTAACGGATCTGTCAATATATACTGCCAAGCTTTATTGCGCCGTGGCCCACACCCTGGAAGAGAATGAGGAAATGGCGCCAAATATCATTTTTTCCAGCGATGGCAAGAAGCTGGCTATTCCCATTTACAAGGGAACCAGACGCGGCGTGATCCTGATCTTCCAGATTTTTAGGAATGGCGATTTGATCCAGATTGTCGGTAGTCCCGATCCGGAAATCGGCAATAGCACGAGCGGAGTGCCCGATAAGGCTGTACTTTAGCGCTGGGAAACCGGCCCCGTTTCGGGGCCGAAGCAGGCTTCCGGCAACCTTACGAAATCATCCCGGCGCCGATTATGCGCGCTATCCGCTTCCTCAACGAGTGCTCCCCTCGCAGTAGAACATCCAGCTTGCAGCGCTAGAGCGGCTTGCAAGCACGGTTGCGGCCTATTTTTCCGTCGATAAATCAATACATTAGGAGTCCGTAAGTTTCCCGGAAGGTGGGATTGGCGAGGCTGGCTTACTGTGAGTACGTCAGCACGCAGCGGGTGGCTTCTTGCAGAACAAATACACCCCTCTGCTGATGGAATGCTCCCTGTCTCAACAGCTGAGTAAATCTATGCTTTTCACCTCTAGGAGAATATATCATGAGCAACGTGCCAGTCATCGGAACCTATGTTTCGGAAGACAATAACTTCACCCTCAAAATCAGTTCGGCCGATCCTTCCAATGGCGCCATTCGCGGAACCTATGTCGCCAACTACAGCCCGGTTGGCCAGATCAATGTGGAAGGCGCCATTGGCGGCTACGCATGGGTATTCAACAAAGGCCAAGGGAAAGATGGCGTTGCGCCATTTACCGCTTCGTTCGGCGGCAGTGTTCGCCCGGATGGCCGCCCCTATTGCATCAATGACGCCTGGAGCGCCGTATATCTGCCCGATAACACCATCCTGGCAGAGGGCTCGCGTTCCTTCGTCAACCAGGATGGCGTGGCGGAAGTGCGCAGCCTGGGTACCAGGCGCTTCACCATCCGCTAAAAACTGATTTCGGCGCGAAATGGCCAGTCCGGTATTTTCTCCTGACAAGCTATTGTTTGCGCCAAATCAAACAATGTCACACCCTGGTGCCTCGGCGGCCCCGCCTGACACCAGGGTGTGACATTTACTGCGCCAGATCAAACATTGCTGCTTCAGGCAGCGTGACTAGACTATGAAATCCCAGGTTCCGTACAGCTGCAAGCCGGCGGCGCGGGCGGTGGCAATGGAGGCTTGGTTGTCGAGCTGGCAGCGGTACTGGGGATAGAAACCGAGCCGCAATGCGGTCTGGCTGATGGCGCGGACCAGGCGGCGGCCATGGCCTTTGCCTCGGAACGGGGGCAGGGTCAGCATGCCGAAGTCGGCGAGGTTGGAGTCCATCCAGGCGTACATGCTGCCGGCGCAAACCAGCCGCCCTTGCTCGAAGGCGCCGAAGACCAGCCAGTGATCCAGCTCGACGTAGGCGGCGTCCAGGTCTTCTTCCGTCGCGCTGGCGCAGAACTCGGCAAAAATGCCTTGGTCGTCCTGCGATAGCTGCCGGATTTCGCCAGGGACGGGTTCCTGCATGAGCGGCGCTAAATCGGCGGCAGGGAAATAGAGCAGATTGTCAGCGCCATACAAGGCGCAGCCGATGTCCACCACCCGCTGGCGCAGCAGGTCGAGGGACCAGTTGCCGCTGCCCGCGATATCGAGCCGTCTGGCCAGTTCCGGTTTTAGCGTGATCAGGGTTTTGCCCGCGCGCGGCTGCAGAATCATGCCGTGTTCGTCCCCATCCAGCGTGGGATCACTGGTGATCTGAAGCTGGTCGTCGGCGTACAGGATGCTGTCGCCGGAAAAAGTCTCTTGCCAGAAGTCGTGCACAACGCTGGAAAACAATCGCTACTCCCTCATTCTTGGTTGTAATCCATCTTGCCATAAGGGCAGGCGGGAAGGCTGTGCAAACGATGAAGACAGCAAGGATGAAATCCACTCATACCCGCCGGATTTGATAGGCAAACAATCCGGCGCCTTCGGATAGCATGTCGTTGCTGCGCGACTGGCCGATTGTCCTGGGGAGCCATTTTGTTGTCCTGACGAGCCAAGGCATGTGTCCCGGGAGGCCAGTAGTGGCCTTATGGCTAGTATGAACTGTTTGCCGGCCGGGTAGCGACGGGCCGGAGGCAGGCAGCGCCTTCCCGGGTGTTCAGCCGGTTCCATCCCGGGACATTCCTGTGTGTAGCTTGTTTGCGTTGGCGCGGCCGTTTCGCTCGCTGCCTTGCAGGCGGTATCGCGTCGTTTGCATCTGATAAAAAATCCATCTGAAAAAATCATTGATTGGAGAGACCATATGCCCACTCGCTTTCGTCGTGCCTTGCCTAAGCTGCTGCCTGCCCTGGTCCTGCTCACCGCCGGATCGCAAGTAGCAGCCAGCACCCTGAACCAAAATGTTTCGTGGACCATCGACCGCCCCGGCACCAGCAATGTGTACCGCGTGGTGGCTTACGGCGACTCGATCTATGCCGGCTACAACGGCTCCACCGTCAACGCAGCCAAATATTCGGCGCCGACGGTGGATGCGGAATACCTCTCCGCGCAGTGGAACGCCGACATCGAGAGTGTGCGCCGCACCAAGTCCGGCGCGATCGCCTCGGACGTGTACAACAACAAGATCGTTGCCGAACGCTCGTATATGCAAGCCAGTAATACCCGCGTGGTGACGTTCGAAATGTGCGGCAACGACGGCCTGCAGGCGCGCACCGCTTTCAAGAGCCAGAGCGGCACCTGCGACGACAGCGTGCTGACGGCGGCCGAAGCGAACTGCAAGACCTATGTGACGGCGGCCATGGATTACATCAACGCCAACGCCTATTCCGGCGTGAAGCTGAAGGTGATTTCCAATCTCCACTACCCAGGCTATACCGCTGACAATACCCCGAGCTCCTGCAAGGATCCAAAGACCGGCGCCACGGTGAATATGCAGGAAAAATTCCTGCCTTCGCTGGCCCGCATCAACCATATGATGTGCGATGTCGCGCGCCAGAAAGGCTTCATGTGCGCAGATAACTTCGCCCAATACATGGGTTCCGATTACGACAGCAATGGCGATGGCCGCATCGACTCCGAGGCGCTGCGCTATGTTGCAGGGGAGAGCCAGGCCAGCTACGTCACCCGCATCACCTCGACCTTGCGTTCGACCATCCGCGACGCCAATGCCCACTTCGTGTCCGCCAGCAGCAGCTATGACTATATCCAGTCCGACGACACGCACCCGACCTATTCGGGCAGCACCGTCAGCGCCGGTCTTCTGGGCGGTTCCACCGGCAGCGGCGCGCCGCGCTATACCTCGTTCGTGGGCGGCAAGAACCCGATCTGGAACCAGTATGGCCATGAGCGCATGGGCTGGGCCGTTTCGACCTTCAATACGCCGGCGCCCTAACGGCTGGGCATAGGTCATAACATGGAGACGCCACGCCGTCCCGAGCATCCACCGGCCAGTGGCGATACGGCCGGTGCTGGACAGGTGTGGCGTCCCAGCTCCGGCTATCTCCTCGTCGCCCTGGCGCTGGCCGTTGGCGGCCTTGCCTTGCTCTTCTTGATTTGGCGCTGGTCGGGAGAGGATGCGCCCGATGCTGCGCCGCCGCCTTCACCGGCGAGCAGCACGGTATCCAAGCCGTCCGCGCCAGTTTCCGCGCCAATGCCTGCGTCTGCGCCACAAGGCATCGTGCAAAAAGCGGTGCCGCGCTTGCCGGAAGGCGACGCCGATCCCACGCCCGATCTGGCAAGCTATGTCGCACGCGGCGAAAAGCCGAGCATGGCCGAGGTGATTGAGCGCCTGCATGCGCGCGGCGTGCATACCGGCCTTGGCGCATTTTCGCCGCCGGGAACCAGGCCGCCGCTGATCGGACTCGCCGTGCCTGAAGATTTCGAACTGCCGAAAGGCTATGTGCGCCATCATCAGGCTACCGATGACGGCCAGCGCATCGAGGCCGTTCTGATGTTCGCGCCGGATTTCCAGCTGCTCAATGCCGCCGGGCAGCCAGTCACCATGCCGAAAGACCGCGTCGTTCCGCCGGAACTGGCCCCGCCAGGGCTGCCGATCCGGCGCATCGTCATTCCTCCACCAGTTGATCCGGCCCGACCGGGCCATTAAGAACTATGAGACAAATCTCCCATTCCAGAATGCTCATCGCGGCGGGCATTCTGGCGAGTGCGGTCCTGTCGGCCATGTATGCGCGCGGCGAATGGCTGTTCGGCTTCATCCTGCTGGCGCCTTGGCTGCGCGCGCTGGATGCCAGCCGCACGTGGACCTCCACGCTGGCCTGCGCCTATGCTATGTCGGTGGCTTTCACGGCGGCCGTCTTCGCCTGGTTCGGTATCGCGTTTGGACGGTATACGCAGATTGGCGAGGTCACGGGCCTGGCCGCGCTGCTGCTTTGCGCCCCCTTGTTCCAGCCGCAGTTTTTCGCCTTCGCGCTGGTGCGCCGTGCATGCACCGGCCGCTATGGCCTGGCGCTGCGGGCGCTGGCGGCTGCGGCGGCCTGGGTGGCGGCGGAAAGGCTGCTGCCACGGTTGTTCAGCGACACGCTTGGCTACGGCTTGTATCCATCGCCGCTGCTGCGCCAGGCCGCCGATGTGGGCGGCGGGGCAGGGCTGACGCTGCTGCTCCTGCTGGCGAATGAAGGCGTCGCGGCGGTCCACGCGCGTTGGGCTGGCGGCTGGCGCGCGGCGCTGCGGCCTCTCGCGCTGGCGGTGCTGGTGCCCTTGCTGCTGGCGACATATGGGGCGTTTGCACTGTCCGGCAGTCCGGCGTCCGCTGCCAAGCCTTTGCGCATGGGATTGGTGCAGGCGAATATGGTGGACTACGAAGGCCAGCGCAAATTGAAAGGTGCGCATGCCGTCGTGCGCGATGTGCTTGACCGGCACTTCGCCATGAGCTACGACGCCGTGGTGCGGCAGCGCGCGGACGCGGTGTTGTGGTCGGAGACGGCCTATCCCACCACCTTCGGCCAGCCCAAGAGCGAAGCCGGCGCCGAATTCGACCGCGAGATTCTGGCCAATGTGAATGCCGCCGGCGTGCCTTTCGTGTTCGGCACCTATGACCGCGACAGTGCCGGCGAATACAACGCGGCAGCCTTCGTGCAGCCCGGCGCTGGTCTGCTGGGCTTTTACCGCAAGACGCGGCTGTTCCTCTTCACCGAGTACGTGCCGGCCTGGCTGGATGGGGAAGCCTTGCGGCGCCTGCTGCCGTGGACCGGCAACTGGCAGCCGGGCAACGGCGCGCGCGTTTTCCCGCTGCGCCTTGCCGATGGCCGGGAGGTGCCGGTACTGCCCTTGATTTGCCTGGATGATGTCGATGCGCGCCTGGCCATCGATGGCGCCCGCCTGGGCGCGCAGGCTATCCTCACCATGTCTAACGATTCGTGGTTCAGCAAGGAGCGGGAGGGTGCGCAGCTCCATCAGGTGGCGGCGGCTTTTCGCAGCATCGAAACGCGTCTGCCGCAATTCCGCGTCACCACCAACGGCTACAGCGCTGCCATCGACGCGGGCGGCGCCATCCTGGCCGGAACCGCCATGGGCGAACCGGCCCTGGTGATTGCCGACCTGCCGCTGCGCAGGCCCGTGCCGACGCTGATGGTGAGGTGGGGCGACTGGGTTGGCCTTGCCGCCAGCGCCTTCCTGCTGTTGCTGGCGATAAGAAGCATCTCCATTAGCTCAAGGCAGGCAGGGCAGCTTCCCGACACGCTGCCGCCCGCTATTGCCTTCCCGGCCAAGGTTGTGCTTCTGCCGCCTTTCGCCCGCTTTGCCGCCGGTTCGCTGCGCACTCTTGCGCGCATCGGGCTGCTGGGGATGTGCGCGGCGCTGCTGCTTGACGATTCTCTAAGGATCAACACGCTGGCGCAGATCCGCATTTTTGCCGCCTGCTTCCTGGCTCCGGAGGCGGCTGCCTTGTGCGTGCTGTTTGCTTTCAGGGCGCGCGCGGAGTTCAGTCCCGGCCATCTGGTGTTGAGCCGCGGGACGCAGCGCATCGAGCTGGCCTTACCGGATATCGCGGCGGCAGAGGTATGGCGCTTGCCGTTTCCCGGCCCTGGACTCGCCTTGCGGCTGGCATCGGGCCAACGCTGGCGCTACGGCCTGGCCTTGTCCGAACCTGTCGCCTTTGCCGCCGCCATGGCAGGCGCTGGTGGTCCGCCCATGGCGCAAAGAACGCGGGAGCTGCAGGGGACGGTTCAAGCTGGCATGGGACTGCGGCATCGTTGGCTCGACCATCCTTTGAGCAAATTCGTCCTGCTCCCGCTGGTACTCGCCATTCCAGCCTTCTCCCTGCATCAGCATATTGCCTATGGCAGCGCCTTCGGCGAGTACTACAGCTTCGGCCTGAAAGCTTACCTCAGCGCCTTTGTGCTGTGGTGGGCGGCGTGGTCCATCGGCGTGGTGCTGAGCGCGGCGTTGCTGCGCGCGGCGATCGAGGCCGGGGCGCTGCTGGCCATGCTGCTGCGCCCCAAGCAGGCCATCGGCACGCGGTTCTGGCTGGAACGCAGCGGCTACGCCATGCTGTATCTGGGTTTGCCGGCCTGGCTGCTGATCAAGCTCAGTGGCATGTAATCAGGGACGGCTGGCCGCGGCATAGTTCCAAAGATCGTCGAGCACGGGCTTGCGGTGGCCGATGGCGCGGAACAGGCGGATTTCCAGCCGCAGCGTCCATTGTTCGCCGCCCGCGCGCACCAGCTTGCCCTCGGCCAGTTCGCGCGCGATGCAGCTCTCGGGCAGCCACGCCAGGCCATGGCCGGACAATGCCATGGTTTTCAACAGTTCGGCCAGATCGCTTTCATAGCAGTTGTGCAGGCTGTCGGGCTGGCCGGCGCGCGTCTGGATATGCTGCACCACCCGGCCAAAATAGGTGGTCGGCGAATAGGCAAGATAGGGCAGGGGCTGCGCCTTGCCGCCAGGGAGGCTGAAGGCGGGCGATCCGGCGCGGTTGGGAACCGATACCGGCATCACCGTCTCATCGCCCAGATGCAGAAATTCGAAGCGCTGCGCATCCAGCTCGATAGGCAAGGCGGAATGGTGATAGCACAGCAGCAGGTCGCAATTGCCTTCCACCAGCGCGAGCACCGAATCATGTACATTTGCCGGCAGGATGCGGGTGCGCAGCGGCCCGTGTTTGGCCTGCATGGAAGTCAGCCATTGCGGGAAGAAGTTGAGCGACAGGGCGTGGCCGGCCGATACGCGCAGCACCTGCTCCTTGGTTTCTTCCACCCGCAGCATGGCGCGCGCGTCGTTCAGCAGGCGCATCGCCTCGCCGGCAGCGCTGCCGAACATCTTGCCGGCCGGCGTGAGCACCAAGGGATAGGTGCTGCGGTCCACCAGATCGGCGCCGACCCAGGCCTCCAGCGCCTGAATGCGCCGGCTCAGCGCGGACTGGGTCACGCAGCGGTCTTCCGCCGAACGCGAGAAGTTCCTGGTCTGCGCCAGGCTTAGAAAGTCCTCCAGCCATTTGATGTCCATTGCCATTCCCCCGCTTGCCAATACGCGCAGCCATTGTAAACGAGCGGATATCTCCAACTATGCGCGGGCCGCATAGTTTCAGTGCGAATCAGCATAATGCGGCGCGCAGCCGCCCTTATCGTCACGGTATTCGAACCTTGAACCAGGACGCAAATGAACACGACGCAGCTCTCACAGAAACCCAGCCCCGCCTTCAAACTGGGCATCGTGGGCGGCATCGGTCCTGCCGCCACGGTGGATTTTATGAGCAAGATCATCCGCAATACGCAGGCGCGCTGCGACCAGGAGCATTTGCGCCTGGTGGTGGAGCACAATCCGCAGATCCCCGACCGCACCGCCAACCTGCTGGACGGCGGCGCCGATCCCACCCAGGCGCTGTACGAGGCCTGCAAGCGCCTGGAGCTGAACGAGGCCACCCATATCGCTTTGCCGTGCAATACGGCGCATGCCTATATCGCGCGCATCCAGCCGCTCCTGTCGGTCCCCATCGTCAATATGCTGACCGAAACCGTGGCCCATATCGAGCGCCATTGGCCAGACCACCCCCAAGTGGGTTTGCTGGCCACATCGGGAACCATCGCCAGCGGCGTGTACCACGAAGCGGCGGCGGGACATGCGCTGGACCTGATCGTGCCGGATGCAAGCCATCAGGCCTACGTGATGGAGGCGATTTACGGTGAGCACGGCGTGAAAGCCGGTTATGTCGATGGGGCTTGCAAGGAAGTGCTGCTGCGCGCCTTGGCGCATCTGGCCGGGCGCGGCGCAGGCATCGTCATCCTCGGCTGCACTGAGCTGCCGCTGATACTGAACCAGCAAGCCGACTACCGGATAGGCACACACATGGTCGCGCTGCTGGACCCTACGGACCTGTTGGCGCGGCATTGCGTAGCCGTAGCGCGGGGCGGGATCCAGACGGCCTCTCAAACGTCCCGCCGCGTTTGCGAACCTCAATGAGACGCCGGCTCCCCTTCCGTCGGGCCAGGATTGGCCACCTTTGACCGGACGGCAAGGGTGTTCCGGCGCCGTTCAAGTGCGCCTTAAGACCTTGGGATAGCGTTGGCCCAGTCCTCTTGCTCTATCTCACCTTCAGAATCGGTTTGAACCTCATGAATCAGTTCTGCGATTTCATCTAAAGAAATGAAGGGGGCCGCCATGGGAAACTTCCGGGTCAATTCTGCGTGGATTTGCTTGTATGCCTCTTTGGTAAGACTGCGGTCGCCATTGTTCTTGGATTGCAGAATAAATCCCTTACCGATGTCCTTGTTGGTCTTCGCAGCGGCATCGGAATCGCCGGAATCATGATCCCGTACGAGGCCCAATTCCTTCCAGTCTGGCGCCAGAACTCTTACCACGGCCGCATCCTCGAGTGGTCTATTCGTTTTGGCATACCCCATCGATACCGACTTTATTCGGCTGACGTAATTCGCCTGGCTGGCGCGTTCGATGAACTCTTCGGAAAGCACCTCTCCTGCTTCGTCATACTCTTTCTTCATAGCAGCTGTGGCGCCTTCAGTCTTGGCGGCGATTCTCATCCCGATCTGCTGCATGGAGCGCTTGCCGTCTTTACTTGTGCCGTGATATGAAATCATATGCTGATACTGATCCCTGACATACTGTTTCGCCTCCGGGATGGATTCACGGATCGCTCCCCGGAAGGATTGTTCCACTTTGTCGCGGTAACTTGCGTTGGCACTCAGCGATGTTGTGGGGGACGGGGACGAAGGCAATTGCGATGCAGCTGGGGAGGACGACTTAATAACCACGTCAAGCTTGTTTCTCATATGACTCCAGACTAGTGAGTTGTGTTACGGACTTGTTTAGTAGCGTACCGGCGGGCGGAAGTTCCCGCCGGCTTCAGCGTCTGTACGGGGAAGGGGCGCGTGATCTCATGTGCGGCGGAGACTGTCGAAAATGCTACAGCTTGTCGGACGCAAGCCGCGCTGCATATATTGAGGAGCGCTATTTCCTATTGCGGGACATTACAATGGCTAGCGCATGGCATGGAATTCGAACTCTGGAGGCAGCGCTGCGAGGAGAGAACGATGGGCCTGACCAAAATCCATATCCGCGGCCGCTTCTGGCTGATGTTGTCGGTGTTTGTCGCGGGCTTTGCCGCGTACAGCGCCTGGTCGGTGTGGACCCTCAATGAGCTGAAAGTGAATGGTCCCGTCTATAACCGCATCGTCCAGAGCAAGGATCTGGTGGCGGATATTCTTCCGCCGCCTGAATACGTCATCGAATCCTATCTGGTCAGCCTGCAATTGGCGGGCGTGCGCGACAAGGCGCGCCAGGAGGAATTGATAAGCCGCCTGCAGACTCTCCGCAAGGACTACAGCACCCGCCACGAGTATTGGCGTAAAGCCGGCCTGGAAAGCGGGCTTGCGGCTGCGCTGCTGGAACAGGCCCACCAGCCGGCCGAGGAATTCTATCGCCTGGTATTCAACGCCCTGGTTCCAGCAGTGCAAAAGGCCGACGCCGAAGCGGCTGCGCAGGCCATCGGCGGCATTAATGCCGCGTATGAGCGCCACCGCCAGGCCATCGATAAAGTGGTGGAGCTGGCGAATGTGCGCGCCGCCCGTGACGAAGCCCAGGCGCAGCAGGCGATTGAAAGTGCCAGTTGGCTGATGCTGACCATTCTTGGCCTGTCGCTGGGAGCCGGAATTGCGATTGCCCTGCTGGTCATGCGCGGCATCCTGCAGCCGCTGACGGCCGCCGTCCATGTGGCGGAAACCGTGGCGGCGGGCGATTTGACCGGTCAGATCGAAACGGTGGAGACGGAAGACGAAACCGGCCAGCTGTTGCGCTCCCTGCGGAATATGAATGAGAGCCTGGTCAGTATCGTGCATCAGGTCAGGACCGGGACCAGCGCCATTTCGGAATCCTCAAACCAGATCGCCGCCGGCAATCTCGATCTCTCTTCGCGCACCAAGCAGCAAGCCTGCTCGCTGGAGGAAACCGCATCGTCCATGAAGGAGTTGACCGGCATCGTCGAACAGAACGTCGGCAGCGCCGAGCAGGCCAGGCAACTGGCGGAAGCCGCCTCGCTGACGGCCAGCCGTGGCGGGACGGTGGTGGCGCGGGTGGTGGAGACCATGGGGTCGATCAACGAGTCCTCGCAAAGAATCGTCGACATCATCAGCGTTATCGATGGCATTGCCTTTCAAACCAATATCCTCGCGCTGAACGCGGCGGTGGAGGCAGCGCGTGCCGGCGGGCAGGGGCGCGGCTTCGCGGTGGTGGCCTCGGAAGTGCGCACGCTGGCGCTGCGTTCGGCCAGCGCCGCCAGGGAAATCAAGGAACTGATCAACGACTCGGTGGGCAAGGTGGGCGAGGGCAGCCGGCTGGTGGACGAGGCGGGCGGCACCATGCGCGAGGTGGTGGACAGCGTGCAGCGGGTGACGGACATCATCGGCGAGATCGCCAACGCCAGCCATGCGCAGTCGAACGGCATCGAACAAGTTAGCGCGGCCCTGTCCCAGGTCGAACAGGTGACGCAGCAGAACGCCGCACTGGTGGGGCAAGCCGCCGAAGCGGCTGAAAGCATGCGCCGCCAGACCGAGGCGCTGACGACCGTGGTGCGCATGTTTAAGGTTTGAGCCTATGCCCCAGCGTTGCAAGCTGCCTTGCGTCGCGCCAGCATGGCAAGCAGGCCCAGACCGGCCAGCAGCATGGCGTAACTTTCCGGCTCGGGTACGGGCAGCGACGGCGCCAAAGAATTGATCGTCATCGTCACGTTCAATGCATCGTCGCGCGAGGCGTAGGTGAAGGCGTTGTAGACCGCCATATGGGTGTAGTCGGCCGGCTTGATCTCGCCTGGCAAATCGATCGAATTGAGAGCCCGGTGGCGGCTGTCGATGAAATCGATGCCCACTTCCTGCTGCAGGCCGGATTGGCCATTTGCCGTCAGCGCCACGATGTGCACCACGTCGACAAAGCGGTTGTCGATGACCGAGATGACGGGCGTATCGACCGAGGTGAAGCGCACGCCGTCATTGCCGACCGTGTACTTGACGCCGGCCATCGTGCGGGCATAGCCCGGTCCACCGTACAGGGCCGACTCGGCACCGGGTTGAGCTGGTGGCATGCCGAGGAACTGGCCCAGCGCGGTATCGTAGAAGAAGTGGCCATGCACCTGATCGCCCTTGCTGATCAGCTTGCCCGCATAGCTGGACGAAGCGACGGCAACGCCGGGGCCGGGGCCGGTCGGCGAAGTGTGCGCATAGTAGGTCATGTCGCTGACTGTTGCGGTGAAGTCATAGGCGACGATAGCGGACTGGGCGAATGGCGCGCTGAGCAGCAAGAATGCTGCGGCGCCGGCGGATTTGAGGGACGGAACGAAGTGCATGTAAGGCCTTGTCGTCAAATGTGAGGAAAAGTTAATTATAAAACATTGACGTTATGATATTCAATGAAAAATAGGGACGATGCGAGGCGCGCCGTGGATTTTAAGAAGAAATTGCCTGGAGATTAATTCAACGATAGACTCCGGGCATTATCTCGCCAGTCTCTTTTTATGAAAAAAATACTCGCGTTAGCAGCGCTGTTTGCGTCCACGGTCACCATCGTTCATGCCCAGCAAATAGACAGCGCCATTCAGGCGCGTATCGGCCGCGTGGAAAATGGCTTGCTGTTAGCTAGTGAGGGGGCGCCGGCTCAGACAGTGCGACTTGGCGAACGCATGGCTGCCCTCAAAGTGCCGGGTGTCAGCATCGCCGTGATTAATCATGGCGCGATCGAATGGGCGCGCGGCTATGGCATGGCCGATGTCGCCAGCGGCCGTCCTGTTACCGAACATACGCGGTTCCAGGCCGCCTCCATCAGCAAGCCGGTGACGGCAATGGCCGCTTTATCCTTTGTGCAGGCCGGCAAGCTCGCTTTGGACAAGGACGTCAACCAGTATCTGACTGCCTGGAAAATACCGGACAATCAATTCACTACACGACGCAAGGTCACATTGCGTGCTCTGCTCAGTCATACGGCCGGTATCGGCGTACACGGCTACCTTGGCTATCCTGAAGGCCAGCCCCTTCCCAGCCTGCTTGAGGTACTCGAAGGAAAAGCCCCTGCCAATTCCGATCCTGTGCGCGTGAAGGCATTGCCCGGCAGCGAGTGGCGCTATTCCGGCGGAGGGTACGAGATCGTCCAGCTTCTGCTGACGGAGACTGCAAGGCAACCGTTTGAGCAATTCGTGCAGCATGCTGTACTCAACAAGATCGGCATGCATGAGAGCAGTTTTACGCTGCCCGCCGCATGGGAGGCCATGGCATCGCACGCCTACCTTGCCGATGGCAGCGTCGTGCCAGGAAAATGGCATCGTTATCCAGAGATGGCCGCCGCCTCCATGTGGACCACGCCATCTGACCTGGCCCGCTTCGCCATCGAAATACAGGATAGCCTCGCAGGAAAGTCGAACAAGGTGTTGTCGCAGAAGATGACGGCTGAAATGCTCACTCCCGGTATTGAGACTTTTGGTCTTGGCCTCTTCCTGGGCGAAAAGTCCGATGCGCGCGAAAGCTTCCGGCATAGCGGTGGTACGCAAGGTTTCCGCAATATGATGTTTGCGTACGCTTCGACTGGCCAAGGCGCCGTCGTGATGACCAATAGTGACAACGGCGCGCCGTTGCTCGACGAAGTATTGCGTGCAATTGCGCGCGAATATGGCTGGACCAATTATTTGGTGGGAAAGTAAGCAATCCGGCGTCTTTCGACGGCCGCATTTTGCGTATTTGCTCAAGAACTTGTGCGAAATTTTAAAAACTTAAAATCCCGACGCGGCTGGCAATGCCTGGGTATTTTGTGAAATATCCTTTTAATTCAATGGTTTAGTTTTATTTCAATAGCTGGCACACGAATTGCCAAAGAGATGGATGTAGCGCGAATCCCTCTTTTTAAATCGTGGAGCCTGTCATGCACATCTCGAATGCGGAAATCTCGACCGTCACTGAAACCCTGCAATTGCACGAACTGGAGCAGCTGGTGCGCGCCCAGGGCCGGCGTCTGCATAACTTTATCCGCCGCCGCGTCGGCAGCGTGGAGGACGCCGACGACCTGGCGCAGGAAACCCTGCTCGAAGCCATGCGCTGCCGCGACAAGTTCCAATACCAGTCGCGTCCCGAGACCTGGCTGTTCGGCATTGCCTTGAACCTGATCCGCAACCACTACCGCCGCAGCCGGGTGCGCGACGTCTTCGACGATATCGAAGTGTGCGAGCTGGTGGACGAAGCGGGGCGCGGCCCGGCCGATCTGGTGGAGTCGCACCAGATCATGCAGCGCGTCTCCGACGTGCTGGCCCGCCTGTCCGACGATACGCGCGCCGTGGTCCACCTGGTCTTCGACGAGCAGCTGAGCTATGCGGAGGCGGCCCATGAATTGGCCATTCCCATCGGCACTGTGCGCTCGCGCATTTCGCGCGCCCGCGCCCAGCTCAAGCTGGAGCAGCTGGCTTGATGGCAGTGCTGCACGGCGCAGGCGCGCGCCATCGTTCAGGGATGCAATGCGGCGCATCATGCCCTGCTGCTGCCACGCCGCGCAAACCCTTGCCACAACACGGAACTGGCGCTAGCAGTGCGCTTGGCACGATGCCTGCTATTACGCCCATGTATAACTCGCCAGCAGTTTGTCCATCCGCCTCGTCCGTCAGAAAGGCTTGAACACCTAACCATGCCGTCCCGTCATTACCATGCATTGATTGAAGAATTGTGCCATCTGTATGGCATTGTCCCCACCGGCGACCTGGCGCATGGCGCCCAGATCGCCTTTGCCGGCGTTGCGCTGACTTTGCTGCCCGGCGAAGAAGCCGACAGCCTGCTGCTGTTCTGCGATTTTGGCGAGCCGCCATGGCGCTGGCGCGCCGAGGTGCTGCAGCGCGTCCTGGAAAGCAATCTATTCATGTTCGCGGCCGATAGCCCGCATTTTTCGATCGACCATGAAAGCGGGCGCGTGATGCTGCTCGACCGCATGGTCGCTTCGCGCCTGAACGCCGCCGCGCTGTTCGGCAAGCTGGAACGCTACGCCCAGCATGCGCGGCGCTGGCAGAACAGCTTCGAGCGGCTCGATATGGACGCGGATACGGATGCCGTCCTGGATGAAGGGCTGGCCGGACTGACCCTGCCGACGGCCGCCAGCCATTACCGCTCCGGCTCCGGCCAGCACTGACTTCAGTGGGCGTCGGCCACGTAGTCGGGCAGGCGCAGCGAAAGCCGGCTTTCCAGCATCGCATTCAGTTCGCTGAGGATGGCTTCCTCGCGCACGCGTTCCGTGATGTCGGTGGCGATGGTGCAGACCGCGTAGATATTGCCGTTCGCATCGCGCAAGGGCGATTTCACGGCGATATATGTATGCGGCGCGCCGTCATGGAACCACACTTCCTCGCATTCCAGGCTGGCGCCGGTGGCCAGCACCTGGCGTTCGCTGGCGGCCTGCGCCTGCGCGGTCTCCGCAGGGAAGATATCCGCGTCGCGCAAGCCGCGCAAGTCCTCGTCCTCGGTGCCGAACAGTTGCCGGAAACGGTTGTTCACCAGCAGATAGCGCCCCACGGGATCTTTTACATGGATGATCGCCGTGGCGCTGTCGATGATGGTACGCAGCAGCAGGCGGCTTTCCTGCAAGGCCAGCGTGGCTTTGTGCAGTTCGGTGCTGCGTTCCTGGCCGCGCTGTTCGAGCTGGCGCCGCAGGCTGTTCAGCGTCAGCTGGGTCTCCAGGCGGGTCAGCACTTCGGGGGCGGCGATGGGTTGGGCCAGATAATCGGCCGCGCCGGAGGAAAAGGCCTTGGCCCGGTCCCACGAACTGTCCGCCGCGCTGACAAAAATCACGGGCACGGCGCACAGGCGCGCGCTGGCCTTGATGTGGCGGCATAGTTCGTAGCCGTCGATGCCGGGCTTCTGCACATGCAGCAGCACGATGTCCGGCACATTCAGCGCCATGAACTGCATGGCGTCCGCGCCGGAATTGGCAACCAGCACGGTGTAATTTTGTTCGGCCAGCAAATGCGTCAACTGACACAAGTGGGCCGGCGCATCGTCCACGATGAGAACCCGCGCGCGCGGCCTCGGTGCGAGAGGGGCATTCATACACTTCATCCTTTTTTTGGGTTTGGCTTGCGCGGTCAATGCGCATAGCCGGAGCCGCCATTGCGCTGGCGTTTAATTTCATGTAAGTTTTCCGCGGCCTTATATTATTTGCCTCGATTAAAAGTTTCAAGCCTCAATTTGAAGTGGGGCCGACATGGCTCCGCTGCTTGGTTCAAGGAGATTAAAAATGAATGTTGGCGATCACAGGCGCCAGGCGGGTAAGTTTTATCATGGTAGTGATCAAGGCGAGGCGCAAGAGGGGACCGGATTAGATATCCAGATTGGCGCGGCGGCGCCGGGGCGTTTTGCCATCGCCGCCAGCCGCAAGCCAACGCTGCAGCAGTTTCAGCACAATGTCGCGCGCCTGCTCAAGGTGGAGTCGGACTCCGAGCGCGAGCGCGCGCGCAGCCGCGAGGCCTTGGTGCATGCGGGGAAGATGGCAGCCGTAGGACGCATGGTCGCCAGCGTCAACCACGAGATCAAGCGGCCGCTGGCCAGCATGCAATTACTGGTCGAGAATGCGATTGACCTGATTGCCCATGGCGATGTGGATTCGGCAGCGGAAAACCTGTCGCTGCTGCTGCGCGCCACCGGGCAGATGAGCGAGCTGTCGCGCCAGCTGGAAGGCTTTTCGCGCAAGACGCCGCTCAAGTGCGGCAAGGTCTCGGTGCGCGAGGCGGTCGAACATGCGTGCGCCGTGGTCTCGCCCAAGGTGAAGACGGGACGGCGCCAGTTGCTGGTGCGGGTGGGTAACCATCCGGTACTGGCCGATTTCGACCGCTTGACACTGGCCCTGGTCAATCTGATCGACAACGCCCTGGATGCCGCAGCCGGCGTGCAGGACCAGCGCATCGAGATCGAGAGCGAGTTGCGCGACGGCGCGGTGGCCATCCTGGTGCGCGACCATGGCGCCGGCATCGCCGCCCATGTGATGGAGAATTTGTTCGATGCCTTCTTCACCACCAAGCCGCCCGGCGAAGGCCTGGGCCTGGGCCTGGCCCTATCCAGTGAAGTCATTGATGAAATGGGCGGGGCGCTGAGTGCGCGCAATCATCCGCAAGGCGGCGCGGAATTCTGCATCGTGCTGCCGGCAGCGGAGTCGGCGGCATGAGGCGCGCCGACGAGATGGAAGCGCGGCCCGACTGCGTGGCGGGCGTTTCGGGGCAGGGCGCAGACTGCGCCTACCGCGTGGTGGTGATCGAGGATGACGATATGCTGCGCCATGTGGTGGCGCAATCGGTAACGGGCGCCGGTTTCAAGGCGCATGCCTTTGCCAGCGCCCACGAAGCGCTGGCGCAACTGGCGCAGATCGGGCCGGACGTGGTGCTTACCGATCTATTCCTGAGCGAGAAGGACGAGCTGGATGGCATGGGCGTGCTCGATACGCTGCGCCAGCGCGACGCCTGCCTGCCCGTGGTGCTGATGACCGCGCGCGGCAATATTCCGGTGGCGATCGAGGCCACGCGCAAGGGCGCTTACGATTTTCTCGAAAAGCCGTTTGAAAAAGAACGGTTGATCGGTGTTCTGCGGCGCGCCGCCGAGCAGCGACGCCTGACGGTGGAGAACCGCCAATTGCTGGACCGGCTGGCCTTTGCCTCCGGCATCGAGCGCGTGCTGATCGGCGATGCCGCTGCCATGCGCGAGCTGCGTGCCCTGATCCTGCGCATCGCGCCGGCGCCAGCCAATGTCATCATTCTTGGCGAAACCGGCGCGGGCAAGGAGATGGTGGCGCGCTGCCTGCACGAGTTCAGTGGGCGCAAGGGCAATTTCGTGGCGGTCAATTGCGCCGCCATTCCGGAGGCCTTGTTCGAAAGCGAATTGTTCGGACATGAGGCGGGCGCATATACCGGCGCTGCCAAACAGCGCGTGGGCAAGGTCGAATATGCCTGCGGCGGTACGCTGTTCCTCGATGAAATCGAAGCCATGCCGATGCATCTGCAGGCGAAGCTGCTGCGCGTGCTGCAGGAGCGTCAGGTTGAGCGTCTAGGCCAGAATAAGGCCATTGCCGTCGATTTGCGCGTGGTGGCGGCCACCAAGGCCGACTTGAAGGAGCTGGGAGCGCAAGACAAATTCCGCATCGACCTGTTCTACCGCCTGTGCGTTGCGACGCTGAAGATTCCACCGCTGCGCGAGCGGCGCGACGATATCGCCATGCTGTTCGCCCATTTCGTGCAGGAGGCGGCGCTGCGCTTCAAGCAAAGCGCAGCCACGCCGACGCGGGAAATTCTGCAGCAGTTGCTGGCTTATGACTGGCCCGGCAATGTGCGCGAGCTGCGCAACGCGGCGGACCAGTTCCAGCTTGGCATTCCGGTGTCGGTGGGCGACGCGGAGCAGCAGTGTGCGCCGCAATCGCTGGAGGAAATCCTGGCCTCGGTGGAGAAGGCTGTCATCAGTGAAACCTTGCGGCGGCATGATGGCGCGGGCGCCGCTGCCTGCGCCGAATTGAAGATCAACTACTCCACGCTGTACCGAAAAATGAAGTTGTATGAAATGGATCTTGCGGACTACAAGTCTCCGTCGGAATAAAGAACGCCCGTGCGCTGCCCAAGCGGTGGCGCGCGGCATATCGCGCGGCGTTTCCCCCTGCTGCATCTACTTTCCCGTTTTTTTCTTCTCCCCGCGCTGACGGCGCGGAACTATCTCCGCCATCCCGCTACTTAATGCTCGTGCCGCGCAGTCTTGCACGATGCCGTTCACCGCATCCTTGCGGCTTTGCAAATGCGTATTCGCTCCGCGCGGGCCGCCGCGAGCTGCGGCGCCTGTACTGGCAAGGGCTGTTGTGTTTTCGAATCATCTGGCACGAGTGTTGCTATTGATGACTAAGTAGCGGCGGCATGCCGCTTTATGGCGCAGCAAACAGGAGTCTTCGTAATGAACCAAGGGTCTGAGATGCATATGAAAAAGAAACTGGCGCTGCTCACGGCAGGCGCTCTGCTCAGCGCTGCCACTGCCGTTCCGGCTTGCGCGGCAACGGCCCGCCGCGATGCGGGCGCGAATGCGCAGCTGCGGCAGGTGGAGCTGGTCCAAGGTGCGGCGCGCGATATGCCGCTCGGACAAGCCATCAACGCCATCGTGCCAAGGGACTTCACGGTGCGCACGGCTGGTATCGCGCGCGAGCTGCTGGACGAGCCGGTATCCTGGACGGGCGGGCGTGCCTGGACCGAGGTGCTGGAAGACCTGCTCGATTCGTACCCAGAGCTGTCGCTCGATGTGGCGCTCGGCGCCCGCCGCGTGACGGTGCGCCAACTGTCGCAGCGCGAAAAAAGCGCAGCGTTACGGGCTGCGACGGAGCAGGCGATGCGGCGCGAGGCGCGGGCGGAATCGCCGGAGGCGCCGCGCCGTACCCGCGCAGTGCTGACGCAGCGCGGCCCAATGGCCGAGGCCACGGAGCCGGCGCCGGTGGCGCATGCACAGCCAGTCTCGAACCCGGCGCAGGATGCTTCGCTGGCGGTGATGCAGATGGCGATCCAGACCACCACGCAGACGGCGATCCAGTCGGCGGTGCAGACGGCGCTTCAGTATGCGAACCAGTCGTCCAGGGTGGGCGGCGCGCGGGAGGGCCAGAGTGTGGCATCGCCCGGATTGCCTGCGCCATCAGCGCCGCGCCTCGCGCCAGTGACGGCGGTCTTGCCTACGCCGGCTCCCGCGGCCCTTGGGCGGCCTGCGCCTGTCGCATCCAGCGCCACCGCAGCCCCGACGGGCGCGCCCACAGCTACTGTTACTGCTGGAGCCCCTGCCGCTGGCGCCGCAGTTGCTGCTGCTCCGTCGAGCGCCGGAGCATCGGCTGCACCCGCCGCCGCCTCCGCAGGCACCGGCACTGCCCCTGTATCCAATGGCACCGCCGCATCGGCCACCGGCACGCAGGCACCAGCCGCTGCGCGAACCGCAGCCACCACGCCCAATGCGGCGGCGGGCGGAAGTTCTGCAGCTTCCGCTGCATCCGCCACGCCAGTAGCGGAGAAGAAACCGGCGCCAGTACTGCCCACCTGGGAAATCCTGCCTGCCGACCGCTCTGTGCGGACGGCGCTGGAGCGCTGGACCAGCAGCGCCGGCTGGCAGCTGTCCTGGGAACTGGCGGTCGACTATCCGGTTGCCGCGCGCTCCTCGATCACCGGCAGTTTCGAGACGGCAGTGGAGGCGGTGGCGCAAAGCCTGGGCCGGGCAGAGGTGCCGGTGAAGGCCATCATGTACCGGGGTAATCGCGTACTTCGGATCGTTGCGAAAGGAACCGAATAATGCGTACCACGAATTGCGCCCTGTTGGCCGGGGTGTTGCTGCTGGCCGGCTGCGCCGGTTTGCAGGAGAAAATCAGCGGCGCCAGCGCGCAGACCGATGAACGCGCCACGCGCCTGCTGAAAACAGTCGGCCAGGTCGAGGCTCCAGCCAAACCCGCGCCGCTGGTGACGTATGAAGACGGTCTATGGCTGGCGACCACGCCGGTCAAGCTGAGCAAACTGCCGGCCGTATTCCAGGCGCCAGCCACCTTCGACCGTTCGGTCGATTCGCTGGCCGAATTCGCCGAACGCATCAGCCTGCGCGCGGGGATGCCGGCCAGGGTTACGCAGCAGGCGGTGGCGATTGCCGCGGCGCAGACTGGCGAGTCGCCATCCCGCGCGGCGGGGCAAGTCCCTGGCCAGGCCCCCGGCAATAGCATGGCGGTGCCGCCGCTGGCCTTGCCGTCCGGCGCCTCATCCGCTGCCGGCCCGCGCGGCGCTGCTCAGCGCATCGTGTATTCCCAAGGCACGCTGCAAGGCTTGCTCGATACCGTCGCGGCGCGCTTCGGCGTGTTCTGGAAATATGCCGAGGGCGGCATCCAGTTCTATTACACGGAAAGCGAGACCTTCCAGATCAGCGCCATTCCAGGCGAATCCGCCCTGAGCGCCAGCGTCGCCACCAGTTCGGCAGGTGGCGAAAGCGACTCGGGCGGCAATGGCGGCAGCAGTAATGGCGGCGCGAGCGGCAGCTCCAGCAACGCCCATAACAGCCAGAATACGGCCGTCAAATCCCAGCTGTCAGTCTTCGGCAGCATCGAAAAGACGGTGACTTCGATGCTTTCGCCGCATGGCAAGGTCGTGGGTTCGCCCGCCACCGGCAGCCTGACCGTGGTCGATACGCCGGATGTGCTGGCGCGCGTGGGACAGTTCATCGATGGCGAGAACAAGGCACTGGCGCGCCAGGTCATGCTCAACGTTACCGTGCTGGCTGTGACTTTGAGCGAAGACGAGCATTACGGCATCGACTGGAATCTGGTGTATGGCAATCTGTCCAACCGCTACGGCATCAAGAATACCTTTGGCAGCGCGGCTGGCAGCACGGCGTTCTCGGCGGCGGTGCTAGCCACGTCCAGCAGCAAGTTCGCCGGTTCCTCGGTGATGGTGGAAGCCTTGTCCGGCCAGGGCAAGGTGCGGCGCGAAACCTCGGCCTCGGTGGTGACGCTGAATAACCAGCCGGTGCCGGTGCAGGTCGCCAAGCAGACCAGCTACCTGAAGTCCTCGCAAACCACGCTGACCGCCAATATCGGCGCCAGCACCACGCTGACGCCGGGCGTGATCACCTCCGGCTTCAATATGACCATCCTGCCGCATCTGCTGAGCAACGGCACCGTCATGCTGCAATTCGGCACCGATATTTCCAGCCTGCGCCGCCTGGACCAGGTGCGCAGCCAGAACAGCATGATCCAGACTCCAGAGCTGGATACGCGCAACTTCCTGCAGCGGGTGGCGATGCGTTCGGGCGAAACCCTGGTCGTCAGCGGTTTTGAGCAGGTGGCCGACGATCTTGACCGCCAAGGCACGGGCAAACCGGGGAATATGCTGCTGGGCGGCGGCAGCAAGGCGCACAGCGCCCGCGAGATCATCGTGATCCTGATTACCCCGATCGCCATGGCTGGCGCCTGAGGCGGGACGGACCACATGGCCATCCATATTGTCCCGCTGGGCAAGACCAGCTTTATCTGCGGCTTGTTCTGGCAGTCGCTGTCGCGTCCGCGCGACCTGCGCGCCGAGGCCTTTGCGCTGGCGCACAAGATCGACGCCGATCTCATGGTGCTGCGCAAGGAGCATGCTGCCGCCCAGGCGGGCTACGCCAGCGGCAAGGACGGCGCGCAGCGCGGCATGGTGTCGCTGGCGGCGGCCGTGGCGCGCACGGTCAGCGCCGACGGCGCCTATTACGACAGCCGCCAGCAGCCGGCCCAGAACTGGCTGGGTGCCTTCCGCCTTAACGACACAGCTTGGGCTTACTTCGCCGTGCGCGACGGGAATTTCCTGCCCAACGGCGACTTTGCGGGCAGCCGCGAAGAAGTGCTGGAGCGCCTGCATGGAGACTATGGGCTGGGCGGCTGGAACGTGGTGCTGGGCGAGCCGGAACTGGTGGAGCAGGGCTTCCACAACTTCAACGCCAAGCGTATCGAAGAGCTCTTGCCGCGCAAGCCGGGCCGCCGTTTCGCCGGCGCCCAGTATGCGCTGCGGCCAGCGGCTCGCACGCAGCAGCGCAAGCATATGGCGCTGGCGGGGCTGGCCTGCGTGCTGCTTGGCGCCGCGGGCTTCGCGGCCTGGCGCCTGCATCAGGCCCGCCTGGAGGAAGAGGAGCGCGCGCGGGCCATGGAAGCCGCGCGCCGCCAATTGCAGATGGCTGCCACCGCCGTCCCCCATCCCTGGCGCAGCCAGCCCTTGCCGGCCGTGCTGGCGGCTTCATGCCGTCCCGCGCCGGAACTGATGGCGGCGGGCGGCTGGGCGCTTGGCGAATTCCAGTGCACGTCCCAGCAAATGAGCTACCAGTGGACGCGCGGCGAATCCAGCGTGGCCTATCTGCGCGCGCAGCTGCCACAGGCCCAGATCGACCTGGGCGGCACCAGCGCCCGCCACACCCAAGCGCTGACGCTGGCGGAAGGCGGCGACGAGGCGCTGGCGCCTGCGCAGCCGCTGCTGGCAGGGCTGATCGGCCGTTTCCAGCTGCTTGGACTGGAACCCAAGATCGCGCTGCTGCCCAATCCCGTGCCGCCGGCTCCCTTGCCCGGCACGGAAACGCCGCCGCCCATGCCCACCTGGCGCACATACAGCCTGTCGGTGCAGGCCGGCCCCATGCCGCCGCCGATGGTGGCGGCCGTGCTGACCGATCCCGGCATCCGTCTGGAAAAGCTGAGCTACCGGGCGGGCGAATGGTTTATTGAAGGAGTCATTTATGCGAATTGAAGTCAATCTGCTGGTCCTGGCCGTCACGCTGGGATGGATATTGCCATGCACGGCGCTGGCGCAGAACAGCGCCGCCGCCGATCTGACCCAGCTGGAAGCCGAAACCACGCTGCTGAAGGCGCGCGCGCGCAAGCTTGATGTGCTGGCCCAGATTGCCACCCGCCAGGCCGAGATCGGGCGGCTGGCTGCTGCTTCATCCACGGCACCGGCGGCCGGCAATCCGACCGTGCGCGCCATTGAAGGCGTCGGCACGCCGCTATACGCCACGCTGCAGATGAATAATGGCGGCCAGGTCGACGTCAAGGCAGGCGATGTGCTGCCGGATGGCTTGAAGGTGGTATCGGTAGCGCGCGGCGCGGTGCTGGTGCAGCGCAAGGGCGGCAAGCCTTATCGCCTGGCCAGCAGCGACGCCGTGCCGCAGCAGGGAGCGATGGCGCCCCTGCCGGCCGGCATGCCGCTGCCGCCACCCTCCATGCCGAGGAGCGCGCCATGAGGACCGAGCCGGTGCTGGCGCGTCCCGAGACGCCCGCCGTTGCCGGCGCTGCGGTGTTGAGCCGTCAGGGCGACTTCGCTGCCAGCGCGGAAGAAATGAAGTTCGTCTGCCTGCTGGCCGATGGCCGTCTACTGGTGGCCGACGGCCAGGCCATGAACGCCCATGTGCTGTCCTATTGCGCGCGGCTGGAGCGCATGGGGCGGCCGTTCCAGCGCGTCTTCACCCGCATCGACAAGATCAGCCAGACCTACCAGGCGGATTCCGGCGGCGCGGCCCGTCTCGACCACTCGCGCATGCAGCAGACGGCCAAGGAACTGCTGAATACCGCCTGTCAGCAGCGCGCCTCCGACATCCATATCCGGGTGCGCAGGTTCAGCGCCGAGATCTACTTCCGCGTGCACAACGATCTGGTCAAGGTAAGCGGCCATCCGCGCGACTTCGGAGAACGCCTGCTGGCGACGCTGTACGGCGCCATGACCACCGTGTCCGACAATGCCTACAAGCCCAACGAGCGCCAGGACGCCAGCATCGGCGACCGCGACAAGCTGCCCGAGAGGCTGTACGGCGTGCGTATCGCCACTGCGCCAACGGGGGAGGGCAGCGTGATGGTGCTGCGCCTGCTTTACAACGATGCCGGCGATGAAATCGATGTGCGTCCACTGGGCTTTTCTGAGGAGCACGCGGCCTTGCTGCAGCTGTTCAAGGAGCAGCCGCAGGGCATGAACATCATCAGCGGGCCGACCGGTTCGGGCAAGTCGACCACCTTGCAGCGCCTGCTGGCGGGCGAGATCCTGGAATCCGAAGGGAAGCTGCACGTCATCACGGTGGAAGATCCCATCGAATACCCGATCGAAGGGGCGGTGCAGACTTCGATCACCAACGCCGGCAGCGAGGACGAACGTTCGCGCCTGTATTCGGCGGCAATCGCCAACGCCATGCGGCTCGATCCGGACACCATCATGATCGGCGAGGTGCGCGACCGCGCCTCGGCCCAGAGCGCGCTGCGCGCTGCCATGACCGGCCACCAGGTCTGGACCACGGTGCACGCCAACAGCGCCATGGCGGTGATCGACCGTCTGGTCGATCTGGGCCTGCCGCTGGCGATGGTGGCCGATCACAGCGTGGTCAGTGGCCTGGTCAGCCAGCGCCTGGTCAAGCTGCTTTGCCCGCATTGCAAAAAGAACCTGCAGGCCCATCGCCACGAGGTTGGCGAAGCTTTGCTGGCGCGCCTGCAGCGCGTTCTGGGCGCAGCGATAGGGCAGGCCTGCATCGCGGGCGATGGCTGCGTGCATTGCCGCCAGCACGGCACCATCGGCCGCACCGTAGTGGCCGAGGTGATCGCAACGGATGCGCGCTTCTTCGAGCATATCCGTGCAGGCGAAAAAGGCTTGGCGATGGCCTATTGGCTGTCCGAACTCGATGGCAAAACCTTGATGCAGCATGCCATCGACAAGGTTGCCGCCGGCAGCGTCGATCCGCGCATGGCGGAACGGGCGGTGGGGCATCTCAACGTGGCAGAGGCCTGGCGCGGCGCGCGGCACGGGCGTGAATGGGAACCGGGGGCCGCATGCATGCCGGCTGTGCTGGAGCGGCTGGGACAGCTCGGGGAGGCGGGCCATGCAGCTTGACCTGAACCGCTGGTGGGCCAAGGCGCAGCTGAGCGATGCCGCGCGCCTGCGCCTGTACCGCAAGATCGCCACCATGCTGGCCAACGGCCTGCCCCTGCTCAAAGTGCTGGAAGACATGCAGCTGCGCGCCGCCGACGGCGGCCGCAAGCCGAAGGAAGCCTTGGCCATCGTGCTTGACGACTGGCGCCGCGCGGTGCAGAACGGCCAGCGCCTGTCGGACGGCATGGCGGGCTGGGTGCCACCGGCCGAACAGATGATCATCGGCGCGGGCGAGCAGTCTGGCCGCATCGAGCATGCGCTGATGGCGGTCATCAATGTGGTGCAGTCGGGGCAGCGCATCCGGCGCGCGGTGGTGGGCGGCCTGGCGTATCCGCTGGCGATTGCGGCCATGATCGCGGCCTATATCTACATCTTCGGCGCCAACGTCATTCCCGAATTCGCGCGCATGGTCGATCCCACGCACTGGCGCGGCGCGGCCCGCTCGCTGTTCCTGATGTCGGAATTCGTGCGCGGCTGGATGCCTTTTCTGCTGCTTGCGCTGGCTGCGCTGGTGGCTGTGGTGCTGCTCTCCATGCCGCGCTGGTGCGGCAATACGCGGGTGGTGGCCGACCGCCTGGCACCGTATTCGATCTACCGCCTGATCACCGGCAGCAGCTTCCTGATGGCGTTTGCGGCGCTGCAGGCTTCGGGCATCACAGTGGAGAAGGCGCTGCTGCGCCTGTCGGCCGGCGCCAGTCCCTGGCTGCGCGAGCGGCTGGATGGCGCGCTCATGGGCGTGAAGTCCGGCTTGAATTGCGGCGAGGCGCTGCGCAACGCGGGCTACGGTTTCCCCTCGCCGGAAATTGTCGAGGATCTGTGCATCTACGCCGATTACCGCGGCTTTTCGGATGCGCTCAAGCTGCTGGCCGACGAGTGGCTGGAAACGGGCGTGGAAAGGGTGTCGGCCCAGATGAAGGTGTTGAACGGTATTGCGATTGTGTCCCTGGCACTGGTTGTGGCTTGGCTGGTGACAGGTTTTTTTGGCATTCAGCAGGAAATCGCCGCGATGACGCGCGCGATGCAATAACTTAACCCACTTAAAAAGGAAATCATCATGACTTCGATCTGTCAACGCGCAGCTGGCCGTCTGGTCCGCCGCCATTTCCAGCGCGGCGCTTCGCTGCTGGAAGGTATTGCCTATCTCGGCATCGCCGCCATCGTCATTCTTGGCGCGGTTTCGCTGCTGACCAGCGCCTTCGGCAGCGCCAACACCAACCGCAGCCACGGCGAGCTGACCTCGATTCGCACCGGCGTCAAGAAGCTGTTCATGGGGCAGGCGGATGGCTATGGCACGGCGGATTTGACCGAGACCCTGATCAAGGCGAAAGCGTATCCGAGTTCGCTTTTTGTCAGTGGTACCACCTTGAAGAACAGCTGGAATGGCGCCGTCACGGTCGGAGGTTCCAATAATACATTCAAGATCACTTATGGCGCGGTGCCGAAGGACGTCTGCGTCAGCATGGTTAGCGGCGGCAACGACTGGACCTCGGTCAAGGTCAATACGGGCGCGGATACGCCGCTGCCGATCACCCCGGCCGCTGCTGCCGTGTCCTGCAGTGAGGCCAGCAATACCATCGTCTGGACCGCCACCTGAGCTGCCGGGGAGGACAGGGCGATGTGGATGCTTTGGCTTCTGTTTGCGCTGGGCGCAGTGGCTGGTCACGCAGCCCTGTCCAGCCGCGCCGAACCGGCGCGCACGGTGGCGGCGCGTGCCGAAGATCTGGCGCAGAACATGGCGGTTTACCGTTCTGCCGTGGTGGCTTATGCGGCCGCTCATGCCGGCTTTAGCGGTACGGTGGCCGACGCCAAACTCGCTCTTCCGTCCTGGTATGTGCGCCTGCCCTGGTGGAGCAATTACGTGGACGGCGGCATGGTCACGGTGTATGCATCGTCGCCACCGCCGCTGGGCTTTGCCGCCGAACTGCAGCGGGTGTCGCGCTATTCGATGCTGGCCGGCGAAGCGCGCGGCGGCAAGCTGCATACGCCGGCCTTCGGCGACACCGGCATCGTCCTGTCCACGGCGGTGCCGAATCTGGCTCCGGTCTGGCTGGCGCCCCTGAATTGAATGGAATGAGCATGCGCGGACATAATTGCGGTTTCACGCTGATCGAAGTGATGGGCGCCCTGGCGATCGGCAGCGCGCTGGTGGCAGGTATCGCTGTCCTGGTCGAATCGTCGCTGGAGGAGAGCCGCGCCGAGCAGGCGGCGTTGTACCAGGCGCAGATGACCGCAGCTGCGGCCAAATACATCAACATCTATGCAAACTATGATCAGTTGCTGAAATTGACCAACGGCGGTGCGCCCACGGCGATTACGGCCGACACGCTAAAGACGGACAACCATCTGCCGCAGAACGTGCAGGCCGCCAATGCCTACGGCCAGACGCCTTGCGTGCTGATACGCCAAAGTAAGCCGGGACAGCTCGATGCGCTGGTGGTGGGCGAGGGCGGGCGCGATATCCCAGCCAAGTCCATCGCAGCCGTCGCTGCCGGCGCTGGCCCTGGAGCCGGTTACATTCCCGCCGATGCGCCTACGATCGCGCGCGGCGCCTTCAGTTCCTGGTCGCAGCCCCTGGCTGGCTTCAAGGCGGCGAAATGCTCTGCCACTGCGGTGGCGGCCAACCGGCTGGCCAGCGCCCTGTTCTTTAATGGTCCCGGCCAACTGGCTTCCGATTTTGTCTACCGTAAGGCGCTGCCGGGACGGCCCGAGCTGAATCAGATGCATACGCCGCTGCACATGCGCGCCCAGGCCGTGGAAAACAGTTCCGATGCCTTGTGCGTGGCGGGCGATGCGACGACCTATGGCCGCATCGCGGTCGATGCCAGCGGCGGTCTGCTGAACTGCAAACTCGGTGTCTGGCGCGGCGCGGGCGGTTCCTGGAAAGATCCGGTTTCCAGCTTTCTGGCCTTGCCAGCCAGCGGCAACCAGACGGGCGATGTGCGGCTGACGCTGGATACGGGACGCGCCTTCAGCTGGAACGGCGCCTCATGGGCCGCGCTGGCGGTCGACGAGGAAGGCAATCTGACCGTGCCGGGCCGCGTCACCGCCGACCAGATGCTGCTGGAGCGGGTCGTGGTTCACCACAATGCCTGCGAGCCGGAAGGGCTGTTGGCCAGGGATGCTGCCGGTTTGCTGCTGTCCTGCCAGCGCGGCAAATGGCGCAAGTTCGTCGAAATTGAAACCACCGATCTCGTATATCAGAATTATTTGGAACTGCGGGCGGGCAACCCCAGAATCGAGACCAGTGTCGACTTGCAGGCACTGCCGGGCTCGCGGCCGCTGTTCATTGCGGGCGATACCTGCTGTTCGTCCTATAGCGACGCTTCCTCCATTGTTCGAATCGAATTTCTCAATGCGGGCAATACTTTCCTTGGTTATGCCGGCGGCTGCATAGCCCAAAGCGCCGATGGCGATGGGAAGGTCGTCAGCTCGACGCCTATACCGCTGCAGAAAATTCCTGAAAATGCGGTAAAGCTCAAGGTCACACTGGAGACCTTGGGAGACCGGAGCAACAGCGCCGATACCCGTATCCGCGTTTTCAACAGTCGTTGAGACGGAAGGGAAGACATGCGCAGGCAGCGAGGGGTTTCGATGATCGAATTGGTAGGCGCACTGGCGGTGGGCATGCTGGGCCTGGCCGGGATCATGGCATGGACCGATGGCGCGCTTGAAGACAGCAAGAGCCAGCAGGCCGCGCTTTACCAGGCGCAGCTCACGCAGGCCGCGCGCCGCTATATCGATGCCAACTATGCGGCGCTGCAGAAGCTGTCCGCATTGGGTGTGACCACTAGCATCGACCTGACCACGCTGAAAAAAAACGGCTATCTGCCGGCACACCAGCCCAAAACCAACGCCTATGGCCAAAGTCCCTGCGTGCTGGTATTGCCAGCATCGTCGGGACAGCTCGCCGCCCTGGTGCTTGGTGAAGGCGGAGCGGCGATTCCAGCAAAAAACCTGGCTTATGTGGCCTCCCTCGCCGGACGGGGGGGAGGCTTTATCCCAGCGGGCGTACCGGCTGTCGCGCAGGGCGCTTACCAGTCCTGGTCGATGCCGATGGCTGGCTTCGGCGGCGCCAGCTGCTCCGGGACGGCGGCCAGCGCCAATCGCCTAGCCAGCGCCCTGTTCTTCGACGGGCCGGGCCAGCTGTCGAGCGACTTCCTGTACCGCTATGCCGTGCCGGGCCAGCCGCAGCTGAATCGCATGGAAACTCCCTTGCAGATGCTGGCGCAGGCCACCGAATCCAGCTCGGACAGTCTGTGCGTGGCCGGTAACTCCGCGACTTATGGGCGTGTCGCTGTCGATGCCAGCGGCGCCGTGCTGCACTGCCGGTTGGGCGTATGGCGCCGGCCAGGCGGCATGTGGCGCGAGCCGGTTCCCGCTTTCACTGCCTTGCCGGCCAGCGGCAACCAGAGCGGCGACGTGCGCATGGTGAGCAACCTGGCGCGCGCTTTCCGCTGGAATGGCAGCGCGTGGACGACGCTGATGGTGGACCAGAGCGGGCGCTTGGCGCTGCCCGGCAGCCTGACAGCGGCTGAGGCAATGATAGGGGATGGCGCTACCTTGCGCGCCGCCTGCGCCGCCAACGGCCTGCTGGCGCGGGACGCCAGCGGTTCGCTGCTGTCCTGCCAGCAGGGTAAATGGCGCGCGCTGGCCGAATCGGCCATCGTCAGCACCGCGTTTCAGGCTACGTACAACAGCAGTGCGAAAAACGACTCGAGTCCAACATTTACCATCAATTTGGCCGATCTGCCTGGCTCCCGGCCCTTATTCCTTACCGGTAGCGGTTTCTGCCAGACCAGCGATGAAAACGACTCGAAAGCGGAAGTATTCCTTCTTCCCGGCGCAAGCGAGCGCGCTGTAGGTGGCTGTACCACCGACACGAAGAGTGGCCTGGGACGGATACGTATCGGAGCATTTATCCCCTTGCAGCAGATTCCCGAGAATACAGTGGAGGTGCAGGTCAAGCTGCAGAATCCTGCGGACGGGGCTGCGGGAAACCGGTCCAGCATTTCGCTGACCATCTTTAACGGCAACTGAGCATGGGATACCGTTCCGCCGCCATGGCCGTGGTTTGTCTAGGGATGCTGGGCGCGGCTCCGGCGCAGGCTTGCTGGCACGAGATCGGCGCCAAATACGGCATCAGTCCCTACCTGCTGCATGCCATCGCCAAGACCGAATCGAATCTGAATCCCAGGGCCATCAACCGCAGCAACGCGAACGGCAGCTATGACATTGGCCTGATGCAGATCAACAGCAGCTGGCTGCCCGTTTTGCGGCGGCACGGCATCACCGAGGCGCAGTTGTACGAACCCTGCGTCAGCATCGAAGTCGGCGCCTGGATACTGGCCCAGAACATCCACCAGCTTGGCAACTCGTGGACGGCGGTCGGCGCCTACAACTCCCCTAAAGCGGCCACACGCCTGCGCTATGCGGCGCGGGTCTACCGCAACCTAACGCCCGAGGCGGCGCGCTAGAAGACTACGACTACGAGTAAGGCCTTGAATGGGAAAAATGTCCTTGCGACGGGAACCGCCATCGCTTTGGCTCGACTCAACAGACGTGGCCAATTGGTCGTGAATCCATCCCTCAAAGGACAGTGCACCGTGAAGATGCTATTTCAAAAAACACAAACGCCCGAATTTAAACCGGATCTATCCAGGCAAAGCGATATCCGGCAGGCGCTGAATAGAACCAAGGAGACGCCTGGCGCGTCCGTCCTGGTGGTGGGGTACGCGGCGAATGGCCGGGAGCAAGGAGGGAAGTCGCTTGATGTCATTCATGAGGCGCTGAGAAAAAACACTTTAAGTGCAGGTAGCACCGTAGTTCTGCATGTGTCTGGCCATGAGAAGAATATGGGGCAGTTAAAGGCATTGGAAAAACTTCAATTGGAGCTGCAGAAGAAAGATATCAATGTCCTGATTGCAGAGGCGCCTAAATCACTTAACGATGCCTTGCACAATGATCGTCTATCTGTGTTCAAGCGAAAAACTTCAAAGATTGCCGGCCTGGAAGACGCTAGCTTCCTTAAAGCACTTAAGAAGGAAGAGCTGCCATCAACTGAAGAAGATGAACTTGGAGCCCTCACGACCTCTCTCCAACAGCTTGAGAGTGCTCCATTGCTAAGTACCAAGGATTTGATGAATTCCTTGAAGAAGATCATGGGGGCGGATGCCATGGCGGAAAAGGTCAGGATTCTGACCGATTCGAATCACTCCTTGCAAGACGCGGCAAGAGAGGCAGGTGTTCCCGCCGAGCATACGATAAATCAGCAGGAAAACGACATGAAGTTCAGGCTGAAATCCCACGAAAAAGGCGATGCAGCCGGTCTGGCCGAGACGTTCAGGAGAAATGAAAGGAATATTCTTGGGAAAATGGAGACTGCGCTGGATGCAATTGGTGCGAAACCAGTGACGTCCAGAGCAAAGGTTAGAGATAAGGCTGTTGCGTATTTCCTGAAAAATTCTCCCAATGCCGCCGGCCCGCAGATCGATAGGCGGACCCAGGGCGTACTTTGCCACGACTCAGTGCGGTATGAGAAAGCAAAAGTTAAAAATATTGTATATATTTCCGAGCACTTCAACCAGGAATTGATCGCTTCGCATATTAAGGCGCAGCTGGCTAAAAAACCTGCACCGCAGGCTTACAAGGAAACAATGTTTCTTTTCTGTGGTCCGAAAGCAACTCCAGGCGTCAATTCAATGAGTTTGGCGCAGGTGGCCGATGGTGACGGCATTACCAATAAAGGCGCACCGAGCAATGATATCCATGCCTACTTGCGCAGCAAAGGAGGCTCACGTGCAGGGATGATGAGGGTGGCGCCCAATACGCGGGTGACCACCGAAGCAGAATTTCTAAAAAGCCTTGATGGGTATATTGAACGCGGATTTTCTAATGCTGACAGAAAATACGGCGCGGATAGTACAACTAAAAAGCTGAATTCGCGCATTCGACGTTCTAATGCTATTAGTGCTGCCCATAACTCTTTATTTGCGAAGACAGAAGAGAAGAAAGAGGAGACGGTCAATCACATTGACGTCAAATCGCGTAACTCTGCGGCGAAAAGAGCCAATGAGAGATTTTCGGCAATGGCCCATCAGTTGCTTGCTTACGTTAAGAAAAATTTAACCAATGGAGATAGGTTGAAAGATGCTTATATTGAGCTAAAAGATAAAAAGAAAAGAGGTGAAGTGATTTCAATTTCCCTAAAAGATCTTTCTCGCGATCTTGCCAGTAAAGAGAAATGGAAGATAACTATTGGAGTAAACCCCGGGGACGATGTTTTGGAAAGTGATATTCATTTGCTTAATAAAACAAAAGCCCTTCTCCTTGCTCTCGCTAATGATAAAAGCCCCAAGGAAGAGCTAGAAGCTGACGGAAAGGCATTCGCGCGAGCGGACCGCAGCAGAAGGCCCACAACGCAGACATTTATGGCTTTGAGAGAGCTGGAAAATGAAATTTCGCAGGCTGATGCATCAAATGACTAAATTGGATTGGCGGGAAAGATGAGAGGTGTCCTCGGTGGCTAGTACGGCCGTCTGGTTGCACTAACGCTAGATGCTCGAATATTTTGTTCTAAAAATGGACAATGCTGGCTGAAAATATGTCAAAGGAAAGTGAAAGTTTTCAAAAATTTCTCATGTGAGTGGAACTGGTAGTCCTTTAAGTCGACTTAATAAGGGCATGACTATGTGGTCATGAAAAACCTTAAAAGGACATTTCCCATGCGAAATTCAGGACCCGATCAAAATACGAGCAACCAAAAAATTGAAGTGCAAAAGCTTTCGGAGAAAGCAGAAACGGCCATCAAAGAATATCCGAGCAAATCACGGAAGGAAGGGGGCTTCATTTCAAATGTGCTTAAAAATTCGGCAGAGAAAGGCAATATATTGGTTGTCGGGTATTCTCCAACTGGCGGTGGACATACCGGGCGGTCGCTTAACATTGTTCATAAGGCGTTGAAGGAAAATAAACTGGATAAAAATAGCACAGTAATTCTGCATGCGCCTAGTAAATGGATGGGGAAAAAGGATCGACCTCAGGATTTGGCAAAGCTCACGGTTGCGCTGCAGGAGAAAGGCGTTAACGTCATCTTGGCGGAAGCAACAAAATCCGTTCAAGGATATATACGTCCTGATGGGTCTTCAGATGATCCGGAAATTCTCAAGGGGCTGTCAAAAGCCGCGCAGCGTACTGGCGAGCGAATTACAGATTTGGATCACGCAGAATGCTATCGGCCTGCCACTGACGCCGCACCGATGCTAGACAGTGAATGCCGGACAGCATTGGTTGAGCGAGCCCAAAAAGAACTCGATATTTTGGTTTCAATGGATGCAAAGGAATTGATGGATTCGCTACAAAGCCATATAGGAGACAAAATAAAAGATGTGAAAGTTTTAACGGATATGGATCCGGCCCTGCAAAAAGCGGCTAGGCAAGCAGGTGTTCTTGATGATAATCGAGTGGATCAACAAAATCATGCTATCTTGCTAAGTAAAACGGAGAGCAACTGTGTTGGCAGTAAAGCCTTACTGGCAAAAGTCTTGAGTGGGAATCGCGAAAAAGTTGCTCACATAGGATTGGGCGACAAGAACTCACTTCAAAGACTTACAAAAGTATTCGAAGATTTGGATATTCAACCGGGAAGTAAAAAATCCGATATCAAGGAAAAAGTTTCGCAATATATTGTTAAAAACGCATACAACTTTAAAGTTCCCGAAACCCCCCTGGAGCCTGCTGAAGTGGCGCGTATTGAAGCTTTAAATCCGCAAAAAGATTTACCTCAAGAAGAGCGAACCTTAAGGATTATAGAGGATCAGGTTCGGGGAGCGCTTTTTCACGAAAACATTAAAAACAATCCTGAAAATGCAAAAAACATAGTTTACGTATACGCGCATGGAAATCAAAATAAAATTGCTGAGTATATTAATGCGCGCATGAAAGATGATCCAGTAAAAGATCATTATAAAGAAACGCTATTTGTGTTCTGCGGCAAAGATGCCGTTCTTGCTAAAGATGATGCTGGGAAAATGGCCACGGGCATCGATGCAATGAGCATGGCATATATTGCTGATGGTGATGGCATTACGACGATGGGTGCTGGTACGAATGGTGAGTATGCATTTATGCATGATAAGGGCGGCTCTGACTCGAGACTACTGGCCTTGCCAATTCAAGGGCATGACGAGCAAAAAGCCAATGCTAATAATTTGGAAAAAAGATTTTCTGACTATGTTAAATTACGCAAGGATGCTGCTCATGAATCTGATGCCGTTCCTCAAGATAAGGAGAAGAACCTAACGCAAGACCTTGATGATTTTATCAAAAAAAGCCATTTGGAAGCGCTTCAAAAAAAATATGATGTTAATGCGGTAGAGGGATTAACGGAAATAATCAAGGAATCTGGCTATGTAGAAGAAGCGTATGAAATGTTGTTCTCCGATGATATTGGTAGAAATAAGGGAGACGAGGAGTTTAGGAAAGCTGAAATTGAGCTCTATAATTCGCCATTGATGAGGGCCAATAGAAAATTCGTGAAAATGATGTTCCAGGCTTTCGATCAAATGGAGAAGAAAATGGAGGCGGGCGGCATTGATGAAAATACTGAGCTAAGTATCAAAATAACTAGCAAGGAAAGTGCGACAATTGTATCGATTAAGGAATTGAGAGAGAAGATGAGCACAATGGAGGGTATGCTAGAAATAATCAATAAAAATAATATTGAAGGGTCAACTGGGAATATTAAAAATAAAACTGAAAGCCAGGAAAAGAAGAAGCAATTGGAAGATGCTGTTCTTGCTAAGGATGTAAATATGAAAAATATGATCTTGCTAGAGGATTCAATCAAGTTCTTTAAGGAATTTACAGGAAATGCAGAAAACATTAATGGAAAGATGCATGAAAAAATGGAGGAGCTAAAAGAAGAATTCGGAGAAAAGATGGTTACCGGATTTTGATGCGGATTGTTGATAAATTGTACTTTTCGCTTCATCCGATTTGACTCAAGATCGGATATGGTTTTCCTATGTCAGAGTGGCATCAATGATGCCACTCTGATTGCCATTCCCCCATCATCTCCCATGTCGCAGACGCCAGAATTGTGTCAGTTCGCGCTGATCCAAGGCGACTGGCGGCGTCATCCTGCTGTCACAATTTGCCTGCGGTTGCGATTTGCCAGTCAAAGAAATGGCGGACCTGCCGCAGCAGAAGAGACCTGTTTGGCCCGGGCCGCCGGCAAGGCGGACCAAGGGCCGATTCAATAATTCGCGGCGCCCGTAAGGTGACGATTTTCGAGGGAATAGAGCCATGAGTAAAAAGAGTGTGATGTGTAAATCCTTGGTCGCAGCAACCGCTGCCGGCTGTCTGAGCGTGGCGGCCGCCGCCCCGGCGGTGCTGACCATCGAAAGCTGGCGCAACGACGATCTGCCGATCTGGCGCGATCAGATCATTCCGGTGTTCGAGAAGCGCCATCCGGATATCAAGGTCAAATTCATGCCAATGGCGCCCACCGAGTACAACGCCGCCCTCAATTCCAAGCTCGATGCCGGCACGGCGGGTGACCTGGTCAGTTGCCGTCCCTTCGACGGCTCCTTGCAGCTGTACCAGAAAGGCCGCCTGGCTTCGCTGAACAGCCTGAAAGGCCTGGACAATTTCACGCCGGTCGCCAAAACCGCATGGAGCACGGACGATGGCAAAACCACCTTCTGCGTGCCGATTGCCGCCGTGATCCATGGCTTCATCTACAACAAGGATGCGTTCGAGAAGACCGGCGCCAAGGTGCCTGCCACGGTCGATGAATTCTTCGCCACGCTGAACAAGCTGAAAGCGGCGGGCAGTTATGTGCCGCTGGCCATGGGCACCAAGGATGGCTGGGAAACCGCATCCATGGGCTTCCAGAATATCGGTCCCAATTACTACAAGGGCGAGGAGGGCCGCAAGGCGCTGGTGGCGGGCAAGGCCAAGCTGACCGACGCGCAGTGGGTCGAGCCTTTCCGCGTGCTGGCGCGCTGGAAGCCGTATCTGGGCGAGGGCTTCGAATCGCAAACCTATCCGGACAGCCAGAACCTGTTCACCTTGGGGCGGGCCGCCATCTACCCGGCCGGTTCCTGGGAAATCCCGGGCTTTGAAAAGCAGGCCCGTTTCAAGCTGGGCGTGTTCGCGCCGCCGGTGCAGAAGGCGGGCGACAAATGCTATATCTCGGACCATCCCGACATTGGCCTGGGACTGAACGCCAAATCGCCCAATGCGGCGCAAGCGAAGGTCTTCCTGGAATGGGTGGCTTCGCCGGAATTCGCCAGCCTGTATGCCAATGCCTTGCCCGGCTTTTTCAGCCTGAACAAGACGCCGGTGGAGCTGAAGAACGCGCTGGCCCGGGAGTTCGTGAGCTGGCGCGGCAAATGCGAATCGACGATCCGTCCCACCTATCAGATCCTGTCGCGCGGCACGCCCGACCTGGAAGGACAGTCCTGGATCGCGGGCAGCGCCGTCATCAACGGCAGCGTGACGCCTGAGGCGGCGGCGCAGAAGCTGCAAAAAGGATTGGATGGCTGGTACAAGCCTGCCAAGTAAGCCAGCCGACGCGCAATCCCGATAGGAAGGAATCTGTTATGAGTAGTAATGTGTTAGCCGCCGGCACGCTGTCGGCGCGGACGACGGCTGCCCGGCCGCTACGCTGGCATATCGCGGTGTTTCTGGCGCCGGCCGTACTGATTTATACCGCCGTGATGGTGGTGCCGCTGGCCGAAACGCTGCGCCTGGCCTTCTACCGCTTCGCCGATGGGCGCCAGCAGTTTGCCGGCTTGCTCAATTTCCTGCGCCTGTTCGGCGAGGACAATTGGTCGCAGCAGTTCTGGAATGCCCTGCTGAATAACAGCTACTTCTTCCTGATCCACCTGCTGGTGATGGTGCCGCTGGCGATCATGCTGGCGGCGCTGCTCTCGCTGCCGCGCTTGCGGGCCAGCGGCTTTTACCGCACGGCCCTGTTCATGCCGACCTTGCTGTCCTTCGTCGTCGTCGGCTTTGTGTGGAAGCTGATTCTTTCGCCGCTGTGGGGCGTGGCGCCCATGCTGCTCGATACAGTGGGCTTGAAAGCGCTGTTCGCGCCGTATCTGGGACGGGAGACCACGGCCCTGACCACCTTGGGCTTTATCTCGGTCTGGCAATTCATCGGCATGCCGATGATGCTGAGCTATGCGGCCATGCTGGCCATTCCCAGCGAAATCATCGAGGCGGCGGAGATCGACGGCGTGGTCGGCATCGCCCAGTTCCTGCAAATCCGCCTGCCGCTCCTGTGGCCGACCATCGGCATGATCTCGATCCTGACCTTCGTCGCCAATTTCAATTCCTTCGACTTGATCTACACGGCCCAGGGGGCGCTGGCCGGCCCCAATTACGCGACCGATATTCTCGGCACGCTGCTGTACCGCACCTTCTTCGGCGCGCAGCTGCAGTTGGGCGACCCGAATATGGGGGCGGCGATCGCCACCATGATGCTGCTGATTATTCTGTGCATCGTGTGCGCCTTCCTCTTCTTTATCCAGCGCAGGCTGGTTCGTTATCAGCTGTGATAGGGGAGGAAAACGCAATGTTCGCTATCCGTAAAATCATGGCCCGCTGTGCCACGCATGGGGTGCTGCTGCTGTTCAGCGTACTGGCGCTGGCGCCGGTGGCCCTCATCCTGCTTAATTCTGTGAAGGCGCGCGCCGACATCTTCGATTCGCCACTGGCATTGCCGACCGCCGCCAGCCTGGATCTGGTGGGCTACACCTCGGTGCTTTTTCACAGCAATTTCCTCAGCTATTTTTGCAATAGCATCATCGTCACGGTCGGCGCGCTGGCCGCCACCATCGTCTTTGGCGCGATGGCGGCCTTTGCGCTGTCGGAATACCGCTTCCGGCTGCGCGGCCTGACCGCGCTGTACCTGACCATTGGCATCATGGTGCCGATCCGCCTGGGCACGGTCGGCATCGTCGAGATGATGGCGGGGCTGTCCCTGGTCAATACCAAGACCGCCCTGGTCCTGGTGTACACGGCCCAGAGCCTGCCGCTGGCTGTCTTCATCCTGGCCGAATTCATGCGCGGCCTGTCCGACGACCTGAAAAACGCGGCCCGCGTCGACGGCCTGTCGGAATACAAGATTTTCTTCTGGCTGGTGCTGCCGCTGCTGCGGCCGGCCATGGTCACGGTCGCCGTTTTCACCATGGTGCCGATCTGGAACGACCTGTGGTTCCCGCTGATGCTGGCGCCGGGCGAGGAGAGCATGACCTTGACGCTGGGCGCGCAAGCCTTCATCGGCCAATACGTGACGGACTGGAATGCGGTGCTGGCGGCGCTGTCGCTGAGCATCCTGCCGATCCTGGCGCTTTACCTGGCCTTCTCCAAAGGCCTGATACGCGGCATTACCTCGGGCGCCGTCAAATAGGCGCTGCCGGTGGCCGCCCGAATTGAGCAACTTAAACCAAGGAGTAACTATGCAACGATCGGAAGCAATGCCGAACCGCGCGCCGAAGCAGCGTCTGCGCGTGGTCGTGGTGGGACTGGGCCAGATGGGCCGTTCGCACGCGCTGGCCTATCACAACAATCCCGCGTTTGAAATCGTCGCCTTGTGCAGCCGCGGCACGGTGGACCTGCCGCCGGAGCTGAAGAGCTACCGCATGGTCGACAGCCTGGCAGCCGGCCTGGATCTGCGGCCCGACGTGGTCTCCATCAATACCTATACCGACAGCCATGTCGAACTGGCGATCCAGGCCATGAAAGCCGGCGCCCACGTTTTCGTGGAAAAGCCCCTGGCGCTGACGTCGGAGTCGGCCCGCGCCGCGGTCGATACCGCGCGTCGCACCGGGCGCAAGCTGGTGGTGGGCTATATCCTGCGCCACCATCCCTCGTGGAATGAGTTCATCAAGACGGCGCGCGGCCTGGGGGCGCCCTATGTCATGCGCATGAACCTGAACCAGCCGTCGGTCGGTCCGGCCTGGGAAATCCACAAGCGCTTGCTGGAAACCACGCCGCCCTTCGTCGACTGCGGCGTGCATTATGTCGACGTGATGTGCCAGGTCACCGATGCGCGGCCGGTGCAGGTGCGCGGCATGGGCGTGCGCCTGGCCGGCGATATCGCGCCGGACCAGGTCAACTACAGCCATCTGCAGATCCTGTTCGAGGACGGGTCGGTGGGCTGGTATGAGGCAGGCTGGGGGCCGATGATTTCCGGCACCGCGTCCATGATCAAGAACGTCATCGGCACGCGCGGCGCCGTCTCGCTGGTGATGGGCGAGGGCGCCGATTCGGCCGACATCAACAGCCACACCAGCGCCGGCCAGCTGTGCCTGCGCATCGCGCCGACCGCGGCGCATAGCCAGGATTATTCGGACGGCTGGATTTCCATCGGCGACGGCGTCGGCCACCAGAGCCTGTGCGACCGCGAGCAAGCCTTCCTGGCCGAGGCCATCCTCGACGATCTCGATCTGGGCGAGCACCACGCAGCCGCATTGCGCTCGCTCGATATCGTGCTCGCCGCCGAACGCAGCATGCGCGAAAACCGCGCCATCGATCTCTGAAGCCCGCAAAGGAAACGACCATGCATGCCCTGGAAATCCAGAATATCGCCAAAGCCTACGGCAAGAACGAGGTACTGAGCGGAATCGACCTGCGCGTCGCCAAGGGGGAGTTTGTGGTGATCGTCGGCCCTTCGGGCTGTGGCAAATCGACGCTGTTGCGCATCATCGCGGGCTTGGAGGAGCACACGGCGGGCCACTTGCGCATCGCCGGCGCGCTGATGGACGGCGTGCCGCCGGCGCGGCGCGGCATCGGCATGGTGTTCCAGAGCTATGCGCTGTATCCGCACCTGAGCGTGTTCGACAATATGGGACTGGCCTTGCGGCGCGAAGACCTGGGCAAGGCCGAAATCGGACGCCGCATCGGGGCGGCGGCCGCCATGCTGGCGCTTGGCCCCTTGCTGGAGCGCCGTCCGGCCCAGCTCTCCGGCGGCCAGCGGCAGCGCGTGGCCATCGGCCGCGCCATTGTGCGCCAGCCGCAGCTCTTCCTGTTCGACGAGCCGCTCTCGAATCTGGACGCGGAACTGCGCGTGCACACCCGGCTGGAACTGGCGCAGCTGCACCGCACGCTGGGCGCGACCATGGTCTACGTCACGCATGACCAGACCGAGGCCATGACGCTGGCCGACAAGATCGTCGTCATGCATGCGGGCAAAGTGCAGCAGGTGGGCAGTCCGCACGAGCTGTACACGGCGCCGGTCAATCTTTTCGTCGCCAAGTTCATCGGCTCGCCGAAAATGAATCTGGTCACTGGCGCCACCGCCGAACGCGCGGGCGTCGCCACGCTGGGCGTGCGGCCCGAACACCTGCGCCTGAGCGACACGCCGGGCATGTGGTCCGGCACGGTGCGCCACCGCGAATACCTCGGTTCGGACAGCTATCTCTTCGTCACCACCGCCGCCGACGGCGAGCTGTGCGTGCGCGTCGACGGCGAATGCCGCCATGGCATCGGCGAGCGCGTGGACCTGGCGCCTTTGCCGGACAAGCTGCTGGGCTTCGACGCAGCCGGCTTGCGCCAGCCCTTGGCCGATAGCGCCTAAGCCGGCATTGCGGCGCGGCGCCTGGCCCGCCCATCCCTGTTTTTCAGCCGTTTCAGCTCCCGGACTTGCCCCGGGCAGCGCTAGCTTTGCCCTTTGTTTTGGCCCTCAAGGCTGCCCTGGCCGGGATCGCATCCCGGAATTTCGATAAATATAAGGAGACACCATGAATCGCACGATCCGCCAAGCCCTGTCCAGCGCCTGCCTGCTGCTCGGCGCTACCGCCAGCCCCCTCGTGTTTGCCGACGATCCCGGCGACGACCAGCCAGGCTTCCACGGCTACTTGCGCGCCGGGGCGGGCACCAGCAGCGGCGCCACGGGTGGACGTCAAGCCTGTTTTGGCCTGGGCGGCAATACCATGCGCTACCGGCTGGGCAATGAATGCGATGCCTATGGCTACTTTTACTACAACCGCGAGATGATGAAAAGCGAGGATGGCGTCAGCTTCGTTGCCACGGTCGGCGTGCGCCAGTATTCGCCCAATAGCGATTTCGAGAACAAGGCCGTGATTCCGCTCGGCGTGCACCGCGCTTATGTGGAGGCGAAAGGCCTGGACTTTCTGAATGGCGGCGTGGCCTGGGTCGGCCGCCGCGAATACGTGCGGCCGGACATCCATATGCTCGACCTGTTCTACACCAATCTGAGCGGGGTGGGCGGCGGCATCGACAAGGTCAAGGCCGGACCGGGCAAGTTCAGTTATGCGGTCTTCAAGGATAATGACGACGTGGTGACGGACACTGGCAGCGGGCGCATCGTCAATTCCACCGCGGCGGTGCGGCAAAACCTGATCTATCAAGACTTGCCGGTCAACCCCGGCGGCACGCTGGATATCGTGGCCGCCGCCATTCTCGCCAAGGGCGAGGGCAAGCACAATGGCTATAGCCTGTCCCTGATCCACCGCCAGAGCAAGGTATTCGGCGGTGTGAATACCATCGGCGTGCAGTATGGCGTTGGCCCCGGCGTCGGCCCGGGCCTGGGCCGTTTCGGCTCCTCCGGCAGCACGGTGCTGAATTCGGAGGCGACGCGCGCCCGCCTGTTCGACAGTCTGTGGATTCAGCCGACCCGCGAATTCAGCATGGAGCTGGTGGCGCTGGTGCAGCGCGACAAGGCGCCGGCCGGCAACTCGACCTGGCTTTCCTTCGGCGTGCGCCCGGTGTATGCCTTCACCCGCCACTTCAAGCTGCAGGCCGAACTGGGCACGGACAAGGTCAGCCCGGCCGGCGGCGGACGCGATCTGCGCCTGACCAAGCTAACCGTGGCGCCCACCATCAGTGCCGGATCGGACTACTGGGCGCGGCCGGAATTGCGCGCTTTCGTCACTTACGGCAAGTGGAACGAGGCGGCCACTGCCGCCGTGAACGGGGCCAACGAGGCCGGCCCGGTGTTCGGACGCCGCACCAATGCGGTGTCCATGGGCTTGCAGCTGGAAGCCTGGTTCTGAATGATGGCTCGCGGCGCCACTTGCGCTGGGCGCCGCTTCACGCCAGAATCGTGCTAGTTTCCGCAAGGGGACGGCCACCTGCGCCGCCCCGCTTGGCGGGATACTGAGATCCAGACGGACGCCGGGACGGCAACCGCGCGGCACTATAATTATTAAAACGCATGGAGAACCCATGAAAGCACTGCTGGAAAGTTCACTCATCCCCGAGGGCGCCAACTGGACGTATTTCCATCGCCGCCTGAATGAGGCGATTCCCTTCATCTGGCACTACCACCGGGAAATCGAACTGACCCTGACCCTGAACAGCCAGGGGCAGCGCTATGTCGGCGAGAATATCGAACCGTATACCGACGGCGATCTGGTGCTGGTCGGCCCCAATCTGCCGCATACCTGGATGTCGCAGCAGAAGATCGATCCCGCACAGCCGCACGAAGCCCATGTTTTCTGGCTCAATGCGGACTGGCTCGATACGCTGATCTCGACCCTGGTGGAGCTGGCGCCGATCAAGCCCATGCTGCAGGACGCGGCGCGCGGCGTGGTCTTCTCTGCCGCCACGGCCGGCGCCGTGCGCAAGCTGGTGCTGGAGCTGGAACATGCTTCGCCAGCCGGCCGGGTCACGCGCCTGATCGATATGCTGACCATGCTGGCCAACGACAAGGGGGCGCGTTCGCTTTGCCCGCCGCGCTCGCGCGCCGCTCAGCTGACGGCCTGCGACAAATCGCGCATCGACCGCACGCTCGATTACATCCATCAGAACTACGCCGGCGAGATCACGATGGCCGAGCTGGCGGACCTCGCCGCGCTCAGCGTCTCGGGCTTGCACCGGCTGTTCAAGCGCCATACGCGCCAGACTGTGGGCGAGTACATCGCCCAGATGCGCATCGGGCGCGCCTGCTCGCTGCTGGTCTCGACCGGCCAGCCGATCTCCCATGTGGCCGAGCAGTCGGGCTATAGCAGCCTGTCGCATTTCAACCGCCAGTTTTTGGCCATCAAGGGCGTTACGCCGCGCGAGTTCCGCCAATCCTTCCGCCACCGCAAGCCGGAGGGCTTGCCGCACCGTCCAGAGGTGCGCACCTATGCGGAACGCGCCTGGCCGGCGCCGCGCGAAGGGGGCCAGCGCCTGGCGCTGTAAGGCACACCGGACCGATTCAGGCCGCCGCAGGCAGCGCGTCGCCGCGCCAGCCTGCAACCCTGCGCTGGCCCTGATATACCAGGGCCAGGATTTCCGCTGCGGAGAAGCCATCCAGCTTATTCGGGTTGTCCAGCATGGCCAGGGACTGGCCTTGCTGCACCAGCAGGCGGTTCAGCAGCAGTATGCCGAAGGTGCGGCAATTCCCGGTGGGGAAGGGGCGCAGGCGCTGCAGCTTCTGGCATAGGGCGATGGCGGCGCCGAGGCGCAATTCCGCGTCGGCAGCCGAGGCCAGGGCGCTGTGGTAGGCGCCGATCCATTCCCTCATCAAGCCAGCCAGGACCGGCGGCGCAGCTTCCTCGCGTTTGAAGATCTTGAACTCGCCGCCGCCGTTCAGCCGTTTCGCCGACAGCGAGCAGCGCAGGGCCGCCGCCTGCTGGCCGACGAAGCGTGCCAGTTCCTCCTCGCCGTCGCTGCTCAGGGTTTCCCCCGGCAGTAGCACAAACTGCGCCCAGGCGCCGCTGGCGGCCGGCAGGCTGGCGGGGACATCGTCGTCCGCGCCGCTGCACAGGGCGTGCAGGCGCAGCACGAAGGCCAGGTCGAGCGGCTGTTCCAGCTGGCGCATGGCGGCCAGCCAGGCACGGGCCATGTGATACAGATAACTGGGTTCACTATCGAACAAGTGACCGATATAGGGGTTGCCGCCGATCTGCAGTCCCTTGGCCTGCATCAGCTCCAGCTTGAGCGGGTCGATGCACAGGCGCCATAGCTGGCTCGCGGCCAGGCCGGAGCAGGGCGGCAGTTCGGCCAGCTCCTGCCACAGGCGGCTCGTATCGCCGATGCGCGGACGGAAATTGTGCAAGGCGCGTTCGGCGCTCTTGGCGTAGCGGTCGGCGGCCTGGCTGTTGCGCATATTTTGCAGGAAGTCGTCGCTGGGCTGGCGCAGCTCGCGGCAGAATTCCTCGCTGGCTTCGCGCACGGCGGCGACGGCGCCGTCCAGATCCTGTTCGGCGAGGGTGGCGCTATCCACCGCCTCGCCGTGCCGCGCCAGTGCGTCGAGCAGGGCGCCGAGAAAGTCATGGTCGGGAAAGATCAGGTGCTGGGCGCGCGCGGGATGGGACTCGGCCAGCAGGCGGAAGGTGGCTGTGAAACGGTGTTTGAGCGCGGCGCGCAAGGCTGCCGGCAACTGGGCAAGCGGCAAGGCGGACAGCGCTTCTTCCGGCGTCGCCGGCGTTTCGCCCTGGGGCGATGGCGGCAGCGCCGCCGCCTGCGCGGCCGGGGCAGCGATGCGCACGCCCAGGGTCTTGATACGGTAATACAAGGTGTTGACCGATATCTGCAGTTCCTGCGCCGCCCGCGCTACCACCTGGTCGTGGCGCGCCAGCGTGGAGGCGATCACGTCCTGCTCGAAATTGCGCACCCGTTCGCGCAGCGACAGGCTGCTGTCGTCGGCGCGCGGCGGCGCCTCCATGCCGGGCGGCGGCGCGACTTCGCCCTGGTCCTCGTCGCCCAGCGGCGCCAGACCGAGGGCGAAGCGTTCCGCCGCGTTTTTCAGTTCGCGGATATTGCCCGGCCAGGGATATTCCATCAGCAGCTTCTGGCTGCCCCCCGGAATGGCGGGCAGGCTGCGGCCATGGCGCTGGCAGGCCTCGTCCAGGAACTGGCCGAACAGCGGCAGGACTTTTTCGCGCGAATCGCGCAGCGAGGGCAGGCGCAGCTTGACCACGTTGAGGCGGTAGTACAAGTCCTTGCGGAAGCAGCCCTGTTCGACCAGTTGCAAAAGGGCGATCTTGGTGGAGGCCACCACGCGGAAATCGGAGCGGTAGAAGCGGCTGCCGCCGAGGCGTTCGCAGCCGCGTTCCTGCAGGGCGCGCAGCAGCTTGGCCTGGATCGCCAGCGGCATGCTGTCGATTTCGTCGAGATACAGGGTGCCGTCGTGCGCCAGTTCCAGCTTGCCTTCCTTGGCGCGCGCGGCGCCGGTGAAAGCGCCGCTCTCGTAGCCGAACAACTCGCTCTCGGCGATATGCTCCGGCACGGCGGCGCAGTTGATGGCGATGAATTTGCCGCAGCGGCCCGAGTGGCGGTGGATTTCGCGTGCCGTCACGTCCTTGCCGGTGCCGGTTTCGCCTTCGATCAGCACATCGACCGAGAGCGGGGCGATTTCCTTGACCAGGCTGTCCTGGGCGGCGGCGGGAGGGAGGGGGGAAGGCGTAGAGCGCAGTCGTGTCATCGGATACGGGATTTTTAGTGGCGATGGATCAGCCAGAAGGTTATGCAGGGAACGTGCCAGCTTGGAATGGACGCTGGGCAGGCCAGCCGCCTTTCAGAATTGACAGATTGGCCGGCTGGCCACCTTGCAGCGCTGCCTGCCTGCGCCGGCCGCTGGCGGCATCGGCGCCTGCGCCTGCCGGGGTGGCCCGCTGCGGGCGGTGGGTGGAACGGTTTTTGCGACATCCTTTGCGGAGGCGGTGCCCGGCTGGCGGCACGGCCAAGATCAACCATACGTCTGCTCCCATGAATACTGACTTTTCCATCTCGCGCGACCTGGTCCAGGAGATCATCACGCTGATCGCTTCGGACCAGGTGTTTACCGACCTGCACATCGAGCAGGACGCGCTGCTCATGATTAAAACCCCGCGCGGCTGGCAGCCGGTCGGCGAGGATGCCGTGACGGCCGAGGACATGCTGCCGGTGCTCGAATCGATCGACAAGGATTGGGCCGCGAAGCTGCCCGAGGGCGCCATCGACCGTCCCTTCGTGCTGACCAACTGCCGCCTGCGCTGCAATGCCTACCGCACCACGGGCGGGCAGAAGGTGGTGATCTCGATCCGCCGCCTGCCCCTCGATCCGCTCGCCCTCGACAAGACCGGTTTGCCGGCCTACGTAAAAACCATGCTGGAGGCGACCAAGGGCGTCATTGTCGTCACCGGGTCCACTGGCTCGGGCAAGACCACCACGCTGGCGGCCATGCTCGACTACATCAACAGCAACCGCACCGCCCACATCCTCACCATCGAACAGCCGGTGGAATACCAGCTCAAGCGCCGCAAATCCATCATCTCCCAGAAGGAGGTGCCGACCGACACGCCCAGCTTCTCGGCTGGCCTGCGCGAGGCGCTGCGGCAAAATCCCGACATCATCATGGTCGGCGAAATCCGCGACCTGGAAACTGCCGAAACCGTGCTGCACGCGGGCGAATCGGGCCATCTGGTGCTCGCCACCATGCATACCAACAGCGCGGTCAACGCCATCGGCAAGCTGCTTTCCTTCTTCCCGCCGCGCCAGCAGGAGCAGCGCAGCGCGGCCCTGGCCAATTCCCTGATCGGCGTGATCTGCCAAGGCCTGGTGCCGAGCGAAAGCGGCAATGCCTTCGTGCTGGCCAGCGAGCTGCTGTTCAATAACAACCAGCAGATCGCCCCCTTCATCGCCGATCCCGGCAAGCTGCCGCTGCTGGCCGACTTCATGAAGCGGCGCCAGGACAATATGTCGCGCAGCCTGAATGAAGACCTGGCCCAGCTGGTCGGCCGCAAACTCATTAGTCCGAAAGATGCGATGCGGGTCGCCTACAACCGCATGGAACTGCATGAGCTGATCAGCAGCACGCGCTGAAGCTTCCCGCCGCATCCATTCCCGCTTAAGTGGCGGCAACCGCCGCCACGGTTCCCGCCCGCCTGCGCTTTCCCTTCCTCCCGCAAAAAAACTCCCGCCGAGGGAACCACACCGCTTCTCCGCTCCACATAAGCAGCGTTCCAGCCTGATTGTCGGGGTTGGGCATCACACCAATCATCCTTGAGTGAGAGCTTATGAGGACGTTTTATACAGAACGCCGCGCGGGGGAGGCAGCATGCTAGATGCGATTCCCTACGCTTGCGCGCCGGACGTGCATCCAGCGCTGGTACGCCAGCTGGTGCGCGTCGAGTCGGGCGGCAATCCCTATGCCATCGGCGTGGTCGGCGGCCGCCTGGCGCGCCAGCCGCGCAACCTGGCCGAGGCGCTGGCCACCGTGCAAAGCCTGGAGCAGCAGGGCGCCAACTATTCCATCGGCATCAGCCAGGTCAACCGCATCCACTTTCCGCGCCTGGGCTGGCATAAGGAGCCGGCCAGCGGTTTCGACCCCTGCGGCAATCTGCAGGCCGGCGCCGGCATCCTGAAAACCTGCTACGAGCGCGCCCTCGGCGCCGGCTATGCCGGCACGGCGCTCGATGGCGCCAATGCCGCCAGCCGGGCCTCGCTGTCCTGCTACTACTCGGGCAATTTCGTCAGCGGCGAGCGCCTGGGCTATGTCGCCAAGGTACTGGGCAGCGCCCAGGACGGCGGCCGCCAACCGGGCCGGCTGACGGCATCCGCCACTTCTTCCATTTTGTTCGACTAACCATACGGAGTATCCATGAAACTCAAAAACGCAAGCCTGTCGCTTCTTCTGCTCCTGCTGTCGCAACCGGTTCTGGCCGGCGGCGGCAGCGGTCTGGAACGGGGCACCACCGTGCTCAATACCATCGCCAAGTGGATGACCGGCCTTGGCCTTGTCATTGTGACGATCGCGCTGATGGTGGTGGGCTTCCGCATGGTATTCCAGGCCGCAGAATGGAAGGATGTGGCGCCGGTCTTCTGGGGCGGCGTGCTGATCGGCGGCGCTGGCACCCTTGCCTCCTTGTTCATCACGGGCGCTTGAGCCATGGCTTACGAAGACGTGGTTTTCAAAGGCGCGACGCGGCCGGCCATGATGCTGGGCGTACCCATCATCCCCCTCATCATCGTGGTCGGCCTGCATTTGATGGTGGCCGTTTGGGCCATGGTGCTGGTGAACATATTCGTTAGCTTCGTCATTGTGGCGGCCTGCGTGCTGAATGTGTTCTTTCTGCGCCATATCAGCTCGAACGACGAGCAGCGCCTGAACCAGTACCTGCTGCGCATGAAAAGCATTCCCGGCCGCCGCAACAAGGCTTACTGGGGCGCGCACAGCGTCTCGCCTTGCGACTACCGGAGGCGCGTATGAAGGACGGCTTCGCACCCACGCTGGAACTGGCGGCCAAGGAAGACCGCATCAGCAATCATTTGCCTTTTTCCGCCCGCGTGACGGAGAACGTGGTGTCGACCCGGGGCGGCGACTTCATGAGCACCTGGTCCATCAGCGGGCTTTCCTTCGAGGGACTGAGCTACGCCGAGGCTTATGCCAAGATGGAGGCGCTGAATCTGCTGGTGCGCAGCCTGTCGAACGGCAAATATGCGTTCTGGGTGCATCGCATCCGGCGCGCCGCCAGCGATGCCTTGTCCCTGCCGCCGAGCGGCTTTGCGCGCCGCTTCCTGCAAAAGTACTATGACCGCCTGGGCGCGGGCGGCATGATGTCGACCGAAATCTTCCTGACGGTGATTTATCGTCCCCAGCCCCAGCGCGCCACCGGCTTGCTGGGCAAGATCGGACGCACCTTGGAGGACATTGCGCACGAACAGGCCGAAGCGCTCGACATCATGGATACCCTGCATCAGCAGGTGTGCCGCACGCTGGAAGCTTATGGACCGCAGCGCCTGGGCGAGTATGAGCAGCAGTCGATTCGCTATAGCCGCCAGCAGGAATTTTATGCCTATCTGCTGAACGGCCATTGGTGGCGCATTCCCGTCAAGGATGTGCCCTTGTACAAATACCTGCCGATGGCGCGCGTCCTGTTCGGCAATGAGGTGGTGGAAACGCGCAGCAGCCTCGGTTCGACTTTTTCAACCTTCATCGATATCAAGGATTACGCCGACTTTTCCCATCCCGGCATTCTGAACACCATGCTCAGTCTTCCGCACGAGTATGTGGAGACGCATTCCTTCTCGCCCATGAATGTACTGGATGCGAAAGCCGCGCTGACCCTGCAGCGCAACCGCATGATCAGCGCCAACGATAATTCGGCGAGCCAGCTGGTGCAATTGAACGATGCCCTGGACGGCGTCGCCAGCGGCAATTTCACGCTGGGCGAGTACCACTACAGCCTGCAGGTGAAGTCGGCCAGCGTGGAGGGCATCAAGGCGGCGCGTTCGGCGGCCATCGAAGCCTTGCAGAGCGCCGGCTTCCTGGCGGTGCCGGTCGACCTGGTGACCGACCATGCCTATTTTGCCCAGCTGCCGGCCAACTGGCGCTCGCGGCCCCGTTCCGCGCATCTGAGTTCGCGCAACTTCACGGGACTGTGCGCCATGCACAACTTCACCCTGGGCAAGCGCGACGCCAATCCCTGGGGCGAGGCGGTGACGATCCTGCGTTCGCCGGCGGCCCAGCCTTTCTACTTCAATTTTCATGCCACGCCGGTGGGCGAGGATTCCGTCGGCGCTTCGGCGCTTGGCAACTGCCAGATCATCGGCCAGTCGGGCGGCGGCAAGACGGTCCTGGCCCTGTTCCTGATGATGAATCTGTACAAGTACGGCACGCAGATGGTGTTCTTCGACAAGGACCGCGGCGCCGAAATCGCTGTGCGCGCGGCGGGCGGCCAATACCTGTCGCTGGAACGCGGCAAGCCGACCGGCTTCAATCCCTTCAAGATGGAAACCAGTGAAACCAATATCCTGTTCTGGGACGACCTGGTCAAGTTCTGCACCCTGATTCCCGGCGCGCCGCATTCGCCGCGCGAGGAAGCGGAAATCTCCCATGCGGTGCGGGCGGTGGCGCTGCTGCCGGCGGCCATGCGCGGTTTCAGCGCGGTGATGCAAAACCTGCCCAACGTGGATGCCAACAGCGTGGCCGAACGCCTGCGCAAATGGTGCTCCGACGGCCCGCTGGGTTGGGCGCTCGACTGCAGCGAAGACTTGCTGCAGTTCGATTCCAGCCGCAGCTATGGCTTCGACTACACCGAGCTGCTGGAAGACGCGCAGACCTGTCCGGCGATCATGATGTATCTGATGTACCGGGTCGAGTCGCTGATCGACGGGCGCCGCTTCGCCTTCTTCATGGATGAGTACTGGAAGGCGCTGTCGGTGTCGTATTTCGAGGATTTCGCCAAGAACAAGCAGAAGACCATCCGTAAGCAGAATGGCTTCGGCGTGTACATGACGCAAAGCCCGTCCGACACCCTGCGCAGCCCGATCGCGCGCGCGCTGATCGAGCAGACCGCCACCTTCATCTTCCTGCCCAATCCGACCGCCGACTACGGCGACTACGTGGATGGCTTCAAGCTGACGGAAACCGAGTTCGAGCTGCTCAAGAGCCTGGGCGAGGGATCGCGCATGTTCCTGATCAAGCAAGGCAACAGCGCCGCCATCGCGACGCTGGATTTGAATGGCTTCAGCGACGAGCTGAAGATTTTGTCCGGCACCACGGCCAACGTCGCCAGGCTCGATGCCTTGCGCGCCCGCCATGGCGACCATCCCGACCAATGGATTACCCCCTTTTTGGAGGAAGTACGATGAAAAAAACCGTTTTTGGCACAGCCCTGCTGATGCTCTTTGCCACTCTGCCTGCCGGCATGGCGCATGCGGCAGGCCAGGAAACGCCGCCTGCCAGCCCGCAACCGGTATACGACAAGGACGTGTTCGGGAAGGTCGAACTGCTGGTCGAGCAGTCCGGCAAGAATACGACCGCCGTCACCAATATGGATAACACGCTCAAGAATGCGGTGACGCGCAAGCGCGAGATGGGTGGCCTGGCCGATACCAGGAACCTGCGCAACGGGATCGTGGCCACGCCTGCCATGGATGAGGAGATCGACAAGATCGCCAAGGACGTGGAGCGGCTGCGCTGCAAAAAATTCAGCGAACCGTCGCAGAACAAGATGTGCCGCGACGTCGAGCTGTCGTCCCTCAACCTGATCAAGACGCTGCGCACCAATATTGCGAACAGCCAGCAGCGCAATACGGTGATCGAAACCCTGCTCGCTGAATTGAACAAGGTGGGGGATACGAACTTGAAGGAGGCCGCCGACCTGCAGGTCCGCATCCAGACCGAAATTGCGCTGCTGCAGAACGAGAAAAACATGGTGGACATGGCCATTGTGAAGAACGAGCAGCAAATGCGCCTGTATAACCAGCTGCTGATCTCGATGCAGAAGAAAAGCCCGGGCGATCCTACCGGAACCTATTTCCGGATCAAGTAAGTAGTCTAGAACGCTAAGCAACGAGGAGCGGCGATGCCATTTGAAGTCTTTCAGACCGTCAGCGTAAGGATTCTCGAATTTGCGGCGGATGCTAAAACGATCAGCGGCAATTTTGTGACGATGGTCATTCCCATCCTCCAGGCCGGCCTGGCATTGCAGATTGTTCTGCATGGCTACCGGATCATTCGGGGAGAGGGGGGGCAGCATCACATGCTTGATGTGTTCTCCCGAAGTTTGCGGGCCTTCCTGGTATTCAGCATGGCCCTCGCTGCCGGGGCGTATGAGGACAATGTCCATCAGCTCATTCTGGGCCTGGGCAACGATGCGCTGGTGGGTTTCGGTGGCCAGCCTGGACTGAACAAGTATCAGCAGGTCGACGCCGCGATGCAGGCGGGCTTCGATGCTTTCGACAAGATCGTAGCCTGGGGACATGACCATATCGGCATTGGCTTCATCTATATCGATATCAGCGGCATATGGGCGATCCTGGCCGGTGCGGTCATGATCCTGATCATCCTGTTCCTGGGCGTGATCGCCTGCGCCGAACTGCTGGTGGTTGATTTCGCCTTGGCCATCATCTTTGGCATCGGCCCGCTGTTCGTTGCCTGCTATGCCTTCGAGGCGACTGCGCGCTTTTTCGACACCTGGCTGTCCGGCGTCCTGAAATGGCTGTTTACGGCGGTTGTCATCACCATCACGGTATTGCTGGCGGTGAAGGTGCTGCAACGATTTACCAGCGAGATTACGGAGCCCAGCAATCTGAATCAGATCCTGCTGGTCATCCTGTCGGCTTCGGCGGCGACGGTGGTGCTGATCATGATTGTGTTGCGGGCGCCGACCATTGCCACCGATCTGGTGGGCGGCATAGGACTGAACTCCATGGCTGGCCGGGTCGGCTCCGCCATCTCGAACACCTTGAAGGGCGCCGCGAAGGGCGGCATTTCGGGCGCCATGAAAGGCGGCGAGGGCGGCAAGAAGGGCGCCATCATGGGCGCGTTCGGCATGTCGCCCAACCGCACCTGGAAAGGCGAGGAGAGCGGGAGGAAGCCGGGCAGCGACTCGGAGAAGGATGGCGCTGCGGGCGGGGGAAATGGACCGGGCGGCGGCGGCGGGGGAGGTGGACCGGGAGGCGCGGCGGTCAGATCGGCCGAAGCGAATAATCCGCAGGGCAGGCCAAGGGCGTCAGGCGGGACAACAGGATAGGAGTGAAGCATGAAAAAACTGATGTGGGCAGTAGTTGTTTTGACGCTGGGCGGCTGCGCCAGCAAGCCGCCGGAGCTGCTGTTCGCCGACGGCAGCGAGCGCGTGCCGGTCAACCAGCGGCACGTCGCGGCACCGGCCGTGCCAGCCGATCCGGCCGCGGCATCGTCCGCGCCGTCCGGCAAGCCTCATGAAAACCACCTATAAAAGGATCTGGATATGTTTCGATTCAAGCGTGCGCCAGCCGGCGAAGTCCGGGAAGTAGCGAAGCTGAGCTGGGAAGCCGATATCGTTCTCAACGAGCGCCGTTCGCGCCTGATCGCCTGGCGCGTGGCGGGCATCTCCATGGTGCTGGTGATGCTGATGGTGGTCAGCCTGATGCTGCTGATTCCCCTCAAACAGGTGGTGCCGTATGTGGTGACGGTGGACCGCCTGACCGGCGAGAGCAGCATCACCAGCTCGGGCAAGGATTTTGTCGCCAATAGCACTTTGAACGACAAGCACTGGATCAAGAGCTTTCTGATTGCCCGCGAACGCTACAACTACCAGCTGCTGCAGCATGACTATGACACGGTCAAGTCGCTGGCCGGCGACGCTACCTGGAAAAGCTACTCCAAGCTGTATGAAGGCAGCAATGCGCGCGACACGGTGCTGGCCGAGAACACGGAAATGCTGCCGACTGTGCTCAGCATCACGCTGCATAACAATGGCACGGCGACGGCGCGCTATGAGCTGCGCACTCGCAATTTGCGCAATCCCGAAGATGTGGTGCTGACGCGCCATGTGGCGACGCTGCGCTACCGCTACCAGGCCCAGAGCGGCAAGCGTGAGTTCGAGATGATCGACAATCCGCTTGGCTTTACCGTCGAAGGCTATCAGACCGATCCCGAGTTCATCACCAAGACCGCCGAAGGAGCCAAGCCATGATGCGCCGTCTGACCTTGGCATTGCTGTGGAGCGCCGCAGGCGCCTGCGCCGCCGCCGACACGATGTTCGAACCCGAGGACGAGGCGCGCCGCGTCGAGCTGGTGAGCTATTCGCCCGACAAGGTGGTGAAGGTGGGGGCCATCATCGACCAGCCCTTCCTGATCGAATTCGGCGGCGGCGAGCAGCTGGAAGAAGTGGCCGGCGGCGCGGTGGGCGGCTGGGAGGTGCACAAGAAAGGCAACCGCCTGTTTGTCCTGGCGCGCAAGGATTCGAAATACACGACCTTGCTGGTGACGACCAGCAAACGCTCCTATGTGTTCGACCTGATGCCGAAGCAGTCCACGCCGCAGAACTTCAAGCAGCGCCGTTCGAAGATCGTCTTCACCTATCCGGTGGCGACGCCGCTGCCCGCGCCGGTTCCGGCGCCCGGCCCGCGCAACCACAATTATTCGATGCAGACGGTGGCCCTGCAGGCCGATATCCGGCCCAGCGAAGTGTATGACGATGGACGCTTCACCTGGCTGCGCTTTCCCGGCAATGTCGAAGTGCCGGTCATTTACAAGAGCGAGCCGGGCAAGCGCGAGGAAATGCTGGTCAACCACCATATGGAAGGCGAATACGTGGTCATGCACGCCATCGCGCCGCTGTGGAATCTGCGCCTGGCTGGCTCGATGATCGGCGTCTTCAACGACAGCTACGAGCGGCGCGGCAGCGCAAACCAGGATGGCACCACCATTCCTGGCCTGGTGCGGGAGAGCAAGCCATGAGCGAGCCTATCGTCAAGCAAGAAGCGGAACAGGATTACGATCCGCACCGCTTCAGCGCAGAGCCGAAACGCAAGCCGAACAAGACGGTCCTCATCATCATCGTCGCCTTCGTGGTGCTCATGACCCTGATCGGCGCATCGGTGTTCATTACCCGGCAATACCTGAGCGACTATATGGCCGAACGCGCTGAGCGCCGCAAGGAAGAGCAGGAGATGAAGAACGCCAACGAGGAAAAGGGCCGCAAGGGCAAGGTCTTCGGCGCCGGCTCCGGCGCCAGCGGGTCGGCCCTGCCGGCGCGCTTCGGCAAGGGCGACGAAGCCAAGAACCCCGACGCGGATGCGGCGGCGATTCCGCTCTTGCGCGACAAGGCGCCGCCGCCTGCCGCGCCTGCGCCGGTGGTTCCCGTCGCGCCACCGCCACCGCCGCCGCCGCCTTTGATGGCGCCCGCCGCATCGCTTGCCGGCGGCGGCCTGGCCGGCAGCGTGGCGGCTGAACCGGCGCAAAAGCGCCCCGCCAATGTGCAGGAGCTGGCCGCGCAGAGGGCGTTGACGGCGGCGCTGACGGCCACGCCCCAAGTCAGCGCTGCCAATCTGGGCAACCGCTCGTATCTGCTGGCGCGCGGCTCGGTCATTCCCTGCGTTCTGGAGACCCAGCTGGTGTCGAATATCGGCGGCAGTACCAGCTGCGTCCTGCCGCAGCACGTGTACTCCGACGATGGCAAGGTGCTGCTGCTGGAGAAAGGCAGTTCGATCACCGGCATCTACGAGAACAATGTGCGCACCGGCGACTCGCGCATCGCCATCCTGTGGCAGCGCATCAAGACAGCCACCGGCGTCGTGATTGACGTCGATTCGCCGGCCGCCGACCAGTTGGGCGTGATGGGGGCGCCGGGCGTGGTGGACAACCACTGGCCGGAGCGCATCGGCGCCGCCTTCCTGCTGTCGATGGTGGAGGACGCGGTGGCGATCCAGATGTCCAAGAATGGGCAGGGCCGCAACAGCGGCTACGGCGGCGCCAGCTTCAACACCACCACCACGCTGTCGGAAAAGGTGCTGGATTCGACCATCAATATTGCGCCCACGCTGTACAAGAACAGGGGTGACAGGCTGATGGTCTATGTCAGCCGCGATCTTTGGTTCAACAATGTCTACAACGTCAAACAGCGCTAATATGATTGAAGAACAGCCGGTAATTTTGCGTCACGACGCCTCGGTCCAGGTATTCCTGGAGCCGCTGGCCGAGTGGATGAACGATGAAGCGGTCACCGAGATCGCGGTCAACGCGCCAGGCACGGTGTGGGTGGAAAAGCGCTCGCGCTGGACCTCTCACCCCTGTCCGCAGGCCAGCACCAGGCTGCTGAAGGCGCTGGGTACGGCGATTGCCACCTACTCGAACCAGAAATGGGATGCGGTCACGCCCATCCTCTCGGCCTCGATGCCGGATGGTTCGCGCATCCAGCTGGTGATGCCGCCCGCCGTCAGCGAAAACTGCTATTCGCTGACCTTGCGCAAGCCGTCCTTCATCACGCGCAAGATCGGCGATTTCGCGGCGTCCGGCCTGTTTGCCCGGGTCAAGCCGATGCAGTCGGCCCTGAGCGAAGTCGAGGAAAATCTGCTGGAACTGCTGAAGACGCGCAATTACGAGCAGTTCATGCGGCTGGCGGTGCAGTCCCGCCGCAATATCGTGGTGGCCGGCGCCACCGGTTCGGGCAAGACCACCTTCATGAAGGGGCTGGTGCATGAGATTCCGAAGGACGAACGCATCATCACCATCGAAGACGTGCGCGAACTGTTCCTGCCGCATGAGAATGCCGTGCATCTGCTGTACAGCAAGGGCGGCCAGGGCAAGTCCAACGTGCGGCCCAAGGATCTGCTGGAAAGCTGCCTGCGCATGAAGCCCGACCGCATCCTGCTGGCCGAGCTGCGCGGCGACGAGTGCCTCTACTATGTGCGCAATGCCGCCTCCGGCCACCCGGGCAGCATCACCAGCTGCCACGCCGGCACGCCGGCCCTGGCGTTCGAACAGCTGGCCATCATGATCCAGGATTCGCCGGGCGGCGCCAACCTGACCTTCGACGTCATCAAGCGCCTGCTGGTGCTGACCATCGATATCGTGGTGCAGTTCGAAAACCGGGTGGGCGAGCGCTTCATCAGCGAGATCTACTACGACCCGCGCAAAAAATTGGAGGCAATGCGATGAAACCATCCAAGTCGCGCCACAAGCTGCTGATCATCGGCGGCGTGCTGGCCACACTGGCCCTGCTGGCCTTGGCCAACTACCTGGCTGGGGCCATCCTCTTCCTCAGTTTTGGCGAGAATCCGGCGGGCGCGGAATTCCTTACCATCGAGAGGGCTTACTGGTCTGCCGAGGATGCCGGCACGCTGCGCAAGGTGAAGGCCAGCGCCGGCACGGCCTTCCTGCTGATCCTGATCGCGCCGGCCAGCCTGGCCTTCCTGCTGCGCAAGGAGGACAGCGATCTGTTTGGCAAGGCGCGCTTCGCCAACCGCGACGACATCCGCCAGGAAAAGCTGGATGCGCCGAAGGGGGTGGTGATCGGCAAGTTCGAGAACAAGCTGCTGCGCCTGAGCGGCTATGAGTTCGTGCTGCTGGCCGCGCCCACCCGTACCGGCAAGGGCGTGGGTTTCTGCATCCCGAATCTGCTGCAGTTCGAGGATTCGGTGGTGGTGCTGGACATCAAGGGCGAGAACTACAATCTCAGCTCGGAATTCCGGCGGCGCTATATGGGCAACGAGATTATCTACCTGAATCCCTTCTCGGAAGATACGCACCGCTGGAATCCGCTGTCCTATGTGTCGCGCGACCCGAACTTCCGCGCCAACGACCTGATGGCGCTGGCCTCCATCGTCTATCCGCCCAACGAGAAAGAGCCGTTCTGGCCCGATTCGGCGCGCAACCTGTTTGTCGGCCTGGGACTGCTGGTGCTGGAGACGCCGGAACTGCCGACCACCATCGGCGAGATGCTGCGCCAGGCCTCGGGCAAGGGCGAGCCGATCGAAACCTATCTGGGCAAGGTGCTGACGGCGCGCGCCGCCAGCGACAAGCCGCTGTCGGTATCCTGCCGCGATGCCCTGAATCGCTTCATCGGCGCGGGCGAGACGGCGCTCAAGGGCATCGTTGCCACGTTCACGGCGGCGCTCACGCCTTTTGCCAACCCCGTCATCGACAAGGCCACCTCGGCCGACGATTTCGACCTGCGCGACGTGCGCAAGAAGAAGATGTCGATCTACCTGAATATTCCGGCCGGCGAGGTGCTGCAGGCGGGCTTTATCGTGAATATGTTCTTCTCGCAGCTCATCAACGAGAACGTCAAGGAACTGCCGGAACAGAATCCCGACCTGAAATACCAGTGCCTGCTGCTGCTCGACGAGTTCACGGCCATGGGCAAGGTGGCCATCATCGCCAAGGGTGTCGGCTATATGGCCGGCTACAATATGCGGCTGGCCATCATCATCCAGGATAAGACCCAGCTCGATTCGGTCTATGGCAAGGAAGATGCGCACAATATCGTCAGCAATATGGGCGCCGTCATCTACTTCACGCCATCCCAGATCAGCGAGGCCGAAGAGTACTCCAAGATGATCGGCAACGATACGGTCAACTCCTACAGCACCCAGCATTCCCAGGGCAGCATGTTCGGGCTGAAGGGGCAGGGCAGTGACAGCAAGACGGCTTCCTACCAGTCGCGCGCCGTGATGCTGCCGCAGGAGCTGCTCAGCATGAGCAAGGATTCGCAGCTGGTGGTGCGATCCGGCATCCCCGTCATCAAGGCCGACAAGGTCCGCTATTTCAACGATCCCTACTTCAAGGAGCGCTTCGAGGCGGTGCCGATGCAGACCGTCTCGATCGGCGGCGAGAAGCGCAAGGTGCCGGTGCCGGTGGCGCGTCCGCGCGGCGACTGGGCGGCTTACGAGAAGTCGCTGGCCGGCACCGACCATTACATCAAACCCGCTGCGGCGGCCCCGGCGCGCAAGGAAGAAGCGGCGCCGCAACCGGCGAAGGCAGCGGCTGAGCGAATCGTTCTGCCGCCGCCCGGCGTCAGCGTGGCCAACACCTATGCCGATGCCGCGCTGCGGTATTGGCGTGCCGCCGTGGACATGGGGCAGGTGGAGTCCAGTGCCGGCATCGTGATCCTGGACCTGGCGCCGGCGCGCGGTCAATTCTGCTGGCAGCTGTTCGCCTGCCTGCAGCGGCGCATCGACGAGGAAACCAGCGGCCTGCAGAGCTTCCAGTACATTGCCTGCGCGGCGGGCGCGGAGCAGGAGGAGATGTTGAAATCGGACGCGTATCTCGCCGAACTGGCGGAGGAGGAAGAGTTCTATGTGGTGCCGCGCGCGGAGCTGCTCACTTCCGCCAGCACCATGTTCGCCGGCCAGCTGGTGGTGGCGGTGGCGCACGATTGGGCGGCGGCGCTGGCGCAGCCTTGCTACACGCCGGCCGAGGATGACGCCTTCCCTGAACCGCTGGATGCGCTGGCTGCCATGTACCGCGAGCGCATGCCGGGAGTCGAGGTGGCGTTCCCCGCCGCAGCTGTCGCCAGCCTGGAGGCGCTGCGAACCCTGGGCGAGGGCAATTTCATGCTGCTGGCCTCGGACATTGCGGTGGACGACGAACGTGCTGTCCGGCTTGGCGCTTTCGCGAACGCGGGCGCATCGGCCTTGCCGGCCAATTATCATGCGCTGGCCTGGCACCTGCGCAGCGCTGGCGCGGCGGTATGGCAAGAGGTGGGGACGGAAGATACGGCCAGCCTGTTGCTGGCGATTGCAGGCGGGGTGGCGAAAGACGACACCATCCTGCCGGACTTGCGCGTCATGCTGGCGGGCGCGCATGCCCTGGGCCGGGACAATACGGTTGCCGGCGCCGAGCAGGGCAACGGTCCGGGCGCGCTGACAAGGCTGAAGCGCAGCCGGCACGATCCGGTCTGCCTGGAGGGCATGCTGCCCGGCCTGCAGGATGCAGACTGGAAGCTGCCAGCGCCGCAACTGGCGCAGTGGCGCCTGGCGCTGGAGCAGGTATGGGAAATGTATCTGCCGCAGCAGGAATCGTCAGCCTTCCTGCTTGGCGTGGCGCATACAGCGCTCATGTGCGGCAATCTCGGCGTGGCGCGCGAGGCCAGCGATTTCGCAGCGGGGAACGAGACCTGCATGGCCCAGGCCTGGGATATGCAGGCACGCATAGCGGAAAGCAGTGGCCGCAGCGAAGATGCGATACGGGTTCTGCGCCGCCTGCTGGAGCGGGAGCCGGAGCATCCATCCGCGCGCGAACGCCTGGCAGTGCTGGAGCAGCGCGTGCTCGAACAGGACGCCTTGCCATGGTACAAGCGTAGTCTGGCGCAGAGCGGCTCGCTGTGGCTGGAACCCGCGGGTGCGCAGCACATCGAAGCGCTGGCGGATGCCGGCTGCGCCCTGGACAGCCTGCAGGAAGACGATATCGTTTGCGCGCTGATGCACGAGCGCTGGGGGCTGGTGGGCGTGGCAGCGCTGACTGGCGTTGCCCGCGGTGCGCATCTGCATGTCCGCTTGGCGGAAGAGTTCCGTGGCCGCCGCTACAGCGTAAGCGGCGGGCGCGCGCTGCTGCGCATGGCGCGCGTAGCGGCGGGAATCAGCGATGTGTTTGCGCTTGCCGAACCGGAGAACACGCGCGCCAAGGGCATGCTGGAAAGGCTCGATTTCCGGCGCCTGGAGACCGATTCCGCGCCGCTGTACTACGCGGGCGAGGAAACGGACGATGCGCTGGTGCTGCAACGCCTGAATGGCATGGATGCCGGCATTGCCGCGGCGGAGTTGCCGCATGTAGCCGAGCTGGCGCAGCCTGAACCAACCATGGCGCAGGACGAAGTGGCGGAGGTGGCCGAAGAGACCGAAGAGGCGGAACTGGACGATGTCCATGCCTGACGCCGCGCCGTCGGTGCGCGCCCTGCATATCGCCGACGGCACGCTGGAAGCGCTGAAATGGCTGGCGCTGATCGCAATGACGCTGGACCACGTCAATACCTATCTATGGCAGGGCCGCTGGCCGGCGCTGTACGCCATTGGCCGCCTGGCGATGCCGATGTTTTCCTTTATCCTGGCATACCGCCTGGCGCAGCCGGAAGCGCTGGCGCGCGGCCTGCCGCGCCGCGTCGTCTTGCGGCTCGCCGCCGCCGGCATCTGCGCCGCCCCTCTATGTTGCTGGCTGACGCAGCGCGAGTCTGGCTGGTGGCCGCTGAATATCATGTTCACCCTCGGCGTGGCCGCCACCATTGCGTGGCTGGCCGGCCTGGGCGGAAAATGGCGTCCGATCCTGGCACTGGCGCTCTTCGTGTTTTGCGGGCCGCTGCTGGACTTCTGGTGGTTCGGCCTTGCCTGTTTTCTCGGCGCCTGGCATTTCTGCCGCCGCCCAAATCCCTTCTCCCTGCTGGCCTGGCTGGCGGGATGCGCCAGCCTGTATGCGATCAACGGTAATCATTGGGCTTTGGCCGCGGCGCCGCTGATTGCGGCCAGTCCCTTCCTTTCGCTGCGCCTGCCGCGCGCGCGCTACTTCTTCTACGTCTACTACCCGGCCCATCTCGCCGTTCTTCTGCTGCTGCGCGCCACCGGCCTGGCATAGCGGATGCGGCGGCGCTGACCGTCATTCCCCAGTCACATTCAAATGCTAAGGTGAAAACTCTGTTTCTTCACCCTGGGCGATCATGGGCAAGGCCGTATTTCCGCGTCTGGTTCGCCATAGCGACCATGCATACTGATCTGAACGAGTGGTTTGTGCGGGAAGTGCTGCCATTGGAAGGGGCGTTGATGCGCTACCTGCGGCGCAATAGCCGCGACCCTGGCGAGTTGCCCGACCTGCGGCAGGAAGTCTATGTGCGGGTGTATGAGGCGGCACGCCAGCGCATGCCGGAGCTGACCACCGCCTTTGTTTTTGCTACGGCGCGCAACCTACTGATTGACCGCGCGCGGCGTGCTCAGATAGTATCGATCGAGACGGTCGCGGAGCTGGAGCTGCCGGAGACCGCCGGCGACGATCTGACGCCGGAGCGGCACGCCAGCGGACGCGGCGAGCTGCGTCTGCTGCAGGCGGCGCTGGAGGAACTGCCGCCGCGCTGCCAGGAAGTGGTCCGGCTGCGCAAGATCGAGGGCATGTCGCAGCGCGAGGTGGCCGAGCAGCTGGGAATTCAGGAAGACACTGTGGAAAAACAGATCGCCAAAGGCATGCGCGCCTTGGCCGACGCCTTGCTGCTGAAAGGCGTGGCGCTGGGCTTGCGCGCGGCGAAGGCGGCTTTGCGGCGCAAGGGTGGATGAGGATGGGGACGGCACAGATAATAGAAGAGCAGGCTGCCGCCTGGCTGGCGCGGCGCGACCGCGGCGACTGGGGCGCGGTACAGGAGTGGGAACTGGAAAACTGGCTGCTGCAGGCAACGGCGCATAGGGTCGCTTTCCTGCGCCTGGAAAGCATATGGCGGCGCGCCGATGCGCTGGACGCGCTGGCGCCGGCGCCGCAGGCACTGCCATCCGCGCGCCCGGCTATGCCCGACCGGTTCGGCTACTGGCGCGCCGCCGCCGGCCTGGCACTGGCCAGCGGTCTGGCGCTGATGGCGGCATCGCTGCTGCAAGGCGAAAGCCCGCAAGTGTATGCCACCCGCCTTGGCGAGAACAAGACGGTGGCCCTGGCCGAAGGTTCGCGCATCACGCTGAACACGGCCACGCAGCTGCGCGCCAGCATGGCCGCCGACAAGCGCATGGTCTGGCTCGACAGCGGCGAAGCCTTCTTCGACGTGGCTCCCGACAGCACGCGCCCCTTTGTGATCGAGGCGGGCGTGGGCCGCATCACGGTGCTCGGCACGCGCTTTTCGGTGCGGCGCGAGGCCGGCAAGGTCAGCGTGCTGGTGGCCGAAGGCAAGGTGCGCGTGCGCCAGGACGGCAAGGAGGTTGTCCTGAGCGGCAATGGCACGGCGGCTTTGGATAAAGGCGGCATTGCGCAAAGCCAGGTATCGCCGGAACAGATGCGCGGCCGCCTTGGCTGGCGCGAAGGGCGCCTGATCCTGGACCAGATGCCGCTGGCGCAGGCCGCAGCGGAATTCAACCGCTATAACAACCGCAAGATCGTGATTGCCGATCCTGAGGTTGCCGCCATCAAGGTTGGCGGCAGTTTTTCTCCCACCAATGTGGATGGCTTCACGCATTTGCTGGAGCTGGGCTTCGGCCTGCGCGCCGAACGGGCGGGCGAGAAAATAAATATATCGCGCTAGCGTACCGGATTGCCGCGCCAGTTTCGTCTCAATCAGCAGGAAGACTATTTTGCAACCTGCCGATTGAGGAATCATGAACAAGGCTTATCCAAAACTGACTGGCGCGCTCTGTGCCGTAACGGTCTGCTTCGCCGCCCAGGCGCAAACCAGTGAACTGAATATTCCGCCCGGCCGCCTGAAAGCGGCATTGGATATGTATGCCGCGCAGACCGGCGTGCAGCTGCTGTATAGCGAGGACGATGTCAAGGAGCGCAGCACGGCTGGCATACAAAGGGCCGCCACGCCCGAGGAAGCGCTAGCCGTGCTGCTGCGCGGCAGCGGTCTGGAAATGCGGCGCGACGGCAATGCCGTCGTCATCTTTCGCGCAGCGCGCGACAGCGCCGCAGCGCGGGAAGAACCGGCACAGTTGACCAGCGTGACGGTGACGGCGCAGAAACGCGCCCAGTCGGCGCAAAGCGTGCCGATCGCCATTACCGCGCTGTCGGGCAAAAGCATCGAGACGCATCGCGTGCAAAGCCTGCAGGATCTGGCGCGCCTGACGCCGGGGCTGACCGTGGCGGCTTTCAGCCAGGCCAATCCCACGGTGGCTATCCGTGGCGTGAGCAATACCTTCTCGCAGATCGGCGTCAACAAACCGGTTGGCATCTTTGTCGACGATGTTTTCATTCCGCGCAACAGCGCCGCCAGTTTCGAGCTGTATGACCTGGATTCCATCGCCGTCCTGAAAGGGCCCCAGGGTACGCTCTTCGGCCGCAATGTCAGCGGCGGCGCGATTGTCATCAATTCGCGCCAGCCCAACCCGGAGCAGCGCGAGATCGAGGCAGAAGCCACGGCCGGAAAATACGGCGAGCGCCAATTGAAAGGCCTGCTCAACCAGCCCCTGAACGAGCATGCCGCCGTCAAGCTCTCTGCCAACCTGCGCCAGCGCGATGGTCTGGGCCGCGACCGGCTCACCGGCCGCGAGCAGGACGATATCGACAGCCGCAACCTGCGTCTGCAAGCGATGTTCCGCCTGGCCCCTGAGCTGAATGCGACACTCGGCGCCGACTACAGCGAAGACCGCAATGGCGGCCGCACCCTGTCTTCCGATACCCTGGGCGACGACGGCGACCCGCGCACCTCCGAGCTGGGCGTGGAGCAGCGCTTTGCGCGCATCATTTCCGGCGTCTCGGCCAAGATGGTGTGGAAGGCGGCGGGCGGCGAAGTGACTTCGATAACGGCGCTGCGCAAATCGCAGTCGGGCGAGGATTACTCCGGCGTTGGCGCGCACTACAGCTTTCTCGCCAGCGGCAGCCAGAGCCTCACGCGCGATGCCGACCAGTTGCGCACCTTCTCGCAGGAGCTGCGCTACGCCAGTCCGAAATGGCAGGCCGGCGATTTCGTGACCGGCATCTATTATTCGAACGAAGACGGCGCGCGCCAACTGGCGGTGCGCGGCCTGGCGGCAAAGAGCGGCGCTCTGGCCAGTTCCACGCTGGCCGATCAGCAGGTCGACAGCCGCAGCCTGGCCGTGTTTGCCGATGGCGTGCTGCATCTGGGCGACGCCTTAGACCTGACCGCAGGCGCGCGCTATACGCGCGACCGCAAGAGCGCCAGCCTGCGCCGCAGCGACCTGGTACGGCCGGCCAATGATTTCAGCGTCGGCGGCCTGGATGCCGAGTGGAAGGAGTTCACGCCGCGCCTGGTGCTGAGCTGGCGCCCGCTGTCCGGCATGATGGCCTATGCCAGCGCCACGCGCGGCTTTACCTCGGGCGGGTTCAACGCGGACGCCAGCAGCGCGGCAGCATTCCGCACCGCCTTCGATCCGGAAACCGTGACCAGCCACGAGGCAGGCCTGAAGTCCCAGTGGCTGAACAACCGCCTGCGCCTGAATGCGGCGGTGTTCCGCATGAAGTACAGCGACAAGCAGGAACTGGTGAACAATACCCAGACCGGCATCCTCACCATCGTCAACGCCGCCAAGGCCACGGTGGAGGGCGCGGAAGTGGAGCTGGCCTACAAGGCGGCGCGCTGGCTGGACCTGTCGGCCAGCTATGGCTATCTGGACGGCCGCTACGACCGCTTTGTGGCGGGCGCCATCAACTACAGCGGCAATCCGCTGTCGAACTCCCCGCGCAAGCAGGCCGCGCTGGCCGCCAATTTCAGTTATCCGCTGGGCGATGCGGGCTATCTGACCGGCGCCGCCAGCTATGCCTGGAAGGGCAGCTATAACACCGGCGCCGCCAATGATCCCAATCTGCAATTGCCGGGCTTTGGCCTGTTCAACCTGAGTGCGGGCATCGAAGCGCCCGACCGCAGCTGGCGCCTGCTGGCCTGGGTTAAGAACGCGAACAACACCAGCTATCTGCTGACCCGTTCGACGCAGGTGGTGCGGGCGCGCTATATGGGCGAGCCGCGCACCTTCGGTCTGACCCTGAGCCGGCACTTCTGATGGAACGCTTCAGCAAACAGCGCCGTCTCTGGCTGGGCGGCGTTCTGGGCCTGGCTTTGCCTATGGCACGGCTGGCGGCGGCGCCGCTGTCCGTGCCGCCACCACTGCCGTCCCTCGACCGCACCGATGCGTCGCTCGCGCCATGGCAACCGGGATGGCTGGACATCCATCACATCGCCACTGGACGCGGCAACGCGACTTTCGTCCTGCTGCCGGATGGCACAAGCCTATTGATCGATGCCGGCGCATCGGCCGCCGGACTGGATGTGTCGGTGGCCCCGCGTCCCAGCGCCGCGCGCCGGCCAGGCCAATGGATCGCGCGCTATGTCCTGCGCCATTTGCGGCCCAGTGGCCGCGATGCGCTCGACTATCTGGTGGTGACGCATCTGCATCCCGATCATATGGGCGATAGCGATGCCGCGTCGCCGCTGGCGCGCAATGCGGCTTACCGCCTGAGCGGCGTCACCGACGTGGCCGACCAGCTGGAAGTCGGCACGCTGATCGATCGGGGTTTTCCCGACTACGGCTACCCATCGCTACTGCAGGCGCCGTTCGCGGACAACTACCGCGCCTTCGTGCGTGCCCGCGTCGCGGCCGGCTGCAAGGTGGAGCGCTTCCAGGCCGGCAGCGCGCGCCAGATCGCCGCGCGCGGCCACCGGCCGGGCGCCTGGCCCTTCGAGGTGCGCAATGTGGCGGTGAACGGCCAGGTATGGAGCGGCAGCGGGGAAGAGGCGCGCATGCTGTTTCCTTCCCTCGACAGCCTGGAACGTTCCGAGTGGCCCACGGAAAACAGCTGCTCGGCCGCGCTGCGCATCGGCTATGGGCGCTTCTCCTACTTCACCGCCGGCGACCTGACCAGCTATACCGAAGATGGCGCGCTGCCCTGGCGCGACGTGCTGGGACCGGCGGCGCGCGCGGCCGGCCCGGTCAGCGTGGCTACGGCCGACCATCACGGCATGTTCGATGGCCTGAATGCGGACGTGGTGCGCAGCCTGCAGCCGAAGGCATGGGTCATTCCGTCCTGGCATATCAGCCATCCCGACATGCTGCAGCTGGAACGCATGTTCAGCCAGCGCCTGTATCCCGGTCCGCGCGAAGTGTTCGCCACCACGCTGATGGAGGAGAACCTGCGCGCCAATGGCCGCCTGGCGCGCCGCCTGCGCAGCCGCGACGGCCATGTGGTGGTACGGGTGGCGCCTGGCGGCGGCAGTTTTTACGTTGCCGTGACCGGAAACGGCGACGAAACCGACCGCGTCAAGTTGCTGACCGAATCCGTTTTGCTTTGATTTTCAGCCGGCCGGTGCCGGTCTGCGGCCCCGGCCTTTCAATGCGGCGGAAGGACGACTTCCGCCATGGTGAATTCATTAAGGAGCAAGTGAAAATGCAGCGTTCCCCATCCTCTAATTCCGTATCGGATCTGGCGCAAGCCACGCCAACCAGCGGCGGCTCGCCGGAACCGAGCAAGGCCAATATCGGCAAGTCGCATGACGATCAGTTGCGCGCAAAACCCGCCGCCTTATCGGAGCAGCAGCGGAGTTTATTGCGCGAGGCGCTGGATCTGGATACGCGGCGCGATCTGGTTGGCAAGAAGCCAGCGCAATCCAGAGAGCGCAGCTTGAAGGAAATGGCGGCAATGGATAAGGGCAGCGGTTCGGCGCTGCGCGCCCAGCCAGCCGTCGACAACAATCCCAAACCGCTGTTGCGGCCGCGGCCCTTGCTGGCGAATCACACGGACCTGATCCAGGATGCCGCGCAGGCGCTCGCCAAACGCGGCGTCCTGCCGGCGGATAATTTGATCAAGACTGCCTATTCTGGAAGGGAAGTTCCGCGCGAGCGCAAGATTGCCGATAATCTGATTCTGGACGCCAACCTCCATTTTGAGGCGCATCTGCAGCGGGAAATCGAACACAATACGCATTTTCTCGATTGCGTGAAGGACGCGACGAAGCTTATCCATCAGCAGCTGAATATCGAATCGCTGCGCGATATCGACCTGGATAATATAGAGCAGGATATTCGGGAGGTGCGCCTGGAGACGGTGAAAGAGATGCTGAAAGACTTCTACCAGGACGAGACGCTACAGCCCCTACTCAAAGAGGGCAAATGGGACGACAAGACATTCAAGGGAGTGGCTTTCAAGTTCCGCGAAGATATTCCCGGCACGCCGGGCGAGGTGGCCGACAAAAAGGATGTCGCCGTTGGTTTGCTCAAGCTGTACAAGATGCTGGAAACCCAGAAGCCCTATTTTGGTGGATCGGTCGAATACATGGATAAGCGCAAGGAGAGCCTGGAACACTGGGTTTACCACCTGAGCAGCCTGACCAAGGATCCCGCCCGCCAGTATCCTCCCTCGGATCTGGAACACAACCATCTGTCCAAACGCCTGATGGATTACCGCACAGGCGCGGACAGCCTGCTGCCGAAAATGAACCAGCGGAATCTGGGGACCGGTGTGGTCGAGGCCAAATGGGCGGAACTGCCGGCCGAGCTGCAAAACGACATCCAGGCCGGGATGAGGAAATTCGGCGATGCGGTCGGCAGCCGTGGGGATATGAGCGGCGACAAGCGTTTTGCCGGTGTCGCAAAGCTGCACAAGGACGTTGCCCAGCGCATAGCGAAGGAGTCGCCGGAGCTGGCTGCCGATCCCAACCTTGAGTTCAAGCTCACCATGGAGCAGGTATGGGAATATGCCAACGAGGATGAGCGCAAGTTCATTTATGGCGACGTGACCCAGATACCATGGTCCGACGCGCACCTGCACGGAGGGGAAGCGTTTGAGCAGACTTATGTTCCAAAAGAGAATCTAGAGCAGCTCGGTCCCAAGCATCCGGATACGGAAGGCCCGGGCCTGTGGAATGTGGCTGGCGTCAAAGGCAATATCCTGCAAACTGCGGCAGAAGCTGGCCGAAAGTATCGGGAAGAAATGACGAGACTGGACAAGCAAACCGAAACCATTGGCGAGAGGGCGGCGGAGTTTATCGACAAGCACGGCGACTGGTACGACCAGGCCATGGAAAATCACAAGCCCATCATCGGTGGCATGAGCGGCCATACCCTTGGCTACCTGAATCTGTACCAGGCCGCGCGCGATGATTTTGCGAGCAAGAACGAGGGCGTGCCAATCCCCGGACCCTCGACGGAAGAGCTGCGCGCCGTGATGCTGGCCGGGCTGATTGGAGAGAAACGGCATCACAGTTACGATGAGGTGCTGGCCGCCAGCCATGAGATGGGGGATAAGGGCCAGACGGTGAAGTACGATGACCGCGCAGGCTATCACGATGTGCTTGAGTCGGAAAATCCCGAAATCCGGAAGTGCGCCGGCGAAGCGCTGGAAAAAGCCAAGGCCGATTACAGCAAGATCGCCCGCGAAACCGTACTGAATACTGTGCTCGATCACATCGATCATCTGCATCGCGAGCGTGGCCTCTTCAGAAACAGCGATCCAACCGGTAACACACTGACGGACGATGAAAAAGCAGCCAACAAGATCATGAACGAGGAAGTCCAGGCGCTGCGCAAAAACATCACCCTGAAGATGGACGCTTATCTGGATAGTCTGGATAAGGGCGAGGGTGTGCGCCGCGAGGCCAAGGCGGCAGTCCAGCGTGCCATTGCGGACATCTACGCTCCGGTTCCCTGATCCGGCTTGAACTGTGCTGCTGCTCTGACTGGGGAACTGTGCGCCCAGGCGCCATCCATTCATTTTTATCATTCAGGCTGGAATAGCATGAATGAGGTGAGAAATGGAAGCAGTTCTCCAGCCGGAGCGCAGCGGTTGCCAGCGCCGCGCCATCGTGCGCCATCGCGGCGGCGCCGCCAGCGATGCGATGGACACGGTGGCAGAGGAAGTGCCGGTGGCCCTGGTCTTCAACGGCATATCCCATGCGGTGATGATGGCTACGCCGCGCGATCTGGAGGCGTTTGCCGTCGGCTTTGCCCTGACCGAGGGCATCGTCGGTTCACGCTCTGAAATCTACGATGTGGAGCTGCACCAGCTGCCTGGCGCGGCCGAGGTGCAGCTGCGCATTGCGCAGTCAGCTTTCATGCAGCTCAAGGAGCGCCGCCGCTCGCTGGCCGGGCGCACGGGCTGCGGCGTGTGCGGCATAGACAGCCTGGCGCTGCTCGATCTTGACCCGGCGCCCATGCCTGCCAGCGCCTTGCCCGATCCGCTGGCGCCAGCCATCGAGCGCGCCGCGCTCGAACTGGGTCGGCACCAGGTTTTGATGCATCAAACCGGTGGCGTGCATGCCGCCGCCTGGTGTGGCCTGGATGGCGCTGTGCTCTGCGTGTTCGAGGATGTGGGGCGCCATAATGCGATGGACAAGCTGGTTGGCCACCTCGCCATGCGCGGGCTGGATCTGCGCCAAGGCTTCGTCTATCTGTCCAGCCGCGCCAGCTATGAACTGGCGCGCAAGGCGGCCCGCGTGCAGATTCCAATGCTGGCCACGATTTCCGCTCCTACCTCGCTGGCCATCGATATTGCGCGCCAGGCCAGGCTGAAACTGGTCAGCTTCTGCCGCGCCGACGGCTTTGTCGAATATGCCTGAACGATAATGCCCGCTTGAAGCGGGCATTATTCAATCCATCCTGAAGTTTTTATCCGCTGCCGCCTCGTCCGGCATGGGCAGATCGCATAGTTCCAGTACCGAACGTTCTATAGTGCGGCAGATCGCCTCCAGCGCCAGGCTGTTCGGCGCGCTGCCGAAGGGATCGGCGATTTCCTGGGCAATGGCTTCCAGTGCAAACAGGGTGTAGGCCACGAAGACCGAGATCAGGGGCGTGGCCGCGCCGATCGCATGCACCAGGCCAAACGGCAGCAGGAAGCAGTAGGCGTAGATGGTCCGATGCAGCAGCACGCCATACGGATAGGGAATGGGCGTGCTGGCCAGCCTTTCGCAGCCGCCGACAGCGTCGGCCAGGCTGTTGATCTGGCCATCGAGCATCCACAGGGTCTGGCTATCTGGGGCGGTCTGGCGCATCAGGCGGCGCAAGCCATTCAGCACCGCAACGGGACGGTAGGCGCGCTGGCGCAGTTCGGCGGCCAGGGCGGGCGGCAGCAGGCGCGCCAGATCAGCGTCGGGCGAGCTGCCGCGCAACTGGTGGCGCAGCAGGTGGACAAAGGCGATCACGCGGGACGCCAGCTCGCGGCGTCCGACGCGCCGCGCGGGCAGGTAGGCCAGCGCCTGCGAGGTCAGGCTGCGCGAGGCGATCAGCACATGGCCCCATAGCTGGCGCGCCTCCAGGTAGCGCTGGTAGCTGGCATTGTTGCGGAAGGCGAGGAAGATGGCGAGGCTGACGCCGAGCAGGGGAAAAGGCGCCGTATCGAGCGGCACGCGCTCGCCAAAGATGCGGCCATGCCCGAACACGGCGGCCAGGCTAATCGCAAGGATCAGCAGCAGCTGCGGCAAAATGGCCGGCAGCACCGAGCCATGCCAGACCAGCAGCATGCGCAGCCAGTTGCTTTGCGGGCGGATGATCATGGCTGGACCCCATTCTGGGCCGGATGCAGCAGCACCGGAATGGACTTGGAGGTTGGGGTGCCCGCGCCGACGGCCACGCTGGTCAGCGGCACGAGGGGATTGGTCTCGGGGTAGTAGGCGCCGACGCAGCCGCGTGGAATGTCGTATTCGACCAGCAGGAAGCCCTTGGCACGGCGCTCTACGCCATCGTCCCATACGCTGCTGACGTCTACATGGTCGCCGGCCTTGAAGCCCAGCATGTCCATATCCAGCTTATTGATGAAGACCACACGGCGCAGGCCGAACACGCCGCGATAGCGGTCGTCCAGGCCGTAGATGGTGGTGTTGTACTGGTCGTGCGAGCGCGTGGTCATCATCGTCAGCAGGCGCCTGCCGTGGATGGCGCGGGCGCGGTGGATGGGCGTGTCGCGGTCCACGACATTCACCAGGAACTGCGCCTTGCCGCTGGGCGTGACCCATTCGCGTTCGCGCGAAGCGACCCGCAGGTGGAAGCCTCCCGGCCGGGAAACGCGCTCGTTATAGTCGTAAAAATCATCGAAGACCTTCTCGATATCGTCGCGGATCAGGGCATAGTTGGCGGCGCGCGCCCGCCAGTCGACCTTGGCGCTGCCCAGCGTCGCTTCGGCCATGCGCGCCACGATGGCGGTCTCGGACAACAGATTGGGCGAGGCTGGCTGGTTGATGCCGTAGGAGATATGCACCATGCTCATCGAGTCCTCCACCGTCACGCCCTGCGCCACGCCTTCCTGCAGGTCGATCTCGGTGCGGCCCAGGGTAGGCAGGATCAGGGCGTCGCGGCCGTGCACCAGATGGCTGCGATTCAGCTTGGTCGCCACATGAACCGTCAGCTCGCATTGGCGCAAGCCTTGCCAGGTCAGTTCCGTATCCGGCGTGGCGCTGGCGAAGTTGCCGCCCAAGCCGATGAAGACTTTCAGCCGGCCATCGATCATGGCCTGGATGCTGGAAACCACATCGTGGCCGTGATGGCGCGGCGGTTCGAAACCGAATACCGCTTGCAGGCGGTCGAGGAAGGCTGCCGTCGGCTGCTCCTCGATGCCCACCGTGCGGTCGCCCTGCACATTGGAGTGGCCGCGCACCGGGCACAGTCCCGCGCCGGGACGGCCGATATGCCCGCGCATCATCATTAAATTGGAAAGCATCTGGATGGTTGCCACCGAATTCTTGTGCTGGGTCAGACCCATGCCCCAGCAGGCGATCACGCGCCCGCTGTTGATATAGGTATGGGTCAGGCGTTCGATCTGTTCGCGTTCCACGCCCGATTCCTCCAGCAGCACATGCCAGCTCTCGCCGCGCAGATCGCGCGCGAAATCGTGGAAGCCGACGGTGTGGGCGGCGATGAAGTCCGTATCCAGCACCCTGGGCCGCCCGGTACTCATTGCTTCGTCGTCGAGTTCCACCACGCGCTTGGCGACGGCTTTGATCAGGGCGAAGTCGCCGCCCAGGCGCGGCTGCACGAACATGGAGCTGATATGGGTGCTGGAATTCAGCAGCATTTCGCCCGGGCTCTGCGGATCCTGGAAGCGCTGCAATCCTCTTTCCTTCAAGGGATTGATGGACACGATGGCGGCGCCGCGCCTGGCGCATTCGCGCAGCTCGCCCATCATGCGCGGATGGTTGGTGGCGGGGTTCTGGCCGAAGATCAGGATGGCGTCGGCCAGTTCGAAGTCGTCCAGCGTGACCGTGCCTTTACCGATGCCCACCGTATGCGGCAGGCCGCGGCTGGTCGCCTCGTGGCACATATTCGAGCAGTCGGGGAAGTTGTTGGTGCCGTACATGCGCACGAAAAGCTGGTAAAGGAAGGCCGCTTCGTTGCTGGCCCGGCCCGAGGTGTAGAAGGCCGCCTGATTAGGATCGTCTAGCTGATTCAGGTGGCGGGCTATCAGGGCGAAGGCATCATCCCAGGCAATGGGCAGGTATTTGTCGCTGGCGCTGTCGTAGACCAGGGGATCGGTCAAGCGGCCATGCTGTTCCAGCTCGTAGTCGCTCTGTTCCATCAGTTGCGCTACGGTGTGGCCGGCGAACAATGCGGGGCGCGCGCGCTTGCTGGTCGCTTCCGCCGCCACGGCCTTCACGCCGTTTTCGCAGAATTCGAAAGTGGAGGTGTGGGCGCGGTCAGGCCAGGCGCATCCGGGACAGTCGAAACCATTGGGCTGGTTCTGCGACAGCAGGGTGCCCAGCCTGGCCGCACCGACCCGCTCGCGGTAAAGCTGGAGCGCCACATGTTTCAGCGCGCCCCAACCGCCCGCCGGGTTAGGGTAGGGCGCGATATGGCCGGTATTGTCTTTTTTGCTCATGTTTTGAGTCCTTTTCGGTGGATGCCGCCAGTGTCGGTCCTGGAGGGGCTGCGCGGCGTGTACAGAAAGGGACACAGTGCAGGGGTACAGTCGGGCGGGCCAACTGACGGTATATGGGCTGCGCTATACTGAATTGCATGAAACTGTATGAAACACTTGCCGCCGAGGTGGAAAGCCAGGTCGAACGCGGCGTGCTGCTGGAAGGCGAAAAGCTGCCTTCGGTGCGCCAGACCAGCCAGCATCGCAACCTCAGCGTCAGCACGGTGCTGCGCGCTTATTCCCTGCTTGAGAGCCGGGGCGTTATCGAAAGCCGCCCGCAATCGGGATTCTTCGTGCGCAGCAGGTCCGGTGCCGCAGCGCGCCCGGTGGCGCAAACGCCCGCGCTGGTGCTGTCGTCGGAAGTGGATGTGAGCCGCCTGGTGCTGTCCACGCTGCGCAGCATCCGCAGCGAGGGCGCGGTGGCGCTGGGTTCACCCTATCCCGATCCCGCCCCCTTTCCCTGGACGCGCATCAGCCAGTACGCCAATGCCATCGCCCGCCGCAGCCAGAACTGGAGCGTGATGGACGATCTGCCGCCGGGAAATCCAGAACTGATCCGCCAGATCGCGCGCCGCCATATGGAAAACGGCATGGCCGTCGATCCCTCTGAAATCATCGTGACGGTGGGCGCGACGGAGGCGATCAATCTTTGCCTGCAGGCCGTGGCGCGGCCGGGCGACGTGATCGCCGTCGAATCGCCCACTTTTTATGCCATGCTGCACGCCATTGAACGCATGGGCATGCGCGCGCTGGAAGTGCCGACCGATGCGCGTGAGGGTATCAGTGTCGAGGCGCTGCGCGCCATCCTGGACCAGCAGCGCGTGGCAGCCTGCATGGTGATGCCGAATTTCCAGAATCCGCTGGGCTTTCTGATGTCCGACCAGCGCAAGCGCGAGCTGGTGGCGCTGTTGTCCGAGCATGACATTCCGGTGATCGAGAACGCTGTCTACAACGAGCTGTATTACGGCGACAGCCATCCCACTTCGCTCAAGGCTTACGATAGCAAGGGACTGGTGCTGCACTGCTCGTCCTTCTCCAAGAGCCTGACGGCAAACTACCGCATCGGCTGGGCGCTGCCGGGCCGCTATACGGCGCAGGTGGAAAAGCTCAAATTCCTCAACACGCTGACCACGCCGTCCTTGCCGCAGTTGGCGATTGCCGACTACCTGCAGCGCGACGGATACGACCGCCATTTGCGCCAGGTGCGCAAGGGTTATGCGCAGCGCGCGTGCATGATGGCGGCGGCCGTGTTGCGCTTCTTCCCGGTCGGCACGCGCGTATCCGAGCCGCAGGGCGGCTACGTGCTGTGGGTCGAGCTGCCGCAAGGCGTCGATGCGATGAAACTGTATGCGCGTGCGCTGGAGCGCAAGATCACGGTCGGCCCGGGCCATATGTTCTCCGCCAGCGGCAGCTACAGCCATTACATCCGCCTCAATTACAGCTATCCCTGGTCGACGGACGTCGAGGATGCGTTGCGCATTCTGGGCCGCCTGGTCGGCGACCTGCTCTAATCCCAACAGCAAGCGCACGGCGCTAATAAATCTGCTATCGCCATGAGGTTTTCGCATGCGTGCGAGTGGGGAGGTTTTTGATTTGTGTAATTAAAAAAATTCATAAACAAGAAGAATAATCGCCTTAAATTTTGAGCGCATATAAATATAATATTTGAGTATTGATTTGAAATATCAATTCACTATTGTGTGAAAGTATTATTCAATTAAAACAATGGTATACGTGTTTTAAAAATACGCAAACCGAAATTGATAATGGTGTAAAAAATATATTTCTGCCACTTCCTTGAATTGCTTTTTTTGCCAGCCTAGAATTGGCTGGCAATTGCAGGCGCAAGGCCAGCGCCACAGTCCAATCCTTATTTCTCCGGCCAGCATCATTCGCTGCTGGAGTTTCAATTAATTTACCTGGGAGTCCATCATGAGCGATTTTCAATATGGTACGTATGCAGGGTATCCGCAACAGCTTGCTCCCCAAGGTTTCTTTGGCGGGTTGATTGGTAGTCCCTTGGGTGGCCTGATTGGCCGTGGCATTGGGGGACTAGCCGGCAATCCGAATCTGGGCGCCAGGATCGGGCAACTGGCCGGTGGCATTGGCGGCTCCTTGCTGCCCTTCGGCGTGGACCCGGTGGCGTTGGCTTACGCCCAACAACAACAGGCACAACTTGCGCCGCAGGGCTTCTTCGGGGACGTGTTCGGCCAGATTGCCCAGCCGATCGGTAGCGCCATCGGTGGCCTGGTCGGCCATCCAGCCCTTGGTGGCCAGATCGGCGGCATTGCCGGCCAACTGGGCCGCAGCTTTATTCCGTTCAATGCCGATCCGGTTGCCGCCGCTTACGCCGTGCAGCAAGCGCAGCAAGCGCAATTGGCTCCGCAAGGCTTCTTCGGCAATCTGCTGGGCCAGATCGCGCAGCCGGTCGGTACTGCCGTGGGCGGCCTGCTGGGCCATCCGGCCCTGGGTGGCCAGCTTGGCGGCATCGCCGGCCAACTGGGCCGCACCTTCCTCCCATTCAGCGCCGATCCGGTCGCGTATGCACAGCAGCAGGCCTTGCTGCAACAACAGCTGTTGCAGCACCAGCAGGCCTTGCAACAACAACAGCTGCTGCAGCATCAGCAAGCCTTGCAGCAACAGCAGCTGCTACAGCAACAGCAAGCGCTTCAGCAGCAGCAACTGCTGCAGCAGGCGTTGCAGCAGCGTCAGGCTTCGCTGGCGCCGCAAGGCTTCTTCGGTGATGTGTTGGGTCAGATCGCCCAGCCGATCGGCAGCGCCGTTGGCGGCTTGTTCGGGAATGCCAACCTGGGTGGCCAGATCGGCGGCATCGCCGGTCAGCTGGGCCGTAATTTCATCCCGTTCAGCGCCGATCCGGTCGCAGCGGCCTATGCGCAGCAGCAGTTGCTGCAACAGGCCCAGAGCTATGGCTTGCCGCCGTACATCGGCGCCAGCGCCAATAGCTTGAACAGCCAGGCTACAGTGCACTAATCGCACCTGACCAAGCCGCGCCGCCGCCCGCGGATGGTGGCGCGGTTTCAAGGAGATCAGCTATGGCAACGCCAGGAACGACACCAGAAATAGGCCGCTATATCGTGCAGATCGACGATGCGGCGAAACTGCAGGAGTTCGTGCAAGCCAGCGGAAAAACGCCTGGCTTGAAGGTGGTGGATCTGATCGGGCCGGCCGGCAAGCCGCATACCGTGGTGGTGGAATTACCTGAGGCGGCCTTTCCCTCTTTGGAGCAGCAGCTCCGCGACACAAACACGCATTTCCTCCTCGAGCCTGATCGTAAGCTGTCGCCCTTTTGACAGTCCAGGTTCCGAACAGCTGTGAAAGGACAATGTATGGCAAAGAATGCAGAAGTTGGCGCCGCTCCGCAGGATCAGCCGGCCGCCGCTGCCGCCAGCGATGGCGCGCGCAGCGTCAAGCCGCGCAAGGCGCAATACCTGGTTGCATCGCGCAGCCTGCCGGCCCTTCAGACCCTGGGCTTGCAGCCTTTTTCCTTCAATGTGGTTGAAGAGGCGCTGCGCGCCGCCCCCGATATCGACGTGGTCGATACGCTGGGGCCGAAAACGGCCATCGGCGCGTTTGCCGATGGCCTGGGCACGAGTCCCACCGTGCTGGTGACAAGGATGAGCGATCAGAAAGCGTTTGCCCTGCATCAGCAGGCGCAGGGCCGTCTGATTGTCGAACCGGATCAGCATCTGAGTCTGCATGAACCGGCTTTCCAGGGGCCGTATTTGGTGACGGGCGTGACGCCGAGCGGCGGCGCAGTGCTCTCCACCACGATTCTTGTAGTCGATCCGAATAACCAGCCGGTGGCCGGCGCCGACGTGTCGCTGTATGGCAGTCTGCTGCCTGCGAGCGGCACCACCGATGCGCGCGGCCAGGTGGTGCTCAGCCTTTTCGGTGAAACGCCGGATTCGATCCGCGGCCTGTATGTCAAGCCGAAAAGCGATTACTGGAGCTTCTACCAGCAAAATCCCGACATCAGCACCAGCAACGCCAATGTGGTCCTGGTGCAGCCGCTGTCCGCCTGGCCGCAGTTGGCCAACTTCCCGCAACGCCAGGTGCTGGGCTGGGGGCAGAAGGCCATGCGCCTCGACCAGTTGCCCGACCAGTATCGGGGGCAGGGCATCAAGGTGGCCGTGATCGATTCCGGCGCGGCGGCCTTGACCCACGCCGATCTGAAGCAGATTCGCTACGGCTTCGACATCCTGAACAAGAAGGACCATCCCGATACCTGGACCGACGACGTCATCTCCCATGGCTCGCACTGCGCCGGTGTGATCGCGGGTGCCAACAACGGCCAGGGCGTGCGCGGCTTTGCGCCCGACGCGGAAATCCATGTCTGCAAACTATTCCCCGGCGGCCAGATCAGCCAACTGATCGATGCGCTCGAATACTGCATCGAAAAGCAGATCGATGTGGTCAATCTCAGCCTGGGCGGCGCCGAACCATCCGAGGCGCTGGAGCAGCAGATCCTGCGCGCCAAGCGGGCCGGCATCGCGTGCATTGTGGCGGCCGGCAATTCGGGCGGTGCGGTACAGTATCCGGCTTCGTCGCCCAATGTGCTGGCTGTCGCCGCCATCGGCAAGCTGGGTGAGTTCCCCTCCGACAGCGGCCACTCCCAGACCATCAGCAAGTTCGTCGATGCTGATGGCCATTTCGCGGCCAAGTTCAGCTGCTTCGGTCCCGAGGTTGCGGTGTGCGCGCCGGGCGTGGCCATCACGTCCTCGGTACCGGGCAATAACTATGCGGTGTGGGACGGCACCTCGATGGCGGCGCCGCATATCACCGGCTTGGCAGCATTGGTGCTGGCCCACCATCCGGATTTCCAGGGCGCCTACAAGAATCGTGGCGCGGAGCGGGTAGAGCGCCTGTTCCAGATCATCAAGTCTGCCAGCCGCCGCCTGTATCTGGGCGATGCCGGACGCACCGGTTTTGGTTTGCCCGATACCCTGTTCGCTCTCGGCCTGCAAACGCCGGCCGGGATCGGCCAGACCCTGGCCGCGTCGGCGGCCGGCGCGCGCGTCCAGGCTCCGGTCGCACAACCGCAGGTGACGGCCGATCAGGCGTTCGTCAACCGGGCCTGGAATCCGCTGCTGGCACCACTGGGTGGGCAACTGGGAGGACTGGTGGGCGGGCAATTCGGCGGCTGGGGGCAGCTGGGGCAAATTGGACGGCCAAGCGGATTAGGCGGCCTGGACCCATCCTATGCTTTGTACCTGAATACGCTGCTGGCGCAATCCCAGTTTGGCGGGAACCCTGGCCTGTTTAACTGACGACGTTTTCCATCGGAGGCGGGACGGCATGCCGTCCCGCTGTTTTTTATTGGTGCCGTCAGCGTGGAGCTGCTGGCCGTATCGCATCCGTCGAAAGTTTTGAGCCGGCGGCGGATAGGCTCAGGACTCGACAGCCTCCGCCAGCCGCTCCGGCATGGCCTGCGGCCTTTGCGCTGCGGGCGCGAAAATCATATCGAGGGCCAGCGCTTTGACCGTTTCGGCCGCGATGATGCCGGCCGGCAGGGCGTCCGGACGGTCGGCGATGATGAGCGGGCCGTCATCGGGATGGCTGGGCGGGCGGCCGTGCGAACCTTTAACCAGCGTCGCATCGAGGCCGATCACATCCATCAGTGCGCGCAGACCCAGTTTGCGCTGCAGGAGGCGATGCAGCACGGTCAGTTTGGGATAGGGCAGCTGGCGGTCGAAAAACAGCTCGGCCGGATCGTAGCCGGGCTTGCGGTGGATATCGACGGTGCGCGCAAAGTCGGGCGCGCAGCGGTCGTCCAGCCAGTAGTAGTAGCTGAACCAGGAGCGCGCATCGGCCAGCACCACCAGCTCGCCGGAACGCGCATGGTCCAGTCCCAGCCTGGCGCGCTGCGGACCGCGCAGGACAGCCTCCACGCCTGGCACGGCGGCCAGCAGGCGCTGCACGGCGTCGATGCGCGCGGCATCGGCCACATACACATGCGCGATTTGATGGTCGGCCACGGCGAAGGCGTCCGAGGCGATGGGGTCCAGCAGTTCGCCGCCATCTTCATTGCGCACCGCCAGCAGGCCGGCTTCGCGCAAATGGCGGTTCAGGTGCACCGGCCGGTCGACGGCCGTGATGCCATATTCCGACAGCAGCAGCACGCGCCTTCCGGCCGCTTCGGCATGCGCAATCAGCTCGCCCGCCACACGGTCGATTTCGCCCAGCGAGCGGCGCACGGCCGGATGGCTGGGATCGGGACCATGGCGCTGCAGATCGTAATCGAGATGCGGCAGGTAGACCAGGCTTAGCGTGGGATCGTATGTGCGCAGTGCCAGGCGCGCCGCGCCGGCGATCCAGCGGCTGGAAGCGATCGAGGTGGCCGGTCCCCAGAACTGGAACAGCGGGAAGGGGCCAAGCTCCCATTGCAGTTCGTCGCGCCAGGCGGCCGGCTTGGTGTAGCAGTCGGGCAGCTTCTGGCCGTCGGCCTTGTAGATGGGGCGCGGCGTCAATCCGACGTCATGGCTGGCCGCCATGTTGTACCACCAGCACAGATTGGCGCAGCTGAAGCGCGGGTCGCGCTGCTTGCCGGCGTCCCAGATCTTCTCGCCCGCGACCAGGCGGTTGGACTGGCGCCAGAATCCGATTTCGGCGGTGTCGCGGAAGTACCAGCCATTGCCGACGATGCCGTGCTGCTGCGGCGTGCTGCCGGTCAGCAGATTGGCCTGCACGGTGCAGGTCAGCCCCGGCGCGGCGCTGCTCATATGGCGCAAAGCGCCGCGCGCGGCAAAGGCGCTCAGGCGCGGGGTGTATGACCCCAGCAGGCGCGGCGTCAGTCCAACGATATTCAGGATCAGCAAGGGCTGCATGGGGACTCCCGAAATTCCGCAATGGGCAGCCAGCATAACGGAGTTTGGCCTGCTTGAATCGCAGGTTGTGGCAATAATGCTGAAAATTTCAGTTGTGATAATTGGAGAATATTTTTCGATGCGCGCGGCGTATAGTCGGGCGCTGGCAGTCCTGCATGCCCAAACCGGAATTCGTCGAGAACCTTTTGTGAGAGAGGGGCGATATGAAATCTGCGTGTCCTGGCTGTTTAGACTTTGGTCCGGTGAAGCCCTTGCTGGGCTTGACGGCCGCCTTGCTGGCGGCGTGCACCGCCCCCGGAAATCCGCCGCCGGGTCCGCGCGACGATGCGGCCGAGCGCCACTACTACAACACTGGTGGCGTGCATAATAATAAGGACTGCGGCCCGCCGAACAACTGCATCGCACCGCGCAAGCCCACCGATCCCACCGATCCCGCCTTCCCGCAATGGTGGACCAGCGAATGGACCATGTACCGGGTCTTCCGCAACGAAGATAAATTCCCGCCTCCTTACAGTTCGCCGCCCACCGGCCTGACGCCCGCCGATTACGAGGTGTCCTATGGCGCCAGCTATTACGACGACAGCTACGTTCCGGCCGACGGCGACGGCCGCGGCGCCATGATGGAGTACTACGACAAGCGCTGCCTGCCGATCTTCCCGATCAAGAACGACTTTAGCTGCTCCTTCGTCTCGCTCGGGAACAAGGCCTATTTCCTGCGCTATTCCGATCGCCCACCCGGCACGCCGGCCTGCTGCCAGTTCTCGCTGATGAACCATCCGCCGCGGCGCGATTTCATCAAGCATCTGCCATACGACCCGGCGCGCAGCCAGCATCTGGGCGGCACCATCCAGGCGTATGCCCAGTATATGGGCGGCCCACTGTTCGGCTACGCCTTCGAGAAGACGCCCAGGCCGGACAGCTACGATCCCTCGGCCCCGCCTTACCGCCACCCGCAATCCTTCTTCTTTTCCGGCGATCCCGGCTCGCCGCCCGATGCGCCCATCGTCAGCCAGAACTACCGCAACTTCCGCATGCAGAAGCCCGACCCCGCCAAGACCTGGGCGCAGGTGCCGGAGATGTGCACGCCGCGTCCCGAATGGTGCTGCCTGTTTACCGGCGATTGCCCGGAACGGGAGACGGAACCCAGCTTGCGCGCCAGCCCGAGGTCTGGCTCCCAATGGAATAAATTGGGCAAGCCGGGGGAGGGCGTCAAATGAGTTATCTCGACCAGCCGCGCCTGAATTTCTCGGGCATGTTCCAGGCCGATGTCTCCACCATCAACAACGACGTCACCAACTACAACAACGCCACTTTCACGCCGGAGAAGCAGAAGCTGAGCAAGGATAGCTGGAACCCGGAAGGCACCGGCAACTTCCGCCTGATCGATTGCCAGATCACGGGCGGCGTTTTGAACGGCAAGCTGCTCAGCTCTGCGCAGGACGATCCTGCTATCGGCATGCTGTTGGAAAATGCGCGCGAGCGCGTCTATGGCAAGCTGGTCGACCTCGATCCGCAGCAGCAGATGGTGTCGGCCATCTGGGGCATGCAGTTGCGCCTGAGCGACGGCGCCGGGGCCAATCTCTTTGTCGGCGATTACGAGCCGGCCGCCTTCATCAATCTATGGAAGCGGCAGCAGCACGAAAGCGCCTTTCATGATCAGACCCTGGCCGCCATCTACCAGTCGGTGCTGAGCCAGGTGGCCTGGAAATGCGACCACGGCTCGCCGCTGCTGGCGGCCCTGCATGCGGCTTCGGAACAGGGCTGGCTGTCGATCAATATGAATCTGTATGGCTATGGGCGCGACCCGAGTATTCCGCGCTATACCCTGGGCCATGTGGTGGGCAGCATCGGTCCCTGGCGTCAGGGCAGTCCCAAGCATTTTGTGCCGGGACGGCAGATGATTCCGGCCTTCAGCAATGTGATGACGCCGGCGCATGGCGTGTCCTTCTTCACCTGCCTGGTGCAGGAACAGCGGCAGCGCGTCAGCGCCGATTTCGGCAACTGCCTGCCCATCGAAGGGGCCGACGGCGGTTTCCAGAACCTGGGCCGCCTGCTGCTGGCGGTGGACCGCAGCAATCCCGATGGGCCGCTGGACACGGTGAGCGCGGCTTCGGTGGCGATCCTGGGCGAGGTAGGCTACCAGAACGGGAATGCGCGCGCGCAGCAGGACTGGTATGCGCGCACCGCCGGCATCGAGGACTTCGATTACAGTCACCTCGATCCCTGGATCGCGCAGAACATCGGCCACCGCCCCTTGCTCTTGCTGAGCCCTGTGGCCGGCAGCGGCGAGGCGCCATCGAGCTACCAGGTGCTGGTGCAGGAATCCTTCGGCGGCTTCTATGCGCGCGCCGACAGCATCGTCTACCGGCTAAACCCCGACGAGACCGTGGCTGCCGAAATGTATGCCACACGCTATGGCCAACCGCTGGCCACCACGCTGGTGTTTGGCACCCAGCTTGGCCTGATGCCGAGTTCCCAGCCGCCCACTATCAATACCGGCAAGCTCGATTATCCCGAGCAGTTGAACACCGACGCCAGCGGCCGCGCCCAATTGCGCATCCATGCGCCGGCGGCCGGTCCCGGCAATCCGCGCGGCTATATCGATGGACAACTATACGGCATCGGCTGGAAGATGCCGGCCCAGCCCAAGGATAGCCCGCAGAATATCTGGAACTTTATCAGCCTGCTGGCCTACGACCGCGTGACAGCACCTGCGGTGCCGGCCTGGTATCCGGACATCCAGCCCATCCTGCAGCAGTACGCCAATCTGTATCCGATCATGAGCCGCCACCTGATTGACCTGGCCGACTACGATTCGGTGGTGGAGCATGTGCGCATCCTCGACCTGGCATTCTCGCTGCCGCAAAGCGATCCAAATCATATGCCGGTCACGCGCGACCTGTCCGATGCCAAGCGCGCCATGATCCTGCGCTGGCTGCGCCTGCCGGGCGCGGACGGCAAGCCGCTGAAAGGCAAGGCCAGCGCACCGAAGGCAGCGCCGCCCGTTGAGGCGGAAGCGCGGCCGGTGCTGGCGCTTGATCCGCTGCAAACGGCGGGCAAGACCGCCGTCTTCATGGCTTATCAGGCTTACCAGGCGCGCCAGGGAGGAAAACCATGATCCGTCTGCATCGCAACTATGTGCGCGCCGTGCGCCAGGCGCGCGCGGCCCAGGACTTGTTTGGCCCCCTGCAAAACGCCATCGAGCTGGAACACTCCACCATTCCACCGTACTTCACGGCCACAGCTTCCCTGGTGGCGGGCAAGAACGAAGCCATTGCTGGCCTGATCCGCTCCATTACGATGCAGGAGATGCTGCATATGTGCATCGCCAGCAATATCCTGATCGCCATCGGCGGCCAGCCGCAGATCAACCGGCCCGGTTTCGTGCCCGAGTATCCCGGCCCGCTGCCCATGCACATCGGCGGTCCTGACTTCACGGTCGGCATCGAGGCGTTTTCGCGCGATCTGGTCAAGCAGGTCTTCATGCAGATCGAGGAGCCGGAACAGCCGATTCCCGTGCATGAAAAGGCGGAAATCGAGCCAGAATACGAGACCATCGGCGCCTTCTATCGCGCGCTGCAAGCCAAGATCGTGGAACTGGGCGACGGCATTTTCGAACCGTCCTCGCTGCCGCGCCAGGTCGTGCAGGGCAACTGGTTCCCGCCCGACCAGCTGTTTGCGATCACGGGTGCGGACAGCGCGGTGCGGGCCATCGACATCATCGTGCTGCAGGGCGAGGGCAGCAGCAGCTCGCCCTACGAAAGCCCGGACGTGCTGGCCCACTTCTACCGCTTCGGCGAAATCCACGCCGGCCGCGCGCTGGTGAAAACGCCGGACGGCTATGCCTATGCCGGCGCGCCCATTCCCTTCGACGACAACGGCGTCTATCCGCTGCGGCCTAACTGCAAGCTGGCCCAGTTCACGCCCGGCACCCAGGTGCATACGCGGCTGGCGCAATTCATCTACAGCTATAACAGCCTGCTGAACGCCCTGCATACCTGCTTCAACGGCCAGCCCGGGCAGCTTGATGCTGCCATTGGCCTGATGTACAGCCTGCGCATCGAGGCCGTGGCCTTGGTGCAAACCCCTGTCGCGCCGGGCAGCGCGCAGAACGTTGGTCCCAGCTTTGAATATATGCAGACCTGAGAAACATAAACCCCAGGAGAACCCATGAGCTACTTGCAGCCACCCAGGTTAGCCTTTTCCGGCTATTTCCAGGCAGACGTCTCGACCGTCAACAACGATCCTCGCCATTTCGACAATATCTCCTTCGAACCCTATTTCCAGGATTTGCGCGAAGGCCAGCAGCAGAACGGCTGGTGGAATCCGGTCGGCACCGGCATCTTCCGCTTCCGCGACGCCGCCGTGCGCAGCACGATGGACCAGACCGGGTCTATAGACACGGGGCCAGACGGCGATCCGGTACTCGGCATGTTTGTCGGGAATGCCTTCGACCGCGCTTCGGCCAAGATTGTCGACGTCGATCCGGACTGGCAGCTCGCTTCCAATCTCTACGGCCTGGGCATCACGCTGGTGGCGCCCAACGGCCAGGTGGTTCTGCGCAGCGAATACGAGGCCAATCCGTTCCGCGACCTCTGGTTCGGGCGCAGTGCCGAGAAGGGAGATTCGGGCGCTTCAGCCATGTTCCAGTCGGTGCTGACCAATCTGGAATGGAATCTGGATGGCATCAACAGCCCCTTCCTGACAACCTTGATGGGGTATGCCCAACAAGGCCGGCTGTCGATCCGGCTTACCACCTACGGTTTCGGCACCAAATACGGCGAAAATGAATTCTGCTACGGGAAGCTGATCGGCGCCATCGGCCCGGAGGGACTCGACGAGCCACGCTCCTTCATACTGGGGCGGCGCTTCATGCCCACCACACGCAACTCCACCGGCGATCTAGCGAGTAGCCAGAACATCGGCTGCTTCAGTGCCAGCATCGACGCGGCCAACTGGCTGCATCTGGACCTGAGCAATGCCTTGCCACTGGCCGACCAATATCTGATCAAGCCGCTCCCACCAATGCAGATCGCCTTGCTCAAAAATCCGCTGACGGCGCAGGACGATCTGATCGGGCCGGAGGACTATTACAGCGTGGGCGCGCTGAACTTGACCGATTACCAGCAATGGACCCAGTCCGGCATCCAGTCGGTGCGCTTGACGTCGCAGGATGTGCTCACTGCGATGAATGACCATCCCTTCGCCCTGCTCCAGGGGCCGGACCAGAATGGCAAGTCCGTGGTGGCGATCCGCGAAAGCCTGCTGGGACTGGAGGTGCGTTCGGAAGACATCGTGTTCCGCCTCGATCCGAACGACAGCAACGCCAACCATTTCGACACCACTATCTACGCGGCGCGCTACGGCCAGCGCCTGGCCGGGCAGCAGCTCAATTTCTGGGTCGCGGCGCCCGCCACCGACATGGACAATACCCCGGTCAGCCAGCCGCCTGGCACCACGCCCAGGGCGCTGCTGCCGGTGAATAATGTGCCGGCCTTCGCCGTCCAGTTCCAGCCGGCGCTGCCCGTAACCGATGCCACCGGCAAGGTCACGGTCCGCCTGCAAGGGCCGGAAGTGATGGACCATCCGCGCGAGTACATCGATGGCCAGCTGTATACGATTTCGTATAACTTCAGCGGCAGCGATCCGGCCTTGCAGCAGAACTTCGACAAGCTGGCCGTGCTCGTATTCAGCACGGTGCCGGTTGTCGATAATCCGACCTGGAACGATGTGCAGCCCATCCTGCAGCAGTACGCCAATCTGTATCCGGTGATGAGCCAGGGTCTATTCGATTTCTCGAAACAGGACCAGGCCGACGCCAATGCCTTTATCATGCGCTTCGTGCTCGACAAGGACATCAACGATCCCGACCAGATGCCGGTCACGCGCGATATGTCCTCGGCCAAGCGCTCCATGCTGATCCGCTATTTCGACCAGGTGCTGGAAAGCCAGGGCCGGCCGTCATCGCTGCTGCATATGTTCGGCAAGCGCTGCCCCACGCGCGGCGGCGCCGCCCTGCGGCCGCAAGACGACCGCGCCGCGCCGGTGGGCACGCTGCCGGGCAAATCGCGCGGTCCCAATCCCTGAACCCATCCAGCCTTGATCATCCAATATAGAGGAAACCTGCCATGATGCGGATTAGCGAGAAACATATTAAGGCGCTGCGGCGCGCCGAAAGCGTTGACCAGGTGAAGAGCGCCCTGGCCAGCGCCATCCAGCTGGAACTGGCCACCATCCCCGTGTATCTGACCGGCCTGTTCTCGCTCAAGCAGAACGCCAACCGGGAGGCCGGCGCCCTGGTGCAGTCGGTGGTGGTGGAAGAAATGCTGCATATGACCCTGGTCTGCAATACCTTGATCGCCATCGGCGGTCGCCCGGAAATCACGGCGGCGGGCCAAGGACTGTACTATCCGGGGCCGCTGCCGTTGAATATCAACGACGGCTTGCAGGTGTCGCTCAAGGCTTTGACGCCGGAGCAGACCGAGTCGGTCTTCATGGCGATCGAGAAGCCTGACTACGACGGCGTGCTGCCGGGCGAGGATGTGGAAGCAGCGCCGGCCAGCGTCCCTGGCGAGTATGCCTCGATCGGCGATTTCTACAAAGCCATTGGAGAGGCGCTGGCGCGCCTGGTGGAGAGCGGCGAACCGGTATTCGATGAACCGAAGCTGGAGGAGCAGGTTGATGTCAGCCGCTGGTTCCCGCCGATCACCCGGCTCGTGCGCAGCGAGAAATATGACGGTAAGGTGAGCGACCTGGCCTCGGCCGAGGCGGCCCTCGGCGTGATCGTGGTGCAGGGCGAAGGCGCTCAGGAAGGAGAAGGCTTCACGCCCATCGACAGCACCGATGGCGCCTACGCCCACTACTTCAAGTTCGGTGAAATCTTCTACGGCAAGCGCCTGATCGAGAACCCGTCGGCGCCATCCGGCTGGTCGTACGCGGGCGAGCAGGTTCCGCTCAATGAGGATATGGTGTTCGATCTGCTGCCGAACGCCGCGCTGAGCGACTACCAAAGCGGCAGTGCCGCCTTCTATGCCGCCCAGCAGTTCTACGGCTGCTATTTGCGGCTGCTGGAAACGCTGGACACCGTCTTCCACGGCAAACCGGATAAGCTCAACGACGCGCTTGGCCTGATGTATGAAATGAAGCTGGTGGCGCAGCAGGTGACGCGCAATCCGGCCGGTGCAGCGCATCCCAACCGCATCGCGGCGCCGCCCTTTATGCTGACGCATGTCCAGCCCAAGATCGGGCAGGGGGTCAATTGAAGGCGGCGGATGCCGCCGATGGGGAGGAATGGCAGCAGCACGGCTTCAGTGTTGAATACGTGCTGCCGCTGATCTTCACGCGCGACGCTTTCGATCCCGCCAATCCGAATCTGCGGCGTCTGCTGGCCCTGCGCGAACCGCGGCGCCGGCACCGCATGGCTGTATTTGTCGACGCCGGGCTGCTGCAGGCGCAGCCCGCGCTGGCGGCGCGCATCGCGGCATATGCGGCGGCCCACGCCGATGGCATCGAGATGGCGGGTGAGGTGGTGAGCGTGCCGGGCGGCGAGGCCTGCAAGAACGATCCGCACCTGCTGGAAAGCCTGCTGGCGGCGCTGGCGGCGCGCCGCATCGACCGCCACTCGTATGCTGTGGCCATCGGCGGCGGCGCGGTGCTCGATGCGGTGGGTTATGCCGCCGCCATTTTCCACCGGGGCGTGCGCCATATCCGCCTCCCCAGCACGGTGCTGGCCCAGGGCGACAGCGGGGTCGGGGTGAAGAATGCGCTGAACTGGCAGGGGCAGAAAAATCTGGTCGGCACTTTCAGCCCGCCCTGGGGCGTGATCAACGACGCGGCCTTTATCGATCTGCTGCCCCTGCGCGAAAAGCGCGCCGGTCTGGCCGAAGCGGTCAAGGTGGCACTGATACGCGACCGCGATTTCTTCTGCCGCATCGAGGAGGACGCCGCGGACCTGGCGGCCGGCGTCGCCGCGCCGCTGACAGCCCTGATCCGCCGCAGCGCCGGGCTGCATATGCGCCAGATCAGCCGGGGTGGCGATCCCTTCGAGCGCGGCTCGGCGCGGCCGCTGGACTTCGGCCACTGGGCGGCGCATAAGCTGGAGCGGCTGAGCGGGCATGCCTTGTCGCACGGCGAAGCGGTCGCCATCGGCATCGCGCTGGACGCGCGCTACTCCGTGCTGGCTGGCTTGCTGGCGCCGGGCGCGGAACTGCGCATCCATGGATTGCTGGCGCGGCTGGGCTTCCGCCTGTGGCATCCGCTGCTGCTGGCTCGCTCAGCACAGGGCGGCCTGGCCGTGCTGGCGGGCTTGGACGAATTCCGTGAGCATCTGGGCGGGGAACTCAGCGTCACGCTGCTGGCAGCCATCGGCGAAGGGGTGGAGGCGCATGCCATGGACCCGCGCCTGGTGCTGTCCGCCGCAGCCTGGCTGCAGGAGCGGGAGGGGGAACTGGCATGCGCATGAGCGTGGGCGCGGGACTGACGACGCTGTGCTACTGCAGCAATATCCATGCAGGCGAAAGCTGGCAGGAGGTGAGCGCCAGCCTGGAAGAATACATTCCGGCGGTGCGCGCCAAGCTGGAGGAGGGAGCACTGCTGGCGCCGGGCCAGGCTTTCGGCATCGGCTTGCGCCTGTCGGCCCAGGCGGTGGCTGTGCTGGAAATGGAGCCGGCATTGTCCGCCTTCCAGTCGCAGCTGGACCGGCTGCACGCCTACGTCTCCACCATCAATGCCTTCCCCTATGGCCAGTTCCACGGTGCGCGCGTCAAGGAGAAGGTCTATATGCCCGACTGGCGCAGCGCGGAGCGCCTGGACTACACAGCCAGCGCGGCGCGCATTCTGGCGCGCTTGCTTGCGCCCGGTGAAGCGGGCAGCATTTCAACCGTTCCGGGAGGGCTGCGCGAGGCGCTGGATGCGGACGGCATCGGCCTGATCGCGCGCCAGCTGCAGCAGGCTGTCGTCATGCTGCGCGATCTGGAAGCATCGAGCGGCCGTTGCGTGGTCCTGGCGCTGGAGCCGGAACCGGCCTGCCTGCTGGAAAACACCGACGATGTGCTCGACTTCTTCCAGCGTTATCTGCTGAACGCGCAGGCCTGCACCCGGCTCGCCGGCCTGGCCGGCGTGAGTCCTGTGCAGGCCGAGGCACTGACCCGCCGCCATCTCGGCATCTGCTACGACGTCTGCCACGCGGCGGTCGGTTTCGAGGAACCGGCCGGCGCCTTGGCCCGGCTGGCGGTGGCCGGCATCGCCGTGCCCAAGCTGCAGCTCTCCAGCGCCCTGCGCATTCCCGCAATGCGGGCCGACCTGCTGCCCGCGCTGGCGGCACTGGAGCAGGGCGTCTATCTGCACCAGGTGGTGGTGCAAGGCCAGGGCCGGCAGCATTACGGCGATCTGCCCGAAGCGCTGGCCGCCTTCGCGCGCGGGCAGGCACGGGGCGAATGGCGCATCCATTGCCATGTGCCGGTGTTCCTGGCCGCTGGCGGTGCTTTCGCGTCCACCCAGGCGCAGCTTCGGGCTGCCTTGGCGGCCTTGCCCGATATGGCGCATGTGCCGCTGCTGGAAGTGGAAACTTATACCTGGGATGTGCTGCCGCCGGCTTTCCGCCCCGTGTCGAAGGCGGCGGCGATTGCGCGCGAGCTGGCTTTCATTATCGAGGAATTGCGAGCATGAATACCCTGATCCGCAAAACGCCGACCCTGGGCGTCTATCTGCGCCTGGGCCGGGTTTCGAATCTGCCCACAGTCTGGACCAATGTGCTGGCCGGGACGGTGCTGGGTGGCGGCAGCGCGGCGGCCTTCCAGCCGCGCACGGCGCTGGTGATGGCCGCCATCTCGGCCTTTTACTTGGCCGGCATGTATTTGAACGATGCTTTCGACCGCGCCATCGACGCGCGCGAACGCCCCAGCCGGCCGATTCCGGCCGGCGAAATCAGCGCCGCCGCGGTGTTCTGCACGGGGTTTGCGCTGCTGGCACTGGGCTTGTTCGGCCTGGCCCTGTGCGGCGCCGCGCCAGTGTTGAGCGGCTGTGCGCTGGCGGCCTGCATCCTGCTGTACGACGTTTGGCATAAGGGCAATCCGGCCAGTCCTCTGGTGATGGGCGTATGCCGCGCGCTGGTGTATCTGGCGGCTGGGGCGGCGGCAGCCACACCGCAGGAGCTATCCGGCGCGCCCCTGGCGGCGGCTGGCCTGGCCGTGCTGGCCCATGTGGCGGGCCTCACTTATGCGGCCAAACAGGAAAGCCTGGACCGGCTGGAGCGGCTTTGGCCGTTGGCCGTGCTGGCCCTAGCACCGCTGGCGTATCTGCCTGCCGCGCTGGACACGCTGGCGCAGCCTGGCAGTGCGGACATGGCGGTCGCCGGCATGCTGCTTGCCCTGCTGGCGGCCGATGTGCTGGCCGTGCGCCTGCTGCGGCGCCGTGCCGCGCGCGGCGATGTGGGGCGGGCGGTGGCGCAACTGATTGCCGCCATCTCCCTGCTTGACGGCTTGATCCTGGCGGCGGCCGGCGCATCCTTGCCGCTGCTGGTAGCTTGCGTTGCGGCGTATGGCGCGACCCGCCTGCTGCAGCGCTTCATTCCCGGTACTTGAGGAGGACGGCATGAATACCGCTACCGATTCGGGGCAGCGCAGCGGCGCCGCCATCGTCATGCTCGACGGCTGGCTGCGCGCGCGCCTGTCCGGCGAGGCGCTGGCCTGGTTCGGCAGCCAGCTGGAAGCGCTGATGGGCCAGGACGGCGCGGCCGTTCTGGCACGCGCCTTGGGCCAAGCACCGCGCCGGCTGGGCCGCGATGCGCTGCAGTTGAACGCGGCGGAGCTGGTCCAGGCTAGCCGCCTGCGTCCTGGCCTGGAGCCGCAGTCCTGGCGTGTCGACCAGGCGGCACGCATCGCCTTCGTTCTGGCAGCCTATGGCGGCCAGGAGACGCGCTTCGCGGAGCGCCTGGACGCGCTGGCCGAAACGGCGGAAATCAACGAGGCCATCGCGCTGTATCGCGGCTTCCCCCTGTATCCGGCGGCCGAAGCTATCGAGCACCGGGCGCGCGAAGCGGTGCGCTCCAGCATGCGCCCCGTGTACGAAGCCATCGCCCATCGCAATCCTTACCCGGTGGAGCACTTCGACGAAGGAGCCTGGAACCAGATGGTGGTGAAAAGCTTCTTTCTTGACAGCCCACTCTGGCCGGTGCAAGGCCTGGAACAGCGCGCCAACCCGGCGCTGGCGCAGATGCTGCTTGACCTGGCGCATGAGCGCTGGGCGGCGGGTCGGGTGGTCAGTCCCGAGCTGTGGCGCTGCGTTGCGGCGCATGCCGATGGCCGGGGCCATGCCGCCATGCTGCGCGTGCTGGAAAGTGGCGCCGAAACGGAGCGCCTGGCCGTGGCCCTGAGCCTGCGCGCGGCTGGTGGCGCCGACGCCGGCCTGCTGCGAGCCGAATGCCGGCGCCAGGGGCTGGAGGCGCGCGCGGCGCAACTGTCCTGGTCCGATTGCTGTCCCCATCCCACCAACGAATAGGAGGCCCCATGCCCATTCCAAGCAATGGCGGTGTCGCGGCGCCGGATGCCGCCACCATCGAGGAAATGTTCGGCGAGCGCAGCGTGGCTTGTCCCTGCTGCGGCGGCACGCTGACTCCATCCATGCTGGCGCAACTGGTGGCCGATGCCGGACGCATGGCGCAGGCGCGCCACGCAGCGGCAAGCCTGCCGGCCGGCGGCAGCGGCATGCTGATCGACCCGCACGCCCATATGATCGCCCGCACCACCGACGACTACGAGGCGATGGCGCGCGCCGGCATCGTGGCCGTGATCGAACCGGCCTTCTGGCTGGGGCAGCTGCGCACCAGCGTCGGCAGCTTTATCGACTACTTCTCCACCATTACCGGCTTTGAGCGCTACCGCGCGGGGCAGTTCGGCATCCGCCATTACTGCGCGATCGGTCTCAATCCCAAGGAAGCGAATAATGCGGCGCTGGCCGACGCCGTGCTCGATGTGCTGCCGCGCTATCTGGGCAAGGAAGGCGTGGTGGCACTGGGCGAAATCGGCTACGACGAGCAGACCCCGGCCGAAGACCGCGCGCTGCGGGCGCAGATCGAACTGGCCAAGGAGTTCGATCTGCCGATCATGATCCACACGCCGCACCGCGACAAGAAGCAAGGCACGACGCGCACCATGAATGTGCTGGAAGAATGCGGTTTCGACCCGGCGCGCTGCGTGATCGACCATAACAACGAAGAAACTGTGGACGAGGTGCTGGCGCGCGGCTACTGGTGCGCTTTCACCATCTACCCCTCGACCAAGATGGGCAACGAACGCCTGAGCGAGATCGTGGCGCGCCACGGCCCGGAACGCATCATCGTCGATTCCGCCTGCGACTGGGGCGTTTCCGACCCGTTGGCCGTGGCCAAATCGGCGCGCCTGATGGCCAGGCGCGGCCTGCCGCCCGATGTAATCCACCAGGTGGTGTACGCCAATGCGCTGGCGGTGTATGGACTGAATGGCGAAATGTCGGCCGCGCACTGGCAGGAACCGGTGCCGGTCGATCAGCGGGTGCTCTACAACAACGGCAATTCCGTGCTGCGCGGCCAGGCGCCGCGCGTGGACGGGCAGGCGGTGGACGACGACGTCATTGTGTAAAAACGAAAGGAGTAGATATGCTGAACCTCAACGCAGCGCTGGATACCAGCGATCCGGCCGTGATGCAGGCCTTGGCCGATGTGCAAGGTAATATCCTCAAGGGCCATGGACGCGATCACAGCGTCCACCTGTTCATCGTTTTTGCGCCGGACGCCAAGCCGGCGCGGGCCTGGCTGGCAAGGGCTGCCCGCGAGCGCGTCACCTCCGCCGCCGGCCAGATGGCGCAGACTGTGGCCTTCCGCCGCAACAAGGGCGTGGGTGAAGCCTTTGGCTGCCTGGCCTTGTCGGCGCGCGGTTATGCCGCCCTGGGCGTGGCGGAAAGCCAGCGCCCGGCCGATCCCTTCTTTGCGAAAGGCATGAAGCGCCACAACCAGGTGGAAATCGATCCGATCAACGATCCACCGGTGAGCGAGTGGGAAAGCGGCTTCCAGAACGAGCTGCATGCCATGCTGCTGCTGGCCGACGATGACAAGGAACGCCTGAACGCCAATGTGCAGCAGGTGTTGGGCGAGCTAAGGGAAATCGGCGCCAGCGTCTTCGTGGAACGTGGCGATAAACTGCTGTTCGATTTCCCTGGCCGCCCCGGCGTGGAGATCGAGCAGTTCGGCTATCAGGACGGCATTTCCAATCCGCAGATGATCCTCGCCGATTTGGAGAAGGAGAGGGCGGAGCGCGGCTTCAATAACTGGGATCCAGAGGCGCCGGCCGGCCTGGTGCTGGTGCAGGAGCAAAGCGTGGGAACGGAACGCTACGGCAGCTATTTCGTGTTCCGCAAGCTGGAACAGAACGTGAAGGCCTTCGACGATGCGATCGAGGAACTGGCTGGCGTGCTCGATATCAGCCCGCACGAAGCTGGCGCGCTGGCCGTGGGCCGCCATCAGGACGGCACGGCACTCTTTCCCGCTGCGCCCATCGTGCCGGGCGCCGGCCAGAACAACTTCAATTTCGCCAGCGACCGGCCGCCCGAAGGCGATGCTGCCGCCGTCTGTCCCTTCCATTCGCATATCCGGCGCACCAATCCGCGCGGCGATATTCCCCATTATGTGGGCGCGCCCATCGAGTTCGAACGCAGCATGCGCATTGCCCGGCGCGGCATCACCTATGGCGCGCGGCCCGACCTGGAAACGGCCGGGGAAGCGCCCAGCAGCGGGGTGGGCCTGCTGTTCATGTCCCATCAAGGGCAACTGCGCCAGTTCTCCATCCAGCAGAATGGCTCGGATCATGACGAGTTTCCGTTTGAAGGCGCCGGTTTTGAAGGATTGAACGGGCAGGCCGCGCCCAACACCACGATCCAGCCGCAACTCTGGCCCAGCCGCGACGGAGCGCGCCCGCATCTATTGATGCGGTTCGTGAAAATGCTGGGCGGGGAGTATTTCTTCACCCCGAGCCTGCCCTTCCTGCGGGAGCTGGACAGCTAACCGCGGAGACGTCAGCGCAAATCGCGTCCCGGCCGGGAGATGTCCGGCGTATCATATCTGTCCACCCGATTGCGCTGGAGGCAGATATGGCTGAGCAACTGACTTTGCCGGGCATCGAACCCAGGCCGGTATTGAGCGACCGGCTGATGCTGGTGCTGCTGCCGGACGCCAGCGCCGTGCAGCAGGTCCGCCAGCGGCGGCAGGCGCTGGGCATGCGGTATGCCCTGCACGGACGCCCCATCGTCCCGGGCCGCCTGCATATCACGCTGGCCGGCTTCGGCGATTTTCCCGGCGTGCCACCGCGCCTGATCGGTAATTTAAGCCGGCTGCTGTCCAGCGTGGACGCGCCATGCTTCACCGCCTCGCTCGATACGGTGATGAGTTTCGACGGCGGCCGCGCGCGCAGCGGCGGCCGGCATGCGCTAGTGCTCAGCGGCGACGATGGCGTGCAGGGCGTGCGGATCTTGTACGACGCCATCGCCCAGCGTTTGCGAGCGCTTGGCTTTGGACGCGTGCCGTCGCGGATCATGCCGCACCTGACGCTATCGTATGAGAAGCTGCGCCTGCCGCCGGTGCCGGTGGCACCGGTGCAATGGCCGGTAACAGAGTTCGTGCTGGCGCGCAGCCTGATTGGCAGCGGCGAGCCGTATTCCATCTTCGGCCGCTGGCCTTTGCGGCATTGAGGGATTTAGTGCTTGCCGACGATGCTGAGCATGATGAGCATGCCCGCAATCACCAACAGGAGAATGACGCCGTTCGCTTTCAATACTTTTGCGGCGTGGATCTCGCTGTCGGCCATTGCCTGCTCGCGCGCCTGCTCTGCTGCGTGCTGCTGCAGTTCCTCCTGGCGCGACTCCCACAGTTCCAGATTTTCCCGATTGGCGAGCAGTGACACCGTGGTGGGGTAGCGCGCCGCCGCGCGCTGCAAATGGGGCAGATGTTCTTGCAGCTCCGCCATGCTGGGCGGACGTGGGTCGCGCGAGCGGGCCATGGCGCGCAACTGGGCCTCTGTCTCGCTCACCCAGACGCGCTTGAAGATTTCATTCTCATCGATCAGGCGGTTCAGGACGGCGCCGGTATAGCCAAGGCGGCGCAAACCGCGCGCATCGGTGCTCCAGGAAAAGACGCCGATGGCAGCCGGGAGCAGCGCATCGTGGCCGGCTTGCCAGCCGCCGACGAGCAGTTGCGCAATGTCTTGCTCAAACCTTGAACGGGCGTCGATGTTCAGCAGGCGATCGTCTCCCAGACAACGCAGCAGCTCGGCCTTGGCCTCGGCTTCGGTGAGGATGGTTTTGCTGCTTTCCGCGAGTTGGCGGAAGTGAGCATGAAACTCTACGAAGAGATCGGGTTCAGGGACGGGGGCCGGCACCGGCTCCGGAATGGCTACGGCGGTGGCGGCTGGCGGCGCGGCCTGCACGACCGTTTCCCGCACGGCCGGCGCATCGCTGCGCTTCAGCCACAATAGTGCGCTTTCATACGCTTCGCGCAACTGCTGGAAAGCCGCGGGATCGTTTTCCTGGTCGATCAGTTTCACCGCGCGCGCATCGGCACGGCGCACGTCGCGCGCATCGGCACTGGCGGGAAGGTCCAGGTGCTGCAAAAAATCCGGCGTCTCGGTCATCATCACTGGTCGGGAAGGAGAAAGTTCTGCTGCTCGATAAAGTCGAGCACTTCTTCAAAATAGCGGGCGGCCGGCTCGAACTGGCGCCTTTCCTGGGTCGCCAGCATCTGTTCAAAGTGCATGATCTGTTTGCCCAGTTGCTCGCGCGGCATGCCGCGCAGCTGCTGATACAGGCGTTCGCCACGTGCCAGCAAGGTGCGGTGCTCGATGCGGTCGCGCGGATGGATCTTCAGCTCTGCCAGCGCGGCCAGGCTGGCGGCGATTTCGTGCTCGCTCATCATGCCGGGATTACCCTGTATGAGAAGCTGCAAGGTTTCTCCACCCTGAAGCGGCGTGGCTTCCACTTGCAGCAGCCCATTGGCGTCGTAGGTGAAGCGGACATTGACGCCGTTTTCGTGCGCCGGGCCGCGCCCGATCGGCACTTGCAGCGCACCGAGCCGGATATTGTCCTTCACCATGCGCGCTTCACCCTGGTAGATATTCAGGTTCAGCGCGCCGGGACCGGCTTCCACCGGATAGTAGGTCTGGACGCGGCTGACGGGCACCACGGTATTGCGTTCGATGACCGGGTCGAAGTGGCCCGTCGAGCGTGTGCCGTCGCCGAGTTCGCGGCTGACTTCCACGCCCAGGGAGTAGGGCGCCACATCGGTCATGACGACTTCATCCAGCGCGGCATCGTTCATCTTCAAGCCGGCCTGCACGGCCGCGCCGAGCGCCACCACCTCATCGGGATTGATATCGCAGGAAGGGAAACGGCCGAACATGCGCGCCACCAGGCGGCGCACGATGGGCATGCGGGTGGCGCCGCCGGCCAGCACGATATTGTCAAGCTGATCGAGCGGCAGATCGGCATCGCGCAAGGCCCGCTCCACCGGCGCGCGCAAACGGGCCAGTAAAGTTTTGCATGAGCTTTCGAGCATGGCTTCATCGATATCCATGCAGAATTCCTCATCCCCGGCGGCCAGCTTGACGCTGGCTTGCGGCGCCTCGCTCAGACGGCGCTTAGCCACCTCCAGCTGGGCGTTCAGGCGCTGCATGAAGTGCGCATCGTGCTTGAGCTGGGGCGCGGCGCCGGTATGCTCGAAGAAGCGCTCCACCAGACAGGCCAGGAAATCTTCACCGCCGAGGAAATTGTCGCCGGCCGAGGCGCGCACCTCCATTACATTCTCGAACAAGTCCAGCACCGAGACGTCGAACGTGCCGCCACCCAGATCGAAGACCAGGAAGCGCGTTTCGCTGTCGCGCTGATGGATGCCATAGGCCAGCGCCGCCGCCGTCGGCTCGTTGAGCAAACGCTCCACTTTCAGGCCCGCCAACTGGCCTGCGGCGCGCGTGGCCTTGCGCTGCGCGTCGGAGAAGTAGGCGGGAACGGTGATCACGGCTTCGCTCACAGGCTGGCCCAGCGCCGCTTCGGCGTCTTCTTTTAGCGAGCGGAGGATGAGGGCGGACAGCTCTTCCGGTCGGAAGTTGCGTGTGCCCAGGCTGAGGCGTTTTTCGCTGCCCATATAGCGCTTGAAGGCGGCGGCGCTCAGCTGTGGGTGGGTTTGCAGCCGCTCGCGCGCGGCACGGCCGACCAGAATGCTGCCGTCATCGTCGATGCTGACGCAGGAGGGCGTGAGCACTTCGCCCAGTCCATTGGGGATCAGACGTGCTGCGCCGTTTTCCCATACCGCGATCAAGCTATTGGTGGTGCCCAGGTCAATACCGACAATCATGCTGAGTCCTATGCTGCGCCGCAAAAGAGATGATAATGCTTCATGGAAATATTATTGTCAAATCTGGAAGGGAAGAAGTTCCGGCGCCGGATCTGCTAAAGTGAGCGCACCAAACTTCCGGCCAGATGCCCATGCTTTGCAGACCGCCAGGCGCCGTGCTGCGGCCCTTCATCAAACAGTTGTGGGTACACGATGCCGCCCAAGCGGCCAATCCTGGGCGCGAGCATGTGCTGCCCACAGGTCTGGCGCATCTGGTCTTCCGCCTGGCGGGGCCGCCCTTGCGCATCTACGCCGACGACGGCGATGCGGGCGGCGCGGTGCTAAGCGAACCGGTGCTGGGTGGGCCGCGCAGCAGCTTCTATATCAAGGAGGTGGGACAGCCGGTGCTGAGTGTTGGCGTGCAGCTGGAACCGGGTGCGCTGCAGGCGCTGTTCGGCGTCAGCGCCGCCGAACTGGCCGGCCGGCATACGCCCTTGTCCGAACTATGCGGAGGGCAGGGCGACAGCATGCTGCAGCAGTTGAGCGAGGCGGGTGGCGCGCCGCAAAAGCTGGCCGCGCTGGAAAGCTGGCTGGCGGCGCGGCTGCCGCGCGTTCATGGCCAGCATCCCGGCGTGGCGCAGATCCTCGGCAGCATGACGCACGAAAGCCGGGTGGAAGAGTTGGTGCGCTCCAGCAGCTACAGTCATCGCGGCTTCAACGCCCTGTTCAAGCAGGCTACCGGCTTCAGTCCCAAACGCTATGCGCGCCTGCTGCGCTTCCAAGCCTTGCTGGCCGCCGTGCGCGCCCAACCGCAAGCCTCGCTGAGCGAGCTGGCCCTGGCTATGGGCTATAGCGACCAGGCCCATATGAACCGCGAATTTCGCGAATTCGCCGGCCTCACGCCGCTACAATACCGTCTGCTGGCGCCGGAGGCAGCCAATCATGTCAGACGCTCCGCCGGCTAGAAGATCCCTAAAATTTCGGAGCACATGAATACCGCAACAGTCGCAATCCAATCCTTCCCCATCTCGGACGTCCCCATCCTGGATGCCCGCTCAGTCAAAGCCGATTACGGTCACCTGCTTGTGCTGACCGAAGATGGCGCTTTCCATGGCCTGAATCTGGATACGGGGAAGACAGCAAGCCTTTGCCGCATCAGCCTTCCTGAACTGCCTGGTGGCGATACGAACAGCTTTTTTGGCGCTCCCGCATTTCGTCTGCATGCGTCGGCAGACGGGCGGTTTGCCGCCGTCGTTATCGATAAGGGAAGGATGGGCTTCATCGTCGATATAGCAGCTGGCAAGCTGACGATGCAGCTCGATGGCGGCGATTATCACGAGCACACCGTACCTTTCAGTGCAGGTTTTACCCGTTTCCAAGGGCGGAATGTACTCATACACCGAACGGCCTGGAACCGGCTCGATGCGCTGGACCCCGCGACCGGCGAATCGCTCACCAGCCGCGACATCGCAGTGTATGAGACGGGCGGCGAAAGGCCGGAGCATTACCTCGACTACTTCCATGGACAACTGCGCCTTAGCCCGGACGGCAGCCGAATCTTTGACGATGGTTGGGTATGGCAGCCGGTTTCTGTGCCGCGCATCTGGTCCGTCAACGGCTGGCTCGGGTCCAATCCATGGGAGAGTGAGGACGGTTCATCCATCCTGGACTTCCCGATCCGCGAAGACTGGACCATCCCCGCTTGCTGGATCGATGACCGGCACGTCGCGCTATGGGGGCTTTCCGAATGGGACGAGGAAGAATTCGAGGAAGTGGCTAAAGGGCCGGGCGTACAGATTTTTGATGCGGAATCGAAGGAACAAGCATCCTCTGAGCGCTGGCCGATGGACCTGAATGGCGGCAAAGTCCGTGAACTGTTCAGCGACGGGCAGCGCCTTTACATCGCTGACGAGTCGGGTACGACGGCCTGGGACATCGCTTCGCGCACGCAGCTCTCAGCGTGGCCCAATTTCCTGGCGCATGTATTCGACGCTGAGTGCGGCATGCTTTTCTCGATCGAGTCCACGGCAATTTCCGGGTTGCGCTTGCCTTTGCCAAGCTGGGAAGAGGGACGCTTGGTAAAATGAAAAATTATCGAAAATATTAGGAGTTAATGTCAGGATGTTCGAATTGTCTGAAAGTATCCGCCACTATTTTGAGAAGGCCGGTTGGGTGCCCGGTAATATCCCCTCCGAAATGCCGCAGTCGCCGCGGGAAAAGGCGATGGCCTTGCTCAGCGAGTTTGCTGGCTTGGAGGTTGGCAGCGTTGGCGCCGGCATCGAATTGGCAGCGAGCGACGTTTGCTTCTATTCGGAGCTGAAGCCCAAGGCGAGCGAGTTGCTAAAGGCCTGGAACAAGCAAACCGGCGAAGTCGAAGCGATAGCTACGGCGCACCATGACCACATTATTGTTTACGTCGGGGCGCATGGTTTTTACGCGTTCACCGATCCGGACAGTAAGCTTTACGATCTTGGCCCGGAATTCTCGTCTGCCATGGAAAAATTACTGCTTGGTTTGAACTATGGCACGGCCATGGCTAGCAGCCGATGAAGCACAGTGTTTCCTGGACAGTTAAACCACAGCAGTGCTGAACGACTCGGGGCGCCGCGCAAGCAGATGGGAGAGCCGTTGAAGACCCGCCTGCAAGCGTCCACGGTCCTTGATGCTGCCCAAAGAGATCCGGATTGCATTCACGGAGCCGCTGCCAGTTGCGAATGCCTCCGCCGGCGTGACTGCGATGCCCTCGCTGTCGGCTGCACGCGCCAGTTGCGAGGAGTTCCAATACGCCGGCAGCTCGAGCCATACGTGCAGGCCGTCTCCGGCGCCACTGTACCGTCCCGCCATAATGTCCCGGGCCATCCGGTGGCGCAGGCGCGCCTCGTTGCGTACCCCTTCCACCAAGCCGTCAGCCGATCCATCGTGGATCCATTGAGTAGCCAGCGCGGCCGTCAGCGGAGCGGCCATCAGTGCAAACGATCTTAGCGCGGCCAGAAAACGTTCGCGTTCCTGCGGATCGCGTATCAGCACGAAGGCGACACGCAGGCCGGGCGTCAGGCATTTCGACAGGGTTGAGATGTAGCACACCTGTTCCGGCGCAAATGTGGCAATCGGCGGTGGCGGGGCTTCGGCAAGGAGCCAGTAGGGATCGTCCTCGACGATGCGTACATTGCAGCGCTTTGCGACGCTGGCGAGTTCCTTGCGCCGGCGTTGCGGAATGGTGATGGCGGTCGGGTTCTGTAATGTCGGATTGAGGTAGATCAGCCCAGGCTTGTGCTGGCGGCACGCTTCCTCAAGCATTTCCGGCACCATCCCGTGCTGGTCAGCTTCCACCGCGATGATGCGTCGGCCGAATTGGGTCGCTGCGGCACGCAAGCCGGGATAACTCATTGGCTCCGCCAGAATAACATCGCCAGGCTCCGTCAGCGCCAGGATCAATGCGGCGATCGCCGCTTGCGCACCCGGACAGACAACAAGCTGTCGAGAATCCAGATGTCCAAACATCGGTTCGAGCCATTTGGCTCCGGCCTGACGGTCGGAATCGCTTCCCCCGGCCAAGTGGTAGGTCATCAGCAATTCATTATCTGCCCTCATCAGCACTTGAGACAAACCTTGCTTCAACATGTCGTCGAAGTCCACGCCATCCGGCGGTGGCGGGGTATTCATGCTCAGGTCGAGGATCGAGGTCAATTCGACTTTCGGCGCCGCGACATACGTGCCGCGAGCGCCGCGCCCCTCCAACAGGTTGCGTCGTCTTGCCTCGTCGTATGCGCGCGTGATCGTCGTCAGATCGACCTCCAGCTGTGCCGCCAACTGGCGCTGCGGAGGCAGACGGTCGCCCGGTTTCAGCGATCCGTCTACCAGCGCGGCCTGCAAGGCATCCGCGATCTGCAAAAAACGTGGCCCGCCGTGCGCGGCCAATCGCGGCAGCCAGATTGGCAAACTTTCATCTTGTATTGGTCTAGGCTGGGACATTTTGTCTCTATGTATGGATGTTGCTTTTGAGTAGTATGCCTTAGAAGCTGCAGCAACATCATCCTTGCACGGCAGTTGCCGATGTATTCATAGTCTCAAGTAATAGCCTGGAAATATTCAAAATGATGGATTGGACCCCAATAGTCTTCGTTATATTCAAGGGCCTCGTGCTCTGCACGGGCATGTTCTTCGCCATCAAGTGGCATTACGATCAAGGGAAGAAGGGGAAGGAAATGCAGAAGGGCGCGGTGCTGCGTGCGGGCGGCAAGGTGGCCGTACTCTTCACGCTATCGCTCCTGGTACTGGGGTTTGTCACCTTTTTCCTTAGCAGGATGCTGGGTATGGACTTGACCTTCCCCTGATGGCAAAGAATGGTCGGCCGATATCCAGTAATGCGGCAGCAATTCCCCAAATCAGACGTTCGCCGACTACTCGTATTGCTCCATTGAGAGTTAATCCTCCCAGTAGAAGAGAGCATCAAAAAGAGTAAATGCTCTCTGTCAGCACAGTCGGAACGTGAAATTTCGGATTAAGAGGTTTGTCCAGCATTGAATGGCTCAAGCGAATCAATCCATGGCCCTCTAAAATCGGCTGTACCTGCTCAGCAAGCTCGGCAACCGAAAGCGTCTGAAAGGCATCAATTGCATCGAATTGAGGTAAGTAACTGCTACCCCCATTTTCGCTCCAGCTCTTCTCTCCTTCCAGTAAGACAAAATAGGGAGAAAGGCGGCTCAGTAGAGCCACTAAGCCCGTGTAAGACTTTCCGTGAGTAGGCTGGTATTTGGTAGCAAAATCCGCAGACTCTCTATAAAACCAAGCATCAACGAAAGAAGCATAACCAGAGCCATAATGACTCCATTCAATCCGTGACTTTACATGGGACTTTCGTTCAAGGTCAGGGATAACGAACTTGAAGAATTTTTCTACTTCCTGCGAATCATTCGTTGCCCAAGGATACTGCGGCGATATCGTTTGTTGCGATAGCAGATTCGATATTTCGTTATCAGAAATGTTCAAAATTTTATGCCTCGACTTTCATATCTGGCCATTACCACCTGAGGCTGCCGTCAGCCCGGCAACGCAGCGCGGCGGACTAAATCCTTTGCAAGCGTCAGCAATTCGACATCATCAGCTTGACCAACGTAAGGATCAATTTTAATGTGGTTCCGTGGCTGCCGAGCGATCTTTTCGGGAGAATCATCCACCATAAGAATACGTTCGACCTGGTAACCCAGACTCTGAATTTTCCGAAGGTCCTTAATGTAGACATAGCCGTTCGATTGTGCATGAACTCGCTGAATACAGCGGTCAACGGACCAAGCGAACTTCACCTCAAACCGAGTGCCAAACAGGCGCTCAACCATGACATCAACATATTCCTTTGATGCGGACGACCAGACCGCAAGGTCATAGAAAGGGCTGACTTCAGAAAGCAGTTCAGATAGATGCGGACGCTCATATACATAAAACTGCAGCCATTCAAAGTCGGCGGATCGAGATAGCCGCTCGGTCGTGGCATGTACCAGCGTTTCGTCCAGATCGAAGATCAGTAAATTTCGTGTCATCCAGTCTGCGAGTTAGTTTGTCAGTATCTGCAGGCGGCCGGTTGGCGACCGCCGCTATCTCAATTTGAAACGGCAACTCCAAGTATACGATCCCGCATCACTATCGCTTGTATTTGCGGTTTAGTGTACTTGGCCTCGGGATCAGCGCCAACGTCGTCATCAGCGTGCATATACTCGCCCTGATCGAAGGCAAGATAGACGTCGTTCGCGTAGCTGGGAAGCATTACTTCATGCCGCGAGAGGCAATACGAGCTAAGCGAATTGAGCGCGCAATCAGCGACTTCGTATTTCAGCTCACCATTATGATATCTGTGTGCGACGCTGCGAGCGAAGTGGTCCATAAAGTCACTCACTGTCATGCCGGCGGCGCATCGAGCCGCCTCAAAAGCATCGTGATGCAAAGGAGGAATCCCACCGGTCTTAGAAAAGGCTTCGTGTGCAAAATGAATTAACTGGTCGAGACTGTTCATTAAGTCCTGGAATGGCCGACAAGCGGCATCGTTATAGTTGTCGCGTCTGGTCCTGGCCGGAAACGGCCAAGGAGAACTCTAACCCATCTTACAGCCAATGTCAGAGCCAGCCTGAGCCACTACTACTAACAGCCGCATAGAGCATGTGGGCATTTTAATTTTTGCTTCTAAGTTTGTACGCTTCACGCGCCTTGTCGGCAATGAGTTGGGCAGCGGCTAGTTCCGCCTTGCGCTGTTCAGGCTTAAGGTCAACTATCGACATCATCAGTTGCCCCTCCGGTGCGTACATGGTCGCCTCGTTCGCTGCGGATCCCTCAAGGTCGCGAGAAATCAAGCCTTGGGCCACCGCATATCGATAGGTCAGCGCCGGATCTTTGGCGATAAGCGCATCACCCGTCACCGTGTGCACCCAGAGATAGTTGAGCGCTAACAGATCGCCGCTCTCCGCTTCTTTTGCCAGCTGGTCCAATACCTTCGCCTTCCATTCCTGCACCAGAGGGTCGTCTGGCCGTGTAGTCAGGGCGGTGCGGTCGCCAAATGGCCCTTCCTCCGCCACTTGTATGATCGCGCCACGGACGCCGGCCTTGGCTGCCGTCGCAAGATAGTCGAAGCGCGACAGGCGCATGCGCTCAGTCATTCCGGCACACAGTTTCGCGTCATGCTGCTTTTCGCTGTCGTTCATGCCGCGGTAGGGAATCAAATTGCGGTTCTGTGTGACCTCCTCCATGTCAAAAATCATTCTGTCGTGCTGGCGGTTGAATGTGTCGCAGTTGGCGATCAGCCAGTAGGCCGCATAGGCATTTTCAGGATCGTTGGTGGCGATAAGCCGGTCAAGCTGTACGCTCAGCGGCACGTCCTCCGCCGCCTGGGAGGAGAGCGGGGGCGGCACTGCCTTGGGGATGGTTGCGAGCGCCGGACGCGTAGGAGGAGTAGAAATGACTTGCTTAGCTGGTGTGGCGGTATGCCAGTTAACTAGGCCGATGCCTAGAATAAGCGCCAGTCCAGCCCCGGCCAAGATGTACTTCCTCTGCATCAAACTACTTCCTCTCGGTGATAATTGACCGTGCATGCCGGCAGCAGTGGAGCGTACCACAGGTCAAATTTCTTCAAGACCGCCGCCTGCGGGCGGCTTATAGTGCAGACTCCATTCACAAGGAGCATGCCATGATCCACGAACTGTTCGCCTATCTCTGCGTCAGCGACGCCAAACAGGCGATCGCCTTCTATACCGATGCCTTTGGCGCGAAAGAGAAGTTCCGTCTGACCGAACCCAGTGGCCGCGTCGGCCATGCCGAGCTGGATTTTGGCGGGACCATCGTCATGCTGTCGGATGAATTCCCGGAATGCGATATTGCCAGTCCGCGCACCATCGGCGGCACGCCGGTGACCATCCATCTGCATGTGGACGATGCGGACGCCACGATCCGCCGCGCCATCGAAGTCGGCGCGACGCTGGAGCGCGCGCCGGCCGATGCTTTCTACGGCGAGCGCAGTGGCGTGGTGCGCGATCCCTTCGGCCACCGCTGGAATATCGGCCACAGCATCGAGGAGGTCACGCCGGAGGAAATGCAGCGCCGCTATACGGCGCTGCTGAAGCAGGACGCGCAGTAGGGCAGGCGGCTTACTGCGGCCGGACCTGTTCCCAGTCAACCATCCAGAAGCCGTTGCGGGTGGCGGTCTTGTGCGCCAGGATGGCGGACGGCAGGTCGAGCTTGAGCGCCGCCGCGCGTTCCGGGTCGATCAGCATGGTCGGCGTTTTCTGGCGCAGGATGGGCAGCACGTCGGGCTTGGTGCGGTTGCGCAGTATCTTCCCGGCCTGCACGCCGGCCAGGCTGCCGACCTGGCGGAAATCGGCGCCCACATACATCACCGCGCCCGGCACATGCACCATGGCCAGCGTGACCACCGGAATCTGGTGGGCCGCGCCGAATTCGCCAAGATCGATGGCCGGCTCGTAGCGGTGCAGGCCGTAGTAGGTATCCAGCGGCACGGCGAACATCTGCACCCCTTTCCCATCCTGGAACATGGCTTTCAGCGAGGGCACGATGCTGTCGCTCTTGCCGACCTGGCGCGCCGTCACCGACATGCCGATCTGGCTGGCGCTGGAGCTGGCGGCGGCCACGTTGGCGACGCCGTTCTCGTCGTCGGTATGGATCATGCCGATTTTTTTCACGGCGGGGAAAACCTGCTGCACCATGCGTACCGAGTCGCGCATGTCCACATACAGGGTGGAGCCGGTCACGCCCGGCCCGCCGTCGTTGAGCGAGACGCAGCCCGCTTCCAGCGGGTCGGCCACAGCGGTGAAGACCACCGGCACGCGCGCATCTTCCAGAATGCCGCGCGCATGGCGGGTGGCCGGCGTGCCGATGGTGAGCGCCAGATCGGGCTTGGTGGCGGCAATGCGCGCCGCTTCCTGGCGGATGCGAAACAGCACGCCCAGGCGGCTCCAGAAGCCGCCGTTCTCCACGTCGAAGTCGATGCGCACCCGGTTCACCTTCAGGTTCTTGCCCTGCTCGATGCCCTGGCTTTTCAGTGTGTCGAGAAAGCCGTTCAGGGCTTCCTGATACGGCTCGATATCCGTCACCTGCAGCACTTCCAGCTTGAATACATGGTTGTCGTCCATCGATGCCATCGGCAGCAGTTCGAAAGCCTGGGTGGGCAGGGCGGCCAGGGCGATGCTGAGGGCGAGAAGTCTTCTATTTTTATTCATTTTCGGCCTGTTCGATGAAAAAAGATAAAGCCATTAAAACAGAAAGCGATGCCAGTTCGGCAATGATTCGACAGGTTTTGCGAGCCAATTTTTACACCGGCGCGGCCAGAGTTAAAAAATAACCATTATTCACAAATGAGAACGTTTTCCATTTAGATTGTCATATGCAAGTCATGACGTCGTTTTTCTTGCCACAGACCGTCCAATATCTGGCGCACGATTGGACTTTCCCTTCCAAAAATGGAGAAAGTATGAGATGTTGTCGCGAAGAACTTGTTTCCGCTTGGATTCATGCTTTCCCAAGATTACATAACTTATTGTCACAATTAATAGGGAGGCATTATGAGAGAGAACTTTGCCAAGCTGGCGCCGATTGCATGTTCCTTGCTGTTCTGGACAGGCGCGGTGCAGGCGCAGGCAAACGAGGAAGCGGGCAAGGCGGCCGAAGCGCCGCCAGCTCCCGCCTTGACGGGCAGCGTGACACTGGCCTCGCAATATGTTTCGCGCGGCATCCGCCAGACCTGGGATAAACCTGCTTTGCAGGCAGGCCTGGATTATGTTCACCCCAGCGGCTGGTCGGTCGGCACCTGGATGTCCAACGTCAGCAAGCATTTCATCGAAGACGGCTTGCTGGAATGGGATATCTACGGCGGCTACAACGGCACGGTGGGCGATGTGGGCTACAGCGCGCTGCTGTATTACTACAAATATCCGCGCGCCGAGATCCACGCCACCGGCACCAAATTCAATTACACCGAAGTGTCGCTGGGCTTGACCTACAAATTCCTCTACGCGAAATACAACCGCACCGTCTCGCGCGACTTCTTCGGCATCACCAATGCGCGCGGCACCGGCTATCTGGACATCGGCGCCAACTACGATATGGGTTCGGGCTACACGCTCAATCTGCATCTGGGCGATGGCCGCGTGGCGGGCGCCGGCAATGATTTCTGGGATTGGCAGGATATGAAAGTGGGCGTGACCAAGGCGCTGGACAAGGGCTGGAGCGTAGCCATGGCCTATACCAAGGCGCGCTCCGACAACAACGGCTATAGCAATTACACGACCGGCATTCCGAATGCGAACGGCGTGGTGGAATACAAGGACGTCGCCAAAGGTACGCTGGTGGTGTCTGTCAGTAAGGCCTTCTGAATTTAAGGAGTAGTAGGATGAAGCAATTAAAAGCTAAGCTTGCGGATACCACCCGGGCTGGCCTGTCGCTGTCGCTGTCGCTGAATGCCAAAATCTGCGCGGCGGCGACCATACTTGTGGTGCTGAGCCTCGGTGTGACCGCTACGGTGATCGGCATCAAGAGCAGCAATACCGCCGAAGCGGACGCCATGAATCTGGCACGCACGGCCTCGCGCGAGGCGGCCGGCGCGCTGCAAAGCCGCATCACGACCAATCTGGCGACCGTGCGCGGCGTGGCCGACAGCATGCGCGCCACGCGCGGCAGCAAGCAGCCGATGACGCGCGAGCAGACCGGCGAGGTGGTGAAGACGGCCCTGCTGTCCTCGCAGGACTTGCTGGGGGCGGCCGTGACCTGGGAACCGAATGCGCTGGACGGCAAGGATGCCGAATACGCCGGCAAGAAGCCGGAATATGACGACACCGGCCGCTACATGCCTTATTGGACCCGCAACGATTCCGGCGGCGTGAATGTGGAGCCGATCGTGTTCTCGCCGCAGGCCGGCGCCAACGACTGGTACGACATTCCCAAGCGCAGCGGCAAGGTGTATTTCACCGAACCTTATGTCTACCCGGTCAACGGCAAGGATGTGCTGATGGCGTCCCTGGTGGCGCCCATCACGATCGACGGCAAATTCCAGGGTACGGCCAGCGCCGACTTCATGTTGACCTATCTGACCAAGATTCTGGCCGATATGAAAACCATCGACCAGGGTACGCTGGCGCTGGTGTCGAACGGCGGCCTGTATGCCAGCCACCCGAGTGCCGCCCTGATCGGCAAGAAGGCGGACGACATTCCGGCCACCGGCCTGGAACGCATCCGCCAGGGCCAGCCTTACGAATACCAGGATGACAAGGGCATTGTCCATATTCTGCAACCCATCTTCCTGCACCCGGATATCGGCGCCTGGTCGGTGCAGCTGAATTTCCCGCGCAGCGTGGCCACCGCCTCGGCGCGCGAGCTGATGGGCTACACCTTGATCGTCTCGCTGCTGTGTGCCTTCGCCACCGCCGTGGCCCTGGTCGCCATCCTGTACCGCCTGACGCAGCCGCTGCGCACCCTGGGCACGGCCATGACCGGCCTGGCCAGCGGCGACGCCGACTTGAGCGCGAGGCTGGAGGTGAAGGGCAACGACGAACTGGCCGTGATCGGCAAGGGCTTCAATGAATTCATCAGCAAGATACACGCCGTGCTGACGGAGGTGCGCACCAGTTCCGACAGCGTGGCCGTGGCCAGCAGTGAAATCAAGCAGGGCAATGCCGACCTGTCGGCGCGCACCGAGCAGCAGGCCAGCGCGCTGGAGGAAACCGCCGCTTCGATGGACGAGCTGACCTCCACCGTCAAGCAGAACGCCGACAATGCGCGCCAGGCCAACCAGCTGGCGGCATCGGCCTCGGAAGTGGCGACCAAGGGCGGCGTGGTGGTGTCGCAGGTGGTCGATACCATGGCGTCGATCAACGATTCCTCGAAGAAGATTGTGGACATCATCAGCGTGATCGACGGCATCGCCTTCCAGACCAATATCCTGGCACTGAACGCGGCGGTGGAAGCGGCGCGTGCCGGCGAACAGGGACGCGGCTTTGCTGTGGTGGCTTCCGAGGTGCGCAATCTGGCGCAACGCAGCGCGGCGGCGGCCAAGGAAATCAAGGAGCTGATCGGCGATTCGGTCAGCAAGGTGGAAGCGGGCAGCCAGCTGGTGGTCAGCGCCGGCAGCACGATGGACGAAGTGGTGTCCAGCGTGCGCCGCGTCAGCGACATAGTGGGCGAAATCGCCGCCGCCAGCGTCGAACAGAGCACCGGCATCAGCCAGGTCAACCAGGCCATCACCCAGATGGACAGCGTGACCCAGCAGAATGCGGCCCTGGTCGAGGAAGCGGCAGCGGCGGCGGAAAGCCTGCAGGACCAGGCGGCCAAGCTGGTATCGCTGGTGAGCGCGTTCAAGATGGACAGCGGCATCGCGCCGCCGGCCATGCAGCGCGCGGCCGCGCCAAGGGCGGTGGTAGCCGTTGCCAAGCCGGCGCCGGCCCGCAAGGCTGCGGCTCCCGCGCCAAAACCGGCAGCGGCATCCAAACCGGCCTCCGTCAGCGGCGACGACGGCTGGGAAGAGTTCTAATCGGTGTGGGTGGCGGACTGCGTCCTGCAGCCCGCCCGCCGCTCTTTCCCTCCCAGCCCTTCGGCTGCTGAGGTTCGCCAGGGCGGCAGCGGCCGTCCCTGGCCATTCCTGAATCCTTCGCCGCGCCGTCTGCGCGGCGTTCCCGCACCGCTGGCTGGACCTGGCGTGCCAGGCGTGCTGGCGATGGCGCGGTTCAATTTCTCCATCAAACCTTCCGGCACATTGTTGCTGCAAACGATGTGGCGCGGCAGGCCGGCCGGCATATCGGCGTATTCCAGCATGGCCAGCGTCTGCGCCAGCGGATCGCGTTCCTTGAAGAAGGCCCAGTCGGCACGGTCCACAATCACATAGGTGGCGCGGCCGGCGGCCAGCATGCGCAGCATCGAGGGCGTATCCACGGTGCGCCGCATGATCTGGTTGGCGCTGCGCGCCATCATGCCATCCAGTTCAGGGCCGTAGGAGACGCCGTCGATCACGCCCAGCGTCAGCTCCTTATTGGCCAGCAGCTCGGGCAGGGTGGCGTGCGCCTTGATCTCGTCCAGATTGCGCGCGGCAGTCAGCACGATATGGGTCTGGTCCATGTGGAAGGGCAGGCTGAACTGCGCCACGGCCTCGCGTTCGGGCAGGCGATACCAGCTCACCGAGCAGTAATTCGGTTCGCCATGCGCCAGATTGTTCCAGATGCGCCGCTGCGGCTCGTTAACGAAGCGCGTTGAAATTCCCGCCTCGGTGAAGATGGCCTGCGCGCGCAGCAGCAGCAGGCCTTTCAATTCGCCGTTCTCCGCGTAGTGATAGGGTGGTTTCAGGCGCCATGCCACTGTGATGGTGGGCATGGGCTGCGCCGCCGCCATGGAACAGCTTAAGCCGGCGAACAGGGCCAGCAGAGCGGGTTTCAGGCGTGGGGTGCAGATATTCATATCTTGGCGATTATAAGCAGGTATTGCCAAAACGTCAGCGTTATAGATGGTTTGTATAACAAAAAAATTCTGAATCCAGCCGCATCCCCGCTGCGTATAAGGAAGGGCAGTGCCTTCCCGTTCAAACAAGCAGGAGGATCAGATGGAAAATATCATGCAGTACCCGCTGCGCGTCGCGCTGGCGGCCGGTGTGCTGGCTGGACTGGTGGCGGCGCCTGTTTTGGCGTCCAGCCACCGCGAAGCGCCCTCTATTACCCGCATCCCCAAGGCTGACGCCACGGACTTTTATATGTTCCGCAGCTATGAGCCGGGCCGCGAAAAGTTCGTGACGCTGATTGCGAACTATATTCCTTTGCAGGACGCCTACGGCGGCCCGAATTACTTCCAGCTCGATCCGGATGCGCTGTACGAAATCCACATCGACAATAACGGCGATGCGAAGGAAGACATCAGCTTTCAGTTCCGCTTCACGAATACCGTGAAGAATGCGCAGTTCACGGTGGGCGGCAAGAAAGTACCCATCCCGCTGGTCACCAACGGCGGCCCGATCAACGATGTGAATCCGGCCGGCCTGAATGTGCGCGAAACGTATTCGGTGATGGTGGTGCGCGGCGACCGGCGTGGCGGCGCGCGCGCGCCGGTCAGCAATGCAGGCAACGGCAGCGTGGTGTTCGATAAGCCGGTGGACAATATCGGCAACAAGGCCATTCCCGACTATGCCGGCTATGCGGGCCGCCATATCTACAGCGTGAAGATTCCCGGCTGCGAAACGCCGGGACGCATGTTCGCCGGCCAGCGCAAGGATTCCTTCGCCGTCAACCTGGGCGAGACATTTGACCTCGTCAACTACAAGGCGCCGGCGGTGGAGTTCCTGCCCAACGCCGAGAAGAATGCGCGCGACGATCTGGCCGACAAGAATGTGACGACCATCGCGCTGGAAGTCGCCGCTGCCTGCCTGACCGCCCCGGGTTCGGCCGATCCCGTGATCGGCGGCTGGACCACGGCCAGCCTGCGCCAGGGACGGCTGCTGAACCCCGTTCCCGGCGACGCAGTCGGCGCTTCGAAGGAGGGCGGCGCCTGGACTCAGGTATCGCGCCTCGGCATGCCGCTGGTGAACGAACTGGTGATCGGCTTGAAGGACAAGGACCGCTTCAATCACAGCAAGCCGGCCGCCGATGGCCAGTTCGCCACCTATGTGACGAATCCCACGCTGCCGGCCCTGGTCGAGGTCTTGTTCGGCAATGCCGGCGCCAAGGCGCCCACCAATTTTCCGCGCAACGATCTGGTGGCGACCTTCCTCACCGGCGTAAAAGGCTTGAACCAGCCGGCGAACGTGAAAGCGTCCGAGATGCTGCGCCTGAACACGGCAATCGCGCCAGTGGCGATGGGGGCGCAGAAGCGCCTGGGCGTGATCGATGGCGACAACGCGGGCTTTCCCAACGGCCGCCGTCCTGGCGACGACGTGGTCGACATCGAACTGCGCGTCGCCATGGGCAAGCTGTGCACCTTGAACCTGGGCTGCACGCCGGCCGACGCGCCGGCCGGCGCCATCCGCTTTACCGATGGCGCTTATCTGGACGACAGCTTCTTTACCGCGTCCTTTCCCTATCTGAAAACGCCGATTCCGGGCTCGCCCCAGCAATAAGGAGAAGATCATGAGACGACTGATCCTGAGCGCAGCCTTGCTGCTGAGCGCTTGCGGCGGGGGGGGGGGCGGGCGCGGGGGGGGACCCCCCCCCCCCCCCCCCCCCCCCCGTCCGGGCTGTATTTGATGGCGTTGTTGAT
>NZ_JABWEB010000013.1 GCF_013369485.1 Massilia sp. BJB1822
TCCGAGGCGGAGGTTTCCTTGAATTTGCCGTAGCTCATCAGCTTCTCGTGACGCGAAGCCAGCAGATCCTTGGTCTTCACGCCTTGGAACTGGCGCAGGGAATCGGCCAGGGCGCGCTTGAGCAGGGTTGCCATCTGTTTCGGATCGCGGTGGGCGCCGCCCAGCGGTTCGTTGACGATCTTGTCGATCAGGCCCATGGCTTTCAGGCGGTGAGCGGTCAGGCCCAGCGCTTCGGCCGCGTCGGAAGCGCGCTCGGAAGTCTTCCACAGGATCGAGGCGCAGCCTTCGGGCGAGATCACCGAGTAGGTGGAGTATTGCAGCATCAGCACGGCATCGCCCACGGCAATCGCCAGCGCGCCGCCGGAACCGCCTTCGCCGATGATGGTGGCGATCAGCGGCACTTTCAGTTCAGCCATCACGTACAGATTGTGGCCGATGGCTTCGGACTGGCCGCGCTCTTCGGCCTCGATGCCGGGGAAGGCGCCGGGGGTGTCAACGAAGGTGAAGATCGGCAGATTGAATTTTTCGGCCAGCTTCATCAGGCGCATGGCCTTGCGGTAGCCTTCCGGACGCGGCATGCCGAAGTTGCGCATGGCACGCTCCTTGGTGTCGCGGCCTTTCTGGTGGCCGATCACCATGCAGGGCTGGCCGTTGAAGCGCGCCAGGCCGCCAACGATGGACTGGTCGTCCGCGAAAGTGCGGTCGCCGTGCAGTTCGTGGAAGTCGGTGAAGATTTCGTTCACATAGTCCATGGTGTATGGACGCTGCGGGTGGCGGGCGATCTGGGAAACTTGCCAAGGCGTGAGCTTGGCGTAAATGTCTTTGGTCAGCTGCTGGCTCTTTTTGGCCAGGCGGTCGATCTCTTCGGAGATGTCGACGGCGGAGTCGTCTTGCACGAAACGCAGCTCTTCAATCTTGGAATCCAGTTCCGCAATCGGTTGCTCAAAATTGAGGAAAGTCGTTTTAATCATTGTACCTCCGAGAGTATTACTGGCCGCTTGCTAGTTTCGGCGCGGCGCGAATTGGGCTATTTTACCGGAACCGGGTCGAGACTACGCCATAAATACCAGGTGGCGACGGTGCGATACGGTTCCCAGTTGGCCGAGACTTCGCGCGCGTCACTGCGCGATACAGGCTCGCCCGAGAAATAATTCTGGCTGATACCTTGGATCAGACCGGGATCGTCCAGCGGCAAAACATTGGGCCGGAGCAGATTAAATATCAAAAACATCTCCGCTGTCCAGCGCGTAATGCCGCGGATTTGAACCAGCTCAGCAATCACGGCTTCGTCGTCCATTTCATGCCATTGGCTGGCGTGGACTTTCTTGGCCTTGAAATTATCGGCCAGGTCGAGAATGTATTCGGTCTTGCGCTTGGACAGGCCGCATTCGCCCAGCTGCTCGGCGCCGGCCTTCAATACCTGCGCCGGGGTGCATTTGGGACAGAGGGCCAGCAGCTTTTTCCAGGCCACGTCGGCCGCCTTGGCCGTGACCTGCTGCTTGACGATGGAACGGGCCAGGGTGATAAACGGGTCGTCGTGGCCGACCAGATGCAGGTCGCCAAACTGTGGGATGAGCTTTTTCATGATGCGGTCCCGCTTCATGAGCTCGATCTTCGCCTCTTCCCAGTACGGCGGCAAAGCCACCTGCCGGGATGCGGCGCCCGTTGTATCCTTGGCCTGAACCATTATGCGCGGCGCCAGTTGGTGCTGCCGTCAGGTTTGTCTTCGAGGATGATGCCGGCCGCCAGCAGGTCGGCGCGGATCTTGTCCGACAGCGCGAAATCGCGCGCCTTCTTGGCGGCGGCGCGCTGCTCGATGGCGGCGGCAATGGCCTCTTCGCCCATGGCCTCGCCCACCGCCGCCTGCAGGAATTCCTGCGGCGCGCGTTCCAGCAGGCCGATCACGCCGGCCAGGCCTTTGAGCTGGCGCGCCACGACAGGCGATTTGGTCTTGTTCAATTCCGTCGCCAGGTCGAACAGCACGGCCACGCCAATCGGGGTGTTGAAGTCGTCGTCCATGGCTTCGGCGAAGCGCTGGGCGTGGGCTTCCTTCCAGTCCAGCGGCTGGCCGTCATCCTGCACGCCGTCCAGGGCCGTGTAGAGGCGGGTCAGCGCGCCGCGCGCATCGTCCAGATGCACATCGGAGTAGTTCAGCGGGCTGCGGTAGTGGGCGCGCAGCATGAAGAAGCGCACCACTTCGGCGTCGTAGGACTTCAGCACGTCGCGGATGGTGAAGAAATTGCCCAGGGACTTGGACATCTTCTCGCCGTCGACGCGCACGAAGCCGTTGTGCAGCCAGTAGTTGGCCAGGGCGTGGCCGCTGGCGCCTTCCGACTGGGCGATCTCGTTTTCATGGTGCGGGAACTGCAGGTCGGCGCCGCCGCCATGGATGTCGAACTGCTCGCCCAGCAGGGAGCAGGACATGGCCGAGCACTCGATGTGCCAGCCGGGACGGCCGCTACCCCATTTCGAATCCCATTTCACTTCCGCCGGTTCGGATTCCTTGGAAGCCTTCCACAGCACGAAGTCGAGCGGATCGCGCTTGCCGGTGTTGACGTCCACGCGCTCGCCGGCGCGCAGATCGTCCAGCGACTTGCCGGACAGGCGGCCGTAGCCGGGGAAATTGCGCACGGCGTAATTGACGTCGCCGTCTTCGGCTTTGTAGGCCAGGCCTTTTTCTTCCAGGCGCTCGATCAGGGCCAGCATCTGCGGCACGTATTCGGTGGCGCGCGGGACCAGGGTCGGCTCCAGGATGCCCAGGGCAGCCGTATCCTCGTCCATGTATTTGGCGAAGCGCGTGGTCAGTTCGCGGATGGTTTCGCCGTTTTCCACGGCGCGCTTGATGATCTTGTCTTCGATGTCCGTGATATTGCGGACATAGGTCACGTCATAGCCCGATGCCTTCAACCAGCGAAACACCACGTCGAAAGCCATCATCATGCGTGCATGGCCGATGTGGCAGTAATCGTAGATCGTCATGCCACAAACGTACATGCGGACCTTGCCCGCTTCCATTGGTTTAAACGTCTGCTTATCGCGTGCCAGCGTGTTGTAAATCTTTAAATTGCTCATCGGACCCTGCGTGATATCGGGCGCAGCTCAGGCAATACGAAAACCGGGCGCCGGCGCATACTGCACCGCACCTGGTTTCATCGTTATTACCTTGGAAACTGACAGACCCTCGGTATAGTTCTTCTTTGTTAGAATGGTACGTCAACGCCAAGTATAGCATTGATAAAAACCCCGGAGCTGTTTTACCAGAACTTCAAAAGGAAGCCAAGAATGCAATTGACAAATGCGCGCAGCCTGCCGATTTTTACCAAGAGCCTCGTCCTGAGCGCCGCTCTGGGCCTGGGCGGAGCGGCCCTGGCCGCCGAACCGGCCGCCATGCCGCAAGTGTCGCTGCGCACCAATGTCGGCGAAATCGTGCTGGAGCTGGACAAGGAAAAGGCGCCAAAAACGGTGGCCAACTTCCTCGCCTATGTAAAGAGCGGCCACTATAAAGGCACCATCTTCCACCGCGTGATCGACGGCTTCATGATCCAGGGCGGCGGCTATACGGCCGACATGAAAAGCAAGCCGACCAAGCCGCCCGTCAAGAGCGAGTCGAAGAACGGCTTGAAAAACGATGCCTACACCGTCGCCATGGCGCGCACCGGCGACCCGAATTCGGCCACCGCGCAATTCTTCATCAACGTGGTCAATAACGATGGCCTGAATTACCCGGCGCCGGACGGCGTCGGCTATACCGTCTTCGGCAAAGTCATCGCCGGCCAGGAAGTGGTGGACAAGATCAAAGGCGTGCTGGTGGACGACAAGCCGAACTTCCAGAATATCCCCGTGATTCCGGTGGTCGTGACCGCCGCCACGATACTGAAAACGCCAATCCAGCCGAAACAGTAAAATAGCGCTTTGCCATGGCTTGCTGTATGATCGCGGCCCTCAGAGAACACTCCTCACAACGTCAGGACTAACATGACTACCATCACCATCACCACCAATAAAGGCGTTATCGTCGCCGAGCTGGACGCTGAAAAAGCGCCGAAAACCGTTGCCAACTTCCTGCACTACGTCGGCACCGGCCACTTCAGCAACACCATCTTCCACCGCGTGATCGACGGTTTCATGATCCAGGGCGGCGGCTTCGAGCCAGGCATGAAGCAAAAGCCGACCGACCAGACCGTTGAGAACGAAGCCAACAACGGCCTGAAAAACGAGCCATACACCCTGGCCATGGCCCGCACCTCGGCGCCGCACTCCGCATCGGCCCAGTTCTTCATCAACGTGAAGAACAACTCCTTCCTGGACTACCCAGGCCAGGATGGCTGGGGCTACGCCGTATTCGGCAAAGTCACCCAGGGCACCGAAGTGGTGGACGAGATCCGCAAAGCGAAAACCACCCGCAGCGGCATGTTCGCCGACGTGCCGGCGGAAGACATCATCATCGAGAAAATCGAAGCCGCGTAATTTCTTCGTGATTCTCCTCATCTCCGATCTGCACCTGCAGCCGGCCCAGCCCGCGATCACGGAAGCGTTTCACCGCTTCCTGCGGGAACAGGTGCCGGCCGCCAAACAGCTCTACCTGCTCGGCGACCTGTTCGAGTACTGGGCCGGCGACGACGACTTGCAAGAGCCGTTTCACCAGCAGATCGTGGATGCCCTGCGCCGTGTCAGCGACGCAGGCGTGGAAGTTTTCTGGATCGCGGGCAACCGCGATTTCCTCGTCGGCAGCGCCTTTGCCGCCGCGGCAGGTTTGACCCTGCTGCCCGAAACCTGGGTCATCGAAACTGCCGGCCAGCGCATCGTGCTGGTGCATGGCGACGCCCAGTGCACCGACGACATCAAATACATGGAATTCCGCGCCCAGGTGCGCCACCCCGCCTGGCAGCAGCAATTCCTGGCCATGCCGCTGGCCCAGCGCAAAGCCATCATCGCCGGCCTGCGCGAGAGCAGCCGCCAGGAACACGGCAACAAGACCTACGAAATCATGGACGTGACGCCGCAGGCGATCCGCGAGGTGTTCGAACAGACCGGCGCCAGCGTGATGATCCACGGCCACACCCACCGCCCTGCCCTGCACCAGCTGGAAGGCGGCCTGCGCCGCTACGTGCTGCCCGACTGGGAACCGGCCTCCACCCCGCCGCGCGGCGGCTGGATCGCCATCGCCGACAATGGCGCCATCACGCGCCACGCGCTGGACGGCGCTATCCTGCAGTAAGCTTAGACGCCCAGATAGGGACAGCAAGAATCGGTCAGCGGCCGTGATGTTTGCATTGCCAGCCTGACCGCGCGCTCCTCCCTGCCGCCCAGCAAACGCCGGCCAAGCCGATACGAGGCACCACCAGGATCGAGATGGGCGCAGAAGAGGCCAAACAGCTGCCCATCCACTTCTTCAACGATCAGCTCCATATAGGCCTCGGCGGCTGTGCTTGCGGCGATATACGTGAGGCCATCGATAGCGGCCGTGCCGCACCAGATCACTTCTTCCCAGGTCAGAAAAGTCTGCGGCGGATTGGTTTGCGTATCCAGAACCTTCGGCAATTGCCAGCTCGCCGCATCTTCGGGCTGCGCTTTAAGCACCGGGAAAAGTGCCTCGCAGGAGACGATTTCCACATCATGCAGACAGCGGGGCAGGCTGGAACTTTCCTCATCCCGAACCACGCGCAGCACCTTGGCGGAAACCAAAAAACTCTGCAGCAATTCGGAAGGCTGCTCGCACCAGCCGTTTTCCGCGGAAAACGGCGGCTGCCATAGAAGATGCAGCACGGCGCCGGCCTGGCAGCTATCCGCCAGCGCAAAAGCGAGGGACAGCTGCTGCCCAGGCGCCGGCAAAATGGCTTGCAGGCTGATGGTGCGCGCCTGGTAATCAACCCCGCCAACACGGGGCCAGGTTTCAAGATAATGAATTTTCATTTTGGCGATGGGGGGATGCTAGAATCGGCGCTCCATCTTCTGTTCGAGGATTCCCCATGAATCTGACTGCCGCAGAAATCAAGGCCTTCGTGCCGACGCGTAATCTCGACCTGTCCGTGAGTTTCTACGAGGCGCTGGGATTCGAGGTCGCTTCCCGGATGGAAGATCTGGCCTATATGCGCCACGGCGACACCAGCTTCCTGCTGCAGCTGTTCGACGACGCTCAATTCTCCAACAATTTCATGATGCACTTCCTGGTGGAGAACGTGAACGACTGGCATGCCTATGTGCAGAAGGAAGGGATCGCGGAGGAATTTGGCGTGCAGGTCGGGCCGCTGGTCGATCAGCCCTGGCGCATGCGCGACTTCAAGCTGCTCGACCCGTTCGGCGTGGTGTGGATTATCGCGCAGAACACCTAGGCACGCGGCCCGTTCAGCGTTTCAGCTTGTCGTAGGCCGTGTTCATGCGGCGGATCAGCGGCATATTCATATCGCGGGTGTGGCGATTCCAATGATCCATGATGTGCTGCAGCTCGGCTTGCAGGCGGTTAGCCAGCGCGGTCTCGCCTTCGCTGGCGGCCCAGATCGCGTATTCGGCGCGTGCTTCAAAACTGCCGAAGCGGGTAACGGCGGCGTCGAATTCCGCGCGCGCATCATCCTTGCGGCCGCTCTCGGACAAGGCCTGTGCCAGTGTCAGGCTCACTTGCTCGGCGCGGAAATTGATGTCGCTGCGGCGAATCTGCTCCAGATGGCTGATGGCTTGCGCCGCATGGCCGCTGGCCAGATTGGCGCGCGCCGCGCCCAGGCGGATATCCAGATCGCTCGAAAAGGCGCCTTGCAGACAGGTTTCATACACACTGGCTGCTTCCTGCGCCTGCCCTGCTTCCAGCAAGGCCGAGGCCAGGCGCATCTGATTCTGCGCCGTCGGCGTGAAGTCGAAGGCGGCACGCGCCTCGCGCAGCTCGCGCGTCGGATCGAGCGATTTGGCTGCCGCCGTCACCATCTTGCGCGCGCCATGCTCCAGGCGCGAATTCGGCATATAGACGCCGAAGAAATAGACGATGCTGCCCAGCAGAGGGAAAGAGAACAGGATCAGCAGCCAGTACATCTGCTGACGCGTGCGGATGGCGTGCACCGCAAAGAACAGCGCCACCAGCACATGCAAACCTAGACCGAGTATCGGCATTTCATGACTCCAGCAATTTTCAATAGCTGCATTATAAGCAATGCTAGCTTAGGCTGGACTGAGCTGCCTACCGATCCTGGCAGCGCATCTTATTTCACCGGCTCCACGCGCACCACCAGCGCCGTCGGCGTGGTGCGGATGGTGGTCGGCGTGAACTGCACGCCCGCATAGCGCAATTCGTCCGGCCGCAGGCTGTAGATCGGCACATCGCGCAGCAGCTTATCGACCAGCACATTCGCCGCCGCCGCGATCTGGCGCTGCTGGCCTTCGCCCACGCCATCGATGGCGAAACGGTCCACCTGCGCATCGCTGAGGAAGACGGCATTGCGCTGGCGGTCCACCACCAGCCGGCCCGACAAAGCCAGCTTGCCGTTCCAGCTCTGGCGCGTGAGGATAGGCGCCACATTCAGGTCGGTGGAGAGCGCAATGCGGTCGTTATCGAGCAAGGTGTTCAGCTGCGGGTTGCTGAGCTGGATTTCAAACACGCCCAGGGCGCGGTGCTGCAGGGGGAAGCGCTTGTCCAGGCTCTTTTGCAGCTTCTCAATCGGCAGCTCCACATCGCGCGGGCCAACCATATTGGCGCAAGAAGTCAGCATGGCTGCGGCAAACAGCGGCAAGGCCAGCACCTTGCCAAGACGCGCCAACACGGCGCGGCGGGGATTCGTCATTGGGATTCCTATTTTATATATAGTCGCTTAGACTGGATCTGACTGAGGCAGTCGATTGAGAGCCAGCTTCCACTCCAAGGCGGAAGTTACCTTCACTTTTCTCACCGAAGAATTTTTCATCCGGTATTGGCCGCTATCGGCCAAACCACAATCGCCATCTACCAGATATCGCAGTTAGTATAAGGTAGGCTCCTGGTATTGCAGAGAGCGAATCCCACAAGCCGAATGCCGTCCAATCGGTATTTGGAAAATACTTCAAGGCCAACATGCGATTAATGTAGTAGCTAAACCCTAGCCCCAACAAAGCCGCAACTCCGAGGAAGCCAAGCGTCCAGCGGTAAAAATTTCCAAGCTTCATAGTCTTGTAAACGGTTATAAACTCCAACGCCCCTGACAGCCAGTGTCAGGTCAAACCTGAACTACTACAGTTTAAGCGAGCGACAGGTTCGACCCACATCCCCTAAAGTGTAACGGCACTTGAGGAGAGGAGCCATGGGCACAACACGCATAGGCTGTGCCTCTTGGTCAGTTCCGCGCCAGGAGGCGGATGCATTCCCGGCTGCGGGCAGCCACCTAGAACGCTATGCGCAGGTATTCAACTGCGTGGAGATCAACTCGTCCTTTTACCGTCCGCATCAACGCAAGACTTATGAGCGCTGGGCTGCCACGGTACCGGACGACTTTCTCTTTTCTGTCAAACTGCCGCGCACCATCACGCATGACGCCAGGCTGGCCGGCAGCGATGACCTGTTGGCGCGCTTCGCCAATGAAGTCGCAGGCCTTGGGGCGAAGCTGGGCTGCCTGCTGATGCAAATGGCGCCGAGCCACGCCTTCGATCAAGCCAGCGCCGCCGCTTTTTTCCACGCACTGCGCACCCGAGTCGGCTGCCTGCTCGCCTGCGAGGGCCGCCATCCGAGCTGGTTCGGCGCTAACGCCAGCAATCTGCTGCACGAACAAGGTGTCGTCCGCGTCATCGCCGACCCACCCATAGGCGATGCTGGGCCATACCGTCCCACAACTAGCGCCTGCTACATCCGCCTGCACGGCAGTCCTCAAGTTTACTACTCCGCCTATTCCGCAGAGCGCTTGCGCAAAATCGCAGCCTTCATACATGAGCAAGACCAATCCTGGTGCATCTTCGACAACACTGCGGCCGGAGCCGCCGTTCCCGATGCTCTCGCCCTATGCGCCATGCGCCACCACCAAGGCATGAAGAGCTAGGTATTAATGCATCCAGCCCACCTTGATTGCCTGGCCCGCGTCCCATTATCTCTTACGGGAGTTTGCTTACCGGGTCCGCATGCTCAATGGCGCGCAACTCATGGCGGTAGGTCAATGCCAGCGCTCCCGCATTCTCTTCATCGGAGAACCAGCTTGCCTTCAAAATCACGGCGTTGATGCGGCGGTTGTGCTTTCCCGACAATTCCTGCTGCAGCTTGGTGGCCAGCGCTTCCAGATCCTGCTGCGCCCGCGGATAGCCCGTCGGGAATGGCACGCGGATCCAGATCACGCCCGGCCCCGACGGCGGAATCTGCCCCACGGCCGAATTGAAGGAATTTAGCGCGCCGCGATACTTGTCCGGCGGGTTCGCATTGCTGAAGCCAAATTCCTTCGGATTGCGCATCAACACAATGCCGCCATCCTGCGGTTCGATATCCGCATGCCACTCGTAATACTCGTCGCCCGCATCCATCAAGGCAGCCTGCTGCTCGGCATCGGGATCGCCCAGGTAGCGCAAGGCGATTTCATACTTGCCGCTCTTGGAGCCGGCCTGGATGGTGAGCTTGTCCCTCTCGGCATGCTCCAGCATTTGCCGCCCCAGGCGCAAAATCCCTTCCTTCAAGTCCTCGATTTCCGATTTCGCGGGATCGTTCGCGGCATACACTCGCAGCGACAAATTGCTCTTCGCCGGTCCCCAGACCTTATACAGGCCATCCTTCAGCGCCTCCCAGCAGGCGTGCACGGCCACGTCGCGCTCGCTCATCTCTTCCTTGTATTTGCACTCGGCCCAGAACTGCCGCCCTTGGGCGTCGCGCACCAGCAGGTCCGGCGAACGGGCGTCGCCTGTTTCAAGGAACTCGACCTCGTTTCCGCCATTCAGGTAAAAAACGGCGACCTCGACTTCAAAAGCGGCGGCCAGGAAGGCCTCGGCCTCCTTAAGCCGGCGAATCACGTGCTCGATCCCGGGCGCGTTCTTGGCCTTGACCAGATTGCTGGCAAAACTCGCCAGCAGCAGCAGGCTTTGATTCAGCGGCAGCTCGCCTTCCCCATCGGCCGGCAAGGCCTCGCATAGCCGATGCCATTGCACCAGCGGATGGCTCGGCTGATGCCTGACGCGCAACTTAGTGTGATTGCGCTTGCCGGCTAATTGCCGGTCCTCGTCATCCTTCGCCAGGCGGCGTTTAAACCATTTGGTTCCCAGCAATTCGATTGCGGTCTGCAGGGATTGCTTGAAAGTCTCAGCATCCAGATCGAGTGGACGCGTTGCCGATGTGTTCATTTTATTTCCTATGGGAAAATTTACAACATTCTAGCCGCTCCTTTCTCCTGGCGACGCCAAAAAGGGCTTGCGCCATTTAAATTTAGTGTTATAGTTAACTACAACACCGGTTAATCAACACACTACAGGAGGAGCCAATGTATGTGGAATGACAATACGCCGATATACCGCCAGCTCAAGGAGCGGGTGGTCGGCATGATGCTCGACGGCTTGCTCAAGCCGGGCGACGCCCTGCCCTCGGTGCGGCAGATCGCCGCCGACTATCAGCTCAACCCGATCACCGTCTCGCGCGCGTATCAGGAACTGGTCGATGAAACCTTGGTAGAAAAACGGAGGGGATTAGGTATGTATGTGAGCGATGGCGCTATCGACAAACTGCTGGCTTCCGAGCGCGAACGTTTTCTGCGCGAGGAATGGCCGGCCATGATGGAACGCATCCGCCGGCTGGGCCTCAATCTGGAACAGCTGCTGACGGCGGCCAAGGCGGGAGGCGCGGCATGAATACCGTGATTCAGGCCAATGGCCTTAAAAAATTCTACGGCAAGCAGGCGGCCTTGAAGGAAGCCAGCTTCGAGGTCCAGTCCGGCCGCATCGTGGGCCTGATCGGTCCCAATGGTTCGGGCAAGACCACCACGCTGAAAGCCTTGCTGGGCCTGACCCAGTTCGAGGGCGAGCTGTCGGTGCTCGGTATGGACCCACGCACCCAGCGCGATGAGCTGATGCGCGATGTCTGCTTCATCGCCGATGTGGCGATTCTGCCGCGCTGGCTGAAGGTGCGCGACGCCATCGACTTCGTGGCCGGCGTGCATCCGCGCTTCAACCGCGAAAAGGCGGAGCGCTATCTGGCGCATACCAAGCTGTCGCCCGATATGAAGGTGAAGGCCATGTCCAAGGGCATGATCGTGCAGCTGCACCTGGCCCTGGTGATGGCGATCGACGCCCGCCTGCTGGTGCTGGACGAGCCGACGCTGGGCCTGGATATCCTCTACCGCAAGCAGTTCTACCAGAACCTGCTGGAGGACTACTTCGACGAGAACCGCACCATCATCATCACCACCCACCAGATCGAGGAAGTCGAGCATATCCTGACTGACCTGCTGTTCATCCGCGAGGGCCAGATCACGCTGTCGGCCTCGATGGACGAGATCACCGACCGCTATACGGAAGTGATGGTGGAGCCGCAGCATATGGTGGCCGCCAATGCGCTGCAGCCGATGACGCAGCGCACCGTGTTCGGCAAGGCCGTGATGCTGTTCGACGGCGTCTCGCGCAAGCAACTGGAACTGTTTGGCGAACTGCGTACCCCCAGCGTGGCGGACCTGTTCGTGGCCAGCATGAAAGGAACCTACGAATGAATACCATGAAATGGCTGATCCGCCGCGAATACTGGGAAAACAAGGGCATGCTCTTATGGTTTCCGCTGGGCGTAGCTGGCAGCATTGTTTTTCTCGCGCTGGCGGCCCTGGCCAAGGGGCACCATGCCAATCTGCATCTGGACGGACAGGCCGTCTTCGATGGCTCGCTGACTACGCTGGCGGCGGCGGAACGGCTGGCCCTGGTGCAGGCCACGTCCACGCTGTATCCGGCCATCGCCTTGCCGCTGTTTATCCTGACCGCCTTCCTCGCGCTGTTCTACTGTCTGCATAGCCTGCACGACGAGCGCCGCGACCGCAGCATCCTGTTCTGGAAGTCGCTGCCGATATCGGATGAAATGACGGTGCTGTCGAAGGCTGCGCTGGCACTGGTGGTGCTGCCCTTTACCATCATGGTAATCGCGCTGGCAACGTCGCTGCTGATTTTGCTGCTGCTGTACACAGCGCTTGCCCTGGATGGCGTGAACCTGTTCGGCAACCTGCTCTCCACGCCGGACTTTTACCTGACGCCCCTGCGCCTGCTGTCGCTGCTGCCGGTGTACACGCTGTGGGCCTTGCCTGCGGTGGGCTGGCTGCTGCTGGTGTCGAGCTGGGCACGCAACAAGGTCTTCCTGTGGGGCGTGATCGCGCCGCTCCTGACGGCCGGCGTGCTGGGCTGGGTCAGCAAGATTTTCAGCCTGGGCGTGGACATGCGCTGGATCTTCGAACACCTGATCGCCCGCATGCTGGTCAGCATTCTGCCTGGATCGTGGTTCCTGTTCGACCGCTCCTCCCATAGCTCGATGGAAGGCGTTGGCCCAGCACAGGCAGCGCAAACCCTGTACGCCACTTCATGGTCCTCGCTCGCCACGCCAACCGTGTGGATCGGCGCGGTAGCGGGTGTGCTGATGATCGTGGCGGCGATCCGCATCCGCCGCTGGCGCGAAGAAGGTTAAGCCCGTCCTGACACGCCCAGCATGGCGCGATACTGGCTGGGCGTGACGCCGACCGTGGCGCGGAACTGGCGGGTGAAGGCACTGTGGTCGGCATAGCCGCAAGCCTGGGCGATGTCGGCCACGCTGGCCTTACTGCCCAGCAGGCGCGAAGCGGCGTCGAGCCGGGTCTTGATGATGAACTGGCGCGGCGTCAGGTGGAAGATGCGCAGGAAGTAGCGTTCGATCTGGGCCACCGACATATTTGCCGTCTGCGCCAGATCGGTCAGGTTCAGCGGCTGATCGTAGCGCTCATGGATCAGGCTTACCGCCGCCGCCACCTTGTGATATGCGGGATTCTTCTTGTCCTCCATCGCCAGATCGCGCGAAATGCCGGCCAGGCCCACGATCTCCCCCGACTTGCTGCGCAGCGCCGTTTTGCGCGTCAGGCACCAGCCGGGATCGCGGTTGGGATAGAGGTGCAGCTCCAGCTGGTCGTCGATCTCGCTGCGGCCCGCCAGCACCTCCAGATCCTGGGCCAGATAGCGCTGGCCAAAAGGCTGGGAAAATACTTCGGCCGGCGTGCGGCCGATCAGTGCGGCCTTGTCCTTCAAGCCGCAGCGCCGCACCAGCGTATCGTTGACCACCACATAGCGGCCCATGCTGTCCTTGACGAAGAACACCACGTCGGACAAGGCGTCAAACAGGGTTTCGGCGAAAAACACATCGCCTATCGTCCCGCTCAGCGCCAAGCGCGCATCGTTCCTTTGCACCGCCGCCCCTGCTGACTTCATCCGCCTCTCCATTTTTCCGTTGCGGGATTCTCGCACAGCTCGCGCCGATTGTGCCGATTTCGTCATTAAAGCCACGCAGCGCGGGCAAGACGGCGCCGCCAAACAGGCATAAGATGGCGAGCATGAAAACCATCTCGATTATCGACACCCACACCGGCGGCGAGCCGACCCGCCTGGTGACCGAGGGCGGCCCCGATCTGGGCCAAGGCCCGCTGAGCGAGCGGCTTGCGCTGCTGCGGCGGGAGCATGACAGTTTCCGTTCCGCCGTGGTCTGCGAGCCGCGCGGATCGGACGTGCTGGTGGGCGCCCTGCTGTGCCAGCCGCATGCACCCGATTGTGCCGCAGGCGTCATCTTCTTCAACAATGTCGGCTATCTCGGCATGTGCGGCCACGGCACCATCGGCCTGATCGCGTCGCTGGCGCATATGGGGCGCATCGGCACCGGACGGCACCGCATCGATACGCCGGTGGGCGTGGTGGAGGCCGAACTGCATGCGGACGGCAGCGTGACGGTGGAAAATGTACCGGCTTACCGCCTGCACCGCCAGGTATCGGTGCAGGTTCCCGGCCATGGCACCGTCACGGGCGACGTGGCGTGGGGCGGCAACTGGTTCTTCCTGGTGGAGGAACACGGCATGGAGCTGCGCGTGGAAAACGCGCCGGCGCTCAGCTTCTTCACCGCGAATATCCGCGCTGCGCTGGAAAAGGCGGGCATCACCGGCGCCGATGGCGCGCTGATCGACCATATCGAATTGTTCGCGCCTTCGCGCAGCGGCAAGGGCGACAGCCAGAACTTCGTGCTCTGCCCCGGCAATGCCTACGACCGCTCGCCTTGCGGCACCGGCACCTGCGCCAAGCTGGCCTGCCTGGCGGCCGAAGGCAAGCTGGCCGAAGGCGAGGAGTGGCGACAAGAGAGCATCGTCGGCAGCGTGTTCACCGGCTCCTACAACTACAGCGATGGCCAGCTGATTCCCCGCGTTCGCGGCCAGGCCTGGGTCAATGCGCTGGCGACGCTGATTCTCGACCCATCCGACCCACTGGCATGGGGTATTCGTTGAGCACAGCGAATCAAAGCGCGGACGTGATCGTGATCGGCGCCGGCATGATCGGCGCCGCCTGCGCCGATGCGCTGGCGGCACGCGGCCTGCAAGTCACGGTCGTCGAGCAGGATGCCATCGGCAGCGGCGCGACCGCGGCCGGCATGGGGCATCTGGTAGCGATGGACGACAATGCGGCGGAACTGGCGTTGTCGTCCTGGTCCATCCGCTTATGGAACGAGTTTGTGGACGAACATCCGCACAGCCATGAATACAGCCGCTGCGGCACCATCTGGGTTGCCAGCGACGAGGAGGAATTGGCAGCGGCCCAGGCCAAGGGCAACAATATGCGGGCGCACGGCCTGTCATGCGAGCTGCTGGATTCCCAGGCGCTGTACGGCCGGGAAGCGGCGCTGCGGCCCGGTCTTGCCGGCGGCCTGCTGGTGGGCGGCGATGGCCTGGTGTATCCGCCCAAAAGCGCGCGCATCCTGCTCGACCGCGCGCGCAGCAGGGGCGCGCAACTGGTGGCTGGCACGGTAGCAGCCATCGAGGATCGGGCCGTGCTGCTGCGCGACGGCAGCCGTCTGCATGCGGACAGCATCGTGCTGGCGGCCGGCGCGCGCTGCACCGAACTTTTGCCCGGCCTGCCCTTGCAGGCGAAGAAAGGCCACCTGGCCATCACCGATCGCTATCCCGGCTTTATCCGCCATCAATTGGTGGAACTGGGCTATATCAAGAGCGCCCATGCGGCCAGCGGCGATTCGGTCGCCTTCAATCTTCAGCCCCGGCCCACGGGGCAGATACTGATCGGCTCCTCGCGCCAGTTCAGCGCCAGCCTGGATGCCGAACCGGCCATGCTCTCGCGCATGCTGCGCCATGCCGCCAGCTTTGTGCCGCAATTGACCGGGCTGAATGTGCTGCGCTGCTGGACCGGCCTGCGCGCCGCCAGTCCCGATGGCCTGCCCCTGATCGGCCCCTGGCCTGCACGGCGCGGCCTGTGGCTGGCGACCGGCCATGAAGGGCTGGGCATCACCACCTCGCTCGCCACCGCGCAACTGCTGGCGGTGCAAATGACGGACGGCAGCGTGCCGATCCCCCTCCCGCCTTATCTGCCGCAGCGCTTTATGCTCCCGCCATCGAACCATGTCTGAACACGTGAACATCCTTATCGACGGCGAACGCCTCATCGTTGTTGCGGGCAGCAGCGTGGCGGCGGCCGTGGTACTGGCAAACGGCGGCGTTACGCGCCGGTCGGTGAACGGCATGCCGCGCGCGCCGTTATGCGGCATGGGCGTCTGCCATGAATGCCGCGTCAGCATTGACGGCCGTGCCCACCAGCTGGCATGCCAGACCCTGTGTACCGAAGGCATGCGGATTCGCACCGGCTGCGCGGAGGGCGAGGCATGAAGCGGGACTTCGACGTGATCGTGATCGGCGCCGGCCCGGCCGGTCTGGCAGCCGCCAGTGCCGCAGCGGCGCATGGCGCCAGCGTCGCCATCGTGGACGACAATCCCTACTCCGGCGGCCAGATCTGGCGCGGCGGAGCCGCAGCGCAGCAGGACGAGCGGGCGCGCCAGCTATGGGCCGAGCTGCAGGCCAGGCAAGCGGTCGTGCTTCAGCAGACCCGCGTGCTGTATGCGCCCGAGCCAGGCAAGCTGCTGCTGCAAACGCCGCAACAGGCGCAGGTTTTGAGCTATCGGCGCCTTGTTCTTGCGACCGGAGCGCGTGAGTTGCTGTTGCCCTTCCCCGGCTGGACGCTGCCCGGCGTCAGCGGCGCGGGCGGCCTGCAGGCACTCGCCAAGGGCGGCTATCCGGTGCAGGGCAAGCGCGTGGTGGTGGCGGGGTCGGGACCGCTTTTGCTGGCGGTGGCGGCGACCTTGCAGGACAAGGGGGCGATCGTCAGCGCCATCGTCGAGCAGGCAGGCAGCATGCAGCTGGCGCGTTTCGCCCTCGGCCTGTTTGCCACGCCGGAAAAATTGAAACAGGCTATCCAGCTGGGCCGCAAACTCGGCAACGTGCCTTACTACCGCAACAGCTATATCAGCGCGGCCCACGGCGCGGGGATGCTGGAATCGGTCAGCGTGCGCCACGGCAGCCGCGATGAACGCTGGTCCTGCGATCTGCTGGCCTGCGGCTACGGTCTGCTGCCCAATACCGAACTGGCCGCATCGCTCGGCTGCACTCTGCGCGGCCAGGCCGTGCAAGCCGACGAATGGCAGCAAACCTCGCAGCCGAACATCTTCTGCGCAGGCGAAAGCAGCGGCGTCGGCGGCGTCGATCTGGCGCTGGTGGAAGGCCGCATCGCCGGCTTGGCGGCCGTCGAGCGGCAGGATGAAGCCAGCCTCCACTTCGCCGAGCGCGCCCGCTGGCAGCGTTTCGCGGCGCGCCTGGAACGCGGCTTCGCCCTGCGCCCCGAGCTGCGCGCGCTGGCCGACGACGATACCATCGTCTGCCGCTGCGAGGACGTCTGCCACGGCGAACTGAAAGAGCACGAGAGCTGGCGCAGCGCCAAGCTGCACACCCGCTGCGGCATGGGTCCATGCCAGGGACGCATTTGCGGCGGCGCCACCGGCCTGTTGTACGGCTGGCGCCCCGATTCCGTTCGCGTGCCGGTCGTTCCGGCGCGCATAGACAGCATCATCACTTCATAACCAAGGAGACAAGCATGAGCAGCACGAAATGGCAAGGCGTATTCCCCGCAGTGACCACCAAGTTCAAGCCGAACGAGGATCTGGACCATGCCGAAATGGCGAAGCATTTCGAGTTCATGATCGCCAATGGCGTGCATGGTCTGGTCACTTGCGGCTCGCTGGGCGAAGCCAGCACCCTGTCGCTGGAAGAAAAGCTGGAAGTGACCAAGGTCGCCATCGAAGTGGCGAACGGCCGCGTGCCGGTGCTGGCGAATGTGAGCGAAACCCGCACCACCAATGCCTGCCGTTTCGTGGAACAGGCTGCAGCCATGGGCGTGCAAGGCTTTATGGTAATGCCGTCGGTGCTGTATGCCGCCGATGCACGCGAAGCAAAGGACAATCTGCGCACCATCGCCAAAGCCGCCCAGCTGCCCATCATGGTGTACAACAATCCCGTGTCCTACAAGGTCGACCTGACGCCGGAAGACTTCAAGGATCTGGCCGACTGCGAGCAGATCGTCGCCATCAAGGAATCGACCGACAATATCCGCCGCATCACCGACCTGCGCAACGCGGTCGGCGAGCGCTATCAGCTCTTCATGGGCGTGGACGATCTGTCCTTCGAGGCGCTGGCAGTGGGCGCGGATGGTCTGCTGGCCGGTCTGGTGGTGGCCTTCCCGGCCGAAACCGTGGCGCTGTACAAGCTGGCCAAGGCCAAGCGCTGGGATGAAGCTCTCAAGCTGTATCAATGGTTCATGCCCCTGCTGCACCTGGACGTATCGGCCAAGCTGGTACAGAACCTGAAGCTGGTAGAAAGCATGGCCGGCGTCGGCAACGAATATGTGCGCCGCCCGCGCCAGCCGCTGCAAGGCGCGGAACGCGAAAAGGTGGTGGGCATCGTCAAGCAGGCGCTGGTGAACCGTCCTGACCTGAGCAAGCTGTTCTAAGCAGCCCCCGCAGCGCGGCGGCTGGCCCGACTAACACTCCCGAATCGTCTGCGGACGATCCGGGAGCTGAACTTAGTCTATCAAACCAGCCACAGACCCTGGCCGGCTTGCTGCGCCTGGATCACGGCATCCTGCGCGATCCAGCTGCCCACCAGTTCGGCGCGGCTGTGGGTGCCCAGATAGTTCACCCACGCCGCTTCGCCACCGGCCGCGTCGGCGGCCAGGCCGCTGTTGGCGTACAGCGCATGCACGAAGGCTGCGTTATCCAGCTTGCCGTACAGCTTCTGGAATTCGGCCGAAGCGGTGAAGCCGTTAATCATCTGCTGGCTGCTCGATTGCGATGCCAGCCACCAGTTGATGCCGCCCACGTCTGCCGCGCGGTCGAACACGGCCTGGTACAGCAGGCCTGCCGTTTTCAAACGGCCCGCGTCGGCTTGCGTGAAGGCCAGGCTGATGGCGCCGTCGCTGAATTCCGCCTGCTCGATGCTGCTCAAGGTGTCGACGTCGGCATTGGCCTTGTCGGCCACCTTAATCTGGCCATCGGCGCCCAGCAGGATCTTGTAATCGGCCTGCTTGCCGGAGTAGACGGCGGTGTCCTTGCCGTCGCCGCCGACCAGCACATCGCTGCCAGCACCGCCGTCCAGACGGTCATCGCCGCTGCCGTTGATCCAACCCGATTCCTTGTCCAGCGTGACCTTGGCGAAGACGCCATCCTTCGCTTGCAGCTTGCGGTGCTCGTCGCTCAGGGCAAAGCCCAGCATCACGTTGTCGCGGCTGGCCTTGACACCATTTGTGCCGGTCAGCGCCTTGAGCCAGAAGTCGAAACCGCCCTGGTCCGGTTCTCGGCCCAGCACCTGCTGATACAGCTTGGTCAGGAAAGCCTTGTCGTCCAGCTTATCCATCCCTACAGCCCATTCCTTCGACGCGGTGAAGGACTTCGCCACGCTGGCCAGTGATTCACCAGTACCACTGTAGAAGTTCAAGCCGCCGATATCGGCAGCGCGGCCAAAGGCGGCGTGGTAGAGCAGACCCAGATCGACCAGCTTGTCCTTGCCGGCATTGAGGAAGGCCAGGTCGGGCAGCTTGTTCAATTCCGTCACTTGCACAGTTTCGTTCTGGCCTGGCGCGAACATGGCCTGATCGTGGGTCGCCACGATCTCGCCTTTCGCATTCACGCTGAAGCTCCATGTGCCTTGGTCACTGCGGCCGCCTTGCAGCACATCGTTGCCGGTGCCGCCGATCAAGGTATCGTTGCCGATGCCGCCGGCCAGGAAGTCGTTATCGGCGCCGCCATCGAGGATGTCATTGCCACCTGCACTGCCCAGGATATCGTTGCCGCCGCCGCCTTTGAGCACATCATCATCAGCGCCCAGGAAGATATTCTGGCTGGCGCTGTCGCCCACCACATAGTTGCGGCCATCGCCGCCGCGCAGCGTCGCCTCGCCCACCACGGCGGCGAAATCCACGTTGTTCAGCTGCAGTACAGCGCCTTTGGCCAGCTGGCTGGTGTCGATCACCAGGCCAATGGCAGTACTGTTCACGCCACCGCCCGCTGGCGTGGTGGAGCTGCCGCTGATCAGGATCGGCTGCTTGATATCGCTGCCATTCACCAGGCTTGGGGTGATGGTTTTGCTCAGCACCGTCACGTCCTTGCCCAGACCGTCGAGGAAGCTGGTGCCCTGGCCTTTCAGGTCCTTTTGCGTAGCCGAGGCGGCATCGGTTTTCTGTTCGATGCGGCGGATCAGGTCCAGCAAGGCCTTATCCTTGCTCAGCAGCGTGGTCGAACCTTCCGCACCAAGACCCGCACCAACCGGCAGGCTGACGGTAAGCTTGGCTTCGCGGCCGCCGCTGGCGACATCCAGCGCGATATCGGCCAGGCCTTTGTTCGGCGTTTTGCCATCGTCCTGACGGTTGGCCGTCACGGTCGGCACGGTCACGGTGGAGCTGGTGGTGCCGGTTACCGGATCGGCCTTGGTGGTTTTGGTCACTGGAACGCCATCGACCATCACCGGCGGCGTGACCGGAGTCGGTGGCACAGGCACCGTTTTAGTATCGATCGTGTAGCCGACCGCGACTGGATCGCCGCCAGCCGTGCCACCCATATCCTTCACATCGCTCATCTTCAAGGTGATCTTGCCATCCTTGAGCTGGAAGTTGTCATCCGGGGTGAAAGTAGCTTCCCAGATTTTGCCGTCAATGGATTTCAGATTCGACAGCTTGCCGCCCTCTGCCTTCAGACTCTCCAGCTTCAAAGTCTCCACTTTTTCCGAGAACGTGATGGTGAGCTTGGCCGTTTCGCCCTTGGTCAAGGCGCTATCGCTCAAGGTGACGCTTGCGCTAGGCGCGACGGCCGTGGCGATCACATGCGCTTCCTTGCTGGTCTGGCCTGCGCGGTCGCCAACAAAGGTCGCCAGCGTGAAACCGGTGTCGATACCACCCGCATTCCCCGCCTGGTTTTCGGTCGGAGTGAAGAGGAGCGCGCGCAGCTTGGCCTGCACATCGGCAACCGTATCGCCTTCCACAAAATGCTGGCCTGGGCTGCCTTTGATATCTTTGCCGGACAAGCTGCCGTTCTTCGAATCGAACTGAATTTCGACCTTGAACTTGCCTTTCTCCTCGCTTTTGAGCTCTACCTCCTTGAAAGGATTGACCGCGGTCGTATCCTTGGTTTTCAAGGCAGGAAGCAGGCCGCTCAGCTCAACCGCCTTCTTGCCAACGCTGAAAGTGGCGAGCTTCTCGTTTACTTTTACCGTGTTACCCAATACGTCACTGAAGCCGCTTGGCAAAGTGACTACGGTGTATTCGCCGATATCCGAGTCGTCCCAGGCATTGCCAGGAGCTTGGAATCCCAGGACGGCCTCCACGCTATTGCCGCTGGCGTTGTACTGCGACTGCTTGGCAAGCGGCAGATATCTGCCATGGTTGTCCTTCATGCCGAAGAGGTTGGATACCGAGGTAGGCTTCGCCAGTGCGTTGAGGCTGTCACTGACTTTGACACGCACATAGATCAATTGGTCGCCGGCGACCGGTTGCGCCTCCAGCGTGGCGCTCACGACCACCGGTCCTTCCTGATCGACCTCGAACGTGCCCTTATCCAGTTCGGCGGTATTGCCCGCCTTGTCCGAGACGCGCACGATGTAGTCGCCGCCATGCTCAGGCACTTTGATGTCCTTGATCTGCCATGAGCCGGGCTTGGCGCCGGCCACGCCCTTGATCCATGTCTTGCCATTGTCCAGGGATATCTCGCAAGACTCTTCCCCCGGCACGCTATTGCTTGCCACGATATTGAACTGGGCCTTGGTACCAAGATAAAGCTTGCCATCCACCGTCAGGCTGGAGGCTGGGTCGAAAGAGGCCTGCTCTTTGTTCCACACCGGCGCCTTGCTGAGAAGCTGGTAGTCCTGGACGATCTCGTCGCCGGCCACGCCATCGATCTCAAACTTGAATTTCAGCGCGCCCTTGCCTTCATTGAGCTCCACCTCATCCCACGTCAGTTGCAGGCCATTGACCTTGTCGCTGATGTTCTTCCATTCCCCATCCACCAGGGCCAGCAGCTTGCCGTTCTCCGGCAGCGCGTCGCTGAGCGAAGCCGTGACGGTCTGCTTGGCCTTATTGGTGATGAAGTCGGTGGGGCTGACGCCACTGTCGTTGAGGAGCTTGACACTCTCCAGCACGAGCTTGCGCTTGATCGTGAGGTTCAGCGAGTCGCTGAGTGCGCTTTGCAAATTGCCGCTGGCCGAGGTGGTCTGGGCGTAGACTTTGTAGTCGCCATCCGCCAACGTGCTGACATCAATATCCTTGACAGTCCAGCTGCCCTTATCGAAGGTAGCCTCGCCACTGGGATCGGCGGCTTTGCCACTGAGATCGGGGGCGTCGTAGCTGCCGTTGTTATTGGCATCCACGAACACCCGCACTTTGCTGCTGGAGTCGGCCGCGGAACCTTTGCCGTTGAAGGTCAGGGTCTTGGCCGCCGTCACATTGTCGTCATTCTTGCTGCCGCTATCGCTGGCAGCATCCAGATCGAGAGCGGCGGGTTTGCTTGGCTTGACCTCCACCTTGACGGTGCGGCTGACCGTGCTCACGCCATCCGTCACCTCAACCACAAAGCTATCCTGGCCGGCAAATCCCGCTTTGGGTTGATAGGTCAATACTCCGCCCGGGCCGATATCCGCCTTGCCCGTGGCGGCGCTGGCATCACTGATCACGACGTCGCCATTGCCTGCACCGGTTTTCAGGCTCCAGGTCAGTTGCTGGTCCGCATTTGGATCGCTGACATGCAGCAGGGATGCAATGCTGATAGGGTCACTGCCCTGCTCAATATGCAGCACTTCATCATTGATAAATTTGGGTGGACCGGATGTGATTTCATTAGCAAGGACGATATCGTCAAAATATACATTCCACATTGGTTGACCGGCGCTAGTTTGCGCCGTAATCGTCACCTTCTCGCTCAAGAGGATTTTTTCCGACGGCAAACTCACGATACCGTCCACTTTGGAAAATGGAATGATGAATGTTTCTACACCCTGGCTGGTGTGAAGCTTGACCTCAAATTGCTCAATGGTGAAGCCACCGGCATATGCAAAGAAACTCTTCAAGGCAAATTTACACGGCTCGCCGCCATCCGGACGTGGCTCCCAAAGCGTCATGTCTCCGGCTCGCGCAAGCAGGGTCCAGCCTTGTTGCACCCCCAACTGAGCAATATTCGGATTGACCGAACTGTTGACTTTGATCGTGCCCTTGCTGAATGGCGATATATAGCCCTCGGAACCCTTCAGGGTATGAATTCCGTTAAAGTCCAGCGTCACGTCCTGCAAAATGCTCATGCGTCTCTTCCGTTCAAGTTGAGGTTCAGCCTGCCAAGGCAGCAGCGGGCTCTTTAGGCGAAATCATCCGTAGCATTGGCCCTAAACGGGTATGTGTACAAATAATTACAAATTAAATTTTGGCAATTATCATTTAATTTTAGCAATATGTATACCTGTTTAATACCAATTTTTCTGAAGATGAGTCAGCGGAATGGAGCATTGCATGCCGGCCGGCGAAAAACCGGCTAGGCAACGATTGACAGTAAAACTGGGGGCTTTAAGGACGGCTGCGCGTCCAGTAATCCGGTTGGGCGTAGACGGCTTTCAACTCGTCGATGAAGAAGCGGATCTTGGCGGGCAAATGGCGCTGCTGCAGGTAAACGGCCATGATGTCGTAGTCGGGCAAGGCGTAGTCGTCCAGCACCGTAATCAGGCTGCCCTCCGCCAGTTGCGCCTGAATCTCCCAGGTCGAGCGCCAAGCCAGGCCCAGACCCTCGCATGCCCAGCGGTGCAACAGCTCGCCGTCATTGCAGTCCAGATTCCCTTGCGCCTTCACCGTGATGGCCTTGCCGTTCTGCTGGAAGTACCAGCCGCGCTGCTGCCCGCCCTGCAGATTGAAGGCCAGGCAGTTGTGCTGGGCCAGGTCGTCCAGCGTGCGCGGAATGCCATGGCGCTCGAAGTATTCCGGCGTGCCGCACACCACGCGGCGATTGCTGGCCAGCTTGACCGCGACGAAGCTCGGGTCGATCACGCCGCCGATGCGGATGCCGAGGTCATAGCCTTCGCGCACCAAATCGATCACCTGATCGGTCAGATTGAAGGAGACCTGCACCTCGGGATTGGCGCGCAAAAATGCCGGCGCATGCGGCGCCACATGCTGCCGCCCGAACGAGGCGGGCGCCGACACGATCAGGTGGCCGGTGGCCTTGTGCCGCCCTTCCGAGATATTCCGTTCCGCCACATCAAAATCAGACAAGAGCTTGCGGCAATCTTCAAGGAAGACCGAGCCCTGTTCGGTCAGCGTCAGATGGCGCGTGGTGCGGTGCATCAGCTTCACGCCGAGGCGGCGTTCCAGCGCATCAATGCGGCGGCCCAGCATCACCGGCGTGATGTTCTGCACCAGCGCGGCGCGCGCCAGGCTGCCCTTCTCCACCACGGCCACGAAAGCCTCGATCTGTTTGAGCTTGTCCATGAATTCATTATTCCATACCTGGAGTATCGAATAAAACGATTTTTTGTCGTCTTATCACGGCTGGACAATGCCGATAGCATACAAAACATCAAGAAACGCAATTCACACAAACAGGAGATCGATATGGCAAAGATGACGGCGGCCGAAGCGGCTGTCCACGTTCTGGAAAAGGAAGGCGTTAGCGCGGCGTTCGGCGTGCCTGGCGCAGCCATCAATCCGCTGTACGCCGCGCTGAAAAAACACAATAGCGTGCGCCACGTCCTGGCGCGCCATGTGGAAGGCGCTTCGCATATGGCTGAAGGCTATACCCGCGCCAAGGCGGGCAATATCGGCGTCTGCATCGGTACCTCCGGTCCGGCCGGCACGGACATGATCACCGGCCTGTATTCGGCCCAGGCGGATTCGATCCCCATCCTTTGCATCACCGGCCAAGCACCGCGCGCCCGCATGTTCAAGGAGGACTTCCAGGCCGTCGATATCGAATCCATCGCCAAGCCCGTCACCAAGTGGGCCGTGACGGTGCGCGAACCGGCCCAGGTGCCGCGCGTGTTCCAGCAGGCCTTCCACCTGATGCGCTCCGGCCGCCCCGGCCCCGTGCTGATCGACCTGCCCTTCGATGTGCAGGTGGCGCAAATCGAATTCGATCCCGACACCTATGAGCCGCTGCCGGTCTACAAGCCCGCCGCCAGCCGCGCCCAGATCGAGAAGGCGCTGGCCATGCTGAACGAGGCCGAGCATCCGCTGATCACGGCGGGCGGCGGCATTATCAACGCCGATGCTTCGCAACTGCTGGTGGAGTTCGCGGAAATCGTCAACGTGCCGGTGATTCCAACGCTGATGGGCTGGGGCAGCATTCCGGACGACCATCCGCTGATGGCGGGCATGGCGGGCCTGCAAACCAGCCACCGCTATGGCAACGCCACTGTGCTGGCCTCGGACTTCATGCTGGGCATCGGCAACCGCTGGGCCAACCGCCATACCGGCTCGATTGAAGTGTTCACCCAGGACCGCACCTTCGTCCACGTCGATATCGAACCGACCCAGATTGGCCGCGTGTTCGGACCGGACTACGGCATCGTGTCGGACGCGGGCATCGCCCTGGCGCTGTTCGTTGAAGTGGCGCGCGAATGGAAGGCCCAGGGCAAGCTGCGCGACCGTAGCGGCTGGGTGCATCAGTGCCAGGAACGCAAACGCACCATGCTGCGCCGGACCGACTACGAAAACGTGCCGGTCAAGCCGCTGCGCGTGTACGAAGAGATGAACAAATTCTTCGGCCGCGATACGCGCTATATCTCCAGCATCGGCCTGTCTCAGATCGCAGCGGCGCAGTTCCTGCATGTCTACCACCCGCGCCACTGGATCAACTGCGGCCAGGCCGGCCCGCTGGGCTGGACCATTCCAGCGGCGCTGGGCGTGCGTTCCTCCGATCCGCACGGCGACATCGTGGCCGTGTCGGGCGACTACGATTTCCAGTTCCTGATCGAGGAGCTGGCCGTGGGCGCGCAATTCAAGCTGCCGTATATCCATGTGCTGGTGAATAACTCCTATCTGGGCCTGATCCGCCAGGCCCAACGCAATTTCGATATCGACTACTGCGTGCAGCTCGCCTTCGAGAACGTCAACGCGCCGGAATTGAATGGCTATGGCGTCGATCACGTCGCCGTGGTGGAAGGCCTGGGCTGCAAGGCGATCCGCGTCTTCAAGCCGGACGAGATCATTCCCGCCTTCGCGAAAGCGCGCGAGCTGATCAAGCAGTACAGCGTGCCGGTGGTGGTGGAAGTGATCCTGGAGCGCGTAACCAATATCGCCATGGGCACCGAGATCAACGCCATCAACGAATTCAACGACGTGCTGGACGTGGCCTGAGCGCCCGCCATCCAAGGAGACACGCTATGCCGACATTCGCCGCCAATCTGACCATGCTGTTCAACGAGCTGCAATTCCTCGACCGCTTCGGCGCCGCCGCCAAGGCGGGTTTCACGGGCGTGGAATTCCTCTTTCCCTACGATTTCGAGCCGGAGCAGATCGCCGCCCAGCTGGACAAGCACCAGCTGCAAATGGTCCTGCACAATCTGCCGGCCGGGAACTGGGCGGCGGGCGAACGCGGTATCGCCTGCCATCCGGGCCGGGTGCAGGAATTCCGCGATGGCGTGGAGCAAGCTATCCGCTACGCGAAGGCGCTGGGAACGCAGCGCATCAACTGCCTGGTTGGCATCCTGCCGCAGGGTATTGAACGCGCCGCAGCGCAGCAAGTCCTGGTACAGAACCTGAAATTCGCCGCCGAGCGCTTGAAGGAAGAAGGATTGCCGCTGCAGGTCGAGCCGATCAACACCTTCGACATTCCCGGCTTCTTCCTGTCCAACACGCGCCAGGCGCTGGAACTGATCGACGCCGTGGCTTCGGACAATCTCTTCCTGCAGTACGACATTTATCACATGCAGCGCATGGAGGGCGAGCTGGCGGCCACGATCAAAGCCAATCTGCACCTGATCCGCCATATCCAGCTGGCCGACAATCCGGGCCGCTTCGAACCCGGCACCGGCGAAATCAATTACCGCTACCTGCTCGCCCTGCTGGATGAAATCAAATACCAGGGCTGGGTGGGCTGCGAATACAAGCCGCGCAACGGCACGGTCGATGGTCTGGGCTGGCGCAGCGCCCTCGCCGCCTGAAGCAATCCAATAACACTCAAGGAGATCAACATGGCAAAAGTAGGTTTTATCGGTCTTGGCATCATGGGCGCCCCGATGGCGGGCCATCTGCAGGCGGGCGGGCATAAGCTGTATCTGCACGACCTGAAAAATCCCCCGGCAAACCTGGTGGAAAACCATGCCACCGTCTGCACCTCGGCTGCCGAGGTGGCGAAGCGCGCCGACATCATCTTCATCATGGTGCCGGACACGCCCCATGTCGAAGCCGCCCTGTTCGGCGAAGATGGCGTGGCCGCTGGCCTAAGCGCGGGCAAGATCGTGGTCGATATGAGCTCCATCTCGCCCATCGCCACCAAGGAATTCGCCAAGAAGATCAACAAGAAAAACTGCGCCTATCTGGATGCGCCGGTATCGGGCGGCGAAGTGGGCGCGAAAGCGGCATCGCTGACCATCATGGTGGGCGGCCCGCAGGAAGCTTTCGACACCGTCAAGCCGCTGTTTGAGCTAATGGGCAAGAACATCACCCTGGTGGGCAGCAATGGCGACGGCCAAACCACCAAGGTCGCCAACCAGATCATCGTGGCCCTGAATATCCAGGCGGTGGCGGAGGCGCTGCTGTTCGCTTCCAAGGCCGGCGCCGATCCCGCCAAGGTGCGCGAGGCGCTGATGGGCGGCTTTGCATCCTCGCGCATCCTGGAAGTGCATGGCGAGCGCATGGTGAAGCGCACCTTCAACCCCGGCTTCCGCATCGAGCTGCATCAGAAGGATCTGAACCTGGCGCTGCAAGGGGCGAAAACCCTGGGCGTCTCGCTGCCGAATACTTCCACAGCCCAGGAACTGATGAATGCCTGCGCGGCCAATGGCCTGAGCGGACTGGATCACTCGGCGCTATGCCAGGCCATCGAGCTGATGTCCAACCACAAGATCGCGCAAGCCTGACCCCTCATTCACGCAAGAGAGAACCAAACCATGGCCGTCAACCATCCCCGCCAGTTCCTGCTGGAGCTGTACCAATCCGCCCTTGCCGCCGTCAGCGCCAGCGGGCGCCTGCCGCCCTTCCTGCCTGCCCCGCCGGACAAGGGACGCACCCTGGTGATTGGCGCCGGCAAGGGCGCGGCAGCGATGGCCCAGGCGGTGGATCGCAACTGGCAAGGCCCGCTTTCCGGCCTGGTGGTGACGCGCTACGGCCATGGTGCATCTTGCGAGCGCATCGAGGTAGTGGAGGCGGCGCATCCGGTCCCGGACGAAGCGGGCCACCGCGCGGCCCAGCGCATGCTGGACATGGTCCAGGATCTGGGCGAGGACGATCTGGTGCTCTGCCTGATTTCAGGCGGCGGCTCGGCCCTGCTCGCGCTGCCCGCCGAAGGCATCAGCCTGCTGCAGAAGCAGGCACTGAACAAGGCTTTACTGCACAGCGGCGCCACCATCGCCGAAATGAATTGCGTGCGCAAGCATCTTTCCGCCATCAAGGGCGGCCGCCTGGCACTGGCCTGCGGCAAGGCGCGTGTGGTGACGCTGCTGATTTCTGATGTGCCGGGCGACGATCCTCGCATCATCGCCAGTGGCCCTACCCTGCCCGACGCCAGCACCAGCGCCGAAGCGCTGGCCATCCTGCAAAAATACCGCATCGAGATTCCGGCGAATGTGCACCGCCACCTGTCTTCCGCCGCCAGCGAAACGCCCAAACCGGGCGATGCACGCTTTGAGGGACATAGCCATCACGTCATCGCCAAGGCGCAGGATGCGCTGGAAGCGGCGGCCGCCACGGCGCGTGCCGCCGGCATCACGCCCTACATCCTATCCGACGGCATCGAAGGCGAAGCACGCGATATCGGCTTGATGCACGCCGCGCTGGCGCGCCAGATCGTGGCATGCAGCCAGCCGTTTGCGCGGCCCTGCGTGCTGCTCTCGGGCGGCGAAACCACCGTCACGGTGCGCGGCAACGGCCGCGGCGGACGGAATGTGGAATTCCTGCTCAGCCTCGCCATCGCGCTGGAAGGCGCGCCCGGCGTGTACGCCCTGGCCTGCGACACCGACGGCATTGACGGTTCGGAAGACAATGCCGGCGCCCTCTGCCAGCCCGACACCCTGGCGCGGGCCGAAACGCGCGGGCTGCGGCCTCGCGCCCTGCTCGACAACAACGATGGCTACGGCTTCTTCAGCGCGCTGGACGATCTGATCGTCAGCGGGCCGACCCGCACCAACGTCAACGACTTCCGAGCCATCCTCATTCTGTGAAAGAAGGAACCGCCATGCGCCGCGAACGCAAAGCCAAAATCGTCGCCACCCTCGGTCCGGCCAGTTCGGATCGGGCTACCATCCAAGCCCTGTGCGAAGCCGGAGCCGATGTCTTCCGCTTCAATTTCAGCCACGGCTCCCATGCCGACCACCAGCGCCGCTACGACATCGTGCGCGAGATCGAGGCCGCGCTGGGCCGTCCCATCGCCATCCTGGCCGACCTGCAAGGGCCGAAACTGCGCGTGGGCCAGATCGCCGGCGGCGCGGCCCAGTTAATCGCAGGCTCGGAATTCGTGCTGGACCAGAATCCCGCGCCCGGCAGCGCGGTGCGCGTCTGCTTGCCTCACCCCGAGCTGTTCGCCGCCGTGCAGCCTGGCCAGTCCCTGCTGCTGGACGACGGCAAGCTGCGCCTGGAAGTGCTGGCCTGCGATGAGGTCAGCATCCGCACCCGCGTGGTTAACGGCGGCGTACTATCCGACCGCAAAGGCGTGAACGTGCCGGACGCCGTGCTGCCCATCCCTGCCCTCACGGCCAAGGACCGCGCCGATCTGGACTTCGCCCTGTCGCTGGGCGTGGATTGGGTAGCGCTTTCCTTTGTCCAGCGGCCCGAGGATCTGCAGGAGGCGCATGCACTGATCCAGGGCCGCGCCGGCCTGCTGTCCAAGCTGGAAAAGCCTGCCGCACTGGAGCAGCTGGAGGAAATCGTCGCCCTGTCCGATGCGGTGATGGTGGCACGCGGCGACCTTGGCGTGGAGCTGCCGCCGGAGCGCGTGCCCGGCGTGCAGAAGCGCATCGTGCGCATCTGCCGCAAGCATGGCAAGCCGGTGGTGATCGCCACGCAAATGCTGGAGTCGATGATCTCCGCGCCGGTTCCGACGCGGGCCGAAGCTTCCGATGTGGCCAACGCCGTGTACGAAGGCGCGGACGCCGTGATGCTGTCGGCCGAATCGGCCAGCGGCGCTTATCCGGTGCAGGCGGTCGCCATCATGAACCGCATCCTGGCCGAAGTGGAGCGCGACCCGCTCTACCCCAAGCTGATCGACGCCCAGCACGAAGCCCCTTTGCCCACGCGCGGCGACGCTATCTGCTCGGCCCTGCGCAATGCCGGCGCGGTGCTGGGCGTGACCGCCACCGTCACTTACACCACATCCGGCCATACCAGCCTGCGCGCGGCGCGCGAAAGAGCCATGGCGCCCATCCTCAGCATCACGCCGCGGCGCGAAACGGCGCGCCGCCTGGCGCTGGCCTGGGGCGTGCACAGCACCATTAGTCCCGATGTCAGCAATGTGGACGAGATGGTGGCAGCGGCCTGCCGGACAGCTTTACGCGAAGGCTTCGTCCGGCCCGGCGACCAGATTGCCATCGCCGCCGGCTCGCCCTTCGGCCAGCCCGGCACCACCAACCTGCTGCGCCTGGCCGAAATCTGGCCGCCGCGATAGCTTAAGTAAGGCCGCCGGCGGAGCGTCTCACTTCAACTGGGTGCGGCCAGTGTGGTCAATCCGACACAGTACGAGCGCCGCACTGCCTCCTGGCCATCCTTTAACTGCATCAAGAACAAGCCTGCTTAACTTGCCCATTCTGTCGCTCTCCCGTCTAATGTTTGGTGGATCTCAAAAATCATATACGGCGAAACCCAAGGACATATAAGCCGGCACGGATAACAGCCATGGCACGCACTCACATAATCGAAACGGCAACACCCCACATACACAATAAATCAGGAGACAAGAGCATGCAGAACCCAGTAGCTATCCTCGCCGCCAGCGCCCTCGCCGTGCTGGCCCTGTGCGGCCCGCAGCAAGCCATGGCGGCCGACTGGAGCGACACATCGATAGGCTACCGCTACGGCACGCGCTATGCCGAGCCTTACAACAGCGCCGACATCAAGAAGAGCATCCTCAACGTGACCCACGCCAGCGGCTATAAGTACGGCACGAATTTCATGAACCTGGACTTCCTGATGTCGGACGGGAAGGACGCCAATGCCAACGAAGCCTATCTGCTCTACCGCCACACGCTCGACATCGGCAAGGTCAGCGGCCGTGAATTCAAATTCGGTCCGGTGCGCGGCCTTGGTTTCACCGCAGGCCTGGACCTGAACACCAAGAACGATCCAGGCTACGGTTCGAAAAAGCGCATGTTCGTGGCCGGCCCCACGCTGATGCTGGACGTGCCGGGCTTCCTGAACGTGAGCGTGTTCGCCCTGTGGGAGAGCAATAAGCCGGTGGGCGTGACGGAACGCTATAGCTACGACACGCATGCCATGCTGAACGCGGTGTGGGGAATTCCGGTCGGCTCCCTGCCGCTCAGCTTCGAGGGCTACCTGAACTACATCGCATCCAAGGGCAAGAACGAATTCGGCGGCCCGACTTCAGCGGAAACCAATCTGGAAATGATGCTGATGTATGACGCCAGCGGCGCTTTAAGCCTGCCGAAGAACAGCTTCCGCCTTGGCCTGCAGTACCAGTACTGGCGCAATAAATTCGGCAATCCGCACAATGTGCCCGGCAGCCTGGCGAAAACGCCGATGATGCGCGCGGAGTATCACTTCTAAGCTAAACGGCCGGCGCAACGCAGCGCTCGATCATCGCCAGCAGCACGGCGATGTCGAGCGGCTTGGCCAGCCAGGCGCTGGCTCCGGCCTGCATGCACAGTTGCTCGTCCATTACCCGCGCATCGCCGCTCATGGCGATGATGGGCAGCTGGCGCAAACTCGGCGTGGCTCGGATGCTGCGCATGGCCTCGTAGCCATCCATCACCGGCATCGACACATCCATCAGCACCAGCGCCGTATCGGGATGCTCGGCCAGCCGTTCCAGCGCGGCGCGGCCATGCTCCGCCTCTACTACCTGCATGCCGCGCCCGGACAGCAGCGTGCCGAGCGAAAAGACATTGCGCATATCATCGTCCACCAGCAGCACCTTCTTGCCGTCCAGGGTCGGATACGCGCCATAAGGCGGAGATGGCGCCGCGCGCTGCGGGGACGGCTTGTAGATCGGTGCGGCCTCCAGCGGCAGATACAGGATGAAGGTGCTGCCCGGCCCTTCATTCGGCTGCAGGCGCAGCGCGCCGCCCATCTGGCAGGCCAGCTGACGCGAGATCGACAGCCCCAGGCCCGCGCCACCATAACTGCGGCCTATGCTGCCATCGGCCTGGCGGAATGCCTCGAAAATCAGCTCGCGCTTGGAGGGCGGCACGCCGATGCCGCTGTCGCGCACGGCGATGCTCAGCGCGGGTACGGGCAAAACGCCTTCGGCCAGATCCATGCGTATCAGCACGCCGCCGCGCGCGGTGAATTTGAAGGCATTCGACAGCAGGTTTTTCAACACCTGGCGCGTGCGGTCCAGGTCAATGCACACCAGCTGCGGCAAGGCATTGGCATACTCGATGCGGAATTCCAGGCCTTTGGTTTCAGCCTCGGGCCTGAAAGTCGGCAGCAGCGTTTCGCAGATCTGGCGGCTGGCCACCTGCTCCAGGCTCAGCGCAACGCGGCCACTGCCCGAACGCGAGAGGTCGAGGATATCGTTGATCAGGGCCAGCAAGTTCTTTCCCGCCTGCTGGATGATGCCGGCATATTCCGTCTGCTTGGCCGTCAGATTGCCTTCGCGGTTTTCGCGCAGCACGGCGGCCAGCACCAGCATGCTGTTCAAAGGCGTGCGCAGTTCGTGCGAGACATTTGCCAGGAATTCGGAGCGGAAGGTGTTCACCCGTTCCAGCTCCGCATTGTTCTGCCGCAGGGCTTCCTGCTGCAGGCGCAGCTCCCCGGCCTGCTGCTGGGTCTTTTCCAGCAGGACTTCGGTACGGTGGCGCGACATGCTGACGCCGATGCTGGCGGCAATGCCTTCGCGCGCCCGCTCCAAAAATTCGCGCTCGGTGTCGCTAAAAGGCCGCAGGCAGGCCAGCTCCAGCGCCCCCACCACGCTGCCCGCATGCAGCAGGGGCAAAGCCGCCAGCGCCGTGGCGTCGCAGGAACCGAGAGCCGAGGCGATACCCAGATAGCCAGGCGGCACCTGGCTCAGAAAGATGGCGCGCCGGTCGCGCACAGCCTGGCCCAGCACGCCCTCGCCTTGCAGCAGGCGGCCGGGCCGGGCCAGTTGCCCATTCAGCGCGTAGCCCACGCTCAGGCTGAGCTGCCCACCGCCTTCCTGCAGAAGATAGATCGCGCCGGCACCCGCGTCCAGACGCCGCGCCAGATAGCCCAGGGCCGCTTCCGCCCCGGTCTCGGCGGAAAACTCGCCGCGCATCAAATCGCCCAATTCATTAAGGCCCGTCTTCAGCCAGTCGCGTGCGTTCTCATCGGCGCGATGCTGGCGCAGCGCCTGGGTCATCTGGACGAAGGCGCCATCCAGGGCCGCCTGCATGCGGCCCATGCTGTGCAAGGTGGCCACCAGCCGCCCCGCCTCATTGCGGCCTACCGGGATGCCGTCCAGCGGCGGCGGCGATGCCGGCTTCAGCGCCTGGTCCATATCGCCGCTGGCGATGGCTTCCACCGTATGCAGGCGCGCCTCGGTGTCCTCGGTCATGGTCTGCGCCGCATGCATGGTCTGGGCCATGGGTACCGTGACCGAACGCACCACGCGCACGCCGAAGCCCACCATCAGCACGGCCAGCGCCCCCAGCGCCAAGGACAGATTGCGCCGGGTGCTTTCCAGCTCGTCCGCTCGTCCGGCCAGCACCGTTTCCAGCGCCGCCAGCGTATTGCTGCTCAGACGCTGTTGCGCATCCAGCGCCCCGGTCAGGCGCACAAAATACTCCCATGGCGCCGCGTCCAGACGGCTGGGACGCACCACCGTTTGCGCCGCCTCCGCCAAGGCGGCGGCGCCATCATCCAGGCTGGCCCTGGCCACGGGACTCAAACTCCTTGCCAACTCGGGATCGGCGTTCGCAGCATAGTCCAGCAGGGTGCGGATGGCGTTCAAATGGTAGCCGGCGCGGTCGATCAAGCCATGCAGGGCCAGGCGCTCTTCCTGTCCGGCCTGATGCCGCGCCAGCGCCGCCGCGCCGCCGCCGCGCAGGCGGCTCATGCTGTCGGCCAGTTGGGGCGCTTCCACCAGGGCTGCATTCATCAGGAAGTAAGAACTGGCGGCGGGGTCGAGACGCAGGCCGAAATGGTCGATCAGATTTTCATGCAGCTTGAGCAGACGCGCCACCAGCTGATTGTGCGCATCGAAGCTGCCATTGGCCGACAGCGTGCGCACGCTGCGCCGCGTCAGCAAGGCTTGCCACTGGTCGCGCACCTGCTGGAAATCGGCCAGCAAGGCAGTGTCGCCAAGTGGCAGCAACAGGGTCTCCGTGGTAAAGAAACCCTTGTCCACCGCCTGCCGGCTGGCAGCCAAGCCGGCGTCGGCCTCGTTGAAGCCCAGGTCGGCCATGGTGGACAGGCCACGGTGTTGCTGCAAGCTGCGCAGCAAGGCCAACAGCGCCCGGGTTGGCGCGATGCCGCGCATTTCCTGGCGCGCCACTTCGATGGCTTTGTTCGACTCGTTCAGGAAGAGGCCGAAAGGCAAGGCGACCAACACCGTTCCCATTGCGGCCAGCAAGAGGAAAGTTTGCCATAACAGCAAGCGGCTGAGCAGGGTTTTCATGGCGCGGCGAAAAAGACGAGCCTTTTCATTCTATGGCAGCTTTAGTCGCTTGCATACTGGAATTAACAGCTTGGCTCGCCTGCACTGTTGCCGGATTGGCCAGCACCATGGACGCCGCCGCCACGCATGCGTATATTGCGGGAATCGCCTTTAGCTAAAGCCTTGCCATGCCAGTTCTCGATCCACGCATCGACGCCTATATCGCCAAGTCGGCCGAATTCGCCCAGCCCATCCTCACGCATCTGCGCGCGCTGGTGCACGCTGCCTGTCCCGAGGTGGAAGAAACCGTGAAGTGGGGCATGCCGCACTTTATGTACAAGGGCATGTTGTGCAATATGGCCGCCTTCAAACAGCATTGCAGCTTCGGCTTCTGGAAAGCGGAGATGCTGTTGTCGCAGGCCGACGCCAAAACCGAGGAGGCCATGGGCCAATTCGGCCGCATCGCTTCGCTCAAAGATCTGCCGCCGAAAAAGATCCTGGCCGGCTATATCAAGAAAGCCATGCAGCTCAACGAGGATGGCGTGAAAGCGCCCGCCAAAACCAAGGCGGCCAAGCCCGAGCTGCAAGTGCAGGATTACTTTCTCGCCGCACTGGAAGCGCAGCCCGCCGCCCTCGCCCATTTCGACGCCTTCAGCACCAGCAAGAAGCGCGACTATGTGGAGTGGCTGGATGAGGCCAAGACCGAGGCTACGCGCCTGCGGCGCCTGGAGCAGGCGGTGGAATGGATCGCGGAAGGAAAATCGCGCAACTGGAAATACGAGAAGTGCTGAAAAAAGCTGTCCGCGGCGCCAATACCTCGCCACGCGCCACGGACAGCAAAACAGGCATGGACTTACTCAGTTTTCGGCAAACTCGCCGATGGCGCGGACCACGGCATGGCGCACGGAGCCACTGGCAATGAAGGAATACGCTGTCTGGATATCGTGGTGGAACCAGCGGTCGCCATCCAGACAGGCTGGAATCTGGCGGCGGATTTCCTCATATGCCGCCTGCGTTCCCTGGCCGAGATGGAAACCAGGCAGCAGGCTTTCTGTCATGGTCAGCGCCTGCGCCGCCAGCAGCATTTCAACGCCGACGATGTAGCGCGTGTTCTCCACCACCGCGGCGGCCTTGCGCGCGCACCAGGTGGAGTTGGACACGTGGTCCTCGCTATTGCCCTTGGACGGAATGCTGTCCACGCTGCCCGGCATGCACAGGGTGCGGTTTTCCATCACCAGTGAGCTGAGCGAGCATTGCACCACGGGGTAGCCGGTATTCACGCCGCGCACGCCGCTCATCAGATTGCGCGGCAAGCCCCAGGACAGGGTCGGATCGATCAGGCGCGCCACACGGCGTTCGCAGATGCTGCCCAGGTCAGTCACCGCCATTGCCAGCAAGTCCATGGCCTGCGCCAGGTACTGGCCGTGGAAATTACCGCCCGAGATGATCTCGAAGCCACCACCGTCTTTGCCGAAGATGAGCGGATTGTCGGTGGCGGAGTTGATCTCCTTGTCCACGATATTGTCGATATAGTCCAGCGCATCGAACACCGGACCATAGACCTGGGGCGCGCAGCGCAGCGAATACACGTCCTGGATGCGCGCGGTGTAGGGAATATCGGTACGGCGCAATTCATCGGGCAACTGCACCGAGCGCGCCTCGTGCGTGGTGCGGGTCGAGCCCTTTAGCAGCTTGCGCACGATGGCGGCGGTCTTGATCTGACCCGCATGCGGGCGGGCTTGCTGGATGCGCGGGTCGAAGGCCGCCATCTCGGCGCGCATCGCTTCCAGCGTCAGGCCCAGCGACAGGCAAGCGTCGCTGAGCAGGTTGCGCGCATCGTGGGCCGCCAGCACGGCCACGGCCAGCGAGGCGGTGCAGCCATTGATCAGGGCCGAGGCATCCTTTGCCTTCAGGTCGAACTTGACGGGTCCGATACCGGCTTTGGCGATGGCTTCCGGCGCGGACATGCGGCGGCCGTCGTACATCACTTCCGCCTCGTCGAATCCCGCAATGGCGGCGGCCAGATAGGACAAGGGCGCCAGGTCGCCCGATGCGCCCACCGAACCTTTCTGCGGCATGATGGGATGGATGCGCGCATTGATGAAGGCCAGCAGGCGGTCCACCACCTCCACGCGCGGCGCGGAGTAATTGCTGGCGAAAGCATTGGCGCGCAGCAGCATGGTGGCGCGGCTCACCTCTTCCGAAAACGGTTCGCCCATGCCGGCGCTATGCGCCTTGATCAGCTGCGTCTGAAACAGCTCGATATGTTCGACTTTGACGCGCGTATCCTTCAGCAGGCCGACGCCCGTATTGAAGCTGTACATCATGGGCGCTTCATCGTGCATCCAGGTCGATTCGATATAGTCGCGGCTTTCCTTCAGCGCGGCGCGCGAGGAGGCGGCCAGCTCCACCAGCGCATGCGGTGCGCGGACCACGGCCAGCACCTGTTCGGCGCTCAGATTGAAGCCGTCGATGATTACTTTTTCCATTTGCTCTTCCTGTTCTCAGTTGGCGCCGGACTCGAACCAGTCGCCAATCAGTTTGCGTTCGCCATCGGTCATCTGGGTCAGATTCGCCAGCGGCATGTCCTTGCTCTGCACCACGCGCTGATACACCTTGGCGGCGTGCTGGCGCGTCAGCTCCGGCGTCTGCAGCATCAAGCCGCTCGGCGGCGATGCGAAACCGGCCTGCGTCGGCTGGGCCGAGTGGCAGGAAGCGCAGCGCTGCTGGATCACTTCCTGCACCTTGGCGATGTCGGGATGGCCGGCTGCGACGGCCGATACCGCGCCAGCGTGGGCATCGGCATGCACATCGCCTGCGGCGGCCTGCGCCGGCTTCCGCGGTGCGGGAGCAATTGCAATCGCCACCGCCATCAGCAGGATCACGCCCGCAATCGGGTAGGCCACCGACACCTTGCCCGCATGGCGCAGATTGAAGAAGTGGCGGATCAGCACACCGGCGGCCATGATGGCAGCCAGAATCAGCCAGCTATGCGCATGGCCGTAAGTCATCGCGTAATGGTTGCTGATCATGATGAGCAGCACTGGCAGCGTGAAGTAGTTGTTATGCACGCTGCGCTGCTTGGCCTTCTTGCCGTAGATCGGATCGGGCGACTTCCCCTCCTTCATCGCCTCCACCAGCTTGCGCTGGCCGGGAATGATCACGAACAGCACATTCCCCACCATCATGGTGCCGATCATCGCACCGACATGGATATAGGCCGCGCGGCCGCTCAGCAGCTTGGTCAGCACAAAACCCGCCGCCACGATCAGCACGAACATCACCACGCCCAGCAAGCCTTCACGCTGGCCCAGCGGCGATTTGCACAGCAGGTCGTACACCAGCCAGCCCAGGGCCAGCGTGCCGAGGCCCACGCCAATCGCCTGCGCCGGGTTCAGATCGGCCACGCTGCGGTCGATCATCATGGCTGAAGCATTGAAGTAGTAGACGATGAAGAGCATGGCGAAGCCGCTCAGCCAGGTGGCATAGGCTTCCCATTTGAACCAGTGCAGCTCGGCCGGCAGTTCGGCCGGCGCCACCAGGTATTTCTGCGGGTTGTAGAAGCCGCCGCCGTGCACGGCCCACAGCTCGCCCATCACGCCTTTCTTGGCGAGCGGACTGCCCGCTTGCGGCGGCCGGATCGAGTTGTCCAGCCAGACGAAGTAAAAGGAGGCGCCGATCCAGGCAATGCCGGTGATCAGGTGCAGCCAGCGCACCAAGAGGTTCAGCCACTCCACTCCATAGGGTCCGAATAGTGCTTCCATGTCTCTTCCATTTTGTTGTCCCATCTGCCTCTGCGGGCAATTCAGATGGCTGAGGTCCGGTCGTTCTTCCATCGCCGCTACGACCGTCATGACCGGCTTTGCGCCGGGGTGAGTGAAAAGATAAGGGTTGAAGGCGCGCCCCGTCCTGCATGTTTTTTTATAACTGCCATATGCGCGGACATATACATGCAAGGCCCGGAAATATGCGACTCTCCATTCGATACATATAAAAGCGCCAATGAGCGCAAGAGGAGACAAGCCATGTCGCGGTTGCCGGAACATCTGGATCTGCATCTGATCCGCATTCTGTATTTGCTGTTGTGTGAAAAGAACGTCTCGCGCGTGGCGCTGAAACTGAATCAGCCGCAGCCCTCGATCTCGGCCTCGCTGCGCCGCCTGCGCGAGCTGACCGGCGACCCCTTGCTGGTGCGCGGCGGGCGCGGCATGGTGCCGACCCAGCACGGCGAAAGCCTGCTCAAGCCCGCCAAGCGCATTCTCGACGAAACCGAGAACCTGTTCATGCCGAAAACGGCCTTCGTGCCGCTTGAGGAAGCGCGCACCTTCCACATCGCCGCGCCGGACTATATGAACACCCAGTTCTTCACCGAAGTGATCGCCCGCTTGCGCCGCGAATCGCCGCGCAGCCGCATGGTGATCCATGCGCTGGGGCCGGAATCCGACTATGTGCGCCTGCTGTCGGACGGCGAGCTCGATCTGGTGGTCGCCAACTGGGACGAGCCGCCCGCCCACTTGCACATCTCCAAGCTGTTCGACGATCCCATCGTCTGCCTGATGCGCGCCAACACGGCGTATGCGCGCCGCACCAACAAGGATGGCATGACGGTCGAAGACTATCTCTCGCTGCCGCATGCCGCACCAACCCAGATCCTGCCCGGCTACCACGGCAACATCGATGCCTTCCTCGAACAGCAGAATATGGAACGCAATGTGGTGGTCGAATCGGCCCACTTCCGCATGCTGCCGTATATGGTGGCGCAGACCGATCTGGTGCTGACGGCAGGCCAGCAGTTCGCCAGCTATTACGAAAACACGCTGGGCCTCAAGTCCTACAAGGTGCCGGTCAAATTCCCGCCGCTGCGCTTCTACCAGCTGTGGCACGAGCGCTCACACCAGGCCACCGAACACAAATGGCTGCGCGCCCAGGTCGCGGCTGCGGCCAAGCTGCTGTCGAAGTGATGTTGTTTTTGAGGCCGCAGCGGGCGCTTATAGCGGCAAGCCGATAGCTGGTATTCGGCTGGCGATACGAGCAAGCCTGTTATTTGCACGACATTAGATACGCTGCGGCCCTTTCCGCACAACGCCAATTTTTCGACCGGCATAGACCGGCGAGTTTTCCGGCGTCAAAAAACCATAAACAGAGACACGAGACATGAACTTCCTTGAAAACTTCTTCAAGCTGAGTGCTAACGGCACCACCGTGCGCACCGAGCTTCTGGCTGGCCTCACCACCTTCCTGACGATGGCCTACATCATCTTCGTCAACCCCTCGATCCTGGGCGATGCCGGCATGCCCAAGGACGCGGTCTTCGTCGCCACCTGCGTGGCGGCGGCGGTGGGCACCCTCATCATGGGCCTGTATGCGAACTATCCGATCGGCCTGGCGCCGAGCATGGGCCTGAACGCCTACTTCGCCTACGGCGTGGTGAAAGGCATGGGCTTTACCTGGGAGGCGGCGCTGGGCGCGGTGTTCATTTCCGGCTGCCTGTTCCTGTTCGTCAGCCTGTTCAAGATCCGTGAACTCATCATCAACAGCATTCCACCCTCGCTGCGCATCGCCATCCCGGCCGGCATCGGCCTGTTCCTGGCGCTGATCTCGCTGAAGAACGCGGGCATCGTGGTGGCCAGTCCCGCCACCTTCGTCACCATGGGCGACCTGCATTCGCCCGCGCCGGTGCTGGCCATTCTCGGCTTCCTCATCATCGTGGCGCTGGACCGGCTGCGCGTGCCGGGCGCCCTGCTGATCGGCATCCTGTCGGTCACGGTGCTGAGCTTTTTCTTCGGTGGCAACCACTTCAACGGCATTGTCTCCGCCCCGCCCTCGCTGGCGCCGACCGTGATGAAGCTGGACCTGATGGGCGCCATCGCCCATGGTCTGATCAATGTGGTGCTGGTCTTCTTCCTGGTTGAACTGTTCGATGCCACCGGCACCCTGATCGGCGTGGCGCAGCGCGCCGGTCTGCTCAAGAACGGCAAGATGGACCGCATGAACCGCGCCCTGCTGGCCGACAGCGGCGCCATCGTCGTCGGCTCCGTGCTCGGCACCTCCAGCACCACCGCCTACATCGAAAGCGCGGCCGGCGTGCAGGAAGGCGGCCGCACCGGCCTGACCGCCGTCGCCATCGCCGTGCTGTTCCTGCTCTGCCTCTTCATCGCGCCGCTGGCCGGCGTGGTGCCCGCCTACGCCACCGCGCCGGCCCTGTTCTTCGTGGCCTGCCTGATGCTGCGCGAACTGGCCGAAATCAACTGGCATGAAACCACCGAATGCGTGCCGGCCGTGGTCACGGCCCTGGTCATGCCCTTCACCTATTCGATTGCCAACGGCCTGGCGCTGGGCTTCATCAGCTACGCCGTGCTCAAACTCCTGACCGGCCAGCACCGCCAGGTTAGCACCGTGATCTGGGGGATCGCCGGCGTCTTCCTGTTCAAAACCATTTACCTGCCTGGCTGATTCTGGAGAAGCACGATGTCCGAACCGATTCGTTTCTACTACCAGGGCAAGGTGCGCGAAGCCAGCGCCCTGTCGCCCACGCGCACAGTCCTGCAGCATCTGCGCGAAGACTTGCACTGCACCGGCACCAAGGAAGGCTGCGCCGAAGGCGACTGCGGCGCCTGCACCGTGGTGATCGGCACGCTGAAGGATGGCGGCCTTGAGCTGAAAAGCGTCAACTCCTGCATACAGTTCCTGCCCACGCTGGACGGCAAAGCCCTGTTCACCGTGGAAGACCTGAAACAGGACGACGGCCGCCTGCATCCGGTGCAGCAAGCCCTGGTGGAATGCCATGGATCGCAATGCGGCTTCTGTACGCCGGGCTTTGCCATGTCGCTCTGGAGCCTGTACCTGAAGCAGGAAAACGCCGCCGAATCGCCCTGCCGCAAGCAGATCGACGAAACCCTGTCCGGCAATCTATGCCGCTGCACCGGCTACCGCCCCATCATCGATGCGGCCCAGCGCATGGGCGAACTGCCGCATGCCGCCTTCGACCGCGCCGCCGTGCAGGCCGCGCTGGAAAGCCTGCAAAGGGAGCGCATGTTCAGCTACACCCATGGCGGCCAGACCTTCCATGCGCCGCGCACGCTGGACGAACTGGCGGCCCTGCGCGCCGCCAAGCCTGCGGCCACCATCCTCTCCGGCTCCACCGATGTGGGCCTGTGGGTGACGAAACAGATGCGCAATCTGGGCGATGTGATCTATGTGCGCCAGGTTCCCGAGCTGCTGCGCATGCGGACTTACGGCGGCATCCTCGAAATCGGCGCCGCCGTCTCGCTGGACGACGCCTACCGCGCCATCTGCGAGCACTATCCGCAGGAATTGACGGAGCTGTGGCAGCGCTTTGCCTCCCAGCCCATCCGCAATACCGGCACCCTGGGCGGCAGCGTCGCCAACGGCTCGCCCATCGGCGATTCGGCGCCGTGGATGATTGCGCTCGGCGCGCGCATCGTGCTGCGCAGCACCGAAGGCCAGCGCACCATGCCGCTGCAGGACTTCTACCTCGACTATATGAAGAAGGACTGGCAGCCCGGCGAATTCGTGGAAGCCGTGCGCATCCCCCTGCCCCACACCGGCCTGCAGTTCCGTACCTACAAACTGGCCAAGCGCTACGACCAGGATATTTCGGCCGTCTGCGCCGCTTTTGCCATGACCCTGGACAAGACCGGCATCGCGCGCAATGTGCATATCGCTTTCGGCGGGATGGCCGCTACCTCGCGCCGCGCGCCGCTGGCCGAAGCCGCGCTGGAAGGCCAACCATGGAACGAGAACGCCCTCAGCGCCGCCATGGCCGCCTTGGCCCAGGATTACACCCCGCTCAGCGATATGCGCGCCAGCGCGCGCTACCGCATGCGCAGCGCGCAAAACCTGCTGCGCCGCTTCTGGCTTGAAACGCGTCCGGAGCAGCCCCAGCCCGCCGCCGAGATCAACGCTTTCGCCTACTCAGATAACTACGCACTCGCATGAACAGCAAAACCGAAGCATTCCTGACGCCGGAATCGGTCAAGGCATGGGCTGAAGTCGGCCTCTCGCATCCGCACGAATCGGCCATCCTGCACGTCCTGGGCGAAGCCACCTATACCGACGACATTCCCGAAGCCCAGGGCACACTGCACGCGGCGCTAGGCCTGTCGGCCAAGGCGCATGCGCGCATCGCGGCGTTGAACCTGGCGCCGGTGCTGGCCGCACCGGGCGTGGTGGCGGCCTATACCTGGCGCGACATCCCCGGTACCAACGACTGCGGCCCCATCATCCACGACGATCCGATCCTGGCCGAGGAAAAGGTCGAATATGTGGGCCAGCCCATCTTCGTCGTGGTGGCAGACTCGCACGACAATGCCCGCCGCGCCGCGCGCAAGGCCGTGGTGCAGTACGAGGAGCTGCCCGCCATCCTGACGCCGGAAGCGGCGCGCGATGCGCAATCCTTCGTGGTGCCACCCATGCGCCTGGCGCGCGGCGATGCGCAGCAGGCGCTGGAAGCCTCGCCGCATCGCGTGAAAGGCAAGCTGCATGTGGGCGGACAGGAGCAGTTCTACCTCGAAGGCCAGATTTCCTACGCCATCCCCAAGGAAGGCGAAGGCATGCTGGTGCTGTGCTCCACCCAGCACCCGACCGAGATGCAGCATGTGGTGGCGCACGCCCTGCACCGCCCGTCGCACGCCATCGTGGTCGAATGCCGGCGCATGGGCGGCGGCTTTGGCGGCAAGGAATCGCAATCGGCGCTGTGGGCCGCCTGCGCCGCCATCAGCGCGGCCAAGCTGAAACGCCCCGTCAAACTGCGCGCCGACCGCGACGACGATATGATGGTGACGGGCAAACGCCACTGCTTCTACTACGAATACGAGATCGGCCACGATGCGGACGGCCGCATCACCGCCGCCAAGGTCGAGATGGTGTCGCGCGCCGGCTTCTCGGCCGATCTTTCGGCGCCGGTCGCTACGCGCGCCATCTGCCACTTCGACAATACCTACTACCTGAGCGACGTCGATATTCGCGCCATGGCGGGCAAAACGAATACGCAGTCGAACACCGCCTTCCGCGGCTTCGGCGGTCCGCAAGGCGCGATCGCCATCGAATACATCGTGGACGAAATCGCGCGCAACTTGGGCAAGGATGCACTGGACGTCCGCAAGATCAATTTCTACGGCCGCAATGATGAGGAAGGCCGCAACGTCACGCAATACGGCCAGAAGGTGGTCGACAACGTCATCCACGAACTGGTGGCCCAATTGGAGCACGACAGCGCCTACCGCGCCCGCCGCGCCGCCATCGACGAATTCAATGCGCGCAGCGTGGTGCTGAAGAAAGGCATGGCGCTGACGCCTGTGAAGTTCGGCATCGCCTTCAACGTGACCCACTTCAACCAGGCCGGCGCGCTGGTTCACATCTATACGGACGGTTCGGTGCTGGTCAACCATGGCGGCACGGAGATGGGCCAGGGCATCAACACCAAGGTTTGCCAGGTGGTGGCGCATGAACTGGGCATTCCGCTGCACCGCGTGCGCATCAGCGCCACCGATACCAGCAAGGTCGCCAACACGTCGGCCACCGCAGCATCCACCGGCGCGGACCTGAACGGCAAGGCGGCGCAGGACGCGGCCCACACCCTGCGCCAGCGCCTTGCGACCTTCGCCGCCGCGCAATTCGGCTGCGAACTGGCCGAGTTGCAGTTCGCCGATGGCGTGGTGTATGGCGGAACAGGAGCGGCCATGTCCTTCGCCGATCTGGTGCAGAAGGCATACCTGGCGCGCATCCAGCTCTGGTCGGATGGTTTCTACGCCACGCCTGGCCTGAGCTGGGATCCGAAAACCATGAGCGGCAATCCCTTCGGCTATTTCGCCTATGGCGCTTCGGTGTCGGAAGTGATCGTCGATACGCTGACGGGGGAATGGAAGCTGCTGGAAGCGAACGCGCTTTACGATGCGGGCAATTCGCTGAACCCGGCCATCGACATCGGTCAGGTGGAGGGCGCCTTCATCCAGGGCATGGGTTGGCTGACGACGGAGGAGCTGTGGTGGAACGCGGGCGGCAAGCTGATGACGCACGCGCCATCGACCTACAAGATTCCGGCGATATCGGACTGCCCGCGCAATCTGGACGTGAAGCTGTTCAAGAACCGCAACAGCTTCGACAGCATCCACCGCTCCAAGGCGGTGGGCGAACCGCCGCTGCTGCTGCCCTTCTCGGTGTTCCTGGCGATCCGCGACGCGGTGTCGGCGGTGGGTGGGCACCGCCACAATCCGCCGCTGCGCGCCCCGGCCACCTGCGAAGCCATACTCGACGCCATCGACGCCGTGCGCGCTACTGCGGATTAAGCTTACTCGAACTGTTTTTTGAACTGCTCGAACTGCGCGGCGAGGTCGGCGAAATCGGCGCGCAGCTGCTGGACTTCCTGCTCCAGCTGGGCCACGCGGTCGTTGCGCGAGCCGCTGCTGACGCTTGCGGCGTAACCGGCGGCGGTTTCCTCGCGCGCCAGCACTTCTTCGCCACCCAGCAGCTGGCCGTAGCGCGGCTCCTTGGTGCCGGGCGCCAGCGCCAGCTTGGCCACCAGCGGCGGGTATTTGTCGATCAGGAATTGCAGCGCGGTTTCCACCTCGGCCACGCTCTTGAATTCGTGCATGCGGCCGCTGCGCGTGCGGATTTCGCCCGCCGTCTGCAGGCCGCGCAGCATCAGCATCGTGAGGACGGCAACCTTGTCCTGCTCCAGCGACCACTTGATGCGCATGCGGTGCTCGTATTTGCTGACGCGCGCGCCGGCCTGGCTGATCTGGTTCACCAGACGGCGTTCGATCAGGCGCTGCAGCACGTCGGACACGGTGTCTTCCGACAGCTGCATCACCGGGTCGCGGCTGGAAAGCTGGTTGCAGCCATTCGTGATGGCGTTCAGCGACATCGGGTAGTTATCCGGCGTCAGCGCTTCCTTTTCGGCCAGCACCGCCAGCACGCGGATTTCAAACGGGTCCAGGGTATCGGCGTTATCCGCCGCGGCTTCCATGCTCATGCTTTTCCTTTACTCGACAAGCTTGTTCAATTGCGCCGGGTCGAAATTCTCGCACTCGGCAATCTTGGGGCAATCCAGCCCCGCCGCTTTCAACACCGCCATGATGCGCTCAATCTGCTGCTCCTGGGCCTCGGCATGGCTGATCAGGCCAAGCAAGGCCTTGGACAGCGGATCGTCCCCGTTCGGCGTCACGCCATAGGCCGAGAACAGGCGCGAGGCTGCGGAGCCATAGCCATGCTGGTCCTTCTGCACGATATGGGCCGGATTGCCCACCGCCGTGGCGCCCGCCGGCACGGCCTTCAGCAGCACGGCATTGGAGCCGACCTTGGCATACTCGCCCACCGTAAAGCCGCCCAGCACCTTGGCGCCCGCGCCGACGATGACGCCGCGCTCCAGCGTGGGATGGCGCTTGGCCCCCGCGTGCAGCGAGGTGCCGCCCAGCGTCACGCCCTGGTAGATGGTGCAATCGTCCCCCACCTCGGCCGTTTCGCCGATCACTACGCCAAAACCGTGATCGATAAAGACGCGGTTGCCGATCTTCGCGCCGGGATGAATCTCGATGCCGGTGACGATGCGCGCCAGATAGGAGATGAAGCGGCCCGGCCATTTCAGGCCGTGGGTCCAGCACCAGCGCGCCGCGCGGTGCGCGGCGATGGCTTGCAAGCCGGGATAACAGGTCAGCACCTCCCAGCCGTTGCGGGCTGCGGGATCGCGTTCGATGATGCTGCTGATGTCCTGGCGTAATTGGCGAAACATGAAAGCGAAACAGAAAATGCGCGGTGAAATGCGGATACGCTCATGGTAGCGCATCCGCCGGGGGAATGCTGGAGGGGAAACGCGGCTGCGCTTAGCCTTCTTTAGCGATGCGCTGGCGGCGCGCTTCGTACAGGCAGACGCCGGAAGCGACCGACACGTTCAGGCTTTCCACCGAGCCGAACATCGGGATGCTGACCAGCATATCGCAAGTTTCGCGCGTCAGGCGGCGCATGCCCTCGCCTTCGGAACCCATGACCAGCGCGGTCGGGCCGGTGAAATCGGCTTCGTACAGGCCTTTCTCGCCGTCGTCGGAGGTGCCGATCAGCCAGATGTCGCGCTCTTTCAGCTCGCGCAGGGTGCGCGCCAGATTGGTGACGGTGATGTAAGGCACGGTCTCGGCGGCGCCGCTGGCGACCTTGGCGGCGGTGGCGTTCAGGCCCACTGCGCGGTCCTTCGGCACGATCACGGCATGCGCGCCGACGCCGTCGGCCACGCGCAGGCAGGCGCCCAGATTGTGCGGATCGGTGATGCCGTCCAGGACCAGCAGCAGCGGCGGGCCATCGATGGCGTCCAGCAGCTCATCCAGATTGCGCGCCAGCGCCAGCTGGGAGGCGAAGGCGATCACGCCCTGGTGGCGGCGGGTGCCGACGATCTTGTCGAGGCGGGCCGAATCGACCGGCATCACGCGCACGCCAAGGCCTTTGGCGGTGCCGATCAGATCCTGCATGCGGCGGTCGCTGCGGCTGGCGTCGACGAAAATCTCTTCCACCGAAGAAGCTTCGTGGCGCAGGCGGGAGGTCACGGCGTGGAAGCCGAAAATCATTTTGTTCTTGGACATTTACTTCTCTTTTACTAAAGGGAATGGCCCGAGGCATTCACCGCGGGCCATCAAATCAATACAACTATCTCTCAGCGATCAGCGCTTCTTCTTTTTCGCTGCAGCCTTGCGCGAGGTTGTGGTCTTGGCGCGCTTGGCCGGTTTCGGCGCGGCCTTGGCGCCCGGCTTGCTCTTGCTGGCCGGCGCACTGGCAGCGCCACCAGCGCTGGCCTTGGACGGATAGCGCGGCGTGATGCTTGGGCCAGGTTTCACATTGGTGCGCGAGGCGGGTTTGCGCGAACGGCCTGCCGGCACTTCCTCGGCATCGTCGAAATCGTCGTAAGCGGCTTTGCCACGGCCTTTCTTCGGCGCCGGAATGCCCACCATTTCACTGTCGGCCAGGCGCAGGTCGATCTTGCGCGATTCCAGGTCCACGCGCACCACCTGCACATTCACACGGTCGGTCAGCTGGTAGCGCTTGCCGGTGCGTTCGCCGCGCAGCTCATGGCGCGCATCGTCGTACTGGAAGAAGTCGGCGCCCAGGTCGGTGACATGCACCAGGCCTTCCACGAACAGTTGGTCCAGCTGGACGAAGATGCCGAAGGTGGTCACGCCGGTGATGATGCCGCTGAACTCCTCGCCCAGCTTGTCCTGCATAAAGTAGCACTTCAACCAGGCTTCCACGTCGCGCGAGGCTTCGTCGGCGCGGCGCTCGTTGGCCGAGCAGTGGATGCCCAAGGCATCCCAGATGGTCGGATCGGCTTTTTTCTGCTTGCCTTCCTGCTTGTCCTTCAACTGCTGCTTGCGCGTGGCGTTGGAGACATTGGTGTTCAGCACACTGGTGTCGCCCACTTTCGGCTCGTACTTCTTGCCGGCCAGGATGGCCTTGATGGCGCGGTGCGTCAGCAGGTCGGGATAGCGGCGGATCGGGCTGGTGAAGTGGGCATACGCCTCATACGCCAGGCCGAAGTGGCCGATATTGTCCGGGCTGTAGACCGCCTGCTGCATGGAGCGCAGCAGCATGGTTTGCAGCAGCGACGCGTCGGGACGCTCCTTGACCTTCTTCATCAGCTCCGCGTAATCGGCAGCCGCCGGCGTATCGCCGCCGCCCAGATGCAGGCCGACCTGTTTCAGGAAGCTGCGCACCTGCGTCAGCTTTTCCTTGGTCGGGCCGGCATGGATGCGGTAGGTGCCGGGATGCTTATGGCGCAGCAGCAGGTCAGCCGCGCACACGTTGGCGGCCAGCATGCACTCTTCGATCAGCTTGTGCGCATCGTTGCGGGTGCGCGGAATGATCTTCTCGATCTTGCCGGCCGGGTTGCAGACGATATAGGTTTCGGTGGTTTCGAAGTCGATCGCGCCGCGCTCCAGGCGGGCTTTCAGCAGCGCGTGATAAACGTCGTACAGATTCTGCAGATGCGGCACGATGGCCGGGCGGCGCGCCGCTTCCGGACCCTTGGTATTGCCAAGAATGGCCGCCACTTCAGTGTAAGTCAGGCGCGCGGCCGAATGGATCACGGCCGGATAGAACTGATAGGCCTTAATGTCGCCGGCGGCGGTGATCACCGCGTCGCACACCAGGGTAAGACGGTCCACCGCCGGATTCAGCGAGCACAGGCCGTTGGACAGCTTCTCCGGCAGCATGGGGATCACGCGGCGCGGGAAGTAGACCGAGGTGCTGCGCTCCAGCGCATCGCCGTCGAGCGAATCGTTCGGCTTCACATAGTGGCTGACATCGGCGATCGCCACGATCAGACGGAAGGCATTGCTGCGGCCAATCTTGACCGGTTCGCAATACACGGCATCGTCAAAGTCGCGCGCGTCTTCGCCGTCGATGGTCACCAGCGGCACGTCGCGCAGGTCAACGCGCTCGCCCCAGTCGGCTTCATGCACGACGTCGGGCAGCTTGGCGGCCTGCTTCAGCGCGGCCGGCGAGAAGATGTGCGGCACGCCGAATTTGCGCACGGCGATTTCGATCTCCATGCCGGGATCGTCCATATCGCCCAGCACTTCAACGATCTTGCCGACCGGCTGCTTGAAGCGGCCCGGCTGTTCGGTCAGCTCCAGGCTGACGATCTGGCCGGACTTGGCCTTGCCGGGCGAACCCTCAAGCAAGATGTCCTGGCCGATGCGCTTGTCTTCGGGCGCAACGATCCAGACGCCGTTGTCTTTCAACAGGCGGCCGATGATATGGGTATTGCCGCGCTGGACTACTTCGACAATGGTGCCTTCCGGACGACCGCGACGGTCATGGCCGGTGACGCGCGCCATGACGCGGTCGCCATGCAGCACTTTCTGCATTTCGCGCTCGGACAGGAACAGGTCTTCGCCCGGTTCGTCCGGGATCACGAAGCCGAAGCCGTCGCGGTGGCTGCTGACGCGGCCGGAAATGAATTCGGAATGGTCGGCTAATACATAGAAGCCGGATGCGTCGGACTGAATCTGGCCGTCGCGCTCCATGGCATTCAGCCGGCGCGTTAATACAGCCTGGGAATCGGGTTTCACTTTCAGCGACAGCGCAAGAGTACGCAGGTCGAGGGGCGCCTTGGCGCTGCGGAAAATGCCGAGAATATCCTCGCGGCTGGGAATGGTGTGGGTAGACTGGTTCAAAAGTATTTCTATGGTTTTTTTATTGATGAAGAAAGCCGCATACTGCCCCCACCCGCCGCTAGACGAGGTAGTAAGCGTAGTGTACCGGAGCGCAGGCTATTTGCCTAATATGTGCGCATGTCGCGCGGGCTGCGGCGGCCTGAAAAAAAGTTTTGGCAAACACTTTGACATCCAGGAAGTTTCCTCTATAATTCTGGCTCTCGCAGCGATGCGGGGTTGCAGTAAAGAGTGGATGTGCAGTGTGGAATGAAAGTTCATCTGGCGCAAAACTCCCTAAGGCAATATAATAGCAGAAGTTGTTAAGCAGTATCAGTGCCCACGTGGCGGAATTGGTAGACGCGCATGGTTCAGGTCCATGTGCCGCAAGGTGTGGGGGTTCGAGTCCCTCCGTGGGCACCACTCTACCGAATACGCAAAAAACGCCGCAAGCTTTCGAGTTTGCGGCGTTTTTTCTTTTGCGTCGCCGTTTTTGACATGGGCAGCGGCAGCTTACCCGTTCCGCCCCTGGCGCCACGGCAGCGCATGCTTCTTGCGTCCTCAGGCTTACCTCTACCCGGGAGCCTGTCATGAAAATCCTCTCCACCTCCATCCTGCTGACCGCGCTGTGCAGCGCGGCCACCTGTTCCGCCGCACCCCACTTCAATCTGAACTTCCTACCCGGCACATCTACCCAGGCGCAGCAAGGCTTTATCGATGCCACCGAACGCTGGTCATCCCTGCTGCGCGACGATGTGAGCATCAATCTGACGCTGGGCTTCAATCCGCTTGGCACCGGCATTCTTGGCCAGGCCAGGTCGGCCGAAGATTTTTACAGCTACCATGATTACCGCGCCGCCATGCTCAGCGATATCAGCTCGGCCAGCGACCAGCTCGCCGTCAGCCATTTGCCGCTCAACAGCTTCGACCTGCTGATCAACCGCACCACCAACAATCCCCATGGCTCCGGCAGCGCCACGCCCTATGTCGACGATAACGGCAGCAACAATAACCGCACCCTGTTTCTGACGCAGGCCCAGGCCAAGGCGCTCAAGCTGCCGGTGGCGCCGCAAACGCTGACGGGATGCATCGGCGCCTGCGACGGCTTCATCCAGTTCAGCAGCAATTTCAAATTCGACTTCAATCCCCGCAACGGCATCGATGCCGACGCTTTCGACTTTGTCGGCGTCGCCTCGCATGAGATCGGGCATACGCTGGGCTTCATCAGCGGCGTCGACATCCTCGACAACAACGCGCCGCCATACAACGGCCCGTTCGACGACAATGAGTTCACCTATGTCAGCGGATTGGACATGTTCCGCTACTCCAGCCAAAGCCACGCCGCCGGCGTGATCGACTGGACAGCCGACACGCGCGAGAAATATTTTTCGCTCGATGGCGGCGCCACGCGCGGCCCGCTGTTCTCCACCGGCGTCAACTTCGGCGACGGCCGCCAGGCCAGCCACTGGAAAGACAATCTCTACATCGGCCTGATGGACCCGACCGCCGGACGCGGCGAGCTGCTGCGCATCACCGACAACGACCGGCTGGCGATGGACGTGAACGGCTGGGACTTGCTGAATCCCGTCCCCGAACCCTCGCAAGTGCTGCTGACATGCGCCGGTTTGCCCATTCTTGCAGCAGCCCGCAATAAAAAACGAAAAATCTTTCGCAAAAGCACAAATTGCCATTGACGGAAGGCGGTTCGACCTTTAAGATGCGTGCCTTCTGTTGCTGAACAACGCAACGAAGTTAAAGAGAACAAGGCCCACGTGGCGGAATTGGTAGACGCGCATGGTTCAGGTCCATGTGCCGCAAGGTGTGGGGGTTCGAGTCCCTCCGTGGGCACCAAGTCTTGTTTTCGATAACGATTGAGCAGTACCAGTGCCCACGTGGCGGAATTGGTAGACGCGCATGGTTCAGGTCCATGTGCCGCAAGGTGTGGGGGTTCGAGTCCCTCCGTGGGCACCACTCTACCGGATACGCTAAAAACGCCGCAAGCCTTCAAAAGCTTGCGGCGTTTTTTCTTTTGCCCTCCCCCTTTGATCTCCCTCAACAAATGTCCCACCCTGGTGTCAGGCGGGGCCGCCGAGGCACCAGGGTGGGACATTTACTGATTTAGATCAAAGAATGTCCGACTCCAGTGCCTGACACCAGGGTTGGACATTGTTTGATTTGGCGCAAAGGCTTAGGCGGACAGGGCTGCCTTAACGGCATCGGCCAGGGTTTGGGTGGGACGGCCAATCAGCTGGCTCAGGCTGCGGCTACGGTCGTCGAGACCGCCTTGCGCGGCGCCACTATCGGAGTCGGCGATCAGCGCGGCCAGACCTTCGGGCAAGCCCCAGCCCAGCAGGGCAGCTTTGTACTCGGCTTCAGGCAGATTGTGGTACGCAACGGGCTGGCCGGATTGGCGGGCGATTTCGGCGGCCAGTTCGGCCATCGTGAACGGCTGGTCGCCGCCCAGTTCATATACGGCTTGCGGCTGCTCGGCGGCGGTGAGGACGGCGACGGCGGCGTCGGCATAGTCGGCGCGGGCGGCGGCGGCAATGCGGCCTTCGCCTGCGCTGCCGAGTACGGCGCCGTGGGCGGGGCCGCCCACGATGCTGTTGTGGTAGTTCTCGAAGTACCAGCCATTGCGCAGGATCGTGTAGTTGAGGCCGCTGGCGCGGATCAGCTCCTCGGTGGCCTTGTGTTCACCAGCCAGGCCCAGCGGCGAGGTGTCGGCATGCAGCACGCTGGTGTAGGCCAGCAGTTTGGGCTGGGCGCGCTTGGCGGCCTCGACAGCATTGCGGTGCTGCGGCAGGCGCTGGCCCACTTCGCTGGACGAGATCAGCAGAATCTTCTCGGCGCCCCGGAAGGCGGCGTCGAGCGAAGCGGGATCGTTGTAGTCGGCCTGGCGCAGCTGCACGCCCTGGGCGGCGAGCGCGCCGGCCTTGGCCGGGTCGCGCACCACGGCCGCGATGCCGCTGGCGGGTACTTGCTTGAGCAGGCTGGAAATCACGAGTTGGCCGAGTTGGCCGCTGGCGCCGGTAATGACGATCATGGCAAATCCTTTCATTTTCAAGAGAATGCGGCGAGGCTCGCCGCGATGAACGTATAATAGCGACGGCACTAACGAATTGTAAGTACGTACTTTTTGGTAAGCACCCATGAAAACCAGTAAATCCCTGCGCGCCGCTCTGGCGGCGCAAACCGAGGCGCGGCGCGGCAAGCTGCTGGCCGCCGACTGCCCTTCGCGCGCCGTCCTCAGCCATGTAACCAGCCGCTGGGGCGTGCTGGTGCTGGTGGTGCTGTTGGGCGGCACCCACCGTTTCAGCCAGCTGCGCCGCGAGGTCGGCGGGGTCAGCGAGAAGATGCTGGCCCAGACCCTGGACGGTCTGGTGGGCGACGGCTTTGTCGCGCGCCATGCACTGCCGGTGATTCCGCCCCATGTCGAGTACAGCCTGACGCCGATGGGCGAGGAAGTGGCGGCGCGCCTGGAAGTGCTGGTCGACTGGATTGAGGATAATTTCCCGCGCATTGCCGCCGCCCGCGCCGAGCTGGAAGCGCAGGAGCAGGCGGCTGGCAAGGCCGAAGCCGGGGCGCGCAAGGCGGCCTGAAGCAAAAAAGCCGCGCCCGCGCTTCTGGCGCAGGAAATGTTTTGTTGCCGCATTAGATGTTGTACTACACTGGCTCAGACCCGGCGCCCTTGGGAAGGACTCATGAACCAGTCACATCCACCAGTGAAGCGGCAAACCATCCTGATCGTCAGTGGTTCGGAGAACGGACTGGTGGCGCTGGAACTGGCTTTGGCCGAACACGGGCTGGGCCTGGCCTACGTCAACCGCGGCGACGCCGCCCTGTCGCTGGCCGAGGAAGGCCATGTGGCCCTGGTGCTGCTCGATGCGGCCCTGGCCGGCAGCGCCAGCCTGGAGCTGTGCGAGCGTCTGGCGCGGCGCAATGGCTTGCCGGTGCTGATCATGTCCTCGGCGCCCAGCGAGGATGAGCGCGAACGGGCGCGCCAGGCCGGCGCCGCCGGCTATGTGCGCCTGCCCTTCGCCACCGCTGACGCCGTCAACAATATCCTGGTCGAACTGGGCGCGCGCGGCCTGTGGTCCGATGGCGCGCCGGCCAGCCTCGACCCGGCCAATCTGGAAATCAATTACCACACCCTGCTGGCCGGCTCGCCCGACAGCATCCTGCTGCTCAATGTGGCCGACCGCAGGCCGATCGACGCCAATGCCCAGGCAGAAACCCTGTTCGGGCGCAGCGTGGCCGAGCTGCGCCACAAGGAGCTGGCCCAGCTCTGCCCGCCCCTGCAGCAGGATGGCCGCCTCTCGGCCGACGTGGTGGACGATCTGATCGAGCGCGTGCTAGGCGGCGAGATCCGCGTCTTCCCCCTCTCCTTCCAGCACGCCAACGGCCGCCTGATCGATTGCGAAATCCGCCTGGTGCCGCTGGAAAAGGACAAGCACCACCTGCTGCACCTGCGCCTGCTCGACGTGACCGGCCAGCGCCTGGCCGAGGCCCTGCGCGCGGGCCAGAACAAGCTGCTGGAAATGATCGCGCGCGGCGCGCCCCTGCACGCCACCCTGGACCGTCTGGTCAAGCTGGTGGAAACCCAGTCGCCCGAGCTGCTGTGCTCGGTGCTGCTGCTGGACGAGGACGGCAAGCGCATGCGCGCCGGCTCCGCACCCAGCCTGCCCGGCGCCTATATGGCGGCGATCGACGGCATGGAAATCGGCCCCATGGTCGGCTCCTGCGGCACCGCCATGTACCGGCGCGAAGCGGTGATCGTGTCCGACATCATGCACGACCCGCTGTGGGAGCCCTACCGCGGCCTGGCCAGCGCCTATGGCCTGCGCGCCTGCTGGTCCATGCCCATCATGCTCAACGAAGGCACGGTGCTGGGCAGCTTCGCCATGTATTACCGCGAGGTGCGCCACCCGAGCACGGAAGACCAGCGCCTGATCAGCGTCGCCACCCACCTGGCCGGCATCGCCATCGAGCGCACGCGGCGCGAGGCCGAGCTGCAGCAGCACCGCAAGCATCTGGAAGAGCTGGTGGCCGACCGCACCGCCGCCCTGCGCCACGCCAAGGAGCAGGCCGAGCAGACCAACGCCGAGCTGGCGCGCGCGCTCGAACACCTGAGCCTGACCCAGGACGAACTGGTGCGGCGCGACAAGCTGGCCGCCCTTGGCGCCATCGTGGCCGGCGTGGCGCACGAGCTGAACACGCCCATCGGCAACAGCCTGATGGTGGCCACCACCATGAGCGAGCGCACCAACGGCCTGCGCGAGGATGTCAGCGCCGGCCTGCGCCGCTCAGCGCTGGAGCAGTATCTGCAGCAGGCCGGCGAAGCCAATGAGCTGCTGGTGCGCAATCTGACGCGCACGGCCAAGCTGGTGGCCAGCTTCAAGCAAATCGCGGTCGATACCGCCAGCTCGCAGCGGCGCCGCTTCACGCTCGATAAATTCGTGGCCGAACTGGTGCTGCCGCTGGCGGCCGCCCTCAAGCATCCGGACTTGCGCGTGGTGCAGGAGGTCGCGCCCCATCTGGAAATGGACAGCTATCCCGGCCCGCTCGGCCAGGCGCTCTCCAACCTGTTCGAGAACAGCGTGCTGCACGGCTTCGGCGGGCGCCCCGGCGGCACCATCACCATCGCCGGCCGCGCCGTCGGCGAGGACGAGGTGGAACTGAGCCTGGCCGACGACGGCGCCGGCATCGCGCCCGAACACCAGGGCCGCGTCTTCGACCCCTTCTTCACCACCAAGCTGGGCGCGGGCGGTTCCGGCCTCGGCCTGCACATCACGCACAATATCGTCACCGGCGTGCTGGGCGGGCGCATCGAGCTGCACAGTGCGCCCGGCGCCGGCACCCGCTTCACCCTGCACCTGCCCCTGGTGGCACCGCGATGAAACACGCAAGCTGGCCACCCGCCGAAACCGCCGCGGACGCCACGCTGAACCATCTATCGAGCGAATTCCGCAATCCGGCCATGGAGCAGGCTTTCCTGCGCCACCACCTGCGCCTGAGCCAGCGCCAGCTGCGCATGACCTTCTATTTCTGCGCTTTCTTCTTCCTGGCCTTCGTGCTGTCGGATGTGGCCTGGCTCGGCTACAGCGGCCTGACCCTGATGCTGTTCTGCGCCCGCATCGGCGTCGTCACCTGCGCCCTGTTCGGCCTGCTCGCCATCCGTCTGCGGCCCAATTCCGTGAAGTTGACGCGCGCCGTCGCCACCCTGGTCGAACTGGCCGGCACCGCCGTCTTTCTGCTGATCGTCGCCTTCCGGCCTTCGGAATTCGCGGGCCACGCCATTTCCATGACCATCGTCATCATGGTGCTGTACGTGTATGTGCCGAACCGCCTGCTGCACGCGGCCGCCATCGCCCTGCCCGCCACCCTGGTCTTCGTGCTGATGGCCCGCCACCGGCAGGAAATCCAGGCGCTCGGCCTGGTCACGATGGGCTTACTCCTGCTGCTGGCCAATCTGCTGGGCTATGTGACGGCGCGCCGCTACCAGCTGCTGTGGCGCGAGGAATTCCGCACCCAGACCGAACTCAAGATCCAGTCCCTGCGCGATCCCCTGACCGGCTGTTTCAACCGCCGCCACCTGCACGAACAGCTGATGGAAAACGAAATCATGCGCGCCCAGCGCTACCGCCTGAGCCTGGCCGTCATCATGTGCGACCTCGACCATTTCAAGCGCGTCAACGATGAGTATGGCCATGCCGCGGGCGACGCCGTGCTGCAAGCGTTTTCGCGCCTGCTGCTGGCCATGACGCGCGAGAATGTCGACAGCGTGGTGCGCTACGGCGGCGAGGAATTCCTGCTGATCCTGCCCGAAACGGGGCTGGAGGGCGCCACCCTGCTGGCCGAGCGCCTGCGCCGCCGCTTCGAGGAAAGCTCGGTACGCTTCGAAGGCCATCAGCTGCGGGCCACCGCCAGCTTCGGCGTGGTGACGGCCGACTTTGCCGATGGCGCCCAGGCGCTGCGGCCGGAAGAGAGCAGCCAGTACAGCCTGATCGCCAAGGCCGACGAATTGCTGTACGCTGCGAAGAATGGCGGCCGCAACCAAGTGCGGGCGCAAGCCCTGTCCTGAACCGAGTTGCAAAATGATTATGCCCAACAAACCTTCCCGCTTCCTGCTGCTGGCCGTGGCCGGCTTCACCCTGAGCACCAGCCTGAGCGCCGGGCCGGCGCCCTGGTATATCTGGCGCAGCAAGATCGATGGCGCCCGCGTCTGCCACCAAACTCCGCTCGGCCCGGGCTGGGAAGAGGAAAGCGGGCCGTACAAAGATAGTCATTGCGAAAAGTTGGTACGTGCTCAATAATGAGCCAACAACAAGAAGCAAACGCCTTTTCACTCACCGAGGAGTTCGTATGTTTCAAAATCCCGAGCAATTCGCCTCCGCCACCAAGACCCTGTTCGAGTTTCAGCTTGATACCTTCAACAGCCTGACCAGCAAAGCCGTGCAGGCGCTGGAACAGGTCGCGGCCCTGAACCTGGCCACCGCCCGCTCGAACGTGGAAAACACCCTGGCCACCGGCCGCGAACTGAGCGAAGCCAAAGACCCGAAAGCCGTGCTGGCCGTGGCGGCCTCCAAAGTCCAGCCGGGCGTGGCCGATGCCGCCGCCTATAACCAGCAGCTGAGCCAGATCATCGCCGAGATCCAGTCCGAGTTTGCGCGCGCCGCCGAAGCCCATATGGCCGAAGCCAAGTCCAGCTTGAGCGCCCTGATCTACGACGTCACCAAGAATGTGCGTCCCGGTTCGGAAAACGCGGTGCAGATCGTCAAGCAAGCCATCGACAATGCCTTCAGGGGCTATGAGCAGGTGACCTCCGCCACGCGTGAAGCCGTCAGCACCTTCGAGGAACAGCTGGCGCGCGCTTCCGCCAGCGTGGCCGAGCACTCGCAGACCCGCCACTGATCCCCCCGAGAGGCCGTTTCAAAACGGGCGCGGCGTTGTTGCAGCTCCTAGCCGTGCTAGGCGCACTGTCTTCGTCGCTGCGCCTAGCCGCACCCGTTTTGAAACGGCCTCTTAGTCCCCGTCCCGCGCCTGCACAAATGCTGTGCAAGTGCGGGCGGACGCGATATACTGTATAAATACACAGTTAGGCAAGCGCGTCCGTACACATGATCCGAGTTCTGGAAAACGAGTTTTATTACCTGGATAACTTCCACCAGGTGCTGCAGTGGATCGCCGAACGCTATAGCGACTTGCTGACCGACGAGGAAAGCGCCTTCCTGTCCCGTTTCCCCACCCTGCCCCAAGCCTCGCGCGCCCTGTTCGTGCGCATGGTCATGCGCAAGGGCGAATTGTTCCGCGCCTCCAGGCTGGTCTACGGCGAAATCGGCTGCGCCGTGGAAGCGTGCCGCCCGCTGTGCGAACAGGGCTGGGTGGAGGCCGATCCCGAACTGTCCCTGGACGAATTGTTCGAGCTGCTGCAAAAGCCCGAGATCGGCCGGATTTTCCAGCTCGCGCCGCACGAGCGCCAGGCGCGCAAGGCTGAGCAGCTGGCAGCCTTGCGCGAGCGCCATGCGGGCCGCCACCGCTTCTCGGCCTGGGATGGGCAGGCGGGCGACCAGGTCTACCGCATCGTCGCCAAGCCCCTGTGCGACCGCCTGCGCCTTATCTTTTTCGGCAACTTCCACCAGGACTGGTCGGAATTCGTGCTGTCCGACCTAGGCGTCTACCGCTACGAGAAAGTGGAATTCGCGCCCGCCGCGCGCGGCTTCCGCAGCCGGCGCGACATCGACGAGTACCTGGCCCTGTACCAGTGCCGCGAACGTTTCCTGGACGGCGAGCCGCCGCTGGAGCTGATGGCCAGCCTGGCGCCGCTGGAATCGGACAATGAATGGCTGCACAGCCGCCGCCACAAGCTGCTGTTCCAGATGGGCCAGCAGCTCGAAAAGCTGCGCGACTGGCCCGGCGCGCTAAGTATCTACCGCGCCACGCCCTACCCCGGCGCGCGCGCCCGCGCCATCCGCGTGCTGGAGAAAGATGGCCAGTTCGGCGCCGCTTACGCCCTGCTGCAACAGGCCGAAGCCGTGCCGGAAAGCGAGGCGGAACGCCAGTCCCTGCTGCGCATGGGACCGCGCCTGCGGCGCCAGCTCGGGCATGCGCGCAGCGCCGCCTCCAAGCCGGCGCCGCCGCTGCGCCTGGACCTGAACCTGCCACCGCCGCAGGAAGACGGCTGGCATGTGGAAGGCGTGGTGCGCGACCATCTGTGGCGCGAGGAAGCCCCGGTCTACTATGTAGAAAACACCCTGATCAACTCCCTGTTTGGCCTGCTGTTCTGGGACGCCATCTTCTGCGCCGTGCCGGGCGCTTTCTTCCATCCCTTCCATCGCGGCCCGGCCGATCTGCACAGCGCCGACTTCCAGCAGCGCCGCGCCGCCCAGTTCGCAGCCTGCTTCGCGCGCCTGGACGACGGCAGCTACCGCGAGGCGATCCGCGCCCGCCTGGCCGAGAAACAGGGCATCCAGTCGCCCTTCGTCTACTGGGAAATCCTCGACCAGGAATTGCTGGAACTGGCCCTGCGCTGCATCCCGGCCGCCCATCTGCGCAAATGCTTCGAGCGCATGCTGCTCGACCTCAAGGCCAACCGCAGCGGCTTCCCCGACCTGATCCAGTTCTGGCCCGAGGAGGAGCGCTATAACATGATCGAGGTGAAGGGACCGGGCGACCGCCTGCAGGACAACCAGTTGCGCTGGATCGCTTACTGCACCCAGCACCAGATGCCGATCTCGGTCTGCTACCTGCAATGGACGGAATAAGCTATACCGTCGCCGTGCGCGCCCTGTGCGAGTTCACGGCCAAGGCGGGCGATCTCGATCTGCGCTTCACGCCCGCGCCCACGGCCCAGGAAGGCATTGCCGGCCATGCCGTCGTCACGTCGCGGCGCGGCGACGATTACGAGCGCGAAGTCAGCCTGTCTGGCGCATTCGGCGCGCTACGCGTGCGCGGCCGCGCCGACGGCTACGATCCGCGCCAGAACCAGCTGGAGGAAATCAAGACCTTTCGCGGCGACCTGGCGAAGATGCCGGCCAACCACCGCCATCTGCACTGGGCCCAGCTCAAAATCTACGGCCATCTGCTGTGCCAGACGCGCGGCCTGGAGCAGTTGCGCCTGGCCCTGGTGTATTTCGATATCGGCAGCCAGAAGGAAACCCTGCTGCAGGAAGACATGGACGCCGCCGCCCTGCGCGTCTTCTGGGAGGAACAGTGCGGCCGCTTCCTGGCCTGGGCCGGGCAGGAAATGGCGCACCGCGCCCTGCGCGACGAACAGTTGAAGGCGATGCGTTTCCCGCATGGCGAATTCCGTCCCGGCCAGCGCCAGCTGGCCGAAGCCATGTACCGCAGCAGCGCGCGCGGTTGCGCCCTGCTGGCGCAAGCGCCGACCGGCATCGGCAAGTCGGTGGGCAGCCTGTTCCCCCTTCTCAAAGCCAGCGCTGAACATGGGCTGGACAAGGTCTTCTTCCTCGCCGCCAAAACCTCGGGACGGCGCATGGCGCTGGACGCCGCCGCCAGCATCACGCGCAGCGCGCCGCTGCTGCCGCTGCGCACCCTGGAACTGGCGGCCAGGAACACCGCTTGCGAGCATCCGGACAAGGCCTGCCATGGCGAATCCTGTCCGCTGGCGGCGGGCTTTTACGACCGTCTGCCCGCCGCGCGCGCCGCCGCCGTGCACGAAACCATGCTGGAACGCGCCACCGTGCGCGAGATCGCGCTGGCCCACGGCGTCTGTCCCTACTATCTGCAAACGGAGCTGGTGCGCTGGGCCGATGTGGTGGTGGGCGACTACAACTATTATTTCGACATCAGCGCCATGCTGTACAGCCTGACGCAGCTGAATGGCTGGAAGGTGGCCGTGCTGGCCGACGAGGCCCACAATATGGTGTCGCGCGCGCGCAAGATGTATTCGGCGGAGCTGGACCACGCCAGCCTGCGCCTGCTGCGCAAGACCGCGCCCGAAGCCTTGAAAAAGCCGCTGGACAAGGTGCACCGCCAATGGCTCGCGCTGGAGAAGGAACAGGACGAGACCTACCAGGGCTACCCCGCCCTGCCCGAGAAATTCATGGGCGCGCTGCAAGCGGCCAGCAACGCCATCGGCGACTATATGGCCGAGCATCCGGCCTGGTTCGACGCCGACGTATTGGAGTTCTACTTCCTCGGCCTGCATTTCACGCGCCTGGCGGAGAGCTTCGGCGAGCACTCGCTCTTCGATATCAGCAAGGGCGAAGGCGGCCGCGCCGGATCGGTGCTGTGCATCCGCAATATCGTGCCGGCGCCCTTCCTCAAGCCGCGCTTCGAAGCGGCCCATGCCTGCGCCCTGTTCTCGGCCACGCTCAGCCCCTGGAATTATTTCAGCGACACCTTGGGCATGCCCGACAACACCGCCTGGATCGACGTCGAATCACCGTTTGACGCCGAGCAGTTGGTGGTGCGCGTGGCCGGCCATATCTCGACGCGCTACCAGCACCGCGAGCGTTCGCTGGCGCCCATCGCGCGGCTCATCGGCGAACAGTACGCCAGCCAGCCGGGCAATTACCTGGCCTTCTTCAGCAGCTTCGATTATATGGACAAGGCGGCCGACCTCTTTTGCGCCGAATACCCGCAGGTGCCGGTGTGGCGCCAGCCGCGCCGCATGGACGAGGTGGAGCGCGAAGCCTTCCTGGCCCGCTTCCGCGAGGATGGCCGCGGCATCGGCTTCGCCGTGCTGGGCGGCTCCTTCGGCGAAGGCATCGACCTGCCCGGCGCGCGCCTGATCGGCGCCTTCATCGCCACGCTCGGCCTGCCGCAGATCAATCCCGTCAACGAGCAGATACGCCAGCGCATGGACGCCATCTTCGGCGCCGGCTACGACTACACCTATCTGTATCCGGGCCTGCAGAAAGTGGTGCAGGCGGCCGGCCGTGTGATCCGCACCACCAGCGACCGCGGCACCGTACACCTGATCGACGACCGCTTCGCGCGGCCGGAAGTGCGCCGGCTGCTACCCGCCTGGTGGCAGATCGCTTAAGCGGCACACCATCTGCACCTCGCCGTAATACGCGCCATCGACGCACATGGCTTCCGGCAGCAGGCCGCAGCGCTGGAAGCCCAGCGATTCGTAAAAGGCGATGGCCGGCGCATTGGTTTCGGTCACATCCAGCACCAGCAGGCGCAGGCCCGGCAGGCTGCGCGCATGCGCCAGGACCACCCGCGCCAGATCGCGTGCCACGCCGCGTCCGCGCTGCTCCGGGTGAACATACACGCCAACCACGGCGGCGCGATGCTGTTCCTTGCGGCGCTCTTCGCGTTTCAGGGCGGTTGTGCCGATCAGCACGCCGTCGGCAAAAGCGCCGAAAATGGCGACGCTGGAGAGAAAGTCGGCAGTCGAGGCCAAGGGCCGCTCCACTTCTTCCTCGTAGCTGGAACCGAAGGACAGCGGCGCTTCGCGCAAGGCGAAAATCCGCAGCGCTTGAAAGGCTTCGGCATCATCGGCAGAAAGTCGTTTGATATCCATGGCAGCATGCTACATCGAATTTCGCGCTTCTGCTCACGGCGATCGAATCAGCAAGCCGGAGCCGGCATGGCGCTTTCCGCCGCCAATGCCGCCTGCACCGCGGGACGCGCCGTCATGCGCTGCATGAAGGCCGCCAGCGCCGGCCAGCGTTCCAGGTCGATGTCGAAGAAACGGGTCCACAGCAGCACCGCATACAGGTAGGCGTCAGCCACGCCAAAGCATGGGCCGCACAGATACTCGTGCCGCTCCAGGGCTTGCACCAGATGGCCGAAGCGCTTGAACAGCTTTTGCTTGAACATTTCCTTCACCTCCGGCGGCAGGCCGGCATTGAACTGCAGGGCCAGGCCGGCGTGGATTTCGCTGGTGATGAAGTTCAGCCACTCCTGCAAGCGAATCCGCTCCCAGCTGCCATTCGGCGGCGCCAGACCGGATTCCGGCTTGAGATCGGCCAGATACTGCAGGATGGCCGGTCCCTCGGTCAGCACCTCGCCATTCTCCAATTGAAGCGCTGCGACATAGCCTTTGGGATTGATCGCCAGGAAGTCGGAACCGTCGGCCAGCTTTTTGCTCTGGTTGTTGACGCGCACCAGCTGGAACGGCAAACCCAGCTCGCGCAGCACGATATGCGGCGACAGGGAACAGGTGTCGGGGGCGAAGTACAGCTTCATGCAAACTCCTTTGATCGAAAGAAGCGCAGTATCTTCGCCCCGGTTACTCTTGTAAAGAAGGCAGAATAATGTTATCTAGGTTCAAAAATTATACCTGGATTGAGCAATGAAAGAGAATATTTCCGGCTGTTCGGTGGAAGAAGCCATGCGTCTGATCGGCGGCCGCTGGCGCATGCTGCTGGTGTCTTTTCTGCTGGAGGGGCCGCGCCGCTTCAACCAGCTGCGGCGCGATGTGCCGAATATTTCACAGCGCATGCTGACCCTGGAATTGCGCGCGCTGGAAGAGGCAGGACTGGTGCTGCGCACGGTCTATCCCGAAGTGCCGGTGCGCGTGGAGTACAGCCTGACGCCGGATGGACGCAGGCTGGAGAAGATTGTCGAAGTGCTGAAGGAATTCGGACTCTGGCTGAAGGCGCGGCCGGCGGCTTAAGCCATGGCGCGCAGCGCATCCGGCCGCAGGCTGAGATCCCGGCGCTCCTGGTCGGGGCAGGCCGCCAGCGCCGCCTGCGCGCTGCCCATGAATTCCATCAGGCCCGTCCCGTCCTCCGGATACAGGGCATGGCCGAAGTTCAGGCTCAGATCGAAGCTCAGTTTCTGCTGCAGCAGCAAGGGCCGCGAAGCGATCATCTGGCCAATGCGCGTGACCTGGCTTTGCACCACGCTGCGCCGGCCGGCAACGCTGAAGATCACGGCAAACTCGTTCAGACCGATGCGTCCGATCACGTCGCTGGGCCGGCATTCGGCGCTCAGGCGGCGCACGATTTCGGCCAGCATCTGCGGGAACTCGTTGCCCAGCCGCTCGCGCGTTCCACGGTCCAGGCCATCGACGCGCATCAGCATGATGCCGACATGGCCGCCCTTCTTCTCCGCCTCGTCCAGGCGGGCGCGCAGCTGCTCGTAAAGGAAGGAACGGGTGGCCGCGCCGCTGGCCGCATCGCGCGTAACCTGGCGCCGCAATTGCTCTTCACCCTGCAGGGCGGCATGGTGCATCAGCGCCGCGATCATGTCGGCCAGGATGCGCGCGATGGCTGCTTCGTCCTGGTCGAAGGGGCGCGGCGCGCTCCACAGCAGCTTGAGCACGCCCGCCGCCTGCTCGCCGAACAGCAGAGGGACAATGACCATGGAGCGCAATCCGACGCGGCGGCAGGCCGCCACATTGACGCGCGGGTCTTCTTCGGAATCGTGGCAGATGGCGGTGCTCTTGCTGGTCAGGCACAGACCCGACAGGCTGCCCTTGAGCGCCATGCGCAAGCCCAGTTGCGGCTCAGCCAGGCCATAGGCCGCGCGGTAGACGATTTCGTCGCCTTCCAGCAGCTCGATCACGGCGCCCTCGGCGCCGGTAAGGCGGGCCGCCTCGGCCGACGCCGTGTCCATCACGGCAGCGAAGTCGGGGCCGATGCGGGCCAGATCCCGCTGCGCGTCGATCAGCGCCAGCAAGGTGGCTGGGGAAAGCCTGTTGCGCTCAAACTCAGGAGTGGCCACGGCAGATCCTTTGATCGGAGTGGAGGCCAGTCCAGTGTACCAGAGGCCCGTCCTTTGCAATAGCTACTGCATGATGCTGCGTATTTTCTGGTAGCCGCTGCGGCTGATGGGCAGCTTGCGGCCATCCTTCAGCACAGCCACATGGCTATCCTTGCTGGCCTGTTCGATGCGGCTCACGCATTCGATATTCAATAAATAGGAACGGTGAATGCGCAGGAATTTATCGGCTTCGAGCTGCGTCTCCAGTTCCGACAGGCGCTGGTTCTTGAGGAAGGATTTGCCTTCCGTATGGATCTGCACATAGTCGTCCTGGGCCTCGATGAAATCCACTTTCTCGCTCGGGATGACATGCACGCGCGCGCCGTCGCGGATCAAGATGCGGCCCAGCGGCCGGGCGCGGCTGGCCGCCATCTCGCGCACCACCTCCTCCACCGCCGGCGCCGGTGGCGCGCCGAGGCTGGCGCGCGCATTGGCCAGCGCCTGGTCGAAGCGCTGCTGGCTGAAAGGCTTGAGCAGATAATCGATGGCGCGCACTTCGAAAGCCTTGATCGCATACTGGTCGAAGGCGGTGGCAAAGATGAAGCGGGTTTTGCCGTTGACCAGCTCGGCCACTTCAAAGCCATCCAGCTTGGGCATCTGGATATCGAGCAAAACCAGGTCCGGTTCCAGCTCGGTGATCGCCTTCACCGCCTCGAAACCGTTGCCGCATTCGGCCACGATCTCCACATCGCCATGTTCGGCCAGGTATTCGCGCACCACGCCGCGCGCCAGAATTTCGTCGTCCACAATAATGATGCGCATCGCTTATTCCCCGCCCGTTTCCACCGGCATGATGATCTCCACATTGAAATGCTGATCGCGCCCGCCCCACTCCACCCGCGCTTCCTGCTGGTAGGTGGCGGCCAGGCGCTGGCGCACATTGTTCAGCCCTATGCCCTTGCTGCGGCCCGGCGGCTGGTATTCGTCCATATCGTTGCCGACCGTGATGCGCAGGCGCGAACCATCGCGCCAGGCGGCAATGGTGACGCGGCCGCCCTCCGGCAACTGGCTGATGCCGTGCTTGACGGCGTTTTCCACCAGGGGCTGGATGATCATCGGCGGCACCAGGCAATCCAGCGCCTCCTTGTCCAGCGCCTCTTCAACGCTCAGGCGCTCGCCGAAGCGCACCTGCTCGATGGCGAGGAAATGGCGGATCAAGGCCATCTCTTCCCGCAGGCTCACCTTGCGGTGCGCTTCCATCCCCAGGCTCTGGCGGAAGAAGCTGGCCAGCTGCAAGGTCATTTCGCGCGCGCCCTTGGGGTTTTGCGAAGTCAGCGCGCTGATCGAATTCAGGCTATTGAACAGGAAGTGCGGGTCGATCTGGGTGCGCAACATGCGCAGCTCGGCCTCCTGCGCCAGCAGCTTGGATTCCAGCTCGCGCTTTTCCGCATGGCGGGCGCGCAAGAACTCCATGGCCAGGTAGTTCACCGCCGCCATCAAGCCATACAGCAGGGTGCCGAAGACGAACAGCAGCGCAGTCAAGCCAGGCGAGAGCGTTACGCCGGCCCAGCTCGCGCCAGGCAACTGGCATAGCTCGTTCCACATTTCCGCCAGCGCCGTCCACAGAAAGCCCGCCAGCACCGAGGCCACGCTCAGGCCGAACACGATGGAGAGCAGCTTGCGCTCGCCCAGCGGATTGGCGCGGCACAGATAGTAGGACGAGAATCCGGCGCTGATGGCGTACACCAGGGTGGACGGCAAGGCAAACAGCAGCGCATTCACGCCCCTGGCCTGCGCATACACCATGATGAAGCCCGCCAGCGCCGCGCCCAGGATGATCCAGACCAGCAGGTACAGCGCCATGCCCCGCCGGCCAGCGAATGGCCCCTGCATCAGTTGCGGATTTCCAGCCCGCCCATGATGGAATAGCCGCGCACAATCAGGCGCTTGTTGCTGCCTTGGCCGCCGCCGGTACGCTCTTCAAAGCCGCCGAGGATGGGCGTGCCTTCCAGCACCACGGTCCAATCGGTGGGCACTTCGATGGTAATGCCGCCGAACATGCTGAAGACGTTCAGCACCGCTTCGCCTTCGATCGATGCGTCGCGCAGATCCAGTTCGCAGCCGGCCATCAAGGCGGTGACTTCGCCGCCGCGGAAATCCTGGCTCGAAATGCGGCGCTTGTAGCCGCCCAGAATGGCCATGATGTTCAGGGACTCTTCGCCATTGCCGTCTTTCAGGCCATATGCCGGAGAGCCGGTGGACGAGCGTGGGCGCTGGACCGAGCGGAACACCACCATGATGCCGGCGCCGATCAGCAGCAGCGGCGCCAGCATGCGCCAGCTCAGGTAAATCAGGCCCATGCCTTTCAACAGCAGCAGGCCGCCCGCCGCCAGCAGCAGCACGCCGACCAGCGATCCGGAGCTGGCGCGCGATTGCGAGATCTTCAGCGCCCCGGCCACGATCAGGATCACCGGCCAGAAGTGGATGCTGTAATTAATATCCATCCAGCCCAGATTATCGAGCAGGAACAGGAAGCCGATGACGATGACCGCGACGCCGAGCAGGATCTGGCTCGCCGGAGCGTTGGGGCGGTTGCGGTGCATCTTATTCTCCTTTTTTGGAATCAATGTATTTGCCCAGCATCGGCTGCAGGGCCAGCGAAACGCCGCCCATGATAACCATAAACGGCCAGCTATTGGCGAAGCTCATGCCCCATAGATGTTCGAAGCAGGCGAAGATCCAGAAGGCGAACAGGATTTCGCATACGCCGTCGACAAACATGCGCACCGTGGTCGGCGGCACCAGCTGACTGAAGCCGAAGGCGGCAATCACCAGCGGCCAGTAATGCCAGAACTGCGTCACCTTTTTGATATCGCCATCCTCCAGCCAAAACAGCACGCCGGCGCCGATGATCAAGAGCCCCCAGACCAGCTGCTTGCGGGCGACGCGTATCGAACCGTCCATCTCTGCCTCCTTGTGTTTGGAATGATGCAAAGATAGCCATGATGCGCCGGCGGGGAAACGGCTTTTCGGTGAATGGCGGCTGGGACTCGGTGAATGGCGCGTTTTCCAGCGAATGGCGGAAAAGCACGGATCAATAAAGAAAAAGCCCACCGCTTGGGTGGGCTGCACGCCGGGATGGAGGCGGGAGGAATTTCAGCTGCGGCTGCTATCGATGCAGGATTCGAACATCATCAGCCCCCAGCCTAGCTGACGCCGGATTTCTTCCGGCGGGGGCGGCGGCGCCGCTGCCTGGCTGCGGCGCTCAAGGTATTCGCGTACCACTTCCTTGGATGGATGATTTGCCTGTGTCATGATGACCTCCGCAATGGTGTCGGATCACGCCCTGCGCCGATGCAGGGCGGATCACCGGATCTGGTGCCGGTGCTTCAGGCGACCGGCTTGCCTTGCAGTGAGGAGGGAGCGCCACTTTCTGCCTTTTGCTTCTTGCGGCGCTGTCGCTCAATCGCATGGCTTCATCTTATGGCCGCAGGCCGGTCGGCCACTGTTCGACAACACACAAATCCCCTCTCGCTTACGCTCGCGTTAATGTCGGATTCGGACTACAGCTTTTGCTGCAGGAATTCGAGGAAGCAGCTGATGCGCTGCGCCAGCTGGGTGTTGCGGTAGTAGACGGCATTGATCTGCTGGCGGAAACCGGTGCCGTACTCGCGCAAAATCGGCACCAGGCGGCCAGCCTCGATATCGGCGCGCGTCATGAAATCGGCCAGGCTGACGATGCCCTGGCCTTCCAGCGCCAGCCGGCGCAAAGTCTCGCCGCTGGAAGCGGCCAGCGAAGGCGTGATCGGCAGGCTATTGCCATCGCGCGAACGCAGCGGCCACTGGTTGCCCATCTCGTAATGCACAAAGCCAAGCAGGGAATGGCCTTCCAGCTCTTCCGGCGTTTGCGGCGTGCCGCGCCGGCGCAGGTATTCGGGACTTGCCAGGATGTGCAGTGGGCTGGAACTGAGGGCGCGCGCATGCAGGGTCGAATCGCCCAGCGTGCCGATGCGGATGGCGATGTCGGTGCGGTGTTCGATCAGGTCGGCGATCTGGTCGCGCGTGGTCAGTTCCAGGCGGATTTCCGGGTAGAGCCGGCGGAACTCGTCCACATGCGGCACCACGCAGTGCAGCATGAAGGAAGAGGACGAATCCACGCACAGCCGCCCGGCCGGCTGCTGGTGGCGGATGCGGATGCATTCTTCGACCTCTTCCATGGATGCCAGGATCAGGCGCGCCTTGTGCAGCAGCAACTTGCCCTCTTCCGTCAGCTCCATGCGGCGCGTGGTGCGCGTGAGCAGCGAAGTTTGCAGCTTTTCCTCCAGCCGGCTCAGGGCGCGGCTGACGCCGGAGGTGGTCTGGCCGAGATGGGCCGAAGCCGCGCTCAAGGTGCCGCTATCGATCACGGCCACGAAGATTTTGAGGTCGTCGGAATTGATGTCCATTCTTGAGCCTGTATCAAATTTCCCAGAAGATATGACGGATTTTATCAACAAACCGCAAAAAATTTCCTTGCTCTTCAATCGTCGGTATACGCCGCCCCGGCGCCTTGGCGCCATCCGAAAAGCACACTTCAGCAATGGATTATTTTTTTGATACCCAGGCTTATATTGACAACGTTAGCGGCCGGGAAAAGTTATAATTTCAACAGGCCATTGGGATGTGACTTGCACTCCCCTGGCCGCTAGCAAGGGCTTCTGTTTGGAACACCACAACATGAACAAGGGGTATTCAAATGAAGAAAGCTTTATGCAGCAAGCTTGCTGCCTCATTACTCTTGACCGCCGGCCTGTTCGCCGCCAGCGCCCCGGCCAGCGCCGATACCACCAGCCTGATCTTTGACGCAGATCACAATGCCGGCTTCTACATTACCCATATTCCGGGCGCCAGCTTTGTCGACGACTTCCTGTTTTCGGTCGATACCATTCCCCACTATCCCAGCGGAACCGTGGTTGTCGGCAAAACCTGGGTCGATGGTACCCGGCTAGCCAATTACGGCATCGACTCCATCGAATTCTTCCACGTGGATACCGGTGGCGGCTATACCATTCTGCCGACGACCGTTACTTCAGGTCTGCTTGAGTTCTATCCTGTGGGGGCGCTCGGTGCCGGCAGCTATGGCTTCCGGGTCACTGGCCACACCCTCTTGACCGATATGGGCGGCGCCTATGCCGGCACGCTGAATCTGGCGCCGGTGCCGGAACCGGCCGCCTATCTGATGCTGCTGATCGGCGTGGGCTTGCTGGCCTTTACGTCCAAGGCGAAGGAGAACGATAAGCTGGGCTGAGAGCGGCGTCAGCCTCTTGCAAAACCCGCCGCCGGCGGGTTTTGTTTTTATGTACGCTCGTGCACAAATATTCCTCATGGCAAAACTTTATTCGGATATTGCCAAATTAGTAGCGCCTTGGTTCAAAATTTTTCACCTTAAACCGATAAAACTGTCGCATCCGCCGCCATGCGCCCTTACGGCTGAGAAAAGTTTTTGTTACTATCAGTCTCCTATAAAAATCCTGAACTTCAATGGAGAACACATGCTGCGCAAAAAGTTCACGCACTACTTCATCGCCTTGTTTGGCGCCCTCTTCCTGCTCTCGGCGCAAGCCGAACAGGCTGCGGCCAAGCTCGGTAATGTCACCATCCTCGCCACCGGCGGCACCATTGCCGGCAGTGGCGCCACCAGCACCACGACCGTAGGTTATACCGCTGCCACCGTCGGCGTGCAGCAACTGATCGCCGCTGTCCCTGAGCTGGCCAAGGTCGCCAACGTCAAAGGCGAACAGGTATTCCAGATCGCCAGCGAAAGCATGACCAACGAACACTGGCTGACCCTGGGCAAGCGCGTGAATGCGCTGCTGGCGCAGAACGACGTGGACGGCATCGTGATCACCCACGGCACCGACACCATGGAAGAAACCGCTTACTTCCTGAACCTGGTGGTCAAGAGCAAGAAGCCAGTGGTCCTGGTCGGCGCCATGCGTCCTTCCACCGCCCTGTCGGCTGACGGTCCGATCAATCTGTACAACGCCGTACTGCTGGCTGCCAGCCAGGAAGCGGTGGGCAAAGGCGTGATGGTCGCCATGGCCGACCAGATTCACAGCGCGCGCGACGTGAGCAAGACCAATACCTCGACCCCGGATGCCTTCAAGACCTCCGAGCTGGGCATGATCGGTTACATCCAAGGCAACAAGCCTTTCTTCTACCGCGTTTCGACCCGCAAACACACCACCGACACTGAGTTCGACATCGCCAATCTGCAAGCCCTGCCGCAAGTGGATATCGTGTACGGCTACGCCAATATGAATACCGTGGCGCTGGACGCCTTCGTCGCCAATGGCGCCAAGGGCATTATTCACGCCGGCACCGGCGACGGCAGCGTAGCGGCCAAGGTAAAACCAGGTCTGGTCGCGGCACGCAAAAAAGGCACGCTGATCGTGCGTTCGAGCCGCGTCGGCCAAGGCATCCTGGCGCGTAATGGCGAAGCCAATGACGATGAATTGGACTTCGTGGTATCCGATACGCTGAATCCACAGAAAGCCCGCATTCTGCTGATGCTGGCACTGACCAAAACCAATGACAGCAAAGCCATCCAGCGCATGTTCTATACCTATTAAGAACTGCCCAGGCTGAAATAAAAAAGGCTTTCCGGATATCCGGAAAGCCTTTTTTATTTGCCATTCTGGTTCAAAACAGATGGCCTGTTTTAACTGCCATCGCCAATATCGCCAGCAAGGAAGTAATCTGAATGCTGCCCAGCCAAAATATCTGAGTCCGCAATTCACGGAATCCCTGCTCCACGCGGTGTTCCAAAGCATCCATGCGGCGCTCCACAGCTTCCAGTCGCCGGTTTTGCATATCCACGACCGTACTCAGGGTTTCCACTCGCCCCTCCAGCCGCGCGATACGCACATCAAATTCCTGATCACTCATAGCGCCTCCGCTCACGGTAGTTTAGCACCATGCCAGCATGCCAGTGCGCGCTCGCCATGCTTTATGCCGTATCAAGAAGCGCTACTTTGTTCCACCTTCGCGTTGCCTCCCGTTCTAGGTAGTTCGCGCCAGGAGCTGGCGCGATTACGCCAGCTCCTGATCTGCCTCCCCGGCATCGTCCTGACGCAGCACGCGGCGGGCAGCGGCGATCGCCTCTAAGCTCAGCTTTTCCAGCCGCGGCGATTGCACCCGCCAGGAATGCCAGTACAGATGAACGTCGAGATAGCGGCCGGGCGCCAGATCGCATAATTTTCCCGTTTCCAGATCGCTGCCGTATTGCTGGGACGGCAGCATGCCGCTGCCTAATCCCAGGCGCACGGCATTTAAAAACGCTTCAGCCGATGGAATATATAGGCTTGGATAACTGCCGGGCGGCAGGCCTAAAACCTGCTGAATGAAATTCGCCTGCAGCATATCCTTGCGGTCAAATACCACGACCGGCGCCTTGCGCGCCGCGTCCCTTTCAAAACCGGCGCTGAAATAGCGCTCGCGATAATCGGGCGTTCCTAATAGGCTGTAGCGCATAAAACCCAAAGGTTCGACCACGCAGCCGCGCATCGGCAAAGGCTGGCTGGAAATACAGGCAATCGCCTGCCCCAATTCCAGCAGCGAATATGTATGGTCCTGGTCATCCAGGGTGATATCCAATAAGAGGCGTTCACGGATTAAAAACGGCGCCAATTCCGGCAATAGCCAGGTCGCCAGCGTGTCGTTATTCACGGCCAGCGCCACGCTTAAGGGACGGCCGCCATCTTCCTCCAATTCGGCGAAAAACTCCTGTTCCAGCAAGCGGCTGCGGCGCAGATATTGCAGCAGCCGCTGCCCCGGCCCGGTGGCGCGGCAGGGACGGCTGCGCACCACCAGCGGCGCGCCGATGGCGGCTTCCATGGCGCTGACGCGCTGGGAGACGGCGGATGGGGTCAGGTGCAGGCTGGCGGCAGCCTGTTCAAAGCTGCCACTATCGAGCACGGCAAGCAGCGCCTCGCTTTGGCGGGAATCGAGCAGCATGAATGTCCTTCTTTAGAAATTTTAAGTATTCCTGACGAATATTAATTCAACTTCATCTATGCGTGCAAGCAAGGGACAATATGCGTTTTGCATCTAAAGAAGGAGAAAATCATGCTATTTGCACAAAGTTATTTGAACGGACTCGGACTCGGCGCCAGTCTCATCATGGCCATCGGCGCCCAGAACGCCCACGTGCTGCGCACCGGCATCCAGCGCTCAAACGTGGGCGTGACGGTGGCCGCCTGCATCGCCATCGATGCTCTGCTGATCGGTCTGGGTGTGGCAGGCGCGGGTGCCCTGATCCAGGATTCCCCGCTGCTGCTGGGCCTGGCACGCTGGGGCGGTGCCGCCTTCCTCATCTGGTATGGCTTGCGCAGCTGGAAATCGCTGCTGGGCAGCCACAGTCTGGACCTGGCCAGCCAGAGCGCCACGCCGACCGCGCGCAAAGCCCTGGTCAGCGTGGTCGCCCTGTCCCTGCTCAATCCCCATGTGTATCTGGACACGGTGGTCCTGCTGGGCAGCGTGGGCGGCAGTTATCCGGTCGAGCAGCGGACCAGCTTCTCGGTCGGCGCCATGACCGCCTCGGTCCTGTGGTTCTGCGCCCTCGGCTTCGGCGCCGTCCGCCTCTCCAGCGTGCTGCAGCGCCCCATCGTCTGGAAAATCATCGAAGGCTTGACCGGCGCCATCATGCTGGCCCTGGCTGCCAGCCTGATTCTGGGCGGCTAAGACAACTCAAGCCGCCTCGGCATGGGCCTCGGTGATGGTTTTATACTGCGCCAACTGGTTTTCCATCAGGTAGTGATAGAGCCCGGCCGTGTCCTGCATCAGCTCGCGGTGGCTGCCTTGCTGCGCGATACAGCCCTGGTCCAGCACCAGGATGCGGTCGGCCTTCACGATGGTCGAGTAGCGGTGGGCGATGATGATGGTGGTGCGGCCCGCCATCAGCTTGTCCAGCGCATTCTGCACCTGCACTTCGCTGGCCGAATCGAGCGCGCTGGTGGCTTCGTCCAGGATCAGGATGCGCGGATTGCGCAACAGGGCGCGGGCGATCGCCACCCGCTGTTTCTGCCCGCCCGAGAGCTGCACGCCACGCTCGCCGACGATGGTCTCGTAGCCCTGCGGGAAAGCCTGGATGAAGTCGTGCGCGTTCGCCAGCCTGGCGGCGGCCATGACTTCGGCCAGCGAAGCTTCGCGTTCGGAGACGGCAAAGGCGATGTTCTCGTAGATCGATCCGGAAAACAGCGAAGGCTCCTGTTCGACGATGGCGATGTTGTCGCGCATGGCGCTGGCATTGGCCGGCGTCAGCACCGTGCCGTCGAAGCCGATGCTGCCCTGCTGGGCCTCGTAAAAGCCCAGCAGCATGCTGGCGATGGTGGACTTGCCCGCGCCTGAAGCGCCGACCAGCGCAATCTTCTCTCCAGCCGCGATAGTGAAACTGATGCCGCGCAGGGCCAGCTTGTCCGGCCGCTCCGGATAGGCGAACACCACGTCGCGGAAAGCCACATTGCCTTGCAGCGCCAGCGCCGCCACGGGCACAGCCACCTCTTCCTCTTCGCCGATCAGCTCAAAAATCCGCTCGGTGGCGCCGATGGTGCGCATCCACTCGCTCCAGAAGTCCGTCACCGCGCTGGCGGCGTCGGTCACCATGGTCGAGTACAGGATGAAAGCGGTCAGCTCGCCGATGGTCAGCGCGTCCTCCAGAATCAGTTTTGCGCCGAACCATAGCGTGACCAGCAAACTCATATACACAAGGAAGATGGACCAGCCGCGGAAGGCTGCCATCATGCGCGTGGTGGACAGGGAGACATTCAGCGCGTCTTCGGTGGACTGGCCGTAGCGCCGCGCCGCCGTCCGGCCCTGGTTGAAGGCATGCACCAGGCGGATATTGGCCAGATGCTCGTAGGCGGTCTTGCCGCAATCGGCCTGGCTTTGCTGCATATTGCGCGAATGCTTGCGGATACGCTTGCCGCCCCAGTGCGACAGCAGCAGGCTGGCCGGAATGAAGAAGGCCAGCATCAAGGTCAGCGCCGGCGAGATAATCAGCAGCATGGTCACGCCGCCAATCAGAATGCACAGGCAGCGCAGGGAGATCGCCGCGCCCATGGTCAGGGTTTCGTGCAGCACTTCGACATCGGCCGTCAAACGGTTGCTCAACTCGCCCACATTGTGGCGGTCGAAGAAGCTGATCTTCTTGCCGATCAGCGCCCCGAACAGCTGGCGCCGGATGCGCGTGACGATCATATAGCCGGTCGACTCGAACAGGTAGTAGCGCAGCGTGGTGGCAATCGCCTGCAGGATGAACACGCCCAGCATCAGCGAGCCAAGCATGATGAACCAGGATTCGCTCTTCTTCTCGCTCATGCCATCGATGAAGTAGGCGATAGCCTTGGGATAGGCCAGTTGCACCATCACCGTCAGCACCATGAAGAACAGGCCCAGCGCCAGCCGGCCGGCAAAAGGACGCAGCAGCTGCAGGCGTTCCAGGTGGGGGTTGGTTTTGCGCGCTGGGAACGTCATGCCGCAACCTCCTCTTCCGTCTCCGCTTCCACTTCAGCGTCGGCCATCTGCTCGCGGAAGCTGAGCCAATTCTCGTCGCCGATCATGCCGCCCGCTTCCAGGCTGCCGCTCTCGTTCAGGAACATATAGTAGGGCGAGGTCATGGTCGGATTCAGCACCTTGAATTCATCGGTCGAGACGCGCATGGTCACACCAGGCAGCGCAGTGCCGCGCAGGAAGCGGCGCAAGCGCCATTTCGCTTCGCGGCTGACCAGCCAGATATCAAGCCCCGCTTCGTCGGCCCGCGCCAGCATGCGGCCGATTTCGGGCAGCTTGGATTTACATTTGGGGCAGCCGCTGGACAGGAAGAGCAGCACTGCCGGCCGCGGCCCCGCCGTGAAGACAGCCTTCTTCCCGCCCATCATCGGCTTGCCCCGCACTTCCGGCACCACCTCACCCACCGGCAGCGTGAAGTCCTGGCCCTGTGCCGCCATCATATTGCGCACGGAGCTGAGCAGGCTGAAGGTGAGCTTCAGGTTCAGCGCCACGCTGAGCGCCAGGATGATCAACACGGCATACAGCACATTCGCGTCCATCACACATATCCTTTCGACGAATGCACCAGTAGCATGGCCAGGTCATGGAATTCGATGGCGATCACGGTCAGGATCAGCGCCAGGGCGGCAGCCGTCAGCAGCGCGGGCCAGGCCATGTCTGCCGCGCCCGCAAAAGCCAGATAGAAGGCCGCGCTCAGGATCACCAGCACATTGCGCAGCAGGTCGAAGCCCGATACCGAACGCTCCGATTCGCCGAAGCAGCTGCATTTGACGATGCCCTCCTTCACATACTTGTAGCCGATGAAGGCGGTAAAGCAGGAGAACAGCAGCAGCGCCGCCAGCATGCCCTGATAGCTGAAGGCGATGCCGGCCACGATCAGCAGGGCCAGTCCGAATTCCAGTCCCACCAGGGCCGGCGCCAGCCAGGCGCTGAAGCCGCGTCCCAGGCCCAGCGACTCCGTCAGATTGGTCTGGAACTGGCTGAAAGTGCGGTACTTGCCCAGCGCTGCGAAGAACAGCAGGAAGGCCAGGAAATAGCGGAACACTTCCGCGATGAAGATCGCCGCCATCAGTAAGCTGCCTCGGTCCAGCGTGGATGGTAGCCGCCTTCGGCGCGTTCGCGCAGCTTGACGCCGTCGCGCGTGGCCATCAGGGCGTCGATCCACGGCTCGTCATCGGAGCGGTTGAGGCCACGGCCGACGGTTTTCTGGATCAGGCGCGACACTTCCCAGGACAGTGCCTCCACTTCCGGTTCGCGCCGGATGTTCAGGCCCATGGCGGCCAGTTCGCCGCGCGTGATCGGATAGCCATGCGAATGGAAACCGTACATCAGCTGCTTGAGAATCTTGCGCCGCGCTTCCTCGCCCGCCTGCGGCAGCTGGAACGCCAGCAGTTCTTCGCCGATCTGCTCCAACTCCAGCGTGGTGCGGTAAAAGGCGGTCAACGTGGGCGGGAAGATGCTGCCGCACAGCAGGGACAGCGCTTGCATGCGCGCCTCTTCCGAACTGACGCCGAACCAGTCCTCGCTCATGGCGCCGAACATCTTGATGTCCATGCTGGAGAACATGCTCGCCGCTTCGTCGTCCGACACGCCGCCATGCAGATGCGGATCGATGGGCGAGAAGATGGCCAGGTCGCCGGCGATGATCTCGTCGGCCGCCAGCGCCAGGATGGTGCTGGACGATTCGCAGTAATACGGCACGATGAAGCTCAGGCGGTCGCAGAACTCGCGCAGCAGCAAGGCGATGCGGCGCGCCGCCACCACCGCGCCGCCGCGCGACTGGATCAGCACATCGAGCCGCGGCGAGTGGCCCATTTCGCGGCATTGTTCGTACAGCGCGGGCAAGTGTTCCATGTCCAGGCGCGAGGCGGCAAACACCAGCACCCGGCTTTGGCGGCTTTGCTCCAGCTGGCGGATCAGGGCTTGAGCGGGGAATTCTTTCAAATGCGGCATGCGGCCTCCTCGCTGAGACGGTCGGCGACGGCGTCCAGCATCTTGAATTCGGGGATCAGCTGTTCCACGTACAGGAACTGGCCGTTCGGATTATTTTCGAGGAAGACGTATTCGCCTTCGGGCGTGACGATCAGATCGAGCGCGCTGTAGTTCAGGCCATAGCTCTGGACGAAGACCAGGCAGCGCTCCTTGATCTCGTCGGGCAGCTCGGTCGCCTCATACAGGATTTCGGCCGACATATCGCGCGAATCGACGGCCGTGCGCGGATCGTCCTGCGAATGCAGCTTGGCGGCGAAAATGCGGCCGGCGATGATGGTCACGCGCAGCTCGTACTGCTTGTGGATGTATTCCTGGAAGTGGCAGGGCACCTCGCTGACGGCATCCAGACTCTCCATCATCTCGTCGGTGACGATGGTGGTGGCCAGGCCGGTGGCGATGCGGTCCTCGTCGGCCACGGCTTCCGCGCCCAGCATCGGCGAAGACAGGCATTTGAATACCAGGTCGCCCTGCACGCTGTCCTTGAACGCCCTCACCCGCTCGGGCGAATTGGTGACGATGGAGGCTGGCACGCGGAAGCCCATCGACCTCGCGCGCTGCAGCTGCTCGCCCTTCCACATGGAGCCGCGCAGGGCCACGGGGTGGCTCATCCAATAGCAATCGAGGGGATAGAGAAGGCCGAACAAGGCGTGTTCGGTTTCCATTTTGGCGTAGGCGCGCTCCTGCACCGTCAAGTCTTCGCTGGCGAAGGCGAAATCGGCGGGTTTGCGCGCCCACACGGCGCCCACCTCGGCCAGGTCGATGCTGGCGCCGGTCGGCAGATGGCGGATTTCGCTGCTCATTTTATTCTGGGTGAACAGCTGGCAGATTTGATAGTCGCGGGGGAAAGCATCCAGATTGATGCGGAACACGGCGCAGTCGCGGGCCGTAAGCAGGGGCATAACCAGATCAGCATGCAGATCAAAACTATTGGTGACGATCAAAACCTTTTTTGCCATGAATCTCTCTCGTGAAAGAAAGGGCCGGCACCAGGCCAGCCCCTTTGCTTATTCGATCAGCACCACACGCCTTGGTCGCCGTCCCATGGCCATTGCATTTCACGCTCGTAAGGGCCGGAGCAGCCGGCGCGGGCGACGCCGTCGCGCTGCTTCCACTGGGCGGCAGGCGCCGCTTGTTTTTCCTTGTTTTCCGCCAGGCGGAAGGCAAACAGTTGCTGTGCTGGTTTTTTATCGCTTTGTTTCATGCTTCATCCTTAAAGTAGAACATAGAACAAGCCCCGCCCCGGCGGGGCTTGCGATCACAACTTAGGCGCAGCTAATGCCAAAGTCGGGGCTGCCGGCACGGCTAGATGCGCGCTCGACAGGGAAGGAGCAGCCAGCGGTGGCAACGCCATCACGGGCTTTCCATTGGGCTTGCGGTTTGGCCTGAGCTTTTTTCTCGGCCAGTTTGAAAGCAAATACCTTGGTTTGCGGTTTCATATAACTCCTTTTAGGCGCAATACAGGCCGTTATCACGGCCACCATGCGGACCGCGGTCACGCTCGGACGGGAAGGTGCAGCCGGCGGTGGCGACGCCATCGCGGACTTTCCATTGAGCTTGGGCTTTGGACTGATCCTTTTTCTCAGCCAGCTTGAAGGCGAACGATTTGACTTCTTTCTTCTGCATCTTTTTCATCCTTTCCAGTGTTTAACAATACTGGCCAGTGTCGGTATGCGAGTTTCCGGTATACCTTTCGTTGGTCCAGTGTCCTGTACAGCCCGCAGTGGCCAGACCATCGCGGGTTTTCCACTTGGCTTCAGGCTGGGTGGATTTGGCCGGCTTCTCAGCCAATTTGAATGCGAATGAACGGGGGTGTTTCTGCGTGGTTTTCACGGCTCGCTCCTCCAGAGGGTGATGCGATCGCAATAGAAGAAATCAGCAATACCAGCCTTCATCGCGAATTTTGGCGTTGCCGGCTTGGATATAGCGCGGGTCCATCTGGCCGGAGCAGCCGGCCACCGACACGCCATCGCGGACTTTCCACTGCGCCTCGGATTTGGTTTCTTGCTTTTTCTCAGCCAGTTTGAAGGCGAACGACTTGACCTCCTTCTTTTCCATTTTTCTCATCCTTCCAGTGTTTAGCCGTACCCAGAATTCAGCAATAAATACCGATATCCTTGCCCAGACGCGGATAGCGCTCGGCAGGGAAGGTGCAGCCAGCCACAGCCACGCTATCGCGGACTTGCCATTGCGGCGTGGTTTTGGCTGGATCGGCTTTTTTACTGGCCAGTTTGAATGCAAACAGTTTGGCTTGATCGGAACGGGTTTTCATTTGCGGTCTCCAGGTTAGCAATAGACGCCACTATCACCGCCCATGCGGTTCCTAGTGCGTTCGATCGGTGCGGAGCAGCCGGCGGTGGACACGCCTTGACGTACCTGCCACTGCGCTTGCGGCTTGGCTGGCGCGGCTTTTTGGCCGGCCAATTTAAATGCAAACAATTGAGGTTGAGCCGGACGGTTTTTCATCGCGGATCTCCGGCTTAGCAAAGAATGCCGGTATCGCGGCCAAGGCGGCCCGTATTGCGTTCGGACGGCATCGTGCAGCCAGCGGTGGCCACGCCATCGCGCGCTTTCCACTGGGCTTCCGGTTTGGTTTGCAGCGCTTTCTTTTCGGCCAATTTGAAGGCAAACAGCTTATTGCTCTTTTGTTCTTTCATTCCTACTTCTCCCATTAGAAAAGATTTCAGAAACAAAGATTAAGGACAGCCATGAATATGGCTGATTTACTCCATCCTTCCGGATTGAATAAAAAGAGGATCCCCTCCAGTATTCGAATACCGGATCAGAGCAAGCGGATGAAAATAAATTGTGGGCGGGCAGCCCGCTTCAGCGAAGCGGGCCAGCTAGCGGCGTATCAGCAGTAAATGCCGTTATCGCGGCCGCCTGAGCGGCCGGCACGCGCGTCGGGACCGGTGCAGCCAGCTTGAGCGACAGCTTCGCGGGCCTTCCATTGGGATTGAGCAGCCAGGGATTTCTTTTCGGCCAGTTTGAATGCAAACAGCTTAGTCTCTTTATTTTGATTTTTCATTTCCATCTTTCATAGAGGATTTTGAATTAACCCAGCGTATGCCACTTATGGCGGCAAAATTAATCCTAGTCCAACATTACCTTTCGGTCAAGAAGAAAATATCGTCATTCGATAACTGCATATCCTTGGCTTTTAAATTCTAATTCGAAAGTTATTTAATATCTTTATGCAAGTAAATGGGAAACAGGCGGGGGAGAAAGAAGAGAAAAGCAGAACTGGCCTGCCCAGCTGGGTTCGAACCAGCGACCCTCAGCTTAGAAGGCTGATGCTCTATCCAACTGAGCTATGGGCAGTGTGGAGACGGCGCGAAAACGCCGGGGGAAATGAAAAACGGGCTGTCACAGACAACCCGTTTCTTTTTGAATCTTGGTCGGAGTACAAGGATTCGAACCTTGGACCCCCTGGTCCCAAACCAGGTGCGCTACCGGGCTGCGCTACACTCCGATAAACGCATTGTACTCCTTGCCGCTATGTGGCGTCAATGTAACGCTGCGAACTCAAGCCGCGAGCGGAACGCTGACCTTGTCGGCAATGCGGCGTGCCATGCTTTGCGCGTGTTCGGCATTGCGCGCCTCCACCATCACGCGGATCAGCGGCTCGGTGCCGGAAGCGCGGATCAGCACCCGACCGCTGTCGCCCAGCTCGCGTTCGACCAGTTCCTTCTCGGCCACCATGGCGGCGTTTTTCTGCCAGTCGAAGCCGGCCGGCACGCGCACATTGATCAGGGTTTGCGGGAACAGTTCGACTTCGCCGGCGATCTGGGCCAGGGTCTTGTTGCTGCGCTTGAGCGCACTCAGCACCTGCAGCGCCGAGATGATGCCGTCGCCCGTGGTGTGCTTGTCCAGCGCCAGCAGGTGGCCGCTGCCCTCCCCGCCCAGGATCCAGCCCTTTTCCTGCAGCACTTCCAGCACATAGCGGTCGCCCACCTTGGCGCGCGCGAAGCCGATGCCTTTTTCCTTGAACGCCACTTCCAGCGCCATATTCGTCATCAGGGTGCCGACGGCGCCCGGCACGGGGCCGGTGGCCAGGCGGTCCATCACCATCACGTACAGCAGCTCGTCGCCGTTGTAGAGGCGGCCGTTGGCATCGCACATGATGAGGCGGTCGGCGTCGCCGTCGAGCGCGATGCCGAGGTCGGCGTCATGGGCCAGCACGGCGGCGGCCATGGCTTTCGGCGCGGTGGCGCCGTGGCCATCGTTGATATTGAAACCGTCCGGCTTATTGCCGATCGGGACCACTTCCGCACCCAGTTCGTGGAAGACGTGGGGCGCGATATCATAGGCGGCGCCGTGGGCGCAATCGACCACGACCTTCAGGCCGCGCAGGTCCAGCTCATTGGGGAAGGTGCTCTTGCAGAATTCGATGTAGCGGCCCTTGGCATCGTCCAGGCGCTTGGCGCGGCCCAGCTTTTCCGAATTGACGCAGCTCATGGGCTGGTCCAGCAGGGCTTCGATGTCCAGCTCGACTGCGTCCGGCAGCTTGGTGCCCTGGGCCGAGAAGAATTTGATGCCGTTGTCCTGGAAAGGATTGTGCGAGGCCGAGATCACCACGCCGGCCGACAGGCGCAGCGCGCGCGTCAGGTAGGCGATGGCCGGGGTCGGCATCGGGCCGGCCAGCATCACATCCACGCCGGCGGCGGAGAAGCCTGCTTCCAGCGCCGCTTCCAGCATATAGCCGGAAATGCGCGTGTCCTTGCCGATCAGCACGGTGGGCCGCGCCATGCCGGCAGCGGCCGTCTTGGCCAGCACCTGGCCGGCTGCGTAGCCGAGGCGCATTACGAATTCAGGGGTGATCGGCGCGGCGCCGACCAAGCCGCGGATACCGTCGGTACCGAAATATTTGCGTGCCATATGAAATCTCTTCTTGTGTGTTGAACTGCAAGCCCTGTTTTTATTGGGCGGCTTGCCATACCTTTAAAGCATCTACCGTTTCCGCCACATCATGCACCCGCACGATCTGGGCGCCATGCGCCACCGCCGCCAGCGCGCCGCCGATGCTGCCGGCCAGACGCTGCTCGACTGGCTTGCCGGTCACGGCGCCAATCATCGACTTGCGCGAGACGCCGGCCAGCAACGGCAGGCCGAGTTCGGCTACCAGCCGCCGCCCAGCCTTCAGTAAAGCATAGTTGTGCTCCACGGTTTTGCCAAAACCAAAACCGGGATCGATCCACAGCCGTTCGCGCTCGATGCCGGCTGCCGTCAGCGCCGCCACCCGCTCGCGCAGGAAGGCCACCACATCGGCCACCACATCGCCATAAGCAGGATTGTGCTGCATCGTTGTAGGATTATCAAGCATATGCATGATACACAAAGCGCAGTCGCTGCCGCGCACGGCATCGATGGCGCCCGGCGCGCGGAAGGCATTGATATCGTTGATCATGTCCACGCCGGCCAGAATGGCTTCGTGCATCACGGTCGGCTTATAGGTATCGACCGAGACCGGCGTGCCGCTGTCGCGCAGCGCATACAGCACCGGCAGCACGCGCCGCAGCTCTTCCTCCAGCGGCAGCGCCGGAGCACCGGGACGGCTCGATTCGCCGCCCACGTCGATGATGTCGGCGCCCTCGCCCACCATACGCTCGGCATGCGAGACGGCATATTCCAGGCTGTGGTGCTGGCCGCCGTCGGAGAAGGAATCGGGCGTGACATTGAGAATGCCCATGACGAGCGGGCGTTGCGGCAGATTGAAGCGGCCGAAATGGATCTGAGGCATGGATTGTGTAGGCTGAGAATGGAAAAAGGGCGAGGATTGCTCCTCACCCTTTCTAGCGGAGCGCTCTGGCCTTAAGCCGGCGCCGTCACATTGGGCGAAATGCCGGTATCGCCGCCGCCGGGCTGCTTGCGCAGCGTGACGCCCGCTTTCGGCGGACGCGGCTCGTGGCCGGCCATGATGTCGTTGATCTGCTCGGCATCGATGGTTTCCCATTCGAGCAGCGCCTTGGTCATCATTTCAACCTTGTCGCGGTTCTCTTCGAGCAGCTTGCGCGCCAGCGCGTACTGCGAGTCGAGGATGTTGCGGATTTCGGCGTCGACCTTTTGCTGGGTCGCTTCCGAGATGGTCTTGTTGGTGCCGCCCAGGAAGCCTTCGTTCTGGGTATCTTCATACACCATCACGCCCAGCGCATCAGACATGCCGAAGCGCGTCACCATCGAGCGGGCCAGTTTGGTGGCGCGCGAGAAGTCGTTGGCGGCGCCTGTCGACATCTGGCCGACGAAGATTTCTTCCGCGATGCGGCCGCCGAAGAGGATGGAAATCTCTTCCAGCATCTTGTCCTTGTAGCCGGACAGATTGTCGTGTTCAGGCAACTGCCAGGTCAGGCCCAGGGCCCAGCCGCGCGGCATGATCGTGACCTTGTGCACCGGATCGGCCTTCGGCAGCAGCTTGGCGACGACGGCGTGGCCGGACTCGTGGTAAGCCGTGTTGCGGCGCTCTTCCTCGCGGATGATCATGGACTTGCGTTCCGGACCCATGAAGATCTTGTCCTTGGCGTCCTCGAAGTCCTGCATATCGACCAGGCGCTTGCTGCGGCGGGCGGCGAACAGGGCCGCTTCGTTGACCAGATTGGCCAGGTCGGCGCCCGAGAAGCCCGGCGTGCCGCGGGCCAGGATGTCGGCTTTCACATCGGTGCCGATCGGCACTTTGCGCATATGCACGTTCAGGATCTGCTCGCGGCCGCGGATGTCCGGCAGGCCCACCGACACCTGGCGGTCGAAGCGGCCGGGACGCAGCAGCGCTTTGTCGAGCACGTCGGCGCGGTTGGTGGCAGCCACCACGATCACGCCCGACGACGCTTCGAAGCCGTCCATTTCCACCAGCAGCTGGTTCAGGGTCTGCTCGCGCTCATCGTTGCCGCCGCCCATGCCGGCGCCACGGTGGCGGCCGACGGCGTCGATCTCGTCGATGAAGATAATGCAGGGCGAATGTTTTTTCGCGTTCTCGAACATATCGCGCACGCGGGACGCGCCCACGCCGACGAACATTTCAACGAAGTCGGAACCGGAGATCGAGAAGAACGGCACCTTGGCTTCGCCCGCAATGGCGCGCGCCAGCAGGGTTTTACCCGTGCCCGGAGGACCGACCATCAGCACGCCGCGCGGAATGCGGCCGCCCAGTTTCTGGAACTTGGTCGGATCTTTCAGGAAGTCCACGATCTCGGTGACTTCTTCCTTCGCTTCGTCGCAGCCGGCGACGTCGGCGAAGGTTACGGTGTTATTGGTTTCATCGAGCATGCGCGCCTTCGATTTGCCGAAGGAGAAAGCGCCGCCCTTGCCGCCGCCCTGCATCTGGCGCATGAAGAAAATCCATACGCCGATCAGGAGCAGCATCGGGAACCAGGACACAAAGACTTGCTGCAGGAACGATGGCTCTTCCGGCGGCTTCACATCGAAGCGCACGCCGTTTTCGCGCAGGTCGCCGATCAGGCCGCGGTCCAGATAGGTCGCGGTGGTGCGGACCTTGGACTCGTCGATCTTGGTCGCGGTAATGGTATTGCCCTCGATCGTCACATCCTTGATGCGGCGGGCTTTTACCTCATCCAGCAGATCGGAATAAGCAATGGTCTTGCTGCCGCCAGCCATGCTGTGGTTGTCAAATTGCTTAAACAGCATAAATAACAACAGGGCAACAACTACCCAGATGGCAGATTTGGAAAACATGTTATTCACGAAAACTCCTTGGATGCAGCGCGCATCTGTTACCGGTACTAGAAACTGATTTTACTCGTAATGGACAGGCCGTGCCAGAAACCTGCCCCACCGGTGCGTGATTTTGGCCGCGCACGGGCTGAAAAACGTCATGTTAACCCCAATCCAACGCCCTTCCGCAGCCGATGTGCGGTCCATGCGGCCAAATACAAGGGCTAAAACATCGGATTCATGATTAATTTTGCACCGGATGTTTCAAACCCCGGCCCAAAAGGAAGATTTCGGACGATTTATCGCGGCTGGCTTTCGGCTTCTTTTGCTTGACGACTTTGAACTCTTGCCGGAATTTCTCGTAAATCTGGGTAAAGCCCATATCCTTGAAACACTTCACCAGCAGCGAGCCGCCCGGTTTCAGATGGTGCTGCGAGAATTCGATGGCGATATCGATCAAGTCTTCCATGCGCGCCGCGTCGGCGGTGGCAATGCCCGACAGATTCGGCGCCATATCCGACAACACCAGGTCGGCTTTGCGTCCCTGCAACACTTCGGCCAATTGATCGAGGATTTCCTGTTCGCGGAAATCGCCCTGGATGAAATGCATGTCGGCGATTGGCTCCATTGGCAGAATATCAAGGCCGATAATGGTGCCGTTGATGCCGCCGCCCTCCTTGCCCGCCAGCTTGCGCCGCGTGTATTGCCCCCAGGAGCCGGGCGTGCAGCCCAGGTCGACAATCAGCTGGCCGGAGTGGATCAGCTTTTCGTCTTCGTCGATCTCTTTCAGCTTGTAGGCGGCGCGCGCGCGGTAGCCGTCCTTCTGGGCGGCCTTCACGTAAGGATCGTTAATATGGTCGTGCAACCAGTTTTTGTTTAATTTGTTCTTTGCCATATCGCGTAGAATAGCGCCTTTAAGAGAACTACCCAAAAAAATATTATGTTGAAACTAACACCCGTTGAGCGCAGTGCACTGCGCGCCGAAGCACACGCGCTGAAGCCTATCGTCCTCATTGGGGAGGCCGGCCTGACGCCTGCCGTGATGAAGGAAATCGAACTGGGCCTGGATTCCCACGGCCTGATCAAGGTGCGCGTGTTCGGCGACGACCGTGACGCCCGCATCGAAATGTACGACACCATCTGCGCCGAACTGGCTGCCGCTCCCGTGCAGCACATCGGCAAGCTGCTGGTCCTGTACCGCCCGAAAAAGGAAGTGGAAAAAGCCCGCAGCGCCAAAGCCGGCAAAGGCATGCGCATGGTTACCATCGTCAAACCGAGCGCCAGCGGCACCAAGAAGCCATCCGTCAGCAAGGTTATGCTGAAAGGCAATGAGCGCGTTACCGAAGGCGGCACCATCAAGCGCGCCAAGGCCCGCCAGAAGAGCACCAAGAAGACCTTGCTCAACGACTGATCTTGCGCAGTCCGAAATACAGCGGGGAAGACGGGACGCCAGTCCCGCTTCCCCGTTTTTTATTGCGCTGTTATTGCTTGACCAGCAGCCACACGGCCAGCAGGCTTTGCAGCAGGTAGATGCTGCTGGAAATCCCGTGCAGCATGCCGAAACGGCTCTTGGCTGCGCTTTCCATCACGCCCGACGCGCCGGCGGCGGCGCGCAGCTCGGCCATCATCGGCTGCAGGCCGAAATGGCTGACCACGGTGCACAGCACCATGGCGGCCACCAGGGCCAATACGGTGCGGCGGCGCTTGGCATCCCAGTCGCGCGTCGCGGTCCAGATCAGCAGCACCATGGCCGCGCCGCAGCCCAGCGACAGCAAGGCCTGGGCGTGGAACATGCTGCCAGCGATGCTGCCGGCCAGCACGCGGTCGCTCAGCGTGGCAAACAGGGTCGGCGCCACCAGGTAGCCGACCGTCCACAGACTGCCTGCCCACAGGGCCGCCACCAGCAGCCTTACGCGCGGCAGCATCAGATGTAGCGCACGTCGATGATTTCGTATTCGCGCGGGCCCGACGGCGCCTGCACTTCCACCACATCGCCGGCCGCCTTGCCGATCAGGGCGCGCGCGATCGGCGAGGTCACGGAAACCTTGCTCAGCTTGATGTCCGCTTCGTCGATGCCGACGATCTGGTAACTCACCTTCTGGCCCGACTCCAGGTCTTCCAGGTCGACGGTGGAGGCAAACACCACGCGGCCGTCAGCGTCGAGCTGGGTTGGATCGATCACTTGCGCGCTGCTCAGTTTGCCTTCCAGTTCCGCAATGCGGCCTTCCACGAAGGCCTGGCGCTCCTTGGCCGCATCGTATTCGGCGTTTTCCGACAGGTCGCCATGCGAGCGCGCTTCGGCGATCGCGTCAATGACAATGCGGCGCTCCTTGGTCTTCAACTGATGCAGCTCTTCTTTCAAAAGCTCTGCGCCGAATTTGGTAAGTGGAACTGAAGTCATAATTTACCTGCTATTTACGTTATTCCCAAAGAAAAAGCACAGAGCCCGCACCTTGCTACAGCGCGGGCTCTGTGGTCGTGGTCCTGCTTAACTTCTAAAGGGCTTAGTGTAAGGTTTTATGCAGGCCTTGTAAATCGTACACGCGCAACTCGTCCAGATGGCGGATGCCCGCCACCGCCGCCTCGGCGCCGGCGATGGTGGTGTAGGTCGTCACGCGCGCCGCCAGCGAGGAAGTGCGGATGGCGCGCGAATCTGTGATGGCGCTGCGCTTCTCTTCCACGGTGTTGATCACCAGGACGATCTCGTGGTTCTTGATCATGTCGACCACGTGCGGACGGCCTTCGACCATCTTGTTGACCGGCGTGACCGGGATGCCGGCGGCGGCGATCACCGCAGCCGTGCCCTTGGTCGCCACCAGCGAGAAGCCGGCATCGACCAGGTCGCGCGCCACTTTCACGGCGCGCGGCTTGTCCGAGGCTTTCACCGACAGGAAGACCTTGCCCGACTTCGGCAGCTTCACGCCGGCGCCCAGCTGCGACTTGACGAAGGCTTCGGCGAAGGTGGTGCCCACGCCCATGACTTCACCGGTCGATTTCATCTCAGGGCCGAGGATGGTGTCCACGCCCGGGAATTTCACGAACGGGAACACGGCTTCCTTGACGCTGTAGTAGGACGGCACGACTTCCTGGGTGATGCCCTGCTCCGCCAGCTTCTGGCCCACCATGCAGCGCGCGGCAATCTTGGCCAGCTGCAGGCCGGTTGCTTTCGACACGAAAGGCACGGTGCGCGAAGCGCGCGGATTCACTTCCAGCACGTAGACCACGTCCTTCACTTCGCCGTTGGCTTCCTGCTTCTGGATGGCGAACTGCACGTTCATCAGGCCGACCACGTTCAAGCCTTTGGCCATCAGCGCAGTCTGGCGCTTCAATTCATCGATGGTGTCCTGCGCCAGCGAGTAAGGCGGCAGCGAGCAGGCCGAGTCGCCCGAGTGCACGCCAGCCTGTTCGATGTGCTCCATCACGCCGCCGATGAAGGTGGTTTCGCCGTCGGAGATGCAGTCCACGTCGCACTCGATGGCGTCGTTCAGGAAGCGGTCCAGCAGCACCGGCGAATCGTTCGACACTTTCACCGCTTCGCGCATATAGCGCTCCAGGTCGCGCTGCTCGTGCACGATTTCCATGGCGCGGCCGCCCAGCACATAGGATGGACGCACCACCAGCGGGTAGCCGATTTCCTGCGCCAGCTGCAGCGCTTCTTCTTCGGTGCGCGCGGTGCGGTTAGGCGGCTGGCGCAGACCCAGGTCATGCAGCAGCTTCTGGAAGCGCTCGCGGTCTTCGGCGGCGTCGATCATGTCGGGCGAGGTGCCGATGATCGGCACGCCATTGGCTTCCAGGTCCAGCGCCAGTTTCAGCGGGGTCTGGCCGCCGTACTGCACGATCACGCCCACCGGTTTTTCCAGCGCGACGATTTCCAGCACGTCTTCCAGGGTCAGCGACTCGAAGTACAGACGGTCGGAGGTGTCGTAGTCAGTGGACACGGTTTCCGGGTTGCAGTTGACCATGATGGTTTCATAGCCGTCTTCGCGCATCGCCAGCGCCGCGTGCACGCAGCAGTAGTCGAATTCGATGCCCTGGCCGATGCGGTTAGGACCGCCGCCCAGCACCATGATCTTCTTCTTGTCGGTCGGATTGGACTCGCACTCTTCATCATAGGTCGAGTACATATACGCGGTATTGGTCGCGAATTCCGCGGCGCAGGTGTCGACGCGCTTGTACACCGGACGGATGTTCAGCGCATGGCGCTGCTGGCGCACGGCGGTGTCCGTGGTCTGCAGCAGGAAGCCCAGACGGCGGTCGGAGAAGCCTTTTTGCTTCAGCTTGAACAGGGTGTTGCGGTCCAGGTTGTCCAGCTTCTGGGTGTCCAGCCACAGTTCCAGGTCCACGATCTCTTTGATCTGGATCAGGAACCACGGATCGATCTTGGTCAGCTGATGCACTTCTTCCAGCGTGAAGCCCTGGGCGAAAGCGTCGCCCACGTACCAGATGCGCTCAGGACCAGGCTCGCCCAGCTCTTCTTCGAGCTTCTCGCGGTCCTTGGTTTTTTCGTTCATGCCGTCCACGCCCACTTCCAGGCCGCGCAGGGCTTTCTGGAAGGACTCCTGGAAGCTGCGGCCGATCGCCATCACCTCGCCCACGGATTTCATCTGCGTGGTCAGGTGGTGGTCGGCGGTCGGGAACTTCTCGAAGGTGAAGCGCGGCACCTTGGTCACAACGTAGTCGATCGAAGGCTCGAAGGAGGCCGGGGTCTGGCCGCCGGTGATCTCGTTGCGCAGCTCGTCCAGGGTGAAGCCCACGGCCAGCTTGGCCGCTACCTTGGCGATCGGGAAGCCGGTGGCTTTCGAGGCCAGGGCCGAGGAACGCGAAACGCGCGGATTCATCTCGATGACGATCATGCGGCCGTCTTTCGGATTGATCGAGAACTGCACGTTGGAGCCGCCGGTGTCGACGCCGATCTCGCGCAGCACCGCCAGCGAGGCGTTGCGCATGATCTGGTATTCCTTGTCGGTCAGGGTCTGCGCCGGCGCCACGGTGATGGAGTCGCCGGTGTGCACGCCCATCGGGTCCAGGTTTTCGATCGAGCAGATGATGATGCAGTTGTCCGCCTTGTCGCGCACCACTTCCATCTCGTACTCTTTCCAGCCGATCAGCGATTCTTCGATCAGCAGTTCGGAGGTGGGCGAAGCTTCCAGGCCGCGCTTGCAGATGGCTTCGAATTCTTCTTCGTTGTAGGCGATGCCGCCACCGGTGCCGCCCATGGTGAAGGAGGGACGGATGATGACCGGGAAGCCCAGCTCGCGCTGCACGGCCCAGGATTCTTCCATGGTGTGCGACACGCCAGAGCGCGCCGAACCGAGGCCGATCTTGGTCATCGCATCCTTGAACTTGGAGCGGTCTTCAGCCTTGTCGATGGCTTCCGGCGTGGCGCCGATCAGCTCAACTTTGTACTTATCCAGCACGCCGTGCTTGTGCAGGTCGAGCGCGCAGTTCAGCGCGGTCTGGCCGCCCATGGTCGGCAGGATCGCATCCGGACGCTCCTTGGCGATGATGCGCTCCACCACCTGCCAGGTGATCGGCTCGACGTAGGTCACGTCGGCCATGTCCGGGTCGGTCATGATGGTCGCCGGGTTGCTGTTGACCAGGATGACTTTATAACCCTCTTCGCGCAAAGCCTTGCAGGCCTGGGCGCCGGAGTAGTCGAATTCGCAGGCCTGGCCGATGATGATCGGGCCAGCGCCAATAATCAGGATGCTTTTAATATCAGAACGTTTTGGCATTTATTTCTTCTCCGCGGCTTCCATCATCGAGATGAAGCGGTCAAACAGGTAGGCGACGTCGGTCGGGCCAGGCGAGGCTTCCGGGTGGCCCTGGAAGCAGAACGCCGGCGTGTCGGTGCGGGCAAAGCCCTGCAGCGAACCGTCGAACAGCGAGTTGTGCGTCACGCGGCAGTTGGCCGGCAGGGTCGCGGCGTCCACGGCGAAACCGTGGTTCTGCGAGGTGATCAGCACCTGCTTGCTGTCCAGATCCTGCACCGGGTGGTTGGCGCCGTGGTGGCCGAATTTCATCTTCAGGGTTTTCGCGCCCGAAGCCAGGGCCATGATCTGGTGGCCGAGGCAGATGCCGAAGACCGGAATGCCTTTCGCCATCAGGTCCTTGGTGGCCTTGATCGCGTAATCGCATGGTTCCGGATCGCCGGGACCGTTGGACAGGAAGACGCCGTCCGGATTCAGCGCCAGCGCGTCTTCCGCGCTGGACTGGGCCGGCAGCACCGTCACTTTGCAGCCGCGCGAAGCGAGCATGCGCAGGATGTTGCGCTTCACGCCGTAGTCGAAAGCGACCACGTGGAAACGCGGATTCTCCACCTTGCCGTAGCCTTCGCCCAAGGTCCACTCGGTCTCGGTCCACTCGTAGGCGGTCTTGGTCGAGACCACCTTGGCCAGGTCCATGCCGGCCAGGCCAGGGAAGGAACGCGCCAGTTCCAGCGCCTGCGCCACGGAGGGCTCGTTGCCCTGGGTGCCGGTCAGGATGGCGCCGGCCTGCGCGCCTTTTTCGCGCAGCAGGCGCGTCAGCTTGCGCGTGTCGATGCCGGCGATGGCGACGATGTTCTCGGCCTTCAGGTAATCGGACAGGGATTGGGTGGAACGGAAGTTCGACGCCAGCAGCGGCAGGTCACGGATGATCAGGCCGGCGGCATGGACTTTGCTCGACTCTACGTCTTCAGGATTGATGCCGTAGTTGCCGATATGCGGATACGTCAGGGTGACGATCTGGCGGCAATAGCTGGGATCGGTCAGGATTTCCTGATAACCGGTGATGGAGGTATTAAAGACGACTTCGCCCGTCGTATGACCGGCGGCGCCAATAGAAAAACCTTTGAAGATAGTTCCGTCAGCGAGGGCCAGGATGGCTGGAACGGCTGGGCCAGAAAAAAATGGCGGCAAGGGCAACTCCTGATAAAGTTACCGTAGCGACGCCACGTCAGACGACCGGCAAGGAACCGGGCTTGAGGGCCGGCTTGCAAGTCAGTTGAATATGGAGGATGTGGTAGGCGCTACGGTCTATGGTGATTGGCTAAACCTTTGAATTATAACCCAATCTCACCCTTTCGGCAATGCCGTGCGCGCCTGCCCGGCGGCGTTTTTTACGCCGGCTACTGCGCCTTGCGCTGGCGGCGGCGCGCCAGGAAACCGGTCAAGGCCAGGCCGCCGAGCAGCATGGCGTAAGTTTCAGGCTCCGGCACGGGCGCCGTATTTATCGTCAACACCAGATCTTTATACGCCATGCTGGCATAAGCATAGCGCCCTTCGCCGCAACCACCCTGTCCCCCACAGTATATTTCGCCCCAGGGCACTTCCCTCACATAGGCGCTAGCCATCACATTCAAATAGAAGGAGTCAGGAACCGGCCGCCCCGTTGCCACAAGCGAGAAGGCCTGGCTGCCATTGAGATATGCGGCCTGCAGTTCGGCTCCCATATAGTCCGTCGTCGGCTGAAAGGTGGAGGCCTGCACATATGCGCTGGCCCGGTTAAGCCCGCCACCATTGCCTGCGGTCGCCACGTGATTTCCCCGTCGCACTTCACCGACCAGCATTCCTGTCAATGCAAAACCGGTGACCCGATAGCCAGGTTTGGTCTGTATATGAAACCGCAAGTCGGCGGCATCGTATTGTGTAAGATGCCCGTCGGTAGTGAAATTCAGCGCACTCAGCGGCAGAGAAAAGCTCGCGGCCCGCTCCGTTTCCCCAATCAGCTGGGCGCCCCATTCATGCGATTGCCATATTGCGTCGACCGCAAAAGCCCGGGTATCGAAAGTCTTCGCCACGGGTATTGCTGCCGCAGTTGCCGAAATACCGGCCAGCGCCAGCGCCATGGACATAGCCATCAATTTCATCTTCATTTCTCCCGCTGCCGCACCCTCAGTTAAGTTGGCAACATCTGATGCGAAATAGCAATTAGTTAAAATTGCATGAAGAGTAATTGATTGGCTGCAAAAAGACAAACTTCATTTCTTATCAAATGAAGCCCCCCCCCCTGCTCCTGCGCCGGGCGGCAGATTAAACCAGGGCGGCGATGCCCGCCTTGGCAATCTGCGCATCTTCCGAGGATTTAACGCCGGAAACGCCGACCGCGCCGATGGTGTGGCCGTCGACCACGATGTTCACGCCGCCTTCGAGCAAGCCTTCGACTTCGGGCGCGCTCAGGAAGGACACGCGGCCGTTATTGATCAACTCTTCGTAGATGCGCGATTCGCGGCGGCCCAGCGCCGAGGTGCGCGCCTTGGCCGGCGCGATATGGGAAGAGATCGGCGCCGCGCCGTCCAGGCGCTGCAGCCACAGCATATGGCCGCCATCGTCGCAGATGGCGATGGTCACGGGCCAGTTATTCGCCTTGGCTTCCGCTTCGGCCGCGGCTGCGATTTTCTTTACGTCGTCGAGGGTCAGAAAGGGCTTGCTTTGCATTTGCTGGTTTCCTTATCGGTGGTTGTCAGTGGGCGGCCGGGGTTTCGCGCATGGCTTTCAGCTTTTGCTTGAGCTGGGCCATGGCCGCCATGGTGGCGCGCTCGCCGGCCTGGATGGCCTGGGCGCGGTTGTTGAAGTCATTACTGGCCATGCGGCCCAGCGGCGGCTGGATCACCACATCGGCCTCCTTCAGCTCGAACTGGTTGATGCGCTGGCCCATGATGCTGAAGGTCTGCATCAGCACTTCCAGCGAAGAGATCGCCGCCTGGGCGTCGGTCTGGGTCGAGATATTGACGGCGATGATGAAGTCCGCCCCCATCTCGCGCGCAAAGCGCACCGGCACCGGCGCCACCAGGCCGCCATCGACATAGGTATGGCTGCCGATGGTCACCGGCTGGAACACGCCCGGCACGGCCGAGCTGGCGCGCACCGCCATGCCGGTATTGCCGCGCTGAAAGAGGATCGGCTGGCCATTTTTCAAGTCGGCCGCCACGGCGCCGAAGGGGATCTTCAGCTTTTCGATGGGCCGGTGCTGCACGGCTTTATTCACATAGCTTTGCAGCGCCTCGCCTTTCAGCACGCCAGAAGACTTGCCGAACAGCGGCATGGCCCAGTCGGAAATTTCGGCCTCGTTCATATCGTAGGCCATGCGCTGCAGCTTGCTGGCCGAATTGCCGGCCGCGTACAGGGCGCCGACCACGCTGCCGGCGCTGGTGCCAACCACCAGGTCCGGCACGATGCCCTGGGATTCCAGCGCCTTGATCACGCCGATATGGGCGAAGCCGCGCGCGGCGCCGCCGCCCAGGGCCAGGCCGATCTTGATCTTGCGCTGGGCAGGCGGCGTCACCGCCACCGGTTGCTGCGGCGGCGCGACGATGGTCGTTTCCGGCACCGCAGGCGCGCCCGGCACCGGGTTCAGCGGCGGCACATACGGCTGCTTGGGTTGTGGGGACGGCGTGGTGCAGGCGGCCAGCAAAGCGGCCGCCAGTAGGGGAATCAGGCGTTTCAATAGCATTGGGATAAACAGATCTGCTCGTTTTCGGCGGACAGATTGTATCGCAAGAAGCCTCACCTACCTTGAAATCGGGCTTAAACCCCTTCGGTGCCACACCCATTAAGGAAGCGACGCTCAAGCAAGCTAGTCGCCCTCGAGGTTGAGAACCCGCTCCATTTCGTCTTTCACCTTGGAACCCCTAAGTAGCCGCAACAAGACGATGACAAAAATACTCAAAGCTACCAGAGCAGCCAGATACGCTTCGGGTACTGTGACGCGAATGCTTGCCAGGAACGGGGTGAATGGCCTCATTGCGGACAGCGTAAATACGTAGCAGGCGAAGCTGATCGCCGATGCTACGGAGACTCCCACTATGAATCGTTGGATCACCAAAATTTCCTTCATTCAAGCTGCTGCCGGCTGGACTCAACCAGTTGCTTAACTGTAGTAGTTCAGATCTGATCGTACAATAAAACCTTGCCAAATTTGGGATGTATAGAAAATATGGAAAGAAATATCGCCGAATCACTTATGCAGAATGCGCAGGAATTAAACAGCACGCTGAATAAGATCTGCCAAACCATCGAAAAAATCGAAGGCGAGGAACTCAAACGGGAAATGCGTTCTGGCGTGGCAATGGTTATGAGTGAAGCGTATTTCAGGCTCATGCACCCAATCATCGCCGCCCATCCTGATCTGGACCCCGATATTGATCAGTCCTCGGGTAAAGACTAAGCTGGCAGGCAAACGCCGCCGCCCGGATCCGGGCGGCGGCGGAGGGCTTAGCCGGCCAGCAGTTCAGGCTGGGGCGCGGCGGCCGTGGACTTGGGCAGGGTGACGATGAAGGAGCTGCCCTTCCCTGCCTCGGACTTGATGGTCAGGCTGCCGCTGTGGCGCAGCAGCACGTGCTTGACGATGGCCAGGCCCAGGCCCGTGCCCTGGGTTTCGCGCGAGCGGCTCTTGTCGACGCGGTAAAAACGCTCGGTCAGGCGCGAGATGTGCTCGGGGCTGATGCCGATGCCGGTATCTTCCACCACGAACTGCACGCCCTTGGCCGTGTCGCGCCAGTGTAGATGGATGCGGCCGCCAGCCGGCGTGTAGCGCACCGCGTTCGAGGCCAGATTGCCGAAGGCGCTGTGCAGCTCTTCGGCGCTGCCCATCACGTCGCCCGCTTCCACCGTCATATCGATTTCGTGCTTGCCGGCCGACAGGCCGCGCGCTTCGCGCAGCACCTGCTCCATCAGTTTGCCGATGTCCACATGTTCGGGACGCAGCGGATGGTCGACCGATTCCAGGCGCGACAAGGTCAGCATGTCCTCGATCAGGTGCTGCATGCGGTGGCCCTGCTCCGTCATCAGCTTCAGATGGGCGGCGCGGGTGGCGGCATCCAGATCCTCCGAGGCGGCGATTTCGAGGAAGCCGACAATCACCGTCAGCGGCGTGCGCAGCTCGTGCGAAGCGTTGGCGATGAAGTCGCGCCGCATCATTTCCGCGCGCTGGGTCTCGGTGATATCGTGCGTCACCAGAATCTGGCGCCGGTTCTCGAACGGGATGATGTGCACGATCAGCTTGCGCTCGCGGAAGCTCAAGGTCAGCGGCTGGTCGTAGCGGCCCAGGATCAGATAATCCATGAAGTCCGGGCTGCGCACCAGATTGGTCACGCGCATGCCCTTGTCGCGGTCATGGCGCAGGCCCAGATGCTCTTCGGCGGCCGGATTGCACCACTCCAGGAACAGCACGTCGTCCATGATCACCACACCGTCCGGCAGCAGATGCATGGCCTGGCGGAAGCGCGCCAGCCATTCGGTCAGCTCGGCCTCGTTCTTTTCATCGTCGCGGCGCAGGCGGTAGAGGCGGGAAAAGATGCTGGTCCACGCGCCCCAGCCATCGGGCAGCTTGCCGCTTTTCGGATCGTCCAGCCAGTCGCTCAGCTGGTACAGATAATTCAGCTGCACGAAGACCATCACCAGCAGCGCGACAAAGGCGGCCACCAGGGCCGGCATGGCGCCGAACAGCCACCACAGCACGCCCACCCCGGCCAGGATCAGGCCCATGCGCAGAGCCGCCGGGACCCAGAACAGCAGTTTCGGATTCATGATTTTTCAGACAGCATATAACCGACGCTGCGCACCGTCTTGATCAGATGTTCCGCTTCCTTGAGTGCCTTGCGCAGGCGCAGCACATGCACATCCACCGTGCGCTCCTCGATCACCACATGGTCGCCCCAGACCTTGTCCAGCAGCTGGCTGCGCGAGAACACGCGTTCGGGATGGGCCAGGAAGAACTTGAGCAGCTTGTACTCGGCGTGGCCGATGTCGATCTTGTTCTCGCCCATGGACACGGTGCAGCTGACCGGGTCGAGCGTGATGGGACCGGCGCGCATGGTCGAATCGGCATGCTCGGGACTCTTGCGGCGCAACAGCGCCTTGGAGCGCGCCAGCAGCTCGCGCGGCGAAAAGGGTTTGGTGATGTAGTCGTCGGCGCCGCCGTTCAAGCCCGCCAGCTTGTCTTCTTCCATGCTCTTGGCGGTCAGCATGATGACGGGAATGTCGTTGAACTGGCGGTCGCCGCGGATGCGGGCCAGCAGGCGCAGGCCGCTCTGGTCGGGCAGCATCCAGTCCAGCAGGATCAGCTGGGGCGTGCGCTTCTGGATGAAGTCCCACGCCTCCTGGGTGCTTTGCACGGCCGCGCAGTTCCAGCCCGAATCGCGCAGGGAAAATGTTACCAGTTCAACAATCGCCGGTTCGTCTTCTACAATCAGTACAGTCGTCTTGTCGGATGCCATAAATCTTTATTCTCCGCTGGCCTCTTCGCTGGGCGGCACGGTACGGGTATGGCGGATATCCCTGCCTTCCACCACGTAAATCACATACTCAGCGATGTTTTTCGCATGGTCGCCGATACGCTCGATGGCTTTCGCCACCCACATCGTATCCAGCGCCGCCGAGATTGTACGCGGATCTTCCATCATGAAGGTAATCAGGTTGCGCATGATGGAGCGGAATTCGTGGTCGATGATCGCATCCTGGGCGATCAGCTGCAGCGCCTGCTTGCCATCGTTGCGGGCAAAAGCGTCCAGCGCATCGTGCAGCATATCGCTGGTGGCGTTGGCGATGGAACGCACCATTTCGTAATGGTTGACGGTGACGGCGCCGCGGCTGTGCAGGCTCTTGGCCGTGCGCGCGATCTTGGTCGCTTCGTCGCCGATGCGTTCCAGGTCGGTGATCACCTTGATGGTCGCCATCACGGTGCGCAGATCGTTGGCCGTCGGCTGGCGGCGCACGATCAGGTGGCTGCAGGCGTCGTCCAGCTGCACTTCGAGCTGGTTGACGGAATCGTCTTCGCGCATCACGCGCTCGGCGCGCTCCAGATTGCCGATGCGGAAGCAGGTCATCGCATCGAGGAACTGGGTTTCCACGATGCCGCCCATCAGCAGCACCTTGGAGCGGATCGCTTCAAGTTCGTTGTCGTACTGTTTGGAAGAATGCTCGCCAATCATGCTGCTCTCCGGATATGTAGTGTAATTTTATATTGTGTGATCAGCCGAAACGGCCGGTAATGTAATCCTGGGTTTCCTTGCGCGCAGGATTCATGAAAATCTGGTCGGTTTCGCCGAACTCCACCAGCTCGCCCAGATACATATAGGCCGTGTAGTCGGAGCAGCGCGCCGCCTGCTGCATATTGTGGGTGACGATGGCGATGGTGTAATCCTGCTTCAGCTCGCTGATCAGCTCTTCCACTTTCGAGGTCGAGATCGGGTCCAGCGCCGAAGTCGGCTCGTCGAGCAGCAGCACGTCGGGCTTCACCGCCACGCCGCGCGCGATGCACAGGCGCTGCTGCTGGCCGCCGGACAGGGACAGGCCGCTCTTGCCCAGCTTGTCCTTGACTTCGGTCCACAGCGCGGCCTTGTTCAGCGCCCATTCGACGCGCTCGTCCATTTCGCCTTTCGACAGGTCTTCGTACAGGCGCACGCCGAAAGCGATATTGTCGTAGATCGACATCGGGAACGGGGTCGGCTTCTGGAACACCATGCCGACCTTGGCGCGCAGCATGTTCACGTCCTGGTCGGCGTCGAGGATGTTGCGGCCGCGGTAGGCGATCGTGCCTTCGGCGCGCTGGCCGGGATACAGGTCATACATGCGGTTCAGGGTGCGCAGCAGGGTCGATTTGCCGCAGCCGGACGGGCCGATGAAGGCCGTCACCTGCTTTTCGTGGATGTCCAGGTTCACATTGTTCAGGCTGCGGGTCTTGCCGTAGTAGAAGTTCAGGCCCGAAATTTCAATAATCTTGCGCTTGTTGCTCATGGTCTCTTGGCTCATGTGAAATATTTTCGATTTAGTTCGGTATCTTCTGCGTGAAGACGGTGCGCGACAGCACGTTCAGGGCCAGCACGCTGAACGTCACCAGCAGGGCGCCGCCCCAGGCCAGGGCGCGCCAGTTGTCATACGGGCTCATGGCGAACTGGTAAATCACCACCGGCAGATTGGCCAGCGGCTTGTTCATGTCGGCGCTGAAGAACTGGTTGTTCAGGGCGGTGAACAGCAGCGGCGCGGTTTCGCCCGAGACGCGGGCCACGGCCAGCAGCACGCCCGTCACCACGCCGGCCTTGACGGCGCGCAGGCGCACCATCATGGCCACTTTCCAGCGCGGCGCGCCGAGGGCGAAAGCCGCTTCCAGCAGGCTGTTGGGCACCAGGCGCAGCATATTGTCAGTGGTGCGCACCACCACCGGCACGGCGATCAGCGACAGGGCGATGGAGCCGGCATAGCCGGAGAAGTGCTTCACATTGGCCACATACATGGCGTACACGAACAGGCCGATCACGATGGACGGAGCCGACAGCATGATGTCGGTGACGAAGCGGGTCAGCTGGGCCACCTTATTGTCTTCGCCGTACTCGGCCAGGTAGATGCCGGCCAGGATGCCGATCGGAGTCGACACCAGCGTGGCCAGGCCCACCATCAGCAGACTGCCGACGATGGCATTGGCCAGGCCGCCGCCTTCGCTGCCCGGGGCCGGGGTGGTTTCCGTGAACAGCGCCAGGTTCAGACCATGGAAGCCATTGATCAGCAGGGTCGCCAGAATCCAGATCAGGGCGATCAGGCCGACCATCATGGCACCCACCGACAGGGCGATGCCGATGCGGTGCGCGAACAGGCGCTTGCGGTAGACGGGATTGATGGCCTGCTTCATTTCACACCTTCTTTACGGGACATGCCAGCCAGCATCAGCTTGGCGGCGGACAGCACAATAAACGTGATCGCAAACAGGATCAGGGCCAGCGCGTACAGCGAGGACACATGCAGCTGCGAGGACGCTTCGGCAAATTCATTGGCCAGGGTGGAGGCGATCGAGTTCCCCGGCGAGAACAGGGTGGCCGACAGCTTGTTGGCGTTGCCGATGACGAAGGTCACGGCCATCGTCTCGCCCAGCGCGCGGCCCAGGCCCAGCATGACGCCGCCGACCACGCCGGTCTTGGTGTAAGGCAGCACCACTTTGCGCACCACTTCCCAGCGCGTGCAGCCCAGGCCGTAGGCCGACTCTTTCAGCACGGCCGGCACGATTTCGAACACATCGCGCATCACCGAGGAGATAAACGGGATGATCATCACCGCCAGGATCAGGCCGGCGGTCAGGATGCCGATGCCCATGGTCGGACCGCGGAACAGCACGCCGACGAAGGGCAGCAGGCCCAGGGTCGATTTCAGCAGCGGCTGCACATAGTCGGCGAACAGCGGGGCAAACACGAACAGACCCCACATGCCGTAGATGATGGACGGCACGCCGGCCAGCAGCTCGACTGCCGTGCCCATCGGACGGCGCAGCCAGACCGGGCAGATTTCAGTCAGGAACAGGGCGATGCCGAAGCTGACCGGGAAGGCGATCAACAGCGCGATGCCGGACGTGGCCAGGGTGCCGACGATGGCGATCAGGGCGCCGTATTCGTCGTTGACCGGATCCCATTCGACGCGCGTGATGAAGCCCGGCCCGAACTGCTGCAGAGCCGGCATGGCGCCGAGGATCAGGGAAATGATGATGCCGACCAGTACGAACAGGACGGACAGGGCGAACAGCATCGTGATTTTATGGAAAATAAAGTCCTGGATGCGCTGCTTGCGCATGGTCGAATGCATGGCGGCCTGGGCGGCGGCTTCATTCACGGGGGACTCCGTAATCCGGATAGGCGGGGAAGTAAGGTCTGCACTCATGGTATCTTGTTTTAGGTGTAGGCTAGCCGGGAGCCGCAAGCGAAGCAGCGGGAAGCTGCGGCCGACGGGTCCCGGCTAGCCTCCTCGGCCGGGACCGAGGAGGCAGACTGATTAGTAGACGGCTTTACCCGAAGCGTCTTTCAGGTTGGCTTTCCAGGAATCCTGCACCAGCTTGACCACGCTCGGTGGCAGCGGCACGTAGTCCAGTTCAGCGGCAGCGGCGCCACCGTTTTTGAAGGCCCAGTCGAAGAACTTCACGACTTCCTTGCCTTTGGCGGCATCAGCCTGGGTTTTGTGCATCAGGATGAAGGACACGCCGGTGATTGGCCAGGAAGCTTTGCCAGCCTGGTCGGTCAGCACCACGCCGAAGCCTGGGGTCTTGGTCCATTCGGCATTGGCGGCGGCAGCTTTGAAGTTATCGTCGTCAGGCTGCACGAAGTTGCCATCCTTGTTTTTCAGCTGGGTGTGCTGCAGCTTGTTTTTCTTGGCGAAAGCCCACTCCACGTAACCGATCGCGCCCTTGATGCGCTGCACGTTGGCGGCCACGCCTTCGTTGCCCTTGCCGCCCACGCCGGTCACCCATTTCACTGCCGTGCCAGCGCCAACCTTGGTTTTGAACTCAGGGCTGGTTTTCGACAGGTAGTCGGTGAACAGGAAGGAGGTGCCGGAGCCGTCGGCGCGGTGCACCACGGTGATCTCGGCGGCCGGCAGTTTCACGCCTGGGTTCAGGGCGGTGATGGCGGCATCGTTCCACTGGGTGATTTTGCCCAGGTAGATGTCGGCGACCACAGGGCCGGTCAGTTTCAGCTGGCCAGGGGTCAGGCCGTCAACGTTCACCACGGTGACCACGCCGCCCATGATGGCTGGGAACTGGGTCAGGCCTTCCGCGTCCAGCTCTTCGCCTTTCAGCGGGCTGTCGGTGGCGCCGAAATCGACGGTCTTGGCTTTGATCTGTTTCACGCCAGCGCCGGAACCGACGGACTGGTAGTTCAAACCGTTGCCGGTGGCGGCTTTGTACTGCTCAGCCCATTTGGCATAGATCGGGTAAGGGAAGGTCGCGCCGGCGCCGGTCATGTCGGCCGCGGCTGCCGTGCCGAACGCCAGGGCAGCGGAAGCGCCTACTACGAAAGTGGTCAACAGTTGTTTCATACGCATATCAAAGATCCTCTTTGGGGGTTACGGTTTGAATGCTGCGCAGTCTAGCGAACCAATATGACAGCTTTATGACATATGAAAAAAATTATGACTTTGGCGTTTCCAGAGGGGCGGCAGCCCGCTTTGTCATATTTCCCCACCCCTTTCCGGGGAAATATGACAGAAAGTCACGAAGTTGTCATATTTCACATTTACACTCTCTCGCGGGCCGCGCTGATGTGAAAAAAAGGCTAAAATTAATCATCTGTTAATGAAAAGTAATAGACCAAACCATGAAGCCTGATATGCGTATGGAAGCAAACAGGAACAGCATCCTGCTGGACCGCGAAATCTCCCAGCTGATGTTCAACCGCCGCGTGCTGGCCAACGCCGAGGATCCGGCGATTCCTTTATTAGAGCGCCTGCGCTATCTGTGCATTGTCAGCAGCAATCTCGATGAATTCTTTGAAGTGCGCGTGGCCAGCCTGCTGGCGGCGGCCAGCGTCGATGGCGCCCTGTCCGAGCACCCTGCCCTGGTGGCGACGCTGAACCGAGTCAGCAACGAGTGCCACGCCCTGGTCAAGCGCCAGTACGAAGTCTTGAATACCGAAGTGCTGCCGGAACTGGCGGCCAGGAATGTGCACCTGCTGCGGCATAGCGAGCGCAACGATGCACAGCGCGCCTGGGTGAAGGAGTATTTCGAACGCGAAGTACGCCCCCTGCTGACCCCGATCGGCCTCGATCCGGCCCACCCCTTCCCGCAAGTGGTCAACAAGAGCCTGAACTTCATCGTCGCACTGAGCGGCAAGGATGCCTTCGGCCGCGGCACCGCCATCGCCATCGTCAAGGCGCCGCGCGTGCTGCCGCGCGTGATCCGCCTGCCGGACGAATTGTCGGATGGCACCGGCGGCATTGCCTTCTGCCTGCTCTCCTCCATCATCCACGCCCATATTTCGGATCTGTTCGCCGGGCGCGAAGTGATCGCCTATTCCCAGTTCCGCGTGACGCGCGACTCCGACCTGTGGGTCGACGAGGACGAGGTGAAAAATCTGCGCCAGGCGCTGAAAGGCGAGCTGCAAGGCCGCCAGTTCGGCCGTTCGGTGCGGCTGGAAGTGGCCAAGAACTGCCCGCCCGAACTGTCGCAATTCCTGCTCGACCAGTTCAGCCTCGACCAGAGCCGCCTGTACCGCGTTGACGGCCCGGTGAATATGGTGCGCCTGAACGAGATCATCGAGCACGTCAAGGATGCGTCGCTGCGCTTCCCGCCCTTCTTCCCCGGTTCGGTCACGAAAGTGGCCAGCGGCGACATCTTCGCCACCCTGCGCGAGCATGACATCCTGCTGCACCATCCCTTCCAGAGCTTCCAGACCGTGATCGACTTCGTGCGCAGCGCCGCCCTCGATCCGAGCGTGGTGGCGATCAAGCAGACCGTCTACCGCACCGGCATGAACTCGGATCTGATGGAAGCGCTGATCGCCGCCGCGCGCATGGGCAAGGAAGTGACCGTGATCGTGGAGCTGATGGCGCGCTTCGACGAAGAAGCCAATATCAACTGGGCCGACAAGCTGGAACAGGTCGGCGCCCAGGTGGTATACGGCGTGGTGGGCCTGAAGACCCATGCCAAGATGGCCCTGGTGATCCGCCGCGAAGAAGGCGCGCTGCGCTACTACGCCCACCTCGGCACCGGCAACTACCACCCGACCACGACCAAGTTCTATACCGACTTCGGCCTGCTGACCTGCGACCCGCACCTGGGCAAGGACGTCAACGAAGTCTTCATGCACCTGACCAGCCTGACCAAACCGCAAAAGCTGACCCACCTGTGGCTGGCGCCCTTCGCCCTGCAAAGCGAAATCATCAAGGCCATCCGCAACGAGGCCAAGATCGCGCGCGCCGGCCGGCCGGGCCGCATCATCGTCAAGGTCAATGCGCTGGTGGACGAATCGGTGATCCGCGCACTGTATGCCGCCTCCCACGATGGCGTGAAGATCGACCTGATCGTGCGCGGCGCCTGCACGCTGAAGCCGGGCGTGCCGGGCCTGTCGGAAAATATCCGGGTGCGCTCCATTATCGGCCGCTTCCTGGAACACAGCCGCATTTATTACTTCCGCAACGACCTGGCCCACGACGTCTACCTGGCCAGCGCGGACTGGATGAACCGCAATCTGTTCCGCCGCATCGAAGTGGCCTTCCCGGTGCTGGACAAGGCGCTCAAGCGGCGCGTGATCACCGAGGGCTTGAATCCCTATCTGAAGGATAATACCAATGCCTGGGAACTGGAACCGGACGGCCACTACCTGCGGCGCAAGCCGCGCGGCAAGCAAGTCCTGTTCGGCGCCCAGCAGCATCTGATGGATATCCTCGGCACGCCAGCCGACCAGGCGGGCAGCTGAACAGGGAGACAGCATGGACCTGATACTGTGGCGTCACGCGGAGGCGGAAGCGGGCGGACCGGATCTGCCCGATATGGAGCGCGCCCTGACCGGCAAGGGACAGAAGCAGGCGCGGCGCATGGGCCACTGGCTCAATTCCCAGTTGCCGGAAAACTGCCGCATCCTGGTCAGTCCCGCCGTGCGCACCCTGCAAACGGTGGAAGCGCTGGGCCGCAAATTCAAGACCCATCCCGATCTGGCGCCGGACGCCGACCCCGAGGCTATCCTGCGCGCCGCCAACTGGCCGGCCGGCAAGGAGGCCGTACTGATCGTCGGCCACCAGCCGACCCTGGGCCAGACCGCCGCGCTGTTAATGACGGGCGCGGTGCAGGAATGGGAGATGCGCAAGGCCGCCGCCTGGTGGTTCGTGCAGCGCGAGCCGGGCGAGCCGGCCAGCCTGTATCTGAAGGCCGTGATGTCGTCCGACCTGGTGGTGAAGTAAGCCAGCAACACCGGCGCGCGGCGTCCCCCGGCAGGGCTTGAAAATTGTTCCTGGCCTGCTAAAGTTTAGCTGTATCAACTAGGGGGGCAGCCGCCTGAAAGGGTGCTGCATGTATCATGATGACCCTGTTTACCATGGGTATTTTCGCCTGCATGATCGGACTCATCGTGTTTGAGATTGTGGCGGAAGGCCGGGGAAGTCACCACAAGCTGCTGGACCGCTATCACGAATAGCTCGAAGCTTCATAGAAGCTCAGGCTCCCGCTGCGGACATGCGAATGTCCGTAGCCGGAGCCTTCATCATTTTTACATGCCGGTCTTGAACTTGGTATAGACGCGCGTGATATTGCGGCGGATATCGGCCGGCACCGCTTCCGGCGCCTGCATGCGCTTCTTGTCCTCGTCGGACAGGAAGACGTTCTTGTTCTCGGCGATATCCTTGCGCACATGCTTGACGCTGGCCGCATTCGGATTGGCGTAGAACACCTTATTGGTCAGGCCAGCGTGCACCTGCGGACGCAAGATGTAGTTGATGAACAGATGGGCATTGTTCGGATGCGGCGCATCGACTGGAATGGCCATGGTATCGAACATCAGGGCGGCCGAGGTCTTCGGCACCAGCACCTGGATCTGCTGGCCGTTCTTGGCATCGATGGCGCGCTGGCGCGCGATATTGATATCACCCGACCAGCCAAGAGCCACGCAGACGGCGCCGTTGGCCATATCATTGATATAGCCCGAGGAGCTGAACAGGGTGACGTAAGGACGAATCGCGCTCAGCATCTTGCCTGCTTCCGTGTAGTCGGCGGCCGAGGTCGAGAAGGCTGGCTTGCCCAGATAGATCAGGGCGGCCGGCAGCACTTCCGACGGCGAGTCGAGGAAGGAGACGCCGCAGGACTTCAGCTTGGACGCGTATTTCGGATTGAAGATCAGTTCCCAGGCATTGTCCGGCATGGGCATAGTGCCGAGCGCAGCCTTGACCTTGCCGACATTGATGCCGACCGTGGTATAGCCCCACAGCCAGTCCACCAGGTAATCGTTATTGGGATCGATCTTGGCCAGCTTGGCCTGGATGTGCGGGTCCAGATTGGACAGGTTGCTCAGCTTGCTCTTATCGAGCTTGCGCAGCAACTTGGCGTCGATCTGCAGGCGCGCCCACTGCGCGGTCGGGACCACGATGTCATAGCCCGACTTGCCGGCGGCCAGCTTGGAATTGAGAATTTCGTTATTATCAAAAACGTCATAACGGACCTTGATGCCCGTTTCTTTTTCAAAGTTTTTGATCGTATCGTCGGCGATGTAGTCCGACCAGTTGTAGATGTTCAGGACTTTCTCTTCCTGCTGCGCCTGAGCTTGGCCCACGATGGCCGCAGCCGCCAGCAGACCCAGACCGAAACGCTTACCCCAACCATTCACCGCCATAATTCCCGCCTCCAATGAAAAGGAACTCGCCAAAAAAGCGAGATGATCCGGCATTGTGCCACCGAATGCAAGCGCCCGCCGCACCCGGGGCGAAAAAGGCTTGCGGCGATTTTTAAGCCAGCATATCGAATAGCGAGCGCGGTCCGGTGTAGCCTGGCAGCGCGGGATTATTGCCGGCCTGCTCCTGCTGGGTGTAGAGCTTGACCAGGGCATTGGCCTGGGCCGTCAGCGCCTTCGACAGTTCGGCGCGCTTGCCGTTGAGATTGGTGATTTCCTTGCCGACCGAAGCGACTTCCCGCTTGAGCGCGCTGTCGCTGCCGGTCAAGCCGTCGATGCGGTTGTTCACCTGGTCGGCAATGCCCTTGCCGCCATTGGTGAACAGCGCAGACACAGCGGCCGGATCGGCGGCGATCGCGGCCTTGAGTTTTTTCTCGTCGAGCTGGGCCTTGCCCGCGCTGTCGAAGCTGATGCCGGCATCGGCCAGCGCTGCCGTCGAAACATTGCCGCCGCCGGTACGCATCAGCTGGCTGAGCTGGGTGCTGGCCTGGGCCACGGCATTATTCGATTTCAGATCGCCTTTTTGCAGCACCGCCAGGCGGGTGTTCAGGCTGTTGAAGGCGTCCACGAACTTGCTGACATTGGATGCAATCTGGCTGGCGTCCTGCGTCACCGTCACATCGGTCTTGCCCTTGCCGGTCAGGGTCAGTTTCAAGCCGTCGATGGCCTTGTCCAGGGTATTGCTGGCGCTCTGGACCTGCTTGCCGTTCACCGTCAGCAGTGCATCCTGGGCCGCCTGGGTCTGGGTCAGCTTGGAATTGGCCGTGCCGTTATACGCCAGCATATCCTTCAGCGCCGCATCGCCCGTGACGCTGATGCGCATGCTCTGCGCCTCGCCGTCCGCGCCCTTGATCGCCAGCGCAAAACCGCCGCCGGTCTTGACCACGCTGGCATCGATGCCAGCCGCCTTGAATGCGGATGCAATGCCGTCCAGGGTGTTATTGCTGCTGTCGATGGTGATGCTCTTGACCGCGTCCTTGCCGGGCGTAAAGCCTTTATCGCCCTGCACGCCAAACTCGACCTTGATGCTGGCCGGCGCGCCGGTGCCGATCTTGGCGTTGCTCAACAGCTGCGTTTCGCTGGTCAGAACCTGACCCTGGGCCAGGCGGCTGACATCGACCGCATAACTGCCCGCCTTGGCCGTGGCGCCGCTGCTCACCGTCAGCACGCCCTTGCCGGACGAGGTGGCACTGGTGCTCAGCCCGCTGCCCGACAAGCCCTTGGCCACCGCCTGGAAGTCGGCCAGCGCGCTCTGCAGCTGGCCCAGGCCGGACAGCTTGGTCTGGCTGCTGGCCAGGCTGGTGTTCAGGCGCTGGGCCACGCCCGCCTGGCCGGCGAGCGCGCGCTCCACTTTGGCGTAAACGGCGGACGAGGGTGAGCCGAGGCCGCCCAGGCTGCCGCTATTGCCATACATGGAAGAAACGAGGGAAGAATTGATCATGGCTGAGTATCCGTGGGAAAAGATAGATGGTCCGAGGGATGATCTTAATTATTATCCACGTTTAGCGCTTTTTCAAAACAGCGAACAGAGGCGGAATTCCCGCCCTGTCCACCGCCGCCCCGGCTCAGCGCATGAAGCGCGTCAAGGCCGTCAGTACGGCCTGATCCAGGTTCTGGAAAGCGAAACCAACCTTGAATTCGTCGCCGCTGAAAATGCATTGCGTGACTTTCGAACGGCAAGTAAGCAACTGCGGCTTGCCCTCCACCAGCATCTCGAAGACCACCTGGCCCAGCTTGCCGATCTCGACTTTATGATCGCTTGTCACCGACATGCCGGTGGTGCCGAGGTCGAAGGTGCGGGCCGCCATCGGGGTGCCGCCATCCATCAAAATCATTGCTTTCACGCGCAGGATCTTGCGCGCCGCTTGTCTTTGGTCTGCTAGCACTTTAATCGCTCTTTTGAGTATCAGGACAGAAATGGCGCGGAGCGCGCCAAGCCGTGGTGCCAGCGCGCCACGGTCGGAACACGCGGTATTCTACTGCGCATTCAATCGCCTAACAGTTCAAAATTGCCAAATACAAACTATTGCAGTTCTCGCAAGCGGCTGAAGGCATCGTCGATGCGCTCGACAGCGATGATGGTCATGCCTTCGACCGGCTGTTTCGGCACATTCGCCTTGGGAATCATGGCGATCGAGAAGCCCAGTTTGGCTGCCTCGCGCAGCCTTTCCTGGCCGCGCGGCGCGGGCCGGATCTCGCCCGCCAGTCCGACTTCGCCAAAGACCACGAAACCGGGCGGCAGCGCCTTGTTGCGCATCGAGGAATTGATGGCCAGCAGCACCGCCAAGTCGGCGGCCGGCTCGGTGATCTTCACCCCGCCGACGGCGTTGATGAAGACGTCCTGGTCGAAAGCGGCAATGCCGGCGTGGCGGTGCAGCACGGCCAGCAGCATGGCCAGGCGGTTCTGCTCCAGGCCGACCGAGAGGCGGCGCGCATTCGGCAGGTGGCTGGCATCGACCAGGGCCTGGATTTCCACCAGCAGCGGACGGGTGCCCTCCTGCGTCACCATCACGCAGGAACCGGGCACCTGATTATCGTGCTGGGACAGGAACAGGGCCGATGGATTGGACACGCCTTTCAAGCCCTTGTCCGTCATGGCGAACACGCCCAGCTCATTCACCGCGCCGAAGCGGTTCTTGATGGCGCGCACCAGGCGGAAGCTGGAATGGTTGTCGCCCTCGAAATACAGCACGGTGTCGACGATGTGTTCCAGCACGCGCGGTCCGGCCAGGGCGCCCTCTTTCGTCACGTGGCCGACCAGGATGATGGTCACGCCGCTCTGTTTGGCCATGCGGGTCAGCTGGGCCGCGCACTCGCGCACCTGGGCCACCGAACCGGGGGCCGAACTCAGGGCATCCGAATACAGGGTCTGGATGGAGTCGATCACGGCCACCTGCGGCTTCAGCTCATGCAGGGTGTTGAGGATTTTCTCCAACTGGATTTCGGCCTGCAGCTTCAACTCATGCGCATCGACGGCCAGGCGCTTGGCGCGCAGCGCGATCTGGGCACCCGATTCCTCGCCGCTGACATACAGCACGCTTTTGAGCTGGGCCATATTCGCCAGCGCCTGCAGCAGCAGCGTCGATTTGCCGATGCCGGGATCGCCGCCGATCAGCACCACGCCACCCGCCACCAGGCCGCCGCCCAGCACCCGGTCGAATTCCTCGATGCCGGTGCCAAAGCGCGGCACATCAAGCGCCTCGATGTCTTTCAGGGAGAGCACCGGCGCGGTCTGGGCCAGCGCCTGGTGCGCACTTTGCGAGAAACGGTTGGCGCCGGGCGCCTCGATCACCGTCTCCACCATCGTGTTCCACTGCTGGCAGGCGGCGCACTGGCCGGTCCATTTGCTGCTGGTCCCGCCGCACTCGCTGCAGGTGTAGTTGGTTTTTGCCTTGGCCATGTTCAGCCTTCAACGACCGGCACGCGCGGCGCCAGGGCGCACATCAGCTCATAGCCGATGGTGCCGGCGGCCGTCGCCACCTCGTCGATCGGCATGCCCTCGCCCCACAGCACCACGCGGCTGCCCACTTGCGCCTGCGGCAGCGGCGTCAGGTCGACGGTCAGCATATCCATCGAGACGCGGCCGACGATGCGGGTGCGCACGCCATCGACCAGCACCGGCGTATCCACCGGCGCATGGCGCGGATAACCGTCGGCGTAACCGCAGGCAACCACGCCGATGCGCATGCTGCCCGCAGCCTGGAAACGGCTGCCATAGCCGACATAATCGCCGGCTTCGATCTGCTGCACGCCGATGATTTCGCTGGCCAGGGTCATGGTTGGGCGCAGGCCGAATTCCTCGGCGCTCTTGCCGCCCGGCGTGCCGCCGTACAGCATCACGCCGGGGCGGATCCAGTCACTGACCAGTTCGCCGTCCAGCGCATCCATCTGGAAGATGCCAGCCGAATTGGACAGGCTCAGCGGTCCAGCCAGGCCGTCCGCGCCCAGCTTGAAGCGACGGATCTGCTCGCGGATCGGCAGGCAGGCATGGGCCGCCTCGTCGGCGTTGGCGAAGTGGGTCATCAGGGTGATCTCGCCCACATGCGGGATGGCGCGCAGGCGCGCATAGGCGGCGCGGAAGGCTTCCGGCTTGAAGCCGAGGCGGTTCATGCCGGTATTCATTTTCAGATGCACATCGAGCTTGCGCGCCGGACGCGCCGCTTCCAGCAGCGCCAATTGCTCCCCGCAATGCACGGCGCCGTTCAACTGGTATTGGTCCATGGTCTGGATATCGGCCGCGTCGAAGAAGCCTTCCAGCATCAGCATGGGCTTGGTCCAACCCAGCTCGCGCAGACGCACCGCATTGTCGAATTCCACCAGGGCCAGGCCATCGGCCGCAGCAAAGCCGCGCATGGCGCGCTCCAGGCCATGCCCATAGGCATGCGCCTTCACCACCGCCCAGGCCTTCGAACCCGGCGCGCAAGCTTTGGCGCGCGCCAGATTATGTTTCATCGAGTCAATATGGATACTTGCGAGAATCGGCCTAGGCATGGAGTTTCCGGACAAAATGAGGGAGCCGATATTTTACCCGAGCCAGGCTAAAGATATGGCTGCAGTGTCAAGCCCCCACTGCTATCGAATTCCCGCCGCACCGTTACATTCTGCTAGTTTTGACAAGATTTCCCGAAGGTACTATTTTCATTTTCTCAACCTTAAGGAAATCTTAATGCGTTATCTGCAAATCTGCGCCGCCGCCCTGGCGGCACTGGCTTCCCTGAGCGCCCATGCCACCGCCTACCGCGAACTGCCAACTGGCGGCGTGCTGCGCGCCGGCGATTTCATCGAAACCGGTGGCGAATACTGCGTCATTCAGCAGCATGACAGCAATCTGGTGGTCTACAAACGCCCGCGCAGCAATACCTGTACCGGCGGCACCCCGATCTGGGCCAGCTACTCCAGCGGCGCCACCCATACCGTGATGCAGCCCGATGGCAACCTGGTGCAGTACGACGATGCCGGCAATGCCAAATGGTCCAGCAATACCGGTGGCCGCGCACCGGGCAATTATGGCTTCAGCGTACACGCCACCACGGGCGCCCTGAACATCACGCTGTGGGATGCCGAACATCGTTACGGCACGACCTTCTGGTCCACCCCGGCCGATCCGAATCCGACGCCACAGCCACCCAATCCGAAACCGCCAGGCCCGACCTGCCCGAACGGCGCCACGCCCGGCATTTACACCGTCTGCATCTCGCCCAGATTGCAGTCGCGCATGACCTACAAATTCCCCGCCTGCAGCCAACGGGAAGCGCAGATCCTGGCGCTGCAAAACGGCTGGGCCTGGGGCGCCTGCAATCCCTAAATTGCTTCTTTCCTGATTTCCTGGTTGCCGACCTAACCGGCCGGCAGCCAGGCATGTTGTAAGCCATCTGATGAAAACATTTTTCGCGCTGGCCACCATGGCCGCAGTCCTTCTCTATTTCGCCTGGCCCAGCGAGCAGAACGCCGCGCCGGCAGCACCATCCGCACACCTCTCCGCGGCCACCGCACCAGCTGGCAAGGCCGCCGCACCGGCCACGCAGGCCGCACCGGGAAGTCTGGACAGTCCATCCTGGGCCCGCTCGCCCTTCGGGCGCGCAGCCCCACTGGCGGAAAACCGGCCCCGGGCCATCGAACGGCGCAAGGAACAGATGAAAGAAGGCGGCTACTACACACCGGATGAATACTTCACGCTGCCGCTGAAGGAATTGCAGAAGCGGGCCAAGGCCGGCGACATCTATGCCCTGCTGCAGCTGGGCCAGCAATATTATTACGAAGGCCCGGCCCTGCTGGAAGAGGATGGCTACAAGCTGGACGAAGATCCCCGCTTCGTCGGCAAGCGTCATTTCGCCGATGCGGCGGTGGGCGGCCATGGCCAGATGCCGGCAGTCCTGACGCGGCTGTATGCAGCGGAAGGCGATATGGTGAATGCCTATGCCTGGCAGCTGTTCGGCGAACAGCTGGGCGAACACTATGCGAAGCGGCTGGATATCAGCCAGCTCAACAATCAGCAGCAGAATCTGGCGAAGCAGCAAGCCAGCCTGCTCTTGGGCCGCTTCATGAGCCGCGCGCCGGCAGGCGGCATTCCGCCGCAATAAGGCGCAGTCCCTGGGCTGGAGGGCTGAAACTACTGACTGTCATTTATTTATGGTATAAAGCACGCCAAGATAAGTTTCCAGGTCACCCCAGAATGAATCGTGGTTTTTATACCATCATGGCAGCGCAGTTTTTTTCGTCGCTGGCGGATAATGCGCTGCTCTTCGTAGCAATCGACCTGCTCATTTCGATGAAATCCCCGGCGTGGATCACGCCGCTGCTTAAGCTGTCGTTCGTACTGTTTTACGTGCTGTTGGCCGCTTTTGTCGGCGCGTTCGCCGACGCCCTGCCCAAGGGCCGGGTCATGTTCATCGCCAACCTGATCAAGATTTTCGGCTGCATGCTGCTCTTCGTGCATGTGCATCCGCTTTTGGCTTACGCTATCGTAGGTTTCGGTGCGGCAATTTATTCGCCGGCCAAATACGGCATCCTGACCGAATTGCTGCCGGCTGAAAAACTGGTGGCCGCCAATGGCTGGATCGAAGGCCTGACCATTTCCTCGATTATTCTGGGCACCGTCATGGGCGGTGCCCTGGTTGCGGGCAAGACCGCCACCATGCTGCTCAACTTCGATATGCCCCTGATCGAAACCGGCATCGATACCGTGACCGAATCGGCCCTGGTGGTGCTGGGCTTCGTGTACGTGCTGGCGGCACTGTTCAATCTGCGCATTCCCGATACCGGCTATGTCTACGAACACCAGGAACGCAATCCGGTCAAGCTGATCGCCGACTTCTCCCGCTGCGTCAACATCCTGTGGAAAGATAAGCTGGGCCAGATTTCCCTCGCCGTCACCACCCTGTTCTGGGGCGCCGGCGCGACCCTGCAATTCATCGTGGTGGAATGGGCCAAGAAGGCACTGGGCATGAGCTTCGACAAAGCCACCACCCTGGTCGGCGTGGTCGCCATCGGCGTGGCGGTGGGCGCGGTCATGTCGGCCCGCATCATCACCCTGCGCAACTCGCTCAGCGTGATCCCGCTTGGCATCGCCATGGGCATCATCGTGGCCTGCATGCCGCTGGTGCATTCGGTGTATGTGGCGTATGCCTTGCTGGTGGTGATCGGCGTGCTGTCCGGCTTCTTCGTGGTGCCGATGAACGCCCTGCTGCAGCACCGCGGCCACGTGCTGATGAGCGCCGGCCATTCGATCGCGGTGCAGAACTTCAACGAGAACCTGTCCATCCTGACCATGCTGGCGATGTACTCGCTGATGCTGCGCCTGGGCCTGGGCCTGAACACCATCATCATCATGTTCGGCCTGTCGGTGGCCGGTCTGATGTACTACATCATGCGCCTGCATGCGGCCAATCAGCGCGAGAAGGATTCGCTCTCGCTGATCGGCGAACACAAACACTGAGCTAACTTGGCAAGTCGCCCGCGCTGCGGCGGGCGGCGGCGCGCTCGCGCCAGTCGTCCGGCACCACAAAGGCGCGCTCGGTTTCCAGCAGCCAGCCCGCTTCCTCCCTGACCGTCGCCACCATCACCGGCGACGGATCTTGCGCAAACTTCTCCCGCAACAGCGCCTGCAAGGCATCCCGCTCCTGAGCGGGCGGCGTCGGCGCCGGCTCGCCATTGACTGGCGCCGCCGTGGCTTTCAGGGGCGCCAGCCATTGCAGGCGCGGCATGACGACAAAGCGCTCGCCTGCCACTGCGCCGAATTCTTCCAGCGTGCGCCAGTGGCCGCGGCAATGACCGGGACTGACGCCTTCGAAGACGGGGGGATTCTGCTGCGGATAGAACAGCCAGCCCTTGATCAGCGCCTGCGCCTTGTCCACCGGCTGCGCCAGCATCGCCTGAGCGGCCGGATGCCAGGCCAGCTGCAATTGCTGGGCAAAGATCTTGCGCATTTTCAGGCCGAGGGTATCGGCCAGATTGGGACCGACCAGGCGGTTGAAGTTGCCGGGATCGGGCTGGCCATCCAGCAGATAGAACTTGGTGGCGAATTCGATATGTACCAGCTCTCCCCTCTGCCGCAGCAGGAAGTCGAACTCGCCCACGGTTTCATTGCGCGCCGAGCGTACTTGCAGGCCGTGCGCCTGCAGCACGCCATGCTGCTCGAAATAGAAGGCCATCAGCTTTTCGGCATACAGGCCAAGGCGGGAGTAGAACTTGTTGCCCAGCGCCGCTTCCAGCGGGGCCGGGTCGGCATCCAGCGCGGCCAGCCAGGTCGCGGTGGCGGCGCTGGGCGGCCCCAGGGTGGCGATGCGGTCCTGCCAATGCGGCGAGGCGGGATCGAGCAGATCGGGAGAATCCAGCAGCCAGGCCAGGGCGCGTACCGGGGGCCGCGTCAGATGGCCCCAGGCGCGGTGGAAGCGCGCCTGGTAGCTCAAGGGACTGGCGCTGTCAGAGGCGTCCAGCATGGGCGGAACGGGCCAGGCACAGATCGGCCCAGGCCTTGCCTTTGTCTTCCGGACGGCGCAGCAGGTCGGCCGGATGGTAGGTCGCCACGGTCGGACGGCCGTCGTAGCGCAGAACCTTGCCGCGCGCGGCCGCACCCAGCAAGCCTTTGCCGGCCGGATGGCCGATGGCCAGCAGCAGACGCGCGCCGCTCAATTCCAGCTCGCGGTCGAGGAATGGACGGCAGGCTGCCACCTCGTCGGCGCTCGGCGCCCGCTCGCTGCCGTCGGCGGCGGTCGGACGGCATTTCACCAGCGTGCCGATATAAGCGCCTTCGGCCGTGCTCAGATCGACGGCCTTCAGCATATTGTCCAGCAGCTTGCCTGCTTCGGCGCTGAGCGGGCCGGCATTGCCGCCGACGGCGGCATCGGCTTCGTCGGCAGTGCTAGGCGCGGCGGCCAGCACCAGCCACTGCGCATGCGGGTCGCCACGTCCCGGGACGGCAGCCTTGCGGCTGTGGCATAGCTCGCAGCGCGTGCAGGATTTGACGGCGGCCTGCAGCTGCGGCCAATCCATGGCGGCGATGGCGGCATCGGATACGGGACCGGCTGCCGGCGTCGCAGCAGCTGGCGCGCGCGCTGGGGTTGGCGCCGGCATGGGGGCATCGTCGAACCAGGCTGTCGAATCGTCCAGCTGCGGTGCTGGCGCACGCGGTGCGGCCGGGCGCTGCGCGGCGGGCTGGGAGGGCGGGGGCGGTGCGCGCATGGGCGCTGGGGCGGCGGCTACTGGGGCCGGCGCCGGCGTTGGCGCATCGTCAAACCAGGCAGTCGAGTCATCCGGCGCTGCGGCGGCCGGCACTACAGCGGGCGGCACAGCTACGGGCGCTGCCGGCTGCACGGCAGGGGCGGCAGCTTGCGGGGCGGATGGCACAGGCGCGGCATGCACGGTTTCCGCGGCATGCGGCACACTCGCCGGCATCTCGGACAGCACTTCTGCATCCACAGCCGCGGCATCCTGCGCCTCGTCCAGGAACGCATCGGCGTGCTGGCGCAGCTTCCAATGCGGAGCGATACCCATCTCCGCCAGGAAGACCGCACTGCGTTGTGAAGCCTGACTCATAATTCGAACCGCATGACGATTGCGTCCTCGCGTTGCTGGTTGGCCGCCGGGTAGTAAGCCTTGCGCCGCCCGATTTCAATGAAGCCATAGCGCCGGTAGATATCCAGCGCCCGCTCGTTCGAGGGACGCACTTCCAGCAGCATCGATTCCATGCCCAGCCCGCGCGCGCAAGCCACGGACTGGTTCAGCAGAAAGCGTCCCAAACCCTTGCCCTGCCAGCGCGCCGCCACGGCCACGTTCAGCAAATGGGCTTCGTCCACCGCGCCCATGATCAGGAAATAGCCCAGCAGCTCGCGCGAAGCATCGCGCAGCACCCAGGCCTGATAACCCTGGTTCAGCGAATCGGCAAAATTGGTCCGGCTCCAGGGATGGGGATAAACAACCTGCTCGACCGCCACCACCTCATCCAGATCGCTGTCCTGCATCGGCTCGTAAATCAGCCGCGCCAGATCCCATTGCTGCGTCATGCGCCCGCTCCGCCAGCCTTCATTTCTTCGCGTTCAGCCTTGGTATACGCCACCTTATTGCGCAGATACAGGGGCTGGGCGGCGGCGGCCGTCACGCCCTGGCCTGCGGCGAAGGCAATGCGGCCCAGCTGCGCGATCTGCACCGCATGCGGCATCAGCGCCGCATGGGCGCCGGCGGCGCAGGCCAGGCCGGACAAGGCCTCGGCATACGCCGCAAAACCGTTGCCGCAAGCGATCAGCGCGCCATCCACGGCGGCAGGCTGCACGCCTTCCGGCACGGACAGCACCGGCGGCAGCACCGCCAGCGGCGCCTCGCCGTCGAAACGGTACTGCGCCCAATATACCTCGTTCATGCGGGCATCGAGCACGGCCAGCACGGTGTCAGCGCCATGCTGCTGGCGGCAAGCCAGGGCCATGGCGTCCAGCGTCACAATAGGCAGCAGCGGCTTGGCCGCGCCGAAGCCCAGCCCCTGGGCGATGCCGCAGGCGGTGCGCACGCCGGTAAAGGAACCGGGACCGGCACCATAAGCGATGGCATCGACGTCAGCCAGGGCGATGCCCGCTTCGGCCAGCAGCTCCTGGATCATGGGCAGCACGGACTGCGAATGGGTGCGCACGCCCGACGATTCGCGGGAATAAATCTGGTCGCCGCGCAGCAGCGCGCAACTGGCCATTTCGGAGGAAGTTTCAATTGCAAGGATAATCGGCATTCCGGTATTTTAACCCGCCGAGGCAGCAACGGCCCAGCGCAGCGATGTACAATACCCACCCTATGCACGCCACCACCCTTGATACCGACAACCGCGCCGAAGTGGCCGCCGCCCTGGCCCAGGACCGTCTGATCGTCGCCTGCCTGTGCGCCGCATGGTGCGGCACCTGCGGCAGCTACCGCGCCACGTTCGAAAGCCTGGCCGCGCGCAATCCGGACAAATACTTCCTCTGGGTCGACATCGAAGACCATGCCGACGTCGTCGGCGACCTCGATGTGGAAAACTTCCCCACCCTGCTGATCCAGCGCCACGACACTGTCGCCTTCTTCGGCACCATGCTGCCCGACGCCAATGTCGCCCAGCGCCTGATCGAAACCCAGGCGGAAATCAGCCAGGAGGAACTGCAGCGCCTCGCCGCCAGCAGCGCCGAGCGCCGCCAATGGCAGCAAGACTGCAATCTGCGCACCCTGCTCCACGCCGCCCTCTAAGCCGACAGCTCCACAGTCGAGTCCGTGTCCACCATGGGGTCAGACCCCAAATCGGACACAAGCTCTACTGTCACGCACGCAAAGGTATCGACTCTACAGCCCAGGTCGTGTCCGATTGGGGTCTGACCCCATGGTGGACACGGGCTGAGCTGTAGCTCAGCTTTTCCAGCGCTGCAGCAGGTCTTCGGGGGTGACGGGGCGGCTGTAGTAGTAGCCTTGCGCCTGGTTGCAGCCGTGGCGCAGCAGGAAGGCGGCTTGTTCGTCGGTTTCGACGCCTTCGGCGATCACAGACAGGTTCATGCTCTTGCCAAGCTGGATGATGGCGATGGCGATGGCTTCGTCATTGACGTCGGTGGAGATATCCTTGATGAAGGAGCGGTCGATCTTCAGCGTCTGCACTGGCAACTGCTTCAAATACGCCAGCGAGGAATAGCCGGTGCCGAAATCGTCGATCGCCAAGCCGACGCCTATCTTGTGCAGGTCGTTGATGAAGGCCATGGCGTCGCCGGTATTCATGATCACCGATTCCGTCACCTCCAGCTGCAGGCGCTGCGGCTCCAGCCCCGTCTCGCGCAGAATGTCGGCCACCATGCTGACGATGGAGCCGCGCTCGAACTGCTTGACCGAGAGGTTGACGGCAATCTTCGGCACATGCAGGCCGGCTTCCTGCCAGCGCACCATCTGGCGACAGGCCTCGTACAGCACCCATTTACCCAGCTGGTTGATAAAGCCCGTATCCTCGGCCAGGGGAATGAAGCGGAACGGCGGCACCAGCCCCAGTTCCGGATGGTTCCAGCGCAGCAGCGCTTCCACGCCGATCAGCTTGCCGGTGTCGATTTCGACCTGGGGCTGGTAGTTGAGGAAGACTTCTTCCTTTTCGATGGAACGGCGCAGGAAGGTTTCCAGGCGCAGGCGCTCGACGCCCTCGCCCGTCATCGACGGCGCGTAGAAGCGGTAGCCGTTGCGGCCGCGCGCCTTGGCCTGGTACATGGCCACGTCGGCATTGCGGATCAGCATATTGATGTCCTGCGCATCCTCCGGGAACAGGCTGATGCCCACGCTGCAGGTGACGAACAGCTCATGTCCGGCCACCATGAAGGGCTGCTCGAACATGCCCACCAGCTTTTCCGCCACCAGGCTGGCGCTGAACTGGCCGTCCACGTTTTCCAGCAGGACGATGAATTCGTCGCCACCCAGACGCGCCAGGGTATCGCCTTCGCGCAGCTTGTCCGACAGCGCATGCGCCACCTGTTTCAGCAGCTCGTCGCCGATGTGGTGGCCCAGGGTGTCGTTGACGTTCTTGAAGCGGTCCAGGTCAATGAACAGCAGCGCCAACTGCTCGCCTTCGCGTCCGGCGCGCTGCAAGGCGTGCTGCAGGCGGTCGTTGAACAGCAGGCGGTTGGGCAGCGCGGTGAGCGGATCGTGGTGGGCCAAGTGATCGAGCTTTTCCTGCGATTCCTTGACCTGGGTGATGTCGCTGAACACGCCCACATAATAGGTGGCGATGCCGCGGCTGTCGCGCACCGCGCTCAGGGTCAGCCACTCCAGATACTGCTCGCCGTTCTTGCGCAGGTTCCAGATCTCGCCGCGCCAGTAGCCGGTGGTTTCCAGCTCCTTCCACAAGCCTTCGTGGAAGGCATCGTCCTGGCGGCCGGAGCGGGTCAGCATGCGGTCGCGGCCCAGCGCCTCCTCTTCGGTATAGCCGGTGATCTGGGTGAAGGCCGGATTGACGGCGACGATGGTGCCGCGCGCATCGATCACCATCACGCCGTCGGCGATGTGCTCCAGCACAGTGGCCGACAGGCGCAGCTTGTCCTCGGCCTCCTTGCGCGCCGTGATGTCGGCATAGACCCAGATGCTGCCTTCGTTCGGACGGCTATGGTCGATGGCGCAGCCGCTGACCATGCACCAGAACAGCGTGCCATCCTTGCGGCGGTAATGGCGCTCTTCGCTGAAGTACTCGCCGTTGCTCAGGGTCGGGTACTGGCGCGCGCCGGCCGATTCGAAGTCGAAGGAGGTCGGGAACACGATCGAGGTCGAGCTGCCCAGCATCTGGCCCGGCTCGTAGCCGAACAGTTCTTCGCAGCGGCGGTTGACGGAGACGATGGCGCGATTGCGCACGAACATCACGCCGAACATCACGTTGTCCAGGATCGCGCTCTGCTCGGCCAGCAGGGCTTCGATGCGCATCTCATTGTTCTTGCGCGGGCTGATGTCGGAGATGATGCCGTCCACCCAAGGCGCGCTGCCGGCGTCGGAAGGCTGCGGCTGGCCGTTCTCGGCCACCCAGCGCTCGGTGCCGCTGGCGTCGATGATGCGGTATTCGATTTCGTAAGGCCGCCCGTCCTTGATCGCCTGGGTCACGGCGCGGCGCTGCATCTTGCGGTCTTCCGGGCAGATCAGATTGGCCCAGGAGTGGGTGGTGCTGCGCATGAACTGCGCGGCGCTGTAGCCGGAGATATCCTCGATGGCGTCGCTGACGAAATCGATGGGGCCATCGGGACGGAAGCGGAACACGGCTCCCGGCACCTGGGTCACGATGGTGCGGAAGCGCTCCTCGCGCTGGCCGATATCCTCGAACAGATGCTTGATCGCCACCCGCATCTGCTCCAGCTGCCCGGCCAGACGGCCCAGCTCATCGCCGCTGGAGAGTTCCATGCGCGTTTCGAAATCGCCATGCGAGAGGCGGTCGGAGAAGCGCATCAGCTTGCGCAAAGGCTTGATCAGGCGCGCGTTCAGGAACAGCACGATCAGTACCAGCGACACCGTCAGCTGCGCCGCCAGCACGAAGACATAGGATAGCTGTTTCTCGCGCAGCTCCTGCTGGCTGCGCGCATCGTCCATCTCGACCATGATGCGGCCGATCCGCTCGCCGCGCACCATGATTTCGCGCTCGGCGCGGTAGACATTGCCGATGGAGCGCTTGGGCGCCTCCACATGGATAAACTGGGTATCGGCCTGGCCCGTGACTTCCACCTGCAGCACCGAACGGTCGCGCATCACCGATTCGACCAGGGAATTGGCCGATTCGGCATTCATATTCCACAAGGATTCCTGCATGCCTAAAGCCAGGATGTCGGCATTGCGCTGCAGCGACTCGTTGAGCGCGGTGCGCGCCGACTGCTGCTCGTGCACGCCGATCAGCAGATAACTGCCGATAATCGCGGGAATGACAAGGCCGCCAAACACGACCAGCATTAAAGCGCCGTAAATGGATAGGCCGTAGAGGGCGCTCAGTCGGAGGCGCAGGCTGCGATAAAAATTACTGGCCATGCAGAAGCGGTGCCGTGGCGGCTGGTTGAAATGGCATCGGTTGGGCAATCAGACAATTATCTAACAGCAATTATGCACATAAAACGGGCGAACAGCCATCACAAAGCAACACATTGACCCGGCATAAGCGGCGCAAACTTGCTATGATCGCCAAACTTTTTAACAGGAGCCTGCCATGTCGTTTTCCATGTATTCCGCATCCATCCCCGTGTTCAAGCAGATCCTGAACAGTTTGCACGCCATCTTGGTGAAAGCCGAAGCCCATGTCGAGGACAAAAAGCTCGATCCGAACGCGCTGTTGCAATTCCGCCTGTTCCCGGACATGCTGCCCTTCACGCGCCAGATCCAGATTGCCGCCGACTTCGCCAAAGGCGCCGGCGCCCGCCTGGCCGGCCAGGACGTGCCCGCCTATGAAGACACGGAAAAGACCATCGCCGAGCTCAAGCTGCGCATCACGCGCACCCTGACCTTCCTCGACAGCCTGCCGCAGGACGCGATCGAAGGCAGCGAAGCGCGCGCCATCACCACCGGCAGCGGCGAAAAGACCAAGCACTTCGTCGGCCAGACCTATCTGCTGCACTACGCCCTGCCCCACTTCTTCTTCCATGCCACCACCGCCTACGACATCCTGCGCCACAACGGCCTCGACATCGGCAAGAAAGACTTCATCGGCAGCTATTGAGTTTGATCTGGCGCAAAGTACCTGCGCTTGAGTCCGTGTCCGCTTGGTGCCTGGCACCAGGGTGGACACGGGGTCAGCCGTTGCGGCGGGGGTAGCCTTGGGACAGGATGCGTACCCAGACTTTTTCTTTCTCTTCGGCGCTCATCGAGACCCAGTGGGCGACTTCGACATAGCTGCGGCCGCAGCCGCGGCAAATTTCGTCAAACGTCGTAGAGCAGACGGCCACACAGGGGGTGTCGGGGCGTTCCGGTAAGTCGCTGTCGGCCATTACTTCACTTTCAGACCAAGCTTGGCCCAGCCTTCGTGGCCCAGCTTTTCCATCGTTTCGATGTTCTTTTCAAAGATGTCTTCAGCTTCGGGGAAGGCTTCCACGGCGCGGTCAATGCTGTCTTCGCGCAGCAGATGCAGGGTCGGATAGGGCGAACGGTTGGTGTAGTTGCCGATATCGTCTTTTTCGGTGTCGGCGAACTGGTAGTCCGGATGGAAGCTCGCCACTTGCAGCTCGCCCACCAGCTGCATATCTTCCAGCGCGGCGTCAGCCACGTCGAGGAACTCGTTGTAGTCTTCGAAGTCGGTCAGCACGTGGGGGTGGATCAAGAGGGTGGTATCGACTTTCTCGGGATCGGTATCGGCCAGCAGTTGCAGCTCGTCCATCAGCTGCTCCAGCAGCTCTTCGGGCGTGGTGGCGTCCGATACCACGTAGCGCACCTGCTTTTTCACGTGCACGGACTTGGCAAAAGGACACAGGTTGAGGCCAATCACGGCCTTTTCCAGCCATTCTTCGGTGGCGGCGATTACGGCGTCGCGCTCGGCGGCAGGGGTACTCATCAGCTTATTCCTTGAAGTAAATCATTGCTCTCAGCCAGCATTGTACGCACCCGGCGCGCATCGTGCCAAATACCGCTATTTAGCGTAAGTTTTATGTTAATTCCCATGTATTTGCCGCCATTATTAGCGCAAATAAACTGTCATCCGGATGACATATTTCCTTGACTCGCCCCCCGCAACTTACTTACACTCCACGTTTAATGATAGTCCGTCCGATGTTTCTCTCGCGACAACAATGGAACGCTATGCAAGCACGAATTAAGTACACTCCCCTGTTGGCGGCGCTCGTAATCGGCGCAGCGCCCGCGATCAGCCAGGCCGGCGACACTGCCGCCGCCACGAATCTGATCCCGCTGTCCTCGCCCGCCACGGCCAAATCCTCCGCTTCCGATCTCCCTTCTTCCGCCAAGACTGCCGCCAAACCGGCCGGGGAAGAGGGTTTCCGCGAAAAAGACGTTTGGGGCCGCATCCGCTCCGGCTACGCTATTCCGGACGTGGACAATTCCCTGGTGACGCGCCATGTCAACTGGTACAGCACCCGTCCCGACTATATCGACCGCACCACCCGCCGCGCCTCGCTCTATCTCTACCATGTGGTGAGCGAGCTGGAAAAGCGCGGCATGCCGACCGAACTGGCCCTGCTGCCCTTCATCGAGTCCGCCTTCAACCCGCAAGCCCTGTCCACCGCGAACGCGGCCGGCATGTGGCAGTTCGTGCCGGGCACCGGCCGCGACTTCAACCTGAAGCAGAATGCCTTCAAGGACGAGCGCCGCAGCGTGCTGGCCTCGACCGATGCCGCCCTGACCTATCTGCAGCGCCTGTACGATATGTTCGGCGACTGGCAGTTGGCCCTAGCCGCCTATAACTGGGGCGAAGGCTCGGTGCAGAAGGCCATCAAACGCAACCAGGCCGCCGGCAAGCCCACCGATTTCGAGAGCCTGGCCGAGCTGATGCCGGCCGAGACGCGCAATTACGTGCCGAAGCTGCAAGCGGTCAAAAATATCGTCGCCAATCCGGCCCAGTACGGCCTGACCCTGCCGATGATCCAGAACCAGCCTTACTTCACCGCCGTCGATAAGACCAGCGACATCGACCTGGCCCTGGCCGCCCAGCTGGCCGAATTGTCGATCGACGAGTTCAAGGCGCTGAATCCGCAATTCAACCGTCCGGTGATCGTCGGCAGCGAGCAGACCCAGATCCTGCTGCCGAAGGAAAACGCGGAAAAATTCCACCTGAATCTGGCGCAATGGGGCCGTGCCCTGTCGAGCTGGACCACGCACAAGATCACCAGCGCGCGCGAACGCATCGAGACTCTGGCCTCGCGCTTCGGCACCACGCCGGAAGTGATCCGCCAGGCGAACAATATCCCGCAGAAAACCCTGCTGAAAGCCGGCTCCACCATTCTGGTGCCGAAAACCTCGGCCAGCGCCAACGATATCGCGCCCGAAATCGCCGACAACGCCACCGTGGCGCTGGAAGCAGACCGCGGCGGCAATAAGCGCAGCAATTATCGCCAGGCCGGCGCCGCCAAATCGAACGGCAATGCCCCGGTTTCCCTGGTCAAGGCCCGCGTCTCGCGCGCCGAAGCTGGCAAAAAAGCCAACCACCGCCGCAGCAACTAATCCGCTGATACACCGGCACACCGCGACTGCAGCCCATCTGTTGCAGTCGCGCTCCTCTCCCCCTACAATTCCATTCTTGCGGCGCCGCTTTTCGGCCTGCCGATAAACGTAGTTCAAATAACAATAAGCCATATGGATCGGGGCCGCGCCGCGCGCGCCGGTCATGGCAGCAGTTTTGTGTGGAGTGATCATGGCTTTCTTGCAAGACAAAAAAATTCTTATCACGGGCGTTCTGTCCAACCGTTCCATCGCTTACGGCATCGCCCAAGCCTGTCACCGCGAAGGTGCGGAACTTGCCTTCACCTATGTCGGCGAACGCTTCAAGGAGCGCATCACCGAATTCGCCGCCGAATTCGGTAGCGCGCTGGTCTTCGACTGCGACGTCAGCAGCGATGAGCAGATCGCCGCGCTGTTCGCCGATCTGGGCAAGCAATGGGAGCATCTGGACGGCTTCGTGCACGCCATCGGCTTCGCCCCGCGCGAAGCGATCGCCGGCGAATTCCTCGATGGCCTGACGCGCGAGAACTTCCGCATCGCCCACGATATCTCGGCCTACAGCTTCCCGGCCATGGCCAAGGCCGCGCTGCCGCTGCTGCGCCCCGGTTCCTCGCTGCTCACCCTGTCCTACCTGGGTGCGATGCGCGCCATTCCCTTCTATAACACCATGGGCCTGGCGAAAGCCTCGCTGGAAGCTTCGGTGCGCTACCTGGCGGAGAACCTGGGCCAGCATGGCATCCGCTCCAACGGCATCTCGGCCGGCCCGATCAAGACCCTGGCCGCCAGCGGCATCAAGGACTTCAGCAAGCTGCTGGGCTTTGCCTCCAGCCACGCGCCGCTGCGCCGCAACGTCACCATCGAGGAAGTGGGCAATACGGCAGCCTTCCTGCTGTCCGACCTGTCCTCCGGCATCACCGGCGACATCATCTATGTGGACGGCGGCTTCTCGCATGTGATGGGCCTGAACTCCAGCGATTACCAATAAGCGTCCGCGCTGCGCTGGCCATCCATGTCCGAGCTGCCTGACGATGAGCTGATGCTGCGTTACCGCGACGGCAATCTGGCGGCTTTTCAGGAACTGTATCGCCGTCACAGCCGGGGCTTGTACCGCTTTATCGCCTGGCGTTCCGCGCGCCGTGAATGGGTGGACGAGGTGGCGCAGGACAGCTGGCTGGCTCTGCACCACGCGCGCAGCCGCTATCAGCCGCAGGGCAGCTTTCGCACTTGGCTGTATCAGATCGCCCGCAACCGCCTGAGCGATCTGCAGCGCCAGCAGCAGGATGTGCTGCTGGGCGATATGGCGCAGGAGGCGGATTTCATCGCCGATATGCTGGCCGAAGCGGCGCCGCCCGCTGCCCTGGCCGACGCCGCGCTCGATCAGCGCCAGCAGACCGGCGCGCTGTATGCGGCCATCCGCCAGCTTCCCGCCGAGCAGAAAGATGCGCTGGTGCTGCAGCATTTCAGTGGCCTGAGCATCGAAGAAATCGCGCAATTGTGCGAGGTTCCGGGCGAAACTGTGAAAAGCAGGCTACGCTATGCCATGCGCAAGCTGCGCGAACATTTCGCGCATGAAGCCAAGCCGCAAGAGGAAAAAGCATGAAGGCCGACAAGGACGACCTGGATCAGCAGGAACTGGAGCGCAAGCTGGCGGCCTTGCCGCAGCCCGCGCCATCCGCCGCGCTGGATGCGGCTATCCTGGCGGCCGTGCAAGCCGATCTCGCCGCCGCGCCTGTCGTACATTCCGGTACGCCTGCCGCCAACGACGCACCGGCAACGCCGCCCGCCACTCAAGCGCCCGCGCGCAAACGCTGGACGCGCTGGCAACTGCCGCTGGGATTGGCGGCATCTTTCGTGCTGAGCTTGAGCGTGGTGCTGAAATTGCAGGAGCATGAAACGCAAATCGCCACGCCGCAGCCGGCGGCCGAACCTGCGCCAGCGCCAGCCATCGCAGACACGGAAATCACCATTCCTGCGGCACAGAATGCACCAGCGGACAAAGACTTGGAAAAACGAAGCGTCGCTCAAGCTGCAAAGCCCAGCCGCTCTGCTGCTGCTGCTGCTGCTCCAGCTCCGACTCCGGCTCCGGCTCCGGCTCCGGCCGCGCCGAACGATGCCGAACGCGCCGCGCCACCGGCGAACGCGAACGATGTTGCTGCGCAGGAGTTCCACCGCGCTCCGCAAGCCATGCCAGAATTGAAGCTGGCTCCACCCGCAGCGCTGGCGCCACCTGCCCACCCGGCGCCATCGTTTGGCGCACCGCCTCCCGTTTCAGGCGGCGCAATGGAAGAACGCCGGGTGCAAATCACGGGGTCCAGGGTCATGTCCCCTCCGCAGGACGCCGTCTCGCCCGAGGCCTGGCTGGCAGCCATCGACGAAATGCTGAAAGCAGGCCTGCGGCGCGATGCACTGGCGGAATGGCCGCGCTTCCGCCAGGCCTACCCGAACTATCCAGTACCACAGGAGCTGCTGGAGCGCCTGCAAGTACTGAAGGACTAAGGCTTACTTCTTCGGCTTCACTTCAAATTCGCCGACCAGCACCGTGCTGCCCTGCCCCGCCAGGCGCAGCGTTACCATCTGATCCTTGGCCGCCGCCGTGCCAAAGCCGGTACTGAACTTCAGCTGCAAGGTGGTGGCGCCGGCAACAATCTGCTGGCGGTGTCCATAGAAATTGGCCTCCACCCGGTAGACGCCAGGCTTTGCATGGCGCAGCGAGAATTCTTCCGGCCCATATCCACCCGTCATATCGGGCGACATCATCCCGCCCTGGTACGTCAGGCGGTGGCCATAGAAGGAACGCTCGCCGTTCGGATCAGTCACCCACAGATCCATATCGCTATTGTCCGCATCCCAGGTCAGCACCACGCGCAGATCCAGCGGCAGGTTTTTCAGCAGTCGCGAGTCGATCTGGCTCACGTCCACCTTGACGCCCTTGGCCTGCGCCTTCGCCAGCGTCTCATTCATCTCCGCCAGCGCGATCTGTTCGATCTCGGGGAAGCGCCCGTCCCAGGGCCGCAGCACAACCTCGTACAGCTGGTCCACGGCGCGCTGCCAGCGTCCGCAATCGGCCAGCGCCAGGCCCAGGTCGCGGAAGGATTGCGGCTCCTCCTCACCCAGCAACTGCACCTGCTCGAATACCGGCACCGCCAGCTCCGGCGCGCCGGCCTGCATCAAGCGGTAGCCCAGTACGCGCAGCACCTGGCGGTTTTCCAGCTCCATCTCGGCCAGATTCGACAGCACGCGCAGCGCCAGCTCGCGCTGCCCCTTGTCGAACAGGAGGCCTGCGGCGTCGAGGAAGAAGGCGCTGCTATTCAGATAGGAGGGGCGTTCGTCCAGATACACGGCATAAATCCTGTCCGGCACCGCAGCCTTCATGCGCTGGATATAGGGCGCATCGGCCTGCCATTTCTTCAGTGCGATGGATGCGCCGCCGTTTTGCCTGGTCGCCGATTCGGCATCACTGGATGAGATGTTCGAACCAGTTACCGTCACCATGCGTGTATCGGCGCGGCCAAAGTTCGATGTCGTTCCGCCTGGGGCGAATTGCAGGGCAGGCGCTGGCATCGGCGGGGGTACGAGGCGTTGACGCTCTTCGAAGACACCATCCTGCAAAATCACGGGCTGCCGGGGTTTAGGCGGCAGGGGCGCATCCTTGGGATAGCCCTTCTCCCACCATGCCACCTTGCGCTCGAAAGCACGCACCACACTATCCAGCTGCTTCTGGCGCTTTTGCGCAAGCTGCTGGCCGCGCACCATTTTCAGTTTTTCGTAGGCGGCGCGCATGGATTCCGGCGGCAATACCTCATGGCGCACATAGTCTTCCAGCCTTTCCAGAACGAGCAGCGACGTCTCGCGGGTGGGGATGCCGAAGTCCGCACCCAGGCGGCGGATAGCGCCGCGCCGCAGCTCATACTCGCCATCCAGCTCCTGCAGCTTGCGGCTGGCCCACCACCACGCGGCCAGGCTGCCAGACGGTGTGGCTGCGTCGATGTCGAAAGCGATGCCGCGCGGCTTGCCTTGCTCCAGCACCGTCAGCTCGATGCGAGCCGTAGCGGCCGACAGCTTGCCGGCAACGCGCAGCAGGCCATCGCGCGCGCCAGCCACATCGGCCAGTAGTTCGCCAGCGCCGGCAGCGTTCATGGCACGCAATTGCGGGCCGTCGCTCAGCAAAGCCTCCGCCGCCGCCTCGGGACGCAATGGATCGATGGCAATCAGCTGGCCGCCACTGCGTTCCGCCAGCGAGGCCAGGCGCGCCGTGTCCGCGCCCAGCTGCGGCGCCAGTGCATACAGGCGCTGGTTTGCCGCCAGCGCAGGGAAGCGCTGACTGCCGTAATTACTCAAGCCATCGCTGAACAGCAGATATTCGCCCACATCGGTTTGCGGCTTCCAGTCGCCCAGCGCACTGGCACCGTCATAAACGGTGGCGGCCAGCGCCTTGCGCAGCGCCTCCCAGTTGCCGTCGGCGATGCGGAAGACCTGTGGCGCTTCGGCGCGGTCGCGCAGGCGGATCAGGCGCACTTCGGCGCGGCCCAGCGCCTTGAAGTACCGGTCCAATGCCTGCAGCTGCGCTTCGTGCGGATGGCTGGCGGCCGAACCGGAGCTGTCCCACAGCAGCCCCACCACCTTTGGCAGCGCACGCGCCACGCGCTGCACGCCGACCGGCAACTCGGCCATGAAGTAGCGCGCACCGCCAAACTCCTGCACATACACGCGCTGCGCCAAATCGGCATCCAGCAGCAGCTTCACCGCACCATCCGAAGCTTTGAGAGGGCGTACCAGATGCGCGCGATAGCCGCCGGCATGACGCTCGAAATTCAGCAGGCCGGTCGCGCCGATCAGCGCCGGCTCCTCGCGCACCCCGTTCAAATCCAGTTCCAGCCGCGTATCCTGCGGCAGCGCGCCGTAGGACAGCGGCAGCAGCCAGGCCAGGCGGCCCTGCTCGCGCTTCAGCGTTTCGACATAGCGCAGCTCCACCGTGCGGCTGCCGCCGGCCGGAATCGGGTACACGCGCAAGCGGAACTGATTGCCCGCGGTCTGCTCCAGCAAGCCGGGATCGATGCCGCGCCGCTCCTCGGCCTCCAGAATCTCGCGGCCGCGTTTTTTCTCCACCGGCACGGCAGGCCGCAGCGCGCCATCGATATCGAGGGAGAAACCGGTGAGTTGCTGGCCCTCGGCCAGCGGGAATTCCAGCGTCCCCTCCAGCTGGCGCAGGTTCGGGTTGAAGAACACCATGCGCACCGTGGTTTCCGCCATGCTGCCGCTGACGGCCCCGCGTATCGCCAGGCTTTGCAAGCGCACAGGTTCACTCGCCTCCGGCACCCGCATCAATGGCCAGCGCGCGATCTGCGCCTGCGCCTGGGCCTGGGCCTGGGCCGCAAGCAGGAGCAGCAAAAATGTAAATATTCGCATCAACATGATTTAACCCTTATGGTCTGTTATTCGACTCACGGTATTAAACGGAGCACAATACAAAACGGGGTTAAATTCGCAAAATTATTATTTTGCAAGGCAGGGATGCACGCCGCAGGCTTGCAGCCGGATACCATTAGTTAATGATAACTTTATGCTTCGTTGCAGCGGTGCCAACAAAAACCCGTGCAAAAAGCTCGGAAATACGGTATAGTTACATCTTGTGCGCTGCAACACCCCGCAGCTGCAAAGAATTACACAACTAGCAGCTTCGCGAACCTCTGTCGGCATCCCATCTGGTGCCGCTTAAAGCCCTCCGCCTTATGTGTCGAAACCTGACACAGTCCCGGCGCAAAGCTTTTGTGCCGAAATTTCTAAAGTATTAGAGTCGTTTCGTTATTGGTTAGCGTTGCTATTCTGCGTTCTGCTTTTCCGCACGAGCGCCTGATTTTTACGAAAGATAAGAATGACGTTTGAAACCCTTGGTCTGAATCCCTCCATCCTGAAAGCCCTGACCGACGCCGGCTACACCAAGCCGACGCCGGTACAGGAGCAGGCCGTGCCTGCCGCGATTCAAGGGAAAGACCTGTTGGTGTCTTCGCAGACTGGTTCCGGCAAGACGGCAGCCTTCATGCTGCCATCGCTGCACCGTCTGGCCGACGCCGAACCTGCGGCAGGTGGCCGCACTCACAATCAAGAACAGCAAGCTGCGCGCGCGCGCGGCGAGCGCCCACGTTTCCGTCCTGCCCAGCCGAAGATGCTGGTGCTGACCCCGACCCGCGAACTGGCGCTGCAAGTCACCACGAACACCGATAAATACAGCGTCAACCTGCGCCGCATCAAGGCTGTTTCCATCCTGGGCGGCATGCCTTACCCGAAACAGATGCAGCTGCTGTCGCGCAATCCAGAGATTCTGGTGGCGACCCCTGGCCGTCTTATCGACCATATGGAATCGGGCAAGATCGACTTCTCCCAACTGGAAATCCTGGTGCTGGACGAAGCCGACCGCATGCTGGACATGGGCTTCATCGACGACATCGAAAAAATCGTCGAAGCCACCCCGGCCACCCGCCAGACCATGCTGTTCTCGGCCACGCTGGACGGCGTGGTGGGCAATATGGCGCGCCGCATCACCAAGGACCCGCTGGTCATCCAGATCACCAGCACCAGCAACCGCCACGAAAACATCTCGCAGCGCGTGCACTTCGTGGACGACCTGTCGCACAAGAACCGTCTGCTGGACCATCTGCTGCGTGACGAATCGCTGGACCAGGCCGTGGTCTTCACCGCCACCAAGCGCGACGCCGACACCATCGCCGACCGCCTGAACATCGCCGGTTTCTCCGCCGCCGCCCTGCATGGCGACATGCACCAAGGCGCGCGCAACCGCACGCTGGACGGTCTGCGCCGCGGCAACGTGAAAGTGCTGGTCGCCACCGACGTCGCCGCGCGCGGCATCGACGTGCCGAACATCACCCACGTGTTCAACTACGACCTGCCGAAGTTCCCGGAAGACTACGTGCACCGCATCGGCCGTACCGGCCGCGCCGGCCGCAACGGTCTCGCCATCTCCCTGGTGAACCACTCCGAAGGCATGCACGTCAAGCGCATCGAACGCTTCACCAAGCAGACCATCCCGGTCAACGTGGTGGAAGGCTACGAGCCGAAGAAATCCGCCCCGCCGCGCTCCCCGCGTCCAGGCTGGAAACCAGGCGACAACCGCAAGCCAGGCCAGCGTAGCTTCAGCAAGCCAGGCACCGCCGGCCCACGCAAGGAAGGTCACTATCGCAGCAGCGAAAGCACCCCATTCCGCAGCGAAGGCAGCGGCTTCCGTAGCGAAGGCGGCCAGCGCGAAGGCGGCTACCGCGGCAGCGAAGGCGGCTTCCGCCGCGAAGGCAGCGGCGGCTACAAGGGCAGCAACCCACGTCCCGACAGCCAGCGCCGCAGCTGGGGCGACCGCTAATCCCCCGATAGCCTGATCCGAAGGCCGCCATCCAGGCGGCCTTTTTTATTTCCGACCAAAAGCACCATTTCCTTATTTTTTAATATATACTTGCTTTATCAAGTATTTTTCAAGGAGTAATCATGGATCAAGAAGAGGTTTCGGGAGTGGCGCTGGAGTTTTGCCTGCGCTTGGCACGGGCGCAGGCCTTGGTGGTGCGGCGGCTGGATACGGTCTTGGGCGCCCATCATGGCCTGAGCTTTGGTGACTTTGTATTGCTGCACCATTTGTCGAAAGCGCCGGGCGGCCGCCTGCGGCGCGTGGATCTGGCGGAGAAGCTGGGCCTGACGGCATCGGGCGTCACGCGCACCTTGCTGCCGCTGGAGAAGACCGGCTATGTGGCGCGCCAGGCCGATGCGCGCGATGCGCGCGTGAGTTATGCGGCCATCACGCCGGCCGGGCATGAGATTTTCGATAACGCGCTCTTCACCTCGAAAGAGACGTGCAATGAGCTGCTGCGCCACGCGGCGCCGGACCAGCTGGAGGCCATGTCGGCGGCCCTCGGCTACGTGGCGGGGATGAGCGCATGAGCGCCGCGCTGAAGGACAACGCCAACTTCCGCTGGCTGATGAGCGGAGCGACCATCTCGATGCTGGGCGACCAGTTCACACTGATCGCCCTGCCCTGGCTGGTGCTGCGCCTGACCGGCGATCCGCTCTCGCTCGGCCTGGTGATTGCGCTGATGGGCATTCCGCGCGCGGTCTTTATCTTATTAGGCGGCGCGCTGGTGGACCGCTATTCGCCCAAGCAAGTGCTGATGCTGACCAAGTACGCCAGCAGCATCCTGCTGGGCACCCTGACCTTTGCCGTGCTGACCAGCCAGGCCAGCCTGCCGCTGGTGTATGCGCTGGCCTTCTGCATCGGCCTGGCCCAGGCCTTCGCGGTGCCGGCCGGCAGTTCCATGCTGCCGCGCACCATCGAGCCGCATCTGCTGCAGGCGGCCAACGGCATCATGATGGGCTTGCGCCAGCTGACGCTATTGGCCGGTCCCTTGCTGGCGGCACTGATCCTGGTGCTCGAAGGCGGCAATGGCGCGGTAGCCAGCATGCGCGCACTGGGTATCGCTTTCGGCATCGATTGCATGAGCTATCTGGTGTCGGCGTGGACGCTATCCCAAGTCAAGCCGCTGGACGTGGCCAAGCCGCCGCAAGAGCAGCACTTGCTGCGCTCCGTGGGCGAAGGCATCGCCATGGTCTGGCGCGATACGGATATGCGCAGCTGCTTCCTGTACTGGGGGCTGGTGTCCTTCTTCGTCGGCGGCGCGATGCAGGTGGCGATGCCGCTGCTGGCGCAGAATACGCTGCACGATGCGGCCGCTCTGGGCGTCCTGTTAGGCACCCACGGTATCGGCACGCTGATCGGCATGGCCGCTTCCGGCATGTTGAAGAAGCTGCGCTGGCTCAGTTTCGGCGCCATGATCCTGAGCGTGGACGCATTGGCCGGCGTGCTTCTGATGCCGGTGGGCGCCATCAGCGCCAGCTGGCAGGGCATTCTGCTGATGCTGCCCCTGGGCTTGATCGGCGGCTTCATACAGATCGCCGTCTTCACCTGGATCCAGCAGCGCGTGCCGCCGCAGATGATGGGCCGCACCATGAGCATCTTCATGTTCATCTTCATGGGACTGGCGCCGCTATCGGCCGCGAGTACCGGCTGGGTGCTGCAGTACCTCACGCTGACCGAGCTGTTTGCCGGCGGCGGCGCCCTGCTGGTGTGCTTCGCGCTGGGCGCCTGGCTGTTCACGCCCATGCGCCACATCCGCCACAGCGCCGCCGGGTAAAATGGAGGATTGTCAGCACGCCGGATCATGCAATGGAAACCAAATGGCTGGAAGACTTCATCTCCCTGGTCGAAACCAATAACTTCAGCCGCTCGGCCCAGCTGCGTCACGTGACGCAGCCGGCCTTCTCGCGCCGCATCCAGTCGCTGGAAAACTGGCTGGGCACGGACCTGATCGACCGCACCTCCTACCCGACCCGGCTCACGCCGGCCGGGCTGGTGTTCTACGAGCAGGCGCTGGAGATGCTGGGCCAGATCAACGGCGTGCGCGAACTGCTGCGCAATAAGCGGGTGGCGGCGCTGACCAGCATCGATCTGGCCGTGCCGCACACCCTGTCGCTGACCTTTGTGCCGAAGTGGATCACGGAACTGGAAAGCGATTTTGCGCCCATCAACAGCCGCCTGATGGCGCTCAACGTGCACGACGCCGTGCTGCAGCTGGTCGAAGGCGGCTGCGACCTGCTGTTGTGCTACCACCATCCGCGCCAGCCGGTGCAGCTCGATCCGGGCCGCTACGATATGCTGGTGCTGGGCCGCGAAGCGCTGCGCGCCTACGCCCGCTGCGACAAGAACCGCCAGCCCGAATTCATGCTGCCGGGCCGGAAGCAATCGCCCCTGCCCTTCCTCTCGTATACCAATAATGCCTATCTGGGCCGCATGGTCGACCTGATACGCAGCGACACCAAACAGGCGCTGCACCTGGAACAGCATTATGAAACCGATATGGCTGAAGGCTTGAAGATGATGGCGCTGGAGGGCCGCGGCATCGCCTTCCTGCCCGAATCGGCGGTGACGCGCGAGGTCAAGCAAAAGCTGCTGGCGCGCGCCGACGGCGGCGGCACGGAATGGGAAATCGAGATGGAAATCCGGCTTTACCGCGAGCGCCCCTCGGCTGCGCGGCCCGGCAAGACCATCGTCGGTAAGCTGTGGGAGTTCCTCGCCGAGCGCCAGAAACCGGCCGCCGCGCGCCGCCGCATCCCCGCCTCGGAGCGCTGAAACGCGCCACTGGCGCGCGCCAGCGCCGCCAAAGAATTAACAATTCGACCAAACTAAACGCCGGAATCGCTCAGCCATTCTAGGCGAAAGTTCGGCCTTTTTCCGGTCGCCGGGAGGTTATGCAAAATTTGCATAGCTGGATGCTCATACGGCATTGGCCGCCCTGTTGACTCGAGCCTATGATTCGCTCGCCTGCCGCCGCAGCCCATGCGCGGCGCCATAACGAACACATACCGCGAATCAGGAGTCACACAATGACGAATCACGCACTGCCTTCCTACCTCAATCCCGAAGACCTCGGCCCATGGGGTCAGTACCTGAAACAGATCGACCGCGTTACCCCCCACCTCGGCGGCCTGTCGCGCTGGGTGGAAACCCTGAAGCGCCCTAAGCGCATCCTGACCGTTGACGTGCCTATCGAGCGCGACGACGGCTCCATCGCCCACTTCGAAGGCTACCGCGTGCAGCACAATATGTCGCGCGGCCCAGGCAAAGGCGGCGTGCGCTTCCACCAGGACGTAACCCTGTCCGAAGTGATGGCCCTGTCGGCATGGATGACCGTGAAAAACGCGGCCGTCAACGTGCCATACGGCGGCGCCAAAGGCGGTATCCGTGTCGATCCGAAAACCCTGTCGCGTGGTGAACTGCAGCGTCTGACCCGCCGCTACACCAGCGAAATCAGCATGATCATCGGCCCAACCAAGGACATCCCGGCACCGGACGTCAACACCAACGAACAGGTGATGGCATGGATGATGGACTCCTACTCCATGATCGAAGGCAACCTGTCGACCGGCGTTGTAACCGGTAAGCCAATCTCGCTGGGTGGCTCGCTGGGCCGCCGCGAAGCGACCGGCCGTGGCGTGTTCGTGGTGGGCGTGGAAGCCGCTGCGAAACGCGGCGTGGCAATCAAGGGCGCACGTGTCGCCGTTCAAGGTTTCGGCAACGTGGGCGGCATTGCTGCTAACATGTTCGCTGAAGCTGGCGCCAAAGTGATCGCCGTTCAGGATCACACCGGCACCGTGGTGCACCAAGGCGGCCTGGATGTGGCCCTGCTGCACAAGCACGTGGCCGAAGCTGGCGGCGTTGCCGGCTTCCCGGGCGCAGAAGCGCAGCTGGACCGCGACGCCTTCTGGGGCATCGAGTCCGACATCCTGATCCCGGCCGCGCTGGAACAGCAGATCACCGCTGCCAACGCACCGAAGATCCGCACCAAGATCATCCTCGAAGGCGCTAACGGCCCTACCACGCCGGAAGCGGACGACATCCTGAACGACAAGGATGTGCTGATCGTACCGGACGTGCTGGCCAACGCCGGCGGCGTGACCGTGTCCTACTTTGAGTGGGTGCAGGACTTCTCCAGCTTCTTCTGGACCGAAGAAGAGATCAACGCCCGTCTGACCCGCATCATGCAAGACGCATTCAAGTCGGTATGGGATGTGGCACAAGAGAAGAAGGTTTCGCTGCGTACCGCGACCTTCATCCTGGCGTGCACCCGCGTGCTGCAAGCGCGCGAAGTACGCGGCCTGTACCCTTAAATACACAGCCTGACGGGCGTCCCCAGGGATGCTCGCCAGAATGCGCCCGCACTGGCTTTGCGCCGTGCGGGCGTTTGTCGCATCGGAGAAAGATAAAAAATTATGAGCACGCTTGAGAAAAAAGCCCTCGAATACCATAAAGCCGGCAGCCCCGGCAAAATCGCCACCGCCGTCACCAAGAGCGTGGCCAGCCAGGACGACCTGGCGCTGGCTTACTCTCCCGGCGTGGCCGTGCCATGCGTCGAGATCCAGCGCGATCCCGAACTGGCCTACGACTACACCGCCAAGGGCAATCTGGTGGCGGTCATCACCAACGGCACCGCCGTTCTGGGTCTGGGCAATATCGGCGCCCTGGCCGGCAAGCCTGTGATGGAAGGCAAAGTCGTGCTGTTCAAGAAGTTCGCCGGCATCGACGCCTTCGACATCGAGATCGACGAAACCGATCCGGACAAGCTGGTGGACATCATCGCCGCCCTGCACCCGACCTTCGGCGGCATCAACCTGGAAGACATCAAGGCGCCGGAATGCTTCTACATCGAGCGCAAGCTGCGCGAGCGCCTGTCGATCCCGGTCTTCCATGACGACCAGCACGGCACCGCCATCGTGGTCGGCGCCGGCATGCTGAACGCGGTGGAACTGACCGGCCGCGATATCGCCGACGTGAAAATCGTCTGCTCCGGCGCGGGCGCTGCAGCCATCGCCTGCCTGGAACTGCTGGTGGACATCGGCGCGCGCCGCGAGAACATCTTCGTCTGCGACTCCAAGGGCGTGCTGAGCACCGCCCGCGAGCTGACCGAAGAGAAGCGCGCCTGGGCCCAGGATACGCAAGCGACCACGCTGTCGCAGGTGATCGAAGGCGCCGACGTCTTCCTCGGCCTGTCCGGTCCCGGCCTGCTGTCGCAAGCCGACGTGCAGAAGATGAAGAAAAGCCCGATCGTCTTCACCCTGGCCAATCCCGACCCGGAACTGCGTCCGGAACTGGTGCGCGAAGTGGCGCCGGATGCGGTGATCGCCACCGGCCGTTCGGACTATCCGAACCAGATCAACAACGCCCTGTGCTTCCCTTACCTGTTCCGCGCGGCGCTGGATTCCCACGCCTCGACCATAAACCAGGAAATGAAGCGCGCCTGCGTGACCGCCCTGGCCGGCCTGGCCCGCGCCGACGCGCGCTTCGGCAAGGACTACGTGGTGCCAGGCCTGCTGGACGAACGCCTGCTGAGCGAAGTGACGCCGAAGATCGCTGCCGCAGCGGCGCGCAGCGGCGTGGCGCGCAAGCCGGTCGATCCGGTTGCTTACAGCGCCCGTCTGGCCGCCCTGGCCAAGGATCTGCTGTAAAACTTGCCGTAGTAATGGCGTGAAAAAGGCTGGCATGCGCCAGCCTTTTTTATTGCGCGCAGCAGCTCAAGACTTGCGGCGCTGCGCAATCCAGTCATCCACCACGCGATTCAGCACAATCAGCGGCAGGGCGCCGTGGCTCAGCACTTCGCGGTGGAACTGTTTCAGATCGAATTGATCCCCCAGCTCCTGCTTGGCGCGTTCGCGCATGCCCAGTATGGTCAGCATGCCCACCTTGTAAGCCAGCGCATAGCCGGGCAGCACAAAGTAGCGCTCCACCTCAGCCGTCACCTCCTGCTCGCCCATGCCAGTGTTTTCCACCATATAGGCGATGGCCTGCTCGCGCGTCCAGCGCTTGTAATGAATGCCGCTGTCGACCACCAGACGGGTAGCGCGCATCATCTCGTCGCGCAGGCGTCCCAGGCTGTCGAGCGGATCGGGTTCCAGACCCATCTCGCCGGCCAAGCGCTCGGCGTACAAGCCCCAGCCTTCCTGATAGGCGGTGAAGGGAATCACGCGGCGGAAGAAGGGCACGTCCTGCATTTCCTGCGCCACCGACAGCTGCATATGGTGGCCCGGCATGGTTTCGTGATACACCACGGTGCGCATGGCAAATTTCGGCACTTCGCGCGGCGCGCGCAGATTCACGTAGAAGACGGCGGGACGGCTGCCGTCGATGGCAGCCGGCACATAATAGGCGCCCGCGCCACTGGCCTGCGACACCTCCGGCACTGCGCGCACCTCCAGCTTCTGTTTGGGACGCAGGTCGAAGGCTCGCGCCATATTGCGATCGGCCTCGCTGACCAGCACGCGGAAGTGCTCCAGCAAGGCTTGCCGGCCTTCCGGCGTATTCGGATAGTGTTGGCGCGGGTCGCTCGCCAGCTGCTGCACGCGGGCGCCGATGCTGCCTTCACGCAGGCCTTGGGCTTGCAGGATCTTCTCCATCTGCGCGCCCACCTTGGCCACCTCGGCCAGACCCAGTTCATGTACCTGGCGCGGGGTCAGATCGGTGGTGGTGTGCTTGCGCACGGCCCAGGCGTAATAAGCGTCGCCATCGGGCGTGCTCCAGGCGCCATGGTTGCTCATCACGCGCGGCAGCAGCTCGGCGTAATGGGCGATCAGTTGGGCGTAAGCAGGATAAACCTGGTGGCGGATGGCCGCTTCGGCATCGGCAAGCAGGCTGGCGCGGGTCGCCTCGTCCATGCTCTCGGCTGGAATGGCGGCCAGTTTGTCGCGCAGATTGAGATAGAGCTGATGTTCCTTGGCCGGTTTGCCGGTATAAGCCTGCATCTGCTCCAGCACGCGCTCGATGGCGAAGCGCGGCATGAAGATACCCTGCTCCTCGCTCAGCCGCGTGCCTTCCAGCTTTTGCGCGAACTTCTGCGGGAACAGGCGCAGGCGCGCGATATAGGCCTTGGCCTCGGACTTGCTGCGAATCTGGTGCAGCTCCGTCATGAATTCAGGCAGGGCATTCTGCTCGCCAAAAGCCGGATTGAATTCGAAGAAATGGCGCTGGAAAGCCTCGCCTTCCATTTCCATGCGCAGATAGTAGTGCAGGATATCGTAGGAAAGCTGGTCGCCGCGGCCCAGGGCGTTGCGGTCGTATTCCTCCAGCGTGGCCATATTGGCGCGCACCTCGTCGGCCGTGGCGCGCTCCTGGGCCAGCGAAGCGTCGTCCAGGCGGCTGCTGTGAAAATCCAGCCAGCCGGACAGCATGCCCAGGCTGGTCAGCATTTCCGGGCTTTCCAGCGCCAGCGAGGCGAAGGCGCGCGTGTAGAACCACTCCAGCTTCAGGGGCTTGAAAAACCACGTCTGGGTGAACAGGATCACCACGGCAAAGAGCAGCGCCATCAGCGCCGTACGCAGCCACACCCCAAAACGCCTCATGCAATGGTCTCCACAGAACTCGATGCTCACGACATTATAGTTGCAAGCGCGAGCCGGAAATACACTTGCTGACGGCAACCTTGGTATCATGCGCGCTCGGCCAGCCCCGCGCGCTGGTCTTTCTATAACCAGATCGGAGATACCGAATGACTTTACGCCTGCTGGTAATGGGTGCCGCCATCGCTGCGGCCACCAGTGCCGTGGCCGCGCCGCGCGGCCTGACCGTTGAAGACCTCGCAAACATGGACCGCGTGGGCAGCCCGGTGCTGTCGCCGGACGCCAGCCGCGTCATCTACACCGTGCGCAGCACGAATATGGAAAAGAACCGCGGCGCGACCCAGCTGTGGATGATCGACCTGCGTGCCGCCAAGCCGGTGCCGCAGCAGTTGACCCAGCACGACTCCAGCAGCCGCGATCCGGAATGGTCGGCCAATGGCGATGCGATTTACTTCCTCTCGGGCCGTTCCGGCTCGTCCCAGGTATGGCGCTTGCCAGTGGGTGGAGGCGAAGCATCCAAAGTCACCGACCTGCCGCTGGACGTGGAAAGCTTCCGCCTCTCGCCCAAGGGCGACCGCCTGGCCCTGAGCTTTGCCGTCTTCCGCGACTGCGCCGATCTGGCTTGCAGCAAGAAGCGCGGCGACGAGCAGGCCAAGAACAAGGCCACCGGCAAGCTATATGACCAGATGTTCGTGCGCCACTGGGACACCTGGGCCGACGGCCGCCGCAATGTGCTGTACAGCGCCCCGCTGGACGCCAGCGGCCGCGTCTCCGCCGCCCCGGTCAACCTGAGCGGCGCGCTCGATGGCGACGTGCCATCCAAGCCTTTCGGCGACCATGGCGAATACCAGTTCAGCCCAGACGGCAAGAGCATCGTGTTCTCGGTGCGCGTGGCGGGCAAGACCGAATCCTGGTCCACCAATTTCGACCTGTACGAAGTGCCGGCCGCCGGCGGCAAGGAGCCGCGCAATCTGACCGCCGACAACCCGGCATGGGACACCAAGCCCTCCTTCTCCCCGGACGGCAAGACCCTGGCCTATGTCGCCATGAAGCGTCCCGGCTTCGAAGCCGACCGCTTCCACATGGTGCTGATGGATGTCGCCAGCGGCAAGAAGCGCGTGCTGGCCGAGAACTGGGACCGTTCCATCGCCGACTACCGCTGGCGTCCTGACGGCAAAGCCCTGCTGGCCACCGCCGACGACGTCGGCCAGCACCGCCTGTTCTCGCTGGACGCGGCCAGCGGCAAAGTCACCGCGCTGACCGGCAAAGGCTACGCCGGCGAATTCGACGTGCGCGGCGACACCGTGGTCGTGGCCCAGGCCAGCCTGTCCTCCGGCGCCCAGCTGTTCAAGCTGAAAGCCGATGGCGGCGCCGAACCGAAAGCGGCCCAGCTGACCAACTTGAACGCCGAACGCCTGGCCGATGTGCGCATGGGCGAGTACGAGCAGTTCTCCTTCACCGGCGCCAACGGCGAAACCGTGTACGGCCACGTGATGAAGCCATGGAACGCCCAGCCGGGCCAGAAATATCCGGTGGCCTTCCTGGTGCACGGCGGCCCGCAAGGCAGCTTCGGCAACTCCTGGAGCTACCGCTGGAATCCGCAAGTGTATGCCGGCGCAGGTTATGCGACCGTGTTCATCGACTTCCACGGCTCCACCGGCTACGGCCAGCAGTTCACCGACTCGATCAGCAATGACTGGGGCGGCAAGCCGCTGGAAGACCTGCAAAAAGGCCTGGCCGCAGCGGCCCAGAAATTCCCCTGGCTGGACCGCGAGCGCAGCTGCGCCCTGGGCGCCTCCTATGGCGGCTACATGATGAACTGGATCGCCGGCAACTGGAACGACGGCTTCCGCTGCCTGGTCAACCACGACGGCGTGTTCGACCAGCGCGGCATGGCCTACGCCACCGAAGAACTGTGGTTCACCGAATGGGAAAACGGCGGCACCTACTACGCCAACCCGAACGGCTACGAGAAATTCAACCCGGTCCACCACGTCAGCAAATGGAAAACGCCGATGCTGGTGATCCAGGGCGACCTCGATTTCCGCATCCCGACCTCGCAAGCGCTGGGCACCTTCACCGCCCTGCAACGCCAAGGCATCGAAAGCAAGCTGCTGGTCTTCCCCGACGAAAACCACTGGGTCTTGAAGCCCGCCAACTCCATCATGTGGCACCACACCGTCCTCAACTGGCTCGACGGCCACCTGAAAAAGTAAGCCACAGCCCAGCCCGCCGGATGGCCGTCCCGTCCACCTTGGGGTCAGACCCCAATCGGACACGGGCTCAAGTGCAAAAAAAGCCGCCGCAGGCCTTCACCTGCGGCGGCTTTTTTCATTTGCACCCAGACGTTAAGGCTCAGCTCGTGTCCGATTGGGGTCTGACCCCGTGGTGGACACGGGCTCGGCCATGGGTTAGCGGCGGATGATGGCTCCGCCTTTCATGACGAAGCTGACCTTGGTGAGCTGGCTGGCGTCGGCGGCGACGTCGCCGGGGGCGGCGATGAGGTCGGCGTATTTGCCGACGGCGATGGTGCCGATGCGGTCTTTCCAGCCCAGCAGGTCGGCGGCGTGGACGGTGGCGGCCTGGATGGCTTGCATGGAACTCATGCCGTACTGGGTCATGTATTTGAACTGGCGCGCGTTGTCGCCGTGCGGGTAGACGCCGGCGTCGGAGCCGAAGGCCATGCGCGCGCCGCCCTGCCAAGCCTTCTTGAAGTTATCCCTTTGCAGCTGGCCCAGGGCACGCTCCTTTTCGATCGATTCGGGCAGCATGCCGGCTTTCGCGCCTTCCTGCAGGATGAAGTCGTCGTTGTAGATGTCCATCACCAGCCAGGTGCCCTTCTCCCTCGCCAGCTTGATGCCTTCTTCGTCGATCAGGCTAGCGTGTTCCACCGAGTCCACGCCAGCGCGGATGGAATCCTTGATGCTGGTGGCGCCGTGGGCGTGGGCCGCGACCTTGCGTCCCAGCTTGTGCGCTTCGTCGACGATGGCTTGCAGCTCTTCCAGCGTGTATTGCGCGGCACCCGGCTCGTCACCCTTGGACAGCACGCCGCCCGAGGCGCAGACCTTGATCACATCGGCGCCGAACTTCACCATCTCGCGCACCTTGGCGCGCGCCGCCCATGGGCCGTCGGCCACGCCGCGCTCGGTGTAGTTGAAGTCATGGGCCAGCAGATTATTGTCGCAATGCCCGCCCTTGATGCTCAGGGCATAGGCCGAGGTGCGCATGCGCGGGCCGACGATGTCGCCGTCGTTGATGGCGTCGCGCAAGGCGACATCGCCAAAGCCGCCCGCGCCCACATTGCGCACCGTGGTGAAGCCCGCATCCAGCGTGACGCGCGCGGCGCGCACCGCGTACAGCGCGGAACGGATATCGGACACGCCGAGCGACTGGTAGCCGTTCAGATAGGCGTCGCTGGTCAGGTGGGTATGCATGTCGATCAGGCCGGGCAGCACGGTCTGCGACGAGAGGTCGACCACTTCCGCGCCCGCCGGAATCCGGGTGGAGGCGCTCGGTCCCACCGCGCTAATGCGCTCGCCGGTGACGATGATGATCTGGTCGCGCAGCACCGTGCCCTTCTCCACATCGATCAATTTACCGGCGCGTATCGCCACCACTTTCTGTTCTGCCGCCGCGATGACGGAACCTGCTGCACCCAAAGCCCCGGCCAGGGCGGCGACAATGGCGATACGCTTGAAGATCATGCTGGTCCTTTCGCTTGTTATCAAAACTGTTTGCATAAATGGAAACCACCTGCCGATTGTAGCGGCTTTTTCGGCAAAAGCCGCTGGCTTGGTGGATAATCCGCTGCATTCCCTCTCCTTCCCGCGTGACGACCATGAGCACCGAAGCAATCAAACTCACTTCCTTCTCCCACGGCGGCGGCTGCGGCTGCAAGATCGCGCCCGGCGTGCTGGCCAATATCCTGAAGAACAGCCAGGGCTTCCCACTGCCGAAGGAACTCATGGTGGGCATCGAAACCTCGGACGATGCCGCCGTCTATAAACTGAACGAAGAGCAGGCGCTGATCGCCACCACCGACTTCTTCATGCCCATCGTCGACGATCCTTTCGACTTCGGCCGCATCGCCGCCACCAACGCCATCTCCGACGTGTATGCCATGGGCGGCACGCCCATCATGGCGCTGGCCCTGGTCGGCATGCCGATCAATAAGCTGCCGCTGGAAACCATCGGCCAGATCATCAAGGGCGGCGAGTCGATCTGCGCCGAGGCGGGCATCCCCATCGCGGGCGGCCATACCATCGACTCGGTGGAGCCGATCTATGGCCTGGTGGTCATGGGGCTGGTGCATCCGTCCAAGGTCAAGCGCAATGCCGATGCGCGCGCGGGCGATGTGCTCATCCTCGGCAAGCCGCTGGGTGTGGGCGTGCTCTCGGCCGCGCTCAAAAAGAATGTGCTGGACGCGGACGGCTACCAGGCCATGATCGCCAACACCACCAAGCTGAATAAGCCGGGCAAGGCCTTGTCCGAACTGGCCGGCGTACATGCGCTGACCGACGTCACCGGCTTTGGCCTGCTCGGCCATCTGCTGGAGCTGGCGCGCGGCGCCGGACTGGAAGCGCGCCTGAACATGGGCCGCATCCCCCTGCTGCCCGGCGTCGAACAGCTGGCGCGCGATGGCTATTTCACAGGCGCCTCCGGCCGCAACTGGGAAGCCTACGGCCAGGACGTGAGCCTGGCGCCCGCCATCAGCCCGGCCCAGCACACCCTGCTGACCGACCCGCAAACCTCGGGCGGCCTGCTGGTTTCCTGCGCCCCCGACAGCGTGGACGAGGTGTTGGCCCTGTTCGCCCGCGAAGGTTTCGCCGACGCCGCCGTCATCGGGGAAATGCGCAGCGGCGCCCCGCGCGTACAGGTGGATGCCTGAAAAAACCGATAAGGGAAGCCCGGATGCGGTACTGAACTGGTACTAAAAATTGTAACAATCGTTGTTCCGGTGAAAATATCGTTATTTTTTTGATATAATCCGAACCTGAAATGCTGCGGTTCGTATCAAAACCGATCAACAATACCAATTTAATACCATGCCAAAATTCGCAAAACTGCTTCCCGCCCTGCTGGGCGCATCCCTGCTCCTCCCTCTGCAAGCTGGCGCAACCACGATCGATCTGGGCGTGGCTTCCGGCTATAGCGGCTTCTTCTACGGCAATGCCAAAAACTTCACCGACGTCGAAGGCCGCCTGGCCGTCGGCGGCGACGTGACTGCCAGCGCCTCCATCGGCTACCGCGCGCCTTACGGCAGCAAAGGTCCAAGCCTGGTCGTGGGCGGCAATGTGAAACTGGGTACCGGCGACATCTTCAACGGCCCAACCACCAATGTGAACACCAACGCTTCAGTCGGCCCGATCACCGGCTACGACAAAGCGAAAGGCTACGGCGTCTATGGCGGCACCAGCCAATCGGGTGCCTACCATGATCTGCGCAAGCAGACCGGCGTGGTGGACTTCGGCGCAGCCAAGACCCAGCTGACCAACCTGTCCTCCAATCTGGGCAAGCTGTCCAGCAACGGCCTGGTGGAAAAAAAATGGGGCGGCACCTACCTGACCGGCGACAATAAGTCGGACATCCAGGTGTTCACCGTCGACAGCAAAAATCTGTCCAACCTGTTCCTGCAGGACGTGAAAGCCGACGCCCACGTGGTGATCAATGTGATCGGCAACGGCGCCTTCAGCATCACCGGCGGCCAGGACGGCCAGCTGAAAAACCTGCGCGACCGTCTGCTGTACAACTTCGTCGACGCCAGCAGCGTGACCGTGGGCACCTTCGCCTACGGCACCATCCTGGCGAACAAGGCCGACATCCTCGGCGGCGGCCACCTGGAAGGCAACGTCATCGCCAACTCCCTGTCCTCCGCGCTGGAAATCGGCTACGAGCCATACAGAAACATCAGCGCCGTACCAGAGCCACAAACCTGGGCGCTGCTGATGGGCGGCCTGGCCATCATGGGCTTCGCTGCGCGCCGCCGCAAGCAAGCCTGATCGCTGTCGCGCGATCAGCACAAGCGCCGCTCAATGCGGCGCTTTTTTATGTCCCGAAGTTGTACGGCCTTTTTCTGCTTGACAGCTGCAAAGTTCATCACTTACATTAAAGCCCATGTTCACGCATCTGCATCTATCCGCTTTCCTGCTGCCGTTTGCTAGCGCCCTATCGCTAGCGACGCGCCTACTAGCACGCGCTTAATCCGCGTTCTCAGCTGTACCCCTGCGCCGGCCACGAGCCGCGCAAAGTCCCAAAAACCCAGGAAAGATTGCACCGATGTTCACAACGGCCACCCCGACTCCATTCCGCGCAGGCGCTTCGACCGCCCTGACGGCTGGCGTGCGTGCGCCGCTGCGCCCTCTGCTGCCCCTACTGCTAAAACTACCGATCGGTTGCCTGGTCTAGCGCCCCGTGGCCATCAGGCAGCCCTCCGCCACATGCAGTAGTCCGACCCGTTCGGCTTTCCCAATTTGAGAGACTCCAGGAGTACACCATGATGTTGCAGAATCCGGCCGCCAAATACCGCGCCTTCCCCGCCGTTCAATTGTCCGACCGCCAGTGGCCCAACGCCATCATCAGCAAGCCGCCGATCTGGATGAGCACCGATCTGCGCGATGGCAACCAGGCGCTGATCGAGCCGATGAGCATCGAGAAAAAACTGCGCTTCTTCGACCTGCTGGTGAAAATCGGCCTGAAGGAAATCGAAGTGGGCTTCCCATCGGCGTCGCAGACCGACTTCGACTTCGTGCGCAAGCTGATCGACGAGAAGCGCATTCCGGACGACGTCACCATCATCGTGCTGACCCAGTCGCGCGAAGAGCTGATCCGCCGCACCGTGGACTCCGCTGCCGGCGCCAAGCGCGCCATAGTCCACCTGTATAACTCGGTGGCGCCGGTGTTCCGCAAGGTGGTATTCGGCATGTCGCGCGAAGAGATCACCAATATCGCCACCAGCGGCACCAAGCTGGTGAAAGAGCTGCTGGCCCAGCACCCGGAAACCGAATGGGGCTTCGAGTACACGCCGGAATCCTTCTCCACCACCGAGCTGGATTTCTCCAAGCATATCTGCGACGCGGTGAGCGCCATCTGGCAGCCGACGCCGCAGAAGAAGATGATCATCAACCTGCCTTCGACCGTGGAGTGCAGCACGCCGAACGTCTATGCCGACCAGATCGAATGGATGTCGCGCAAGCTGGCGCGCCGCGATTCCATCATCATCAGCGTGCACCCGCACAATGACCGCGGCACCGCCGTCGCTTCGGCCGAACTGGCTGTGATGGCGGGCGCCGACCGCGTCGAGGGCTGCCTGTTCGGCAACGGCGAGCGCACCGGCAATGTGGATCTGGTGACCCTGGCGCTGAACCTGTACACCCAGGGCGTGCATCCCGGCCTCGATTTCTCCGATATCGACTCGGTGCGCAAGCTGGTGGAAGAATGCAACCAGCTGCCGGTGCACCCGCGCCATCCCTATGTCGGCGATCTGGTGTTCACCGCCTTCTCCGGCTCCCACCAGGACGCGATCAAGAAGGGCTTCGCCCAGCAGCAGCCCAATGCGATCTGGGAAATCCCTTACCTGCCGATCGACCCGGCCGACCTGGGACGCAGCTACGACGCGGTGATTCGCGTGAACAGCCAGTCCGGCAAGGGCGGCATGTCCTATCTGCTGGAACAGGATTACGGCCTGGTGCTGCCGCGGCGCCTGCAGATTGAATTCAGCCGCGCCGTGCAGAAAGTGGCCGACCAGACCGGCCTGGAAATCACCTCCGAAGGCATTCACGAGATCTTCCAGCGCGAATACCTGGAGCAGACCGCGCCCTACGCCTACACCTCGCACAAGATGGTGGAAGACAGCAGCAGCGACGAGCCGGTGCAGATCGATATCGCCCTGATCCACCGCCAGGCGCCCCTGGCCCTGCAAGGCGGCGGCAACGGCCCGATCGACGCTTTCGTCGATGCGCTCGGACTGGATATCAAGCTGATGGACTACCACGAACACGCCATCGGCCACGGCGCCAATGCCAAGGCGGCCTGCTATGTCGAACTGCGCCTGGAAAATGGCCCGACCCTGTTCGGTGCGGCCATCGACAGCAATATCGTCACCGCCTCCTTCAAGGCCGTGCTGAGCGCCGTGAACCGCCAGCTGAAAATGAAAGAAAGCGCAGCGGCTAGCCAACAGGTAGCGGCTTAAGCGCGAATCGACTATCATGTGACTTGCCACGGTGTGCGAACCGTAGGCGGCAGCGGAAGCCCTCCCTCCTTCCGCTGCCTTCCTGTCTCTTATTCCCATCATCGGCGCGGCCCGCGCTGCCGCTGACCAATCCCCGTTGCTATACTGTTTTCTCCCCACGCATCCTGGCGAAGGAGCAGCGGCATGGCTATGGCAAACCTGAAAATAGGTACCCGGCTTGGCATCGGCTTCGGTGCTGTTTTCCTGCTGATGATCGCGCTGATCCTGGTCGGGCTGCAAAGACTGTCCAGCATTGGCGACTTAAGCTCCACCATCATCGACAAGGACTGGATCAAGGCGGATGCCGCCGCCACCATCGCCACCACCACCCGTTCCAATTCAGCCCTGGTGCTGGAGCTGTTTATTGCCGGCAGCGGCGAGGTCGCGGCGATCAAGGCGCAGATCGCCGCCAACAAGACCACCATCAGCAACGCCATGGACACGCTGGACAAACTGGTCTATCTGCCCCAGGGCCGGGAGCTGATGCAAACCATCAAGCGCGAACGGGCCGCTTATGTCCAGTCCTTCGGCAAGGTGATCAAGCTGCTCGAGGAAGGGCAGCGCGAAGCGGCGGGCCAGCAGATGCAAGGAGAAACCCTGCCCCAGCTGCGCCAGCTGCAGAACAGCATCAAGTCCCTCAACGATTTGCAACGCTCCCTGGTCAGCGACCATGGCGCCCTGATCAAGTCCGATATCGCCACGGCCAGCCAGCTGATGGCCGGCCTGGGCGTGGCCGCTGTGCTGCTGGGCGTGATACTGGCTTACCGCATTTCGCAATCGATCACCAATCCCATCGGCTATGCGCTGAAAGTGGCGCGCGCCGTGGCCGGCGGGGATTTGAGCAGCCATATCGAAGAGGCGGGCAAAGACGAGGCGGGCGAATTGCTGCATGCCTTGAAAGAGATGAACGACAGCCTGGCCAATATCGTCAGCCAGGTGCGCCATGGCACGGGAGCCATCGCCAGCGCATCGAGCCAGATCGCCAGCGGGAATATGGACCTCTCCTCGCGCACCGAGGCCCAGGCCAGTTCGCTTGAAGAAACCGCGTCATCGATGGAGCAGCTGACGTCGACCGTCAAGCAGAATGCGGACAATGCGCGCCAGGCCAATGAGCTGGCCCATTCGGCATCCGAAGTAGCGCAGCGCGGCGGCGAAGTGGTATCGCAGGTGGTGCACACCATGGGATCGATCAACGATTCTTCGCGCAAGGTGGCGGACATTGTCGCCGTCATCGACAGCATCGCTTTCCAGACCAATATCCTGGCCTTGAACGCCGCGGTGGAAGCGGCACGCGCCGGCGAGCAGGGACGCGGCTTTGCCGTGGTGGCGTCGGAGGTGCGCAACTTGGCGCAGCGCTCAGCGACGGCAGCGCGCGAAATCAACGAACTGATCTCCGATTCCGTCAACAAGGTCGACGATGGCGCCAAGCTGGTGCAGCAGGCCGGCAAAACGATGGACGAGGTGGTGAATGCCGTGCGCCGCGTGACCGACATCATGGGCGATATTTCGCTGGCCACCAGCGAGCAGACTGATGGCATCGAGCAGATGAACCAGGCCATCTCGCAGATGGACGATGTGACGCAGCAGAACGCGGCGCTGGTGGAACAGGCTGCGGCCGCATCGGCCGCCATGCAGGATCAGGCCAACAAGCTGGAAACGCTGGTCGCCCAATTCCAGCTCTCCGGCGAACGCCGTCTGGCAGCCAGCCGCCAGCTCAAGCTGATACGTTCAAGCTAGCGTGCGCGCCAGACGGATGCCGCTGAATTGCCAGCGCGCGCCGGCCGGGAAGAAGTTGCGGTAGCTGGCGCGCGCATGCCCTTCCGGCGTGGCGCAGGACGAGCCGCGCAGCACATACTGGTTGACCATGAACTTGCCGTTGTATTCGCCCAGCGCGCCGGCGGCGGCGCGGTAGCCCGGATACGGCGCATAGCTGCTGCTGGTCCACTGCCAGCAATGACCGAACATCTGCTGCAGGCGACCTTGCGGCGGCTGCACGTCGCCTGGATGCAGGCTGCCGCATTCGGGCATCGCGCCGCCGGCATGCGCCGCCAGCTCCCATTCCGCCTCGCTCGGCAGACGCGCGCCCATCCAGTGGGCGCAGGCGTCGGCCTCGAACAGGGAGATATGCGTGGCGGGCCGGTTCATATCCAGCCGCTGCAAGCCATGCAGGGTAAACTCCCACCACTGCCCCGCCTCATCCTGCTGCCAGTACAGCGGATGGCGCAAGCCCATGCTGCCGGCCCAGTCCCAGCCCTCAGCCAGCCATAGCGACGGATCGCGGTAGCCGCCCGCTTCGATAAAGGTCAGGTATTCGCCATTCGTCAGCAGGCGCGAGGCCAGCTCGAAAGGCGCGACATATTGGCGGTGGCGCGGCAACTCGTTATCGAAGCAGAAGCCCTCGCCCTGGTGGCCAATATCGCATAAGCCCCCTTCCAACTCCAGCCACGCCAGCGGCGCGGCAACGGCGGCCGGCGGCAGCGCCTCAGTGGCATAGGCGGGGTTCAAGGGATTCTGCGCCAGCAGATGCTTCACATCGGTCAGCATCAGTTCCTGGTGCTGCTGCTCGTGCTCCAGGCCCAGCGTGAGCAGCATGGCCAGCCGCTCGCGCGCGGCGGCGTCCAGCGCGCTGTCCAGCAGGCGCGCCATGCGCTGATCCACATTGGCGCGGTAGGCGCGTACCTCGGACAAGGCGGGCCGCGTCAGCAGGCCGCGGCGCGGACGCGGATGCTTGTCGCCCACGCCGTTGTAATAGGAATTGAACAGCATGCGGAAAGCCGGATGAAAGGCCTGAAATTCCGCTTCCATCTGCTCCAGGATAAAGGTCTCGAAAAACCAGGTGGTGTGGGCAAGATGCCATTTGATCGGGCTGGCGTCCGGCATCGACTGCACGCAACAATCCTCATCGCTCAGCGGCGCGGCCAGGTCCAGCGAGCGCTGGCGCACGGCGGCGTAGCGCGCGGTCCATAGACCGCTGTCATACATATGCATATCCCCTCCTTCTTCTTATTCGCTGACGGCCTTGGCGTGGAAGACGGCGAACCAGCCCGCGGCATCGGTCCATACGCCATCTTCGGCAAAGCCGGCATCGCGCAGCAGCCCGGCAAAGCTGTCGCGCGTGTACTTATAACTATCCTCGGTATGAATGCTTTCGCCGCGCGCGAAATCGCGCTGGCCGCCGGGCCAATTCACCGTCAGCGCGGTGCGCGCTTCCAGGTGCATTTCGATGCGGCTTTCCTCGGCATTGAAGAAGGCGCGGTGGCGCCACTGGCTCACATCGAAATCCGCGCCGATCAGATGGTTCAGGTGGCGCAGCATATTCAGGTTGAAGGCCGCCGTCACGCCGATGGCATCGTCATAGGCCGCATCCAGCACGCCACTGTCCTTGATCAGATCGACGCCGATCAGCAGGCCGCCGTCGGCGCAGGCCTGGCTGCGCAGGCGGCGCAGGAAGGCAATGGCTTCATGCGGGGCGAAATTGCCGATCGAGGAACCGGGATAGAAGAAAGTGCGGCGCTGCGGACGCACCGTGGCGGGCAGCTCGAACTGGCCGGAGAAGTCCAGCGCCAATGCCGTCATCTCAATGGCGGGAAAGCGCTGCTGCAAACGGCTCACGGCCTCGTTCAGAAAATCGCGCGAGATATCGACCGGCACATACTGCGCCGGCTGCAGCAGCGGAAACAGGCTGGCCGCCTTGGCGCAATTGCCGGCGCCCAGGTCGATCAGCGTGATGCCCTTGCCGATGCAGTCCGCCATCTCCGCGCCGTGGCTGGCAAAAATGGCCGCCTCGGTGCGCGTTGGATAGTACTCGGGCAGCTCGCAGATCGCCTCGAACAGGCGCGAGCCGAGACTGTCGTACAGATACTTGGGCGAGGTATGCGCGGCGGGCGCCAACAGTCCGGCACTGATCTCGGCCGTGATGGCCGGTGCGGCGTGGGCTATGCCGAGCGGTATGGCTGGGATGGCCGGCGAAACAAGGCGCATCGCCGCAGTACGGGACAAAGGCATATCGGGCTCTTTCTCGGAGTTGTTGGAAGCCATCGCGGCTGAGCCATGCCGGTCCAGCCGCCCCGGCGCCGATGACATTTTTGTTATCATAGCTGAATATCCAGAACCGGGCGTTCGCCACGCCGCCCAGTGCTTCCTTGCACTGTTTGACGAAATAACAAGCACCTGCACCAACCCCGCAACATCCCCTTACCGAAAGGTCTATCCATGAGCCACTCTGCCCTGAGTACCATGAAATCCCTGCTGTGCGCCGCCCTGAGCGCCGGCCTGATGCTGGCGTCCGCGCCCTCGCTCGCCCAGCGAGTGCTGCGCGTGTCGGCCATTCCGGACGAGGCGCCGACCGAGTTGCAGCGCAAGTTCAAGCCGCTGGGCGAGTATCTGGAAAAGAAACTGGGCATGAAGGTGGAGTTCACCCCCGTGACCGATTACGCCGCCTCGGTCGAAGGCCTGATCAACAAGAAGCTGGACATGGTCTGGTTCGGCGGCTTCACCTTCGTGCAGGCCAAGGAACGCAGCAAGGGCCAGGTGGTGCCGCTGGTGCAGCGCGCCGAGGACGAGAAGTTCCGCTCGGTCTTCATCACCACTGCCAAGGACATCAACAAGCTGGACGACCTGAAAGGCCGCACGCTGAGCTTCGGTTCCGAATCCTCGACCTCGGGCCATCTGATGCCGCGCTCCTTCCTGCTGGCCGCCAAGATCGATCCGGACAGCGACCTGAAACGCGTGGCCTATTCCGGCGCGCACGACGCCACCGTGGCCGCCGTGGCGGGCGGCAAGGTAGATGCGGGCGCCCTGAATATCTCGGTGTGGGAAAAGCTGGTGGGCGAGAAAAAAGTCGACACCCAAGCCGTGCGCGTGTTCTACACCACGCCCGGCTATTACGACTATAACTGGACCGTGCGCGCCGACATGCCTCCCGAGCTGAAGAAAAAAATCAGCGACGCCTTCCTCGCGCTGAGCGCCGACACTGCGGAAGGCAAGGCGATTCTAGACTTGCAGCGCGCCTCCAAGTTCATTCCCACCAAGGCCGAGAACTACGCCGCCATCGAGGCCGCGGCCAAGAACGCGGGACTGTTGAAAAAGTAAGCGATGGAATCCAGCAGCAAAGAAGACGGCGCCCTAGCGGCGCCGGCAGCAAAACCGCTCCCCGCCGGCGCCGG
>NZ_JABWEB010000014.1 GCF_013369485.1 Massilia sp. BJB1822
AAAAAAAAGCCCGCTCGAGGCGGGCTTAAAACTATTTTCTTGGAGGAGAATAGTGGAGACAGGAGAGATTATGCTGCGTCGCGGCATATATGTCTAATTTTTGTTTTCGATACCTGTCATAGATTATTTGTATATCTCAATTCTTGACCGGCACGGTGTAGTTCAAGGCCAGGCGGCCGCCGTCGGCATACAGGGTTTGGCCCGTCATATAGCTGGCGTCGTCGCTGGCGAGGAAGGCGGCGATGGCGGCCACTTCCTCCGGTTCGCCGCAGCGTCCCAGCGGGGTGCGCGAGAGAATGGTGTGGCGCGCCTCGGGGCTGCCCAGCACCGCTTTCTTGGCCAGTTCCGTCAGAATCGTACCCGGTCCGATGCCGTTGACGCGGATGCCATGCGGCGCCAGATTCAGGGCCATCACCTTGGTCAGCTGATTGACCCCGCCTTTCGACACCACATACGGCACTTGATTCGGAATCGCCAGCTCGGAATTCACGCTCGACATATTGATAATGCAGCCAGCTTGCTGTTTCACCATCTCGCGCGCCACGGCCTGGCTGCACAGGAACATGGATTTCAGGTTCACGCGCAGCACGCGGTCGAAATCTTCTTCCGTCAGGTCGAGGAAATCGGCGGCATGGGTGACGCCGGCGTTATTGATCAGAATATCGATACGGCCGAAGGCGGCGAGGGTGGCCGCCACCAGCGCATCGACATCGGCTTTCTGGCTGACGTCGGCCGCAAAGAAGCGCGCCTGGTCGCCCAGCACCTCGGCGGCCTGCTGGCCTTCGGGCTTGATATCGACCAGCATGACTTGCGCGCCTTCGGCCACCAGGCGCTGAGCGCAGGCGAGGCCAATGCCTTGGGTGGCGCCGGTGACGATGGCGACTTTTTGGGTAAGTTTCATGAGCGTCTATTCTGTCTGTTCGGGATGGGGCGGATTGTAGCCTAGAGAATCAGCGCATCATTGGGCAGCTGATTGGGCCGCGTGCCGTCGGCCGGAAACAGCCGCTGCAGAATGTCGTTGAGCTGGTGCAGGGCGGCCAGCGTGCTGTGATGGAAATCGCCTTGGGCAAAGCCTTGCGTCATGGTGCTGCAGATGGCTTGCCAGTCCTGGTCCGGCACCTGCCGCCCCACATTGCGGTCGGCCACGATGTCGACTTCGTGCGCCGCCAAGTTCACGTAAATCAGCACGCCGCAGTTTTCCTCGGTATCCCAGATGCCGTATTGGGCGAACAGGGCGCGTGCCCGCTCGCGGTTGCTGACGTTGCGGAAGGCAGCGCCAAGGTCCAGCGCCGCCTCCACGATCAGGCGCACTTCGGCGCGGTGCAGCTTCTCGCCTTCGCCGATGGCCTGCTCGATGGCGGCCAGCGTGGCGGGCGGGAAGCAGCGTTTGCCGGCTGCGGAGCCGGTCAGCAGATGGCGCACTGCGCGCTGGCAGCGTGCCGCAAAGCTGGTGGGGAGCGTCGTCATTACCAGTTCCCCGAGGAGCCGCCGCCATCGAAGCTGCCGCCGCCGCCACCGCCAAAACCACCGCCGTCGCCGAAGCCGCCTCCGCCCCCACCGCCGCCGCTATCGCGCGAAGCATTGCTCAGGGCATTGCCAATGACGCTGCCCAGCATCACGCCCGCGGCATCCGAACTCCAGCCGTCGCGCCGCAAGCCGCGCCGCGCACTGCCGCGCATCAGCGGCAGCAGAACGAAGGCGCCGAACAGCAGCAGCGGCAGCAGCCAGCCGATGCCTGGACCCTCGTCGCTGGCGTGGGCTGGCGCTTTCTTTTGCGGCGCGGGGAAGTGCTCCTTATCCAGCAAGGTGGCGATGGCGCCGGTGCCCGCCACCAGGCCGCCGTAGAAATCGTTCTGACGGAAGTGGGGGGCGATCACATCCTGCAGCACGCGCTTGGATTGGGCATCGGTCAGCACGCCTTGCACGCCGCGTCCCGCTTCGATGCGCAGGCGGCGCAGGGCAGCGGGATTATCCTTAGCCACCAGCAGCAGCACGCCATCGTCCACGCCCTTGCGTCCCAGCTTCCAGGCGTCGGTGACGCGGATGCTGTACTGCTCGATGGCTTCGGGTGCGGTGCTCGACACGATCAGGACGGCGATCTGGCTGCCGCTCTTGGCCTCATAATCGGCCAGCACGTTTTCCAGCGCATTGCGCTGCTGATCGCTCAGCATATGCACCTGGTCGGTCACGCGCGCCTTGAGCTGCGGCACTGCGACGAAAGACTGCGCCTGCGCCGCCGCCATCATCCAGGCAAGGATGAAGGCCAGCAGGGCAGGGAGGAGAGTGTGCCGGCGCATCGCGGCAAGTCCTTATTTTTTGCCGAAATCGACGGCGGGCGCGGTCGAAATGGCCTTCTCGTTTTCGACCTGGAAGGTCGGCTTGACCTGGTAGCTGAAGATCATCGCCGTGAGATTGGTAGGGAAGCGCCGCGCCAGCACATTGTATTCCTGCACCGAAGCGATATAGCGCTGGCGCGCCACCGTGATGCGGTTCTCCGTGCCTTCCAGCTGCGATTGCAGGTCGCGGAAGCTGGTATCGGCTTTCAGGTCGGGATATTTTTCCGATACTGCCATCAGCCGCGAAAGCGCCGAGGACAGCTCGCCCTGCGCCTGCTGGAATTTCTGGAAGGCCGCCGGATTATTCAGCACCTCCGGCGTGACCTGGATGCTGGTGGCCGTGGCGCGGGCGCGCGTCACCGATTCCAGCGTCTCCTTCTCATGCGAGGCATAGCCCTTCACCGTATTCACCAGATTGGGAATCAGGTCGGCCCGCCGCTGGTACTGGTTGACCACTTCGCCCCAGGCGGCCTTGATCGCCTCATCCTTGCTTTGGAATTCGTTATAGCCGCAGCCCGAGAGCAGGACCGCGAGAAAACCGAGTACGAACCAGCGTGAAAACGGGTGTTTGCGCATGATTTCCCTCCTGTATATGGACAAATATACACGTTTTGCAAAATCCGGGGCGTTCGCCGGGCAAGTTATAATGTAGGGTTTGCAACGACGAATAAAAAGGGGCTGCCATGACTTTTATGAATAAACTGAACGCCGCGTGGGCTGCCAATAACTCCCTGCTGTGCGTTGGTCTCGACCCCGACATGGCGCGCCTGCCGGCCCAGTTCCAGCAAGACCCGAACGGCATCTACCAATTCTGCACCGCCATCATCGACGCCACCGCCGATCTGGCCTGCGCCTTCAAGCCGCAGATCGCTTACTTCGCCGCCCTGAGCGCCGAACGCCAGCTGGAAGACATCTGCGCCTATGCCCGCGAAAAATATCCGCACATCCCGCTGATCCTTGACTCCAAGCGCGGCGACATCGGCGCCACGGCCAAGCAGTATGCGCGCGAAGCCTACGACCGCTACGGCGCCGACGCCGTGACCGTCAGCCCGTACATGGGTTCCGACTCGGTTGAGCCGTATATGGAATGGACGGACCGTGGCGTGATCGTTCTGTGCCGCACCTCGAACCCAGGCGGCTCCGACCTGCAATTCCTGCAAGTGGACGGCAAGCCCCTGTACCAGCACGTCGCGCGCCTGGTCGCCGAAAAATGGAATGCCAACGGCCAATGTGCCTTGGTGGTCGGCGCCACCTATCCAGAAGAACTGGCGCAAGTGCGCGCCATTGTCGGCGACATGCCGCTGCTGGTTCCTGGCGTAGGCGCCCAAGGCGGCGACATCGAAGCCACCGTCAAATCCGGCCGCAGCAAAGCCGGCGCCGGCATGATGATCAACTCCTCCCGCGCCATCCTGTACGCGGCTCCACAAGCCGGCGAAGACTTTGCAAGCGCCGCCCGCCGCGTCGCCCTCGAAACCCGCGACGCCATCAACCAGCACCGCGCCTGAGGCGCCGCGCTTGAATAGTTGAGCCCGTGTCCACCTTGGGGTCTGACCCCATTCGGACACAGGCTCAGCCTTAGATCAGTAGCGCTGGGGGGCGATCATTTCGGCGTAGTCGTAGAGGGCGCCGAGGATTTCTTCGCCGCGTTCGTCGGCCGTCTCCGAAAGCTGGTCGACTTCCATGAAGAGCTGCTCGACTGTGCGGGCGCCGGCTTCGCCTTCGAATAGGCGGGCGGCGCGGTGCTGTTCCCAGTGCTCCTGCTCTTCTTCGCTCAGGGTGTGGGGGAAGTTGCGGGCGCGGTAGCGGAACAGCAGTTCGCCCAGGCGGTCGTCCTGGAAGTGGGCGGTGGCGGTGGCCAGTTGCTCGGGCTTTTGCTTGCGCAGCGTTTCGAGCAGGCGGCGGTCGTTGTTGCCGACGAAGCCGCCGTACAGGTCTTCATCCACATCGGCTGCTTCGGGCACGGCGCGCTGGAAGACTTCGGCCCATAGCGCGCTCAAGTCCGGCCCGGCGGCGGCCAGTTGGGCGTGGACGCGGCCTTGCTCCAGGTCGAGACCCCAGCGGGCGGCCATCTGTGGCGTCAGGGTTTTCAAATTGCTAACGAGCATGGGCGATTTGTTCAGGTGCACGCTCTTGATGGGCAGACGGGTCACGCCTTCCGGCAGGTCGGCGCTGCGGCTGAACAGGCGCAAACGGACGGTTTCGGCATCCAGATTGAACAATTCTCCCGGATCGAAGCTACAATCCCATACAAGGACTTCGTTTTTATTGCTGGGGTGAGGCGCCAGCGGCCAGACCAGGGCCAGGCAGCCGCGCTCGGCCGGGAACATGCCCGAGACGTGCAGGAAGGGCTGGCGCTGGGCCGGCGGCAGGTGCATGCCGATTTCCTCGGCCACGCGATCTTTCTTGTGCAGGGCCAGGCAGAAGTCGAAGAGTTTGGGCTGCTGTTGACGGATCAGGCGGGCCAGGGCAATGGTGGCGCGCACGTCGGACAGCGCATCGTGCGCCGCTTCGTGCACCAGGCCATTGGCCTTGCTCAGATGTTCGAGCTTGAAGCTGGGACGGCCATCTTCGTGCTTCGGCCATTCGATGCCCTCCGGACGCAGCGCGTAGCACATGCGCACCACGTCCAGCAGATCCCAGCGGCCGCACTGGTTCTGCCATTCGCGGGCGTAAGGGTCGATGAGGTTGCGCCAGAACAGGAAGCGCGTCACCTCGTCGTCGAAGCGGATGGTGTTATAGCCGACGCCGATGGTGCCGGGCTGGGAAAACGCCTCTTCGATGATGGCGGCGAAACGGTGCTCCGGCACGCCCTGTTCCAGGCATTGCTGCGGCGTGATGCCGGTGATCAGGCAGGATTGCGGGTCGGGCAGGTAGTCGCTGGCGGGCTGGCAGAACAGCATGATCGGCTCGCCGATTTCATTGAGTTCGGCGTCGGTGCGGATGGCGGCGAATTGGGCGGGACGGTCGCGGCGCGGCACGACGCCAAAGGTTTCGTAATCGTGCCAGAGGAAGGTGTGGTTGCTCATATTTTGCAAAGTGGTTCTTGTTGTCGCATGCTGAAGCAAGGAGGTCTATTGTGTCAAATCCTGTTTCCCTGAATACCCGCAGCAATACGGTGGCGGGCACCGGCTCCGATGCTTCGGTCACGCCGGCCAATAAGGCGAAATTGCAGATGAATGCGAATATTCTGCAAGCCTCGCTGTCGGTGTCCATCGGCTCGCAGAACGATCCGCTGGCCCTGGTCTATAAGTCGGCGCTCACCAGCATCAACGAGGCGCTGAAGGCCGATTACGGCGAAAACGCGGTGCAGAATGCGGTCTCGCAGGACAATACGCCGGAAGGCACGGCGGGCCGCATCGTCTCGCTGTCCACCGGTTTCTTCGACTTGTACAAGAAGCAGAATCCCGGCCTGGGCGAGGACGAGGCGCTGGACAAGTTCATGGATACTATCAAGGGCGGCTTCGAAAAAGGCTTCAAGGAAGCGCGCGATATTCTACAGGGCTTGAAAGTGCTGAGCGGCGATATCGCTGCCAATATCGACAAGACCTATGAGCTGGTGCAGAAGGGCTACGCCGATTTCGTTTCCAGTCGCCGCGCCGCCAATGCCGAGAAGCCGGAGCAGACGCCGCCCACCAAGCCCACCACGCAGACGGCATCGGCGCAGGACAGCGGCAAGGCCGCCAAGGCCGCGTAAGGATTCAGGCTGCGGCCACCACCACCCGGTTGCGCCCCGTTTCCTTGGCGCGGTACAGGGCCGCGTCGGCGGCAGCGATCAAGGCTTGCTCGTCCTGGCCCGGCTGCAGGGCCGCCACGCCGAACGATGCCGTGATATGCGGCAGCGGCAGGCGCATATCGCCAAACACCACCGCCTGGCGCATGCGTTCGCACAGGCGTTCGGCCACCGATTGCGCCAGGCCGATGCTGGTATTCGGCAGGATCACCATCATCTCTTCCCCGCCATAACGCACCGCGCAGTCGGAAGGACGCAGCGCGCCGCTCAGCACCTGGGCCGCCGTGCGCAGCGCCTGGTCGCCCTGCAGATGGCCGTGGCTATCGTTGAATTTCTTGAAGTGGTCGATATCGATCATCACCAGCGACAGCGGCGCTTGCGTGTCGTGGGCCGAGGCCACCATGGTCGGCAGCAGGTCGTTGAGCCAGGCGCGGTTATACAGGCTGGTAAGGCCGTCGACCATCGACAGCTGGCGATAGAATTCGCCCAGCTTCTGGCGCCGCCGCAGCTGGGCATTGGCGGCGCGGATGCGGAAGGACAGCAGGCGCAGAAGATTGCGCGCCACGCCGTTCGATTCGTCGATCAGGCGCCAGACGGTAGCGGCTTCGATCTGCAGCAGCTCGCTCTGTTCCATGGCCACGATGGGATTCAGATTGGCTTCCTCGTCGAGCACCGACTGCTCGCCCACGCTCTCTCCGGGCAGCACCTTGCTGATGGTGCCGTCGGCCATGCCGGTGCGGGTGTCGGCGCCCACGGCCAGCGCGCCGCGCAGCACGATGTAGAGGCGGGCGCAATGCAGGTCCGACACCGTTTCGCCTTGTTCCACCTGCACCACGGGGCAGGCGGCCAGCAGCGGGGCGAGCTGCTTGGGGTCGGAGTCGCGGAACAAATGGAGTTCGCCGATCTGCCAGGCAGAAGCGCCGAAGGTACTGATCTGTTTCAAGTTAGGCTTTCGATGTGCGGAATGCTCACAGGCAATCATAGCGCAATCGCCGCCGGGTGTGTTTCAATACCGCACCAACATTCGATACCGCGCGACAGATGACTTTCACCGATGCCCTGGGGCGCGAACACGCGCCCGCTCCCGATGCCCGCATTGTTTCACTTGTGCCATCGATCACCGAGCTGCTGTGCGATCTGAGACTGAGCCAAAAACTGGTGGGCCGCACCGGCTTCTGTATCCATCCGGCCGAGGTGGTGCAGGCCATTCCCAAAATCGGCGGCACCAAGGATGTTAATTTCGACAAGATCCGCAAGCTGGCGCCCAGCCATCTGGTGGTGAATATCGACGAGAACGAAAAGCCCACGGTGGAAAAGCTGGCCGAATTCGTGCCGAACATCGTGGTTACGCATCCGCTGCAGCCGCTCGATAATCTGAAATTGGCGCGCCTGATGGGCGGCGTGTTCTGCGCGCAGCAGGCAGCGGAGGACTGGTGCGCTGCTTTCGCCGCCGAATACGCCGCCCTGCAGGCCGCGCCGAAAGGCCCGCCGCAGCGCGTGCTGTACTGCATCTGGCAAGACCCGTGGATGAGTGTTTCGCGCGAGACCTATATCGCCCGCATGCTGGAGCAGATCGGCTGGAGCATTCCCGATCTGGGCGCGGCGCGCTATCCGCGTTTCGACTGGACGCCGGAGCTGCTGGCGCAGATCGACCAGGTGCTGCTCTCGTCCGAGCCTTATCGCTTCACCGAGGCGCATGCGGATGCGCTGGAAAAGCAGATCGGCAAACCGGTGCAGCTGGTGGATGGGGAAATGATGTCCTGGTATGGCAGCCGCGCCTTGCAGGGCTTGCGCTATCTGCGCAGCCTGGGCGCATAAGCCGTCCATAAAAAACAAAAGGCGCCGTTGCCGGCGCCTGCTTGCTGACTACTTGCCTGCTTACTCAGCCTGGTCTTCGACGAAGTCCGGCGTTGCGTGACGCTTATCGTACAGGCGCCCCAGGGTGCTGTCGACCGAGCGTTTCAGCTTCTCCACAGCGCCGCCGATAGACTGGTGCAGGGTGGCGTCATGATCGCTGACGGCAATCGGCTGGTAGCCATTGAGGCGCGCTTCGATCGTGCAGCGGATTTCGCCATCGGCCGATTTTTGCGCATTGTTATTACTGAGGTGAACTTCGACACGGCTAATGTGTTCGCCGAACCGGTTGAGCGCAGTGCTGACGACATTGTGTACATGGTCGTCCAGACCTGCATGACGTTCGATGGTTTTATCGGTGTTCACATGGATTTGCATTTGCTGCTCCCGTTTGTTCATCAAGTCGCGTATCAACGCGATTCCATCTTACTCCTTTTGGCCGAACTTGCAGGGTAGCGCAGCGGATTACTCAACTATTCAACATTGAGGCTGCAATATTCACGGACAGCCCCAATATAACCAGGTTAAAGAAGAAACTGAGCACCGATTGGCCGAGCACCAGCTTGCGCAGCGATTGCGATTGCACGCACACGTCCGAGGTCTGCGCCGCCACCGCAATGGTGAAGGAGAAGTAAAGGAAGTCCCAGTAATTGGGCTGGCAATCGTGGTCGGGAAATTGCAGCGGACGCCGCGCAGTCGGGGCATTGTAGTAAAGGTGGGCGTAGTGGCTGCAGAACAGCATGCCCACCAGGAACCAGGAGCCGAGCAGGGTCAGGACCGCAAAAGCATAGTGCAGCGGACGCTCGCCTTGCGGCAGGTCTTTCACCGCTGCCAGCTCCGAGCTGATGGCGGCAAGACTCATGCAGGCGGCCACGCAGAGGGTCAGCAGTATCACCGCCGCATTCTCGTCCTGGGCGGCGGCGATGCGGCGCACCTTGCGGTAGTCGGCGCGCGCCATCATCCACATCATGGTCAGCAGATAGGCCCACACTGCCACATTCCAGGCGCCGAGCAGGCGTGTCAGCAGCGTCCAGGCAGACGGCAGCAGCAGGCCAGCCACCGCGCCAAGCGCAATGGCCAGGCTGAGGTGCGGGCGGCTGCGGATGAAATGATGGGCTGGTATGCGCATAGCGTGCCAATCTTACACTTTATGGTGGGGAAAGCGGTCCATGCGTGACAGTACGGGAAAACGCCAGGCCCACAGCCCGGTCACCAGCAAGGTGGCGGCGCCGCCGAAGATGACGGCGCGCGTCAGTCCGAACCAGCCTGCCGTCAATCCCGATTCGAACTCGCCCAGCTCATTGGAGGCGCCGATGAAGACGGCGTTGACGGCGCTGACGCGGCCCCGTATCGCGTCCGGCGTTTCGAACTGCACCAGCAGGTGCCGCACATAGACGCTGATCATATCGCCCGCGCCCATCAGCAGCAGGGCGCCCAGCGCGACGGCGAAACTGGTGGTCGCGCCAAGCACGATGGTGCCGGCGCCGAACACCGCCACGCCGCCGAACATCCAGATGCCGACGCGGCGCGTGATGGGAATGAAGGCCAGCGTCACCGAGCACAATGCCGCACCGATGGCCGGCGCGGTGCGCAGCAGGCCGAGGCCACTGGGGCCTGTGTGCAGCACGTCATGCGCCAGCGCCGGCAGCAGGGCGGTGGCGCCGCCGAACAGCACGGCGAACAGGTCGAGCGAGATGGCGCCCAGCATCACGGGGCGCGAGAAGACGAAGCGCAAGCCTTCCAGCACGCTGTGCCAGCTGGCCGGTTCCTTGCTGCGCACCTGCGGCGCGGGACGGGTGGCGGCCATCAGCAGCACGGCCGCCACCAGCAGCAGCGCGGCGCTCAGGTATACCGCGCCGGGGCCGGCGATGTACAGCAGGCCGCCCAGCGTGGGGCCGAGGATCACCGCCACGTGGAAGCTGGAGCTGCTCAGCGCCACGGCCTTGCTGAACGATTCCTGCGGCACCATATTCACCAGCACCGCCTGCGTGGCGGGACTCATGAAGGCGCGCGCGCTGCCGAACAGCAGCAGCACGGCGAACACCGGCCAGACGGTGCTCATGCCGCTGTAGGTAAAGGCCAGCAGCAGCAGGCCGCACAGCAGCTGCGCGCCCATGCAGCAGATGATGATGTTGCGGCGGTTATGGCGGTCGGCCGCATGGCCGGCGTAAAGGATCAGCAGCAGGAAAGGCGCGAACTGCGCCAGGCCGATCAGGCCCAGGTAGAACAGATTGTGCGTCATTGCATACATCTGCCAGCCGATGGCGACGCTTTGCATCTGCACCGCCAGGGTGCCGAGGATGCGGGCGGAAAGATAGAAAGCGAAGTTGCGGTGTTTGAGGACGCTGAAGCCGTGTGATTCGGAGAGCAGGGACATGGAGGCGGACGTTGTGGCGGCATGCAGGCATGCGGTGAAACACGTCCCGTTCGCCGCCGCCCGCCAGCGGACGATGGCGGACGGGGGCGGGATGCTTACGGCTTGGCCAGGTCGGCCTCGCTGGTGAAGGCGTCGGCGTAGAACTCTTCGTCCGGCAACTGGCATTGGGCTACGAAATCGCGCTTGGCGCTATCGACCACGATCGGCGCGCCGCAGGCATACACCTGGTGGCCCGACATATCGGGCAGGTCGGCCATCACGGCCTGGTGCACGAAGCCGGTGCGGCCGCTCCAGCCGTCTTCGGGCAGCGCGTTCGATACCACCGGCACGTAAGTGAAGTTGGGCATTTCGCTGGCCCACTGGCGGCACAGGGCGTCCATATACAGATCCTGCGGACGGCGGCCGCCCCAGTAAAGGCTCATTGGACGCGTGGATTTGGCGCGCTGCATTTCCTCGACGATGGCCTTGATCGGCGCGAAGCCGGTGCCGGAAGCGAGGAAGACCATGGGCTTGTCCGAATCTTCGCGCACGAAGAAGGTGCCGAGCGGACCTTCGAAGCGCAGGATGTCGCGCTCCTTCATGGTGGTGAAGACCTGGTCGGTGAACAGGCCGCCCGGCATATGGCGGATGTGCAGGGTGATCGGGCCGTTGTCGGGCGCGGTCGCCATGCTGTAGCTGCGGCGCTTGCCGTCGCGCAGCATGAATTCGATGTACTGGCCGGCGCGGTATTTGAGCGCTTCGTTGGCTGGCAGCTGGAGTGAAATCACGATCACGTCCGGCGCCACTTTTTCCAGGGTCGCCACGCGCGAGGGCATTTTCTTGATCGGGTAGTCGCTGCTGCCTGCGACTTCGCGCGCTTCCAGCACCAGGTCGGAATGCGGCACGGCGCAGCAGAACAGGGAGACGCCTTTTTCTTCTTCTTCCGGCGACAGGGCGCGCTGCTGGTGCGGCTTGTGGCTCACGGAGCCGGACAAGACCTTGCCCTTGCAGGAGCTGCAGGCGCCGTTTTTGCAGCCATACGGCAGGCCGACGCCGGCGCGCATGGCGGCGGCCAGCACGGTTTCGTCTTCGTCACAGGTAAATTGATGGCCGCTGGGCTGAACGGTAATCTGAAAAGTCATATCGGTTGGATGGTTTGGTAGGGTAAGCTTTTGATTCTTATGGTGTTTTCAAGCGAACGATCGGGGTATTCTACACTACCCCTTTAGTGCGGCCTAGCGGGCTGCGCCAGCGCGTTTTCGGCGCCCGCCCTACAATCGCGGCTATGAAAATCCAAAAACCATCTTTCAAGCTGCCGCGCCTGCTGATTCTGGGCTGCGGCGATGTCGGCATGCGCCTGCTGCCGCTGCTGCGCCAGCGCTACCGCGTGTTTGCCGTGACCAGCCAGCCCGAGCGCTGCGCCGAATTGCGCGCGGCCGGCGCCGTGCCCATCGTCGCCGATCTTGACCAGCCGGCCACGCTGCGCCGCCTGGCGGGACTGGCGCCGCGCATCGTGCACCTGGCGCCGCCGCAGACCGAGGGCCAGCTCGACCGCCGCACGCGCCGCCTGGCGGCCGTGCTGCCGGCGGCCCAGCTGGTGTATATCAGCACCACCGGCGTATATGGCGATTGCGGCGGTGCGCTGTTCGACGAAACGCGCCCGGTGGCGCCGCGCAATGCGCGCGCGCTGCGCCGCGTCGATGCTGAACAGGTGCTGCGCGCCTGGGCCAGGCGGCGCGGCGGCCGGGTCAGCATCTTGCGCGTGCCGGGCATTTATGCGGCCGAGCGTCTGCCGCTCAAGCGCTTGCGGGACGGCACGCCGGCTTTGCTGGCGGAACAGGATGTGTATACCAATCACATCCATGCCGATGATCTGGCGCAAATTGTTGTAAGCGCGCTGCAACATGGCCAGCCGGGCCGGATTTATCACGCCGTGGATGACAGCAGTATGAAGATGGGGGAGTATTTTGATGCAGTGGCCGATGCGTTCGGTTTGCCGCGTCCGCCCCGGCTGGAACGCGCGGCGCTGACGGCTGCGGTGTCGCCGGCCTTGCTGTCGTTCATGTCGGAATCGCGGCGTTTAAGCAACACGCGGCTAAAGACGGAACTCGGCGTGCGCCTGAGTTACACTGACGTTACTAAAGGTTTGCAAGCCGCGCGCGCAAGCGCGGTGTAAGTTTTCTGGGCGATTCTGTTGGACCGCCCGCCTTGTTTGCGGTGTATCAAGCAAGGCATTGGCTGCTGCACTAAGGTGAAGTCATGGTGTGAAGGAGGGCATATGCAGATCATCCAGCATCCCAGCAAGGAGCAAGTCCGCGCTTACCTGGCGCAGCGCATTGCCCAGCGGCGACAGGAAGATTTGCCGCCCCCCACGCCTGATGAAATCCGTCGCCAGCTCGGCTGGTCGCTCTGTCCCCATTCCGGCTATGCCGGCGCCTTGACCTTCCCCTCCACCGTCGCCCGCCTCTCGGCCCTGCTCTGCCTGGCCTGGTTTTGCAGCGCCTTCCTGCCAAACAATTCCCGCTAATCCTGTTGTTTTTTCGAGCAGGAAATTTCCTAGCATAGGAAATGGCGCTACAATCTATCAAATTCTCACAAATTTAAGTGAGAGTTAAGCTATCAGCAACAGAACCGTGTATCATATCGTCCGTGTGCTGAAAAACGCGTCATTCGAGGCCTTTTCGAGCGCCAAATCGGTATAGCTTCGTTTTTTATTTTTTCAAAGTGTCGTGTTTTTGCAAAAATTCGGCCGATTCGATCCAAGAAAAGAGTTAATGATGTCCCTTAAAGAAATTACGGCTTCGCCTACTTACAATCCAAATCGCGTGCTGGATGCGATTATCGAGAAACTGCAGCTGAAAAATGACGCGGCCCTGTCGCGCGCGCTGGAAGTGGCGCCGCCGGTCATCAGCAAAATCCGCCACAACACCCTGCCTATCGGCGCTACCATCCTGATCCGCATGCACGAGATCAGCGATTTCAGCATCCGCGAACTGCGCGAGATGATGGCCCACTAAGCGGCGCCGCACTCAAGCAAAACGGCCGCTCCTGGCAACAGGAGGCGGCCGTTGTTTTTTGTTTCTCAGCGTTTAGTGCTTAAGCCAGGCGCGGGCGCTGTGCATAGAAGGTATCGGTTTTCGCGGCCGGCACACCCGAGTAGGCTTGCTTGGCCTGGTTGCTGGGCACGCCGGAGTAGGCCACCGAAGGCACGCCGGAATACGCCGTCTTGGCCTGGGCCGCCGGCACGCCGGAGTAAGCCGTTTGCGCCTGGGCTGCCGGCACGCCCGAATATGCAGTCTGGGCTTGCGCGGCGGGCACGCCGGAGTAGGCAGTTTCAGCCCGTTTGGCCGGTACTCCCGAGTAAGCGGTTTGCGCTTGCGCCGCCGGCACGCCGGAATACGCTACCGAGGGAACGCCCGAGTACGCAGTCTTCGCGGCGGGGACGCCGGAGTAAGCCACCGCAGGCACGCCGGAATAGGCCGAGGCTTGCTGGGACGGCACGCCGGAATACGCCTGTTCTGCCCGCAGATAGCTTTCGCCGAAGGTGCTTTCATACAACTCTTTCATGCGCTCGCCAACGCGGTGGTGGGCTTCCAGATCGTCTTCGCCGCGCAGGCCGATATACGGGAAGTGGTGCAGGAAGTAACCGAACACGGCTTCGCAATCGACGGCGTATTTCATGGTGTCGAGAATGTGATAGTGCCAGAAGGTATCGACATCCTTGAGCGGCGCGGTTTGCTCGTGCGGGAAGGTTTTCATCAGGTACAAGAAGCGGCGGTATTCGAATTCCACGGCATTGGCTTGCTGCAGCGACCAGCCTTCGCCCGATTCCTCGTGCATGATTTTTACTTTGATAGGCTCAAGGTTGAGCTCGGCGATGGCTTTGAAGCTTTCTGCTGAAATCATGATAAATCCCTTTGTATGAATGGAAGAAAAGGGACGCCGTCCGTGGCCTGCTGATGTCTGGCTGGGCGTCGAGCACGTTCGGGATATTGGGAACGATGGATTGATGCGGAGCAACAAATACCTCATCAACGAAGCTCAGTATAAGCAGGATGTTGCGGAATACAAGCCGGGATTTCGAAAAATGTGATGCTGTAGCGCAACTGCGACACGCGCCTCCGGCGCCTTGATTTTGGCGCCGGAGGCGGGAGAGACTCAAGCAGGATCAGGCTTGCTGGGGCAGGGAGGGGCGGCTGGTGTAGAAGCTGGTGGGCTGGCTTACGGCCGCGCCCGACCAGGCGGTCTGGGCCGGGGCTGCGCCCTGTTGCACTGCCGCACCCGACCAGGCGGTTTGGCCTTCGGCAGCGCCAGCTTGCACGGCGGCGCCGGACCAGGCGGTTTGCGCTTGCACCGCTGCACCCGACCAGGCCGTCTGTGCCTGTGGCGTTTCTTTTTGCACGGCGGCGCCGGACCAGGCAGTCTGGGCTTGCACCGCTGCACCCGACCAGGCCGTCTGTGCCTGTGGCGATTCTTTCTGCACGGCGGCGCCGGACCAGGCGGTCTGGGCCTGCACCGCTGCACCCGACCAGGCCGTTTGTGCCTGCTGCGTTTCTTTCTGCACGGCCGCGCCCGACCAAGCGGTCTGCGCCTGCACCGCAGCGCCGGACCAGGCCGTTTTCGCTTCTACCGCGGCGCCGGACCAGGCGGTCTGCGCTTCGCCTTGCTGCACGGCGGCGCCCGACCAGGCGGCCTGGCTGCGCACATACGGCTCGTTAAAGGTTTCTTCGTACAGCTCTTTCATGCGCTGGCCGACGCGGGCGTGGGCCACTTCATCGTCCTCGCCACGCAGGCCGATGTAGGGGAAGTGGTGCAGGAAGTAACCGAACACGGCCTGGCAATCGACGGCGTATTTCATGGTGTCGAGAATGTGGTAGTGCCAGAAAATATCCACATCCATCAGTGGTGCGGTTTGCTCTTTTGGGAACTTCTTCATCAGGTACAGGAAACGGCGGTACTCGAATTCCACCGCATTGGCGCGCTCCAGGCTCCAGCCTTCCCCGGATTCGATATGCATCAGCTTGACCTTGATCGGGTCCAGATCCAGTTCAGCGATAGCCTTGAAGTCGGTTGCGTTCATTGGTAGTTCCTTTCAGTGATTGTGGCTGGTGAGAAAGAAAAAACTGCGTGGTGCAAGGACATTCTTGCCGACGTGACGTCCGGCAATCTTGATTTTCATCAAGCTCTTTTGAAGCAAATTCCTAAAATCGCCCGTGATTTTTCCGGTCATGGCTTAAGCCGGAAGCGTGGCGGCTGAATGTGTGGTGGCGAGGGCGGCGTGCAGCGGCACCATGACGGTCACGGTCGTGCCCGCATCGGGAATGCCGATGATGGAACATTGGCCGCCGAGCAGATTGACGCGCTCCTCGATGCCCACCAGGCCGAAGGAGCCTGATTTGTTGCGGCTGCTGGCGCGGATGCCCACGCCGTTGTCGCTGATGGTCATGCGCAGCGTGCCGCCCTGGTGGCGCAGCTCGACGCGCACCTGGCTGGCCTTGGCGTGCTGGCTGATATTGCTGAGCGACTCCTGCAGGATGCGGAAATAGGCGGTGGCGCAATGGTCGTCGATATCCTTGTCGTTGCCGTCTTCCACCAGCTCGCAGCCGATGCCGGAGCGCTGGCGGAACTGGCCGATCTGCCATTCCACGGCCGCGCTCAAGCCCAGGTCCAGCACATGCGGGCGCAGATCGTTGATGATGTGGCGCACGCTGCCGATGGTATTGTCGATCTGGCGCAAGGTGGCGCTGGCGCGCGCGTGCAGGCGCGGATGGCGCCCCTGCGTGCGCGAGGCCAGCATATCGGCTTCGATCCGCAGCACCAGCAGATTCTGTCCCAGGTCGTCGTGGATTTCGCGCGCGATGCGCTTGCGTTCTTCTTCCTTGATCTTGTCGGAGTGGGCCGCCAGGCGGCGCAGCTTCTGGTGCGACAGCTGCAGCTTGGCCTGCGAATCGCGCAGCTCGCGCGTCATGGCGCGCGCCATCTTGATCGCGCGCTGGCGCGAAGAACTCAAGGTATGGAAGAGCGCATATAGCAGCAGGCAGGCAGTGCCGCTCAGGGCGCCCGCCAGCCAAGGCAGATACACATCGAAGCGCGAGTACAGCGCGCGCTCCGGCATGCTGAAATGCGCGTTCCACAAATGGCCATTGAAGTTCACCGGCAGATCCAGTTCGAAGCTCGCTTCTTTGGGTCCATGCGCCATGCCGGACTCGCTGTCGAACAGCAGCAACGGCGGCGGCGCGCCCGGTTTGGCGATGCCGTTGTACAGGGTCACGCGCATCTGCTGCAGCGAAGTGTCGGCCAGCGCGCCCTGCATCAGGCGCTGGATGCTGAAGCCGATGCCGACCGAACCCATATACGCCGCCCGCCTTTCCGCCACGCTGAATGCGGGCAGCCCCTTGCGGTATACCGGCAGGCGCAGGCCCATGCCCGATTGGCCCGGTTCCGTCAGGCCCACAGGCTGGCCGGAGCTGCTTAACTCGCCGCTGTCGCGCGACTGCGCCAGTGCCTGCGCCACCTGCGGACGGATGGCGATATCCATGCCGTACTTGGTGTGGTTGTCGGTCATCGGTTCGAGCAGGGTCAGTACCGAGTATTCCGCGCGCAGCCCCGGCGGCTGCAGGCGGAAGCCGGGATAGCCTTCGCCTTGTCCCCAATGCCGCATGCTCTGCTCGAAGGCCGGCCGCTGTTCGGCCTTCAGATGGCGGGCGAAATTGATGCTGGCGATGGCCGGGAAGTGTTCGGCCAGGTCCAGGCCCGAGACATAGCGGCGGAAGTTTTCCGGCGAGACTTCATCCACGGCCTGGAAGAAGCTGGCGGCGCTGCGCAGCACATCGGTATAGGCCTTGATGCCGGCCACGATATTGTATTGGGTATTGCCGGCCTGGATGGCAAAGCGTTCGCGCGCCTCGCTCTCGGTGGAGGTGTAGGCCACGAAATACAGCAGGGCGCCAACGCCCAGGGACAACAGAACGCCGCCCCAGGCTTTGGGGTTGCTCAGGGTGGAGGGTTGTCGCTGTTTTTGGAAAATGCGCATACCGTGGGCGCGGCAACTTTCAAGCGAAAATGTTTAATAATTCCGAATATTTCAAATAAGGCAACGCCATCTAGGATGTAGTGTATTTGTTCTCTTGATAAAGCTCAAACGTTAGATTTGTTTTTAATGAAAAAAAACCGCCCGAAGGCGGTTTCATCTGAAAAGGCAATACTTTATTTGGCCGAACCCCAGCTGTCCTTCAGCGTGACAATGCGGTTGAATACCGGCTTGCCTGGCTGGGAATCGGCGCTGTCGGCCACGAAGTAGCCATGGCGTTCGAACTGGAAGCGCTGGCCGGCCGCGGCCTCCTTCATGCCTGGTTCCAGATAGGCCGTCACGGTTTCCAGCGCGTTCGGATTCAGCGCCGTCATGAAGTCCTTGCCGCCGGCATCCGGCTGCGCTTCGGTGAACAGGCGGTCGTACAGGCGCACTTCGGCCTGCAGCGCGGCTGCCACGCTGACCCAGTGGATATTGCCTTTCACCTTGTAGTTATTGGCGCCGTCCGTGCCCGACTTGGAATCCGGGAAGTAGTTGCAGTGCACCGCAACGACCTTGCCGTTTTCGTCCTTGTCGAAGCCGGTGCATTCCACCACATAGCCGTATTTCAGGCGCACCTTGCTGCCTGGCTGCTCGCCTTGCGGCGGATACAGGCGGAAGAAGCCCTTGCTCGGCACTTCCATGAAGTCCTCTTCCTCGATCCACACTTCGCGCGTGATCGGGAACGTGCGGTTGCCCAGTTCCGGATGGTGCGGGTGAACAGGCGAGGAGCATTCCACGCTGGCGCCGGCATCGAAGTTGTCGATGATCAGTTTCAACGGACGCAGCACGGCGATGCCGCGCGGCGCTTTCGGATCGAGGTCTTCACGCACCGCGCCTTCCAGCACGCCGTAATCGATCCAGCCGTCGGACTTGCTGACGCCGATGCGTTCGCAGAACAGCTGGATCGCTTCCGGCGTGTAGCCGCGGCGGCGCAGGCCGACGATGGTCGGCATGCGCGGATCGTCCCAGCCGGTCACGATCTTCTCGTCCACCAGCTGGCGCAGCTTGCGCTTGGAGGTGACGACATAGGTCAGGTTCAGGCGCGCGAATTCATACTGCTTCGGCACCGGCTGCTTGAAGAAGCCGCCGGCCGACAGGGTTTCCAGCAGCCAGTCGTAGAAGGGACGGTGGTCCTGGAACTCCAGCGTGCAGATGGAGTGGCTGATGTTTTCCAGCGCATCCGAAATCGGGTGCGTGTAGTCGTACATCGGGTAGATGCACCAGGCGTCGCCGGTACGGTGGTGGTGCGCATGGCGGATGCGGTAGATGGCCGGATCGCGCATATTCATATTCGGCGAAGACATCGCGTCTTCGCTGATCTTGGCGCGCAGGATATGTTCGCCGTCCTTGTACTTGCCGGCCTTCATGTCGCGGAACATCTGCAGCGATTCCTCGCGCGGACGGTTGCGGAAGGGCGAGTTCTTGCCCACCGCGCCGAAGTTGCCGCGGTTGGCCGCCATCTCTTCGGCGCTCTGGCTGTCCACATAGGCGTAGCCGGCCGTGATCAGGTACTCGGCCATCTCGTACAGTTTGTCGAAGTAGTCGCTGGCGTAGTGCAGGTATTCCTGGTCGCCCTGGTCGCCCGGCTGCGTCCAGCTGAAGCCCAGCCATTGCACGCTGTCGATGATGGTGTCGACGTATTCCTGTTCTTCCTTGGTTGGATTGGTATCGTCGAAGCGCAGGTGGCAGCGGCCCTGGTAATCGCGCGCCATGCCGAAGTTCACGCAGATGGACTTGGCGTGGCCGATGTGCAGGTAGCCGTTGGGTTCGGGCGGGAAGCGGGTGATGACCGGGGGCAGGCCATCGCGCTGATGGGTGCCGGCGGCCAGGTCGGCCTCCACGATATTGCGCAGGAAATTCGATGCCGGTACGGGTGCAGCGCTGTTTTTGTCGTTGCTCATGTAAAAAGGACGGAAAAAGAGTCGAATATCGTGCATTTTACCGTACGCCGCGACCATCCAGCGGGACGGCATATGCTTTTCTATAGGATAATTCGTGTTTACACATTATCGGCAATCGGCCCCGGAGTTTCCTTATGGATAATTTATATAATGTGCTCGGTGTCGCGCCCAACGCCTCGGACGAGGAAATCAAGAAGGTTTACCGGTCGCTGGCCATGCGTTTCCACCCGGACCGCAACCAGGCGCCCGGCGCGGACGCCCGCTTCAAGGCCATCGTGAAGGCCTACGAGGTGCTGTCCGACCCCGTCAAGCGCGAAGAGTACAACCAGAGCCTGAACCACCGCATCGTCATCGATCCGGAGGCGGAGGCGTATCAGCTATGGCGCTCGGTTTTCAGCCTGCACGGCGTGGGCCTGCCCGCCGCCTGAAGCCGCGCCACACAACATCATCTGAAAGAAAACAAGCAATGAGTAGAGTACACCCTGAATTCGCCTATCAGTCGCGCGAATTGGGCGGCCAGATCGAAGGCATTTTGGGCGATCCGCCCGACCGCAAGAATTACCAGAACATGATCCAGGCCCTGGTGTCTGAATACGCCAGCGGCGCCGGCATCGAAGACCTGAACATGATGGCCTTCGCCCTGGTGGACCATATCGAGTTCCACGACCGCCAGACCATCCTGGAAGAGGCGGGCGACTTCGAAGACGGCGACGCGGCGCGCGTGTTCGCCGCCGCCTCCTGCTCCGGCGAGGCGGAAAAGATGTATGCCGCGCTGGAAGAGAACTACCCCGACCTGGGACGCCAGGCCATCATCACCGCCTTCCTGCACAAGCACCCGCGCCTGTGGTCGGAAGACGATGTGTCGCTCGACCAACTGGCCGAGGGCGATGATGGCGACGATGGCGACGACTACGACGACGCGGTGAGCGACGATTTCGCCCAGATGTTCGATCAGGAAGGAGAGCAGTGATGTCCGATAACAGCAATCTGCCAGCCATCAGCAAGCAGGTGACGGAACTGGTGCTGGCCGGCTCCCTGAGCCACGCCGAGCAGGCTTTTGCCGAAGCGGCCGAACAGCATGGCGATCTGGCCGTGGTGGAAGTGCTCAACAATATTCCGCCGCATGTGACGGCCCTGCATATGGCCGGCTTCGACGGCGGCAAGCTGTCGCTGGCGACCCTGCTGGTGCCGCCCAAGGCCTGGGCGCAGAGCCTGGCCTACCTGGCCGCGACCTGGCCGGACGATCTGATCGAGGACGATCCCGAGCGCATCGCCGAATCGCTGTTCGCGCACATCCACGGCGTAGTGTTCGGCACCGAGGACGAGGAACGTCGCAACGAGCTGCTGCAGGAAGCATCGGCCACCGACTGGGGCTGCACCGCCTTCGCCATCCTGTTCTCGATGGCGCCGAAAGAGGTGCTGGAACTGGCCGGCGAGATCATCTCCAAAGGTCCGTACATCACCGGCCAGACCACCTCCGACAACGATGTGGTGCCGCTGGCGCTGGCCCTGGCCAAGGCCAGCGAAGATGGCTGGGACCGCGCCCTGTTCGAACTGTTCCCGGACTTCCGCCACAGCGCCGACCTGGCCGACGCCGAATTCAGCGACGACCCGGATGAGGAACCATCCTTCCTGCAGCGCTCCACCAAGGAGCTGCTGTACCGTCTGCGCAAACAGGTGCCGAGCACCCGCAGCACGGCGGCCAAGGCCGGCTCGCGCCGCAGCATGGGCACGGGGATCTTCAACTGATGCTGCCCGCACTCGTACAAGAAAGCCTGCCGCGCCTGACGCGCGCCATCAAGCTGCTGCCGGGCGACGAACGCCCGGACGCGGCGGTGATGCTGGCCGACGAGCTGACCGGCATCACGGCCATGGTGGCGGAGAAGTTCACCAACAACCGCACCGCCGAAGGCATCCAGAAGGCGCTCAACCTGACGGTAGGTGGTGTTTCGCTGGGCCTGGAGCAGCTGCTGGCGGTGGACAGCGACCAGGCGGCGCTCGATTTCCTGGTCGATAACGGCGCCGAAGCGGCCTTCCAGGCGGGCTTTCGCCAGTTGAAGGAGCTGTCGCAGATGCCGGAAGACACCCTGGTGGGCGAGTACGACCTGGACCCGGTGTATTCCCAGCGCCGCCTGCGCGACCTGTTCTTCGACATCTGCTTCACCGATCCGAACCAGAACTGGAATGGCCCGGACAAGTTCCAGACGCAGCTGAAACAGCGCCAGCAAGTGCAGGCCGTGGTGCGTCTGGCCAACTGGCTGCGCCGCCATAACAGCGAAGGTCCGGTCAAGGATGCCGACCTGAATGCGGAAGGCGTGATTGCGCTGTCCATAATTTTCGCCGTCGAAGGCGGCGGGCGCGTGGTGGCGCGCACGGGGCAGAAGGAGTTCGAGCGCTTCGTGAAAGCGGTGCGCAAGCACAAGCCCGACTTCGAAGCCGGCTGGGCGGCGCTGGCCGCCGTGGTGCCGGTGCAGCACCATGCCGTGCTGCTCGACCGCATCGACCTGTACCGCCGCACTTGCACTGTGCTGCAGAAAATCCCCGGCCGCACGGCCATGAAAACCCTGTTCGCCGACCTGGAAAACTACGCCGGCTCCGAACTGGAAGCCGACTACGATTAAGTCCGGCCAGCCTGTCCCGCTTTCTTCGGAGAGCGGGACAGCGCATCCATCTCATCCAATTCACTTACCGCTTCGCGCGCCAGCGCGATAAAGGCCGCCACCAAAGGGCTGCTGTCGGTGCGCCGCTGCGCCAGCCATAGCTCGGTGGTCGCCGCCGGATCGGCCAGCGGCCGGTACACCACGCCTTCCATATGCATGCGGCTGAAGGAATCGGGCAGCACCGACACGCCGCAACCCGCGGCCACCAAGCCGATGATGGTGGACGCTTCGCCTGCCTCCATGCCGATCTTCGGCACGAAACCGGCGGCGCGGCACAGGCGGAAAATCTGCGGATAAATCCCCGTCCCCGCATTCTTCGGATACATCACGAAAGGCAGGCCTTGCAGCTCGCTGATCGCCACCCGCTTCTTGCGCGCCAGCGGCGAACTGGCCGGCAGCACCAGCAGCAGCGGATCGTGGCGCAGCTCGGTGATGCCGATGCCCTCACCGATCGGCACCTCGGGCGGGCGGATGAAGCCCAGGTCCAGCTCATGCGCCTCGATGGCGTCGATCTGGTGCAGGGTGGCCAGCTCGCGCAAGGTCAAGGTCACTTGCGGAAAGCGCTGGCGGTACAGATTGATGACGCGCGCGAACAGCGGCGTGAACGGGGTGGAAAAGGTGAAGCCGATGCGCAGTTCGCCCGCCTCGCCGCGCTCGGCACGCTGCGCCGTCAGCACCGCCTGTTCGGACAAGGCCAGCACGCGGCGCGCATCGGCCAGAAACAGCTTGCCCGCTTCCGTCAGCCTGACCCAGCGCTTGCTGCGTTCCAGCAGGCGCGCCCCGACTTCTGCTTCCAGCGCCTGGATTTGCTGGCTTAGCGGCGGCTGGCCGATGTGCAGGCGCTCGGCCGCACGCGTGAAACTCAGCTCTTCGGCGACGGCGACAAAGTAACGCAAGTGGCGCAGTTCCATGGTTCAGTAATCTGTTTAAAGTATTAGTTATGCTTCAAATATATATTGGACAGTAATAGAGCGCAATCCTAAGATGCAAGCATGCTTTTTGATGGAGGCCGTTCCATGTCCCGCACCGCTATCGCCGCAGGGAGTCCCGAATTCAAGCGCACGAACCGCGCGCTGTTCTTCGGCGGCTTTTCCAGTTTTGCATTGCTGTACTGCGTGCAGCCGCTGATGCCGGTGATGGCGCAGCAATTCGCCCTGACCCCGGCGCAGAGCAGCCTCTCGCTGTCGGTGGCAACCGGCGCGCTGGCCCTGTCCCTGCTGGTCTCGGGCGTGCTGTCGGACCGCCTGGGCCGCAAGCCGCTGATGGTGGCCGCCATGGCCACCGCCGCGCTGATGACTTTGCTGTGCGCTTTCGCCCAGGACTACCACCAGCTGCTGCTGATGCGCGCCGCGCTCGGCATTGCGCTGGGCGGCATGCCCGCCGTCGCCATGGCCTATTTGAGCGAAGAGATCGAACCGGCCTCGCTCGGCCTGTCGATGGGCCTCTACATCAGCGGCAGCGCCTTCGGCGGCATGGTGGGGCGGGTACTGACCTCGGTGCTCAGCGATTTTCTCTCGTGGCGGGTGGCGCTGGCTGCCGTCGGCATCGCCGGCCTGCTGGCGGCGCTGGAGTTCTGGCGCAGCCTGCCCGCCTCGCGCAATTTCCGACCGGTGCAGGGCGGCTGGCCCGCCCTGGCCGGCGGCTTGCGCCAGCATCTGGGCGACGACGGCCTGCCGTGGCTGTTCGCGCTGGCCTTCCTGCTGATGGGCTGCTTCGTCAGCGCCTACAACTACATCGGCTACCGCATGCTGGCCGCGCCCTACCATCTGAGCCAGAGCCTGGTGGGCGCGATTTCCTTCCTCTACCTGCTCGGCATTGTCAGCTCGGTGTGGGCGGGCAAGCTGGCCGACAAGCTGGGACGGCGCGGCGTGCTGTGGATCGTGATGACGGTGATGGGCGCTGGCCTCTTGCTGACCTTGGCGGAGAGTCTGCTGCTGGTCGTGGCCGGCATGGCCCTGGCCACCTTCGGCTTCTTCGCCTCGCACTCCATCGCCAGCAGCTGGGTGGGCCGGCGCGCCCGCGCGCCGCAGGCGCTGGCTTCGGCGCTGTACCTGTTCTTCTACTACCTCGGTTCCAGCCTGGTCGGCTGGCTGTGCGGCCTGGCCTGGTCGCGCGGCGGCTGGGCCGGCGTGGTGCTGCTGCTCGCCATCTTCCTGGTGCTGGCGCTGCTGATCGCCCTGCGCTTGCGCAAACTCCTGCCCATCGGCAGCGCCACGCCCAGTCTCGCCACGACCTGAGCTTGTTGGCAGTGCTTAGTCCTGCGGCCCGATCTGGCGGATGATGCGGGCCGGATTGCCGACTGCGACCACGTTGGCGGGAATGTTCTTGGTCACGACGGCGCCGGCGCCGATCACGCTGTTCTTGCCGATGGTGACACCCGCCAGCACGATGGCGCCGCCGCCGAGCCAGACGTTGTCCTCGATCACGATGGGTTTGGCGGCTTCGTATTTGGCCAGGCGCAGTTCCGGCTCCAGCGGATGCGTCGGCGTCAGCAACTGCACGTTCGGGCCGATCTGCACATCGCGGCCGATGGTGATGCTGCCTACGTCCAGCGCCACCAGGCCGTAGTTGGCGAAGGTGTTGGCGCCTACGCTGATATTGAAGCCGTAATCGATCATGAAGGGCGGCTTGATGTTCACGCCTTCGCCCACGCTGCCCAGCATCTCATGCAGCACGCGCTGCGCCTCGTCCAGATCCTTGCCATACGCGGCATCGTATTCGCGCATCAGCAAAAAGGCGCGACGGCTGGCGGCGCTCAATTCCGCATCGTCGGCAATATACAGATCGCCGGCCAGCATCTTTTCCTTCTGGCTGCGCGTGTCCTTGGTACTCATGAGAAATCCTTTGGTGGCATGAAATGCCGATGATGATAGTCGATGTCGCCCCCGCGCGACGTCACGCCTGAGAACGCTTGCTGCGCTTGAGGCTGCTCAAGGGCGTGGCGGGTGGCGGAAACTCTGGCGAACTCGACAAGTCATAGTCATATCGGCACAACCCGTGCTGCTTTGATGAAGAGGGAGAATCGTCATGCTGCAACAGAACGAAATGCGCGTCCGTTTCAACAGTCTGCAATTTGCCATTGGCCAAGCCGCGCAAGCCTGCTCGGCCGAGCGCAACCTGCCCGGCGAGCTGCGCAACTGCATCCAGAAATTGGACAAGCAATCAGACACCATGGTTGGCTTGATGGCCAGCAGCGACAACGAGCGCATTCAAAGAATACTGGTTGATATGGAAGTGCTGGGCAAACGCGCCAAAACCGTCTGCGGCAGCGGTCTGCCCGTCTCCGGTCAATTGAAATCCGCCGTCAACCAGATGCACGGCGAGCTTTGCTACTTCCGCGAATGCCTGAACTAAGGCCCAGCCCGCAAACGCTTTGCGCCAAATCAAACAATGTCCCACCCTGGTGCCTGGCACGAGGGTGGGACATTTGCTGATGCAGATCAAACGCTGTGGGGTTTAGAGGATGCCTTTGGCGCGCAGGGTGGCGATGTCGTCGGGGCTGTGGCCGAGGACTTCGCGCAGGATTTCTTCGGTGTGCTGGCCCAGCAGGGGCGGGGCAGCGCTGCCGTCGGTGGGGGTGCCGGACATGCGCATCGGGCTGCGCACGAGCTTGACCTTGCCTGCGGTCGGGTGCGGGGTTTCGGTGACGATGCCGCGTGCCTGTACCTGCGGGTTCTGGAAGACGTCGTGCAGGTCGTTGATCGGGCCGCAGGGAACCCCGACTTCTTCGAGCTGGCTAATCCATTCGTCGCGGGTTTTGGTCTTTACCATCTCGGCCAGGATCGGCACCAGCACGTCGCGGTTTTGCACGCGCAGTGGATTGGTGACGAAGCGTGGATCGCCAGCCAGTTCGGCGCGGCCGCCCACTTCGACGAATTTCTGGTACTGGCCGTCGTTGCCGGTGGCGACGATGATGTGGCCATCGGCGCAGGCGAAGGTTTGGTACGGCACGATATTGGCATGCGCATTGCCCCAGCGCTTGGGCGACTTGCCGCTGTTCAGATAATTGCTGCCCATATTCGCCAGCATCGCCACCTGCACGTCGAGCAGGGCCATGTCGATGTATTGGCCTTCGCCCGTGCGGTCGCGGTGGGTGAGGGCGGCGAGGATGGCGATGGTGGAGTACATGCCGGTCATCAGATCGGTCAAGGCCACGCCGGCCTTTTGCGGGCCGCCGCCGGGCAGGTCGTCGCGCTCGCCGGTGACGGACATCAACCCGCCCATGCCCTGGATCAGGAAGTCGTAGCCGGCGCGGTGTGCATACGGTCCATCCTGGCCAAAGCCGGTGACGGAGCAGTACACCAGGTCCGGCTTCACGGCTTTCAGCGACTCATAGTCGAGGCCATAGCGTTTCAGCTGGCCGACCTTGTAATTTTCCAGCACCACGTCGGCGTGTTTCGCCAGTTCGCGGATCAGTGCCTGCCCTTCGGGCTTGGAGATATCCACGGTAATCGAGCGCTTGCCGCGGTTGGCCGCCAGATAGTAGGCCGCTTCGCTGGTGTCCTTGCCTTCCGCATCCTTGGCGTAGGGCGGTCCCCAGGCGCGCGTGTCGTCGCCGCTGCCGGGGCGCTCGACCTTGATCACGTCGGCGCCCAGATCGGCCAGATTTTGCGAGCACCATGGACCGGCCAGCACGCGGCTCAGGTCCAGAACGCGGAGATGACCCAGAGCCTTGGCCTGGGCAGCGGGGGAGGGAGTCAGTGATGCAGGCATGGACTTTCTCTATAGGAGGCGATTGCGCCGGTGCGCTAGCTTAACGGTTGCGCGGCCCCGCTGCAACGAATGCCCATTAATATTGTGTCAAGCGTCTTGATGTCAACCGAGTCCGTGCTAAGGTGGTTAATTGCTTAGTGCTCAAAACAAGGATGTTTGCCTATGTGGCCTTACCCAAAAATAGTCGCGCACCGTGGCGGCGGCACGCTGGCGCCGGAGAACACCTTGGCCGGCCTGCGCGCGGGCTTGGCTTATGGTTTTCGCGCCGTGGAATTCGACGTGATGCTGTCGCAGGACGGCATCGGCGTGGTGATGCACGATCCCGACTTCGGCCGCACCGTCTGGGGCCAGGGCCAGGTGGCCGAAACCAGCGCCGCCGCGCTGGCGAAGATGGATGCGGGCCGCTGGTTCGGCCCGGAGTTCCGCGGCGAGCCGGTGCCGCTTTTCCTTGAGTTCGTCGATTACTGCAAGGAGCAGCGCATCTGGATGAATATCGAGATCAAGCCGGTGACGGGCTTTGAGGAGGAAACCGGCAGCTGGGTGGCGCTGACCACGCGCGGCCGCTTCGGCGCCGAGATCGCGGCGGGCGACCCGGCCGCCATGCCGCTGCTGTCTTCTTTCAGCCCGGTGGCGCTGGCGGCGGCGCGCGATGCCGTGCCCGAGCTGCCGCGCGCCTATCTGCTGGACCGCATCCCGGCCGACTGGGAAGCCCAGGCGCGCGAGCTGAAAGCGGTCGCCATCCATACCAACCATAAGCACCTGACGCCGGAACTGGCGCAGGCCATCAAAGCCGCCGGTTTCGGCCTGTTTTGCTATACCGTCAACGAGGCCGAGCGAGCGCGCCAGATCCTGGACTGGGGCGTGGATGGCTTCTGCACCGACCGCATCGACCTGATCGGCCCTTCTTTTGCCTGAATCCCGTCCCAATATAGCTAGAGGCCGGCACCCACCGCCGGCCCCTGACTATCACGTATAATCGACCCTTTGCACCAGCCTGCAACTTAAGCCAATACGACATGAAATCATCTGAAATCCGCGAGAAGTTCCTTAAATTCTTCGAATCCAAGGGTCATACGATCGTCCGTTCCAGCCCGCTGGTGCCAGGCAACGACCCGACCATGCTGCTGACGAACTCCGGCATGGTGCAGTTCAAAGACGTGTTCCTCGGCCTCGATACGCGCCCCTATTCGCGCGCGACCACCGTGCAGCGCTGCGTGCGCGCCGGCGGCAAGCACAACGACCTGGAAAACGTCGGCTACACCGCGCGCCACCACACCTTTTTCGAAATGCTGGGTAATTTCAGCTTCGGCGACTACTTCAAGCGCGACGCCATCCAGTACGCCTGGGAACTGCTGACCAAGGTCTACCTGCTGCCGGCCGAGAAGCTGACCGTCACCGTCTATATGGAAGACGATGAGGCTTACGATATCTGGGCCAACGAAATCGGCGTGCCGAAAGAGCGCATCATCCGTATTGGCGACAACAAGGGCGCGCGCTACGCCTCCGACAACTTCTGGCAGATGGCCGACACCGGCCCATGCGGACCTTGCACCGAGATCTTCTATGACCACGGCGCCGACATCTGGGGCGGCCCTCCGGGCTCGGACCAGGAAGACGGCGACCGCTTCATCGAAATCTGGAACCTGGTGTTCATGCAGTTCAACCGCGATGAACAGGGCAATATGACCAAGCTGCCCAAGCCTTGCGTCGATACCGGCATGGGCATGGAGCGTCTGGCTGCCGTGCTGCAGCACGTGCACAGCAACTATGAAATCGATCTGTTCCAGAACCTGATCAAGGCCGCCGCGCGCGAAACCGGCGCCACCGACCTGGAAAGCAAATCGCTGCGCGTGATCGCCGACCATATCCGCGCCGCTTCCTTCCTGATCGTCGACGGCGTGATTCCAAGCTCGGAAGGCCACGGCTACGTCCTGCGCCGCATCATCCGCCGCGCGCTGCGCCATGGCCACAAGCTGGGCCAGTCCAAGCCATTCTTCTACAAGCTGGTGCAAGACCTGAACATCGAAATGGGCCAGGCTTACCCCGAGCTGGCCGAAGCCAAGGACCGCGTGGCCCAGGTGCTGAAAGCCGAGGAAGAGCGTTTCGGCGAAACGCTGGAACACGGCATGAAGATTTTGGAAGCGCAGCTGGCGAAAGATCCGAAGAACCTGGACGGCGCCACCGCCTTCACCCTGTACGACACCTACGGCTTCCCGCTGGACCTGACCGCCGACATCTGCCGCGAACGCGATGTGGTGCTGGACGAGGCAGGCTTCGCCGCCGCCATGGAAAACCAGAAGAAGGTGGCGCGCGCCGCCGGCAAGTTCAAGATGGCCGCCAACGTGGAATACAGCGGCGAGAAGAACAAATTCGTCGGCTACAACCAGCTGCAGCACAACGCCAAAGTGATTGCGCTGTACGCCAATGGCGCGCCGGTGCAGGAGCTGAAAGCGGGCGAGCAGGGCATCGTGGTGCTGGACACCACCCCGTTCTACGCCGAATCCGGCGGCCAGGTGGGCGACCAGGGCTTGATCCAGTCGGCCAGCGCCAAGTTCGAAGTGGAAGACACCCTGAAAATCCAGGCTGACGTCTTCGGTCACCATGGCGTGCTGGCTTCCGGCGCGCTGAAAGTGGGCGACGCCGTGGGTGCGGAAGTGGACCAGCACCTGCGCGGCCGCACCATCCGCAACCACTCGGCCACCCACCTGATGCACAAAGCCCTGCGCGAAGTGCTGGGTTCCCACGTGGCGCAGAAAGGCTCGCTGGTCGATCCTGATAAAGCGCGTTTCGACTTCTCCCACAATGCGCCGATGACCGCCGAGGAAATCGCCAAGGTGGAAGCCATCGTCAATGCCGAGATCCTGGCCAATGCCGCCACCCAGTCGCACAATATGTCCTTCGACGACGCCGTCAAGCATGGCGCGATGGCGCTGTTCGGCGAGAAGTACGGCGATGAAGTGCGCGTGATGGACATCGGCTCGTCCAAAGAGCTGTGCGGCGGCGTGCATGTGCACCGCACCGGCGATATCGGCCTGTTCAAGATCATCTCCGAAGGCGGCGTCGCTGCCGGCATCCGCCGCGTGGAAGCGGTGACGGGCGAAGGCGCGCTGGCGCTGGTGCAATCGATGGCGCGCAAGCTGAACGAAGCTGCCGCCGCGCTGAAATCCAACCCGGAAGAGCTGACCGCCAAGATCGGCGCCGTGCAGGATCAGGTCAAATCGCTGGAGAAGGAACTGGCGGCCCTGAAATCCAAGCTGGCTTCCGGCCAGGGCGACGAGCTGGCCACCCAGGCCGTCGACATCAAGGGCATCAAGGTGCTGGCCGCGACCATGGAAGGCGCCGACGTCACCGCGCTGCGCGAAACCATGGACAAGCTGAAGGACAAGCTGAAGTCGGCCGCCATCGTGCTGGCCTCGGTCAGCGACGGCAAGGTGAGCCTGATCGCGGGCGTCACCGCCGACTCCATCGGCAAGGTCAAGGCCGGCGAACTGGTCAACTTTGTTGCACAGCAACTTGGCGGCAAAGGCGGCGGACGCCCCGATATGGCGCAGGCCGGTGCACCAAATGCGGGCCCGCTGCCAGAGGCGCTGGCGGGCGTTGCAGCATGGGTTGAACAGCGCGTATAAGAGTGTAAAATGCGGGCCGCGCCCTAGGGGCGGCCCTTTCCGACTCGAATCTCTCGTTGTGAAGTCGCAACGGTGAAAGAACTATTTTGGTGCAGTGCGTCAAGCCAAAGGTTTTGGAGTAGTATGTCGGAAATCAGTACACATTTTGCGAGATATTGATGAGCGACACACTAGTAGACACCGCGATCATGGAAGTGCATAAAGAACTCGACGCCCGCGGCCTGAACTGCCCGCTGCCGATTCTGAAGGCGAAGAAAGCATTGGCCGAGCTGGAAAGCGGCCAGGTGCTGAGGATCGTGGCCACCGATCCCGGTTCCGTGCGCGACTTCCAGGCCTTTGCCAAGCAAACCGGCAATGCCTTGCTGTCGCATGTGCAAAACGGCACCGAGTTCACCTTTCTGATGCAGCGCAAATAAGTCTTCCCGCAGGGCGGGGCGCTGTGTTTGCCCCGTCATGTCCGCCAGTTTGACCCAGTCTTACAACCCCTCTTAAACCAGCCTTAAGCCAGTTTGCGGTAAATTTAGAAGCTTCGCACTAACAAAAAATCGCACGATCGTGCTTTAATTTGGTGCGTATCTAAAATTGCTCTTATAATCTAGCCCACTTTTCACATATTCATTTTTCCAAAGGCACAGCTATGAAAGTCTTGGTACCCGTCAAACGCGTGGTGGACTACAACGTTAAGGTGCGCGTCAAATCCGACGGCACGGGCGTTGATATCGCCAACGTCAAAATGTCGATGAACCCATTCGACGAGATCGCGCTGGAAGAGGCGACCCGTTTGAAGGAAGCCGGTAAAGTTACCGAAGTGGTGGCTGTGTCCTGCGGCGTGACCCAGTGCCAGGAAACCCTGCGCACCGGCATGGCGATCGGCGCCGACCGCGGCATCCTGGTGGAAACCGCCACCGAACTGGAACCGCTGGCCGTGGCCAAGCTGCTGAAAGCACTGGCCGACAAAGAACAGCCGCAACTGATCATCCTGGGCAAGCAGGCGATCGACGACGACTCCAACCAGACCGGCCAGATGCTGGCTGCGCTGCTGGGCTGGCCGCAAGCGACCTTCGCTTCCAAAGTCGTGCTGGAAGACGGCAAAGCCACCGTAACCCGCGAAGTGGACGGCGGCCTGGAAACCCTGTCCCTGACCCTGCCGGCCATCATCACCACCGACCTGCGCCTGAACGAGCCGCGCTACGTGACGCTGCCGAACATCATGAAGGCCAAGAAAAAGCCGCTGGATACCGTCAAGCCGGAAGACCTGGGCGTGGACGTGACCCCGCGTCTGAAAACCCTGAAAGTCGCCGAGCCAGCCAAGCGCTCCGCCGGCATCAAGGTGCCGGACGTGGCGACCCTGGTGGCGAAACTGCGCACCGAAGCCAAAGTTATCTAAGCGCGGCCTGGCCGTCTAACCCTATATAGGAATCATCATGGTCGCATTAGTTATTGCTGAACACGACAACGCCAGCCTGAAAGGCAGCACCCACCACACCGTTACCGCGGCCGCACAGTGCGGCGGCGAAGTCCACGTCCTGGTTGCCGGCAGCAATGCCGCCGCTGCTGCCGCCCAAGCCGCGCAAATCGCCGGCGTGACGAAAGTGCTGGTCGCCGACGCGCCGCATTTCGCCGATGGCCTGGCTGAAAACGTCGCCGAGCAGGTGCTGGCGCTTGCCGCTCCTTACTCCCACATCCTGGCGCCTGCCACCGCTTACGGCAAAAACATCCTGCCGCGCGTGGCCGCCAAGCTGGACGTGGCCCAGATCTCCGAAATCACCAAAGTGGATGCGCCGGACACCTTCGAGCGTCCTATCTACGCTGGTAACGCCATCGCCTACGTGCAATCGTCGGACAAGGTCAAAGTCATCACCGTGCGTACCACCGGCTTCGACGCCGCTGCCGCTACCGGCGGTTCGGCTGCCACCGAAACCGTGGCTGCCGTTGCCGATTCCGGCAAGTCCGCTTTCGTCAGCCGCGAAGTGGCCAAGTCCGACCGTCCGGAACTGACCGCCGCCAAGATCATCGTGTCCGGTGGCCGTGGCATCGGTTCGGCCGAGAACTTCAAAGTGCTGGAGCCGCTGGCCGACAAGCTGGGCGCCGCCATGGGTGCTTCGCGCGCTGCCGTAGACGCCGGCTTCGTGCCAAACGACTGGCAGGTTGGCCAGACCGGCAAGATCGTTGCGCCATCGCTGTACATCGCCGTCGGCATCTCCGGTGCGATCCAGCACTTGGCCGGCATGAAAGACTCCAAGACCATCGTGGCAATCAACAAAGACCCTGAAGCGCCGATCTTCTCCGTTGCCGACTACGGCATCGTGGGCGATCTGTTCGAAGTGGTGCCAGAACTGATCAAAGAGCTGGGCTGATAAAGCCGCGCTGCAGAGTGGATTGAACATCAAGAGCCACGCTGGCCTCGGGCACACAAGCCGGGCCACCGTGGCTTTTTTCTTGGAGAGATGAGATGAGCTATCAAGCACCATTGAAAGACATGCTGTTCGTGATGAACGAACTGGCCGGCCTGGGCGCCGTAAACGCGCTGCCCGGCTGCGAGGACGCCACGCCTGAAACGGCGGAAGCGGTACTGGAAGAGAACGCGAAATTCTGCAGCGGCGTGGTCGCGCCGCTGAACCATGAGGGCGACAAGGAGCCGAGCTTCTGGAAAGACGGCAACGTCACCACGTCCAAAGGCTTCAAGGAAGCCTTCAAGCAGTTCGCCGAAGCGGGCTGGCAAGGCTTGCAGCATCCCACCGAATTCGGCGGCCAAGGCCTGCCCAAGCTGGTCGGCACGCCTTGCGTGGAAATGCTGCACGGTTCGAACCTGAGTTTTGCTCTGGTGGCCCTGTTGTCCGACGGCGCCATCGAAGCGCTGCTGACCGCAGGCAGCGACGAACAGAAGGCCACCTTCCTGGAGCCGCTGGTGACCGGCAAATGGACCGGCACCATGAATCTGACCGAGCCGCAAGCCGGCTCCGACCTGGCCGCCGTGCGCACCCGCGCCGTGCCGCAGGGCGATGGCACCTACAAGATTTTCGGCACCAAGATCTTCATCACCTACGGTGAGCACGATATGGCCGAAAACATCATCCACCTGGTGCTGGCCCGCACGCCGGACGCGCCTCCGGGCGTGAAAGGCATATCGCTGTTCATCGTGCCGAAGTTCATGGTCAATGCCGACGGCTCGCTGGGCGCGCGCAACGACGCCCACTGCGTCTCGATCGAACACAAGCTGGGCATCAAGGCCAGCCCGACCGCCGTGCTGCAGTTCGGCGACAACGGCGGCGCCATCGGCACCCTGGTGGGCGAAGAGAATCGCGGCCTGGAATACATGTTCATCATGATGAACGCGGCCCGCTTCGGCGTCGGCATGCAGGGCATCGGCCTGGCCGAGAACGCGTACCAGAAGGCTGTTGCCTTCGCCAAGGACCGCGTGCAGTCGCGCGACCTGGCCGGTTCCGCCGGTCCTGTCTCCATCATCAACCATCCCGACGTGCGCCGCATGCTGATGTCGATGCGCTCGCAGACCGAAGCCGCGCGCGCGCTGGCCTATGTTGGCGCGGGCCTGAGCGATGCTGCCCACTACCACGCCGATGCCGATACCCGCGCCGCCAACCTGGCCGTGTACGAGTACCTGGTGCCGGTGATCAAAGGCTGGTCCACCGAGATGTCCGAGAACGTCACGCGCGACGGCGTGCAGGTTCACGGCGGCATGGGCTTCATCGAGGAAACCGGCGCGGCCCAGCACTACCGCGATGCCAAGATCCTGACCATCTACGAAGGCACGACCGCGATCCAGGCCAATGACCTGGTGGGCCGCAAGACCGTGCGCGACGGCGGCAAGGTCGCCAAAGGCCTGATCGCCCAGGTGCGAGCCACCGAAGCGGAACTGGGCGCGCTGGATGGCGCCGATTTCGCCGCCATCCGCAAGCAGCTGGAGCAGGGCAGCAAGGATCTGGAAGCCGTGGTCGACTACGTGGTGGCCAATATGAAGAGCGACATCAAAGCCGTCTTCGCCGGCAGCGTGCTGTATCTGAAGCTGGCCGGCATTGTGCTGGGCGGCTGGCAGATGGCCCGCGCCGCCGTCATCGCCCAGCGCAAGCTGGCAGCGGGCGAAGGCGACGCCGCCTTCTACAAAGCCAAGATCGCCACCGCGCGCTTCTTTGCCGACCATATCCTGAGCCAGTCGGGCAGCCTGCGCAGCGCCATCATCGACGGCAGCGCCGGCGTCCTGGCCCTGAGTGAAGACCAGTTCTAAGCGGCTTTCGCCTCCCCAAAAAGCAGCCTCCGGGCTGCTTTTTTGTTTGTGGTTGATGTTGTTGCTGATTGCGGTCGCTGGTGCGATCATCTGGACTGACCTCACTGGAAGGAAGTCATATGGAACTCGCAACCCTGATGCTGTTTGTGCCGGCCTGCTTCGCGCTGAATATGGCGCCGGGGCCGAATAATCTGCTGTCGATCAGCAATGCCACGCGCTATGGCATCCGCCTGTCCTGTGTGGCGGGGCTGGGGCGGCTGCTGGCTTTTGCCGGCATGATCGCGCTGGCTTCGGCTGGGCTGGCGGTGGTGCTGCATACATCGGAGCTGCTGTTCTACGGGATCAAGACTGTCGGCGCGGTATATCTGCTGTACCTTGCCTGGCAGCTGTGGCGCGCAGCACCAGGGCAGGAGAGCGAGGCCAAGGCAGGCGTCGGTTTCCGGCAGCTGGCACGCCAGGAATTCCTGGTCGCGGCCGGGAATCCGAAAGCCATCCTGATCTTCACGGCCTTCCTGCCGCAGTTCGTCAATCCGCAGCAGCCGATGGCGGGACAGTTCGCCATTCTCGGCCTGCTATTCCTGGTGCTCGAAATGGTGGCCATCGCCATCTATGCCTGGATGGGCACGCGCCTGCGTCGCTGGTTCGCCCAGCCGCGCGGCAAGCGCATTTTCAACCGGGGCTGCGCGGTCTTGCTGGCCAGCGCCGGCCTGGGGCTGCTGCTGTCGCGCCGCAGCTGATACGGCTTCATATTTGCGCGCCCGCAGGCGCTTGAGCATCGGGATGCGCAGCAAGGTCATGGCGGCGCTTACTCGCGGTGATCGCGTTCGCCATACTTCCAATAGGCTTTGGCCGCCACGCGATCCGCATCCATCTCCAGCGTTTGCTGGAAGTGCTGGCGCAAGCGTTTCATGGCCGCCGATTCGCCTGCCAGCCAGACCTGGTCGAAAGGTTCAGCCGCCGTTTCGATGATGGACTGCGCCAGCAGTGCGCCCGGCGGCAGCTGGGCCGCGTCGGCCAACAGCCAGCGGGCGTGCAATTCGGCGCGGGTGTGCAGGGGCTGCAGTTCGTCGCGGTCGGCTACTTCAATCCACATCCACGCCTCCACCTGCTCGGGCAGGCTTTCCAGAATCGCCATCATGGCTGGCAGCGCGGTGGCGTCGCCGCCCAGCAGCAGCTTGCGCGTGTCCGTCCGCAGTTCGAAGCCGCTATTGCGCGGGCCGCCGAAGACCACGGCCTCGCCGACTTGCGCCATCGCCGCCCAGCCGGATACCGGGCCGTCTGCATGCTCGCCGCCGTGCAGCAGCATGTCGATGTCCAGCGTGCCTTGCTGGCGGTCGAGGCGGCGGATGGTGTAGGCGCGGCCTTCGCCGCTCGGAATGAATAGTTTGCCCCAGGCGCCCGGCTGCGCCACGCCGGCATAGTCGAGGAAGACCTCAATGTCCGGGCCGCCGAGGGTGATGCGGCGCATATGCGGCGTCACGTTGGTCACGGCCACGATTTCGGCCTGGCAGCGCATGGTCAGGGCTTTGGGGATGATGTCGCGTTCAGCCATGGCTGGCCTCCGCAAAAAAAGTTGTTGAAGTGTGCATAAATCCCTTCCTGGCTTTAAAATACGAGCAATTACTCAATGATTGACAGAATATGTGCAATTGCTCGCATTGAAAACTCGCATTTGGAAGATCGGATGAAATCACTGCCACAGCCCCGTAAAATGCCGCGCCAGGCGCGTTCGCAACATATGGTGGAGACCATTTTGGAGGCCACAGCTCGCGTTTTGGCCGAGCGCGGCTATGCCGGAACCAATACCAATGTGGTCGCGGAGCGGGCTGGCGTCAGCGTCGGCTCGGTTTATCAATACTTCCCGAACAAGGATTCGCTGATCACCGCCCTGCATGAGCGCCATGCTTCGCAGATGTATGCCGTGGTGGACAAGGTGCTCGATGGCGCAGGGGAGGGCGGCTTGCGCGCGCGGCTGGCGGACATGGTGCGCGCGCTGCTGGAGGCGCACCGCGTGGAGCCGGAGCTGCACAAGGTGCTGGAGAAGGAGTTTCCCTTTTTCGACGCGCCGCACGATACCAGTCCGGCCGACCACAGCTTCTTCCGCCGCGTGCGCGAGCTGCTCGAAACGCATGCTGACGAGATTGCGCCGCGCAACCGCGACCTGGCGACGTGGATCGTGCTGCGCACCCTGGAAACGCTGGTGCACGCGGCCGTGATCGACGCCCCCGCGCATTTCAGCACGGAGGATATCGAGCAGAATATCGTCGATGTGCTGGCCGGCTATCTGATGCCCGGCGCGCCGCGCGCGGCTTAAGCGGCGCCCGGCGTCAGCAGATCGACCACGGCCTGGTACACGCGCACCGGTTCTTCGGAAATGCGGTTCAGCACATACAGGAAGTGCTCTTCGCCGAAGACCGCATATTCGCGGGTTGGAAAGCCGCGTGCGCGCAAGCCCTCGATCTGTTCCGTTCCCAATCCGATCAGTGATTCGAACTCATAGTTGCGCGGATTGAGGTCTTCGCGCAGGGCCAGTTCGCTCAGCTCCTGCTGGATGCCGCGGTCATGCGTGGCGATCGAGCATTTATGGCCGCTGCGCAGCAACTGCGCGCCGAAGCGACGGTAAGCCTCGGCCAGCTCGGGGCTGTTGCGCGCGTAGGCAATGCTTTCCGGCTCCAGCATCGCGCCTTTTACCAGGCGGATGCGGCCTGGATAGCGCAGCAGCATCGGCAGATCACCCACGCTGCGATGCAGCTTGGCGGGCATGGTGATGCCCACATTATCCAGGCCATCTTCCTCGTGCAGGCGGCGGTAGATGGCGTAGATATGGCTGGTGCGCTCCGAAGCCTCCATTGAAATCATCACCTCGCGGCCGATATTGGCGGCGGCGCGGGCGATGCGGCGCGCATTGCGGTAGCCCAGTTCCTCGTCGATTATCGAACCGAGATGGGACAGGTCGAAGGAGATTGAACAGTTCAGATCCTGGCGGCCGATGGCGGCGGTCAGCTCCATGAAGACTTCCGTTTCCGCCATCACGAAAGCCTCGCTGCGGCAGCTCTCGCCCATATACTCGGCCGATGCCGCGTGGCCGGCCGCATTGATGCGCGCCACCCGCGCCAGCACGTCCGTCACCTTCTGGCCCGCCACATAGCGCTTGGCCACGCGGTGCATGAAAGGCTGGAGCAGGGGATCTTTGCAAAACTTTTCCTTGGCTGCCTCATCCAGCGCCAGGGTGCGCAGGGCGATGGCAGCCTGATCGACCAGCGGCTGCCATTGCGGCGGAAAAGATGGCGGACGGTTTTCTTGCACGGTTGCTCCTTATGAGTGGGATGACCCATTCGATAATGATGAACTTATGCTAACGCAATATGACATTTGCTGCCGAAGTTCTAAAATGAATCTAATCGAAGGGCAATGGAGGGGATATGTTGCGACAAGTGAATGCTGAAGGGCGGATCGAGCTGGGTGAGGAGTATGCAGGGCAGATCTTTACTCTTGTGACGCATCCGGACAGGCGTCTGGAGCTCCTACCTGCGGATGTCCCCGAGTCTTCGCAGGCAAGTTGGCTGTTGTCGAACCAAGAGGCGCTGGATGCTTACTCCAGGCGCATTGCCGCGGAAGGTACGGCAGCCGAGCAATTGCAACGCTACCTTGCCGAGCATCCTGAGGCTCTGGAAGAGCGAGATGGCAAGGTTTGATGTCTATCGCAATCCGAATCGCGCGGCCACTCACCTTTTCTTCCTGGACGTGCAGAGCGATCTGGTGATGATCGCCACGCGCTGGTGTATTCCGCTATATCCGCACCATGTCTCCCATCCCTTGATCCGGGGCATTCAGGCTCCAGCCAGTATTGGCGGAGTGTCATGTGTCATGGATACGCCAAATTTGCTGGCTGTTCCGGCGGTTTTGCTGCGGGATCGGGTTGCTCGCTTGGCGGCGAGCGAGCAGGCAGTTGCGGAAGCCTGCATGGAGTTTATGTTGCGCGGCTACTAAAAAAAGCAGCCCGCAGGCTGCTTTTTGACGTGGAACAGAAAGGCTTAATTGCGCACGATGCTGTTGTTGGCTTTCTTCACGCGGTCGCCTTGCAGCATGCCGGGATCGTGGTCGAAGCTGAATTTCTCGGTCTTGCCGTTGTTGTAGCGGACGTTGATGTTCCAGGTTTTGACCTTGTTGACCTTGCCTTCGATCTGCTTGCCGGCGTAAGCGCCGCCGGCTGCGCCGGCCACGGTGGCGAGCTTGCGGCCGGTGCCGCCGCCGACCTGGTTGCCGAGCAGGGCGCCGGCCAGACCGCCGGCGATCATGCCGACCGCGCCGCCTTCGCCATCGCGTTCGGTGACTTGCACCGAGGTCACGGTGCCGCACTCATTGCATTTGGGCGAGGCCTTGCCAGGCTGCGCCACGGCGCCGCCAGCGGCCAGGGCCAGCATCAGCGGCAAAATGATCGAGCGCTTGTTCATGTTTCTTCTCCTGTTGTTGTGACTGGTAATCTGAGTATAGGTGACGAATTTCCAATTGGAATGTATGCCAGTAACGCCTGCTTGGAAACGGACGTTGACCCAAGTTACAAGCCGTAACAGTTTGCCTTTGTGTCAGCCGTAGGCGCCGCCGGTGTAGAGCAGATCGAACAGGCGCGCCAGGGTGGCGATCATGCAGCCGGCACCCACCATCAGCGTGAGAACCAGGATCAGGGCCAGCGGCCAGCGCGAGTCGGATTGCTTGCCGGAGCCGGGGTTGAAGCCGGCATCCCATTTTTCGTCGGACATCAGGCCCAGCACCAGGGCTTCGAGAAAGCCGATCAGCATGGACAGGATCAGCGGCAGCAGCTGGAAGAACCAGTCGGCCTCGCGCCACACCATAAAGACCAGCAGCGCCACCGGCAGGCTGGCGGCGTGCGCCCAGCCCCAGGGATCGCGCGCGCCGCGCAGATAGAAGCGGTGCAGGCCCGCGCCGCCCAGCAGGAAGGCGAGCAGGGTGGCGAAGGTCTTGTTCTTGTGCGAAATCGGCATGGCGCTGTTGCGTTTTCGTGGAAAGCACGCAGTATCGGCCATAATGCGGCCCCGGGCCAGCATTTTTGCAAGCAAAGCGGTTGCCCCGGCCGCCGGAGTAGGGGATAATCTCGGATTACCTTGTTACTCACCCGCTGTCTTTAATGCTTGCTGGTTGCAGGAAAAGCGCGCTATAATCTGCGGCTTTTTCCGACTCAGCACACTTTTTGGAAATATTATGGTCGTTATTCGTTTAGCTCGTGGTGGCGCAAAAAAGCGTCCTTTCTATAACATCGTTGTGACCGATTCCCGCAATCGTCGCGATGGCCGTTTCGTTGAGCGTATCGGCTTCCACGATCCGATGGCTTCTGGTCAAGCTGTGCCTTTCAGCATGGCCCAAGACCGTCTGGCCTACTGGCAAGGCGTTGGCGCGCAAATGTCGCCAGCCGTTGCTCGTCTGGTAGCCAGCAACAAAGCAGCCTAAGTCTGCTTCACTGGTTTGACCGGCAAGACTGCATCCGGGGTGCAAATCCCCGATGACCTGGTTCAGGTAGGCTTTGTTTCCGGCGCCTATGGCGTGGTTGGTGGAATCAAGGTTCGTCCGTTCTCGGAAGATGCGGATGCCTTGCTGCATGTAGAAACCTGGTGGCTGGATAAACCCGGCGGCCTGCATGACGTCGACGTCAAGCGGGCCAAGTTCCACAGCGGCGACGTTGTGGCGCAGCTGGTGGGCGTTGTGGACCGGAATGTGGCCGAGTCGCTGAAAGGCGCCTCTGTCTTCATTCCGCGCAGCCTTTTCCCGACGCTGCAAGAAGATGAGTTTTACTGGTCCGACCTGATTGGTCTGGACGTAGAGAATTTGCAGGGCGAACGCCTGGGGCAAGTGACCGATATGATGAGCAATGGACCACAATCCATCCTGCGCATCACGGGTCCGGCCGCGGCGGGCGCCGAGGGTGAGGCGCAAGAGCGCCTGATCCCGTTTGTAGAACAGTTTGTCATCACGGTGGACAAGGACGCGAAGAAGATTGTCGTGGACTGGGGCCTGGACTACTAAGCTACTGTCATGCAGTTCGACGTTATCACCCTGTTCCCCGAGATGTTCGCGGCACTGACGCAGTCCGGCGTAACCCGCCGCGCGTTCGAGCAGCAGAAGTGGGGCCTGTCGCTGTGGAATCCGCGCGATTTCACCACCGACAATCACCGCACCGTGGATGACCGCCCCTATGGCGGCGGTCCCGGCATGGTGATGCTGGCCAAACCGCTGGAAGCGACCATCAATGCCGCCAAACAGCGGCAGATCGTGGCCGGCTTGCCGGCGCCGCGCGTGGTCTTCATGTCCCCGCAAGGCAAGCAGCTGACGCACGAACGCGTGATGAATTTGAAGCAGGAACCCGGCCTGGTGATTCTGTGCGGCCGCTACGAGGCGGTCGACCAGCGTTTGCTGGACCGCTGCGTGGACGAAGAAATCAGCCTTGGCGATTTCGTGCTGTCCGGCGGCGAGCTGCCGGCCATGGCCCTGATGGATGCCGTGGTGCGCCAGCTGCCCGGCGTGCTGAATACCGACGCTTCGGCGGTCGAGGACAGCTTCGTCAATGGCCTGCTGGATTCGCCGCACTATACGCGGCCCGAGAATTATGAAGGCGTGGCCGTGCCGCCCGTTCTGATGGGCGGCAACCACGCCGAGATCGACAAATGGCGGCGCGAACGCATGCTGGAAGCGACCGCGCGCAAACGTCCCGACTTGCTGGACAAGGCCCGCGCCGCTGGCCTGCTGAGCAAGCAGGATGAAAAGTTTTTGGCAGGTTTGTAAACCTGTTGTAGTACCGTGCGGGCAATGTCTGCCCGCGTGTTTAACCCCATCCTCTACTGGGCCGGTTCACTCCGTGGTGCCAGCAAGATGGTTATTGGAGTCTATAAAATGGATCTGATTCAACAACTCGAGCAAGAAGAAATCGCTCGTCTGGGCAAGAACATCCCTGAGTTCGCGCCTGGCGACACCGTGGTCGTTAACGTGAACGTAGTCGAAGGCACCCGCAAGCGCGCCCAGGCTTACGAAGGCGTTGTGATCGCACGTCGTAACCGCGGCCTGAACTCGAACTTCATCGTTCGCAAGATCTCGTCCGGCGAAGGCGTTGAGCGTACCTTCCAGCTGTACTCCCCGCTGATCGCTTCGATCGAAGTGAAACGCCGTGGTGACGTACGTCGCGCTAAACTGTACTACCTGCGCGAGCGTTCGGGCAAATCCGCACGTATCAAAGAAAAACTGCCGACCCGTCGCGCAGAAGCGAAAGCAAGCGCGTAATAGCGTTTTGCCGGAATGGAAGGGGTGCCTCTGGTACCCCTTTTTCTTTTGGAGTCAGCATGAGCAAGCCACTTGTCGATCCCAGTCAATGGCCGGTCGATTCCATCGCCGGCGAAGCGGCCGTCCTGCTGGAGCGCCTGGCGCCCGCATGGCTGCGCCAGCGCTTTGCCGAGCCGCCTGAATGGACGCCGGAGCTGCCCGACGAATCGGCGCGCTTCCCGCATCCGACCGCCGCTGCCGTGCTGGTGCCGCTGGTGCTGCGCGAGGAAGGCTTGTCCCTGCTGCTGACCCAGCGCACCGTCCACTTGAACGACCATGCCGGCCAGATCGCCTTTCCCGGCGGGCGCGCCGAGCAGAGCGACGGTTCTCCGGTCGAAACGGCGCTGCGCGAAACGGAAGAGGAAATCGGCCTGGCGCGCCGGCATATCGAGGTGATCGGCCATCTGCCCGATTACCTGACCGGCACCGGCTACCGCGTGACGCCGGTGGTGGGCCTGGTGCTCCCGCCTTTCGAGTTGCGCGCCGATCCCGGCGAGGTGGCCGAGATTTTCGAAGTGCCGCTGGCCTTTCTGATGGATGGCTTGAACCACCGGCGCCTGTCGGCCGAGCTGCCCAGCGGCCGCCGCAGCTTCTACGCCATGCCTTACGAGGAGCGCTTCATCTGGGGCGCGACGGCCGGCATGCTGCGCAATCTGTTTCATTTCTTGCGCGCATAGGCTATCGTAGCGGGCATTGCGGCATTGCTATCACAAAGGACGTTTGATGACTTTTCTTTCCATTCTTTGCGCGTTGTTGTTGGAGCAACTCAAGCCCCTGCGCGCAGATAATCCCGTCTATGCCGAAATCAAGAGCCTGGCGGTGCGCATGGAAACCTGGTTCAACGCCGGCCATGAGCGCCATGGCCAGATGGGCTGGTTCCTCATGATGGGCGCGCTGATGCTGCCCACCGCGCTGATTTACTGGGTTCTGCTGTACTACAAGCTGTATCTGGCCGCCTTTGCCTGGAACGTGGCCATCGTGTATCTGACCCTGGGCTTCCGCCATTACAGCCATTACTTCACTTCGATCCAGCTGGCCCTGAACGCGGGCGACGAAGCCGCCGCGCGCTCGCTGCTGGCCGAATGGACCAAGCAGGATACCGTGGGCATGGAAGTGAGCGAGATCGCCCGCGTCGCCGTGGAAAAGTCCCTGATCACCTCGCACCGCAATGTGTTCGGCGTGTTCTTCTGGTTCCTGATGCCGCTCGGGCCTTCGGGCGCGGTGATGTACCGCGTGTCCGAATACCTGGCGCGCGCCTGGAACGAACCGGAACATATGCGCAATGAAGCCTTCGGCGAATTCGCCGCGCGCGCCTTCTATTGGATCGACTGGATTCCTGCGCGCCTGACCGCCGTGGCCTTCGCCGTGGTCGGCAACTTCGAGGACGCCATCTACGCCTGGCGCAATTTTGCCCACCGCTGGAAGGATGAAGCCATCGGCATCATCCTCTCGGCCGGCGGCGGCGCCATGGGCGTGCGTCTCGGCTCGCCGCTGGAGAACGCGGCCAAGGTCGTGCCGTCCGATGCCGCCACCGTCGATATCGGCGAGGTGGAAATCGACACGCTGCCCGGCGAGGAGCCGAGCGTGCGCGCCCTGCAAAGCACCGTCGGTCTGGTCTGGCGCGCGCTGCTGCTGTGGATGCTGCTGCTGCTGTTGCTGTCCGGCGCGGTCTGGCTCAGTTAAGCGGGACGAACAACCTTTTCGCCGCCGAAGCGGCATACAATACGGCTTTGACGCGAGTTTCCTGCCCCATTCTGGCACCGGGGCAGGGAGGCCGGCGTTTTTTCGGTGGAAAATCAGGTACTTACCTGTTTAGGTCTTCTATAAGATATAATACCTAAGCTTCTTCCACGTACCCTAGTTACAAGCCGCCTATGGCCAGCGAATTCTTTATTCTTGGCGTTACCGCCGATGGCAAGCAGTTCCGTCCGAGCGATTGGGCAGAGCGCTTGTGCGGGGTGATGTCCTGCTTCCGACCGGAAGGCAGCGGCGGGCGCCACGCCCACTTGCAGTTTTCTCCCCTTGTCCGCCCCGTGCTGCTGAATGGCACCAAGGCCGTCGTGGTCAGCAATGATCTGCGCGAGCTGGAGCCCATGGCTTACCACTTCGTGGTCGCTTTTGCGCGCGACAATAATCTGCAGGTGGTCGATGCCTGCCTGGTGCCGACGCCGGAAGAAGAGGCGCGTGCCCAGGCCAGTGCCTGAAGCGAGCCTTAAACGCCGCCAATAACATTCGGGAACCGCTCCTGTTCCATAGTAGGATAGGGTTTTGCCCTTCCCGAATGTCCATGATTTCCTTCAAGCCGCGCTTCGGCGCCACCGTCTTGCTGGCCGGCCTGGCCTTCCTGCCTCCGGCATATTCCCAAACCCTGCCGCATGGCGTCGTCAAAGGCCCGTCGGCCGAGGGCATTACCGAGTACCGCCTGCCGAACGGCCTGAAAGTGCTGCTGTTCCCGGACGCGTCCAAGCCCACCGTCACCGTCAACGTCACCTATCTGGTCGGCTCGCGCCATGAGAACTATGGCGAAACCGGCATGGCCCACCTGCTGGAACACCTGATGTTCAAGGGCGCGCCGCACAACCGCAATATCCCCCAGCAGTTCGCCGAACGCGGCATGGACTTCAACGGCACCACATCGCTCGACCGCACCAATTACTACGAGGTGTTCCAGGCCAGCCCCGAGAACCTGAAATGGGCGCTGGATATGGAAGCCGAGCGCATGACCAAGTCCTTCATCTCGCGCAAGGATCTGGACTCGGAAATGACCGTGGTGCGCAACGAGTACGAAAGCGGCGAGAACGATCCCTTCGGCGTGCTGGTCAAGCGCATGCAGAGCGTGGCCTACGACTGGCACAGCTACGGCCGTTCCACCATCGGCAACCGCAGCGATATCGAGAATGTGCGCATCGAGAATCTGCAGGCTTTTTACCGCACCTGGTATCAGCCGGATAACGCCGTGCTGCTGGTGGCCGGCAAGTTCGATCCGTCCCAGACCCTGGCCTGGATCAGCAAATCCTTCGGCGTGATCCCCAAGCCGAAACGCAAGCTGCCGCCTTTCTGGACGGAGGAACCGACCCAGGACGGCGAGCGTAGCTTCGCCGTGCGCCGCAAGGGCGATATGCAGATCGTGGCGGTGGCCTACAAGATTCCGGCCGCCCTGCATGCCGATGCCGACGCCCTCGGCTTCATGTCCGACATCCTGGGCGACACGCCCAACGGCCGCCTGCACAAGGCGCTGGTGGAAAGCGGCAAAGCGGCGCAGATCTACAGCTTTAGCCTGAACGGTTACGCGCCCGGCCTGCAGGTGCTGGCGGCCCTGGTGAAGGCGGGCGAGCCGGTGGAGCCGGTGCGCGAGCAGTTGGTGGCGGCCATCGAGAGCTTCGCCGCGCAGCCGCCGACTGCGGAGGAAATGGAGCGCGTGCGCCGCAACGTCAGCAACGGCATCGAGAAGGCGCTCAACGATCCGCAGCAGGTGGGCGTGGCGCTGTCCGAACAGATCGCGCTGGGCGATTGGCGCCTGCTGTTCAAGGGCCGCGACGATCTGGAGAAAGTCACGGCGCAGCAGGTGAGCGAGGCCGCCGGCCGCTATCTGAAGCGCGACAACCGCACCGTGGGCCTGTTCATCCCGGAAGACGCGCCGCAGCGCGCCGAGATTCCGGCTGCGCCGTCCGTGGCCGAGGTGATGAAGGACTTCAAGGGCAAGGATAGCGTGCTGACCTCGGAAGTTTTCGATCCGAGCCAGGCCAATATCATGGCGCGCACCGAGCTGAAAACCCTGGGCGGCCTGAAACTGGCGCTGCTGCCGAAGAAGAACCGCGGCGAATCCGTGTCGGTGGAGCTGCGCCTGCACTGGGGCGACGAGAAGAATATGTTCGGCAAATCGCTGGTGGCCACCGCCACCGCGCAGATGCTGATGCGCGGCAGCAGCCAGTACAGCCGCGCGCAATTGGCCGACGCTTTCTCGCGCCTGAAAATGTCGGGCAGCGGCCCCTACCAGTTCGACACCACGCGCGCGAACCTGGAGCCGGCGCTGCGCCTGGCAATGCACGTGCTGAAGAACCCCAGTTTCCCGGAAGCCGAATTCGAGCAGATGCGCCAGCAATGGATCGTTTCCATCGAGGCGGCGCGCAACGATCCGCAGACGATGGCGACGCAGGCGCTGGAAGAATACCTCGACCACTATCCAAAAGGCGACCCGCGCGCCGCGATGAGCGTCGACGAGCAACTGGCCGGCGTGAAGGCGCTCAAGCTGGAGGACGTGAAAGCGTATTACCGCGACTTCTACGGCGCTTCGCATGGCGAGCTGTCCATCGTCGGCGATTTCGACAAGGCCATCGCCGTCAAGGTGGTGGAAGAAGAGCTGGGCGGGTGGCTGAGCAAGGCCGCGTATGCGCGCATCCCCAACAGCAATTCGGGCAAGGCGCCGCTGCATAAATCCATCGACACGCCGGACAAGGAGAATGGCTTCTATACGGCCCATATCGAGCTGGATCTGAACAAGGACGATGCCGACTATCCGGCGCTGGAACTGGCGAACTACATCTTCGGCGACGGCGGCATGAAGTCGCGCCTGATGGACCGCATCCGCCAGAAGGACGGCCTGTCCTACGGCGGCGGCTCCTCGCTGACGGCGGGCGAGAAGGACCGCGCGGGCGGCTTTTCGGTGATGGCGATCGCCGCACCGCAGAACCTGAAAAAACTGGAAGCAGCCATCCGCGAAGAGCTGGAGCGCGCCGCCAAGGAAGGCTTCACGGCGGCCGAAGTGGCGGGTGCCAAGTCCGGCTTGCTGCAGCAGCGCCTGCAAAGCCGCTCGAAAGACGAAGTGATCGCCGCCGCCTGGACCCGCTACCTGTATCTGGGCCAGACCTTCGAACGCAGTGCCCAGCATGAGGCCAAGCTGAAAGCGCTGACGGTGGAGCAGGTAAGTGCAGCCTTCCGCAAGGCCGTCGACCTGGGCAAGCTGAGCGTGGTCACGGCCGGCGACAAGGCCAAGGCGGAAGCGGCGCCCAAGGCTGCGGCAGGCGGGACGGCAGGCAGCGCGCGCTAAAGAGGAGTGGTGGGCAGGCGGCGCAGCGTCACGGCGGATTTAAAACAGGCCGCCGCCACCTGCCATTTGACGTTGTGCCAGCTCGGCCAGCGTCCGCTCCAGTTCCGGAATGGCTTGCTGGAACTGGGGTGCCGCCTGGCGCAGTTGTCCGAGCCAGCCCAAATCGGCCGGCGGCGCCAGACGCAGCGTTTCGGCCAGCGCACGGCCAATGTCGGGCAGCATATACCAGTGCTCGGGAGAGCGCCGGATCTGGCGCTCCATATCGCGGAACATGGCGCTCGCCAAAGTGCGCATATCGATGTCCAGATCCCCGCTGCGCTCGATCTCCAGCGGTGCGCTCAGGCGCAAGGTGGTTTGCAGGCCTTCTTCGGGACAGCCGTAAATGCCGATGACGACTGCATTGCTTTTCAGCGCGAATAAAGAGGCGCCAGCCATGGCCGGCACCAGATGGCCGAAGAAGGGCACATAGCTGGTATGGCCGGTCACACCCAGACTGTCCGGCATAATCGTCAGCACTTCTCCGCGCCGCAATGCGCGGATGGCTTTCAGTGCCGCACCGCTGTCATCGTTTGAAATCGGGTTGTAGCCATAGCCCAGGCGGCCGAACAGGCCTTCCACATCGCCCATGGGATGGCTGGCCGGCAGCGGATTGTGGAAGCTGTTGACAGTCTTAATGCGCCCGATTGCCTGGATCAGCTTGAGGGCGACAATCGTGAAATTTCCGTAATGAGGCGTGAATAGAACCACCGGCCGCTCGCTATTGCGCGCCAGGTCGAGATATTCCTGGCCTTCGACCCTCACGTGCCGGTGCAGGAAGCGTTCCATGCCTGATGCATCGAGCCGGCCCAAATGCCGGCGCAGTTGCTGCCGCTGGTGCATCGACAAGTAATGACGCCGGCATAGCTCATGGCAGTCTGTCGCAGGCATATGCGGAAAGAGGCGGCGTATGGACTGGCTGAAAAAACGCTGTGTGGCGCCCCCTTTGCGGTAGGTAAATTGTGGCGTGGCTTGGTGCAAGCGCTGGCGCGCCAGGAAAATGAGTTCTGAACCGGTGTGCTGCATGCGTGCTCCTGCTTAATGCGAATTGCGCATCTCTGTCAGACGGCTTTTGACGAAGGCATAAGTTTGGGCATCCAACTCCGGGCCGGCTTGCCGCCAGGCGTCGAAGTAAGCTTCAAGCTGCTTCAGCTTGTCATTGCGTTCAAGCGCGCGATACTGTCCGCTGGCGCGGTACAGGTGCTGCCAACTCAATGTCAGTTCTGGGAACGTCTGCGCCATATTCTGCAAGTTCCCGCTCAGCCAACCCATGCACAGGGCAAGTGCTTTGCCCGCATTGGGACCATCGGTTTCGGCGCCTTCAAACTGCTGCAGCTGAAGGCTTGAAGCCCGATCAGGACTGGGCGCCAGCGTCAGCATGGTTTGCAGGCCAAAGCAATACAGCAGTGGCTCCAGCAAGGAGAAGGTACAGGACTTGCCGAGGAAATTCAAAGATGCGGTTGTGCCATTGCCGCGCGTATGCAGTTCCGGGAAGCTGATATACAGCACGGGCGCACTGCCATCCGTGCGCGCCGCTTTGACGTGCTTGATAACGTCACGCGGCGGCATCGTTTGCAGTGCCTTATGTGGTGGACACATTACATGTAGTGCGTGGGCTACGGCTTGGCCTTCTATCACGATTGTGCGCCGGGCCAAGTCGGCAGGGAGATGACGCAGCAATTGTAAAGTGCATAGATTGAAGGGCAGGGCCAGCATGCAGGAGCCATGTTGCAGCAGGTGCGTAACTTCCCTCGCTATCGCTGGTAATTGAGGTGCATCAGCTGGCAAGATGTCGCGTTGTAACAGGTGCCTATAGCTGCTCAGACCGGCTTGCGCTGTGAGAAACGCATGCTCCTGCTGCATGCCGAGGAAAAGGCGCAAGCCCATTTGAGCATACTTAATCATGCTGATTTCATTCTGGCTGCGGATTTGCTCGGCGGGATCCGCAGCAGATAGCAGTTTTTTTAGGGGAGCGAACATGAGCCTACGCAAGGACATCGCGGACTTCCTTTCCGGGAGCGTTCTATAAACTTTGCTGCGGGCTTCTGATCTCGGTGGCGAGATCGTGTAGGACGCGCAGGATTTTTTTAATCAGCAAAATACCGGTTAAGATCAGCATGATTGGCCAGAGCAAATCACGCGTCAGATGCAGCACTGGGGATAGGAGTTCCGCACCGCTGTCGAACTCCTGAGCGATCTGCTGCAGTTGCTGAGGTAGGGTGGCGAGCTGCCCTAGCAGTTCGCATAGCAAAAAATGACCGAAGTACAGAAGGTAGGCTCCGCTCAGCAAGGTGTAAATATGCAGAATCCACATCTGCATCGGGCGCCTGGCTTGGCAGTTTGAGCGTCCGAGTGCGCGTAGCAGCAGGTTGACGATATGGCCACGCATCTGCTGATGCAGATTATGCAGACCGCTCAGGTCGGACAGTAGCCAGTAACCGTCGAATTTGAACATCGGGTTCAGTGTAAACAGCATGGTGAACGTGATCATCCATATCAGTTGCAGGATGAAGCTATCTCCACTGAGAAGCGCCCAAGCGTCCAGGCCAATCAACAGAATGGCCTGGAAATACACTCCACCCAGATCGACCACGGCGCGTTGGCGCCGTGTCAAACGCCAGGCATGGCTCACGTCGGCAAACCAGGTGGGAAAAATCAGGTAGAGGCCGATCCCGATGCCGCCGTGCGGGCAGCGAAAGTAACAGCAGGCTGAGATATGGCCCAGTTCATGCAGTAGACCGCTCAGCACGAGCAACGTGAGCAGCAGCGGAACGGTTCCCATGCTCTGCCAATTGCCATGTACAGCCTGCATGGCTCCAGGCAGGGTGAAGAGGTGCAAAATGGCGAAGGCCGACAGCAGCACGGCGACCAGGCCGGGCTGGAATAGCCAAGTCAAGCGCTGACCGAGCTTCGTAGCCAACGCCGCAGGCATCAGCTCCATGCTGAGGAAGAAGGGGTGGATGCGATTAGTGGTAGGGCTATCGCGTAGCAGCGCTGGTGGCAAAGTCTGTGCGCCTAGTTTATGCAGCTTGGTAGCTGATAAAGAGGGGCCACCTTCGGCCACAAAGGCTTGTTCCAGTTCGCTATCGCTTGAAGGTTGCCTGAGCAGCGCGAGTATTAGTGCGCGCGTCCCGGCTGAAATCAAAAAATACCGCCCCTCGCATTCCAGAAGGAAGCGAGGAGCGGCGTGCAAGGTTGTCCCATCATAGGGTGAAATCCGAATGCCGTCTTTGAGGAGGGGGGTAGGCTGCATGGATCTGGGGTTGGACGGGAACAAACAAAAAATGTCTTTGTGTATTACCTATGGTGGAGGATCATGCGTGGCGTCGCAGCCACAAATCAGTAATGAGAATGTGGAGGTCGGAACCGTCTCCATTTCAAAGCGTGCTTCCAATTCTTCAATGAGGAAAGAAACGTTTGACTCTTCATTAACTATTTCCTGACTTGCTGTACTGGTTGCAATTTGCATGCCTAACTCCAGAAGTAACTCACTCCGACTGATGCCTTCTTCCCGCGAGCGGTAACGCGCCGGACTTTGCGCTGCCTCATCAGGCAGCCTTGTGGGGCTTTCCGAATCAGTTAGAATAAAGTGTATTACAGACATAATTTATTGTAAAGACATAAAAAATTATTGTTTAACGATGATTAATTTCTATATTCTGAAAAGCGGCAGGCCTGCCGTTCGGCGTCTTTGCAGTAGCCTGCAAGGCACTCTTGTTATATTTGTGGCATTGCAGATACTCTATTTCTGCTTAGCTTGGGGAGGGAGCCATGCGTACGACTTGGTTTTTGTGCGCATGTCTTTCTATCCGGATGGCATGAGCTTCGACCAGTTGCTTCGCCTGAGTTTTACTCATCGCTTGATGGGCGTTGTGCTTGGACTCCCGGTCCTCGGAACGCTGTTCTACGCAGTTCTCCAGCTCAATAGTATTTTGGCTGCTATAAAAGACGGAATGATTTTTTCTCTACGTACCATCGCTGCCATGCAAGCGTTCACCGGGGCACTTCTGCTCTACGTGGTGCTGAGTAATCTTGAGAAGCCGCTGCGCGCCTTGATCATCAATGCTATGGGGCAGACAGGGTTGCTGAGGGTTCTATACAGCCTTAGTTCACATGAAATGTTGCTGGTTCTTGTGTGTGCGTTGTTCTACATTCTGACGGCCATCATGCACGAAGGCCGTCGTCTGGAGGAAGAAAACAAGGGGTTTGTCTGATGCCCATTATTGTTAACCTCGACGTCATGCTGGCAAAACGTAAGATCAAGTCCAAGGAACTGGCGGCTTATGTAGGCATCACCGAACAAAATCTCTCATTGCTCAAGTCCGGCAAGGTCAAGGGCATACGCTTTGTCACGCTGGAGAAAATTTGCGAGCGCCTGGCTTGCCAGCCGGGCGATATCTTGGAATGGCAGCAGAGCGAGGGCGCGGAGGAGGATGCCGCGCCGGCGGAGTTGCTTTAGCAGGAAGGAATAGGGCAGAACTCAGGGCGTGCTGAGTTCAGCCACAAAGTCATACATATCGCCGCGGAAGATCGAGCGGCAAAACTCCACCGCGCGGCCATCGCGCAAAAAGCCCAGACGTTCCACCGCCAGTCCCGCATCGCCTTGCTGCGCTTGCAGCAGCGCCGCCTGTTCCGCGTTCAGCAGCAGGGCCGAGAGGCGCTGCAGGGCGCGCACCGGCCGGTTGCCGGCCTTCTCCAGCGCTTCGTACATCGAGACATCGACCGCGTCCAGCGCAGGCAGGGCGCTGGCGACAATGGTGGCGTACTCCAGGCACATCGGCACATCGTCGGCGAAGCGGATGCGGTTGAAGCGGTACACCGGCGCGCCGGGACTCAGCCGCAGCCGCAGCGCTTCTTCCGGCGTGACCGTGCCTTCCGAACGCTTCAGCCACACGCTGCGCGGGGTGCGGCCGCGCGCGCGCATGTCCTCGGAAAACGAGGTCAGTTTGGCGAAGTTCTTTTCGATGCGGGTGTTGATGAAATTGCCGGAGCCGGGGCGGCGCACCAGCAGGCCTTCGTCCACCAGGCCATCGATGGCCTTGCGCACGGTGATGCGCGAGATCGACAGCTCGCTCGCCAGCTGGCGCTCGGCGGGCAGGGCTTCGTCGGGGCCGAAGATGCGTTTGTCGATGGCTTCGCGCAGGGCGCGCTGTAATAACTGGTACAGGGGCAGGCTGCTGGTTTGCCCCATGGTCTCCATGATTTCTGCAAGTGATGTCATACCACTTTCTTTCTTGTCTCGTGCGGAGCGCGTGCTTGCGCGCCCCATTCTTGTCAAACAACGTCTTTCGATAATACCAAAAAAAGACCATGCCACAAGCCATCAGCCTACCGTGCGTGGCTGCAACACCGCATCCTCACTCTGGCGCTTACCAAGTGTTGATAGCGCGGCATGTGTTTTTTGTGCAACGTTTGAAAAAAATCTAATGACTGGTAATGATTTGGTATGCGGTAGGGGTATATTGGCGTGCAATTGGTTTTATGCAATTCCACACAAAAAAGCAAAGCTTAGGAGGAGACATGAAGCGCAATCTGACCCCGATCGCCACCGCGGTCGCCATCCTGACCGCCGCCAGTGGCGCGGCGGCGCAAACCCCGCCAGCCAGTCCCAAAGTCGATGAGTCGGCCGTCGTCACCGTGACCGGCGTGCGCGCCGCGCTGGCCCAGTCGCTGAACCAGAAACGCAATGCCGAGTCGCTGGTGGAGGTGATCACCGCCGAAGACGTGGGCAAGATGCCGGACAAGAGCGTGGCCGATTCCCTGCAGCGCGTGCCGGGCGTGTCGGTGGCGACGGCCGGCGGCAGCGAAGGCGGCTTCGGCGAGAATGACCGCGTGAGCCTGAAAGGCACGCCGTCCAACCTGACCCTGACCACGCTGAATGGGCATACCGTGTCCAGCGGCGACTGGTATATCTCGAACATCACCAACGGCGGCCGCTCGGTCAGCTACTCGATGTTCCCTTCCGAATTGATCGGCCGCATCACGGTGCATAAAAGCGCGCAGGCCAATCTGATCGAGGGCGGCGCGGCCGGCAATGTGAACATCGAAACGCGCAAGCCGCTCAGCTTCAAGAAGCCGTGGACCTTGATGGGTTCCGTGGAAGGCGTGTACAGCGAAGGACCGAAGAAAACCGATGCGCAGTTCAGCGCCCTGGCCAACTGGAAGAACGAGGCCGGCAATATGGGCGTGCTGGTGCAGCTGTTCGACGAGAAGCGCAGCCTGCGCCGCCTCGGCCAAGAATTCCTGTCCTGGGCCAAGGTGGACAGCACCATGGCGCCGGAATGGGTCAAGTCCAATCCCGAAGTGAACGGCAAATGGCTGTCGGTGCTGACCGGCACCGCCTTGTTCGAGCAGAAGCGCGAGCGCAAGGGCGGCATGCTGGACGTGCAGTTCAAGGTCAGTCCCGATTTCAGCTTCGATGTCAGCGGCTTTTATACCCGCCTGGATGCGGACAATATCAACGCCAACTTCATGATGGACGCCAGCCAGCCGCTGTCGAACAACGCCAACCTGGCCGGCACCGGCGGCATCAAGCCTTCTTCCTGGACCATCAAGGGCGACACCATCACGGCGCTCGCATTCCCGGCCGCCTGCCCGGTCGCCAACTGCAGCGATATGGGTTCCTCGTTGCAGGACATCATTGCCCGTCCCGGCTCTTACAGCGATTCCAAGTTCCTCAATCTGGACTGGCAATGGCGCGCCAATGAGCACCTGAAATTCAAGGGCCAGATCGGCACCACGCGCGGCACCGGCTATGCGCGCGACTATGGCTATGAAGCCTGGCTGGCCTATTCAGGCACCAGCATCACCACCTATGGCCTGGACCAGCCGGCCACGGTCGTCGTGCCGAATGCCGGCACCTTCACGCCGCGCACCGGCGCCAACTTCTTCAGCGGCTGGGCTTCCGACACCAAGGCCAAGGACAAGGAAAGCTACGGCCAGGTCGATGGCGAGTACAAGACGCCGTGGGAGATTGTGCCGACCCTGCATTTCGGCCTGCGCCACGCCAAGCATGAACGCGATCTGATCTGGCTGTCGGGTACTGTGGCGCCGGCCGGCGGTCTGGCTGCCAACCGTCCTACAGGCCTGACCAATTTCCCGGACAGCCCGCTGCCCAATCTGCTGAACAAGGGCTGGACCTTCAGCGCCGAGTCGATGAAAGCCTGGGGCGATAAATACGTCAGCTTCGACACCCACGCCTACCAGAGCGAATTCCAGATCCGCGAAAAAGCCTCGGCCGGCTATGTGATGGGCGACTTGAGTTTCGGTCCGGTGCAGGGCAATCTCGGCGTGCGCTTCGTGCGTACCCAGATCGATGTGGCCAACGCTTCGCCCAACGACCGCTGGGCGCCGGAATACACCTCGCGCAGCTATAACAACTTCCTGCCTAGCCTGAACCTGCGCACCGATCTGTCGCAGGACGTGGTGTTGCGCGGCGCGGCCAGCCGCACGCTGTCGCGTCCCGACATCGGCGCTCTCGGCTCGCTCAGCCTGAACGACCTGACCTTCTCGGCCAACGGCGGCAATCCCAAGCTGACGCCCATCCTGTCGAATAATGTGGATGCGGGCATCGAGTGGTACTTCATGCCCAAGTCGCTGCTGGGCGTGAACGTGTTCAATATGCACATGGCGTCCTATGTGACCTTTGGCGCATCGACGGCGGAATTCTTCAACCAGTCGGTGGGCCGCGTCACGACCTACACCATGAGTTCCGCGGTGAACACCAAGGCCCGCGTGCGCGGCGTGGAGCTGCAGTACGTGCAGGATCTGGGCAATGGCTTCGGCGTCAACGCCAACTACACCTATGCCGACGGCAAGGAAACCGGCAAGGCGCCGAATTCGGCCTGCGCCGATCTGGGCGACTGCAATATGGTGGGCACGTCCAAGCGCTCATACAACGGTGGCGTGTTCTACGAGAACAGCAAGTTCAGCGCCCGCATCAACTACAGCTACCGCTCGGCCTTCCTGAATGGTCTGGACCGCAACAGCGCGATCTATCAGGATGGCGTGGGCACGCTGTCGGCTGCCTTCAACTACAATCTCACCGAGAACCTGACGCTCTCGCTGGAAGGCAAGGACTTGAACGATCCAACGCTCAAATCCTACGCCACCACCAAGGACCAGCCGCGCGCCTTCTATAAGAACGGCAAGCAGGTCTTCTTCGGCATCCGGGGTAAGATGTAAGGCTTCAGCGCAGTAAATCGCAGTATGGGGCAGGACCACGCGGAGTCCTGCCCTTTTTCATGCAGGAGAAGAAATGAGAAACAGAATCATGGCGGCGCTGCTAGGCGCCGCGGCAGCTTTGACGGCTGCATCCGCGCCTGCGGCGGCCGCGCCGCAGTTTGTGTATAGTCCTTACCGCCATCTGCCGCTGGATGGCGCCGCCGCCAGCGCCAATGCCCTGCAGGGGCTGGACGCCAAAGCCTTGAGCTGGGCCTTTGCCGTCGGCGAATGCGGCGCCGAGACCTGGGGCGGGCAGCCGGGGAAGGCTGTAGCGGCGGCCAAGGTGCCGCAGTTCGTGGCGGCCGGCATCGGCTATATCGTTTCGACCGGTGGCCAGGGTGGCATATTCACCTGCGCCAGCGATGAGGGCATGGAAAAATTCATCGCCCGTTACGACTCGGCGCATCTGCTGGGCTTTGACTTCGACATCGAAGCGGCGCAAACGCCGGCCCAGATCGACAGCCTGCTGGCGCGTCTGGTCAAGGCCCAGGGCAAACGCCCGCAACTGCGCTTCAGCTTTACGGTGGCCACGCACGCCGCCACCGATGGCAGCCGGCGCAGTCTGAATCCGACCAGCGAGGCAGTGCTGGCGGCAATCCGCCGCAGCGGTCTGCGCGGCTATGTGCTGAACCTGATGGTGATGAATTACGGCCCGGCCGGCAGCAAGGTGTGCGCGGTGCGCGGCCAGCGCTGCGATATGGGTGCTTCCGCCATTCAGGCAGTGCTGAACGTGCATATGAAATACCTGGTGCCGCTGGAGCAGATCGAGGTGACGCCGATGATCGGCGTGAACGATGTGGCGGAAAATGTCTTCACCCAGAGCGATGCGCGCACCGTGGCGCGCGCCGTGCGCGATATGAAGCTGGCCGGCCTGCATTACTGGTCGCTGGACCGCGACAAGCCATGCGGCCAGCCGGCGACGGGTGCCGATCCGCGCTGCAGTTCTCTGCCGGGCGTGGCGGCTGGCGCTTATGGGCGCGAACTGGGCAAGGTGGCGCCATGAGCAAGCCGCAGAACCGTTATCTCTCGCTGGACGTGTTGCGCGGCCTGACCGTGGCGCTGATGATCGTGGTGAACACGCCCGGCGACTGGGGCCATGTGTATGGTCCGCTGCTGCATGCCGACTGGCATGGCTTCACGCCGACCGACTGGGTGTTCCCGACTTTCCTTTTTGTGGTCGGCAATGCGCTGGCTTTCGCTCTGCCCAAGTATGCGGAGCAGGGCGATGGCGCGGTGCTGGCGAAGGTGGGGCGGCGCACGGCGCTGATTTTCCTGCTCGGCTTTCTGGTCTACTGGTTCCCGTTCACCGGGCCGCTCGACCATGTGCGCATACCGGGCGTTCTGCAGCGCATTGCGCTGTGCTTCGGCAGCGCGGCGCTGATCCTGCATTTCTGCAAAGAGCGGGGCGCGCTGTGGTTCAGCATTGCCGCACTGCTGGCGTACTGGCTGGTGATGGCGCTGTTCGGCGACTACAGCGTGCATGGCAATGCGGCCTATAAATTGGACCTGGCCGTGCTGGGCAAGGCGCATATGTATGAGGAAGCGGGCGTGCTGTTCGATCCGGAGGGCATACTCAGCACCTTGCCCTCCATCGTCAACGTCATCGCCGGCTACTTTGCGGGACGCCTGATCCTGTCCCTGGGCGCCAGCTATGAAACGCTGGCACGGCTGATGATGGCGGGCGTGGCCTGCATCGGCGTGGCGCTGTGCTGGGATCTGGCCTTCCCCATCAATAAGAAGTTGTGGAGCAGCTCCTATGTGCTGTTCAGCGTGGGTCTGGATCTGCTGATCCTGCCGCTGCTGATCTACGTGATCGAGATGCGCGGGCAGCGGCGCTGGACGTACTTCTTCGAAGTCTTCGGCAAGAACACCCTGTTCATCTATCTGCTGGCGCAGGTGGCGGCGACGGTGCTGTTCGTCACCGACACCTATGGCTGGATGTACCAGCATGTGCTGCTGGCGTTTGCGCCGCCCAAGCTGGCCTCCCTGCTGTTCGCGCTGTTCTTCATGCTGGCCTGCTGGCTGGTCGGCTACGCCATGGACCGCAAGCGCATCTACATCAAGGTCTAGAAGCGCAGTTTGAAACCGGCGCGGTTGGCGGCAGCCACCAGCGCCATCATGGCCAGCGTCATGGCGGCGGCGTTCAGCAGTCCGGGAACGCCGCCGCTGTGCAGGTAAGGCCACCAGATGCGCGGCAGATGCAGCACGGCCGCCAACTGCTCCCAGAGGTCCGGCGCGATGTAGGCGAACAGCGCGTTGGCTCCCGCAGGCAGCAGGATGACGCTCCATCCCTGCCACTGCCATACATCGATCACGATATAGAACAGCAGGAACAGGCCAAGCACGATGCCTGAGCAGATCAGGGTATAGCTCTCCGTGGCCTGAATCTTGTTGATGCCGTGGTAGGGGCGCAGCAGCAGGCCGCACAACAGCAGGCCAAGCGCAAAGAAGAACATGAAGCGGATGCGCTGACGGTGTCCGGCCGCCGGCGCCACGAATAGATTGCCGACCAGCGTGCCGGCCAGCACGTTGGCGGCGGTGGAACCCAATACCTCGGGCAGGTTGACGAAGCCATTCACCGTCTGCTGCAAGCCGGCCAGCGCGCCAGCCTTGCAAGCCATATACAGCACGATCAGCGCGGCCAGGGCGCCCATCAGCGCCGTGCCGTGGCCGCGCGCGGCCAGGTAGATCAGGCTGCACAGCAGGTAGGCCCAGCCGATCATGCCGAGTATGCCCCACCAGCTATGCTGCAGATACACATTGCTGAATTCCGCATTCAGCGTGCCGCGGAAACTGGCGAGCAGGAAGAGCATCAGCAGCACGCCAGCCCAGAAACTCCAGCTGCGCTGCGCCGTCTGGCGCCACAGCAGGATCATCGCTACATAGAACAGCAGGAAATACCAGGCGCGCGGCAGCAGCGCATGCGCCGCATCATAGCGGTAAGCATTGGCCAATACCACGCCGGCCAGCATCAGACTGCCCGCGCGCCACATTAGACGGCCCAGCAGCGGCAGGGAGATGCGGCCGATGGACTTGTGCAGCGAGAGCGGAATGGCGATGCCGACGATGAAGAGGAAGCCGGGGAAGACCAGATCGGGCAGGGTGAAGCCATCCGCCTTCGCGCTGGCATGTTCCAGCCAATGCGGAATGCCCGGCATGCCCGCGATATAGTTCACCCAGATCATGGCGAGAATCACGAAGCCGCGGAAAGCATCAAGGCTGAGCAGGCGCCGCGCTGGTGCGGCGGCGGAAGAGGTGGGCGAAGCGGAGAGTTCAGGCATCATCAAGCTTCCGTTCTCAAACAGCGCAGACGAAAAAAAGCGGGCAGGGCTTGCGCCTCTACCCGCTGTGCCGGTGCCGCGCTTATTTTGCGGCGGCGGCTGGGCGGTTCACCCACAGAATCCAGTAGCGGGCCAGGTCGTTGCGGCCGTCGGTGCCGGTCACGGTTTCCAGGGTCTTGATGGCTTCATCCTTCTTGCCGGCCAGTGCGTAGGAGACGCCCAGACGCAGCTTGGCGTCTTCCGCGTTTTTCAGGCCACCCTTGGCGATGCCTTGCTGGATCAGCTCAATACCCTTGTCGAACTGCTCCATGGTCACGTAGGCGTAGCCCAGGTTGACCAGGCCAGTGCCGTCCTTGGATTTCTTGGCCGAGGCTTCGCCGGTGGCGATGTTCTTGCTGTCGTCGGCAGCCTGGCGGTTAGCCTGGTCGCGCACTTTGCGGTGCTTGTCGGCGTTCGGGCCGGTGCCCAGCACGCCCAGCGAGTAGCCGGCGTCCATGGCTTTCTTGGCTTCGGTCGGGAAGCCGGCCAGCAGCGCCAGTTCCGCCATCTCGGTGTACTCTTCCGGCGCCATTTTCGACACGGCGGCTTTCTCCAGACGGAACACGTCCAGCGCGAAGCGGGTCGAATAGGTGGCCTTGCCTTGGGTGCGGCTCAGCAGGTCCAGCCAGTAGTCGTCGGTCGGATAGTATTTGACCAGGTTTTCCATCGCCAGCAGATAGGTGGCCGGGTCTTTCGACTTGGCGCCGATATTCGCCAGCAGTTGCAGCTCTTCCATGCTTGGCGCGGTGTTCGACTGCTGCTTGGCTGCCAGATCCTTCTGCAGCTCGGCCTTGGCGGTGGCGAAGTCGTTATTGAAGTAGTAGGAACGCAGCACGTGCTGGCGGTTCTTGGTCAGGTCGCCGCTTTCCTTGGCATAGCGGTTGAACCAGACGATGGCGTTGGTGTAGTCCTTGTTGTTGTAGTAGGTGGTCGCCAGCGCCTGCATGAAATCGCCGCGCTCTTTTTCGGACAGCTTGCCCGATTCGATCACGGCGGCCAGGCCGGCGGTCATCATCGGCTGGTTGTTGGTGGCCGAACCCAGCGCCACGCGCAGGCGGTTCAGCACAAAGCTTTCATAGACGGTCAGGGTCGGCAGCGCCTCGCCCTGTTTGATGCGGCTTTCCACTTCAGCGTAGTTTTTTGCATCCATCAGCGGCTTGATGACGGCCGGGTCGACCAGTTTGAACAGGTCGGGACGCACGGTATCCTGTTTTGCTGCTTCTGCCGCCGCTGCTGCCGCGGCAGCTGCCTTGTCTTTTTCCTGGGCGTGGGCGGTGCCGATGAAGGCTGGAGCGGCGTTCAGGCCGATGGCGGCCAGGAGCAGGCTAATGCGGGCAATGCGGGACTTGGACATGGCAAAAAAATCCTTAGGACGGAAACAAACTTCTATTGTCCCATAAATTTGGGACATGACAGGTATTCAAGGGTGCGCAATTGTTACCAAAGCTTACGGGCGCGCATAGGCCCGTCCGGCGGCGTTGAACAGCAGGCAGCGCTCGGGCGGCAGGTGCAGTGTGGCGCGGCTGCCGGCCTGCAAAGGCGCGTCTTCCGGCGGCTGTTTCACGGCCAGCATCTCGGGCGCGCCGTCCAGCGTGGTGTAGACGATGGACAGGTCGCCCAGGTATTCCACATGGCCCACGCCCACGTCCAGCACATTCGCGCCGCCAGCGCCGCTGGCTTGCAAGCCAAGATGCTCGGCACGCGCGCCCAGGGTGACGGCATCGCCGCGCTGCGCCTCGCCCGGCTGGACCGCCACCTCCACCAGCGCGCCGCCCGGCAACTGCACCGCCACATGGCCGCTGCCCACGGCGGCGATCTGGCCGGGGATGAAGTTCATCTTCGGCGAGCCGAGGAAGCCTGCCACGAAGAGATTGGCCGGATTGTTGTACAGCTCATGCGGCGTGCCGATCTGCTCGATATGCCCGCCGTTGAAGACCACGATGCGTTCGCCCAGGGTCATGGCCTCGACCTGGTCGTGGGTCACGTAGATCATGGTGGTTTTCAGCTCCTGGTGCAGGCGGCTGATCTCTACCCGCATCTGCACCCGCAGGCTGGCATCGAGATTGGACAGCGGCTCGTCGAACAGGAACAGGCGCGGCTTGCGCACGATGGCGCGGCCGATGGCCACGCGCTGGCGCTGGCCGCCGGACAGCTCCTTCGGCTTGCGCTTGAGCAGTGGCGTAATCTGCAGGATGTCGGCGGCGCGCTCCACGGCCTCGCGCACGGCGGCCGCCTTGTGGCCGGCCAGCTTCAGTGCGAACGCCATATTCTCGTACACCGTCATATGCGGATACAGCGCATAGGACTGGAACACCATGGCCAGTTCGCGCTGGGCCGGCGGCACCTCGTTGGCCAGGCGTTCGCCGATATGCAGCTCGCCGGAAGTGATCTCTTCCAGGCCGGCGATCATGCGCAGCAGGGTGGACTTGCCGCAACCCGAAGGCCCGACAAAGACCACGAACTCGCCGTCGCGGATGGCCAGATCGATGCCGCGGATGACCGGGGTTTTATTGTCGTAATGCTTGACGACGTTTTTCAGGGTGACACTGGCCATGCTGTCAGCTCGCGGCGGCGGCCTGCTGCTGCGGCGCCTCCGTTACGCTTTTCTCCCGCGAGTTCATTGGAATCAGTTGCGACAGGATGGCCACCGGCACGGCGCTGATCAGCACCCAGAGGAAGAACTTGTGATAGCCGAGGGCCACCTGGATATCGCCGCTGATCCATTTGAACAGCACGAAGCCGAGCTGCATGATGCCGGTCGAGAAAGCATAGTGGGCGGTCTGGTATTTGCCCGGCGCGACCACCTGCATCATGTACAGGATCAGGCCGACGAAGCCGAAGCCATAGCCGAACATTTCCAGGCCGAGGGCGATGCCGATGACGGTCAGGTCGGTCGGCAGGGTGGTGGACAGGAAGTAGAACACCAGATTCGGCAGATTCATCGCCAGGATCAGGAAGAGAATGGCGCGCTTCAGGCTAAGCCAGGAGGTGAAGTAGCCGCCGGCCACGCTGCCGACGATGAAGGCGATGGTGCCGGTGGTGCCGTACACGGCACCCACTTCGGCCGTGCTCAGACCCAGGCCGCCCAGATTGCGCGCTTCGCGCAGGAACAGCGGGCCGATGGTCTGCACCTGCGCTTCGCCGGCGCGGAACAGGATGATGAAGAGGATGGAAACCCAGATGCCCGGTTTCTTGAAATACGCAATGATCACGTCCTTCAGCGTGCGCGCCACGCCGGCCACGGTGTGGTTGTCGGTGATCGGGTTGGGCGCCAGCGGCAGCGCCCAGCTGTGGTACAGGCCGAGCGTGATCATGGTGGCCGACAGGATCAGGAAGATCGCGGTCCATGCCGGCACCACGCCCTGGGTCTTTTCCAGATAGCCGGCCAGGATCACCAGGCCGCCCAGCGAAATGAAGCGGCCGGCGTTGAAGAAGGTGCCGGTCCAGCCGGCGTACTGCGCCTGCTGCTTCTCGGTCAGGCTGGCGATGTAGCAGCCGTCGCAGGCGATATCGTGGGTGGCCGAGGCGATCGCCACCAGGCCAAGGCAGACAATGCTGATCACCATCCATGCCGGCAGGTGCAGTGCCAGCGCCACCAGGCCGAGACAGACGCCGCCGATCAGCTGGAAGCTGACCACGATCAGCTTCTTGCTGCTGGCCAGTTCGAGGAAGGGGCTCCACAAGGGCTTGAAGACCCAGGCCGCGCCGATATAGGCGGTCCAGTGCGCGATATCGTCGTTCGGCACGCCCATGCTCTTCAACATCATGCCGGCGATCAGCGCCACCGCGAAGTAGGGCAGACCCTGCGCGAAATACAGGGTGGGTATCCAGGTCAGCGGGCTGCGGCCTTTGGATGTACGGTTGTCCATTCTGCGTCGTCCTCTATATATTTGTGTAATCGTGGGTTCTGCTGCTTACTTCACGGCCCCGTCCATGCCGCGCATGAAGAATCTTTGTGTGAACAGGAAGGCTGCCAGCGTCGGCAGAATGGTGAGCACCGTGCCGGCGGCGATCACGCGCGTGCTGCTGCCGAAGGTGCCGCGCAAATACAGCACGCCCACCGACAGCGGAAATTCGTCCGGCTTGCTCATCACAATGGATGGCCAGATATATTCGTTCCATGCTTCCACCGCCGTGAGGATGCCCACCGTCGCCAGCCAGGGCGTAATCAGGGGCAGCATGATGCGGCTGAAGATGATCCATTCCGAAGCGCCGTCGACGCGGGCGGCGTCGATCAGATCCTGCGGCACTTCCTCGAAAGCCTGTTTCAGCAGCAGGATGGCGACCGCCGTCACCACATTCGGCAGGATCACGCCGGCATAGGTGTCGACCAGGCTCAGTTTCGTCACCGTGATGAAATTGACCAGGAAGTTCACCTCGGACGGCAGCACCAGCGTCGCCAGAATCAGACCGAACACCAGACGGCGGCCACGGAACTGCATGCGCGCCAGCGGATAGGCGGCCAGGGAGCACAGCACCAGCTTCCAGAAAACGGTAAAGGCGGCGATCAGCACGGAATTCTTGAAGAAGGACAGGATCGGAATCACGCGGAACACCTCCTCGAAATTCGCCAGCGAGGGCGACTTCGGCCAGAAGGTGGGCGGGAAGGCGAAGATATTGCCCTCGGTGGAAAGCGCCGTCACCAGCGTCCACCAGAACGGGAAGACGCAGACCAGCGCGATTGCGCACAGCAGAAGATAATGGCCGGCGGCCTGGAAGGTGCGCGTTTTCATCAGCGGTGCTTAGGCTTCAGATAGCGCAGGCACAGCACGGCGATGCCGACGCAGAATGCGGAGACGACGAAGCTGGCGGCCAGTGCGCGCGGCAGCTTCAGATGCTTGAGACCCTGGTCATAAGCGTAGTACAGGGCAGTGAAGGTGGAATTCATCGGCCCGCCCTGGGTCAGCACGTCCACCTCTTGGTATGCCTTCAGCGCGGCCAGCACCGACAGGATGGAGCACACCATGATGGTGGGACGCAGCATGGGGATGGTGATCTTCCAGAAACGCTGCCAACGGTTGGCGCCATCGAGAATGGCCGCCTCCTGCATATCGGCCGGCACCGACTGCAAGGCCGCCAGATACATCACCATATACCAGCCCAGGCCGCGCCACAGCGTCACGAACATGATGCAGAACAGGGCCAGGGCATCGTCCGACAGCCAGCCTACAGGCGCGTTCACCAGGCGCAGGGTGGTCAGCACATAATTGAGCGTCCCCTGCTCATGGAACATGAAGCCCCACATGATGCCGACCACGGACACCGTCGTCACCACCGGTACATAGTAGGCCGCGCGGAACAGGCGGATGCCCGGCAGGCGATTATTCACCAGCACCGCCAGCGCAATCGCCCCGACCTGCACGAAAGGCACCATCAGCAGGAAGAGCAGCGAATTTTTCAGGCCCGTGACGAACATCTCGTTATCGAAGATGTACTCGAAATTCTCCAGCCCCACCCACCGCGTCGGCCGGATCAGGCTAAAGTCGGTAAAGGCCAAATACGAACCATATCCCACCGGCCAAAACGAAAACGCCGCCAGCAACACCAATGCCGGCGCCAAAAACAGCCAAGCCTGCAAATTCTCCCGCCGCATCACATTCCCCCCACAGCCCAGCTCGTGTCCACCTTGGGGTCAGACCCCAAATCGGACACGAGCTCGGCCATAGCTGGTGCCACGTTCAATGCTTCAGTTCGTGTCCGATTGGGGTCTGACGGGGGCGCCGAGCTCCCCATGGTGGACACGGACTGGGCTGTATGGGCGCGCTGCTTGGCGAGCTTTTTGTTCCAGATGGCGACGGCGGCGTCGAGGGCTTGCTGGATGTCCTGGCGGCCGGTGACGCCGGCTTCGACGGCTTTGACCAGGGAGCGGCGCAGCTCGTCGTAGTCGGGAATGCCGGCCACATACAGGGTGCGCGAGTGGGGCATCGACACCGCGCCGGCGGCGACGGCTTTTTCGGCGGCGCCGGCACGCGGCGGCACGCTCATGAAGAAGGGATCGCGCGCGGCTTTGGCGGCGGCGGGATACACGCTGGCTTGCCGCGCGAATTCGAGCTGGTTGGCGTCGTTGCTCAGGTAGCGGGCGAATTTGCCGATGGCGGGCAGCAGCTTGCTGTCGACCCCTGCGGGAACGGCGAAGTGGATCAGCCAGCCGCCGTCGGCAATGCCCGTGGGTCCCAGCGGGGCGGGGGCGACGTCGGTGATGGCGTAGATGTCCTTGGCGTCAGCTTCGATGCGCTTGACGGCCGTCGGGGGCGCCAGCAGCATGCCGAGCCGGCCGCCTTTGTAGGCGGCGATGGCGGCGGGGAAGTTATCTTCGGCGAACAGGCTGTCTTTCAGCAGGCCGCCGGCCTTGTAGGTGTCAGCCAGCTTGCGGATCAGGGCGACGTGCGCGGGCGAGTTGAACACCGCGCGGCCGTTGGCGATCACCGGTAGGCCTTGCTGCATCATCAGGCCGTCGATCTTGGCCAGGGCGGGGCACAGGCCGGCCTTGCCGGTGCGTTCGGCGATCTGGCGCGCAAACGCGAGCTGCTCGTCCAGACTGCGCGGCGCGCGCGCGATGCCGGCCGCTTTGAATATCTCGGTGTTGTAGGTGATGACGGCGACATTGCTGTACATCGGGAAGCCGTAGGTCTTGCCGCCGAAGTTCAAGTCCTGCAGCGCCGCGGGCAAATAGTGGCCGCGCGCTTCTTCGTTGAGCAGGCCGTCGACGGCAGTGAGCAGGCCGTCGCGCGCAAACTCGTCGGCCCAGGGCACGTTCAGGTTGACCAGGGCCGGCGGCGTGCCGGCCACGATGCGCGTCACCAATTTGGTCTGGATCACGTCCCAGGGGAAGTCCACCCATTCCACTTTCACGCCCGGATTGGCGGCTTCGTAATTCTTGACGATGCCGTCAAAGTAGGGCGTGAACTTGGGCTTCATGCTGAAGGTCCAGAATTCGATCTTCTGCGCGGGCGCGGCCGCCACGGCGGCGGCGCAGCCCATGGCCATCAATGCGCTCAGCATGGTCTTGATTTTCATCGATGGCCAGGGTCTAGCTTGCTTAGTTGGTTTTGGTGACTTTGCTCAGGTGGCGCGGACGGTCAGGGTCCAGGCCGCGCGCAGCCGACAGCTTGGCCGCCATCACGTAGAAGGCCTGGATCGCCACGATAGGATCGAGGTCCGGCGTCGCGGCAACCGGCAAGGTCAGGTCGCGTTGCGCCACATCGTCCGGCGCGGCCAAGAGCACGCGCGCGCCGCGGCCGCGCATCTCGTCGGCCAGGGCCAGCAGGCCGGCCTGGGTCGGGCCGCGGGTGGCGAAGATCAGCAGCGGGTAGCCTTCTTCGATCAGAGCCATCGGGCCGTGCTTGATTTCCGCGCCGCTGAAGGCTTCCGCCTGCAGGGCCGAGGTTTCCTTGAATTTCAGGGCCGATTCCAGCGCCACCGGGAAGCTGATGCCGCGTCCCACCACCATGATGTTCTTGGCCGGGGCCAGCACGTCGAGGGCAGGCGTCCAGTCGGCCTGGGTGGCGGTCTGCAGGGCTTCGGGCAGCGCGGCCAGGCCGGCCAGCAGTTCCGGATCGTTCTGCCATTGCGCCACCAGGCGCGCACCGGCAACCAGGGAAGTGATGAAGCTCTTGGTGGCGGCCACGCTCTGTTCTTTGCCGGCGCGCAGCGGCATGGCCCATTCGGCGGCCTGCGCCAGCGGCGAGTCGATGTCGTTGACCAGGGCCACGGTGGTGGCGCCGCCGTCGCGGAAGTAGCGGATCGGCTCCACCACGTCCGGGCTTTGGCCGGATTGGGAGACGGCGATGGTCAGCGTGTCGCGCGTGATCAGCGGCGATTTGTGCAGCGTGACCAGGGACATCGGCAGCGAGGCGACCACGCGGCCCAGGCGCGCCATGATCAGGTAGGCGATGTAGTTGGACGCGTGGTCCGAACTGCCGCGCGCCACGGTCAGCGCGGTGGAGAAGGGCGTGCTCCTCAGCTTGCGTCCCAGCTCTGCATAGCGCTCCGAATCGTTCGCCAACTGGTTGGCGACGCATTCGGCGGCGGACAGGGCTTCTTTAAGCATCATTGAGGTCACAACGTTCTCCTTCGATAATCACGGCTTTCAGTTTCAAATCCCGATCCAGTACCACCAGATCGGCGTAGGCGCCGCGCGCCAGGCGGCCGCGGTCTTGCAAGCCGAGGTAATCGGCGGCATGGGTGGAAACGCGGGCCGAGGCGTCGGCCAGGTCGAGGCCAAGGCCGACCAGATTGCGCAATGCCTGGTCCAGCGTCAGCGTGCTGCCGGCCAGGGTGCCGTCCGGCAGGCGCACGCCGCCCATGCATTTCTGCACGGTGTGGCGGCCCAGCATGTATTCGCCGTCCGGCATGCCGGTGGCGGCGGTGGAGTCGGTCACGCAGTACAGGCGCGGAATGGCGCGCAGCGCGGTCTTGATGGCGCCCGGATGCACGTGCAGCAGGTCGGGAATCAGCTCGGCGTACTCGGCGTGTGCCAGCGCGGCGCCGACCATGCCCGGCTCGCGGTGGTGCAGGCCGCTCATCGCGTTGAAAAGGTGGGTGAAGCCGACCGCGCCGTGTTCCAGCGCAGCCACGCCATCGTCATAGGAACCGAGCGTATGGCCGATCTGCACGCGCACGCCGGTGTCGGCCAGTTCGCGCACCAGTTCCAGGTGGCCGGCGATTTCCGGCGCCACGGTGATTACGCGCAGCGGCGCCAGCGATTCCAGGCGCTGCACTTCCTCCAGCGTGGCGGCGCGCGCGAAGTTCGGCTGCGCGCCCAGCTTGCCGGAGTTGATGTACGGGCCTTCCAGGTGCACGCCCAGCACGCGCGCTTCGTTCTTGCCGCGCTGCTTGACGGCCTTGCCGATCGCCTGCAGGGCGATGTCGATATCTTCCGGCGGGGCCGTCATGGTGGTGGCCAGCAGGCTGGTGGTGCCGTGGCGGGCGTGGATGGCGGCGATGGCATGCACCGCGTCGCCGCCTTCCATCACGTCCTTGCCGGCGCCGCCGTGCACGTGCAGGTCGATAAAGCCGGGCAGGATATAGTCGTCATGGTTGGCCACCGGGTCCACATGGGCGCCCTGGATGTCCTGGATATGCTGGTCGAACGACACGGTGCCATGCACCCAGCCGTTGGGGGTCAGGATATTGCCTTTGATTGCATCGCTCATCTGCGCGACTCCGCTACAAATTCATAATAATCACTGCGGCAGTAGGAGTGGGTCAGCTCCACTGCCGCGCCGTTGTCCAGATAACTCACGCGCGTGATGTGCAGCATGGCTGTACCGGGAGCGATATTGGCCAGCTTGGCCTGCTCGATATTGGCGTTGATGGCGCGGATGTGCTGCAAGGCGCGCATCGGCACCGTGCCGTTCGATTCCAGATAGCCGTACAGCGAATCGGTCACATGGTGCGGATTCGGCATGTACATGGCGGGGATGGTGGAGGTCTCGATCGCCATCACCACATCGTCGGCGGTGCGCAGGCGCTTCAGGCGCGCCACCGGCATATTCGGCGACAAGCCCAGCGACAGCAGTTCCAGCGGCGCCGCCACGCCTACCTCGCGCTGAATCCAGCGCGAGCCGGCGGTAAAGCCGCGCTGGCGCAGCTCTTCCGAGAAACTGGTCAGGCGCGACAGCGGCTGCTCCAGCTTGGGCGTGATATAGGTGCCGGAACCGCGCCGGCGCGTCAGCATGCCGCGTTCGCACAGCATGTCGATGGCCTTGCGCGCGGTCACGCGCGAGATGGACAGCATGTCCGACAGCACGCGCTCCGACGGCAAGGCTTCGTTGGCGCGCCAGTCGCCATTGGCGATGCCGTCCGACAGCTTGTTCGCCAGCTGCATATACAGCGGCGTGTCGCTATGGGCGTCCGGCCTGAAATCGCTCAACTGAGCTAGCAAGGCTTACTCCTTTAGGTGTTGTTGGATCAGGCGCAGGCCGCCTTCGGCCGAATCGCCATGCGGGGGAACGATGCGCTGCAGCAGTTCGGCCGGCAGATAAGGCCGCATCGGTTCGCCCAGGCCGCCGCACAGCGCGATCGGCAGCTTGTGCGAAGGATCGAGCGCCTCGGCGATCAGGGCGACCTGCTGGCCGGCTTCGGTCAGGATGGCGCATGCGGTGGGATTGCTGTCCGCATGCTGCAGCACCAGGCGCGCCAGCTGGGCGTAATTGGTTTGCGTGGCATTCGCCAGCCAGACCTGGATGCGGTTGCGGTTGCCGCCGCAAGCTTCGATCACGGCGTCGGCAAAGGCGCTGGCTTGGGCGCGGCCATCGATGACTTGCTGGATATGGTTGACGGCGCGCAGGCCGATCCAGGCGCCGCTGGCTTCGTCGCCGGCCGGGAAGCCCCAGCCGCCCACTTCGCGCCGCGTGCCGTCTTCTTGCAGGATTTCGCCCACGCTGCCGGTGCCCAGCGCGATGATGACGCCGGGCCGGCCCTGGTGCGCGCCGAGCACGGTGGTGAAGGCATCCGTTTCTAGCGCCACGGCGCCGTAGCCGGGGTTGGCTTCGACGAAATTGGCGGCCCACTGGTGGTTGTGCACCCCCGCCAGGCCTAGACCGACGGCGATCCGGCCGCGCTCGGGCAGCGCCAGTCCGGCGGCGGCGAAGGCCTTGGCGATAGCATCTTCCACCGAGGCCCAGGCGCTCTTGATGCCGTGCAGCAGGCCGGAGGGGCCGCTGCTGCCTTCCGCCAAGGTGGCGCCGTCGAGGCGCGCCAGGCGGACACGGGTGCCGCTGCCGCCGCCATCGACGCCGATTAAGAATTCGATCATTTTTATAAGGGGAAAAGAAGAGCTGTGGGGCACTATAGGGTTGCAAAACCAGCTTGTCAACAGGTATTTAACTGGTATTATCAAATGCTGAATTGGACTAGGTCTTGGGCTGTTGTATGGATGGGTAAGCGACTGTTTTCAAAGGCTATTTCCCCTGGGTAAAATGGTATTATCTGTGGTATGGAATAATGCCACTTTCCGGCCCGGATGAGCCATTGAAAATGCAAAACGCCCGGCGCGCAGGCCGGGCGTTCTGGATAAGGGAAAGACTTAGGGCCGGGCTTACTCGCCGCGCCGCTCATGCGAACCGGCGCGGTCCACCAGCAGCAGGCGGCTGGGGCTGCCCTTGCCGCGCACATTGACGACGGCATTGCCGGCACCGTTGACCACCACATCGGCGTTGCCGGCCAGTAGGCCACGCCCGTTCAGGCTGCCCGAACCGCTAAGGCGGGCATCCAGGGTATTCACCCGGCCGCTCAGCGTGACGCCGCCGGGGCCGCTCATGGTTACTTTGGCGCTGCTGCAATCCGGGCTGGCGATCAGGTCGCCCGAGCCGCGCACCTCGGCTTCCAGCGAATCGCTGACCTTGCTCAGATGGATATTGCCCGGCCCGCGGTTGCGGGTCAGGGCGCGGCCCACTTGCAGGGACTGGGCGTTCAGGCTGCCCGAGCCGCTGACTTCGGCATTCAGCGAGCCGCTGCTGCCCGACAATTCCATGCTGCCGGCGCTGCTCATCACCACACGGCTGGTCTGGGCTTGCAGGCCGCGCGCTTCCAGGTCGCCGGAACCGTGGATTTCAGCGTCGAATTGCTTGATGCTGCCGGCCACGCAGGCATTGCCCGCGCTCTTCAGCACGGCGGTCACGCTTTCCACCGCCAGCGTGCAGGCTTCCAGATCGCCCGAGCCGGACAGGCTGGCGCGGATTTCGCGGCTGCGGCCGCGCAGCGTCAGGTCGCCGGGGCCGTTCAGTATGGCGTTGACGCGGTTGGTGCGCACATCGCTGACTTCCAGGTCGCCCGAGCCGCGCATTTCCACATTCAGATCCTGGCTGACGCTGCCGGCGTGCGCATCGCCGGCGCCGTTAAGCTGCAGATTCAGCGTACCCACGCGCAGATTGCCGATCCGGATATCGCCGCTGCCGTTGCCGTGCACGGTCAGATCCTGCACCGTGCCGGAAGCGTTCACGTCGCCGGCGCCGTTGACGTCCAGCCGCAGAGCGCTGCCCTGGAACTGTTCCAGGCTCACATCGCCACTGCCGCCCGTTTTCAGGCTGCGCAGGCTGGGCGCGCCGATATATACCGTCACCGGGTCCGCTCCCTTGCCGAACTGGAGATGAAAACCGTTGCGCTTGACGGGGCGCACGACCAGGGTGTCGCCGCTGACAAAGGTTTCGACCTGTTCCAGCTGTTTGCGCTGGCCTTTCAGTTCGAGCGAGTTGTCGCCCTGGGCGCGCACGATCACGCGGTAGGGGCCGGACAGTTCAATGGCGTTGAAGGCGCTGACGGCGCGTTTCTCGTCGGTCAGGTCTTTATCGCTGGCGGCGTGGCCGAGGCTGGCGGCGCCCATGCCGAGGACGAGCAGGGAGAGGGCGATGGGGTGTTTGATCAGTTTTTTCATTTTTTTGTCACTGTTCAGGGCTGGTGGAATCTGAACGATATGACAAAAAAGCGCCGCTGTCCGTCGCGATGGCGACGGAGCAGCAAATTCCGGGCATCAGTTGCAGGAAATGATGACTGAACGGTAAGGCTGGGATGGCGTCAGCGCGTCAATTCCAGCTGGGTCGCCAGGGTGGATTGGTGGTGTTTGACGGCTTCCACGGCCTCGGCATGGACTTCGGCGCGGCTGCGGCCAATGGCTTGTGGCGCAGCGGCCGGCGCGGCGCTGGACGTTGCAGCCGCGGCCTGGCCCGCGCTGGCGAGCTGGAGGCCGCCGCTCTTGCCCTCGGCCGTCCTGGCGGTTGCGGGCTGGGTTTTAACGGGCTGGGCGGCGGGCGCGGCATCGGCGGGTGCGGCGCTGGCGCCGGACATGGCCAAAGCGGCGAAGGCAGCGGTGGCGGCCAGTGCGGCCTGCAGTTTATTCACGGTCATGGTGCTTCTCCTGAGTTGGGAAGGCGGGCGGCTGCCCGACGATGGAGGCAGTTTATCGATTGCGGTTCCCGCAAAAAAGGCGAATAATCGCAATGCACAATTTCTGAATCAGAAATGATAAAAAGCGGATAAAAAGCGGGAGATGGGAGCTATGGACAGGTTGCAATCGATGCGCGTGTTCGCCAAAGTGGTGGAGCAGGGCAGCTTTGCCCGGGCCGGCGGCGCGCTGGAGATGTCGAACGCCGTTGTCACCCGCCATGTGGCCGACCTGGAGCAGCACCTCGGCACGCGCCTCTTGAACCGCACCACGCGCCGCCTCTCGCTGACCGAAACCGGCCAGCACTATCTGGACCGCGTGCGCCAGATCCTCAGCGATATCGACGATGCCGACGCGCTGGCCGGCGCCGCCGTCAAATGCCCGCAAGGCACCCTGCGCATCTACAGCCATCTTGGCGTGGGCCAGGCGCGGCTGGCGCCCTTGCTGCCGCGCTTTGCCGCCTTGCAGCCGAATATCGTGCTCGACCTGACCTTGTCCGACCGCGCCGTCGATCTGGTGGAAGACGGCTTCGACGTCGGCTTCTTCACCGGCTTGCAGAAAATCGACAACTCGATGATCGCGCGCCGCCTGGCCACTTCGAATGTGATTCTGTGCGCCTCGCCCGCCTATGTGGCGCGGCGCGGCCTGCCGCAAACGCCGCAGGAATTGAGCCGGCACGATTGCCTGAACTACGCCTATGAGCAGGTGCGCCATTCCTGGCCCGTGCATTGCGGCGAGTCGGAGGAACGCGTGCCCATCACCAGCAAGATGATTTCCAATGACGCCGAAGTGCTGCGCCAGGCCGCCCTGGCTGGCATGGGCATCGTGATGCGCAGTTCGTACACGCTGAAGGACGATCTGGTGGAGGGCCGCCTGGTGCGCGTGCTGGCGGAGCATTGTTCGGGCAAGCTGGGCATTTTCATGGTGTATCCGAGCCGGCGCTTCCTGTCGGCCAAGGTGCGCGCATTCACCGATTTTGTCGCGGCCCAGTTTCCCGATCCGGAAGCCGATCCCTGGCTGGAGGAACTCTGATGCAGGCAGTTGTTTTGGCGCCTCTTTCCCTAGGCGAAAACGTATGGGAATTTACGTCACAATGTCATAATGTGCTGGTCAGGGAGCACAACTATGATCAAGTACATAGGGAAGAGAACGACCGACGACGGCGGGACGATCTATGTGTTTCTCATCAATGGTTTGCAAAAAGAAATTCGGGAAAGCGCCTTGAAACAATATCCCGGCTGCTACGAGGCCTTGCCGGCTTCGGCCAAGGCGCAGATCAATGCAAACCGCGCATGGATGCGCAAGCTGTAGCGAGGGGCCAGCGTCCACGCGGCCTCCGGCGCCTGCTGCGCCCTGTGCTGGGCGCGGGCCTGCTGGCTCTGGCGGGTGCGGCTCACGCTGAACCGCCCACCACCTTCGGCACCATTATCGGTTCCGGCCTGCTGTGCCAGGACCAGACGTCCAACCGCTACTATTTCGACTATATGGTGAAGTTCTTCGGCCAGCCCTACCGGCGCGAAGGCGGCGCTTACTGGTTCCGCACGCCCGATGCGCGGCTGTGGGGCCAGGAGATCCTGGAAGTCATGGTCAGCGACGAGAGCTATGCCTACAGCTTCGTCGGCGCGGTGGCCGAGGCCACGCCGGAAAAGATGGAAGAAGCCATTCTGGCGCAGGTCGGCCTGCGGTATGCGAAAATCGAGAATTCGCGCTTTCCGGTAAGGGAGGCGAAACCGGGTAGCCGCATCGTCTATTTCAATACCCGGTCCAAGATTTACTGCGCCAAGTTCAAGCCTTTGCCGCCAGCGCTGCGCTAGCGGCGGCTGGACCGGCCTACCTCCAGGGTGTTCATGTACACGCAATTCTTTCAACTGAAACAGTCGCCGTTTTCCATCGCGCCCGATCCGCGCTACCTGTTCATGAGCGAACGCCACCGCGAAGCGCTGGCCCATCTGCTGTATGGCGTGGGGAGCGGCGGCGGCTTCGTCCTGCTCACGGGCGAGATCGGTGCGGGCAAGACCACGGTGTGCCGCTGCTTCATGGAGCAGATCCCCGCGAATTGCAAGCTGGCCTATATCTTCAATCCCAAGCTGACGGTGGAAGAGCTGCTGCTGTCGGTGTGCGATGAATTCGGCATCGTCTTGCCGCCGCAGGGGACGGGGGCGGTCAGCGTGAAAGGCTATGTGGATGCGATCAACGCTTATCTGTTGGCCAGCCACGCCCAGGGCAAGAATAATGTGCTCATCATCGACGAGGCGCAGAACCTGTCGCCCGAAGTGCTGGAGCAATTGCGCCTGCTGACCAATCTGGAAACCAGCGAGCGCAAGCTGCTGCAGATTATCCTGATCGGCCAGCCGGAATTGCGCGCCATGCTGGCGCGTCCCGAACTGGAGCAGCTGGCGCAGCGCGTAATCGCGCGCTACCACCTGGGCTCCTTGTCGGTGGACGAGGTGGGCAGCTATGTGCGCCATCGTCTGGCCGTAGCGGGATCGGCCGGCGCCTCGCCTTTCGGCACCAAGCTGATGGCTGCCATTCACCGCCTCAGCAAAGGCGTGCCGCGCCGCGTCAACCTGTTGTGCGACCGCGCGCTGCTCGGCGCTTACGTCGAAGGCAAGGCGCAGGTGACGCGGCAGATTCTGAGCAAGGCGGCGCAGGAAGTGTTCGGCGGTGAAGATGCGCCGCGCGCGCGCGGCGTGTGGCCGTATGCGGCGGCAGGCCTGCTGGCGGGCGTGGCGCTGACCGGCGCGGCCGCGTGGCAGCTGTTGCCGGTGGGTGCGGGCAAGGGTGCTGCATCCACCCCGGCCACCGCGCGCGCAGCGCAAGCCTCGGGCAAGCTGGCCGCTTCCGCGCCGGCACCAGCAGGGCGGAAGGCGACTGCTCAAGCGGCGCCAGGACAGGTGGCGCAGGAACGGCCTGCCGCTGCGGCGAATGCGCCGCAAGGCGCGGCCCAGAGCATTGCTGCTTCCGCTGCGGCCGGACCCGGCACGGCGTCCACGATTGGCGGCGCAGCTGCGGTGAGCGGCGTGGCTGCCGATGCGGCGCTGCGCCAGTTATCGGCGCTGTGGGGCAATGAGCTGGCTGATGGCGAGGGCTGCATGGCGGCGGCGAAGAAGAATCTGCGTTGCCTGCAAGGGAAGGGCGGCCTGGCCGAGCTGCGCCTGCTGGATCGCCCCGCTGCGCTGAGGCTGCGCGGCGAAGATCCGATCACGGCGCGCTATGTGCTGCTGACGGCGCTGGACGGCAAGCAGGCGACACTGCTGCTTGGCGGCAAGCAGCAAGTCATGTCTTTGCCGGCGCTGGAAGCTGCAATGGATGGCAGTTACGTCACGCTCTGGCGCGCCCACCGCAGCTGGCGCGACGAGGTGTCGGCCGGCGATCGCGGTCCCGATGTCGACTGGCTGGCGCGCCGCTTCGCGCAGATGCACGGCCTGAAAAAGCCCGCCGACAACCAGGCGCTGGAAGGCGCCACGCTGCGCCTGCTGCGCGAATTCCAGGGCGCGCAGGGCTTGAAGGCCGATGGCGTGGCCGGACCCAAGACCTTCATCCGACTGAGCCAGCTCGCCGGCGTGCCGGAGCCGCGCTTGCGCGAACAGGCGAGGGTGACGGCAAGTGCCGCCAATGCGGATGGCGCAAGCGCTCAGTAGGTGGCGCTTCTTGCCGGTTCCTGCGTGTCCGGTCGGCGGGCGTGCAGGATTTGCAGCTTGTTTTGCAGCTGGCGCTCGGTAACGTAGGCGAGTACGGCTTTTCCGCCCGCCTGCCGATACTGAACCTGATAGTAGGTGTAAGGGAAGAAGAGGCCGCAGCGCGCCGTGACGCGGCGCACCACGGTCAGCGTGGTGCCGGCCGGAATACGCTGCTGTGGCGCATTGCTGGTGCAGAACAAGCCGCTGCGCGTGGCGGCATTGGCGGAGGCATCGGTGCTCAGTGTGCCCGTTTGAGCGAAGGCGAGAGGCGCGGCAAACGCGGCGCAGGTCAGAAATAGTAGCTTAGGCACGGCATGCTTTCAGTAAGATTGTTAGTTGGCTACTGTGTATTTATGACAATTTGATTTCAATTGTGCCATGGGGGCCGGAAATTGAATCTCTCCAAATGAAACTTTTGGCGCAAATGACACACTCCTTACGGTAGAGTGTCGAGCGGCAAGCGCCCCTAGCGAGACCAGATTAAGAAACTATGTCCTATATTCTTGAAGCATTGCAGAAGGCCCAGGCCGAGCGGCAGCTTGGCGAAGCGCCGACCATCCATGCCCCCACGCTGGAACGCGGCGTCGCGCGTACCGCCCGCAACGGCAAGCGTCCGTTGGTATTGGCCCTGATTCTGATGTCGGCCGCCGTGGCGGGCTTGCTGGCCATGCTCCTGCGCTCCCAGCCGCAGCCGCCAGCGCCTGCTCCAGCCGCGCCGACGCCGGCACCTGTGCCGGCCGTTCCGCCAGCCGCTGCTGCGCTCCCGGCTCCGGCCCCGGTCCCTGCCGCGCAGGAAGCCGTGAGTGCGCCAACCGCCGCGCCGGCATCCCCCAAAGCCAGCGAGCTTGCCGAAGCGCCCAAGCCTGCAGCCAAGGCAGCCGCCAAACCAGCGCCCGCACAGGTCGCGGTAGAAGAGGGTAAAGCCCCGGTAGCCTCTACCCAGGCCGCCGAACAGGAGGAGCGCGCCCAGCTGCTGCGCGAACTGCCGGAACCGATCCAGCGCGCCATTCCGCAGATTTCCATGAGCGGCTATATGTATTCGAAGAACCCGGCCGACCGCCTGATCCTGATCGACAAGGTGCTGCGCCGCGAAGGCGAGGAGGTGGCGCCCGGCCTGGTGCTGGAAAAGCTGCAAGCCAAGGGTGCGGTGTTCAGCTTCCGCGGCTACCGCTACCGCGTTCCCTATTGATAGTCTGGCGCTGCGTATAATGGCGCCAGGTCATACAAGGGGAGTACAGCAATGCAGCGAGAGAATTCCGCGTCCGCGCGCCGGGTGCTTGGCGTGGTGGGACGTTCCGGCAGCGGCAAGACCACCCTGCTCGAATATCTCGTTGCGCGCCTGGCGGAGCAGGGCCGCAAGGTCAATATCGTCAAGCATAGCCACCACGATATCGAACTGGAGCCGCCGAGCAAGGACAGCGCCCGCTTGCGCCGCGCCGGCGCCGCCGAAGTGATGATCGCCTCGCCCTTCCGCTTCGCCGTGATCCGCGAGTTGCGCGGCGCCGAAGAGCCGGGCATGGAAGAGCAGTTGTCCCGCCTCTCGCCTGCCGATCTGACCCTGATCGAAGGCTTCAAAACCTGGCCCATGCCCAAGCTGGAAGTGTTCCGCCGCAGCGTGGGACAGACCCCGCTCTACCTGGGCGACGACAGCATCGTGGCCGTGGCCTCGGATGAAGGCCGGCCGGCCGAACTGCCCGCCACAGTTGCCTGGCTCGACCTGAATCATCCGGAACAGGTGCTGGACTGGCTATCCGCCCGGCTGAACAATTTTTAAGCAACAGCCTAAAGTCTCCGGAAAAACAGCCGTTACAGGAGGATACGCCTCAATGGAGAATCCTCATGGACGTTTCAGGTATTGCCCGGCTGGCCACGACTATCGCTGACACTGGCATCCGCCAGGAAGTGGGTGTCGCCGTGCTCAAAAAAGCGCAGGAAGTGCAGGCATCGAGTGCCGCCGCCCTGATCGAAGCTATTCCGCCAGTGCCATCGGCCGGCTCAGCCAATCTGCCACCGAATCTCGGCACCCGCATCAACACCACGGCTTGAATACAGCAAGCCGCTGGCGGACGCGCCACCCAGGCGCGGCGCTCTGCTGCGCCGCACCGTCGAAATAATGAAAACCCGGCAATACACTCAAGTGTTGCCGGGTTTTTTTCCGTTAGAATCCCCCGAGGTCGAGCAGCCCTGCCGGGGTGAAAAAATCTAAAAAATCCGTGTAAGGATCGGCAAGGAGTCGGCGACTACCGTTCAGCCGCAGCCCTTCTGCGTCTGAAAGCTAACCCACAAGGAGATAAGCATGAACAAACGTCAAGCCCTGATCGCCGCCGCCCTGGCTTCCGCCTGTGCCGTCACCACCACCGCCTCCGCTATGGATAACGCCAAAGCCGGCGATAAAGAGAAATGCTACGGCATCGCCAAAGCCGGCCAGAACGACTGCGCCTCGGCCAACGGCTCCCACTCCTGCGCCGGCCAGGCCAAGGCTGACAACGGCGCCACCGAATGGAAATACGTCGCCAAAGGCACGTGCGAAAAAGCCGGCGGCAAAACCGCGCCGCCAGCCAAGTAATCGCCGGTACTCCCTCGCTGCGCCAGCCCATCATGCAAGCCCACACCGCTCCCTCTGGCCAGACCATGCCGGGTGCCGGAGTGGGCTTGCGGGCGCCACACTACCGCCAGTTTCTCGAACAGCGGCCGCGCATCGGCTGGCTCGAAGTCCACACCGAAAACTACCTCGACCAGGGCGGCTGGGACTGGCATGTGCTGCAGGAGCTGCGGCGCGACTACCCCATCAGCCTGCACGGCGTCGGCCTTGGCCTCGGTTCGGCGCGCGGCTTCAGCGCCGCCCACCTGGAACGCGTGCGCAGCCTGGTGCGGCGGGTCGAGCCGATGCTGGTGTCCGAGCACCTGTGCTGGAACGCCGTCTTCGACCGCCAGCTCAACGACCTGCTGCCGCTGGCCCTGAACCACGAAGCGCTGGCGCTGCTCAGCGAACGCGTCGAACGCGTGCAAGCGGTGCTGGGACGTCCCATTCTGCTGGAAAACGTCTCCACCTATGTGCGCTTCGCCGATGACGCCATGAGCGAAGCCCAATTTCTCGCCGAGCTGGTGCGCCGCACCGGCTGCGGCCTGCTGCTCGATGTCAACAATCTCTACGTCAACCAGATCAACCACGGCGAAGACGCGTTGGCCGCGATGGATGCGCTGCCCGCCGGCAGCATCGGCGAAATCCACCTCGCCGGCCATTTGCGCACGCCCGAAGTCCTGATCGACCACCATGGCGACAAGGTCGCCGAACCCGTCTGGCAGCTCTACGAAGCCGCCCTGCAGCGCTTTGGCGTCCTGCCCACTCTGATCGAATGGGACACCGACATCCCCGCCCTGGACATCCTGCTCGCCGAAGCCGCCCAAGCCACCCACCGCGCCGCCTCCTACAGCCCAGCCCGTGTCCACCTTGGGGTCAGACCCCAAATCGGACACGGACTCGGCAATGACAGCGGAGCGACGGCTCAGGCGCTGGCGGCGGGGCAGCAGCGCTTTGCGGAGGCGCTGTTTGCGCCGGAGCGGACCGGGCAACTGCTGCCGCTGCTGACGGGCGCGCATCTGGCGCACCGTTTTGCGCTGTACCGCGGCAATCTGAGCGCGGCGTGGGAGAAGGCGCTGCACGCCGCTTATCCCGTCATCGCGCAACTGGTGGGTGAAGAGTTCTTCGGCGGCCTGGCGCGCGCCTATGGCCGTGCCCACCCTTCCGATGATGGCGACCTGAACCGCTTCGGCGCGCAGTTCGCTGCCTTCCTGACAGACTTTGCGCCCGCCGCCGAGCTGCCATATCTGCCCGATATGGCGAACCTGGAATGGCTGCTGCACCGCGCCCATTACGCTCCGGCCGTCGAGGGCATCAGCGCGGCCGAGCTGGCCGCCGTGCCGCCCGAGGCAATCGAGGCGCGCCGCCTGCTCCTGCATCCGGCCTGCGCGCTGAGTGCCTCGCCCTGGGCTATCGTGCCGCTGTGGCTGGCGCATCAGCCGGACGCAGCCCAGGCCTTCCCCGCGCAGATGGCGCAGGCCAGTTATGGCCTTGTCTGCCGCCCGCAGTGGAAGACGCAACTTGTACCTCTAAGTGCGGCCCAGCACGCCGCCTTGTGCGTGCTGGCACAGCAAGGCAGTTTCGGCGCCGCTCTCGACGCCGCTTTTGAGTTGGACGAAGAATTCGATGTTGCTGGCTCCCTCCAGCAATGGCTGACCCACGCAGTAATCACGAAAATCGGAGACTGAGTATGAATGCAATTCTGGGCTTGCACCGCCAACTGAGCCGTTATGACGCCAATCTGAGCGATTGGGGCGGCTCGATGCTGTCGCTGGTGCTGCGTTTCTATGTGGGGTCGCAGTTTTTCAAAGCCGGTTTGCTGAAGGTGAGCGACTGGGGCGCCACGCTGGCCTTGTTCAACGATGAATACAAGGTGCCGCTCTTGCCGCCCGATGTGGCGGCCTATCTGGGCGCGGGCGGCGAGCTGCTGCTGCCGGTGCTGCTGTTTGCCGGCCTGATGATGCGTCCGGCCGCGCTGGCCCTGCTGGCGGTGAATATCCTGGCCGTGCTGTCCTACCCGCAGCTCTTCGGTTTCGAATGCCCGGCCGCGCTCAACGATCACTTCTATTGGGGCGTGCTGCTGGTGGTGCTGGCCGTGTTTGGGCCAGGACGGTTCTCGATCGATTCCATCCTGGCGCGGCAAAAGCCTTAAGCGGGAAAAGGGTCAGCGGAAAGCCCGCATGATTTTGGCCTCGCCCGTGGCGTCCATGAATTCCTCATTGGCGGCACGGGTGGCTTCAATCATGCGCAGCAGCTGGGCGTCTTCAAAACGCTCCAGTTCCTCGTTCGCATTGAGCAGGGCTTGCGCCAGCTTGATGCGCGCAGCCTGGTACAGCATGCTGGTCTGGTGGTCGGTGTTTTTGAGCAGCTCTTCTGCGTTCTCGATGACTTGGCGCAGATCGCCGATCAAGCGTTCCTGGTTGCGGTGATGGTCTTGAGGGCCGTCCATGGCGTTCCCCTTGATCTGTTTGACAATACTGCTCAACCGACCACGTCACCTTATGCACCGTCGCTACCGTCTCCCGGCACCACGGTGATGCGCACGTCGCCAAGGCTGATGACCTGGCCGGCGCGGATCTTGCAGGTCTTGCGCAGTTCCTGCTTGCCATCGACTTTGACCGCGCCGCTGGCAACCAGCTGCTTGCCGGCGCCGCCGCTGTCGCACAGGCCGACTACCTTGAGCAGCTGATTCAGCTCGATGTATTCCGATGTCAATTCAAAACTAACTTTCTGCATTGTATCCTCATTGCGGTAACGTGTTGTGCCAGAACTCAACTGTCGTAAGAATGGCACAGCCTGCTTCAGGCGGCTAGCCTTGGGCATTGGGCCTGGTCATCTCCAGCGGCACGATCCATTGCTCGAACTGTTCGGCGCTGACAAAGCCCAGGGCCAGCGCCGCTTCCTTCAGCGTGCTGCCTTCGTGCTGTGCCTTCTTGGCGATCTGGGCGGCGCGATCATACCCGATATGCGGGGCCAGTGCGGTAACCAGCATCAGCGAGCGGGCCATCAGCTCGGCGATGCGCTCGCGGTTCGGCTCGATGCCGCGCGCGCAATGCTCCTCGAAACTGCGCATGCCGTCGGCCAGCAGGCGCGCGCTTTGCAGGAAGTTGTGGATGATCAGCGGCTTGAATACATTTAACTCAAAGTTACCGGAAGCGCCACCAACGCTGATCGCCACATCGTTGCCCAGCACCTGGGCGCACAGCATAGTGACGGCCTCGCACTGGGTCGGATTGACCTTGCCCGGCATGATCGAGCTGCCCGGTTCGTTTTCCGGGATGGTGATTTCGCCCAGACCCGAACGCGGCCCCGAGGCCATCCAGCGCACGTCGTTGGCGATCTTCATCAGCGCCACGGCCAGGGTTTTCAGGGCGCCATGGGCGGCGACCAGGGCATCGTGGCCGGCCAGGGCGGCGAATTTGTTGCCGGCGCTGCGGAAGGGCAAATGCAGGCGCGCTTCCAGTTCGGCCGCGATGCGGGTGGCGTATTCCGGATGCGCATTGAGGCCGGTGCCCACGGCCGTGCCGCCGGCGGCCAGCTCCAGCACCGGCGGCAAGGCGGCGGCGATGATGCGCTCGGCGTAATCGAGCTGGGCCACGTAGCCGGAGAATTCCTGGCCCAGGGTCAGCGGCGTGGCGTCCTGCAAGTGGGTGCGGCCGATTTTGACGATATCGGCGAAGGCCTCCGCTTTGGCATGCAGGGTGGCGCGCAGCTGGGCGATGGCAGGCAGCAGATTGCCGGACATGGCCTGGGCGGCGGCCACATGCATGGCGGTGGGGAAGATATCGTTCGAGGACTGGCCCTTGTTCACGTCGTCGTTCGGGTGCAGCTGGCGCTGTTCGCCGCGCACGCCGCCCATCAGCTCGGAGCCGCGGTTGGCCAGCACCTCGTTCATATTCATATTCGACTGGGTGCCGGAACCGGTCTGCCACACGGACAGGGGGAATTCGGCGGCCAGTTTGCCGTCCAGGACTTCATCGGCGGCCTGGGTGATGGCGGCGGCCTTGGCTGGGTCCAGCAGACCCAGGTCCAGATTGACCTGGGCGGCGGCGCGTTTTACGCTGGCTAATGCGGCGACCAGTTCCGGCGGCATGCGCTCGGTCGAGATGCGGAAAAACTCCAGCGAGCGCTGAGTCTGCGCGCCCCAGAGGTGATCGGCGGGGACGGCGATGGGGCCAAAACTATCACGTTCTGTCCTGCTTTCCATGGCATTCCTTTGGATGGTAATAGGAGGATCAGTGTAGCGCTCCAGAGGGAAATCTGCCGAACGGCCTTCAAATTTGCAATTTTCGGCCGTTATAGAGTTACTCAATAGAAATTTGCCAAGCGATGATGCAGCTTTTATCCCGTTCCTCCATATTCCGCCGCTGGCGCGCGCTGCTGTGCGCCGCCGCGTGGCTGCCGGCCGCTGCCGGCGCCGTGGAACTGGGGGAGGTGGTGGTGCATTCCCATATCGGCCAGCAATTGTCGGCCGATATCGAGCTGGTCGATTTGACGGCCGATGAGCTGGCCGATCTGCAGGCGCGGCTGGCGCGGCCCGATGTGTTCAAGGGCGCCAGCATCAGCATGCACCCGGCGCTGTCCGGACTGAATATCGCCGTCGTCAAGCGCGACAAGCGGCGCGTGCTGCACCTGACCACGCAGCGGCCCATCGATGGCGAGTTGCTGCACATCTTCTTCGAATTCAGCGGTGGCGGACGGCAGAGCGTGCGCACCGCGAGCTTGTGGCTGACGCCTGACCCGGCTCCGGTACGCAGCGCCGCCGGTCCGGCCGATGGCGGAAGCGGACGGCCGGCCTTGGCGGGGAATGCGGTGATGGCTGAGCTGAGCAACCGTTCCAGTGCGCCGGAAGCGCCCGCTGCCAAGCCGCCTACTGCCAAAGCGCCTGCCGTCGCGCCTCAGGCTGGCGCGCAGCAAGCCGTGTCGGTGACGCCGGTGAGCGCTGCCGCGAAGCTGAGCAGCACACCGCCGAAGAGTTCGGCGTCTGTGGCCGATGCTGGCGCCGGCGTGACGCCGAGCGATGCCGAGCTGTCGGCGGCCCTGGCGCGGGCGACGGCCAGGCGGGCGGCGCATGCCATGCCGGCGTCGGCTTCCGCGTCGGCCAGCGCGCCGGTAGCCGGGAAGGGGAAAGAGGCTGCGGCATTGGCGCCGGCCTTGCCCGCCAGCGTGGCCGCCATCAAGCGCGGAAAGGCGGGAGGAGGGCAGTCGTGCTCGCCGGCCCAGCTCGACCAGCGCCTCAAGCAATGCGTGGCGCTGGATGCGCAGAACAGCGCGATCAGCAGCAAGCTCAATGATCTGGAAGGCAAGGTAAAAGTCTTGCAGACCGCCTTGGCGCCTGCCGCAGCTGGAGCGGTGGCGCAAGGGGCTGTGGCGGCGAAAGCGGAACATGCCGCGCCGGCCGGGCAGGGAGCATCCGCCGCCAAAGCTGGCGCCTCGTCATCCGCTGCCGCCGTCGGCGCCAAGGCTGAACCTTCCGCATCGGCTGCGGCAAAAGCCGATCATGCGGCGCCGGCAAAATCGGAGTCGGCCAGTTCGGCTGCGCAGGCAGCGTCGGCATCGGCATCGGCATCAGCCAAGGCTGAGCATGACGCGCCGGCGAAAGGAGAGCATGCGGCTTCGGCAGAGCATGCGGTGGCTGCGAAGGCGGAGAATGCGGCATCGGCATCGGCATCGGCATCGGCATCGGCATCGGCATCATCATCGGCATCGGCATCGGCCGCAGCTTCAGCCTCGGCAGCGGCGAAGGCTTCCAAGCCAGCCGCGCCGCCGGAAAAGCCGAAGCAGATGACCCGTTCGCGCCTGATGACCATGATCGCAGGTGGCGCCATTGCGCTGCTGGCCGTGATCGCCACGATTGTCCATTTCGTGCGCAAACGGCGTGCCAAGATGTCGTCCGGCCCCCTGAAAATCTGGCAGTCCTGGCGCAAGAAAAAACCGGAAGAGGCGGCCACGCCCAAGGCTGAACCCAAGGCTGAGGAACTGCCCCCTGAACCCGTGCTGACCGACATCGTGGAGCACGGCACAGCCTAGCTTCCTGCAAGTAATAGTCAGTAATATCTAGTTCTATTTAATGCTCGACATAAAAAAATAATCTGCGATATACTGGTCTCGTGGTCACTTAGCACCACACCGAAAAACGGTTCAGGTTCTGGCGCAGTCACCAACGATAGTGTGGCGCGGCAAGCAGATAAGGTTGAGGAAACCACCTGTTCTGGAAGCGGTTCGCAACGCCTACTGCGGCGCGCGAACGCCGGATGCAACCGGCAGCTGGGCGACGCCAGGAGATACCTGGCGCTCGCTCTCCCCACCCCCTTTCCTGATTCCCAGTACAATGTCTTGCCCGGAATGTCATTCAGGGCGCCCGCGCGCCTGCGCTTCATCCATGAGAGAGCTTATGACTTCCACGCAATCGCTGTACGACGCCTTTAAAGAACGCAAACTCAAACTGGATATGTCGCGCGGCAAACCCGCGCCCGAGCAGTTGGATCTGTCCAACGAGCTGATGGCTCCGCTCGACAGCTACCTGGCCGCCGACGGCACCGACACCCGCAACTATGGCGGCGGCGTCGGCCTGCCCGAAGCGCGCGCCCTGTTCGCCGAGCTGCTGGCCGTGCCTGCCGCGCAAGTCGTGGTCGACAGCAGCGCCAGCCTGTCGCTGATGCATGACGTGATCGTCTACCACCTGCTGAACGGCGCGCCCGACCATGCGCCTTGGCTGGAGCAGGGCCAGGTCAGCTTCCTGTGTCCCGTGCCCGGTTACGACCGCCACTTCTCGATCTGCGAAAAACGCGGCATCAAGATGATCAACATCCCGATGGGCGATGATGGTCCCGATATGGACCTGGTGGAAAAACTGGTGGCTGCCGATGCGCGCATCAAAGGCATGTGGTGCGTGCCGAAGTACAGCAATCCCGGCGGCGCCGTCTACTCCGACAGTGTGGTGCGCCGTCTGGCCGCGATGAAAACCGCCGCCCCCGACTTCCGCCTGTTGTGGGACGACGCCTACCGCTTCCACCACTTGGGCGAAGAGCGCATCACCGTTCCCGAAATCCTCGACGAATGCGCCAAGGCTGGTCATCCCGACCGCGCCTTCGTGTTCGCCTCGACCTCCAAAGTCACCTGGGCTGGTTCCGGCATGGCCGCGCTGGCCGCATCCCCGGCCAATATCGCCTGGTGGACCGCCAATGCCGGCATCCGCAGCATCGGCCCGGACAAAGTCAACCAGCTGCGCCACGTGCGCTTCCTGAAAAACGCCGACAACGTCGCCGCCCTGATGGAACGCCACCGCCAGCTGCTCAAGCCCAAATTCGACGCCGTGCTCGAGCAGTTCGGCAAATGGCTGGGCGAAGTCGAAGGCGTGAGCTGGACCGTGCCGCAAGGCGGCTACTTCATCGACCTCGTCACCCCCGAAGGCCAAGCCCGTCGCACCGTGAGCCTGGCCAAAGAAGCCGGCATCACCCTGACCCCGGCCGGCGCCGCCTTCCCGTACGGCCGCGACCCGCTTGACCGCCACATCCGCATCGCCCCCAGCTTCCCCTCGCTGGCCGAGATCGGTGTTGCCGCCGAAGGCATTGCCCTCGCCCTGCGCCTCGCCATCGAAGAATCCCAAGACCTTTGATAAATCTCAACAAATGTCCCACCCTGGTGTCAGGCGGGGCCGCCGAGGCACCAAGGTCGGACATTTGCTGACTTAGATCAAAGAATGTCCGACTCTGGTGCCTGACACCAGGGTTGGACATTGTTTGATTTGGCGCAAAGGGGAATGAAAAAAGCGCCCGGTGGGCGCTTTGTTTGCTGGTGCGGCGGGACTTAGCCGTTGAGCTGGGCCATCCAGGGTTCGGTGACGTCGCGGATGGCGCGGTCGTTGGCGAGGATTTGTTTGAGCAGCTCGATTTTGCGCTGGCGGGCGGCGCCGGCCAGGGCGGGTACGCCGCTCATGGTGGCGACGGAGGCGGCGGCGCATTGGTTTTCCAGGCGGTCCAGGCCGTTCCAGTCGCTCGCTTGCGCAGCAACGACCATTTTATTGGTCAGTCCGGCAATATTTTCGTACATCGAGAGGACTTCGCTGGAGGTCATATCTGGCCCTGAAAGTGTGATTAGAGTACCGCTTGTCTGGATTAACGTCGGCCTCAGCGGGAACTTTAGGGTTTTTGGAAAATATTTTTAAATATTTTCAGACCTTGCAAAAAGAGAAAGCCGCTGCGGCCCCAAAGCAGGGCGGCAGCGGCCAGCAGGCAGCGCGGTGGTTTAGCGGATCAGCTCGTCCAGGCCGGCGCTCAGCTCGTCGGGACTTGGCATTTCATCAATCAGCGCATTCTCGGGCAAGCCCAGCGCGGCGGCGATCTCGGTCGGATAGCAGGCGGCGATTTCGTCCGGGCTGAGCTTGCTTTCATCGATGCGGGCGCGCCAGGCGGCCAGGTGGATGACGGCGGCCAGCTTGTTGGGCGGCGTGCGTTCGAGCGGATTGGGGAAGGCGGCGATGGTGTCGGCGAAGCTTTCCGGGAATTTCCAGCGGCGCGCCAGTTCGGCGCCGACATCGGCGAAGCCGTAGCCGAAAGAGGCTTGTTCGGCATCCAGGCGGCGCGAGTCGAGCGGGCCGGCCACCTTGTCCATCTGCATGGCCTGTTCCGGCATGGCGGCGTGCATCACCAATTGGCCGATGGCGTGCATCATGCCGATGGTGAAGGCGAGGTCGGAATTTTCGCGGGTCTTCTTGGCGATCCATTTGGCGGCCACGGCGGTGTGCAGGCTGTAGCGCCAGAATTGTTTCAGGTCCAGTCCGGGCACGGTCTTGAAGCCGCTCACCAGGCCCGAGCTGATGACCAGGGTGCGCACCGTGACAAAGCCCAGCATCAGCACCGCGTCTTCCACCGTGCCGATGCTGCGCGACACGTGGTAGTAGGCGGAGTTGGCCAGGCGCAGCAGCTTGGCGCTGAGCACGGGATCGGCCGACAGCTTCTTGGCGATGTCTTCGGTCGAGACGCTGGCCTTGTCGAAACTGCTGATCAGTTCATCGACCACCTTGGGCGCCGTGGGCAACGCTGTGGGGTTCTGGAATAGGGCCTCAAGTTTCATATGTCTCTCCTGATTATTTGTGCGTTGCTGTAAGTGAACTATATAGGGATTCTCCGACGCGCAGAAGTGTTTTGTTAAGAGGGACGTGGCATTGCCGCACTGCATTCCGCGATTTCTGCATTTGGTCGGCCGCAGCTGCAGTTTGTCGCATGGCCCTCGCCGGAAAACGCCGGCTTGCCTACAGTCGATCCTGGCGCATTGTGCCAATAATTTGACCACGCAAATAATAAGGGACCAATTTATGCAAGCTTTTATCCGGGCGTTGCCGCTGAAAACCGCCCTGGCCGTCGCCTTGTGCGGCGCCAACCTGAGCTTTGTTCCAGCCCACGCCGCCCAGGCTGCGCCGCCTGCAGCCGCACCCGCCGGCATTGCCGCCGCCGTCCTGCCGGGCGACGATTTCTTCGGCTATGCCAATGCCGACTGGCTGGCCGCCACGGAAATTCCCGCCGACCGCAGCAGCTGGGGTGCGGGCGCGGCCCTGGCCACGCAGACCAATGAACGCATCGTCAAGCTGATCGAAGGTTCGGCCAAGGCCGCGCCCGGTTCCGAGGCGCGCAAGGTGGCCGACTTCTACGCCACGTATATGGACGAGGCCGGCATCGAGGCGCGCGGCGCCGCGCCGCTGCACGCGGAACTGAAAAAGATCGCCGCCATCAAGGACCGCGCAGCCCTGGCGCGCGCCCTGGGCGCCAGCCTGCGCGCCGATGTCGATCCTCTGAACAACACCAACTTCTTCACCGAAAACCTGTTCGGTCTGTGGATCGCCCAGGGCTTGAACGACCCCGAACACAATATCCCCTATCTGCTGCAGGGCGGCCTGGGCCTGCCCGACCGCGCCTTCTACCTGGAAGACAATGAGCGCATGGCCAAGCTGCGCACGGCCTACCAGGCGCATATTGCCGCCATGCTGAAGCTGGCCGGCTTCTCCGATCCGGAAGCGCGCGCCGCCCGCGTGTTCGAGCTGGAGCGCAAAATCGCCCAGTCCCACGCCAGCCGCACCGACTCGGCCGACATCCAGAAAGCCAATAATGTGTGGAGCGACAAGGACTTCGCCGCCAAGGCGCCCGGCCTGGACTGGAAAGCCTTCTTCCGCAGCGCCGGCCTGGCGCGCCAGCAGAAATTCATCGTCTACCATCCGACTGCCATCACCGGCGCCGCGGTCCTGGTGCAGGACATGCCGGTCGATACCTGGAAGGACTTCCTCGCCTTCCACACCGTCAACCACTTCAGCGGCTATCTGCCGAAAGCCTTCGGCGATCAGCGCTTCGACTTTTACGGCCGCACCCTGAGCGGCACGCCGCAGCAGCAAGTGCGCTGGAAGCGCGCCCTGATCGCCACCAATATGGCCATGGACGATGCCGTCGGCAAGCTGTACGTGGCGCAGGACTTCCCGCCCGCAGCCAAGGCGCGCGTGCAGGAAATGGTGAAGAACATCGTGGCCGCCTTCCACCAGCGCATCGACAAACTGGACTGGATGGCCCCCGCCACCAAGAAGGAAGCCCAGGCCAAGCTGGCCAGCCTGTACGTGGGCGTCGGCTATCCCGACAAGTGGAAATCGTATAAGGGCCTGGAGATCAAGGCCGGCGACGCCTTCGGCAACGCGCTGCGCGCCGAGACCTTCCGCTACAAGCAGCAACTGGCCAAGCTGGGCCAGAAAATCGACCGCACCGAATGGACCATGCCGCCGCAACTGGTGAACGCCGTCAACCTGCCGATGCAGAACGCGCTGAACTTCCCGGCCGCCATCCTGCAAGCGCCATACTTCGACCAGCACGCCAGCGACGCCATGAATTACGGCGGCATCGGCGCCATCATCGGCCACGAAATCAGCCACAGCTTCGACGACCAGGGCGCCCAGTTCGACGCCGCCGGCCGCCTGCGCGACTGGTGGACCAAGGAGGACGGCGAGCATTTCCGCCAAGCCTCCGCCGCCCTGGTGGCGCAGTACTCGGCGTATGAAGCCTTCCCCGACCTCAAGCTCGACGGCCAGCTCACGCTGAGCGAAAACCTGGCCGACCTGGCCGGCCTGGCCGCCGCTTACGATGCCTATCGCGTTTCGCTGGCCGGCAAGCCGGTCACGCCGGACGCCGACCGCCAGTTCTTCCTCGGCTATGCGCAAAGCTGGCGCGACAAGGAACGCGACGCCGCCCTGCGCAACCAGATCGCCACCGACGGCCACGCGCCTGCCAAATGGCGCACCTATACCGTGCGCAATCTGGACCCGTGGTATCCGGCTTTCGACGTGCAGCCCGGCCAGAAGCTGTACCTGGCGCCGCAGCAGCGCGTGCGCGTCTGGTAAAGTAGGCGGATGGACAAGAGCATCGAACAGATCACCCGCCTCACGCTGGAACACTATGAACGCAACGCCCGCCAGTTCCTGGAGGGTACGCGCGACCATGATGTGAGCCAGAATATTGCGGCCCTGCTTGATGCGATCGAAGGCGCGCCGCCGTTCCGCATTCTCGACCTGGGGTGCGGGCCGGGGCGCGATCTGTGCGCCTTCAAGGCGCTGGGCCACGAGCCGACCGGCATCGACGGCTCGGCGCGTTTTGTGGAGATGGCGCGCGAATGGAGCGGCTGCCCCGTGTGGCAGCAGGATTTCGTTGCGCTCGACCTGCCCAGCGCCTATTTCGACGGCGTGTATGCCAACGCTTCCCTGTTCCATGTCCCCAGCGCGGCCCTACCCGACGTGCTGAGCAAGCTGCATGCGGCGCTCAAGCCGCGCGGCGTGCTGTTCAGCTCCAATCCGCGCGGCCATAACGAGGAAGGCTGGAACGGCCCGCGCTACGGCAGCTACTACGATTACGCAACGTGGGAACGTTATCTGCTGGCGGCCGGCTTTGCGCCGCTGCAGCACTACTACCGTCCAGCTGGTTTGCCGCGCGAGCAGCAGCCTTGGCTGGCCAGCGTCTGGCGCAAAGCCTGAGCTGAATTATGTTCGTGAGCGAACAGAAGGGAATGTTGTGCATCCCTAAGATGGACTCCGGTCACACAATCCTGTGTGCAACTTACGACAAAGGAGTGCATCATGAACAAGGACCAAATCAAAGGCAAGGCCAAGGAAATCGGCGGCAAGATCCAGCAGGAAGCCGGTGAGCTGGTGGGCAGCTCCAAGCAGCAAGCCAAGGGTATCAAGAACCAGATCGAAGGCAAGCTGCAAAAAGGCGTGGGCGATGCCCGCGAAGCCGTGGACGATGCGATCGATAACGCCATCGACAAAGGCAACCGCCAATAAGCCTGAGGCATAAAAAAGCCCGCCGGCTTGCGCTGGCGGGCGTGAATAGCGCCAAAGCGCCACGAGGTCTTTACACCATCAATTCGTTTCCGGCTTCAGGTTTTTCTTGAAGTAGGCGTCGATATAGCTGTACACATGCAGCTGGCCGGCGCGCGAGGAAATGCCGTGCTTGGCTCCCGGGTAGGTCATCAGTTCGAACTGCACCTTGCGGTTCACCAGCGCATCGATCATTTTGGTCGTATTGGTGAACAGGACGTTATCGTCGGCCATGCCGTGGATCAGCAGCAGATTCGATTTCAGGCCGTCGACGTGGGCGAACACCGTGCTTTGCTTGTAGCCGTCGGCGTTATCCTGTGGACGGTCCATGAAGCGCTCGGTGTAGTGGGTGTCGTACAGCTGCCAGTCCGTGACCGGCGCCACCGACACGCCCATGGCGATCTTGTCCGACGCTTGAGACAGCAGGCGCAAGGTCATGAAGCCGCCATAGCTCCAGCCGAATACGCCGATGCGCTTGGCATCCACGAAGCTTTGCTTGCTCAGCCACTCGACGCCGGTCAGCTGGTCTTCCACTTCCACCTTGCCCAGATTGCGGTAGATGGCGTCGGTGAAGACGCGCTCGCGGCGCGAAGAACCGCGGTTATCCAGGCGGAACACGACAAAGCCCTGCTGCGCCATGTACTGGTCGAAGTTATTGCCCCATTTGCGCGCCACGTGCTGGGCGCCAGGGCCGCCGTAGGTCGACAGATAGACCGGATAGCGCTTGGCCGCATCGAATTTATATGGCTTGAGCAGCGAGTAGTGCAGGGTCTGGCCATCCTTGGCTTTCAAGCTGCCGTATTCGGTCGGCAGATGGTCCGACTTGTACTTGAAGTAGGGGTGGGACTCGTTCAGCTCATTGCGTTCCAGCCAGCCCACCATGCTGCCGTCCGGGCGGCGGATGCTCACGTTCGGCGGCGTGGCCGGATCGGAGAAGGTGTCGACGAAAACTTCGCCATTGCGCGAGAAGCTCGCATCGTGCCAGCCATCGGCCTGGGTCACGCGCTTCGGCTTGTCGGCATTGCTGCCGTCCAGGTTCAGCGCATACACCTGCTTGTCGATCACCGCATCCTTGTTGGAAGAGACGTAGACGCGACCCGCTTTCTCATCCACGGCCAGCAGGCCGTCGATGCCCCAATCGCCCTTGCTGACCGGGTGCAGCAGCTTGCCGTCCAGGTCATGCAGATACAGGTGGCGGCGGCCGTCGCGCTCCGACACCCACAGGAAGGCGTTGCGCTTGGCCAGGAAGCGCGGCTCCTCCAGCACGTTCACCCAGGTCTTGCTGGTTTCCGTGATCAGCACGCGCTGGGCCAGGGTGGCGGCATCGACCGACACCAGTTCCAGCTTCTTCTGGTCGCGCGTCTGGCGCTGGAACAGCAGGGCTTTGCTGTTGGCGCTCCAGTCGGCGCGCACCAGATAGATATCCTTCTCGCCGCCCAGGTCCACCTCGCGGCGCTCGCCGGATGCGGGCGAGACGATGAACAGCTGCACCGCCACGTTCGGATCGCCAGCGGCCGGGTAGCGCTGCTCGATCACATCGGTGCGGTCGGCATAGATTTCAAAGCGGCGCGCCACCGGCACTTTCGACTCGTCATAGCGCTTGAACGCGATGGCCGAATCGTCGGGCGCCCAGTAATAGCCGCTGACCTGATGCATCTCTTCCTGCGCCACGAATTCGGCCTCGCCGTTGTGGATGGCGGCGGCGCCGTCGCTGGTCAGCTGGCGCTCCTTGCCGGTGCTCAGATCGAGCACGAACAGATTCTGGTCGCGCACGAAGGAGACGTAGCGGCCCTTGGGCGAAATCTGCGGATCGAGCACGGCGCCGGTGGCGACCAGGCGCGCGCTGTCCGGCTTGGCCAGTTCCACCAGATACAGATTGCCGGCGATCGGCACCAGCAGCTGCTTGCCGTCCGGCGACCAGCTATAGCTGATGATGCCTTTCAGACTGGCGGTGCGCTCGCGCTCGCGGCGCGCCTTCTCGGCGTCCGACAGATTCTCCTGCGGCACCAGCACGCGCGAATCGACCAGCAGGCGGCTCGATTTATCCTTGAGGTTGAATTCCCACAGATCCAGCTGGAACTGGTCATCGGCGCGGCCGCGCAGGAAGGTCACGCGCGCGCCATCGGGCGACACCTTCATCTTGCGCATGCCGGGGCCGGCCAGCGCCGGATCACCATGGATACGGTCCAAAGTAAGACGCTCAGCCGACGCCGAACCGATGGCCATCAAAGCCAGAAAACAGAGAGAGAAACGCATGGTGATCCCGGACAAGGTAAAAGCCCAAAACGATACCAGACTCAGCCATATCTGACGACCCGCCGCGATTCGGAATCCATCTCCCGAAACCGACTTTCCTTCGGCCAAACCGCCACCCCACGTTTGATCTGCCTCAACAAATGTCCCACCCTGGTGTCAGGCACCGGAGCAGGACATTCTTTGCGCTGGATCAAAGAACGTCCGACCGTGGTGCCTCGGCGGCCCCGCCTGACACCAGGGTTGGACATTGTTTGATTTGGCGCAAACGTCAGGCGGGGCGCAGGCGCTGCAGGGAGAGGCGGTTGAGGTACCAGCTGAGCAGCAGGGCGGCGACCGTCAGGCCGAGGACGAGGCCGATCCAGAAGCCGGCGGAGGCCATCGGCACCGCTGGGCTGAGCGGGAACCAGTTGGGGGCGAGGCCGAGGAGGTAGCCGATCGGCAGCGCGAAGCCCCAGAAGGCCAGCAGCTGGATCTTCATCGGCGGACGCGTGACCTTGTAGCCTCGGATGGCGCAGGAGGTGGCGACCTGGGTGGCGTCGGAGAGCTGGAAGATGGCGGCGAACAGCAGCAGGTGGGCGGTCAGTTCCTGCACGGCGACGTCGGTGGTGTAGGCGCGCGCGATTTCGTGGCGGAACAGGGCGATCAGGGTGGCTGACAGCACGGCGAAGCCGAGCGACATGCCAACGCCGACCCAGGCCGTGAAGCGGGCACGCTCGGGATTGCCTTCGCCCATGGCTTGGCCGACGCGGGTGATCAGGCCGATGCCGAAGCTGACCGGCACCATGAAGACCAGGGAAGAGAAGTTCAGGGCGATCTGGTTGGCTGACACTTCGTTGACGCCAAAACGCGCCACCAGCAGGCTGACGGCGCCAAAGGCGCTCACTTCGGCGAAGTAGGTGACGCCGATCGGCAGGCCGAGCAACAGCATGCTCTTGATCTCGGCCCAGCAGGGGCCGTCCCATTCGTGGAAGGGATAGGTGTTCTTGTAGGCCGGGGAGATGCGCACCCAGACCAGCATGGCGCCCAGCATCAGCCACATGCACAGCGCGGTGGAGACGGCGCAGCCGACGCCGCCCATGCGCGGCAGGCCGAATTTACCGAAGATGAGCATCCAGTTCATGACGATATTGAATAGCAGGCCGATGATGGCGATCACCATCACCGGCTTGGTCTGGTTGATGCTGGTGCTGTAGCCGTACAGGGTGCGGTAGGCGGCGAACGCGGGCAGGCCGAAACTGATGATGTGCACGAACAGCGAGGCGCGCGCCGCCACCGCCGCTTCCATATTCAGGTGGTCGAACAGGAGCGTGGCCAGATTGGCCAGCAGCATGGCGGCCAGGCCGATCCCGAGCGCCTTCCACAGCGACTGGCGCACCGAATGCGGGATCTTGCCGTAGGCGCCGGCGCCCACTTCATGCGCCACCACGCTATTGATGGCCATCATGGTGCCGCTGACCGAGACCAGAACCATGGACCAGATCGAGGCGCCCAGCGAGACTGCCGCCAGCTCGGCGGCGCTGGCGTGGCCGGTCATGGCCACGTCCGCCACCGCCATGCCCACGGTAGCCAGCTGCCCGATCAGCACCGGCCAGGCCAGACGCCAGAGGGAAGCGGCTTCGGCGCGAACATTCGGTAAAGTGAAGGTATGTGGCATGGATCGGCAGTCTTTGGAGCGGAAAAGAGATAGATTCTAACCAGAATCCTGTTTTCCCGTCCGACAGTGCTTCAGGGTAGGAATTTGTTACACAGTCGTGTAGGCTAGCGGGTTGCGCTTTGCGTTGAACAAGCAAGCAAGCCGCGCGCGCGGAGCACTTTACGGAGATTTTGATATGAAACGCATGTTTACCCTGGCCAGCCTGCTGGCCGCCACCCTGATCAGCCAAGCCGCTTCGGCCGGCGAGATGACCCTGTACGCGCGTGAGGGCTTCCGCGGTTCGGAAGTAACGGTGTATGAAACCACCTCCAATTTCCGCGATCTGGGCTTCAACGACCGCGCTTCCAGCCTGGTGGTGCATTCCGGCGCCTGGGAATTGTGCGAGCACCGCGATTTTGGCGGTGAATGCGCCGTGTTCGAGCGTGGCGAGTATCCCGACCTGCGACGTTTTAATAACAGCATTTCCTCGGCGCGCGAAGTCCAGGTGCGCAACCGCGACCGCTGGGGCGGTGGCGGCGGCTGGAACGATAACCGCGGCCGCGATGGACGCTGGGGCGATGACCGTGGTCATGACCACGACTGGCGTGGCCGTGACCGCGACCGAGACCGAGACCGTCAGCAACTGGCTCCGGTCGAACTGTTCACCGATTCCCGCTTCGAAGGTCCGAGCGTGAGCGTGCGCAGCAATGTGCGCACCCTGGTTGACCTGAACTTCAACGACCGCGTCAGCTCTCTGATCATCAGCGAAGGCCAGTGGGAGCTGTGCGAGCATGCCGATTTCCGCGGCGAGTGCGTGGTCTACGGGCCGGGCCGCTATCCGAATGTGGGCGGCATGAATGACCGCTTCTCTTCGATCCGGCGAGTGCGCTAAGCCTTCCGCTTTGCGGTATTCTGTGCTCTGCAGGATTCGACCTGGAGAGCACTTCCGTGGAATACAAGGATTACTACGCTGCGCTGGGCGTCGCCAAGACGGCCAGCGATGACGAGATCAAGCAGGCTTACCGCAAGCTGGTGCGCAAATACCATCCGGACGTCAGCAAGGAGCCGAATGCGGATGCGAAAACCAAGGAGCTGAACGAAGCCTACGCCGTGCTGTCGGACGCGGAAAAGCGCGCCGCCTACGATGAGCTGGGCACGGCGCGCCAGCGCGGCGGCTTCCAGTCGGGCGGCGGCTTCCGTCCGCCACCCGACTGGGGCGCGGATTTCGAGGCCAATGCCGACAAGGACCGCGACTTCTTCTCCGACCTGTTCGCCCATGTGGGCGCGCGCCGGCGCAGCATGCGCATGCGCGGCGAAGACAGCCAGGCTGGCATCAGCATCAGCCTGCGCGACGCCTATCAGGGCGCTACCCGCACCATCAATCTGCGCATCCCCGAACTCGACGAGCGCGCCCGCGTGGTCACGCGCGAGCGCACGCTGGATGTGCGCATCCCCGTCGGCGTGACCGCCGGCCAGCAACTGCGCCTGAGCGGCCAGGGCCAGCCCGGTACCGGCGGCGCCGAGGCGGGCGACCTGTTCCTGGAAATCCAGTTCGAAAGCGATCCGCATTACCGCATCGAGGGGCGCGATGTGTACGAAACCGTGCCGGTGGCGCCTTGGGAGGCGGCGCTGGGCGGCGAGATCGACGTACCCACGCCGTCCGGCAAGGTCACGGTGACGGTGCCGCCGCAGTCGAAGAGCGGGCGCAAGCTGCGCCTGAAGGGACGCGGCATTCCGGCCTCGGGGCCGAACAATACGGCGGGCGACCTTTACCTGCTGCTGGAAGTGGCGCTGCCGCCGGCCGACACGGAACGCGCGCGCGCCCTGTATCAACAAATGGCGCGTGAACTGGCTTTCAATCCGCGCGCCGCGCTGGGAGGCTAGGCCATGGCAAGCGATGCGACCATGCATGGCGTCTTGCTGGAAGAGGCGGCGCTGACGCTGGAAGAACTGGCGCGGGTGTGCGCCGTGGAGCCGGACTGGGTGCTGCAGCATGTGCGGGCCGGCGTGCTGCTGACGGATGCTGGTCAGGCGCGTGAGCACTGGCGCTTTACCAGCGTTGACCTAGTGCGCGCGCGCCAGCTGCTGGAGGTGGAGCAGGTCTTCGATGCCAATGAGGATGTGGCGGCGCTGGTGGTGGATTTGAGCGAGGAAGTGCGCCGCCTGAAAGCCCGCCTGCGCGTGGCCGGCATCGCCAGTTGAGGGCGAGGCGCGGCCAGGCCGGCGGACTTGGAATGGCCTTAGCGCCGTTTATCGTCCGGACCGAGGTTGCCGCCACGGTGCGGGGCGATGAATTCATCGTTTTCGTCTTCGGGTGTCTCGCCTTGCCGGCTGCCCGGCTGGCGCTGGGATTGCTGGTTGGCGTATGAATCGCCCGATTGCTGGCTGCGCCAGTCGTCGCTCTGCTCCTTGCGCGCCTTGTCCGACTGCTGGCTGTCGCTGCGCGTGCCGGTTTTCTGCTGCCCCTGCTGGTTGACGGATTGGAACTGATCCTGTTGCCGATCCTGCTGGCCGGATTGCTTAGGCTTCGTCATGATCTGCGTCTCCTGTTGAAAGGTTGCGGCGGTGCTGACGCAGCCGCCATAACCATGCTAGGTCGGGAACGGCAGGGTGTGTGTAGGCGCACGCGCTGCCCCCTTGTAGGAGCAGGCCCTCAGAATGTTGGGTGGGGCAGGGTATGGTCGAGTTCAACGAATTGCTGGATCAGCCAGCGCGTGGCCGGCCCAGGTTCCTCATCCTTGCGGCGGATGACGAAGAGCGGATAGTGGAAGGCGCCGCCATCCTGGATTTTCAGCTCGACCAGGCGGCCGTTTTCCAGGTCGTCGCGCACCACCGATTCCGGCATGCTGCCCCAGCCGATGCCGCCGCGCAGCAGCGCGTGCTTGGCGCCCAGATCGCCCAGACGCCAGTCGCGCAAACCGAGCACGCCGAAATCCTGGCCTTCGGTCAGCTTGCTGCGGTCGGTCAGCACCAGTTGCAGATGTTCGCGCGCAATGGCATTGGGGATGCTGCCTTCCAGGCGCGCCAGCGGATGCAGGGGCGAGCAGACCGGCAGTAGCGTGGCGTGACCGGCCGTTTCGCGGTCCAGCGCATCGGGCGTGTTCACGGTGTAGCCGCTCAGGCCCACGTTGGCGCGCCGCTCCAGCACCATTTGCGTGACCGCGCCCAGCGCCTCGGTGTGCAGGCGCATGGCGACGGTGGGGAAGTGCTCCTGGAAGGCGTCGAGAATCTGCACCAGATGGCAGGTGGGGAACATCACGTCGACCACCAGCGAGACTTCGGCTTCCATGCCTGAACCGAGGGCTTTGGCGCGGGCGCGCATCGAGTCCACCCGCATCAGCACCGCGCGCGCGTCCGACAGCAGGGCTTTGCCGGCCTCGGTCAGCGTCGGTTTGCGCTTGCTGCGGTCGAACAGGGCGATATTCAACTGGTCTTCCAGATTGGCGACCGTGTAGCTGATCACCGATTGCGTGCGGTGCAGGGCGCGCGCCGCATGGGCGAAGCCGCCATGGTCGATCACGGCGGTAAATACGCGTAATTGTTCGAGGGAAGGCAGGCCGGGGTCGCGCATATATCAAGAAAATCGATTAATTTGATTCAGATAAAACTGGTTTTCTCGATAGTAAACGCGAACTAAGATGGACGCAATCCCCACCCCATCAGGAGTTCATCGTGGCAAATGTTCTGTACATCAATAGCAGCGTGCGTAGTTCCGGTTCCCTGTCGCGCCAGTTGTCGGCCGAGTTCATCGCCAAATGGCGGGCCGCCAATCCGGGCGACAGCATCGTCGAGCGCGACCTGGCGGCGCAGCCCGTGCCCCATCTGAGCGAGGAAATGATGGGCGCCTTCTTCACGGCGCCGGAGCAGCGCAATGCCGAGCAGGCGGCCGTGGTCAAAACCTCCGATGCGCTGGTGGCCGAGCTGTTCGCCGCCGATGTGATCGTGATCGGCGCGCCGATGTACAACTTCTCGATTTCCTCCACGCTGAAAGCCTGGATCGACCATATCGCGCGCGCCGGCCTCACCTTCAAGTACACCGAGAACGGCCCGGTGGGCCTGGTGCAGGGCAAGAAGGTGTATGTGTTCACCGCCAGCGGCGGCGTGTACAGCGAAGGCCCAGGCGGCGGCTTCGATTTCCTCAGCACTTATCTGCGCGCGGCGCTGGGCTTCCTCGGCATGAGCGACATCCGCTTCATCCAGGCCGAAGGCGTCGCCGGGGGCGAGCAGGCGGTGGCCGACACCGTGGCCAAAGGCCGCCAGACCATCGAACAGCTGCTGGCCGCCTGATGGCTTGAGGCCGCGGCGGCGGCTGTTTTTGATAGATTCCGTGGCAGCCGGTATCATGCTGGATACCAAGCGCGCCACGGAGTCCCGCAATGAAACGCCAGCTGCACCTTCTCGTCATCGATCCGCAGAACGATTTCTGCGACCTGCCGGACAGTTATCGTCCCGAAAACCCCGCCACGCGCACCGCGCACGCGCCGGCCTTGCCGGTGCGGGGCGACCATCAGGACATGCTGCGCCTGGCGGGACTGATCAACCGGGGCCGCCATGGCCTGAGCGAGATCAGCGTCACCCTCGATTCCCACCACCGCTACGATATCGCCCACCCGACCTTCTGGTATGCGGCCGATGGCGCGGCCGTGGCGCCTTTCACCGAAATATCCACCGCCGACGTGCGCGCCGCGCGCTTCCTGCCGCGCGACCGGGCAGCCTTGCCGCGCGTGCTCTCCTACCTGGAGCAGCTGGAAGCGAATGGCCGCTACCGCCTGATGGTCTGGCCTGTGCATTGCGAGATCGGTTCCTGGGGCCACAATGTGCACGAAGACGTGCGCGCCGCCTATAACCGCTGGGAAGATGCGGCGCTGGGCGTGGTGACCAAGATCGCCAAGGGTTCCAACCCGTGGACCGAGCACTATTCCGCCGTGATGGCCGAGGTGCCGGACGATGCCGATCCCGATACGCAGTTGAACCGCGGCCTGATCGCAAGCCTGGCCCAGGCCGACCGCGTGTATATCGCGGGCGAAGCGAGCAGCCACTGCGTCAAAGCCACCACCGAGCATATCGCCGACAATATCGACCCCGCGCGCCTGGTGCTGATCACCGACTGCATGAGTCCCGTGGCCGGCTTCGAACAGCAGCAGCACGGCTTCCTGCAGGCGATGCAGGCGCGCGGCGTGCAATTGGCGCAATCGGGCGATGTGCTGCAGGAATTGCTGACCAACGCCGGCCGCTAAGCTGTCCCTTACTGGAGAATTACCGCATGATCCCCGTCGTCCGCAGTCTGCTGGAAACCGACCTGTATAAATTCACCATGTGGCAAGCGCTGCTGCATAGCCAGCCGAATTCGCATACCGAATACGAATTCGTCTGCCGCAATGCGCCGGTCTTCCCGCTGGCCCAGCTGAAGGAGGAAGTCGAGGAGCAGCTCGACCATCTATGCGCGATGTCCTTCAGCGAGGACGAGCTGTCCTATCTGCGTTCGCTGCGCTATATGAAGAGCGACTTCGTCGACTTCCTCACAGTGTTCCGCTTCCAGCGCAAATTCATCACGGTCGAAACCGATGGCGAGCGCCTGGTGATCCACGCCGCCGGTCCGCAGGTGCACGTGATGGGCTTCGAAATCTTTGTGCTCTACATCGTCAATGAGCTGTACTTCCGCCGTTTCGACGAAGAGTCGGCGTTGGAGGAAGGCCGCGCGCGCCTGCACGACAAGCTGCGCGCACTGAAGGAATTCGGCAATCTGCCGGGATTGCGCCACCCCTTCGAATTCTCCGACTTCGGCCTGCGCCGCCGTTTCTCGGCCGCCTGGCACGATGAAGTGGTGCAGACGCTGGCGGCCGAAGCGCCGCGCTTCTTCAAGGGCACGTCGAACGTCTACCTGGCCAAGAAGTTCGGCCTGTTCCCGATCGGGACCATGGCGCATGAATATATCCAGTCCTTCCAGGCTTTCGGCGTGCGTCTGCGCGATTTCCAGAAGGCGGCGCTGGAGGATTGGGTGCAGGAATACCGCGGCGACCTCGGTATCGCCCTGACCGACGTGGTGGGCATGGATGCCTTCCTCGACGACTTCGACCTCTACTTCGCCAAGCTGTTCGACGGCCTGCGCCATGACTCGGGCGATCCCGTGCTGTGGGGCGAGAAGGCCATCGCCCACTACGCCGCGCTGCGCATCGATTCGAACACCAAGCGCCTGGTGTTCTCCGACGGCCTGGATTTCGACACCGCCTTCAGCCTGTACCGCCATTTCGCCAACCGCATCATGACCGGTTTCGGCATCGGCACGCATCTGACCAATGATGTGGGGCTGACGCCGCTGAATATCGTCATGAAGCTCATCCGCTGCAATGGGCAGTCGGTGGCCAAGCTGTCCGACTCGCCGGGTAAGACCTTGTGCAAGGATGAGACTTTCCTCGCTTACTTGCGGCAGGTGTTTCACCACAGCGCATCGTGAGAAGACGCGCTTGAATTAAGCCAGCTAATTCCTGTTTTTCTTTGGATTTCCTGATGGAAATTCATGACACCATGCTTTTGCATTGGAAAAATGCAAATTTGAAAAACTTTTAGGAATAGCGATGCTTAAGAAAACCGCTGTGTGCGCGGCCATGATGGCTGCGATGACGGCCCATGCCGGCGTCATTAAAGGCTCCTCCACTTTGCTGGACGCTCAAGGATTGGCGCAGATGGAAACCTGGATTGGCAAGGGTGAACTGACTGTAACCAATATTTTTACCAAGATCGCAGGGCAAAGCAATTCCCGAGATTTTCATCGGGCTGTTGATGATCTTGGGCCGGCTTTTGTCATCTTTAACGCATCCAGCGACAAAGGTGCAAGCTGGAAGACTATCGGTGGGTATAGCAAAGTGGGCTTCACCTCAAAGTATGTTGGGTCAGACTATTATGTCCCGGTGGAAGAGAACTTTGTTTTCAATATGACAAATTTGGAAATTTGGGCCCAAACCAAGCGCTACCGTACAAATAATTCTTTGGATTATGGTCCTCGGTTCGACTCGGATCTTGTAGTGAATACTCAGCTGACGAATGGTATGTCAATGAGCTATTCCCATGGCAATGTGCCGACGGGGCGCTCGCTTTTGGATAGCTCCAAGCCTTGGGGCAACTTCATTGTCCGCGAATTTGAAGTGTTCGGCCTGGAGCCATACAAGAAGCCGGAGCCGGGTAATCCAATACCGGAACCGGCATCCCTGGCCTTGTTAGGAACAGGGCTGGCAGGTATTGCGCTACTACAGCGCAAAAGACAGCGCAAGGCCTGACAAGCCTATGCCTTCCCAATAGCTATGCCTCGGTAGCGCCATAGTGGCGCATGATGGCGTCCGCCTGCTCACGGTGAACGTCATCATCTACATCGACGCTGAGCAGGGCGGTGGGGCTGACGAGCGGCTGATCTGTATCGTCGGCCGCATCGGGCGTCAGCGAATCGAAGAGATTGCGTACGGCGCTGGTAGATGTATCGGCTTGCCGCGCCTCGTGCCGGTTCATCTGCACAGCCGCCGCGCGCCAGCCTGCATTCAGCAGCGCTGCCCGCGCCTGCTCAGCATCCGCGATTTTCTTGAAGTTGCGATGGATAGTCTTCGTCATAAATTCCTCCTTCTCCACATTATGCGTGCTTTGCTGTGGAAGAACTGTTCATTTCCTTATGGAATTAAACAAAGGCAGGATTACCCCTTTATTTCTAAGATTTACTTTACGGAACTATGACACCATGTTGTCTTAATGGAATTTTAATTTTTGGGACATAAGAGGGTCATATGTTGAAAAAACTGATTGCTGGCGCCGCCTTGTTCATGGTTACCGTGGCACATGCTGGGGTGATTGTTGGCTCTTCGCAGCTGCTTGACACCGATGGCTTAGCACAAATGGAAGGCTGGATTGGGAAAGGGCCGCTTACGCTCACCAATATATTTACCAAAACGCCAACCCAGAGCACGACGAAACAATACTATGCAGCAGTAGAGGGTAGGGGAGCTGCTTTCGTAATTTTTAATGCCTCAGAAGACAATGGGAAATCATGGAAGATTATTGGTGGCTATAGCCCTATTGGTTTCTCATCTAAGCGTCAAAGCTCCGATTATCGTCCTCCTAGCGATACATTCATTTTCAATCTAACCGATCATGAGAAAAGGGTTATGAGTAAGGGGTATATGACTAACAATTCAATTGACTATGGTCCAAGATTTTATTCAGATTTGGTTGTGTTGAATGATTTCTCGCGAGGCTCCTCGTTTAGCTACGTATTCGGAAATTTACCAACTGGTCGATCGTTGCTAGATGGCTCTCGCCCGGAGGCAAGATTCATTGTGCGTGAGTTTGAAGTGTTTGGGCTCGCTCCCTACAAGGAACCGGATCCGGTGAAACCAGTTCCAGAACCCGAATCGCTGGCATTGCTGGGTATCGGCCTGCTGGGACTGACGCTGGTGCGGCGTAAGAAGTCCAAAGATAAAAAGCTCAATGGTCAGACACCTCGCTAACCACGCTAAATTCTTCTATGGCCAAATAGTTTACATATATAAATTTTAGTTGTATTGTTGCAAAGGTATTTGGCAAAGAAAGCAATTTATGGTCAAGGAAGTGTTGCTGGTGCTGGCCCTGCTGGCATCCGCGCCGGTGATGGCAGCGGAAGAGGCCGCAAGCACTCTGCCGCTGCGTAATGGCTTGGTGGAAAGTGCTGCAAGCAAGGAGAAACCTGTGCAGAAGCCAGAGCGCGCCAGTATCCCAGAAGAGCGTGTGCCTGAACCCAGTCCGGTGGCTATCCTTGCCACGATCCTCTTGGGCCTGGCGCTGGTGCGCATGAAGCACTGAGGGTATGAAATGAAAACGGGGCGTAAAGCCCCGTTGTTTTGATCAGAAGCCGTTCAAGGCATTCTGTGTATGCTCGACTCTGGGCGGTGCCGCAAAGAAGGGGCCGACTAGCGCGCGCCAAGTCGTGAACGTCTCGCTGCTGCGGAACTGCACGGTGTGATGCTCCAGCGTCTCCCAGCCGATTACGAGATGGTAGGTATCCTGCCGTTCGATGATGCGTTCAAGCCGCATCGACAAGCACCCCGGCGAAGCGCGGAAGAGCGGCACCGCCTCGCGCACCGCCGCCTCAAAGTCAGCGTGGGCATCCGGTTTGATCTGAATCTCAGCAATCTCATAAATCATAAGCAGCTCCACAGTTGGCAAACGCCCATTCTGGCATGAAACCGCTCACGCCCGCCAAGCCGCCCCCTTTGATCCAAATCAAACAATGTCTAACCCTGGTGTCAGGCACCAAGGTTAGACATTTCCTGCGCAAGATCAAACAATGTCCGACCCCAGTGCCTGACACCAGGGTGGACATTTTTTGATTTGGCGCAAAGCTTAGAAGTTGTAGCGGGCAGTCAGCTGCACGTTGCGGGGGGCGCCGGGCAGGTTCAGCAGTTTGCTGCTGCCGTGGCCGGCGGCGATGTAGTTGCGGTCGAACAGGTTGTTGATGTTCAGTTGCAGATCGAGGCCGCGCACGCGGTAGGACAGCATGGCGTCGGCCGTCACGTAGCTGGGCAGGGTGACGGTGTTGCCGGGATTGGCGAAGCGGTCGGCCACGTAGTTGACGCCGCCGCCGGCGCTGAAGCCGCCGCCGAGCGCTTTGCTGACCCACAGGTTCATGCTTTGCTTCGGCGTCAGCGTGGGGCGCTTGCCTTGCACGAATTGGCCGTCATCCTTGGCGATGGACTTGCTCACTTCCGCGTCCATATAGGCGTAGCCGCCGAAGACTTGCCAGCCTTGGCCCAGGTCGCCGGTGAAGCTCAGTTCCAGGCCATTGGTCTTTTGCGTGCCGATCGGGATCAGCTTGTTGCTGACCGGGTCGGTGGACTTGATATTGCTGCGCTCGAGCTGGTACAGCGAGGCGGTGGCCGAGGCGCGGCCGCCGAAGAAGTCGAACTTGGCGCCGATTTCCTTGTTGGTGGTTTCTTCCGGCTCGATATTGGCGGCGTTCGCGGCCAGCGGCAGGCTTTCGGCCGAGGGCTGGAAGGATTTGCTGTAGGAGACGTAGTAGGACTGGTCCTGGCGCGGCTGGTACACCAGGCCGGCGCGGGGGCTCCAGGCGCGATCGGTGCGGCTCAGGTTGGACTGGCCGGCGCGGCGCTCTTCAGTCTCTTGCTTGAATTTGTCGAAGCGGGCGCCGACCAGGGCTTTCCATTCCGGCGTCAGCGTGGCCAGGTCCTGCACATAGGCGCTGGAGACGGTCAGGATGCCGAGGTTGTCGGTCGATGGCGCGGCCGTCACGGTGAAGGGCAGCTTCGGCGCGACCGGCTTGTACAGGTCGACGGTGGCGACATTGTTTTGGCTGCGGAACAGCTGGTCCTTGTTCTGCTTGCCGAATTCCACGCCGTAGAGGATCTGGTGCGGCATGCCGCCGATCACGGCTTTCTGTACCAGCTCGGTCTGGTTGAAAATGCCGTCTTCGGCGCGCTTCACATTGCTGCGGTTGAGCGAGGCGGTCTTCGCCACTTCATTGACCGCGCCGACCAGGGTGTTGTTGCGGTCGAGCTTGTAGTCGTACTGGCGCAGCGCATTGCGCAGGGTCAGGTTGTCGTTGATGCGGTGGTTCAGCACCATGCCGAAGGAGGTCACGCGCGACTGGCTGTAGTCGAAGTCGCGCGCATTGGCGGCGCCGTAGTAGGTGGATGGATCGACGTCCACCGCGCGGTCTTTATAGGCCGGGATGCCGAAGTCGGTCACGCGGCGGTCGGAAATGTATTCGGCTTGCAGCAGCAGGGTGGTGTCCGGCGTCAGCTTGAACAGCACCGATGGCGACAGCGCTTCGCGCTTGAGGAATTGCTGGTCGCGGAAGCTGTCGGCGTCTTCCTTGGCGCCGGTGATGCGGAAGGCGGCGCCCTTGTCTTCGAAGTTGCGGGCCAGGTCGAATTCGCCGCGCTTCTGGTTCCAGCTGCCGACGGTCAGGCTGACTTCGGTCTTGTCGATGCCGGGCTTCTTGGTGATGCGGTTGACCAGGCCGCCGGAAGAGCCGCGGCCGTAGAGCACGGAGGCCGGGCCTTTCAGCACTTCGATCTGCTCCACATTGGACAGGTCGCGGAAGTACATGGCGTCGTCGCGCATGCCGTCGATGAACTGGTCGCCCAGGGCGCTGAAGCCGCGGATGGTGATCTGGTCGCGCTGGCCGTCGCCGTGCGACAGGCCGATGCCGGGCACGGCCTTCATCGCGTCCTGCATCGAATGCGCGCCCTGGTCGCGCAGCAGGGTTTGCGGCACCACGTTCACGGTTTGCGGAATGTCGCGCAGCGGGGCGTCGATCTTGGTGGCGCTGGTGGCGCTGACCGGGTTGTACGGCGTTTCCTTGACGGCGCCGACGGTGACGGTCGGCATGGCCTGGTCGGTGCTGTCGGCGTGGGCGGGGAATTGCTGGAGGGCGAGGGCGATCATCAGCGCCAGCGGCGTTTTCTTCATGGGCTTGTCCTGTCGTGGTGGAAGCTGGCTACGGTCGTCCACGCAGGACTTTGGCTGGCTTTATTTTTTAAATGAGAATCATTAGCATCAAATTATCCTGAAATGACTACTTTGTTGCAAGTAAATGATGCAGTTTCGATGAGAAATGTTAGGAAATTGCCTCACAGACAGCCTTAACTCTTGGTAAAGTCGCGCGCCAAAAGATCAGCGCGGCCAGGCTGACGGCTGCGCCCAGCATGCACACGCCGCTCCAGCCATATGCCGCATGGATGCTGGTGGTGGCGATGGCGCCCGCGCCGCTGCCGGCGGCGTAGAACAGCATGTAGCCGCCGATCAGCCGGCTGTGCGCTTGGTTGTTCCCGCTCAGGATCATGCTCTGGTTGGTTACATGCAGGGCTTGCGCAGCCAGGTCGAGCAGGATGATGCCGAGCACCAGGGCCGCCAGCGATTGCGCGCCCCAGGCCAGCGGCAGCCAGGCGGCCAGCATCAGCAGCAGGGCGCCGCCGCTGGTGCGCTGGCCCTGTCCCCGGTCGGCCAGGGCGCCGGCCCGCGCCGCGCCCAGCGCCCCCGCCGCGCCGATCAGGCCGAAAGCGCCGATGGCCGTGTGCGACAGGGCATAGGGCGGGGCGCTCAGCAGCAGCACTAGCGCGCTCCAGAAGATGTTCAGGGCGGCGAAGAGCAGCAGGCCCAGCATGCCGCGCACCTGCAGGGTGCGTTCATTTTTCAGCAGCGTGAACATGGACAGCAGCAGCTGTCCATAGCGCAGACGTGGCGCGCTGTCGCCGCTGTCGGCTGCAAGAGGCGGGGGCAGGGCGCGATGCAAGGCGAGCAGCATGATGGCGCTGAGCGCGGCCGACAAAAAATACACGGCGCGCCAGCCCGCCACATCGGCCACGGCGCCGGACAATACGCGCGCCAGCAGCAGGCCCAGCATCACGCCAGCCTGCACGGTGCCGACTACCTGGCCCCGCTGTGCAGGCGCGGCCACGCTGGCGGCATAGCTGATCAATCCCTGGGTCATGGCAGTGCCGAGCAATCCCGCGCCCAGCATGCCGAGCAGGAGCAGGGTGGGCGAGGTGGCGCAACCCAGCGCCAGCAGGGTCAGGCAGAGGACCAGGAGCTGCGCCATGGTCAGGCGCTTGCGGTCGAGCAGGTCGCCGAGCGGCACGAGCAGCAGCAGGGCCAGCGCGCAGCCGATTTGCGTGGCCGTTACCACCAGGCCCAGGTTCGCATGGCTGAAACCGAAATCGGCGGCGAAGGCATCCAGCAGGGGCTGGGCGTAATACACATTCGCCACGCTCAGCGTGGCGGCGACGGCAAACAGCAGCACTAGGCTGCGGGGCAGGGTGGGCATGGGTGACTTCCTTAATGTGGTTGCAAATTAAAACTAGTTGAAGCATAGGGGATGTAGTTTTAAAATGCAACTAAAACCATGGGGAAGATATGGGCAAGCAAAAGCAGGAGGAGTTCTGTCCAGTGGCGCGCACGCTGGATGTGATCGGGGACCGCTGGTCCCTGTTGATTGTGCGCGACGCTTTCGACGGCATCCGCCGCTTCGGCGAATTCCAGCGCAACCTGGGCATTGCGCGCAACATCCTCAGCGACCGCCTGCAGAAGCTGGTGGAGTCCGGCGTGCTGGAAGTGGCGCCGGCCTCGGACGGCACGGCATATCAGGAATACCTGCTGACGGCCAGTGGCCGCGATCTGTTCACCGTGGTGGTGGGCTTGCGCCAATGGGGCGAGCAGCATTTGTACGCCAAGGGCGAAGCCCGTTCGAGCTTGCTTGAAATCGACAGCGGCAAGCCGGTCCCCCAGCTTGCCTTGCGCCGCCGCGACGGCAGCGCCCTCAAGCCGGAAGAGACGGTGGTCAAAAAAGTGAAGGCTTAAGCGGCGCCGTTGAGGATGAGGGCGAGGCCGGCTTCGAAGTGCTGGTCCGGGCTGCGCTGGCGATAGCGCTGCATGGCCGCGGCGAGTTGTGGATAGGCGAGCACACTTTCATCGAGCGTGGCCGGATCGGGATGGTCGGCCTGTTCTTCCAGCACGCAACCGACCACATAATGGGATATCGTAACCAGCAGATCGATGGCGGCTCCCATTTCCATGCCGGCGTCGCCGAGGAAGCGCAGTTGCGCATCGAGCGCGGGCAGGGTGTCGGGTACCGGCTCGCTGCCCGCGTGCAGGCGTGCGCCATCGCGGTAGGCGAGCAGGGCACGGCGGAAGCTGCGCGCGTTCTCGCCCAGGAAGCTGCGCCAGTCTTCGCCCGCTTGGGGTAGGGTGCGCTGATGGGCGCGCTCCATGATTTCCAGATTCATTGCGTCCAGTAAGGCGCGCTTATTCTTGAAGTGCCAGTACAGGGCCGGCTGCTGCACGCCCAGGCGTTCGGCCAGCAGGCGGGTGGAGAGCTTGTCCACGCCGACCTCGTTCAGCACATCGAGCGCGGCGGCCACAATCTGCTTGCGTTCTACTTTCATGTTTTCCGATCCCGAAAAATTCTTTTTTATGGCTGAACTTTATCATCTATAATTGAATTTATCAGTGATAAATTGGATGAGATATGAACAAAGGACTCTACGCAGTCATGGGTTCGGTGGTGATCAGCGCCGCCGGCATCGGGCTGACCATGCCCATCGTTCCGCAGCTGATGCGCGACGTGGGCCATACCGCCGAGCTGGGCTGGCGTTTTGGCGCCTTCACCGGCCTGTATGCGCTGATGCAGTTCATTTTTTCGCCGATCCTGGGCGCGCTGAGCGACCGCATCGGGCGGCGGCCGGTGCTGCTGATGTCCCTGGCCGGCTCGATGATCGACTACGTGCTGCTGGCGCTGGCGCCCTCGCTGTCGCTGCTCTTTCTTGGCCGCGCCATCGCCGGCATTACTGGCGCCAGCCTGGCCGTGGCCTCGGCCTATATCGCCGACGTCACGCCGGAAAACCAGCGCAGCCGCCGCTTCGGCCAGCTCAACGCCTGCTTTGGCGTCGGCTTTATCATCGGACCCGTGATCGGCGGCCTGCTGGGCGAGTACTGGGTGCGCGCGCCTTTCCTGGCCGCTGCCGCGCTGGACGCGCTGAATCTGGTCGTGGCCTTCTTCGTGATGCGCGAATCGCGCACGCCGCAAGCGGTGCCGGTGCCGTTGAATCCCCTGGCGCCGCTGCGCTGGGCGCTGAGCTTCCCGGCCCTGCTGCCGCTGATGGTGGTGTATTTCGTGCTGGCGCTGGTGGGCGAGGTGGCTGGCACGGTCTGGGTCATGTACGGCGAAGACAAGTTTGCCTGGAGTTCCCTGACCATCGGCATCTCGCTGGCGGGTTTTGGCGTGTTTCATGCCGTGGCCCAGGCTTTTGTGGCCGGACCTTTATCCGAGCGCTACGGCGAGCGGCGCACCCTGCTGATCGGGATTACGGCCGATGCGCTGGCGTATGCGGCGATCGCCTGGGCGACCGAGGGCTGGGTCGCCTTCCTGCTGCTGCCGGTGTTCTGCGTGGGCGGCATCGGTGCGCCGGTGCTGCAGTCGCTGATGTCGGCCGGCACCGATTCGGGGCAGCAGGGGCGCTTGCAGGGCGTGCTGGCCAGCATTGCCAGTCTGGCGACGATTATCGGGCCGGTCGGCATCAGCACCCTGTATTTCATGTCGCGCACCACCTTCCCAGGGGCGGTCTGGCTGGGCGGAGCGGCGCTGTATCTGTTCAGCATGCCTTTCCTGCTGGGGCGGGTGGGGCGGACCGTGCGGGCGTAAAAAGTGTCGGATTTCTTTACACTTGCCGGAAGCTCAAAAACCGGCTTTCTTTAAAATCAAAGGTTTACGGATTTGGCATATAACTTGCTTTATGAAAGCTTTCTTTGGAAATTGCATAAAGGTAAGTAACAATGAAATTTGTAAAGTTTGCTGTTGTTGCGGCAATGATGTCAGCAGGTGCGGTACAAGCTGGTCCGATCCAGCTTCTGAGCAATGGCAGTTTTGAGACGGGCAATCTGAATGGCTGGACCACCTCGGGCCTGGGCAGCACCGGCACCTGCGCCAGCGCCGGCCGCGACTGGAACGTGGCCAGGGCGGGCAATGCCACCGGCTGCGTCGCAGCCGGCAACCCGGTTGATGGCAGCTATGCCGCCTACGTCATGAACGATGGCATGGCCAAGACCAATTACACGCTGGCACAAACTTTCTTCGTGCCGAAAGGTTTGAAGGAAGCTACCCTGTCCTGGAGCGATTCCATCGTGGCAAGCTATTCCGGCCAGGCACGCAACTTCAAGGTCGATATCCTGCAGGGCACGACGCTGCTGGGCAATGTGTTCAGCTACGACATCGTCAACGACAGCAACACGGCTTGGGATGCGCGCAGCATCAATGTCAGCGCCTTGCTCGCCTCGCACCAGGGCGAGAACCTGACCCTGCGCTTTTCCAACTACATTCCGCAAAGCTGGACTGGCGGCGCCGGCCTGGCCATCGACAACGTGTCGCTGAGCGCCAAAGTGCCGGAGCCAAGCTCCCTGCTGCTGATCGCCGCCGGCCTGCTGGTTGCCGGCTTCGCCCGCCGCCGCCGCGCTCCCGCCGTGGCACTGTAAGCACATCCCCCGGCTGCCGCGTTTGGCGGCCTCATCTCTCCCGCTTATTTGCCGCCGAAGGTGTAGGACAGGCCCAGCATCACGCTGCGCGGTGCGCCGGGCGTGTACTGGTTCTGGGTGTTGGGCGAGTAGGCGCCGACGCCCGAGTAGGAACTGGAGGCGGAATCGGAGTAGTGCTTGTCGCCCAGATTGCGCACATGGACCCAGGCTTCCCAGCCTTTCATGAAGCGGTAGGCGGCGCGCAGATGGAAGAGCGCGTGGCCGGGATAGCGCACGGTGTTGGCATTGTCCATCCAGTAGGCGCCCTGGTGCACCGCTTCCAGCGCGACGCGCAGGCCCGGCATGGGCTTGTAGCCGATTTCGGCGCTGGTCATATCGCGCGGCGCCTGCGGCATGTCCTTGCCGCTGTAGTCCTGGGTGGCGGAGACGCGGTAGCGCTCATAGCGATGGCTGGCGATGGCGGTGCTGAAGCGCGCGTCCAGCGGGCCGTTATCGTAGTTCAGACCCAGCTCCAGACCCTGGCTGCGCGTGCGTCCAGCATTGCGGTTCTCGCTATTGCCCGGCGTGATGGTGTAACTGACGATGGTGTCGCGTCCCACCAGGCGGTAGAGCGAAGAATCCAGGCGCAGCTTGCGCTCGAGGAAGGCCAGGCGCAGGCCCACTTCCACGCTGCGGTAGGTGGCTGGCTGCAGGTCGGGAATGCCGGTCTTGCCATACATCTGGCTTACTTCCGGCGGCGTGAAGCCTTCGCTGATATTGGCATACGCATTGGCGTCCGCGCCCAGCACATAGCTGGCGCCCAGCTTGGGGCTGAAGCGCGAGAAGCTGCGGCTCTCGTTCGGCGCGCCGTAGTTGGCGCTGCCCTGCGGCGAGAGATTATTGCGGAAGTCGTAGCGGATGCGGTCGGAACGGCCGCCCGCCACCACGCGCAGCTTGGGCAGCGGCGAAGCTTCCCATTGCGCGAAGAAGGCGGTGTTGTCGATATCGGCCTGATAATCGCGCACGCCTTGCGGCTGGCTGTCGTTGACACGGGTGTAGCTCAGATAGCGGCCGCTGGCCGGATCGCGCACGATGCGCAGATTGTCGCTGTAATAGGGATTGTCGCTGCGATCGATATAGATGCCCGCGACAAGGCGCGAATTCAGCCAGGCGAATTCCTGCAGATGCTTCACGTCCAGGCCGCGCGAATCGACGTGGTTGTTGTTCAGCGTTCCCTTGCAGCTGCTGCCGGCACAGCTGCCGATGGTGTAGCTCGGGATTTGTCCATGGTCGTTGCGGCGGCTGAACAGGGTGACGGTGGTGGTGCCGCCTGGCGTGGTATCGCCTTCCCAGGCCACGGTGCCGCGCGTGGTTTTGTCCTTGCGATAGGTGAAGGTGTTCAGGCTCTTGCCGGGATTGTTCTGGTAATCGTTTTCGAACAGGCTGCCCGGCATGGCCGCATCCAGATCGGTGCGCACCAGGGTGGCGCGCACAATGCCGGCGTTGCCCAGCGCATAGTCGGCGCGCAGGGTGAAGGAATCCTTGTCGCCGTAGCTGTATTCCTGCCAGTTGTTCGAAGTGCGGCGCGAGCTGTAATGCGAGAAGCGCAAACCGAAATCGCCCCAAGTATTGCTGGCCGCCGTGTCGTAGCGCGTAAAGCCGGACACGCCCTCATGCCGCGCGCCGATGCGCGCATACGGCGTGCGCGAAGGGGCGGCGGTCAGCGCGTTGATGGCGCCGCCCACGGCATTGCTGCCGTACAGCGAGGAGGCCGGCCCCTTCACCACTTCCACGCTGTCGCTGCCGGCGATATTCATTTCGTTCAGCGAATTGTGGTTGAACACGCCCAACGGACGGATAGGAATGCCGTCTTCCAGATACTGGTACACCGAACCGGTGCCGATGGGCTGGCGGATCGCCATGCTGTGCTGCTCGTTGCCCAGGTCATTCCAGTGCACGCCGGCGACGCGGTTGAGGATATCGCCCATGGTCTTGGGCTTGTCGCGCTCCATCTCGCGGCCTGTGACGACGCCGATGGCGCTTGGCGTTTCGGACAGTTTGGTGACGGCGCGCGAGCCGCTGACGACGACGATTTCCATGCCGGGTGCTTCGTCGGCAGCCAAGGCGTTGGCGGAGAAGGCGGACAGCAGGGCGAGGCAGATGGCGCTAGGGCGGTAATTCATGATGTGCTTTCTTCTTTTAATGGCGTATTTGGCGCGGCGCAGGGCAAAAGCCGAACGACAAGGCGCGCGCGCAAACGGCCTGCTTCAATGCAGGTCAGACGGGTGCTGCGGGATCAGGAGTGGGCCGGCGGTGCGCGTGACTGCGCGGCGGACCAGATGAAGAGGCGGCGTGGCGCCTGATAGAAGAGGGGAGGGTAAATCGCGCTGCCGGCCGCGGGATGCAGCGTGAGCGCTGGCGTGGGCGGCAAGCCCACGGTGTCGTGCTGGGTGAAGCAGAAGGGGCAGTGCTCCAGATGCTGGGCGCTGTCGCCGGATGGCTGGCCGCCATCGTCGCCGACCTTGACGAACTTGGCGCCCTGCATGGTGCAGATCTCGGCCCAGCCGCTGTCGCCGGCCGGCGCCATGGCGCGCGAAACGGAAGGCACGAGCGCGGCGAAGAGGATCGCCATGAAGGCGAGCCAGGCGGCGCAGCGTCGTATTGTTCCGTTCATATTCATACGCGGCCGATTCTAGCATGGGCTTTTTGCATGACTCAAAGCCGGTACGATGATTCTTAATCCAGCTTAAGCCAGCCGATTATGAAGCGCGGCTGCACAACCCCGTACATGCCGTGCTTTCCATGGCCGCGAGGATGCGCAGCAGGGCGTCGGTGAAGGCGGGGGGGCTATTGAGCAAAGCCGTGCGGGCCAGGGCGGTGATGTAGGAACGGTTGTTGAGTGGCAGTGCCGCTGCGTACACTGGCGCGACCTCGGCCAGCGCATTCAGCATCTTGAGCTGATTCTCTTCGCGCACGCTTGGATCGCCAATGCCGGTCAGGGCGCCGAGCATGCTGTTGAGCAGGCCGTTTTGCGTCATCGTGATGCCCCGTTGCCGCGTTTCGGTGATCTCCTCCGGCTTCAGGGTTGTGAGGAATTGTTCCAGCAAGGGGAGCTGCTTGCCCATGCATAGGACCGGCATGGGCATCAGCAGCGCTATTTCATCCTGATAGCGCTGGATGTTCTCCCGCGCCGCGGCAGCCACGGCAGCGGACAAGGCTTCTGGATCCTTATTGCTGCGGTCGATGCGCTGCAGATCGAACATCATGTAGTTCATCATGGCCTTGGTCATTTCGCCGCACAATAAGCTGAGTTCACTGAACTCGCTTGGCGCAACGCTGCGGGAATCGAGGAAACGCTGCCGGTTGGACAGCAGGGCGATCAGCTCCTTGCCTTCGCCTTCCGCCATGCGCGGCGGCGCCTTGCCCTCCTGCTGGGCGGCTTGGCTCAGCATGACCAGACGGTTGGCGGCGCGGGCATATTCCTCCAGTTCGCTGGCTGAGGCGAGATGGCTGGCGTCGAGCAGGGCGAGCAAAAGGCATTGGAGCAGTCGTTTCATGGGATAGGCGGTAAAATAATTTCTGAACAGTAATTTTATCAGCCGGCGCGATGGCGCCGCCAAGAAAGAGAAATGGCAGGACGTATGGATATCATCAAAGAGTTGAACGAAAGCTGGGGCTGGGCGGGACTGCAGGCGCTGGAGGTGGTGGGGGAAAATGATTTCGGCAATCTGATCATCAAGGATGTGCAGGGCCGCTACTGGCGCCTGATGCCGGAAGAATGCAGCTGCGCGGTGGTGGCGCCCGACCGCCAGGCGCTCGACGTGCTATCGGCAAATCAGGACTTTTTGCAGGACTGGTATATGGCCGGCCTGAGCAAGATCGCGCGCGAGCATTGCGGGCCGTTGACCGAGGGACGCAAGTACTGCCTGAAAATCCCGGGCGTGCTCGGTGGCGAGTATAAGGCGGAGAATCTGGCAAGCGCGCCTTTGCATGAGCTGATCCGCCTGTCCGGCGATGTGGCGCGGCAGATGCAGGGACTGCCGAATGGGGCGAAGGTGAAGTTGAATGTGGTGGATTAACGATTGCCCAGCTTGAAACCGCTGCAAGCCTGCTGCTTCCTTCAATGTCGATGAAGCGCCTTCCATGCGGCGTACTCAGAAGGCCGTAAGCCATAGCGCGCCAACACGCCTTCGTGCAGCCGCCGGAGTTCTTCGACGATCAGTGCCTGCACATGCGGCTGTCCCGGCTCCGGAACACGTTCCGCCACGGATCGGCGAATATTGGAGAGTGGGTCAAACTCGGGATGTGTGATGACCTCGCGGATGGTCTGTTTGATGAGTTCGCGCCAAGCCAGACGAAGAGGATCGGGCTCCGCCAAGTCTCGCTTGATCACCAGATATTCCTGCGTTGAGCGTTCATAGGCCCAAACGTAAAGGTCGCGCAGTAGTTCTACCCTGGTCATTTCATACACGCCGAGGGTGGCACAGCTGTAGGCTTGCTCCGGTACATCCAGGAAGGTCAGCGGGCACAGGTTGGCGTGGAAGAGCGGCAGATTCGCGGCTAGCCGGGATGTGCGCTTATTGACGTCGGCAAAGGGCTGTAGGTAGGGCAAGTGCACCATCATGAAGAAGGACTGCTCGAATGGATCTGCAATCTGATTCGCCTTACCCAGAAGCGTATCCAGTGCGTCTTCGATCTGGCGTGGTGTTGAGAGTGGGTGGTAGACGCTTTTACCGATATCGACCGCGTGTTGGCGAATTCGTCCTTCGTGTGCTGGATTGGGCAGTAAGTTTTCTGCCAAGGCGCTGTGCAAGTTCATCAGGGTGTAGCGGTTGAACACGGCGCTGTTGATGTTTTCGACCAGCAGTTCAATGGCTGTTTTATGGTTCAGAATCATCTGCGTTTCGATGGCGGCCTTGCCCCGTGCGGCCTTGCCATGTTCGATGAGTTCACGCGTATCGAGTCTGGTGTACGTATTGCCTTCCAGGTGGCTGGATGCCCAAGACAGATCGATCAGCAAGCGGTTAAGGATGGCGCGGCTGTAGGTGCCGGCAGGCTTGTCGATGTCAGCGGTTCTGCCCATCTTGTGTAATTGGCGGCGCAGCGGCTCTGACAGATACCAGGTTTCATTGGGGTGATAGGCATCCAGAAAATCAGCTTGGTAGCCTATTGGTTTGCGCGCTTCCTGAGGCTGGTCGATATAGGCCAGGATGTCCTGGCTGTCGGCGGACAGAGGGATAAAGGGCGGGAAGCCATCTGGTCCGGCGGTCTGTGCGCCGCTGCGGGTAGTGGCGCTAGAGTCGAAATAGCGGCGTGCCCTGCCTGCGCCCAGTGCGCTGACTTGGCCATTCTGAATGAGTTGTGCGATCTGCCGCTGTGCTGTTCGCCTGGCGATGCCGGGGTGCCTGGCCAGGAGTGTTGCCAGCGTCAAGCCGTTCTCGGATGCCCGGATGCTGCTCAGTAAGTCAGTGCTGGTGGACATGGCAGTGTTGGCGCCGTTGGCGGTGCATGTGGCGCAATTATGGCGCAGTTCGATAAACTGCGCCATTTTGGCTGTTCGAAGTGGCGCAGCTCATGTGTTCCCGATCTATAACTATCAGATTTTATGATTAACTCGATTGCAGTAAACAGGTGGCTTGCACTGGCGAAAGACGACGAGATTGTTATTGATTCAAGCGATATTAATCACGAAGCCAGAGAAAACATGTGGCGGTTTTCGCCGTTCGAAGATGAGGTGTCAACGATCAGTGCAGAAGATGTAGTGGAATTCATCCGTCAAGTTATCGAGGCGCGAAGGATGAAGTTAAGAGGCAAGGAGATGCTGTTCTATTGTTGGCATGACTTTCAATGTCGCCAGCTTCGCTTTAGCCTTGTTTCGAGATCGCACGGCCGGCTTCCCTTTGCTTGCCAGGTGAGTGAGACGAGCGACTTGTCGGCCATTGCAAACCGCGTGGTAAGCGAGGATTGGTCCAACGATAGCTATGTGCAAGAACCGTCGGAGCAACAGCATGGCGAGCAGAGCTTTGTTCTGCTGGTTTTTGTTGAGAACGTTCTATAAGTTGTATTAGCCCAGACTTGAACGGGCATAATCTTGTCAGATGAGTTAGAGTTCTGAGAGGCCTCTACCACCTGCGGATTCAACTGGCCGACGCAATGCATGGGGGGATATTTTTCTGGCATCACAAATCGTGTATAACTAGTTTGAAAATTCTTCGTTATTTAAGGAATCAAGTGAACAAATTTTTAGCTACAACATTATTTCTGAGCGTTTTTATCATGTTCCCGCAGAGTGTTTGCGCGCAGAGCACGGACGGTAAAGCTCAAATCGAGAAAGTTATTGAAAATTTTCGTGCCGCTATCGTTAACAAAGACGAGGAAGGATTTTTAAAACTATTTGTGAAAGAAGATATCACTTGGAGCGGGGTAACAACCGATGCATCTATAGCGAGACTTTATGAAACCAGGCCGCAGCCCGCCATGAAGCCTCCCCGAAAAATCTTCAACTCAAGCCCACGTAAGTTTATTAAATCTATCGCCGCAGACAAGGCAAGGATTGAGGAGACCATCTCCAACGTGCGTATCGACAGCGATGGAGATGTGGCCCAAGTATGGTTCGACTATAACTTTCTCAGCGGCGACTATAGGGAAAACTGGGGCAAGGAGAGCTGGCAGATGGTACGAACCGAAGATGGTTGGAAAATCGCGGCAGTAGTTTGGTCACAGGAGCTCAACCCGGCGCCGCCTCCGAAATAAGAAAATGCAACTTTCAAGCAGCATCTTGAGGTCAACGCCGCTTTCAAGCGGCGCAGTTACCGCCTTTCAATTTCCACGTGCATTCAAACGGTATTTCACTCGATGACCGCTTTGGGGTTGATCGTTTCGCTGCTGGGCGCTCCGCCATTTGGATTTCTTGCAATGTTGTTTCTACTCAGGCATGGCATCAATAACGTAACCCGCACTGGCCAAATCTCGGTGTAGCCGAACAGCTTTCCAAGAGATTTTTGAGAAAACTGCAGGGCGGTACGGATATAGCGGAATTCCGCGCCGCTTAGCTTTCCGGGCTTTTGGTAGAGGGCTTGGCAGATGGCAATGGTGAGGCCATCGAGATCGAGGAAAGAGACGCCATGGCCGTAAGGAGTCTGGTGTTCGATGTAGCCATTCCTGAGCCACACATTGCGCAGGCCGCCGTCGGTAAAGTGGTACATATGCTCTCCTTTCAATCCATTGCGGTGATGACGATCAAGCTGGGATCTTCATCGTCGATTGCGATCACAATAGTGATATCGCGCCTGGCGATGTGGCGTTCTAGCCTGCATTCCAGCTGCCCGATTCAGGGAGTTATCTCATGGAGTTTGAATCCGCTCAATAGCCAGTCACATAAACGTACTGAGCTTGCGCCTATGCAACTGCCTCCCTTCAACTCCTCCTAGTCTTAGGACATACCCAGTCCTGGAAGGAGGTGTTGAAATGTCTTACGTCTATCCCAAAGCCGCAGATCTCGCTGGTCACCCCGTTGTCGGCACTCGCCAGTGTGTGGCACTCGTGCAAGAGTACGCAGGTGCGCCTACAACTCCACACTGGCGGCAAGGCGAGGCCGTCCTCGGCAATCAAATGCTGAGAACTGGGACTGCTATCGCCACCTTCGTAAAAGGTCGCTATGCAAATCGCGCCCACGGTAATCATGCCGCCCTTTACATCCGCCAGATAGCAAGCGGCATCGTTGTTGCGGATCAGTGGAAAGCCGATAAGAAAACCGAAATTTCAGTACGTATCATACGGTCCCTAGGCAAGGACAGAACGGGCAATTTCATTCAGCCTAGCGACAATGCCGACGCATTCTTTGTCATTGAGTGAAAGCGGATGGCGATGATGTTTAAGCTTAATCTCCAACGATGCACCGTCGCGTTCATGGTGGCGTTTACGGCCCTCACTGCGCCCGCATCGGCCGCGCCTGGGCTTGTTCTAGAGTGTCCCCAATTCATTGAGCAGAAGTCAGTGCAGATATCAAATGTTCCTCCAGGCTGGACTACGTTTGTGCGTGCGCCTTTGTATCTACATGGTGCAGCGCCCATGAGCGGCCCGCCTGAGGAGCTGGGAGAACTCGCGGAATTCAGTCAGAAGCGGGAAAAGGGCGGGTGGATATATACATATCAGCTCGATGTGCCGTTCCCGGCGGGGAAGTGGCTTGCTTGTACATATGGGGAGTCCGACCAGGTCACGCTTGGACGTAAGCTCAATGACAACGTTCGTGTTTGTTCTTTCAGATACCGGAAAGGGAGGCACGTTGGCGAAAACGATATCGCCATCGCTTGTAAGTAGCTAAGAAGCAGATATTTGGAACCTGCGGATTCGGGGCAGAATGCGGCTGGATTGCTTGTGGGAAAACCGTCCGCTACCGCGGACGCAAAATCGCGCAGCGATTTTGTGGATGGGCGAATCGGAGAGCCGTCCGCTTGCAAGCGGACGTCGCTACGCGGGCGGCTCGCATGCGAGCCGAATTCCCCGCTACGCCCCGCGTCCGTGCCGGACGCGGATTCACTTCCCGCCAACTCTGCGCTAACGAACAAAAAATTAGGCCCCCAAGCTGGCGCTTGGGGGCCTAATTTTTTGTTCGGTGGTGGAGACGGCGGGAATCGAACCCGCGTCCGCAAGCACTCTACAGACAGTTCTACATACTTAGCACTATCTTTTAATTTAACCAGCACAACGCGAATGTGCACGCTTTGTACTGGCGATTCACCTTAAATTTAGCGCCGATCCAAGTGACCCGTAGCGGCGCGATTCCCTGTAAATGACTCCTCAGCTTTTAACGGCCCGCCCCAGGGAAGAAGCGTTGAGGAGCTAACAGCCCTTAGGCTGCCAGTGCGTACGAGTTATCGTTTGCAGTTAGTTTGTTTCTGGGTGTATTTACGAGGTAACCAGCCCTCGGTATGCCCTGCTCTGCTTTGCAACCCACGTCGAAGCCAGGTCGTCCCCACAGAATCTTCATTGTAACCGATTCCGCAATAGTGTGCACCTTGGGGGGCGCTTACGCGTCCAGACTGACCAGGGGGCGTCCTTGCTCGGGCAGGCGCTCGACCGCGACCAGGCCTTCGGTGAAGCTGCAGGCGAATAGGTGGCGCCGGGATTTTTCCACTTCGGCCGATTCCAGGTCGTAGAAGTCGTTGGCTTCTTTGAAGCCCAGGTCGACGGTCAGGCGGTCGATCATATAGGCTTCATGCAGGCTGCGCAGGCGCTCGCGCCGCAGCCGGTGTTCCTGGGGACTGCGCGCGTCGGCGCCTTCGAAGTAGCGGATCAGCGCCGCTTCCAGCACGTCCATCTGGCTGCGCTGCGAGGCTTGCTCGGCGAATTCCTTGGCTTCGGTGTCGACCGCGACATTGAAGTTCTGCACCAGCAGCAGGGTGTCGTATTCCGGGGCGTTGGTATCGCACAGATTGCTGACGGCCATCAGCCGTCCTTTGGCCAGGCGTCCGGCCGGATCGCGCGTCTGGCCCACGTATTGCACCTTGCTCGGGTAGTGCAGGCCGGTGTCGTGGCGCTGCATCAGGTCGTGGATGGTGAAGGTTTCCGTCATCGAACCCCAGTTCAGGGTCATGTACTTGTCGTACAGCTGGATCAGGGGTTTCTTGAAGGTGGCTTCAAACGGGGTCTTGAGTTCGACCGTGATCGTGCTTTTGCGCTCTTCGCCGCCGATCAGGATGGGGATGGTCAGTTTCAGGGAAAAAAAGCCCCAGCTGGTGCTGCGCTTGGGGTCGAAGCGCAGGCGCGGGCGGGCGACCAGCATGAACATCAGGCGCTTTTCCATCGTTGCGTCCAGCGCGAACTGCATGCGGCGCTGGTAGCGCCCGATCGGGTCGTGGAAATCCGGCACCTTGGGATCGTTGATCAGGTCATACCAGTAAAAGCTGGTTTCGCTGACCGTGGCATCCCATACCTGCGGAGCACTACTTCGTGGCAGTGCTAGCTCCGCTGCGTCATCGCTCGACATACTGTTCTCCGGACTATTCGGTAATACTACGTATTGACTCTAATATCCGTATAGTACGCCTGTTGATTGCCATATGGCAACTTAATGTTGCATAAAAATACTTATTATCAGGCGGCCAGCGGCGCCGCCGCAACGGTGGCGCGGATCAGGGCCAGCAAGGCGTCCGGCGTGGGCAGCAGGTGGTCGGCGCCCCAGCTCGACGGTTCGCTAGCGCCGCAATAGCCCCACTGGCAGGCGACGGTGGCCATGCCGGCGGCGCGGCCGGCCTGGATGTCGCGCAGATCGTCGCCCACATACCAGCACTGCTCCGGCGCCAGCTGCAGGCGCGCGGCCGCTTCCAGCAGCGGGGCGGGGTGCGGCTTGGGATGGGCGGTGGTGTCGCCCGCCACCACGCAGCCGGCCTGGTGCAGACCGATCAGCGGCACCAGCGGCTCGGTGAAGCGGGCCGCCTTATTGGTGACGATGCCCCAGCTCAGGCCCGCGCTCCGGATGCCGTCCAGCAGCTCGGCCACGCCCGGGAAGAGGGTGCTGTGCACGGCGATGGCCGCTTCGTAGTTGGCCAGGAAGCCGACGCGCAATTCCTCGAAGCCGGCGTCGCCGGGCGCCAGGCCGAAGGAGGCGCCGATCATGCCGCGCGCGCCGGCCGAGGCGGTCGGACGCAGCACGTCATAGGGCGTCGGCGCCAGGCCGCGCTTGCTGCGCAGCAGATTGATGGCGGCGGCCAGGTCGGGCGCGGTGTCGGCCAGGGTGCCGTCCAGATCGAAGAGGATGGCGCGAGGGGCGGAAAGGCTCATGGTGGGGAAGGGGCTGGGATGGGCGACGGGGCGGCCGTAGCCGCCCGTGGGTGTTTAGAGGGGGCGGCTGGCGGCGACTAGGTAGTTCACGCTGGTGTCGTCGTTCAGCGAGTAGATCTTGGTCAGCGGGTTGTAACCCATGCCTTTCAAGCCTTCCACTTGCAGGCCGGCGCTGCGGATGTCCTGGCTCAATTCGGCCGGGGTGATGAATTTCTCATAATCGTGCGTGCCCTTGGGCAGCAGACGCAGCAGGTATTCGGCGCCGATCACCGCGAACAGATAGGCTTTCGGATTGCGGTTCAGGGTGGAGAAGAAGACTTGGCCGCCCGGTTTCACCAGGGTGGCGGCGGCGCGCACGATGGCGGCAGGATCGGGCACGTGTTCCAGCATTTCCATGCAGGTCACCACATCGTACTGGCCCGCTTCCTGGGCCGCCATCTCTTCGGCGGCGACCAGCTTGTAGCGCACCGGCACACCCGATTCCAGGCTGTGCAGGTCGGCCACTTTCAGGGCTTTTTCCGACAGATCGATGCCCGTCACCTTGGCGCCCTTGCGCGCCATCGATTCGGCCAGGATGCCGCCGCCGCAGCCGATGTCGATCACGTTCTTGCCCGCCAGCGGGGCGCGCGCGTTGATCCACTCCAGGCGCAGCGGATTGATTTCGTGCAGCGGACGAAACTCGGAAGTGGGGTCCCACCAGCGATGGGCCAGCTCACTGAATTTTTGCAGTTCTAAAGGATCGGCGTTCATAGCCCGCATGATAGCCGCATTTTGTCCCGCGCCAAAGCCGGGATGTCAAAAAAGCCGGCTGCCTTCCCATGGATTCACCAGCCTGACTCCACTCTGGCGAAAGTCGTGCACATTGCGAGTCACCAGGGTCAGGTCATGCAGGGCGGCGGTGGCGGCAATCAGTCCGTCCGCCAGTGAGCAGGGATTGGGTACGTGCAGCTGTGCGCTGCGCAGGGCGACGCTGGTGGTCACCGGTAGGATTCTGCCCCAAAAGACGGGGAGTACGCGCTTGTTCAGCCAAGTTCGCAGCACTTGTCCTTTGGGCGCGTCGTTCCTTTCAGCGCGTAGAACGCCAATTTCCAGTTCCAGAATGGTAATGGCGGACAAAAACAGCTCGCCAGGTTGGGCGTCGTTGGCCCAGGCGGCAAATCGCGGGTCGCACTTGCCGCTGCCAAGGCGGCGCATTTCCGAGATGGCGTTGGTATCGAGCAGGTACATCAGCTCAGATCGGCGGAGCGCGGCCGCTCGCCGCGCTCCGGCAATTCCAGTTCGATATCGGCGGCGCCGGGCGGCAGCGCCAGTATGTCGGCCTGGGTGAAGCGGCCGAGTGCGAGCTTGCGGTAGTCGTCGAATGTCAGCAGCACGTGAGAAGGGCGGCCGCGGTCGGCGATCAAAACCGGCCCTTGCTTGCTGGCGATTTCGGTTTGGGCAGGCTGGCGCAGGAATTCGTCGCGTTTCAGGCTGGAATAAATCATTTTGGACCTCCTGCTTCCACGGTAGTCGCCTGGGCTGGCGCGTGCAAGCGGACTGATCAAATGACTGGTGTGGAAAAAGGCCAAAAAAAACCCCGCCGAAGCGGGGTTGGGTGGCGTGAGCCGAAGAGGGGCTAATTACTTCTTGGTGCCCACGACTTCGATTTCAACGCGGCGGTTTTTGGCGCGGCCAGCGGCGGTCTTGTTGTCGTCGACCGGCTGTTTCTCGCCTTTGCCTTCGGTGTACACGCGGTTGGCTTCAACGCCTTTGGAGATCAGATACGCTTTCACGGCTTCCGAACGACGCACGGACAGTTTGTCGTTGTAGGCATCGGTGCCCACGGAGTCGGTGTGGCCGACGGCGATGATGACTTCCAGGTTGATGCTGCCCAGTTTCGAAGCAACGTCGTCCAGCTTGGCTTTGCCTTCTGGCTTCAGCACGGCTTTGTCGAAATCGAAGAAGGCGTCAGCAGCGAAGCTTACTTTTTCCGAGGTCGGTGCAGCGACTGGCGCGGCGACCGGCGCTGGGGCAGGAGCGACCGGCGCTGGGGCTGGTGGCGGCGGAGGCGCCACGCACTTGCCGTTTTCCAGCTTCTCTGGCTCAACGCAGATTGGCAGATCGCAGCCTGGCACGGCATCAGCCGGGGTCCAGTAGCCGGTGCGCCAGCACAGGCCGAATGGATCGCGGGCGATTACGCCACGTGCATCTTGCACATAGGCGCTCTTAGGCGTTGCCGCCTTGATGTCTTGGGTCACAGGGGCGAAAGGGGGCGCAGTTGGCTTCTCTTGTGCCAGTGCCGATACCGACAGAACTGCCGAGGCGGCAAAGATGGTTGTAATGAGTTTTTTCATATTTTTTCTTTCCTTTCGGGGGTGATATCCGCAGAAAAACTGCGCGACGTATTTGTTGCCTGGGGCGAATACTACCATGGCTGCCCCAGCTACACTAAATCCCACCCGTCGCGCTAGCCTCCCGATTGCGAAACATGCAATTAACTTCTCGTCCATTTTGCCACAGCCGGGAAATTCCTACATTTCTGGAGAAATCAGAAGCCGGGGCGCGTTCGACCAAAATGTTGTTTTCGTGCAACGGGCTGGCGACGATGATAATTGGTAAATATGTCCCCGCCATGACATCGGTCAACACGCGCAAAACGGGGCTGGGGGCGGGGTGGGGCCGGAATTGCGCTGGGGACAGGAGCGCCATGCTAAAATCGTAGGCTTGTCCTGTCTGCCAGCTGCTGCGCACGGCACAGGCAAGCTAAACCAACGTCACAGAAGATCGACCCGCCAATGGATCAATTCGCAAAAGAAACAATCCCCATTTCCCTCGAAGAAGAGATGCGCAAGAGCTACCTCGATTACGCCATGAGCGTGATCGTGGGCCGCGCCTTGCCGGACGTGCGGGACGGCCTGAAGCCGGTGCACCGCCGCGTGCTGTACGGCATGCACGAACTGAATAATGTGTGGAACCGGCCTTACGTGAAGTGCGCGCGCGTGGTCGGTGAAGTCATGGGTAAATACCACCCGCACGGCGACGCCTCGATCTATGACACGCTGGTGCGCATGGCCCAGGACTTCTCCCTGCGCTACACCCTGGTCGACGGCCAGGGCAACTTCGGTTCGGTGGACGGCGACAACGCGGCGGCCATGCGTTATACCGAGTGCCGCCTGGACAAGATTTCCAGCGAATTGCTGGCCGATATCGACAAGGATACGGTCGATTACGCGCCCAACTACGACGGCAAGGAAAAAGAACCGACCGTTCTGCCGACCCGTCTGCCCAACCTGCTGATCAACGGTTCTTCCGGCATCGCGGTGGGCATGGCGACCAATATTCCGCCGCACAATCTGTCGGAAGTGATCAAGGGCGCCCTGCACGTGCTGGCCAACCCGGATTGCGCGATCGACGAGCTGATCGAACTGATCCCGGCGCCCGACTTCCCGACCGCCGGCATCATCTATGGCGTGTCCGGCGTGCGCGACGGCTATCGCACGGGCCGCGGCCGCGTGGTGATGCGCGCCAAGACCCACTTCGAGGAATTCGGCAAGGAAGGCGGCCGCACCGCCATCATCGTCGACGAGCTGCCTTACCAGGTCAACAAGAAGTCCCTGCTCGAGCGCATCGCCGAGAACGTGCGCGACAAGAAGCTCGAAGGCATTTCCGACATCCGCGACGAGTCCGATAAATCGGGCATGCGCGTGGTGATCGAGCTGAAACGCGGCGAAGTGCCGGAAGTGGTGCTCAACAATCTGTACAAGCAGACCCAGTTGCAGGACACCTTCGGCATGAATATGGTGGCCCTGGTCGATGGCCAGCCCAAGCTGCTGAACCTGAAGGAAATGCTGCAGTGCTTCCTGTCGCATCGCCGCGAAGTGGTCACGCGCCGCACCGTGTTCGAACTGCGCAAGGCGCGCGAACGCGGCCACATGCTGGAAGGCTTGGCCGTGGCGCTGGCGAATATCGACGACTTCATCGCCATCATCAAGGCTGCGCCGACGCCGCCGATCGCGAAAGCGGAACTGATGCAGCGTGCCTGGGATTCCTCCCTGGTGCGCGAAATGCTGGCCCGTACCGGCGAAGAAGGCCAGGCCGGGATCGAGGCCTTCCGTCCCGAGCACCTGCCGAAGCACTATGGCATGCAGGCCGATGGCCTGTACAAGCTGTCCGACGAACAGGCGCAGGAAATCCTGCAAATGCGTCTGCAGCGCCTGACCGGTCTGGAACAGGACAAGATCGTCAACGAGTACAAGGACGTGATGGCGCAGATCGCCGACCTGCTCGACATCTTGGCCAAGCCGGCCCGCGTCACCGCCATCATCGTCGATGAGCTGAACGCTTCCATGCTGGAATACGGCGAGAAGGACGCGCGCCGCTCGACCATCGAACACAACGCCACCGACCTGGAAACGGAAGACCTGATCACGCCGCAGGACATGGTCGTGACGCTGTCGCATATGGGTTATATGAAGGCCCAGCCGATCTCCGAATACCGCGCCCAGAAGCGCGGTGGGCGCGGCAAACAGGCCATGGCGACCAAGGACGAGGACTGGATCGACCAGCTCTTCATCGCCAATACGCACGATTACATCCTGTGCTTCTCCAACCGCGGCCGCCTGTACTGGCTGAAGGTGTGGGAAGTGCCGCAAGGCTCGCGCACCTCGCGCGGCAAGCCGATCGTCAATATGTTCCCGCTGCAGGACAACGAGAAGATCACCGTGGTGCTGCCGCTGTCGGGCGAAAACCGCACCTTCCCGGAAGACCACTACGTGTTCATGGCCACCAGCCTGGGCACCGTGAAGAAGACGCCGCTGAAAGATTTCAGCAACCCGCGCAAGGCCGGCATCATTGCCGTCGACCTGGACGAGGGCGACTTCCTGATCGGCGCCGCGCTGACCGATGGCGCCCACGATGTGATGCTGTTCTCCGACTCCGGCAAGGCGGTGCGCTTCGACGAGAACGATGTGCGTCCGATGGGCCGCCAGGCGCGCGGCGTGCGCGGCATGAATCTGGAAGAAGGCCAGAACGTGATCGCCCTGCTGGTCGCCGAGAACGAGCAGCAGTCGGTGCTGACCGCCACGGAAAACGGCTTCGGCAAACGCACGCCGATCACCGAGTACACCCGTCACGGCCGCGGCACCAAGGGCATGATCGCCATCCAGACCAGCGAGCGTAACGGCAAGGTGGTGGCGGCGACCCTGGTCGACTCCAGCGACGAGATCATGCTGATCACCACCGGCGGCGTCTTGATCCGCACCCGCGTGGCCGAGATCCGCGAAATGGGCCGCGCCACCCAGGGCGTGACCCTGATCGCGGTGGAGGATGGCACCAAGCTGTCCGGCCTGCAGCGCATCGTGGAGGCGGATGCCGATGAGGTAGAGGAGGGCGGCGAAGCCGATGGCGGCGCCGCACCGGAAGCGCCGGCTGAGTAAGACGGCAGCAAGGCGGGCCCGGTCTGAGCATCTCGGATCGGGCCCGCAGTGTTTTTAACTCGTTATAAAACGCATAAGCTTATGAAGAAAATCGTTGCCAGCCTGCTGGCCACCCTCGCCATTGCCGCCGGCCAGCCGGCCGCCGCGCAAGATGCCGCCGTGTCGCCGGAGCAGAAGGCGGCCATCCAGGAATTGCTGGACGTGATGGATTACCGCGCCGTGATGACGGCGGCCATGCGGCAAATGGGGCAGGCGCTGCCGACCATGATGCGCGCCAATGCCGAGCAGGCGATCCTCAGCAACCCCAAGCTGGACGAGGCGGGCCGCAAGGCCGCGCTGGCGCGCATGGAGCAGGAACTGCCGCAGATGGCGGACACCATGCAGGAAGTCATGCTCAGCCCGGCCCTGATGGACGATATCATTGCCGAGACGCTGCCGCTCTACGCGCGCCACTACACGGCCGATGAAATGCGCCAGATCGCCGCCTTCTACCGCACGCCGGTCGGCAAGAAAACCCTGCAAGTCATGCCGCAGCTGATGGGCGAGGCCATGGAGATGAGCCAGCGCGTGATCGCGCCGCATTTCCAGCTGATCATGCAATCGAAGAAAAAGTAAGGAGCTCCCACCATGACGAACATCTATAACTTCTCCGCCGGCCCGGCCGTGCTGCCGAAGGAAGTGCTGGCGCAAGCCGCCGCTGAAATGCTGGATTGGCATGGCAGCGGAATGTCCGTCATGGAGATGAGCCACCGCGGCCCGGAATTCATTTCGATCTACCGCGCCGCCGAGCGCGACCTGCGCGATCTGCTGGCCGTGCCGGACAACTACCGCATCCTGTTCATGCAGGGCGGCGGCCTGTCGCAGAACGCCGTGATTCCGATGAATATGCTGGGCCATAAAGGCCCGGACGCCACCATCGATTTCATCCAGACCGGTTCCTGGTCCAGCAAGTCGATCCAGGAAGCGGCCCGCTACGCCAAGGTGAACGTGGCCGCTTCCGCCAAGGCGGACGGCTACACCCGCGTGCCGCCGCAGTCGGAGTGGCAGCTCACGCCGGACGCCGCCTACCTGCACGTGTGCACCAATGAAACCATCGACGGTGTCGAGTTCAACTTCGTGCCGACGGCGCAGGGCGCGACGCCCATCGTGGCCGATATGTCCTCGCACATCCTGTCGCGCCCGGTCGATGTCAGCCAGTACGGCGTGATCTTCGGCGGCGCGCAAAAAAATATCGGCCCGGCCGGCGTCACCGTCGCCATCGTGCGCGATGACCTGATCGGCAAGGCCTTGCCTTTCTGCCCCTCGGCTTTCGACTGGAAGAATGTGGCCGAAAACGACTCCATGTACAACACGCCGCCCACCTACGGCATCTATATCGCCGGCCTGGTTTTCCAGTGGCTGAAACAGCAGGGTGGCGTGGCGGCCATGGAACAGCGTAATATGCAGAAAGCGGCGCTGCTGTACGCGGCGCTGGACGCCGACGATTTCTACCAGAATCGGGTGGCGAAGGAATACCGCTCGCGCATGAACGTGCCGTTCTACCTGCGCGACGAATCTCAGAACGAAGCATTCCTGGCCGGCGCCAAGGCGCGCGGGCTATTGCAACTGAAGGGCCACAAGTCCGTCGGCGGCATGCGGGCATCGATTTACAACGCGATGCCGATCGAGGGCGTACAAGCGCTGGTCGATTATCTGAACGAGTTTGCGGGCCGCTGAAGCGTCCATGGGCGCCGCGCCCGCAGTCCAAACCCTAGCATTCAGACCATGACAGACAAATTAAAACCCTTGCGCGAGAAGATCGATGCCATCGATGCGCAAATCCTCGAACTGCTGAACCAGCGCGCCCAGGTGGCGCAGGAAGTCGGCCATGTGAAGGCCGAAACCATGGCGCCGGTGTTCCGTCCCGAACGCGAAGCCCAGGTGCTGCGCGGCGTGGCCGAACGCAACCCTGGCCCCATGGGCAATATCGAAGTGCAGACCATTTTCCGCGAGATCATGTCGGCTTGCCGCGCGCTGGAAAAGCGCGTCACCGTGGCCTATCTCGGCCCGGCCGGCACCTTCAGCGAACAAGCCGTGTACCAGCAGTTCGGCACCGCGGTCGAAGGCCTGCCTTGCGCCTCCATCGACGAGGTGTTCCGCGCCACCGAGGCCGGCACCGCCGATTTCGGCGTGGTGCCGGTGGAGAACTCCTCCGAAGGGGCGATCAACCGCACGCTCGACCTGATGCTGCAAACCAGCCTGACCATCAGCGGCGAGGTGGCGATCGCCGTCCACCACAGCCTGATGACGCGCACCGGCAGCATGGACGGCGTGAAAGTGATCTGCGCCCATTCACAGGCCCTGGCCCAGTGCCAGGTCTGGCTCAACCTGAATTATCCGAATATCGAACGCCGCGCCGTCGCCTCGAATGCCGAGGCGGCGCGCATGGCGGGCGAAGACGGGTCGATTGCCGCCATCGCCAGCGAACTGGCCGGCACGCAGTACAAGCTGGGCGTGGTCAAAGGCCATATCCAGGACGACCCGCACAACCGCACCCGCTTTGCCGTGGTCGGCCAGCTGCAAACCAACCCGTCCGGGAAAGACCAGACTTCGATCGTGCTGGCCGTCCCGAACAAGGCAGGCGCCGTATACCAGCTGCTGGCCCACCTGGCGAAGCATGGCGTGTCGATGACGCGTTTCGAATCGCGTCCCGCGCGCATGGGCACCTGGGAGTATTATTTTTACGTCGATATTGAAGGCCACGTACATAACCCGTCCGTGAGCAAGGCGTTGGCTGAACTCAAGGACAACGCTGCCTTCTTCAAAGTGCTGGGCTCTTACCCGACCAGCCTCAACTGACTTTAAGAGAAAATATCTATGTCCAAGCAATTCGGTCCTGAATACGTTCGCGCCATCGCCCCCTATCAAGCCGGCAAGCCCATCTCCGAGGTGGCGCGCGAGTTTGGCCTCGACGAGGCCAACATCGTCAAACTGGCGTCCAATGAAAATCCTTTCGGCGTGCCGGAATCGGCCAAGCAGGCCATGGCGCAAGCCGCCGCTGAACTGGGCCGCTATCCCGACGCCAACGGCTACGAGCTGAAAGTGGCCCTGTCCAAGCGCTACGACGTGCCGATGGAGTGGATCACGCTGGGCAACGGCTCCAACGACATCCTGGAAATCGCCGCCCACGCCTTCGTGGAAGCCGGCCAGTCCATCGTGTATTCGCAGTACTCCTTCGCCGTGTACGCGCTGGCTACCCAGGGCGTCGGCGCGCGCCACATCGCCGTGCCGGCCAAGGCCCACGGCCACGATCTGGACGCCATGGCCGCCGCCATCCAGGACGATACCCGCCTGGTCTTCATCGCCAATCCGAACAACCCGACCGGCACCTTCGTCAAGGGCGCCGAAATCGAAGCCTTCCTGAAAAAAGTGCCGTCCCATGTGGTGGTGGTGCTGGACGAGGCCTACAACGAATTCCTGTCCAAGGAAGACCAGTACGAATCGGCGGCCTGGGTCAAGCAGTTCCCCAACCTGCTGGTGTCGCGCACCTTCTCCAAAGCCTATGGCCTGGCCGGCCTGCGCGTCGGCTTCGGCCTGGCGCAGCCGGGCATCACCGAGATGATGAACCGCATCCGCCAGCCCTTCAATGTGAACTCCCTGGCCCAGGCCGCGGCGATTGCCGCCCTGAACGACAAGGACTTCCTGGACAAGAGCGCGCAGAACAACGCCGCCGGCTACCAGCAGTTCGTGGAAGCCTTCCAGCAAATGGGCCTGGAATACGTGCCCTCGCACGGCAACTTCGTGCTGGTCAAGGTTGGCAACGACCTGGCGGCTGGCGCGCGCGTCAATCTGGCGCTGCTGAAGCAGGGCGTGATCGTGCGTCCGGTGGGCAATTACGGCCTGCCTGAGTGGCTGCGCATCTCCATCGGCCTGCCGCAGGAAAACGCCATTCTGATCGCGGCGCTGCAAAAGGCTTTGGCGGGGACTCGTGCTGAATAAAGTTGTTATCTACGGCGTTGGCCTGATCGGCGGCTCGTTCGCGCGCGCCCTGAAAAAGGCCGGCGCCGCGCAGCATATCGTCGGCATGGACCGCTCCCAGGATGCGCTGCAGCGCGCCCTGGCGCTGGGCATCATCGATGAAGTGGGCGGCGAGCTGCCCGCCGTGCTGTCCGGTGCCGACCTGGTGCTGCTGGCGGCGCCGGTGGCGCAGACCGAACGCATTCTGGCTTCTATCCTGCCGCATCTAGGACCGGACACCATCATCACCGACGCCGGCAGCACCAAGAGCGATGTGGCGGCCGCCGCCCGGCGCGCCCTGGGCGGCAGCGTCGCCCAGTTCGTGCCTGGCCATCCGATCGCGGGCCGCGAAACCAATGGCCCCGACGCCGCCATCGACGATCTATACCAGGGCAAGAAAGCCGTGCTCACGCCGCTGCCGGAAAATCCGGCCGCCGCCGTCGAACGCGTGACCGCCGCCTGGCGTGCCTGCGGCGCCATCATCCATACCCTGACGCCGGAAGAGCATGACAAGGTGTTCGCCGCCGTCAGCCATCTGCCGCATCTCTTGGCGTATGCCCTGGTGGACGATGTGGCGCGCAAGCCGCATGCCGATCTGCTGTTCCAGTACGCCGCCAGCGGTTTCCGCGACTTCACCCGCATTGCCGGCAGCTCGCCCGAAATGTGGCGCGACATCAGCCTGGCCAATCAGGCCGCACTGCTGACCGAACTGGATGCCTATCTGGCACAATTGACGCAAATACGCGCCAGTCTCGCCGCCGGCGACGGCGCGGTCCTGGAAGCCACTTACGCCAACGCCCAGCGCGCGCGGCGCCAGTGGATCGAAGCCATCGAGGCGGCGGAAACGCCGCAGCCGCAAGACCTGGCCGAATGAACCGCAACGATTTGAAGGACTGAAGGCATGACGCAAACCGCATACCCTGAACACATCGACCTGAAACCCGTGCCGCGCGTGCAAGGCGTGGTGCGCCTGCCGGGCTCGAAGAGCATCTCCAACCGCATCCTGCTGCTGGCCGCCCTGGCCGAAGGCGAAACCCGCGTGGTCGATCTGCTGGCCTCGGACGATACCCAGGTCATGCTGGCGGCCCTGCGCTCGCTCGGCGTGCAATGGCAGGAAGAGGCGGGCGAGGGCGGCTCCACCGTGCACCGCGTGCTGGGCGCCAACGGCAACTTCCCGAAACGCCAGGCCGATCTCTTCATGGGCAATGCCGGCACCGCCATCCGCCCGCTGACGGCGGCCCTGGCCGTGATCGGCGGCGACTATAAAGTGCATGGCGTGCCGCGCATGCACGAGCGTCCCATCGGCGATCTGGTCGACGCGCTCAACGTGGTTGGCGCGCAGATCGAATACACCGGCAATCCCGGCTACCCGCCGCTGCACATCCTGAGCGGCGAATTCAAGACGCGCGAGCTGTCGGTGCGCGGTAATGTCTCCAGCCAGTTCCTGACTGCGCTGCTGATGGCCGCGCCGCTGATGGCGCGCAGCGAGCCGGTGACGATCAGGGTGGAGGGCGAACTGATTTCCAAGCCCTATATCGAGATCACCCTGAACCTGATGCGCCGCTTCGGCATGCGGGTGGAGCAGGATGGCTGGCAAGCGTTCACTATTCCGGCCGGCCAGTGCTACCAGAGTCCCGGCACCATCCACGTCGAGGGCGACGCCTCCTCGGCCTCCTACTTCATGGCGGCCGGCGCGATTGGCGGCGGTCCGGTGCGGGTGGAAGGCGTGGGCCGCAACAGCATCCAGGGCGATGTGCGCTTCGCTCAGGCCATGGAGCAGATGGGCGCCACCATCACCATGGGCGACAACTGGATCGAGTCCAGCGCCAGCGGGCCGCTGAAAGCCATCGACGCCGACTTCAACCACATTCCCGACGCGGCCATGACGATTGCCGTCGCCGCCCTGTACGCCGAAGGCACCAGCACGCTGCGCAATATCGCCAGCTGGCGCGTCAAGGAAACCGACCGCATCGCCGCCATGGCCACCGAGTTGCGCAAGCTGGGCGCCACGGTGGAAGAGGGCGCCGACTACCTGCGCGTGACGCCGCCCGCCGTGCTGAAAGGCGCCGCGATCGACACCTATGACGACCACCGCATGGCGATGTGCTTCTCTCTCGCCACGCTGGACGGCGCCGTGCGCCGCGGCGCCGAGCTGCGCATCAACGATCCGAAATGCGTGGCCAAGACTTTCCCCGAGTATTTCACCGCCTTCGCGGCCATCGCCCGCAAGGATAGCTTCTAAAAGTTTCACATATGCCTACATCGCAGATTCCTGTTATTACCATCGACGGCCCGACCGCCTCCGGCAAGGGCACCGTGGCCCAGCGCGTGGCCGACAAGCTCGGCTACCACCTGCTCGACTCGGGTGCGCTGTACCGCCTGACCGCGCTGCAGGCGCTGCGCCGCGGCACCGACCTGGGCGACGAGCACGCTCTGGCCAAGCTGGCCGAACATCTGCACATCAGTTTCACGGGCGAGGACATTTTCCTTTCGCACGAAAATGTCAGCGACGCCATCCGCGCCGAGGAGGTTGGCAATACGGCATCGAAAATCGCCGCGCTGCCGGCCGTGCGCCAGGCCCTGTTCGGCCTGCAGCTGGGCTTTCGCAAGGCGCCCGGCCTGGTGGCCGACGGCCGCGATATGGGCACGGTGATCTTCCCGCACGCCACTTTGAAGGTGTTTTTGACCGCGAGTGTGGAAGCGCGCGCCGAGCGCCGCTATAAGCAATTGATTGCCAAGGGAATTCCTGCTAATATGGAAGGTCTCTTGATGGATTTGAAAGCGCGCGACGACCGGGATACTCACCGGGCCATCGCGCCGCTGGTCCCCGCAGAGGGGGCGCACGTGCTCGATACCTCGAATATGACGGCTGACGAAGCCGTGGTTCAGGTGCTGGCCTGGTATGCGGCCATCGGGAAATAAGTAGTGGTGTGGCGGCAGGCTCTGACTGCCGCTGCGTGTCGTTAACCTAACCCAGTTGAAGCCGCACCCTGCGGGCCTTACTGGCTAACCTGGAAGTAATATGTCTAATATGGAAAGTTTCGCAGCCCTCTTCGAAGAGTCCCTGTCCCGTCAGGATATGCGCTCCGGCGAAGTGATTTCCGCTGAAGTCGTGCGTCTGGACCACAACTTTGTGATCGTCAACGCCGGCCTGAAATCGGAAGCTTTCATCCCTGTTGAAGAATTCAAGAATGACCAGGGCGAACTGGAAGTCAAAGTTGGTGACTTCGTTTCCGTGGCCATCGAATCGCTGGAAAACGGTTTCGGCGATACCATCCTGTCGCGCGACAAAGCCAAGCGTCTGGCTTCGTGGCTGGCACTGGAAAAAGCAATGGAATCCGGCGAAATCGTCGTGGGTACCGTCAATGGTAAAGTTAAGGGCGGCCTGACCGTTCTGACCAATGGCATCCGCGCTTTCCTGCCAGGTTCGCTGGTGGATACCCGTCCAGTCAAGGACACCACCCCATTCGAAGGCAAAACCCTCGAATTCAAAGTTATCAAACTGGACCGTAAGCGTAACAACGTCGTTCTGTCCCGCCGCGCCGTGATCGAAGCTTCGATGGGCGAAGAGCGTCAGAAACTGATGGAAACGCTGAAAGAAGGCACCGTGGTGACCGGCGTGGTGAAAAACATCACCGACTACGGCGCGTTCGTGGACCTGGGCGGCATCGACGGCCTGCTGCACATCACCGACCTGGCATGGCGTCGCGTGCGTCACCCATCCGAAGTGCTGACCGTGGGTCAGGAAATCACCGCCAAAGTGCTGAAATACGATCAAGAGAAGAACCGTGTTTCGCTGGGCGTGAAACAGCTGGGCGACGATCCATGGACCGGTCTGTCCCGTCGCTACCCACAAGGCACCCGTCTGTTCGGTAAAGTCACCAACCTGACCGACTACGGCGCGTTCGTGGAAGTGGAACAAGGCATCGAAGGTCTGGTGCACGTGTCCGAAATGGACTGGACCAACAAAAACGTGGCTCCGAACAAAGTTGTTCAGCTGGGCGACGAAGTGGAAGTCATGGTTCTGGAAATCGACGAAGAGCGTCGTCGTATTTCGCTGGGCATGAAACAGTGCAAAGCCAACCCATGGGATGACTTCGGCATGACCCACAAGAAAGGTGACAAAGTCAAAGGCGCGATCAAATCGATCACCGACTTCGGCGTGTTCATCGGTCTGGCCGGCAACATCGACGGCCTGGTGCACCTGTCCGACCTGTCCTGGACGGAGTCCGGCGAAGAAGCCGTGCGCAAGTTCAAGAAAGGCGACGAACTGGAAGCCGTGGTTCTGGCCATCGACGTCGAGCGCGAGCGCGTTTCCCTGGGCGTGAAGCAACTGGAAGGCGACCCATTCAACAACTTCGCCGCCATGAACGACAAAGGTTCCCTGGTGACCGGCACGGTGAAATCGGTTGAGCCAAAAGGCGCCGTGATCCAGCTGTCCGAAGAAGTTGAAGGCTACCTGCGCGCTTCCGAAATCTCCCGCGACCGCGTGGAAGATGCCGGCACCCACCTGAAAGTGGGCGATTCCGTGGAAGCCCTGGTCATCAACATCGACCGCAAAGCACGCAGCATCCAGCTGTCGATCAAGGCTAAAGACAATGCCGAGACCGCAGAAGCTATGCAGAAGATGGCAGCTGACAGCAGCGCCGCCTCCGGCACCACCAGCCTGGGCGCCCTGCTGAAAGCCAAGTTCGACAACAAGAACTAAGACTTTCTGCGATTAGTCGATGACCAAGTCCGAATTGATCAACCGTCTGGCTGAGCGTTATTCTCAGCTGGTGGCCAAAGATGCGGAGTATGCCGTCAAGACCATTCTCGATGCGATGACCGGCGCCCTGGCGAGCGGTCAACGCATCGAGATCCGCGGTTTTGGCAGCTTTGCTCTGAATAGCCGGCCGCCGCGCATTGGCCGCAATCCGAAGTCCGGCGACAAGGTGATGGTGCCCGAAAAACGGGTGCCCCACTTCAAACCGGGCAAGCAGTTGCGTGAGCGGGTCGATGCGATGGTCGGGCAGCCGATCATCGAGGACTGAGTCTCAGGATAGTCGGGGGCGGGCTGCGGCCCGCCCCTTGTTCGATCTGAAAGAGCGGCGTCCGTGGATGCCGTTTTTTTTTGAAGCAGGAAGCTGAAGATGAAAATCTTATCAACGGTATTTGGTGTTGTACTTTTCGTCCTGTTCTTTGGTTTTGCACTGAAAAACACCCAGGAAGTGGATCTGCACTTCTTCCTCAACTATGAATTGCGCGGCCCCCTGGTGCTGATGCTGCTCGGCTTCTTTGTTGCCGGCGCGGCCCTCGGCGTGCTCGCCCTGACCCCGACCGTCTTCCGCCACCGGCGCGAAGCGAACAAACAAAAGACCACCATCCAGTCGCTGCAGTCGTCGGCCCTGCAGGCCGCCACCCCGACCCAGCCGGACAGCGTCAACGTGCAGCAGTAATGCCGCCTCTCTCCCTTTAAGCATAAGTACTCCATGGATTTTGAACTCTGGTGGTTACTGGGCATACCGGCCTTCTTCGCGCTGGGCTGGATCGCCGCGCGCGTCGACATCCGGCAGCTGGTGTCCGAGTCGCGCACCCTGCCGCGCGGCTATTTCAAGGGCCTCAATCATCTGCTCAACGAGCAGCCGGACAAGGCCATCGATTCCTTCATCGAAATCGTCAAGCTCGATCCGGAAACGGTGGAGCTGCATTTCGCGCTCGGCAATCTGTTCCGCCGCCGCGGCGAGACCGAGCGCGCCATCCGCGTCCACCAGAATCTGCTGGCCCGTCCCGACTTGCCGCTCGAGGAGCGCGCCCACGCCGAATATGAGCTGGGCCAGGATTACCTGAAAGCCGGCCTGCTGGACCGCGCCGAGGAAACCTATAAGCGCCTGATCGGCAGCTCTTACGAAGTCCAGGCGCGGCGCGCCCTGCTGGAGATTTTCCAGCGCGAGAAAGAGTGGGAGCGCGCCATCGAAGCGGCCGTCGCCCTGCAGGAAGCCGGCGCCGGCAACCGCCAGAAGGAAATCTCGCAGTTCTATTGCGAGCTGGCGCAGGACGCGCTGGTGCGCATGCACCCGGAAGACGCCATGCCGCTGCTGGACAAGGCCGTGCAGGCCGACCGCAGCAGCGTGCGCGCCACCATCCTGGTCGGCGACGTGCAGCTGGCGCAGGGCGATGTGGCAGGCGCGCTGGCCACCTGGCGCCGCGTCGAGCACCAGAGTGTGCCGCATACGGCCCTGCTGGCGCAGCGCCTGATGGACGGCTACCGCAAACTGGGCAAGCCGGAGGAAGGCGTCAGCCTGCTCAAGTCCTATCTGGAACAGGCCTCTTCCATCGACCTGCTGGAAGTGGTGTTCAAGGCCGTCCTCGAACTCGATGGCGTGGAAGCGGCCAAGCAGCTGGTGGTCGATGAGCTGCGCCGCACGCCGACCCTGCTCGGCCTCGACAAGCTGCTGGAAGCGCGCATGATGGATGCGCCGGCCGGCGTGGTGTCCGAACTGTCTCTGGTGCAGAACCTGGTGCACAGCTACACCACGCGCCTGGCGCGCTACCAGTGCGGCCACTGCGGTTTCAAGGCGCGCCAGTTCTACTGGCATTGCCCGGGATGCAGCCGCTGGGATTCCTACCCGCCGCGCCGCAGCGAAGAATTGAATGTAATGAACTGAGGCATATCGTGAGCACTACCCTGACTACTTATCAAGCGCCGGCACTGGACAAAGTGCGCATCCTGGTCGTGGGCGACGTCATGCTGGACCGCTACTGGTTCGGCGATGTCGGCCGCATTTCGCCGGAAGCGCCGGTACCCATCGTGCGCATCGAGAAGCGCGAAGCACGCCTGGGCGGCGCCGCTAACGTGGCGCGCAATGCCGCCGCGCTGGGCGCGCACGCCGGCCTGCTGGGCGTGGTCGGCGCCGACGAAGCCGGCGCTGAAGTCGAGCACCTGCTGCATGGCGGCGGCATCCACAGCTATTTGAAACGCGATGAAGCCATCTCCACCATCATCAAGCTGCGCGTGATCGGCCGCCAGCAGCAGATGCTGCGCATCGACTTCGAGGAAGCGCCGAGCGACTCCGTGCTGCGCAATAAGCTGATGCAGTACAAGACCCTGCTGCCGGACTACGACGTGATCGTGCTGTCCGACTATGCCAAGGGCAGCCTGGTGAACGTGGCCGACATGATTGCCTCGGCCCGCGCCGAAGGCAAGGTGGTGATGGTCGACCCGAAAGGCGACGACTTCGCGCGCTACGCCGGCGCCACCGTGCTGACCCCGAACAAATCGGAATTCAAGCGCATCGTGGGCAGCTGGTCGAGCGAGGAGCAGCTGACCGCCAAGGCGCAGAACTTGCGCCAGGAACTGCGTCTGGACGCGCTGCTGCTGACCCGTTCGGAAGAGGGCATGACCCTGTACACAGAAAACGATAACTTCCACATCCCGGCCGATGCGCGCGAAGTGTTCGACGTGTCAGGCGCCGGCGACACGGTGATCGCCACCATGGCCGCCATGCTGGGTGCGGGTGCGGGCTGGCAGGAAGCGGTGCAGACCGCGAACCGCGCCGGCGGCATCGTGGTCGGCAAGCTGGGTACGGCCACGGTCACGCGCGAAGAACTGTTCGGCTGATATTGGCTTTCTTTATGAAACCCGCAGCGCTCCGGCCTGCGGGTTTTTTTATTGGCGCTTGCAAGCTTGATCAAGCGCAAAGATTCACTGTCAACCAAGTCGCGCGCGATCCCGTTAAAGAACGCACAAGGCGAGCGCGCCTTGCCAATCACCCTAACGGAGGAAAGTCATGTTCAAGAAACTCATGCTGGCAGTTGCAACCCTGATTGCAACGATGGGCTTTGCGTTCGCCCAGGTCGACGTCAACAAAGCCGATCAGGCCGCGCTGGACAGCGTGAAGGGTCTGGGCCCGGCCAAAACCAAGGCTATCCTGGATGAGCGTAACAAGAACGGCGAATTCAAGGACTGGGCCGATCTGGAAAAACGCGTGAAAGGCATTGGCGCCAAGAGCGCAGCCAAGCTGTCCGAAGCCGGCCTGCAAGTGAACGGCAAAGCCTTGGACGGCGCCGCCGCCAAACCAGCCGCCGACAAAGCCGCCAAGGCCGATAAAGCCGGCAAAGCCGAGCACAAGGCCGACGCCAAGGCGGAAATGAAAGCCGAGAAAGCGGAAAAAGCCGACAAGGCCGTCAAACCGGCCGACATGAAAGCCGCCGACGCCGGCAAATCCGCCGACGCCAAAAAAGAGCCCGCCAAGAAATAAGCGGCTCCCGCCTCAATAAAAACCCGGACTTGCTCCGGGTTTTTTCATGCCCCTACAGCCGAGCTCGTGTCCACCTCGGGGTCAGACCCCAAGTGGACACGGCCTCGGCTGTTGTGGCTGTGCCGGTCAGCGGCGCGATAAAGAAGAGGGCGGCTCAGCTCGTGTCCGATTGGGGTCTGACCCCAAGGTGGACACGGGCTCAGCTGGGGACTCAGGCGCTGAGGGGCTGGGCGGCGAGGAAGGCGTGGATCTGGGAGACGACGGCGGCGCCTTCGCCGACCGCTGCGGCGACGCGCTTGGTGGAGCCGGCGCGCACGTCGTCAATGGCGAAGACGCCGGGGACGCTGGTTTCGAGCGCTGCGCGCTGCGGCTTCTCGGGTGGACGCGCGCCTTGTTCGAGCTTGGCGCGGCATTCGCCTTTGTTCACGTCGAAGCCGGTGCGGATGAATCCTTGCTCATCTACTTCCACGCCGCAGTCCTGCAGCCAGGCGGTGTTCGGGTCGGCGCCGATGAAGAGGAAGAGGTGGCAGACCTCGTGGTGGAATTCCTGCCCCGTGTCGTTGCAGCGGAAGCTGACCTGGCGCAAGCCTTCCTCGTCGCCTTCCAGCGCCGTGATTTCGGTGTGCGTGTGCAGTTCGATATTCGGCGTGGCCTTGATGCGGTCGATCAGGTAGGTGGACATGGTGGCTTTCAGGCCGTCGCCGCGGATCACCATATGCACTTTGGCCGCGTGGGCGGAGAGGAAGACGGCCGCTTGTCCGGCCGAGTTGCCGCCGCCGACCAACACCACTTCCGAGGATTTGCACAGATTCGCTTCAATGCGCGAAGCCCAGAAGAACACGCCCTTGCCTTCGAACTGCGCCACATTGTGCAGGGCAGGGCGGCGGTAGCGCGCGCCGCAGGACAACACCACGCTGCGCGCCTGCACCCGCTTGCCGTCGGCCAGCTCGATGCGCAGCGGATACTGGTCGCACAGCAGGCGCGCGGCCGGCGCGGGAATTGCCACTTCGACGCCGAATTTCTGCGCCTGCACGAAGGCGCGGCCGGCCAGGGCGCCGCCGGAAATCCCGGTGGGGAAGCCCAGATAGTTTTCAATGCGGGCGCTGGCCGCGGCCTGGCCGCCGAAGGCATGGTGTTCCAGGGCCAGCACCGACAAGCCTTCCGAACCGGCATACACGGCCGTCGCCAGGCCGGAAGGACCAGCACCGACCACGATCACATCCCACACTTTTTCTTCGTCCAGCTCGGGCAGCATGCCCAGGCAGTAACCCATCTCGGCATTGCTCGGATTCTTTTTCACCGTGCCGTCCGGGCACACCACCAGCGGCCAGTCCTCGGCCTTGGGCTGGTAGTACTCGACCAGGGCGGCGGCCTGCTGATCCACGTTCGGGTCGAGCAGGGAATGCGGATGGCCGTTACTGGTCAAAAAGCTTTGCAGCGTATGCAGCGAGGGATGGCCGGCCGGCGCCACCAGCAGCGGCCCGCCCGAATTCAGTTCGATCAGGCCGACGCGACGCAGGATCAGGGCGCGCACGATGCGTTCGCCCAGCTCGGCCTCGGCGATCACCAGCGCGCGCAGATTCTCAGGCGGGATCACCAGCACTTCCACCTCGCCGACAGCGTGCGCGTTGACCAGCGAAGGACGGCCCGCCAGCTGGGCCACCTCGGCGGTGAATTCGCCCGGACCATGTTCCACCAGCAGGGCCGAATTGCCCAGGCCATCGTAGCGGTTGATTGCCACGATGCCCGACAGCGTCACCAGCATGCCGTAGGTGGTGTGGCCCGCTTCCAGGATGCGCACGCCGTTGGCGTAAGTGCGCACGGTGCCGAAGCGCTGCAGGCGCTTCAGTTCCTGCGGCGTGAGCACGGGATTGGATTGGTGGCGGCGCGATTCCAGATTTTGCAGGCTGGGCGAAACCGGCTCGTCGCGGTTCGCTTCGGGTACAAATTCCTGTGGGGTCAGCTGCATATTGGCCATCATGGCTCCGTCAATTGTTTAGGTGAAAAGCAAATATCGATATCACCGGAAGTCTATCCGATTGTGCTATGTTTTGCTTTCAATTCACCTCCATCCTGCAAGGAAATTCATGCCTGCCATCCGCGCCGCCGAAGCTGCCGACCTGCCTGCCTTTTTCGACTACCTCAACGCCCATCTGGCCGGCAATGGCCGCGCCGGCGCGCCGCTGTTCCAGCCCATGGCGCGCGGCAGTGGTTTTCCGGACGAGAAGCGGGCCGGTTTCGCGCAAGGCCTGGCCACGGCGCTTGACCAGCCGGGCTGGCGCCGCCTTTGGCTGGCCGAAGGCGGGAACGGAATTCTCGGCCACATCGATCTGCGCGCGCGGCCGGAAGGCGCGGCGCGCCACCGCTGCCTGCTGGGCATGGGCGTGCATGAGCAGGCGCGCCGCAGTGGCCTGGGCATGTCCCTGCTCGACGTGGCGATCGCCTGGGCGGGCGAGAGCGCGCGGCTGGACTGGGTCGATCTGGAAGTGCTGGGCGTGAATGCGCCGGCGCGTGGCCTCTACCGCAAGCGCGGCTTTGTGCAGACGGGTGAAATGCCTGACCTGTTCCGCATCGACGGCGAGCGCTTGGCGTATATCTATATGAGTTTGGCTTTGTCCGCCGAGCGATAGGACGCGACTGCGATTAAAATGGCTATTTTGGCGAACCGAATCTGAACGAAGATGGCTTATAAGACAATTGCCGATACGATCGGCAACACCCCGCTGGTGCAGCTGCTGCGCATCCCCGGCGCCGAGGCGGCGGCCCGCAACAATATCATCCTGGGCAAACTGGAAGGCGACAATCCGGCCGGTTCGGTCAAGGATCGCGCCGCCATGTCCATGCTGCGCCGGGCCGAAGAGCGCGGCGACATCAAGCCGGGCGATACACTGATCGAAGCGACCAGCGGCAATACCGGCATCGCGCTGGCGATGGCGGCGGCGATCCGCGGCTACAAGATGCTGTTGCTGATGCCGGAAAACCTGAGCGAGGAACGGCGCCAGAGCATGGCCGCCTACGGCGCGCAAATCATCCTGACGCCGCGCACCGGCGGCATGGAATACGCGCGCGATATGGCCGAGCAGATGCAGAAGGATGGCAAGGGCATCATCCTCGACCAGTTCGGCAATGCCGACAATCCGCGCGCCCACTACGAAGGCACGGGACCGGAAATCTGGCGCGACACGGAAGGCCGCATCACGCACTTCGTCAGCGCCATGGGCACCACCGGCACCATCATGGGCGTGTCGCAGTATCTGAAAGAGCAGAATCCGGAGGTGCGCATCATCGGCGCCCAGCCGGAAGAAGGATCGCAGATTCCTGGCATCCGCAAATGGCCGGAAGCCTATATGCCGAAAATTTTCGACAAGGCGCGCGTCGATCAGGTGGAATATGTGACGCAGGCAGCGGCGGAGCGCATGGCGCGCCGCCTGGCAGCGGAGGAGGGCATCTTCTGCGGCATCTCGGCAGCCGGCGCCTGTGAAATTGCACTGCGTGTGTCGCAGACCGTGGAGAACGCAACCATCGTGTTCATCGTCTGCGATCGCGGCGACCGCTATTTATCCACGGGCGTGTTCCCGGCATAAATCAGCAGAGCGCCACCCCCTTCCCCTGGATAAGGGGGAGGGTGCTTGCTCAACCAAGCTTATTCAGCTTTTGGGCTTTCGCCTTCTTTTGGTTTGAACTGTTTGTCGCTGATGCGGAACTTGTTGCGGCGGTCGCCCATCAAGTAACGCAGGTCGCGGATACTCAGATCGCTCACCTCGTGCATGCGGATCAGCAGCGAAGCGCCAACCGGCAGGCGGTGGTGGCGGATTTTGCTGATGACCGGTGGCGCCACTTCCAATGCGCGCGACAGGGCGGCATCGTTTTTCAGACGCAGGTTTTCGATCAGGGTATCCAGCAGGCGGTTAGGGTTGTACTGCAGCAGATCGTCGCCTTCCGACTCGCTGTTCATATCAATACCGACTTGGTTTGTCATGTCGTCTGTTCCTTGTAAAGTTGTCCTGCAGGGTGAAACACTCGGAGCTCATCTTGCTGCGTTAATGTTCTTCCTTCACCGAGGAACGAATTCACACACGGACGGATTCCGGGATAACAAGTTTCATAATATATACACAATTGTACAACATCAGGGTAGCACGTACTTAAAAGCAACAAAAAATAGCATATTGCTCTCAAGTGCGTTGTCCTATCGCAACATTGTGTGAGAATTCTACCGCAATTTTTGTGGTAAGGTAATACAAGTCACGATTTGCCAATTGTGCAACATTGATTATAAGGCAGTAAATGCCGAATTGCCGCACGACGACATCCGTGCGGCAATTGCTTTCAACCTGCTGTTGTTTCTATTGCACAATACATGCTGCAAAGAAATATATCAAGACTCTTTACTCTTCCTTACAACTCTTTTCGGCTCAGGCTCACGGCTCGCCCCAGCTCCACCACCGACATGGCATAGAAGTAGCTTCGGTTGTATTGCGTGATCGCATAGAAGTTCGGCGTGCCGACCCAGTATTCGGTCGGATCGGAGCCGTTTTGCAAGTCCACCAAGCCATACAGCATGCCTTCCGGTAAAGACGAGGTGGTGACGACCCCGGCCGCCGACAAGTCTTCGCGCCGGTATTTCGCTTCCAGCCCCTGGTTCACATAGGCTTCCCAGGCGCGGCTGGGCGAGACGCGCGCCGTGTAGACCAGCGGGCCGCCATGCTCGCGCTGCCAGCCGTGGCCGACCAGGAAGGCAGCCACGCTGCCGATGGCGTCGCCGGGCGAGTTGCGCAGATCGACCTTGCCGTCGCCATCGAAATCGACGGCGTATTTGGCGATATTGCCGGGCATGAACTGCGGCAGGCCGACGGCGCCCGCATAAGAGCCGAGCAGGGCGAAGGGATCGCTGCCGGTATTGCGCGCATACAGCAGGGTCGCTTCCAGCTCGCCGCGGAAGAAGGCCATGCGCGCTTCGCGGTTGGGCGCTAGCGGGTAGGCGAAGGCCAGCGTGGTCAACACGTCCATCACGCGGAAACGGCCGGTATCGCGGCCGTAAATGGTTTCCACGCCGAGAATGCCGACGATGATTTCGGCCGGCACGCCGTACTGTGATTCGGCGCGCGCCAGCGTGTCGCGGTGCTGGTTCCAGAAGGCCACGCCGGCATTGATGCGGATCGGTTCGATAAAGCGGCTGCTGTAGGCGTGCCAGTTCTTCGGCTTGCCGGGCGGCGCCGGTTTCACCAGCTGCACGGCGGCGTCCACATAGCGCACTTGCTGCAGCATGGCGTCCAGCTCCTTGCGCTCGAAGCCGTGCTTGCTCACCATTTCGTCGAGGAATTGCTGCACTTCCTTCCATTGGCCGAAATTCACGAATTCGCCGGTGTAATCGATGCCGGGCGCTTTTTTTGCGACCACGGCCTTGGCGGCTTTTTTGACTTTCTTGCTTTGCGCGGCCAGCAGTTCGGCCGGGACCAGGGCGGCAGCGGCCACGGCGGCGGCCAGCAGGGTCAGGGCCAGGATACGGGGTTTGGAAAATTTCATCGAGATTGCATCAACAGGGTGTTCAGCCGTTTGACTGAATGGGTTCGACCACCGCTGTCCGGCACGCCATATTTCAGGGCGCCGTACAGCTCCAGAAATTCTTTCATGGCAGCTTTTTTATCCTCGGGCAGGGCGGCGGCCAGCAGGCGCGCGGCATAGCTGCGCGGCCCTTCGTCGGCCGCGCGCGGCAGGCCGCGCCGCGCCATTTGCCGGCAGAACGCCTGGTAGGCCGCATCCACGGGATCGAGTCCGCGGCCCGCGCGCAGACGCTGCGCGGCGAACAGCAGCAGGGCCACCAGGGCCAGGCCGAGCGCGCTGCGCCAGTTGCCGAGCGCGAAATTTAGTTCTGCAAGGAAATTTCGCTGCCTTTCTGGATTGTAATCCAGGACCCATTGATTCCAAGAATTATTTATCGCATTGGCATTAAAACGCAGCCAGGAAAGCCACGAAGCGCTGTCGTTCTGCAAGTCCACCAGGCCGGCCAGCCCCTCCAGGCCGAAGGGCGGTTCGGCCGGGATGGCGCGCGCCAGGCTTTGCTCGACGCGCTGCGGGGCGACGGCGGCGGTGGGATCGACGCGCTGCCAGCCTTGTTCGCCCAGCCAGACCTCGGCCCAGGCATGGGCGTCGGACTGGCGCACGATCAGGTAGCCGTCCACCGGATTCAGCTCGCCGCCCTGGTAGCCGGTGACCACGCGCGCCGGGATGCCGGCCGCGCGCATCAGGTAGACGAAGGCGCTGGCGTAATGCTCGCAAAAACCGGCGCGGCTGGCGAACAGGAATTCATCCACCGCATCGCGCCCCAGGGCCGGCGGCGTCAGGGTGTAGCGATACGGCTCGCTGCGGAATTTGCGCAGCACGGCGCGCACCGCCGCCTGGGGATCGTCCAGGGCGCGCAGGCTGGCCGCCAGCTCCAGCGCGCGCGGATTGAAGCCGGGGGGCAGTTGGCGCCACTGCGCCGTGCGCGCCGGACTGGCCTCGCCCTGCAGGCTGAAATCGGGATAGGCCTTGGCGCGGTAGCGCAGGCGCTCGTGCAGCGGCTCCATCACATAGCTTTCCAGTTCGTCGCTGCTGCGCAGGCGCTGGCCGGGGATGCTCAGATCCGGTTCGGTGAATTCGAGCGTGAACAGGAAGCGCTTGCCGCTCGGCTCCATGGTGATTTCGTGGCGGATGCCGGGGCCGCGCAGGTGGATGCTCAAGCCGGCGGGCAGGCCGCCGCGGTAGAGCGGACGGCCGCTGCGGGTCCAGGTGCGGCCGTCGTAGTTGCTGAGCACCACGCCGCGCCAGTACAACTGGTTCTGGCGTGGCCGGGGATCGAAGAAGCGCACGCGGAAGGCGATGTCGTCGGAGGCGGCAAGACTGGACAGGCTGCCCGGCGCCATCGTGTCGGAAATGCCGGTGCGCCCGCTGCGCGCATCGCCCGGCAAGCCCCACAGCGGCCCCTGGATGCGCGGGAAGGCGACGAACAGCAGCAGGCCCAAAGGCGCGGCCACCAGGAAGATGCGCGCCGCCATCAGCAGGCGCTGTTTCAGCGGCGGCACGATGCCGGTGTACTGGAAGGTGACCAGGGCCGTCAGCAGCATGACGATGGTGGCCATCATCGTCAGCGCGGTGAAGATGCTTTGCGAGTAGAAGAAGTCGGTCAGCAGCAGGAAGAAGCAGAGGAAAACCACCACGTACAGGTCGCGCCGCGCATGCATTTCCAGCAGCTTGAAGGCGAGCAGCAGGGCCAGCATGGCGACGCCGGGATCGCGTCCCAGCAGGGTGCGGAAGGACAGGTAGACGCCGCCCATGGCCAGCACCGACACCGGCAGCAGGATCCACAGCGGCGGCAGGCGGCGGCCCAGCAGGGTGATGGCGGCACGCCAGGCCAGCGTGAGCGTGGCCGTGATGCTGGTCCACAGCGGCAGATGGGCGAAGTGCGGCAGCAGCACCATCAGCGCGGCCAGCAGCAGGAGCAGGGTGTCGGCCTTGTCGCGCGTCATGCGCGCCACCAGGCCCAGGACCGGCGTCGGCGCGGCCACCGGCAGGGCGCTGCTGTCGGGCGCGGCGGACTTCACGCCGTCCCCTCGCTACCGTACAGGGCCAGGGCGCGCAGGCAGGCGGCGCGGTGGGCCTCGCCCAGGGCGGAGGGAAAATGCTGCTGGCCGAGGCGGAAGGCATAGGGCAGGGCGCGCTGCTCGGCTTCCAGCACCCAGCGCGTCATGCGCGACAGGCGCAGTTCCAGGTCGAGCGAGGGCGGGAGCTGGTCGAAATCGAGACTCAGCTCGGCCACCGCGCCGCCTTCGAAATGCTTGGTCAGCAGCTGGCCGCTGGCGGGGTCGAGGCGGGCGATCTGGCGCCAGGCCAGGTGGCGCATCGGATCGCCCGGCTGGTAGCTGCGGATGCCGGCGAAGTTGTCCAGGCCCACTTGGCCATGCCCGTCCTCGCTGGCCGCGCCGCTGGTGGGCAGCGGCGGCGCATCGTATTCGGGGAAGGGATAGACCAGCACCTTCAGGTCGGGCAGCCAATAGCTCCAGGCGCCGAACAGGCCGAGCGGGAAGCGCGTGAACAGGCGCACGCGCGGCGCCGCCAGCCAGCCGCGCCGCGTGGTGGGCGTGGCCAGCACCACGCTGGCGCTGGCGCCGGCCAGCACGTCGGCCACATGGCGCGGTGCGCCCTGTTCCTGGAAGCCGAGCCAGACGGCGTAACGGTCGCGCCGTCCCGGGTTATGCAGATGCAGCTCGAACTGCGCCTCCTCGCCCGCGAACACGGGCTGGGCGCGGCCCGGCGCCAGGCGCAGCAAGCCCAGATTGCGCGCCGTCATCACCATATCGGCCACGGCGCAGGCGCCGGTGAAAAAAGTCAGCGCAAAGCCCAGGCCGAGGTTGTAGTTGACCGCGCCAATCAGCATGATGAGCAGCAGGCCGCAGAAGGCCAGGCCGGCGCGTGTGGGCAGGATGAAAACGCGGCGCATCACCAGCAGCACTTCGCCCGGTTCGCGGGGACCAAGCTGGAACAGCCAGCGGTCGCGTGCCCGCTTTGCCGCCGCCATTGCGCCTGCGCCTAGCATGGCCTGGCCATCGCCCTTACAGCGGCACCGACTTCTGCAGCTGCAGCACCAAGTCGCGGCTGCCCAGCGCCACGCCCTGCGCCGATTTCAGCGGCCGCAGACGGTGGGCGCAGACCGGCACCAGCATGGCTTGCACGTCTTCCGGGATCACATGGTCGCGTCCCTCCAGCGCGGCCCAGGCGCGCGCGGCCTGCAGCAGCGCCAGCGCGGCGCGCGGACTGAGTCCCTCGGCAAAGGCGCCGCTCTGGCGCGAAGCCTGGGCCAGCGCCTGCACATAATCGATCAGCGCGGGCGCGGCGTGGATCTGGCGCAGGCCTTGCTGGGCCGCCGCCAGTTCGGCCGGCGCCATCAGGGCCGGCAGGGTTTTGAGCATGCTGCGCCGGTCCTCGCCCATCAGCAGGGCGCGTTCGGCGGCGGCGTCGGGATAGCCGAGCGAGAGGCACATCAGGAAGCGGTCCAGCTGCGATTCGGGCAGCGGGAAGGTGCCGATCTGGTGGGTGGGATTCTGGGTGGCGATGACGAAGAAGGGTTCGGGCAGCACGCGCGTCACGCCGTCGACCGACACCTGGCGCTCCTCCATCGCTTCCAGCAGGCCCGATTGCGTCTTGGGAGTGGCGCGGTTGATTTCGTCGGCCAGCAGCACCTGGGTGAAGATGGGGCCGGGGTGGAAGGCGAAGCCGCCTTTCTCGCGGTCGTAGATGGAAATGCCCGCCACGTCGGCCGGCAGCAGGTCGCTGGTGAACTGGATGCGGTTGAACTGCAGGCCCAGGGAGATCGACAGCGCATGCGCCAGCGTGGTCTTGCCCACGCCTGGCACGTCCTCTATCAGCAGATGGCCGCCGGCCAGCAGGCAGGTCAGCGCTTGCCGCACTTGCAGGTCCTTGCCGACGATGACCTGGCCAACCTGCTGCGCAACATTATGGAATTTGGCGTACATGGTATCCTGTTAAGTCCCCGGCTGATATGGGGTAGGGCTAGATTACCGCCATAGGCACACAGACACAAGCGACATGAGCACAGCAATTTACAGTCATCCCGACTGCCAGCGCCATGAAATGGGCGAGTGGCATCCCGAATCGCCGGCGCGGCTGCAAGCCATCGCCGACCAGTTGATTACTGCGCAAATCGACGCCTTCCTCGACCACCGCGAAGCGCCGCTGGCCGACGTGGCCGATATCGCCCGCAACCACACGGCCAATGCCATCGCCATTGTGCGCGACAACCGGCCGTATCCGGGCGAGAGCCACTATCCCATCGACGCCGACACCTCGATCAACGCCTACAGCTGGCAGGCCGCCTTGCGCGCGGCCGGCGCCGCGGTGGCGGCCACCGACGCCGTCATCGACGGCGAGATCGACAATGCTTTCTGCGCGGTGCGCCCGCCCGGCCACCATGCGCGGCCCACCGAACCGATGGGCTTTTGCCTGTTCAATAACATTGCCATCGCCGCCAAGCATGCGCTCGACGCGCGCGGCCTGGAGCGCGTGGCCGTGATCGATTTCGACGTCCACCACGGCAATGGCACGGAAGAGTCGCTGCGCCACGAGCCGCGCGCGCTGATGGTGAGCTTCTTCCAGCATCCCTTCTATCCCTACACCGAGGCCGATCCGATCTCCGAGCATCTGGTGAACGTGCCGGTGCCGGCCCATACCAAGGGCGAGGCCGTGCGCCAGCTGGTGCAGGAAAAATGGCTGCCGGCCCTGCATGCCTTCCAGCCGCAGATGATCTTCATCTCGGCCGGCTTCGACGCCCACCGCGAAGATGAACTGGGCGGCATGGGCCTGGTGGAGGCGGACTATGTGTGGATGACGCAGCAGATCATGGAGATTGCCAAGCTGTACGCCAAGGGCCGCATCGTCAGCTGCCTGGAAGGCGGCTACAGCCTGTCGGCGCTGGGCCGCAGCGTGGCGGCCCATATCAAGACCCTGGCGGAACTCTAGGCGGCCTGCCGGGCAAATAGGCAGCGGCGTCTCAAAACGGTAAAATAGCGGATTGTTCGACAGATTTAGAAGGCAGAAGATGGCAATCCAATGGTTCCCGGGGCATATGGCCGCCGCCAAGAAAAAGGCGGCCGAGCAGATGGCGGACGTCGATGTGGTGATCGAGGTGGTGGACGCCCGCTTGCCCGAGGCCAGCTGCAACCCGCTGGTGGAAGAGCTGCGCAAGTTCCGCGGCCGTCCCTGCCTGAAGATCCTGAACAAGGTCGATCTGGCCGACCCCGACGCCACGGCGGCCTGGGTCACCTATTACGAGCGTGATCCGGACGTGACGGCCTACGCCATGACGACCAAGAAGCCGGCCGACGTGGCGCGCGTGATCGACAAGGTGCGCGCGCTGGCGCCGCATCGCGGCCAGCCGACCAAGCCGCTGCGGATGATGATCATGGGTATTCCCAACGTCGGCAAATCGACGCTGATGAACGCGTTGCTCAAGCGCCGCGTGGCCAAGGTGGGCGACGAGCCGGCCGTGACCAAGCAGCAGCAGAAAATCTACCTGGACCTGAACACGGTGCTGATCGACACGCCCGGCCTGCTGTGGCCGAAAATCGCCATGCCGAGCGATGGCCTGATGCTGGCCGCCAGCCACGCCATCGGCGCCAATGCGCTGATCGAAGAGGAAGTGGCGGTGTTCCTGGCCGAGGAACTGCTGCGCCGCTATCCCGCGCTGCTGAAGGCGCGCTACGGCCTGAAAGTGGAAGAGCTGGACGGCATCGGCGTGGTGGAAGGCGTCGCCATGCGGCGCGGCTACCGCGTGCGCGGCGGCGAACCGGATTTCGAGAAAGCCTCGCACATGCTGCTGCAGGATTACCGCAGCGGCGCGCTGGGCCGCATCTCGCTGGAAACGCCGCAGACGCGCGAAGCGGCGCTGGCCATCCACCTCGAAGCGGAGCGCGTCAAGGCCGAGCAGGCCGCCATCAAGGCCGCCGAGAAGGAAGCCGAACGCATGAAGGGCAAGCGCGGCACCTGATGCCGGTTTAGTCCACGGCGGCGCCGAAGCGGAAGCTGGAGACAGCCAAGGCGCCGAAGAAATCGTCCTCGTGATAGACCTCGTGCGCGGCCTC
>NZ_JABWEB010000015.1 GCF_013369485.1 Massilia sp. BJB1822
CCCGGCCCCCCCCCCCCCTGGCGGGGGATGGGATCAGCGCGAAGGCGGGGGATTTTGCTCGGCTGGCGGCGCCGGTTCGGCCGGTTTGGGTTCGGCCGGCGCGCCGGGCGCGCCTTGGGCGCCGGACGGGCCGGGTTCGCCCTTGGCGCCTTCCGGTCCCGCCGGGCCAGGCACCGGCACGGGTACGGGCACCGGCACGGCGGCCGGCGCCGGGGTTTCCACGGTGGGGGGCGGGTTGTTGACGGTTTTTTCGCAGGCGCTCAGGCCGACGGCGGCGGCCGCGGCGGCCAGCAGGATGGCGTATCGCATGGGATTCTCCTTTAAAGGATGGACGAATTGATGAAGCCGGAGCCAGTGTAGGAGGGTGGCCGCCGGCCTTCTGTACGCAAACACACAAAGCCGCCTAGTCTGATTATTCTGACAATAAATTATCACTAGCACAATTTTGTGCCGCTCTTATGTTCGTTGCCGCACAGACTGAAGCATCCAAACCCGGCAAGCTGGGGGCAGTGTTCAAGAATGCCGGCCCTGAAAATGCCGCGCAATCCAGGCAATTGTTATAAGGAGTGTTCAAATGCATGCAATCAGCGAATCCCGCGATACGTCCCTCGGAGAGATGATGGCAGCCAATCAGGAGCTGCACCTGGCCACGGCCGCGGACAGACCGCGCCTGGCCCTGGTTGAACGCCCCGGACCGCCCCTGCCCGAGCGCAAAGCCTTGTCGCTCGCCTCGATCGAGCGCGTGCGCTCCACCTCGGCTACCCAGCGTCGCATCGAAAACATGCAAAAGCTGATCGGCGAGCTGCAAAACCATGAAATGCTGGCCGATGAAATCGCCTGGTTCCTGAAATTTTCGCCTTCGGGCGCGCGCAAATACATCCGCGACCTGCGCGAAGCGGGCGTGATCGAACTGGCGCGCTATATCGAGGGCACCGCCACCTATCTGGGCAAGGCGGTCTACCAGCTGACCCCGGACGCCGAGCGCGTCAAGGCCTTCCTGGCCGCCATCGTCCAGCCCAAGCGCGAAGGCGCGCCGCCGCGCAAGGAACGCCCCAGCCTGCGCGAGCAGAATATGGCCGGCAACGGCCGCCACTTCCATATCCTGGCCGACGACACGCATTATGCAATCCGCGTCAACCGCAATCCGGTGGTGCGCGATCCCCTGGTCGAAGCCCTGTTCGGCGCGGCGCCTTCGCAACAGAAGGCGCTGTAAGAAGAGAAGTGCTAAGCTAGTCCATGCAGCCCCGGCGTCGGCCGGGGCGGTTGAATTGTCGGCCAGAAGCCCCATCTGCGGCGGACGAGTTCCCTTATGGACGGCATCATGGAAGCATTGATCTGGTTTGCCCTGAGCGCGCTGGCCATCGGCGCCCCGTTTCTGTATCCGCGCTGGTCGCTGCGGCGCGCCCTGTCCCGCCCCTTGCAGCCGGAGCAGTTGGCCCTGCTCGCGCGCGCCCTGCCCATTTATGCGCGCATGGCGCCCGCCCTGCAGCAGCAGTTGCAGCGCCTGGTCGTGCACTTCCTGCACCAGAAAAAATTCGTCGGCTGCGCCGGTCTCGAAGTCACCGAGGAAATGCGCCTGAGCATCGCCGCCCAAGCCTGCCTGCTGCTGCTGAACCGTCCCAGCAAGGTGTATCCGGCCCTGCACACCATCCTGGTCTATCCCGGCGCCTTCGTGGCCGTGCGGCCCGAAGTGGGGCCGGGCGGCGTGGTCAGCCACGCCGAGCAGGGCATGCTGGGCGAATCCTGGTCCGATGGCCGCGTGGTGCTGTCCTGGGACGATGTGCAGCGCGGCGCCGCCGACTGGAATGACGGCCACAATGTGGTGCTGCACGAATTTGCCCACCAGCTCGACAGCGAGTCGGGCGCGAACAATGGCGCGCCCTATCTGGGCAGCCGGGAAAGCTATCTGAGCTGGTCGGCCGTGCTCTCGCGCGACTACGCCAATCTGCGCCACGAGGCCTGGTACGGCCGACACGACAGCGTGATGGACCATTACGGCGCCACCAGCCCGGCCGAATTCTTTGCCGTCGCCACCGAAACCTTCTTTGAAAAGCCGTGGCAGATGGCCGAACGCCATGCCGCCCTGTATGGCGAGCTGCAGAAGTATTACCGCGTCGATCCGCGCGAGTGGCTGGCGCCGCCCGCGCCGCCGGCAGTGGAGGAAGCCATGCCCGTGCTGGCGCCGCCCGGCGGCCGTTCCTACGCCTGGGCCAACTGGTGAACGGCATGGAATTCGAGGACTTCGAATTCTTCAATCAAGACGCTGCCCCCGGCAGCAAGCCCACGCCCCATGGCGCCGCCTCGCCCCTGGTGCGCCTGCAATACCTGGTCGATAACACCCCGGCGGTCATCTACTGCACCGTGCCGAGCGGCGACTTCAAGATGACCTTCGTCAGCAATAATGTGGTGAATATGCTGGGCTACCGGCCGGAAGAGATGGTGGCCGATCCGAATTTCTGGTTTGACCATATCCACCCCGACGATGCGCCGGCCATCTTTTCCAGCCTGGCCAAGGTGTTTACCGAAGGCTTGCGTGCCTACGAATACCGCTTCCGTGCCGCCGACGGCCGCTATCTGTGGATGCACGATACCTTGCGCCTGATCAGCGACGAGCAGGGCGCGCCGCTGGAAGTGATCGGCGCCCTGACCGACATCACCGACCGCAAGCTGATGGAGGAAGCGCTGCAGGCCAAGGGCCGCGAGCAGCAGCAACTGATCGCCAAGCTGGGCCAGGCCCACGAGCAGCTGCTGCAGGCCGAGAAAATGGCTTCCATCGGCCAACTGGCGGCCGGCGTGGCGCACGAGATCAATAATCCGATCGGCTTCGTCAACTCGAATATGGGTTCGCTGCAAAACTATGTGGGCACGCTGTTCCGCGTCATCAAGGCGTACGAGGCGGCGCTGGCCGACCAGCCGGCCCTGCAGGCGCGCCTGGCCCCCTTGCGGCAAGAGGCCGACCTCGACTTCCTGGAGGAAGACACCACGGCCCTGGTGCGCGAATCGATGGATGGGCTGAAGCGGGTCAAGGACATCGTGCAGTCGCTGAAGGACTTTTCGCATGTGGGCGAGAACGAATGGCAGGTGGCCGACTTGCACCAGGGCTTGGACAGCACGCTGAATATCGTGGCCAATGAACTCAAGTACAAGGCCGAAGTCGTGCGCGAATACGGCCAGCTGCCGCCCATCGAATGCCTGGCGTCGCAGCTCAACCAGGTGTTCATGAACCTGCTGGTCAATGCCGGCCAGGCCATCAAGGACAAGGGCATGATCCGCATCCGCACCGGCGCCGAAAAAGGCTGGGTCTGGGTCGAGATCCGCGACAGCGGCGTCGGCATCGCGCCGGAACACTTGAACCGCATCTTCGAACCCTTCTTCACCACCAAGCCGGTGGGCAGCGGCACGGGACTCGGGCTCTCGCTGTCCTACAGCATCGTGCACAAGCATGGCGGCAAGATCGACGTCGCGTCCCAGCCCGGCAAGGGCACGGCCTTCCGCATCCTCCTGCCGCAGCAGCGGCCGCCCGAGAGCAAGCCCGCCGCTACAGGATGATGGAGCCGTCCGGCCCCCAGTTGACCTTGAGGATGCCGGGTTCTTCCTCCTCCAGCCGCTGCGCTTCAAGTTCCTGCGCCCCTAGCGTCTGGCCGGCGTGGTTGGCCAGGCCGGCATCGGCCAGCAGCTTGTCGCGCAGGGCCAGGGCGTCGCGCACGCAGTTGCCCAGATCGGCCACCGACCAGGGCTTGGGAATGAAGCGGAAGACCTGGGCTTCGTTGATGGCGCTCATTGCGGTCTGGAACTCGGTGGAGGCCGAGAGCATGATGCGCACCGTGTGCGGCGCCACTTCCTTCAGCGCCTGCAGGAAGGTGACGCCATCCATCTGTGGCATGCGGAAATCCGAGATGACCAGGTCGAAATCGCATTCGCAGATGCGCTGCAGGGCATCGCGCGGCTGCTCGAACGTCTCGATCAGCAGTCCCTCGATCTGCAGGTGCACGCGCAGCGAGCGGCGCAGGGCGGTCAAGACCTTGGCTTCATCGTCCAGCAAAAGAAAACGCCTCATGGCGCGCTCCTCTTGACCCAGATCGGCAAACGGTTCTGGCTTTTGCTTTCGAAATCCTGCACCTGCTGGATCAGGCGCGCGTCGAGCACATGGTCAGCCGCCAGCAGCATCAGGCCGTCGCGGCTGATCAGGTCGCGCGCCAGCACCATGCCCGGCACCAGTTCGCCCGACAGCATTTCCAGCCCGCCGGCCGGATCGTCCTGGCCGGCGCCCTCGAGCACCTGGCGGAAGGCCGCCACCACGCTGGGATCGTAGCGCTTGCCGGCCGCGTCCAGGATCAGGCTCTTGGCCTCCTCGGCGCGCAGATGGCGCTGCACCATGCCGCCTTCCTGCAGATTGTAGTAATCGACGGCCAGCGACAGGATGCGCGCGCCAAGCGGGATGGCGAAGCCGGACAGGCCTTGCGGGAAGCCGTTGCCGTCGAAGCGCTCCAGCTGGCAACGCAGGATGGCGGCGCTGCCGCGCAGATCGGGCAGGGGCATCAGCAAGTCCTCGGCGCGCTGCGGGTGCTTGCGGTACAGGCCGAGCGCCTCGCCATGCAGCATGGTGAGCGGAGTGGCCAGCATCTCGTCGGAAAAGCCGATCTTGCCGATATCGTGCAGCAGGGCGGCGACGAAAATATCCTGCACTTCCTTGGCCTCCATCTTCATCTGCTGGGCGATCTGGCGCGCCAGGTCGGCGATCTTGCGCGCCTGCCCGGCCAGATTGCTGCCGCGCTGCTCGGCGATATTCGACAGGATCTTGATCGTGGTGAGGAAATTCTGCTTGAGCTTTTCATTGGCCGCCACGGCCGCCTCGTGCAGGGCGCGCAGCTGGCGCGTGCGTTCCTCGACCTTGGCTTCCAGGCCCTGGTTGAGCGCCTTCAACTCCTCGTTCTGGTGCTGGGTCAGCGCTTCCAGGCGCTGCTTGTCCTGCTCCAGCGCCCGCCGCTCCAGCGCATGGCGCACCACCAGCAGGATATCGTTATCGTCCCAGGGCTTGGTGATGTAGCGGTAGATTTCGCCGCAGTTGATGGCGTCCAGGATGGACTGGACATCGGAGTAGCCGGTCAGCAGCAGGCGCAGCACGTCGGGCCGGCGCGCGCGCACCTGGGCCAGGAAGCGCGCCCCATCCATCTCCGGCATGCGCATGTCCGAGATCACCAGGTCCACCGCTTCCTGCTCCAGTATCTGCAAGCCTTCCTCCCCGCTTTCGGCCGTCAGCACGCGGTAGCCGCGCGCACGGAACAGGCGGCGCAGGGCCGACAGGATGTTCGGCTCGTCGTCCACGCACAGCAGGGTGGCCGCCGCCGTCAGCGGCGCGGGCGTGGTTTGCGGCAGCACGGAACTCATGGACTGGCCTCCTCTTGGTCGTCGGCTTGGTGGCGCACCGGCAGCAGCACGCAAAACGTCGTGCCCTGGCCCGGCGCGGATGCGACGCTGATGCTGCCCTGGTGCTTTTGCACGATGCCATAGGCCAGCGACAGGCCCAGGCCCGTGCCTTTGCCCACGGCCTTGGTGGTGAAGAAGGGGTCGAAGATGCGCCGCAGGTTTTCCGGCGCGATGCCGCAGCCGGTGTCGCTCACTTCCAGCCGCACCTGTTCGCCCTCGCTGCTGGTGCGGATGGTGATGCAGCCGCGTTCGGCGCCGATGGCGTGGGCGGCATTCACCACCAGATTCATCACCACCTGGTTGATCTGCAGCGGCAGGCACTGGATGTCGGGAATCTCGCCGTACTCGCGCACCACGTCGGCCTTGTATTTGACTTCGTTGCTGACGATGTTCAGGGTGGAGTCGATGCACTGGTGCAGATTGGCCCAGACCCATTCCTGGCTGCTGTCGACGCGCGAAAAATCCTTCAGATCCTGCACGATATGGCGCACCCGCACGATGCCTTCGCGCGACTCGGCCATCAGCGAGGGGATGTCTTCGCGCAGGAAGTCCAGGTCGAGCGCGGCGCGCCGCGCGCGCAGGCTGGCGGCCAGCCCGGCCTCCATCTGCTCTTCGGCGGCGCGATAGTCGTCGAGCATGGCGAACAGGTCTTCCAGATAACCGTGCAGGGTGCCGAAATTGGAGAAGATATAGCCGATGGGATTATTGATCTCGTGCGCCACGCCGGCCGCCAATTGGCCGATGGAGGCCAGCTTCTCCGACTGCAGCAGCTGCTGCCGGGTGCGGCCCAGGCGCTCATTGAGTTCGGTCAGCTCGGCATTGCTGCGCCGCAGTTCCGCTTCCGCCGCCTGGCGCTGGCGGATATCGTCTTCCAGACGCTGGTTGACTTCGGCCAGTTGGGCGGTGCGCGCTTCGACGATATGTTCCAGATTGTCGTGGGCCTGGCGCAGCGCGTTTTCCGCCACGCGCCGTTCCGTCACGTCGCGCAGGGTCTGGATGGCGCCCACCAGGCGGCCGTCGTGGTCGCGCAAGGGGGCGGCCGTGAAGTGCAGCCAATGGCCGCTCTCGCCCAGATTCGGAAAGAAGTCTTCCTCCTCATAGGCGCCGGGAATCAGGGCCGAGCGGCGGTGCTGGCGCTCGCGGTACAGGCGGTCGGTGGCGGGATCGGCGCCGGCCACGATCAGGTCGGCCAGCAGGTCGCGCGGCCGGGCATAGAAGGCTTGCCAGTGGTTTTCCGTGCCCAGCATCTCTTCCTTGCTCCAGCCCAGCAGCTGTTCGCAGGCCTTGTTCCAGTGCGTGATTACATGCTGCAGATCGATGACGAAGGTGGCGACCGGATGGCCGTCCAGCAGTTCGGACAGGGTGATGGCGGCCGGCGTCTGGCCCGGATCGCTGGGCGCGGGATGCAGGGAAGAGAATTGCGGCATGCAGGCCTCGCCCTAGTTCAGCAGCACCTGGCACATGGCCTGGCAATCGCGCGCGCTTTGCGCCGCGCTCTCCTGCCAGGCTGCGCGCTCCAGGTTCAATGCTTGCCATGCCGGCGGCGCTGGTTCCAGCCCATGCGCCAGCAGATTGGCCAGATGTACCGTCAGCGCCGGCGAGCGCTCCTGCCAGTCATCGTCATGGTGGCGCGCCGCAGCCTCCTGGATCAAGGGCGGAAAATGCCAGTGGCCGGCCAGCGCCGCGCCCACGGCGGCATGGTCGAAGCCGAAGCAAGCCTGTTCCGCCGCGCGCTGCTCGCTGGCATGGGCGCGGCGCCAGGCTTCCATGGCCGCGTACTCGGCGGGGAAGCTGGTGGCCAGCACCGGCACGCCGATATCGTGCAGCAGGCCGGCGGTGAAGGCGCTGTCCGGATTTTGCCGCTGACGCAGGGCCAGCGCGCGCGCCGCCGCCGCCGCGGCCAGCGAATGGCGCCAGAAGACGCGCAGGTCGAAGCCGGCCGCTTCGGGCACGCGCAGGCTGCCGGTCAGGGCGATGGCCGTGACCAGGGTGCGGATGCTGTGCACGCCCAGCACGGTGATGGCTTGCTGCAGCGAGGTGACGCGCGCGGACAGGCCGTAGAAGGAGGAATTGGCCAGGCGCAGAATCCGCGCCGCCACCGCCTGGTCGAGCGCCAGCCGCTCGGCCAGCTGGCGCGTGTCGAGATCCTCGCGCTGCATCAGCGTCAGCAGTTCGCCGACGGCGTCGGGCAGGGAGGGCAGGTCGCGCAGGCGGCGCAGCGCTTCGGCGGCGGAAGGGGCGCTGTCCGCAGGGGCCAGGCTGGCATCGGTCGTCATGCGGACTCCATGCAGCGGCTGATCGTGATCAGGCTGCCGCGCGAACTGGACCGCTCGCCCATGGGATACACCACCACCGCATGGCGCGCGCCGCCGATGCACAGCTCGGCATGCGGCGCCGGCGCGGTGCTGCCGTCGGCGCCGGCCGGGAACAGGTCGGGCAGGGCTTGCGCGGCCTCGCTGCCGAGCAGGGTGGCGCCGGGGCCGAGCAGGCGCGCCGCCGCGCTGTTGCCGAAGGCCAGCAAGCCATGCTCGTCCATGCCGATCACCGGCAGCGGCAAATGCTGCAGCACTTCGCGCGCCACATTCAGGCTGACTTCGCTGCTGCTGATCTGCTGCTGCTTTTGCTGCAGCAGTTCTTCCATCCGGCGGTTGGCGGCGGCCAGTTCCTGGCTGGCGCTGCGCAGCTCCAGATTCAGGCGCTCGTTCTCGTCGTTGACTTCTTTCATGCGGAACGCCTGCGCCACATGGCCGCGCAGGCGTTCGTCGTCCCAGGGCTTGGTGAGGAATTTATAGATCGCGCCCTCGTTCACGGCGTCCGTCACCGATTGCAGCTCGGTATAGCCGGACAGCATGATGCGTATGGTGTCGGGATACAGATCCTTGGCCTTGCGCAGGAAGTCGGCACCGATCATGCCTGGCATGCGCTGGTCCGACACGATCACGTCGACCGGGTGGCGCGCCAGGATGTCCAGACCTTCGGGGCCGCTGGCGGCGGTGTGGATGGTGTAGTCGTCGCGCCGCAGCAGGCGTTTCAGGGCCGCCAGGATATTCGGTTCGTCGTCCACCAGCAGCAGGCTGCGCCGCTGGCGCTGGATGCGGCGCAGCTCGGGCGGCAGGCAGCGCCGCTCGGCCAGCAGGGCCAGGATGGCATCCTGGCCGACCGGCGGCGAGAAGATGTAGCCTTGAATCAGGTCGCACATATTGCGCCGCAAGAAATCGCACTGCTCGCTGTTTTCCACGCCTTCGGCCACCACCTTCAAGCCCAGATGGTGGGCCATGGCGATGATGGTTTTGCACAGGGCGGCGTCGCCATGGTCGCTCACCACATCGCGGATGAAGCTGCAATCGATCTTCACATAGTCGAAGGGGAAGCGCTTGGGATTGCCGAGCGAGGAAGAGCCGGTGCCGAAATCGTCGAGCACCAGCTGCACGCCCAAGGCCTTCAGCTCATGCAGCGCATGCAGGCTGGCGCCGGCGTCGGGCAGCAGCGCGGCCTCGGTCAGTTCCAGCATCAGGCAGGCCGGCGCCAGGCCATGCTCTTGCAGCAGGCTTTGCACCAGGGCGGGAAAGCGTGCATCGCGCAGTTGGCCCGGCGCGAGATTCACCGACACGCGCACTGCCGGCGCCGGCGCGTCGGAGGCTGGACTGTCCTTGGGCAGGGCCGCCAGCCAGCGCGCCAAGTCGGCGCAGGCTTGCCGCAGCGCCCATTCATCCAGCATGGCCATCTGGCCGGCCGCTTCGGCCTGCGGCACGAAGTCGGCCGCCGCGATCAAGCCTTGTTCGGGATGCTGCCAGCGCAGCAGGGCTTCCACGCTGGCGATGCTGCCATCTTGCAAGCTGACCAGGGGCTGGTAAAGCAGGCGCAGCTCATGGCGCTGCAAGGCGGCGCCGAGCGGGACGTCGCTGCCTGCCCGCATCAGGAGCCGAGGCAGCGCGCCGGAACCGAGGCTGGCCGGCTGGCCGCCGGTAGCGGTGTCATCCAAGGCATCCAGATCCATCAGCACTCCCCGCAGAAAGAGACGGCCGGCAGCTCGCAACTGGAATTGATTATACGGCCAAGATTGCCGGCGCGCCTATCTGTGGCATGGAAGGGAACAGCCGTGCCGGGCAGGGGCGCGGCCTGCTTGGCGTCCCCGCCGGTTCGCTGTACAGTTGCTCGCAATGGCAGGCGGCGGCGCCCTGGCCGGGCCGCTGCCGCGGTGTTGTGGCGGGCTGGCGATTTTCTGGTCTGGCGGTAATCTTTGGTAGGAGAGTTGCTACAATAAACTTAGCTGCTTCAGGGCGCCGCGCGCGCCGCATGGGATCAGCCATGATGCTGACGAGAGGGGAGACCTCCAATGACACAGGCGTGGGTAGTGCTTACTCGGCCCGACGGCCGCAATGTTTCGGCGCCGACCGAGGCCCAGCTGGCCGCCGCTCTGGCGGAAGTGTATGACGGCAAGGCGCCGGTCGTGGACGGCAGTCCGGGCAGCGCCGTGTTGCGTTTCGGCTACGACGACGGCCTGATGTACCAGATGGAAGTGTCGGCCGATGGCAACGTCCGCTTCGAAGAATGGTCGGACCGCGATTGCGAAATCGCGCTCGCCAGTCCGCGCCAGATGGCCGTGGCGCAGGAAGACGCCCTGCAATTGTGGAAGTGGCTGGCGCAGCGCCAGGTGGCCAAGATCCGCAGCCAGAACTGGCAGTCCGGCGGCTAGGCCCGGCGCCCGTAGCGCGCCATCCTCAGTGCTTTATCCCTAGTGTGCCATCAGCACCGGCAAGGTCATGCTTTCCAGCACGGTGCGCGTCACGCCGCCCAGTAGGGTTTCGCGGAAGCGCGAATGGCCGTAAGCGCCCAGCACCAGCAGATCGCTGCCCAGTTCCGCGGCCAGGGCCAGCAAGGCGTCGCCGATATCGGCCGGCCGCTTCAGCAAGCCTTGGCGCGCGCTTTGGCGCAGCACGATGCTGGCGCGCACGCCATGGCGCTCCAGCCACAGCTGCACTTCCTCACCTGGGTTTTCGCCATACACGCCGGGTCGCAGCTCGGCATCGAAAATCGCGATGTGAACGCTGGCCGCGCGCGCCAGCAGGGGCAGTGCTTCATGCAGGGCGCGCGCCGCTTCCTTGCTGGCATTCCAGGCCACCAGCACATGCTGGCCCGGCGCCGGCGCGCCGGCACTGGCCACGCCGGCCGCGTTGACGGCGATGGCGCTGGCGGTGCGCGCCGCATGCGGCACCAGCAAGACCGGGCGGCCGGAATCGGTCAGCACCTGGGCCTGGTAATCGGGCAGCGGCGGCGCGGCATGCCGTTCGGGATTGGCCTGGCTCAGCACCACCAGGTCGGCGTGGCGGGCCAGCAGGCTCAGGCCGGCGCCCGGTTCGTCGTCGAGCAGGCGTTCTTCGAAGGAACGCAGGCCCAGCGCCTGCACATGGGGGCCGAACTGGGCCAGGGCGCGGCGCGCGCGCTGGCGCAGGAAGTCCAGATGCAGGGCCAGATTCGGGTCTTGCTCGTCCACCATCTCGTTCTGATAGAGAAAGCGCGACACGCCCGTCATGGCGGCGCCGATCAGATGGGCGCCATCCTGCAAGGCCAGTTCCGCCGCCATCAGGATGCGGGCGGCGGCATGTGGCGCATCATCAACGTGGACCAGTATCGTTTTGTATGCCATGCTTGAATTATAGGCCGCGCGCGGCAGGCTCCGCGCACGGCAGCGTTCCCGCTCCCGCAGTCAAAAACAGGAGAGATCATGGACCAACAACGCGTAGCACTGGTGACGGGCGGCATGGGCGGTCTGGGCGGCGTGATTTGCCGCCGCCTGGCGCGCGACGGCCTGAAGGTCATCACCACCTACTCCCACGCCAATGCCGGCGCCGATGCCTGGCTGGCGGCCCAGCGCGCCGACGGCTTTGCCTTCGCCGCCTGCCTGCTCGACGTCGGCAACTTTGCCGAATGCGAACAGGTGGTGGCGCGGCTGCTGGCCGAGCATGGGCAGATCGACGTGCTGGTGAATAATGCCGGCATCACGCGCGACCAGACCTTGCGCAAGATGGGGCCGGAGCTGTGGCGCGAGGTGCTGCAGACCAATCTGGACAGCGTCTACAATATGAGCAAGCAGGTGATCGAGGGCATGCAGCAGCGGCGCTGGGGCCGCATCGTGAATATTTCCTCGGTGGTCGGGCAGAAGGGCGCTTTCGGCCAGGTCAATTACGCGGCGGCCAAGGCCGGCATGCACGGCTTTAGCAAGGCGCTGGCGCTGGAAGTGGCGCGCCACGGCATCACCGTCAACACCGTCTCGCCCGGCTATCTGCGCACGCGCATGGTGGAAGCGATTCCGCCCGATGTGCTGGCAAGCCGCATCCTGCCGCAAATTCCCGTGGGCCGCATCGGCGAGCCGGAAGAGGTGGCGGGCCTGATCGCCTATCTGGTGTCGGAGGAGGCGGCCTTCATCACCGGCGCGAACATCGCCATCAACGGCGGCCAGCATATGAGCTGAGCCGGCCTGGGACTCAGCGCTGGGCGCGCTCGCTGCGCGTCTGGCAAGCGATGCAGTAGGCCGCTTCCGGCCGCGCCGTCAGGCGCGAGGCGCCGATCTCGCCGCCGCAGTTTTCGCACAGGCCGTAACTGCCATCGGCAAACTTGGCCAGCGCGTGGCGCACGATGCGCAACTGGGCCAGCTTCAATTCGTCGGCTTCGAGCACCAGCTGGTTCAAGGTGTGGTTGCTGGCATTGTCGGCCGGCGAGGCTTCGATTTCCTCCACGGCCTGCGGGCGGGTCAGCACATTGTCCGAACCGGCGAGCTGGCCCAGCAGCGCCGTCTTGCGCTGCTCCAGTGTAGCTTGCAATGTGGCAAGTTGATCCGGCTGCAATCCATTCATCGAGGTCTCCCTTGAACCAGTGTCTATGGTAGTGCAGGCAGACGAAATTTGCTGGCCGATGCGCAGACGGATCAGGAGGGATGCCGCGTCAGCGCGGCAAGGCGCACATGACCATCCAGCTGGCGCCGAACTGGTCCGTCACCATGCCGAAGCTGGATGCCCAGAAGGTCGGGCCGAGCGGCATCTGCACCGAACCGCCCAGGGCCAGGGCGTCATAGAATTTCTTCGCCTCGGCATCGTCCTTGGCGCTCAGCACCACCGAGGTACCGCGCATGCCTTCGTACACCTGGTCGGGCGGACAGTCGGATGCCATCAGGGCGCCGTCGCCCAGTTCCAGCGCGGCGTGCATCACCTTGTCGCGCCAGTGTTCGGGCGTTTGCTCGGCCATCGGACTGTCGCCGAAGCTCATGATTTCCAGCTTGCCGGCGCCCAGATGCTCCTTGTAATACTCGAAGGCCTGGCGGCACAGGCCGCCATATATCAGATAGGGAGTGAACTGCATGGCAATCTCCACAAAGTTGTTCGGGGAATTGTCATTTTAATAGTGTTCCACCTTTTTAGGCGCCCGCTTTTGCGTTCTGGGCCGGCAGCCGTTCCAGATGGCTTTTGAGGTCTTTGAAGGCGGCGGGCAGATCCTGGGGGCGGGCCGCCACAATGGCCGCCGCCAGCGCCACCAGGCTGGCGGCGGTGGCGGCCAGTTCCTTCACATGTTCGATGCGGGCGATGCGCGCGCGGGCCTGCTGCACCAGGTCGAGCAAGTCCTGCTGGGGCAGGACCAGGCCGCTCGCACTCAGCTGCGCCGCTTCCACATACAGGCTGTTGGCGCGCTGGCGCAGCGTCACTTCGGTATCGAACATCAGCTGGGCGGCGCCGCGCGTGATGCCGAGGGACAGCGGCGGCGCTTCCTTGCCGCCGACGGGCAGGGAGCCGGCCGGCGGCGGCGTGGGACTGCCGTCGGCGTCTTGCGGCAGGGGCTGGCGCAGGGCGCGCATGAGCTTGGCATGCAGCTCGTCGGCGCAGGCGGACAATTGGTCGGCCAAGGCTTCAAGGCCGGCGGCGGTGGCGGGATGGACGGTAGGCATGGCGGACTCCATTTAGCGGCTGAGGGCGGAAAGGGGGAGGGCGGCGGCTGACGCTGACCCCGCGGCGGCCGCGCCCAGGCGCTGGTATAGCGCGGCATGCTGTTGGCGCAAGGCCTCGATCTGCTGGGCCGCCTGCGTCTGGCGCAAGCCGATCAGGCGGTACTCGCGGGCCTTTTCCTGCTGGTGCGCCTTGGCCAGGGCCGCCAGCAGGCGCTCCTGCGGCGCGGCGGCAAAGGGGATTTCCATTTCCAGCATGCCCAGCACCATGCGCTGCTCATTTTCGTGGTGCTTGCCATACAGGCGCAGCACCGTCGCCATCGCCGCCAAGCTATCCTGCAAGGGCTGATAGCCATCGCGCAGCAGCTCCCACACCGCCTGCTGCTGGCGCTGGCCGCCGGCAAAGCGCGTGATGGCTGTCGCCAGGCGCGCATACGCCTGCACATGCTGCGGGTTCAAGCCACTGTCCGGCCAGGCCTGGATTTGGCCGGACAGCTGCTGCAGCGGCTGCGCGGCGCTGAATTGCTCGGCGCCCGCCAGCTGGCCCAGGGTGCGCAGATACAGCACCACCGCGCTCTCGATGGCCAGCAGATCCGGATACATCTGCTGGCGCTGGCGGTCGGTCTCGCGTTCGCGCTGTTCGGCCGCTGGAGACAGGTAGGGCAGCTCGCGCTGATACGTGTCGCGGAAGCGCAGGCTGAGGTCGACGTACGCCGTCAGTTTGGCGGACTCGGCGGCAAAATCGCGCACCTCGGCCATGCGCCGCTGGCTGGCGCAGCCCGCCAGCAGCAGACAGCACAGGAGTAGAAGAAGGGAGCGGGCTTTCATGGTCATCCTCCGCGGAAGAGAGTGGAAAGCCCATCTTGCGCCGCGCGCCGTGCGACGCTTTGCGCCGCCGCAAAGCCGGGGCGGGGTCAGGACGGCAAGAGACGCTCGCGCCAGCCCAATCCGGCCGCCGTGCCGTGCTGCGGATGGTATTCGCAGCCGATCCAGCCCTCATAGCCCAGTTCGTCGAGCAGGCGCAGCAGATAGCCGTAATTGATTTCGCCGCTGCCCGGCTCATGGCGTCCCGGCGTATCGGCCAGCTGCATATGGCCGATCTGCGGCAGGCAGGCGCGGATAGTATTGGCCAGTTCGCCCTCCATGCGCTGCATATGGTAGATATCGTATTGCAGCTTCAGATTGGGCCGCCCGGCCGCCGCCAGAATCGCCAGCGCCTGCGCGCTATGGTGCAGAAAATAGCCGGGAATATCGTAAGTGTTGATGGGTTCGATCAGCAGGGTAATCCCATGCGGCGCGCACTGGTCGGCCGCATAGCGCAGATTGTCGAGCAAGGTGTCTTGCGCCCGCTCCGGTGCCAGGCCCGGCGGCAGGATGCCCGCCATGCAATGCAGGCGCGGCACGCCCAGCGCCGTTGCGTACTCCAGGCCCAAGGCCACGCCGGCGCGGAACTCCTCCTGGCGGCGCGGATCGCAAGCCAGGCCGCGTTCGCCGGCCGCCCAATCGCCCGGCGGCAGATTATGCAGCACCAGCTGCAACTGATGACGGCGCAAGCGCAGCGCGATCTCGTCGGGCTCGAAAGCATACGGAAACAGAAATTCCACCGCCCCAAAGCCCGCCGCCTGCGCAGCGGCAAAGCGCTCCAAAAACGGCAGCTCCGTAAACAGCATCGACAAATTCGCAGCCAGTTTCGGCATAAAGGACCCCGCGCGCGCGCAAAGCCCCCATCCTACCCGCAAACCCCGTCGTTTGCGCCAGATCAAAAAATGTCCCACCGTGGTGCCTGACGGGGCCGCCGAGGACCAGGGTGGGACATTTGCTGATTTAGATCAAACAATGTCCGACTCCAGTGCCTGGCACCAGGGTGGACATTGTTTGCGTTAGATCAAAGAAAGTTAGCGGCCGCGGCCGCCGCTGCGGTGCTGGGCCCCGCTGCCGCCGGGACGCGGGGCGTTGCGGTTGGCGGCGGGACGCTGGCCGCCGCCATTGCCCGCGCCGCCTGGGCTGCGGGCGCCGCCATTGCCGCCACCGCTGCTGCCGGCGGCGCTGCGCGGTTTGCCTTGGCCGTTGCCGCCGCCGGGTTTGCCACGGCCGCCAGCGCCGCCTGGACGCGGATTGCGGTGGTGGCCGCTGCCGCTGCGCAGCTGGATCGGCTGGGCCTTGGCGTTCGGGTCGGGTTCGAAGCCGGCGATGACTTCACGCGGCAGGGTCTGCTTGATGAGCTTTTCGATGTCTTTCAGCATATCGTGCTCGTCGACGCAGACCAGGGACACGGCTTCGCCTGTGGCACCGGCTCGGCCGGTGCGGCCGATGCGGTGCACATAGTCTTCCGGCACGTTCGGCAGGTCGTAGTTGACCACATGCGGCAGCTGGTCGATGTCGATGCCGCGCGCGGCGATGTCGGTGGCGACCAGCACGCGCAGGGTGCCGTCCTTGAATTCGCTCAGGGCGCGGGTGCGCGCCGACTGGCTCTTGTTGCCGTGAATGGCCATGGCGCCGATGCCGTCGCCGCCCAGCTGTTCGACCAGCTTGTTGGCGCCATGCTTGGTGCGCGTGAACACCAGCACCTGGTTCCAGTTCTGCGAGCGGATCAGGTGCGACAGCATGGGGTGCTTCTTGTCGCGGTCGACCGGGTGGATTTTCTGCGCGATGATCTCGGAGGTCGAGTTGCGGCGCGCCACTTCGATGGTGGCCGGCTTGTCCAGCAGGCCGTCGGCCAGGGCCTTGATCTCGTCGGAGAAGGTGGCCGAGAACAGCAGGTTCTGGCGCTTCGGCGGCAGGGCGGCCAGCACTTTGCGGATGTCGCGGATGAAGCCCATGTCGAGCATGCGGTCGGCTTCGTCGAGGATCAGGATTTCAATCTGGTCCAGCTTGATCGTGCCCTGGCTCATATGGTCGAGCAGGCGGCCCGGCGTGGCGACCAGGATGTCGACGCCGTGGCGCAGCTGCTTGATCTGCGGGTTGATGCTGACGCCGCCGAAGATCACGGCCGAATTGAGCTTGGTGTACTTGCCATAGGTGCGCACGCTTTCCTCGACCTGGGCCGCCAGTTCGCGGGTCGGGGTCAGGATCAGGGCGCGGATGGCGCGCGGCGAGGTGGCGTTGGCCAGCTTGATGCCGGTGGCGTCCGTGGACAGGCGGTGCAGGATCGGCAGCGTGAAGCCGGCCGTCTTGCCGGTGCCGGTCTGGGCGCCCGCCAGCAGGTCGCCGCCGTTCAGCACGGCAGGAATGGCCTGGGCTTGAATCGGGGTAGGCGTCGTGTAACCGGTTTCAAGCACGGCACGGACAATGGCTTCAGACAAGCCGAGTTGTGAAAATGGCATATAAATCTTTACAGAGTAGCCCGGGCATGTGGCCCGCGGCGTACATGGCCGCGCCATGCACTGGCTGGTGATTAGCAAGGTGCGGGCGGGCAGGTTGCCGATCCGCAAGGGAGAAGTATAACAGTGTTCGCAGGAATGTGTTTCGCTACGGAAACGAAAAAGGGGGCTTTCGCCCCCTTTATTTTGTAACAATTTCTACAGGGTTGTTTCTTTTATGCAAATTCCGCCAGCAGGCCCAGCATTTGGCCGAAGACTTTCGGGCTGGCGGCGACGATATTGCCGCTTTCCATATACTTGGTTTCGCCGTTGAATTCGGCGGCGATGCCGCCCGCCTCCGTCACCAGCAGGGCGCCGGCCGCGATATCCCACGGCTTCAAGCCTTTTTCATAGAAGCCATCCAGGCGGCCGCAGGCGACGTAAGCCAGGTCCAAGGCGGCCGAGCCGGCGCGGCGCACGCCATGGCTGCGTTCGGCCATGATGCCATACATCTTCAGGTATTCATGCAGGGCGGCCGGGCTGCCGACCTTGTAGCCGGTGCCGAGCAGGGCGTTGGCCACGCGGTCGAGCTTGTTGACGCGGATGCGCTTTTCGTTGAGGTAGGCGCCGGCGCCCTTGGTGGCGGTGAACAGGTCGTTGCGCACCGGGTCGTAGACCAGGGCCTGGGTGATGACGCCGCGCTGCTGCAGCGCGATCGAGATCGCATACTGCGGGAAGCCGTGCATGAAGTTGGTGGTGCCGTCCAGCGGATCGATGATCCACACGAATTCAGTCTCGTCGTTCACATTGGCGGAAGCGCCCGACTCTTCGCAGATGAAGGAGTGGTCGGGATAAGCCTTGCTCAGCACCTCGATGATGGCCTGTTCGGCGGCCTGGTCGACGTCGGTGACGAAGTCGTTATGGTCTTTTTCGTTGACGATAACGCGGTCCAGATCGAAAGAGGCGCGGTTGATGACGGCGGCGCCGCGGCGTGCGGCTTTCACGGCCGTATTGAGCATTGGGTGCATGGTAGCTTCCGTAAAATAGACGCTGCCGCCCGCAGCAAGACGTCGTCTTGCAGGCAGCGGCAGAGTGTGAACAAGAATGAATTAAAGAGCGTGGCGCCGGGAGAGGGTAGAATGCGGCCCCATCCACAGCACCGAATTCCGCTATTTTAAATGAAGCAGCCCGAAATCACAGCCACTCTTTTTCAGCGCCTGCGCGTGGTGCTGGTGGAAACTAGTCGTCCTGGCAATATTGGCGCTGTTGCAAGAGCCATGAAAACCATGGGCTTTGGCCAGCTGGTGCTGGTCAATCCGCGTTTCGAGGGCGCGCTGGAGCATGAGGAAGCGGTGGCTTTCGCCAGCGGCGCCCAGGACATTCTGGCGGCGGCGCGCATCGTCGGCAGCATGGCCGAGGCGCTCGACGGCGTGAATTTCGCGGCCGCCGTCTCGGCCCGGCTGCGCGAATTCTCGCCGCCGGTGCTGACGCCGCGCGAGCTGGCCGGCCAGCTGGTGGCCACGCCCGAGCTGCAAGCGGCCCTGATCTTCGGCAACGAGCGCTTCGGCCTGCCCAACGAGGTGGTGGAGCAATGCAATGTGCTGATCAATATCCCGGCCAATCCCGATTACTCCTCGCTCAATCTGGCGCAGGCGGCCCAGGTGCTGGTCTACGAATGCCGCATGGCGGCGCTGGAGGGCCAGCGCGCGGCCAGCGAAGTGGGCTTCCACGGCGAAGCGGCCAGCCTGGCCCAGATCGAGGGCATGTACGAGCATCTGGAGCAGGGTCTGGTGCAGATCGGCTTCCTCGACGCCGGCAACCCGCGCAAGCTGATGCCGCGCCTGAAGCGCCTGTTTGCGCGCGCCGGCCTGGAAAAGGAAGAGGTGAATATCCTGCGCGGCATTGCCCGCCGCATGCAGGACGGCATGCCTAAAAAATAGACGCCGCCCTCTAATTTCTCCCTTGTCCTCTGGTTACACTAGATAAAAAATCTATAAGGATAGGGAGATATGCAGACTTCACGCAGGGCATTTTTCAAGGTCGGCCTGGCCGGCGCCGCGGTGCTGGCGGCGGGCGGCGCGGCTTACCGCTGGCACAGTGCGCCGGCTTCTTCATCGGAATTTCGTCTCAGCCCGGCCGGGCAAGCCATGCTGACGGCCCTGGTGCCGGCGCTGGCCGGCCCCATGCTGCCGGCCGAGCCACTGGCGCGCGCCGCCGCCGTCGCCGCTACGGTGGAGCGCGTGCGCCACGCCATCCTGGGCTTGCCGCTGGCCACCCAGCGCGAAGTGCAAGACCTCTTCGGTTTGCTGACCCTGGCGCCCACGCGCCGTCTGCTGGCCGGCGTGCCGCCCTGGGAGCAGGCGCGGCCCGACCAGGTGGCCGCCTTCCTCGACAACTGGCGCAAGCACCGTCTCGGCCTGCTGCAATCGGGTTATCACGCGCTGCACGATCTGGTGCTGGCCGGCTGGTATGCCGATCCCGCCACCTGGAGCGCCATCGGCTATCCCGGCCCGCTGAAGGAGCTGAGCTGATGAAGAGCATCCCTGTGCAAACGGCCTCAGCCTCGGCGTCCGCCGCCTCCGGCTCGCCGATTCCCGACCCGATCCTGGCCGGCCTGGCCGCCGGCTGGCAGGTGGTCGACGCGTCCCGCCTGGAGCGGGACGAAACTTACGAGGCCGATGTGGTGGTGGTGGGCAGCGGCGCCGGCGGCGGCGTCACGGCCGAAATCCTGGCCCTGGCCGGCCTCAAGGTGCTGATCGTGGAAGAGGGCGCGCTGAAATCCTCGCGCGACTTCAAGATGCGCGAGGCCGAGGCCTATCCCGCGCTGTACCAGGAATCGGCGGCGCGCAAGACGCGCGACAAGGCCATCAACATCCTGCAGGGCCGCACCGTGGGCGGCACCACCGTCATCAACTGGACCACCAGCTTCCGCACGCCGCCCTCCACGCTGGCTTTCTGGCAGCGCGAATTCGGCCTGTCCGGCTATGGCGCGGCCGAGATGGCACCCTGGTTCGCCATGATGGAAGCGCGCCTGCACATCAGCCCTTGGTCGGTGCCGCCCAACGAGAACAACGACCTGCTGCGGCGCGGCGCCATGCACCTGGGCATTCCCACCGGCGTCATCCGGCGCAATGTCAACGGCTGCTGGAACCTGGGCTACTGCGGCATGGGCTGCCCCACCAATGCCAAGCAGTCGATGCTGGTGACCACCATTCCCGCCGCCCTGGAGCACGGCGCCACCTTGCTGACGCGCGCGCGCGCCGAGCGTTTCGTGCTGCAAGGCGAGCATGCCGACCGGCTCGAATGCAGCGCCCTGGCGGCCGACGGCATCGCGCCCACCGGCCGCCGCCTGACGCTGCGCGCGCGCCACTTCGTGGTGGCCGGCGGCGCCATCAACTCGCCGGCCCTGCTGCTGCGCTCGAATGCGCCCGACCCGGGCCGCCTGCTGGGCCGGCGCACCTTCCTCCATCCCACCCTGGTGTCGGCCGGACGTTTTGCCCAGCGCGTGGACGGTTATGCGGGCGCGCCGCAATCGGTGTATTCCGACCACTTCCTGGAAACCCAGCCGATCGACGGCCCTGTAGGTTACAAGCTGGAAGCGCCGCCCATCCATCCGCTGCTGATGGCCACCACCATGGCCGGCTTCGGCGCGACGCATGCCGAAGCCATGACCAGCTTCCCCCATCTGCACGCCTTGCTGGCGCTGCTGCGCGACGGCTTCCACGCCGAGTCGCCGGGCGGCGCGGTCGAACTGCGCAGCGACGGCTCGCCGGTGCTCGACTATCCGATCAGCGATTACCTGTGGCAGGGCGCGCGCCGCGCGCTGCTGAGCATGGCCGAAATCCAGTTCGCGGCCGGCGCGCTGACGGTGACGCCGGTGCACGAGCTGGCGCCCGCCTATGGCAGCTGGGCCGAAGCCAAGCAGGGCATCGCCGGCCTGCCCATGCAAAGCCTGCTGACGCGGGTGGTCTCGGCCCACGTGATGGGCGGCTGCACCATGGCCGGCGACGAGCGCCATGGCGTGGTCGATCCCCTGGGCCGCTACCGTGGCCTGGACAATGTGTCGGTGCACGACGGTTCGCTGTTCCCGACCTCGATCGGCGCCAATCCGCAACTGACCATCTACGGCATCGCGGCGCGCCTGGCCAGCGGCCTGGCGCAGCAGCTGACCGGACGCCCGGCGCCGCGGCCGGAAGCCCCGCCTGCCAGCGTGGCCGATGGCGCCCCCTTGGCGCCGGGCGCGGACCGCGTTCTGGGCTAGGCCATGGTCCGCCGCATCCTGAGCGCGATCATGGGCTTGCAGCTGCTGGCGCTGCTGCTCTTCTGGTATCTGGCCGCCCAGCTGTTCGCGCTCGACGTGGCCCTGCTGGCGGCCTTGCTGGGCGTGCTGCTGGTGCGCCTGGCCATCACGGCCAGCAATTTCCGCCTGAGCCACCGCGCGCGCAGTCCCTTGCCGGCCCAGCACCGGCTGGACTGGATCGGCCGCCTGCACCTGTTCTTCGAAGAATACGGCGCCACCATGCTGGCCTCGTCCTGGACCATGCTGCGCCACCGGCCGCAGATGCATCTCGCCAGCCAGCCCTGCGCCTTGCCCGTGCTGCTGGTGCATGGCTATGGCTGCAACGGCGGCTACTGGACGCAATTGGCCGAAGTGCTGCGGCGCGAGCGCGTCAGCCACCTGGCGCTGGACCTGGAACCGGTGGCGGCCGATATCGACGACTTTGTGCCGCTGCTGGAGGAGGCCGCGCAGCGCCTGCTGCAAGCCAGCGGCGCGCCGCGCCTGGTGGTGGTGGCGCACAGCATGGGCGGACTGGTGACGCGCGCCTGGCTGCGCCAGCACGGCGCCGCGCGCGTGGCGCGCGTGGTCACGCTGGGCACGCCGCACCACGGCACCGCGCTGGCGACGCTGGGCGTGGGCAGCAATGCGCGCCAGATGCGGCGCGGCAGCGAATGGCTGGCGCGCCTGGCCGCCAGCGAGGATGCGGCGCGGCGTGCCTTGTTTACCTCGATCTGGTCGCATCACGACAATATCATCGCGCCGCAGGATTCCAGCTTGCTGCCGGGGGCGCGCAATATCGAGTTCGGTGGCATCGGCCATGTGGCGCTGGGCCGCCATCCGCAAGTGCAGTGCCGCGTGCTGGCCGAAATCCTGGCCGCCTCCGGCACGGCGGCCGGCCAGTGTGGCGCGCCCGACAGCGCGGCGGCGCTGCGCTGAGCTTGGGCGGCGCAGCGCGCGTGCGCCATCCCGCATGGTGAGTTTTTGAGAGATTTTCCGCCCGCGAATGATGTATGGTGGGAACAGGCTCCTCTCCGGAATGCTTACGATGGCCACCGAAGGCGTCATGCTGATTCGCGATGAAATGGCATATGCGGAGGCCCGCTTCGGCGGGCTGCTTGAATTCGTGCCCGACGCCATTGTGCTGGCCGATGGCGACGGCCATATCGTGCTGGCCAATAGTCAGGCCGGCACCCTGTTCGGCTATGCCGCGGGCGAACTGCCCGGCATGAAGCTGGAACAGCTGATGCCGGCGCGTTTCCGCGCCGGCCACGTGGCGCAGCGCAATGGCTATCAGCATCATCCCCAGTTGCGCCCCATGGGCGCCGGCCGCGAGCTGTATGGCTTGCGCAAGGATGGCGTCGAGTTCCCGGTCGAGATCAGCCTGAACCCGGTGCAGACCGGCGATGGCCTGCTGGTCATGAGCGCCATCCGCGACATCAGCGAACGGCGCCGCTTCGAGCAGGCGCTGCAGGAAAAAAATGCCGAGCTGGCCAATGCCAACCTGGCCAAGGACCGCTTCCTGGCTGCCATGTCGCACGAGTTGCGCACCCCGCTCAATTCCATCATCGGCTTCACCGGCACCATGCTGATGAAGCTGCCCGGCCCCGTCAACCGCGAACAGGACCGCCAGCTGCGCACCATCCAGTCCAGCGCGCGCCACCTGCTGTCGCTGATTAACGACTTGCTGGACCTGACCAAGATTGCATCGGGCAAGGTGGAATTGAACCTGGAGCCGATCGATTGCCGCGCCCTGCTCGACGAGATGATGCTGCTGTTCCGGCCGCAGGCGCGCCAGCGCAGCCTGGGCCTGAGCTTCCGCGCGCCGCCGGCCCCGCTCAGCGTGCACAGCGACCGGCGCGCCTTGCAGCAGATTTTGCTGAATCTGTTGAATAATGCGCTCAAGTTCACCGAAAGCGGGGAAGTCAGTGTTACTCTGGAAGTGCGCCAGCAGGATGGCGCGCGCTGCGCCGTCATCAGCGTGCGCGACACCGGCGTCGGCATTGCGCCCGAAGACCAGGATCAACTGTTCCAAGCGTTCACCCAGATCGACCAGGGCTCGACCCGGCAGTTCGAAGGCACCGGCCTGGGCCTGCATTTGAGCCAAAAACTGGCGGAACTGTTGAAAGGAAACATCACTTGCGATAGCCGCCCCGGCGTAGGCAGCACTTTCGCGCTCTCCCTCCCGCTGGAATAAGCGATACTGGGGGAAAATTAATGTCGGCTCGGCGCCTTGGCGCGCGGGGCAATTAATCAGGAGTGCAAATGTCGGCGCGCATCCTCATCATCGAAGACAATCCCACCAATATGGAGCTGATGGTCTATCTGTTGCGGGCCTTCGGCTACACGCCCCTGATGGCCCATGACGGCGAAGAAGGGGTGGCGGCGGCGCAGCGCGAGCGGCCCGACCTCATCATCTGCGACGTGCACCTGCCCAAGCTCGACGGCTATGGCGTGGTGGCCGAACTCAAGCAAGATCCCGTGCTGTGCACCATTCCCGCCCTGGCCGTGACGGCCCTGGCCATGGTGGGCGACCGCGAACGCCTGCTGGCGGCCGGCTTCGACGGCTATATCGGCAAGCCCATCGAGCCGGACACCTTCGTCAGCCAGATCGAGTCTTTTTTGCCGGGGGCGGGCGAGCCCCCGGTGCCGCTTGAGACGGCGACCATCCTGATTGTCGACGACCATGTGCTGAACCGCGAGTTCCTGCTGACCCTGCTTGGCTACAGCGGCCACCGCCTGCTGGAAGCGGCGAATGGGGCCGAAGGCTTGAAGATGGTGCAGAACGAGCGCCCCGATCTGGTGATCTCGGACATCCTGATGCCGAATATGGATGGCTACGAATTCGTCACCCGCATGCACAGCAATCCGGAAACGGCCGACGTGCCGGTGATCTTCTACACCGCCACCTACCGCGAGCGCGAGGCGATGGCCGTGGCCGAGGCTTGCGGCGTGCGCTGGGTGCTGCCCAAGCCGTCCGACCCGGACGTGATCCTGCGCACCGTGCACGAAGCCTTGGGCACGGTGCACAGCGTGGAGACGGTGCCGGCCTTCGTGCCCGAGCCGCCCAGCGAAGGGCGGCTGATGGGCATCGACGATACGATGGCCGAATACCTGGGCGAGCTGGAATCGAGCAGCCTGCAGATCACCCAGCTGGCCAACCACGGCGGCGAGGCGCAGGACGGCGAGCCGGACCATCTGAATAATATGACGGACAGGCTGTCGCGTTCGCTGTCCAGCTTGCAGGCGGTCAGTCTGCGGCTGACGGCGCTGATCGAGCTGGGCATCGACCTGGGGGCCGAGCGCGACCCGCAGGCGCTGATCGAGATCGGCTGCCGCGTGGCGCAGAATATCTGCGTCTCGAAATATGCCTGCATCGGCGTGCTGGCGCCGGGCGCGGGGGAACTCAGCTATTTCGCCTGCTGCGGCGCCAACCAGTCGGGCGAATTGCTGGTGCAGTCGCCGCGCGCGGGCATCCTCGGCACCTTGCTGGAGACGCGCCAGCCGGTGCGCAGCAGCGGCGTGGGCGGCGACCCCTCGTCGCTGGGCCTGCCGGGCAGCCATCTGCCGGTGCATTCCTTCCTGGGCGTGCCGATCATTTCGCATGAGCGCATCCACGGCTGGCTGTATCTGGTGGACAAGCTGGGCGCTTCGGAATTCAGCGAAGTCGACGAGCGCGTGGCCGTGACGGTGTCGGCCCAGATCGCGGGCGCTTACGAAAACCTGCTGCTGTACGAGGAAATCAAGCGCCACCACGCCCAGCTCCAGCTGGACATGAATGCGCGCATCCGCCTCGATGAAGATTTGCGCCGCTTCCGCCTGGCGATGGATGCCACGGCCGACGCCATCTTCCTGGTCGACCGCGCCAACCAGTGCTTCGTCGACGTCAACGTCACGGCCTGCCGCATGCTCGGTTACGAGCGCGAAGACTTCCTGCGCGTGGGGCCGGAGCGGCGCCAGGGCGGGGCGCTGACCCAGCTGGAAGACTTGTACGACAAGCTGCTCTCGGGCGACCAGAGCGGGGCCATGGCCGAGCTGCTGCTGCAGCGCAAGGACGGTTCGCCGCTGTCGGTGGAAGTGCAGCGCCGCACCCTGCGTTCGGGACAGAACTGGATTCTGGTGGCGGTGGCGCGCGACATCACCGAGCGCAAGGAAGCCGAGCAGCGCCTGCTCAAGCTGGCCCATTTCGACACGCTGACCGGCCTGCCCAACCGCAGCCAGTTCTACGATTCGCTGAGCCACTCGCTGAAGCAGGCCGGCGAACACCGCTGGGCGCTGGCCGTGCTCTTCCTGGATATGGACCGCTTCAAGAACATCAACGACACGCTCGGCCACACCATCGGCGACGAGCTGCTGCGCCAGTTCTCCAGCCGCCTGGTCGACTGCCTGCGCGTGCGCGACACCATCGGCCGCTTCGGCGGCGACGAATTCGCCGCCATCCTGATGCTGCCCGAAGGCGCGCAGAACGCCATCGCCGTGGTCGACAAGATCCGCGAAGCGATGCGCCAGCCTTTCGACCTGAAAGGCCATGAAGTCACGGTCACGGCCAGCATCGGCATCTCGGTCTATCCCGACGACGGCACCGATCCCGACACCCTGATCCAGTACGCCGACACGGCCATGTACCGCGCCAAGGAGGCCGGGCGCGACGCCTTCCGCTTCTTCACGGCCGAGATGAACGCCCAGTCGCTGGCCCGCCTCGATATGGAGAACGCGCTGCGCCGGGCCATCGAGAACGAGGAATTCACGCTCTACTTCCAGCCCAAGGTGCATATCGCCACCGGCCGCATCAGCGGCGCCGAGGCGCTGATCCGCTGGAAGCGGCCCGGCCACGGCATGGTCTCGCCGGCCCTGTTCATCCCGCTGCTGGAAGAGACGGGCCTGATCGTGCGCGTCGGCACCTGGGTGATCCACGAAGCTTGCCGCAAGATTTCGAAATGGAGCAAGGCGCGCACCGGCCAGGTGCAACTGTCGGTCAATGTGTCCGGCATCCAGTTCTTCGTCGGCGGCCTGGAGGAAGAGGTGATGCGCGCCATCAAGGAGCACGATATCGCGCCCGAGCTGCTGGAGCTGGAGCTGACGGAAAGCTCGCTGATGTCGAATGCCGAGGAAACCATCACCGTGCTGCAGAACCTGAAAGCGCTCGGCATCAAGATTTCCATCGACGATTTCGGCACCGGCTATTCCTCGCTGGCTTATCTGAAGCGATTCCCCATCGACAAGCTGAAAATCGATATCGCCTTCGTGCGCGAAGTGACCAGCAATCCCGACGACGCGGCCATCGTGCTGGCCATCATCAATATGGCGCACAGCATGAAGCTGAAAGTGATCGCGGAGGGCGTGGAAAAGGACGCCCAGCTGTCCTATCTGCGCCGCCACGACTGCGACGAGATGCAGGGCTATTACTTCAGCCGCCCGGTGCCGGAAGAGGAATTCGAGCTGATGATCACCGAAGGCAAATACCTGCAGGCGCCGGTGGATGAAAGCATCGTCGAGCAGCAAACCCTGCTGATCGTGGACGACGATGCCTTCATGCTCGATGTGCTGAGCGACTTCCTGTCGCAGGACGGCTACCGCATCCTGACGGCGCAGACCGCGGCCGAAGGCTTCGACATCCTGGCGCGCCACCGCGTGCAGGTGATCCTATGCGACCAGTGCATGCCCTTGATGAGCGGCACCGAATTCATGGAGCGCGTCAAGAACCTGGCGCCGGACACCTTCCGCATCATGCTCTCGGCCTACGCCGACCTGACGCCCATCATGGCCGCCATCAACCATGGCGCCATCGACCGCTTCTACACCAAGCCGTGGAAGGGTGCGGTGCTGCGCGAGAATATCCGCGAAGGCTTCCGCCTGCATGGCCAGCTGCATGGCAGCAGCCAGCAAGTTGCGGCCTGAATGACCCTGGTTTATGAGCGCATGAATGGCGTTCATAGTGGCTTGCATTAGAAGCCCCGTTCTAGTTTTGCTTACTAAAATGGGCTTCGACACAAGACAGAGCGGGGGCGGCAAATGGTAAAAAAAGCGAAGGTGGCGGTGATGAGCGACGAGCAGATGGCCAAGGCCGTGCGCCGCTCGGCGCAGCAGGTCTGGCAGGCCGGACTTGGCGCTTTCGCCGAGCTGCAAAAGCGCAACCGCGAGCCGGCCAAGGCGCCGGCCGCCGAAGTGCGCGACACCATGAGCAGCGTGTCCGATGGCGTGGGCCGGCATGCGGACGGTTCCTGGGACCGGCTGGAACAGATCTTCGAAGAGCGCGTCACGCGCGCCCTGATCTCCATCGGCGTCCCGATGCGCAAGGATATCGACGCCCTGATCGCCCGCGTCGAAGAATTAAGCAGCCAGGTCGCAGCCTTGAAGGCTGGCGCGCCCGCGCCGAAGAAAAGCCGGACAAAGGCCGCGCCGGCGGCAGAATCTGCCGTCAAAGCCGCCAAAACCGCCGGCACGGTCAAAAAGCCTGCCGCTAAAAAGGCGGAAAAGCCCATTATCAAGACTTCAAAGTCGCGTAAAAAGCCTGCTTGAAGGGAATGGAACTTCTGGAATAGGCACTATCGGTGTTATGCTTGCAGGAGAAATAATAGAGAACGCCTGCTATGCTACAAAAAGCGCCACGCCGCACTCGGGAACGGATTCTGGAATTATCCCTGCGACTGTTCAATGAGTTTGGCGAACCGAATATAACAACCACAGTCATCGCCGAAGAGATGAATATCTCTCCCGGCAATCTCTACTACCATTTCCGCAACAAGGACGATATCGTCAATTCGATTTTCGTGCAGTTTGAAGCGGAGATCGAACGCATCCTGCAAGTGCCGGACGGACGGCGCTCGAATATCGAAGACGTGTGGCTTTACCTGCACCTGATGTTTGAGCTGATCTGGCGCTACCGCTTCTTCTACCGCGACCTGAACGACCTGCTCTCGCGCAACCGCAAGCTGGAACTGCACTTCAAGCAGATCCTGGCGCACAAGATCAAGGTCGCCAAGCAGCTGTGCTTCGACCTGCGCAGCGAAAATTCGCTGGAAGCGAGCGATAACGCCATCGAAGCCATGGCCACGAATATGGTGGTGGTGGCGACGTATTGGCTGTCCTACGAATACGTGCGCAATCCGCGTAAATACAGCGAGCAGCAATCGATGGCCGACGCCCTGGCGCGCGGCTGTTATCAGGTGCTGTCGCAGATCGGCCCTTATCTGCGCGGCGAAACCAGCGTACTGTTCCAGAAACTCTCCGAAGAATATCTGAAGAAACTCAAATAACGTGATCAAGACCGTATGTGTTTATTGCGGCGCCAATGCCGGCGCCGATCCGCTCTACGCGGAAGGCGCGCGCGCCTTGGCGGCGGCGCTGGTGGAGCAGAATATGTCCCTGGTCTATGGCGGCGGCAATGTGGGCCTGATGGGCATCATCGCCGACGAAGTGCTGCGCCTTGGCGGTGAGGCGACGGGCGTGATTCCGACCAAGCTGGTGGAGCGCGAAGTGGCCCATAACGGCCTGACGCGCCAGTTCATCGTCAAGGACATGCACGAGCGCAAAGCCATGATGGCCGAACTGTCGGATGGTTTCATCGCCATGCCGGGCGGCCTGGGCACGCTGGAAGAGCTGTTCGAGATGCTGACCTGGGCGCAGATCGGCATCCACAGCAAGCCGGTCGGCCTGCTGAATATGAACGGCTACTACGACCGCCTGATGGACTTCGTCGAGCACGCTCGCAGCCAGGGCTTTGTGCGTCCCCAGCACGCGGCCCTGATGCACGTCGAAACCGACCCGCGCGCCTTGCTGGAACGGCTCAAATCCCAATGAGTTCCAGCGCCGTCCGCGAGATCCGCCTGGGCCAGTACATCGGCGCCCTGTCTGCCGAACGCGTGGAGCAGATCCTCGCCGGTCTGTGATTTCAGCAAGCCTCGTTCTTCACACGCTAGTCAGGATGCCTATGCCATGCCTGGCGACGACTTCAAGGAGCTTGCGCGATGGGCCGCTGGGTGATTTCTCTCCCGATTCCCATTTGGCGATAGTGGATTTGCTTGTACCCAAGTGCATGGCAAATACAGGCTGACTCATACCAGCACTTTTTCGTATGGCTGCAATTTTTTTGGGTGTAAAAGCAGGAGCGGGCATGAGACAGGACGCATCGAATGAGCGCATTGTTTCCTTGTCGATGGCGCCGACTGCATGCAGGTCTTTCGCAATTTTGTGGATTGCTTCTAGCGCCCCGCTCTTGGCGCGAGGCCTGGATTGCCGGGGCGATGTGCTCTCGATTTTCTGCACATCGGCACTTGCCGGTTTGGTGCGTACTCTAGTGTTCATGGCAAATCTCTATAAAACTGCCCGCCTGGATTGCTGCCGCAAGCATCTCAGGAGTCAGAGTGGCAAGCGTTTTTGCAATACGCTTGAAGTTATCCAGCTCCACGCCGTCAAGGCTTTCCTTGTCGCTTTTCTGAAATAGATAAACATAAAACCAATTTTGTCCGCCATGGGCAAGAATGATTGAACGATCCATATTGTCGTTCAGGCGCTTCTTGTAGACACCGCCTCCTAGCGAGTATTGATGCGGCGCAGCCTGAACATGCGCAATCGCCGCACATAGCTCAGTATCGTGAATGCGACGCCTCTTTGCGGATTTGGCAAAATCTTTTGCCTTAAATACCCTTGTGAGAAATCCTGTATGTGTTGAGGCAGGCATGGATGGGCTTCGCATGAACGGCGACGATCAGTGCTGTCGTGCAGATCATAATGTACCACTTCGTGGGATATGCGTGCAGACCCAAAGCACGGCTATATGCTTATGCCGCCTGTCCTTCCAGCGACGGTTCGATCGCGACCACCCGCTCCTGGCCTACGGTGTTTAATGCGAAGCCATTGCGGCCGGCGGCCTTGACGCCGTAGAGCGCCTGGTCGGCGGCACGCAGGATTTCCAGCGGCGCGGCGGCGGTGCGCGTTTTGACGGCGATGCCGATGCTGGCCGTGACGACCAGGGCTTTGCCTTCCACCTGGAAGGGCGCCTGCATGGCTTCCAGAATTTTCTCGCCCAGCTGGGACACCATGCCCGTATCGTCCACCTGCTCGAAGATGATGACAAACTCGTCGCCCGCCAGGCGCGCTACCGTGTCGGTCAGGCGCACGCAGCTGCGCAGGCGGCGCGCGAATTCGACCAGCACGGCGTCGCCGGCGGCATGGCCCAGGGTGTCGTTGATGGTCTTGAAGTAGTCCACGTCCAGCAGGGCCAGCGCCAGATTGCTGCGGTTGCGGCCCGCGCGCGCCACCGCCTGCGGCAGGATTTCGTCGAACATGCGGCGGTTGTGCACGCCGGTCAACGCGTCGGTGGTGGCCATGCGCAGCAGATCGTCTTCGGCAGCGCGGCGCTGCATGGACAGCTTGTAGAAGGCGCGGCTGAGCTGCCCGAATTCGTCGCGGGTCTTGGCGTTGAAGACTTCGATATTGGCATTGCCCGCCGTGATCTGGGCGACGTGGCTGCGCAACTGGCTCAGGGGACGCAGCATGCGCCAGGTCAGCCACCAGCCCAGCAGGGCCGCCAGCACCGCGACCACGCCCGATGCCGCCATCGCCTTGTGGCGGCTGGCCAGCAGCGGCGCGAAGGCTTCCTGCACCGGATAGGCAGCGCCGATGATCCACTCCGTTTTGTGCAGCGTTTCGCTGGCAATCAGGGCGGGACCGTTGATGCTTGGGCCTTCCGACCAGCCAGGGCTGGCTTTCAGCGCGTGGTTCAGTTCCGGTCCCCAGCTCCTGCTGGCGGCATCCACGCGGCTCAGGATGCGCGAGCGGTCGGGATGGTAGATCACCACGCCTTCGCGGCTCATAATAAATAGATGGGCCGAGGTGCCGTTATACATGGCGTCGATCTGGCCGGCGAAGCTGGGACGCTGCAAGTCGATGGCGCCCGCGATCACGTACAGCAGGCGGCCGTGCATATCGGTGATCGGTTCCGTGACCACCACCACTGGCTTGTTCGACAGCAGGCTGAGGAAAGGCGCGGAAATCACGCCTTCATGCAGGCGCACGGTATCGCGGAAAAAGGGGCGCGATGCCACATTGATCGTACCCACCGCGCGCCGGTCATTCAGGTTGGCGACCAGCTTGCCGCTCATATCGAAGATGGTGATGTTGAAGAAAGTGTCGCGCAGCGAGCTGTGTTCCTCGATCAGTGTCTGCAGCCGGGCGGGAGACGGCGCCTCGCCCAAGGGCAGGCGTTCGGTGACGGCCTTGAGCTGCTGCTGTTTGGCGTCCAGATCCTGATCGACATAGGCGGCGGCGCTGGCGACCATCGACACCTCCTGCGCGCCCAGCATATTCTTGATGCCGGATTCGGCAAAGCCCAAGGCGATCGTCGCCACGCCGGCGGAAGCGGCGAAAGCGAAACAGGCGACCATGCCGGTCATGCGGAATTTGAAACTGGTGGTGTGAACGCCAAACCGGTCCATATGCCCCTCGCGTATGAATAATGCGGTGCGCGTAGTGCGGCACCATGTTTTTTTGTCGGCGAGGGATTGGGCCGCAGCGGAAAGGGAGACGCGGGGTGAGGGCGTATCGCGCCAGTATAGTCAGCGCTTTGCTCTATGTCAGAATTCTTTAAAGTAATGTGGATATGGGGCAACACCCTAGCCCGGCGGCGCCGGGCCGGCTTACGGATTAATATTTGATGCAGGAAATATAGTAGTAGGGGCCGCTGCCTTGGCGCAGGCCATTGAACTGCGAACCTGGCCATACTTCCGCGCAATACTCCGGCCCCACGTTTTGTGAGCCATGAATCTGGTAGTAACGGGTTTCAGCAGCGAAAGCGCCCAGCATGACGCCGGCCATGAGTACGCCCAATGCAAATCTTTTCTTCATGGTATGTCTCCTATGAGTCAAAGGGGAATGATGCCTCGAAAAGTAGTGTTTTTACCAAATCAAGTCATCGGAGTCATAAGATAATTAGTAAATTTTCAGTTGTCAATAAGACCACTTTGCGCAAATGCCAGGGGAAACGTTACGCGCGGCAACACGTCCAGGCATAATATTGGACTCACGACTCTCCCTCATATATGTCCCAATCATTCGATCGCAGGCCAGTTGCAAACGAACGCTACGCAGGCATCGTGCCGGGCGAGGATGGCGCCGCTGGTTATCAGCTGTTTCTGCTGCCCGCCGAGGCCGACGCCATGCCCTGGCAAGCCGCCCTCGACTGGGCCGAACAGCAAGGCGCCAGTCTGCCGACGCGCCACGAACTGGCCCTGCTGCACGCCAACCTGGGCTATGTTTTTCCGACCGAGTGGTACTGGTCATCGGAAGCGGACGCCATTCTGCAGCGCATGGCATGGAGCCACGATTTCGACAACGGCACCCAATACAATTACCGCAAGACCTACTCCGGCCGCGCCTGCGCCGTGCGCCGGGTCGAAATTGCGCCATCGGCCGCTCCCCCTCTCCCATTGCGGCATGGCGAACAGTACGCCGGCCTGGTCCTCGGCTGCAATGGCGACGCGGATTACCACCTGCTGCTGCAAGCCGGCGAGCTGGTACACAGGTCATGGGAGATTGCCTTGGAATGGGCCGGCAGCCAGGGCCACAGCCTGCCCACACGGCGCGAGCAGATCCTGCTCTATGCGACGCTGAAAGACGGGTTCAGGCCGAACTGGTATTGGTCGAACGAGGCGGGCGACCTCGCAAACGAGGCCTGGTGCAAGGACTTCGACACTGGCGTCGCGTATCCGACCGAGCGCCGCTTCGACGGCTATGCGCGCTGCGTGCGCAGGGTGGCCGTGTAGCCGGCGTTTGCCGAAGCGGGCGCCGGCCAAGCAAGGATGCCGCTCACCACAGGCGCTGGCCGGAGTGGTCGAGCTGGGTCAGGTAGAGGCGCACGTCGAACTCGTACTGGTGATAGTTCGGTTCCATATAGGTGCACAGCTTGTAGAAGGCCTTGTCGTGCTGCTTCTCTTTGACGTGGGCCAGTTCGTGCACGGCGATCATGCGCAGGAATTCCAGCGGCACGTCCTTGAACATGGTGGCGACGCGGATCTCGTGCTTGGCTTTAAGCTTGCCGCCCTGGACCCGCGAGATGGAGGTATGCAGCCCGAGCGCGTGGTTGATGACGTGGATCTTGTTATCGAAAGCGACCTTGTTGATCGGGTCCGCATTGCGCAGATACTCGGTCTTCAGCTCCTGCACATAGTCGTACAGGGCGCGGTCGGTGCGGATATCGTGGGCTTTCGGATAACGTTTCAGCAGGACTTCGCCCAGGCGATCCTGGGTAAGCAGCTGTTCGACCTGGCTACGGGTCTGTTCGGAATAGGCGCTGAGGTATTTCATGGAGGCGTGAATGTACCACAGGTGCTTGCTGGCGCTATCATTAGCTCATGCGCACCCACGTCAATTCGGTAGGCCTGCTGGTTTGCAGCGATCCCGTTCTCCAATTCAGCTATCCCGCCCACATTCCCCGCGACTGCATCGACGCCTTGCCGCCGCTGCCTGGGGTGTATTTCTTCCGCGATGCGGACGGCACGCCCATCTACATCGGCAAGAGCATCAATATCCGCCTGCGCGTCTTGAGCCATCTGCGCACGGCGGAAGAGTCGCAGATGCTGGCGCGCACCGTCTCCATCGATTTCGAACGCACCGGTGGCGAAATCGGCGCGCTGCTGCGCGAGGCGCAACTGGTGCGCCAGCATCAGCCGGTGTTCAACCAGAAGCTGCGCCGCTTCCGCGAGATGTGTTCCTTCAGCCTGGATGGTCCCGCGCCGCAAGTGGTGTTCGCCAACGAGATCGATTTCGCCGTGACCGATGGCCTGTATGGCCTGTTCGGCAGCCGCCGCGCCGCGCTGGAAGCCTTGCGCGAGCTGGTGGAGCGCCATGGCCTGTGTCCCGCCGTGACGGGGTTGGAGAAAGTAGCCAAGGGGCGCTCCTGCTTCGCGCGCCAGATCGCGCGCTGCCGTGGCGCCTGCACGGGCGAGGAGGGGGGCGAGGCGCATGCCGCCCGTCTGCGCGAAGCGCTGGCGACCTTGCGCCTGGCGCGCTGGCCTTACGAGGGCGCGATCGGCATCGTGGAAGAATCGGACGGCCTGCGTCAGGTGCAGCGGGTGGATCGCTGGTGCTATCTCGGTCCCGAACCGCAGAAAGGCCAACGGCGTGGGAAGCTGCCTGTGGCTCGCTTTGATATGGACGTGTACCAGATCCTGGTCCGGCCGCTATTGCAGGGTGGCCTGACGGTGTTGCCGTTGCCGCTGTAGAATGCTCTTCAGCCTTTCTGATTTCCTTTTCTTTGCCGCAAAGATTCCAGTGGCATGAGAATCAGGAATAATGCCAACACGCCAGCCAGGATTTGCATTGCGAAAAGGGGAAGATTCAATTCCCCGCTCTCGAAATATCCTTTCCCCGCCCATATTGCAGCAGGGATGAGCGGCAGCGGCCAATGCTTCGAGATTATCTTTTTTGCGTTGACCGACAACAGTAGTCTCCCTTGTATCATATAAAACATTGCAGATATTTTTGATAATTCATCTTACTATATAAGATGAATTATCTTTCTATCAAAATGTAACCTGCCGACGCAGTCCTTCAATCTTAAACACTGAGCCAGAAACTATGAGTGAAGAGCTTGTAATTCGCACGCTGGAAAAACGCGATCGCGCGGAATGGGAAGTGCTTTGGCTGGGCTACAACGCCTTCTATGGACGTTCCGGAGAAACTGCGCTGGCGCCGGAAATAAGCCAGATGACGTGGACGCGTTTTTTCGATCCATATGAGCCAGTGCACGCCATGGTCGCGGAGCGCGGCGGCAAGCTGCTGGGCTTGGTCCACTTCCTTTATCACAGAAGTACCATTCAAATAGCGCCTAGCTGCTATTTGCAGGATTTGTTTACTGCCGCAGATGCCAGGGGACTGGGTGTGGGGCGGGCGCTAATCGAAGCCGTATATGAGCATGCAAAAGCCGCTGGAATTCCCCGCGTCTATTGGCAGACGCGCGAAACCAATGTCGCGGCAATGCAGCTGTACGATAAGGTCGCTGAGAAGCCGGGCTTTGTTATCTATCACAAGAAACTATAAGAAGGCAGGCCGCCGCAAGGCGGCCTGCCGATGCGGGCGCGCTAGTCTTTTTCGGCGGCGCGCGCGTTCTCGAAGCTGGCGCGGGTGGTTTCCTCGTCGCGCTGGCCGAAGGCGTAATTCGCTTCCAGCCACATGACGTTGATGATGGCCAGCGCCAGGGCCAGACCGATGCCCAATATCCAGGTGAAGTACCACATAGTCGGCTCCTTTCAGTAAGCGGAATGTTCGTTGTCGCGGATGTGCTGTTCGGTGACCTTGCCGCGCACCACGCGGTACACCCAGCTGGTGTACATCACGATGATGGGCAGGAGCAGGGCCACGACCCAGAACATCACGCCCAGGGTCTTGTGGCTGGAGACGCCGTCCCAGGCCGTCAGGCTGTGGCCCGGCAGCAGCGAGGAGGGCAGCACGAAGGGGAACATCGCTACGCCCGCTGTCAGGATGATGCCGCTCACGGTCATGCCGCTGGCGAGGAAGGCCAGCAGGCTGCGGCGCGCTGCGCTGAAGGCTATCACCAGCAGGGCGCCAGCGAAGGCGGCCAACGGCAGGGCCATCGACAGCGGCCAGCGGCTGTAGTTGTCCAGCCATGCTCCGACGGCGCGTTCCACGGTTTTCGCGGGCGGCATGAAGGCCGTATTCGCATCGGGCATGGCGACGATGCGGTAGCCTTCGATGCCGTACGCGACCCAGAAGCCGGCCGCCGCAAACAGCACGATCACCAGCACGGCGGCGACCATGGACAGGCGGCGCGCGCGTTCGGCCACCATGCCATCGGCCTTCTGCTGCAGGAAGGTGGTGCCGTGCATCAGCAGCATGGCGACGGCCAGTAAGCCAGCCAGCAGGCCGAAAGGATTCAGCAGCTGAATGAAGGTGCCGGTGTATTCCAGTCGCAGGATCTCGTCATAGCGGAAGGGCACGCCCAGCAGCAGGTTGCCGAAGGCGACGCCGAAGATTAGTGGCGGCACGAAACCGCCCACGAACAGCCCCCAATCCCAGGCATTGCGCCAGCGCGGATCTTTCAGCTTGCTGCGGTAGTCGAAGCCCACGGGCCGGAAGAACAGCGCGAACAGGCAGACCATCAGCGCGATATACATGCCGGAGAAGGCGGCCGCGTACACCATGGGCCAGGCCGCGAACAGCGTGCCGCCGGCCGCGATGAACCAGGTCTGGTTGCCTTCCCAGGTGGGGCCGACGGTGTTGAGCATGATGCGCCGTTCGGTGTCGTTCTTGCCGAGGAAGGGCAGGGACATGCCGACGCCGAAGTCGAAGCCGCCCGTGAGCGCAAAGCCCAGCAGCAGCACGCCGACGAAGCACCACCAGATTACTTTATAGGTTTCATAGTCGAATAGCATGATGGCTCCTTATTTCGCGGTCTGTTGTTCCCAGTGGTACTTCCCAGTGTGCAGGGCGCTTGGACCGAGGCGGGCGAACTTGATCATCAGCGTCATTTCGATCACCAGCAGCAGGGTGTAGAAGCCGACGAATCCGGCCAGGCTGAAATACAGGCTGCCAGGCTGGATATTCGAGGCCGACAAATGCGTGGGCAGGATGCCGGCAATGGTCCATGGCTGACGCCCATATTCGGCCACGATCCAGCCCAGTTCCGCCGCGACCCAGGGCAGGGGAATCGCGAACACGGCCAGTTTTAGCAGCCAGCGCTGCTGCGCCAGGCGTTTGCGTACCAGGAAGTAGAAGGAGGCGCTGAAGATGAACAGGAACAGCATGCCGAGGAAGACCATGCCGCGGAAGGACCAGAACAGCGGCGCCACTTTGGGAATCGAATCGTTGACCGCCATCCTGATCTGCGCTTCGGTGGCGTCCACCACGTTCGGCGTGTACTTCTTCAGCAGCAGGCCATAGCCCAGGTCTTGCTGCACCTGTTGGAAGGCTTGCTTCGCATCTTCCGACTTGTCGCCCGATTTCAGGCGGGTCAGGGCGGCATAGGCCTTCATGCCGTTGCGGATTCGGACTTCGTGGTCCTTCTTCAAATCCTTGATGCCGACCACTTCCTTGTCGGTGGAGCGGGTGGCGATCAGGCCCAGAACGTAGGGAATCTTGATCGCGTAATCGGTGCGCTCATGTTCGTCGCTGGGCAGGCCGACCACGGTGATGCCGGCCGGCGCAGGTTCGGTTTCCCATTCCGCTTCGATGGCGGCCAGTTTGACCTTGTTCACCTCACCGGCCGTATAGCCCGATTCGTCGCCCAGCACGATCACGGAAAGCGTCGAGGCCAGGCCGAAACCGGCGGCGATGGCGAAGGAGCGCAGCGCAAACGGAATATCGCGCGCCTTGAGCAGGTAGAAGGCCGACACGCCCAGCACGAACATGGATGCGGTCACATAGCCCGCCGCCACGGTATGCACGAACTTGACCTGGCCGACCGGGTTGAAGAAGACGTCGCCGATGCTGGTCAGCTCCATGCGCATGGTTTCGTAATTGAATTCGGCGCCGATGGGATTGTTCATCCAGCCGTTGGCGATCAGAATCCACAGCGCCGACAGGCTGGAGCCGAGCGCCACGAGGAAGGTCACGCTCAAGTGCTGCACCTTGGACAGCTTGTTCCAGCCGAAGAAGAACAGGCCGACGAAGGTCGATTCGAGGAAGAAGGCCATCATGCCCTCGATCGCCAGCGGCGTGCCGAAGATGTCGCCCACATAATGCGAGTAGTAAGCCCAGTTGGTGCCGAACTGGAATTCCAGCGTAATGCCGGTGGTGACGCCCATGGCGAAGTTGATGCCGAACAGCTTGCCCCAGAACTTGGTCATATCGCGGTAAATTTCGCGGCCGGTCATCACATACACCGACTCCATAATGACCAGAATCCAGGATAGCCCCAGCGTCAGCGGCACAAACAGGAAGTGATACATCGCGGTCGCAGCAAACTGCAGGCGCGACAAGGCAACTACTTCATCGACGGAAGTCATTTTTCACCTTTCGGGCGGATTTCTTGAACGGGTGCGGGTTGCGCCAGCAGGTGTTTTTCAACCTGCCCGGTCGGCAGACGCATTTTTTTGGTTTGCGGCTCGGAGAAGAAGGCCTTCCACAAGCCGTACAGGATGGCGACCTTGACGATCAGCGCTAGCGTGATGGCGACGGCCAGCGAATATCGTCCGGGGGGCTTCATTTCTGGGCCTCGCTTGGATCCCCGAAACCGAGTTTGCTGCGCACGGTGTCGCCCACGTCGAGCAGCTTCTTGACGGTGGAACCCATCTTCATCAAGGAGGCGAGGGTGTCTGGCGACAGGCGCTGCACATCGTCGAACCAGGAGCTGGACAGCTCGATCAGTTCATACATCTCGCGCATGCGCTGCTGAGCGTAGCGGTCGCCGTCGCTGGCCGGATTTTCCAGCAGCGACTCGCGCAGCATGGACAGGGTGGGTTCGACCTCGCGCCGGCGGCGTTCTTCCAGCAGGGCTTTGAAAATATCCCACACATCCTTGGGCGGCTCGAAATATTCGCGGCGGTCGTTCGGCTGGTGCAGCAGCTTGACGAGGCGCCAGGATTGCAGCTCTTTCAGGCCCATCGACACGTTCGAACGCGAGAAGGCCAGATGCTCGGCGATTTCGTCGGCGTTCAGCGGGCGCGCGCTGACATACAGCAGCGCATAAATCTGGCCCACGGTGCGGTTGATGCCCCAGCGGCTACCCATCTCGCCAAAGTGCAGGATGAATTTTTGGGCGAGCGGCGTCAGATTGTTCATGTTACCTTTCATCTTTCTTGAATTTTCAGGATTTTCTGAAATTATAGGATCTAAATCAATTTTCTGCTGGTGACAGGCAAATTTGAGTCACTATATAATTCGATATATCGCGCTTTTTGTTTCCAGAGAGGAAAGTCATGTTGAAGAAATTGTGTCTTGTTACCCTGCTGGCTGCGGCCGGCCTGGCCAATGCGGCCGACATCACGGTATCGGCTGCCGCCAGCCTGACCAACGCCTTCCGCGAGCTGTCGCAGGCGTATGAGGCGGCCAATCCCGGCGACAAGGTTCTGTTGAACTTCGCCGCTTCCGACGCCCTGGTGCAGCAGATCAGCAAGGGTGCGCCGGTCGACGTCTTCGCTTCCGCCGACCAGGAAGCCATGGACAAGGCCGAGGGCATGAAGCTGCTGGCCGCCGGCAGCCGTCACAATTTCGTCAGCAATAGCGTGGTGCTGATCACGCCCTCCACCAGCACCCTGGCGCTGAAAACCCTGGGCGATCTGCGCGGCGCGGACGTGAAGCGCATCACCACCGGCAATCCGGCCAGCGTGCCGATCGGCCGCTACACCAAGCAGGCGCTGGAAAAAGCCGGCCTGTGGTCCAACGTGGAAACCAAATTCATCTTCGGCACCTCGGTGCGTCAGAGCCTCGATTACGTGGCGCGCGGCGAAGTCGATGCGGGCTTCGTCTACGCCACCGACGTCGGCGCGCAAAAAGACAAGGTGAAAGCGCAGTTCACCGTGCCGACCGACACCCCGGTCACCTATCCGATCTCCGCGCTGAGCGGCGCCGCCAATGCCAAGGGCGCGCGCCAGTTCGTCGATTTCACGCTGTCGTCGACGGGGCAGGCCATTCTCGCCAAATACGGTTTCGGCCGCCCATAAGCAAGGGATTCACCGCGCAATAAGGAAGTAGAGGTTTAGATGGATGCTGCATGGACCGCGCTCGGTCTTTCGCTCAAGGTAGCGTTGTGGGCGACGCTGCTGGATCTGGTGCTGGGCGTGGCGGCCGGCTATCTGCTGGCGCGCTGCCGCTTTCCGGGGCGCGACCTGCTGGATGCCGTGCTGACGCTGCCGATGGTGATGCCGCCCACGGTGCTGGGCTATTATCTGCTGGTGCTGATCGGGCGCCAGGGGCCGCTGGGCGCCTGGCTGCAAAGCAGCTTCGGCATCAATCTGATCTTCACCTGGCAGGCGGCGGTGCTGGCGGCCGCCGTCGTCGCCTTCCCGCTGGTGCTGAAGGCGGCGCGCTCCGCCTTTGAAACGGTGGACGTGCAGCTGGAGCAGGCGGCGCGCGTGCTGGGCGTCTCCGAATTCGCTATCTTCCTGCGCGTGACCCTGCCGCTGGCCTGGCGCGGCGTGTTGGCCGGCGTGCTGCTGGCCTTCGCCCGCACCATGGGCGAATTCGGCGCCACGCTGATGGTGGCGGGCAGCATTCCGGGCAAGACGCAGACCCTGTCCATTGCCGTGTATGAAGCCGTGCAGGCGGGCCAGGACGATACCGCCAATCTACTGGTGCTGATTACCTCCATCACCTGCGTGGTGGTGCTGGTGCTGGCCAACCGTCTCACGCCGAGCCGCAATCCGCAGGACTGAGCATGTACTTCAATATCGACATCGAAAAGACCCTGCGCTCCGGCCAGCGCGAATTCAGGCTGAAGGCGAACTTCAGCTCCAACAGCGGGCGCATCGTGATCTACGGCGCTTCCGGCGCGGGCAAGAGCCAGATGCTGAAAGCCGTCGCCGGCCTGATGCAGCCCGACCGCGGCGTGATCGAGCTGGCGGGAAAACGCCTGTTCGACAGCGCGGCCGGCATCAATATCACGCCGCAGAAACGGCGCGTGGCCTATCTGTTCCAGGACTATGCCTTGTTCCCGCATCTGAATGTGCGGCAGAATATCGCCTTTGGCATGCAGGGCGGCTGGTTCAATCCCAAGCCCAGCGCCAATTCCGAGGCGCTCGAATACTGGCTGGACGCTTTCGAGCTGCGCGCCGTGGCGCACCAGCCGCCGTCCCAGCTTTCGGGCGGACAGCGGCAGCGCGTGGCGCTGGCGCGCGCCCTGATTTCCAATCCGGCGGCGCTGCTGCTGGACGAGCCTTTCGCCGCCCTCGACCCGGCCCTGCGCGTGCGCATGCGCGCGGAGCTGGACGCACTGCAGCAGCGCCTGGGCATTCCCATGCTGCTGATTACGCACGATCCCGACGATGCCAACACTTTCGGCGGCCATGTCCTGACCATGTCGGACGGCGCCATTATCGAGGAGCGCCATGTCTAGCGAAGAAAGACAACTGGAATTGCAGGGCGAAGTCTGGATGACCATGGGCGGCCAGCACCTGGGCGGCCCGGACCGCGTGGCCCTGCTGGCGGCTATCGCCGAACATGGCTCCATCACCAAGGCCGCCAAGGCCATCAAGATGAGCTACAAGGCCGCCTGGGACGCCATCGACGCCATGAACAACCTGGCGGGCGAACCCCTGGTCGAGCGCCTGGCCGGCGGCAAGGGCGGCGGCGGTACGCACCTGACGAAGCGCGGCGCGCAGCTGGTGGAGAACTTCCGCCAGATCGAACGCGAACATCGCCTGTTCATCGAACACCTGAGCCGCCAGTCGCATGCGCTGGCCGACGATTTCCTTTTGCTCCAGACCATGAGAATGAAAACCAGTGCGCGCAACCAGTTTGCAGGGACCGTCAGCGTGATCAAGCGCGGCGCGGTCAACGATGAAATCACGCTGGACATCGTGGGCGGGCAGAAGATCATCGCCATCATCACGCGCGACAGCACCGACAGCCTGGGCCTGACCGAAGGCTGCGCCGCTTTCGCCTTGATCAAGGCGTCCTCCATCATCATCGCCACCGGCGACAGCGAGGCCAAACTGTCGGCGCGCAACCGCTTGTGCGGCACGGTGTCGCGCCTGCAAACGGGCGCCGTCAATTCGGACGTGAGTATCGCCTTGCCGGGCGGCGGCACCATCGCCGCCACCGTCACGCGCGACAGTGAAGAACTGCTGGCGCTGGAAGTGGGCATGCCGGCCAGCGCCCTGTTCAAGGCCTCGGCCGTCATCATCGGCGTGCCGGGTTAAGCTGCGGCCTCCGGTTCGGCTACCTGCGCCGGGTCGGCCGGGCCGCGCGCGAAGCGGGCCGGGGTCACGCCCAGCATGCGGCGGAAGAGGGCGATGAAGCTGCTGACGCTGTCATAGCCCAGGGTCAGCGCCACCGTCGTCACCGACTCGCCCGCGTTCAGCATTTCCGCGCCTTTTTGCAGGCGCGCCGTCTGCCGCCATTCCACCACCGACATGCCGGTTTCGGCGCGGAAGTGGCGCGTGATGCTGCGGCGGGACAGGCCAATGCGTTCGGCCCAGCTATCCAGATCGGTTTCGTCGGCCGGATGTTCGGCGATGGCGGCCGCCATCTGCTGCAGGCGCGGATGGCTGGGCATGGTCAGGCGCAGGGGATCGGCTTCGGCGCGCTGGATTTCATCGATCAGCACATCGAGGATGCGGTAGCCGCTGTCGTCCGGCGGCACGCCGCCCGGCCAGCTCACCATGCGCTCGATCAGGGCATGCGCCAGCGGGCTGGGACGCAGCACCACCGGCAACTCGGGCAGCTTGCCGCACAACTCGGGCGCCAGAAAAATATTGTAGCCAACCAGATCGCTGTTCGGGCTGCCGTGCACCACGGCCCCGTGCGGCGCATAGGGCGGAATCCAGCCCATGCGGCCAGGCGGCATCATGCAGCGCATGCCGGTCGATTCCACCACGATCAAGCCTTGCACGGCGAGATAGAGCTGGCCTTGCGGATGGCTGTGCACATCATGGCTCTGGCCGGGCGTGGCGTATTCGGCCAGCAGGTACATCAGATGCCCGCCTTTGAGCCGGGTGGTATGGGATGTGGCTTCCTGCATGATTTTGGCCCGATCAAGATATTGAGTGGCATTTTACCGTTAGCGGGACAAAATTTCTCATGGCAATCTATGGCTTTCGAGCAAGGGAGTCAATCATGAGACAAATCGATCTGGACGTGATCCTGAGTCTGCTGCGCTCGGTCGGTGAAGAATTGCGCGAGTCCTTCCGCGCGCTGCAGGCGGCTGCCGAGCCGGAACAGATGATGGAAGCCTTCCATCGCATCGACGGCGGCGCGGCGCAGGCGATCCGCCAGGAGCTGGGTGCTTTCTATCCCCATATCGCCTGGCTGGAGGAAAGGGATGCAGACGGCCCGCGCGCGCTCGACGGCGAATGCTGGTTATGCGACCCCATTGACGGCGCGCTGCAATTCCTGCGCGGCATTCCGTTTTGGGCCATAAGCCTGACCCTGCTGCGCGATGGCGAACCTGTGTTTTGCGCCGTGTTCGACGTGATGAATGGCGAGATGTTCCATGCCGTGGAAGGGCGGGGCGCTTTCCGGAATGGCCGTCGCATTGGCGTCAACAGCGGCAGCAGCCACCGCAACAGTGTGCTGGCCACCAACCATCCGCCATTCGCCAGTGCCCAGCCGCGCATGCTGGCGCTGGCCGCCAGCGCGCTAAGCGCAGTACAGGCCGAAGCGACCGCTGTGCGCAATCTCGGCTCGGTGGCCCTGCAATTGGCTTACGTGGCTTGCGGCCGTCTGGACGGGTTCTGGCAATACGGCGAGGATGGCGTCAACTGCGTGGGCGCGGCCTTGCTGGTGCGCGAGGCTGGCGGGCGCACCAGTACGGCGGATGGCCTGTCCTACCATCCGCATTCCGCCAGCCTGGTGGCGGCGCCGCCTGGCGCCCACGCCAGCCTGCTGCTGACGCTGAACGGCTCATCCTGTCTCGCTGCCGCCTGAACTCTCGCTGGGCCGGCTGTCGCGGCTGGCGTTATTGCGCTGGGCCGACTGCCGGCTCTCGCCACCCTTGCGGCCGATGGCGGCCATATGTTCGCGGTCGCGGCTCACGGCCACGCCGCCTTTCTGTCCGGCGCGGCGCGCCTCCTCGGAGTCGAACTCGTGGGCCGTGCCTTTCTGGTGGGCCGCCTGGCCGCCCTTGCTGGCGATCTGGCGCTGCTGCGCGGCATCCATGGCGGCGAAGCCGCGCTTGGCGTTGCTTTTCTGACTGCTGGCGGGATCGGCCTTTTGGCTGTTGCCCTCGCCTTGCCCGGCTTGATTGTTAGCCATCTCCATCTCCTAGTCCGCGTTGATCGGATCGCCCGCGGGCGACAAACGGCAGGGAACCGTTTGCAGATTGGAGAGGGAAAGATGGCTTTAGTTCCGCTCGTTGCGAAAAAATCAGCTGAGCTGCAACACCAGCTTGCCGAAGTTCTTGCCCTCGAACAGCATGGACAGCGCTTGCGGGAAGTTTTCCAGGCCGCGCACCACGTCTTCGCGGCTCTTGATCTTGCCCTCCTGCAGCCACTTGCCCAGGGCCGCCATGGCCACCGGATAGCGGTCGGCATAGTCGAACACCACCATGCCCTCCATGCGGGCGCGGTTCACCAGCAGCGAAAGGTAATTGGCCGGGCCTTGCACCTGCGAGGTGTTGTTGTACTGCGAGATGGCGCCGCAGATCACGATGCGCGCCTTGCGGTTGATGCGGGTCAGTACGGTGTCGAGAATGTCGCCGCCCACATTATCGAAATACACGTCCACGCCTTGCGGACAGTGCTCTTTCAGACCGTCGCGCACCGAGGCCTGCTTGTAGTCGATGCAGGCGTCGAAGCCCAGTTCCTTGACCACGAAATCGCATTTGGCCGCGCCGCCGGCAATGCCCACGGCGCGGCAGCCCAGCAGCTTGGCCAGCTGGCCCACGGTCTGGCCCACGGCGCCGGCGGCGCCGGACACCACGACCGTTTCGCCGGCGCGCGGCTGGCCCACTTCGGTCAGGCCGAAATAGGCCGTCATGCCCGGCATGCCCAGGGTATTGAGCCAGGTCGGCAGCGGCGCCAGGGTCGGGTCGATCTTGTAGAAGGCGGCCGCCTTGTCCTCGGCTTGGCCGATCCAGTATTGCTGCACGCCGAGCGCGCCCGACACATGCTCGCCCACTGCGAATTTGGCCGAGCGCGAAGCCACTACCACGCCCACGCCGCCAGCCCGCATCACTTCGCCGATGGCCACCGGGCGGATATAGGACTTGGCGTCGTTCATCCAGCCGCGCATGGCCGGGTCGAGCGAGAGATACAGCGCCTGCACCAGGATTTCGCCCTCCGCCAGTTCGCGCACGGTCTCCACCGTCTGCTGCCAGTCGCTGGCCTGCGACATGCCCACCGGGCGTGCGGCCAGCCGGAATTGCCGGTTCTCCAAGGTCGTCGTCATCGTTATTCCCTTCAAAAAGGTGTTATCTCTGCACTATAAACCACAAATTGTCGGAAAGGCATGATCGTACTTTTTGTTTTTGCTGCGCTGCAGCTTATTCGTGCGACAATACTGACCCCCTAATAGGAATCGACCATGATCTACCCGGAATACATCTTGACTCTTTCTTGCCAGGACCAGCGCGGCATTGTGCATCGCGTCTCGGGATTCCTGGCCGACCATGGCTGCAACATCATCGACTCCGCCCAGTTTGGCGACCAGGAAGAACACCGCTTCTTCATGCGCGTGCATTTCTCGCGCGAAGACGCCGCCGTCAGCGATGAGGCGCTGCGCGCCGCCTTCGCCGGGCTGGCGCAGGACATGCAGCTGGAGTGGGATCTGCACGACGCGCACTACAAGCCGCGCGTGATGCTGATGGTATCGAAAATCGGCCACTGCCTGAACGATCTGCTGTTCCGCTACAAGAGCGGCCTGCTGCCGGTCGAAATCCCGGCCATCGTCTCCAACCACATGGACTTTTACCAGCTGGCGGCCAGCTATAATATTCCCTTCCACCACCTGCCGCTGGCCACCGGCGCGCCGGAAGCGGCGAAGCTGGCCCAGGAAGCGAAAATCATCGAACTGATGGACATGCACCAGGTCGACCTGGTGGTGCTGGCGCGCTATATGCAGATCCTGTCGCCATCGCTGTGCGCCCGCCTGAAAGGCAAGGCGATCAATATCCACCACTCCTTCCTGCCCAGCTTCAAGGGCGCCAAGCCGTATGCCCAGGCACACCACCGCGGCGTGAAGCTGATCGGCGCCACCGCCCATTTCGTCACCGGCGATCTGGACGAAGGCCCGATCATCGAGCAGGATGTGGAACGCGTCGACCATTCGATGGACGCCGCTACCTTGTCGGCCATCGGCCGCGACGTGGAATGCGTGGTGCTGGCGCGCGCCGTGAAGTGGTTCGTCGAGCATCGCGTGCTGCAGAACGGCAGCAAAACCGTGGTATTCAAATAAACCGTATATATAGTTTTCTAGATGGCACTCAAAGCAACAATTTACAAAGCCGAACTGTCGATTGCGGACATGGACCGCAACTACTATGGCACCCATACGCTGACCCTGGCGCGCCACCCGTCCGAAACGGACGAGCGCATGATGGTGCGCCTCCTGGCCTTCGCCATCCATGCCGACGAGGCGCTGACCTTCACCAAGGGCATGTTCGACGTCGATGAACCGGACTTGTGGCAGAAAGACCTGACCGACGCCATCCAGCTGTGGATCGAAGTCGGCCAGCCGGACGACCGCCGCATCCTGAAGGGCGCCGGCCGCTCGGACAAGGTGATCGTGTACTGCTACAACGCCACCAGCCATATCTGGTGGAAGCAGATCGCCAACAAGATCGACCGCGCCAAGAACGTCACGGTCATCAACCTGCCGTCCGAAGCCACGCTGGCGCTGGAAAGCATGGCCAAGCGCACCATGCAGCTGCAATGCACCATCCAGGACGGCCAGATCTGGCTGACCGACGGCGAACAGACGGTCCTGATCGACCGAGAAACCCTCAAGTCCTGATGCGGCGGCGGGCCATGGACAAGCTTCCATCCCTGGCCCGCTTGCTTGCCTTGTCGTGCATCCTGTGCGCGCCGCTGCCTGCCCCGGCCCTCGACCAGGCGCAGGTGGAGCAGGGCGCCGCCCGCCTGTACCGCGAGCGCATCGAGGAACTGCGGCGCGCCCACAGCCTCGATGCCGATCCCGCCTTCCACGCCCGCGTCGAACGCATCCTGCAGCCCTTGCTGGCGCAGGCTGCGCGCGACTACCCGGTCAGCGCTGCCTGGTCCTGGGAATGGCATACCACGCCCGACGGCGACGAAAACGCTTTTGCCATGGCTGGCGGCAAGCTGCTGCTCAGCCGCGCATTCACGCGCCGCCTGGAGTTGAACGATGCCGAACTGGCCATGCTGCTGGCGCATGAAATCGCCCACGCCGTGCTGCTGCACAATCTGCGCGAATTCGAGCAGGCCATGCGCCTCGACCCGCAATGGGCGGCGCGCCCCTTCGCCGAACTGGAACACGCGGTCGACCATGACCAGGCGCTGATGCGCCAGCTCGCGCCCTTGAACCAACAGCAGGAAGAAGAGGCCGACCGCGAAGGCTTGAAGCTGGCCTGGCGCGCCGGCTGGCCAGCCGCCCGGCTGGCGCGCTATTTCCATAAGCTGAGCCGCAGCAGCTACGCGCCGTATCTGGACAGCTTCGCCCATCCGGCGCCGGCGCGGCGCTGGCAGGCCGCGCGCCTGCTGGCCGAGCAGCTCGACCCGCCATAGCGCGCCCGTCCAATCTTTTTTCATTTTTCTTGATATGAGGGAGAAAGCCGGGCAGCGCCGGGCAAAACCCTGGGCTATAATCGGCCCATGTATCGACATTCGACAATGTGGCGTCGTGCTCTCTGGCTCTCGTGCTTTGCGATCCTGCTGAACGCACTCGCCCCGTCGATCTCGCATGCGCTCTCCCTGTGCAAGGGCAAGCAGCGCAGCTGGGAAATCTGCCTGAATGACGGCCGGCGCCTGAGCGGCAACGGCGAACTCGATTACGCCACCTTCCAGGCGCTGACCGACCGCAGCAAACCGCAAAAGCAGACCCCGGTCCAGACTGAAAAAATGGCCATGGAGGACTGCGGCTACTGCCTGACGCATGCCGCCTCCTTCGCTCCGCCTCCCGCCGAACGGCCCATGCTGGCTGAACTCGACGGCAACCGTCTTCTTCCCTTCATGTTGTACCGCGCGCCTGTGCCGCTGCAAGGCTGGCGTGCCTCAATCCCGCGCGGTCCTCCTGCTATTGTGTGATGATGTAGCTGTTCTTCCCACACCAATCAGGAGTTTTGAATGAAAAAGCAATTCTTTGCATGCGCCATTTCCATGGCGTTCGCCGCCTCTGCCATGGCTCAAGTCACCGTCAGCGAAAGCTGGGCGCGCGCCACCGTTCCTGCCGCTAAAGCCAGCGGCGCCTTCATGCAGCTGCAATCGGCGCAGGACGCGCGCCTGGTCGGCGTGGAAACGACGGTCGCGAATGCCGAGTTGCACCAGATGTCGATGGAAAACAATGTGATGAAGATGTCCGAGGTCGATGGCATCGATCTGCCGGCCGGCAAAACGGTCGAACTCAAGCCGGGCAGCTATCATGTCATGCTAATGCAGCTGAAACGCCAGCTGAAAGAAGGCGACACCGTGCCTTTGAAACTGACCTTCGAGAAGAAGGACAAGAAGCGCGAGACCGTGGAAGTGCAAGTACCGGTCAAGCCGATCAATTACAGCCCGCCTGCGCGCGCTCACGCCGGCCACTAAGCCGCCACCCCCGTATTAATCAGCATTGACGCTCGCCGCGCCGCGGCGGCGGCAGTGCTCACCCTACGGCTCGCTGGCCGTGGGTATCGATGTAACTGCAGTACCTTTCTTCACCTTCTCATTTTCATCCCTTTATCTGCCCGGTTCCCACCGGGCAGTTTTTTATGCCCCTGCTGTTGCGCTTACTGCGGCGCGCCGCCGGCGCGGCGTACCGAACCCGAACCGGTCACGTTCTTGTTCACGCGCGGATCGCCGTAATAAGAGATGTCGCCCGAACCGGCCACGTTGGTGTTCAGCGATTCCTTGGCCCACACGGTCGCCTCGCCCGAACCGCCGATGCTGACCGTCACATTGCGCGCCTGCAGCTGGCCGAGCGCCACCTTGCCCGAGCCGCCGATCGACACGTTCACGTTCTCCGCCATGCCGCTGGCTTTCAGGCTGCCGCTACCACCCAGCGACACCGCCACCGATGCGCCCTCCAGGCCGCGCACATTGATGTTGCCGGAGCCGCCCACATCGAATTGCAGGCGCTCGCCGCGCATGCCGTTCACCTCGACATTGCCGGAACCGCCGACTGAAATTTTTTCCAGCGCGCGCGCCTGCACCACGATGCGCAGATTGCGCGTGTCGAAGGAAGCGTCCTTCTTCACCGGGCGGATTTTCAGCGTGCCGTTTTCGACCACGGTTTCGATCAGCGGCAGGACGTTCTCATCGGTTTCGATCGTCACGCTTTCACTATTGCCGACGCGGACTTCGACATTGCCGCTCATGCCCAGGCCGATGCCGCTAAAGTGGCCCGGTTCGCGGCTCTGCTTGACGATCTTGCCGTTGCCCTGCACACGCTCGCCGCGGAACCAGCTGGCGGGACCGGCCACGGCCTGGCTCAGCGGCGCGGCGGCGGCTAGCAGACCGGCGGCGAGCACGATGCCGCGCGCGGCGGCCGGGATGGTTTTCAGTTCAAGCATGGTCTCCTCCTTGGGTTTGTGATCGGTATGGGCAGATAGTATTGCAGCGTCCCGGCGAGGGCCGCCGCCTTGCGACAAACTGCGCGTGGGCGGGAATAGAATGCCGGCAGGCGGGACTGGGCTGGGGCGCCGCGCTGGCGCGGCCGGGCGGCGATCCTGTAAGATGCTGGATTGGCCGCTCGCTTTTGCGGCCACCTCTGACAGGATGCACATGCTTATCATCACCATCAAACAGGGCAAGGAAGCGGGCATACTCGCCGGTTCGCCCTGGATCTACCAATCGGCCATCGAGAAAGTCGAAGGCCGTCCCCAGGAAAAAATGAAGGCCGGGGCGACTGCCATCGTGCAATCGTCGGCGCGGCGCTTTCTGGCGCGCGCCGGCTACAGCGCCAAGTCGCAGATCGCCGCCCGCATCTGGACGCTGCGCGAAGATGAGCCGGTCGATCACGCGATGATGAAGCGCCGCGTCAAGGCCGCGCTGGAAAAACGCGCGCCGGCCCTGGCCCAGGCCGCGCCGCAGGAACTGGTGCAACTGATCGATGGCGACGCGGACGGCTTGTCCGGCCTGCTGGTGCACAGCTATGGCGGCAAGGACGGCTATCTGATCTGCCAGTTCCAGTCGGGCGCGGTGGATGCATGGAAGGTGCCCATCGTGCAGGCGCTGCTGGCGGGAACGGGCTGCCCGAATGTATATGAGCGCTGCGATGCCCTGATGCGCAAGGGCGAAGGCCTGATGGTCAAACCGGGCGCGCTGGCCGGCGAAGAACCGCCGCAGCGCCTGACCGTCAGCCAGGGTGGACGCAGCTTCCCGATGGACTTGCGCACCGGCTTCGAGTACCCGCGCTGAAGCAGGGCGCCTTCAATTCAATAGCGCGAGCGCAGATTCAGGCCCAGTTCCCCCTGGCAGGCGGAGCTGAGGCGGAAGGATTCCTCGTCGCTATCGAAGGCTTTCTGATAGATTTCCACGCGCTGCATCTCGCTCTTGATTAGGGGCCAGAGCCAGGCGTCGACCTGATCGGCCAGCACGTCCAGGCCCGCGCCGCTGGCCGCATACAGCGGTGCGCCACGGTAGCGCTTTTCCAGCTCCTGCCGCACCAGTCCCGCCACCTTGGGCAGATGCTGCAGATAGAGATTGACGTGCTCCATCTCATGATCGAGCACGGCGCGGTAAGGACAGCCGGCTGGCGAAAACTCGCGCGCCACATACACTTGCAGGGGAAGGTAGCGCAGATCGACGCTGATCTGCGGCGCCAGGCATTCGCGCCCGCTGCCCGGGTCTTGCAGGACGTGGCCGTCGATGCTGACTTCGACGCGGGAGGTGGCCGAGGTCAGACCCAGCATCATGTCGCCGGCGCTATTGTGCACGGCGCGGTTATGCAGCACCTTGGTGGCGACGGTATTGTCCACCGCATAGCCTGCGCTGGAAGACGTCACCTGAAAGCGGGATTGCAGCTCGCTGGCGCAGCGGGCTTCGAAGCTCTGCGCCTGCGCCGCGCAACTGGCGGCAAGACCCAGCAGGACGGGCAAAACACTACGTAATATTATTGGCATAATCGTAAGCGGCTTGGGCGTGACCTGCTGTCATTCTACGCGCAAGCCGCTACGTTTTGGCTTTTAAATTGCTAGTCTAAAAAGACTATTCCAGCGGCACATTGCGGTAGCGGTTCACCTCAACGCTGCTCACCGGCCGCGCATTATTGCCCCAGGCGCTGCGCAGATAGGACACCACGGCCGCCACCTCCACATCGTTCAGCGCGTGGCTGAACGGCGGCATGCCGTAAGGGCGCGGATTGCCCGCCGTGCCTGGCGCGAAGCCGCCATTCAGCACGATGCGGATGGGGTTGACCGCTTCGTCCATGGTCAGCGCGCGGTTGCCGGCCAGCGGCGGATAGGCGGGCGGAATGCCTTCGCCGTTTTCGCCATGGCAGTCCATGCACTGCGATTTATAGATCTTCGCGCCTGCAGCCAGGAAGGCGATGGCCTCGCTGCTCTTCTCGCGTTCATAGGGTTCGGGCTTGCCGTCCGGCGCCGGCAGCGACTTCAGATACAGGGCCATGGCGCCGATATCGGCATCGTTCAAATGCTGCAGACTTTGGCGCACCACCTCGGCCATCGGACCGAACACGGTGGCGCGCGGCGAGATGCCGGTTTTCAGCAACTGCTCGATATGCGGCGTCTGCCAATCGCCCAGGCCCGCTTCGCGGTCGGAATTCAGCGAAGGCGCATACCAGCCCAGCACCGGGATCATGCCGCCATTCAGGCCGCCGTCGCTGGCGCCCAAGACATTGCGCGTGCTGTGGCAGGCGATGCAATGGCCCAAGCCCTGGACCAGATAGGCGCCGCGATTCCACTCGGCCGGCTTGCTGTTGTCCGGCTGGTAGACGGCGGGCTTGAAGTACATGGCGCGCCACACCGCCAGCGTGAGCTGCTGGTTGTAAGGGAAGCGCAGCTCGTGCGGACGGTTGGCCTGCGGGTGGGCGGGCACGGTCTGGAAGTAGGCGTACAGCGCGTCGGAATCGTCGCGCGTGACCTTGGTGTAGTCCGTGTAAGGGAAGGCCGGGTAGAGCAGGCGGCCATTTTTCGATTTGCCGTTGTGCAGGGCGTTCCAGAAATCGTCGGCGCTCCAGTTGCCGATGCCGTTTTCCTTGTCCGACGTGATATTCGGCGCGATCACATTGCCGAACGGGGTTTGCAGGGCGCGGCCGCCGGCAAAGGCGACGCCGCCGCGCGTGGTGTGGCAGGCCATGCAGTCGCCGGCCTTGGCCAGATAGGCGCCGCGCGCCACTTTCTCGGTCGCCGGCAGGGACTGGAAGGCGGCGCTGGCTGGCGCGCCGGCATCGTCCTTGGGCCAGAGCCACAGTGCGGCTGCAGCCAGCAGGACCAGCAGGGCGGCGAACAGGGTGAGGATTTTCTTCTTCATCGCGCCCCCTTATTGCGGCACGCCGCCGCATTTCAGCGGCAGCGGCTTGGCGTGGGTGGTGGCGGGGCGGTCGCTGGCGTCGGCCACCTGAGTCGAGAGCCAGCTGGAGACGGCCGCCACATCGGCTTCGCTCAGGCGGCTGGCCACGTCGGCCATGCAGTCCGGCGCATGCGCCTTGCGCTTCTGGTTCTTCCAGGCGCCGAACTGGGAATTGATATAGTCGCGCGGCAGGCCGACCAGGCCGGGAATGGCGGGCGCCACGCCGGTCAGCTTCTCGCCATGACAGGCCACGCAGGCCGGGATCTTTTTGCCGGCATCGCCCTGCAGCGCCAGGCTGCGTCCCCGTTCGAGCTGGGCCTGGGTGGCGCCGCTGTTCTGCGCCGCCGGATAGGGCGGATGCTGCTCGGCGAAGTATTCGGCGATCTCGCGCAGATAGGCGTCCGGCAGCTGTTCCACCATATACGTCATCATCGGATACTGGCGGCGGCCATCGCGGAAATTAAGCAGTTGGTTATACAGATAGCCGGCCGGTTTGCCGGCGATGCGCGGGAAGAAGGCATCGCTCTGTTCTTTGGCCTTGTGGCAGGCGACGCAGGCCGCCACGCGTTGTTCCAGCGTGTCCGGCAAGGCCGCTGGCGCGGCGGCGGCCAGCAGCGGCAAGGCGGCAGCCAGCGCCGCGATGGCGCTGTTCCGCAGCGAAAACGAAAGAATTGGCATAAAGAGAACCGTTTTGCTTAAAATTGGGCGTTTGTACGGTAAAAGGGACAGGATATACTCCGCCGCCGAAGAAGAACAGGCTCAGAAGGGCAATAGAAACAGGGGATCAGTTTGCAATCCTCGACCGGGAGACGAGTTGAAGCTTTACGAAGCGCTGGCCGAGGAAATCGCCGGCATGATCGCAAAAAATGTGCTGCGGCCCGGGGAGCGTCTGCCATCCGTGCGCCAGCAGCAGGAGCGGCGCGGCGTTAGCCCATCGACCGTATTCCAGGCTTACTATCTGCTCGAAGCGCGCGGCGCCATCGAGTCGCGTCCGCGCTCCGGCTACTACGTGGCGCAGCGCCAGCCGCTGGCGCCGGAGCCGGAAGCCTCGCAGCCTGATGGCGTATCGACCGTGGTCGACGTCAGCGAGCTGGTATTTTCCGTGCTCGATGCGGGCCGCGAGCGCAGCAACGTGCCGTTCGGTTCGGCCTTCCCCAGTCCGTTGCTATTCCCGCTGGAGAAGCTGGGACGCGCCGCCGCCGCCGCCTTGCGCCGCATCGATCCCTGGAGCACGGTGGCCGATCTACCACCCGGCAATGCCGAGCTGCGGCGCCAGATCGCGCTGCGCTACCAGCTCGACGGCGTGCAGGTGGCGGCCGACGAAATCGTCATCACCAATGGCGCGCTGGAAGCGCTCAATCTCTGTCTGCAGGCGGTGGCCCATCCCGGCGACACGGTGCTGGTGGAGTCGCCTACTTTCTATGCCGCCTTGCAGGCGCTGGAACGCATCGGCCTGAAGGCGGTGGAAGTGGCCACGCATCCGCGCGAAGGCATGGAGCTGGGCGCGCTGGCCGAAGCGCTGGAGCAGCACAAGCCGCAAGCCTGCTGGCTCATGACCAGCTTCCAGAATCCGCTGGGCAGCCTGATGCCGCCCGAGAAAAAGCAAGCCCTGGTCGAACTGCTGGCACGTTACGAGGTGCCGCTGATCGAGGACGATGTGTACGGCGAGCTGTATTTCGGCGCCCAGCGTCCCGCGCTCGCCAAGCGCTACGACAGCAAGGGGCTGGTGATGCACTGCAGCTCCTTCTCCAAATGCCTGGCGCCCGGCTTTCGCGTCGGCTGGGCCGCGCCAGGGCGCTTCGCGCGCAATGTCGAGCGCCTGAAACTGACCACCAGCCTGGCCGCCGCCATGCCCTCGCAGCTGGCGCTGGCCGAATACCTGGGGCAGGGCGGCTACGACCGCCATCTGCGCCAGTTGCGCGGCGCGCTCGCCGGCCAGCAGGAAAAGATGATGCAGGCGATCGCGCGCCACTTCCCCTCCGGCACCCGGTTTACGCAGCCGCAAGGCGGCTACTTCCTGTGGGTCGCCTTGCCCGAAGGTGTCGATGCCCTGGTCCTGCACCGCTGCGCGCTGGCGCACGGCATCAGCGTCGCGCCCGGGCCGATCTTCTCCGCCAAACGCGCCTTCCGCCACTGCCTGCGTCTGAACTACGGCCACCACTGGGACGCCGAGCACGAAACCGCCATCGCCACCCTCGGCCAGCTCGCCCGCGACCAGCTCCACAGCTGACCTCGTGTCCACCCTGGGGTCAGACCCCAATTGGACACAAGCTCAACAATGGATCAGGAGTTCTGCGGCTGAGGCCGTGTCCGAATGGGGTCTGACCCCAAGGTGGACACGAGGTCAGCTGTAGTTAGGCTGGGGTGGGGGGGGCTGGGGGCGCGGGCGGCGCACTTTGGGTGGTTTTTGCGGCGGCAGGACGTTGCCGTTGGCGATCCAGCGGCGGAAGACGCGCAACGCGACTTGGGCGTCGTCGGCGGCGTAGAGGATTTGTTTTTCGCTGAGGCGCGGCGCGGCCCAGTTGGTGGTGGAGATCTTCTTCGACTTTTGCAGTTTCTGCCCGAAGAATTTGGCGACGGCGCTTTTGGCGCCCAGGTCGTTGCGCTGGCCGCCGCGCAAGGCCACGGACAGGTCGACCACCTTCAGCGGTTCGATGCCGAGCTTGGCGCGCACCCGCTTCATATCGTCGGACAGACCGAAGCCGACCTTCATGGTCTGTTCGGATTCGAGTATGGCTTTGAGCGCCGGCAGCAGCGGTCCCACGTTCGGCCCGACCTGGAACAGATAGGCCAGCTCGTCGCTGGCCAGCTGGATCAGATGCGGGCCGTCGGAATGCTGGCCCTTCTGGAACGTCGGCTTCGATTCGGTATCGAAGCCGATCACGTCCGATGCCAGCAGTGCCGCCTGGGCCGCTTCCGCGTCGGCCGCGGAGCGCACCAGGCGCACTTCGGCCAGCGTGATGCCGGGGTAGGGCGGCAGCTCGGCTTCCTGCTGCGCGGTTTCGCTCATCAGCCTTTGCGCGAGAATTTGGCGGTCAGCTGTTCCAGCTTTTCCTGGCGGCGGCGGTTCGCTTCCTCGGCTGCGGCGGCATCGCGCTCGGCCTTTTTGCGTTCGGCTTCTTTCTTGAAGCGCTCCTGCAGCACATCCTTGGCGTGCTTGCGGTGCACGTCGGTGACTTCCGCCCCTTCGCTGCCATCGAGGTTAAAGCGCAGCTTGGCTTTTTCCATGACGCGCAGATAGCGCTGCGAGCCGGTATGGATGCCGAGTGCGGCGCGCATCAGCTTGCGGTCGATTTCCGGCAGCTGGGCCAGGATCTGCTTGTCGATGCCGATCGACAGCGGCAGGCAGTCGCGGAAAGCGGGGAATTGCGTTTGCAGTTGCTTGAGCAGGGCGCGGGCCGAAGCCGGTGCGGCGCTTGCGGCGGCCGGTGCCGGCGCGGCTGCGCTGTTGTCGGTGGCCGGCGGCGTAGGGGTAAGGCTAGTGTTCATGAACTTCAATGGTTAATCAAGAGCCGCCAGCATACCATGCGCGACCTGTGCGCGCAGTGCAAATTAGGCCATGATGTTGTTTTGACTATCATTTTATCGATGCGGCGGCGCGTCAAAAGCTGTATAATGACCGACGCACCAAAAGCAGGGCGGTGCGGATTCAGTTTGGTAAAGAGTGTCTGACCCCGGCGGTGTCGCCAGGGTTATATGGTTTCTGCATGGCCGATATGGGATCTTTCCATTATCCCGATGTCACGCGATAGGGCATAATCTGCCCTCTCTTCTATTCAGCACTGAATACAACGGAAGCCAAGCCCGTACAGCGGGCTTTTTTCATTCCGATAGCTCCCCGAACTTAAGCGCCATCGAGACCGGAAACGCGGACTGGGTGGATTATTCACTTTTTCGCCGCGACCTGCCGGGTCTCGCACTGAGAGATATTTAATGACGAAAACGCCGAAAACCCTAACGTTGTCCGCCAAACCCCGCACCGCTTCGGCGCAGCTGGCTGTACCAAAGACGAGTTTATCTTACGTCATCGACAATGCTCAGGAAGCTGCCGGCAAACCCGTCACCGTAGTGAAGAAGACCCGCTCCCGCCTGGCCGCCGTGGCTGCCGATGACGTGGCCGTCGCCGCGCCGGAAGCCGTGGAGGCCGTGGAAGCGGCTGCCGCTGAGAAGACTGTGAAAGTGGCGCGCAAGACTGGCGCGGCCACTGCCGTTTCGCTGGCCGCGCCGGGTGGCGCCGCCGCTGCGGCAGCCGCCGCCAAGCCCACCGTGACGCGCGCCCGCAAAGCCAAGGCAGACGCCGCGCCCGTCACCGTGACCAGCGGCCCAGCCGCCGTCAGCCAGGTGACCGATGCTGCCACCCTGGCCACCATCGACACTTCCGGTTATCTGCTGCCGCAGGTGAAAGTGCCGGGCCGCCGTGGCCGCAAGCCGAGCGAATTCATGCCGGAGAACGATGAAGTCGCCGCGCTGAACGCGGTCGAACGCGCCGAACTGAAAGCCGTGTCGAAGGCGCGCGAGCGCAAGGCCAAGGGCCTGGATGCGCTGGGCATGGACGCCAACGCCTCGGCCGAGGATCTGGAAAAACGCCGCCAGCAGTTCAAGAACCTGATCAATATGGGCAAGGACCGCGGCTTCCTGACCTATGCCGAGATCAACGACCAGCTGCCGGAAAACATCATCGATCCGGAAGCGATCGAAGGCATCATCGCCACCTTCAACGATATGGGCATCGCCGTCTACGAGCGCGCCCCGGATGCGGAAAGCCTGCTGCTGAGCGATAGCGTGGCCACCGCCGCCAGCGACGATGAAGTCGAGGCGGCTGCCGCGACCGCGCTGTCCACCGTCGATTCCGACTTCGGCCGTACCACCGACCCGGTGCGCATGTATATGCGCGAGATGGGCGCCGTGGCCCTGCTGACGCGCGAAGGCGAGATCGAAATCGCCAAGCGCATCGAAGGTGGCCTGCGCGACATGATCCAGGCCATCTCCGCCTGCCCGACCACCATCGCCGAGATCGTGGCCCTGGCGCAGAAGATCGAAAACGACGAGACCAAGGTCGATGAAGTGGTGGACGGTTTCGTCGACCTGAACGAAGTAGGCAGCACGCCGGCCGCCAGCGCGCCGGCCGCCGCCTCCTCCGACGACGAGGATGAGGAAGAAGAGCTGGAGGAAGAGGAAGAAGACGGCGACGCCAATGGCGGCGCGGCCGGTTTCTCGACCGAACAGCTGGCGCAGCTGAAGATCGATGCGCTGGAAAAATTCGCCATCATCTCCAACCAGTACGACAAGATGCGCAAGGCCTCCGGCGGCTACGGCTCGCCTGCCTATATGAAGGCGCAGGACATCATCTCCAACGAGCTGCTGGGCATCCGCTTCACCGCGAAAGTGGTGGAAAAGCTGTGCGACACCCTGCGCGGCCAGATGGAACAGGTGCGCAGCATCGAGCGCGCCGTGCTGGAACTGTGTGTGAACAAATGCGGCATGCCGCGCGCCCACTTCATCAAGGTCTTCCCAGGCAATGAATGCGATCTGGATTGGGTGGACGGCGAAGTCGATGCCGGCTATCCCTACAGCGCGGTGCTGGGCCGTAACGTCCCCGCCATCAAGGAATTGCAGAACAAGATGATCGACCTGCAGGAGCGCGTGGCGCTGCCGTTGGCCGACCTGCGCAAGATCAACAAGCAGATGGCCGCAGGCGAGAAGCGCGCCCGCCACGCCAAGCGCGAAATGACGGTGGCCAACCTGCGTCTGGTGATCTCGATTGCGAAGAAGTACATCAACCGCGGCCTGCAATTCCTCGACCTGATCCAGGAAGGCAATATCGGTCTGCTCAAAGCCGTCGATAAATTCGAATACCGCCGCGGCTACAAGTTCTCGACCTATGCGACCTGGTGGATCCGCCAGGCCATCACCCGCTCCATCGCGGACATGGCCCGTACCATCCGCGTGCCGGTGCACATGATCGAGACCATCAACAAGATGAACCGCATCTCGCGCCAGATCATGCAGGAAACCGGCAGCGAGCCGGATCTGGCCACCCTGGCGGTGAAGATGGAAATGCCGGAAAACAAAGTCCGCGAAATCATGAAGATCGCCAAAGAGCCGATTTCCATGGAAACCCCGATGGGCGAGGACGGCGATTCCCAGCTGGGCGACTTCATCGAGGACAACACCACGCTGGCGCCGCTGGATGCGGCCCTGCACGCCTCGATGCGCAATGTGATCAAGGAAGTCCTGGACTCCCTGACCCCGCGTGAAGCGAAAGTGCTGCGCATGCGCTATGGCGTGGAAATGTCGAACGACCACACCCTGGAAGAAGTGGGTAAACAGTTCGACGTGACCCGCGAGCGTATCCGTCAGATCGAAGCGAAGGCCATGAGCAAGCTGCGCCAGCCATCGCGTTCGGACAAGCTGAAAACCTTCCTGACGCAGAACTAAGCTGCGCAGGCAGGAGGAAGGACATCAGGCCGCAAGGCCTGGATCGGAAGGGGAGGCTGCGGCCTCCCTTTCTTTTTTTCGGCCCGGCAAGCGCGCAGACAGCACGCAGCTTGGGTCCGCGCCGCGGTCATCGAGCTCGCCGCCGATGGCGGCAATGCGCTCGCGGATGGCAATCTTGGCCAGGTCGCTGCCGTCGTTGAAGCGGCTGGGCAGGCCGTCATGGCTGATGCTTAGGAACAGCGTGTCGTTCAGCATGCGCAGCGAGACATCGACGTGGCTGGCCTGGGCCGTGGCGCCGATATCGGCCAGTGCTTCCTGGATGATGCGGAATACGGCCCAGGTGCGGCGCTGCTCCAGCTGCTGGGGCGCGATTTCCTCCGGCAGATGCAGGCGGCAAACCAGTCCGCTGTCGCGCCGGATGCGTTTCAGCAGCCAGTCCACGGCGGCGGGCAGGCCCAGTTCCAGGGTGCTTGGATGCAGTTCGTTGATGATGGCGCGCACCACGGCGATGCTGTGGTCCAGCGTCGCCAGCACACGCCGGCTCTCGGCATGCAGCAGCGGGTGGCTGGGCCGGGTGCGCGCATGCAGCATGGAGACATCGATCTTCAGCGCCATCAGGGTCTGGCCCAGTTCATCATGGGCTTCGCGGGCGATGCGCTGGTGCTCGTTTTCGCGCGCCATTTCCACGTAGTCGCTTAGTTCGCGCAACTGGCGCAGCGAGGTTTGCAGCGCGGCCTTGGCCTGTTCCCGCTCGCTGATGTCGATGAACATGCCGATCAACATTTCTGGTTCGCCGACGGCATTGAACATGGGCTTTTTGAAGGTCTGCACCTGGCGGCTGGCGTTCAAGCCGGCATCCCACAGCAGTTCCTCGCGCACCACCAGGCCGCGCGCGGCGAAGGAGGCGCGGTCGTTGGCGAGAAAGGCCGCCATCTGTTCCGGCGGCCAGAATTCCTCGCCGATCTTGCCCTGCAACGAGTCGAAGGGCACGCCAAACATTTGTTCGCAGGCCTGGTTCATCATCACGAAGCGCGACTGGGCGTCCTTGATAAAGGTCGGCACCGGCATGGTGACTACCAGTTCATTCAGCCAGCGCAGGCGCTGCGCCTGCGCATCGCCTTGTTCCTCACGCTGCCGCAATTCCGCGCGCAGGCGCCGGTTGGCGGCGTGCTGGGCGAGCAGGGCGGCGGCCAAGGCGCAGGAAAACAGGCTGATAAGAACGGTGGGCATACAAACCATTGTAAATACTCGTTGCCTGATTGTCTTTCTTTTTCGGTAATTTTCGATTCCGCACTGCGGCATAAAAACCCGCAGGCTGCGGCTGGAGGGAAAATGCGCAATGGCTTATTATTTCGTCACTAAAAAACGGGATATAAGGATTGTGGAATGAAAGTATGTATCGTGGGTGCGGGCGCCATTGGCGGCTTTCTCGGCACGCGGCTGGCGGCGGCCGGCGTGTGCCAGACCAGCGCGTTGGCGCGCGGCGCCACGCTGGAGGCATTGCGCCGCCACGGCTGGCGCTTGCAGACGGCCGAAGGCTTGGTGACGGCGCCTGCCACCGCGGCGGCCGATGCTGCGCAGCTGGGCGTGCAGGACTTGGTCATCATCGCAGTCAAGGCACCCGCGCTGGCCGGGGTGGCGGCGTCTATTGCGCCGCTGCTGGGACCGGAAACCATGGTGCTGCCGGCCATGAACGGCGTGCCGTGGTGGTTCGTGGAAGGCAATCCGGTGCTGGGGCGCGAGCCGCTGCACAGCGTCGATCCGGGCGGTCGCATTGGCGCGGCCATCCCGTACGAATCGGTGCTGGGCTGCGTGATCCACGCCAGCACCTTCACTACCGAGCCGGGACTGGTGCAGCACAAGATGGGGCGCGGCCTGATCGTCGGCGAGGCGGCGGGCGGCGAATCGGAACGCGCGCGCCGTGTGGTGGACCTGTTTGGGCAGGCCGGCTTCGATGCCACGCTGTCGCCGCGCATCCGCTACGACATCTGGTACAAGCTGTGGGGGAATATGACGACCAATCCCGTCACCGCCATGACGGGCGCCACCGCCGACCGCCTGCTCGACGATCCGCTGGCCAGCGCCTTCTGCCAGGCCGCCATGCGCGAAGCGGCGGCCATTGGCCAGCGCATCGGTTGCGAAATCACCGAGTCGCCGGAAGACCGGCACCTGGTCACGCGCAAGCTGGGCGCTTTCCGCACCTCGATGCTGCAGGATGTGGAGGCGGGGCGGCCGATCGAACTCGATGGCCTGGTGACGGTGGTGCGGGAGATCGGGCAGCGCGTCGGCGTGGCGACGCCGAATATCGACGCGCTGCTGGGCTTGACCCGCCTGTTTGCGCGGGTGCGGGGACTGTATCCGGAGGAGGCGCTTAAACCTTCCTGACGAATTCCGATTTCAGGCTCATGGCGCCGAAACCGTCGATCTTGCAGTCGATATCGTGATCGCTGTCGACCAGGCGGATATTCTTCACCTTGGTGCCTTGCTTGATTACGCCGCCCGAGCCTTTTGGCTTGAGATCCTTGATAACGGTGACAGTGTCCCCATCCTGCAGGACATTGCCGGAAGCGTCGCGGTAGACGCGCACGGCATCGGCCGCGTCGGCGGCGCTGGCCGACCATTCGTGGGCGCATTCCGGGCAGACCAGCTGGGCGCCATCCTCATAGGTGAATTCGGAATGGCATTGAGGGCAGGGCGGCAAGGTACTCATGATATTTTGATCCGGGCAAAAGCAGCAGTATACAACCCGCGACGCAGGAGAGGCAGTGAAAGAACTGGAAAACCCCATCTGGACGGCGCTCGCCAGCGCCCAGTCCCACCTGGCGCGGACAGCGGGCGCCGCGCTGCGCTTCCCACCCGATATCGCGCCCTTTGCCGCCGTGGCGGAAGCCGGTGTTGCGCTGGACGAGGCGGCGCTGGCGCTAATCGGCGCCAATACTTACTTTCTAGGCGCACTGCCGCAGGTGGCGCCCGGCTGGCGATTGAAGGAGCTGGGCGCCGTGCTGCAAATGGTGTATCAGGGCGGTGCGCTGGCCGCGCCGCCCGCCGCCGCCATCTGCGAGCTGGCGCCGGACGATCCCGATATGCAGGAGCTGACGGCGCTGGCCTTCCCCGGCTACTTCCGTCCGCGTACCGGCGAGCTGGGACGCTATATCGGCCTGCGCGAAGCGGGCCGGCTGATCGCCTTGAGCGGCGAACGCATGGACCTGGGGTGCTGGCGCGAGGTCAGCGCCGTCTGCACCCATCCTGAGCATACGGGGCGGGGCTATGCGCGCCTGCTGGTCAGCCATATCATGCAGGGCATGCTGGAGCAGGGCGTCACGCCCATGCTGCATGTGGGCGCATCCAATGCGCGCGCCCGCGCGCTGTACGAAAGCATGGGCTTTGCGCCCACCCGCGAACTGCGCCATGCGCAACTGACTAAATAATTTAAACAGTATATGCAAGATACGCCGCCCATCCCCGCCGACACCCACGCTTTCGCCGCGCTGCGTCCGCGCCTGTTTGCCATCGCCTACCGCATGCTCGGCACCCGCGCCGATGCCGAGGATATCCTGCAGGATGCCTGGCTGGGCTGGTATGGCAGTGACAAGAGCGCGGTGCAATCGTCCGAAGCCTGGCTGGTGACGATCGTGACCCGGCTTTCCATCGACCGTCTGCGCGCCGCCAAGGCCGAACGCGAATCCTATGCGGGCTGGTGGCTGCCCGAACCGCTGGTCGAGGAGCTGGACGAGAACACGCCGGAAACGGCGGCCGAGATGGCGAGCGAGCTGTCGCTGGCCTTCATGTGGGTGCTGGAGCGCCTGTCGCCGGAGGAGCGCGCTGCCTTCCTGCTGCGCCAGGTCTTCGACCATGACTATGCCGAAGTGGCTGAGCTGATCGGCAAGAGCGAGGCGGCCTGCCGCCAGATGGTGCATCGCGCCAGTGAGCGCGTGCAGCAGGAGCGGGCGCGTTTCGAGGTGCCGAAGGAGGCCCACCGCAGCCTGCTCGCCAAATTCATGCAGGCGGCCGGCAGCGGCCAGCGAGATGCAATCAAGGCGCTGCTGGACGAGAATGTCACGCTGGTGGGCGATGGCGGCGGCAAAGTGCCGTCCTTCCACGGCAGGGTGGGTGGCACCGATTTCGTGGCCGACCTGTACGCCGGCATGCTGGCCAAGCACGATGGCCAGATCGTCTACCGCATGGCCATGGTCAATGGCGAGCCGGGCTTCCTGCGCTATGTGGAGGGCAAGCTGGAATCGGCCCAGAGCTTTGCGGTGGAAGGCGAACGCATTGTCGGCATCTACGCCGTGCGCAATCCGGACAAGCTGGCTGGCCTGCCGCAGACGATTTAAAGATTTTTGAATTTTTTTGCGTAAAGCTGTCACAAGCCGGCTGCGCGCCGCGTCTTATAGGTATGGAAGCCGCAAAGGGCGGCCTCCTCTACCAACCGAAAGGCATATCATGAGCGCAAAAGCACGCATCGCATACTATCAACTGGCCCCGAAAGGCTTCCAGAACCTGCTGGCCCTGTCCAATGGCCTGCGCACCGAGCTGCTGGGCAAGCGCCTGGTTGACCTGGTTCTGCTGCGCGTCTCGCAGATCAACGGCTGCGCCTACTGCATCGACATGCACTGGCGCGACCTGATCAAAATGGAAGTCGAGCCGCGCCACGCCAACGCCGTCGCCGGCTGGCGCGAAGCGCCTTTCTTCACCGAGCGCGAACGCGCCGCCCTGCATTGGGCCGAGCTGGTGACGGGCATCCCGCGCACCGACCCGAGCGACGCCGAATTCGCCCAGCTGCAGCAGCACTTCAGCGACGAGGAAATTGCTGAACTGGGCTTCGTCATCGTCACCATCAACGCCTGGAACTTGCTCAACGTTAGCTTCCGCAACCCGATCCCGCTGGAAGGTTAAGGAGTTTGGCGATTAGTCGCCGGCCTTGACTTCGCCCATGCCCTGCACGGACTTGTTCAGGGTTTTGGGGTTGCCGTAGTAGTTGAGGGAACCCATGCCGCGCACCACGGCGTTCAGCGTGCCGCTGGCGTAGATCTTGACGGCGCCGACGCCTTCAAAGTTAACGTCGGCGTTTTCGGCCAGCAGGGCTTTGGTGTCCACTTCGCCGACGCCCTGTGCTTTCAGGCGCAGCAGCTTGACCTTGCCCTGGGCGACCAGTCGGCCGGCGCCGCGGTAGCTCAGGTCCACGCGCTCTCCGCTCAGGTTGCGCAGCGTGGTTTCGCCCGCGCCTTCCTGCTGGTATTTCTGCAGCGCGGGCACGGTGATGGTGATGGTTTCGCCATGGATGTTCTTGTTATTGTGCTTGCCCTTGTAGAAGAGCAGCAGCTCGCCGTTTACCACTTCGGTGGCCACCATGCTCTGATAGTTCTCGTTGCCGGAGACCGTGACCGACTGCTTCTTGCCCACCTCGATGTTGATGGCAAACGGGCCTTTGCTGCTGATGGCGCTAAAGGGCGCCAGATTGCGGTTTTGCTCGATGGCGTGCGCGGAACCGGCGCACAGCAGGGCGGTGAGGATCATCAGACGGCGCATGGCTTACCCCTTCTTTATAGTGGTTGTGATAAAAACATTGTACGGAGTTTCATGCGGCTATGGCCGTCATGCGATGAACGGCCGCTTTTCGCCGATGAAGTGCTAAATATGCTAACTTTGCCGCCATTAAGCGCCCGCAAAAAGGAAAGGCCAGTGGACTGGAGCAGCAACCCCCATCGCATCACCGATCTGCACGCGCTCGAAGCCGTGTACGGCCAGCCCGGCCAAGCTTCCATCGTCAAGGAAGTCGATTACATCCATCCGCATTACCGCGCCTTTATCGAGGCCGCGCCTTTCGCCGTACTGGCGACGGCCGGCCCCGGCGGCCTGGATGCCTCGCCGCGCGGCGATCCGGCCGGTTTCGTGGTGGTGGAGGATGAAAAGACCTTGCTGCTGCCTGACCGGCGCGGCAATAACCGCATCGACAGCCTGCGCAATATCGTCGCCGATCCGCGCGTGGCGCTGCTGTTCATGGTTCCGGGCATGGGCGAGACCTTGCGCGTGAATGGGCGCGCTGCGATCCTGACCGATCCCCGGCTGCTGGAGCGTTTCGCGATGGATGGCAAGTTGCCGCGTTCCGTGCTGGCGGTGCAGGTGGATGCGGTATTCGCACAGTGTTCGCGCGCCGTGATCCGCTCGCGCTTGTGGAAGGCCGATGCGCTGCAGGATCCTGCCAGCTTGCCTAGCCTGGGCACGGTACTGCAGGCCTTGAGCCGGAACGCCATCGACGGCGCCCAGTACGACCGCGACTTGCCGGAGCGCTTGCGCACAACGCTGTATTGAGAAGGACGACGCCGTCCGCCCATACTGGCGCGGACGGCGTCTTGCCGCTTCTTTGGCCTTTAGCCCGTGTTGCGCAGGCCCGCCGCCACGCCGTTGATGGACAGGTGGATGCCGCGATGCACGCGCGGGTCCGCCAGATCCGATTCCGCACTGAGGTTGCGACGGCGCTTGATCAGCTCAACCTGCAAGTGGTTGAGCGGATCGAGGTAGGGGAAGCGGTTGGTGATGGAACGCGCCAGCAGCGGATTGCCGGCCAGACGCTCGCGCGCGCCGGTGATCGCTTCCAGGCATTCCAGCGTGAGCGCGTATTCCTCGGTGATGCGCTTGAAGATGCGCTCGCGCAGTTCCTTGTCCGCCACCAGCTCGGCGTAGCGCGAGGCGATCGCCAGGTCGGTCTTGGCCAGCACCATGTCCATATTCGACAGCAGAGTGGCGAAGAAAGGCCAGTGCTGCACCATATCGCGCAGCTGGGCCAGGCGCTCTTCGCGCTTGCCCGCCGCCATCCAGCCGCCCACGGCGCTGCCGAAGCCATACCAGCCCGGCAGCAGCAGGCGGCACTGGCCCCAGGAGAAGCCCCAGGGAATGGCGCGCAAGTCTTCGATGCGCTTGGTCGATTTGCGCGAGGCGGGACGCGAACCGAGGTTCAGTTCCGCGATTTCGGCAATCGGGGTGGCGGCGAAGAAGTAGTCGGTGAAGCCCGGGGTTTCGTACACCAGGTTGCGGTAAGCCTTGTAAGCCAGGCCGGAAATCTCGCCCATCACGCTTTCGAAGCGCGCCAATTGGGTCTTCTGGCCTTCGTCCGAGGCGGGCGGGGTCAGGCTCGCTTCCAGCGTGGCGGCCACCAGCAGTTCTAGGTTGCGGCGGCCGATTTCTGCGTTGGAGAACTTGGAGGCGATGATCTCGCCCTGTTCCGTCAAGCGGATCTGGCCATTCACCGTGCCCTTGGGCTGGGCCAGGATAGCTTCGTAGCTTGGACCGCCACCACGGCCCACCGTGCCGCCGCGGCCATGGAAGAGGCGCAGCTTGACGCCGGCCTTGGCGAAAATCTCGACCAGGCTGACTTCGGCCTTGTACAGCTCCCAGTTGGAGGTGAGGAAGCCGCCGTCCTTATTGGAATCGGAATAGCCCAGCATGACTTCCTGGATCTGACCCTGTTTGGCGATCAGCTGTTTCACCAGCGGCAGGGCCATCACGCTTTCCATGATGCCGGCCGCGCGCTGCAGGTCCGGAATGGTTTCGAACAGCGGAATCACCATCAGGTCCAGCGTACTCTCGCCATCGGCACTGCGGCGCAGCAGGCCGGTTTCCTGCTGCAGTACCAGCACTTCCAGCAGGTCGGACACGGTTTCCGTGTGCGAGATGATGTAGTTGCGGATGGCGCGCGCGCCGTAGCGCTGGCGGATTTCGCGCGCCGCGCGCAGGATGGTCAGCTCGGAATCGGTTTCGGCCGAATACTCGATATAGGGCGAGAACAGCAGGCGCGATTGCGCCAGTTCGGCCAGCAGCAGCTTGACCTTGGCATCCTCGTCCAGCGCCGCGTAGTCGGCCTGCACGCCGGCCTTGGCGAACAGCTCGGCCAGCACGCGCTCGTGGATGTCGGAACTCTGGCGCATGTCCAGCGAGGCGAGGTGGAAGCCGAAGATGTCGGCGGCGCGCTTCAGCGTGGTCAGGCGCGGACGGGCCAGGGCGCCGCCGTGGTTGGCGTCCAGCGAATCGATCAGCACCTGCAGGTCGGCCGAGAAGGCGGCCGGGCTGGCATACGGCTCGGCGTGGCCCACTTCCTTGCGCAGGATATTGGTGGCGCCCAGTTCGCGCGCGGTACTGGCTAGGCGCGCATAGATGCCGATCAGGGCGCGGCGGTAAGGCTCGTCGGAGCGGTGGTCCGAGGTGTCGGGCGAGGTATCGGCCAGCACCTGCAGCGCGGGGCTGCAGGCCACCATCAGGGTCGAGACGGACAGCTCGGCGCCCAGGGCGTGGGCTTCGTCCAGGTAAAAGTCCATGATGGTGGTGGCCTGGCGCTCCAGCGCGTGGCGCATGGTGCCGGCGTTCACGTTCGGATTGCCGTCGCGGTCGCCGCCGATCCAGCTGCCCATCTGCACATAAGGCGCATCGATCGGCGCTTCGGGCGTGCAGTACTGGCCGGCGATGTCGGCCTCGATATCGTCATACAGGGCCGGCAGCTCGCGCAGGAAGGTGATGCGGTAGTAGGACAGGGCGTTTTCGATCTCGTCGGCCACGGTCAGCTTGGAGTAGCGCAGCATGCGGGTCTGCCACAGGGTCGACACGCGGGCGCGCAGCATATGCTGGTTGGCGGCGCGCTCCTTCGGCGTCAGCGGCAGGTCGCGCTCGGCCAGCAAGCGGGCGATATCATGTTCCGCGTCGAGGATGGATTTGCGCTGCACTTCGGTGGGGTGGGCCGTCAGCACGGGGGCAATCAGGGCGTCCTGGAAGAAACCCTTGACGGTGTCTTCGCCCACGCCTGCTTCCTTCAGCTTGCACAGGGCATGGCCGATGCTGCCGCGCTGCGGCGTGGAGCCGGCCAGCAGGTGGGCGCGGCGACGGCGGATGTGGTGCTGGTCTTCAGCGATATTGGCCAGGTGGGAGAAGTAGGAAAAGGCGCGCACCACCGAAATGGTCTGCTCCTTGGTGAGAATCTTGAGCATGCCGTCCAATTCCTTGGCGGCGCCGGCGTCGGCTTCGCGGCGGAAGCGCACGGCGGTCTGGCGGATGGTCTCGACCACGGCGAAGACCTCTTCGCCTTCCTGTTCCCGCAAGATGTCGCCCAGCAGGCGGCCCAGCAGGCGGATATCTTCTTTCAATGGCGCGTCTTTATCGGCGCCGGCTTGTTCGTCGGTTGCACTAGCTTGTTTTACCATAATTGATGAGTCACAAAGATGATGTATGTCGGTGCAAAGGCTTTTGGCCACGGCTGCAAGGGGAAGCGCATGCTAAAATTTATAGTCTTAAAACATGCACCGTAACTGGCCAACGCCGGTGAGCGTCAGCAACAGCGAAAGAACAGTTTTGAAAACATCCGAATTGGCCCAACAGATCCCGTCCAGATTGGTGATCGCCTCGCGCGAAAGCCGGCTCGCCATGTGGCAGGCCGAACATGTCCGCGCGCGCTTGTCTTTATTATATCCGCAGTGCAGCGTCGAAATTCTGGGAATGACGACGCGCGGCGATCAAATTCTCGACCGCACCCTGTCCAAGGTCGGCGGCAAGGGGCTGTTCGTCAAGGAATTGGAAGTGGCGATGGCTGAAGGCCGCGCCGATCTGGCCGTGCATTCGCTCAAGGATGTGCCGATGGAGCTGCCCGAAGGCTTCGCCCTGGCCGCCGTGCTGGAACGCGAAGACCCGCGCGACGCCTTCGTCTCCAGCCAGTATGCTTCGCTGGATGAGCTGCCGGACGGCGCCATCGTCGGCACCAGCAGCTTGCGCCGCCAGTCGCTGATCGCGGCGCGCTACCCGCATCTGGTCATTAAGCCGCTGCGCGGCAATCTGGATACCCGTCTGGCGAAACTGGACCGCGGCGATTATGCCGCCATCATCCTGGCCGCCGCCGGCCTGAAACGCTTGGGCCTGGAGCAGCGCATCCGCGCCGTGCTGGACCCGGCCGCCAGCCTGCCGGCCGCAGGGCAGGGCGCCATGGCCATTGAAATCGCCGAGCGCAAGGATGGGCTGGACCTGCTGTCGCTGCTGGCGCCGTTGAACCACCTGCCGACCGCGCAAGCCGTGGCGGCCGAACGCAAGGTGTCCAAGGTCTTTGGCGGCAGCTGCCAGGTGCCGCTGGCTGCCTACGCCACCGTGACCGGCGCCGACATGCACCTGCGCGCCATGGTCGCCACGCCGGACGGCAAGCGAGTGGCTGCCGCCGAGGTGCGCGGCGCCGCCGCCGATGCCGAGGCGTTGGGCGTGGAAGTATCGGAACTGCTGCGCCAGCAGGATGCGGTGGACATCCTCTCGGTCTGCCTGGCCGATGCGGCTGCCGCCAGCCCTGATGCCTGACACCGTCATCATCACCCGCCCTCTGGCGCAAGCGCAGCCGCTGGCTGAGCGCGTGGCGGCGCTCGGCCGTCCGGTCGAGGTGCTGCCGCTGCTGGAGATCGCGCCGCTGGCCGATGCCGCGCCGCTCAAGGCCGCGCTGGCCGACCTGGCCTCCTACGCCATGGTGTTCTTCGTGTCGCCCAATGCCATCGACGCCGCCTTCGCCCATATCGCGGCCTGGCCGGCCGGCGTAACCCTGGCCGTGCTGGGCGAGGGCAGCCGCCTGGCGCTGGCCGCGCATGGCATCACGCCGGACAAGGCGCATATCGTGAGTTCGGCCGAGGCGGAGTTCAGCGATTCCGAACACCTGCTGCAAACCCTGGACCTGGCGGCCCTGCGCGGCAAGCGCGTGCTGATCGTGCGCGGCGAAAGCGGGCGCGAACTGATGGCCGATGGCTTGCGCGCCGCCGGCGTCGAAGTCCACTTCGTGGCGGCCTACCGCCGCAGCGTGCCGCAACTCGATGCGGCCCTGGCGGCCCGCCTGCGCAAGCTGCTGGCCCAGCCCAATGATTGGTTCATCACCAGCTCGGAAGCCCTGCGCGGCCTGCTGGCGCTGGTGGCCCAGGCCGAGGGTGATGCCGGTGTTGCAAAGATGCAACAACAACACTTGATCGTGCCCCATGCCCGGATTGCCGAGTCGGCCCATTCCCTGGGCTGCCAACGGGTCACGCTCACAGGATCAGGCGACGAGCGCTTGCTCGCCGCGTTACAATGACGACCATGAACGAATTGCCTACCTTACCCGATCCAGCCAAGCAGGCAGCCGACGCGGCGCCGCAAGCCACCGTGGACGCGCAAGCCACGGCCGCTGCCGGTGCTCCGCCGCTGCCGCCTGTACCACCGCCCGCCGCGCCCACGCCGGCGTCCGGCCCGTCCTCCACCGAAATCTGGCAGCGCCGCCTGGCCTTTGCCGTGCTGCCGCTGGCCATCCTGCTGGCCGCGCAGGCCTGGTCATCGCACAAGCAGATCCGCGGCCTGCGCGAAGAGCTGGCGCGCCGCCTGCAAAAGAGCGATGCCTCGAATGTCGAAACCGGCCAGCTGGTGCGCTCGGTGCAGGAATCGACCAAGGAATTGCAGATCAAGGCCGGCCTGCTGGAAGGCCGCCAGCTGGAAGCGCAAAGCCAGCAGCTGGCGCTGGAACAGCTTTACCAGGATCTGTCGAAGAACCGCGACGAGTGGGCGCTGGCCGAGATCGAGCAAGTGCTGTCCACCGCTAGCCAGCAGCTGCAACTGGCCGGCAATGTGCCGGGCGCGCTGATCGCGCTGCAAAATGCCGACCGCAGCCTGTCGCGCTCCGACAAGCCGCAATTCATTACCATCCGCCGTGCCATCGCCAAGGACACGGAAAAGCTGAAAGCTCTGCCGAGCGTGGATTCGGTGGGCCTGGCCGTGCGCCTGGATAACGTCATCGCCCAGATCGACACCCTGCCCATGCTGTCGGACGAAAAGCCGACCCTGCCCGCGCCGCCGGAGAAGAAGGTGGCCGCCAAGCCGGCCAAGGCCCACGGCAAGGGCGGCAAGCCTGCCGCGCCGGAGCCGGTGGAAGAGCCTACGCTGCTGCAAAAAGCGCAGGGCGTCTGGGCGGAATGGACCGGCGAGATGTGGACCGATGTGCGCCAGCTGATCCGCGTGCGCAGCATCGAAACGCCGGACGCGCTGATGCTGTCGCCGACCCAGGCCTATTTCCTGCGCGAGAACCTGAAACTGCGCCTGCTGAATGCGCGCATGGCCCTGCTGTCGCGCAATGAAGCCGCCTTCCGCGCCGACCTGCTGGCCGCCCAGGAATCGCTGCACAAGTATTTCGACACCCGCGCCAAGCAGACCCAGACCGTGCAAGCCCTGCTGCGCCAGGTCCAGGGCAGCAATCTGTCGATCGAAATGCCGACGCTGGCCGACAGCCTGAACGCCGTGCGCAATTACAAAGCGAAGCCATAAGCCATGCGTCTATTCTTCTGGTTACTCGCTTTGATGGCCGCGGCCATCGGTATCGCCGTGACGGCGCGCTTCAATCCGGGCAATGTGGTGCTGTTCTACCCGCCGTACCGCATCGACCTCTCGCTCAACTTCTTCGTTGTGCTCGAACTGCTGGCCTTCGCCGTGCTGTATGTGGCGCTGCGCGCGCTGCGCGCCACGATGAAGATGCCGGGCCGCGTCGCCGCCTATCGCCAGCAAAAGCGCGAGCGCGACGGCAACAAGGGTTTGCGCGACGCGCTCAAAGCCCTGTTCGAAGGCCGTTTCGGCCATGCCGAAAAAGCCGCGCTGCGCGCCGCCGACCTGCCGGAAAACGCCGGCGTGGCAGCCCTGATTGGCGCCCGCGCCGCCCACCGCATGCAGCAGCATTCCCGCCGCGACAGTTGGCTGGCCCGCATCCAGGACGACAACAGCATGAAGACGGCGCGCCTGATGACGGCCACCGAGCTGCTGGTGGACGACCACAAGCCGGAAGCGGCGCTGGAAGCGGTGCGCGAACTGAATGCCAGCGGCACGCGCCATATCCATGCGCTGCAATGGTCGCTCAAGGCCCAGCAGCAAGCCAAGAACTGGCCCGAGGTGCTGCGCCTGGTGCGCTCGCTGGACAAGCACAAGGCGCTGCATCCTGCCCTGTCGGCCCGCCTGCGCGAACTGGCGTATGACGATCTGCTGTCGGACAAGTCGCACGACGCCGAATCGATCCGCCGCGTCTGGGCCTCGATTCCAGGCGCCGACCGCCTCAAACCGTATATCGCCTGCCGCGCCGCCACCGCTCTGAATGCGCGCGGACTGCACGACGATGCGCGCCAGGTGGCGGAGGAGGCGCTGGCCGCGAACTGGGACGAACGCATCGTGCGCGCCTACCGCGAAGCGGCCGCGCCGGCCGGATCGGCCGCGCTGTTGGCGCAGATCGAGCATTGCGAACGCTGGATGCAGGCCCGTCCCACCGAGCCTGAGCTGGCGCTGACCCTGGGTTCCCTGTGCCTGAAGCAGAAGCTGTGGGGCAAGGCCCAGCGCTATCTGGAGCAAGCCCTGTCCGACGCCGACGGCCCGCAAATGGTGCGCGAAGCCCACCTCAAACTGGCCCAGCTGCATGAAGCCCTGCAGCAGCCCGAGGAAGCCGCCAACCACTACCGCCAGTGCGCCCTGGCCACCATCCTCTAAGCCGTATCTGAAAGCCCGCTGCCCAGCGGGCTTTTTATTTCCTGTCGCGGACGGGCCGCAGCCTGGAGGTATGCAATAGCCGCAGTATTTCGACGGCCATTGCGGCTTGGCTTACACGGTAGATGAGGATATATGGCGTTCGGCTGACCACCAGTTCCCTGGTGCCGGGTATACGTCCCGCTTTGCCCATGGCTGGGTAAAGTGCCAGCAGATTGGCCTGCCGCTCGATTTCATTCAGTTGGCGCTGAGCTGCCGTGGCATTCAGCCGCGCGAGGCGGCGAATCGCTGAGTTCTTGGCCCGGCTTGCGAACTCGGTCCAGATCAGGCGCATTATTTCTTGTGCTTTTTTTGCGCTTCAATCATCGCTTCCAGCTCGGCGCGCAGGATGGCGTTTTCTTGCAAAATCACTTCGTTCGTAATCCACTCGGTGTTGGGATCGTCGGCTTCGAGCAGGCCGGCTTCGACCTGGGCGCGGAACCAGGCGTCGTATTCGGCTTCGTCCTCGGGGGGGAGGTCGAAATCGTCGGGGGAAAGGGGCTGGTCGGGAATCATGAAGGCACCTGTTTGCGTGAATTTCCATTGTACGCCGCTGCCGCGTGCCAGCCTTGCGCCGCCGCATTTGAGGCGCGATTCAAGCTGCTGCGCCGCACAAGCGGTCGGCACTTCGCTATAATGTCGCGGTTAGACAATTCAAAAGTATTAACGAGGAAAATCATGAGCTTGAACAAAGTGCCGTCCGGCCGCGACCTGCCGAACGATTTCAACGTCATCATCGAAATCCCGATGAATGCCGATCCGATCAAGTATGAAGTTGACAAGGAATCCGGCGCCATCTTCGTGGACCGCTTCATGGGCACCGCGATGCACTATCCGTGCAACTACGGCTATGTGCCGAACACCCTGTCCAACGACGGCGACCCGGTCGACGTGCTGGTGATCACCCCATTCCCGCTGATTCCAGGCGTGGTGGTGCGCTGCCGCGCCATCGGCGTCCTGAAAATGACCGACGAATCCGGTGAAGACGCCAAAGTGCTGGCCGTGCCAGTCGATAAAGTCCTGCCAATCTACAAACACTGGCAGAAGCCGGAAGACCTGCAAGACCTGCGCCTGCAGCAGATCCAGCACTTCTTCGAGCACTACAAAGACCTGGAGCCAGGCAAGTGGGTGAAAGTGGACGGCTGGTTCGGTCCAGAAGAAGCCAAAGCCGAAATCCTGCACGGCGTCGAGCAGTACAAGAAAGAAAATCCGGAAGGCTAAACGCTTTCGCGGCGATTCAGCCAAAGGCACCGCGAGGTGCCTTTTTTATGTCTAGAGAGAAGCCAGATGGCCATTAAACTGAGCAAGGAAGTGGAAGAGCGCCTGATTTCATCCCTGCAGCGCTACTGCGGTGAAAACATGGACGAGGAAATGGGCGGCCTGAAAGCGCGCATGCTGCTCGATTTCTGCCTGCGCGAAATCGGTCCGTCCGTCTACAATCAGGCGATCCAGGATGCGCAGGCTGCGATGCAGGACAAGATCGCCGAGATCGAGCATACCTGCTACGAAACCGAATTCCCCTACTGGCAGAAAAAGCGCTAAGCGCGCCTACTTGAACGGATTGCGCTCGTTCAGCTCATCCAGATAAGTGTCGATGCCGCCGCTTTCGCGCGCCAGGAAGCGCTCGATGGCGTCGGCAAAGGCCGGGTGGGCCAGCCAGTGCGCCGACCAGGTCTTTTGCGGCAGGAAGCCGCGCGCCATCTTATGCTCGCCCTGGGCGCCGCCCTCGAACACGGCAATGCGCTCGGCGATGCAGAATTCCAGCGGCTGGTAATAAGCCGTCTCGAAATGCAGGCAGGGCACATGCTCCTGCGCGCCCCAGTAACGGCCATACAGCGTGTCCGGCGTGTAAATCACCAGCGAAGCGGCGATCGGCCGACCTGCGCGTTCGGCCAGCACCAGCAGGATATTCTGCGGCATGCCATGGCCGATGCGCAGGAAGAAATCCAGATTCAGATAGGGCGAGGAGCGGTGCTCCGCATAGGTATTGGCATAGCAGCGGTGGAAGAGGCGCCACTCTGCCTCGCCGATTTCGGCCCCGCGCAGCTGGCGCAGCGTCACGCCCGCATCGCTCACCTTGCGCCGCTCGGCGCGGATATTCTTGCGCTTCTTGTGTTCCAGCGTGGCGAGGAAAGCCTCGAAATCAGGGTAATCCTGATTCAGCCAGTGGAACTGCACGCCGCTGCGCAGCATGAAGCCCGCATCTTCGAGCAGAGCGGTCTGCTCCTCGGGCGGGAACAGGATGTGGGTGGACGACATGCCCGCCGCCTGCTGCTGCTCCAGCAGGAAGGCCAGCAGCGCCTTGCGTGCCGCCGCGTCGCGCGCCAGCAGGCGCGGGCCGCACACCGGCGTGAACGGAATCGCCGACAGCAGCTTGGGGTAGTACTCGATGCCATTGCGGTGATAAGCATCGGCCCAGGCCCAGTCGAACACATACTCGCCGTAGGAGTGCGATTTCACGTAAAGCGGCATGGCTGCGGCCAGGCTTTCGCCATTCCACAGTACTAGGAATTGCGGCTGCCAGCCCGTCTCCGCGCAGGCGCTGCCCGATTCATGCAGCGCGTGCAGAAAGGCGTAAGAAAGGAAAGGATTCGGCGCCCGTCCCGGCTCCTGGGCGGCCAGCAGCGCATTCCACGCCGCCTCGCCCACCTCCGCCAGCGACGAAATCACCCCAGTGCGATAGTCCATCGCCGCATTGTACGCAAAACCCCGCCATCCCGCCGAGCCTACAGCTCAGTCCGTGTCCGATTGGGGTCTGACCCCAGGGTGGACACGGGCTCTGCTGTGGGATTTGCTGCGGGTGCACAGAGGGGAGGGGGCAATGTTAAAATCGTTGACATTCTTGTTGGCTGGTTTCCCCATCTCTATGTCGCACTCTTTTCATAATCTGTATTCCCATGATTTCGTTCGCTTGAGCGTGGCGGTGCCGCGCTGCCGTGTGGCCGATCCGCTGCATAATGCGGCTGAGACGATCGCGCTGGCCGAGCAGGCTGCGGCGAAGGGGGCGGCACTGGTGGCGTTTCCGGAGCTGGGCCTGTCGGCCTATACCTGCGATGACCTGTTCCATCAGCGCGCGCTGCTCGACGGCTGTCTGACGGCGCTGGCGCAGATCGTGGAAGCCTCGCGCGGCATCGGCGCGGCCATGATCGTGGGCTTGCCCTTGCGCGTCGACCATCAGCTCTTCAATTGCGCGGCGGTGGTGGCCGGTGGGCGCATCCAGGGCGTGGTGCCGAAGAGCTATCTGCCCAACTACGGCGAATTCTACGAGGCGCGCCAGTTCAGCGCGGCCGACGAGGCCATCTCCAGCGAGATCGAACTGCTGGGCCAGCGCGTGCCTTTCGGCGCTAACCTGCTGTTCCAGGCCGAGAACCTGCCGCTGTTCAAATTCCATATCGAGATTTGCGAGGATGTGTGGGTGCCCATCCCGCCTTCGTCCTTCGCGGCGCTGGCGGGAGCGACGGTGCTGGTGAATCTGTCGGCCTCGAACGTCATCGTCGGCAAGGCCGATTACCGCCATCAGCTGGTGGGCCAGCAGTCGGCGCGCTGCCTGGCGGCCTATCTGTATTCGTCGGCCGGACGCGGCGAATCGACCACCGACCTGGCCTGGGACGGCCAGGCGCTGATCTACGAAAACGGCGAAATGCTGGCCGAGGCCGAGCGTTTTCAGGACGAGTCCCACCTGATCTTCGCCGACGTCGACCTGGAGCGCCTGTCGCGCGAGCGCATGCGCACCACGACGTTCGGCCAGTCCAGCCGCCGCCACAAGGACGAGGTGGCACGCTTCCGCACCGTGCGTTTCGCGCTGGAGCTGCCGACCCACCGCGTGCTGCCGCTGGAGCGCAATGTGGCGCGCTTCCCCTATGTGCCGTCCAACCCCCAGCTGCGCGACAAGCGCTGCAACGAGGTGTACAACATCCAGGTGCAAGCCCTGGTGCAGCGCCTGTCCTCGAGCGGCATCAAGAAGGTGGTGATCGGCGTGTCGGGCGGCCTGGATTCGACCCATGCGCTGCTGGTCTGCGCCAAGGCCATGGACCGCTTGAAGCTGCCGCGCGCGAATATCCTGGCCGTGACCATGCCGGGCTTCGCCACCAGCAGCCGCACTTTGCTGCAGGCGCGCGCGCTGATGGATTTCGTCGGCTGCAGCGCTTCCGAAATCGATATCCGTCCCAGCTGCATCCAGATGCTCAAGGATATTGGCCATCCCTATTCGGAAGGCAAGGAAGAATACGACATCACCTTCGAGAACGTGCAGGCGGGCGAGCGCACCAACCACCTGTTCCGCCTGGCGAACCACCACAACGGCATCGTCATCGGCACCGGCGATTTGAGCGAGCTGGCGCTGGGCTGGTGCACCTATGGCGTGGGCGACCATATGTCGCACTACAACGTCAACGCCAGCGTGCCGAAGACCCTGATTACCCATCTGGTGCGCTGGGTGGCGGAAAGCCGCCAGTTCGGCGCAACCGATTCGGCGGTGCTGCTGGCGGTGGTGAATACCGAGATCAGCCCCGAGCTGGTCCCCGGCAAAAGCGGGGACGAGGCGCCGGCCCAGATCACGCAAAACGTGATCGGTCCTTACGAATTGCAGGACTTCAACCTGTACTACACCTTGCGCTTCGGCTTCGCGCCGTCCAAGGTGGCTTTCCTCTCGCACCACGCCTGGCAGGACCGCAACGCGGGCCAGTGGCCGGACGAGAACCATGTGGCGCGCAACCAGTACGAGCTGAAGGACATCAAACACAATCTCGGCATCTTCCTGCGCCGCTTCTTCCAGACCAGCCAGTTTAAGCGCACCTGCGTGCCGAACGCGCCCAAGGTCGGCTCGGGCGGTTCGCTCTCGCCGCGCGGCGACTGGCGCGCGCCGAGCGATTCCGAGGCTATCGTCTGGCTGGACAACCTGAAGACCGTGCCCGATGCCTGAACCGATTTAACCATAAGGAGAATCAGATGAAACAGATTACCGCAGTGATCAAGCCCTTCAAGCTGGACGAGGTACGCGAGGCGCTGGCCGAGGTGAATGTGACCGGCCTGACCGTGACCGAGGTGAAGGGCTTCGGCCGCCAGAAAGGCCACACCGAGCTGTATCGCGGCGCGGAATACGTGGTCGATTTCCTACCCAAGGTGAAGGTGGAAGTGGTGGTGGACGACAGTGTGGCTGAACAGGTGGTGGACGCCATCATCAAGGCGGCGCGCACCGGCAAGATCGGCGACGGCAAGATCTTTGTGCAGAATGTGGAGCAGGTGATCCGCATCCGTACCGGCGAAACCGGCGCGGACGCGGTGTAAGCGGGCTTCGGCTAAGCAGTCAAAGCGGGGAAGGGCGGCGCCCGGCGCTTACGGGCGGCCCACCCGCATATCGAATTTCCAGGTCAAGAGGCGCAGCACGGTGATCACCGTGGCGCTCAGCCACAGCGCAAAGTCGTCGGACACATTGGTCCGCTGCAGCAGGATGTAGAGCCAGCAGCCGATGAAGGCGCAGATCGCATACGGCTTCCCGTCGCGGAACACCATCGGCACCTCGTTGCAGACGATATCGCGCAGCACGCCGCCGAAAATCCCCGTAATCACACCCATCATCGAGGCGATGAACAGCGGCATATTCGCCGTCAGCGCCAGCGACACGCCGGCCACGGCAAACAGGCCCAGGCCCACGGCGTCGGCGATGACGATCAGACGCTCCGACACGATCTGGCGCAGGGTGCGGATCAGGGGATTGGCGATCAGGGCCAGGATGAAGATCAGGATCGCATATTCCTGGTGCTGGACCCAGAACAGCGGGCGGCGGTCGAGCAGGATGTCGCGCAGCGTGCCGCCGCCGAAAGCGGCGATGAAGGCCACGGTGAACACGCCGACGACGTCCATGCGCTTGCGGCGCGCTTCGATGAAGCCCGAAAATGCGCCGACCAGAATCGCGATGATCTCAATGACCGTGATCAGGGAAACGTGCGGCATGTGCTTCATGTATGTGGTTCTTGTTGGAAAGTTACAGATGACCACAGGTTAACATGAGGCCCGCCCTTGCGAGAAGGGCTAAACCGGCCCGTGCGGCCGGTTTTCAAGAATTGTTGCTGAAAATCAGCGCTGCGGTATCAGGGCGGCGCGCAGCAGGACGATCAGGGCGCCTTCGCCGCCTTCGTCCGAGCGCGCCTGGCAGAAGGCGATCACGCCATCGGTCTGCACCAGCCAGCTGTGCACCATGGACTTGAGCACCGGCTCCTGGCGCCGCGAACCCAGGCCCCGGCCATGGATCACGCACACGCAGCGGTGGTTGCGCATCACGCTCTTGTGCAGGAAGTCGGCCAGCGCGTCGCGCGCGCCGTCGCGGTTCAGGCCATGCAGATCGAGTTCGGCTTGCACCGGCCAGTGGCCCTTGCGCATCTTCTTCACCACGTCGGGACCGACGCCGGGAGCGGCGTAGTTCAGCGACGGGTCTTCTTCCATATAGTGGTCGACTTCAAACAGGTCGGACAGCGACTCGCGCAGCACGGCCTGGTCGTCTTCCGCCTGTTCCTTGGCCGTCAGCGGCTTGCGCGGACCGGCGGCAACAGGCATGGCGGGCGCCGAAGGCGGCTTGGGCACATAGCGGTCGGACGGCGCCATGCGCTTCACGCCCGCCAGATTGGCCTGGAACAGATTGGCCTCCTGCGCCTGTACCTTTTCGCGTTTGACGCGCTCGGCCTCGGCGGCCTTGCGCTCCTCGCCCTGTTCCCTGAGCTGCTTGCCCAGGGCTTTCAGGTCGGCGAAATCCTTCAGTCCCGCCATGGCGCTTACTCCTGGGCTTCCAGGAAGCGCTGGGCGTCCAGCGCGGCCATGCAGCCGGTGCCGGCGCTGGTGATGGCCTGGCGGTACACGTGGTCCTGCACGTCGCCGGCGGCGAACACGCCCGGCGCGGTGGTGGCGGTGGCCATGCCTTCGGTGCCGGTCTTGGTCTTGATATAGCCGTTGTGCATTTCCAGCTGGCCTTCGAAGATGCCGGTGTTCGGCTTGTGGCCGATGGCCACGAACAGGCCGTGCACCTTGATGTCGCTCAGTTCACCGTCGTTGGACTTGATGGTCAGGCCGGTCACGCCGCTGTCGTCGCCTTTGACTTCGTGCAGATTGCTGTTCAGTTTCAGCTCGATCTTGCCTTCGGCGACCTTGGCCATCAGGCGGTCGATCAGGATGGCTTCAGCGCGGAATTTATCGCGGCGGTGGATCAGGGTGACTTTGGTGGCAATATTCGACAGGTACAGCGCTTCCTCGACTGCGGTATTGCCGCCGCCGACCACGGCCACTTCCTGGCCACGGTAGAAGAAGCCGTCGCAGGTGGCGCAGGCCGACACGCCCTTGCCCATGAAGGCTTGCTCGGACGGCAGGCCCAGATACTGGGCCGAGGCGCCGGTGGCAATGATCAGGGTGTCGCAGGTGTATTCATTGCTGTCGCCGATCAGACGGATCGGTTTTTCGCTCAGCTTGGCCGTGTGGATATGGTCGAACACGATTTCGGTCTTGAAGCGCTCGGCGTGCTGCAGGAAGCGCTGCATCAGGTCCGGGCCTTGCACGCCCATCGGATCGGCTGGCCAGTTTTCCACGTCGGTGGTGGTCATCAGCTGGCCGCCTTGCTCCACACCGGTGACAAGCATCGGGTTCAGATTGGCGCGCGCGGCATAGATGGCAGCGCTGTAACCGGCAGGACCGGAGCCAAGAATCAATACGCGGGCGTGTTTGGTAGTGGTCATGGGAATATTCTTTGCAAGTTGGGGTGAAACTTTAGTTTGGGGCATTGCACTGAAGCACAAGTCATTCAGCCAAGCAAAGCAGGATTATAAGCCCAAGCGCTATTTCCGATGAATTGAAAGGCCAGTTTGACTCTCAATCGCTTAGAATAAGCGCAATCATGTTATTCCCCGTACGCAACATCCACCTGTAGCAATGAGCAAAACGAGCCAACAGACAACGAATAGTTACACGCGCAGCACGACTGAGCGCCAGCCACTGCCGAGCCGCATGGTGCGCCTGCTGTCGGAGGCGCGCTGGTTCGCGCTGGCCGCCGTTTGCCTGTATTTTGTGCTGATCCTGCTCAGCTATAACAAAGGCGATCCGGGCTGGTCGCACGCCAGCGAGGTGCCCAAGGTGCACAATCTGGGCGGCCATTTCGGCGCCTGGCTGTCCGATCTGCTGCTGTTTATCTTCGGCTTTTCGGCCTGGTGGTGGTGCGTGATCCTGATCCGCTTCGTCTGGCGCGGCTACCGCCGCCTGACCCACCGCTTCGTGCTGGAGAAGGAAGAGGAGCCGGTGCACCGCGAAGTCTGGCTGATCGGCGTGATCGGCTTTTTCCTCATGCTGATCGGCAGCATGGGGCTGGAATACCTGCGCATGTACAGCCTGCATGTGCAGCTGCCGCGCGCCCCGGGCGGGGTGCTGGGCCAGTTGATCGGCCATTCGGCCCATGTGGGCCTGGGCTTTACCGGCGCCACCCTGATGCTGCTGCTGCTGTTTGGCCTGGGCTTCAGCCTGTATTTCCATGTCTCCTGGATGGCCGTGGCCGAGCGCATCGGCGAGCTGGTGGAAGATGCCTTCGACTGGTTCCGCATGCGCATGGAAGACCGCCAGGACCGCCGCCAGGGCGAAGTCGCTACCGTCAAGCGCGAGGAAGTGGTGGTGCAGGAGCGCGCCAAGCATGTGGAGAAGCATCCGGTCGCCGCGCCCACCATCAAGGTCGAGCCGCAGGTGGTGGAAGTGCCGAAATCCGAGCGCGTGCAGAAAGAAAAGCAGGCCAGCCTGTTCCAGGATCTGGAAAACACCGATCTGCCGCCGCTCTCCCTGCTGGACGAGGCGCCGCCGGCCCAGGAAACCGTGTCGGTGGAAACGCTGGAATTCACCAGCCGCCTGATCGAGAAGAAACTGTCCGACTTCGGCGTGGAAGCCAAGGTGGTGGCGGCTTACCCCGGCCCGGTGGTGACGCGCTATGAAATCGAGCCGGCCACCGGCGTCAAAGGTTCGCAGATCGTCAATCTGGCGCGCGACCTGGCGCGTTCGCTGTCGCTGACTTCGATCCGCGTGGTGGAAACCATCCCCGGCAAAAACTATATGGCGCTGGAGCTGCCGAATTCGAAGCGCCAGATCGTGCGCCTGACCGAGATCCTCGGTTCCAAGGTCTACAACGACAATGTCTCATCGCTGACCGTGGCCCTGGGCAAGGATATCGCCGGCAAGCCGGTGGTGGCCGACCTGGCCAAGATGCCGCACTTGCTGGTGGCCGGTACGACCGGCTCGGGCAAGTCGGTGGGTATTAACGCGACGATTCTGTCCCTGCTGTACAAGGCCGATCCGGCCGATGTGCGCATGATCCTGATCGACCCGAAAATGCTGGAGATGTCGGTCTACGAAGGCATTCCGCACTTGCTGGCGCCGGTCGTCACCGATATGCGCCAGGCCGGCCATGCGCTGAACTGGGCGGTGAACGAGATGGAACGCCGCTACAAGCTGATGTCCAAGCTGGGCGTGCGTAACCTGGCTGGCTACAACGCCAAGATCGCCGAGGCGGCCAAGAAGGAAGAACATATCCCGAATCCGTTCAGCCTGACGCCGGATTCGCCCGAGCCGCTGGAGAAGCTGCCCACCATCGTCATCATCATCGACGAGCTGGCCGACCTGATGATGGTGGTCGGCAAAAAGGTGGAAGAGCTGATCGCGCGGATCGCGCAAAAAGCCCGCGCGGCCGGCCTGCACTTGATTCTGGCGACGCAGCGCCCATCTGTAGACGTGATCACGGGCTTGATCAAGGCGAATATCCCGACCCGTATCGCCTTCCAGGTCTCGTCCAAGATCGACTCGCGCACCATTCTCGACCAGATGGGCGCGGAAACGCTGCTGGGCATGGGCGATATGCTGTATATGCCGCCCGGCACCGGCCTGCCGGTGCGCGTGCACGGCGCCTTTGTGTCGGACGATGAGGTGCACCGCGTGGTCAAGCATTTGAAGCTGCAGGGTGAACCCAACTATATCGAGGGCATCCTGGAAGGCGGCACGCTGGATGGCGAAGGCGGCGGCGATGCGGGCGGCGGCGGCGGTGGCGGCGAGGGCGGCGGCGAAGCCGACCCAATGTACGACCAGGCCGTGCAGGTGGTGCTCAAGCACCGCCGCGCTTCGATTTCGCTGGTGCAGCGCCATCTGCGCATCGGTTACAACCGCGCGGCGCGCCTGCTGGAGCAAATGGAAAACAGCGGCGTGGTCTCGGCCATGCAGTCGAACGGCAACCGCGACATCCTCGCTCCGTCCGACAGCGCAGAATAAGGAATCGACGACGTATGAAGCAATTCAAATTCAAGGCCGCGCTGGCGGCAGGCGGCTTGCTGCTGGCAAGCCTGTCCGGCGTGGCCGGCGCCACGGCGCTGGAACAGTTCAAGACCTTTGTGGCCGGCACCAAGTCGGCCAAGGGCGAGTTCACGCAAAAACTGGTGAAGAACGCCGAGAGCGGCGGCAAGGTGTCGCAGCCGTCCACCGGCACCTTTGTGTTTGCCCGCCCCGGCAAATTCATCTGGAGTTATCAAAAGCCTTACGAGCAGCTGCTGCAGGCCGATGGCGAACAGTTGTATATCTACGACAAAGACCTGAACCAGGTCACGGTGAAAAAGCTGGGCGATGCGCTTGGCTCCTCGCCGGCCGCCATCCTGTTCGGCAGCAATGAGCTGGACAAGAATTTCACCTTGAGCGAGGCGGGCACGCGCGACGGCCTGGAGTGGCTGAAGGCCATCCCCAAGACCAAGGACACCAGCTTCGAGCAGATCCTGATCGGCCTGCGCAGCGGCACGCCGGAGGCGATGGAGCTGAAGGATAACTTCGGCCAGACCTCGGTGCTGTCTTTCCGCAAGTTCGAGAAGAATCCCGCCTTGAATGCGGGCGCCTTTAAATTTGTCATGCCCAAGGGCGCCGACGTCCTGAATAATTAAGTTTCCCGGCAGCGCAACGTGGAGCGTTGCGGCGCCTCCACCGACAAAGATTATGGCCGACCTTTTCTCAACCGAACCGCGCCAGCCCCTGGCCGAAGCGCTGCGTCCGAAAACCCTGGACGAGGTGATCGGCCAGACCCATTTGCTGGGCGAGGGCAAGCCGCTGCGCCTGGCCTTCCAGGCCGGCAAACCGCACTCGATGATCCTGTGGGGGCCGCCCGGCGTCGGCAAGACCACGCTGGCGCGGCTGACGGCGCATGCCTTCGATGCGTCCTTCATCGCGCTGTCGGCGGTGTTTGCGGGCGTGAAGGATATCCGCGCCGCCATGGACCAGGCGCAGCAGAATCTGGACCAGTACCGCAAGCACACCATCCTTTTCGTCGACGAGATCCACCGCTTCAACAAGGCGCAGCAGGATGCCTTGCTGCCTTTTGTGGAGTCGGGCCTGGTGACCTTCATCGGCGCCACCACCGAGAATCCCAGCTTTGAAGTCAATTCGGCGCTGCTGTCGCGCGCCCAGGTGTATGTGCTGAAATCGCTGAGCGACGAAGAGATGCGCCAGCTGCTGGCCAAAGCGCAGCAAGTCTCGCTGCCGGATCTGCAGTTCGAGGAGGTGGCGGTGGATACCCTGGTCGGCTTTGCCGACGGCGATGCGCGCCGCTTCCTGAATCTGCTGGAGCAGGCCGATACAGCCGCCAAGTCGGCTGGTGTGGAAAAGATCGATGCCAGCTTCGTCGAAAACGCCATGACCTTGAATGCGCGCCGCTTCGACAAGGGCGGCGACAATTTCTACGATCAGATCTCGGCCCTGCATAAGTCCGTGCGCGGCTCCAATCCCGACGCCGCCCTGTACTGGTTCTGCCGCATGATCGATGGCGGCGCCGATCCGCGCTACCTGTCGCGCCGCATCGTGCGCATGGCTTGGGAGGACATCGGCCTGGCCGACCCGCGCGCCCTGACCATGGCCAACGATGCCGCCGCCACCTATGAACGTCTGGGTTCGCCCGAAGGCGAGCTGGCGCTGGGCCAGGCCGTGATCTACCTAGCCGTCGCCGCCAAGAGCAACGCCGGCTACAACGCCTTCAACGCCGCCATGGCCTTCGTCAAGCGCGACAAGTCGCGCGAGGTGCCGGTCCACCTGCGCAACGCGCCGACCAAGTTGATGAAAGAGCTGGGCCACGGCCACGATTACCGCTACGCCCACGACGAGCCGAACGCCTATGCGGCCGGCGAAACCTACTTCCCCGACGATATGCGCGAGCCGGGCTGGTATCAGCCGGTGCCGCGCGGCCTGGAAAGCAAGATCGCCGACAAGCTGGCCTTCCTGCGTTCGCTCGATGCGGATGCGGGCAAGAAGTAAGGCCGGCCATTCAAGTGTCCAGTTCTGAACAGCCATCGCAAGCGCCGCTGTCCGGAATTGCACACTGCCTGCGCGGTGCACACGTCAGACATCGCATTCAAGCGCCTTCCTGCGCTGGCACATCCTTTGCTCTACAAGGGTTTTCACCCTTAAATAGAACGGAGGAGAGATGAGGTTCAGAGATTTTCGCATTGGCTTGCGCATCCTGATGCAAGACCCGGCTTTTTCCCTGGTGGCGATCCTGGGCCTGGGCGTGGGCCTGGCCGCATGCCTGCTGCTGCTTGGTTTTGCGCGCTATTCCTGGCAATACAATGCGCACGTGCCGGATGCCGACCATGTTTATCTGATCAAGCAGCGCCAGAATATGGGCGACTATGCCGACTGGACCGACCAGGCGCCCACCCTGCTGCGCGGCGCGGCGGAAAAAACGCCAGGCGTGGCCGCTGCCAGCGGCTTTGTCAATTGGCTGCCGCTCACCGTGCAGGCCGATACCCAACTGCGCAAGCTGAAAAGCCTGACCGTGCTGCCCGGCTTTGCCGAGATGATGGGACTGCGGGCGTTGAAAGGCGATCTGAATGCGGCGCTGACGCAGCCGGACAGCTTCGCCATCACCGAAAAGACCGCGCTCCGTCTGTTCGGCACCACCGATGTGCTGGGACGCACGGTGCGCGCCAGCAGCGTGCAGGAACAGCCGGCCAGCCTGCGCATCGCAGCGGTGCTGCGCGATCCCCCGGCCAATACCACCATTCCGTATGAAGCCTTGAATGGCGTTGCCTCAGCTCTGGTGCCGGCGGAAGCCAAGAGCGAAGCGCTGATTGGCGCAAACGGCTGGTGGGGCTATCTGCTGGTGCGCCTGAAACCGGGCGCTTCGCCCGAAGCGGTTGGCGAGAGCCTGCAGCAGGCGATCGACCGCGCGCCGGCGGCGCAGGGCATACCGCCCGAAGTGCGCGCGCGCCTGGGCAAGCGCAAGGCCATGGACATCATGCTGTCGCCATTGCGCGAAGCGTATTTCGACACGCAGCTGGCGCCGAACCGTTTTTCGTATGAAGTGGACCGGGGCAGCCGGGTCGTGCTGGTCGGCCTGCTGATTGTGGCCGGCCTGATCCTGCTGCTGGCGGGAATCAACTACGTGAACCTGGCGACCATCCGCGTGATACGGCGCCAGCGCGAGATCAGCATGCGTAAGGTGCTGGGCGCGGGTGCGCCACGGCTGGCAGGGCAATTCGTGGCCGAATCGCTGCTGCTTGCGTTGTTGGCGACGGCATTGGGGCTGCTGCTGGCCTGGCTGGCCTTGCCGCTGTTCGGAGAACTGACGAAGCGCGACCTGAGCGGCGTGCTGACGGCGTCGAATATCGGCGCGGCGGCTTTGATCGGCATGCTCCTTGGCCTGCTGACCGCGATTTATCCGGCATGGATCGCCTTTCGCGTGCGTCCCTCGCAAGCACTGGCCGGGCGCTCCGACACCGAAGCATTGGGCAGCCGACGCCTGCGTCAGATTCTGACCGTGCTGCAGATCGGCGTTGCCATGGGGTTGGCCAGCTTTACTTTGGCCGTGGCGTGGCAGACCCGTTTCGCCATGGAGGCCTCGCCCGGCTTCGACCCGGCGCCGCTGCTGATTGTCGATTTGCCGGAAGCGCACGCGGTAAGGCGCAGCGAACAGGCGCGCAGCTTTATCGAGGCGCTCAAGCGCGAACCCGGCGTCGTGGGTGTTGCGGTCAGCACCGATGCCATGGGGCGCTCGAAAAACCGCTGGAGCACGGAGATGCGGCGCGAAGGCGGAAAGGGCATGCCGGTCGACGTCAAATCGGTCAGCGCCAATTTCTTCGAGCAGTACGGCATCCGTCCTGTTGCCGGCCGCCTGTTTGAAGCCGGGAAGGATAAGGAAAACGATAGCGTCCCCGTGGTGATCAACGCGCTGGCGGCGCGCCAGTTCGGTTTCGCCACCCCCGCAGAGGCGCTGGGCCAGACCTTGCTGTTCCGTGGCGAAGGGGAAGGGCAGAAGGACGGCATGGTGAGCAAGCGCGTGGTCGGCATTGCGCCGGAAATCCATTTCTACTCGCTGCGCGAACCATCCTATCCGGCCGCCTATGAGCTGTGGACCGATGGCACCACGCTGAGCATCCGCTCTGCGCTGCCGCTGCGGCAGATCGAGCGCGTGGTGCGGAGGTTATGGCCTGCCTACTTCCCCAACTCGGTGCTGGAAATGCGCCCGGCCAAGGATATCTACGCCGCCAACTATGACACCGATGCCAGGGTGGCGCGCATGCTCACCTTCGCCACTACGATCGCCTTCCTGATCGCAGGCATTGGCGCCTACGTGCTGGCCGCCGACGCAGTGGAGCGCCGCACGCGCGAAATCGCTCTGCGCAAGCTGTTCGGCGCCGAGCGCGCGCATATCGGCCGGCTTGTGGCCCGAGAACTGGGCGTGATGGTTCTGCTGCCGGCCCTCATCAGCCTGCCGCTGGCGGCCTTCATCATCGCCAAATTCCTCGCTTCCTTTGCCGAGCGGGCGCCGATTGCCTACTGGGCGCCGGTCTTTGCCCTGGCAATCGGCCTGGCCATGGCCGCACTTGCCGGCGCCCGCCAGGCCTGGGCGGCGATGGGTTTGAATCCTGCTGCAGCACTGCGCGTTTGAGCAGTTTTAGGCAATGCCACGCTGCGCCGGTATTGGGCGGCGCGGCATTGCCGCAGTGCGGCATAAATTGTATACAAAAATCGTTGACAATCATTTCTGCCAGCGGCATCATGGGTTGCATTGAAGGCTGTCATTTTTAACAAGCCTTGATCCAACGTCGCCGGCAGAAGCGGCGCTGCTGCACCTCACTGGAGAGATGCCCCATGCGTGTCAAGCTAGCCACCGCCGTGCCTGCACCGCCGCAACCGCGAACCGTCCCGTACCCCGGTGGCGAGTCCATGCGCCTGTCCCATTCTTTCCGCTTTGTTTTCCGTCCGCCGCATGCCACCGGCCGGGCTCACAGCATCCGAAAAATACCGATGGAGACAACACATGAACAAGCTGCTCTACCAGGTGGACGATCATCCGCCCTTGATTATGACCGTCCTGCTGGCCCTGCAGCATATGCTGGCCGCGCTGGGCGGGATCATCGCCGTGCCCCTGGTCGTGGGGGCGGTGCTTAAACTGCCGTCCGACCAGATGGTGGCGCTGGTGAATGCCGCGCTGCTCGGCTCCGGCGTCGTCACCTTCATCCAGTGCAAGGGCGTGGGGCCGGTCGGCATCCGCCTGCCTTGCGTGATGGGGACCAGCTTCGCCTTTGTCGGCGCGGCCATTTCGGTGGGGCTGGAGCATGGCGTGCCGGGCATTCTCGGCTCCTCGCTGGCGGCGTCGCTGGTGATGATCGTCGGCAGTTTCTTCATGCCGCAGATCCGCAAGCTGTTCCCGCATTCCGTGACCGCCGTGGTGGTGACGATGATCGGCCTGTCCCTGGTTCCGGTGGCGATCGACTGGGCGGCGGGCGGCAAGGCGCCGGGCGCGAACTATGGCGCGCCGATGAATCTGGGCATTGCCGTCTTCGTGCTGGTGGCCGTGATCGCGCTGGTGCAGTACGGGAAGGGCATCTTCTCGGCTGCCGCCGTGGTGCTGGGCATGTTCATCGGCTACCTGGTATGTCTGGGGTTGGGCATGGTGGATTTCTCCTCCGTGCACAAGGCCGAGATTTTCGCGCTGCCCCAGCCGCTGCACTATGGATTGACTTTCCCGGTCAGCGGCATCGTGGCGATGGCGATTGCCTATCTGGTGACGATGGTGGAAACCACCGGCACCTTCATGGCCCTGGGCGGCGCCACGCAGACCAAGATGCGCGGCAAGCTGCTGGCGCGCGGCGTGCTGTGCGACGGCCTGGGTTCGGCCTTTGCCGCCGTGCTGTCCAGCCCTCCGGTATCGACCTTCGCGCAGAATGTAGGCGTGGTTTCGCTGACCGGCGTGGCGAGCCGCCATGTGGTGGCGCTGACGGGCGTGCTGCTGGCGCTGGCCGGCCTGTTCCCGGTGCTGGGCGCGGTGGTGGTGACGATTCCGCAGCCGGTGCTGGGCGGCGCTGGCCTGATGATGTTCGCCATGATCATCGCGGCCGGCATGCAGATGCTGAGCAAGGTGGAGCAGAACAAGCGCACCGGCATCATCATCGCCGTCTCGGTCGGCTGCGGCCTGGCCGTGACGGTGCGGCCGGAGCTGCTGTCCAAGCTGCCCGCCTTCGTGCATGAGATCTTCGGCTCGGGCATCACCGTGGGCGCGCTGATGGCTGTCTTCCTGAATCTGGTGCTGCCCGAGCGTCCGGTGGAAGCGGGCGACGAGGACGATGAGCTGGTGCCGCAAGCCATGCTGACCAAGGAACTGGAGGTGGCGTAAATCCGCCAGCCGCAGTAGTATCCCATCCCCGCGCCGGCCAGCAATGACCGGCGCTTTCCATGCTGTTTCCGCAATGCCCGGCATTGTTTCCGCAGCGTTTTATCATTTCAGACCAATGACTAAAACCCTACTGATCAAGAATGCGCGCGTTGTCGTCACCATGGACGAGCAGCGCCGCGAAATCGCCGATGGCGGCGTCTTCATCCGCGAGAATGTAATTGCCCAGGTTGGGCCGATGGCCGAACTGCCGCAGACGGCCGACGAGATCATCGACGCCGCGCGCCATGTGGTGCTGCCAGGATTGGTGAACACCCACCACCATATGTACCAGAGCCTGACGCGGGTGATTCCTGCCGCGCAGAACGGGGAGCTGTTCAACTGGCTCACCAATCTGTATCCGATCTGGTCGCATCTGACGGCCGAAATGGTGCATGCCTCGGCGCTGACGGCGATGTCGGAACTGATCCTGAGCGGCTGCACCACCAGCAGCGACCACCTCTACATCTATCCCAATGACTGCCGGCTGGAAGACAGCATCGAGGCGGCGCGCGAAATCGGCATGCGCTTTCACGCGGCGCGCGGTGCCATGAGCGTGGGCCAGTCAAAAGGCGGGCTGCCGCCGGACAGCGTGGTGGAAGAGGAGGGCGCCATCCTGCGCGATACGCAGCGTCTGATCGAGACTTACCACGACGCCGGACGCTATGCCATGCAGCGCATCGTCGTGGCGCCATGCTCGCCGTTCTCCGTTTCGCGCGATTTGATGAAGGAGGCGGCGGCGCTGGCGCGCAGCCATGGCGTGTCGCTGCACACCCACCTGGCGGAAAACGTCAACGACATCGCCTACAGCCGCGAGAAATTCAATATGTCGCCCGCCCAGTATGCCGAGGATTGCGGCTGGGTGGGACACGATGTCTGGCACGCGCACTGCGTGCAGCTGGACGACCATGGCATCCAGCTCTTTGGCCGCACCGGCACCGGCGTGGCGCACTGCCCCTGCTCGAATATGCGCCTGGCGTCCGGCATCGCGCCGATCGGCAAGATGCGGGCGCATGGCGTACCGGTGGGGCTGGGCGTGGATGGCTGCGCCTCCAACGACGCGGGCCATATGCTGGGCGAGGCGCGCCAGGCCATGCTGCTGCAGCGCGTCGGCTTCGGCCCGGATGCCATGACGGCGCGCCAGGCGCTGGAGCTGGCCACGCTGGGTGGTGCCAAGGTGCTGAACCGCGACGATATCGGCGCGCTGAAGCCGGGCATGGCGGCCGATATCGTGCTGTTCCAGCTCGACCAGATCGGCTTTGCCGGTGCGCTGCACGACCCGGTGGCGGCGCTGGTGTTCTGCACGCCTTCCCAGGTTTCGCACAGCATCATCAACGGCAAGGTGGTGGTGCGTGACGGGCAGTTGCAGACGGTGGATTTGCCGCTGGTGATCGAGCGTCACAACCGCCTGGCGCGGCAGCTGGCGCTGGCGGCAGGCAGCCGTCCGGCCTGACTTACTTCAGCAAGGCCGTGACCAGATCCTTGGCCGCGTGGCTGTTCGGCGCAAACACCAGGGCCGCTTCCACGTGATGCAGGTGGGCCAGCATCACGCTGGCCGCTTTGTCGGCATCGCCGGAGCGCGCTGCCAGCAGGAAGTCCGCATGCTCGTTGGATGAGCAGGCCGCATCGCGGTCGGACTGGTACAGCATGGTGATGAGGGAGCTGCGCGCCACCAGTTCGCTGAGGATTTCCAGTAGCACCTGGTTGCCCACCACCTCGGCCAGCAGCACATGGAAGTCGCCCAGCAACTGGGCGCGGATCTTGGAGTTGTCGCCATGGAGCGATTCGCGCTCGGCCTGCAGATGCTTCTCCAGCAGCTTGTAATCGGCCGGCCGCGCCTTCGCCACGAACTCGCGCGCCAGCGCCGCTTCGATGATGCGGCGCGCCGCGAAGATTTCGCGCGACTCCTTCTCGCTGGGCTGGCTGACGATGGCGCCCTTGTCCGGCACCATATCGATCAGCTTATCCTTCGACAGGATCAGCAGCGCCGCGCGGATCTTGGTGCGGCTGACCGCATATAAACGCGACAGCGCCTCCTCGCGCAGCTTGGTCCCCGGCGGCAGCTTGCGCGCCGCGATAGCCTCGGCGATATGGTTGGCGATCTCGTAGGAACTCGCCCCGGAGCTTTGCTTTTCTTCGGCTTCTGCGCTACGCGTATTCATTGCTCAATGATACCGTGGCGACCATATATTTGCCATGCCGCCAATCCTATATTCGCGCCGGCCGGCGCGTGGCTGTTCTGCGTGCCGGCGCTGGACAGCGGGGTGGGGGAGAGGATAAGCTGCTGACAACTTTATAAGGGGACGGGTGACAGGATGGAGCAGCGCTTGACGGTGGATGGGATCGAGGTGGTGGTGGAGGGCGAGGGCGCGGAGACTATCGTGATGATCCATGGCTGGCCCGATACGCTCAAGCTGTGGGATGGCCAGGTCGCGGCGTTGAAAGCGCATTATCGCTGCGCGCGTTTCACGCTGCCGGGCTACGATCTGAGCCAGCCGGGCCGTGCCTGGTCGCTCGACGAGCTGATGGCCATCTTCCTTAACATCGTGCGCCAGGTCAGTCCCGACCGCAAGGTGATCCTGATGCTGCATGACTGGGGCTGCGTGTTCGGTTACCAGTTCTATATGCGCCATCCGCAGCTGGTGTCGCGCATTGTGGGCGTGGAGATCGGCGACGCCGGTTCGCGCGCGCACACCGCCACATTGGGCTGGCGCGCCAAGCTGGGCATCTTGTTCTACCAATTGTGGCTGGCAGCCGCCTGGAAAATCGGCGGCTCCACCGGCGACGATATGACGCGCAATATGGCGCGCAAGATGAAGGTGCCGGCCGACCCGGCCCACATCGGCGCGGCGATGAACTATCCCTACCATGCGGTTTGGACCGGCGGCTACCGCGATTCCGTGCCGTTCAAGCCCACGGTTCCGCTGCTGTTCGCCTACGGCACGCGCAAGCCCTTCATGTTCCACTCCGCCGCCTGGGCGGATGCGCTGAACGGCAAGCCGCACAGCAAGGCGCTGGCCTTCGATACCGGCCACTGGGTCATGATCGGCAAGCGCGAGGAGTTCAACGCGGCCGTGCTGAAATGGCTGGCGGAGAGCGCCGCCGCCGATTGAGGCCGGCGTTCGCGGGCGGCGTTCAAGCCGCCGGTTGCAGGCTTTGGCGCAGCCTGTCCATGGTTTCGCCGAGGCGCGCCTGGCCGTAGCGGGCCGCTTGCTGCAGCCAGCTGGCGCTGGTGGGTGCGCTGACGCGCACGCGGCATTCGACGACGGCTTCGACCAGCGTCAGTCCATCGTTGGGCACCAGGAAGCTCTGGCCAGGGCGCAGCACGAAATCGGTGTGCTGGCCGTAAGCTGTGATCCAAGCCACGCCGGACAGGCATTCCACCAGCCTTCCTGCGGCATCGTCCAGGCGCAATGGATGTTTTTCCCTCAGCGCATATTCGGCGGCTGGCTGTTTCATGAGCGTTTCTCCCTGGTTCATCATGGCTCCAGAATAGCGGCCGGCTTGCGTCCATAACAGACGCAGCGCGGCGAAATTGTTATGGGTACAGTGGCAGGTGGGCTAAACTGTGCTGGTCAAAAAATGATGGCGTTGTACCTGTCTGCGATGGAGGGGCGGGGCCACAATAAGAAAATGTCATCGCAAATCAATCTGTACGAGCAATTAGCCAATGAGCTGGGCGATCTGATCGCCCGGCGCGTCTTCGTGCCTGGCGACCGCCTGCCATCGATCCGCCAGCTGGCGCAGCAAAAGCGCCTGTCCGTGAGTACGGTGTTGCAAGCCTTGCGTCTGCTGGAGGACCGTGGCCAGGTCGAGGCGCGTCCGCAGGCTGGCTACTATGTGCGGCACCGCGCCCGCCTGCTGGCGCTGCCGGAGGTGCAGCCGGATTTGCAGGAGGCGGCCTTCGTCGGCATCAACAGCCTGCTGATGCGGGTGCTGAGGGCGAACGAAGCGCCGCAGATGGTGCAACTGGGTTCCGCCTGGCCGCACGACGAGCTGCTGCCCATCAAGCGTCTGCAGAAAGCCGTGGCCAGCGTGGCGCGGCGCGAACCGGCCCTGCTCAGCAAGGTAAGCTGCTACGAAACCAATGAACCCGCGTTTACCCGCCATATTCTGCGCCGCGCGCTGGAGTGGGGGCAGATTGACGCATCCGAGATCGTGGTCACCAGTTCCTGCACCGAGGCGATCAGCCTGTGCCTGCGCGCCGTCGCCAAGCCGGGCGACACCATTGCCCTCGAATCGGCCACTTACTTCGTGCTGCTTCAGCTGGTGGAAAGCCTGGGCATGAAGGCACTGGAAATTCCCACCCATCCGAAAACCGGGCCGTCCATCGATGCGCTGGAGCTGGCCTTGAATGCGGGCCTGGTGCAGGCTTGCCTCTTCATTCCAAATGCGAATAACCCGCTGGGCTGCATCATGCCGGAGGAAAGCAAGCAGCGCCTGGCCGGGCTGCTGGCCAAGCATAATGTGCCGCTGATCGAGGATGATGTGCACGGCGACCTTTGCTTTACCGCCGACCGTCCACGCCCCGTGAAGGCCTACGACAGCAGCGGCAATGTCCTGCTGTGTTCATCTTTCTCCAAGGCGGTGACGCCTGCCGCGCGCGTGGGCTATGTGGCGGCGGGGCGCTTCGCGCAAGAGGTGGCGCTGCTGAAAATGGTGTCGAGCGGCTCCAGCAGTCTGTTCTTCCAGGCCGTGCTGGCCGATTTCCTGAACGGCAGCAGCTATGAGGTCCAGGTGCGCAAGATGCGGCGCGTGCTGTCGCAGCGCATCGCCCGCATGTCGGACGCGGTGCACGCCCATTTTCCCGCCGAATGTTCCGTCTCCGAACCGCAGGGCGGCTTCGTGCTGTGGATACAGATGCCGGAGCAAGTCGACTCGCTCCAGCTGCACCAGGCCGCGCTAGGGCAGGGCATCGCCTTCGTTCCGGGACCATTGTTCTCGGCTTCCGGCAAGTTCTCCAACTGCCTGCGACTCAACTGCGGCAACCCCTGGACCGACGATATCGAACGCGCCGTCATGCGCCTGGGCGAGCTGGTGCGGCGCCAGGCCGATACCCCGCAAGCGCTGCGCGCCTGACCGCGCTGCGTGTCCGCATCGTCCGTCCGGTGTCCGGCGTGGATTTTCAGCATTTCATCCCGGTTTTTCTGCGCTTCGTCGCAAGCCCATCGCGGGCCAGGGAGCCTTTAGCTACAGTGGAACCATGCAAGCAGTAATCAACACGACGAAGCACCCCACTGAACTAAAGGAGAACATCATGAACGCACTGAAAAACATCGAAGCCATCTTCCTGATCGCCGCTGCCGTTGCCGTCGCTGCCGTGGGCGGCATGACCGAAAAACGTCCGCTGTAAGTGGCCGCCAGCAATAGCGCGATCGCCACCGTAGCCGCCGCTCCCGCCGCGATGGACGTGGTTGTGGTCAGCGCCAAACGCCTGAGCGCCGCCGAAAAAGCCGCCCTGATCTAAGATGGCACGCCGCAGGGCGTAAAACTCGAAAGAAGTGGCGTCGTCTTGGTACAATTGCGCTTTTGGACATAGCCGCAATTCCCATCCATGATAGACATTCAACTTCTCCGTAAAGACATCGACACCGTCGCAGCCCGTCTGGCGACCCGCAAGTTCCAGCTCGACGTAGCCGGTTTCAACGCCCTGGAGCACGAGCGCAAAGCCATCCAGATGCGCACCGAGGAACTGCAAAGCAAGCGCAACTCGCTGTCCAAGCAGATCGGCATGTTGAAGGGCAAAGGGGAAGACACCTCGGCCGTGATGGCGGAAGTGGCTGGCCTGGGCGATGAACTGAAAAACAACGAAACCGCCCTGAGCGCCGTGCAAGCGCGCATGAGCGAGTTCATGGAAACCATTCCCAACCTGCCGCACGAATCCGTGCCGGCCGGGACTGACGAAAGCGGCAATGTGGAAGTGCGCAAGGTTGGCACGCCACGCAGCTTCGACTTCGAAGTCAAGGACCACGTCGACGTGGGCGGCCCGCTGGGTCTGGATTTCGACACCGCCGTGAAACTGACCGGCTCGCGCTTCTCCGTGATGAAGGGCGGCATCGCCCGTCTGCACCGCGCCCTGGCCCAGTTCATGCTGAACACCCACACCGACAAGCACGGCTACACCGAGTGCTACACGCCGTATATGGTCAACGCCGACTCGCTGAAAGGCACCGGCCAGTTGCCAAAATTTGAAGCCGACCTGTTCTCGGTGAAAAAAGGCGGCGCGGAAGGCGAAGGCGAAACCTTCTACCTGATCCCGACCTCGGAAGTCTCGCTGACCAACATCGTGCGCGACGAAATCGTGGCGGCCGAAAGCCTGCCGCTGAGAATGACCGCCCACACCCCATGCTTCCGCTCGGAAGCCGGCAGCTACGGCCGCGACACGCGCGGCATGATCCGCCAGCACCAGTTCGACAAAGTCGAAATGGTCCAGGTCGTGCATCCGGAAAAATCGTACGAAGCGCTGGAAGAGATGGTCGGCCAGGCCGAAACCATCCTGAAAGAACTGGGCCTGCCTTACCGCGTCATGTCCCTGTGCACCGGCGACATGGGCTTTGGCGCCGCCAAGACCTACGACCTGGAAGTGTGGCTGCCCGCGCAGAACACCTACCGCGAGATTTCCTCGCTGTCGAACTGCGAAGCCTTCCAGGCCCGCCGCATGCAGGCCCGCTTCCGCAACGCCCAAGGCAAGCCCGAGCTGCTGCACACCCTGAACGGCTCCGGCCTGGCCGTAGGCCGCACCCTGGTCGCCATTCTGGAGAACTACCAGCAAGCCGACGGCAGCATCGACATCCCCGCCGTCCTGCAGCCCTATATGGGCGGACTGACCAAGCTGAGCGCCTAATGAAAAGGAAGAAGGGGAAATGCAGCAAACCCCCTTCCGTTTTCAAGAAAGCCTGCTATAATCTTGGTCTCTCGCAACGCTAGTAGCGAGAAAAGGAAAGGTGGCAGAGTGGTCGAATGCGCTGGACTCGAAATCCAGTGTACATCTTTGGTGTACCGTGGGTTCGAATCCCACCCTTTCCGCCAAAGGATAAAGAGAAAAGCCCGCATGAAAGTGCGGGCTTTTTTCATATATAAGTGAGAGGGTAATCAAATCCTCCAGATCACATACACAAGGAAAGGTGGCAGAGTGGTCGAATGCGCTGGACTCGAAATCCAGTGTACATCTTTGGTGTACCGTGGGTTCGAATCCCACCCTTTCCGCCAGTAAAAAATAAACCGCCTTCAGGCGGTTTTTTTTTGCTGACGGAAAGGAGCGAGCCCTGAGGGCTCGCGGGGGGGATTGGAAAGCGATCCGCCTGCAGGCGGTGGCGCGGGCTCGGGACGCGACCGAATCGCCCAATTGCCGCCCCTGCGGGGCGGCCTTGCGAGCGCTGCGCGCGCGCACCCACCCCCACTATAGAAAAAGCCAGCCTACCCACAAAAGCCAGCAAAAACCCCTCACCCCAGCAAATCCCCCTCATCCATCAATTCCGCCGCATCCCTCAAACAAACATCCCCCACCCAGTCAGTAAACCCCATCCCCAAATCCCCCACCCGAAGAGGGTTCAACAGTTCCACCCTCCCCGAAAAAGACAAATGAATCGAAACCACCCGATCCAAAACCACCCCATCCTGCACGGCAAAGAACGCAAAAGTCTCCATATCCTGTCGTCGCGCAAATAGATAAACCTCAAAATCCGCCCCTGTCTCCGCCGCAAAAGCCTGCGCCGCAAACCTATTCCGCCCCAGATCCACGCCTTTGGCCAAAGACTCTGGCGTATCCACAAAATACCAAGGCTCCCAATCCGTCAAACCCTTAGCCAAAAACCAGCGATAAGCAAGCGGCAGAATCGGCGCCCCCATATAAACTCCCCAAAACCGTCAATTAAAGAACCAGAGAATGCTATTCTAGCCAAGCAAACCCGGAGCACGAATCCATGAGCATCCCCCAAACGCGCCAGCAGCTACTGGAAGCCATCGACAGCAACTACCAAAAGCTGGCAAGCGACCTTGCCCGCATTCCGGTCGAGCGCAGCAAAGAAAAAACCATGGAAGGGCATGCCCAAGGCAGCCAAATGAGCGTAGCCGACCTGGTGTCCTACCTGATAGGCTGGAATGAGCTGGTCCTAAAATGGTGCGAGCGCAAATCCCAAGGCAAACCTGTCGATTTCCCCGAAACCGGCTACAAATGGAATGAGCTAGGCCGCTTGGCGCAGAAATTCTACGCCGACTATTCCACTCTCGACTATCCCGCCTTACTCCAGCAATTCGCCGACGTAAAAGCCCGCATCACCGCCCTGGTCGAAAGCGAAACCGACGCCACTCTGTATGGCGAGTCCTGGTACGAAAAATACCCCAAAGGCCGCATGATCCAATTCAACACCTCCTCGCCCTATGCCAATGCCAGGGCGCGGCTGCGTAAATGGTTGAATTCCAGATAGCCGCTTTCAATTCCCGCCGCGCCCCATTTCGCCCGGCTGTGGAATATTCGTCTATACCAATTGCGATAGTAAATAAGGACTACACAGCACAAAATAATGGCTATGTGAAAAAGCGTGAATATTCCACGGCTTTTCCGGTGCTACCCTAGCCGCACCCGATCAATCGAATCAGGACCATACCATGAATCAGGCACGTTACGAAAAAGTCGGCCATTTCATCTACAATATGGCCAGAATTAAAAGTAATTTGACTCAACTGATCAACGAATACGGCAGGGAGATACTATTGCCGTCCGAAAGCGCCAGGGCGGAGCTGCCGCAATTGCTGACTTTGATTCGCAAGGATATTTCAACCCGCAAGGGCAGCAAGGTGGAGCAAACCGGCCAGGAATTGATCTCGACGCTGAGCACGCTGGCCGAAATGGAATCCCGCTCCATTTACGCCTTTCAAACCGCCGATCCGAAAATCATGGATACCTACGCCAGAATCCCCATCCATGCCCTGGATCTGATTGCTGCCTACCGCAAAAGCCTGGCCTAAGGAATAGGGGGAAGGGGATTCAGGAAAACACCCCTTCCCGCATCCATTTCGTCACCACCCATTTCTCGCCCTGGGTCACGGGCGCGCCGCCGTGCAGGGTATCCCAGTCCAGCTGGCCGGATTCATTGAAATACTCGAAATACACGGCCGAGCCTTTTTTCGGCACCACCGACAGGTGCAGGGCTGGGAAGATGGTTTCGCCCGCACCCTCCACCTCGTTCAGATAAGTAATCAGCGTGCTCACGCGCTGCCCGCCGCGCGCCAGGGTCGGCCCGAAGCCCGGCTTGGCCGGATCGAAGAAATCGTGGTGCGGCCGGTATTCCGCGCCCACATCGTAATGCAGCACATGCAGCGGCTCGCCATTGGCGCGCGGCCAGTTCATCACTTCGGCAATGCGGCGCTCGATCCCGTCGAGAAAGGCGTCGCCCGCCGCCGGAAGAAACACGCCCATGCTGGTGCGGTGATCCTTGACCTGGTGCTGGCCCGACAGCGGGTCCAGCGTGGCCGAGCGCTGCAGGCGGTCGCGCGCCAGGCCGACGATGCGGTCGCATTCCTCGTGCGTGAGCAGATCGTCCAGCACGGCCAGCACCGGCCGCTGCATGCGGAACGTGATATGCACATCGCGGTCAAAGGTAGGAATCACATTCCCGGCATGGGCAAAGCGCGCCAGGCCGTACTGGTAGGGTTGGCGCGGGGCGGCTTGCGCGGGCAGGGCGGTCTGGGCTTGCAGCGTGCGCAGTTCGACGCGCTCGGTCACGGTGCGGGCCGCGAAATCCGGATCGAAACGGCTCTCCACCATGGCCTTGACGATGTCCTGCACCAGACAGCCCTTGGCCAGGTTGCGGTCCAGCCAATGGTCCCATTCCTGCGGGAGATGAGTAAAGGTGTTCATAGTGGCGCAGTATGGCATGCACGCCCGCAAGCTGCCAGAGTGTTGCGAAGCTATCAAAACGGACGTCAATGCAAACAGATGTGTTTATAATCGATACACCACCTGCCTGGCCCGCATAGCCACTCAGACAATATGACGACTGCCACAACCATAGCGCCGGTCCGAAGTGTGAGGCTAGCCCCCGGTCTGCCGGGCCGCTTGTTTGTGCTGGTGTGTCTGCTGTTTGCGCTGAGCTGCATCGCCGGCGGCGCGCCCCCTGCCAATGTGGCGGCGCCGACGCTGGAGCGCAGCGTGAAAGCCGCCTTCCTCTACAAATTCCTCGGCTATGTCGAATTTCCGTCTGCCGATGCCGGCGCGCCGCTGACCGTCGGCGTGGTCGATGCCGACGATGTGGCCGCTGAGCTGGGCCGCATCACGGCTGGCCGCACGGTCAGCAACCGCGTCATCGCCGTGCGCACGCTGAACGAGGGCGATGCGCTGGCCGGCCTGAACATCCTTTTCGTCGGCGCCGACACCGACAAGCCGGCGCAGTGGCTGCGCGCCGCCCAGCAGCATTCGGTGCTGGGCATCAGCGAAACGGACAGCGGTCTGCAGCAGGGGGCCGTAATCAATTTCCGCGTGGTCGACGAGCGCGTGCGCTTCGAAGTGTCGCTGCCGGCGGCCGAAAAAAGCAATCTCAAACTCAGTTCGCGCCTGCTCTCGGTGGCATACCAGATCCAGAAGGGGCCATGATGCTCAATCGCGTAAACGCCGGCTCGGTACGCGCCCGCCTGATCCTGATGGCGCTGGCCACCACCTTTGTGGCCTTGCTGGTGGCCGTTGGCTGCATGCTGTTGTATGACGCGCGCAGCTTCCAGCAGACCTGGGCCAGCGACCTGACGGCGCAGGCGGAAATCGTGGCGATGGCCAGCGTGCCGGCGCTGAACTTCAACGATCCCGCCGCCGCGCGCCAGAACCTGGCCTTGCTGCGCGTGCGTCCAGCGATCCACGCCGGCGCCATCTACACGGCGCGCGACGCCATGTTCGCCGCTTATGCGCAGTCGGCGCAGGAAACCCCGGTATTTCCGGCCCGTCCCGGCCCGACTGGCTACCATGTCGAAGACGGCCGCATGACGGTCTGCCAGCCCATTCTGGACAATGGTGAAGTCATTGGCCATGTGTATTTGAGCGCGCAATATCCGCTGCTGGAGCGTATCGGCCGCTATGGCGCGATTCTGGGTGGGGTGATGCTGGGCAGCCTGCTGCTGGCGGCCCTGGTGGCATCGCGGCTGCAGGAGGGCATTACCCGGCCGCTGGCCGCCGTCACCGGCGTGGCGCGCGAGGTGCGCCAGCGCCGCGATTTTTCGCTGCGCGTGCCGCAGGCCGGCAGCGGCGAGATCGCCACCCTGGTCGATGCCTTCAACGATATGCTGGCCGAGGTGGGGCGCCGCTCCTACGCCCTGCAGGAAGCCAACCGCACGCTGGAGCACGAGATGGCGGTGCGCCAGAGCGCCGAACATGCGCTGCTGCAGGCCGACCGGCGCAAGGACGAATTCCTGGCCACCCTGGCCCACGAGCTGCGCAATCCGCTGGCGCCCATTCGCACCGGGCTGGACATCATGCGCATCAATGCCGCCGACGGCAAGGCCATCGACAAGGCGCGCGCCATCATGGAGCGCCAGCTGAAGCAGATGGTGCGGCTGGTCGACGACCTGCTCGACGTCTCGCGCATCAACACCGGCAAGCTCACCATCAGCAAGGAGGGGCTGGACCTGCAGGCCGTGGTGGGCGACGCGGTGGAAAGCGCGCGTCCCTTTATCGAAGGGCAGAACCACGAACTGACGGTGAGTCTGCCGCCGCAGCCGGTGTGGCTGCTGGGCGACGCCACCCGGCTGGCGCAAGTGCTGTCGAACCTGCTTAACAACGCCGCCAAGTACACGGTGCGCGGCGGCCGCATCGCGCTGGAAGGGACAGTGGGCGGGGGGCAGCTCAAACTCAGCGTGCGAGATAACGGCATCGGCATCGCGCCGCAGATGCTGAGCCATATCTTCGAGATGTTTACCCAGGCCGATTCCTCGCTGGAGCGCAGTTCGGCGGGGCTGGGCGTGGGCCTGTCGCTGGCGCGGCGCCTGGTGGAGCTGCATGGCGGCACCATTCAGGCTTTCAGCAAGGGGCTGGGGCAGGGCAGCGAATTCGTGATCCTGCTGCCGCTGGCTGGGGCGCCGGCGGCGGAAGCGCCGCGTCCCGCCGCGCCGCCACGCACCCGGCGCCTGCTGCGCATCCTGCTGGCCGACGACAATCTCGATTTCGTCAACGGCATCGGCACCCTGCTGCGCTCCATGGGCCATACCGTGCATATCAGCCACGATGGCGTGCAGGCGCTGGCGGCGGCCGAAGCTTTCGCCCCCGATATCGCTTTCCTCGACATCGGCCTGCCGCAATTGAATGGCTACGATCTGGCGCGCGCGCTGCGCCGCCTGCCCGCGCTGCGCAAGGCGTTGCTGGTGGCGGTGACGGGCTGGGGCCAGCAGAAAGACCGCCAGCAAGCCTTCGATGCCGGCTTCGACCTGCATGTGGTCAAGCCGATCAGCTTCGAACGCATCCAGGCCATCCTGGCCGGCGAGCGCCAGGAGCAGGCGCTGACCCAGCACTAGGCGGGTGATGCGTGGTGCAGGCTGCGGTACTGGCCGGGCGAGACGCCCAGCGTCCGTTTCAGCGCGCGCCGCATCAGCTGCGCATCGGAGAAGCCGCATAAGGCGGCGATGCGCTCGATGCTCCAGCTGCCATCTTCCAGCATCCAGCGCGCCTGCTCCAGCCGCAGGCGCTGCACATAAGCGGCCGGCGTGTCGCCCAGCTCGCGCCGGAACACACGCGCAAAATGGCGCGCACTCATGGCGGCGCGGTCGGCCAGACGCTGCACGTTCAAATCCTCGGCCAGATGTTCGGGCAACCAGGCTTGCAGGGTGCGGATGGCGGGCGTCTGGGCCTGCTGCGCCGCCAGCGTGACACTGAACTGCGCCTGGCCGCCCGGGCGGCGCAGGAAAACCACCAGCCCGCGCGCCACTTCCAGGGCCGCCGCTGCGCCGATATCGTCCTCGATCAAGGCCAGGGTCAGGTCGATGCCCGCCGTCACGCCGGCCGAGGTGTAGACCGGGCCATCCCTGACCCACAGCTCATTGGCCGACACGTCGGCGGCGGGAAAGCGCTCGGCCAGCATGGCGGCGCGGCTCCAATGCGTGGTGACGCGCCGGCCGTCCAGCAGCCCGGCCTGGGCCAGCACGAAGGCGCCGGTGCAGATCGAAACCAAGCGGCGCGCCTTCGGTCCATGCTCCGCCAGCCAGGCCAGCAGCTCCTTGCTGTGCGGCTGGTGGGCATGCTCGCCGCTGACCACAATCAGGGTGTCGATGGCGCCGCGCAGGTCGAAACAGGAGCCGTTGCTGAGCAGGGTGATGCCGCAATTGCCGGCGATGGCCGCCGTGCGCGTGCCGGAGACGATCTCGATGCTGTAGGCGGGGCTATTCAGCGCCGGGCTGCGGTTGGCGGCGCGGAAGGCCGAGACGGAACCGAAGAGATCCAGTTCTTCCGCCAGATCGGTGGCGACGAAGACAATGCGGCGGGGTGCGGCGAGGCGTTTGCTCATTGGCCGATTATGGCAGAAAACGCCCTTTTTGCGTCATTACTGCCATTGCTTGCAAATGTAAAGTAAGGCCTTCACTGTAAAGAAGGAGCAGCAAGAATGAGTAGCGAAGCAAGCATGCAGACCGGCACGCCCACCGATATCGTGATGCTGGTCTATCCCGGCATGACGGCGCTCGATATGGTGGCGCCGCAGCTGGTCTTTTCCAATCTGCCCAACGCCCGCGTGCACCTGGTCTGGAAAAACCTGGAAGCGGTGGCGTGCGACACCGGCTTCGCCATCCTGCCCACGGCCACGCTGGCCGACTGTCCACAGCGTCCCACCGTGCTGTTCGTCCCCGGCAGCAAGGGCGCGACCTGGGCCTTGATGCAGGATGAGGAGGTGCTGGACTTCCTGCGCCGCTGCGGCGCCGCGGCCGACTGGGTGAGCAGCGTATGCACCGGCTCCCTGCTGCTGGCGGCGGCCGGCCTGCTGCAAGGCTATTGCGCCACGTCGCACTGGGGCGTGCGCGAGCTGCTGGCGGAGATGGGCGCCACGCCTTGCGACGCGCGCGTGGTGGAAGACCGCAACCGCTTGACGGGCGGCGGCGTCACAGCCGGCATGGACTTTGCGCTGACCCTGGCCGCGCGCCTATACGACGAACCGTTCGCACGCATCCTGCAACTGCTGATCGAATACGATCCACAGCCGCCTTTCGGCCCCGGTCATCCGCAGCATGTCGACGCTGAAGTCTTGCAGAGCGCCAGCGCCCTGTACAGCGAGGAAGTCGCGCTGGCCGCGCACGCGGCGCGCGCCGCCGGTCAAGCCTTGATATCTGGAGAAAGCCCCCGATCTGCCAATTAGCGCTACTATTTTGCTAATGTTGAGGGAGACCTATCATGCCAGCAATCGAGCCCGCAGCGCGCCGCCAGCGCGCCCACATCACGCCCGATCCGGAAACGCCGCCGCCGGTACCGGAAAAGGATCCGCCGCCGGACGAGACGCCGTTGCCGGAAGAGCCGCCGATCGAGGAGCCGGTTCCGGCCGCGCCGCCGATCAAGGCTTGACGCCAGCCTGATTCAGCCTGGGGGCGGCGGTTCAGCCTTCGTCCCCGGTGCCGGCCGGGGACGGATTTGCCGGATATGTTCCTCGGTCTCCAGCTCGCCCGGCGTTTTCTCGCCGCTGCCGATGTCCGGCTCCTCCATCAAATGTCCGCGGCCATGTTCATCGGCGGGTTTGTTCTCTGTCGGATTCATGCCACACCTCCTTGCCCGCCATGCTAGCAGGGCGGCGCCAGGCGGAGCGCCCGCTTGCAATTTGCTTGTTTGGAAATCGTGTTGCTCAGTGGATACATATTTTTGTTTTTGTGTTCGCCGTCACCAGCCCGTCATCAAAGTATTCATATAATTTGACCATCGACAGGTTTTTCATCATGTGGAGGCCAAAATGGGCAATTCCCTGCACAACAAGATCTATCTCGGACGACGCGCCAGCCCTTGGGCCAGCAAGCGCGCCCAGCTGTTGATCGGCTTGGGACTGGTGGCTGGCCTGAGCGCCTTGTGGCTGGTGTTGCGCAGTTAAGCCCTGCCGCCTGAGCGCCGGCCTTGCCCTGGGGCGGGTAGGCGCGTACCATGACGGCCGCAAGCTCATCATGGAAACTAGGCAATGAAAAACGAGAAATTCTCCACCGACGAATACAATGCGCTGGACGAGGTGGCCCGCGGCATCAAGGGCCGGCCCAGCGCCTGTGTCGGCCGCAACACCAAGCGTCTGTCCGGTCTGAAAATGATCAGCATCGCGCGCAGCGGCGCCATCACCTTGACCGACAAGGGCCGCGAAGCGCTGTTCCTGCGCCGCTGCATCATGGCCCTGCGCGCGCTGACGGAAAACCAGACGGCCACGCTGGACGCCGATGTGGCGCTCTTCCTCGGCAAAAAATCCCATATCGAACAGGTGGAAGGCGGCTTTGCCATCACCGAAAAAGGCCGCGCCTCGCTGGCGGACATCGAAGCCCAGGGCATCTGAGTTCTTCCTTCGTCCGGCAATGAAAAAAGCGCTCCGAGGAGCGCTTTTTGTCATTCTGCCCGCTCTTACTGGGCTGCCGGCTTGAAGCCGTCGGCGGTGATCGGCAGTTCCGTCACCTCGCCGTATTTGGCGGCCAGCTTGCGGATCGCTTCCGCTTTCCCGACCAGCACCATCTGCAGATTATTGCGCGGGAAGTGCTTGTCCACCAGCTGCTTGGCGCGTTCCGGCGTCAGGCTGTCGACATCCTTCATGAAGTTGTCGATCTGCTCGCGGCCCACGTTCAGCGCATACATATCGCCCAGCAGGCCGGCCAGCTGCTCGCTGGTTTCGAAGCGCGGCGGGAACTGGCCTTTGACATAGGCCTTGGCCGATTCCAGCGTGGTCTTGTCGATACCCTTGTCCCACAGGCGCTGATAGGTTTTCAGCGCCAGGTCCAGCGCCGCCTCGGTTTTCGGCGTGGCGGTGAAGCTGGAGATCTGGAAGGTGCCGGCCTGCGACAGTGGCGCGAAGGCGCTGTTGGCGCCATAGGTCAGGCCCGAATTCACGCGCAGCTCGTCGTTCAGCCAGGACGTGAAGCGGCCGCCCAGCACCGTGTTCACCACCTGCAGCGGCACGTAGTCAGGGTCGTTGCGGGCGATGCCCTTGCCGCCGATCAGGAAGGTGGTTTCGATGGCGTCGGCCTTGTCCACCAGCCAGACGCGCGGCTTGTCAGCGTGCACCTTGCCGTTGTCCTGGGCTTGCGGCGCCGGGCCGCTGGCCTGCCATTGGCCGAACAGCTTCTCCAGCTGCTGGCGCATCTCGCCGGCCTTGAAGTCGCCCACCACCACGATGGCGGCGTTGTCCGGACGGTAGTAGCGCTGGTGGAAGCTCTTCACATCGTCCTGCTTCAGCGCGGCCACGCTGTTGACGGTGCCGGCGGCCGGGTTGGCGTAGGCGCCGCCGCCGAACAGCATGCTGCGGTAGTAGTTGCCCACCACCTGGCGCGGGCTTTCCTTCTGCTGCTTCAGGCCCGCCACTTTACGGGCGCGCATCTTCTCCAGTTCCGCCGCGTCGAAGCTGGGCTGCTGCACGATTTCGGCGAACAGGGGCAGCAGCTCGGCCGCGTCGGCGCGCGCGAAGTTGGCTTGCACTGTGGTCTGCTCGGTGCTGGCGCCACCGGCCAGCACGGCGCCGCGGAAGTCGAAGGCCTGGTCGATCTCGGCCTTCTTGTGCTTTTGCGTGCCGAGCAGCAGGGCGTCGCCGGTCAGGTTGGACAGGCCGGCCTGCTGCGCGTCGTTGACGGCGCCGGCTTTGACCACGGCGCGCACGGCGATCAGCGGCACATCGTGGCGCTCCATCAGGTAGACGGTCAGGCCATTCGACAGCTTGGAGCTCTCGAAAGCGGGCAGGCGGAATTCGGCCGCGCTGGCCGGAAGCTGCGCCGCGCCGGCGGCCGCGCCCAGCAGGCTCATAACGATCAGTTTCTTCATACTCTTATTCCTCCTTGGCGGCCAGCACGCCCACGGTGCGCTGCGATTTCTTCAGGTATTTGGCGGCGACGGCCTGGATATCGGCCGCGTTCAGCTTCTCATAGTGCGCGGGGGCGTCGAACATCTTGCGGTAGTCGCCGAAGAACACCTCGTAATTGCCCAGCTGCTGGGCCTTGCCGTTGATGGTTTCCTGGGCGCGGTACAGGTCGAGCAGCTTGCGGTTTTTGACCTTTTGCAGCTCCTGCTCGCTGACGCCTTCCTTGATGAGCTTATCGACTTCGGCCAGCAGCGCTTGTTCCAGCTTGCCCGCATCGACATTGGCGGCGGCCACCGCGTTCAGGTAAATCAGGCCGGGATCGAAACCGTCGGTGCTCATGGCGCTGACCGAGGTGGCCAGCTGCTGTTCCACCAGCGCCTTGTACAGGCGCGAAGTCTTGCCCTGGGTGAGCACGTCCATCAGCATTTCCAGCGCATACACGTCGGCGTGGCTGGCGTTCGGCGATTTATACGCCACCATCAGATTGGGCGAAGTGGCCGAAGGCTTGGTCACGAACAGGCGGCGCTCGCCGGTCTGTTCCGGTTCCACCGTGCGCACGGCAGGCGGCGCGGCGCGCTTCGGAATGGCGCCGAAGTATTTGCCGGCGAGTTTTTTCACTTCGTCGAACTTGACGTCGCCCACGATCACGGAGACGGCGTTATTCGGCGCGTAGTAAGTCTGGAAGTAGTTCTTCAGATCCTGCTGGGTCCAGGCCTTGATGTCCGATTCCACGCCGATCACCGGCCAGGAGTAGGGATGGGCGGTGTAGGCCACGCTGTTCAACTGTTCCATCAGCATGCGCATATTCGAGTTTTCCAGGCCGGTGCTGCGCTCGGACAGCACCACGCCGCGCTCGCTCTCCACCACTTTCGGATCGATGCTCAGGTGGGCGATGCGGTCGCCTTCCAGCTTGAACACGGTCTCCAGCGAGGACGCGGGGAACCAGTCCTGGTACACCGTCACATCGCTATTGGTATAGGCGTTGTTGGCGCCGCCCTTGGCTTCCATGGTGCGGTCGAACATTTTCGGGCCATAGTTCTTCGAGCCGTTGAACATCATGTGTTCGAAGAAGTGGGACAGGCCGGTGGTGCCGGGTGCCTCGTTGCGCGAACCGACCTTCCAGAAGGTGTACATATTCGCGTTGGGGATGTTGCTGCTTTCCAGCACGATGAACTTCATGCCGTTTGGCAGCGTGAACGATTTCACCTGATCGGCCGACAGCGCGGCCTGCGCGGAGGCTGCCGCGCCAAGAGCGATACTGGCAGCCAGGATTTTCCACTTCATACTAAGCCCTTTCGGTGAAATGACAGGAATAACTTGAAAACAAGCATAGGATAATTGCAAGTAAAATGCCGGATGTCAACTTAAGGAGTACTTATGGATAGCGCAATGCACTGGTCGGCCCACGAGCTGACGATGACGGTCTTGATGACCCCCGATATGGCCAATTTCTCCGGCAATGTGCACGGCGGCGCCATCCTCAAGCTGCTCGACAGCGTGGCTTATGCCTGCGCCAGCCGCTATTCGGGCAGTTATGTGGTCACGCTGTCGGTGGACCAGGTGATGTTCCTGCAGCCCATCCATGTGGGCGAGCTGGTGACTTTCCTGGCCTCGGTCAACTACACCGGCACCACCTCGATGGAAGTGGGCATCCGCGTCGTGACCGAAAACATCCAGCAGCGCCTGGTGCGCCACGCCAACAGCTGCTACTTCACCATGGTGGCCGTGGACAAGGACCGCAAGCCGCTCGCCGTGCCGCCGCTGGTACCCGAAACGCCCGAGCAGATCGCCCGCTTCGACGCGGCCAAGGCGCGCAAGGCCGCGCGCCAGCAGGTCAGCGCGGCGAAGAAGAAACCTTGATGAGCTGAGCTATCTACCTGGACGGAGGCCAGAGCCATGCGCAAGATTCACATCTATATTCTGGGTGTCGCACTGCTTGGTCTGGCGCAGGGCTTCCTGAAGAACGCGCTTCCCCACGGCGCGATATTTTTCGCCGTGGTGTTGGCCTACCTGGTGATACTTCGATTTATTGCGGAGAAGTTCGGCAAGCCATAAGACTGCCAAGCCTGTTGCACCAGTAGCAGGTGCCACGCATCTATCCACACAGGTGTGAGACGCCTCAAACACGAAGACCGTGTTTAAACCTAGGATGACGTTGAAGTCCTGGGTTTTGCGCGGTATCCTGATTTGGGCGGCTGGCATGTATCTGATTCGTACAACCCCTATATTTGACGATTGGTTCAGCCGGTTGAAAGATTATCACTGCCGTGCCCGCCTTATCGCCAGGCTGCATCGTGCCGCAAGGGGAAATTTGGGCGATCATAAGGCCGTTGGCGGTGGTGTTTCCGAAATGCGGATCGATTGCGGACCGGGATATCGGGTGTACTACACAATTCGCGACCGGCAGCTGCTTTTGTTGCTGGTTGGCGGCGACAAGTCGAGCCAGAGCAAAGATATTCAGCTGGCATATGCCCTGGCAGCAAGCATGTAAGGAGATGTCATGGTGACGCTGAGAGACTGGGATCCTGCGGAGCATCTGCGATCCGAGCAGGAACGTGTCCTCTATTTTGACGCCTGCCTGCTCGAGGCGGGCGATGATGCCGCTTTCATTGCCGATGCCCTGGCAACCATTGCCCGCTCCAGAGGCGTGGTGAAGCTGGATAGTGAAGTCTGGCCCGACAGCGAGAATTTATACAAAGCTCTGTCAGCTGAGAGCAGCCCAAGCTATGCCACCATAGCGAAGGCAGCCCGCGCCCTTGGCATGCAGCTTCGCGCGGAATCTTTACCTGCAGCTTCTGCGGCATTGACCGAAGACGAAAACGGTCAAGCCGCTGAAGAGCCTCAAGTTTGACCGCTCCAGGTAATCCACTACTTCCCGGATTTCATAAGCGCCATCCCTAAGTTGAAGCGCTGCTTGGATGCGCCGCCATACAGCAGTGCCTTTAAGACCACCAGCGCCGCTGCCAGCAGTGCGAAGACCAAGCCGCTCCCGATGCTGCCGCGCATGCCGAAGGAGGCGATGAAATTTCCTCCAACGACCGCGCCAATGGTCACGCCCAGATTGATGAAGGCGATATACAGCCCGGTCGCAAACTCGGGCGCTTCCGGCGCTGCTGAACTGAGCCAGACTTGCGTCACGACCAGTCCACTGGTGTGCGCCGCACCCCAGAACAGCATGATCAGTACCAGTCCCACCATTGCCGATGGTGCCGCAAACAGATGCAGAGTCGCGTAGGCGAGAGCCAGCAGCAAGGGCTGCAGCAGCACGGTCAGAACCAGGCGCTTGCCGAGCAGGTGGCCGGCCAGCAGATTGCCGAGCAGCCCGCCCACGCCAAAGACCAGCAGCATCACGCTGATCGTCTTGCCGTCCATGCCGATGTGGCGCAGATGTTCGGCGGCGTAAGCATAGACCGAGAACATGGCGGCAAAGACCATGGTGGCCGCGGCGATATTCAGCCACAGCACCGGCTTGCGCAAGATGCCCAACTGCTTGCCATACGATAGCTTTGCGCCGGTCGGCGCTTGCGGCAGCCAGATCATCAAACCCAGCGCGGCGATGCCGTTGGCCGCTGCGCAGAAAAAGAACGAGGCTTCGTAGCTGAAGGCGGCAGCGATCCAGGTGGTCAGCGGTATGCCCAGCACCATGCCCATGCTGGTGCCGACGAAGGCGTGGGCGCTGGCGCGCGTAGCCTGCTCGGGCGGATACATGGCGATCGCCGCCACCATCGCGAGCGAGAAGTAGACCGGATGCAGCAGGGCAGCCAGCAGGCGCAGTGCCAGCAGGCTTTCAAAACCCGGCGCATAAGCGGAGCAGACGCTCACGGCGGCGAAGAACAGCAGCGCGCCGGCCAGCATGCGCTTGCGGTTGACGCGCGAGGCCAGCAGCACCAGCGGCGGTCCACCCACTGCAACGACCAGGGCGAACAGGCCAACCAGCAGGCCGGCGCGCGTGGCAGTGACGTGGAAGCGCTCCATGATGAGCGGCAGGATGCCCACCACGCCGAACTCGATGCAGTACAGGCCAAACAGGCCGAGGCCGACGAAGAAAATGGGATGCGGCCCTTTCATGCCGCCGCCTTGTCGTTGCCCATGGCCGGCAGGCCGGCGTAGACGGCATGGCAAAGCTGGTCGACGAAGGCGCCCGACATGCCTTCGAGCGCGGTGTTGGTGAAGGCCACCACGCTGAGTTCGCGCTGCGGGTCGACAAACCAGGAGTGGCCGTAGGTGCCGCCCATGCGCCAGGTGCCGGGCGATTCAGGGCTGGCGGCAGCGGCGGGGTCTTTGAGCACAGTGATGCCCAGGCCAAAGCCGCGGCCGGGCCAGAAGGCCATGGGCAGGTCGCCGATCTGGTTGCGGGTCATTTCGCGCACCAGCGCAGGCGGCAGCAGGGAGCCGCCGCCGCTGCGCAGGGTTTCCAGCAGCAGAAGCAGGTCGCCCGCCGTCCCGACCATGCCGGCGCCGCCCGAGGGATAGGCGTGCGGGTCCAGCGCGCGGCCTGGCGCCAGCAGGAAGCCTGCCGTGCCTTCGATAAAGGGCAGATGCGCATGTTCGTCCAGGCGGCGCGGCACAGGAACGGCGTTGGCGTAGGCGGCCGCCAGGCGCTGCGGATCGTTGGCCAGAAAGCCCGTGTCGTCCATGCCCAGCGGCCCGGTCACGAGTTGCGCGACGGCCAGCGCCAGCGGCAGGCCGCTGGCTTGCTCGATGACGGCGCCCAAAACGTCGGTCGCAATCGAGTATTTCCATTGCGTGCCCGGTGCGTACAGCAATGGGGCGGACGCCAGGCGGGCCAGGTTCTCGCGTAGGCTGATGCTGCTGTGGTCCATGCCGTCCGAAACCTGGGCGTGGGCATAGGACGCATGCTCCTCCTGGAAGAAGCGGTAAGTCAGGCCGGCGGTATGGGTCATCAGGTGGCGGATCGTGATGGTGGGGATGGCGCCGTTTTCCAGCGCCGGCTGGAAGTAGGGCAGATAGCGGGTCACGGGCGCGTCGAGTTCCAGCCGTCCCTGCGCAACCAGGACCAGGGCGGCGGCCGAGACGATGGGCTTGGAGACGGAGGCCAGACGGAACACGGTGTCGGCAGTCATGGTGCGTTCCTGCTCGCGGTCGGCCATGCCGGCGGCGCGCTGGTAGAGCAGGTGGCCGCCCTGCGCGGCCAGGACCACGGCGCCGACCAGGCGCTGGTCCGCCAGCGCGTGGTCGATCATGGCGTCAAGGCGCGCCGCCAGGGTGGAGTTGGCAGTTTCGGTGGATGCGGAGCTGAAGTGGGACATTGGACTTCCTTATTGAAGAGGGAAGTCCAGCTTAGTGAAATGCCCACTAAAGAAAAACAGGCTAGAATTCCCTTCATAAAGGACATATATGTCCGGAATGGGGTAAGTATATGGATCATTTGGGCGGCCTGGCGGCCTTCGTGCAGGCGGCGGAAGCGCAAAGCTTTGTTGCGGCGGGGCGGGTGCTGGGGGTATCTGCGTCGGCCATCGGCAAGAGCATCGCGCGCCTGGAGCAGCGCGTCGGCGTGCGCCTGTTTCACCGCAGTACGCGCAGCATCCGCCTGACGGCCGAAGGCAAGGTCTTTCTTGAAAGCTGCCGCCGCATCCTGCTGGAGATCGAACAGGCCGAGCAGGCGCTATCGAGTACCATGGCCGCGCCGCGCGGCCGCTTGCGCATCAGCCTTCCCCTGGTCGGCAATCTGCTCAATCCCGTGCTGGTGGAGTTTGCGCGCCTATACCCCGAGATTCTGCTCGATGTGGATTGCACGGACCGCCGCGTCGACCTGATCGAGGAAGGCTTCGACGCCGTGGTGCGCGTGGGTGAAAGCGCCGATTCGCGTCTGATGAGCCGCAAGCTGGGCACATTTCATTTGCGGCTGGTGGCTGCCCCGGCGTATCTGCGCCAGCACGGCACACCCGCCCAGCCGCAGGATTTGCAGCGCCATCGCTGCCTGTTCTATAAATTCCCCAGCACCGGCAAGCTGGAAGCCTGGCCTTTGGCGGATTGGGAGCAGCTATATGGAAACGGCCTGCCGGCCGCGCTGGAATGCAGCACCATCGACACCCTCATGCACTTTGCCCGGCAGGGCATGGGCATTGCCTGCCTGCCGGATTTCGCGGTGCGGGAGGATCTGGAACATGGCGCCCTGCAAAGCGTGCTGCCGCGGCATACGCGCCATAGCGGCAGCTTCCAGATACTTTGGCCGTCCAGCAAGCAGCTGGTGCCGAGGCTCAGGGTCTTGATCGATTTCCTGAGCGAGCGGGTGTTCCCGCAGGAGAGCCGCGGCCTCAGTGGCGGCGGCGGGTAGGGTAGATCAGGGTGCGTACCGCCACGCTGGAGGGGATGCCCATCGCCGCCAGGAATTCGGCGGCGCGTTTCAGGCCCACTTCGGGCAGGGCGGAAATGGCCTGATTGATGATGTCGCGGGTGTTGTGGTCGGCGCGCACTTGCTGGTGGCGCAGGTCGTGTGTATTCATCCTGTGGTCCCCGTACGAAGCGGCGCGAGGCCGAGATTTCTCCCCTCGCGCAGCATTTGTTCAAAGTCCCTTGGCGCGACCGGACGGCTGAAATAATAGCCTTGCATGGCGTGGCATCCGTTGCGCCGCAGGTAGTCGAGCTGCTCCCGCGATTCTACCCCTTCCGCGATCACGCGCAACTTCAGATTGTGAGCGAGTGCAATGATGGAAGCCACGATGGCCGCGTCCTCGGCGTCATGCGCGATATCGCTGACGAAGGAGCGGTCGATTTTCAGCACATCGATGGGGAAGTTGCGCAGATAGGACAGGCTGGAGTAGCCGGTGCCGAAGTCGTCGATGGATAGCGTGACGCCCAGCGCCTTCAGCTCGTGCAGCAGGGTCACAGCCTGCTGCACATCGTTCATGAACAGGCTTTCGGTCAGCTCGATTTCCAGGCAGGAGGCGGGCAAGCCGGTTTGCGCCAGCACGCCGCGGATTTCGTCGACCAGGCCGGGCTGGCTGAACTGGCGCGCCGACAGGTTGACCGCCACGCGCAGGGCGGGCAGGCCGGCGTCCTGCCAAGCCTTGGCCTGGGCGCAGGCGCTGCGCAGCACCCAGGCGCCGATCGGCAGGATCAGACCCGTTTCCTCGGCCAGACCGATAAAGCGCTGCGGCGGCACCGTACCCAGCTCGGGATGCTGCCAGCGCAGCAGCGCTTCCATGCCCATCACTTCGCCGCTTTCCAGGTCGAGCTGGGGCTGGTAGTGCAGCACGAATTCCTCGCGCTCCAGCGCCTTGCGCAGCGCGCTCTCGATGCGCAGGCGCTCCTGCGCTTCCTCATTCATGGCAGGCTGATAGAACTGGAAGCAGTTGCGGCCCATTTTCTTGGCCGAATACATGGCGATGTCGGCATGCTCGATCAGGTGCTGGGCGGCGGCCGCGTCGCCTTCATACACGGCGACGCCGATGCTGCAGGTGACGAAGAATTCTTTCCCCTCCAGCAGCACGGGCTGGGCCAGATTGCTCATCACGCGCTGCACGATGTCGGGCGAGAGCGATTCGTCCGGATATTCGCTGAGGATGGCGACGAATTCGTCGCCCGACAGGCGGGCCACGGTGTCGCTGGCGCGCAGGCTGGTTTGCAGGCGGCTGGCCACTGTCACCAGCAGCTGGTCGCCGGCCTTGTGGCCCAGGCTGTCGTTGACGAACTTGAAGCGGTCCAGATCGATCAGCATGACCCAGATCGGGTGGTTGCTGCGGTTGGCGTAGGCCACGGCCTGGCTCAGGCGGTCCTGCAGCAGCATGCGGTTGGGCAGGCCGGTCAGCACGTCGTGGTGGGCGATGTGCTGGATGCGCTGTTCGGCCAGTTTGCGCTCGGTGATTTCGCTGCCGGTGCCGCGGTAGCCGCGGAACTCGCCCTGGGCGTCGTAGACCGGCTCGCCGCTGGTGATGAACCAGCGCTCCACGCCGTCGTCGCCGCGCATCGAGTATTCCACATTGGTGAAGGGCAGGCGCGATTCCAGCAAGGCTTTGTGCTCGCGCCCCCACTTGGTCTGCAGCATGTCGGGATGCGCTTCCCAGCGCGTGCGGCCGATATAGCTCTCCTTGCGGATATGGCCTTTTTCGAAGAAGCCGCCGGTCACATTGGTGAAGCAGAAGTTGGCGTCCTGCTCCCAATACCAGTCCGAGGACAGGGCCAGCAGGCGGCGGAAGCGCTGTTCGCTTTCCTGCAGCTTGCGTTCGGCGCGCTTGCGCGCCGCCACGTCCTCGATCAGGCGCTCGTTGCTGCGCTGTAGATCGGCGGTGCGCGCATCGACCAGCAGTTGCACGCGGCGCGAGCGCTGTACCAGGGACTGCACATAAGCCGCCGCCAGAATGCTGAACAGCAGGCCGCCCACCAGGGTGCAGAGCGAACCCAGATGGTCGGTCAGGAAGGGGCGCGGCTTGGCCTCCACCCGCACATGCCAGGGCCGTCCCAGCACATCGAAGGATTTGAGTTCACTGCCATGGTATTCGGGCGAGAGCCAGCGCCAGAACAGGTGGTCGGGCTGGGCGTCTTCGCGTTGCAGGCCGTGGCTGAAGACCAGGTTGGCCGGCTGGGCCGGATCGCCCGCATACACGCCGAGCACCAGCTGCTGGTCTTCCAGCAGGCCGCCGCCTTGCAGGATGGTGTAGACCAGGGAGGTGGTGCGGATCACGGCGCCGGTATCGCCCATCCAGGCGGCGCGGCGCTGTTCCGGCGTGGCAGTGGGCGCGCCGTGGCGGAACACGGGCATCAGCAGCACCATGCCGCTTTCGGCGCCGGCATCCTGGGCCAGGCGCAGCAGGGCGGTGGCGGCGGGGCGGCCGCTGTCGAGCATCTCATCGATGGCCTTGCGCACGGCCGCATTGCTCAGCACTTCCAGGCCGAAGGCGCGCTCATTGCCCTGCAGCGGCTCCAGATAATCGACCACGCTATACAGCTCGCTCTCGGGCGCCGGCCGCATCTCGCTGCCCACCATCTGCCGCACCGCGAAGTCTGCGTGCTGCTGGCGCATCGCAGCTTCATAGGCAAGCTTCTGCGGGTGGGTCAGCACGCGGTGGAAGTTGAAGGCGCTGACGAAGGGGTAGCGTTCCAGCAGGGGGCGGGTGAATTCGCGGAACTGTTCGCGGCTGACCGGTTCCACGGTGCGGAACAGCTGGTTGGTGATCGACAGCACCTCGACCGCATCGATGAAGCCGCGCTGGATGGCGGCGGCGCGCACATTGGCGCGCTGCTGAAAACTCAGCTCCATCTTGCCGTATTCGAGCGCCGTCACCGCCACGAACAGCACGGTCGTCACGGCCAGGCCCGCGCCCAGCGTGGCGGCTGCGGCAAAGGCAATGGACGAGGATGACCGGCGGCGGCGAGCCATGAAACTCCTTGTTGGGAAGATAAGATGCGGTGTGTAGATGCTGTACGGAAATATTGCTGCGGCGCTAGTTTGTCACAAAATCGGGGAAATTCCGAGTTGTAACGCCACAAATAATAGGTTTTTTCTGCTTTTCGATACCGTTTTTACAAGCTGCCGCGCAGCCGCGCCACCAGCCAGCGCGCCAGCAGGCGGTTGGCCAGGCCAAAACCCAGGCCCGGCCACAGGCCTTGGTGGCGCGCCACGCGGCGCAGCAGGTTCAGGGCCGGGGTGGGGCGGCCGGACCCCGCCTTCAGCGCGAAGACGATACGGTTATTGCCGGCGATGCCTTTGAACTGGCACAGGCAGCCCTGGAAGCGCTGGCGCAGGCGGGACAGCAGGATGGGATAGCGCGGGTCGTAGCTGAAGATATTCGCCACCAGCAGGCCGTCCGGACGCAGGGCGCGGCGGCAGTCGGCGTAGAAGCGGGCCGTGGTCAGGGACGAGGGCAGGCCGTCGTGGTCGAAGCCATCGAGCAGCAGCACGTCGGCGCTGTTCTGCAGGCGCGCCATATACTCGGCGGCATCGGCATGGATGATGCGGAAGCGTTCGTCGTCGGGCGGCACGGCAAAGCGTTCGCGCAGGGCGATCACGTCGGCGCGCAATTCCAGCACGGTGATGCGGGCATAGGGCAGGTAGCGGTGGCAGAACTTGGCCAGCGAGCCGCCGCCCAGGCCCACCATCACGATGTGGCGGGCGCGCGGCTTGAACAGCACGAAGCACATCATGGCGCGCGCATAGCGCAGCACCAGCTGGTCCGGATCGTCCAGGTCCATCTGGCTTTGCACCTCGCCCGGCTGGAATTCCAGCGACAGGCGGCTGCCGCGCCGATGCAACAGAGAAGTGTGTTCGAGGGAGGAAGTCATATTCCTGGGTTGTTGCCGACTCTGAAGTTCTGATAAGCTGCCGGGTTTGCCGCATAGAGTGTACTCGAAGCGCGCGCCGGGCGCCGGATCGCGTTTACATACATTCAAATAATCGGTACATTGCCAGCATGGCCAGCGCCCCGGAGAGAGAATATGTTCTTAGATCACCCGACCATCACCGCGACCAACAGCTTTACCGAACCAGACCGCCTGGAAAGGCTGGGTCGCGTGTATGGCTACGTGGCCGCCCTGGCGGATATCGCCGGTAAACAGAACTTTATCGAGAAGGTCAGCCAGCTGCACGACCACAAGGGCACGCTGATCGTCTTCTGGCACGACGCGCCGAGCGAGGACGAGAAGGAATTCTTCCTCAAGGCTTGGGGCAGCAAGGTGGGCGATGGTAGTACCAACGTCGAGCACGAGGTTTAATAAAACGCTGTAGCGCATGGATATACGCACCCTTGCCTTAGCCCTGGCTCTGGGCAACCTGAGTCTATGCGCGGCCCTGTTCTTCTTTGATTACGAGCGGCGCAAGTCGCTGAGCCTGTCCACCTGGGCGCTGGCCAAGCAATGCCAGGCCGTGGCCTGGCTGCTGCTGTATTTCCGCGGCGTGCTGCCCGATTTTCTCGGCGGCCCGCTGGCCAATCTGCTGCTGTTCGCCGGCGTGGCCCTGGATGCGGGCGCGTTCTGGGAAGCTGCCAACCGGCCGTCCTGGCGCCGCGTGCTGCTGCCATCCCTGGTGCTGGCCTCGCTGGCCTATCTGGCTTGCCAGTTCATCGACAGCGAAGGCGGCCTGCGCGTGGCTACCGGCGCCGTCATCCTCGGCGGTTTCTATCTGGCTGGCGTGGCCGCGCTGCTGCGCTTCTGGCGCGCCGGCAGCATGTTGTGCCGCTTCCTGACCGTGACCATGAGCGTGCTGGCCGTGGTGGTGGCAGTGCGCGGCGTGCTGAGCGTGCTGCTGCCGGAGGGCTGGAGCTGGGTCAGCCCGGCCATCATGGCGGGCGTGGGCTATGGCGCGCTCTACCTGCTGATGCTGCTGAACGGTTTCGGCTATCTGCTGCTGTCGCGCGAAAAGCTGCAGGGCGAGCTGGATAGGCTGGAGACCATCGATGCGCTGACCGATGTGCCGAACCGGCGCGGCTTCTACCAGGCTTTGCAGCCATGGATGGCGCTGGCGCGCCGTCCGGGCCAGCCGACGGCCCTGATTATTCTCAACCTCGACCAGTTCAAGCGCGTCAACGACAGCTACGGCCATCCGGTGGGCGACAGCGTGCTGAAAGCCATGGTCGACGTCTGCCGCAAGCAGCTGCGCGACAGCGATTTGATGGGCCGCCTGGGCGGCGCCGAATTCGCCGTCCAGCTGCCGCGCACCTCGCTCGATGATGCGCGCCTGGTCGCGGAGCGCATCCGCAAGGCGGTGGAAGGCATGCCGGTGAAAGCCGACAAGGCCATCATCCAGCTGACCGCCAGCCTGGGCGTGACCACCATCCGTGCCGAAGATACAACAGTGAGCCTGTTCAAGCGCGCCGACGAAGCCTTGCAAGCCGCTAAACTGCGTGGCCGCAACCAGGTGGCCGAAGCCGAGGCGCCTTCGCTGGAGGTTTAAGCGCGTCTTGTCATATGGGTGTAACAAATTCCGCTTAGTGTGATAGCATTTTCGTATAAACGATATAAACGGAATTTACATGTACGCCGCCGTCGACCTTGGTTCCAACAGCTTCCGCCTGCACATAGGCAAACACGATGGTGACGCCATCCGCGTGCTAAAGAGCATGCGCGAACCGATACGCCTTGCCGCCGGGCTGGATGCGGCGGGCAATCTGAGCGAGGCCGCCATCCAGCGCGCCATCGCCTGCCTCAAGACTTTCCGCCTGGCGCTGGCTGCCTATGAGCTGGACGCGGTGCGCGTGGTCGCCACTTCGACCATGCGCCAGGCGCGCAATGTGGCCTCCTTCCTGCCGCAGGCCGAGGAAGCCATCGGCTATCCGATCGAGATCATTTCGGGGGAAGAGGAGGGGCGCCTGATCTATATGGGCGTGGCCAATTCCCTGGCCCAGCCCAATGAGCGGCGCCTGGTGGTCGATATCGGCGGCGGCTCCACCGAGCTGATTCTGGGGCGCGGCTCGGATATCGAGCGGGTGGAATCGTTCAGCGTGGGCAGCGTCAAGCAAAGCCTGTCCTTCTTCGTGGGCGGGCGGGTGGATGCGGCGTCCTTCGAGGCGGCCATCCTGTCGGCGCGCAGCCATTTCGAGGACGGCGCGCCGCCTTACCATCCGCAGTTCTGGAAGCGCGCTTACGGCTCCTCCGGCACCATCCGCGCCATTGCCGAGATCATCGAGAAAAATGGCCTGGGCAAGGGTGACCTGTCGGCGCCCAGCCTGGAGGCGCTGAAAAAGCGCTTCATCGAATTCGGCCACGTCAGCAAGATCGACATGCCGGGCCTACGCCCCGACCGCGCCGGCACCATCGTCGGCGGGCTGGCCATCCTGATCGCCATCGTGCATGAACTGGGCATCAACCAGATGCAGTCCATCGAGGCCGGCTTGCGCATGGGCGTGATGTGGGATCTGTACCTGCGTTCGACCCGGCGCGACCGGCGCGAGCAGTCGGTGCGCTTGTTCATGGAGCGTTTCCACGTCGACCAGGCGCGCGCCGAGCGTGTCGCCAACGATGCCGTCACGCTGTACGAGCAGATGAAGCCGGGTGAGGAGAACTACAGCCAGCATCTGTTCTGGAGCGCGCTGCTGCACGAATGCGGGGTGGTGGTGTCGCAGACGGGCAGCCATAAACACGCCTCCTACCTGGTTGAAAACGCCGACCTGCCGGGCTTCACGACTCGCGAGCAAAAGGCCATGAGCCGTCTGCTGCTGGCGCAGAAGGGCAATCTGCGCAAGGTCAGCGAGCTGCTGGGCGAGTCCGATTTCGCCAAGGCGGTGGTGGCGCTGCGCCTGGCGATCCTCTTCATGCACTCGCGCATTGAACTGGATTTCAAGGGCATCAAGCTGCGCATGAAAAATCGTATCGAGCTGGAATTGCGGCGCGAATGGGTGGCCGAGCATCCCACTGTGGCCTACTGGATGGAGAAGGAGCAGGAGTTTTGGGACGAGGTGGGCGTCGATCTGAGCATCCGCGCCATCGCCTGACTGGGCGGGGAATTCTCACAGATTCTCGCAGCAAGGCTCCATTTTCTTGAAAAATGGTATATATTGTTTATATTGTTCAATTAATGGAGTCGCCATGACTGTTGTAAAAACCGAGAAAAAGCCGGCCGCCGCCAAGGCTCCGGCCACTAAACCGGCCGTGAAAACGGCCGCCACCGCCGCCAAGCCAGTTGCCGCCGCGGCGAAACCGGCCGCCAAGGCCGTGACCAAGGCTGCCGTCAAGCCGGTCAAGGCTGCGGCCAAACCCGCCGTGAAAGCCGCCGCCAAACCGGCAGCGAAACCGGCGGCCAAGCCGGCCGCTACGAAGGCCGCTGCAGCAAAGGCCGCGCCAAAAGCGGCGGCGCCGAAAGCCGCCGCAGCAAAAGCGGTCAAGCCGCGCGCCGCCGCCAAGCCGGCCGAGAAAGCGGCCGAGGTGGCGAAGGAGAAGCCGCGCAAGGATAAGCTGGTGCGCGACAGCTTCACCATGCCGGAAGCCGAATACGCGGTGCTGGGCCAGGTGAAGAAATCCTGCCTGAAAGCCGGTTTCGAGATCAAAAAGAGCGAGCTGCTGCGCGTGGGCGTGGCCCTGATCAGCCAGATCGACCTGGCCACCCTGCAAAGCGTGCTGGCATCTTTACCACAGTTGAAGACCGGACGGCCCAAAAAAGCCTGATGTCACCGAACTGACATAAAGTTGTCATTTTGCTGAAGCAATAGCTCGTTACGCTTGCTTTCGTCCCCACTGAAAGGATGAAAGCATGCAACATACTATCGTACAAGCGGAAACCCGGGCGTCGGCTGGCCGTCTGGTGCTGAGCATGGCCAGCACGCCCGAGGAACTGCGCGAAGTGCAGCGCCTGCGCTACAAGGTGTTCATCGAGTCAATGGGCCTCAACTCGCTGGCCAGCGACGATGGCCTGGACAGCGACGAATTCGATGAGTTCTGCGATCACCTGATCGTGCGCGAATCCGACAGCCTGAAGGTCGTCGGCACTTACCGCCTGCTCAATCCCACCCGCGCCCGCAAGCTGGGCCGTCTGTATTCCGAAGGCGAATTCGACCTGGGACGCCTGAATAATCTGCGCGGCCGCATGCTCGAAGCGGGCCGTGCCTGCATCCACCCGGATTACCGTGGCGGCAGCGTGATCATGCTGCTGTGGTCGGGCCTGGCCGAATACATGCGCCGCCAGCAATGCGACTACCTGATCGGCTGCGCCAGCATCAGCCTGGCCGATGGTGGCCACAATGCTGTCGCCGTGTACCAGCAGCTGCGCGAAAAGCATATGGCGCCGCCCGAGTACCGCGTCACGCCACATCTGCCTTTCCCTTACCAGAAGCTCGATCCGGCGCCGGCGGTGCAGGTGCCGGCCCTGCTGAAAGGCTATATGCGCTCCGGCGCCTGGATCTGCGGCGATCCGGCCTGGGATCCGGATTTCGAAAGCGCCGACCTGTTCCTGCTGATGCCGCTGGCCAATCTCGATGCCCGCTATGCGCGCCACTACAATGTGGGCGAACCGGCGCTGGCCAGCGCGGCCTGACGCAGCGTCTCCACCTTCCCTGCCAACCCGCCTCGTCCGAGGCGGGTTTTTTTATGCTTGCGTTCGCCAGCGGCATGGCCTATAGTTAACTGTACTGATCGGTACATTGTGTGGCGATTGGTACATTTGAAAGGAATAAGCATGTCTATCCGTCCTCCGCTGCCACCCTTCACCCGCGAAAGCGCCATCGAAAAAGTCCGCCTGGCCGAAAACGGCTGGAACACGCGCGACCCGGAGAAGATCGCGCTCGCCTACACCGAAGACAGCTGGTGGCGCAACCGCGGCGAATTCGCCCAGGGGCGTGCCGCCATCGTTGCCCTGCTCAAGCGCAAGTGGACGCGCGAACTGGACTACCGCCTGATCAAGGAGTTATGGGCTTACGACGGCGCCCGCATTGCGGTTCGCTTCGCCTACGAATACCATGACGACTCGGGCCAGTGGTTCCGCGCCTACGGCAACGAAAACTGGGAGTTCGACGAGCAAGGCTTGATGCACCACCGCCACGCCAGCATCAACGAACACCCGATCCAGGCCAGCGAACGCAAGTTCTTCTGGGACGCCAGCGGGCCGCGTCCGGACGACCATCCGGGCTTGAGCGCGCTGGGCTTTTAAGCATTAAAGGATAGGAATGGCGCGACTCATCGCAGAAAAAGCCGACATCGTGCCGCTGCTGGCGGAAGTGTTCCGCCAGTACGGCTTTGAAGGCGCCAGCCTGGCGCGCATCGGCGAAGGCACCAGGCTGGGCAAGGGCAGCATCTACCACTTCTTCCCCGGTGGCAAAGAAGAAATGGCCGACGCCGTGTTGGCCGACATCGATGCCTGGTTCCGCGAGAATATCTTCACCCCGCTGACCGAGAGTGCCGAGCCGCGTACCGGCATCGTCCGCATGTTCGAGGATGTGGAGCGCTATTTCGACTCCGGCCAGCGCATCTGTCTGCTTGGCGTCTTCGCCCTCGGCAGCGAGCGTGACCGCTTTGCCGACCGCGTGCAAAGCTACTTCGCCGCCTGGATCGCCGCCCTCGGCGCCGCCCTGCAGCGCAGCGGCCATTCCGCCTTGGAAGCCAGCGAACTGGCCGAAGAAACCGTCGCCGGCATCCAGGGCGCGCTGGTGCTGTCGCGCGCCCTGCAAAACCCCGCTAGCTTCCGCAGCGCCCTCCAGCGCCTCCAGCGCCGCCTTTGACTTGGATCAAAGGGCTTGGCCGGTTTTTTCGCGGGTGTCCATGGCGACGGTTTGGACGGTCAGGGCGGCGCCGGGGCGGATGTGCTGCAGGCCGTCGAGGATGACTTTGTCGTCGGGCTTGAGGCCGCTTTGTACGATGCGCAGGCCGCCGCCAGCTTGCGCGCCAAGCGTGACGGCGCGGTATTCGGCCTTGCCTTCACGGTTGACGATGAAGACGTATTTGCGGTCGAGGTCGGTGCTGATGGCGCGTTCGTTCACCAGCAGGGCGCGCGTGGTTTGCTGACGGCCGTTGCCGGCGGCGACCTGGACGCGCACGAAGAGGCCGGGCACGAGATTGCGTTCGGCATTGTTGAGCACGGCGCGCATGCGCACGCTGCCGGTGTTGGTGTCGAGGCGGTTGTCGATGAATTCAAGTTCGCCTTCGCGCGGGTAGCCTTGTTCATTATTGAGGGCGATGCGCACCGGCACCGGCGCGCCGGCCCGCTTCAGCACGGCCACGCGCAGATAGGTGTTTTCGTCGCCGTCGAAGCTGGCGTAGATCTTGTCGGTGGAAACAACTGAGGTCAGCATGGCTTTGCCGTCGACCAGATTGCCGACCGTAATTTCGGCCTTGCTGACGCGCCCGTCGATCGGCGCCAGCACCTTGGTATACGCCATGTTCAGGCGCGCCGCTTCGGTGGCGGCCTGGGCGGCGCGGGCGGCGGCGTCCAGCTCTTTCTGGCTGGAGGCGCGTTCGTCGAATTCGCGCTGGGCGATGGCGCGGTCGGCCAGCAGCCGTTCGGCGCGTTCCAGTTCGACCTTGGCCAGATCGGCGCGGGCGCGCGCGGAGTGGGCGTCGGCTTCGGCCTTGTTCAATTGGGCCTGGTAGGGGCGGGCGTCGATGGTAAACAGCACCTGGCCTTTCTTGACCAGGCTGCCTGGCGTGAAGTCCACGCTGGTGATGTAGCCGCTGACGCGCGGCCGGATTTCAACGCGCTCGATGGCTTCGAGCCGGCCGGGAAATTCCTGGGTCTCGACTATGTCCTTTTGCACCACCAACGCCGCCGAGACTGGCGTGCCGGCCTGCTTGGCGGCAGCCGCCTTGTCCTGGGATGAATCGCAGCCCGTCAGCGGCAGCAGGGCCACACTGAGAGCGCTTAGAGCGAACAGCAGTTTCATGATGACCTCATAGGTGGGAGGGGAATGGGGGGCGCCTCGCGCGTTCAGTCTAGCGGCGCGGCGCACAAGCGGCCTCTCCCTTAAGAGGGGGGCGGAAGCTGTTGTAATTCGGGGAAAAATGCTGACAGCGGGGTTTGGGCTGTGCAGGGGGGAAGTGGGCGCCGGAGACTGCAATGCCGGCGCCTGGCATGGCAAGGACCGCAAACGCTAGTCAGTGCACTGAAGCAGTCGATAATTCTTTTAATTCACGGATACTGAGTTCCGATTTTTCGTGCATGCGCAACAGGATCGTCGCGCCAACGGCAAGCTTGCGATGCCGGATCTTGCTGATGATGGGGGGCTGAACTTCCAGCACCCGACACAGCTCTGCATCGTTCTTCAGATGCATTTTTTCGATCAGGGTATCGAGCAGCTTATTGGGCACAAAGCTTGAAGGCTCTAGCGCCCGTGCACGGTTCATCGCTTCGATCAGTTCCAGTTTTTTTTGCCGCACGCTCATTTGCTCCTCCCTAAGGTCACGTGGATAGGACTGGCTCTTCCTGGCTTGTCTAGCCGCCACAACTGGCGGTGAGGGTGGCGACTAACTCAACTATCATTGATAACCAAGCAAGTTAATTAAACTATACTACGCAAAAAAATTTTTGCGCGTTTTTGTTCGATATTTATGAGTTTTATTGAGCTAGCGCGTTGACAGATGTTGTTTCTTGTAAGCCCTCCTTCGTCAGGATCAAGGTGCGGTCGGCCATCGCGGCCGCCGCATGCGAGTGCGTGACCATGATGGCACAGGCGCCGCTGGCTTTTATTTCCCTTTGTAACAGCTGCAGGATGGCGCCGGCGGTGTCGGGATCGAGGTTGCCGGTGGGTTCGTCGGCCAGCACCAGCGCGGGCCGGTGCACCAGGGCGCGCGCGATGGCCACGCGCTGCATTTCCCCACCGGAAAGTTGTTGCGGATAATCATGTTCACGGCCGGCCAGACCAACGGCGGCCAGCATCTCCGCCGCGCGCTGTTGGGGCATGCCGTTGAGCAATAAAGGCAGGGCGACGTTTTGCAGCAGGCTCAAATGCGGCAGCACATGGAAGGCCTGGAAGATAAAACCCATGCGCTCGCGCCGCAGTTTCGTTGCGGCATCATCGTCCAGCGCGGCCATGGCGACGCCGTCGACCAGGATGGGGGTGCCGGGGCCGGCATCCGGATGGTCGAGGCCCGCGATCAGGTTGAGCAGCGTCGATTTGCCGACGCCCGATTCGCCCATGATGGCGACGAACTCGCCGGCGCGGAAACGGTAGGACAGGCCGGACAGCACGGGATGGCCGTTGGCATATGATTTATACAGTTTACGTAATTCGAGCATCGTCTTCCTTGGGTTGAGAATCAGCGCGTCAAGGCGCGCCGCAGCGCGAAGCTGACGGCATCGACCAGGGCCACCAGCAGCAGCATGGCCAGGATCACCGTCGCCGCCTTCTGCATCTGGAACAGCGAGAGATGATACTTCAGCATCTGACCCAGGCCGCCCGCGCCCACCACGCCCAGGATGGCGGCGGCGCGGATATTGTTCTCCCAGCGGTACAGGGTATAGGACAGCATCTGCGGCAGCGTTTGCGGCAGCGTGGCGTAGAAGAAGGCGGCCAGCGGCGGCGCGCCGTTGGCGCGCAGGCTTTGCTCCGGCAGCGGCGCGGCGTTTTCCAGCGCATCGGCGAACAGGCGTCCTAGCACGCCGGCCGTATGCGCGGCCAGGGCGAGCGTGCCGGCAAAGGGGCCAAGGCCGGCGGCGATCAGCAGGATGGAGGCCCACACCAGTTCCGGCACCGAGCGCAATACATTGAGCAGCACGCGCACGGCGGCGCGCGCGGCGCGGCCGAAGCGTCCCGCGCCGGGCAGGGCCAGCAGCATACCGCCCGCCACCGCCAGCAGGGTGCCGAGGGCCGACATGGCCAGGGTTTTGCCGGTCGCCAGCGCGGTCTTGCGCAGGAAGCCGCTTCCCGTTTCGGGCGGTGCGAAGCCGGCCAGGAATTCGGCCACGCTGGCCACGGCATCGGCGCTGAAGAAGTCGCGCCACTTCAGCGGCAGGCTGGCAAAGCTGGCGATGACGAGCGTCGCCAGGGCCAGGCCCAGTGCGGGCCCGGACCAGTGCAGGCGCGGCGCGGTCGGCATCGCTGGCGCCGCCTTGTCCTCATGCTTGCTCATGCCAGTCTCCGGCGCAGCAGGCGCGAGAACAGGTCGGCCGCCGCCACCAGCAGCACGAAGACCAGCAGCATGGACGCCACTTCGCCGCCCGCCAGCATCTTCATCGATTCATCCATGCGCTGTCCCAGGCCGCCAGCGCCGACAAAGCCCATCACCACAGAGCCGCGGATCGCGCATTCCCAGCGGTAGACGGTGTAGGACAGCAGTTCCGGCGCCGCTTCCGGCAGCGCGCCGTAGAACAGCGCGGCCAGCCTTCCTCCGCCGTTGGTCAGCAGGCTGGCGCTGGCATGCGCTTCCGACGATTCCAGAATCTCGGCGTAGACCTTGCCCAGCATGCCGCAGTAGGTGAGGGCGATCGCCAGCACGCCCGCCGTGGGGCCGAGGCCGACGATGCGCACCAGCAGCAGCGCCCACACCAGCTCGGGCACGCTGCGCAGCAGGACCAGCAGCCAGCGCACCAGCTGGCGCACTGCGGCAGGCAGCACGCCCATGCGGCGGCGCCCCAGACGCGAGATGGACAGGCGCTCGGTGACGATCAGCGTGGCGGGAATCGCGCCCAGCAAGGCCAGGCTCAGGCCCGCCGTGGCGATGGCGATGGTTTGCCAGGTCTCGCGCAGCAGCATGGCGAGAAATTCCGGGGAATGCGCGGGCGGCAGAAAGCCGGCCAGGAAGCGCCCGGTGGCGCTCAGGCTTTGCCAGTCGAACAGCACGGCGGGCTTGAATTCGCTGGCCACCAGCATGGGCCACAGCAGCAGCAGGCCAAGCACGGTATAGGTGACGCGGCCGCGCCACGCGGGATCGGGATGGCGTGCGGCGTAAGGGACGGCGGGGATGTTCTGCATGCGCGTTCCGCTTACAGGCAGGCGCCGACGGCCAGCTTGTCCTGCAAGGTTTGCGGCTGCGGCGAATTGGCGGGCGGCTGTTCGCCCAGATACAGTTCGGCGATCATCGCTTCCGTCACCTGCTCGCGCGGCAGGTCGAAGACGATGCGGCCTTCCTTCAAGGCCACGATGCGCGGGAAGTGGCTTAGCGCCAGATCGACCTGGTGCAGGCTGCACACCAGCGCCGCCTGGCGTTGCGCCGCTTCCTGCTGCAGGGTATTGAGGGTCAGTTGCGAGAGCGCGGGATCGAGCGCCGACAAGGGCTCGTCCACCAGCAGTGCCTGCGCCGTCGAGAGCAGCAGGCGCGCCAGGCCGCAGCGCTGGCGCTCGCCGCCGGACAGGCGGTCGACGCGGGCATACAGCTTGTCGCCCAGATTGAAGCGCGACAGGGCGCGGAATGCCGCTTCCGGATCGGCGGGACGCAACAATGATAGCAGCGCGCGCCACAAGCTCCAATGCGGCAGGCGCGCCGCCAGCACCGCCGTCACCACGCGCTGGCGCGGCGGCAATGGCGGCGTTTGCGGCGCGAGGAAGAGGCGGGCGCGCAGGCGGTGGCGCTCGCCGTCCGACAAGGTCCATGGATCGCTGCCGAACGCTTCGAAGCGTCCCGACTCCGGCTGGTGGGCGCAGGCCAGGGTGGCCAGCAAGGTGGTCTTGCCTGCGCCGGAAGGGCCGATCAGGGCAAGCTGTTCTCCCGGCGCGATGTGCAGGTTGATGTCTTGCAGGGCCAGCGCGCGCGTGCCGCCGATATGGCGCACCGCGAGCCGTTCCAGGCGATACACGGCCGCTGCCCCCGGCGCGGCGCCCGGGGG
>NZ_JABWEB010000016.1 GCF_013369485.1 Massilia sp. BJB1822
AACTGAACGGATCAGTGATGAAGCGCTCCGCCGTCAGCTCGGGACGATGCAGGTAACCACGGCCAACGCCCGCACCGCCCACACAAATTTCGCCGACTACGCCCGGCGGCACCAAACGCAGATGTTGGTCCACGAGATACAGCAGGTTGTTCGGCGTGGCGCGGCCAATCGGAATAACTGCACCGTCGGCGGGCATTTCGGTCAAGGCGAAGTAACTGACATCGTCCGAACATTCCGCAGGACCATAGACATTCATCAATGACACTTGCGGGAAGTGTGCAAACCAATCCTGCGCCAGCTTCAGCGGCAGCGCCTCACCGGTTGGAAGAACCCAGCGAAGACTCGGCAACGTGGGCACATCCGGCTGGTCCAGCAAGCTGCGCAGCAAGCTTGGCACAGCTTCCAGCACCGTGATGCCGCGCTCTTGCACCGCTTTCGCCAGCCGCCATGGATCCTGAACGATCGCATCCTCCAGGATATACACCGTACCGCCCACCACCGGCGCACCAAGGAATTGCCAGACCGAGATGTCGAACGCCGGCGATGCCGTTTGCGCCACCCGGTCGTTCCGGCTCAGGCCGATCGTTGGCACCTTGCCCAGAATATTGTTCAACATCCCGCGCTGTTCAACCATCGCCCCTTTCGGCACTCCCGTGGTGCCGGAGGTCGAGATCACATACGCCAGATCCCGCGGCCCGCTCCTGGACTCCAGCGCGCCGTCATTCCCATCCTGCCAAACGCCATCCGCCAGCAACACCTGCAGACCGGGCAAGATCGCTTCGGTCACCTGAGCAAACCAGGCCGCACTATCCCGCGCAATCAGCGCTACACCGGCCTGGCTCGCCTGCAGGATGCTGCGCAAGCGCTCGACCGGCTGGCTGATTTCCAGCGACAGGAACGCGCCGCCGGCTTTCAGTACGCCAATCATCATCGCCTGCAGCATCAGGCTTCTCTCACCAAACAGCACCACCACACAGTCGCGCCCCACACCGGCCGCCGTCAGGGCATGCGCAATCCGGTTCGAGCGGCGATCCAGTTCCCGATACGTCAGCGACTCCATGCCGCACACTGCCGCCAGCGCCTCCGGATGCAGTGCCGCCTGCTCCGCAAACAACTCGACGTAGCAGCGCTCCAGAGGGACCGCTGGCGTCACCGCACGCGCGCCGACCAGCAGTGCACGCCGTTCGGCCTCGCTCAGCATAGCAAGCTCGCAGAGCGCTCGCGAGGGCTGCTCCGCCATTGACCACAACAGCGTTTCCAGATGGCCCGCCCAGCGCGTCACCGTCGAACGGTCGAACAGGTCGCTGGCGTAGGTGATCGCGCCCACCAGCACATTCCCCGACTCTTCCAGCGACAACGAAATATCGAACTGCGCCATCACCTGTTCCGGCGTCACGTCCGACAGGGTCAGGCCAGGAAGCGCCAGTTCCGGTATTGCAGACATGTTGTTTAGCGTCAGCATGGCCTGGAATAGCGGGCTATGGCTCATGCTGCGCACAGGACGCAAGGCTTCCACGACCTGCTCGAAGGGCACATCCTGATGGCTGTACGCTTCGATGGCATTGGCCTTGACCTGCGCCAGCAGCGCCGCCACATTGAGGTCGTCCGCCAGGCTTACCCGCATCGCCAGCGTGTTGACGAAGAAGCCGATCAACCCTTCCACCTCTGGCCGCTGCCGGTTCGCCACCGGCGTGCCGATCACCACGTCCGGCTGTCCGCTAAGGCGCGACAGCAGCAGCGACCAGCCGCCCAGCAGCACCATGAAGAGCGTCACGCCCTGATCCTGCGCCAGCTGGCGCAGCACCGCCGTCAATTGTTCCGACAAGCGCAGCGCGATGCTGCCGCCGCCGTAGCTTTGCACTGCCGGACGGGAGCGGTCGACAGGTAATTCCAGCAGCGCCGGCGCACCGGCCAGATGGCCGCGCCAGAACGCCAGTTGCTCTTCCAGCACGCTGCCCTGCAACCACTGGCGCTGCCAATGCGCATAGTCGGCATACTGCAGCGGCAGCGCAGGCAGCGGATCCGGTTGCCCCTGGCTGAACGCCGAGTACAGGGTGCTCAGCTCGCGTACCAGCACCCCAATCGACCAGCCGTCGGAGATGATGTGATGCTGCGTCACCAGCAGCACATGCTCCTGTTCGCCCAGCTGCAGCAGCCGGCAACGGACAAGCGGACCGCGGTCCAGTTCGAACAGCTGCCTCGCCTCGGCAGCCGCGATCGCCTCCCAGCCGGACGGATTGTTGCGCAAATCCTGCTCCTGCAGGGCAAAGCCGCAGCCTGGCGGCGCGATGCTTTGCACCGCCGCCCCCTGCTGCATGACGAAGCTGGTCCGCAGGCTTTCATGGCGTGCCACAATGCTGTCCAGCGCCTCCTTCAGCGCCTTCCGGTCTATCTTGCCCTGCAGGCGCAGCGCCGCCGGCATGTGGTAGGCCGCCCCGGAAGCATGATCCAGCTGGTCCAGGAACCACAAGCGCTGCTGGGCCCACGACAATGGCAATGCCTGGCTGCGGTCCACCGGCGCCAGCGGCAGCATCTTGCTGCCCCCGGCCGCCGCCACCTGGGCTGCCAGCGCACCCAGCGTCGGCTGCGCAAACAATGCGCGCAGGCTAAGCTCCACCTGCCATTGCTGCATCACCCGCGCCACCAGCTGCATGGCCAGCAGCGAGTGCCCACCCAATGCAAAGAAGTTGTCCTCACGGCCGACTTGCGGCACACCCAGCAATTCCCGCCACAATGCCGCCACCCCCTCCTCCAGCGCGCCCTGCGGCGCCTCATAGCGACGCATCGGCAGCGCATCGCTGTCCGGCGCCGGCAAGGCGCGGCGGTCCAGTTTGCCGTTTGGCGTCAGTGGGAAAGCCTCCAGCGTCACGAAGGCCGACGGCAACATATACTCTGGCAGCTGTGCCGCCAGTGCCGCGCGCAGCACGGCCGGCTCTAGTGTCACGCCAGCTTCCGGCACCATATATGCCAGCAGTTGCTGCATCCCGCCCGCCTCGCGCGCGATGAGCACGGCTTGTCGTACGCCGGGATACTCGTTCAGCCTCGCTTCGATTTCGCCCAGCTCAATGCGGAAGCCGCGCACCTTCACCTGAAAATCGGCACGCCCCAGGAATTCCAGGGAACCATCGCGCAACCAGCGGGCCAGGTCGCCCGTGCGGTATAGCCGGCCGGTTCCGAACGGATTGGCCACAAAACGCTCGGCCGTTAACTCTGGACGGTTCAAGTAACCGCGCGCCACACCCGCGCCACCGATGTACAGCTCGCCCGTTACGCCCGGCGGCACAGCTTGCATCTGCGCATCGAGCACATAAACCTGGGTATTGGCAATCGGACGGCCGATCGAGGCACGGTCACGGCTGCCGAGCTGGCAAATGGTGGACCAGATCGTCGTCTCGGTAGGGCCATACATATTCCAGAGTTCGGCCACCGTCCCCAGCCGCCGTTGCAGGTCGGGCGGCAAGGCCTCGCCGCCGCACAGTATCTTCAGCTTGCGGCCCAGCTCCGGCCAACCGTGTTCCAGCACGGTGCGCCACAAGGACGGCGTTGCCTGCATCACGGTCACGCCCGCATCGCGCATCAGGGCGGCCAGCAGGCGCGGAGTGTGCACATGCGTGGTGCTGGCCAGGACCAGGCGCGCGCCAGTCATCAGCGGCAGGTAGATTTCAAGCGCGGCAATATCGAATGAGGGGGAAGTAACGCTGAGTATGGTGTCCTGGCTATTCATGCCCGGCGCTTCCCGCATGCTATGCAGGAAATTCGTCACGCTGCAGTGGGGGACACCCACGCCCTTAGGCAGGCCGGTGGAACCCGAGGTATAGATTACATACGCCAGATGGCCGGCTGCCAAGCCCATCGCCTCCGCCGCTGGGTTGTGCGCCGGCTGGGTCGCCAGCAGCGGCGCCGCGTCATCAAGCAGCAGCACCGGCACCGCCACGGGCGGCAAGCTGGCCTGCAACACCTGCAGCGTCAACAGCGCCACCGGCGCGCTGTCGGACAACATGTGCGCCAGGCGGTCGGCTGGATAGGCCGGATCCAGCGGCACGTACGCCCCGCCTGCTTTCAGAATCGCCAGCAGGGCCACCACCATTTCCACGCCACGCTCCACGCATAACGCCACCCGCGCATCGGGCGCTACGCCCAGACTGCGCAAGTAGTGCGCCAGCCGGTTGGCTCGCTCGTTCAGCTCGCCATAACTTAGCTCCTGCTCGCCAAAACGCAGCGCCACGACCGCAGGCTGTGCCTGCGCCTGGGCTTCGAACAATTCATGGATCAGCTGATGCTGCGGATAGGAACGTGCCGTCTCATTGACGGACCGTAATCTCTGCCATTGCTGCTCCGCCAGCATGGGCAGGCGGTGTATGGAAGTCGATTCGTCCTGCACAAACGCGGCCAGCAGGGCCAAGAACTGGTCGCGCCTGTCTTCCACTGTTTCCCGGTCGAACAGCGCATCGGCGTACATCAAATGGCCAGCAACCATACCGCCACGCTCGGCCAGCGACAACGACAGATCGCCGGCATGCGTCGTCTGCTCCCGGGCCGGGCCATAGGCAAAGGTCACCCGGCAAAGTGCGTCAATCGTGTTCTCATCGGGAAGGAAGGCTGCGGCAAATTTCCTTAACGGCAAGCCACGGCACCGCATAAGCATTGGCTCCCACCCTCGAAGCTGAGCCAACAACGTGGCGACAGTCGTCGTCGCATCGAACCGCAATCGCAGCGGCATGAAGTTCGCGGCGCCGCCTTCGCGATCGACCCCGAATACCAGATCGTCCTGATTTGCCAGACGGCAGAGGAATACGCCCCAAGCAGCGCACAATACCGACGCCAGTCCCAGCTGGTGGCGGTCTGCCAGATGCTGCACGCCCGCCACCACCGTTGCAGGCAAAGCAATGGCTACGCCAGATGCACGGGAATAGTCATCGGCCGGCCGCGCCCTGTCGCTTGGGAGAACCAATTGGAGCGGCGCATCCTCTAGCATCTGCTGCCAGTAAGGCAAGACTTCATTCAACTCAATGACATTGCACCATTCTCCGTTCCCGCCCAGCCCTACCTCGGCAGTTGGCGTATCCAGAGCAGACAGCATGATCATAGCCAAGGTATCGGCTCGTTGCTGGATGTTGCCCTCCGCCTTGGCGTGCAGCGACAGGAATTCCCACGCCCCGTCCGAGTAGCTCAAGCAAGTTAATGCTTGTTTGCGGTCCGGAGCGGGCAGGCATGAGACGCCACGAATGAGGGTTGGCGCGCCCATCGCGTCGCCATCAAAGTCAGACCGCCCCGCCATGACGGCATGCCAGCGATAGCGCGCCAAGGCAGCATTCAGCGCTTGCTCGTCATACTGACCGCGGTATCGGAGCTGGAGCCCGAACGTGCCATCCCCACTTTCCAGATACGGTGCCCAGCGCGGCGCGGCATGCCGGTCGCAGTCATCCGTCATGGCAGCAAGGGCGAGGACAAATTCATGCAGCAGCACATCCAGATGCTCTTCCGGCAGATCGAGCTTGCTGGTAAGGATAACTTTCAAGCCATCCGCCAGATTGCCATTGACTGTGGTCGACAAGGCAAAATCGGTTTCCTCAAAGTGTTCAAGGTTGCTGACGCCAATCTCCTCTGCTGCAACAATTTTCTTCGCAACGTGGAAATTGGTGAAGGAAAATAGCGTGTCGATCACCAGGTCGGGACTTGCTTGGACAATGCTGGCAAAGGGGTGGCGACGATATGGTTTTCGAGTGACGTTGTCTTCTTGCACAAGCTGGCCAATTTCGCGCCAACTCCTGCCAGCCAGATTGATGCGGAATGGCAGCACATTGAGAAATAAGCCCGCCATATTTTGCGCGCCCCGGACCTCCAGGCGGCCGTTATCGGTCACGCCCGTCACAATGTGGACATGGCCTACGACGGCCTTGACCATATACGCATGTGCCATCAGGGTCAGCGTGGGGAGCGGCAACCCAGTGCGGCTCGTCAGTTCAGCCAGGCGGACCGCATCGATGTCGATCGAGCGCATCTGGATGGCGTCGGCGCGCTGCAGCGCCGGCGCAACTGCGCCGCGCGCTTTGCCCGCGCAGTAGGCTGACCAAAAGTGGGCGCCCGCAGGCGATTGCTCGTCCTCGTTCAGCAATGCGACATAGTCGGCAAAGCGCTCATCGCCTGCGTCAAACACGTCGCTCAACGGTCGCCCCGTGCGCAAAAACAAATAGTATTCCAGCATCTGCCGCTGCAAGGTGGCCATACTCCAGCCATCCAGGATGGCGTGATGCGCATCAATCAACAGGTGGACTTGATCCGAGGCCAGTTTCAGTACGACGAAGCGAATCAGGCTTGGCCCCGCCATCGGGCAGCCCGTCGCTTCTATCCGTTCCTTATGAGCGGCAATAACGTGCGCTTGCCGTTCTGAATGGCAATTGCTGATGTCTTCGAAAAGGACATTGGCCCCGACGTTACCGTAGACCAATTGCATTGGCACCGAATACCGCCCCAGATCAAAGCCGGTGCGCAATACCGGATGGAGATCGACTATCTTCTGGATGGCCTCCCGTAGCAGAGGCTCATCGAACTCAAGTGCCAACGTCAAGGAAATGACATCGTGATACACGCGCGATGTGGGTTGCAACAAACGGTGGAACAGCATCCCCCGCTGAAGGGTCGTGGCCGGATAGGCATCTTCCAGTTGTCCCGGCAAGAGAGCCCTGTCCGCTGCTGTCAGCAAAGCAAATGGCGGCAGCGTGGCGACCGTGCTGGTGCACTGCCGCTCCCTGCTGCCGGCAATATGCAGGGCGAGTCCTTCAAGCGTCGGAAATTTGAAGACGTCCGCCACGGCAACGTCAACCCCATGGTTCTTCAGTTCCGCCACCAGTTGGATGGAGAGGATCGAATCACCACCCAGCGCAAAGAAATCACTCTGGCGACCGATATCCGATGTCCCCAGAATGGACAGCCAGATGCTCTGGACCAGGCGCTCCTCTTCACTGAACAGGCTGCAGTCAGTGTTCTGGAGCATGCGCTGGCGCTCGAATAGCCCAAGCAGCGACTGCCTGCATACTTTGCCGTTCGGCGTCAGCGGCATGCGTTCGACAGCGATAATCTGAGCCGGCACCATGTGCCTTGGAAGAACCGACGCGAGCTCATTTCGCAAGGTCGGCAAGGCAGCAGACGCCTCTTCCAGCTCCAGGAAGGCCAGCAGCATCTCGAGGCCCTCCTTCTTGTGCAGCTGGACGCTGATATTGCGCACTGGGACAAGGCGTGTGATGTGATAAATAATCTCCGCCGCTTCCACCCGCTTGCCGCGAATCTTGATCTGGCCGTCGCGGCGCTCGACATAGCGGATATTCCCGTCTTTATCATGGCGGCAATAGTCACCGGTCCGGTAAACGCTTCCACTGGCGAGATCGGAATGGATAAAAGCGGCGGCCGTCTCGGCCGGTTTATGGTGGTAGCCTGCTCCGACATTGGCTCCCGCCAGCAGCAATTCGCCCGTCACGCCTTGTATGCACAGCTTTCCATCAGCGTCGACGACAAAGGCCTGCGTATTCTGGATCGGACGTCCGATCAGGACGTGCTCGCAATCGAGCCATTCGCGCGCGCTTGCCTTGTGTGCGACAGAGATGTCCGCGCATTCGGTCGGTCCATAGATATTCGCCAACTCGGCATGACAATTCGGGTGTGCCAGCCAGGGCCGCAGCATTTCCAGCTTCAACGCTTCGCCGCCCAGCGCCAGGAAGCGCAAACTCGTGAGCGACGCGAATTCCCGGGCCGCGTCCTGAGCAAGCAGTGCATACAGGGCGCTGGGCGCCGAGTTAATGATTGTGACACCCAGTTCGCGAATCTGGGCTAGGATGGCGCCCGCGTCAAAGTGGCCTGTGGCACCGAGCACCAGCTGTGCGCCAGTCATCAGCGGCGTCAGGATATTTTTAATCGAAGCATCAAAGCCAACCGGAATGATCAGCAATACGCGGCTTTGCTCCTGCATCTCTGCAAAGCGGATGTACCAGTCACATAGGTTGGCAAGTGCGCCATGCCGCACCAGCACGCCTTTCGGCACGCCACTCGAGCCTGAGGTGTAAAGCAAGTAGGCAAGATCGTCGCCATCCAGCGATGGCCAATCCAGGGCTGCGCCGGTATCGGCTTCGCCGGCGATCTGTTCGATAGGCAGCACGACGGCATACGTCGCCTGCAAGTTATCGCTATTTTTCTCATCGCTGATGACAAGCGACAGATCGCTATCGCTCAGCATATATTCGACCTGCTCTGCCGGATAACTGGTGTCGAGCGGGACGAGTACCGCCCCCACGCGCCAGATGCCCAGCATGGCCACCACTAGGCTGATCGAGCGATCCAGGTATACCCCGACCTTATCGCCTTTCTGAATGCCCATCTTGTGCAGCTGGGCCGCCACTGCAATGGACTTCTTCCGCAAGTCCGCGTAGGTGATCGATTCCCCGACGCCGACCACGGCAATCCGGTCAGCCGCTTCCAACATACACGATTCCAGCTGCGCCCAGACGCTGTTTGCCACCGCGACCTCGCCACCTTGGCTATGGGCCAACATTTGCACACGCAAATGTTCCTGCAGCAGGTCAGCAATGGCGCGCTGCGGCGCCGCTAAGCTTTCGGCGAGCAGGCTCATATAGACATGCAGCCAGCGGTCGATGGTTGAGGCATCGAACAAGTCGCTGTTGTAGTAGGCCTGGACTTCATCCCCAACGACCTTGAACGTCAGATCGTATTGCGACTTGGCAGCAAAGGATTGCTGGCTGACGGTTTTCACGCCCTCGAACAGATCCAGTTCCAGCCCCCGCTTCTGGTACAAGAACTTCACTTGGAACAACGGCGAGTAGGCGGGATTGCGCTCGACACGCAAGTCTTCAATAACTTTGTCGAAGGGCATGTCCTGATAGCTCAGTGCCTGCACCACCATTTGGTTCACGGCTTGCAGATGCTCGGCCACCGAGCTGGCAGGCTGCACGGTGCCACGCAGCGCCAATTGGTTGACAAAAAATCCGGCGACTTTGCTCAAGCTGTCGTTGTCGCGCCCAAAGACGTCGGCGCCAACCACCATGTCGCACGCGCCTGTCAGCTTATTCAGCAGTAGGAAGTATGCCCCCAGCAGGACCGCGTACTCGCTGCAGCCGAATGTCCTGGCAAGGCCACTCACTGCCGCAACGGTGGCTGGTTCCAGCCTCCGTCGCCGCTCCCCCTCGCTAAAGCTCTGCAGCGGCGGGCGCGCCTTATCCAAAGGCAATTCAAGACATTCCGGAACCCCCTTCAGTTGCTGCTGCCAGTAGGAGCGCGCGACGTTGTAACCGCCATTGCGGTAACGGGAATCCTGCCAAGCCGCGTAGTCGCAATAGGAAATCGGCGCGGCTTCCAGCTGGATGACCTCCCCCCGGCGCAAGGAGTTGTAAGCGTGGGTGACAGCCCCGATAAACTGTCGTATTGACCATTCATCTGTCGCGATATGATGGAATACAACCAGCATGACATGACAGTCCTGGGCCAGCTTGAGCAAGCAGCTCCGCAGCGGCATCTCATGCTCCAGATCGAAGGGCGTCTCGCTCAGGCGGCGGCGTTGCAACTGCAGGCTGGCTTGGCGCTCGGCGTCGAGCAACGTCGATAGGTCAAGGTAAGTCAGCGCCACTACCGCGTTTTCGGCGACTGTCTGGTAAGCAACCCCCTCCCGCAGCACGTACCGGGTGCGGTATATCGCATGTTGTTGCAGCACCATTTGCAAGGCCGCCTCGCAAGCCGAAGCATCGAAATCCCCCTGCAGCACCAGTTCAGCAGGCAAGTTAAAGTGCGTGATCGACGGATCGTACTGATACAGAAAATACAAGCGACGCTGGGCGAAAGACAAGGGGTATAAAGCTTGTGGCGCAGCAGGCAAAATCCTGGCCTGTGAACTGTCGGCAAGGTGGGCCATTAGCGCCGGCTTATGCGCCTTTAAGGCGGCGACAAATTCAGCGCTGAGCAGTTGCTCATTCCCCGAGACTTGCAGATTTTCGTTTGCAATACTCAACTTGATGTTGTGCTTGTTTGCGTATTCCACTACTTCAAAGAGATGCATGCTATAAACCTTTATCCATATTGGGCTGCGAGGCGGCTGGGCGGGTTGTTATCAAGACCTCATCACAGGCTGGATGGATCCGGCAACACCCAGGTTCTCTTGGCGAGGAGCCGCTCGGCAACGATGTCTTGCTGTACGCAATACTCCAACAGCAGATTCGACTCGGTGACCTGCCTGGCATTCTCCGCATATTCCATGCCCATGAAATACCTAAACCAAGGCTCCGCCCCCATCGCGTACACACATACGTTTTGGGGCTGGAAAATGTCGATCATCTTTCGCGCCGACTGGAAATCCGAACCGTTGAAGCGGCGCGACTCGTTGACGGCACGCGGAATCGGCTTGGTAAACAGCGAGCCATATAGCCAGCTCAGCGGAGCCCCCACACACTCCATCCCAATAAACAGCATGTCCACATCCCCAATGATCCCGTGCAAACGCGCGTACATGACTTCGTCAATGCTGGACGAGTCGGCGCCGACAAAGACCTTTCTTCCCGCGTGCTCAAAAAGCCAGGCGCACTTTGAGCGGATATTCAGATCGGCGTGTTCACCGAGAAACGGCAAGGCGGTCAGCTTGATTTCACCGGCAACAGCCTCATCCAAATCCTCGCACTCCACCGCATCAAATCCCAGCCGACGCAACATCAGACAAATCGAGGGATCCGCAATTCCGCCGCCGTTATTTTTGGGCACCAATACCTTCCGGGTTTTATGCCTCAATTGCAGCAGCGTTTCGATGCAAACATGATCCATATGTGTATGGGTGACACAGATGTAATCAATTACCGGTGGCAACTCGCTGAAACTGTAGATGCCATCACGCTCTTCTTCAGTAGCGCAGGCTATGACGGGGTCTACCAGCACGCTGGCATCACGGCTCTCGATCAACAAGCCGGCATGGCCAAGGTAACAGATGCGCAATCCGGATTCGACGGGAGTCCAGCCTCTTTTCGGCGCCTGGTCGGTAAACAGCTGTTTCAGCTCAAGCCCCCCGCTGAGCTGCTGTTGCGCGAACAGCGCGGCAATATCATTCCATTGCGCAGGACGTTCGCGTAAGCGGAACAGGGCATCGAGGAAATCGTCGGCCAGCGGCACCTGCACGTGCAAATGACGGCCATCCGGCAGGCGCGGGGAACTCAGTACAAATGGCCGCTCGGCGCCTTGCGACAGCAGGCCGAGGGATACGCTCTGGGCCGCCGCACGATACAGACCGCCGCGATAAATCAGGCTCTCGAGCAAACGATAGCTTGCGTGATGATTCATGTCGTAGACCAGTTCGACATAGCCGCGCAGAATGGCCGGCACCTGATCGTACAGCTGCTCCAGCGAGCTCCCTTCCTGCCGCTCCAGCAGACGATCCAATTCGGTGACAGCCGCACGGATTTCGGCATATTGCGCATTGATTTCGATGTCCTCGATCAAGGCCTGAATGTCACCCAGCTGGTCCTCCCTGCAATTGACGAAATCGCCGCCCGCCAACTTCGGATCCTGGCTCGCGGAAATATGCAACCGGTGATTCTTGACGAAGGACTTCATCAGCCGCAGATTGCGGCCGGTAATATTCATGGCGGCCGACACTGGAGGAATCAGATATGGCCACATATACCACTTGTGCAGCAGGGGTTCGAAGTAGACTTCTTCACGTAGGTAGTAGTTCGTCTCTTGCATGGTCTGTCCTGAGTATTCAATACTTGGTTTCGGCAAGGGATTCCGCCATATGGCTCCTCACCCAGCGATCGATCAGTTTGTTGCTATCCCCATCCAGCTTCGATTCCATCTCGGCAAATGCTTCGGGTGCAAGCTGCTGGGCATATGCCACGCCCCGCGCCAAATCACGCTGCCATTCATCGCGCAGGGTTTGCACCGTATATTCCGGGTGGCCTAGAACCATCAGGAATTTATGGTCCACAGATTCGAGTACGGTGTAGCCCAACTCCATGTGGTATGCGATGCCGCGCACACTACGGCCGAGCGCCTGCCGTACCTGGCACGCATCCAATGCGGCCCATGTGCTCATCGGCATATCGTAGGTTCGCTGATGCGCCGGGAAGTAGCGATGGCTCTCATCGTTCAGCAGCAGCGAGTGCACGCCATATGCCTTGTCATTCAAGGTGTATTTCTTAATCCCCAAAAAGCGGGCCACGGCCAAGCCGCCAAAACAAATGCCCAATACGGACGCCAGGTTTTTTTGCGCGTATCGAAAAATCTCGCATAGTTCATCCCAGTAAGTGATCTCCTCGAACGGCAAGTGTTCTACTGGTGCGCCAGTGACGATCAACAGATCGAGCTGCGTTGCAGCGACCGTTTCCTCAAACGTCCGGTAGTTGCTGGGCATGCTGCTGCTCTTGTATTGGTGCTCTTCCAGCTTAATCGGGTGAAGTGTGATCGCGTCCTCGAGCCCGTTAAGAGCGTTGCGGATTAAGCTCTCGTATTGCGAAACATTGGGCATGATGTTGATTAAACCGATGTTCACTGTATGGCGCATGATCTGGACTTGTAAGTTAGATTTCCAATGTGACGATGGTTTGTTGGGTGTCATCCGATCGAACGACAAGCTCGCCGATTTGCGCAGCCATGCTCGACAGTTGTGCAACTTGGTATAGCTGGGAAATGCCCAACTCGACTTGGAAGTGCACTTTGATCCGGTAGCCCAGTTCGACCAGGACCAGGGAATGCCCGCCCAGTTCAAAGAAGTGGTCGTCACGGCCGACCCGCTCCACGCCCAAGAGTTCTTGCCAGATAGCAGCCAGTGCCGCTTCGACCTCGCCCTGCGGCGCCGTATAGGCATGGCGTACTAGCGCGCCCTGCTCCGGCGCCGGCAGCGCCTTGCGGTCCAGCTTGCCGTTCGGCGTCAGCGGGAAAGCCTCCAGCGTCACAAACGCTGCCGGCACCATGTACTCCGGCAGCTGCGCCGCCAGCGCCGCGCGCAGCACGCCCGGTTCCAGCACCGCGTCCTCCTGCGCAGTGAGATAGGCCACCAGGCGCTGATCGCCAGGGTTGTCCTCGCGCGCAATCACCACCGCCGCGCGCACTCCCGCACACACCGCCAGCGCCGCCTCGATCTCGCCCAGTTCGATGCGGAAGCCGCGCACCTTCACCTGGAAGTCGTTGCGGCCCACATATTCGATCGTGCCGTCGGCCAGCCAGCGCCCCAGGTCGCCCGTCTTGTACAGGCGCGCCTTCGGTTCCGCACTGAACGGATCGGTGATAAAGCGTTCGGCCGTCAGTTCCGGCCGTTTCAGGTAGCCGCGCGCCACGCCGGCGCCGCCAATGTAAATCTCACCGGCTACGCCAAGCGGCAGCGGCATCCGGTGTTGGTCCAGAACATAAATCTGGGTGTTCAAGAGTGGCTTTCCAATCGATGGCTGTGCCGCATCCGACAGCTCGGCCCAGCTGGAATCCACGGTACACTCCGTTGGGCCATACACGTTGAAAACAGTGAACTCACGGCTTTCGCGGAACTGGGTCCACAATTTTTGCGTGATCGCCTCCCCGCCAACCAACACCTTGCAGTTCCTGGACAACGCGATTTGCTGGTCTGTATCACTCATCAGCGCCAATTGCGATGGCGTGCAATCGAAGACATCAATCTCGTGTTGTGCAATAAAGGACCTCATGGCCCGGCCATCTTGCCGGATGGCCTGTGGAATCAACAGCAGCGTTGCGCCCGAAAGAAGCTGAATAATTCCTTTCACCGAGGCGTCGAAAGCAATGGAGGCATTCAAGGCCAGGCGCGTTGAACACTGGACATCAGCCAATAGGGTTTTTCGCAAGGCCATCCAAAGATTGACGACCGATCGATGCGTAATCATGACCCCTTTCGGCCGTCCGGTCGAACCCGAGGTATAGATCACATAAGCCAGATGGTCCGGCCGCTGGCCGGCACGCTCCGGATCGCTCTCCGGCTGGAGCGCCAGCTGCGCCGCTTCGGCCGCGCCGTCCAGGCATAGCAGCGGCAGCGATGGCGGCAGCCGGTCGCGCAGCGCCTGCTGCGTCAGCACCACCACCGGCGCGCTATCGTCCAGCATCAGCTCCAGCCTTTCCTGCGGATACGACGGGTCCAGCGGCACATAGGCGCCGCCCGCTTTCAAGATCCCCAGCAGGCCCACCACCATCTCGAGGCTGCGCTCCATGCAGATGCCCACCAGCACGTCCGGCCCCACGCCCAAGGCGCGCAGGCGATGCGCCAACTGGTTCGCCCGGCGGTTCAATTCGCCATAGCTCAGCTCCTGGCCGGCATACACCAGCGCCGTCGCTTCCGGCTGCGCCTGCGCCTGGCCGGCGAACAATTCGTGGATCAGCTTGTCCTGCGGATAGGCCGCCGCCGTCTCGTTGAAGCCGGCCACAACCTGGCGGCGTTCGGCCGCATTCAGCAGCGCCAACCGGCTGACCGCCTGCGATGGCGCTTGCACCATCGCCCGCAGCAGCGTTTCCAGGTGGCCGGCCCAGCGCGCCACCGTCGAACGGTCGAACAGGTCGCTCGCATAGCTGATCGTGCCAAGCAGCTCGTCCCCCGACTCTTCCAGCGCCAACGTCAGGTCAAAGTGCGCCATCAGCTGCTCCTGCGTCACATTCGACAGCGTCAGCCCCGGCAACGCCAGCGCCGGCATGGCGGGCGTGTTGTTCAGCGACAGCATGGCCTGGAACACCGGGCTGTGGCTCATGCTGCGCACCGGACGCAGGGCTTCCACCACCTGCTCGAACGGCACATCCTGGTGGCCGTATGCCGCCAGCGCGCTCTCCTTCACCTGCTGCAGCAAGCTTTCCACCGAGGGGTCGTCCTCCAGCCGCACCCGCAGGGCCAGCGTGTTGACGAAGAAGCCGATCAGCCCCTCCAGCTCGCGGCGCTGGCGGTTCGCCACCGGCGTCCCCACCACCACATCGTCCTGCCCGCTCAGGCGGCCCAGCAGCACCGACCAGCCGGCCAGCAGCGTCATGAACAGCGTCACGCCATGCTGCTGCGACAGCGCCTTCAGGCCGGCCGTCAGCTCGGCCGGCAAGCGGCATGCCACGCTCTCGCCACGGTAGCTTTGCTGCGCCGGACGCGCCCGGTCGGCCGGCAGGGCCAGCAGGGCCGGCGCCCCGGCCAGGTGGCCGCGCCAGTACGCGAGCTGCGCCTGCAGCGCCTCCCCCTGCAGCCAGCCGCGCTGCCATGCCGCATAGTCGGCATACTGCAGCGGCAACGCCGGCAGCGGATCGGTTTTGCCTTGGCTGAAGGCTTCATACAGCGCGCTCACTTCACGCACCAGCACACCCATCGACCAGCCGTCCGAAACGATGTGGTGCTGCGTCACCAGCAGGATGTGCTCCTGCGCCGACAGCTTGAGCAGGCGGCCACGGATCAGCGGCCCCTGCGCCAGGTCGAACGGGGCCAGCGCCTCGTCCATACAGAAGCGGTTCACTGCCGCCTCCTGCTCATGGCCATGCAGGCCGCTCAGGTCTTGCTCGTCCAGCGCGAAGCCTGTTTCTGCTTCACCGATCACCTGCACCGGCTGCCCATCCTGACTGACGATCGTCGTGCGCAGCACTTCGTGCCGCGCCACCAAACGGTCCAGCGTGGCCCGCAGCGCTGGGCCATTCAGCGCGCCCTGCAGCCGCAAGGCCGCCGGCAGGTGATACGCCTGCCCCGCCGCCGCATCGAGCTGCGCCAGGAACCACAGGCGCTGCTGCGACCACGACAATGGCAGCGCACCGCTGCGGTCGGCCCGGTCGATGGCCGGCAGCGCCGCCTGCTGCGCCTGCGCCACGGCCGTCGCCAGCGCCGCCAGCGTCGGCTGCGCAAACAACGCCCGCAGCGGCAATTCCGCATCCAGCGTCTGGCGTACACGCGACACCAGCTGCACCGCCAGCAGCGAATGGCCGCCCAGTTCGAAGAAATGGTCGTCGCGACCGACCTCTCCAATCCCAAGCAGCTCCTGCCAGATGTCTGCCAGCACTTGCTCCACTTCGCCCTGCGGCGCCGCGTAGGTGCGGCTCACTATCTCCCCTTGATCGGGCGCCGGCAGCGCCTTGCGGTCCAGCTTGCCGTTCGGCGTCAGCGGGAAGGCCTCCAGCATCACGAATGCCGACGGCACCATGTACTCCGGCAGCTGCGCCGCCAGCGCCGCGCGCAGTACGCCCGGTTCCAGCACAGCGCCCTCCTGCGCAGTGAGATAGGCCACCAGGCGCTGATCGCCCGGCTGGTCCTCGCGCGCGATCACCACTGCTTCGCGCACGCCGGCGCACTCGCCCAGCCTGGTCTCGATCTCGCCCAGTTCGATGCGGAAGCCACGCAGCTTCACCTGGAAGTCGTTGCGGCCCAGGTATTCGATATTGCCGTCGGCCAGCCAGCGCCCCAGATCGCCCGTCTTGTACAGGCGCGCACCCGGTTCCGCACTGAACGGATCGGTGATGAAGCGTTCCGCCGTCAACTCCGGCCGTTTCAGGTAGCCGCGCGCCACGCCGATGCCGCCGATGTGGATCTCCCCCGCCACGCCCAGCGGAACCGGCTGCAAATGGCGGTCCAGGATGTAGATCTGCGTGTTGGAAATAGGGCGACCCAATGGCACCGAGGTGCGGACGATGGCATCAACAATCGGATAAGTCGAAGCAACCGTTGCCGCCTCTGTCGGACCATAGGCGTTCATCAAATGAGCTGGCGGCATCCCCTGCTTGAGCATGTTACTGATGATCACAGGATCGAGTGCTTCACCGCCCACCAGGAGCCAGCGCAGACGGTTGAAAACAGGCCGAAGCGGTTCGGCATACGCGTTAAACAGACGTGGCGTCAAGAGCAAGGCTGTTGCCTTGCCTCGCTCCAGAACTTGGTGAAAGGCGACCGGGTCAAGCAGGTCATCGGATACCACCACCAGCATTCTTGCGCCGTTCAGTAGCGCCCCCCATATCTCCCATATGGCTGCATCGAATGAGGAGTTCGCGCAATGGACAACACAATCTTCTGCCGTCAATGGCGCAAAACCGCTATTGATCACTAGCCGCAACGCATTGCGGTGCTCCAGCATGACGCCCTTGGGCCGTCCGGTCGAACCCGAGGTATAGATCACATAAGCCAGATGGTCCGGCCGCTGGCCGGCACGCTCCGGATCGCTCTCCGGCTGGAGCGCCAACTGCGCCGCTTCGGCCGCGCCGTCCAGGCATAGCAGCGGCAGCGATGGCGGCAGCCGGTCGCGCAGCGCCTGCTGCGTCAGCACCACCACCGGCGCGCTATCGTCCAGCATCAGCTCCAGCCTTTCCTGCGGATACGACGGGTCCAGCGGCACATAGGCGCCGCCCGCCTTCAAGATCCCCAGCAGGCCCACCACCATCTCGAGGCTGCGCTCCATGCAGATGCCCACCAGCACGTCCGGCCCCACGCCCAGGGCGCGCAGGCGATGCGCCAACTGGTTCGCCCGGCGGTTCAATTCGCCATAGCTCAGCTCCTGGCCGGCATACACCAGCGCCGTCGCTTCCGGCTGCGCCTGCGCCTGGCCGGCGAACAATTCGTGGATCAGCTTGTCCTGCGGATAGGCCGCCGCCGTCTCGTTGAAGCCGGCCACAACCTGGCGGCGTTCGGCCGCATTCAGCAGCGCCAACCGGCTGACCGCCTGCGATGGCGCTTGCACCATCGCCCGCAGCAGCGTTTCCAGGTGGCCGGCCCAGCGCGCCACCGTCGAACGGTCGAACAGGTCGCTCGCATAGCTGATCGTGCCAAGCAGCTCGTCCCCCGACTCTTCCAGCGCCAACGTCAGGTCAAAGTGCGCCATCAGCTGCTCCTGCGTCACATTCGACAGCGTCAGCCCCGGCAACGCCAGCGCCGGCATGGCGGGCGTGTTGTTCAGCGACAGCATGGCCTGGAACACCGGGCTGTGGCTCATGCTGCGCACCGGACGCAGGGCTTCCACCACCTGCTCGAACGGCACATCCTGGTGGCCGTATGCCGCCAGCGCGCTCTCCTTCACCTGCTGCAGCAAGCTTTCCACCGAGGGGTCGTCCTCCAGCCGCACCCGCAGGGCCAGCGTGTTGACGAAGAAGCCGATCAGCCCCTCCAGCTCGCGGCGCTGGCGGTTCGCCACCGGCGTCCCCACCACCACATCGTCCTGCCCGCTCAGGCGGCCCAGCAGCACCGACCAGCCGGCCAGCAGCGTCATGAACAGCGTCACGCCATGCTGCTGCGACAGCGCCTTCAGGCCGGCCGTCAGCTCGGCCGGCAAGCGGCATGCCACGCTCTCGCCACGGTAGCTTTGCTGCGCCGGACGCGCCCGGTCGGCCGGCAGGGCCAGCAGGGCCGGCGCCCCGGCCAGGTGGCCGCGCCAGTACGCGAGCTGCGCCTGCAGCGCCTCCCCCTGCAGCCAGCCGCGCTGCCATGCCGCATAGTCGGCATACTGCAGCGGCAACGCCGGCAGCGGATCGGTTTTGCCTTGGCTGAAGGCGTCATACAGCGCGCTCACTTCACGCACCAGCACGCCCATCGACCAGCCGTCCGAAACGATGTGGTGCTGCGTCACCAGCAGGATGTGCTCCTGCGCCGACAGCTTGAGCAGGCGGCCACGGATCAGCGGCCCCTGCGCCAGGTCGAACGGGGCCAGCGCCTCGTCCAGCACCAGGCGCTCGACGGCGCTTTCCTGCTCGTGGCCATGCAGGCCGCTCAGGTCTTGCTCGTCCAGCGCGAAGCCTGTTTCCACTTCACCGATCACCTGCACCGGCTGCCCATCCTGACTGACGATCGTCGTGCGCAGCACTTCGTGCCGCGCCACCAGGCGGTCCAGCGTGGCCCGCAGCGCTGGGCCATTCAGCGCGCCCTGCAGCCGCAAGGCCGCCGGCAGGTGATACGCCTGCCCCGCCGCCGCATCGAGCTGCGCCAGGAACCACAGGCGCTGCTGCGACCACGACAATGGCAGCGCACCGCCGCGGTCGATCCGTGCAATGGGAAAAAGTGGAACAGTGTCCTCTCTCTGTATATGCAGCTCGCCAATTGCATCCACCAACTCGCCCAGCCTTGGCGATTGGAATAAGCAAGCAATGGGAACTTCCACATGCAAGGTTTCGCGCAAACGCGCAATGAGCTGCGTCGCGGACAAGGAATGCCCGCCTAGGTGGAAGAAACTATCGGACTCTTTAAGATCGGCAATTCCCAGCACTTCGCGCCACGCATCTGCCACGGAGGCAAGCAATTGCGCCCTGATCGCTGCCGCTTGCCCGTCCACCTTGCCAGGTATGAGGACAGTGCCTGCACCCTCCTCCTCAACCAAAGACCAAGCGGCTATCGGCCGGAATTTGCCGGCCAGATAGGCGTCACGGGCCTGCGAGCGCTGGATCTTGCCACTCGATGTACGTGGCAAGCGGCCGGGTCGCAGGAACAGCACGGCATATACATCAAGAATCGAATGCTGCTCTGCCAGCGCAGAACGGATCCGAACAACGCTCTGCATAAACCTCGGCACGCCATCACTTTCAGCTTCCTGCACTATCACGAGGTGCTCACGCTCGCCCACCTCTACCGAGAAAACGGCCCCGGCACCAAATCGGAAGGCGCTATCCAGATGCTCAACTGTCTGCTCAATATCCTGCGGGTATACATTTCGTCCCGAAAGAATAATCAGATCCTTCGAACGGCCAGTAATGAAGAGCTGTCCGTCCAGAAGGCTGCCCAAATCCCCCGTCCGCAACCAGGAGGCATCGGCCTCATTTGCTATCTGTCCGAAAAATTCGCCGGCAGGCTTGCCCCAATAGCCGCAGGCCACGCTAGGCCCACGTAACCAGATTTCACCTACGGAGCCGGGCGCGCACCGGGCGCCGCTCGTCGGATCGACAATCGCCAAGTCCTGCCCCGGTACGGGAGGTCCGTTGGAAACCAGCGATACTGACTGCTCGCCGGAGGCATCGGGGACAAACTCGCCTCGTTCAAGGGCGCCGCGGTCCACAGCAATGGCATGCCACCCACTCGTCTGGGCGGATACGAGCAGCGTGGACTCTGCCAGACCGTAGACCGGCGTCATGGCCTGCTGGTCCAGGCCGCATTCCCTGAAAGTGTCGACAAACTTCTTGATCGTACCGCTGCGAACGGTTTCGGCACCATTCAATGCAAAGCGAAGGCTGCCAAGGTCCAGATGCTGCTTGTCTGCGTCATCGACCTTGTCCACGCATAGTTGATAAGCGAAATTGGGCGCTGCGGTGATATATGCGCGATAGCGTGAAATCAACTGCAACCATCGCAGCGGCTTTTTCAGGAATGCTGCGGGCGCAAGCTGCACGGAGTGCGAACCGGAGTACACCGAGCCTATGATCGTGCCAATCAGCCCCATATCGTGGTGTGGCGGCAGCCATGACACAACGACATGCTCGGGCTGGACCGAGAACTGCTGTTGTATGGCCCGGGCATTGGCAATGACGTTGCCGTGGCTGAGCATGACGCCCTTGGGGGAGCCGGTTGACCCCGAGGTGTATTGCAGGAATGCCAGGTCCCTTGTGACGCTTTGCTCAGGAAGCCAGTAGGAATTCGTCTCGCTCATGCATGCTTCAATGTCGAGCATGTGTCCAAAAGCTGGCGCACCCGGCAGATTCGCCAGTTCACGACTGAACGCCTGCGTGCCGATGCACGCCGATGCTTGCGCATCCATTGCGATCCAGCGCAAGCGCGCGAATCCGGTTTGCCCGGCAGGCGGCAATGCAGGAACGGCCACTACCCCAGCGTAGACGCAGGCAAAGAAGCCCACTATGTAATCGATGCCCGGTGGAAGGACCAGCAATACACGGTCGCCGATTTGTGTCACGCGTCGCAAAGCGGAAGCGACAGAATTGGCCGCCGCGTCTAGCTCCTTATACGTCAGTGTCCGGCCAAGCTCGGATTCATCGGAGAGAAATGTAAACGCAGGCTTATCGGCAGTTTCGGCAGCACGAAACTGCAACAACGCGCACAGAGTGTCGATACCATTGAGCATAGGATCCATGGTGGACTAGGGTGAAGTATTGGGGGCGAACGCCGCCCTCCGCGGTCAAAGCGGAAAGGTGTGGCGTCAGTACATTTTATTTAAAGGCCGTTTCGCAAGACCAGCAGTGGCGGCAGCCGAACGGCAGACCAACAATGGCGCAATGCAGACAATATTGCCATTAGGAATGCGGCAATAATCACCCCGACATACAGACCGAAACCAAGCGGCGCTTTTTCGATGAATTCGGATTGATGCGAGTCCAGGATTAGATAGGCAAACGGGAGAGCAATGCATCCGCTCACCGCAAGCATCGCCAACAGCTCAGCCGAAACCAGCCGCGCTATGGCCAAATTGCCGGCGCCGTAGAGTTTTCGAATGACGATTTGCATCCCCAGGCGCCGGACGTTGAAGGCTGAAAGCACGTAAAGTCCGGACATTCCCAATGACATCGCAACGACTGCCGCCGCAGCGATGAGCTTGCTCAGACGAATATCCTCGTCATATGTCGCCACGAAGAAGTCCCTGGCAGAATTCAAGTTCATCAACTGATCAGGAAAATTGCGTCGGAATACCTGTTCCAGCGCTGAAGCGATCTGCTGCTTCTCGCCTGAATACCTTATGGTTACCACTTTGCGCGTAAGGAAGTTCAGGAAAACCGTCGGCGAAATATGCTCGCGATTCGTCTGGTAGCGGATATCCGGAGCGATCCCCACGATCCTGCGGCTGACGCCGAACACCTGGATCACTTGGCCAACGGCCTCCTCCGGATTCACATACCCAAGTCCGATGGCCGCCGCCTTATTCAATACCGCGACTTCCTTGCTCTCCTGGCCATCGACCAGCGGATCGAACATTCGCCCGAATTCAGGTTTGACTGCATGGACATCGAAAAAATTCATATTGACGCCGATAATATCCAGTGCAGCGGGTGAGCCACCCGGACGATTCGCATCGGTCACGAAGTGGGCGAAATCACGGCCGATTGCGTGCGAGGAAGCGGTCACGCCCAGAATGCCTGGCGTTTGGGCCAGTGCATCGATGAACAGTTGCCCCGGCGGCGCGCCAGCCGACACTGGCAAGTCCAGCACCAACAAACCGTTCGCATCGAACCCCGGGTTGGCGCTCATTGCATATTTTGCCTGGACTGCGATCCCCACGCTCACTGCGCCGAGTCCGATCGCAGTGCTGAACTGAACCACGGTAAGGATACGCCTGGACCATAATGCGCCGCCGGTTTCGCGCGCCCGCCGGCCGGCGAGCACCCTTGCAGGACGCACCCGCAACGCAATCCACGCTGGATAGAGTCCAGCGACAGCGCCAACCATGGCGCCGAACAGCAATGCCACGCAAACGAAACCAATAGTGATGACCCCATCCAGAGAGCGGTTGAGCATACTCTCAAACGGCCCGGCCAACGCCGCAGCCAGCAGGATGCCGAAGATGGTCGCAACCGTTGCAACCAGCGCCGATTCCAGCACGAAAAGTCCGACAAGATCCCAGGCCGATGCACCTATAGCTTTACGGATACCGATTTCTCGCTGCCGCTGCAAGGTGCGCACCGTGGTGAGATTGACGTAGTTCGAGACAGCCAGAAAGAGGATGGCGACCCCGATCAATCCAAGCGCCACAATCGTCTTGCGATTTCCGTGGCGTCCGCCGTTCGCGTCCGCCGCCAAATCCTCATCGAGAAACGCCGCACTCAAGCTATTCGCGCGAATATCGATCACCGCCTTGTCGCCCAACGTCGCGATTGCCTGTGGCGACAGACCTGCCTTTAAGGGAGAGCGTTCAACTTCCTGCTGAAGTAAGCTGGCCAGCGCATTGGCATCGCCTATCGAGCGCGCTTTGAAATACAGGCGCCCACCCAGGCGGCCCCAGTTCGACATATATTGCTGACGTTCCGCCGCCTCCCAAATGACTGTTGCCGTGCCGACCAGGCCGTCATAGCTGACGGTCGAATTGCTGGGCGGGTGCGCGATGACGGCAGCAATGCGCAAACTTTTGCCAGTGATCAGGACGTTGCGCCCCAAGGCTGAGGCCCGCCCAAACAAGGCGCCCGCCAATTTATCCGTAATCGCCAGGGCATCCGGAGCAGTCAACGCCGTCTGGATATCCCCCTCCAACACCTTCAGACCGAAAAGGGAACTGAACTGCGCATCAGTTGCCAGCAGCGCAGCCGAGGTCATGTGGCCGTCATACTTGATCGTGCTTGGCAGTTCGGTGACACTGACCAGATCGATGCCGGACTTGCTCTGCGCAGCCGCCTCCTTGAAACGCAAAGGCGCATATTCACTCCATGGCGCTGCCGGGAGAAAGTTACGTTTTGTCTTCAAATAGAAGGTTTCATTCGGCGCCGGCACAAAAGAATCGTATCCGAAAGAATGATGGACCAATGCGGCCAATAATAGAAACGCGGTGAATCCCACGCTGAGTCCGACGATGGCAATACCTGAGAAAAATTTTTCTTTCAGCAATGCGCGAGCGCTGATGCGAAAATCATCGAATGTCATCTGCTTCCCCCAGGCCGAGATCAGGCTACCGCCGCCGCACGGGCGGCAGCAGAAGATTGGCCCGCCTCGACGATACGGCCGTCGAGCATCGTAATGACTCGGTCTGCCTGTATAGCATGCTCAGGGGAATGGGTCACCATGACCACCGTGGTCCCGCTGGCATTGATCTCCTTAAGCAAACGCATCACTTCATCGCCGTGGGCACTGTCCAGATTGCCTGTCGGCTCGTCCGCAAGGAGGACTTGGGGAGATGCCACCAAAGCGCGCGCGATAGCCACACGCTGCTGCTGCCCGCCGGAGAGCTGTGCCGGAAAATGATTCGCGCGATGCCATAAGCCCAGCTTTTGCAACATGTCCTGGGTCCGCTGCTGGCGCTCCGACCGCGTGACGCTGGCATAACTCAACGCCAGGGAAACGTTTTCGGCCACCGTCAGCTCGTCGATCAGATTGAAGTTTTGGAAAATAAAGCCGATCTTACCCTTTCGAATTCCATTCAACGCAGCCTCCGAAAGCCCGCACAGTGGCTCTCCGTCCAAGCTGTAGTTGCCGGCATCTGGCACATCAAGAAGACCAAGAATACTGAGCAGCGTACTTTTGCCGCAACCCGATGGCCCGGTAATGGCAACATATTCACCGGCGCCAATCGACAAATTCACCCCAGCAAGCGCGCTGGTTTCGACTTCGCCGCCAATAAAGCGCTTGCTTATGCCTTCCAACTCGATCATCTTCTCTCCAGCACTAGTTATTTTGAAATTAACAACTTACTAATTTCCAACCACTTCGAATAAGACGATACCAATATGCGCTCGCCGGGCTGCAAGCCCTTCTTGACCTCCACTTGGCGTGGATTACGACGCCCGATGCTGACCTCACGCCGCTCCGCAGACTTTCCATCGGGAGCCACGACAAAAACCCAAGCGCCACCCGTTTGATTCAGATAAGCACCGTTAGGGATAATGGTCCCCGACGCCGGCACGCCTAAACTGATGCGCACATCGATGCTCTGGCCCGGACTAAGCGCCACATTCTGCGCTTCAGAAAACAACAACTCGACGCTAAATTTTCCGTCCTTGATCTGTGGGAAGATTCGCGAAACCTTGAGCATGCGCTCCCGGCCGTCGAGCTGCACGCTCGCTGCCCGGTCAATACCCAGGCGGGGCAGATAGAACTCATCCACCTCAGCCATCAGCTTGACTTTTTCAGGGTCATCAATCCGTCCAATGTGCTGATCGGATTTCACCACTTGGCCGACCTGCAAATTAAAGTCTGTCAGACGTCCGTTCCTTGGCGCAGTCACTGACAACGCGTCGACACTTTCCCGGACAATGCCAAGCCCGGAGTCCAGGCTCGATATGGCCTTCTGAACTTGCCGCAACGCATCAGATTTGATTTTCTCGTCAATCTCGGCGCTGCGCGCCTCCTCCGTCAACTGTTCGCGGACCTCAGCAACTTTATCCAGCGATTCATCCAACGCGACCTCGCTGATAAAACCATTCCGAGCCAAAACGGTATCGCGCCGGTACTTTTTTTCGGCCTGGGATAAGGAGAATTTCAACGAGGTCAGGCGGCGCTTATGATCGATACGCCCCGTCTCAAACACAGTTTGGAGGTTGGAGAGATTGGAAATTTGCTGTGCATAGTCGGATTCTCGCGCCAGGAGATCCAATCTGCGTTGGGGGTTCGACAGCCGGAATAGCTTCTCATTTTGCTTTACCAGGCTGCCGTCGCGGACGAATACTTCCTCCACACGCCCAGTTTCCACCGAATCGAGGATTACCGAACTTAAGGGAGAAACGGTAGATCTTACCAGCGCCTCGTCCAAGAAAACGCCGTGCGTCACCTCTGCGGTGAGGAGTTCCTTGCCATCTATTGCCTGCCCGCGCGGCATCAGCACTGAAAAACCCAGCAGCAAGGCGACTACGCCCAATCCGGCAAGCAGCAGCCGCGCGTGATGCCGATAGAATGGCCTACGCGCAATTTTGCGATCCATTCCGGCGCCACTACGAGACTCCAATGACGCAACCTTCTCGCGCAAATTGTTTTGATCGCCCATCTGTCCCCTATGTTCACTCACTACGCATCAGGCCTTATGAACCGTACGTTAAGACGTTAGTTGCCCATCTGTGGAGAGCCGACTAATCTGGCTGCTATTGCAATAAGCAGGCCAACTTAAACAAGTTTATGAATTTAATAACATCTTAACGAATAATTCGTGTGAAAAACCCTCCAAATGTCACAGAACTGCAACTTCCGAGGGAAAATAATACAGATGATGTTTGTTTACCCGATGAAATGACTCGCTCAGTTTGCCCCGCCTTCCACTGCCTGCCAAACGCTGCCACGCGGTCGTACGATGCTTCATATCTCCGGCTCGATACCATTCGCCAGTTGCGCTTGCCGCCGCCACCAGTTGCCAGACCCAGCCATGTAAAAACAAAAAAGCCCCTGAAAAATCAGGGGCTTTGCGGATCTTGTTGCCGAGTGCTGCGCTAAGCAGCCAGACGGGGAATCATTCCCACTCTAATATCAATGACGCCCGTAAGCCCTTGATTTAATTTCATTTCTCTGAACATGAAAATCGCGATACCCCCAGGAATACCATGATTAAACCTTGCACTCCTGACCCGGACTCAATCAACGTCTTTGGGCACCTCGCAACCGACACGAACAGGCCGGCCATCCTGCCATACGACCGCATATTGTCCTAATTTCCGTTTCCGGTCGAGGCAGTTACTCACTGCTTGCTGCAATGCTTTCAGCATCGCCTGAGACCTCGGAGACGGCTCGGTTGTCGTGATTTTCATGACTCAGATTCCTGAAGCAAAAGTTGATAGTGCGCCGCATTGATTACATTACGCTGATCGCCCTGCTGCTCAAATACCAACTCGGGCACGGACCCGCTGTTCATAAAACAGTTACAGGCGTCCACTTCGGCACTGAATGAGTTTAGCAAATTTCCCAGGCTGCGGGAAAACCGCCGCTCAATATCCGACGCGGGGATGTTGTGGCCACCATGAGCCACGCGTTCAGCTACACGCTGATGGGACATTTCCCTGCTCGGTAGTGCGAGATAGATCAGCTCCACCCGCCAACCGTCGGCGCGCAGGCGACGCACCAATTTCAAATAGCCCCGTCCCGCCAAGGTGGTTTCAAATGCAAAATCCTTACGCTGCCGAATACAGGCCTCAATCTCACCAAGGAAAATCCGGCTCGCCGAAACCAATTCCAGCTCCGGCGCAAGCGGCGACAATCCGGCGGCGATCAGATCGGCATTGATAAAACGATGGCATTGCGCCACGTCGGGCAAGTACGTCATTGCAAATGTTGTCTTGCCACCACCATTTGGGCCAGCAACTATCCAGCAAACAGGCACGCGTCACTCCACTCTAATATCAACAATTGGCATAAGCCCTTGTTTTGACAGCACTCTTTTCGGGCAGCCAGAAGACAACCAGCGACGGTGCCATCACAGGGCGCGTCCATAGAATCTGGATACTCCGAGATGAGGCGATTATTCTACACCTGTTTCTCTAGCCTATGGCGATCGCCACTGACTGCGCCCTGCCCTTCGCTATGCAAGCGACGGCATTCTCCAGGCAATTGGAGCCGAGCGACTTTAGCCACCCGCGGATCCTCAGGCGGTAAAAGTTCCTGCTCCCAAGTCCTCACTCAGCAGTCGCAGCCAAGCCGATCCATCACCAGTGACGTACTGCCTCGTCTGGCCGGTCGATCTGCGCCGCCCGGTCAGATACCCCTGCAAAGGCGCAACCTCATCGCTCTTGGGATCGGTCGCATCGACCTCCTCCAGCGCGAAGTCGGCAAGATCCAGCCCCCTGGTCGTCAGGAGAGGTCTGAACTCGGCCATTTCCTCTGGTTCAATCAGTTCCACGTTTACTCCTCGCGTTCTATGCACAGCCGTGCACTGCGGCCTCGGCCATCCATGCTGCGCTGTTTCTTGGCATCGGCCTCGCCGGCGGCATGGCGTTCATCGTCTGCTGACGTAGGATCCATGCCATCACCCACGATGCAGCAACGCGCTCAAGATTTTTCTGCGCGCTTTCCGCACCGGTGTCCTTCAAGAGACTGTCGTCGCGGAAGCATCAAGCATATCTGCCAGGGCGCCAGAAAAGTCAGGGTACCTCATGCGCGTGCTAGTATGAATATCGGCTGCAATCGGAAGAGAACTCGATGGGTATAAAGCCGCGGGGAGCAAACAATGATGCGTTTAAAAAGAACCTGACAGGTGGCCATCATGTCTGTCGCACATTGGGCGCTTCTTATCGGTTTCATTTTCATTGCGATGATGCTAGTCGGGACCCTGCTTGAACGACTACCGTTAAGTGGTGCGATGCTGTACCTTGGGCTTGGCTTTTTGCTTGGACCGGATGGGGTTGGCGCCATCGGCCCGGACCCACTTCTTCATGCCGGCGCGCTAGAACTTATTACAGAAGCCGCGTTACTCATCTCCCTATTTTCCGTCGGTCTCAAGCTTGAGGTGCCGCTTCTGGATCGCCGCTGGGTCGCCCCTTGGCGTCTTGCGCTCGCGGCAATGGTTATCTGCGTGGGGCTCATTACTGCTGTCGGATGGATTGGCCTGGGCCTGCCCCTTGGCGCAGCAATACTGCTGGGCGGCATACTTGCACCGACGGATCCGGTGCTTGCCTCAGCAATCCAGTCAGAACCTGGCCTGTACCCGGATCCAACCCGTTTTAGTCTTTCCGGCGAAGGCGCGCTGAACGATGGGACGGCCTTTCCCTTTGTTTTGCTTGGCCTGGGACTGATGCAGTTACACGAACTAGGCGACTCAGGATGGCGTTGGTGGATCGTAGATTTGCTTTGGTCAACAGTTGGAGGCGTATTGATCGGCGCTGCGATCGGTGCACTACTGGGCATGCTCGTCATATTTCTGCGCACCCGCCACAATAGTGCAGTAGGACTGGATGAGTTTCTTTCGTTAGGCGTGATTGCGGTTTCATTTGGTATTGCACAAATTTGCCTTGCTTCAGGCTTTCTGTCCGTCTTTTTCGCTGGCCTGACTCTACGGCGCACACGCAACTATCCGCTGGCCGGAACCTCGCCACTTAGCAATTTCTCTCATGCTGATGAGCCGGCATATGAAAGTCCAGCCACCCACTCACACCATGCAAGCGGCACAATGACGAAGGCTGTGCTTGGGTTTAATGAGAAACTGGAGCGACTAGCAGAGCTTGGAATCGTGCTGGTGATCGGCGCCATGCTTCCCTATATTGTGCTGTTCGCCGGTCTATGGTGGTTTATTCCCTTACTTTTTGTGGTGATACGACCGATTTCAGTTGTCCTTGGATTTGCAGGGGCCGCAGTTGCGCCGCATCAGCTCATGCTGATAAGCTGGCTGGGCATCCGGGGCATCGGTTCCGTGTATTACCTCATGTTTGCACTACGCCACGGCGTACCCGAACCGATTACCCAGCAACTCGTAGCACTTACCCTGGTCGCTGTCACGGCATCCATCCTTGTGCATGGCGTATCGGCTCCGCCGTTGATGAGATGGGCCGCGCGACGCGACGCGAAGGCCGCTATTTCAGATGCTTCCGGCGTGAGGCAAAAATAGTGTTGATGTATGCGAAAGCGTTTGCGCCGATTCGCAGCAAGTACACTGGCCTAAGCGACAGAACAGGCCATGTCAAGCACCTGAAACCACGAACGTTTGAGCTCCTATCCAGCTGTTTTTCCTCCTATACTGTAAGCTGGAAAACGCGATCAATTCACGTGCCCGAGAAGCTCCTCAGCCCCCAAAAAAAATCGAACGCGCCATCCTGACATTCAGCCAAGAATAGTCCAGGATATGGAGAAGAGCATGGCCACACTTCACGAATTCCTGGCAAATAATCGCAGCGAACTCATTGTCCGATGCCGGGACAAAGTTGCCGAGCGCAAGCACTTCGCAACTGCCGAGCAATTACAAAATGGCGTCCCGATGTTTCTTGAACAGCTCATCAGTATCCTACGCTCAGAGCAAGCAAAATATGTCAACGACAACATCGACATTCCAGATAGCGGCGATGGTGGTATCGCTCACAGGGAGATGAGCACATCCGCCACATTGCATGGCAAGGACATGCTTGCATTAGGATTTACCGTGGATGAAGTGGTCCACAACTATGGCGATTTGTGCCAGGCCATCACCGACCTTGCGGTCGAGCGCAAAGCGCCCTTTTCCGTCGATGAATTCCGAACATTGAATCGCTGCCTCGACTATGCCATTGCTTGTGCGGTGACCGAATTCAGTTCCCAACATGATTTCATCGAAGCGGATCGCCATCATTCCGAGGAGAACAAGCGCATGGGCTTTTTTGTCCACGAGTTGCGCAATCTCCTCGGCACTTGCAAGTTAGCCTATTCTGCGTGCAAGACAGGTAATCTCGATCTGGGCGGCGCAACGGGAGGCATTCTCGGCCGCAGCCTGTTCTCCCTGGAAGGGCTGATCAATAGCACCATATCCAACGTACGCGATGACCACGTGCCCCCCTCACAGCGCCTCTTTTCGCTTGCGGCGTTTATCTCTGAAGTGGAGATAACTGCGACACTGGTCGCCATTGCCAGGGAGTGCCGGTTGAACGTGTTAGCGGTAGATCCGCAATTGGCCATTAAAGGCAACCGGGCAATGCTCCTGGCGGCGGTCATCAATTTATTGCAGAATGCCTTTAAGTTTACGCACTTGCATACCGAAGTGACGTTAGCTTGTCATGCCACCCCGAACAGCATACTGATCGAAGTCGCCGACCATTGTGGAGGCCTAGGGGCCGATTTGGTCGAACGCATGTTCCTGCCCTTTGAGCAGGGTGGCACAGACCGCTCCGGTCTCGGATTGGGGCTGACGATCACCCAGCAGTTTGTGACCGAGAACGGAGGCCAGCTCAGCGTCCGCGACCTTCCCGATATTGGTTGCGTATTCACCATTACCCTGCCGCGGCATACGATGCCGGCCCCACCGACATAGCTGCGCTGGCGCCCCATTGCGCTTTGGCTCGCGCGCACCTTTAGCGGGCTCTCTTGTGAAGCTTTTGTCCGTCGTTTCTATGCCGCCCCGTGACTTCCTTGACCTCGGCTTTCTGTCTTTGCTTGGTCGTCTGCTCAGCGCGGCCAGGCGCGTTTTCCCAGCCTTGGTTCCAAACCGGATTTCTGGGAGTTCACGCTAACCTCCATACTGAATACCGCCCCATGTCGCCGTCCATCCCAAACAGCGGCATACAATATCACGAAGCGCCGCTTCGGCATGGACACAGTGTAAAGCCAGTTGCCTGACATGCTCAGCGCCGGAATACGCCTATTTCGACATCCCGTCGAAGTAGCCGCAACCATGCCGTTCCGTCCCCGATTGCATACTGCCTGGACTTTCCGCTGGATGCGCACAGCACGGTCAGATTGCCCTGAAGCGGGTACAGCTCGTCCGACTTGGGGTCGGTTGTATTCGCTTCCACCATGCAAAAGTCCGCCACGCTCAAGGAATTGCTGAGCAGGATGTTTCTGAACTCGGCCACTTCATCCGCTTCAATCAGCTCCATATCTCCTCCCCCAACCTTCGGCCAGAACCCAGTAACAGGCAGGAACGCACGCGCTGGCGGCCTCACCGTTGTCTCTTTACAGTCTACGCTCAATCCCCCTTAAGCGTCCGCGCGGTATGCCGCCCATTCGCTTATCACCTTGGTAGAATCGCAGAAGGCTCCCGATCGCTGCAATGCCTGGCATGGTCGATTCACCTTGTCGAACTGGCCTGATAGGCCCACAAACATCATGAAGAATCTGGCACCAATTTACCCTGCAGCTTTGCCGGAGGCTGACTGACGAAGGGCAACTAGGCGGCCGCGGTGACTGAGCCTATACTCGCATGGCACTTTGCCCAGTTGTAAATCTCGTCGGCCTACTGTGAAATGACTTAACGATGCAATGGGTTTCGGCTTCATCTCGCCCGATGGCTGCGGCGCCGACATGTTCGCCCACTCCCAGGATATGCAGAATGACGGTTTCAATAGTCTGAAGGAACATCAACGGTTTTCATTCGAGCATGGCGCAAGCCTCAGGCGCGAAAGGCCGCCAATATCTGGCCGGCCTGATTCCGATTTGAACAAGTGCACCTGCACGGATCGGTTTACGCTGACTGCACCCCACAGCAGCGAGCCGGGTTGCGCCATGCTGCGCGGCGTGCCTCTCAGCTAATGGATCCGGCGTGCAAGCGTTGGCAAACAATCAGCCTGTTGGTGCTCGCACGGCGGCTGAACCAGTCGCCAAACAGTACACGCTGCAGCGTAACTTCAGCAATACGCTGGTTTCGCAGATACGCCACCGCATAGCGCCAGCCATGGGTCCGTACCAAATCGATCGCATGGTTCAGGCAGCGAAACTCTTCGGCGTTGATCCGCCTGTCGGAATAAATGGTCTTCATAATGCCCTCACAGTATCTCGTAATACATAATGTACAAACGCGCCGTTGGCGCGGAAAGGAAATCCATCGAGGCTGGCACCGGGTTGCCGGGAAACCAGAATCGAATCAATGTACTGAAAATCATACGCCGCCGCTCACCCAGACTAGCAGGCTTTGAACCCTCGAGCCATTGCCAATTCATATCGATTACAGATGTGCCGAATCAATGCCGGGGTTGGACGTGTTAGGCAAAGATCGCTCGGCGTCGAGCCCCTGGTATGCGTCGGCAGCACGGCAGCCGTGAACGCCATACCGTCTATTGCATGAACCAGCCATGGCTAACCACGAGCGACTGTCCGGTCAAGGCACTGGACGGGAAACTCGCGAACAGGAGCGCAACCTCCGCCACATCCTGAGTCGTAGTGAATGCGCCATCCACCGTGTCTTTCAGCATAATGTTCTTGATGACGTCATCTTCAGAAATTCCCAACGTTCTGGCCTGTTCAGGTATTTGCTTTTCGACCAACGGGGTGCGCACAAACCCCGGGCAAATAACATTCGCTCGCACCCCATGCCTGGCCCCTTCCTTGGCAACCACCTTCGCCAATCCAATCAGGCCGTGCTTTGCCGTCACATAAGGCGCTTTGAGCATCGAGGCTTCTTTTGAATGCACCGAACCCATATAGATGACACTACCCCCCCTGCCCGAAGCATACATATGCGGCAGGCACGCTTTGGTGGTGAGGAAGGCGCCATCAAGATGGATGGCCAATAGTTTTTTCCATTCCGCAAAGGGAAACTCCTCGAGCGGGTGCACGATCTGAATCCCGGCGTTGCTCACCAGCACATCCACGCCGCCCCAGACCTGCACCACCTCGGCAACACCGGCAAGGACCTGCTGCTCATCAGTAACATTCATTTCGACACTCATCGCCACCGCACCGGCCTGACGAAGTTCTTGCGCGGTGGCCTCTGCTTCCGCCTTGTTCAAGTCCGCAATCACAATCTTGCCGCGTTCTTGGGCGAACTTCAGCGCAATTTCCTTGCCAATGCCGCTGGCGGCACCGGTAACAATGCAAACCTTGTCCAACAGTTTCATCGGGTAGCTCCTCCAGATTGGCCAATCAGTCTAATGCCCGGCGCTCGGCCTCGCGAAGGCAGCCCGGCACCTGCCGGCGCGCCTCATGCAGGCTTCGCCGATTGCTCCGTTTTGGGCTTACGCGTTAGGTCAAACACATGCACCCCCTCCTGCGGTGCGGTTCGTGCCAGCCAGTTGGGGTGCGTGAGGGTATGCCGCATATCGGCCCGTCCCGCACGCCAGTGTTCCAGCATAGACAAGCGCGAGAACTCATAGTCTTTCGATTGCGTCTCATAGCGCTTGCCCCGGTGGATTAAGTGCACCACCGTCACCGCCAATTCATGGCTAGCGGCCTCGAGTGCCTGGACATCCGGGTCACCCACAAAGGAGGGCGGCAGCTTGGCGATCAATCGCCGCACCGCTTGCGCCAGGACCGGTCCGGCCAGGGCATAGCTGGTGTTGAGTCGTGTGCGGCTGGAAAACCGGATGTCTTTTTCGCGCTCGACGACTCCACTCAGGCTGGCGGGCATAGGGCCTTCGCAAGGAAAGACATCGACCTGGAAAACCAGCCGACAATCGGCACCCGGTTGGCTAAGAACATACTGTAGCGGGGTGTTGGATATGAGCCCCCCGTCCCAATACCATTCACCATCGATTTCGATCGGGGGGAAGCCCGGCGGCAAGGCGCTGCTTGCCATGATATGGCGCACATCGAGGCGCTGTAACGCGGTATCAAAGTAGGCAAAGTTACCAGTCCGAACATTAACTGCCCCCACAGACAGCCGCGTGGCCGTGCTGTTCAGGAGCTCGAAATCCACCAACTGTTCCAAGGTTGCGCGCAGCGGCGCCGTGTCGTAGATGCTCAATGCCCCCAGCGAGCCTGCCGCTTGAAATGGGGCAGGCGGCCAACGCGGCACAAAAAAACCTGGCAAGCCGAATAGAAGTACCATCGCCGCTTGGGCTTGGTTCAAGATGCTTCGCTGTTCGACATCCCGCCCTATCCAAGGCAGCCATATGGGTGATGCGGCGCTCACCGTCTGCCAGAACTCGTGCAACCGTTGCACGCGCAACTCGGGCGGATTGCCCACGATGAGCGCCGCATTAATCGCACCGATTGAAATACCGGCCACCCAGTGTGGCATCTGCCCCATAGCGGCCAGTTCTTCATAAGTCCCGGCTTGATAAGCCCCCAAGGCACCGCCACCCTGCAGCACCAGTATGCGTTCCTCCTTGGGCAGTCCATTTTCCGGTCCAGTACTATGCGCGCCCATGTTTTCTCCAAGGAGTTTCGCTGGCATGCCGAAGAAAAAATAGAAGAGCTGAACAGCCTCGCCAGTCATGTTCAAAGTCCCTACAGCAGCGGCTACTCCTCGCATTCTTTGCAAAGCCATAAACTGCGGCCTCGTCCATCAATGCTGCGGGTGCTTCATGGCTTCGGCTTCACTGGCAGCATGGCGTTCCTCATCTGCCGACACAGGGTCCATGCCATCGCCCACGATGGCAGCAGCGCGCTCATGGTTTTCCTGTGCGCTTTCCAGTTCGCTGTCCACCCCGAGGCTGTCGTCTTCGGGTGACTCAAGCATATCTGCCAGCATGGCGTGCAACTCGGGCGTATCCCATGGCAGGCCAAGCTGCTCTCTTTGCTTTATGTAGTGCCGAACCTCTGATTGCTGCTCCGGACTCAGTGGAAGGCCCTTAAAAGCACCCTTCGGGTCTATCTGCTTCATGATGTCACCTCTTAACAACGCATCCAGTCTACGCTGTTCCAGGGATATGCGCCGCTGGCCTGGTTATCGCCTCTCAGCGTTCCCGTGACCTGCTATCCCGCGCCAGATCAGCGAAGCGCTGCTCAATCGGGGCCAAATAGGCTCCCGGCCTAAACTCAGTCCCCGTGAATGGAAGGGACAGATTCCGCGGGAAGTAGAAACCTCAGATGGCGATGGAGACTCTGGTCGGTAGCATTGAGTGCTGGTGATACCGTAAAAGTTAACTATCATAAAGAGAACTGCCCACTGAGATGCGATAGGGCAGCATCTGAAATGCAGCGTACGCAATCGAACAAGAACCGGATAGCTCAACAGCCAATTGGGAGACGGTCATGGCCAAACGACGTGAAGTGCCCGGCATCAGGGAATATGACGCTCCTGGTGGTGGCTGGGGAGCGTTGCGCGCCACCGCGCAAGCGGTACATGACCAGATGGATGCCGTCAAGGCGCCGATCACCTTGTTGCGAACCAACCAGCCCACGGGATTCGACTGCCCAGGCTGCGCCTGGCCGGACAAGGAGCATCGCTCGACGTTTCAGTTCTGCGAGAATGGCGCCAAGGCGGTCACCTGGGAGGCCACCAACAAGCGGGTGACACCGGACTTTTTCCAGCAACACACCGTTACCCAGCTGTTAATGAAGTCGGACTATGAGCTTGAGGATAATGGCCGTCTCACGCATCCCATGGTCTACGATGCCGCCTCGGACAAGTATGTGCCGGTGGGATGGGAACAGGCATTCGCCCGCATTGGCGAAATCCTGCGCGCACTCCCGCCTGAGCAGGTGGACTTCTATACCTCGGGACGGGCCTCCAACGAGGCCGCCTACCTGTTTCAGCTGTTCGCGCGCGAGTACGGTAGCAATAATTTCCCGGATTGCTCGAATATGTGCCATGAAGCGACCAGCGTGGGCTTGCCGCAGTCGATTGGCATCGGCAAAGGCACCGTGACGCTGGACGATTTCGAGCATTGCGATCTGATTATCGCCATCGGCCACAATCCAGGAACCAACCACCCCCGTATGATGGGTACCCTGCATGAGGCGGCACGACGCGGCGTGCAGATCATCGTCTTCAATCCCCTGCGCGAGCGTGCCCTGGAACGCTTTGCCGATCCACAGAACTGGCTGGAGATGGCCACTTACGGCTCGACCAAGATCGCCTCGACGTATTTCATGGTCGATGGCGGCGGCGATGCCGCGGCGCTACTGGGCATCATCAAGATCCTGCTCGACATGGAAGAGCGGCAGGGCAATGTGCTCGACCAGGACTTCATCAAGAATTACACGGAGGGTTTCGATGCGTTCTGCGCCGGCGTCAAAGCCACCGCCTGGGACGACATCGAAAAGGCCAGCGGCCTGACCCAGGCCGACCTGCAGGAAGTCGCCACCGCCTATGCCCAATCAAAAGCCACCATCGTCACCTACGGGATGGGCGTGACCCAGCACAGCCGGGGCACGGCCAATGTGCGCCTGATTGCGGACCTACTCATGCTGCGCGGGAATTATGGCAAACCTGGCGCCGGTATCTGTCCCCTGCGGGGCCACTCCAACGTGCAGGGCAACCGCACGGTCGGCATCACCGAGAAGCCATCCGAAGCGTTCCTACAGGCCATGGAGAAGGCGTTTGGTTTCACACATCTGTCCCGGCATCATGGGCGCGATGCGGTGCGCACCATGCAGGCCATGGTCAACGGCGCTTGCAAGGCCCTGCTCTGCCTGGGCGGAAATTTTGCCGTGGCCCTGCCCGACCCTGAGCAAAGCTTCAGCGCCATGGGGAAGCTCGATTTGAGCGTGCATATCGGAACCAAGCTGAACCGCTCGCACCTCCTGGTGGGCAAGGAAAGCTACCTCTTTCCCTGCCTAGGCCGGACGGAGCTTGACCTGCAGGCGGGTGGACCGCAATCGGTGACGGTCGAAGACTCAATGTCCATGGTGCACGCCTCGGCCGGCAAACTGCCGCCTGCATCGGAGCAACTGCGCTCGGAACCGGCCATCATTGCGGGCATGGCGCGCGCAACGCTACCCAAGAGCAAAGTGCCCTGGCCGGAGCTGATCGAAGACTACGACAGGATCCGCCATCTGATCGAGCTGACCGTGCCGGGTTTTGAAAATTTCAATGCCCGCATCCGTGTCCCTGGCGGCTTCCAGCTATCGGTGCCCCCCATGCAGCGCCATTTCGCCACGCCCACGGGCAAGGCGGTCTTCTCGGTCTACGGCGGCGTCAAGGAAGATGCCGATGTTCTGGGCGGCGAAAACATCCTGCGCCTGATCACCCTGCGCAGCCATGACCAGTACAACACGACGATCTACGCCATGGATGACCGCTATCGCGGCGTGTTCGGCCGGCGCGATATCCTGTTCATGAACGAAGAAGACCTTGCAGCAAACGGACTGGAACACGGCGACCTGGTCGATATAGAAACAGCCCTGCCGGGGCGCGCCCTGCGCCTGGAAAACATCACCGCGATCGCCTACAAGATCGCGCGCGGGTCAGTAGGCGCTTATTACCCGGAAGCGAACGTGCTGATCCCGCTCGATTACATCGACAAGGAGAGTGGAACGCCTTCCTATAAATCGGTGCCGGTCCGGGTGATGCGCCGTGGAGCAGCTTGACGCCCTCCTGCTTGCGCGGCTGCAGTTCGCTTTCACCGTGGCCGTGCACATTATCTTCCCGGCGATTAGCATCGGGATGGCCAGCTTCCTGGCCGTACTCGAATGGCGCCATCTGCTCACCGGCGACCGGGTCTACAAGGACATGTTCCTGTTTTGGTCGAAGATATTTGCCATTTCATTCGGTATGGGTGTGGTGTCCGGCGTGGTCATGGCTTACGAGTTCGGCACGAACTGGAGCGAATTCTCGCGCGTGGCCGGCAATATCACCGGTCCCCTGCTCACCTACGAGGTGCTGACCGCCTTCTTCCTTGAGGCGGGCTTTCTCGGCGTGATGATCTTCGGCTGGGAACGGGTCGGTCCCAAAGGGCATTTCTTTGCCACGCTGATGGTGGCTCTGGGCACCTTGATTTCGACCTTCTGGATCCTGTCCTCGAACAGCTTCATGCAAACCCCGCAAGGCCATGCAATCGTCGATGGCAGGATCGTGCCCGTGGACTGGCTGAGAGTCATTTTCAACCCCTCCTTCCCTTACCGCCTGGCGCACATGACCATTGCCGCCTTTATCGTCGCCGGATTCCTCATCGCCGGTTGCGCCGCCTACCATTTGCTCCAGGGACGACGCGACAAACCCGTCAAGCGCAGCTTCTCGATGGCGCTTTGGCTCATGCTGTTCCTAACCCCGGTGCAGATCCTGGTCGGCGATGCGCATGGCCTGAACACGCTGGAACACCAGCCGGTCAAAATCGCAGCCATCGAAGGGCTGTGGGAAACCGAAAAGGGCGGCACCGCCTTGAATGCGTTCGGCTGGCCGGATATGGAGGCCGAGCAGACGCGTTACGCCCTGAAGATTCCCCATCTGGGCAGCCTGATCCTGACGCATAGCTGGGACGGCGAAATCCGTGGCATGAAGGAGTTTCCCAAAGAAGACCGTCCGCCCTCCCCCATCGTGTTCTGGTCGTTCCGGATCATGGTCGGCCTGGGGATGCTGATGCTGCTGGTCGCGGTACTGGCCCTGCTGCTGCGCAAGGGAGGCCGGCTCTATGAGGCGCGCTGGTTCCACTGGTTTGCGCTGGGCATGGCGCCTTCCGGCATCATCGCGCTGATCGCCGGCTGGGTTACCACCGAAGTGGGGCGCCAGCCCTGGACGGTGTACGGCATCCTGCGCACGGCCGACTCGGTTTCCCCGATCAGCGCGCAACAAGCCGGGGTGTCGCTGCTGATCTTCGTCGTGGTGTACTTCCTGGTGTTTGGCGCCGGCGTCTATTACATGCTCAAGCTGATGAAAAACGGCCCCATGGAACTGACACCTGACGAATTTTCCCGCCCGAATCCGGTTCTACGCAATCGGCCACTGGACGTGCTGAAGGGGGAATGAAACCATGCAACTCGACCTTGCCGTCATTTGGGCCATCGTCATCGCGCTTGGCGTGCTGATCTATGTGATGCTCGATGGTTTCGATCTGGGCATCGGCTTGCTGTTTCCCTTTGTGGAAAGCAAGGAGGAACGCCAGGTCATGCTCAACACGGTCGCGCCAGTATGGGATGGCAACGAAACCTTCCTGGTACTGGGCGGTGCCGGCCTGTTCGGTGCCTTTCCCATCGTGTACGCGACATTACTGCCGGCGTGCTATTTGCCGCTCATCGTCATGGTGGTCGGCCTGATTTTCCGTGGTGCGGCATTCGAACTGCGCGCCAAGGCGCGGCGCACCCAGGCACTGTGGGATCTGGCCTTCATCTTCGGCTCCGGCGTGGCCTCGTTCTGCCAGGGCATCACACTGGGAGCGCTGCTGCAGGGCATCAAGATCGCCAACGGCAAGTTCGTCGGCGGCGCCTTTGACTGGCTGTCCCCATTCAGCGTCTTCTGCGGGATTGGCGTGCTGGTCACCTACGCGGCGCTGGGATGCGGCTGGCTCATCATGAAGACCGACGGCGAGCTGCAAAGCAAAATGCGCATGGTCATGCGGCCCCTGGCCGGCGTGCTATTGCTGATCATCGCCATCATCAGCTTATGGACGGTCCTGGGACTGCCCGCCGTGGCGCACCGCTGGTTTGGCAGCGGCTATCTGGTCTACTTCCTGCCCGTGCCGATTCTGGTGCTGGCCTGCGTCTGGGGCATCTTCAAGACGGTGCGCGAAGGGCACGACACACTGCCTTTCTACTTGACGCTGGCACTGTGCTTCCTGGGGTTTAGCGGCCTGGTGATCAGTATCTGGCCGAACATCGTTCCACCATCGCTGACCATCTGGGAAGCTTCCTCGAGCCGCGAAAGCCAGCTGTTTTCCCTGGTCGGCACCTTGATTATCCTGCCGGTTATTTTTGTCTACCACTTTATGCAGTACCGGGTGTTCAAAGGCAAGGTACGGGCGGGGGATGCCGGCTACCATCACTAGCACGGGCGAAGCACCATGATCGTCCGTCCAATGCAAAGCTGGTTCCGCATGCTCTTCATATGGAACGGCTCGGTGCTGCAAACCATCATGCCCCAGCTGGTCGTAATGGGCCTCTTGAGCACCCTGGCCGTGTTCACCCATGGCCGTATTTTCGGCGAAAAGATCCCCTTGAGTCCCGCGCCATTCACGCTGTTCGGCCTGACGCTGGCGGTCTTCCTCGTTTTCCGCAACAACGCGAGCTATGCCCGCTTTGTGGAAGCGCGCCAGCTGTGGGGGAATTTCCTGATCGCCGCGCGGACTCTGACGTCGCAGCTGCTAAGCTATCTGCCGGCGCAATCGCACCTGGCCGACAGCATCATTGCCAGCGCCTACGCCTTGAAACATCAGCTACGCCGCACCGATCCAAATCCCGATCTTGTACGGCTGCTGGGCGCCGAGCGCGCCGCCGGATTGCATCACAAGCTGTATCGTCCCGTGGTCCTGCTGAACGACATCAGGGGGGAATTGAAGGCCACCTCCGAAACAACGCGCTGGATTCTCGATGCGCAGTTAAATGAGCTGGAGCGCTGCGTGGGCGGGTGCGAGCGCATCGCCTCGACGCCCATCCCCTTTGCCTACAGCGTGCTGCTGCACCGCTCCGTGTACGCCTACTGCGTACTGCTGCCCTTCGGCCTGGTCGATTCGACGGAATTCTTCACGCCGCTGCTGTGCATCTTCATTTCCTACACGCTGATCGCGCTGGAAGCCATCGCCAACGAGGTCGCCGAACCTTTCGGCATGGCGCCCAACGCATTGGCCTTGGACGCCATGGTATGCACCATCGAGCGCTCCGTCCTTGAATTATGCGGCCGCCCGGTGCCGGATGAGGTCAGGCCCGCCAGTCCGTATCGACTGACCTGAAGCTAACTCCTCATCCCGGCGGCATGCATCAGCAGCCTGATGAGAAGCGCCACCACAGCCAGTGCAGCGACGCTTGCCGTCCACAACAGCACCATCCAGCCAAACCGTTTCCACATCACGCGCCTCCCCTGCTGCTGTAAATGGCCGCCGTATAGTCAACGAAGCCATCGGCGCGACAGAAGCTCACCAGTTTCAAACCAGCCTGGCGCGCGATGTCGATCGCCAATGTGGTTGGGGCCGAAATCGTCGCCAACATAGGGATGCCCACTCGCGCCGCCTTCATCACCAGTTCATAGCTCGCACGGCTGGAAAGAAACACAAAACCGGCGCGCATGTCACCCCTGTCCATACACAAACTACCCACGAGCTTATCCAGCGCATTGTGCCGTCCGACATCCTCGAAAACGCGCAGCACCGCGCCACCCTGGTCGCACCACGCCGCAGCATGAACACAGCCCGTTTCATGCATCAGCGACTGAAAGCCCGGCAATTCGCTCGCAGCGCGAGCGATCGCTGGACCTATCGGGTCTGGCAAGTCTACGGCCGCGATTAATTGCGGTTCCAAATCGAGTAGGGCCAGGCTTTCTATCCCACACACGCCGCAGCCGGTACGTCCAGCCAAGGCACGCCGTCGCTCCTTCATCCGCATGAAGCGTTCAGCAGCGATCTCCAATTGGACTTCCGCCGCGTTCTGCAACTGATGCGCTTCAACCTCGTAGATCTCCGCAACGCGCTCGACGATCGATTCCGTCAGCGCAAAACCCACTGCCAACGACGCGAGATCACACGGTGTCGCCATCATCACTGCATGGGAAATACCGTTAATCACAATGGCCACCGGTATTTCCTCGGCAACCAAGTCGGTGCATGGTAATGCGACACCATCGTGATGCCGGATAATGGGCCGACGCTGATAACCCACCCTCTCCTGGGTATTGTCTTCCATGCAGGACCTCGTGTTTCGGGTGCATACGGCAAGTCTAGTCAATCGGAAACTTCCGTACAAGCCTGCGGGGCAGCTAGATGCCGCTTTCTGCCAGAGGCAGGAGGTTCCACTTCATGTGCCCAGGAGCGCATTTTTTCATGCCCAAGAATCCAAGGTAATGGGCGCCTGGCTATGGGGTGACAATGTGTGACTCTTCCATTCGACTGAGCGGCTATATTTAAAGAGCACGGCCCGAGTCCTACCTGCAGAAGCACATCAAACTTTCCCGCCGCGCTCCCTCAGCGCGACTACGTCAACGTTTTCCAGTGCGGAGGTTTTATGGCCAAATCGTCGTATGGCGCATTGCCGGGCTTGTTGGTAATGCTGTGCCTGAGCGGAGCCAGCAATGCAGCCAATTTCCCCTCCAGCCACGATAAGGTGCCAGCGGGATGGAAAGGGCCGGTTTTCCGCCTCAGCCAGGCCTATCCGAGCAAGCCCCCAGAAGAATCGCTCCCCTGGGCGGCCATCGACCCTACCGAGCAACCGGAGCAGTACGCCCAAGCGATGTACGCCTATGTCCTGGAGGGCAACGTCGAAGCCGGATGGAAAGTGCAGAACAATAAGGTGCGCAAGTGGTACCACGTCCCCTGGATGCATTACGGCGATAGCGGCCGCGAATTCATTCACGGCATGACGCGTGAGCGCACGACACCTGCGCCGGCCACGCCGGGCAAGGGTGAACTGGGACCGCAGCAAACCCGCTGCTTCCAGAACTGGGCGGTCGGTTTCTACAATTCCGCGGGCGGGTATCAGGTCGGCAAAATCTGGAAAAAGGCCACCAAGCCCGACGCAGCGCTGGCCCAGTTTCCCGAGGGGACGGTCGTGGCCAAGCTGTTGTTTACCACGGCGCCCGATACCGAAGTACCCTACCTGAAAAATACCTTTGAATGGGACGGCAATATCCACGTCTTTAGCGGCAAAACCTGCCCTTCCGGCGCGCTGGCGCGTAGACCCCAAAAGGTGCGGTTATTGCAACTGGATATGGCGGTGAAGGATAGCCGCGCGCCCGTCACCGGGTGGGTGTTCGCTACCCTCGCCTACAACGGCGACGCCGCCGGCGTCACGCCGTGGGAGCGCATGAAACTCGTCGGCGTCATGTGGGGCAACGATCTGAGTCCAGCCCAGCAATGGATCAACACCGCCATCGGCACACCCCAGCATCTGGGCGCAGACGGCCGCCTTAACGGCCCTGTCGACAATCCGCGCTCATCCTGCATCTCCTGCCACGCCACGGCGCAGACTCCCATGAACTCGCCGATGATCCCGCCGTCGGCGGCCGACGCCCCGCGCTGGTTCAAGAACTACCCAGGCAACCAGGCTTTCGATGCCGGCTCGCTCCCTACCGACTACTCGCTGCAAGTGTCGATGGGCATACAGAACCTGTTACGCTCACAGGCAGCCAAAGCCGGTCCCGGCAAGGTTGCGCCCGAAGAAATGAAACTGCTGCAACGGGCCTTCGATTCCGGCCTCGACCAGCCGCTGCCGGTCACGATGAAAGGGACGACGGAGTATCCCGCCGGACGCTGAACCTGCGGCTCGCTACCGCCGGGCGGGAGCGCCTCACCGCGCCCTGCTGCGACCATCACAAGCTGACCTGGTTGCCGACATCGGTCGCCGCCGAACCCAGCATCAGCTGTCGGCGCCCCCTCCTAGGGGGCGCCTGCGGAAGCCTCGCACCGAATGGAAACAATCACTGCACCGAAAAATCGACCGTACCCGCGGCACTTGACGTGCCCCCGGTGGCGGCCGCGTTAACGCGATACGTGCCCCCAACGTTCTTGCGGCCAAGCCGATAGCTGATGCTGGCGACGCCACTGGCGTTCGTGGTGGCGCTTTGCGTCACCACGGCGCCGTTCGGCTGGTTGATCGCAAACGTCACCTTCGCGCCGCTCACTGGCGCCGAGCCGGACTTCACATTCGCCGACATACTGACGGTCTGCCCAGCCAGGTAGGTCGGCTTATCGGTGATGACACCCACTTGCAGACCGCTCTGCGCCTGGTAGCTCACGCCCGTGGAACCAACACTCGAAGGGGCTGCGCTATTGGTGGCAGTCACCACGATCAGGGTGTTGCCGGACGCCGTCGCCGGCGAACCAACCGCCAAGGTGGTGCTGGCACTGGCGCCTGGTGCGATGGAAAGCGACCCGGTTCCAAAGTTCTCGCTCCAACCCGCAACCGGCGTTGCCTGCATGACGAAATTGGAACTGCCGCACGCTGCGTTGTCCTTGTTCGTCACGGTCAAGGTATAGGTAAGGACCGTGCCTGCACTGGCGGACAGCGTCTGCGGCGCGGCAGTGATCACCGGGCTGGCCCGGCCGCAATCGGTCGATGGCGCACCTAAGCTGACAGTCACGGTGGCGCTACTGCCGTTGACCGCGTTGGTGGTGATGACGACCCCCGCGCTAGCATCGGTGTAGCTCTGGCCAACCGGCAAGGCAGGATCGTTCCAATCATAGGTATAGTAGATGGAACTGGCGGGCGTCATGTCGAGCAAGCTGCTGCCGCCGCCTTCAGTGCCGGTGTGAACGACCACGCCATTCTGGACATTGGTGCCGTTGATGGTCGCAATAAAGCTGTCGCTGCCGGTCGCCGTACGGTATTCCACGTAATACCAGGTCTTCGCACCGGTTGTCGGATCAGTACTTTTCAGAATTTTCAACGCCTTGGCGCTGGTGCCCGCCGCCTCATAGGCCGACAGCGTAAATGTCCCACTACCCTGCACAGTCGTGATCGGCGGCAGGCTGCCGCTGTTCAACCAGCCCAGCTTTTCCTTCTGAAACGCGTTGAAGTGACCGGGATTGGTGCTGCCCATCGCATCCAGCAGATCGCCGTAGTCCACGTTCGTGCAGTTCGTCCCCACCGACGCGGCGCCACACTCCAGGCCGTGCGAGTGTTGCAGGCCAAGGTTGTGGCCCAATTCGTGGCTGATCGACGCCACGCGCAGGTTGCCATTGATCCAAACGCTTCCTGGATTGCCGCCAATCGTACCCAAGCCGCCCCACGGGCAGGCCGTGGTATTGGGGAACACGTAGACATAATGGTTGTACGACGCCACATTGACGCCGGCATTCGTCGCCGCCTGTTTGGCGGCAGCTTCGATCTGGAAGACATCGCACGATGCCTGGCTTAAAGGCAGCGTGTACCAGCCATACGCCGCACCAGAGAGCCAAGTCTGCTGCTGCGAGTTTTCCTTGAAGAAATTGTTGGCTTGCGAATACACAATACCGGTGGCCTCGGACAACGTGTAGGGCTGGCTTGTGTTGTCCTGGAAATTCACCAACAGCACCAAGGTTTTCCGTTCGCCCAGGGTGTTCGTCAGCGCAGCCGCGGCACCACCGCCCTGGTCTTCAACCGCTGTCGAATCGGGCGTCAGGATAGTGCCACTCTTTGCTCCCCGGACACGCAGTTTCATGCCCGTATGCAGGTCAGGCGTCTTACCGGCAAAATTCAATTCGACGCGACCATCGGACGTCTTCAGGAAGTGGCGGGTACGACCAGTATTTGCTTTGAAATCATCTTCTTGCAGCACAAGCAACTCGCCAACGGTTTCTGCCGCGCCCCCGCCAGTCCCTTGCATGGGAGCACTCGCGGAGTGTCTCACCATCGTCGCCAGGGTCACGGTGGGAGCGGGAGCTGATGCCGCGGTGACGGCAGCTGCGACAGCGGGGGGCGATTCGCTGGCGGCATTATTACCGCCACAGCCAGCTAACGCCGTGAGCAATGAAAGAATTGCCAGATTTACGATGCGAGTCAACGTGTGCTCCTTGAAAAACAAGAGAAAATACTTTTAAACAATATTTCTGGAATAGCGAGGTATAGCTGGAGGGAAGTGATTTGCCATGCGGAAATTAATTGCCGGGAGGAAGTGTCCCATGGATTGGGTCGCTGATCAATTGTTTTATAGTGGGTTGGTTTCAATATCGTATTTACGCAACATAACCGAAAGAAATATTTCTCATCAAAAATACTTTTGATTGAAAATTCAAAAATAAATAAATATTCTGAGAAACTTTAATGAATTAACACGCCCTCCACCCAGCGCCTTTCCTTGATAAATCCCCAATGAAGATGACGCTTTTGCCACTACCGCCTGGGTAGCGATGCAATTCCGGCATTTCTGTTCATTTAATATGGTATTTAATTCAAATTTCGCACCAAATTGAGATAATACTGGCGGGAATTTTTTTGGGAAATTTGTTATATCGCGCATACCAAAAAATATAAATTGATTCTTTGAATAGACGTAGAATCCGTAGCAGTATGCAATTTGCGTTGACCAGGCTTCAGTCTATTTAATTGGCATGGGGTCTCTATAAAAATACCTAGGGGAATCAGATGCCCAAAATCACCGTTCTGTGCGCTGATGCGTTCGTCTATACTGCGCTGCGGTGCGATTTAGCTCCGTGCAAGGAAATCGAATTAATTGATGTCGCGCTGCAGCCTGAGCAGCAGTTGCTCGAGCTTGCACGCACGCTGCAACCGGACCTGCTGCTGCTGAACGGGGACAGCGACTACATTGCGTTGTTGACAGCCATGCGCTTTGCCTGCCCAGCGGTCAGAACGATTGTCTTTTACGATTTTTTTGGCCACCGCGAGGTTATCGAAGCGATCGCCTACGGCGCCAAAGGATGTCTGCAGAAGACGTCCGACCCTGCCGGGTGGGAGAAAGCCATTCGTCTGGTTCACCAGGGCCATATTTGGTTGAATCGCCAGTTGCTGGTGGAGTCGCTCGATTGGCTACTCCGCAACAACCATGACCAACCTCCGCTGTTCGAGTCCAAGCCAAAGCGTTTGACCCCAAGGGAGTGGGAAGTGCTCCACTGGGTCGGTCAAGGCATGACCAACAAGGAAATCGCCCGGCAGCTTGCAATCAGCGACACCACCGTCAAGACCCATCTACAGCATGTCTTTAGCAAGCTGGCAGTCCGCCGACGCTTGCAGTTACCGCTCGCTTAACCCATCTGGCCAACGCCGTGGTGTGCCGCGGCGACGCCCCGTCCTTCTACCGTACGGTGCCCAACCTGGGCCGTATGCGCATCGAGGGCATCCCCTCCAAGGCAACCACACCTTTTCACCTGCGCCGGCGGCACCTGGCACAGCGTGATGCACATACGCTATTCGGATGATAGTCGCACTGCATCGCAGCCACTAAGCTAACTCAATAACCGACCGGGTAACTGGGAGTACTTCGCTCGAAAAACGGCGCATCCAGCGAGGATCGACGCACACGCGTTGTATCGTCCGGCGCACCTGCGATGCGAAATAAAGAGACGCGCCATCCTTCATACCAATCAGAAGAGCTAAGCAAGGAGAATCGCTATGGCCAAGGCAATCAAACCATCCGTCAATCTCGATCAATGGGCCGACGGTGCCGCGCCTGACCTGCCGGTATTGAGCGGATCACAGGCGGATCAGTGGCAAAACGGCAATCTTGGATCCTCACAGGCGCATTACTCGGAAGGCGACTCGGTCCCCTATCGGGCCGTTCTTTCGGGCTTAAAGGAGGGCAATACCTATTGGGTGACGATACAGTGGGATACCACCAAGTCCGGGGTACACGCACTCGATTACATCACCACCTGGAACGCCAGCTTTCCCAGCAGCAGAAATGAGACCGTTCCGGTTCCAACGCAAGGCGTGGCAGATCCACTGAACACCCTGAATCTTGCCTCGAGCGCCGCCATCCCGCACGACCCCAACGCCCCGGCCAGCCAGCAGGCCGGGCAATTTACCTTGTTTGGCGGTGCCACATTCCTGAACTACGTCCTGGCCGGACCCGACGGCAAGTTCGGCACCACCGACGACGTCGACCTGCCCAGTTCGGTCAATCCCTACACCCTGCTTGGCAGTTACGGCGGCGACAGCTCGACCCAGATCACCCTCAAGTTTGTCTACAACGGCAACAGCGACAGTACCGCCGGCGAGATCGGTTCTGCCGTTCTGGCCTGGGGCGGGCACATTGCCACGCGTGCCGACTGGGGGGCAGGCAACTCGGCCGCCGCGATCTCGGGTTCGCCCTACCACACCAGTCTGACGGCCTTTGCCGACAATGACCCCAATACGTCCGAGAGCGTAGGGCAACAGGACCGCTCCCTATCGAGCGCGGCGGTCACATTCCCAGGCTCCATCGTCGTGGCCAAGGAGACGACCCCGGACGGCAACACCTCCCAGTCCTTCAACTTCGAACTAACCCGGCCGGCGAACACCGTCGACGTCATTGGCGGCAAGCTCGACATCAGTGGCGACGGGGTGATCGACGGTAAAGATGATGGCCGCTTCACCGATGCCGGCGGCGAATCCTTCAACGTTACCGATGGCAATGTGAGCGACGTGGCGGGCGGCGACGGCCTGGTCGGCACCTATGCGATCGTGAGCGGCGGCCTGGACGTCAATGCCTCGGGAACGCTAACCGCGGACGATAAGTTCACCAACCTGGCCGGCATCGGCGTGGCCGCGTTTTCGCTGAAGGACGGTGAATCGCGCACGTTCAATAACTTGTCCGAATTCGGCGCCTACACCGTGAAGGAAGTCAACATCCCTTCCGACTGGGATCTGACCAGTATCGGTACGTCGGTGACCAATATCAACAATGTCACCACCACCGGCACGGTCACCAATCCGGCGGGCGACCAGACAACCATCAATCTTGCCGAGGCCGACCGTTGGACATTAACCTTCAATGACGCGTTTGTGGCCGCACCGGGCGTCTCGATCCTAAAAACGGTGACCAATGTGGACGGTGGCGGCAGCACAGGGCATGCCAATGCGGCCGGGGACGTCATCGTCTATTCCATCGTCATTGGCAACACCGGGAATGTCGCATTGACCGGGGTGAACGTGACCGACAAGGTGGAGGGGCTGGGCGCCACCAATGCCACCTTCATCAGCGGCGACAGTAACAACAACAACCAGCTCGACACCAACGAAAGCTGGACCTACAGCGCCAGCTACACCGTGCAGCAAAGCGATCTCGACAACAATGGCGGCGGCGACGGCGATATCGACAACACTGCGACTGTGACCACTGCGCAGACCCAGCCGCGGGATTCGTCCGCCTCGGTTGCGCTGGACCTCACGCGGGCACTGGCCATCGACAAGCAATTTATCAACGTCACTGGCGGCAATAACAATGCCGCGGCCGATGCCGTGGGCGACATCATCCACTACCAGATGCTGGTCACCAACACCGGCAACACGGCCCTCGAGAATGTGCAGGTGAGCGATCCGCTGCTGGCCAATGAAACGTTCTTCGGCGGCGACACCGACAACGATGGCCGGCTTGATGTGAGCGAGACTTGGACCTACACCGGCAGCTACACCGTGACGCAAGCCGACCTCGACGGCCAGGGCAATGCCGGCAGCGACCGGGACATCGACAACACCGCCACGGCCACGGCGAACAACACCCCGCCGGCGCAGGACTCGGTAGAGGTGCCGCTATCGGTCACGCGGGCATTGGCCATCGACAAGCAGTTCGTCAACGTCACCGGTGGCAACAACAACACCGTGGCCGATGCCGTGGGCGACATCATCCATTACCAGATGCTGGTCACCAACACCGGCACCACCGCCCTGGAGAATGTGCAGGTAAGCGACCCACTGCTGACCAATGAAACGTTCTTCGGCGGCGACACCGACAACGATGGCCAGCTGGATGTGAGCGAAACCTGGACCTACACCGGCAGCTATACCGTGACGCAGGCCGACCTTGACGGCCAGGGCAATGCCGGCAGCGACCAGGATATCGACAATACCGCCACCGCCACGGCGAACAACACGCCACCAGCGCAGGATTCGGTGCAGGTGCCGCTGTCGCTCACGCGGACACTGGCCATCGACAAGCAATTTATCAACGTCACCGGCGGGAACAACAACACCGTGGCCGATGCCGTGGGCGACATCATCCATTACCAGATGCTGGTGACCAATACCGGCAACACGGCCCTGGACAATGTGCAGGTGAGCGATCCACTGCTGGCCGACAAGACGTTCGCCGGCGGCGACACGGACAACGACGGCCGGCTTGACGTCATCGAAACCTGGGCCTACACCGGCAGCTATACCGTGACGCAGGCCGACCTCGATGGCCAAGGCAACGCCGGCAGCGACCTTGATATCGACAACACCGCCACCGCCACGGCGAACAACACGCCACCAGCCCAGGATTCGGTGCAGGTGCCGCTGTCGGTCACACGGGCATTGGCCATCGACAAACAATTTATCAACATTACCGGCGGCAACAACAACACCGTGGCAGACGCCGCGGGCGACATCATCCACTATCAGATGCTGGTCACCAACACCGGTACCACCGCCCTGGACAATGTACAGGTGAGCGATCCGCTGCTGGCCGACAAGACGTTCGCCGGCGGTGACACCGACAACGACGGCCGGCTGGATGTGAGCGAAACCTGGAGCTACACCGGCAGCTACACCGTGACGCAGGCCGACCTTGACGGCCAGGGCAATGCCGGCAGCGACCACGATATCGACAACACCGCCACCGCCACGGCGAACAACACGCCACCGGCCCAGGACTCGGTGCAGGTGCCGCTGGTCTACAACCCAGCGATGAGCATCACCAAGACCCCCGACAGAACGTTCGCCAATCTGAACGATGGCATCAACTACACCATGCTGGTGGCCAATACCGGCAACGTCACCTTGACCGGCATCACCCTGAGCGACCCGCTCTTGTCGAACGAAGCCTACTTCAGTGGTGACAGCAACACCAACAACAAACTCGACGTCGGCGAAACCTGGACGTACAAAGGCAGCTACACCGTCACGCAGGCCGTGATCGACCATAATGGCGTTGACGCCAATGGCGGCTTCGACGACGATGGCGACGTCGACAACATCGCCACGGCCGACAGCGACCAGACCGCACCGGTGAGCGACGACGCGGTGGTGGGCTTGTTCGGGCCTGGACCGGCGAACATCGATGTCGAAAAATATGTGTCGGTGGACGGTGGCGCCAGCTGGCAGGATGCGGACTTGCCGACCGGGCCGGTGCTGCTGGCGGGAACGAATCCGAAGTTCAAATTCGTGATCACTGGCGATGAGGGGCTGACACTGAACAATGTGGTGCTCAGCGACAGCGACTTCGACCTGAACGGTGGCGCCGCGGGAACGAGTCTCACCATCGGCACCCTGGCACCCAACCAGGTGTATGAACTGATCTTTTCCGGCGCCACCTTCCAGGCCGGCCAGCACACCAACACGGCGTCAGTCATCGGTACCACCGTGCTCGGCGTCACCGTGCAGGATGCAGACGATGCCAACTACTTCGGATTTTCACCGATCACCATCAGCGGCCATCCGCAGTTCAATTTCCCGAACGACCTGGAAAAAATCCAGCCCAAGCTGCAGGGCAACGATGCCTTCATTATCAATCCCCTCGGCTACATCTCATGGGACCTGTTCACGTCCGACAACAAGCTCGCGAACATCGATACCGCTGCGAACTTCCTGTCGCGCTATACCGGTCTGACCGTGTCGATCCAGGAAATCTGGAACAGTGTGGCGATCGGCGATAAAACAACATCGGGAGCGGACGCCATCTACCGCATCTATGTCGCGAACGAGGGTACCACGTCGGTCGCGCTCGATAACAGCCACAACATCGTCGAGTACGACATCGTGGCCTTGTCGACCAACAAGGGGCTGGTGGACTTGATCAATTCCGATCCGCTGATCGGCAACTTCAACAACTTCAGCAATATCGAGAACGCGATCGACAAGGCGAGCAACGGCTTCACGATCGGCAATAGCCCAGTCATTACGGCGAATGCCGATCGCGTCTGGAGCAGCGCCGACGTCACTGGAACCGGCACCAATGAAACCCCGGCGCCGGCGGCCGGCATCGACGGTGGTGCCGGCAATGATGCGATCTATGGCCGCAACAATAGCGCCGCGACGACCGAGGTGTTGAACGGCGGCGCGGGCAACGACATGATCGAAGCGCGCGACGGCGGCGATACGGTCAATGGCGGCGGCGGCAACGACTACCTGTTCGGTTCCCTGTCGAGCGACACGTTAAATGGTGGCGACGGCAACGACATCCTGTTTGGTGGCTATGGGGCCGACTCGCTCACCGGCGGCACCGGCAACGATACGTTCATCTTGCGCAAAGGGGACTTCGATACGGTCCTCGATTTTGACGCGACTGCCGGAGGTGGCGACCAGTTGAAAGTGTGGCTGCAATCGCTGGACAACGTTGCCGCAACCGGCACCCACACCACCTCGTACGACACCGGCAGCGGCATCCTTCTGGTTGACGGCACACCGGTAGTGCAACTGGTCGGAACTTATACCGAGGCGCAGGTGCTCAGTCACTTGGTTCTCACCTGACGAGCGATCAGCCTGCTTCTGCCCTGGTGGAAGCAGGCTCCAACCACGACAAACTGTTGATTAAAACAAGGAATCGACCATGAACAAGCAAAACGGCATCGCCAAGGACAGTCCCTCCCAGCCCACACCTTCCGCACAGGCAGACATCGAACTGCGGCCAGTGAACAATTCCGACCAACCGATCCTGGCCAACTTCGTCGCAGTACAAGCGACGGCTGGATTGGTGTTTCTGGATTTTGGCTTTCTCGACCTCCAGACAATCAACACCATTGCGCGCCTCGCCAGTGGCGAAGTGGCCGGGCACGCGTCGTTCCGGGGAAGGCTGGCATGCCGTATGGCGCTCTCAAACGACGCGGTGGCCAGCCTCGTCAAGCAGCTAAACCAGCTTATGCAGCCTCAAATCCGTGAGCAGGAGGATCGGCCCCACCGGCAGGAGGAGCTCGACACGGCCGCCAAGGAAAAAAGTCTCCATTAGCATATGCGACCGCTGGTCAGGCAAGGGGGCAGCCTGGCCAGTATCACACCAGGGGAATATCCCCAAAAAAGCGTCTTCCTACAACATCACCCTACTGCGACAGATGGCAAACAGGCGGGGGAACGTTGACGCAAAAGAGGGCTTTAATTCTCGACAAGGTTACTGTCTGAATACCTTCTCTTGCTCAATAGACTCGCCAAGAGCTTACAGGGCAGGCTGCTGTTGGTTTCAACGGTATTACTACACACTCCAAGCGCCAGTTGCGTTCCACAGAAAATTCGATAGCGCCCACCGCGCAGCACATCCGTGCGCCCGTTCCAGTCCCGCTTCGGATTGATGCAGCAACGCCCCGATTCATCAGGACAGGTTAGCCAACGGTGTCACCACACCGAGCCACATTTGTACACCGAAAAAAGAATGCCCCTGGCACTGCCGCGGACCAGCACGTGCAGGGGCGGCCCTGCATACACCGAAATGGCGCAGACAAACCGGCCCGTTTCAATTGGATTGACAAAGCAGGAAGCCAGAACATCGTAAGCGTTTGTTTCATGGAAGGAGCGCACGATGAATCAGGCTACCCTGGATACCGCACAGGCGATGCTACGCGCGATGATCGCGGGCGTCTCTTGCGAACACATCGCCGAAGCGCATGGCGTGACCAAATCCACCGTTTCGCAGCGCACGCGACTACTGGCAAGCGAGCTGCAACGCGTGGTGGGCGTACTAGGCGTCGATGAGGAAGAGTCGCCAACGGCCCACCTAATCCGCCGGTATGGCGCCGATTACCTGGAAGCGCTGGAGCATTTCGTGCCCAGCGCGGCGGTCCCACCCGATACCGCCCCCGGCATCGTCACACCACGCCAGATCGATCAATACGTCGCCAAGATCGCGCGACACAGCCGGTGCGTGCGGCGAGACAGCGCCCTCCTCCTCACCCTCTTTGCGACCGCCGCCAAACCCATCGAAATCGCGCAGCTGGAAGTGCGGGACTATCTCGATGCCGCAGGTCAGGTCCGGTGCCTGTCCGAGCTGCGGGCGGAGATCGGCATCGGCCACTCCCCGCGTGTCCTGCGGTTCGACTGCGCCAGAACCTGCGCAGCCATTGACGCCTACCTGGCCGAGCGTCTGCGCAAGGGCTGGGGAACGCACCCGCAGGCCAGCTACCGTGGACTGGCGCCCGGCAGCCGGCTGTTCCTGTCGCGCAAAGGCCAAGCGATGCGCATCCGGCAAAACGGTGGCGCGACCCAGCAATTGCTATGCAAGGAGATTCACGAGATCTACCGCCGCATCTTCGGCTACGGCGGCATGCCCGGCATCCGCACCTCTTGCGCCAGGCGCATGGCCGCGAGCGAACTGAAGGCGCGCGGTGCCGGTTACCGGGAAATCGGCCAGGTACTGGGGTTGAAAAAGCTCGCCGTCCACAAGCTGCTGCAAAGCGAGGCGCCGTCGAGATAGCACAGCCTGCCCCACACCAGCGTGGCGGCCGGCGACGACCTTGATGGTGCAGGGAGCCATGTGACCATGGATGCACCCTATCCCCCAACAGGAGCGAGCAATGGACAAACACAGCCTGGCCGGCGCACCGTTACGCGCGGCCCCTCCCACCATTCTGGGCCTGCGCCAGGCCCGCATTCCCACGGCCGGCAAGATCCGCGCCGGCATCAAGGTGCTCACCAAAACAGCGGCCAGCAACCCGGATATCCGCGCCCTGTACGAGCAGGCGCTGGCCCGGCGCGCCACTTTTGAAGAGATCGAACAGCAGATCGCCGCCGCCTTCCCGGACATAAAAAACCCGCTGGTGCCCAAGAACGTGGCTTGGTTTACCGTGCGGCCCAACGACTTCCCCAATCCCGCCATCGCAGATCAAATCCTTGAAGCCTATGGCGAGGACCGGGGCGACGGGACGGTGCGCCTGTACCGTTTCCCCGTCGTCTTCCCCGCCGACAGCTGGCAGGCGGTCATGCCACATGAATTGGCCTGCTGGAGCCGCAACGAGAAACGCTACTGGAGCGAGTATGCCGAGGACGGCCATACCCGCCACTGCAAGATGTTTGCACCGGCCAGGATGGACCAGGGCGGCCGGCGCGCTGTGCGCCTTTTCGGCGGGCGCAGCACCCAGTTGCGGCCCGAGAACGGCGGGTTGTGCGATCCCGAGGCCTGCCCTGAATTTCAGAACCGGCTGTGCAATCTGTCGGGGCGCTTCATCTTCTACATCCCCGGCATCCGTTCCCTGGACGCCTTCGAACTGCACACCAACAGCTTCTACGCCATGAGCCGTGCCATCGAGCGCTTCGAGACCCTGGCCTTCATGCGCGGCGGACGTCTGGCCGGCTTCCTTGACCGCCAGCGCACGCCGCTGTTCATCACCAAAAAACTGCGCGAGGTGTCGCACATCGACCCGAAGACCGGGCAATCGGTGCGCAATGCCCACTGGATCATCGAACTGGAGGCGCCGGTCGATGTGACCGCCCTCTTGGCCGGACCGGACGAGGACGGCGTGCTGCAGCAGGCAAACGACGCCGTGCGCGCGCTGCAGGGCGAGGTCGTCCAGTCTGCGCAGACGGTGGCGCGCGAGGCGGCGGCGGAGACCGTACCGCAAGCGCCTACCGCCGCACCCGAACAGCGGACAGCCAGTCGCCCGGTGACGCCGGCAGACGGCACCGACGTCACCGACATCGCCGCGATCCACGCCCTGGCCGCCAGCTATGGCGTCAGCTGCGAACGCTTCGACGCCTACGCCAACTGGTGCTGGGGCGCGGGCTGGCGGCGCAACAGCCAGGGCCGGGCGCGGGTGCTAGCCGAACTGGAACGCTACCGCACCGAACCCGCCCTTTTCCTGGCCCGCATCCACGACGAGATCGGCGCCGAATAATGACCTTAACCATCCAGGAGGACGCCATGCGCCTGCGCATTGCCCATTTTTCCGATCTGCACTATGCCAACGATACCCTGGCCGAGGTCGATCCCTGCTTCACCCACGCCGTCAACGAGGCCATCGGCCGCAAAGTGGACGTGGCCGTCATCACCGGCGACAGCACCGACCACGCCTTGTCCGTCCATGCGCCCGCCTTCACGGCGCTCGCCCGCCAGATCCGGCGCCTGGCCGATCATTGCCCGGTGCTGATGCTGCAGGGGACGTACAGCCACGAACCAGTGGGCACCCTGGACATTTTCCCGCTCCTGGGTGGCCACCACCCCATTCATGTGGCCGACCGGATTTGCCAGGTGGCACTCACCACCGCCGGGCGCTGGGTGGCCTCCGCCAGCTGGTGCTTCGAGACGCCACCCGAATGCAGCCGCCTGCTCTGCTCCTGCGTCCCGACATTGAACAAGGCCGCCCTGGCCGCCGCAGTCGGCGCCGCCGACGCCGCGACCGCCATGGGAGAGGAGCTGGCCCTGGTGCTCAAGGGCTTTGCCCCGTCGAACCAGGCCGCGTGCCTGCACGGCATTCCCACGATCGGCCTGTCGCACGGCACCGTGTCCGGCTGCCTGACCGAACACGGCGTGCCCATGGCCGGCCTGGACCATGAATTCACGGCCGGCGCCTTGTTCAGCGCACAGGCCAGCGCCTTCATGCTGGGCCATATCCATCGGCACCAGGCCTGGCAACACGCGGGGCGCGCGATCGCCTACCCCGGCGCCATCGGACGGCTGCACTATGGCGAGCAGGGCGAGAAGGGGTTTCTCCTGTGGGAAGTGGGCGCGCAGGTGGCCAGCATGACGCTAGTGCCGACGCCGGCGCGGCGCACCCACGAGATCAGCTTCGACGGGGCACCCGACATGGCGCTGCTGCAGCAGTTCGTGCAAGAGCAGACGATCGAGGGCGCCTGGATACGGGTGCGCTGGCAGCTGGCGGAGAACATGCGCGATCAGGTCGACCGTGAGGCGATCGCCCGCCTGTTCCAGGGTGCGGCCGGGATCAAGCTGGAGGGCCGGGTCATACCGACCGTGCGCGCCAGGGCAGCCGGCATTTCGCGCGAGGCGTCGCTGCGGCGCCAGCTGGCGCACTGGGCCGAGGTGACGGGCACGCAGGCGGAACCCCTGTTCGACTGCCTGGACCTCTTGGCCCAACAAAGTCCGGAGGAGATCGCCAGCCGGATTCTGCGCGGCGACACGCCCTCCCCCGTCGGTGCGGCCCCACTCCCGCTGGAGCACTGCGAGACGCCGGCCTGCCCCGTGCTGGATACCTAGCTTGCCCGTGCGGAGGGCCGACGCCCTACTTGCCGCGCCGGCCGGCGGCGGGATACTGGTTCGCGTACCCCACCATTCCAAGGAGATCACCATGCTTGCCCGTTCACTCACCCTCACCGGCTTTATTGGCATCCGCGACGGCCTCGGGCGCGACAGCGTCACCATTGATTTCGCGCGCGAGCGTGCCGGCACCGCCCTGGTCGCCCTCACCGGCGGCAATGGCCGGGGCAAAACCACGATCCTCGACAACATGCCGCCTTACCTCGTCATGGCCTCCAAAGCCGGCGGCGATGGGCTGGGCGCTTTTTCCTACTACGATGAAGTCTACCTGCCCGTCAGCGAAAAGGTGCTCGACTGGGAAATGGACGGCACCGCGTACCGCCAACACCTGGTGATCCGCATCAACGGCCGGCGCCGCACCGAAGCCTACCTGCACCAGCGCACCGACTGTGGCTGGGTGCCCGTGCGCCTGCCCGATGGCACGGTTTCCGACGGCAGGACGGAAACCTACAACCGCTGCGTCGAGCACATTGCCGGACCGGCGGCGACCTTCTTCGCCACCGCGTTTTCCGCCCAAAACCGCAGGCAGCTCTCGGCGTACCGCCATGCGGAGATCAAGAACCTGCTGGCCGACCTGCTCGGCCTGGAGCGGGTACGGGCACTGGCCGAGCGGGCCAGCGACACCGGCAGGCTGCTGCGCGCGGGGCTGTGCGCGGCGCACGAACAGCGCGCCAGCCTGCAAGCAGAACTGGACCAGTTGACGCAGGCGCTGGAGCACATGGGGGATGCGGCCAGCCAAGCCGATCTGGCCCGGCACAACCGCAATATTGCGCTGGCGCGGCTCGACGCCCGCAAAGCAGACGTGGCCTCGCTGCGCGCGCAAAGCGCACTGGCTGCGGAGCACGATGCGCGCCGCAGCCAGTTGCAGCTGGAACGCGAGCACGTCCTGGCGCAAGGCCGGGCCGCACTGGCGCAGATCACGCAGCAGGCCCAGCGCGAACAGATGCGACTCAACCTGCTGGCGCAGCGTAGCGCGCAGCGCCTCGCCGCGTGGGAAACCGACCTGGCTGCGCGGCGCGCGCCGCGCACCGAACTGCAGCGCGTCGTCCATGAAGGCCGGCATGTTGACCGTGCTGTTTGCCGGGAACCGCTCCTGCACAAGATTCACGCCAGGCGCAGTGCCGATGTGGAAGGATGGCGTCATCAGGCCCGCCAGTACGAGCTGCTGCAATCGCGCATGACACTGGTGCGGGCCGAGCTGGCCAATGTCGAACGCGAGGCGGGCATGGCCGTGCTCAAGGCGCAGGAGCTGCGGCAGCGCCTTGCATTGACCGCACAAGTACCCTGCGCCGGCAGCGAACTGCAGCAACGCTGCCGGTTGCTGGCCAACGCCCACGCGGCACAGCCCCTGCTGCCCAGCGCGAACGCCACCATCCAGCGCCTGAACGCCGCCCACCAGCAACTGCACGCTGACCTGGCCGCTTTAGCCGCGCAGGTCGGAATGCACGCATCCGCGCCCCAGACCCTGCAACGGACACTGGATCGTTGCAAGCGGACGCAGGCAAGGCTGAGTGCGACACAGCTACTGGTTGCCAGAAAACCGGACATCCTGCGCGCCCGCGCAAATCTGGGCTACCTGGATGCGCGCATCGGCGCCCTCAAGGCTGAGGGGCCAGGGGCGCAAACCGAAGAGGCTGCCGAGCGGGAGGCCATCCAAGCACAACTGGATACCATCGCAACGCAGGAGCAAGAGGCAAGACGGCAAGCGTGCGATGGGCTGGCGCGGATCGACACCCTGATGGCCGCCCTGCCGCCACCGTTCGATGGCACCGTGCTGGCCTGCGCAAGCAGAGCGCTCGCTCAAGCCCAGAACACTGCCGAAGACGCCGAACAAGCCTATCTGCGCGCCCTGCATGTCCAGCACCAGCGCGACGAACTGAGCAGGCGTTGCGAGGATAACGCGCATAAAGAGGTCGCACTGGCCAAGCGCATCGCCTACATCGAAGCGCGCTTAGCTGTTTGGTCGCTTTTTGCCAAAAGCCTGGGTAACGAAGGCATCGTCGCGCTGGCGATTGACGACGCCGGCCCCGAACTGTCAGCGCTGACCAACGACCTGCTCAACGCCTGCTATGGCCCACGCTTCACAGTGTCGATCACCACGCAGCTGGAGACCGCCAAAGGCGAGGCCAGGGAAGGATTTGCGATCACGGTGCATGACGCCGTCCGGGGAACGGCCAAGAATGTCGCCAAGATGAGCGGCGGCGAGCGGATCTGGATCAACGAGTGCCTGACGCGGGCGATGGCGCTTTATCTTGCGCATGGCTCCGGCCGCCGCTCGCAGACCTTGTTTTCAGATGAGGCCGACGGCGCTTTCGACGAGCAGCACAAGCGCCAGTTCATGGCCATGAAGCGCGAGGTGCTGCGTATCGGCGGCTATGCGCAAGAGTATTTCATCTCGCATACGCCGGAACTGGCGGCCATGGCGGACGCCATCATCGATCTCGATCAGTACTGCGCCCGGCCAGAGTCCGTTGAGGGTCAGGCGTCGATGAACCAAGGGAGCTAAACGACGGTGCACGCCCCAAAGCCGACCGTGAGCATCCCTGAAAAGTGGCTCTCAACGTCTGAATCGGCCGGCCCGGCCATGCAGTGATGCCGCGCCCGATCCGTCAATGGCCATGCGAGAAAATAGAAAAATTATCTAGACTTTCCATTCTACTTTGGTTAGCCTGACGGCAACTCGTGATCAGCAGACTTCACACATACAGAGGGGCAATGAACAGACGCATATTCGGATTGTGCTTCACGCTAGCGACCACCCTGCTGTTCAATGCCCATGTCAATGCCAGGCCAAATGATGCCATTTCCGCGTTCATTCAAAGCGAGGTCAGAGAGCGACAGATCCCAGGGCTGCAAATGGTCGTCATCCGGGATGGCGTTCCCGTGTTCTCCGGCGTATTTGGTGTGGCCAGCATCCAGTACCGTCTCCCGGTCAGCGACCACAGCGTCTTCTCCATCAATTCGGCGACCAAGTCCTTTACCGGCGTCGCCGTGATGCAGTTGGTGGAACAGGGAAAAATCGATCTTCAGGCACCCGTCTCGCGATATCTGAACGACTTGCCACAACACTGGCAAGCCATTACGGTGATGCAGTTGCTGGCCCATACATCTGGCCTCCCGGACATCCTTGATCCGGAGACCTCCAACTTGCTGCCAGGCGGCCCCGCCGCAGTATGGAAGACCGTCCAGACGCTGCCGATGCAGTCCCTGCCCGGTCAGCGCTTTAGCTATAACCAAACAAACTATGTTCTTCTGGAGAAGATCATTGCACAGCAGAGCGGCGAACCCTTCCTGCAGTTCGTTCAGCGCCGCCAATTCGATGCCATTGGCATGCCCTCCAGCACGTTTGGCGACAGCCGGGACGTCATCAGGAACAAGGCCAATTCCTATGTCCTGGCGGCAGACGGCAAGACCCTCCGGAACGTTATTGAAGACTTTCCTGTGTATACACGCGCAGGGGCCGGCATCAACTCCAATGTCCGCGACCTGAGCAAATGGATCCAGGCCTTACAGCAAGGCCGCTTGCTCAAACCCGACAGCCTCAAGCAACTCTGGACGCCCGCCACGCTGGTGGACAATCGGTCCGCACCCTGGGCCATGGGCTGGCCAGCTATCCGGCGCGCGCAACATCGCGCCGTGGCCGGCATTGGCGGTGGCAGGTCAGCGTTTTACATTTATCCCGAGGATCGCTTGGCGATCATCATTCTGACCAATCTTGCGGGTTCACAACCAGAGCAGTTAATGGATACGGTAGCGGGTTTCTATCTGCCTGCGCTGAAACAGCTCAACGGCGGTGGACATGCCATCTACCGCCTGCGCCAGATCATCGAACAATCCGGTTATGCCGGGTTGGAGCGGAAATTGCAGCAAGTGATGGAGCAATATGCCGTTTCCCGGCCCACGCAGAGCGAGTTGAACAGCTGGGGGTATCGCTTGCTGGCAAAGCAGCAGAACACCTCCGCGCTTGCGGTCTTTGATCTCGCGGTAACACTTTACCCCGACAATGCCGATGCGCATGACAGCCTGGCGGAGGGGTATGAAGCTAATCAGGAAACTGGGGCCGCCATTCGCCATTACCGCCGGTCTCTCGAATTGAATCCAGAGAACCGTCACGCAGCCAGTCGCCTGGCAGTCCTGTCACCATAAAACGAGAATAGCTGTCGCGAGCCAGCGTGACGTCACCGGTATCCCATCTCGCATGCGCCAAAGCTGGCAGCCATGGCGGATACCGTCATTGAGCTCGACCGATCCTGCGCACAGCCACAGTTTGCCTAGGGGCTGGCCTCGATCGCGTCACCGCCCTGGCCCCCTATCGCATCTGCAAGGCTCCTCCTCCAGACAATGGAAGGGGGAAAGTTAAGTTTAACCACGGACTTGTCTTTTTTCGATGACACGCCAATACTAACTATCTGGCGACCCGCCAGAAATTTCATGGAGAGGAAGCTCGGCGCTTCGGTCATTTCTTGATGAGGTGGAAAATGTCTGTCTTCGAAGCCGGAGATATTGTCCGGAAAGTTGGCATGGATTTTGATATGCTCGTTATTGCACGAGCAGATGAGATAGACCAGCAAATCGCATGCCCTTCATATGATTGTGCATGGGAGCAAGGAAATCAGTTATTTGAAGCCGTCGTGCCTGGTTCTGACCTGGTGCTTGTGCGACGCGAGCGGCGCAGGGTGCCCAGAGGCGGGATACTTGAATTCCCTAAATGCAACAGTGCTGAAATAAAGAACGACAGCGTTCACTCTGCCCGCTAACCAGACCAATGATCTGCATTGAGATAAATCGCTTCTTCATCTCTGCCTGCTGTTGGGTAGATTTAGCACCGTACTATTTTAAGGTAGCAAGTCAGCGCCGCCATGATTGCGACTACGCGAGTGCCTCGTTGATGGCCACGAACAACGCATCGAGGTCAATCGGTTTGGTCAGGTAGCGGAAGAAGCCGGCCTCGATGCCGCTGCGGATCTCACCACGCATGGCATTTGCCGTCAGTGCGATTACTGGAATGTGGGCGGTACGAACGTCGGCGGCCAGTACTTTTTTCGCTTCGTGGCCGCTCATGCCCGGCAGATTGATGTCCATCAGGATCAAGCTTGGTTGCTGGCTGATGGCCATCGTGATGCCCTGCTGCGCATCGATCGCGGTGATCAGCCGCAGGTCTCCGCGAAAACCAATCACTTCCTCAATCAGTTTCAGGCTGGCCGGATTGTCTTCGATATAGAGGATAGTGGTCGACTCACTGTTGGTACGGGCGACGCTGGAAGGTACCACCACGGTTTCGTCAAAGGCAGACCCCAGAAATACATCCTGCGGCAAAGCCGGAAGCTCAATCCAGAACACGCTGCCGACACCAACCGTGCTGCTGACCCCCATGGTGCCGCCCATCAGCTCCACAAGACGCTTGGTCACCACCAGGCCGATGCCTGTGCCTTGTTCCGCACCGGCTTCCTGGCCGAGACGGTTGAAGGGCTGAAACAGCGCTTCCAGCTTTTTCTGATCTAGCCCTGAGCCAGTATCCTGCACTGAAATGCGCACCCGCTGTTCCGTCGCCGGCGTCACTTTCAGCACAACCGCACCGCCTTGTCGGTTGTACTTGATCGCGTTCGACAGCAGGTTCAAGACAATTTGTTTGAGGCGCGTATGATCGGCCTGCACGACCACCGGCTCGGACTCCGGAAACGACATACGGATTCCGCGCTGGATCGCCTGCCCCTCGAGCATTGACACCACCTCAGTTAGCAACAGCGCCAGTTGCACCGGCTCCAGTGATAAGCTCATATTCCCCGATTCGATCTTGGCCAGATCGAGGATCTCGTCGATCAGGGCCAGCAGGTGTTTGCCGGCCGTGACGATATTGAGAACAAAAGCGCGCTTCTGATCCTTCGTCGAAGGCAGCACCTCGTTGGCCAACAACTGCGAGAAACCAAGGATGGCGTTAAGCGGTGTGCGCAGTTCGTGCGACATGCTGGTCAGGAAACGATCCTTGGCATGGTTGGCGCGCTCCAGTTCATATTTCTGCTCGTTGAGGGCTTGCTCAATGCGCTTGCGGTCGGTAATGTCACGGATCGCAGAAGACACCAGTACGCCATCCTCGGTCTCCAGCGGTGACAGACTAATCTCGACCGGGAACTCGGTACCGTCACGGCGCAAACCATACAATTCCAGCCCTGCTCCCATTGAACGTGGTCGCGGTTGGCTGACGAAGCCGCTCCGTAACATCGGGTGGCGGGTTCTGTAGCGAACCGGGGTCAACACTTCGATCATCTTACCCAGCAACTCAGCGCGCGGATAACCAAATAACTGCTCAGTCTGAGAGTTGACCAGCACGATTTCGCCCGCCTGGTTGACAATGACGATGGCGTCCGGCGCCGACTCCAACAAACCGCGGAACTTCTGCTCCGCCTTTTTACGCTCGCTGACATCGCGGATCGCACTGATAACAAAGGTTTCAGCCTCGGTTTGAATCGGTGACAGACTGATCTCAACCGGGAATTCAGTACGGTCTTGACGTACACCATGCAACTCCATGTCGGCACCCATGGTACGAGGACGTGCCTGTTCGAAGTAACGCGTGCGATGATCAACGTGTGCATCGCGGAAGCGCTCCGGCAGGAGTACTTCGATGCGCTGGCCAACTAACTCATTGGACTTGTAGCCAAACAGGCGATCAGCTTGCGTGTTGGCCAGCACGATGGTGCCGGTGACGTTGGTGACAATGATGCTGTCCGGTGTAGATTCGAACACATTACGGAACTTTACTTCCATCAGTTGGGCGTCACGCGTCGCCTTCAGCTGGGTTCTATCCCTGGTGCTAGAAATAATGTACTGAATTTGGCCCTGGTCATCAGGAATCGCGACGCTCGAAGCGTCAATATAAATTAAGCTGCCGTCTTTCTTTTTGCGCAGCATTTCATAATCGCAGCTACCCTGATCGCCCAGCTTACGTCCAACTTCCCTGTCGGCGTCGGCTTGGCTAGGCAACGAGATCAAGGACCAAAGATTACTGCCGATAGCCTCTTCGGCGCTGAAGCCAAAAATGCGTTCGGCGCCTTTGCTCCAGCGCACAATGATACGGTCGCATGTGGTAACAATCACGCCGCCAGGTGCTTCGGTCAGAATCAGCTGGTCCAGATCATCTGGCATATGAATCCAGTGGATTAGGCTGTTAATTTAATGGCACAAAAGTAATTGAACTTAACCAATTCTGTCGACACTGTCAACGCACTTACTATTCAATACTGTTGCTATTTAGATGGGGCGCTGGCGTGTCAAATGCACTGATCAACGCTGTCACTGTGAAGCAGCAATGGGCGTTTGCCGATCTGCTTCGGCCAGCGACCTCATCCGGAACAATTTCCCAGCTCCCATGCTTATGGGCCATAATCCATCACTTGACTGACTATACTAGTTAGCGACGTGGCTAAAAATCAACCAATCAGGTCAACAACGAACGTAACGAGAAGCAAATGACGGCGATCAACGCCGCCATCCGGAAAATTTGAGGCGCGAGTAGTCGGTGCCAGCTACCACTTCGAGCATGACCTGAACCGGTAGCCGACAAATTCCATGTCTAAGCAATGCTGTGAACGAGGTCAAGACGGCGCACCAAATCGCGCAGAACGCTGCGGTACAGCTCGTCACCAAGAATACTGTCCTCGCCCCCGGCATCAATGTTCGGATTGTCATTGACTTCAATGACAACAGGGCCATGCGCCGTCATTTTCATGTCCACACCATACAGGCCATCCCCGATCAGATTAGCGGCCATGACGGCATACGCCAGCAGGTCGGCAGGCACTTCGCTAAGCGGCACCGCTGTGGCCAGGCCGAACTCGGCGTTCCCATTCGCATCACGCTTGGCCACCTGCCAATGTCCCGCCGACATGAAGTACTTGCTCGCAAAAATCGCCGTCTTGTTTAACACCCCGATACGCCAGTCAAATTCGGTGTAGACATATTCCTGCACCAGGATCAGCGAAGACTGCTGCAACAGCTCTTGCGCGGTGCGCTGGAACTGCTCATGACTGGCCACCTTCGTGACACCCCGGGAAAATGCGCCGTCCGGGATTTTCATCACCATGGGATAACCGATTTCCTGCTCCAGCCGGGCTATATTGCCGATGTCGGCCTTCTGCAAAGCATAGGTACGGGGAATCGGAATGTCATGCAGCCGCATCAGGTCGGCCAGGTAGATCTTGTTGGTACAGCGCAAAATCGAAGCCGAATCATCGATGACGACGATGCCTTCACTCTCGGCCTTTTTTGCAAAGCGATAGGTATGGTGATTGATGGCCGTCGTTTCGCGAATGAAGAGCGCGTCAAACTCTCCAATCCGCGCAAAGTCCTGCTTGCCGATCAAGCTGACGTCCACCCCCAGCTCGCGCCCTGTTGTAACAAACCTGGATAAGGCCAGCTCATTACTCGGCGGCAGGGTCTCTTCCGGGTCGTGCAAAATGGCGATGTGATAGCGGTAGCGCTTCGGCCCTGCGTAGATTCCCTGCGGTACGCGATCGAGCCTGACCAGCGCTTGTTGACAGGCTGCCGTCTGGTCATCGTTCAGGGCGCCAATACTCTGAACCTTCATGGCTGCGATGCGCCAGTCGCCCTCGCGCGCAAATTCCACGCGCATTAATGGTGTCGGGAAGGTGTCGAATATCTGGCGGGCCAGCGGCGCCAGCGGCGTGTAATCGGTCTCGCCGAAATAGATATCCATCGAGAACTCAACGGGCATCGGCTGCGCGCTGGACTTGCCCAGCATGGCATTGAGCGCATGGTCCAGTTCGCTAGTATCGAGGCTGTATATGGCCTTGCGCGACAGGTCATTGATGGTTTTCACCGATGGCAACACGGTTTGACCGCGCGCCTCGGCCATCAGCGAACAATAGTAGCCAACCGACAGGTATTTGTAACTGCGGCACAGATTCACGATGGTCGGCGCTGGCGTCGCCGTAACCGGTTCCCGGTTGAGAAATTCCGCCGCACTCATTACCGTGCAATCGCTACTGGCACTGTCCCAATCGCCGGGACTATCTACCACGATCAACAGGTGACGGGCGGACTGTTGCTGCATCGGGAGAGCCATATTGCGGCGCTTAGAGGGGGGAACCTCGCCATCGGCATCCCCCTCCTGACGGGCGGGATGGGCGGGTGAAGGTCGGGAGAACATTCGGAGCGTTGTCATAATCTGCGGCTTGGGTTGTCGAGTTTCGCGCTTCACGGCGAAGTGAATGCGCGCATCTCAACTGTAAGTGATGCCGTGCAAAAATCATGAAAAGATTCTGCGGCTACCCATCAAAATCTTGTAAACGCCGCCCCACTTGAATACTCCCCACGCGCACGCCAATCCCGGTGCAGCAATGCATACAAGACGACGTCACAGGGCGCTCCACCGACGAGCCATCGCTCCCGCAGATACCCTTCGGCCTTGAAGCCTACTGCTTTCAGCGCCTTGCAGGAGGCCATATTCCCTGGACGGACTTCGGCTTCGATGCGATTGATTTTCAGTTCAGCCATTGCGTAGTCAAGCAGCACGCACAGTGCTTCCTTCAGATAGCCCTGCCCCCAATATGATCGTGACAGCAGGTAGCCGACGGTGGCGCGCCGCTCCTGCGCGACCATGCCATATAAAGCACAGCTTCCGATCAGCGTGGCTTGCTCCAGGTGTTCAATGACCAGATGCAGGCTACTGCCTTCCGCATATTCCTTGTGCGCTTCGGCAATCGCGGCCTTCGCTTCGTTTAATGTCCTCCATGGGCCATGGCACCAGTAGCGCATCACCTCGGGATCGCCATAGAGTTCCAGCAAGGCAGGGGCATCACGTTCTTCAAGGCAGCGCAGCTTGATGCGCTTTCCAAACAGGGCTGGCGGACAATGTTCTGGCATAACTGGCAGTATCAGCAGTTGAATCTAGCTCATCAGCGTACACAGTTATCGCAACTGACGATAGGCCTGGCCGGTGATCGCGCTTTCCGGCAGATCCAGCAGGAAGCCCGCTGGCATAAGGTGCGCCAGGATTTTCCCACCCGGTGACGTTTACACCGCGTTTATCCTAAGTGCCGATCTTTTTCGATCTTTTTTACCACCGGATTGCTACACTCCTGCCATCGCCAACCGGATTTCGAATCCTTACCAGAGGCAAGCCGCCACCATGATCATCGCCATCGTCAACCAGAAGGCCAATCCTGATCGCAGCGTTGTAGCCTGCAGTCTCGCAGTCCTGCGCGCAGGGAGTGGCCGCAAGGTCTGTCTGGTCGACGTCGACGCCGCACGCCGCGGGTACGCCTGGAGCATTGCGCGCAGCTCCACCGGTCTGCGCCCCTGGATCTCCGGGAGGACCGTCAGCCGCCGTGGCCTGCAGCAGGACATCGAGAACCTGATACCGCTGTTCAACGACATCCTCATCGATGCCGGTACGCGCGACACGCCGGAATGCCGCTGCGCCCTTATCGCCGCGAAGCTGGTTCTAGTGCCAGTACACGCCAACGAGGTCGACCTGGCAAGCCAGTATGCGCTCATCTGCCGCCTGAACACGGCACGTATGTACAATCCGGGCCTGCGCGTTCTGTTCGTCATGGTCAGCGGGGACACCGATCTGGATGAGGCGGAGCGCGCGGCGATGCGCGCCTATGTATCGCGTGTCATGTCTGCCTCGCTGGCATCGACCGTGCTGCATGAACCGGCAACACGCGACTATGGCGCGGGGCGTTGCGTTTTCGACGCCGAGATCTGTGATCCGGAACAGGCTGCCGAAATACGGGCGCTGTATGATGAAGTATTCATGCCGGTGCCGGTGCAGAACACGGCATTGACAACTTTCCGATGAACCGCATGTCACCGATCCGCCCCGCCGTACCCGCCGATGTCAGCGCCCTCGTGGCCATTGAGAATCTCTGCTTCCCCGGCAACCGCCTGGACCGACGCCGCTTTCTCTATCAACTCCGTACCGCAAACAGCGCCACCCTGGTCGATGCGGCCGATGGCGAAGTGCGCGGCTATGTGTTGCTCCTGTTCCGCAGGAACTCCCTGGCGGCGCGAATCTACTCCATCGCCACCCATCCGCTGCACACCGGAAAAGGCATAGCAGCGGCGTTAGTTTGCGCGGCCGAACAGTTGGCACGTGAGCGGGGATTACATTGGCAACGGCTGGAGGTACGGCAGGACAACGCCGCCTCACTGTCCTTGTTTCAGCGCCATGGCTACCGTATTTTCGGCAGTTATGCAGACTACTATCACGATGGCATGGATGCTGTGCGGCTTGAGAAGGAATTGTCCCTCAACCAGTAGCCCAACGGCCAACCCTGGCCCCGCTCCACCGCCGGCCTGCCAGGAGGTTTTCAGCACCATCACGGCATTACCGATATCGAACCTTCTGCCAAGGCTTGGCTTGCCGCCCGGATAGAGCGCGCTGGCCCACCAAGCCAGCCCCCCTTGCCGCCACCTGCGGCGTTTGAAATCGACCGGATCCGCATCCGGTGCGATTGCCGCGTGCAACAACACCCTTCCCAAATCTTCCCCGCAACGGCAACGCCGTCACCAACCATGACTGATCCAGCGCTGCGAGGCAATGACGGATCATGAGGTGGTGCGCTTTCTGCCTATTTAGCCACCCTTCCGGTCCGTGCTTCATTTCATCGGTGACAAGGCGCCACCGAGGATGACAGCGACGACGCTAATGAGCGCTTCATTTTTATGCTGCGTTGATGTGCAAGCAAACAATTTTGACACCAAATTTTCACGCCGGGCGCTATCTTAGCTACCCCATGCAGCATGCCGCTGCCCATTATGGAGAAACGAATGTTTGAACTCAATAAGGACTACAACCGTGACAGCATCCACGCCGCCGTTGGTGGCAACAAGGAATCGTTCCTGCCAGCTCATCGCGGCAAAATCGTCGCCGCCTGTCTCCGTCCCGAATTGAACCCCAAGGCGCCGGAGTATATCGTCTGCAATAGCGGTGCCGCAGCGCGCGCGGCAGGCCACACGCTGTCGCGTCAATCTGCACCTATCCCTGTGTTCATTCGCCAGGATACCGACCGTTATCGTTTTGTCGGCCATTACACGGCGCAAGAATCGTTCACCACCCAGAATGAGTGTGCCCCCTATACGCAGGGAACCGGCTTTACCGCCGCCCAGGTGTCTCGCGTCATCAGGATGCGTCCTCATCGTTCTGAGTGACCATCCTTCCGAAGCTGCGCACCCGGCGCCTCCCGGGAAAAGCATGCGATGGCGAGCAGACGACTTGCGCCATCGCGTGCGAGACCATGTGGCCTATTCCGGCAATCACTATTCATTGGTCCTGGCCGACTACGCGGGCAAGCACCGGCGACTCTTCATGTTCGCGTTGGACGCGCGCGGGTGAACACCCAAGGCCAGGCTATCGGAGGTGTTCAGGTCGCGCGCCTTGCCCCGTCAGCAAGCATGCCTTCCTGCGCCCCCAACAGCGCACTACCTTGACGTTTTCCCGCAGCCACCTTCACCACGTGGTGACATTGCGGCGTGGTCCCGGTGTTTATGGATTCTTTACAGTTCGACCAAGAGCTTTTGCAGCTTTTTTATCAGCACCCTTGCTAAGCTGGCCGCAACGCCACTTCTTTCAGTGCAAACCATGATCATCGCTATCCTGAATCAACACGCTCATACCAACCGCTGTGCCATCGCACGCAGTTTGGCCGTGCTTCGCGCGCGCAGCGGACGCAAAGTATGCATGGTCTCAGCTGGCAATGACCATGGCACAGACAGCTGGTGCCTTGAGCGAAGCGCCGCAGGCATTGTTCCAGCCGTTGCCGCACGCAGCGCAGGCCGTCATGCCGAGAAGGTCGAATCGCTGGGCAGACAGTTCAATGACGTTGTGATCGATACGGGAACATGCGATCCCGACGATTGCTACGATGTGCTGGTTGCCGCCAAACTGGCGCTTGTGCCCATCCGAAGCAGCGATCTCGATCTTGGCAAGCAGTACGCCCTGATTGAGCGCATCAAAGCGGCCCGATTGTGCAATCACGGACTGCGCACGTTGTTTGTCGCTGTCGGTGGCAGCGACCAGCCTTCGGCAAACCGGCAGGCGGCAGTGCATGCGCAGATGTCCCGCCTTGAGGGCGCCATACTGGCCAGAGCGGTGCTGCGTGATCATACCTGCATTGACTATGGCCCCGGCCGCTGTATCTGCGACGCCGAAACCTGCGATATCTCGTTGGCGCAACAGATGCACACGCTCTACGACGAAGTGTTCGCGCTGGCAAATGCCCGTCCCGATCACAATCCTTGGCTGGGACTGCCGATGCTGCCAGGCCGTGCGTTCACTGCGCTCTAAGCATGCCGGAGAAACCGTTAGATAAATTGCTGCACGCGATCAGAAACTCCTCGCTGCTCGCCAGATCGCTGGCCGGTTCCGCGACCGCGCTTTGAAGTGCAAAAGGAAACGGCATCCACCCGAGCGACGGCTCCTGTCACCCATTTCCTACCACTAGACTGCAGGCAAGCCCACATTATCCTGTCAGGACCCTTAGGCCGCCAGAAGGAGGAAATATGGGACTGTTCACGGAACTCTATGCGCTCACGCGCCACACACGGCTGGCCATGCTGGTCACCGCCGACCACGACACGGGAAAAATGACCATCAGCGTCATGCCCCGTGCGCAACCGGGCGCACAACCGGCGCTGTCAACCGATCTGACGCTGACCGCGACACCGGAGGAATTCGACACGAGCTTTCTGGCCGCGCTGACCGGCTACAGCCGCCAGCTCGCTCCCCTCTTAGAGCAGGCGGCAGCCGCGTCCAAGGCGCTTGCCGAGACAAGCCGCGCCGCTGCCGAGGCATCACGCCCTGCTGCGAGCCGGCCGAGCAACAAGTCGCCACGGCGCGGCAACACGGCATGCGGTACCGTTACCACGCCGCCGGAAGGGACCGGAGCGACGCAGGACGAACCGGACGCCACCCCGAGCCAGGACGGCATGCCGAACCGCCAACCGGCATTGTTCTGATAAGGAGACCATCATGAGCATCGAAGTACACGCCATTACCAAGCGCTACCGCTACAACGGCGTCACGCTGCCCGCCCCACCCGGCCTATCCGATCTGGAAGTGCGCGACCTGCACAGCGCGCTCTACCCGGAACTGATCAGCGCGGACATCGTCGCCGGGGAAGTGGCTGGCGGCATCCAGGAAATCACCTTCCACCGCGCTGTCGGCACCAAGGGCTGACGTGAAGTTCGCCGAATTGCAGCGGCACGCCGCCGCACTGGCCTCCGGAGACATCGGTGCCAGCGCGGCGGCCATCGACCGCGCCTTGAACAAGAAGGAGATGTTGCGATGCGCCCAAGCATGGAGCAGATTCACTACCGCGTGCCTGCAGACGGAGCGCGGCGAGCGGGGCAAGCGCCATCTGGCGGCATCCTGGCACCTGCCGCCGGTCGCGTAGAGGGCATTCTTTCCCTGCCTGCCTTCGCGCGGGATATCCCGACACGCATCGTTCCCGCATCGGGCCAGCAACTGGCCGCCCACGTGGCGCAATTTCTCATCGATGCCGGCGCCGTCAGCGCACGGACCTGGCCGGCGGGTTGCGACGATATGCTGGAGGGGTGCAGCATCGCGCTCAATACCTGGTTGGCCAAGCATGTGGGCCAACTGCACTGCTTCTCGCCGCGCTTTGTGCTGGAGCCGGTGGCCCGGGAGGACATGCCGGAAAGCCTTCACGCCGAGCGTGGCGGCGGCGCGCAGGACAGCGTCGGCATCCAGATAGTCTGGACCGAGAGTGCCGTCTGCCACTGGAGCGTGGGAGCGGGCCTGGACTATCTGGAGGAAGCCGCTCCTAGATTAGGGGCCACGGTGCTGGAGGTCATGGAACGCAAAGGCTGGCATGCCTATCCGCTCTTTACGCCACGCCTGGCGCTGGACGAGGCGTCCTATCTGTACTGGTGCGGCGAGGACGACGAAACGATCATGCTGGAGGAATGCGGCAACGACCTGGACGCGCGCGAGGCGATGCGGCGCGATATGGTGACACGGGCCGATATCGATGCGGCTTTCCCCGCCTGGGCGCTGTTGGCGCGCGCGGACTGCCGGCCCCCGCGCCAGCTCGCCACGCTGGCCGCCCAGCACACCTGCCCCTATGTCCGGCATGCCGCAGCACTCGCACGCGACTTGCTGGCCACGGCCACCAGTGCACTCTACAGCGCCGACTCCGAAGTGCCGTTCACCGGGTTCGGCGCGGTGCTGTGCTGGCGCGAGAACGATCTGGCCGTGCGCATCTCGGACGACTATGCCCAACTGGCATGGCAGGACGCGTACTGCGACCTGATCGGCCGCGTGGTGTTCGCCCTGGACGCGCCGCACGCCCTGCGGCGCTGGCTGCGCGACATGCAAAGCCAGTTGCGCGCCATCGGCCTGCTCGACCGCTTGCTGTGGCACCTGACGGCGCGAGAATAACAGTTCCTATAGGAGATTTTCATGCACAGCGCCCAATGCCATCTCCGTCTTGGCGACACCGGTAGCCTGCAGCTGTCCGATGCCGTGCTCATCTACCGTACCGGCGGCCCGCATCCCGGCCGCACCTATGCCAGCGTTCACCGGATCGACACCACAAGCGGCCGCCCGGTGCTGCTCGCCGGGAAGCCGATGACGCCACGCAGCGCACTCAGCCTGGCCCAAGAGCTGACGCGGCAGGTTGGGCATGCCGGTTTTCTGCCGGGCAGCGTGCTGTACGCCGATGGCGATGCCCTCATCTGGTGGTGCCCGCCCCAGCGCCGGCATATCGCCTTTCGCAGCGGCGATCCGTTAATCGGTGAACGGGGCGCCGAGGTGCCCCACCCGGCGCTGGTCTTTTTCGCGTCCGGCAGTCAGTGGCGGGTCTGGGCGCTCAAGGGTTCCCACCGCCCCACGCCGGACAGCCCGCTGTACCGGGCGCCTTACTTCAACGTCTACGAGGATGGTGGCATCTGCCGGGGCAATGTCATCCTGCCCAGCGGCCCCGTGGCGGACCAGCTCGCCGCCTGGGAAACGGCCTTTTTCTCCTCGTTATTCACCCACCCCAATGTCCGTCAGGGTCTGCTGCGCTTTCCGGGCGGCGCCCATGCCTTCTGGCGCGCCCAGCTCGACCAGCGCTTCCAGCGCTTTCCGCAGCGGGTACTGGTGCCGCTGAACATGACACTGAACGCGCTGGCGGCGCGCCACCTGCACGGCGCGCGCGACGACGTTCACCAACGCGGTGCTTGACCATGGCAAATGCCAGCCATCGGATTGATCCGGTACTCTTGACGCGGCGCGTCACCGTCCACCTGGCGGGCGTGGGCGGCAATGGCGCGCAAATGGCGGCCTGCCTGGCCCGGCTCGATATCGCCATGCGCGCGCTCGGCCATCCGCATGGCCTGGCCGTGACGGCCTTTGACCCGGATACGGTGAGCGAGGCGAATGTGGGCAGGCAGCTGTACAGCCCGGCCGACGTCGGGCAGTGCAAAGCGGTGGTGACGATGACGCGGCTGAATCACTTTTACGGCCTGGACTGGGAGGCGGCCCCCAGCACCATCGAAGCGTACTGGCAGAACAAGGGCCAGCACACCCGGGCCATGGCCGACATCCTGATCGGCTGCGTCGATAGCCGGGCGGCGCGGCGTGCAATCCACATGTTCCTGTTTTCGGGGGAACGCTACCGCTACTGGCTCGATCTCGGCAACCGCGAAGCCGACGCACAGGTGGTCCTGGGGCAGCCGCCGAGCCAATCGTCCGGGCGGGCGCAGGCTGGCCCGCGCCTGCCCTGCGTCACCGAACGCTATCCCGAATTACTCGATGCCTCCATGGCCGAGGACAACACACCATCGTGTTCCGTACGCGTCGCGCTGGCCAGCCAGGGACTCTTCATCAACGACATCGCCGTGCGTTTCGGCGCCCAGCTACTCTACGAGCTGTTCTCCACAGGCGGTCTTACAGACCATGGCGTGATCTGCAATCTGGCAAGCAAGCGTAGCGCGCCTATCCAGGCCAATGAACGGTCATGAAGCAGGCATGCCGCTAACGGCATACATCTCAACGCATCCACACAGACAGTCAAGCCTTCTCCCATGCAAGGGTGCAGTACAAGCGAATGTTCAACTTAAACCACACTTCTCCCGTTTCAATCTGAAAGAACGCAACTGCCGTCCGGCCTGAGGCGCAGCGGCGGCGGAAATATCAAGCTCTTTAATTCGCACTCGTATGCTCCGCCCACCGCCATCCATCATATGATCATTCACCGTCGTTACAGGACGTCCTTTCAACCGCACCATCTAGAAGGAGAATCGGTCATGTCTACGCAAACTACGCTGTGGGGCAGCATCAACGCAAACGGTACGATCCAGTCCGGCTCAGGTGGCTTTAGCGCTAGAAGAGAAAGCACCGGTACTTATACCATTCTGTTCCAACCCGTTTTCACGACTAATCCGGCAGTTGTCGGGTCGCAGTGGGGATATGGCGCCGGCCAAAGCACACTCGACAATGTTATCTTCCCATCTTTGTCCGCCAGCAGCGTCACTGTCCAAACGGGCGATTCCAAGGGCACCAGCACGGATCGCAATTTCAGCTTTATAGCCACCGGCAACATCGGCTAAGCCAGTCGTGCTTTTCCGACCGATTATTTCCCCGCCCTACAAGGACGGGGATTTCCAAGCGCCCTGATCTGCGGGCCGCATTGACAGAGCCTTGCCCAATCGGGCCGCGATAGCCCTACCCAATCCAAGGTAAAGTTGGCCGACCACGCACGCCTTCCCAAGCTGACACGCGCAATTGGTCGTACAGCCGATCAATCATGCCGTTCTTCGATGAGACGTGCACAGTACAAAACACCTACTTCAAGCTATCTGAAGCGCCACGACTTTCCGGGCAAACCGAGGCGGCCTCGACACGTTCTTCGGCGCCAGCGTGCTCCCAGGGATGGAAGCTACGATTTGCCGCGCAATATGCCCAGCAGGTAGCCCCGCGCCTCGGTACGCCCCATTCCCTTTGCCTGCAAATGCGGCAGGAGCTTATTGAACAGTACGCGACGGCGCCGCCCGGCGTCGGAAATATCGCGCCGATTCAAAAAAAGGCCCATCAGCGTCGAGCCGCACGGACAATTCCTGTATGCCTCAACAATGGCGATATTATTGTCGTCGAAGCCTTCCTTCAATCCGGTCATGCTCTGGCGGATCGCCTGCGTCAGCGACATGAACTCCTCCGCCGTGGCGAAGGTCCGTCCACAGGCTCTGCAATGCTTGGGAAAGGCGGCTGCGGCCAGCGCGTGCAGGCCTTCGAAGAATTGTTGATGCTGCATCACGTATGTTCCCTATGCCAATCGCGCAAACAGCGCTATACGGCGCCATCTATGGCGGCGGCATCGGACGCCTGCGCAGGCCCAGGTTCCGATCGTTGCGCGCCCGCTTCATAGCGGCGGAACGACTCCCGTATGTGTTCGCGTAGTATTTCGTCATTCCAGGGCTTGGTGATGAATTTGTACACGGCGCCCTCGTTGATGGCTTCGGTCACCGAATTCAGTTCGGTATAGCCAGAGAGCATGATGCGCACCGTTTCCGGATGCAGTCCTTTGACGCGGCGCAGCAGTTCTGTGCCCGCCATATCCCGCATGCGCGCGTCCGAGACGATCACGCCCACCGGGTGAATGGCCATCAATTCCAGCGCTTCCTGCGGCTTGGTGGTACTGAGTATCCGGTAACCGTCCCGGCGCAGCACCCGCTGCAACGCCGACAGGATATTGTCCTCGTCATCGACCAATAGTAAGACGCGCTGTTGCGGTTCGCCATGGCAGCTGTCGGACGGTAGGCGGGTGCCGGCCTGCAGCAACTCGCCTATCTCGCTTTGGGCCAGCGGACGGCTGAAGTAATAGCCCTGTATGGCATCGCAGCGGTTGGTGTTGAGGAAACCAAGCTGCCCTTCGGTCTCCACGCCTTCGGCGACAGTGGACATATTCAGGGATTTGGCCATGGCAATGATCGACTTGGTCAGCGAAGCGCCGTCCACGCTATCGGTCACATCGCGGATAAAGGATTGATCGATCTTGACCACATCGATGGGAAATTGCTTGAGATACGACAGGCTGGAATAGCCGGTGCCAAAGTCGTCCAGCGACAGCGTCACGCCAATCTCCTTCAGCTGATTCAAATCGCGCACCACCAGTTCCTGGTTTTGCATCAGCAGACTCTCGGTCAGTTCCAGCTCCAGGCATTGGGCCGGCACACCGCTGTCGGCCAGCACCTCGCGCACCAGATCAGGCATGCTGATCTGCCGAAACTGGCGTACCGACACATTGACCGCCATCGTGAGGTGGGAAAATCCGCTGGCATGCCAGGCGCCAAGTTGCGCGCATGCGGTGCGCAGTACCCAGTCGCCGATTGGCACGATCAGGCCGGTTTCCTCGGCCAACGGGATGAAGCGGTCCGGCGGCACCTGGCCAATCCCCGGGCGACGCCAGCGCAAAAGCGCCTCCATGCCGTAGATTTTTCCGCTATTGAGATCGACCTTGGGCTGATAATGCAGTTCCAGTTCCCCCCGCGCCATGGCCTGGTGCAAGGCGTGCTCGATGTCAGCGCGCTCTTCCATCAGAGCGCCCATCTTGTGGTTGTAAAACTGATAGCAGTTGCGCCCCTTGTCCTTGGCGCTGTAAAGCGCGGCGTCAGCCGTCTTGAGCAAGATCTCGCCGCTGTCGCCGTCGGCCGGAAACTCGCTCACGCCGATACTGGTGCTCATATGTAGTGTATGCTCGCCCAGCAAGAAGGGATCGACAAACATGGACAGCACTTTTTGTACAACATCTTCCGCCGTCTGGGTATCGGCCAGGTCGGTCAGCAAAATCACGAATTCATCGCCCCCCAAGCGGGCCACCGTGTCGCCCTCGCGCACGGCCATTTTGAGCCGGTCGGCGACAGCTTGCAACAGCGCATCGCCTATCGGGTGGCCATAGCTGTCGTTGACGAACTTGAAGCGGTCCAGATCCAGCACCAGGGTCGCAAGGTGCAAACCCGTACGCCGCGCGCGGGCGATGATCTGGCTGAGCCGGTCATTTAACAGGTTGCGGTTTGGCAGACCGGTCAGCGCATCATGATTGGCTAGGTACTCTATCCGCAGCTCCTGCTGCTTACGCTCCGTGATGTCCTGCAAAGTGCCTCTTAACAGTACCAGGCGCCCCGCCTCATGTACCGCCTCGGCCTGATGAAAAACGTGGCGTTCGCTGCCATCGCCATGCCGCACCCGATGCTCCAGAGCGTAGCTGCCGGTGCCGGCATGCAGCCCCATGAAGGCGTCAAGTACCTGGGGCCGCTGGTCTTCCGGTACGCACAGCAGTAAGCGGTCGAAAGTGGCAGGCCCGGCCTCCGGCGTCTGGCCCAGGATTCGGGACAGTTGCGGCGACCAATAGCCCGTGCCGGTGCTGAGCCGGTATTCCCAGTTGCCGAGGCGGGCCAGCGCTTGCGCGTGACCGAGACTATCGCGGATGCGGCTCAGTTCGGCCAGCGCGCTGCTGGAACGCAGCAGATAGCGCAACCGGTGCGCCAGCAGACGCCACTGCATGGGTTTGGCAATGAAGTCGCTGGCACCCGCTTCCAGCGCCTCCTTGATGGACGCGTCATCGTCATTACCGGTTAACACCACAATGGGTACATGCGCTCCCCCAGGCAGGCGGCGCAGCCTTTCGCAGCATTCAAAGCCGCTCATGCCGGGCATGGTCACATCAAGCAGGATCAGATCAGGCGAGCCACGCTGAAAGAACTCGATGGCCTCCAGCCCGCCGTCTGCTTCCTCGATCCGGAAACCCTCCGGCTCCAGCGCTTCAGTCACCAGGATACGGGTCATGACATCGTCATCGACCACCAGTACCAGAGGCTCTGGCGGGATTTGTGGGTTCATACGGTTTCCTTTTCAATGGCCAGCGCAGCCAGGACGCGATCGAGTTCGCCCTGGATGCCATGGATATGGGCCAGTGCGCTGTCCACATCGTTGCCGCGCGCGCATTGTTCAATTTCCCGGCAGGTACCCGACAGACGCAACGCCCCGACGTTGGCGCAGCTCGATTTGAGGGTGTGCGCCGCCAGCCGCAAGGCCTGCGCATCACTAGCCTGGGCGGCGACCTGCAACTCATCCAACAGACGCGGGGCATCAAGGTAAAACAGATCGATGATGCGGCCCAGCACATCAGGGCGGCCTGGGCGCCGCATCGCACGCAGGTTTTGCAACGCGGCCGGATCGAGCGCGGCCGGCTCTCCCGCCTCGGCCAGGAGCGTGATTTCTGGCGATGCCTCTACAGCCCGTATTGGTGCTGTTGCGTGCGGCGGGCCTGCCGGCTCGGCTCCTTCGGACAAACGCAGCGGAGCCGCAGGTGGCGCCAGGCTCCAGCGCGACAGCACTTCCAGCAGCATCTGGCGGGTGTACGGCTTGACGATGTAGTCGTCCATGCCTGCGTCCAGGCAATGCTCGCGGTCGCCGAGAATGGCGTTGGCGGTCAGGGCAATGACTGGCGTGCGACGACGGCCGCACTCCACTTCCAACTGCCGTAGCCGGCTGGTGGCTTCGAATCCGTCCATTTCCGGCATCTGGCAATCCATCAGGATCACCTCAAACTCCCGCTGCTGCCAGGCCGCCAGCGCGCGTCGTCCATTGTCGGCCAGCGTGATTTCGTAACCGGTATCCTCCAGCATGGCCAGGGCGATTTCCTGGTTGATCGCGTTGTCCTCGACCAAGAGCATGTGCGCCCCTACCGGAGCAAGGCGATCCGGCGCCGGAACCGGTGCGCCTGACAACGCCGGGCGCACCGGCGCGCCTACGCCACTGATGGCTTCGACGCAGCCAAGCAGCTCTCCCATGCGCACCGGCTTGGTCAAACAGTAGTCCACGCCCAGCGCCAACACCTGGCGCAAGCCGGCCGAGGCATCGAGCGAACTGAGCATGATGATGCGCAGCGCCGCCATGCTGGCATCGGCCTTGATCAGGCGTACCAGTTCGATGCCATCGATCCCCGGCATGCGCATGTCGACGATGGCCAGATCGAACGGGCGGCCATTGCTTTGCGCCCGCTGCAGCAGCGCCAGCGCCCCGGCACCATCTGCCGCACTGGCCGCAGCCATCTGCCACTCGATGGCATACTGCAGCAAGATGTTCCGGTTCGTCTCGTTGTCGTCAACAATCAGGACGTTCAAGCCACCGAACGATGCGCGTGCGATGGGCGCCGCCGGCACGCCAGCTTGCGCCACCGTTTCGAACGCAACGGTCACCGCAAAGCGCGACCCCAGCCCTAGTCCAGAGGTCAGCACAATGGCGCCCCCCATCATCTCCGCCAACTGCTTGATGATGGCCAGCCCCAGCCCTGTACCGCCATATTTGCGCGAAGTGGTACTGTCGGCCTGGCGGAACGGCTCGAACACCGCCGCCGCGGCCTCCGGCGTCATGCCGATACCGGTGTCGGCCACTTGCAGGCAAATCCGGCCGGGACCGACGCGAGTCACTTCCACGGATATCTCTCCCCGCTCGGTGAACTTGGTGGCGTTGTTGAGCAAATTGGTCAGAATCTGGCGCAGACGCACGGGATCGCCCAGCACATGCTGAGGCACATCATCGGCAACCCGGCAGGTGAACTCGATCGCCTTGCGCTGGATGCCGTCGGCAAACAAGGCCACCACATCGTCGATGACCTGGCGCAGGTCGAATGGAATCTGCTCGAGCACCAGTTTGCCCGCTTCGATTTTGGAGAAATCCAGAATATCGTCGATGATGCTCAACAAACTTTCGCCCGAACGATGCACGGTCTGGACAAAGCGTTGCTGCTTGGGACTCAATTCAGTACGCTGCAACAGCTCCGTCATGCCCAGCACGCCATTCATGGGAGTGCGGATTTCGTGGCTCATCTTGGCCAGGAACTCAGACTTGGCCCGATTGGCGGCATCGGCTTCAGCCTTGGCCTGCTTGAGCGCGATGTCGCGCTGCTCGACCTCGGCCAGCATGCCGTTAAAGCCATTGATCAGCACGCCCAGTTCATCGTTGCCATGCTGCTGCACGCGCACCGATAGGTCCAGGCCACTGCGGATGTGGTCAATGGCACCAGACAGGCGTGCCAGTGGCCTGGCAATGGAGAGACTGATCATCCCCGCGATCGCCACGCAGGCGAGCAGCAGGGCCAGCGCGATCCCCAGAATCAGCACAAACGCATTGCGCACCCGTTCCAGCACCTGGGCCACCACACGGTTCTGTTGCTCACTGATGCGCGCCACCTGCTGCTCTGTATAGGCCACCTGCTGCCGCTCAAAAGCACGCACATGGTCGATGGCCTTGTTCAACGCGACCTGGCTCGCCAGCACGCTGGTCTTGGCGACGATGAGCTGCTCCACCGAGCGCCGCACCGTCTCCAGAAAAATATCAATCGCCCCCACTTCGGCCTGCAAGTCGCGCTGCCCAATGCTCTGCAGAAGTGCCTGCATGGCCGCCACGTCGTGATGAACGGCCCCGATCAGGCGCAGCATATCGGCCTGCAGTCCAGCGACCAGGCCGGCGGAGCTGCCAAGCATGACTTCACCGACATCAATGCTGATGGTATTGACGGCAAGATTGATTTCACCGCTGGCATCCTCGATGCGGGCCGCGATATCCCGGTAACGGTTGGCCGCCGCCAACCTGTCGCGTCCCACCGCCAGCTGCAATTCGATCGGATCGCGCTCCTCCGCCAACCGCTGATGGGCGGCCGCCAGCGTGCCGGCGATCTGTCCTCTGAGCGAGCGGTACGCCACTTCCAGCTCGCCATTGGCAAACACATTGGCCCGCAGCACCAGTAATCCTGCCTGGGGATCCAGCAGCAGGCGGGCGGTATCGTGCAATTGCACCTGCAAGGCGCGCTGGACGGGATTGGCATGGCCCTGGCCAGGATCGGACAAGTGCGCGAGCGCTGCCGTCAGGCGCTCACGCAAGGGACCGATCCGGTAGCGGCTTTTGACGACATCGGTCTCGGCCATGGCCAGCTGCATGTCCTGGATACTCCTGCGCAGCTCGGCCAGGTAGCGGACGTTCTGATTCAAACGCTGGCTCTCCTGCTGCACCTCCGCCGCAGTATCCCTGGCCTGGCTATCGACCTGGCGTATCTTACTTCGTGCCGACCGGGCAGACTGCCCAATCTGAGCGAGCACCTGGCGAATGGTGCTGGCCTGCTCCGTGTAGTAGGCCACATTTGCCAGCCGATTCTGCACCACCTGCTGCATGCTGCGGTGTTCCCGCGCGAACGCGATGTGGTAGCGCGGCGTATTGGCCTCGCCCCGTAGCTGTAAGCCATTGCTAATGACCTCGGCGGCCTTGAGGTTGGCAACAATGCGCGCGGACACCTGATCCAATTGCTCAACGTTCTCGGCCTTGCCAAGTTCAAAGAAATCCGATGCCATATCCTGCACGGTGTAGCGCAAACGCAGCGCATCGGCATACAGGGGGATGGTCTGCCCGGTCAAGCGATATACATGGTTCTCGATGCCTTTCACGACCAATACGCTGGTGGCCGCCATCACCGCCAGCCCGGCCAGGAGGACCGCCGTACTGCTGATCAACTTGGTCTTAATTTTCACGGGATGCCCCAACGGAATACGGCATGCGGACAAACCGATACTGATCTGGCGCGCGACATAGCACTAATCACCCGGCGGCACGACAGGAACAATCTTGCCGTCCACAATACGGGTCAGGAACACGGTCGTCGACGCCTGGTGATTGTCCGGGCGCAGCGTCAGCCGCAGGCCACCGATGTCAAACTGGTCGAACGCCTCGAAACTCTGGATCAGACGCTCCCGCGTCAGGCCGGGGCCAGCCTGAAGCATGGCCGCCACCATCGCTTTGGCCGCAATGCATCCCTCAAAATTCACAAAGGACAGCCGGCTGCCCGGCACATACCTGTTCAACAAGGCGGCGCAATCGGCGGCGACGGGAAGGCTATGGTCATCCGGCAGCGGCACCACCTGCGAAATCAGCATACCGTTGCCTTCAGCACCGAGCAGTTGCAACAAGCTGTCGGTGCCGACAAAGGAGACGGTCGCCAGGCTCGCCTTCAGCCCGGCCTTGCCGGCCTCGCGCACGAAGGCCGCCACCGGCGTATACGGTCCAACCATGACGACGACCTCCAGATCCTGCCCAACCAGGGCCGCCAGCGCCGCCTTGACCGCGATGGTGCCCCGCTGGAAGGAACCCTTGGCGACCAATTCCAAACCGCGCCGCTTCAAGGCACGCACAGTCCCATCCAGCACGGCGTGACCGAAACCATCGTCCTGGTACATGACGCCAAAGCGTTTGGCACCCAAGCTGACAAAATACTGCACCAGCGCATCCGATTCATCGTCATAGCTGGCGCGGTAGTTAATAATTTCACGCACCACCGGCCGGCGCAGGGCCATGGCGCCGGTAAAGGCGCCCACCAGCGGCACCTTCATTTCCTGAACGATGGGAATCACGGCATTGGTGGTGGGCGTGCCCACATAGCCGAACAAGGAAAATATCTGTTTTTCCTCGATCAGCATCAAGGTCTGGTCCACTGCCCGGTCGGGATCGTAGCCATCGTCCGCCACCACCAGCTCGATGCGTCGGCCGTAAACGCCGCCCCGGCTGTTCACGTCCTGGAAGACGGCGGTAGCGCCATCGCGCATGGCGCGCCCCAAGCCGGAGGCGGCGCCGGTCTGTGCATTGACCATACCCAGCCGGATCTGGGTATCGTTCACACCCGGTTCACCGGCATAGCCGGGCGCCAATACCAACATGCATGCCAACAAGCACCATACGAGCCGCAACCCCATAGGTAGCCTCCGTTGCTTTCTTTCATCTCAACGTGAATAGTAAGCATGATGAGTATGGCAAAAATTGCTTGCCCAAAACTCACAGATAGTCACGTTTTGCCACCACACGGGCGCAGCCCATCACTGAGTGTCGGCGGGCAGGTTGGGTTGAGGCGAGCGACAGCCAAAACCAGGCCGTTGGAAGACCTACGGCCGTCGTCCGCACGGCGCAAGAAAAAGGGGCGCCTCGCAAAGAGCCGCCCCTAACCATGGATTTTCCAACGTCGCACGACACCTATTGCGTCACGTCGACAAGTGCCATTTTAACTATCGCTACGCTAGCCATGCGCGCAGCGGCCCTGTTACGGATGGCCTCCTCGCGTGCGCACACCCTGTACGCCCGTCCCCACAAGAAGCCACGCGGACAATCGCAATGGCAGCCCAATCTGGCTCCGTCGCCGCGCGCGGCAGCGAAGCCTGCGTGCCACATGCCAGCCATCCAAGCCGCGCCAGCGAGCACCTGCGGCATCGCGGTAATGCCCACAAAGTAAGCGTCATAGCCGATCCGGTATATCTGCTGGAAGGCCTCGTCGAGTCTTACCACTGTTTCAGGATGAGACGGATGGTACGCAGCACGCGCCAGTTCCAGTTCAGCAAACTCGGCCTGCCCTACAACCTGTTCGATGTCATCCACGGTGCCCTCCCTGCGATAGCTCTCCGGCACATAAGATATGCTCCTGCGCAGCGCCCAACCCGGCCTCATCGACTCCACCGTAGCGGTAGCAGATATCTCTAGCGGAACACAAAACACCGGTCGCCAGGTTGCAGAAACAGGCGCAAATCCGGTCGGTGCGGATGAATGGCGTACCGTCCCGCGCCTGCAGGCATCTTCCCGGCGCCACCGCTTCCAGGCGCGCAATGACTGCGTCAACAACGACCTGCTGACCCGGATACCGGGCCGCGCCGCCGACCTCATCCATCTGATTTCGTTTCATCATATCCTCCATCACGCCCACACAACGCTGTTTTCCCTGTCCCACCAACACGCCACCGCCGCGCCACACCGGCGTGTCCGGTACGCATACAGACGGTTGAAACGTCCACACTCCGTGCCTATCATGAGTACCAGCCCATTGCGTGGCCACAAGCGCCAGCAAACGGGATTTGTATCGATTAGGAGGGTGCCGGACTGGCACAGGAACATGCTGCGACTGGGACAACATATTCGACTGACATCAGCGGAGATCGCGTACTTCATCTACCTCACCGATATCGAACCGGTGGGGATCAAAAGTCTCGATGACCTCAATGCCTACATCAAGCGCTGCAAGCGCCACTACTGGGGGCACTCCAGCCAGACGCGCCAGCTGCATCGCCTGATCGACGAGGCACTGGCGCGCTGCATTGCATAAACACCGATCAGATGTTCAGCCTTGCTTGGCACGGCGACCGGCAGGTTTTTCCTGCGCTGGTGGCGCATCTTGGGTCTGGCTGGCATTTGCGCCCCGCCCGATCTTGCTCAACTGGGTGATCGCAGGTTCCGCGTGCGGTGCGGCGCATGCCATGCCGGCGGCGCCGCAAAAGCGCAGTGTCTTGACCGCCATACTGCATGGCAGGACGAACACACCATACAGTAGCGCGCGGACCACAACGCCGACCCTGCGTGCCCGCATGATGCGGGCCTTCTCGCGGCGCAGCGACTGGCGGCACCGCAGATACAGGCCAGCATGCCTGGCCTTCACTTGACTGTCCTGATCCATGTAAGCAATCAGTTCGGCGGCCACGGACGGATCGGTCACACGCCGATAAAACTCCGCCCAAACCCGGTCTTCTTCGCGGTCGATATGGCGCTCCCGCTTTGAACCACGATACTCACTGTCTTTGTGCATGATGCCCTCCGATGAAATGCAGCGGGAGCACCGGCTCCCGAAGCGGGAACAACCGTGTTCCCGCATCAGGTTCTGACACGATGACTGCTTTTTGCCCCCTACCTGTCAAGACCTCATGCCCTGCACGGCATGGGCTTGCTTGAACTGGCTATTTTCAACCGTGTGGACGCCACTACTCATGTGGCCACAGTCACGACAGAACACACGCCAGTACAGGTGCATGTAGTCCCCTTCCTGCACTTCCCAGCAGCGGTACCGCGCCTCCGTGCTGGGGCAGCTCGGGCAGACATCCCGATAGCAGACCTCATCTGGATTGTCTTCCGGCGTGGTATCGCCAGTTTGCTGCGCATCAGTTTTCATGACTGCCTCCCTGCTGAATAACGGGGCCATCCCCACAGCGCTTTCGCGCCGCACGACACACCGGCCGGCGCCTGCAGCAATGCCGCCCTGCCCTGCCGCCTGCCCTGCGCGGAAAAGGAAGGGGCACACCGGATGGCACGCAGCCAATGGTGTTGATGCCGACCGGACAGCCAAGCCGGCCACCTGAACGAAAAAAGGCGCGCCCGATGCGGCTTGCCTGAACGCAGGCCTGCACGCAGGCCATCGGCTTTCGGTAACCCTTCAACCACCTGGCGTCCACCGCCCACCAGCATGCACAGCGCCGACTGCGGCGCACGATCATAAATTGCGTGAGACATGACGACTCTCCTCAAAAAGAAGAAGACACCAGTGCCCCGGCACGGGGATGCTGATGTCCCCGTGAATGCCATACCGAAATGCGGCATGGCAAGGCAGACGCGCAACGCGCAAGGGCGGCCCATGGATCAGGCGAACCAGGGCCGCAATCATGGAAGCGTGAATAGGAAAACTTCCCAGGGTACGGGCAATGGAACACACCCATACCAGTCTGGCCCGACCAGATGTCAGGTCTGCAGCAGTCGCTTGGCGCGACAGGACCGGCGGGAACGTCGGTCATTAAAGGACGGGTTACGACCGCAACGCCTGCGACGACAACACCGCAGGATCCTGTCAGCAAGCCGCGATGGCATGCGACAGGAGCATTGTGAGAACGATTCTCACGGTTAGCGGGTTCATTCTTGCACTGGCGGCGGGCCGATTCAAGATCGAACGGGACAAACGTTCACCGGAATCGTATCCCCGGAGCGCGTTGATGGCGTGCCCGGCCCCACGCCACTGATCCCTCGTAAAACATCATTACCATCCATCGATCTGCTTAAGGAAACACTGAGTAAATAGCTGAAGTGACTTCCCTAGGCATAGGTTTCCGCCAGCAGGGCATCCCCTACATCGCCCAATTTCTGGTAATCGAAACTGGCATTAGTCAACACGACAACAGTATGACCATCTTGTAGGGTGCGACGTGCGAGGATCCTGAAACCGCCATTCGATCCATCTTGCCATGCGCACTCACGTGCCATGCCGGCCACCATTTCGGTGCGCGTACGCCCACCCAAGGCATAGTGTTGGTCCGGCATGTTGACGCGCATCAGTGTTTGTCGTGACGATGTGCTCAGGATGCCGTCAGCGCGAAGAACGCCATCCATCAGCTTGAGGAGGTCGGCGCCGGTAGCATAGAAGCCACCTGCCATTGCCATATAGTCCGGCAAGCCGCTTATCTTTCGCTCGGGAAGCGGCAGTAACTTTGCGTAACCAATTGCCATCCCCGTGACATCTGAGGACAGGCCAGTAAAAATGCCGGAATCGTTCAATCCCAATGGGGTGATCAGCAAAGTTCGCACAAGCTCGCTATAGCTTTTCTGGGTGGCCACTTCAACGACGGCCTTGGCGACCAACCAGTTTGCATGCGAATAGTCCCATGCCGTGCCTGGTCTGAACAACAGATCACCGCTGGCATAGCGGTGTACTGCCTCCATTTGGGGGAGTTCTATCAACTTTATAGCGGGGTCAGCCTTCCGGGCAGCATTGATGTCATTTGGAATACCACTGCTGTGGCTCATCAGATGACGCAGCGTGACATGATTGCCGATATCTTTTCTATATTGCGGCAGATAGACCGCGATAGGCCTATCCAGGGCAAGCAAGTTCTGCTCAACGAGTTTCATGACAACGATCGCCGCTATCCATTTTGAAACTGATCCTGTCTCAAACCGGGTTGTTATCGTCATCGGCAACCCGGCTTCCGCATTTGCCATCCCGTACCCGCGCAGGAAGTCAATTTTGGCATTCCGCCCCGCGAGTACGACCCCGTTAAAACCATCTTTTTCAACAAAATGGTTCATCAGTTCATCAAAACGGGGATTTTTGCCCATCGTCGCCTCGCTTGCTTGAGCGAAGAAAGGCCATGCGAATACAGTCCCTGCCATACATAACCATTGACGACGTTGCATTTCTAGCTCCCCCAAAAATGGGTTGACGAAATTGGCATGATCATGCGGATCCCTGATTCTCTGAGTTGATAATACGTTGAAATGCCTGCAACAAGGTCCAGTGCTCCAGCGTGTCCAGGGCCACGAAGAACATCTCAGCGGTCAACGGCTCGCACCGAAATACCGCAATACCATCAGCGACACCTGGTGCGGCCTCGGCCGCATGCCCAAATGGCTGGTGGGGAAGAGTAGAGCCGACCATCTCGTTAATAGGCTGCCAGCTGACCAGCGCCTACCGAGCCCTGGCGCCAGACATCATCAGCATGTACGCCGGCGTTCAGCCAGCAACTGCCGTTGCACGTTCCAAGCCATGCTCCTGCATCGCATCAGGCGACCTCCCATGCCGCCGCCCTATGGCTGCGGCATGCTCACCTGCTTGTCCCTGTACTGACGGGGCGAACATTGCATGATGCGCTTGAACGCGTGGCTAAACGCGCTATCGGAGTCATAGCCCAAGCTCTGCGCGATCACGGAAATGCTGGCGTGATGTGATTTCAGCGACCGCGCGGCCAACTGCATGCGCCAGCGCAGGACGTACTCCAACGGCGCGACGCCAGCTTTCTGCTTGAAGCGCAAGGCAAAGGTCGAGCGGGATACGCCTGCGATATGGGCCATCGCTGCGACCGTCCAGGCGCGCGCAGGATCGGCGTGGATCGCCTGGATGGCGGCACCAATGCGGCGATCAGCCACCGCCAGCAACCACCCCGGCGTGGTATTGCCTTCCTGGGCCAGATACAAGCGCAGCACCTGTACCAGCATCAGGTGGCCGAGATGACGCACCATGATCGCACTGCCCGGCGCCGGCGCGGCCAGCTCATGGGCAAGCCGCTGCAGCGCCCAGTTCAGCACCTGCGCCTGATCTGAACCGCCTTTGATAACGGCGACCGGCGGCAAACCATCAAATAGCAGGCTGGCCTCTTCACCAAAGGCAAAGCGCCCGCCAATCAGGAAGAACGCATCGCCCGGGCCGTAGCACGCCACACCATTGCTCGCATGACGGTAAATTTCATCGGACGCGATCGCCGGCAGCGCCAAGTCGCTGCACAGCGAAAACGCGCGCTGGCGCGACAGCAAAAAGCAATCGCCCGCCTGGAGTCGAATGGGGTGTTCCATGCCGTCCACGGCCAACCAGCACGCCCCATCCACGACGGCATTGAACTTGATCCCTTCTGGCGGCGGAAAATTGATGGCCCACTTTCCACCGGCTTTTAGGCCGGCGAAAACAGAGCTTTGCATATTCAGGACGGAGAGGACGTCCGACAGGGGATCCATGGCAAATTCGGACGATCTCGACAAAGAATTAGCGTTTTTTGCATTCACAGTCCCGATTTTAACCCGGACAATGCCGAACGCATGCTTCCCCCACCTACCTCCGACACAAAGGATGCCTCATGAACAGCCAACAATCTCCCCTCCATTCCGGCTTTGGCGCGGCAACAACCGCGGCGGAGGTGCTTGCCGAGCGCGACCTGTCCCCACTCACCGCCATCGTCACCGGGGGACACTCCGGCCTGGGCTGGGAGACGACGCGCGCCTTGGCCGCTGCCGGTGCGCGGGTCATCGTTGCCGCACGCGACGTCGCGGCCGCACGCGCGCGCTGCAGCGACATGCCCAAGGTGCAGGTCGAAGAACTGGACCTTGCCGACCTGACCAGCGTGCGCGCCTTTGCCCGCCGCTGTCTGGAAATGTGCCGGCACATCGACATCCTGATCTGCAATGCCGGCATCATGGCATGCCCGGAACGCCGTGTGGGACCGGGCTGGGAGGCCCAGTTCGCCACCAACCATCTGGGGCACTATGCACTGGTCAATCTGCTCTGGCCGGCGCTGCAAGGGGGCGCGAGGGTGGTGGTGGTGTCATCAGCGGGACATCACCAATCGGCGATGCGCTGGGACGACGTGCACTTCGCGCACGGTTACGACAAGTGGCTGGCCTATGGCCAATCGAAAACGGCCAACGCCTTGTTCGCCGTCCAGCTCGACCGGCTCGGACAGCGCGAGGGTATCCGGGCCTTCTCCCTGCACCCCGGCAAGATCTTCACACCCCTGCAGCGCCACCTGACGCAAGACGAGATGACGGCCGCTGGCTGGCTTGACGCCCATGGCCATCCCGCCGATCCGACGTTCAAGACGCCACAGCAAGGTGCCGCAACGCAGGTATGGGCCGCCACTGCTCAACGGTTGCACGGCATGGGCGGCCTGTATTGCGAGGATTGCGACATTGCCGCCATTGACGATAGCACGCCACCATCGTTTGCCGGTGTCCGTTCGCACGCCATCGACCCACGCCAGGCCGAGCGTCTCTGGGCACTCTCAGCCGCGCTGACCGGCATTGGCCGTTAGTTTGCGCGAAAAATGGCATCCGCAGCCGCGCTGGACCGACAAGTTCCCGGCTCGGCGGTGCGAGCGACGTGCAGTGCTTCGGCGACAGCCAGAAAACAGCACAGATGACGGAGTTCCACAGTCACGCCCCTTCTCTCTGAGTGACCACGCCCACATGGCGCAACGCCACGGCGGATAGCACGGTCAACACGGCAACACTTGCTGCGCTGAACATGGCGGCGCCATGTAGTCCTGCCATGAACGCCACTTGTGCCTGCGCCATCAAGCCGTCGGGTAACTCCGACGCAAGTGAGGACGCCGCCCACAAACTATCAACGACGGCTTCGCGCATGCTCGCCTCAAGATCACCGGGCAGATGGTTCAACATCGCGCGGTGATAAACCGCACTGGCAATGCTCCCGAGCAGCGCAACGCCTAACGAAATGCCCAAGTCCTGCACCATCTCGGTCATTGCCGAGGCCGATCCTGCTTTTTCTGCTGGTGCAGAGCCGACCACCAGGTCGGTTCCCAATGCCGCGATCGTGCCGTTGCCCAGATACGCCAAGGCCAGTGCGGCAACCGCCAATGTCACACCTCCCGTGTCGGGCGTCATCTGCGTCAGCATCAGGTAGCCCACCACCGACAACGCCAATGAACCTGCGACCACGAATCCAGGTCGGATGACCCGGGCCACGAGCGGCGCCCCCGTGCCGCCGATGATCATGGCCAACGCCGCCAGGCCCATCCACAACCCTGCGGTTGCAGGGGAATGACCTGCCACCAACTGTAGGTACTGGGCGACCAGCAGCATCGTGCCACCTACCGCAACAAGACCGAACAGCAGCACGATGAGTGCAACCGAGAATGCCCGGTTGGAGAACAGGCTCAGATCAAGCAACGGATCGGCCAAGCGCCGCTGACGCTTGATGAAGATCCAAGCGAACAGCACGCCGACCAGGATGGCGGCGATGGCATCGAGCGTGATACCGGATTTGGCGATCTGCTTGATGCCATAGACGAACGGCAACATGACAGGCAGCGATAGCAACACACTGGGCAAGTCCAGCCGCCCGGCCTCTGGCGCACGGTACTCGGGCAACAGCAATGGGGCGAGCAACAGCAGCAGGATCACCACCGGAACGGCAATCAGGAACGCTGCCCCCCACCAAAACCACTCCAGCAGCAGTCCGCCCACGACCGGCCCCAACGCATATCCAATCCCCCACATCGTTGCCCAGATGCCGATGCCAAGCGCCCGCTGGCGCGGGCTGGGGAATAGATTGCTGATCAGTGCCAGCGTCGATGGCATCAGTGTGGCGCCTGCCACACCGAGCGCCGCCCGTGCTGCGATCAGCATGTTGGCGCTGGTCGAAAAAGCGGCAAGCACCGAGGCTGCGGCAAACGCCACCGCACCGATCAGCAGGAGCTTGCGACGGCCAATCCGGTCACCCAGCGTCCCCATCGTGATGAGAAAGCCCGCGATCAGGAAGCCGTAGGCGTCCATGATCCACAGCGCTTGTGAACTGGTGGGCTGCAGATCGGCAGCCAGCGCCGGCAAGGTCAGATGCAGCAGCGTCAGATCCAACCCGAGCATGACAGTTGGCAGAGACAGGAGGGCAAGCCCTGCCCAGGCAAGTGGCCCGGCGCGCCCGACATCTTTTTGACGATTACCGTTGGGTATGGGGATAGGGGTCGCAGATGGTGTTTGCTGTGTCATGGGCGGCTGATCCTCGCGCTACGCGATTGCGAAAGCTCAATCTTCCGTGCAATATAGTCACATGACAATTTAACTATTTATCCTATTACCAATGACAATAGCAACGCGAGAACGCAGCCTAGGCCGCACGCGACATGCGCTATCCGAATTTCTGATGCACCAGCGCAAGAAGCTGACGCCAGGCGATGTCGGCTTACCGGCGACCGAACGACGCCGCACGCCCGGACTGCGCCGGGAAGAGGTTGCGGCTCTGGCAGGCGTGGGGCTGACCTGGTACACCTGGTTCGAGCAGGGTCGCGAAGTCAAGGTGTCAGAGAAATTCCTATTGAGCGTGGCCTATGCGCTCAAACTGGACGATGCCGAATGCAGCCACCTGTTTCTTCTGGCGCACAGACGCCCACCGCCGCCGGAAGCGCATCAATGGGTATCGGTGACGCCTGGCATCCAGCAATTGCTCGATGATCTCCCCAGGCCCGCCTATGTTCAGAACCTGCGCTGGGATGTGGTGGCATGGAATGCCGCGGCAGACGCACTGTTTGAACTGGGGGCCAGGTCACGGGAAGACCGGAACCTGCTGCGCATGATGTTCACCGCCCCCGAAATGCGACGGCGGTTGTGCGCCTGGCAGGACGATGCACCTCGGTTACTTGCGCAGTTTCGTTATGACGTTGCCGTCGCACCGGAAGACCCCGCCATGCTGGCGTTGATCGAGGAGATGAATGTGCTGTCTCCGAGCTTTCGCCGCGAGTGGAGCACGCCAGGCAATGCGGTGGCCCAACGTGGCATCGGATCAATCCTGAACACAGCGAGACAACAGCAGGATTTCCATCACGAAACCCTGGTGGTGGACGAGCACAGGCACTTGAAGATGGTGGTGTACTTCGAAAGTTCATTCGGCACACGGCTTCGATAGCAGAACTCGTCACGCAGTTAAATCCCAAGTTTGATCCATCGGCCAATCTCCCATGACACGCTGCCGCCACGCATCGTTGCGGCGACCGGTTCCCCCAGCCGCTGTTCGATCACCAACCACCACTGCGCCAGCGAAAATCCCATGCCGTCATCGAGCATGGCGTAACGCCACTGGCCAGCATGACTGAGCACCGATAGATGCCGGCCACGCGCTGGCCCTCGGCTACCGGGCGATACTCCTGCCCGGTTTCGGCGGCAGTGTCCTTGGCGGCTTATGCCAGTTTCCGATTGCGCAGCGTGTCCAGCAGATTACGAGCCAGACATCGCACCACCCCTTACGCGCGTGCTTCCGGAGCCAGGCCACACCACAGCTGCTGCGGCTTAATGCGCAAAAAGCTGCTTCGTATTGACGTTGACGCGGTATCTTTCATGCAGCTTCCCCAGCACCACATCGCCGGGCAGCTCTGCTTCGAGAATCCTGACATCCTCACTCGTGGAAACAGGAAACAGTGCGGCCTCTTCCCGTGCGGAACCGACCGCGAGGATCACACCACTGGGGCCGTACCAGATATGCACCTTCATCCCGACCTCCCTCTTCGCCTTTTGCACCGCCTTCCTATCGCCTACTCAATGGACGGCCGGCACCTCGAACAAGAGCACATCTACCGCGCAGGAATTGAGCGGCGCCAGATTGTGCACATACAGTTTGCGCGCCATGGTGCCGTCGACATGGCGGTAAAACTCCTCTTGCCTCAGCGTGACATGGCCCACCGGATGGCTGACGCCAGTGCCAAAGCCTGGAAAGACGCGCAGGCTGAAACTGGTGAAGCCATCGGACAGTCCATGGAAGAACACTGCCACCTCCGCCTTCGGCGCAATGTAATCGAAGCGATAGACGAGCTTGGCACTCATTGCTTTTCCTCCGTGCACAATGGACTGATCGGACGCGAAGGCTGTTTTCCCGCTCGCCTCAGCGCCTCATCGGCCAAGGATATGCCAACGCCGCGCCGGAATTCTCACCGTTATCCACCTCGCAACAGGAAACCCTCGACGCGAGCGCCACTACCGGAGCGGCGCCAAGCGTAGTGTTGGTCAGCCGCCGCTTCGGTGCGGGCATCCGGCGCCCCTTCCCCCTGCACATATTCCGCCCCGGCGACGCACCCAGTTTGCCGGCCACGGCTGCGATGGACCGCTCATTCCGCCATCAGGATAGTTCGCCACTGCGCACCTGGATTGGCTCTGCCCGGTTCGCGCTCGAACCGGGCAGAGCCAATCCACGCGGATCAGGCGCAAGAGCCACCCAGCCACGCTGCAACAATGTGTGAGAGTCCGGCATTCATTGGCGTGTTATCGTCAAAACAACTCCACATTGATTGGGTAAGAACATGACGCTCTTCCTTCCCATTGAGTTGTTGATAGCCTGCCTTGCGTTACTGTGGATACCGGCATACCTTGCTGCCCAATTTTTTACTCACGCAGGCGATCGCCACGCGCAAAAGGCACTTCTGTTCATATGCCCGACACAGTTCCTTGCAGTTTACCTCCTGGGCTACGTCGGATATGCGATTGGTCTTCCAAGTATTTCACCGGCATTTTCCGTGACGGTATTGGCATTAAGTGTCACAGGTGTTTTGGCGTCCGCATTGGTGCATCAACTGGAACAACTCTGAATAAGCCGAAGGCGATCTGGAGGTGTGCATGGTCATGAAGCGAATGCTGGTGGGCACGTTATGTAGTCTATCGACGGCAGGCGCATTGGCGGGCAATGGCCCACTCGGTATTGATCATCGCCTGGGCGTTGACAACGATGGCATCTGGTCACGTCGCACCCAGCACATCATGCTCGGCACGTTGATCACATCGGAGGTGTTGTCCGGCGTATGGCAAGGCGGGGACACACGTTTTGGCCGCACCAACTGGCAGTCGATCGATGCCCTGTTAATCTCCGCGGCAAGCACGGAAGTGTTGAAGCGCACCTTTCGTCGCGTGCGTCCCACGAATACCGACAGGCCCAACGCATGGTTCCGCTCAGCACGCGACCGGAGTTTTCCTAGCGGCGAGGCCGCCAGCTTTGCCGCGGCGGTGACGCCATTTATCCTGGAATACGGTCATGAACAGCCATGGGTGTATGCCCTGGCAGCATTACCTGTCTACGATGGCTATGCCAGGATGAAGACACGCGGGCACTGGCAAACCGACGTACTGGCTGGGATAGCGATCGGCGCAGCAACCGGTTGGTACGCACACAGCCGGCATCGCTCGTTCACCTTGCAATTGATGCCGCATGGCGTGCAGGTGGGCCTGCGCGGCCGCTTTTAATGAACCATGCTGTGCCCGACGGGTTCCGACGAGGCAGGTCCGTGGCCATGTGGCCGATGTCATGCCACCGCGCTTGCGTCAGCCGCAAGGATCGTCTATCGTTGTTCGCACCACCACGACACCGAGACGCTATGCCTATTGCTATAGATGCGCGCGTTGCAAGGTATATTCAGAGTACGCCTGAGCTGATGCTTCTTGCCGAGCGCTGTGCACAGGAATCTCCGACACAATCTGCTGCGGCTAAGCAGTTTATGGACATCATGGCCAACCACCTTCGGCAAAGTAAAACGCCAGCTGGCGATCCATACTCAAGATATGCCTTCAAGCTGGCGATCAAGATGGCCAACAGCGGGAAGTGGCGCGAGTATGTGGCCGACTAGCATCAGCCAGAAGCAGACATCAGCTGCATCCTGATGCAATTCCTTCCCCCTGAATCACCTGTCACAGTTTATGCACTGTCCTTACGGCCAAGGATAAGACTAGGAACGTGATAATGGGGCGATCGTCCCGCGTTGTCCCACGTCGATCAAAACACTTCCGGCCTGCACCCAGTCATCGTAAGTCCACTCTCGCCTCCCACGCTCCCGCCATGAACGCCTCCAGCTACTAACGCCCAGTATCCTGCCGCTGGCAGCGGAGCAGATGCGTCGGCAATGTGTACGATGGGTCGCCCACTTCGCTGGTCGGACAGATCTCCGCTTCCTGGTTGCGCAGTATTTCGTACGCACTTTGAAAGTCGCTGCTGCTTTTACCGGAAGGAACGACGGCTTTTTTTCCAGCGCGTGTCACCGCTACCACGCAGGAGATGTTGGCATGATTGCGTAGAACAAAGGGGTGATCTTCAGCACAGGCTTCGTAAAACGCCATGGCCGCCTGTCGCGGATCGTCGTACTCGGTTCCCCGCTGACCGCTTCTTGCGATCACCGTATAGGTCGCGCCAATCGTGTGAACTGGCTGCGTTGCCAGGTTAGTCAAGATCACCATCATCCTCTCCACCATGTCAGTGGGTGCGCAGCGCCAGGCGCACCAGGGTTGCTCCACTTACCAATATTATCTTGCCAGCGACGAGATGGCTATAGACCGCCGCCCCGCTACGGCCAGTATGCACGAACAGGCCGCCGGCATATCCCTGGCGCCGCACCACCTCGGCAAACTGTCCCACATGCCGTTCGCAGATATGGTTGCGGTAGCGCTTGACCTGTACCGCGTACCAGCCCCGCCCCGGCATCCACACGGCGCCATCGACGCCACCGTCACCGGTGTAGCGGCGATTGCGCAGCACGAACAATCCGGCGTCTTCCAGCATCGAGAGTACCACTTCCTCGAACAATAGCGGATCGACCCGACGCAGATAGCACAGGCAGCGCCCCGCCCTCCCTGGTCCTGTGAAACCGCGCACCGTGCGCAAGACGGCGCGCGAGCGGCGCACATTGCGACGGTGCAACGGTAAGCGCACCAGGCGCAGGGCGTTGACAAGGCGCGAGGCGATACGAATGCCAAACCGCGCCATCATGGCATCCATGGTGTCGCGTTGCGGATAGGCCACAATAGGCGCCTGCCATTGCCAGCGCGATGACGGCTGCCCCGCTCTTTTGCTGTGCCCACGCATTGCTGGCACGGTCTGACCGGCGGCGGGCGCGTCTTGCATGCGTTCCGAGCGTGTCATGGTGCCTCCGGTGTACGCTGCGCGGCGGACGCGCGTGGTGCTTTACGCGGCGAGCCAAGATAGGCGTTGCTGATCTGGGGACGGTGGTGGCCCAACTGCTCGGCCACTTGGCGGTAGGCCTCCTTGAGCGTGTCCGGATCGGAGTCCACCTCCCCGCCCTGCACCGGCGCCTTGAGCTGCGCGATGTCGAAATACAGGTCGCCAGCGAACTGGTGGCGTAGACCATGGGGCGTGACGCCCAGCTCTTTCTTCGTCAGGCCCACCTGGCGCACCACATTGGAGAACAGGTCGAGCGATTGCTTCAGGCTCAGGCCAGGGCGGCCGATGTGGCCATCCGGCGCTGGCGCCAGCTGACGGGCCAGCTCCAGCGCTTCACGCTGGGCCTCGGTGCGCACCGCCGCGTAACGCAGATGGCCCCCCTTGGTGCCACGCTTGATCTGCAAGAAGCACACGTAACGCTCGCCCGCCGGATGGTTCGTCGGCAAGGCATCGGCCGGTACTTCTGCAGCCGCCGGAGAAAACATCACGGCTTCCTTGCGCCGCAAGCCAAAGGCGATCATCAGACATAGCTGCGCGGCCACGTGCACATCGATCTGCCTCACCTGCTCGAGCACCATCCCCGCGTCCACGCCGTTGCCAGCCCAGCTCTTATCTCTCTGCGCAGTGTAGGTACGCGCCACCAGCGCGGGATCGACACCGTAGAACGTCGCCTCCCGCACCAGCCCCGCCTTGCCGATCCAGCCGGCAAACACACGCAGGAAACTCAACTGCTGCTGGATGTAGGCCGCGCTGAACGGCTCGTTCAGACGCGGGGCGCCGTTGACCAACGCGGGTGGGCAAGCATCCGGCGCCGGCTGCGCGGTCCAGTACGCCAGCAATGCCCGGATATGCCGTTCGGACAGGTTCTTGGGTTTGGGCCGGTAGCCCAATTGGCGAAGCAGGACGAATATGCGGAACAGCCCCTGCCTGCGCGCCTGTCTGGTATTGTAGGAAATCACCTTGCTCCGGCTCGCATGATCATCGTTATAGCGATCAATGATGCTGCCCAGCTGGGCCTTCCAGTATTCGCTTTTCTTCACTCTCTTCACTTTCGTTCTCCTTAAAGCCACGCCCCCGTGATAGCGCAAGCCTTGCCGCCAGCATCGCCTCGACGGATGCGGCAAAGCGCACAGGCATGCGGCAGCTCGGCGCCGCTTGTCGCTCCCGGTGAACTCGAACCCATGTACTTGACTGACTGCGCACGCCACTGCCGGACAAGCGCGATTGATCGGCCTTGCTTCCGCCGCCCAGACACGCCGGCCTTGCGCATCTACACGAAGGGGTCTACTGCTTCCACCCTCCCCCTTGAAGGAGCGGAAGTGGGGTAAGGATTTGCTGTGACGCGTGGTGTCTTAAAAATGCGGATGAAACTGGGCAGTGGATTTCGCCTTCTGCACCAATCCCCGCTTCTTGAGCGGGCAATGCCGTGCACCGCGCAGCATTGTCATTGGGTTGTGCCGGCCGATCTGGCATCACAGCACGAAAAGCCTCCTTCCTCACGGTTACCCCCAAGCCCTACCACCGGGCCGCTTCGCGATTACCGTACGTACCAGGTTGACCGGGGCTTCTGCGGCCACGTCACAACAAGGCACCGCCAAGCGGTGGCCATACGGTAGAAGGATTGTGTCTCTCTCGGACCGGCTTGCGGTCCCGTCGCCCGCGATCGGGTCAGGGGCGAAGATGGACGCCATCGGCGTCATTGGCGCGGGAGCGGCATGAGAGCGCGCTCACGCAATCAGGCGGTGAGGCCATTGAGTACAGCTCGGAAGAAAACAGCGGCGCCAGCGGCAAGTGCCTCCTTTGAGGCATGGGCTGCTGGAGCGATCTGGCCGCTTTTGGCGGCCGTAGCACGGTATCGTGCTTTCGGGTGGCAGGTAACGACTGCGACGGGCCTTGTCGCGCGCCAGCGCCGCATTGAGAACGCGATGTTCATGGAAGCGGGTCCAGACAGTGAGAGCAGGATAGGAAAGCGATGGGCCGATGTCAAGGTGGAGAGCGGGGGCGAAAAATGGTAATTTATCGGCAATTTAAAGTGTAAGCGCGCGTATGCGGAGGTGCCCCCTATGAATGGCGCCAAAGTAAGATACCTCTGATTGTAAAAGGCCGACACCTGACCATCCGCCCCCGCCCCTTTTGGACGCCTCGGCCGACCGGTGATCCGGCCGCCAGCACAACCCGGCGACTTCTTTTCCTACGTATCACGACCTTCCACAACATCTTCCGTAGCACAACCGCCCTGGAGCAGCGCCGCAGTCGTACTGCATCAGGCCTTGCACCAAAAACGTCGCTGGAACGCCAGCCTTTCTCCTGGATACATCCGGCGAACCGGATTAACGTTGCAAGCATTTGAACCGGGAGGTAACGATGGAAGCCATTGTGCGGGCCGTGGACGTCGGACGCGGCAACACCAAATTCATCGCCGGGGTGAAAAACGGCGAGCTGTCCTGCGAGATGTTTCCGTCGCAAGCCCATCCAACCGAGGCGGTCAGCGAATTCGAAGGCTGGGGCATAAAACGCCGCACCGTTGGCATTCCGGTCGGCGGCCTGGTCTACGAGGTCGGCCCCGATGTCCAGTTGGCGGCCGACATCTTCAATGCCAACGTCCTGCAGCATGACCGCTATTGCGACGCGCCGGAGTACCTGGCCTTGCTGCTGGGCGCCCTGCACTATATGCAGCTTGACCGGATCGACCTGCTGGTGATCGGGCTACCGGTGGCGACCTATAAACTCAAGCGTCAGGTTGCCGCCCTGGAGCGGCGCCTGACTGGCGAGCATGATCTCGGCAAGGGGCGCAAGATCACGGTGCGGCGCGCCAAGGCCATCGCGCAGCCGGCCGGCGCGCTGATGTACTACGGCATGATGCAAAACCGCGTGGCGCAGCTGCGCAAAGAACGCAGCCTGATCGTCGATCCCGGCCGACGCACCTTCGACTGGCTGGTGACGCAGGGCATGCAGCAGATCGACAAGCGCAGCCACTCCGTGCCGCGCGGCATGCATGATGTGCTGCACACGATCGTCGAAGGCATCAGCCGCGCTACCGATTCACACTACCGCGAATACGAACTGATCGACGCTGCCTTGCGCACCGGGAAAAAGCCGGTGGTGTTTCAGAAGGAATATGACCTGGCCCGCCATCTGCCGCTGGCCAGAAAGATTCCGGAGCAAGCGGTGGCGGAAATGATGCACTATGTCGGCGACGCCGGCGACATCAAGAACATCATTCTCGTCGGCGGCGGCGCGTTCTTCTACAAGCCCGCGTTGAAGGCGGCCTTTCCGCATCACACGATCCATGAAGTGAAGGAACCCATCTTTGCCAATGTCAAAGGGTTCCAGTGTGCGGGAACGGAACTGGCAAAGGCGCTTTCCACTGGAAGATCCTCCAGCGTACCAAGTATTCCCTCGCAAGACGCCGGCATAGGAAGCGGCGGACATGGATAAACCCTTGCGCATCAACTTCGAATTGGAGCGAGCCGATAATCCGCCGCTCTACGACGAGCTGGCTAAATTCCCCAAAGGGGGACGTCGGGTTAACCGTCTGCGAACACTCGCACATGCCGGCTTGCTGACACAAACCCCACCGGCCATCGTGACCAAGCCGCCTGCGCGCATACCGCAGGAGACATCGTCGCTGACGACCGCGTCCCTGGAATTATTTGGACCGCCCGCCGACGGTTGAGCATTACATCCCACTATGCACCAAACCAAAGCGCGCGGATGGCCAATGATGCCCACACTGACCTGTGCCCCCCCTTGCCAAGGCGACCTACTTCTTCCTCGGATCATCCGCGGGATTCACGTATGTAATGCCCCATGGCCCAATCCCATGGATCTGGACGATTGCTTCTTCCGACGTCCACACATAGTGATTGGTCTTGGGCTGCATGATGGCAACGCTGCCGGCGGTAAGCGGCGTCGTGCGCGATTTATCCAACACATCCCCCATTCCCATATTGATCGTCCCGGAGATCACGGTGACATGCTCAATTGTCGGATGCCAATGGGCCGGTACCTGGTAATTGGCGGGCAGTTTCAATCGGAAGGTAAATGGCTCAATGGCATTCAGTTTCCCTTCAATCGCCGCCAGCTTAATACCGGCTGGCAACGAAGGCACATCGATCCATTTCAGCTCCGCCGGGGTGACCATGATATGGGTTTTAACCTGCGCCCCCACAGAAGGGGCGAACGAGACGAGAACAACAAGGCTTGCAACGACAGCTGCACTTGTCCGATTCACGATGACCTCCCTTTCGCCGATCCGCGCCGCAGTATGCGGGCGTGGCTCAAGGTATTCTATGCCGCACTCTATACATATCTAATTGAAAGTAGTGATCGCCGGTGACTTGATCATGCGGCCGTCCGTAATATCCACGGCGAAACAGGGGCATAGCGATACTGCCCGCCAAGCAGCTATACGGCCTGCGGATGAACCAGGCGCCGCAGATCCATCGACAGTCCGGCAAGCTGGGACGCTGTTTGCAGTGTCTGAGTCGAACTCGTCTCCGTTTCCTGTGTGGCCTGCGCAACATCAGACACAGCAACCCGCACTTGGTCGGCCGCCGTCGCCTGTTGCTTGGTCGACAATTCAATCTCGCGCGCGGCCTCGGTGGTCGTACTGACCAGGCCGGCAATCTGCTTGAACGCCTGGGCCACCTCAGCGAACTGGCGCGCCCCTAGGTCCACCGCCTTGGCGCCGCTTTCGGTGGCCATCACAGTGGTATTGACAGCCCCCCTCACCTCATCGATCTGAATGCGGATACCCTTGGTCGACGCTGCCACCCGATCGGCCAGCTTGCGGATCTCTTCGGCCACGACAGCAAAGCGGCGCCCCGCCTCGCCAGCGCCACTGGCCTCGATGGTGGCATTGATGGCCAGGATATTGGTCTGCTCCGCCAGCTCCGACACGATATCGAGCACGGCGCCAATCTCTTGCGACTTGCGGCCCAGGTCGAGCATATGCGTGACCACCTGATCCGTCTGGCGCCGAATGCCCGCGATCGATTCTTGCCCCTTGTCGACCGTCCCCTCACCGTCGCGCGCCGCCAGCGCCGTCTGTTCCGCAATCTGCGCCACCCGCTGCGCACTCTCGGCAATCTGGCGCGAGGTCACACCCAGTTCACTGATCGTGGTGCTAATTTCACTCATGGCGCTGGCCTGCTGTCTAGCGCCGGAAGCCTGCTGGGTGGCAGCGGCCTGCAGTTCGGCTGAAGAGCTTTGAACATGGCCGACCGCCATGCCCAGTTTGTCCGTCAGCGAACGCGTGATCATGATGCCGGCTCCTACGACAAACAGCAGACACAGGATGGTACCACCGAGGATCGTTGTCTTGACGCTGCTGGTGGTCGCTTCCGCCTCCGCCTCCCGCCTGCTCAGCAAATCCCTTTCCTCCCGCTTGATCTGCTCACACACCACGCGCAGCGCATCCATGATCTTCTTGCCTTCCCCACCGAGCACGATCTTCATGGCTTCGTCTGCACGGCCAGCACGCCGCAATTCGATGGTGCGCTTGAGTTCATTAAATTTCGCCGTTGTCAATGCTTCTGCCTGGCTGAGCCGGGGCTGTTGGTTGGGATTGTCCGCGGTTAGCACACGCAGTTCCGCCAGCACCGGGGTGACGCCCGCACTGGCCAATTCAAATGGCTCCAGATAGGCTGGGTCCCCCGTGAGCAGATAACCGCGCTGGCCCGTCTCCGCGTCTTTCACCTGGCTGAGCAGACTGGTGGCCTGTTCCAATACCTTGTGCGTGTGCGTCACCGATCCGGCCGTGGCGACGAGAACATAGATGCTCCAATAGGCGGCAATTCCAATGACGATCAAAAAAGTGGTCGAAACCGCGAAGCCGAAGGCCAGCTTCCTGCCAAAGGTCCAGTTCGTATTCATGGTTAAACACTCCCTCATCAAACGAAACGGTTCGTCGCACCGTCTCCGGATAGTTGGTGACCAGGCTCTGCTCAAGGGACAGTTACTGCTGTCTTTGGTGATCGTGGCTTTCGGTAAGGCGTTCCACCTCTGCCAGGAACTGCACAAAGTCAAACGGTTTTTCGATATAGCCGTCAAACCCCGATGCCAGCAGCCTTTCCCGATCCCCCTTCATGGCGTGGGCAGTCAGTGCCACCACCGGAATAGCGCTGGTGCGTGCGTCGCTTTTGAGGATACCCAAGGCCGTGATGCCATCCATTTCCGGCAGCTGTATATCCATCAGGATCAGATCAAGGGCTTCTTTCCGGGCAATCTCAATACCAGGCTGAGCACGCTCAGCACAAAACAGGGTATGTCCTTTACTTTCGAGCAGCATGCTAGCCAGCACCATGTTGCCGGGCGTGTCTTCGACAATCAGTATTCTTGCCATCACAGTCCCCCTCTGACCTGGTCAGCAACGTGCCCTGGTGTCCACCTGCTCCTGCTGCAACGCACGGCCGACCTCCAACAGGAATTGCTGCCGGGTAAAGCTACCTTTTTCCATAATTTTCAACACCTGCCCATTCATGCGCCGCCTGTCGGGCTCATTGATCGAGTGGTCGCTCAACACCAACACTGGCAGGTCCGCCGTCGCGCCATGCGCGCGCAATCGATCAATCACTTCAAAGCCGCTGATGTCGGGCAGTACCAAGCCAATGATCAGCAGGTCAACTGGACCGTCCTGCAGCGCGGCCAGCGCCTGCGCACCGTGATGGCAGCAGCGCACTTTATAATTCAGTGCAGCCAGGTCCGTACTGAGGCGGTTGGCGGTCTCCTCGTCGTCGATGATCAAGACAGAGGGAGCCAACGCCCGGTCTGCTCCCAAGCCAAGCGCATAGACCGCGTCGTGCAATCGCTGATGCGGCACAGGTTTTTGCAGTACCTGGACCGCGCCCCATACGCACCCCTTCATTTCCTCGGCCACGATCGACACAATGACGACCGGCACGCTGGCCAGCTGCGGATGGCTCTTGATCTCCTCCAGCACCGCCCAGCCGCTGGCGTCGGGCAGCAGCAGATCCAGGGTAATCAGGTCTGGGCGCTGCTGGCGCGCCCACGACAGGGCCGACGCGGCATCGCGCGCGCAGCGCACTGTAAAGCCGATGCTCTCCAGGTGAACCCGTAGTAGTTGCGCGGCATGTTCATCGTCTTCGATCACCAAGACGCTGCGCCCGGCCTTCGAAGACATATTTCCATCCGCGTCACGATGCACCGGCAGCCAGAAAGAAAATTGCGTTCCCTCCCCCGGCAGGCTGGCCACACCAACGGTGCCGCCATGCAGTTCCGCCAGCCGGCTCACCAGCGCCAGTCCCAGGCCGCTGCCCTCGTGTTCGCGGGAGATCGAGGCATCGAGCTGGCGAAATGTCTGAAAGAGCACGGCCAGGTCAGGTTCGGCAATGCCGATACCGCAATCACGCACCCGCACTTCCAGAAACTCTTCAGCGACGCCAGGCGGCAGCGGCAGCACCCGGCTGGGCCAGCTGCTATTGGCCGTATGGCCCAGCGTCGCGCGCCTGGCATGGTGCAGCGACAACGTCACCTGCCCCTGATCCCGGCTGAACTTGACGGCATTCGAGAGCAGGTTATAGAGCATCTGGCGGAATTTCCGCAGGTCGAGCTGCACCCGATCCAGCTCGGGAATAGGCACAAATTCCAGGGAGATCCCGCGCCGCGCCGCACTCTCTTGCACGATGGACAGGCTGGTGCTCCCTTCGACGTTTACGTCGACCGGCTCCAGCTGCAGCTGCATCTGCCCCGCTTCCACTTTGGACAGGTCCAGGATGTCATTGATCAAACCCAGCAAGTGGCGTCCGCTCGCCTGGACGTGGCCGACACAGGTCAGCTGCTTCGGATTGAGTTCGCCGGCGATGCCGCCAGCGAGCACATCCGAGAAGCCGATGATGGAGTTCAACGGCGTTCGCAGCTCATGCGACATGTTCGACAGGAATTCGGACTTGAGCCGGCTGGCCTGCTCCAGCTGGTGGTTTTTTTCATCCACCTCGCACTGGCGCTCTTCCAGCGCGCGCACCGCCAGCTCCAGATCGCGGTTTTTTTGTTCGAGCATCGTCAGCAATTCAGCCCGGCTTTCCGCCAGAGCACGCGCTGAGCGCATTTCGGCCGCTTCCAGCTCCTTGTTCATCAGCTCCCGGCGGATGCGCCGACTTTCGTCCTCGAACTGCTTGCGCCGCAGCTGGGCCCGCAAGCGGGCCTTCAGTACATCGAACTCGCTCGACTTCAGGACATAGTCGTCGGCGCCGGTGGACAGGCCCTCAATCATTGCCTCCCGATCCTCCGTCGCCGTGAGCATGATCAAAGGGACGTCGCGGGTGGCCGCTTCGTCTTTCATCCGGCGGCAGGTCTCCGTTCCGGACAGGCCGGGCATCAGACGGTCAAGCAGCACACAGTCCACCTGCTGCACCGCCATGAGCGCCAGCGCCTGCTCTCCCGATTCGGCCAAGATGACGTCATACCCCTCGCCGCCCAATACTTCGGCCAGCTGGTGCAAATAGGTGCGGCTATCGTCCACCGCCAAAATCCGCTGCCCTCCCTGCATCAGCGCCGCTCCTGGCCTGGCGCCATCGACATTGCGCAGGGCTGCGGCCAAGCGCGCCAGCAGCATGGCGGCATCGCCATCCTTGCGCACGAACGCGTCGGCGCCGGAGTCCAGCGCATGCAGCTCGGCCCCTTCGTCATCGGTACCGGTGAGCAGGATACAGGGAATGGTGCGCAAGACGGGATCCAAACGCAGCTTGCGAATCACCTCGGCGCCATCCATCCCCGGCAGCACGCCGTCGACCACCACGGCCGCCGGCCGCCGCAGTGCCATCGTGCGCAGCCCCTCCTCACCGGAGGCGGCCAGCGTCACCTGGTAACCCTGGCCGCGTAACAACTCGGCCAATTGCTCGCGGTAGGTCAGGCTGTCATCGATCACCAATATCATCGGACGGGCATCGACCGCCTCGCCTGTCACAGATAGCAGCTGCATGGCACGCGCCACCAGGCGGTCACGGTCGTAAGGCTTGCCAACGTAGTCATTGGAGCCGGTCAGCATGCCGCGGATGCGATCGCTCACCTGGGCCTCGCTCGACAAGATCAGCACGGGCAAACTGGCGCCCGCATCGCTAGCGCGTACCGTCCGCAACCAGTCCACCCCATCGCCATCGGGCAGCATCACATCGAGTATCATCAGGCCAACCGCCTGATGCGCCAATACCGCGCTCGCCTCAGCCAGGGTGGCGCAGGCGAGCGTGGCGATCTGGCAGGCCGAAAATGCCTCTTCCAGGTCAGCGCGCACAGTCAGGCTGTCGTCAACGATGAGGACCGCGGCCGTCATGACATTCCCCGCTTCCCAGGGTATGCCAGTGCAGCGAGCGCCGGCCCGATTTCATCGAGCGGCAAAATACGCTGCGCCGCGCCCAACTGCGCCGCCTCACGCGGCATGCCGTATACCACGCAACTGGCCTCGTCCTGGGCAATGGTCAGCGCACCGGCTGTGCGCAGGGCCAGCATGCCGCGGGCACCATCCTGGCCCATGCCGGTCAGGAGCACGGCGGCCGCAGCCGATCCGCATTCCTGGGCCAGCGATTCGAACAGCACATCAACCGAGGGGCGACAGAACTGGCGTGCCGGCCCCTGTTCGCAAACCAGCTGCCGCCCGCGCAACTGCAAATGTTGGTCGGGCGGTGCCAGCAACACACCGCGTGATGGTAATTCCTCGCCGTGCCGCGCCAGCCGCACGCCCAGTGCACAATGATCGTTGAGCCACTCGGCAAAGGCGCTGCCGAAAGGTTCGGCAATGTGGATCACAATCAATAGCGGCAGTGGAAAATCGGCAGGCAGCGCTCCAAGGATCTCGACCAAGGCTCTGGGTCCGCCGGTTGACGCCCCGAGCGCCACCAGCCGCAGCGGCCTTGCCGGCGTCAGCACGGCGGGCGGGTTGGCATGGGGAAGCAGTGGCGTACTGCGCCCACGCAGGTGGGTGACCACCTTGACACGGGCCACCAGCTTGAGCATGGCCAGGTAGTTCGCTTCCCAGCCCTGTTGCCCGGGCAGCGGCTTCTCCATGACATCCAATGCCCCCGCGGCTAGGGCATCGTATGTGTGAAAGAGTTCGCCGCGATTGACGGACGACGAGACCACCAGTATCGGGGTTGGGCAGTACGCCATGATGTATTCCGTGGCCGCCAGCCCGCTCATGACGGGCATCATCATATCGAGCGAGATGACATCCGGCCGCAGCGCCTGACACAGCTCGATGGCCTGTTTGCCGTCCTCGGCCTGCCCTACCAGTTCGATGGCCGGGTCACTGGCGAGCAGCTCGCACAGATGCATGCGCACAGTCAGCGAGTCTTCCACCACCAGGACGCGCAATGGCCTCATCGCTGCACCAGTTCCCCGATCTGCGCCAGGAAGGCGGTCTGATCGAAAGCGTTCTTGACGATATAGCCATTGGCGCCCACGGCACTGCCGCGGCGCCGGTGCTCCGGCGTGTCGAGCGAGGTCACCAGCAAGGTCGGAATCGCGCGCAGCTCCGGGTCGGCGCGGATCTCCTCAATGAGACTAAAGCCATCCATACCCGGCATTTCCACGTCCACCAGCGCCATCGCAAAACGCCCCTGCCGCAGCAGCGCCAGCCCCTCTTCCGCCGACGCGGCCAGTGCCACCTGATACCCCGCCGATTCGAGGATGCTGCTTTCGAGCATGCGCGTGGTCAGCGAATCGTCCACGATCAGGATGGGCAAAGCGGGTGGCGCCGTCTCCTGCCCGCTGCTGCGTCGCTGTGCCAGTGCGCCACCCAGTTCATCCGGATCGAGCACCATGCGCGGTTCGCCCTCGTTGTCCAGATACAGGCCGAGCACGGTCGGCTCGACCGCCAGCAAGGCCGGCAGGGCCCGCAATACGACGCTATCGACCCCGACCAGGCGGTTGACGGCCAGCGCCAGCAGCTCGCCCTGGCTGCGGATCACGATGGCGGTCAGGGTGCGCGGCGACCACTGGTGCGCCACGCGTCCACGCCCGCCCACGGTCAGCGGCAACAAGGGCAGCAGTTGCGCCTCATAGACGATGGCGCGCCCCTCGGCCGTTTGCGCAATGTGCGCCATCGGCAAGCGCAACGCACCACACACCGCATCGAGCGGCAGCGCCATGGCCTGCGCATCGGCGTCGACCAGCAACACGTTCATCGCCGCCAACGACAGCGGCACGCACAATTCAAACACGGTCCCCTGGCCGGAAGAGGTGCTGGCAGCGGCTTTCCCATCCAGCTTGCTCATCGCGGCGCGCACCACGTCCATGCCGATACCGCGCCCGGCCAGTTCCGTCACCACGCGGCTGGTACTGATGCTGCCTTGCAATAGCACCTGCAGCAAGCCATCGTCGTCCGGTACCGGTTCGCCACGCTGGCGCAGCACGCGCCGCAGCGCATCCAGGTCCACGCCCCGGCCATCGTCACGGCAACGGAACCAGACCATATATCCCTGCCGGTTCACCTCCAGCACAATACGGCCGGCGGGCGCCTTGCCAGCGGCGCTGCGCTCGGCCGGCGTCTCAATCCCGTGCGCCACCGCGTTGCGCACCAATTGCAGCAAAGCGCCCAATACCACGTCCAACACCTCGCCATCGATGCGCAACTGACCACCCTCGGCCTCGAACACAACTTGCTTGGCGCAGCTATGGGCGGCATCCCGTGCGCACCGCTCCAGTGTGGTGAAGACGCTGGCAACCGGGATCAGGCGCAGGCGCTCTGCCGCATCGCGCGTCTGGCGCAGTTCGCGATCGATCCGTTCGGCGCCACCGGCCATGCTCCGCTCGATCGCACCGAGCTGCTCGACCAGGGCACGCATGCCTTGCGGCGCCGCGGCCCCTGCGGCCAGCGCCAGGTCGCGCAAGGTGTCCAACTGACCGATGGTGCGGCGCATGCTCGCCAGTTCTGTTCCGATTTCACCCAGTCCTTCGAGCAAGACATCCACTTCCAATACGTCGGCGCGGACGATGCGCTGCGGGACATCGAGTGGCGGGGGCCGCGCGGG
>NZ_JABWEB010000017.1 GCF_013369485.1 Massilia sp. BJB1822
CACGGGCTCGGCTGTTTGGGCGGGCTTTAGGCGGGCTTTAGGCGGAGTTGCGGGCGCTGAGGCTGTTGGCGAGGGCGACGTAGGCTTCCATCGCCACCATTTCGGGGCGGTCGGTGGGCTTGATGCCGGCGGCGGCGATCTGTTCTTCGGTGAACATGCCGGCCAGGCAGTTGCGGATCACCTTGCGGCGCTGCGAGAAGGCTTTCTGCACCACGGCTTCGAGCGTGGCGGCGTCGCAGGGCAGCGGCTCGGCGATGGGGATCATGCGCACGATGGCGGAATCGACCTTGGGCGGCGGGTCGAAGGCTTCGGGCGGCACCACGAACAGCAGCGCCATCTGATAGCGCCATTGCAGCATCACCGACAGGCGGCCGTAGACCTTGCTGCCCGGCTCGGCCACCATGCGTTCGACCACTTCCTTTTGCAGCATGAAGTGCTGGTCCTGCACCAGCGGCGCGAACTCGGTCAGGTGGAAGAGCAGCGGGCTGGAGATGTTGTAGGGCAGGTTGCCGACCACGCGCAGCTTCTGGCCGACTGGCACAGGGATAGTGGAGAAGTCGAATTTCAGGGCGTCGCCGGCGTGGATCACCAGCTTCTCGCGCGTATAGGCTTTTTCCAGGCGCGCCACCAGGTCGCGGTCCAGTTCCACCACATGCATCTGCGGCAGGGTGCGCAAGAGCTGCTCGGTCATCGCGCCCAGACCGGGGCCGATTTCCACCATGGCGTCGCCGACGCGCGGGGCGATGGACTCGGTAATGCTGTTCAGCACATGGTCGTCATGCAGGAAGTTCTGGCCGAAGCGTTTGCGGGCAATGTGTTTCATATTCTTCTTCAGTTCATTCAGTGTTAAGCGGCGGCGCGGCTGGCCTCGGCCATGCGCAGGGCGCTGGCGATGGCTTCTTCCATGCTGGCGCAATCGGCCTGGCCCAGGCCCTGGCGCGCCAGGTCGAGCGCCGTGCCGTGATCGACCGAGGTGCGGATCAGCGGCAGGCCGAGCGTGATGTTGACGCCGCGCCCGAAGGTGGCGTACTTCAGCACCGGCAAGCCCTGGTCGTGGTACATGGCGAGCACGCAATCGGCTTCGTTCAGGTATTTGGGCTGGAACAGGGTGTCGGCCGGATACGGGCCGCTGGCGGCGATGCCGCGCGCCTGCGCCGCCGCGATGGCCGGCGCGATGGTGTCGATCTCCTCGCGTCCCAGATAGCCGTTCTCGCCCGCATGCGGGTTCAGGCCGGCCACCAGGATGCGCGGCGCGGCGATGCCGAATTTGCGGCGCAGGTCGGCATCGATGATGTCGAGAACGCGGCCCAGGCCTTCCCGGCTCAGCGCCGCGGAAACGTCCTGCAGCGGCAGATGGGTGGTGGCCAGCGCCACGCGCAGCGGCGGCGGCAGGGGCGCGCCGGCCGGCGCATGCGGCTGGCCGGCCAGCATCATCACCACCTGGGCGGTGCCGGTCTTTTCGGCAAAGTATTCGGTATGGCCGGAGAATTTCACGCCGGCCTCGTTGATGGTGCTCTTTTGCAGCGGCGCGGTGACGATGGCTTCGAACCAGCCGGCCTGCACGCCTTCGATGGCGGCGTCCAGCGTGGCCAGCACGGCGCGGCCGTTTTCCTTATCCAGCACGCCCGGCTGCACATGGGCGTCGAGCGGAATATCGATCACGCACAGGCGTTCGGGACCGAAGTGCGGCAAGCCGCCGTTGCGCACCGCCTGCAGCGACAGGGCGCTGACGCGGATGGCCGGATCGATGGCGGACGCCGTCATCGCCAGGAAGGCGGCGTCGCCCAGCAGCACGCAATTGGCCTGGGCGCGCAAGGCCCAGGCGGCGCGCAGCGAGATTTCCGGACCGATGCCGGCCGGCTCGCCGCAGGTGATGGCCAGAACGGGGCGCACGCCTGGGCGCCGGGCTGTCAAAGTGGCGCTCATGCCTGCTTCCCTTTCTTGTTATTTGCTGTCGTCGTTGCGGAACTCGACGTAGGCGCGGTCGCGCACCTGGCGCTGCCAGTCTTCCACCGCTTCCACCAGCTTGCGCTCGCGCAGGGCCATGCGGGCCTCGTTGCGCTGCTTCTCTTTCGAGACGTCGTCGGTCTTGCGTTCCAGGACTTCGATCAGGTGGTAGCCGAAGCTCGACTCCACCGGGCCGCTGACTTCTCCCGGTTTCAGGGCGTTCATGGCGGCTTCGAATTCGGGCAGCGCGTCGCCCGGATACAGCCAGCCCAGGTCGCCGCCCTTGCCGGAGGAACCGTCGTTGGAATACAGGCGCGCCAGTTCCTCGAACTTGGCGGACTTGTTGTCCAGTTTTTCCTTGAACTCGGCCAGCTTGCGCTTGGCGTCGGCCGCGCTCAGGGTCGGCGTGACTTTCAGCAGGATGTGGCGGGCATGGGTCTGCTGCACGGTGGCCTGAGCCTGGGCTTCGGCCATGCTGCGCTTGTCGACCATCTTCAGGATGTGGAAACCGCCCACGCTCTTGATGATCGGCGTGACTTGGCCGGGACGCAGCTTGGTCAGCGCTTCGGCGAACACCGGCGGCAGACGATCGGGCTGGCGCCAGCCCACGGCGCCGCCTTGCAGCGCGTCCTGGGCGTCGGAATAGGTGGCGGCGATCTTGGCGAAGTCGGCGCCGGTGCGCAGCTGGCGCGCCACTTCATCGGCGCGCGCCTTGCGCTGGGCAATCACTTCGGGCGAAGCGTTTTCCGGAATGCGCACCAGGATCTGCGACAGGTTCACTTCGAACTGCTCGGCGGCGGCGGCTTGTTCCGAGGCGACGAAGCTGTCCACTTCCGCTTCCGAAATCTGGATCTTGGCGTCGACTTCATGCTCGCGCAGGCGCTGCATGATGATCTCTTCGCGGATCTCTTCGCGGAAAGCGGCGAAGGTGGTGCCGGATTTCTCCATCTGGTTGCGCATTTCCTGCACGCTCAGTTTCTGCTGTTCGGCGATGCGGGCAATGGCGCGGTCGAGCATGGTGTCGTCGACGCGCACGCCCATCTCCTTGGCCAGCTGCAGCTGGGCGCGTTCCACGATCATGCGCTCGGTCAGCTGGCGCTGCAGGTCGGCGCGGTCGGGCAAGGCCACGTTCTGCTCCTTCATGCGGCGCTCGACCGTTTTCAGGCGCTCGTCCAGCTCGCGCTTGGTGATCACCTCATCGTTGATGATGATGGCGATGGCGTCGATCGGCGTATTGCTGGACTGGCCGGGCTGGGTGAAGCCCTTGGTGGCCGGCGCGGCGGCCGCAGCCGCCGGTTTGGCCTCGGCCTTGGCATCCTGTGCCGAAACGCTGCCGGCCGCCATGGCGCACAGCAGGACAGCGGCTAGTTTGATGGGGTGCATACTGGCATTACGCATATCTGAAACGCTCATGTGTCAGGGGTGGAGAAATCGGAAGACGCTATCTTAGCCTAAGCTGGATGAAGGCCGGATAAATCCGGCCCCCTTCCCGCGTCAGCGGCCATAGCCCTCGTTCAGGCGCTGGTAGCCGGGGATGCTGTTTTTCATCACCTCCAGCGGATTGCCGACGCCGAACTTGGACAAGCCGTTCAGCTCCAGCTGGAAGAAGATCGGCGTGGAAGCCTTGTTGGCCGAGGTCACGAAGCGCTGCGCGCCCATGCGGAAGACCCAGCAATCGCCATTGTATTCAAGGCCCAGCAGGCTTTCGAGCACCGTCTTGTCCTTCAGCGAGTAGCTCACGCGCGCCACGCCATACCAGCGCTGCGACAGCGGCCACTGGCCGGAGATGTCGGCATTCTTGAAACTGTCGCGCAGGAAGCGGTAGCCCAGGTTCAGCACCTTCTTCTGGCCCGGCTGCCATTGCAGGGTGTGGTTGGTGCTGATCACGCGGCGCTCGCCGGGGTTGTACTGCACGGCGCTGTCGAAGCCCCAGGTTTCCGAAATGCGGCCGGCGGCGGCCAGCAAGGTGTCGGAACGGGTGTCGTAGCGCGGCTTGGCGTCGTCGGTGAGCTGGATGCGCTGCTCGTTGAAATAGAAGCGCTGGCCGAAGGACAGGCGCAGGCGCTCCGCGCCGGACGCTTCCAGGAAGCGCGACACCACGCCGGCCGTCACCTGGTTGGCGTCACCCACGCGGTCGGAACCGATGAAGCGGCTCTCGCTGAAAATCTGCGAGAGGTTGAAGGTCGCTTCGGCGGTGTCGAAGTTGGGGAAACCCTTCTGCTCGCGGTAAGGCGTGTAGACATAGAACAGGCGCGGCTCCAGGGTCTGGGTCACGGCGCGGCCGAAGAGCGAGGCGCTGCGCTCGAATTCCAGGCCCGAATCGATGGAAACGGTGGGCACGGCGCGCCGCAGCGAACGCGATGGCAGCTCCTTGTCTGCGCCGACGGCCTTGAACGCTTCCAGCTGGTAGGCGCTGGCGTTGAGCATGACCTTGGGCGTGACGAAATAGCTGGCGCCGATGATCGGATAACTCAGCTGCGGCACCGCCACCACGCGCGTGCCGCGCTGTTCGGTGGGATGCCAGAAGCGCGTCAGTTCGCTGTCCAGCTGCCAGTCGAAACCGCCCACGTCGTAGCGCGCCGCGTGCAGATTGATGGCCGGCAGGCGGTCGTAGGGACGGCTCACCGTCAATTCTTTATTGTTCTTCGCTTCCGGGTCTTGCAGCACCTGGTATTTCTGCACGCGCGCCGTCAAGCTCCAGTATTCGCGGCGGTAGTCGGTGCGCAGCTCGCGCAGCAGCTGGCGCTCGGCGCTGTTGGAGACGGTCTTCGAAAAGTCGTTCGGATATTCGTCATCCGAGGCGGCGCGCACATTCCAGCCATAAGTCCAGTCGGGAGCGATGGCCTGGGTGTGCGTGGAGTGCAGCATCCAGCGGTCCTTGCCCGCTTCCTTATCGTGCGGCAGATACTCGATATGGGTGCGGCCCTCGTACTCGCCGGCGTCGGTCTCGCCCATATAGCGGCCGACCGCGCCCATTTGCAGGCCGCGCCGCGGAATGATCTTGGGATAGACGGTCAGATCGCGGTTGGGCGCGATATTGAAGTAATACGGCACCACCACCTCGGCCGCGCCCTTCGAGCCGAAGCCCGGAATCGGCGGCAGCCAGCCGGAGCGGCGCGCGCCCGAGAGCGAGAAGGACATGCCGGGCGTGCCGAGGAAAGGCACATCCTTGAAGTACAGGACGGTGCCGCCGGCCGTGCCCACATCGCGCCCGGAATCGAGATTCAGGGTCGACGAGCGCAGATACCAGTCGGGATTCGGCCCCTGGCAGGTGCTGTAGGTGCCGTCGATGACCAGGGCTTCATCCTCGTTCAGGAAATCGATGCGGCGCGCCTTGCCCTGGGCGTTATTGATCTCCATGCGGTAGGTCGGATGCAGCATGAAGCCCTTGCCGGTTTCCATATTCAGCTGCAGCTCGTCGGCCGTGTAGTAGTCGCCGTAGCGCCAGATGCGCACATTGCCCTGGGCTTCCAGCTCGGCCTCGACCTGCTTGTAGCAGGCCTTGTCGGAGGTCACGCGGGTCTGGTCGCGCACCACCTCAACGTCGCGGTCCAGGTTCAGGATGCGCTCGGGACGGCCGCCGATATCCTCGGCGCGGATGGTCGTCACGGCGTTCGGGTCTTCCACCCGCTGCGGGCGCTGCTTGCTGGCGGGGGTCTGGGCGTGGGCGGTCGCCGCCGCGGCAGCAGCCAGGGCGGTCAGGGCAAACGCCCACTTCTGCGAGTTTTTAGGGGGCGTAAACCAACTCATGTAAGGAACGCGCGTAACACCATAAAAGGCGATTTTTTAAAATGAATCCCTTATTATATGGGAATCTTCACATTCAACCGGATTCTCGGGTCGTTTCATGTCATTATTGCCTAATTTACCATCCGGTGCAGCCGACGCTGGCGCCGATTCCCGCCTGATCCTGTTGCTCGACTGGCTGCGCCCGCTGGGCGTGGTGGACGCCGACTCCGTGCGTCCGGCGTCCGCCGACGCCAGCTTCCGCCGCTATTTCCGTTTCGACGTGCTGCCGGCCCACCAGGCCGCGCACGGCGCCACCCTGGTGGCAATGGACGCGCCGCCCGAACGCGAAAACGTGCCAGCCTTCCTCAAGGTTGACGCCATGCTGGCCGAAGCCGGCGTGCACGTCCCCGCCATCGTGGCGCAGGACGTGGAACGCGGCTTCCTGCTGCTGTCCGACCTCGGCACCACCACCTATCTGCAAGCGCTGAACCATGATAACGCGGCCGCCCTGTATGCCCAGGCCCTGCACGCCCTGGTCAAATTCCAGCAGCGCAGCCAGGCCGGCGTGCTGCCCGAATTCGACCGCGCCTTCATGCTGCGCGAGATGAACCTGTTCCCCGAATGGTATATCGGCAAGCACCTGAACGCCGAACTGACCGAGGCACAAAGCGCCGAACTGCAAAAAGTCTTCGACGCCATCATCGGCCATTGCCTGCCGCAACCGCAAGTGTATATGCACCGCGACTTCCATTCGCGCAATCTGATGCTGGTCGACGACAACAATCCCGGCGTGATCGATTTCCAGGACGCCGTGTATGGCCCCGTGACCTATGACGCCGCCTCGCTGCTGCGCGACGGCTATGTGCAGTGGGACGAGGAACTGGTGCTGGACTGGGTGATCCGCTACTGGCAGCATGCCAAGAGCGCGGGCGTGCCGGTGCATAAGGACTTCGACGCCTTCTACAAGGACTTCGAATACATGGCCCTGCAGCGCCACCTGAAGATGCTGGGCCTGTTCTGCCGCCTCAACTACCGCGACGGCAAGGACGTCTACCTGGGCGATCTGCCGATCGTGATGGACTATGTGCGCAAGACGGCCAACCGCTACCGCGACCTGAAGCCCTTGATCAAACTGCTCGACACGCTGGAAAACCGCCAGCCCGCCGTCGGCTATACCTTCTGAAGGGCGCGCCATGAAAGCCATGATTTTCGCGGCCGGACGCGGCGAGCGCATGCGTCCCCTGACCGATACCTGTCCCAAGCCCCTGCTCAAGGTGCGCGGCCGCGCGCTGATCGAGTGGCATGTGCTGAACCTGGTGCGCGCCGGCATCAAGGACATCGTCATCAACCATGCCCACCTCGGCCACATGATCGAGGCGGCGCTGGGCGATGGTGAGCGCTACGGCGCGGCCATCCGCTACTCGGCCGAGAAGGAAGCGCTGGAAACGGCGGGCGGCATCGCCCAGGCGCGCCACCTGCTGGGCGAGGAACCCTTCCTCGCCATCTCGGGCGATATCTACTGCCCGCACTTCGACTTCGAGCAGGTCAAGGACGTGCTGCACGATAAGGATATGTGGGGCAATGCCTACAGCAGCGAGCAGCGCGACATCGCCTGGATCTACCTGACCAAGAACCCCTGGCACAATCCCGAGGGCGACTTCGGCCTGAACCTGTACACGGTGTCGAATCAGGGATCGCCGCGCTGGAACTTCGGCAATATCGGCGTCTACCGCCCCGAAATGTTCGACGGCATCGTCCCCGGCACGCACGCCGGCCTGGGCAAGCTGCTGCGCGAATATACCGACAAGGGCCTGGTGGGCGGCGAAATCTACGAGGGCGAGTGGACCAATGTGGGCACCATCCAGCAGCTGGAAGAACTGAACGCCGTGCTGACCCAATGATGAATTTTGCCGAGCGGCGCGCCCGCCTGATGGCGCAGATGGAGCCGGGCAGCGTGGCGGTCCTCCTGACTGCGCCGGAAGTGGCGCGCAACGGCGACAGCGATTATCCCTACCGCCACGACAGCCACTTCTACTACCTGAGCGGCTTCACCGAGCCGGAAGCGGCCCTGGTGCTGGTGGCCGCGCGCGGCGAGACGGCGGCGCGCGCCATCCTGTTCTGCCGCGAAAAGGATGTGGAGCGCGAAATCTGGGACGGCCTGCGCTACGGGCCGGAAGCGGCGCGCGCCGCTTTCGGCTTCGACGCCGCCTTCCCGATCGGCGCCCTCGACGAGGAATTGCCCAAGCTGCTGGCCAACAGCCCGGCGCTGCACTACGCCCTGGGCCGCAGCGACAGCCTGGATGCACGCGTGCGGCGCTGGCTGGAGGCGGTGCGCCGCCACGGCCGCAGCGGCGTAAGTGCGCCGTCCGCCGCGCGCGACCTGTCGCCGCTGGTGGACGAGATGCGCCTGATCAAAGACACGGCCGAACAGGCCACCATGCTGCGCGCCGCCACCATCGCCGGCCAGGCCCACGAACGCGCCATGCGCCACACCCGGCCAGGCATGTTCGAGTACCAGATCGAGGCCGAGCTGCTGTACGAGTTCCGCCGCAACGGCGCCCAGTTCCCGGCCTATACGCCGATCGTCGCCTCGGGCGCCAATGCCTGCATCCTGCACTACAACAGCAATGCGCGCCAGACGGCCGACGGCGATCTGGTATTGATCGACGCCGGCTGCGAGCTCGATGGCTATGCCTCCGACATCACCCGCACCTTCCCCGTCAACGGCCGCTTCAGCGCGGCGCAGCGCGAGCTGTATGAGCTGGTGCTGGCGGCGCAGGCGGCGGCGCTGAACGTGGTGCGGCCCGGCACGCCCTACCGCGCCATCCACGACGCCGCGCTGCAGATCCTGGCGCAGGGCATGCTCGATAGCGGCCTGCTCGACCGCGCCAAGGTGGGCGGCGCACAGGACGTGATCGCCACCAATACCCATAGCCGCTTCTATATGCACGGCACCGGCCACTGGCTGGGCATGGACGTGCACGACGTCGGCCTGTACCGCGACCTTGGCCAGACCGACAAGCCTTCGCGCCCGCTCTTGCCGGGCATGGCGCTGACGGTGGAGCCGGGCATCTATGTGCGTCCGGGACCGGACGTGCCGGAACGCTTCTGGAATATCGGCATCCGCATCGAGGACGACGTGATCGTCAGCGACAGCGGCTATGCCTTGTTGAGCGGCGCCGCGCCGAAAGCGGTGGCCGAGATCGAAGCCCTGATGCAGGGCCATTAAGGGCGGCCGCGCCGCCTGCACCAACGTAATCGACTATGACTGCATCCACCACGCAACACGCCGCCGGCGCCCTCCCCGAACACGATTTCGATATCGCCATCTGTGGCGCCGGTCCGGCCGGCATGGCCCTGGCGGCGCTGCTGGTGCGGCGCGGCGCGCGGCCCGAACGCATCTGCCTGATCGACGCCAAGACGCTGGAACAGGCCAGCCACGACCCGCGCGTGCTGGCCCTGTCGGCGGGCAGCCGGCAGATCCTGGAGCAGATCGGCGCCTGGCCCTTCCCCGCCACCGACATCCGCCAGATCCACGTCTCGCGCCGCGGCCAGTTCGGTCGCACCATGATACGCTGCGAAGAACACAATGTGCCTGCGCTCGGCTATGTGACGCGCTATGGCGACGTGGTGTCGGCCCTGGGCGCGGTCTGCGAACGGCTCGGCATTGCCACGCTGCGCCCGGCGCGCGTGGCAGGCGCCGAAGAACTGCCGCAGGAAGTGCGCCTCGCTATCGAAGAAGGCACGCCGGAACAGCCCGCGCGGCGCACCCTGCGCGCCGCCATCGCGGTGCAGGCCGAGGGCGGCCTGTTCAACGAGCAGGCCGAACGCGCGCTGAGCCGCGACTACGGCCAGACCGCCATCATCGCCCAGGTGCGCAGCAGCGCCCCCATCGCCCACCGCGCCTACGAACGCTTTACCGGCGAAGGCCCGCTGGCCCTGCTGCCGCAGGACGATGAATACTCGCTGGTGTGGTGCCTGCGTCCCGAAAATGCGCAAGCCGTGCTGGCGCTCGACGACGCCGCCTTCCTGGAACGCCTGCAGCAGACTTTCGGCCAGCGCCTGGGCCGCTTCACCAGCGCCAGCCGCCGCCTCGGCTTCCCGCTCGGCCTAAACGCCCAGTCCAGCGCCACAGCGCGCACGGTGACCATCGGCAATGCGGCCCAGACCCTGCACCCGGTCGCCGGCCAGGGGCTGAACCTGGGCTTGCGCGACGTGGCCGTGCTGGCGCGCCTGCTGGCGCAAGGCGCCACGCCGGACATGCTGGGCCAGTTCCTGGCCCTGCGCCGCGAGGACCGCGGCGTGACGGTGCGCCTGACCGATACCATGGCGCGCATCTTCGCCAACGACTCGCCGCTGCAGCCCCTGCTCGGTGCCAGCCTGGCGGCCATCGACCTGGCCGCCCCGGCCCGTGGCATACTAGCGGAATTGATGATGTACGGCCGCCGCTGATACTTATTTGACAATGACTGCAACATTGCCCGACCTTCTGCCCGATCACCTGATCTCCCGCTTGATCGACGACGCAATGGACGCCGTCATGATCATCGACGATGCCTCGCGCATCCGCTACCTGAACCACGCGATGCAGGCGCTGACCGGCTATGCCGGCGGCGAGCTGCTGGGCGAGCCGCTGGAGGGCTTGCTGCCCGACCACCTGAACGAGAAGCACCGCGACTATGTGGTGCGCTATATCAAAGGTTCGGCGCCTTCGACGGTGCTGGGCCGCGTGCGCGAATTCGCCATCCGCCACCGCAGCGGCGAGATGGTGCCGATCGAGCTGAAGGCGCTCGACCTGGGCGCCAAGGAAGGCGAGCGCTATTTCGGCGCCTTCATGCTGGACCTGCGTCCGCGCCGCGCCATGGAAGAGAAGAACGCCCACCTGCTGGCCCAGCTGGAACAGCAGGCCCTGTGCGACGCCCTCACCGGCCTGCCCAACCGCCGCGCCTTCGAGGCCGAGGCGGTGCAGGTCATGGCGCGCGCCGCGCGCCTGCATGGCGCCGTCACGGTGGGCGTGGCCGACGTCGACCACTTCAAGGGCATCAACGACCGCTACGGCCACGCCGCTGGCGACACGGTGCTGCGCGAAGTGGGCCAGGCCCTGCGCAATGCGGCGCGCCTGACCGATGCCGTGGCGCGCCTGGGCGGCGAGGAATTCGGCCTGCTGCTGCCGCATGCCACGCCCGAGCAGGCGGCCCAGGTGGCCGAACGCCTGCGCGCCGCCGTCGCCGCCCTGCATGTGGAAACCGAGGATGGCCGCAGCATCAAGGTCACCATCAGCATCGGCCTGGCCGAACTGGCGCCCGGCAATGTGCTCGACGGCGCCCTGTCGCATGCCGACAAAGCCCTGTACCGCGCCAAGCACGGCGGCCGCAACCGCGTCGAAGTGGCTGCCGAGTGAAATGAAAAAGGGGCCGCGGCCCCTTTTTCCTATGGCATGGCAGGCGCTTAGTCGGCCGCCTTCACCATATCTTCCAGCACCTTCTTGGCGTCGCCAAAGACCATCATGGTTTTATCCATGTAGAACAGCTCATTGTCCAGGCCCGCATAGCCGGAAGCCATGGAGCGCTTGTTGACGATCACGGTCTTGGCTTTGTAGGCTTCCAGGATCGGCATGCCGGCAATCGGCGATTTCGGATCTTTCGCCGCCGGGTTCACCACATCGTTGGCGCCCAACACCAGCACCACGTCGGCCTGGCCGAATTCGCTGTTGATGTCTTCCATCTCGAACACCTGGTCGTAAGGCACTTCGGCTTCGGCCAGCAGCACATTCATATGGCCCGGCATGCGGCCGGCCACCGGGTGGATCGCATACTTCACCGTCACGCCCTTGTGGCCCAGCTTTTCCACCAGCTCTTTCAGCGCATGCTGGGCGCGCGCCACAGCCAGGCCATAGCCCGGCACGATGATCACGCTTTCCGCATTCGACATCAGGAAGGTGGCGTCGTCCGAAGAACCCGACTTCACGGGGCGCTGCTGCTGCGCCCCGCCACCCGTCGCCGCGGCGGCCTCGCCGCCGAAGCCGCCCAGGATCACATTGAAGAAGGAGCGGTTCATGGCCTTGCACATGATGTAGCTCAGGATGGCGCCCGAGGAGCCGACCAGGGAGCCGGCGATGATCAGCATCGAGTTGTTCAGCGAGAAGCCGATGCCCGCCGCCGCCCAGCCGGAATAGCTGTTCAGCATGGACACCACCACCGGCATGTCGGCGCCGCCGATGGGGATGATGATCAGCACGCCAAGCACGAAGGCAATCGCCGTCATGATGAGGAAGGGCAGCCAGGCCGGCTCCGTGCCGCCATCCAGCACAAAGACCAGGCCCAGGCCAATCATGACGATGGCCAGGGCCAGGTTCAGCATATGCTGGCCGGCGAAGACCACGGGCGCGCCCTGGAACAGGCGGAACTTGTACTTGCCCGCCAGCTTGCCGAAGGCGATCACCGAACCGCTGAAGGTAATGGCGCCGACGAAGGTGCCGATGAACAGTTCGACCCGGTTCCCAACCGGCAGCGCCTCGCCCACGGCGGCGATATTGAAGGCGTGCGGCTCGGACACGGCGGCCACCGCAATGCAGACGGCGGCCAGGCCGATCAGCGAGTGCATGGCGGCCACCAGTTCCGGCATCTTGGTCATCTCGACCTTTTTCGCCAAGGTGGCGCCGATGGCGCCGCCCACCACGAGGCCAAGCAGCACCAGGCTCAGTCCATGGCCCTGGGCTTGCCCCTTGGCGGCCGCTTCGCCGGCCAGCTTCAGGATCAGGGCCACGGTGGTGAAGAAGGCGATGGCCATGCCGGCCATGCCGAAGGCGTTGCCCTTGCGCGCCGAGGCGGGCGAGGACAGGCCTTTCAGCGCCTGGATAAAGCAGACGGAGGCGATCAGGTACAGCAGCACCACCGTATTCATGCTCACGGAGAAGTTCATGCCTTGTCTCCTTTAGCGCCCTTGTCCTTTTTCTTGAACATTTCCAGCATGCGCTGGGTGACGAGGAAGCCGCCGAAGACGTTGACCGCCGCCAGCGCCACAGCGACGGTGCCGGCGATCTGTCCCACCGGGCCGGTGGTCAGGGCCGCCGCCAGCATGGCGCCGACGATGACGATGGCCGAGATGGCGTTGGTGACGGCCATCAGCGGCGTATGCAGGGCCGGCGTGACGTTCCAGACCACGTGGTAGCCCACGTAGATCGCCAGCACGAAGATGATCAGGTTGATGATGGTATGGCTCACTTCCATGATTCCATTCTCCTTATTTGCGCAGCACTTCGCCGCCGGCACAGACCAGGGTGGCTTTGATGATTTCATCCTCGCGGTCGATGGCCAGGGCGTCTTCCTTGTCGATGATGAGCTTGAGGAAATCGAGCACATTGCGCGCATACAGGGCCGAGGCATCAGCCGCCACATGGGCCGCCAGATTCGGCTCGCCCACGATGTAGACGCCGTGCTTGACCACGGTCTTGCCCAGTTCCGACAGCGGGCAATTGCCGCCCTGCTCCACCGCCAGGTCGACGATGACGGAGCCGGGTTTCATGGCTTTCACCGTGTCCTCGGAAATCAGCACGGGCGCCTTGCGGCCGGGGATCAGCGCGGTGGTGATGACGATGTCGGCCACCTTGGCGCGTTCGTGCACCAGTTCGGCCTGGCGCCGCATCCAGTCGGCCGGCATGGGACGGGCATAGCCGCCCACGCCCTGGGCGATTTCCTTTTCCTCGTCGGTCAGGAAGGGCACGTCGATGAATTTGGCGCCCAGCGACTCGACCTGCTCCTTGACCGGCGGCCGCACGTCGGATGCTTCGATCACCGCGCCCAGGCGCTTGGCCGTGGCGATGGCCTGCAGGCCGGCCACGCCCACGCCCATGATCAGCACGCGCGCCGCCTTCACCGTGCCGGCCGCCGTCATCAGCATCGGCATGAAGCGCAGGTAGGTATTGGCCGCCACCATCACCGCCTTGTAGCCGGCGATATTGGCCTGCGAGGACAGCACGTCCATCGATTGCGCGCGCGTGATGCGCGGCACGGCTTCCAGGGCGAAAGCCGAGAGGCCGGCCGCCGCCATGGCGGCGATATTCTCCGCGTCGAAGGGATTGAGCATGCCGATCAGCACGCGGCCGGAAGGAATCTGGCTGCGCTCCTCTTCGCTGGGGGCACGTACTTTCAAAATAATATCCGCAGCAAACGCTTCGGCCGCGCTGACGATGCTGGCGCCGGCGGCCACATAGGCGTCGTCCGGGACGGAGGCCGGAATCCCGGCCCCCGACTGGACAATGACCTGGTGCCGGGCTGCCAGTTTCTTCACGGTTTCCGGTGTCGCTGCAACTCTGGTTTCTCCCGGCCGAGTCTCGGCCGGTATGCCTATTCTCATGTAAAGCCTCCAAATGATAGAAAAACTGCCTAAAATCTAACATGGAATTCCAAAAAACCAACGTTTTTGACCGCTTAACGATTAGGCACTTACCACTATTGCCTTATGTGTAACTAGGCTGTCATCTGCGCGTGGCCGGAACAGGCTAAAATGTCGGCTCTTTCAAGGATGAGACTTCATGCCGCGTACCTGGAAACCCTCTGTAACCGTTGCCGCCGTCATCGAACGCGACGGCAAATTCCTGCTGATCGAAGAAGAAACCAGCGATGGCATCCGCCTGAACCAGCCGGCCGGCCACCTGGATCCCCACGAATCGCTGGAACAGGCCGTTGTACGCGAAACCCTGGAAGAGACGGCGCACGACTTCCGGCCCACCGCCCTGGTGGGCATGTATATGTCGCGCTACCGTTCGGCGCGCACCGGCGAGCTGGTGACGTATCTGCGCTTTGCCTTTTGCGGCGAGGTGGGCGAACACTATGCCGAGCGGCCGCTGGACGATGGCATTTTGCGCATTATGTGGCTTACGCGCGACGAAATCGCCGCCTGCCGCGAGCGCCACCGCAGCCCCCTGCTGCTGCAGTGCGTGGACGAATACCTGGCCGGCAAGCGCGCGCCGCTGGAACTATTGCATACCCACATTTCCGTGTTCGAGGAAGTGTGACACTGAATTGGAATTGGCAAGATGAGTAAGAAAAAAGTCGTGATCGGCATGTCAGGCGGAGTGGACTCCTCGGTCGCGGCGTGGATGTTGAAGGAACAGGGTTACGAGGTGATCGGCCTGTTCATGAAGAATTGGGAAGACGACGACGATTCGGAATACTGCTCCACGCGCCAGGACTGGATCGACGCGGCCAGCGTGGCCGACGTGATCGGCGTGGATATCGAGGCCGTCAACTTCTCGGCCGAATACAAGGACCGCGTGTTCGCCGAATTCCTGCGCGAATACCAGGCCGGCCGCACGCCGAATCCCGATGTGCTGTGCAATGCCGAGATCAAGTTCAAGGCCTTCCTCGACCACGCCATGCATCTGGGCGCGGACCTGATCGCCACCGGCCACTATGCGCGCGTGCGGCAGAACATGGACCACGGCCGCTTCGAGCTGCTGAAAGCCTTCGACCATACCAAGGACCAGAGCTACTTCCTGCACCGCCTGAACCAGGCGCAGTTGTCCAAGACCCTGTTCCCGCTCGGCGAAATCCCGAAAACGGAGGTGCGCCAGATCGCCGAAAAGCTGCAGCTGCCGAATGCGGCCAAGAAGGATTCCACCGGCATCTGCTTTATCGGCGAGCGCCCTTTCCGCGAATTCCTGAACCGCTACCTGTCGTACAAGCCAGGTCCGATGAAAACGCCGGACGGCAAGGTGGTGGGCGAGCATGTGGGCCTGAGCTTCTACACCCTGGGCCAGCGCAAGGGCATCGGCATCGGCGGCGTGAAGACTTACCAGAACGCCGACGGCAGCAGCGACGCCTGGTATGTGGCGCGCAAGGATGTGGCCAACAACACGCTATGGGTGGTGCAGGGCCACGACCATCCCTGGCTGCTCTCGTCCACCCTGCAAGCGGCACAGGCCAGCTGGATCGCGGGCGTGGCGCCCGAGGCGGGCCGCATCGCGGCCAAGACGCGCTACCGCCAGGCCGATGTGGCTTGCGATGTGCTGGCGTCGGGCGAGCTGGAATTCGCTCTGAATTTCGTCGATGCCCAATGGGCGGTGACGCCCGGCCAGTCAGCCGTGCTGTATGACGGCGACGTCTGCCTGGGCGGCGGGATTATCGGCAGCTCAAGCTTCGCCGCCTGAGCCATCCCCTTCGGCGGCGCCGTTCTGCGCCGCTATCGCCTTCTGCTGGCGCTTGACCATGGCGATCACGGTATTGCGGATGGTCTTCAGCACTGTGTCGGCATTGAAAGGCTTGACGATGAAGCCGCTGACGCCCATGCCATGCGCCCACTGGATGGCGCTGGCGTCGAATTCGCTCGAGACCATGAAGATCACAGTCTTGGGCCAGTCGCGGCGCAAGGCGCGCAAGCCTTCCTCGTCGTCCTCCACCTGGCCGCGCGCGATGCAGACGATCTGCGGCTGGTATTTGACCATCAGGGCCGTGGCCGAGGCGCAGGTATGCCCCTGGCCGACCACGTCGTAGCCGCCGTCCAGCAGAACGGTGTTCAGCAGGCCGCGCGCAACCGCGCTGCCGTCGATGATGATTGCCTTTAACATCGTGTAAAGCCTTTTCTCTCTTTATTATGCGGCGCCGCCCGGCCTCGCTCAATGGTCCCAGGCCAGCATATTCCAGCTCACGCCGATGCGCACGTCGGTTTTCAATTGCACCAACTGACGTGAAAGATACAGCATATCGCGTTCTTTTCGTAGTGTTTCGCCCAGCGTGTCCTTCAGTATACCGGCACCGGCCATGATCGCGTCCAGGCTGCCATATGTGCGCAACAGTTTGGCGGCCGTCTTGGCGCCCACCTTGGACACGCCGGGGATCGAATCGGTGGCGTCGCCCATCAGGGCCAGCAGGTCGGGCAGCTGGGCCGCGCTCACGCCCCATTTGCGCTCGACCCAGCCGTGGTCATGCCATTCGCTCTTGAAATGGTCCCACAGCAGGGCGCCGTTATCGATCAGGCAATGCAGATCCTTGTCGGTGCTGGCGACGATGGCCTCGCCGCGGCCCTCGCCCAGCCAGCGCAGCACCACGGTGCCGATCACGTCGTCTGCCTCGACGTCGGGCAGGGACACCGGATGCAGGCCAATGCCTTGCAGCTTGGCATAGAACTGCGGTAGGGCCGCGCGCAGCGGCGCCGGCATGGGATCGCGGCCTTCGCGGTAGCCGGCGTACAAGGTATGGCGCCAAGTGGCGCCGCCGAAATCGAAGGCCGGCAGCACATGGCTGGGCCGGTGGTCGGTGATCAGGTTGCGGAAGGAGGACAGCGCATGGCGCAGCGCGATCTCAGCCTTTTCCGCCGAATCGGGTTCGGGGCTGGCTTCGTAAACGCGGCGCACGATGTTCAGGCCGTCGATGGCAAGCAGGCGCGCCATATCAGAATGTCATCAGGGCAGAGTGCATGCCCGCCATTCTAACGGCAAACCGGCCGCTCCCGGCCTTGCGCCCGGCTCAGGCGCGCTCCTTGCGGAGTTTTTTCAGCAATTCGGGCATCTGCTGGATAGGCACCATCTGCGCCAGCTGCTCATCGGTCAGGGGCTGGGCGTCGGGATCGGCCAGGGCCGCTTCCATGATTTCACGCTCTTCCTCTTCCGAATGCATTGCGATGCGAAGACCGCTCTTAGTAATAATCGTGATCATATTTCAGCTTCTCCTTACGGTTGGCGTAGCGCAAGCTGATCATCCGATAGCTTTTGCCCCGCTCCACGAAAACGGCGAAATACAGTCCCCTGCTCGCCGCCTCCAAGCTCGGCAGCAAGGCCGCCATCCGCTGCTCATCATAGGCATAACGCAGATCCGGCCAGACCACGGCATGATCCCAATCGAGCTGGGCAGCCAAAGACAGGGGGACGCCATGCTTTCTGCGGTTGGCCATATTCTTGGCCGCGTCGAACTCGATCTCCATTTCCATGCTAGGCATTCCGGATAGGCAGGTCAAGCAAGCTTATCCGGCGGAGGGCGGGTGGGATTTGTGCCAGGTCAGAAGGTCAGCCGGCCATTCGCGGCCATGGCCGCGGGCCTCAGATGCCGGCGCCGCCCGGGAAAAGCTGGTGCACCAGTTCGATGATTTTCTTGTCGGCGTCGATCCATTTGCCGGTATTCATGCCGCCGCTCTGCGAGTCGTACTTGGCTTCGCCAACGAGCTTGCCATCGCGGTAGACCCGGATGTCGGCATACGCCATGTACAGGGCCAGATCCCAGCGCCACAAGGCATGGTAGGTGGAGGTGGCGGAACACTCCGTGATCGAGGCCGAAGACGGCAAGCGGCGCACGATATAGCCCTTGCTTTCCAGTGCGCGCTTATAGCTTTCGACAAAGCCGGCGCGCACGCTGCTGTTCTCGATCAGGCAGATCTGCTTGCCCGTAAACGATTCCACCGGTTTCACCGTTTGATGGATGGCGCAGCCGCTCACGCTCAGAGCGGCCAGGGCTGCGGCGGCGATTTTTTTCATGCGGCGTCCTTGCTGGATATTCGACATAGTGATGAATTGCACCTTCTCTTTCTTAATGCGCAATATCATATATATGCTTTCCAGATGCCGCAATGGCGGCGCCTCAGCGCAGCAATTCGTAGGGACCGCCGCGTTCCAGCGCGCGCTGATAGGCGGGGCGGGCATGGATGCGCTGCAGGAAGGCCGCCAGGCGCGGCCGCGCGCCATCGAGGCCGCCGCGCGCCGTGGCCGCTTCGAGCGGGAAGCTCATCTGGATATCGGCCGCGCTGAACGCGCTGCCGGCAAACCACTCGCTGCCGGCCAGCTCGCCTTCCAGATAGTCGAGGTGCTGCCGGATCTGCGGCAGGATGTAGCTCTTCTTTACCTTACCCGCGATGGCTTTGGCGATGGGACGCACGAAGAACGGCGCGGGCGCGCTTTCCACGCGGTCAAAGACCAGCTTCATCAGCAGCGGCGTCATCAGCGAGCCTTCGGCATAGTGCAGGAAATAGCGCCAGCGCAGCTTGTCCGGCGTGCCGGCCGGCGGCACCAGGCGGCCATCGCCATACTTCTCCACCAGGTATTCGATGATGGCGCCCGATTCGGCCACCAGCACCTCCCCATCCTGGATCACGGGCGACTTGCCCAGCGGATGAATCTTGCGCAGCTCAGGCGGCGCCAGCATGGTCTTGGCATCGCGCTGATAGCGCGCGATCTCGTAATCGAGGCCCAGCTCTTCCAGCAGCCACAGCACGCGCTGCGAACGGGAGTTGTTGAGGTGGTGGACTGTAATCATGCGCGCTCTCATGGCAGGTAGCAAAGGCTTGCCAGCTTAGCATGGAGTCCACGACGATATGCGGCAGGGTCGGCCTTATAACTTACTGCGGTAGATTACGGCAGGCAGCAGGGCAAAATGGGCATCACAGGTCAGCAAGGTAGCGTTATGGCGCAATGCCGTGGCATAAATCACCGCATCGGCTAGCGCCAAACCATATTGGCGATGCAGATTCGCGGCCCGCAATGCTGTCGGCGTATCGAGCGGAAGCACCACGCACTGACGTGTATAACGCATCATTTGACGCACCGCGTGCGAGCCGGCAGTTCTATGCAGCCACTTCGCCAGTTCCAGTTGCACGATAGTCGGCACCAGGCATTGCTGCCGGCTGGGCAACTCGGGGCCAAGCAAACGGCCGAACCGGGTATCCGCCAGCCACTCGATCCAGACTGAGGTATCAACTACGCGCATCAGTAACGGTCTTGCCGGTCGCGATAATTGTCGGTGGCCGCGCCTCTAGCCATGCCACGCAGCTTTTCCAGCTCGGCATCCTGCACAATAAGCGGCTGGTGTTCAGTTGGTGCTGGCGCGAGCCGGGCGGCATGCAGTGGAAGCAGCCGCAATCCGGCACCGGACGGGATCAGCAGGAAGCGCTGACCAGCCTGCCAGGCTCGTGCGGCAACAATTTCCGATGGAATGGTCAGCGTCCAATTCTCGCTGAGTTGAGTGGTCATGCGCATGGAGCCCTCCTACCGAATGCCTCGATAGGAGTATAGGCCGATACTACCTGCCGCGTTGTTGCGCTGGCGCAGGCGGCAGCTGGTTTCAGCGCTGCACGTGCAGGGTGATGACGCGACGGGCGGGGCCGCCGCTGGAGGACGATGGCGGGGTCGGGCCGCTGCTGCCGCCCGCGCCTTTGCCGCCGGCGCCGCTATCGCTGTCGCAGGAGCCGCAGGAACCGCAGCCGCTGCCGCAACTGGCGCTGGTGCGGAAGAACTTGGCGGTCTTGTCCTGGTTGAAGCCGCGCTGGCTCAGGAAGTGGACAATGCGGCGGCGCCAGGCGGCAGGCAGAAAGCGCGCGCTGGCGTGCAGCGCGGCAACCGCGATGACCAGTCCAACGATGATTTCCTGCCACATGGTTCAGCCTCCGGTGAAGTAGGTGGCGATACGGAAGGTCAGGAAGGACGCGCCGTAAGCCAGGGCAAACATATAGCCCGCCATCAGCAGCGGATAGCGCCAGCTGTTGGTCTCGCGCTTGACCACGGACAGCGTGGACAGGCATTGCGGCGCGAAGATATACCAGGCCATCAGCGACAGCGCGGTAGCCAGCGGCCAGCTGCCGCCGATCACCGGCACCAGCGTGGCGGCCAGTTCGTCGCCAGTCTGGGACAGGGCATACACCGTGCCCAGCGCGCCCACCGCCACTTCGCGCGCCGCCATGCCCGGCACCAGCGCGATGCAGATCTGCCAGTTGAAGCCGATCGGCGCGAAGATGTATTCCAGGCCGCGGCCCAGCAGGCCGGCCAAGCTGTAGTAGATCGGCGGATGCACGGCATCGGCCGGCGCGCCGGGGAAGCTGGAGAGCGCCCACAGCAGGATCATCAAGGTCAGGATCAGGGTGCCGACGCGCATCAGGAAGGTGCGCGCGCGCTCCCACAGGCCCAGCGCCAGGTTCTGCAGATGCGGCCAGTGATAGCTGGGCAGTTCCAGCATCAGCGGCTGCAGGCGCTTGCTGCCGAAGCTGCGCTTCATCACCCAGGCCACAGCCATGGCCGAAATAATGCCGGCAAAGTAAAGGCCGAACAGCACCAGGCCTTGCAGGCTCATGAAGCCCAGCACGTCGCGCTCGGGAATGAAGGCGGCGATGATCAGGGTATAGATCGGCAGGCGCGCCGAGCAAGTCATCAGCGGCGCGATCATGATGGTGACCAGGCGGTCGCGCGGATTCTGGATGGTGCGCGCGGCCATCACGCCCGGCACGGCGCAGGCAAAGCTCGACAGCAGCGGAATGAAGGCGCGGCCCGACAGGCCGACGCCGCCCATCATGCGGTCCAGCAGGAAGGCGGCGCGCGGCAGATAGCCGCAGTCTTCCAGCACCAGAATGAAGAAGAACAGGATCAGGATCTGCGGCAGGAAGACCAGCACGCTGCCCACCCCGCCCAGAATGCCTTCAACCAGCAGGCTGCGCAGCACGCCCTCGGCCATATGCTCCTTGACCAGCTCGCCCAAGTGGCCGACCCCGCCTTCGATCATGTCCATCGGCACTTCGGCCCAGCTGAACACGGCCTGGAACACGAGGAACATCAGGAGCGCCAGGATGATCGGGCCGGCCACCGGATGCAGCACCACATGGTCGATCTTCTCGCTGCGGTCTTCCTTGCCGTGGGGGTCGCTGGTGACGGCGGCCAGAATGCGGCGCACTTCGCGCTGGGTGTCCTCGACCGAGACGGCGTCGATGGCGGCCAGCGGCTGCGGCGCGGTTTTGCTGATCGGCCACAGTGCATCGAGGGCGCGCAGCAAGGACTTTTCGCCGCCGCTCTGCACGGCCACGGTTTCCACCACGGGCATGCCCAGTTCCTGCGCCAGCTTGGCCGCGTCGATCGCGATGCCGCGCTTCTTGGCCACATCGACCATGTTCAGGCACAGCAGCATCGGCAGGCCGAGGCGCTTGATCTCCAGCACCAGGCGCAGGTTCAGGCGCAGATTGGTGGCGTCGACCACGCACACCACGACGTCGGGCGCGGCGTCGCCGGCGCGCAGGCCGGCCACCACGTCGCGCGTGATCGCTTCATCGGGCGTGTGGGCGCTCAGGCTATAGGCGCCCGGCAAGTCCAGCACGCGGAAGGGATGGCCCTCGGGCGACGTGAACTGCCCTTCCTTGCGCTCGATGGTGACGCCGGCATAGTTGGCGACCTTTTGGCGCGAGCCGGTCAGACGGTTGAACAAGGCGGTCTTGCCGCAATTCGGATTGCCGAGCAAAGCGACCATCGGCAGCTGCGTCACAGGCGACGCAGGTTTTTCTACTGCACCCATTATTTATTCCGGTTGGATCGAAATCAGCGCGGCTTCAAAGCGGCGCAAAGCAAAAGTGGCGTTGCCGACCTTGATGGCCAGCGGCTCGCCGCCCGGCATGCCGCGTTTCAGCATGCGGATGCGCTCGCCCGGCACGAAGCCCAGCTCCATCAGGCGGCGCGGCAGATCGGCCCCATCTTCCATATCGCCCGGATTGCCCGGCGCAATATGGACCACAGTACCGCTTTTCCCGACGCCCAGCGTGTCGAGACTGATCAGGGAAGGCGCTTGTGTCATGGGGTATTTCCAGTCTGTACGGCAGAAAATTCTGCGAAGAAATAAGTACTCATTATAAGGTCAATGCGAATGGTTTGTATTTGCACGGATTGCTTGCATTGTACGCCTGCTTGAGGCAAAATGGGAACCGTAATGATAATGATTCTCATTAAGTAAGAAGCAAGGGTGTCGAAAGTACCAGCTCTTACAAATGAGCATCAGTCCCGGATTCCAGCCCAACCACTATCAGCCAGACCGAAGGTGTTTCGATGATTGTTTGCGTGTGCAACAACATTTCCGACCGTGAAATCCGCCAGGCCGTCGACATGGGCCTGACCACAATGGCCGAACTGCGCCGCGATCTGGGCGTGGCCACTTGCTGCGGCAAATGCCACCCCTGCGCCAAAGGCGTGCTCAACGAGCACCTCAAGCACCTCAACGAAACAGTGTTAACACGCCCCGCCGTTATAGCTTAAGGAAAAGCAATGAGTACGATGACCATCTCCGCCCCGCAAGCCAATCTGAGCCAGATGATCGCCGATCTGTGGCAGGAAAAAGGCGCGAAGATCAGCAAGCTGACGATGATCGCCGTAGCTCACCTGGGTCTGTTTTACGGCCTGCAAAGCGGCATGATGCGCGACGCCGTGCAAATGCTGCCGCAAGTGGTGGAAGTGACGTTCGTGGCCGCGCCCGAGCCGCCCAAGCCCGCCCCGGCGCCGAAGCTGGTGGAAGTGGCGACCAAGGCGCCGGTGATCGCGCCGCCGCCCCTGCCCATCATCACCACGCCGGTGGAAAACACCATCACCGTACAGCACACCCCGCCGAAACAAAGCGAAGCCGCGCCGTCCGCCCCAGCCGTGGTGGCAGCGCCCGCCGCCCCCCCTGCTCCGCCCGTGCCGGCCACGCCGCGCACCGTGACGGGCGTCGAATACATCCGCGCGCCGCAGCCGGTCTACCCCTCGATCTCGCGCCGCATGGGCGAATCGGGCGTGGTCACCCTGCGCGTGCTGATCAGCGAAAAAGGTCTGCCCGAGCAAGCCACCGTGCAGAAATCCTCCGGCTCCAACAATCTGGACGAAGCCGGCCGCCAGGCCGCCATGCGCAGCCTGTTCAAGCCCTTCATGGAAGACGGCAAGCCGGTCCCAGTCTACGTGCTGGTGCCGATCAACTTCCAGCTATCCTAAACCCGTACCGATCCCACCCCGGACCCGCCTGCTCACGCAGAGCGGGTCTTTTTTCGCCCCTACAGTTCAGCCCGTGTCCACCCTGGGGTCTGACCCCAAGGTGGACACGGGCTGGGCAATAAAAAAGGCGCGGAGACCGCGCCTTGGGGTGCTGGCTTTATGGGCTCAGGTGTCGGCCCACATGCGCAAAAGGTTGTGGTAGTGGCCGGCCAGGCCGACCATGGTTTCGTTGTCGCCGTGGGCGGCGCGCAGTTTCTGGATGTTCTGGTCGAGATCGAACAGCATCGAACGCTGCCAGTCGTCGCGCACCATGCTCTGGGTCCAGAGGAAGGAGGCGATGCGCTCGCCCGCCGTCACCGGCATCACGCGGTGCACGCTGCTCGACGGGTAGACGATGGCGTCGCCCGCCGGCAATTTGACTTCGTGCGCGCCATAGGTATCCATCACCACCAGCTCGCCGCCTTCGTATTCGTCCGGCTCGCTGAGGAAGACCGTGGTCGAGACGTCCGAGCGCAGCTTGTCCAGGGTACCGGACGGCACGCGGATGGCGCCGTCGATATGCAGGCCGTAATGCTCGCCGCCGGCATAGCTGTTGAAGTAAGGCGGCAGGATGCGCAGCGGCAGCACGGCCGAGAAGAACAGCGGGTTGTTGCCCAGCGCCCGCATGATGATGTCCCCGAGTTCCAGCGCCAGCGGCGAGCCTTCCGCCAGCTGGCGGTTGCGCTTGACCTGGGCGCCTTGCGAGCCGACGCTGGCGCGGCCATCGACCCAGTCGGCTTGCGCCATCCGTTCGCGGAAGTATTTCACCTGCTCTGGCGTCAGAACGCCGGGGACATGCAGCATCATAGGATTGCTTTGCCTTCTCAGTACTTGAAGTTGGCGGTCAGGGTCGCGCTGCGGCCAGGACCGACGCCGGCGTAATGCGGCGAGGAGACCTTGTCGAAGTACAGCTTGTCGGTCAGATTCTGCACGTTCAGCTGCAGGCTGATGTGCTTGTTGACTTCATAGCTGGCCATCGCGTCGAAGCGGGTGTAGGCCGGCGCCCATTTATTGTTGTTGATGCTGGCGTAGACCTTGGACACATAGTTCAAGCCGCCACCGATGGTCAGGCCCGGCAGCACGCGGTAAGCGGTCCACAGCGAGGCGCTGTTTTTCGGCGTGGCAGGGAAGACATTGCCGTTGAACGGCGAAGCGCTCCATACCGGTTTCGCGGCGGTGCCAGTGTTGACGAAGCCATTGTCGTCGACGCGGCCGTTGAGCCAGGTGTAGCCGCCGAAGATCTGCCAGTCGTTGGTGAGATTGCCGCTGACGCCGAACTCGAAGCCTTCCACCGATTTCTTGCCGACGTTCTGGGTGCCGCCGTCCGGTGCGGTGACGCGGGCATTGTTCATCTTGCTCTTGAAGATGGCCGCGCTCAGCGACAGGCGGCGCGCCAGCACTTCCCACTTGGTGCCCAGCTCGAAGTTCTTGCTGTCCTGCGGTTTCAGGTTTTGCACGGTGGCAGACAGACCGTCCAGGCCGTCGCCGCCGTCATTGCCCGGCGGGGTGGACGAGGTGCCGTAGGACACGTAGACGCTGCTATTGGCCGATGGCTTGTACACCAGGCCAGCCTGGTAGTTGGTGAAGTTGCTGTCGACCTTGGCGTACTGAGCGGCGGTGTTGACGCCGTTCAGGGTGTAGGCCGGCACGTTCAGCGTGCTGCGGAAGCTGTCCCAGCGCAGGCCCACGTTCAGCAGCCACTGCGGGTTGAATTCCAGGGTGTCGAAGACGTAGGCCGAACGCGTGTTGCTGACCACATTCGTCATATTCGGCGCCAGCGTGCGGGTGTAGACCCAGGGATCGTGCGGGTTCGGGTTGACCAGGGTGGTGCAGTTGTACAGGGTTTCCGCGCCGGAGGTCGGGCAGGTGAAGCTGCCGGTCTTCGGATTGTTGGTGCCGGGCGTGAACAGATAGCTGCCGCGGTCCATTTCCTCGCGGCCGAACTCGATGCCGGCGGTGTAGCTGTGCTTGATGCCGGCAGCCTGGAATTCGCCGGTCAGCGCGGAGGCGTTGGCCAGGGACTTGGCCACCACGTCGCGCGTGTTGGCGCGGCGCCAGACGGTGCCGTACAGGGCCAGATTGCCTTTCGAGTCGTCCGGCTGGGTCCACACATAGTCATTGCTGGTGCGGCCGTAGCGGGTGACGTTGCGGAAGCTCATGCCGTTGCCGAAGTCGTGCTTGACGTCGATGGTGCCGATATCGCTCTTGGTGTCGCGGAAGTCGCGGTTGACCAGGCCGTAGAAGGTGTCGCGCGGCACGGAGACCGGGGTGCCATCGCCGTTCTTGGCGACGTTCGGGCCGCTGGTGAACGGATTGTTGAACGGCAGGCCGGTATCCGGCGTTTCGCTCGACTGCATATGGTAGTAGCTCAGGTTGACCTTGGTCGAACCGGTCAGGCCGAAGGCCACGGTGGGCGCGATGCCCCAGCGGTGGCCGCCGATCTCGTTACGGCCTGGCATATCGTTCTCATGCACCATCACGTTCAGGCGCAGCGCGGCGTTCTCGCCCAGCATGCGGTTGATGTCGGCGGTGGCGCGGTGGTATTTGGCCGAACCGAGGCTGACGCTGCCGGTACTGAAATTCTCGGCCTTGGCGGTTTTGCTGACCAGGTTGACGCCGCCACCGGCGGAGGAACGGCCGCCGTAAGCGGAGTTCGGGCCTTTCACCACTTCGATCTGTTCCAGCGCGAAGATTTCGCGCGATTGCGAGCCGCTGTCGCGGATGCCGTCGATATAGGTGTCGGACTGGGCGTTGTAGCCGCGGATGAAGAGATTGTCGCCGACAGGATTGCCGCCTTCGGCAGCGCCGACGGTGATGCCGGGCACGGTGCGCAGCGCGTCGGTCAGGGACACGGCGCCAGTCTGCGCAATCACTTCGGCCGGCACCACGGTCACGGATTTCGGCGTGTCCAGCAGCGGGGCGGTGAATTTGTCGGAGGCGGAGCGGGCTGGAGCCTGGAAATCGCTGGCCGCCTTGCCGGTGATGGTCACTTCCGGCATTTTCACGGTGGCAGGGGTGGTGTCGGCGCCTTCGGCGTGGAGGGCCAGCGGCATCGCCAGGGTGGCGATGGCGGTGAGCGTAGCTGGCGCGTGCTTGCGGCTCTTGATGTAGGACATTTCTTCTTCCTGAGTTATTTTAAAAACAAGGACTTGCGATGCGGATAAAACGCAAATGATAATAGTTTTCATTTACGTTAGCAATCCTGTCTTGCTGATACAACTTACGTGTATCAGCACCGCGTGGCAGAATGGCAGCATTAACCACCAAATAAGAAGGCCACACATGAAGGGCGATAAAGACGTCATCCGTCTGCTGAATGCTCAGCTGACCAATGAACTGACCGCGATCAACCAATACTTCCTGCATGCCCGCATGTACCGCCACTGGGGCTTTGAAAAGCTGGGCAAGAAGGAATATCAGGAATCGATCGGCGAAATGAAACACGCCGACAAACTGATCGACCGCATCCTGATGCTGGACGGCCTGCCCAATCTGCAAGCCCTGCACAAGCTGCTGATCGGCGAGAACACCGAAGAAATGCTGGGATGCGATCTGAAACTGGAACGCGGCGCCCACGCCACAGTCAAGGAAGGCATTGCGCAGGCGGAAAAAGTGGGCGATTATGTCTCACGCGACCTGCTGCTGGAAATTCTGGAAGATACCGAAGAACACATCGACTGGCTGGAAACCCAGATCGACCTGATCGGCAAGATCGGTATTCAAAACTACCTGCAAAGCCAGATGGCAGAAGAAGAGTAAGCCAACCAGGCCGCCGCGAAGGCGGCCTTTTTTATCCTGACGGCTAGACATGGGCGAAAGCGGGCAGGTAGCCGTATACGGCGAAGCGCTGGTGGACGATTTCCTCAGCGAGCAGGTGGTCGGCGGCGCGCCGTTCAATGTGGCGCGCAATCTGGCCGCGTTTGGCACATCCCCCCTCATGATCACGCGCACCGGCCTGGACGAGCACGGCGGCTTGATCCGTTCCGAATTCCGCCGCTTCGGCCTCAACGGCGACGGCGTGCAGCTCGATGCGCGCGCCCCCACCGGCCGCGTGATGGTCAAGCGCACGCCCCAGGGCCACCGCTTCATCGTGCTGCCGGAACAGGCTTACGACCATATCGAGGCGCGGCCGGCGCTGGCCGCGCTGGAGCAGCATCCCCCCGCCACCATTTATTTCGGCACCCTGGCCCAGCGCAGCACGCAGTCGCGCAACACCTTGCTGCGCCTGCTGCAAGCGAGCGACGCCACCCGCTTTCTCGACCTGAACCTGCGCGAAGGCCAGTTCGCCGCGCGCACCATCGACGAGTCGCTGCAATTGGCCGACATCGTGAAAGTCAACGAGGAAGAGCTGGACCACCTATTCAAATGCTATACACCGAGCTTGCCGGCGGGCGCGGCGGCGCGGCCGGAAGAGGCGGCGGCGGCCGACGCCTGCCGCGCCCTGCAGCGCCGCTTCGCCCTGCAAGGCTTGCTGGTCACATTGGGAGCGCGCGGCGCCGTGTATTTCGATGGCGAGGGCCAGATCCATGGCGCGCACGACGGCGTGGCGCCGGCCCATTTCATCGACACCGTCGGCGCCGGCGACGCCTTCTCGGCGGTATTCCTGTTCGGCCGCCTGCAAGGCTGGCCGCTGCCGCTGACGCTGGCGCGCGCGCATGCCTTCGCCGCCGCCATCTGCGGCATCGCGGGCGCCGTGCCGCCGGACCTGGAATTTTATGCGCCGTGGCTGGCGGGCTGGCGCTCGCGCTGAGCGCCGCCCTGCCCGGCAGGCATCAAGCCTGCGGCACGGTATCCTTGAAGGAGGGACGTTCGGACAGCTTGTCGAACAGGCGGGCCAGGTTCGGATGGTTCTCGCGCCAGGCGATGTCGGGGAAGCGGAAGCTCAGCCAGCCCAGGGCGCAGCCGACCGCCACATCGGCCAGCGAATAGTGGTTGCCGGCGCAGAAGGGGTTGTCGCCCAGGCGCTGTTCCATGGCCGCCAGGCCGCGCTCGACTTTCAGCAGCTGGCGCGCGATCCAGGCGGCGCTTTGCTGCTCGGGCGGACGCTGGGTGCGCTCCAGGCGCACCAGGACGCCGGCGTCCAGCACGCCGTCGGCCAGGGCTTCCCAGCACTTGATGTCGGCGCGTTCGCGGCCATTCGGCGGCAGCAGCTTGCCGACCGGGGTCAGGGTATCGAGGTATTCGACGATGACGCGCGAGTCTTGCATCACATAACCGTCTTCCATGACCAGGCAAGGTACTTTGCCGAGCGGATTCAAGTCCTGGATCGTGGTTTCCGGCACCCACACGTTTTCCAACACGAACTGGCAGTCAAGCTTCTTTTCCGCCAGCACGACGCGCACTTTGCGCACATAAGGACTGGCGAGTGAACCGATAAGTTTCATAGACACCTGAGAGGGAAGATCAGATGTCAGTATAGCATCGGCGCCGCCGACGCAAGCGCCAGGCTGCCGCTGCCGGCCGCGGCCCGCACGGCGCCGGGATTTCAGCCCCAGCCGGTGGTAAAATCGCGTTTTGCTTTCCAACCTTGCTGCTGTTCTTTCCTGCTCCTATGACTACTCCTTATTCCACCTTGTCGGCCCTGTCCCCGCTGGACGGCCGTTATGCGTCCAAGACCGACAAGCTGCGCCCCATCCTGTCCGAATCCGGTTTCATGCACCACCGCGTGAAAGTCGAAATCGCCTGGCTGCAAGCCCTGTCCCTGGCTGGTTTCGACGAGATCAAGCCTTTCCCGGCCGCCGCCAGCGCCCTGCTGGACAAGCTGGCCGCCGAGTTCACCGAACAGGATGCCGCCCGCATTAAGGAAATCGAAGCCGTCACCAACCATGACGTGAAGGCTGTCGAGTACTGGCTCAAGGAGCAAGTCAAGGACGTGCCGGAACTGGTGGCCGCCTCCGAATTCATCCACTTCGCCTGCACCTCGGAAGACATCAACAACACCTCGCACGGCATGATGCTGAAAGCGGCGCGCGACCAGGTCATGCTGCCGGCCCTGCAAGGCCTGGTGGCGAAACTGACCGAGATCGCCCACGCCAACGCCGAGCTGCCGATGCTGTCGCGCACCCACGGCCAGACCGCCAGCCCGACCACCCTGGGCAAGGAATTCGCCAACGTCATCGCCCGCCTGCAGCGCGCCATCGCGCGCATCGCCCAGGTCGAAATCCTGGGCAAAATGAATGGCGCGGTCGGCAACTACAATGCCCACCTGTCGGCCTACCCATCCTTCGACTGGCCAGCCTTCTCGAAAAACGTGATCGAGCAGCGTCTGGGCCTGGTGTTCAACCCTTACACCATCCAGATCGAGCCGCACGACTATATGGCCGAACTGTTCGACGCCTTCGCCCGCGCCAACACCATCCTGCTCGACCTGAACCGCGATATCTGGACCTATGTCTCGCTGGGCTACTTCAAGCAGAAGCTGAAAGCCGGCGAAATCGGTTCCTCCACCATGCCGCACAAGGTCAACCCGATCGACTTCGAAAACTCGGAAGGCAATCTGGGCCTGGCCAACGCCGTGCTGAAACACCTGTCCGAAAAGCTGCCCGTGTCGCGCATGCAGCGCGACCTGACCGATTCGACCGTGCTGCGCAATATCGGCGTGGGCCTGGGCTACACCCTGCTGGCTTACGATAGCTGCCTGCGCGGCCTGAACAAGCTGGAAGTCAATCCGGCCCGCCTGGAACAGGATCTGGACGCGAACTGGGAAGTGCTGGCCGAGCCGGTACAGACCGTGATGCGCCGCTACGGCATCGCCAACCCTTACGAACAGTTGAAGGAACTGACCCGCGGCAAAGGCATTTCGAAAGAAGCGCTGCGCGAGTTCATCACCGGCCTGGCCATCCCGCAGGAAGCCAAAGAGCTGCTGCTGGCCATGACCCCGGCCAACTACACGGGCATCGCTGCCCAGTTGGCCAAGCAGATCTAAGCTCTGCCCTGCCTTGGGACCAGCCTGGAATTTAAAGCTGGTCTTAAGGTAAAGCCGCCGACATTCGGTTATCTTCTGGGCTGTTCCGGCATATGCCGGCGCCAGAAATGCCGGCGACTCCCGCGTGCAAAAAAAGCGCATGCGGCGTTTCTTTGGTATATTTAGTCCTAGTACGTACTATAAATCCGGGAAACGCCAATGGACCGCTACACCAAACCTGCCATCCTGCTGCACTGGCTCACCACCCTGCTGATCATCGCCTCCTTCGCGCTGGGCGTGATCATGACCGACATTCCCGGCCTGACGCCGACCAAGCTCAAATACTATTCCTGGCATAAATGGCTGGGCATCACCGTGCTCGCCCTGGCCGTGATCCGCGTGCTGTGGCGCAAGGCCAACCGGCCGCCCGCGCCGCCGGCCAGCATGCCGCAATGGCAGGTGAAGGCGGCCGACGCCACCCATGCCCTGCTGTATCTCTTGATCTTCGCCGTGCCCATCACCGGCTATCTGTACACCACGGCGGCCGGCGTGCCGGTGGTCTACCTCGGCCTGTTCCAGATTCCCGCCGCCTTCGAGCCGAATGCCGAATGGAAGCCGGTGCTGAAAGCCGTGCACTACTGGCTGAATATGCTGCTGGCCGGCGCCGTCGCCCTGCATGTGGGCGCCGCCCTGAAGCACCAATTCATCGACCGCGACGGCGTGCTGCGCCGCATGCTGCCCTGATTCCACCACTGACAGGAGTTCCCATGAAAATCACCCAACGTGTATTGCTCGCTTCCCTGCTGGGCGTGTCGCTGGTGGCAGGCGCCGCCGTGCTCAAGACCGATCCGGCCAAGACCAGCGTGTCGGCCGTATTCAAGCAGATGAATGTGCCGGTCGAATCCAAGTTCAAGAAGCACAATATTGTCATCGACTATAACGCCGCCACCCCGGACGCTTCCAAAGCCTCGGTCGAAGTGGAGACCGCCAGCCTCGATCTGGGCGAAGCGGAAATGAACAAGGAAGTGGCCAAGAAGGAATGGTTCAACTCCGCCCAGTTCCCGAAAGCGACCTTCGTCTCCAGCGCCATCAAGAGCGCCGGCGCCGGCAAGCTGAATGTCAGCGGCAAGCTGTCGATCAAGGGCAAGAGCGCCGACGTCACCTTCCCCATTACCATCAAGACTGAAGGCGGCAAGCAAGTGTTCGAAGGCACGCTGCCGATCAAACGTCTGGCCTTCAATATCGGCGAAGGCGAATGGAAGGACACCGGCATGGTCGCCGACGAAGTCACCATCAAGTTCCACGTTGTAGCTCAATAACCCGCACGCACAGGAGACTCAATGAAATCCAAGCTTTTGATCGCCGGTCTGATCGCCGCCGCCGCCACCGGTTCCGCCCTGGCGGACACCTATAACATCGACCCGACCCACACCTACCCCAGCTTCGAGGCAGATCATATGGGCCTGTCCGTCTGGCGCGGCAAATTCGGCAAGACCACCGGCACCGTACAGCTGGACCGCGCCGCCAAGACCGGCAGCCTGGATATCGTGATCGACGCCGCCTCCGTCGACTTCGGCCTGGAATCGATGAACGCTCATGCGCGCAAGCCGGAAATGTTCAATGTCGAAAAATTCCCGAAAGTGACTTACCAGAGCAAATCCTTCAAATTCGAAGGCGACAAGCTGGTGGCCGTGAACGGCGAGCTGACCATGCTGGGCGTAACCAAGCCGGTGACGCTGACCGTCAACAAATTCAAATGCATCATGCACCCGCGCCTGAAACGCGAAGTGTGCGGCGCCGACGCCAGCGCCGAATTCAAGCGCACCGACTTTGGCCTGAACTACGCCACCCCGGCCTTCGCGCCGGAAGTGAAACTGGCGATCCAGGTGGAAGCCATCAAGGCCGAGTAAGCCTCCCCCGTACCGAACCCCTCCTCGCCCCCGGCGCTCCCCCGAGCCCGGGGGCTTTTTTCATCCGCCCCGCACGGTACGCTGACGCACCAAGCGGCGGCGGGCGGACGAGGTACACTGTAAGCAGGGCCGGGCTGTGCCCGGTGGCCTTTCGTCAACTATCTGAAGGGGAATGAACATGAGCTTCATTATCTGGATTGTTGTAGGCGGCATCCTGGGCTGGCTGGCCAGCCTCGTGATGCGAACCGACGCGCAGCAGGGCTTGTTCCTGAATGTCGTGGTCGGCATTATTGGCGCCCTGCTGGGCGGCTGGCTATTGTCTCCGCTGTTTGGCGCCGGCACCATCAATGCCGACGATTTCAGCCTGATGTCGCTGCTGGTGTCCTTCCTCGGCGCCGTCGTCCTGCTGGCCATCGTCAACCTGATCTTCCGCGGCCGCGTGCGCTGACGGCGCCCCGCCCCGCCTCCAGCCAACGCCAGCCGCGTTGGCTTTTTTCATTGTGCGACGCAACAATATTCGGCGCGACCTGCCTGCCGCCACTCTGGAACGCGCTGCCGCCCACGGCACAAGCCGCAAAATACCAAATTTCCTTCAGCATTTAGCCCCGATTTTGGTGTTGACGAATTCCTGCACGGTGCGGATACTCACGGATGCTCTTCAATCAAGTCAGAAGAGCAAGCGCCGCTTCGACCACTTCATTCATTCCAATCGCAAATCGCATGAAAAAAACACTGATCGCGCTCGCAGTCCTGAGCACCGCTTCCGCCGCCTATGCCGACGAAGGCATGTGGATGCCGCAACAGCTGCCCCAGGTCGCCAAAGATCTGAAAGCCGCCGGCCTGAAACTGGACCCTGCCTCCCTGACCAAGCTGACCGAGTTCCCGATGGGCGCCATCGTCAGCCTGGGCGGCTGCTCGGCTTCCTTCGTCTCGCCGCAAGGCCTGGTGGTAACCAACCACCACTGCGTGTACAACAGCGTGGCGCAGAACTCCCGTCCTGAGCGCGATCTGCTGGCCAACGGCTTCGTGGCCCGCAGCCTGAAAGAAGAACTGCCGGCCGCACCGGGCAGCCGCATCTTCGTCACCACCGAAGTGCTGAACGTGACCGACAAAGTGGTCACCGCCGACGTGGCCAAGCTGAGCGGCAAGCAGCGCTCCGACGCCATCGAGAAGCACCAGAAAGCCATCGTAGCCGAGTGCGAAAAAGACGCCGGCCACCGCTGCACCGTGTCCTCCTTCTACGGCGGCCTGGAGTTCTACAAGATCAAGCAGCTGGAAATCCGCGACGTGCGCCTGGTGCACGCGCCACCGGCCGGCGTGGGCAAATTCGGCGGCGACACCGACAACTGGATGTGGCCGCGCCACACCGGCGACTACGGCTTCTACCGCGCTTACGTGAGCAAGGATGGCAAGGCCGCCGACTACAGCGAAGACAATGTGCCTTACGTGCCGAAGCACCACCTGAAACTGGCCAAGGAAGGCGTGAAGGAAGGCGACTTCGTGATGGTACTGGGCTATCCAGGCCGCACCAACCGCCACCGCCTGCCGTCAGAAGTGGCCTACACCTTCGACTGGAACTATCCCGCCTTCGTGAAAGCGTCGGGCGAAAACCTGGCGATCATCGCGCGCGAAACCAAGGATGACAAGGACGCCGCCCTGAAATACGCGGGCCAGGTCGCCAGCATCAACAACTACTACAAGAACCGCCAGGGCATGCTGAACTCCTACGCGGGCAGCGACTTCCTGGCGCGCAAAACCGCCCAGCAGAATGAGCTGAAAGCCTGGGTCAACGGCAATCCGCAGCGCCAGAAGGAATTCGGCGCCGACATCGAACGCGTGGAAAAACTGATCGCCCAGCGCGACGCCGAAACCAAGCGCGATTTCAACCTGTCCTATGGCCAGCCACGCCTGCTGAGCAGCGCCCGTTCGCTGTACCGCCTGGCGAACGAAACCCAGAAACCGGATGCCGAGCGCAAAGCCGGCTACCAGGTGCGCGACCTGCCGCGCTTCAAGTCCAGCGTTGCCGGCCTGGTGCGTACCTATGACGAGAAAGTGGACAAGGCCCTGGTCCTGCACCACCTGAAAAACTACCTGGCCCAGCCAGCCGCCGAGCACAACGCCTCCTTCAACGCCGCCCTCGGCCTGAAAGCCGGCATGAGCGAAGCGGAACTGAAAGCCGCCATCGACACCCTGTACGCAGGCAGCAAGCTGGGCGACGCCAAAGAGCGCGCCACCTGGCTGGACAAATCGCCGGCCGACTTCAAGGCCAGCAACGACAGCTTCATCAAAGCCGCCGTCGCCATGTATGAAGAAGGCTTGAAAGAAGAAGCCAAGGACGAGGAACTGGCCGGCAATATCCAGCAAGCCTACGGCAGCTACATGAAAGCGAAGATCGCCTTCATGAAGACCAAGGGCCAAGCCGTGTACCCGGACGCCAACAGCACCCTGCGCGTGACCTTCGGCAAGATCGCCGGCCGCGACCACGGCGCCGACGGCACCACCTGGACCGCCTTCACCACCGTCAACGGCGTGGCCGCCAAAGCCACCGGCGAAGGCGAGTTCAATGCGCCGAAAGCCCAGCTGGAAGCCATCAAGAACAAGGACTTCGGCAAATTCGTCGATCCTAAGCTGAAGACCGTGCCGGTCAACTTCCTGGCGACCCTGGACATCACCGGCGGCAACTCCGGTTCCGCCGCGCTGAACTCGAAAGCCGAGCTGGTAGGCCTGGCCTTCGACGGCACGCTGGATTCCATCATCTCCGACTGGGACTTCAACAAGGCCAACACCCGCGATATCCAGGTCGACCTGCGCTACATGCTGTGGAATATGAAGCACATCGACAAGGCCAACAACCTGCTGAAGGAAATGAGCGCCGAGTAATCCCGCTCCCGTTCAGAACAAAAAGCCACGCCGCGGCAACGCAGCGGAATAGGCCCGTGTCCGATTTTGGGGCCAGACCCCAAAATCGGACACGGACTCGGCAATGATCAGGGCTGGGTGAGCTTGAGGCCAGCGATGGCGAGGATGATGGCGGCGATCAGCAGCAGACGCAGCGGGGCAGCGCTTTCGCCATACAACAGGATGCCGAGAGCGGCGGCGCCCGCCGCGCCGATGCCGGTGAAGATGGCGAAGGCGGTGCCGACCGGGAGCTGGCGCAGCGCCAAGGTCAGCAGCACGATGGCGCCATTGGCGCAGGCCAGGCCCAGGATGCTGGGCCAGAGCCGGGTCCAGCCATCGGCATATTTGAGCGCGATGGCCATGGCGATGTCGACCAGGGCAGCGGCCAGCAGCAGGAGCCAGGCCACCGTCATGCTCCTTGCTGCGCGGCCAGCGCGCGCTGCACGGCGGGACGCTGTTCGATGCGCGCCAGCCAGGCTTGCACCGCCGGCCAGGCAGCAATATCGAGGCCCAGCTCGTGATAGCTGTGCAGCCAGGGGAAAGTGGCTACGTCGGCGATCGAGTACTGCGCGCCGGCCAGCCATGCGCTGCGCTGCAGCTGCGCCTCCATCACGCCATACAGGCGGCGCACCTCGCGTTCATAGCGCTCCAGCGCCTGGGCATTGTGTTCCTGGGTGCCGTGGCGGAAGTACCAGAGTTGGCCCAGCATGGGGCCGATATGGGCCACTTGCAGGAACAGCCATTGCAGCACGCGGCTGCGCGCTTCGCCTTGCGCCGGCAGCAGGCGCCCCACCTTGTCGGCCAGGTGGATCAGGATCGCGCCCGATTCGAAGATGACCTGCTCGCCATCGACCAGCAGCGGAATCTTGTGGTTGGGGCTCATCTCGCTGAACGGCGCGCGGTGCTGCTCGCCCGCGTTCAGGTCGACGCGCCGCGTTTCATGCGGCAGCTCCAGCTCCTGTAGGGCGATGGCGATCTTGTGGCCGTTGGGCGTGTTGGCGGTGTAGAAGGTCAGCATGGCAAAGTCCTTGGTGGATGATCGATATCGCCAGTGTAGGCCATGCAAAAATGCATTAAAATTAGAAAAACAAGCAGATTTATTCCGCAAATATGCATAAGCTAGACTGGGAAGACTTGCGCTGCTTTGCCGCCGTCAGCCGCGGCGGCAGCATTTCGGCCGCCGCGCGCGAATTGGGCGTCAACCATTCCACCGTGCTGCGCCGCCTCGATGGGCTGGAGCAGTCGCTGGGCGTGCGCCTGTTCGAACGCTTCCAGTCGGGCTATGTGCTGACATCGGCGGGCGAGCTGCTGCACGACCACGCGGGCGAAGTCGAGGAGCGCATCGAAACGGCCCAGCGCGCGCTGGGCGGGCTGGATGCGGAACTGAGCGGCGCCGTGCGCCTGACCACCACCGACACGCTGGCCCATGGCCTGCTGATGCCCATCCTGCAGCGCTTCCGCCAGCGCCATCCGGCCGTGCAGCTGCAGCTGGTACTCAACAACAGCTTCCTGAACCTGACGCGGCGCGAAGCCGACATCGCCGTGCGCCCGTCCAACACGCCGCCCGACGCCCTGGTGGGCCGCAAGGCCGGCGTGGTGGCGACGGCTTTTTACGCCTCGCGCGTCTACCTGAAAGAGCTGGACAAACAGGGCATCGCGCGCGACGACTGGGCCGCGCAGCGCTGGGTGGCGCCGGATGAGAGCCTGAGCCATCTGAGCATGGCGAAATGGCTTGCGGCCCACGTGCCGCCGCAGAACATCGCGCTGCGCGCCGACAGCCTGCTGGCCATGCGCGACGCGGCACTGGCCGGGATGGGCGTGGCGCCCCTGCTCTGCATGCTGGCCGAGGACGAACGCAAGCTGGTGCGGCTGGCCGCGCCGGAACCGCGCTTTCACACCCAGTTGTGGGTGCTCTGCCACCGCGACTTGAAGCAGGTGGCGCGCATCAAGGCGCTGACGCAATTTCTGTACGACGAGCTGCGCGAAAATCCCCACGTTTTGCCGGCTTAGGTTACATTCACAAATCGTTGTTCACTTACTCAAATAGGAGCTTTACATGGCCGATAAAAAAATCGCTGTTCTCGTTGGCAGCCTGCGCAAGGAATCGCTGAACCGCAAATTTGCGCTGGAACTGATCGCCCAAGCGCCGGCTGGTCTGCAGCTGGAAATCGTCGAGATCGGCGATCTGGGCCTGTTCAACCAGGACCTGGACGAAACCGGCCCGCTGCCCGCCGTATGGACCGCCTTCCGCACCAAGCTGAAAGCCAGCGACGCCATCCTGATCGTGACCCCGGAATACAACCGTTCGGTGCCAGGCGTGCTGAAAAACGCCATCGATATCGCCTCCCGCCCTTATGGCCACAGCATCTGGGACGGCAAGCCGGTCGCGGTGATGTCGGTGTCGCCAGGCGCCATCGGCGGCTTCGGCGCCAACCACCATGTGCGTCAGTCCATGGTGTCGATGAACGCTCCGGTGATGCCAGCGCCCGAAGCCTATATCGGCAACGCTGCCAGCCTGCTGGGCGAAGACGGCAAGGTGAGCAACGATCGCACCAAGGAGCTGCTGCAGAAGTTCATTACCGCTTTCAGCGCCTGGGCCGACACCAACGCGCCGAAAAAAGCCTGATGTTTTGCCGGAGTGGGGCTGCGCGTCCCGCTCCGGCTTGCGGCAGCGTTTAGCGCGCTGCCTGCAGGGACGGGCCGCGCTGCGTGACCAGTTCGCGCCGCAGATCGCGGATCACCCGCTCGCCCCCCTGCCATAGCACGGCCACGTCGGCGCCCGGCAGACGCTCGGCGATCTGCTCGGCCGTTTCCCCCTCATCGCCGCTGACATAGATGCGGCAGCTGCGCCAGCCCTGCTGAAAGTCGAGCAAGGCGCTCAAGCCGCCATGCGCTGGCATCGCCGTCAAGCGCAGACGCACGCCGGCCTTGCTCACCTCCAGCGCTTCGAAAGCCTGCAAGCCATGCAGACGGCGCAGGCCCAACTCGCGCAGGCGGCGCAGTGCCGCCTCCGGCCCCAGCAAGGGAACCGATATATACGGCTGCTGCGCCAGCCGCGCCAGCTGTTCATCGCTGGCACGCGACAGCAGCAGCAAGTCGGGACGGGGATCGGGCCAGCCCGAATCCGGCGCGGCGGCCGGATCGAGCAGAAGGCGCATCAGTCCAAAACGCACCGTCAGCACCGCCGGCCCGGCAAAGCCCAGGCCTTCGCGGCAGCTCGGCGCATCGTCGCGCCGCAGCGGCATGCGTTCCGCCGCGATGGGCGCCGCCGGTGCTATCCCGGCCGATAGTGCGGCAAGCATGATGATCGTCAGTCTCCCGATTTGTTTCATGGCTGGTTCCTCCAAGGTCGAACAACCTTGATAGCACGGGCCTAGGACGGGCAATCTGAAGCAGATCAAGGCTTGGCGCGAGGCGGGCAAAACATGGCCGAAATGCTACAATCCCAGCCTCGATGGCGCATTTATCCAGTGCGCGTTCATTTCCCACCATCTCTGAGATCCAGACCATGCAACGTGAAATGCTGACCCCCTATGAACAGGGCAACCAGAACCAGACCACCCTGTGGGCCGACTGCATTGCCTTCTATGAAGAGCTGGCCAAACGCTTCCCCCAGGTGCTGCGCTTCGAACAGGCAGGCATCTCCGATGCTGGCATCCCGGTCCATGTGGGCGTGGTAAGCGCCGACGGCGTATTCGACCGCGAACAGATCAAGCGCGAAGGCCGCACCGTCTTCTTCAACAATAACGGCATCCACCCCGGCGAACCGGAAGGCGTGGACGCCTGCATGGCCATCGTGCGCGACCTGTGCTTCGAGCCGGCTCGCCTGGCCGCGCTGGGCAAGACCGTGCTGCTGTTCATCCCCGTGTACAACGTGGACGGCTGCCTGAACCGCGCCAACACTTCGCGCCCGAACCAGGAAGGCCCGGAGCTGTTCGGCTTCCGCGGCAACAGCCGCCACCTGGACCTGAACCGCGACTTCGTCAAATGCGACACGCTGAACGCGAAGCTGTTCAACCAGATCCTGACGGCCTGGGATCCGGACGTGATGGTCGATACCCACACCTCGAACGGCGCCGACTACAGCTACACCATGACGCTGATCCATACCCAGGCCGACAAGCTGGGCGGCGGTCTGGGCGCCTTCCTGCGCCACACCATGCTGCCGCATCTCTTCAAGGAGATGGATGCGCGCGGCTGGCCGACCTGCCCCTACGTCAATCCCATCAAGGACAGCCCGGACCACGGCATCGCCGAGTTCCTGGAAGTGCCGCGCTTCTCCACCGGTTTCGCCGCCCTGCACCATGTGATCGGCTTTATGCCGGAAACGCATATGCTCAAGCCCTACAAGGACCGCTACGAATCGATGCGCGCCCTGCTGGACATCAGCATGGCCTTCACCGTGGCCAACGGCGAGGAAATCAAGAAGCTGCGCGCCGCCGCCAAGGCCCAGGGCCGCGAGCAGAAGGAATGGACCGTGACCTGGAAGATGGACGAAGCCAATCCGACCAGCTTCCGCTTCAAGGGTTACGAAGCCGTGTATTCGCCCAGCGTGATCGGCAACTACACCCGCCTGTCCTACGACCGCAGCAAGCCGTGGGAACGCGACATCCCGTATTACAGCAACTTCCTGCCCGACACCGTGGTGCGCGCGCCGAAAGCCTATGTGGTGCCGCAGACCTGGCGCGAAGTGATCGAGCGCCTGCAATGGAATGGCGTGCAAATGCAGCGCGTCGAGCAAGCGACCACCGTGCAGGCGCAGTACTACCACATCGCCGGCGTGGTTTCGCGTCCCGGTCCATATGAAGGCCATATGTTCCATGACGAGGTGCAGCTTGAAGCGCGCCAGGGCAGCTTCCAGCTGAACCCGGGCGACTACATCATCTCCCTGGACCAGGACAATGCGCGCTATGCCGTTGAAACCCTGGAACCGCAGGCGCATGACAGCTTCTTCCGCTGGGGCTTCTTCAACGCCATCATGGAGAAGAAGGAAGCGATCTCGGACTATGTGTTCGAAGACCTGGCGTCCGAACTGCTGCGCACCGAACCTGAGCTGAAAGCGAAGTTCGATAAATGGAAGGAAGCCAATCCTGAACTGCTGTCCAACCAGGACGCCGTGCTGGGCTTCATCTTCCACAACTGCGCGCGTCATGCCGAACCGGAATGGCGCCGCTACCCGGTCCTGTCCATCTTCTAAGAAGAACTGCGCCGCCCTGCGATCCAGGGCGGCGTTTTTGCGCGACCCTTTGCCGTTTATCGACATGCATTACGCTTTAAATCCGCGCACCTTTTTCTATAGCCACTATTTTCATTTGGGCTTGCGCTTCGGCGCGGGCCTGGTAGGCATCACCTTCCTTGCCCTGCAGTTCACCGATATGGAAACTGCGATGACGGTCGGCATCGGCGCCCTGTGCACGGCGCTGATGGACATGCCCAGCCCCCTGCGCCACAAATTCAACGAGATGCTGGCGTCGGTGCTGCTATGCAGCGCCGTGACCCTGCTCATCAGCCTATGCGCGCCCTACTACTGGCTGCTGATGACGACCCTGGTGCTGGTCAGCTTCTTCGCCAGCATGATGGTGGTGTACGGGAAGAAGTCCATGCCGCTGCAACTGGCCACCCTCTTCATCATGACGATGTCGATGGAGCACCAGATGACGCCGGCCCAGGCCTTCCACCACGTCGGCCTGTTCACGCTGGGCGCCATCGCCTACCTGGCCTATGCCATGGGCGTGGCCTGGCTGCTGCGCCACCGCATCAAGCAGCAGGTGCTGGCCGAAGCGCTGTTCGAGCTGGCCGCCTACATCGACATCAAGGCCGACTTCTACGATGTGCGCTACAACCTGACGGAGCAATTCAACAAGCTGGTGCGCCACCAGGCCTTGCTGGCCGACCGCCAGCAAGCGTCGCGCGACCTGATCCTGCGCAGCCACCAGAACCGCAAGGATGCCATCGTGGTGCAGGTCCATGTCTGCATGCTGGACCTGTATGAGCTGATCCTGTCCACCCATACCGACTACGCCCAGCTGCGCGTCCACCTGGTCGACTCGCCTGCGATGAAGACTCTGCACGATATCGCCTACAAGGCGGCGCGCGACATCGAATCGGTGGCGTATGCGGTGACGCGCAAGCTGGCCTCTTACGCGGCGATCAGCTATGAACCGGAACTGGACGCCATCGAGGCCCATCTGCAGCAGCTGCAGGCCGAGGCCGACGCCGGCAAGCCGCGCCAGGAAGCGCTGGCCGTGCTGCGCGCCCAGCGCAACAAGATCCGCGCCATCATCCGCATGATCGGCGAACTGCATGTGTCGAGCCAGCGGATTTACGAAGGCACGCCGTTCTGGGTCGACGCCGATATGCAGCCCTTCCTCTCGCAGCAGAAGTACGAGCTGCAGCTGATGCTGTCGCACTTCCGCATGGACTCTCCGGTATTCCGCTTTTCGCTGCGCGTGGCGATGGCGATCGCCTGCGGCCTGGCCGTGGGCAGCCTGCTGCCGTATGCGGCGCACAGCTACTGGATCGTGCTGACCATCGTCATCATTCTGAAGCCCAGCTTCAGCATGACCAAGCAGCGCCGCAGCGACCGCATTGTCGGCACGGTGATCGGCTGCGTGATCACGGCCGTGATCCTGCGCTTCCTCAACTGGCCGGCCTTCATCCTGGCCTGCCTGGTGCTGTCCACCATCGCCACGCCGACCTTCATCTACCTGCGCTACCGCTATGCGGCGATTGCGGTCAGCATCATGATCCTGCTGCAAATGAGCCTGGTGGCGCCGCATGACGTGAACCTGATCACCGAGCGCCTGATCGACACCTTCATCGGCGCGGCCGTGGCCACGGTGTTCAGCTTTGTGCTGGCGAACTGGGAATATCAGAGCCTGCCGCGCCTGATCCGCCAGGTGCTGGATGCGAATCTGAGTTATATGGAAGCGAGCTTCGACCTGCTGCAAGGCCAGTCGCGCAACGACTTCCCTTACCGCATCCAGCGCAAGCGCCTGATGGATAGCCTGTCCGGCCTGAGCGCGGCCCTGGTGCGCATGCTGGACGAACCGGCCAGCAAGCAGCGCGCGGTGGAAGACATCAACCTCTTCATCGTGCAGAACTACCTGCTGGTGGCCCATGTGGCGGCGCTGCGCGCCATCCTGCGCCGCCATGCCAAGGATATTCCGGTCGATGCGGTGAACGCCATGCTGCTCTACAGCCATGACCAGGTCGGCCGCACGCTGGCGGCGGCCCTGGCAAGGCATGGCGGCGCGGCGCCGCGCAAAGCGGGCATGGATGCGCTGACACCGATTCCGTCGAGCTTTGCCGAAGTGCCGTGGTCGGGCTGGCCGCTGGTGCAGCGCCGCATTCGCCTGCTGCAGGCCGACGCCGACAAGATCATCATCCACAGCGAAGCCATCATGCGCGACGTGGCGCCCGGCGCCACGGCGGCAGGCAGACCGGCATGAGCAGCACGCCCCTGACAGGACGCGATCTCACGGCGGCGCTGTGCGTCGTTCTGATCTGGGGCACGAATTTCGTGGCGATGAAGTATGGCTTGCGCGACTTCACGCCTTTCCAACTGGGCGCGGGGCGCTTCCTGTTTGCCGTGCTGCCGCTGGTGTTCTTCATCCGCCCGCCCAAACTGCACTGGAAATGGCTGCTGCTGTATGGGCTGTGCCAGGGCGTGGGCCAGTTCGGTTTCGTCTTCCTGTCGCTGAAGGTGGGCATGTCGGCGGCACTGGCCTCCGTTATTTTGCAGACCCAGGTTTTCTTCACGGCCTTTTACGGCTTCATCCTGCTGGGCGAGCGCCCCAGCCGCTCGCTGCTGGCCGGATTGTTCCTGGCGGCGCTGGGGCTGGGCTGCTTCGCCATCAACTATCTCGGGCCGGATACGCTGGCGGGCGGCACCACGCTGGGAGGCTTCCTGCTTTGCCTGTGCGGTGCGGCGATGTGGGCCGCCTCGAATATCGTGGTGCGGTGCGCCCAGCAAGCCACGCCGCATTTCGACACGCTGGCCTTTATGGTGTGGAGCAGCCTGGCGCCGATCCTGCCCTTCATCGCGCTCTCGCTGCTGTTCGATGCGCCGGAAAACCGCTGGCACTGGACCGGCGCGCCGCTTGGCACCTGGGCCTCGCTGGCGTATCTGGGCTGGATGGCGACCATCGTCGGCTATGCGCTGTGGACCGGGCTGCTGAAGCGGCATCCCGCCAACCGCGTGGCGCCGTTCAGCCTGGGCGTGCCGGTGGTCGGCATTACGGCGGGCATGGTGGCGCTGGGCGATGTCATCACCGGTTGGCAATGGGCGGGCATCGGTTTGATCGTGGCGGCGCTGGCCTGCGTGCTGTTCGGGCCACGGCTGTTCGGCAGCGCACCGCGCTGAACGCGCCTTAGCCGCGCAACGCAGTGGCGGGCGACAGTTTCATCGCGCGCCAGGTGTGGCGGCTGCACGCCAGCAGCGCGACGATACTGGCGGCCAGCCAGGCGCCGAACAAAGGCCAGGCGCCAAGCGGCGCGCGCTCTGCAAATTCCGCCAGATAGCGCGCGATGCCGGCGGCAGCCAGGGGCAGGCCAAGCAAGGTGGCCAGCGCCAGAAGAATCAGGAATTCACGGCCCACCAGCAAGGCAATGCGCCGGCGGTTGGCGCCATGCAGCTTGCGCAGGGCGATCTCGCGCACGCGGCACTGCACGCTGCTGGCGGCCAGCACATAGATGCCGAAAGCCGCAATGACAATCGCCACGGCGCTCGACCAGGCCAGCAGGCGCGCGGCGCGCCAGTCGTCCACATAATTCGCTTCGAACACGCTGCGCGCGCTGCGCAGCGCCAGCTCATCCTGCGGGAAGTAACGCTGCCAGAGCGGCGCGATCTGCACGCGCAAGATCTCGGGCGCATGCGCGCTGCGCACGCTCAGCACGTCGGCCTGGCCGGCATCGGCGTGGTACACCATGGGCTGCGCCGCCAGCCGCGCGCTCTGATGGCGCAGTGCCGGCGCGATGCCCACCACGCGCAGCGCCGCATGGTCTTCGCTGCGCAGCGCTTTGCCGACGGCGGCCTGCGGCTGCGCAAAACCCAGGGCTTGGGCGGCAGCGGCATTCAACACCACATCCTGCTGCTGCCCCTCGGCGCCGCGCTCGGCATCGAACAGGCGCCCCTCCTGCGGCGCAATGCCGTATAGACGGAAAAAGCCGGGACTGAGTTCGGTGAAATTCAAGCGCTTTTCCGCCCCGCCGGCACGGTAGACACGGCTCATCGGAATGGCGCTGTCGCCAATGGCGAGATTGCTGGCCTCCGCGCCATCGCTCCGCGGCAGGTGCGCGACAGCCTCGCGGAAGGCCAGCTTTTGCTGCGCGCTGGCGGCTGGCGGCATATCGATCAACGCCAGGCCGGCCAGGTCGAAACCGGGATCGGCCTGCGCGGCAAAGCGCGACTGCCAGGCCACCGCCAGGGCCATTGCCGTCAGCGCCATCGCGGCGGCGAATTGGAACAGCGTCAGGCCGCGCCGCAGCCAGGACGATTGCGGCGGCTCGCCGTCGCCGCGTCCCACCAACACGCTTTGCGGACGGACGCGCAAGGCGATCCGCAGTGGATACAGGGCGCTTGCTACGCCGACCTGCAGGCCAATCGCCAGTGCCGCAGGCAGCGACCCAAAATTGAAATACGCATCCAGCTTGCGGTCCACCAGTTCCGAAAACACGGGCAGCAGCAGCCAGGCCAGCATCAGTCCCGCCAACGCCGCCAGCAGCGCCACCGTGACCGACTCGGCCACGATCTGTCCCGCCAGTCTTGGCAGGCTGGCGCCCAGTGCCTTGCGGATGCCGATTTCGCGCTGGCGCGCCAGCATCCGCACCGTGGCCAGATTGACGTAATTGCCGGCGGCTAGCAGCAGGATCAGGACGGCGACGCCGCCCAGCGCCAGCACCAGGCGGCGGTCGGCACGCTGGCCGCCGAGAAAAACCGCTACCGAGGTATCGAAGTAGGCATCGGACAATGGCTCCAGGCGCACTTCCAGCAAGGTGCCCATGCCTTGTGCCGTCTCCGTCCCCACCATGGCCCGCATGAAGCGTTCGCCATCGGCCTGCACCAAGGCGCGCAAGGCTTCCGGCTTCACGTTCGCGGCCGGCCGCACCAATACTTTGCCGGCCAGCGCATTCCAGGCCTCGCGCTTGCGGCTGCGCTCAGCCTCCGTCCACAATGCGCTTCCCACGCCAACCAGGGCGCGGTAATGGATGGTGGTGTTCGGTGGCGGATCGGGCAGCAGCGCCAGCACGCGCAAAGTCCGGCCCTTGGCCTGCACGGTGCGTCCCAAGGCTGGCACAGCGCCGAACAGGCTGTGCGCCGCGCTGCGCGTCAGCGCCAGGCCATCGGGGCGGGACAAGGCCGCATGCAAATCGCCCGCGCTGGCGGACAGCCGCATCAGCTCGGGAAAGCCGATGTTCACTGCCGTCAGTTCCATGCGCTGCCGCTGCCCGCCTTGCTCCACCAGCACTTCCTGCGGCATCAGCACACTGCTTTGCGCAACCATGCCGCTGGCGGTCAGCAGCTCATGCGCGGGCAGCGGCATCTGCTCGGTCCACTGCGGCTGCGCCAGCAAATTCAGTTTGTGCTTGAAGATATATACGCCATCGGTCTGGCGGTCGTAACTGAAGGAGTACTGCACATAGCCCAGCAGCAGGAAGCTGGCGGCAAAGCCCAGCGCCAGTCCCAGGACCAGCACGGCGGAATACAGGGGCTGGCGCAGCAGCAGGCGCCAGCCCACGCGAAAATCGGAAAGACGCATGGGACTCTCTATCCAGGCAAAGCCTTCGATAATGCAAAGGCCATGCCATGATGCCGCAAACGGCGGCGCAGCGATACCTGGCGCGCTTTGCGTCCGGCATGCGCGCCATCAGCTGTGCGGAAGCGGACGCTCAGGCTGTGCGGATGCGGACAGTGGCAACAGCTGGCGGCCCAGCCGCTAGGCGAAGCAGACCTGGTTGCGGCCAGCGCCTTTGGCCTGGTACAGCAGCGCATCGGCCTGGCGCAGCATTGCTTCGGCGCTGCCGCTATCGGCGTCGGCGGACACGCCCATGCTCATCGTGACCTTCAGGCCGGGATGGATGTCCTGCCACGGATAGTCCTCGATGCGGCGGCGCAGTTTTTCGCACAAGGCCACCGCCTGCGGTCCCGCCGTCTCGGGCAGGGCCAGTACGAATTCCTCGCCGCCATAGCGCGCCACCAGATCGCTTTGCCGGACATGGTCGCGCAGCAGCGCGCTCACCTGGCGCAGCACGGCGTCGCCGATGGCGTGCGAGAACTGGTCGTTGATGCGCTTGAAGTGATCGATATCGCCGATCATCAGGCTCAGTGGACGCTGGTGGCGCGCGGCCTGGTTGAACAGCGTGGCGGCCTGCTCGTCGAAGTGGCGGCGGTTATACAGGCCGGTCAGCCCGTCGCGGATACTCAGTTCGCGCAGCTGCGCCGCCTGCTGCAGGATGGTCTGGTGCGAAGCATTCAATTCCGCGTGGCTGCGCGCCAGATCCTCGCTCATGGCGTTGAAGGCGGTCGCCAGTTCGGCCACTTCATCCTTGCCGCGCACCGGCACCTGCTGCAGCAGCGAACCTTTGTGCATGGCGCGCACGGCGTCGGTCAGATAACTGAGGCGGCTGCTCAAGCTGCGGCTCAGGAGCAGGCCGAGGCCCAGCGCCAGCGCGGTTGCCGCCGCCACACCCGCCAGCAGCGAGGAGCGGATCGCGGCCAGGTATTCGCGCTCCTGCGGCGTCGGCGTCAGCACGCTTTGCGGCGAGACATAGGCCACGGTGCGCCCCTCCACCAGCAGCGGACGCAGACCCTTGCGCATTTCGACTGGCAGGATGCTGCCGTTGCTGGCCAGGCCGGCGCCCAGCAGCACGCGGTATTCGGCATCGGTCAGCAGAAAGCGGAACAGCGGCTGGCCGTCGCCGCGCGGACGCGCCTCATGCGGCGGCGGATGTTCCGGCTGCCAGGGCGGCGGCGCTTCCCGCATCGGCGGCGGCGGTTCTTGTTCGGCGCCGGGCGGCGGCGGGCGATGCCGCGGATAGCCGTCCGGCAGCATGCGCTGCGGGCCATTATGTGGCGGCGCAGCATGCGGCGGCGGACCTCGACGCTCGCCATCGCCCGGTTCATGGTGCGACTGGCGGTCCACTTCGGGCGGCATGCGCTCCAGCAGATCGCTGGGACGTTCGCCCTGCGGCGCGCGTGCCTGGCGGCGCTGCACGAACTGGTCGAAGGACTCGCTGGCGATGGCTGTCTGCCAGTCGCCATACTCGGCCAGGTAGGCGGTCATAAAGCTGTGAAAGTGCTGGGCGGCTTGCTGCTGGCGGATCGAGTCCACTTTGGCGTTGACGCTGATATAAGTAAGCCCGCCCACCAGGGCCACCGAAGCCAGCCCGGTCAGCAGCAGGGCCAGCATCAGTTTGGAACGCAAGGACATCCCGCCTTCTCCTGTTCTTATCCAAGGCAGAATTGCCCTAAGGCTACTGATGATACATCAAGGATATAGTTACTTGCTTATTGCATGTAATTAGTTATGCGTTTGAGTGATGGATGGCATCACAAATCAAAAGTTTCCTTATGGATAGAACTGTACTATACTGCACTGCAACATAAGGATATTTACCAAGGAGGATCACATGTCCACCGCCACCAACATCACTTTCAATACTTATCAAAACCGCAGCTATGCCGCCAATGTGGCGCACGCTGCCCGCAATCTGCTGCGCGCCCTGTTCGCCGTACAGCCGGCCCGTGCCGCCGCGGCCAAGGACGAGATGATCTCGCGCGACCTGGCCCGCGACCGTGCCGCCCTGCTGTCGATGGCCCGCGATTTCGAGGCCTTCTCCCCCAGCCAGGCTGCCGAACTGCGTTATCTGGCATCGCGAGGTTAATCATGGCCATGATCAGCTTCCTCACCATCGTCATCGCCGGCGCCGCCATCATGGCGCGCATCTGCCTGGTTCCCCTCGCCGAAGGCGAGGAATAAGAGGCTTTTCAGCCTCTCGCAGTAAAAAAACCCGGCCAGTGCCGGGTTTTTTCTTGTCCGCTCATTGCCGAACCCGTGTCCGATTGGGGTCAGACCCCAATCGGACACGGGTTCGGCTGTTGTCAGGGGCTATTTCTGGTTCAGGCGCGAGTTGCGGATGCCGTAAATGAAATAGGTCAGCACCGAGGCCACCATCCAGATCGCGAAGATGCGGAAGGTGGTGGTGGACAGGTCGCGCATGATGTACAGGCAGGCGAAGATCGACAGGCCCGGCACCACATACGGGCCGAACGGCACGCGGAAGCCGCCTTTCTTCACGTCGCCAGCCAGGCGCTCCTTGCGGCGCATGACCGGCACGGCCAGCGACACCACGATGAAGGCGGTCAGCGTGCCCATGCTGACCATATCCCACAGGAAGGTGGCGTCGACGAAACCGGCCACCACGCCCACCACCATGCACACGATCACGGTATTGCTGACCGGGGCCGAGGTGCGCGGGTTCACGGTCTGGAAAGCCTTGGGAATCAGGCCATCGCGCGAAATCGCGTACAGGATGCGGGTCTGGCCGTAAATCGTCACCAGGGTCACGCTGAAGACCGAGATCACTGCGCCGGCCGACAGCACCAGGGCCGGCCAGGCCTTGCCCGTCACGTTCTGCAGGATCACGGCCAGGCCGGCTTCCTGTCCTTCGAACATATGGGCCGGCTGGGCGCCCAGGGCCGCCACCGCCACCAGCAGATAGAACACCGTCACGATCAGCAGCGCGCCGATGATCCCGATCGGCACATTGCGGCGCGGGTTGCGCACCTCTTCGCCGGCGGTGGCCACGGTATCCAGGCCGATGAAGGAGAAGAACACCGTCCCCGCCGCCGCTGTCACGCCGGCCATGCCGGCAAAGCCCTTGCTGTTGTCGGTGTTGTAAAACGGCGTGAAATTGTCGATATTGAAACCAGTGAAGGCAATCGCCACGAAGAAGATCAGGATAGCCAGCTTAATCAGCACCATGATGGCATTGGTGGTGGCCGATTCTTTGGTGCCGCGGATCAGCAGGAAGCAGCACAGCACCACCAGGATGATCGGCGGCAGATTGATATGGCCGGGATGGAAGACCACGCCCTGCGGCCCGGACACGATCATCGGCGTGCGCAGCAGCTCCGGTATCTGCCAGCCGATGGCGTTGCCGAGGAAGTTATTCAGATAGGCCGACCAGCCGATCGCCGTGGCGCTGGCCGCCAGCCCGTATTCGAGCAAGAGGCAGGCCGCCATGATGAAGGCCAGGAACTCGCCCACGGTAGCGTAGGCGAAGGAATACGAGGAGCCGGAGGCCGGGATGCGGAAGGACAGCTCGGCGTAGCACAGCGCCGTCAGGCCGGCGGTAATGGCCGCCAGCAGGAAGGACAGCACGACCGAGGGACCGGCTTTCGGCACCGCTTCCACCATGGTGAAGAAAATCCCGGTGCCGATGGTGGCGCCAACGCCGATCATCATCAGGGGGAACAGGCCAATGGAGCGGCTCAGGCCTGCTGCGGCGAGGCTCTGGCCTTGTTCGGCATGAGCTTCGACCGGCTTGGTGCGGGTCAGTTTCTGGAACAGTGTTTGATTCACGCTTATCCTTTTGGTAATTCCAGCCTGCTGCGCCGCCGATCCCGCCGATCCTGCCGCGCCCTGCTCTGTCAAATTGTGCAAAAAAACAGCGATTATAGGGCCATCCGGCACGCCGCCCGGTAAATCGCTGATCGTTTATCGTTTACGCAACAACACTGCCATTTCGGCCACACTGGAAAACAGCAGTTTCGGCGCCCGCGCCTGCAGCACGTCGGGCCGGGCATAGCCCCAGCTGACGGCGCCGAAATCCAGCCCCTCGGCATGCGCCGCCTCGATATCGCGCACCTCGTCGCCCACGCACAGCACCTGCTCGCGCGCCACGCCGCTGTCGGCGATCACGCGCCGCAGCTTGCGCCGCTTGCCCAGCAGGGCCGCTCCGCATTTGAAGTGGGTGAACAGGCGCGCCTCCTCGCCCAGCACGGCGCGCACATTGGCTTCCGAATTGGAAGTTACGATGGCCAGCACATGGCCTTCGGCCGCCAAGGCCCGCAGCAGCTCGCGCATGCCCTCGAACAGCTGGATGCGCGCGATATGCTGCGCCATCAGGCTGCGGAACTGGCGCGCCACGGGCAGCAGCTTCCACGCCGGCAGGCCGAGGTGGCGCATGATCTGGCCCAGGTCGTAGCCGCGCAGGGTTTCCAGATTGCCGCGCTCCAGCCGGCGGAAGCTGTGCGCATCGGCCAGGGTGTCGAAGACTTCGAGAAAAAAGGGAAAGCTGTCGGCCAGCGTGCCGTCGAAATCGAAGATCAGCAGTTGGTAACGCACGGTGGACCTTATTCCGTTTTCAGCGCCTCGACCTGGATATTCAGCACCACATCCATTTTGAAGCCGTAGTCCTTGCCGGCCGTGATGCCGAACTGGTCGCGCTGGATCACGGTGGCGATGTCGGCGCCGCACAGCTCGCGCTTGTTCAGCGGATGGGGGATACATTTGAAGGAGTTGATCTTCAGCGTAACCGGCTTGCTCACGCCATGCAGCGTCAGTTCGCCCACAGCCTGGGTCGGCGCGCCTTTTTTGAAGCCGGCCAGCTTGCCCTTGAAGACGGCCTGGGGATATTTGGCAACGTCGAAGAATTCCTCGCCCTGCGCCCAGGTATTCAGCTGGTCATGGCCGAAATCGACGCTGCCCATATCGATGTTCACTTCCACGCTGCCGCTGCCGGCGGCCTTGTCCAGCGTAACCTTGCCGCTCGATTTATTGAACTTGCCGCGCCATTTCGAGATGCCCATATGATCGGCTTCGAAGCTGGGGAAGGTGTGCGCGGGGTCGATCTCATAGCTGGCCGGCGCGGCCAGTGCGGCGCTGCTCATCGCGGCCAACAGGGCGGTCATGCAAAAACGCTTCATGCAGGTCTCCGGAAGTTGTTGTGGCGCCCAGTGTACCCCTGTTTTTCATCTTGTTCGTTACACATGCTTACTTTTGATACAGCGCCATGTCTAGCCTGGCAAAGCGGCGCTCTGTAATCTGAGTCCACGCTTTACAACGACAGCAAAAGGAGCCAAGCCATGTACAAGAAGATCCCGACCAGCACCGCACCACGCATTCATCCCCTGGTGGCCGGCGCAGCCATTTCCGTGACTTTGCTCAGCCTCGTTGGAACAGCGGCGATTGCCGGCTGGCTGCCGTCCTCGCGCGGCGAACCATCCGCACAGATGCCGCCCGCCATGGTGCAGCCGACCAGCGCGGTAAGCGGACAGGGTGCGGTGCCATCCGCCCCGGCCGCCAGCGCGCCGGCTCCCGGCTTCATCCAGGTTTCGGTTCCTGTCCCGGCGAATGCCGCGCAGGCTCCAGTCCCACAGGCTGCGCCCGCGCCGCAGGCGGCCCCCGTGCAGCACAAGCCGCGCGTGCAGCGCGTCAGCCACGAACAGCCGCGCAGCCAAGCGCGCTATGAGGAAGAGCGTCCAGCGCCGCGCGAACCGCAGGTCAGCCAGCAGCAGCAAGGCCCAAACTATGTCGGCATCGGCGCCGGTGCGCTGATCGGCGGCCTGCTGGGCAACCAGGTGGGCAGCGGCAATGGCCGCAAACTGGCCACCATCGCCGGCGCCATCGGCGGCGGCTATATCGGCAACGAAATCCAGAACCGCCAGCAGAACCCGCAGCGCTAAGCAGCGCGCTCCAGACCTGCGAGCCGCCCGAACCCTCACCGGTTCCGGCGGCTTTTCTTATTGCGGATAGGGACCGAGATAATCGATCTTGCCGATATCGACGCCCTGGCTGCGCAGGATGCCGTAGGCGGTGACGAGGTGGAAGTAGAAATTGGGCAGGCCGAAGCTGATCTGGTAATCCACGCCGCTGAAGGTGGGCTGGATGGCTTCCCAGTTGAGCGTGATCTCTTTCGATTCGGCCTGGTCGAGCAGCTCCCGGCCCACGCTTTCCAGATACGCCAGCGTGGCTGCGATGCGCTCCTGCAGCTGCTGGAAGGTGGCTTCGTTATCTTCCATCGACGGCGCCTTCACGCCGGACAGGCGGGCCACCGACATCTTGGCCGTATCGCAGGCATGCTGCACCTGGGCCGAGAGCGGCATCATGTCCGCGGCCAGGCTGGCGTTGAACAGCACGTCGGGGATCATGCCCTGCTCCTCCGCGAACTCCTCGCCCTTCTTCAGCAAGTCCGACAGCACCTTCAAGCCGCGCACGAAAGCGGGCACCGAAACCTGATACATCGACAGCGGCATGGCATCTCCTTCTTCGAATGATTGAGGACCCAGCGAGTCTAGCGCAAGCCCTGCAATCCCGCTTGCCGCCGCTCAGGCCAGCAGTCGCATGCCTGCCAGCTTGGCCGCCTTGCGGTCGAACGTGGCGGTGTATGCGCGGCAATGAGGCGATCCACCTTTTGGGATTGCTGTGGATCGTCCTGCATCAGGAAACGTAAGAGGATATTGGTATCCAGGCCTACCATTTAGCCGCTTCCACAGCCGATGCGGCAATTGCTTCTTCAATCTGCTTCAGGCTGAGACGTACGCCAGGACGATAAAGCGCGCCTTTCAGCTTGCTCGCGTCCTGCCCGGCGGCGACGATGGCGAACTCGCCCGGCTCATATTCGACAATCTCCACCCGTCCACCATCCGGCACACCGAGGGCGGCACGCACGGAGTCGGGCAGCAGCAGCTGCCCTTCGGCGTTGATATATGCGGTAGCCATGCGCGCTCTCCCATTGCAGTGAGGAATTTCACTGTATGCCTGCGGCGGGGAATTGCAAGCGGGCTGGACTGAAAACTTGTCCTGCGACAAGTCCGCCTGATCAGGAAACGCGCACCACCATCATGCCGGCGCGCAGACCGATGCGCACATCGGGGTTCGGGAAGACCACCAGCTCTTCGGCGTGCTGCACGGTGTAGACCTTGTCGCCGTCGCGGGCGATTTCGGCGTCTTGCGGCAGGGCCGTGAAGTTCTGCGTCTCACGGCCGAAGGCCATGGTGAAGCCGTCACTGAGCTTGATGATGTTCTGCGCCACCTTGAACACATGCGGCTGCGTTACGGCGGGGCGCGGGCCGGCGCCGCGCAGCAGATCGTCCAGCGCCTGCGAGGCGTGCACGAACTGGCTCAGGTCATTCTGGCCCAGGGTGCCGATGCGGCCCAGCTCCACGGTGGTGCCGGCCGCGCCGTGGTGCTCGGCGCTGTAGTAACTGTAAGTCCCGGCGGAAGCGGGATTCATGATGATGGCTTCGATGCCGGCCTGGCCCAGCCAGCCGATCAGGCCATGCCGGGCTTCATCGGCGATCAGATCCGGCACGATGGCGAACATCGGATACACCGAGGGACGGATCGCCGTGTGCAGGTCCAGATGCCAGCGCTGCGGCCCGGCATCCTGGAAGAATTCGGTGGTGGCGGCGATCATCACGTCGGCGCGCGCGGCTTCGGCCGTGCCTTCCAGCGTGCCGCGTTCGGCGCGGAACATGCGGTTCAGATCCGCATCGATAAAGCGCTTGCCGGCGCGGATGGCGCCGATATTGCCGACGCAGATCATCAGATCCACGGCCAGCGCCTGCGGCTCGCGCGCCAGGGCGTCGAGCAGATAAGCCACCACTTCAATCGGCCCGGTCTCGTCGCCATGCACGCCGACGGAAACCAGCACCGCCGGACGGGCCGCCGCCACGCCGCCAGCACGCGGCTGGCGAATGGTCAGGATGCCGTCGGCCGGCTCGGCGACGCTGAAACCGGCATTGGTGAAACTGCGCGCGACGGCGCCGAAATCGGCCTCCGCCAGCGCGCGTACCGCGTCCGGCAGCGCGGATGCGCCGCCGGTGCTTGCTGCATTTACTTCATTTGCCATTGCGTTTGCTGCCTTATGCTGCCTGTGCCAGATTGCCGGTATTGGTCGCCTCGGACAGCGCCCACACGTCCAGCATCGCTTGTTCCAGATCGCTCGCCGCCGCATAACCGGACAGGCCCAGGGTGCAGGTCACGACTTCCACCGCTTCGGCCGCGTCGTGGCCGTTGGTGGCGCGCTGCAGCACCTGGGTCAGCAGGCGTTGCTGGGTGCGGCGCAGGGCTTGCTGGGCGTAGCTGCGCAGCTGTTCCTGCGATTTGCTCAGGGCCGGCAATTTCAGGCCGCGCTCCAGCGTATCGATGCCGGCCTGGCTGCGCAGGGACATACCCACTTGCAGGAAGGCTGGCAGGTCCATGCCCGCCGGACGCTTCACCGACAGCGCGGCAAACACGAAGGCCGCCACGCCTTCGATGGCGTCGACCGCTTTCCAGGCTTGCACGAACTCGGCGCGCAGCTCTGGATGCGCATCCGCATCGGACTCGGTCTGGCCGGCAACCAGTTGTTTGAGCAGGCCAGGTTCGGCGAACAAGCGGGTCAGCTCGGCAACGCCAGGACCGGAGCGCAGCTGCTCGCGCGGCACCGCCAGCACGCCTTCGATCACGGCCTTCAACATGCTGCGGGTGCGTGCATCGGCTTTGATCGCCACGGCGCGCGGCACGTTCAGCGCATCGGCGTCCAGGGTGTCGAAGATCGGCGCCAGATTCAGCGCCGACCATGCCTGGCCCCAGGCCAGGATCACGTCAGACTCGCTGCCGCCATGCTGTGCTGCCAGGTCGCGCAGCATCAGCGGGCCGCAACGGTTCACCACTTCGTTCGCCAGCACGGTCGCCAGGATGGCGTTGGCCAGCGGGTGGGCCAGTGCGGAGCGGGTTGCCACCAGCAGGTCGGGGAAGTAAGGCTTGAGCACCGGCTCGGCCCAGCTTTCCTCGGTCAGCGGCAGGGCCGACAGGATGCGCTTGTAGCGGTTCTTCACGTTGGCGATCACCACCGCCAGTTCCGGCGTGGTCAGGCAGCGGCCATCGGCCTTGCGGCGCGCCAGCTCGGCCACGCTCGGCAGCTGCTCCAGCTCGCGCGACAGGCCGCCCTCCTCTTCCAGGCTGGCGATCAGGGCGGCGTAGCCATCCTGCACCGCGCTCTCGCCCTGGGCTTGCGCCTCGCGCACCAGCAAACGGGTTTGCTGGGTGTTGTCGCGCAGGACCAGGCGCTCGATGTCGCCGGTCATATCGTTCAGCACGCGGTTGCGGTCTGCTTCGCTAAGCTGGCCGGCATTCATTTCCACGTCCAGCCACATCTTCGCGTTCACCTCGTGGTCGGAGCAGTCCACGCCGGCCGAGTTGTCGATCGCATCGGTGAAGATGCGGCCACCGGCCAGCGCGAACTCGATGCGGCCGGACTGGGTCGCGCCCAGATTGCCGCCTTCGGCCACCACCTTGCAGCGCAGCTCACTGCCGTTGACGCGGATATTGTCGTTGGCGCGATCCTTGACCTGGGCATTGGTTTCAGCCGAGGACTTGATATAGGTGCCGATGCCGCCGTTGTAGAACAGGTCGACCGGCGCCAGCAGGATGCGGTGCATCAGCTCTTCCGGCGCCAGCGCGGTTTCCTCGATGTCGAGCGCGGCACGCACTTGCGGCGACAGCTCGATGGAACGGGCGCTGCGCGGATACACGCCGCCGCCCTGCGAAATCAGTTCCTTGTTGTAGTCTTCCCACGAAGAGCGCGGCAGGGCGAACATGCGCTGGCGCTCGGCGAAGGATTTGGCGGTGTCCGGATTCGGATCGAGGAAGATGTGGCGGTGGTCGAAGGCCGCCAGCAGCTTGATCTGGTTCGACAGCAGCACGCCGTTGCCGAACACGTCGCCCGACATATCGCCCACGCCCACCACGGTGAACGGAGTGGTGTTCATATCGTGGCCCATCTCGTAGAAGTGGCGCTTGACCGCTTCGAAGGCGCCCTTGGCGGTGATGCCCATTTTCTTGTGGTCATAGCCGTTCGATCCGCCCGAGGCGAAAGCGTCGCCCAGCCAGAAGCCGCGCTTGACGGCGATGCCGTTGGCGATGTCGGAGAAGGTCGCGGTGCCTTTGTCGGCGGCCACCACCAGATACGGGTCGTTGCCGTCGTAGCAGACCGTGTCTTCAGGCGAGACGATCTTGCCCAGCACGCGGTTGTCGGTCACTTCCAGCAGGCTGGCGATGAACAGGCGGTAGACTGCTTCGCCTTCGGCCGCCACCACGTCGCGCGTGGCGTCTTTCGGCATCTGCTTGCAGACGAAGCCGCCCTTGGCGCCCGCCGGCACGATCACGGCGTTCTTCACCATCTGCGCCTTCACCAGGCCCAGCACCTCGGTGCGGTAGTCTTCCATGCGGTCGGACCAGCGCAGGCCGCCGCGCGCCACAGGGCCGCCGCGCAGGTGCACGCCTTCGAAGCGGCGCGAGAACACATAGATTTCGCGGAAAGGACGCGGTTCCGGCACCAGCGACAGATTGCTGGTGTCGAACTTGAAGATGATCTTGTCGCCCTGGTCGGCGTTCTGGAAGTAGTTGGTGCGCAGGGTCGCCAGAATCAGGTCGATCAGCGCGGCCAGGATCACTTCCGTATCCGCATGGTTCAGCGCCGGCAGGCGGCCCTTGATGGCTTGCAGCGTGTCGCGCGCGGCATTGCGTTCGCCCTCGCCCAGCGCCGGATTGAAGCGCTGGCTGAAGGCGTCGACGATTTCCTTGATCACGGCGGGCTGGCGGCGCAGGCTTTCGGCGATGTAACGCACCGAGAACTGCGTGCCGGCCTGACGCCAGTAGCTCATATAGGCGCGCACCAGTTGCACCTGGCGGGTATTCAGGCCGCCTTCGATCACCAGGCCATTCAGGCGGCCATCTTCGGCTTCGTCGTTGAGCAGGGCGCTGAACAGATCCTGGGCCACGGGGGCGATGCCTTCGCGCGCCAGCTTGGCGGCGCTGTCGGCATCCACGCCCAGGCTGGTGACGTAGTAACGCTTGCCGTCTTCGGTGCGGATCGAATGCGCCTGTTCGCGCTCGATCGACACGCCGGCGTTATGCAGGGCCGGCAGAATGGCCGATAGCGCCGGCACGCGATCCACCGAATACAGGCGGATGGAGGTGGCCGGATTGGCTTCGGTCGCCAGCTCCACGCGCACGGCGATACGGTCGCTGATGCCGTTGCGCAGAATGGTGCCCAGATCGTGGAAGGCCACGCTCGGCGAGGTGGCGCTGACATAATCGAGCGGCAGGGTCGAGCACATCTTGCGCAGGCTGTTGCGCAGCGGCTCGTCGAACACGGCGTCGGACAATTCGGAGAAGCTGTTGTGCCAGCCGTCCAGCACCGCCAGCAGCGGACGCTGGATATCGCTTTCCAGGTCGAGCGGATAGCGCGCGGCGTGGGCGATCAGATAGACGCGGGCCAGCGGGCCGTCGGCCACCAGGGTCTGCGAGCTGACATGGCTGGCGCCCGAGCTTTGCTGCAGGGCTTTGGCCAGCGCCGAAGCGACACTGGCGCTATAGCGCTCGCGCGGCAGGTACACCAGCACGTTCAGGTGGCGCGCGTACACGTCGCGGCGCGCGAAGACCTTGGTGCGCGGCTGCTTGTACAGCGACACCACGGAACCGCACACCTCGGCCAGCCATTGCGGCTCGGCTTCCAGCGCTTCGGTGCGCGGCAGCGACTCCAGGATCTCGACGAATTTCTCGGCGCGGAAGCCTTCCTTGCGCACGCCGGCGATCTGCAGCACCTGGGCGATGCGGCCACGCGCAAACGGCAGGCGGGCCAGCGGGGTCAGGTTGGCGGCGCGGGTGAACAGGCCGACGAAGCAGTGCTCGCCCAGAATGGCGCCGCTGGAATCGGTGTTGCGCACGCCGATGAAGTCCAGCTGCTGGTCGCGGTGCAGGGTGCCGCCCACGTCGGCCTTGACGATGGACAGGGTGTGCGGACGCTTGGACAGGGTGTCGAAGTCGCCCGGGATATTGGCCAGGCAGCCGCCGTACACCGGATGCGCCGTATCCTGCAGCACGCCGATGCGGCTTGGAATATCGCGTTCCAGCTCGCGCGCGCCCGGCTTGACCTGGTAGTAGGCGTAGCCGTGCACTTCAAAACCTTCATTGCCGGCCCACTCCAGGAAGGCAGCGACTTCCTGCCCTTCTTCGCCATGGGCGGCAGCGGCGGCGGCCACGCTGCTGAAGCGCTCCTTCATCGCCGCCAGGTCGCGCCGTACGATGGCCGCGTCGCGCGCCACCATCTCGATGCTTTGCACCAGCGCCTGCAGGGCATCGCCTTGCAGCTCTTCGGCCAGCAGGCAAAGCACATAGGATTCCTGCTTGTCGCCATCGGCGCCGACCTTGTTCACCACGCCGGCCGCGTCGCGGCCCACGCTCAGCACCGCGTTCAGGACCCCATTCACGGCCACGCGCTGCTTGCGCATCGCCATGACGATGGAGTCCACCAGATAAGGCATATCGTCGTTCAGGATCAGCAGGGCCGTGGCATGGCCGCCACGGCCATCGGCGTAGCGCAGCTTGGCGATCTGGCAGCCGGTGCTGCTGCGGCGCGCGGCCTGGGTGAAACCTTCTACCAGCAAGGGAGCAAGACTATTGGGCGAGGTGTCCGCCAGATCTTCATCGTCCAGGGCACTCAGCCAGGCACTGATCAGGGCCGGCACCTGCCCGCCGTCGGCAGGCTTGCTCGCGTTGACCAGTTCCAGCGTCTGTTTTCTCAGCTCTTGCGGCATTTGTTTCATCTTGCTTCTCCAATACGTTATGTGTATTTCGCCTGCTCGCCCCGGCTTGTGGCTGCGCGGCAGCGATGAATCAGGAGGCGGAAGGTCATTCCGCCCTACTTTGGGATGCTATCTGAAATTACAAATCAAAATCATACAGGCCTGGCAGGCCCAGGATCATGCTCAATTCCTCCAGTGCGGCGTGCACTTCCAGCGCCAGCGCCGGATCGGCCATATCCTGCGGCTCCAGACGGTCGCGGTAATGCTTCTCGACCCAGGCCACCAGCGTATGGTACAGCGACTCGGTCATCACCACACCTTGGTGCATTGCAGCAGATTCTTCCTCGGTCAGCGCCACGCGCAAACGCAGGCAGGCAGGCCCGCCGCCATTGCGCATGCTCTGGCGCAGATCGAAGTGCACCAGTTCATCGACCGGGCCGCCGCTGGCCACCAGGCCTTGCAGGTAGCGCGCCACGGCGGCGTTTTCCTGGCACTCGTGCGGCACCACCAGGGCCATCTTGCCATCGGGCTTGGACAGCAGCTGGCTGTTGAACAGATAGCTGGCCACGGCGTCGGCCACCGGCACCATGCCGGTATCAACGCGCACCGCGTTCAGCTCCGCGCCCACGCCGGCCATGGCCTGGCGCAGCTGGGACAAGGCGCCCGCCTCGTCGGCAAAAGCCTGCTCGTGGTAGAACAGCACATTGCCGTTGCCGACGGCGATCACGTCGTTGTGGAACACGCCCTGGTCGATCACGTCGGGATTCTGCTGGATGAAGACGCTGCGTTCGGCCGCGATGCCGTGCAGGCGGGCCACCGCCTGCGAAGCTTCCAGCGTGTGGCGGGCCGGATAGCGCTTCGGCGCCGGGGCCGCGGCATCGAACTCCGCGCGGCCATACACGAACATCTCCACGCCCTGGGCGCCATGGCTGGCACACAGGCGGGTATGGTTGGCCGCACCCTCGTCACCGAAAGCCGGGGTGCCGGGCAAGGCGTCGTGCACGGCGAAGCGGGTGCCGTCGTTGAAGATGGCGCGCAGCGCGCGCGCCGACTGCACGTGCTCGAAAGCGCGGTGCAGCTTGTTGTTCAGGTTCGCCGGGGTGAAATGCACGCGGCCATCGGCGGTATCGGCCGATGGGCTGACGGTGGCGGCATTGGCCGTCCACATCGGCGAGGCCGAATAGGCGCAGGCCAGGATCACCGGCGATTCTTTATAGGCCTGCTGCAGCACCTCGGCATTGCTGCCGCTGAAACCCAGGCTGCGCAGCAGGCGGAAGTTGGGACGGTCCTGCGGCGGCAGCAGGGCCTGGGCGAAGCCGCGCGCCGCCAGGGCGCGCATTTTCTCCAGGCCTTGCAGGGCCGCCTGTTTCGGATTCGATGCGCTCTTCACGTTATTGAAGGACGCCACATTGCCAAAGGACAGGCCGGCGTAGTTGTGCGACGGGCCTACCAGGCCGTCAAAATTGAATTCGCGTGCGGAGCGCATGGTATTCCTCAGAAGTTCAGACCGGGGGAGAGCTTGGCGGGCATTTCCAGCGCGCCGTTCTCGATGGATGCAACCGGATAGGCGCAGTAATCGGCCGCGTAATAGGCGCTCGGACGGTGGTTGCCCGATTTGCCCACGCCGCCGAACGGCGCGCTGCTGGCCGCGCCGGTAGTCGGACGGTTCCAGTTGACGATGCCGGCGCGGGCGCGCTGCTGGAACTGATTCCACAGCGCCTCGTCGTTCGAGATCAGGGCGGCGGCCAGGCCGAAGCCGGTGTTGTTGGCGGCGCGCACGGCGCTGTCGAAATCCTTCACGCGCACGATCTGCAGCAGAGGGCCGAACCATTCCTCGTCCGGAATGCCCTGGGCATCGGTCACATCGACGATGCCGGCCGATACGAAGCCGGTGCCGGCTTTCAGCTGGCGCATTTCCAGCAGCAGCTTGCCGCCCTTGGCCACCATATCGTTCTGCGCCTGCACCAGGCGCTCGGCCACGGCGGCCGACACCACCGGTCCCATGAAGGGCGCCGGTTCGGCGTTCGATTCGCCGACCACGATCTTGCTGGCCACGTCCACCAGGCGCTGGATGAAGGCATCGGCTTCCGGCGTATCCTGCACAATCAGGCGGCGCGCGCAGGTGCAGCGCTGGCCGGCCGAGATGAAGGCGGAGGAAATCGCCATGAAGACGGCGGCGTCGGTATTTTTCGCATCCCACACCACCAGCGGGTTGTTGCCGCCCATTTCCAGAGCCAGCAGCTTGCCGGGCTGGCCGCCGAACTGGCGGTGCAGGGCCGCGCCGGTCTGGCTGCTGCCGGTGAACAGCACGCCGTCCAGCAGCTCGTTCTGCCCCAGGGCGATGCCGGTATCGCGGCCGCCGTTAATCAGATTCACCACGCCGGCCGGCACGCCGGCCTTTTCCCACAGCTGCACGGTTTTCACGGCGGTGCGCGGCGCGTATTCGCTCGGCTTGAAGACCACGGTGTTACCGGCGATCAGGGCCGGCACGATATGGCCGTTGGGCAGGTGGCCGGGGAAGTTGTAGGGACCGAACACGCCGAACACGCCGTGCGGACGGTGGCGCAGCACCGCTTCGCCATCGGCCACGGTGTTGCGGGTTTCGCCGGTGCGCGCGCCATGGGACTGGATCGAGATATCGACCTTGTTGGCCATGGTGGTGACTTCGGTGCGCGCTTCCCACAGCGGCTTGCCCACTTCTTCCGAGATCAGCAGCGCCAGCTCCTCGGCGTTTTCCTTCAGCAGGTCGCGGAAACGGGTGACGACGGCGATGCGCTCTTCCAGCGATTTCCAGGACCAGGCTTCGAAGGCGGCGTGCGCGGCGGCGCAAGCGGCGGCCACGTCCTGCGCGGTGGCTTCGCGGCTGGCCCAGGTCTGCTGGCCGTTGGCCGGATTGACGGTGACCAGCTCAGCGCCGCTGCCGGCCTTCCATTGGCCGTTGATGAAGTTGCTCAGTGCTTGTTCAGACATTGGTGTTCTTCCTCACGTTGAGAGACAGGGTGCGCACGGTGTCGCCCGCCTTCACGCCCAGCAGCTTCTGGTCGGCGGCGGACAGGTCGATCTTGCCGTTCACCGGGCTGGCGTCGGACAGGATCATGCGGAAATCCTTCAGCACCGTATTCGAAACCAGCATCGGTTCCGGATTCGGCGCGCAGGCATGGTTTGCATCGCTATCGATTTCCACGCCGACCAGTTCGCTGTCGCGCATGGCGCGCAACTCCGAGGTGCGCGCCTGCAGCACGGGGCCGGCGTCGAAGATATCGATATAGCCTTCAAAATACATGCCCTCCTGCTCCAGCAGACGGCGCGCTGGCTTGGTCGCTTCGTGCACCTGGCCCACCACGTCCTGCGCATCCTGCGGCAGATAGGCCACGTACATGGGCTGGCGCGGCATCAGCTCGGCGATGAAGGACTTCTTGCCCAGGGCCGTCAGATCGTCCACATGATGGAAGTCCATCTTGAAGAAGTGGCGGCCCAGGCCTTCATAGAACGGCGAGCTGCCGTCCGGCGCCTGGTAGCCGCGCATCTCGGCGATCAGCCGCTTCGTGAACAGATGCGGGAACTGGGCGATGAACAGGAAGCGGCACTTGGACAGCAGGCGGCCGGTATTGCCGCTGCGGTAGTCGGGATGCAGGAACAGCGAGCACAGTTCCGAGCTGCCGGTCAGATCGTTCGACAGGTACAGCGTTTCCATGCGCGTGAACACATCGAGCTCGCGGCTGGAGTGCACCAGGGTGCCGATGCGGTAATTGTAGAAAGGCTCGGTCAGGCCGACCGCGCCCTTGATGGCGCACACCCCGGCCAGGCGGCCGCTGGTGGTGTCTTCCATCACGAACATATAGTCGCGCTCTTCGGGCGGAATGGTTTCGGCGAAGGAGGCGCAGGCGATCGTCAGGCGGTCGCCCAGCATTTTCATGTCCGGCTTGAGCGTGGTCATGCCGGTGCCGACCTGGCTGGCCAGACCGTACAGGGCATCCAGGTCGGATGCGTTGATGGCGCGTACAACTAGCATAGCTCTCTCACTTTAAATGCGGACGCAGATCACATCGTCGCCCTCGGCGACGCCCAGCAGCTCCTGCACATGCTGCGGCAGGCCGACCGTCTCGCTGTTCTCCAGCGCCGGGCTGGCGATGGTGACGGCGCGGAAGGCGGTGCCGGGACGGGAAGCGATCGCATACGTGGCGACGGCATCGAGGGTTTCGCCCGGCGCCACGTCCTGCACGCGGCGCGTCAGCGAGGCGTTGAAGGTGCGTAGCGTATGCTTGTGGGCTTGCAGGATCGGACCGCCATCGAAGATGTCGATGTACTCGTCGGCCTCGAAGCCTTCGGCCGTCAGCAGATTGAAGGCCAGCTCGCCCGAGGGATGGATCTGGCCCATGGCGGCTTGGGCGTCGCCCGGCAGCAGCGGCACGTAGACCGGGTAGTGCGGCATCAGCTCGACGATCAGGGTGCGGTTGCGCGCGCCGCCGATCACGCGTTCGGCGTCGAGGAAATCCATCTTGAAGAATTTGCGGCCCAGCGCGTCCCAGAATGGCGAACCGCCATCCGGATCGGTAACGCCGGCCAGCGGCACGAAGAAACGGTCGCCGAAGCGGTGCGGCGCCAGCACCGCGAACAGCAGACGGGCGCGCGACAGCAGGGCCGCTTCCGGCCGGCTTTTCAGGCGCTCGTCGACATAGAAACTGGAAAGCTGGGAATAGGCGGTCAGCTCCGAGCACAAGGTCAGCGCATGCACGCTGTGGCTGATGTTCAGGTCGCGCGAGACCTGCTGGATCACATCGTTGCGGAAGGAGAAATAGGTGCCGTTGGAACCGGCGGAGGCGAAGATGGCGGCGGTGCCGACGATCTGTTTTTCCGCGACCGACTCCAGCACAAACAGGTACGACTCTTCGCTGGGAATATCGACATGCGCCGCGAACGAGGCAATCGAGCGCTCCACTGCCTGGACGATCTTGTCGCGCGTTTTCGGCAGGGTATGGACACCCGGCATGGTGACGGCGGCCAGCGCTTCGAGCGCGGCGATATCCGCAAGTTCTACCGGACGGACAACATACATTTGAACTCCTTGCTGAATAAAGATACGCCCGGCGCCACTACAGCGCCGGGCTTTAGCAAGCCGCCGGGGCGGCCGCTATTACGCTGGCTTGGTCAGCTCGTTCAGGGCCAGGCGCAGCAGGCGGTCGGCTTCCTCGATCTGGGCGTCGGAGACGATCAGGGCCGGCGCCAGGCGCAGCACGTCGGTGCCGGCGATCAGCACCATCAGGCCTTGCGCTTCAGCGGCGCGCTGGATGTCTTTCGAGCGGCCCTTGAAGGCTTCGGCTACCACCACGCCCAGCAGCAGGCCGCTGCCGCGCACGGCGGAGAACACGTTTGGATAGTCCTTGACCAGCGTTTCCAGCTTGGCGATCAGATTCACGCTGGCTTCCTTCACGCGCGCCAGGAAGGCCGGCTGGTTGATCGTTTCCAGCACTTTCAGCGCCACGGAAGCGGCCATCGGGTTGCCGCCATAGGTGGTGCCGTGGGTGCCCACGCTCAGGGTCTGGGCCAGCTCATTGGTGGTCAGCATGGCGCCGATCGGGTAGCCATTGCCCAGCGCTTTGGCGGCGGTCAGGATGTCCGGCGTCACGCCATAGCCCTGGTAGGCGAACAGCGCGCCGGTACGGCCCATGCCGGACTGCACTTCGTCGAAGATCAGCACAGCACCAGTTTTGTTGCACAGCTCGCGCAGTTCGCGCAGGTATTCAGGATTACCCGGCATCACGCCGCCCTCGCCCTGCACCGGTTCCACGATCACGGCGCACACATCGTCGCCGATGGCGGCGCGCGCCGCTTCGATATCGTTGTAAGGAATGTGGTCGATCGACGGCGGCAGCGGCTCGAAGCCTTCGGTGTACTTGGCCTGGCCGCCCACCGACACGGTGAACAGGGTGCGGCCGTGGAAGGAGTTCAGGCAGGACACGACGCGCGATTTGTGCGCGCCGAATTTGGTGTGGGCGTGCTTACGCGCCAGTTTCAGGGCCGCCTCGTTGGCTTCGGCGCCGGAATTGCAGAAGAAGGCGCGGTCGGCGAAGGTCGCTTCGGTCAGGGCCAGGGCCAGGCGCAGCACCGGCTCATTGGTGTAGCCATTGCCCAGGTGCCACAGGGTATTCGCCTGCTGGGTCAGGGTTTCGACCAGGGCCGGGTTGCAGTGGCCGAGGGAGGCGACGGCGATGCCCGACGTGAAGTCCAGATAATGCTTGCCGTTCTGGTCCCACAGGTCCAGGCCCGAAGCGCGCACCGGCACCATCGCGGCAGGCGCGTAGGTCGGCACGAGCACGTCGTCAAAAGTCTGTCGGGTAACAGGGCGAGTGGTTACAGTCGAATCAAGCTTTGCATTCATGGCAATCCCCATCTAGGTAAGAGGTACGGAGGGCAGCAGGCCGCGCCCTGGTACTGGCATTGTAAAAGCGGGGATGCTAAAACTCTTTTGAATCTGCGACAAGGTTTTTCACAAATAGTAAAGATGCCACAGCTGACCTCGTGTCCACCATGGGGTCAGACCCCAATCGGACACGGCCTCGGCAGTAGTCAGTGGCAGGGCTATGGTTGAGCTTGTGTCCGATTTGGGGTCTGACCCCAAGGTGGACACGGGCTGGGCCGTAGGATCAGGAGGCGGCGAGCTTGCGCTGGCGCTCTTCGCGCGGGGTGTTGCCGAATAGGGCGCCGAAGGCGGTGGAGAAGTGCGAGCCGGAGGAGAAACCACACATCAGGCCGACTTGGACGATGGAATGGTTTGTTTCTCGCAGTAATTGGCGGGCGCGGCGCAGGCGCAATTCCAGGTAGTAGCGCGAAGGCAGGCTGCCCAGGTATTGCTTGAACAGGCGTTCGAGCTGGCGCCGCGAGAGGCCGACCAGGTTGGCCACGTCGTCGGTGGAGAGCGGCTCTTCGATATTGGTTTCCATCAGCGTGACCGCTTCCGACAGCTTGGGCTGCAGGGCGCCGAAGCGGGCCTGCAGGGCCACGCGCTGGCGCTCCTCGGGGCCGCGCACGCGCTCCACGCACAGCGCTTCCTTGATCTCGGCCTGCAGGGCGGCGCCGAACAGGGCTTCGATCAGGGTCAGGGAGAAGTCGAGGCTGGCGGCGCCGCCGCAGCAGCTCAGGTGGCGGCCGTCGATCACATACAGCTGGGGGATCAGGACGGCGCGGCTGGGCACGTCTTCGGTGTCGGCGTACAGCGACCAAGGCAGCGCGATGCGCACGCCGCCGACGGCGCCCGCTTCGGCCAGCCACAGCACGCCGGCGCCGACAGCGCCCCAATAGGCGGCTTGGCGGCAGCGCTCGATGGCGGCGCGGCATAGTTCGGACTCGGGATCACGCGCGCCTTCCTCGCCCACCAGCAAGGCCAACTGCCAGCCGGGATGCTGTTCCGGCAGCGGCTGAGCGGCCTCGGCCAACGTGCAGACCTCGAGCTGCAAGCCGTCCGGCAGCAGGCGCTGCGCCAGACGCAAGGGCTGCACCAGGGCCGACCAGCTCAGCGCTTCAGCCTCGCCCGCATTCACCAGCAGCACGCGCACCGGGCCGGCCTGCGTCAGCTGGGAGAGATTAGCGAATGAATTTGGCACAGCGGCTTAACATCGGGTCGGTCGGGTCTTCCAGGCAAGAGGCTTTATTCCGGCGCCAGCGAGGCGGTGGGACGCGGCGTGGTATTCCATTGACTGACTATCATACCGGAGATCAACAGTACCGCGCCGAGCAGGCCGGTCCAGCCCAGGGTCTCGCCCAGCCAGAAATAGGCGAAGATGGCGGCGCAACCCGGCTCGAAGGCATAGATCACGGCCGCCTCGTTGGCTGTGGCGTGACTCTGGCCCCAGGTTTGCAGCGAGATGATGGCAGCCGTGGCCACCACGCCCAGGTAGATCAGGTTCACGCTATACAGCTTGAGTCCCTGCCAGACATAGGCCCAGTAGTTGAGCTGGTCCTGGTGCACGTCGATCTGGCCGCGCGGCACTTCGCGCAGCAGGATCCACAGGCCGGCGCAGATGGCCACGGTCCAGATCTGGGCCGCGGTCAGGGTCATCAGGCGCTCGGCTTTGCGCGAGAAGGCTTCCATCATCAGGATGTAGACGCCGAAGCACAGCGCCGCCAGCAGGGCCAGGGTGTCGCCCCGGCTCCAGGCCAGATTGCCGTCCCAGCACAGGGCAAACAGGCCGGCCATGGCCAGCGCCAGGGCCAATACGATGCGGCCCTCGGCCTTGCGTCCCAGCAGGCGGCCCAGCAGCGGCGGCACCAGCACGTTCAAGCCGCAGATGAAGGCGTTGCGGTTGGAGGTGGTCAGGGCCAGCCCTTCCACCTGGAACAGGTAGCAGAAGAACAGCACCAGCCCCGCCAGGAAACCGTAATGCAAGTCTTTCCAGCGGGCGCGCAGCAGGAAGGGCGAGAGCAGCACGCCGGCCAGCGCAAAGCGGCTGACCACGATCCAGTTGGCCGACAGATAGCCGGTCATATCCTTCATGGCCGGGAAGGTCGTGCCCCAGACCACCGTGACCAGCAAGAGGGCCAGAATGCCGCGCGCGTGTTGAGACATAGGCTATGAAATAGGCGGGATGGAAAATGTTGTTTAGCCGCTCATCTTACCCGAATGAAGGGGGAAGGGAAAATGCGGACGGGCGCTATAATCTCGCCCCATGGGGAATCGATATTTGAAAAGCATCCGCTTGCTGGCCGAGTGCATGCAAGCTTTCGAGCGGCTGTCCGGCGAGCATGTGCGCCAGTGCGGCCTGACCCATGCGCAATTCGACATCATCGCCACCCTGGGCAACACGCCCGGCATGTCCTATAAAGAGCTGGGGGAGAAAACCCTGATCACCAAGGGCACGCTGACCGGCGTCATCGAACGCCTGGAAGCCAAGGGCCTGGTCGAGCGCGAGCGCAGCGAGGACGATAAGCGTTCCTTCTTCATCCGTCTGACGGCCGGGGGAGAACGCCTGTTCCACGAAGTGTTCCCGCGCGTGGTGTCGCAAGGCGGCGCAGTGTTCGCGGCTTACCGCGAGGAAGATTTCGAAACCCTGGAAAAAACCCTGTCCGGACTCAAGCAGACCATCACGGCCGCCGGCCGTAAAGCTGACTGAACGGACACCGACTGAACCCGAGAACAAGACTACGATGTTAAAAACCACCCTGCTCGCCGGCATCGCTCCGGCCAAATTCGACAAGCATATCGTCAGCAATCTGTTGCTGGAAAACGGCACGGAAGACGCCGTCCGCCAGGAAAAGCTGCTGATCGGCGTGCGCAATGAAGACGGCGCCATCTACCGTCTGATCGGCGCAACAAAACACAATAGTTTCATGAATGCCGTGGAAGAGCTGTTCGACCTCGGCCTGAGCGATGAGCTGGAAGACGTGGAAGGCACCCAGGAAGGCTGCGACGCGATCTTTAGCGAAGCCTAAGCCATATAGGCGCAAACAATCGGCGTCCACGATTCCCATCAAAAAAATCATTGGGGGTTTGCTTCTAAATTGATTCCACAAGGCAATATTGTGGTTATAATTTTTGAATGGACAGACTGGACGCCTTTAAAAGCATCGCCGCCCAAGCGGGCCGCGGAGAGCTTGCTTTCCCCACGAACGTGGCCGCCTCGGTCAAGCTGCAGCAAGCGCTGAGCGACCCGGACTGCCATACCGATACCGCGGCCAAGCTGGTGCAGGCCGATCCCCTGCTGGCGGCGCGCGCCGTCGCCATCGCCAATTCCGTCGCCTATAACCGCTCCGGCAACGAGATTGCCGGCGTGCGCCAGGCCGTGCAGCGCCTCGGCGTGCGCACCCTGCAATCGCTGGTGGCGGCCCTGATCGTGCGCCAGCTCGGCAGCCAGATCAAGGACCCGGGTTTGCAGGCGATGTCCCGGCAGCTGTGGGAACACACGGCCCATGTGGCCGCGCTGGCCCAGGTCATCGCGCGCCGCGTCACCCATGTCGATCCCGATACGGCCATGTTCGCCGGCATCGTGCATGAGGTGGGCGGCTTTTATATGCTGTCCTGCGCCGACAGCGATCCATCCATCATGCAGGGCGAGCCGGAGGAGTGGGTCGAGCACGGCGAAGCCCAGATCGGACGTGGCGTGCTCAACAAGCTGGTCATTCCGGAAGCCGTGATGCAGGCGGTGGAAGCGATGTGGGACGGCCTGCGTGCCCTGCCGCCGGAAACCCTGGGCGACACCCTGCTGCTGGCCAACGACCTGGCGCCTGTCCCATCCCCGCTGCACAGCCGCCCCGGCGCCACCTCGCCGCAAGCGGCGCGCACCATCGACTTCGCCATCGGCGACGGCACCCTGAACGCCATCCTGACGGAATCGGCGGCCGAGGTGCATTCGCTGACGACGGTGTTGCTGCTTTAGCAGGTGGCGTGCATGTGGGGCGCAAGAATATTTCGCACCTGCCGGTAGTTTTTGCGCCCGTGCCAATAGTCTTCCAGCAATGCCTCAAGGTCGATCCAGTCCGCCAAGGCCGCTTGCAACAGATGTTCACGGTCTTTGAGCAGATTCTCGTCCAGCATCAAGGCCAGGCCACGCCGGTTGCGCATTTGCTGCATCTCCTCCAGGATTGCTTGATGGCTTTCCGAGCAGGTTTGTATTTCTCGCTGCAAATCCGATAGTTCCATGAGGATGTCATCGTCGCGGGTATCAGCTGTACCACGGGCCTGCTCAAGCAGTACCTCCACGGGAATATGGCGCGCCGTCTGAGCCATCAGCTCGCTGGCCTTCCGGTATCGGCTATCGTTCCTTTCACCATAGTCGACCAATCGCTGACGTAACTCACGCGAACGCTGTTCATTGCGCCGCCTGTTTTCCTGGAGTGCAGTAACACGTTCATCAAGAATACCGCGTTCCTTGCTTTTGTCGGTGCTGTCACTCAATGTTTGGAGGGCGCGTTTGGCCTTCTGCAAACGTTCACTACTAGCAACGCCTCGGGATTCCAAGCCTGCCTGCATCAGCCGCAGGCGCTGTTCATTCTCCCAATTCACATGGAAGTTGGATTGGCGCGCTATCCACTTATCTCCGATCTTTTTCACGCTGCCCGCCTTGTACTCTGGCGTACCATAAGCAATCTGCCGCAAATAGCTGTACAAAATATCCTGTTCATACTTGGCCAGCTTGCGATTGCATTCGCCCCGAATTTCCGCCGCCATCTCCAGATAATGCTGATAAGCAGCTTCAGCCTGCTCTATCTCAGCCATGCAAGCAGCGTATTCCGCATGCTCCTGCAAGGCAGCATTGCCAGCCTGCGCCAGTGACGTGAGGTCTTGCTTCGCATGTTCAAGAGCAGAGAGATCGAAACTCAATCGACTTTCCAACTGCACCAAATCCTCGCGCAACGCAGCCATCTCATTTGACCGCAGTTCCAGCTCATGCGCGGCGTCTCCCGTTTCCTGCCCCAGCTCAAGCTGCAAGCTAGCCAAGTCCCCAAAATGCCGAATACGCCGAGCCTCAAGTGCAGTCAAATTAGCGGCATGATCGGCTGCCTCGTTCTCCAAAACCTTCAATCGTGCATCGGCTTGACGCGCCACGTAGCGTACACGGCCAGCAAATTCATGAGAACGCATCACGGCTCCTTGTTGAGCAGCACATGGCTGCGCACCGCTTCGCCCTTTTGCAAGGCCGCCTTCCAAAGGCTGACGGCAACAGCAAGGCTAGCAAACAGTGCGAGAAGCAGAAGTAATACACGTGTCCAGCCCATACCACGAGAGACTGCAACATAAGCTCGGCACATCACATCACTCAGCCGACTGCGCTGGACAACTGAGAATTCGAGGCGGCGTTCAAAATACGCCCGGACACCTTGTTCAATCAGCGCGTCATCCACTTTGACGTTCTGCGTCTGATAGTACTCACGGATGCGCTGAGCAACAACGCGCCTTTGCGCTGGTAAGTCGAGCAAGTCCTCTTCCAGCATCTTGCGATGCCGTATTTCATCGATCAGACCAATTACTTCCAGCTGCTGGGACAATCCCAAGGATGTCATCTCAACCTCGCTGCACAAGCAAAGCTGCAAAGCGCTGACGGCCATTTTCAGCCGCCGCCTCGATTTCCTGTGCGGTTTGGGTCGACTCGCGGCGCAGCTCTTCGATCAGGTTCATGCTGCTGGCCTGGAACTCCACCACCGCATTGGCCAGGGCGCTGACGGAGCTGGCGTGCAGGGTGCTGCCGTAGCCGGCGCGCAGGCCGGCCTCCAGCTGCGTGGTGCCGGTACGGGCCAGCGCTTCCAGACCCTGGTTGATGCCTTCGGCCATGGCGTCCATGGTCTGGGTGGTTTCCGCCAGACCGGCCATCGAGGTGAAGGAGGCAGCCAGCCCCGTGAACACGACTTCGTTGGTGGCGAAGAAGGTGACGGCGCGCTGGTAGAGGCGCTCTTTCAGGCCATGCGTTTGCTGCAGGCGCGCGAACACCACTTCGGCCGTGTTGTAGGAGGCCTTCAGGTCGTCGGCGATGTCCTTGACGATCTGGTAGCTCTTGTCCTCGTCCTGCACGGCGCGCAGGGCTTCGTCGCGCTGCAGTTCCAGGCGCGCGCGTTCGGCGTTGTCGCTACTGCCTGCCTCGCATGCCTTGCCGGCGGCATCGAGCGCCGCCTTGCGCTGCTCCAGCGTCTGGGTGGCCAGGGCCAGCACTTCCTGCGCGTCGACTTCGGCCGTCTTCAAAGCCATGCGGAAATCGCGGTAGGCTTCCAGGATCGTGGTTTCGCGCTGGATTTGCTGGTTCGCCGCCTCGGCCACCTGCAGATACGCGGCGCGGATCGCATTGAAGCGGTCGGGGATGGAACCGCGCCGCATCTTCATCCAGCCGGCCTGGATCCGTTCCTGGAAATCGAGGCGGCCATCGGCCATCCACGCGCTCATCTGTTCGGCATCTTCGCGGATGGAATTGAAGCTGCTGGTGATGTCGGCATAGCGTGTGGAAATGTCCATGCCCTCGATCTGCTCGCGCACGGCGGCATTGAAGGTGCTCGAATACTGCAGGGTGGTGGCGATGGCCATCACCCTGGCATTATCGTATTTGGCGATTTTTTCCAGCAAGGGCAGCACGGCTGCCGGCTCGCGATTGCCCAAATTGATGCCCACGGCGCGCAGGGCGGAAACGGCGCGGTCAAGATAGCTGATATTGCTCACGATGGAACCCGGCTTGGTTGAAATGGAATAAGATTTTCAAAATAGAAACTTAGACCATCTTATAACAATTTGCCGGATTTGCCGCAGAGACAGAAATAAAAAAAGCCCGCCGAGGTGGCGGGCCAAGTCCAAAACTAGGGATGTCCTGAAAGAGACGCTTCCATCTTAAGTTCCGGACTGTTTCAGCTCTGTGCGTAACTTCACACAAACGGGTATTTACCAGACATGCTCGGTGTGCTTCCAGGCAGGGAGCTGCTGCACGCGGCCAAACCAGGCCAGCAGGTGTGGGAAGTTGTCGATAGGCAGCTGGGCACGCTCACGGTACATCAGCGGCGCGGCCACGGCGAAGTCGGCCAAGGTCAAGCCATTGCCGCAGAGCCATTCACGGTCGGCCAGATGCTGGTTCAGCACGGTGGCAAACTGTTCCAGATCCTCGCCGCCCCGCTTCAGCTCGGCCGGGTCGGCCGTGCCGCCGGTGACGAGCGGCTTCCATACGCGCTCCCAGGTGAACACGCCGATGGCGGGCGAGAAATGCTGGGCGGCCCAGAACAGCCAGCGGTTGATGTCGGCGCGCGCCTTGAGGTCCTGCGGATACAGGGTCTGGCCAGGCGTCTTGTCGGCCAGGTATTGCATGATGGCGCAGGATTCCCACAGCAGCCAACCCTCGTCCTCCAGCACCGGCACCTTGCTGTTCGGATTGACCTCACCCAGGCGGCGGCGGTCTTCCGCATCCATCAGGTTCAGCTCGACGCTATCGACCTGGATGCCGAGCTGGGCGATGGTGAGCAGCACGCGGCGGGCATTCGAGGATACGGGATGGTGGTAAAGGCGCATATTCAAGTCTCCTGTTGGTGGGGTTGAGGACTTCATCATAAGCCTGGGCACTGACAGTTTTTGTCAGTAGTCTTGCGGGGGAATCTTGTTCTCTTCGCGCCAGCGCTTGAGCAGGACATGGCGTGGCGTCGGATAGCCTTCGGCCAGCGGCTCGGCGGCGCTGATGCGGTCGATGCGGAAGTGGCGCAGCGCCTGGCGCATTTCGCACCAGGCCGCCAGCACGCGCAGCCCTTGGAAAAACGCCAGCGCAAAAGGCCAGACCACGCGTTCGGACGCCTTGCCCTTTTCGTCGCTATACGCGATGCGCAGCTTGTGCTGGCGCCGGATCGCCTCGCGCACCGGCTGCATGAAAGGATCCAGGCCCGCGCTGGCCGGGAACAGCGGCACCCAGAGGCTGGTTTCGGCCATATCGTCGCGCAGATCCTTGGGCGTGGCGGTAGCGATCTTGGCCAGCGCAGTATTGGCCGCCTGCGCCAGGCCCGCATCGCCCTGCTGGCGCACCCAGCGCGCGCCCAGCACCAGCGCCTCCAGCTCATCGGGACTGAACATCAGCGGCGGCATGAAGAAGCCGGCACGCAACAGATAACCAACGCCGGCCTCGCCCTGCAACGGCGCCCCCAGTTCGGCCAGGGTCTGCATATCGCGGTAAATGGTGCGCTCGGACACGCCCAGCTTCTCCGCCAGCACCGCCGCCGTCACCGGGCGGCGATTGCCGCGCAGCGCATCCATCAGCTGAAACAATCGGCCGGTACGGCTCATCGGGTCTCCCAGAAAAGGCAGCCAGCTTACCGCGCCCCTCCCCGAAAGACAATCTTGCCAGCCAGGTATAGTGAAGCATACCCGCATCAGGAGCCGGTGCTATGCCTGCTTTAATAGATGAAGAAGCAAATATCGCTAATGCACCAGATCAGGAGGGTATTTCTCGCCACATTATTTTGCTGCGTGGGAAAAAGGTATTGCTGGATACCGATCTGGCAGGCTTGTATGAGGTATCGATCAAACGCTTCAATGAACAGGTCAAGCGCAATCTGGAGCGCTTTCCAGCCGATTTCATGTTCCAGCTTAAGGCTGACGAGTATGCTGTTTTAAGGTCGCAATTTGCGACCTTAAAACAGGGACAGCATCGTAAATATCTGCCTTATGCCTTCACCGAACATGGCGCGATCATGGCAGCCATGTTAATGAACAGTCCCCGCGCCATTAGCGTCTCGGTCCATATAGTGCGTGCCTTCGTGCAACTGCGCGAGCTGGCCGCCTCCAACGAAGAATTCCGGCTGCGGCTAAATGAATTGGAGAGAAAAACCGACTTGCTGCTGTTAAAGCACGAGCACTTGGAGCGCGGCAGCGGCCAGCAGATCCGCCAAATTCTTGATGCGCTACGCGCACTGGCGACACCGCCCGCTCATCCTGCCAAACGCCCTATTGGCTTCGTCACGCCAGAAGACAGGACGGCTTCGCCATAAAAAAATCCCCGCGATCAGGCGGGGATTTGTATGACCAACACCGTGCAGGCTTAGACTACAGCGCCGTCAGTTTCGTCTTTTTCCTTGATCGGCTTGATCAGGTCTTCGCGTTTGACGCCCAGCCACATGGCGACGGCGGCGGCCACAAAGACCGAGGAGTAAATGCCGAAGCAGATGCCGATGGTCAGCGCGATGGCGAAGAAGTGCAGGGTCGGGCCGCCGAGGAAGAGCATCGAGAGCACCATCATCTGGGTGCAACCGTGGGTGATGATGGTACGCGAGATGGTGCTGGTGATCGCGTTGTCGATCACTTCATGCACCGAGGCCTTGCGCTGCTTGCGGAAGTTTTCGCGGATACGGTCGAAGATAACCACCGATTCGTTGACCGAGTAGCCCAGCACTGCCAGCACCGCGGCCAGCACGGTCAGCGAGAATTCCCACTGGAAGAAGGCGAAGAAGCCGAGAATGATCACCACGTCGTGCAAGTTCGCGACAATCGCCGCCACCGCGTACTTCCATTCGAAGCGGATGGCGAGGTAGATCATCACGCCGACAATCACCATCACCAGCGCGTTCAAGCCGTTCTGCGCCAGCTCGCCGCCCACCTGCGGGCCGATGAACTCGACCTTCTGCAGCATCACCGACTCGGTGCCTGCAGCGTCCACGCAACCGATCTTGGTCAGATGCTCGCCCTTGTCGGTCACCTTGTCGAGCTGCTTGGTGCTGCCGTTTTCAGCCTTGCACAGCGCCTGGAAAACCTTTTGCGAGGTGTCGGAGCTGCTGGCGCCAGGCGTGATCGGCAGGCGGATCATGGCGTCGCGCGCGGTGTCGAAGCTGGTCACTTCGGGCTGTTCATAGCCCAGCGTTTCCAGCGTGTGACGGATGGCGTCCAGATTGGCCGCCTTCGGATATTTCACCTCCATCACGGTGCCGCCCTTGAATTCGACCGACAGGTGCAGACCCTTGGTCGCCAGGAAGAACACCGCCGCCACGAAGGTCAGCGCCGACACCACGTTGAAGATCAACGCGTGGCGCATGAAGGGGATGTCTTTTTTAATGCGGAAAAATTCCATGTAATCCTCTACTGTAGGTATGCGGTGTTACTTCGCCTTGGCCTGGTCTGGAACCCAGACCGTGCCGATGGAGAGCGACTGCAGTTTCTTCTTGCGGCCGTACCACAGGTTGACCACGCCGCGCGACACGAAGACGGCGGAGAACATGGAGGTCAGGATACCCAGGCAGTGCACCACGGCGAAGCCGCGCACGGCGCCAGAGCCGAAGACCAGCAGGGCCAGACCAACGATCAGGGTGGTCACGTTCGAGTCCAGAATCGTGGCCCAGGCGCGGTCGAAGCCGGCGGAGATGGCCGCCTGCGCCGAAGCACCGGCACGCAGCTCTTCGCGCACACGTTCGTTAATCAGCACGTTGGCGTCGATCGCCATACCCAGGGCCAGCGCGATAGCGGCGATGCCCGGCAGGGTCAGCGTGGCCTGCATCACCGACAGGATGGCCACCAACAGCAGCACGTTGACGGCCAGCGCCAGCACGCTGAAGAAGCCGAACATCATGTAGTAGGCGATCATGAACACGGCGATGGCGGCGAAGCCGTACATCGTCGAGTGCAGTCCCTTGGTCACGTTTTCGGCGCCCAGCTGCGGGCCGATGGTGCGTTCTTCGATGGCTTCCATCGGCGCGTACAGCGCGCCGGAGCGCAGCAGCAGGGCCAGTTCGGCGGAGTTTTCCATCGAACCCATGCCGGTGATGCGGAAGCGGCTACCCAGTTCGCTCTGGATGGTCGCCACGGACAGCACTTCCGGCTTGCCTTTTTCAAACAGCACGATGGCCATGCGCTTGCCCACGCGTTCGCGGGTGGCGTCGCGCATCTTGCGGCCGCCGTCGCCATTCAGGTCGATGCTGACGGCTGGCTGATGGTTTTCGTCGAGGCTGGCGGTGGCGCTGGAGATGTAATCGCCGCTCAGTACCACGTCCTTGGTCAGCACGACCGGGGTGTTCTTACCGGAGGTGAACAGCTCGGAGTTGTACGGAATGGACGCATTCAGCTCCGTGCCCGGGGTGATGGTGTCGTCCACCATGCGCACTTCCAGGGTGGCGGTACGGCCGATGATGGACTTGGCGCGGGCCACGTCCTGCACGCCCGGCAGCTGCACCACGATGCGGTCGGCGCCCTGCTGCTGGATAATCGGCTCGCTCACGCCCAGTTCATTGACGCGGTTCTGCAGGGTGGCGATGTTTTGCTTGACGCCGTTGTCCAGCGTTTCTTTCAGGGCGGCCGGTTTCAGGCTGGCCACCAGTTTCAGGTCGGCGCCATCGGCGGCTTCGGCGAAGGCCAGGTCCGGCATCTGGCTGGACAGCACGCCCTTGGCCTTCTTGCGGGTTTCCTCTTCGCGGAACTTGATCTCGACGGTGTTGCCGACGCGGTCGATGCCGGCGTGGCGCACGCTCTTGTCGCGCAGCTCGGAGCGGATGGCAGCCTGGAAGCCTTGCACGCGCTTGGTCAGCGCCGCCTTGGTGTCCACCTGCATCAGGAAGTGCACGCCGCCGCGCAGGTCCAGGCCGAGGAACATCGGCAGGGCGTGCAGTTTCTGCATCCACTGCGGGGTGTTCGGCATCAGGTTGACGGTGACGATGTAAGCCTGGTCGGCTGGATCGGGATTCAAGCCTTTTTCCAGGGCCAGACGGGCCTTGAACTGGCTGTCGGTGTCAGCGAAGCGGGCACGCACGGAATGGCTGGTGCCGACGTCGAGGCTGACGCCATTGTTCGGGATATTTTCCTGCTTCAGGACCGCTTCCACGCGGGCAGCGGTATCGCTGTTCACCTTGACGGTGGATTTGCCGCTCGTGATTTGCAGTGCAGGCGATTCGCCGAAGTAGTTCGGCGCCGTGTACAGCGCGCCGAAAAGCACGGCCACGGCGATGATGATGTATTTCCAGACAGGGTAGCGATTCATATTCTTCAGTGTTCTGGGTTTATCAGGCGTCGGATGCACAAGCGGGCGGTCGAGCCGCCCGCACCGTTCTTACAGAGCCTTCAGCGTGCCTTTCGGCAGCAGCGTGGTGATGGAGCTCTTCTGCACCACGATGTCGGTGCCGGTGGCCACTTCCAGCGTCACGTAGACGTCGCTCACTTTGGACACTTTGCCCAGCAGGCCGCCGGCGGTCACCACTTCGTCGCCCTTGGCCAGCGCGTCCATCATGGCTTTCTGTTCCTTGGCGCGTTTTTGCTGAGGACGGATCATCAGGAAGTACATGACGACGAACATCAGGATGATCGGCAGGAAGCTGGTCAGATTGCTGCCCAGAGCCGAATCGGCGGCGGTTTGAGCGTAGGCGTTGGAAATGAACACGGGTGACTCCAATATCGGGTTTTGAAAAAATTAGCGCTGTATTCTAGCACTGGCTAATAGCGGCATATGGGGATATATAGGCCGTTTTGCAAGATTGCCGCCGCCCGGGCGGCATCCGCGCTACACGCCGCGGGCGCGGTCGGCGTGGAATTGCTGCACCCAGGCCGGGAAACGGTCTTCATCCAGGGCTTCGCGCATCTGGCGCATGATGTCCAGGTAGTAGTGCAGATTGTGGATGGTGTTCAGGCGGGCGCCGAGGATTTCCTGGGCGCGGTGCAGGTGGTGCAGGTAGGCGCGCGAGAAATTGCGGCAGGCGTAGCAGCTGCAAGTCTCGTCCAACGGCGCCTTGTCGTCCTTGTAACGGGCATTCTTGATCTTGACGTCGCCGAAGCGGGTGAAGATCCAGCCATTGCGCGCATTCCGGGTCGGCATCACGCAATCGAACATGTCAACGCCGTTGGAAACGCCGGCCACCAGGTCTTCCGGCGTGCCCACGCCCATCAGATAGTGCGGCTTGTTGGCCGGCAGGCGCGGGCCGACGTGTTCCAGCACGCGCATCATGTCTTCCTTCGGTTCGCCCACGGACAGGCCGCCGATGGCCAGGCCGGGGAAGTCGATCTCTTCCAGCTTGGCCAGCGATTCGTCGCGCAGCGACTCGAACATGCCGCCCTGGACGATGCCGAACAGCGCGTTCGGATTTTCGCCGCGCTTGAATTCATCCATCGAACGCTGGGCCCAGCGCAGGGACATGCGCATCGACTTGGCCGCTTCGTCCACGGTGGCGGGACGGCCGTTGATTTCATATGGCGTGCATTCGTCGAACTGCATCACGATGTCGGAATTGAGCACGCGCTGGATCTGCATCGAGATTTCCGGCGACAGGAAGAGCTTATCGCCATTGATGGGCGAGTTGAAATGCACGCCTTCTTCCGTGATCTTGCGCATCTCGCCCAGCGAGAACACCTGGAAGCCGCCGGAGTCGGTCAGGATGGGCTTATCCCAGCCCATGAAGCCGTGCAGGCCGCCGAACTTGGACATCACGTCGTTGCCGGGGCGCAGCCAGAGGTGGAAGGTGTTGCCGAGGATGATCTGGGCGCCGATTTCCTTCAGCTCCAGCGGCGACATGGCTTTCACCGAGCCGTAGGTGCCAACCGGCATGAAGATCGGGGTCTGCACCTCGCCGTGGTTCAGTTTCACGGTGCCGCGGCGGGCCTTGGTCTTGCCCGTGGTGTCGGTCTTGATGAGTTTAAATTCCAGCATTGTTCAATATCCTGTCAGGTCACGCGCGGTTGGGCGTGGTCAGCAGCATGGCGTCGCCATAGCTGAAGAAACGGTATTCATTGGCGATCGCGTGCTGATAAGCGTGGCGGATCTCGGTAAAGCCGGCGAAGGCCGACACCAGCATCAGCAGGGTCGATTTCGGCAGGTGGAAGTTGGTGATCAGGCGGGTCACGGTCTTGAACTGGTAGCCCGGCGTGATGAACAGGGCCGTGTCGGCGCTGCCCGCTTCCAGCTGGCCGCTCTGCGAGGCCGATTCCAGGGCGCGCAGGCTGGTGGTGCCGACCGCCACCACGTCGCGGCCGGCGGCGCGCGTGGCGCGCACCGCGTCCACCGTCGCCTGCGGCATGGTGTACCACTCGGTGTGCATCTTGTGCTCGGCCAGGTTCTCGGTGCGCACCGGCTGGAAGGTGCCGGCGCCCACGTGCAGGGTCACATAGGCGAACTGCACGCCCTTGGCTTTCAGCTTGTCCAGCAGGGCTTCGTCGAAATGCAGGCCGGCGGTGGGCGCGGCCACGGCGCCCGGCACCTTGTTGAACACGGTCTGGTAGCGCGTTTCGTCGAATTCGCCCGGCGCGTGCTCGATATACGGCGGCAGCGGCAGACGGCCATACTGCTCGATCAGTTCGAACACGTCGGCGCCGAAATGCAGGGTGAAAAATTCGCCGGCGCGCTCGCCCACGGTGACGTCGAAGGCATCGGCCAGGCGGATCTTGACGCCGGGGCCGGGCGACTTGGAGGCGCGCAGCTGGGCCAGCACGGTGCGGGTATCGAGCACGCGCTCGACCAGGGCTTCGACCTTGCCGCCGCTTTCCTTGACGCCGAAAAAGCGCGCCTTCAGCACGCGGGTATCATTCATCACCAGCAGGTCGCCCGGCTGGAGCTGATCGATGATATCGGTGAACTGGCGGTCGTGCAGACGCGCGCCATCGACGTGCAGCAGGCGCGAAGCACTGCGGTCCGGTAGCGGAAATTGCGCAATACGCTCTTGCGGCAAGTTAAAATCGAAATCGGAAAGCGAATACATTGACGTACTTGTAAAACTGTTGGGCAACCTTCTATTTTACGCTAAGCCCAGCCCACCACCCGAAAATGGCAGAAACCACGCAAAAAGCCGCACCGGCCAAGGCCGCCGCAAAATCCCCCGCCAAGAAGGCCTCCGCCGAAAGCAAGCTGGCCAAACTCGGCCTGCGCAGCGATATGGACCTGGTGCTGCACCTGCCCATGCGCTACGAGGACGAGACCCAGGTCATGGATATCCGCGAAGCCTGCCTGCGCGGCGGCCATGTGTCGCAGGTCGAGGGCGTGGTGACGAAGAACGAGATCGCCTACAAGCCGCGCCGCCAGCTGCTGGTGCAGATCGCCGATGAAACGGGCGAGCTGCAGCTGCGCTTCATGAATTTCTACGGCAGCCAGGTCAAGCAATTGGCCGAAGGCACGCGGGTGCGCGCGCGCGGCGAGCTGAAACACGGCTTTTTCGGCGCCGAGATGGTGCACCCCACGTATAAGGTCATCAACCAGGGCGCGCCGCTGCCCACTTCCCTGACGCCGGTGTATCCCTCGGGCGAGGGCTTGTCCCAGCTGGTGCTGCGGCGCGCCATCGCCGACGCCATGCGGCGCGTGGACTGGCGCGACACCGTGCCGGCCGAGGTGATCGAGCGCATGCGCCTGTCCAATTTCGAGCCGGCGGTCAAGCTGCTGCATTATCCGCCGCAGCAGGTGGACGAGAATGCATTGGCCGACCGCTCGCATCCGGCCTGGACGCGCATGAAGTTCGACGAGCTGCTGGCGCAGCAGCTCTCGCTGAAACGGGCGCAGCGCGCGCGCCGCTCCAAAGGCGCGGCGGCACTGAAGAAAGTGGGCACGCTGTCGGCCGCCTTCCAGGCCGCCCTGCCCTTCAAATTGACCAAGGCCCAGCAGCGCGTACTGACCGAAATCCGCGCCGACCTGCGCCAACCCTATCCCATGCAGCGTCTGCTGCAGGGCGATGTGGGCAGCGGCAAAACGGTCGTCGCGGCGCTGGCGGCAGCGCAAGCCATCGACAGCGGCTTCCAGGCGGCCCTGATGGCGCCGACCGAAATCCTGGCCGACCAGCACTTCCGCAAGATCGCGGCCTGGATGGAACCGCTGGGCGTGAAAGTGGCCTGGCTCACCGGCAGCCTGAAAAAGAAGGACAAGGCGGCTGCCACCGCACTGGTGGAATCGGGCGAAGCCCAGCTGGTGATCGGCACCCACGCGCTGATCCAGGACACGGTGCAGTTCTCGAAACTGGGCCTGGTGATCGTCGACGAACAGCACCGCTTCGGCGTCGGCCAGCGTCTGACCCTGCGCAACAAGGGGCAGGGCGAGCTGGTGCCGCACCAGCTGATGATGTCGGCCACGCCGATTCCGCGCACCCTGGCCATGACCTATTACGCCGACCTGGAAGTGTCGGTGATCGACGAGCTGCCGCCCGGCCGCACGCCCATCGTGACGCGGGCGGTGGACCAGAACCGGCGCGACGAGGTGATCGAGCGCGTGCACGCGGCAGCGCTAGAAGGCCGCCAGGCTTACTGGGTCTGCCCGCTGATCGAGGAATCGGAAGCGCTGCAGCTGCAAACGGCCACAGAAACCTATGAGACCTTGGCCGCGGCCCTGCCCGACCTGCGCGTGGGCCTGGTGCATGGCCGTCTGAAGCCGGCCGAAAAACAGGAAGTGATGGATGCCTTCGCCGCCGGCGACGTGCACGTGCTGGTGGCGACCACGGTGATCGAGGTCGGCGTGGACGTGCCGAACGCCTCGCTGATGGTGATCGAACACGCCGAGCGCTTTGGCCTGTCGCAGCTGCACCAGCTGCGCGGCCGCGTGGGGCGGGGATCCGCGGCCAGCGTCTGCCTTCTGCTGTATCAAAGCCCACTGGGCCATGTCGCCAAGCAGCGCCTGATGACGATGCGCGAAACCACGGACGGCTTCGAAATCGCGCGGCGCGACCTGGAGATCCGCGGCCCCGGAGAATTCCTCGGCGCGCGTCAGTCGGGCCAGGCCATGCTGCGCTTCGCCGACCTGGAAACCGACGGCTGGCTGGTGGATCAGGCGCGCGACGTGGCGCACGCCCTGCTGCAGGAACCGCAGCACCAGTCCACGGTGGACGCCCACCTGGAACGCTGGCTGGGCGGGCGCGAGGAATTCCTCAAGGTCTGATGACGCTCAAAAGCACATATAGAAGCGGTTCGCCAGGTCCAGCATGAAGCCCGGCTGCAGATAGGCGAGGAAGCCCAAGGTGAGCGCGGCGGCCAGCGCCAGCCAGCCGAGAATGCGCATGAGCCGCGTCTTCATGGCCGCCTCACGCCGTCTTCAGCATAGGCCGCAACAGCGGCCGCTCGTTGATCGGCAGGTTGACTAGGCCAGCCACGATGCCCAGCGCGATGGCGATACCCCACACCAGATCGTAGTTGCCGCGCTGGTCGAACAGATAGCCGCCCAGCCAGACGCCGAGGAAACTGCCTATCTGGTGCGAGAAGAAGACCACGCCCGCCAGCATGGACATATGCTTGACGCCGAAAATGCCGGCGATGATGCCATTCGTCAGCGGCACGGTGGACAGCCAGATAAAGCCCATGGCAGCGGCAAACAGGTAGACCGACATCGGCGTCAATGGCGCCAGCAGGAAAATCGAGATGATGGCCGACCGGGCCAGGTAAATGAAGGACAGCAGATAGCGCTTGGGCAGCTTGCCGCCCAATTGTCCGGCCGTGAACGAACCGAAGATATTGAACAGGCCAATCAGGGCCAGCGCCATCACCGCCACACCCGGATCGGCCACGCCCTTGTCCTTCAAATAGGCGGGCAGGTGGACGCCGATGAACACCACCTGGAAGCCGCACACGAAATAGCCGGCCACCAGGAAGAGGAAGGAGCGGTTGCCCAGCGCCTCGCGCAAAGCCTCGCCCGTCGTCTGTTGCTGCTGGCCGTGAGCATGCTCGTGCGCCGGTTCGCGCAGCTTGAAGGACATGGGAATCATGGCAATGAAGATCAGACCCGCCAGCAGATAGAAGGCTTGCTGCCAGCCCACGGCCGAAATCATCTGCTGCTCGACCGGCATCATCATGAACTGGCCGAAGGAGCTGGCCGCGCCGGACACGCCAAAGGCCCAGGAACGCTTTTCCAGCGGCGCCGCGCGGCCGATGATGCCGCTCACCGCGCCAAACGCGGTGCAGGACAGCGCCAGACCAATCAGCACGCCCGATCCGAATATGAACAGCGTCGGCTGGCTGACCAGCGCCATCCACAGCAAGCCCGCCACATAGGCCAGGGCGCCGAACAGCACCACGCGCATGGTGCCGAAACGGTCGGCCGCCATGCCCGCGAAGGGACCGAACAAGCCCCACATCAGATTCTGCACCGCCATCGCCAGCGAATAGGTTTCGCGCGACCAGCCATTGGCCTGCGAGATCGGCTGCATCCAGAAGCCAAAGCCATGCCGCACGCCCATCGCCAGGGTCAGTACGACGCCGCTGGCGATCAGGACGGTTTTGAGATCGAGATGGGGTTTGGCTTGGGGCATGGCACACTCGGCTGCGTCAATCGGGCGTCAAGTGTACAAGAAGCCACCAAATCTGGCAGAGATCCCCCTCATTTCTTCCTCAATTTACGATTACAGAGACAGTAACTTGCAGGGCCAGTATCTCAGCGATTCAAAGCCAACCAAGAAAATTAACAGTCTGGTATTGAAGTAATATAAATTTTAATGCGACAATTTCATTTTTCCTAATTCAAAAAATTTTATGCGCCTCCAACCGTTCGCCATTATTGTTTTGGCAAGTTGCTTTGCCGCCTCCGCCTCCGCCGCAGTAACGAGGCTCGATCTTTCCCCCTCATTTAGCCGGACCGACGTGATTGAGATCGGTCCTCGGCTTAACTACAAGGAATGGATCGAAACAAAACCCGCTATCAGTTTTGTGGACAACAAGCCCTTTTTGGAATACTACAAAGTTATAACTTACGATGTTCAAGGCAGTCTGCAGGATTGGTTCCGCCTCTCTGCTGTTGCCTCTAACACCCCTGGCGGGAACAGCTCACTGACCACCGGCACCCTTACCTTTGCGGCAGCCGAGCACCATCGTCTGGTCAATCCCGTCGCTACGTTTACGTTCGAGCTCGATGCGTCCCACAAGAGCAGCGATCCGGATGTCAGCTCCTTCCTAGGCTCGGGTCACGATAGCAGCTCACTAACAGCAATGGTTCAAAATCCGAACTTCACTTACTTCAACCGGAGTGGCACACTGACGCTGGCGGAAGGCAGCGACACTCTCGACTTTACCGTTATCAGTACGGGCCTCTCCAGGGACTTCAACGGACTGAATATCTATGGCCCTAAGTACGACTTGGGCATGCATCATGTGTACGATAAGAGAATGCTCTACGATATACCGTCGTCAGTACCAGAGCCATCTACCTGGATGATGCTGCTCGGCGGCGGTATCCTACTGGGTGCGCTACGCCGCAAACGCGCTTAAGCGCCATCTTCGTTTTATCCGGATTGGCGGCCAGATGCCAATCCGGTTCCCGCCTCCTGTTCTATCTCCCCGCGCACGCTTCGTATTTTTTGGCAACAAATTGCAAATGCTGTAATATTGCAGTGCAAAATCTGTTATTTCACTGGACACCGGAGTTTTATGCGCAGTCTCTGCCTTGTTTTGGCAATTGTCTCGGTCGCCATGGCCAGCCCCACTGCACTCGCAAACAAATACGTCCAGGACAAAGAGAAAACTTCACTGCCAGTCGCTGCTGCAACGTCCGTGCCGACACTGCAAGCCGAGGGCCAACCGCACGAAATGTCGCGCGAGGAAGAAAAGGCCGAGCCGGCGGAAGCCGACTATGCGGCACAGGATAACGATCCAAAGCATGCGCGCGACAATGCCGCCGAGCCGGTGCCGGAACCGTCCGGCTGGGCGCTGCTGCTGGCCGGCGCCTGCGTGATCGGCTTGGCGGCGGGTCGCCGCCGCGGCTCCGAACCCTTCCGCTGATCGTTCTTAAGCGCCCTGGCGGTCGGCAGGATAGACCACGCCGATCTGGGCGCGCATCGCATCCAGTACCCCCATCAGGGCCACGCTTTCCGCCTGCGGCATGACCGGGCTTTCCAGCAGGCCGGCGCGCAGACAGCGGCTCACTTCCATGATTTCGTGCGCATAGCCATGGCCGATGCGCGGCAGTTGCTGCGTGCGGCCAGTACCGTCGCTCAGTTCGACCGTAATGCTTTCGGTGTTGTGGAAACGGCCATTCAAGCGCAAAAAGCCTTTGCTGCCGCAGATCGTCAGCTCGGTCGGCGTGCGCGCGCGCAGGCTGCTGGTGCAAGTGCTCATGCCGCCATTCTTGTGGCGCAGGATGAAACTGGCCTGCACATCGACGCCGGTCGCTCCCAGCTCGCCGCTAGCCTGCACCGATTCCACCTCGCCCATGAGGAAAGCAGCGATCGATAAGGGATAAATGCCCAGGTCGAGCAGCGAACCGCCGCCCAGCGCGGGATTGAACAGGCGGTGCTCGGGACCGGCATCGGAAGCGAAGCCGAAATCGGCTTGCACGGTTGCAGGCTGGCCAATCTCGCCGCTGTCGACGATGCGCTTGGCTTCCAGCACGGCGGGTAGGAAGCGCGTCCACATCGCCTCCATCACGAACAGTTTTTTCTCGCGTGCCAGGGCGACGATGTCCTCGGCCTCGCGCCGGTTCACGGTAAAAGATTTTTCAACGAGGATGGGCTTGCCCGCATTCAGGCACATGAGGGCATCCGCATGGTGCATGGGATGCGGCGTGGCGAGGTACACCACATCGACCTCGGGATCGTCGGCCAGCGCCTGATAGCTGGCGTAGCTGCGCGCCACGCCATATTCGGCGGCGAAAGCGGCGGCATTGGCCTCGGTGCGCGAGGCTACAGCCACCAGCTCCACATCATTCACTTCAGTCAGCGCCTTGGCGAAGGCCTTGGCGATTTTGCCCGTGCCCAGTATGCCCCAACGGATAGCCTTGCTCATGGTCTCGCTTTCTCCGCCAGGGCGGGGTTCAGGCTGCAGCCGTCCGCTTGGGACGGAAGACGGCAGCGTCGTTATAAAAATCGTCGTCCTGCTGCGGCCACCAGCCGGGAATGCCCAGCACCGGCAGCGGCGTAAAGCCGGCGTTGCTCAAACCTTCCTGCTCCAGCGCGCGCGTTTCGCGCTCGTCGATCCAGACGCGGCGCGCAACCGGGTCCAATGCGAAGTAGCCATCGTCGGCCAACAGCACGCGGGTGTGGGCGGTGATGGCTTTATACGGCGCCACCAGCTTTTCCATCAGCGCGTGGCCAAACAGCCAAACCTCGGCATCCGTGCCGAACATGGCGCAGCGCTCGACAAAGGCTTCGCGCCAGCGGTGATTGCGCAGGGCATCCACCAGGGCCGCGCCTTCAGCATTGTCGCGCACCACCAGCAGGGCCGAGTTCTCGTCGTAGATGGTGGCGGCGTCGCGCGCAGGACCACGCGATTTACCGACGCCGTCGCGCGCGATCTGCGCCGCCTGCAGAGCGTTCAACTGGCGTTTGATATGCGGGAAGGTCAGCCAGATCAGGCCATTGAAGAAGTCATGCAGATTGTCGCGGGTCGGCACGCCGCCGGTGGCGCCGATGAATTCTTCGTAGGCCGTGCCTTCCGGCAGCGCTGCTTGCGGCACGAAGGACAGCGGCAGGCCGAGATGGTTGCGCAGCCCCAGCGCACTGGCCTGGACACAGAAGGTGTCGACCACGCTGCTGCCGCTCAAGTCGCTGCGCGAGGCAGCGTCCCGCACCGAGGCGTACCAAGGGCGGGACCAGTCGATGTCAGCGAACACTTACGCCATTTTCCAGTTGATCGTTTCACCGGCGTTCAACGGCACGATTTCCTGGTCGCCGAAAGGCAGGGTTTCAGGCAGCGTCCATTGTTCGCGCTTGAGGGTGATGGTGTCGGTGTTGGGCGGCAGGCCGTAGAAAGCCGGGCCATTCAGGCTGGCAAAGGCTTCCAGCTTGTCCAGCGCGCCGGCGCGTTCGAAGGCTTCGGCGTACAGTTCCATCGCGTGCAGGGCGGTGTAGCAGCCGGCGCAGCCGCAGGCCGCTTCCTTCGCGCCCTTGGCGTGCGGCGCGGAATCCGTGCCGAGGAAGAAACGCTCGTCGCCGCTAGTCGCTGCAGTCACCAGCGCCAGGCGGTGTTCTTCGCGCTTCAGCACCGGCAGGCAGTAGTAGTGCGGGCGGATGCCGCCTTTGAAGATCTCGTTGCGGTTGTACAGCAGGTGGTGCGGGGTGATGGTGGCCGCAATCGGGCCTTCCGCCTCGGCCACGTACTGCGCCGCGTCCTTGGTGGTGATGTGTTCGAAAACGATGTTCAGGGCCGGGAAGTCGCGGCGCAGCGGGCGCATCACGCGCTCGATGAAGACAGCTTCGCGGTCGAACAGGTCGATATCCTGGTCGGTGACTTCACCATGCACCAGGAAAGGCATGCCCACTTCCTGCATCGCTTCCAGCACCTTGTAGCAGTTGGCCAGATCGGTCACGCCAGCATCGGAATTGGTGGTGGCGCCGGCCGGATAGAGTTTGACGGCGTGCACGATGCCGCTTTCCTGGGCGCGCAGAATCTCTTCCGGCGAGGTGTTATTGGTCAGGTAGAGCGTCATCAGCGGCTCGAACTGCAGGCCTTGCGGCAGAGCGTCGACAATGCGCTGGCGGTAGGCCTCGGCCGCCGCCACGGTGGTCACGGGCGGTTTCAGATTCGGCATCACAATGGCGCGGGCAAACTGGCGCGCGCTGTGCGGCAGCACGCTGGCCATGGTGGCGCCGTCGCGCAGGTGCAAATGCCAGTCGTCTGGGCGGATAATGGTCAGGCTGGAGGGGGCGTCGAATTGGGACATGGCGGCTCTCATATTGCGGATGCCGGTATTTTACCTGCTGCCCGCCCGCATGCCCCCAGCCTTCAGTAAATGCTTGACGAAATGTACACAAAAGCGTAGGTTTTCGTCTAAAAAAGGGGGGGACTTTATGACCATACTTTCGGCAAGCGCGGCGCGCGCCAGCCTATACCGACTGATCGACGAAGCGGCCCAGAGCCATATGCCGATCACCATCACCGGCAAGCGCAATAGCGCCGTGCTGCTCTCGGTGCAGGACTGGATGGCGATTCAGGAAACGCTGCGCCAGCTATCGGCCGCCGCGGGCAAGGCGCCGCCCGCCGCCGAGGATTTGCCGACCACGGGCCAGGCTAGCGGATGATGGCGACGCGCGCCTGCAGGCGGCGCGCCAGCCAGGACAGGCCGCAGCACAGCAGCAGATAGACCAGGGCCACGAACACATACATCTCCACCAGCCGTCCGTCGCGCTGGGCGATCTTGCTCGCCGCGCCGACGAAATCCGGCACCGACAGCACGTACACCAGGGACACATCCTGGAACAGCACAATAGTCTGCGTCAGCAGCACCGGCAGCATATTGCGGAAAGCCTGGGGCAGCACGATCAGCCACATGGTCTGCCAGTAACCCATGCCCAGCGCCTGCGCCGCATGCAGCTGGCCGCGCGAAATAGCCTGTATGCCGCCGCGCATGATCTCGCAGTAGTAAGCCGCCTGGAACAGGATGAAAGTGATCAGCGCCGACAGGAAGGTGCCCACCTTCACCGGTTCGGCAGCGCCGATCAGCCAGGCCGCCACATACGGCACCAGGAAGTAGAACCAGAAGATCACCAGCACCAGCGGCACGGCGCGGATCAGGTTCACATAAGTGGCGGCCAGCAATGCAACGGGCTTGAAGCTGGACAGGCGCCCCAGCGCCAGCAAGGTGCCGAGCGCCACGCCGCCCAGCATGGACAGCACCGTCAGCTCCAGCGTGAACACCATCCCTGTACGGAACAGGTAAAGCCAGGAGCGCGCGATCACATCGAAATCGAACTGGGAGAACATCAGCGCCCTCCCCCGCTCGCCAAGGTGCCAGGCAGCGCCAGCCGCCGCTCCAGCCAAGCCATGCCAGCCACCACCACGATATTCACCAGCACGTAGATCAGGGTGGCGGCGGAAAAAGCTTCAAACACCTGGAAGGAAAATTCCTGCACGGCGCGCGCGCTGGCGGTCAGCTCCATCAGGCCAATGGTCAGGGCCACGGAACTGTTCTTGATGATGTTGAGGAATTCGCTGGTCAGCGGCGGCAGGATGATGCGCAGCGCCAGCGGCAGCAGCACGTGGCGATAAGTCTGCCGCCGCGTCAGGCCCAGGGCCAGCGCCGCCAGCTTCTGGCCGCCCGCCAGCGCTTCGATGCCCGCTGTGACCTGCACCGCCACCCGCGCCGACGTAAAGAAGCCGAGACAGACCACGGCCGTCAGGAAAGGCGCATTCGGCAGCGCCTTCAGCCAATCGCCCGCCGCGCGCGGCAGCAGTTCGGGCACGACGAAGAACCACAGGAACATCTGCACCAGCAGCGGAATATTGCGGAACAGCTCCACATAGGCCGTGCCGGCGCGGCGCAGCCAGGGGCTGGGCAAGGTGCGCAGCACGCCCACCAGCATGCCCAAGGCCAGCGCCATGACCCAGCCGGCCAGCGAGGCCGCCAGCGTCCACGCCAGGCCGGACATCAGCGTATCCCAATAGGTATGCACGCCGTCCGGCGACAGTTCGCGGAAGATGGCCCAGTTCCAGTTGTAGTGCATGGCGGCGGGCCAGGCTTACTTCTTGGTGGCGGCTTTCTGCGCCGGCGGCACGGCCGCGTAGGCCGCCGGATCGGGCGAATCGGTGGGTTTGGCCAGCACCGCCTTGAGCTGCGGCGGCATGGGGAAGTTCAGATTGATGCCCTTGGGCGGAATGGGACTCATGAACCACTTGTTGTAAATGCGCTGGATATCGTCCGACTGATACAGCCGGGTCAAAGCCGCATCCACCGCCTGCTTGAAGGGTACATCCTCGCGGCGCAGCATGATGCCATAAGGTTCGACCGACAGCGCCTCGGCGGTGATCTGGAACTCGGACGGGTTGCGCGCACTCGCCACCTGGGCCGCCAGCAGGATATCGTCATTGGCTTCGGCGGCGGCGCGGCCGGTTTCCATCATCAGGAAGGATTCCGGGTGATCCTTGCCGACCACGATATTCATGCCCAGCTTCTGCTCGTTGTTCAGAATCGTCATCTGCTTGAGCGTGGTGGTGCCGGCGGTCGATACCAGGGTCTTGCCCCGCATATCGGCCAGCGATTTGATATTCGACGACTTCTTCGCCAGCAGGCGGTTGGCGATGACGAACATGGTGGGCGCGAAGGCCACCTGCTTCTGGCGCTCCGCATTATTGGTGGTGGAACCACATTCCAGGTCGATGGTGCCGTTTGCCATCAGCGGGATGCGGTTGGCCGAAGTCACGGGATTCATCACCACCTTCACATCGGTCATGCCCAGCTGCTTCTGCACATGGACCACAATCTTCATGCACAGGTCCACCGAGTAGCCCTGGTATTGCTGCTTATCGTCCAGATAGGAGAAAGGCACGGAGCCATCGCGCACGCCCAGCGTGATCTGGCCTGTGCGCTTGATTTTGGCGAGGGTGCCGGTGAGTTCCTGGGCGCTGGCCGTGGCGGCGCAGCAGGCGATGGACAGCAGGGCAAACAGTCTGGTCAAGGTCATGATTCCTCCGCAAAGAAAAAATGCACCAACACTTAGCAGCTCGCTACGGCAACCCTACAGCTTGAACCGGATTCAGTTCCGGCGGAATTTCAGTGAATCGCATTTAATGGATGATACGCGCAAGGAAGTCGCGGGCGCGCTCGGAACGCGGCGCGCCGAAAAATTCATCCTTGCTGCAGTCTTCCAGGATATGGCCCTTGTCCATGAAGACCACGCGGTTAGCCACCTTGCGCGCAAAGCCCATTTCGTGGGTGACCACCATCATGGTCATGCCCTCCTGGGCCAGGCCCACCATCACATCGAGCACCTCGTTGATCATTTCCGGATCGAGGGCGGAAGTCGGCTCGTCGAACAGCATGGCGATCGGGTCCATCGACAGGGCGCGCGCGATCGCCACCCGCTGCTGCTGGCCGCCGGACAGCTGATTCGGGAATTTATCCTGCTGCGACAGCAGGCCGACCCGGTCCAGATACTTCAGGCCACGGGCATTGGCCTCGTCCTGGCTGCGCCCCAGCACCTTGACCTGGCCCAGGGTCAGGTTCTCGCGCACAGAAAGATGGGGGAACAATTCGAAATTCTGGAATACCATGCCGATGCGCGCGCGCAGGGCCGGCAAATTGGTGCCGGGCGCGCCGACCGATATGCCATCGACAATAATTTCACCTTTCTGGAAGGGTTCCAGGCCGTTGACGGTTTTTATCAGGGTTGATTTTCCCGAACCGGAAGGGCCGCAAATGACCATCACATCGCCCTTGGCGACACTGGTGCTGCACTCTGAGAGCACCTGGAAATGGCCATACCACTTGCTTAGGTTTTTTATATCGATCATCGGCGCCCACACCTCCACGCTTGCTTGACAGTGCCCCTGACGACAAGGATACTGCGGAACTTGCTTATAAATTCACCATTCTAACGGCATTCTGGCCGCTGTTATCCACAGCCGGCTAGACACTACCACAGGATAACTCCTTTATGAAAAATCAAAACCGCCTGACTACTTATATTCTGGTCAGCCTGGTGCTGGGCATCGCAGCCGGCTACATCGCCAATGTGACGCTGGCCAATCCGGCCGGCTTCGCGGACACCATGTCGCTGATCACGACCCTCTTCCTGCGCCTGATCAAAATGATCATTGCGCCCTTGGTCTTCTCCACCCTGGTGGTCGGCATTGCCCGCATGGGTGACGCTTCGGAAGTGGGCCGCATCGGCATCAAGACCCTGGGCTGGTTCTTCGTCGCCTCGCTGCTGTCGCTGACCCTGGGCCTGATCATGGTCAACCTGTTCCGCCCCGGCGACGCCCTGGTCGGCCACCTGCCGGCCACCACCGCCGCAGCATCCGGCCTGGCCACCACCAGCCTGTCGCTGAAAGAGTTCATCACCCACCTGGTGCCATCCTCCATCATCGACGGCATGGCCAAGAACGAAATCCTGCAGATCGTGGTGTTCTCCCTGTTCTTCGGCACCGCCGCTGCTGCTGTCGGCCCGAAATCGGAGCCGCTGGTGGACGCAGTGGACGGCATCGCCCACATCATGCTGAAGGTAACCGGCTATGTGATGCGCTTCGCACCGCTGGCCGTATTCGCCGCCGTTGCCGGCACCATCGCCAAGAGCGGTCTGGGCGTGCTGCAGACCTATGGCGTGTTCATGGCCGAGTTCTACCTGAGCATCGCCGTGCTGTGGGGTGTGCTGATCTTCATCGGCTTCCTCTTCCTCGGCAAGCGCATCGGCCGCCTGATCAGCGAACTGCGCGGCCCATCGCTGCTGGCCTTCTCCACCGCTTCGAGCGAAGCGGCCTTCCCGAAAACCCTGGAAGGTCTGGAACGTTTCGGCGTGCGCAACCGCATTGCCGCCTTCGTGCTGCCAATCGGCTACTCCTTCAATCTGGACGGCTCGATGATGTACTGCACCTTCGCCGCCGTGTTCATCGCCCAGGCCTACGGCATTGAAATGTCGCTTGGCACCCAGATGACCATGATGGCCGTGCTGATGCTGACCTCCAAAGGCATTGCCGGCGTGCCGCGCGCCTCGCTGGTGGTGATCGCCGCCACCCTGTCGCAGTTCAATATTCCGGAAGCCGGCCTGGTGCTGCTGCTCGGCATCGACCACTTCCTCGACATGGCCCGTTCCGCCACCAACGTCATCGGCAACGGCATCGCCGCCGCCGTCGTCGCCAAATGGGAAGGCGAGCTCACCGACCCGATCGACAAAGAACTGGCCGACACCCCCCTGCCCTGATCCCCAGGCGCCCAAGCAAAAATGGCTTCCCCCCGGAAGCCATTTTTTTCGTCCCCACATCCGGTGGGTTGATCAGGCGGCGGCAGGAGCGGGCGAAGAAAGGTCTTCGTCACCTTTGGCTTGCTGGCGTTCCCACATCTGGGCATACAGGCCTTCGGCGGCAAGCAGCGCCTGGTGGGTCCCGCGTTCGACGATGCGGCCGTGGTCGAGCACGAGGATCTGGTCGGCGTCGGCCACGGTCGAGAGCCGGTGGGCGATAACCATAGTGGTGCGGCTGCGCGAAATCTCTTTCAATTCGGCCTGGATCGCCTGCTCGGCCTTGGAGTCGAGCGCGGAGGTGGCTTCGTCGAAGATCAGAATGGCGGGATTTTTCAGCAGTGTGCGCGCAATCGCGACGCGCTGCTTTTCGCCGCCCGACAGTTTCAGCCCGCGCTCGCCGACCAGCGAGGCATAGCCGTCCGGCAGGCTTTCGATGAAGTCGTGGATGGAGGCGGCGCGCGCGGCGGCGACGATTTCTTCCTTGCTGGCGCCGGGCCGTCCGTAAGCGATGTTGTATTCGATGCTGTCGTTGAACAGCACCGTATCCTGCGGCACGATGCCGATGGCGTGGCGCAGCGAGGCTTGCGTCAGCGAGCGCAGATCCTGGCCATCGATGGTGATGGCGCCGCCATTCACTTCATAGAAACGGTACAGCAGGCGCGATAAGGTGGACTTGCCGGAGCCGCTATGCCCCACCACCGCCGTGGTGGTGCCGGCCGGGATGGTGAAGTCGACGTCGAACAGAATCTGGCGCTTGCTCTCGTAGCTGAAATCGACGTGGGAGAATTTCACCGTGGCGCCATGCGTGAGCAGGGGGCGCGCATCGGGCGCGTCGGCCACTTCGCGGTTCTGGTCGAGCAGGGAGAACAGGCGCTCCATATCGGCCAGGCTTTGCTTGATCTCGCGGTAGATCACGCCGAGGAAGTTGAGCGGAATGTACAGCTGGATCATGAAGGCATTCACCAGCACCAGATCGCCCAGCGTCATCTTGCCGTCGATGACGCCCTGGGTGGCGCGCCACAGGATCAGCGTGACCGCGCTGGCGATGATCAGCGACTGCCCGGTGTTGAGGAAGGACAGCGAGGTCTGCGACTTGACCGCCGCCGATTCGTAGCGCTGCAAGCCTTCGTCATAGCGTTTGGCCTCGTATTCCTCGTTGCCGAAGTACTTCACCGTTTCGTAGTTGAGCAGGGAGTCGATGGCCTTGGTATTGGCTTTCGAGTCCAGATCGTTCATGGTGCGGCGGAAGTGGGTGCGCCAGTCCGTGACCATGACGGTGAAGGTAATGTAGAGCACCAGCGCGGTAAAGGTGATCACCGAGAACCAGATATCGTAGTGCGTGACCAGATAGGTCAGCACCAGCGTGATCTCCACCAGCGTGGGCAGGATATTGAACAGGGTGTAGGAGATCAGCGAGCCGACGCTGCGCGTGCCGCGCTCGATATCGCGCGTCATGCCGCCGGTCTGGCGGCTCAGGTGGAAGCGCAGCGACAGCGAATGCAGATGGCGGAAGACCTTGAGCGCAATGGTGCGCACGGCACGCTGGGTGACGCGGGCGAACAGGAATTCGCGCAGCTCGGTGAACACGGTGGTGGACAGACGCAGCAAGCCATACGCCACCAGGGCCGCCACCGGCAGCACCAGCAGGGCTTGCGGCTTGTCGGGCGTGACCGTCATCTGGTCCACCAGGTTTTTCAGCACCACGGGCACGCCGACATTGGCCGTCTTCGCGCCCACCAGGCAGAGCAGCGCCAGCAGCACGCGCCATTTGTACACCCACAGATAGGGCAGCAGGGTTTTCAGCGTGGCGAGATCGCCACGGCTGGGCGGGGTTTTGCTGTCGGATGGCGGTGGCGAGTTCGAATAGCGGCGCATGAGGGCGGATGATACTGGCGGTGGTTTACAATTCGCCCAATTGTAGCCTTTCACGAGATTTTAAGATGACCACGCCAGACAACACCCTGATCCATTCCGAAAACCGCGGCCTGCCACCGGGCAAAATGCCCGAGCTGCGCGTGATGCCCGCGCCGGCCGACGCCAATGTCTACGGCGACGTGTTCGGCGGCTGGATCATGGCCCAGGTCGACATCGCCGGCTCGCTGCCGGCCACGCGCCGCGCCAATGGCCGCGTCGCCACCATCGCAGTCAACTCCTTCGTCTTCAAACATCCGGTATTCGTGGGCGATCTGCTGTCCTTCTATGCTGATATTGTCAAAGTTGGCAATACGTCCATCACCGTCAATGTCGAAGTGTACGCGGAGCGCAACCGCCTGCAGGCCTGCACTGTGAAGGTGACGGAAGCCACGCTGACCTATGTGGCCACCGGCCCTGACCGCAAACCACGTCCCGTGCCGCCGATCGAGACGCTGCTCAAGCAGCGTTAAACCCATGGACGGCCAGCGCCGCCTTCTGCTGCTGGCCGGCGCCCGCCTGGCGGGCCTGGCGGCGCTGGGCGCGGGGCTGACCTCCTCCTATCAAGCGGGTGCGCGCAGCAATGGCGGCGCCTATCCCTTCAGCCTGGGCGTGGCCTCCGGCTCGCCCCTGCCCGATTCCGTCGTGCTGTGGACGCGCCTCCTGTACGAGCCGCTCAACGCGGCTGCCATGCCGCCGCTGGCCATGCGCCTGCGCTGGGAAGTGGCGCAGGACGAGGCATTCCGCCAGATCGCCGCCAAGGGCGTGGCGACCGCCATGCCGGAACTGGCGCACAGCGTGCATGTGGACGTGAAAGGGCTGGAACCGGGGCGCTGGTATTTTTACCGCTTCATGCTGGGCGACGCCGTCAGCCCGGTCGGCCGCACGCGCACCGCACCGGCGGCCGATGCCCTGCCCTCATCGCTGAAGATGGCGGTGGCTTCCTGCCAGCATTGGGAATTCGGCCACTATGCGGCGCACCGCCATATCGCGGCGGCAGCACCGGACCTGGTGGCCTTCCTTGGCGATTACATCTATGAGTGGGGACCATACCGGCTGACGCATCCCGAGCGTTCCCAGCGCAAGGACGAGAGCTTCACGCTGGCCGATTACCGCGCCCGCTATGCCCAGTACAAAAGCGATCCCGATCTGCAGGCGGCGCATCTGGCCGCGCCCTGGATCGTCACCTGGGACGACCACGAAGTCGCCAACGATTACGGCAATGACCGCGACGAGCTGCTCAGTCCCGCATTCGCAGCGCGGCGCGCGGCGGCCTATCAGGCCTTCTATGAACACCAGCCCGTGCGCATCAATGGCGAAGGGCTGGCGCGGCTGCGCATGCAACAGCGCTACGACTGGGGCCAGCTGGCGCGCATCCATGTGCTCGACACGCGCCAGTACCGCTCCGCCCATGCCTGCCAGCGGCCGGGGCGCGGCGGCTCCAGCTCAGTCTACCGGCGCGCCTGCGCGGAGTTAAGCGATCCGCGGCGCAGCATGCTGGGCATGGAACAGGAAGGCTGGCTGGAACAGGGTTTGCGCAGTTCGCGCGCGCGCTGGAATATCCTGGCCCAGCAAACGCTGATGGCCCAGTCCACGCAAGTGCCGATCGTGCAGGCCGACGATGGCCGCTTCTGGACCGATGGCTGGGATGGCTATCCGGCAGCGCGCCAGCGCCTGCTGCATGCCGTGCGGGCCAGTGGCGCCGCCAATCCGCTGGTGCTGTCGGGCGATGTGCACACCTTCTACGCTGCCGATCTGGCGCGCGAGGCGGTGCGTCCAGTATCGGCCGCCAATCCCGTGATCGCCACTGAATTTTGCGGCACCTCGATCACCTCCAGCTCGCGTCCGCAGGAGCGCACCGCGCAGTACGTGGAAATGAATCCGCATATGCATTATGGCCGCAGCGACCGGCGCGGCTTCATGCTGCTGAACGTGACGCCCGAACGCAGCGAGATGCTGTTTCAGGCCCTGGACAATGTGCGCGACAAAGACAGCGCCCTCTCCACCCTTGCCCATTTCGCCGTCATCGACGGCAAACCAGGCATTGCCGCTTGAGCGAACGCATTGGCGTGCATGACTTGGCGGCCTATACTGAATCTTCGGATGCAGGGAGAACGCATATGCAAATCATTACTCGCAGTACATTGGCAGGCAATCTGGATGAGTATCTCGATAACGCAACGCGGCAAGCAATCGAGGTAGAAAGCCCGCATCACAGCAAGTTGGTGATGTTGCCGCACGCCGAATATGAGCGCTTGAAGGAAGTGGAAGATGCTTACTGGGCAATCTGCGCTGAGAAAGCCATGGAAAATGGCTTAGCCAGTCCCGAAGAAGTGCAGCGCCTTCTAACTGAACGCGCCAATGAAGCGGCTTAATGTCACCAACGACAGCCTGAATTTCCTTTCCCCCTTGCCGGCCAAACAGTACCGGCAACTCGTGGATACCATTTTCAGGCTGTTAAAAACTCCCGAGCCACACGACTCATCCCAACTGAAGGGCTACGCTTTTCGCCGCGTGGATTGCGGCGAATACCGCGTTATTTACCGCGTGCAGGACGAGGATTTATTCGTCCTGCTCATCGGCAAACGCAACGATGCCGAAATCTATAAGAAATTGGGCAGGAAGCTCTGACAAGCGCCTGCCCAGTTTCCTTACGCGGCTTTCTTCTCGTCGCGCAGCTGGCGGCGCAGGATTTTGCCGACATTGGTCTTCGGCAGTTCGTCGCGGAACTCGATGTATTTCGGTTTCTTGTAAGCGGTCAGTTCGTGTTTGCAGAAGTCGAGCAGTTGCTCGGCCGTCAGCGAGGCGTCCTTGCGCACGACGAAGAGTTTGACGGCTTCGCCGGAGTTATTGTCCGGCACGCCGATGCAGGCCACTTCCAGCACGCCCGGATGGGCTGCCACCACTTCCTCGATCTCGTTCGGATAGACGTTGAAGCCGGAGACGATGATCATGTCCTTCTTGCGGTCGACGATGCGGGTGTAGCCGCGTTCGTCCATGATGCCGACGTCGCCGGTCTTGAAGAAGCCGTCCGGCGTCATGGACTTGGCGGTTTCCTCCGGACGGTTCCAGTAGCCGGCCATCACTTGCGGACCACGGATGGCGATTTCGCCAGGCTGGCCGAATGGCACGGGATTGCCGTTATCGTCCAGGATGGCGACTTCGGTGGAAGGAATCGGCAGGCCGATGGTGCCGGTGAATTCCTTGATGTCGACGCGGTTGGCGGTGGCCACCGGCGAGGTTTCGGACATGCCATAGCCTTCGATGATCGGCGTGCCGGTCAGTTTCAGCCAGCGATCGGCCACGGCGCGCTGCACCGACATGCCGCCGCCATTGCACACCTGGTAGCTGGAGAAGTCGAGCTTGGCGAATTCGGGATTATTCAGCAGCGCGTTGTACAGCGTGTTCACGGCCGGGAAGACGTGCATGCGGTGCTTGCCCAGTTCCTTGACGAAGCCGGGAATATCGCGCGGGTTCGGAATCAGCAGATTCATGCCGCCCAGGCGCAGGCCCATGAAGGCACTGATGGTCAGCGAGTAGATGTGATACAGCGGCAGCGCGCAGACAAAGCCCAGTTGCTCGGCTTCGGTTTCCATGCCCAGCCAGGCTTCGTTCTGCAGCACATTGGCCACCACATTACGGTGCAGCAGCACGGCGCCTTTGGAAACGCCGGTGGTGCCGCCGGTGTACTGCAGGAAGGCGATATCGTCATGCCCCAGCTGCACGGGATTGAGCGGCAGGCGGCCGCCCTCGGCCAGCACCTGCTTGAAGGAAACGGCGTTCGGCAGCGAGAAGGCCGGCACCATTTTCTTCACATTGCGCACGACGAAGTTGACGATGGCGCCTTTCAGGCCGCCCAGCAGATCGCCCATGCTGGCCACGACCACATGCTTGAGCGGCGACTGCGCCAGTACCTGCTCCACGGTGGTGGCGAAGTTTTCCAGCACGAAGATGGCTTCGGCGCCGGAGTCGTGCAGCTGGTGCTGCAACTCGCGCGGGGTGTACAGCGGATTGACGTTGACCACGGTGTAGCCGGCGCGCAGGATGCCGGCCATGGCGACCGGATACTGCAGCACATTGGGCAGCATGATGGCGACGCGCGCACCCTTTTTCAGGCCTTTGCTTTGCAGCCAGGCGCCCACTTTCTGCGACATCTGATCGACTTCGGCATAGGTCAGGAATTTGTCCATGCAGACGTAGGCATTGCGGTCGGCATACTTGCGGAAGGATTCTTCCATCAAGTGCGTCACCGAACGATACAGGGTCGCGTCGATCTCCGCAGGAACGCCTTCGGGGTAGGACTTCAGCCAAATCTTTTCCATCTCTAATGCCTCATCTTTCATGTCAGGCGGCGCCCGGCGCCGCGTCTTCAATCGTTATGCGCAAAAAAACCGCCTGACCGCAGGCGGTTGGGCCTGGCGGTCGGCGTTTCACGCCGCCTTTTTGTCGCTGGGAGTCCCCTCGTCGCGCAATACGCGGCGCAGAATCTTGCCCACATTCGTCTTCGGAAGCTCATCGCGGAATTCGATGTACTTCGGTTTCTTATAGCCGGTCAGGTTCTCTTTGCAGTAAGCCATCAGCGCATCGGCCGTCAGCGCCGGATCCTTGCGCACCACGAAGACCTTGACCGCTTCGCCCGAGTGCTCGTCGGGCACGCCCACGCAGGCGCATTCCAGCACGCCCGGATGGGCCGCAATCACCGCTTCCAGCTCGTTGGGGTAAACGTTGAAGCCGGAGACCAGGATCATGTCCTTTTTGCGGTCGACAATCTTGACGTAGCCGCGTTCGTCCATCACGCCCACGTCGCCGGATTTGAAGTAGCCGTCGGCCGTCATGACCTTGGCCGTTTCGTCCGGACGGTTCCAGTAGCCGCTCATCACCTGCGGGCCGCGGATGCCAATCTCGCCGGGCTGGCCCAGCGCCACTTCCTTGCCCTCGTCATCGAGGATGGCGATTTCGGTGGAGGGAATCGGCAGACCGATGGTGCCGGAGAAGGCGGTGCTGTCGGCGCGGTTGCAGGTTGCCACCGGCGAGGTTTCGGACAGGCCGTAGCCCTCGATGATGGAGACGCCCGTCGCCGCCAGCCACTTATCGTTGACGGTCTGCTGCACGGCCATGCCGCCGCCATTGCAGATCTTCAGGCCGGAGAAATCGAGGCTGCGGAAATCGGGATGATTGACCAGCGCGTTGTACAGCGTATTCACGGCCGGGAACATATTGAAGCGGTACTTGGCCAGCTCCTTGATCGTGCCGCCGATATCGCGCGGATTCGGGATCATCACGTTCAGGGCGCCAACGCGCATGCCCCACATGGCGCAAGCCGTCAGCGCGAAGATGTGATACAGCGGCAGGGCGCAAATGATGATGACCTGTTCCTGCTCCGCCAGATTGCCCAGGCCCGGCTTGGACCAGGCCTCGGTCTGCAGCAGATTGGCAATGATATTGCGGTGGACCAGGGTCGCGCCCTTGGAGACGCCGGTCGTGCCGCCGGTGTACTGCAGGAAGGCCACGTCTTCCAGATTCAATTCGACCGGCGTCAGTTTCATGCCGGCCGCGTGCGACATCGCCTCCTTGAAGCGCACCGCATTCGGCAGGGAGAACGGCGGCACCAGCTTCTTCACATTGCGCACCACGAAGTTGACCAGCATGCCCTTGGCCATGCCCAGCATCTCGCCCATGCTGGCGACGATGACGTGCTTGACCGGCGTGCGGCTTAGCACCTGCTCCAGCGTGGTGGCGAAATTTTCCAGGATGATGATGGCTTCGCTGCCCGAATCGCGCAGCTGGTGTTCCAGTTCGCGCGGGGTGTACAGCGGATTGACGTTGACCACGGTGTAGCCGGCGCGCAGGATGCCGGCGATGGCGATCGGGTACTGCAGCACGTTGGGCATCATCACCGCCACGCGCGCGCCTTTTTTCATGCCACGGCTTTGCAGCCAGGCGCCGATGCGGCGCGAATAGGCGTCCAGCTCGGCGTAGGTGATGGCCTTGTCCATGCAGACGAAGGCATTGCGGTCTGCATACTTTTGAAACGACTCTTCCAGCAGATGAACCAGGGAGCGGTATTGATTGACATCAATTTCCGACGCCACCCCAGCGGGGTACGACTTCAACCAGATTTTATCCATCCTGTGCCTCGTGTCTCGAATAATTATCGTTATATGATGAAAGCTGGCGCACAGAGCCAGCCTGCCAGCGAGTCGTTTCGAGAAAAAAGAACGCTCGTTCGATCTTATAGTTAAGATGCTATCGGCAGGCCGATCAGTATGCAAGCGCTTTTGCTGATTTTGCCGGGCCTTTCCTCCGCCAAATTCTGCTGCAACGCAGCATCACTGCAGCCCGCTACTCTCGCTCTTTTCCTTTACAGCAATCGTTTCCGTTTCCGCCGGCATGGCCTTCGCCAGTTGCTGAAGCCGCTCATGCCGTTCGGCGGTGGGGAGATTGCCCATGCCTTGCACCGCAGCATAGAATGCCTTCATGTTTTTTTCGCGCGCCAGCAGGGCGCGAAATCCTGGCAGGAAATCATTATAGGTTGCAACAGAGCTCAGGTGGGCATTTGTCAGCGGTTCGGCAAACCAGCGGTCATAGCCGGCGTAGCCGCCCCAATCGGCTTTGAGAACCAGGTATTCGGCCTTCAAGGCGGCGAAGATGCGCGCCTTTTCCTCGCGCTTTTTCTTGACGCTGGACTTGCTCGCGTAATTGGTGACCAGCATCTGGCGATGGCGCACCAGCAGGTCGAGGAATTGCTGGCGGCGCGCGTTGTAGCGCACATAAGCTTCCCGCATCGGCTCGGTGCCATACAGCTCCAGCCAACGGTTCACGCCGGCCTCCTCCACCGCCGTGGCGAAGGCTTCATTGAATTTGGAATCGCCCTGAACGTAGACCAGCTGGTGCGCCAGCTCGTGGAACAGCATACGCGCCAGTTCGGCGTCGGAATTGTTGATGAAGGTCGACAGCAGCGGGTCGCTGAACCAGCCCAGGGTCGAATAGGCCGGCACGCCGCCCACCTGCACGTCGTTGCCCTCGGCGCGCAATTCATCGGCATAGGCTTGCGCATCTTCCTTGCTGTAATAGCCGCGGTAACTGACGCAGCCGGCAATCGGGAAGCACCACTGGATCGGACGCAGGGAGAGTTCGGGCGTGGCCACCACATTCCACAGCACGAAGGGCCGTTTGAGCGGGGCGTAATTGGTATAGCTGGCATTGTCCGGCAAGCCCAGTTCGCGCACGGCGAAGCGGCGGATCAGGCGCGCCTTTTCCAGGCGGGCCTTGAGCTTGGGATCGGTAGCGGGATCGCCCAGCCAGTCGTCAATGGGGCGGGCGTCGGACCAGAGCGCATACTGGCCCTGGGCCGCCTGGAAGTAATATTTAAACTGGGCGCAGCCCGCCAGCAGCAGCGCACACACACCCGCCCCGACCCAGTGCCGGGCACGGATTTTCGGGCGGGTGATTTTGCGCATGGCTCACTCTCAAGCGGCTTTCTCCACTTGCACCAGTGTATCGTAAAACGTTGGGGCGCGACCCATATCGGTCAGGCGCTGGCTGGTCACTTCATTGGCATTCTTGCCGTCCGGGGCCAGCTTCTTCCACCAGATCGAGAGGCCCACCGCGAGACCCTTGCGGGCCTTGGGCGTGACGCGCGCTTTAGCGACGAAGGAACCACGATCGTTGAAGATACGCACCATATCGCCATGGTTGATGCCGCGTTCGGCGGCGTCCTCCGGGTTCAGGTCGAGGTGGGGCTCACCCTCCGTGGCGCGCAGGCTCTGCACGTTCACGAAAGTCGAGTTGAGGAAGTTGCGGGCCGGCGGAGATATCATCGCCAGCGGGTATTTTGCCGCCAGTTCCGGGCTGCTTGCCGCCGATTCGTAGTTTTCGATATAGCCGGGCAGCGGGTCGAGTCCATCTTTGAGCATTGTTTCCGAATAGAACTCGCATTTGCCGGACGGTGTAGCGAAATTGCCATGCGCAAACGGCGCCGCCGGCATGTTCAGCTTCTGCCAGCCCTTGCGCTTGAGCGAGTCCCAATCGAAATGGACGGCGCGCGCATCATTCTTGCGGAAAGCCTTGGCGGCCAGCTCGTCATCGCTTTCGCGGAAGCAGGGATCGTCCAGGCCCATGCGCGCGGCCAGCAGGCGGAAGATTTCCGTATTCGGCTTGGCCTCGCCCAGCGGCGCGATGGCCGGATTGTTCGCCATCATATACAGGTGGCCGTAAGCGGTGTGGACGTCGGTATGCTCGAGCTGGGTGGTCGCGGGCAGCACGATGTCGGCGTAGTCGGCTGTATCGGTCTGGAAATGCTCGAGCACCACGGTGAACAAATCTTCGCGCGCGAAGGCCTCGGCCACTTTCGAGGAATCGGGCGCCACCGCCACCGGATTCGAGTTGTAGACGATGACGGCGTCCACGCGCGGGCCGAATTCCGGCGAGGCGGGACGCAGCAGATCGTCGCCGATGGTGACCATATTAATGGTGCGGGTCGCCTGCTTGAGCAGATCGCTGCGCTGCAAGGCCGGCTTATCGGAAGGGAAAGATCCCGAGGACGAGAGCTGCACGCCGCCGGCCGCATGGCGCCAGGCGCCGACCAGGGCCGGCAGGCAGGCGATATTGCGCACCGCCGTGCCGCCGCCGCGCACGCGCTGCACGCCGTAATTCAGGCGGATCGCCACCGGTTCGCCGGCCTTGGCCATCTGGCCATAGGTGCGCGCCAGTTCCAGCACTTCCGCTTCCGTGATGCCGCAGACGCGCGCCACCCGCTCCGGCGGCCACTCGGCCGCGCGCGCCTTCAGCTGTTCGAAGCCGACGGTGTGCTGGGCGATATAGTCATGGTCGAGCAGGTCTTCGGCGATCAGCACATGCATCATGCCCAGCGCCAGCGCCGCGTCGGTGCCAGGCATCGGCGCGATGTGCTGGTGGCATTTCTCGGCCGTCAGCGAGCGGTAAGGGTCGATGGCGATCAGCTTGGCGCCGTTGCGCTTGGCCTCCTGGGCGCGGGTCCAGAAATGCAGATTGGAGGCGATCGGATTGCCGCCCCAGATCAGGATCAGCTTGGCATTCTGGAATTGCTCGATATCCGTGCCGATCGAAGCGCCCACCGTGTAGCGGTAGCCGGTGGCGCCGGCCGTGGCGCAAATCGTGCGGTCGAGCTGGGAAGCGCCGATCGTGTTGAAGAAGCGCATGGCCATGGCTTCGCCCTGCAGCAAGCCCATGGTGCCGGCATAGCTATAGGGCAGGATCGCTTCCGGCGCCGTCGCGGCCAGCGGTTTCAGGCGGGCGGCGATGGCGTCCAGCGCCTCGTCCCAGCTGATGCGTTCGAACTTGCCCTCGCCCTTCTTGCCGACGCGGCGCAGTGGATACAGCAGACGGTCCGGCGAATAGGTGCGCTCCGTGTAGCGCGAAACCTTGGTGCACAGCACGCCCGCCGTGGTCGGATGCTCGGGATCGCCCTTCACCTCGGTGGCGACACCGTTCTCGACAGTAACGAGCAGGGCGCAGGTATCGGGGCAATCGTGCGGGCAGGCGGCACGGACTTGTGTCGTTGTCATTGAAAATTCCCGGAAGCAGGTACTTAAACCAGTATCGTAAACGATTCCGTGCAGCGCTACCTGAAGCGCTGTATCACTCTGGCTTTCCGCTTGCTTCAAGGGCTACAATGGCTGCACCGCTTACTGGCGAACAGCGCCGCACGATGGCGCGCAAGAGAACAACACTGGAGATAACCAGATGAAACTTGTCGAACCGATTATCGCTTTTCAGTCCGAGCTGCAGCAGATCCGCCGCGATCTGCACGCGCATCCCGAACTGTGCTACGAAGAACAGCGCACCTCCGACGTGGTGGCCGCCAAGCTCGGCGAATGGGGCATTCCCGTTGTGCGCGGCCTGGGCCAGACCGGCTTGGTGGGCATCATCAAGAACGGCAGCTCCGAGCGCGCCATCGGCCTGCGCGCCGATATGGACGCCCTGCCCATGCAGGAACTGAACACCTTCCCGCACGCCTCGCGCCACCCCGGCAAGATGCACGCCTGCGGCCATGACGGCCATATGGCCATGCTGCTGGGCGCGGCCCACCACCTGGCCAGCCACCGCAATTTCGACGGTACCGTCTACCTGGTCTTCCAGCCCGCCGAAGAAGGCGGCGCCGGCGCGCGCCGCATGATCGAGGATGGCCTGTTCGAGCGCTTCCCGATGGAAGCGATCTACGGCATGCACAACTGGCCCGGCGCGGCGGCCGGCACGCTGAGCGTGCGGGAAGGCCCGATGATGGCGTCCAGCAATGAATTCCATGTCACGGTCAAGGGCAAGGGCGCGCATGCGGCCCAGCCGCACAAGGGCATCGATCCCATCATGATCGCCGTGCAGATCGCGCAAGCCTGGCAAACCATCGTCAGCCGCAGCAAGAGTCCGCTGGACACGGCCGTGCTCTCGATCACCCAGATCCACGCCGGCAGCGCCACCAATGTGATTCCCGACGAGGCTCGCATGGTCGGCACCGTCCGCACCTTTACCACGCCGGTGCTGGACATGATCGAGCAGCGCATGCGTCTGCTGGCCGGAAACATCGCCGCCGGCTTCGATGCCGAAGTCGACTTCGTCTTCAAGCGCAATTACCCGCCCCTGGTCAACCACGCCAAGGAAACCGCCTTCGCCGTCGAAGTCATGCAAGCCGTGGTCGGCCCCGACAAGGTCGATGCCGACGTCGAACCCACCATGGGCGCCGAAGACTTCGCCTTCTTCCTGCAGAAAAAGCCCGGCTGCTACATCTTCATCGGCAATGGCGATGGCGAGCACCGCGACGGCGGCCACGGCCTCGGCCCCTGCGTCCTGCACAACGGCAGTTACGACTTCAACGACAACCTGCTCCCCATCGGCGCCAGCTTCTGGGTCCACCTCGCCGAAACCGCCCTGCCCCGCAGCTGAGTCCGTGTCCGATTTTGGGGCCAGACCCCAAAATCGGACACGGACTCAGCTGTAAGTAGCCTTAGGGCAGGCGGTCGGGCAAGGTGCCGAGACGCTGACCGGGATTCAGGCGCTCCAGCCCGAGCAGGGCGGCGGAGTGGTCGGCGTGGGGACACACTTCGGCCAGTGCGTCGTAGCGCTCGGTGACCAGGCAGGTCACCGGCAAGCTCACGCCCGCCGAGGCCGCGGCAGCAAGGATATTGTGCATGTCCTTGATCTGCGTCTTGACCTGGCCGCCTGGAATGAAATTCCGTTCCAGCATGCGCTCGCCATGCACTTCCAGGATGCGGCTTTCGGCAAAGCCGCCGCGAATCGCCATCCGCACGGCTGCCGGATCGGCCCCCGCCGCCTGCGCCAGCAGCAAAGCTTCGGCCACAATATTCAATGTGGCGCCCACGATGAGCTGATTGCATAGCTTGGCCACTTGGCCGCTGCCGGCTGGCCCAACCAGAGTGGCGCGGCCCATGGCCGCAAATACCGGCGCCGCGCGCTGAAAATCGTCCTCGCTGCCGCCTGCCATGATGGCCAGCGTGCCCGCCTGCGCACCGCCCACCCCGCCCGACACCGGCGCATCCAGAAAGCGACAGCCGCGCCCAGCGAGCAGCGCATGAAATGCCTGGGCTTCGTCCTGCCGGGTGGAACTCATATCGATCCATAGGCTGCCGGCCGGCAGCGCCTCCAGCGCGGCAGTCAGCACCTGTCCCACCACTGCCCCAGAATCGAGCATGGAAATCACGATATCGCCTTGGCCTACGGCATCGCTCAGCAGGAACTCCTGCCACGCGCCAGCTTCGACCAGTACAGCAGCCTTGGCCGGCGTGCGGTTCCAGACGGTAACGCCAAAGCCGGCCCCCAGCAGGCGACGCACCATGGGATCGCCCATCAAGCCGGTACCGAGGAAAACCAGGCGCGGTAAGGTGTGCATTTTTTAGCTCCAGTTTTGGACAATTATCGCTAGATCAATTATTTTGCGGCCTAATACGCCTTTTAGATAAGACAGCTACAATATTGAGTATGCCGTATGACTTCAGATACGACAGTAAAAACGTAACCAAAATGTAGAGAGAATATGCAAACCAAGACCATCATTGCGGCCGCGGCCGCTCTCCTGGCGATGCAATCGAGCTTCGCTGCAGACAAACTGATCGACTCCGTGTACGGCGAATACGCCAGTGCCTCCAAAATCCAGATGGTGCGCGTTGGCGTCACTTCCAACTGGGATAAGCGCTGGTTCGAATCGAATGGCAAACAGCTCAGCGGTTACTGGGACGCCAGCTTCGGCGCCTGGCGCGGCAAGCAATACCGCAACATCCCTGGCGAGCACCAGAACCTGGTAGACATCGGCTTCACCCCAGTGTTCCGCTGGGAAAACGCCAACAAAAAAGGCTTCTTCGTCGAAGGCGGCATCGGTGTGCACCTGCTGTCCAAGCTGTACGACAATAACGACGACAAACTGTCCACCGCCTTCCAGTTCGGCGACCATATCGGCGTCGGCTATGTGTTCGACAATAAATGGGAAGTGACGGCCAAAGTGCAGCACTACTCGAATGGCGGCATCAAAAAGCCAAACAGCGGCGTGGATTACATCATGCTGAAAGCAGCCTACAACTTCTAAGTTCCAGGCACG
>NZ_JABWEB010000018.1 GCF_013369485.1 Massilia sp. BJB1822
AAAAGCCCCGGCTGCATATGCAGTCGGGGCTTTTTTGTTTTGCGCTTGCGTTTCAAAAAGGGCTTAAACGCCCCAGATAATATCCTCGCCTTCGGTTTTGGCTGCGCGCAGCATTTCCAGCAGAGGGAAAGCGCGCTGGGCGAAAGCGACTTTCTGCTTATCCGCCAGTTCCACATCTTCGCCGTCGTCCGGCAGGTCATGGGCATGGGTGTGGGCCGCGTGTTCGGCGTCGACCTCGGGATGCAGCTTGCTCAGGGCGACTTCCTGCTCCAGCAGAGCCAGAGCCTGGGGCGCTTCGGCCGCCGTGATGACGCCGCGCGTGGGACTCTTCTTCCACAGATCCATGATGCGCTGAGCATGCTCGAGGTACATCATGACCGTGGGCGATGATTTGGATTTGAATGTTATCAACATGGCGCCTTCCCCATATTTTTTGTTGACCTACTCTAAAGATAACACGACTTGCTGGTTTGCACCTGCCGGCCGGACTCTTTCAAGCGATTTCAATTCAGTTTAAACGAGCTCATGAAAGTTTCCACGGCTTCTTTCTCTATATGCTTTTCCGCGCCGATCACCACCACCTGATAGACCCGCTTGTCCTTAAACAGGAAGCGGCCGATCAGCAGCGTGGGCATGCCTTTATTCATGCCCCTGGCTTCGACGTCCTTGGCGTTGCCGTTGGCGCTTTCCTTGGTGATGGTCGCGCCGATATTCCTGACCATGGCGGTTTTCATGGCTGCTGCGGCTTGGGGTGCCTGGCTGGCATCGGGTACTTCGGCGCTGCCGATGGCAAACAGCGTGCCATCGATTTCGGCGGCGGCCATCGTCATCTTCACCTCCAGGCCATCGAGATTGACGCTGCGGGTGTGGGTGGCGGGTTTGCCGGGGAAGAGCACGGCATAGGGCGCGTGGTTGCTGCGGAAGTCGCGCCAATCGAATTTGGGGCTGCAGGCGCTGATGGCGGCGGCTAGCAGGACCGCCAGTAGGGATAGTTTTTTCATCCCATGATGGTAGCAGGCTCGCATGGCGATGTCGGTTAACTTTACATTGCCACTACCGAAAGTAACAAGCAATTTGCAAGTAAAATCCTTAAATCACTGATTTTTATACGTATTATTGACTTGGTATTAATGTTGCTTACTTAGCTCCGCGCTCTTTGCGCACCGTCAATCAGGAGCTTTGTTTATGCGCAAGTCTTTACCCGTTTTCTTGTGTTGTATAGTGAGTTTGCTGCTGGCTCTGGCCATGCCGGCAGCACGTGCCGCGCCGTGGCTGTTTTCTATCGATACTTCCCGTCTCGCCGGCAGCAGCAGCGTGCTGGCTTTTGATTTCATCGGTTCTTCCGGCAATACGATCTGGATACGCAATTTCGATGCGCAGGGTTTGCTCTTTCCGCAGACATCGACCGGCAATGTGAACGGCTTGTTCCCGGATACGGTATCGCTTGCCACTTCCGGAAGTTTTTTCAACGAGGCTTCATTGAGCTTGCCGGCACTGGCCGCACAGATCACTTTTACCCTCGATTTGACGCATCTGGGGCCGCAGGGAGGGAGTGCGCCCGATGCCTTGTCCCTGTATTTTCTGGACCCGGTCAGCGGCTTGCCGCAATTCCCAAGCAGCGATCCCAGTGGCGCTGGCGCGCTGTTCCGTCTCGACCTGAATGGCAGCGATATGGGCGAGTTGACGATTTTCGATGCGGCCGATGTGACGGTCAGCGCCCGTCCCGGCACGCACAGCGTGCCTGAGCCAGCGAGCTGGCTGCTGGTGCTGCCTTTCGCGCTGCTGCTCGCATTGCGCCGCCGGACTGGCGGTGCCGCGCTGGCCTTGTGCGTACTGGCCTTGACTGGCATGCCGCATCTGGCGCGCGCCGACAGCCTGAATGGGCTGGTGAGCATCAGCAAAAGCGGTTTGGTGCTGAACCGCCTGACCAATACTTACGACAGCGTGATCACGGTAACGAATATTTCGTCGGCGCCCATCAGCGCCCCTTTTCAATTGACCGTCAGCGCGATTTCCGCGGCCGGGGTGACGGTCTATAACAGTAACGGGGTTGATACCCAGGACAACCCCACAGTCGCAGCCACCTTGGAAATGGGCGTGCTGCAGCCTGGCGCCAAGGTGACGGTGCCGGTCAAATTCGTCAACCGCAAGCAGCGTGCCTTCAATTTTGCGCTGGCGGCCAGCGGCACGATTCTCAACAACGCCAGCAGCACTCAGCTGGCGGTGCGTGCTTTTCACTATTCCGGCAATCCCGGCAGTCCACGCGGGGCAGCGGCCGGCGCGGGTGTGAAGCTGTCGGTGAATGGCGTGTTGCGCGCCGTGGCCGATGCCAGCGGCCAGGCCAGCTTCCTGCTGCCGCTGGATGTGCAGTCGCTGTCTGCGCGCCGCGCGCCATCGCATGTCGGAACGGCGGAACTGGACCTGCGCCGTGGTACGGGAAATAGCGTCGATATCATTCTGAGCGACGATGGCGAGGTCTATGCCGACGCCGCGCTGCGCATCGACCAGGTGCAGCATCTGCTGCTGCCGAATAGCTTCAGCAATTTGACGCTGCGCCTGATCGGGCCGAACGAAAGCACGATCAAGATCACCGACCTGGCGACGGTGGAACTCTTCAATTCCATTGGCCAGAGCCTGGGCGACCTGACTTCGCTGTTTGCGCTGAATGCCGATGGTTCGATCATGGCACCCGATATGGCGGCGCTGCGCTCGCGCATTGTTGGCAAGAGTGGACGGCTGACGCTTGCCGTGACGGGACTCGACGCACAGGAAAATGTCTATCGCGCCACGGCTTCCTTCCACCTGACGCGCAATGCGGTGCGCGGCAGCCTGGCCGCGCCGCCATCTTTCCCGGGGCTGCAGCTGGGCGGCATCCGCATCGTCGGCAAGATACTGAATACCGACGTGGTGGCATACACCCTGTCGGAAGCGGATGGCAGTTTTGATTTCCCCAATCTGCCGAACGGGAATCTGAGCATCTCCGCCGAGACTTTCCAGAATCAGCGCTACTACTATGGCACGGGCGTGTTCTCGCTGACCGGCGCCGCCAATCTGAATATTCCCCTGCTTTCCTCGCTTGACGATGCTTCCACTGCGCCAGCTTCGAACAAGCTGGAAGCCCCAGTGCCGGAAGGGGAGCGCATCGTTGGCTATAACGCGCGCCGCCCCGAAGACATGAAAACCGGCCAGGAGCCGGCCCTGCCTGCGCTGGATCGCCGCGCGCGCCAGGCAGGCACGTTGGTCCCGGCGACGGTCAGCGTCGTTGCGGGCCTGCGTAATGTGCCCAGTACGCAAACCGCGAAGCTGGCTGTGCCCAAAGGGACGGCCAAGGTTACGCTCAGCTATAACGTGGCGAGCGCCGAATACCCTTACTACATCACACAGCAAAGCGTGTACAACGACGTGTGGGGCATCAAGGTCTTCGGCGGGCCGCAGGGCACGCAGCTGTTCGACCTGACGCGCCAGATCAATACCCAGCTGACCCAGGCGCCCATCTGGCTTTCCGATGGCACCACTGGCATCATCGAAAAGACTTTTGATGTACGGGCCATGGCGCGCGATAGCGACATTGAACTCACGCTGACGGCATTCGCCACCAATATCGGCGATAGCCAGCTGCCGACCTCTCTCAATGCGCGCATTGAAGTTGGCGGAAGCCTGAGCATCAACTCGGTGGCGCCACTCGATGATTCCTGGGTGGCATACAACGACAAGAGTTACTACAGTGTGCCGGAGAGCGGCCGCAGGAACGCCTTCCAGCGCCGCAATGCCTTTGATGTGACCAAACCTGAAGGGGCTACCATCACTGGTCTGAAAGTTGAGCTGCTGGCCGCTGGCGCCAGCTCCGTCGTGCTGGATGAAGCGCCCGGCGCCAACGTCAGCGTCGTGGATGACAAGACTTTGCGCAGCACGGTCACTTTCGACTCGCAGTCTTCCACGGTGAACAGCGTGCCGCCGCCAACGAACGCCATTCAGTACCGCTATACGCTGCGCGCGAAAGCGGCCGATGGCAGTATGCTGTCCGCGGAAAAAACGGATACCGGCAAGCGCCCCTTGTGGCGCCTGCCTTCCGGCCTGCCGCGCTACAGCCTGCGCGAGCCGGGCGGCGATGACTGGACATCGCAGCGCACCTACAACTGGATTGAGGCCAATCTTGGCCTGCTGCGCGCCATCAACGATATCTCGGGCGAGCACGGCAAGGATCTGGGCCATGCCGGCCATGCGCGCGGCAGCGACATCGATATGTATCACCTCTACACATTCCAGGGCGCGAATGCGGGCAGCGGCACTTCCAATTATGTGCAACTGGTGGCGCGCGTGAAGGATCTGCCGAAGCAAAAGAGCAGTAATTTGCTGCAGCGCGCGCAGGGATTGGCAGCATTGGCTGAGGTGACGGCCTGGATTCTGGCATCGCGCAGCGGTCTGGATGCGCTGGCCGCGAACGCCGATGTGCAGCAGATCGGCTATATCCGTGGCGGTCCAGGTTCGGCCGGCATTGCCGGCGCGGACTGGGGCTATCGACTGCTGACCACGGGGCTGGTGACGGTCGATGGCGCGGAATACGATCTGAATGTAGGCAGCTGGGCCAACGCCAAGTACCGCGCCTGGGCCAACCACCACCACCACATCCATATCACGCTCGATCCGTCGGATTAAGCGGGTAAGTGCAATGCGCTCAGCGCTCGCGCAGGGCGCGACGGCACTGGATCGCTTCGCTGACGTGGTGGTCGGCGATGATGGCGGCGCCATCCAGGTCGGCGATGGTGCGCGCTACGCGCAGGATGCGGTGCCAGGCGCGCCGACCAGTGAAACTTCTGCATCGAGCCGCGCAGCGTTGCTTCGGCCTTGCGTTCGAGCCGGCACCAGCGGTCGACTTCAGCGCTGTTCAATTGTTGATTGCTTTTCTTCTGGCGTGCCAGCTGGCGTTGAAAGGCCGCTTCCACACGTGCCGCGATGACGCTCGATGTTTCGCCGTCCGCGTTTGCCGCCAGGCGTTCGGCCGACACGGCGCCCACTTCGATCTGCATGTCAATGCGGTCCAGCAGCGGGCCGGAAATGCGGCTTTGATAGCGCAGCACCACGTCGGGCGGGCAGCGGCAGGCCAGCGTTTCGTGGCCGAGGTAGCCGCATGGGCAGGGGTTCATCGCAGCGATCAGCTGGAAGCGCGCCGGGAAATCGGCCTGGCGCGCGGCGCGCGAGATCGTGACCTTGCCCGACTCCATCGGTTCGCGCAGCACTTCCAGCACGCGCCGGTCGAACTCGGTCAGCTCGTCGAGAAAGAGCACACCGCAATGGGCCAATGAAATCTCGCCCGGATGCGGCACGCTGCCGCCGCCGACCAGGGCCACGCCCGACGAGGTGTGGTGGGGTGCGCGATAGGGGCGCACCTTCCAGAGCGCGGCCTGGAACTTGCCGCTCAGGGATTGCACCGCAGCGGCTTCCAGCGCTTCTTCATCCGTCATATGCGGCAGCAGGCCGGCGAAGCGGCTGGCCAGCATGGTCTTGCCGCTGCCGGGAGGGCCGACCAGCAGGATGCTATGGCCGCCGGCTGCTGCGATTTCCAGCGCGCGCTTGGCCACCCGCTGGCCTTTGACTTCGGCAAAGTCGGGATAGCAGGGCGCCAGCGGCAGGGCCGCCGCGATATGGCGCGGCAGGCGGCCTTCCTCGGTCACAGCGCAGAGATGGCTGCACACTTGCGACAGCGAACGGGCAGGATGGATCAGCGCTTCGCTCACCAGGGCCGCTTCGTCGGCATTTTCCAGCGGGAGGATAAAGGCGCGCGTCTTGCTGGCGCGCTTGCGCTGCATGGCGAAGGTCATCGCCAGCGCGCCACGGATTGGACGCAGCGCGCCCGTCAGCGACAGTTCGCCCGCAAACTCGTACTGTTCCAGGCCACGCGTGGGAATCTGGCCCGACGCGGCCAGAATGCCGATGGCGATAGGGAGATCGAAGCGTCCGGATTCCTTCGGCAAGTCGGCTGGCGCCAGGCTGACGGTGATGCGCTGGGCTGGCATCTCATAGCCCGCGGTCTGGATTGCCGCGCGCACGCGGTCGCGCGCTTCCTTCACTTCGGTCTCAGCCAGGCCGACGATATGAAAGGCCGGCAGGCCATTCGCCAGATGCACTTCGACGCCGACTTCGGGGGCGTCCATTCCAGCGAGGGCGCGGCTGCGCAGAACGGCGAGGCTCATCGTTTTTACCTCCGGACGGGAACAGTGTCCGGCTATCGTAAAAGGGCATCCGGTGCCGGCTTTGCGCTGGCGCAAAAACAGAACGGAGCCCATGCGCAAATATAGACTCCTTTTGCTGGCGGTCATGGCAAGTTTGTCACGCTTGCCGCGATTGCAGATGTTTAGGCCGCAGATGCTGGATGGCGAGCGGCCCTGCGATCAATCCCACTTTGGCGCGAGGCCGGCTGGATCGACTTCGCGGCCGTTGCGTTCTAGCGCGGCGATCTGCGCCATCTCTTCGGCGCTCAGACGCAGCGTCTGCGCCAGGAGGTTGCTGGCGAGGTTCTCGCGCTTGGTGGATGACGGAATCACCGAATAGCCCAGCTGCAACGCCCATGCCAGTACCACCTGGGCAGGACTGGCGTTCCGGCCTTGGGCGATCGCGCCGATCACCGGATCGCTCAGCACCTTGCCGTAAGCGAGCGTCATGTAGGAGGTGACGTGAATGCCTTCGCTCTGCAGGAATTCGACCAGGGTGCGGTTCTGCAGATAGGGACTCAGTTCGATCTGGTTGGTGGCGATGGCGTCCTTGCCGACGGCGGCGATGGCTTGCCTGGTCAGCTCGATATTGAAGTTCGAGATGCCGATCTGGTGCGTCAGGCCTTGCGCCTTGGCGTCAGCCAGCGCCTGCATGAAGGTCGCGACGTCCACGCCATTGCCGGGGGCAGGCCAGTGGATCAGGGTCAGGTCGACATAGTCGGTGCGCAGCTTGGACAGGCTTTCCTTCAGGCTCGGCACCAGCTTTTCCGGGCTGTAGTTGTCGACCCAGATTTTGGTCGTCAAAAAGAGGTCTTCGCGGCGCACGCCGGAAGCGGCGATTGCTGCGCCGACTTCTGCTTCGTTGCCGTAGATCTGGGCGGTGTCGAGGCTGCGATAGCCCAATTCCAGGCCGTTGCGCACCGAGTCAATGACAACCTGGTCTTGCAGGCGGAAGGTGCCGAGGCCGAAGGCAGGGATCTTGCTCATCATGTATTCCTTGAATTGAATGGTGGCCGTATTCTGGCGTCGAATGCTGATGAGATAAATGCCGTTAAAGGTCAAAAATATTTGATTTCAAATCAAATATGAAAAATAGAGCAATCATTGCAACTTTGACAAAGTTGCGCTAAACAGGTACACTGCTATTTCATTCCAGAAATGTTTGTAAATCGGCTGGAAGACCTAGCATGAAAAAAAGTCTTATCGTTCTCAGCGGTTTTGTGTTTGCCGTGCTTGGTGGCATGTGCTGGGAAATCCTTTTCTGCGACGAATACGCGCAAGCCGCCGCCTTGATCCGGCAATCGGAACATCTCTTTGGCGGCGTGCAGCGCATTGTTCCCCTGCGTCATAAAAGCATAGAAAAAAGCGCGGGCGTCAGCTGCACGCTGCATCAGGTATATGTGATCGGGGAAGGGCGCTCGGCCTTTGCCAATGTGGTCTGGCGTTCCGATGGCGAGCAGGCGGTTGGCGCGGGGCGCCTGGTGATTGCGGGCGACGACAGCATCGACGGCGTGCTGCATGAGCAGCTCAGCGCCGATTGTCCCCTGCCTTAAGCCTGCACTGAAATGGATGGCGCGTCTGCGCCATCGCGGGGCAATTCTCTCTAATTACTTCTCATCCGCCAGTTTGGCTTCGATTTCGGCCAGACGGGCTTCCACCAGTTCCAGGCGGGCGCGGGTCTTGGCCAGCACCTGCGCCTGAATCTCGAACTCCTCGCGCGTGACCAGATCGAGCTTGGCGAAGCCCTGGGTCATCATCGCCTTCACATTTTTTTCGATGTCTTTGGCGGGCGAGTTTTCGATTGCCTGATTGATCTTGCTTTGCAAGTCGTTGAAGAAGTTGTTCATGTCCATGGTCATTCCGTGCTTTGGTTGGATTTGCACCACGCCAGTGCGATTCCAGCATCCATTTGGTGCGAAACAATGCAAAATTGCTATGTAATCAGCTGTCTGCGTGTTAACACTTGCTGGCACGCATTCTGCTAATGAGTCGTGGTGAAGCTTGTCGATCCCCTGAATTTTAAACCGCATTAAAAGTTCATCCAAAGGAAATCGCCATGAAATATAAGACCATGAACCTGACTCTCGCCTCCGCATTGCTTGCTCTGGCATCTACCGGAGCAGGCCTGGCCCATGCGCAGCAAGCAGCACCCGAGGCGAAACCGGACAACGAGTTCTCCTACAATCTGGCCGTGACCAGCGACTACCGTTACCGCGGTATCTCGCAAACGCGCCTGAAACCTGCGCTGCAAGGCGGCGCGGACTGGGTGAATAATCCCAGCGGCTTCTATGCCGGCGCCTGGCTCTCCACCATCAAATGGATCAAGGACGCCAATGGCGACGGCAGCATCGAGGCCGATGTGTATGCGGGCAAGCGCGGCGAAATCGCCAAGGACGTCAGCTACGACGTCGGTGGCCTGGGCTATATCTATCCCTCCAATAAGCTGCATCCGAGCGCGAACACCTTTGAACTGTATGGCCAGATCGGCTTCGGTCCGGCCACGCTCAAGTACTCGCACTCGCTGACCAATCTGTTCGGCTTTGCCGACAGCAAGAACAGCGGCTATCTGGATGGTTCCATCAACTACGACGTCTACCAGGGCTATACCCTCAACCTGCATGCGGGCCGCCAGCGCGTGAAAAACAATAGCGCCGCCAGCTATACCGACTGGAAGGTCGGCGTGACCAAGGACTTCGGCGTGGCCACGCTGGCCCTGGCCTATGTGCGCACCAACACCGAGGCCTATGTGGGCCGCGATGGCAAGAACCTGGGCAAGGGCGGCGCAGTCTTCACGATTTCGAAAATCTTCTAAGCGAGGCCCAAATGAAAATGATTACCGCCATTATCAAGCCATTCAAATTGGACGAGGTCCGCGAGGCGCTCTCCAACATCAATGTGCAAGGCATTACCGTGACCGAGGTGAAAGGCTTCGGCCGCCAGAAGGGCCATACCGAGCTGTATCGCGGCGCGGAATACGTGGTCGACTTTCTGCCCAAGACCAAGATCGAGGCGGCGGTGGACGATGCCATCGTCGACCAGGCCATCGAGGCCATCGAGCGTGCCGCGCGCACCGGCAAGATCGGCGACGGCAAGATCTTCGTCTACAACCTGGAACAAGTTATCCGTATCCGTACCGGCGAAACCGGCAACGATGCGCTCTAAGGGGAATCTGAATGAAAAAAACTATAAAAACAGTTTTCGCGGGGATGGCGGTGGTGCTGGCGCTGGGCTTCTTCCAGTCCGCGCCGGCGCAGGACGCCAAACCGGCCGCCACCGCCCAGGCTGAGGCCATGGCCGCTGCGCCAGCCGCGCCTTCCGCGGACGCCGCACCGGCGGCGGCTGCCTCGGCACCTGCTGCAGCTAGTCCAGCCGCGACGGCGGCCCCGGCTCCCGCGCCAGCCGCCGCTCCGGCGCCCACGCCGAACAAGGGCGACACCGCCTGGATGTTCGTCGCCACTCTGCTGGTGATCCTGATGACCATCCCAGGCCTGGCCCTGTTCTACGGCGGCCTGGTACGCACCAAGAATATGCTGTCGGTGCTGCTGCAGGTCTTCATGATCTTCTCGCTGATCATCGTGCTGTGGTGCTTGTATGGCTACTCGCTCGCCTTCACCGAGGGCAATGCCTTCTTCGGCAGCGGCAGCCGCGCCCTGCTGGCGGGCATTTACGATCCGGCCAAGGGCGTCTTCACCACCGCCGCCACGTTCAGCAAGGGCGTGGTGATCCCCGAGTTCATCTACGTCGCCTTCCAGGGCACCTTCGCTGCCATCACCTGTGGCCTGATTGTCGGCGCCTTCGCCGAACGCGCCAAATTCAGCGCGGTGCTGGCCTTCGTGGTGCTGTGGTTCACCTTCTCCTATCTGCCTGTGGCGCATATGGTCTGGTTCTGGACCGGCCCGGATGCCATCACCGACGCCAATGCGCTGGCGGTGGAAACGGCCAAAGCGGGCTTTATCTGGCAGAAGGGCGCGCTCGACTTCGCGGGCGGCACCGTGGTGCACATCAATGCCGCCGTGGCGGGCATCATTGGCGCCATCCTGATCGGCAAGCGTATCGGCTATGGCCGCGAATCCATGGCGCCGCACTCCCTGACCCTGACCATGGTCGGCGCCTCGCTGCTGTGGGTGGGCTGGTTCGGCTTCAACGCCGGCTCGGCGCTGGAAGCGGGCGATATCGCCGCCCTGGCCTTCATCAACACCCTGCTGGCGACGGCCGCCGCCGCCACCTCCTGGCTGTTCGGCGAATGGATTTTGAAGGGCAAGCCCTCCATGCTGGGCGCGGCCTCGGGCGCGGTGGCCGGCCTGGTGGCCATCACCCCGGCCTGCGGCTACGTCGGTCCGATGGGCGCCTTGGTCATCGGCTTGCTGGCTGGTATTATCTGCCTGTGGGGCGTGAATGGACTGAAACGCCTGATTGGCGCTGACGATTCGCTCGATGTGTTCGGCGTGCACGGGGTAGGTGGTATTCTCGGCGCCATCCTGACCGGCGTGTTTGCCGCGCCGTCGCTGGGTGGCCAGGGCGTATGGGATTATGTTGCCAACAAGGCATCGGCCGACTATTCGATCGCCGGCCAGGTAACGACCCAGGCCACGGCGGTGGGCATCACCATCGTCTGGTCTGCCGTTGTTGCCTTTATTGCATACAAGCTGGTGGACCTGGTGATCGGCCTGCGCGTGCCGGAAGAAGAGGAACGCGAGGGCTTGGACATCACCAGCCACGGCGAATCGGCCTACCATTCCTGAGCTCAGCCGGGCCGCGTGCGCGCGGTCCCGTTCAAGGCGCCCCGCACAAGGGCGCCTTTTTTGCATTTGAAGGCTTTTAATTGCATGTTTTGCCCCAATCTGGTGAGTTCGCAAGTAACGCCCGTTTATTGACAAGGATGTAAGCATGGTTCCCCACCTCGTCACGGCCCTGACAGGACCGCTGCTCGATCTCGAAGAAAAAATCCTGGCCGCGACGCCGGCCATTGAGCGCTGGTTCCGTCTGGAGTGGCAGGAACATACGCCGCCGTTCTACTGCTCGGTGGACTTGCGCAATGCCGGCTACAAGCTGGCGCCGGTGGACACCAATCTTTTCCCCGGCGGCTTCAACCACCTGGCCACCGAGATGCTGCCGCTGTCGGTGCAAGCGGCCATGGCCGCCATCGACAAATACTGTCCCGACGCGCGCAATCTGCTGATGATCCCGGAAATCCATCAGCGCCACCCGACCTATTGGCAGAACGTGGCGCGCCTGATGCAGATCTTCCGCCAGACCGGCCTGCATGTGCGCCTTGGCTCTCTCGATCCGCAAGTGACCCAGCCCACGCCGCTGGCGCTGCCGGACGGGAATATGCTGGTGGTCGAGCCGCTGCTGCGCTCTCCCAATGGCCGCCGTCTGGGGCTGAAGGACTTCGATCCCTGCACCATCCTGCTGAATAACGACCTGTCGGCCGGCATTCCCTCGATCCTGGAAAATATCCACGAACAGAGCCTGCTGCCGCCGCTGCACGCCGGCTGGGCGCTGCGCCGCAAGAGCAACCACTTCACCGCCTACGACGAGGTGGTGAAGAAGTTCGGCAAGCTGATTGGCGTCGATCCGTGGATGCTGAATCCCTTCCACGCCAAATGCGAGCAGGTCGATTACCAGAGCGGGGAAGGGCAGGAAGCTTTGGCTGCCAATGTGGACACCCTGCTGGCCAAGATCCGCAAGAAGCACAAGGAATACGGCATCAAGGAAAAGCCCTTCGTCATCATCAAGCCGGACGCCGGCACCTATGGCAAGGGCATCATCAGCATCCGCGACGCGGCCGAGCTGAAGGATTTGAGCCAGGCGCAGCGCGAGAAGATGTTCGTCATCAAGGACGGCAAGGCCGTCACCGACCTGAATATCCAGGAAGGCGTGCCGACCTTCGAGAGCATCAAGGATGCGGTGGCCGAGCCGGTGGTGTACATGATCGACCGCTATGTGGTGGGCGGCTTCTACCGCGTGCACGCCGAGCGTGGCGTGGACCAGAACCTGAACGCGCCCGGCTCCGAGTATGTGCCGCTGGCCTTCGCCCAGCAGCATGCCGTGCCGGACCTGAAGGCCAAGCCGGGCACCGCGGCGCCCAACCGCTTCTACGTGTATGGCGTGGTGGCGCGCCTGGCGCTGCTGGCCGCTTCGCTGGAAATGGAACGCACCGACCCGAATCCCGAAGTGTATTAAGGCGCTGGCCGGGGGCGCGCCACTACGGGCGCCAGCCGATGCCGCTTGAGAATCTCGGCTAAAATCAGCCATTACTTCGAATGGACGCGCCCATGAAAATCGCTTTTCTCGCCGACCCGCTGGACAGCTTCAAGATCTACAAGGATTCCACCTACGCCATGATGGCCGAAGCGGCCGCCCGCGGCCACGAGGTGTACGCCTTCCAGCAGCATCATATGGCGCTGACCAATGGCGTGGTGACGGCCTACGCCGCCCGCATCATCCTGACCGGCGCCGCCGACGAGTGGTATCGCGCCGAGGAATCGCAGGAAGTGCGTCTGACGGCGTTCGACGCCATTGTCCAGCGCAAGGACCCGCCTTTCGATATGGAATACGTGTACGGCACCTATCTGCTGCAGCTGGCGGAAAACCAGGGTGCGCGCGTGTTCAACAAGCCGTCCGCCATCCGCGACCATAACGAGAAGCTGTCGATCGCTCAGTTTTCCCAGTTCACCGCGCCCACCCTGGTCACGTCCGACGAGACCCGCCTGCGCGCCTTCCACGCCGAGCATGGCGACGTGATCCTCAAGCCGCTGGATGGCATGGGCGGCGCCGGCGTGTTCCGCATCAAGGCCGACGGCCTGAATCTGGGTTCCATCATCGAGACCCTGACGGCAAACGGCAGCCGCACCATCATGGCGCAGCGATACATCCCTGAAATCATCAAGGGCGACAAGCGTATCCTCGTCATCGGCGGCAAGCCGGTGCCTTATTCGCTGGCGCGCATTCCGCAAGCCGGCGAGGTGCGCGGCAATCTGGCCGCTGGGGGCACCGGCGTGGCCCAGCCCCTGTCGGCACGGGACCGCGAAATTGCCGAAACCCTCGGCCCCGTACTGGCAGCGCGTGGCCTCTTGCTGGTAGGATTAGATGTGATCGGCGATTGCCTTACCGAGGTCAACGTCACCAGCCCGACCTGCTTCCAGGAGATCACCCAGCAGAGCGGCTTCCAGGTGGCCGCGATGTTCATTGACGCGCTGGAAGCGGCAACGGGCCAGCAAGGATAAAGAGGATATGGTTGGCATATTGTTGTTGACGCACGCACCGCTGGGCCAGGCTTTCCTGGCCGCGGTGGCCCATGTGTTCCGCGGCCAGACCGAAAGGCTGGAAGCCATCGACGTGGTGGCGGACCAGGATCTGAGCGAAGTGCAGAAAATGGCGAGCGAAGCGATCCTGCGCCTGGACGACGGTTCCGGCGTGCTGGTGATCACGGATATCAAAGGCGGCACGCCCGCCAACTGCTGCAACAAGCTGGCCGACGAGGGCCGCGTGCAAGTCATCGCCGGCATCAGCCTGCCGATGCTGCTGCGCGCGATCACCTACCGGCGCGACACGCTCGATGTGGTGGTGGAGATGGCCCTGGCCGGCGCCCAAAGCGGCGCGGTGAGGGTCGATAACAGGATAAGGGTCTGATGCAGGCCCACAGTAGCCGCCGTTAGCTCCGGCTGGCAGCGGCGGTTTTTGCAGCGCATCCCTGATTGAGAAGACAGACTATATGATTCAGCAAGAACTTGAGATTATCAACAAGCTTGGACTGCATGCGCGTGCTTCCGCCAAATTTACCCAACTGGCCGCAAAATACCAGAGCGACGTCTGGCTGACCCGCAATGCGCGCCGCATCAACGCCAAGTCCATCATGGGCGTGATGATGCTGGCAGCCGGCAAGGGTGCCAAAGTGACGCTGGAAGCCGACGGCGCCGACGAACAGGATTGCATCAACGCCCTGTCCGCCCTGGTGAACGATAAATTCGGCGAAGGCGAGTAATGCCGAGGGACCGCAGCCATCCACGAACCCATACCTATCCGCCCATGGCATCGTTCACGCTCCACGGCATTCCGGTATCGCGCGGCATCGCCATCGGCCGCGCCCACCTGCTGACGCCAGCGGCCCTGGAAGTCCGGCACTACCTGATTGCCGAAGAAAATGTGGAAGCGGAGGTGCAGCGCCTGCAGCAGGCCCTGGCCGCCGTGCACCGCGAACTGCAAACGCTGTGGAATGAGCTGCCCAAGGACGCGCCGACCGAGCTGGGCGCCTTCATCGACGTCCACGCCCTGATCCTGTCCGACCCCCTGATTTCCGAGGCGCCGCTGGATATCATCCGCAGCCGCCACTACAACGCCGAATGGGCCTTGCTGACCCAGATCGACGAGCTTTCCGCCCAGTTCGACGAAATCGAAGATCCCTATCTGCGCGAGCGCAAGGCCGACATCCAGCAGGTGGCCGAGCGCGTGCTGAAGGTGCTGATGGGCAGCGAGCCGCTGCCCACCGCCATCACGCCGGCTGCCGGCGACGAATTCCAGGCCCAGATGATCGTGGTGGCCCACGATATCTCGCCGGCCGACATGCTCAAATTCCGCGACCGCTCCTTCATCGGCTTCGTCACCGATGTGGGCGGACAGAACTCGCACACCGCCATCGTGGCGCGCAGCCTGGATATTCCGGCCGCCGTCGGCATGTCACAGGCTTCCCAGCTGATCAAGCAGGACGACTGGGTCATCATCGACGGCGATGCCGGCGTGGTCATCGTCACGCCCAGCGCCCTGGTGCTGGAGCAGTACCGCGAACGCCAGCAGGCCGCCCTGCGCGCGCGCAAGAAGCTCAGCAAGCTGAAGAAAACCCCGGCCGTCACCAAGGATGGCATGGCCATTACCCTCCTGGCCAATATCGAACTGCCCGACGACTGTCCGGCCGCGCTGGAGGCGGGCGCCAGCGGCGTCGGCCTGTTCCGCTCCGAATTCCTGTTCATGGGCCGCGCCAGCGATATCCCGTCCGAGGACGAGCAGTTCGAACAGTACAAGCGCGCCGTGGTCGCCATGAAGGGCCGCATCGTCACCATCCGCACCCTGGATATCGGCGCCGACAAGCCGCTCGACCAGAGCGAGCACACGGCCCTGAATCCTGCCCTGGGCCTGCGCGCCATCCGCTACTGCCTGTCCGAACCGCAGATCTTCCTGACCCAGCTGCGCGCCATCCTGCGCGCCTCGGCCTTCGGCAAGGTGCGCATCCTGATCCCGATGCTGGCGCATGCCTTCGAGATCGACCAGTCGCTGGCCATGATCGAGCAGGCCAAGGCCCAGCTGCGCGAGCTGGACATCAAATACGATCCGGAAGTGCAGGTCGGCGCCATGATCGAGATTCCGGCTGCGGCCCTGGCCCTGCCCATGTTCGTCAAGCGCATGGACTTCCTCTCGATCGGCACCAATGACCTGATCCAGTACACCCTGGCCATCGACCGGGTTGATTATGAGGTGGCGCACCTTTACAATCCCCTGCATCCCGCTGTATTGCAATTGATCGCCATGACCATCGCCGCAGGCCACAAGGCCGGCATCGACGTCGGCGTGTGCGGCGAAATGGCGGGCGATACCAAATTGACCCGCCTGCTGCTGGGCATGGGCTTGCGCGAGTTTTCGATGCACCCGGCACAGCTCCTGTCGGTCAAGCAGGAAATCCTGAACAGCGATCTGGAAGCGATCGTGCCGCAGACGCGCAAGATCCTGCGCGCCATGGAACCGGCTGCGATTGCCGAAGCGGTTCAGGCTTTGCAAACGATGTAACTCCGCCCGCGCGCGGCGCCAGCCATTGTGGCGGCGCGCGCGGCTAGTCTGCGGCGCCCATCATCACGGGAGGCCGCATCGATAGATGGCCCGTGGGGCCGCGCTGTACCTTCACAGCTACCTGATTAACACATGTCTTCCATAGGAACCGTATCGCCGCAAACCATGCATTTTGACGCGCCGCTCCAGCTGCAAAGCGGGGCCTCGCTGCGCGACTATATGCTCATGTATGAAACCTACGGCACCCTGAATGCCGACAAGTCGAACGCGGTGCTGGTCTGCCATGCACTGAACGCCTCCCACCACGTGGCCGGCGTGTATGCCGACAATCCCAAGAACGTGGGCTGGTGGGACAATATGATCGGTCCCGGCAAGCCGCTCGACACCAATAAATTCTTCGTCATCGGCGTCAACAACCTGGGTTCCTGCTTCGGCTCGACCGGGCCGATGCACACCAATCCGTCCACCGGCAAGCCGTATGGCGCCTCCTTCCCCGTGGTCACGGTGGAGGACTGGGTGGCGGCCCAGGCGCGCCTGGCCGATGAACTGGGCATCACCCAGTTCGCCGCCGTCATGGGCGGTTCCCTGGGCGGCATGCAGGCGCTGGCCTGGAGCATCATGTATCCCGAGCGCCTGCGCCACTGCATGGTGATCGCTTCCACGCCCAAGCTATCGGCGCAGAATATCGCCTTCAACGACGTGGCGCGCCAGGCCATCCTGAGCGACCCCGATTACCGCGGCGGCGACTTCTACGAACACGGCGTGGTGCCGAAAAACGGCCTGAAAGTGGCGCGCATGGTCGGCCATATCACCTATCTGTCGGACGACGATATGGCCGAGAAGTTCGGCCGCAAGCTGCGCGATATCGCCGAAAGCAGCGACTATAAATTCGGCTTCGGCATCGATTTCGAGATCGAATCCTATCTGCGCTACCAGGGCGACAAGTTCTCCGAGTACTTTGACGCCAACACCTATCTGCTGATCACCAAGGCGCTCGACTATTTCGACCCGGCGCGCGCCCATGGCGGCGACCTGGCGAAAACCCTGGCCGCGACCAAGGCCAAGTTCTTCCTCGCTTCCTTCACCACCGACTGGCGCTTTTCCCCGGAACGCAGCCGCGAGATCGTGCAGGCGCTATTGTCGAACCGGCGCGAAGTCACCTACGCCGAAATCGACGCGCCGCACGGCCACGACGCCTTCCTGCTGGAAGACCCCCGATATATGAATATGGTGCGCGCCTACTACGAGCAGGTGTGGAAGGAGCTGCAGGCATGACTTTCGACGATCTGAAACAAGCCCGTCCCGATCTGGCTTTCATCGCCCACTGGGTGCCCGAACACGCCCATGTGCTGGATGTGGGCTGCGGCGACGGCGTGATGCTGGAGTATCTGCAAAGCGGTCGGCGCTGCACCGGCTATGGCCTGGAGCTGGCCGACGACAAGGTGCTGGAGAGCACCAGGCGCGGCGTGCGCGTGATCCAGCAGGATATGGAAAACGGCCTGGGCATCTTCGGCGACAATTCCTTCGACACCGTGCTGTGCCTCTCGTCGCTGCAGATGATGCAGCATGTGGAAGCCCTGCTGCGCGATATCGTGCGCGTCGGCGCCGAGGCTATCATCTCCTTCCCCAACTTTGCTTACTGGCCGCACCGCGTCGCGCTGCTGCGCGGCCGCATGCCCGTATCGAAGTCCTTGCCCTACCAGTGGTACGATACGCCCAACGTGCGCTGCGCCACGATCAAGGACTTCCAGGAGCTGGCCGAGGAGTGCGGCCTGGAAGTCATTGAATGCGTGGCGTTGGCGGAGGGCAATATCGTCAGCGTGCTGCCGAATTTGCGCGGCGACCTGGCCGTCTTCCGCCTGCGCAAAAGGAAAGGCAACTAAGCCGCCGAAAACACAGGCGGCAAACGGGAAACGCAGACATGAAGACGTATAAACACCGCCTGGCGGTGCTGGCGCTGGCCCTCAGCGCCGGCCTGGCCCAGGCCCAGCAACCCTTGCCGCAGAACGAGCAGGCGGACGGCATTCCCGTCACCCGCCTGTCGCGCCTGCGCGCTTTCACCGACGACCACCAGTTCGAGGAACAGTCGAAGCTGCAATACAGCCAGCTGCTGAAAGAGGCGCAGCAAAAGGATGCGCTGGTGCCTGCCAGCCATCCCCAGGTGCAGCGCCTGCGCGCCATTGCCCAGCGCATCATTCCGCACGCGACGCGCTGGAATCCGGCTGCCGCCGACTGGAAATGGGAAGTGAACCTGCTCAACTCCGACCAGGTGAACGCATTTTGCATGCCGGGCGGGCGCATCGCCTTCTTCAGCGGCATCCTGACCAAATTGAACCTGACCGACGACGAAGTGGCCATGGTCATGGGCCACGAAATCGCCCACGCCCTGCGCGAGCATTCGCGCAAGCGGGCCGGCGCTTCGCAGCTGACTTCCATCGCCACCAAGATGGGTGGAGCGGCGCTGTCGGCCTGGCTGGGCATCGACCCGCGCCTGACCGACGCCGGCGCGGGCATGGCGACCCAGATGCTGGTGATGAAGTATTCGCGCGGCGACGAGACCGAGTCCGATCTGGTGGGCATCGATCTGGCGGCGCGCGCCGGCTACGATCCGCGCGCCGGCGTGGCGCTGTGGCAGAAGATGGGCGCCATCAATGCGCGCCAGCCGCTGGAATTCCTCTCGACCCACCCGAGCGGCGATTCGCGCATCGCCGATATGAACAAGAGCATGCCGCTGGTGCTGCCGGTGTATGCGCGCACGAAAGGCACCACGGTGGCCGCGCTGCCGCCTTACCGCACTGCGCCGCTGCCGAACAAGCGCTGAGATGTCCTCCACCGTCAAGTTTCACGGCAAGGCGCCGTTGCCCATGCGCGACGGCGTCACGCCCAGCTATTTGTGGCTGCCCGAGGGCGACTGGCCTGACCTGATCAGCTTCATGGCGCATAACTATCCCGCCGTGACGGAAGCGCAGTGGCGCGAACGCATGGCGCGCGGCGATGTGGTGGACGGCGAGGGCAGGGCGCTGGGGCCGGACAGCCCTTACCGCCGCAATCTGCGCGTCTTCTACTACCGCGAGCTGGAGGCGGAAACGCCCATCCCCTTCGAGGAAGAGATCATTTACCAGGACGAGCATCTGGTGGTGGCCGACAAGCCGCACTTCCTGCCGACGATACCGACCGGGCGCTTTTTGCAGGAAACCCTGCTGGTGCGCCTGCGCCGTAAGCTGGACATCGAAGACCTGGTGCCGATCCACCGCCTGGACCGCGAAACGGCGGGCGTGGTGGTGTTCTCGTCGAACCTGAACAGCCGCGGCGCCTACCAGTCGCTGTTCCAGAAACGCCTGGTGCAAAAGGAGTATGAGGCGCTGGCTGGCCCGCTGGACGGGCGCGACTTCCCCTTCCTTTACCGCAGCCGCATGGTGGACGGCGACAAGTTCTTCATCATGAAGGAAGAGGCGGGCGAGCCGAATTCGGAAACCATGATCGATGTGGCCGAGCGGCGCGCCGACGGCCAGGTGCTGTACCGCCTGTGGCCGCACACGGGGCGCAAGCACCAGCTGCGCGTGCATCTGGCCGCGCTGGGCATCCCCATCGTCAACGATGCGTTCTATCCTGTGGCCTTGCCCTGCAAGGAGGACGATGTGTCGCAGCCGCTCAAGCTGCTGGCGCGCGCCATCGGCTTCCCCGATCCTTTGACCGGGGAATGGCGCTACTTTGAAAGCCGGCGTAGCCTGTAATGCGTTGAACGCTCAGTGGGCCAGCGGCTTGTTGGGCGAGGACTTGGCGCTGTAGCTGGAACCTTCCGGCGTCCAGTAAGGCATGCCGGTGCGGGCGATTTCCAGGTGCTCGGACAGGCCGCGCTGGCGCAGCTCGCGCTGCAGGCCGGCGATGCCTTGGTCGGTTTCGAGGATGAAGGCTTGCGCGATCACGTCACCGTATTCCTCGTTGGTGCTGTCCACCGCCAGATCGATGATATCGTCCGGCACGTCCTGGATCGCCCACGCATGCACGTCCTGGTCGCTGGCGAAGGTCTTCACGCGCCAGGCGCCTTTGTCCGTCACGATGAACTGGATGGTGTCGAAAGCCTCTTCCGTGGCCTCCGACTCCTCGTTGCGCTGGTAGCTGCTCTGGATGGTGAGGAAGAAAAGTACAAGTACAGTATTCATACCCTCAATGGTACTCGATGATCAGCGGCGCGTGATCCGAGAACTTCTCATCCTTGTAAACGCTGACGGTCTTGGCCTTGCCCGCGATGCCGGCGGTGGCGACGTGGTAATCGATGCGCCAGCCCACGTTCTTCGCGTAAGCCTGGCCGCGGTTGCTCCACCAGGTGTACTGCTCTTCGCGCGGATCGATGCTGCGGTGGACGTCGACAAAGCCGACTTCGTCGAAAATCTTGGTCATCCAGGCGCGTTCCTCGGGCAGGAAGCCGGAGTTTTTCAGATTGCCCTTCCAGTTTTTCAGGTCGATCTCTTTATGCGCGATATTCCAGTCGCCGCAGATCACCACTTCGCGGCCTTCGGCGCGCAGCTGCAGCAGGTGCGGCAGGAACAGGTCCATGAAGCGGAACTTGGCTTCCTGGCGCTCGGGCGAGGAAGAGCCGGATGGGCAGTAGACCGAGATCACGGTCAGGTCGCCGAAATCGGCGCGCACATAGCGGCCCTCGGCATCGAATTCCGGGCTGCCGAAGCCGATCTGCACCGAATCCGGCGCAATCTTGCTATAAATGCCAGTGCCGGAATAGCCTTTCTTCTCGGCGTAATGGAAGTGGCCATGGTAGCCGTGCGGATTGAGGAATTCCTCGGTCATGTCGGACGCCTGGGCTTTCAGCTCTTGCACGCAGATGAAATCGGCCGACTGCGTGCCCATCCAGTTGAAGAAGCCTTTTTTGGCGGCGGAGCGGATACCGTTCAGGTTTGCGGAAATGATTTTTGGCATAGGTGGGCTGGGAGATTAAAATACAGGCAGTTCACTACTGGATAAGGCATTATGAGCAATTTGAGGCAAGAGTTTATCGCGTTTTCCGTCGCGGCGGGTGTGCTGCGCTTCGGGGAGTTTACGACCAAAGCAGGGCGCCAATCGCCCTATTTCTTCAACGCGGGCCTGTTCCACGACGGCGCCACCCTGGCGCGTCTGGCCGATTTCTACGCCCAGACCCTGCTCGATTCGGGCGTGGAATTCGATATGCTGTTCGGCCCCGCCTATAAAGGCATCACGCTGGCCTCGGCCACCTCGATGGCGCTGGCCGGCAAGGGCCGCAACACCTCCTTCGCCTACAACCGCAAGGAAGCCAAGGACCACGGCGAAGGCGGCACCCTGGTGGGCGCCAAGCTGCAAGGGAAGGTTGTGATCATCGACGACGTGATTTCGGCCGGCACCTCGGTGCGCGAATCGGTGGAGATGATCCGCGCCGCCGGCGCCGAGCCCTGCGCCGTGCTGATCGCCCTGGACCGCATGGAGCGCGCCGGCAAGGACGGCCAGATGTCGGCGCTGTCGGCGGTGCAGGAAGTGAGCCAGAACTATGGCATTCCTGTCATCTCGATCGGCAACCTGGAAGATTTGTTCGGCTATCTGTCGGGCGCCGCCGCCGATCCGCAGTTGCAGCAATATAAAGATGCGGTGGCCGCTTACCGCAGCCGCTACGGCGTGGCCTGATCTGGCGCAGGCCTTCTGCGGTGCGCCGCTGGACAGCGGCGCGTCCTATGCTAGACTGTACTTGCTTTGCTACAACATTAGAACGGAGCAAGAATGAATATCGCTAGCTTGAAAGTCTACGGTGACGAGACCACCGTAGCCGACGTGCGGGACGGCCTGCCCAGCGAACCGGAAAGCGACTGGAAGAAGGGCGATGTGCGGCCGGATGGCCGGGTGCGCATCGACGACGGCTTCTATGTCAATCTGGGCGAGGAAAGCAATCCCGACACCCTGATGCGCCAGATCCGCGCCTACCTGCATGAATGCGAGGCGCGCGGCATCACTTTCGACGTGGCGTCGATCGCGGCTGAGCTGCGCATCGCCTTCACCGTCGCCGAGCCCGAACAGGGCGCCTACAGCCTGGATTTCACCCTGGCCGATCTGAGCCTGCTGACGGAAATGGGCATCACCCTCAGCATCACTTCCTGAAGCGATGAACCCTCTTGCCCGCGCCCTGTGCGTCATCGCCTGCAGCGTCTTGATGGTGGGCTTCGGCCTGTGCGGCGCCCTGGGCCTGAGCTTGGGCAGCCAAGGGTATGCGCCGGCGCTGCTCCTGCTTGGCTTGCTGGGATTGCTCATCGCGTCCGGCTGCGGCCTGGTCCTATACCGGCTCCTGTTCCGCCGCTCGGCCGCTGACACCGATACCGGCCGCAAACCGGAGGCATGAAGGCCTTGGTCCTGGCGCCGCAGACGGCGCAATGGGTTCATCTGCTATTCGAATGGCTGGCCCTGGCCGGCGGCTTCCAGCTGTATCGTTGGCAGCGCCGCCGCGCCAGCCAGGAGGGTGTCCTGCAAGGCAGCTCCTTCTCCGTGGTCCTGGGTTGCATCCTGGGCGCGGCCATCGGCAACAAGCTGGTGTTCTGGATCGAATATCCCCATCTATGGCAAAGCGCCGCGGCCAGCCTGGGCGCCTGGGCGGCCGGACAATCGCTCGTTGGCGGCCTGCTGGGCGGCCTGCTGGGTGTGGAGCTGGCCAAGAAACTGGCGCGCGTGCGCCACTCCACCGGCGACGGGTTTATCCTGCCGCTGATTGCCGGCACCGTGATCGGCCGCATCGGCTGCTTCCTGGCAGGGTTGAACGACGGCACTTACGGCCTGCCCACCGACTTGCCCTGGGGCGTGGATTTCGGCGACGGCGTGGCCCGCCATCCCACCCAGATCTATGACATGCTGTTCGTGCTGGCCTGGGGCGGCTGGCTGCTGCGCCAGCGGCCGCGCTGGGCCGGCCAGGCCGGCTTTGCCTTCAAACTTTACCTGGCGGGCTATCTGGCCTGGCGCCTGCTTGTCGACGCCATCAAGCCGCTGCCCTACGATTATGGCGCGGGCCTGAGCGGCATTCAGCTGGTCTGCCTGCTGGCGCTGCTGTGCTACACCCCGCTGATTGTTCAACAAGCCCGAAGAGTCCCCGCGTGAGCAGAAAAAACCGCCCCTATCTGTTTTACGACACCACCACCTCGGTGTGTTCCAGCTGTCTGCATCCGGTGGAAGCGAAGATCATCTTCAAGGATGGCCAGGTGTTCATGGACAAATGGTGCAGCGCCCACGGCGCCGAGCGCGTGCTGGTCAGCGACGACGCCGCATACTACCGCCTGTGCCGCGAGGTCTTCGTCAAGCATCCGGAAATGCCGCAGCGCTTCAATACGCGCATGGAATATGGCTGTCCCTACGACTGCGGCCTGTGTCCCGACCATATGCAGCATTCTTGCCTGTCGGTGGTGGAAATCACCGATAACTGCAATCTGAACTGCCCGGTATGCTATGCCGAAAGCGGCACGCACCGCGAACGCCACAAACCGCTGGAGGAGGTGCTGCGCATGCTCGACACCGTGATGGCAAATGAAGGCGAGGCCGATGTGATGCAGCTCTCGGGCGGCGAGCCGACCTTGCATCCGCAGTTCTGGGACATTCTGGACGCGGTCAAGGCGCGCCCCATCAAGCATGTGATGGTGAATACCAACGGCATCGTGCTGGCGCAGGACAAGGCCTTCGTGCAGCGCCTGGCCGGCTATGCGCCCGGCGTGGAAGTGTACCTGCAGTTCGATTCCCTGCGCGCCGAGGTGCACCGCGAGCTGCGCGGCGCGGACCTGAGCCGCATCCGTCAGCAGGCTCTGGCCAACCTGAATGAAGCCGGCCTTTCCACCACCCTGGTCGTGACGCTGAAGAAGGGCTTGAATGACGGCGAAATCGGCAGCATCATCGATTTCGCCCTGCAGCAGCCCTGCGTGCGCGGCGTGACCCTGCAGCCGATCCAGGATGCGGGCCGGGTGGAGAACTACGATCCGCGTCTGCACCGCCTGACGGTATCGGAAATCCGCCGCAAGATCGCCGAGCAGAGCGCTCTGTTCACCCTGCAGGACGTGGTGCCGGTGCCTTGCAATCCCGATACCCTGGCCATGGCCTATGCCATCAAGAGCGCCGGACGGGCGGTGCCGCTGACGCGCTATCTCGATCCGCAAACCCTGGTCGAGGGCAGCGGCAACACCATCGTGTTCGAGCGCGACCCGGCCATGCACGGTATGGTGAAGGAGCAGGTCTTCAAGCTGTTCTCGACCAACCATTCTCCGGAATCGCAGGCCAACTGCCTGTCGGAGCTGATGTGCTGCCTGCCGCTGGTGGCCGCGCCGTCCGAACTGCGCTATGACAATGTGTTCCGAGTGCTGATCGTGCAGTTCATGGATGCCTATTCGCTCGACGTGCGGGCACTCAAGAAATCCTGCGTCCATTTCGCCCAGCCGGACGGCAAGATGATTCCTTTTGAAAGCTACAACCTGCTGTACCGCGATGGCCGCCGCCTGGACGGAATTCGCGCCGCCCTCGCCGCGCAAACGGCCGCGCGCCGCCACGCCGGGACCATTCCTATCCTGCCGGAGTAGGCATTTGTGCCAGCTTGCCCGTCCGTTGCAATTCTGGCTATACTGAGCCAGGATATTGGATGGCATCGGAACGCAACTGGAAGCAGGCCGGCGGCAGCCAATAATTATTCGAATAAGGAGCAGGGATGAGATTTTCGGAAGACCGGATCGCGCAGTTCAAGGGACGGGGCGGTGTGGAGCGCAAGGTGCATGTGTGGGAACCGGCGCAGCCGCATGCGGTGATCCTGGCCCTGCACGGCGGCATGGCCCATGCGGGCGACTATGTGACCCCGGCGCTCTACTTCCGCCAGTACGGCTTTGCCACCGTCAGCTTCGATATGTGCGGCCACGAAAACGCGTGCCGCGTCGACATTCCCGATTTCGATATCTTCCTCGACGAGGCGGAACTCTTCCTGCACTGGGTGCGCCTGCACTACCACGGCCTGCCGGTCTTCATCATGGGCCATTCGATGGGCGCGCTGATCGCCACCCGGCTGGGACTGGAGCGCCTGCAGCGCGACGACACGGTGAAAGGCTTCATCCTGTCCTCGCCTTACTACGTGAATGCGATCAAGGTGCCGGGCATCCTGGTCGCCTTGTCCGGCCTGATCGCGGCCGTGATGCCGACCATGAAGGTGCCGCTGGAATCGCTGACCGACAAGCTGACCCATGACAAGACCATCACCGAGCGCCACTACGCCGATGAGCGCGACAATATCCGCGCCACCGAAATCACGGCGCGTTTCGGCTACGCCTTGCAGCAGGCGCAAAAAGGCCTGGTGGAGCAGATGCCGACTTGGCGCTTCCCGGTCTATGCCGTGGTGGCCGGCGACGACAAGCTGGCCAATGCCGACGCCAGCGAAGCCATGCTGAAGACCATAGACGGCAAGCTGCTCGATTACCACCGCCACCCGGCCAACTACCACGAGAACTTCAACGAAACCAACCGCGACGCAATCTTCGCCGACATCCTGCGCTGGATGGGCGAGCGCCTGGCCATCGCGGCTTGAGCTGACGCCAGGGCGAAAAAAAACCGGGGTTTGTCCCCGGTTTTTTTGTTGGCAAGGCTATCAGCCCGCCAGTTTTTGCTTCAGCAGCTCGGTCAGCTGGCCGGGGTTGGCCTTGCCTTTCGAAGCTTTCATGGCCTGGCCGATCAGGGCGTTGATGGCCGCTTCCTTGCCGGCGCGGTATTGTTCGACGGACTTCTCGTTGTTGGCGATGACTTCGTTGACGATGGCTTCCAGCGCGCCGACGTCGGAAATCTGCTTCAGACCCTTGGCTTCGATGATGGCGTCGACCAGGTTCTCGTCGGCCGATTTGGCTTCCCACATGGCGCCGAAGACTTCCTTGGCGATCTTGTTGGAGATGGTGCCGTCGGCGATACGCTTGAGCATATTGCCCAGCTGCGCCGGCGCCACCGGCGCTTCTTCGATGCCGACGTCGGCGCGGTTCAGCGTCGAGGAGACGTCGCCCATCAGCCAGTTGGCCGCGACCTTGGCATTGTCCATGCCGGCTTGCGCCACCACGGCTTCGTAGTAGCCGGCCATGGCTTTGGACGAGGTCAGGATCAGCGCATCGTAGTCGGACAGTTTGTACTGCTCGATGAAGCGGGCGCGCATGGATGCCGGCAGCTCGGGCATATCGGCCTTCACCTGCTCGATCCACTCTTGCGAGATGGTCAGCGGCGGCAGGTCCGGGTCCGGGAAGTAGCGGTAATCCTGCGCGTCTTCCTTGCTGCGCATGGCGCGGGTTTCCTTCTTGTCCGGGTCGTACAGGCGGGTGGCCTGCACCACCTTGCCGCCGTCTTCGATCAGTTCGATCTGGCGGCGCACTTCGACGTGCACGGCTTCTTCGATGAAGCGGAAGGAGTTCAGGTTCTTGATCTCGCAGCGGGTGCCGAATTCCTTCTGGCCTTTCGGGCGCACGGAGACGTTGACGTCGCAGCGGAAGGAACCTTCCTGCATATTGCCGTCGCAGACGCCGAGCCAGACCACCAGGCCGTGCAGGGCTTTGGCGTAGGCCACGGCTTCGGCGGCGCTGCGGATTTCAGGCTCGGAGACGATTTCCAGCAGCGGCGTGCCGGCGCGGTTCAAGTCGATGCCCGACATGCCGTGGTAGTCCTCGTGCAGCGATTTGCCGGCGTCTTCTTCCAGGTGGGCGCGCGTCAGGTTCACGGTCTTGGTGACGAATTCACCATCCTTCTCGTAGCCGAAGGTCAGCTGGCCGCCTTGCACCACCGGGTCTTCGAACTGGCTGATCTGGTAGCCCTTCGGCAGGTCGGGGTAGAAGTAGTTTTTGCGCGCGAAAATGGAGCGCGGCGCGACCTTGGCGCCCACGGCCAGGCCGAAGCGGATGGCGCGCTCCACGGCCGCCTTGTTCATCACCGGCAGCACGCCGGGCAGGGCCAGGTCCACCGGACTGGCCTGGGTGTTGGGGGCGGCGCCGAAAGTGGTTGGCGAACCGCTGAAAATTTTGGAGCCGGTCGTGAGCTGCACGTGGTTCTCAAGACCGATAACGACTTCCCATTCCATATTGTTCTCGCTATTCCTGTGTTCTTTTAGATGCCCTGGGGCGCGCGCTTGTGCCAGTCGGTCGCCAGCTGGTACTGGTGGGCGACGTTGAGCAGCTTCGCTTCGCTGAAGTAGTTGCCGATGATTTGCAGGCCGACCGGACGATTGCCGTTCTTCTCGCCTTCGCCGAAGCCGCAAGGGATCGACATGCCGGGCAGGCCCGCCAGGCTGGTGGACAGGGTGAAGATGTCGGCCAGGTAGTTGGCCACCGGATCGTCGGCCTTGTCGCCGATGTCCCAGGCCACGCTCGGCGCCACCGGGCCCATGATCACGTCGCAGACGGCGTTCGGGCCGTTCAGCACCGCTTCGAAGTCCTGGGCGATCAGGCGGCGGATCTTCTGCGCCTTCAGGTAGTAGGCGTCGTAGTAGCCGTGGCACAGCACATAGGTGCCGACCATGATGCGGCGCTGCACCTCGGGACCGAAGCCTTCGGCGCGGGTTTTCTTGTACATGTCCTGCAGATCCTTGTACTCGGCGGCGCGGTGGCCGAAGCGCACGCCGTCGAAGCGGGACAGGTTGGACGAGGCTTCCGCCGGGGCAATCATGTAGTAGGCCGGAATCGACAGCTTGGTGTTCGGCAGCGAGATGTCGACCAGGGTGGCGCCCAGTTCCACGTATTTCTGCAGCGCGGCGCGCACGGCTTTTTCCACGTCGGCCGCCAGGCCTTCGCCGAAGTATTCGCGCGGCACGCCGATGCGCAGGCCGGTCAGGGGCTGTTCCAGGTCGCGGCTGAAGTCTTCATGCACGCCACCCTGTTCCGGCGACAGGCTGGTGGAATCGCGCTCGTCGAAGCCGGCCATGGCCGACAGCAGCAGGGCGCAATCTTCCGCCGTCTGCGCCATCGGGCCGCCCTGGTCGAGCGAGGAGGCGAAGGCGATCATGCCGAAGCGCGAGACGCGGCCGTAGGTCGGCTTGATGCCGGTGATGCCGCAGAAGGCGGCCGGCTGGCGGATCGAGCCGCCGGTGTCGGTGCCGGTCACGCCGGGCGCCAGGCGCGCGGCCACGGCAGCGGCGGAACCGCCCGAGGAACCGCCCGGCACGGCTTTTTTGTCCCAAGGATTCAGCACCGGGCCGAAAGCCGAGTTCTCATTGCCCGAACCCATGGCGAATTCGTCGCAATTGAGCTTGCCCAGCGTGACCATGCCGGCCGCGTTGAACTTCTCGACCACGGTGGCGTTGAAGGGGCTGACATAGTTGGCCAGCATCTTCGAGCCGGCGGTCGAGCGCCAGTCCTTGGTGACGAAGATGTCCTTGTGGGCGATGGGCACGCCGGTCAGCGGGCCGGCATTGCCGGCGGCCAGGCGCTGGTCGGCTTCGGCCGCCTGGGCCAGGGTCAGGGCGCGGTCCACGTGCAGGAAGGCATTCAGGTCGCTCGCTTCGATGCGGTCGAGGAAGTGCGTGGCCAGCGCGGTGGCGCTGATCTCTTTGTTTTGCAGGAGCGTGGAGAGCTCTTTAATCGTTTTGGTATGCATGGGTTTCGTCAATTCGGTTCGGCGGTGCGGGACGGGCAGGGCGCGCGGCGCGGCAAACGGGCGGCGCGGCGCGGGCAAGCCTGCTTATTCGATCACTTTCGGCACCAGATACAGGCCGTCTTCGGTCTTCGGCGCGACCTGCTGGTAAGCATCGCGGCGATTCGGCTCGGTCGGCGCGTCCTCGCGCAGGCGCAGGGCGATATTGTCCATGTGGGCGGCCAGCGGATGGCTCAGCGGCGCGACGCCGTCGGTATTCACCGCCTGCATCTGTTCGGCCAGCGCAAAGATGCCGTTCAGCTTTTCCAGCATGGTGGCGGACTGCTCGTCGCCCATTTCCAATTGGGCCAGATGGGCGATGCGTTTTACGTCGGATGGTGTCAGGGACATGGCGTGCAGCGCGGCTGAACCGCGCGTTAAATTGTAGTGTTGATAATTTACTTATAATTTCTGCTATCTGACGTATAAACCCCGGCGAATATCCCGCAAAATATGGCTTACGAAGCCGCATTTTCCTGTGGATTTTTGACAAATAGCAGGCAGATTATAAGGTAGAATGGCGGGTTGATGCGTTGCTGGCGCTGAATTCCCGCGCTGCGGCATCTGCACAGGACTCCCGATAACTGCCCACCGCGCGGGCACAGCGCTACAGGACACTCATGTTTGGTTTTTTACGCAGGTATATCTCTTCCGATCTGGCCATCGATCTGGGCACGGCCAACACCCTTATCTACGTCCGCGGCTCGGGCATCGTGCTCGATGAACCTTCGGTCGTAGCAATCCGCCAGGAAGGCGGCCCGAATGGCAAGAAAACGATCCAGGCGGTCGGCAAGGAAGCAAAACAGATGCTGGGCAAAGTGCCTGGCAATATCGAGGCGATCCGCCCGATGAAAGACGGCGTGATCGCCGACTTCACCGTCACCGAGCAGATGCTCAAGCAGTTCATCCGCATGGTGCACGACTCCAAATTCTTCCGTCCTTCGCCACGCATCATCATCTGCGTTCCCTGCGGCTCGACCCAGGTGGAGCGCCGCGCGATCCGTGAATCGGCGCTGGGCGCCGGCGCTTCCCAGGTCTACCTGATCGAAGAGCCGATGGCAGCGGCGATCGGCGCCGGCCTGCCGGTATCCGACGCGACCGGCTCGATGGTGGTCGACATCGGCGGCGGCACCACCGAAGTGGGCATCATCTCGCTGGGCGGCATGGTGTACAAAGGTTCGGTGCGCGTGGGCGGCGACAAATTCGATGAAGCTATCGTCAACTACATCCGCCGCAACTACGGCATGCTGATCGGCGAACAGACCGCCGAGGCGATCAAGAAAGCCATCGGCTCCGCCTTCCCTGGCTCCGAAGTCAAGGAAATGGAAGTCAAGGGCCGCAACCTGTCGGAAGGCATCCCGCGCTCCTTCACCATCTCGTCCAACGAGATCCTGGAAGCGCTGACCGACCCGCTCAACAATATCGTGTCGGCCGTGAAGAACGCGCTGGAACAGACCCCGCCGGAACTGGGCGCCGACATCGCCGAAAAAGGCATGATGCTGACCGGCGGCGGCGCGCTGCTGCGCGACCTGGACCGCCTGCTGATGGAAGAAACCGGCCTGCCGGTGCTGGTGGCGGAAGATCCGCTGACCTGCGTGGTGCGCGGCTCGGGCATGGCACTGGAGCGCATGGACCAGCTGGGGTCCATCTTCTCCTACGAGTAAGTTGTTTAAGAGGGCGGCGCGAGCCGCCCTTCCTTATTGGAAGTCATGGAATACAGTCCTCCGCCGCTTTTCAAGCAAGGCGCATCCGCCCGCGCCAAGGTGATGCTATTCGCCTTCATTTCGATCGGACTGCTGCTGGCCGACGCCCGCCTGGGCGCCCTGAGCGTGGTGCGCCAGGCGGTAGGCACGGTGCTGTATCCGCTGCAGATGGCGGCCCTGCTGCCGCGCGACGCGATGAATGGGGTGGGCAGTTATTTCTCCACGCTGTCGGCCATGGAAAAGCAGGTGCGCGAACTGCGCCAGCAGCAGATCGCCACTTCCCAGACCTTGCAGCAAGCCCAGCTCCTGCAGGCTGAAAATAACCAGCTGCGCCGCCTCCTGGACGCGCGCGAGCATGTGCCGGGCAAATCCATGCTGGCCGAAATTCTGTACGACGCGCGCGACGCCGCCGCCCGCAAGGTGGTGCTGGACCGCGGCACCCAGCAGGGCGTGGCCCTGGGGCTGCCCGTGATCGACAACCAGGGCGTGGTCGGCCAGGTGACGCGTGTTTTCCCTTTCACCTCCGAGGTGACGCTGCTGACCGATAAGGAGCAGGCCATCCCGGTGCAGCTGCTGCGCAATGGCTTGCGCAGCGTGGCGTATGGCCGTGGCCAGTCCGGCAATCTGGACCTGCGCTTCATGGCGCCGAATGCCGATGTGCAGGTCGGCGATATCCTGATCACCTCCGGCATCGACGGCGTATATCCGGCCGGTCTGGCCGTGGCGCGCGTGATCCAGGTCGAGAACAATGCCAACGGCGCGTTCGGCCGCGTGGTGTGCCAGCCGCTGGCCGGCATCGAACGCAACCGCCAACTGCTGATCCTGATGTCGCCGCCCGAAATGCTGCCACGTCCGCCGGCGGAAGAAGTCGTCAAGCCGGGTAAGAAGCGCGGCCCGTCGACCAGCGCGGCCACCGGCACTGGCGCTGCTGCCGGCGCCCCAGCGGCAAACGCGGCGCCCGCCGCCGCCAATCCCGCCGGCACGGCGCCTGCCGCTGCCGCCGCTGCGCCAACCGCTGCGGGAACGCCTGCCGCCGCTCCGGCGGGGGCGCTGCGTCCCGCCGCGAATGGCGCCGCGGCACCTTCCGGCGCTGCGCCGGCGACCAATCTGCGTCCTGCCGCCGCTGCCGCACCGCATGCAACCAAGCCCAATGAGTCCAGGGAGGCCGCGCGATGAATCGCCCTCAATATATTCTGCTGCCGGTCAGCCCTCTGTTTATCGCCTTCAGCCTGTTCTGCGCTTTCCTGCTGAACCTTCTGCCCTGGGGCCGTTTCGTCGGCGTGCCGGATTTCGTGGCGCTGACCCTGGTGTTCTGGGGCGTGCATCAGCCGCGCAAGGTCGGCATCGGCACCGCCTTCCTGCTTGGCCTGCTGATGGACGTGCATGACGCCACCCTGCTGGGCGAGAATGCGCTGGCCTACACCCTGCTGTCTTATCTGGCGATCATGATCCACCGCCGCGTGCTGTGGTTCCGCGTCTCGACCCAGGCCCTGCATGTGCTGCCGCTGCTGCTGCTGGCGCAGACCGTGCAGCTGACGGTGCGCTTCATCGTCTCCGGCAAATTCCCCAGCTGGTATTACTTCATCGAGAGCTTTGTGGCTGTCATGCTCTGGCCGGTGGTCAGCGCCTTGCTGCTGGCGCCGCAGCGGCGCGCCGTCGATAAAGACCATACGCGTCCGATCTGAGTAGCGCTGCAATGACAGAACTGAAGAACAACGAACGCGAACTCCAGCTGTTCCGCCGCCGTCTGGCGGTGATCGGCTTGCTGGTCTTTGTCTGCTTTGGCCTGCTGCTGGCGCGCTTCATCTGGCTGCAAGTCATTCAGCATAGCCATTACGCCGCCAAGGCCGAGGACAACCGCATCGCCCTGGTGCCGGTGGTGCCCAACCGCGGCCTGATCATGGACCGCAACGGCGTGGTCCTGGCCCGCAACTACTCGGCCTACACGCTGGAGATCACCCCGTCCAAGCTGCGCATTCCGCTGGACGCCACCATCGATGAACTGGCAACCCTGGTCGAGGTCACGCCCAAGGACCGGCGCCGCTTCAAGAAGCTGCTGGACGACTCCAAGAATTTCGAGAGCGTGCCGCTGCGCACCCGTCTGACGGACGATGAGGTGGCGCGCTTCTCGGCCCAGCGCTTCCGCTTCCCCGGCGTGGAAATCCAGGCGCGCCTGTTCCGTCAGTATCCGCTGGGCGAGGTGGCCTCCCACGTCATCGGCTATATCGGCCGCATTAACCAGAACGAAAAGAAAACGCTGGAAGCATCCGACGATGCCTCCAACTACAACGGTACCGACTACATCGGCAAGGAAGGCCTGGAAAAGAGCTACGAGCGCTATCTGCATGGCGTGACCGGCTACGAAGAGGTGGAAGTGTCCGCCGGCGGCCGCGCCGTGCAAACCCTGTCGCGCAAGGCGCCCACGCCCGGCAGCAATCTGATTCTCTCCATCGATATCGAACTGCAGAAAGTGGTGGAAGAAGCTTTCGGCGAATGGCGCGGCGCGCTGGTGGCGATCGAGCCATCGACCGGCGACGTGCTGGCCTATGTCTCGCGTCCCGGCTACGACCCCAATCTGTTCGTGGACGGCATCGACCAGCAAAGCTGGAATGAGCTGAATACCTCGCTCGACAAGCCGATGGTGAACCGCCCGCTGTCCGGCACCTATGCGCCGGGCTCCACCTTCAAGCCATTCATGGCACTGGCCGCGCTGGAGCTGGGCAAGCGCACCACCAGCCAGGCGATTCACGATCCGGGCTACTACTACCTGGGCAACCACAAATTCCGCGACGACGTGGTGTATGGCCACGGCACCGTCGATATGCGCAAGTCCATCGTCGTGTCCTGCAATACCTACTACTATGCCCTGGGCCGCGATATGGGCATCGACAATATCCACGACTTCATGAAGCCCTTCGGCTTCGGCCAGCCGACCGGCATCGACCTCGAGAACGAGAAGTCGGGCGTGCTGCCTTCGCAGGAATGGAAGCAGAACCGCTTCAAGAAAAATCCGCGCGCCGGCAAATGGGTGGGCGGCGATACTATCTCGGTCAGTAACGGATCAGGCTACAACTCCTACACGCCCTTGCAAGTGGCGCATGCCGTGTCTATCCTGGCTAACAACGGCGTGGTGATGAAGCCGCACCTGGTGAAGATCATCGAGGACGGCGCCACCAAGACGCGCAAGCTGACCGTGCCGAAGGAAAGCTACCGCATTCCGCTCAAGCAGGAAAATATCGACTTCATCAAGGAGGCCATGGTGGGCGTGACCAGCGAACCTGGCGGCACGGCCTTCCGCTCCTTCGGCGGCGCAGGCTATACCGTGGGCGGCAAGACCGGCACGGCGCAGGTGGTGGCGATCAAGGCCAACGAGAAGTACAACGCGGCCACCATGCCGGAACGCCTGCGCGACAACGCCTGGTTCACCGCCTTCGCGCCGGCCGACAAGCCGCGCATCGTGCTGGCCATGATCGTGGAGAATGCCGGTTTCGGCGGCCAGATCGCGGCGCCGATCGCGCGCAAAGTGCTGGACTTCTACCTGCTGGGCAAACGCCCGACCGAGAAAGACACGACCAAGGTGCCGAAGGAAGACGCCGAATCGCTGCAGCCGATCGAAGAGCTGAGCGAGGAAGAGGAAATCGCCGCCATCATGGAACAGCGCCGCGCGGAACAGGCGCAGGCCGAGCCGCCGCTGATGTCGCCGGTCACGCCTCCAGCCGCCGCGCATGGCCATACGCACAGCCACGGCGTGAAGCCGGGCGCTGCTCCCGCCGGCAAACCCGCCGCGACGCAGCCTGCGCAAGCGCGGCCGGCAGCGCCGGCTGGTACTGGCGCCACCGCGCCGGCTGCTGGACCTGCGCCCAGAGCGGCGCCTACGGGAGCCGCGGCTGCGGCGCCGCCTAAACCTGCGACAGCGGTACCGGCGCCTGTTCGTCCGGCGCAAACGGCGCCCGCCTCGCCTGCGCAAGCCGCGCCGGGACCGCGTCCCGCGCCGCAGCCGGTGCAGCAGCAGCCGGCCACGGTGCCACCGCGCCAGAAAGAGTGAGGTAAGCATGTCCATCAATGAACGACGTTCCCTGGCGCGCCGTCTGCGTCCCTATTTCGCGGTCTTCGACATACCGCTGATGCTCATCCTCATTATGCTGCTGACCACCAGCCTGTTTACGCTGATGTCGGCCAGCATGGGCATTCCCGGCAAGATCGAAGACCAGATCCGCAATATCTGCATGTCCTTCTTCGTCATGTGGGTGGTGGCGAACGTCTCGCCGCAGACCATGATGCGCATCGCCTTGCCCGCCTATGTGATCACGGTGATGCTGCTGGTGGCTGTGGCGCTGTTCGGTGTGATCAAGCTGGGCGCGCGGCGCTGGCTGCACATCGGCGTCATTGACATCCAGCCTTCCGAATTCGCCAAGATCGCCGTGCCGCTGATGCTGGCCTGGTTCTTCCAGCAGCACCAGGGCCAGCTGCGCTGGCACGCCTACGCCATCGCCGCCGTGCTGCTGCTGGTGCCGACGGTGCTCATCATGCGCCAGCCCGACCTGGGCACGGCCATGCTGGTGATCGCTGCCGGCTTCTGCGTGATCTTCCTCGGCGGCCTGTCGTGGAAGGCGCTGGCGGCGCTGGTGCTGATGGGCGCGGCCAGCATGCCGGTGGCCTGGTCCATGCTGCACGACTACCAGCGCGAGCGCGTGCTGACCCTGATCGACCCCACCTCCGACCCGCTGGGCAAGGGCTTCCACATCATCCAGTCCACCATTGCCGTGGGTTCGGGCGGCATGTTCGGCAAGGGCTGGAAAGAGGGCACCCAGGCCCACCTCGAATTCATCCCCGAACGCACCACCGACTTTATCTTCGCCGTGTATTCGGAAGAATTCGGCCTGGCGGGCAATCTCTTCCTGATGTTCCTCTACCTGCTGCTGATCGGGCGCGGGCTGATGATCGCCGGCGGCGCACCCAACTTCTTCACGCGCCTGCTGGCAGGCGCCATCACCATGATTTTCTTCACCTATGCCTTCGTCAATATGGGCATGGTAAGCGGCATTCTGCCGGTCGTCGGGGTGCCTCTTCCATTCATGAGTTACGGCGGCACTGCGCTGCTGACGCTGGGTCTGGCCTCGGGCATCCTGATGAGTATTCAACGTCACAGAAAGCTGGTACAGACATGATGCAAAACACCCTTCAACGCTGCGCGGCCGGTGCGCTCGCACTGGCCCTGCTGGCGCTGGCCGGATGTACCAGCGTGCCGCTGAATCCTTCAAGCAAGCCGACGCCCACGCCGCCCGCCGCCAAGCCGCGTGCCCAGGAACCCGGCGTGCCGGTGCTGCCGCCGGCGAACTCGGGACGTGGCGGCTACTACAAAGACGATGGCCCCGGCGAGAATCCACCGCCCAATCTGATGCAAACCCCGGACGCTGAACCGCGCGAAGAGCCGCCGCTGCCGCGCGCCAACCGTCCCTACGTCGTGCTGGGCAAAACCTACACGCCGATCTCCGGCGACAAGCCTTTCGTGCAGCGCGGCCTGGGCACCTGGTATGGCAAGAAATTCCATGGCCAGCGCACCTCGTCGGGCGAGCTATACGATATGTACAAGATGACGGCGGCCCATCCGACGCTGCCGATTCCGTCCTATGCCAAGGTCACGAACCTGGATAACGGCAATGTGGTGGTGGTGCGCATCAATGACCGCGGACCATTCCACTCGACACGCATCATCGACGTCTCTTACACGGCCGCGCTGAAACTGGGCCTGCTGGGCAAAGGCAGCCACCAGCTCGAAGTGGTGCGCCTGCTGCCGTCCGATATGGCGGCCATGGCGGAAGCGCGCAAGAAAAGCGGCGACACCGGCGCCCGTCAGGTGGCGCTGCCATCCGAGCAGAGCGCGTCCGTGCAAACCGCATCGGTGCAGGCCGCGCCAGCGCAAGCTGCCGCGCAGCAGCCAGCCTGGCAGCAAGGCGGCCAAACCCCGCGCGCGATGCCGAAAGCGGCGCCGATGCTGGCCGTCAGCCGCAGCGCGCCGGAAGCCGCACCGGCAGCGCAGGCGAGCACCCTTGGCACAGCCGGCGCCGACACCGGCAGCATCCAGCCCGCCAATGACAGCGTGCAGGCGACCGGCGATGCAGCACCGGCCAGTGCCGCCGCAGCCACAGGCCAGGGCAACTACTATCTGCAGCTGGGTGCCTACTCGCGCCAGGAAAACGCCGAAGCCGCGCGCAGCCAGCTGATGTCTGCCGGCAGTGGACCCGATTACGAGATCGTCCAAGCCGGCAGCGTCTACCGCCTGTACGGCGGCCCCTTCGCCAGCCGCCAGGACGCAGCCCAAGCCGCCCAGCGCCTGCCAACGGCCCTCAAGCTCAAGCCCCTCATCATCCAGCGCTAAGCCCGCGCCCCCAAGTTTGATCCAGCGAAAACGCCGGGCCGGGCTTATTTGCAGGCGCGGCTTTCTTGGGCGGGGAATTTTTCGGCGATTTGCAGCAGGCTGCCTTTGGTTTCGCGGCTGATGCCGCGGAATTGGAAGGCCATCTGCTTGCTGGCGCTCATGCGCGGTGCGCTGCGGGCGCTGTGGACGCCTTGTTTGTTGAGGGTGGCCAGCAGGTTCTGGGCGGCGGTCTCGGTCTTGAAGACGCCCAGGGAGATGGCCCAGCGCAGCGGGCTATTGTCGGAAATGACAAAATAGTTGGTGACGCCCAGCGCGCGCAGTTCGCCGGCTTTCTTGTCGGCGCCTTCTTTGCTGCCTTGCGGCGGGATGTAGACGATGTAGCCGGTGATTTCCTGGCCGGGCAGGTTGCGGCGCGCCTGGCGGTCGCCCAGGCCGAGCGCGGCGATCTGCGCTTCGAAGCGGCGCGCGTCGGGCAGGAGGAAGTTGCCGATTTCCAGGCAGGCGATGGTTTCCGGCTCGTCCTTTGCCACGGGTGGCGGCGGTGGCGCGGCGGCGGCGACGTTGGCGCTGGCTTTGGCGGCACTGATCAGGGCCAGCTTATCTGCGTTCTGCTGGTTTTGCAGGCGCGCCGGTTCGCGCTCGCTGCCGCTGAAGTGGCCGAGGTAGCCTTCGCCAAAGGCAAACAGCGCGGCATTGGCGGCGAGCAGCAGGAAGAAGAGCAGTTTCAGCACGGTCGATCCTTCAGGCGCTGCGCGCGGCAGCGTGCAATCCAATCATGACGATGTTCTCGATATGCCGGTGCGGCAGGGCGAGGGTGCGGGCGATGTACGGCGCCGCTCCGCCCGAGATAATACATTCGCTGGCGCCATGCAGGGTAAATGCGCGTTCGATGGCGCCGGCTTGCGCGGCCAGGCAGCCGCTCAGGATGGCATCGTCGGTGTTGTCGGCAAAGCCTGCGGGCAGGACGGCGTCCTGGGCGATCTGCGGCAGCTGGGCGGTGTTGCGCGCGAGCGAGGTGGCCATCAGGCCCAGGCCGGGCAGGATCATCCCGCCGAGGAAGATGCCGTCGGCCGTCACCGCGTCGATGGTGGTGGCGGTGCCGCAGTTGGCGACGATGATGGGACGGCCCTGCGCCAGTGCATGGGCGCCGATGGCAGCGGCGAAACGGTCGCAGCCCAGCTGGCCGGGATTGCGGTAGCCGTTGCGCAGGCCGGCCCGTTCGGGCACGGAGGCGAACCATTCGATCGCCAGCGCGGACAGGCCCGGCACGGCGGCCAGCATCTGTTCCAGGTTTTCGCGCACGCCGGCGCCGGCCACATTCGCGGCCAGCACGCCGCGCACGCTGCGCCCGGGCAGGGCGGCCAATGCGGCTTGCCAGTCGCCGCCAAGGCGCGCGGCGTCGGCGTGCATGACGGCGCCGGAAGCCAGCCAGGCGTCGAGCGCTGCGGCCTGCTCGTCCACCAAGGCCCACTTGATGCGGGTATTGCCGGCGTCGATCAACAGCTTCATGCCGTGCGCCTCAGCGAGACATCGCCCGACAGCACGGCGACGCGGCCGGACGGCGTGTCGAGCAGCAGGCGGCCGATATCGTCTACGCCGGCCGCCAGGCCTTGCTGCACGATCTGGCCCTGGTCGAGAATGCTGACCGGCTCGCCGCGCCAGGCTTGCAGTGCGTTCCAGCGTTCGGCGAAGGCGGCGAAGCCGGCATCGTCGAATTCGGCCAGCGCGCCGGCCAGGCGGCTGAGCAGGGCCGCCACCAGCGCGTTGCGCTCCATCTGCGCCAGCCAGGGCGCGGAGGCGACGTCGCTGCGGCCGATGCCCGCTTCCAGTTCATCGGGCATCAGCAGATTCATGCCGCAGCCGATCACGGCCCAGATGCGGCTATCGGGCGCGCTCTGGGTTTCGACCAGAATGCCGGCCAGCTTGGCGCTGTCGCGCAGCACATCGTTCGGCCATTTCAGTTGCACCGGCACGCCGAGCGAAGCGACGGTTTCGGCGATGGCCACGCCCACCGCCAGCGGCAGGCCGGCCAGCTGCTGCAGCGGGCCTTTGAAGGGCCAGGCCAGCGAGAAGGTCAGCGAGGCGCCCGGTGCGGACAGCCAGGGCCGGCCGGCGCGGCCGCGTCCCGCCGTCTGCTCATGGGCGATGCGCAGGGTGGGGCCGTCGAGCAGGCCGGTATCGCCCAGCACGTCCTGGGGCGCATCGGCGGCGGCCTTCGCTGCGCCCGGCAGGCGCGCCAGCAGGTCGGCATTGGTGGAGCCGGTTTCCGCCACCACTTCGATGGCGACGTGGGAGGCGCTGGCGGCGCAGCCGGCCGCGATGGCCGCTGCGTTCAGCGTGGTGTTGGTATCGTTATTCATATCGCGGTCTTGCGCGCTTTGCGCGGCGCCTTTGTAAAGGCCAGGTCGTAAATAAAATTGGGCAGCAGGCGCAGCACTCTGGCAACCACGCCCATCTGCCATGGGATAACGCGATAGCGGCTGCCGCGCGCAATCGTCTGCACGGCGGCGGCGGCGAATTGGTCGGGCGCCATCAGGAAGGGCATGGCGTAGGCATTCTTCTGTGTCATCGGCGTGTCGATATAGCCGGGGGCGATGGTAACGACCTGGATGCCATATGGCCGCATTTCCAGCCGCAGCGATTCGCAGTAAGTGGCCACTGCGGCTTTGGACGCGCTGTAGGCGCCGCCGCCCGGCAGCCCGCGCACGCCGGCCACGCTGGCGATGCCGACCAGGCGCGCCGGCGTTCCCTGCGCGCGCATGGCGGCGATAAAGGGCGAGAAGGTGGCGACGGTGGCCGTGACATTGGTGGCGAACACCGCGTCGAATACCGGCAGGTCTTCTTCCAGCTCGGTCAGCGTGCCATGCGAAATGCCGGCATTGGCGATGACCACGTCCACGCCGCCGGCATGGGCCAGGAAGTCCGCGGCGGCGGCGCGCAGGGCGGCGCTGTCGCGCACATCGGCCGCATAGACGCGGTGGCGTTCGGCGTTGGGGAGGGTAGCGATCAGCGCCTGCAGAGCATCGCCACGGCGGGCCAGCAGGCCGAGCGTGGCGCCTTGCCTTGCATATTGCATGGCGAGAGCGGCGCCGATGCCGCTCGATGCGCCGGTGATGAAAACGCGGTTCAGTACCATGATGCGCTCAGTTCCCGAGCCGCGCCGGGGTGGACATTACTTCTTTTCAGACTTGGCCTTGGCGGCCAGATAGTCCATCACCGTCAGGGCGGACTGGTGGTAGGCCGCCTCGTCCTGCGCGCCGCCGGCATTGGCGTGCGCCATATGCGGCGCGGTCTGGAAGCGGCCGTCGATGACGATGGCGGGCCAGGAATCGATCTTGTAGGCTTCCATCAGCGCGCCCGAACGGCGTACCTTGGCGGCCACGCCGAAAGAGTTGTAGGCATCGGCGAATTTGTTGCGCTCGATGCCGTTCTTGGCGGCCCATTCGAACACGGCGTCGTCGCTGCGCAGGCGGTTGCGTTCCTTGTGCATGGCGGCGAAGACTTTGGCATGGTACTGCTCCAGCAGGCCAAGCGCTTCCAGCGTGTAGAACAGGCGCTGCTGCGGCAATGTGTTGTTGTCGTATGGGACGTGCACGCGCTTGAAGACGATGTTGTCGCCCTGCTTGCGCACCCATTCGGCCAGCGAAGGCTCGAAGGCATTGCAGTGCGGGCAGTAATAGGCGAAGAACTCGATGACCTCGATTTTCTTGCCGGTGTCGGTATTCTGCGGCGTCGGCAGCGTCGTGTACTCGACGCCGTTTTTCGGGTCGGCGGGCGAGGCGGAGGCGCCCAGCGCCACGCTGCACAGGGCGAGGACAGCGAGTATCTTCTTCAGCAATTGCATCGTGGCTCCGTTCAGGTATATGCGCCGGTTCAGCGCTGGTTGCGGACGACGGCGACATCCACGCCGTTTTCGGACAGTTTGGAACGCACCTTGTTCATGGCCTCCACCTGGGTGAAGGGTCCCATGCGCACGCGATGCAGCACGCCGGTATCGGTGGTGCGGTCGGACACGGTGGCTTCGAAGCCCATCAGAGCCAGCTTGGCGCGCGTGTTTTCGGCATCGGCCGCTTCGCGGAAGGCGCCAGCCTGCAGATAATAGACCCATTTCTCGTCGCCGGCGGCGGCAGGCGCCGCGGCGGGAGCTGCCGCAGCGCCGGCAGCCGGCGCCTTGGCGGCCGTCTTCGGCGCATTCTGCGCTTCGATGCGGTCCACCACCTGCTGCAGCGGATCCGGTTGTGGCGGCGCTTTCGGCGCTTCCTTGGCGACGGCTGGCGCCGGCGCCGGCGTTGCGGCCGGGGTCTCGCGCACTACCGGCGCCTTAGCTTCTTCCCGCGCGAAGTCCTTGGCCGCTTCGCGCGTCGCGTCCTTATTGCCGTACATCGGTTTGTTCGGATCGGAAATCTGGCCTGCCGCCGGTTCGCTGGCCTTGCCGGACTTGCTGGCGCGGTCGGTGAACGGCGATTGGCCCTTGGTGATCATCAGCGCCACTACGACAGCGATGCCAAGACCGATGACCAGACCGATGATGATGCCAACCAGGGTGTTGCCTTGCTGACGTTGCACGGAAATAGGGCGGAAAGTCATTGTGCGGGAAGTCCTTCGCAATTACATTTGGTTCGGCGCGGAGACGCCGATCAGGCTCAGGCCATTGCGCAGCACCTGGCGGGTTGCCACCACCAGGGCCAGGCGCGCCAGTTTCAGCGCTTCGTCGTCCACCAGCACGCGCTCGGCGAAGTAGAAGCTGTGCAGGTTGGCGGCCAGGTCGCGCAGGTAGAAGGCCACCTGGTGCGGGCTCAGTTCAGCCTGGGCGCGCGCCAGCATTTCCGGATACTGGGCCAGGGTGGCCAGCATGGCCTGTTCGGTCGGCGCCGTCAGCGGCGACAGGTCGGCCTTGTCCAGCGTGGCTTCGTCGCCGCCCCACTGTTCCAGCATGCGGCAGATGCGGGCGTGGGCGTACTGCACGTAGTACACCGGATTCTCGTCCGAAGTCTTGAGCGCGACGTCGACGTCGAACACGAATTCGGTGTCGGCCTTGCGCGAGATGAGGAAGAAGCGCACCGCGTCGCGGCCCTTGGTGATGTCGCCGCCGCCCGACCATTCGATCAGGTCGCGCACGGTCACGTAGGAACCGGCGCGCTTGGAGATTTTCACCTCGGCGCCATCCTTCATCACCGTCACCATCTTGTGCAGCACGTAGTCGGGGTAGCCCTGCGGGATGCCCTTGTTCAGCGACTGCAGGCCGCCGCGCACGCGCGCGATGGTGCCATGGTGGTCGGAACCCTGGATATTGATGGCCTGGGTGAAGCCGCGCTGGAACTTGACCAGGTGGTAGGCCACGTCCGGCACGAAATAGGTGTAGCCGCCTTCGGACTTGCGCATTACGCGGTCCTTGTCGTCGCCGAAGTCGGTGGTGCGCAGCCACAGGGCGCCGCCCTCCTCGTAGGTGTGGCCGCTGGCGATCATGTCGCCTACCGCCTCTTCCACCTTGCCGTCGGAGTACAGCGAGGACTCCAGGAAGTAATTGTCAAACTTGACGCCGAAGGCTTGCAGATCGATGTCCTGCTCGTTGCGCAGATAGATCACGGAGAAAGCGCGGATGGAGTCGATATCGTTCACATCGCCGGAAGCGGTGACTGGCGCGCTGTCGGCGGCCGACACGGTTTTCTTGGCCAGGAAGTCGGCGGCGATGTCGGCGATATAGTCGCCGTTGTAGGCCGATTCAGGCCATTCCGCGTCGCCCGGCTTGAAGCCGCGCGCGCGCGCCTGCACCGAGGCGGCCAGGGTCTGGATCTGCACGCCGGCGTCGTTGTAATAGAACTCGCGGGTCACGTCGAAGCCCTGCGTCAGGAACAGGGAAGCCAGGGCATCGCCCAGCGCCGCCTGGCGGCCGTGGCCCACGTGCAGCGGGCCGGTCGGGTTGGCCGAGACGAATTCCAGGATCACGTGCTTGCCGCTGCCGGCCGCGCTGCGGCCGAAACCGGCGCCTTGCGCCAGGATGGCGTTGACCACGGCCTGTTTCGACGCTTCGGTCACGCGCAGATTGATGAAGCCCGGGCCGGCGATATCGGCGCTGGCGACGAGTGCCTTGCCAGCCGGGTTATCCAGCACGGCGGCGACGATTTTCTGCGCCAGTTCGCGCGGGTTCATTTTCAGCTGTTTGGCCAGCTGCATGGCGATATTGCAGGCGACATCGCCGTGGGCGGCATCGCGCGGACGCTCCAGCACCACGTTGGCGGTCACTTCGGTGCCGGCCAGGATCGGCGCGAGGGCGGCCTGGAACAGGGCAATAATCTCTTGTTTTTGTTGGGCGAGCATAGTCTGTGGGGGCGGCCGGGCCGCGCTATATAACGTCTGAAAGAAGGGACATTATACTGGTTTGCCACAGGCATGGACACGCGCCGGACTCGTCCCGATTTCCCCATAAAATGCGGCGAATCGCACTTCCGCTACAATGAAGCGATGGGACAAGCTTCGATCAGCCGGATTCGGGACTGCATTCGTTCGCTGAACTACGCTGTCTCCCTTCATGCGGCGGAAGGACTGGACGATGACAACCTCACGATCTTCGATCTCGAAAGCATTATCCTCAGCGGACGCATTGTCGAGCGCCAGCGGGATCATGACTGGGGAGAACGCAAATACCTCATCCGAGGCAGAACAAGCGATGGACGGGAAGCAGAAGCCGCCGTCAAGCTCGGATTCGACCACATCACCCTCGTCGTCATCACCGTCTACCTTGTTTGACGCGCGTTGCGCGTATTGCGGCGAGGCGGGCTTGGAAGTACGCCGCGTGACCCGCCACTTTGGCCGCAACGAGCATCTGCTGCTGATTGAAAATATCCCGCTATATCACTGCCCACATTGTGCTGCCGACTACTTTAGCGCGCAGACCATGCACGAAATTGAGCGCATCAAATCGCAGCGCCTGACCCTGGCGGTGCCAAGAAGCGTGCCGATTGCCGAATTTCGCTCGTAAATGAGGGAAATCCGCAATATTCGGCCGCGAACCGCTACAATCCACCCTTTGCAGAATTCCGCGCTCAACACGGCCTCACGAGGGACCGTCCGGCCCCGATGGCGGGCGGGCGCGCGCCACCCACGGATTAATATATGAACAAGCGTTCAACGCTGACCCTGAAGGCCAAGCCGGCCGCGGCCGACCGTCCCAAGCTGCGGGCCAGCCACCACCGCGACCTGAAACCCGCCTTGCAGACGCAGTTCAAGGCCGACCTGAAGCCCGATTCGCTGGCCTTCGCCCTCCTGGGCGCGGCCAATGCCGTGGTCCAGGTGCGCGGCGGCACGGCGCTGCCGCAGGCGCTGGCCGGGGTGTTCGCCAGCAGCGGCGCCTCGCCCCAGCAGCGCGGCGCGATCCAGGACATCGCCTACCGCGCCATGCGCCAGCTGGGCCGCAGCGAAGCCCTGACGGCGCTGATGACGCCCAAGGCGCCGGAGCCGCTGGTCGGCGCCCTGCTGGCCTGCGCCTTGCCGCTGATGGCTGCGGCCGAAGGGGCGGACGCGCCATATGAGGAATTCACCGTGGTCGACCAGGCCGTGACGGCCGCCGCCGCCCATCCCGACGCCGCGCGCGCCAAGGGCATGATGAATGCCGTGCTGCGCCGCTTCCTGCGCGAGCGCCAGGATCTGCTGAAAACGGCCCTGCTGCAGCCCACCGCCAAATGGAATTATCCGCAGTGGTGGATGGATGCGGTGCGCACCGCCTATCCCCAGGATTGGCAGGCTGTGCTGGAGGCGGGCAATGCGCCGCCGCCGCTGACCCTGCGCGTGAATGCGCGCAAGGGCACGGTCGACGCTTACCTGAAACTGCTGGAGCAGGCCGGCCTGGCCGCCAGCCAGATCGGGCCGCACGCCGTGCGCCTGGCCAAGCCGGTCGGCGTGCAGCTGATTCCGGGCTTCGCCGAGGGTCTGGTGTCGGTGCAGGATTCCGGCGCCCAGCTGGCCGCCACCCTGCTCGACGCGCGGGACGGCATGCGCGTGCTGGACGCCTGCGCCGCGCCCGGCGGCAAGACCTGCCATATCCTGGAGCTGGCCGATGTCAAATTGACAGCGCTGGACGCCGATCCGAAGCGCCTGCAGCGCGTGCAGGAAAATCTCGACCGCCTGCAATTGCAAGCCACTTTGCAGGCCGCCGAAGCGCAGGACCGCGGCTGGTGGGATGGCCAGCAGTTCGACCGCATCCTGGCCGACGTGCCGTGCACCGCCTCCGGCATCGTGCGCCGCCACCCGGACATCCGCTGGCTGCGCCGCAAGTCCGACACCCTCCAACTTGCAACACTTTCCGCCAAAATTTTAGACAATCTTTGGCAGATGTTAAGGCCCAATGGTAAATTGCTGTTCGTGACATGCTCGTTGTGGCCGCAGGAGTCCGAGGCGCAGGCGGCCGCTTTCGCGGTGCGCCATGGCGCCACGCGGCTCGATGCGCCCGGTCAGTTGCTGCCAGCAGGCGGCGCCGGACAGGATCACGATGGCTTGTTCTACGCGTTATTCGAGAAAAATGCGTAGGCTTTTCCCCTGTTTTCTGGCGAGTTTACTGACGGATTTAAAGAGCACCCCGCACGTGACCCAACGCTTTCTTCGACATCTGCTTTGCCAGTTGCTGCTTCTGCTTGCCTGCCTGCTGCCGCAGGCTGTACGCGCTGCCGATGAAACCGTGGAGATCACCCGTGCCTATATCGAGGCGGCGGAAGAGGGTTACCGCCTGTCGGCCGCCTATTCCTTCGATCTGAATCACGGCCTGGAAGAGGCGCTGCAAAGCGGCATCCAGCTGTATTTCACCACCGCCATCGAGTTCACGCGGCGGCGCTGGTACTGGTTCGACGAAAAAGCCGTGGTGGCCAAGCGCACCACGCGCATTGCCTACAATGTGCTGACCCGCCAGTACCACGTGAATGTGATCGGCAGCGTGCAGCAAAGCTTCCCCTCGCTGGACGACGCCCTGTTCTTTATCCGCCGCCCCAACCGCTGGGTGGTGGCGCCGCGCGGCGCGCTGAAGGTGGGCGAGATCTACAACGTCACGCTGCGCATGGGCATGGACCGCGACTATTTGCCCAAGCCGATCCAGGTCAATGCCTTCAATAACAGCGAGTGGCGGCTGGAAAACAAGAAATCCTTCCAGTACAGGGCGGAATAAGCGTGTCGTCGGCTTTGCGGTATCTGTTTGTCGTCGCCGGCGCTGCCTGCAGCATCCTGCTGTTCCTGCTCGCCTCCGCCTCCGATAATTCCGGCTTCTTCGACCGCTACTATTCCTGGCTGCTTGGCTTGAACGCGGCCGTGGCCGTGGCCCTGCTGCTGCTGGTCGGGGTCTCCCTGTTCCGTCTTTACGCGCGCTACAAGAGCGGCAAATTCGGCTCGCGCCTGATGACGCGGCTGGTGCTGCTGTTCGCCTGCATCGGCGTGCTGCCCGGCCTGGTGGTCTTCCTGGTGTCGGTGCAGTTCGTGTCGCATTCGATCGAATCCTGGTTCAATGTGCGGGTGGAGGAGGCGCTCGACGCCGGCGTCGACCTGGGCCGCGCCGCGCTGGAAGCCCAGCTCACCGAACTGGAAGCGAGCGCGCGCCAGACCGTCAATGTGCTGGCGCAGGAACCGTTTTATGTGGCGCCGGCCGTGCTGTCGCGTTTCGTCAAGCGCCATCCCGGCACGCAGAGCGCCATCATTGTCGATGCCGAGGGCGGCCTGATTGTCAGCGCCATGGGCGAGCGCCGCGTCAACCTGAGCGCCGACCTGCCGAACACCGTGATGCTGGCCCAGGCCCAATCGGGCACGCCGTATGCCGCGCCGGAAGGCGGCAATGAGCTGGGCGACGAGCGCTTCGGCGGCGGCATCCCGGCCCAGCCGGACGCCAATAATGTGCTGCGCCTGCGCGTGCTGATCGAGGTGCCGGACACGGTGCAGCCGAACGGTTCGCGCCTGGCGCCGCGCTATTTGCAGGTGATCCAGGCCGCGCCGCAGCGCCTGGCCAAGGACGGCGACCTGCTGCGCATCGCGCTCAGCGAATACAAGCAGCGCTACGTGGCGCGCGACGGCTTGCGCAAGATGTATGTGGAAACGCTGACCCTGACCCTGCTGCTGGCCGTGTTCGGCGCCATCGCCGCCGCCTTCCTGATCGCCAACGATCTGGCCCAGCCCCTGCTGCTGCTGGCCGAGGGCACGCGCGCCGTGGCTGAGGGCGACCTCTCGCCGCGCCCCATCGTCGCCAGCAGCGACGAGCTGGGCACGCTGACCCAATCGTTCAACACCATGACGCGCCAGTTGTCGGACGCCCGCACGACGGTGGAACAGAACCGCATCGCGCTGCAGAACGCCAAGGCCCACCTGGAGTCGGTGCTGGCGAATATGTCGGCCGGGGTGATGGTGCTGGACAGCGAATTCCACGTCGTCACCTGCAACGACTCGGTCGAGCGCATTCTGCAGCAGGCCGGCGTGACCCTGGTGGGCCAACCGCTGGCCGGCGTGGCCGGCATGCAGGAATTTGCCGCCGCCGTGATCGCGGCCTTCTCGGCGCAGAGCGCGCACACGGCGGCCGGACGCAGCGTGCAGTTGCACTGGCAGCGCCAGATCGAGATTCCGCGCCCGGCCGGCAGCGAGGAAGAGCATGACCTGATCCTGCTGGCGCGCGGTTCGCGCCTGCCGCTCGAACAGCACGGCAGCGGCTATCTGGTGGTGTTCGACGATATCACCGACGTCATCTCGGCCCAGCGTTCGATGGCCTGGGGCGAGGTGGCGCGCCGTCTGGCGCACGAGATCAAGAATCCGCTGACGCCGATCCAGCTGTCGGCCGAGCGCCTGCAGATGAAGCTCGAGCCCAAGCTCGACGCGGCCGACGTGGCCTTGCTGAACAAGAGCGCCACCACCATCGTCAACCAGGTGGCGGCCATGAAGCGCATGGTGGACGATTTCCGCGACTACGCGAAAGCGCCGCCGGCCGTGCTGGAAGAGCTGGACCTGAACGATCTGCTGGAAGAAATCCTGCATATGTACACGGGCGGCGAAGGACACGATATCATCCGCTTGAACCTGGCGCCGGTGCTGCCGCTGGTGATGGGCGATCCGACGCAATTGCGCCAGGTGATCCATAATCTGCTGCAGAACGCGCAGGATGCGCTGGTCGAGCAGCCGGGCGGCAATCCGGCGCCGCGCATCGACGTGACCACCGAGGCGATCCATTACCAAAGCGCCGACGGCGGTTCGCGTGTCGCGGTGCGCCTGGTCATCAGCGACAATGGTCCCGGCTTTGCGCCGAAAATCCTGGCGCGGGCCTTTGAACCGTATGTCACCTCGAAGGCGCGCGGCACCGGCCTGGGCCTGGCGATGGTGAAGAAGATTATCGACGAACATGGGGGCCGGATCGATATCCAGAACCATGTCGATAGAAGTGGCGCTTCGGTCCTGATTTTGCTGTTAAAGTTGGCACCGGTGCAGTTGGCGTAATATTGAATGACCAATAAAATCATTGCAAAGAATTCAGGCACAATAGCAGTGCCTGGGATCAGCGAAAAATGAGAGAGAGGGGCAGGGATAGATGGCAAACATTCTCGTAGTTGATGATGAAATGGGGATCCGCGAGTTGCTCTCGGAAATTCTGGGCGACGAAGGACATGCGGTGCAGCTGGCGGAAAACGCCCAGCAGGCCCGCGCTGCACGTGCCGCCGGCGCACCCGATCTGGTGCTGCTGGATATCTGGATGCCGGACACGGATGGCGTGACCCTGCTCAAGGAATGGCAGCGCGACGGCTTGCTGACCATGCCGGTGATCATGATGTCGGGCCACGCCACCATCGATACGGCGGTGGAAGCGACGCGCATCGGCGCGCTCAACTTCCTGGAAAAGCCGATTGCAATGCAAAAGCTGCTGAAGGCCGTGCAAGCGGGCTTGAGCCGCGCGCAGGAAGCGGTGCGCGCGCCGCTGGTGGCGCCGCGTCCAGCCGCGCCGCCGGTGGCCGAAGAGGGCAGCCTGGCCGCGCCGGTGGGCTTTGGCGTGCAGAGCGCCGCGCTGCCACCGCAAGGCATCATGGCGCCGCGTCCGAATGGCGAAGGCTTGATGTTCAACCTGTCCTTCGACCTGCCGCTGCGCGAGGCGCGCGATGCCTTCGAGCGCATGTATTTCGAGCACCACCTGGGCCGCGAAGGCGGCAGCATGACGCGCGTGGCCGAGAAGACCGGCCTCGAGCGCACCCACCTTTACCGCAAGCTCAAGCAACTGGGCGTGGAACCGGGCAAGCTGGCCAAGAAAAGCCAGGCGTGACCTGTCTTACCCTGGTGACTGGCGCGCGCGCCGCCGACCGCGAACGCGCGATCGCGGCCGCGCTGGTGCCAGGAAGACACACGGCTATTATTTTGGAAGGATTGGCCGACGCCAATTCGCCCTTGGTGTATGATGAAAGCGATGCCTCAGCAGATAGCAGGCTGCAAGTCATCAGGATTGCCCCAGGCTGCCTGTGCTGCACCGGCCATCTAGTCTTACGGGTAACATTGCACCGCATCTTGCGCCGTCCCCCGGCGCAGCTCTTTATCAGCCTGGCCGACGCCAGCCATCTGGAACGGCTACGCGCTTCGCTGTCTTCGGCGCCGTATGACGCATTGCTGCGTCTCAGCCCCGACCTTGCCGTGTAAAGACCGCTTCAAAACGGCCGTGGCGTCGTTGCGACTCCTCGCCGTGCAAACGCACTGTCTTCGTCGCCGCGTCTAGCCACGCCCGTTTTGAAGCGGTCTTTGTAGGACGGCAGCCCGTGCATCAGGCACGGCCTTGAAATCGGTTTTGCCAGCCCCACCTCGTTATGGAACGCGGCGCCCCATTTCTGGCGCTGCCCCGGAGTGAAGGAAGCATGATGAACCTCATCTATAACAGCGAGCAATACAGCGTCGTCGAATTCGGCCCCGACCGCGAGCTGGAAGCCCTGCGCTTTGGCGGCTATGAAATCGTCGACAAGGGCGGCAAGCGCGAAATCTTTATCGCCGGCGCACTGGCGCAATCGTTCCGGCGCGATGTCAACAAGCTGATCGCCAACGAGCCGACCATGGAGGAAATCGACGAATTCCTCGGCAGCTATGATCTGCTTATGAGCCAGCCGGTGCTGCTGCACTGAGCGTGCCGCCGCCGCCGCGTCCCCGCCGCGGCGGGCGGCATGGTATGGTTGGCTTTGCCTGACCGACGCCAAGACCACCATGTGCCAACTGCTGGGGATGAATTGCAACGTCCCGACCGATATCGTATTCAGCTTCACCGGCTTCGCCCTGCGCGGCGGCCGCACCGACACCCACCATGACGGCTGGGGCATTGCATTTTTCGAGGGCGCCGGCGTGCGCCACTTCGTCGACCACCAGGCCGCCATCGCTTCGCCGGTGGCGGAGCTGATCAAGCATTATCCGATCAAGTCGAAGCATGTGATCGCGCATATCCGCAAGGCGACCCAGGGCCAGGTGGCGCTGGAGAACTGCCACCCCTTTGTGCGCGAGCTGTGGGGGCGCTACTGGGTGTTCGCGCATAACGGCGACCTGAAGGACTTCCATCCCGTGCTGGACGGGCCATTCCGTCCGGTCGGCACGACCGACAGCGAGCGCGCCTTCTGCCATCTGCTGCAGGAGCTGCGGCGCCGCTTCGGCGACGTCTGTCCGCCGCGCCAGGAACTGCAGGCGGCGCTGGCGCCGCTGGTGGCCGGCATCGCGGCCCACGGCACCTTCAATATGCTGCTGTCCGACGGCACGGCCCTGTTCGCGCACTGCTCGACCAGCCTGCATTATCTGGTGCGCCAGCATCCCTTCCTCACGGCCGAACTGTCGGACGAGGACTTGAGCGTCGATTTTGCCCAGGTCACGACGCCGCAGGACCGGGTCGCCATCATCGTCACCCAGCCCCTGACCAGCAACGAAAACTGGATCGCGTTTGGCGCCGGCGAGTTGAAATGTTTTGTCGATGGCGAACCCGTCCAGGGGCACGAGTGTGCGATAAAGGGAGACATTACTGCTGATTAATGTCAAAATAATAGAAAAATAAGACAAATACGGTTTTCGCGCCCACAAGGCGCTCACCCGACCAGAATGATTCAGGACATGATCGATCTCTCCAGCAACGATCCGGCCTCCAAAACCCTGCGCGTGCGCGAGTTTTACCTGGGCCGGCAGCCGATCTTGGATCGGAACCAGGCTTTATTCGGCTACGAGTTGCTATTTCGCAACGCCCCCGTCGGGCCTGCTGTCATTGAGACCGAACTCAGTGCCACCGCCGCCGTCATCGCCCACGCTTCCCAGCTGGGCATGGAAAAAACCATCGGCGACGCCCTCGGCTTCGTCAACGTCGACGGCGATGCCCTTCTGAGCGATATCTTCGGCTTCCTGCCGCGCGAGAAAGTGGTGCTGGAAGTGACCGCCTCGCTGAAGACCACGCCGGCCCTGCTGGCGCGCATGCAGGAACTGGCCAGCCATGGCTTCCGCTTCGCGCTCGACGATGTGCGCGGCGACACCGGCTCGCTGGCCGAGCTGCTGCCGCTGGCCGAATACGTGAAGATGAGCATGCGCGATGCCTCGCTCGACGCGCTGTTGAAACTGGCGCCGCGCTTCAAGCAGGAAAGCAAGAAGCTGATCGCCGAAAAAGTCGAAAACCGCGACGAATTCAAGACCTGCCTCGACCTCGGCTTCGATTACTTCCAGGGCTATTACTTCGCCAAGCCCGTCATCATGAGCGGCAAGAAGCTCTCGCCCTCGCAGCTGGCCGTGCTGGAGCTGATGACCCTGGTGACTTCGGATGCCGACAATGCCGAGATCGAGCGCGCCATCAAGCGCGACGTCTCGCTGGCCCTGAACCTGCTGCGCCTGGTGAATACGCCGGCCGTGGGTGCGCGCCAGCGCATCGATTCCCTGAGCCAGGCCGTCACCATCCTCGGCCGCCGCCAACTGCAGCGCTGGCTGCAGATCATGCTGTACGCCGAGCCGAGCAAGCGCGGCCACAATATGAGTCCGCTGCTCATGCTGGCCACCACGCGCGGCCGTCTGCTCGAGCTGCTGGCCAACAAGCTGCGCCCCAGCCAGCGCCATGTGGCCGATACCGCCTTCACGGTCGGCATCATGTCGCTGATGGACACCCTGTTCGGCATTCCCATGGCCGAAATCCTGGCCCAGATTCCCGTCAGCGACGAAGTGGCCGACGCCCTGATGTACCGCGGCAGCTTCTTCGGCGACCTGCTCAAGCTGGCCGAATGCATCGAGCGCATCGAGGACATGGATGGCTACATCATCCCCACGCTGCGCGACCTGGCCGTCTCCACCGACGAGCTGGTGGAACTCGAAATGGCGGCTTTCGAATGGAGCGACAACGTCGTCCGTTACGCCATCTGACCCGGATTTTTCGTAGTAACGGCGCCGTTTTCGGCGCCGTTTTTTTATGAGGATCGTTGATGACGTCTGTATTGCTGAGTGTAAGTAAGCTATCCAAGTCATACGGCGACCGGCGCGCCGTCGATGGCGTGTCCTTCCAGGTATTGCGTGGACAGACTGTCGGTTTGCTGGGGCCGAACGGCGCCGGAAAATCGACCACGGTGAGCATGATCTGCGGCCTGCTGGCCAGCGATGGCGGCACGGTGCTGCTCGACGGCGAAGCGGTCGGCCAGGGCCAGAATGCGGCCAAGCGCAAGATCGGCTTCGTGCCGCAAGACCTGGCCTTGTACGAAGAACTGTCGGCGCTGGAAAACCTCAAGCTGTTCGGCGCCCTGTACGGCCTGAAAGGCGCGCCGCTCAAGGAGCGCTGCCTGGCCGTGCTGGAGCTGGTGCGCCTGGCCGACCGCGCGCAGGACAAGCCGGCCACCTTCTCCGGCGGCATGAAGCGGCGTCTGAATATTGCCGCCGCGCTGCTGCACGATCCCCAGCTGCTGATCCTGGACGAGCCGACCGTCGGCGTCGACCCGCAAAGCCGCAACGCCATCTTCGACACGCTGGAAGCGCTCAAGGCCCAGGGCCGCTCGCTGATCTACACCAGCCACTATATGGAGGAAGTGGAGCGCCTGGCCGATCACATCGTCATCATCGACCACGGCAAGGTGCTGGCCGACGAAAGCCCGGCCGACCTGTACCGCCGCCTGCCGGCGCAAGCGGCGCTGCAGGCCGAACTGGCTGATGCGCCGTCCGGCGAGCTGACCGCCGCGCTGGCGCGCCAGCCGGGCGTGACCACGGTGCAGCAGCAAGGCGCCACGCTGAACGTCGGCCTGGCCGCGCAGGACCAGGCCAGCGCCGTGCTGCGCTGGCTGGAAGAGCAGGGCTGCCGCTTCCTGCACTTCGCCACCGCGCGCGCCAATCTGGAAGACATCTTCCTCAACCTGACCGGGCGCAGCCTGCGCGACTAAGGAGCTACCATGACTGCATTGCAAGCCCTGGTCCGCAAAGACCTGATCCTCTACCTCAACGACAAGCGCGCCTTGCTGCTGCACCTCCTGATGCCGGTGGTGCTGGCCGCCTTCTTCGGCTCCCTGTTCGGCGGCGCCGGCGGCGGCGCCAATACCGGCAAGATCGACATCGGCCTGGTGCAGCAAGACCAGGGCGCCATCGGCCAGAAAATCGCCGAAGGCCTGAAAGCCGAAAGCTCGCTGCGCGTGGCGGAATTGAGTCTGGAAGAAGCCCAGGCCCGCGTGCGCGAAGGCAAGCTGGCGGTGGCCGTGGTGATCCCGTCCGGCTTCGGCGAAACGGCTGGCACGGCCCTGTTCAGCGCCGGCAGCAAGCCGGAAATCCCGATGTTCTACGATCCCTCCCAGTCCACGGTGCTGGCCATGGTCAAAGGCTTGCTGACGCAGCAGGTGATGCAGACCGTGAGCGCCGAAATGTTCGGCGGCGCGACGGGCCGCCAGTTCACCGACACCAGCCTGAAAGCGCTGGAAGGCGATCGCTCCAACGATCCCGACACGGCCGCGCTGCATGACCTGCTCGGCAGCCTGCAGAAATTCCAGGCCCATGAAGACAAGCTGGCCGGCGGCAGCGGCAAGGGGCAGGGCGGTTTGAGCATGCCGTTTGCGACCAAGGACGAAGCGCTCAGCTCCGGCCCCAAATACAATGGCTACGCCCACTCCTTCGCCGGCATGAGCGTGCAGTTCATCCTGATGATGGGGATCGATATCGGCATCAGCATCCTGCTGGCGCGCCGCATGGGCATCTGGAGCCGCCTGCTGGCCGCGCCGCTGAGCCAATCGCAGATCCTGCTGTCGCGCGCCATCTCGGGCGCCCTGATCTCGCTGGGCCTGCTGGCCGCCATTTTCCTGTGCGGGGTGCTGATCTTCAAGGTCGAGATCAGCAATCTGCCCGGCTTCCTGGTGGTGGGCGCCGCGTTCGCGCTGATGACCGCCAGCTTTGGCCTGCTGATTGCCGCCTTCGGCCGCACGCCCGAAGCCGCGCGCGGCATGGCCGTCTTCGCCACGCTGATCATGGTCATGCTGGGCGGCGCCTGGGTGCCATCCTTCGTCTTCCCGGAATGGATGCAGGCAGCGACAGTGGTGATCCCCACGCGCTGGGCCGTCGATGGCCTGGACGCCGTCACCTGGCGCGGCCTCGGCATGGACGTCGCGCTGCGCAGCGCCGCCGTCCAGCTCAGTTTCGCCGCCGTTTTTGCCGGCCTCGCCATCTGGCGCTTCCGCCGCCAGCAAGCCTAGCAGCGCCTGGTCCGGCTCGAAAAAAAGGCCCACCCTGGTTCCAGGGTGGGCCTTTTTGCTGCAAGCGTTGTCCGCCCTTGTTAGAGGTTGGGGGCGAGCCAGCGTTCGAGTTCGGCTTTGTCGACCTGGCGGCGGGTGGCCATGTCGATGACCTGGTCTTCGCTGATTTTGCCGACGGTGAAGTACTTGGAGTCGGGGTGGGCGAAGTAGAAGCCCGAGACGGCGGCGCCGGGGAACATGGCGAACGATTCGGTCAGCTCCATGCCGATTTCTTCGGCGTTCAGGGTCTTGAACATGTCGGCTTTGACCGTGTGCTCGGGACAGGCGGGGTAGCCGGGCGCGGGACGGATGCCTTTGTATTCTTCCTTGATCAGCGCTTCGTTCGCCAGCTGTTCGTCGGCGGCATAGCCCCACAGGTCTTTGCGCACGCGCTCGTGCAGGTATTCGGCGAAGGCTTCGGCCAGGCGGTCGGCCAGCGATTTGAGCATGATGGACGAGTAGTCGTCATGCGCGTCCTCGAAGCGCTTTTCGTATTTTTCGATGCCCAGGCCGGCCGTCACGGCGAACATGCCGATATAGTCCTTGTGGCCCGAGCTTTTCGGCGCGATGAAGTCGGCCAGGCACTGGTTGGGGCGCTGCACGCCTTCGATCACCGGCTTCAGGCCTTGCTGGCGCAGGCCGTAGTAGGTGAAGTCCACTTCCTTGCGCGTGTCGTCGGTGTAGATTTCGATGTCGTCGTCGTTGACGCTGTTGGCCGGCAGCAGGGCGATCACGCCATTGGCGGTGAGCCAGCGGCCGTCGATGACTTTCTTGAGCAGGGCCTGGCCTTCTGCGAAGACCTTGGTGGCCGCTTCGCCCACCACTTCGTCGGTGAGGATGGCGGGGTAGGGGCCGGCCAGATCCCAGGTCTGGAAGAACGGTCCCCAGTCGATGTATTGGGCGATGGCCGCCAGGTCGACGTTGCGGAACACGCGGCGGCCGACGAACTTCGGCTTGACCGGGTTGAACTCCAGCTTCATCTTGTTGGCGCGCGCCGCCGCCAGCGAAACGGTCGGCAGGGCTTTCTTGTTGGCGTGCTGTTCGCGCAGGCGGGCGTAGTCCTGCTCGACTTCCTCGATGTATTTGTCGCGCTGTTCGGGCGTCAGCAGGGACTGGGCCACGGAGACCGAACGCGAGGCGTCCGGCACATACACCACCGGACCTTCGTAGTTGTGGGCGATCTTCACGGCCGTGTGGGCGCGGCTGGTGGTGGCGCCGCCGATCAGCAGTGGAATCTTGAGCATGCGGAAGTGTTCATCGCGCTGCATTTCCTTGGCGACGTGGGCCATCTCTTCCAGCGAGGGCGTGATCAGGCCGGACAGGCCGATGATGTCGGCATTCTCCACCTTGGCGCGCGCCAGGATTTCGGAGGCGGGCACCATCACGCCCATATTCACCACTTCGAAGTTATTGCATTGCAGGACCACGGAGACGATGTTCTTGCCGATATCGTGCACGTCGCCTTTCACGGTGGCGATGACGATCTTGCCCTTCGGCTTGGCGACGATGCCGGTGCGCGCTTCCTCGGCCTTCTTCTCTTCCTCGATGAAGGGAATCAGATGGGCCACGGCCTGCTTCATCACGCGCGCCGATTTCACCACCTGGGGCAGGAACATCTTGCCCTGGCCGAACAGGTCGCCCACCACGTTCATGCCGTCCATCAGCGGGCCTTCGATCACATTGATCGGGCGGCCGCCGTTGTTCAGCAGTTCCTGGCGCGCCTCCTCGGTGTCTTCGGTGATCCACTGCGTGATGCCGTGCACCAGGGCGTGCGACAGGCGCTGCTGCACCGTGCCTTTGCGCCATTCCAGATTCTGGGTTTCCTGCTTGCCGCCGGCCTTCAGCGTACCGGCGAATTCGATCATGCGCTCGGTGGCGTCGTCGCGGCGGTTCAGCACCACGTCTTCCACGCGTTCGCGCAGTTCCGGTTCCAGGTCGTCGTAGACGCCGACCATGCCGGCGTTGACGATGCCCATGGTCATGCCGGCCTTGATGGCGTGATACAGGAAGACGGTGTGGATGGCTTCGCGCGCCGGGTCGTTGCCGCGGAAGCTGAAGGAGACGTTGGAGACGCCGCCCGAAATCTTCGCGTGCGGCAGATTGTTCTTGATCCAGCGCGTGGCTTCGATGAAGTCCACGGCGTAGTTATTGTGTTCCTCGATGCCGGTGGCGACGGCGAAGATGTTCGGGTCGAAGATGATGTCTTCCGGCGGGAAGCCGACCTGCTCGGTCAGCACCTTGTAGGCGCGGCCGCAGATTTCGATCTTGCGCTCATAAGTGTCGGCCTGGCCGGTTTCGTCGAAGGCCATCACGATCACGGCGGCGCCGTAGCGGCGGCACAGGCGCGCCTGGCGGATGAATTCTTCCTCTCCTTCCTTCATCGAGATGGAGTTGACGATGGACTTGCCCTGCACGCATTTCAGGCCCGCTTCGATCACCGACCATTTGGACGAGTCGATCATGATGGGCACGCGCGAGATGTCCGGTTCGGAAGCGATCAGGTTCAGGAAGCGCGTCATGGCGGCCAGCGAATCGAGCATGGCCTCGTCCATATTGATGTCGATGACCTGGGCGCCGTTTTCCACCTGCTGGCGCGCCACCGACAAGGCCTCGTCGTACTGTTCGTTGAGGATCATGCGCGCAAACGCCTTGGAGCCGGTGACGTTGGTGCGCTCGCCGACGTTGACGAACAGCGAATCGTCGTCGATGGTGAACGGTTCCAGGCCGGATAGGCGCTGCGCCACCGGCACGCGCGGCACGGCGCGCGGCTTGGCCGTCTTCAGCAGCTCGGCGATGGCCTGGATGTGGTCGGGCGTGGTGCCGCAGCAGCCGCCGGCCACGTTGATGAAGCCAGCGTCGGCGAATTCGCGCAGCAGGGACGAGGTATCGGCCGGCAGCTCGTCGAAGCCGGTATCGCTCATCGGGTTGGGCAGGCCGGCGTTCGGGTAGATGCAGACGAAGGTATCGGCGATCTGCGACAGCTCTTCGGCATAGGGGCGCATCAGGGCCGCGCCGAGCGCGCAATTGAGGCCGATGGTGAGCGGACGGGCGTGGCGCACCGAGTTCCAGAAGGCCGGCACGGTCTGGCCGGACAGGATGCGGCCGGAGGCGTCGGTCACGGTGCCGGAGATCATCAGCGGCAGGCGTTCCTGCTGCGGGTGCTCTTCATAATACAGGTCGATGGCGAACAGCGCCGCCTTGCAGTTCAGGGTGTCGAAGATGGTTTCCACCAGCAGCACGTCGACGCCGCCGTCGATCAGGCCGCGCATCTGCTCGTGGTAGGACGCCACCAGCTGGTCGAAGGTGACGTTGCGCGCCGCCGGGTCGTTCACGTCGGGCGAGATAGAGGCGGTTTTCGGCGTCGGGCCGAAGGCGCCACAGACGAAGCGCGGCTTGTCCGGCGTGCTGTATTTGGCCGTCGCCGCGCGCGCCAGGCGCGCCGCTTCCACGTTCATCTCATAGGCCAGGTGGGCCATGTGATAGTCGTCCTGGGCGATGCCGGTGGCGCCGAAGGTATTGGTTTCGATCAGGTCGGCACCGGCCGCCAGATAGCGCTCGTGGATTTCCTGGATGATGTGGGGCTGGGTCAGCGTCAGTAGCTCGTTATTGCCCTTGACGAAAAGCTCGCGCGCGCCGCTGCCCACGGGCGCGGCGAAATCGGCGAAGCGGCCGGCCGGGCCGCCGCGGTAAGCCTGTTCGTCCAGCTTGTACTGCTGGATGATGGTGCCCATCGCGCCGTCGAGGAACATGATGCGCTGGGACAGGATCTCGCGCAGCTGGGCTTCGGTTTTGGACACGGCGGCATGGCTTACGTTTTTAGTCATTTGCTATTTTCCAGGGGTAGGGCGGACGACGGCGCGGCGGATTTTGCCGGGTCTAAAATTATACGGCATCGCACAAGATTGTTTCCCGCAAGCCGGGTATTTGTGAAGAAAATGCACAAATCCAGCTCTGGATCGCGGCAGGATTGCCGCGCGAGGAGGGGAGGCGGGCCGCGTTGCAGCCCGAATCGCTGGCGCGCCGCGCCATGGGCGGCGCGGCGCGCGCGGATTACGCGAAACGCTGGCCGTCGAGCGGGAAACCTTTGATGAACTCGGCGGCGGGCAGGCGCTTGGCGCCGGGTTTTTGCAGCTCGGTCAGGCGCAGGGTGCCGCTGCCGCAGGCGACGACGATGCCGTGGCTGGCGTCGGCCGCCAGCACCTGGCCGGGCGCGGCGCTGCTGTTCTGCTCAAGCAGCTCGGCGCCCCACAGCTTGATGGTGGTGCCGTTCACCGTTGCATGCGCGCCGGGGAAGGGATTGAAGGCGCGGATCTTGCGGCCGATTTCGCGCGCCGACTGGCTGAAGTCGAGCGCCGCTTCTTCCTTGGCGATCTTGGCGGCATAGGTCACGCCTTCTTCCGGCTGCGGCACGGCTTCCATCACGCCTTGCTCCATCTTGCGCAGCACCTTGACGGTCATGTGACCGCCCATGGCGGCCAGCTTGTCGTGCAGGGTGGCGTAGGTGTCTTGCGGGCCGATCGGGGTGCGTTCGATCAGCAGCATGGGGCCGGTGTCCAGACCTTCTTCCATCTGCATGATGGTGATGCCGGTTTCGGCGTCGCCGCTTTCGATGGCGCGGTGGATCGGCGCGGCGCCGCGCCAGCGCGGCAGGATGGAGCCGTGGATGTTCAGGCAGGGCTTGATGTCGAGCGTGGAGCGCGGCAGGATCAGGCCATAGGCGGCCACCACCATCACATCGTAATCGGTGCTCAGCAGGCGCTCGTGCGCGGCTTGCGCCTCGGCGGCGCGCTGCGGGTCCTTGCTGTCCATGCGCAGCGACAGCGGCTGCAGCACCTCGATGCCGTGCTTGACGGCGTACTGCTTGACGGCGGAAGGCTGCAGCTGCAGGCCGCGGCCGGCGGGGCGGTCGGGCTGGGTCAGGACCAGGGGAATTTCGAAGCCTGCTTGGTGCAGGGACTGGAGGGCTACGGCCGCGAATTCGGGCGTGCCGGCAAAGATCACTTTCATCGGACTTCCTCTTCTTGTTGTGCGCAGGGGCGCCGGCCGGTGTCCCTGCTCTGCTCAGGCTTGCTGCGGACGGCTTAGCGGCGGCCGCCCATGGCGCGCGGGCCGTATTCCTTGCCCATGGCGCGTTCCTCTTTCTGCAGTTTGGTCTTGATGCGGTTGCGTTTCAAGGGCGACAGGTATTCGACGAAGACCTTGCCCAGCAGGTGGTCCATCTCGTGCTGGATGCAGACGGCCAGCAGGTCGTCGGCTTCGACCTCGAAGAATTCGCCCTTGACGTCCTGGGCGCGCACCTTGACGCGGGCCGGACGCTCGACGCCGTCGTAAATGCCGGGCACGGACAGGCAGCCTTCTTCGTACACATGCTTTTCTTCGCTGGCCCAGATCACTTCCGGGTTGATGAAGGCGGTCAGCTGGTCCTTGGTCTCGGAGATGTCGATGATGACCACGCGCTCATGCACGTCGACCTGGGTGGCGGCCAGGCCGATGCCGGGCGCATCGTACATGGTTTCGGCCATGTCCTCGACCAGCTTGGCCAGGCGGGCATCGAAGACGGTGACGGGCTTGGCGACCTTGTGCAGGCGCGGATCGGGATAGCGGAGGATATTCAGTTTCGACATTCGACAGGGCTTAATGGCTTGATAATAAAGTGCCGCGTACGGCGCAACAATCGCGGAAAGGCCAGCAGCGCCACGGCGGGTGCTGTCTGGTTTCGCTTGCTAGTTCAGGGTTTTATGGGCAGAATTTGATTCAGTTCGGCAAGCATGTGCATGCGAGGCCGGCCTTCCGTAGTGCTGCACTTCACGGAATCTTTTCATGAAAAATTTTAGCACAGTCGGCGCGCGCCTGTTCGGCGCCATCCTGATATCCGGTGCCGTCGCGCTGCCGGCCCTGGCGCTGACGTGCGAATTCAAAGCCAACGCTCCCGAGCAGCACACCGTGGTGCGCGGCGATACGCTATGGGATATTTCCGGCAAATTTCTCGATAAGCCATGGTGCTGGCCCCAGGTGTGGGGCATGAACCGCGAGGAAATCGCCAATCCGCACTGGATTTATCCGGGCCAGATCATCTACCTCGACCGCGCCACCGGCCGTCTGCGCCTGGGCAAGCCGCAGGATGGCGAGAGCAGCGGCGCGTCCGACTTCCGTCTCGCGCCCCAGCTGCGCACCGAAGGCCTGGGGCGCGACGCCGTGCCGTCGATTCCCTCCGGCGCCATCGAACCGTTTCTGAGCCAGCCCCTGATCATCGAGGAAGAAGAGTTGAAGGGGGCGCCGCGCATCATCGGCGCCCATGAGGGCCGGGTCTTTATCGGCAAGGGCGACAAGGCATATGTCAAAGGCGATTTGCGCGGCGGCACGGCCTTCCAGGTGTTCCGGCCCGGCAAGCCGCTGAAAGATCCGCTCAGCAAGCAGGTGGTGGGGCAGGAAGCGTTTTATCTGGGCACGCTGAAACTGGTGCGCGCGGCCGAGGCCGGCAGCGAAGTGCATACCTTTACTGTGTCCAGCGCCAAGGAAGAGATGGGCAAGGGCGATCTGCTGATGCAGACGCCGCCGGCGCCCATGCGCAATTACGTGCCGCATGCGCCGGCCGTGGCGGTCGACGCCATGGTGCTGGCGGTGTATGGCGGCGTCACCCACGCCGGGCAAAACCAGATTGTCAGCATTAATCGCGGAAAGCTTGACGGACTCGAACTCGGCTCCGTTTTGCAGCTATACCATAGGGGACAGTCGGTCGACGATCCGGATGCCAGCCGCGGCTGGCTGAATCTGAAGCGGCCGCAGGTCAGGCTGCCGGACGAAGCCGTGGGCAGCCTGTTTATCTTCCGCGTGTTCAAGCGTATTTCCTACGGCCTGATCATGCAGGTGACGGAACCAATCGTGGTGGGCGACGTCGCCAAGACACCTGAGTGAGGTTCGCCGTGCAAGTCACGGATTCCCCTGTTGCCGCCAGCCTGGACTACGCGTCCCTGGCGGCGTGGCTGCGCCTGGAGCAGACGCCCGGCCTGGGCCGCGTCAGCGCCCGCGCCCTGCTTGACAGCTATGGCAGCCCGCAAGCCCTCTTTGTTGCTGCCGCCGCTGCCGCCGGCGGCGCGGCGAGCGGCGCTGAGTTGCCCGATGGCGCCATGGCCACCCCAGCTCCCGCCCAGCCGCCATCGACGGCGGCGCCGGTGGCCGACGGCGGAGCCGCCGCCATGACTAACGCTGTGCATGGCGCGGCGGAGGCGGCAGCGTTTCCACCCAGCCGCGAGAGCCGGGTGCCGGACCCGGCGCCGGCGCGCTTGACGGCGCGCCAGGCGCAAGTGCTGGCTGCGCCGGCATCGGCCGCATTGCAGCGGCTCAGCGAGGCGACCTGGGCCTGGCTGCAGGAGCCGGGCAACCGCGTGCTGAGCTTGCACGACCCGGCGTATCCGCCGCTGCTGCTGCAGATTGCCGATCCACCATTGTTGCTGTATGTGAAAGGGCGCGCCGAGCTGCTGCAGGCGCCGGCCGTGGCCATCGTCGGCAGCCGCAACGCCTCGCTGCAAGGCGAGGCCAATGCCCAACGCTTTGCGCAGGCGCTGTCGGCGGCGGGCCTGGGCATCGTCTCGGGGCTGGCGCTGGGCATCGACGCCGCCGCCCACCGCGGCGGCCTGGCGGGTGGCGCGTCGACGATCGCCGTGATCGCCACCGGGGCCGACCGCATCTACCCGCGCCGCAACGCCGCGCTGGCGCGCCAGATTGCCGAGCAGGGCTGCCTGATCAGCGAGTTCGCACTCGGCACGCCGCCGCGCGACCACCACTTCCCGCGCCGCAACCGCATCATCAGCGGCCTGGCGCGCGGCGTGCTGGTGGTGGAGGCGGCCGAGCGTTCCGGTTCCTTGATCACGGCGCGCCAGGCCACGGCGCAGAACCGCGAAGTATTTGCCATTCCCGGCTCCATCCACTCGCCGCTGAGCAAGGGCTGCCATATATTAATTAGAGAGGGCGCCAAGCTGGTCGATACGGTCGAGCATGTGCTGGAGGAACTGGGCTGGGAGGCAAGCTTGGCGGAATGCCCAGCCGCGCAGCTTGCCGACCACGCGGCCGCCCCTCCCGCGCTTGATACAAGCGGCAAGGATGCTGCGGTGTCGGTTGTGTCGGCTGTGGCGCCGTCGCGCCAGTGGAACGCTTGCGCCGACCGTTTGCTGGCCGCGCTGGGCCACGATCCGCTGCCGGCCGGGGCGCTGGCGGCGCGCCTGCAGCTTGCAACTAGTATGGTGCAAGCGCATTTGCTGGCGCTGGAACTGGCCGGCGCGGTCGAGCGTCTGCCGGGTGGCGCCTTCCGCCGGCTTGCCGGCTGAGCACGAAACGCGCGGGGCTTGTGCGCCGCCATTTGATGCTGATAGAGTAGCGTCATGTTCGACATCCTTGTTTATCTCTACGAGACTTATTACCGCCCCGAGGCCTGTCCGGAACCGGCCGCCTTGGCGCGCAAGCTGTCGGCCGTCGGTTTCGACGATGTGGAGATTTCCGAGGCCCTGGTCTGGCTCACCGACCTGACCGCGATGGCGGGCATCGAGCATTCCCTGACGGCGGCCTCGACCGGCACCCGCTTCTATGTGGCGCAGGAACAGGATGTGCTGGGCGCGACGGCCATCGGCTTTATCCAGTTCCTGGAAAGCGCCAAGGTCTTGACTCCCTTGCAACGCGAGATCGTGATCGAACGCGCGCTGGCGCTGGACGAGTCGCCGGTGTCGCTGGGCAAGCTGAAGATCATCGTGCTGATGCTGCTGTGGAGCCAGGGCAAGGAACCGGACGCGCTGATGTTCGACGACCTGTTCGGCTCGGACGAAGACCAGGCGCCGCGCCAGCTGCACTGACCATAGCGCCGGCGCCACAGGATTTGCCTGGCGCCTGCCAATTCCGTAACATTTAAAACACGGCACCGCCAGCCGCAGTCCCGGGCTGGCACCGCCAGGCCGGCTGTGCTTGCAGAGGGCGCGTCGGCGCGCTTATCATGGTCGCCTTGATAATAGTGCAAGCCTGATAGCACCGCAGAAAATTTCGGCAAAGCGGCAATGCCATGTATCATGCGCGTGCCGTAAATCCAAACCCAGCCCTTACGAGAACAAAAAAACATGAGTAAAACCCTCATCATCGCCGAGAAGCCTTCTGTCGCGAACGACATCGCGAAGTCGCTTGGCGGCTTTACCAAGCACGATGAGTACTTCGAATCCGACGAGTATGTGCTGTCCTCGGCGGTTGGCCATTTGCTGGAAATCGCCGTGCCGGAAGAGCACGACGTCAAGCGCGGCAAATGGAGCTTTACCCATCTGCCGATGATCCCGCCGTACTTCGCGCTGAACCCGATCGCCAAGACGGAAAGCCGGCTCAAGGTACTGAACAAGCTGATCAAGCGCAAGGATGTCACCGGCCTGATCAACGCATGCGACGCGGGCCGCGAGGGCGAACTGATTTTCCGCCTGATCGCGCAGAACGCCAAGGCCAAGCAGCCGATCCAGCGCCTGTGGCTGCAATCGATGACGCCGACCGCCATCCGCGACGGCTTCGCCCATCTGCGCTCCGACGAGGAAATGCTGCCGCTGGCCGATGCCGCGCGCTGCCGCTCGGAGGCGGACTGGCTGATCGGCATCAATGGCACGCGCGCCATGACCGCCTTCAACTCGAAAGAGGGCGGCTTTTACCTGACCACCGTGGGCCGGGTGCAGACGCCGACCCTGTCCATCGTGGTCGAGCGCGAAGAGAAGATCAAGAAATTCGTCTCGCGCGACTATTGGGAAGTGCGCGCCGAATTCGTCTGCGCGGCCGGCATCTATGAAGGCCGCTGGCTGGACGACAAGTTCAAGAAAGACGAGAACGATCCCGAGAAGCGCGCCGAGCGCCTGTGGAGCAAGGCGGCTGCCGACTCCATCGCCACCGCCTGCCGCGGCAAGTCCGGCATCGTCAGCGAAGAATCGAAGCCGACCACCTCGATGGCGCCGGCCCTGTTCGACCTGACCAGCCTGCAGCGCGAGGCCAACGGCCGCTTCGGCTTCTCGGCCAAGAACACCCTGGGCCTGGCCCAGGCGCTGTACGAGAAGCACAAGGTGCTGACGTACCCGCGTACCGATTCGCGCCATCTGCCGGAAGACTATCTGCCGACCGTCAAGCAGACGCTGGACACGGTGATGCAGAACAATAACTACCACCAGTTCGCCAAGCAGATCCTGGACAAGGGCTGGGTCAAGCCGAACAAGCGCATCTTCGACAACACGAAGATTTCCGACCACTTTGCGATCATCCCGACCGGCATCGCGCCGAAGGGCTTGTCCGAACCGGAACAGAAGCTGTACGACCTGGTGACGCGCCGCTTCATGGCTGTGTTCTTCCCGGCCGCCGAATTCCAGGTCACCACCCGCTTTACCGAAGTCTCGGGCCACAAGTTCAAGACCGAAGGCAAGGTCATGACCAATCCGGGCTGGCTGGCCGTGTACGGCAAGGATGCCGCCAGCGAGAACGACAAGGAAGGCGGCGGCAATCTGGTGCCGGTGGCCAAGGACGAGAAGGTGCTGACCGAGAAAGTCACGGCCAATGGCCTGGTGACGAAGCCGCCCGCACGCTATTCGGAAGCGACCCTGCTGTCGGCCATGGAAGGCGCGGGCAAGCTGGTCGACTCCGACGAGCTGCGCGATGCGATGGCCGGCAAAGGCCTGGGCACGCCGGCGACGCGCGCGGCCATCATCGAAGGCCTGCTGACCGAGAAATACCTGCTGCGCGAAGGCCGCGAGCTGATGCCGACCGCCAAGGCTTTCCAGCTGATGACCTTGCTGCGCGGCCTGGGCGTGAACGAGCTGACCGCGCCCGAGCTGACCGGCGAATGGGAATACAAGCTGTCGCAGATGGAAAAGGGCCGCATCTCGCGCGAAGAATTCATGCGCGAAATCGCCCAGATGACCCAGATCATCGTCAAGCGCGCCAAGGAATACGATAACGACACGATCCCCGGCGACTACGCGACCCTGCACACGCCTTGCCCGAACTGCGGCGGCGTGGTCAAGGAAAACTACCGCCGTTTCGGCTGCACCAAGTGCGAATTCTCGATGAGCAAAACGCCAGGCAGCCGCCAGTTCGAGATCGCCGAGGTGGAAGAGCTGCTGAAGGAACGCACCATCGGTCCGCTGCAAGGCTTCCGCTCGAAGATGGGCCGTCCGTTCGCCGCCATCCTGCGCATCGTGCGCGACGAAGACATCAAGAACTTCAAGCTGGAGTTCGACTTCGGCCAGAACGATGAGGAAGGCGAGGACGGCGAGGGTGTCGATTTCAGCGAGCAGACCCCGCTCGGCCCTTGTCCGAAGTGCGCAGGCAAGGTGTATGAGATGGGCCTGGCTTATGTGTGCGAGCACACGGTGGCCAAGCCCAAGGCGTGCGACTTCCGCAGCGGCCGCATCATCCTGCAGCAGGAAATCCTGCCCGAGCAGATGGCCAAGCTGCTCAACGACGGCAAGACCGATCTGCTGCCCGGCTTCATTTCGCAGCGCACGCGCCGTCCGTTCAAGGCCTTCCTGGTGCGTGGCAAGGACGGCAAGATCAGCTTCGAGTTCGAAGAGCGCAAGGCCAAAGCGCCCGCCAAGGGCAAGGCCGCCGCAGCCGAGGAGGGCGCGGAAGGCGCCGCCGAAGCCGCGCCAGCCAAGAAGCCCGCCGTGAAGAAAGCCGCCGCCGCGAAAACGACGGCCGCCAAAACCACGGCTGCAAAAACCGCAGCCGCCAAGCCGGCTGCGAAAAAGGCGCCGGCCAAGAAAGCCGCCGCCAAAAAGACCGCCGCCGCCGGCTAACAGCGCCGCAGCAGCAAGTAAAATGGGACCTTCGCGGTCCCGTTTTTATTGGAGTTCGGTTGAGGTAAAAATGTTTTAGCGCAAGTCGTCGGTGTAGTAGTAGACGGTGCCGAGGATGGCTTTGCGCGGCAGGCCGAGGGCGGTGGCGAGGGCGGTGGGGCTGGGTTCGCCCAGGTGGGGCTTGGCGACGTGGATGCGCACCGGGCGCGTTTCGTTGTCGCTGCGGTAGGCCACGATGTGGTCGAAGTCGGGACGGCTGTCGATTTCCTTGACCAGGAAGCGTTGCCGTCCTTCGCCGATGCGCACATAGCTGGCGACCGGGTTGACGCGCACAGCCGGCGAGAGCTGGCGGTACATTAGCACCTTGTCGACCACCAGGGTGACGTCGCTGTACTGGACCTTGCCGTCGTGCTCGAAATGGCCGAGCACGAGGTCGGCCTTGAAGTGGCGCAGCGGCGTCGGCGAATTCGGGGCCAGGCGGTCCAGTTCGAACTTCTCAGGATCGATGGTCCACAGCATGGGCTTGCCTTCCAGGCGGTTGCGCAGGGTGGCGTCGAGGCCGGCGTCGGCGACGTGGAACTGGATGATGAGCTGGTAATCGTGCGGCCCGTGGAACATGGGCAGGTGCGAGGCGTACAAGCCTTCGTGGTTGCCGAACAGGGCCATGCCATGGGTGCCGAAGGTGGACGGGGCGGCCCATGCCGTGGCGGCCAGCAGCCAGCCAATCAGGATGGCGCCCAGGCGCCGGCTTATCGCTTGCATCATGCTTCTAAGGGTTTTACGTATAGGGCACATGGTATGCTGCGCTTGCTGTCGCGTAAATCAATTTAATTTCAATCACTGTATCCAAACGGGAAACAATGAACCTGTCCGACCTGCGCATCTTTCTGAGCGCGGCGCAGCAGCCCTCGCTGGGGGCGGCGGCGCTGGAAATGCACCTGACCACGTCGGCCGTGTCCAAGGCCTTGAAGCGGCTGGAAGAGCATGTGGGCACGGTGCTGTTCGACCGCAGCGCGCGCCAGCTGGCCTTGAACAGCAGCGGGCGCATGCTGGTGCAGCGCGCCCAGACCCTGCTGGCGCTGGCCGACCAGGCGCGCTGCGATCTGCAGGGCGAGCGCGCCAGCATCGATTGCCGCGTCGGCGGCCCGGCCATCCTGCTGTGGCGGCATGGCGCGGCGCTGGCGGGCGCGCTGCAGGCCTGGCCCGAGGCGAGCCTGCGCATGCACGCCCTGTACGAGGACGAGGCGCTGGCGGCGCTGAAGCGCGGCGAAATCGGCATGGCCCTGGTGACGGGCGAGGTGATCCAGGGGCGTGGCGAGCACTGGTCGGAGGAGTGGGAGGCGACGCCGCTCGGCACGCTGACCCTGCGCCTGGTGGCGGGGCGCAGCCACGCCCTGGTGCGCGCACTGGAAGCGGAGCGGGCGGCGGCCGGCGGCGCGCGCGAGCAAGATGCCGAGGCCATGCTGGAAGCGGGCAGCGCGCGCGTGCTGGCCCATGATTTCGTCTGCCCCTCGCAATCGCCGTTTTGCGGCGCGCGGCGCGGTTCGCGTTCGGACGGCTGGCGCGACGACCAGCTGCCGCGCCGCATCCGTTATTGGGCCGACGATCTGCAATTGCTGCTGACCCTGGTGAAGTCGGGTCAGGCGCTGGCTTATCTGCCCGATTTCGCGCTGGCCGATCGGGACTTGCGCCGCATCCGCGTCAACGACTGTCCCTTCCACTGCGAGGAAAGCGTGTACCTGGTGTGGAAGCGCAAGCACGCGGCCGCCTGGCTGCAGAGTTTGGCGCAGCAGCTGGCCGGCGCCGCGGCGTAGCGGCGCGCCAGCATCGCGGGGCGCGTCAGGCTGGCCGCGCCGGCTGCCCTGCGCGCCTGGCGCGTTTATGGCAGACTGGACCCATGACCATCACCTTTCATCCGGCCAATGTGGCCGACATTCCCGCCATGTGGGCGCTGCGTACGCGCGCCGTGCGCCTCTCCTGTGCCAGCCATTACGCGCCGGACGTCATTGACCGCTGGTCGGCCACGCCGACGCCGGACAGCTATGTGCGGTTGCTGAACCAGGGCGGCGGCCTGCTGGCGCGCGAAGGCGATGTCTTGCTGGGCTATGCCATTCTCAATACGGCCAGCGGCGAAGTCGATGCGGTCTTTGTCGATCCGGCACAGGGCGGGCGCGGCGTGGGCCGGCGCCTGCTGGCCGGGCTGGAAGCGCTGGCGGACTCGCTGGCGCTGGCGCGCCCGCTGTTCCTGTACGCGGCGCTGAACGCCGTCGCCTTCTACCAGGCGGCCGGCTTTGTGCGCCGGCGCGACGCGCAGTATGCCCATCCGGCCGGCATGCTGCTCGACTGCGTGTATATGGATAAGGCCTGAAGCCTTACTGGGCGCGCAGGTCGACGGCGACCATATTGTCGTCGGGATTGCGGTCGATCAGCTTGTTGTCCGGATCGATGCCGGCGCGCGCCGGGCGGCCGTTGACGATCACTGTGAACTCATTCTGCTTGGCTGTGACCAGCTTGCGTTCGCGCAGCAGGCTGCGGCCGTCCTTGTCGTCGACGCCGATCTCGATCAGGTCGCGCAGCGCCACCTCTTTTTCCGCGCCCTGGTCGTCGGCGCGCGCCTTGCCGGCCTGGGCGCTGATGCGCACTTCGTAGCGGCCGTCGCCGAGCTTGCGCGCGCTGGCGGCGACGGCGCGGTTATTGTGCAGCACGATGTGCTCGAACAGGTCGTCGATCAGGTATTGCTGCTCGGGCGGCGCGATCTGGCGCAAGCCCTGGACCAGGGCGTTGACGCTGGGGTAGGGCGCGCCGTGGAAGGCGTATTGCTTGAGCAGGCCGGCCAGCACGCGGTTGACCTGCTCCTCGCCCAGCATGTCCTGCAGCAGGTACATGGCAAGACTGCCCTTGCGGTAGTGGATATAGGGCTGGTCCTCGTTGTCGGCCAGCGGCAGCTCGCGGTCGCGCTCGAGGGCGCGGCCGTGCAGATAATTGTGCAGGTCGTAGGCCAGGAAGCGGCGCATACGCGCCGGGCCGACGGCTTGTTTCATCACCATCAGCGCCGAATACTCGGCCAGGGTTTCGCTGAGCACGGTGGCGCCGCGCGTATTGCCGCCCACCAGCTGGTGCGCCCACCACTGGTGCGCCACTTCATGCGCCGTGACATAGGTGGGGTAATCGATGTCCTTCGGGTTCTTGTCGTCGACGCGGGCCAGGAAGCCGATGCCTTCCGAATACGGAATGGTGTTGGGGAAGGATTGCGCGAAGTCCTGGTAGCGCGGGAATTCGACGATGCGCAGCACCTTGTGCTGGTAGGGGCTGAAGTGCTTGCTGTAGTACTCGAGCGCGTCCTTGATGCCCTTGCTCATGCGGTCGAGGTTGAACTCGTGGCCGGGCTGGTAGTAGATTTCGATGCCCACGTCCTGCCACCAGTCGTGGCGCACGGCGTAGCGCGCCGACTGGAAGGAATAGAAGTTGAGGATGGGCTGGTCCATGCGGTAGTGGAAGTAGCGGCGTCCGCCCTTGCTCCACTCCTGCAGCAGCTGGCCGGGGGCGATGGCGATCTGGTCCGGGCTGGTGCTCAGGGTCGCTTCGAAGCCGACCCAGTCGGCGTCGCTGCCCAGGTAGTTGTCGGCCAGGCCTTTGGGATCGTCGCGCGGCAGGGCGCGCGCGCGCACGGGCAAGCCATGCTGCTTGCGGTCGCGCGGGTCGCGCAGCTCGGCGTGGCGCTGGTAGCCAATATGCGGCAGATAGCTATTGTCAAAGAAGGTGCCGTTGCCCAGCACGGGCGTGTCCTGGCCCAGGCCGAGGATGCCGCGCGGCGCGTACTCGACTTCGAATTCGAGCGCCAGGCTGGCACCCGGCGCCAGCGGCGTCGACAGGCGGTAAGCGTGGAAGCCGAGGCGTTCGTCTTTCAAGGTCTGGTGGCTGAGCTGGGGCAGGCGCAGGGCGCGCAGCTTGCCCTGCGGGTCTTGCTGCAGGTAGAGCAGGCTGATCGGCACGCCGCTCTTGTTTTCGAGCACGTAGCGGCCCTTGGCGAGCAGGCGGCGGCGCTCCGGTTCGATGTCGATGTCGAGCTTGACGTCGGTGATGCGCGGCTGCGGCACGCCGGCCAGCGCGCGGTACTTGCGTTCGTAGTCGGCGCGTTCGGCGTCGCGCCGGTAGGTGGATTTGTAATCGTTGAGGATGTGCAGGTTGTAGTAGAGCACGGCGCCGGCGCAGAGGAAGATGGTCAAGCCCACGCTGAAGCCGGCCAGCACCGGCCCGCTCAGGGCGCGGCGCGCCAGTTGCAGGCGCATCTTGCGCTCGTCGTTGGCGCCGCGCGGCCAGAAGATGCGCGCCAGCACCAGCAGCATCAGGGCCGCGCCCGACCAGTACAGCTGATACCAGTGCTGGCGCGCCAGGAAGTGGCCGAAGCCATTCATGTCCGAGTACAGCAGTTCGGGCGCGCTGGCGTACAGCAGCATCGGGTGTTCCAGGCCGAGGCCGCCCAAAGTCAGGCTGGCCGCGTAGTACAGGATCATCACGAGATGGGCCGCGTATTTATGGTTGAGCAGCACCTGGAGGGCGAAGGCCAGCGTGGCCAGCAGCATATACGTGGGCAGCTCAAGCAGGAACAGGTATTGGCAATACAGGCCCAGCTGCAGGTGGAAATAGCCCTTGCTGAGCTGGATGGCGATGCCGCAGACCATGGTGGCGGCCAGCACCAGGATTTGCACGCCGTACAGCGCGAAGAGCTTGGCCAGCAGGGGCAGCCAGCTCGGTACCGGCAGCGCGTCGAGCATCTGGGCCACGCGCTGGTCGCGCTCGCGCCACACCAGCTCGCCCGCATAGAAGGTGGTCAGGACCAGCATGAACAGGGCGAAGCTGCCCGTCACCAGCTCCAGCACCTTGTAGGTGACGGGATAGGTGCTGGTGCCATAGATGGCGCCCAGGTCGAGCGCGCCGGCGACCACGGTCAGCAGGCCGGCCAGCACGATGACGGCGAAATACACATTCTTCACCGTTTCGCGCAGGTTCAGCCAGGTCATGCGCAGCAGCAGGCCGGGCAGGCGGCCCGGCGCGTAGTCGGGTTCGACGCGCGGCGGGCGGGACGCGGCGCCGCCCGCCGGGGCGCCAGCGCCCGCCAAGCCCGCCGGCACCGTGGAGGCCAGATCGGACGACAGGGCGTGCGGCAGGCCGGCCGCCATGCCGGCCGCCGCCATGGCGGCGGCGCCGGCCAGGCCGCTGCCGCCGCCGGCGCTGTCGGCATCGCGCTCGGCCGCGGCGCTGCGCGCGCCGCCCTGCTCGAGCTGGCTGACGAAGTGGAAGCGCCAGTAGCCCAGCAGCAGCACGACCAGGGCGAAGGAGGACCACAGCAGGCGGTTCAGCAGGTAGACCCCTTCCAGCGGCACCAGGCGGCTATTCTGCTCGGCCGCCGGCCAGTATTCGGTCAGGTGGATCACGGCCGTGGTGCCGAAAGGATCGATCAGGGCGGCCAGGGTCTTGTAGTCGAGGTCGCGCGCCAGGCCGGGCGCCACCAGGTAGCCGACCAGCATCACCACGCTGCTGATATACACGGGCAGCATGCGCCGCGTCAGCGCGGCCAGCACGAAGAACAGGCTGCCGAAGATGAAGATATTCGGCAGCAGGGTCATGGCGTAGGGGCGCAGATAGGCCAGTGCGCCGGCGCCGGCCAGGCGCTCCGGCTCGACGCCGGGCAGGAAGGTGCCGAGCCAGGTGCCGAGCAGGATGCTGGCGAAGACCACGGCCAGCACGGCGCAGGCGCCGAAGAAGCGGCCAAACATATACTGGTGTTTGCGGATCGGCGCGCTGAAGAAGAAGTGCTGCATCTCGTATTCGAAGTCCTGCTGCAGCGCCCGCCCCATCATGGCGGCGATGACGATGACGCCAAAGCAGCCGAGGAAGCTGGCGGTGAGCAGGATGGAGCGCGGCGCGTCGATCAGGGCGCGTCCGCCGAAGCTCACATGGGCTTCCTTGAAGACGCCGCCGGCGGCGGCCATCCACAGCATGGACAGGGCCAGGAAGAGGGCGAAATAGACCCAGGTCGAGAGCAGCTTGAGGCGCTGGCGGGCTTCGAAAACGGCGATGGCGAACATGGACGGCTCAGTCGCAGCGGTCGGCGGCGCCGTGGCGGCCGGCGATGGTGGCGAAATACACGTCCTCCAGGTCGCCGATGGCTTCCTCGAAGCCGTCGCCGGGATCGTCCTCGCTGTAGACATGGATCAGGGTGCGGCCCGAGAGCAGGCGCGTCGAGATCACGGCATGGCGCTGCTGGAAGTAGAGCAAATCCTTTTTCTCGACGAAGCGCGCCCAGATCTTGCAGCTGATGTCGTCGATCAGCTGCTGGGTGGGGCCGGCCAAGAGCAGGTGGCCCTGGTTGATGATGGCCATGGTCGAGCACAGGTCGGCCACGTCGCTGACGATGTGGGTGGACAGGATCACGGTGCGCTCGGCGCCGATATCGGACAGCAGGTTGTGGAAGCGCACCCGCTCCTGCGGGTCGAGGCCGGCGGTCGGTTCGTCGACGATGATCAGCTTGGGGTCGCCCAGCAGGGCTTGGGCGATGCCGAAGCGCTGGCGCATGCCGCCCGAGAAGGTGCCGAGGCGGCGGTGGCGCAGTTCGAACAGATTGGTCTGCTGCAAGAGCGCATCAACCACTTCGCGCCGCTGGGCACGGTTGCCCAAGCCCTTAAGCACGGCAAAATGGTCGAGCAGTTCATAGGCCGTGACTTTGGGGTAGAGGCCGAAATCCTGGGGCAGGTAGCCGAGCAGGCGGCGGATCGCGTCTTTTTCGTCCAGCACATCGTAATCGCCGAAAAAGACCGAGCCGGAATCGGCTTCCTGCAGGGTGGCCAGGGTGCGCATCAGCGTCGATTTGCCGGCGCCGTTCGGGCCGAGCAGGCCGAACATGCCGACCGGGATCGTGAGCGAGAGATTGTCCAGGGCGACCACGCCATTCGCATAGGTCTTGGACAAGTTGCTGATACGTAATTCCATGCCTGCCTTTCATTTCCGTGGTGCAACACGGTTCTCGTATACAATGGCCTTTTCCATGCTCGCATTGTATTGAAAACGCGACAGCTGGGGGACTTTCCTGCGATGGGCCGCATTTTGGGCGCGCCAGAGTGCGGAAACGGGGGAGTCAGCCGCTATAGTCCAGCCATGAATAAACACGCAGACCAATTGGGGCCGGCCACGCGCGAGCACATCCTGGCCATCACGCGCGCCGGCGTGACGCGGGCCGAGGCCACCGGCTTTTTCCGCGTCGCGCTCGGCCTGTGCTATCTGGCCAGCCTGATGACCCAGGAAGCCATCGATTTCAAGGCGCTCGACAAGGACGTCAACCGCTTCATTTACCAGTCGATCGGGCCGGGCCACAGCATCACCAGCATCTTGCAATACATGAGCGGGGAAAAAGTCATCCGCGTGGTCGATTCGCCGCGCTTCCTGCGCGCCTTTGCCGAGCACTGCCCGGCCGTGCCGGTCGATTCGATTCCCTTCCTGCTGGGGCTGAACCTGGGCGTGGCCAAGGATTTGTCGGGTATCGACGTGCGCGGGCCGGTGGCCGACTGGATCGAGCGCCAGCGCCTCTTGCGCGAAGCGCGCGAGGAAGCGGCGGCGCGCGCGGCCGGCGAGGACGGCGCGGCGCCGGGGCTATAATGGTGTTTTCTGACCAAGCTGGACAAGATCACCATGGCCGCCAAGCACTATCACACCCCCCTCGACCGTTTTATCAGCAGCGCCGACAAGGCCTTGCGCGTCATTGCCGGCGTTGCGGCGGCCTCGCGCCCGAACCCGGCGGCGCATGCGGCCGATGCCGACCTCAGCGAAGCCGAGCAGCGCCATAGCGCCGGCCTGATGCGCGTGAACCATGTGGGCGAGGTGATGGCGCAGGCGCTCTACAACTCGCAGGCGCGCTTTGCCAAGAGCGATGCCATGCGCACCCAGTTCGAGCACGCCAGCCGCGAGGAGGAAGACCACCTGGCCTGGACCGCGCAGCGCCTGGGCGAACTTGGTTCGCGCACCAGCCTGCTCAATCCCCTGTTCTATGCGGGCGCTTATGCGCTGGGCACGGCGGCGGCGTATATGGGCGACAAGCATAGCCTGGGCTTCGTGGTGGAAACCGAGCGCCAGGTGGAAGCGCACCTGGCCAGCCATCTGGACAAATTGCCGCCGCAGGACGCCAAGTCGCGCGCCATCGTCGAGCAGATGCGCCTGGATGAAATCGAACACGGCGCCGCTGCCCAGGCCATGGGCGCGGCGCAGACGCCGGCGTCGGTGCAGCTGGTCATGAAAGCCATGTCCAAGCTGATGACCGGCAGCACCTATTACATTTAAGCTGCTGCGCCGGGATGGCTTACGCTTCGACGATCTCGAAAGAGTGGGTGATCTCGGCGGTCTTGGCCAGCATGATGGAGGCCGAGCAGTATTTCTCGTGCGACAGGCTGACGGCGCGTTCGACCGCGGCCGGTTTCAGGTTCTTGCCGCTGACGATGAAGTGGAAGTGGATCTTGGTGAACACTTTCGGGTCGCTGTCGGCGCGTTCGGCCTTCAGCGTCGCCTCGCAGCCGCGCACGTCTTCGCGGCCGCGCTTGAGGATGAGCACCACATCGTAGGCGGTGCAGCCGCCGGTGCCGAGCAGGACCATCTCCATCGGGCGCGGCGCCAGATTGTGGCCGCCGCCCTCAGGCGCGCCATCCATCGTCACCAAATGGCCGGAACCGGTCTCGGCGCGGAAACTCATGCCCGACGGGCCATTCCAGCTGACTTTCACTTCCATTGCATTCTCCAGAAAAGGTCGTGCCTGCATTGTAAAGGAGGGGCGCGGCCTGTGCTGGCTTGTGCTGGGTTTTCTTAGGCGCAGCCCGGTCGGCAGTCCTGTGCCAGTGTCCAGTCCGCTGCACCGGGGAGGCGCAGCCAGATGGCGCGCCAGGCGCTCACGGCTTCATCAACTGCCGCTTGGGCCTTGTCGCCAAAATAGCCTTCACCGACGCGCTCGCAGATGGCGTGGAAGAGGTCGTCTCGAAGGGATATGGGGATGGGGTAGTTCATTTTTTTGCCTCTTCTATTTTGTTCTAAAACGTTCTAAAACGCTCTAGAACACTCTGGAACGTTCTGGAATCTTCTAGAGCGCTCTAGTTTGGGAGGGAATGGGGCGAGAAAATTTTCTAAAACGTTCTAAAACACTCTAGATTTCTTCACTGGCCTGAAAAATTAGAGTGTTCTAGAACGTTCTAGAACAATCTAGAACGCCGCCGAAAAAATGAAGTACCCACACTCGATACCGCCACCGGGCTGAGCCGTTCAGACCGTCATCAGATAGCGCTCGCTGCGCATGCGGCGTTCGGTGAAGACCAGACACAGCAGGGCCAGCACCAGGCTGCTGAAGAAGGTCAAGAGGAAGGGCAGCAGGCCGATGCTCTGCCCCTTGGCCAGCTCGCGCAGCAGGGTCTGGTTGGACAGCACCGGCACCAGGTACATCCAGTGGGTGGTGCTCAGGTTCATCATCGGCACCACGATGACGGGCACGATGGGCACCAGCATGGCGATGCTGACCAGGGACTGCGCTTCCTTGAAGGACTTGGCATTGATCGAAAGCGCGATCTCGATGGCGGCGGCAAACATCGACAGCGTGGCCGAGGCGAGGCAGACGGCGGCCAGGTCGAGGGCTGAGAGGCGCCAGGACATGCCGATCTCTTCCAGTGGCAACCACTTCAGGATGCCGTGCGCAATGGCCAGCTCCAGCGTGATGCCGACAATCGACAGCAGGGCCGCCGCCAGCCATTTGCCGACGATGAGGTCGCCCGGCCGCGCCGGCTGGGCCAGCAGCACTTCCAGCGAACGCCGTTCGCGTTCGCCCGCCGTGCTGTCAACGGCCGTGCTCATGCAAAACATAAAGGCTGGCACAAAGAAGATGCCGAGCATGGTGCCGATGGTGCTGGCCGAACGCGAGGCGCTGGTGCCGGTATCGTACTTTTGCACCAGCACCGGATTCAGGTTGGCCGGCGAGACGCCGTGGGCCAGCAGGCGGGCGCCGGCGATGGTGCGGCTGTAGTCGCGCAGCACGGCCTCGACCTCCTCATGCTTGCGCGAGCTTTCCGAGGCCGAGTCGTACCACAGCTCGGCGCGCGCCGGGCGCATGGCCTGGTAATCCTCGGCATAGTGCTCATGCAGGCGCAGCACGGCCGTGACCTTTTGCTCGCGCAAGAGGGCGACGATGGCATCCTCGTTCATGGCGTCGCGCCGTTGCACATTGATATTGCGCTGGCCGAGCTGGGCCATGAGCGTGGGCGCCTGGGCTGCGCCCAGCACCACCAGGTCGATGCCCTCGCGCTCGGGCCGCGTGGCGCGGCCGATCTCGCGGTTGAGGATGGCGCCCACCATAAGCGGGTACATCAGCATGAAGACGGCCAGCAGCGCGAGCGCACGGCGGTCGCGCAGGGTTTCCTTGAGTTCCTTGAGCAGGACGATGAGCCAGGCCGGTTTCATAATTCAATCCCTTCTTCGGTGCCGACCAGGCTGACGAAGGCGTCTTCCAGGCTGTCCAGCCCGGTGCGCGCGCACAGCGCCTGCGGCGTGCCCTGGGCCACGGTGGCGCCGCCGGCAATGACGATCACATCGTCGCAGGAATGGATCACTTCCTGCATCACATGGGTGGCCATGATGACGCAGCAGCCATCGGCTTTCAGGGCGGCCAGAGCGCGGCGCAGGGCGCGCGTGCTCATCACGTCGAGGCCGCGGCTGGGTTCGTCGAGCAGCAGGTGGCGCGGGCGGTGCAAGAGGGTGCGCGCCAGGGCCACCTTGATGCGCTGGCCCTGGGAAAAACCTTTGGCGCGCCGTTCCAGAATATCGTCGAGCGCGAGCAGCTCGCTGACTTCGGCGATGCGCTGGTCGATGGCGGGGCGCGCCATGCCATTGAGTTCGCCAAAATAGGTCAGGTATTCGCGCGTGGACAGGCGGTCGTACAGGCCGAACTGGTCGGTCAGCACGCCGATATTGCGCCGCACCCGCATCGGGTCGACGGCTGGGTCGACGCCATCGATGGCGATGCGGCCGTGGTCGCGCTTGAGCAGGCCGACCAGGGTGCGCAGCAAGGTGGTCTTGCCGGCGCCGTTCGGCCCCAGCAGGGCCGTGATCTGGCCGTCGGCGGCGGTGAAGGTGGCGCCGGCCAGGGCCTGCACCTTGCCGAACTGCTTGCGTACATCGTGGACTTCAATCATGGGCGTTCCGCATCAGGGTTGGGGGCCGGCGCTGTTGAGCTGGAAGGTCGGGGCCGGAATCTCGCTCAGGCAGGCGGCGTGCAGGGGCTGGCCGGGCTGGTCGAGGAATTCGCGCAGGAGGCGGGGCACGCAGCCCAGGGGCGAAACGATGTGGCCGCCATTCTGCACGATCAGGTGCTGGGCGCGCTGCATGTGGCGGCCGGCCGCCTCGGCGCGGCGCGGCGGCGTCACCGGGTCAAGCGCGCCCGACAGCATGAGCACGGGCGCGGCGATCGGCGTGGGCGCGGCCGGCGCTGCGGCCGGCACTTGCAGCAGCGGGCAGAGCTGGCCGGCGCGTTCGATCTGGGCCGGGCCGAGGAAGGAGGCGCGCGTGTCCTCGGCCAGCATGGCTGGCGTCAGGCGCGGATAGTCTTCGGCGCAGACCACGGCCAGGTGCAGGCCGAGCGCGGGACCGGCGTCGCTGGCGAAGTCGCGCGCCACATTGCTGCGCGCCAGGAACGGCTGCCAGCGGCCGCGCGCGGCGCTGTCGATGAGGAAAGGCAGGCGCCGGCTGTCCTGCTGCGAATACAGGATATTGTGCACGGTGCCGAGAAAGCGGCTGCTGCTGATCTCGACGGCGCGCAACTCGGCCGTGCGCGGGTCGGGCAATTCAAGTTGGAGCGGCGCCTGGGCCAGGCGCGCGCGCAGGCTGGCGAACTGGCGCGGCAGCTCGGGGAAGGCCTTGGCGCAGCCGGCATCGGCCGCGCACTGGCGGAACAGGGTGTCGAGCGCGGCCTGGGCGTCGCGCCCGCCGGCCGGGATGATCTGCTCGGGCGCGGCCACACCGTCGAGGATCAGGCTGCGCACCTGGGCCGGATAGCGCCGCGCATAGTGCTGGGCCAGGCGCGTGCCGTAAGAGCCGCCCCACAGATTGATCTGTGCATAGCCGAGGGCGCGCCGCACGGCCTCGATGTCCTGCGCCGCAGCGTCGGTGCTGTAGCGGGCATAGGGCGCGGCCAGGCGCTGCAGGCAGGCGCGCGCGCTGGCCAGCGCCGCGTCGTCGCCAAGGTTGTCGTCCTCGGGGCCGCTCTTGCATTCGAGCTTGCCCGACAGGCCGGTGCCGCGCTGGTCGATCAGCACCACGTCGCGCGTGGCGCGCACCTTGCGGAAGGTGCTGGCCAGCATGGGCAGCACCTCGCTGCCCGCCTCGCCGGGGCCGCCGGCCAGGATGAAGAGCGGGTCGCGCAGGGCCGCCTCGCGCAGGGCCGGGGCGATGGTCACGTGCAGGCGCAGGCGCGGCCCGGCCGCTTGCGCGTGGTCGAGCGGCACCTCGAGGCGCAGGCAGCGCAGCGCTTCCTCGGCGCCGGGCAGGTGGCAAGAGTGGCCGGCCGCGGCCGGCGGCGCGGCCAGGACGGCGGCCGGCGCGCTGAGTGCCAGGGCGGCCAGGATGGCGCGGAGGGACAAAGTGGGCACGGCAGCGCCTTTCCTTTTAAGCAAGTGTGGAAGCAATATACGCCCGACAATGTCTCCAAGGCAACAACAGACGGCGCCGCTGTCGCATCCGCACAGCGGGCTTGACCGGGCAGGCTCACTTCCGCTAGAATCGTGGGCTTTCCGTTCGCTCAGGAAAAGCAAACAAGAAGGCTGCGTCCGCTGCATCAGAGGGCGGAACCACCATTTGAGCGTGATTTAAAATCTTCAATTAGGAAGTCAAACATGAAAACTTTTTCCGCTAAGGGCCATGAAGTCCAGCGCGACTGGTTCGTGATTGACGCGACGGACAAAGTCCTCGGACGTGTTGCCAGCGAAGTGGCACGCCGACTGCGCGGCAAGCATAAGCCAGAATTTACTCCTCACGTTGACACCGGCGACTTCATCGTTGTCGTGAACGCAGGCAAACTGCGCGTGACCGGCACCAAAGCCACCGAGAAGACCTACTACCGTCACTCGGGCTATCCAGGCGGCATCTACGAGACCAACTTCCTGAAAATGCAACAGCGTTTCCCAGGCCGTGCTCTGGAAAAAGCCGTCAAAGGCATGCTGCCAAAAGGCCCACTGGGCTACGCAATGATCAAGAAGCTGAAAGTGTACGCCGAAGGTTCGCACCCGCACGCTGCCCAGCAACCTAAAGCACTCGAATTCTAAGGAACTGACATGATCGGTAACTACAACTACGGCACCGGCCGTCGCAAGAGTGCAGTGGCTCGCGTGTTCATCAAGGTCGGCACCGGCCAGATCATCGTGAACGGCAAGCCAGCCGCGGAATACTTCTCCCGTGAAACCGGCCTGATGGTGATCCGTCAGCCGCTGGAACTGACCGGCAACGTCGAGCGTTTCGACATCAAAGTCAACGTGCACGGCGGCGGCGAGTCCGGCCAGGCAGGTGCAGTGCGCCACGGTATCACCCGCGCCCTGATCGACTACGATGCAGGCCTGAAGGGCGATCTGGCCCGCGCCGGCTTCGTCACCCGCGATGCGCGTGAAGTTGAACGTAAAAAAGTTGGTCTGCGCAAAGCACGTCGCGCAAAACAATTCTCGAAGCGTTAATTTGCTTCTGCCGCGTCCGGCTTGCGCCGGGCGCTGCCCGAAAAGCCGCTGGCCCCGCCGGCGGCTTTTTGCATTTCGGCGCAGGGCGACGGCCCCGTGCCTGGCCTGATACAATCGCATTTCCCTCCCTTTTTACTATGCAAGGACAGAACATGATCAAAGTTGGCATCGTCGGCGGCACCGGTTACACCGGAGTGGAACTGCTGCGATTGTTGGCCCTCCACCCCGAAGTCGAGCTGACCGCGATCACATCGCGCAAGGAAGACGGCTTGCCGGTGGCCGATCTGTATCCCTCCCTGCGCGGCCGCGTCAACCTGGCGTTCTCGGCGCCGGACAAGGCCGACCTGAGCCAGTGCGACGTGGTGTTCTTCGCCACCCCGCACGGCGTGGCCATGGCCCAGGCGCCGGCCCTGCTGGCAGCGGGCGTCAAGGTGATCGACCTGGCGGCCGATTTCCGCATCAAGGACCGCGCCGTGTTCGAAAGCACCTACAAGATCGAGCACACGGCGCCCGCGCTGCTGGAACAGGCGGTCTACGGCCTGCCCGAGCTGAACCGCGACGACATCGCCGCCGCCCAGCTGATCGCCAATCCCGGCTGCTACCCGACCACCATGCAACTGGGCTTCGTGCCCCTGCTCAAAGCCGGCTGGATCGATGCCAGCCACCTGATTGCCGACTGCAAATCGGGCGTCTCGGGCGCCGGCCGCAAGGCCGAGATCGGCATCCTGTTCTCGGAATCGTCCGACAACTTCAAGGCCTATGGCGTGGGCGGCCACCGCCACACACCCGAAACGGCGGCCCAGTTGCAGCGCTACACCGAGCAGCAGGTCGGCCTGATCTTCACGCCGCACCTGGTGCCGATGATCCGCGGCATGCACTCGACCCTGTACGCGCGCCTGACGCGCGAAGTCAGCAACGAAGAGCTGCAGCAACTGTTCGAAGAGGCTTACCGCGAGCAGCCGTTCGTCGACGTGCTGCCGTTTGGTTCGCACCCGGAAACGCGCAGCACGCGCGGCGCCAATGTGCTGCGCCTGGCGCTGCACCGCCACGGCGACACCGTGATCATCTTGGTTGTTCAGGACAATCTGGTGAAGGGCGCGTCGGGCCAGGCCGTGCAGTGCATGAACCTGATGTTTGGCCTGGAAGAGGGCCTGGGCTTGCAGACGATCGCCCTGATGCCTTGAAGTGAGGCGCAGAGGCCGCAGATTCTTGAGGGAAGTTGCGGAAATGTGGTCCGGCGCAGCAGGCCGGGCCGCAACAGACTATAATTGGCTAACGATTTTTGTAGGAGTAACCCATGAGTGCAGTAGCCGAAGCCCAAGACGTCATCCCGTCGCCGATCATCTTCACCGACGCCGCCGCTGAAAAAGTGGCGCAGCTGATCGAAGAAGAAGGCAATCCGGATCTGAAACTGCGCGTATTCGTGCAAGGGGGCGGTTGTTCCGGCTTCCAGTACGGCTTCACCTTTGACGAGATCGTCAATGAAGACGACACGACGATGGTCAAGAACGGCGTGCAATTGCTGATCGACTCGATGAGCTACCAATACCTGGTGGGCGCCGAGATCGACTACAAGGACGACCTCGAAGGCGCCCAGTTCGTCATCAAGAATCCCGGTGCCAGCTCGACCTGCGGCTGCGGCTCCTCGTTCTCCGTCTAAGACGGCCAGCTCCCCAAAACGGCGGACAGCGCAAGCTGCTCCGCCGTTTTCTTTTGATCTGGATCAAACAATGTCCCACCGTGGTGCCAGGCACCAGCACCGGACATTTACTGATCCAGATCAAACAATGTCTAACCCTGGTGCCTGACACCATGGTCGGACATTTGCTGATCCAGATCAAAGAATGTCCGGTGCCGGTGCCTCGGCGGCCCCGCCTGACGCCAGGGTGGACATTGTTTGAGGCGGATCAAGGCTTAGCGGGGGTAGAGGGCGCCGAGGATGCGTTCGCCGGCGGCGCCGGTGACGGCGGGCAGGTTGCCGGGCTGGCGGTCCTGGCAGCGCCAGGCGAGCCAGGCGAAGGCGAGCGCTTCGACGTGCTGCGGCGGGATGCCGAGGGCGTCGGTGGTGCCGAGTGCGATCTGGGCGCCGAGGGCGGTTTGCAGCGCTTGCTGCAGCTGGGCGTTGTGGGCGCCGCCGCCGCACACGTAGACGGCGTCGGCGGCCGGGGCGGCGCGGCCGATGGCGTCGGCCAGCGTGACGGCTGTGTAGCGGGTCAGGGTGTGCATCACGTCTTGCGGCGCGGCATCGGGGAAGGCGGCCAGGTGGGCGTCGAGCCAGGTCAGGTGGAACAGGTCGCGGCCGGTGCTTTTGGGGGCGGGCAGGGCGAGATACGGTTCAGCCAGCAGGCGCGCGAGCAGGCCGGGCACTTCCCGGCCGCCGGCGGCCCAGGCGCCGTTGGCGTCATAGGGCTGGCCCTGGTGGCGCTGGATCCAGCCATCCATCAGCACGTTGCCGGGGCCGGTGTCGAAGCCGCTGACGCGGCCGTCGCCGTGCAGCACGGAGATGTTGGCGATGCCACCGATATTGGCGACGACGCGGGTCTTGCCGGGAGCGCCGAAGACGCTGTGGTGGAAGGCCGGCACCAGGGGCGCGCCCTGGCCGCCGGCGGCCACATCGCGGCTGCGGAAGTCGGCGATGACGTCGATGCCGCACAGCTCGGCCAACAGGGCCGGGTTATTGCTCTGGCGCGTGTAGCCCAGTTCGGGCCGGTGGCGGATGGTCTGGCCATGGGCGCCGACGGCGCGCACATCGGCCGCCTTGATGTCGGCCACGCCGAGCAGGCGGGTGACGCAATCGGCGTAGTGGATGGCGAGCTGGTTGGCGGCCAGCGCCTCGCGTTCGATTTCATTGGCGCCGGGCGTCTGCAGGGCCAGCAGTTCGGCGCGCAGGGCGGGGGCGAAGGGGACGTGGGCGGCGGCCATGGTGCGCGTGGCGCCGGCCCAGAAGTCGACCAGCACGCCGTCCACACCGTCCAGGCTGGTGCCCGACATTAATCCGATAAACAGGCTCATCTTGGCTCTCTTGCAGTATTGTCGTGCCGGCTATTGTCGCCCGATCCGGGCGCGGCTGCAAACGCAGAGCGGAGGGCCAAAGAAAACGGCGCCGCGAAGGGCGCCGTTCGAGGGGATGGGCCAGCCTTATTTGGCGGCCATCTTGCTCGTGCTGCCGCCGCCGTTCGGGCGCAGCAGGGCGAAGCGGTGCATCATGTCGGACGACACGGTGCGGAAGCGCGCCAGCTCGGCCGTCGTCAGCGGCGCCTGGGCCGTGATATTCAGCTTGGTCGGATCCTGGGCCTGGCCGCCGACGCGGAACTCATAGTGCAGGTGGGCGCCGGTGGACCAGCCGGTGGAACCGACATAGCCGATCACATCGCCCTGGCTGACCTTGCTGCCCTTGCGCAGATTGCTCGAGAAGCGGCTCATGTGGGCGTAGGCGGTGCTGTAATTGCTCCAGTGCTTGACCACCACCAGATTGCCGTAGCCGCCCTGCACGCCCTGGAAATCGATCACGCCATCGCCGGAGGCGCGGATCGGCGTGCCTTGGGCGGCGGCGAAGTCGATGCCCTTGTGCTGTTTCCAGTTGCCGGACAGCGGGTGCACGCGCATCGAGAAGCCGGACGAAATCCGCGAGAATTCCAGCGGCGACTTGAGGAAGGCTTTTTTCAAGGCCTTGCCGTCGAAGCTGTAGTAACCGCCGCCCTGCTTGCTGGCCGGGTCTTCGAACCAGACCGATTGATAGGTCACGCCGCGGTTGGTGAATTCACCGGCCAGAATGCGGCCGGCGCGCACGAATTCGCCATCCTGCCAGAACGTTTCGTAGACCACGTTGAAGCGGTCGCCGCGTTTCAGGTCGGAGCGGAAGTCGATGCTGGTGGAGAACATCTCTACGATCTGCTGCACCACGGAGTCGGGCAGCTTGCTGCCGTCGGCGCTGGAGTCGGTGGCGGCGAACAGCGTAGAGGTGATTTCGCGCGCGTGCATTTCGACGCGGCGTTCGAGCTTGGCTGCCACTTCCTCGGCCGTGAAGCTGTCGCCCTTGCGCACGATGGAAAGGTTTTTGACCGGAACATCTTTGCCGTCGACCACGGTGGCGCGCAGCCACAGCAGATTGCCTTCCTCGTCGGTCTGCGCTTGCACGCGCTTGCCGGTTTTCAGCTGCATGACGCCACGGGCAACCTTGTCCTTCTTGATAAAGTTTTCCGCGGCACTGTCTTCGACGCCAAGGCGGCGCAGCAAGGTGGCGAGGGTGTCGCCGGCGCGGATTTTCTCTTCGTGGACGTATTGCTGATTCGGCTGCTGCTGTTCCAGCGCAGCGATCTGGGTGCTGAGGTTGGGAAGCTGGAGGTCTTGGGCGATGGATTTTACTGGCAGGTCGGACGCGTCGGGGGCGAGCGGAGCCACGCCAGCCGCACCGAAAGCGCACACCGCCAGAAACAGGGCGGAAGCGCTGACGATACGCGCCTTGCGCGTCGAGCCTAGCAGATTGAACAAGCCGGAGCTTGTGAACTTGTTTATAGGGTTCATGCAATCAGTTAAAATTTGCCGCTTGAACTTTATGGATTCTTGCTCTTTTGTTCTAACTTATTGATTTGTCTCGTTTTCATCGGGCAATATTGATGGGATCGGGCATTATAACAAAGTCCTGAGCCGTGCCAACAATTTGAGAGAATTTAGCGAAATATGGATATAACCTCCTCCGCGACCGCCAAGGCGAGCGCCCCCCAACTGCCCCTGAGCGAGCGTGTGCAGGAAGCGCTGGCGATCGCCAAGCGCGGTGTCGACGAGCTGCTGATCGAAAGCGAATTCGCGCAAAAGCTGGCGCGTTCCGAACAGACGGGCGTGCCGCTGCGCATCAAGCTGGGCCTGGACCCGACCGCGCCGGACTTGCACCTGGGCCACACCGTGGTGCTCAACAAGATGCGCCAGCTGCAAAACCTGGGCCACCAGGTGATCTTCCTGATCGGCGACTTCACTTCGATGATCGGCGACCCTTCCGGCCGCAACGTCACGCGCCCGCCGCTGACGCGCGAACAGATCGAGCTCAATGCCCAGACCTATTTCAAGCAGGCATCGCTGGTGCTCGACCCGACGAAAACGGAAATCCGCTACAACTCCGAGTGGTGCGACCCGCTGGGCGCGCGCGGCATGATCCAGCTCGCCTCGCGCTACACCGTGGCGCGCATGATGGAGCGCGACGATTTCAGCAAGCGCTTCAAGAATGGGACGCCGATTTCGGTCCACGAGTTCCTCTACCCGCTGATGCAGGGTTACGACTCGGTGGCCCTGAAGTCCGACCTGGAGCTGGGCGGCACCGACCAGAAATTCAATCTGCTGGTGGGCCGCGAGCTGCAAAAGGACTGGGGCCAGGAGCCGCAGTGCATCCTGACCATGCCCCTGCTGGAAGGCTTGGACGGCGTGGAAAAGATGTCCAAGTCCAAGAATAATTACATCGGCATCACGGAACCGGCCAACACCATGTTCGCCAAGGTGATGAGCATTTCCGACGTGATGATGTGGCGCTACTACGAGCTGCTGTCCTGGCGCTCGATCGCCGACATCGCGGCCCTGAAGGCCGAGATCGAGGGCGGCAAGAACCCGCGCGACGCCAAGGTGGCGATCGCCCAGGAAATCGTGGCGCGCTTCCACTCGCAGCAGGCGGCCGAGGATGCGCTGGCCGACTTCGTCAACCGTTCCAAAGGCGGCATCCCGGACGACGTGCCGGAGGTGAGCCTGAGCGGCGCCCCGGCCGGCCTGGCCCAGCTGCTGAAACAAGCCAATCTGTGCGCCTCGACCTCGGAAGCCATGCGCATGATCGAGCAGGGCGGCGTGCGCATCGACAGCACCGTGGTCAGCGACAAGGGCTTGAAAGTCGACGCCGGCCTGATGGTGCTGGTGTGCGCCGAGCGCGGCGACACGGAGAAGGAAGCGGACGCCCTGCTGAACAAGCTGCTGGGCTACCGCGTCTTCGCCGACGAGGCGGGCAAGATGAACCGCAGCGTGACGGACACCGGCGGCGGCCTGCTGCTGGTGCCGCAGTTCACGCTGGCGGCCGACACCAAGTCCGGCACGCGGCCTTCGTTCACCCCGGCCGCCGCGCCGGAAGACGGGCGCCGCCTGTTCGAGCATTTCGTGCGCCAGGCGCGCGTGAAGCATCCTATTGTGGAGACGGGGCAGTTCGGCGCCGATATGCAGGTGTCGCTGACCAATGACGGCCCGGTCACGTTCTGGCTGCAAACCGGTGCTAAATAAAGGGAGGGCGCCATGAAACTCTGGAGCGAATCGTTCAAGGATGGCGATCCCATTCCCGGCGAGTTTGCCTTTGCCGTCGCGGACCCGGCGCAGCATGCGCGCCTGTCGGCCAATCTGAGCCCGCACCTGGCCTGGGACGAGGTGCCGCCCGGCACCGCCTCGCTGGCCCTGTTCTGCATCGACGGCGATGCGCCCCAGGATGGCAGCGACGTCAACCGCGACGATGTGGTGCTGCCGGTGGAAGTGCCGCGGGGCGACTTTTTCCACTGGACCCTGATCGATATCCCGCCCGGCGTGACGGCGCTGGCGGCGGGCCAGTTTTCACGCGGCGTGACGGCGCAGGGCAAAACCGGCCCGGCCATCGCCGACGGCGGCCATCCCTGGCGCCAGGGCTTGAACGACTACACGGCCTGGTTCGCCGGCGACGCCGCAATGGCGGGCGACTATTATGGTTATGACGGCCCCTGCCCGCCGTGGAACGATATGCGCGTGCACCACTATGTTTTCCGCCTGTACGCCCTGGATATTCCGCGCCTGGAGCTGGAAGGGCGCTTTGCCGGCCCCGACGCGCTGCGCGCCATGCACGGCCACATCCTCGATGAAGCCCAGTGGATTGGTACTTACACCCTGTATTCGGCCTTGGCCAAGAAATAATGTCTACTGAAATTCTGTTGATCCGCCATGGCGAGACGGCGTGGAACGCCGTGCGCCGCCTGCAAGGCCATATCGATATCGCCCTCAACGAAGCCGGCTTGCGCCAGGCTGGCGCGCTGGCGCAAGCCCTGGCCGGCGAACCGCTGGCCGCCATCGTCGCCAGCGATCTGCAGCGCGCGCTGCAGACGGCCGAGGCGGTGGCCGCCAGCCACCACTTGCCGGTGCACGCCGACCCGGCCCTGCGCGAGCGCGGCTATGGCGCTTTCGAGGGCATGCTGTATACCGAGATCGAAGCGGCGTATCCGGCCGATTTCGCGGCCTGGCAGGCGCGCGAGGTGGATGCCTGCATGCCGGCCGGCGACCGCCTGGCCGAGAGCTTCCGCCAGTTTTACGCGCGCAGCACGGCCGCCATCGCCCACTGGGCGGCGCGCTATCCGGGCCAGCGCATCGCCGTGGTGGCCCATGGCGGCGTGCTGGAGTGCGCTTACCGCGCCGCCACCGGCATGGCGCTGGACCGGCCGCGCGATTTCCAGATCAAGAATGCCAGCGTCAACCGCTTTGCCTGGGACGGCGGCCAGCTGCGTCTGGCGCAGTGGGGCGACACCAGCCACCTGGCCGCCCTGGCGCTCGACGATGTGATTTGAACGTACGTGCTTATTATTTCCATAAGAAAATGTTGTGTCATAACGCCTAAGCTGCACACTTGCCGTTTTCATACAAAATAGTGCTTATAAATTGAGCAGGGGATCGGGTAAAATACTCGGTTTCCCAATCTATCTTTCTGTGAATCAAGTGCAAATCGGACCCCATCAGCTGCGCAACAACGTCTTTGTCGCCCCCATGGCTGGCGTCACGGACCGTCCCTTCCGCCAATTGTGCAAGGAGCTGGGCGCGGGCTATGCGGTGTCCGAGATGGCGGCCTCGAATCCGCGCCTGTGGGCCAGCGAAAAGAGTGCGCGCCGCACCGACCACGCCGGGGAGATGGAGCCGAAGGCGGTGCAGATCGCCGGCGCCGACCCGCAGGACCTGGCCGACTGCGCCAAGTTCAATGTGGACCGCGGCGCCCAGATCATCGACATCAATATGGGTTGTCCGGTGAAAAAGGTGTGCAATAACTGGTGCGGTTCGGCCCTGTTGCAGCATGAAGACCTGGTCGAACGCATCCTGCACGCCGTGGTGGGCGCGGTCGACGTGCCCGTCACCCTGAAATTCCGCACCGGCTGGAACCGGGAAAACAAGAACGCCCTGAACATCGCCCGCATCGCCGAGCAGGCCGGGATCCAGATGCTGACCCTGCACGGCCGCACGCGCGCCGACGGCTACACGGGCGATGCCGAGTACGACACCATCGCCGCCGTGAAAGCGGCGGTGAAGATTCCGGTGGTGGCCAATGGCGACATCACGACGCCGGAAAAAGCCCGCTATGTGCTGGATAAGACCGGCGCCGACGCCGTGATGGTGGGCCGCGCGGCCCAGGGCCGGCCCTGGATCTTCCGCGAGATCGCGCATTTCCTGGCCACCGGCACGCATCTGCCGCCGCCCTTGGTGGCCGAGGTGCGCCACCTGATGAGCGAGCATTTGCAGGCGCATTACGCCTTCTACGGCGACTTCCTCGGCGTGCGCACGGCGCGCAAGCATATCGGCTGGTATGTGCGCGACCTGGCCGGCGGCGAAGATTTCCGTCAGGCAATGAACAAGCTGGAATCGACAACGGAGCAGCTGCGCGCCGTCGATCAGTTCTTTGAATCCCAATGGAAGTATGGCGAGCGGTTACAATACCGCCTCGCCGAAGAAATGCTGGCCGCTTAAGCGCTGCCAGCGTGGCAAAACATTAGCAGAAACGAAATAAGAATATGAGCAAAGAAAGTATCCAGGAAGTCGTCCAGAAGAGCCTTGAAGACTATTTCAATGACCTGGGCGAGCAGCAGGCCTCGAATATCTACGATATGGTCGTGCTGACGGTCGAGAAGCCTATCCTCGAAGTGGTGATGACGCGCGCGGACGGCAACCAGTCGCATGCCGCCCAGATGCTCGGCATTAATCGCAATACTTTGCGAAAGAAATTACAGGAACACGGCCTGCTGTAAACTAGGTCCGACGTCCGGCTCCGCAAGTGGCTGTGACCGGCCGCTATGGCGGCCGGTGGGTGTGTTCAACCAGAATATTCAACAACCTGTCCCACAGCCATGATTAAACAAGCTCTCATCTCCGTTTCCGACAAAACCGGCGTACTCGATTTCGCGCGCGCCCTGTCGGCGATGGGCGTCAACATCCTGTCCACCGGCGGCACGGCCAAACTGCTGGCCGATAACGGCGTTGCCGTGACCGAGGTGGCCGACTACACCGGCTTCCCGGAAATGCTGGACGGCCGCGTCAAGACCCTGCACCCGAAAGTCCATGGCGGCATCCTGGCCCGCCGCGACCTGCCCGAGCACGTCGCCAAGCTGGAAGAGCACAGCATTCCGACCATCGATATGGTGGTGGTGAACCTGTACCCCTTCCAGGCCACGGTGGCCAAGGAAGAGTGCACGCTGGATGAAGCCATCGAGAACATCGATATCGGCGGCCCGGCCATGCTGCGTTCTGCGGCCAAGAACCACAAGGACGTGGTGGTGATCTGCGATCCGACCGACTACGGCCACGTGTTGGCGGAGATGAAGACCACCGACAGCGCCCCCGGTTATGTGAGCTATGAAACCCGCTTCATGCTGGCCAAGAAGGTATACGCCCACACCGCCCAGTACGACGGCGCCATCACCAATTACCTGAGCAGCCTGGGTCCGGACCGCGCCCACGCCAGCCGCAGCGCTTACCCGCAGACCCTGAACGTGCACTTCGAAAAAGTGCAGGACATGCGCTACGGCGAAAACCCGCACCAGAGCGCCGCTTTCTACCGCGATCTGAATCCGGTGGCCGGCGCGCTGGCGAACTACCGCCAGCTGCAGGGCAAGGAGCTGTCCTTCAATAATATCGCCGATGCCGACGCCGCATGGGAATGCGTGAAGAGCCTGGGCGGCTTCGACCAGGCTGCAGCCTGCGTCATCATCAAGCACGCCAATCCTTGCGGCGTGGCCCTGGGCGCGAACGCGGTGGACGCCTACAAGCGCGCGCTGCAGACCGACCCGACGTCGGCCTTCGGCGGCATCATCGCCTTCAATACCGTGGTCGATGGCGCGGCGGCGACCGAGCTGGCCAAGCTGTTCGTGGAAGTGCTGATCGCGCCGTCCTTCACGGCTGAAGCGCTGCAGATCCTGTCGGCCAAGCAGAATGTGCGCCTGCTGGAAATCCCGCTGGGTGAGGGCGTCAACCCGCTCGACCTGAAACGCGTGGGCGGCGGCCTGCTGGTGCAGTCGGCCGATTCGAAAAACGTGCTGCTGGCCGACCTGAAAGTCGTGACCAAATTGCAGCCTACCCAGCAGCAGCTGCAAGACCTGATGTTCGCCTGGCGCGTGGCCAAGTACGTGAAGTCGAACGCCATCGTCTTCTGCGCCAATAATATGACCCTGGGCGTGGGCGCCGGCCAGATGAGCCGCATCGACTCCGCGCGCATCGCCTCGATCAAGGCGCAGAACGCCGGCCTGTCGCTGGCCGGTTCGGTGGTGGCGTCGGACGCCTTCTTCCCCTTCCGCGACGGCCTCGATGTGGTGGTGGATGCGGGCGCGACCTGCGTCATCCATCCGGGCGGCTCGATGCGCGACCAGGAAGTGATCGACGCCGCCGACGAGCGCGGCGTGGTGATGGTCTACACCGGCACGCGCCACTTCCGCCACTGATCCGCGCGACACTGCGCTGACAATGCGGTAAACAAAAGCGCCCGCTGCTAGCGGGCGCTTTCTTTCGTGGCATATAATCTGGCGATGATAATTCTCGGCATCGACCCCGGCTTGCGCACCACCGGCTTTGGCGTCATTCAAAAGCAGGGCAGCAAGCTGCGCTACATCGCTTCCGGCACCATCAAGAGCGGCGAGGGCGATTTGCCGACGCGGCTCAAAGTCATCTTGGACGGCGTGTCCCAGGTGGCCGCCACCTACCGGCCCGACTGCGCGGCCATCGAACAAGTCTTCGTCAACGTCAATCCGCAATCGACCCTGCTGCTGGGGCAGGCGCGCGGCGCGGCCATCTGCGCCCTGGTCAGCAATGCGCTCAGCGTGGCTGAATATTCGCCGACCCAGGTCAAGCAGGCGGTGGTCGGCACCGGCCGCGCCGCCAAGCCGCAGGTGCAGGATATGGTGGCGCGCCTGCTGGCGCTGCCCGGCCTGCCCGGCACCGATGCGGCCGACGCTTTGGGCGTGGCGATCTGCCATGCGCATAGCCAGGCGACGCTGGCGCTGGTGGGCAGCATGGCCGCGAGCAAGCTGGCCCAGGCTGCGGCATCGTCCAAGACCGGCAAGGCCGGGCAGGGCGCGACCGCCGCCCAGACCGTGCTGACGGGCTTGCGCATGCGGCGCGGACGCCTGGTCGGCTAAACTCTCTCTTTTATCCAAGGTATTCGCACAATGATCGGACGACTCTCCGGGGTTCTGCTTGAAAAAAATCCGCCGCAACTGCTGGTTGACGTGCAGGGCGTGGGCTATGAAGTCGATGTGCCGATGAGCACCTTCTACAACCTGCCCGGCGTGGGCGAGCGCGTGGTGCTGTTCACGCACCAGGCCATCCGCGAGGATGCGCACCTGCTGTTCGGCTTCGGCAATGCCGAGGAGCGCGCCGTGTTCCGCCAGCTGATCAAGATCAGCGGCGTCGGTGCGCGCACCGCGCTGTCCATCCTGTCCGGCATGTCGATCGGCGACCTGGCCCAGGCCGTGACCCTGCAGGAAGCGGGCCGCCTGATCAAGGTGCCCGGCATCGGCAAGAAGACCGCCGAGCGCCTGCTGCTGGAATTGAAGGGCAAGCTGGGCGCCGACATCGGCGCGGGCGGCGCGCATGCCGTGCCGGATTCGCAGAGCGACATTCTGAACGCGCTGCTCGCTTTGGGGTATTCTGACAAGGAAGCGCTGCAGGCGCTGAAGACGGTGCCGGCCGGTTCCTCCGTCTCGGACGGCATCAAGCAGGCGCTGAAAGCGCTGTCCAAGGGTTAAGGCATCATGAGCATCCAGACCGACGATTTCACGCCCCAGCGCATCATCGATGCCGCGCCATCCTCGCCCAACGAGGAAGCCATCGAACGCGCGCTGCGGCCCAAGCACCTCGATGAATACGTCGGGCAGAGCAAGATCCGCGACCAGCTGGAAATCTTCATCACCGCCGCGCGCAAGCGCAGCGAAGCGCTCGACCATACCTTGCTGTTCGGGCCTCCGGGCTTGGGCAAGACCACGCTGGCCAACATCATCGCGCGCGAGATGGGCGTAAACCTGCGCCAGACTTCGGGGCCGGTGCTGGAGCGTCCCGGCGACCTGGCCGCCATCCTGACCAATCTGGAAGCGAACGATGTGCTCTTCATCGACGAGATCCACCGCCTGTCGCCGGTGGTCGAAGAGATCCTGTACCCGGCGCTGGAAGACTACCAGATCGATATCATGATCGGCGAAGGCCCGGCCGCGCGCTCGGTCAAGCTGGACCTGCAGCCCTTCACCCTGGTGGGCGCCACCACGCGCGCCGGCATGCTGACCAACCCCCTGCGCGACCGCTTCGGCATCGTGGCGCGGCTGGAGTTTTACACCGTGCCCGAACTGGCCAAGATCGTCACGCGCAGCGCCGCACTGCTGAAAGCGAATATCGACGCCGACGGCGCCGTCGAAATCGCCCGCCGCGCGCGCGGCACGCCGCGTATCGCCAACCGCCTGCTGCGCCGCGTGCGCGACTACGCGGAGGTGAAGAGCAATGGCGACATCACCAAGGAGCTGGCCGACGCCGCGCTGGTGATGCTGGACGTTGACCACGTCGGCTTCGACGTGATGGACCGCAAGCTGCTCGAAGCGGTACTGTACAAATTCGGCGGCGGCCCGGTCGGCATCGGCAATCTCGCCGCCGCCATCGGCGAAGCGGCCGACACCATCGAGGATGTGCTGGAGCCCTATCTGATCCAGCAAGGCTTCCTGCAGCGCACTCCACGCGGCCGCGTCGCCACCGCCGCCGCCTATATGCACTTCGGCGTGACGCCACCGCGCACGAATCCGACCGGGGATTTGTGGGATAACTGAAAGCAAAGCGTTTCATACCCCGCAAAAAACAAAGCCGCCCTTGAGGCGGCTTTGTTTTTTTAACTATTTGTCTGGCGACGGCGAACCGCGAAAGCTGCTACGGCAAGGCCCGCCAGAAACATGGCGTAACTGGAGGGTTCGGGTACGGGGGACGTGAGTTCCAGTGACGTGATCTCTCCGGAGGCTGTCAGAGATCTGCTCGTGGCACCTTGGAAGTCAGAAAAAGTGTAAGAGAATATTTTGGTGGTAAATCTGCTTGCCGGGAGGTTTTCTGGAATTCCATTGCTGCTGAAAATGTCTTCATAGGCAGATAAAAACAAGTAGGCGCTTGAAGTGCTCGCATTATTTTTAATGCGAGCAGAAAATGAAAAGCCATCCATGGAACCGTCGCCGACGATTATGTATTGATAAGGGTTCTCTCCGGCACTAGTGAAATGCAAGTTGTTTTGATTGAATGAAAAATCTAACTTATTAGTTGCCGTAAAGTCGCTATACATAACAACCCCTTGCGGCAACGGTATCGGATTTTGCGAGGGCCGAGTGGAAGTATCATACGTGAAGCTGCCTTTAACTGTATAGCCAAGAGAAATGAGTTCGCCATTTACTGATCGGGTTTCTATAGGACGGGGATTGTAAATATTTCCGAGCTGCTCGGTCAGGCTGCTGATCTTTGCGGTGAAGTTGTATGTCACCAGTGCAGCTTTTGCTGGAAGCGCCAGCATTAGGCAAATCAGAGCTGTCAAAGTTTTCATGGCTGAAAAAGGAGGCTAAGAGTGTTGCTGTGAATGGTGTTGTCATTATAGTATCGCAGTGCTGCTGCCCCCTCCTGTCAGAACTAATAGTGTGAGACGAAAATGCAACGTTGATGTTCGCGCAAATGCGAATTGTCCTGCCCGCGCCACGCCAGCTTGTCTCTGGCGAATATCCCTTGCTTCGCGTTACAAACACGAGAAAAATGGGGCATAGCCCAAGCAATCATCTTGCCTGCCACCCTGCGGGGAACCCATGCCTTACCACGCATCGCGGAACCTGTTTTGGAAACTGTTCCTGCCCATCGGCGTCGTACTGCTGCTGAGCGCGCTGGCGGCTGCGCTGTTTCTGCCGGCGGCCATCGAGCGCAATGCGCAGCAGGATGCGGTCGATGCGGCCCAGGCCACGGTGCGCCAGTTCCTCATCCTGCGTCGCTATTACACGGAGAATGTGGCGGCCAAGGTGCTGGCGCAGTCCGATCTGAAAGTCTCGTTCGACCATCGCGGCGACGATAAAACCATTCCGCTGCCGGCCACCATGGTGCATGACCTGAGCCTGCTTTTGCAGGACAGCGGCACCAGCCTGAAACTCTACAGTCCTTATCCTTTCCCCAACCGTGCCGGGCGCGAACTCGATAGCTTCGGCCAGGAGGCGTGGAACTTTCTGAAGGCGAGCCCAGACGCGGCTTTCGTGCGCACCGATCTGCTGCAGGGCAAGCGCACCGTGCGCGTGGCCCTGGCCGACCGCATGAGCGCCCAGGCTTGCGTGGCTTGCCATAACAGCCTGCCCAGCAGCCCGAAGAAAGATTGGAAGCTGGGCGATGTGCGCGGCGTGCTGGAAGTGCAGTCCAGCCGCGAGGTGGCGAGCGCTGCGCGCGTAGTGACGCTGACCTTGGCGACGCTGGGCGCGATCATGCTGTTGATCGCCATCTTCCTGCGCGTTTTCTATCAGCGCAATATCGCCCGTCCGCTGCATGCGGCGCTCGATTCGGCGCGCTCGCTGACTGCCGCCAGCGCCGAGCAGGTGGTGGCCGTGCAGGCGATTGCTGCCGGCGATCTGGATGCGACGCTGACGCCGACCGTGCTGCCGATGATCCCGCGTGAAGCCTTGAGCCATGACGAAGCGGGCGAGGTGCTGCAATCGGTGCTGGATATGGCGGCCGTGCAGCGCTCCTTCGACCAGGCTTTTGCCAGCATGACGGAGGCGCTGCGCGCCAGCCGCGCCGCCGGCCAGGCGCGCGACTGGCTGAAGTCGGGCCAGAACGACATCAGCACCTTGCTGCGCGGCGAACCGGAACTGGCGGCGATGGCCGAACGTATTTTGAGCTATCTGGCGCAGCGTCTGGGCGCCAGCGTTGGCATCCTGTATCTGCTGGAAGAGGATAAGCCGCGCATGGAACGCGTGGCTGGATACGCGCTCGCTGCGGATGGCGCGCATCCGCAAAGCGTGGCGGCGGGCGAAGGCTTGATTGGGCAAGCCATGCGCGAGCAGCGCACGCTGTGCGTCAGCGATGTGCCGCACGGCTTCCTGCCGGTGGCCTCGGCGCTGGGCAAGACGCAGCCGGCCAGTCTTTTGGTGGCGCCGCTGCTGCATGGGACGAATCTGGTGGGGGCGATTGAGCTGGGCAGCTTCCGCGCCTTCAGCGCGCAGGAACTGGAGTTCATGGAGCTGGTGCGCGAGGCGCTGGCCGTCGGTTTTGAAGTGGCGCTGGCGCGCGTGCGGCTGCGCCAGCTCTTGAGCAATACCGAGCAGCAGGCCGAGGAGCTGCGCGTGCAGCAGGAGGAACTCCAGCAAAGCAATGAGGAACTGGAAGAACGCGCCGAGCTGCTGGAGCGCCAGCGCGAGCAGATCCGCGCCAAGAACGCCGATCTGGAAGAGGCCAGCCGCGAACTGGCCGCGCGCGCCGAGCAACTGCAGAAGGTCAGCGCCTACAAGACGGAATTCATGGCGAATATGTCGCACGAACTGCGCACGCCCTTGAACAGCATGCTGATCCTGGCTTCCATGCTGAAGGAGAACAAGAGCGGCAATCTGGAGGCGCGCCAGCTGGAATACATCACCACCATCCACCACGCGGGCAAGGATTTGCTCGATCTGATCAACGATATTCTCGACCTGTCCAAGGTGGAGGCGGGTGCGGTGGAATTTGAATACTCGACGGTTTCGCCGCAGCAGTTGTGCGAATCGATGCTGGCCCTGTTCCAGGCGCCTGCCACGCAGAAGGCGCTGGCGCTGACGGCCACGGTGGCGCCGGAAGTGCCGGCGGCGCTGCACCTCGATTCGCAAAGGGTGCAGCAGATTCTGAAAAACCTGCTGTCGAACGCGCTCAAGTTCACCAGCAAGGGCGGCGTGGGGCTGAAGATACGCCGCGCCCGCGCCGACGAGAATCCCTTGCCGGGACCGGCCCTGGCTTTCGATGTCAGCGATACCGGCATCGGCGTGGCGGCGGATAAGCATGCGCTGATCTTCGAAGCTTTCAAGCAGGCCGACGGCAGCATCAGCCGCAGTTATGGCGGCACAGGGCTGGGCTTGTCGATTTCGCTGCAGACCGCGCGCAAGATGGGGGGCGAGCTGCTGCTGCGCAGCGAGGAAGGCAAGGGCAGCACCTTTACCCTGTTCCTGCCGCTGACGCAGGCGGCCGAAGTGCCGCGCAGCGCGCCGCCTGGGGACATCCTGCCGCCGTTGCCGGACGATCGCGGCCATCTGGCGCCGGGCCAGCATTGCATCCTGATCGTGGAGGACGACCGCGCCTTCGCCAGCGTGCTGATGGACCTGGTGCACCAGCGCGGCTACAGCGCCCTGGTGGCGCATGATGGCGAGAGTGCCTGCGCGCTGGCCAGCCAGCATTTGCCGGGCGGGGTGCTGCTCGACGTGAAACTGGCGCGCAGCGATGGCTGGGAGGTGATGCGGCGCTTGAAGTCCGAGCAGCGCACGCGCCGCATTCCGGTGCATTTCATCTCCGGCCTGGAACAGGCGCAGCAAGCCTTGCGCATGGGCGCCATCGGCTATGTGAACAAGCCAGTCACGCGCGAGCAGCTGGATAAGGTGTTCGATACGCTGGAGGCAGCCATGTCCGGCCCGGCGCGCAGCCTGCTGCTGGTGGAGGACGATGCCGGCGAAGCGTCCAGCCTGACGGCGCTGCTGTCGGGACGCGGCGCCGAGGTGGCGCAGGCGGCCAGCGGGGCCGAAGCCTTGCAGCGCCTGGGCGAGGAGACGTTCGACTGCGTGGTGCTGGACCTGGGCCTGCCGGACATGGCGGGTGGCGAACTGCTGTCGCGCCTGCGCGCCGATGCGCGCTGGCGCAGCCTGCCGGTGATCATTCACTCGGGCCAGGAATTATCCCGCGAACAACAGCGGGAGTTGAACTGCATAGCCGACAGTGTCATCATCAAGGGAGCGCGCAGCCCGGAAAGGCTGCTGAGCGAAGTAAGCCTGTTCCTGCATGCGGTGGAGCAGCGCCGCGAGGGCGCGGTGGCCGATGAGGACAGGCGTTTGCCGGACAAGGCCGTCCTGGGCGGCAAGACGGTGCTGATCGTCGACGACGATATGCGCAATCTGTTTTCGCTGACAGGTTTGCTCAGCGAGCAAGGCATGCTGGTGCTGGAAGCCGAGAATGGCCGCGAAGGGTTGGATTGCCTGGAGCGGCACGAGGAGGTGGCGGTGGTGCTGATGGATATCATGATGCCGCAGATGGATGGCTACGAGGCCTTGCGCGCCATCCGCGCCGACGCCCGCTGGCAGGCCTTGCCGGTGATCGCCATGACGGCCAAGGCCATGCCCGACGACTACCAGAAATGTCTGGAGGCTGGGGCCAGCGACTATCTGGCCAAGCCGCTCGATGTGGAGCAGTTGCTGTCGCTGCTGCGCGTCTGGTGCAGCCGCTGAGGATATGCAATGAGCCAGTCCCTGATCTCGCCGCCGCCGTCCCTTGCCGCCGCCGAGGCGCCGCTCTCGGTGCCGGTGCTGCTGGTGGACGACCGTCCCGAGAATCTGCTGGCGATGGAAGCGCTACTGCAAGGCCTGCCTTATGTTCTGGACGTGACGTGCGCCGGTTCCGGCAACGAGGCGTTGGCGATCAGCCTGAAACGCGACTTCGCGGTGGTGCTGCTGGACGTGCAGATGCCCGATATGGATGGCCTGGAAACGGCCACCCTGCTGCGCGCCAATCCGAAGACGCGCCACCTACCCATTATTTTCGTCACCGCCGGCCTGCATGACGAGCTGCGCCAGTTCAAGGGCTATGAAACCGGGGCCATCGACTTTCTGATCAAACCGATCGAGCCGGTGGTCCTGCGCAGCAAGGTGGCGGTGCTGTGCGAGCTGTATTCCAAATGCCGCGAGCTGGAAGAGCACAAGGCCAGCCTGGAGGCGCGGGTGGCTGAGCGCACGCGCAGTCTGAGCGCGCTGGCGGCGCAACTGAGCGAGGAAGTGCAGGCGCGCCGCCTGTCCGAGCAGGCCTTGCGCGACAGCGAAGCGCGGCTGCGCATGGTGATTGACAGCGCTTGCGAAGCTTTCATTGCCTTCAGCGCTGCGGGCATCATCATCGAATGGAACCAGCGCGCCGAGGAGCTGGTGGGCTGGCCGCGTGCCGATGCGCTGGGCCGGCAGGTGCTGGATTTTCTGAATCCTCCCACTGCCGAGCTAGGGGCTGATTTGCCGCCGGCCGAGGGTGAGGACGTTCTGCTTGCCGCAGCGGATGCCAGCGACGATGCCTGCGCACAGGCTGGTGCCACCGCGCCTGTGCAGGACCTGGAGCAATTGCTGCCGGGCGAACCGGGCGCCGCCAGCCGCGTGCAGGAGCTGTGCATGTGGCGGCGCGATGGCAGCCACTTCGCGCTGGAGCTTAGCGTCTGGCCCATTCCCGACAGCGAGCCGCCGCTGTACGGCTGTCTGCTGCGCGACATCACCACGCGCCGCGAGCAGGAGGAAGCGCATCAGCGCACCAGCGCCTCGCTGCAGGAAACCGTGGCGGCGCGCACGGCCCAGCTGCGCCAAGCCATGGATCAACTGGTCGATACCGAACGCATGGCGGCGCTGGGCGGCATTGTCGCCGCTGTCGCGCATGATCTGAATACGCCGGTCGGCAATCTGGTGCTGCTCGCCTCGGCCCTGCGCGAACGCATCGCCGCCCTTGCCACCGACGCGCTGGAAGGCCATCTGACCCGCTCGCGCCTGTGCGAAGCCGTGGCCGACTGCAAGGAGGGCAGCGGCCTGCTGATCCGCAGCGCCGAGCGCGCGCAGGAACTGATCGAAAGCTTCAAGAACGTGGCGGTGGACCAGACCAGCCAGAAACGCCGCCAGTTCGACTTGGCCGGCTGCGTGCACGATATCGCCGCCACGCTGGGGCGCATGACGCGCATGGCGAATGTGAAGGTCGAGTTGAAAATCCCGCCCGGCATTGCGCTGGACAGCTATCCGGGCCACCTGGAACAGGTGTTCAACAACCTGATCGTGAACTCCATCGTGCACGGCTTCGACGGCCGCAGCGAAGGCACGATCACCATCGCCGCCTGCGTTGAAGGCGAATCTGTGCGGATCGACTACCGCGATGACGGCGTCGGCATCGCGTCCGAACTGCAGCAGAAAGTGTTTGAAGCGTTCTACTCGACCAAGTTCGGCAAAGGCGGCTCCGGCCTTGGCCTGTTCATCGTCCGCCGTCTGCTGTGCAATGTGCTCAAAGGCGAGGTCAAGCTCGACAGCACGCCCGGCGCCGGCGTCCACTTCGCCATCAAGCTCCCCCTCAAAGTCCCCGCTTGAAGACGGGCGGCAATAGCTGGGGTCGTGTCCACCTCGGGGTCAGACCCCAATTGGACACAGCCTCGGCCGTAGCCGTCTTCCTGTACCGCTGTATGGTTGAGCTTGTGTCCGATTGGGGTCTGACCCCATGGTGGACACGGGCTCGGCTGTGGACGGGCTTAGTCCTGGCGCAGCCAGGTTTGGGAGCGGCCGAGCATGGGGACGCCGATGTAGCCGCGCACTTCGAGTTTCTTGCCGCCGTCGGCCAGCTTCAGTTTGCTGCGGTAGACCTTGCCGTTGTCGGGGTCGAGGATTTCGCCGTCATTGTATTCATTGCCGTCTTTTTTCAGGCCGCTCATGAAGACCATGCCGACAATGGGCTGGTCCTTGCGCGCGTCCTTGCATTTCTCGCATTTGGGGTTCTGCTCTTCGTCGGCGGTGCGGAAGAGTTTTTCGATGCGGCCCTGCAGCACGCCATTGGTTTCGGTGATGCGGATCAGGGCTTTGGGCTTGCCGCTGACGTCATCGATATTTTTCCACAGACCGACCGGGGAGCCGTCGTCGGCCATGGCGGGCGCGGCGAGCAGGCTGGCGGCAATCAGGGCGGCTTGAATCATGGGGCGCATCGGGAGTCTCCTGTAGCTGGGTTGTTAATCTTGTTAATCGATTATGCCATGCGCGGGCGCACCATCAGCTGCGCCGGGCCGTCCGGCGTGACGACTTCGCCACAGTCGCGGAAGCCGGCGCGCTGGTAGCTGCGGATGGCGCGCGCATTGGCGGGCGTGGGATCGGCCTGCACCTTGCTCACGGCGGGATCGCTGAACAGCAGAGCGCAGAAGTCGTTCAGCAGGGCGCTGCCCAAGCCCTGGCCGAGCCGTTCGCCGTCGGCCAGGAACAGGTCGATGCCGCGCGCGCCGGGATCGGTTTCGTCTTCCCACCAGCCGCCGCCCGAACCCATCACCACGTAGGATTGGATGAAACCGGCCGCTTCGCCATCGAGCAGGGCGATGTAGCCGAGGGTGTCGGCATCCTCGCCGGTCAGCTCCATGAAAGTGTCGGACACTTCGTCCAGGGTGCCCGGCTCGTCCCACCAGGCACGGATATGCGGGCGGTTCAGCCAATCGTGCAGCAGGGGCATGTCGTCGGGATGCAGGCGGCGGAAGGTGAAACGGGGCATGGGACTCCGGAATGAAAAAAGGCGGCCCGCAGGCCGCCTGGTGTTACGCCATTACGCGGCGGGCAGTTTCGCCAACTGCTCCTGCATCTTGGCCAGGGTGGCGCCGAAAGTGGCGACGCGTTCCTGCTCCTGCGCGACCACGGCGGCTGGGGCGCGCGCGACGAAGCTTTCGCTCGACAGCTTGCCGCTGGCCTTGGCGATCTCGCCTTCCAGACGGGCGATCTCCTTGGCCAGGCGCTCGCGCTCGGCCTTCACGTCGATCTCCACTTTGAGCATCAGCTTGGTGGTGCCGACCACGGAGACGGCGGCCGGCGATTCCGGCAGCGCATCGACGATCTGCACTTCGGACAGCTTGCCCAGCAGCTGGACGTACGGTGCGAAGGCGGCCATGCGTTCCTTGTCGGCGCCGGATGCTTCCACGATCAGCGGCACGCGCAGCGATGGCGACAGTTTCATTTCGCCGCGCAGATTGCGGGTGGCGTCGGTCAGCGCTTTCAGTTCGCCGATCCAGGCTTCGGCCGCTTCGTCGATCTTCTCGGCGTTCGGCAGCGGGTAAGGCTGGGTCATGATGGAGGCGTTGGCGGTGTCGCCCTTGCCGGCCAGCGGGGCCACGGTCTGCCACAGCTGCTCGGTCACGAACGGGATCACCGGATGCGCCAGGCGTAGCACCACTTCCAGCACGCGCAGCAGGGTGTGGCGGGTGGCGCGCTGCTGGCCTTCGGTGCCTTGCTGGACCTGGACTTTCGCCAGTTCCAGATACCAGTCGCAGTATTCGTCCCACACGAATTTATAGATCGTGCTGGCGATATTGTCGAAGCGGTAGTCGGCAAAGCCCTTGGCCACGTCCTGTTCGGCCTTTTGCAGCAGGGAGATGATCCACTTGTCGGCCTGCGACAGGTCGGCTTCATTCGCCGAGCAGTCCTTGCCTTCGGTGTTCATCAGCACGAAGCGGGTGGCGTTCCACAGCTTGTTGCTGAAGTTGCGGTAGCCTTCGCAGCGGCCCAGGTCGAAGTTGATGTTGCGGCCCAGCGAGGCGTAGCTGGCCATGGTGAAGCGCACGGCGTCGGTGCCGTAGGCGGCGATCCCTTCAGGGAATTCCTTGCGCGTGGCTTTCTCGATCTTCTCGGCCTGCTTCGGATTCATCAGGCCCGCGGTGCGCTTGGTCACCAGGGTGTCCACGTCGATGCCGTCGATCAGATCGATCGGGTCCAGGGTATTGCCCTTGGACTTGGACATTTTCTGGCCCTGCGAGTCGCGCACCAGGCCATGCACGTAGACGGTTTCGAACGGCACCTTGCCGGTGAAGTGGCAGGTCATCATGACCATGCGCGCCACCCAGAAGAAGATGATGTCGAAGCCCGTCACCAGCACGGACGATGGCAGGAAGGCTTTCAGGTCCGGCGTTTCTTCCGGCCAGCCCAGGGTCGAGAAAGGCACCAGGGCGGAGGAGAACCAGGTGTCGAGCACATCGGCTTCGCGTTTCAGCGGACCGGTGCTGCCGGCGGCGGCGGCTTTGGCCTGCGCCTCTTCCTCGCTGCGGGCGACGAAGATATTGCCTTGCTCGTCGTACCAGGCTGGGATCTGATGGCCCCACCACAGCTGGCGCGAGATGCACCAGTCCTGGATGTTGTTGAGCCACTGGTTGTAGGTGTTGCTCCAGTTTTCAGGCACGAACTTGATTTCGCCGCTGGCGACCTTGTCCAGCGCCACTTCGGCGATCGATTTGCCGGGGTAGAACGTGCCTTCCGGCGCCGGCTTGCTCATGGCGACGAACCACTGGTCGGTCAGCATCGGCTCGATGACGACGCCGGTACGGTCGCCGCGCGGCACCATCAGCTTGTGCGGCTTGACCGCTTCCAGCAAGCCTTGGGCTTCCAGGTCGGCGACGATCTGCTTGCGCGCAGCGAAGCGGTCCAGGCCACGGTAGGCGGCGGGCGCGTTGTCGCTGATCTTGGCGTCCAGGGTCAGGATGGACGGCATGTCCAGGTTATGGCGCTGGCCGACGGCGTAGTCGTTGAAGTCGTGGGCCGGCGTGATCTTCACGCAGCCGGTGCCGAATTCCTTGTCCACATAGGAGTCGGCGATGACCGGGATTTCGCGGTCGCACAGCGGCAGTTTGAGCAGCTTGCCCACCAGCGCCTGATAGCGCTCGTCGGTCGGATCGACCGCCACGGCGACGTCGCCCAGCATGGTTTCGGGACGGGTGGTGGCCACGGTCAGGAAGCCGCTGCCATCGGCCAGCGGGTACTTGATATGCCACATGGAGCCGTCTTCTTCCTCCGACACCACTTCCAGGTCGGAGACGGCGGTGCCCAGCACCGGATCCCAGTTCACCAGGCGCTTGCCGCGGTAGATCAGGCCTTGCTCGTACAGGCGCACGAAGACTTCGGAGACCACTTTCGAGCGCGTCTCGTCCATCGTGAAGTATTCACGGTTCCAGTCGGGCGAGGTGCCCATGCGGCGCATCTGGCCGGTGATGGTGGAGCCGGATTTTTCCTTCCACTCCCACACTTTTTCGATGAATTTTTCGCGGCCCAGGTCGTGGCGCGAGATTTTCTGCGCGTCGAGCTGGCGCTCGACGACGATCTGGGTGGCAATGCCGGCGTGGTCGGTGCCGGGAATCCAGGCGGTGTTATGGCCCAGCATGCGGTGGTAGCGCGTCAGACCGTCCATGATGGTCTGGTTGAAGGCGTGGCCCATATGCAGGGTGCCGGTCACATTCGGCGGCGGCAGCTGGATGCTGAAGGAAGGCTTGCTCAGGTCGAGGGAGGCTGCGTAGTAACCGCGCTTTTCCCACTCGCTGCGCCAGAACTGTTCAATGTCGGCAGGCTCGAAAGACTTGGCTAATTCCATGATGGGGACTGTAATTTTGGCGAAAACGACCATTATAAGGGAATCGCGGCCGTTCCACGGGGGCTGGGACGCGCGGCGGACTGGCCGCGCATCCCTTGTACTCAAGGCGTCAGATTGAAATTGATGCCAGTCTGGTTGACCGAACTGATATCGACGGCGGCATTGGTCTGCACCGCATAGCCCACGGCGGTGGCGTCGAGGCGGTATCTGCCGGCGCTCGGCGTGCTGGCGGCGGAACTGAAGATCAGCGGCAGGGTGCTGCTGTAGGAGACATACTGGATTGGTGCCACGGGCAGTTTCGCCAGCGTATAGCTGCCGTTGAGCAGGTCGGCGGCCTGGTAGCGCAAGGCCACGGCTGGCCCGCCGCTGATGACCTGGCGCGCCGTGACCGTGGCCACCTCGGTGGCGCTGGCCGGTGTCAGCGTGACGGTGCCGCTGATGCTGCCCTGCAGGCTGGGCGGCAACGTCAGCGGCGCGGCAGAGGTGCTGAGGGCCGTCATCGTGGCGCCGGCGGCCACCGGCACCGCGCCGATCACGCCGGCGGCGCGGTCATCGGCGGTGATGACCACATCGTAGTTCCCGGCAGGCAGCCGGGTCAGGGCAAATTCGCCACTGCTGGCATTTGGCACGGTGGCGGCGATGATGGCGCCATTCTGCTGCGCTGTAATTGCTACGTGGCTGCTCAGCAGCGCGCTATTGATAAAGCCGCTGATGCCGTTCAGCGTGGTGGGCACCACTTTGACGACAGGCTTGAGCGCGTAATTGCCATTGCCTTTGCTGACCACGGATTTGCAGGCGTCGAAATCCAGCACCAGATCGACGCGCTGGTTGGCGCCCACATCGAAATCGTTGACCAGTTTGATGCCGCTTTGCGCGGCGCTGGGCGTATCCAGCGAACGCTCGATGGAGGAGCCGCTGGGCACCACGGAGTTGGCCACGCTGCCGCCGCCGTTCGGATCGAGCACCAGGCGGATTTGCGAGTAGTGACCGGTGGCCAGCGAAGTCTGGCCCAGCGTTTCCATCACGCCATTGGTCAGATTGAGCAGATTGATTTTGCGCGCCGGCGTGAGCGCGATGTCGGTCCAACCGGCATCCGTGTCGCTGGCGATATTGCTGGCATGGATGCGCACCTTGGTGATGGTGATATTGACTGCGTCGAAGCCGCAGGCTGGCGCATCCGTCAGCGAGACGGCCACCGTGCCCATGGTGGTGCTGGGCGGTGGCGTGCCGCCATTGCCGCCGCCCCCCCCCCCCCCCCCCCCACCC
>NZ_JABWEB010000019.1 GCF_013369485.1 Massilia sp. BJB1822
GGGCCAGGTTGCGCACCTCGGAGGCCACGACGGCGAAGCCGCGTCCCTGTTCGCCGGCGCGCGCCGCTTCCACGGCGGCGTTCAGGGCCAGGATATTGGTCTGGAAGGCGATGCCGTCGATCACGCCGATGATGTCGGCGATGCGCTTGGAGCTGCCGCTGATCGAGGCCATGGTGTCGACCACGGCCGCCACGTTCTCGCCGCCGCGTCCGGCAATGGCGGCGGCCGACTGCACCAGTTCCAGGCTGTCCTCGGCGTGGCTGGCGTTGCGCTGCACGGCGGCGGCCAGCTCGCCCATCGAAGCGACCGTCTGCGACAGCGCCTCGGCCTGGCTGGCCGTGTGGCCGGACAGGGTGCTGTTGCCGCCGGCCAGCTGGTCGGCCGCCTCGCCGATGCGTTCCGCGCCGCTGCGGATATCAAGCAGCAGGGTTTCCAATGAACCGGTCATGGCGCCGAAGGCATTCGCCAGGCCGCCGATCTCGTCGCGCGCCGGGGAGGCGGTGCGCACGCTCAGGTCGCCATCGGCGGCGGCATGCACGGCGCGGTTGAGCATGCCGATATCGCGCGAGAAGGAAGCGTAGAAGCCGGCGCACAGATAGGCGGCCAGCAGCAGGGCGGCCAGCACCGACAGCAGCATCAGGTTGCGGCGCAGCGCGTCGCGCGCCATGCGCTCCTGCAATTGGCCATCGAGCGCTTTGGCCGCCGCCGCGCCGAGGCGGTACAGGCCGTCGGCCGCGCCATGGCCGGCCGCGCTGAATTCCTTGCCCGTGCTCTGGTTGTAGGAATTGGTGACTTCGTTCTTCATGCGTTCGAGGAAGGCCAGCGCGCCGGGGATGGCGGCCAGCTGGCTGTCCAGCGGCGCTTTCAGCGCGGGCTGGGCCGCCAGCAGGGAGGTGAGCTGGGCCGGCAGGCGCTCCAGCTCGTGGCGCGCGATCATGGCGGTGGCGTTCAGCATCTGGTCTTCATTGCCTTCGAACAGGCCGGTATCGATGTAGGCGCCGCCGCGTCCGGCCAGCAGGGACAGGCTGTCGGCCGTGTCGGGCATGGTCTTGAGGAAGGTGGCGATCAGCGTTTTGCTCTGCACATCGGGATCGACGCTGAGCAGGGAACGGTCGGCCACCAGCGCCGCCAGCTTGTTCAACTGGCCCAGCAAGGCCGTGTGCTGGGCGAAGCTGGCTTTGGCGTCCAGGCTGGCCTGCTTGTCCTGCAGCGCGGCCCAGCTCTTGCGCGCGGCCTGCCATTCGGCCAGGTCGGCCAGGCCGGACTGCTGGCGCTGGAAGCTGTCGAGCTTGTTCAACTGGGCCGTGATCTGCTCGCCCAGCGCCTTGTCCTCGGCCGCCTGGCGCATAGACAGGCGCAGATGCTCGGCGCTGCGGCGTTGCTGCAGCAGGCGGGCCGCCTCCTGCACCTGCAGCACATAGGCCGCGCCGCGCTGCTCCAGCCCGGTGGCCGCCACGGACTTGTTCAGTTCATGCATGAGCAGGACCGACACCAGCAGCAGCGGCAGCAGGAAGACCAGGGATACCAGCAAGAACTTGGGCAAAAGGCGCAGACGCTGCATCAGGACGATGGCGGGCTGCAGGACGGTCATCATGGCATTTCCTTAATGGTAATGAAAGTTACTTAATGGAAATTTTATAGATGAAATATGACAGGCCGATGAATTTTTCTGATGGAAAACTGCAATTTCGATGAAGAAAACATGAAGCTTGTTCAAGCTATAATCGCCCGACCCTTCACGCCGAGTCCGCCATGAACTCCTACACCTATCTGCTGGAAACGCCCTCGATCGACACCTACCGCGCCCTGCGCACCGGCTCCGGCCTGAGCGCCAAGAGCGCGGAAGCGGCCAGCCGCGGCCTGCCGAATACGCTGTTCGCGGTGCAGGTGAGGTGCGGCGCTGAAGTGGTAGGCATGGGCCGCGTGATCGGCGATGGCGGCACCGCCTTCCAGGTGGTCGATATCGCGGTGCTGGGCGCCCACCAGGGCCGGGGGCTGGGCAAGGGCATCATGCGCGAAATCGCCGCCTGGCTGCGGCGCGAGGTGCCGGAAAGCGGCTACGTCAGCCTGATCGCCGACGGCAAGGCGCAGGAGCTGTACGCCCAATACGGTTTCGTGCCGACCGCGCCCGCCTCGGCCGGCATGTGCTGGCGGCCGGACCCGGCTTAAGGCGCGGACTGCCGCTCGGCCAGGAAGCGCAGCAGGCGCGCCGTCAGACCCGCCTTGGGCGCATTCGCCGGCCATACCGCATACACATCCAGCGCCTCAACTTGCCAGCCGGGCAGGGGCTCGAGCAGGCGACCGTCCGCCAGCTCCTGCTGCACCAGGAAGACCGGCGCCGCCGCCAGGCCCAGGCCGGCCACCGCCAGTTGGCCAAGCGCGTCGATGCTGTCGACCACCACGCGCGGCTCATACGCGACCAGCACCTGTTTGCCCTTGCTATTGGTGAGCAGCTTGCTGTTCTTCGTCATCTTCACGCCCAGCCAGTCCCAGCTGGATAACTCCTCGGGCTGCTTCACCGTCCGTCCCTGCACCAGGGCGCTGGCGCCGACCAGCACCCGTTCCATGGCAAAGAGCCGGCGGCACTTCAAGGCGCTGTCATCCGGCTGGCCGATGCGGATGGCCAGGTCGAAGCCGGCGCCGATGATGTCCTGCTTGACGTCGCTGAAATTGATGGACAGGGCGATCCTGGGATAGCGGCGGGCGAACGCCGCGATATCTGCCGTCAACGCGTTGCGGGTGAAAAAGGCCGGCATGGTCAGGCTCAGTGCGCCGGCCGGCTCGCGCGAACGGCCTGCGATCGCATCCAGACCGCTTTCCGCCGCCTCGACGATCTTGCTGGCCGAAGCGAACAGCTCTTCCCCCTCATGCGTCAGCGACAGCTTGCGGGTCGAACGGTAGAGCAGAGCCACGCCCAGGCGCTCTTCCAGCAGGGAAATGTGGTGGCTGATCACCGAGGGGGACAGGTCCAGCAGTTTCGCCGCCCCGCGGAAGGAACCGGTTTCCACCGTCTTGGCGAAGATCGCCATGGCGCGCAGCTCATTAATCATTGCTCAGGTTTTTCGCACAGTGAAATTGAAGTGTGGCGGCTTATCGATCAATAAGGGCGAGTGTAGCATTTGCCGCACGATGTTAATCATTTAAGGAAAACCATGACCATCCTCCTCAGCTTCATCCTTGCGACCATCGTGGTCAGCCTGATGCCCGGCCCCTCCATGATCCTGATCATCATCACGGCGCTGGAGCACGGCCTGGGCAAGGCCATGCAGGCCACCTTGGGCGCAGTATTGGCCGATGCCATCCTGCTGGCGCTGGCCTTGTGCGGGTTGGGCGCCATCATCCACGCCTCCGCCCTGGCGTTCCAGGCGCTCAAATGGATAGGCGTGCTGTACCTGATTTATCTCGGCGCGATGCAGCTGAGAAGCAAGGTGGCGCAAGAAGACATGCCGTCGCCAGCGCCGGGCCATGCCTTCCTGCAGGGGCTGGGCGTTACGCTGCTGAACCCGAAAATCATCGGCTTTCTGATCGTGTTTTTCCCCCAGTTCATCAAGCCGCAGGCGCCCCTACTGCCACAACTGCTGATACTGGCCCCGCTCTTCCTGCTGGTAGTCTTCCTGGTCTTCGCCGCCTTCGCCCTGGCAGCGCGCGGCGCCCGCCGCTTCCTCGGCAGCACGCGCGGCAAGCGCATTTTCAAGAACCTGTCCGGCTGCTCGCTGATCGGCTGCGGCATCTTTTCCGCCACAGTTTGAGATGCGCGCAGGCAACAGGAAGCTGTGAAAGCCTTGCCGCCTGTCGCATAATGCAATCATGGGTGGCGCTCCCGTTCACCCATGGACAACGGTTAGGCAGCCATGCGTGTACTGCTGGTGGAAGACGATGCCGTGCTGGCCGATGGCTTGGCGCGCGTGCTGCGCGGCCACGGCATGGTTGTGGAGCTGCTGCGCAGCGGCAGCGAGGCCGATGCGGCCCTGCTGCGGCCCGACGCGGCCGAGGTGGTGGTGCTGGATATCGGTCTGCCCGGCCTGGATGGCCTGGAAGTGCTGCGCCGCCTGCGCGCCCGCGCCGGCGCCGTGCCGGTGCTGCTGCTGACGGCGCGCGACGCCATCGAGGACCGCGTGCGCGGCCTGGAACTGGGCGCCGACGATTACCTGGTCAAGCCTTTCGCCACGCCCGAGCTGGTGGCGCGCCTGAAGGCGCTGGCGCGCCGCAATGCGCCGCAGCCGGCCGTGCTGGGGCTGGGCAGCCTGACGCTGGATACGCAGGCCAAGCGCGCGCGCGTCGGCGAGCGCGTGATCGATCTGTCGGTACGGGAATGGGCGGTGCTGGAGTATCTGCTGCTGCACAGCGCGCGCGTGGTCTCCAAGCAGCAGATCATCGACGCCATCCTGCCCTGGGGCGAGGATGTGACGACCAATGCGGTCGAGGTGTATATCTCGCGCGTGCGCCAGAAGACGGCCGACGCGGGCATCAGCATTCGCACCATCCGCGGCTTCGGCTATATGCTGGAGGCTTCGGCGTCGGGAGTGGCATCGGCAGCGGCGGGCGGCCATGTCTAGCATCCGCCTGCGCCTGCTGAAATGGCTGATCGCCCCCATCCTGCTACTGAATCTGGCCGGCGGCGCGCTGACCTATGCGCTGGCCTGGGTGCCGGCCCAGCGCGCCTTTGATGAAGGGCTGTCCGACGCGGCGCGCGCCTTGGCCGCGCGCCTGTCGCTGACGGGCGGTACTTTGCAGCTGGACTTGCCGCCGCAGGCGGAAAAAGCCTTGCGCAGCGGCGCCGGCGATGCCGTTTATTTTGCCGTGCGCCAGCAGGGCGGCGGCCTGCTGGCCGGCGATCCCGACCTGCTGCTGACGGCCTTCGAGCCGCAGCGCGAATTGAACCCGACCCTGACCCAGGCCCAGGACGGCAATATGCGCGGCGCGCCGGTGCGCATCGCCATGCACCAGGCCAGCGTGGAAGGCCGCCGCGTGACCATCGCCGTCGCCAAGACCCTGCGCGCAAGGACGCAGGCGCGGCAAGCCATCTTCCGCGCCCTGATGCTGCTGGAAGCGCTGCTGACGCTGAGCGCCGTGGGCCTGATCTGGTTCTCGGTCAGCACCGGCCTGCGTCCCTTGAACCACCTGCGCAGCGAGCTGAATGCGCGCGGCGGCGCCGAGCTGGAACCCATCCCCGACACCAATGTGCCGTATGAGCTGGCGCCGGTGGTGACGGCCTTTAACGGCTTGCTGGAGCGGGTCAGCGAAGGGGCGCAGGCGCAGCAGCATTTCCTGGCCAATGTGGCGCATCAGCTGCGCACGCCGCTGGCCGGCTTGCAGGCGCAGCTTGAATGGCTGGGCCAGCGCGAAGGCGGGCCGGCGGCCGATCCCGGCGTGGCGCAGTCGCTGCGACTGATGCTCTCATCGACCGAGCGCATGATACGCCAGACCAACCAGCTGCTGGCGCTGGCGCGCGCCGAACCGAGCCACTTCGAAAAGACCCGACTCGAAGCGCTGGCCCTGGACCGCCTGGTGGAGGAATCGATCCAGCCTTTCGTCGAGCAGGCCGCGCGCAAGGACATCGACCTGGGCTTCGACCTGCACGCCACCAATGTGATGGGCGACCGTTTCCTGCTGCGCGACCTGATCGACAATCTGATTGACAACGCCATCCGCTACACGCCGGCGCATGGCCGCGTCACGGTGAGCTGCCGCCGCGAAGGCGAGGGCGGCGTGCTGGCGGTGGAGGACAGCGGTCCCGGCATCCCGCCCGCCAAGCGCGAGGCGGTGTTCAACCGCTTCGTGCGGCTGGACGAGAAAACGGCCGGCAGCGGCCTGGGTTTGGCGATTGTGCGCGACATCGCCATCGCCCACGGCGCCAGCGTCGCCATCGACAGCGCGCCGGGCGGGCAGGGTGCCTTGATCAGCGTGCGCTTCCCGCCGTAAGCCTGCCGCCGCATTTCTCCTTTCTGTTGCACTGTCAGGGATTTGTCAGCATTTCCTCAGGGAAATGACAGCTTTGGGGACTAGACTGGCCTCATTGAATGGCATCCATGCGCGAAGGAGGGGAAGATGAACAAGGGCAGAAACGGCTTCACCCTGATCGAAGTGATGATTACCGTGGCGATCGTCGCCATCCTGATGTCGGTGGCGGTGCCGGCCTATACCAATTACATCACGCGCGGCCGCCTGAGCGAAGTGTTCACCGGCCTTGGCGGCGTGCAGACCGCCGCCGAACAGCATTGGGCCAACCGCCGCACTTACGCCGGCATGGACGCCCTGGCCAGCTTCCCCAAGGACAGCGACAACTTCACCTACGCCCTGACCGTCGGCACGGCGTCGGCCTACACCGTGACGGCCACGGGCCGCAATAAGATGAATGGCTTCGTCTATACCGTCGACCAGAACGGCACCCACGCCACCACCGCCACGCCGGACTGGGGCACCAATGCCAACTGCTGGGTCGACAAGAAGGGCGGCAAATGTTCCAACTAAAGTCCAGGCCTCGGCTGCCGCACCGCGCCCAGGGCGGTTTCACCATCATCGAAACCATGGTGGTGGTGGGCATCGTGCTGTTCCTGCTGGCCGTCGGCATTCCCAGCATGAGCGAGTGGATGATGACCAACAAGGCCGCCGCCTCCTCCGAGTTCTATCTGGACGGCCTGTCGCTGGCGCGGCGCGAAGCCGTCTCGCGCAATGCCGAGAGCCGCATCGTGTTCAGTCCCAACGCGGCCAACGGCCAGCTCGATTGGCAGGTGGACGTGTGCTATCCCGTGCCGGGCACGCCCTGCAATCCGAACAGCGGCGCGTGGTCCACGGTGGCCGCGCCGGCCGCCAACGACCCGAAAGGCGTGAACGGCTTCAAGTCCGTGCTGCGCAGCGCCGAGACGCTGCCCGACAACGATGTGCTGGCGCCCACCCTGCAGCCGGAAGGCGCCACCTCGATCTACTACACGCCCCTGGGCTGGGTCGATACGGCGGTGGACGACCGCGTGACCCAGTTGCGCCTGACCCCATCCAGCAAATATGCCAGCGTGATTCCCACCTCGGCCCTGGCCATCTCCTTGGCCGGAATGCCCGGCAAATGCGATCCCAATGTGAGCGCGCACGACTCGCGCGCCTGTCCGCCATGAAAACGCCCATCCATCCATCGCGCCGCCAGCAAGGCGTGGCCCTGCTTGAAGTGCTGGTCTCCGTCGTGATCCTGGCGATCGGCCTGCTGGGCGCGGTCGGCCTGCAGGCGCGCTCGTATTCCGCCCTGTCCGATGCGGGCCTGCGCGCCGAGGCGACCATGGCGGCCGACAAGCTGCTCGGCACCATGAGCAACGACCAGGCCAATCTCGGCAACTACGCCCTGGCCGACGGCGGCCAGCCCAAGGACGAGCTGAAACCCTGGCTGACCGAGACCACCACCGCCATCCCCAACGCCAAGGTGACGGTGGCGGTGACGCCGGAACTGCGCCGCACCCGCGTCGACCTGCGCATCGCGTGGACGCGCAAGGCCGGCGGCGTGGAAAACGAACACCGCATCACCTCCTATGTGACGAACTGATATGCGCGCGCCCATCACAATACGCCGCGCCGGCGGCTTTTCCATGATCGAGCTGATGGTCAGCGTGGTGATCGGCATGCTGGCCGTGATGTTCGCCACCCGGCTCTTCATCCAGGGAGAGCAGAGCAAGTCCGCCGCCGTCGGCGGTTCGGACACGATGCAGAACGGCATGCTTGCCCTGTTCTCCATCAATAACGACGCCTCGCAAGCCGGCTGGGGCTTGAACGATGCCCTGATCGCCGGCTGCGATACGCGCCTGAGCGATACCAGCGGCTTCACCCTGGCCCAGAGCGCGCGCAACGGCGTTCCGATCACGCCGCTGGCGCCCGTCGTCATCCAAAGCAATGGCCTGAACTCGGACCAGATCACGCTGTACTCGGGCAGCTCGATGAGCGGCGTCGGCTCGGTCAAGGTGCGCCAGGACTACAACGCCGGCAATACGATAGGCGTGTCCGATACCGCGCCGTTCGGCTTCAACCAGAACGATGTGATCGTGGTGACGCCGGAACCGGCGGGCGGCCAGTGCGCCATCGCCCAGCTCTCGGCAGCGCCCGCCGCCTCGACCTTCACCTTCACCGCGGGCGGCAGCAACCGCTTCAATGGCGCCGGCCTGCCTACCACCTACAAGGCCGGCCAGGCGCGCGTCTTCAACCTGGGCCAGGCGGCGCGGCTCTCCTTCCACACATGGTCGGTGCAGAACGGCATGCTGCTGCTGCGCGCCACCGACCTGGCCGGAACGTCGGCCGCGCCCAGCGCCGTGATCGACCATGTGGTGGCGATCAAGGCGCAGTACGGGCTCGATACGCGGGTCGGCGACCTGTTCACGCCCACCACCGGCATGCAGGTCGGCGTCTGGAGCAACGACATGATGGATGCCGACAGCGACGGCATCGTCGGCAGCGCGGGCGACTTCCAGCGCATCGCCGCCATCCGCGTGGCGGTGGTGGCGCGCAGCAAAATGCCGGAAAAGGCCAATCCGACAACCGGCGAATGCAGTGCCACCACGGAAACGCCGAAAATCTTCAGCACCAAATCGCCCGCCACGGTGGCGGCGCAGGAGGTCACGGTGACGCTGGCGCTGGCCGGCGATCCGCTCAGCTGGAAATGCTACCGCTATCGCGTCTTCGAAACCATCGTCCCGATCCGCAACGCAGGCTGGAGGCCATGATGAACACCAAGCGCGCCGCGCAGTCCGGGATTGCCATGCCGATCATGCTGATCATGCTGGCCGTGATGCTGGTCAGCAGCATCTATCTGCTGCGCTCCAGCACTTCGACCACCATTACTACGGCCAATCTGGCCTACGACTCGGCGCTGAGCAAATCGGCCGACCTGGGAATCCACACGGCGTTCGCCTGGCTCAGCACCGTCGCCAAGTCGCAGCTGAATGCCGATGTCGCTGCCTCCGGCTATGTGTCGACGCTGAATCCCATTCACACCGTCAGCACGCCCGCGTTCTGGAACGGTTCCGTGACCATCGACGACCCGGCCAAGGAAAACCGCATCGAGTATGTGATCCACCGCATGTGCACCTTTTCCGGCGCTTATAACTCCACCGTGCCGCCCAACAGCTGCACGGTGACGGCGGCCAAGGCCAAGGTCAAGGCGGCCACCATGGTGGGCGACAGCCTGTCCTCGGACGCGCCGGCCTACCAGGGCAAGCCCGAGTTGCATTACGTGATCACCTCACGCATCTTCGGGCCGCGCGGCGGCAATGTGGTGAACCAGGCCGTAGTGATGATGGGGCCGTGAAGCGGCCGGAAATAGCGACACATGAATGGAACGACCATGAAAATCTCCGCCGCCCTTGTCTTTGCTGCGCTGTGCGCCGCCGCCTCCCTTGCCGGTGCTGCGCCGACGAATATCGCGCAAGTGCCACTGCTGAATATCAGCGGCACCGGCACCGTCAAGCCCAACCTGATGCTGCTGTTCGATAATTCGGGTTCGATGGAGCAGTCCTATACGCCGGACTATGTGAACGACAGTCTGTGCCGCTCGCGTGCTCAGCTCTCCAGCGGCACTACGGCTTGCACGGTGGGGCATCCGCCTTTCATGAGTTCCGATTTCAACCGCCAGTACTACAATCCCGCGCTGCGCTACCAGCCGCCCATCAAATGGGATGGCACTTTCTATCAGGAGCAGACAGCTGGCAATACCAGCAACTGGACCAATGTGGTCAGCGACGGCTTCAATGTGTTGAACACGGATTTGTACGGCAACTCGGACACCGCGATCAATCTGGTGACGGGCTATCCCGACCTGCAATGGTGCGATCCCTCCAACACCAGCGACTGCAAACGCAATACCGCCACCTACAACTATCCCGACAATACCTACCGCAACGCCAGCGCCATCAGCGTCGGTCCTTACTACTACACGGTAGGCGTGGCCGAGTTCTGCACCGACGACACGATGACGAACTGCAAATCGACGTCGGCCGGCGCGGCGGCGCCGACGGGCTATCCGGTGCCGGTCAAGGTCCGCTGGTGCAATAGCACGGCGCTCACCAGCTGCCAGGCCAAGCGCGTCGGTTCCTTCATCTACCCGCGCTACTCGCAAGCTACCGGCGCCATCGCCTCCTACGGCACGATCGCCATCGGCGCTTCGAAAACCACGTCCTCGCTGAACATCACCTCGGTGGTGGTGAACGAAAACGGCACCAACCGCACCGTGACCAACAGCAGCGTGACGGCATCGACCGGCACCGATACCGCCTTGAAGCAGCAGACCGTCGCCAGCGCGCTGGCGGCCAGCATCGTGGCGCGCACCAGCGTAAGCAACGCCTACTATGCCTGCGTGCGCACGCCGCTGGGCCAGCCCAGCGTGCCAGCCTGCTCGACCTTCGGCATCACCCTGGCGGCTGACAATGTGGTGGCCGTGGTGCCCGTCACTTGCACTGGCAGTAAATCGCTGGCCACCTGCCAGACCATCAATGACAATACGCGCGCCGGCTGGGGCATTACCGTCAGTACCAGCAGCGTGACCTTCCCATCCACGGCCCTGATGGCGATTTCGGGCACGACGGCCGACGTGAATCCGGCCTCCGTGCTGGCCAGCCTGTCGCTGGGCGGCACCACCATCGCCAGCAATATCACCATCGGCCGCAACGCCAACGCCGCCACGGCGGTCAGCCGCATCGTCTCGGCCATCGGCACCGGCGGCACGTATCGCGCCTACACCGGCGGCAATGCGATCACGCCCACCTGCCAAGCGGCCAGCGCCACCACGGTCTGCATCGTGGTCAACGGTTCCACCAGCAGCGGCTCGAACCTGACGGCCGGTTCGCAAAGCAGCAAGGGCACGATGGCCTTCTCCTTTACGCCCACCGTGGCCAGCACCGACAATATTCCTACCACGGTGGTGGCGCTGTCGGCCGGATCGGCTGCGCCCAGCACCTTCGTGCGGGTGAACATCGTGAGCGGTTCCACCTATCCGAAGAGCAGCGCGCGCAGCGACTGCACGGCTAGCGCCGGCGTCTGTACCTACAACGAAGAGATGACCAACTTCGCCAACTGGTACTCGTATTACAAGACCCGCCTGCAAATGATGAAGACTTCGGTCGGCATCGCCTTCTCGGCCGTCAACAGCAATTACCGGGTCGGCTATGTGCGTTTGTCATCGGCCGGCGCGGCCGGTGCCATCGACCAGAAACCGGCCGACTTTACCGGCACGGCGCGCAGTACCTGGTACTCGAACCTGTACAACACCAGCACCAGCGGCTCGACCCCCAGCCGTCCCGCGCTGGACAGCGTGGGCAAGATGTTCGCCAACCAGGCGCCGTACAACTACGCTTCGGGACAGGAAGTGGTGCAGTTCCCCTGCCAGCAGAACTTCACCATCCTGACCACGGACGGCTACTGGAACGGCGGCAGTGCCGCCAGCGTGGCGAATAACGACAATGTGGAATCGACAGGCCGCTTCTGCCTGTCGCAGCAGGGCTGCGTCGACAGCCGGGCGCAAACCCAACCCTCGCTGGCCGATGTGGCGCTGTACTGGTATAACGGCGGTTCCAGCACCTCGACCGTATCGCTGCGGCCTTCGCTGGAAGACATGAGCAAGGAAGGGCAGGTGCCGGCCGGGCCGAACGAAAATACCCACCTGCATATGAACACCTATACCCTGGGCCTGGGCATGGACGGCATCATGACCTATGAGCCGAACTACGACACGGCGGCTAAAGCAGGCGGCGATTTCTACAACCTGATTACGGCCGCCAGCAGCGGCTGCCCCTGGAACAGCGGCGGCGCCTATGTGTGGCCCGATCCGCAGACTTCCAGCACCGCCAACACCGTGCAGGAACGGGTGGACGATCTGTGGCATACGGCCATCAACGGCCACGGCAAATACTTCAGCGCCAACGAGCCGAAAGAAGTGGTGGAAGGCTTGCAAGCGGCGCTCGCCAAGATGCAGATCAGCACCGGCGCCGCGGCGGCAGCGGCCACCTCCACGCCGAATATCTCGCAGGAAGACAGCGATATCTTCTCCGACACCTTCACCACGGTGAAATGGTATGGCGAGCTGGCCAAGCGCAAGATCGACGTCAGCACGGGCGAAGTGTCGGCCAACACGGTGTGGGTGAGCACCAATATCCTGGGCACGCAAGTGCTGGACAATTCGCGCAAGATCTACAAATACGACGGCTCCAGCTCCACGCCCGAAGAATTCACCTACGATAATCTGGACGCCACGGAGCGTAGCTGGTTCGACAACAAGTGCGCTGCGCTGAGCCAGTGCACCTTGCTTGACACCACCAAGCGCGCCATCGTCAACGATGGCCGCAATCTGGTGGCCTGGCTGCGCGGCGCCCAGCAGTATTCCGACGATGAAGTCTTCCGCGCTTACAGCACGACGGTGGTTGGCGGCACCACGATCCCCATTGTGCTGGGCGACATCGCCTCGTCCAAGCCGGCCTATATGCGCGAGCCGCGCAAGAGCTACACCATCAGCGACTACGACAGCTTCAAAAACAGCTACGCCGACCGCGCCGCCACCGTCTTCACCGCCGCCAACGACGGCATGCTGCACGCCTTCGACGCCGCCGATGGCCGCGAGCTGTGGGCCTATATGCCGCGCATCACGATGAAGAAGCTGTATGCGCTGGCCAGTACCACCTATGGCACCAACCACCAGTTCACCACCGACGGCGCGCCGGAGCTGGGCGACGTCTACTTCGACGGCGCCTGGCACACCATCATGGTGGCGGGCCTGAACGCAGGCGGGCGCGGCTTCTATGCGCTCGACGTGACCAACGCCGGCGCCCCCAAAGGAGCGAAGTACGGACAGGCGCCGAAGGTGCTGTGGGAACTGTGCGCCGATTCGAGCATCTGCTCGCGCAACGATCCGGATATCGGCCTGACCTTCGGTAATCCGCAGTTCGGCATGTGGAACAACCGCTGGGTGGTCTATCTGACCTCGGGCTACAACAATATCCCCGGCGTGGACGGCATCAACACCGGCAGCGGCGAAGGCATTCTGTTCATCGTCGATGTGAAGACGGGCGAAATCCTCGCCAAGCAGTCCACCGGATCGGGCAATGTGACCACGCCATCCGGCCTGGCGCGCATCACGGCCATCACCAACGATCCGGCGGGCGATCCGGTCACCACCTATATCTACGGCGGCGACAATCTGGGCCAGTTCTGGCGCTTCGACCTGACCAAGACCCTGACCACCGGCATCGGCGTGCGCAAAATGGGTTCGACCGGCACCACGCAGCCGATCACCACGCGGCCCGATGTGACGCTGTGCGAAGTCAAGGTCAAGGATTCGTCCGGCATCGAGACGTCGAAAGCGCAGCGCGTGGTGCTGTTCGGCACCGGGCGTCTGCTGGACGTGCCGGACACCACCAACACCGATGTGCAAAGCCTGTATCTGCTGAAGGACGTGGACGCCGACACCAGCACCATCAATGTGCGCGGCAGCGGCATGGTGGAACAGACCCTGAGCCGGCGCAGCGGCGGCTCGGCCGGCACATCGGTATACGACATCACCAAGAACGCGGTGGACCTGAACACCAAGAGCGGCTGGTTCTTCGACTGGAAGCTGAACGCGGGCGAACGCATGAACCTCGATCCCAAGATTGTCAGCGGGGCGGGCAATGTGGTGACGAATATCCCGACCTCTAGCTCGTCCTGCTCGGTGGGCGGCACCAGCAATGCCTACCAGGTCGACGTCTGCAAAGGCACCTCGATCAGCGACAATCCGGTCGGCAGCACCCTGTCCAACACCTCGGCGGCGGTGGGCTTCATCATCATCCGCCTGCCCAAGGGCGAGCTGAAAATGATCACCACCACGGCCAAGGGCGAGACGCTGACGCGGCCCCTGTCCGAGCTCGATTCGGCTGGCGCCCACCGCGTCGGCTGGCGCCGCGTCAAGGGCGAATAGGGGAGGCGGGGATTTTTCCCGGTGCGGCGTGAAAAACGGTAAAATAGCAGGTTTTCCTGCACAGCCGTTCGATCGCCGCTACCATGTCCCAAGAGACCGAAGTCAACATCCCAGACAACAACGAAGCAGCCGCCTCGGCGGGCAGCTCCAAGACGCCTGCGCTGATTGCGCGCGAAGTCCAACGCCGCCGCACCTTCGGCATCATCTCCCACCCGGACGCGGGTAAAACCACGTTGACCGAAAAGCTGCTGCTGTTCTCGGGCGCGATCCAGATGGCTGGCACGGTCAAGGCGCGCAAGAGCGGCCGCCACGCCACTTCCGACTGGATGGAAATCGAGAAGCAGCGCGGCATTTCCGTGGCTTCCTCGGTGATGCAGTTCGACTTCCGCGACCACATCATCAACCTGCTCGACACTCCAGGCCACCAGGACTTCTCGGAAGATACCTACCGCGTGCTGACGGCGGTCGACTCGGCCCTGATGGTGATCGATGCCGCCAAAGGCGTGGAAGCGCAGACCATCAAGCTGCTGGACGTTTGCCGCATGCGCAACACGCCCATCGTCACCTTCATGAATAAGCTGGACCGCGAATGCCGCGATCCGCTGGAACTGCTGGACGAGCTGGAATCGGTGCTGAAGATCCAATGCGCGCCAGTCACCTGGCCGATCGGCATGGGCAAGAACTTCCGCGGCGTGTACCACCTGCTGCGCGACGAGATCCTGCTGTTCCGCGCCGGCGACGAGAGCGCCGACCAGAGTTTTGAAGTCATCAAAGGCATCGACAATCCGCGCCTGCAGGAGATGTTCCCGCTGGAGATGGACCAGTTGCGCATGGAAGTGGAGCTGGTGCACGGCGCCTCGCACCCCTTCAATCTGGAAGAATTCCTGTCCGGCGTGCAGACCCCGGTCTTCTTCGGCTCCGCCATCAACAACTTCGGCGTGCGCGAAATCCTGTCCGCCCTAGTGGACTGGGCGCCGGCCCCACGCGGCCGCGACGCATCGGTGCGCGTGGTCGAACCGAACGAACAGCCGTTCTCCGGCTTCGTGTTCAAGATCCAGGCCAATATGGACCCCGCCCACCGCGACCGCATCGCCTTCCTGCGCGTCTGCTCCGGACGTTTTGAGCGCGGCATGAAGGTCAAGCACCTGCGTCTGGGCCGCGAAGTAAAAGTATCGTCCGTGGTGACCTTCATGGCCTCCTCGCGCGAACAGGTGGAAGAGGCGTATGCCGGCGACATCATCGGCCTGCCGAACCACGGCAATATGCAGATCGGCGACAGCTTCTCCGAAGGCGAGATGCTGCAATTCACCGGCATCCCATACTTCGCCCCCGACTTCTTCCGCTCCGTGCGCATCCGCAACCCGCTGAAGATCAAGCAGCTGCACAAAGGTCTGCAGCAGCTGGGCGAAGAAGGCGCCGTACAGGTCTTCAAGCCAGTGCTGGGCGGCGAACTGGTACTGGGCGCCGTTGGCGTGCTGCAGTTTGAAGTCGTCGCCAGCCGCCTGATGAACGAATACGGCGTCGATGCCGTCTTCGAAGGCACCAGCATCAGCAGCGCCCGTTGGGTCAGCAGCGACGACAAAAAAGCGTTAGTCGACTTCGAAGCCGCCTTAGGTCACAACGTCGCCTACGACGCCGCCGGCAACATGGCCTATCTGGCCACGTCCGGCGTCAACCTGCGCCTCACGCAAGAGCGCTGGCCCCAGCTGACCTTCCACGCCACCCGCGAACACGCCACCAAGCTCTCCTGAGTTTGATAAATCTCAACAAATGTCCCACCCTGGTGTCAGGCGGGGCCGCCGAGGCACCAAGGTCGGACATTGTTTGCGCTGGATCAAAGAATGTCCACCTCTGGTGCCTGACACCAGGGTTGGACATTTTTTGATTTAGCTCAAACTTTTTGCGGGGTGGGCCAGAGGCGGCGTTCTGAGAGCAGCTTGGTCAGCTCGTCGGCGGGGAGGGGGCGGGCGAAGTAGTAGCCTTGCATGACGTCGCAGCCGGCGTCGCGCAGGAAACGCATCTGTTCTTCGGTTTCGACACCTTCGGCGACGACACTCAGATTCAGGCTGTGGGCCATGGCGATGATGGCGGTGGCAATCGCCGCGCCGTCGCCGGGGACGCCGGCGACAAAGCTGCGGTCGATCTTCAACTGGTCAATCGGGAAGCGCTTCAGGTAGGACATGGAGGAGTAACCCGTGCCGAAGTCGTCGATCGAGAGGTGGATGCCGGCCGCCTGAATCTTCTGCAGCAGCTCCAGATTGGCGTGCACGTTTTCCATCAGCACGCCTTCGGTGATTTCCAATTCCAGCAGCCGCGCGGGCAGGCCGGTTTCGTCCAGCAGCGCCGCGACTTCGTCCATCAGCCCCGCATCCCTGGTCTGGCAGGCGGACAGGTTGACCGCCACATGTTCTATGGTGTCGAGCAGGCCGGCGTCGCGCCAGGCGGCGGCTTGGCGGCAAGCGGTTTGCAGTACCCACCGTCCCAGGCCGACGATCACGCCGCTTTCTTCGGCAACGGGGATAAATTCGGCCGGGCTGACCGTGCCCAGTTCTTCGCAAGTCCAGCGCACCAGCACTTCGACGCCCGTCATGCGTCCGCTGCGTACGTCGATCTGCGGCTGGTAGTGCAGATACAGCTCGTCGTTCAGCAAAGCGCGGCGCAGATTGGCCTCCAGCTTCAGGCGCTTGTGGGCGCGCTGCTCCATCTCAGGGCGGAAGATTTCATATGCGTTCTTGCCCTTGCTCTTGGCGTAGTACATGGCCGTATCGGCGCAGCGCATCAGACTGCGCGCATCCTCCGCGTCCTGCGGATAGACGCTGACGCCGATGCTGGCGCTGACGAAGAGCTGGTGTCCCTGCACCATGAAGGATTCCGATAGCGCCATCAGAATCTTGTTGGCGACACGATCCGGCTCATTGCGATCTTCCGGTGGTTCCACAATCACCACGAACTCGTCGCCACCCAGGCGGCAGATGACGTCGGTGCTGCGCAGCGTGCCAGTCAGGCGCTTAGCAACCTGCTGCAGCAGCACGTCGCCGCTATCGTGACCCAGAGTGTCGTTGACCACCTTGAAGTTGTCGAGATCGAGCAGCAGCAGACAGGCGCTGGTTTCCTGCCGGTCGGCGCAGTCGAGCGCGAAAGCCAGGCGTTCGTTGAATTCATGCCGGTTGGGCAGGGTGGTGACGGGATCGACATGGGCCAGGAAGTGCAAATGCTCCTCGGCCTGGCGTACCGCCTTACGCATGCGCGCCACCAGCAACCAGGAAAGGCCGAAGGAACCCAATGCCACCAGCAGCGTAAACACGGCAAAGGTGCCGAGACGCTGATACAGCCTGCCGAGCGAGGCGCGGATCGTTACCAGTCCAATCTCCTCGCCGTTGGCGCGCACTGGTTCCAGCACTTCCACATATTCGAAGTTATGGCGTCTATGGGTTGCGACCAGTTCCGCATCAGGTGTGATAGGCGGCGGCGCTGCCAGCGTGCCTTTAATGCCATCGCGCAGATAACGTCCCAGCACGCGCCCGCTGCGGTACATGGTGGCGCTGACCACCGATGGCGAGGAGGCGAGGCCGCCCAGAATCTCGTCCTGGGCCGAGGCGTCGCTGAACATCAGCGCCGCCGTGCTGTTGCTGCCGACGATGCGGGCCTGCACCTGCAAGTCGCGCTCCAGCGCATTGCGCAGCGAAATGAACTGGAATAGGATCAGCAAAATGCTGGCAACGAACAAGGCAGCAGCGGCGGACAGCATGGTGGCGCGCACCATCTTGCTGCCGATGGGACGCAAGCGTGGCGTGGCGGGCTTCATTGCACGCTCCTGGCCAGATGCAGCAGCTTGGAGCTGAGGTTCAGGCCCGCCTGGCGCGCCGCCGTCAGATCGACATCGAAGCCGATGCGCTTATTGTCCATGCCCAGCGCGATCATCGCGCCGGACGTGCCGATGGCGCGGTCATCCGCCACCGTCAGCACGCTGCTCGCGCCCAGCTCCTTGCGCAGTTGCGGCCAGCGCTCCCGGTCCTGCGCGTCCAGTACCAGGATATGGCAACCGCTTGCACTGCCGCTGATGCCAAGAGGACGAAAGCGCATGCGATGCCCATTCACGACCTTGTCGGACAATGCGCTCAATGCCGCCTGCATATTATTGCCGCTGAATGCGCACAGATGCAGTATGGCCGCGCCCTGCAGCACATCGGCCGGCCATTCGGTGAAAACGGCGAAATTGAAGACGAAAGCCGCCTTCAATTCGGCTTCCTTGACCTGCTGCGCCTCCTGCGCCAAGGCCGCCGTTGGCAGTAGATAAAGCACGGACAACACGCCAGCCAGCATGCGCAGCAGCGGGGACTTGATCCTGGAGCTGATCATCATGGCCTTAATACTCGTAACGCAGCTTGAGCAGCAGGCGGCGTCCATCCTGCGCGATGGTGTTCTGCGTGAACACGGCGGAGGCGGGATCGGCATAGCGCCGGTCCAAGAGATTGTAAACCGCGGCAGAAACGTCGAAATGGCGCGTCAGGCGCACGGTGTAGAGATTGAGGTTGGCAACCCAGTAGGCAGCCGCCATGCCCTGATTCAGCGTGCCGCGCCGGCCGACATACTGCGCCTCAGCCCCCGCGCGCCAGGCGCCGTAAAGCGGGATGCTGACATTCAGCTTGGCCAGGCGCTTGGGTGAGTTCACCGGGCCAGCTTCATCGCCGCCCGTTGCCTGTGCGGCCCGCGCGTGCACGCTTTGCTGGCTGATGCTGGCCCGCAGATTCGCGCCGTTGCGCCAGCCGCGCTCATACTCGGCTTCCACGCCTTTGGCATAAGCCGTATTCCCATTGCGGAAAATGGGCAGCAGATCCGCCTCGTGGCGCTGCTCCGCAATCAAGGCCGAGACATCATTATGAAAGAGCGATAGCGTGAAGCGCGCATTGCCCTGCAGCTGCCGCACCAGGGCCAGTTCATGGCTGCGTATGCGTTCGCGTCCCAGGGAGGGATTGGCATGCTGCCCACCAGGACCGGGAATGGCGTAGTACATCTCATAGCTGTTTGGCGAGCGGTAGGCGCTGCCATACACTGCCTTCAAGGTGGTCTTCTCATCCAGCTTTGTGATCAGGGCCAGGCGCGGATTGAATACCCCGCCGGTATCGCTGTGATGGTCGTATCGCAGTCCCGCGTTCAGCAGCGTGCCCGCGCCGAGCGCGATTTCGTCCTGCATGTAAAAGGCGTAGCGGCGGTCAGCGTGCGTCGTGTTCAGATAATCGATGCGGGGAAAGCGGTCGTAATTGAGCTGCTCGATGCGGTAATCGAGTTCAAACTCCGCACCGGCAACGACCTTATGGCCGCTGCGTGGAATGAGGAAGGCGCGCAGCTCCGCACCCCACCAGCGGCCGATGCTCTCGTCACGGTTTGCCGTCAGGGCAGGACGCTGATAGACGTAATCGCCGTTATAGCGGTAGCTGCCCCAGAACAGGCGCGAACTCAGCTCGCCCTGGTTCGCCAGGGCGCGATGCCAGTAGAGGTCTGCCGTGGTCTGCTCGTCCTTGGTCTGGCTGCCCGGCGAGTTGAAGACTTGCTTGAACGATGCGGTTGGCGTGCCTTTGCTGCGCTCCGCATGCAGCACAGTCAAATTAAAGGGACCGCTTTGCGCCTTGGCGAAAAGACGATGCCCGCGTTCATAATCGAGCTGCTGCGCGATGCCGTGGTTCTGCTCAGGCGTATCGAATTCGCTGAAGTAGAGATCCCGTCCCCGGTTGCTGTAGGCGCTGGCGGAAAGCACCAGTTCATTGCCGCGCCCATCGCGCCAGCCATGACTCATCATGCCGCGCCGCGTGCCAGCCGAACCGCCTTCCACGCTGGCGCGGCTGCCTTCAATATCCACTGGGCGCTTGGTGATGACATTGATCACACCGAAAAAAGCATTCGCGCCATAGATCGACGAGCCGGGGCCAGGCACATACTCGATGCGGTCCACCAGCTCCAGATCGAGCGGGAATTCTCCGCCCATCGGCCCCTGGTCGAAGACCGGATCGTTGATGCGGTTGCCGTCGATCTGCAGCAGAAAACGCGTGTTGTAATCGCCCGGCCGCAGAAAGCCGCGCGCGCCGAGGAAGCTGTAAGTGCGGTCATAGCCCACATACAGGCCGCGCACGCTGCGCAGCGCATCGGCCAGCGTGCGCCAGCCATAGGCGCGGATGTCGGCGGCTGTGATGACGGTGACGGTCGATGGCGCTTCGCTCGCTTTTTGCGTGAAACGCGAGGCGCTGTAGACCTCCAGGTCGAGCAGGTCTTCAAAGGGCAGGGCGGTCAGATCGTTCGTGCGCTGAACGGGTGCTTGCTGGGCGCTGGCCGGGGCGGAAAGGGCGCAGGCGCAAACGAGCGGCAGCCAGGCCGCCGCGCGCGGTGACGACTGGCGCGGCGCGCGGGCCAGTGTAATCCATGTCTCTCTTGGCATCTCTTGGGTTCCAGTGGAGTGAAAGGTTCCGGAACCTTCGGTTTCTCTATTCTTCTGCCAAACATGGTGTCATTCCACCCGGAAATTGTACAGTGTGGATAGCCGTAAGAGGCGTTTCTGCAACACTGGCGCAAGGGCGGCGGCTACTTTGCCGGGCTGGCGAGCGGTTGGCCTTTCTCGACCACGTACACGCCGACCAGGCGCATGGTGCCGGGGCCGGTGTTCTTTGCATCGTGGATTTTGCCGGCGGGGATGACGAAGGCCTCGCCCGCCTTCAGCTTGCGCGGCGGCTCGCCATCGATCAGCAGCTCGCCTTCGCCTTCCAGCACGTAGCTGATTTCGTCGCCGGGGTGGGTGTGGGGGCCAGCGACTACGCCGGGTTCCAGTTCAACGCGGGCGACTACGGCTTCGCGGTGCTCGATGGAGGTGTCGGCTTTGTGGACGAGGGTGCGTTTGATGCTGGCGGGCTGGGCTAGGACGGCGAGGGAAGAAAAAATAAGAAAATATGTCGCGATACAGATCAACGCTGATTTCATCTGTTCCTCCTTGGATGCCGCTATTTTCTTTTGCTAGCCTCAGGACTTCTTCGGATCGAGACGATGGTCTTCGCCGAACAGCAGTGCATCCAGAATGCTTCCGATCCAAGCAAGTGGTAGGAGTAAGATGGCCATGGTGGCAAGCGGGCCGCCGCTATTAGATTTTGCTATCGCTGTGATAACCATCTGAGCGTTCAGCATGCGGCCAGCATCTACTTGCTGAAGTAGGCTATCCGCAGTTAAGGATATTGCATAGGCTAAATAGAAAGTGGCAGCCAATGTCGGCAGGAGGAACAAACATCCACGCGCTCTGCGCTTCAGAAAGACAAGTTGACCCAATCCTGGAAAAATCAGCCCGGAGAGCAAGGCAGCTTTGATAGATTCCGGCATCATGTTTTCCTTCAAGAACTACAGCACGCGGAGGCAGACGGTATCTTTTTTGCTATATTAACATGTCTCCGCAAGATTGGAGATAGAGATAAGCGTAAATAAAAATCGCCTTGCCCGTTAAGGCAAGGCGATGTCATCTATTTAGCCTGGTGGCGGAGTATTAGAGATCTCGGGATCGACAAAAAATTTCTTCCCTTCCTTGTCGGCAAAACCCAAAGTAATATTAAATATCTCCTCAGCAGTATTCGCATCACTAAACGTGACAAGTTTTCCACTGTCGCCAATGCTAGGCTCGCTTAACTGATTACTATGTTCAGGCTTGATGGAAACACTTTCGATTATAACATCTTCGGGAGTTGGGTAGATTAATTGATAATTAATGACGGTATCTCGTTGGGAAACATCAAGTGACTCAGGAGTGAATTTTGTTTTGTATACCTTTTCGCCTTTCTCATTTGTATATGGTACTGCTACCACAAATACATTGAAAAATGGCGTGGGAGTCACTGGGCGTGGCTTAACGCTCATTAGGTACCTCTCTTTCTTTGGTGGGTGGAAATATAGCCAATAAAATTTTGATCTTTATAAAACATAGAGTCTAGTTTCTTTTTTAAGGTTGCAGCAGCAGAGTAATTTCCAGTGCATGTGTAGGCGCGTGCAAGAGGAGACAGTAAGGAGAAATCTAATGTTTTGACGCTGAAAGGGGTCAGAATTTTTTGAACTTCCTCGCAAGTTTTTATTGCTTCTTGCTGTTGCGAAAATTGGGACTCTATATCAGATCGAGCTAAAAGAGCCTCTGCTATCATGGCAATTAATCTTAGGTCACCCCGCAAAACAGGATTGGAGGTGTTTAAGATTTCTAAAGCGTCATTTATAGTATTTTTTGATTTTTCAGGAATGCCAGATTTAGATATTGCGTAAGCTAAATTAATTTTTGAAACAGCAAAAAGTTGAGCTAACTCTTCTCTTTTTGGGTCGGTTTTCACTATTTTTGAAAATTCCTCATGCAGCAATATTGCCTCAGAACGATCATTTTCATCAAAGATTTTTTGTTTTATCTTTAGTTTTTTTGATTTTATGGCAAAAAAGTCTTTTTGCCATATTTTATTTTCTGGTTCGAATTTGGTTAGAGACAACAGCTTGCTCTCGGCCTCTTCAAAGTCATCGGCGGCGGCACTAGAGTATCCCAGTGCTTGATTTAGCTCTGCTCGGTTCCATAGCGCTAAGGCCAATCGGCTACTGAGCAAAGTATTTGTCAGTTGCCTTTTTTCTATCCTCTTTAATAAGCTAATTTCTTTGTGATAAAGGTCTTTGGCATCGATTAATCTTCCTAATCGAACTTTAGTATTTGCTAGCCATGATAAACTATTTGCATACCCAATATGGATTGTCTCATCGTCGGGAGATATGTCTAGAGCTTGCTTTTTTAGGCTCATGGATTTCTCAAAATTGCTTGCCGCTTCCTGGTAGTTGTATTTTTTTAAAAATAGACTGCCAAGACTGTTGTGCGCATAAGATAACTCCATGATGCTAGCGACATCTTTTGGGGATGAGTAAAGAAGACGTTCACTAAATTTTTTGTAATCTATGAGGAATGTTTCTGATTTTTTTAATTCATTTCGATCAAAATAGATTTGACCAAGCCAAAACGCATTGGCCCCTGAATTTTTTAAGAGTTCTGAATTTTCTGGTGAATCCTTTAGAAGTTTTTGTAAAATACTTCTAGCTGCGCTAAGTGCATCGATGGCAGCAGGTGTGTTAGATCTGGTAATGTTAACTTCGGCAATTACTTGCAAAGCTTTTGCTCGCTGGGATAGTGCAATTTGATTATTTTCAGTTGAAGTGTTTCGTGATAAATAGTTTAATGCCTTTGCGCTTACGCTGTCGAGTAATTCTAAGCGCCCAATAGGCCGAAGCTTATCTACAAAATCGCCTAGCATGAAAACAAGTAACTCTTCTGCTTCCATTCGATGTTGTTCAGCCTGGTGTTGTGCGGATCGGGCCGTAACGCCTAGAAAGCCTGCCAAAACTACTAGCATGGCCATAGCCGCTACGATTGCAAGTCGTATACGATCTGCTTTTCTTGCTCGCCTGGAAGAGTGATGAATAAATTTCTTTTCAATATCAGATAAGGAAAATCCACCGAGTTTTAGGAGCGATTCTGCCTGGATGATTTGGATGCCCTGGGGCAATAGCAGGTCTTTTGATTGGCCGGCCATGAACCATCGTTCGGCTTGTCCGCTGAGCCGGGTTCGAAGCTGTAACGCATGTTTGTGACGTTCTATCCAATCTGAAACGCGAGGCCATCTACGCAAGATAGCTTCATGAGCCACACCAAAGCTAGGCACCTCTCCGGCCAGTTCACTTACAAAGAGCCGGGCTTCCACCATGGCTTTAACTAGATCTCTCTCTTGCTCAGTGCCAAGCATTAACCATGGTACCCGGCGGGCTGTCACTGAATTCTGTTCGTCGCCAATGTTAACTAATAATGACAATATAGAAGGCAACGAGGCCGCCTGATGTGAGCTTAATGAGGTGATTACTTGCTCAGCCCTCACGCCAACAGCACCTTCAATTCCCCCTAGACGATGAAAAACATCAAAACGCAACTTTCCGTTATCTCCTCGTTGACGGTAAAGCTCATTTAGGCAGTATTGTAGTAATGGCAATGCATCTGGCCTTGCCCGTGCCGCATCACACAGGACGTCATCCAGACTTGCTCGCGTTGCTTCATCAACTTCATAGTTTAACTGTGCCAGCTTTGCAGGAAGCCGGATAATTTGGCCAATATCAGCGCCGGTAGGCGGATTTAAATCGAAATGTCCACCGCGTGCTTTGAGCGCGGAAAGTCTATTCAATGAAGCAACTTCCGGATAAAAATCATTTCTGCATGCCATTACGACAGCGAAAACGTTGGAACTGGCTAAGATTTCCAATGCCGAGATGAATTTTTCGCACTCTTCTTTTGAAAAAATGCTAGCCTGAAAAATGGCCTCGAGTCGATCGACAAATAATCCTACAATTGGTTTTTTTGAGACTTCATATCTAATTTTTAGGGGCGGAATGGCAATCTGTAATTTTTCCCCCAAGCTTTCAGCACTTTCTCCTTCATATATAGGGAAACCATTTATCTCCGCATCTAATAAAGCTGATCCAAGTGCTTGGAATATTGATCCGTTTCCCAAGTCGGCACAATCAAAATACAATGTGCTTTTTAATTCAATAGGGTTTTCATTTTTAGCGTTAGAGTTCATTAGCCCAGGAAATAATCCAGCTCGTACTAGGGAAGTTTTTCCCGAACCTGACGGGCCTAAAACTAATGCCATTGCAAAGCCGTTCGCAGCCTGCTGATAAAGTACCTGAGTTAACTGCGCAGTTGCATCTTCACGCCCGAAGAAAATCACCGCATGATTTTCCTGAAAGGATTCCAATCCCCTGAACGGCGACCCGCTTGTCCATACAACCTGTCCATCTTCTTCCGCTTCGACCACCTCGGCAATAGCCCGATACCCCCGCTTGCGGATCGTCTCAATGTAACGTGGCTCAGTGCTCGAATCGCCGAGTGCGCGGCGCAGCTGGGTGATGGCTTTGTGAACTGGGTTGTCGCCGAACTCGGCCGAACCCCAGCAGGCTTGTAGTAGCTCTTCCGCCGGGATGACTGCGCCTGGATGGCGGCAAAGATAGCGCAAAACTTCCATGGCGCGAGGTTCCAGGGGAATGCGCGTGGCTCCATCGCTGAGCGTATTGCCCTCGACGTCCACCTGCCAGTCGCCAAAACGGAATTCCCTCTGCCCCATCTGTCCCCAAATCTTTCAAAATAAAAGTCTTTAAAAACAACTGCTTGTGCTCCGGAAGGTTTCCGGAAGGCGCTTTTTGACGGTGATCTGTACAGTGCGTTCCATGCCCTCAAGGCAAATATTAACATTTCCCCAAGTGAATTAAATGATTTCTTACATTGCCTCTTTTGAAAGCTCCAGCGCACGGCTTCCAGATGCTGAGTTGCCCGCGAGTGAGCCGCCGGAACTGGAGCTGTCCTGGGCATCGTCACAGGACGTTGTGAACGCGCAACTTGCTCAATTGTTACGGAGCGGGGGCATCCCGGATTCGATTCAGGCCGGCAACTTGGAGCAGGGGGGGATGGTGCTGGGAGGCATCGGTGGCGACCGTGTAACAATTTGGGCGCCCATGGTGGAGATCGTCGCGGCCAAGCCGAGCATGGCATGGCTGACGTTAACTATGCTTAACGGCAATATTTGCTTTTATAACGGCTTTGGTCAGCGCAACAGCATTTTGCGCCAAAACGTATCAGGCTGGAAGTTATGCTTTTCGGTTGGAATAACTAGTGATGGCCGCCTGGCTTTGCATGCCGCTCATTGCAATATCGAGCGTTCGATTATGCACTGCGATAATGAGACATTAAGGAATTTCTTTACATCGGCAGTTTCCAATTGGCTGCGTTCTTTATCCGATAAGGTTTTGCGCGCAACAGGGCAGGATAGGGTCGTTTTACCGCGCAGTAGTTTTCTCGACCGCGTGCTTAAACCATTATTGCTTGATCCGCTCGAAAAAAGCTTGAACGAGCAGCCGGATTTCATAAATTCACGCGAAGGCCAGTCGCATAAAATCGACGAAGCTGAAACCGTCAACGAAAAATCGGGCGTGGATACGTCTTTGGTAAATAAAGAGCGCGCGGTATTCACGCCAACCAGCAATGGCTGGAATTACCGCGACCATGTGCTTTTGCATTGGCAGGAAGAAGGTAAAACTTCCCATGACCGCGAATCCGAGCAAGAGCTGCAATTCAATATTACCCATTCCGCGCCTTTGGACGATAAAGGCGTAGCCCGTCCCACGGTGGTGGTGCATGGCTTATTAACCCGTTATGAATGGGATCGGGTAAATCAGGATCTGGCGCCGGGACGCAGCCGCGTTTATATGGGCAAGGGCTGGGCGCGCGCCACCCTGCAATGGTCGCTGTGTCTGGAATTCGTGGCGCGCGGTCATGTCGGCATCCAGATGCGGGCGCGCAAATCGCTGCCCGTGACCGATTCCGGCGTGGGCGGCATGTATATCGTGTCCGACCCGCTGCTCCATCTATTGAATATGCACCGCATCGGCACTGCCTGGGACGGCAATGCCTGCAGCCTGACGGCGGTGCAGCAGGAGATTGTCATTCCACTGGAATCGGCCTTTGCCGCGGCTCTCCAGAATGCGCTGGCTCGTCTGGCGCCTGATTTGCGGCTTACTCCAGTAGACCTTCTGGTTAACGCTCAAGGCGATCTCGAAATTCGTGTCGTCAGCGCAGCCGGATAAACGAGGACGAAAAATGGCCAATATGATCGCATTCGCGCCGAATGAATTCGGCGGCGGTAGTTTCAACCACTCGGGCTTTTCGGTCCCGGCCGCCAACGGCGGGCTGGAAGCGCCGACCCGTCACGTTCACGCGGCCAATGGCGCCGTGCCGGCCGGGGCGCGCTCCTTTGTGGCGGCGCGCGTCAGCCGCATCGTCTTGCGGCGCGAGCCGACGCCGTCCGAGGCGCTGTCCTGGACTTCGCTGATCGCGCGCCAGTCCAGCGTGGTGCTGGGCCGCGCCGAGCTGGCGCTGCGCCTGCTGGATCGTCCCGAGATGGCCGAGCTGGATGCGCGCGCCCGTTTGCTGCGCGCCTATAACGCGGTGTTCGACCGCTACGATGCCGTCGCCTCGCAAGACCATGGCTACTGGCTGCGCCAGCTGGAGAACGAGCCGCTGGCCGATCTGGTGCTGCGCCATTTCGTGCCGCTGTACGAGGCCGGCTACCGTTCCGGCCCTTGCGCCGCGCCGGCCGATGCGCGCAAGCCTTTCTTCCTGGCGCGCGACAGCGAAAGCGTGCCGCTGATTTTTACGGTCGGCGCCAATGGCCATCTGTATCTCTTCCGCCGCACGCCGTTCGGCCGCTGGTCGCAGACGGATTTGAGCGCGGCCTTGCCGCGTCCCGCCAAGGCCGTGGTGCAGTGCCTCGATGTGCGCCAGGGCGCGGACGGCAATATCTCGATCGCGCTGGCCGTGGCTGCGCGTCAGGATGCGCCCAACAGCACCATCTACACCGCTTGCGGCTTGCCCAACTGGATGGATGAAGCAGGCTGGTACGCCGCCTTCTGCGCGCTGACGCCGCGTCCCGATACGCCGGCCGGCGCCATCGCCTCGCGCATCGCCTTCGGTCCTTTGCAGCCGGGTGCTGCACCGCTGGTGCTGCTGACGGCCAGCGTCAACGGCGCCCACGATACCTGGTGCTTCAATGCCGCTGCGTCGCTGACGATGATGTCGCATCTGCGCCTGCCAGTCGAAATGCGCCAGGTGCGCGGCTATGTGGCGGGCAGCTACCGCTTGCCAGGCTTGTGGACTCTGTACGACGAAGGCGGGGAACGCGCGCTGGCCTTCAACTCCTTCCCGGACCAATGCGGCTGGGCCGTCAATATCGATTACACCGCCTTGCCGCGCCGTGCCGCCAGCGTGCATCTCGCGCCAGGCACGGTGCCGAATGTGCCCGACGTGTTTGTGGCGGGTGACAGCATTGTTGTGTATCGCGGCGGCCATAGCGTGCCGCAGCCGGTGGCGCACATCGGCGGCGCCCAGCTGGTATGGAGCGAGTGCGACGACTCGGGGGAGCACCTGGCTTATACCGATGGATCGGGCGGGCTGTATATGCTGTCGCGGACCTTGGGCGCGCCGTGGCGGCTGCCATATCCGGTGGCGTCCTTCCTGGTCAGCGCCGCGCTGACGGCTGATATTGCCAATGGTGGTGTGCATGCCGTGGGCATCACGCCGGGCGGCGCCCTCGAATGGCAGCGCTACGACCCAAGCGGAAAACTGGTGGTGAGCGAAGAGATCACCCAAACCGCCGTCTGGGAATCGGCCTCGCTGGCGCAAGGCGAGCTGCACGCCGTCCCGCATCCCGTGCAGCACGACACCGCCGTCGCCTGATCCAACCGATTGCGCAGTACCCCTTTACAGCCCCGGGAGTGGACGACCCGGGGTTTTTTTTATTGCCGAGTTCGTGTCCACCTTGGGGTCAGACCCCAAATCGGACACGACCTCAACTGGTGGCTGAATAGCAGATGCTATCCGGCTTGTGTTCTGTTGCTGAGCCCGTGTCCGATTGGGGTCTGACCCCAAGGTGGACGGGACGGCCATCCGGCGGGCTGAGCAGGGCTCACTGCCAGCCGAATTTGCGGCGGTAGACGCGCTTCATCAGCGTGGTCAGGCCGGCGTAGGCGAGCAGGATGCTGAGCAGCCATGGGAAGTAGGCCATGGGCAGCGCTTGCAGCTTGAAGGCGTGGGCCAGTGGTCCCATCGGCAGCCAGATGCCGAGCGCCATGATGGCCAGCGTGGCGGCCAGCAGGGCGGGCGAGGCCAGGCTTTGCACAAACGGCAGCTTGGGCGTGCGGATCAGGTGCACGATCAGGGTCTGCGTCAGCAGGCCGACGATGAACCAGCCGGATTGGAACAGGGTCTGCTTCGCTTCCGCATTCGCGCCGAAGATGTACCACATCAGACCAAAGGTGGCGATGTCGAAGATGGAGCTGAGCGGACCAAAGAACAGCATAAAGCGGCCGATATCGCGCGGGTTCCAGTCCAGCGGCTGCGCCACCAGTTCGGCATCCACGTTGTCAAACGGGATGGCGATCTGCGACACGTCGTACAGCAGGTTCTGCACCAGCAGATGCACCGGCAGCATCGGCAGGAAGGGCAGGAAGACGCTGGCCACCAGCACCGAGAACACATTGCCGAAGTTCGAGCTGGCCGTCATGCGGATGTACTTCAGCATATTGCAGAAGGTGCGGCGTCCTTGCAGCACACCTTCTTCCAGCACCATCAGGCTCTTTTCGAGCAGGATGATGTCGGCCGCTTCCTTGGCGATGTCCACCGCGGAATCGACCGAGATGCCGATATCGGCGGCGCGCAGCGCGGGCGCGTCGTTGATGCCGTCGCCCATGAAGCCGACGATATGGCCTTTGCTGCGCAGCGCGCTTACCAGCCGCTCCTTGTGCAGCGGGCTGAGTTTGGCGAACACGGTATTGCGTTCGGCCACGTCGGCCAGGGCGGCATCGTCCAACGCATCCAGGTCGGGGCCGAGGATCACGCCATCGACCTGCAGGCCGACGTCGCGGCAGACGCGCGCCGTGACCAGATGGTTATCGCCGGTCAGCACTTTCACCGTCACGCCGTGGGCAGCCAAGGCGCGCAGGGCAGGGGCGCTGGAGTCTTTCGGCGGGTCGAGGAAGGCGATGTAGCCGATCAGGGTCAGGTCGGATTCGTCGGCCAGGCTGTAGTCGGCCTTTTGCGGCGGTACTTCCTTCACGGCCAGGGCCACCACGCGCAGGCCTTGGGCGTTGAGCGAACGGGTATGCTCGGTCACGCGCGCCAGCATGGCGTCGTCGAGCGGCAGTACCTGTTCGCCTTGGCGCACGGCGGTGCAGCAGGCCAGAATTTCTTCCACCGCGCCTTTGCAGATCAGCTCATGATGGTCCTCTCGCTCGGACACCACCACCGACATGCGGCGGCGTACGAAGTCGAAGGGAATCTCGTCGATCTTGCGGTAGTCCTGCGCCAGATTCAGCTTGTTGAGCATCTCCACGTGCTTCAGCACCGCGCGGTCCAGCAGGTTTTTCAGGCCGGTCTGGTAGTGGCTGTTGAGGAAGGCGAATTTCAGCACGTCCTCGCTTTCCTGGCCGCTGATGTCGGCGTGGCGTTCCAGCACGATTTCGTCCTGGGTCAGGGTGCCGGTTTTATCGGTGCACAGCACAGTCATGGCGCCGAAGCTCTGGATCGCGTCCAGGCGTTTCACCACCACTTTGCGCCGCGCCAGCAGCACCGCGCCCTTGGCCAGGGTGCTGGTGACGATCATGGGCAGCATTTCCGGCGTCAGGCCGACGGCGATGGACAGTGCGAACAGGAAGGCGTCGCTCCAGTCGCCTTTGGTGACGCCGTTGACCACGAAGACCAGCGGCGCCATCACCAGCGCAAAGCGGATCAACAGCCAGCTCACGCTGTTGATGCCGGCCTGGAAGGCGGTCGGCGCACGTTCGTTGCTCACCACTCGGTCGGCCAGTGCGCCGAAGCAGGTGCGGTTGCCGGTGCTCAGCACAATCGCCGTGGCCGAGCCGGAAATCACATTGGTGCCGGTGAACAGCAGATTGGCCATATCGAAGGGATCGGTGACGGCGGCCGATGGCGCTTCGGCGCTTTTTTCCACCGGCAGCGATTCGCCCGTCATGGCGGCCTGGCTTACGAACAGGTCTTTTGCTGCCAGCAGGCGGCAGTCGGCGGGAATCATATCGCCGGCCGACAGCATCACCACATCGCCGGCCGCGAGTTCGCGGATCGCCAGCTCGCAGGGCTGGCCGTCGCGCAGCACGGTAGCCGTATTGCTGACCAGGGCTTGCAGGCGTTCGGCGGCGCGGCTGGAGCGGCCTTCCTGCACGAAGCGCAGCAGGGTGGAGAGCACCACCATGGTGCCGATCACGATGGTGGCTTTCACATCCTCGGTCAGCCAGGACACCAGGGCCAGCACGGTCAGCAGCACATTGAAGGGATTGCGGTAGCACTGCCACAGACGCTGGTGCCAGCCCAGGGCTTTTTCGTGGCCCATTTCGTTCGGGCCGTCGCGTTCCACCACGGCTTGCGCAGCCTCATTACTCAGACCACCGGCGCCGCTGGCGAGGCGGGCGAACAAGTCTGCCTGTGCTTCACGCGCGGCCAGGCCGAGGGCCAGACCCAGTTGATTCGGCAGCACTTTGGCGGCGCCCTGCGCGGTCGGCAGGGGCAGCTCGCTGCGGCGGAACAGGCGTGCCAGGTGGCGGCTGTTCAGGAAAGAGGCGAACAGGTGTTTGAAGAGGGTCATGATCTCTTCCTTTCAAAACGGATTTGCAGGGGACGGCGCGCCGTCCTTGTATTTATTGTGCGAGGCTTAGCGCAGCGCGGGACCGGCCAAGGTCAGGCCGATGGCGAAGATGCGCTCCTTGCCGCGCCAGCCCAGACGCTCGCCGTAGCTGGCGTCGATATCGAGCCGGTCCTGGATCAGCGTGTGGCGCACGCCGGCCTGCACATAGCTGTGGCCAAAGCGCGAGCCGAAGCTTTCCAGCGTCAGCGCCGTCTTGGGCGTGACAGCGAACTCCGCGCCCAGCGCCCAGGTGGCGCCGCCGCGGTGGGCTGTGCGTTCGCGCAGCCAGCCGGCGTTTGCGTGCAGCAGCACGGCGTCGCCCTGGAAGGAAAAGCTGACGGGCAGGTTGAGCGACAGGTCGCCCTGGCCGTGATCGCCGCTGTGGAACTGCTCGGCCAGGACCAGGCCGGCGCCCCAGCTGTCGGTGGACAGGGGACGGAACAGGGTCTTTGCCTGCAGCATGTGCGAGCGCGTGCGGGCTTGGGCGCCTTCGCGCTCCTGCAACCTGCCGGTGCCGGCGCCCAGTTCCCACGAACCGATGCGGCAGGCCGGCATGGCCCAGAACTCGGTTTGCGTGGACGTGCGCTGGCTCCAGCTTTCAAGCTGGCAGTGGCCGGCATCGAGGATGCTGGCGTCGTCGGCCGCCATCGGCCGTGCCGCTTGCGCCATGACGGGCGCAAACAGGGTCATCACGAACGCATTGCGCCGTGCGAGGTAAAACAGGTTCATCGCTGTCTCCTGAGGGATCAGTGAGCTGAGCGAGACGCTTGAATGGGGCCAGTAGCCGAAAAACGAAAAGGGAAGGGTGATGCTGTGATGCTTAGACACCGTACCTTGCACAGCAAGGAAACGGCAGGGGATGAAGTCTGCGTGCTTGCTGTGTTATGCGCCGATCGTTAATCGACTACTGTCACTAGAACAAGGACTCACGTAGGACTCCGAAAGTTAATGGAGCCCGAATGGTAGTGAGACAGGCGCGGGGGTGTCAAGCAAAAAGATGTAAATCCAAGTAAAAAAAGCCGGCCACCTTGCGGTGGGCCGGCTTAGCCAAGGCCTGAGGGGGAGGCCGGCTTTACTCGTAGTCGCTCATTGGCGCGCAGCCGCAGAACAGATTGCGGTCGCCATACACGTTGTCGGCGCGGCCGACCGGCGGCCAGTACTTCTGCTTGCGCAGCGAGGCCACTGGGTAGGCTGCAACTTCGCGGCTGTACTTGCGGTCCCAGTTGTCGGCGGTCAGCACTTCGGCCGTGTGCGGCGCGAATTTGAGCGGGTTGTCGGTCTTGTCGAACTCACCGCTTTCAACCTTGGCGATTTCGCCACGGATGGCGATCATGGCGTCGATGAAGCGGTCGATCTCGCCCTTGGCTTCGGATTCGGTCGGCTCGATCATCAGCGTGCCCGGTACCGGGAAGCTCATGGTCGGTGCGTGGAAGCCGAAGTCCATCAGGCGCTTGGCCACGTCTTCGTTGCTGATGCCGGTGGCATCGGTCAGCGGACGCAGGTCCAGGATGCACTCGTGCGCCACCAGGCCGTCGTGGCCGGTGTACAGCACAGGGTAGTGCGGCGCCAGGCGGCGGGCGATGTAGTTGGCGTTCAGGATCGCGGTTTCGGTGGCCGCGGTCAGGCCTTCGCCGCCCATCATGGCGATATACATCCAGGAGATCGGCAGGATCGAAGCGGAGCCGAAAGCGGCGGCCGATACGGCGCCGATGCCGTTCTCATTACGCTGGTAGCCGGTGGAACGCTGGTTCGGCAGGAACTGCGCCAGGTGCGCGCCCACGCCGATCGGACCCACGCCTGGGCCGCCACCGCCGTGCGGGATGCAGAAGGTTTTGTGCAGGTTCAGGTGCGATACGTCGCCGCCGAAGCTGCCCGGCGCGGCCACGCCCACCAGTGCATTCATATTGGCACCGTCGATATACACCTGGCCGCCGTGCGAGTGCACGATGTCGCACAGTTCCTTGATGCCTTCTTCGAACACGCCGTGGGTCGATGGGTAGGTCACCATCACGCAGGCCAGGTTCTTGCTGTGCTGCTCGGCCTTGGCTTTCAGGTCGGCCAGGTCGACGTTGCCGTTCTCGTCGCAGGCCGTCACCACCACCTGCATGCCGACCATATTGGCCGATGCCGGGTTGGTGCCGTGCGCCGACGATGGGATCAGGCAGATATTGCGGTGGCCTTCGCCGCGCGACTGGTGGTATTTCTGGATCACCAGCAGACCGGCGTATTCGCCTTGCGAACCGGCGTTCGGCTGCAGCGAGACAGCGGCGTAGCCGGTCACGGCGCACAGCATCTCTTCCAGCTGGGCGATCATTTCGCGGTAGCCCACGGTCTGCTCGTTTGGCGCGAACGGGTGGATGCTGGAGAACTCAGGCCAGGTGACGGGAATCATCTCGCTGGTGGCGTTCAGCTTCATGGTGCAGGAACCCAGCGGGATCATGGTGCGGTCCAGGGCCAGATCCTTGTCGGCCAGGCTGCGCAGGTAGCGCAGCATTTCCGACTCGCTGTGGTAGCGGTTGAAGACCGGGTGGCTCAGGTACTCGCTGGCGCGCGCCAGGCTGTCCGGGAAGGCTTGCTGCACGCCGGCGTCGACGGCGTCAAAGTCCGGCGCGGCAGGGGCGTTCGCCACGCCGGTCGAGAACACGCCCCACAGCGCGGACAGATCGTCGCGGGTTGTGGTTTCGTCCAGCGACAGGCCGACGTGATGGGCGTCGATCTTGCGCAGATTGATGCCGGCGGCGACAGCGGCGGCGTGCAGCTGCTCGGCGCGGTCGGTTTTCACGGTCAGGGTGTCGAAGAAAGTCTCGTTGGCGATGCCGTAACCCAGGGTGCGCAGGTTGGCAGCCAGCACGCCGGTGTAGCGGTGCACGCGCTGGGCGATCTGTTTCAGGCCGGCAGGGCCGTGGTAGACGGCGTACATGGACGCGATCACGGCCAGCAGCACCTGTGCGGTACAGATGTTCGACGTCGCTTTTTCGCGGCGGATGTGCTGTTCGCGGGTTTGCAGGGCCAGGCGATAAGCCTTGTTGCCTTGCTGGTCGATGGTCACGCCGACCAGGCGGCCAGGCATGGAACGCTTGTATTCGTCGCGGGTGGCCAGATAGCCTGCGTGCGGGCCGCCGAAGCCGAGCGGCACGCCGAAGCGCTGGCTATTGCCGACCACCACGTCCGCGCCCCATTCGCCTGGAGGCGTCAGCACGGTCAGGGCCAGCAGGTCGGCCGCTACCACCACCAGCGCGCCGGCGGCTTTCACCGCTTCCACGCCGGCGCGGTAGTCGCGCACTACGCCGTTGGCGCCTGGGTATTGCAGCAGCACGCCGAAAGCGTCCGTCACGCCAGCCAGTTCGGCCGGGTCGAAGGTTTTCACGGTGATGCCCAGCGGCTCGGCGCGGGTCTGCACCACTTCCAGGGTTTGCGGCAGAACGTCGTTGGCGACGTAGAAGGTGGTCGATTTCGATTTGCCCACGCGCTGCAGCAGCGTCATGGCTTCGGCGGCGGCGGTGCCTTCGTCCAGCATGGACGCGTTGGCGATGCCCATGCCGGTCAGGTCGGTCACGGCTTGCTGGAAGTTCAGGATGGCTTCCAGGCGGCCTTGCGAGATTTCAGGCTGGTACGGGGTGTAAGCGGTGTACCAGGCTGGATTTTCGAAGATATTGCGCAGGATGACGCCGGGCGTATGGGTGTTGTAGTAACCCTGGCCGATCAGCGATTTCAGCACCTTGTTCTTGGCGGCCAGACCCTTCAGCGTGGCCAGTGCCTGCTGTTCCGGCTTCGGTTCGAAGAACTGGCCGAGGGGCAGGGCGCTCTTGTTGCGGATATGGGCAGGGACGATGGCGTCGATCAGGGCAGCGCGCGAGGCGTAGCCGAGGACGTCGAGCATCTGCTGCTGTTCGGCGCTGTCCGGGCCGATATGGCGGGCGATGAAGGCATCGCGTGCTTCAAGTTGGGTCAGGCTGGTGCGGGTCATGGTTGAATCTCAGGCCAAATGGAAAAAGGGCCAGCACATGCTGGCCCTGAATGGGTGCTAAATCAGGCTGCGGTGGTCTTGCCGTAGGCGGCGGCGTCCAGCAGGCCGTCGAGCGCGGAAGCGTCGCTCGGCTTCAGCTTGAACAGCCAGGCGCCGTAGGCGTCGCTGTTGATCGATTCCGGCGCGCCGGCCACGTCGTCGTTGACGGCAACGACTTCGCCCGACAGCGGAGCGTAGATGTCGCTGGCCGCTTTCACCGATTCCACCACGGCGGCGTCGTCGCCGGCGGTGTAGGTGGTGCCCACTTTAGGCAGTTCGACGAACACGATGTCGCCCAGCGCGTCCTGCGCGAATTCGGTAATGCCTACCGTGACGGTGCCGTCGGCTTCCAGACGTACCCACTCATGGGATTCGGTGTACTTCAGTTCTGCTGGGATGTTCATTTGTGGCTCCAGTGGGGTTGTGTTGTATTCGGGGTCAGGCGGCGAGGATTTTACCGTTGCGCACGAAAGGCAGCTTGACCACGGTGGCGGCCAGCTTCTTGTCGCGGATTTCCACATGCACGGTGTCGCCCACGTTCACGCCGTTCGGCACGCGCGCCAGCGCAATCGCCTGCTGCATGGTCGGGCTGAAGGTGCCGCTGGTGATTTCGCCGGTCTCGCCGGAAGCGGCGATGACTTTCTGGTGGGCGCGCAGCACGCCGCCTTTTTCGCGCAGGATCAGGCCCACGAACTGGGCGTTCTGGCCTTTGGCCTGCAGGGCGGCCTTGCCGACGAAATCGCGCTCGCTGACCAGATCAATGGTCCATGCCAGGCCGGCGTCCAGCGGGTTCACGGATTCGTCCATGTCCTGGCCGTACAGATTCATGCCGGCTTCCAGGCGCAGGGTGTCGCGCGCGCCCAGACCGGCCGGCTTCACGCCGGCCGCTTGCAGGGCGTTCCACAGCGCTGCCGCTTGATCGGCGGGCACGCCGATCTCAAAACCGTCTTCGCCGGTGTAGCCGGTGCGGGCTACCATCGCTTCGCCGAAGGGGGTGTCTTGTACCAGAGCCACGTTAAATGGCTTCATTTCGGCCGTGGCTTGCTGCGCCTGCGGGATCACTTGCCACACTTTGGCGCGGGCGTTCGGACCCTGCACGGCGATCAGGGCCATGGCATTGGCGCCGTCGCGGCGCTGGGTGATGGTCAGACCGGCATTGGTCGCCTCGTTGCGGGCCTGCATCCAGGCCACGTCTTTTTCGGCGGTGCCGGCGTTGACCACCAGGCGGAACCAGTCTTCAGTGAGGAAGTAGACGATCAGGTCGTCGATCACGCCGCCTTCCGGATTCAGCATGCAGGAGTACAGGGCTTTGCCGCTCACCTGCAGCTTGTCGACGTTATTGGCCAGCAGGCCGCGCAGGAAGCCGCGCACGTCCGGACCTTTGATATCGACCACGCACATATGCGCCACGTCGAACATGCCCGCATCGCTGCGCACGGCATGGTGTTCTTCGATCTGCGAACCGTAGTTCACGGGCATGTCCCAGCCGCCGAAATCGACCATGCGCGCGCCCAGGGCGCGGTGTACGTTATTGAGTGGGGTTGCTTTGAGCGTCATGAATACCTCGGACCTATCGTTAAAGGGTTAACAGAGCACGCACGGAGAAGCTAAAGCAGCCTTTTCCACACTGATCGTCTACCCCTCTGTCCTCGGTACCTGAGAGATAACGGGATTTTGCATCCCGCACGCCCCTTCGGTGGGCCATATGGCCGCTCTCCAGAGTTGGTCCCGCTGGCGTCATGCGCCGCGCGACCCTTGACCGGTCCTTTTGCCTGAGAGTTTTTGGGTGGTGCCCCTTCGGCGGCAAAGCGAATTTGCCCTCTCCCGATCAAGACTCGGAAATATATGTCAGAAGGTAGGGCGTGTCAATCTGACAGTTGTGTCAAAGCGCGTGCGCGCCCCCTGGCGCGGGCTTTGCTAGAATGGTTTATGTATTCCAAATGGGGACGGCCATGAGTGAAGACAAAGCAAAGCTGGACGGGCAAGCCTGGTTCACCTTGTCGGGCGATGTGAACAGCGATATGGTGCATCGCGTGTTCGAGGCGGCGGCGGAAATGAACGAGGACGGCCTCGATGTGGCGCATATCCTGCTGCAGTCGAATGGCGGCTACGTCAGCGATGGTCTGTGCCTCTACAACTACCTGCGCAATCTGCCGTTCAAGGTCGTCATGTACAACGGCGGGGCGGTGGCCTCGATCGCCGTCATTCTCTTCCTGGCGGGCGCGGAGCGCTATGCCAGCGCTACGGCCCGTTTCATGGTGCATAAATCCCACGCCAGCGCACCTTCGGGCGCGCGGCCCGATGCCTTGAGCGTCATCGTCGAGGGCTTGCGCGCCGACGACGAGCGTACCGAATCCATCCTGCGCGACCGCATCAAGCTCAGTGAAAAGCACTGGGAGACGCACAACTACACCGACCTGCACCTGACGGCACAGGATGCCCATTCGGTAAGCCTGGTGCATGAGATCCGCGACTTCCGCCCGCCCAAGGGCAAGCGCCTGCGCAATATCTGAAGGGGAGGGAAGGCGGCATCCGGCGGATGCCGCCGTGCTGGCATCAATCAGCGGTTGCGCTGGCTGGTTTTGTTGGCATTGCCGGTGCTGCCCGACTGCTTATTGCCTTCGCTCTTGCGGCTGGCGCGTTCGTCGGCCAGATCGCGGCTGACCGTGCGCGAAGCCTGGTCGGCCGACTGCCGGCTGGCGCCTTTTTCCGGTTTTTCGGAGCCCTTCGATGAGTCTTTGCGGTTCGAGTTCATCTTGATTTCCTCTCGTATGAAAGTTTAAACAATCACTCGCCGAAGACGCATCGGTGAAGGCATGCCTTCGCCGATACCTTTCCGGTGGCGCAATGATGCGATTTCAGCCACGCTTGCGGTATCGGAGTTTGCCGGGAACGCTTGTAGGATAAGGCCTCCGGCCTCAAGACGTAACTACATGATAGTCCGCAAAAAAACAGAGGCAAAAGGATGATTTGTTTCTTTTTGCCTATTGCCATGCGGCAATAATCTGCCAGAATACAAGCAAGTTCACCGAAGGCCCATCATGAATTCCAATCCAACAACATCCACGGCGCCGAAACAGACGGTCTCGCCGCGGCATGCGCTGTTGGAGAGCCTGATCGAGATCGCCCAGCGCCACGTCGCCAGCCAGTTCACTGGTTTTACTACCGGCCTGGCCGGCATCCTGGTCGACGGCAACGATATGAGCGCCGATTTGCGCGAAGTGCAGATGCGTCTGCGCGCAGGCAATCTGTTGCGTAACAGCCACTATGCGCTGCTGAATCTGGTGGCCAAGCGCCTGGAACGCGCCGTGCGCCAGGAGCTGGCCCAACTGGCTCCCGGCAAGAAAGCCGCGCCGCGTGCCGCCGACCAGCCGTTGTCCCTGGTGCCTTACGAAGAGATGGACAGCAAGGTCGCGCTGGGTAGCGTCAGCAAGCCCTTCGAAACGCGCTATGCCGACGCGCTGGCCACGCTCAATGTGCGCCTGGCCTTCCTGCTCGACCGCGACATTCTGCGCGTGAACCAGAATCCCTTCCGTCCCGACGTCTTCCTCGCCGCCGTGCTGGATGCCTGGAGCGAGTTCAATACCGATGAAGAAGCAGCCAATCTGCTGCCCACGCTGCTCAAGCCGGACAGCTTTATCGATCTGGGGCCGATGCTGGAAGAGCTGAACCTGGCCCTGGAACGCAAGGGCGTGCTGCCCGGCTCCGTGGAAAAGTACAAGGCGCGCAAGGCCGATAGCCACGATGCTTCCGCCGCGCCGGCGCGCCAGCGCAAGCAGCAAGCCGCGCTGGCCGAGCAGCTGCGCCAGTTCTTCTCGGTGCAGGACGCGCCGCCGCCCGCCGCGCAAGGTCCGGCCCTGATGGAGCAGATCGGCGATTTCGATCTGGCCCTGCCGCATCTGGCGGGCGGCGGCCAGCCAGCCAGCGTTTCGGTGCCGATCGGCGTGGCCGCCGCAGGGTTTGCGCTGAGCGGCCTGGCCGGCGGTGCCGCCGCAGGTCCGCTTGCCACGCCGCAGCACACAACTCTGGCCGTCGGCATTGCGCAAGCGCCTTGGCTGCAAGGTGCTGCGCAGGGCTTCCTCGGCAATGTGACGAATGAAGCGGCCCAGCATGCGTCCATATTAGGTGCGAAGCAGCCCTTGCTCAGCTACCTGGCCCAATTACAGCAAAGTACGGCCCTGCAGGCTGCGACGGCAGGCAATTCGGCGCCGCAAGCGGTGCTGGGCCAGACAGCGTTCGCGCAAGGCGCCGCCATGCCATCCCCGGCGGACGCCTTTGCCGCTGGCGCTCCTCTGCCGCCGAATGTCTTCGTGCTGCCCTCGGTCAAACAGGCCGCCCCGCAAGGCAGCCTGTCGCGCGCCGACGAAAGCACCATCGACCTTTTGTCGGCCGTGTTCGAAACCGTATTCCGCGACCAGAGCATCTCGCCCGAGATCCGCAACCTGATCCGCTTCCTGCAAATCCCTGTGCTGAAAGCGGCCTTGCTGGACAAGGACTTCTTCTTCCAGGAAGAGCACCCGGCGCGGCGCATGATCGACCTCCTGTCGCGCATGGGCTGGGAGCAGCACAAAAATCCCGACGACCCGCTATACCAGGCCATGCAGCGCAGCGTGGACCGCGTGGGGCGCGACTACGAGCATGAGCTGAGCGTCTTCACCGAAGCCGTGGACGAGCTGGAAGCCTCGATCAAGGCCGAAGAAACGGCCGCCGCCGCCGCGATCGCCGAACCGATTGCCGCCGCGCTGAAACAGGAAAAGATGGCGGCCGCAGCCCGTTCCGCCAAGGATGCCGTCGCGCTGCGCATCGGCACCGGCGAAGTGATCGCCGTGCTGGAAGCCTTCCTCGAAAACAAATGGACCTCGGTGCTGACGATCGCCTACAGCGTTGAAGACGAAAAGCCGGGCGCCGTCAACAACGCCACCCAGACCATGGATGATCTGATCTGGAGCGTCAAGCCCAAGATCAGCGCCGACGAGCGCAAAAAGCTGATCGCTCGCCTGCCGTCGCTGCTGTCGGCCCTGAACAAATGGCTCGACGTCATCAAATGGCAAGACGCCGACCGCCTGCAATTCTTTGCCGAGCTGGCAGAATGCCACGCCTCCATCGTGCGCGCCCCGCTGGAAATCTCGCCCGAACGCCAGCTTGAAATCTCGATGGAAGTGGCGCAGAAAGCCGCCGAGCGGCGCCTGCAGCTGCAAGCCAAAGCCGAACAGGAAGCCGCCGCCGCGCCCCCGGCCGACGACGACGCCAGCATCGAAGTAGACAGCCTCACGCGCGGCATGTGGCTCGAATTCGAGCAGGAGGAGGGCGAAGCGCGCAAAGTCAAACTCGCCTGGATCAGCCCCCTGCGCACGCTCTACATCTTCTCCACCAGCAGCCGGCAGGAAGCGTTTTCCCTATCCGGCGAAGCCCTGGCCCAGCGCTTCCGCGACGACAAGGTAAGGCTGATCCGCAGCGAAGGCGTCGTCGGCCAAGCCCTCTCCCGCGCCATGGGCATCAGCGCCGTCAACGACGCCGCCACCGCCACCGCCGCCTAAACCCGCCCCGTTTGCGCCAAATTCAGGTGGCGGGGCGTTCGCGCAGGTCGTGGATGAGGCCGTCGGCGGCGTCTTCGATGTAGTCGAGTACCTGGTCGAAGCCTTGCACGCCGCCGTAGTAGGGATCGGGGACTTCCAGTACGCGGTGACGGCGGGCGTATTGCATGAAGAGGCCAAGCTTGTGGCGCAGCTGGGGCGGGCAGGCGCGTTGCAGCAGCTCCAGATTGTCGCGGTCCATCGCCAGCAGCAGGTCGAATCGTTCGAAGTCGTCGGCGCTGACCTGGCGGGCGCGTTGCTGCGTCAGATCGTAGCCGCGCTGGGCGGCGTGGCGCGAAGAGCGGGTGTCGGGGGCTTCGCCGATGTGATAGGCGTGGGTGCCGGCGGAGTCGATGTGCAGCTCCAGGCCGGCCGCGGCGGCGCGTTGGCGCAGCACGCCTTCGGCCGTGGGCGAGCGGCAGATATTGCCCATGCAGACAAAGAGAATCGAGGGTGTGGGTTTCATAGGGTTTCCGCTTAAGCCGTCAATATTGCAGATAATGTTATTGTTATCAATGCTGTAATATGCAATTATTGCAGAACGGCAATTTTCACTTCGCTATTCTCATTTCCTGGATGCTTACGATGCCCGCTCACAGATCGCCATATCTGCTGCTTTCCATCTTGCTGCCGCTGGCCGCGCATGCCGCCTCGCCGGAATCGCTGAGCGGGCGCGTGGATCGCGTTTTCGAGCAATATAACCGCGCCGATTCGCCCGGCTGCGCCTTGGGAGTGATTCGCGCCGGCCGCATGGTCTATCAGAAGGGCTATGGCCAGGCCAGCCTGGAATACGGCCTGCCGATCCGTCCCGAGCGCACGGTATTCGATATCGGTTCGACGTCCAAGCAGTTTACCGCCGCAGCCATCCTGCTGCTGGTGCAGGACGGGAAGCTGGCGCTGGATGACGATATCCGCAAATTCCTGCCCGCGATGCCGGACTACGGCACGCCCATCACCGTGCGCCACCTGCTGCACCATACCAGCGGCTTGCGCGACTATCTGGTGCTGCTGACGATGGCGGGCTTTAACGATGAAGACTACACCACCGATGCCGACGCGCTGACCGTCATCCAGCGCCAGAAGGCCTTGAATTTCCAGCCGGGCAGCGAGCATCGCTACAGCAATACCGGCTACTTCCTGCTCGGCCAGATCGTCAAGCAGGTGAGCGGCAAGACCTTGGGCGAGTTCTCGCGCGAGCGCATCTTCGCGCCGCTGGGCATGAAGGAAACCCGCATCCTGGAAAACCACCGCACCGTCTTCCCGCAGCGCGCCACGGCTTATCTGCTGCGGCCGGACGGCAGCTTCGGCGTGAATATGTCGGACTGGGAGCAGGCCGGCGACGGGGCGGTGCAGACCAATCTGACAGATCTGGCGAAGTGGGACGCCAACTTCTACGCGCCCAAAGTCGGCGGCGCCTGGCTCAATGAACAGTTGCAGCAAGCAGGCCGGTTGAACGACGGCTCCAGCCTGCAGTACGCGCGCGGCCTGATGCTGGAGGAATATCGCGGCCAGCGCATCGTGTCGCACGCGGGCGCTTTTGCGGGCTACCGCTCGCAGATGGTGCGCATTCCGGCGCAGCAGATGACGGTGACTGTCTTGTGCAATCTGGCCCAGGCCCGCCCCGCCAAACTGGCCCTGGACGTGATGGACATCTATCTGGAGCCTGTGCTGACGGGCAGCCGCGAACCGGCCAAGGAGCGCGCCATGCCAGAAGCCTTCTCGCCGCCGGCGGGTGGCGAGGGCGCCTTCCTTGGCCGTTACCATAGCCCGGAATTGCAGGTGACGTGGGAGGTGCAGCTCAAGGACGGCCAGCTGCGCATGCGTTCCGCGCGCGACGAAGCGCTGCTGATACCGACGGCCCAGGATACCTTCAGCGCGAATGGCGCCACCATCCGCATGCAGCGCGACGCGGCGAATGCCGTCAGCGGCTTTGTGGTCGATGCCGGGCGCGCCAATGGCATGAAATTCGAACGGAAAATTAAGGATAGCTGAAGCCTGTTCCGATTGAATCCGGACAGCCGCTGCGCCGTGTATCATGCGCTCAGCGTCCGACTGGACAGGCAACAAGAGATATGGCAATGATGAATGGTTGGCAGTTTTTGAGTATGTTGGGCAGTTTGAATGTGACCGGCCCGCTGGGCGTGGCGATCGCAGTCTGGCTGCTGGCGGGTAAATCCTGGCGCTTGACCCTGAACTGGTGCCTGCTGTTTGGCGCCGGCATGGCGCTGGTGGTGATTACCAAAGTGGCGTTTTTGGGCTGGGGTCTGGGCGTGCCGGAAGTGCAGTTCGCCGGCATCAGCGGCCATGCCATGCGTGCTTGCGCGGTCTTCCCGGTGGCGGCCTACCTGGCTTCGCGCCACCGTTCACTGGAATTCCGTTACTGGGTCACGGGCGGCGGCGTAGTGCTGTCTGTGCTGGTCAGCATCTCGCGCGTGCCGGTGCTGGCCCACTCCTGGTCGGAAGTGATCACCGGCGCAGGCCTGGGCCTGACCGTGGCTGGCGCCTTCATCTGGAGCGCGCGCGCTGAACGTCATGTGGTGATGGGCCGGGTGCTGGCCGTGCTTTGCCTGCCGGTGCTGCTGCTGGCACCGCGCGCCGAACCGGCGCCCACCGAGCAGTGGATGCGCGATCTGGCGCTCTACCTGTCGGGCAAGGACAAGCCGCATCAGCGCAGCTGGCAGCTCGGGCCGCCGAAAAACGGCTCGCGCAGCCCGCTGCTCTAGCGTTGCGGCAGGTTTCGGCAGTGAGTTTTTGACCAGATTCCATTCACAAAATGGTATGATAGCCAGGTTTTTAACCATGCCTGTCCGGGCGAAGAACAGATAACAACGTGCGTCTATCTTCCATCAAATTGTCGGGATTTAAGTCTTTCGTGGATCCCACCAATTTCCAGGTGCCCGGGCAGCTGGTAGGCGTGGTCGGCCCGAATGGCTGCGGCAAGTCGAATATCATCGACGCCGTGCGCTGGGTGTTGGGCGAATCCAAGGCTTCGGAACTGCGCGGCGAGTCCATGCAGGACGTGATTTTCAACGGCTCGACCCTGCGCAAACCGGCCGGACGGGCTTCGGTCGAACTGGTCTTCGACAACCATGAGGGCAAAGCTTCCGGCCAATGGGGCCAATATGCCGAGATCGCGGTCAAGCGCACGCTGACGCGCGATGGCACCTCCACTTACTACATCAACAGCCAGCCGGTGCGCCGCCGCGATATCCAGGACATCTTCCTCGGCACCGGCCTGGGGCCGCGCGCCTACGCCATCATCGGCCAGGGCATGATTGCCCGCATCATCGAATCGCGTCCGGAAGAGCTGCGCGTCTTCCTGGAAGAGGCGGCCGGCGTGTCGAAGTACAAGGAACGCCGCCGCGAAACGGAAAACCGCCTGCACGATACGCGCGAAAACCTGCTGCGCGTGGAAGACATCCTGCGCGAGCTGAATAACAATCTGGAACGGCTGGAAGCGCAGGCGGCGGTGGCGAACAAATTCCACCAGCTTCAATCGGACCAGGAAGAGAAGCAGAAACTGCTCTGGCTCTTGCGCAAAAACGAGGCGCACAGCGAGCAGACGCGCTTTTTCCGCGAGATGGAACAGGCCCAGACCGATCTGGAAGAGCAGACGGCCAAGCTGCGCCATGTCGAACTGTCGCTGGAGCAGATGCGCCAGGCCCACTTCGCCGTGGGCGACCGCTTGCACCAGGCGCAGGGCCATCTGTACCAGACCAATTCCGAGATCGGCAGCCTGGAAGCGCAGATCAAATTCGTGATCGAATCGCGCACCCGTCTGCAGCAGCAACTGGTGACGCTGGCCGCCCAGCGCGACCAGTGGCAGCGGCAGGCCAGCGACTATGCCGGCCAGGTCGAGGAAGCCGAATTCAATCTGGAAGAACTGTCGGCCAAGGTCGAGCAGTCGCGCATCATGGCCGAGCAGAAGGCCGAGTTGCTGCCCATGCTGGAGGCGGAATGGCGCGAGGCGCAGAACCGCAGCACGGAATCGCGCGCCCGCATCATGCAGGCGCAGCAGCAGCTGGAACTGGAATCGGCGCACCAGCGCAACGCCTCCAATATCCTTTCCGGCCTGGCGACGCGGCGCGAGCGCCTGCAGCAGGAAAAGAGCGGCTTGGCCCTGCCGGACTCCAGCCATCTGGCGAACCTGAAGATGCAGCTGGAGGAAAAGCAGCAGACCCTGGAAGAGCAGAACTTCCATCTGGAAGAGGCGCTGGAGCTGCAGCCGAAGCTGGAAGAAGAACGCCAGCAGGCGCAAGCAGCGGTGCAAAAGGAAACGGCGGCCAACGCCCAGCTGGAAGCGCGCCTGAACGCGCTGCGCCAGTTGCAGGAGCGCGTGCAGACCGAAGGCAAGGTCACGCCCTGGCTGGAAAAACATGAGCTGAACGAGCTGCCGCGCCTGTGGCAGAAACTGCATATCGAGGATGGCTGGGAAAGCGCGCTGGAAGCGGTGCTGCGCGAACGCACCTCGGCCTTGCAGGTGTCGAATCTGGACTGGGCCAAACACTTCTTCAGCGATGCGCCACCGGCCAAGCTGGCCCTGTTCGCGCCGGTGACGGCGGCGCCCGCCGCCGAGCCGGAAGTGGCGGGCCTGAAACCGTTTATCAGCCTGCTGAAACTCAACGATCCCGGCTTGCGCGGCGTGTTGCAGGACTGGCTGCACCTGGTCTTTATGGCCGAAGATGCGGCCAGTGCTTTCCAGGCGCGCGCCAGTCTGCCGCCCGGCGCCTGCGTCGTCACGCGCCAGGGCCATATGATCACGCAGAACAGCGTGCGTTTTTACGCCGCCGACGCGGAGCAGGACGGCATGCTGGGCCGCCAGCAGGAAATCGAAAACATCGGCAAGCAGTTGCGCGCCCAGTCCATGCTGGCCGAGGAAGCACGTTCGCGCGCGGTGCGCGCCGAGGCAGCCCTGAGCAACCACGCGCGCATGCTGGCGGAAACGCGGCAAAAGGTGCAGAGCCTGACCCAGACCGCGCACAGCCTGCAGCTGGAAGTGATGAAGCTGTCCGAGGTGGAAGCGCGCTTCAACCAGCGCAGCAATCAGATTGAGGCCGACCTGGCCGAGATCGCGGCGCAGGAAGAAGAGCAGATGCAGGTCAAGCTCGAATCGGAGGAAAAATTCGAGCAGCTCGATATGGAGCTGGGCAATCTGCAGGGCGAGCATGAGGAAGGCCAGACCGCCTTCATGGCCAAGGAGCAGCGGCTGGCCGATGCGCGCGAAGCGCTGCGCGAGCTGGAACGCAAGGCCCAGGAAGCCGAATTCGCTGAGAAAGCGGCGCGCAGCCGCATCGAGGAACTGCGCCGCAATATCGTCACCGCCAGCAGCCAGGTGGAGCAGGTCGAACAGAGCGTGAAAGCCGGTCAGCTGGAGCTGGAAGGCCTGGAATCGGGCGCCGCCAACGAAGGCTTGCAGGGATTGCTCGACCGCCGCACGCAGCAGGAGCGCGCGCTGGCCGATGCGCGCCATGAGCTGGACCAGATCACCCAGCAGCTGCGCCAGGCCGAGGATGCGCGCATGCAGTCCGAACGCACCTTGCAGCCGCAGCGCGACAAGATCACCGAGATGCAGCTCAAGGAGCAGGCCGCGCGCCTGAACCAGGAGCAGTTCGCCCAGCAGCTGGCCGAGGTCCAGGCCGACGAGGCGGCGCTGAGCGAGAAGCTGCATGCGGATATGAAGCCGTCCTATCTGCAGGGCGAGGTCACGCGCTTGACCAATGCGATCGCGGCGCTGGGCGCGGTCAATCTGGCGGCGCTCGACGAGCTGTCGCAGGCGTCCGAGCGCAAGAATTTCCTCGATTCGCAGAATGCCGACCTGACCGAGGCGATCAACACGCTGGAAGACGCGATCCAGAAGATCGACAAGGAAACCCGCGACCTTTTGCAGGATACCTTCGACCGCGTGAACGGCCACTTCTCCGAACTGTTCCCCATCCTGTTCGGCGGTGGCCAGGCCAAGCTGATCATGACGGGCGACGAAATCCTGGACTCGGGCGTGCAAGTCATGGCCCAGCCGCCGGGCAAGAAGAACGCCACCATCCACCTGCTGTCGGGCGGCGAAAAAGCGCTGACCGCAACGGCGCTGGTGTTCTCCATGTTCCGCCTGAACCCGGCGCCGTTCTGCCTGCTCGACGAAGTCGATGCGCCGCTGGACGACGCCAATACGGAGCGCTTCTGCCGCATGGTGAAGCGCATGTCCGAACATACCCAATTCCTCTTCATCTCGCACAACAAGATTGCGATGGAGATGGCCAATCAACTGATCGGTGTGACGATGCAGGAGCAGGGCGTATCGCGCATCGTGGCGGTGGACATGGAAGCCGCCGCCAACTTCGCTTCCGAGGCACAAGCAGCATGACAGATTTTCAAATGAGTTTAATCGCAGCCGGCGGCGTCTTTATCGTCGGCGTTATCTCCTACAACAAGTGGCAGGAGTACAAGGCCAAGAAGAGCGTGGAACGCGCTTTCGCCTCCGACCATGACGATGTGCTGATGCGCAGCGGCGAGGAAGTGCAAGCGCCGTCCGCGCGCCATGAACCCAGCTTCTCGCTGGACGAAACGCCGCTGCCGGATGCCGGTTCCGGCGCTTATGCGGCGCCCGAGCATGTGGAGGGCGATCTGCCGGCGCCGAGCTTCGCGCCCGACGCCGAGGAAACGGACCACGCGGCCGACGCCGCGCGCGCCACGCGCGCGTCTGCACCGGCCGCTGCTGGCCCGGCTGCTGCTGGCGCTGGCGCCCAGACTGCGCCCGCGCGCAGCGCCGACGCCTCCGTGCCGCCGTCCGAGCTGGCCACCAGCCTGGTCGATCCCCTGATCGATTGCCTGCTGCCGCTGGAGCTGGAAGCGCCGGTGCGCGGCGAGAAAATCCTGCCCGCGCTGCAAAAGCTGCGTTTCGTCGGCAGCAAGCCGGTGCACTATATCGGCCTGGCCGTCAGCGGCGACTGGGAACCCATCGTGCATGGCACGGTCTACACCAAGCTGCAAGGCGGCGTGCAACTGGCCAGCCGCAGCACAGCCTTGAACGAACTGGAATACTCGGAACTGGTGACGCGCCTGCGCGGCGTGGCCGATGAAATCGGCGCCGAACCGCATATCCCGGACATGATCGAAGTCATGGCCGAAGCCAAGAACCTGCACCGCTTCGTTGCCAGCCACGACGCCCAGCTGGGCGTGAACCTGGCCAGCAACGGCGCGCCATGGGCCATCACGACCCTGCTTGGCGCCCTGGAAAAGCAGGGCTTCGATGTGCGCCCCGATGGCCGCTACACCATGCGCGACAACGAGGGCGGCCAGCTGTTCAGCCTCTCCACCAATGTCACGCTGGCTGAAGAGACCACGCCGCGACTGACCCTGCTGCTTGACGTGCCTTGCGTGGCGCCGGCGCGCGACGGCTTCGGCGCCATGATCGCCTGCGCCAAGTCGCTGGTGGCGCGTCTGGACGCGACCATCGTGGACGACTACAACCAGCCGCTGAGCGATGCCGCCCTGACGGAAATCGCCGGCCAGGTGAAAGATTTTTATGCCGAGATGGACAGCGCCGACATCCCCGCCGGCTCCACCCGCGCCCTGCGCCTGTTCAGCTGAGTAGTACTGCATCATGAGTGAATTGAATCAAAGCCCGGCCGAACGCGCCGCGTGGCTGACGGCGGAACTGAACCGCCACCTGCACGCCTATCACGTGCTGGACGCGCCCACCATCCCGGACGCGGAGTACGACCAGCTGTTCGCCGAGCTGCAAAAGATCGAGGCGGATCATCCCGAACTGGCCGCGCCCGACTCGCCGACCTTGCGCGTCGGCGCGGCGCCGCTGCCGCAGTTCGACGCGGTGACGCACGCCGTGCCCATGCTGTCGCTGAACAACGGCTTCTCCGAAGAGGATATCGAGAACTTCGACCGCCGCGTGCGCGACGGCCTGGACAAGCTGGAAGTCGACTATGCCGCCGAGGTCAAATTTGACGGCCTGGCCATCAATCTGCGCTACGAAAACGGCCTGTTCGTGCAGGCCGCCACGCGCGGCGACGGCTATACCGGCGAGGACGTGTCGGCCAATATCCGCACCATCGGCGTGATCCCGCTGCGCCTGCGCGGCGAGAACCTGCCGCGCGTGCTGGAAGTGCGCGGCGAGGTGCTGATGTTCAAGGCCGATTTCGAAGCCATGAATGCGCGCCAGCGCGAAGCCGGACAAAAAGAATTCGTCAATCCGCGCAATGCGGCGGCGGGCAGCCTGCGCCAGCTCGATTCGCGCATCACCGCCCAGCGCAAGCTGCGCTTCTTCGCCTACGGCATCGGCGAACTGCTGGGCGCCGAGCTGCCATCCTCGCATTCCGCCTTGCTGGACTGGTATGAGGAGCTGGGCCTGCCGGTGGCCAAGGAACGCGCCGTGGTGCGCGGCAAGGATGGCCTGCTGAATTACTTCAAGCAGATCGGCCAGACCCGTCCCGCCATGCCGTATGAAATCGACGGCGTGGTCTACAAGACCAATCTGCTGGAAGAGCAGCGCGAGCTGGGCTTCGTCTCGCGCGCGCCGCGTTTTGCGCTGGCGCATAAATTCCCGGCCGAGGAAGCCACCACCGTGGTGCAGGCCATCGAAGTGCAGGTGGGCCGTACCGGCGCCATCACGCCGGTGGCGCGCCTGGCGCCGGTCTTCGTCGGCGGCGTTACCGTCACCAACGCCACCCTGCACAACGAGGACGAGGTGCGCCGCAAGGATGTGCGCGTGGGCGACACTGTGATTGTGCGCCGCGCCGGCGACGTGATCCCGGAAGTGCTGGCCGTGGTGCCGGAAAAGCGCCCGCAACCCGAACCGGCCGCCTATGTGCTGCCGAAGTCCTGCCCCGTGTGCGGCTCGCATGTGGTGCGGGAAGAGGGCGAAGCCATTGCGCGCTGCTCGGGCGGCCTGTTCTGCTCGGCCCAGCGCAAGGAAGCGATCCGCCATTTCAGCGGCCGCCGCATGATGGACATCGAAGGCCTGGGCGACCGCTATATCGATAATCTGGTCGAGTGCAATCTGGTGCACGGCGTGGCCGATCTGTACAAGCTCACGCTGGACGACTTGCTGAAGATGAAGCGCCTGGCCGATGAGCGCGACGGCACCACGCCGGAGACGGTCCAGCAGGGCAAGATCGCCACCAAGTGGGCCGACAATCTGCTGGAAGCGATTGCCGCCAGCAAGACGCCGCCGCTGGAGCGCCTGCTGTTCGCGCTCGGCATTCGCCATGTGGGCGAGTCCACCGCCAAGACCCTGGCCGAGTGGCTGGGCCATTTCGCGCTGATCCGCCGCGCGCCGGTGGCGCTGCTGCGCGTGCTGCCCGATATCGGCGGCACGGTGGCCGAATCCATCGCCGAGTTCTTTGCCGAGCCGAAAAACCAGCAGGCCATCGACGCGCTGCTGGCAGCGGGCGTGGCGCCGCAAGGCGAACACGCGCCCAAGGTCCAGCTGCGCGAAAAACTGGAGCCGGTATCGCTGCTGGCCGCGATGGGCATTCCAAAACTGACGGAGCCACGCTGCCGCCAACTGATCGAGCAAGGCCTGACGCTGGAAGCGCTGGCCTATCTGAAGATCTTCGACGTCTTCGGTCTGCCGGCTGCAGTGGCGGGCGCGCTGGGCGAATGGATGGCGCTGCAAGCCAACCGCGACGCCCTGCTGGCCCTCGACGCCTTGCGCGGCGAGCTGCTGGCACAGCTTCCGGAAACCGCCGCCGCCGAAGGCGCCATGGCCGGCAAGACCTTTGTGCTGACCGGCACGCTGCCCACCATGGGCCGCGACCAGGCGGCCGCGCTGATCGAACAGGCGGGAGGCAAGGTGTCCGGCTCGGTCTCGAAGAAAACATCCTATCTGGTGGCGGGCGCCGAAGCAGGCAGCAAGCTGGCCAAGGCGGAGGAACTCGGCATTACCATCCTGGACGAGGCGGGCCTCTTGGCCTTGCTGGGCCAGGGCGGCGCATAAACATCCCTACGGAGAAAACTTTGAGCCAAATTCGAAAAGCCGTCTTCCCTGTTGCCGGTCTTGGCAGCCGTTTCCTGCCCGCCACCAAGGCGCAGCCGAAGGAAATGCTGCCCATCGTCGACAAGCCGCTGATCCAGTATGCGGTGGAGGAGGCGGTGGCGGCCGGCATCACGGACCTGATCTTCATCACCGGCCGCAATAAGCGCGCCATCGAAGACCATTTCGACAAGGCGTATGAGCTGGAATCCGAACTCGAAGCGGCCGGTAAGGCTGCCTTGCTGGAAGTGGTGCGCAATGTGATTCCCCGCGACGTCAACTGCATCTATATCCGCCAATCCGAACCTCTGGGCCTGGGCCATGCGGTGCTGTGCGCGCGCCCCATCATCGGCCGCGAACCATTTGCCGTGCTGCTGGCCGACGACTTCATGGACACCGCGCCCGGCGTCAAGCCGGTGCTGGCGCAGATGACGGAAACCTATACCTACGAACGCGCCAGCCTGCTGGCCGTGCAGGAAGTGCCGCGCGCCGATACGCGCCAGTACGGCATCGTCAGCGCCGAAGCCTACCGCCCGAATATCGACCTGGTCTCGACCATCGTCGAAAAACCGCATCCGGAAGTGGCGCCGTCCACGCTGGCCGTGGTCGGCCGCTATGTGCTGACCGCGCGCGTGTTCGACTACCTGGAAACCCTGGGCGCCGGCACCGGCGGCGAAATCCAGCTCACCGACGGCATCGCCGCGCTGATGCAGGCGGAACGCGTTTTGGCCTACCGTTACGAAGGACAGCGCTATGATTGCGGTTCCAAGCTCGGATATCTGAAAGCGACTCTGGCCATGGGCCTCAAGCATGAGGAAACCGGCAAGGCCTTCCGCGCCTATCTGAACGAGATGCACAGTCAGCTGGAGGGTGGTCAATGACGGTACGCGAAATTCTGAAGATGGGCGAGCCGCTGCTGTCGCGCGTGGCCGATCCTATCCGTGAATTCAACACCCCGGCCCTGCATGGCCTGATCGCCGATATGTTCGACACCATGCACGCCGCTGACGGCGCAGGTCTGGCCGCGCCGCAGATCGGCGTCAGCCTGCAGCTGGTGATCTTCGGCTTCAAATTCAACCAGCGCTATCCCGACGCGCCCCAGGTGCCGGAAACGGTGCTGATCAATCCCGTCCTGACGCCGCTCGGCGAAGAGCAGGAAGAGGGCTTTGAAGGCTGCCTGTCCGTGCCGGGCCTGCGCGGCAGCGTGCCGCGCTACACGCGCTTGCGCTATGAAGGCTACGACCAGTATGGCAATAAGCTGTTGCGCGAAGTGGACGGTTTCCACGCGCGCGTGGTGCAGCACGAGGTCGACCACCTGCTCGGCATCCTCTATCCCAGCCGTATCCGCGACTTTTCGCGCTTCGGTTTCACCTCCGTGATGTTCCCCGACCTCGATCCGAATTCCGACGATTAATAGAGGATCGATAGTCGATACAATTGATTGGCGGCGGCGGTAAAGTGGCGTAATATCCGGTGCAACAAGATTGCCCGTCATATAACAACCACCAGAACTTGGAGAGCAAACAGGGATGAATCACACCACGCCGTCCAACCCATTGGAGTTCAGCATACGGGGCATTGTCCTCGGCATCCTGATCACGCTGATCTTCACCGCTGCCCAGGTCTATCTCGGCCTGAAAGTGGGTCTGACCTTCGCCACCTCGATTCCTGCCGCCGTCATTTCGATGGCCTTGCTGAGCGCCTTCAAGGACGCCACCATCCAGGAAAACAATATCGTGCAAACCATCGCCTCGGCCGCGGGCACGCTGGCGTCGGTGATCTTCGTGCTGCCTGGGCTGCTGATGATCGGCTGGTGGACCAAGATCCCGTTCTGGCCCACCTTCGGCGCCTGCGCTGTGGGCGGCGTGCTGGGCGTGATGTACACCATGCCGCTGCGCCGCGCGCTGGTGTCGCAATCGAGCCTGCCCTATCCGGAAGGCGTGGCCGCCGCTGAAGTGCTGAAAGTCGGCACCGCCTCGCGCGCCGGCGCGAAAGAGGGCAAGGCTGGCTTGTGGGCCGTGATCTGGGGCGCGGTGGCGTCGGCCCTCTTCGCCTTCCTCGCCGCGGCGCGCCTGATCGCCGGCGAAGTCGCGCATTTCGTCAAATTCGGGAACGGCGCCACCGGCCTGGGTGCATCCAGCTCCCTGGCCCTGGTCGGCGCCGGCCACCTGATGGGCATCACCGTCGGCATCGCCATGGCGGTCGGTCTGGCCATCGCCTGGGGCGTGCTGGTGCCGCTGCTGACCAGCTGGAACCCGATGCCGGATGCTTCCGTGGCCGACCACGCCACCACCATCTGGCGCACCCAGGTGCGCATGATCGGCGCCGGCACCATCGGCGCGGCCGCCATCGTCACCCTGGCCACCTTGGTCAAGCCGGTGGTGGGCGGCCTGCAATCGGCGCTGGCGGCATCGGCGCATGCCAAGAGCGGCGGCGCGGATATTCCGCGCGAAGACCGCGACCTGCCGATCTTCCTGGTTGGCCTGGTGACGCTGCTGTCCATGGTGCCGGCCGGCTGGCTGCTGGCCAGCTTCCTGCAGGGCGGCCCCCTGTCCGAACTGTCGCTGCCGCTGGTGGCGGTGGGCGTCGGCTACATCCTGATCGCCGGCATGCTGGCCGCCGCCGTGTGCGGTTATATGGCTGGCCTGATCGGCTCCTCCAACTCGCCGGTATCCGGCCTTGCCATCCTGACCATTCTGGGTGCGGCGGCCACTGTGGGCTTCGTCGGCCGCCATGTGATGGGACCGGAAACCAGCCAGGCGCTGATCGCTTACGCGCTGTTCGTCACCACCGTGGTGCTGGCCGTGGCCGTGATCGGCAACGACAATCTGCAGGATCTGAAAACCGGCCAGTTGGTCGGCGCCACGCCGTGGAAACAGCAGCTGGCCCTGATCATCGGCGTGTTTGCCGGCTCCTGCGTGGTGCCGCCGGTGCTGGAATTGCTGAATCACGCCAACGGCTTTGCCGGCGCGCCGAACGCCAATGCGATTTCCGACCAGCCCCTGGCCGCGCCGCAAGCGACCTTGATTTCAACCCTGGCCAAGGGCGTGATCGGCGGCGACCTGCCATGGCATCTGGTGGGTTATGGCGCCTTGCTGGGCCTGGGCCTGGTGGCCATCAATTACCTGCTGAAAGCGTCGAGCAATGACCGTCTCAGCCTGCCGCCGCTGGGCGTGGGCCTGGCCATCTACCTGCCGAGCGCCGTGACCGCGCCGGTGGTGGTGGGCGCCGTGGCCGGCTACTTCTTCGAGAAGGCTGTGCACGGCAAGAGCTATGGCGAAGCCGCTTCCCGCTTGGGCGTGCTGATCATGTCCGGCTTCATTGTCGGCGAAAGCCTGTTCAATGTGGCGCTGGCCGGTCTGATCGTGCTCTCGGGCAAGGGCGAGCCGCTGGCCATTGCCAACAGCATGGGCGAATCGACCACCATGCTGATCGCCCTGGCCGTCGGCGCCGCCGTGGTTTCGGGCCTATACCGCTGGTCGGCCAGCTCGGCCCGCCGCTGCGAGGCTTAAGATGCGCACCCTGCGCCTGGCTTCGGGACACAGCGTGCCGGTGCTGGGGCAGGGCACCTGGAATATGGGCGAATCGGCCGCCCGCAAGGCCGAAGAGGTGCAGGCCCTGCAACTGGGCCTGGACCTCGGCATGAACCTGATCGACACCGCCGAAATGTATGCCGATGGCGGTGCCGAGGAGGTGGTGGCCGAAGCGGTGGCCGGCCGGCGCGGACAGGCTTATCTGGTCAGCAAGGCCTATCCGCACAATGCCACGCGCACCGGTCTGGTGCAGGCTTGCGAACGCAGCTTGCGCCGGTTGCGCACCGATTATCTCGACCTTTACCTGCTGCATTGGCGCGGCGACGTGCCGCTCGATGAAACCCTGGAAGCCTTCTCTGTCCTGCACAAGTCAGGAAAGATCCGCGCCTTCGGCGTCAGCAATTTCGACCGTGCCGACATGGAAGAAGCGCTGGCTTTGCCCGCAGGCAGCGCCGTGGCGGCCAACCAGGTGCTCTACAATGTGCGCCGGCGCGGCATCGAATGGAATCTGTTGCCCTGGTGCCGGGAGCACAATATTGCCGTCATGGCCTACAGCCCGCTTGAATCGGCGCGCAGCGAACAGCAGCATCTGTTCGACCATCCTCTGCTGCAAAGACTGGCCGTCGCGCACGGCGCCACCCCGGCCCAGATTGCCCTGGCCTGGGTCTTGCATCAAGACGGCGTCATCGCCATTCCCAAAGCCGTGAGTGCGGCCCATGTGCGCGCCAACCGCGCCGCCCACGACCTCCAGCTCAGTCCCGACGAGCTCACCGCCCTCGACCAAACCTTCCCCCCACCGCAGCGCGCCACCCCGCTCGCCATGCTCTAAACCAGCGTTTGCGCCAAATCAAACAATGTCCACCCTCGTGCCTGGCACCAGGGTGGACATTTGTTGAGGAAAATCAAACGCGGGGTTTAGTAGCTGTAGCTGGCGTAGACGGCGCCGGTGGGGCTGGTCTTGCGGAAGACGATGGGGCTGTTCTTGGCGTCGCCAAGTAGGGTCGTGACGCCGAGCATGCTGGTGACGGACCAGTTTTTGTCGAGTTTGCGCTCCCAGCTTATGCCAACTTCTGCTTCATACAGGCCAGATTTTGGCTTGTATGCGCGGTAGCCGGAGTTGGCGGATTGCACATCGCTCACGCCGTAATAGGTCTGGTTGTACTTGGCGTCGCCGAAGCTGGTGCCGGCGCTCAGGGTGACGGTGTCGCGGCCTTGGTTGTAGAGCACGCCGCTGGCGCCGATGTTCAGGGTCTTGCCGTTTTCGCGGTGGGAGATGGGCAGTTCGAGGCGGGTGCTGATTTCGAAGCCTTCGGCGATGGCGTAGCTGGCGCCGAACAGGGCCGTGGCGCTGCCCTTGATGTCGCCCATGCCGCGCAGCTTGGGCGAGCCGCTGCTGCCGCCGAATTTCTGCGTGTCTTTTTCCTTGCGCTCGCCGCGCACGCCGATGCCGGCATTCAGCGTGAGCTTGTCGAAGCTGCGGCCGTAACCGAGGCCGCGCAGGGTGCTGGCGTAAAAACCATTGGCCATGGCATAGTCGATGCCCAGTACCGGGGCGACCTGGTTTTCGTCGGAGCCGGAGTAGCGGGGCCCGAACGCGACGCCGCCGCCCAGCGTCAGTACATTGCCGGGCTTGGCTTCTTCGGCCTGGGCCAGCGGCGCGAGGAGCGCGGGCAGGGCGAGAACGGCGGCGGCGCCGCGCTTCAGGTGTATCCGTGATTTCATATTGTTGTCCAGGTCAAGTTGAAAAGGCGGTTTCGCTTTTGGGAGATGTGGAAACCGGCTGGACGGATTATCTTGTCGTTCCATGAAGGCAAACTAAGCTTTTCCTTAAGATTGCGTGAAGACCCTTCTTTATGCTTTCTTCAGCTTGCCATGGTTAAATATCATGTATGAAAATCCTGCTGATTGAAGACGATTTGGACCTGGGCAATGGCGTGCGCATCGCGCTCGCCGACCAGGGCATGGACGTGGTCTGGGTGCGCCGCCTGGAGGACGCCAGCTACCAGCTGGCCAGCGAAAGCTGCGACCTGATTCTGCTTGACCTGGGCCTGCCCGACGGCGATGGCCTGACCCTGTTGAACCGTCTGCGCCGCGAGCGCCAGGATTTGCCGGTGCTGATCCTGAGCGCGCGCGACACCTTGCCCGACCGCCTGCGCGGCCTGGATTCGGGCGCCGACGATTATCTGGTCAAGCCTTTCGAGCTGGCCGAGCTGCTGTCGCGCGTGCGCGCCCTGGCCCGCCGCAGCTATGGCTTCGACGGCGCTACCCTGGAGCTGCGCGGCCTGAGCCTGCACACGCCGACCCGGCGCGCCTCCGTGCACGGCCGTCCGCTGGATCTGACGGCCAGTGAATATGTGCTGCTGAAAACCCTGATGATGCGGGTCGACCGCGTGGTCACCCGCCGCAGCCTGGAGGAGCAGGCCTTGCCGGGCGCCCAGGCCAATGCCAGCAATTCCCTCGATGTGCATATGGCCAATCTGCGCCGCAAGATCGGCGAAGGCTATGTGCGCACGGTGCGCGGCGTCGGCTATGTGATCGACCAGCAGGCGCCCGTGGGCAGCAGCACCAAATGATGGGCTGGCAAAAGCTGAAGCACTGGTGGCGCTATCTGACCGAGCCGAGCCTGATCAAGCGCCTGCTGCTGGCCCAGATGGCCTTGCTGACATTATTGTGGAGCCTGGGCGTCGCTTTCGTCATCAATGAGAGCGGCAACGATCTGACCCTGATCGGCATGAACAGCATCTACGACAGCTTCGTCGAGGTGACGGACAGCCTGGAAGGCTTGCCGGAAAAGCAGCGCGCTTCGCTGGCCAAGCTGGATGGGGCGCTGCGCGACAATTACAGCGATCTGCATGAGGATACTTTCGCGCCGCGCATCATCGTCACCGGCCATGGCCGCGAAATCTACCGCAGCCCGAACACGCCCAGCGGCCTGCTGCCCAAGCAGGTGGAAGAGATCGAAACCCTGTACAAGGATGGCCGCCGCTGGCGCGCCCGCACGCGCGCCGTGGCGCCCAGCGGCACGCGCATGACGGTGTTCGTGCCGGCCGACGCCGGGCGGATTTTCTTCACTTTCAATTCGCGCGGCTTCTATCTGTTGCCGCTGCTGATCAGCATTCCGGTGCTGCTGCTGCCGGCCTGGATCTCGATCCGCATGGCGCTGCGCCCCTGGAACCAGGTGGCGCGCGAAGTGGCATCGCGCGGGCCGCAGGATCTGGCGCCGCTGTCCTTCAAGGCGCGCCACCGCGAGCTGCTGGCCATGGTCGAGAGCATCAATAACCTGATGCGGCGCGTCAGCGACAGCGCCATCCGCGAGCGCGTCTTCATCGCCGATGCGGCGCATGAGCTGCGCACCCCGCTGGCGGCCATGAATATCAATGTGGAAGCGCTGCAAAGCCAGACCACGGACACCCGCACGCGCCAGCTGCTGAGCGGCATCCTGAGCAGCGGCGCGCGCGCCACGCGCCTGGTAAGCCAGCTGCTGATGCTGATGCGCAGCGACGCGGCGGCCCATGGCGCGGTGGAGAAGGTGGCGCTGGACGAGCTGCTGCAAGACCGGCTGGCGGCGCTCTCGGGCCTGGCCCATGTGCGCGGCGTGGAAGTGGAGCTGGCGGCCGAGGATGGCGTGCAGATCCGCGGCCAGCGCGAAACCCTGGTGTCGCTGATCGACAATCTGGTGGAAAACGCCATCAAATACAGCCCGCAGGGCGGCATGGTGAGGGTGCGGGTGCGGCGTTGCGGGCCGGAGGCGGTGCTGAGCGTGGCGGACCAGGGGCCGGGCATCGCCAGCGCCCTGCAGGAGCGCGTCTTCGACCGCTTTTACCGCGATCCGAACCAGACCCAGAGCGGCAGCGGCCTGGGACTGGCCATCGTCAAGGCGGCGGTGGAGCAGCATGGCGGCGACATCCGCCTCGATTCGACCGGCCGCGGCCCGGGCCTGCTGGCCACGGTCAGGCTGCCGCTGGCGGCCTGAGTTTCCGCAGGGAGACGGTGGGGATCAGCGGCGGCGGTTGCCGTTCAGCTGTTCCAGCACCTGATCGATTTCGGCGCGCAGGTGCGGCGCCATATTGGTGAACTGGCAGCCGATCTGCACCTGCTCGCCGAGCAGGAAGGAGCGGTAGTGGCGCGACAGGCGGATTTCCAGGTCGCAGATGATGACGCGCTGCGGCCCCATTTCCAGTCTCACCCTTTGCAGCTTGCGGCCCACATGCAGGCCGACCGCGTCGCGCGGGGCGCAGCGCATGCCGATGCCGCCGGCGGAAAAATCATACAACTGCATCTCGTAGGGCTTGCCGTTCAGGACGAAGGAGGCCGTGTGGTAGGTGCCGAGCGGGGTTTCCAGCCGTGCGGCGGCGCGCCGGTTGAGCACCGTGCACTTGTCGGGGAATTCGGCCGGAATCAGGGTCGGCTGTTCGGCCAGGCTGTTCCAGTGCGGATCGTGCAGCTTGAACTGCAGCTTGGCGCTGCGCAGCCAGGTGACGAAGGTGGCGTCGCCCGGCGGCAGATAATTGCCTTCATTGAGCTGGATGACGAAGCGGAAGCGCTCCCGGTCGACCGAGGCAATGCGCGCCATCACCACCTCGGTGCTGGACGAGGGATAAATCGAAATGGCGTCGCCATTCTCGGCCAGAATGGCCAGGGCATCGGCGATATCTTCCGGTTCGACCATCTCGTGCGGCTTGGAGCCGGAGGCAATCGGTTCCACCGCATCGGCGAGACGGGGTGGTCCCTTGCGGAAATCGTTTGGCATTGGATCGTTCACGACGGCTAACTTTGCATCAGATAGGGTTTGCGCCCTCCAGCAGGGCACCGCTTTAATCTTACAGGCTTCCGGCGGGCTTGGCTTGCCAAACAGCAAGAAAATCCGCCTTGTCGCCGATAAAAAACAGAGAAACGTTGTAAATTACACTAGTTTACTGCGTTTTTGCTATCAAAACCGCTCATCGGGATGCAAGTAACGCCACTGGCCCTGGGGCAGATCGCCCAGCTTGACCTTGCCGATGCGGACCCGTTTCAAGCCTATCACCTTCAGGCCCACCATATCGCACATGCGGCGGATCTGGCGCTTGCGGCCCTCGCGCAGGGTGAAGCTGAGCTGGTCGTCGTTCTGCCAGCGCACCTTGGCCGGCAGCAGCGGCTTGCCGTCCATCCACAGGCCGTGGTTGAGCTTTTTCAGGTCGGTGTCGGGCAACTTGCCGGGCTTGCTGTATTGCACGCGCACCAGGTATTCCTTGTCGATCTCGGTATCGTGGCCGATCAGGTGCTTGGCGATGCGCCCGTCCTGGGTCAGCACCAGCAGGCCGACCGAGTCGATGTCGAGGCGGCCGGCCGGCACCAGGCTGCGCAGCTGGGTCGGGTGGAACTGCTCGGGCGAGGGATCGTCGGCCCAGCGGTTTTCCGGCTTGATCAAGGCCACGGCCGGGGTATACCCATCTTCGGCCTGGCCGCTGACGTAGCCGACCGGCTTGTTGATCAGGATGGTCACGCGTTTCGATTGTTCGGCCGCGGCCTGGCGCTCGACGGTGACGCGCTGGCTGGGGTAGACCTTGGTGCCCAGTTCGGACACCACTTTGCCGTCGACCCGCACCCAGCCTTTGGCGATCCATTCATCGGCTTCGCGGCGGGAGCACAGGCCCAGTTCGGACATGCGTTTGGACAGGCGTAATAATTCTTCAGACATCAGATTTTCAAAGCTTCCAGTAAATCGGTTTCCAGCTGCAGCTGGAGGCGGGCATTGGCCAGGGCGGCGCCGTCGACGAGGAAGACGTCTTCCACCCGTTCGCCCAGGGTCATGATCTTGGCCGTATGCAGATTGATCTTGTAGCGGCTCAGCACCGTGGCGATGGAGTACAGCAGGCCGGGACGGTCGTTGGCGGTGACCGAGAGCAGATAATACTGGCCGCGCTCGTCCGGCCGCAAGTCCACGCTGGGCTGCAGCGGGAAGGTGCGCGACAGGCGCGACAGCCGTCCCTTGCCCGGCGCCGACAGCGGGCCGGCCGCTTCCAGCAGCGCGCACAGCTCATGCTCGATCAGGTTGATGATGTCGCGGTAGCTCTTGGCGAAGTTCTGCTCCGTGACCAGGAAGGTGTCGAGCGCGTAGCCGTGGCGCGTGGTGTGGATTTTCGCATCGAGGATGCTGAAATTCTTGCGGTCGAAATAGCCGCAGATGCGCGCGAACAGGTCGGGCTGGTCGGGAATGTAGACCGCCACCTGCAAGCCTTCGCCGATCGGCGCCAGGCGGCACTTGACCACCGGCTGGCCGCTGTTCAGGCGGTCGTACAGGGCGCGCGTCTGCCAGGCGATGTCGGAGGCGTCATGGCGCAGGAAGTAGGCCACGTCCAGCTGCTGCCACAGCGCTTCGTGCGCGTCGGGCGGCAGGCCATACAGGCGCAGGGTGGCCAGTGCTTCCTGCTGGCGGTTTTTCAGCTCGCGGTCGGCCGACGGCGGCTCGCCGCCCAGCACGCGCAAGGTCATGCGGTACAGGTCTTCCAGCAGCTTGGCCTTCCAGGCATTCCACACCTTCGGGCTGGTGCCGCGGATATCGGCCACCGTCAGCAGGTACAGGGCGGTCAGGTGGCGCTCGTCGCGCACCAGGCGGGCGAAGGCGGCGATCACGTCGGGATCGGACAGGTCCTGCTTCTGCGCCACCTGGGACATGGTCAGGTGCTGCTCGACCAGGAACACCACCAGCTCGGTCTCGTCCTTGCCCATGCCGTGGTCCTGGCAGAACTGGACGGCATCGACCCGGCCCAGCTTGGAATGGTCGCCGCCGCGGCCCTTGGCGATATCGTGGAACAGGGCCGCCACGTACAGCAGCCAGTGCTGCGGGAAGTTCGCCATCAGCTGGCTGCAGAAGGGGTATTCGTGGGCGTGCTCGGTCATCGTGAAGCGGCGCATATTGCGCACCACCATCAGGATGTGCTGGTCCACCGTGTAGACGTGGAACAGGTCGTGCTGCATCTGGCCCACGATCTTGCGGAAATTGGGCAGGTAGCGGCCCAGGATGGACAGCTCGTTCATGCGCCGCAGCGCGTGGATGATGCCGACCGGCGCCTGCAGGATGCGCAGGAAGTAGGCGCGGTTGACCGGATCGTTGCGGAAGCCGGCGTCGATCTTGAAGCGCTCGTGCCACAGGGCGCGCATGGTGCGCGCCGCCATGCCCTTGATGGCGGGGCGTTCCGTCATCAGCACGAACACTTCCAGCATGGCCGACGGCGTTTTCTCGAAGGTGTCGTCGTCGACGATGTCGATGAAGCCGTCCACCTCGGCAAAGCGGGCGTTGATGGGATGCGCCTCGCCGTTCTGCGGGAACAGCTGGGCTTCGATATTCTGCAGCAGGATGGTATTCAGCTGGGTCACGGCCTTGGCCGCCCAGTAGTAGCGCTGCATCAGGTATTCGCTGGCGCGCCGCATATGCGGGCCGCTGCCGGTGGCTTGCAGGCCCAGGGTTTCGGCAATCGCGGTCTGCACGTCGAATACCAGGCGGTCTTCGCGCCGGCCGGCATGCAGGTGCAGGCGCACGCGGATATCCTTGAAGGCGCGTTCCTTTTCCATCAGCTGGCGCGCCTCGGTCTGGGTGATCAGGCCGCGCGTGGCCAGGGTGCGCCAGGAGTTGGCCAGGCCGGCGGCCTTGGCCAGCCACAGGATCACCTGCAGGTCGCGCAGGCCGCCCGGGCTTTCCTTGCAGTTCGGCTCCAGCGCGAAAGGCGTGTCTTCGTATTTGGCGTGGCGCTGGCGCATTTCCAGCATCTTGGCGTTGAAGAAGGCTTGCGCGTCCATGGCCGCGTCGTAGCGCTGCTGCAGCTCTTCGAACAGGGCGCGCTCGCCCGTCACCAGGCGCGCTTCGAGCAGGCTGGTTTGCACCGTGATGTCGGCCTTCGACTCGCTCAGGCATTCGTCCACGGTGCGGATGCTGTGGCCCACTTCCAGCCCCAGATCCCACAGCAGCTGCACCAGTGCCTCCAGGCGCCGCCGCGTGGCGTCGTCCGGCGCCTGGTGCAGCAGGATCAGGACATCGACGTCGGAATGGGGGAACAGTTCGCCGCGGCCGTAGCCGCCCACGCCGACCAGGGCGGTGCGCGCCGGCAGGCCGGCCGCTTCCCAGGCGGTGGTGAGCACCGCGTCGACGCTCTGGCGCAGGCTGCGCAGCAGCTTTTCCGGCTTGCCGTCGGCCTGGAAGGTGGCGACCACCTGCAGGCGGTCGGCCTTGAGGCGGGCCTTGAGCTGGTCCCGCAGATCATTCTTCATCGCGGCATGCGGCATTGTCTTCAGGCTGCAGCGGCCTGTGCGTCCAGGATGAAAGCGGGCGGCGGCGGGCTGCCGGCCGACAGGGTCAGCACTTCGTAGCCGGTTTCGGTCACGAGGATGGTGTGTTCCCACTGGGCCGACAGGCTGCGGTCCTTGGTCTTGATGGTCCAGCCGTCGCCCATTTCGCGGATTTCGCGGCGGCCGGCGTTGATCATCGGCTCGATGGTGAAGATCATGCCCGGCACCAGCTCGTCCAGCGTGCCTGGGCGGCCATAGTGCAGCACCTGCGGCTCTTCGTGGAAGACCTTGCCGATGCCGTGGCCGCAGAATTCGCGCACCACGCTGTAGCCGGCTTTTTCCGCATGCACCTGGATGGCGTGGCCGATATCGCCCAGGTGGGCGCCCGGCTTCACCTTGGCGATGCCCAGCCACATGCACTCGTAGGTGATGTCGGACAGGCGGCGCGCCAGGATCGACGGTTCGCCGATGAAGAACATGCGGCTGTTGTCGCCGTGGTAGCCATCCTTGATGACGGTGATGTCGAGGTTGACCACGTCGCCGTTCTTGAGCACCTTGTCGCCCGGGATGCCGTGGCAGATCACGTCGTTGACCGAGGTGCAGATGGCTTTCGGATACGGGGTGTAGCCAGGCGGGCAGTAGTTCAGCGGGGCGGGGATGGTGCCTTGCACATTGACCATGTACTCATGGCACAGGCGGTCCAGTTCGCCCGTGGTGACGCCGGGTTTGACGAAGGGGGTGATGTAGTCGAGTACTTCGCTGCCAAGGCGGCCGGCGATGCGCATGCCTTCGATGTCCTCGGGGCTCTTGATGGATATGGTCATTTCGCTTGTAATCTCGGTTTTGCTCAGTATTGGCGGAAGGGCGCGCGGCGCGCCCGCAATAGCGAGATTATAAACGAGGCCGGGGCAGGGCGGCGGAGGAGATCAGCCCTTGCGGCGCAGGCGCCAGGCGCCCAGCAGACCGAGGCCGCCCAGCAGCATCAGCCAGGTGGATGGCTCGGGCACTGGCGAGACCGGGTCGATAGGGGTGATTGGATTGCCGTGGCTGTTGCGGCTGAAAATATCGCGTTTGGGGTCGTCGTCGCCTTCAATAAAGCCGATCAGGTCGCCCGGTTCGGCGTGGTGGCCAGGCTGGAAATTGCCGCCATTGACCGGTGCTTCGTCCAGCAGCGCGGCCAGGGCGTCGGTGACGTCGGCCTCGATTTCGCGCGCATCGTCGCGCACATCCTCGTCCAGACCGGGGTCGCCCGGCGTGACCAGCTTGGGCAGCTTTTTCTTCTGTGCCAGCGGGGCGGCGGCCAGCGGCTTGCGCGTGATGCGGCTGATGTTGTTGCAGATCTTCGGCACAATGATGCAGTGCTCGCCTTCGCAATAGATGGCGGCCGGTTCAAGGCGTTCCGGCGCCCATTTGCTGCGCGTGACTTCGCCGCAGACGGTGCGGGCGGCAAAGTGCATGTCGCGGATTTCGCTCTCGTAGGCGTGCTTACCCTTGCCCTGGATGGCATCGCGGCTGATGTCGACCATCTCGTCCATCTGGCCGCGCGCGATGCGCTCGGCGAGGATGCGGCGCTGCGGCTCCGGAATATCCGGATAGCGGGACATGGCGGCTGCCGGCGTGCCCCGATATGGATTTCGCCCCGGGCGGTCCCAGGAGCAGCGGGGCATCAGCGTTGCGGCAACCAGAGTGGTGGCGAGTGCGATGGACATAGATGTTAGTAGTGGGTGCGTGCTTGCTTATTGGTTAGTGGAAACTTCGATGAAACGCGCAGCCGCAATGATATAGACATTTCGCCATCTCTGCTTGCCTTTTTACAATTTACTTACATCTAAGGAAATTTCATTTCTTGAAAGTAAATAATTGCATCCGAACATGAGAAGGCTGCGCAAAACTTGTCGCAAGCCCTTGTTTCAAGGTAGAATTTCGGGTTGCTTGAATTCCGGTTTGAGCAATGTTGTAAATTTACTTATTTATAAACCCGAATCCGCTCGACAAGGGTGCCCGCAAGGGTCACTGAACGGATTCCAGACCCAACCCTGGAGTTAAAAATGTCTGTAACGATGCGTGAAATGCTGGAAGCCGGCGTCCATTTCGGCCACCAAACCCGTTTCTGGAACCCAAAGATGGCTCCGTTCATCTTCGGCCACCGCAATAAAATTCACATCATCAACCTGGAAAAAACCATGGCGATGTACCAGGAGGCGATGAAGACCGTGCGCCAAGTGGCCGCTTCCCGTGGCACCATCCTGATGGTGGGCACCAAGCGCCAGGCCCGCGATATCATCGCTGCCGAAGCACAACGCGCCGGTGTTCCTTATGTTGACCAGCGTTGGCTGGGCGGCATGCTGACCAACTTCAAAACCATCAAAACCTCGATCAAGCGTCTGAAAGACATGGAAGCGGCGATCGAAGACGGTTCCGTTGAGAAGCTGTCCAAAAAAGAAGCCCTGATGTTCAGCCGCGAAATGGAAAAGCTGCAAAAATCCATCGGCGGCATCAAGGAAATGGGCGGCGTGCCTGACGCAATCTTCGTGGTCGACGTTGGCTACCACAAAGGCGCGATCACCGAAGCTGCAAAACTGGGCATCCCAGTGATCGGCGTGGTTGACACCAACCACTCCCCAGAAGGCGTGACCTACGTTATCCCTGGCAACGACGATTCCTCGAAAGCGATCACCCTGTACGCCCGCGGCGTGGCAGACGCAATCCTGGAAGGCCGTGCCAACGCCTCCGCTGAAGTCCTGGAAACCATCAAGACCGCAGCCGGCGACGAGTTCGTAGAAGTCAACGAACAAGCCTAAGTTCTGGTCCGCCGTCAGGCGGATTTGCTGAGCTGAAAAGCGAGCATTGAAAAGGGGTGGCATCAGCTCCCCCTTTTTTTTAACGATATGCCGGATGTTGCTGGCTGCCGCAAGGCGCCGCCCCGGTTGATCCACCGAATTACAGGAGAATTACATGGCAGCGATTACTGCAGCAATGGTCGGCGAACTGCGCGCCAAGACCGACGCACCAATGATGGAATGCAAAAAAGCCCTGACCGAAGCCGATGGCGATATGGGCAAGGCAGAAGAGATTCTGCGCGTTAAACTGGGCGGCAAAGCGTCCAAAGCGTCGGCCCGCATCACCGCTGAAGGCGTGGTGGCAGCTTACATCGCCGGCGGCGTTGGCGCCCTGGTGGAAGTGAACTCGGAAACCGACTTCGTCGCCAAGAACGACGACTTCCTGGCCCTGTCGAACGCCGCTGCCAAGCTGGTGGCCGAGCACAACCCAGCCGACGTGGCTGCCCTGCTGGCCCTGCCAGCTGGCGACGGCAAGACCCTGGACGAAGTGCGCACCGCCCTGATCGGCAAAATCGGCGAAAACATGTCGATCCGCCGCTTCCAGCGTTTCGAAACCAGCGCCAAGCTGGCTTCCTACCTGCACGGCACCCGCATCGGCGTGATCGTCGAGTTCGACGGCGCCGACGAGCAAGTGGGTAAAGACGTGGCCATGCACATCGCCGCGATGAAGCCAGTGGCTCTGTCGTCCGAGCAAGTGCCAGCCGAACTGATCGAAAAAGAGCGTTCGGTGGCCAAAGCCAAGGCTGAAGAAGATGCCGCCAAAGCTGCTGCCGAAGGCAAGCCAGCCCAGTCCGCCGACATCGTCGCCAAGCGTCTGGAAGGTTCCGTGCAGAAGTACCTGAAAGAAGTGTCGCTGCTGAACCAGGCTTTCGTGAAGAACGACAAGCAGTCCGTCGAGCAGATGCTGAAAGCGGCCAACAGCGCCGTGAAAGGCTTCACCATGTACGTGGTGGGCGAGGGCATCGAGAAGAAGCAGGACGACTTCGCCGCCGAAGTGGCAGCCCAGATGGCTGCCTCCAAAGGAGCGTAATCAAGAAAACGGGCCGAGAGGCCCGTTTTTTTAAGCCTTCCCCCAGCCCGTGGCCGAAACGGGCTGGCGAATTTCCCGGCGGCGCGTATCATGCCGATATTGTTGCCGCCGGTGTCATACCGAATAATCAATTTAGGAGCCCCAGCTCATGTCAAAACCAGCCTACAAGCGTGTCCTCCTTAAACTGTCCGGCGAAGCCCTGATGGGAGATGATGCTTACGGCATCAACCGGGGCACGATCGAACGCATGGTGGCCGACGTGGCCGAGGTCGCAAAACTGGGTGTGGAACTGGCGGTCGTGATTGGCGGCGGCAATATCTTCCGCGGCGTGGCGCCAGGCGCCCAAGGCATGGACCGCGCCACTGCCGACTATATGGGCATGCTGGCCACCGTCATGAATGCGCTGGCCCTGGCCGATGCGATGCGCCATGTGGGCGTGACCGCGCGCGTCATGTCGGCCATCGGCATCGAGCAGGTGGTGGAGCCGTATGTGCGCCCGAAGGCGCTGCAGTATCTGGAAGAGGGCAAGGTCGTGGTGTTCGCTGCCGGCACCGGCAACCCCTTCTTCACCACCGATACCGCCGCCGCGCTGCGCGGCTCGGAAGTGAGCGCGGAGATCGTGCTGAAAGCCACCAAGGTCGATGGCGTGTATTCCGCCGACCCGAAAAAAGATCCGAACGCCACCCTGTTCCCGTCGATCACCTTCGACGAAGCCATCGCTAAGCACCTGCAGGTGATGGATGCCACCGCCTTCGCGCTGTGCCGCGACCAGAAACTGCCGATCAAGGTGTTCTCCATCACCAAGCCTGGCGCGCTGATGCGCGTGATTATGGGCGAGGATGAAGGTACACTGGTACACGTTTAACAATATTTGCAAGCAACAGGAGAGCAGCAATGTCCACCGCCGACATTAAAAAGAACGCGCAAGACCGCATGAACAAGTCGCTGGAAACGCTGAAAGGCGATCTGGCCAAGGTGCGCACCGGCCGCGCCCACACCGGCATTCTCGACCACGTGATGGTCGATTACTACGGCAATCCGACCCCGATCAACCAGGTGGCCAACCTGACCCTGGTCGACGCGCGCACCATCGGCGTGACGCCGTTCGAAAAGAAAATGGGCGCCGCCATCGAGAAAGCCATCCGTGAAGCCGACCTGGGCCTGAACCCGGCCGCGCAGGGCGACCTGATCCGCGTGCCGACCCCGGCCCTGACCGAAGAGCGCCGCAAGGAAATGGTCAAGCTGTGCAAGAGCGAAGCCGAAGACGGCAAGATCGCCGTGCGCAATATCCGCCGCGACGCCAATGAATCGCTGAAAAAGCTGGTCAAGGACAAATCCATCTCGGAAGACGAAGAGCGCCGCGCCTCCGACGAAGTGCAGAAGCTGACCGACAAGTTCATCGCCGACATCGACAAGATCGTTGCCGAAAAAGAAAAAGAAGTTCTGACCGTTTAAGCTCCAAAAACCGGGGACGGACCCGGGTTTTCTGGCAAGATTGCGGAAAACCCCGGGCCTGTCCCCGGTTTTCGGTTTTTTCGGGTATGACCTACATTTACTGGCTTTAGCGTTTTCATGAAATATTCGAGTTCTACGACTGCTGTACCTGAAGCGCCAAAAGTGCCGCGCCATGTGGCCATCATCATGGATGGCAATGGCCGCTGGGCTACCAAGCGCTTCCTGCCGCGCGTGGCCGGCCACGTCAAGGGCGTGGAAGCCGTGCGCACCGTGGTCGAAGCGTGCGCCGCGCGCGGCATCGAGTACCTGACCGTGTTCGCCTTCAGTTCCGAGAACTGGCGCCGGCCCGAAGAGGAAGTGTCGCTGCTGATGCGCCTGTTCGTCACCGCCCTCGAGCGCGAAGTGGCGAAGATGCACGCCAATAATATCCGTCTCAAGGTGGTGGGCGACTTGAGCCGCTTCGACGCCAAGCTGCAGGCGATGATCGCCGCCGCCGAGCGCAAGACCGCCGCCAACACCCGCTTGACCGTGACCGTGTGCGCCAATTACGGCGGACGCTGGGACATCATGCAAGCCGTGAGCAAGATGGTGGCTGCCCATCCCGGCGCCACCGATTTCAGCGAGGAGCAGCTGGCGCCGCACCTGGCCATGGCCTATGCGCCGGAGCCCGACCTGTTCATCCGCACCGGCGGCGAAGAGCGCATTTCCAATTTCCTGCTGTGGCAGCTGGCGTATACCGAGCTGTACTTCACCGACACTTACTGGCCGGACTTCACCGCCGAGCGCCTGGACGCGGCCATTGCCTCTTATCAGAACCGCGAGCGGCGCTTTGGCCGCACCGGCGAACAACTGGTGGAAACGACTAACTGATGCTGAAAACACGGATTATTACCGCCCTGGTCCTGCTGGCGGTGCTGCTGCCGGCCCTGTTCCTGAACTATTTTCCGGTCTTCGCCGCCGTGCTGACCGTGTTCTTTGCCGCCGCCGCGTGGGAAAGCTTCCGCCTGTTCGGCAATAAGCGCCCGCTGCTGGTGGCCGCTTTCTGGACCGTGGCCTTCGCCTACACCTTCCTGCATGCGGGCGGCCATAGTGCCGCCAAGTTCTGGCTGCTGCTGAGTCTCCTGATCTGGCTGCTGCGCTTTACCCCCACGCTGAAACTGGGCTTGCCGCCGCTCGAAGGCACGGGCAATGTCATGCTCAGCCTGATCTACGCCGTGACCCTGGTGGGCTGCTTTGTCGCCATCCTGGTACTCTATCTGCGATCGCCGCTGTACCTGCTGTCGGCCATGGCCCTGGTGTGGATCGCCGATATCGGCGCCTACTTTGCCGGCAAGGCCTTCGGCAAGCGCAAGCTGGCGCCCAGCATCTCGCCCGGCAAGTCCTGGGAAGGCGCGATCGGCGGCTGGATCGCCGTGCTGGTCCTGGCCTCGCTGAGCATCGTGCTGGCGGGTAGCGTGCCGCTGCTGGCCGACACCTTCGCCGTGCGCGTGCAGGCAGCGCTGGGTTGGGGCGCCACCCTGGCCGTGCTCAGCCTGATTGTCGCCGCCTCGGTGGTGGGCGACCTGTTTGAATCGCAGCTCAAGCGCCGCGCCGGCATGAAGGACAGCAGCACCCTGCTGCCGGGCCATGGCGGCGTGCTCGACCGCATTGACGCCCTGGTGCCGGCGCTGCCGGTGGCAGCCTGGGTCAGCAATCTGTTCTGAGGAAGTCTATGCAAAGCATTACCATACTTGGCGCGACTGGCTCCATCGGCGTGTCCACGCTCGATGTGATCGCGCGCCATCCCGAACGCTATACCGTGCATGCGCTGACGGCGCATGGCCGCGTCGAGGAGCTGGCCGCCCAGTGCGAGCAGTTCCGTCCCGCGCGCGCCGTGGTCGGCAGCGCCGCCGCCGCTGCGCAACTGGATGCGCTGCTGCGTGCCAAAGGTCTGCGCACCGAAGTAGGGTGGGGCGAGCAGGCGCTGTGCGAGGTGGCCAGCGCCGCCGCCGTCGACTGTGTAATGGCGGCGATTGTCGGCGCCGCCGGCCTGGCGCCGACCCTGGCCGCTGCGCGCGCCGGCAAGAAGGTGCTGCTGGCGAACAAGGAAGCGCTGGTCATGTCCGGCCAGCTCTTCATGGACGCGGTGCAGGACAGCGGCGCCGTGCTGCTGCCTATCGACAGCGAACACAATGCGATCTTCCAGTGCCTGCCGCCAGGCTACGGCCGCGTGCCGGCAACGGCCGGCGTGAGCAAGATCCTCTTGACCGCTTCCGGCGGTCCCTTCCTCAAGCGCGCCGTCGAGACGCTCGACAGCGTGACGCCGGACGAAGCCTGCAAGCATCCCAAGTGGGTCATGGGCCGCAAGATTTCGGTCGATTCCGCCACCATGATGAACAAGGGGCTGGAAGTGATCGAAGCGCACTGGCTGTTCGGCGCGTCGGCCGAGCAGATCGAGGTGGTGATCCACCCGCAGTCGGTCGTTCATTCCATGGTGTCCTATAACGACGGCTCGGTGCTGGCGGAACTGGGCAACCCCGATATGCGCACGCCGATCGCGCATGCCCTGGCTTATCCAGAGCGCATCGCCTCCGGCGTGGCCCAGCTGGACCTGACCCAGATCGGCAGTCTGCAATTTGAAAAGCCGGACTTCCAGCGCTTCCCCTGCCTGGCCCTGGCCTTCGACGCGCTGCGCGCCGGCGGCACTGCGCCGGCCTTGCTGAATGCGGCCAACGAGGTGGCGGTGCAAGCCTTCCTCGACCAGCGCATCGGCTTCCGCCAGATCGACCGCGTGATCGCGCGCGTGATGGACGAGCTGCCGCCCGGCGCCGCCGCCAGCATCGAGGCGCTGATGGCGCAGGACGCGGCCGCCCGCGCCGCTGCTGAAACCCTGATCGGCGCACTGGCCAAATGAACTTCCTGCAAACCCTGCTGGCTTTCGCCGTTGCGCTGGGCACGCTGATCGTCATCCATGAACTGGGCCACTATCTGGTGGCGCGCTGGTGCGGCGTGAAAGTGCTGCGCTTCTCGGTCGGCATGGGGCAGGTGGTGTGGTCGCGCCGCTTCGGCGCCGACCAGACCGAATGGGCGGTGTCGGCCCTGCCGCTGGGCGGCTATGTGAAGATGCTGGACGGCCGCGAGCAGGATCTGCATGGCCTGCCGGAAGCCGACCTGAAGCGCGAGTTCACGCGCCAGAACGTGTGGAAGCGCATCGCCATCGTGGCCGCCGGCCCGCTCGCCAACTTCCTGCTTGCCATCCTGCTGTTCGCCGGCCTGTACATGCATGGCGTGGACGAGCCTTCGACCCTGCTGGCGCCGCCGGCCGCCGGAACCGTGGCTGCCGGCGTCGGCATTAAGGGCGGCGATCAGGTGGTCGCCATCAACGGCCAGCCGGTGCGCGGCTGGGGCGAGTTGCGCTGGGCGCTCATCCAGGCCGTGGTCGACAAGCAGGGCGCCCGTTTCGATATCGAGCGCCAGGGCGAAGGCCGGCGCCAAGTCGATTTGCCTGCTTCCGCATTTTCTTCCCTCAGCCTGGAAGGCGACGTGCCGTCCGCGCTGGGCATTTCCGTCGCCCGGCCGCCCGCGCTGGTGGGCCGCGTGATGGCCGAAGGCGCCGGCGCGCGCGCCGGCCTGCGCAGCGGCGACCTGATTCAGCGCGTCGATGGCGTGGCCGTGGCCGACGGCCTGGCCTTTATCGACGCCGTGCGCAAGGCGCCCGGCCGCAGCCTGCATATCGAAGGCCAGCGCGCCGGCCAGCCCTTTGCGCTGGACCTGACGCCCGATGCCGAAACCGACGCCAAGGGTGGGCAGGCTGTAACAGTCGGTAAGATCAAGGTCGAGGTGCCGATGGCGCCGGATATGATTACCGTCACGTCGGCTCCGGCGCAGGCGCTGGAGAAGGCGGTGCGCAAGGTCTGGGAGACCAGCGTGCTGACCGTGAAGATGATCGGCAAGATGATCACTGGAGAAGCGTCCTGGCGCAATGTCACCGGCCCGATCACGATCGCCGATTATGCGGGACAAACATCGCGGATAGGCGCAGTAAGCTATCTGCAGTTCATCGCCTTCATCAGTATCAGTCTTGGGGTGATGAATTTGCTACCGATTCCTGTTCTGGATGGGGGGCATTTGCTGTATTATTCGCTGGAAGTTTTAACTGGACGCCCCGTGTCCGAGCGTTTTGCCGATCTGGCGCAGCGCCTTGGCGTGGGCTTGCTGGTGGCCTTGATGGTGCTGGCCGTGTTCAACGATCTCGCGCGGCTGCTGTAGGAGCAGGCCGGCGGCATACGTTTTGTAAATGTAGTCCAATGATTTGAGCCATTGAATTTGCCAATGAAATTATATTCTGACCGCTTTGCCTTGCCTTCCTTTCGCCGCAGCCTGATCGGCGCCGCCGCTCTGGCACTCTGCTCCGGCAGTGCGCTGGCCCTTGAACCCTTTGTCGTCAAGGATATCCGCGTGGAGGGCATCCAGCGGACGGAAGCCGGCACCGTGTTCAGCTATCTGCCGGTGCGCGTGGGCGAGACCTTCACCGAAGACAAGAGCATCAGCACCATCAAGGCGCTGTATGCGACCGGCTTCTTCAAGGACGTGAAACTGGAAGCCGACGGCGACGTGCTGGTGGTGCTGGTGGAAGAGCGCCCAGCCATCGCCAAGGTCGATTTCACGGGCACCAAGGAATTCGAGAAAGACATGCTGGTCAAGGCGCTGAAGGATATCGGCGTCGGCGAAACCAAGATCTTCGACAAGGCGTCGGTTGACCGCGCCGAGCAGGAGCTCAAGCGCCAATACCTGTCGCGCGGCCTGTACGGCGTGAAAGTGACCACCACCGTGACCCCGCTGGAGCGCAACCGCGTCAGCATCACCTTCGCAGTGGACGAGGGCGAAGTCGCCAAGATCAAGCAGATCAACCTGGTGGGCAACAAGGCCTTCTCCGACAAGGAGCTGCGCGACCAGCTGGCCCTGAACACCGGCACCTGGTTCAGCTGGTACACCAAGGCCAACCAGTATTCCAAGACCAAGCTGACCGGCGATATCGAGTCGCTCAAGTCCTATTATCTGAACCGCGGCTACGTGGAGATGCAGGTCGAATCGACCCAGGTCTCGATCACCCCGGACAAGAAGGACATCTACATCACCATCAATATCGTCGAAGGCGAGAAGTACAAGGTCTCCGACATCAAGTTCGAAGGCGAGATGTTCGGCCGCGAGGACGAGCTGCGCCAGCTGGTGCTGCTGCGCAAAGGCGATGTGTACTCGGGCGAGCGCCTGACCTCCACCAACAAGCTGATCCAGGACCGCCTGGCGACCTTCGGCTACGCCTTCGCCAACGTCAACGCCAATCCCGATATCGACCGCGAAAAGCGCGAAGTGGGCTTTACCTTCTTCGTCGATCCGGGCAAGCGCGCCTATGTGCGCCACATGAATATCGCCGGCAACACCACCACCCGCGATGAAGTGATCCGCCGCGAATTCCGCCAGTTCGAATCGAGCTGGTACGACGCCAACCGCGTCAAGCTGACGCGCGACCGCGTTGACCGCCTGGGCTACTTCAAGGACGTGACCATCGACACGCCAGAAGCGCAAGGCACGTCCGACCAGGTGGACGTGAATCTGACCGTGGTCGAGAAACCGACCGGCAACTTCCAGATCGGCGGCGCCTTCTCGCAAGCGGAGAAGTTCACCTTCTCGGCGTCGATCCAGCAGGCCAACTTCGCCGGTTCGGGCAATACCGTGGGTATTGAGCTGAACACCAGCAAGTACAACCGCTCGATCGCGTTCTCGCACACCAATCCTTACTTCACCGACGACGGCGTGTCGCGCAGCTACGAAGTCTATCTGCGTACCTACCGCCCGCCAGCGATCAATATCGGTGGCTACTCGATCCGCCAGACCGGTGGCCGCATCAGCTTCGGCGTGCCGTTCTCGGAAGTCGATACCGTCTTCTTCGGCATCGGTCTGGAACACTCGCAAGTCGAAACCGACAGCAGCAGCCCGACCTTCTGGCGCACCTATCTGCGCAGCATCGGCGGCCCGGCCAACGGTATCGGTACCGCGTCGGCCAACTCGGTGCCGCTGACGGTGGCATGGCAGCGCGACAGCCGCGACAGCGCGCTGACCCCGACCATCGGCCAGTACCAGCGCGTCAATCTGGAAGCGGACTTCATCGGCGAATCGAAGTATGGCCGCGCGGTATATGAATACCAGTGGTTCCGTCCTCTGTTCTCCAAGGTCACGCTGGCCCTGAAGGGCGAGCTTGGCCTGGGCCGCAGCTTCGGCAAGAAGCCTTACCCGGTCTTCAAGAACTTCTACGCTGGCGGCATCGGCTCGGTGCGCGGCTATGAAAGCTCTTCGCTCGGCATGCTCGACCCGCTCAGCCGCGACGCGCTGGGCGGCGCTTCGCGCCTGCTGATCAACTCCGAATTGCAGATGCCTTTCCCCGGCCAGGGCCAGGACCGCAGCTTGCGCTGGTTCGGCTTCCTGGATGGCGGCCAGGTTTACCGCGAGCGCGAAAAACTGCGCATCTCGGAACTGCGCTTCTCCACCGGCTTGGGCATCAGCTGGATTTCCCCGGTCGGCCCGCTCAAGTTGAGTTATGCTAAGCCTTTGAACGCCAAGCCGGGTGATCGCCTGGAGCGCTTCCAGTTCCAGATGGGCGCAGGTTTCTAATATCAAAGAGCAATAACAAATACTACGGAGAACCATGTTGAAGACCGCTCCCGCTACGCTGACCAAGTGTTGTGCCGTGCTCGCCCTGGGACTGCTGTCCCTGGCGCCGGCATATGCGCAGTCATCCAAGATCGCCTGGCTCAGTTCCGAACGCATTTACAATGAGTCGAAACTGGCCAAGGTGGCTGGCGACAAGCTGGCGGAAGAGTTCTCCCGGCGCGAAAAAGCGGTGCAGGATCTGGCCGTGCGCATGAAGACGGTGTCGGAAAAGCTGGAGAAGGACAATGCCACGCTGGCCGAGGCCGAGCGCGTCAAGCGGCAGAAGGAGTACTTCGAACTGGAGAAGGAATTCCAGCGCCGCCAGCGCGAATTCCGCGAAGACCTGAACCAGCGCACCAACGAGGAGCGTGCCGCCATCGCCGAGAAGGCGACCCGCATCATCAAGCAGCTGGCGCTCACCGAAGGCTTCGACATCGTATTGCAGGACGCCGTCTGGGCCAGCCCGCGCATCGACATTACCGACAAGGTACTGAGCGCGCTGGACAAGGATAAGTAAACAGTTTTTAGATTGGATTGGAACACCCCGATGGGCACTCGACTAGGAGAATTGGTCGAACGCTTGGGCGGGCAGTTGGTGGGCGACCCGAACCTTGAGGTGATCGGAATCGCGCCGTTGACGGACGCCGGCGCTTCGCACATCAGCTTTCTCAGCAACAGCAAATTCCGCTCCCAGGCCGGACAAAGCCAGGCGGCGGCCATGATCGTGTCGGCCGCCGACGACGCCATCGTCGCCGAGCAGTTCAAGGGCGCGCGCATCGTCGTCAAGAACCCTTACGTCTACTTCGCCAGGGCGGCCCAGTATTTCGAGTCGCTGACGGCCATCGTGCCGCCGGCCGGCATCCACCCCAGCGCCGTGGTGCACGAGAGCGCGCAGGTCGACGCCAGCGCCCATATCGGCCCGCAGGTGACGGTGGAGGCGGGCGCCGTGATCGGCGCGCGCGCCGTGATCGACGCCGGCTGCTATATCGGCCGCGAGGCGGTGATCGGCGCGGACACGCACTTCTTCGCCAACGTGACCTTCCACGCGCGCTGCCGCATCGGCCAGCGCGGCATCATCCATTCCGGCGCCGTGATCGGCACCGACGGTTTCGGCTTCGCCAACGAAGGCGGCGTGTATATCAAGATTCCGCAGGTGGGCTGCGTGGTGATCGGCGACGATGTGGACATCGGCGCCAACACCACCATCGACCGCGGCGCGCTGGCCGACACCATCATCGAAGACGGCGTCAAGCTGGACAACCAGATCCAGATCGGCCATAACTGCCATATCGGCGCGCACACGGCCATGGCCGGCTGCGTCGGCGTGGCAGGCAGCGCCAAGATCGGCAAGTACTGCACCTTCGGCGGCGCGGCCATGGTGCTGGGCCACCTGACCATCGCCGACCATGTGCACGTCTCATCGGGCAGCATGGTCTCGCGCTCGATCCTGGAAGCGGGGCAGTACACCGGCTTCTATCCGCTGGCGAAAAACAGCGAGTGGGAAAAATCCGCCGCCATCGTGCGCAATTTGTCCGCCATGCGCGACAAGATCCGCGCGCTGGAAAAAACCATTAAAACGATAACGAATCAAGACGAATCATGACTACTGAAAACAAGACCCTGGGCATTTGCGAAATCAAGGAATTCCTGCCGCACCGCTATCCGCTGCTGCTGGTGGACCGCGTGCTGAACTGGGAATCGGGCAAGAGCATCACCGCCATCAAGAACGTGACCGTAAACGAGGAGTTCTTCAACGGCCACTTCCCGCACAAGCCAGTGATGCCGGGCGTGCTGATGATCGAAGCGATGGCGCAGACCGCCGCCATCCTGTCCTTCCTGACCATGAACATCAAGCCGGACGAGAATTCGGTGGTCTACTTCGTGGGCATCGACAATGCGCGCTTCAAGCGCCCGGTCGGTCCTGGCGACCAGCTGAAAATGGACGTGGAAATCCTGCGCGTTGCGCGCGGCATCTGGAAGTACAAGGCCGTCGCCACCGTGGACGGCCAGGTCGCCGTGGAAGGCGAATTGATGTGCACCATCCGTAACGCCGCCGACGCGAGCCAGCCAGCGGGGCAGTAATGGCAACGATACACCCAAGCGCCATCGTCGATCCGAAAGCCCAGCTGGACGAGGGCGTCGAGATCGGCCCTTACTCGGTCATCGGTCCCAACGTCGTGATCGGCGCCGGCACCAAGGTCGGCCCGCACGTGGTCATCGAAGGCCACACCACCATCGGCAAGGACAACCAGTTCTTCCAGTTCTCGTCCATCGGCGCCGCGCCGCAGGACAAGAAATGGAAGGGCGAGCCGACCCGCCTGGTGATCGGCGACCGCAACACCATCCGTGAATTCTGCACCTTCAATACCGGCACGGCGCAGGACAAGGGCGTGACCACGCTCGGCAACGATAACTGGATCTCGGCCTACGTCCACCTGGCGCACGACTGCACGGTGGGCAGCAACACCATCTTCTCGAATAATGCGCAGATGGCCGGCCACGTCGAAATCGGCGACTGGGTCATCATGAGCGGCTTCGCCAATGTGCACCAGTTCTGCAAGATCGGCGCCCACGCCTTCGTCGGCATGAGCACCAGCCTGACCCAGGACGTGCCGCCTTTCGTTCTGCTGAACGGCAATCCGGCCCAGGCCCATGGCGTGAACATCGAAGGCCTGAAACGCCGCGGCTTCACGCGCGAGCAGATCAACGCCATCCGCGCCGCCTACAAGACCCTGTACCGCTCCGGCCTGACGCTGGAAGAGGCCAAGGCGGCCCTGCTGGCGCAGGAAGCCGAAGCCGATGTGGTGGCCAGCGGCGGCGACGTCCATGTGCGCGCCATGCGCGAGTTCCTGGATACGGCAAGCCGTGGCATCGTCCGCTGATCTCTCGATCGCGGTCGTCGCCGGCGAACCGTCCGGCGACCTGCTGGCCAGCCGCCTGCTGGGCGGCCTGCGTCCGCAGCTGCCCGAGGCGCGCTTCCACGGCATCGGTGGCGCGAATATGCTGGCCCAAGGCTTTGAATCGCACTGGCCAATGGACAAGCTGACCGTGCGCGGCCTGTTCGAAATCATCCCGCGCTACCGCGAGCTGAAAGGCATCCAGAATACGCTGTGCGAACAGCTGCTGGCCGAAAGGCCGGCGGTCTTCATCGGCGCCGACTATCCGGGCTTTAACCTGGGGCTGGAAGCGCGCCTGAAGGCGGCCGGCATCCCCACCGTGCACTATATCGGGCCGCAGATCTGGGCCTGGCGCGGTGGCCGCATCAAGAAAATCATCAAATCCGTTTCGCACATGCTGGTGGTGTTTCCGTTCGAGGAAGCGATCTACCAGAAGGCTGGCGTGCCGGTGACGTATGTTGGACATCCCCTGGCGGAAGTGATTCCGCTGAACCCGGACGAAGCGGGCGCGCGCCGCCAGCTTGGCCTGCCCGAGGATGCCAATGTGGTCACGCTGATGCCGGGCAGCCGCATGTCCGAACTTAAGTACAACACCGCTGCCTTTGTCGGCGCCTGCAAGCTGCTCAAGCAGCGCGACCGCTCGCTGCGCTTCATCGCGCCGATGGCGGGCGAGAAGCAGCGCCAGTATTTCCTGCAGCTGGTAGCCGAAGCCGGCCTGCAGGACGTGGAAATCACGCTGCTGGACGGCCAGTCGCACACCGCCATCTGCGCCGCCGACGCGGTGCTGGTGGCCTCCGGCACGGCCTCGCTGGAAGTGGCGCTGTTCAAGAAGCCCATGGTCATCGCCTACAAGATGATGCGCGCTTCCTGGGAAATCATGCGCCATATGGGCTACCAGCCCTGGATCGGTCTGCCGAACATCCTGGCGCGCGAATTCCTTGTGCCGGAACTGCTGCAGAACGCCGCCAGCGCTGAAGCCCTGGCCGAAGCCATGTGGCAGCAGCTCAGCGATGCGCCGCACCGTCTGCGTCTGGCCCAGCGCTTTACCGATATGCACCATAGCCTGCTGCGCAATAGCGCGGCAGAAGGGGCGGCAGCGGTCATGAAAGTGATCAATTCAAAGTGAAGAACCAACAAAACGGCCTGTTTGACGACTTGCCGGACTCGCCCAACGAAATCATCTGCGGCGTGGACGAAGCAGGGCGCGGCCCGCTGGCCGGTCCCGTGTTCGCCGCCGCCGTGATCCTGCATCCCGGCCGTCCTATCGACGGCCTGCGCGACTCGAAAAAACTGACCGAAGCCAAGCGCGACGCGCTGGCGCCGCTGATCATGCAGAACGCCGTGGCCTGGGCCATTGCCGAAGCGTCGGAAGAGGAAATCGACAAGATCAATATCCTGCAGGCCAGCATGCTGGCCATGCGGCGCGCGGTCGAGGCGCTGTCCACCATACCGACCCTGGCCCTGATCGACGGCAACCGCTGCCCGGTGATGAAGATCCAGTCCATCGCCATTGTCGACGGCGACAACAAGGTGGAAGCCATTTCGGCCGCCTCGATCCTGGCCAAGACCGCGCGCGATGCGGCGCTGGTCAAGCTGCATCTGCAGTACCCGCAGTACGGCTTCGACCAGCACAAGGGCTATCCCACGGCCCTGCATCTGGAGCGCCTGCAACTGCACGGTGTATCGCCGGTGCACCGCCGCTCCTATGCGCCGGTGCGCAAGGTGCTGGAGGCGCTGCGATGAAATCGATCACCTCGCGCGACAACGCGCAATACAAGGAACTCAAGCAGCTGGCCACCAGCTCGCAGGCGCGCCGCAAGGCCGGCCGCACCCTGCTGGATGGCGTGCACCTGTGCGAAACCTGGCTGCAGCTGCGCGGCGCGCCAGAGCAGTGCATCGTCAGCGAATCGGCGCTGCACCATCCGGAAGTGGCGGCCATTGTGATGCAGCTGCAGGCCCACCACGCCCACTGTCTGAGCCTGCCCGACGCGCTGTACAACGCCATCAGCCAGGTCGAACACGGCGTCGGCCTGATGTTCATGGTCGAAACGCCGCAGCGCGACACCCCGGCCGCGCTGACCGTGAACGCCGTCCTGCTCGATAATCTGCAAGACCCCGGCAATGTCGGCTCCATCCTGCGCAGCGCGGCGGCGGCCGGCATCAAGGAAGTGTATTGCAGCCCCGGCACAGCGTTCTGCTGGTCGCCCAAGGTGCTGCGCGCGGCCATGGGCGCCCACTTTGTGCTGGATATTTTCGAAAACGTCGAATTGGCGCCACTGCTGGAGAATGCCCGCATCGCCACCCTGGCGACCAGCGGCTACGCCAAACAGCGCCTGTACGATGTCGACCTGCGCCAACCCGTGGCCTGGGTGCTGGGCCATGAAGGGCAGGGCGTCTCGGACGAACTGTTGTCGCTGGCGCGCCACCAGGTCGTGATTCCCCACCTTGGCAAGGTTGAGTCGCTGAACGTCGCCGCCTGCGCAGCGGTATGCTTTTTCGAGCAAGTAAGGCAAAATCAGGCTTAATGCCCTCGCGGCGCGCGTACAGGAGCAATCCATGGATATCGCGGCTTTGCATTTTCTGGTGGCGGAAGGCGAACCGGTGCAGCGCGAGCTGCTGGCCGGCTTGCTGCGCCATATGGGCGCCGTGCGCGTCTCGGCGGTGGGCGATGGGCAGACCGCCCTGAATATGCTGGAGGGCAGCGAGCCGCCCATCGATATCGCCGTGCTGGACCTGGGCCTGCCCGGCATCGATGCTCTGGAACTGATCCGCCGCCTCTCGGACTCCGACTGCAAGGCCGGCCTGATCGTGGTCGGCGCGCAAAGCGGCGACCTGCTGTTCTGCGTCGAAACAATGGCTTTGGCCTACGGCGTCAATCTGCTGGGCGCCCTCGGCAAGCCGCTCAGCATCACCCGCCTGCAACCGCTGATCGCCAACTATACGGCGCCCGCCGTCCCGGCCAGCCCGGTGAACTTGCCATCGTTCAGCTTTGCCGACGTGGGCCGCGGCCTGCAGGCGCGCGAATTCGATCCCTTCTTCCAGCCCAAGATCGAGCTGGAAACCGGGCAGCTGAAAGGCCTGGAGATGTTTGCGCGCTGGCGCCATCCCCAGCACGGCGTACTCGGACCAGCCGCCTTTGTCGGCGTGCTGGAAGATAACCGCCGCATCGATTTCCTCGACTGGAGCATGATCGAAAAATCCGTGGCCGCCTGCCGCGCGCTGCACGACCAGGACATTCCGCTTTCCTTCTCGGTCAACGTCGATCCGACTACGCTGGCTCATCCCCAGTTTATCCCGCAGATGACAGCCTGCCTGGAACGCCACCGCATCCTGGCCGATTACATTACGTTTGAAATCACCGAATCGGCAGTGCTCTCCACCAACGCCCACTTCCTGGAGCGCCTGCTGCGCCTGCGCATGCTGGGCTTCGGCCTCGCCATCGACGACTACGGCACGGCGCGTTCGAATTTGCAGCTGCTGGCCGCCATCCCATTCTCCGAGTTGAAGATTGACCGCAGCTTTGTCGATGGCGCCTCGAAAAAGCGCGCCATCGGCACCGTGCTCAAATCCTGCCTGGGCCTCGCGCGCAGTCTTGACCGCCATTCCTGCGCCGTCGGCGTCGAAACCCGCCAGGACTGGGACTTCCTGCAAGGCCTGGGCTGCACCTACGCCCAGGGCTTCTACATCGCCAGTCCGATGCCGGTGGAAGAGATCCCCGCCTGGCTCGCCGACTGGCGTCATTTCTTCTAACTTTTAATTTGATTTAGTCTTCGTCAATCGCGTCCGCAATGGCGTCCTTCAGTGTGAGCTGTCGACAGGCAGCGAGTAAGCTGATGATTCGTATAATTCTATTCATCAAAGATGGGCTTCAAGCACCGGCCAGCGGCATTCGATCTTGTCGCCGCGTATGCCAACCAGATCGCCGAATTGCAGCAGCACGGCTTCCGATTGCGTCGGCCGCAGGAACATGAAGTCGTCAGGCGCGAGGGCGACGCCTTTGGCTGCGAGATAGCCTTCCTGGTTGGAGCTGGTGTACAGGCCCGCCTTCGTGATTCCGGTAGGCGATTCCGGGTTGGCCAGCCAGTTGCCGCCGTAGGCGAACAGGATGTCGGCGCTGTTGCGGTCCCACGCGACTATCGGGCCGCTCAGCCACTCCATGGTCGGAACGCCGGTATTGGCGTGGCGCTTCAGGACGGGCGTAGCGATGAACGCTGCGGGTTCAAAGTCTGCCAGCGCCGGCAGGTCGTAATGGGATGGCTTGAGTAGTGCTGTGCCGACGGAGATATCGTTGATGCGCGAGCCGGCTTCGTGATGGCGGAACGTCGGGCTGCCTGCGCCGTTGAAGGTCAACGGCCCTTGCTCCAACTGGGGGAATTCCTTGGCCAGCATATCGGCGAAGGCAGCATAGCGGGCCTTGACCTTGACGACTTCTCCCTGGACCAGCATCCCGGGCAAACCCATGATGTGTGCGTCATAGCCCATAAAGCCCGAGAACATCAGCTGCTCTGGATTGGCGGCAATGACGCGCAGTGCCTGCGCGGCGGCGGCTGGAGTGGTAAAACCGCCCCGGTGCAGGCCCACATCGATTTCCAGATTGATGCGTAGGCGCTGTCCCTGTCCTTTCGCCAGCTGGAGATATTGCGCCAGCCGCGCATCCGAATCGACCAGCCATTGCAGTTGCCGCGACGGGTCGAATGGTCCCTTGTGCTGTTTGTAGAAGGTATCCACGGCTGCCACGGGCATCGGTTTGCCAAGCAGTAGGTCGGATTGCGGCCGCAGGCGCGCCAGTTCCTGGATGAAGGGGCGATGAAACACCATCACCGACTCCGTTCCCGCGCGCTTGGCGATGTATTCGACCAGAGCCGGGCTGGGAACCGATTTGGCCACAATGCGGAAGGTGCGCGGGGTTCCGGTCTTGGCCGACTGGACGACGCGGTCGATGTTGCGGTCAAGCCGGTCTAGATCGATCAGGAGCACGGGCCTGTCGATGCCTTGCTTGCGCAATAAGGCATTGAGCTTGGCGTAATAGGGGGCATGTCCGCCGCTGGATTCGGCTGGCCTGGAGAAGGCGAGGGCGGTGGCGGCGGCTGCTGTGCCGCCAAGCAGTAAGGTACGGCGTGAAACCATATCAAGCTCCGAAAATATGTTTCAGGTGGGCGTTGAGCATCTTGGACTGAGGGTCGAGCGAACGGCGAACTTCGTGGAAGTCCTTCCAGTGCCGGGGATACAGGGCCGACAGACGGGCAGCATCGAGCGTATGAATTTTTCCCCAGTGCGGACGGCCTTTGTATTTCCAGAAAATCGGTTCGATCTCGGCGAAGTAGGGGCGGTAGTCGGTATCGCCGAACTGGTGCACCGAGATGGACGCGCCGGGCTGCCCCTCGAACATCGACAGCCAGATATCGTCCGCTCCAACGTGCCGGTACTCCAGTGGGAAGCACACCGGGATTTTCTTGTCGCGCATCGTCTTCAGGATTTCGCGCACGCAGGCCGGACCCGATTCGAGCGGCACCGTGTATTCCATTTCGCGGAAGCGGACTACCCGCACATGGGGAAACACCTTGTAGGACGGACCGGTGTTGATGGTCGATCCGGCGCCGCCCAGCAGGGTTTTCAGGAGCCAGTCATAGACGGCGCTTGAATTGGGCATCCAGCTCACTGCGTTGAAAATCTTGCGCAGATCGAGAACGACCTGGGGATCGTCTTCCCCGGCCTTGCTGTCGCCCGGTTTGGCCGGATCGGTCGCCACCGTCACGCAAAAATCCGAATGCGGCAGGGGCAGGAATTCGAAGTGCCGGTGCTGGGTCATGCGCTTGTCCAGATCGGCCAGCACGTCTTCCGTTTTCTCGATGCGATTGACTTCGGTGAGCTGGAACGCGGCCTGATTCTGCATCCGGATGCGCGTGACGATGCCCATGGCGCCAAGCGATGTGCGCGCCGCATTGAAGATCTCCGCATTTTGTATGGCCGAACAGTCAATCAGCTCGCCGCTTGGCGTTGCCAGCGTGAGGCCCGCCACATAGTTCGACAGCGAACCGAAACGCGGCCCGGTGCCGTGGACCGAGGTGGCGATGGAACCGGCCAGCGAGGGGTAATCCATATCGGGCATATTGCTCAGAGCCTGACCGACGCTCTCCAGCAGCGGGCCAACATCGTGCAGCCGCGTGCCGCCCCACAATTCGGCTTGCAGTGTTTGCGCGTCGTGGCTGGCCAAACCGCTCAGCAAGTCGGTGGCGACCAAGGTATCGCTGGTCGGCACCACGCCGCTGAAGGAGTGGCTCGAACCCACAGCGCGCACCACGCCCTTGGCCTGGCGCAGGATATCGACCACTTCCGCTTCCGAGGCTGGCCCAAGGCGTTGCGCGGGCAGGCAGTGCTGGTTGCCCGCCCAGTTCACCCAGGGCAGCGGCTTGCCCAGTTCATAGGGCACTGGCATCTGCGGCTCGGAGGAACGGGATACGCAGCCCGGCAGCAGCGTGGCGGCCATGCCGGCCGCTGTCGCTTCGAGAAAACGGCGTCGGCTCGTTTGCGTCATTGTTTCTCCTTCGATCCGGACACCAGGCGCACCAGCACGCGCAGGTCGGCTTCGTCGCAGGCGGCGCAATAGCCGGACGGCGGCATGCCGCGTATGCCCTGGATGGCGTTGCGCAGCATGGCTTCTTCCCCTTGGCGTTTGCGGTCTTTCCAATCCTCGGGCCGGCCCATCAAGGGCGTGCCGGTGTTGGGCCGGACGTGGCATTGGACGCAGTTGTTCTGCAATAGCTTGATCTGGCGTTCGGTTGGTTCGGCCTGCGCGCCGAAGGCAGCGGCAAGGCTTAGCGCCCCGGCGATGGTCAATCGGATTTTCATGATCTCGTCCTCAGAAGCGGCGCGTCACGGACAGCATCAGCTTGTCCTTGTCGATGGCGCGCACCTTGCTGCCGTCGAGGGTGAGATAGAGTTCGCGCACCTTGTTGCGGGTCATGACCCAGTCGGCATTCCATTCAAAGCCCCACTGCTTGCGCGTCAAGCCGATGCGGTAATCGTTGAAATTCGCTTCGGAGAAGTTGGCGACGCGCTGGCGGCCGGCATGCAGCGTGAGCGTGGTGGCCGGGGCGACGTCGGTTTTGTAGGTGAGGTCGAAGAGGAGGGAACCGCGCGAATTATGATCGCCGCGCGCATAGCATTCAAAGGCGGGCGTCGGATCGGCGGAGAACTGCAGCAGCGAGCCGCAAACGCCGCCGGTATCGGCGCCGCGATACGTCTTTGAGATGACATCGAGCAGGCGGCCTTCGATATTGCCATAGCCGAATTCGAACAAGGCAAAGCGGCTGCTGTAGCTGGTGCTGCGCACGTCGGTTGGAGTGAACTCGGACATATCGAAGCCATGCGGCGCCTCGAACTTCGCACCGGGGAAGAGTTCAGCCGCCAGTCCAACGCCGAAATGCCAGGCTTCCGGATCGCCGAACCGGTAGCCGCCGCCCAGCGTCACGTCGATACCCCGGCCGCCCAGGAATTGCTTCTTGCTGACGTTGACCACTTCGACGATGGCGACCATGCCGCTTTCGTGCGCAAGCTGCAGACCCAGCTTCACTGCAGGCCGCATCAGCGAATCGGAGAGGCCGCGCGTCCTCAGGTCGTTGAAGACGGTGACATCGGTATCGAGCGAGTAGGACGCAATCTCACGCTCGGCGGCGTGCGAGGGCAAGGAAAAAAGGGCGAACGAAGCCATTGCCGCCAGAACGGCGGTGGAAATGTGACGCATGGGAGTCTCCGGTTGTTTTTTGTTTTGGTGCGACGAAATTGCGACAGCTGCTTATTTTTTGCAGACCGGTGTGGCCGGCAGGGCATCGACATGCGTCATCTGCTCGGTTTGGCCAAGCACTTCGACGCCGACGAAGGCGCGCATCTTGAGGATGCGGTCCTTGACGCGCAGCGTGCCTTTATAGGTTTTCTTGTCGCGCGGGTCGTAGATCCAGCCGTCGCGCCAGGCTTCGCCGTCGTAGCGGTTGAGCTGGGCGATTTGTTCGCCGCAGGTGTCCTTGGCGGTGCCGGCATCCTTATCCCAAACGATGCGGCCGCAGAGGGAGTTGGCGCGGTCGGGGCAGGCGTTGAACTCGATGACCGCATCCTTCTCGGCGGTGAGCCACAAGCCCTTGGCTTCTTCTGGTGCGGCGGCGAATGCGGAGCCGGCGCAGATACACATCCAAATTGCAAGCAACTTTTTCATGTCTCCTCCAGTTTTGGTAGTTTTAACTATCGTATAGTTATGACTATCGTTTAGCAACAATTTTATTCATGGGATAATTCATCCCCATCACGTCTTCAACTTTTTCGACACATGGCTATCCGCAGCACCAAACGCAAACCCAGCCTGACAGCCAAAAAAATGCCCGCGCAGCAGCGCGGCACGGAAACTTACGAACTGATTTTGAAAGCGGCAGCCGAGCTGCTGGCCGACGTCGGCATCGAACGCCTGTCGACGAATATGGTGTGCGAGCGCGCCGGACTGACGCCGCCGGCGCTGTACCGCTACTTCCCGAACAAGTACGCCTTGCTGTGCGAATTGGGCAAGCGCCTGATGGACAAGCAGAACGAGCTGATTCCGCGCTGGATTACGGCGGAGGTGCTGGCCGGTCCCGTGCCGGGTATTGAGGAAGCGCTGGCCGGTCTGCTGCTCGAAACCTATGCGGTCACGGAGGAGATGCCGGGCGGCGTCTGGATCTTGCGTGCCTTGCGCGCCGTGCCGACCGTGCAGAATGTCCGCCTCGATTCGCATGCGATGGTGGCGGAGGCGCAAGCGGGTTTGCTGGCCGAAGCCTTCCCGAATGTTCCCCCGGAGGAGTTGATGCTGGCAGGGCGCGTGGCCATCGACATGATTTACGCTGGCGTGGAGTTGCTGTTCGACGTTCCGCTCAACCCGCGCGAGGTGGCGAAGGTGTCGGCGGCGATGGTCGCCAGCTATCTGCCGCGGCTGGCGGCCCGCCAGGCGCAATAGCCGTGCGAAGAGTGTTGTTCCTCATTTTCGCGGCTTTGCTGGCGTTGCCAAGTCCAGCGCAGGTCTTGCTTTACTCCGAGACAGAATTAGATCTGAAAGGGAAAATAGAACCACCGGCAGGTGTGGTTAAGCTGATTCTCCAAAGCGAGCAAGAGGATGCTGTCCAGCTTAGAGAGTGCCTGCAAGACAAGGGACTCAGGAAGAACGCGACTGGTAAGTTTTTTATAGCCAAGGCAATCCAGCTTAATGATGATGGCTTAACTGACTATTTTGTCCGGCCCAGCTTGGAACCCTATTGCTCTGCATTCTATGGGGCACACCTGTTCAGGTATTGGTTCGTCACTACATACAGGAAGAATGGCAAGATTCTTTATAAGATCATGCTTAAAGGCGGTGGTGATGGGGTGCGAATTCTGGATAAGGTAAGCAACGGCCACCATAATTTGGAACTGATCGTGTTGATTTGCGTTGAAAATTGACCCACCTTCCCCACGAATTTGCAACGGAATCTGACCCAC
>NZ_JABWEB010000002.1 GCF_013369485.1 Massilia sp. BJB1822
GCGTGCTGCCGGTGCATGTTCTGGATTATGTGATAGTCTTGCGTTTCTGATAATCATTCCGCAAGGAGGAGACATCCATGATCAAAAAAATCAGCCTTGGCCTCATCGTCGTTATTCTCGTGATCCTTGGCTTGGCCGCCTCCAAGCCGGATACTTTCACCGTCCAGCGCAGTACCACCATCAAGGCGCCGCCCGACAAAATCGTCGCCTACCTGAACGACTTCCACAATTGGCAAGCCTGGTCGCCTTGGGAGAAGCTCGACCCGAAAATGCAGCGCAGCTTCGAAGGCCCGCAGAGCGGCAAGGGCGCCGTGTATGCCTGGAACGGCAATGACGAGGTGGGGCAGGGCCGCATGGAAATCATTGACAACCCCACCCCGGCCAAGGTCGGCATCAAGCTCGAATTCATCCGCCCCTTCGCTTCGCAGAACAGCGCCGACTTCGTCCTGCAGCCGAACGGCGACGCCACCCAGGTCAACTGGACCATGAGCGGTCCCATGCCTTTCGTTTCCAAGGTCATGAGCGTCTTCGTCAGCATGGACAAGATGATCGGCAAGGACTTCGAAAAAGGCCTGGCGCAGCTGAAGGCCGTCGCCGAGAAATAGTGTTGTAGCCCGTGTATGGGGCGCGTGCAAACGGTCTGGCAGGCATATACTAAGGATATTGCCGCGCAAGCGTCCTTCACGCCGAGGTATGCCATGAAAACCCCGTTTACGCTTGCCCTGGGCGCTGCGGCGCTGTTTGGCGCGGCGGCGGCCGCCGCGGTGGCCTTGCCGGTGCGCGACGACCATCCCATCGTCGGCACCTGGCGCTTCGTGGTGCCGGACGGTTCCTGCCACGAGGTCTACCGCATCCGCGCCGACGGCACTTCCCTGATCACCAGCGCCTCGGAAGTGGCCGAGACCGAGTTTGTGATCGCCGACCAGCCTGATGAACTGGGCTTCTACGCCTCCAACGACAAGATCGTGAAGGACAACGGCAAGCAGGATTGCACCGGCGAGATCACCCAGGTCGGCCAGTCGGTGGCCAGCTTCATCCTGTTCCACCCCTCCAAGAATATGTTCCTGATGTGCCATAAACGCGACACGAAGACCTGCATCGGTCCCTTCGTGCGGGTGCGCGGCAGCGAGGTTTAGGCGCTCAGCGCCTGCTCGCGCCAGGCGCCGGGATTGCGGCCCGACCATTCCTTGAAAGCGTGGGTGAAGGCGCTTTGCTCCTGGAAGCCAAGCAGGAAGGCGATGTCCACCAGGCTTAGGCCGGGCTGGCGCAGATAATCCTGGGCCAGGGCGAAGCGCGCCTGGTCCAGCACCTGCTGGAAGGTGGCGCCGGTCTCGGCCAGCTTGCGCTGCAGGGTGCGCGGGCTGAGTTTCAATTCTTCGGCCACCGGCGCCAGGCGGCCCTGGCCTTGCGCCAGGCCGCGCAGGATGGCGGCGCGCACCTGGGCCACCACGTCGGCTTCCGCTTGGGCCGCGCGCTGGCGCAGCAAGTGCTCCGCGTGCTGCTGCAAGACCGGGTAGAGGCTGACGTCCGCATTCGGCACCGGCCATTGCAGCATGCGCGCGTCGAAATAGCCGATATTGGCGCTGGCGCCGAAGCGGGGCAGGGTGCCGAGCACGCGCTGGTATTCGCCATGGCCGGCCGGATCGCCGCCATCGTGCATCAGGGCTAGTTCGCCGGTCGGCAACTGCTGGCCCGCCAGCCAGTTGCCGAATACGCGGATGCCGGCGAACACGCTGTCCACCAGGTGGCGCTGGGCCACCGGATAGTGGCTATGCCAGCAATAGGCCGCCGTGCCGTCTGCCACCCGCAACTCCGAACGGCCCAGGTCATGGGCCAGCTGCTCGTAGCGCATGGTCTGCTCCAGCGCCTGGCCGAAGTCGCGGCAGCTGAGCAGGATCAGGCCATACACGCTGTAAGTGCCCAGCTTGACGCGCTCGCCCACATGCAGGCCGAAATGCGGATCGTTGCACAGGGCGGCACCGGCATCGAGCAGGCGCACGTAGCTATCGGCTGGCAAGGCGTCGGGCAGCGGCGTCAGCGTGCCGGTTTCCAGGCCGGCCGCCTGTTCCAGCGCCGCCGCCTGCACCCCGCGCGCCGCTGCCGCTTCCAGCAGGGGTTGTAGATAGGAGCCGGCCACGCGTCCGGCGGTGGTGCGCGGCGCGTCAGGCGGGGAACTTGGCATAATCGAACAAGGCTGGTGTCATGAATGCGCAATACCGCCAGCGGCTGGCGGCTTAATCTTGTGTCAATGACTAATGGCGCTTGCCAGTATAGCAAGCGCCCCGCACAGGGGACAAGAAACGATGCGACGCTGGAATGGCTGGGGGGATGAGGCGATTGAATTCGCCCTGAATGAGGATGCGCTGGGCTTTCTGGCCGCGCGCATCGGCAATGGCAGTCCGGTGGCGGACGCCAGCTTCGAGCAGGCTTGCGCCCAGCTGGGCGCCTCGCGCCTGCCGCCGCACCGCCTGATCGACACCAGTCCCGAGACGCGGCTGCGCAATGCGCTGGGCCAAAGCCTGCCGGACTGGCTCAAGCTGCGTTACGGCCGCATTGGACCCGCGCCCGATGGCGTGGCCTTCCCGGAAAGCAGCCAGGAAGTGCGTGAGCTGATCAACTATGCGCGGCTGTATGGCGTAGCCCTGATTCCGCACGGCGGCGGCACCAGCGTGGCGGGCCACCTGACGGTGCTCGATCCTTTCCGCCTGACGCTGGCCGTGAACACCACCCGCCTGTGCCGTCTGATTCATCTCGACCAGCAATCGCAATTGGCGACCTTCGGCGCGGGCGTGCTGGGGCCGGACCTGGAGGCGGCGTTGCGCGCCCACGGCTTCATGCTGGGCCACTATCCGCAATCGTTCGAATATTCGACCCTGGGTGGCTGGATCGTCACCCGCTCCTCGGGCCAGCAATCGCTGCGCTATGGCCGCATCGAGCAGACCTTTGCCGGCGGCGTGGTGGAAACGCCGCAAGGCACGCTGGAAGTGCAGGCCTTCCCCGCATCGGCGGCCGGCACCGACCTGCGCGAGCTGGTGCTCGGCTCTGAAGGACGTCTCGGCATATTGACCGAAGCCACGGTGCGCGTCAGCAAGGTGCCGGAATACGAAGCCTTCCATGCCGTCTTCTTCCCAAATTGGCAGCAGGCCGAAGCGGCCGCGCGCGAGCTGGCGCAGGGGCGCATGGGATTGTCGATGCTGCGCCTGTCGAACGCCGTGGAAACGGTGACGATGCTGGCGCTGGCCGGCCACAAGCGCCTGATCGGCGCGCTGGAAACCTGGCTGTCCCTGCGCGGCTGCCGCGACGGCAAATGCATGCTGATGATTGGCGCCAGCGGCGGCAAGGGCCAGGCCAAGGCGGCCATGCGCGCCGCGCTGGGCCTGTGCCGCCGGCACAATGGCGTACATATCGGCCGTATGATGGGCGACAAATGGAAGCAGAACCGCTTCCGCAACGTCTACCTGCGCAACGCAGCCTGGCAGTACGGCTACGCCATCGACACGGTGGAAACGGCGGTGGACTGGACGCGCGTGGAAAGCATGATGCAGGCAGTGGAGGGCGCAGCCGAAACGGCGCTGGCCGGGTACGGCGAAAAAGTGCACGTCTACACCCACCTCTCGCATCTGTATGCGCAAGGGGCCAGCGTCTACACCACCTTCGTCTACCGCCTGGCGGGCAAGTACGATGAAGACCTGGCGCGCTGGAGGGCGCTCAAGCACGCCGTCAGCAGCGCCATCGTGGACAACGGCGGCACCATCAGCCACCAGCACGGCGTGGGCAGCGACCACGCCCCCTATCTGGAAGCGGAGAAGGGCGCGGCCGGCATCGCCGCCATGCAGGCCGTGTTCCGCCACTTCGATCCGGAAGGTTTGCTCAACCCCGGCAAGCTGGTACCGCCGCAGGGGCTGGCGGCATGAACGCCCCGCAAGCGCAGCCCGGCGCCGCCGCCAGCCCGGCCGCGCACTGGCGCCCAGGAGGCCGAGCGAAGCTGCGCCAGTTGCTGGCGCAGGAATGGGATGTGCTGATCGTCGGCGGCGGCATTTGCGGCGCGGGCATCTTGCTGGAAGCGTCGCGCCGCGGCCTGCGCGCGCTGCTGGTCGAGCAGCGCGATTTCGCCTGGGGCACGTCGAGCCGTTCCTCCAAGCTGGTGCACGGCGGCCTGCGCTACCTGAAGGAAGGGAAGTTCGCCTTGACGCGCGAATCCGTCCACGAACGGGAGGCGCTGCTGCGCGAGGCCGCCGGACTGGTCGAGCCGCAAAGCTTCGCCTTCGGCGACTATGCGGGCCGCAAGCCGGGCCGCCGCACCTTCCTGCTCGGCCTTGCCATCTACGACCGCATGGCCGGCCAGCGCAGCCGCCACTACTATCCCCGCGAGGAGTTCCTGCAACTGGCACCGCATATCGATGCCGAAGGCCTGCGCGGCGGCATGTGCTATACCGACGCCAAAACCGACGATGCGCGCCTGGTCATGCGCGTGCTGCAGGAGGCGCAGCAGCATGGCGGCACGGCCTTCAATTACCTGTCCGTGCAAGGCTTGCTGCGCGAAGGCGGCAGTGTGCGCGGGGTGCAGCTGCGCGATGAGCTGGACGCGGGCGGCGAAATGCATGCGGTGCAGGCTAAGGTCGTGATCAGCGCCACCGGCGCCTGGGCCGATGCGCTGCGGGTGCAGGGCGGGGCGCCGCGCCGTCTGCGTCCATTGCGCGGCAGCCATCTGCTGCTGCCGGTCTGGCGTTTGCCGCTGGCGCAGGCGGTGAGCCTGATGCACCCGCAGGATGGCCGTCCGGTCTTTGCCTTCCCTTGGGAGGGCGTCACCCTGGTCGGCACCACCGACCTCGATCACGGCGAGGATCTGCGCCATGAAGCGGCCATTACCCGCGCAGAGGTGGACTATCTGATGGCCGCGCTGCGCCTGCAATTCCCTGAACTCGATCTGCGCGAGGACGACATCATTGCCACCTATGCCGGCGTGCGCCCGGTGATCGACAGCGGCCAGGCCGACCCGTCGAAAGAAACCCGCGAGCACGCGCTTTGGCTGGAAAACGGCCTGCTGACCGTCACCGGCGGCAAGCTGACCACCTTCCGCGTGATGGCGCTCGACGCGCTGAAACAAGCCAAGCCCCTGCTGCCCGGCTGGAACGACGATCTGCGTCCGCAACCCATTTTTGCCGCCGCCTCGGCGCCGCGTTACCGGCGCGGCCTGCCTGCCGGCCAGGCGCGCCGCCTGCAAGGCCGCTACGGCGCGCAGGCGCAAGCGCTGCTGGACGCCGCCCATCCCGCCGAACTGCAAACCATCCCCGGCACCGAAACCCTGTGGGCGCAGCTGCGCTGGGCCGCGCGCCACGAAGCCGTGCAGCATCTGGACGATCTGCTGCTGCGCCGCACCCGCGTCGGCCTGCTGCTGCGCAACGGCGCGGCCGCCATCCTGCCGCGCGTGAAAGCCATCTGCCAGCCGGAGCTGGGCTGGAGCGAGCAGCGCTGGCGTACCGAGGAGAGCGCATATCTGGCATTATGCGAAGCTCACTACAGCTTGCCGTCAGAGCAGGAGAACAAGAGACAGTATGGCTGACCAATACATCCTATCCATCGACAACGGCACGCAAAGCGTGCGCGCCTTGCTGTTCAAGCCCAATGGCGAACTGGCCGCAAAAAGCCAGGTGCATCTGCAAGCCTACTACTCCGACCATCCCGGCTGGGCCGAGCACAAGGCCGAGGCCTATTGGCAAGCGGTCTGCACGGCCTGCCAGCGCCTGTGGGACAGCTGCGCCATTCCCGCCAGCGCCGTCGCGGGCGTGGCCGTCACCACGCAGCGCGGCACGGTGATCAATCTGGATAAAGATGGCAAACCGCTGCGTCCCGCCATCACCTGGCTGGACCAGCGCCGCACCGAGCAAGTGCCGCAGCTAAATGCCTTCTGGCGCACCGCCTTCAAGCTGGCCCGTGTCGATGGCACCATCGCCTATTTCCAGCGCGAGGCCGAGATCAACTGGATCGCTGACCAGCAGCCCGATATCTGGCGCCGTACCGATAAATTCGTGCTGCTGTCGGGGTATTTGAATTTCTGCCTGACGGGATGCCATGTCGACTCCATCGGCTCCCAAGTCGCCTATCTGCCTTTCGACTACAAGAAGCATCGCTGGGCCAGCGCCATGGACTGGAAATGGCAGGCGCTGGCGATCCGTCCCGACATGCTGCAGGAGCTGGTGGAGCCGGGCACGGTGATCGGCGCCATCACGGCCGATGCATCGCGCATGACAGGTATTCCGCAAGGCGTGCCGGTGGTGGCGGCCGCCGCCGACAAAGCCTGCGAAGTGATCGGTGCGGGCGCGCTGGAGCCGCATATCGGCTGCCTGAGCTACGGCACCACGGCCACCATCAATACCACCAACCGCAAATACATCGAGGTCACGCCGTATATCCCGCCGTATCCGGCCGCGGTTCCCGGCGCCTACAGCACCGAGGTGCAGATTTTCCGCGGCTACTGGATGGTCAACTGGTTCAAGGAGCAGTTTGGCGACCGCGAGCAGATGGCCGCCGCCGAGCAGGGGCTGGTGCCGGAAGCGCTGTTCGACACCCTGGTCAACGAAGTGCCGCCCGGCTCCATGGGCTTGATGCTGCAGCCCTACTGGAGTCCCGGCATCCGCTTCCCTGGACCCGAAGCAAAAGGCTCGATGATCGGTTTCGGCGACGTGCATACGCGCGCCCATATGTACCGCGCCATTTTGGAAGGCGTGGCCTATGCGCTCAGGGAAGGCAAAGAACGCATCGAAAAGCGCGGCGGCACGCGCATCACTGAGCTGCGCGTCGCCGGCGGCGGCTCGCAAAGCGACGCCGCTATGCAGCTGACGGCCGACGTCTTCGGCTTGCCCGCCGCCCGCGCCCACATCTACGAAGCTTCCGGCCTCGGCGCCGCCATCTCGGTTGCTGCGGGTCTGGGCCTGCACTCCGGCTTCGACAGCGCCATCCGCGCCATGACCCGCCCCGGCCGCGTGTTTCAGCCGATCGAGGCGAACCGCAAGGTCTACGATCAGCTGTACCGGCGTGTGTACCTGAAGATGTACCAGCGCCTGCAGCCGATGTACCAGGAGATTGCCGATATCACGGGCTACCCGAAGGCACGTTGAGTTGAATTCCGTTGACCTTGTTCCGCTTGCATAGAGGCGGGGCATCGAATATTTTGAACTTTTGACCAAAATACGTGGAGGATAGAAAATGAAGCTGTGGGGCATGCTGGATTCACCTTACGTCCGCCGGGTTGCCATATCGCTGGACCTGTACGGGGTCAAGTTTGAACATGAGCCGCTATCGGTGTTCAGCACCTTCGAAGCGTTTGCCCGGGTCAATCCGGTGGTCAAGGCGCCCACGCTGACGCTCGATGACGGTACGGTGCTGATGGATTCGACCTTGATCATTGACTACTTTGAAGCCATCAGCGACCCGGGCGCCAAGTTGTTGCCGCAACAGCCGCAGGCCTTGGGCATGGCCCTACGCACAGTGGGGCTGGCCCTGGCGGCGTGCGAGAAAGGCGTGCAAGTGGTGTATGAGCACAATCTGCGGCCTGCCGAAAAGCTGCATCAGCCTTGGCTGGAGCGTGTCACAGGGCAGTTGCTGGCCGCCTGTCGCGAGCTGGACCGGCAGATAGCAACGGTGGCGCTGTCGTGCGACCAGCGCCCCGATCAAGCGGCTGTCACCACTGCGGTGGCGTGGTCCTTTCTTCAGTTGAAGCTGGCCGACATTGTCAAGCCGGGTGACTTTCCCGCGCTTTGCGCCTGCGCCGAGTACCTGGAGCAGACTGACTTATTCAAGCGCTATCAAATCGTTTGAGCCGTTGGTGGCGGCTTGAGTTATCTCGCTGCTCTGCGTTTCGCGTGATGTATGTTGCCGAGTTTGACGAGGCGATATATGTTTTGCACTGTTTTCAGAAGAAGAGCCTGCTGACGAGCAGGCAAGATAAGGCCATTGCAACAGCACGCTATAAGACTTTAGCCCAACTTCGGAGTGTGAAATGAAAATTGATACTGAAGTTCGGCATACCAGCAAGCCGGGCCTAGGACTTTTCCAGGATTTGGGATTTTCCAGGGAAGAGGCCGAGCGTTTGCACGCTGCTTTGCAACGTCAGATCAACGATACCTTGCGCTTGAAGGAACAGTTGATGCAGGAACTGTCGTCGTGGATTGAAGAGCAAGAGCTGAAGCAGGCAAACGCAGCGAAGATATTGATGACCAGCCGTTCGAATATCTCTGACATCGTGCATAAGAGAGGGGCGAAATTCACGATTGATGCCCTGGTTGGGATGCTAAGCCTGGCAGGCAAGTCGGTTCGTGTTGTCGTTGAATAAAGAGAAAGGGATGATTTCTACGACTTCAAATGTAGCGTCGTCGTCAATACAGTGGTGAGCTTAATGATGCCCATCGAGTACAGAACTAGTCCTTGCGGAATGATCCGGATCTGAACCCGCCAGTCGCTTGATCCAGGCGCCGCACTCTCCAGCCCCTTCGATCACGTACCAGTTTACCGCCAGCAGGTAGCTCTGCTTTTCGTCGGACGCGAAATATTCCATGCCAAACGCGTTTTCGAAGACCTTTGCCAGGCTTCTGCCATCGTGCAGGATAAGCACGCGATCCTTGTCGGCTGCGCGCTGCTCGAAGAAGACATAGACCGGCGCGGCATCCAGATGGCTGGAGTACGTGAATTCGTTGGGTTCCAGTGGAATGGAAATGGAGTCGTGTCCAATTGCCAGGTGGCCGGACATGCGCGCCGGCTTGAATTTGCCGATGACTTCAGCCATGAATTGGCGCGATGACTCCGCATCCAGCGCGGAGCAGGACAATCCCAACTCCTGGGCGGAGCTTAGAAACTCATTGATGCAGGACATTGCTTGAACACTTTGCTGTATGCCGTCGCTCAGCGCATCACCAGCGCCTTCACCGCCTCCAGCGAGTCGCCGCTGGAACGGGTGGCGCGCACCTGGTTGCGGCCGCCTTCCTTGGCCACGTACATGGCGCGGTCTGCGGCCACGAACAGGGACTCGGTGCTGTCGAGCTGGCTGGGGTGGATGGTCGCCACGCCGATGCTGACGGTGATGTGCGGCGAGGTCACCGAGCGTGGATGCGGCAGCTGCAGCGACTCGATATGCGCGCGGATCGATTCGGCCAGCAGATAGGCCGAATCCGAATCCGTCTCCGCGAACAGCAGCACGAATTCTTCGCCGCCGTAGCGCGCCGCCAGGTCGGTGGCGCGCAGGGCGTGCGAGTTGATGGCCTGCGCCACCTTCTGCAGGCAGACGTCGCCCGCGGCATGGCCCAGGGTGTCGTTGTACAGCTTGAAGTGGTCCACATCGAGCACCACCAGCGATAGCGCGGCGCCGCTGCGCAGGGCGCGCTGCCATTCTTTTTCGAGGAAGCTGTCGAAGTGGCGCCGGTTGGCGATCTTGGTCAGCGGGTCGATCATGGCGGCGCGCTGCAGGGCGTCTTCCGACAGCTTGTGGTGGGTGATGTCGTGCAGCAGGCCGATGAACAGGGGCTGGCGCAGGAACATGGGCGTCAGCGTCAGGTCCATGCAGACCGAGGAACCGTTGTGGTGGCGGATGATGACTTCGCGCGTGCCGTGGCTGTAGGCCGTCTCCGGATTGGCGGCGTAGCGCGCGAAGTAGTCGAGGTATTCCTGCGCCACCAGGGGATTGAGCAGGTCCGAAATCGTTTGTCCGGCCAGTTCGTTCGCGGCATAGCCCAGGTAGTGGTCGCAGGCCGGGTTGGTAAACTGGATGCGGCCGTCGGCCTCGATGATCAGCAAGCCTTCGGCCATATTGTTGACGATGGTGCGCAGGCGTTCGGCCTGTTCCTGTTGGGACTCCTGGCTGATGCGGATCTGCAGCTGGGTGCGCACGCGGGCGCAGACCTCGGCCATGCGCAGCGGCTTGCCGATGTAGTCGACGGCGCCGCAATCGAAGCCGGCCACCACGTCCTCGGCTTCGGTGCGCGCACTCATGAAGATCACGGGAATGCGCTGGGTGATAGGGCTGGCTTTCAGCTGGCGGCAAGTCTCGATGCCGTCCATGCCGGGCATGACCACGTCCAGCAGAATCAGGTCGGGGTGCACGCGGCGCGCGATCTGCAGGGCGCGCTCGCCGGAATTGGCGACAAAGGTTTGATAGCCTTGCTCGACCATCATCTTGCGCAGGGCGCTCAGGCTCTCTGGAGCGTCGTCCACGATCAGAATCGCAGCGTCGCGCTGCGTGGCAATGCTCGTACCGCCTAGGTTCATGCTGGCCTGAAAAGAAGGGTTCGGTCCCAACGATCATACCGAAGGGACAATGGAAATTGTTGGAAAACATTGCCATGTTGACCGAAAAAGACGCCCAATGGCAGCCAAATCGGTAAAACCGGTATTTCTAATGGGAAATTATAGTTACTTATAGTCAAGATGTTGCGGCTTAACGTCATTCTCGTTGTTAAGCCGCAACAGCGTGCGCGGCAGCAGGACGCTGCCGCGCGGCGGGGAGGGGATTACACGCGGGCGGACAGCAGCTTGCCCAGGATTTCGATGCCGGTGCGGATGCGGTCCGGCGCCACGGTCACGAAGGACAGGCGCAGGGTGTTGGTTTCCGGCTCGTTGGCGTAGAACGGCGCGCCCGGCACGAAAGCGACTTTCTGCTTGATCGCTTCGTCCAGCAGTTCCATGGCGTTGATGTGCTTCGGCAGGGTGACCCAGATGAACATGCCGCCTTCTGGCTTGGTCCAGGTGACGCCGGCCGGGAAGTGCTCGTCCATCGCCTGCAGCATGGCCTGGCACTGGTTGCCGTACAGTTCGCGGATGGTCGGGATGTGCTGGTCGAGGAAGCCATCCTTGATCACTTCGTGCACCACCATCTGGGTCAGCTGGGCGGTGTGCAGGTCGGCGGCCTGTTTGGCCAGTTCCAGACGGCGCACCAGCGGCAGCGGGGCCACCACATAGCCCAGGCGGATGCCCGGGGTCAGCACTTTGGAGAAGGAACCCATATAGATCACGCCTTCCGGGTTCATCGCCACCATCTTCGGCATCGGCTCGCCCTTGTAGCTCAGGGCGCCGTAAGGATCGTCCTCGATCAGCGGCAGGCCCAGACGGGCGCAGGTTTCTACCAGTTCCAGGCGGCGCTCGGCCGACAGGGTGCGGCCGGTCGGGTTCTGGAAGTTCGGCAGCGCGTACAGCAGGCGCGCGCCCTGGGCCACTTTGTCCAGCGAGGAGGGAATCAGGCCGTGTTCGTCGGTGTCGACCGACTTGAATTCAGGACGGTAGACCGAGAAGGCTTGCAGCGCGCCCAGATAGCTTGGCGTTTCCACCAGCACGCGGCTGCCTTCGTCGATCAGCACCTTGCCCAGCAGGTCCAGCGCCTGCTGCGAGCCGGAGACCATCAGCACTTGTTCCGGCACGATCCTGGCGCCATTGGTCGAGAGCGAATCGGCAATCCACTGGCGCAGCGGCATATAGCCATCGGTCGGGCCGTATTGCAGGGCGACCTTGCCGTTATTCGACAGGACTTTGTCGAACGCTTGCTTCATCATCTCCACCGGGAAGGTGGCGGGGGAAGGCAGGCCGCCGGCGAAGGAAATGATTTCCGGCTGCTGCGTGACCTTCAGGATCTCGCGGATGAAGGAGCTTTGCATCTGGCTGGCGCGTTCGGAGAAGCGCCACTGGAGCGGATTGGGGTTTTCGATTTTCATACGATTCTCTCTTGAGGTGGACAGGGCGGCGCCCGGGCCGGGAACAAGCACGCTTGTGGCGGCTTTGAAAAGAGCGGCGCCGGGTAGGCGTCGCCCACAATCTGTTTTACGCGATTTCGGCGATCATCTCGATCTCAACGCAGGCGCCGCGCGGGATTTGCGCTACGCCGAATGCGGAGCGGGCGTGTTTGCCCGCTGCGCCGAATACTTCGCCCAGCAGTTCCGAGCAGCCATTGGTTACCAGGTGTTGGTCGGTGTAGTCCGGGGTCGAATTCACCAGACTCATGACTTTAACAATGCGTTTCACGCGGGTCAGGTCGCCGCCGCAGGCATCTTGCAGGGTGCCGATCAGGTCGATGGCGATGGCGCGCGCGGCTTGCTGGCCTTCTTCGGTCGAAATGTTCTTGCCCAGCTGGCCCACCCATGGGTTGCCATCGGCTTTTTTGGCGATGTGGCCGGAGATGAACACCAGGTTGCCGGTCTGGACGTGCATGACGTAGGCAGCCACGGGCGCGGCCGGAGCGGCCAGCGTGATATCGAGCGATTTCAGTTTTTCGTAAACAGACATTTTGTATCCGAAGAAAATGGCCGAAGGTTCGGCGGGTTAGGGGTAATGGTGCCGGCTGCGAAGCCGCGAGAACGATATTGTACGTCTTGCAGCGTCACATGCCCACAAATCCGGCGCGGCGTCCCCGTATCAGCCCATTGCGCCCCCGTTTCAGCGCCGGATCTGGGCGCGGCGGCCGATGCCGACCACCGCGATCACGGCCAGGGCGAACAGCATATGCTCCCCTTGCAGCGGCTCGCCCAGCACCAGCGCGGCGCCCAGCAGCGAGAGGAAGGGCTGCACCAGCTGCACCTGGCCCACGCGCGCCACCCCGCCCAGCGCCATACCGCGATACCAGAAGAAGAAACCGATAAACATCGAAAACACGGAAACATAGGCAAAGCCGCCCCAGGCGCGCAGACCGGCGTGGGAGAAGGCGGAAGGGTCTTGCCAGATCAGCCACAGGCTGATGGGCAGGGCCACCGGCAGCGACAGCACCAGCCCCCAGCTGATGACTTGTTGCCCGCCCATGCTTTGCGACAGGCGGCCGCCTTCCGCATAGCCGATGGCGGCGGCCAGCACGGCGGCGAACACCGCCAGGTCGGCCAGATGCAGGCTGCCGCCGCTCTGGCGCAGCGCAAAGACCAGAACCAGGCCGGAACCCAGCAAGGCGGAAGCCCAGAAGGCAGCGGAAGGCCGCTCATTGCCGCGCAGCGCCGAGCACAGGGCCGTGGCCAGCGGCAGCACGCCCACCAGCACCGCGCCGTGCGCGGCGGGCAGCGAGCGCATGGCGATGGAGGTCAGCAGCGGAAAGCCGACCACGCAGCCGGCCGCCACCACCAGCAGCTGCGGCAGCGCGGAGCGCGGCGGCAAGGACTCGCGCTTCCACCACAGCCAGAGCGCAGCCAGCACGCCCGCCGCCACGGCGCGGCCCATGGCCACGAATACCGGGTCGAGCGCGGCCACCGCCATGCGGGTGAAGGGCAGGGTCAGGCTGAAAATGGCGACGCCGGCCAGGCCAAGCAGCATGCCCATGCTTTCGTCGGACAGGCCGCCATGGCCTTGCGTGGCGAGCGGCTTGCCGGGCAGGGGGCTGTGGGTGGCGTTCTTCATGGCACGCTCCGGAATGGCTGTTCGTCCAGCACGCGCTGGAACAGTGGGGCGTCGACATTCGCGCCGGTCAGCGGCAGGCCCAGTTTGCGGCCCTTGACGCGCGGGTCGTTCTTCAGCAGCAGGGCTGCGGCCAGGGCCGCCGCGCCCGCGCCTTCGCTCAGATTATGGGTGCAGCGGTAATACAGGCGCATGGCGCGCGCCACCTGCTCGTCGCTGACGGCGACGATATCGTCGGCCAGCTCGATAATCGGCGGCAGGGAACTGGCGTCGGCCATGCGGCAGGCCAGGCCGTCGGCCAGCTCGGTGCTGACTGGCGCTTCCATCGGCTGGCGGGCGTGGAAGGAGAGCTGGTAGGCCAGCGCGTGCTCGGACACCACGCCGATCATGCGGGTTTTCAGTCCCAGCGCCCGGCGCGCGGCCAGCGCGGCGCAAATGCCCGAACCCTGGCCGATGGGGACGAATACCGTGTCCAGATCGGGTTGGGCATGGAACAGCTCCAGCCAGCCGGTCGCCACCCCGGCCACCAGGTCGGGGTGCCAGGACGGCACCATATGCAAGCCATCGCGCCGCGCCAGCAGTTGGGCGTGTTCGCGCGCGGCCTGGAAATCGTCGCCATGTTCGATCAGTTGGGCGCCCAGTGAGCGCATGGCAGCGTTCTTTTCCACGCTGTTCCCCCGCGGGACCACGATATGCGCGCCCAGGCCGTGGCGGCGCGCGGCAAAGGCCAGCGACTGGCCGTGGTTGCCGCGGGTGGCGGCGATCACGCCGCGCACTTCGGGTTCGCGTTTGGTCAGCGCGTCCAGGTAGACCAGGCCGCCGCGCACCTTGAAGGCGCCGGTCGGCGTGTGGTTCTCGTGCTTGATCCAGGCTTCCGTGCCGAGCGCCTCGTTCAGCAGGGGCCAGGAAAATTGCGGCGTGGGCGGCATGGCGCCGTACACGATGGCGGCGGCGGCTTCGAGTTCGGTGGAGGACGGCAGGGACATGGCAGTGCTGGAATCGTATTGATAATGGGTGTATCGTAGAATAGCTAAGCAGTACAGTACCAATACACTTATCAATATAATTTCACATACTGTAACGGTAAAATGACCAATACACCGGCGCCATCGCTGACTTCATCCTTGCATCGGCCGGGGCAGATCGCCTTGCTCTCGCGCGACTCCGGCGAGTCGCTGATCGACCAGATCGTGCGCACGGTGACGGCGCGCATCGACGACCGCCTGCTGCGCGCCGGCGCGCGCATGCCCTCGATCCGCCAGTTCGCCGCCGCCAACGGCGTGTCCGCCTTCACCGTGGTGGCGGCCTACGATAAGCTGGTGGCGCGCGGCTATCTGGAGTCGCGGCGCGGCGCCGGCTTCTTCATCCGCGAACGCGCGCCGCTGAACGCGCCGGGAACGGCCGATGCCGAGGCCATGAACTTCAGCGCCGGCATGCAGCCGGGCGGCGGCATGGATGTGGTCTGGCTGATCCGCAATATGTTCCGCGCCACCGCCAATCTGCATATGCCCGGTACCGGCGTGCTGCCGCAGGATTGGCTCGATGGCCCTGCCATTGCCAACGCCCTGCGCGCGATCAGCCGCCAGAACAGCAATCTGCTGCTGAACTACGGCGTGCCGCAAGGTTTCCTGCCGCTGCGCCAGCAGTTGCAGCACAAGCTCGCCGAACTGGAAATCGCCGCCACGCCCGAGCAGTTCGTCACCACCAGCGGCGTGACGCAGGCGCTGGACATGGTGGCGCGCGAATTCACCCGGCCCGGCGACACCGTGTTTGTCGACGATCCGGCCTGGTTCCTGATGTTCGGCTCTTTTGCCGCGCTGGGCGCCAAGGTGGTGGGCATTCCGCGTCTGGCCGACGGGCCGGACATCGTGCAGCTGGCCGAGCTGGCGGCCATCCACAAGCCCAAGCTGTATGTGATCAACTCGGTGCTGCACAATCCCAGCTCCACCTCGCTGTCGGCGGCCAAGGCCTTCCAGATACTGCGCATCGCCGAGGAGCACGGCATCACCGTCGTGGAGGACGATATCTACTGCGATATGCACCCCGGCAGCGCAGTGCAGCCGGCGACCCGGCTTGCCTCGCTGGACCAGCTGCGGCGCGTGATCTACCTGGGGGGATTTTCCAAGACCATGGCGGCCAATCTGCGCGTGGGCTTCATCGCCACCTCGCCCGAGCTGGCCGAGCGCCTGGCCGACCGCAAGATGCTGCAAACCCTGACCACCAGCGATCTCGGCGAGCGGGTGGTCTACAAGATTTTGTCGGAGGGCTTATACCGCAAGCATGTGGAGCGCATCCGCAGCCGCCTTGACAGCCTGCGCTCGCGCACCGTCAAGCAAATGGAGAGGGTGGGATTGACGGTGGATGTGGTGGCGCCGGCCGGCATGTTTGTCTGGGCCGATGCCGGCTGCGACACCAATGTGCTGACCGAGCGCGCCTTGAGCGAGAACCTGCTGCTGGCGCCCGGCAGCCTGTTCTCGCCCAATCAGTTGCCGTCCAGCCGCCTGCGCCTGAACGTGGCCGCGATGCAGGATCCCGCCGTGTGGCGTTTCCTGCAGCGCGAGCTGGCGCGGTTGGGCTGAAGTCCGCTGCGCGCCTAGTCGGAGCCGCCGGTGCTCGCCATCAGCGCGGCATCGGCAGTCTGTCCGGCCGCCGCCAGCGTGGCCTGGGCGTCCTTGCCCAGCACCAGGCGCAGATCGACGGCTTGCAGCTTGTCGCTGGCCTCCAGCACGGCCTTGCCCTGCAGGGCGCTTTTCAGTTCGGCGGCCTGGCTGGCGTAATCGGGGCCGTACTGGATGGTGGTGATCTGCTGGCGGTAAGGCTTGTCGTTGCTCAGGCGGTCGACCGGAATCCCGGACAGCACCAGCAGCTCGCGCACCCGGCGCGCCATGCCGGTCGCGCCATTGCCATTGGCGACTTCGATGCGGGCACGGCGCGCGGCAGTGCCGGCGGCGGTACCAGGGGCGGGCGCTTTCGCCGCCACGGCGGCCACCATGGGCAAGGCGGTGACGACAGGGCGCAGCTTCAGCTCATACACGTTCGGTTTCAGTTCCACCAGCTCCATGCGGCTGGTGCGGTGCAGTTGGCCGGCGTCCGGCGTGGCGCTGGCTTCGCTGAGGGGCGGCGCCGAGCTTTCGGTTGCGGGCGCCGCAGCATAGGCTTCGGCGGCGCTGGCTAGGCTGGCCACGGCCAACGCCGGGCTGATGGCACCGGGCTGCGTCTTGATCGCAGCCGCCAGCGCAGCCGCTTCCGGCAGGCCATTCTCGCGCGCCGCCGTTTCAGCCAGTTGCAGATTCTCGTAAGCCTTGGGGCCGGCCCCCAGCGCCATCGCCTTGCGCAAGGTGCCGATGGCGCCCGCATAATCGCCCATCAGGTATTGCACATAACCGAGATTGGTATGCGGCTGGGCCTCGGCCGGATAATCGGCAGCCAGCGCCTGCAACTGCTCGCGTGCCGCTTCCAGTCGTCCCTGGCGCGCTTCGATGGCGGCCAGCGCGCTGCGCGCTTCCAGCTGGCGCGGATCGAGGGCCAGGGACTGCGCATAAGCGCCCAGAGCAAGACTGAGCTGGCCGCGCTCCTGGTGGTAGCGTCCGAGGCGGTTCCAGGTGCCGATCTGGTTGCCGGCGCGCGTGCCCGAATCGATGCGCAGCACGGGCTGCATGGTCAGTTCCTGGCGCGCAGGCGGCGTGCTGCAGGCGCCAATCAGGCCGCAGCCGGCGATGGCGAAGGCAATGGGTTTGAGCTTGTTCATGATGGTTTCCTTTCAGTTGCCTTCACCGCCCATGCCGGGCAGCAGAACACGATAGATTTGCAGGAAAGCTGGCCCCATCAGCACGACCAGCAGCGAGGGGAAGATGAAGAAAATCAGGGGGAAGAGCAGCTTGAGCGCGATCTTGGCCGCCGCTTCCTCGGCGCGCTGGCGGCGCCGCGTGCGCAGCTGGTCGGACTGCACGCGCAGCGAGTCGGCGATGCTGGTGCCGAAGCGCTCGGCCTGGATCAGCATGGCCACCAGCGCATCCACATCCTCCACGCCGGTGCGCAGGGCCAGATTGCGCAGCGCCTTCTCCTTGCTCAAGCCGGCGCGCAGCTCCAGCGTCACCAGATTCAGCTCGTCGGCCAGCACCTCGCTTTTCAGGCCGATCTCCTGCGCCACGCGCTGCAGGGCGGCATCCATGGCCAGGCCGGCCTCCACGCACACCGTCATCAGGTCCAGCGCGTCGGGGAAGCTTTCGAAAATCTCCAGCTGGCGGCGGCGCACGCTGACATTCAGCATCACGTTCGGCAGATAGTAGCCAATGGCGGCCGACAGCAGAAGCCAGAACAGCAGGGTGTTGCCGCTGGCTTTGGAGCGCATCACGGCCAGCGCGAAGTAGGCGACCAGCGGCAGCAGCACGGCCAGCGCGGTCTTGGCGGAGAAGAACAGCACCGGCGCGGAAGGATGGCGCAGGCCCGCGTTCATGAAGCGGGTGCGCAGCGCCGAATGCTCCCAGTCGGTGGGGTTGGCCGACAGCTTGGCCAGCGGCGCGGTCAGCTGCGCCAGGCGGGCGGCCAGTGTCGGCCCCTGGCTGCGGCCTTTGCCGGAACGCGCGCCGCCGTTGCCGGTGACGGCGTCCAGGCGCTGCTGTACCGGGTCGCTGTTGAAGCGGCTCAGCAGGACCATCGCGCCGCCGAATACCGTCAGGAAGAGGACTCCGAGGAAACCGATCTGCATCATGCTCATGGCTGTCTCCTTTGCGCTTTAAACGTGGATGCGGATGATCTTGCGCATCAGCAGAACACCGAGGAACATCAGGAAGGCGGCCATGGCCAGCATCTTGCGGCCGCCCGGATCGGTGTACAGCACTTCCAGGAACTGCGGGCTGGTGAGCTGGATCATGAGCGCCGCGCCGAAAGGCAGCAGGCCCAGTACCCAGGCCGACATGCGGCCCTCGGCCGACAGCACGCGCACCTGGCCCATCAGCTTGATGCGGGCGCGGATGATGGCGCTGATATTGTCCAGCAGCTCGGCCAGATTGCCGCCCGTCTCGCGCTGGATCAGCACCGCGATCACGAAGTAGCGCAGGTCGGTGCTGGGGACGCGGGTGGCGAGGTTCATCAGCGCATCGGTCATCGAGATGCCGAAGTTGACCTCGTCGAAGGCGGTGCGGAATTCTTCGGCGATGGGATCGCGCATCTCGTCGCCCACCATTTTCATGGCGGTGGGGAAGGCGTGGCCGGCGCGCACGGCGCGGCCGATCAGGTCCAGCGCATCGGGCAGCTGCTGGTCGATATGCTCCAGACGCTTGGCTTTGGCGCGCACGATCATCAGCATCGGCAGGCAGGCCGCACCCAGTGCCAGCGGCAGCAGCATCAGCAGCGGCAGGTGCAGCCACAGGCCCAGGCCGACGGTGGCGGCGAAGCTCAGCGCCGTCAGCCCGAGCAGGTCGGCCACGCTCCAGGCCAGGCCGGATTGCTCCAGCAGCCGGTCCAGCTGGCCGATGCGCGGAATTTCCAGCAGCAGACGTTGCATGCCGGGCGACTGGGCCAGCAGGCGCTGCTTGATCATGGAGTTGTTCTGCTGGCCGCCATGGCTGCCGGCCGACATCATGCGCAGGCGGCGCGCCACGCGTTCCGCCTCCGGTCCCTTGGACGAGTTCCAGCTCAGGTAAATGCCTTCAATCAGCAGCACCACGGCCACGAAGACCACGATGCCGGTGATGTAATAGAGGTAGTCCATGGCATTACCCCATGCGATGGTTAGGATCGAACAGCTCGTCGGCCAGATGCAGGCCGAAGGCGCGCAGGCGCTCGCAGAAGCGCGGGCGGATGCCGGTGGCACAGAAGTGGCCTTGCACCGTGCCGTCCTTGTCCATGCCGGTCTGCTTGAAGCAGAAGATTTCCTGCATGGTGATCATCTCGCCTTCCATGCCGGTGATTTCCTGGATCGACATCAGCTTGCGCTTGCCGTCGGTCAGGCGTGCCACTTGCACCACCACGCCCACGGCGGAGCTGATCTGCTGGCGCATGGCCTTGGTGGGTAGGCTGGCCGCGGCCATGCTGATCATGTTTTCCAGGCGGGTCAGCGCATCGCGCGGGGTGTTGGCGTGGATGGTCGCCATCGAGCCTTCATGGCCGGTGTTCATCGCCTGCAGCATGTCCAGCGCTTCGCCGCCGCGCACCTCGCCCAGGATGATGCGGTCGGGGCGCATGCGCAGGGCATTGCGCACCAGGGCGCGCTGCGAGACCTCGCCCTTGCCCTCGATATTCGCCGGCCGTGTTTCCAGGCGCACCACATGCGGCTGCTGCAGCTGCAGCTCGGCCGCGTCCTCGATGGTGACCACGCGCTCGGTTTCGCTGATATGGGCCGAAATCGCGTTCAGCATGGTGGTCTTGCCGCTGCCGGTGCCGCCCGAGATCACGATATTCACCTTGGCCCGGCCCAGTGCGCGCAGCACGGTGGCCATGCCCTCGGTCATGCTCTTGAAGCTGATCAGCTCTTCCAGGCCGAGCGGATCGGCCGAGAAGCGGCGGATCGACATCACCGGGCCGTCGATCGCCAGCGGCGGGATGATGGCGTTGACGCGCGAGCCGTCCGGCAGGCGGGCGTCGACCATGGGGCTGGATTCGTCGATGCGGCGGCCCACGCGCGAGACGATCTTGTCGATGATCTTCATCAGGTGGGCGTCGTCGGCGAAGGTGATATTGCTCAGTTCCAGCTTGCCGCCACGCTCCACGTACACCTGCTGCGAAGAGTTCACCAGGATGTCCGACACGGTGGGATCGGCCAGCAGCGGCTCCAGCGGGCCGAAGCCGAGCACCTCGTGCTGGATATCGCGCGTCAGGTTGCGCCGCTCGATATCGTTGATGACCACCATATTCTCTTCCAGCAGGCGCTCGACCAGGATGCGCAGCTCGTCGCGGATCTGGTCCTGGCTCAGGCGCTGCATGCCCTCCAGGTCCACGCGGTCGAGCAGGGTCTGGTGGATGCGGTGCTTGAGCTGCTGGTAGGCGCGGTTGTCGATGCTGTCCAGACGTACCACCGGGGCGGCGCCGCCGGTGCCGTTGCCCAGCCTTGCTCTCAGATTGGCGCTTGCTAGCATGATGTGTTCTCCTTGGCTTTATCGGGGTGGGGCGGCGGTTAGGCGCGCTGCAGGATGCGGGACAGCCAGCCGCGCGATTCCGCCGCCGTGTCGCCGGCCAGCTCGCGCGCCATCTCCTGCAAAGCCTTGGATACGGGACTGTTGCGCTGCAGCTGGAGGATCGGCACGCCCTGGTTGACGGAAGCCGCGGCGGCCTCGTAGTGGTTGGGAATGGTGCGGAACATGGTGGTGCCGTAAGCCTGCTCGCAGTCGCGCAGACGGATTTCGCCACTATTGGCGTAGCGGTTCACGATCAGGTGGATCTTGTCCTTGCGGTAGTCGAGCGAGCGGAAGACGCTCAGCAGGCGCTTGCCGTCGCGGATATACGGCAAGGTTGCTTGCAGAATGGGGAAGATCATGTCCGCCTGGTCCAGCGCGCGCACGCTGATGGCGTCCAGGCTGCGGCCCACGTCGAGCAGGATAAAGTCGTAGTGCTGGCGCGCCAGCTTGAGCAGCACGTCAATGTGCTCGGGATGCACATCGTTGGCCTGGGTCGGGTCTTCCGGCGCGGCCAGCACGCCGAAGTTCGGCGTCACCTGCACCATGCTCGAAGCGAGGAAGGAAGCGTCCAGGCGGTGGATCTGCTGCGAGAGCTGGGCCAGGCTGGCGGCCGGCTTCTGGTCGGAGACGAACAGGGAGGCGTCGCCGAACTGCAGATTCAGGTCGAACAGGGCGACGCGCTTGTTCTCGGTGGCGGCCAGGGCGTAGCCCAGGTTGGTCGCCAGGAAGGTGGCGCCGCTGCCGCCCTTGCAGGAGACGAAGGCCAGCACCTTGCCCTGGGAGCGGTTGTTGACATTCAGCTTGTCCTCGATGCGGCGCACGGCGGCGTTCAGCTGGCCGGGATCGGCCGGCAGCGGCAGCACTTCGCGCACGCCGGCGCGCATGGCCTGCAGCAGGAATTCCGGCGTCTGCAGCTGGCACAGCACGATGCTGGCCATGCCGGGATGCTGGATGCCCAGGCTTTCCAGGCGTTCGAACTCGCCTGGGCTGAGGGCCGGCTGGGCCACGATCAGCAGCGCGGGCGCCTGCGCGGCGTCCATCGCTTGCAGCTTGTCCAGCGGGCCGGCGACCACGTCTACCTGGTCGGTGATGCTGCGTTCGCGCAGCACGCGCGCGATTTCGAACAGCAGTTTCTCATTGGCTGAGACGACAGTGATTTTCACTTCAACCTCCCGCTTTCATTAATCGTTAAAACCCAGGCTTTCGGCATGCATCGTGACCTTGGCCATCGGCAGGGCGATGTTCAGGAAGGTGAACAGCTTCACCATCGGGATATAGGTCACGTTTTCTAGCGACACGCTGACGCTGTAGATGCACTGGTCGGCGCGCGTGATATCGGAGCAGGCCGACATATTGTCGCCAGGGCTGGACGGCAGCGTGGCCACTTCATTGCCCGCCGCGTTCAGGTAGCGGATATAGATATTGCTGGCTGTGATTTCCGCGCCGGCCGGCACGCTGCTGCCGCCGAACAGGGCTTCGGTCTTGATTGCGCTGCCCTGGTCGACCCAGCGGATCACCGCCTCGCGCGCGCCGCGGCGGCTCACCTCCTGCATGGTGTTGTACAGATAGAGCATGCGGCCCAGTTCTAGTATGCCGAGCACGATGGTCAGGAAGATCAGGCACAGAATGCCGAATTCGACGGCGGCGGCGCCGCGCTGGCGTTGCAGCGGGGCGGGACGACGGATGGCGGAGACAGTGTTCATGGCGTTCTCCTCACAGCATGTAGCGCATGGTGGTGCGCGGGGTCAGCGTCACGTTGCGCGAGGCGCTGCCGATCATGAATGGAATCAGCTCGCCGATCGTGACCTGGTAGCTGACGATCTCCACCCGCACGCCGCCCGGCGCTGTGCCGTCGGTGCAGGTGCCGTCGGCGTAGGCGCTGGTCAGGCAGGTCACGGTGACGTTGGTGCTGCTGAAACCGGGCACTCCCGCGCTGGTGGCGGCGTTCACCACGATGGCTTTGGCGGCGGCCACGCCTTGCGAGGAGATGGTGGCGGTGGGCGCCACGCTCAGGGTGCGGGCGCCGTCGCGCGTGGCCTTGGTCAGCGCGTCGAAGTACCAGAAGGCGCGGCCCAGTTCAAAGGTGCCGGCCAAGAGCGTCATGAGCAGGGTCAGCACGATGCCGAATTCGACGGCGGCGGCGCCTTGCTGGCGGCGGGGAGCGAAGGTCTTGTTCATGGCGTTCACCGGTACAGTTTCACTTCGGAGGTGGGCACCGGCTCGATCAAGCCGGTGAATTCCAGGTCCAGCGCGCCGCCGCCGCTGAAGTCGGCCTTGGTCTTCATGAAGAACTTGCCGACGCCGACGGCGTTCATCTTGCCGCAGGAGGCCGGGCCGACCGGCGCCGTGCGGCAGTCGATCAACACCAGGTTCAGGATGCGGCGATTCGCCTGCGCGCCGGCGCCGCCCGAGGTGTAATAGTTGGCGTTGCCGGTCTGGTTGTATGGCGCCGGGTCCGAGCTGGCGTCGAAGCCGCTGCCCACCGAGGTTGGATACTTGGCGGTGTCGAAGTAGTTGGTGCTGGAGTTCGACGAATACATCGGTTTCAGATTGGCCTGGCTTGGGGTGATGCGCGCGCCGGCCTTGGGCGGCGTGCTGCCATCGGCCTGGTAAGCCGGGCTGTAAGACCACAGCGGGCCGTAGTCTGCCACCTGGGCCGGGCTGCTGACGCGGGTGGAGGCGGTCGTCGGCTGCGTGGCTTCGGACGGCAGCGAATACTTCGGCAGCTTGGGATTGCTGGTGCTGGTCGCCACGTTCTGCACATTCTGGTTGGCGCTCATCCAGTCCACATTCGACGCGGCCTTGCAAGGATTGCTGCCCTTGCAGGGATATTCCTTGATGTTCAGATCGGGCGGGGCTGAAGCCGGATCGCATTTCGAGCCGCCGCTGTAATCGCCAAAGCGCGAGTTCAGCGCCTTATCCAGCGAAGCGCTCATGCCGGTATTGGTATACACCTGGCCCACACCGGAAGTCAGCACCGCGCTGTTCCCCACGCACATGAAGGGGGCCGTGAAGTTGGCGCTGGAGTTGCTGGCGCTGCAGGCGCTCGGCGGCGAATCGACCGGATTGATCTGGTAGGGGTCGGAGCTGGCGCCGCCCAGGGAGCCAAGCTTGAACAGATCGTAGGACACGCCGCGGCGGAAGCCGAATTCCACCAGCTCGGTCATGCCGCTGGCGGCATAAGTGTATTTGGAGGTGCGGTTGGCCGGATCGATGGCGCAGATGCCGATCGGCGTCACATTGATGACGAAGCGGCCCGCCACCGCCGTGCCGAAGGTGCTCACCGTGCTGATGCCGGCGAGGTGCATCAGATAGGTGTTCATGGCGATGGAACCGGTTTCCACCTTGACGAAGGTCATGCCCTGCGGCGTGGCCTTGGCCGTGGTGGCCGAGACCCAGGGGCCGTCCGGATCGTCGGAGAAGGTGAAGTTGGCCGCCGGGATGCTGACGGCGGTGGCGAAGTCGTAGCGGTTTTTGGCCGCCACGGCCTGGCCGGTGGCGATGGCCGTGTCGATGCCGGCGGCGGTGTTGTTCAAGTCCTTGGCGCCGGCCAGGGCGGCGGCATCGGCGGCGTTCTGCAGCTCCGATTTGGCGATGTAGAGATGGCCCAGATCCAGCACCAGGCCGCCCATCGGCAGCAGCACCAGCAGCAGGGCCAGGCCGGAAATCACGGCCACGGCGCCTTGCTGCTTCCTGCGGTAGTGGTTGAAGGCTTTCATCATGCGCCTCTCGGATGCCAATCAGCGGCCGACGCCGATGACGAAGGTGGATGGCCGCGGTTCTGGCGCGCGGAACGATTTTTGATACTGGTCGTAGCCGGCCTTGGCGGCCTTGCCGTCCATGCCTTCCGGTCCGGCCAGACGGTTGCTGGCGGAGGGATCGAGAATCTGCTGCGCCTGCAGCAGGCTGACCGATTCGCCGAAATGGGCATCCAGGTTGGGCGTCGTGGAGCGGCAGGCGGCCAGGGCGCAGAAGATCAGGCCGACGCTGGCGAAACGCAGGAAGTTCGGATTCATGATGGTTCTCCTTGCACTAATCAGTAAAGATCGAAGCCGCCGGCGGTTTTCGGCGCTGCCGCTGCGGTGGTGGCGCCGGCCGCAGCCGGTTCAGCCGAGGCCTGCGGCGCGGCGGCCGGCGTGGCTTTCGATTGTTTGCGGCCTTCCATCTGGCCGTTCAGGAAGAAGTCGCTGCGGCTTGGTTCGATATAGCCATCGGTGGGCAGGCTATAGTCGGGCGGCAGCGGCTTGACCATGCGCGGCGTGATGATGAACACCAGCTCCGAGCGGTCGGTCTGGAAATCGCTGCTGCGGAACAGGGCGCCCAGTACTGGCACTTCGCCCAGCACCGGTAAGGCCTTGATATTGGTGCTGACATTGTTCTTGATCAGGCCACCGATGGCGAAGCTCTGGCCGTCGTACAGCTGCACCGTGGTGGCGGCGCGGCGCGTGGTGAACGAAGGCAGGATGGCGGTGGTGTTGATACCGGTGGCGCTGATGCCGATGCCTTCCTTGTTCAATTCCGATACTTCCGGCGCTACTTTCAGGTTGATGCGCCCGCCCGCCAGCACGGTGGGCGTGAACTTCACGGCCACGCCGAACTCTTTTTCCTCCAGCGTGATGGTGGGGATGCCATTGCTATTGGTCTGGCTGACCGGGATGAAGATCTTGCCGCCCGCGAGGAAGCTGGCTTCCTGGCCGCTGATGGCCATCAGGGTTGGTTCGGCCAGCACCTTGACCAGGCCGTCGCGCTTTTGCGCATCAATGGACAGGAAGTTCCCGTTACGGCTATTGCCGGCGCCCAGCGCGCTCGGATTATTGCTGAGCAGATTGGACAACATGCTATAGGTCCAGTTGCCATTGCTCTTGCTCAGTCCAAGGCTGGAACCCAACTGGTCAACCAGGGTCTTCGACACCTCGGCCACTTTGACTTCCAGCATGACCTGCTGTGGCGCCGCGATCGACAGCATATTCACGATCTTGGGCGAGAGGCCGGTCTGCGGGTCGGGCTGCGCGGTTTGCCCGCCCATCGGCATGCCGCCTCCTGCGCCTCCCGCGTTTGCCGCCGCTGCTGCGGCGCCGCCGGCGGTGGCGTTCTGGGTGCGCGCGGTACGCTGCACATAGGCGTTGGCCAGGGCCAGGATCTGGTCGGCCTTGGTCACGTCCGGCACGGTGCCGGACAGGACGATAGCATCGGCAGCGGCCGACACCTGCACGTCCTTGTCGTTGCCCATCATCTGGTTGATGCGCGCCTGCAGGGCGGCGGTGTCGATGCCTACCGTGATGTCGACGATGGTGGCGTCGCCGTTTTTCGCCCACAGAATCAGGTTGGTGGCGCCCACCGATTTGCCCAGCATATAAATCTCGCTGGGATTGAGCAGGATCACGTCCGCGATATGGGCGTCGCCCACCGACATGCGGGCTGCCGGATAGGGCAGGCGCATCAGCGTGGACTTGCCTTCGGACAGCGTCACCTGGGGCGCCAGATCGGTGCGGCCGGCGGCCGATGCGGCGGGGGTGGCCGAAGCCACGGCCATGGCTTTCTGCTTGCCTGCCTTGGCCGGAGCGGCATTTTCGGCAGGGGCGGCGGCCAAGGCCGGCAGGGCGGCGGCCAGCATGCAAGCCAGGATGGCAGTCTGCGGCGCGGTACGGATCGTTTTCATGGGATAGCTCCTGTAGTCGTCAGAATTGCTGGCTGCTGCGTTCCAGCCCCTTGATCATTTCCACCTTCTCGCCCTGGGGCACGACGGCGATGCGGCGCGCCACCGGTTTCGGCGCCGGTGCCGGCGCCTTGGCGACGGCGGGCGCCGGGGCGGCCTGCTGGTGGCCGGTGAGCAGGGTGGACTTGGTGGCGCCGGTGGTTTTGGCCGGGTCGGGATCGACCTGGTTGCGCAGGACCAGCGACAGGGTGCCGACGCTGCGCGCCAGGTCCAGTTTTTCCACCTGTTCCGGGGTCAGTTCCAGGGTGACGGCGTTGACCACCTTGGGCTTGGTCTCGTCGCGGCTCGACTCCTGGGCCACGGCCAGCACCAGAATGCGTTCCAGCACGATCTTGGAGATGCTCGCTTCGCGGTTGCCCTGGGCTTTCAGATTCTCTTCCTGGGTATTGACCAGGATGTCGACAAAGTTGCCGGGCAGGGCGAAGCCGGCCACGCCGATCACGTCGTTGACGCGTACCGTCATGGCGCGCTTGCCTTCGGCCACCACGGCGGACAGGCCGCCCTGGGTGCCGGGTGGCGCCAGCTTGCTTTCCAGCAGAGGCTCGCCGCGCTGGATGCTGGCGCGCGTGACGCGCGAAGCCAGGACTTTGGGATCGCTGATGGCGCCGGGCGGCGTCACGCTGGCCGGCCAGTCCACCATGCGGACCATGTCTGGATTGATGCGGGCGCCCAGGCTGATATCGGTCTGGGCCACGGCCACCTTGCTGGTGCTGCCCGCCGCCTGGGCGTTGATCCATTGGGCCGCCATCACCACGGCCAGGAAGGCCAGTGCAATGGCGACGATCATCATGATGAGTGCGCGAGTGTTTCTCATTTTATTTCCCCTTGCTGTCTTGGCCGGTCAGGCGCCAGCGAAATAGTTGTCCCATGCCCAGGCCAGCAGTTCGGAACCGAGTTCCGGCTGGCGGCCTTCGTAAGCGGCCAGGTCGCGCAGTTGGCAGACCAGGTCGCGCGGGTAGCAGGCCATCAGCGGGCGCTGCTCCCGTTCGTGGTGGGCCAGCAGCCAGGCAAAGGCTTCCGGCGAAAATGCCAGGCCCAGACGTTCGCAGACCTGGCGGAACACGGTCTCGTACTGGGACGGGGTGAGCGGGCCGACATGGATCTTGTAACCCAGGCGGCGCAGGAAGGAACCGTCGGCCAGTGCTTCGGGCGGCAGGTTGGAGGAGAACACCACCACCACGTCGAAAGGCACGGGGAATTTGTAGCCGTTCTGCAGCGACAGGTAATCGACCTGGCGGTCCAGCGGCACGATCCAGCGGTTCATCAGTTCCGTGGCCGAGCAGCGCTGGCGGCCCAGATCGTCGATGATGAAGATGCCGCCATTGGCTTTCAGGTGCGGCGGCGCCTGATATAAACGGGTGGTGGCGTCGAAGCGCAGGTCCAGCATGTCCAGCGTCAGCTCGCCGCCGGTCAGCACGGCGGGACGCTGGGCGCGCACCCAGCGCTGGTCGCGCGGCGCGCGGCGGTCGTACAGACGGTCGCCGGCATCCTGGTCCGGCACCGCATGGTGCACCACCGGATCGAACAGCGGCACCACGTCGCCGTCGATCAGCAGGGCATAGGGCACGGCGATATGGCCGTTGAGCAGGCCGCTCAGGCGTTCGGCGAGGAAGGTCTTGCCGCTGCCGGCTGGGCCGTGCACAAAGATGGCGCGGCCCGAATTCATGGCGGCGCCCACCTTATCGAGCACCAGCGGATCGGCGACGATGCCCTCGAAGGCCAGCGCCATATGCTCGCGGCCCACGCGCATGCCGGCCACGCTGCTGGCGCGCACCCGCTCCACGTAGTCGGCAAAGGCCACCGGGGCCGGGCCGGCATAGCTGTCGCGCCGTTCGTATTCGGCGGCGCGGGCGCGGCCGGCGTCGCTCAGGTTGTAGACCAGGTCGGCGTCGGTGTTGCTGACGCCGCGGCGCACGGCTTCGCACATGCGTTCGGTGCGCAGGAAGGTCAGCAGGGGATCGAGCACGCTGACCGGCAGCTTCAGATGCGAGGACAGTTCGCTCAGGCGCACCTGGCCGCGCTGGTACAGCACCTTGCTCACCAGCTCCACCAGGTAGAGGAAGGGCAGGCCGGTGTCTTCCACGCTGCGCGGGGCAGGCGCGCGCAGCGGGTCGTTGGTCCAGACGCGGTTGATGTGGTCATCGGGGGGCATGGCAGCTCCTTGCGGCATCAAAAGATCAGGGGAATTACGCGGTACTTCACCTGTTCCATATAGCTGCGGTATTCCGCCGCCTGGGACAGGAAACGCTCTTCGCGGCGCAGGCGCACCACCAGCAGCAGGGCCGCCGTCAGGCACACCAGCAGGTTGGCGATGCTGGTATTGGCCAGCACATAGCCGCAGTAGGACAGCAGATAGCTGGCATACAGCGGGTGGCGCACCACGCTGTACAGGCCGCGCGTCTTGATCTGGCGCTGCGCCGCCACCAGGCCGAAGCTGCGGTTGAGCGAGAGCAGGCCGCCGATCTGCAGCACGATGCCGGCCACCAGAATTAGCTTGGCGGCGGGCAGCAAGGCCCAACCGGCCGGCGCGAAGAACAGCGGCGCGGCGGTGCAGCCGATGGCCAGACCCCAGTCGAGCGGCGAGTGGGAGACCTTGACCGGCTCGGAGCGCAGCAGGAAGAGCAGGGCCACCAGGGTTTCGGAGGCGAAGAACAGCAGATAGGACCAGTCGCCGCTGTGGCGGAAGCCTTGCACATGGGCCCAGGCGAACAAGGCCCAGGCGCAGGCCAGCACGGCACCCAGCAGCAGATTGGTGCGGCGCGAGGCGAGGGGAATGGCTTGGGGCATGGCGGACAGCTCCTTGGTATGGGTGGTCGGGTTCATAGCAGCACGCTCCAGCCGGAAGTGCGTACCAGCACGAGGTAGATGACGGTGCCGGTGGCAATGGCGATGGCGTAAGCCAGCTTGCCGCTCGGCGCGGCCGGCGCTGCAATGTGTGCGCCGTCGCCGCCCATGGCGCGCAGGGCGCTGTTCACCAGCAGCACGCGGGTATTGCCCAGCACCTTGCGCAGCGAGCCTTGCCACAGCGCGGCCACGATCGACAGCACGCCGCCGGCCATCATGCTGAACAGCGCGGCGCCGACGATTTCCTCGGGGCCGAGGAAGGCGCCCACCATGGCCATCAGCTTGACGTCGCCGGCGCCCATGGCGCCTAGGGCATACATGGGCAGCAGCAGCAGCAGGCCGATGGCCAGGCCGGAAGCGGAACTGAGCAGGCCGAGCGAGCCGAAAGGTTCGGCATACAGGCCGGCGCCCGGCGTCAGCGTGGCCTGCAGGGCCAGGCCGGCCAGCGCGCCCCACAGCACCAGCTGGTTGGGGATGCGGCGGGCGCGCACATCGTGCCAGACGGCGCCGGCCAGCAGGCCGCCCAGCACCAGCGCCGGCAGCAGGGCAGGCAGGGTCAGGGCTTTCATGGCAGCCTCCTTTGCAGCACGCTGCGCACCAGGCGGCCGCCGACCAGCAGATTCAGACGGCGCGGCGCGGGTTTTTGCAGGGGCAGCAGCTTGCCCACGGCCAGCCAGATCAGCAGGGCGCCCAGCGCGCCGGCATAGCCGTCCACCGCGTAATGCCAGCCCAGGTGCACGGAACCGGCCAAGATCAAGAGGGCGAAGACGCTGAGCGCGATGCCAGCCTTGCGGTTCAGGCGCCAGCCCAGCAGGGCCAGCAGCATGGAGCTGGCCACATGCATGCTGGGCATGGCCGAGATGCTTAGGCCGGACACGCCGATCTGGTGCTTGTAGTCGTTCCACAGCAGTTTTTGCACGTCCAGGGCCAGCACGGGGATCTGGCGGTCGGCTGCCTGCAGATAGTGCAGCAGGCCGGCGTAGGGATCGGGGCCGCCCAGCACCAGGGCGTAGTAGCAGGGGCCGACCGAGGAGAAGCAGATCGCCAGCACATTGCCGAGCAGGATCCAGCTCAGCACAAAGCTCAGCAGGAACTGCATGCGCAGCCTGGCGTGCTCCATGCTGAAGGCCATCCAGTACAGGGTGGCGAACATGATGAAGAACCACAGGTGGTAATTCAGATTGATCACGGCCGTCAGCAGCGGATGGCCGAACAGCATTTGCAGCCAGACCCAGGGCTGGATGCCGCCATGCAGGGCGGCGTCGAGCTGCGACAGCTGGCTGTCCCAGGCAAAGGGCTGGAAGAGCGGCACGGCGGCCTTGATGATGGTGAAGGCCGAGGCGAACAGCGGCATCATCAGCAGCACCGGCAGGGCAAACAGCAGGCGCTGGCGCGTCAAGTACTGGCGCAGCTGGCGGCCCAAGTAGCGCAGCAGGTGGGCCGGGCGCACGCACAGCATCACGTACAGGGTGTAGGCGGTCAGCGCGCAGATCGGTCCGATCACCAGGGAGCCGAGGAATTCTTCGGCCTGCATGGTGTTGCGGTAGTGGGCCGGATAGCGGTAGTACAGCGTCAGCGCCAGCGTGAAGTGCAGGGCGACGATGGCCAGCAGCCAGGCGTGGGCGCGCAGCACGGGACGCAGTTCGTAACCCAGCGTGACGGCGCGGCGGAGGGCGGCGGCTTTCATGGAATGGCCAGGATGACCTGGTCCTTGATGTAGTTGAACAGGCTGGCGACCTGGGCGCCCACCGTCGCCACGCTGGCGAAGATGACGACCACGATCAGGGAGGCCAGCAGGGCGTATTCGATGGCGGAGACGGCGGATTCGTCGTCGAGGAAGCGGCTGAGGCAGTTGTTCACGATGGTTCTCCGCACAAGAGAGGGGATTGCGTCCGGAACCGAGCGGAGTCCCGGACGCGCGGCAGGTCAGGCGTTGGCCGTGGTCAGCTTGGTGCCGACAGCAGTGAAGGTTTTGTTCAACTGGGTGCCGACGATGGTGACGGCGCCGATGATCACCACGGCGATCAGTGCTGCAATCAGGCCGTATTCGATGGCGGTGACACCTTGCTCGTCGCGCAGGAAGTTTTTAATCGCTTTCATGATGTTTCCTTTCAGTTGGTGTGAAACGGACTTCAGAAAAATTTGCACTGATGCGGACCTGGGGAATCCGCCTCAGATGCTCTTGCCCAGCGCGAGGTAGACGATGATGCAGACTACGGCTCCCAGCGAGGCAACCAGCACGAATTCGTAAAAGGCGTCGCCGCTCTCATCCCACAGGAAGGTGAAGGGGGTGAAGCTCGGTTTCGTTTCAGTACGCATTCTGTGCTCCGGTCTGGTTGGGCCTTTGCCTGCTGGTTTCAGCTGCTGGCGTCTACGCCGTGCTGATGAGTCCATAGTAGGTTTTCACCCGTTGAGCTACATCAGACAAGTCTCCTTTTCTGGCTGGGTGTGCACACCCATTTTTTGCCCTGCAGACCGGGACATTTGTCACGGTCAAACTTTGTTAATGCAAGGCAATAGATGATGCCCACCGTGCATGCGCACGGCGGGGTAAAAAGCAAGGAGAAAAACAGGAGGGGCGCTGGCTCAGGCTTCGTGCTGGTCCAGGCGGTGGCGGGTAGCAAAAACGTAGAGATCGAGGCGGTTGCTGACGCCCAGCTTGTGGTAAATCGCCGTCAGGTGGTTGCGCAGCGTGTGTTCGGAGATGAACAGCTGCTGGGCCAGGGCTTTGTTGACGGCGCCGCCGCCGGCCGCGATCATGCTGCAGATTTTCTTTTCCTTGGCGGTCAGCTGGGCGATTTTCTCCAGCTCCGGGTCTTGCCGCCGCGCCGCCTGCGGATTGCGCATGGCTTCGAAGACCCGGCCCATCATGGCGCGGTCCAGCCACAGCTCGCCCTCGTGGACTTTTTCGATGGCCTTGATCACGGTTTCGGCCGGTTCATCCTTGCTGACCACGCCGCGCACGCCGCTCAGCACCGCCTTGTCCAGCAGCTCGCGGTCGCGCGTGCCGCTCAGCACCAGCACCTTGGCGCGCTGGTCGGCCAGCAGGGCCGGCACGATGTCGAGCGAGCAGGCGCCGCCCAGGTCGATATCGAGCAGCACCACGTCGGGCGAGACTTCGGCCGCCAGCTCCACTGCGCTGGCGCAGTCGCGCGCCGTGCCGACCACGATCATATGCGCCGCCTCGGTGTCGATCAGGCGGCCCAGGCCCCAGAGCAGGGTCTTGTGGTCGTCCACCAGCATGATGCGGATGCGCCGGTCGCTGTGCGTCATGGCTGCCTCGTTCGGAGTCGTCATACAGGAATCACGATCTGTACCGCCGTATTATTGTGCTGGCCGCGCTGCACGCGCGCCACACCGCCCAGCGCGGCGGCGCGTTCGGCGATGGAGTTCGGCGTAAAGTCTAGCACCGGCGGGCCAAGGCATTCATTTTCGATGCGCACCGTGAGCTGGCCGGCTTTGCAGGCTAGTTCGATGAAACCCTGGCGCGCGGTGGTGTGCTTGCAGATATTGCTCATGCCCTCGTTGACGATCTGGAACACCTCGGCCGACAGGCGGTCGCTGACATCGAGTTCGCCCACGGTATCGACCGAGATATGCACATCGTAGAACTGGCGCACCTGGGCCGCCTGGCGCCGCAGCGCGATCAGCAGCTCCGGTTCGCGCAGCTCGGGTTCGCCGCGCAGGCGCTTGGCGTAGTGGCGCAAGTCGTGGACTACCTGGGTGGTCATATTGAGCAGATTGTCCAGATCCTGGTTCAGCGGATTGCTGTTGCTGGCCTTCATGCGGATCGCGCTCAGGCCGTGGCGCAGGCCGATATAGGGCTGGATCGTCGTGTCATGCAAGTCGCGCGCAATGCGCTCGCGCTCGCGCAGCACCGCTTCCGAGGCCATGCGGTCGAGCAGCTCGATATTTTCGATCACGGGAAAGGCCTGGGCCGCGATCTGCACCAGGAACAGGGCGTCGGAACGGTTGAAGTCCTGGCGCTGCGAGACCACGTACAGGCGGCCGGTGCCGCGCCGCAGGGGCAGCGGCACCGAGATCAGCGAGCGCGCATCGAGCAGCTCGGCGATGGTGACGCCGGCGGCGTCGGGCAGCATGGCCCAGCGCTGGCGCTCGGTGTCATAGCCGCGCAGGCGCAGGCGGCGCCGCAGCCAGTGCAGGGGGCGCGTCAGTAGCACGATCTGCTCCGGCCCAAAGGCCAGCAGGGGCGCGGCGGCGGCGTCGTTCAGGTTATTTGCCTGGATGGTGCGGCCGGCATTGGCGTGGCTGGCGGCGCGCAAGCTCCAGTGCTCGGAATTATTGTCGCGCATAAGGAGGATGGTGCTGCTGGCGCGGTAGAACTGGCGCGTGTGTTCGAGCACCGAGCTGGTGGTGCGATCCATGCCGAAGCGCGGATTGGACAGCTGGCTGACCTTGTGCAGCAGGGCCAGGCGCGCGCGCTGGGCCATGGCCATGCCGCCCCAGTGCGCGATCATATAGCCGAGGGCAAGCAGGAAGGTGGCGCGCAGCAGCACGCGCGACAGCTCCACCTCGTTTTGCGCGAACAGGGAGGTCACGGCGAACAGGGCGGAGGAAGCCAGGGTGAAGCGCGCGCCTTCCTCGAAGCCGTAGCTGAAAGAGGCGGTGAGGATGGCGAAGAAGAAGAACAGGTAGTAGAAACTGCTGCCGCCGCCCGTGACATACACGATCAGGGCGAACCAGGCGACATCGAGCCAGCACACGGTCTTGCTGCGCGCCAGCGCCGATTTCTGCGCCATCATGTAGAGCAGCAGGCTTTGCAGGGTGTAGGCGAGGAAGGCCAGGCGCGAAAACATATCCTGCTTGCCCATGGCTTCCGGGTCGATCAGCAGGGTCAGCAGGCAGGAGGTTGACAGCAGCAGGCGCATCCGGCCCACCATGGCGGCGTCGGAGGTGTCTTTGGGCAGCCTGAGGGGCAGGGGATTTTCCAGCTTCACAATGATCTCCAACCGGGCGTGGGGATATTGCATCTGCGACAATGGCTCCAGTCTAAGCATCGCGGGCGGGTCTGTCCACAGCGCAAGTTGTTTTTTTGTACCTTCTTGCCTCTTGAAAAGCCCGCTCCGGCCCCCATCTGCACGCAAATTCCGTGAAACACCCGATTTCCACAAGACTATTGAGGTAAAAAATGGCAGACAACAAACAAACCATGGGTTTCCAGGCCGAGGTCAAGCAGCTGCTGCAGCTGATGATCCACTCCCTGTATTCGAACAAGGAAATTTTCCTGCGCGAACTGGTATCGAACGCCTCCGACGCGGCCGACAAGCTGCGCTTCGAGGCCATCAATAACGATGCGCTGTACGGCAACGACCACGAGCTGAAAATCAAGGTCAGCTTCGACAAGGCGGCGCGCACCATCACCATTTCGGACAATGGCATCGGCATGAGCCGCGACGAAGCCATTTCCCACCTGGGCACCATCGCCAAATCCGGCACCCGAGAATTCTTCGGCAAACTGTCCGGCGACCAGCAGGCCGACGCGGCCCTGATCGGTCAGTTCGGCGTCGGCTTCTATTCCGGCTTCATCGTGGCCGACAAGATTACCGTGGAAACCCGCCGTGCGGGCGTGGAAGCGTCGGACGGCGTGCGCTGGGAATCGGCCGGCGAAGGCGAATACAGCGTCGAGCAGATCGACAAGCCGGGCCGCGGCACCGACATCATCCTGCACCTGCGCGAAGGCGAGGACGAGCTGCTGTCGGGCTGGAAGCTGAAATCCATCATCCGCAAATACTCCGACCACATCTCGCTGCCGATCCAGATGCAGAAGGAAGAATGGGACGAGGAGAAGAAGGAAACCGTCCTCAAGGACGAGCTGGAAACCATCAACCAGGCCAGCGCCCTGTGGGCCCGCAACAAGAATGACGTGACCCAGGAACAGTACGAAGAGTTCTACAAGCACGTCTCGCACGACTTCCAGGCGCCGCTGACCCATACCCACAACCGCGTCGAAGGCCGCAGCGAATACACCCAGCTGCTGTACATCCCGGCCAAGGCGCCGTTCGACCTGTGGGACCGCAACAAGCGCGGCGGCATCAAGCTGTACGTCAAGCGCGTCTTCATCATGGACGACGCCGAGCAACTGATGCCGACCTATCTGCGCTTCGTCAAAGGCGTGATCGATTCGGCCGACCTGCCGCTTAACGTCTCGCGCGAAATCCTGCAGGAATCGCGCGACGTGCGCGCCATCCGCGACGGCTCGACCAAACGCGTGATCGGCATGCTGGAAGAACTGGCGAACGCCGACGAGCAAGAGAAAAAAGACAAGTACGCCACCTTCTGGACCGAATTCGGCCAGGTGCTGAAAGAGGGCGTGGGCGAGGACGCGACCAATAAGGACCGCCTGGCCAAGCTGCTGCGCTTCGCCTCCACCCAGGGCGAGAGCGATGCCCAGAACGTGTCGCTGGCCGATTACGTGGGCCGCATGAAAGAAGGCCAGGACAAGATCTACTACGTTACGGCCGACAACTACACCGCCGCCAAGAACAGCCCGCACCTGGAAATCTTCCGCAAGAAGGGCGTGGAAGTGCTGCTGATGACCGACCGCGTCGATGAATGGATGCTGTCCTTCCTGGGCGAGTTCGAGGGCAAGGAACTGGTGTCCGTGGCCAAGGGCGGCCTGGATCTGGGCAAGCTGGAAGACGAAGCTGAGAAGAAGGAGCACGAGGCGACCGAAACCCAGTACCAGGAACTGGTTGCCAAGATGAAGGAAGCGCTGGCCGAGAAAGCCAAGGACGTGCGCGTCACCTTCCGCCTGACCGATTCGCCCGCCTGTCTGGTAGCCGACGAGCACGAGCTGTCGGGCAATCTGCTGCGCATGCTGAAGGCGGCCGGCCAGAGCGCGCCGGAATCCAAGCCGATTCTGGAAATCAACCCGAACCACCCGCTGGTGACGCGTCTGAAATATGAAGACACGGCCGGCGCCAAGTTCGCCGACTGGTCCCACATCCTGTTCGACCAGGCCTTGCTGGCCGAGGGCGGATCGCTCAGCGATCCCGCCACCTTCGTCAAGCGTCTCAACGAGATGCTGCTGGCAGGTAAGTAAGACAAAAGGGGCTTCGGCCCCTTTTTCTTTTCTGCGCACTGCTGCCGAATCACTGTGTTCTTAAAAGAGGTTTTAAGCGGAGGAGTTCGATCGCAAACAGCGCATTTCAAAACCGGAACAAGCTATCGTGGTCAAAAAAGAGCCTGGCGTGGTTTGGCTTGATGAAACCAGGTTCAATTTTGAGAACGGGAAACTGACGAGCGTAGGTGGTATCTAAGTATTGTCATGCAAAGTGAACTTATTGAGGATGCAAAATGAGGCGTCCGTTTTTTAGGACTTTCTTTGCTCCTGACGGGAATACTCATTAGAGCCCGGTCGAGTTGTCGACCGGGCTTTGTTCAATCGCTGCAGTTGCCGCCGAGGCGGTGTTAGAACTGGAAGTAAATGAAGGGATTGAAGCCGCCTTCCACCACGGCCAGGCAGGCCACGACGTACAGCAGGAAGCTGTAGCTGCCCATCAGCAGCGGCCGGCGGAAGCTCATGTGGCGCAAGCGGTGGAACAGACGGTCGCCCAGCAGGCAGATGGCGGCTGCCAGCAAGAGCAGGAAGATCACTTTGGGATTGGCCAGCATGCGGTCGTTATCGCGCCACAGCGGTCCCTGTCCCAGCATGGCGCCCAGGAACTTGCCCGTTTGCGGCAGGTCGGCGGCGCGGAACGGCACCCACAGCAAGGTCGCGCACAGGAACACCGGCAGGCTGCCGAGCTTCCAGCGCTCCATATTCAGCCAGCCGGCGCGTTCCATGGCGATCAGGACGCCATGTCCGATGCCCCATGCCAGGAAGGTGTAGGCGGCGCCGTGCCACAGTGCGCACAGACCGAACACCACAAACAGATTCCGGTAGGTGCGGTAGGAGCCGGCACGGTTGCCGCCCAGCGGAATATACACATAGTCGCGGAAGAAGCGCGACAGCGTCATGTGCCAGCGCTGCCAGAACTCGGTCACGCTGCCGGCTGCATAAGGGCGGTTGAAATTGCGCGGGAAGCGGAAGCCCATGATGCGCGCCATGCCAATCGCCATATCGGTGTAGCCGGAGAAATCGAAATAGATCTGGAAGGAATAGCAGAAAGCGCCTAGCCAGGCGGCGTAAGTGCTCAATTCCACGCCTGGTTTATGCAGGCCATCGACCACGCTGCCCAGTGGATCGGCAATCAGCAATTTTTTGGCCAGGCCGATAATGAACAGCACCATGCCCCAGAACACATCGCTATGCACCAGATGGCGGCGCTTGATATGCAGCTGCTCGCTCACTTCGGCGAAGCGCACCACCGGGCCAGCGATCAAGTGAGGGAAGAGGAAGATATAGATGGCGAACTTCTGCAGGCTGCGTTCGGGACGGATATGGCCGCCATGCACGTCCACCAGGTAGGAGAGGAAGTGGAAGACGTAGAAGGAGATGCCAAGCGGCAGTACGATACCCAGATGCTCGACCTGGCCCAGCAGATTAAGGCCGCTGATATCGCGCGCGAGCTGGGCCAGAAACATCAGGTACTTGAAGAAGATCAGCGGCAGCAGGTTGAGCAGCACACCCAGGCCGAGCAGCAGGCGCGCGCGCTGCGGCTGGGCGTTGCGGCAGGCGCCGATCACGGCGGCCAGCCCCCAGTTGGCCAGCAGCAGGGCCAGCGCGACAATGGTCAGCGCGCCGGCACCCAGCACGTAGAAAGCGAAGCTGGCCAGCAGGATGAAGCTGTTGCGCCAGGTTTTAGGCAATAAAAAATAAATTGCGTAAAAGCAGGGGAAAAACAGGAAGAGGAAACCGGGTGAGGAAAAGACCATCGGAGCATTAACCTTGGTAAGGGCTTGTTTTTATCATTGAGCCAGAGCCGACCAATGGCCGGTCTGGATGTCGAGCACTTGCACGATCAGGTAACGGCAGCGGCCTTGCAGCAGGGGCGGAATGGCGCGCAGCTGCAGGGCGCGATCGAGTTTGCTGAAGCGCTGGAACTGCTCGGGCAAGCCGGCGCGCAGCATGCCGTCACTGAAGCTGTTGCCGAACATGCAGGTGGGAGGCAACAGGGCCGGCGCGTCATTCTGTGCTGTTTCGAACTCCCAGCCGCTGGCCTTGGCGTCGCGCAGGGTGGCGGCTGGCGCTTCCCAGATGCGCTTGAGCTGGGGCTCCAGCAGGGTTTCCTTGGTGTTCAGGCGCGCAGCGAAGCGCGTTTCGACGCCGACAAAGGGGCGATACTCGAACTGTGGCCTGTCATTCCAGCGCAAGGGGTGGCCTTCGAGGGCGGCGATGTGGTTTACCGTATCCTGGGCCACCACCGCCGCCGTTACGTCGGTCCAGTGGAAGTCCTGGCGGAAGAACAGAGGGAAATTGTGCTGCTGCTCATCGAGATGGCGCTTCACGTCAATCATGTGCAGCTGGGGCGTGGCCAGCAGGCGGCGATAGAAGGCCAGGAAGTTGGAATCGAGCGGCGGATGCGGCGCGAAGACCGGCAGGCGGTCGTATGTGTAGTAGTGCTTCTGGATGGGGGCGATCAGCAGCATGGTCACGCCTTGGGCGCGCAGGCTGGCTTCCAGCGCCAGCAGGCCGCGGTAAACCCCTTCGGCGGCCAGCGGGTCGCCTAGCAGGCGCTCTGTGGCTGGCAACTCGTTGTCCAGCAGATTGCGGCCATACAACTCGCCATCCTTGCCATAGTAGACGCGGCTGGAGGTGCGGAAGAGGCGGTAATCGATCTCGTTTTTGCTGCGGATCATCCAGTTGCGCATGCCCAGATTGTCGCTGAACCAGCGCTCGAAGCGAGCGTAATTGCGGTCTAGCGCATACCAGGGGCCGTCCCAGCTTTGCGGGGCGGGGCTGAGTGGGCGCAGTTCTTCAACGGGACGGCTGCCCGGGTGTTTGAATGCAAGAAGGGGCAGGATGCTGACGGCGAAGATGGCCCATGCGAAGATCATACAGGCGCCGCGACGCAGGCGCGGCAGGCGCAACGGGCGCGGCCGGACGCGGGAACCTGCCTCACGCGCGAGCTCCGGGGCTGGGGAAGGCAGCTGAGTCATAAAGATTGCAAAAAACGAAAATTATAGCATGGGCAATTTTCACGATATGGCGGCAATTCCCCGGTCCCCGGCGTGCATTGGGCCGATACGGCCTAGCACCAGCGCCGCCGCGCGCCCCACAGCAGGGGTAGGCCCAGACCCAGCATCAGGCCCATGGCCGGTTCCGGCACCGGCGCCAGATTGCCGCGGATTTCGCCGCTCGTGAAACTGTCGCTGTGAATGTTGAAGTAGGCGCGCCGTCCATCCAGTCCGGCCAGCAGGGCCGCTTCGGCGCCGGCGGTCGTGCCGCCGTGGCTGGCGATGAAGGCCGGGTTCCAGGTCGCGGCCAGGGAAGTGTCGAAAGTAGCGTAGTAGTCGCCCGCGTGCACGCCAGCCGGGAAGCCGGTGAAGGTGGGCAGCATGGTGGCGACGCCGGCCGTGCCGCTGAGCGGGGCGGCCGTACAGCAGTGGATATGGGCGGCGGTGCTGTGGCCGAGCAGGCCGGCGAAATCGGCATCGAGATACAGGCTGTGGGCGGCGATGTCGAACACCACCGTGACGTGGCCGGTTGCGGGCGATGCGTTGGGCGGCACCTCGGCAGCGCCGCTCAGGCTGGCGCTATAGGTCTTGGGGGCGGCGGCGGCGCAGGTGGCCGCCAGGAACAGGGCCAGCACGGCCAGCCCTTGGGGGAGAGGCATCTTCATTTCAGGCTCCTTGGTAGACAGCGGAACGCTGCCGCCGGCACGGCCTGCATACCTGGCATCCGCGCGGCAGCCCTGCCATTCTCGCAGGGCCGTTCAGTGGGATGCCACACGATACCTTTTGAAAAGATAGTCTCTTAGGCCTGTACTTGGCGGCAAAAGTCGAGCAGCATCCGCTCGCCTTCGGGCCAGGGGCCGTAGCCCGCGTCGCCGTTGATGTGTCCGGCTTCGCCGATCAGCACCAGCTTGCTGCCCCAGGCGGCGGCGAAGGCTTGCGCCCGCTCGGTGCTGACGTATTCATCCCTGGTGCTGGCGACCACAATGCTGGGAAAGGGCAGGGGCGCCAGCGGCATGGGCTGGAAGCCGCTGGTGCAAGTGGGGTAGGAGGGCGCTTCGGTATCGCTGGGCGCGACCAGGAAGGCGCCGGCGATCTTGTGCGCGCTGCCCGAGGCGGCCCAGTACGACACCAGGGTGCAGGATAGGCTGTGCGCCGCCAGCACCGGTGGCCGTTGGAAGGCGGCGATGGCGGCATCGAGTTCGCGCACCCATTCTTCGCGCTCCGGCGTTTCCCAGTCGCGGTGCGCGATGCGCCGCATCCAGGGGTGGCTTTTCTCCCAGTGGGTTTGCCAGTGCAGCGGGCCCGAATTCCATAAGCCGGGTAGGGTCAGTACCTCGAAATCCATTCCTTCTCCTTTGGGTTAGCGCACGCTTTGCAGCAGGAAGCTGGGCTGACCGCAGCTTTTCTGCGAACGCTTGATTTCGGCCGCGCCGCAGCTTTGCGGCACGCCGTCCTTGCGGTAGCAGACGCGCACTTCGCGCAGGAAGCGTCCGCTGCCGCTGCAGAAGGGCAGCAGCGACGCGTCCTGCAGCCCGGGATTGGCGGCGCGGAAGGCTTGCTGCAGTTCGGCGGCCGTGGTGCGCAGCGGCTGGGCCGGTTTCTGATACGGGGCGGGAATCGCCAGGCCTTGTTTCAGCTTGGCCGACAAGGCCAGGTAGGCGGCCGGCGTCAGGCCGGAACAGGTGCCGTGCTTTTTCCACTCATGTTCGATCAGGCGCGGCGAGGGATAGAGCGGCGCGTATTCGGCTTTGAGCTTGCCCGGCAGCGGCATGCGCGAGCAGCTTTCCGGATAGCCGTTGACGAACTGCGGCCACAGGCCATGCAGCACGAAGCCAAGCTGGCGGCCGGTGGCGCATTGGTCCTCGTCGTTCTTGCCGCGCGTGGCGCAGTAATCGGGCGACCAGCTCAGCGACAGGGCGTAGTAGTCGAACACGCCGGGCTGCTCGCCGCGCGCCTGGGCCGCGCCGGGCAGGGCCAGGGCGCCGGCCAGCAGGAGGCCGGACAGGGCCGAAAACAGGGGCAGGCGGGCAGTGTGCATGATGGATCTTTCGGAGCGGGTCAGAGCGCGGTGCGCAGGGCAAACAGTTCCGGGAAGAGTACCACGTCCAGCATCTTGCGCAGATAGCTCACGCCGGCCGTGCCGCCGGTGCCGGTCTTGAAGCCGATGATGCGTTCCACCGTCGTCACATGGCGGAAGCGCCAGAAGCGGAAGGCCGTTTCCAGGTCCACCAGCTTTTCGCCCAGCTCATACAAGGCCCAGTAGCGGTGCGGGTCGCGGTAGACTTCCAGCCAGGCCACCTTCACCGATTCGTTGGCGGCGGTGGGCTGGGTCCAGTCGCCGTCCAGGCGTTCGGCGTCGATGGCCAGGCCGTGGCGCGCCAGCAGGCGGATCGCCTCGTCGTACAGCGATGGCGCGCGCAGGGCGCGATCGAGCAGGGCGTGGTGTTCCGGCGCCGATTCGTGCACGGCCAGCAGGTTGGCGTTCTTGTTGCCAAGGATGAATTCGATCTCGCGGTACTGGTAGGACTGGAAACCGGAGGAGGCGCCCAGATAGGGGCGGATGGCGCTGTACTCGGGCGGCGTCATGGTGGCCAGCACGTCCCAGGCGTGCACCAGCTGGTCCATGATGCGCGCCACGCGGGCCAGCATCTTGAAGGCGGGCGACAGGTCGTCCTGCTGGATCTGGGCGCACACCGCATGCATCTCGTGCAGCATGAGCTTCATCCACAGCTCGCTGGTCTGGTGCTGCACGATGAACAGCATCTCGTTGTGGTTGGGGGAGAGCGGGTGCTGGGCGCTGAGGATCTTGTCCAGGGCCAGGTAATCGCCATAGCTCATGGACTTGCTGAAGTCCATCTGCGCGCCATGCCATTGTGCGGCGGCTTTGTTGTCGGTGCTCATATCGGGTGCTCTTCAGGTTACGGCGCCGCGTTCGGCGTTCACGTCATAGGCTTTATCGTCGAGGATCTGCTTCAGGATGTCTACCGCGTCCCACACATCGGCAAAGCTGGTGTAGAGCGGGGTGAAGCCGAAGCGCATGATGGCCGGTTCGCGGTAGTCGCCGATCACGCCGCGCGCGATCAGGGCCGCCATCACCGCATAGCCGTGGGCATGGGTGAAGCTGACCTGGCTGCCGCGCCGCGCATGTTCGCGCGGCGTGACCAGGCCCAGGCCGTGGCCGGCGCAGCGTTCTTCCACCAGGGCGATGAACAGGTCGGTCAAGGCCAGCGATTTGGCGCGCACCGCCTCCATCGTGGTCTGGGCGAAGACGTCCAGGCCGCATTCGACCATGGCCAGCGAGACGATGGGCTGGGTGCCGCACAGGGCGCGGCCGATGCCCTCGGTGGGCGCGAAGTCGGGCGCCATGGCGAAGGGCGCGGCATGGCCCCACCAGCCGGATAGCGGTTGCTGGAAGCGTGCCTGGTGCTTGCACGGCACCCAGGCGAAGGCCGGCGCGCCGGGGCCGCCGTTCAGGTATTTATAGGTGCAGCCGACGGCGAAGTCGGCGCCGTCGCGCTCCAGCGCCACCGGCACGGCGCCGGCCGAGTGGGCCAGATCCCAGACGATCAGGGCGCCGCGCGCATGGGCCAGGGCGCTGGTGGCCGCCATATCGTGCTGGTAGCCGGTACGGTAATTGACATGGGTGAGCATGACCACGGCGGTATCGGCGCCGATGGCCTGCGGCAGCTCGTCGACGCTGTCGACCAGGCGCACGCTGTAGCCGCGCTGCAGCCAGCCGGCCAGGCCTTGGGCCATATAAATATCGGTGGGGAAGTTGCTGCGCTCGGTGACGATCACGCGCCGTTCGCTGGTCTCGGCAGCGCTGGCCTGCATATGCAGGGCGGCGGCCAGCACCTTGAACAGATTCAGCGAGGTGGTGTCGGTGACGACCACTTCGCCGGCTGCGGCGCCGATCAGCGGCGCCAGACGGTCGCCCAGGCGCTTGGGCAGCTCGAACCAGCCCGCCGTATTCCAGCTGGTGATCAGATCCTTGCCCCATTCGCGCGCGATGACGTCGCTGGCGCGGGTCAGGGCGGCCTTGGGCCGGGCGCCCAGGGAGTTGCCATCCAGATAAATCACCCCGGCCGGCAGGTCGAAGTGGTCGCGCAGCGGAGCCAGGGCGTCCTGGGCGTCGCGGTCGAGGCAGTCTTTGCGTGTCGTCATACGGCTTCTCTCATGAGGAAATTACTTGAAGCTTGAAGTAGAAGCGGCAGTGTAACAATTTTTTTGCTGACAAAGTGAGCATGTCGATGTATTTTTGCTATTATTGATGAAAGCTTTAAACGGCGCAAACCCGCATGGATACTGGCTTGCGCCGTGGTATGGACTTTTTTGCGAAATTTTTTAAATTTTTTTCGCTGCAGGCCTAAAGTTCCTGCCGAGCTTGCCGTTACCCGAAATAGAAGCGCGGTAAAGGGCTTGCTGTTCGGCACTTTGGGATGGGCGAAAAAATTTTAAAATTTTTTGCAGAAAACCCTAAAGTTCTCCAAAAGCCTGCCGTTACCGGTTTAGATGTCGCAAAAAAGATGCAGTGCGACCTACCGTTTTCACCCTCCGCTCGGGGAGTTTTCTTGAGCTTCAATCCGCCGCAAAGCCGCGCCAGCACTGGCGTGGACCAGTCATAGCCCTGCGTTTGTCAGACAAACGCTGACAGGGCGTGTCCGCCATTTCCTTACTGAAAATACAGAGAGTCGCCTCTTCTGCCTTCCTGCGCCCTCCAGCAGAATGTGTCTCAACGGCAATGCACAAGCATTCCAGGCAGAAAATAAACGGATCAAGGAGAGGGAAATGACTGCTAACGATATGATGGCTGAAATTCGCGACGCCAACCTGAGCTACCTGATGCTGGCCCAGCAGATGATCCGCGCCGACAAGGTCACCGCCATCTTCCGCCTCGGCATCTCGGCCGACATCGCCGACCTGATCGAAGGCATGAGCAATGCCCAGATCCTGAAACTGGCCGGCGGCAATATGATGCTGGCCCGCTTCCGCTTCGACGATGGCGCCATCCTCTCCATGCTGACCAATTACAATAAAGACCGTAACCTGGCTCAGTCGCACGCCGCCATCCTGATGGCCGGCCAGCCCGCCGAAGAAATCGCTTAAGCCAAGGAGCCGGGATCATGTGCAAGAAGAGTGTGGTGTCGGAAGCCCAGGAAATCCAGCTGGCCATCGAACTGATCAATCTGGGCGCGCGCCTGCAGCTGCTGGAGACGGAAGTCTCGCTGTCGCGCGAACGCCTGCTCAAGCTGTACAAGGAATTGAAGGGCATGTCGCCGCCGAAAGGCATGCTGCCTTTCTCGACCGACTGGTTCCTGACCTGGCAGCCGAATATCCATTCCTCGCTCTTTTTGAACATCCACAGCTTCCTGGTGCAGCATGCCGGCGCCAGCGGCATCCACGCCGTGATGAAGGCTTACCAGCTGTATCTGGAACAGATGCCGCCGGAGCCGGGCCAGGAGCCGCTCTTGTCCCTGACCCGCGCCTGGACCCTGGTGCGCTTCGCCGGCAGCAAGATGCTGGAGCTCAAGCCTTGCGGCAAATGCCAGGGCAAATTCATCGTCAACGCGATGGACTTGAACGGCAGTTATGTCTGCGGCCTGTGCCATATGCCTTCGCGCGCCGGCAAGACCAAGAAGGCCAAGGATGCCGAAGCGCTGGCCGCCTGAGTTGCGCCTTCCGCCGTATATATATAGTCAAAGCCGGGGCAGCCGATGAGGCCGTCCCGGCTTTGGCGCGCGCCGGCCGTGCAAGCGCTGCTGATCCAGCTGCTGGCGCTGCTGCCGCTGGCGGCCCTGGCCATCATGCTCGATACGGCCGGCCGCGGCCTGACGCTGCTGACGGCGGCCCTGCTGCAAGGCGGGCTGGCGCTGCTGATCACCTGGCGGTTGGGCCTGGCGCCGTGGTGGCGCCCGATCCAGCTGCTGTTTCCCTTAGCCGTGCTGGCGGCCAGCGCCCTGGGTCTGCCGCCCGTGCTCTATCTGCTGCCCTTCCTGTTTCTGCTGGCCCTGTACTGGTCGACCTTCCGCACCCAGGTGCCGTACTACCCGTCCCATGCCGCCGTCTGGCGCGCGGTGGCGGCCGAACTGCCGCCGGGCAGGGCGCTCAAGCTGGTCGATATCGGCAGCGGCCTCGGTGGCATGACCCTGCACCTGGCGCGCCAGCGTCCGGACTGCGACTGTCTGGGCATCGAACTGGCGCCGCTGCCCTGGCTGGTGGCGCGCCTGCGCGCCGCACTGAGCGGCAGCCGCGCCCGGTTTGTGCGCGGCGATTACGAGCGCCTCGACTTCGCCAACTTCGATATGGTGTTCGCGTATTTATCGCCGGCCGCCATGCCGGCTTTATGGCAAAAAGCCAAAACGGAAATGCGCCCAGGCAGCTTGCTGATTAGTTATGAATTTGAAATTCCCTATTGCGAAGCCGACAAGACCATAGTTACCACAGAGGGTGGGCCGCCGCTGTTTGTCTGGGTAATTTAACTGTCTTTCTCTTGCCGGGGCGGCGTTTGCACGTTATTGTAGTTCCACTGTGGAATTATTCTGTTTTTTGACGTCATAACGTCCGTTTTCCTGGGAGTTTGCACACTTGTTAGTCATAGTCGGTTATCTCATCGTGATGGGCTCCGTATTTGGGGGCTTTGCGCTGTCGGGTGGACACCTGGCGGCTCTGTTCCAGCCTCTGGAGCTGCTGATGATCGGCGGTGCGGCGCTTGGTGCTTTCTTCGTCGGCAATAACGGCAAGGCCATCAAGGCCACGCTGGGCGCGCTGCCCACCCTGTTCAAAGGGTCGCGCTATACCAAGGAATTGTATATGGAGCTCATGTCGCTGCTGTTCGACGTGCTCTCCAAGGTGCGCAAGGAAGGCTTGATGTCGATTGAAGGCGATATCGACAAGCCGTCCGACAGCCCGCTGTTCAGTAAATATCCGATGGTGCTGGAAGACCACCATATTGTCGAGTTCATGACCGATTATCTGCGCTTGATGGTGTCGGGGAATATGGACGCCTTCCAGATCGAAAACCTGATGGACAATGAAATCGATACGCATCACCAGGAAGGCCATGTGCCGGCGCACTGTATCGCCAAGCTGGGCGACGGTCTGCCGGCTTTCGGTATCGTGGCGGCAGTGATGGGCGTGGTGCACACCATGGAATCGGTGGGCATTCCGCCCTCCGAGCTGGGCATGCTGATCGCGCACGCCCTGGTCGGCACCTTCCTCGGTATTTTGCTGGCCTACGGTTTCGTCGGCCCGCTGGCCAGCCTGCTGGAGCAGAAGCTGGAAGAGTCGACCAAGATGTTCCAGTGCGTGAAAGTGACCCTGCTGGCCAGCCTGAACGGCTACGCCCCGGCGCTGGCCGTCGAATTCGGCCGCAAGGTGCTGTACTCGACCGAGCGTCCGTCCTTCTCGGAGCTGGAAGACCACATCAAAAAATCGAAATCGAAGTAAGGCCGCAGGCGCGTATCATGGTGAATAAGACTGCACTGAGAAGGAAGGGTCATGGCTGAAGAGGGCATGCGGCCGATCATCGTCAAGCGCATCAAGAAGGGCGGCGGCGGACACCACGGCGGCGCCTGGAAGATCGCGTACGCCGACTTCGTGACGGCGATGATGGCCTTCTTCCTGCTGATGTGGCTCCTGGGTTCGACCACCAAGGGCGACCTGAACGGCATTTCCGAATACTTCAAGACCCCGCTCAAGGTCGCCATGCAGGGCGGCTCGGGCAGCGGCGACAGCTCCTCCGTGATCCCCGGCGGCGGCAAGGATCTGACCCGGCGCGAGGGCCAGGTCAAGCTGGGCGACGACCCCACGGTGAAAAAGACGTATAACCTGACAGCCGCCAAGAAGGCGCTGGAGCAGGAAGAGGCGGCGCGCCTGCAGGTACTCAAGGAAAAGCTCGAAGAGAAGATCGAGAACAATCCCAACCTGAAGAAATACCGCAACCAGCTGCTGCTCGACTTCACCAGCGAAGGCTTGCGCATCCAGATCGTCGACGAGCAGAACCGCCCCATGTTCGCCCTGGCGCGCGCCGACCTGCAGCCTTATACGCGGGAAATCCTGACCGAGATCGCGCCCGTGCTGAACGATGTGCCGAACAAGATCGGCCTGTCCGGCCACACCGATTCGACCCCGTATTTCAGCGACGCCGGCTACAGCAACTGGGAGCTGTCGGCCGACCGCGCCAATGCTTCGCGCCGCGCCCTGGTGCAGGGCGGCCTGGGCGACGCCAAGATCCTGCGCGTGGTGGGCCTGGCTTCGGCCGCCCACCTCGACCGCAAAGACCCGTTCAACCCGATTAACCGGCGCATCAGCATCATCGTCATGAACAAGAAGGCGGAAGAGAGCGTGATGCGCGATGGCGGCAAGCTGGAGGTCGGCACTGACACCGACGCCACGCGCGAGGCGATCAGCGCCCCCCCGCCGGCCCCGGCCAGGAAATAAAACGAGCCTGCTGTACGAGAACGAGACTGTTATGACGAGAAAAAAAATCCTGGGCTCCCATGTGAAGCGCCTGCTGTCGGGTGTGTCCGACCACGGGCGGCGCCATTTGACCGAGGTGGAAACCGATCTGATCCAGACGAACCTGTTGCTGGAAGAAGCAATTGAAAAACTGTCGCGCAATTTCATGGCCATCCATGACGCCGTCAACGCCCAGCAAGCCACCATCGAGCTGCTGCTGCAAGGCGGCACGCCGACCCCGGAAGACAAGCAGCGCCTGCAGGAAATGAACGAGCAGGTCAGCACCTATGTGAACGCGGCCATCACCAGCATGCAGTTCCAGGACATGACCAGCCAGCTGATCGACCGCACCTTGAAGCGTGTCACCGGCCTGCGCGAATTTCTCGGCACCCTGGGCGCGCATGGCGCGGAAATGCTGCCGGAAAGCGATAACGACGAGATTGTGGATTTGCTGGGCAAGGTCAGCATGGCGCTGGCGATCCAGAGCCTGGAGCTGCGCAGCGTGCTGCGCAAGGCGGTAAGCCAGAAGCACCTGGAGAGCGGCGACATCGAGCTGTTCTGACAGCGGCGGCGCCGGACAACGGTAATACAGTGGGCCTGGGCCCGAACTTAAAATAGTGAGATAAGAAGATGGCTAAAACAATACTTGCAGTTGACGACTCCAGCTCGCTGCGCCAGATGGTCGCCTTCAGCCTGAAGGCCGCCGGCTATCAGGTGGTGGAGGCGGTGGACGGTCAGGACGGCTTGGAAAAGGCCAAGCAGCAGACCGTGGACCTGGTGCTGACCGACCAGAACATGCCGCGCATGGACGGCCTGCAACTGATCAAGCTGCTGCGCGAACAACCGGCCTACGCCAAAGTGCCCATCCTGATGCTGACCACCGAATCGTCCGATGAGATGAAAGCCAAGGGCCGCGCTGCCGGCGCCAATGGCTGGCTGGTCAAGCCTTTCGACCCGCAACGTCTGATCGAGGTAGTCAAGAAAGTAATCGGTTGAGGTGGGCGCCATGAGCTTTGTTCTTGACGGAGTCGCGCCATGACCATCGATATAAGCCAGTTCTTTCAGGTCTTCTTCGACGAGGCCGAAGAGCTGCTGGCTGAAATGGAAAGGCTGCTGCTGGCCGTCGACGTGGAGGCGCCGACCGAAGAGGATCTGAACGCGATCTTCCGTACCGCGCACTCGGTGAAGGGGGGCGCGTCCACCTTCGGCCTGAGCGATATGACGGAAGTGACGCATATCCTGGAAACCCTGCTGGACCGCATCCGCAAAGGCGAGATGGCGCTGACCGGCGAGCATGTCGACGCCTTCCTGGCGGCCAAGGATATTCTGAAGATGCAGCTGGACGGCCACCGTCTCGGTTCGGCCGTGGATCAGGATGCGGTGGGCGATGTGCGCATGATGCTGCAATCGCTGGCCCAGGACGTGCACGTGGCGGCCCTGGCCCCGGTCGCGCCCTCGTTCCAGACTGCGGCGCGCGATAGCGCGGCAGTCGATCATAGCGGCGGCGCGCGCTACCGCCTGGAACTGCCGAAAATGGATCACCGCGAGGTGACGGCGCTGGCGGCCGAACTGGGCCTGCTGGGCCACGTCACGGTGACCCCGCTCGACCACGACCGCAACGCCATGGTGGTGACCACCCACGAGAGCCTGGACGATATCATCGCCATCTGCTCCTTCGTGCTGAATACCGAAGACATGACCGTGACCGAGCTGCCGGCCCTGACGCCGGAGCAGGAAGCGAAGGAGAGGGCGGAGCGGGCGCGCGTCGAAGGCGAGCTCGGTTACGGCTTCTTCGATCCGGTCGACACTCCGCCGACCGCGCCGGCGGCCGGCCAGGGCGGCGATCCAGGCTACGGCTTCTTCCAGCCGCTCGACGAGATCCGCGCCAATGCCGGCGCGGCCGGCGAAGATGCGCAAGGCTACGGCTTCTTCCAGCCGCTGGAAACCATCCGCGCCCAGGCCGGCATCAAGGACACGCCGCTCGAAGTCAAGCCGGTCGAGGAAGTCGAGAAGAAACCGGTCAAGAAGGAGGCGGCCGACAAGCCGGCCGCGCATGGCGCCGAATCGTCCTCGATCCGCGTCTCGATCGAGAAGGTCGACCAGCTCATCAACCTGGTGGGCGAACTGGTGATCACCCAGGCCATGATCGAGCAGCGCGCCGATTCGCTCGACCCCATGGTCTATGAGCGCCTGCTGAGCGGCATCAGCCAGCTCACGCGCAATACCCGCGACCTGCAGGAAGCGGTGATGTCGATCCGCATGATGCCGATGGACTTCGTGTTCTCGCGCTTCCCGCGCATGGTGCGCGACCTGGCCTCCAAGCTGGGCAAGAAGGTCGACTTCATCACCCACGGCGCCGCCACGGAGCTGGACAAGGGCCTGATCGAGCGCATCGTCGATCCGCTCACCCACCTGGTGCGCAACAGCATCGACCACGGCATCGAAATGCCGGAAGCGCGCCGCGCCGCCGGCAAGAGCGAAGCAGGGCGCCTGTTCCTCTCGGCCAGCCACCAGGGCGGCAATATCATCATCGAAGTGTCCGACGATGGCGGCGGCTTGAACCGCGAGAAGATCCTGTCCAAGGCCAAGGAACGCGGCCTGCCGCTGACCGACAATATGAGCGACGCCGACGTCTGGCAGCTGATCTTCGCGCCCGGCTTCTCCACCGCCGATGCCGTGACCGACGTCTCCGGCCGCGGCGTGGGCATGGACGTGGTCAAGCGTAATATCACGGCCATGGGCGGCTCGGTCGACATCCGTTCGGCCAAGGGCTTCGGCACCACCATGTCGATCTCGCTGCCGCTCACCCTGGCCATCCTGGATGGCATGTCGATCCGCGTCGGCGAGGAAGTCTACATCCTGCCGCTGGGCTTCGTGATCGAATCGCTGCAGCCGACGCCGGACGACGTCAAGGAAATTTCCGGCAAGGGCAAGGTGATCAAGGTGCGCGGCGAATACCTGCCCCTGATCCCGCTGTACCAGATGTTCGACATCGTGCCGCGCTTTACCGACCCGTCGCAGGGCATCCTGGTGATCCTCGAAACGGAAGGGCGCAAAGCCTGCCTCTTCGTCGACGAGCTGGTGGGCCAGCAGCAGGTCGTGGTCAAGAACCTCGAATCGAACTACCGCAAGGTGGCCGGCATTTCCGGCGCCACCATCCTGGGGGACGGCGGCGTCTCCTTGATCCTGGACGTGGCGGCGCTGATCCGCTCCTCGCGCCAGCTGGCCGACGAATCCATTTTTTCGTGACGCATTGTAAGTAACCGGGAAGGAAAAACCATCATGTCAGACGCAGTTCAAACCGCAGGCGCCAAGGATATTGCCGGCCACGAGTTCCTGGCCTTCAAGCTCGGCGCCGAGGAATACGGCATCGACATTCTGAAAGTGCAGGAAATCCGCGGCTACGAGGCCGTGACCCGGATCGCCAATGCCCCCGAGTTCATCAAGGGCGTGATCAATCTGCGCGGCATCATCATCCCGGTGGTGGACATGCGCATCAAATTCAATCTGGGCGAGCCGGTGTACGACCAGTTCACGGTCGTCATCATCCTCAACATCAATGGCCGCGTGGTCGGCATGGTGGTCGACAGCGTGTCCGACGTGACCACGCTGGCGCCCGAGCAAGTCAAGCAGGCGCCCGAGATGGGCACCGCTTTCAGCACCGAGTACATGATCGGCCTGGGCACCATCGATGAGCGCATGCTGATCCTGGTGGACATCGACAAGCTGATGTCCAGCCCCGAAATGGGCCTGATAGAACAACTGGCGGCTTAGCAGACAACAGCCGGCATCAACCCGCCAGAGGATGAACCGGCATAAGGACAGAAAGGCTACGAGGGAGACTGTGATGAATGTGCGCGACTATAAAATCGGGACAAGGTTGGGCTTCGGCTTTGGCGTGCTGTTGCTGATTCTGGTGGGGATGGTCTTGTCGGCCAATATCCTGAACTACCGCAACAAGGCCCAGCTGACGGCCGGCCTGGACCTGACCACGGCCAAGAATCTGCAGGCGCAGACCATGAAGAGCGCGATGCTGGAAACCGGCATCGCCATGCGCAATATCGGCCTGCAGTCGGACGTGAATCTGATGCAGAAGGAGGAGGGCAAGGTCAAGGAGCAGCGCCAGCGCTACGACGCCGCGCGCAGCAAGCTGCAAAGCCTGGGCCTGAACGAGTCGGAAAACAAGGTGCTGAGCGATATCGCCGCCCTCGACCGCGACGTCGACGCCGCCTTCAAGGAAGCCATCGGCCAGGTGCTGGCCTTCAATAGCGAAGGCGCGGCCAAGGTCATCGCCAGCCGCATCGATCCGCTCAACCAGCAGACCCTGGCTTCGCTCAACAAGCTGGTGGACTTGCAGCAGGCCGCCGCGCGCGAACTGCAGGAAAGCTCGGTCAAGGCCGATATGAGCCTGATGGTCTTCCTCTTCGTGCTGGGCGGCGCGGCGGTGGCCATCGGCGTCGTCTGCGCCATCTACATCACGCGCTCGATCACGGTGCCGCTGTCGGGCGCCGTCTCGGTGGCGCAGAAAGTGGCGGCCGGCGAGCTGACTTCGGACGTGTATGTGGAAGGCCAGGACGAAACCAGCGAACTGCTGCAGGCGCTCAAGGATATGAACGACAGCCTGGTGCAAACCGTCAGCCAGGTGCGCACCGGCACCGACACCATCACCACCGCCTCGCGCGAAATCGCTTCCGGCAATGCCGACCTGTCGGGCCGCACCGAATCGCAGGCCTCCTCGCTGGAGGAAACCGCCAGCTCGATGGAAGAGCTGACGTCGACCGTGAAACAGAATGCCGATAACGCGCGCCAGGCCAACCAACTTGCGGTTTCGGCATCGTCGGTGGCGGTCAAGGGCGGCACCGTGGTGGCCCAGGTGGTCGATACCATGGGGTCGATCAAGGAAAGCTCGCGCAAGATCGTCGACATCATCGGCGTCATCGACAGCATCGCTTTCCAGACCAATATCCTGGCGCTGAACGCGGCGGTGGAAGCGGCGCGCGCCGGCGAACAGGGCCGCGGCTTTGCCGTGGTGGCTTCCGAGGTGCGCAATCTGGCCCAGCGCTCGGCCGGCGCGGCCAAGGAAATCAAGGCCCTGATCGACGATTCCGTGGTCAAGGTCGATGCGGGCGGGCGCCTGGTGGACGAAGCCGGCCAGACCATGGACCTGATCGTGACCTCGATCAAGCAGGTGGCCGACATCATGGGCGAAATCACCGCCGCCACCCAGGAACAAAGCAACGGCATCGAGGAAGTCAACCAGGCCATCACGCAGATGGATGAAATGACCCAGCAGAATGCCGCCCTGGTGGAGCAGGCCGCCGCCGCCGCCGAGAGCATGCAGGAGCAGGCGCAGCGCCTGGCCGAAGCGGTCAGCATCTTCAAGCTGTCCGGCGACGAAGCCATGCTGAAACGCCCGGTGCTGGCGCCGCGCGCGCCGGCCATCGTCAAGGCGGCTGCGCCGTCGGTGCCGGTGGTGGTGGCGCCGCCGGCCGAAGCGCCGGCTGCAAGAGCGGCCGAAAAGCCGACGGCCAAGCCGGCGCCGAAGAAAATGGCGTCCGCTCCAGCGGGCGACGACTGGGAAGAGTTTTAAGTAGTATTGCGCTGTAGGCAGGGACGGCTGTCATCCGTCCCGCCCTGTGAGGCATTGTTATAAGTAGTTCATAAGAGGTAATACACATGCCGCAAACAAGAGACACCGTCAAAGAGTTTGACTTCAACGCCAAGGACTTCGAGCGGGTCCGAGCCATGATTTACAAACGGGCCGGCATTGCGCTGGCCGACAGCAAGCAGGAGATGGTGTATAGCCGCCTGGCGCGGCGTTTGCGCGCCACCGGCATCAATTCCTTCGTCCGCTATCTGGACGATCTGGAAGCCGGCCGTCTGGGCGCCGAGTGGGAAGCCTTCACCAACGCCCTGACCACCAATCTGACTTCGTTCTTCCGGGAAGCCCACCATTTCCCGCTGCTGGCCGACCATATCAAGCATAAGCGCGGCGAGCAGCTGAATATCTGGTGTTCGGCCAGTTCCACCGGCGAGGAACCGTATTCGATCGCCATCACCGCCTGCGAGGCCTTCAACACGCTGACGCCGCCGGTGCACATCATCGCCACCGACATCGACACCAATGTGCTGAACACCGCCGCCAACGGCGTGTATCCGATCGAGCGCATCGAAAAGATGCCGATGGAGCAGCAGCGCCGCTTCTTCTTGCGCGGCAAGGGCGACAAGGCGGGCCTGGTGCGCGTGCGCCCGGAGCTGCGCCAGCTGATCACCTTCCGCCAGCTCAATCTGCTGGAGGACGACTGGGCCATCCGTGGCCCCTTCGATGCGATCTTCTGCCGCAATGTGATGATCTATTTCGACAAGGCGACCCAGCGCAAGATCTTGTCGCGCTTCGTGCCCCTGATGCGTTCCGACGCCCTGCTGTTTGCCGGCCATTCCGAGAACTTCCTGTACGTCTCGGATTCGCTCAAGCTGCGCGGCAAGACCGTCTACGAGCTGGATGCGGCACACCGCAGCGCTGGCGCCAAGGCGCCCCAACGAGCATGAGATAGACGCCATGGATAAAGAACAATTTGCCACTAATGTCTACTTCGACAGAACCTTCGACTGCGAAGCGGCCAAGATCCTGCCGGGGGAATATTATTTCACCAGCAAGGACATGCTGATCGTGACCGTGCTCGGTTCCTGCGTCTCGGCCTGCATCCGCGACCGCAACACGGGCCTGGGCGGCATGAACCACTTCATGCTGCCGGATGGCGGCTCGGATGCCAACAGCCCGATCTCGGCGTCGGCGCGCTATGGCACGTATGCGATGGAAATCCTGATTAACGACTTGCTCAAAGCCGGTGCGCGGCGCGAGAATATGGAAGCGAAGGTCTTTGGCGGCGGCGCCGTGCTGAAAGGCTTCACGGCCATGAATGTGGGCGAACGCAACGCCGCCTTCGTGCAAACCTTCCTGCGCAACGAGAAGATCCGCATTGTGGCCGAGGATCTCAACGATATTTATCCGCGCAAGGTGTACTTTTTCCCGCGCACGGGCAAGGTGCTGGTGAAAAAGCTGATGCAGACCCATAACGACACGCTGGCCAAACGCGAAAGCGAATACGCCAGCCGCCTCAAAGTGCAGCCGGTGGGCGGCGAGGTCGAGCTGTTCTGACAGTAGGCATAAGAAAAAACGTCACGCAAAAACAACCAAGAGAAAGCAACAGAGGTAGCCATGAAGACCAAAGTCCTGATCGTGGACGACTCGGCGCTGATCCGCAGCGTCATGACCGAGATTATCAACAGCCAGCCCGATATGGAGGTGGTGGGCGTGGCCCCCGATCCGCTGGTGGCGCGCGAGCTGATCAAGCAGACCAATCCCGACGTGCTGACCCTGGACGTCGAGATGCCGAAGATGGATGGCCTGGACTTCCTGGAAAAGCTGATGCGCCTGCGGCCCATGCCGGTGGTGATGGTGTCCTCGCTGACCGAGCGCGGCTCCGAGATCACCATGCGCGCGCTGGAGCTGGGCGCGGTCGATTTCGTGACCAAACCGAAAATCTCGATCCAGACCGGCATGCGCGAATACACCGACCTGATCGCCGACAAGATCCGCGCCGCCTCGAAGGCGCGCATCCGCGCCCGCACCCTGGCGCAGCCCGGCGCCGAGGGCGCGGCGACGCTGCCGCAGCTGCGCAACCCGCTGATGTCCTCGGAAAAGCTGATCATCGTCGGCGCCTCCACCGGCGGCACCGAGGCGATCCGCGAATTCCTGATGCAGATGCCGTCCGACTGTCCCGGCATCCTGATCACCCAGCATATGCCGGAAGGCTTCACGCGCTCCTTCGCCAAGCGCCTCGATTCGCTGTGCAAGATTTCCGTGGTGGAATCGGCCGGCAACGAGCGCGTGCTGCCGGGCCACGCCTATATCGCCCCCGGCCACTCGCACTTGCTGCTGACGCGCTCGGGCGCCAACTATATGACCAAGCTCGACCAGAGCGAACCGGTCAACCGCCACCGCCCCTCGGTCGACGTGCTGTTCCGTTCCGCCGCCCAGAACGCGGGCAAGAACGCGGTCGGCGTGATTTTGACCGGCATGGGCAAGGATGGCGCCGCAGGCATGTTGGAGATGAAGACGGCTGGGGCGTATAATTTTGCACAGGATGAAGCCAGCTGCGTCGTGTTCGGCATGCCGCGCGAAGCGATTGCGGTCGGCGCCACGCACGAGGTCGGCGCCCTGCAGGCGCTGCCCGGCATGGTGCTGGGCTATCTGGCGCAGCACGGTAAGCGCGCTTTGCGCGTTTGATACGCTATTCCCCGCGATTTGGGGCTGTTTGTTCGCCTTAAAGCAACGAAAATGCTATCCTACAAAGAGCTGGTGCTTCCAGACACTATTTATAACCGCGTAAAAGAATCAACGGAGTAATTCATGGCTGATCCAAAGATGAAATTTTTAGTTGTTGACGATTTTTCGACGATGCGCCGCATCGTCCGGAATCTGTTAAAAGAACTGGGTTATGCCAATGTGGACGAGGCTGAGGACGGCGTCATGGCGCTGGCCAAGCTGCGCGCCGAGCAGTTCGACTTTGTTGTGTCGGACTGGAATATGCCGAATATGGACGGCCTGACCATGCTGCAAAACATTCGTGCCGATCCCGCCCTGGCCAAGCTGCCGGTGCTGATGGTGACGGCCGAAGCGAAAAAGGAAAACATCATCGCGGCGGCCCAGGCCGGCGCCAACGGCTATGTCGTGAAACCGTTCACGGCCGCCACCCTCGATGAAAAACTCAACAAGATCTTCGAGAAACTCGGAGCTTGATGCATGAACCAGCTTTCCGCCATCGACGCCGCGCTTGCGGCGCGCGGACCGGGCGCAACCGGGCTGGCAGCCTGTGGCCATGCGGCCACGGCGCTGCTCGCGCGTGAGCGCCGGTCAGGGCAGGGAAGCTGGCGCGGCAAGGCGGCCGGGGCTGGCCTGAGCGAAAACGCGGCGCTACAGGATACCCATGGAGCCGGCGGCCTGCTTGCAAGCGTAGGCTGCTAAAGCCTGAACTGCCGCCTGCGGGCGGCATTTTTTATGGGGCACGCACATCATGCACCAGACCCATTTCCTCGTCCGGGAACCGCTGCTCGATCCGAAGCAGCGGGTGGTCGGTTATGAATTGAGCTGGCAGCATGACGCCGCCGTGCCGCCCACCCAGGCCGAACTCGAAGACCTGGTCGGCTTTGTCGCCGCCCAGGTCTGCCATCCCGACCACGGCTGGCTGCTGCGCGACAAAACCCTCTTCCTCGCGGCCGTGCCGGCCATGCTCTCCACCGACGCCCTGCACAATCTGCCGCCGCAGCATACCGTACTTTCGCTGAAGACCTCCGAACTGGCGAATGCCGACACCATGGCCGCCGTGCAGGCGCTGCGTGCCGGCGGCGTCGGCATCCTGCTGCGCGAAGCCGACCTGGCGCGCGTCGGCAGCCGGCTTGGGACCGTGTGTTCGTATGTGGAAGTGCGCTTTTCCGGCGCCGATGTGGGCGCGCAGGCACGCACCTATGCCGCGCTCAAGCAATCGACGGTGAGGATGGTGGGGCGGCCCGTGACGACCTGGGCCGATTTCGACGCCTGTGCCGCCCTGGGGCTGGACGCCTTCGTCGGCAAGCTGCACTTGACGCCGCGTCCCGGCACCGATGGCAAGGGTATGAATCCGGCGCAGACCGTGATCCTGCAGCTGATGCAGATGGTGAATGCCAACGCCGACGTCGTCCAGCTGGAAAATGTGCTCAAGCGCGACGCCGCGCTGTCCTACAAGCTGCTGCGCTATATCAACTCGGCCGGCTTTGGCGCCGGCCGCGAAATCCAATCGCTGAAACAGGCCATCACCTTGCTCGGCTACCAGCCCCTGTACCGCTGGCTGACCCTGCTGCTGGCCACCGCCAGCACCAGCGGCTACTCCCCGGTGCTGCTGGAGACGGCCGTGGTGCGGGGCCGGCTGGCCGAACTGCTGGGCGTCGGCGCCGTCGGCAAGGCCGAAGCCGAAAACATCTTCGTCGCCGGCATGTTCTCTCTGCTCGACAGGCTGCTCGGCATTCCCATGCAAGAAGTGCTCGACGCCATCCAGCTCTCCGACGAAGTGACGCGCGCCCTGCTAACGCGCGGCGGCAAATACGGCCCCTACCTGGCGCTAGCCGAAGCCTGCGAGCTCAACTCGAACCTGGTTTCCAGCCTCGCCGCCAGCCTGCACATCAATCCCGCCGACGTCAACAAAGCCCACCTCTCCGCGCTCGCCTGGACCCAATCGTTGACCAGCGCCTGAGCCGCGGCTTAGATTTCGAGGTTGTCGATGAGGCGGGTGGTGCCGAGCTTGGCGGCGGCGAGCACGACCAGCGGCGTGCCTTGGGCCAGGTCGCCGGCGGTCGGCGGCTGCAGGTCGTTGCGTTTGCGGATGGAGATGTAGTCCGGCTTCCAGCCGCGCTTGGCCAACTCGTCCATGGCCTTGTGCTCGAGCTGGAAGGTGTCGAGGTGGCCGGCGCGCATTTCCTCGGCGACGAAGTTCAGGCTCTGGTACAGGGCCGGGGCTTCGGCGCGTTCGGCGGCCGACAGGTACATATTGCGCGAGGACAGGGCCAGGCCGTCGTCGGCGCGCCAGGTTTCGGCGGCGATGATATTGGTCGGCAGCGCGAACTGGCGGCACATATTGCGCACGATCATGAGCTGCTGGTAATCCTTCTTGCCGAACACGGCCACGCGCGGCTGCACGCAGGACAGCAGCTTCAGCACCACGGTCGTGACGCCGGTGAAGAAGCCGGGGCGGAATTCGCCTTCCAGGGTGTTGCCGAGGTCGTCCGGCGGACGCACGCGGTATTCCTGCGGCTCCGGGTACATATCTTTCTCGGTCGGCGCGAACAGCACGTAGACGCCTTCCTTCTCCAGTTTTTCCACGTCGGCCTGGAAGGTGCGCGGGTATTTCTCGAAGTCTTCGTTCGGCCCGAACTGCAGGCGGTTGACGAAGATGGAGGCGACCACCGGGTCGCCATGCTTGCGCGCCAGGCGCATCAGCGACAGGTGGCCTTCGTGCAGATTGCCCATGGTGGGGACGAAGGCGGTACGCAGTTGGCCACTGAGCTGGTCGCGCAGTTCTTCGATGGAGGAGATGATTTTCATATTGCTTTTGTTAGGTTAGGCAGGCGAATACGCCAGGCGCACATAAATCGGCGCGAACGGTTCGGCCTGTGTAATTTCAATCAGGGTTTCCTTGGCCAGCTCGAGCAGGGCAACAAAGTTGACCACCACCACGGGCACGCCCCCCGCCACGTCGAACAAGTCGGCAAACTCGACAAAGCGGCTCGATTGCAGCCGGCGCAGAATGCCCGTCATATGTTCGCGCACGGACAGTTCCTCGCGCGTGATCTTGTGGTGCTGCTTGAGCTTGGCCCGTTTCAGCAAGTCTTTCCAGGCCGCCTGCAGATCGTCGGCATTGACCTCGGGCCAGACCGGGATCAGGCTTTGCTCGATGAAAATTTCGGCGCGCTGAAAATCGCGGTCCAGCTGGGGAATGCTGTTCAGGTCGTAGGCGGCCAGCTTGATCTGCTCGTATTCCAGCAGGCGCCGCACCAGTTCCGCGCGCGGGTCTTCCGCTTCCAGTTCGATATCGTGCTGGCGCTGCGGCAGCAGCATGCGCGATTTGATCTCGATCAGCATGGCCGCCATCAGCAGATATTCGGCCGCCAGTTCCAGATTCGATAGACGGATCTGCTCGACGTATTTCAGATACTGCAGGGTGACCTGCGCCATCGGAATGTCGAGGATATTGAAGTTCTGCTTGCGGATCAGGTAGAGCAGCAGGTCGAGCGGGCCTTCAAACGCTTCCAGGAATATTTCCAGGGCGTCGGGCGGGATGTAGAGATCGTTCGGCAGGCGCAGCAGCGGCTCGCCATAGAGGCGGGCATAAGCTGCGTCGGTGCTGGCGGCGTCGGCGGCATTACCGCCGGCTGCCTCGGCGCCGCCCGGCGCTTCGATGCCGGCAGCGTCATCTGCTGCCGCATCCTGCACCGCGTCTTTTGGCAACATCCCTTGCCGTCCCGGCTATTACAGCTTGTTCTGGTACACGTAAGCTTGCTGTTTGATAGCCGATTCGCGCTGACGGGCTTGCTCGTCGAGCGGAGTAGGGGCTTTATCCCACAGGATGGAGCGGCCTTGACGCTGGCCTTCTTCGATGGCTGGGTTCTTTTCCTTCAGCGCCTTGATGAACAGCGAGTGGTCCGACTCGTACATGCTATGTTGTTTGGAGAGTTTCATATCGCAAAATAAGGTGAATACCAAAGCGTATTTTACCGCGCCGCAGCGTGCTGGAGGGAATTTCTGTCGCCCACCTGCGACGTGGAGCGGATTCCGGTATGCTCTTTGTTCATGAATGCAAGACTTAATTTTTCGACAGTACTTCTGCTGATCGTGCCACCCCTGCTCTGGGCCGGCAACGTCGTCATCGGCCGCATGGTGAATAGCCTGGTGCCGCCGATCACCTTGAATTTCCTGCGCTGGGCAATCGCCTTCCTGATTTTGCTGCCCTTGGCCGGCCCGATATTCCGTCGCGGCAGTTCCCTATGGTTGCATTGGCGCCGTTTTGCCCTGCTCGGCCTATTGGGCGTCGGTTTATATAATGCCCTGCAATATCTGGCCCTGCAAAGCTCGACCCCGATTAATGTGACGCTGGTGGCGGCCGGCATGCCGGTCTGGATGATGCTGACCGGCTGGCTGTTTTTCGGCGTGGCGGTCGCGCGCCGCCAGATTATTGGGGCGATATTATCGATAGGCGGGGTATTACTGGTGCTGGCGCGAGGAGAATTGGCACATCTGCTCGAATTAAGGCTGGTGGCGGGCGATATATTCATGATTTTCGCCACCATCGCCTGGTCGATTTATAGCTGGCTATTAACCCGTTCGCAGGAGCCCGCCGATATTCGCGCCAATTGGGCCAGCTTCCTGCTGGCGCAAGTGGGATTCGGCGTAGTCTGGTCGGGCTTATTCGCGGCGGGTGAATGGGTAGTTACCGATGCCGTTATCCATTGGAATGCCACTGTATTTGCCGCATTGGCCTATGTGTCGATTGGCCCGGCGATTATCGCTTTCCGCTGCTGGGGCACAGGCGTGCAGCGCGCCGGCCCGGCGGTGGCGGCTTTCTTCAGCAATCTGACGCCGCTGTTTGCCGCCGTCCTGTCCTCGGCCGTGCTGGGCGAGACGCCGCACCTCTATCATGCCATCGCCTTCCTGCTGATCGTCGGCGGCATTGTCGTTTCCTCGCGCCGCGCGGCTTAGGCGAACCAGTTCCCGGCGCATTCGCGCCAAGTTCTGGCTTGGTAGGGACGAAAAAAACGCGCCGGGCGGCGCGTCGACAGCTCAGGAGCGCAAGGTGCGCCGCATGACCAGCGGCGATGGCTCCAGCGGATTGGCGTGGGAATATTCCAATTCTTCCGCTAGTTCGAATTCAAAGGCGGAATAAAAGTCGATCAGTTTGGGCTGATCGCTGCGCACCGCAAGCCGCAATTCCTCCACGCCAATTGCCAGGCCGTGGTGAATTACCGCTTCCAATAAATGCTGGGATAAATTACTGCCGCGATATTCCGGCAATACGCCCATGCGCAGAATTTCCCAGACATCGGGTTCCGCATCCAAAGGCAGCCAGCGCACCGAACCAATCGGCTTTTCATCGACCAGCAAAATAAAACCGCCGCCGTCGCGCAAATGCTGGGCGACGAAGACGGCGGTTTCACGGTGGCCGCTGGAAGTGACATTCACCTTGCCGGCCCACGCGGCGCGCGTGAGTTCGGCAAGTAATTGGGCATCGTCGCTACTAGCTTCGCGCACCACTATATTCATTGCAATAACCTTTTATCCGATGCGCATGCCTGGCTCGGCGCCCGGCCATGGATTCAGGATATACAGGCCTGGATTGGCCTTTTCATCCGCCGCCGAAGCAGCCAATACCATGCCTTCGGAAATGCCGAATTTCATTTTACGCGGCGCCAGATTGGCGACCATGACCGTCAATTTACCGATCAGGTCTTCCGGTTTATAGGCCGCCTTAATGCCGGAGAAGACATTGCGGTGGCGGCCTTCGCCCACATCCAGGGTCAGGCGCAGCAGCTTGTCGGAACCTTCGACGTGCTCGCAGTTGACGATCTTGGCCACGCGCAGGTCGATCTTGGCGAAATCGTCGATCTTGATTTCCGGCGCGATCGCTTCGATGCCAGAGGTGGACTCGGTCTCGGCGGCGGGCGCCGCAGCGGTGGCAGCGGCAGCCTGCTGGGCGGGCGCGTCGAACAGGTCTTCGATCATCTTGGCATCGACGCGGGTCATCAGGTGCTCGTAAGCGCCGATGGTGCGGCCCAGCATGGTCTTGTAGACGGCGCCCGAGGCAACATCGGTATCGGCCCACACCATGCGCTCATCCTTGAGGAATTTGCGCACATTGGCGGCCACGCCCGGCAGCACCGGCGACAGCAGGATGGCTAGCTGGCGGAACAGGATCAGGGCCGTGGTGCAGACTTCATGCAGTTCGGCGGTCTTCTCCGCGTCTTTGGCCAGCACCCATGGCTTGTTCTCGTCCACGTACTGGTTGGCGGCGTCGGCGATTTCCATGATTTCGCGCAAGGCCTTGCCGAATTCGCGGTTCTCGAAGTTGTGGGCGATGCTGGCCTGGCGTTCCTTGCCCTCGGCCGACAGCAGGGCGCGCTTGATCCAGTCCTGGGCCGATGGCGACAGCTCGCTCGCCAGCTTGCCGTCGAATTTCTTGGCGATAAAGCCGGCGCAGCGGCTGGCGATGTTGACGAATTTGCCAATCAGGTCGGAATTCACGCGCGCCACGAAGTCGTCGCCGGTGAAGTCCAGGTCTTCCACCTTGGAGTTCAGCTTGAAAGCGATGTAGTAGCGCAGCCATTCAGGATTCATGCCCAGGTTCAGATAGCGCAGCGGCGAAATGCCGGTGCCGCGCGATTTGGACATTTTTTCATTGTTCACGGTCAGGTGGCCGTGCACATTGACTTTCAGCTTCTCGATCACCGGATGGTCGGCGAATTTCAGCATGGCCGGCCAGAACAGCAGGTGGAAGGACACGATATCCTTGCCGATGAAGTGGATCTGCTCGGTGGCCGGATCGTTCAGCAGGGCGTTGAAGTCCATGCCCTGCTTTTCGCAATAATTCTTCAGACTGGCCAGGTAGCCCACCGGCGCGTCCAGCCACACATAGAAGAACTTGCCCGGCGCGTCCGGAATCGGGATGCCGAAGTAGGGCGCGTCGCGCGAAATATCCCAGTCGGCCAGCTTTTCGCCGGCTTCGCCCAGCCACTCGCTGACCTTGTTGACCATTTCCGGCTGCAAGCGGCCTGGCGTGTTCAGCCAGTCGCGCAGGAATTCGAAGCAGCGCGGATCGGACAGCTTGAAGAAGTACTGTTCGGAAGGCTTCAGGATCGGCGTGGCATTGGTGAAGACCGAGAACGGATTCACCAGCTCGGTCGGCTGGTAAGCGGCGCCGCACACCTCGCAGTTGTCGCCGTACTGGTCCTTGGCGTGGCATTTCGGGCACTCGCCCTTGATATTGCGGTCGGCCAGGAACATGCCTTTGACCGGATCGTAGAAACGGTCCACGGTCTTGGTCTGGATCAGGCCGGCGTCGCGCAGCTTGCGGTAGATGCCCTGGGACAGCTCGACATTTTCCGGCGAATCGGTGGAGTACCAGTTATCGAAGGCGATGTGGAAGCCGTCCAGGTACTGGGCGCGGCCGGCCGCGATCTTGGCCACGAATTCCTGCGGCGTAATGCCTTCTTTTTCGGCAGCGATCATGATCGGCGTGCCGTGGGTATCGTCGGCGCCGACGAAATGCACTTCGCGCAGGCCGTTGCCTTCGCTCTGCATTCGCTGGAAACGAACCCAGATGTCGGCCTGGATGTATTCCATCATATGGCCGATGTGGAAGGCAGCGTTTGCGTAGGGCAGGGCAGTAGTGACGAACAGCTTGCGGGTCATGGTTAGTGCGCTTGTTGGGTGAATAAAAGAAGCATTTTACCAGCGGACGGCGGCGCTGCGCAGCTTGCGCGGGGTAGCGCCATGTAAAAGTGTCCATTTTGCGCTAGACTGCGGCATCACCAACGGAGATTCACATGAGCATCACAGTAGAAGACGTCAAGGCAGCGCTGGCCACAGTTATCGATCCAAACACGGGCAAGGACTTCGTTTCCTCCAAATGCGTGCGCAAGCTGCAAGTCGAAGGCGGGATGGTCAGCCTGGAAATCGAGCTGGGTTATCCGGCGCGCAGCCAGATCGACGGCCTGCGCGCGAGCGTGCTGGCGGCCCTGGCCCCGATTGCCGGCGCCGACAAGATCAGCCTGAACATCTACAGCAAGATCATTTCCCACGCGGTGCAGCGCGGCCTGAAGCTGATGCCGAACGTGAAGAATATCATTGCCGTCGCCTCGGGCAAGGGCGGCGTGGGCAAATCCACCACGGCCGTCAATCTGGCCCTGGCGCTGGCCGCCGAAGGCGCGTCGGTGGGCGTGCTGGATGCCGATATCTATGGTCCCTCCCAGCCGATGATGCTGGGCGTGAGCGGCCGTCCCGGCACGCGCGACGGCAAGACCATGGAGCCGATGGAAAACCACGGCGTGCAAGTATCCTCGATCGGCTTCCTGATCGATCCGGACGAGCCGATGGTATGGCGCGGCCCGATGGTCACGCAAGCCCTGCAGCAGTTGCTGGAGCAGACCAACTGGCGCGACCTCGATTACCTGATCGTCGACATGCCGCCGGGCACGGGCGATATCCAGCTGACCTTGTCGCAGAAAGTGCCGGTGACGGGCGCCGTGATCGTCACCACGCCGCAGGACATCGCCCTGCTGGATGCGCGCAAAGGCCTGAAAATGTTCGAGAAAGTCGGCATCCCGATTCTGGGCGTGGTGGAGAATATGAGCACCCACACCTGCTCCAACTGCGGCCACACCGAGCAGATCTTCGGCGAAGGTGGCGGCAAGAAAATGTGCGCCGACTTCGACACCGAATTCCTCGGCTCCCTGCCGCTGACCATGGCCATCCGCGAGCAGACCGACTCGGGCAAGCCGACCGTGGTGGCCGATCCCGAAGGCAAGGTGGCTGCCGTGTACAAGGAAATCGCGCGCAAAGTCGCGGTGAAAGTGGCTGAAAAAGCCAAGGATATGAGCAGCAAGTTCCCCAGCATAGTGATCAAAAACGACTAAGGAGACATGCAATGCACAAACAGCAAGTGATGGCTCGCCTGGCGGCGGCCGCAGCCCTGGCGATGGCCTCGTTCGGTGCCACGGCGCAATCGGTATCGTTCGTGGAGCCAGCTGATGGCGCCACGGTCAGCAGCCCGTTCAAGGTCAAATTCGCCGTCAGCGGCATGGAAGTCAAGCCTGCGGGCGAGATGGCCGCCAACACCGGTCACCACCACCTGCTGATCAATGGCGAAAGCATGAAAGCCGGCGAATCCATCCCCTTCGACGACAACCACCTGCACTTCGGCAAAGGTCAGACCGAAGCCGAAGTCAAGCTCCCGCCCGGAAAATACAAGCTCACCATGCAGTTCGCCAACGGCGCCCACCAAAGCTACGGCGCCGGCCTGAGCAAGACCATCAGCGTCACCGTCAAATAAGCCCGTTTGATCTGCATCAACAAATGTCCCACCCTGGTGCCTGACACCAGAGTCGGACATTCCTTGATCGATATCAAAGAATGTCCACCCGCGGTGCCTGACACCAGGGTGGACATTTTTTGAGGCAGATCAAAGGCGGGCTTACTTGAGGCGGGTGAAGGCGGTGGTGGTGGTGCCGATCAGGGCGCGGCCGCTGTTGCTGCTGTCGAAGCGGAGTTCGAGGTCTTGCGAACTGAGGAAGTAGGCGCCGTTGCCTGCGCTGTAGAGGGTTTCGGGGTCGCTTTGGCCGATGGCGATGGTCAGGCCTTCGCCGGAACGGGCGATCTGGAATTCGTTGGCGCCGAGCTGGTATTGGCCGGGTAGCTGCTGGATGGCGCTGGCATCCAATGCGACGGCGCGGCGCTCGCGGCTGCGGTGGGTGGGCCAGTTGTATTCGGCGGCAATGGCGGAGACCAGTTGGTGGATGAGTTCGCTGCCGCGCTCGCCATTGCTCATGATGACGAGGCCGTCGCCGCGCTCGGTGTAGGCGATCAGGCGGTTGCGGTAGCCTTCGTTCGATCCGCCGTGGCTGAAGGTTTGGGCTTGGCCTTCGCCCGCCATGCGCAGGCCGAGGCTGAAGTCGTCCAACACGGGGTTGAGCATGAGGTTGGCCATGGTTTGCGAGAGCACATGGTTGGCCTGTCCGGCGGCCGAGCGGCGCAGTTCGATGGCGAAACGGGCGACGTCGCTGGGCGTGGTCCATAGGCCGGCCGCGGCCAGCTCGGGATAGGTGTGCGGACCTCCGGCGACGGGTTTGCCTTGGCGGTCGTGCGGCAGGGCGGCGCGAGCCAGGCGGGCCGGAGGCAGCGGCTGTTCGAAGCTGCTGTCAGCCATGCCGACGGGCTTGAGCACGGTGCTGTCCATCAGGGCGGCGAAGCCTTCGGGACTTTTCTGCGTCATCACGTATTGCACCACGGTGTAGCCGCCGCCGGAATAGCGCCAGACGCTGCCCGGGCGCGTGCTGACGTGCACGCCGCGCGAGTTGGCCGGCGCCGCGCCGTTCAGGATCTGCACCAGTTGCGGCACCGGTTTGCCGGCGGCATAGCCGGCGAAGCCGCTGACCGTGGTGCCGCCCGTGTGCGACAGCAGTTGGCGCAGGGTGACGGGGGAGTTGTCGATATCCTTGGGCAGCTTCCAGAACGTGGTGTAGCTGTTGACGTCGCGGTCCAGCGCCAGCTTGCCGTCTTCCACGAGTTTCAGGGCGGCCATGGCCGTCACCGGTTTGCTGATGGAGGCGGCCTGGAACAGGGTGGAGGGGGTGATGGCCGGTCCGCCCGCATACGCCACGCCATAGCCTTTGGCCCATTCGATTTCGCCGCCGTGGATCACGGCGATGCTCACGCCCGGCACGCCAAGCCGCGCCATTTCCTCGCTCAGCCTGCGCTTGACCGGCGCCATGCCCTGCACCGTGACGGCGGGCAGCAGCCCTTGTTCGATATTGGCGATATGCCGTTCCAGCACCGGGTTGGCGGTATCGGCGGCAAAAGCGGGCAGGGCGGCGAGCAGCGCGAGGGCGGCGGGGAGGCGGACGACCATGGGTTCTCCTGATGTGTTGTCGGCTGAGTATATGTGAAGCCGCCCGTCCTTGCTTGCCGTCATGATCGGCTGATGGCTGCGGCGCCACAGGGGCGGCGCAGACCGTCCGATGAATGTATAGGCCTGCCCGCGCGCCGCCTGTAATAAAATACCCCCTTTACCCTATTCGCTTTCTAACGAGATGACCACCGCACCAGCCAAACCAGTCCGCACCCGTTTCGCTCCCAGCCCGACCGGCTTCCTCCACCTGGGCGGCGCCCGCACCGCGCTGTACTCCTGGGCCTACGCCCGCCACTTCGGCGGCACCTTCGTGCTGCGCATCGAGGACACCGACCTGGAACGTTCGACCCCGGAAGCGGTGCAAGCCATCCTGGACGGCATGAAATGGCTGGGCCTGGACCACGACGAAGGCCCGTTCTACCAGATGCAGCGCATGGACCGCTATCGCGAGGTAGTGGCGCAGATGCTGCAGGAAGGCACGGCCTATTACTGCTATTCCTCGCCGGAAGAAGTGGAAGCGATGCGCGAGCGTATGCGCGCCGCCGGCGAGAAGCCGCGCTACGACGGCACCTGGCGTCCGGAAGAGGGCAAGGCGCTGCCGCCCGTGCCGGCCGACCGCAAGCCCGTGGTGCGCTTCAAGAACCCGCTGGACGGCGAAGTGAGCTGGAACGATGTGGTGAAAGGCACCATCACCATCGCCAATAAGGAGCTGGACGATCTGGTGATCGCCCGTCCGGACGGCACGCCGACCTATAACTTCTGCGTCGCGGTCGATGACTGGGATATGGGCATCACCCATGTGCTGCGTGGCGACGACCACGTCAACAATACCCCGCGCCAGATCAATATCCTGCGCGCCATCGGCGCTCCGCTGCCGGAGTACGGCCACCTGCCGATGATCCTCGGTTCGGATGGCCAGAAGCTGTCCAAGCGCCACGGCGCGGTCAGCGTGATGGAATACCCGGCGCAAGGCTATCTGCCGGAAGCCATGCTGAACTACCTGGCCCGCCTGGGTTGGAGCCATGGCGACGATGAAGTGTTCTCGATGCAGCAGTTCTGCGAATGGTTCAATCTGGAGCACCTGACTGCGTCTGCCGCCCAGTTCAATAATGAGAAGCTGGCCTGGCTGAACAACCACTGGATCAAGCAGGCCGACAACGGCCGCCTGGCCGAGCTGGCGCAACCGAAGCTGAGCGCCGACGGCGCCCAGTTTGACGGCGCGCCGGAACTGGCCACCGTGCTGGGCCTGTTGAAGGAGCGCACCAACACCATCAACGAGCTGGCTGATGCCGCCATGCTGTTCTACCGTCAGCCGCAGCCGGACGCCGCGCTGATGACCCAGCACTTCACCGACGCCATCAAGCCGGCGCTGGCGCAGTTCGCCGAACGGATCGCCACGGTGGAGTGGAGCAAGGAAGCGATCTCGGCCATGATGAAGGAAGTGCTGGCAGCGAACGGCCTGAAAATGCCGCAACTGGCCATGCCGCTGCGCCTGATGATTACCGGCCAATTGCAAACCCCGGCCATCGATGCCGTGCTGCAGCTGTTCGGCCGTGAAACCGTTTCAGCCCGTTTGGCAAAATACCTCTGATATTTTCTTCAGAATTGCAATTGAGTATTGCATTTTGCGGAGGGGCTGCTACAATGCTGTCTCTTTCGCAAACGGGGGTATAGCTCAGCTGGGAGAGCGCTTGCATGGCATGCAAGAGGTCAGCGGTTCGATCCCGCTTACCTCCACCAGTTAGCGAAGGAAGAAAAGAAGTTGTACGCAGTTGCAGTAAGTTGTGTTAAAATACTGCGCCTGTTGTTCAGGGTCCCCATCGTCTAGAGGCCTAGGACATCACCCTTTCACGGTGAGTACCGGGGTTCGAATCCCCGTGGGGACGCCAAGGTAGTAAAGTAGTTGCTGTAGTAAATTGTTCGTGCCAGTGGGGGTATAGCTCAGCTGGGAGAGCGCTTGCATGGCATGCAAGAGGTCAGCGGTTCGATCCCGCTTACCTCCACCAAAAGGTGGCACGGATAATCGGTAGTTCAAGGTCCCCATCGTCTAGAGGCCTAGGACATCACCCTTTCACGGTGAGTACCGGGGTTCGAATCCCCGTGGGGACGCCAGGTAGTAAGGTAGTAGCTGTAGTAAATTGTTCGTGCCAGTGGGGGTATAGCTCAGCTGGGAGAGCGCTTGCATGGCATGCAAGAGGTCAGCGGTTCGATCCCGCTTACCTCCACCAAAAGGTGGCACGGATAATCGGAAGTCCATTCAGGTCCCCATCGTCTAGAGGCCTAGGACATCACCCTTTCACGGTGAGTACCGGGGTTCGAATCCCCGTGGGGACGCCAAAGAAATGAAAATGATCAAGCCGCCTAAGCGGCTTTTTTGTTTTTCTGCCTGCTGTTTTTCAATCCTCTTTGTTGTAAATCAAAGCTCCCTGCGCTTCCTGCAAACTTAACTCGATTGCAGCGGCCGGAATCTGACCTATAGTGAATTGATGACCGTATCGCCATTGGGGAGGAGACGTCATGGAACTGCATCTACATTCGCATCGCTGGATTTCGCGCCAGCCGGATTGGCTGGCCGCTTCGATCGCAGGGTTTGGCGCCGGGGGCGTCATGATGCTGGTCGAGCTGTTGTGGTCCAGCCTGTCCGGCGGCAATCCTTGGGTGACCACCCGCATGGTGGCGGCCATGGCGATGGGCTGGGAGGTCTTGCAGACTTCCGGCTACGCGCTCGATGTCGTCATTGTCGCGCTTGTTGTTCATTATGTGCTGGGCGTCGTTTTCGCCATGATGCTCGCAGCCTTGATAGCTCCCTTCCAGCTCGACTCCAGCACCGGCATGGTGCTGCTGGCGGGCGCGGTCTTCGGCGTGGTGCTGTATGTGCTGAATTTCTACGGCATGTCCGGCGCCTTTTCCTGGTTCGCCGAAATGCGCGGCTGGTCCACCGTGGTGACGCATATCATCTACGGCATGGCGGCGGCGTACATCTATCGCAAGCTGGAGCGTCCCGACAAGCAAGTTTGAGCGGGAGCCGACATGGCACTCGCCCTGGCTTTGGTGCTGATCGTCGTTGCTGCGCTGGTGTTCCATTATGTGAGTCCGTGGTGGCTCACGCCCATCGCATCCAACTGGCAGGCAATGGATGATGCGTTGATGCTCACGCTGGTGTTTACCGGCGTGGCGTTTGTCGTCATCCATCTTTTCGTTGCGTATGCGGTAGTGCGCTTCCGTCACCGCGAAGGACAGCGCGCTTCGGCCGAGCATGGCAACAAGAAACTCGAATGGTGGCTGATCGGCGGCACGACGCTGGGCATTATCGCGCTGCTGGCGCCGGGCTTGTCGGTGTATGCCAAGCTGATCGATCCGCCCAAGGATGCGCTGGTCTTCGAAGTCATGGGCCAGCAGTGGAACTGGCATTACCGGCTGCCGGGCAAGGATGGCAAGCTGGGCCGCACCGAAGTGCGTTTCATGACGGCGGCCAATCCCTTCGGCATCAATCCGGAAGACCCCAACGGCCAGGACGATCTGCTGGTCGATGGCCAGGAAATCCACCTGCCGCTGAACAAGCCGGTCAAGGCGCTGCTGCGCGCCCAGGATGTGCTGCACGATTTCTATGTTCCGCAATTCCGCACCCGCATGAATATGGTGCCGGGCATTGTCACCACGTTCTGGTTCACGCCGACCCAGGTTGGCAAATTCGAGGTGCTGTGCGCCCAGCTGTGCGGCATGGGCCATTCGAATATGCGCAGCCAGGTGGTGGTGGAAGACGAGGCGGCGTGGCAAGCCTGGCTGACGAAGCAGCCGACCTTTGGCGGTGGCACGCCGGCCGGCGTCGGCGGTCCGGCCGAGCCGGGAAAGATGGGGCGGCTGCTGGCCCAGTCCAAAGGCTGCGTCGCCTGCCATAGCGTGGACGGCACGCAAAGCGTGGGGCCGGGCTGGAAAGGCTTGTTCGGCAAGACCGAAACCCTGGAGGGCGGCAAGACGGTGGCGGTGGATGAGGCGTATCTGAAGGAGGCGATCGCTACGCCGCAAGCCAGCCTGGTCAAGGGCTTCCCGCCCGTGATGCCGCCGACGCAGCTGAGCGATGCCGAGCTGGCGGCGCTGATCGACTATATCAAGACAATCCGTTAAGGGGAGGGCGCGATGGCATACGGCAAGGAGCACGGCGGCCACGACGCCGGGCATGGACACGGCCCTCAAAGCTTCTGGACGCGCTATGTCTGGAGCCAGGACCACAAGGTGATCGCCATCCAGTACACGCTGACGGCCATCTTTGTCGGCCTGATCGGCCTGATCCTGTCCGACCTGATGCGTCTGCAACTGGGCTTTCCCGGCAAATTCTCCTTCATCGACCCGGCCAGCTATTACCAGTTCATCACCATGCACGGCATGATCATGGTGGTGTATCTACTGACGGCGCTCTTTCTCGGCGGTTTCGGCAATTACCTGATTCCGCTGATGGTCGGGGCGCGCGATATGGTCTTCCCCTTCCTGAATATGCTGAGCTACTGGATGTATCTGCTGGCGGTGGTGATCCTGCTGGCCAGCTTTTTTGTGCCGGGCGGGCCGACCGGCGCCGGCTGGACCTTGTATCCGCCGCAGGCGATCCTGCCCGGCACGCCCGGTGTGGAATGGGGCATCGTCGTCATGCTGGTGTCGCTGGCCGTGTTCATCGTTGCCGCCACCATGGGCGGGCTGAATTATGTGACCACCGTGCTGCAGGCGCGCACGCGTGGCATGACGCTGATGCGCATGCCGCTGACGGTGTGGGGCATTTTCGTCGCCACCATTCTGGCGCTGCTGGCGTTTCCGGCGCTCTTTGTCAGCGCCGTCATGATGCTGTTCGATAAGGCGCTCGGCACCAGCTTCTTCATGCCGGCCTTGCTGTCGATGGGGCAGCAGCTTGGCTACAAGGGCGGCAGTCCCTTGCTGTTCCAGCACCTGTTCTGGTTCTTCGGCCACCCGGAAGTGTATATCGTGGCCTTGCCCGCCTTCGGCATCATTTCCGACCTGATCAGTGTGCATGCGCGCAAGTGCATTTTCGGCTACCGCATGATGGTGTGGGCCATCGTGATTATCGGCGGCCTGAGTTTCGTGGTCTGGGCCCACCATATGTATGTGAGCGGCATGCACCCCTGGTTCGGTTTCTTCTTCGCCACCACCACGCTGATCATCGCCGTGCCGACCGCGCTCAAGGTGTACAACTGGACGCTGACGCTGTGGCGCGGCGACATTCATCTGACGGTGCCCATGCTGTTCGCGCTGGGCTTCATCAGCACCTTCCTGATCGGCGGCTTGACCGGGCTTTTCCTCGGCAATGTCAGCGTCGATATTCCGCTGTCGAACACCTATTTCGTGGTCGCCCACTTCCATATGGTGATGGGCGTTTCGCCCGTGCTGGCGGTGTTCGGCGGGATGTACCACTGGTTCCCCAAGGTGAGCGGACGCATGTACAACGACGCCCTGGGCAAGGCGCATTTCTGGATCACCTTCCTCGGCACGTATGCGATTTTCTTCCCCATGCATTACCTGGGCATACTCGGCATGCCGCGCCGCTACTACGCTTACGAGAACTACAATTTCATCCCGCAGTCGGCGCATCAGATGAATGCCTTTATCACTGTGGCGGCGCTGGTGGTGGGCGTGGTGCAGCTGCTGTTTGTCGCCAACCTGGCCTGGTCCACCTTCCGCGGCAAGCGTGCCGACGGCAATCCGTGGCGCGCGGGCAGCCTGGAATGGCAGACGCCGCAAACGCCGCCCGTTCACGGCAACTGGGGCGAGGAGCTGCCGGTGGTGTATCGCGGCGCCTACGATTATGGTCGCAGCGGTGCCAGCGACTATCTGCCGCAGAACGTGGGGCCGGATGAGGATGATCCCGGCCGACCAGCGCCGCAGCGTGGCGGAGATGCCGGCATCACGGACGAAGCGCAAACCGGCAGCCCGGCGCCGAGCGAGGTGCCGAAATGAATCCAGAAATCGGTGCGGGCGTATTGCGCGGCGACCCGGGTTTCCCTTTGCCGCCGGCTGGCGGCGGCGATCCGGGCAAGCTGCCGGCGCGCCCTGGAGGACAGCCAGCGCCGCGCGCTGCGCGCAAGACCGGCCTGTGGGTTTTTATGGCGGTGGTGCTGACGCTGTTCATGCTGTTCGGCGTTGCCTATGTGATGCGCATGGCGTATGAGGACTGGCGCAGCCTGCCGCCTCCGCCCTGGCAGCTCTGGCTTAGTACCGCGCTGCTGGCCGCCAGCGGTGCGGCGTGGGAGCTGGCGCGCCTGCTTGCCGCGCGTGCCGAGTGGCCGCGCGCGCGTAGCGCCACGCTGGCTGCTTGTCTGCTGGCGCTGGCTTTCCTGGCCAGCCAGCTCTGGGCCTGGCAGGCGCTGGTGGCGATGAATTATCCGGTGGCGGCCAATCCCTCCAACAGCTTCTTCTATCTGATCACGGCCCTGCATGGCGTGCACTTGCTGGGTGGCCTGCTGGTGGGCGGCGGCGTGGCCGTGCGCCTGGCGCAGGGCGCGCGCGGCGAACGCATCGAAACCAGCATCCTGCTGTGCGCGCGCTACTGGCATTTCCTGTTCCTGCTTTGGCTGGGCGTGTTTGGCTTGCTGTTTTACGTGACGCCGGACCTGGTGCAGGCCGTCTGCACCAGCCTGGGCATACCGAGGAGTTGAATCATGTCCGAGCATACGCAAGGCGCAATGCAAAGCCTGGTGGCCGACTGGTCGGCCGACCGCGTTGCCTTCCACGTCCCCTGGGGCAAGGCGATGATGTGGATCTTCCTGCTCAGCGACACCTTCATCTTCGGCAGCTTCCTCACCGGCTATATGGCGGTGCGCATTTCCACCACGGCGGCCTGGCCCAATCCCAGCGAGGTGTTCGCGCTGACCATAGGCGGCCACACCTTGCCGCTGATCCTGATCGCCATCATGACCTTCGTGCTGATCACCAGCAGCGGCACCATGGCCATGGCCGTCAACTACGCCTACCGGCGCGACCGCAAGATGGCGGCGCGCCTGATGCTGGCGACCGCGCTGTTCGGCGCCTGCTTCGTCGGCATGCAGGCTTTCGAATGGTCCAAGCTCATAGCCGAGGGCGTGCGGCCCTGGGGCAATCCCATGGGCGCGGCGCAATTCGGCTCCTGCTTCTTCATGATCACAGGCTTCCATGGCCTGCACGTGACGGCCGGCGTGATCTATCTGAGCATCGTGGCGATGCGCGTGCTGCGCGGTCGCTACGAACAGGTGGGCTACGATATTGTCGAGATAGCGGGGCTGTACTGGCACTTCGTCGACCTGGTGTGGGTGTTCATTTTCGCGCTGTTCTATCTGTGGTGAGGGGAGGGCGTCATGTCGGCCGTCAGCGGTACCCAGCAGCATCCGATCGGTTTGTATTTCAAGGTGTGGGGCTTGCTGTTCGTGCTCAGCGCCTTTTCCTACCTGGTCGATTTCTTCCATGTGCAGGGCCTGCTGCGCTGGAGTCTGATCCTGATTTTAATGGTGGCGAAAGCCGGTTTGATCGTCGCCATTTTCATGCACATGCGCTGGGAGCGGATTGCCCTGATCAGCGCCATCCTGCTGCCGCCCTTATGCCTGCTGGTGCTCTGCGGTTTGATGTTCGTTGAATCAGATTATGTTTTCCTCAATCGCATGCTGCATTTCGCGCTGCGCCCTTGATGCAAAAGAAGTTGCGGTGATATAATTCGCGCACGCTTTTACGACGTCCCCATCGTCTAGAGGCCTAGGACATCACCCTTTCACGGTGAGTACCGGGGTTCGAATCCCCGTGGGGACGCCAGCGGCAAATAAGCCGGCCGCAGCAAAATGGTTTATACAGTTTTAGTCCAGGGTCCCCATCGTCTAGAGGCCTAGGACATCACCCTTTCACGGTGAGTACCGGGGTTCGAATCCCCGTGGGGACGCCAAGAATATAAAAGAAAAAGCCGCCTGCAGCGGCTTTTTTGTTTTGCGCCTCCATCCGGTGGAATCGTCAACATGACCCAAGCAACAAGTCTTGCCCTGTTCTGTAAAGTCGTCGACAACTATGGCGACATCGGCATCTGCTGGCGCTTCGCGCGCCAGCTGGCGCAGGAGCACGGCATCGCCGTCACGCTGTGGGTGGACGACCTGCACACCTTCCAGCGCATCTGCCCCGAAGTGCAAACCGGCGCCGCCCTGCAGCAGATCGGCGCCATCGCCGTGCGCCATTGGGCAACGCAGGAAGGCGAGTTCGCGCCGGCCGACATCGCCGACATCGTGATCGAATTCTTCGGCTGCGAAATCCCGCCCGGCTATATTGCCGCCATGGCCGAATGCGAGCCGCGTCCGGTCTGGCTGAATCTGGAAGGCTTGAGCGCCGAAGAGTGGGTGGAAGGCTGCCACACCTTGCCCTCCATGCATCCGCGCTTCTCGCTGACCAAGCACTTTTTCTTCCCGGGCTTCACCGAAAAAACCGGCGGCCTGCTGCGCGAAGCGGCGCTGGAAGAAGAGCGCCAGCAATTCCAGTCCGATCCGGCCGCCATGGCCGCCTTCCTGGCGCAATTCGGCCTGACGCCGCAGGAAATCGCGGCGCGCAAAGTGACGCTGTTCTGCTACCCGCATGCGCCGGTGGCGCAATTGTTCGAAGCCTGGGAAGAGGGCGATGAGGAAATCGCCTGCCTGGTGCCGCAGGGCGTTGCCGCGCAAGCGGTGCATGCCTTCCTCGGCGAGGCGGCCAATCCCGGCGTCATGCGCCGCCGCGGCGCGCTCAGCGTGCGCGTGCTGCCCTTCGTGCCGCAGCAGGATTACGACAAGCTGCTGTGGGCCAGCGACCTGAATTTCGTGCGCGGCGAAGATTCCGTCGTGCGCGCCCAGTGGGCCGGCAAGCCTTTCATCTGGCATATCTACCCACAGGACGAAAATCTGCATCACAAGAAACTGCGCGCCTTCCTGCAGCGTTACGCGGCCGGCAGCGCCAGTCTTGACGCCTTTTTCCTGTATTGGAACGGCGCCCGTCCGCAAGGCGGCGCCGAGTCGCCCGACTGGTCGGCCTTGTGGACTGATCTGCGGGCCGATATGGCGGGGCTGACACAGCATGCCATCGAATGGCAGCGCCATCTGTATACCCTCGGTGATTTGACCACCAATTTACTGAAGTTTTCCTCCTCGCTGCGCTAAGTTCGCCTGCGAAAACATGCTACAATGCGCGGTTACTGCAACCTACCTTAAGTACACTTTATCTTATGAAACCTGCAAAAGAAATTCGTGTTGGCAACATCATCATGGTTGACGCCAAGCCCTTCATCGTGCTGCGTTCGGATGTTAACGGTTCGAGCCGCACGGGCTTCACCTACAAATGGAAGATGAAAAATCTTCTGACCAATGCTCCGCTGGAAAACGTTTTCCGCGGCGACGACAAGTTCGACGTGGTGGTTCTGGACAAAAAGCCAGTGACCTACTCCTACTTCGCCGACCCGCTGTATGTCTTCATGGATCAAGAGTACAACCAGTACGAAATCGAAGAAGAAAACCTGGGCGAAGCTCTGAACTACCTGAAAGACGGCATGGAATGCGAAGCCGTGTTCTACGACGGCAAAGCCATCTCCGTGGAACTGCCAACCACCATCGCGCGCCAGATCGTTTACTCCGAGCCAGCCGTTAAAGGCAACACCTCGGGCAACGTGCTGAAAGACGCGCTGATCGAAAACGCCATCGAATCCAAGCGTTTCACCGTTCAAGTGCCACTGTTCGTGAGCCAGGACGACGTGATCGAGATCGACACCCGTACTAACGAGTACAAGCGCATCGTGCGTAACTAAGATGTGCCCAGGCCGCCTTGGCGGCTTCGCAAAAAAACGCCCGTTTTCACGGGCGTTTTTTTATGCTCAGGACTGATAGTACTCGAAGCCTTGTTGCAGGACGCCGATCAGGGCCGCCTTGTTTTCCGGACTCTCGCTGAATTCGGCCAGCACATGGCTGCGGCTGACGCCAGCGTCCAGTGCGTCTAGCCAGAACTTGAAGCCGCCGGCGTCGGGTGCGCGGTGCAAGACATTGTTGTAGAACTTGGTCAGGATCTCGTGATTGTTTAGTTGTGTGCCATACAGGCGCGCAAATTCCGGTGAATGCAGGAAGTCCTGCGCCACGGACTCGAAGCTGACCCCATTGTCGAGCGCGCGAATCCAGAAGCCCAGGCCGCCCTTGTCTGGCATGCGGTCGAAGGCGGCGCGATACAGGCGGTAGGCCTGGCCACCATTGCCATCCACATCGAAAGCGATACAGGCGTTGTCAAACTTCAGGCGTTCAATGCCGGTCAGCGTATTTTCGCTATTGACCCAGGACGCGCCATTGACCTTGATTTCGTTGCCAACCTTGCTGACGGTGAAGTAGTCGCGCCTGCCATCGAATACGGCGGTATCGATGCCTGTCCCGCCGTCCAGAATGTTCTTGCCTTCGCCGCCAGACAAGATGTCGTTGCCAGCACCGCCAAACAGCATGTCATTGCCCCCAAAGCCCTTGATGATGTCATTGCCAGGTGTGCCATAGATGGTGTCGTTGTCCGTGGTGCCGAGCAAGGGATCTGTGTTGCCGCTGAGATTGACTGAAAAGACACTGGTATACAGTGGTTTTTCGAACTGGAGGAAGGTGATCTGGCCGCCGTCGTCGCTGATTTGAGCTTTGGCTGCGCGCGTGTCGTTCAGTACCGATACCACGCCTGTTTGCATATCTTTCAGATACAGCTTGCCGTAGCCCGTGTAGGACACATAACGGCCATCATGCGAGAGGCTGGGCGAGCTTCCGAAACTATGGATGGTGCTGAGCGTACCGCTATCCATGTTCATATAATACAGCCCGTTTTTATCGCCTCCGCTGTCGACGTCGAAGACAATATGGCGGCCATCGCCTGAAATCGCACTTTCAGTGACCGGAAGAAGCGCCCCTTGCTGCCCCTGGTTGATGATTTTTTGCACGCCGGAGGCGAGGTTGAGGGCAATCAGCTTGCTGTCGTCGGTGGAATAGAGAACGGTGCGGCCGTCGCTGGAAATTTTCGGACCAAACGTGCCCTGCGGATGATTGGTGATGCGCGACAATACGCCCGTCAGCAAGTCTTTGACAAAAACCTCGCCTCGGCCGGAATAATTTCCAGGCACTAAATTTTTCGCATCGCTGACAAAGCAAACAAAACGCCCATCGGCCGAGATGCTGGGATTGAAGCAACCCGCATCGCTCTTGTTGCCCCAGGCATCGCCGGATACCAGGGTGATTTGACCGGTGTTCATATTCCTGGCCATCAGTTGCGGCATGAGATCGCCGTTGCCCTTTGGTTCCCAGCTGTTATAGACGACGATATTGCCGTCATAGGAAATGGCGGCATCGTCGGAAATGCACCAAGGGTCATTGCCGGACAGACGCACGACTTCGCCGGTTTGAAAGTCCTTGCGGAAAATAAACTCGGCCATCCTGCCTTGCCAGAATTGCTTGTCGTTTGGATTGTCGGGAGGGGTCGAGCTGTTAAAGACGAGATAGCGCCCATTGCCCGAAAGAGCCGGCTCGGCCGAATAGGTTAAGAGGTTCTCGACTAGTTTGATGGTGCTTGGCATAACGGATCGTATGGGAGGGAAAATGGCCGGAAGTTTCCTGTGTGGATACTATACTGTCAAGAAATATTTTCTTTTTCATAGCAATATTGTTAAACAAGCTGTTATGCTAATGGTTTGCATTTATTGACAATGTGTTGAAATTTTGCGGTGTTCGTTAAGCGGAGACGGTATGGATCGCAGGGATTTCGTTCGGATGGGTCTGGCTGCAGGCGGCGCAGCGACTTTAGGGCGGGCCGAAGGGGCTTTACCCACCGCCAAGGCGGCATCTTCCATCCTCGATGCCGGCATCCTTCAGCAGCAGGAGCAGATGGCCGCCAACAAGCTCACCTCCCACTCCCTCACCTCGCAATACCTGGCCCGCATCGGCAGCATCGACAAGTCCGGCCCCCGCATCAACTCCATCATTGAAATCAACCCCGAAGCTCTGAAGATCGCGCGCGAGATGGACCGCGAGCGCCTGCTGCGCAAGCTGCGCGGCCCGCTGCACGGCATCCCGGTTCTGCTCAAGGACAATATCGCCACCGCCGACCGCATGAGCACCTCGGCCGGCTCGCTGGCGCTGGCCGGCATCCGCGCCGCGCGCGACGCCCATATCGTGGCCCAGTTGCGCGCCGCCGGCGCCGTCATCATCGGCAAGACCAATCTGAGCGAGTGGGCCAATATGCGCTCCACTCATTCCGTCAGCGGCTGGAGCGCGCGCGGCGGCCTGACGCGCAATCCCTATTCGCTCGACCGCAATTGCAGCGGCTCCAGTTCCGGTTCCGGCGCGGCGGTTGCCGCCGGCCTGGCCACGCTGGCGGTGGGCACCGAAACCGACGGTTCCATCGTTTCGCCGGCCTCGATCTGCGGCGTGGTCGGCATCAAGCCGACCATGGGACTCTTGAGCCGCAGCGGCATCATCCCCATCGCCCATTCGCAGGACACGGCCGGCCCTATGGCGCGCAGCGTTACCGATGCCGCCCTGATGCTGGCCGCCATGAGCGGCGTGGATGCCAACGATGCGGCGACCCAGGCCAGCGCCGGCAGGATCGGCGACTATGCCGCCGCCTTGCAGACCAATAGCCTGCAAGGCAAACGCCTGGGCGTGGCGCGCAACTTCTTCGGCACCAACGACGATCTGGACAACGCTATCGAAAAGGCCCTGGCCGTGCTGAAGGCCCAAGGCGCCGAGTTGGTGGACGTGACCGTGCCGAATACTGACAAATACAGCAGCTCCGAGTTCGAGGTGCTGCTGCATGAATTCAAGTCCGACCTGGCGGCCTACCTGCAGGATTACGCGCCCAATGCGCCGGTCAAGAATATGGCCGACATCATCGCCTTCAACAAGCAGCATCATAAGCAGGAGATGCCTTACTTCGGCCAGGAGCATCTGGAAAGCGCCGAAAGCAAGGGCGGGCTGGACAGCAAGGAGTATCTGGAAGCCCTGGCCAACAACCGGCGCTACTCGCGGGACGAAGGCATCGACCAGGTGATGAAGGAGCACAAGCTGGACGCGCTGGTCGCGCCCACCGGCGGCCCTGCGTGGCTGACCGATTTCATCAACGGCGACCATTACGGCGGCAGTTTCTCTTCGCCCGCCGCTGTCGCCGGCTATCCGCACATCACCGTGCCGGCTGGCTATGTGCACGGCCTGCCGGTCGGCCTGTCCTTCGTCGGCGGCGCCTACAGCGAAGCTGCCCTGATCGGCATGGCCTACGCCTTCGAGCAAGCCACCCGCCACCGCCGCGCGCCGCAGTTCCCGGCCAGCGTGTCGCTGGCCGTGCGCTAAAAGCTTAAACTTCGATAAAGCGCATCTTGAAGTTGCGGCCCTTGAAGCTGCCGAAGTCTGCGCCAAGGCCGCTGGCCGCGTTGAGGCGGTCGAAGGCTTCGTAGGCGATGCGGCGGTCGATCGCCACATAGGTCTGGAACTCGGTCACATTGATCTTGCCCACCTGTTCCTTGAGCAGCTTGGCGTCGCCGGTCAGGGCTCCCAGCACGTCGCCTGGACGCAGCTTGTCCTTTTTGCCGCCCTGGATGCAGAGCGTCATCATCGGCGCGGCGTCGCCTTGCGCATATTCGTCGTCGTCCAGCGCTTTCAGGTCGTGCCATTCGGCCGGCGCCTGCTGGTATTCCTCGATCAGCTTGACCCACTTCTTCTCGTTTGGCGCGCAGAGCGTCAGCGACAGGCCTTTTTCGCCGCCACGGCCGGTACGGCCGATACGGTGGATGTGCACCTCGGTATCCTTGGACACGTCGGCGTTGATCACCGCCGCCAGGTTGGAAATATCCAGGCCGCGCGCCGCCACGTCGGTGGCGATCAGGATGGAGCAGCTGCGGTTGGCGAACAGCACCAGGATCTCATCGCGCTCGCGCTGTTCCAGCTCGCCGTACAGGGCCAGGGCCGAGAAGCCTTGGCCGCGCAGCTCTTCGAGCAGCTCGCGGCAGTGCACCTTGGTATTGCAGAACACGATGGCCGATTCCGGCTGGTAGTGCTTGAGCAGGCGGCCGACGGCGGCGTCGCGCTCGTCAAAGCCGATTTCGTAGAAGCGCTGCTCGATCTTGCTGTTGTCGTGTTTCGCTTCGACGGTGATTTCCACCGGCTCGTACAGGAAGGCTTCGGTGGCCTGGCGGATATCGTCCGGATAAGTGGCCGAGAACAGCAAGGTCTGGCGGCGTTTCGGGCAGGCGCTGACAATGCCCGCGATCTCGTCGTAGAAGCCCATATCCGTCATGCGGTCGGCTTCGTCCAGCACCAGGGTCTGCACGGTGGAGAGGTTGATGGTTTGGCGGCTGATATGGTCGCGGATGCGGCCCGGCGTGCCGACCACCACATGGGCGCCATGTTCCAGCGATGCGATCTGCGGGCGCATCGGCGCGCCGCCGGTCAGCACCAGCACCTTCACATTGCCCACGCTGCGCGCCAGGCGGCGCAGCTCATTGGCCACCTGGTCGGCCAGTTCGCGCGTCGGGCACAGCACCAGCGCCTGGGTGGCGAACCAGGCGGGATTAAGCTTTTGCAGCAGGCCGATGCCGAAAGCCGCCGTCTTGCCGCTGCCGGTCTTGGCCTGGGCGATCAGGTCGCGGCCTTCCAGCACGGGCGGCAGGCTTTGCGCCTGGATGTCGGTCATCTCGTGGTAGCCCAGCGTTTCCAGGTTTTTCAGGAAGGCAGGCGACAGTGGCAGGCTGGCAAAGGAGGTGGTCATGGCGGATGAGGGGTAAGGGGCCGTTGCCACAGTCTAGCAAACTTGGCGGCGGGCCGGATGATGGGATTGGCGCTGGTGCGCCGCGTTGGATGAAGCGGCGCCTCAGTCCTTGCGCCAGACGGGCAGGCCGGTCAGGTCCAGGTTCTCGTCGCGCTGCCAGACCGGCAGGCCGGTGGTGTCGGTCGGTTCCAGCAGCTCAAGCTGTTCCTGTTTCAGCGCGGGTCTTCTGGCGCGGGCCGGAGGAGGGCGCTTGGGTTCCGGTTCCATCGGCGCGGCCGGATCGAAGCCGGGCAGGTCGAATGTCGCGATGTCTTTCTTGTCTCTCATTTCCCAAAGCGTTCTTCTAAAACGCGCCACAAAAAAACAGAAGCCCGGCTGTAACAGTCGGGCTTCGATTACTCAAGCGGCACGGAGTGTATCACAAACCCGTGCCGCCGTGGGCTTCTCAGCGGAAGGACAGCGCTCCGGTCAGGTCGCCCGGCGGCAGCGCGCCGCGTTCGGCGAAGGCTTTATTGCGCAGCGCCAGGCCTTCCAGCAGCGGCAGATCGTGCAGGCGGGTGATCAGGCGCAGGATGGACGTGGTGTCGTAGAAGCTGTGATCGACCGCGCCTTTTTTCGCATACGGCGAAATGACAATCGCCGGAATGCGCGAACCTGGACCCCAGCGGTCGCCTTTGGGTGGCGCCACGTGATCCCACCAGCCGCCGTTCTCATCGAAGGTCACGACAACCACCATATCCTTCCACTGCGGCGACTTCTTCAGGTGCTCCAGCACATTGACCACGTGCTGGTCGCCCGATTCGATGTCCGAATAGCCGGCGTGCAGGTTCAGATTGCCCTGCGGCTTATAGAAGGACACGGCCGGCAGCTTGCCTGCCACTACATCGGCCAGGAAGCGGTTCGAGATCGGGCTGTCGCCCAGGCCGCCGTCGCGCAGGTGGACTTCGCGTTCCTTGCTGCCGGGCGCGAAGCTCTTGAAGTAGTTGAATGGCTGGTGGTGGTACTGGAAGTTCGGCTTGGAGCCGCCGCCCTTATGATCCAGCGCGGCCTGCCATGCGCCGCCATACCAGGCCCAGCTCACGCCTTTGCGCGACAGCAGGTCGCCGATGGTGTCGTAGCTTTGCGGCGGCAGCGTGCTGGCGTTGTCCGGATCGGCCAGCAGCGCATCGCCGCCGGCAGCGGGGCGGATGAAGCTTGGCTGGTACGGCGGCGCCATGGTGTTGACCGCGTAGCCGTCCGGCGTGATGGCGCCGTCGTTCACGTATTTGACGTGGCCGTCCAGGGCCGAGGCGTGGTTGTCCGAGGCAATGGCCAGGCGCGCGCCGGTCGGGCCGTCGCTGGTCACGGCGATCTTCTTCTTCGCTGCCGTATTCGGCGCGTTGAAGTATTCCGGCGTGCGGCCGGAGATCAGGAACTGGTGGTTCAAATACGAGCCGCCGAAAGCGGCCATGAAGAAGTTGTCGCACAGCGTGTACTCGCGCGCGACCTGCCACAGGCCCAGGTTCTTGCCGGTTTCGCTGTAATAGCCCATCACCATGCCGCCGGTATTGCCGTAGGCGGCAAAGCCGTCGTTCTTGCCGCCGTTGATCTGCATCTGGTTCTGGTAGAACAGGTGCCACAGATCGCGGGTGATGACCGATTCCGGCAGCGGCTTGCCTTCGGCGTCGCTCAGCTTGAACGGGGCGTTCGGCAGATCCTTGACCTGGTCTTCTTTGAGTTCGTAGCGCTTGCCGGCGATATCCTGCGGCACCGGTACCATGCCGCCCCAGACTTTGGGCAGCTTGGGCAGGATCGAACCGTCGAAATCGCGCTGCTGGTATTGGTGCGGCTTCAGCTCGGACATGGGCGAGACCAGGCCGGGGAAGTCGGCGAACAGATTGTTAAAGCTGCGGTTTTCCAGATAGATGACGACCACGTTCTTGACGTGGGCCTTCAGCTTGGCATCCAGTGAGCCCTTCACTGGTTTGCTTTGCGCCGTTGCCGCGCCGGCCAGGCCGGGGACGGTGGTCGCCAGGCCGGTGGCTGCGGCGGCCTGGAAAATACGGCGGCGCGAGGGATTGGTGGGAAGATCGGCAGTGCCAACCTGCTGTTCGTGTTGTTGCTCTTTCACGCAGGGCTCCTTCTTGTTAGTGGTACTTCGCGGGGGAGTGTAACACTTGAGAAAGCTGAACGTGAAATCGGCTAATACTGATTGACGGCGTTACAAGGGTCTTGCGACAGCGTCACACCGTCACGGCCCGGCACTTCGCACAGATACGCGCTGTATGTATGGGCGCGCCGCTCGACATCGCGCACCAGCTTCAGGCCCGGCAGCAGCGGCGTTTCCCGGCGCAGCAGCACGCTCCAGCTGGAGCGCGCACCGCCGCTGAGGCGATACAGCTTGTAATGGCTGCCGTCGCCGCTGCGCAGGCTGGCGACCGGCTCGTCCTCCGCCATGTCGCTGCGCGCCAGTGCCGCCCGCAATGGGTAGGACGCCATGAACACAAAGGCCAGGGCCGGCAGCCAGGTAAGCAGGGCCAGTCCCGTCATCCCCGCCTGCCAGCCGCGCGCGCGGATGCGCAGCGTCAGCCAGCACAGCGAAAACGGCGGCAGCATGGCAAGCGCCATCGCCGCCAGATAATTCAGCGGCGCGTAGTCAAACCGTAGCGACGCTGGCGCGAAAATCAGCGCGATGGCGGCAAGGCTGGTAGTCAGTAAAGCAAATGGGGGAATAAAGCGATATACGGTGTTTTGGAGTGGCATGCAGTGATGGCGAGGGGTAGTCCTATAACGCAAGAGCACAGACGATGATGGTTTCCTGGAAGGTATAGCCAACTATCTGATATTGATGGTTTGCGGACGTGGTGATAAAGAAGCGATGTAGTTGCACTGCGCCAGGATACGTTTGCTCGCCCACCAGTGCGATTGGAATCCAGTGATGGGAGAGCACGAAGTCGTCCCAGCTGTATTGCTTGCTTGTGATATCGCTGAGGCATTGCAAAATCTCTATTTCAGCATCGGTTCCGAGATCATCCAAACTCGTTTGAAATCGACCATCGGAATCAAGGTCAAACTCAACCAACTTTTTTGGCCCGCAGAGAGGCGATTCTTTTGGCGAAATCGGCAGGCGTTAACGGCTGTGCCTTGCCTGTAGCGGCAATCTTGAGATGGTGTTGGGTATCGAAATTGCTGGGTAGGACCAGCGGAGGAATGGCTGCGCTCTTGGCTTGGACTGAAGCCAAGGCTGCGCCATGTTTTTCCTGGTTTGCCGTATTGGTTAGCTGAGCTGGTTTTCTCATTGCATTTCCGGCTGTGCTGAAATAGAGAGGCAGAACATAATATAACACTATGCCGCTCCCCAAGTGAAAAAGCCGTTGATTCTGCTTGAGAATCAACGGCTTTCCAGTATCTGGTTGCGGGGACAGGATTTGAACCTGTGACCTTCGGGTTATGAGCCCGACGAGCTGCCAGACTGCTCCACCCCGCGTCTGAGGCAAGAATTATATACGGCTTCGATGTTCTGCGCAAGGGCCGGTTTTAGTTGGCGGCCTGCAAACGCCACAGCGAGGTGAGCTCGGCGGCGCGCGCGGCGTGCAGCGGGTCGCTGGCGTCGCTGGCGCGCGGATGCACGGGACGCACGTCGTGGCGCTCCACCACCTGCAGGCCGGCGCCGGCGATCCACTCTAGCAGCTGCTCGCGCGGACGCAGGCCCAGGTGCTCGGCCAGGTCGGACAGGATCAGCCAGCCTTCGCCGCCCGGCGCCAGGTGCGCGGCCAGGCCGTCGAGGAAGCCGCGCAGCATGCGGCTGTCCGGGTCGTACACGGCGTATTCGATCGAAGAACTCGGACGGGCCGGCACCCAGGGAGGATTGCAGACCACGAGCTGCGCCTGGCCGGGCGGGAACAGATCGGCTTCCATCAGCTCGACCTTATCCTGCAAATCGAGGCGCGCCAGGTTTTCGCGCGCGCAGCTGAGGGCGCGGCGGTCCTGGTCGGTGGCGATCACGCGGGCGATGCCGCGCCGCGCCAGCACGGCCGACAGCACGCCGGTGCCGACGCCGATGTCGAAGGCGGTTTCGGTCTTCTTCGGCAGCGGCACGTCGGCCACCAGCTGCACATACTCGCCGCGCACCGGCGAGAACACGCCGTAATGCGGATGGATGCGCGCGCCCAGCACGGGAATTTCGACGCCGCTCTTGCGCCACTCGTGCGCGCCGATCAGGCCAAGCAGCTCGCGCAGCGAGGCGACGAAAGGTTCGCTGCCGCGTCCATACGCCTCATTGCAGGCCAGTTTCACGTCCGGCGCGCGGCGCAGGGGAATGCTGTAATCGGCTTCGAAGGGAAGCAGCAGCATGGCCAGGGTGCGAGCGCGCTGCGACTGCGCCTGGCGATGCAGGTGGAAGGCTTCGGTGGGCGAAGCGGCGGCCTTGGGCGCCTTCTTCTTGCCCTTGCCGTGCTTATGGTCGGCGCGCCGCGCCAGCGCCTGCAGCAGCTGGCGCGCATTCTGGAAGTCGCCGCGCCACAGCAGGGCCGTGCCTTCGCAGGCCAGGCGGTAGGCCGTGTCGGCATTGGTGGTGTCGTCGGCGATCTGCACGCGCTTGGGCGGCGGCATGCCGCTTTCCGAGTGCCAGCGCGCCGAACGTTCCTCGCCGTTTTCGGTCCAGTGGATGAGCTGTGGCGTGCTGCTGTCGGTCTGCATATCGGTTCGCGCGTATCAATGAGAGTAAACGGCGAAACCGCCTGCACGGGACAGGCGGTTTCGTGAGAAGCACGCATTATACGTGCTGCGCGACCGGGATCAGCCTTAGTTCAGGACTTGCGGCGATTTGACGTCCTGGCTGGCATCGCTGGCGCGCTTGCTGGAAGTGTCGGCGACGGCGGGAGCCGCCGTGCTGGCGGGAGCTTTTTCCGGCGCCGCATCCGTCACGGGCAGGGCTGGGCCGGAAACGATCGGTTCCGGCTTCACGCTGCCACGCTGCGGCGGTTTGGTCGGCGGCGAGTAGGTGTCCAGCACCTCCTTGTTTTTGACCAGGTCGAGCAGGCGCAGGGATAGGGTGCCGAGCTTTTCTTCGGGCTTGCCCTCGGCGCTGACGTCGGCCTTCAGCGGTTTTTCCATCAGCTTGAACAGGTCGGCCAGGCTGCCGGGGAAATCGATGTCCGGGAACTCGATGGTCGGCAGTGGCATGGCCGGGTTCTGGTCGGCGCTATCCTGGCGGCGTGCCGGCACGCTGCTGCTGCGGCCCGCGCTGGCTTCCAGCTTAGCCTCGTACTGGACTTCAATCTCGAAATCGAATTTGCGGCCATCGGCGGTGGTGATGGTGCCTTTGCCGAGGAAGTGCGAGTTCTCGTTCAGGCTGAAAGCGGCGGCGTCGCTGACGCCGTCCGGGCCTTCGCTGTGCTGGATGCCGGCGGCGAAGGAGGAGTTCACTTCCAGGCTCACCGCGTCATACGAGACGGTGGCGCCTTTCAGCGCGTCGCCGAATATATCCTTGGCAAACTTGCTGAAAAAGTCCTGCGCCATATCCAGGGTCGCCTTGCCGAGCTTATCGACCCGCTTATCCAGGTCGATGCCCTTGCCGGGAACCACGGCGTTGCTGTTGGTTTCTGCTACGCCGTTTTGTGCGCGCGTGCCTTTTGCCTCGGCCTTGGGCGAGGCATTGCTGAGAGTCTGGTACTGGCGTGGGCCAATAGGAGAGAGCGAGGACATGATGGCAACCAAAAGGTGAGTAGGGTTATATCCTACAACGGCAGTTACAGCGATTTCTTTAGTGTTGGTGCGGTGTTAGTGGTGGTGCGTCCACAAACCGTTCGAGGCCAGATACGATTGCACGGCGTCGGCTTGGCCGATGGCGTGCAGTTTCACCTCGCCGCAGCTGCAGACGCCCGAGTAAGGCGTGATGTGGGAGCAGGCGGAAACTTTTTGCATGGAAACTTTTACGGCCTTGGCGCATTTCGCGCATTTGAAGGTCAGGGTGCGTGGTGCTTTCAACATGATTGCTTTGGCGAGAGGACAAAAGCGAGATTTTATCAGGCGTAGACGTTGAGTACCGGTTGTTGCGCAGGGACGGCGTTGTAGGCGCGCCGCACGGCGCTTTGCTGGGCGGTTTCGGCCTGGCCCGGCGCGGCTTGCGGCGTGCTGTTCGGATTACTCTGCTGCGCCGTCAGCTCCTGGCTGGCCTGCTGCGCCATTTGCTGGGCGCGCGCGGCGATGGCGCGGTCCGGCCCCGATGGATCGGCCGGCGCCAAGGCGGCGGCCTGGATGGTGCGCGCCCGTTCCAGCGTTTCCTGCGGCGTGCGGCCGGGCGAGGTGTCGATATTCACTTCGCCGCCGATGGCGTAATTGATGCCGTCCGGCCCGCGCTGATAGGTATACGTGGGGCCGGAGGTGGCCAGGCCGCCCGCTGCCGACAGGTGGGCCATCTCGTGCTGGCGCACCTGCTGGTCGCGCGCTTTCAGCTTGTCGATCTGCTTCAATTGATCGGACGTCAGCTCGGCTTTGGCGCCTTGCTTGGCTTGCGGCTCCTGTTTTTCCTTGGCGTCCTGCGTCGGCGCCGCGCGCGCCGGCGTTGCGCCGCTGGCGGCGTAGGGATTGACGCTGGCGGTAATGGCGCTGATTGCCATGGCAAGGAGGGCGGCGAATGATGGACAAAAGCGGGGCTTACACTCGCTTACATCATAGCAAAAATAGACTGTGGTTTTTCGCGGAAAGCCGTCAACTGAACGTCCTGGCTCGCGTTGTGGGAGTATCCGTCAGCTCTTCTAAGAGGCCGCGCAATGGACCAAGCCAAGCAACCGAGCAAAGAAGCCGTGCGCCACTGGATGCAAACCAGGGTGGAGGAGCGTCGTCCACCGCCCGACCCGCAGCAGATCCGGCGCGAGCTTGGCTGGGAGCTGGCACGCCAGGAGCGGCGCGAAGCCAGCTCCCGCTGACGGCGCACCGCCACGGCGGCGGCCTGCTACTGCACCGTTACCACGCTGCGCCCGCCGGCTGCCGGCTGCACCACGATGCGGCTGGCGATCCTGTCGGTCATCTCCTGCACGTGCGAGATCACGCCGACCTTGCGGCCCATGGCCTGCAGGCCGTCCAGCGCATCCATTGCCACGCGCAGGGTGTCGGCGTCCAGGCTGCCGAAACCCTCGTCGATGAACAGCGATTCCACCCGCACCCGATTGGACGACAGCGAGGCCAGGCCCAGGGCCAGGGCTAACGAGGCGAGGAAGGATTCGCCGCCGGACAGCGAATGCACCGAGCGCAGTTCGTCGCCCATATGCTGGTCGCGCACCAGCAGGCCAAGCGAGGGCTGGGATGGATTATTGATGCGCTCCAGCTGGTAGCGCGGCGCCAGATGGTTGAGGTGGGCGTTGGCATAGCCCAGCAGGACGTCCAGCGTGAATTGCTGGGCGTAGTTGCGGAATTTCTTGCCATCGGCCGAGCCGATCAGCTCACTCATGCGCGCCCAGCGCCGCTCGATCTCTTCCTGCTTCTCAATATCGCCCATCATGGCTTGCGCGCTATGGCGGCGCGCATCGTCCTGGGCCAGGCCGAGACGCAGGGCCGTGGCCTGGTCGTGGGCTTGCTTGCGTTCGGCGGCCAGGGCATCCAGCGCCTGTTGCAGGGCTTCGGCCGTCTGCTCGCCATGCTGGCCGGCGTCCTCAAGATGGCGCGCGGTCTGGGCCTGGCGCTCCTGCAGCACGGCGTGGGCGCTGGCCGCGGCCTGTTCCAGCGCCTGCAGGTTCTGGCGTTCGGCCAGGGTCTGCTCGGCGGGATGGGCCAGCAGGGCGCGCAACTGTTCGACGCTGCGCACGCTGTCGTTCGCGGCGTCGCCCGCATCGCCATCCGGCGTTTCGTCCACTTCGTCCGCTTCGTCCGCATCAAAGCCCAGCAGCTCGCGCTGCGTGTCGTCGGCGGCGCTGCCGTCACGGCTGGCCGCCTGCGCTTTGCGGAAATCCTGCAGCCATTGTTCAAGGCGCAGCGTGGCCATCTGCGCCGCGTCGTGCAGGCTGGCCAGACGGCGCTGGGCTTGTACCAGCGCCTCGTCGGAGCGCACGGCGCTTTGCGCCGCCTGCTGAGCAGTTTCCTGCTGGGTCGCCTGGCTGGCCTTGGCCTTGTCGATGGCCGCCTGCAGATCGCGCTCCACGTCTTCCACGCGGCGCGCATTCCATAGCGTGGCGCGTTGGTCCTGCGCCGCCAGCAGGGCCGCTTCGGCGCTGCGGAAGTTTTCCTGCACGGCTTCGGCATCGGCCGCCGCCTTGTGCTGGGCGGTGGACAGGGCTTCCAGCTCGACTTCCAGCGTGGCCATGGCGGCGGCGCGTTCTTCCAGCGCGCCATGCTGGTTTTGCCATTGGCGGCTCTCGGCCTGGCGCTTTTCGTGGAAGCGGGCCGGCGCCGCTTTCCATTCGTCCTTCCAGCCTTCGTTCGGCATCTCGCTGTCGCTGAATGCGGCGTCCAGCTCATCGAGCATGCCGCTCAGCTGCGTGGCGATCTCCATGCGTTGCATGTCCAGCGCCTTGTGCTCAGCGAGCAGCTCGGCCAGCACGGTCTGCACCTGGGCCAGGCGGCTTTGCAGCTGCGTATGTTCAGCTGTGGCCTGGTCGCAGGCGCGCTGCGCCTGTTCGCGGGTGGTGGCAGCACGGTGCAGGAGCTGCTCCTGCTGGGCGATATGGCGCTGGGCGGCTTGCACGGCCTCCAACTGCTGGGTGAACCAGGCGGCGCGCGCCTCGTCCGGCACTTCGTCCAGCGCGAGCGCCAGCAGCGCCGGGGCGCCGTCCGGCTCCGGCGGCTGACCGGCGGTGCGCAGCAGGCTCTCGCGCAAGCCGGCTTCCAGCTCGCACTGGGTCAGCTTCGCGGTGGCAGCCTGCCAGGCTTCGAAGCCGCGGTCCAGCACCTTGTCCAGCGTGTGCTGTTCGGCGGCGTTGGCGGCCAATTGCTCCAGGCTGGATTGGATGGTATTGCGCTGCACCGCCTGCGCCGCGATATTGTGCTGCAGCTTGTCGCGGCAGCCGTGCACCTCGGCCTGCAGGCCGGCGAGCATGGCTTGCAGGGCGCCGTCGCTGTGGCGATAAGGATGTTCGTGCGCGCCGCAGACCGGGCAGGGCGTTTCGTCTTCCAGCGTGGCGCGCAGCTTTTCCACGTTTTCGCCGCAAGCCGCTTCGGCCAGTTTCAGCGAGCGCTCGGCCTGGGCGAAGGCGGCCATCACGGCCGCGTGTTCCTGCTGCGCCTGGGCCAGCAACTGCTCGGCCGCGCCGCGCGACTGCTGCAACCGCGCGTCGAGGGTGTTCAGTTCCTGCTTGCGCGCCTGTCTGCCGGACAGCTCCAGCCAGACTTTCTCGGCGCCCGCCAGCGCATCGCGCCGCCGCTCCAGCTGCTCGCGGTGACGGTGCAGCATGTCCGCATCGATCTGGGCGATGGCGCTGAGCGCTTGCTGGCGCTGGATTTCCAGCGCTTCGAGCCGGGTGGCGGCGGCCTGCAGCCGGGTTTTGGCCTCGCTTTCCTCTTCCCGGTGGCGCTTGCCGTTGTGCAGTACGGTGGACTGGGCCTGGCCCAGGCGCTCGGCCTGGGCGTTGACCTGGCTCGATTGCACCAGCAGCACATCCCAGCGCGGCCAGTCCTGCGCCAGCACGCGCCATTGCTGGTGCTGCTGCAGCCAGAGCTGGCCGGCCTGCTGCGCTTCGGCCAGGCGGCGCTGCTGCTCCTGCTTGCCGCGCTGCGCCTGCGTGGCCTGGTTCAAGGCGGTTTGCGCCGTATCGTAGGCATGCTTGGCCTGGCGGTAGGAGGGCAGCATGGCTTCGATGCGGGCGTCCAGCGCCTTGGCCTGGTCCAGCTGCGGCGCGGCGGCGCGCTGCGCCTGCTCGGCTTCGGCCAGTTGCAAGCCCGCTTGCTGCATGGCCTGCGCCGCCTTTTGCTGGGTCAGGCGGGCCTGTTCCGCCTCGCGCCCGCAAGCTTCGATGGCGGCCTGGGTGGTGGCGGTTTCGGCGCCGATGCGCTTGATGTCCTCGTCCAGCGGCCGCGCCGCCTGTACCGCATCGAGCTGGGCCAGCGCCTGGCGCCGAGGCGCGGCGGCCTCCACCTCGTTGACGCGCTGCTGCCAGGCGGCCAGCGCCTGCTGCTCGCCGTCGCGCAGCTTCCCGGTCTGCTGGTGCCAGCGCAGCCGGGTTTCCAGCCCGGCCTTGCGCTCGTCCAGCGCGACCAGGGCCTGGTCGGCGGCGTTGCGCTGCGTCTCTGCATTGGCCCTTTCCTCGCTGCCCATGGGTTTCTGGTCGGCCAGGCGGTCGAACAGCTTTTCCAGCGCCAGCTTTTCCAGCTTGGCGCGTTCATGCGCGCGGATCGAGATATCGCTATACACATTGCTGCCGGTCAGGGTTTCCAGCAGCGTGCCGCGTTCGTCGTCGCCGGCCTTGAGGAAGGTGGCGAACTCGTTTTGCGCCAGCAGCACGGCGCGCGTGAACTGCTCGAAACTCAGGCCGATGCGCTTTTCGATTTCAGCCTTCACCTCGGTCTTGGTGGCGCCGATGGGTTGCAGGCCGGGCAGCAGGTGCAGTGTCATTGCGGTCGGCTGCAACAGCCCGTCGGCCCGCGTGCGCGAACGCCGCACGCTCCAGCGCGCGCGGTAGGGCGCGCCATCGCCGCCGACGAAATCGACTTCGGCATAGCCTTCCGGCGTGCCGCGCCGCAGCAGGGTGCGCGAGTCCTGCGAGGAAATCGGATCGCCCACATCGGGCGTCTTGCCGCTGGCTTTGAGCAGGCGCGGGGTGTCGTCGTACAGGGCCAGGCAGAGCGCGTCGAGCAGGGTGCTCTTGCCGGCGCCGGTGGGGCCGCTGATGGCGAACAGGCCGGAGGAGGCGAGCGGTTCCTGCTCGAAGTCGACACTGAACTCGCCGGCCAGCGAGGCCAGGTTTTTGCCGCCAATTCGGAGAATCTTCATCTTGTTCTTATTGCGTGGTTCAGGCGCCGGGCAGCATCAGCTCGGCGAAGGCGCTCAGTTGTTCGGGCGGCGCGTCGGCGCCGAATTTCTGCTGATACAGGCGCTTGAAAATATCGTCGGGCTTGAGCTGGTCCAGCTGGTCGAGCGAGAGCGCCGCCTCGTCCAGCGAGATGCCGCGCGCGGCGCTCGAGGTTTCGATCTTCGCCAGCCTGACCGGTTTGCCTTCCAGCGCGGCTTCGATGCGGCTGCGCAGACCGGGTTCCGGTCCATCCAGGCGCACGCGCACTTCGAGGAAGGGCTGTGCCTCGGACGGGCGTTCGGGCAGTTCCAACGCCGCCAGTTCGGCCAGCACCTCTTCCAGCGGCGCGGGCGTGGACGGCACGCGCAGCAGATCGACGGCGCGCGGCACGAAGAGCGGCTTCACTTCGCGCAGCTGGTCGCCTTCCAGATCGATGCGCAGCACCTGGTGCTGGTAGCGGGTTTCGGCAAAGGACAGCGGAATCGGGCTGCCGCAATAGCGGATATGTTCCTGCTTGCCCACGCTCTGCGCCAGATGCAGGTGGCCCAGCGCGGCATAGGCGATGGCCGGCGCGAAAATCCCGGCCGGCAGCATTTCGGTGCCGCCGATGACGATGCGGCGTTCGGAGTCGTTCGACATCTGGCCATCGACCATATGGCAATGGCCCATGGCGACGATGGCCTGGCCTGGTCCGCACTTGGCCTGGGCCTGTTCCAGCGCCAGGCGGTACAGCTCGGCGATGCCGCCCAGATAAGGATCGCCGCCATCCTCCGCAATGCGCGGCACATCGGAAGGACGCAGGAAGGGCAGGGCCAGGCACCAGGCCTCCACCGCGCCGCCGCGTCCCGTCAGCGGCAGCACCAGGCGCTCGACCTGGATCGCGCCCTCGGCATCGCGCGCCACATGGCCGACCACGCGCGTGCCATGCGCTTCCAGCAGCGGGCCAGGCGCTTCCAGCCGGCCCGGCGAATCGTGGTTGCCGGCGATGACGACCAGGTTCAGATGCGGCAGGCGTTCGCGCGCCTGGCGCAGGAAGTGGTAAAGCTGGCGCTGCGAAGCGGCCGAAGGATTGGCGCTGTCGAAGATGTCGCCGGCGATCAGCAGGCCGTCGGCCTGTTCGGCCACGAGGGTATCAAGCAGCCAGTCGAGGAAGCACTGGTGCTCGTAGGCGCGCTCGAAATTATGGAGCGACTGGCCCAGATGCCAGTCGGAAGTGTGCAGCAAACGCATGGATTAAACGGTCAAAGGCGCGGGAAGCGCCAAATATAGCGCAAACGGCCATCTTGCGTCTTGATGCGGCGCGAAGAATGTCACGCCGCGTCGGGCAGCAGCGCGCCGGCCCGGTAAGTATTGCGGCCGGCCTGCTTGGCATCGTACAGCAGCACGTCGGCCCGTTTCAGTAGTTCGGCCGGACTCAGATCCTCGTCGCTGTAGTAAGTCAGGCCGATGCTGGTGGATACCGATACGGTGATGCCTTCCAGCTCGAAAGGCGCCTGCATGGCGGTGACGATCTTGCCCGCCAGGATGGCGGCATCCTCGGCGCGGCTGATGCGCTCCATGATGATGGTGAACTCGTCGCCGCCCAGACGGGCCACAGTGTCGCTGGCGCGCATGGTGTGGGTCAGGCGCGCCGAGAAGGCTTTCAGCAGGGCGTCGCCGACCGCATGGCCATACGTGTCGTTGACCGGCTTGAAGCGGTCGATATCCATATACATGACAGCCATCATGCTGGCGTTGTCGCGGCAGTAGACCATACTCTCGTTGAGCCTTTGCAGGAAGCCGGCGCGGTTGGTCAGGCCCGTCAGCGCATCGACCTGGGACAGTTTCAGCAGGCGCTGTTTCTCGCGCTTCTGGGCGCTGATGTCCTGGCGCATGACGTGGAAGCCGATCACGGTGGCGCCGTCGGCATCGAACTGGGGAATATAGACCACTTCATAAGTGCGCACCACGCCCTCGTTCTCGCTCTCGCCATCCTCCTCGAAAGTCAGGGTCTCGCCATGCAGCGCGCGCCGTATATAGGGCCGCAGAAACTCGTAGCGCTGCTCGCCCACGGTTTCCAGCACCGACAGGCCCACCACATTCAGGCCGGTGCGGCTGAATTCGCGTTCGTAAGCCAGATTGTTGAAGCGGTAAATCTCCTCCCTGTCGACATAAGCCACCATGGCCGGCAGGGTGTCGGTGATGGTGCGCAGGCGCGCCTCGCTTTCGCGCAGCGCCATCACCGATGTGCGCACCACGGTGATATCGTCCAGGGTACAGACAAAGCCGTCGATGCGGCTGTCGATCAGGATCGGCGCGATCTTGATCGACGTCCAGACCAGCGTGCCGTCCGGCTGCAGGCAGCGCAGCGAATCCTGGTAGGGCGTGCGCGTGCCGGCCAGATGCTGCAGCGCCTCGCGCAGCACGTCGCGGTCGTCCGGATGCACGGCGCACATCCAGCCGTCGCCGCGCGCCTTTTCCCGCGCCAGGCCGGTGATCGCCTCGAAGGTGCGGTTGACGTAGGTGCAGTGGAAGTCGCGGTCGGTACGGATCAGGCCCAGGGGCGAGGCATCCATCAGCGCCGCCAGCTCTGCCTGGCTCTTGCGGATTTCGAGTTCGCTCTGTTTGCGCGCCGTGATATTGCGCACCGTGACCGCCACGCCATCCTCGATCGCCACGATCTGGTGGCGCAGCCAGCGCGGCTCCTCGCCCGGCGGCTGGGTTTCGATCTCCTCCTCCATCGGCTTGCCGGTATCGAGCACCATGCGGTATTTATCGATGAAGCCTTCTTCCTTCCAATGCGGCAGCAGCTCGCCGATGCGCTGGCCCAGCACCTCGCCGCGCGGATGGCGCAGGATGCGGGCGGCGCGCTCGTTGACGTCGAGCAGGGTGAAATCGAGCACCTCGCCATTGCGGCTGCCGCTGCGGCAGGCCTTCATGATGAACATGGCGTCCAGGCTGGCGTCGCCGGCGGCGCGCATCATCTGCTGGGCTTCGGTGGCGGCGCGCATGCTGCTGCGCAGGCGGCGGCTCTGGCGTCCCAGCAGCACTGCGAAGCCGAGGATGGCGGCGCCGGCCAGCACCATCGATAGATAATTCAGGCGGCGCTGGCGCTCGAAATTGGCCATCTCCGTCGCTTCGCTGTTGCCGACCACGGCCACCAGCGAATAGCGCGGCATCTCGCGGAAGCTGTAGATGCGCGGCACCTTATCGTAAGGGCGGTTGAATTTCAGCTCTTCCGGAATGGCCGTGGGATCGGCCGGCGCGACGAAATCCAGCTGGTCGCTGATGAACAGCGTTTCGTCGACGCGGCCGATGGACAGGCCGGTGTCGCGGCTGGTCAGCATCACCAGTCCCTTGGCGCCAAGGTGCAGACGGTCGTAATCGTCGACGAAATACGCCGGATCGATCATCAGCAGGATGGCGCCGGCAAAGCTGCCATCGGCGTGGTTCAGGCGGCGCGCAATCTGGATCTGCCATTTCCTGGTTTTTGGCTCGACCATGGGATTGCTGGTCAGGGCCGTGTCGTCGGCGCTGCCGGCCAGGGTCTTGAAGAAGGCATCCTGCGCCATATTCGCGGCAAAGTAGCCATGCTGCTTGTCCACCACATTGCCCTCGGCGTCGAGCAGGGCGATCGGCAATTCCAGGCGCGATGGCATGAGGGAGTCGAGCAAGCCGTTCTTCTTGCTGAATTCGGCCAAGCGCAAGGCGCCGCCGGTTTCCTCGTATTTGAGTTTGAAGAGCTGGGTGGCGTGGTCGGCCTGGCGCAGGATATGGCCCGCATGCTCGGCCAGGGTGCGCGCCATCGCGTGGCTGTGCATCACCGCTTCGAAGCGCGCAATGTCCCGTGCCTGGTCTTCCTGGTAAACGGTGTCGGCCCACAGACTGGCCAACAACAGCAGCGTAAAGAATGGCAGCAGCGCGCTGCGATACAGTCTCCCTGCGGCGCTGCGGATTTGTTTGATTATCGTTGTCAATTGGCGCTGGCTTGCTAGTGTCCCGGATGCGGTTCCTTCGCTTGTATTCTGCACGGAAAAGTGCCAGCGCGGACCCGCAGCTATAAAAATTCTTCTTGCCGTGTATTTTACAGCTAGCCCAGGCGTCAAAAAAGTAACAATCGCAGGGGGAAATTTTATTAAAATAGCCATTCTTCCCGCACGGCGGGTGCAGATCAGGGGTACAGGGTTTTGAGCGAGTTGATATTCAGCCTGCCGGCGGCGCGCGCGCTGCACTTGGCGGCGCAGGGATTGCTGCAGCCGCGCCGGCGCAAGGCGCAGAAGGCCGATGTCCTGGACGCGATCCGTCAAATGGGCGTGCTGCAGATCGACACCATCCATGTGGTGGCGCGCAGTCCCTACCTGGTGCTGTGGAGCCGCCTGGGCGACTATCCCCAGGCCTGGCTGGAAGAGCTGCTGGCGGAAGGCGCGCTGTTCGAATACTGGGCGCATGAAGCCTGCTTTGTGCCGATCGAGGATTACCGCCTGCTGCGCCACCGCATGCTCGATCCGGCCGCCATGGGCTGGAAGTATTCGGTGAACTGGATGAAGGAAAAGCGCAAGGAGGTGGCAGCCCTGCTGCGCCATATCCGCGACAATGGGCCGGTGCGTTCCTCCGATTTCGAGCGCAGCGACGGCCAGTCCGGCGGCTGGTGGGAATGGAAGCCGGAGAAGCGCTCGCTGGAAGTGCTGTTCACGGCGGGCCAGTTGATGATCGCGCGCCGCCACAATTTCCAGCGCATCTACGACCTGGCCGAACGCGTGCTGCCGGGCTGGGACGACAGCCAGTTGCCGACGATGGAGGAGGTGCGCCGCGAAATGGCGCTGAAGACCGTGAAGTCGCTGGGCCTGTGCCGCGCCGCCTGGATCGCCGACTACTACCGCAGCAAACCGCCGCGCCTCGATCCGGAAGCGCTGGTGGAGCAGGGCGCCTTGCTGCGCGCCCGCGTGCAGGGCTGGGACGATGCGGTCTACATCCACCCCGACCTGGCCGATCTGGCGCACAGCGCCGCCGAGGGCAACCTGACGCCGACCCTGAGCACCATCCTCTCGCCCTTCGACCCGATCGTGTGGGACCGCCGCCGCGCGCTGGAGCTGTTCGGCTTCGACTACCGCCTGGAGTGCTACACCCCGGCCGCCAAGCGCCGCTACGGCTACTTCACGCTGCCGATTCTGCGCCGCGGCCTGCTGGTGGGCCGGGTGGATGCCAAGGCGCATCGGCGCGAAGGCGTGTTCGAACTCAAGGCGTTGACGCTGGAGCCAGGTGTCCGGCTCAGCGAGCGCTTCACGCGCGACGTGGCGGCCGCCTTGCAGCGCTGCGCCGGCTGGCATGGCTGTCCGCAAGTACGCGTGAGCGGCGCCGAGCCGCGCGCATTCGGCGCCATGCTGCAAGCCGTGCTGGCGGCGGATGAGGTGGAGGTGGCGCCATGAGCTTGCCGATCGCCCCCCAATCCGTGGTCGGCGCTGACGGCCTGCCGCTGTTTGGCCGCTATGCCGGCCAGGCCGAGTGCTTCGACTGGCCGGCGCTGGCCAAGCCCTATGCGCGCAACCGCCTGTGGCGCCGCCTGCATCACAAGAAATGGCATTACGTCTCGCTGGTGACGGAGCAACTGATGTGCGCTGTCGCCATCGTCGACGTGGGCTGGACCAGCACCTGCTTTGCCTATGCCTTCGACCGCAACGACGGCGACATCATGGCCAATTATTCCCAGGACGGCTTGCCGGGCCGCTTCTCGGCCGGGGTGGCCGACAGCGTTGGCGGCGACAGCTGGTTCCGCACGCGCGAGACCCGCATCACTATTGAGCATGCGCCGGGCGGCTGCTACCGCCTGGAGCTGCGCTGTCCGCATATGGAGATCGATGCCGAATTCGGTCCGGCCGCCTCGCCGCTGCTGCTGGCGACCGGACCGGTGAAGGGCGGCGCGGTGCATGCCACGCAAAAGTCTTCCGGCCTGCCGCTGACGGGCGAAGTGCGCACCTGGCGCGACGAATATCGGCTCGATGGCGGCGTCGCCAGCTTCGATTATTCGAATGGCTTGCTGGCGCGCGAAACGGCCTGGCGCTGGGCCTCGGGCCACAATCTGGAACTGGGTTTCAATCTGCAGGCCGGCTACTTCGGCGCCTGCGAGAATGCGCTCTGGCTGGACGGGCAAATCGTCCCGCTGGGGCCAGCCCATTTCATATATGATCAGCATGACCCGCTGGCGCGCTGGCATATCTTTACCGAGGACGACCAGCTCGACTTGGTATTCACGCCGGAAGGCGCGCGCCGCCAGGACCGCAATCTGCTGGTGGCGGCCAGCCGCTATGTGCAGCCGGTCGGCACTTTCAATGGCTGGGTGCGCGCCGCGCCGGATGCGCCGCAGCGCATCGTCAGCCAGCTGGCGGGCGTCACGGAAGACCATTTCTCGCGCTGGTAGCGCAACGGATTTGACAGCGCGGTCCCTGTCCGTCCGGGCCGCTGAAAGGGAAGGCGATGAGCATCAGGAATCTGTGCAGTCTGTTCGAACCGGGGTCGGTGGCCGTGATCGGCGCATCCAGTCGGCCCGACCGCATCGGCTACACGGTGCTGAACAATATGGCCGAATGCGGCTTTGCCGGCGCGCTGTGGCCGGTCAATCCCAAATACTCCGAACTGCGCGGCGTGCCTTGCTACCACCGCGTCTCGGCCCTGCCGCGCGCGCCGGAGCTGGCCCTCATCTGCACGCCGCCGGAGACGGTGCCGGGCCTGATCGCGGAACTGGGCGCGCGCGGCACGCGCGCAGCGGTGGTGCTGACGCCCGGCCTGTCGGAGGCGCGCAGTGGTGGCAAGAACCTGCGCCAGGCCATGCTGGACGCGGCCCGGCCGCACCGGCTGCGCATTCTTGGCCCCGGCGGCATCGGTCTGCTGGCGCCCCATGCCGGGCTGAATGCCAGCATGGCGCAAGTGGGCGCGCGACCAGGAAAAATCGCTTTCGTATCGCAATCGGGCATGCTGATGGCGGCGGTGCTGGACTGGGCGCGGCAGCAGGGCATCGGTTTTTCGCGCGTGATCTCGCTGGGCGAGGGCGCTGATATCGACCTGGGCGACCTGCTCGATTTCCTGGCCGGCGACAGCGACACCACGGCCATCGTCATGCATATGGAATCGGTCAGCAATGCGCGCAAGTTCATGTCGGCGGCGCGCATGGCGGCGCGCGGCAAGCCGGTGATCGTCATGAAAGCCGGGCGCGAAGGCGACGACAAGGTGATCGACGCCGCCATCCGCCGCGCCGGCATGCTGCGCGTGTATTCCTCGGCCGATCTGTTCGACGCGGTGGAAACCGTGGCGCGCGCCAGGCCGCTGCGCGGCGAGCGCCTGGCCATCATCAGCAATGGCGGCAGCCTGGGCCAGTTGGCCGACGACGCCTTGCGCTGGCGCGGCGTGCGCCAGGCCACGCTGTCGGCGCCCACCCAGCGCCGCCTGGAACAAATGAAACCGCCGCCGGTGGTGGCGCAGGGCACCCTGGTGGTCGGTGGCGAGGCCACGCCGGAGCGCTATGCGGCCGTGCTGGACGCCTTGATACAGGAGCCGCAAGTCGATGCGCTGCTGCTGATTCACGCGCCCAGCACCGCCGCCGCCAGCGCCGATGTGGCGCGCGTGCTGGCGCCGATGGCGAAGGAGGCCGGCAAGAGCGTGCTGTCCTGCTGGCTGGGCGGGGCGGGCGCCACGGCCGCGCGCGAGACGTTCGCCGAGGCCGGACTGCCTTGCTATGACACGCCGGAAAAGGCCACGCGAGCCTTTCTGCAGATAGCCCAGTACCAGCGCAACCAGGCCTTGCTGATCGAGGTGCCGGCGCAGGCGCCGCCGGCGCCGGAACGCAGCGCCGCGCGCGCCATCGTCGACGCGGCGCTGGCGCAGGGCATCACGGCGCTGAGCCGGGAAGACGGCCAGGCAGTGTTGGCCGCCTACGGTATTCCGCTGGCTGCGCCGCCGCGCCGCCGCGGCGAGGGCAGTGCCGGCGCAGCGGCCGATGCCGCCGGCGATGGCGCCGCGCCGGCGGACGGCGAATTCCGCGGCAATGCGCGCAGCGATATCCAGCTGCGCGTGGCGGTGCGTATCGATCCCGTTTTCGGTCCCGCCATCAGCTTCGGCCAGGGCGGTCCGGCCGCGCTGGCGGTGGACGACCGCGCTGTCGGCCTGCCGCCGCTGAATATGGTGCTGGCGCGCGATGTGGTGGCGCGCACCCGGGTGGCGCGCCTGCTGGCCGACCATAGCGAAGCGATTTGCCGCGTGCTGATTCAGGTGGCCGAACTGGCCGTCGATATCGGCGAGCTGGCCGTGCTGGAGATCGACCCCTTGCTGGCCGGCGCCGGCGGCGTGCGGGTGCAGGATGCGCGCATCGAACTGGGGCCGCGCCGCGCCGAGGCCAGCCTGGCCATCCGTCCCTATCCGCAGGAACTGGAGCAGGACGTAGCCTGGCAGGGCGAAACCCTGCTGCTGCGCCCCATCCGTCCGGAAGACGCGCCGGCCCATCTGCGCTTCTTCTCGGCCCTGCATGCCGACGATGTGCGCATGCGCTTTTTCACCGCCATGCGCGAATTGCCGCCGGCCCAGCTGGCGCGCCTGACCCAGATCGATTACGACCGCGCCATGGCCTTCATCGCCACCCGCAGCGGCGCCGACGGCCAGCCGGAAACGCTGGGCGTGGTGCGCGCCGTGGCCGATCCGGACAACCAGCGCGCCGAATTCGCCATCGTGGTGCGTTCGGACTTGAAGGGCAAGGGCTTGGGCGTGGTGCTGTTCGAGAAGCTGGTGGCGTACTTCCGCGAACGCGGAACGCGCGAGTTGTGGGGCGAAACCCTGTCGGAAAATACCGGCATGCAGCGCCTGATCAAGCGCTTCGGCGGCACGGTCACGCCCTCGGCGGAAACCGGCATTGTGGAATTACTGCTCAGATTACAACAGAAATGAGAAAAATTTTGCGCTAGAATCGACAGTTCCAACTGACGCTTGCGCTAGGTCAAAGCAATGTTGTCAGCTTTACTTACACTTCTACTTCCGTATGGTCACCCGTGTCATGTAAGGGAGTAAGACAGATGTTGACGGCTACTTACACTTTGGTTGCCTTGTCGGTTGAGCAGGCCAGTATGCGCATGGGCCTGCTGGCGCTGCAAAAACAGATGCAGTCCACGCTGACATTGCAGCGCAGCCTTTCGCTTTCGCAGCTTGAATATGCCTGCGAAAACCTGAACCGTTTATACGATGCTTGCCATTGGCGCAAGATTGAACAGTACCTCATTCCCGCGCTGCGCCAGGCCACCGAAAAGGCCGACCAGCTGCTCGATGAGCTCAGCCTGCTGAACCAGAATGCGCTGACGGCCGTCCGCCAGATGCAGGCGCAGATGGAGAATGCGGGCGAGGATAGCGAAGAGCGCGTGGCCGAGGTGTGCGCCGCCATCGATACCTTCTGCGAGTCGCTGCTGCAAAGGCTGGACAAGGAAGAGCGCGAGCTGTTCGCCATCGCGCGCCGCGCCATTTGCGGCGAAGCCTGGTTCGCCATCGCCAACCAGATGCTGGCGCATGAAGCCGAAGCGGAAGAGGCGCGCCGCGAGCGTGCTGCGCGGCCCTTGTCCCTGGCCAGGCCGGCCGCCATCATTGCCCTGGGCGTGCCCGGACTGGACGGTGTGGCGGGAGAGGAAACGGAATTAGATACGCCGGAGCTGGGTTCCCACCATCGCCAGCTCCCGGCCCGCCGTTACGCCGGCGATTGATCGCCAGGGAAACGGGAGCCGCCGCGTTGCCGCGGCGGCGATCCATGCCCGCTTGGGCACGGCGCGCGGCGCTTTGCTATGATGGTGGTTTTGATCCATCCATAGCTCATCATGTTCGAATTCCTTTTCAAACGGCCGGGCGACAAGCCTGCTGGCCCGCAGGGCGCAGCCTCCGAACAGTCTGTTGCGGCCGGGAACAGTGCGGGACAGGGCAACCAGCAAGCGCAGGCGCGCCGGGCCGAGCAGGCCGCGCAAGCCAAGGCGCTGGCCGGCAACGAAGCCGCCGCCGTGGAATTGATACTGCGCAGCGAATTCGCCGAGGTGCGCCTGGCTGCCGCCGAATATGTGCAAGCTCAGCCGCTGCTGGAACAGGTGCAGCAAGCCATGCGCAATACCGACCGCCGCGTGGCCAAGCTGATGCAGAGCCGTCTCGACGCCTTGCGCCACCAGCAGGCCGAGCAGCGCCAGGCCGAGGCCAGCATCGCCCAGGCGCAAAAACTCTTGCAGGATGAGAAACTCACCCCAAACCAGGTTGCTGATCTCGACCGCCAATGGCAGGTAATTGCCGCCGGCAGCGCGCTGAGCGAACGCTTTGGCGTGGAGCGCCAGGCGCTGGCGGCGCGCCTGGAAGCCCAGGTCAGCCTGCAGCGCGCCGTGATCGATGCGCTGGCGGCCGTGCGCCGCCTGGCCGCCGAAGCCCGTCCCGCCGATGAAGCCGGCCGCGCGGCGCAGACGGAGCAACTGGCGCGCCTGCAAGCCGAACATGCAGAGCATCTGGCGAATGCCGAAGGCGTCTCCCTGCCGCGTCACCTGCTGAACGATTTCGAGCAGGCGATGAGTCAGACGCAAGCCGCCCTGGCCCAGGCACCGAAGGCGGCGCCAGCCGCTGCTGCCGTCCATGGCGCGGCGGCGGCCGAGGCGCCGGCCGGCAGCGATACGCGTCCAGCGGCGGCCCCGGTCGAGACGTCCACCACCGCGCCGCATGCTGCCGCCGAGGGCGCCAATGGCGAGGCGGCCCATCCGCAGGGCGCGGCCGATGGCGCCGAGGCCCGCCCGCCGCGCGACAAGCACAAAGCCACCCCGGCCGACAAGGAAGCCAACCGCCACTTCATGGAGCTGGTGGATGCGCTGGAAGCGGCCTTGCAGCAAGGCCAGCTCCATATTGCTGCTGAGCATGATAAGACCTTGAAGGAAAGCAAAACCGGCCGCCTGTCGCAGTCCCAGGCCGAGCGTCTGGCCCATGTGCGCGCCGAGCTGAAGCGGTTGGGCGACTGGGCGCGCTGGGGTGGCAATGTCTCGCGCGAAGAACTGGTGAAAGCGGTGGAGGAATTGCCGGCCCAAGGTTTGCCGATGAGCGAGCTGGCCAAGAAGGTGGGCAGCATGCGCGACCGCTGGAAGGCGCTCGACAGCGTGTCCGGCGCCGCGCCCAAGAGCTTGTGGGAGAAATTCGACGCCGCCTGCACCGCCGCGTATGCCCCGGCCGCCGCCCACTTCAAGCACCTGGCCGACGAACGCCACACCAACGCCGACAAGGCCCAGGCCCTGATCGACGAAGTCAGCGCCCTGATCGCGCGCGGCGTCTCGCGGCCATTGCCGGCCGATGCCGCCGCCGGCGATGCGCCCGGCACCCTGCCGCACACCTATGACTGGCGCGCCATGGCTTCGTCCTCGCAGCGTCTGCGCCAGGCCTGGAGCCGCCTCGGCACCATCGACCGCAAGGATAAGAAAAAGCTGGACGCCGCCTTCGCCGCCGCCATGGCCGAGCTGATGGCGCCGCTGGAAGAGCAGCGCAAGATCGAAGTGGCGCGCCGCGAGCAATTGGTCGAGGAAGTCGGCAAGCTCAATCCGAGCGACCGCAACACCATCGAAACCCTGCGCCGCCTGCAGGAAAGCTGGCAGGAGCATGCCAAGGCGCTGCCGCTGGAGCGCAAGGCCGAGCAGGCGCTGTGGCAGCGCTTCCGCGGCGCCTGCGACGCCATCTTCGCCAAGCGCAAGGAGCACGCCCACGCCGCCGACGCCGAGCGCCGCAGCCATCTGCATGTGCGCGAAGACATCTGCGTCAGCCTGGAAAGCGCCACCTTCGAGGGCGAGGACAAGGCCCAGCTGAACGCCATGGTCAAAGCCCTGCGCGACGCCGCTGCCGCCTGGCATGCCAGCGGCAGCGTGCCGCGCGCCGCCGAGCAGAAGATCGAGCAGCGCTACAAGAGCGCCGTGGCGGCCCTGCAGTCGCGCGCCGACGCCATCCGCCGCCGCGCCAGCGCCGCCCAGACCACGGCCATGCGCGAAAAACTGCGTCTGACCCAGGCACTGGAGGCGGCCATCGCCGCGCCGGGCGAGATCGACGCCGCCGACTGGAGCGCGCGCTGGCAAGCCTTGCCGGCTTTGCCGGGCGATTTCGAACGCACCCTGCGCCAGCGCTTCGACGCGGGCGTGAAAGCGGGCGCCGGCACTGGCCGCAGCGCTTATGCGAGCGCCCTGGAAGCCAGCCGCGAACGCCTGCTGGAAGAAGTGCTGCGCCTGGAAATCGGCGCCGGCATCGACAGCGGCGCGGAATTTGCGCGCGAACGCCTGAAAATGCAGGTCGAGGTGCTGCAAAGCTCCCTCAAATCCGGCCACAAGCCGGACGGCCACGCCACCCAGTTCCTGCAGCTGTGCGCCATGCCGGCCCTGGCCGACGACCGCACCGCCACCCGCATCGAGCAACTGTTTCGCCGCCTCGGGGCGGAAGCTAAATGAATGAAAGTAGCATGCAGCAAGTAAGAATCCAGACCGAAGACTTCGACGTGGCCAGCGAACTGGCGCAATTGCGGGCCGGCGACGCCCGCGTCGGCGGCATCGTCAGCTTTGTCGGCACCGTGCGCGATCTGAACGAGGGCGCGGCCATCTCCAGCATGGAGCTCGAGCATTATCCGGGCATGACCGAGCAATCCATCCAGGCCATCATTGACCAGGCGCGCCAGCGCTGGCCGCTGTATGGGGCGCTGGTGATCCACCGCGTCGGCCCGCTCCAGCCCATGGACCAGATCGTGCTGGTGGCCGTCACCTCGGCTCACCGGGGCGAGGCGTTTGCCGCTTGCGAATTCATCATCGACTATCTGAAGACCGAGGCGCCGTTCTGGAAGAAGGAAGAAACGCCCGAGGGCGCGCGCTGGGTCGATGCCCGCGTCAGCGACGACCAGGCTTTGCGGAAGTGGGCGCTGCCGGATATGTGATTTTCGTCACAAACCGGGTCTTGAAAACCAGCAGCGCATCCTTATTTTGTCCTTAAGATAAATTCAGGAGCACTGCCAAATGCGCCAAGACAAACTCACCACCAAGCTCCAGGAAGCCCTGGCCGACGCCCAAAGCCTGGCCGTCGGCAACGACAATCCCTATATCGAATCGGCCCACCTGCTGACGGCCCTGCTGAACCAGGACGACGGCGCGGCGCGTTCGCTCTTGCAGCGCGCGGGCGTGAATGTGGGCGGCTTGTCGAATGCCCTGAAATCGGCGCTGGAACGCCTGCCCAAGGTGTCCGGCACCAATGGCGACGTGCAGGTGAGCCGCGAGTTTGTCGGCGTGCTGAATCTGGCCGACAAGGAAGCGCAAAAGCGCGGCGACCAGTTCATCTCCAGCGAGATGATCCTGCTGGCGCTGACCGAGGACAAATCCGAAGCCGGCCGCGCCGCGCGCGAAAACGGCTTGACGCGCAAGGCGCTGGAAGCGGCCATCGACACCGTGCGCGGCGGCGGCAAGGTCGACTCGCAGGAAGCCGAAGGCCAGCGCGAAGCCCTGAAAAAATACACCCTCGACCTGACCGAGCGCGCCCGCGCCGGCAAGCTCGATCCCGTGATTGGCCGCGACGATGAAATCCGCCGCGCCATCCAGGTGCTGCAACGCCGCACCAAGAACAATCCCGTGCTGATCGGCGAACCGGGCGTGGGCAAGACCGCCATTGTCGAAGGCCTGGCCCAGCGCATCGTCAATAACGAAGTGCCGGACTCCCTGCGCGGCAAGCGCGTGCTATCGCTGGATATGGCGGCCCTGCTGGCCGGCGCCAAATACCGCGGCGAGTTCGAGGAACGCCTGAAGTCCGTGCTGAAAGAGCTGGCGCAGGACGAAGGCCAGACCATCGTCTTCATCGACGAGCTGCACACCATGGTGGGCGCGGGCAAGGCCGAAGGCGCGATGGACGCCGGCAATATGCTGAAGCCGGCGCTGGCGCGCGGCGAGCTGCATTGCCTGGGCGCGACCACGCTGGATGAATACCGCAAATACATCGAGAAGGATGCCGCGCTGGAGCGCCGCTTCCAGAAGATTCTGGTCGACGAGCCGAGCGTGGAAGCGACCATCGCCATCCTGCGCGGCTTGCAGGACAAGTATGAGCTGCACCACAAGGTCGAGATTTCGGACGCCGCCATCATCGCCGCGGCCGAACTGTCGCACCGCTACATCACCGACCGCTTCCTGCCCGACAAGGCCATCGACCTGATCGACGAAGCCGCGTCCAAGATCAAGATCGAGATCGATTCCAAGCCTGAAGTCATGGACAAGCTGGAACGCCGCCTGATCCAGCTGAAGATCGAGAAGGAAGCCGTGAAGCGCGAGAAGGATGAAGCGTCGCGCCGCCGCCTCGACCTGATCGATGAGGAAATCGCCAAGCTGCAGCGCGAGTACAACGATTACGAGGAAGTGCTGAAGGCCGAAAAATCCATGGTGCAGGGCACGACCCACATCAAGGAAGAGATCGAGCGCATCAAGCAGCAGATGGAGCAGGCCACGCGCGACAGCAACTGGCAGCGCGTGTCCGAACTCCAGTACGGCAAGCTGCCCCAGCTCGAAGCGCAGCTGAAGCAGGCCGAAACGGCCAGTCCTTCCCAGGGCGACAAGCCCAAGCTGCTGCGCACCCAGGTCGGCGCCGAGGAAATCGCCGAAGTGGTGTCGCGCGCCACCGGCATTCCCGTCTCGCGCATGATGCAGGGCGAGCGCGACAAGCTGCTGCATATCGAAGAGAAGCTGCATGAGCGCGTGATCGGCCAGGACGAGGCGATCAATGCCGTGGCCGACGCCATCCGCCGCTCGCGCGCCGGCCTGTCCGATCCGAACCGTCCGTATGGTTCTTTCATGTTCCTCGGCCCGACCGGTGTCGGCAAGACCGAGCTGACCAAGGCCCTGGCCGGCTTCCTGTTCGACACGGAAGATGCGCTGATCCGCATCGATATGAGCGAATTCATGGAGAAGCATTCGGTGGCCCGCCTGATCGGCGCGCCGCCCGGCTATGTCGGCTACGACGAGGGCGGCTACCTGACCGAAGCCGTGCGCCGCAAGCCGTATAGCGTGATTCTGCTCGACGAAGTGGAAAAGGCCCACAGCGACGTCTTCAACGTGCTGCTGCAAGTGCTGGACGACGGCCGCATGACGGACGGGCAGGGGCGCACGGTGGACTTCAAGAACACGGTGATCATCATGACTTCCAATCTCGGCTCGCAGAAAATCCAGTCGATGGACAATGCCGATCCGGGCGTGGTCAAGCTGTCGGTGATGGCCGAAGTGCGTTCCCACTTCCGGCCCGAGTTCATCAACCGCATCGACGAAATCGTGGTCTTCCACGGCCTGGACGACAAGAATATCGGCGCGATCGCCAAGATTCAGTTGGCGATCCTGCAGCAGCGTCTGGCGCGCATGGACATGGGCCTGGAAGTCACGCCCGAAGCCCTGCAAAAGATCGCCGAAGCCGGCTACGACCCCGTGTATGGCGCCCGTCCGCTGAAACGCGCGATCCAGCAGCAGATCGAAAACCCGCTGTCGAAGCAGATCCTCGAAGGCAAGTTCGGCCCCAAAGACCAGATCCGCATCGACGAGCGCAACGGTCAGCTGACCTTCGAAACCGCCATCGTTTGATCTGTGGCGAAGAAGGCGCTGGGGCTGAGGCCGAAGGTCTTCTTGAACATGGCGGAGAAGGCGGATTGGCTGGCGTAGCCGAGCTGCTCGGCCACCTGCGCCAGCGGCAGGCCACGGGCGATCAAGGGGGCGGCGTGGGCCAGTCTCACTTGCTGGCGCCATTGGCCGAAGCTTAGGCCGAGCTCGCGCTCGAACAGGCGGGCGAGGGTGCGTTCGGAGGCGCCGACCTGGCCCGCCCACGCTTCGAGCGTTTGCGGCGAGCCAGGATCGGCCATCAGGCTGTCGCACAGGGCTTTCAGGCGCTTGTCGCTGGGCAGGGGGACGCGGATGGGGCGGGTGGCGGAGCGGCCGAGTTCGTCCAGTATCAGTTCGGCCAGCAGACGGTAGCGCGGGGTCGGAGGCTGGTCGCCGATCTGTTCCAGCGCGAGGATCAGCTCGCGCAGCAGGGACGTGACCTGGAGCACGCGGCATTCGTCGCCGGCAAACGGGGCGCGCGCGGCCAGCACGCGCACGGGACGCAGACGGGTACGCTCGAGCACCGTCACTTCGTGCATCACATGGGGCGCGACCCAGATGGCACGCTGCGGCGGCACAATCCAGCTGCTGTTGTTGGCGGTGACGCGCAGCACGCCTTCCAGCGCATATGTCACCTGGCCCCACTCGTGCTTGTGGGCGCTCATGTATTCATTGGTCTGGAGATCGCGCCCGATCAGCGTGACCGGACGGCCGGCGTCGGGATCGTAGCAGCTGGGGTAGCCGGCGGTGTTGTTGAGGATGGTGATGGCCATGCGGATCCAGGGTTGGCAGGAATTCGACAAATTATGTCATCTTGTCTCAAATCGGGCGATGTGATTTTGCATACACTGCAGTGGACTGTTCATCTTTGAAGGAAAGCTATGACATCCACTGTATCAACGGCCGTGCTGCGCGAGGATGCGCGCGTGATCGGCCTCGTCGGCCTGGCCCACGGCGTGTCCCATTTCTACCACCTGATCCTGGCCGGCCTGTTTCCCTGGCTGAAGCCGGCGTTCAATCTCTCGTATTCCGAGCTGGGCTTGCTTATGACGGTGTTTTTCGTCATCTCCGGCATCGGCCAGGCACTGGCCGGCTTCGTGGTGGACCGCGTTGGCGCGCGCCGCGTGCTGTTTTTCGGCGTTGTCATGCTGGGCGTGTCGGCGCTGGCGCTGTCGGCCGCCACCAGCTATGCCATGCTGATGCTGGGCGCGCTGCTGGCGGGCGTGGGCAATAGCATCTTCCACCCGGCCGACTACACCATCCTCAACCAGCGCGTGTCGAAGCAGCGCCTGGCCCACGGCTTTTCGGTGCATGGCATCAGCGGCAATATCGGCTGGGCCGCCGCGCCGCTGTTCCTGACCTCGGTGGCGGCCCTGGCCAGCTGGCGCGCGGCCCTGCTGTGGGCGGCCGTGCTGCCCTTCGGCGTGCTGGCCATCCTGTTCCTGAACCGCCATGCGTTGCGTCCTGACCCGATCGTTCAGGCCAAGGCCGATGCGCCGCAAGGAGCGGGTCTGGACTTCCTGCGCCTGCCGCAGGTGTGGATGTGCTTTGCCTTCTTCCTGCTGACGGCGATTGCGTTGGGCGGCATCCAGAGCTTCGCCTCGGCCAGTCTGGTCAAGCTGTACGGGATGTCGCTGCAGCTGGCGACCAGCGCCTATACCGCGTACATGCTGGCTTCGGCGGGCGGCATGCTGCTGGGCGGCTTTGTCGGCGCGCGCAGCAAGGACCACGACCGCAATATCGCCATCGCCTTCACCTTGGCGGCGCTGCTGGCCGTGCTGCTGTCGCTGTCCCTGGTGCCGGCCTGGGTGGCGTTTGCGATGATGGGCCTGATCGGTTTCTTCTCCGGCGTGGCCGGGCCGTCGCGCGACCTGATGATACGCGCCGCGGCGCCGAAGAACGCCACCGGCCGCGTGTATGGCGTGGTGTATTCGGGCCTGGACAGCGGCCTGGCCATCGGTCCGCTGCTGTTCGGCGCGCTGATGGACGCCAACCGGCCGTCCTGGGTTTTCCTGTGCATCGCGCTGTTCCAGGCGCTGGCGATCGCCACGGCGGTCGGCGTGGGTGGAAATACCCGTGCCATGCAGCTCAAAAATGCTTAAAATTATCAGCATTTTGATAACGCTTGCAGGATAAACCATGAGCTTCGCAACCACCGACCTGTGTGACGACAACATCCCCTTGCTGGAGGATGGCCGCCTGGCCGTGCTGCCGCCTTCCTTCCGCCACTTTGGCAAGCGCGTCCGTTTCAGCGGCCGCGTCACCACGCTCAAGGTCTTCGAGGACAACGCCCTGGTGCGCGCCATGCTGGAAACCCAGGGCAACGGCAATGTGCTGGTGGTCGATGGCGGCGGCAGCCTGCGCTGCGCCCTGGTGGGCGGCCAGCTGGCGCTGCTGGCCCAGGACAATGGCTGGGCCGGCATCATCGTCGATGGCTGCGTGCGCGACAGCGAGGAAGTCAATTCCTGCGAAATCGGCGTGCGCGCCCTGGGCACCCATCCGCGCCGCAGCGTGAAGAAGGGCGCGGGCGAGCGCAATGTGCGGGTGCAGATCTGCGGCGTGCCGGTGAATCCGGGCGACTGGATCTATGCCGACGCCGATGGTGTGCTTGTAGCGCAACAAAAACTCGCCTGATTGCCGTCCCGCAGCGCTGCCCGGCAGCGCCGCGCCGCAAAATGCCCCGCTGGCCGGGGCATTTTGCATTTTGGGCGGAAAATTCCTGCCCGAAAACCGGGCATTTTTCACGCTGCGAAAAGGTAATTTCATAATGCGGAATGTGCTGCTGCGCAAGCACATTAATTGCTCTCATTCTGAGAAATGTCTTTCCGTATCATGGAAAATGAAAATTAAGTGATTGAAACTTAAGGAATAAAATTTGCTCATATGTCTTATATAAGACCATTGTTGCGCTGAACAAATCGTCCTATGATGTTTCTAACGGATTTCGTTTTTTGTTTAGTCAGTCAATAGGAGAGCACCATGGCAACTCGTGAACAGCAAGTAGCAGAACTGCAAAAAGAATGGGACACCAATCCACGCTGGAAAGGCATCAAGCGCGCCTACACCGCGGAAGATGTGGTGCGTCTGCGCGGTTCCATGCAAATCGAACACACCATCGCCAAGAAGGGTGCGGAAAAACTGTGGAACCTGGTGAACAACGAGCCTTTCGTCAACGCCCTGGGCGCGCTGACCGGGAACCAGGCCATGCAGCAAGTCAAGGCTGGCCTGAAAGCGATCTACCTGTCGGGCTGGCAAGTGGCGGGCGACGCCAACCTGGCCGGCGAAATGTATCCCGACCAGTCCCTGTATCCAGCCAACTCGGTGCCGATGGTGGTCAAGCGCATCAACAACACCTTCCAGCGCGCCGACCAGATCCAGTGGTCCGAAGGCAAGGATGACATCGATTTCTTCGCGCCCATCGTGGCCGACGCCGAAGCCGGTTTCGGCGGCGTGCTGAACGCCTTCGAACTGATGAAGTCCATGATCGAAGCGGGCGCCTCGGGCGTGCACTTCGAAGACCAACTGGCCTCGGTGAAAAAATGCGGCCACATGGGCGGCAAGGTGCTGGTGCCATCGCGCGAAGCCGTGGAAAAACTGACCGCCGCCCGTCTGGCAGCGGACGTGATGGGCACTTCGACCCTGGTGATCGCCCGTACCGACGCTGAAGCGGCCGACCTGCTGACCTCGGACGTGGATGAAAACGACCGTCCTTTCTGCACCGGCGAGCGCACCGTGGAAGGCTTCTACAAAGTGCGTCCTGGCATCGACCAGTCGATCTCGCGCGCCCTGGCTTACGCGCCTTACGCCGACCTGGTGTGGTGCGAAACCGGCAAGCCGGACCTGGCCTTCGCCAAGCAGTTCGCTGAAGCCGTGCACGCCAAGTTCCCGGGCAAGATGCTGGCCTATAACTGCTCGCCATCGTTCAACTGGAAGAAAAACCTGGACGACGCCACCATCGCCAAGTTCCAGAAAGAACTTGGCGCCATGGGTTACAAGTTCCAGTTCATCACCCTGGCTGGCTTCCACGCCCTGAACTACGGCATGTTCAACCTGGCCCACGGCTATGCGCGCCGCCAGATGTCGGCCTTCGTGGAACTGCAGGAAGCCGAATTCGCCGCCGCCGAAAAAGGCTTCACCGCCGTCAAGCACCAGCGCGAAGTCGGCACCGGCTACTTCGACGCCGTGACCCAAACCATCCAGCAAGGCCAAAGCTCGACCACGGCCCTGCACGGTTCGACCGAGGACGAACAGTTCTTCGACGCCCAGAAAGTGGCTTAAGCCCGCGGGTGGAAAACCTGGTTTTTGCGTGAAGTTCGCCTGATTCCAAGGCGCTGGCCGCAGCGGGATGCCGTCCCGCCGCGGCCTTTTTTGCATGCGCCGGACGCGCAGCTTTTGGCGCGCCGGGCGTTCTCTGGGATAATGCGGGGTCATACTTACAGGAATCACCACGATGTTCAGTTACCGCCACGCCTTCCACGCCGGGAATCACGCCGATGTCTTGAAGCACTTTGTCCTGATCCAGCTCTTGAAATACCTGAATCAGAAAGATGTCGCTTACAGCTATATCGACACCCATGCCGGCGCGGGCGTGTATGCCCTCGACAGCGCCCAGGCCACCAAGACCGCCGAATTCGAAACCGGCATCGCGCCACTGTGGGAGCGCGACGACCTGCCGGCGCCGCTGGCCGAGTATGTGCAGGTCATCAAGGATATGAACCCGAGCGGCAAGATGCGCTACTACCCCGGTTCGCCGTACTGCGCCGACATCGTGGCGCGCGAGCAGGATCGTCTGCGCCTGTTCGAACTGCATCCGGCCGATGCCAAGCTGCTGGACGAGAATTTCCGCAAGCTGGAGCAGCACGCGGCAGCCCAGGGCAAGCGTCCCGCCACGCGCGGCAAGCGCGTGATCGTCAACCGCGCCGACGGCTTCGTCGGCCTGAAAGCGCTGCTGCCGCCGCCGTCGCGCCGCGCCCTGGTGCTGTGCGACCCGCCGTATGAGGACAAGCAGGATTACCGCAAGGTGATGGATATGCTGAACGAGGCGCTCAAACGCTTCCCGGGCGGCACCTACGCGGTCTGGTATCCGCTACTGCAGCGCATCGAGGCGCGCAATTTCGCCGAGCGCATGAAGCATCTGCCGGCCGCCAGCTGGCTGAACGTGACCCTGTGCGTCTCCACGCCCGGCCCGGACGGCATCGCCCTGCACACCAGCGGCATGTTCATCGTCAATCCGCCGTACACGCTGGAGCCGATGCTGAAGCAGGTCATGCCCTATCTGGTGAAAGTGCTGGGACGCGACGCCGGCGCCAAATTTACGCTGGAGAGTGGCGAAGCGGCCACAGCCCGCAAAGGCGGTGCGCGTTCGGCGTGATGCTCGCTATAAAAACTGTTGTCACGCCTGAATTAAGGCGTATATTCTGATCTATATACGATGGCAAGCAGTGGGGGCTGCTCATGACAATCGCATTAGAAAAAGACGCCGTACCCATGCCGTACGCGAATCAGTTTTTCCTGGCCCGTCAACCTATCCTCAACCGCAAACAGCGTCTCGTTGCTTACGAGCTGCTGTTCCGTAACGCCGAATGCAGCGAGGCCAATGTGCAGGACGGCGTGTCTGCCACGGCCTCGGTCATTGCCCACGCTTCCGAGCTGGGCATGGGCCAGGTGGTGGGCGACCAGCTGGCCTTCGTCAATGTCGACACCGTTGCTCTGATGAGCGACTTCATCCGCTTTCTGCCGACCGACAAGGTCATTCTCGAAGTGCTGGAATCGGTGGAAGCCACGCCCGAGGTGCTGGCCCGCATCCAGGAGCTGAAGGCGGCCGGCTTCAAGTTCGCGCTGGACGATGTGGTGGCCGAATCGGCCGGCCTGCAGCTCTTGCAGCCGCTGATGGATGTGATCAAGATCGATATCCGCCAGACCGGCGGCAGCGCGCTCGACACGCTGGCGCGCTCGCTGCGCAATCCGCGCCAGAAGCTGCTGGCCGAGAAGGTCGAAACGGTGGAGGAGTTCCAGCGCTGCATGGACCTGGGCTTTGAATATTTCCAGGGCTATTATTTTGCGCGGCCTGTGATCCTGAGCGGCAAGAAGATCGCGCCCTCCCAGCTGGCCATCATGCACTTGCTGGACTTGCTGAATAGCGACGCCGACCAGCGCGAGATCGAACGCAGCGTCAAGCATGACCCGCTGATTACCCTGAACCTTTTGCGCCTGGTGAATACGCCGGCCGTGGGCGCGCGCTTTCGCATCAATTCGGTCGGCCATGCGCTGATTGTGCTGGGGCGGCGCCAGTTGCAGCGCTGGCTGCAGATCCTGCTGTATGTGAAGACCGGGCAGGTGCCCGAATTTGATTCGCCCTTGCTGCAGATGGCGACCACGCGCGGCAAGACCATGGAACTGATGATGGAGCATCTGCGGCCGGAGCAGCGCATCGGCGCCGATATCGGCTTCACGGTCGGCATCATGTCGCTGATGGATGCGCTGTTCTCGGTGCGCATGGGCGAAATCCTGCAAAGCGTGAATGTGCTGGATGAGGTGCGCGACGCCTTGCTGCACCGCCAGGGCGATTATGGCCAGATGCTGTCGCTGATCGAACTGATCGAATGCGCCACCGAGGGGCCGGAGCTGACGCGCATCCTGCATCAGCTGGAGCTGGCGCCCTCCGAACTGTACGCCATCCAGCTGGCCGCTTGCGACTGGGTCAGCGAATACACCCACGGCGTGCAATAGCCGGCAAGCGGCTGGCGTGCCGGGTCCAGGGGCAGCATGGACCCGGCGTTCCCGTCTATCCCCGGTTTTTACTGGGCCAGCAAGAGGAAGACCGTGGGCTTCTTGTGGAAGTCCGGCGTCTTGCCGGCGGCGAGCTGGGCCTTCCACTGGGCGCTGCTTTGCGTGCGGATGCTTTCCGACGGCAGGCTGATGTCGGTGGCGACGCAGATCAGGGTGCTGCCGGCGCAGCTGGCGAGCAGGGCGTCCAGCATGGCGGCGTTGCGGTAGGGCGTCTCGATAAAGAGCTGGGTCTGCTTGTCCTGGCGCGAACGCGCCTCCAGCTCCTTCAGGCGCTTGGCGCGCGCCGCCGCGTCGGTGGGCAGATAGCCGTTGAAGGCGAAACTCTGGCCGTTCAGGCCGCTTGCCATGACGGACAGGAGCAGCGAGGAGGGGCCGACCAGGGGCCGCACGGGAATGCCGTGCTGATGCGCCAGGTGCACCAGGTCGGCACCGGGGTCGGCCACGGCGGGCACGCCCGCTTCCGACAGCAGGCCGGCGTCCTGGCCCGCCTTGAGCGGCTCCAGCAGGGCGGCCAGGGCTTGCGCCGGGGTGTTCACATTCAATTCGTCGATGCGGATTTCCTGCAGCGGGCGCGCCAGCGGATGCTGGGCGTTGACCAGTTTCAGGAAGGCGCGCGCCGTCTTGGCGTTTTCGGCGACGAAATAGCCGAGGCTGGCCGTCAGGGCTTGCACATGCTCGGGAATGACGTGGGAGAGCGCTTCGGTTTCGCCCAGGGTGTTGGGAATCAGGTAAAGGGTGCCGGGCATGGTGTTTTATTTCGTGTTGAAGAAGGAAACGCCGGCTGCGCGCAGCATGCCGGTCAGGGCGATCAGGGGCAGGCCGGTGAGGGCGGTCGGGTCGCAGGAATCGATGCGTTCGAGGATGGCGATGCCAAGCGCCTCGTTTTTCGCGCTGCCGGCGCAATCGTAAGGCTGTTCGATGCGCAGATAGGCATCGAGTTCGGCATCGGGCAGGTCGCGGAACTGGACGACGGTCTGGATGTCTTCCACCTGGGCGCTGCCGTCGCGCCCATCCCACAGGCAGAGCGCGGTGTGGAAGACCACTTCGCGGCCGCGCATTTTCTGCAGCTGGGCCAGGGCCTTGGCATGGTTGCCGGGCTTGCCGATCTGCTCTGCGTCCAGGGTGGCGACCTGGTCGGAGCCGATCACCAGTGTGCCCGGGTGGCGGGCGGCGACGGCGGCCGCTTTCTCGCGCGCCAGGCGCAGGGCGGTGGCTGCGGGCGTCTCGCCGGGCAAGGGGCTTTCATCGATGTCGGGCACGTCCACCGTGAACGGTATTTGCAGCCGGGACAAAAGTTCGCGCCGGTATGCTGAGCTGGAGGCAAGAATTAGGGCGGGGACGTTGCTTGTTGAGTTCATGGAAATATTTTTCTCTGGCTCCGGGGCGGGAATTGTTATATGCTCTGTGCGCCGTGGATGAATGGCCGACAAACGCGCGAAAAATCGCGCAAGTCTTTGACGCGGCGGCGAAAACCCTGTTATTATCGCAGGTTTTCCAAGGGAATTTTAGTACATGGACGCTTTTGTGATCGACGCCTTTGAATTTTGTCGGACCAACAGCTTGCGTGAGGGCGTAAAGCCCGTGGCTGAAATGACCCGCTTGAGCAAGGAATGCGCCGATAACTCCGGTTCCATCACCTGGAAGGCGGAAGGCAGCACGAGCAAGCAGGGTTTCCCGCAGATGCGGCTCAGCGTGAGCGGCACGGTGCAATTAAATTGCCAGCGCTGCCTGACTCCGTTTGGCCATGCAATCGATTCCTCGACGCTGCTGATGTTCGGTAAAGACGATGCGCACGCCGACGAGATCGAAGAAATCATCGACGACGAGTCGATCGACGTGGTGGTAGGCACCCGTGATATGAATCTGATGGACCTGATGGAAGACGAGGCGCTGCTGGCCCTGCCGCAAGCGCCGAAGCACGAACAGTGTCCCGACGCCGCGCTGCTGGAGAAGGCGCGCAGCGAGAAGCCGTCCCCCTTTGCAGGCTTGCAGAGCCTGAAGAAATAAAGAACAAAGCAGTAAGTGAAGAACGTGTCAAAACGCGTGTAGTAATCGAGTATTGGCATTGTGTAGTAGAGGTAGTAAAAGCAGTTGACGATGTCGGCCTGTCCGGCCGCAGGGATACTCGATTCGCATGTTAGTAATGCCGGTCGAATGTGTTAAAATCTTAGAACTTTAGTATTAGGAGTCATCATGGCAGTTCAACAGAACAAGAAGTCCCCTTCGAAGCGCGGTATGCACCGTTCGCACGATTTCCTGGTTGCCCCTAACCTGGCAGTCGAGCCAACCACGGGCGAAACCCACCTGCGTCACCACATCAGCCCTAACGGCTTCTATCGTGGTCGCAAAGTGCTGAAAACCAAAAACGACGAGTAATCGACGTTTTTGTTCGGCCTAGCCAAAAGCGGTGCAACGCAGGTGACTGACGTGGCGCCGCTTTTTCTTTTTCCCCGGCTGCAAACAGCTTTGCAAACCGTCATTCTGAAATACGCAGGCGCTGAAACCATCTCAGGAACGCCTTTTGCCCCGCAATGACAATCAAAATATCCATCGACTGCATGGGCGGAGACCACGGCCCGTCGGTCACCATTCCCGCAGCAATCTCCTTCATTAACCGTGAACCTGACGCTGAGCTGATCCTGGTCGGCCTGGAAGACGTCATCCGCGCGGAACTGAAAAAGCATCACGCCGAATCCCTGCCACGCCTGTCCATCCTTCACGCTTCCGAGCAGGTCACGATGGATGACCCGCTTGAGGTCGCCTTGCGCCGCAAGAAGGATTCCTCGATGCGCGTGGCCATCGAACAAGTCAAGGAAGGCCGCAGCCACGCCTGCGTTTCCGCCGGCAATACCGCAGCCCTGATGGCCGTCTCGCGCTATGTGCTGAAGACCATGGCCGGCGTCGACCGTCCCGCCATCTGCAGCATCCTGCCGAACCAGAAAGATGGTCCGACCTATATGCTGGACCTGGGCGCCAATGTGGATTGCGAACCGCACCACCTGCACCAGTTCGCCATCATGGGTTCGGTGCTGGTGCAAGCCATGGAAGGCATTCAGCGTCCGACTATCGGCCTGCTGAATGTGGGCACCGAAGACATCAAGGGCAATGAGGTGGTCAAGCTGACCGCCAAGCTGCTGCAGGCCGACCACGAGCGTGGCGCGCTGAACTTCTACGGCAATGTGGAAGGCAACGATATCTTCAAGGGCACCACCGACATCGTGGTGTGCGACGGCTTCGTCGGCAACGTCACGCTGAAGGCCATCGAAGGCCTGGCGCGTTTCCTGAAAGGCGTGCTGACCTCGGAATTCAAGCGCAACCCGCTGACCATGCTGGGTGCGCTGATCGCGCGCAGTGCGCTGCGCCGCATCAGCAATCGTATCAACCCCTCCCGTTACAACGGCGCCAGCCTGCTCGGCTTGCGCGGCCTGGTGCTGAAGAGCCATGGCGGGGCGGAAGCGGATGCCTTTGAATGGGCACTGCGGCGCGCGTATCACGCGGCGAAAAACGACGTGCAGGAACACCTGTCGACGATGATTGCCGAGCTGATGCCGCGCGAACCAGAAGTGGCACAAGAACCGACCGCAACTATAACTGGATGAGACGGAATGACCTTGTACAGCAAAATCATCGGCACCGGCAGTTATCTGCCTGAAAAGCGTGTCAGCAACCAGGAGCTGGCCGCGCAGCTGGCCGCCAAGGGGATCGAGACGTCGGACGAGTGGATCGTGTCGCGCAGCGGCATCTCGGCGCGCCACTTTGCCGAGCCGGAGCAGAATGCTTCCGACCTGGCCGTGCTGGCCGCGCGCCGCGCCCTCGAGATGGCCCAGCTGCAGCCCGACGATATCGACCTGATCATCGTTGCCAGCTCGACCCCGGATTTCTTCGGCAGCTTCCCCAGCACTGCCTGCATCGTGCAGCGCAAGCTGGGCATGACCAACACCAGCGCGGCGGTCGACGTGCAAGCCGTGTGCAGCGGCTTCGTCTACGCCATGTCCACGGCCGACAGCTTCATCAAGTCGGGCGCGCACAAGAATGTGCTGGTGATCGGCGCTGAAGTGTTTTCGCGCATCCTGAATTTCGAAGACCGCACCACCTGCGTGCTGTTCGGCGACGGCGCCGGCGCCGTGGTGATGAGCGCTTCGCAGGAGCCGGGCGTGCTGGCCACCAAGCTGCATGCCGATGGCCGCCATGCCGACATCCTGACCGTCTCCGGTCATGTGAGCAATGGCGCACTGGCTGGCAGCGCCTTCCTGTACATGGATGGCCAGGCCGTCTTCAAGCTGGCCGTGACCGTGCTGGAAAAAGTGGCGCACGAAGCGCTGCAGCACGCTGGCATGACGTCCGAACAGATCGACTGGCTGATTCCGCACCAGGCGAATATCCGCATCATGAACGGCACCGCGAAAAAGCTCGGTCTGCCGCTGGAGAAAATGGTGGTCACGGTCGACCAGCATGGCAATACTTCGGCTGCTTCGATTCCGCTGGCGCTGGATACCGCCGTGCGCGATGGCCGCATCAAGAAGGGCGATGTGGTGATGATGGAAGGCGTGGGCGGCGGCTTTACCTGGGGCGCCGTGCTGGCGCGCATGTAAATATGCGAATTAATCACATGCTGAAGTTGGCCGAAATGTAATGGTTAACATAGTTTTAGCGTGTAAAATTAACGCCTTTTTAGAATTAGTGTTCTAGAGGCAAACCGGAAAAGGCCGGGGGCAGGCCTGTCGCCTTCCCCTAGAATGCCCCGGTTGCTTTTTCAATATAACGAGACAGACAGATGAGTAAATTTGCATTTGTATTCCCCGGCCAGGGTTCGCAAGCCGTCGCCATGATGGAAGGCTTTGCCGGCAATCCGGTGGTGGCGCAGACCATCGCGGAAGCATCGGATGCCCTGCAGTTCGACCTCGGCAAGCTGATGGCCGAAGGCCCGAAAGAAGAGCTGGACCTGACCACCAATACCCAGCCCGTGATGCTGACGGCCGCCGTCGCCGTCTACCGCGCCTGGATCGCCGCCTGCGGCGCCGTGCCCAGCGTGGTCGCGGGCCATAGCCTGGGCGAGTACTCGGCCCTGGTGGCTGCGGGCGTGATCGCCTTCAAGGATGCCGTGCCGCTGGTGCGCTTCCGCGCCCAGGCCATGCAGGAAGCCGTGCCGGTCGGGCAGGGCAGCATGGCCGTCGTGCTCGGTTTGAGCGACGATGAAGTGCGCGCCGCCTGCGCCGAAGCCGCCGCGGCCGATGCCGCGCAAGTGGTGGAGCCGGTCAATTTCAACGCCCCCGCGCAAGTGGTGATCGCCGGCCATACCGGCGCCGTCGAGCGCGCCTGCGAGATCGCCAAGGCCAAGGGCGCCAAGCGCGCCATGAAGCTGCCGGTGTCGGCGCCTTTCCATTCTTCGCTGCTGAAGCCCGCTTCCGACCGCCTGCGCGACTACATGGCCGACCTCCATTTCAGCGCGCCGCAGATCGCGCTGATCAATAACGTCGATGTGGCCGTGCTCAACGACCCGGCCAGCATCAAGGACGCCCTGGTGCGCCAGGCCGCCAGCCCCGTGCGCTGGGTGGAAACCATGCAGAAGGTGGCAGCCGACGGCATCGTCAACGTGATCGAATGCGGTCCGGGCAAGGTGCTGATGGGCTTGACCAAGCGCATCGACGCCACGCTGGTGGGCGACGCCATCACCGACCAGGCTTCGCTGGAACGCCTGCTGGCCGCACTCAAATAAACAATCGAGGAGACCGAATGAATCTGTCCAATCAAATCGCGCTGGTAACGGGCGCATCGCGCGGCATCGGCAAGGCCATCGCGCAAGAGCTGGCCAAGCAGGGCGCGCGCGTGATCGGCACCGCCACCACCGAAGCCGGCGCGCAAGCCATCTCGGCCTACCTGGCCGAGATCGGCGCCGAAGCGGGCCAGGGCATGGTGCTGAATGTGACCGATCCGGAGCGCTGCGCCGCCGTCATCGATGAAATCGGCAAGAGCTGGGGCGCCGTCGGCATCCTGGTCAACAATGCCGGCATCACCCAGGACCAGCTGGCCATGCGCATGAAGGATGAAGAGTGGGACAGCGTGATCGCCACCAATCTGAGCGCCGTGGGCCGCCTGTCGCGTGCCGTGCTGCGCGGGATGATGAAAGCCAAAACCGGGCGTATTATTAACATCACTTCGGTGGTGGCCTCGTCCGGCAATCCGGGCCAGATGAATTACGCAGCGGCCAAGGCCGGCGTGGAAGGCATGGGCCGCGCGCTGGCGCGCGAGATCGGCAGCCGCAATATCACCGTGAACAGCATCGCCCCCGGCTTTATCGATACCGATATGACCAAAGTCCTGGGCGAAGAGCAGCACGCTGCCCTGCTGACCCAGATCCCGCTGGGCCGTCTGGGCAAGCCGGAAGACATCGCCGCCGCCGTGGCCTTCCTGGCTTCGCCGCAAGCCGCTTACATCACGGGCACCACCCTGCACGTGAATGGCGGCATGTATATGAATTGATGGGGCGCGAGCGGTGTTTTCGCCGCACGTACCCGTCTTTTAGCAGTAATTTCGGTGGAAATAGCATCGCAAGCCGAAATTAGTTTTTCGGCGCGCAAACCTGATAAAATGCGCGCTTTCCGTAACACACATAATGGAGCCATAACATGTCGGATATCGAACAACGCGTTAAGAAAATCGTCGCTGAGCAACTGGGCGTCGCTGAAGCAGACATCAAAAACGAATCGTCCTTCGTTGACGATCTGGGCGCCGATTCCCTCGACACCGTTGAGCTGGTAATGGCACTGGAAGACGAGTTCGAAATGGAAATCCCTGACGAACAGGCTGAAAAAATCACCACCGTGCAGCAAGCTATCGACTACGCTACTGCGCACGTGAAGGCCTAAGCAACACCCCGATCGACTCCAGGAGAATCGCTTGAGTTCCAAAAACCGTCGTGTAGTGGTTACCGGCCTCGGCTGCGTATCCCCGGTCGGCAATACTATTGCCGACGCGTGGAGCGCAATCACCGAGGGGAAGTCCGGGATCGCTAACATCACCAAGTTTGATGCATCGCCTTTCTCGACTCACTTTGCAGGTGAAGTCAAAGGCTTCAATGTCGAGGATTACATCCCCGCCAAGGAAGCCCGCCACATGGATACCTTTATCCACTACGGCATGGCGGCTGGCATCCAGGCGATCCAGGATTCCGGTCTGGTCGTCACCGAAGAGAACGCCGATCGCATCGGCGTGATCATCGGTTCCGGCATCGGCGGCCTGCCGATGATCGAAGAAACCAAGGAAGATTACGACAAGCGCGGTCCGCGCCGTATCTCGCCTTTCTTCGTGCCGGCCTCGATTATTAATATGATTTCCGGCGACCTGTCGATCAAGTACGGCATGCGCGGCCCGAATCTCGCCATCGTGACGGCCTGCACCACCGGCCTGCACTGCATCGGCGCGGCGGCCCGCCTGATCGAATACGGCGACGCCGACATCATGGTTGCCGGCGGCGCGGAATCGACCGTGTCGCCACTGGGTCTGGGCGGTTTCGCCTCGGCTCGCGCCCTGTCCTCCCGCAACGACGATCCGGCCACCGCCTCCCGCCCATGGGACAAGGACCGCGACGGCTTCGTGCTGGGCGAAGGCGCCGGCGTCATGGTGCTGGAAGAATACGAACATGCGAAAGCGCGCGGCGCCACGATTTACGCGGAGCTGCACGGTTTCGGCATGAGCGCCGACGCTTACCACATGACTTCCCCACTGGAAGACGGCAGCGGCGGCAGCAAATCGGCGCTCAACGCGCTGAAAAACGCCGGCGTCAATGCCGACCAGGTGCACTATGTCAACGCGCACGGCACTTCGACCCCGCTGGGCGACGTGGCCGAAGTGGTGGGCATCAAGCGCACCTTCGGCGAGCACGCCAAGAACCTCGTGATCAGCTCCACCAAATCGATGACCGGCCACTTGCTGGGCGGCGCCGGTGGCCTGGAAGCGGTGTTCACGGTGCTGGCCATCCACCACCAGGTGGCGCCGCCGACCATCAATCTGTTCAACCAGGATCCCGCCTGCGATCTGGATTTCTGCGCCAACGTGGCGCGCGAAATGAAGATCGACTACGCGCTGAAGAACTCCTTCGGCTTCGGCGGCACCAACGGCAGCCTGCTGTTCGGTAAAGTTTGAACTAAAGCGTGAACCAAAGCGCCTCGCTCCGGTCGAACCGGAGTGAGCGCTGAAACGGCGCCAGCGTCCTGCTGGCGCCGCTTAAGCCCGGCAGTCTGGCCGGCGCTCCTAGCATCCCCTTCAGTTTTTTTGCGGAATTGCCATGTCGATTGCCACTACGGCCATCGTGCGGCCGTCGTCCGTCTTGCGCTGGCTGCAGGCGGCCATGTGCGTTGCCGCGTTGGCGGCCGGCCTGTTGCTGGAACGCCCCATGCTGCTTTGCCTCGCCTGCGCGGGGCTGGGGTGGCAAGCGCGCGAAGTCAAGGTATGGCGCATTGATATTTCCGCTGTCGGGCAGTTGCGGCTGACGGTATACCAGGAACTAGGCGCCGCAGTTGGGCCGTTGCTGCGGCTGCTGCCGGGCACGCTGCTCTGGTCCGGCTTGATGCTGCTGCGGCTGGAAGACGGGGTGGGGCGCCGCCGCTACCTGGTGCTGCTGCCGGACAGCGTGGCGCCAGCGGAGTGGCGCGCGCTGGCCCTGGCCCTGCGCGCCGTGGCGGCCTGAGGGCGCTGAAAAAAAGAAACAGAATCTGCGAACCAATTCGCGGCGCCTTGGCTCTATAGCATAGGGGCGCCAAGGCTTGCCGGCCATCGAGGACGAGGGCGTGACGACGGAACGGGAGTGCGATCAGTTGCTGGTCGAGCGGGTTCAGGCTGGCGACAGACAGGCGTTCGACATGCTTGTCGCGCGCCATCAGCGGCGCCTGATGCGCCTGATCTCGCGCATCTTGCGCGATCAGAACGAGGCCGAGGATGTGGTGCAGGAATCCTTCATCAAGGCGTATCGCGGCTTGCGCCATTTCCGCGGCGATTCCGCGTTTTATACCTGGCTGTACCGGATTGGCCTCAACACGGCGAAGAACTTCCTGCTGAGCCAGGGGCGCCGCGCGCCGCTGGCGGGCGAGGCGGCGCTGTTGTCGGCCGAGAATGGCGAGGGTGAGCATTTGCGCGACATCAATACGCCCGAATCCATGCTGGCCAGCAAGCAGATCGCCGCCACCGTGAACGAGGCCATGGATGCCTTGCCGCTGGAATTGCGCACCGCCATCGTGCTGCGCGAGATCGAGGGACTGAGTTATGAGGAAATCTCCGAGATCATGGCTTGCCCCATCGGCACCGTGCGCAGCCGCATTTTCCGCGCGCGCGAGGCGATCGCGGCGCGCCTGCGGCCTCTGCTGGACAAGCCGGTTGACAGGCGCTGGTGAGGGGATGAGACTGTAAGGACGGGTCCGCTTGCGGACGGGGAAAACGGTGGCCGGCCATGAAGAAATCGACGCAATTGCTGGAACATATCTCGGCGCTGATGGATGGCGAGCTGGCCGACGCCGACCGCGAACTGGCGCTGGCCGCCCTGACCGGGGACGAGGGACGCGCCGCCTGGCATGCCTACCATCTGATCGGCGACCAGCTGCGCGCCGCCGCCGAGGCGGAGGAGGACGCCGGCGCCGCCCTGGCCGCGCGCTTGCGCCTGCGGCTGGCCGTGGCGGCCGAAGTCGGCGCCGGGCCGGACCTGGCCGGCGCCATGGTGGGCGCTTCCGGTCCGGCTCCTGCGCCATCGGCCGCCGGTCCGGCCGGGGCCACGGCGCCCTCCATAGAAGACGATGGCGCCGCACCGGCCGCCACCCTCCCTTAATCCGACCTGAAGCGCCTCGCGCCGCCTCTTGAAATTCTTACTTCCTGCAACATCTTGTGCATGCGGCAACGCAGGTTTTCGCTTACCATGTGTTGGCTTTGCCAACGTTGCCAAGCCCGATGATCCAATACAAAACACGAACACTCCCATGAAAAAAACCACCTTCTCTACTGGTAGTAAAACGCTGTCGGCGCTGGTCCTGGGCGCCGGTGTATTGTTTGCCCCCGCCGTGACGGGACTGGCGCCGGCCATGGCCGCGCCGGCGGTGGCCGGTCTGCCCGATTTCACGGAGCTGGTCGACAAGGTCGGCCCAGCCGTGGTGAATATCCGCACCACCGAGCGCCTGCGCATGCGCCAGGGCGCGCCGGGCGAAGAGGAAATGCAGGACTTCCTGCGCCGCTTCTTCGGCGGCGCGGCGCCCACCCCGCGCGGCGGCCAGACCCCGCGCCGCGGCCGTTCGGCGCCGCAGGAAGAGGAAGTGCAGCGCGGCGTCGGCTCCGGCTTCATCATTTCCCAGGATGGCTATGTCTTGACCAATGCCCACGTGGTCGATGGCGCCGACGAGGTGTATGTGACCATGACCGACAAGCGCGAATTCAAGGCCAAGGTGCTGGGCGCCGACGCCAGCACCGACGTCGCCGTGCTCAAGATCGAAGGCGCCAAGCTGCCCAGCCTGACCATCGGCGACTCCAACAAGATCCGTGTCGGCGAATGGGTGATCGCTATCGGCTCGCCCTTCAATCTGGAAAATACTGTGACTTCGGGCATTATCTCGGCCAAGGCGCGCGACACCGGCGAATACCTGCCCCTGATCCAGAGCGATGTGGCGGTCAATCCCGGCAACTCGGGCGGCCCGCTGATCAATATGCGCGGCGAGGTGATCGGCATTAACTCGCAGATCGCTACCCTGTCGGGCGGCTATAACGGCATTTCCTTTGCCGTGCCGATCGACGAAGCCATGCGCGTGGCCGAGCAGCTGAAGAAAACCGGCAAGGTGACGCGCGGCCGCATCGGCGTGCAGATCAGCGAGCTGAGCAAGGAAGTGGCCGAATCGCTGGGCTTGAAGAGCGGCACGCGCGGCGCCGAAGTGGCCCAGGTGATGCCGGGCGGCCCGGCCGACAAGGCTGGCCTGAAGGCGGGCGACATCATCCTCAAGTTCAACGGCGCCGACATTGCCCGCTCCTCCGACCTGCCGCGCCTGGTGGGCGGCTCGGCCATCGGCAGCAAGGCCATCATCACGGTTTGGCGCAAGGGCGCCGCCGTCGATCTGCCGGTGGTGGTGGAAGAGCAGCAGGGCGAGAAGACGGCCAAGGGCGGCGAGCGCAACAAGGCGCCGGCCGACAGCCCGGCCAATGCCCTGGGCTTCAAGGTCAGCGACCTGACGGCCGCGCAGAAGCGCGAGCTGGGCGTGAGCGGCGGCGTGGTGGTCGATGGCGCCGAAGGCGTGGCGGCCCGCGCCGGCCTGCGCGAAGGCGATATCCTGCTACAGCTGAACAATGCGGAAATCGTCGACGCCAAGCAGTTCAACGCCGCCGTCGCCAAGCTCGATCCGAAAAAGGCCAGCGTGGTGCTGGTGCGCCGCGGCGATACCGCGCAATTCGTGTCGCTGCGTCCGAGCGCCAAGTAAGCGCGGGAGGGTAGGGCGCCTGGCGCCCTCGCCGCAAGGCATGGCCGCCTGTTATCATGGCGGCCATGCACTTTACTCTCTACTCCCGCAGCTATTGCCATCTGTGCCAGGACATGCTGGACGCCCTGAATGCCCTGCAAACTCCGCAACAGCCGTTCACCGTCGAGGTGATCGACGTCGATGCCGACGACGCCCTGGTGGCCCGTTTCGACGAGCTGGTGCCGGTGCTGTTCGCCAGCCTCGATCAGCCCGAAATCTGCCATTATTTCCTCGACGAAGCAAAAGTGCGGGCCATTCTGGCCGCCTGAGGCGGCGTGGTGGCGGCCTTGCGGCCGCGCCGCGGCGCAAATTATTGGCTAAAAAGCATTTTTGTCGCTGCGCTGCGTCAGAAAACCGGATTTCCCCTCTGAAATCCGGTAAAATGAATGGCTTAGACTCAGATTCGGTTTCCAAAAGGCGTTCGGCAGGGCATCCTCGCCCGGCCTGGAGCGCTTTTTTTGTATAGCTGTCGTCCCAATACGTTTTGAATTTAATGAACAACATACGCAATTTTTCCATCATCGCCCACATTGACCATGGCAAGTCCACGCTGGCAGACCGTATCATCCAGCTGTGCGGCGGCCTTTCGGACCGCGAGATGGAAGCTCAAGTGCTCGATTCCATGGATCTGGAGCGCGAGCGCGGCATTACCATCAAGGCCCAGACGGCAGCGCTGAAATACAAGGCGCGCGACGGCCAGATCTATAATCTGAACCTGATCGACACCCCGGGCCACGTCGACTTCTCCTATGAAGTGAGCCGCTCGCTGTCGGCTTGCGAAGGCGCGCTGCTGGTGGTCGACGCCTCGCAGGGCGTGGAAGCGCAGACCGTGGCCAACTGCTACACTGCGCTCGATCTGGGCGTGGAAGTGGTGCCGGTGCTGAACAAGATCGACTTGCCGAACGCCGACCCGCCCACCGCCATCGCCGAAATCGAAGACGTGATCGGCATCGAAGCCGGCGACGCCGTGCAGTGCTCGGCCAAGACCGGCCTGGGCGTGGAAGACGTGCTGGAATCGATCATCGCCAAGGTGCAGCCGCCCAAGGGCGATCCCGAAGCGCCGCTGCAAGCCCTGATCATCGACTCCTGGTACGACGCCTATGTGGGCGTGGTGATGCTGGTGCGCGTGGTGAACGGCACCATGCGTCCGAAAGAAAAGATCCGCCTGATGGCGACCGACTCGACCCAGCTGGTGGAAGATCTGGGCATCTTCTCGCCGCGTTCCGTCTCGCTGCCGCAGCTGAGCGCCGGCCAGGTGGGCTTCGTCATCGCCGGCATCAAGGAATTGAAAGTGGCCCGCGTGGGCGACACCATCACCTCAGTCGCCAAGCCGGCCGTTGCGCCGCTGCCGGGTTTCAAGGAAGTGCAGCCGCAGGTGTTCGCCGGCCTGTTCCCGGTCGAGGCCAACCAGTACGACGCGCTGCGCGACTCGCTGGAAAAGCTCAAGCTGAACGACGCCGCCCTGATGTTCGAGCCGGAAGTGTCGCAGGCGCTGGGCTTCGGCTTCCGCTGCGGCTTCCTGGGCCTGCTGCACATGGAAATCGTGCAGGAGCGCCTGGAGCGCGAATTCGATATGGACCTGATCACCACCGCGCCGACCGTGGTGTACGAGGTCGAGCAGCGCGACGGCACGGTACTCAACGTGGACAACCCTTCCCGCATGCCCGACCCGTCGCGCATCACCGAAGTGCGCGAGCCGATCGTCAACGTCAACCTGTACATGCCGCAGGAATATGTGGGCTCGGTCATCACCCTGTGCATCGCCAAGCGCGGCATCCAGATGGACATGAGCTACCACGGCCGCCAGGTCAAGCTGGTGTACGAGATGCCGATGGCCGAGATCGTGCTGGACTTCTTCGACAAGCTGAAATCGACTTCGCGCGGCTACGCCTCGATGGACTACGAGTTCAAGGAATACCGCGCGGCCGACGTGGTGAAGGTCGATATGCTGATCAACAGCGAGAAGGTCGATGCGCTGGCCATCATCGTGCACCGCGCCAATGCGCCTTACCGCGGCCGCGCCGTGGCGGCCAAGATGCGCGAACTGATCCCGCGCCAGATGTTCGACGTGGCGATCCAGGCCGCGATCGGTTCGAACATCATCTCGCGCGAAAACGTCAAGGCGATGCGCAAGAACGTGCTGGCCAAGTGCTACGGCGGCGACATCAGCCGTAAGAAGAAGCTGCTGGAGAAGCAGAAGGCCGGTAAGAAGCGTATGAAGCAGGTCGGCTCGGTGGAGATTCCGCAAGAAGCCTTCCTGGCAATCCTACAAGTGGAAGATAAATGAACCTGCAAACCATCCTGGGCAATTTCGCTTTAATCCTGTTCGTGCTGATGGTGGTCACGGGCGTGATCTGGTTCCTCGATGTGTTCTACCTGGCCAAGCAGCGCCGCGCCGCGGCCGACCGCGCCCTGGCCGAGTACGACGCGCACCAGGCGCGCCAGACGTCCAACGGCATCGTGGGCGATGGCAGCCCGGTCAAGCGCGCCAAGATCGAAGCCGATCTGCTGCGCCAGCCGACCTGGGTTGAGTATTCGGGCAGCTTCTTCCCCGTGATTGCCCTGGTGTTTTGCCTGCGCTCCTTCCTGTACGAGCCGTTCAAGATTCCGTCCTCGTCCATGGTGCCGACCCTGCTGGTGGGCGACCTGATCCTGGTGAACAAGTTCACCTACGGTATCCGCCTGCCCATCCTGAACCAGAAAGTGGTGCAGCTCAACGATCCCCAGCGCGGCGACGTGATGGTGTTCAAGTATCCCAAGGATATGAGCCAGGATTACATCAAACGGGTGGTCGGCGTGCCCGGTGATAAGATTACGTATGAGAATAAACGTTTGACCGTCAACGGCAAGCCGATCGAGTACACCGCGCTCGACGATTATCTGGACGATGAAAACAATGAAAGACTTGTCTATAAGAAACAATTCAAGGAAAACCTGAGTGGGGTAGACCACCGCATCCTGAACGACGAGCGCGCCGCCAATATCAATCTGGGCGACGTGCGCGAATTCCCGCACAGCGATGCCTGCACCTACCGCTACGAAGGCTTTACTTGCGTGGTTCCTGAAGGCAATTACTTCATGATGGGCGATAACCGCGACAATAGCGCCGACAGCCGTTACTGGGGCTTTGTCCCGGACCGGAATATTGTCGGCAAGGCGTTCTTTGTCTGGATGAATCTGGGCAATCCCAAGCGCATAGGCGGCATCCACTAAACGGGAGGCGAGATGGCGGCGACAGGACTCGACAAGCAGCGTGGCATCACTCTGATTGGCCTGATCCTGGTCCTGGCCATTCTCGGCTTCCTCGGCATCCTGGGCATGAAGATCGTGCCGACCTACGCGGAGTACCGCGCCGTGTCGGCCGCCATCGTCAAGGCCAAGGGCGCCGGTTCGACCGTCAAGGAAATCCAGAATTCCTTCGACAAGAGCGCCGAAGTGAATTACATCAGTTCGATCAGCGGGCGCGACCTGATCATCAGCCGCGAAGACGGCGAAATGCAGGTCAGCTTCGCTTACGAGAAAAAGATCCCCCTGTTCGGGCCGGCCAGCATCTTGCTGGAATACGAGGGCAGCACCGCCAAGGGCGGCGCGCCCAAGAACGGCAAGCCCGGGCAATAAGCCGACCAATACGACAAAGCACCAGAGCCAATGAATCATCAGTTATTGCAAACCCGTTTAGGCCACACGTTCCAGGATGCTGCGCTGTTACAGCAGGCACTGACGCACCGTAGCCATAGCAGTTTGCATAACGAGCGGCTGGAATTCCTGGGCGACTCCATCCTCAACTGCGTGGTGGCCTCGATTCTTTACGAGCGCTACAACACCATCGACGAGGGCGACCTGTCGCGCCTGCGCGCCAACCTGGTCAAGCAGCAATCGCTGTACGAGATCGCGCAAAAGCTGGAGCTGTCGCAATTCCTGCGCCTGGGCGAGGGCGAGCTGAAATCGGGCGGCTTCCGCCGTCCCTCGATCCTGGCCGACACGCTGGAAGCGCTGCTGGGCGCCATCTTCCTGGATGCCGGCTTCGACAGCGCGGCGCGCGTGATCCGCGCCTTCTACATTCCCATCCTCGATACGGTCGATCCCCAGACCCTGGGCAAGGATGCCAAGACCCTGCTGCAGGAATTCCTGCAAGGGAAAAAAATCTCCCTGCCGCTGTACAACGTGGTCGCCACCCATGGCGCCGCGCACAGCCAGGAATTCGAAATCGAATGCCTGGTGCCCAAATTGGGCGTCCAGGTGTATGGCCGCGGCGGCAGCCGGCGCGCCGGCGAACAAGCCGCCGCCAAGCTGGCGCTGGAAGCGGCCGAACAGGCTTTGCAGAAAGCGCCGGCCGCGGCCCGCAAGTCCAAGCCGCGCGCGGCCCAGCTCAAGCTGGCCGGCATCGCCACCGTGCAGAGCGACACCCCGGCCGACAAGCCGGCCCACGCCGCCGCTGCCGAAGGCAAGCACGCCAAACAGTAAAACACAGGTAATCCCATGACTAGCGCACCAACTCCAGCCGGCTTCCGCTGCGGCTATATCGCCATTGTCGGCCGTCCCAATGTGGGCAAATCGACGCTGATGAACACCCTGATCGGGGCCAAGGTGAGCATCACCTCGCGCAAGGCGCAGACCACGCGCCACCGCATCACCGGCATCCAGACCGTGCCGGATGCCCAGTTCATCTACGTCGACACGCCCGGCTTCCAGACGCGCCACGCGAACGCGCTCAACAAGACGCTCAACAAGACCGTCACCAATACGCTCGATTCCTCGGACGTGATCCTGTACCTGGTGGAAGCGGGCACCTTCGGCCCTGCCGACCAGCAAGTGATCGACCTGCTGCCGAAAAATGTGCCGGTGATCCTGGTCATCAACAAATCCGACCGCTGCAAGGACAAGGCCGTGCTGCTGCCGTTCGCCCAGCAGGTGGCTGCCAAGTTCGACTTCTCGGCCGTGGTGCCGGTGTCGGCCAAGCTGCGCTTCCAGCTCGACGGCCTGCAGAACGAGATCAAGCGTTTCCTGCCCGAGAACGAGCCGATCTTCGGTGAAGACGACATCACCGACCGCAGCGAAAAATTCCTCGCCTCGGAAATCGTGCGCGAAAAACTGTTCCGCTTCGTCGGCGATGAACTGCCTTACACCAGCACCGTGTTGATCGAGAAGTTTGAGCAGGAAGGCAATCTGCGCCGCGTGTTCGCCGCGATTTTGGTCGAGCGCGACGGCCACAAATCCATGATCATCGGTAATAAGGGTGCGCGCCTGAAAGAAGTCTCCACCCAGGCCCGCCTCGACATGGAAAAACTGTTCGGCGGCCCCGTCTACCTGGAAATCTGGGTCAAGGTCAAATCCGGTTGGGCCGATAACGAAGCCGGCCTGCGCGCCTACGGCTACGAATAAGACATGACCCGCAGCGCCACCGCCGAGCCCGCCGGATCGGCCGTCCCGTCCACCTTGGGGTCAGACCCCAGACGGGACGGCCGGCCCGGCGGGCCGGCTGCTGGAGCGGACGGTACGCCGCCGCGGCGCACGCCACCACGCGAGCGCACCGTCGGCACCAAGGTGGCGGGGCAGCCGGCCTTTGTGCTGCATAGCTATCCCTACAAGGAAACCAGCCTCATCGTCGATCTGCTGACGCGCGACTTTGGCCGCGTGGCGCTGATCGCCAAGGGCGCCAAGCGGCCGCATTCGCAGCTGCGCGGCGTGCTGCAGACCTTCCAGCCGCTGTCGGCCAGCTGGAGTGGCAAAAACGAGCTGCGCACGCTTACCGACGCCGAATGGGTGGGCGGCATGCTGCCGCTGGAACGCACGGCGCTGCTGTGCGGCTTCTACCTCAACGAGCTGCTGGTCAAGCTGCTGGCGCGCGACGACGCCCATCCCGCCCTGTTCGACCATTACGTCGCCACGCTCAACCAGCTGGCTCACAACGAGCCGCCCCCCATCGTCTTGCGAAAATTCGAAAGAGCCCTACTTAGGGAGACGGGCGTGGGCGCCGATCTGACGCGCTGCACGGTCACGCGCGAGCGCGTGCAATCCGATGTACAGTATGTGGTGGACCCGGAACGCGGCCCGCGTCCCGAGCGCGCCGCCGACACGGCGCCGCGCGTGGCGGGCAAGACCCTGCTCGATATGGAAAACGAGGATTACGCCGATGCGCAAACCCAGGCCCAGAGCAAGCAGCTGATGCGCTTTCTGCTGGCCCACCATTTAGGCGGCGCGCCCCTGAACACGCGCCAGATTCTGATCGACCTGATGCAGTTATAAAAACACGACTATGAGCTTTCTGAACCCCGTTGGACCCGTTATCGACCTGGGCGTGAACATCGACCACGTCGCCACCCTGCGCAATGCGCGCGGCACCGTCTATCCCGATCCAATCCGCGCCGCGCTGCTGGCCGAGCAGGCCGGCGCCGACTGCATCACCCTGCACCTGCGCGAAGACCGCCGCCACATCAAGGATGCCGACGTGCTGGCGCTGGCGCCGCAGCTGGCTACGCGCATGAACCTGGAAGCGGCCGTGACCCAGGAAATGATCGACTTCGCCTGCCGCGTGAAGCCGGCCGACGTCTGCCTCGTGCCGGAAAAGCGCACCGAAGTGACCACCGAAGGCGGCCTCGATGTAGTGCGTTACCACAAGGAAGTGGCAGCGGCCGTCAAGCAGCTGCAGGCCGAGGGCATCCGCGTCAGCCTCTTCATCGATGCCGACGAGGCGCAGATCGCCGCCGCCGCCGCCGTCGGCGCGCCTGTGATCGAGCTGCACACCGGCGCCTATGCCGACGCCGAAGGCGCGGCCCAGGCGGCCGAGCTGGAACGCATCAAGGCCGGCGTGCGCTGGGGCGTGCAGCATGGCTTGAAGGTGAACGCCGGCCACGGCTTGCACTACACCAATGTGCAGGCGATTGCCGCCATTCCCGATATCGCCGAGCTGAATATCGGCCATGCCATCGTCGCCCACTCCATCTTCGCCGGCTGGGAAAACGCCGTGCGCGAAATGAAGGCCATCATGGTCGCGACCCGCCTGGGCGCAAAATGATTTACGGCGTCGGCACCGATATCTGCAAGATCGCCCGCATCGAGGAGGCGCTGGCGCGCCACGGCGAGCGTTTTGCGGCCAAGGTATTGGGGCCGGACGAGCTGGAAATCTACCGCGAGCGCGGCGCCCAGCATCCCAAGCGCGCGCTGCGCTACCTGGCGACGCGCTTCGCCGCCAAGGAAGCATTTGCCAAAGCCATCGGCACCGGCGTGCGTCCGCCCATGCTGCTGCCGGCGGCGCAGATGCTGAACGAGGAAAACGGCAAGCCCACCATCGTCTGCGGCGGCGCGCTGGCCGATTTCATGCGCGAGAAGGGCTTGCGCGCCCAGCTCAGCATCAGTGATGAAGATGAATATGCGGTCGCCTTCGTGATCGTGGAACAGACAGCATGAACGAAGAGATCATCGATCCGCGCGAGCAGGTGCTGGCGACGGTCGCCAAACTGCCCAATCTGCCCGGCGTCTACCGCTATTTCGATGCGGAAGACAAGGTGCTTTACGTGGGCAAGGCGCGCGACCTGAAAAAGCGCGTCTCCAGCTACTTCCAGAAGAACCTTTCCAGCCCGCGCATCGCCATGATGGTGGAGCGCATCGCGCGCCTGGAAACCACGGTCACGCATAGCGAGGCCGAGGCGCTGATCCTGGAAAACAATCTGATCAAGACGCTGCAGCCGCGCTTCAACATCCTGTTCCGCGACGATAAGTCCTATCCCTATCTGAAGCTGAGCGGGGACGAGATTCCGCGCATGGTCTACTACCGCGGCGCGGTGGACAAGAAGAACCAGTACTTCGGGCCTTTCCCCAGCGCCTGGGCGGTGAAGGAATCGATGCAGATCCTGCAGAAGGTCTTCCTGCTGCGCACCTGCGAGGACAGCGTGTACATGAACCGCACGCGTCCCTGCCTGCTGCACCAGATCGGCCGCTGCAGCGCACCCTGCGTGGGCGCCATCAGCGCCGAGGATTACCGCGTCGACGTGAACAATGCCGCGCGCTTCCTGCGCGGCCGCCAGACCGAGGTGATGGAAGAGCTGGAGCAGAAAATGCACGCCTATGCCGGCGAACTCAAATTCGAGCAGGCGGCGGCGGTGCGCAATCAGATCCAGTCGCTGGCGAAAGTGCTGCACCAGCAAAGCATGGAAACCACGGGCGATGCCGACGTGGATATCTTGGCCGTGGTGGTGCAGGGAGGACGCGCCTGCGTCAACCTGGCCATGGTGCGCGGCGGCCGCCACCTGGGCGACCGCGCCTATTTCCCTTCGCACCTGATCGATGCCGAGGTGATGGCCGAGCAGTCTATCGAAGTGGAGGTGCTGGCCGCCTTCCTGGTCCAGCACTACACGGAAAAATATATCCCCGGCACCCTGATCCTGAACATCGAATTCGACCAGCCGGAATTGCTGCTGGCGCTGCAGGAACAGTGCGGCCACCGCATCCACCTGATCTTCCAGCCGCAAGGCCAGCGCCGCCAATGGCTGGAACTGGCGCAGAAGGGCGCCGAGATTTCGCTGGCCCGCCTGCTGTCCGAGCAAGGCTCGCAGCAGTCGCGCACGCGCGCCCTGGTGGAAGCGCTGGGCGTCGAATGCGAGGATATCGAAACCCTGCGCGTGGAATGCTTCGATATCAGCCACACGCAAGGCGAAGCGACCCAGGCTTCCTGCGTGGTCTTCCACCACCACCAGATGCAGAACGGCGAATACCGCCGCTACAACATCAACGACATCACGCCCGGCGACGATTACGCCGCCATGCGCCAGGTGCTGATGCGCCGCTACGAAAAGGTGGCGGGCGGCGACGGCGTGATGCCGGACGTGGTGCTGATCGACGGCGGCAAGGGGCAGATCGAGATGGCGCGCCAGGTCTTCGAGGAATTGGGCCTGGACCTGAGCCTGATCGTGGGCGTGGCGAAAGGCGAGGGCAGGCGGGTTGGCCTGGAGACGCTGATGTTCGTCGACGGCCGTCCATCGCAGGAGCTGGGCAAGGAATCGGCCGCCCTGATGCTGGTGGCCATGATCCGCGACGAAGCCCACCGCTTCGCCATCACCGGCATGCGCGCCAAGCGCGCCAAAACGCGCCAGACCTCGCGCCTGGAAGAGATCGAGGGAATTGGCGTGAAAAGGCGGCAGAAACTGCTGGCCCGCTTCGGCGGCTTGCGCGGCGTGGTCAATGCCAGTGTCGAAGACCTGATGTCGGTTGAAGGCATTTCCAGCACTTTGGCCGAAGAAATCTACAAACAGCTGCATTAAGAGGCTGTGTCGGCTGGTATTAGCAGCGGCGCCGTTATAAACTAGCGGCGCGTTAACACATAATTCTTACAAGCCGCTGCCTTATGCCTTTCAATATCCCGATCCTGCTGACCTGGTTGCGCGTGGCGCTGATTCCCCTGGTCGTAGGCGTGTTCTACCTTCCCGACGGCTGGCTGCAGCCGCATGACCGCAATCTGGCCGCAACCCTGATCTTTATCGTTGCCGCCATCACCGACTGGTTCGATGGTTTTCTGGCCCGGCGCTGGAACCAGACCTCGGCCTTCGGCGCCTTCCTCGACCCCGTGGCCGACAAGCTGATGGTGGCCGGCGCCTTGCTGGTGCTGGTGCATCTGGACGGCGGCCGTTGCCACCCGCTGTTCGCCTTCATCATCATCGGCCGCGAAATCGCCATCTCGGCGCTGCGCGAGTGGATGGCCCAGATCGGCGCCTCGAAATCGGTGGCGGTCAGCTCGATCGGCAAGATCAAGACGGCGGCCCAGATGACGGCCATTCCGGCCTTGCTGTACAACGACGTGCTGCTGGGCGCTATCGACACCCGCTACTGGGGCGAGAAGCTGCTGTGGCTGGCGAGCGTGCTGACCGTGTGGTCGATGCTGTACTACCTGCGCAAGGCATGGCCGCTGATCAAGGAAAAAGCGGGGAACTTGAATTAATTTGAAATGTTGCTCTTGACCAGTTCTGTAGATCGTCTATAATGCTGGCCTGTTGTTGATGACGACGCGCTGTAAAAAGCAAATGCGGGAGTAGCTCAGTTGGTAGAGCGCAACCTTGCCAAGGTTGAGGTCGAGAGTTCGAGACTCTTCTCCCGCTCCAAAAAACGTCGAAATCAGTAAAATTGCTGGAATAGTAGTAACGTTTCTGCGATAATGCGTTTCCCTGAAATGCGGGAGTAGCTCAGTTGGTAGAGCGCAACCTTGCCAAGGTTGAGGTCGAGAGTTCGAGACTCTTCTCCCGCTCCAATTCAGAGGCGCAGTAGTAGAAGTAAATGGCAGTAGTAATTGTAGTATTGCTCCAAGCGGGAGTAGCTCAGTTGGTAGAGCGCAACCTTGCCAAGGTTGAGGTCGAGAGTTCGAGACTCTTCTCCCGCTCCAGATGCAGATAGTAAGACTCCAATGCGGGAGTAGCTCAGTTGGTAGAGCGCAACCTTGCCAAGGTTGAGGTCGAGAGTTCGAGACTCTTCTCCCGCTCCAGAATTCAAGAATGGACGCCGCTGTAGCGTTGTTCTTAAAGCCCTATGGCGGGGTAGCAAAATGGTTATGCAGCGGCCTGCAAAGCCGTCTACGCCGGTTCGATTCCGGCCCTCGCCTCCAAACAAATCAAGCACTTAGCTTGCGAAAAGCCGGGAATTTCCCGGCTTTTTTGCGTTCAAAATCAATCTACACCGCAGACTGTTACCCGTTTGGGTAGCGCCGCTACCCTGCGACGCTCCCTTGAATGCCCTATCCATATTTTTCATCTTCAACTTCCACGAACTCAACCGATCCCGTTCCTGAGCGCGCGACGGGTTGGAGATGCGGCCCGTTTAACTCGTCGCATTTCATTGCAATTGTGATAATTTGTTATTTTTCATGGTTATTGTATTGGTATTATAAATAACAGTATATTTTTCTCAGATGAATTAACTTTTGGCGCGAAAGAAAGCAGCATGCCGACAACAGCGATCAAAATCGGTTTATTGGACTTTGTGGCAGTGGGCGACTCCAGCTACGCAAGGTCGTTGTCGGATGTGAACCTGCCACGTGCGTCATCGACGTGGCTACTGGGGACGGGCGAAGCGTCGATGCTATTGGCCAGCAAGCAGGGCGCAAGCTATTGCCATTCGCTGTTCCACAGCGGCGCGCTGCAAGACCCCAACATTCTTCACACCTTCCGTGACCGCGCTGAGAATGGCAGAACTCCGCCGCAGTCCGCGCAGATTGGGTTGTACGCATGAAGTTGCTGATGACTTTTCTAATGGCGATGTTGTGGTGGACGGCCGCTGCCGCCAATGGCACGCGTGCTGTGCAGCCGGTCGCCGCCACTTTCCGCGTAACGAACGAATGCGGTATCGCGCAAGACGTGAAGCTCAGCGCGGACGCTACCCTGAGCAATTGTCACGGCAAGGTCTCGGAAATCGCCGCCGCAATACTGCCAGCCACGGAGCTGGCGGGGCGACGTCTTTATCTCAACGCCGACCTGCGCTTTAGCGGACCCGATGCAATTGGTCTTAGTGTCTTAATTACCGCCTATCACAGCGACCAGGTGGCCAGCCACAGTGGCGGCTATTACCTGTTCCGCGGCGGGGTGTTGCAAGCCAGTGCGTACATTCCACCAGAAGCGGACAAGGTCAGCGTTTTTATCCAGGTGAACAACGGTCCGACACAACTGAATGTTCACTCGCTGTCGCTCAGCAGGAGCAGCTCAGTGTATGCGCCGGGCCAGATGAGCGTGGATAGTGAGGCCTATCTGGAACAAGCCTTCGACAAGCTGACTAAATACTACCTATACTATGATGCAGCGCAGCTACGCGCCCTACGCCACAGCGCCGTCATCAACGCCAGCGGCGCCATGTCGCCAGCCGACCTGAGTCTGACGCTGAAGGACGTGGCCCGCCTGCTGGGTGACCAGCACAGCCGGTTCCTGACTGCCGAAGAAATTCTCATCCTGGGCGCTAGCAAGGGGCGCGCGCTGGCCAGCAGTCCGTCTGACGACCTCCCGATCCACGCTACACTGCTGGCGCCCGATCTAGCGTATGTGAAGCTGGTCAGCAAGGCAGCCGTCACCCGGGAAGCACGCCAACGCTATGCGCACCGGGTGCGCGATGCGCTGCACGACATGCATAAACGCGGCGCGCGGCGCTGGATCATCGATTTGCGCGAACAAAGCGGCGGCAGCACGGGGCCGTTGATTGCCGGCTTTCGTCCGCTCTACGGCAACATCGATATTGCTTATACAGTCGATCGCAACGGCAGGCGCAGTCGATGGGCTTTTGGGATTCCGTCCGACAGCGACGATCATGAACCGTACTTCACTGCAGCCGATCCCATGTTCGCCGGCGAGCGCGAGCCGGTGGCGCTATTGATCGGCAACCGCACCGCAAGCGCTGGTGAAGCCCTGCTGACGGCTTTCTTGCAGCGCCCCTACAGTGCGACCTTCGGCGCCGCTACCGCGGGATTGACTACCAGTGTGTTCGATAAACCCTGGCCGGACGGTACCAGTCTGGCCATCAGCACTGGCCGTTATGCAGACCGCAACGGCCAGGTAGTGCAGGGAAAAATCGCGCCAGACCATGCGGTCGATGCCCAACCTGAAGACCACAGCGACGCGGTGCTTGATGCCGCCAGGCGCTGGTTGAGCCAGCTCTGAAGCCTTCCCAGGTCCCCACCACAAAATCATCGCCCCAACTTGCCACCGAAAAGTCTCCAGCAAATCCAAGCGGATTACTACGTCGGTTCGATTTCGGCCGTCGCCTCCAATAAATCAAACGTACAGACAAAAAGAACTGCATAATTAGTGGGATATGGGCCAGACGCGAACATAGCCACGAAGGAGCCAACATGACAGTCAAACGCATGGACAACGTCGGCATCGTTGTGGAGGATATCGACGCCGCCATCGACTTCTTCAGCGAACTCGGCCTAAACCTCGAAGGCCGTGCCCCAATCGAAGGCGACTGGGCAGACGGCGTCACCGGCTTGCACGGCATGCGCGTCGAGATTGCCATGCTGCGCACACCGGACGGCCACAGCCGGCTCGAACTATCCCGCTTCCTCGCCCCGCCCGTCGCCGCCGATCACCGCAGCGCTCCGGTCAACGCCCTCGGCTATCTGCGCGTCATGTTCACCGTGGAAGACATCGACGATACGCTCGCCCGGCTTGCCAAGCACGGCGCAAAGCTTGTCGGCAGCGTGGTCCGGTACGAAGACGCCTACCGGCTCTGCTATATCCGCGGTCCCGAAGGCATTCTCATTGGGCTTGCCGAAGAACTCGGGCAACGAGCGCCGCAATGAGCTTGGAATTCATGATGTGCGCTTCAATCAAGGTTTCGGATATCGTAAAAAAGCTGTGCCTGCTCGCCATCCTGGTCAACGTAGCAATTTACGCAGCTGCCGCCACGGTAAAAATCGTTGCGGAAACCCCTGCATTGGCCAATGCCAAGATGACAGAAATTGAGCGCAGAGGCGCAAGCTACCTGGGCCAACATATCATCGGTTTCGTAGGGGATTCGCTTGAATTCGACAAGGGGATTCACCACATCTCGCTCGATGCTCCCCATGACTACATCTTCGATTTTTCCATTTCGGTCGATGATAAGAACGTCTCCGTAAGTAAAGCAAGCATCCACCAGAAGAATTGCAAACCTGAATTGCAAGCTGTTTGGGCCGGCCCGACGGTAACGGTAAATAAGAAGGGAGCGGTTACGCTTGTTTTGGCAACGCCGCAATTCGGTCCGCCTACCGGAAAGAGCTGGTGCGCAAATCCTGTGATCGTGCCTTGCGGGCGGCAAAGCGTTGCCCTTGACATCCAAACATCCCCGCCCGGTGCTGAAATCTGGATCAACGGTAAGAGGCAGTCAATGCGAACCAACCACCTCGTCAAAACAGAGTTAGAAGTTTGCGATAATAAGGTTGATGTTCTGCTTCGCCTTCCAGGCAAGACAAACTGCAACAGAAAAGTGCCTCTTCCTGGAACTTCGACCCCAAGAATCACATGTGCCTTTGCTAAATGAAGTCCAAACCTTTCCTCCTCCTCTGTGCCATCAGCGTAATCCTGCTTATCGTCCGCTTAAAGACTGGCACCCCTCCCGAGCAAATTGAAGTCAGCACCACCAACTGCAGCGAAGACGCAATCAAGTCCATCCCTGACGTAACGGCCCGCTCCGTCCTGGCCGCACGCTGCGCCAAGGAGAAAAGCAAATAAGCTGCAAAAGTAGGGAAGCGATTATCATCATCGCAAGTCAACCAGCCGGGAAAACAAATGCCGTGGACCGCGATATGTGAAGGTGCAGAAAAACACCGCAACGAAGACCTGATCGCAGTCCACGAGCACGGTGGCGTCACCGACATTCTGGTCATCGACGGCGCCACCTCGCTGGCCGAATGCGACTATATCGATACCGAGGAAGGCGACGTCGCCTGGTTCGCACGCCAGTTCGCAGCCGAGCTGCATAAAGTCCTCAGTCCGGACGCCACGCAAGACACGCTCGTAAAACAGGCCATCGACGCCACCCGCGCCGCGTGGCGGGGCCATACCGAAAAGACCGAGATACCTCATTACGCCCATCCCATCGCCGCCCTAAGCTGGACCCGCATATTCCACCACGCCAAATCAGACGAGCTCCACCTATATAGCCTGGGCGACTGCAAAACGCTGTTGCGCAGCGCGGATGGCAGGGTGCGCGACCTCGATCCCTGGATCAATCCCCAGGAAGGCGTGCTGCAACGCGAAATCAGCGCCATGCTGGCGAAAGGTGTGAGCGATCCCGCCGAACGCCGCACCCTGTTGATGCCCTTGCTGAGGCGTCGCCGCGAAGAACAAAACGCTGCGCCGGAGCCATCCATACTGTGCCTGCATCCCCAAGGTCCATTCGCCGCGCGCAAGTTTGTGCTGCGGATAGAACCTGGAACCACACTGCTGAGCATGACTGACGGCTTCTATCGCCTGTCCGATCCGTATGAACTGTATTCGCCGGCCCAATTGATCGCAGCCTGCGCCACGCGTGGCCTTGATGCTATGCTCGCCGAGCTGCGTGCCGCAGAAGCGGTCAGCGCTGCCAAGGGCGGCCTGATGGTCAAGGCAGCCGATGATGCCGCTGCCGTGCTGTGGATATCGGACGCCGCCGTTTGAGCCAAGTCATGAGTTGAGAAGGGCGCCTAGCCCACATTTATTATGGCGAGCGAAGTGGCAGCCAGGCTGGCTTGGTATCGGTATGCAGTTCTTGCTCCACCGGGCCGTCGTATGCCTGATCCAGCGTCCCCAATGTGATGGCGATGGTCTGCGGCGTTTGCGTGCTGCGCCAGAACAAGGTCGAACCGCAAACGCGGCAAAAGCCACGCCGTCCTTGCTCGGAAGAGGCGTATTCCGTGACCAATTCCGCACCTCGCTCAAAAACCACGTTCGCGCTAGGCAAAACCGCATACGAGCCTGCCGCCGCCCCATGCTGTTTCCGGCACATGGTGCAGTAACAATGACAGGCATACCGCGCCGGCTTCTGCATCCGGTAGCTGATGCCGCCGCAAAGACAGCTGCCGCGCAAGTAATCCGCGTCATTCGGGAGCATAAAAAATCCTCCGTATAAACATGCTAAGGGAAGTGATCGACGGCTATGATATTGCAAACCTCAACTTGTAAGATCGGTGGAAAATTGAAACGACTTGCATTAGTGTTCTGGATGGGCATGCTCTTAGGGTGCAGCGACAATATCCCTGTGACGAATTTGCCTGCACAACTTATCCTGGCGGCATACGATTCAAATGGCGGGCTTGTCTCCGAACGTTCTATTGGTGCTGATGATCCGGCCTATCAGCGCCTCCAGGCGTTGCTTGAAGCGCATCCAACTGGCTGGAAGACGAGCTATGCTTCCTATGTAACTGGCCCGTATGTCTTTCGCGCTGACAGTCTGACTATTCGGTGCTACAAGGACGCCATAGGCATCGATGTGAAAGAAGGCGAAAAATCCACTTCGAAAAGGAAGCCTATTCAGCATGTGCCGCAATCACTTGGCCTGCCGTCTACTTGAGTGGTAGCCAGGCTGGTTTTGTATCCGTATGCAGCTCACGATTCACTGGCCCGTCAAATTCCTGATCCAGCGTTCCCAGCGTGATGGCGATACGGTCAGGCGACTGCGTGCTGCGCCAGAACAAAGTGGAACCGCAGACGCGGCAAAAACCGCGTCGACCATGCTCGGATGAAGCGTATTCCGTCACCAGCTCCGCACCGCGCTCGTATCTGAAGCCCGCGCTGGCCACATTCGCATATGAACCCGACGCCGCGCCATGCTGCTTCTGGCACATGATGCAGTAGCAATGGCTCGCATGTTGAACTGGTTTTTCCGCCCGGTAGGCAATGCCGCCGCAAAGGCAGCTGCCGCGCAGACAAACATCCTCACTCGTAAGCATCCGGCTCTCCATGTAAATGATTTATACCGTAATTATGCGGGCGCCCCATCTTTCGCGTGCGCGCCGCTGCCGATGCGTACCGGCGCATAATGCCGCATTTCCTCGATCTGATTGATATAGGGGCGGATCGCCGCCAGAAATGGCGCGAACTCCGGCGCGCGGCGAAAGCCGCTCAGGTGGCCCTCGGCCGAATCCCATTCAATCCGCAGCACATAATGATCGGCCTCCTCAACGCAGCGCGACAGCTCGTAAGACAGGCAGTGCGGCGAAATATCCAGCGAGGCGCAGGCGCTGCGATAGGCTGCCTCGAAGGCGGCAGCCGCTTCCTCGGCGGATGCCGTTTCCGCGTGATGCAGCTTGTAGCGAATATACTCGACAATCATCTTTCCTCCAGAGAAGCATGAATTGGCAAAAATTCGGCCCGCGAAAGCAGGCTGCACAGTTCATCATGCTAGCGCAAAAGCCTGGCGCGATGTGGCATGCCATGCAGCGTAAATGAGGGATATAGACGACTGGTCTAGTTTGTTCTAAGATGCGGGGCATGAGCACGCAAATTACCGATCTCCGCCAGCATATCCTCGCAGTCGCCAAGCCGCTGTTGCTGAACAAGGGCTATACGGCGGTGGGCCTGACCGAGCTGCTGGCGACGGCCGGGATTCCCAAAGGCTCCTTCTACCATTACTTCGAGTCCAAGGAGGGCTTCGGACAGGCGCTGCTCGAATGGTATTTCGGCGACTACCTGGCGTTTCTCGACGAGCTGCTGGCGCGGCCGGGCAAGGCGCAGCAAAGGCTGATGGGCTTCTGGCAGTACTGGCTCGATGCGCAGGGCGGCGACGATCCGGCGGCGAAATGCCTGGCGGTTAAGCTCAGTGCCGAAGTCAGCGACCTGTCGGAGAGCATGCGCGTGACGCTGGAACAGGGTACACAAGGCGTGATCCAGCGCTTGACCCAGTGTATCGCCGAGGGCCGAGCCGATGGTTCGCTGGCCCATGTGAAAGATGCGGCGCAACTGGCGAATACGTTGTATCAGCTATGGCTGGGCGCCAGTCTGCTGGCCAAGATCACGCGCAGCCGCGCCCCGCTGGAAAGCGCCATGACGGGGACGCGGCAATTGCTCAAGCCACCCAAATAGCTGCTATGCCTGGGTGTCGAGGCGGATGGCCGCCGTCAGCGCATCCAGGCCGCAGGCTTGCAGGACGCCGTCGAAAGCGGCGCCTTGCCAGCCTGTGATGGACGGTTCGCCATTGCCCCAGGCTTTGACGAAGCCCGTGTTGAAGGCTTGGTCGCCGGCCGGATTCCATAGGCTGCCGAATACGCCGCGCGCATCGCGGCTGTCCCAGACCGCGTTCGCCGTTGCACTGATGCCTTGTGGCGACAGGGGCCGGCCGAGCGTCTGCGACACCAGCGGCTCTGAGGCATAGCGCAGCAGGACGCCGCGCCCGCCGATATAGTCCCCGGCATAGGAGCGGCCGAAACTGGAATTGAAGGGCGGCTCGCGCAGCACCTTGTCTGAACCACCAAACAGCAGGGTTTCCACGCCCGCGGCCAGTTTGACGAAGCTGTCCTGGTACAGACGCAGGCCGAAGCCGGGCGGCGGGGTGCCTTCTTGCAGGATGGCCGCAAGACCCATCAGCAGCAGCCCCTGGTCGCCGGTCCAGACCCAGCCCCGTTCCCAGTCCGGATACTCTTCGCGCACATAGGTTTTCTCGGCCATGGGCCGTTCGTGGATCAGGCTTTGCATTGCCGGCAGTGTGCGCAGATAGGGACCGTTGTCGAGCGATGGATAATCGAGCGTGAACCACTGGCCAAACCAGGCGGCCTGGCTCAGCGCAAAGTCGAGGTAGCGCCCGGGACCATGGAGCTTATGCAGGCGGTAGGATAGGAGCATCAGGTTGACATTGGTGACGGTATTGCGGGTGCCGTAACCGCCGCCATTGCGCTTGCGGTCCGGCGAGATATTGCCGCAGCCATGGGGAACCGGCGTCGCATCCTTGCTGTTGTCGTAGCCGGTTTCCATCATCTGTTCCCAGCATGCGCGGGCGATGTCGGCATACTTTTGTGCGGTGGGAGCATCGTCGATGGATTGCAGATAGACGCTGGCTTCCGCGCTGGCCAGGCCGCACCAGCCGTAGTCGTCGGCCCATACCTGGTCGGCGCCGATATAGGGCTGGAAGAAGCGGGCGTTCTCTCCGATCAGCGTTGTCCGCAGATCCTGCATTGGCCGCAGAGCCGGATCGGTCTTGCCCCAGCGTTTTTCGGCGGCATCGACAAAACGCAGGTAGCTGTGAAAGGTATTCGAACGTTTCCAGAAGTCGCTGAAGTTCCAGACGCCGGCGAAAGTCTTGGCGCCGGCAATTGCCATGGTTTTAAGATCAGTGCTCATATCCTAGAGTCTCCATTGTTTGCCCGCTGTTCAAATCAGCCGGACGCCGTCCCAGGATGGCTTTTGCCTTGGGCGGCAGGCTGTCTCCGCGCGGGGCGAAGCGGAAGTCGATACTCACGCGGGTTTGCTGCGTGTCGTTGGCGACGGTGCCATGGGACAGGTAGCCGCCATCGAAAACCAAGGCCTGGCCGTAGCGCACCGGGATGGGCTGGTAGTCGCCCTTGCCGTAATCGCTTTCAACCCAGAGCGTATTGCTGTCGAAAGTGTCAGTGAAAGGCAGCCAGACATTGATCTGGTCCACGCGCCCGGTCACATCGGCGTCGCGATGCCAGCTGCTGACCGATGGCGTGCCGGCCAGGTGCACGCGCATCTTCGGATGCATCGAATAGGACAGGCGGCGCTGGAAGGCAGCACCGATCACCTCTTTGACGAAAGCGTTATAGATCACGTAGAACAGGTCGTCGTCCGGCAAGCCCTGCATGCGCTGGCGCAGCAGCAGATTATCCGCGTGCGTCAGACAGGGAGGCGCGCCGCGCCGGGCCTTCTGCGCCAGCCAGTACACGTGCAGCCGCTCCAGCGCCGGCACGCGGTAGACTTGGCGCGCCACCACCTTGGCGAAGGCGTAGCGCCGGACGTCGTAGTCGAGCAGCAGCATGCTGCCAGCTCAGGGCAGCAGGCGGCGCAGGGCCACATTCATGACCTTGGCCGTGAACTGCGCCTTTTCCCACTTATGCCAAAGCAGCAGACCGCCCGTGCGGCTGGCGTTGGAACATAGGGCCACCAGCGATTGCCAGGCGGGCAAGGGCAGGCCGAAATCGGCTTCGGGCCGCTCGGCCACGGCGTTGGGGCCGGCCGCCACCATGCCGTAGCATTGCTGCTGCTCGCCTGTCGCTGTCTGCAAGGTGCCGAAGAGCAGGGGGAGTAAGGTCACTGGATCGATCTGCACCTGCAGGCTGCCGCTGCGTGCTTGCGCCGGACCATCCGACCAGGTGAAGGCCGTCAGCCCCGTCACCGCTGGCGTGACGGCGGCGCCGTCGATAGCCGCTTCGCCCCGTCCGAGAACCAGGGTGTGGGATACGGTCTGCCCTTTGCCGGCCACGCGCACGATATAGCGGCCGCCGAACAGGTCGAGCTGGCCGGCTTGCGGCAACCACAGACCATCGGCGCTGCTTCCGGGCGCGCCGAACTCGAAGCGGCTGTCGCCCACCGTCAAGCTGTTGCCGTCGGCCGTGAGCGCGCCGGGCAGCACTTGGCCGTTGAGGCGGGCCGCCAGATAGCGTCCGCGCTGCGCATCGCTGGCGACGGCCAGTTCCAGCATGCCGCCGCTGCTGGCCTGGCGGTAGCGGCCCACGCGCTGGCTGGGATGCGGTCTTTGCAGCTCGGGTTCGCGCGCGGAGAAGGCGGCATTCTTCGGCATATCCTGCCCGGCGGGCCAGATATTGCAGCCGATCAGACGCCGCTTGCCGTTCTGGTCCACATCGAAGCGCAGCAGGCCGTTGCTGCGGTTGCCGCGCTGCGCCTGCCATTGCAGCACGCCGCGCTGGAATTTGAAGGGCCGTATCTGAACGCCATTGACGAATAGGCCGCTGCGGCGCGGTCCACCGGCATTGCCAATGAGGACGATCAACTGGCCCGCATCGCCGCAATACACGCCGGTCCATGCGTTCAGGTGCTCGCGCAGCAGCAGGTCGATATCGCTGCGCATATTGTCCATATCCGGCGGCAGATCGTGCTTGCCGGCCAGTTGGACCAGCTTGTCCCTGCCGCCCTGGGTTTTGGACTGCGCTAATTGCAGCACCTGGCGCGCCAGCGGCCGCTGGTTCAGCAGCGCGTGCAGGAAGCTCTGGTTGGCATCCGAGCGCAGGGCGGCGCCCTTGGCCGCGATCTGGATGCCGCCCGGGTCGCGCGTCGCCAGCAGATACTGTTCGCGCTCGCTCAGGCCGGAAAAGGCTTCGGCGGCAACGGCCTGGCCGGGCGCGTGGCGGTACAGATCCTGGAAGTCCAGATCCTGCTTGAGCCGCAGCAGGAAGCGGCTGGCGCCGGTGTCTTCCTGCCAGCGGTAATCGCGCGGGATGCGGAAGTTCTTGAAAGCTTTGAACGCTTTCATCTCACGCGGACCATAGCGGCCGATATCGCGCAGCGGGCTGCCCGCCGGTTTGACGGTTTCGCCAGGCTGCAGCAGGCCAAGGCGCTGCAGCATATCGTGGTCCGCCTCCACCGCGTCGCGCGGCGCCAGATAGAAGGTGGAGATGCCGGTCACGCGCAACTGGATGTCCGGCTCGTGCAGGCGGGAGAGGGGATAGGTTTCGATCAGCGGTGGGATGGTCGGATAGCGCGAGGCCACATAATGGGTGACGGGATAGTCCTTGCCGTACACCCCTTGCAGATAGTCGATGAGTATCGAGAAATTGCTGTTCACATAGCCCTTGCGGCGGAAGCCCATTTCGCCGATCAGGCCGACCTGCCACAGCACCACGTGCAGGCTGGTGTCCGGCTTGCGCAGGCGGATCAGCATGTCCGAAGCCTCGTGGGTTTGCAGGCCGGGATGGCTGGGATCCACGCCCAGGTCGGCGCACAGGCAATCGAGCGCGCTGACGCCGGCGCGCATGGTGGCGCGGTGTCCTTCGCGGCGGGCGATCAGGATGGCGCGGTGGGTGGAAAGGACGAAGACGCCCGGATGCCCGTAATAGATCGCCACCACCTTCTTCGCCTGGCGCACGTGATGAAGCATGGCCTCCGCCATCTGCATATACGTCACGTAGCGCACCTTGTTATCGTCGTACAGCACGTACAGGTCATGCGCGTCGGGCCGCAAGTCCCTGATCCAGACCACGGTGGCCGGGTCGGCCACGCAGTAGAAAACATGGTCGGCGCTGCGTATCAGTTCCTGGTCGCCGAGCGAGAAGCCGACCGTTTCGATGCCCGAGCCGATGATGGTCAGTTCGCCCACCTGGTCCGGAGGCAGGGGATGGTCCGGTCCTTGTTCGCTGACATTGTCGGCTGCGGCGATGGCGCGCGCCAGCTCCTGCCAGGCTGCTTCGGCCTGCTGGCGCGGGGCGGGGTCTTGCTTGTTGACGGAATCCGGCATGGCGTTTTCCTTTCCGTAATGATGGTGGGCTGTGTCAGGAGAGCAGGGCGGTGTATTTCATCGCCACGCCGCAAGCTACCTTGACCGGCAGCACCTGGCCCTTGTAGGTATAAGCCGCCAGTGCCTGATAGGCCTGGTATTGCTGGTCCGCCGACGTGTATTTGCCCATGGCGCGCACCGCGTCCGACTCGTCGCTGCTGGACCAGCGCCAGGCTGCCTGCGTGTTATCGGCATCGGCGTTCTTCGTCATCAGCACCGAACTCAAAAGGGTTTGCTGGTTGACGGCGCTGGGCGCGGCCTGCTGCACGTAGTCGGCCACGGTTGTCCAGCGGGTGGATGCGCTGTTCTTTTCGTTCAGCAGATAATTGACCAGCAGACCCAGGCCGGTACTTTGCTGCGGCGAGAGATTTTGCAGGTCTTTCTGGGCCGCGTTCTTCCATACATTGAGCAGGGTTTGCGCGCCCTGGAAGGCAGCCATGATGGCCAGGTTCTCCACCAGCGCCGGCAAGCCCTTGGTCATGATCCAGTTGCCCACCTTTTGCAGCAGGCTGGTGATGGCTCCCGGTTCCACATTGACGTCGGTGTCAATGTCGACGTCGGTATCGACATCGGTCACGTCCACCGTGTCGACCACATTGTCGACATCGATGTCCACATCCACATCCACGTCCACGTCGATGATGGCGAAAACGTCGTCGTCCACATCGATATCCACGTCGATATCCACGTCCACGTCGGTGTCTTCGTCGGTATCGGTGTCGGTGTCGATATCCACATCGACGTCCACATCGACGTCCACATTGATCGGTTCCACCGGATCGCCCAGGCTGGCGACGGGATCGGCGTCCTCGCCGATGCCTTCGAATTTGCTGCGCACCGAGGAGATGAAATCGCTGGCCTTGCCGGCCAGGTACTGGATGCCGTTCTTGATCCCCGACAGCACATGCACGGCCATATCGACCGTCATGGCGATCTGCACGCCGAGGAAGCCGGTATACGCCATGTCATATGCTACGGCCCACCAGGGGATGGGCGGATCGGCATAGGGCTGGGCGATGAAGCTGGCGCCCGCATTCTTGCCGGTGAAGCACATGGCGTTCTCGGAAGGCTTGCCTTCCCAGGTCAGGTTGCGCAGCACAGCCGTGAGCAGGATGCCGCTGCTGCCGGTGGCGCCGCTGGAACTGAGCACGCTATTGGCGAAGGCGAGCGGCACGGCCGCGCCGCCTGTCGGCGTATAGCTGGCGGCGCCGTTGGCGATCACCAGCTGGCCCACCGGTACGGTCGGCAGCACAAATTCCGAAGGGTTGTTGTCCGGCTGGTAGCAGTAATAGCTGCCGGGCCAGGCCCACAGCGAGTTGGTGGCCCAGTAGGCGACGATGGAGAAATGGAAGTAGTCGCAGCCGGCATAGCCGTTCTGGCTGAGGAAAGTGCTGATCTGGTCATTCAGCGTCAGCAGATTGCTGTCGTCCAGCAGCAGCTCGGTGAATTGCAGGGCCAGCGGCGCGTAAGGCTGGCTGACGTAGGTCTGGTAGAAGCTCCACGCCGTCTGGCAGGCCGGCAGGTCGCTATTGGCGACGGTCAGCGCGCCGCCGCCCATGATGGGCGGGACGTAGACTGTGATGGGAAAGTCGTTGTCGCCGCGGCAGATCACCAGCCGCGCCAGCGCATCCGGCACGTCCACGTTTTGCGTGGCGTTGGCGGCAATGGTTGCGATCTTGGTATAGACCGGATAGTAAGAGCTTTGCTCGGTGGAGGGCGGATCGGTGGGAGGGCTGGCCGAGGTGGTGTTGTAGACCGTTAGCGTCAAGTTCAGCTGATTGGTGATGGCAACGATGTTACCGGAATCGGCAGCGCTCATGATCGGCTCTCGCAGGAATATGGGAAAAGAACAGGGACGCCGCGCCGGGTAGGGCGTGTCCGCCGCCGGCGCGGTGGCACCGGCGGTTTTGCGCTGCGGATTCAGACGTCGATATCGGGGATTTCGCCGTCGTTGATATCGTCGATGGCGTCGTCGATCTTGTCGCTGAGTTCCTGGGCTTCCTGGATGGCCTGGTTCGATTCCTCGATGGCGGCCTGGGTTTCCTGGCTGATTTCCGAACCCAGATCCTGCACCACATTGCCCAGGCGCGTATTCACGTCGGGGATGCTTTGCTTGACCTGGTCCAGCGCGGTTTGCAGCTCGGCCGGGGTGCCTGCCTCATTCAAGGCATTGATATTGCTGCGAATGTCGTTGGCAATGCCTTGCATTTCCGGCGTCACGCCATATTCGGCCAGTTGCTCCAGCTGGGAGACTTGCTGCTCCAGGATGTCCAGCTGCACGTCGGCGCTCTGCAGATTCAGGGTGTTGGTGAACTCGGCCTTCAGGCCGCTCAGCGCATCTTCCACCGATGGCGGCAGTTCCAGCTCCTGGTTAAAGCGGTCGAGCAGCTCCTGCTGGTTGGCTTCGATCTGGTTTTGCAGATCTTCGATCTGGCCGCGCAATTCATCGATCTCGCTCTGCTGCGGCGGCTGGCCTTCGTTGCGCTGGAAGAGTTTGAGCAAGCCCTTGCCCATTGCGGACAGCTTGGTGCCGATCCATTCCAGCGCCATCAGCGCGCCGAACACGCTGAGGAAGAGCGTGACCCAGCCGCTGAAGGTTTTGGGATGGAAGAAGGCATACAGACTGCCGGGACCATCCGAGGTGTCCTGCTTGGTGTCCGTCCCCATGACCTTGGCTCCGTTGATGGTGCCGGAGAGGATGGGGATCAGCTGATTGTCGCTGGCCTTGTTACTGAGCTGGCTTTTCAGCACATAGGTCGCTTGCAAGCAGATGGGCGGCACGTCGAGGCTCAGGCTGGAGACGAACTGGCCCTGGTTGAAGTACATGGTCGTGGATTTGCTGTTGGCGTCCACGAAGTTGATGGTGTAGCCGCCGTTGTTGTCGGTGGCGCTGGCTTCCGTTATGCCGGGTTTGCGGGTGAAGACCAAGCTGCCCTGGTATGTCGGGTTGGCTGTGTCCGAGCCGCTGGCGGCCGTGCCGGCGCTGTAAATATAGTAGGTATAGCTGTCGCTGTAGTTGGCCCAGGCATTGGCGAAGGTGGCCACGTAGGTGCTGACGGCCATATACATATTGAAAGTCACCGACTGGTACTCTTTGGTGCTGGCGAAGAAGGCATTCATCTGGCTGTCGATGCTGCCGGTGGACGTCGAGGTTTTCAGCGCCGACGTCATCGCCTGCTGGAATTGCTGCGACAGCGTCGACGTGGGGAAGGCCATGATGGTCTGGTAGAACTGCTGCGCCAATTGCATGTCCGTCAGGCCGGTAGCCGGCACGCTTACAGGCGGATAGGCGGGCGGCGTGGCGAAGCTCTGCATGACCGAGGTATTCATGAGCGGGAACAGGTCGGTGGCCCGCGCGATGATCAGCTCATACAGGGTGTTGTAGACCGTTTCGCCACCGGCCTGGGTATAGTCGTTCAGCACCACGGTGCCGCTGGCCTGTCCCGCCAGGATATCGCCGCCAGCACTCAGCGGCAGCACTTTCAGCGTTTGCGCATAGACCTGCTTGGGATTTGTGGATGTGGTGTTGTAGGCATCGACGATCAGGGCGCCAACCGTGGTGCTGTTGGTGATCGTGCAGTTTTTGCTGGTGTCGCTCATGCTAGCTCCTTCATTCGCTACGGGGGTTGTAGGGAAAACCAGGAAAAGCAGCTGCGCTTACTTTCAAGTGGACGTGTGTATAAGCTTAGTGAAAAAGCGCATCAAAAAATGCGTAGATTGTCACGCCGGCATGCGGCGATGTAAATGTTATAGACGACTGGTCTAACTTGGCCTGCGGGAAGGGAAGAACTTCGGCAAGGCCGTGGTGCGCGTGGTGCGGTGAGGCATCCGGCGGGAGCACATGCTGCACCCGCCGGATATTCTGTCTACGCTGTCAGCCAGACGGTGATCAGCGTATCGTATTGATAGTACATGGCGACAGCGGTCAGCATGGTCAGCACGCCGAAGACCTGCTGCATGCGCACCGAGTAGCGCGCCACCTGGCGCACCTTGGTGCTGAGCTGCTGGCCGCCGTAAGCGATGGCCAGCATGGGCAGGCCGGCGCCCAAGGAATAGCAGAGCAGCAGCAGGGCGGCGCGGCCCAGGTCATGCGCGGTGGCGATCAGCGTCAGGATGGAGCCGAGCACCGGCCCCGCGCACGGCGTCCAGACCACGCCCAGCGTCATGCCTAGCACCAGGCCGCCCAGATTGCCCGCTTGCGCGCGGTTGCCGATATCGTTGGCCAGGTTGACGACGCCGGACAGCTTTTGTCCCAGCCATTCGAAAGGCCGCTTCCACAGCATGAGCAGGCCGAAGGCCAGCAGCAGAACAATCGCCGCGTCGCGCAAGCTTTGCTGCGATAGGGCCAGCGATTCGGCGAACAGTCCAAACAGCAGGGCGCAAGAGGAGAAGGCCAGCACGAAGCCCAGCACGATGAATACCGGTCTGGCGCGGCTGGATGCGCCGATCGAACTGCCCAGCAGGAAGGGCAGCATGGGCAGGATGCAGGGTGCGGCGATGGTCAGCACCCCGGCCGCCAGGGCAAGCAGGATTTCGCTCATGGCGCCACCCCGCTTTTCGTTTTGGACAGCGTAAAGGTCCGGCCGCCGACGCGCAGCGCTTTGTAGCCGTCCAGGCGCAGATCGCCCGCCAGGGCGAAGCTCAGCGCGCAGTCATAGCTTTCCCCATCCTTGCGCTGCACGATATGCTGCTTCCATTCGCGCTCCGGGGCGGGAACGAGGTCTTGCCATTGCCTGCTTGAGAGTCCGGTGCGGCTAAGCAGGGCAGGCGTGGCCTTTGCGGGGATGGCTGCGGTTCTTTCCGGCTGCGCGATCTCCTGCGCATGGATCGGCGTTGGCACGCTTCTGAGCGCGCATAGCAGGACGATGCGCGCGCATCGTTTGGAATGTTTCATGGGATGGCTCCTTTCTTGAATTTGCCTGAGCCACGATTTCAACCTTGCCGTGTATCCGCCATATGTTGCTGCCCTCCGCGCGTGCAATCTTCTGTATCAAAAGCCACCCTGGATACACTGGGATACAAAAGCCGCTGCCAAGCCTACAAATATCGGCTATAAAGCGGGGTATGGAACAAAACGACAACATACTGATCGTCGATGACGACCGCGAAATCCGCGAGCTGCTGGCTGAATATCTGCGCAAGAACGGCTTCCAGGTCAGCGTGGCGGCCAACGGCAAGCAGATGCGCGCCGCGCTGGAAGTGACGGCCTTCGACCTGGTCGTGCTCGACCTGATGCTGCCTGGCGAAGACGGTCTGACTCTGTGCCGCGAACTGCGCGCCAGCCGCCACAAGACCGTGCCGATCCTGATGCTGACCGCGCTGGCCGACGAAACCGACCGCGTGGTGGGCTTGGAAATGGGCGCCGACGACTATCTGACCAAGCCTTTCGCCACGCGCGAGCTGATGGCGCGCATCCGCGCCGTGCTGCGCCGCACGCGCATGCTGCCGCCGAATATGCAGCGCGAGGAAAGCAAAAACCAGATTGCTTTCGGCGACTGGCTGCTCGACACCGCGGCGCGGCATCTGCTCGACGCCAGCGGCACCATGGTCGCGCTGAGCGGCGCCGAATACCGTCTGCTGCGCGTCTTCCTCGACCATCCGCAGCGGGTGCTGACGCGCGATCAGCTGCTGAATCTGACGCAAGGCCGCGAGGCCGATATCTTCGACCGTTCGATCGATCTGCTGGTGAGCCGTTTGCGCCAGCGGCTGATGGAAGATGCACGCGAGCCGCGCTATATCAAGACCGTGCGCAGCGAGGGCTATGTGTTCAGCGTTGCCGTGCGATTGGCGGACGGGGACGCGGCGTGAGCAAGGCGGGCTCCTCGCGCTGGCCGCGTTCCATGTTCGGCCGCCTGATGCTGATCCTGGTGCTTGGCCTGGTGCTGGCGCAGGCGCTGTCCTTCGGTGTCTTCCTGCTGCAGCGCATGCAGTCCGGTAAAAGCATGATGCTGTATTCGCTGGGCAAGGACGTTGCCAGCACGGTCGCCATCCTGGAGCGCTTGCCGGTGGAGGAGCGCGCCGGCTGGCTGAAAAATCTGGAGCGCCGCAACTACCGTTACCAGCTGGGACATGTCGCCATGGGCGCGCCGCTGGACATACCGCTGGTGGACGAGGTGAGGGAATCGCTGCGGGGCGCCTTGGCCGCCAGCTATCCCGTCGTCATTACGGCCGCGCCGGAAGGCGGCAAGCGCCTGGACATGCACCTGAAGCTGTCCGACGGCACGCCGCTGACCGTCATCCTCACGCCATCCTTCATGCCGCTGCCGGACTGGCTACTGCCTGTGATCGCCATCCAGCTGGCCGTGCTGATCGCCTTCCTCTGGCTGGCGGTGCGGCTGGCGACCCGCCCGCTGGCCCAGCTGGCGCGGGCCGCCGACCTCACCGAACCGCAAGGCGCGGCCCAGCCGCTGCCGGAAGATGGCCCGCTGGAGGTGGCGCAGGCCGCCAAGGCCTTCAACGCCATGCGGGCGCGCATCGACGGTTTTCTGTCCGAGCGCATGCAGATTCTAGCGGCAGTCTCGCACGATCTGCAGACCCCGATCACGCGCATGCGTCTGCGCGCCGAAATGCTGGATGACGCCACCCAGCGCGACAAGATGCTGAGCGATCTGCAGGCGATGCAGATGCTGGTGGCGGAGGGCATCGCGTACGCACGCAATGCCCATGGCTTGAACGAGACGCCCTGCCGCACCGATCTCGATGCGCTGTTGAGCAGCCTGGTATACGACTACACCGACGCCGGCCAGGCAGTGCGCCTGAGCGGGGAATTGAAACTAGTCCTGCTCACGCGGCCGCATGCGCTGCGCCGCATCGTCACCAATCTGGCCGACAATGCCCTCAAGTTCGGCAAGGACGTGGAAATCGTGCTGGCGCGAGAAACGGAAGGACGTTATTCGATTTCGGTACTGGACCGCGGCCCTGGCATTCCGGCTGAAGAACGCGAAGCCGTGATGCAGCCCTTCTACCGCGTCGAGAGTTCACGCAACCGCGATACCGGCGGCACCGGTCTTGGACTGGCCATCGTCCAGCAACTGACGCAGGCGCTGGGCGGCACCTTGCACCTGGCACAGCGCGAGGGAGGCGGGCTGGCTGCGCGGGTTCTGCTGCCGGCCGCCTAGGCAGGGTTTTGTATCGCAGTGTGTATGGCGCGGCATCCGATACGCAAAACCGACAATACGCGGCGTTGCGGATATATGTCGGATACACGGCTCCTTTGTAATGGATGGACCGCAGCACTCCGCTGCGATTCATCCCAAGAAGGAGCATTCAATGAAACAGACGCTGAAACTGAGCCTGGCCGTCACCGTTCTGCTGGCGGGCGGCGCTTATGCCCACGCTGCCAGGGCCGAAGCGCCGGAAGCCGGGCGCTGGGTGACCGAAAACGGCAACCTGGAAGTGGAAATTGCCGCCTGTGGCGAAAGCTACTGCGGCATCGTCACCCAGGTATTGGCGAACAACGCCATGACTGGTCCCGGCGGCGAGAAGATGCCGATGGACCCGAACGCGCCGTCGCCGGTCGGCAAAAAAATCCTCTTCGATCTGCAGCCGATGGCAAGCGGCGGCTGGCAAGGGCGCATCTACAACCGCGCCAGCAACAAGACCTATCATAGCCAGCTTGTGGCGCAAGGCCAGGGCAGGCTGCAGGTCAGGATTTACGAAGACGATCCCACCAAAGGCATGATCCAGGTCTGGCGCCGCTGCGGCCTGGCCGCGCAATAAGGAGAACGCCATGACACGCTTGCTGACCCGCTTGATGGCCGCCCTTGCCGGCGTTTTCCTGCTCTTGTTTCTGTTCCTGTGGTTCCCTCCGCGTGGAGCCGTTGCCGCAACGGATATGGCGGCGCTCTCCGATTACGGCCCCGCGCCGGAGTTCAGCGAAATCCAGCAATGGCACAACGGCCCCGCGCTGAGCATGGCCTCCTTGCGCGGCAAGGTGGTGCTGGTCGATTTCTGGACCCATGACTGCATCAACTGCATCCGCACGCTGCCGCACGTGAGCAAATGGTATGACCGCTATAAAGATCAAGGGCTGGTGGTGGTCGGCGTGCACACGCCGGAATTTGCCTTCGAGCGCGAGCCGCGCAATGTGGCGGCGGCGATCCAGCGTTTCAAGCTGCGCTATCCGGTGGCGCAGGACAACCGCTATGCCACCTGGCGCGCCTACGGCACGCAGTACTGGCCCAGCGTCTACCTGATCGACCGCCAGGGCCGCATCCGCATGAAGCACGTCGGCGAAGGCAATTACGAAGAGACCGAGCAGGCCATCCGCCAGCTGCTTGCCAGCGGGCCTTGATGGCGCGGCCGCGTCCTGCGCAAAAACGCGGACGCGGCTACAATCCCATTCTTTGGAGGGATGCCATGAACAAGGTTTGCCGCTGGGTGCCCGAGCAGGGTGTTGGCCTGGAACATCTGGAATTGCGTGAAACGGAGCAGGGCCTGCTGGCGGCTGGCATGGTGATCGGCAGCCGCTACGCATCGAGCTATGGCCTGTTCTACGAAATCGAATTGGCGCGCGACTGGACGGTGCGCCAGGTACGCCTGGCCAGCCCCGATGGCGCGCGTCTGCTGCTGAGCGCCGACGGCGCGGGCCGCTGGTTCGATGCGGATGGCCAACCTTTGCCGGCACTGGACGGCTGCATCGACGTCGATATCTCGGCCAGCTGCTTCACCAACACCATTCCCATCCGCCGCCTGGGCGAAGGTCTGCGCCAGCGCCAGTTGATCGATGTCGCCTTTATCCGCATTCCCGGCATGAGCGTGGAAAAGGCGGAACAGGCCTACACCATGGCTGGTGCGCCCGACCGCTATCGCTATGAAGGTGTGTCTAGCCATTTTGAGGCCATGCTCAAGGTAGATGCCGACGGTTTCGTCATCGATTACCCGCAACTGTTCAAGCGCATCGCCTGAACGCAGCGAGCGTCCTGCAAGCAAAAATAGGGCGTGCTACACTCGGCGCACTTTTATTTGCGGGGCTGTCGCATGTCCATTCTGATCCGTCCGGCGCTGGCCGCCGATATTCCTTCACTGGCCGATGTGGAGCGCAGCGCCGCCGGCGCTTTTCTTGCCGCGCCGGGATTGGAGTGGATCGCCGGCAGCGAACCGACGCCCGCCAGCTTCCTGCAAGGCTGCCTGGCGCAGGGGCGCTTGTGGGTGGCGGATGGCGAGCGTGGGCTGAGCGGTTTCCTGGCTGCGCAGGTGATGGACAGCCATCTCTTTATCGTGGAGCTGTCGGTGGCTTTGCCTAGCCAGCGCCGTGGCATCGGCACGCGCCTGATGGCGGCGGTGGAAGCCTACGCACGCCAGCTCGGCGTCGAAGCGCTGACCCTGACCACTTACCGTTCCCTGGCCTGGAATGCGCCTTACTATGCGCGCCTGGGCTTTGCCGAGGTGGTGGCGGCGGAACTGGGCGAGAGCTATGTCGCCAAGGTCGCCTACGAGGCCACCTGCGGCCACGATCCGGCCCAGCGCTGCGTGATGGTCAAGCGCCTGAACTGAAGCTGCTTACCATTTGCAGCCGGAGTCCTTCTTATCGGTTAGGGTGACGAGGACGGCGGCCAGCGGCGCCAAAGTGCCGACGCCGCGGACCACATCCATGCAGTCGGGACGCGCCGCTTTGGCGAACTCCTTCCCCAGCCTGCTTTCCGTGCTCAGTTCATTGACTGGCCTGTCCTTGAGCTGGTCGAGTGGGATATCGTCCTTACCCGCCCGTTTGGTAGCGATGACGCGTGCCGATTTCAGGGCCGCGTTCACATCGAATTTGGGCGCGTCGCGGTTTGCTTCGAGCGGGACTGGCGGCGTAATCGCTTCCGGCTGCACGGTGGCGGCAGGGGCGGGGGGCACCGGCAGTGCTTGCGTTGCGGGCCGGCTGGCGCGCGGCGGCGGTGCATTTTCCAGCGCTTTCTTTTCCGGCTCGGGGCGTGGTACTGGCTTGGCGGGCTTGACGGGCGCCAGCCAGACCATCGGCGGCCGCCGGTCTTCATCGACCGTATCAGGCGGCCGGCCGGGCGCTTTCAAGACCGCCAGCAAACCCAGATGAATGAGCAGAACCAGGCCCAGACCGAAGGCCGGCCGCAGCTTGCGCCTTTGTTCGTATTCGCGGAAGCTGAACGCTTGCGTCATCCTCAATCCAGCAGCAAGGTGGTGATCTTCTTGATGACGGTTCCCATATCCGGCTGACCGCCGTCGCGGTTGGTGATGACGGCCACATAGATGCCGCTCTCCGGCAGATACTGCGTCCCGGCCGAGAAGCCTGGAATGTCGCCACCGTGTCTATACATAGGCTGGTCCTTGAATTTTCCGACAAACCAGCCGTAGCCATAGTCCGCCGTCTTGCCGCTATTCAGCGTGTAGGCGGTGCGCATGCGGCGCCAGGTTTCCGGTTTCAGCAGCTTGCCGTCCACGATGGCGGCATTCCAGCGCGCCAGATCGTCCACGCTGGAACGCAGGGCGCCCGCAGCATAGGGCAGTGTCATGCTGATGACCTGGGGGCTGTCAAAACCGCCCAAAAGGCGCTTCGAATAGCCGGCCACGCAGGGCTGGGCGCGGCATTCGTCGCTGTCGTAAAAAGTGCTGTTGAGCTGAAGCGGTGCGAAGATGTGCTGGCGCATGTAATCCGCATATTTTTGGCCGGAGACTTTTTCGATGATGGCGCCCAGCAGGAAGTAGCCGGAATTGCTGTAGCTAAAGCGTTCGCCCGGCGTGAATTGCAGCGGCTTGTCCTTGAAGAAGGAGATCATCTCGTTGACGCTCATCGTCTTCTGAACGATCTCGCCAAAGCCCGGCAGCGCCGTATAGTTTGGAATGCCGGAGGTGTGGGTCAGCAGGTGCTCGATGCTGATGGTCTGGCCGTGGGTTGGGTAATCCGGCAGATAGGCGGTGATGCTGTCGCTGACTTTGAGCTTGCCCTGTTCCGCCAGCTGCATGATGGCCGCAGCAGTGAACTGCTTGGTGACCGAGCCGACGCGCAAGCTCATGGCCGGTTCCAGCGGCGTTTTCTGTTCCAGGTTTGCCAGCCCATAGGCCTTGTGCAGCACAGGCAGGCCATTCTTGACGACGATGACGGTGATGCCCGGCTGGCCGGCTGCGAAATTCTGCGTCAGGTAGTCGTCGATGCGGGCCACGGCGGTGGCGGTGGCGATAATGCCGGCCGGCGTTGGCGCGGTGGCCGGCGCGGCGTGGGTATTGAAGCAAAAGGCGGCAAACAGAATGGCGCAAAGCGCGCTGCGGGGATGGCTCAAGGTCGTCTCTCTTCTGGCGATTGCTGATTTGGCAATTATACACAGCTGTGTACCAAAAGAAATATTACATTTTTTTTGACGTGAATCAATTTCATGTTCACACTGCTTGCGTAGGCTTTGCGGATTATCAGCACCACAGGAGAGTCAATTGAGCATTCACCAGCCGCCTCCCGCCAACACCGTAAATGCTGCCAGCGCTTCCATGCTGCGCGCGCGCCGCCTCGGCATCGACACCTATCAGCATCTGGTGGTGTATCTGCGGCGCGATAGTCCGGTGTGCCGCGCCGAAGGCTTTGAGGCGCAGTCGCGCATTGAACTCATATGCGGTGCGGTGACGGTGACGGCCACGCTGAATGTGGCCGACAGCGAGTTGCTGGAACTGGACGAGGCGGGGCTGTCGGAAGCCAGCTGGCATGCGCTCGGCGTGCGCGACGGCACGCCGGTGCAGCTGCGCCACGCCGCGCCGCTGCAATCGTTCGCCGCCGTGCGCGCCAAGCTGCAAGGCCGTCCCTTCGACGATGCGGCCTTGCTGGCCGTAGCGCAGGATATCGTGGCCGGCCGCTATTCCGACATCCACCTCGCCACCCTGATCACCGCCTGTTCCGGCAGCCACCTCGACCTGGCCGAAACCATCGCCCTGACGCGTGCCATGGTGGCGGTCGGCCAGCGTATGCAATGGCCGGCCGAGGTGGTGGTGGACAAGCATTGCGTCGGCGGCCTGCCGGGCAACCGCACCACGCTGCTGGTGGTGCCCATCGTGGCCGCTTGCGGCCTGACAATGCCCAAGACCTCCTCGCGCGCCATCACCTCGCCGGCCGGCACGGCCGATACGATGGAAGTGCTGGCTCCCGTCAGTCTGGAAGTGGAGCAGATGCGCCAGGTGGTGCAACGCGAAGGCGGTTGCATCGCCTGGGGCGGCGGCGTGGCACTGAGTCCAGCCGACGATATCCTGATCCGCGTCGAACGCGCGCTGGAACTGGACAGCGATGGCCTGCTGGTCGCTTCCGTGCTGTCGAAGAAGGTGGCGGCGGGTGCCACCCATGTGCTGATCGATATTCCCTGGGGCCGCACCGCCAAGGTGCGCTCGGAGCAGGCGGCGCACCAATTGGCGGCCAGGCTGGAAGCCTGCGGCCAGGCGCTGGGCCTGCATGTGCGCTGCGTGCTGAGCGACGGCAGCCAGCCGGTCGGCAGCGGCATCGGCCCGGCGCAGGAGGCGCTTGATGTGCTGGCCGTACTGCGGCAGCAGGACGACGCGCCGCAGGATCTGCGCCAGCGCGCCTTGACCCTGGCGGGCCTGCTGCTGGAGCTGGGCGGCAAAGCCGCGCAGGGCCAGGGCGAGGCCTTGGCGCGCCAGACGCTGGAGAGCGGGGCGGCCTGGCGCAAGTTCCAGGGCATCTGCGCGGCACAGGGCGGCATGCGCGAGCTGCCGCAAGCCTGCTGCTCGCAAGTGCTGACGGCGCGCCATGGCGGCCGCGTGGTGGCCATCGACAACCGCAAGCTGTCCACCCTGGCCAAGCTGGCGGGCGCGCCGCGCGCCGCGGCAGCCGGACTGCGCTTCCACGCGCCGCTGGGAACCATACTGACGCCGGGGCAGCCGCTGCTCACGCTGTATGCGGAAACGCCGGGCGAACTGCGCTACGCGCTCGACTACGCCGAAACGCAAAGTGCGCTGGTGACGGTGGAAGCGACGGCCTAACGCTGGAAGATATAGGTGCCGGGCGCTTCGCCCAGCACGGGACCGGGCGGCGGCGGATCGCCCAGCGGACCGGCCAGGCGCGCCAGCCATTCGGCCCAGGCGGGCCACCACGAGCCTTCGTGCTGTTCGACGCAGGCATGCCAGCTGTCCGGATCGATATACGCCGTGTCTTCGTGGTGGGTGGCGATCTGGTAGACCCGGCCGGTTTCGCCGGGCGGCGAGACCACGCCCGCATTATGGCCACCGGAGGTGAGCAGGAAGGTGACATCGGCATCGGCCAGCAAGAGCAGCTTATACACCGAGCGCCATGGCGCCACATGGTCGCTCAGGGTGCCGACGGCGAAGAAGGGCGTTTCGATATCGGTCAGCGCCACGGCCCGGCCGCCAGCCTGGTAGCGGCCATTGGCCAAGTCGTTGCGCAGGAAAAGGTTGCGCAGGTATTCGCTGTGCATGCGGTAGGGCATGCGCGTGGCATCGGCGTTCCAGGCCATCAGATCGCTGTCCACGGCGGGCAGGTTGAGCAGGTACTCGCGCAGGCGGCGCGACCAGATCAAATCGTTGGAGCGCAGCAGCTGGAAGGCGCCCGCCATCTGGCGCGTGTCCAGATAGCCGCGCTCCCACATGCCCGCCTCCAGGAAGCTTACTTCGCTTTCGTCGACAAACAGCGACAGCTCGCCCGGCTCGGTAAAGTCCACCTGGGCCGCCAGCAGGGTAACGCTGGCCAGGCGGGTGTCGCCATCGCGCGCCATGGCCGCCGCCGTAATCGCCAGCAGCGTGCCGCCCAGGCAGTAGCCGGCGGCGTTGATGCGGCGCGCGCCGCTTTGTTCCGTGATCGCATCCAGCGCCGCCATCACGCCCTGCTGGCGGTAATCCTCCATTGACAGCTCGCGGTCCTCGGCATCGGGATTGCGCCATGAAATGATATAAACCGTATGGCCTTGCTCCACCAGATAGCGCACCAGCGAGTTGTGCGGCGACAGGTCGAGGATGTAGTACTTCATGATCCAGGCCGGCACGATCAGCAGCGGCGCCGCATGCACCTTGGACGTGGCGGGTGCATAGCGTATCAACTCGATCAGGTGGTTGCGCAGCACCACCGTGCCCGGCGTGAGCGCCAGATTGCGGCCCGGCGCATAGGCCGGCGGCGCATCGGCGCCGGCGCCGGTGATGCCGCGCCAGATATCGGCCGCGGCTTTTTGCGCGCCGTTCAGCAGACAGGCGCCGCCGCTTTGCAGCACGGCGTCCAGCACCACGGGATTGGTGGCGATGAAGTTGGACGGCGCCAGCCAGTCCAGCATCTGGCGCACGGTGAACGTCACCACCTCGCCGTGGTGGCGCGACACGCCGCGCACGCCGCTGGTGGCGCGGTGCCACCATTGCTGCTGCAGCAGGAAGCCTTGCGAGATGGCGTTGAAAGGCCAGCGTTGCCAAGGCGCTTCCTCGAAGCGCCGGTCCTGGGCCAGGGGTTCGATGGCCGGCTGCGGCTCGCCCGGCAGGCCGGGGCGTAGCGCCTGCTCCACATAATGCAGCCAGCGCTGACCGCTGTCGGCCGCCTGCAGCAGCAGATGCTGCTGCTTGGATGGCGACAACGCCAGATGGCAAAGCCAGTCGGCGTAAGCCACGGCCATGGCGGCCGGCGATACCGAGGCGGTCCAGCGCGCCAGCGCGGCGTTCAGCAGCAGGTCAGCGGCAGCGGCATTCTCGTTGCCGCTTTCCGGATAGCTGTGCGCCTGCCCTCCCTGCCAGGCGCTGCCCTGGCGCTGCAGGCTGCAACTGGCCGAGAGCGAGCGCCGCGTCATGGCGGCCTCAGTGGGCCAGCAGCAGGGGTAGTGTGGCCTGGTCGAGCAGGTCGCGCGTGACACCTCCCAAAGCCCATTCGCGGTAGCGGCTATGGCCGCGCGCGCCGGCCACCAGCAGGTCGGAACCGCTGCTGCGCGCCAGATCGAGCAGGGCGCCGGCCGTGGTCTGCGCGGTTTCGATCTGCACCACTTCAATCTGCACGCCATGCCGCGCCAGATACAGGGCCAGGTCCGCGCCAGGCTGTTCGCCATGGCGTTCCGGCATTTCGTCGGGATTGATGACGGCTACCTGCACCTTGGACGCGCGGCGCAGCAGGGGCAGGGCGGTCTGCACGGCGCGCGTGGCTTCCATGCTGGCGTTCCAGCCGATGGTGATCTTGCCGATGCCGCCTTCGCGGCGGTAGCCGTCCGGCACCACCAGCACCGGGCGGGTGCTGTGAAGGGCCAGCTCCTCGGGCAGCCTGGCCGTGCCGCGCAGGCCGCGCGAATCGGGATCGCCGCGTCCCACCACCAGCAGGTCGGCGTAGCGCGCCTGCAGCTGCAAGGCTTGCACCGCGTCCTCGTCGACCATGCGCGATTCGTAGGAATCGACGCCCAGGCTTTCGGCCTGCTGGGTGAATTGCTGCAAATGGATGCGCGGCGCTTCGCGCATCTGCTCGTACTCGCCGCTGGGAACGGCGCTGCGGTTGGAGCAGGCCAGGAAAACGAAGTCGCGCAGCGACAGGCCGGTGACGGCGCAGCCGACCAGGTGGGCCTCGAAGTCCTGCGCCATGCGCGCGGCCAGGGCCATGCGCGCATCGAACTGGGGTGAGGCGTCTACATGCAATACGATAGTCTTGAACATGATCTTCCTCCTGTTTGGCGCGGAGTTCAGCCGTAGCGGCGGGCCTGCGCGGTGGATGGCAGCAGCGCGCGACCCAAGCCGGTCAGACCCGCCAGTGCCGGAATCAGCACAATCCAGCCTGCGATGCCGAAATACACCATGCCGGTCGCTATCAACAGTCCCGCAATCATCAGAATATGCACACAGCGGTCGACCAGTCCTTGATTGATGCTCATAAAACCCTCCTTGATGACAAAGTAAGTTCCTGATGAGCATCAGTCTGATCCGATGGGCCGACAATAACTTTGATCCAGGTCAAATCCTACTCTTGTCGTGCCAGCTTGTGCAATTCCTCAGCGTGTGCGTGTTGAGGTGCCGACCAGACGCTGTCGGCGGGACCATGGCGCAGCCGGCGCGCACTCAGCCTTGCGCCATACAGCAGCACCAGGCCCAGCACCAGGCCGGTCAGATCGACGCCGAGCGCCGCGCCGCTGGCGTGCGACCACAACCCGGCCTGCGGCAGTAGCCAGCCGGCCAGCGTGGCGAGCGGGATGGCGAAAGCGGCCAGCGCGCACAGGACCAGCAGCTGCGGCGCCGCGCGCGCCGCACCGCGCCAGAATGCCCAAGCCACGCTGGCGAGGAAGATGGCGTAATACACCGTCACGCAGGCCGAATTCGCATTCGCCACCCAGGCATGCAGCCACTTGGCGGCAGCGATGGCGAAGGCGGCGCCGGCCACGCTGCCGAGGCAGACGCCCAGGGTGGCGCTGGCCATCAGCGCGGTGGCGCGCGTCTGCTGCGGCAGGGCGCCGTCGCGCAGCTGGTTCTTGCGCCGCTTTTCCACCCACAGCAGATTGCCGGTATAGAAGAGGAAGGCGCCGCCCAGGCCGAGCGCAAAGTAGATCCAGCGCGTCAGATTGCCGCCGTAATTTCCGAAATGGAGGGCGAAGAAGGGCGTGACCAGGCTGCTCCAGAAATCCTCCTTACCGGGCAGCATATCGGTATCGGTTTTGCCGGTGTAGGGATCGATCATCACGAAGCCGGTCGTCGGACCAGCCACCAGATGGCGGGCGTCGGCCACCGCCGCGCGTACCATCGGGCGCGGGCTGTCCAGGCCCATGAACAGAACTTCCGTCACCTCGGCACCGGGCGCGGTGTCGCGCACTGTGCGCAGCAGGGTGGTGGGCGGCAGCATATCGGCCAGCGGGCGCACCACCGGTTTTTCGCCGGGCGCGGCGCCGAACATGGGGCGGCCTTCGTACACCACATGCGCGAGGCTGTCGTAGAACTGGTCGTGGAAGGCGAACACGATCACCGTCAGGCTGATCACGATATGGAAGGGCAGGCTGGTGATGCCGACGATATTGTGGGCGTCGAGCCAGAAGCGCTTGCGGTTCTTGCCCGCGCGCAGAGCAAAGAAATCCTTGACCAGGGTGGGCAGCAGCAGGATCAGGCCGGACACCAGGGCCAGGAAGTACAGCACGGCGGCCACGCCCATCAAATAAATGCCGAGGTATTCGCCGCCCAGCGAGCCGGGAATGCCGCCCGTCCGGTGCAGCATGTCGATCAGTTGCGCCAGCTGGGTGGGTAGGGCTTGCCGCACCTGCAACTGGCCCGAGGCGTCCAGCCCCGCCTCCCAGCGCCGCGCCGACAGATCGAGTTCGCGGCCGCCTTCGCCGGCGCTCCAGCTGACGGGCGAGGTGGCGTATTCGTTGCGCTCCAGATGCAGGGTGAACTCGCGGCGCGCGGCGGGATACTGGTCCAGCACCTGGGCCACCAGCTTATCCAGGCTGGCTTCGCCGGTGGCGGCGGCTGGCGCGCCATGCACGGTAGCGGGACGGCTGGCCCAGCGGTCCAGCGGTTCCTTGAACATGGTGAGCGCGCCGGCGAAGAAGCCGATGAAGAGCAGCATGCCGGCGCCGAGGCCGGCCCAGGTATGCAGGCTTTGGTAAATTCGGAGAATATCGCTGCGGATTTTCATGAGAAGGCCGGGACTCCACGCAGAGAGAAAAGAAGGGCATAGGCCAGCGCATTGGCCGCGCCCAGCCAGAGCAAGGCGCGCGCGCCGCTGCGGAACAGATAGCTCAGACTGAAGACCAGCATCCACACGGGCGCGATCATCCACATCACGAACTGGGTTTTATTCGGCGCATCGGCGCCGCCGGGACCGGCCCAGGCGAAAATGCCCGCCACGGCCAGCGCCAAGGTCCAGCCCAGGATGCAGCCGGCCAGCGTCTTGCTCCACCAGTCGGCGCGGATAGTGTTTTTGTTTTTGCCGCTCATGCTTCGGTCCTCCTCAGCAGCAGGGCGATAAACGGGAACAGGCCGAAGGCCAGCATCTGCAGCACCAGCCAGACGAAGACCGTGGTGGCGGTGCCAAGGAAACTCAGGCCGCAGGGCAGGGCCAGCAACAGCAGGGCCGCGCCGCCCAGGCGGGCCGGCAGGGCGGGCAGCGGCGCGCGCCGCCAGGCCTGGTGGCGGTGGCTCAGATAGAGCAGGGCGCAGCCCAGAAGCGTCAAGACGTAAAAGAGGATAGACATAGTAGAAACGGTAAGCGCCCATGCCCCGCAAGAGGGCATGAGCGCATCGGTCGAAAAACCGCTAGCTGCGGGACTTAGAAGTTATAAGTCGCGCTGGCGTAGTAGTTGCGGCCCAGTTCATTGCTCTGGAAGTTTTTATCCTTCTTGTCCAGGTTCACATTGCTCAGGTTCTTCACGCCAAAGCGTAGCACCACCTTGTCCACCTTGGCCGACAGCGCCAGATCGGTGCGGGTGTAGCTTGGCAGCTCGTGCTGTTCATAGAACTGCTTGCCGATGTAGTTGGTGGACAGGGAGCTGGTCAACCAAGGTAGCGGTTTCCAATCGAAGCTGACGTGGGCCGTGTTTTTCGGACGGCTGTCGAGCTGGGTTTTCTTGCCCTGGTTGTCGACCGCATCGGCGTTCAGATGGGTGTAGTTGGCGCTGACCGAGAATTGCGGATGCAGCTGCACATCGCCTTGCAGTTCCAGACCGCTGGTCTTGGCCTTGTTGATATTGGTCCAACGGCGCATTTTGACGGCCGGATCGTAGGCGGCGATGATCATATCGTCGACATCGTTCTTGAACACCACGGCGCTGGCGCCCCAGGTTTTCTTGCGGATCTCGATGCCGCCTTCATAGTTGGTGCTGGTTTCCGGTTCCAGGGATGGATTGCCGTACAACATGCAGTTGCCGCCGCAGCTGATGATGCCGTATTCGGCATTGGTCTGGTAGGCTTCCGGCGCCTTGAAGGCCTTGCTTACGCCACCCTTGATGGTGATGTCCTTGTCCAGCGCGTAGGTCAGGTAACCCTTCGGCGAGAAGTGGTTGCCGAAGCTGTCGTTATGGTCGGCGCGGCCGGACAGGGTCAGGCGCAGGCTGTCGTTCAGGGTGATCTCGTCTTCCAGGAACAGGGCCGAGCTGTCGATCTTGGCCTTGCCGGTCTTGACGAAGCTGACCGCATCCTTGATTTCCTGGCGGCGCAGATCGACGCCGGCGGCCAGCGCATTGATGCCCAGGCTGACGTTGGCGTAGAACTTGGCGTAGGTGTTCTCTTCCTTCAGATTGCGCTGTTTCGGCGCGTTGTAGCGGGTGTTGAAGTCGTCGATCTTGGTGGTTTCGCGGCTCAGGTAAGCGTGCGTGCTGCCCCATTCCCAGCTGCCCTTATGGGTCACGCCGAAGGTGGTGCGCTTGGATTCCTGGGCGCGCAGATCGCGCGCTTCGTATTTGCTGACCGGGTCGAAGTAGTAGTAATAGACGCCGTAAGGACGCTTGTCGTTGGCATAGGCCAGGTCGAAGTCCAGGCTCTGGTTCTCCGCCAGTTTCCAGGTGGCGCTGCCGACGAAGTTATGCGATTTCTTTTCTTCCAGCGCCGGCGACTGGATGGCTGGGTTGGCGCCTGGCGCGAACCATGGGTCGCGGTCGTAGATTTCGCCGTTGAGCGACAGGCTCAGGGCATCGTTGACGGCGCCCGAGACGTTCGCGCTCAGCTTGTGCTGGTTGCCCTTGTCGCCGGAAGCGATCTGGCGGTATTCGCCGGTGACGCTGCCTTTCCAGTCCTTGGTCGGGGTTTTGGTGATGATGTTGACCACGCCGCCGATGGCGTCGGAACCGTACAGGGCGGCCATCGGGCCGCGCACGATTTCCACGCGCTTGATGCTGCTCAGCGGGATGGAGTTGAAATCGAAATCGCTGCCGCGCCACAGGGCGCCGGTGGAGGAAACGCGCTTGCCGTTGACCAGCATCAGCGTGTATTTGCCGTCCAGGCCACGGATGGAGATCTGGTCGCGGCCACTGTCGTCGGTGACATTGGCCACGCCGACGGTTTCGCGCAGCAGGTCGGCCAGGCTGTTGACCGGGGATTTTTCAATGTCTTCGGCGCTCAGTACCGTGGCGAAGGCGGGGGCGGAGGCGACCGTGTGCTTTTGCAGCGAAGCGGTCACCAGCACGGTGTCGATATCGTTGATGCCGGCCGCGTCGGCCGCGTATGCCGATTGCATGCCAATACTTGCCAGAGCGACTGCCAGAATTTTCTTATTGAACATCAGTTTCTACCCGTTTTCTACTTTGAATAAAAAAGTAAATGATACTGATTCGCATTTGCGCTTGCAACATTTATTTACAAAATCAGTAATTTTTCTTTCTTAAGCACAAAGATTTAGGCCGAAAGAACTATCAAAATTCGTAGGATGAAAACGCTGGCATACGGGAAGCGCTTCGGTGCAAAATTACCGAAAAGATAATTTTGATGCGGCGCAATATCAGCACGGTCGTGCTACTGAGAGTGGCTAGTTGTTTGCAATTTGGAAATAGTGCTTGGCGTGACTGCATTGCCATGTTTACAATTAATTGAAGTTTTCCGATACCTGCATACAGAAAGGGGAGCTATCCTGGGCACCGACATGCACCTGCGGCCTTCGCGCTCGCAACTGGCCTTGCTTTTGCGGGCGCAGCAATGGCCCGATCTGGAGACCGCTGCGCAGGACTTATTGCAGCATTTCCCCGCCAGCAGCTTCATGCTCAGGATGAGTGTGGCCGGCCAGCGCCAGGCGATCGGCTCGCTGCCGCCGCATATCATGGCTGAATTCGGCGATGAGGCCGATCCCGTCAGCCGTCATATCGGCGCCTCCGGCATTCCGCTGGAATGGGATACCGCCACCCTGTGCGCCGACGGGGAAGCCGCACCGGTCTATCAGTCGCTACGGGGGGCCGGCATCGTGTCCGGCCTGAGCATGGCGGCGCGCAGCGACCTGGGCTGGAGCCGCATCGATTTCTATTTCCACCAGGATGCCGACAAGGGCGCCACCGCCGACCTGTTCCTGCTCGGTTCCTATTTGCACGAGGCGGCTTGCCGCGTCTGGCGCGCCAGCTGGCCGGCCGAAGTGCCGCGCCTGACCGCCCGCGAGCGGCAATGCCTGCAGTGGAGCGCCAGCGGCAAGACCAGCCAGGAAATTGGCCAGATCCTCGGCATCTCGCAGCACACGGTCTACTTCCACCTGAAGAAAGTGGCGTCCAAATTCAAGGTATATGGCACGCGCCATGCCATCAGCCGCGCCATGGACTTGAAGCTGATCAGGCCCATCTGATCTTGCTCCATTCGCCGGGTGGTAGCGCAGCAAGATGAATATTGTTAATACAGTAATGAACGTTTGCAGGCTGATATTAATCTGATTACAATCGCCGACATCGTTCAATCGTTTCACAGCGACTTAAAATGGGCTACCACGTTACGATACTGCGCACCATTGATGGACAATTGCATCCGCTTTCACGGGAGGAAATCCACGCTGCCGTGGCGGGTATGGACGGCAAGCTGGCCGCTGAACACCGCGAAGGCGGCGAGCTGCGTCTGTACCGGCCGCTGCAAGGCCGCGCCAGCGAAATCATGATCTTGCAGGACGGCGAGCTGTGGGCCAAAAATCCGGGCAAGACCTTTCTGGCGCTGATGCTGGAACTGGCCGGCAAGCTGGAAGCGCGCGTGCGCGGCGACGAGCTGGAAACCTACCGCACGCCCGACCTGACCTATGCCCATCCCGACGATCTGCCGCTGATCGAAGCGGCGCGCGTGGAAAGCCGCCAGCAGGTGCGCCGCGTGCAGCGCCAGGGCTGGATCGTGCGTCTGGCAGCCTTGGGCACGGTGCTGCTGCTGGCGTATCTGTGGCGGCTATACCAGGGCGCTTAGCGGCTCGCGGCGCCGAGGCCGGGAATCAGGCTAGCAGGAAGGCGAGGCGCTCATCTGCCTTAGAGGGCGATATCTCCAGGATCTCCGCCTCCACCACCTTGAACGCGACAAAGGGGTCTTCGGCGATGCGTGCTTGCAATTCGTCCAGCGAGCAGCCATGGGCGATGATAGCGCCGCCGCGGCGCGGCTGCAGGCTGCCGGCCAGCACGAAGACGCCGTCGTCGAAACCCTGTTTCAGCCAAGCGTTGTGAGCCTCCATGTATTGGGGCGCCTGGTCTTTGTGTTCGGCAAATTTGAGCAGCACAATACGCATGGCGGTTTTCCTTGTGGTCAGTGTGGGGCAGCTGAGATGGCGGCCAGCCATTGGGTCATCTGGTCGACTTCCCGTTTAATGAAAGCTGGGTCGTGAAAGGCGCTCGCCAATGTCGCCACGCCTTGGCTGCGTGCCAGCAGGTGCATGGCCAGCGCATCGGCATCCTTCTTTCGCCCCAGCGCGATGAATTGACGCTTGAGCCAGATCCGGAATAGCGTGAATAGGGCATTGGCTTGAGATTGGAGGAGGTGATCCAGTTTGACCAGTTCGCTGCTCAAAGTACCAAGCGGGCAGCCATGCTGCATGATCTTGGCGCGGTTGGCGATGAGGATGTGGATGAAGCAGCGGATGCGTCCCTCCGGCGTGCATCCCTCATCCTCCCACCGATCGAGCATGGCCTGCGTGCGCTCGGCGCGCAGGGCAATGACGGCCTCCAGGATGTCGTCTTTGGATTTGAAGTGGTAATAAAAATTCCCGCGCGAGATGCCTACCGCATCGGCAATATGCGCGAATGAGGTGCTTTCGAAGCCCTGTTCATAGAACAACTGGTCGGCAGCTTCCAATATGTGGTCGCGGGTTGGCATCGTAAGCAAGTAAAGATTGATGTGGGACGGTTGTCCTAAATTTGATATTAGGACGACTGTCTTAGATTGTCAATAAAGTTATTTTCAGCAAGTGTGAAAGGCGAAAGGTTTTTATGAAATGTTTGATGCGACAAGGCGCGCTATGCCTGCTGGTGGCTGGCCTGCTTTCCGGGGTGGCCTTGAATCTGAACGCTGCCGAGAGGCGCCGCGACGATCAGCCGCCCACTGTGGATGCGCAAAGAATGAGCGATCTGGTTGAAGAGCTGGCCGATGCGGAATATGAGGGCCGTCTGCCCGGCACGGCGGGCGACAGCCGCTCGCGCGATGTCATCGTCAAGGAATTCCAGGACATAGGTTTGCTGGCGGCCGTGAAGGACGGCTATCTGCAGCGCTTTTACACCACCATCTCCCAGCCGGATGGCGAAAGCCATGGCAATCCGGCCAATCCGCTGCTGGGCAAGCGCATGGCGACCAGCAATGTGATCGGCATCCTTCCCGGCAACGATCCAATGCTGGCGCGCGAAGTCATCATCGTCAGCGCCCACCGCGACCACCTGGGACGCACGCCGGGCGGCGACCACTATCCGGGCGCGAATGACGATCTGTCCGGCCTGGCGGCGACCCTGGAACTGGCGCGCATGTTCGCCCACTATAAGGGCAGCAATAAGCGCACCCTGATGTTCGTGGCTTATGGCGCGGAAGAGCAGGGGGAAATGGGGTCCATGCACCATGTCGCCCATCCTCTGCCCGGCTTCCCCAACAAGAATATCGTGCTGATGATTTCCATCGACATGATCGGCCGGGGTTTCGAGCGCTGGAGCAGCTATTCCCAGGCCCAGCGGGACCGCTATGCCGAGACCTGGTTCAAGCAGGCCTACAACGGCGTCAACGATGATGATGACGAATACTCGCACGAGTATCCGCCCGAGAACGAAGACAGCTTCTCCTACGACGCCGGCCCGTTCGGCAAGATCGGCATCAGCAACCGCGTCTTCGGCAAGGCAGAAGGCATTCCCGACTACCACAAGACCACGGATACCTGGGATAAGGTGGAGTTCGCGCCGGCCGCCGTCTTCACCAGAACCGTTTTCGACTTCCTGCGCAAAGTGGATCAAGATCCCAGGCCGCATGCCAGGCCCTGATCGAACAGGGCTGACCGTCCTTATGCCGTTCCTTATTCGCTGTAAGCGCGTAGATTGCCTCCGCAATGTCGAAAGGAAGGCCTTCATCGTAACCTTTGGGGTCGCCTTCAATGTCGACACGCTCGCTGCCTTCGACAGGGCGCAGCATGATGTCGGGAATGGCTACTTTGACCGGAATGTCCGGATAGTCGTCTGGCCGCGCCCCCGAGCTGCGATGCGGGTCGAAGTAGATGGCGGCAGTCTCATAGAAGCCTGCCGTGCAGCGTTGCTCGATAAGGCGCAGCAGCTGGTACGTGGCTGGGCTCGAGGATGCCTCCGCCGAATCGAACTGCACATACCAGGCGGCGCCGAGATTCCAGTACAGGAGCAAAGCCGTCGCTTGATCGGTTTCCGTACTGTCGACGAGCCAACGGAATGCCTCGCTATTGCCGTCATAGTTGGCGCGCGCAGCAAAGATATGCCGCTGTGCCTTGGTGGCGCTGACGAGATAATTCCGGACGATATCCCACTCTTGTTGTTCGAGTTGCTCTTCGTTCATTGTTCTTTCTGCTTTTGTATGAGGTTGTACTAACTCTGCGTGCGCATTATGGCACGCTAGCCCAGCGGCAGGTGTTCGCCGCCATATTGATGACGCCAGAGGCATAGGTGTTATTCGCTGCAGCAGATATTCACTTTCACAGGAGCTGTTACTATGGCGCAACCGCGCCTCTAATGGCGCAGCAATCGTTGTACTAAGGATATTGTTTTATGAATCACGCAACTACCGCCATCCCGCAACGGGAGGCGGATCGCCTGCCCGTCAGCGGGCTGCTGGCTCTGGCCATGGCCGCCTTCATCACGCTGCTGACCGAAATTCTCCCAGCCGGCCTGCTTTCTTCCATCGCGACGGGCTTGAAAGTGTCCGAAAGCCTGGCTGGACAATTCATCACCGCCTATGCCGTGGGTGCGTTTGCCGCCGCCATTCCGATGACCCTGCTGACCCAAGGCCTGCGCCGCCGTCCGCTGCTGCTGAGCGCCATTTGCGGCTTTGCCCTGGTCAATCTCGTGACCGCACTCTCGGACAACTACACTGTCTCGCTGGTGGCGCGCTTCTGCGCCGGGGTGTTCGGCGGCGTTGTCTGGTCGCTGTTGGCGGGGTATGCGGTGCGCATCTCGCCCTCGCACCTGGCAGGGCGGGCCATTGCGCTGACGGGCGCGGGCGGCACCCTTGCCCTGGTGCTGGGGGTGCCGCTCGGCGCCGTGCTGGGCCGCCTGATCGGCTGGCAGGGCGCGTTTGGCCTGATGAGCGGCCTGGCGCTGCTGCTGGCAGCCTGGGTGCTGGCCATCGTGCCCGATTATCCCGGCCAGAGCCGCGAGCGGCGCCAGACGCTGGGCAGCGTTTTCCTCAAGCGCGGCATCCGCGCGGTGCTGTTCGTGGTCTTCAGCTTTGTGGTCGCGCACAATATTCTCTACATCTATATCGAACCGCTGCTGCAGCCTGCAGGCCTGTCGGCCAAGGTTGACCTGGTGCTGTTCGTCTTCGGCCTGGGTTCCATCGCCGGCCTGTGGTGCGTCGGCCTGCTGGTCGACCGACATGTGCGCCGGCTGGGGGTGATCAATATCGCGATATTTGCGCTGGCCGCGCTGCTGCTTGGCCTGTGGGCCGCGACGCCGTGGATGGTGTATCTGGCCGCCGCCATCTGGGGCGTGGCGGTGGGCGGCTTCGCGACCATCACGCAGACGGCGCTGGCGCGCTTTGCCGGCGACGGCATCGATGTGGCCCAGTCCATGTACACCACAGGTTGGAACACCGCCGTCGCCATCGGCGGCGTCGTGGGTGGCATCCTGCTCGACCGCGCCGGCTCCGGCGCCTTCGCCTGGACCGTGCTGGCCATTCTTGCCGCCTGCCTGTCCGGTGTGGTGTTTGGCATGAACCGGGCGTTCAAGTCTTAGGGAGGCACCGACTTAACCCTGGCCCGTGCCCTCAGCTTGGCAGCAAGAAAATGAAGATTTGTGCTTCCAGCCGGGTCATTCCCAGCAACTAATAACCCGGCTTACTAACTTAAGCCTGGGGACTCCAAGTCGGGATAGCAAAGGTGGATCGGCTTCATGATATCCAGATACATGATTGTCATGAGCTTGCCTGCATCTTCCCGATATTTTTCAAAATCATCCTGCTCGCCGCTATCTCGCAACAAGAGTAGCGAATCGTTCAGCTTTTTTGAAAATTCCAGCATCAATTGATTGATTTCTACTGCAATATGTTTCTGCATACCTTCCTCATTCAGGGCAACCTGCGCTGGCAAACCGTAACGTGCAATTGCCAGACGACTGGGGAACCGACTGGATGTGCACAAGTGGGACTATGATACGGTATCCGGTTTGGGGGAAGCACCTGCTTGGATGACATTGCTGCGGGCCTGCCCGGCCGGTCAATATGCCCGCGTCAGCGTCCGCAGTCCCAGGCTCGATGGTCCGGCTAAGCGAGGCGAGGCGCCACCAGTTCATTCGAGCCGCCACAAGCATGAAAAATATCCGATCAGAAGTTGCGCAACTGGCTTTGCTGGGGCCGTTCCCTCCCGAGGCGGAAGGGCTGCCCGATCGCGTGCGCCAATACGGCGAACTGTATCAGGCGATACGGCGGCCCGTCAGCGACGACGAGGCAAGGGTGCTGATCAAGCTATTTGGTCAGGATGGATATTTCGGTCTGGCCTCATCGTTGATGCACTTGATTGAAACTGCGCCAGGCTGGCCCTTGATGGATTGTCTGGGCGATGTGGGCAATGAGTGGGTGGAGGCATTGCGTCAGCGGGCGCTGCGCGGCAATCAAGCCTGAGCTATCATTGGCGCCGAAAAGGAGAGCAAAGATGGATTACAAAATCGCTGCCAAGACAATCAGTATCGAGGAAGATGAATACAGCCTGACAATCGGCTTCCTGGATGACGGCAAAGAGCCGCACAAGTACGTCCTGCTGCAGAAAACCCTGGAGCCGGACGAGCAGGACGAGGAGTTGGGCATGAACGTGGCCCATATCGAGATCGAGGACCAGGCCCGTTCCGGCTACGGCGGCATTGCGTCGATAGCCGTGGACGATGGCGGGCTTTGCATCCGCCTCAACGAGAAGGGAAAGAAGTTTCTGGACGTCGCTGGCCTACTGCTGATTGCATTTGAAAGTCCGGCACAAAAGGCGGAACTGCAAGCGGCGCTGCAAAGGATGGCCGAAGACGATTTCCCCTTGCAGTTTGCATAGGTTCGGCCTTTGCCTGAGCGGGCAGGCGGGATGGAATGCGCCACCTGCCCGCGCGGATAAGCCTTACTTCAGCACGACATTCCAGTTCTTTTCCACGCACTTCACGTAGTTGCCCGCAATGAGGGCGCTGTACGGCGTCTGATAGCTCACCAGCTGGCACTGGTAATCGCCGCCCGAACTCCAGTTTTTTTCCCAATAGATGTTGTAGGCCGCCGAGCTGGATGGCCCAAAGCGCTGCATGCTGGCGCAGGACAGCTGTTCGCTGCCGATATTCCAGCCCAGGTCCGCTGCGAACTGTTTGTAGTAGTCGATGCGGTTCTGTGCCGCCGGTTTTTCCGTTCCCTGTCCGCACTCGGCGTTGATGATCATGATGGTGGTGGCGAAGTTGTTGCCTGCGCCGGCCGTGCGGTCGGCCTGGTTCGGCACCCAGGTGCCATCCAGCACATGTAGCATGGAGGGCTTGGGTGGCTGCGGGAAGACGAAGAAGAAGGTGGCCGAGGCCAGGTTCAGCCAGGTCGATGCCACCAGGTCGGGATCTTTCAGCAGAACCGACTGGTCGCCCTTGTACATGGCCTGCGAGAAGGGACCGTAGTTGTAGTTGTAGGACAACTGCTTGGCGCCGCGCCCGAAGTATTTCTTGTAGCTGCCGTCGGCATTGCGGCCGCAGGTCCAGACGGTATTGAAGACCGGATCGGCGCATTCGGTGTTGTAGCCGCAGCCCGGACCATTCTCCTCGCATCCCAGTTCGCGCAGATATTTCAGGCCCTGGCGCCATTGCGGCAGGGGAATGCTGGCGTTATGGTCGCCGGTTTCCTGTGCGAAGTGGGCGAACATGGTGGCCAGGCTGTGGCGGCAGATGGCGTCGGCGTTGCGGCCGTCGCTGTAGTCGTCGCAGATGGCGGGGAATTTGGCTATGGCCTGCAGGAAGCGGCGGTAGGTGTAGCTGGCCTCGCGGATGGAGAAGTAGAACTCCCATTTGGTTTCCGGCAGCAGGCGCTCGACCCGCTTCACATTGGCCGGATTGGAGGCCGCACCCGGCGTCACCGCATCCACGCCCGCATTGTCCAGGGTGCGAATGGATGCCTTCACCTTGCGGAAGAAATCGTTGTCGGTCAACGCCACTTCCTTTGCCTCGGCCTGGGCCTTGGTCGGCACGCCGCCCGGTCCTGGGCCAGGGCCGGGACCAGGACCTGGATCTGGATCGGGTGCATCGGCGATGTATTTCCACGGGCCGTAAGTATCGGCCTGGTTCGGCGTGCTGCCCTGGTTCCACCATTTGGCTTCGTACTGCTTGCCCTGGTAGATGGCGCACATGCCGGCGGTGTAAACCTGGCTGCTGTTCCATGCCGGACAGGAGGCGGCGGCCGACGCGGCAGCCATGCGCAAGCCCTGGTGCTGCTGGGCGCTGGCTGGACTGTCGGAGGAAGAGCCGCCGCAGGCAGCCAGCAGCAGGGCGGGCAGCACGGCGGAAGCGAGAGCGGAAGGATGGGCGCGGCCCAGCGCCGCAAGCGGGAAAGGGGATTTCATGTTTGTCTCCTTGATGGAAGAAGCGGAGCGCCAGGGCTGCTTGCCCCGGTGCTCCGCCTGGCGCGCCCGTGGTCTGGGCCACGGTGCGCGGATTTTCAAACGCGGTTTATTGCAGGCCCACCGGTAGTTCCGGATATTCGCTGCTCAGCGCATAGCGCACGCCGCCCACTGTGATGGTGTAGGCCGAGGGACCGGAGATCGGCAGCTGGTAGTTCAAGGTCAGCGCCACCGATGCGCCCGGCGCAATCGACTGCCAGGCCGGGATGGTGAACTGGGCGCGGTTGAAGTTGGCCTTGAAGCCGCCGATATTGTTCGGCCCCGTGTAGCCGGCCTTGATCACCTTCAGCCCATAACCCGACTGGTCGCTCATATTCGCGGGCGCCGACACCGGATAGTCGAACTCCACCACCGAGCCGCCGGGGATGGTGGTGGCGCTGTTGTTCGTCACCGTCATCACCGGGTTGATCGGATAGCTGCTGTCGCCCAAGGCCCAGCTGCCCAGCGAGATGCTGACCTTGGCGCTGGTGGCCGGAATCACGCTTTCGGCGCGCTTGTGGCCATACGGACCGGCCGCCTTGAAGGCGTTGAAGACATTGGTGGTCAGGGTGTAGCCCATGAAGTACTCGCCCTTGCCGCCGTTTTTCGACGGATGCCAGTCGTAGTCGCCCGCCAGTTCCCAGATCATGATGCCGCCGATATTGTTGTCGACGATGTACTTGGCCTTGGTGGCGATGGACTGCGTGGTTTCGGTCGAGATGAAGACCTTGCGCGTGGCGTTCCACAGCCATGGCGCCACCAGGGTGGCGTTGTAGTTGGCCTGGTAGGTGCCGGTCAGGGTTTTCTCGGTGACGCCGTAGGCATCCAGGTAGTCGGGCACGATGGCGTTCTGCAGGTTCAGCGCATGCCACAGCGGATTGCCGCCGCCGGGCAGGGGCTTGCCGTTGGTGTCGAGGTCGAACCAGACGTTGTCGATGCCGATGGCGCCTGTGCCGCAGGTTTTGGTGCCGGCGCAGACCACGGTATCGCTGACCAGGGCGGTGGTGCCCCACAGGCCGCTGCTGCCGCCGTTCACATCGCGCCAGCCACGGGTGTAGTAAGGCACGCCGATATTGATGCGGCCTGCCTGCAGCGCGCCGCGGTAGTAGCGGTAAGCCCAGTCCACGTTCAGGTAGCCGATGCCGCCGTAGGAGTAGGCGTTGGCGGCGCGCAGTTCGCCGTCGTTGCCGTCGTCGAACAGGGCGGCGTTGGGGCCGACGAACTGGTTCCAGCCGCCATGCAGGTCATACGACATCAGGCTGGCGTAGTCCAGGTGCTTCAGGCCCGACAGGTTTTCCTCGCCGCGCAGCACCCAGCCCGAAGCCGAGCCGGCGATGGTCAGCAGGTAGTAGCGGTTGTCGGCCACTGCGGCGGCGTCGAGCTTGTCGCGCACCACTTTGAGCAGCTGGTTATAGCTCTTCATCAGGCCAGCCAGGCGCGGTTTCGACAGGCCGAAGTCGAGCGGGTTGCCGGCCTCGTTATTCGTGGTCGGATGCTCGTAGTCGATGTCGATGCCGTCGAAGAAGGTGTACTGGCGCAGCACGGCCACCATGGAATCGGCTAGGGTGTTGATGCCGGCCGTGTTGATGCTGCCGTCGGCATTGGTGGTGGCCGGATAGAAGCCGCCGCTGTCGGCCCAGCCGCCCACCGAGAGCATGATCTTCACGCCCGGATAGCGCTTCTTGTACTGGCTGAAGAGATTGAAGTGGCCCTTGTATGGCAGGCTGGGGTCCATGGCGGCGGCCGGGATGTCGGGCCAGGTGACGCCGGTATCGGGATTATCCGCCCCGCTGCCCAGCTTGACCTTGAAGGTGCTCTTGTCCACGCCGGCGAAGGCGTAATTGATGTGGGTGAGCTTATCCCACGGGATATCGGTGACCAGATAGGACGGGGCGCCGTTCTTGCCAGTGCGCCAGCTGGTGAAGTAGCCGACGATGCGACGATGCAGGCCATTGGCCAGCTTCTCGCGGCCATCGGTATCGTAGACACCGCAGTACGGCACATTGGTGACGCCGGAGACCAGGCCGTCCGGACGGCAGGCCACAGGAGTGGGCGTCGGTGTTGGCGTGGGCGTGGGAGTTGGGGTGGGCGTCGGTGTTGGAGTAGGCGTGGGTGTCGGCGTCGGGGTGGGCGTTGGAGTCGGCGTAGGCGTTGGCGTGGTTTGCAGCTGCCATGGGCCCCACTGGTCGGCGCCCGGCGCATTGTTCTGGGTCCACCATTTGGCGGTATAGGTCTTGCCTTGATAGGTGACGCAGGCGCCGGCCGTGTAGACCTGGCTGGCGCTCCACTCGGCGCAGGCGGCGGCCGGAGCGGGCGCGGGGGCGGCGGCAAGGCGCGTGCCGGTGGGCGCGCTGGCGCCATTGTCGCCGCCGCCACCGCCGCAGGCCGCCAGGGCGCCGCCCAGCAAGACCATGAGTAAGGTGCTGTAGGTTTTCATTCTGTCTCCGTTTTTAGAAATCGTGATTAGGCGGGTAATTGCTATAGAAATCGTTGTCCCACAAGAAGTGGGTCGCGGCGATGGTCACGGAAATATCCAGACCCTCCACGAAATGCCACCAGCCCACCGGCAGGAACAGGATCTCGCCTGGTTCCAGAACGCAGTCCAGTACCGGAACACCCGTCATGTCCGGATAGCGCTGCACATCGATGGCGCGGCCATCGACCGGGGTGAAGCAGTGGCGCTGGTTGTATAGGCGCGGCGTGTCGCAGGGCGCGATCAGGCGCACGCGCTTGCGGCCCATGATCTGCACCATGAAGTTATTGGTCAGATCATGGTGGAAGGGGGTGATGGTGCCGGCGGGGCCGAACCAGAAAAAGCCCTGCTGCTCGCCGGCCGGCTTCAGATACTCGGGCAAGGCCGGCACGTCGGCCCACAGCTCGCGCAGCGCGTGGCGGTTGCGCGAATCGTTATTGGCCGTCATGTAGAAATCGTTGGTATGGCCGCTGCTGCGCACCAGCTCCACGAATTCGCCGAAAGGGATCTGGCGCTTGTGGGCGATGCTGTTCATTTCATAATCCTGGTCGGCGTTGCGCCCGAACTGCACCTCGACGCTGCGCTCGCCGAACTGGCTGGCGAAGAAATCCAGGGTCCACTTGCTGCGCGCCGCGCAATCGTCCAGCATGCCGGTGATGATGACGGGGCGGTTCAGCGCATAGTGCTGCTGCAGGAAATCCTCGCGCGACAGCTTCTCGCGGCGCGGAATATGGATGGGCGCCAGGCGGTTGAGCTGGGCCTGGATGCCGATCACCCAATCGCGCTTGGCGAGCCGGTTGCGCAGGCGCTGCGAACCTTGCAGATAGGGGCTGCGCAGCGCCGCCTCGATCTCATGGTGCGCCTCGACGCTGGAGATGCCGTTCTGCTGCAGGATGCCGGCCAGCGCCTCCGGGGGCGTGCCCAGGATCAGATTCTCCCCAATCCAGCGCCGCCAGTCATCCCCGATATTGCGCAGCTGATGCACCGTCGCACGACGTTTCATGATGCCTCCTCGAATAGTCGAGCCCGTGTCCACCGTGGGGTCAGACCCCAATCGGACACGGTCTCATCTGTAAGACAGGTCAGCTAAGGCCGAGCTCGTGTCCGATTTGGGGTCTGACCCCAAGGTGGACACGGGCTCGGCAGTGGCTTAGCGGCCTTTCCAGACTTCGCTGGTCAGGGCGCCACTGGCGTCGCCGTCCAGCTCCCAGGAGAAGGCGCCGCGCAGGCCTTGATCGCGCATGTACTGCATCTTCGTGCCGATCACGGTGGCGTCGTCGTAGCTCCACCATTCACCGGTGGTGGTGTAGAGGAAGAGCTGCTTGGTGACGGGGTGGTAGGTGCGGGTGCCGGCCTTGCCTATGAGAACCTTGTAGTCCTCGATGCCGGTTTCCCAGGCGCCGTTGGCGCCGCCGCCAGCCGTCTGGTACAGGCCGTTGCCGTTGGCGCCGGCAGGCACGTTCTTCCAGCCGCGTCCGTAGAAGGGCACGCCGAGCAGGATCTTGTTCTTCGGCATGCCGGCGGCGACCAGGGCGGTGATGCCGTCGTGGGTGTTGTACTTGGCGACATTGCCGGTCGAGGGATCGGCCGGGTCGTGGTACAGCGGCGAGTGGAAGTTGGTGGTGTTTTCCCAGGCGCCGTGGAAGTCGTAGGTCATCAAGTTGACCCAGTCCATGTACTGCTGGTACAGGGCCGGTTCGGTGTTGTTGATCTTGTCCACGCCGGCGCCGACGGCGGCGGTCAGCAGGTAGCGCTTGTTGTCCTTGACGCCCTGGGCATCGAGTTCTTCACGGAAGGCTTGCATCAGCAGCGTGAAGTTGTGCTTGTCGTTCACCGCGTCCACCGTGTTGTACGGCTGGCCGCCGCCGCCCGGGTATTCCCAGTCGATGTCGATGCCGTCAAACACGCCCTTGCCGGTGCCGGGGCCGCCGCGTCCATCCTGCACCGGCAGGTCGCCGGCAATGAATTGCTTGACGCAGGATTTGGCCAGCTGCTTGCGCAGGGCGTCGGTCTTGGCCGCGGCCGAGAAGTATTTCGACCAGGTCCAGCCGCCCAGCGAGATGAAGACTTTCAGGTTCGGGTGGGCTTGCTTGAGCAGTTTCAGCTGCAGGAAGTTGCCGGACAGCTTGGCATCCCACGGCACGGTTTGGCCGTTGACGGTGCGCGCCGGCTGGCGCTGGTAGTCGGCCCAGGCATCGCCGCCGGTCCCGGCGTCGGCTGGCGGCGGCGACTGGTTGCCGGTTTCGGTCTTGGTGACCATATCGCATTCATAGCCGCCGTTCTTGGCGTAGACGTTGCCGAAGGCGTAGTTGATGAAGGTGAGCTGGTCGGCGATGCTGGTTTGTACGCCGTTGACCGGGGTCTTGGTGGTGTGGATGTCGGCCACCTCGTAGGCGCGGCCATACACGCCCCATTGCGCGAAGTAGGAACCGATTTCGCGGCCGACTGGCGTTGGCGTCGGGGTGGGTGTCGGAGTTGGAGTAGGGGTTGGCGTCGGCGTGGGCGTCGGCGTTGGGGTTGGTGTGGGAGTCGGCGTAGGAGTCGGCGTTGGCGTTGGCGTGTCGGTCTGCAACTGCCATGGGCCCCACTGGTCGGCGCCCGGAACATTGTTCTGGGTCCACCACTTGGCTTTATAGGTTTTGCCGTTATAGGTCACGCAGTCGCCTGCGGTGTAGACCTGGCTGGAACTCCATGCGGCGCAGGCGGCGGCCGCCATGGGTGCCGCTTGCGTTTTTCCCGAGATGCCGCCGGCGTCCGTGCCGCCGCCACCTCCACCGCAGGCAGCAAGCATGCTGCCGATGATGCCTATGACCAGGCTGTTCGCCCTGATAGCGTGTCGCATTATTGTCTCCTGATTGTGAGTAAACCCCTACGCGTGGAAAAGCAGGGACGAGAATGCGGTGGCTCAAAGTGGTAGTCAAGTGGTTTCATTAAATGCATCCACTGTAATACCAGTTTCGAAATGCTAATAATGTTAGGTTTGCAATTTAAAAAGTGGTGTTTTTCTGGCGTCCCTATGAAGAAATCTGCTGCAATGCAGTAATTCACGCATAAGAAAATAACAAATTTGTTAAATTGTGCGGACCAGTTTTGGCCGGGCTGCAAGTGGTATGCGCCGGCCAAAAGCGGTCCTTAGCACCTGCGCGCTCAGGCCGCTGCCAGTTCCTGGCGCTCCAGGATGGCGCCGCTGTCGCGCAGGCGTTCGAGCATGTAGCGCGGCTCGATCAGCGTTTCGGGGAAGTACAGACCGGGGCCGGGTGCGGCGCGTCCGTCCAGTCCCAGCAGCCTTTCGATGCCGAGCGCCACGCCCAGCGCCGTCAGCGCCGCCTGGCCTGCGGGGTGCACCAGCTCGTGCCGGACCTGGCGTGCCGCGCCGCCGGCGTCGCGGCCGCTGATTTCGATGATGATTTCGGTGGAGAAGGCGGCGCCGCGGCGGCGGCTGGCCGATTCGCCCAGCGCGATATCGAGCCGTATGTCGCGTGCGCCGGTGGCCGCGCCGAGGCTGATCACATCGAACGGCGCGTAGGGCTGGGCGGGCAAGGGCACGCCGTCCACGCTGACCAGGGTGCTGCCGTTGTCGCTGCTGGCGATCCAGCGGTATTGGCCGCCGCTCAGCACCAGCGTGTGCGGCGATTTGCCGATGATGCGCTCGTAGTCGGCATAAGCGGCGGGACCGCCCATATCCTGCTCGTCGAGCAGCACGCCGATGCGGATGGCATCGACGCTGGCGAATTCGCGCACGAATTGCAGGATGGGCAGGGTGGCCGCGCCGGCCAGCCACTGGCTGCCCAGCAGGACCGCGCTGGCCTGGGGGCGGTGGATGTAGTGCGCCACTTCCGGCCCCAGCTCGAAGGTGCCGCTGGAGACGCTCATGTACGGCAGGCCATGGGCTTGCGCGTATTTCAGCGAATTCAGGGTATCGTCCTTGAGGAAGACCGCGACGGCGCTGAAGCGCGCATCGGCGGGCAGGCCCAGGCCGGGACGGCTCAGGTCGATGCGCGCGGCGCTGACTGTGGCGGGATCGATTTCGCGCGCCACGGCGCCGGCTTTCTCCAGATCTCGGGCGCCGAGCACGATGGGCAGGCTGGGATGCAGCTGGTGCAGGGTGCGCGCGGCGCGCGCGCCAACAATGCCGGAACCGCCGATAATGAGTACAGGTGCAGTCATAAAACCTCCGTGGGTTGAAGAAAACGAATTAACCTACCAATCGTAACATACGATTGGTAGCTTGTGCTGGAGGCGGCTGCATATCCCTACACTCGCAAGGGAGACTGTCATGCAAGGCATAGGATCGAGCACCTCGCTGTGGACCGCCACCGCGCCCGCGCCGCCGTTTCCGCCGCTGGCGGGCCAGGCCCAGACCGACGTCTGCGTGATCGGCGCCGGGATTGCCGGGCTGACGGCGGCCTATCTGCTGCTCAGGGAGGGCAAGCAGGTCATCGTCATCGACGCCGAGGATGTGGGCGCGGGCGAGAGCGGCCGCACCACGGCCCATTTCTTTCCGCCCGATGAGCGCTATTGCGAAATCCAGCGCCGTTTCGGCGGCCACGCCGCGCAGCAGGTGGCGGACAGCAGCCGCTGCGCCATCGCTCTGGTGGAAGCCATCGTGCAGCGCGAGAAGATCGCCTGCGCCTGGCAGCGCCTGGATGGTTATCTGGTGGCCGCACTTGCCGCGCACCAGCCGCTGATCGAGCGCGAATATCAGGCGGCGCGCCAGCTCGAACTGGAGGTGGAACTGCTGCCGCGCGTGCCCGGCCTGCGCGAATGGGATACCGGCCCTTGCCTGCGCTTTGCCGGTCAGGCGCAATTTCATCCGCTGCGCTATCTGAACGGCCTGGCCGACGCCATCGCGCGCCTGGGCGGGCGCATACACGGCGCCACCCGCGCGCATGACATCAGCGGCGACAGCGTGTGGCAAAGCGTGGCCACGGCGCAGGGCGAGATCGGCGCGCGCGCCGTGGTGGTGGCGACCAATACGCCGTTCAACGACAGGCTGGTAATGCATACCAAGCTGGCCGCCTACCGCAGCCATGTGCTGGGCCTGCGCGTGGCGCGCCAGCAGCTGCCCTCCATGCTGCTGTGGGATACCGGCCAGCCTTACTACTATGTGCGGCTGGCGGGCGATGCGGCCGACACGGCCTACGACGTGCTGATCGTCGGCGGCCAGGATCACAAGGTGGGCCAGGATGCGCGCGGCGAGGCGCGCTACGACGCCATCGAAGCCTGGGCGAGGCTGCGCTTCCCCATGCTGCGCGAAGTGGTGTGGCGCTGGTCGGGCACGGTGATGGAGCCGGCCGATGGCCTGCCTTATCTGGGCCACAACCCCATGGATGGCAAGAATGTCTTCGTCATCACGGGCGATTCGGGCAACGGCATGACGCATTGCACGGCCGGCGCCATGCTGGTGACGGACCTGATCATGGAGCGGCCCAATCCCTGGGCCGGCCTGTACGAACCGGCGCGCACGCCGCTGCACGGCCTGGGCGAGCTGGTGCTGGAGCAGGCCAATACCATGGCCCAGTATGCCGACTGGGCGCGCCAGGGCCAGGTGGAGTCGGTGGACCAGATCGCGCCCGGCCAGGGCGCGCTGCTGCGCGACGGCGTGCGCCTGCTGGCCGTGCACCGCACGCGGCAAGGCGGCTTGCTGGCCTTGTCGGCGGCCTGTCCGCATATGGGTTGTGCGGTGCACTGGAACGGCCAGGAGCAGTCCTGGGATTGCCCCTGCCACGGTTCGCGCTTCGGCATCGACGGCAAGGTGCTGCATGGTCCGGCTGCCACGGGCCTGGCGCCCGCTGCACTGCCGCCCGCGCCGTGATATTGTCTTGCCATGATTGTTTCTCATGGGACGCAGCATGGACAAGGTCGTGATCGTAACGGGGGCGGGGCGCGGCATCGGCGCGGCCGTGGCAAAACGGGTGGCGCGCGAAGGCTATGCGGTGGCCGTCAATTACCAGCGCGATGAGGTGGCGGCCGAGTCGGTGGTGGCGGCCATTCGCGCTGCCGGCGGCAAGGCGCTGGCCGTGCAGGCTGACGTCGCCGTGCCGGAGCAGGTGCAGCGCCTGTTCGCCACGGTGGAGCGCGAACTGGGCCTGCCCACGGCCCTGGTGAATAACGCCGGCATCACCGGCCGTCTCGGCAAATTCCCCGAGGCCGATCCCGTCATGGTGGAGGCGGTGTTCCGCACCAATGTGCTGGGCCTGATGGATTGCACGCGCGCTGCCATTGCCGCTTTCCGCCGCGGCGGGCAGGGCGGGGTGGTGGTGAATGTGTCGTCCACGGCAGCCGCCAGCGGCAGCCCGCATGAATATGTCTGGTATGCCTCCAGCAAGGCGGCGGTGGATGGCTTCACCATGGGCCTGGGCAAGGAGCTGGCGACCGAAGGCATCCGCTTGTGCGGCGTGGCGCCCGGTTTCGCCCTGACCGAGATCCACGCGGCGGCGGGCGAACCGGACCGGGCACAGCGCGTGACCTCGCGCATTCCCATGCAGCGTCCGGCCCAGCCGGAAGAAATCGCCGAAGCGGTGGCGTGGATGCTATCCCCGGCCGCCTCCTACGTAACGGCGACCACGATGCGCTGTGGCGGCGGAGTCTGAGTTTCCCTAGTTGAAGGCATTGGTGCCGGTGAGTTCGGCGGACAAGGCCCACAGGCGTTCCGCCTGCTCCGGATCAATCGCATGGGGGCTGACGCCGACAAAGGATGGCGGGTGGCCTGCGTCGACGCGGGCAATGTCGCAGTCCTCGCAATACAGTCCGCCCAGGCCAGCCAGCCGGGGCGAGCTTGCCGCCCATACCTGGGTGGCCGCACCTTGCTCCGGGGTCTTGAATGTGGGATCGGCGGGATTGCCCTTTTCGTCAAGCCAGCCGGCGGCAATCATTTCCTCCTGCGCCAGATGGCGCTGCAGCGGGGTGAAAATCTTGCCGGGATGGAGGGAAAACGCCCGCACGCCGGCGTCCCGGCCCAGCTTGTCCAGGTGGACGGCAAACAGGGCATTGGCAGTCTTGGCCTGGCCATAAGCGAGCCACTTGTCATAGCCTTGCGTGAAGTGCACATCATCCCAGCGCATGCCCGATTGCTGATGTCCTGCGGACGAGACGGACACGACCCGAGCGCCGCCTTGCAGGGCGGGCCAGAGCCGGTTAACCAGGGCGTAGTGTCCAAGATGGTTGGTGGCAAACTGCGCTTCCCAGCCCGGCCCCAAGCGTGTTTCGGGACAAGCCATGATGCCGGCGCTGCCAATCAGGATATCGAGGTGGCGGCCGGTCGCCAGAAAAGTGTCGGCGAAGTCTTGCACGCTGCCGAGATTGCCCAAGTCCAATTGCGCCACTTCGACCTTATCCAGGTCCGCCACCTGCATCCTGGCGGAGGCGGGATTGCGGGCGGCAACGATGACCCGCGCGCCAGCCTGGGCCAAGGCTCGAGTCGTTTCCAGACCCAGGCCGGAATGGCCGCCGGTAACGATGGCCGTCATATTGGATAGATCGAGTCCGGCAAGCACTTGCGTTGCCGTGGTGGTGGCGCCAAAGCCGGAGTGGAGGGGGATCTGCTGGTCGGTCATGCGGTCGGCCTTTCGTCATCTGGAAACCTGCGGAAGCGCAGAGGCGTCTAGACTAGCAGTTATGCCAATATTCTGCTGGCGGCTACCAATCCAGCGACAGCAGGCGCTGGGCCATGCGCGGCCAGCAGAGGGTGCGCACTTCGTCGCGGCTGGCCCAGCGGAAGCCGTCGCATTCGGGCGTGGCTTCGCCGGTGCGGTGGTGGGGGAAGAAGCTGCTGCAATGCAGCTGGTCGAGCTGGCACAGGCCGTCGCCGGCGGCGACGTGGAACAGGTGCAGGCGCTTGTCGCGCCGGTAATCGAACTCGCCCAGGTCGCGGAACAGGGCGGCGTCGAGTTCCAGGCCCGCTTCCTCGCGCAATTCGCGCCGCGCCGCCTGCAGCGGCGTTTCGCCCGGGTCGAGCAAGCCCTTGGGGATGTCCCAGTTGGCGGTGCCGGTCACATGGCACAGCAGCAGTTCGCCCGCCGCGTTGACAATCAAGGTGCCGCAAGAAAGCTGCATGCTCACCGCCCGTCCTTCCCTTCATGCAAAAAACGCCATTGTACGGCAGGCGCCGCGCCGCCCCGGTTTTAGCAAGAATGAAAATGTTTCTATAAAAATAGAAGTGATTCTCTATGGAAATTTATCGACAGCCCTAGGGGGCTGTTATAAAGTGTGAGAATTCAAGGCGCGCCGTGCGCGCATCCGTTGATCCACGCAGCCGCAGTTGGCGCTGCCACCTTTACCACTTGCAGGAAGTGCCGCGGTGCTGGAACAGGCCGTGGGCAGCCTTGTGCGCTGCTTTCCTGCTGCGATTAGTTTATCGGAAACATATTAATGCAGAAGCAGCGTCATCTGATTCCCTTCGCTTGTCTGGCTCTGGCCCTACCCGTGGCCGCTGCCCATGCCCAGACCGCGAAGGACAGCGCCGAACCGGCGCTGGCAAGCCCTGCCGATACCAGCGTTGCCGCCGAAGCGGCCGTGGCGCCGGCACCCGCGCCGGCCAGCGCTTTGCCGAGCTGGACTTTTGGCGGTTTCGGCAGCCTGGGCGCCGTGCGTTCCAGCGAAAAGCAGGCCGATTTCACCGCCAATCCCCTTAATCCCGGCCAGGCCGGCCATAGCCACGAATGGAGCACGGCGGTGGACAGCCGCTTCGGCGTGCAGCTCGGCGCCCAGTTCGACCGCAACTGGTCGGCCGTGGTGCAGGTGGTGTCCGAACGCCGCCTGCTCGATTCCTGGCAGCCCAAGGTCGAGTGGGCCAATATCAAATACCAGGCCACGCCGGACCTCAGCCTGCGCATCGGCCGCATCGCCTTGCCGCTGTTCGTTACCGCCGACTACCGCAAGGCGGGCTATGCCTTGCCCTGGGTGCGGCCGCCGGTCGAGCTGTACGGCACCCTGCCCATCAGCAGCAGCGACGGCATCGACGCCAGCTACCGCTGGCAGCTGGGCGGGATCAAGAATGTGACCCAGCTGCTGTATGGCCGCACCGAGATCGATGTCAGCCGCGCCTTCCGAGCCAAGGCCAGCGATCTGACCGGCATTTCCAACACGGCCAGCATCGGTGCGCTGAGCGTGCGCGCCAGCCTGCTCAGCGCCGACTTGCGCATCAATTACGGCAAGGAGTTTTTCAACGCCTTCCGCCATTTCGGCCGCTACGGCGAGCGCCTGGCCAACCGCTACGATGCCAGCGAGCGCCGCGTCAGCATGGTCAGCCTCGGCTTCAACTACGACCCGGGCGACTGGTTCCTGATGGGCGAGGCGGGCCGCATCAATACCCGTTCCTTCCTGGGCGACAAGACCGCCATGTATCTGAGCGGCGGCTACCGCATCGGCGCCTTCACGCCCTATCTGGTGGCCGGCAAGGTGCACGCGAATACCCCGACCCGGGTGCGCGGCATTCCCATGCGCGGCTTGCGTCCGCAAGCGGCCGAGCGGGCGCGCCGCCTGAACGGCGGGCTGAATGCCTGGCTCAGCATGATTTCGGTGCAGGACACGGTGGCCGCCGGCCTGCGCTGGGATGTGGCGCCCTCGGTCGCCCTGAAAATGCAGTATGACCGCGTGCGTCCGCACGGCGGCACTTCGGGAACGCTGATCAATGTGCAGCCGGGCTTCCGCTCCGGCCAGGCCTTTGGCGTCAGCAGCGTTGTGGTCGATTTCGTATTTTGACGGAGGCCGTCATGCGACTAAGCAAACTGGCAGCGCTGCTCCTGAGCGCCGCGCTGAGCGTGCCGGCCGTGGCGGCCGAGCTGGTGGTGATCGTCTCCAGCCGCAGCCCGGTGGCGCAGCTGCGCGCCGAACAGGTGGCCGATATCTTCCTGGCCGAAGTGGCGCGTTTTCCCGAAGGCGGGGAGGCGGTCGCCATCGACCAGGCCATCAACACGCCGCTGCGCAATGAGTTCTACAGCAAAGTGGCGGCGAAAAGCCCGGCCCTGATGAAAGCCTACTGGACCAAGATGATCTTTACCGGACGCGGCCAGCCGCCGCGCGAAATGGCCAGCAGCGCCGCCGTGCGCAAGCTGGTGGCGGACAACCCGAATATGATCGGCTATATCGAACGCAGTGCGCTGGATGCCAGCGTCAAACCCGTGCTGGTGGTGCACTGATGGGCCAACTGCGACGCGAAAGCCGCGGCATGCGTTTGCTGCGCTGGTGGCAGGATGCCTTCCTGTCCCTGCCGCTGTTCACCCTGGTGCTGCTGGCGGCCATCTGGGGCGTGACCTTGCACTTCATCGACGCCGAGCGGGCCGGCGCGCGCGCCGCCGCCGTGGAATCGGTGCAGGAGCTGATCGCCACTTACGAAGCGCAGGTGGCGCGCAATCTGAACGGCATCGACCAGACCCTCAAGCTGCTCAAGTACGTGACGGAAAAGAAGGGACCGGAGCAGGCGCTCAAGGAACTGGCGCAGCAAGGCTTGCTGCCTTCCGGCCTGGTGTTCGTGGTCAGCCTGACCGATGCGCGCGGCAATACCCTCGCCAGCAGCCCGGCGGCGCGCAATATCCCTGTCAGCGGCCAGGATTACTTCAAGGTGCACAAGGCGCGCAATAGCGACAGCGTGTATGTGGCGCAGACCATGCGCGACCAGTCCAACCAGGACTGGCATCTGCATTTCACGCGCCGCCTGAACGATGCCGCCGGCAATTTCGCCGGCATTGCCATCGTCGAAGTCGATCCCGCCTATTTCACCAGCGGCTACGAGCGTTCGCGCCAGGGCGAGCTGGGCGTGCAGGGCTTGCTGGGCCAGGACGGCGTGCTGCGCGTGCTGCGCGTGGGCGAAAAAATTTCCTGGGGCCAGAGCCTGGCGCGCGCGCCGCTGTCCCAGGGCCAACCCCAGGCCAGCCCCTGGGACGGCATCCGCCGCTATATGGCGGCGCGCCCGCTGCATGGCTTTGCGCTGACGGCGGTGGCCGGCATGGCCGAAAGCGAAGTGATGGCCGGCGTCGAACAGCGCCGCCTGAATCATCTGTGGGAGGCGGGCGTGGCCAGCGCCGTGCTGCTGATGGCCATGGCCATGACCTGGCTGTGGTGCTGGCAGGGCGCGCGCGCGCGGCGCCGCATCCGTCTGGCGCAGGAAACCTATGCCGCCGCTTCCGAAGCGAATATGGATTCCTTCTTCGTGCTGCGCGCCCTGCGCAACGAACAGGGTGCGATCACCGATTTCCGCATCACCACCGCCAACTCGCGCGCCGAAAAGATGACGGGCCTGAGCAAGCAGGAGCTGCAGGGCCAGACCCTGTGCGCCTGGCTGCCCGAGACGCGCGAGAACGGCATCTTCGACAAGCTGGTGCGCATCACCAATCTGGGCGGCACCCACCACGAGGAGATGGAAAACATCATGCCCCAGGTGGATGCGCGCTGGCTGCACTGGCAAGTGGTGGGCGTGGAGGGCGGCGTGGTGGCCATTGTGCGCGATATCAGCGAGCGCAAGGCGGCCGAGGAGCGCATCTACCATATGGCCCACCACGATACCCTGACCGGCCTGCCCAACCGCAGCCTGATCGGCGAGCGCCTGCGCCAGGCCATCGAACGGGCGCGGCGCGACAAGCAGGCCGTGGCCGTGGCCTTCATCGACCTGGACAGCTTCAAGCTGGTCAACGATGGCCTGGGCCACAATGCCGGCGACGAGCTGCTGAAACAGGTGGCCGAGCGCATGGCCCTGTGCCTGCGCCGCGAAGACACCGTGGGCCGCTTCGGCGGCGACGAATTCGTGCTGGTGCTGCCGCAGGCCTGCGGCGAGGCGGCCAGCATCGCGCCGCTGCTGGAGCGCATCCGCGCCGAGGTGATCCGGCCGGTGCTCCTGGAAGGGCAGGAAGTGCAGGTCAGCTGCAGCATCGGCGTTTCCATGTATCCGCGCGACGGCGCCGATCCCGGCACCCTGCTGATGAACGCCGACGCGGCCATGTACCGCGCCAAGGATGGCGGCAAGAACAACTACCAGTTCTATGCCTGCGAGATGAACGCCTCGCTGGAAGAGAAGCTGGCCCTGATGGACGGCTTGCGCAAGGCGGTCGACGAGCGGCAGCTGCGCCTGGAATACCAGCCCAAGCTGGATCTGGAGAGCGGCCGCATCTTCGGCGTTGAAGCGCTGCTGCGCTGGCAGCATCCCGAGCGCGGCGCGATCCGGCCCGACCAGTTCATTCCGCTGGCCGAGGAGAGCGGCGCCATCGTCGCCATCGGCGAATGGGTGCTGCGCGAAGCTTGCCGCCAGGGGCGCGCCTGGCAGGACGCCGGCTTGCCGCCGCTGACCATGTCGGTCAACGTCTCGCCGCGCCAGTTCGACGATCTGCGCCTGGAAGCGCGCGTGGCCGAGGCCTTGCAGCAGAGCGGCCTGGCGCCGCGCTGGCTGGAACTGGAGGTGACGGAATCGCTGATCATGCGCGATGTGCAGCAGGCCGTGGCCAAGATGCGCGAGCTGGAGGCCATGGGCCTGGCCCTGTCGATCGACGATTTCGGCACCGGCTATTCGAGTTTGGCGGCGCTGAAATCCTTCCCCATCGGCCGTCTGAAGATCGACAAGTCCTTCGTGCGCGACCTGGCCAACAGCAGCGACGACCAGGCCATTGCGCGCGCCATCATCTCGCTGGCCCACCAGCTGCAGATGCGGGTCATCGCCGAGGGCGTGGAAACGGCGCAACAGTGCGAGTTTCTGCGCGCCAATGGCTGCGACGAGCTGCAGGGCTATCTGCTCAGCCCGCCACTGGCGGCCGAGGGCATTGCCGCCTTGTTGCAGGCTGGAACGGCAACAGCTTCCATTCCGCAAGCTGGAAAGGCCGAGCCGGCAGCGGCCGCGCCGCTGTGCGTCTGAGCGGAGCCGGCCGCTCGCACGATAGAAAAACCTGAGTGCAATTTTATTGCATTTTGGTAAAATGTTTTGGCTAACTTTTCAAGAAAGGTACGCCCCGACATGCAGGTATCTAAACGGATTGCGGCTGCCCGGCCGCTGGCCACCACGGCCATGCACGAACGCGTTGATGTACTGAAGTTGCAAGGTGAAGAGGTGATCGATTTCTCGATTGCCATCTCCCATTTCCCGGCGCCCGAGCATGTGCGCGCCGCCGTGGCCGAGGCGGTGCAGCTGCCGCTGCTGCCTTACACGGCCGTGGGCGGCGCGGCGGCCCTGCGCCAGAAGCTGGCGGCCAAGGTGGGCGCCGAAAACGCCATCACGGCCAGCGCGGCCGAAGTGATCGTCACCAATGGCGCCAAACAGGCGCTGTACCAGTCCCTGTATGTGATGACCGATCCGGGCGATACCGTGATCGTGTTCCGCCCGCACTGGCCGGCCTATGTCGCCACCTCCCAGCTGCTGGGCCTGAATATCGTGCTGGTCGACCAGCCGGCGCGCATCGACGCTGCCTTCCTCGACACGCTGCCGCGCGCCAAAGTCCTGATCGTCAACAATCCGCACAATCCGAGCGGCAAGGTGTTTGCCCGCGAGGAGCTGCTGGCCATCGCCGACTGGCTGCGCGCCCGCAGCGCCCACTGTATTGTCGACGAAAGCTATGAAAAGCTGATTTTCGAGGGCCAGCACCACAGTCTGGCGGCCCTGGCCAAGGATTGGGCCGAGATTGGCGTGGTCACCATTTTCTCGGCCTCGCAAAGCTATGCCATGATGGGCTGGCGCGCCGGCTTCGCCGTGGCCCCGGCCGTGCTGGTGAAATCGATGGAAGCCCTGCAAGGCCCGATCACGGCCGCTGTGCCGGCCCTGAGCCAGGTGGCGGCCGAAGCGGCGTTCGCCACCGGCGACGTGCCGGAACTGGTGGCCGACTACCGCGAACGGCGCGATCTGGTGGTGGGGATGTTTTCTGCCGTGCCTTGGATTAAAATGACGCGTCCCGACTCCGGTCCCTATTTGTGGGGCGATATCTCGGGCTTGACCATGGACACCAACGCCTTTGCCGAAACCTTGATCGAGCAATACCGCGTCGCCATCATGCCGGGCGAGGCGCTCGGCTGCGCCGGTTTTATCCGCATCGGCTATATCGCCGACGATGTGGCGACCCTGAAGCGCGGCGTGGACGCCATCATCGCTTTGGGCAACAAGCTGGCCGCCGCCGGCCGGGCGGCCTAGGAGCCGCATGCCGATGAGCGTGTTCCGCCTGAACAGCCTGCGTGGGCGCCTGATTCTGCTGGTGGCCCTGGCGATTACGCCGATGGCCGCCATGACGGTGCTGACCGGGGTGCGCGAGCGCGAACACGCCATCGAGGTGGCGCGCGAGAACCTGCAGCGCGTGGCCAACCTGGCCGCGGCCAACGAAGCCCAGTCGCTGGAAGGGGCGCGCCAGATCCTGCGCGACCTGTCCAGCGTGCCCGATGTGCTGGGCGACCAGCACGATTGCAGCGTGCTGATGTCGGACATCCTGTCCAAGAATCTCGATTATGTGAATTTCGGCCTGATCCGGCTGAACGGCGACGTCACCTGCAGCGCCGTGGCCTCGATCGGCATGGTGAACCTGGGCGACCGCGCCCACTTCCAGCGCGCCATCAGCGAGCGCCGCTTTGTGGCCAGCAATTATGTGTTCGGCCGCGTGATCGGCAAGCATACGGTCAATCTGACTTATCCCGTCATCAAGAAGGGTGAGGTGGTGGGCGTGCTGTTCGCCGCCATGGACCTGACCGAACTCGATAAATTCGTGCTCGATGTGCAGCTCTCGCCGGGCGCCGTGCTGTGGACCGCCGATTCGCAGGGCACCATCATTTCGCGCCGACCCGACCCCGGACCCTGGTTCGGCAAGAAGCTGCCGGCGGCGCTGCAAAAGGGCTTGCTGCATCCGCCCAAGACGCCGATCCTGATTGCCGACGACGATGGCGTGGAGCGCATGTACGCCTTTGCCCGCGTGGGACGCCATGAGGTCTCCGATTACACCGTGATGATCGGCATCCCGCAAGAAGAGATCGTGGCGGCGGCCCAGCGCGACCAACTGATCGCCACCATCGGCCTGGTGGCCACCATCACCCTGGCCCTGCTGGCCGCCTGGTTCGGCGGCGATGTGCTGATCGTGCGCCGGGTGCAGGCGCTGGCGCGCACCGCCAACCGCATCGCTTCCGGCTCGCTCGATACGCGCACCGGCATGCAGTACGAGAACGAGGAAATCAGCGACCTGGCGCGCTCGCTGGACGATATGGCCCTGGCCTTGCAGAAGAAGGAATGGGAGCGCGATGCCGCCGCCGCCTCGCTGCAGGCGGCCGACAAGCGCAAGGACGAATTCCTGGCCATGCTGGCGCACGAGCTGCGCAATCCGCTGGCCCCGATCAGCTCCGGCGCCCAGGTGCTGAAGATGGCGCATGGCGACAATCCTTCGGTGGCGCGCACGGCCGACATCATCAGCCGCCAGGTCGAGCATATGACGCGCCTGATCGACGATCTGCTCGACGTGTCGCGCGTGACGCGCGGCCTGGTCAAGCTGAACCGCCAGGTGCTGGACCTGCGCCATGTGGTGGAGGATGCGGTGGAGCAGACCTACCCGCTGTTCAAGAGCAAGCGCCAGCAGCTCAATCTGGACTTGCCGGACGAGGCGCAGGCCGTCGGCGGCGACCATAAGCGCCTGGTGCAGGTGGTGGCCAACCTGCTCAATAACGCCGCCAAGTACACGCCCGAACATGGCCAGGTCAATGTGCGCCTGCGCCGCGACGGCGAGCGCGTGCGCCTGCAGGTGGAGGATGACGGCATCGGCATGACGCGCGAGCTGTGCGGCCGGGTATTCGAACTGTTCACCCAGGGCGAACGCACCTCCGACCGCTCGCAGGGCGGCCTGGGACTGGGCCTGGCCCTGGTGCGTACCCTGGTGCTGCTGCATGGCGGCACGGTGCGCGCCGACAGCGCCGGGCCGGATCGCGGCAGCGTGTTCACCATCGAACTGCCGGCGGCACAGGGCGAAGTGGCGCGGGGCATGGACCAGCCGGCCGAACACAGCTTGCCGCCCCAGCATGGCTTGCGCTGCCTGGTGGTGGACGATAATGTGGATGCGGCCCAGACCCTGGCCCTGTTCCTGGAGGCGGCCGGCCACCGCGTCTTCATCGCCCACCGCGCCACCGAGGCGATCGAACTGGCGCGCGCCACGGCGCCGCAGATCTGCTTCCTCGACATCGGCCTGCCCGATATCGACGGCTACCAGCTGGCCGAACACCTGCGCCAGCTGCCGCAGACCGGGCGCTGCCAGCTGATCGCCGTGACCGGCTATGGCCGCAAGGAAGACCAGGACCGCGCGCTGGCGGCCGGCTTCGACCATTACTTCGTCAAGCCGCTGGATACCAGCAAACTGGTCCACTTATTGGGCGTGATGGCAGGCGAACCGGCTTGAGCGGGCTTAGGCTACAATTGCCTATCCGCATTCTTAGCCCTGATACGCCAGCCATGAGCCAACAATTCTCCGACGATATCTACACCGAACCAAGCAATGTCGACATCGACACCCTCGCCAACCTCGGCCCGCTGACGGCCATGGCCGGCATCTGGGAAGGCCAGCGCGGCCTCGATATCAAGCCCAAGGCCGACGGCCCGCGCAAGCAGGCTTTCGTCGAACGCATCGAGCTGCAGCCCATCGATCCCGTGACCAATGGCCCGCAGCTGTTCTACGGCCTGCGCTACCTGATCATCATCAATAAGCCGGACAATGTGAAGACCTACCACGAGCAGGTCGGCTACTGGCTGTGGGAGCCGGCCACCCAGACCGTGATCCAGACCCTGGCCATCCCGCGCGGCCAGATCGCCATGGCGGCCGGCACGGTGGCGCCCGACGCCAAGGAGTTCGAACTGGTGGCGAAGCTGGAATCGGACACCTACGGCATCCGCTCCAATCCCTTCCTGGAATTCGGCTTCAAGACGGTGGAATACCGCATCAAGGTGACGCAGAACGAGGACGGCAGCTGGGGCTATGAGGAAGACACGGTGATGCTTATCCGCGGCAAGGAAAGCGAGCCTTTCCACCATATCGACCGCAATCTGCTGCACAAGGTGGCCGAGCCGACGCCGAACCCGCTGGCGCGCGCCCGCGCCTAAGGCGGCTTGCGGCGCTGCCCGCATCGGGCAGCGCCGCACATGACATTACACCAGCAGGGCGGCGTTCATCGAGGCCGCATCGGCCTTCGATTCGGCCAGCATGCGCGCCAGCTTTTCCTCGTCGATAAAGAGGTCGATGATCGATTCGGAATGGGCCGGCTCATCGCGCGGCGCGGACGGCAGCGGCGACGCCACGGGCGCCAGGTGGTTGGCCAGCAGCAGGGTGTCGAGCAGGGTGTCAGGCGGGATTTGCAGGAAGCCGTCGCGCAAGCCCTCGATGGCCGTGGCCACCGGTTCCGGGATGCCCAGCTTGTGCATCACTTCGCGCGTGATGATTTCCTCGCTGGCCGGCTGCCAGTTTTCCGGGTCCGGTTCCAGCAGGCCGGGGAATTCGTCGGCGCGCGAGAGCAGGTAGAAGCCGCCCACTTCATGCACGATGGCCGCGAACAGCGCGGTATCCGGATTCACATACGTCACTTCGCGCGCGATGATGCGCGACAGGCAGGCCACATGGATGGTGTGGTCCCACAGCTGCTCGGCCATATTGCGCAATTCCGGATCGGTGATCTTGCTGCCGAACTGGCGCACCACCATGGCGGCGGCAAGCGCGAACAGATTGTGATAGCCGATGCGCATGATGGCTGCGCGCACATTGGTGACGACGGCGCCCCCGCTGCGGCTGAACATGGCCGAATTGGCCAGCGCCACGGTGCGCGCGGCCAGCTGCGGCTCGGCCAGCACCAGGCGGATCGCTTCATCGATAGGACAATCGGGATCGTCCAGCGCGAGTTGGACGCGCAGGGCGGCGTTGACACTGGTGGGGAACACCAGATCGCCGCGCATTGCCAGCGCGGCTATATGCCCGAAGGCTTCCAGTTTATTCATGCCAAAAATTATAGAAGAAAACCGGGGGCAACCCACGTTTTCCAGGCAATATTGCATGGAAAACGTGGCCTGTCCCCGGTTTTGTCACCGGTTTGCCGCGCCGCTGCTTAAGCGTTGACCAGTTCGGGACGGCTGCTGCCGCTTTCTTGACGATAGCGGCTGACCGAGAGGTCGTCGGCGCGGATGGCCGGGCGCTGGGCCGAGATCAGGTCGGCCAGCAACTGGGCCGAGCCGCAGGACATGGTCCAGCCCAGGGTGCCGTGGCCGGTGTTGGTGAACAGGTTGCGCAGGCCGGTGCGGCCGACCACGGGCGTGCCGTCCGGGGTCATCGGACGCAGGCCGGTCCAGAAGGTGGCTTCGGCCGTGTTGCCGGCGCCGGGGAAGAGGTCGTTGACCACCATCTCCAGCGTTTCGCGGCGGCGCGGGTTCAGGTCCAGGTTGAAGCCGGCGATTTCGGCCATGCCGCCGACGCGGATGCGGTCGTCGAAACGGGTGACGGCGATCTTGTAGGTTTCGTCCAGGATGGTCGAGGCGGGCGCCTTGCCGCCATCGACGATGGGCACGGTGATCGAATAGCCTTTCAGCGGATAGACCGGGATCTCGACCAGGGGCTTGAGGAAGGCCGTCGAGTAGGCGCCCAGTGCCACCACGAAGCTGTCGCCCGTCACCAGCTCGGCGCCGCAGCGCACGCCCTTGACTTCATCGCCGCTCATGGCCAGGTTGCCGATATCGACGTTGTAGCGGAATTTGACGCCCAGTTCTTCGGCCATCGCGGTCAGGCGGGTGGTGAACAGCTGGCAGTCGCCGGTTTCATCATTGGGCAGGCGCAGGCCGCCGGCCAGCTTGTGGCGCGAGGCGGCCAGGCCGGGTTCGGCGCCGACCAGCTGTTCGGGCGTCAGCAGCTCGTAGGGCACGCCGGTTTCTTCCAGCACCTGGATATCCTTGGCAGCATCGTCCAGCTGTTTCTGGGTGCGGAACAGCTGGGTCGTGCCTTGCTGGCGGCCTTCGTATTCGATGCCGGTGGCGGCGCGCAGTACTTTAAAGCAGTCGCGGCTGTACTCGGCCAGGCGTACCATGCGTTCTTTATTGACGGCATAGCTGGCGGCATTGCAGTTGCGCAGCATCTGCCACATCCACTGCAGCTGGAACAGGGTGCCGTCCGGGGTGATCGAGAGTGGGGCGTGGCGCTGCAGCATCCACTTCATCGCTTTCAGCGGGATGCCGGGCGCGGCCCAGGGCGAGGCGTAGCCGGGGGAAATCTGGCCGGCATTGGCGAAACTGGTTTCCAGGGCGGGACCGGGCTGGCGGTCCAGTACGGTGACTTCGTGGCCGGCCTTGGCCAGATAGTAGGCGGTGGTTACGCCGATGACGCCACTTCCAAGAACGACGACGCGCATGTCTCTTCCTATATATTAATTACTTGTGCGGGGATTTTTACTATGATAAGTTTGTTTCTCCAGTGTTTGTTACCATAAAACTAGTGATATTCATTAATAAATCATGAGAACACAAAAGGAATCCGTGCGCGGCCTGGACAAGCTGGACCGCAAGATTCTGCGCATCCTGCAAGAGGATGGGCGGATCTCGATGAAGGATCTGAGCGAGCAGGTTGGCCTGTCGATCACGCCGGCCATCGAGCGCGTCAAGCGCATGGAGCGCGATGGGGTGATTACCGGCTACCATGCCCGCATCAGTCCGCCTGCCCTGGGGGCGACCCTGCTGGTCTTCGTGGAAATCACGCTGAACCAGAAATCGGCCCTGGTGTTCGAACAGTTCCGGCGCGAGGTGCTGCGCATTCCCGAGGTGCAGGAATGCCATCTGGTGTCGGGCGATTTCGATTATCTGATCAAGGCGCGCATCCGCGAGATGGCCGAGTACCGCAAGCTCTTGGGCGATATGCTGCTGAACCTGCCGGGCGCGGCCCAGTCCAAGAGTTATGTGGTGATGGAAGAGATCAAGGAAACCCTGGTGCTGTCGACTGAAGCGGCGCCCTGAGCCTTGCGCCGGATCAGCATGCCATAGGCGGGGGCGGCGCACTATACTGGTTTCTACATGGAGCTTGCCATGCCCGATTCCCGCGTCGACCCGGTAATGCACGAATCCGATATCAAGCTGTTGCGTAGTGAGGTGTCCGGCCTGGACGAGCGCACCCGCGCCGAGATCCAGGCCGCGAAGGAGCGCGCCGAATACGAACATCGCTGCTTTATGGAACGTCTGGAGGCGCAAAATCAGCGCTGGGAGGAGCGGGACCGGCGTTTCGATGAGTACAAGAAAGCGCAAGAGAAGGAGCGCGAAAAATACGAGCAGGAGCAGGCCCGGAGGCGCGAGAAATATGAGCAGGAACAGGCGCTGCAGCGCGCGGAGCGCAAGAAAGAGTGGGAGCAGTCCGAGCAGGAACGCAAGAAAGCGTGGGAGAAGTACGAGCAGGAGCGCGATAAACGCAGCGCGGACTACAAGAAGGAGATCGACCAGCGTTTGGCAGCGCACCGGGAGGAGTCTGACCGGCTGCACCGCGAGCAAATGGAAGCCGGCAACAAGCTGCGCGCCGAAGAGCTGCGCGGGATGAAGGAACATATCTCCGCCCAGATCGCCATCCTGCGCGCCGATGTGTACCGCTCGATGTTCCTGCTGATGCTGGCCCAGCTCGGCTTCGCGCTGACCATCATTCATTTGCTGTCCTGAATTACTGTCCTGTACGGCCTTCCGCTTTTTCGCGATTCGGCTAGAATGCCAGAGACGCATTCTGGAGCGAAAGGAGAAAGCTGTGAACAGCATCTTTGGCGCTACCGTTGCCAGCGCTGCCCCCGCCGCCGTTGCCGCCGTCCCCGAGCATGCGATCCACATCCGCTCGTTGGACGAGTATCTGTGTTCCGACCTGGGTTTTCATGCCAGCCTGGCGCGCGCCGTCGGCGCCGTTGCCGCCGCCGATGGCACGCTCACCCTGGCCCAGTTTGCCGCCATTACCGATATCGCCGGCGAAGGCAAGGCTTCGGCCCTGTTTACCGCCGTGGTGCTGAACGCCATCGAGTCGGGCGTTACCGTGGAGTGGGCGCTCGGCACCTTGAGCCGCGCCAGCGCCGAGACCGACGCTGCTGCGCGCGACAGCGCCTTCGCCCTCGTCAAGCCCTTGCTGGCCCTGCAAGGCCAGCAGGCACGTCCGCTGGCCCACAAATTTGCGCGTGCCCTGAATCTGCGCCTACGCCCCGACCAGCTGTTCGGCCTGCCGCCCGAGGATGAGCGCCGCCTGCTGAACAATCTGGGGCGCCAGGCGCGCAAGCTGGTCATGGGACGCGGCCTGGTCGATGCGGTCGCCGATTTCGGCCGCAGCACCGGCCAGGCCGAGCTGCTCGACCATGCGCGCGGCTTCAAGGGCGGCATGCTGGACCAGCAGCAATTGCTGGCCCTGGTGCGCGAGGCGATTGCCGCCATCAGCGAGGGCATCGCCGTCTACCAGGAGAACGCCGGCCCGCTGCTGGCCTGCGAGGCGGGCGCCTCGAGCCTGCTGATGGCGGCGTCCCAGCTCAAGCGCCAGGTGCAGCAGCGGCTGGCGCTGGTCGATTCCCGCGTCGCCTATGAACGCCGCATGCTGTGGCAGGATATCGACGACGTGGTGCACGACGCCGGCAATGCCATCGAGCTGGCCATCACCGAGCGCTTGCACACCGACCAGTGGAAGGATGGGGATGTGTGGGACAGCATCGCGCGCGACCAGTTCGGCCAGGAAATGGAGCGCCGCCTGGACCGCGTGGTGCGGCGCAAGGAAGAGGCGCTGGAATTGCTGAACCAGGATCTGCGCCTGTTCCAGGCCGATATCCGCGGCGGCCAGTCGAATGCGCTGGAACGCCAGCATCACGCTGCCCTGGCGCGCCTGATGCCGCGCCTGCGCATCGGCACGCGGCTGGCCAACCGGGTCGATACGGCCGCCAATGTCACGCTGATGGGCGGCGCGGTGGCGGCTGCCGGCACCGGCACGGCCTTGTATATCTTCGGCATGGCGGTGGTGCTGCCGGCCGTGGCGCCGGTGGCCCCCTTTGTCGGCGGTGCGGTGCTGCTGGCGGGGGCGTTCAAATGGCTGAACGACGGTGGACGGCGCAAGCGCTCGGAAATCCAGGATAAGCGCCGCGCCTTCGAGGAAGGCCTGCGCAAGCGCTTGAATGATGCCGACGCGGTCTTCTGCGCCCAGCTCGACCGCATTGCCGCCAGCTTCCACGAATCGGCGGTGCAACTGCTGACGCCGCTGTTGCTGGAGGCGGAGGCGGCGGGGCGGGTGCAGAGCATGCGCAAGCGCATCGCCGACAAGGTGATCAGCCAGTCGCGGGCCGCCATCAGCCAGCTGCAAGCAGACCTGGCCCGCGCCTGATAAGATGAGCTGCGCTGTCCGGCTGGTCCTGGCTGGAGCGCGAGCGGAAAGAACAAGAATGATGAAGCGATCGCAGGGGCGAAACAAGGGGCGGTGCCATGGTGCCGGCGGGCGAGAGGCACGGTTGCGGCGGCTGGCGCCCGCGCTGCTCATGGCCATGGGACTTGTGCTGGCCTGGCCGGTCCAGGCCGCCGAAGACGGGCCGCCGCCGGTGCTGCCTTACCGGCCCTCGGTATCGAGTCCGGCCTCCCTGCCGGCGCCCGGCCAGCTGGAAATGGAAATAGGCGGTCTGCGCTCGCGCGACGAGGGAACGCGCCGCGCCAGCCTGCCCATGCTGCTGAAGCTGGCGTTCAATGAAGACTGGGGCGTGCTGCTGGGCGGCGAAGCCTGGATCAGCGCCCGCGCGCCGGACAGCGGCCGCCAGCGCGGCGTCGGCGACCTGACGGCGACCCTGAAGCGCGCGCTGCGCCTGGACGAGGCCAGCGTGCTGGGCCTGGAATTGAGCGCCAAGGCGCCCACCGCGCGCGATGGCCTGGGCAGCGGCAAAAGCGATTACGGCTTGAACGGCATCTATAGCCGCGACTTCGGCAGCCTGCATATGGATGCCAACCTGAACCTGCAGCGCCTGGGCCGGGTGGACGAGGGCGAGGGGCGGCTGCAGAAAGGCTTGTCGGCGTCCTTCTCCCTGCCCGTGGCCGAGCGCTGGGGCGCAACGGCGGAGCTGTCGGGCACGCAGCGCCATGGCGCCGGCACCACGGCCCAGCTGCTGCTGGCCGCCGCCTATACCCCGCATCCACGCCTGGCCTTCGATTTTGGCGTGGCCAAGGGACTGAATACGAGCAGCCAGGACTGGTCCCTGTTCGCGGGTGTGGTATTCCCGCTGGCAAATTTCCACTAAGGAAGCTATGTGCGCTGGCGAACATACGGGCAGAAAGCGCTTTCGTTACAATGTCACCAGGGTGCACAGATGAGAACGCCCCCTGAACCAGCCATTTGTAAGATAGCCATGAAGACCCTGATCCTCGCCGCCAGCCTGCTGGCCGCCATTTCTGCCGCACCGGCCGCCAGCGCCGCCGATGTGGGCGTGTCCATCAATATCGGCCAACCCGGCTTTTACGGCCGCATCGATATCGGCAATATGCCGCCGCCGCCCGTGCTGTACGCCCAGCCCGTCATCATCCAGCGCCCCGTGCGGGTGATCCGCGAGCCGCTGTACCTGCGCGTGCCGCCCGGCCATGCCAAGCACTGGGGCAAGCATTGCGGCCGTTACAACGCCTGCGGCCGCCAGGTCTATTTCGTGCGCGACGACTGGTATCTGAACGATTACGCGCCGCGCTACCGCAACGAACACCACCATGAGTACCGCGAGGAGCGGCACTATGAGCCGGAGCATGGCCACGGCCACGGTCACGGCAAGGGCCACGATAAACACGATAAGCACGAAGATAAGCACAACCGGGGCCACGGCAAGCATCGCGACTAAAGTCGATGCCGCCGCCATGGCCACCCACACGAAAGGAGCAAGGTTTGCATAGCAAGTTTGTGATCGTTGGGGGCGGGGCAGGCGGCCTGGAACTGGCCTGCAAGTTGGGGCGCAAGCTTGGCCCCGGTCAGGTGATGCTGGTGGATAGCCGGCTTTACCATATCTGGAAACCCTCGCTGCACGAGGTGGCGGCGGGCACCCTGGACATCCACCAGGAAGGCCTGTCCTACCAGATGCTGGCGCATGACAACCACTTCACCTATGTTTACGGCCCGCTGACGGCGCTCGATGCCGCCAGCCGCAGCTTGACCGTGGGCGCCATCGATGGCGAGCACGGCGAGACCATCCTGCCGCAACGGCAGATCGGCTACGACGCCATGGTGCTGGCCGTGGGCAGCACCTCGAATTACTTCGGCGTGCCAGGCGCGGCCGAACACACGATTTCCCTCAATGCCACCGAAGATGCGGAACGCTTCCGCCTGACCCTGCTCAAGCTGCTGGTCAAGGCCGAGCTGGAAAAGGCCAGCCGCGCGCGCAGCGGCGTGGACGTGGTGATCATCGGTGGCGGCGCTACCGGCGTCGAGCTGGCGGCCGAGCTGCGCGAGGCGAGCGGCGTGTATGCCACGTATGGCTCTGGCCAGCTCGATCCGCTCAAGGACGTACGCATCACCCTGCTCGAAGGCGCGCCGCGCATCCTGGCGCCGCTGCCGGAGCGGGTGTCTTCGGCTGCGCTCAAGCTGCTGCTGCAGCGCGCCATCACGGTGGCGACCGATACCCGCGTCACTGCCATCACGGACGAGAAAGTGACGGTGCAGGGCGGGCAGGAATACGCGGCCGATATCGTGGTCTGGGCGGCCGGCATCAAGGCGCCGTCCTTCCTCGGCGCGCTGGGCCTGCCGCTGGCCAAGGGCGGGCAGATCGAAGTCGGCGGCGACCTGGCGGTGCCGGGCTTCCCGAATATCTATGCGCTGGGCGACTGCGCCCATTGCGTCGGCGCCGACGGCAAGCCGGTGCCGCCGCGCGCCCAGGCGGCCCACCAGCAGGCCGACTATCTGCTGGACACGTTTGTGCGCCAGGCCGAGGGCCGGCCGCCGCCAGCGGCGCCGTATGCCTACCGCGATTACGGTTCCCTGGTCTCGTTCGGCCCATCCACCTCGGTGGGCAGCCTGATGGGTTCGCTCAAAGGCTTGAACTGGTTCGTGGAAGGCATGTTTGCGCGGCTGATGTACGTCAGCCTGCACCTGCTGCACCACCAGGCCGTGCTGGGCACGGTGCGCACCGGCGTGCTGGCGCTGGCGCGCTTCCTGATCAAGCGCAGCACGCCGCTGGTCAAGCTGCACTAGCGGCGGCGCGGGACGGTGCCGGCGGCTCTCAGACGGCCGGCGCCGGTTTCGGCAGGATCACGGTCAGGCAGGCGCCGGGGCCGGGCGTGGCGGCCAGCAGGCTCAGGCTGCCGCCCAGGTAGAGGGCGCGTTCGCGCAGGGCGCGCAGGCTGTAGCGGGCCGCGCCGGCGTCCTGGCCCGGCAGCGGGCCGACGCCGTTGTCGCGCACGGTCAGCATGATCTGCTCATCGTTATCGTCCACGATCACATCGATTTCGCTGGCCTGGGCATGGGCCAGCACATTGCGCAAGCCTTCTTCGAGCGCGCGCAACAGCACCACGCTATGGCCGCGCGGACACATCGGCTCTTCCTCGGGCAGGCTGCAGCGCGCCGTCAGCTGGTGCTGCAGGCCGAACTGCTCGACCAGCTCGCCCAGGGCCACGCGCACGCCGAGAAATTCCAGCTTGTCGTTCCACAGCTTATGCTGCATCTGGCGGTTGGTGTCGATGATGGCGTGCAGCAGATTCTTCATCTGCGCCGCCCGGTCCAGCAGGGCGGGTTCCTGCGGCAGCTTGGCCGCCAGCAGGCCCAGGTGCATGGTCAGGGCGGTCAGCGAGGAGCCCATGCTGTCGTGCAGCTGGCGCGCCAGCAAGCGCCTTTCATTATCCCAGCAAGTGTGGACGTGGCCCAGCAGTTCGCGCAGCTCCGCCACATCGGCGCTCTCCGGGGGGAGGGGGGGTACCGGTAAGGACATAGGTCTCAAGAATAGTGGAGGTGAGTCCGGTTTGTTGTTATGGCGCGATGATACCTGAGGTTGGAAAGCAATGTCGCACTGGCGCAATAGTTAGTCCGCGCACATACGGCGCCGGTCGGAACTGGGAAGCTGGGCGCTCTTTCCACCGTTTCCGGGAGTTTCTATGAGCGCCGCCGCCAAACAGCAGGACGTCCTGAGCCTGCTCAAGCAAGATCACGCCAATGTGAAAGCCATGTTCCAGCAGTACGAAGAATTGGGCGACCGGGCCTTCGCCAGCAAGAAAAAGCTGGCCGAGGAAATTTGCCTGGAGTTGACGCGCCACGCCACGGCTGAGGAAGAGATTTTCTACCCGGCCCTACGCGCCGCCGCGCGCGAGAACGAGGATTTGATCGACGAGGCCACCGTGGAGCATGCGTCGGCCAAGGAGCTGATTGCCCAGATCATGGAGGCTGACCCGCACGACGAGCTGTATGACGCCAAGCTCAAGGTGCTCAGCGAATACATCCTGCACCACGTCAAGGAGGAGGAGGGTGAAATCTTCCCCAGCGCCAAGCGGGCCGGGGTGGATCTGCAGGCGCTGGGCCAGCAGGTGGCGGCGCGCAAGGAGGAAATCGATTTTGTCCCGCCGCGTCCGCTGCCCGGCGAAGCTCTGCAGCGCGGCCGGCCCCACGCGTGACGCCGGGGGGGGCGGCGGCCTTGGCCATCGGGCTGAGGCTGCGCGCCGCCGTGCCGCGCCGGCTAGTGGCCGGCGCTGAGCGCGGCCGGGGCGCTGGCGGCCAGGGGGGCGGGCGGTTGCGCGGCTGCCGGGTCCGCGCCCTGGGGCGCCGCAGCGGGCGGCGCGCCGCCGATGGCCAGCATCAGGTTGTCGATGTCGACCGGTTTCACCAGATGCATGTCGAAGCCGGCGTCGAGCACGCGGCGCTGGTCTTCGGCCAGGCCGTAGCCGGTGAGGGCGATCAGGCGGATATGCCGGGTGTCGGGATTGGCGCGCAGGCGGCGCGCCACCTCGTAGCCGTCGATGCCGGGCAGGCCGATATCGACCAGGGCCACGTCGGGCCGCGCGCTGGCGGCCACGGCCAGCCCCTGCAGGCCGTCGGCCGCATGGTGCACCTGATAGCCGTAACAGCTGAGCATCATCGACATCATTTCGCGGCCGTCTTCATTGTCCTCGATCAGCAGGACGGCGGGTTTGCCTTGTTGCGGAGAGTCCATATCGCAGTCTTTCGCTACAGGGAGACGTTCGGTGCGCGGCAGGCGAATGACGAAGGTGCTGCCATCGCCGCTGCCGCCATCGCTGTGGGCGGTCACGCTGCCGCCATGCAGTTCGACCAGACGCCGCACCAGGGCCAAGCCGATGCCCAGGCCGCCTTGCGCGCGGTCGAGCGTGCTGGTGCCCTGGACGAACACGTCGAACACATGGGGCAGGAGTTCGGGCGAGATGCCGACCCCGCTGTCGTGCAGGCTCAGCACCACGTCCTCGTCTTCGACCTCGGCCGTGACCTCGATCTGGCCGCCGGGCTGGGTGTATTTGAGCGCATTGTCGAGCAGATTGTTGAGGATCTGCTCCAGGCGCGTGGCATCGCCCTCGACCCAGCAGGGCTCGGCCGCCAGCGTGATATCGTAGCCGGCGCTGCGCCCGGTGGTGCGGTAGGTGTCGAGGCAGCTCGAGGCCAGCGCCGCCAGGTCGAGCGGGGCGCGGTTGAGCAGGATCTTGCCCGACATGGCGCGGCTCAGGTCGAGCAGATCGTCGACGATGCGGCCCAGGTGGCCGCTCTGGCGCTGAATGATCTGCTTGGCGCGGCCGACCGCTTCGAGCGACACGCCGGGCAGGCCGATCAGCGAGGCGGCGCTGCTGATGGCTGAAAGCGGGTTGCGCAGCTCATGGCCCAGCATGGCCAGGAACTCGTCCTTGGCATGGTTTTGCCGTTCGGCCGTCTTGCGCTCCTCGATTTCGCGCATCAGGCGTTCGTTGCTGGCGATCAGGTCGGTGGTGCGCTGGCTCAGCTGGCGCGCCTGCTTCTTCAATTCCTCGTTCTTCATCGCCAGGGTGACGAAGACGGCGATCTTGGCGAACAGCACTTGCGGGATCACCGGCGTGAACAGAAAATCGACGGCGCCCTGCTGGTAAGCCTTCAGGCGGTCGAGTTCGTCGGCCACGAAGGCGGTGATGAAGATGATGGGAATATCGGCCGAGCGCGGCCTCTGGTGGATGGCTTCCGCCGTTTCGAAACCGTCCATGCCCGGCATATTCACGTCGAGCAGGATGACGGCGAAGTCATGCGTGAGTACCTGGCGCAGCGCCTCCTCGCCGGAGCGGGCCGCCACCACTTCATAGGATTCCTGTTCCGCCCATTGCGCCAGCAAGCTCGTCAGTGCGAACAGGCTGTTGGCGTCGTCGTTGACGACCAGAATCTTGGGTTTGTCTGCTTTAGGCACTTTATCGTTCTACATTAGTCTGCTGCCGCAAGATGCTTAAGGACAAGCATCGAGCCGATCATAGCACGGCTGATTCAAAGAAAAAAACGGCGCGCCAATTGAGCGCAACGGGTGTTCGCTTCCGCACATACAGGGTGCCGGGGCCATGCCATAGTGTCCCCGTGCATACAGGAAACCCACTCCGAGAAAGGACGCATCATGAATATCGATACCGTGGTAGACAAGGATTATGTCGGCAAATGCTTCAAGGATCTGGCTGCGGCCCCGGTCAGCGCGCTGCGCGGCGTCAGCGGCAAGGATGCCAAAGCCTTGCAGCAAGCCTTCAATGTGAGCACCGTGCGCGACCTGGCCAATCTGAACTTCGTCAAATGGGCCTGCGCCATCGCCACCCTGGCCGACGAGGAACAGGACACCCCGGCCGACAAGGCCAAGGAAACCCTGCTGGACGAGGCGGTGGAAATGACCTTCCCGGCCAGCGACCCGATCTCGGTCGATGCCGGCATCACGCGCATCGAGGTGGCGCCGGAGATGGTGGATGCGCAAGGCGACCACCAGCATGCGGGCAAGATGGAAGAGGCGGCGGACAAGGAGGCGGCCACGCATTGAGACGCGGTTCGAGGGGGAAACCGCCGCCGCCGCGCCCCGGAGCGAGGCGGGCGCCAAGGCGGGAGCATCAGGCGACGCTGCCGATGGCCGCTTGCGCCGCTTGGTGGCGCGCGCTGGCGGCCGGCAGCGGCTGGGCATGCACCTGGGCCTTGTGCAGGGCCGAGGCGGCGCAGAAGCGGTTCTTGCCGGAGCGCTTGGCTTCATACAGGGCATTGTCGGCGGCGTGGATAATCTGTTCCACCGTGCCCGCATCTTCGGGGTAGAGGGCGATGCCGATGCTGGTCGACAGGCTGAGGGTCAGGCCGTTGACCTGGTAGGGTTCGGCCACCACTTCGATCAGCTTGGAGGCCGGTTCCTGGGCGTCGCCCAGGCCGCCCACCTCGCCCAGCACGATCACGAATTCATCGCCGCCCACGCGCGCCACCGTATCTTCCTTGCGCGAGGAGCCGACCAGGCGCTGCGCCACCTGCTTCAGGATTTCGTCGCCATACGCATGGCCATGGGTATCGTTGATGGTCTTGAAGCCATCCAGATCCAGGTACATGACGGCCGCCTTGCGCTGGTGGCGCGCGGCATGCTGCAGGGTGGTGGCGATGCGGTCTTCCAGCAGGCGGCGGTTGGGCAGGCCCGTCAGCGGGTCGTGCAGGGCCAGCTCCTGCTGCTGGCGGCTGTACTGGGCCAATTCCTTGTATAAGAGGCGCACCTCCAGCATATTGTGGATGCGCTTGTGCACTTCGAGCAGGTCGAAAGGCTTGCTGATGAAGTCGCGCGCGCCCGCTTCCAGGGCGGCGATCTTGAAGCTGGGCTGGGCGGTCAGGGCCAGCACCGGCAGATAGCCTTGCTGCTCGATTTCCTTCAAGCCCTTCATGACCTGGAAGCCGTTCAATTCCGGCATCTGCAAGTCCAGCAGGATGAGGTCGTAGCAATGCTGGCGATGCAGGGCGCACACCTGCTCGGGCAGCATTGTCGCCGTGACATTGGTGTAGCCGGCATCGCGCAGGATTTCGAGCATCAGCTCGATATTGTCGGCGCAGTCGTCCACCACCAGGATCTTGGCGTTCAGGATCTCATCTGGACTGGGCATAGTGTTCTCGCATCGCTTCTTTCATCTACCGCGGCCGAGGCCGTGGTGGGAAACTCAAAGTGTAGCGCGCCGGTTTCCCAGGCGGCGCACATCAGTCTTTGCAGTGTAGCAAAGAGTGAACAAGTTGCTTGTAGGACATTGCCGCGTGTTTGAGTAGGAGCTGCAGAAACAATTATAAATTATTTAATAACAAGCCGTGCAATAAAGATATGGCGTTTCAAGCCAGGGCAGGTGGCGCTGCGCGCCCCGCCTGGCGTGCCGCCAGCGCCACGGCGGCCAGCAGTTGGGCTGGCTCGACGGGCTTGGCCAGGTGGTCGAGGAAGCCGCTTTCCAGCACGCGCAGCCGGTCTTCCGAGCGGGCGAAGGCGGTCAGCGCGATGGCCGGCAGATGGCCGCCGCGCGCCGCGCCGAGGGCGCGCAGGCGCGCCAGCAATTCGAAGCCGTCGGTGCCGGGCATGCCGATATCGGTGAGCAGCAGGTCGAAGCGCTGGCGCCGCGCCAGCTTCAGCGCCTCGGCCGCGCTGGCGGCCAGCGTCACGCTGGCATGGTTATCACTCAGTATACGCTGGATCAGCTCGCGCGCATCGGCCTCGTCGTCCACCACCAGCACGCGCAGGCCGTCCAGCGCGCGGCTGGCCGGCAAGGCGAAGGCGGCCGGTGGCTGCGGCGCCGGCGGCCGCGCCGGGCGCAGCGGCAGGGCCGGGCCGGAGGCAAGCGGCAGGCGCACGGTGAAACTGGCGCCGTGGCCTGCACCGGCGCTGGCCGCCGCCACCGTGCCGCCATGCTGTTCGACCAGGTGCTTGACGATGGATAGGCCCAGTCCCAGGCCGCCATGGCGGCGCGTGGTCGAGGCGTCGGCCTGGCGGAAGCGCTCGAAGACATGGGCCAGGAACTCGGGCTGGATGCCGATGCCGCTGTCGCTGATGACGATTTCGACCTGGCCGCCCGTCAAACCGACGCTGAGCTTGACCGCGCCGCCGTGGGGCGTGAACTTGAGTGCATTGCTGAGCAGATTCCACATCACCTGCTGCAGGCGGCTGGGATCGGCCGCCACCAGGACGCTGGCCTGGTAATCGCGTTCGATGCGGATCTGCTTGGCCTCGGCCGCCGGGCGCACGGTTTCGATCACGGCGTCGAGGATGGTCAGTGGCGAGATGCGCTGCATGTCGAGCTGCACCTTGCCCGAGGTGATGCGGCTCATGTCGAGCAAGTCTTCGATCAGCTGGGCCTGGGCGCGCGCATTGCGCTCGATGGTTTCCAGGCCGCGGTTCAGGTCGGCCAGGTCGCGGCTGCCGCGCCGCAGCACCTGGGCCCAGCCCAGGATCGCCGTCAGCGGCGTGCGCAGCTCGTGCGACAGGGTGGCCAGGAATTCATCCTTCATCTGGCTGGTGCGCTCGGCCTCGGCGCGCGCGCTGCGTTCGCTGTCCAGCAGCAGGCGGCGCTCCTCGGCGGCATGGCGCATGGCTTCGTTGAGGCGGGCATTGTCCAGGGCCACGCCGGCCTGGGCGGCGAAGCCGGCGACGATGCGTTCGGTGCGCTCGCTGAACATGTCCGGCTCCGGATGGCCGAAGAAGAGGGCGCCCAGCACCGCGCTGCTGCCGGAGCGCACCGGCAGCGCCAGATAGCTGCGCAAGGCCGGGTCGTCCGGCGCATCGGCGCTGCGCAGGATGGCGGCGCCGCGCAAGACCGGCGCCAGCAGGGCGGCGGCGCGGCGCAGGGGCAGGCGGCGGAAGGCGTCGGGCGCCTGGCCGGCCACAGTGTAGAGCGGCGCGCCGCCGTCGCCGCGGTAATAGAAGGCGGCAAAGCGCGCGCCGCTGATGTCGGCCGCCGCCGCGGTCACGTCCTGCAGCAGGGGACGCAGCTCGCGCCGCTGCGCCAGCGCATTGCCGGTGCTGTTCAGCATTTCGAGCATCTTGCTTTCCTCGCGCAGCGCCTCGTGCACGCGCTTGACCTGGTCGACATCGGTGCTGGTGCCGAACCAGCAGCGCAGCTGGCCGGTGCTGTCGCGCACCGGGTTGGCGCGCGTCAGGAACCAGCGGTAATGGCCGTCGGCGCCGCGGATGGGGAATTCCATTTCGAAGGGCGTGCCGCTGCGCAGCGAGGCGCGCCAGCGCGCCTTCATGGCGGGCAGGGAGTCCGGCTCGTACACCTGCTCCCAGCCCTGGTTCAAGGCCTGCTCGGGCGTGGTGCCGGTGTAGGCATACCAGCGCTCGTTGTACCACACCATATTGCCGTCGAAGTGAGCGATCCAGGCCAGCTGGGGAATCGAGTTGGCCAGGGCGCGCAATTCTTCCTGGCTGTGGCGCAGCGTGTCCTCGGCCGCCTTGCGCGTGCTGATGTCCTGCACCATGCCGGTCATGCCCAGCAGCTCGCCGCCTTCGCCATAATTGAAGCGGCCCGCCACGCGCAGCCACAGGCGCTCGCCGCCGCCGTGCTGCACCCGGCATTCGGTCTGGAAATCGCTGGCACTGGCGCGCGCCTGCTGGAAGGCTTGCCAGACAGCGTCCCAGTCTTCGCGCAGCACGCGGTCGCGCAGGGCGGTCCAGGGGATGGGCGTTTCTTCCGGCAAGTCGAAGAGGGCGGCGGCGCGCTGGCCGAGGATGACGCTGCGGCTGTGCATATCGCCGCTCCAGTCGCCGAGCTGGCCGGTGCTGAGCGCCACCTGCAGGCGCTTGCTGCTGTCGCGCAGGGCGCGTTCATCGTCCTTGCGGCGGGTGATGTCCTGGATATAGGCGGTTAGCCCTGCGCTGGAAGGGAAGGCGCGCACCTCGAGCCAGCGCGCGCGCGGCGCGTAGTACAGCTCGAAACTGACGGTCTGCTGGGCCGCCAGCGCGTGGCGGAAGCGTTCTTCCAGGATGGTGTGGCGCAGGGCGGGAAATTCCTGCCACAGATTCTTGCCCAGCGGCGTAGGGCGCTCCGGGGTGCGCGCCTGGATCAGGTCTTCGGCGCGCGCATTCAGATAGGTGATATTCCACTGCGGATCGAGCACGGCCAGGCCGTCGGTAATGCTGTCCAGCACCGTATGCAGCTGGGCGGCGGACAGCTGCAAGCCGGCCGCCGCTGCGGGCGGCAAGGGGGGCGCGGAGCGGCGGGTGGATGGGCCTGGTGGACGTGGTCGATAGCTCATGCGGTTTCACGCTGTAGCGGCGCGGCCTCCTTGCCGCACCGTGCGAGCATTGTAACTGCGGCCTTGCCAAAGCGGCCACACCGTTGCGCCCGTTACACGCCGAATACCGGTAGCTGAGGCAATGTCAGCGCGACGGCGGCGCCAGGCGGGCCAGCGCCGCCTGCAACTGCTCGATATCGTAAGGTTTTTGCAGGGATAGGGCGGGAAAGTCGAGCTGCTGCAGCAAGGCCTGGCCATAGCCCGAAGCGAACATGATTTTCAGACCGGGCTGGCGCCGCAAGGCCAGGCGGGCCAGTTCCACGCCCGACATGCCGGGCAGGCTGATATCGCTGAACAGGATGTCGAAGACGGAAGCGTCGAGCCGCTGCAGCGCGTCTTCGGCGCGCGCCACGGCCTGTACCTGGTGGCCGAAGGTTTGCAGCATTTCGCACACCAGGTATTGCGCGTCCAGATTGTCCTCGACCACCAGGATGCGCAGGCTGGCCGGCGCCTGCGCCGCCACAGCGGCGGCGGGCAGGGGTGCCGCCTCGCGCAGGGCGCATAGAATGCCCTCGACATCGCCCTCGGCATTGTGCAGCGGCGTGTAATACAGGTCGAGACTGCTGCTGGCCGGTTTGCCGCTGCGCCACAGTTGCAGGGTCTGGGCGCGGAAGGCCAGGGCGCGACCGCCCCAGGCCTGTTCCAGCGCCGCTGGATTCCAGCTCCAGGCGGCCGGCAGCATGGACGGCACCGTGCCGCCAGGCGCCTGCAGCGAGGGCGGGCCGGCCAGCTCTATATAGGCATCGTTGAACAGCATGACCTGCTGCCGGCCCCACATCAGCAGCATGGGCTGGGGACTGTTGAGCAGGATGTCTACGCTCAGGCGCAGAGTGTGCGGCCAGTGGGCCGGCTGGCCGAGGGGGCTGCGCGACCAGTCGCAGGCAGCCAGTTTGTCTTCTCCAGTCATTCTTCCATCATTATAAAAACGCAAACTGGGGGAAATCGTACACCAATCCACCTACTCTGCCGTTGAAAAATTCTTTTACTTCACTCTGGACAAGAGGGCAAAGCCTCCCTATAATCTTGCTTCTTTCGCGAACAACGTTACGAAAGAAAGCAAGAAGCAGGTAGTTTTGCAGTATTGCTTAAGCGGCTGTAGCTCAGCTGGATAGAGTACTTGGCTACGAACCAAGGGGTCGTGGGTTCGATTCCTGCCAGCCGCACCAGAATTTGCAGTAAGACTTGCCGCTGTCGAGCGACGGGTTGAAGTAAAAATAGCAGGGTTTGAAGTATTGTAAAGCGCCTGTTATTATTGTGAGAAGTTTTTGCGGCTGTAGCTCAGCTGGATAGAGTACTTGGCTACGAACCAAGGGGTCGTGGGTTCGATTCCTGCCAGCCGCACCAGATTGTGTAGTAAGACTTGCCGCTGTCGAGCGATGGGTTGGAAGTAAAAGTTTTGCGGCTGTAGCTCAGCTGGATAGAGTACTTGGCTACGAACCAAGGGGTCGTGGGTTCGATTCCTGCCAGCCGCACCAGTAGTAGGAAAAAAGGGTCAGCGTGAAAACGCTGGCCCTTTTTTCTTTTCCTCCTCAGCAGAGTGACTTTTGATAGGGAATATTCCCTATCCTGCTCGATATTTCTTCCAATTTCTGAATATTGCTTAAAAGAATAAAGTGAAGCCGTAAAACTACGGAGCTTCACATGAGCAATCAAGCCAATCTCTCCCGGCGCTTCTTCCTGAGCGCATTGCCCGCCGTGACGGCAGGTCTGGCCGCTGCCACCACTGCCGAAGCGGCGCCCGCCGGCCAAGGCACAGCGCACTGGGGCATGCTGGTCGACACCCGCCGCTGCATCGCCTGCCAGGCCTGCACCATCAGCTGCTCGATGGAAAACGACCTGCCCATCGGCCAATTCCGCACCACCGTCGCCACCTATGCCGTGCGCAGCGAAACCGGCCAGTCCGGCCTGGCCGTGCTGCCGCGCCTATGCAACCACTGCGAAGAACCGCCCTGCATCCCGGTTTGTCCGGTCAGCGCCACCTACAAGCGCGAGGACGGCATCGTGCTGGTCGACGGCGACCGCTGCGTGGGCTGCGCCTACTGCGTGCAAGCCTGTCCGTATGAAGCGCGCTTCATCAACCACCATACCGGCAAGGCCGATAAATGCACCTTCTGCGTGCACCGCGTGGATGCCGGCCTGCTGCCGGCCTGCGTGGAAACCTGCGTCGGCGGCGCGCGCATCTTCGGCGACGTGAATGACCCCAATAGCGAAATCAGCCGCCGCCTGAAAGAAGCCGAAGGCCAGGTCAGCGTGCTGAAACCGGAAGCGGGCACCAAGCCCCACGTTTTCTATATCGGCCTGGATAAGGAATTGGCCGGCCGCGTCGATGGCGATTCCGCCGCCGAAATGATGTGGCGTCCCGAGATGCAAGGAGCATGAAATGAGTAGCAGCGTGAATTCCATCGTCGAAGTGCTCGGCTTTGCGCGCGAACCGGGCTGGCTGCCCTGGGCCGTGCAGTACTTCTTCCTGATCGGCCTTTCCACAGCCGCCTTCTTCCTTTCGCTGCCAGGCCTGGTGTGGTGCCGTCCCGCCTGGCGCGGCATCGGCCGCCGCGCCTTGCTGGCGGCCCTGGTCTGCGGCTTGAGCGCGCCGGTCGCGCTGCTGGCCGACCTGCACCAGCCGGGCCGCTTCATGAATTTCTACCTGCATCCGAATCTGGGATCGTGGATGGCCTGGGGTTCCTTCTTCATCCCCCTGTACCTGTTTGGCCTGGCGCTGTATGCCTGGCTTTGCCTGCGTCCCACGCTGGCCAACATTGCAGCGGAAGCGGACACGCCGCTGCGCATGGCCGCGCTGTACCGCTGGCTCGCCTACGGCGGCCATGACAATGCGGGCGCCATCCGCCTGGCCGCCCTGGTGGCTGCGCTGGGCGCCGCCCTGATCCTGCTCTACACCGGCATGGAAGTGATGGTGGTGCGCGCCCGTCTGCTGTGGAATACCGCGCTGCTGCCGCTGCTGTTCGCCCTCAGCGCCTTCACCGGTGGCCTGGGCATTATCGCCCTGTTTGAAGGACTGGCGCGCCAGCGCGCGTCGGCGCCGCTGTTGAACCGCTGGCTGACGTACAGCCAGTGGGCCACCTTGCTGCTGCTGGCCGCCTGGTTCGGCGCCGGCATCAGCGGCCTGTCGCCGGCGGCGGCCGGCATGCTGGATGCGGTGCACGGTTCGCGCGGCTGGCTGCAAACCTTGGCCTGGCTGCTGGCCAGCATCCTGGTGCTGCTGTGGGTGGCGCGCTACCGCAGCCATAGCTTGTTGCTGCCTGCCGTCCTGGCGCTGCACAGCGCCTGGCTGCTGCGCTGGATCGTCTTCATGGGCGGCCAGAGCATCCCCAAACTGGGCGCCACCGGCTATCCCTATGTGCTGAGCATGCGCCCCGACAGCCTGATTGGCATTATCGGCACCGCCGGCCTGTGCTTCGCCATCTACATTGTGCTGACCAGCTTTATGCGCTGGGACGACACCGTCAAAGCCTGAGAAAGAGCATCATGAAAAACATCAGCAAACGTCGTACCATCCTGGCAGCGGGCGGTGTCGCCGCCTTCGCCGCCGGCTTTTCCGAAACCGCCGGCCGCATGGTGGGCAAGCTGGCCGGCCACGACAAGCCGAAGCACCGCGTCGCCGGCGACGCACCCGAACCGGAATTCCGCATCGATGCGCAAGGCCACCTGTCGGTGAATCCGGCGCAGCAGGTGAGCTACACCACCTGCCTTGGCTGCACCACCATGTGCGGGGTGCGCGTGCGCATCGAACGCGCTTCGGGCAAGGTGCTGCGCGTGACCGGCAATCCATACAGCCCTTTGTCCACCGACCCGCATCTGCCGATGAAGGCCAGTGTGCGCGACAGCTTCAAATCGCTGACCGCCTTTGAAGGCAAGGGCTTGGCGGGCCGTTCCACCGCCTGCGGCCGCGGCAATGCCGTGGCCCAGCAGATCGATTCGCCTTACCGCGTGCTGACGCCGATGAAGCGCGTCGGCCCGCGCAATAGCGGCCGCTGGGAATCGATCTCCTTCGAGCAGCTGGTGCGCGAAGTGGTGGAGGGCGGCGATCTGTTCGGCGAAGGCGCGGTGGAAGGCCTGGGCAGCTTGCGCGACCTGAAAACGCCGATCAATGCCGACAAGCCGGAACTGGGACCGCGCGTGAACCAGGTGGCCGTGCTGTCCAGCGTGAACGACGGCCGCGAAGGCTTTGCGCGCCGCTTCTTCCAGCAGGCCTACGGCACCATCAACTTCTTCGGCCACGGCTCGTATTGCGGCGGCGCCTACCGCTCCGGCTCCGGCGCGCTGTTCGGCGATCTGAAGAAAATGCCGCACTGCAAACCGGACTTCAGCAATGCCGAATTCGTGCTCTTCGTCGGCACGGCGCCGGGGCAGGCCGGCAATCCCTTCAAGCGCCAGGGCACGCTGATCGCCAAGGCGCGCACCGAGGGCAAGCTGTCCTATGTGGTGGTCGATCCGGTGCTGAACCACTCCAGCAACCGCGCCAGCGGCGACCGTGGCCGCTGGCTGCCGATCCGTCCCGGCACCGATGGCGCGCTGGCCATGGCCATCATGCGCTGGCTGTTCGAGAACGAGCGCATCGACAGCCGCTTCCTCGGCTTCCCCAACGCGGCGCTGGCGAAAGAGAATGGCGAGCCATCGTTCAGCAACGCCACCCATCTGGTGGTGGTGGAGCCGGGTCATGCGCGCCAGGGCCGCATGCTGCGCGCCTCTGATCTGGGTGTGGCGATGGAAGAGGAGCAGCGCTACAAGGAAGGTGACGCCTTCGTCTGCCTTGGCGCGGACGGCAAGACCGTGTTGCACGACCAGGCCAAGGCGGCGGCCCAGCTCTTTGTCGACACCCGCCTGCTGGTCGATGGCAAGGAGCTGCATGTGAAATCCTCGCTGCAGCTGCTGCGCGAAGAGGCGATGCGCAAGGAGATGCAGGCATACGCCGAAGCCTGCGGCATTCCGGCTGCGACGCTGGCGGCGCTGGCGCAGGAACTGTCCTCACATGGCAAGCGCGCCTCGGTGGTCGCCCACGGCGGCATGATGAGCGGCAGCGGTTTTTACAATGCTTATGCGCTGATGAGCATCAACCCGCTGCTGGGCAATGTGAACTGGAAGGGCGGCTTCGTCGCCAACGGCGGCGGCTTCAAGGATGACGGCAACGGCCCGCGCTATAACCTGGAAACCTTCGCGGGACAGGTCAAGCCTTCCGGCCTGCCGCTGGGACGCAATGTGCCGTACGAGAAAACCTCGGAATTCGCGGCCGGCAAAGCCAAGGGCAAACCCTATCCGGCCAGCGCGCCGTGGTTCCCGAATGCCTCGGGCCTGACCACCGAGCTGCTGCCGGGCGCGATGCAGGGTTATCCGTATGGACTGAAGGCGCTGGTGCTGTGGTCTTCCAATCCCCTGTACGGCATTCCGGGGCTGCGCACGCGGCTGGCGCGCGACATCGCCGATCCGAAGAAGCTGCCGCTGATTATCTCGGTCGATCCCTTCATCAACGAGAGCAATGCCTATGCCGACTACATCATTCCCGACTCGCTGATGTACGAAAGCTGGGGCTGGGTCGCCGCCTGGAACGGCGTGCCGACCAAGGCCATGGGCGCGCGTTGGCCGGTGATCGCGCCGAAGGCGCAAAAAGGACCGGACGGCCGTCCCGTCGGCATGGAAACCTTCTTCATCGCGCTGGCGAAAGCCATGAAGCTGCCCGGTTTCGGCGCGGGCGCCCTGAGCGACGCCGAGGGCAACAGCTATGCGCTGGAAGGACCGGAAGACTGGTATCTGCGCGCCGGCGCCAACGTGGCCTGGCTGGGCAAGGAACCAGTGCCGGATGCGACGGCGGAAGACCTGCTGCTGTCGGGCGTCGAACGTCTGCGTCCGCTGCTGGAGAAAACGCTGAAGCCGGAAGAAGTGGCGAAAGTCGGCTTCCTATACAGCCGCGGGGGACGTTACCAGCCGGGCAAGGATGCGTATGACGAAGAGAATCCCGAGTGGATGCGCAACCCGATGAAAGCCATGTGCCATCTGTGGAACGAGAATGTGGGCGGCTCGAAGAACAGCCTGTCCGGCAAGCGCAATACCGGCTGCGGCACCTGGAAGGAACCGGCCTTCGCCGACGGCACGCCGATGCGCAAGCTCTATCCGCTGAAGGAATGGCCGCTGGAGCTGATCAGCTACAAATCGGCGCTGCAGAATCCCTACTCGATCGGCGCCACGCGCCTGCTCTCGGTGCACCCCGAAAACCCGGTGCTGATCCACCCCGACGACGCCGAGGGCATGCACCTGCAGATGGGCGACCTGGCCGAAATCAGCACGCCGGATGGCAGCCTGAAAGCGCGCGTCATGATCCATGCCGGCATCACGCCTGGTGTCGCCGCCTTCGAGCACGGTTTCGGCCACCGCGAACTGGGCGCGCGCGCCCACCGCATCGGCGGCGAACGTCAGCCCGAAAACCGCAAGCTGGCGGCCGGCGTCAACCTCAACGACATCGGCATCATGGACCCCACCCGTCCCGACAAAGCGCCGTGGGTCGACGCCATCTCCGGCACCTCCGTCCGCAACGGCCTGCCCGCCAAGCTGCGCCGCGCCTAACGCAGTTTGATCCACCTCAAAAAATGTCCACCTCTGGTGCCTGGCACCAGGGTTGGACATTTTTTGATTTAGCGCAAAGCGGTGGGGTCAGTTGAGGGCGCTGGGGTCGGCGCGTAGCATGAGGCGGGCCAGCTCGGCGGCGGAGGAGAGGCCGGCTTTTTCCATGACGTGCTGGCGGTGGATGTGGACGGTCTTTTCGCTGATGCCTAAGGTGGCGGCGATCAGCTTGTTGGGCTGGCCCAGGGCGACCAGGCGCGCAACTTCGCTTTCGCGCGGCGAGAGGGCGGCCAGCATGTCCAGCGCTTCCTGGCGGATGCGCGCTTCCTGCAGGCTTTCGGCGCTGCGGCGCACGGCGGCGGCGACGGCGTCCAGCATCAGCTGGTCCTTGAAGGGCTTTTCGATGAAGTCGGCGGCGCCCGACTTCATGGCTTGCACGGCCATCGAGACGTCGGCATGGCCGGTCATGAAGATGATCTGCAGCTCGATGCCGCGCTCCTGCAAGACCTGCTGCAGTTCCAGCCCGCTCATGGCGGCCATGCGGATGTCGAGCAGCATGCAGCAGGGCTGCTCGTTCAGCGGCGGGTCCAGCGTGTCGCACACTTCGAGAAATTCTTCGGCGGAGGCGTGCAGGCGCACGTTCCAGCCCACCGATTCGAGCAGGAAGCGCAGCGAGCGGCGCAGGCCGGGGTCGTCGTCAACAACGTGGACAAGACACTGATGCGGTGGAAGATTCATGGCAGGGTAGTGAGAAAATAAAGCGCATGCCGCAGCCGTCCGGATTTGTTTCGGCCCATAGGCGGCCGCCATGCGACTCGATGATGGTTTTGCAGATCGACAGGCCGAGGCCCAGGCCATCGGGCTTGGTGGTGAAGAAAGGCTGGAACAGCTGCTCCCGCTGTTCTTCCGGCAGGCCGGCGCCCTGGTCGATCACCTGCACCAGGGTGCGTTTGTCGGCCGCACCGATTTCGACGCGGATGCCCTGGCGTTCGGCGGGCAGGCCACGGCCCGCATCGATGGCGTTCTTGATCAGATTGAGCAGCACTTGCTGGATCTGCGGACCGTCGGCCAGGGCGCAGCAGCCGCCCGGCGTGCGGCTCTCGATCACGATGTCGGGCGCGTTGGCGAGCATGCCGCTGACCAGGCGCTTGGCTTCATGCGCCAGCGGCGTCAGTGCCAGCGGTTCGCGCACCGCGCTGCGCTTCTTGGCGAAGTGGCGGATGCGCTGCACGATGCCGCCCGCGCGTTCGGCTTCGCTGACGATTTCGGAACAGGCTTCGGTGATCGCCTCCGGCGTCAGCTTGCTGTCGGACTGGCGCCGCAGCACGCTGCGCGCGTAGTTGCCGATAGTGGTCAGCGGCTGGTTGATTTCGTGCGCCAGATTGCCGGACAGTTCGCCCAGCACGGAGAGCCGCGACAGGTGCTCCATCTGTTCCTGGCTGTCGCGCATGCGCGCCTCGGCCGCCTGGCGCGCGCGCAGCGATTCGCGCAGCTCGGCGGTGCGGCGATGCACCAGCTGCTCGGCGCGCACGGTATGCACGATCCATGCGGCCACCAGGGCGGTCAGGCCCAGCAGCCAGGGCCAGAAACGGCGCGCCAGGCCGCCCGGCGTGATTTCGCGCAGATAGGCGTAGGGGCCGGCGCGCAGCTCGCGGTACAGCTCATGCACCGGCTGGTAATCGGCCGGCACCGACCAGCTCATGCCGCTGGCGCTGGCGGGCATGGCCAGCAGCGCCTGGGCGACGGCCTTGGCCAGTACCGGATCGGTCTGGCGCGTGACGGCGACCGGCCAGTCGGGATACAGGGCGGTCGAGACGGCGCAGGGCAGGCCGCTTTCGCTGCGCGGCGAGAGTACGCGGAAATCGGCCATGCGCAGCTGTCCGCGCGCTTCCATCTGCTCCAGGAAGCAGCTGCGCACAATGCCCGCATCCACGGTGCCGCTGCGCACCGACTGCACCACATTCATCATGGGCAGACCGACAAAGCGCAGCTCTTGCAGATCGGATTCCATATCGATGCCGAAGCGCAGCAGCTCGCGCGCGGCCACCAGATAGCCGCCGAACGCTTCCGGCGCCACGGCGGCCACGCGCTTGCCACCGAGTTCGGTCAGTTCGCGCAGCGGTGAATCGCTGGCACGCACGATGATGGCCGAGCCGCTGGCATGGCCGGCGCGCACGCCAGGCATGGACTCCAGCGTGGCGATGCGGCTCAAGCCGAATTCGGCTTCCATCGTGACGTAGTAGCCGGGATTGGTGATCACCAGGTCGACCTGGCCGTCGCCAATCGCCTTGCGCATGCCCGCCGCGTCGTAGCTGTGCATCTGGAAGCGGTGTTCGGGCAGGCCGTGGTTCAGGTAGGAGATCAGCGGCGACCAATCGGAAACGGCCGCGTATTCGCCCTGATAGGCAAAGACGCCGATGCTGACATCGCGCGCAAACGCGCTTGGGACAAGGCAGACAGCCGCGATCAGAGTCGCCACGGGCCGCCGCCAACAAGACGGGAAGAATCGCATAAGTGGCGTTAGTATACCTTTATTGGCGGCGTCTGATCTGCCTCATCATTGCATCCGGCTGCGGCGGGCACAATTGGCCCAGAGCTTGCTTGACAGTGAGGATGCCATGCCCAATGATGAAAGCCAGAATGCCCGCCTCTCCTTCCTGGAGAAACACATGAACGATGTGATGGCCGAATTGGCCGAGATGCGCAAGGAGTACGCGACCAAGGCCGAACTGGCCGAGATGCGCAAGGAATATGCCACCAAGGCTGATCTGGCCGAAATACGCAAGGAGTACGCCACCAAGGCTGATCTGGCGGCGGTCAAGGCCGATATTGCGCGGCTGGAGGCGCGTCTGGACAGTTTCTACGCGGAGTTCGTGGCCATGCGCGTGGAGTATGGCCAGCGCCTGGCCGCGATCGAAGCCCAGCTGCCGCACCTGGCCACCAAGGCGGAGATGCGCAAGCTTGCCCTGATCACGACGACGGCCAATATCGCGGCCATCCTGCCCTTATATATGCTGCTGTTGCGCCAGCTATTCTGAGATAGCAGTTGGCAATTGTTGCGAAATATCCGATGATTTGTCGAAACAAGACAAACGCGGAGCAAGCATGTCCCTCATCACCTGTATCGAAGACCTGCGCCAGATGGCGCAACAGCGCGTTCCGCGCATGTTTTATGACTATGCCGATTCCGGCTCCTGGACCGAATCCACCTACCGCGCCAATTGCAGCGACTTCGAAGGGATCAAGTTCCGCCAGCGCGTGGCCGTGAATCTGGAAAACCGTTCGCTGCAATCGGAGATGATCGGCCAGCCGGTCAGCATGCCGGTGGCGCTGGCGCCTACCGGCCTGACCGGCATGCAGCACGCCGACGGCGAAATCTTGGCCGCCCGCGCCGCCGAGCGGTTCGGCGTGCCGTTCACGCTATCCACCATGAGCATCTGTTCCATTGAGGACGTAGCGGCCCACACCAGCAAGCCGTTCTGGTTCCAGCTGTATGTGATGAAGGACCGCGGCTTTATCGAGCGCCTCATTGAGCGTGCCAGGGCGGCGCGCTGCTCGGCCTTGGTGCTGACCCTGGACCTGCAGGTGCTGGGCCAGCGCCACAAGGATTTGCGCAATGGCCTGTCGGCCCCGCCCAAGCTCACCATCGCCAACCTGCTGAATATGGCCGGCAAGCCACGCTGGTGCCTCGGCATGCTGGGTACCAAGCGGCGCTACTTCGGCAATATCGTCGGCCATGCCGGTTCGGTGTCGGATATGTCGTCGCTGGCGGCGTGGACCAGCCAGCAGTTCGACCTGACGCTGTCGTGGAAGGATGTGGAGTGGATCAAGCAGCGCTGGGGCGGCAAGCTGATTTTGAAAGGCATCATGGATGCGGAAGATGCGCGCCTGGCCGCCGCTTCCGGGGCCGATGCGCTGATCGTCTCCAACCACGGCGGCCGCCAGCTGGACGGCGCGCAATCCTCGATCGGCGCCTTGCCCGCCATTGTGGAGGCGGTGGGCAGCCGGATCGAAGTGCATATGGATGGCGGCGTGCGCTCCGGCCAGGATGTGCTCCGCGCGCTGGCACTGGGCGCGAAAGGCGTGTATATCGGCCGCCCCTTCCTGTACGGCCTGGGGGCGATGGGCGAGCAGGGCGTGACGCGCTGCCTCGACATCATCCGCAATGAGCTGGATCTGACTATGGCTTTTTGCGGCTTGCGCGATGTACGCCAGGTGGACCGAAAAATCCTGCTTGGCGATGGCCGTGCGGCGCCGTGACAGCGGTACAATGCAGGCATCACATCTGATCGGAGCCGGACATGAACACTGAAATACAGCACCGGGGTACCCGTATCATTACGCTGGAACAGGGCGAGCAAGTGCTTGCGCAATGCAATCCAGGCGATATTGCCATCGTGCGCGACGCCGCTGGCTGGTGGACCGTCTTTGTCGGCGACGACGGCGAGACTGAACGCTACGACATTCCTTTTGATAGCTACGACAAGGCCTTGTGGTCGGCCAAGGCGGCGGCAGAATTCGCCGGCGAGTAAGTCGCGGCGGCGCGGCAGGGAAAGTGCGTTCGCTTCCTTAAGTCGTTGGCGTGCATCGGCAAATGTCCGTAGAATGGGTTTATCCCAGCTCAACGATTTGTCATGGATGCCAAGCAAACCCTGATTCTGGTAATCGAAGACGACGAGCATATCGGCCAGATCCTCATTTATATGCTGGAACGGCAGGGCTACCGCACGCTGCTGGCGGCCGATGGTCTGGCGGCGCGCAAGGCCATTGAGGAAGCGAGCGAGCTGCCCAGCCTTGTGCTGCTGGACGTGATGCTGCCCTATATCGATGGCTTTGAAGTGGTGCGCCTGATCCGCGCCCGCCCCGAGTGGAAGGATGTGCCGGTGCTGATGCTGACCGCCAAACACACCGAACAGGATATCGTGCGCGCCCTCGATGCGGGCGCCAACGATTATGTGGTCAAGCCTTTCCAACCGAACGAATTGCTGGCGCGCGTGCGGCGCTATCTGCGGGAGCAGCAATGAGGCGGGCGGCGCTGGCCCGGCTTGCCTGTGTGCTGCTGGCCTTTGCCGCCCACCTTAGTGCGCAAGCCGACGAGACGCCGCGCAGCACCATCGGCCTGGCCAGCGGCAAGGAACATTTGAGCAATGGTTCGCCGGATTGGCGCGAAACCAGCCTGCAACTCAATTATGGCCTGGCGCCGCGCCAAAGCGTCGGCCTGGGACTGACCCGCACGCGCCGCTTTGGCCTCAACGATACGCAAGTCAATGCCGGTCTGGTGACGCCGCTGGGCGCCGCACTGGTGCTGTCGCTGGAGGCGAACGCCAGCAGCAGCCACCACGTGCTGGCGAAAAACGCCTTGGGCGGCGCGCTGCAGTACGAATTTTCGCGCGGCTGGCTGCTGCATGGGGGCGGGCGCAGCACGCGCTATAACGATGTGCGCGTGAACCAGGGCTTGCTGATGCTGGAGCATTATTTTTCCGATTTCAGCGCCAGCCTGGCCTGGCGGCCGGCACGCGCCTTCGGCACCACGGCGCATGGGCTGGAACTGCGCGCCAGCTATTACTACAGCGACCGCGATTCGGTCGGCATCATTGTCGCCGGCGGCAAGGAGGCGGCAAATACCGGCGGCGGCGTGCAGTTGAGCAGCCTGCGCTCGGCGGCGCTGGTCGGACGCCACTGGCTGGGCCAGGACTGGGCGCTCAATTACAGCCTGGGCCACACGCGCCAGGGCGATTTCTATATCCGCAACGGGTTCAGTCTTGGACTCCAGGCTGCATTCTGATATCTATCTGCTGGCCGCCTTCTGGACCGGCGTCGGCGCGCTGCTGCTCACGCTGTTGATCGCCGTGCAGATCGTGTATCTGCGCCTGGCGGCGCGCAGCCTGAAACGGCGCGAACAGGCGCTGACGGCGCGCTGGCGGCCGGCCTTGAACGCCGCCATTGTCGGCGTCAGCGAGATGACCTTGCCAGGCCTGCGTTCGGCGGAGCGCATGCTCTTCCTCAAGCTGTGGGTGCATTTGCACCAGTCGGTGCGCGGCGAAGCGAGCGGCGGCTTGAATGAGGTGGCTTACCGTCTCGGCTGCGATGCCTATGCGCGCCGGCTGCTGCGCAAGGGGAACCGCGCCCAACGGCTGCTGGCGATTCTGGCGCTCGGCCATCTGCGCGATGCCGCCGCCTGGGACGATCTGCTGGGCGTAGTGCATGGCCGCGACAGCGCCGCCTCCGTGCATGCGCTGTGGGCGCTGGTGCAGGCCGACGCCGGGCGCGCCGCGCGCGAGGTGGCGCCCATGCTGCTGCAGCGCGAGGATTGGGCCATGTCGCAACTGGCGAATATCCTGAAAGATGCGCGCGCCGAGTGGGAGCCGGTGCTGGCCGAAGCGGTGGCGGGAACGGACCAGGAACAGCTGCCGCATGCGCTGCGCCTGCTGGCGGCGCTGCGCCTGTCGCTGCCGGCGCAGCAATTGCGCGGCCTGCTGAATCATCCGGTGGCCGAGGTGGTGTCCTGCGCGCTGCGGCTGGCGGCCACGCCCGATCTGCTCGATGAGGTCAGGCGCCAGCTCGGCCATGGCGACTGGCGCGTGCGCGTGCAGGCGGTGCGCACGCTGGGCCAACTGGGCGACCATAGCGATGTGGCGCGTCTGCGCCGCCTGCTGGGCGACCAGCAGTGGTGGGTGCGCTACCGCGCCGCGCAAGCCTTGCTTGGCTTGCCGTTTTTGACGTCGGACGATCTGGCCGCCCTGCAGCAGGAGGGCATGGACCGCTATGCGCTCGATATGCTGAAGCAGGTCAGAGCGGAACAGGAGGCAGCGTGAACACGCATGAGCTGATCGTCCATTTCACCACGGTGTTTGTGCTGTGCTACTTCGTGCTGCTGAACGGCGGCTATCTGCTGCTGAATTTCCTGTCCATGATCTCGCTGCGGCGGCGCAGCCAGGAGATCATTCTCGATGATCTGCCGCAGGTGTATTCGGCGCTGGAGCCGCCCATCAGCGTGCTGGTGCCGGCCTATAACGAGGAGGCGACGATTGCCGCCTCGGTGCGCTCGATGCTGCAGCTTTCTTACTCGGAAATGGAGATCATCGTCATCAACGATGGTTCGGCCGACGGCACGCTGGAGGTGCTGAAGCAGGAATTCGGCCTGCAGGCTTTTCCCGAGGCTTACCGCATTCAGATCGAGACCAAGCCGGTGCGCGGTTTCTACCGTTCCACGCGCTACCCGAATCTACGCGTGATCGACAAGGCCAATGGCGGCAAGGCCGATTCGCTAAATGCCGGCATCAATGCCTCGCGCTATCCGCTGTTTTGCGGGGTGGATGCCGACTCCATCCTGCAGCGCGACAGCCTGCAGCGGCTGGTCAAGCCCTTCCTCACCGATTCCACCGTGGTGGCGACGGGCGGCACGGTGCGCGTGGCGAATGGCTGCGAGGTGCGTGGCGGCTACCTGACGCGAATCGGCTTGCCGCGCAATGTATGGGCGCTGTTCCAGGTGGTCGAGTATCTGCGCGCCTTCCTGTTCGGACGCCTGGGCTGGTCGGTGATCAACGGCATGCTGATCATCTCGGGTGCGTTTGGCCTGTTCCGCAAGGATGCGGTGCTGGCAGCCGGCGGCTACAAGCCCAAAACCATCGGCGAGGATATGGAGCTGGTGGTGCGCATGCACCGCTTGCTGCGCGAGAAGAAACAGCCTTACCGCATCGACTTCATCCCCGATCCCGTGTGCTGGACCGAAGCGCCGGAAGACAAGGCGACGCTGCGCAATCAGCGTATCCGCTGGCAGCGCGGCTTGTCGGAAAGCTTGAGCGCCAATTGGGGATTGATGTTCAGCCGGCGCGGCGGCGTGCCGGGCTGGCTGGCTTTTCCCTTCATGCTGCTGTTTGAGTGGATGGGACCACTGGTGGAGCTGGGCGGCTATATCTTCATGGTGTTTGCCTGGTATTTCGGCTGGGTCTCGTGGGAGGCGTTTGCCGTCTTCCTGTTCGTGGCGATCGGCCTGGGCATCCTGCTCTCGGCCTCCGGCTTGCTGCTGGAGGAAATGTCCTTCCACATCTATCCCAAGCCGCGCCAGTTGCTGGTGCTGGCCCTTATCGTCATCGCCGAGAATTTCGGCTACCGCCAGCTGAATACCTGGTGGCGGCTGGTCGGGCTATACCGCTGGGCGACGCAGGGGGAGGCCAGCTGGGGGGCGATGACGCGCAAAGGCAGTTGGCAGCGCAAGGTCTGACGATGCGGCGCGCGATGGCGATCCTGTCCATTCTGAGCGTTGCCGGCGCGCCGGCCGAGGCCTATGCCGGCGTTGCTACTGCTGCTGCGGGAAGCGTCCTGCAGCTTTGTCCGGCGCCGCAGGGCGCGGCCGCGCAAGAGGGCGTGCTGACCCATCCCGACGGCAGGCTGCTGCAAGTGCAATGGCGCGCCGCCGCCTTGCCATCCTGCGCCAGCCTGCCGTTGCCGGTGACGCCTGCCGCGGTCACGGCGGTCCACGCCTTGACGCCCGCTCAAGCGGCTTCGCTGGCAGGCACGCTGCTGGTGCAGATGGATGCTGGAGGCGAACGCATCGCCTCCGTGGAGAGTGGCGTGGAGGCGCCGCGCCAGGACAGGCAAGCCATGCCGGTACGGGAAAATCTGCTGCCGCTGCTGACGGTGAGACCGTATGGCGTGGAAGAGCGCATCGCCGCTGAACTGAAAGACGGCCGCTTGCGGATCGATTGCCGCTCGGGCAGCAAACCGGCTGGTTTGCTGTTGGCGGAGCTGGCGCGACCGAGCGGCGGCGATGTGGTTGCATGCCGTCAGCGTCGCCGGCCGTCATTGCGGGCGCCGCTTTCGTGCTTGGCGTTGCCGACGCGGCGCGCGCGGCGCGGGAAGATGCGGCGGCCATTGGCGCGCTGGAAAACGACACATCGCTTGCCTTGCCGGCGCGGCTGGATGGCGCGTCGTGGCAGCACTTCAGCATTGCCTGCCCGAAGCAGGCTGCGCAGCTGGAGCTTGCCAGCCTGAGTTTGCAGCCCGTGCCTGGCAAGGCGGTGGGACGCTCGGCCTGGGTATGGCAGGCAAAACAATGGATGGAGGAGGGCGACGGCGTGCTGGCATGGGCTGCGCGCCATGGCCTGCGCACCTTGTTCCTGTTGGTGCCGCTGGCGGCAGCAGTGGACGGCATGGCGGTAGCGCAGCCCGAACGTCTGGCCGCCTTCGCGCGGCGGGCGGCGGCGCAGGGCATCGCGCTCTGGCCTGTCGATGGAGATCCGCGCATGGTATTGGAAAGCGAGCAGCCCGCCACCCTGGCGCGCTTGCGCGCGTATGCCGCCTACAACGCGGCGGCCGATGCGCCTGCGCGCTTGCGTGGCGTGCAGTTCGATATCGAGCACTATCTGCTGCCCGGTTATGAGCGCGCCGCCGCTGAGCTGGATCGCGCCTATCTGGCGCTGCTGCGCAGCTTGCGGCGCGAGGCGGGCAGCCTGGCGCTGGAGCTTGTGGTGCCATTCTGGTGGAGCGGCAAGGCCGCGCTGCTGGCGGGACTGGCCGAACACGCCAGCGGCGTCACGGTGATGGACTACCGCACCGACCCGGCCCAGATCCGCCGCTTCGCCCAGCCTTTCCTTGACTGGGGCGTGGCGCATAAAAAACAGGTCAGGATCGCGCTCGAAGCCGGCTATCTGCCGCCTGAATTGCAGCGCCGTTATGCGCGTGCCGATGCGGGCGAAGCCTGGCTGGTGCAGCTGGATGGCGTGCCGCTGCTGGTCTTGCTGAAAACCGCGCAAGCCAATCCGCATGGGGCCTCGTTCCGCCTGCAGAGCGAGCGCATTCTGGACGGCAGCGCCACCACCTTCCACGCCGATCCGGCTGCGCTGCTGCGCCTATTGCCAGCGCTGGAAGCCGACTTCTCCGCCTGGCCGTCCTTCAACGGCATCGCCCTGCACGAGCTGAAATAGCCCGGCTTACAGCGGCAGTTCGACGCGGAACACCGTGCCTTTGCCGGGATGGGTTTCGAAACCTATGCGCCCGCCATGCGCTTCGACGATGCTCTTGCAGATGCTCAGTCCCAGTCCCGTGCCGCCCTTGCGGCGGCGATCCGAACCATCGGCCTGGGCGAATTTCTCGAACACGCTGGCCTGGAATTCGGGTGGAATGCCTTCGCCCTGGTCGGCGACGCTGATGGTGAGCCAATCCAGGCTGCGTTCCGCGTTCAGCGTCACGGTGCTGAACTGCGGCGAGAACTTGACGGCGTTCGAGAGCAGATTGACCAGCACCTGGATGATGCGGTCGTGGTCCAGGCTTAGTTCGACGCCATCGACGGCCGCCTCCAGCTGCAAGCCCGCCGGGCGCTGAGAAGCCATGCCGCGCACCGCGTCCAGCGCCTGTTCCAGCAAGGGCAGGATGGGCTGGCGCCGCATCTGGTAATCCATGCGGCCCGCCTCGATCTTTTCCATATCCAGCACGTCGTTCACCAGGCGCACCAGGCGCTCGCTGCTTTTTTGCGCGATATCGAGCAGGTGCCGGGTATCGGGCGACAGCTCGCCTGCGCTGCCGTCGGCCAGCATGGCCAGCGATGCCTGGATCGAGGTCATGGGCGTGCGCAGCTCATGCGACACGGTGGAAATGAATTCGCTCTTCATCTGCTCGACCTTGCGCTGCGCCGATACGTCGCGCAGGAAGGCGCTGAAGAAGCTTTCGTCGCGCGCGCCGGCCAGGGCCACCGTCACTTCCACTGCCAGCTCCTCGCCGTTGCGGCGCAGGACCGCGCGCTGCAGGCGGTGCTCGGGCAGATTGGCTTCGCCCGAGCTGCGGAAGCTGAGCATGGCCTCCTCCTGCCGCGCGCGGAAGCGCGGCGGCACCAGCACCTCGATATAGGACTGGCCCAGCACCTCGCTGCGGCGCCAGCCGAACATGCGCTCGGCCGCCGAATTCCAGTCGATGATGCGGCCTTGGGGATCGACGGCGATAAAGGCATCCTGCGCGCTTTCGATAATGGTCTGCACGCGCTGTTCGTTGGCGCTGACGCGGGTCAGCGCCTGTTCCAGCTCGCGCGTGCGCTGTTCCACGCGCCGTTCCAGCGTCAGGTTCAGCTCATTCAATTCGCTCTTGCGCTGCATCAGATTGGCCACCAGGGCGTTCAAGGCCTGGACCAGGGCTTGCACTTCGCTATACGGCGCGGCTGGCGGCAGCGACAGCGCCTCGCCCTGGCGTATGCGTTCGGCCGCCGCAGCGAGAGAGCTGAGCGGCTGCGCGATCAGCAGCGCCGCCAGATAGCCCAGCAGAGAAAACAATAAGGCCAGTCCCAGTCCCACCCACAGCACGCGCGCCTGCATCTGGTGCAAGGGCTGGTAGGCATCGTCCAGTCCCTGGCGCACCAGCACCGTCCAGCCCAGGCCCGGATAATGGGCATGGCCCGCCGTCTCGCTGTAGCCCACCAGATAGCGGCCGCCATCGGGCCAGTTCTCCACCACATGGCCGCTGCGCTGGCGGTGCGCAGCGCGCTGGCTTTCCAGATCGAGGCGGCGGCCCTGCAGGGCGGGCGGGCCAAGCAGCACGGTGCCATCGCTGCCGAGGATCAAGGCTTCCACATGGCGCCGCGCCTGCACCGGCGCAATCACCGACTGCTCCACATCGCGCGCCCATTGCCAGTAAAGATGCGCGCCCAGCACGCCCTGTGCCTTGCCGTCCTTGTCCAGCAGGGGGAAGGCCACGTCGACAAAACGTTTCGGTTCCGTGCCGGCGCCAGGCAGCAGCTTTGCCAGCAGCAGCGCTTCGTGCACGTCGCCCACATGGGTGCCTTGCAGGGCTTTCCCGAACCAGGGCCGGGCCGCGACATTCGCGCCTTCCAGCATGCCTTGCGAGGCGGCCAGCACCTTGCCGCTGGCGTCGGTGATGCCGATCCAGGCATAGTACTGGTAGGTGGCCTGGCGTTCGTTGAGGATGGCGCGTTTGCTTGCCGGGTCCAGTTCGGGCGCGCGTAGATCCGGGCGGCGCGACATCAGCTCTATTTCGCGATAACGCTCGAACATGCCGCGATCGAGCTTGTCCGATGTTTGCAGCGCCAATTCGGCCAGCGCGCCGCCGATATCGGCCTTGACCTGGCCGCCCGCGATCAAGCCCAGTACCTGCGACAGGATCACGCTGAGCAGCACCGCCATGGCGCAGAAGGCCATGGCCAGATAGCTGCCGATGCCGGGACGGTAACGCGCGGCGCTCATCGCCTCAGGCGACTACATGGGCCGGGCGGCCGGCGGCATACGCTTCGATATTGGCGATCAACTGGTCGGCCAGCGCCTGCATGGCCTGGCCGCTGGCCCAGGCCGAATGTGGCGTGAGCAGGAAATTGGGCAGGCGCAGATTGAGCAGGGGATTGTCGGGCAGCGGCGGCTCCTTGGACAGCACGTCGAAGCCGGCGCCGGCGATCACGCCGCTGCGCAGCGCTTGCGCCAGCGCCGTCTCGTCCACCAGGCCGCCGCGCGCGGTGTTGATCAAGAGGGCGTCGCGTTTCATGCGCGCCAGTTCGGCCGCGCCGATGATATTGCGCGTCTGCTCCGTCAGCGGCGCGTGCAGGCTCAGAACGTCGGAAGTTTCCAGCAGCTCGTCCCAGCCCACGCTGCGCACGCTATCGTCATTGATCGGCGAGCGCGTATGCACCAGCACTTCCATGCCGAAAGCCTTGCCCAGCTGCGCCACGCCCTGGCCCAGCGCGCCGTAGCCGAGCAGGCCGAGACGGCTGCCGTGCAAGTCGCGGATGGGATGGTGGAACAGGCAGAAACGCTCCGAGCGCTGCCACAGTCCCGCTTCGATATCAGCGCGGTAGGCCAGCAGATTGCGGCGCAGCGCCAGTATCAGGGCGAAAGTATGTTCGGGCAGGGCGGCCGTGGCGTAGTTGCGGATATTCGACACCACAATGCCGCGCTCGCGTGCCGCCGCCAGGTCCACATTGTCGGTGCCGGTGGCGGCCACCGCGATCATCTTCAGCTGCGGCAGCTGGGCCAGGGTCTCGGCGCGCAGCGCCACCTTGTTCGTCACGGCGATGGCCGCGCCTTGCAGCCGCGCCGAGGCGTCGGCGGGTGCCGTGGCCGGATAGTCCTGCCAGTCGTGGGCAAAGGCGGGGCGGCGCAGATCGGCGATCAGGCTGTCGCGGTCGAGGAAGACGATTTTCATGCGGCATTCTCCAATGACGGTAGCGCCTGTCCGGCCGGCGCCTTGACGCGCATGCCCGGATGGCTGGCAAACAGATCCGACACCCATTCTACAAAGACTCGCACCTTGGCGGACAGATGGCGGTTTTGCGGATATACCACATGGATTGGCAGAGGATCGGTGGCCCAGTCGCTCAAGATCGGCACCATGCGGCCGTCGCGTATCATCGGCAGCAGGGCGAAATCGGTCATCTGCACCACGCCCAGGCCCGCCAGACCGGCTTGCACATAGGCGTTGGAATCGTTGAGCGCGATCAGGCCCGGCATCGGCAATTGAACGCGTTCGCCGTCGCGCGTGAAGTTCCAGTCGAAGGTTTTGCCGGTCTTGGACGAAAAATAATTCACGCAGCGGTGGCGTTCCAGCTCGCGCGGATGCTGGGGCGTGCCGAAGCGCGCCAGATAGGCCGGGGCGGCGCAGGTGACGAAGTTGATCACGCCGATGCGGCGCGCGATCAGGGTGGAGTCGTCCAGCGCGCCGCCGCGCACCGCGCAGTCCACGCCTTCCTCGATCAGGTCGACCGGACGGTCGCTGCAGCCCAGTTCCAGCACGATGTCGGGGTAGCGGTCGAAAAAGGCGGGCAGGGCGGGCATCAGCACGTCGCTGGCCAGGCCGGTGGGCGCGTCGACGCGCAGCCGGCCGCTGGGACTGAGCCGGGTGCGCGACAGCGATTCCTCGGCTTCGCGCACGTCGGACAGGATGCGCAGGCAGCGTTCATAATAGGCGGCGCCGTCGGCCGTGACGTTGATCTGCCGCGTGGTGCGGTGCAGCAGCTTGACCGAGAGCGCCGTTTCCAGTCCCTGGATCAAAGTGGACACCGTTGCCTTTGGAATCTGCATGTTTTCCGCCGCTCTGGTGAAGCCGCCCGCGTCGACCACCTGGACAAAAACTTCCATGGCTTGAAGTTTATTCATCTTTCGCTCCATTGTTCAAAAATCTGAACAATCAATTCGTCTTTGCAATATTTATCAGATTGTAGATCAAGTCTATAGTTGACGCATCGCACAAAGATTATTGAATTTATTGAAGCAAAAACGGGAGGTGATGATGAGAACTCTGAACGGAATCATGGCAACGATCGCGCTGGTGCTCAGCTCCGCGGCGCTGGCGGGCATGGTCTACACCGATCAGTACTCGCACGCCGCCCGCATCGAGGCGCGCGGCTTCGACGCCTTGAACCATGCGCTGCTGGCCTGCGCCGATGACGCGGCGCTGCAAACCTTGTCGGCGGCCGATGTGGAGCCAGTCCAGCAATGAACGCGATCGTGCAGCAGCCAGTGGAAGAATTGAACGTCAAGACCCGCGACCTGGAAGTCGGCGGCGCCCATGGCCCTCTGGACGCCCGCCTGTATGCGGCGGGCGCGCCCGGTACCCGGCGCGACACCCTGGTCGTCTTCTTCCATGCCGGCGGTTTTGTCGGCGGCGATCTGGAGGAGGCCGACGGCTTCCTGCGCGCCCTGGTCAGCTGCAATCCCGGCCACGTGGTATTGGCCTCGAACTATACGCTGGCGACCGTGAGTCCTTTCCCGGCCGCCGTGGAAGATGCCCACGCCGTGCTGCAATGGGCCAAGAAGAACAAGACGAAGCTGAACTGGAGCGGCAAGAAGCTGCTGTCGGCCGGCATCGAAGCAGGGGCCAATCTGGCCGCCGTGTGCGCCCTGATGGCGCGCGACCGGGGCGGCCCGGCACTGGCGGGCCAGATCCTGATCATGCCCATGCTCGATCCCGGCCTGACCACCTGCTCCATGCGCGAGATGCCGACCTGTCCGGACAAGGCCTCCGTGGTCGATACCTGCGCCGCTGCTTACCGCGGTTATCTGCCGAATGCGGCCGACCGCACCCACCCTTACGCTTCGCCGCTGCAATCGAGCCGGCTGAAGAATCTGCCGCCGGCCCTGATCCTGTCGGCGGAAGACGATCCCTTGCGGGACGAGGCCGAACAATATGGCGCCAAGCTGATTTCCTGCGGTATCAAGACGACCGTGCGACGCTTGCCCCCCTCCCGCCTGGAAGAACCGGGCGCCCGTAACGAATGTGCATGCAAGGTATTTGCACTCAGCGAAATCGCCGGTTTTATGGCGAGCCTGGATGGGACGGAAACCCCATCCGCATAATGGTTTAAATAAACAGAATAGTTTACATATTGTGCTGGCAGCAGTATATTTGTAAACGACCCATTTCCATTAGCTTCACAAGAAAAACTGTGTCAATCGACGCGGCTGGGCAAGTATTTTCCTTCAGTTTTGCGATGCGGGCTGGGATGTACCTGCGTCACTACAATTTTCATACCAAAAGGGGTAAACCATGAAAAGCAAGAATCAATTGACGGCTTTGGCGCGACCGCTGGTCGCCGCCCTGGCAGTAGCAGGTCTGGCGGCAGCCACCCTGACCGGCTGCGAAGACGCCACCGGCAAAACCGCGGAAGCCCCTGCCGCAGGCGGCCCGCCCATTTCGGCGGCGGCCGTGATCCAAAAAACCGTGTCGGAAACCCAGGAATTCTCCGGCCGTCTGGAAGCGATCGAGCGCGTCGAGATCCGTTCCCGCGTGAGCGGCTTTATCACCGCCGTCAACTTCAAGCCGGGCAGCGAAGTCAAAAAAGGCGATGTGCTGTTCGTGATCGATCCGCGTCCTTACGCGGCGGAAGCCAACCGCGCCGAAGCGGCGGCCCACTCGGCCCGCGCCCGCGCCGATCTGGCCCGCCTGGAATTGAACCGCGCTGAAAAGCTGCTGGCCGACAAAGCCATCGCCCAGCGCGAATTCGACGAACGCGCCTCCAGCCAGAAAGAACTGGACGCCAATGCCCGCGCCGCGCAAGCCGCTTATGAAGCCGCGAAACTGAACCTGACCTACACCCAGGTCGTGGCGCCGATCAATGGCCGCGTCTCGAAAGCGGAAATCACCCTGGGCAATCTGGTCGATGCGTCGGCCGTGCTGACCTCCGTGGTGTCCACCGACCGCATCTACGCCAGCTTCGACGGCGACGAAGACACCTATCTGCGCGTGGGCAGCCAGGCGCAGAAGGGCGAGGCCGTGACGGTGAAGGTGGGCCTGGCCAATGAAACCGGCTTCCCGCACGAGGGCAAGCTGGAATTCGTGGATAACCAGCTCGATCCGCAAACGGGCAGCGTGCGCATGCGCGCCACCTTCGCCAACGCCGAGCGCGTGCTGGTGCCTGGCCTGTACGCCCGCGTGCAACTGGGCGGCGGCCAGGCGCAGAACGAAGCCTTGCTGATCAGCGAACGCGCCATTGGCACGGACCAGAACCGCAAATTCGTCTACGTGGTCGGCGCCGACAACAAGGCCGAATACCGCGCCGTGAAACTGGGCCCGACCGTCGACGGTTTCCGCGTCGTGCGCGAAGGCTTGAAGGCGGGCGAGAAGATCGTCATCAACGGCTTGCAGCGCGTGCGTCCAGGCGCGCCGGTCACGCCGCAGATCGTGCCGATGGACCAGGATTCGCTGGCCGCCGCTGCCGCCAAACAGGAAGAAAAAAAGAAAGACGCCAAAGTAGCCGTCGCTGACACCAAGGCCGGCTCTTCCAAGGAACAATAAACATGAATTTTTCCCGCTTCTTCGTGGACAAGCCGATTTTCGCGGCTGTCCTCTCCATCATCATATTCGTGGCCGGGCTGATCTCGATCTTCAAGCTGCCCATCTCCGAATATCCTGACGTGGTGCCGCCTTCGGTGGTGGTGCGCGCTCAGTACCCCGGCGCCAACCCCAAGGTGATCGCCGAAACCGTGGCCGCGCCGCTGGAAGAGCAGATCAACGGCGTCGAGCACATGCTCTACATGACGTCGCAGAACACCTCGGACGGCGCGCTGATGCTGACCGTGACGTTCAAGATCGGCACCAATGTGGAGCAGGCTGAAACGGCCGTGCAGAACCGTGTGCAGCGCGCGCTGCCGCGCCTGCCGGAAGAGGTGCGCCAGATCGGCGTGACCACCGTGAAAAGCTCGCCCAACCTGACCATGGTGGTGCACCTGGTGTCGCCGGACGGCCGCTACGACGACCTGTACCTGCGCAACTACGGCGTGCTGAATGTGAAGGACCAGCTGTCCCGTATTCCGGGCATGGGCGAGGTCAACTTTTTCGGTTCGGGCGATTACGCCATGCGCGTCTGGCTCGATCCGCAGAAGGTGGCCGGCCGCGGCATGACCGCGGGCGACGTGGTCAACGCCATCCGCGAGCAGAACGTGCAGGTGGCCGCCGGTGTCGTGGGCCAGGCGCCTGCCAAGGGCAGCGAGTTCCAGCTGACCGTGAACACCCAGGGCCGCCTCAGCTCCGTCGAGGAATTCGGCGAGATTATCGTCAAGACCAATGCCGACGGCGCGCTGACCCGCCTGAAGGATGTGGCCCGCATCGAGCTGGGCTCCAACAATTACGCCCTGCGCTCACTGCTGAACAACAAATCAGCCGTGGCAATCGGCATCTTTGAAGCACCGAACGCCAACGCCCTGCAGCTGTCGGCCGACGTGCGCGCCAAAATGCAGGAACTGTCCAAGGACTTCCCTGAAGGCGTGAAATTCGACATCGTGTACGACCCCACCCAGTTCGTGCGCGAATCGATCAAGGCCGTGATCCACACCCTGCTCGAAGCGATTGCCCTGGTGGTGATCGTGGTGATCATCTTCCTGCAGACCTGGCGCGCATCGGTGATTCCGCTGCTGGCTGTGCCGGTGTCCATCGTCGGTACCTTCGCGGTGATGATCGCCTGCGGTTTCTCGATCAATACGCTGTCGCTGTTCGGCCTGGTGCTGGCCATCGGCATCGTGGTCGACGACGCCATCGTGGTGGTGGAGAACGTGGAGCGCAATATCGAAAACGGCCTGACGCCGCGCGATGCGACCATCCAGGCCATGAAAGAGGTGAGCGGTCCGATTATCGCCATCGCCCTGGTGCTGTGCGCCGTGTTCGTGCCGATCGCCTTCGTGTCCGGCCTGTCCGGCCAGTTCTACCGCCAGTTCGCGCTGACCATCGCCATTTCGACCGTGATCTCGGCCTTCAGCTCCCTGACGCTGGCGCCGGCCCTGTCGGCAACGCTGCTGAAAGCGCACGGTACGCCGCCGGATGCCTTGACCCGCTTCATGAACAAGATCTTCGGCCGCTTCTTCGCCTGGTTCAACCGCTTCTTCAACCGCTCCTCGCACAGCTATGAAACCGGCGTGCAGGGCGTGCTGAAACGCAAATCGGCTTCGGTCCTGGTGTATCTGGTGCTGGCCGTCGCTGCGGGCTTCATGTTCAAGGTGGTGCCGGCCGGCTTCGTGCCTGGCCAGGACAAGCAGTACCTGGTGGGCTTCGCCCAGCTGCCTGACGCGGCCTCGCTGGACCGCACCGATGCCGTGATCCGCAAGATGGGCGACATCGCCAAGGACATCCCTGGCGTGGACTCCACCGTGGCTTTCCCTGGCCTGTCGATCAATGGCTTCACCAATGCGCCGAACGCCGGCATCGTCTTCGTCATGCTGAAACCGTTCGAGGAACGCCGCAAGAAGAGCGAGTCGGGCGAGGCCATCGCGGCCGAGGTCAACAAACGCATGGGCGCCATCCAGGATTCCTTCGTGATGGTCTTCCCGCCGCCGCCAGTCAGTGGCCTGGGCACCATCGGCGGCTTCAAGATGATGATCGAGGACCGTGGCAATCTGGGCTTCGACGAGCTGTATAAGTCGGTGCAGGCGATGCAAATGAAGGGTTGGCAGGATCCGCGCCTGCAAGGCGTGTTCTCCAGCTTCCAGATCAATGTGCCGCAGCTGTTCGCCGATGTGGACCGCGCCAAGGCCAAGCAGCTGGGCGTGCCGCTGGCGACCATCTACCAGACCTTGCAGATCAACCTGGGTTCGATGTACGTCAACGACTTCAACCAGTTTGGCCGTACCTACCAGGTGCGCGTGCAGGCCGATGCGCCTTACCGCTCCCAGGCTGACCAGATCGCGCTGCTGAAGGTGCGCAACGACAAGGGCGAGATGATTCCCCTGTCCTCGCTGATGCGCATCAAGGACAGCTATGGCCCGGACCGCGTGCAGCGTTATAACAACTACGTCGCCGCTGACATGAATGGCGCGCCGGGCCTGGGCTTGTCGTCCGGCCAGGCACAGGCCGTGCTGGAGCAGATCGCCAAGGAGACCCTGCCAAAAGGCATCTCCTACGAATGGACCGAGCTGACTTACCAGGACATCCTGTCCGGCAACACGATGAAGTATGTGTTCCCGCTGTGCGTGCTGCTGGTGTTCCTGGTGCTGGCCGCGCAGTATGAGAGCTGGACTCTGCCGCTGGCGGTGATCCTGATCGTGCCGATGTCCATCCTGTGCGCCCTGATCGGCGTCAAGCTGACCGGTGGCGACAATAATGTGTTCACCCAGATCGCGCTGTTCGTGCTGGTGGGCCTGGCGTCGAAGAATGCGATCCTGATCGTGGAATTTGCCCGTGAACTGGAAGACCATGGCCGCAGCACGCTGCAGGCCGCGCTGGAAGCTTGCCGTCTGCGTCTGCGTCCGATTCTGATGACGTCGATCGCCTTCATCATGGGCGTGGTGCCGCTGGTGTTCTCGGCCGGCGCCGGTTCGGAAATGCGTCACGCCATGGGTGTGGCGGTGTTCGCCGGCATGCTGGGCGTGACCTTCTTCGGTCTGTTCCTGACGCCTGTGTTCTATGTCCTGCTGCGTACCCTGGCCAAGCGCCTGGAGAAAAAATCGCCGGCGGCCGAAAGCGCCGCCGCCAAACTGGAAGGAACTCACTAATGAAATTGCACATGATTGCAAAAGGCGTGGCGCCGCTGATGGCCGCGCTGCTGCTGTCGGCTTGCGCGACGCCTGAGTTCAAGCAGCCGCAGATCGACACGCCAACCGCCTTCAAGGAGTCGCAGACTCCGGCGGCCAGCGAAGTGAAAACCGCGGCCGACGGCACGCGCTGGAAGCAGGCGCAACCCGCCGAGCAGCAGGCGCGCGGCGAATGGTGGCTGGCTTTCAACGATACGGCCCTGAATGAGCTGATCGCCGAAGCCACCAAGGCCAACGCCAACCTGGCCGTGGCGGCCGCCCGCGTCAAGCAGGCGCGCGCTATCGCCGGCGTGGCCGAAGCCGACCGCATTCCGCAAGTGGGCGTGAATGTGGGCGCGCAGCGCAGCCGCCCGTCGGCGCTGGAAGCGGGCCGTCCGCAAGGCAGCGATATGCCGCTGCAGACCAGCTATTCGGCCAAGCTGACCGCCAGCTACGAAGTCGACCTGTTCGGCCGCGTGTCCGCCAATGTATCGGCGGCGCGCAACGACGCCGCCGGCGTGGAAGCGAATTACCGCTCCGTGCTGCTGGCGCTGCAGGCTGACGTGGCGCAGACCTATTTCCGTCTGCGCGCCACCGACGCCGAGCTGGCGACCGTGGAACAGACCGTGCGTCTGCGCGAAGAGAGCGTGAAGGTGAACCAGCGCCGCTTCGACCTGGGCGATATCGGCGAGTTCGACCTGTCGCGCGCCAAGACCGAGCTGGCCACCACGCGCGCCGAAGCGATCGGCCTGCAACGCCAGCGCGTGACCACCGAGCATGCACTGGCGGTCCTGCTGGGCAAGCCGGCGGCTGCGTATTCGGCTAGCGTCAACCCGCTGCAAGATTCGGTCAGGCTGCCGGCCATCCCGGCTGGCCTGCCGTCCTCACTGCTGGAGCGCCGCCCCGATATCGTCGCGGCCCAGCGCGCGATGGAAGCGGCCAACGCCCGCATCGGCGTGGCGCGCAGCGCCATGTTCCCGGCGCTGAATATCAGCGCCAGTGGCGGCGGCGTGGCGGACCACTTCTCCGACGTGTTCAAGTGGAGCACCCGTTCCTGGGTTCTGGGCGCGCTGATGTCCATGCCGCTGATCGACGGTGGCCGCAACCGCAACAATGTGGTGCGCAGCGAAGCGGCGCTGGAAGAATCGGTCGCCAGCTACCGCCAGAGCGTGCTGACCGCCTTCGCCGAGGTGGAAGACAATCTGGCCGGCCTGCGCATCCTGTCCGGTCAGACCGCCCAGCTGGACGAGGCGGTGGTCTCGGCGCGCCGTTCCGCCGACCTGGCGCAGAAGCTGTACGACGCCGGCCGCTCCAGCTATCTGGACCTGCTGGACGCGCAGCGCAATCTGGCGGCCGTGGAACGCAGCGCCGTGCAGTTGCGCGGCAACCGCGCCGTCACCACGGTGGCCCTGGTGCGCGCCCTGGGCGGCGGCTGGGACAAGCCGGCCAGCAATGCGCAGGCGAGCAATTGAAGTAAGCAGCTGAAGTAGATGAAGGCGGCGGCTTCCGGGCCGCCGCTTACCGGAATTGATTTGCCCTTTACGGCGGCCTCCCCAGGCCGCCGTTTTTTTATCCATGGCGCGACGGTCCCGTTTAGCGCGTAACTGTTGCTTATGTGAAACAGTCGTTCCCATCCCCCTTGCACATTCAGCCCGTGCCGGGCTAGGATGGTCTGGCAGGAGAGAGCGTATGAAAAAATTAATGCCCTGGATGCTGGCCATGGTGCTTGCCAGCGTCACCATGTTGGCCGGCGCGCAGGACCACGAACGCGGTACGGCCGACGAGGCGGTGGCCCTGGTGAAAAAAGCCATCGCGTATTACAAGCAGCATGGGCGCGACAAGGTCGCCGCCGAAGTCAATTTGCGCACGCCGCTGCTGCGCGAGAAGGATTTATACGTCTTCATCATGCCGCTCGATGAAGGGCCGGTGATTGCGCACGGCGGCAATGCGAAGCTGGTCGGCAAGCGGCTTTACGATTTGCGCGATCTCGATGGCGTGGGCTTCATGCAGAAATTCCGCGATGTCGCCAACAGCAAGGACGGCAAGGGCTGGGTCGATTACCGCTGGCCGAACACCTTGAGCGGCAAGATCGAACCGAAGAGCACTTATGTGGAAAGGGTCGGGGATCTGTACTTCGCCAGCGGCATCTACAAGCCCGTCAAATAGCTAGCCCGAATAAGCAAAAACCCGCGAAATGCTTCGCGGGTTTTTTTGTTTTCACAAGCGTATTTTTATTTTTGATTATTTGGCTGCTTTGGCCTTGCTTTTCTTGGCATGCTTGTGGTGTTTAGCCTTGGTGTGCTTGGCAGCGTGAGGCGCTGCGGCAGCTTGCGCTTCAGGAGCCGTGGCGGCTGCTGGAGCAGGAGCCTGTGCGAAAGCGGCGGTAGCGAACAGGGTTGCGATCAGGGTTGCGATAGCTTTCTTCATGGCGTAGTCCTATATAAGGTTATGTTAGTGATGCACTGTTGTGTCTCACGGCTTAAAAAACGCAGCCGCTCGCGCAGCGGTTGACAGCCAGGTGCATTATTTTCGTTTGATACGCCATGCATTCGCGGCGTGCCGGATGTTGTGGAAAAGCCCGCGCCGCGGCGCGGGCTTTCAGGACAGAAGCGGGCGGGATTATTTGGCGGGAGCGGCGGCTGGCTTTTGCTCGGCTTTGGCTTCAGGCTTGGCGGCTTTGGCATCGGCCTTGGTCTCGGTCTTCGCTACCTTGGCATCGGCTTTGGCTTCGGTCTTGGCCACTTTCGCATCGGCCTTCACTTCGGTTTTCTGTTCCTTGGCGTCGGCTTTCACCTCGGTTTTCACGTCCTTCGATTCGGTGGCGGCCTTCTCGCCTTTCTCGGCTTTGTGCGCCTTGGCGTGCTTGACGTGGCCTTCGGCTTTCGGTTCGGCCTTGACTTCGGTCTTGGCGGCTGGCGCGGCCGGGGTGGAAGCGGCAGGCGCCGGAGCTTGTGCGAAAGCAGCGGAAGCGAACAGACCGGCGATCAGGGTTGCGATGACTTTTTTCATTTGAAGCTCCATGTTGGGGTTTATCTATCCGGTGCACCAGTGTGTGCCCTTGAGCTGAAAACGCGGCCTTGGCTGAGTCAGTTGACGGCTTTTACAAGCGCTTACAAGTCCGCTAATCTGCTTACATTTGTCCGCGATGTGTTAGCTGGCGTACCGTGCCTCGCATGGGACGCCGCTACAGTGCCAGCATGAAGGACGCCCTCAAGACCTATAAAGCCAAGCGCGATTTCTCCATCACGCCGGAACCGGCCGAAGGCGGCGTGCAAGGGGAGGCGCTGAGCTTCGTCATCCAGAAGCATTGGGCTAGCCGCCTGCATTACGATTTCCGCCTGGAGCTGGACGGGGCCATGAAAAGCTGGGCCGTTCCCAAAGGTCCAAGCTACGACACGCGCGACAAGCGCATGGCCGTGCATGTGGAAGACCATCCGCTTTCCTACAACGATTTCGAAGGCACCATCCCGCCCAAACAATACGGCGCGGGCAAGGTCATTATCTGGGACAAGGGCAGCTGGCATCCGCTGGGCGACCCGCGGCAGGGCTACCGCCAGGGCAATCTGAAGTTCGAGCTGCGCGGCCATAAGATGCATGGGCGCTGGGTGCTGGTGCGCATGAAGGGACGCGGAGAAAAGCAGGAACCCTGGCTGCTGATCAAGGAAAACGACGAGTATGCGCGGCCGGCTGCGGAATTCAGCGTGGTCGATGAAATGCCAGACAGCGTCAAAGACCTGGCCATGCCGGCGTCCACCGATGAGAAGGCAGCGCCCCGCGCCGCCGCCTTGCCCGCCGCGCTGAGTCCCGAACTGGCGACGCTGGTGGATGCGCCGCCCGCCGAGCCGCAGGAGTGGCTGTTCGAAGTCAAATATGACGGTTACCGCCTGCTGGCCCGCATCGATGGCCGCAAGATCCGCTTGATGACCCGCAACGGCAATGACTGGACGCATAAGCTGGAGCGGCTGCGCGCCGAACTGGCGTCGATGCAGCTCCCTGCGGGCTGGTATGACGGCGAAATCGTCGTTCACAATGAAGACGGCTTGCCCGATTTCGGCCTGCTGCAGCAAGCTTTCGATGGCGAGCGCACGGAAAACATCGCCTACTTCCTGTTCGACGTCCCGTATCTGAATGGCTATGACCTGCGCCATCTGCCGTTTGAACAGCGCCGCGAACTGCTGCAAACCGTGCTGGAAAAGAGTCGTTCGGACAAGGTGCGTCTGAGTGCCATACTCGATGCCAAAGCCGGCGATATCGTGAACGCGGCCTGCAGGCTGGGGCTGGAAGGCGTGATCGGCAAGCGGCGCGATGCGCCCTATGTATCGCGCCGTTCGGCCGACTGGATCAAGCTCAAATGCGGGCAGCGCCAGGAATTCGTGATCGGCGGCTATACCGATCCACGCGGCGCGCGCACCGGTATCGGCTCGCTGCTGCTCGGCTATTTCGATGAGAAAGGCCAGCTGCATTATGCCGGCAATGTGGGCAGCGGCTTCAACGAAAGCTCGCTGCGCGAACTGACGGCCAAGCTGAAAAAGCTGCACGCAGCCGACAGTCCCTTCGCCGCCAGCCGCAGCATCGAAAAGAAGGCGCATTGGGTCAAGCCCACGCTGGTGGCGGAGGTCAGCTTTGGCGAATGGACGCGCAGTGGATCGGTGCGTCACGCCGTCTTCCAGGGACTGCGCGGCGACAAGGTGGCCAGCGCCATCCGGCGCGAGCGCCCGGCGCATACGGAGGATATCGTGCCAGACAAGCCGCAGACCAAGGCGAAGGCCGTGCAAGGGGAGGGCGGCGCATCCGCGCCGGTGCATAGCAAACTGCCCGCATCGCTCAAGATCAGCAATCCCGAACGCGTGATCGACGCCGCCAGCGGCAGCAGCAAGATCGATCTGGTGCGCTACTACGCCCTGGTGGCGCCGCTGATACTGGAACATTTGAAAGGCCGCCCGGTGGCCTTGGTGCGCGCGCCGGCCGGCGTGGGCGGGGAGCTGTTTTTCCAGAAGCATGCCGAAAGCGGCAAGCTGGCCGGCGTCAAATCGCTGCCGCAGGAGCTGGACCCGGAACATGCGCCCATGCTGGAAGTGGCCACCGTGCAGGGACTGCTGGAGTCGGCGCAGTGGAATGTGGTGGAATTCCATACCCAGAATGCGCTGGGCAGGAACTATGAAAAGCCCAACCGTATGGTGTTCGACCTCGATCCCGGCAAGGGCGTGGAATGGCCGCAGATGCAGGAAGCGGCGCAGCTGCTGTACGCTTTCCTTGAAGAGTTGGGCTTGCAGTCCTTCATCAAAACCAGCGGCGGCAAGGGTCTGCATGCGGTCGTGCCGATCAAGCCGCATTATGACTGGGACACGGTCAAGGCCTTCAGCAAAGCCATCGTCGAACATATGTCGCAGACGCTGCCCGACCGCTTCGCCTTCAAGAGCGGGCCGAAAAACCGCGTCGGCAAAATCTTCATCGACTATCTGCGCAATGGCCGCGGCGCCACCACGGTTTGCGCCTGGTCCGCGCGCAGCCGTCCAGGCCTGGGCATTTCCGTGCCTTGCGCCTGGGACGAGCTGGCGGCATTGCGCGGCGCCGACCAGTGGACCATCCAGAACGTCCACACGCGGCTGGACCAGGGCAACACGCCCTGGTCTGGCTATGGCGCGGGCGCGCGCGGCGTCGCCCCGGCCATGAAAGCGCTGGGCTTTAAGCCTTAGCCGTCTGCGCGCTGTAGCTGGTCATCAGATTGCGGTAGTCCGGAATGTGGGCCGCGAACAGGGCGCCCAGACCTTCGATATCGTTGCGCCAGTCGCGGTGCAGCTCACCGGCCGCGCCGAACCAGCTCATGAGCTGCGCGCCGGCGCGGCTCATGCGGTCCCATGCCGCCTGGCGTGTGATCTCGTCGAAGGTGCCGGAAGCGTCGGTGATGACGAAGACTTCGAAGCCCGCTTCCAGCGCGGACAGCACTGGGAAGGCCACGCAGACTTCGGTCACCACACCGGCGATGATCAGCTGCTTCTTGCCAGTGGCTTTCACCGCCTTCACGAAATCTTCGTTGTCCCAGGCGTTGATATTGCCGGGACGCGCGATATACGGCGCATCCGGAAACATCGCTTTCAGTTCCGGCATCAGCGGGCCATTCGGGCCGTTTTCGAAACTGGTGGTCAGGATCGTCGGCAGCTTGAAGTACTTGGCCATATCGGCCAGGGCCAGCACATTGTTCTTGAATTTGTCCGGGCCGATGTCGCGCACCAGCGACAGCAGGCCGGCCTGATGGTCGACCAGCAGGACGGCGGCGTCGTTTTTGTCCAGGCGGATGTAGGGTTTGCTCATATTATTCTCCAGGTATGACGTGCGCAGCCACCTGGCCGCGCTCCGATGCAAAGACAGAATAAGGCTGGGAGAAAGTCGCCGGTAGATAGTAAAATTTGGTTTCAGTGTTCCAATGTTAGAACGATAAGCGGCATGCAGCAAGATTTGAATGACCTGTACTACTTCGTGCAGGTGGTGGACAACGGCGGTTTCGCACCGGCGGGCCGGGTATTGGGCATTCCCAAGTCGAAACTGAGCCGGCGCATCGCGCTGCTGGAAGAGCGCCTGAATGTGCGGCTCTTGCAGCGTTCCACGCGCAGCTTCGCCGTGACCGAACTGGGGCAAGCCTACTATTGCCGCTGCAAGGCCATGCTGGTGGAGGCCGATTCGGCGCAGGCGCTGATCGAGGCAAGCCACGCCCAGCCTTGCGGCACGGTCAGGCTGTCCTGTCCCATCGGCCTGCTGCATGCGAAGGTGGACCGGATGCTGGCCGAATTCGCGGTCCTGTATCCCGGCGTGAGCATCCAGCTGCACGGCATGAACCGCGTGGCCGACGTGATCGGCGAAGGCCTGGACCTGGCCTTGCGCGTGCGTCCGCTGCCGCTCAACGATACCAGCGGCCTGACCATGCGCACCCTGGCCTACGCGCCGCAAATCCTGGTGGCCAGCCCGCAGCTGGTGGAGCGCTTCGGCATGCCCGCCGCGCCGGCCGACCTGGCGGACTGGCCTAGCCTGGCCAACGGCGTGCCGATGGATGGCCATGTGTGGAATCTGCAGGGACCGGGCGGCGCGCAAGCGGTCCAGCGCCATAGCCCGAAATTCGTGACGACCGATATGACGACCTTGCGCCATCTCGCCGTGGCGGGCGTCGGCGTGGTGCATCTGCCCTTGATGATGGTCCGCTCCGAACTGGATGCCGGGCGGCTGGTGCGGCTCTTGCCCGATTGGGCGCCGAGCCGTGAAATCATTTATGCCGCCTTTCCTTCTCGGCGGGGGCTGATCCCGTCCGTGCGCGCCTTGCTCGACTTTCTGGCTGAGCGCTTTGCCGCGGGCGGCGAGGACTGACCGGCGGCGCGGCTTCCTCCTCGTCTTCCTCCGCGTCCTCCTTTGCGCTGGCGGCCTTGCCGCCTTTTGCGCCCAGGCTCTGCTTGAGCAAGGCCACCAGATCGATCACATTGCCGGCAGGCGCTTTGGCGCCTTCCTTGGACGGCATGGTGATGGTCTTGGTCTGCCTGGCCTTGACCTTCTTCTTCACCAGGGCCAGCACGTCCTCCTTGTAGGTATCGCGATACTGCTCGGGCGCCCATGGCTCGCTCATGCCCTCCACCAGCGACAGGGCCATTTTCAATTCCTTGTCGCTGATGCCGGCCGCCTTCATGCCGCCGGCGGGCAGCTTCAGATCCTCGGCATCCTGGATTTCCTCGGCATAGCGCAAGGTATTCATGATGATGCTGTCGCCCGCCGCCACCAGCGCGCATAGATGCTGGCGCACGCGGATCACCACCGTGGCGATGGCGATCCTGCCGGCCTTGCGCAGGGTTTCGCGCAGCAGGGCGTACACCTTGTCGCCGCCGCGTCCCGGCGCCAGATAGTAGGGCGTGTCGTAGTAAATCAGCGGCACCTCGTCCGAATCGACGAAGGCCAGGATATCGATGGTTTGCGTGGCCTTCACATTGGCCTGGCGCAGATCCTCTTCCGACAGCACCACATACTCGCCGTCCTGGTATTCATAGCCCTTGACGATGTTCTCCCAGCTGACTTCCTTGCCATTGCCCTTGTTATAGCGCTTGAAGCCGACCGGGGAAAAATCGCGCTTGTCCAGCATGCTCAGATCGAGGTCGTGCTCGCGCACGGCCGTGTGCATCTCGACCGGGATATGCACCAGGCCAAAGCTGATCGCCCCTTTCCACAGTGCGCGCGCCATGGCCTTACCCGCCCACGCTGCCCGTCACCGGCAGCACGATGCCGCTGATATAGCTCGAGCAGCAGGGGGCGGCGAGGAAGACATAGGCCGGCGACAGCTCTTCCGGCTGGGCCGGGCGGCGCATATCGGTGTCCGCGCCGAATTGGGCGATCTTCTCGCCGGTCTGATCGGCCGGATTGAGCGGCGTCCACACGGGACCGGGCGCCACGGCGTTCACGCGGATGCCTTGCTCCATCAGATTGGCGGCCAGCGACATGGTGAAGGCGTGGATCGCGCCTTTGGTGGCCGAATAGTCGAGCAGATGGCGCGAGCCGCGCAAGCCCACCACCGAACCGGTATTGATGATGGCGCTGCCGCGCTTCAGATGGGGCAGGGCGGCCTTGGCCATGTGGAAGTAGCCGTAGATATTGGTCTTCATGGTCAGGTCGAAGCGCTCTTCGGACAGCTCTTCCAGCCTGGCCGCATGTTCCTGGAACGCCGCGTTATTGACCAGGATATCGAGCCGGCCGAATTCGCGCAGCGTGCTCTCCACGGCCTGGCGGCAGAACGCCATCTCGCGCACATCGCCCGGCAGCAGCAGGCAGCGCTGGCCTTCCGCCTGCACGCTGCGCCGTGTTTCCTCCGCATCTTCCTGCTCTTCCGCCAGATAGACCAGGGCCACGTCGGCGCCCTCGCGGGCATACAGCACCGCCACCGCGCGGCCGATGCCGGAATCGCCGCCGGTAATGACGGCCGCCATGCCATGCAGCTTGCCGCTGCCGCAGTAGGCGGGCGCCTGGAACTGCGGCTTGAGCGCCATCTCGGCCTCGATGCCGGGTTTTCCAGATGCTGTTGCGGCAGAGGTGGAGCGGGAAAGTCATGATGGCCGGCCTGCATTGGCCCGCGCTGCTGCTGTTGACCGTTCCCGGCCTGGTCGCGCGCATCCTGCTGGTGCTGGATGTCGCGCTGCTGATTGCCGACGGGCGTAGCCGGCGGTTGCGTATTGGTGGCCATGGTGCTCTCCTTGCTCGCACAAGACCCCAGTATTGGCAGGCCGAGCGTTGCAGACGGTGCGCACACGCACATAAAACCGATGCAGTTGACACAAATAATATTGTTGTTCGTGAACTTTGTGGCACACTTAATAAGCCACACCAAGGCAAGCGAACAATAGCAAAAAGTACATAGTCGCAGGGAGACAAAAATGGTTGCAGATGCGCCGGGACGCCCCACCCGATTTGGCCTGTTCCTGAATCCGTCCGGCGAACGGCGGGCCGATTTCCAGAGCTGCTGCGGCGAGCAGTTCGACCGCCTGACTTTGGCCGACAGCGTGCATGCGGCGCGCGAACAGCTGGAACGCCACCGCATCGATCTCATGATCATCGATTTGAATGGCTACGACAGCGCCAACAGCCACGATCTGGCCGCCATCGCAGGGCTGGTGCGCGGGCGCGCGGGCGAGCCGGTGCTGCTGCTCTGCCCCTACACCAATACCGCCTGGATTCCCGAACTGATGGCCAGCGGGCCGCTGCAATACCGCATCTGCCCCATCCTCAACGACGAGCTGGCGCAGACCATCGAACAGACCCTGAGCCCGCCGCTTGACCCGCAAGCCCAGCTGCAGCAACAGCTGCTGGACAAGGAGCGCGAACTGCGCGACCTGCTCACCATCCAGCGCAGCCTGCAGCGCGCCCTGACCGGTGCCGAGGACGTCAGCACGATGGCGGCGCAAATCTGCCTGGCCCTGTGCAGCTTCCCCGGCGTGCGCCACACCGCGCTGCTGCATATGAAGGAACACGGCAATCTGCAGCTGGTGGCGCAGGAAGCGCGCAACCATCTCGACCTGGCGCGCCTGATGCAGCGCCACAACCGCCTGCTGGAATCGCCGCTGAACCAGGTCTTCCCGCCGCTGCTGGCCGTCAGCACCGGAGAGCTGGTCCTGCTCGACGCGCCCGAAAAAGCCGGCGATCCCGAGATGGCCGTCAGCCTGCATGACCGCGACGTGCGCATGGTGCTGGCCCTGCCGCTGCGCAGCGAACCGGAAGGCCCGGTGCTCGGCTCCGTATGCCTGATGTTCGACCGCCTGATCCAATTCTCGCGCGAACAATTCGCCTGCTTCGCCAGTCTGGCCCAATTCATCGCCTTCGGCCTCGCCATGAGCGAGCTGCGCCAGCAAAACGACGCCCTGGCCGGCAAGCTGACCCAGATCGCCATCAATGACGCCCTGACCGGCGCCAGCAACCGGCGCCAGGGCGAGACCCTGCTCGACCAGGAAATCCGCCGCGCCCGCCGATACGGGCTGCCGCTGGCCCTGATCTCCTTCGACATCGACAACTTCCGCTCGGTGAACGACATCTACGGCTACCCGATAGGCGACCAAGCCCTGCGCGTGGTCGCGCAAACCGTGCGCACCCGGCTGCGCAGCTCCGACGTGCTGGCCCGCATGCGGGGCGAAGAATTCCTCATCTTAGCCACCCACACCGTCGCTATCGACGCCCTCAAGCTCGCCGAAAAGCTGCGCGAAACCATCGCCGGCACCGAGCTGCCCGGCTGCGACACCGTTACCATCAGCCTCGCGGTTGCCCAGGTCGCGCCCGAAGAAGGCGGCCAATCCGCCCTCGACAGGCTGGATGCCGCCCTGCACCGCGCCAAACGCGCCGGCCGCAACTGCGTCGAACTCGCCATGGCCAGCTAAGCCCGCTTCTCGCCTTTGATCTAAATCAACAAATGTCCCACCCTGGTGCCAGGCACCAGCACCGGACATTCTTTGATCTGGATCAGTAAATGTCCGACCTTGGTGCCTGACACCAGGGTTGGACATTATTTGATCGATATCAAATATGGCGGGGATCGTGTTAGGCTTGCGCTTTGTTAATTTGGGTGGTTTGCGCATGCTGGGTTGGGTGAGAGGCTATCGGCGCGCGGCGCTGGCGGGGGATGTCAGCGCTGGTCTGGTGGTGGCGATGATGATGATCCCGCAGGGGATGGCTTATGCGCTGGTGGCGGGCTTGCCGCCAGTGGCGGGTATTTATGCGAGCATTCTGCCGCCTGTCGTGTATGCGCTTTTCGGCAGCAGCATGACGCAGTCGGTGGGGCCGATGGCGATCGTGTCGCTGATGACGGCGGCGGCCATCGCGCCTTTGGCGGCGGCCGGTTCGGCCTTGTATGCGGTGCTGGCGGCGCAGCTGGCGCTGGTGGCCGGGGCGGTGCTGATTTTGTGCGGCTTGCTGCGTCTGGGCTTCCTGGCGAATTTCTTTTCGCGGCCGGTGATGAGCGGCTTTACCGTGGGTTCGGCCATTGTCATTGCGATGGGACAGGTGCATCCGCTGCTGGGGGCGGATTTTCCGCATTTTCACGGGCCTAGCGCCATCATGGGACTGGCTTCGCTATTGTTCCTGATGCTGGCGCGGCGCTGGGGCGCGGCGCTGCTGCGCGCTTGCAGCATGCGGGCCAGCATGGCGGATACGGCTTCCAAGCTGGCGCCCATGCTGCTGGTGCTTGTGTCGATTGCGCTGGTGGCGCTGTTCGATCTGCGCGCGCATGGCATTGCGACCACGGGCAGCGTGCCGGCCGGGCTGCCGCAACTGAATCTGGCGACGTCCTCCTCGCATTGGGGGACGCTGCTGAAGCCGGGCCTTCTGATCGGTTTTATCATTTTCCTTATCAGCATGTCGGCGGCGCAGACGCTGGCCTTGAAGCGCAACGAGAAGCTGGTGAGCAACCAGGAGCTGCTCGGCCTGGGCGCGGCGAATGCGGCCAGCATGCTGTCGGGCGGCTTCCCGGTCACGGGCAGCATTTCGCGTTCGGCCGTCAATTTCGCGGCGGGGGCGAATACGCCGCTGGCCAGCATCATCACGGCCGGCCTGCTGGCGCTGGCCCTGATCGCGCCCACCGGCTGGCTGGCGCTGCTGCCGCTGCCGGTGCTGGCGGCCACCATCATCGTCGCGGTGCTGGGCATGCTGGAACTGGACACCCTGCGCACCGCCTGGCGCTACGACCGCGTGGACGCGCTGGCCTGGCTGGTAACGGGCGTCGGCGTGCTGCTGCTGGGCGTGGAGGCGGGCGTGGTGGTGGGCGTGATGCTGTCGATGGCGGCCCTGATCTGGCGCGCCAGCCGGCCGCATATCGCGGTGCTGGGACGCATCGCGGGCAGCGAACATTTCCGCAATATCGAGCGCTATTCGGCCGAGACCCAGCCCGGCATGCTGGTGCTGCGCATCGACGCCAATCTCTTCTTCGGCAATGTGGAGGCGGTCACGTACCGCGTTGAAGAAGAGCTGGCCGCGCACGCCACGGCGCGCGCGCTGGTGCTGGTGATGTCGGCCGTGAGTTCGATCGATACCACCGCCTTGTTTGGCCTGATGGAATTGAATCAAAGCCTGAAACGGCGCGGCATCGGCCTGCATCTGGCGGAAGTGAAAGGTCCGGTGATGGACCGCTTAAGAGACAGCCAGCTGCTCGATCTGTTGAACGGCAAGGTGTTCCTCAGCACGGCCATGGCTTGCGATCATCTGCAAAACAATAAGGGAGACGTATGAGAGATTTCAGCGCAGCGCTTGCCTGCATCCTGCTGGCCGCCAGCACTTCCAGCGTGGCGAGCGCCCCGCTCAATGCCGACGCCCGCTTCAAGGCGCTCTACACGCAGGAGTGGAAGTGGCGCCAGAGCCAGCAGCTGGAGGACGAGGAGGACGACGACAACGGCATCAGCCCGCGCCTGCCGCGCGTCGATGCCGCCACCCAGCAGGCGCGCCAGCAATACTGGGAGAGCGTGCTGAAAGGTCTGGACGCCATCCCCGCTGCCAGGCTGTCCGCCGCTGAACGCATCAACTACGCCGTCTACCGCGCCCAGATTGCGGCCTTCTTGGCCAACCAGCGCTTCCGCGAATATGAGAAGCCGCTGAATGCCGATTCCTCGTTCTGGTCGAATCTGGCGGGCGAGGCGCGCAAGAGCTTCCGCACGGCTGAGGATTACCGCAACTACGTGGCCCAGTTGAACGATGTGCCGCGCTACTTCCGCGAAGAGATGGCGAATATGCGCGCCGGCCTGAAACGCGGCTTCACGCCGCCGCGCGTGACCCTGCAGGGCCGCGACGCCTCGCTCACCGCCGTCACCGAGGCCAAGCTGGAGGAAGTGGCTTTCTATCAGCCGTTCAAGGAGATGCCGGCAATTATTCCGGCCGAGGAGCAGGCCAGCTTGCGCGCCGCTGGCCTGAAAGCCATCCGCGAAGCGGTGGTGCCGGCCCACGCCGAACTGCTGGACTTCATGCGCAAGGAGTATGTGCCGCAGGCGACCGAGGCGCTGGCCGCGCATAGCCTGCCGGACGGCCCGGCTTATTACCAGTCCAAAATCGTCGAATACACCACCACCGCGCTGAGCGCCGAGCAGATCCACCAGATCGGCCTGGCGGAAATGGCCAAGATCCGCGCCGAGATGCATGAGGTAATGAAGCAGGTCGAGTTCAAGGGCGATCTGCCGGCCTTCCTGCAATTCCTGCGCAGCGACCCGCGCTTCTACGCCAAGACGCCCGACGAGCTGCTGATGCGCGCCGCCTGGATCGCCAAGAAATTCGACGCCAAGGCCGACCAGTATTTCGGCCATCTGCCGCGCCGCCGCTTCGCCATCATCCCGGTGCCGCCGGAGCAGGCGCCTTACTACACTTCGGGCCGTGGCGGTCCCGGCGTGTATCTGGTGAATACCTACAACCTGCCTTCGCGCGCGCTTTACAGCCTGCCGGCGCTGACCCTGCACGAATCGGCGCCCGGCCACGCCTTCCAGATGCCGCTGGCGCTGGAGCAGGGCGGCCGTCCCGACTTCCGCAAAGCCTATATCTCGGCTTACGGCGAGGGCTGGGCCTTGTATTCGGAACGCCTGGGCACGGAGATGGGCATCTACGAAACGCCGTATGAAGTCTTCGGCATGCTCAGCTACCAGGCCTGGCGCGCTTCGCGCCTGGTGGTCGATACCGGCATCCACGCCAAGGGCTGGACGCGCCAGCAGGCGCAGGATTACCTGATGCAGAACACGGCCCTCTCGTCGCATGAGGTGGAAACGGAAGTGGACCGCTACATCTCCTGGCCGGGCCAGGCGTTGTCCTATTATCTGGGCGAGATGGCGATCGTCGACGCGCGCAAAAAGGCCGAGGCGGCACTGGGCAAGAAATTCGATATCCGCGCCTTTCACGATACGGTGCTGCATCTGGGTTCGGTGCCGTTGCCGGTGCTGCAGGCGCGCATCGACAGCTTCATCGCCGATGGCGGCAAGAGTCCTTACTCCAAGCAGGCGCAGTAAACGCAAAAGCGGCGCAGGATTCTGCGCCGCTTTTTCTTTGATCCCCGCCTTTAGTTGCGCGGCTTGTCGTGCCGCTCGCCCAGCAGGATGGGCGCCATGTCCTTCGGGTGCAGGCCCAGATGGCCTTCAAAGCCGGCGCGGATGGCCGCCATATCCTGCTCCTTATCGCCCGTCAGGTACACATGGTCGACTAGGCTCAAGGTCTTGTTCGGATAATCCATATAGACCAGGCAAAGCGGCACCTTCGCTTCCAGCGCCAGGTGGTAGAAGCCGCTCTTCCAGTGCGGGCGGTAGCCGCGCGTGCCTTCCGGCGTGATGCCGACCCAGTACCAATCGGCGGCGTTCATGCGCGCCGCCTGGCTCTTGATCATGCCGTTCGGCGCGCTGCGGTCGACCGGCTCGCCGCCCAGGGCGCGAAACCAGCTGCCCAGGACAGGAATGCGGAACAGCGAATCCTTGGCCAGCCAGCGGAACGGCAGGTCGAGCGCCCATTTGCCGAACAGGCCCACGAAAAAGTCCCAGTTCGAGGTGTGCGGGTAGATCACGGCGATGCCGCGCGGGCCGGGCAGCGGGCGGAATAGCAACTGCCAGCCGAAGAACATGAGTACGCGCAGCGACACTCGTTGCTTCCAAGTTGGCAGTTTCTCAGGCTGTAGCCTATAGTTATTCATAACTTTCTCCATATCGCATCTTGCTTCATGCAGTTTATGCAGTATTGACAAGACGGCATTTCACTTGCTGAAAAATCCGGACGCATTCTATCCGTTGCGCCGCGGGGCCAGCAAGCTTTCAGCCAAGAAGCTGGCTGTTTTGTCCGATTCGCCACACCACTCAGGGTGGCCCAGGTTCATCGCCACCCCTTATAAGAACTCTAAGATGAAACCTTAAAATGACAATCAAACGACTCTTATGCGTGACCGTGGGAGGTCGATGCGCAAGAGAGGAGTTGAGCGCGGCACTCGGGGACTGGGAAATCAATCAAGTCGCTGGCCTGAACGAGGCACGCGATGCCCTGCACTCGCACCAGCATATGGTGGGAATGCTCTTGCTTGATGCGGAATGCAGTCCGCTTGAAGCGCTTGACCGCTTCTTGTGCGAGCACTGGTGGCTGAAGTGGGTGGCCTTGTTCCATCCGCATGCCTTGCAATTGCCGCCGGTGCGCCAGCTGATACACGATCATTGTTTCGACTTCCATACCTGGCCCATCGACGGCACGCGCCTGAACCACACCCTGGGTCATGCCCATGGCCTGGCGGCGCTGGCCGGCCACACGGCCAGCGATGGCGGCGGCGCCAGCATGCCGCTGACCGGGAATAGCGATGCCATCCTCAGTCTGCGCCAGCAGATCCGCAAGGTGGCGCAGGCCGATGCGCCGGTGCTGATCTGGGGCGAGAGCGGCACCGGCAAGGAACTGGTGGCGCGCGCCGTGCACGAGAACTCGCCGCGCGCTGGCGCGCCTTTCGTGCCCGTCAATTGCGGCGCCATGCCCGCCAGCCTGATCCAATCCGAACTGTTCGGTTACGAGAAGGGCGCCTTCACCGGCGCCGCGCGCGACAAGCATGGGCTGATTGAGTCGGCCGCTGGCGGCTCGCTCTTCCTCGACGAGATCGGCGATCTGCCGCTGGATCTGCAATCGAACCTGCTGCGCTTCCTGCAGGAGAAGACCATCTGCCGCCTGGGCGGCACGCGCCAGCTGGCGGTCGATGTGCGCGTGATCGCCGCCTCGCACGTCAAGCTGTCGCAGGCGGTGGAGCGGGGCGCTTTCCGCGAAGACCTGTACTACAGGCTGAACGTGCTGGCGCTGGAGGTGCCGCCTTTGCGCGAGCGGCGCGACGATGTGGCGGCGCTGGCCGAACACTACTTCCGCGCTTTCGCCACCGAGCGCGCGGCCCAGGTGCGGGGCTTCAGCGGCAAGGCGCTGGAGGCGCTGCGGCATCACAACTGGCCGGGCAATGTGCGCGAGCTGGTCAACCGCGTGCGGCGCGCCTTGGTGATGGCCGAAGGGCGGATGATCCAGGCCGCCGATCTGGGATTGAGCGACACGCCGGCGGATGCCGTGCATGAGGCGCCGCCGTGCGAACGGCTGGGCGGCGCGCGCAACCGCGCCGAACGCACGGCGCTGGAAGAGCGGCTGGCCTCGGGCAAGAATATGACCCAGGTGGCCAGTGAGCTGGGCATCTCGCGCATGACCTTGTACCGTCTGATGGCGCGCCACGGCATCGACCTGCCATCACGCCGGCGCGAACGGTGAAACAGCCGCGTCACAGCCTTGATACGGTGACGCTGGACAGCGTAACCAGGCGCCGCCGCAGGGCGGCGCCTTCTTTTTGTAACAGCGTTGTGACCGGCGCGCCGCGCCAGCATTCGCGGGCTGCCGGCAAATAGCCTGCCAATTCAGCGGCTTAGCACATCAGCGCCAAGCTGGCACCAAGTTTGCATAAGGCTTGCCTGCCCGGAGTTAGCATTCCCGGTGAAGTCTCGTTCAACCAAACTTTGGTGAGGCACGAAAATGAAAAAAAGCATACTGGCTACAACCATCGCGCTGCTCTTCGCCAGCGGCGCATTCGCACAAACCACCGACCCGACCGTGGAGCAGTCCGGCGATGGGGTGAATGCAGCGGCCAAGGCCAAGATCATTCAGGATAGCAGTAGCAATCACGATAACGACGCAAGCACCGATTCGAGCACGCATAACCGCAACAACAACAATACGGACGGTGCGGCAAGAGCCTCGGCCCAGGCGGCATCGGCGGCCAATAATGGCGGCACGTCGACCTCGAATATGACCAATTCCTTCAACAAGTCCTCGGCCAGCGCGATCAGCAAGCTGAGTGGCTCGGTCAGCGGCAACACAATTTCGCACATCGGCAATATCGCCACCAACCGGGGTGATGCCAACGGCGGCAACGCCAAGGGCGGTTATGGCGGCGACGCCACCGGCGGCAATGCCAGGGCAGGCAGCGGCGGCGACGGCGCAGCGGCTCGTGGCGGCAGCGGCGGCGATGGCGCGGCAGCGCGCGGCGGCAGCGGTGGCGATGGCGCCTGGCCCGTGGCGGTGGCGGCGATGCGGGCAGCCGGCGCAATGCGCGCACGCAGTGCTTCCAGCGGCGACGCCACCGGCGCCAACGCGCGGGCCGGCAGCGGCGGCGATGGCGGCAATGCACGCAATGCCAGCACGGGCGATGGTGGTGCCGGCGGCGCTGGCGATGGTGCCGGCGGCAACGGCGGACGGGCCGGCGGCAGCAGTGGCGGCAGCGGTGGCGACGGCGGTAACGGCGGCCGCGCCATTGGCGGTGACGGCGGCTATACCGGCAACGCCCGCGGCGGCAGCGGCGGCGCTTCCGGCTATGCCGAAGGTTCAGCCGGCGGTCGTGGCGGCAGCACCGGGCGCGCTGTGGGCGGCGACGGCGGCGCGGCAGGTTCCGGCGGCTACGGCGGCTATGGCGGCAATGGCGGGCGTGCCGCCGGCGGCGATGCGTCGGCCAGCCAAAGCAGCGGGGGCGGCAATGCGCGTGTAGGCGCACCGGTCGGCACGAACACGAATACCGGCAGCACTGGCGGCGAACCGCCGGCGCCGCTGATCGGCAATGACCAGACCCAGAGCGTCACCGGCACTGGCGGCAGCTCCACCGGTGGCGCTGCCAGCTCCGGCACCAACTCGGGCACCTCGGGCGCCAACACTTCGGGTGGTGGCGGCGCAGGCGCCGGGGGCGGCACCGGTGGCGGTGGCGGTGCGGGTTCCAGCGCGTCGAATGCCGGTGGCGCTGGCGCTGCCGGCGGCAGCAATACCTCCGGCGCCGGTGGCGCGGGTGCGGCGGCCAGCAATAGCGGCGGAGCAGGTGCCGCGGCCACAGCCGGCATGGGTGGCGCCGGCGCCGGCGGCGGCAACGGCAGCAGCAGCGGCGGCGCAGGCGCCGGCGGCGGTGCTGGCGCTGGTGGCGGCAGCAGCGGCTCGGCTTCGAACAGCGGTGGCAGCGGCGCAGCAGGCGGCAACGCCACTGGCGGCAGCGCCACTTCGGGCACGGCCACCAATGGCAGCTCCACGGCGGGCAATGGCGGCTCCGGCGGCGCCGGTGGCGGCAGCAATACCGGCGGTTCCGGCGGCGCTGGCGGTGGCGGCAACACGGGCGGCTCCGGTGGTGCTGGCGGTGGCGGCAATAATGGCGGCGCCGGTGGCGCCGGCGGTGCGGCTGCGGGTGGCACTGCTACCGCAGGCAACGGCATGGGCGGCGCAGGCGGCGCGGGTGGCACGATCTCCGTGAATGCCGGCGACTTCAATATGTCGAATACCATGACCACGGTTGGCCAGTCGGCTGCCGGCATCATGGTGGTGAGCCAGAACAACGGCTTCTCCTCGCTGGTGCAGCAAAGCGTGAACGTGCAGGCTAATTTGCAAGTGGGTAAATAAGCCAGGGCCGGCGGCGCCACTTGCGCCGCCGGCATGCGGAAACAGCTTTGCTCACAAAGCCCCGGAGGCTGTGATGCGGATCTACACCAAGCAAGGACTGGCCCTGACGCTTTGCCTGCTTAGCCTGAATCTTCAGGCGCGGCAGGCGGCCAGCACCCTTACCGAGCCGGCGGCCGTAGTGCCGGCACCTGCCGAACCGGCAGACAAGCCCGTTTTGCCGGTGGTGGCAGCGTTTGCCGCCGCCGCGCTGAGCGGAAGCGGCGTGCGTTTGGCGCAGGATGAAAGCGGCATCCTGTCCGCGCCGCTTGGGGAAGCGCAGCTGTCACAGCTGCGCGGCGGCAGCGACGCGCCCTGGAGCGAGATGAAGTTGAACGGAGCGGTCAGCAACAACAAGGCGGTGCAGGTCTTGACCGGGTCGAATACCATCACTGAAGGCTCGTTCGCGAATGCTTCCGGCCTGCCGATGGTGATTCAGAATTCCGGCGCCAATGTGCTGATCCAGAACGCCACCATCGTGAATGTGCAGCTCAAATGAAAACGCAGCTCCATCGCTGTGTGGGTAGCATCCTGCTGCTGGCTGTTTCGGCAGCGGGTTTGGCCGCCGAAGTGCAAAGCGTCGGCGGCGCGCCTTTCCACCTCAAAGTCACCAGCATCAAGGAACTGCGTTACCGCGCCACCGTGCGCCAGCAGTTCGACTTCAGCTGCGGCTCGGCGGCCGTGGCAACGTTGTTAAGCTACCACTACGATTATCCGGTCAGCGAACAGCAAGCCTTCCAGGAGATGTTCCAGAACGGCGACCAGGAGAAGATCCGTCGCGAAGGCTTCTCCTTGCTGGATATGAAGCGCTTCCTGGCGGCGCGCGGTTTCATCGCCGACGGCTTTGAACTGCCGTTGGAAAAGCTGCACAAGGCGGGCTTTCCCGCGATTGTGCTGATTGCGGAGAAGGGTTACCATCATTTCGTCGTGGTCAAAGGCCTGCAGGGCGAACGCGTGCTGCTGGGCGATCCCGCCGGCGGCACCCGCGCCATGAGCCGCGCCGCTTTCGAAGCCGTATGGCAGAACCATCTGCTGTTTGTGATCCACGACCGGCCGGGCAAGCCGCGCTTCAATGAGTTGGCCGATTGGCGCGTGGCGCCGCAGGCCGTGCCGGCCGACGTCATCGAGCGCGATGGCCTGGCCCGCATCACTTTGCCCAAGCTGGGAAGAGGCGAATTCTAAGGAGCGAGCGATGCGCATTCTTCGCTGGAGCGCCGCCTTGCTGTGCGGTGTGACGTGGCTGGCCTGTGCCGACGGTCTGAATGCCGACTGGGTGGCGCTGCCCGACAGCGCCCTCGATGCGGCGCGTGGCGGCTTCGATAATGGCAGCGGCCTGGTGGTCTCGCTCGGCATCGAGCGCATGGTGTCGATCAATGGCGCCGTGGTGTCGAGCAGTCAGTTCAATATTGCCGATGTGGCGCACATGAGCGCCGCCGAGGCTGAGATGGCGCGCAGCGCCTTGAATCCTTTCCAGCTGGTGCAAAACGGCGACGGCAATATCGCGCCGGCGGCCATGAGTTCGGCCGCCGTCTCGGCACTGCTGATTCAGAACAGCGCCAACGACCAGCTGATACGCAGCCAGACCACGATCAACACTGCCGTCAATAGCCTGGAAATCCTGAAAGGCATTAATTTGGAAAGCAGCATGCGGCAAGCGCTGGCTGGCGCGCTGACGCCGCGCTAAGTCCCACACTCTTCGGAAGGAGGAAGCATGCAGCTTGCCCACACCCTGCGCGCCGGATCGGCCGGCCTGTCGCTCCTGTTATGCAGTGCCCTGGCCCAAGGCCAGCAAGAAGAACGCAGCATGACCGACCTGGCGGCGGAACTGGCGGCCGTCAAGCAGCAACTGGCCGAGCAGCGGGCCTTGCTGAAGGCCTTGAAAACGGAGATGGAGCAACTGCAAGCCGTAAGGCCGGCGGCATCGGCGGCCGAACTGGAAAGCCGGCGCGGCGCGGGCAGTCCGTATCTGCAAGCCGGTTCGGCCGGACAGGCGGCGCCGGCACAGGCGCCTGTCCAGGGCGCCCCGGCGCCGGCAGCAGCGGCAGCGGCGGCGCCCAGCGCGCGGCGCGAGGTGGCGCAGGAGGGCGCAGTGGGCAAGGCGCCGGAACGCGATTCGCGTCCGCCTGAAGTGGCGCCCATTTTCGAAGCGCCGGGCGTGCTGACGCCGAAAGGCCATTATGTGCTGGAACCTTCGGTGCAGTTCGGCTATTCGTCCAGCAACCGCGTGGCCCTGGTCGGCTATACGATTATTCCCGCCATACTGATTGGCCTGGTCGATGTGCGCGAAATCAAGCGCAATACCTTCACCGCCGCGCTGACGGGACGCTACGGCATCAACAGCCGCACCGAGATCGAAATGCGCGTGCCGTATGTCTACCGTTCCGATTCCACCGTCAGCCGCGAAATCTTCACCGGCACCTCGGTTGAGCGCGTGTTTGAAACCAGCGGCCGCGCCATCGGCGATGTGGAGATGGCAGTGCGCCGCCAGCTCAACGACGGCGGCGCGGACAAGCCGTTTTACGTGGCCGGCTTGCGCATCAAGAGCCGCACCGGGCGCGATCCCTTCGAAGTCGTGACCGATTGCAGCCAGCGCTGCGTGGGACCGAACGCCAGCGGCACCGGCCTGCCGCTGAACCTGCCCACCGGCTCGGGCTTCTATGCCGTCCAGCCCAGCCTGACCTGGCTCTTCCCCTCCGATCCCGCCATCTTCTTCGGCAGCGTCAGTTATCTGCACAACTTCAAGCGCAAGAATGTGACGCGCCGCATCCTCAATGGCGAGAGCGAGGAGCTGGGCACGGTGGCGCCGGGCGCGGTGATCGGCGCGAACTTCGGCATCGGCCTGGCGCTGAACGAGAAGGCTTCGCTCAGCCTGGGCTACGACCACCAGTCGGTGGCGCGCACCAAACAGAATGGGCAGGCGGTGCCGGGATCGGTGCGCACCCAGCTTGGCACGCTGCTGATGGGCTTTACCTACCGCTTCAACGAAAAACGCTCGGTGAACATCTCGGTCGGCGCCGGGCTGACGCGCGATACGCCCGATGTCTCGCTGTCGATACGGGTACCGATGAATTTCTGAAGGGGAGTCAACGCAGTATCGGTTTTTGCGCTATCTTAGCGGTCCTGGCAACTCTCCAATAAGAAGGAAACCATGACCGCTTTCAAGTTCTCCGCCAGCCGCGCCGCCGTGCTGGGCGCACTGGTCCTCGCCGCCAGCGCCGCTTTCGCCGCCGCGCCCATGGTCAAGACCCAGGCGCCCGGCTATTACCGCATGATGCTGGGCGACTTCGAGGTGACGGTGCTGAGCGACGGCACCGTCGATCTGCCGGTGCACCAGCTGTTGAAGGACAAGCCGGGAAAAACCGAAAAGACGCTGGCCAAGTCCTTCCTGCACTCGCCGCTGGAAACCTCGTTCAACAGCTTCCTGATCAATACCGGCTCCAAGCTGGTGCTGGTCGACACCGGGGCCGGCGCCCTGTTTGGGCCGACGCTGGGCAAGATGCTGGAGAATCTGAAAGCAGCCGGCTACAAGCCGGAGCAGGTCGACGAGATCTACATCACCCACCTGCATCCCGACCATGTGGGCGGCGTGATGGCGGCCGAGCAGCCGGCCTTCCCGAACGCCGTGGTGCGCATGGACAAGCGCGATGCCGACTTCTGGCTGAGCAAGGTGCAGATGGAGAAAGCGCCGGCCGAGGCCAAAGGCTTCTTTGCTGGCGCGATGAAAGTGCTGGCGCCTTATGCGAATGCGGGCAAGCTGCTGCCGTTTGAAGGCAATACCGATCTGGTGCCGGGCGTGAAAGCCGCGTCCAGTTTCGGCCACACGCCAGGCCATACGACCTATGTGGTGGAGAGCAAGGGCCAGAAGCTGGCCCTGATCGGCGATCTGCTGCACGTGCAGGCGGTGCAGATCGCCGAACCGGACGTGGTGATCGCCTTCGATACCGACAGCAAAGCCGCGCTGGCCGAACGCAAGGCTGCCTTTGCCGCCGCCGCCAAACAGGGTTATCTGATCGGCGCGGCCCACCTGCCGTTCCCGGGCGTGGGCCATCTGCGCGGCAACGGCAAAGGCTACCAGTTCATTCCGGTGAACTACACGATTCCGCGCTGAGGCGGAAGCGCGTTCCTGCCTTGGCCAATCAGGCCAGGGCAGGGTAGTCCGTGTAGCCTTCGGCGTCCGGCGCGTAGAACAGCTCCGGGCGCTGCGGGTTGAGCGGCGCATTCAGTTGCAGGCGGCGCGGCAGGTCGGGGTTGGCGATGAAGTCCTTGCCCCATGCCACGGCGTCGGCGTGGCCGGAAGCGATCAGTTGCTCGGCGCCGGCGCGGTTGAACTTCTCATTGGCGATGTACACGCCGCCGAATTCCTTCTTCAGCAATGGACCCAGGCTGTCCGCGCCCACCGCTTCGCGCGCGCAGATAAAGGCGATCTTGCGCTTGCCCAGTTCGCGCGCCACATAGCCGAAGGTGGCGGTCGGATCGGAGTCGCCCATATCGTGCGTGTCGCGGCGCGGCGCCAGGTGCATGCCGACGCGGCCGGCGCCAAACACCTCGACGCAGGCATCGGTCACTTCCAGCATCAGGCGGGCGCGGTTTTCCAGCGAGCCACCGTAGATATCGGTGCGCTGGTTGGTGCTGTCCTGCAGGAACTGGTCGAGCAGATAGCCATTCGCGCCGTGGATTTCCACGCCGTCGAAACCGGCTTTCTTCGCATTCTCGGCGCCCTTGCGGTAGGCGGCAACAACCTGGCGCACTTCCTCCGTTTCCAGCGCGCGCGGCACCGCGTATGGGCGCACGGGACGCAGCAGGCTCACATTGCCCTTGGCCGCAATGGCGCTCGGCGCCACCGGCGCCTGGCCGTCAAGCAGGCTGGGATCGGAAATGCGGCCCACATGCCACAGCTGCAGGAAGATCTTGCCGCCCTTGGCGTGCACCGCCGCGGTGATCGGCTTCCAGCCTTCCACCTGCTCATCAGACCAGATGCCCGGCGTGTTTTCATAGCCCACGCCTTGCGGGGTCACGGCGGTGGCCTCGCTCAGAATCAGGCCGGCGCTGGCGCGCTGGGCATAGTACTCGGCCATCAGCGCATTCGGCACGCGGCCGGCGCCGACGGCGCGCGAGCGGGTCAGCGGCGCCATGATGATGCGGTTGTTCAGGGTCAGGTCGCCCACGGTAAACGACTCGAAGAGGGTGCTCATGTTTTGTCCTTGCAGTGTATGGGCCGGCTACAGCCCCTTGTTCATATGGTCGAGAAAAGCCTGAATCGTGGTCTCGTCGCGTTTGAAGAAATTCCACTGTCCGATGCGCTGCACCGTCACCAGCCCGGCGTTCTGCAGGGTGGTCAGGTGGGCCGATACCGTCGATTGCGACAGGCCGGCACGCTTGTCGATCTGGCCGGCGCAGACACCCATGTCGAGCGGGTGATACTGCTCGCTGAAGTGCAGCTGCGGTTCTTTCAGCCAGGCCAGGATCTGGCGCCGGACCGGATTGGCCAGGGCTTTGTGGATTGCGTCGATGTCCATAGTTCGGGTTTTAACGATACGAATATCGGATACTTCCGATTCGCATATCGGTATTCTACGATATAATTTCAAGGGTTGCTGAAGCCGTTCCAAAACATGCCGGGAACGGAGGTGGTATACTGCTGGCTCTTCTCCCGCGGGGACGACCCCGCCGCAGCAAGGGAGCCAGACAGGGACGGCCCTGCCATGACTTTGGGAGAGACATCATGTCTTGGTTCATTCTTTTTCTGGCTGGCTTGTTGGAAGTCGCTTGGGCAGTAGGCCTCAAGTATACCGCCGGATTCACCAAACCTATACCGACCGTGCTTACCGTGGGCGCCATGGCCGCCAGCGTCGGCCTGCTCGGCCTCGCGCTGCGCCAGCTGCCCCTGGGTACCGCCTACGCGGTGTGGACCGGCATCGGCACCGTCGGCACCGTCATCTTCGGCATCATGGTCTTGAACGAGCCGGTTACTGCGGCCCGCGTCGGCTGCATCGCCCTGATCGTGCTGGGTATTGCCGGCTTGAAGCTGCTGGCCTCGCACTGAAGGCGCGGCCAGCGCGGGGAAGGGCTTATGCGCCCGGATTGCGGGCGCTGGCCAGCCAGCAGGCCGCGTTGATGCGCACCTCGCCGCCTTGCACATAGGGTTGGCAGGCGGCCCGCATCAAGCCGACGATTTCACGGCGCCGCGCCTCGCTTTCATTCGGCAGGATCGGACCGACGGGGCCGAGCATGCTCAGATACGGCACCAGGTCCGCCTCCGGAATGGCGCAGGCCAGATCCAGCGGTTTCACCTCGACATCCTGCCAGCCACTTTGTTCGAGCAGGCCGATGGTGCGCTCCCGGCTGGCGAGGCCGAACTGGCCCGGTTTGTCCGCCGGGCGCGGCGCCAGGGCCGGCAGCAGGTGGGCCACGGCGCGCTCGCCGGCCGTCATGAAGGGATTTTCCTCGGGGCCGCGCCAGGCGATAAAGCGCAGCGAGGCACCCTTGGCCGCAGCCTGGCGCAGATTGCCGAAGGCGCGCACCGGATCGTCGAAGAACATCACGCCCAGGCGCGAGATGATCAGGTCGAAACGGGCCAGGCCGAAATCATGGGTCTGCGCATCGGCCAGGACAAAGCTGGCCGGCATGTCCGCGCGCGCGGCACGGGCCTGCGCCGCCTCGATCATGGGCTGGGAAATATCGGCGCCCGTGCATTGCGCCTGGCCGCCCAGGCCGCGCGCCAAGGCCAGCGTTATGGCGCCGGTGCCGCAGCCCACGTCGAGCACCGTTCCAGGACGGAGCGCCGCCGCCTCTTCCATCAGCCGCCGCTCCATGGGCGCGAACAGCTGGTCCAGCACTGTTTGCATTTCGACCCAGGCGTGGCCGGTATGGCCGTTCCACAACTGTACCTGGTCCTGGTTTACTTGCTGAATTTGCGTCATGACAGTCTCCTTGGCTTGATTCTGTTATTCTGCAACTTCAAGTTCACTTGAAGTCAAGCATGGAAAAACTGGATATAGCGGAAGTGGCGCGGCGCGCTGGTCTGGCGCCGTCGGCGCTGCGCTATTACGAAGAGAAAGGCTTGATCGCCGCCTCCGGCCGGCGCGGCCTGCGCCGCCTGTTCGATTCCTCGGTGCTGGAGCGCCTGGCCCTGATCGCCCTTGGGCGCAGCGCCGGCTTCACGCTGGATGAGATCGGACACATGTTCGCCGGCGACGGCAGCCTGCAAATGGACCGCGCGCTGCTGCTGACCAAGGCCGATGAGCTGGAGCGCACCATCCGCAAGCTGAGCGCCATGCGCGACGGCCTGCGCCACGCCGCCGCCTGCCGCGCCGCCAGCCACCTGGAATGCCCCACCTTCCGCCGCATCCTGAACGCCGCCGCCAAAGGCGCCCTGGGCCGGCCGGAGCGTTGAGTATCCAGCTCTCTTCGCGGCACCGGTTTCAGCGTCTGAGCGGCGGGGCGCATTGCCTGCGACTCCTGTTCAAGGCTGGCGCTGGCTGGACCAGCGCTGGTAGATGCGCGCCAGCTCGCCGCTGCTGTGCAGGCGGTGCAAAGCCTGGTCGGCCAGGCGTGTAGCCATCGGGTCGGCTTTTTTGCTGATCCAGAAGTAGATCGGCTCTTCCTTCAGGATATTCGGCAGCAGGCGCACCTTGTTTTGCAGATTGTGCTCGCGGATCAGCCAGGCCAGTGTCAGTTCGTTCATGTAGATGAAACGGCCATGACCGGCGGCGATCTTGCGCAGATTGGTCAGGTTGTCGCCGGTGCTGTCATCGACTTCGAGGCCGAGAATGCGCAGCTGGTCGGAGTAGGCGGCGCCGCGCGGCGTGTTGATCAGGGGCCGCAGCCGCACCAGCTCTTCCAGCGTTTCGATATTGACCTTGTCGCTCGCGGCGGCGGCCAGCCGGTGGCGCACGGTGTACAGGGATTTGCCGGCCACGCTGGCGATTTGGCGCCGGCGCGGCGTGTCGAGCAGGGCGCAGGCGGCGCCCACGCCGCCGCTTTCCAGACCTTGTTCGATCACCGGCACGGAGCGCGCCTCCTCCATGCCGGAGAAGCGCAGGCGCGGCTGGATTTTTTCGATGGCGGCCAGGATGTCGGGGCAGACCCCGGCCGGAAGGCTGCCTTCGCGCGGCAGCCATTTGGGCGGCACGCTTTCCTGCGCCACGATGCGCAGGGTGTATTGCGGTTCCGGCTCGGCCGCGGCATGGGGCGGGCCGGCCAGGACGGCAGCGGCGCACGAGAGTAGCAGCGGCGTTTTCATGTTGTCTCCTTGTAAGGAGATTTTATTCTTACCTAATACCCGCTGCCAGCTTGTGTGCGTACAAACCACATACTTTCTATTTAAAAGCCTTGGTTCACCTTGGCCAGGTAATACCATTCGCTGTTGGCGGCGGCGCCGCTGTCGGGGAAGAGGATGATGGCGTCGTACTCGGCCAGCACCGGCGTGCCGTCGGCGCGGCGGCCGATCTCTTCGCCCTGGGCCACGCGGTCGAAGCTGGACCAGCTGCGGCTGAAGCGGTCGTCCGCGTGCAGCTTGTCGTATACCTCGGCCATGCTGAGCGCTTCCACCACGGCGGGATCGACCGGTTGCGGCGCCTCCGCCTCGATCAGGCCGAGGAAGGCGAGGGTGTTCAGGATGGCGCGGTAGGCGACGTGCTGCGCCTGCGGATCGGCGTGCTGGCCACATTCCAGCGTGAGCGCATAGCCGCCGGCGCTGCGCATGTATTCGGTGGTGCCCATGCCGTAGCGCAGCACGGTTTGCAGTTCGCTGCTGCCGTGCAGGCGGCGCTGCACGCCAGCGCCGTAAGTGCGCAGCCAGCCATCGACAAAGCGCTTGACGCCCAGGCGGCGCGCCAATGCGCGCTCCTTGTCCTCGTGGCGGAACGGTTCCAGCGGTCCTTCGTTATTGCGCGGCCCGACCATCACAAAGGGCTGGCTGGCGGCATTGAAGGAATGCAGGTCGAGCAGCACGTCGTGGCTGGCCAGCAGGGGACAGAGCCAGTTGCCGATGCGGTCTTCGAAATCCTGCGGCTGGTCCTTGGGGAAGAGGTTGCGGTTCAGATTGCGCTCGCCCGCGCGCTCGCCCTTGGCGTAGGCGAGCGGATTGACGATGGGGACAAAGGTCACGCTGCCGCTGCGGATGCGCAGGCGGCCTTCGTCGAGTTCCTGCAGCACGCGCAGGATGGCCTGGGTGCCGCACACCTCGTTGCCATGCACGGCGCCGGTGACGATCAGGCGCGGCCCCGGAGCCTGGCCGGTGTAATTGATGGATTTGAATTGCAGCGCGTCTGCCGAAGTCATGCCGGTTCCTCAAGATTGTGCAAGTGGCAGCTATTCTAGCGGGATTTGCCGGCGCCGCCGGCGCGGCGGGTAAAATGCCGGGATGAAGCCAAGCCCCCGCATCCACGGTCTGGACACCCTGCGCGCCCTCGCCATCGTGCTGGTGTTCATGAACCATTACATGATCTTCGTCAGCCACAAACCCACCTTCGGCTTTTTCAGCGAGATAGGCTGGGCCGGGGTCGACCTGTTCTTCGCGCTGTCGGGCTACCTGATCGGCAACCAGATATTCGGCAGCCTGCGCCGGGGCGGCTTCTCGCTCAAGAACTTCTATGCGCGCCGCCTGTTGCGCACCCTGCCCAATTACTATGTGGTGCTGGCCCTGTATGCCTTCTGGCCGTATTTCGCCGGCGCTGCGCAACCGGCGCCGTGGTGGAAGTATTTCAGCTTCACCCTGAATTTCCAGCTGATCCCCGGCACCCTGTTTTCCCATGCCTGGTCGCTGTGCGTGGAAGAGCAGTTCTACATGCTGCTGCCTGCACTGGCCTTGCTGATCGCCAGCTGGCGCCGTTCGCTGGCCTGGGCCTGGATCGCCATCCTCGCCAGCTTCGCGGCCGGCATGCTGATGCGCGGCTGGCTGTGGCAGCAGGTGCAGCCGCCGCCCGATGGCAGCGCCGCCTTCTATACCAGTATCTACTACTCGACCCTGTGCCGCTTCGACGAACTGGTGGCGGGCGTGGCGCTGGCGCTGCTGAAGAATTTCCACCGGCCGCTGTGGGAGCGCTGCACGGCCTACGGCAACTGGACGCTGGCGGCGGGCCTGCTCCTTACCGTGCTGGCGCTGAACGAATTCCATGACGACCACTATGGCCAGGCCATCACCGTGGCCGGCTATCCGCTGCTGGGACTGGGCTTCTCCTTGCTGCTGCTGTCGGCCTTGAGTCCGGCCTCCTGGCTGTGCCGCCTGCGCGTGCCGGGCGCTTCGGCCATTGCCATCTGGTCCTACGCCATCTACCTCACGCATAAGCAGCTCTGCATCCTGCTCAAGCCGGAGCTGCTCAAGCATGGCATGGGGCCGGAATCGGCGGGCGGCATCGCTATCATGCTGCTTGCCAGCGCGCTGGCAGGCTGGCTGCTTTACCTGCTGGTCGAAACGCCCTTCATGAAACTGCGCGAGCGCTATGTGCCCAGCAACGAAGCCGGCGCGCGCGCGGCGCGTCCGGCGCCTGCCGCCGAGTGGCAAGTCTGACACATAGTGATAATCCGTGTAAGTTTTCAAAGCTGCTATGGACTATAGTGGAGGATTGCATAGGCGTGCATGATGCAAAAACGGTTTTACCTCGACTGTTTATCAGGCTTACTCTCATGAAGAACAAGCTTTCGCTTTTGCCCGTTCTCTGTGTCATGGCGGCTGCCGCCTCTGCCCAGCAAACCCCAGCCGCCAGCGCAGCTACCCCCGCCATCATTGATTTTGCCCACTGCTTCAAACCGGAGTGGCCCCAGCTCGTGGGCGACGTCGAAATGCAGACGGCGGCGACCTTGGCATACCGGGTTGGCGTGGACGGCAAGCTGCTGGCCGCCCGCCTGCTGCAATCGAGCGGCTCGACCGCCTTCGATCAGGCCGCGCTGGCCGCTGGCCGCGCCTGCCGTTTCCAGCCCGCCGTGGCGGATGGCAAACCTGTCGCCGCCTGGCTGCAATTCCGCTACGTGCATACGCCGACCGATCTGGCGTCCGATCCGGCGCTGGTGCGCGAATATCAGCAGGCGCGCAGCGTAGCCGAAAAGGGCGGCGCCGCCGAACAGCTGCTGCTGGCGCGCCTGCTGGAACAGGGACGCGGCGTGGCGCCCAATCCCGACGACGCGTTGCGCTGGTATCGCCAGGCGGCGCAAAGCGGCAGCGCCGAAGCCCAGCTCTGGCTGGGCAACTGCTACTTCAATGGCGTGCTGCTGCCCAAGGATAAAGTGGAAGCCCTGCGCTGGTATCAGGCGGCGGCCGACGACGGCAATGCCCAGGCGCAGAATGCCTTGGGCCTGATGTACCAGCGCGGCGACGGCGTGCCCAAGGACTTCGACGAGGCGGCCCGCATGTATCTGCTAGCCGCCCTGCAGGGCTATGACGTGGCGCAGAATAATCTGGGCTATATGTACTGGCGCGGACAAGGCCTGGAACAGAACCCGGCTATCGCCGTTGAGTGGTACCGCAAGGCCGCCACCCAGGGCAATGCCTGGGCCCAGCAAAACCTGTCCGTCGCCTATGAGCGGGGATTGGGCGTGGCGGCCGACCGCAAGCAGGCGCGCCACTGGCTGGAACGCGCCGCCGCCCAGGGATTCACGCGCGCCCAGGTGCGGCTGGGCGATATGCTGATGGAGTATGTGCAAAGCGAGGCAGACCGCGAGCTGGCCGTCTACTGGTACCGGCGCGCGGCGGAGCAGGGCGATCTGGCGGGCCAGATCAGCCTCGCCTACTGCTACGAAACCGGACATGGCGTGACGCAGGACTTCGCACAAGCCGCCGCCTGGTATAGCCGCGCCGTGGGCCAGACCAGCTCCCTCACGCGCAGCGCGCCGCGCATTCCCGGCGAGGATGGGCGCGGCATCGCCGGCGGACCGGTGCAGACAGCCAAGCGCAATACGCCGGGCGGCGTGCTGCAAAACGTCGATAGCCTGCGCATGCTGGCGCTGGCCCAATATGCCGAAAACCGCGGCGAGCAGGATGCGATTGCGGCGCTGGGGGACTACAGCCGCTTGAGCGAGGTGGGCGAGCTGCCCATCGTCGAACGCCATATCCGCAGCTACCAGCTGCCCGAAGTGCCGCAACCGCGTGCGCCGCAGCCGGAGCAGCGCTGGCTGGAACAGGTGCCGGCGGTGGCCAGTGGCCGCTACGGCGCCTGCATCTGAAAAGGATTAGCTGCCAACGACCACGCCAATCTCAGTTGCCCGCCCTAAGGCATCTCGATGACATCGAAAGGCGATTGCACGTCGTTCAGGAAAGCCAGCACGGCGCGGATGCGGGCTGGCGCCTCGGCTTCGCTGGTGCTGTCGATCAGCTGGCGCAGGCCGGGCATGGCCTCCGGCACATCCGGGCTGCGGTAAGCCGCGATCAGCAGCGCCGCGCACTGCGCCGCCTCGCGTTCATGGCGATGGCGCAGGCGCTGCTCGATCACGCCGAACAGCGCGCGCTGCATGGCTGGCGTCGGATTCACGATATGCGCAAACACCAGCGGCGTATTCGCGATCGCCGCGCAGATGCGGCGTTCGATCTCATCCGGCTTCATATCCGACGCGATATCGAAATACGCGCCACTCCAGCGCGTGCGCGCGTGCGGATGGCCGGGCGGAAAACTCACCGCCGTCTCAAACCCCAGCGCCCGGCTCAAGCGCCCGAGTAAGTCAGAAAATGGAATAGGCATGCCCGCATTGTAGCCGAGCCCGCGTACACCCGCCCCATCCCGTTTGCGCCAAATCAAACAATGTCCGACCCTGGTGTCAGGCGGGGCCGCCGAGGCACTAGGGGCGGACATTCTTTGATCTAGATCAGCAAATGTCCAACCCCGGTGCCTGACACCAGGGTTGGACATTGTTTGCGGCAGATCAAACGGCGGCGGGGCTGGACGGGGCCGCTTCGCCGATCAGGCCGGCGCGGAAGTCGGCGACGGCTTGGAAGATCTCGGCCTGCGTGTTCATCACGAAGGGGCCATACTGCGCGATCGGTTCGTTCAGCGGGCGGCCGGCGATCAGGATGAAGCGGGCGTCTTCCCCGGCCTCGACTGTCACGCCGTCGGCTTCGGCGGCGTTGGCGAAGATGGCCATCGCGCCGCGCGCCACGGCTTTGCCGCCAATGCTGACGCTGCCGCGGTAGACGTACAGGAAGGCGTTGTGGCCGGCCGGTATCTGCTGGCTGAAGCTGGCGCCTGCCGGCAGTTCCACGTCCAGATACAGCGGTTCCGTGCCTTCGCGCTGCACCGCGCCGGCCGCGCCGTGGCTGCTGCCGGCGATTACGCGCAGCGTGGCGCCGGCATCCGTGCGCAGCTGCGGAATTTCCGCGGCGGCGAAGTCCTTGTACCAGGGCGTGCGCATCTTGTCCTTGGCGGGCAGGTTGAGCCACAGCTGGAAGCCTTCCATCAAGCCTTCTTCCTGTTCCGGCATTTCGGAATGGATCACGCCGCGCCCGGCCGTCATCCATTGCACGCCGCCGTTGCTGAGCAGGCCTTCGTTGCCGGCGCTGTCGCGGTGGCGCATGCGCCCGCTCAGCATATAGGTCACGGTTTCAAAGCCGCGGTGAGGGTGGGACGGGAAGCCGGCGATGTAGTCGTTGGCTTCGTCCGAACCGAAATTGTCCAGCATCAGGAAGGGATCGAGGCGGCGCTGCAGTGCCTGGGTCAGCACGCGGTTGATCTTGACGCCGGCGCCATCCATCACGGCCTGACCGTGGACGATGCGCTCCACACTGCGCGCCTGCTGCACGCGCTCGCTGGCAACGGTGTTGATAGTGGTTTCCATGCCATTCTCCTTTTGCTGGACTGCTTGATTACACCAGAACTGCGTTCACTTGTTCGTCGGCCGAGGCGCGGGCCCGGGCCACCGAATCCGGGCCCATGCCCATGCCTTCGGCGAAGACGAATTGCACATCGTCGAGGCCGACGAAGCTGAAGAAGGCTTTCAGCTGCGGCAGCTGGGCGTCGGTCGGGCCGTCCTTGTGGAAGCCGCCGCGCGAAATCGCCACATACACTTTTTTGCCTTTCAGCAGGCCGACCGGGCCGTTTTCCGTGTATTTGAAGGTGACGCCGGCGCGGGCAAGCGCGTCGAACCAGCTTTTCAGTTGCACGGTGATGCCGAAGTTGTACATCGGGGCGCCGATCACGATCACGTCGGCCGCTTGCGCCTGGGCGATCAGGGCATCGTCCAGGGCGACGCGGGCAGCTTGCTCGGCGTTGCGCTGGTCGGCCGGGGTGAACAGGGCCTGCAGCGTGGTTTCGTCCAGCACGGGGTGGGGCTGGGCGGCCAGGTCACGACGGCTCAGGCTGGCATCCGGGTTGCCGGCGCGCAGGCGGGCGACGATGGCGTCGGCCACGCGGGTGGATTCGGAACCGGTGCTGCGGGCGCTGGAGTTGATTTGCAGGATGTTCATTTGTTGCTCCTTTTCGATTTCGTTTTGCAGCGTTTGCTGCGATGGGTGAACTTTAACAATTCCAAAATCGAAGAAAAAGCCGGTAAAATGGATAACATTAGTCCATCAGTGGAACAATCCTTGTAAACGGAGCTTGGTATGGATCTGGACCCCAGTGATTTGCTGCTGTTTGCCCGCATCGTCGAGTGCGGCAGCTTCAGCGAGGCGGCGCAGCGCGTGCAGTTGCCGAAGTCGACGGTATCGCGCCGCCTGTCGCAGCTGGAGGCGCGGCTCGGCGAGCGTTTGCTGCAGCGCACCACGCGCCGCCTGGTGCTGACCGAGTTCGGCACCAGCCTGCTCGAGCATGCGCGCAAGGTGGTGGAGGAAACCGAGGCGGCCGGCGCGCTGGCGCAGCACCGCCAGCAGGCGCCCAGCGGCTTGCTGCGCGTGTCGATGCCGGCCGACTTTGCCAATGTGCATATGAGCGATATGCTGCCCGGCTTCATGGCGCGCTATCCCGGCATTTCGCTGGAGTTCGACTTGTCACCGCGCCGCGTGGACCTGGTGGCCGAAGGCTTCGACCTGGCGCTGCGCATGGGCACGCTGCCCGATGACGCGACCCTGGCGGCGCGGCCGGTGGTGCTCAGCACCTGGGGGCTGTACGCCGCCCCCTCGTACACGGCCGTGCATGGCTTGCCCGAGCATCCGGACGAGCTGTTCCGCCACGCGCTGTTGAGCCTGCCGCGCGCCCATAACGGCTTGGCGCATTGGACGCTGCTGCGCGGCAAAACCAGCTGGGAGCGCGATGTGCCGACGCGCATGACGGGCAATTCGCCCGAGCTGCTGACCAAGCTGGCCAGCGCCGGCCTGGGCATTGCCACCTGCACCGATCGCTTTGCTTCGGCCTTGGTGAAGACGGGGGAGCTGGTGCGGGTGCTGCCCGAATGGGCTTTTCCATCGGTGACGGGCTGGGCCGTGTTCCCGGGCCGGCGCCTGATGCCGGCCAAGACCCGGGCCTTCCTCGATATGCTGGAGTGCCACTACCGTGGCGAGATGATTCCGACCTGAGGCCGGCTTAGCGCGGCAACACCTTGACGGGTTCGCCGCCGCTGCCCGGCACCACGATCACGACAGGCGTGGGTGCGGGCAGCGTTGCTGCGGTGGGCATGGCCGCTTTCGGCGTGGTGACATTGAACAGGAAGGCGATCACGGTGATGAAAATCACCAGGCTCGACGCCGAGACGGCCGCCACCCATTTGACGGTTTGCGCGATCATGGCGTGCAGTTCCGCGCGCTGCTGATCGAACTTGGCGTCGAACTTGGCATCGATGGCAACCAGCTTGGCGTCCACGGCCTCAAATTTTGCGTCGAAATACTCTTTATCAGAAATCGTCATGCCGGCCTCCGTGGTATTTCCCAGTTTAGGCGAAAGCCCCGGTGCCGGCCGCTGATATTGCGCAAGAGCGCGCTTACTTCAGATTTGCCATGCACTCGCCCAGGCGCACCGGGCCGGCTGGCTGCCATTGCTCGTTGAAATGCAGGGTGTCTTTCGGGAACAGCATCACCACGGTGGAGCCGAGCAGGAAGCGGCCCAGCTCCTCGCCCTTTTTCAGCACGATATTCTGGTCGGCATACGTCCATTCGCACACATCGGGCTGGCGCGGCGGATTGACCACGCCATGCCAGACGGTGGCCATGCTGCCGACGATGGTGGCGCCCACCAGGGTCATGACGAAGGGGCCGAAGGCCGTCTCGAACACGCACACCACGCGCTCGTTGCGGGCGAACAGGCCGGGAATGCCACGCGCCGTGGTTGGATTCACCGAGAACAGCTCGCCCGGCACATAAATCATGCGCGTCAGCTTGCCGTCGCAAGGCATGTGGATGCGGTGGTAGTCGCGTGGACTCAGGTAGAGATTGGCGAAGCTGCCGTGCTGGAAGTGGGCCGCCAGCGCGCGGTCGCCGCCCACCAGGGCCGTGGTGCTGAATTTGTGGCCCTTGGCCTGGAAGATCTGGTCGTCCTCGATGGCGCCGAACTGGCTGATGCGGCCATCGACCGGGCACACCAGGTCGGCCTCGGCCAGCGGACGCGCGCCCGGCTTCAGCGCGCGCGTGAAGAAATCGTTGAAGCTGTGGTAACTGGCGATGTCCGGATTGGCCGCCTCGGCCATATTCACATCGTATTTGCCCACGAACCAGCGGATCAGGCGGGTGGTCATGGCGCCGCCTTTGGCGCCCGCCACGCGGCCGGCGAAGTTGGTGAGGGCGGTCTTGGGCAGCAGATATTGCGGCAATACGGCAAGTCGGTCGGACACGGTACAAATCTTCCTTGTTTGCGATGCCGCATTATAGCGGCGTGATCGGCGCCAAAGGCGTCAAATCGATGAGAAATATTTCTTTAAAGCTAAACCAAATTCAGCCAAATTTGATGGACAATAGCGCTCTTTTAATAAATAAGCAAAAGCCAACATGCTCCGCCATCGCTTGCCTGTCCGCCTTACCTTGTCCGCCGCCATTTTAGCCGCTTGCCACGCTTATGCCGAGGAGAAGCCGCTAGCCGCCGCGGATGAGCCAAAGCAGGAGGCCAAGCAGGAACCAGCCCGGGCAGCCGACGGCAAGAAGATCCAGCAGGTCGAGATCAAGGCTTCGGCCGCCGCCTACGATCCGCGCCGCGACGACACGGCCAGCAAGATCATTGTCAGCAATGAGGAAATCCTGCGCTATGGCGACACCTCGATCAACGATGTGCTGAAGCGCCTGCCCGGCATCACCGTCGGCGGTGGCGGGCGCGGCGGGTCCGACATCCGCATGCGCGGCCTGGGCAATGGCTATACCCAGATCCTGCTGAATGGCGAGAAGGCGCCGGCCGGATTTTCCATCGATTCGCTGACGCCGGATTCCATCGAGCGCATCGAAATCCTGCGCGCGGCCAGCGCTGAGTTCAGCACCCAGTCGATCGCCGGCACCATCAACATCGTGCTGAAGAAGGCGGTCAAGACGGCGGCGCGCGAATTCAAGTTCAGCCAGGGCAAGGGGGAGGACTTTTCCTCGCCCTGGTTCAATCTGAACATGTCCGACCGCGACGGCAATTTTTCCTATTCGCTGAACGGCAATATGGGCCGCTATAACTACCACCGCCAGTCGCCCTCGGATGCGTTCGACACCGCCCCCGACGGCAGCGTGGTCCGCGAGGTGCACAGCAGCCAGCTCGATATCGGCCGCTCGGAAAGCTTCAACCTCGGTCCGCGCCTGAACTGGACGCTGGCCAATGGCGACAGCGTGACCTGGCAGAGCTTCATCAGCGGCAACCGCTTCCGCAACACCGGCGATGCCGATGAGAGCGCGAAAATCGGGCGCAGCAGCCTGTCGCCGCGCATGCTCAGCAGCGGCGACGGCCGCAATGTGTTCCTGCGCAGCGATGTGAACTGGGTGCACAAGCTGGCCGAGGGCGCCAAGCTGGACGCCAAGCTGGGCTATAACGGCAACTGGAATGAAAGCAAGCTCAGCCAGTTCGGCTCGAACGGCCCGGTGCAACAGCTGGCGCGCCGCGTGGAACGCGAGTCGCGCGAACATGGCTTCAGCAGCACGGGCAAGTATTCCACGCCGCTGATTCCCGGCCACGCCCTGTCCATGGGCTGGGATGGCGGCATCAGCCGCCGCAACGATGAACGCCAGCAGCGCGACGCCGATCTGCGGCCGCTGCGCCCGGCGGGCAGCAGCATCCCGGTGCCGGCACCGATCAACGGCGATGAGGGCTTCCGTGCCGAAGTCACGCGCTTGGCCGCTTTCGCCCAGGACGAGTGGAATGTCACGCCGCAATGGTCGGTGTATGCGGGCCTGCGCTGGGAAGGCGTGCAGACCAGCGTCAGCGGCAGCGGCATCGACGAGGTGAAATCGCGCACCAGCGTCTTCAGTCCGCTGCTGCAAACCCTGTGGAAGCTGCCGAATAGCCAGGATCAGCTGCGCCTGGCGCTGACCCGCACTTACAAGGCGCAGCCGACTTCCATGCTGTCGCCGCGCCGCTTTACCTCGACCGACAATAAGCAGACTTCGCCCGACTACCACGGCAATCCGAACCTGAAGCCGGAACTGGCGACCGGTCTCGACTTCTCCTTCGAGCATTATTGGGCCGAAAGCGCGCTGCTCAGCGCCGCCGCCTCGATCCGCCATATCAATGGCTATACGCGACAGGGCCTGGTGCTGGAGGGCGAGCGCTGGGTCTCGATGCCGGTCAACGATGGCAGCGCCATCGTGCGCAATCTGGAGCTGGAAGCCAAGTTCCCGCTCAAGGCCGTGATGAAGGATGCGCCCCAGCTCGACCTGCGCGCCAGCGTCAGCCGCAACTGGTCGCGCGTGAAAGCCGTGCCGGGGCCGCATAACCGCCTTGACCAGCAAGTTCCGCTGTCGGCCACGCTGGGCATGGACTATAAGACCCAGGATGGCAGCTTCAGCACGGGCGGCAGCTTCAGCTTCCGCGCCGGCGGCCCGGTGCGCATCACCGAGACCCAGAGCGCTTACCAGACGGCGCGCCGCGAGCTCGATGTGTACGCGCTGTGGAAGTTCAATCCCAAGCAGCAGCTGCGCCTGGCGTTGTCGAATATCCTGGACCAGGATTACCGGAGCGAGAGCAGCTACAGCGACCAGAATGGCGTCATGCGCCAGAGCAGCGTCATGGCGGGCAGCGCCGCGGTGCGCCTGACCCTGGAAATGAAGTTTTAAGGCTGGCCGGCGCGCGCCGTGGCGGGGTAGGGAGCTGGCAACTAGCAATGTGCAATTGAGAATTATTCGCATTATTGCTACACTGCCTGCTTTTTACTCCGCCGCTCTTCGCTGCCGCCGTCGCCATGTCCAAAGTTCCCTCCTTCCGTCTGAGCGCCATCGGCGCCGCCTGCCTGCTTCTCATCTCCCACAGTGCCGCCGCGCAAAATGCGCCCCAGGGCGAAGCGGCCATGGAAACCGTGCAAGTGGTGGGCAACTGGCTCGGTTCCGGCCAGCAGAGCGTGAAGAACTTTGCCGGCGCGCGCAGCGTGGTCAAGCGCGAGGAAATCCAGGCTTCCGGCGCCACCAGCATCAGCGATGTGATGCGCGCCATTCCCGGCGTGCAGGTGACGGACAACTCGTCCAGCGGCGGCAGCGCCATTTCCCTGAATATCGGCGTGCGCGGCCTGGAAGGGCGCTATTCGCCGCGCTCCACCGTGCTGCTGGACGGCATTCCGCTGTCGGTGGCGCCGTATGGCCAGCCCCAGCTGTCCTTCGCCCCCGTGTCGCTGGCCAATATCGAATCGGTCGACGTGGTGCGCGGCGGCGGCGCGGTGCGCTACGGCCCGCAGAACGTGGGCGGCATCATCAACCTCAAGACGCGCCCGATTCCGAATGCCGATTTCGTCGGCGACGCTTCGGTGCGCTATAACAAATTCGATGGCGGCAACTCCAGCACCCTGTACAACGCCTTCATCGGCGGCCGCGCCGAAGGCGGCCTGGGCATGGCCCTCTTGTATTCGGGCGTCGACGGCTCGGGCTACCGCGAGCACAGCACCGACAAGGTGGACGATGTGGCGCTGAAATTCAGCTATCCGCTGGGCGCGAACGCCGAGTTGACGGCCAAGCTGGCCTATTACAGCGCGCGCTCCAGCATTCCGGGCGGTTTGACGGTGGCGCAATACAATGCCGACCGTTCCAAGTCTTATCGCAAATCCGATTTCTGGAGCGGCCACCGCAGCAGTGTCGATATCGGCTATCTGCATACCTTGTCGGCTACCCAGGAATTGGAAATCCGCGCTTATTACAACGACAGCGCGCGCCAGAGCGGCCTGGCGAATGGCATCGATGGCGTGGCGACTTCGATCAGCAATCAGCCGCGCAATTACCGCGTGCTCGGCATCGAGCCGCGCTATACCCAGCGCTTTGAACTGGGCGCGCTGCGCAACGACGTCACCGTCGGTTACCGCTTCTTGCGCGAACGCGCCGACGAAAGGAATATCAATACCCGCATCAGCAATGGCGCGGCGAGCCTGGCGCGTTCCTCAGCCAATACCACCGATGCCCATTCCCTGTATATCGACGACCAGATCGCCTACGGAAAATGGCGCGTGACGCCGGGCCTGCGCTACGAGAACATTGAAATGGGCCGCGATAATCGCCTGGCCGCCTTCCATGAAGAGATCAAAAATACCAAGGCCTTGCCCTCGCTGAACCTGGCCTATTTGCTGAACCGTGAATTGACGCTGTTTGCCAATTACAACACCTCGTTTGGCAGCATCCAGCATTTGCAGCTGAATTTGCAGAATTCGGCCGACAGCCTGAAACCGGAAACCGCGAAAACGGCCGAACTGGGCGCCCGTTATGCCGGAAAGCAATGGAAACTGGAAGCCACCGCCTTCAATCTGAATTTCTCGAACCAGATTGTATATGTCAATACGCCGCCGGTTTACTATAAAAACCTGGGCAAAACCAGCCATCGCGGCATTGAAACCCGCGCCGACTATGCTTTCGAGCGCAGTGGCGCCCTGGCAGGCCTGAGCGCCTATGCCACTTATGCGTATACCAAGGCTACGCAGAAACAAGGGGTATATTCCGGCAATGACGTGCCATTCTATTCGCGCCATACCGATACCGAGGGTCTGCTGTACCAGCGCGGCGCCTGGCGCTTCGACCTGAATAGCACGCATCAGTCGAAACAATATGCCGACGACGCCAATACCGTGGCGGAAAGTGCAAATGGAGCGCTGGGACTGATTCCCGGCTACCGCCTGTGGAATGCGAATGTCAGCTGGCTGGTGCCGGGCTATAAAGGCTATGAGGTGCAGCTGGGCGTGAATAATCTCGGCAACAAGCGCACATTCACGCGCACCACGGATACCAATCTGGGCAAGCTGCCCGGCGCCTCGCGCATGGTCTTTGTACAACTGCGCGCCGCTTTCTAAGCACCTTTCATTTCTGAATTATTCTCTCCGGCGGGCGGCGGTTTTCTCCGCGGCCCGCCGCGATTTTGTCGCATATATTCATCGTAAAGTGTTGTGGAATCAAATCACCTTGCATTCCGCCGCTGGATTTATTACACATATAACTAGAATATCCTGTCGCACTTGTGGTAAATTTCGATTAGAATTCTCACCGATTGTCACACAAGGGTTTTTGTTGCCGTTTAAAGCAAGCCCGGATCACGAAATTCGCCCCGTAACCCATAAAAGGAACCGAGATGACCACCTACCAGGAATATCAGGCAAAGATCGCCGAGCTGCAAAATCTGGCCGATAGCGCGCGCAAAAATGAACTGACCCAGGCTAAAGAGAAAATCGCCAACCTCATGCGTGAATATGGCTTGACCCTGGCCGACCTGGGTCCAGCAGCGCGCAGCAATAAACCGGTAAAGCCACGCGCCCCGGTGCCGATGAAATACCGCGACGATGTCACCGGCCAGACCTGGACCGGCCGCGGCCGCGCACCAAAGTGGCTGGAAGGCAAAGACAAAAACCAGTTCCTGATCAAGTAATCCTCAGGAAAGCCGGCCCGGCTGGGCGCGGCAATACAGGATTCGGCCCGCCTTGCGCGGGCCGAACTGTTTTCAGGCCGGACTGACGGCTTTTTCTTCCTGGGCATGGGCATGGACCGACCACAGCACGCCCGCGACCAGCAGTACGATGGCGGCGATTTCCAGCGGACGCGGGAATTGCTGCTTGTAGATAAAGCCATACAGCAGGGCAAACAGGGTTTCGAACAGGATCAGTTGGCCCGACAGCGTGACCGGCACGCGGCGGCTGGCCACATTCCATAAATGGTTGCCGATGACGGAGGCGCCCAGGGCCAGCAGGCTATTGCAGATCCAGAACAGCGTCCAGTCGCGCCCACTGGCCGCGCCGGCCGCGCCCGTGACGTCCTGGTGCCAGATGGCGAAGGCCACGGCGCCGATCAGCAAGGCGATCAGGCCGGTCGCCAGGCCATACAGGGCCGACCATTCGGCGCTGCTGAAATGGTGGTGGCGTTTCAGGTAGCGCGCATTGTCCAGCGTGTACCAGCTCCAGCACAGCAGGGCGCCGGTGGCGCACAGCAGGCCGACGATGGTGCGGCCCAGCTGGCCGCCCGTGCTCTGGGCGTGCGCGAACACATCGAGATTGATGCAGGCAATGCCGGCCGCCGCCACCAGCAGCGGCAGGGCCAATTGGCGCAGGGGCAGGGCGCCGTGGTCCTTGCGGCCCATCAGGGTGACGGAGATCGGCAGCACGCCGACGATGAGCGAGGTCGGTGCCACGCCGGCCAGCTTCACGCCCAGCGCGACCAGCATGTAATAAACGATATTGCCGGACAGCGCATGGCGCAGCAGCGCGCTGCAATCGCTGCGCTCCAGCCGGCGCAGCAGGCCGGACAGGCGCGGCGCCATCAGGCCGAGCGCGATGACGCCATAAGCCACATAGCGGCCCACGGCCAGTTCCAGCGGCGAGAACGCGGCCAGCAGTTCCGGCACGATAAAGACCATGCCCCACATGGCGCCGGCCAGCAGGCCGCAGAGAACCCCATTCCACATGCTTCTTCCTGTTTCTTTCCTGATTTTAAGGCTGCGACAGTTTCTCACAGCTTGGACTATCGTGCAGTTGGAACTTGCAGCAAGGAGGTGAGCCATGAACGAGCAAGCCTGTATTGAGGCGCTGGCCGGCGAGGCCAGGGCCATCGCCCACAGCGACGATTTCGATTATCTGCTCGACTGCATCGGCGATGCCGCGCTGGTGCTGTTGGGCGAAGCGACACACGGCAGCCGCGAATTCTACCGGCTGCGCGCGGAGATCAGCCGCCGCCTGATTGTGGAAAAGGGCTTCAGCGCCATCGCCGTTGAAGCGGACTGGCCGGACGCGCTGCGCGTGAGCCGCTTCGTGCAGCATGGCGGCGGCGATCTGAGCGCCGAGCAGGCGCTGTCCAATTTCAAGCGCTTCCCGCAATGGATGTGGCGCAACGAGGAAGTGCTGCAGCTGGTGACCTGGCTGCGCGTGCACAACACCCATGCCGTCAGTCCGGCGCGCCGCGCGGGCTTTTATGGCCTGGACCTGTATAGCCTGCACGCCTCGATGCGGGCGGTGCTGGCTTACCTGGAGCAGGCCGACCCGGAAGCGGCGCAGCGGGCGCGCCTGCGCTATGCCTGCATGGACCATGTGGGCGGCGATCCCCAGCTGTATGGCTATGCCGCCGCCTACGGCCTGCGCGAAAACTGCGCGCAGGAGCTGCTGCAGCAGCTGAATGAGCTGAGCCGGCAGGCGGCGCTGCAGTTGTCGGCGGCGCCGGCCGGCGGCGTGCCGGACGAATTGTTTTACGCGCACCAGAACGCGCGCGTGGCGCGCAATGCCGAAGCCTATTACCGCGCCATGTTCCTGGGCCGGGAAGCGTCATGGAATGTGCGCGACACGCATATGGCGGACACGCTGGAGGCGCTGCGCGAACATCTGGCCCAGCGCAATGGCAAACCGGCGCGGCTGGTGGTGTGGGCGCACAACTCGCATTTGGGCGATGCGCGCGCCACCGAACCGGGCTGGCTGGGGCAGTTGAATCTGGGCCAGCTGGTGCGCGAGCGCTACCGGCGCGAAGATTCCTTCCTGCTGGGCTTTACCACCCACACCGGGGCGGTGACGGCGGCCTCGGAGTGGGATGGCCCGGCGCAGCTGAAGCATATCGTGCCTTCGCTGCCGGGCAGTATCGAGCATCTGCTGCATGCCACGGGCAAGGGCAATTTCCTGCTGCCGATACGCGGCCATGGCAGCGCGCTGGAACGGCTGCCGGGGCGCTGGCTGCAGCGCGCCATCGGCGTGATCTACCGGCCGGAAACCGAGCGCCAGAGCCACTATTTTTATGCCGATCCAGCGCGCCAGTTCGATGCCCTGATCCATATCGATCACAGCACGGCGCTGCCGCCGCTGGAGCCAGCCGCCTTACTGCAGCGCGAGGAGACGCCCGAGACTTACCCCTCCGGCCTGTAGGCGGGCATAGGCAGCGAAAGCGGCCATATTCAGCAGCACGGTGGCCCAGAACATCAGCTGGAAGGAGGTTTTGACGGTTTTATGGCGCAGCCATTGCTGGGCCAGCAGGGCGCCGGGCCAGCCGCAGGCCAGACCGAGCAGCAGCAGGGTGGATTCGGGCGTGCGCCAGCGTTCGGAACGCGCCGCCGATTTGTCGATGGCGTAGAAGATAAATGCCAGCACGCTGGCCACGCCGTAGACGGCGGCCGGCCACTGGTCCAGCTTCCATTTAAGGACGGCCACCAGATAGAGCAGGGCGAAGACGGGCAGGGCGAGATAGCTCCAGGCGCCAGATGCGCCGCCGCCCTGGCCGGCATCGGCGCGTCCGCCGCGCTTGACGAAGTCGCCTTTCGGCGCCGCGCTGCGTCCACCGGTTTTGCTGCCGCTGCCGCTGCGGCCAGTGCCGTCGCCCTTGGCCGTGCCGCCGCGCGCCGGCGTTGCGCGCGCCGAGCCGCCAGCAGCCTTGCCACGGCCGGACGTGCCGGTAGCGGCAGCCTTGGCCTTGCCGCCGTCGCGGCCTTCCTTGCCGGCTGCAGCCACGGTTTAGAAGTAGCTCAGGCCGAGGGCCGCTTTGACTTCGTCGGCGGTGCGGGCCGCCACTTCGCGCGCGCGCGCCGTGCCTTCTTTCAGCACCTGCATCACGTAGCCCTTGTCCTTCGCGTACTCTTCGCGGCGGGCGCGGATCGGCGCCAGCATCTCTTGCAGCACCACTTCCAGGCGCTTCTTCACGATGGAGTCGCCCAGGCCGCCGCGCACATAGTGGGCTTTCATTTCTTCCAGCGCCGCCTTGTCGGTATCGAAGGCATCCAGGTAGATGAAGGCCACATTGCCTTCCAGGTGGCCGGGGTCTTGCACGCGCAGGTGCAGCGGATCGGTGTACACCTTTTTCACGGCGGCGGTGATCTCGTCGGCCGAGGCGCCCAGATTGATGGTGTTGCCCAGCGATTTGGACATCTTGGCCTTGCCGTCGATGCCTGGCAGGCGGCCGATTTCCGGCACCAGCGCCTTGCATTCAACCAGGATGTCGCGGTTGGCGATGCGGTTGAAGCGGCGCACGATCTCGTTGGTCTGTTCGATCATCGGAATCTGGTCTTCGCCCACCGGCACCAGGGAGGCCTTGAAGGCCGAAATGTCGGCCGCCTGCGATGCCGGGTAGGTGAGGAAGCCGGCCGGGATATCGCGTTCGAAGCCGCGCAGCACGATTTCCGCCTTCACGGTCGGATTGCGCTCCAGGCGCGCCACCGTCACCATATTCAGGTAATAGAAGGTCAGTTCGGCCAGTTCCGGAATCTGCGACTGGATCAGGATGGTGGACTTGGTGGGGTCAATGCCCACCGCCAGATAGTCCAGCGCCACTTCAACCACATTACGGTGCACCTTGTTGGTGTCATCCATATTGTCAGTCAGCGCTTGCGAGTCGGCCAGCATGATGAACTGCTTGTACTGGTTCTGGTACGTGACGCGGTTGCGCAGGCTGCCGACGTAATGGCCGAGGTGCAGCGGGCCGGTCGGGCGGTCGCCGGTCAGAATCACGTCAGGGGTGGAGGGCTTGCTCATCGGGGTTCCTTGTGCTTGCCCCCGTCAGCTGCGCCATAAGAAACGCCACCTGGCTGAGGCGGCGTTGATATAAAAATCACATCACTTTTACAGTGGCCGCTCGCTATCAGCGGCGCCACCAGGACAAACTAGAAGGATGTGATTGAATTGCTTTCATGCCGTTATGTTTGCAGTTTGGCGGCCCGCTGTCAAGTCGCGCCGCCGCCACGGCCGTTCAGCGCCGGTCCGGATTGTTGGGGCGGGCGTCGTAGCGATTGGGCACGCCATCGTTGTCGCGGTCGCGGTCCACCCGGTTGGGGATGCCGTCGTTATCGCGGTCGCCATCGCCGCGCACCCAGCCGCCGTGCTGCATCTGCCAGCGGTCGCCGCGCGACTCCCAGGTTGAAGGACGCCAGTAGTAGCCGTGGCGCGCGCGCATCCAATGGCCGCGCATCCAGACATAGCGGTTGCCGTTCCAGCGCCAGTAGCCCGGCGCCCAGACATAGCCGCGGCGCGCATCGGGCACCGCTTCGTCGCGCAGCGGCGGCGGTTCGGTGCGGACCACAACGATATCGGCGGCGGCGGCTGGTTGCGGCACCGTTCCCACAGCCCCGCCAAACGCCAGCAGGACTGCCATCAGTAGCTTGTTCATGATGTGCTCCTCATTGATTTTGCCAGCCCAGTGTCGCCGCAACAGGCAAGGCCATCTGTGCGCACACGCTCTTACTATCGGGCATGCTAGTATCGCCCTGAGTCCAGGCACCCAGTCCCGGGCCGCAGAAGACAAATTATTCAGGAGACTTCGCATGCGCCTTTCCCCATCCGTCCGGCTGCCCGGACTGATTTTGCTTTCCGCTTTTGCCGCCAGTGCCGCGCTGGCCCAGACTTCGCCGATGACGCCCGATATCGGGCCACGCCTGGAGGCGCCGGACGAAAACGCCGACTACATCAAGCGCGTGGTGATGATCCCGATGCGCGACGGCGTCAAGCTGCATACGGTGATCGTGATTCCCAAGGGAGCATCCAGGGCGCCCATGATTTTGACGCGCACGCCCTACAACGCCGCCAAGCGCGTCCAGCGCAGTATCAGTCCCAGCATGCTGGCCACGCTGCCGCAAGGTGACGAGGTGTTTGTCAGCGAGGGCTATATCCGCGTGTTCCAGGACGTGCGCGGCAAGCATGGCTCGGAGGGTGAGTACGTGATGACGCGCCCCCTGCGCGGCCCGCTCAACAAGAGCAAGACCGACAACGGCACCGACGCCTGGGACAGCATCGACTGGCTGGTGAAAAATGTCGCCGAGAGCAATGGCAAGGTGGGCATGCTGGGTTCCTCCTACGAAGGCTTTACCGTGCTGATGGCGCTGGCCGATCCGCATCCGGCGCTGAAGGTGGCGGTGCCGATGAGCGCCATGGTCGACGGCTGGCGCGGCGACGACTGGTTCCACAACGGCGCCTTCCGCATGACCACCATGTCCTATATCGCCAGCCAGAACGCGGCGCGCGGCGCCGGCGAGCAGCTGGCGACCGGCATTTTCGACGAGTACGAGAGCATGCTGCGCGCCGGTTCCGCCTACGGCTACGCCAAGCGCTTCGGCCTGGAGCGCCTGAACTTCACCAAGAAACTGTTCGAGCATCCGTCTTACGACAGCTTCTGGCAGGAGCAGGCGCTTGACCGCATTCTCGGCGCGCGCAAACTGAGCGTGCCGACCATGCACGTGGTGGGCCAGTGGGACCAGGAGGATATCTACGGTCCCTACGCCACCTATGCCGCGCTGGAACCGCAGGACAAGGATAACCGCATGAACTTCCTGGTGGTCGGCCCATGGCGCCACAGCGGCGTCAATTACGAAGGCTCCAGCCTGGGCGCGCTCAAATTCAATGGCGATACGGCCTACCAGTTCCGGCATGACGTGATGCAGCCCTTCCTCAACCAGTATCTGAAGGATGGCGCGCCGGCCGCCGACACGCCGCCCGTGTGGTCCTACCAGACCGGCAGCAACCGCTGGCAGCGTTTGCCGCGCTGGCCGCTGTCCTGCGCCGAAGGCTGCCCATCGGCGGCGCGGCCCGTGTATCTGAAGGAAGGCTTCAAGCTGGGCTTCGACGCGCCCAAGGCTGGCGCGGCGGCCGGCTATGACGAGTATGTGGCCGATCCAGCCAAGCCCGTGCCTTTCGTGCCGCGTCCGGTGCGCATGGGGGACGCCAATGTGTGGCGGCCATGGCTGGTGAGCGACCAGCGCTTCGCCTCCGACCGGCCGGACGTGCTGACCTATGTCTCCGAGCCGCTGAAGGCGCCGCTCACGCTGTCCGGCGCGCCGCAGGTGCACCTGGCGGCATCGACCAGCGGCAGCGATGCCGACTGGGTGGTCAAGGTGATCGACGTGTATCCAGACGAAGTGCCGTCGCAGCCGGAGCTGGGTGGCTACCAGCTGGCGCTGGCCATGGACATCTTCCGTGGCCGCTACCGCGACAGCCTGGAAAAGCCCTCGGCCATTCCGGCCAACGAGGTACAGACTTACCGCTTTGCCCTGCCCAATGTGAACCACGTGATCCAGCCCGGCCACCGCCTGATGGTGCAGGTGCAATCGAGCTGGTTCCCGCTATACGACCGCAATCCCCAGAGCTATGTGCCGAACATCTTTTACGCCAAGCCTGGAGACTATAAGAAGGCCACGCAGCGCGTCTACCACGACAGCTTCATCGAGCTGCCGGTGGTGAACCCTACTGCGCGCTGACGAAGGGCGATTCGCAGGCGCCGGGCGCCTGCGTCAGCAGGCCGCGCATCTGGCGCGCCTCCTCCAGCGGCGTGCGGCCGAAATAGCGCTTGAATTCGCGGCTGAACTGTGAGCTGCTTTCATAGCCCACGTGGCTGGAGGCGGTGGCCGCATTCAGGCCGCTTTGCGCCATCAGCAGGCGCGCCTTGTGCAGGCGGGTCGTCTTCAAATACTGGATGGGCGAAGTCAGCGTCACGGCCTTGAAGCTGGCATGGAAGGCGGCCAGGCTCATGCCGGCTTCCTGCGCCAGCGTGGCGACGTCGATAGGCTTGGTGTAGTCGCGGTGGATGCGCAGCAGGGCTTTGCTGATCTTGCCGAACTGGCTGCGGTGGGCCAGCGCCGCGCGCAAGGCGCCGCCTTGGCTGCCGGTCATCACGCAATACAGGATTTCGCGCAGGATGCCGGGGCCGAGCAGGCGCGCCTCCACCGGCGAGAGCAGGGCTTCCAGAAGACGCAGCAAGGTATTGCCGAAGCGTTCATCCAGCGGCGAGGACATGATGCCGAGCGGCGCTTCAGCGATGCGCACGCCGGCTTTATCCAGCTCCATCGCGATTTCCGCCGCCACCTGCAGATCGATTGGGATGGACATGGCCAGCATCGGCTCCGCCTCGCTGGCATCGGTTTCGCCTTCAAACGGCAGCGGCACGGACAGCACCAGGAACTGCTGGGCATTGTAGTGATACACCCGCCCCCCCACATAACCGCGTTTGCGCCCGGAACAGACCACCACGATGCTCGGCTCATACAGCACCGGCGTGCGCGGCACCGAGCGGTTGGCGCGCATGAAGCGCAGGCCGGGCAGGGCGCATAAGGTGTAACCCTCGTCGGGCGCCAGGCGGTCGATCAGCTGCGCCATGCGGACCTGGCGCGCCAGGGTGGGATCGGGGGATGCGCTCATACGGCTCCATCTGCGGGTGGTAATAGGTTCAGGCAGCCATTTTGCGCCATTTTACCGTTCGCGCGAGAGTGGAAAGAGGATTAGGCAAGAATTGCATATTTTCGTGCATGCCCGCGCGCGCTGCGCCGCCTAGACTTTCCGCTATCGACCAACAGTATGGAGGCAAGCATGAAAAAACGTCATTCATCCAAAGTGATCCTGATTACCGGCGCCTGCGGCGAAGTCGGCGCGGCGGCGGCCCGCCTGCTGGCGCGCGACCGCCACCGCCTGGTGTTGGGCGGCTCCTGCCGCCGCAGCCTGGAGCGCCTGGGCGAAGAGATCCGCAGCGCCGGAGGCCAGGCCGATCTGCATCTGCTGGACGTGACCGACGCCGACGACGCGCAAAGTTTCGCGCTGGCCGCGCACCGCAAGCATGGCCGCGTGGATGTGCTGGTGAACAGCCATGCCGAGATGCCGCTGTCGCGGCTCGATGCGATGAAGATCCGCGAATGGGACCGCATGATCGACGTGAATGTGCGCGGCGTCCTGCACAGCATCGCGGCGGTGCTGCCGCTGATGCAGGTGGCGCGCGCGGGCCAGATCGTCAATATCGGCGGCGGCCATGGCCAGCGGGTCGGGGCCGAAGCGGCCGTCTACTGCGCCACCCGTTCGGCAGTGGCGGCGATTTCGGAAGGGTTGCGCCAGGAGGTGGGCGGAGAGATTCGCGTCAGCCTGGTATCTTCCGATGGCCTGGACGATAGCACCGGCGCGCTGGCCCACGCCATCCGCTCCGCCATCGTCCTGCCCGAAAGCGCCGATGCCGGCGGCAGCGGGTCAGGTCCGCAGACCGGTTCCGGCTAGGCGAAGCGCATCAAGGCCGCGCCACCGGCGATGAAACCGATCGCCACGGCGCGACGCCAGCCGATCTTCTCGCGCAGGAAGAGCGCCGCGATGGCTGCCGCAAACAGAATGGCCGTCTCGCGCAGCGCCGCCACGGCCGCCACCGGCGCCACCGTCATCGCCCACAGCGCCAGACCATAGGAAGCCAGCGTCCCCAAGCCCCCCAGCAAAGCCACGCGCCAATGCTGGCGGGCGTAAGCGCGCAAAGCAGCCGGCCGCCGCGCCAGCGTCCACGCCAGCAGGCCAAAGGCCGTCAGCACAAACAGATACATCGTATAAGCCGCCGGCGCCCCCGACTTGCGCGCCCCGATCCCATCGACCAGCGTATACGCCGTGATCGCCACCGCATTCAGCAGCGCAAACAGCGTCGCCCGCCCAGTCGAGCGCGCTGGACCGGCCGCAGATGGCGCTTCCATCAGTTGAGTCCGTGTCCGATTGGGGTCTGACCCCAAGGCGGACACGGGCTGGACTGTGGCGAGGTAGAGGCCGAAGATGCCGCTGCAGATGCAGGCGATGGCGAGGTATTGCTGGGGATTCAGGACTTCGCCGAGCAGGGGCCGGCTGGCGATGGCGACCAGCAGCGGGGCGCTGCCGCGCATCAGGGGATAGGCCAGGCTCATGTCGCCATGGCGGTAGGCGGCGGACAGCAGGCCGTAGTAGAAGAAGTGAATCAGCGTCGATGCCAGCACATACGGCAGGCTGGCCAGCGCGGGAGCGGGCAGGAAGGGCAGGGCGGCCAGCGAGATCAGGGCCGCACCCGAGGCGACCAGCACGCTGGTCAGAAAGGCATCCTTGCCGGCTTTGACCAGGGCGTTCCAGCCCGCGTGGAGAAACGCCGCCAGCAGGACAATCGCGACAACAGTAGGACTCAACGGGGACGAACGCTTTCTGACATCACGTCGGGACGGTGGTAGCGTTGGAAGCCTTCGTACACGACGCCCGAGCGGGCGGCCTTTTCCAGCAGCTCGCGCAGGACGGCCTGGTCTTCCGCATTCAGCGAGCGGCGCGAGTAGTACACACCGCTATGCCCCCAGGGCAGCTCGGGAATCGGTTCGATGCGCAGCTTCTCCATCAGCCCCTGCACGCGCGGCTCGCGGCGGATGGCGGCGGCCAGGATGGTCGGCCCCATGATGGTGACGTCGACCGAGCCGACATTCATCAGCCGCGCCACGGCATTGGCGTCGACTTCGAGAAACAGCCGTCCCTGGCGCGTCAGCTCGCGCACGATGGACTGGTATTGCTCGCCGTAGTCGAAGCCGCGCACCACGGCCACGCGCAGCTCGTGCTTTTCCAGCAGCTCCTGGGCATTGCGGATGGGCGGGCGTTCGCTGGGCAGGGTGATCAGGGTGGCGCGGTGGCCGATCATGGGGATGAAGTGGCCCAACTGGTCGCGCGCCGGGGTGCGGTTGGCGGGCAGCAGCAGGTCGGCCTTGCCGCTTTCGAACATGACTTCCAGGCGCGCGCGCGGCACTACGGAAAAGATGAAATTGCAGCCGGCCTTGGCGCCCAGGTTGCGCAGCATCTCGGCGTAAATGCCTTCCACGCTGCTGCCGTTGACGACGACGCTGACGCCGATGGGGGCGACCGGAACGATGATGTCGCGCGAGCAGCCGCTGGCCATGGCTGGGGCAGCGGCACAGGCCAGCCACAGCGTCAGCGCCGCGTTCCGGCTCCAGGCCGGCCAGCGATGGGGAAGTCTGCTCTTCATGGCATCTCGCTTAAGACGCCGGACGCTGCCCGCCCCCGCAGGCTGGCGTCCTGGCTGACTTCATTCTCTATGAATTTGCCTGAAAAGCCAAGCCGCTGCGGGTGAAATAGCGCCTTGCCACGACAATCGCCAGCCCTTGCAGAATGGCGCACATGAAGAAGCTGGCCCCCATGCGCCAGTCGCCGGCCGGCAGGTGGCTTACCTCGCCCAGGATCGCGCTGCCGATCAGGGGCATGCAGATGATGCCGACCGCGTTGATCGATTGCAGAGATCCCATCAACTCGCCCTGTTCGGCCGGCGGCGTGGATTTGGAGAAGATGGCCTGCATGGCCGGCCCGGTGGTAAAGGCCAGCAGATTGCAGAAGATGAAGACGTACATCATCCAGCCCTGCGTCGCCAGACCATACAGCGTATACACGACGAAGCCCGAACTCAGGCCCATGAGGGCCAGCTTCACTTCGCCGAAGCGTTTGATCAGCATGCCGAGCAGGCCGGCCTGCACCACGGCGGCCATCAGGCCCACGCAGAACAGGGAAATGCCGTTCTGGGTCGGATTCCAGTCGAAGCGGAAGTGGTTGTACAGCACCCAGGTGCTGTGCAGTCCGACCTGGGCCAGAACCATGAAGCCGTAGGCGACCAGTAGGCCGCGGATGTCGCGGCGGCGTGCCAGGCGCGCCAGGCCGGCCAGGGGATTGAGCTTGGAGGGATTGAATTTGCCGCGCCGTTCGGCCGGCAGCGATTCGGGCACGAAGAACCAGCCGTAGATGAAGTTGGCGGCCGACAGCGCGGCGGCGATGACGAAGGGCAGGTGCAGGCTCACGTCGCCCAGCAGTCCGCCCAGCATTGGGCCGCAGATGAAGCCCAGCCCGAAGGAGGCGCCGATTTTGCCGAAGCTCTTGGCACGGTTTTCCGGCGTCGAGATATCGGAAGCATAGGCCGAGGCCACCGCCATGCTGGCCGAGGACATGCCGCCCACCACGCGCGCCAGCAGCAGCCAGGCCAGGCTGGGCGCCCAGGCGGTGATCAGGAAGCTCAGGCCCATGCCAGCCATCGAATACAGCAGCACCGGGCGGCGGCCCACGCGGTCGCTGAGCGCGCCCAGTATCGGCATGCAGAAGAACTGCATCAGGCCGAAGATGGCGCCCATGATGCCGTACCACAGCGCCTGCTGGTCGCGCACCGGAACGAATTCGCCCACCAGCAGCGGCAGCACCGGCACCACCAGGCCCAGGCCCAGCATGTCGATGAAGATGGAAACCAGCACGAAGCCGAGGCGGCCGCCCGTGGCCGCGCCATCGGCATCGGCCGCGCTTGGGTCGCCGCTGGCGGAAGTCTGCATGTCAGGCTGGCTCATGGCGTCTCGCTGGCGGGAAGCGCGGCCCACTCGGCCACAAAGTTATCGCGGAAGGCATACAGCTGCTGCATGCGTTCCATGCCGAGGCGCTTACCGGCAGCGGTCTGCATCATGCCGGGCAGGGTGGCCAGCTTGACCTCGATATGGTCGAGGGAATAGGCCTTGTCGTCGCGCGCGCGGCGCTGGGCCAGCGGATCGTCGGCATGGGCCAGGGCGGAGCCCATGCGGCCGGCGGTGTAGAACAGGCGCGCCAGGCCGACGGCGCCGAGGGCGTCGAGACGGTCGGCGTCCTGCACGATCTTGGCTTCGATGGTGTGCGGCGGCAAGGCGGCCGAGAAGCTGTGCGTTTCGATCGCATGCGCCACGGCGGCCAGGCGCTCGGCCGGGAAGCCCAGCGCGGCCAGTTGCTGCTGGGCCAGGACGGCGGCCTGGCGCGAAGCCAGATGGCGTTCCGGGTGATTCTTGGGCAGGTTCACCAGATCGTGCAGATAGCAGGCCGCCAGCACGACCAGGGCATCGGCCTCGGGATAATCGTTCAGCAGCAGGGCGGCGTTGCGCCAGACGCGATGCAAGTGATTGGTGTCGTGCGCGCCATCGCTGTCGCTCGCCGCGCTGGCCAGCGCGATCAGGCGCGGCTGCCAGCTGTTCAACAGTTCATTCATTCTTGCTCTTCTGTTTCGGGTTCGGGGAAGCACGCCATTGTGGCATGAATGCAGCAGCCCCGTTGTAACTCGTAGTTGTTTAATTGTTGTTTATAAGTAATAATAATATTTTTTGCAATAATTGATTGAGGGTAATATGCGGTATATGCGTTGCGCGATTTTGCTGGCTGGCCTGCTGGCGGGTTTTTGTGCGAATGCGGTGGCACAGGAGCGTTTTACGATGAAGGAGCCAGAAGCGCACACCGGCACGCGCTTGAAGCGTGAAAACGCCACCTCTTTCCTGCCTTTCGATAAAAGCTATCACGAGCTGAGCGCCGAACAGCAGCGTAAAGTAAAAAGTGCCTACGCCCAAATGGCCGAGGACGACGAGCCGCCGTTCCCGGAAAAGGGACTGGCGGGCCTGTTCTCCACCCTGCAGAAAGTGCATGCCAAGGTGCCGGTACGCGGCAAGCTGGACCTGGAAGCGGAAGTGGATGCAGAGGGCAAGGTGGTGAATGTGATCGTCTACGAGTCGCCCGATGAATGGGTGACCAAGGTCATGGCGGCCGCGCTGGCCACAACCAAATTTAAACCAGCTTTATGCCATGGCCAGCCTTGCGCGCAAAACTTTCCATTTTTGGTCAATATGACGATCAAGCATTGAGTGGTTCTATTGCCGTACAGCATTAAATTTGCTGCTAAAAAACTTGGCTTGGGGTAACATTGAGGGCTGATATTTACTAATGAACTTTCGTGCTGCAAGTGATACAGCGGCGCGGTAAATCGCCCACGATAAGGAATCATCATGTCCCAAGACGCACAAGTGCAATCGACCGGCGCGGCAGCCGAATACCTGGCCTTTACCCTGGGCCAGGAAGAATACGGCATCGACATCCAGAAAGTCAGCGAGATCCGCAGCTACGAAACGCCGACCCGTATTGCCAATGCGCCGGAATTCGTCAAGGGCGTGGTCAATCTGCGCGGCCTGATCGTGCCGATCGTCGACATGCGCATCAAGTTCAACCTGGGCACGCCGAACTACAACCAGTTCACCGTCGTCATCATCCTCAACATCGGCTCGCGCGTGGTCGGCATGGTGGTCGACAGCGTGTCCGACGTGACCACGCTCGAACCCGAGCAGATCAAGCCGGCCCCGGAAATGGGTTCGACCATCAACACCGAACATATCGTGGGCCTGGGCACGCTGGAAGAGCGCATGCTGATCCTGGTGGACATCGACAAGCTGATGTCCAGCGAAGACATGGGACTGATCGAAAGCGCCGTCGCCTAAGAGGGCCGCCACCATGAACGCACTCAATCACATCAGCATCGGCAAACGCCTGGCCATCGGCTTTGCCATAATTCTCGCTTTCTGCATGCTGATCACCGGCATCGGCATGTGGCGTCTGCAGCAGGTGGCGCAGGCGACCAAGGACATGATGGAAACCCCGCTGGCCAAGGAGCGCATGATCAGCGACTGGCACAGCCGCATCGACAGCGCCATCCGCCGCACCACGGCCATCGCGCGCAGCAGCGACCAAAGCCTGGGCGCCTATTTCGCCGAAGAGTCGAAATCCTCCAGCGCCGCATCGGCCGAACTGCAAAAGAAAATCGAAGACCTGCTGCAGGACGAGGACGAGAAGGTGCTGTTCGCCAAGTCCATGGAACAGCGCAAGGTTTATCTGAGTTCGCGCGACCAGGTGGCCAAGCTGAAATCGGCCGGGGAACTGGAACCGGCGCAGGAAGTGTTCGAGAAAACCTTCGTGCCCGGCGCGGCCAAATACCAGTCGCTGGTGCAGGACCTGCTGAAAATGCAGCGCGAGAAGATCGACGCCACCGCGCGCCATATCGAGGGCATCGCCATCAACAGCCGCACCTTGCTGCTGGTGCTGTCGGTGCTGGTGCTGGGCTTTGGCGCCGTCTGCGCCTGGCTGCTTACCGTGGGCATTACCGCGCCGCTGAGCCGCGCCGTGGACGCCGCGCGCCGCGTCGCCTCGGGCGATCTGAGTGGCCAAATCGACGTGGCGGGCAGCGATGAAACCGGCCAGCTGCTGCAGGCGCTGAAGGATATGAATCAGGCGCTGCTGAATATCGTGACTGAAGTGCGCAACGGCACCGACAGCATCAACACCTCGTCGTCCGAAATCGCGGCCGGCAACCAGGATCTGTCCTCGCGCACCGAGGAACAGGCCAGCGCGCTGGAAGAAACCGCCTCCTCGATGGAAGAGCTGACGTCGACCGTGCGTCAGAATGCCGACAATGCGCGCCAGGCCAATCAGCTGGCCAGCGCCGCCGCCTCGGTGGCGGTGCGCGGCGGCAGCGTGGTGACGAATGTGGTGGGCACGATGGAGTCGATCAACGAATCCTCGCGCAAGATCGTGGACATTATCTCGGTCATCGACGGCATCGCTTTCCAGACCAATATTCTGGCGCTGAACGCCGCCGTGGAAGCGGCGCGCGCCGGTGAACAGGGCCGCGGCTTCGCCGTGGTGGCGTCGGAAGTGCGCAATCTGGCGCAGCGCTCGGCGTCGGCGGCGAAAGAGATCAAGGAACTGATCGGCGACTCGGTGGAGAAGGTCAACCAGGGCAGCAAACTGGTGGCCGAAGCCGGCAGCACAATGGAAGAAATCGTCGCCAGCGTGCACCGCGTCAGCGACATCATTTCCGAAATCACGGCGGCCAGCTCGGAGCAGAGCGTGGGCATCGAAGAAGTCTCGCGCGCCATCGGCCAGATGGATCAGGTCACGCAGCAGAATGCGGCCCTGGTGGAAGAATCGGCGGCAGCGGCCGAATCCATGCAGCACCAGGCGCACAGCCTGGCGCAAGTGGTCAGCGTGTTCAACGTCGGTCAGATGGGCGGCAAACCCGCGCTTCGCCTGGGACGCTAATGCGTTCTACCGCTTAAAGATAAAGGACGCTGCGGCGTCCTTTTTTTCTGTGGCTGGCTTAGAGTTAATCTGACGTCAGCTGCCAGAAGAATGAAAATTGTCATAGCCTGTACTGGATCAGATTAGACCTGACATAAATTATCGGATGAGTTAAAGTTCTCGCGGGGTGCTATCGGCCAGGCGCAGACGTCGGTTAGAGATACTTCCTGTAAGAACCGTAGGTCCATTTACTTCATGTCGAGTCAAATATGCACAAATTCATAAAATCCATCGTTACTGCTATCTATCTCGTCACTTTCGCTGTCATGTCGCCTGTTATAGCCGCAGACCAAAATACCGACTGGGAAACACAGGTTAGAAAAGCTGACGATGCCTACTGGCACGACTTTAATTTCTCACATTCCACTGCATTGAAGGCCTATCTCACCAGCGATGTCGAGTTCTATCATGATCTTGGCGGCTCGATAATAGGGTATGAAGCATTAGCCAAAGTCAACGCCGGAATGGATGACGCCAAGAACCGAGGTCGCCGTATGGTTGTTCCTGAAACTCTCCGCATACTTCCATTGCGCAAGGGAAAAGACATTTATGGTGCCCTAGTCATGGGTGAGCATGATTTCTTTAGTACTGAGTCGGGAAAAGTGGTGAAGAGAACGTTGAGGGCCTCTTTTACGCACCTCATGTTGCTCCAGGACGGTGCTTGGAAAATAGCACGTATATATAGTTATGAACACAAACCGGTAGCTGATACGGATAAGTAAGCTTAAATCGGAAGAGGTCGGATTGGTTAGGTTTTCACTGGCCAATTAACCGGGCAATTGATCAGAACAAAGGTCTGTTCAGGGGCGTAAGCATCAATTCGCCGCATTCAAAATATTTAGAGTGCGTTACTTCCGCTTTGGGGCGGATTCTATGTTTTGCCGCACTTAATATCTATGGAGGCACGACCGTGGCAAACAATAACGGCAGCCAAGCAAATTACACTTTCAATGGACGGCTCCTCTGAAGGAATAGAGCTATACTACCTTTTCGGCTCTGTGGAAGATGGGTTGAATCTTGTCGAGCGCGGAATTTATAGTACCGTAGCTGAGTAGCGAACAGATCTAGAAACGATTTTGGTTCAGCATTGCCAGACACCTCCAGCTTCCTGTTTAAACGTTGGTATTGAAGGATGAACTCTTGGGCTAGCTGTTTGAATACATCGGGCTGCTCACTTTGTCGATATAGATAAACGCATCGAAAGACTTCGCTGGCGTTAGCGTGATGTCGTTTCTGCCCCAGTCCCGGGTGATGATTTCTCTTCGGAATAAATGGCCGGCATGCTCTTGAGTGTTGCTGAGAATGTCAATAAAGCATGCGGAGTTGCAGTTTTTTTTCATGATCCCTTCCAACAAATAGGTCGCTGGAGGGACAATTGAATAGATGGCCCGATTGTTCAGGGCGGCCTCTCCACTTCCCATCATCAATCCGATCATGTAGGCATTTTCGCCATATTTTTCGTGGATATGGTGTCCGAGAGTCTTTGGGCTTTCCGGTAATGGCCAAGACTTTGCGATATGAGCATTGTGCGCCCAGATTATTATCTTATTGTTCTTGTATTTTTCGTCTGCGAGAAAGGAAAAATTGTTGAACATTCCTTTATCGCGGGTTTCGAATCGCTCTTTGGATGCGCTAGGCTTTGATTGAAAATATGTCTGTGCGATGCGGGAAGAAATTTCTGCTTGCAGCTCTTTTACTTGTTCTTGAAACGCCAGTGAGCCTAAATTCTTTGTAAGTATGGCAATGGCCTTGGTAAGATTTTCGTACTGCCCCGCCAGAGCGAATGCTTGTTCGGCGGCACCTACGGTTCCTGTTTCAAGACTTTGGGCTTTTTGAAGAAGGCTGCCGTTATTGAATAAGTCAATTTGCGCCAGAGTTCTTTTTGCTCTGATGGACAAGCCTCGGGATTGCACATCGAATCCGGCGATATGCAGTTGCGACCCGGTTGACCGAGCTTTCCTTACGTATTCAAACAGCGCAATCAACTCATCCGTATGCCAAATTTGAGGGAGGCAGGATTTCATCAGATCCGCAGCAGCTTTCTCGGTTATTTGATGATCTACATCGCTGCATTCGCTGAATGGGGCTTCGAACGCAATTACGTTGTATCCCAATTCTTCATGCAGGTATTTTATCGTCTGAATTTTTGCGGAGCTGAATTCGGAAACTCCATGGCTGCTCTCTCCCAGTAATATGATTCTTTTGTCTTTGATATGTGGTTTGAGGAAAACGGGTTTGCTGCCAAAGGGGAACGGGTGTGATATTAAGGCTGGATCTGTAGATTCAGATTTGCTTTGCTCTGCGCCCGAGGATATCGTTACCGTTACATCGTCGAACCACGCTTCGCCATTTCCGCTAAGCAAGATGCCAGCAAGCGCTGTTTTTGAGCGCGGCGTGGTATCCAGCGTAAGTTGAAAATACGTCCAGTCTTGCGTTCCGTGCGGGCTGGTCTTTGCCATATTATCAAACGATTCGCGCCTGCGTTCGTCGTTATCAATGCGCAACCACAATGATGCCAGTCCCTCCGAATGATCCCTGACCTTGATCCATCCGGAAATGCTTACTTGGGTTCCTGCTGCTACATCAAGCTTTATTGCTTGATTGATTTGAAAGAGCTTTTTTCCATCGCCTCGTATGTGAAAGGAGCACTTCCCCGAATGACTTGTTTCGCAATCTTTTGCGGACTCCGATTCGCCTTCCTGATACCAGTCCAGTGCCTTATTCTGTTCGCTCCACTGCTCAAAGCTGCCATTTTTCAAAAGCGATTCCTTGCCAAAGGACGGGGCCGAAATGCACAAGAATAGAATCATCAGCCCAAAGCAGGCTGCCAGCCGCTTGGATGAACAACTATTTTCAACCATCATTTATCCTATGTGAGAGGGAGGTTTCTGTTTGAGTAGTTTACTTGCTTTTTTCTTAATAATTCTCTCAAAAATACGCAAGTGTTTTAGAATTGATCTACCTGCCATGAGGCAGGCGAAGGACAATTGCGCCACTACTTTAGGATGAAATGACTTTACTTCTGGAGCAGCGCCTGGCCGGCATCGCGGCCGCTACGCCATGGTTTATGGATGCTTTGCACGCTGCCACCAGTCTCGGGCTGGAGTCATGGTGCATCGGAGCGGGCGTGGTACGCAATCTGGTGTGGGACCATCTGCATGGCTATGCGGCGCCAAGCCAGCTTGCCGATATCGACTTCGCTTATTTCGATGCCGCCAATTTGGACGGCAAGCGCGAGGCCGATTTGCAAAGGCGTCTGTCGCAGCTGATGCCATCGCAAAAATGGGAAGTGGCCAATCAGGCCCGCGTTCATCTCTGGTTCGAGCAGTACTTCGGCCACCCGGTTGATGCTTTGACTTCGCTGGAGGAGGCGGTGGCGTCATGGCCGGAATATGCCACCTCGGTCGGCGTCTTCCTCGATTCCGGCGCGGCTCTGAACATCATCGCGCCGCACGGCCTGGAGGATATCTTTTCCATGACGATCCGGCGCAATCCGGCGCGCGTCAGCCTTGAGACTTATCGCCAGCGGATCGAGCAGAAGCAGTATCTAAAACGATGGCCCCAGGCCACGGTGATTTGTTAAGGAGCTGGATCATGCGCATGCCGGACCCGGAATTCATCGCTTCCCACGCCCTGCTGCGGCGAGGGGAAAACGGCGAGCAGGCTGAGATTAATATTCAGATCGGCAGGCCATATCAGGCTGACGGAGCCTGGGCTTGCGCCCTTGTCGTCGATGAACGCTACCCCGATATTTATGGCGACACCTCCTTGCAGGCATTGTGTCTGGCAGTATCCCTGGCGTCCAGGCGGTTGCGGGAAATGCTGAAGGCTGGTGAAATATTGTCGTATCCAGACAGCTCGGAAGTACGCCTGGATGCGGAAGCGCTGGATGCGCTCTTTGGCGCCAACCTGTTTAAGTAACTATGTCCACAATCACTATTCGCACCACTACTGAATCCGACTGGGAAGCTTTGAAGGAACTGCGGCTTGCCTCCCTGCTTGAGTCGCCCACCGCATTTGGATGGAACTACGCGGACGCCGCCGCCAGTGATGACGCGCAGTGGCGCGACAACGCGGCAGGCCGCACGCCGAGAACGTATTTGCTGGCCTTTGCCGAAGATAAGGCCGTGGGATTGATCGGCTATGGCTTGAGCGCCGCAGCGGAGTGCAATCTGATCGCCATGTGGGTCAATCCCGCATTCCGTGGCAAGGATATCGCCGCCGGTCTGGTGGAGGCGGTCAAGGCCGGGGCGGGCGCGCAAGGGCATCAGCGGATTGTGCTGACCGTTTCCCCTGAAAACAGCCGCGCAGTGGCCCTGTATGAAAAGCAGAGATTCGCCTTTTTGCCGGAATGGGAAACGCTGGACAGCCATCCGCACATCGAGGTGCAGAAAATGGAATGGAGGAGCGGGGAATGTACGCTTTAAAGGTCAGCATTAACGATGGCGCCCCGATTGTGGCTGGCGCCGATGATCTGGCGGTCCTAAACGCGATTATCAATTGCGTTGGCACGCTTGGGGCGGAAACCAAGCCGGATGGGGCGGGACAAGCCGTTGACCTGCATCTGAGCATTGGCGGCCTGACTGCGCGAAAAAACGATGCGGCCGACGAGCATCTCCGATGGCTGTCGCTGCATCCGCTTCAGGTGGGCGACACGGTCACAGTCCAGCTTATCGAAACCTCGGTTGCGGATGCGCCAAGCAGCGGAGAAGAGGCCGCGCAGAGGCAGCGCGATGAAAAGGAATACTTCGAGCACTGCAAGCGCGTCTACCTTGAGCTGAAGGAGCAACACGAGGCATGAGCCGATGCCGGCTTATTTACAGCGCGAATACATGAACGATGCCCGTGGTTCGTGGCCGAGGTTGGGGTGGACGATATAGCGTTCCAGCCGGCCTTCGCGTTTGAAGCCGGATTTTTCCAGCGTGCGGGCTGAGGGTAGGTTTTCGGTATCGCAGGTGGCTTGTATGCGGAAGTAGTCGGGCAGGGCGAGGGCGGCGTCGCAGAAAGCCTGGATGGCCTCGGGCATGAGGCCGGCGCCCCAATATTCGCGGCCCAACACATAGCCAATGTCCACGGTATGCGAAAAAACCAGCGCATCCAGCATGCCGATCGGGACATCCTCACGTTCCGCCAAGGCCAGGATATAGGGGCGGCTTTGATTGCTCTCCCACCGGCTGATGCAGCCTTCGATGAAGTTTTTGGTTTGGCGCAGCGAGGTATGCGGCCGCCAAACCATATAGCGCGCCACATCCATATCCTGGGTGTAGGACTCAAAAATCACAGCAGCGTCCTCGGGACGCGGTTCGCGCAGAACCAGTCTTTGCGTGCGGAGCAGGGTGGGCAGCATGGTCCGAATAGTGAAGATATTTATTGAAACTTTAACTCATTTGCAAGTTCGTGTCATCGTGGATCTGGCTTAACAGTCGATGAAGAAAAGGCGCCGCGGCGCCTATTTTTCTGGCTTCGGCACGATTGATACATTACGATACATGCGAATCTTTACCTGCTTAATCAATATGCAATCATTGTTTCTTCCTGCCGCAGCGCTGCCTTCCGGCCGCCGCCTTTCCAATCTGCTGATCGTGCTTGGTCTGGCACAGATCCTGATCTGGGGCGTGGCCGGGGGACTGGCGTATAGCTCGACCGAGCTGGATTCGGCCGAGCAGCTGGTGTGGGGCGCAGCGATCGAAGGCGGCTACTGGAAGCATCCGCCGCTGCCATCGTGGATCATGCACGGCGTGCTGCAGTTTACCAATCCCTCGGTGGCGCTGCCGCTGATGATGGCGCAGGCGGCCATCGTGATCGCGCTGGGGCTGAGCTGGCGCCTGGCGCGGGAGTTCCTGCCGCCGGCGCAGGCCGCGCTGTCCGTGCTGCTGACATCCTTGATCCTGTACCACAACGCGGGCGCCGACAGCTACAACCACAATACGGCGCTGCTGCCGTTCCAGGCGGCGGCAACCCTGGCTTTCTTCCTGGCGACGCGGCGCGACAGCCTGCTGCATTGGGCCGGCGCGGGCTTCTTCGCCGGTCTATCGATTCTGGTCAAGTATGTGGCCGTCATGCCGCTGGCCGGCTTGCTGCTGTATTTGCTGCTGGACCGCAGCCTGCATCACCGCCGCACGCTGATTGGCCTGCTGCTGGGCGCCGCCGTCTGCCTGCTGACGCTTAGCCCGCATCTGCTTTGGCTGCAGCAGAACGATTACGCGCCTTTCCAATATGCGCAGTCGGTGGTGTTGCCGCTGCAAGGCTTTGGCGCGAAGTTGGGCAGCGTCGGCGCCTTCCTCGTCACCCAGCTGTATCGCGTGCTGCCGCTGCTGCTGGTGCTGGCGTTGCTGGCTTGGCGCCGTCCGCGCGAGAAGCAGGAGGCGCTGCCGCTGCAGCAGCGCGACCGCCTGTTTATCTGGATTGCCGCCTTGTCGCCGCTGGTCGTGACGATTTTGTTTGGCCTGGCCTCGGGCACCCGGTTGGAGGCGCGCTGGGGCGCGAATGCCTTCCTGCTCAGCGGCTTGCTGGCGGTGATGCTGCTGCGTCCCGTGACGACGGCGGGTCTGCTAAAACTGATTACGGTGCTGACGGTGGCGGTGCACGTGCTGTTGTGCGCCGGCCTGGTGCTGGGCAAATCCATGGTGGCCGAGCACTTCGGCCGCGCCACGCGCGCCAACTTCCCAGCGGCCGAATTGGCACTGGCGACGCAGCAGGCCTGGCGCTCGCACACCACGGCGCCGCTGCGCATCGTGGCCACCGACATTTGGCTGGGCGGGAATTTGCGCGCCTTCGGCTTGCCGGACATCGCGGTGCTGATCGATGGCAGCCACCATAAATCCCCCTGGGTGCGGAGCGAGGACGTGCGCAACTGCGGCGCGATGGTGCTGGACGATCAGAGCAAGGATGGCCGCGCCGGTCCTGTCAATCCGCCCGAGCAGTTGGCCTTGATCGCGGGCGCCGCCGCCACCGGCACCTGGCAGCTGGCTTGGGGCAACGAGATGAAGCAGCGCCGCACCGTGCGCTGGGCGTATCTGCCGCCGCAGGATCCGGGGCGTTGCGTGCGCTAAGGGTTAGTTGTCTCGGCGCTCAATGGCGGGCAGGTCGGCGCCTTGTTTGAAGAGCAGCTTCTTGATATTGCTATCGCGACTGCAGCGCTCCAGATCCTCATCGAAAATGATCTGATCGTTTTTCCAGACGCTGGCATGGACGCCGGTGCTTGCGCCGCAGCGCGACATGGCGTTGGCTGCGCCGGGAACGCCTTTCAGCTGAACCTTGTAACGGTCTGTCGCCAGGGTGCAGCGCTTTTCCACGCTAAGAATCTCTTGCACCATGCTGGTTTCAGGATTGAACTTCACCAGATCATCCGTCTTCCATAAATCCATGCGTTTGGTCGGCGGATCGTTGGGGTAGAACACGCCCAGTTCGAGCGTGAGATTCTTATGGTGGCATTCCATGCCCACCAGGACCACGCCATCCTTTTGCGGCTGCCGGAAATCGTAGTTTGGCACGCCGGCAAGGCAATGCAGGGGAAGTGAGGCCAGCAGGAGCGGCGCCATCAAACGAAGACGATTCATGAGATTCCATTGGCTGGTGAAGGTCAGCGCAGAATAGCATGGCCGGATGCCGCGGCGTTCTGAAACAGGCCCAGTGCGGCGCGGATATGCGCCGCCGCATCCCATTCCGGCATCGGCGGAATCAAGCCCAGGGCCATGCGCCGCAGCGGCTCGCCGATCGCCATTCCCAGCAGCAGTTCGCAGAACAGGCGCGGTTCGCCGATCACGATCAGCTTGCGGCTGCGCTGGCGCTCCAGCCAGTCCACCAGCATTTCCGTGCCGCGCTCGATGCCGTTGCGCTGGTAGATGGCCAGCATGTCGGCGCGCCCCGGAAACTCCGTGGTCAGCAGGCGGAATAGGCCGACCGCGTCGGCCGATAGCACGCTGCGCGCAATCGCCAGCAGCATGCGCTCCAGGGCCGGAAAGACCTGATCGGTTTTGCCCACATCCTCCAGCAGCAGCGGCGCGAAAGCATCCGTCATATGGCGCACCACCAGGCCCACCAGCTCCTCGCGGTTGGCGGCATGGCGATAGAGGGTCTTCTTCGCTAGCCCCGCGTGTTTGGCGACAGCTTCCATGGTGGTCGCCGCATAGCCCTGGTTCAGCAGCAGCCAGGTGGTGGAGGCCAGCATCGCCGCCACGACTTCTTCCTCGGGCCGCGCCGGCCTGCCGCGCTGTTTCGCGGATGTTTCGCTCATTCCTGCCTCCTGAATCGTCTTGCCGGTATTTTACCGCAGCGAAGAATAAGGAAACGCAATGCGTTTCCTTAATATATAATGGGCTTCCCAACAAGCGAAGGAGCATTGTTATGAAACCGAATCACACTGCAGCACAATGGGATCTGCCCGAAATCGAACAACTGCTGGAGCGCCGGCCGGTGCGGCTGGAAACCGGCATCACGCGCAATGCGGCCGGCCAGCTGGTGGTGGCGGTGCGCACCGATATGCACGGCTGCAAGGGCCGAATGCTGGACTGGTGGTTCAAGTATTTCGAGACGACCCAGCACATCAAATGGTGGCATCCGCATGATCATGTGGAGCATCGCGGCTGGGACAGCAAATGGAAGAAAGGGGAGAGCTATATCGGCGCTTCGATCCACGCAGTGGAATCGCTGTCCGATATTCCGCCGGTGGCGGCCAAGCTGAAATTCCACGCGCCGGAAGAGGCTTTTGCGCCGGACCGCCTGCGCCTGGCCTATGCCCAGGGCGATGTGGCGGCCGCCGTGTATGCCCGCATCGGCTTCGGCGACCATATCCAGCTCGACGAGCATGGCGACCCGCAGGATGGCCATATGCTGCACATCGCCACCGACACGCCTTTCGGCTGCGTGCTGCGCAGCCGCTTCCTGCTTGGCTTATCGGCCGACCAGCCGCTGGATGAGGTGCCCGACAATCTGGGCCTGAGCCTGATGCGCCATTGCTATACCGAGTTCACTTACCTGAGCCGCTTCCTGCCTTCGCTGTACTACGGCGAGCATGCGAACGGGGAAGCCGTGCCGCTGCCCTGGTAAGTCAGTCGCCAAGCCCGGCCGCCTGCTGCGACAGGCGGTCTGCTTCGCCGTTCTTATGACGCGGTATCCAGCGCAAGGCCACTTGCGACAATAGGCTCATCAGCTGCGTGGCCCGCGCGCGGTGCGCTTCCAATCCCTTGGCGTTGGCGGCCTGCTGCAGCACGTCGTGAATCACCACCTGGCTGTCGCCGTGCACCAGCAGCTCCGGCACCCGCATTTGCACGGCGGTTTCCAGCAGCGCGATCAGGGCCAGGTATTCGGCGTCGCCGCTGCTGCCATGGCCGGCGCGGCGGCTGATTTCGATGCGTTCGCCGGCCGGGCCGGCCAGCAGGCCGCCAATGCCGATGCGGCCCGGATTCGGATGGGCGGAGCCATCGAACCAGGCGCGCCAGGCGGTGGGGGAGGCATCCAGTGCTGTTTTTTGCCGCGCCAGCTTTTCGGCGCGGGCGCGTTCGGCGGCGGCCAAGCGGCGCGGATTGGGTGGTGATACGGATAAGGTCATGCTGATAAGTTTATTGACAACAGTGTTCGATCTTGCAAGACTATGAAGCGCTTTCACCCGTATCCTAACAGGAGATTGTTTATGCGCTTAATCCACCGTGCCGCGCGTCTGACTGCGCTGGCCTTGCTGTTGCAGTGTGCATTTGCCCCAATGAGTTCCCAGGCCGCCTCCGTGGCCCGCTCCGTTCAGAAGACTCCCAAGAAGTACAGCATCGAGCAGTTCATGGCGACCACCTCCATTTCGGGCGCAAGCTTCAGCCACGACGAGAAGAACATCCTTTTCAGCAGCAACGAGAGCGGTATTTTCAACGTCTATTCGATTCCTGTGGGCGGCGGCAAGCCGGTGGCGCTGACCAAGTCCACCGTGGACAGTCATTACGCGGTGAGCTATTTCCGCCACGACGACCGCATCCTGTTCACGCGCGACAAGGGCGGCGATGAGCAGAACCACCTGTTCGTGCGCGAGCTGGATGGCACGGAAAAAGACCTGACGCCGGGCGAGAAGCTGAAAGCGGCCTTCGCCGGCTGGTCGCAGGACGGCAAGGCCTTCTATGTGCAGAGCAATGAGCGCGATCCCAAATACTTCGATCTGTACCGCTACGACGCCAAGACGTATGAGCGCAGCCTGCTGTACAAAACCGAGAGCAGCCTGCGGCCGGTGGACGTCAGCCGCGACGGCAAATGGATCGCGCTGGACAAGCCGAATACCACGGCCGACAGCGACATCTATCTGTACAACGTCGCCAGCCAGGAGACGAAGCACATCACGCCGCACCAGGGCACGGCCAGCTATAACACTGCCACCTTCGATCCGGCGTCGAGCAAGCTGTTTTTCACTTCGAACGATGGCGGCGAATTCACTTCGCTGCGCAGCTACGATCTGGCCAGCGGCAAGGTGAGCGAGCATGAAAAAGCGCGCTGGGACGTGATGGGCACCGATTTCTCGCACAATGGCCGCTTCCGCGTCACCGCCATCAACCAGGACGGCACCATCGTGCAGCGCATCGTCGAAGGGGCGCAGGAAAAACCGCTGGTCCTGCCCAAGCTGCAAGGCGGCGAAATGCGCGGCGCGACCTTCTCGGACAGCGGCAATCTGCTGGCCTTCTACGTCAATGGCGACCGCTCGCCCAATAATCTCTTCGTCTACGACCTGCGCTCGAAAAAGCTGAACCAGCTGACGCAAAGCCTGAACAAGGAAATCGACGCCAACGACCTGGTGGAAGCGGAAGTGGTGCGCTTCAAGTCCTTCGACGGCGTGGAAATCCCGTCGATCTTCCTCAAGCCGAAGGGCGCTTCGCTGACGAACAAGGTGCCGGCCGTGGTGTTCGTGCATGGCGGTCCTGGCGGGCAGACGCGGCGCGGCTACAACCCGCTGTTCCAGTACCTGGCCAATAAGGGCTATGCGGTTCTCGGCATTAACAACCGGGGCAGCAGCGGCTACGGCAAGACTTTCTACACCGCCGACGACGGCAAGCATGGCCGCGAGCCGCTGTGGGATTGCGTGGAAGCGAAAACCTATCTGGCCAGCCTAGGTTACATCGATCCGGACCGCATTGGCATCATGGGCGGCAGCTACGGCGGCTATATGACGCTGGCGGCGCTGGCCTTCCGTCCCGAGGCATTCAAGGTCGGCATCGATATTTTCGGTGTCAGCAACTGGGTGCGCACGCTGGAATCGATTCCGCCTTACTGGGAAGCGCAGCGCAAAGCCCTGTATGCGGAAATCGGCGATCCGGTGAAGGACAAGGAGTTCCTGATCGAGACGTCGCCGCTGTTCCACGCCAAGCATATCCGCAAGCCGCTGATGGTCATCCAGGGCAAAAACGATCCGCGCGTGATCAAGCCGGAGAGCGACGAGATCGTGGAGGCGGTGAAAAAGAATCAGGTGCCGGTCGAATACGTGGTCTTCGACGATGAAGGCCATGGCTTCAGCAAGAAAAAGAACCAGATCGAGGCGAACGGCAAAATGGTCGAATTCCTCGACAAGTACCTGAAGCCGGGACTGCCGGCGGCGAAGTAAACGACAAAGGGCCATCCAGCGATGGCCCTTTCTACATGCCGCGCCGCGTTGGCTTAGCGGCGGTTCGGATTGTCGGGACGGCGGTCGTAGCGGTTTGGCACGCCGTCGCCATCGCGGTCGCGGTCGCGCCGGTTGGGAATGCCGTCATTGTCGCGGTCACGGTCGTAGCGGTTGGGGATGCCGTCATGGTCGCTGTCGCGCCAGCCATCGCGCCCATGTCCGCGGCCGTGGTTATGGTCGTTCCAGTGGCCGTTGTGCGGGCGCCGGCCGCCGTCGATCCAGACCTGGGTATTGCCGCGATAATCCCAGTAGCCGGGCGCCGGTTCATAGCGCGGCGGCGGGGGCATGGCGACATACGTGCGGCCGCCGATGCGGTTGGTGACCCAGCCGCCACGGTCCAGGCGCCAGCCGGAGCCGGTGTGAATCCAGACCGGCTGCTGATAGTACATGCCGTAGCGTTCCGTTTCCCAGCGGCCGGGCAGCCATACGTGGCGGTAGCCGTCCCAGTTCCAGTAGCCGGGCGCCCAGATATAGCCGGAGCGCGGCGGGGGCATCGTTTCCAGTCGCACCGGTGGCGGCGCGCTGCCGACAACAATGCTGACATCGACCTGCGCCATCGCGGCGGGCGCCATTGCAGCCGAGCCAAGAAGCAGGGCGGCGGCGATAAATGTCGGCTTGATCATGATTCACTCTCCAGTTGCTAGTGCGCTGAATTCACTATATCAAGCGCTAGCGGTGGAAGGTAAATCTGATGCAGTTTTTTACAAATGACCAGAATTTGCTACAGAGTTTTGCTGCGTTGCCGCATGCGGCCGCGTTCAGATCGTGCTGTTGCTCAGCAGTTTGCGCTCATCTTGCAGCAGTTGCTTCTTTTGCGCGGCATTCAGACGTTTGGCGCTGACGACGACAACCTGCATATCGGGCGCCACGCTGGCCACCTGGGCCGGCAGGCTGCGGGCCGGAGCGCTTGCAACCACGGGCTTTGCATCGAAAACGTAGGTGGCGGCGCAGGCCAGGCCGAGGGCGACGACGAAGATGGCTTCAAAGTTTTTCAGCGTATTCATTTGATTGCTTCTCCCTTGTGAGTGGTTTTGCTATGTGCTCACTGTACCCAAGCCCAGGGGCGGCGGCCATGCGCTTGCGACGAGCGGTGGTTTTTGCGGTGCGAGATGCAAAAAGCCGGCGCCGAATGATGCTGCTTTCGCCACATTTGCCGATCCCCCGGCTATGCCTTGCCGAGTACATTGTCGCGGGGGCGGTATGCCACGTTTCTTCACACTTTTGCGCCAGGCCTTGGGCGGTGCGGGCCATGCGGGCCGCGCCTGGCGTCGCCGCGCCAATTTGCGGGCGGGCCGCCGCCAGACAGGCAGTTCGGCGCGGCGCGGCTTGACAGCGGCGCCAGCCAGGAGTTGGGGGCGGTGGCCGGCGGTCGCGATGGCGCTGCTGCTGATCCTGGGCGGGGCGGCGCTGCTGGTCTGGCATGCGCGCCGCTTGGGAGAATCCAGCGTCAGCACGGCCGATGCGGCGGCGCAGCAGCAGGCGGCGAATGTCTACCAGACGACGCTGCCGGGCGCGCGCTTCAGCGTACCGTCGGCGATGGGTGTTTCTATCGAATTGCAAGCTAATGGGGCGCTGCTGATGGTTTCGGGCTTGCGCGCGGGGCCGGCGCAGCGCGTGGACCTGTGCAGCCAGATGCGCGATGCGCAGAGCGGGCGTTTGCTGCCTTTGCGGATCGGCTACCGCTTTGCCGATGTCGAGCGCTGGGTTGAACGGGGCCGGGACGGCGGTGTGCCGCTGGCCTTGCGCAATGTGCTGCTGGTGTCGGACCAGGCGTCGAACGCGATGCCCGAGGTGCAGCTCAGCGGTACGGCGCGCGCTGATTTTGCCGATCCGCTCAGTGAGCCGCTGAAACTGAGCTGGCGCGGCAAGCAAGGCACGGTGCGCTGGTTGGGCGACGCGAGTCTGGGGCAGCCCACTGAAGGCATCAGCGGCGAAGTGGGGTTGCGCCAGCAGGGCTGGCTGGTGTGGGGTACGCAGGCTTTGCGCATCGAGCGGCGCGCCAGCGGCGCCTGTCCGCAGGCGGGCGAGCTGGTGGTGCAGCTGTTCCGGGCGGCCGAAGGCGCTGCCGCCGTCAAGTCGCTGGTAGTAGCCTTCCCTGCGCGCGGCAAGGCAGTCGGCGCATGGCTGCCGGCCGGGGACTATGCGATTCCCGGCATGGCCCGTCCCGCGCTGGAAGATGAAACCCTGTTCGATGCCTTGCTGGCCCGTGGCCTGGTGCGTCTGGACGCCGATGGCGGTATCGAGGTCGCGCCGCGCGATCTGGCGCTGTGGCGGGCCGCACCCGATTCCGCGCGCGCCGCCGACCTGGCGCGCTGGCAGCAGGTGCAGCTCGACGACGAGGGCCGCAGCCTGCTGAAACGCCTTTACCGCCAGGCCGATGGCGTCTATGTGCGCCAGCAGATCGATATTTTCAATAGCGAGCGCCGTCTGCTGGCCTGGCGCGTTCCAGGCGAGGGCGCGGCGGCGGATGGCGGGCCGGAATGGCGCGCCGCAGCGGGCGGCAGCCCTTTGCCTGCGGGCGCTTCGATGCCGCCGCTGGCTGCGCGGCTATTTGCCGATCTGCCGCAGGGCTGGGCGCCATGGTCGCGCGTGCTGCAATGGCCGGCGGCGCTGGCGCGCCAGCCGCTGCGGCTGACTTTGGATTTGCCCCGTCCTGCCAGCGGCGGCGAGCGTTTGCGGCTGATGCTGCTGGGCCGGGCCAGCGCCGCCAGCGGCGCCACCTTGCGCGCCGATCCCGCTTGCAGCGGCCGCGCATGCAGCCGTCCGGATGATGCGCAAATCCTGACGCTGATGCTGCAAGCCGGTGCGCGCAGCGTGGTGCTGGACGTGCAGCCGCTTATCCCATCCGCTAGCGCTGCGGGCGCCGATCAGCAGTACCGCCACCTGCGGGTGAGTGCCGGCCGCATGGTCTGGCAGCGTCTGCCCGATCCGGTGCGCTCGGCGGCGGGTACGGCGGCGCGCAACGACACTGCCTTGGGGGGCGCGCAGGCTGCGGCCGTGGGAGCGAATCCCGGCGTTGCCGCGTTCAGCAAGGGGCTGGGCGCGGCCATCGCCGCCGTCCGCCTGCAAGACCGCAACGGCACGCTGCTCTGGGCCGATGGCGCAGCCACCGCCGCCGCCAGGGAAGCGGGGCTGGCGACCATGCTGGGCCTGGCGCCTGGCCACGCCAGTAGCATCGCCGGCATGCTGGCGCGCCTGCCGCAGGGCGGCGAGGCGCGTCTGACGCTCGATCTTCCTTTACAGGCTTTGAGCCAGCGCATCCTCGATTGCGCCGGCATGCGCCATGGACGCTGGGACGGCTCAGCGTGCAGCGCAATGCGCGAAATTCCAGCGGGCCGCCGCGCCGGCCTGGTGATTCTCGATGCCGAAAACGGCGATATTCTGGCCGCCGCCGGCGCGGGTACAGGCGAAGCGAATGGCGCCTACTGGGCCGAGATTCGCGATTTCGACCGCGCCAATCCAGCCCGCAGCCCTTTGCGCCTGCCCGCCTTGCAGCATGACGGCGGCGCGCACCAGAGTCCCGGCTCGACCTTCAAGGTGGTGACGGCGCTTGGCCTGGAGATGGCCGCGCGCAAGGATGTCCAGATGGACGCCGTGCTGGGCGGGCTGCCGTTGGCGGCGCTGAATGGCGTGGCGCGCCAGCGCGGTTTTGCCTTCGAAACCAGCGCCGCCAGCTATCCCGCCGCCGCCTCGGCGCGCCAGGCCCGCATCACCAACTACCGCGAGCAAGGGCTGGACCGGCGCGCCCAGGAAGGCAGGCTGGGTCTGGCGCAGGCCATGACGTACAGCCTGAATACCTGGTTTGCCTGGTCGGCCGAATTGAGCGATCGCAGCCTGTTCGGCCGCGCCGAAGGCGGCGCGCCGGATTTGCAGGCGCTGGAACCGGGTGTGCTGGATGGCGTGCGGCCCATTGTCGCGGCGGCGCGCCTGCTTGGCTTCGAACAGCCCTTGCGCCTGGATGGCGGCCTGCTGCCGCCGGACTTCAACTGGCAGGCGTATGATGCCTTGCAGTCCACGCCTGCGCATATGGACCCGATCCATACCCGCCACGAGCTGCGCCAGATGGCGATCGGCTTGCGCATGCAGGCCACGCCGCTGCAAATGGCGCTCGCGTCGGCCGCCGTGGGGCAGGGCCGCGTCGTCGTCCCGCGCCTGCTGCTGCAGCTGGACGGCAAGGAGGCGCGCAACGATGCTGGCGCGCGCCTGGAGATGCGGCTGGACCGCATCCGCGCCGGCATGAAGGGCGTGGTGGAGCGCGGCACGGCCGCCACGGCTTTTGGCGGCGCCGCGCTGGCCGCGCTGAAGCCCGGACTGTATGGCAAAACCGGCACCGCGCCGGTCACGGAAGAGGAGGGGACGGTGTGGTTTACCGGCTGGCTGGAGCCGGGCAGCCTGCCGAAACAGCAGCGCCGGCTGGCGTTTGCGGTCTTCGTCAGCCATTCGCCGGGCAGCGGCGGCGAGCATGCGGCGCCTGTGCTGGCCGCCATCCTGGCCAGCCTGGCGAACCAGAACGTGGAAAAGAGGGGGAAATAAGCCTGTGCCACACCGAATGAAATGGCCTGCTCTGTGCCATGCTGTGCAAACGACCGTCGGCAGCCATGCGATTTTCCGTGGACCGATGCTGGTATTTTTATTAACGGAATAGTATGCGGCTGCCAGGAACCCGGTATCAGGAGCATGGCTGGGAACAGGTGCGCAAGCTGTTGGGGCATTGCTCGCTGCAAGCCTTCCAGCACTGCGAAATGCACCATTTGCTCGATCGCGCGCAGGAGGCTGCGCTGTTGGACTGGTACATCGATGCGGTGGCAGTCCTGCTGCGCCGTGCCGCCCGCAGCGCGCGTGGCGAGGTGGCCGGCAACAGCTATGGCGACAGCGTGGCCGAGCTGTCATTAAGCCTGCTGTACGAATTGCAGGTCCAGCCGGCCTTCTGGAGTGCCTTTGCCGCCGCCGTGGCGGCCGAACATGGACGCGCGCCAGCTTTCTGGGCCAGCGCGGCGGGCGACGCCATGCTGCGCAAAAAGGTCAACGATATGTTTGCCACCCTGCGCGACAAGGTGGACGCCGACAATTACCTGGTGGCGACCGGCCGCTCCTGCTCGCCCAACAAGATCTACACCTACCGCATGCTGGATACGGCTTTCGGCGAGATCGAGCGCCTGTTCGCCAACTGGGAACAGAATGCGGCGCAGGTCGGCGCGATTCTGGGCCGCGCGAGCGAGGGCATTCCGATCGAGGTGCGGCAGATGCGCGGCATTGGCGGCTGCCGTCCCGAATGGGTGATACGCTGGAGCGAAACGCTGGAATTCTTCGGCGGCGCGCCGGGGCCGCTGCATACCAAGTCCAAACGCTTCGCCAGCCTGAAAAACAATCCTGAGAAGATCGGCGCCATGCTGGCCGAGATTGGCGACTACGCGGAGCTGTCGTCGAATCAGGACACGGCCGCCTGGGCCAGCGACGCCGAGGAAGCCGCGCTATGGCTGGAGGATTACTGGCGCGTGGTGGCCGAATCCCAGGCGCAGGGCGCGCTGGCGCAGCCGGACCGCCTGCTGGCGGCCGAGCATGACGAGGAGGAGGAGGGCGTGCCGGACCGGGATGCGGGCGAGGATGCCGCGCCCGACCCGGCGCTGGCGCAGGCAGTGCGCGCCGCCTGGGAAGCGGCTGCCGCCGCGCTTTCCCTGCCCCTCCGCTATATGGAATTGGCGGGCGCCGCGCAGGATCGCGGCAGTCCCATACGCCGGCTGCTGGAAGGCGCCAGCCTGCCGGTGCGCCTGGCGGTGTATCAAAAGCTGCTGGGCGGCGCCGACGACAGCTATCCGGATGAATGGCTCGATCCGGAAACCGGCGAGCTGCCCACTTTAGGCCAGTTGGCTACCCTGGACCAGGTTTCGGTCCCCACGCTGCGCAAGCGGCGCAATGAAGCGATAGACCGGCTGTACTCGGCGCAAGGCGCGCGGCAGCCATGAAGGAGAAGCAATTGGACACGAAATCGCCGGACCAAAAATTGCAGGAACGCCTGATGCTGGCGCGCGCCGCCCCGGATGACCGGCTGCTGTTGGCCGACGCCGTGCTGCTGGCCGCACTGGACGGCAGCCGGCCGCTGTCGCCGGGCGAATTGGCGGCCCTGCAGGCATCGCCGCTGACGCTGCGCCGTTTCCGCCATCTGGCGCTGGAACGGCGCGCGCGCAGCGCTGGCCCGGTGGCCGCCAACGATCCGGTATGGAGCCGCAGCCACGGCATGCTGCGCGCCGCTGCCACCGCCGCTGCGCTGGATGAACTGGTGACGGACGACGGCTGCTGGTCGCTGCATTTCCTGGCGCAGGGCGCGGGCTGGCAGGTGATCCTGAAACTGCATGCCGACGCGCCTTTCGCGCCGCGCGTCATGCGCGACCTGCCGCTGCTGCGCGTGAGCGATGGCGGTGGCGCGGTCCTGCTGCAGGGCCGGCTGGATGCGGACGGCGAGTGCGAGCGCGCCTGGCCCTATGCCGACGCGCCGGCCGAACACTTCCAGCGCCATGGCGCGGTCTTTGCCATCGAAGCGGTGGAACCGGCGCTATGAGCCTGTTCCAGCGCCTGCGGCGCGGCCGTGCCGCACATGACGACCAGGCAGCGTCCGCGCGGCCGGGCAGGGATGTGCTGGCCATGCGCCTGGCTGCCGGCAGCATCGTGCCGCCGGATTGCACCGCCGTGATCCTGGGCGAGAACGGGCAGGCGCGCCGTCTGCCCGAGTTTCGCGCCAGCGGCACGGCGCAGCGCCTGGTCTGCGGCGAGAAGGAAAGCGCATGGTGTTTCCATCCCGGTCCTTACAGCGCCGATCTGGCGCCGTTCGCGCTGGCGCCGGAACTGGGACTGCGCCTGGGCTTTGTGGTGGATGCGCCCGACCCGCGCGTGAGCCAGCAGCGCTTCGACCTGTTCCTCTCCAGCGAGGGCGGGCTGGGAGAAACCCTGAGCGTGCAGGCTTTCGCCGCCGCCGTGCAAGACAGCTTGCGCCTGGCGCTGGCCCAGGGCCGGCTGGAACTGCCGCCCTGTACCTCGGCCGAGGAGTGGACGGCTTTCCGCGCCGGCTTGAATGAGCTGCTGTATACCCGCTTTGGCATCACGGTCGAGGACTGCGTGCCGGTCGATCTGGGCGACAGCATCGATTTTGCCGCGATCTTGCGCGCGCGCGCCAACAACGATGCGGCGCCAATCCCCGCGCCGCAGCCGGCGCCGGCCCGGAAGGAAGCGCCCACCGCTGGTGGCCCAGCAGCCGCCGCTTCTGCAGTGCCCGATATGATGAGCGCCGTTTCCAGCGTCATTCCGGTGCCGCGCACGTCCGCCGGGGCGCGCGATGCGGGCGACGATGCGGCTGCGCTGCGCCGCCTCTTCCTGGAACTGCCAGCCTTGGGCGGCGGCCTGCGCATGCTCGACCTGCCGCAAGGCCAGGGCTTGTTCCTGGTCCATCAAGGCCTGCTGCAAAGACTGGCCCTGCTGGCGCTGGACGTCAACACCATGCCGGCACTGGCATTGGCCGCGCCCGGCCATTTCTTGCCCGCTGCGCGCCAGCACCGCCGCAGCGGCAGCACGCTGCGGGCGGTGGCCGCGCTGGACGAAGCCTGGGGCTTGCTGGCGCGCCTGAAACTGGCCGCTGCCGACGCCATGCCCGCGCTGCTGGACGATGCCGACCGCATCCTCGCCAATATGGAATTGAGCCTGGAACAGCGCCGCGCCGCGCATGAGGGGCCGCAAGCGCCGGGCGCTGCCAGCGTTTACGAATTGCCACGCATCGAACCTTCGCTATGACCATGTCCGCCACCCTGTCCACCCCCATTTCGAATGCTGCGGCTTGCAGCGCCGAGTGTTTCTGTCCGCTGCCGGATGGCCGCCTGCTGCGCATCACCGCCACCCGCCGTCCGCGCGCCAACCGCGCCGAGGTCAAATGCGTTGTGGCCGGTGCGCCCTTGCTGAGTGAACGCATGCAGGAAGTGGTGCGGATGGCGCGCCATACCGAAGCGCTGTTCGATAGCCGCGAGCAGGTGGTGCTCAGCCTGGAACCGGCGCCGCCGGCCGGGGAGCGCGGCTGGGAGCTGGCCGCTGTGCTGGCCGACCGCCTGGTGCGCGGCGTGTGGCAGGCGCCTGCGGGCGGCGTAGCGGCATATGGCTGGTCCGATGCCTGGCATCTGGGGCGGCTGGATGGCGGGCAGCGGCTTGCAAACGCCGGCCGCCAGTCCAAAATACAGGATGGGTGCCAGCTGGTTTTGGGCGGCAGCGCCGAGATGATGGACAGCACGGCCCTGCAGCTCAGCCATATCGGCGCCTTGCACGGCCACGCCGATCCGGCCGGCGCGCTATCTAGCGCGCGTGCCTGGTTTCCCCTGCATAGCGGCGGCATCAACGATAGCCTGGCCTGGGTCGAAGTCTGCGTGCGTCCGCTGCAAGCCGATGAGGCTTGCGAAGAGGAAGACACCATCGCCGCGCCGGGCCTGGACCTGACCGCCCAGCAGGCGGTGCGCCAGGCCTTGGGCGGCGCCCGCCATTTCGACGGCCGCGCGCTGGGACGCTGGCGCACCGTGGTGCGCTTCAGCCAGACGCGCTTCCAGGGCAGCTCCTACCAGCTGGCGCTGGTGATGGCCGACCGTCTGGCGCGCGGCCGCGAATTCGTGCCGCGCGGCCGCCTGATCGCCAGCGGCTGCTCAGCCGCATGGCATGCGGGCCGCGTGGATACGGTCGAGGGCAGGGAGGCCAAGATGGAGTTGATACTCCGTCAAGCAGCGCCGGGCGACCGCGTGCTGCTGCCGCATGCCTGGCGCCAGGAGCTGGACGCCGCCGCCTACGCTGAATTGGCTGGCGCGCTGAAAGCGAAAGGCGCTTCGCTGGCCTGTATTGAACGCATTGGCCTGATCTGAATCAGGACCGGTGCAATGCGGGCGGTGCGGCGCGCTTGCCCCTGCTAAAATCGGCAAAGCAGCCGATACAAGAAGAAAGAGTTTATAGGAGTCTGGCATGTTCAAGATGTTTGGTTTTGGCGGCAGCAAATGCGCGCGTTGCGAGCATAAAAATGCCGAGGCGGCGGCCTACTGCGCCCAATGCGGTCTGTCGCTGGGGGCTGCGCGCAATGAGCCGGTGCTGCGCGATAACCGCTGGATTCCCGCCGCCGACGAACTGGCCGTGTATTTCGGCGTGCGCCAGTTGTCCGGCCTGTTCAGCAAGACCCTGCGCGTGCCGCCCACCACCCGCGCCTACATCCTGCAGGGCAGCCAGGCCACCGAAGTGCCGCAGGGCGAGTATGAGCTGGAAGGCTTTTTCACCCGCCTGAATAATCTGCTGCGCGACCAGCATGCCGAAATCCTCATCACGCGCACCACGCCGCTGCCGGTCGAGTTTCACTTCGGCGACCTGCCCAGCGCTGAGCACCTGAAGGTGGCGGCGCGCTTCAGCGTCGGCCTCAAGGTGGAGAATGTGGCCGCCTTCGCGCAGCACTTCATGCTGGCGCCGGGCGCGGTCACGGCCTTGCAGCTGCATGAGCTGCTGGCGCCGTCGGTGCGCCAGATCGCCGCCGAATTCATCGGCGCGCGCTCGCTGCGCGAAATGAGCGGCAATCCCGATCTGCGCGTGCAATTGGATGAACGCCTGCAAGCCTTGCTGAAACAGCGCCTGGCCGAATTCGGCCTGGCCGTGGCCCAGGTGGAAACGCTGTCCCTGCACCATGATAAATTCGACAATAACCGCGAGCGCGTCGGCAGCCTGTGGCTGGTGGCCGACGAGCGCCACGCCCAGCTCGAACATGTGAAGCAGCTCGACCAGCTTTACGACGAGGAAGAGTGGCAAGCCATCTGGCGCGAGGAACAGAAGCGCCGCAGCGAATACCGGCGCGGCGAGCTGCGCGTGGACGCGGCGGTGGACAAGGCCGAACTGGCGCAGCAGGAGGCGGAGCGGGTGCAGGCCATCCGCGCGCGCGAAGTGGAACTGTATGGCCGCATTGTCGACGCCAAGACGCGCAAGCTGGCCTTCGAGCGCGGCGCCGGCGCCGTGCTGACCGAACTGGAACACGAGCTGGCGCAGAAGAAGGCGGTGCGTGGCGGCGAGGCGGCGCAATGGGACCACGTGCGCCAGCTGGCGCAGATCCGCATGCGCACCGAGCTGGAAGTGGCGCAGCAGGAGACGCAGGAACAGCGCCAGCTGGCCAGCCAGCGCTTCTCGCACCAGCTGCATGTCCAGCAGATCCGCAACCAGATCGAAAAAGCCCTCGCCATCGAGGACGAAGCCCTGCGCCGCGCCCAGTTGCAGCGCCTGCGCCAGGCCGAGGACGAGGCGCAGCGGCGCGAGGCGGCCATGGAAGCCGAGCAGCACAAGGCGCGCTTCCAGGGGGTGAGCCTGGCCAATGCCGCGCGCCAGCGCGAGGCCGAACGCGTGCAGGAATGGGAAGAGCAGCTCCATGTGGCGCGCCAGCGCGAGCTGGGACGCGGCGAAGAAGCCAAGGATGCGGAAGGCCAGGTGCAACTGGCCCAGATCACGGCCAAGCTGGAAGAACTCAAGCGCGCCGGCGCCAGCGCCGATTCCATGGCCCAGTATGAAAAGCTGCTGCGCACCATCGAAGCCGACGCCATCCAGCAGCGCAAGGCCCAGGAACTGAACACCCAGGGCATGCTGGACCAGGTAGTGATCGAGGAACAGCGCCTGCACCTGAAGCAGAAGGAGCAGGAAGCCCAGTGGCAGCAGGAGCTGAAGAAAATGGCCCAGCAGCGCGACGAGAGCTATGCGCGCTGGAAGCATGAATACGACAGCATGGTGGCGCAGCAGGAGCACGCCGCCGCGCTGGCGCGCATCGAGATCGAGAAGGCGCAGGCCATCGGCAGCTTGAGCGACACGGCCAAGGTGGCGCTGGCGCCTACCGCCAATGCGCAAGCCCTGGCCCAGTTGCTGAAGGTGCAGGCGCAGGCGGGCATGAGCGCCGAACAGATTCAGGCGCTGGCGGCGGTGGTTGCCGCTGAAAACAGCATGATGCCGGCCGAAGCCATGCGCCTGGCCGAGGACAGGGCGCAGCAGGAACGCAGCCATGCCGACAGCCAGGCCGACAAGGACCGTGCCCACCAGCTGGAGCTGCTCAAGCTGCAAAACGCCACTCACGCCAATGCGCTGGCGTCGCAGATGCAGCTTGGCGTGGGCGTGGCGCAGGCGGGCGCGCCGGTGCACCATCACCATGCCGCCGCCACGCCTGGCCCGCGCTACTGCGTCAATGGCCACGCCATTCCGGCCGATACCCCGAATGCGAAGTTCTGCGCCGAATGCGGCGTGCCGCTCCGATGATGCAAACAGCAAGAGACAAGATCCGCGAACTGCGCGCCCTGCATGAAGACGGCCTGTTAAGCCTGGCGGAATTCGACCGCCGCAAGAACGCCATTCTGGACGCCGAGTATGCGCCGCCAGGCCACGCCGCCACGCCTTTGCCTGTGCGGCAAGGCACGGAGCTGGGCTTGATGGCCGGCCAGGAAATCGGCCCGCAGAACCGCCGCTACCGGCTGGAACGCCTGCTCGGCATGGGCGGCATGGGCCAGGTGTGGCAGGCCACCGACCTGGCCACGCACGCCGAGCTGGGACACAGCGAACAGGTGGCGCTGAAAATCCTGCCGCCGCAACTGACGCAAAATCCGGTGCACGCCAAGCTGCTGATCGAGGAAGCCACCCAAGCGCGCCGCCTGGCGCACGACAATATCGTGCGCGTCTATGAATGGGCGCAAGACCCGGCCACGGCCAGCTATTTCATCATCATGGAATGCCTGGAAGGCCAGGATCTGGATGCCTGGCTGGCCGAAACCGGCGCCGCCACGCTGGACCAGGTGATGCAGCTGCTGCGGCCCGTGGCGAATGCCCTGCAATACGCCTGGGACAAGCACCGCCTGGTGCACCGCGACCTCAAACCGGGCAATGTCTTCCTGACCCGGCGCGGCGAGATCAAGCTGCTCGACTTCGGCATCGCTTCGCGCGTGCGCAGCTCGGGCAGCACCCTGGGTCTGCTGCAGACGCCAAATGCCGGCACTGCCGGCTACCGCGCGCCCGAAGCGGGTACCAACCAGGGCCAGCCCGCGCCCCAGCTCGACGTGTATGCGGTGGCGGTGATGATTTATCAGATGCTGGAAGGGAGCATGCCTTTCGGCGAGAACCGCTCGGCCCAGATCCAGCCCGATGCGCCCAAGGCCTTGAACGCGTTGCAATGGCAGGTGCTGCAGCGCGGCTTCGCTTTCGACCATGAAGAACGTCCCGGCTCGGTGGGCGGCTTGCTGGATGCCTTGCAGCGCGCCGCCGGCCCTAGCGAAGAGGAGCTGGCGGCGCAAGCCGAGCAGGCGCGCCAGCAGCAGCGCGAGCTGGAACGCCAGCGCGAACGCGAACAGGCCGAGGAAAAAGAGCGGGCTGCGCGCGCCGAACAGGAACGTCTGCTCCAGGCGCAGCTGGAAGCACAGCAGCGCGTCGAGACGCTGGCGCGGCGCAAGGCCGAAGCCGAGGCGCTGGCCCTGCAGAAGCTCAAGCTGGAACAGCAGCGCCGAGACCAGGAAAAACAGCGCCGCCTGGAAGCTGAGGAAGCAACGCGCCAGCGCAAGGAGCAGTTGCGCCAGCAGTTGCTGGCGCGGCGCGAGGCTGATGCGCAAAAGGCGCGCCAGGAATTCGAGGAGAAGCAGCGCAAGGCTGCGCAGATCAAGGCCGAAGCGGCTTATCGCGCCGAGCAGGAACGCCACCGCAAGGAACAGGCGGCGCGCAATGAGGCCGAGCTGCGCGCCATCCTGCCGACGCCGGAGAGCCCGGTGGCCGACGCCAGCGGCGTGCTGCGCGACAGTTTCGCCGACGGCAGCGGCAAGGGGCCGGAACTGGTGCTGATCCCGACCGGCCGCTTCCAGATGGGCGGCGCGCCGCACGAACATGCGGTGGCGTTGAAAGCCGGCTCCCAGCAATCATGGCTGGAGCGCGAGACGCCGCAGCGCTGGGTCGGCATCGAACAGTCGTTTGCGCTGGGCCGCTATCCGGTCACGGTGCGCGAATGGCGCCAGTTCGCGCGCGCCACCGGCTGGGAATCGAAGCTCGACGTGGACTGGAGCGCGCCCGGTTTCGCCCAGGACGAGCTGCATCCCGTGGTCTGCGTCAGCTGGAATGACGCCCAGCTGTATCTGCAATGGCTGGGCGAGATGACCGGGCAGACGTACCGCCTGCCGAGCGAGGCGGAATGGGAATACGCCTGCCGCGCCGGCACGCGCACCGCCTTCAGTTTCGGCGATACCATCAGCACCGAGCAGGCCAATTACGACGGCAACTTCACCTACAACGGCGGGCCGCGCGGCACGCACCGCAATGGCACCAGCAAGGTAGGCAGCTTCACGCCCAATCCCTGGGGGCTGTACGATATGCACGGCAATGTGTGGGAATGGGTGCAGGATGCGGTGCATGAGAATTACCAGGGCGCGCCGCTGGACGGGCGCGCCTGGGAAGAGGGCGGCGATGCGGCGCGCCGCATCCTGCGCGGCGGCGCCTGGCTGTACAACCCGCGCTATCTGCGCTCGGCGCTGCGCAACGGTTATTCCGCCGTGCTGGCCAACGATGTGGTGGGATTCCGGGTGGCGCGCAAGTTGGCTTGATGGCGGCAAAGGGTGTACATTGCGGTATTCGCAATTCGCCAGTAAGGAAAACAGCCATGACCATCAAAGTAATCCGCGATCAATCCCTGCCCATGCGCCATATCGCCCACGTCCGCAACCACCTGATTTCGGTGGACGGCACGGTGGCGGAGGGCGGCAATGACGCCGGTCCGGCTCCGCACGATCTGTATGACGCCGCCATTTCCGCCTGCAAGGCGCTGACCGTGGTCTGGTACGCCAACCGTAAAGGCATTCCTGTCGAGGATGTGCAGGTCAGCACGGAGCGCGACGACAGCGAGGAGCGCAAGGGCGTGTACCGCCTCGCCACCACCTTGCATCTGACGGGCGACCTGACCGAGGCGCAGCGCGAAGAGCTGCTGTCGGTGGCGCAGAAATGCCCGGTGCACAAACTGATGACCAGCGTCACCACCGAAGTGAGCACAGTGCTGGGGTGATGCGATGACGATTTCCCATGTATTGAAAGGCCATGAGAAGGATCTGGGCGGCGGCTTCATGGTGCGCCGCTATCTGCCCTCCGTCGTCAAGCAGGCGGTCGGCCCCTTCATCTTCTTCGACCATTTCGGCCCGGTCGACGTGAAACCCGAGGACAACCACGATGTGCGCCCGCATCCGCATATCGGCCTGGCCACGGTCACCTATCTGTTCGAAGGCGCGATCGAGCACCGCGACAGCATCGGCTCCCTGCAGCGCATCGAGCCGGGCGCCATCAACTGGATGACGGCCGGCAGCGGCGTGGTGCACTCCGAGCGCACGCCGAAAGACCTGGTAGGCAAGCCGCACCGCACCCACGGCCTGCAGCTGTGGGCGGCCCTGCCCAAGGCGCATGAGGAGACCGAAGCGGCCTTCGCGCACACGGCGGCGGAAGAGATTCCCGAGCTGGAAGTGCAGGGCGCGAAAGTGCGCGTATTGATCGGCAGCGCCTTCGGCCGCACCTCGCCGGTGGCCACCTTCAGCCAAACCCTCTACCTTGATGTGCAGCTGCAGGAAGGGCAGGAGCTGGGCCTGAGCGGCCTGCCGGAAGAGGCGGCGGTGTATCCGATCTCTGGCGAGCTGGAAATCGACGGCACGGCCCTGGCGCTGCACACCATGGCCTTGCTCGACACGCGCAGCTCGCAGCGCGTGCTGGCGCGCAGCACGGCGCGTTTCGTGGTGATCGGCGGCGAACCGCTGGACGGCCATCGCTTCATGCTGTGGAATTTTGTTTCGTCGAGCAAGGAACGCCTGCTGCAGGCGGCCAGCGATTGGGACGCGCAGCGCTTCCCGAAAGTGCCGGGCGAAACGGAGTGGATTCCTCTGCCGCAGAATACGCCGCGCGCATCCTGACGCGCTGCATGGCCCGGGCCGTTGCTGCTGCAGCGGTCCTGCTGCCTTGATTTAGGCGGTCTGCATATCGTGCAGCGGCAGCGTGCCGTGCTGGCCGGCGCTGCCGGTGCGGATGATCCAGCATTCCGGATACGGTTCGCTGGCGAAGCGCGTATGCTTGGGCAGGCGGCTCAGGCGTTCCAGCGAGGCGGATGGTGCCAGCGCGGTTTCCTTGCCGGTCAACTGGTCCAGATGCCAGAAGCCGCCGCTGTGGTGCATGATGAGCGGCAGCGCCGCCGCATTCGGAGCGGCGGCAAAGCGCGGCATCGGGTAGCCGGGATGGGTGTCCGGCATCAGCAGGTAGAAGCATTCGGCCGGGGCGCCGTGATCGAGGCGGTGCAGGATCACGCCATGCGGCATGACGGCGCTTACCGTCAGCACCACGATGCCCTTGATGCTGGCGCTCATTTCAATCCTCATGCCCTGGCGCAGCGGCACCGGCTTATGCTTGCCAGGCCAGACGCCGTCCAGCAGCAGGCCATAGCGCGACACGTCCTCGATCTCGAAGCCCTGCTTGCCGCGCCGGATCACGGCGTGGCGGCCCGAGAGGCGGCGCGTCAGGCCGCCCGTGTCCTGGCCGTTCTCGCCGAAATGCGTGAGCAGCACATCGGCCTCCGGGTCCACCAGCTCGTGGCGTCCCAGCACGCAATCCTCCAGCGCGAACAGGCGGATCTGGCGCTGCGCGCCGCCTTCCGGCGCGGCGTTGACGATGCTGGCGGCCGTGCTGGGATGCGGGTGGCTTTCGCCCGCATGCGGCAGGTCGATTTCGATCAGATCCTCATCCCAGGCGATAGTGGTGAAGCCCATGTCCACCTTGCCCTGCGGCGCGCCGAGGTCGAGGTGGGCGATGCCGGCATTGCGCGCGGTGACGTCGATATCCATGCTGGCGCCGCCTTGCGCGGCCACGTGCGCGATCGAGGCGTCATCGGCCATCACGCGCACATTCTTGTGGGTGCTGAGGAAGATGCGGTGGATGTCGGTCAGCGTGGCGTCCAAGCGCGGCACCAGGATGACAAAAGTGCATTCCCATTTGCGCGTGGGCTGGCCCGCGGCCTGGCTCAGGATTTCGGCGCGGATCTGGTACTGGCCGTGCTCCTTGCCGCGCGAGGAAAACTCCACGAAGAGCGGGCGCCAGCCGCCCTGCAGCATGCGCGAAAACTGTTGGCGCGAGGCGCCGTTCGGTATCAATTCGGATTGCAGATGGATAGCCAGCTGCGGCGCGCAATCCTGCGGCATGCCGCGCAGTTCCATCTTCAAGGTCTGGCGGCCGCCGGCCGCGCGCGGATCGAAACCGCTGATATGCAGCTGTGGTCTGGCGCCGGATGAGCGCATGGCCGTGGCATAGTTGGCAACCATTTCCCCCGCCGCCTGCGTGGCCGCAGGCGTTTGCGGACCCGAACGCGCGCTGCGCACAGCCGTCAGCAAGTCATAGCTGGTCGGCGCGGACGCCGCCTGGCTATGGCCAGCCGTGCAACTGCTCTCGCCGGGCGTGACCCAGCAAGTGCAATGCGGATGGTCGGGGTTACTGCATTTTTTCATGGCAGACGGGAAGAAGGGATAGACGAGAGCTTACGCGCTTTCTCATCGTTTTGGCAACCTGCCGTTAGGATGAATAGCGCAGTTTTTCCGTCTATGCTCAAGGCACGCTGCTTCTGCAACAGTGGGGCGTATCGATTCAGGCCAGCCGGAAGGCGATCGCTGTCAAATTGTCAATGTGCAGACCGGGCGGCGGATGGGCATTGAACTCGCCGAACAGCGCCTCCAGTGCGCCTTCGGCGCTGGCGTGCGACAGCAGCTCGGGCCAGCGCGCCGTCCATAGCTGCGGGTGGCGGCAGGCCCAGAAACCGTCGCTGGCCAGCAGATACAGGGCGTCGCGGCGCAGCTCCAAGACGCGCCGGTCGCCCAGGTGGCGCAGGAAGGGCGGCAGGCAGCCGCGGTCCAGGGCGCGCAACCCGTCTTCCAGCTGCAGGGGATTGTCGAAGGCATTGCCAAGGATGAAAGCTTGCGAGATCTGCGCGCGGTGTTCACCGTGCACCTGCTGCCACCATTCGCTTTCATCGAGCAAGCCGTGCAGCGCAAACATGGTGGCCGGCACGTGGTCCACCGTCAGCGGGGCCGCCTGCTGCGGCGTGATTTCGTACAGGCGCGAGTCGCCCACGTGGTACAGCAGCGGCGCCTGGCCGGGCGGCAGCTCCACCAGGGTCAGCGTGGTGCCGGGACGGCGTTCGTTATGGGGCAGGCCGGGGGGATTGAACTGGGCTTGCAGATCGGCGTGCAGGGCGTCCAGCTGCTGCGACAGTTGCGCCAGCGTGGCGCAGGGCGGCATGCGCAGCAGGCCGGCGGCCGTGGCTTCCGCGGCCTCGCGGCCGTGGCCATGGCCGCCCATGCCATCCATCACCGCCAGGCGCAGATGGCCGGCCGGCCAATGCGGCAGCTGCAGGCGGCGCTCGATTTGCTGGTACAGCATCACGGCCTGGCCGCTGGCGTCGATCAGCACATAGTTGTCTTGGTTCTCCAACCGCAGCGCGGCGCCCGCGATGGCGCAGGGATTGCTGCGCGCCGCCACATCGAGCAGCGGGCCGAAATTGAGCGGAGCAGGCAATGTTGTCATTGTGCTCCCAGTGTAGCGCGAAGCGGACGCACTGGCGACTGCGGCGGTGTCACTCATCGGCCTTGCGCAGCCACAGACTGCTGGCCCAGCCGGTGTACATATTGCCATCCACCTTGGCCTGCAGCTGCCACCAGTCGCCCTGGCGCGCGCCGGTGAAGGTGACGCTGGCGCCGGCCGGCACGGTGGTCAGGCGCGATGCGCCCACGCTGGCCGCGCTGCGCAGATTCAGGTCGCGGTGGACGCGGTAGAACGGCCCGGCTTCTATCCGCTCAGCCGCTGGTGGCGCCGTCAGCGCCGCCGGCATCGGGCGGCTGGACTGGATGCGCGTGGCGCTGGCGTTGGCGACGGCGCTGCTGAAAGGCAGGGGCGAGGCGTGGAAGAAATACAGCAGCAGGCTGCCCAAGGCCCAGCTGCCCGCGCCCAGGATGAACAGGCCGCGTGCGGTGGGACGGCGCCACCAGCCGCGCGGCGTCAGGTAGGAGGCCAGCACTAGCGTCATGGCCAGGCCGGCCAGATAGGCAAAGGCGCCGTGGTAGGAGGCGAAGTCCATGCTGGGTTCCATCCTAGGCTTCGTAGCGCAGCACGTAATGGCCGGCGACGAGGTGGTGGCCCGGTGGCAGCAGATAGGGCGCATCGCCCGCCGTCTCGTCGATGCGGGCGACGGGCTGCAGCTTTTCATCCAGGTGGTATAAGGCCTGGCTGGACGAGAGGCGGCCGATCAGCAAGCCCTTGGCGCTGGCTTCGAAGCTGAAAGCGTTGCGCGAAAGGCCGATGCGGTCGGGACTGGAGCTGTGCTGTCCTGGCGCGGCCGAGGGCTCGCCGCAGCGCAGATAGCGCGGCGAATCGAGCACGCGCAAGGCGCTCAGCGCCGGCATGCCGCGGCCGAAGGTGAGGCGCGCGCCGCCCGCGATGGGGGCGCTGGCCGCATGCGGCAGGGCGAGCAGGGCGCAGTAGCGATCCGCCAGCGCGCCAGTGGCCGGCAGCAGCGCGATGCTGCGTCCTTCCACGGGCGAGAAGCTGGCGGGCGCATTGATGCGTTGGCGGCCCGCTTCGGTGATGGCAAACATTTCGTCGCTGGCGCTGACGGTGATGGTCAGCAGATTGCCGTTGCCGGGCACGGGCGCCAGCGCGAGCTGGCTGTCGAAGGGGATTTGCAGCGCCGTGGCGCCGGTGTCGCGGTAGCGGCTCAAGCGCGGCAGGGCCAGCGCGGCCAGCACCAGGCGCTGCTGCGCCTTGGGGGCATAGGTCGCATCGCTTTCCGGCGTGACCGGCGCCGGCCGCGGGCTGGAGGGCAGCGGCGCGGCGGTGCGTTCTTCAGGGCCATCGGGCAGCCTGGCGCGCGCCTGCCAGACGGCTGCACGCGCCGTCGTCCGTTCCTGCGCCACGCCGTCGGCATTGCCGTCGGCCGCTGCGCGCGGGCCGGTCTGGCGCGCGATATTGATGGCGGCATCCGGCGCGTTGCCGGGGCTGGCCGTGCCACCTGATGCTGCGCTGCGCATGGCAGCAGCCGTGGGCGTGATTTTCAGCAGCAGGCGCGGGGTCTGGCCTTGCGGGCCGGTGCCGCCGCGCGCCGATTTGATGACGTAATAGCCGTTGGCGGCGTCGAAGCTGCAATCGAAAACATCCTTGGGGCGCATATGCAGCACGGGTGGCGCGTCCGGCCCGTCGTTGAGCAGCAGAATGGCGCCGTCGCCGCCGAAAGGCCAGCCTTGCACGGCGCAGCTGGCCGGGCCGTTTTCGCCGCCGATCAGCACCAGACGCTGGTTGGCGTATACCGGGCAGACCGGCTTCCACACCGCGCTGTCGCGCGAGGCGCTGACCATGAACAGTGCCTTTTCGCCGCTGGCGGGCAGATAGACGGCGTGGCCGAAGCGCACTTCGATTTCGCCGGCCGCCAGATGTTCGCTGCCCATCACGTCATAGCGCACCTCGTCGCTGCCGAGCAGGTCGCCGAAGTCCTTCTGGTGCAGGCTGGCCAGCGTGGCGGCCAGCTCGCGGGCGCGCGCGCCGCGCGTGAGGTGGTAGTCGTCGTCCACATCTTCCTGCGGCAAAGCCAGCGCCACGTGGGAGAAGCAGCGCGTGGCGGCGCGGCCGCGCTGTTCGCGCGGGCAGCGTTCCAGCAGGTCGCGCAGCAGCGGGCGGCGCGCAAACAGCGCCAGGCCCGGTGCCTGCCAGATCGATTCGGCGTTGAAAACATCGGGAATGCGTCCCAGGACTTCGTGTTGGACATAGATCGGCATGGTGCTTACTCCTCAAAAGATGCGGTGCTCAGCGCATCGAGTGCTAGCAGGGGGAGCAGGAAAAACAGCAGGTGGCTGCCGCCCGCCGACAGAAAACTCATGGGCTGGCCCATGATGGGGAAGATCGCCAGATTGGTCCCCCAGGACAGCAGCAGGTGGCCCAGTACAAAGGCCGCGCCGCCGCACAGCGCAAAGCTGCGGAAGCGCGCGCGCCAAGCGTGGCGGAAGTCGCGCGCGGCACTGCCGGTCGCATGGCAGCGCCAGGCCGTCAGCAGCAGGCCGCCCACCAAGGCCGCCTGCGCCAGCCACAATGCCAGCGCGCTGGCCAGGCCGTGGCGGTTGAGGAAGAAAGAGGGCGCGAAATCGTCCTGCACGGCCGGAATGGCCAGCGCGCCCGGCGCGGCCTTGCCCAGCGTGGATAGGCCGAACCAGCCGTCGCTGCCGCGCCAGCCGCCTTCCGCAATGGCCTGGGCGCCCAGCAGCATTTGTTGGCCGGTATGCGGGTGGCGCGCCGGATCGAGCCAGACCTGGAAGCGGTCGGCGTAGAAGGCGTGCAGCACCGGCAGATGCGCCAGTTCCTCGGGGCCGGCCTGGCGAAGCAGCACGATGCCGCCCACGCCGGTGGCGGCGAGGCACAGCAGCAGGGCCGCCAGCCAGCGCTTGCGCGCGGCGCAGGCATAGGTCAGGGCCAGGCCCATGCTCCAGATCAGCAGCAGGATCAGCGGCGAATAGTCATCCACCTGCACCAGCGCCAGGCCAAGCAGGGCCAGGAAGAGCAGCACCGGCGCGATCAGCTGCAGCCAGCGCAGACGCAGCGCTGCGCCGTCGCCGGCCGCGCTGTGCCAGCCCATGCGCAGGGCCAGGCAATGCGCGCTCAGCGCCGCCAGCGCCAGCTTGGCCAGTTCCACCGGCTGCATATCGAAGACGCCGGTTTCGTCGCCCCACAGCACTTGCGCCGCCAGGGCCAGCAAGGCCAGGGCCGCGAAAAGCGCCAGCAGGCATTCGATGCCGCGCATGGAGAACAAGGCCGGCGCGGCATGGCGCCGCCCGGCCCACAGGCGGAACAGCTGGATGGCGCCGGAACCGGCGGCCAGCAGCGCGGCGGTTTTCAGGTAGTAGCGCAGCCACGAGCTGTCGCCGGCCGCCAGCCCCAGTTCCAGCCGCGCCAGCAGGCCGGTGGCGGCCAACGTCAGGCCGGCGGCCACCGCCAGCGGCAGGCGTCCCGGCATCGACAGCCAGAGCGCGCAAGCACCGCCGGCCAGCAGCAGCGCATAGGCCGCGCCGGGCGCTTGTCCCATGCGCTGCGCGACGATGCTGGCAATGCCGCTGGCCAGCAGCGCGGCGGCGGCCAGCGCAAGCAGGAGCGTCCGCCACGGTTGTCCCGTTTCCGCGCGCAGGGCGGGGCGCGCTACGGTCTGCCGCGCGCAGGCCAGATGCAGGTGCGGCAGCGTGGCCGAGGCCAGCATTTTTGCCAGCAGCAGGGCGCTGAGCGCGATGGCCAGTCCAAACCACAGGGCAGGCGATTGCGGTGCGGCCCAGAGCGCGCGCTGCCGCCATTGCCATTCCACGCCCGGCGGCAACTGGATCTCCGGTGCGCCATGCAGGGCGACTTTGCGGCCAGGCTGAAGGACCAGGGAGTCGCCGCGCGCCGCAACATGGAAACGCGTGCCGCCCACTGCCAGCGCTTCCACGCCGTCCAGCGCATATTCCTGCTGGCGGATATCGCTGCTGCTATCGGCCCGGCCGGAGGCCAGCTGCAGCGCCGTATGCGCGCCCTCCGCACCGGCGGCAAGGCGCAGGCGGCCGTGATCGCGGTAGAGCAGGGCGGCGCCGGCTTCCTCGCCGGACAGGCCAAGCCGGTTGCCGCAATGGACATTGCCGCCAAAGCTCAGGGGGCGTGCCGCGCTCAGGGACAGCGGCATCAGACGGTTCCACCAGCCCTGGGCGCGCGCCGCCAGACCTGCATCGGCGCATGGCGGCTGGGCCGCGCCATCGCGCGACAAGGTGGCGCCGTCGTAGTGCCAGTGGTGACCGGCGCCGCTGAAGGACAGCGATTCATCCGTCGCATGGTTGATGGTGAAGAGGGCCGCGCCGATGCGCATCTGCTTGCCGGCGCCGGGCAGGGCGCTGCCGCTGCGCAGCTCTCCCTCGTGGCGGATCAGGGTGACAGGCACGCTGCTGCTCAGATTGCGCAGCATCCAGCCCTGGCGGCCATCCTTGCGCAGCGCGAACTGGCGGCGCTCGGCATGCGGCGCGGCCAGTTCATGGCGTCCCAACACCAGCGGCTGTGCGCTGGGCTGGACCAGGATTTCCGCCGCTTGCCACATGGCCGGAGCGCGCCACAAGGCCAGCAATTGCAGGCCAAACAGGCCCGCCAGAAGCACGCCAGCCGCGATGCGCATGCCGTCGCGGAAGGCAGCTTGCGGCAAGGCTGATGGCTTGCCTAGCGCGCTTTGCCGTGTCCTGGCCGGCCGCATGGAGGGCAGGGCTGTCGCTTCGCCGCCGGGCTGCTGTTTGCGCGGGTCCATGCTTATGCCGCCGTCGCGCATGGCCAGCCTTGCCGGGCATGCATCTGGCCCAGCATCAGGGAATACGGCGTATCCATGGCCTGCTCCGAGGCATTGCGGATGGCGGCCAGCATGCGGCTGATTTGCAGCGCATGGCGCGGACGCTCGCCCGGCTCGGCATGCAGCAAGGCGCGCAGCAGCGCAAGCGCCGGATCGGCCAAGGCCTGCGGCAGACGCTGGCGGAACCGCGCCTCCTCCTCCGCCGACAGCGGCGCAGGGATGGCGCCGCCGGACTGCTCGCGCAAGCGCTGTGCGCCGGCCGTGCTATGTTCGCGATAAGACTGGCCGCAGGCCGCGCAAAAGCGCAGGGGCTTGCCGCCGCAGACCAGGAAGTAGAACAGGGCGCCCAGCGCAAAATAATCGCTTTGCGCGGCGGTGGCGTAATGGCCGCCAGCGTCGGGAAAGAACTGCTCGGGCGCTTGCCAGCTCGCCGTGCCGGCATAAGAATGGGCATGCAGATCCGCCAGCGCGCGGTTGGTGCCGAAATCGGCCAGCTTGACGATGCCCAGGCGCTTATCGACCAGGATATTGGACGGTTTCAGGTCCAGATAGCGCCATCCATACTGGTGCACCTTGGCCAGCGCCTGGTTCAACTGCGCCATCCAGTCCAGTATCTGCGCCAGCGGCAGGACGCCGCCATCGCGCTTGAGCGCCGCCAGATGCTGGGCAAGATCGCCATCCATCAGCTCCAGAGCCAGCACCGGCAGGCCGTTATGCCAACCCTTGTCCAGCAGGCGCACGATATGCCGTTCGTCCCATGGTTCCAGCGATTGCAGGAAGGCGATTTCCACGTCGGCGCTGGCGGCCCAGCGCGCGCGCTGCTGTGGCAGGGCGCGCGCCATCTGCTCCTCGTTCACCAGTTTCAGCGCCACCTCGCGCATCGCTTGCGGGGCGCTGGCGCGCCAGATCACGCCATAGGCCGAACCGCCTAGCTGCTCACGCAGGCGGTAATGGCCCAGTTCCAGTGGCAGCACGGCGTCTTTGGCTAACATAGTCTCTCCCAGCGGCGGCATGCCGTCGCGGGAACTTAGCGGAGGGAGGGGAAAAGCAAACGGCCCGGCAGCTTGCGCATGCCGGGCCGTGGAAGGCGGGGCCGCCTGAAATCAGCGGCCGTGATGGTGGTGATGGTGATGACGGTAATACGGGCGCTCTTCGCGGTAGTACTCGCGGTAGTAAGGACGGCTGCGCTCCACGTACACCACTTCCGGTGGCGAGTAGTAGCGTGGTGGCGGCGGTGCGTAGTATACCGGGGCTGGCTCGTAGTAGACCGGCGCCGGTTGCGTGTAGACGCGGGTTTCCACATAACGGTCGTTGCGGTAGCGGCGGTGGTCCGAACTCAGGCCATTGCCCACGGCTGCGCCGATCAGGCCACCCACCACGGCGCCTTCGGTGCCGCCGCTATGGTTGCCGATGGCTGCGCCGATCACGGCGCCGGCGGCGGTGTTGAAGTCGCGGTCGCCGGCAGCGAAGGCCGGCGCGCTGGCGGCGGCTGCGCCCAGCAGCAGCGCAGCGATGAATTTCTGGTTCAGCATGGCGTTCCCCTTATGCTCGGCGCCGCGACCGGGATGGTTCGCGCCGTTCTCTATGCCTGTACTATATAGGAGCTACCGAAAACCACCCACACCATATACAGATTCTTACAAAGTCGGCCAGCCTAGATGCTGTGCAGGCGCTCCCACTCGGGCCGCAGCAGGCTGAGTATCTTAACGTCCTGATAACGGCCATTGATGAAGAAGGCCTGGCGCAGCGTGCCTTCCTCGCTGAAGCCGCATTTCTCCGCGACCCGCACCGACGCTTCGTTCTGCGGAGCGATCAGCACCTCCAGCCGGTGCCAGGTATGCACCTTGAACAGGTAGTCGCACAGCAGGCGCAGCGCCTCCGTGGTATAGCCTTGCCCGGCCAGCGAGGGATCGAACAGGCGGTAGCCGATCTCGCGGCTGACCGGGGTGCGGCTTTTGAAATGGGTGATGACGCCGACGATGTGGTGCAGTTGGTCTTCCACCACGAACAGCTCACTGTCCTCGCTGACAAAACCATTTTGCAGGAATTCCTTGCGCATCGCCTCGGGCGACTTGAAGTGGCTGGAAAAATAATCGCCGCGCGAAGGCAGGTCGTTGACCAGGGCGATAAAGGTATTCAGATCGGTATTCAGCAGATGCCGCACCGTGCAGCGTGAACTTTTTAACATGATTGCCTTCCGCCGGATGGAGCAGGCATGGTAGCCCGCGCTGCCCAATGGGTCAATTTTTGCGACTTGCTGCACAATATTGTGAAATAGGCTAATCTTTCCATCCCATCCATCTTCACCGGACATAGGATCTGCATGAACTTCGCTCTTCGCAAGCCAGTCATCGCCGCGCTGGCGGTCTGCTTTTTGAACACCGCGTCGGCCGCGCCAGCCAACGAACCCGCCACCCTGAACCAGATCCGCGATAGCGCCATGCAGAGCGACTGGGCCTTGAAACGCCTGGAAGACCTGACCGACCTGGTTGGCCCGCGTCTTTCCGGTTCGGCCGGCGCTGCCGCCGCCGTCGAGCAGGTGGCCGACGCCATGCGCAAGCTGGGCGCGAAAGTCACGCTGCAGCCGGTCAAGGTGCCGCATTGGGTGCGCGGCGAAGAGAAGGGCGAACTGGTGGACTATGCCGGCCGCCCCGCTGGCATCACCCAGCGCGTGGTGCTGACGGCCCTGGGCGGCTCCGGGGCGACCCCGGCCGCCGGCCTGAATGCGCAAGTGATCATCGTGCACGATCTGGAGGAGCTGCAGGCGCGCGCCGCCGAAGTCAAAGGCCGTATCGTGCTGTTCGACGTGCCTTTCGACCAGGGCATGGCCGACCGCGGCCTGGCCGGTCCCGCCTATGGCCGCCTGTCGCGCATGCGCACGCAGGGACCGAAGCTGGGCTCCAAGCTGGGCGCGGCGGCGGTGCTGATCCGCTCCATCGGCGGCGCCGACTATCGTCTGGCCCATACCGGCGCTACCGGCTTGAGCGCCGATGACCGCATCCCGGCCGCCGCCATCACCTCGGAAGACGCGATGCTGATCGCCCGTCTGACGAAGCGCGGTCCCGTCACCATGAAGCTGACCCTGACCCCGCAAACCCTGCCGGATGCCGACACGTTCAATGTGATCGCCGACTTGCCGGGAACCGACAAGGCGGATGAAGTGGTGGTGGTTTCCGGCCACCTGGATTCCTGGGATCTGGGCACCGGCGCGCACGACGACGGCACCGGCGTTGCCAGCTCCATGGCCGTGATCGAAACCTTGAAAAAGCTGAAGCTGCAGCCGCGCCGCACCATCCGCGTGATCGCCTGGGCCAACGAGGAAAACGGCACCCGTGGCGGCGCCGCCTACCACGCCGAGAACAAAGGCCGTCTGGACAAGCAGTTCGCCGCCATCGAAAGCGACGGCGGCGCGGGACGTCCCTTCGGCATCCGTGGCAGCGTGAAGCCGCAGTACGCCAAGCTGTTCGCACCTTTGCAGGCGGCCCTGCTGCCGATCGGCGCCGGCCACTTCGCGCGCCAGGATGCGCTGGGCGCGGCCGACCTGTATCTGCTGGAAGCGGACGGCGTGCCGCTGTTCGAGCCGCTGTCCGACGGCAGCGCCTATTTCGACTACCACCACACGGCGGCCGACACCTTCGACAAGGTCAACCCCGACCATCTGCGCCGCCATGTGGCGCTGATGACGGCGCTGTCCTGGTATCTGGCGAATATGGACCAGCCTATCGGCCGCGCGCCAGAGCAGCAGCAATAAGCGTTTAGGGCCTGCAAAGGCCTTAAATCGCGTTGATCGGAATCTTCAGATAACGTACGCCGTTTTCTTCGGCTTCCGGCAACTGGCCGGCGTTGATATTGACCTGGATGGCAGGCAGGATCAGCGTCGGCATCGCCAGCGTGGCGTCGCGCTTGGTGCGCATGGACACGAAATCGTCCTCGCTCACGCCATCGCGGATATGGATATTGCTGGCGCGCTGTTCGGCCACCGTCACTTCCCAGCGCGGCTCGCGGCCATTGGGCGGATAGTCATGGCACATGAACAGGCGGGTTTCATCGGGCAGCGACAGCAGCTTGTGCACGGATTTGTACAGCAGGCTGGCGCAGCCGCCCGGGAAGTCGCAACGCGCCGAACCCACGTCCGGCATGAACATGGTGTCGCCCACGAACACCGCATCCCCCACCTGATACGCCATATCGGCCGGCGTATGGCCCGGCACATGCAGCGCCTTCGCCTGCAGCGCGCCGATGGCGAACACTTCGTCCGGCTGGAACAGATGGTCGAATTCCGAGCCGTCCATCGACGCCGGCTTGCGGTTGAAGACATTGGCAAAAGCATGCTGCACGGTGCGGATGTCGACGCCGATGCCGATGCGCCCCCCCAGCTTCTCCCTCAGATACGGCGCTGCCGACAGATGGTCGGCATGGGCATGCGTTTCCAGCAGCCAGACGGTTTTCAGACCGTGGGCCTGCACGAATTCCACCACCTTGTCGGCCGACGTGGTGGCGGTGCGGCCGGACTTGGGATCGTAATCGAGCACGGAATCGATGATCGCGCAGTCCGCGCCATCCTTCTCATACACGATGTAGGTGACGGTGGCGGTGGCCGGGTCGAAAAACGCTTGAATCTGAGGCTTCATGGCTGTTTAAGAGTAGTCGAAGGGCGGCGCAATTATAAATAAACTTCATAAGGCCGGCAGCTCTGGCAGGTTTTTTGTCAGAGTGTGGCATCGCCGCGATTAGCTTAATGATAGTCTTTTCGTGCGGCGCGCAAAACCAGTATGATGAATCCCGGGGCGGCACACTGGGAGCAACGATGGCAAAACCATGGCCTGAAAGTGTAGTCTGGATCGCGCTGGCGCTTCTTCCCGCCACCGCGTGCGCTGACTCTGTGCAGGACAACCTGAGCAATATGTCGCTCGAAGAGTTGAGCAATGTGCGCATCACCTCCGTCTCGCGGCGCGAAGAAAGGCTGGCCGATGCCGCCGCCGCCGTCTTCGTGATCTCCGCCGACGATATCCGCCGCTCCGGCGTCCAGAGCCTGCCCGAGGCGCTGCGCCTGGCCCCCAATCTGCAAGTCAGCCAGGCCTACAGTTCCGGCTACGTGATCAGCGCGCGCGGCTTCGCCAATAACGACGGCAACAAGCTGCTGGTGCTGATCGATGGCCGCTCGGTCTACACGCCGCTGTTTTCCGGCGTGTTCTGGGATGCGCAGGATCTGCCGCTGGACGATATCGAGCGCATAGAAGTCATCAGCGGGCCAGGCGGCACGCTATGGGGCACGAATGCGGTGAATGGCGTCATCAATGTGATCACCAGGCCGGCCAGTGCGACCCAGGGCGGTGCGGTGGCGCTGGGCGGCGGCAATCTGCGCGCCGACGCGGGCGCGCGCTACGGCGGGCGCTTCGGCGAGGATGGCGCGTGGCGGCTGTATGCCAAGAGCTTCCGCGTCAAGCATACGGAAACGGCCAGTGGCGAAGTGGCGGACGATGCCTGGCACCAGAGCCAGGTTGGCTTCCGCGCCGACTGGCGGCAGGCGCGCGACCAGTTCACGCTGCAAGGCGATGCCTACCGCGGCCGCCACGGCCAGCCCAAGCCGGGCAATATCTCGCTCACCGGCGTCAATGTCCCGCTGGGGAATGTCGTCCTGGGCGGCGGCAACCTGATGGCGCGCTGGACGCGCAATTTCGACGGCGGCGGCAATCTGAGCGTGCAGGCATATTACGACCGCACCGAGCGCGATCTGCCGCCTTTCTTCAACGAGAATCTGGATACGGTCAGCCTGCAGGCGCAGTATGCGATGGCCCCCATCGGCCGCCACGCGCCCACCTTCGGCGCCGAATACCGCCGCTCCAAGGACAGTCTGGAAAACAGCGCCATCATCGGCTTCCTGCCGGCCGACGACTCCAAGAGCTGGACCAGTCTTTACGCCCAGGATGAAATTGCGCTCAGCCCCGCGTGGAAACTGATCCTGGGCGCGCGCGTCGAGCGCAACGACTATACCGGCAATGAATTCCTGCCCAATGCGCGCTTGGCCTGGCAGGTGGCGGACGACCATTTGCTGTGGGCCGCCGCGTCGCGCACGGTGCGCGCGCCATCGCGGCTCGATGTGGAAGTCTTCTTTCCCTCCAAGCCGCCCTTCATCCTGGCCGGCGGTCCCGGTTTCCGCTCCGAAGTGGCGCGTTTCTTTGAACTCGGCTATCGCGGCAGGGTGGGGCAGGACTTCAGCTATTCGGTGAACCTCTACCGCGCGCTGTACGACGATCTGCATACCCAGGAACTGGCGCCCAGCCGCACCTCGGTCTTTTTCGGCAATGGCATGAAGGGTTCCACGCGCGGCCTGGAAGCCTGGGCCAGTTGGCAAGTGCAAAAGGATTGGCGCCTGAGCGCCGCCTTCACCGCGCTGCACGAACATTTCTGGCTCAAGCCGGGCAGCATCGACACGGCCGCCTCGGTCAGCCGCATGGGACACGATCCGCGCCACACGGCGATGCTGCGCTCCTCCTGGCAGATCGGCGATGAGCGTGAGTTCGATGTCGCGCTGCGCCATGTTGGCAAGCTGACCAACCCCGACGTGCCGGCCTACCGGGCGCTGGACATGCGCTTCGGCTGGCGCATCCAGCCCACGCTGGAGCTGTCGCTGACCGGCACCAATCTGATCGGGCCGGATCATGGCGAGTTCACGTCGATTGCAACGCGCTCGGTCATCAAGCGTGCCGTGTACCTTAGCCTGAACAAGCGTTTTTAAATCTTCCCTAAGCCGGCGCCGGAATCAATATGCTAAGATTCCGCGCATGAAGCTTCTGTTCCGATCCATGTTCGTCTGGCTGATGCTGCTGGCGCTTCCCTTCCAGGGATTCGCGTCGGCCAGCATGCTGCTGTGCGCACCGATGTCGCCGCCCGCCATGCTGGCACAGGCGGCCGCGCGCGTGCAGGCCGACGCCGGGCATGACCACGCAGCCATGCTGGCCGCCGGCGGAACGGCCGATGCCCAGCACGAGATGCAGGACCACAGCCAGCATGGTCAAGGCAAGCAGGAGCACGACAAGAGCCGCTGCGGCACGCCCGCCGCCTGCTGCGTGGGCGCCGCGCTGGCCCCGGCCATGCCCGATGCCCTGCCAGGTTTGCAATCCTCCTCTGAAGCCATTCCTTTCCACGGCGCCCCGCAGTCGAGCGCCGACCTCGCGGCATTCGAACGCCCGCCCAAGTCCCTCGCCGTCTGATTTTCGGGCCAGCCAAGCGGCTGGCATATCCCGGCACAAGCCCGCGCGGCTTGCGCCAAACTGAATCTCAAAAGGTACAACATGAATAAGCTGTTTGCAGCGGTTGGCGTATTGACGCTGGCCGCTAGCGGCGCACAGGCTGCAGACCCGGTGCGCGCCGACGCGCCCGTGCCGGCCGCGCGCTACGTCCCCGTGCTGGACGCCTACCGCGCCGAAGCATCCCTCGACAAAACGCCCGCCGCCGCCTGGAGCGACTCCAACCGCATCGTCGCCGGCCAGGAAGGCATGGCCCATGGCGGCCACCAAATGCACGGCATGCAGCACATGCCTAAGCAGGAAGCGGCCCACGACCCCGCCGCGCACCAGCACAGCAAGCCGCAGGAGACTGGCAAGCATGAGCACAGCGGCCATCACGGCCATGATATGAAAGAGCACAAGCAATGAGCGCACTGCAAAGACTCAAGCTCCGCCATGCGGGATTGGCCCTGCTGGCGCTGCTGCTCAGCGGCTGCGCCTCGTTCTCGCCGGATGGCGGCTTCGGCGTGGTATCGCCCGCCGTGGAAAGCCGCACCGGCGCCGAAACCCGCCTGCTGCGTAATGAAGACGACCAGCGCGCCCTGGGCAAGCTGATTGCCGACAAGCTCGCGCAAGAACTGAGCGCCGACGATGCCGTGCAGATCGCGCTGTTGAACAACCGTGGCCTGCAAGCCCGCTATTGGGAACTGGGCATCGCCGAAGCCGATCTGGTGCAGGCCGGACGCCTGCAGAATCCCGGCTTCAGCTTCAAGCGCAGCCACGGTGGCGGCGAGCTGGAAATCGAACGCACCTTCACCTTCAATCTGGTGAACCTGATCACCGCGCCGCTGGCCCAGCACATCGAAGGCCGCCGCTTCGCACAGACCAAGCTTGCCGTGGCCGAAGACGCCATCAAGCTGGCCGCCGAAACGCGCCGCGCCTATTATGAAGCTGTGGCGGCGGAGCAGGGCGTCGAGTACTCCCGCCAGATCGCCGCTGCGGCCGACGCCAGCGCCGAACTGGCCGAACGCATGCGCAAGGCTGGCAACTGGAGCAAATTCGACCTGGCGCGTGAACAAGCCTTCTACGCCGAAGCCATGGCCGAAGTGGCGCGCGCGGGAAAAGCTTCCACCGCCAGCCGCGAAAAGCTGACGCGTTTGATGGGACTCTGGGGCGCCGACACCGGTTTCAAGCTGCCGCAACGCCTGCCCGAGCTGCCCGCATCCGCCGCCGAGCTGCAGGACGTGGAACAAGGCGCCCTGCGCAACCGTCTCGATATCCAGGCCGCCACGCTGGAAACCCAGCACACCGCCAGCTCCCTCGGCCTGAATAAGGTCACGCGCTTCATCAACGTGCTGGAACTGGGTGTGGTGCGCGAACGAAAAGGTGAAGAACGCATGCGCGGCTACGAGCTGTCGCTGGAAATCCCGCTGTTCGACTGGGGTTCCTCGCGCGTCGCCCGCGCCGAAGCGGTGTATATGCAGTCGGCGAACCGTCTCGCCGAAACGGCGGTGCAAGCGCGCAGCGAAGCGCGCGAAAGCTATCTCGACTATCGCAGCTCCTACGACGTCGCCAAGCATTACCGCGACGTCGTCATCCCGCTGCGCAAGCAGCTGTCGGACGAGACTCTGCTACGGTACAACGGCATGCTGCTCAGCGTATTCGAACTGCTGGCCGATTCGCGCGAACAGACTGCCGCCGTCAAATCCTATATCGAAGCGCTGAAGGACTTCTGGATCGCCTACGCCAATCTGGAAGCCGCCACCGGCACCCGCCTGAACAACGTCCCCGCCGCCGCGCCAGCCCCGCAGAAGCAAGCCCCGGCGCATGACCACTCGAATCACGGAGCACATCAATGACCAACCGCCGATCCTTTCTGACCGGAGCCGCCCTGATTGGCGCAGGCATGGTAAGCCGCGCCGGCGCCGCCAGCCTGCCCGAAGCGCCGCTGCAGCCAGCCGCCGCCACCGCCGTTCCGCCGCCGCCACCGACCGGGCGTCCCTTCAACCCCGTCGTCACCCTCAACGGCTGGAGCCTGCCGTGGCGCATGAAAGACAACGTCAAGGAATTCCACCTCGTCGCCGAACCCGTGGTGCGTGAAATCGCGCCCGGCATGTTCGCCAACCTGTGGGGCTACAACGGCCAGACGCCCGGCCCCACCATCGAAGTGGTGGAGGGCGACCGCGTGCGCATCTTCGTTACCAACAAGCTGCCCGAAAACACCAGCGTGCACTGGCACGGCCAGATTCTGCCGAACGGCATGGATGGCGTCAGCGGCGTCACCCAGCCCGCCATCCCGCCTGGCAAAACCTTTGTCTACGAATTCGTCGCCAAGCACGCCGGCACCTTCATGTACCACCCGCACGCCGACGAAATGGCGCAGATGGCCATGGGCATGATGGGATTCTGGGTCACGCACCCCAAAGATCCGGCCCTGCATGCGGTGGACCGCGACTTCGTCTTCCTGCTCAGCGCCTACGACATTGAGCCGGGCAGCTACACGCCCAAGATCAACACCATGCTCGACTTCAATCTGTGGACGTTCAACAGCCGCGCCTTCCCTGCGATCGACCCCATGGTCGTGCGCAAGGGCGACCGCGTCCGCATTCGCGCCGGCAATCTGACGATGACCAACCACCCCATCCACCTGCACGGCCACACGTTTGAAGTGACCGGCACCGATGGCGGCTGGGTGAGGCCGGCGGCGCGCTGGCCCGAAGTCACCACCGACATCGCCGTCGGCCAGATGCGCGCCATCGAATTCATCGCCGACAATCCCGGCGACTGGGCCTTCCACTGCCACAAATCCCACCACACCATGAACGCCATGGGCCACGACGTCCCCACCATGATTGGCGTCGACCACCGCGGCGTCGCCGAAAAGATCAACAAACTGGTCCCCGGCTACATGGTGATGGGCGAGAAGGGCGGCAGCATGGGCGGCATGCAGATGCCCATCCCCGAAAACACCCTGCCCATGATGACCGGCACCGGCCAATACGGCGAAATCGAAATGGGCGGCATGTTCACCTTGCTCAAAGTGCGCGAAAACCAAGCCCGCGGCGACTACAGCGACCCCGGCTGGTACAAGCACCCCCAAGGCAGCGTCGCCCGCGAATGGACCGGCGAGCTCCCGCCCCCCAGCACCGCCCCGAGTGCCCCCGTCACCAAGGCCACCGCCCCCTTGAAAGTCAAGCGCAACGCCCCCCACCGCCACTGACGTTTGATCTCCCTCAACAAATGTCCACCCTGGTGCCTGACACCAGGGTGGACATTCTTTGATCTAAATCAGTAAATGTCCTACCTTGGTGCCTCGGCGGCCCCGCCTGACACCAGGGTGGGACATTTGTTGATCGGGATCAAAGGGTGGGGTAATCTTCTTGATTCTGTTGGGGGTTTGATGATGAAGAGGCTTCCTGAGCAGCTGCGGCTGCTTCCTTATCTGTTGAAGTGGTGTGGGCTGGCGGGCATTGTGGCGGCGCTGGCGGGGAGTGCTTCGGCCTTCTTTTTGATGGCGCTGGATGCTGTGACTGCCCGGCGTGAGGCTTCGCCCTGGATTATCTGGCTGCTGCCGCTGGCGGGTTTTGCCGTGGGTTGGATTTATCTGCAGTTCGGCCGCAAGGTCGAGGGTGGCAATAATCTGCTGATCGATGAGATCCACGATCCGAAGCATGTGGTGCCGCTACGCCTGGCGCCGCTGGTCTTATTTGGGACGGTGGTGTCGCATCTGTTCGGCGCCTCGGTGGGACGCGAGGGGACGGCGGTGCAGATGGGTGGAGCGCTGGCGGACCAGCTGACCCATGTCTTCCGCCTGCGCCATGAGGACCGGCGCATCCTGCTGATGGCGGGCATCAGCGCGGGTTTCGCTTCGGTTTTCGGCACGCCGCTGGCGGGCGCCATCTTTGGCCTGGAGGTGCTGGTGATCGGCCGCATGCGCTACGACGCGATCTTTCCCTGCATGGTGGCGGCCATCGTCGCCGACCAGATTACGCTGGCCTGGGGCGTGCATCATACACATTACGCGCTGGGCGTGGTGCCGGCGGTGAGCGCGATGGGCGTTGCGGCCGTTCTGGTCGCCGGCATCGTGTTCGGCGTGACGGGCATGCTGTTCGCGCGTGGCACGCACCTGGCTTCATCCCTCATGAAGAAGTGGGTGGGGTATGCGCCTTTGCGGCCCTTGCTGGGCGGCCTGCTGATCGCGGCGGCGGTCTGGCTGCTTGGATCGCAGCGCTATATCGGGCTGGGAATTCCTGTCATCGTGGAGGCCTTCCAGCATCCGGTTGCGCCCTGGGATTTCGCCGGCAAGTTCCTGTTCACCGTGGCTTCTCTCGGTAGCGGTTTTAAGGGCGGGGAGGTGACGCCGCTGTTCTATATCGGCGCGACTCTTGGCAATGCGCTGGCGCCCTTGCTGCATCAGCCTTTCGCGCTGCTGGCGGCGATCGGCTTTGTGGCGGTATTCGCAGGGGCGGCGAATACGCCTTTGGCTTGCACAGTGATGGCGATCGAGCTGTTTGGCCCGCAAATCGGGCCGTATGCGGCGCTGGGTTGCGTGGTGGCCTACCTGTTCTCGGGACACGCGGGCATCTATCGCTCGCAGCGCCTGGAGCGGCTGAAATCGGCGATGGGCGAGGACGCGCCGCGTTAGCCGCCGCCGATATCCGCCAGCCCTTCGCTCAGTCCGAGTTTCTCGATCAGGCGGCGCGCATCGAAGGGCGCGCGCACCTTGATGTCGTTGTCGAAGTAGCAGTAGATATCGCGGCTGGCGCGCTGCGGCACCTTGTGGTCGGAGATGAGTTTCGCGTCGTCCGGCTGGCCGCCGCCACTCCAGGCGCGGATGCGCTGCGCCCAGCGTTCCAGTGCCGCGTCGGTATAGCCGCTCGCGTACAGCTCTTTGTCGCCATGCAGACGCAGGTACATGAAGCTGGCGCAGACGTCTTCATAATCGGGCCATTTGCCCGCCGTATCGGCCACCACCATCGCTACCTTGTACTTGCGCAGCAGCGCGATGAAGCGCGCATCGATAAAGCTGTCGTTGCGGACTTCCATGGCATGCAGCAGCTTGCGTTTGGCGTCGGTCTGCAGCGCGGTGCGGCCCTTCATATGGGGGCCGTGGTGGCGCGCCAGCTCCAGCGCCTGTTCCGTGTCATGCGGCAGCAGGCTGAGAAAGCCTTCGACGATATCGGCGTCGAAGCGCAGGCTGGGCGGCAGCTGCCAGAGGAATGGTCCCAGTTTTTCGCGCAGCTTGAATACGCCGGAGGCGAAGATATTGGCCAGCGCTTCGCGCGGTTCGCGCAGGCGGATGATGTGGGTCAGGTAGCGGTTGCCTTTGTGACTGAAGACAAAGCCGGGCGGCGTGGCTTCATACCAGGCGCGGTAGCTGGCCGGACGCTGCAGCGCGTAGAAGGAGCCGTTCAGCTCAATCGATGGCAGGGCGCGCGACGCAAATTCCAGTTCGCGTGCCTGCGCCAGCTTCTTGGGATAGAAGACGCCGCGCCAGGGTGGGTAGCGCCATCCCGAAATGCCGATATAGATTTTCGCCATGCCTGAGTATAGGCAGCTTGGCGGCACGGCGGCGCATGCTTAACGCGGTGCGGCTGGGGGCGGCGTCAGGGGCGCTGGCAGATAGATCACTACCGGCGCTGGCTGGGCGGGGACGGCCTTGGGCGTGGCATTATTGAGCACGAAGGTCATGACGGTAATGCCGGCCATGGCAATGCCCAGCGACATGCCGATTACCCATTTGATTGTATCGGCAAAACCCTTGTGCATCTCGGCACGCAGGGAGGAGATGGCTTCGTAGAACTCGGTCTTGGTGACCAGGGTCGCCTCAATCCGCGCAAGACGCTCGCGCGTCTCTACCGCAAAAGCTTCCTGATTTGTGATCCGATGTTCCATGCCTTCATCGTAGTTTTCGTGAGGTGCCATGTCAATTCTCCTTTGTGCACGAGTGCGCTACTGAAAGCACCAGTGTCGGACAAGTGGAGGACGCGGACTTTGCGCTGGCTCAGGCGGTGTGGCCGCCTGAGCAGAGTGGGGCGGGGAATCAGCCTTGCTTGCGGCGGCGGGCGATCAAGGCCATCAGGCCCAGGCCGCCGAGCAGCATGCCGTAGGTGGCCGGCTCGGGTACGGCGGAAATGCTGCTGAAGGCGCGGTAGTTGCTCGAACCGCGCGGCAGGCCGCTGAAGGTGAACAGGCTGTCGGCCGCCAGCGGCTTATCCCAGTGGAACACCAGTTCGCCACGGCCGTAATGCACGGCCAGGTAGTTGAAGCTGGCGCCGACCTTGAACGAGCCGGATTTGCTGTTGGCCAGGTTTTTCTCGCCCACCAGTTGCAGCGAGCCTTTGCCGGTCGTGGGCAGCTTGAACAGGCCTTCGACCAGGGATTCGATATTCTCAGCGTTTTGCGGATTGATGTTCTCGCCGTCATACACCCAGACCGAGGCGGCGGCGATCGGACCATAACTTACCTTGCCCGAACCCACGGCAAAACCGCTGGTTTTCGGTGCGGTGATCTCGACCCATTTGGCGGCCTGGGCCAGTGGGGCGGCAAACACGGTGGCGGCGGCCAACGCAATCGCGGCGGCATACGTCGTCAGTTTCTTCATCTGTCTTCCTGATTGTGGAGGAGCTTGCCGTGGCACCGGCAAGGCGTGGGATCGTAGTGATCGCGAAATAGTTTCCAAATGAAAACTATGCTTAGCATTATACAATGGTTCGCCCCGCAAGTATTCAGGACTGTCGTAATTTCCACACGACAGCTTCCATAGCCTGTCTTCATCGATATTGCCCTACAGAATTACGTAAAAACCTTACGCGGCTTACCAATTGCTACCCCTCCGAGAGGCCGATACTATCGGTGCCTTGTAACGTATTGTTGCGAGAATGTATAACAATGTTTCGACATAAGAAACAAATAATCAGGAGACAAAGCATGCGGCCCATCACCCTGACCGTTGGTCTGGAGAAGAAATCGTCGCTCTCGCATTTCGCCGCGGCGCTGAAGCTGCATACGCGCGCGCTGGCGCATTTCCGCATGACGCGCCACTGGCTCGGCGTGCTCAACTCCGACCAGATGCTGCGCGAGCTGGCGCATGCCCAGCCGCGCCTGATCCACAAGGTCTACCGTCCCTGGCTCAGCCAGCGCATGAACCGGCGCGAGCGTCTGGCGGCCCTGGTCGGCCACTATCGCTTCATCCTGCGCCAGGGACTGGGCGCGCTGGTGGCCGAGGCCGCGCGCGGTCCGGTGCAATTGGCGACCTTTGCCGGCAAGAGCGGCACGCCGTACAGCATCGAACTCTGCGCCATCGTGCCGATGGAACGCGAAGGCGAACTGGTGCTGCAATTGCGGCGCGATGGGACGCTGGTCTGCTCGGTGGCGTTTTCCTTCCTCAACGATGGTCCGCATATGCAGATCGGCGTCGGCTGCATCCAGGGGCCATCCTGCGGCGCCGGCCTGGAACTGATGCGCGAAGCGACCCGCGAACTGCATGGCTTGCGTCCGAAGAGCCTGCTGGTGCGCCTGCTGCGCCATCTGGGGCATGCCAGCGGCTGCGCGCGCATGGTCCTGGTCTGCAACAAGAACCGCACGGCGGCGCGCACCGCCCTGCGCGACGGCAAGATCAAGGCTTGCTACGACAGCCTGTGGCTGGAAATGGGCGCCACGGCGCGCCCTGATGGCGATTACGAACTCGCTTGCAGCGCCTTGCAGCCGCCCGAGCTGGAAGCCGTGCCGTCCAAAAAACGCTCGGAGATGCGCAAGCGCCACGACATGCTGGCCTTGCTCAATGCCGACGTGCTGGCCCGCCTGGCGCCGCCAACCCCTTAAGCCATCAGGCTTCCAGCCCCGCTCTGGAAGTTATTGATCAGCCATGTCATAATAGCGGGCTGTGCCCCGGTGGTGAAATTGGTAGACACACCGGACTTAAAATCCGTTGGCCGCAAGGCCGTGCCGGTTCGATTCCGGCCCGGGGCACCACGTCTCTCTTCATCTGCGCTGTTCCGCGCAGCCGCAGCGCTCTCCCGCCGCTCCCATATTAAAACCCGCATAAAAATGGTGTAGGATTCTGGACGGCGAAATTGGCGCCCCCGAACGGCAGTGCGCCGCGCCGCGGTTACTCAAGGATTAAATCAATGCAAATCAAGATCAACGATATGCTGCGCGACTATATCGAGCCGCTGACCGAAGCGGAGCATACGGCGCTGGAACGCAGCCTGCTGGCCGAAGGCTGCCGCGATGCGCTGGTGCTGTGGGACGACGTGCTGGTCGATGGCCATAACCGCTATGCGATCTGCCAGAAGCACGGCATCCCGTTCAAGGTCACGCAGAACACCAGCTTCAAGAGCATGGAAGACGTGATGCTGTGGATGATCGATAACCACCTGGGCCGCCGCAGCGTGTCCGACTTCCAGCGCGGCGTGCTGGCGCTGCGCAAGAAAGACATCCTGGCCCAGCGCGCCGAAGAGGAGAGCGCCCGTATCCAGGCCGAGGACGCGAGCATCGCGCCGCCCGAGCCGGAAGGCGAGGCTGCGCCGGCGCCCAAGGTGCGCACTTCGCGCGAGGACATTGCGCGCGCGGCGCGCCTGAGCAGCAATACCATCAGCCAGATCGAGAAGATCCAGAAGACGGCCACGCCCGAGCTGGTGGAGGCGGTGCGCGCCGGCACCATCTCGATCAATGCCGCCGCCACCGTGGCTTCGCTGCCGGACGCCGACCAGGTGGCCGCGGTCGCTGGCGGCAAGAAATTCCTGCAGCAGGCCGCGCGCGAAATCCGCGAACAGCGCGCCGCTTCGCGTCCGCCGAAAGCGCCGAAAGCCGTGCCGGAAGGCGAGGGCGACTACGGCGCCGAGGAGCGTGCCCCGCTGAGCGAAGTCGAACAGCTGCGCCTGGAAGTGGCCCAGCTGAAAGACAAGAACGCCGTGCTGCGCGCCGAAAACGCCGAACTGCGCGAACGCATCGCCACGCTGGTCGACGCGTCCTGAGTGCGCGCCATATAAAAAGATACTGGAGAAAAAGCCCTATGCCGAGACTGTCGCGTTCTGCGCTTGCATTAGCCTGTGCCATGCCCTTGGCCGTCATCGCCGCCCCGGCCGCACCAGCCCGCGCGGGCGGTGTCGGCGCGATCGAGGCGCTGCGCCTGAAAATGGCTGCCGAGCGCGTCAGCATCCTGCGCGATAAATGGGGCATCGCCCACGTCTACGGCAATACCGATGCCGATGCCGTGTTCGGCATGGTGTATGCGCAGGCCGAGGATGATTTCAAGCGCATCGAGCTGAACTACATCAATGCCATGGGCCGCCTGGCCGAGGTCGAGGGCGAGAAGGCGCTGTACCAGGACTTGCGCATGAAGCTCTTCATCACGCCCGAACTGCTGAAGAGCCAGTACCAGGCCAGCCCGGCCTGGCTGAAGAAGCTGATGGGCGCCTGGGCCGATGGCTTGAACTTCTACCTGCATACGCATCCCGACGTGCAGCCGCGTCTGCTGACCCGCTTCGAACCGTGGATGGCGCTCAGTTTCAGCGAAGGCAGCATCGGCGGCGATATCGAATCGATCGACCTCAAGCAGCTGGAAGCCTTCTATTCCAAGGCGCCCCAGCGTCCGCAGCTGGTGCCGGCGCTGGCCATGGAAAAGGAACCGAGCGGTTCCAACGGCTTCGCCATTGCGCCGGCCCTGAGCAAGTCGGGTCATGCGCTGCTGATGATCAATCCGCATACCTCCTTCTATTTCCGGCCCGAGATCCATGTGGTCAGCCGCCAGGGACTGAATGCCTATGGCGCCGTGACCTGGGGCCAGTTCTTCGTCTACCAGGGCTTTAACGAGCGCCTGGGCTGGATGCACACCTCGGGCGGCGCCGATGTGATCGACGAGTTCGTGGAAACCGTTGCCGAACAGGACGGCAAGCTGCTCTACCAGTACGGCAAGGAGCAGCGTCCGGTGAAGGCGGTGGCGATCCGCCTGCCGTACAAGACGGCGCAAGGCATGGCCGAGAAAACCGTCACCGCTTACTTCACGCACCACGGTCCCATCGTGCGCGAACAGGATGGCAAATGGGTGGCGGTGGCGCTGATGAACGAGCCGCTCAAGGCGCTCACGCAATCCTATGTGCGCACCAAGGCGCGCAATTACGCCGCCTTCTACAAGGCGATGGAGCTGCGCACCAACTCGTCCAACAATACCGTGTATGCGGATGCGGACGGCAATATCGCTTACTTCCACGGTAATTTCGTGCCGGTGCGCGATGCGGCCTTCGACTACACCAAGCCGGTCGACGGCAGCAATCCAGCCACCGACTGGAAGGGCTTGCATGCGGTGAAGGACACCATCCAGCTCTTCAATCCGAAGAATGGCTGGATTCAGAACACCAATAACTGGCCGTTCTCGGCGGCGGGCGCCTACAGCCCGCGCCGCCAGGATTATCCGGCCTATATGTCGGTGTATCCGGAAAATGCGCGCGGCATCCATGCCGTGCGCGTGCTGCAAAACCAGCACGACTTCACGCTCGACAGCCTGATCGCCGCCGCCTACGACAGCCAGCTGACCGCCTTCGAGCCGCTGCTGCCGCAGCTGGTGCGTGCCTATGACGAATCGCCCGCCAGCGACTTGCTGAAAGCCGGCCTGACCGAGCAGATTTCCCTGCTGCGCGACTGGAATATGCGCTACAGCCTGAACTCGGTGCCGACCTCGCTGGCCATCTACTGGCTGCAGGAACTGGTCAAGACCCACGGCCCGGCGGCGCGCGAGAAGCGCATGCCGGTGCTCGATTACGTGGGCAGCCAGATCACCACCCAGCAGCGTCTGGAAGCGCTGACGCGTGCCTCGGCGCGCCTGGAGTCGGACTTCGGCAGCTGGAAGACGCCTTGGGGCGAGATCAACCGCTTCCAGCGCCTGAATGGCGACATCGTGCAATCCTTCGACGATGACAAACCCAGCATTCCCGTGCCTTACGCCTCCGGCAACTGGGGCGCACTGGCCGCTTACGGCCCGCTGACGCCGCCGAAGACGCGCCGCATTTACGGCGAGCGCGGCAACAGCTTTGTGGCAGCAGTCGAGTTCGGCCCGCGCATCCGCGCCAAGAGCATTCTGGCGGGCGGCCAGAGCAGCGACCCGGCCTCGCCGCACTTCCTGGATCAGGCCGAAATGTATGCGCGCGGCGAATTCAAGGAAGTGCTGTTCTACCGCGAAGACGTGGAAAAAAATCTGGAGCGCAAGTACCACCCCGGCGAATAAAGCTCCGTTTGCGCTGGCGCAAAGCTCCCGCTGGCGCCAGCGCCGCGCCGCCGCCGTGGCGGCGCAGAATGTGCTGATCAGCCGCCGCCTCGCGGCTGCGGGAGCACATCATGACCACGCAAGAAAGCGGCAAGCCCAATCCCGATGCGCAAAGGCTGGAGGATTTCATCTTCGCCCGCGAACTCAACGAAGTTTTTCTGCTGCTCGACCACATTTCCGGCCGCTGGGACAAGAGCTGGTACGCGCCGCCCATGGCCGCGTCCGACGAGCAGATGCCCAAGGTGCGCGAGCTGTGCATGATCGGCTTGGCGGCCGACGGTAGCAGCGAAAGCAAGGTCGATCAAGCCGTCAAACTCCTGTGCGCCAAAGACAAGCTGAACGCCGCCGCCCGTCCCGCCACGGGCATGACCGTCGCCTTCACCCTGCTGGTGGTGGGCGAGGAAAACCGGCGCAGCTGGAGCGGCTGGTTCGACGGCCTGGGCAACCTCTGGCAGCGCTGGACCCGGCGTCTTGCCAAGGCCGCCAATTCCGGCAGCGCCGCCAAGGCTGCACAGGGCGACAATGGCGGCCCGGCGCCGCCACCCGGCGAACCAACGACGCCGGCAGTGGAGAGTGCGCAGGCGCCAGTACAGGCGCGCCGTAGCAATAACGGCTACTGGGACAAGCCCACGCGTCTGACCCTGGCCCGCCACGCGTTTCCTGGCTTGGTCAGCGTGGCAGCCAAGTTCAAGCGGCGCATCTTCCTGATCGTCAGCTTGCTTCTGCTGGGCTTGGCGACGACCTGCGTGATTTCCTGGCATATCACCGGCGGCAATGTGATTCTGCAGCATCTGGAAGCCTTGAAGATCCAGGACGTCGGCTTGCAAAAGACCATCGCCGAAGCTGAGCTGAAGTTTGCCAGCGACGAGCAGGAGCGCCAGAACGGCGCGTCCAGCAGCGCCGCCACACCGACCCCGACCCAGACCCAGGCTGAAGCGCAAGGACAGGCCAAGGCGCGCGCCGCCGCCCGTCCCGTCCAGTTTTGTTCGCTGTTTGCGCCCGATGCCACACCGCTATACCGCAGTACCGAGGAGTACCAGCTGTGTAGCCGCAAGCGCGAACTCGACCAGCGCATCGCCATCGCCCATGACGCCTTGGGCAGCTGGCTGCGGCCCTGGGTCGATATCTATCAGCAGGTGGGCGGCTGGCTCAGCGGCGGCCAGGCTTTCTATCCGGCTGCCCTGGCGCAAAGCAATACGGAAGAACTAGCCCAGATCGTGACCATGGTGGTGGGCACCGCCGTGCTGCCGCTGTTTTACGGCGTGCTGGGTGCGGGCGCCGCCGTGGTGCGCGACCTGTGGGCCAAGATGCGCGAAAGCCTGCTGTCGCCGCGCGATTACTCGCTGGCGCTGCTGCAATTGGCGCTGGGCGCTACTATCGGCGCCTGCATCGCCCTGTTCATCAGTCCATCGTCGCAGGCGAACGGCAAGGAAGCAGGGCTGCTGGGCAGCTGGGCACTGAGCAGCTCGGCCCTGTCCTTTATCGCCGGCTTTGGCGTGGAAGGCGTGTTCCTGGCGCTGGAAAGCCTGGTGCGGCGCGTTTTCAACATCAGCGATCCGGCCAAGAAAACCTGAGCTTAGCGGCGCGTGCGCAGGTTGGAGGCGTACAGATTGTCGCGTTCCAGCGCCTTGCCGCTGCGCGCCGCAGCGATCCAGTCTTGCGTGCTGACCACGGCCGCGAAGTTGGAGTGGAAGACCGTGTTGAACACGCGATGGACTTCCTCGGCGCTGACCTTGCCCGCCGCGTTCTGGTAGGAGAGGGCGCCCGTCGCATCGTCCAGCACTTCGACCGTCAAGCCTTCATGGGCGGCCTGGAAGATGGTGCTGGCGTTGCAGTTGTGCGTCATATAGCCGACGATGCTCAGCGTGTCGATGGAACGCGCCGCCAGCCACTCGCGCAGGCCGGTGCCGGCGAAGGCACTCGCCATCGTCTTGTTGATGTGATGGTCGATGGGAAGCTCCGCGATCTGCGGATGCAGGCGCCATCCTTCGGAACCCTTGGCGAAGATCGGCGAACCCTCTGGTGCATCGTGCTGCACTACGACCACGGGAATATCCTGGGCCTTGGCCGCTTTCATGGCCTGCACGATATTGGGCAGCGAGCCTGCCACGGGCGGGTACTCGATCGGCAGGTCGCCAGTGAAGTATTCGTTTTGCACATCGATCACGAGCAGAGCGCGGCGAGGGGTAGCGGACATGGATTTCTCCTTTGGTCAGATGATGAAAGGGATTGGCGGTCCCGGTGAACAGCATTCTCATCCGGCGCGGCGCACGCGAAAAGTGGCCTTAAGGCATATCTTCGATATAATCAGGCCATGCCCAAAATTGCCCGTAAAACCGGCCCGAGCCGCCCGTCGCTGCCGATTCGCGTCGCCGTGATCGCCTTCGACGGCATCACGCCTTTCCACGTCGCCGCGCCTTGCGCCGTCTTCGGCACCGTGCCGGAAGGTCATGCCCCCATGTTTGACGTGCGGGTCTGCAGCGCCGACGCCAGCCCCCTGCGCACTGCTGCCGGCTTCGCCATCGCCACCGAATACGACCTAAGCCTGCTGGACGCGGCCGATATCGTTGTCATGGCCGCCTGGCACGACGACTGCCGCAACGCGCCGCCCGTGCTGCTGGACGCCCTGCGCCGCGCGCATCAACGCGGCGCGCGTATCGTCGGCCTATGCCTCGGCGCCTTCCCGCTGGCGGAAGCCGGCCTGCTCGACGGCCGCACCGCCACCACCCACTGGGCCTTTGCCGATGGCCTGGTGCAGCGCTATCCCAAAGTCAAGGTGGATGCGGAAGTGCTGTATGTCGATGATGGTGACGTCCTGACCTCGGCCGGCGTCGCGGCAGGCCTCGACTGCTGCCTGCATCTGCTGCGGCAACTGGCGGGTGTGGAATTGGCAAACAGCGTGGCGCGGCGGCTGCTGGTGGCGCCGCACCGGCAGGGAGGGCAAGCCCAGTTCATCGAAAGGCCGCTGCCGGTATCGAACAGCGAAGGACGCTTCGCGCAAGTGCTGGAGTGGATGGCGGCCAACCTCGGCGCAGAGCAGAGCATCGATGCCCTGGCCGTGCGCGCTGCCATGAGCCGCCGCAACTTCACGCGCCACTTCCGCCAGGTGACAGGCACCTCGGTCAAGCAATGGCTGCTGAGCCAGCGCCTGGCGCATGCCCAGCGCATGCTGGAAGGCAGCGACGCCGCCATTGAAGTCGTGGCCCAGGAAGCCGGCTTCGGTACGGCCCTCTCGCTGCGCCAGCACTTCCAGGCCTCGCTGCGCACCTCGCCCTCAGCCTACCGCAAGCAGTTCCGCACTCAGGGCGGGTTACGTGGATAGCCCGCAACAGCTAAAAGAGCTTGAGGGTTGGTGCTGGCAATTGCCAGCAGAGTACGGGCAGCGCCGCTGGGTTGTTTCCGGCCTTGTTCCCAGCCTTGCAAGGTTCGCAGCGATGCGCCCAAGAGCGTCGCAAATTGGGATTGAGATAGTCCCGTTTTCTTGCGGGCTTCGATAACCGGCGAGGAAATCACCTGAACATGACCGGCCTTCATTTCTCGCACGGACTGTAGCAACTCCGCCGCCAAGTCGCGCGAGGACTCATAGGCATCCAGTTCGGATTTGCTCAGGGGTCTATTCTTCGAGGGCAGGACGGATCTCCTTCAACTTATGGCCGGTAAGGTTGTCTGTCTCCGCCTTCGCGTTATACGCCTAGGGCGCATATCTGTCTAGTATAGGCAGTCCTTGCAATCGCTTAGGTGGATAGACGTTGCACGTACTGGTGCAACGTCTAGCGCACTATGGCATTACCTCAATCAGATCGCGTCCAGCGCCTGGCGCAGATCCTGGCGCAGGTCTTCCACGTCCTCAATGCCGACGGAGAGGCGGATCAGGCCGTCGCCGATGCCCAGTTCGGCGCGCTGGGCGGGAGGAATGGTGGCGTGCGTCATCAAGGCTGGATGCTCGATCAGGCTTTCCACGCCGCCCAGGCTTTCGGCCAGGGCGAACACTTCGCAGCGCTCGAGGAAGCGGCGCGAGCCGGCCAGATCGGTCTTCAGGTCGATCGAGATGATGCCGCCGAAGCCGTCCATCTGGCGCTTGGCCAGTTCATGCTGGGGATGCGAGGCCAGGCCGGGGTAGTAGACCTTGCGTACTTCCGGCTGCTGCTCCAGCCACTGCGCCAGGTCGAGCGCGCTGCGGCAGTGGCGTTCCATGCGGATCGCCAGCGTCTTCACGCCGCGCAGGGCGAGGAAGCTGTCGAAGGGGCTGGCGATGGCGCCCACGGAATTTTGCAGGAAGGCCAGCTGTTCGCGCCATTTGGCCTGGCGTTCCTCGCCGCCCACCACGGCGATACCGCCGATGATGTCGGAGTGGCCGTTCAGGTATTTGGTGGCCGAGTGCACCACGATGTCGAAGCCGTGCTCCAGCGGACGCTGCACCAGCGGGCTGGCGAAGGTGTTGTCGGCGATGGCGATGATGCCGCGCTCGCGGCAGATCTGGGCGATCGCTTTCAGGTCGGCCAGTTTCAGCATCGGATTGGTCGGCGTTTCCACCCACACCATGCGCGTTTCGGGACGCAGGGCGGCCAGCAGGTTTTCCGGCTTGGTCAGGTCAACATAGCTGAACTCGTGGCCGGCGCTGCGGCGGCGCACGCGTTCGAACAGGCGGTAGGTGCCGCCATACATATCGTCGCCGGCGATGATGTGGGAACCGGCGTCGGCGATTTCCAGCACGGTCGAAATGGCGGCCAGGCCGGAGGCGAAGGCGAAGCCTTGCGCGCCGCCTTCCAGGTCGGCCACGCAGCGCTCCAGCGCCCAGCGCGTCGGGTTGTGCGAGCGGCCATAGTCCAGGCCTTTGTGCACGCCCGGACTCTCCTGCACGAAGGTCGAGGTGGCGTAGATCGGCGGCATGATGGCGCCGGTCGACGGGTCGGGCGACTGGCCGGCGTGGATCACGCGCGTGGCCAGATGGGATTTGAATTTGCGGTCGTTGGCTTGGCTCAAGATATGGTCCTGCGAAGATGGTTGAGAAGGTCGAAGCGCGTAATCAGGCCGTAGAAGTGCTGGCTGTCGGCCACCACGGCGGTCAGGCCGCGGTCGAGCGTGCTGCGCAAGGCTTGCAGGCTGGCGTTCGGCTGCAGCGTTTCCAGACGGGCGGTCATGGTGGCGCCGACCGGGCTGGTGAACTGCTCGGCCTGGTTATCTACCTTCAGAAGGATATCCGATTCGTCGATGATGCCCACCAGCTTGCCATTTTCGAGCACCGGCAGCTGGGCCAGGTCGGCGGCGCGCATGCGGTTGAAGGCGATCAGCAGGGTGTCGGACGGCGACACGCTGACCACTTCGCCCTCATTGAAGCGGCGGCCGATCAGGTCGCGCAGATCGCCCGTGGCCGGACGCTGGATCAAGCCTTGGTCCACCATCCAGCCATCGTTATACACCTTGGACAGGTAGCGAGTGCCGGTGTCGCAGACGAAGGTCACGACCTTTTTCGGCGTGGTCTGTTCGCGGCAGTATTTCAGCGCGGCCGCCAGCAGGGTGCCGGTGGAGGAGCCGGCCAGAATGCCTTCGGCGCGCAGCAGCTGGCGCGCGCTGTCGAAGCTTTCCTGGTCGGTGATGGTGTAAGCCTTTTTCACGCCGCTCAGGTCGGCAATCGCGGGGATGAAGTCTTCGCCGATGCCTTCCACGGCCCAGGAGCCGCTGGTGTCGGACAGGTGGCCCGTCTCCACGTATTCGGCCAGGATCGAGCCTTTCGGGTCGGCCAGCACGAAGTCCAGGCCGGGCTGCACTTTTTTGAAGAAATTGGTCAAGCCGGTCAGCGTGCCGGACGAGCCGACGCCAACCACGATGGCATCGATTTCATGCCCGGTCTGTTCCCAGATTTCCGGGCCGGTGCTGGTTTCATGGGCCAGCGGATTGGCCGGATTGTTGAACTGGTCGGCGAAGAAGGCGCCCGGGGTTTCGCGCGCCAGGCGGGCGGCGTAATCCTGGTAATACTCGGGATGGCCCTTGCCCACGTCGGAACGCGTGGTGTGGATGATGGCGCCCAGCGCTTTCAGGTGCAGGATTTTCTCGGTGGCCATCTTGTCCGGCACCACCAGCTCTACGCGGTAGCCCTTGATGCGGCCCACCAGGGCCAGGCCGAGGCCGGTATTGCCCGCCGTCGCTTCAATGATGGTACCGCCCGGCTTCAGGCGGCCGTCGCGTTCGGCGGCTTCGATGATGGAAAGGCCGATGCGATCCTTGATCGAGCCGCCGGGGTTTTGCGATTCAAGTTTGAGGAAGAGCCGGCATGGGCCGGTATCCAGCTGCGTAACCTCGACGAGAGGCGTGTTGCCGATCAAGCTGTACAGTGCGGCCTGCTGTTTGCGTTGCATGCTGTCTCCTTGCGTCAAGCTGGCGTGGGGGATTGTGTCCGCCGCCGCCGTGAAAAGCGCGCATCTTAGGCGCGCCCGCCGTTCAGTGGGAAGGAATCATTTCACCTATCGTTATGCAAAATCTGATGACTGCTTTACAAGTATGCGCTGATTTTCCTGCTTGTGCACGGGACAGATGGCTTGCATTACGCTAGAGGCAGAAGGATGTCGTAGGCATTGGCGGCACGCTGCGCCTCATCTACGGTGGGGATGAAACGGCTGTCGTAGCGTTCCAGACGCGGCGCTTCGCGGTCGAGCTGGAGGCCGGAGTCTTCCAGCGCGCGGAAGGCGTCCAGATAGCTGGCTTGCACGGCCGTCACCGGTCCGACATGGGTAAAGATGGCGTAGCGCCGCGCCGGGATGCGCAGCGCGAGCATGCCGGCGGGCAGGGCATTTAGATCGTCAAGCGGGGCGGCAACGCATTCAAGCATGATGCCGCCATGCTGCTGCAGGCTGACCCCATAGCGCAGGCGGCGCTCGCCGCCCAGCTCCGCTTCGCGGCGCAGGAAGTCGGCCCAAATCCTGGGCATTTCCGCGCTCAGCATGGGGAAGGGGCCGGCAAATGCCAGGCCGGCCAGCTTGAATTCCGGTAGTTCCGCGATCTCGACGCTCATCTGTCCACCTCCGCTGACAATGCTTTTTGGCCTATACGATGTATACCGTTTTATAATCGCATACCGCCGGATTGGCTGGCGGACAATAAGCCCCCAATCACAAGAGGCAGCTGTGGCAAAACTTTACTTCCGTTATTCCGCGATGAACGCGGGCAAATCGACCGCCATGCTCCAGGTCGCGCACAATTATGAGGAGCAGGGCCAGCAGGTGCGCCTGTTCACGGCCGCCATCGACGACCGCTACGGCGTCGGCAAGGTCACGTCCCGCCTGGGACCGCAGCGCGAGGTGGAAACCTTCGGTCCCGATACCAATTTCCTCACTGAGATCGAAAAGGTCGCCTGCGTGCTGGTGGACGAGGCGCAATTCCTCAGTACCGAGCAGGTTGGGCAGCTGCACCAGCTGGCCCAGGTCAAGGGCGTGCCCGTGATCTGCTACGGCCTGCGCACCGATTTCCGCGGCATGCCTTTCCCCGGCTCGGCCTACCTGCTGGCCCTGGCTGACGATATCGAGGAACTCAAGAATATCTGCACCTGCGGCAAGAAGGCGACCATGAATATCCGTGTCGATGAGCAGGGCAAGCGCATCCGCGACGGCGAGCAGATCAGCATCGGCGGCAACGAAAGCTACCGCCAGGCTTGCGGCCGCTGCTTCTACCAAGGTTGAGAGCGGGCTGGCGGCGATGAAGTGACAGTCCGCGCATTTTCCACGCTTGCGACACGGTATATTTGTTTCATTAAATACTAGAACCGTGGATGCTATGAAAATGCCGCGCCTGCTGTTGGCATGCCTTGTCGTGCCGCTCCTTGCCAGTGCCAGCCCCGTAGATCAGCCAGAGATGCAGGCTGCCATCCAGGCGCACCGCGATGGACGGTATGACGAGGCGCTGCGTATCCTGAAGGCGCGGTTCGAGCGGATCGCCACCGGCGCTAAAGATACGCGCCAGGACTATTTCATCACCATGTTCGAATGGGAGCATCTGGCAGGTGACCTGCTCCCCTGAAATAGTACGGTGCTAAGCTAGAGTTAGCCACATGGGAGGCAGGCATGAAAAAGCGATTTACCGAAGAGCAGATCATTGGCGTGCTGAAGGAGGCCGAAGCCGGCGCCAGGGTCGCAGACCTCAGCAGGAAATACGGCATTGCCGAAGCGACGTTTTACAACTGGAAGACGAAGTTCGGTGGTATGACGGTCTCGGAAGCTCAGCGATTGAAGGAGCTTGAAGCGGAAAATTCGAAGCTTAAACACCTGCTGGCCGACGCCATGCTGGACAACGCGGCGTTAAAGGACGTGGTTAGCCGAAAGTGGTAGGCCCGCAGGCTAAGCGGCTCGCTGTGGCGCATTTAATGACCATGCATGCGTTGGGCGTAACGCGGGCTTGTGGGCTGATCGGGATTTCCAGATCGTTGTTCCGGTATGTGGCGAGGCGCCCGGACGACAGTGAACTGCTGGCGCGGCTAACGACGCTCGCTGGTCAGAAGCGTCGCTATGGTTACCGTCGCCTGCACGTACTATTGCGCAGGGAAGGATGGACGCTCAATTGGAAGCGTACCTACCGCGTGTACCACGGGGCAGGCCTGATGGTTCGGCGCAGGAAGCGCAAGCGCATCGCCGGAGTCGAACGCCCCGTCCGGGTGTTGGCTACGGGCGCTAATCAAAGCTGGTCGATGGACTTCGTGTCGGATGGCTTTGTCGATGGACGGCGCCTGCGCTGCTTGAACATCGTGGACGATTTCACGAAGGAGTGCTTGGCCATCGAAGTCGATACCTCGCTGCCAGGTTGGCGTGTCGCCTCGGTGCTGGAGCGTCTCGCAGAATCGCGGGGCCTACCAAGCTCAGTGACCGTCGATAACGGCCCGGAGTTTGCGGGAAAGACCTTGGATACGTGGGCATATCAACACCAGCTCCAGCTGAAGTTTATCGCGCCCGGCAAGCCGCAACAGAACGCCTACGTCGAAAGCTTCAATGGCAAGTTTCGCGATGAGTGCTTAAACGAGCACTGGTTTCTCTCGCTGCGGCATGCACGTCAGGTGATCGAAGCCTGGCGCCACGAGTACAACGAGGAGCGGCCGCACAGTACGCTGCGGAATCTAACACCGAAGCAGTTTGCGGAAGGGTTATTAACCGTGGACTCCAGTTCGAGGTCGTACTAAATTGGGTAGCAGGTCACTCAGAGCTCCCGCTTCTGTTCGGGCTGCGGCCTCGGTGCTGCCGCCACTTCTTGGACAGCCTGTTGCGGCGTAGCTGCCGTGCGCATGCCGGCGTCCTTGGCGCACTGGCGCTCCCTGGCATTTTCACCGACGAATAGGCACGCATCTCCCTTCACGCCGCTTTCCTTGATCGCTTGCTCGAAGAGGGCAGTGCTCTTTTTGCTTCCCCAATGAATTAAGGCGGATTCGCTGAAATATTTTCCGAAGGCGGCTTGCAGTGCCGCCTTCGCCTTATCCTGCGCTGCCTGCCCTTCACCAGGGTCGGAAATGATGCCCTTACGATGCGCAGCCAGCGTTTCCAACGCCTCGATGGCGCCGGGTAGGGGATGGAACACCAGCTTGCCGTCATCTGCAAACTCGGCCTTTGCCAGCGTGTCGCCGATATCGAAGTAAATGACCTCCATGATCCGCCTCCTTAAGAATTAATACATTCGTGAATTTTTTCCGCGTATCCCGGGAAACATTTAGATAGGAAAGGAAATATCTATTTCTATTTTCAGTGAATGCGTCTTTTGTTTTGATATTTAATCATGGTAGAAATACTGCAGTAGAAATACTGTATACCCTAGATTGTGACACTTTGGTGACATTATCGGGACATTGTTGTGAAATTGGACTCGTATGATTCACACATCGCTTCGCAACGCCGAAATAAAAAGGTGAATTGAGGGGCGATCTGGGAATTGTCAATATCTGGCAAATCTAAATTAAATGGGCTTAAAGCCCGACTTACAGGAGAAATAAAATGGAACAAATCAAAAAAGCCACCGATAAAAACGTCGAACAAGCCGAGCGCATTCTGGGCCGTCAAATGGCCGTGGAACTGAGCCTGGAGGAAATCGAGGAAGTGGCCGGCGGCCAGCGTCCACGCTGCACCTGCAGCAACGGTGTGCCAGACGCTTGCGATGCCTGATTCAGCGTGAAAGTGCGAGGGGAAGCCTGGCTTCCTCTCCACCTATTTTTACTCGGAGAACAGCATGGCCAAGGTATTTATTGCGACGAGAGCGATGGACGAACATGCCATCATTGTCGAAACCGCATTGCAGAATAAGGGACACCAGAGCTGCCGCTGGTTCGGCTCGGATTTCCCGGCGTTGCAGGCGGTGTGCTGCACCATCGGGCCGGAAGCCGATTTGGCGCTGAGCATCCGCGGTCCCGGCATCCGCCTGCAGCGTTTCGACTTCGACACCGTGTGGTATCGCCGCCCGGCGCGGCCGGTAGCGCCCAGCGCCTGGCTGCATCCGGACGATGTGCCGGCCGCCAGCCGCGAAAGCGAAGTATTCTGGCAATCCTTTCCCTATCTGTTTGGCCCGGAAGCCGTGTGGATCAATCACTGGGAATCGCGGGCGCGCGCCAATAACAAGATCGTGCAGTTATGCGAGGCGAAAAAAGCCGGCCTGCGAATTCCCCGTTCGCTGTTCGGTAATGACGCGGGAAAAATCCGCAATTTCGTGACCAATATGCCGCAAGGCGCCATCTTTAAAACCTTCTTCCCCATGCGCTGGGTGGTTGGCGATACCTTATATAAAGCCAATACCAAGACAATTAATGTCGAAGCGCTGGCTTCGGACAGAATGCTGCAAATGGTTCCCGGTATATTCCAGGAACGCATCAACAAGAAATGCGAAATACGCGCCACCTTCATGGGTAATCATTATTTCGCCATTCATATCGATTCCCAATCCGATGTGCGCGGCGCCGACGATTTCCGCAGCATTCCCACCTCCCAGCTGAAAACGCGGCCCTGCATTCTGCCGCGCGAGGTCGTGGCCAAGTGCCGCGCCATGATGAAGAGCCTGAACATCCTGTTCGGCAGCTTCGACTTCATCGTCGATACCGAAGGCGACTACGTTTTCCTGGAAATTAATGAGCAAGGCCAGTTCCTCTGGCTGGAAGAGCTGTGCCCCGAGCTGCCGCTGCTGGATGCCTTCACCGAATTCCTGGTGGCGCCCTCGGCCGAGTTCGTCTACAAGCCGCGCCGTGGCGCGGTGAAAATGGATGCCATCGTCAGGCACCGCCACTACGAGCGCATGTTTGAGGAAGACAACGAGCACCATGTGTATGCGCCAGACCCGGTGCTGGCCGACCCGGCCTACCAGTTCGGCGTGCGCGTGACGGCGTGAGCGGCCATGGCCACGCACCAGATCTTCCGTCCCGTTGCGCTCAACGCGCAGCAGACGCAATGGCTGGGCGAGGTGGTGCTGGTGCGGCCGCTCTCGTTTACGGTTCTCAGCGCTGCCGCTGCCCTGTGCGCGGCTGCGGCGCTGCTTCTTTTGGCCTTCGGCAGCTACACGCGCTCGGTGGCCGTGCTGGGCCAGCTGGTACCGGACAGCGGCCTGCTCAAGCTGCAAGTGCCGCAGGCGGGCGTGGTGACGGAAAAGCGCGTGCGCGAAGGCCAGCATGTGCGCGCCGGCGAGGTGCTGTATGTGCTGTCGGGCGAGCGCCAGAGCAGCACCCAGGGATTGACCCACGCCGCCATCAGCGGCCAGGTGGGCGCGCGCCTCGATTCCCTGCACGGCGAGCTGGAGAAGACCCGGCTGGTGCAGCAGGACGAGCGCGTGGCCCTGGTCAAGCGCATCGCCGCGCGCCAGTCGGAGATGCAAAAGCTCGACAGCCAGATCGACAGCCAGCGCGCGCGCGTCCGGCTCAGTGAGGAGGCGGTGGCGCGCTATGAAGGTTTGCTCGCGCAAAAATACATTGCGCGCGAAACCCTGCAGCTGAAGCAGGCCGATTTCCTCGACCAGAAGCTGCGCCTGCAGGAGCTGGAGCGCGAGCGCATCAACACCGGCCGCGAGCTGGCGGCGGCCGAGGCGGAACTGGGCAGCGTGCCGCTGCGCCAGCAAAACCAGCTGGCCCAGATCGAGCGCAATATCGCCGCGGCCGGTGTGGAGCTGGCGGAGAACGAGGCGCGCCGCCGCCTCGTGATCACCGCGCCGCAGAGCGGCATTGCCACCGCCGTGGTGGCCGCGCCGGGGCAGACGGTGGAGCCAGGCAAGCCTTTGCTCAGCATCGTGCCCGATGGCGCCAAGCTGCAAGCCCACCTGTATGCGCCGAGCCGTGCCATCGGCTTCGTCAAGCCGGGCGACGTGGTGCTGCTGCGCTATCAGGCTTTCCCTTATCAGAAATTCGGCCATGCCCAGGGTGTGGTGGCCTCGGTCACGCGCACTGCGCTGCCGCCGTCCGAGATCGCCGAGGCCGCCGCCGTCATGGCCGGGCAGAGCGGCGAGGCGCAGTACCGCATCACGGTCGAACTCGCCTCGCAAGCTTTCCAGGCTTATGGCGCGCAGCAAGCCTTGCAAGCCGGCATGCTGGTCGATGCCGACGTGCTGCAGGAAAGCCGCCGCCTGTATGAATGGGCGCTGGAACCCTTATATAGCCTGAGCGGCCGATTCTGAAAGGATGTCCATGTCATTTTCCGACAAGCTGGCTTTTGGCTTTGGCGCGCGCCTACCCCTGATGCTGCAAACCGAAGCCACCGAATGCGGCCTGGCCTGCCTGGCCATGGTGGCCAACTACCATGGCCACCATTGCGACCTGGCCGGGCTGCGGCGGCGCTTTCCGATTTCGCTGAAAGGCGTCAATCTCTCGCATCTGATGCAGGTCGCCCAGCAGCTGGAATTGGCGGCGCGGCCCTTGAAGCTGGACCTGGATGGCTTGCCGCAGCTGCGCTTGCCCTGCATCCTGCACTGGAATTTCAACCATTTCGTGGTCTTGAAGGAGGTCGGCAAGAACAGCCTGACCATCCACGACCCCGCCTGCGGCATCCGCGTGGTGGCTATGGACGAGGTGTCGCGCTGCTTTACCGGCGTGGCGCTGGAACTGTGGCCCGGCAGCGCCTTCCAGCCGCAGCAAGCCGCGCCGCGCGTCAAGCTGCGCAGTCTGGTGGGGCGGGTGACGGGGCTGGCGCGCTCGGCGGTCCAGATCCTGCTGCTGGCGCTGGCGCTGGAAGTGTTCGCCATCGTCGGACCGTTCTATTTGCAATGGGTGGTCGACAATGTGCTGGTCACGGCCAACCGCGACCTGCTGAGCACGCTGGCCCTGGGCTTTGGTCTGCTGGTGCTGATGCAGCATGCGATTGGCGGTGTGCGTTCCTGGGTCATCCTGTATCTTGGTACCACGCTCAGCATCCAGTGGCGGGCGAATGTGTTTTCGCACCTGCTGCGCTTGCCGGTCCAGTATTTCGAAAAGCGCCATCTGGGCGATGTGGTGTCGCGCTTCAGCGCCATCGACCAGATCCAGAAAAGCCTGACCAACTCCTTCCTGGAAGCCGTGCTCGACGGGCTGATGACCAGCATCATCCTGCTCATGATGTTCATCTACAGCGTGCAGCTGGGCCTGGTGGCCGTGGGAACCATGCTGCTGTATGCCTTGGGACGCTGGATCTGGTATCGGCCGCTGCGCAATGCGACCGAGGAGGAAATCATCCACGCCGCGCGGCAGCAGACGCATTTCCTGGAAACCGTGCGCGGCGTGAAGGCGATCAAGCTGTTCCAGCGCCAGGACGAGCGGCGCGCCACCTGGCTGGCCTTGCTGGTCAACCAGATCAATGCCGACCTGCGCACGCAAAAGCTGCAGCTGTTTTACAAGACCTTGAACGGCCTGCTGTTCGGCCTGGAAAACACCCTGATCATCTGGCTCGGCGCGCGCCTGGTGCTGAACGGCGATTTCAGCGTTGGCGCGCTGATGGCTTTTTCCGCCTACCGCAGCCAGTTCGACAGCCGCGTCGCCTCGCTGATCGACAAGCTGTATGAGCTGAAAATGCTGCAATTACAGGGCGAACGCCTGGCCGACATCGTCCACGCCGAGCCGGAATCGCTGGCCAGCGGCCTGGCGCCCGAGCAGAGCGAGAGCGTGCCGGCCAGCATCGAGTTGCGCGGCCTGCATTACCGCTACGCACCGCATGAACCCTATGTCCTGTCCGGTGTTTCACTGAAAATAGAGGAGGGTGAATCGGTCGCCATTGCCGGCCCCTCGGGCTGCGGCAAATCGACCTTGCTCAACGTGCTGCTGGGCGTGCTGCCGCCGGGCGAGGGCGAAATCCTGCTGGGCGGCCAGAACCTGCGCCAGGTCGGTCTGGGTCCGCTGCGCGCCATGGTCGGCACGGTGTTGCAGGACGACGTGCTGTTTGCCGGCTCGATTGCCGACAATATCAGCTTCTTCGACCCGCAGGCCGATATGGCCTGGATCCGCGAATGCGCCGAAATGGCGGCCATCGCCACCGAAATCGCCGCCATGCCCATGAACTACAACACCCTGGTGGGCGATATGGGCACGGTGCTGTCCGGCGGCCAGAAGCAACGCGTGCTGCTGGCGCGCGCGCTGTACAAGCGGCCGCGCATCCTGATCCTGGACGAAGCCACCAGCCACCTCGATATCGCGCGCGAACACCAGGTCAATACGGCCGTCAAAGCCCTGCGCATGACGCGCATCATTGTTGCCCACCGGCCGGAAACCATCGCCAGCGCCGACCGCGTCATCACCCTGATTGCGGGAAAAGTTGCCCAAGATCAGGCGTCAACGATGTCAAACCGGCCACTTTGCGTTGCTATTTGACCGGGAGAACGCATGCGCTTAATTCACTCTTAAGTCATCAGGCTCACTCTGGCGTTTCATACTGTAGAATTAGTTTGAGTTTATTTACGTACCGGAGTTAGCCGATGAAGAAGCAAATGCTGTTGGCCACCATGGCACTGGCAGTCCTGTCCGCCCACGCGGGCGCCGCGCAAACCGACAAGACCCCGGACGCCGTGCTCAAGCCGGCGTCGCAACAGCCGCAAGCGGCGCTGTGGGCCTCGCGCGTGCTGTCACGCATCCACTACAAGGCCACTCCGCTGGACGACGCGATGTCGGAGAAGATCTTCGACCGCTATTTCAAATCGCTGGACGGCGAAAAGCTGTTCTTCTCCCAAGCCGACATCGACCAGTTCGCCAACGCCAAGAGCCGCCTGGACGACGCCATCATCAGCGAAAACCTGACGGTGCCGTTCGCCATCTACAACCTCTACCAGCAGCGCTTTAGCGAGCGCATGGGTTATGCCCGTGAACTGCTGAAGGGCAAGTTCGACTTCACCAGCGAAGAAAGCTACCAGTACGACCGCGAAAAGGCCGACTGGGTGCGCACCGAAGCCGAAATGAAGGATCTGTGGCGCAAGCGCGTGAAGAACGACTGGCTGCGCCTGAAGCTGGCCGGCAAGGATGAGAAAGCCATCCGCGAAACCCTGGACAAGCGCTATGAGGGCTATCTGAGCCGCTCGCGCAAGCTCAACAATGAAGACGTGTTCCAGATCTTCATGAACGCTTACGCCATGTCGATCGAGCCGCATACCAACTACCTGGGTCCGCGCGCTTCGGAAAACTTCGACATCCAGATGCGCCTGTCGCTGGAAGGCATCGGCGCCGTGCTGCAGACCCGCGACGAATACACCGTGATCCGCGAAATCGTGGTGGGCAGCCCGGCCGGCCTGTCCGGCAAGCTTAAAGTCGGCGACCGTATCGTCGCCGTGGGCCAGGGCGAATCCGGTCCCGTGACCGATATCCTCGGCTGGCGCATCGACGATGTGGTGGCGCAGATTCGCGGCACCAAGGATTCCACCGTGCGCCTGCAAGTGCTGCCGGCCGACGCCGGCACCGATCCCAAGCCCGTGACCGTGGCCCTGGTGCGCAAGAAAATCAGCATGGAAGAGCAGTCGGCCAAGAAAACCATCATGGAAGTGCGCGACGGCACGGCCAAGCGCCGCATCGGCGTGATCTCGCTGCCGACCTTCTACCAGGACTATGAAGCGCGTAGCAAAGGCGACCGCGACTTCAAGAGCGCCACGCGCGACGTGGCCCGCCTGCTGGCCGAACTGAAGAAGGACAAGGTCGAAAACGTGCTGATCGACCTGCGCAATAATGGCGGCGGCTCGCTCAATGAGGCGGTCGAACTGACCGGCCTGTTCATCGACAAAGGCCCGGTGGTGCAGCAGCGCAATGCCGAGGGCCGCGTCGAAGTCGAAAGCGACACCAACCCCGGCCTGGCCTGGGATGGCCCGGTGGGCGTGCTGATCAACCGCGGCTCGGCCTCCGCTTCCGAAATCTTTGCCGCCGCGCTGCAGGACTATGGCCGCGGCCTGGTGATCGGCGAACCGAGCTTCGGTAAGGGCACGGTGCAATCGCTGTACAAGCTGGACCGCTTCGGCCAGGGTGAAAAGCCGCGCTATGGCGAGCTGAAGATTACCGTCGCCCAGTTCTTCCGCATCAATGGCGGCACCACCCAGCTGCGCGGCGTGACGCCGGACATCAAGCTGCCGAGCATGGCCGATGCCGAAAACTTCGGCGAATCCAGCTATGACAACGCGCTGCCCTATACCGTCATCAAGCCGGCGGTCTACATCCCGGCAGGCGAACTCAAGGAAATCGTGCCGATGCTGGACAAAAAGCACGAAGCCCGCGTGGCCAAGGACAAGGACTTCCAGTACCTGCAGGAAGAAATCGCGCTGGTGAAGAAACAGCGCAAGGAAAACCTGATTTCCCTGAACGAAGCGGCGCGCCGCAAGGAGCGCGACCAGCAGGAAGCCCGCGCCAAGCTGCGCGAAGCGCGCCTGACGGCCGCCCCGTCGCCGGACGATCCGATCCTGGTTCCTGATCCGAAAGACGCGCTGAACAAGGCCATCGCGGCCAAACCGGCCGGCGCCAAAGCCGCGCGCCAAGCCGCCGCGATGAAGGGCGCCATCCGCACCGACGACGGCCTGCAGGCCGACGAGCGCAGCCTGGCGGCCGAGCTGGACGCCGAAAAGGCTGCGAAAGCGGCCAAGGATGTGCTGCTGAACGAAGCCGTCCACATCCTGGCCGACGAGGTAGGCTTGTTGAAGACCGACACGCGGCTGGCCTCGCGCGTGTTGCCATATGTGAATGACAAATAATTATCATTCCGCATGTTATGCGCTGCGGCAATATCTCGTATCACTATAATAAAGTGGACGAGTTTTGCGCAGCGCAGCATACTTCACCTGTCTCCTCTATTCTCCTCCAAGGAAATAGACTTAGCCCGCTCCCGTAGCGGGCTTTTTTTTGGTTCTTCACGGATTACCGGGGCCGGTGCCCAAAACAAACAGCCCCTGCAAAGTTGACGAGCAACTTTGCAGGGGCTGTTGATCAAAATGGTGGTCAGATAGGCTTGCTGCCGAGGGGAGCTGCCTGGATGGCAGGTGAGGCCGTGGCGGCAACGCCATTTACTGCACCGTTTGCCGGAGCATCGGACTGTGACTGGAACAGGGCCGAAGCCTCAATCTTGCTGCCATGCCTGACGGCGCTGGCCATCAACTTCAATTTTGCAATTCTTACGGCATTATGTTCCGAAGGAAACAAACCCCGGTTGCCAAGTTCAAAGTTAAAAGTTTTCTTCACCATGATGAAGCCAGTCTATAGCCATTGAGGGGGCTGCGCAAGGAACAAGGGAACGATGTTTCTCAGCGATAGTTGCCGGGAAAGTGCGCCGTCCGAACGGCTATCCAAGGTTGTTTGAGATTTTTGACTCGAGATTAATGTCAAAACAACACCAAGGCTTCCTTCCGGCAGACGTACTTCCTGCGAGCGGCCGCCGGCATCCCGCCAAAGTCCAATAGAGCGGGCGGGCTTGGTTTCCTGCCAGTTTGAGCGGTCGACCATTGCCACGCTGGTAAAACTCAGGACTGCGCTGCCAGATCTTCCGCCAGCACAGTCGCATAGCGTCCCGGCCAGCGCGCGGCCAGTTGTGGACCATCCATCAGCAAAGCAATCACCAGGTTCGGGCCGACAGCCCGTATCACGTTCATTGCCGGGTCGGCACGCGCCAGATCCTCGCAGATGAGCGTCGTGATCGACATGTCCTGGCGCAAGCCGACAAAAGGTAGTTGACGGTTGCTGACGTCGATGTCTTCCCACCATTGGGTATTGGCGCTGTAATCAAAGTTGAGCGCATATCGGTCTACCTGGCCTTGGTCCAGCCGCCAGCGGTGATGCTTATTCTGCTGCCGCACCACGGCCCCAGCTTCGCCGGCCCGAATGACGAATGTTTGTGCACGGTTATAGGTCTTGCCGGTATCGGGGTCAATGTCCAGCACGCCCGTGATGAGGAACTCGATGCCCGAATCCGCCAGTGATTCAACCAGTTCTTTTGCTATCTGGGTAGACAAGGCGCACTCCGGCAGCACAATGCCGTTTGGTGTTTTCCCCGACTGTGCCTGCGCTTCCCGGATCAGGGGCAAGAACAATTCCTTGGCCATGCGGTCACCAGTGATCGGCCCCTCTGTCCCCTGCAGCCAATGCTGGACCAGCTTGAAGTACGCTGGAATATTGTACGCATTGCCGAACGTATCCCGTGCCGAACTCAGTTCGAAGCTTTTTGCATGAAGCTTATATGGAAATGGCACCAGCAGCAGGCTCATATCATAAGATGCCGCCCCCACTAGGCCTGAAGTGTCGATGCCGGACGATGTCCATGAGGGATCGATAATGCTCCTGGGCGGAAGCAGCGCCAAATGGTGGCTAAGCGAACGGATGGTGCAGCCTACCGAGGCCGTGATCGATTTGGGTAGCACAATCGCCAGATCGGGCGGCACAACGCAGCAAAGCGAGGTGGGCAGATAGCGCATAAAGGTAGCCGCCTCGCTTTTTTCCGCTATGCAGGACATTGCTAATGCAGCGAAGGTGTGGTCGTTGGCATTCATTTCCGTGACATCCCAACCCATGCCAATACTGGCCTCGTCCGCGATGGCGAACAAGGCCAACAGCTGTTTCGCCGCCTCTGGATGCGCACAGATCGATGAGAGCGGAAGATCGCCATAATGGGTAAGCAAAGCCTCCCAGTGGACTTTGACTGCTGTGGGCGGCCGGAAAGGGTCCGCATTCCAGGCTCTGGCGGCGGCAAACACACTATCGAGATAGTTGCTATGGCTGGCCAGATCGTGACGGTCGGGACTCGCAAGGGTGTAGCAGGCCGAGACTTCGATCAATGAACCTACAATCGCGAAGAGATCAGGCGGCCAATTCGGGCAGGACGGCTGCTGCATGCCGGGATCATGGCCCGCGCCCTCTGTACCGGAAACCAGCCCGGCATAGGAATCCATGCCGTTTGGTGTGAGGTGGCGTATGTGGTCGAGAATGTTCAACGCTGGTCTACGCTTGCAGCAAGACTTAGATAGATGATTGTATGGCGAATTCAACGTACTGAATAGCTGTCGTCAGAGGCGTTGGGCACGCCACTCTGGCTTGACAACAGCGGCCTTCCACGCCAGACTGCGAGCCACAGTTGTTTTGCGCAGACTGTCGTAGGCGTTACCGTCATCCAACGCGCCCTTTATCGAGTAGGTCCCAGCGGGGAGTTCTCGATACTGAGGCCATTGCTACTCTGCTGTTCTTCCCATTCCCATCCGCTGCTTGATGGCCTCAACTATTCCTGGCAATGGCTGCGCCAGGAATCTGAGCTTGCGAGCAGGTCCGCTTTCTTCGCCGATTCGGCGCGCTCGCCCCCTCAGCTTACGGCCTCAACCGAACTATGGAGCGACAACATCATGCAAACGACTGGCAACACCATCCTCATCACCGGCGGCAGCAGCGGCATCGGCCGCGCCCTCGCGGAAGCCTTCCACGACCGCGGCAACCGCGTCATCGTCACGGGGCGGCGCCTCTCCCTGCTGGAGGAAATCAGCGCGCAGCGGCCCGGCATCGTGGCGATGCCGCTGGACCTGGATGCGCCGGCCTCCCTGGCGCATCTGCTGGAAGAAGTGCGCGCGCGCTTTCCCGACTTGAATGTGCTGGTGGCCAATGCCGGCATCTCGCGCGCGGAAGATATGCGGGCCGATAACTGGGATGCGGCCATCGCCGAGGCGATCATCGAAACCAATATCATGGGTGTTCTGCGCGTCACGGCAGCCTTCTTACCGCAGCTGAAGCGGCAGCCCAATGCCGCGATCATGGCGACCAGTTCCAATCTCGCCTTCATTCCGCGCGCCGACTTCCCGGCGTATTGCGCCAGCAAGGCTTTCCTGCACTCCTGGCTGCAATCGCTGCGCCATCAGCTGCGCGCTATTCCGGTCGAAGTGCTGGAACTGGCGCCGCCCTATGTCCAGACCGGGCTGACGGGCAGCCAGCAGGCCGCCGACCCGCGCGCCATGCCGCTTGCGGCCTATGTGGCGGAGGTCATGCAATTGCTGCAGACTGGCGACCATCCGCGCGGCGAAGTACTGGTCGAGCGCGACCGTGCCCGCCGCTGGGCCGAACGGGATGGCCGGTATGATGAAACTTTCGCCGCGATGAATCCGCATTGAACTTCACTATTATTTGAGTGTATATTTCGTCCACTTGTGGGCGCCAAGTCTGGTCCCGGCTAAACAGTCAGACCGGACTTGCTTGGTGAGCCGGCCCAGGAGACTGCCAACATTGGGATTGAACCTAATATGAGTATTTTGAGTATTTTGGCCGAAGTTGCGGCTAGCCGAGATGCTGACGAACTTAGCGAGACGGTCTGCGCGGTAAATCGTGATTTCTCTACGGCGCCCCTGCTGGCGCATATTCTTTTAGAGGATTGGCATCGCTCGCATGAAAACATCGTTTTTGAGCTGGGTTTGATAGGAAATCCAAGCGTTGTAGACGCCATCGCCAGCGCGGCGAGAACGAAATTCAAGTCCCTGGTCGAATGGGATCGTTGGTGCAGGTTCCAAAGGGAATGTGCTTTTGCATTGGCTCGTATTGGCACGAATGAATCTCGCGCGGCACTCGAAGAAATGGTTCGCAGTGAAGATGCCCATCTGCGGCAGGTGGGCGAAGAAGGGCTAAGTTACTGGCCCATGCCGTATGGGGTTTATTGAATGTCGATTACGGTTGTACAACTCGGTGTTGAGCATGGATCAAGTGAGCTTGGCGGATTCACTCCCAGCGTCGGCGCGGGTCTGGAGATTCATGTCCAAGGTCTGTATTTTTATCCCACCAACACGTAAGTCCTTCCCCAACGATCCTTAAAGGCATGGCGCTTGCACCAGCATATTGGCGATGCGCAGAAATTCGGCGGGGCTGACCTTGCGCGGCGCGCTTCCTTCTGCCGCCGTCACCACGCGCTGGTGGCTGATGACCATGCGCTGTTTCGGAACCACCAGAATGAACTGGCCATAATAGCCCCAGGCCATATAAGCGCCGGCCAGCGGCGAACCAGTGGGCAGGGCGGGTATCCACCACATCAGGCCATAGTCGAGCTGGCGCCGCGCAGCCGATGGCGGATGCATATCGGCGGCGCGCGTCAGCGGCGTCGCGATGCGCGTCAGCCAGTTGGCGGGCAGGAGCTGGCGGCCGTTCCAGCGGCCTTCCTGCAGCATCAGCTGGCCCAGGCGGGCCATGTCGCGGGTCGAGAGATGGAAGTGGTAGGCCAGATGGCGCGAGCGTTTGGGGTCGCCATTGCGCCGCTGCTGCTCCAGCGTGAAATCTTCGAATTGCAGGGGCTGCGCCAGGTCGCTGGCAAAGCTTTGGTAAATATCGCGCCGCGTCAGCTGTTCATAGACCGTGCCGGCAACATTGAAATCCCAGTTGTTATACAAGAAGTAGGCGCCGGGCCGTTGCGAGCCGCGCGGCGGCGCGGCCTCCGCATCGTCGCCGGGATTGGCTGCCACATGATAGACGCCGGAACGCGCCGCCAGCAGATCGCCCACCTTGGCGCTGCGTTCGAGCGGCAGCAGGCCGCCGACATCGTCAATATCCAGCGATGCGAGGCTGCTGTCGAGGGAAATGGTGCCGGCGGCGACAGGCGGGCCATACATCATGGCCAGCACGCTTTTGCGGACGGAATAGACCTGGTTGGCACGGTCCACGGCGCCATAGCTGAAGAATACCTCACCATCGCGCACCGCCATCAGCGAAGTGGTCGGCAGCATGGCCACCTCGCTGCGCACCTGGGCCAGACCGGCTTGGCAAGCCGGACTCGCCACCGCCATGGCTGGCCAGTGCAAGCCCGGATTATGCTCGGGCAGCGCAGCCGCGCTTGCCCAGCCCGAGAGCAGCAGAAGGGAGGCGGCGATGCGGATGCTATTTCTCCTCGATGAGGGCATTTGCCTTAGGCCTCGGCTGTAGTTTCGCCAGCCAGTGCATAGCCCAGGGCAGCGCATTCTTCCAGGAAGCGCGCCCGGAACTTGACGGCATCGAAGCCGCCCAGCTTTTTCTGTTTGTCCAGCAGCAGGGCCGAGGTTTCATGGATCAGGTTCAGCACATAGGGAATCGCCTGTTCCTCCGGCAGGGAGGCCAGGAGCGCAAAGTCCGGCAGCACGCTGAAATGGCCAACATTAAACCTGTCGGGAATGGCGGGAAGGCCCATGCGCGCCCGCCCGGATACCCGTTTCTGCAAGCGGAAGGGATGGCAGGGCTTGCCGTCCGGCCGGGTAAAACTCTTCAGCAGTTCAAGATCGATCCACAAATGTTCCATCTGCCCGCCATACTCCCCCCGCAGCCGCTCCTCCAGCGCTTTCAGCAGGGGGCGCATGGCACGTGCCAGCTCGGCGGTGGTTTGATCGACCATATTGGCGTGAATGCCGACTTCCATATCCATTCCTTTTCTCATTCTTTAGGCCAGGCGGCGCCAGGCGCTTGTTTCTTCATCCGTCAGTACCGGCCCCCAGCCGCCGCGCAGTTGCGCTTGCGCCTGGGCGTATTGGCGAAAATCGGGTTGGGCGACACCATGCTGCTGGCAGATGTTCAGCACGATCTCCAGATGCCGCTTCGTTGCCGGCAGGTCGCCACCATACCAGGTGCTGGCGCTGGTTTCCAACACTTGCTCGACCAGTTCCACCAGGGTGTCGCAAATGTCCGCAGGGATGGCGGCGCGGACCGCGTCCGGCCATTCATCGCCCAGGCCGGTGATTGGCAGCGTGCTGAAGCCCTCGTCCCAGGCCACAAAGGACTCGCCGTCGGCCTGGCCGACCTTCCAGACATGGTCGATGAACTGTGTCAGGGCGGGATGCTTGATCTGATAGCGCCGGCAGAAACGCTGAAGGCAGGTGACGGCAATGCACTGCCGGGCGACTACGGAAAGATCGTCAATGGAAACGGCGCGGTTCATGCGTTCAATATCACCTTGGAGTTTGCCGGGAAAACGCCTCAATGCTTCGGTGTCCAGTGCATCAGCCGCTCGTGCTGCTGCCGGTACTGTTCACTGAGACAGGCGGCCATGGCGGCGGTCTTGCTGCAGGTCGCGTCACGCCCCTTGAGCCATTCGAGCTGGAAAGCGCGCAATTCGTCCCGTCCACCGACGGTATCGTTGCCGCGCCGGATTTCATTGAACAGGGTGGCCAATGCGAGATCCTGCTTCGCCAATTGGGCGTCGCCGCAAATGGTGCGTTCGATCGAGATCGCCGCCTTGCGGCAGTCAAAGGACGGACCCTCCGGCTTGGCGCGGTAGGCCGGGCGGACGAACTGGGTTGGCGCGATTGCCGAAACTTCTCCGTTCGGCGCGAGGTATTGCGCCTGCTTGGGTTGGACATCGACGTCGCTCAACCAGTTCGTGATGGCCTTGCGCGCAACGGCGGGAACCTCTTCCGGCCGCAGGTCGCTGGAGGCGAGCATCAAGGAATCTTCGTCCAGATAGACGCCGATGCCCACGCCGTTCTGGCTGTCGAACCAGAACAAGCCCTTCACCATGCAGGCATGAGCGACGCAGGCGGAAACGCTGACGTAGCGCCGCTTCAGAACCACGACGGGGTCGGGCGGACCGCCCAGGGCGCTCAGCAACTCGTCGGCTATCTTGGGCGGAACGCTATTTTTGATCAATTCCTTGGCACGCTTATCCCAAATAAAGGCGTTGCTTGATTTTCCCTCATAGGAAAGCACCCAGCCGGCCGGCTTTGCCGCCGCCCACGCGCTGTTTGCCATTGCCAGCAACAAGGCAAAGAATATCCAAGGCATTAATCTATGGGTGTGTAGGATATTTGAACCCGCCATTACCTCTCCTTGCTGAATTGAATAAAATTATACGGGCATCTTATTCTTCAAAGTAAATAATTTCTAAATAGAAATTGTTTAGGGATTGCTAATGGGGTAAGCTTCCAGCTTCGATTCTCGCGAGCATTGCCGATGTCCCAGTCCAAGTTGCCTCTTACCGTGGCGGCCATTGCCGTCAGCGCTGCGCTCGCCAGCGCCTGTACTGTCTACTATGTGATGCACTCGGGCGAAACGGCCCAGGTGCCGGCGCCGAAGGCGGCCAGCATCCGCCGCACGCCCAGATTGTGGACGGCGCGCGTGCACAGCCTGGCCGGCGATGGCGTGGCGGGCAATGTCAATGGTGCGGCCGCTCAGGCGCGCTTTGCCGATCCGTATGGGGTGGTGGCCGACAGCGCCGGCAATGTGTATATCAGTGATGGCGGCGCGAATAACCGCATCCGCAAGATCGGCGCCGATGGCCAGGTCAGCACCCTGGCCGGTGGCGCAGAAGGTTATGCCGAAGGCAAGGGCGCACAGGCGGCATTCAACACGCCGTCCGGCCTTGCCATCGACAAGCAAGGCAATCTGTATGTGGCCGATACCGGCAACCACGTCATCCGCAAGGTGACGCCGGACGGCACCGTCTCCACGCTGGCCGGCAATGGCATCGCCGGCTACGCCGACGGCAAGGGCGCCGAGGCCCAGTTCAATGGGCCGCTGAGCGTGGCGGTCGATGCCGACGGCGCGGTGTTTGTGGCCGATACTTATAACGACCGCATCCGCCGCATCGCGCCGAATGGCGTGGTCACCACCGTCGCGGGCAGCGGCAAACCGGGCTTCACCGATGGCGCGGCCGCCTCGGCCCAATTCGATACGCCCTGCGGCGTCGCCGTCGATGGCCTGGGCAATCTGTATATCGCCGACAGCTTGAACGACGCCATCCGCAAGCTCGGCACCGATGGCCTGGTCAGCACCATCGTCAGCGCGCCGGAAGAGGCGCGCCAGCATATTCTGAGAAAGCCGATGGCGCTCACCGTCACACATGACGGCTTCCTCTACGTCGTCAGCGGCTCGCAAGGCCATGTGGTGCAGATCGCGCCCGACCGCGAATACGATGCGCTGCCCGATCTCGATCATCCGCCCGAGCCGGGCTACGGCAGCGACGGCAAGGTGCGCCTGTACGCGCCGCGCGGCGTGGCGCTGGCGGCCGATGGCGCGCTGCTGGTGTCGGACGCGCACACCTTCCGCCTGCACCGTCTGGCCGTGGCCGAGAAGGGCGAGACCGCGCCGCTGATCGTGCAGCCTGCGCCGCCCGCGCGCAAGGAGCCGATGCTGTGGCCCGTGGCGCCGCAGAACGAGCCGCATGAGGTGGTGGGCGTGATGGGCGAGGTGCGCGGTGATTTCGAGGGCGAGAGTCGGCACCACTTCCACAGCGGTCTGGATATCCAGGCCGACGTCGGCCAGCCGGTGCTGGCGGTGGCGCCGGCCAAGGTCAGCGATCCGCTGCCGAACTGGGGCTTCGGCTCGCTGTCGGAAGGCCTGCATCTTGGTTCGCTGTCCTACATCCATATGCGCGTGGGCCGCACGCCGGCCAACAAGGTGCTCGACGCGCGCTTCCAGCTGCTGGCCGACGAGAAGGGCAAGCCGGAGCGCGTGCGCGTGCGGCGCGGCACCCGCTTCGATATCGGCGAAACCCTGGGCACGGTGAATGGCATGGCCCATGTGCACCTCGATTATGCGCCCAACGGCGGCGTGCGCAACGCGCTCAGCCTGCCCTTCATCGGCCTGCGCGACACGGTAGCGCCGCGCATCGAGAGCATCGCGCTATACGACCGCAAGGACCGCAAGCTGCCGCTGGGGCATGGCAATCCCGTGCGCATTCCGCGCGAGATGGGCGAATTGAGTATCGTGGTCGAAGCTTACGATCAGATGGATGAGAACCTGGCGCGCCGCCGCCTGGGCCTGTACAAGCTGGGCTACCAGCTCTTGCAGCCCGACGGCACGCCGGCGCCCGGTTATGAGGAGCCGCGCATGGCCCAGGTCTACGACCGCCTGCCGCGCAACCGCGAGGCCGTGAAATACGTCTACGCGCCGAACAGCGGCATCACGGTCCACGGCAGCAAGACCACGCGCTTTGCCTACGTGCTGAATAACACGCTGAGCGATGGGCAGGTCACGCCCGGCATGTGGAAGGTGGCCGATATCGCACCGGGCCAGTACACCTTGCGCATACTGGCCTCGGACTACGCGGGCAATGTGGCGACCACGGGCCGCGATCTGCGCCTGGCGATCGAGTAGGGCGGCGCGGCGTCCAGCGCCGTCTTACTGCGCGCCGCCATTGCTGGCCGGTGCCGGGCAAGCAAGCCCTTTGCCGCGCCACTTCTCTGCCAGCTCCTTGCTGGCCGCCTGGCCCAGTTCGCCGTTTTCGTAGACGCGGATCAGGCGCTGGACGGCAATCGCGTCGCCGCGTTCGGCCGCCACCGTGAAGTGCTGGAAGGCTTGCGTGGGGTCTTTTTCCAGCCCGCGGCCGGCCTCGTACAGCATGCCTAGCTTGCGCATGGCTTCGGGATTGTTCTGCGCCGAAGCGATGCTGTACCAGCGCACCGCTTCGTACAGGTTCTTGGGCATGCCGCGTCCCTCTTCATACATGCCGCCCAGGGCGCTCTGCGCAGCGCTGTTATTTTGCGCGATGGCCTTGCGATACCAGGCCAGTGCCTGCGCATAGTCGCGCGGCACGCCACGGCCGATTTCGTAGGCGTAGCCGATATTGTTCTGGCCCGAGGCATTGCCTTGTTCGGCGGCCTTGCGGTACCAGGCGGCGGCGACGGCTTCCTCGGCATCGTTCCGGGCCGCCTGCATCAGCGCATAACCCAGCTGCACCTGGGCGCGGCTATTGCCGCGTTCCGCTGCGCGCTCCAGCCACTTCCTGCCTTCGGCTTCATTGCGTCCGATGCCCACGCCATGCGTATAGGCATAGGAGAGGTTGTACATGGACCAGGCCTCGCCTTGCGCCGCCGCCTTCAGATACCAGGCGAAGGCCATGGCCGGTTCTTTTTCCACGCCTTCGCCGCGCCAGTACATGACGCCCAGATTATTCTGCGCCACCGCCAGGCCCAGGTGCGCCGCCTTGGTATACCAGCCGACGGCCACGCCGCTGTCGCGCGGCACGCCATCGCCGTGCTGGTACATGGCGCCCAGATAGTTTTGCGCTTCCGCCGAACCGTTGGCGGCGGCGGTGCGCAGCCAGTGCTGGGCGTCGGCGCTGTCGCGCGCCAGGCTGGCGTAGCCTTTGGCATAGGCCTTCCCCAGCCAGAACTGGGCGGCCGGGAAACCCTGTTCGGCGGCGGCGCGATACCAGCGCAATGCTTGCGCCGGGTCGGCCGGGGTGCCGCGTCCATATTCCAGCATGCGCGCCAGCTCATATTGCGCGGCGGCCTGGCCTTGCTCGGCCGCTGCGCGCTGGGTCGCCAATTGTTGGATCAGTACGGGATTTTCCGATGCCGGACCAATATCCCAGCGGAAGCTCAACTCAGTCCAGGCATCGGTGGGTCGGCCTGCCGGCGAGCTGCCAGGCCGGTAGCGGCAGTTGCGGGCGCTGGCCAGGGCCAGCTGCCGCTGTTCTTCGTTATTGCCTGGCGCCAGAAACACGGTCTCCAACAGCAGGCCATCGGCGCTGATCTGCACCGCCAGCCGCAATTCGCCATTTTGCGGTTTCTGCATGGGCGCCGGGTTCAGGCAGCTGATGTCCAGCGGTGCCGGTTCGGTCGTGCCGGGTGGATTGAGCTTGCTGGCGGCGTGGGCGGGAAGCAGGCTGGCGCTGGCCAGCAGGAGGGCGCACAGGGGGCGCAGAGACAGGTGTTTATGCATTTGCAATGACAACAAGTTACAGAAGCCAGTCACTATATTGTGCAAAAGCAAGAAAATATGCACACATTGTCACAGTCCGGCTTTTTCCATGCCGGACTGTGGCGCGGATGCGACTTACTGCACCACGCTGGTGCGTTTGCCGCTGATGCTGCGCTGGGCCGGGTTGCCGTAGACGGTGATGCTGCCGGCACCGTTGGTGGCGGCCTGCAGCTTGTCGGACGCGGAGGCGACGATGCTGCCCGAGCCATTGCTGGTCAGGTCGGCGATTTCGGCGCGCAGGCCGGACAGGCGGGCGCCGCCCGAGCCGTGCAGGTTGACGTCCAGCGTGCGCACATTGCCGTTGGCGCTGAACGAGCCGGAACCGTGGATGGCCACGCGTAGGTGCTCGCCGCGCACCGTGCCCAGGTCGACCTTGCCGGAACCGTTCATGGTGACGCGGGTGGCGCCGCTGTCCAGGCCTTCGCCGGTCAGGTTGCCGGAGCCGGCGTTATGAATGTCGAGCTGGTCGACGCGGCCGCGCAAGTCCATGCGGCCGGAGCCGCGCTGGGCCAGGCTCAGGGCGCCGCCGTTCAGGCCATCGATGTGGACGCGCACCGAGCCGTTGGTTTCCACTTCGCGTAGCTGCGGCACGGTGTAGCGGATGCGGATCGGCCGCGTGCTGCGCAGGTCGTCGTCGGTCCAGATGCGCAGCACCGGGCCTTTGTCGTCGATGAAGACGCGCGGCAGTAGATTGCTGTCGCCTTCGATTTGCAGCGAGGCCGCCTTGCCGATCTGGATATCGACATCAAGGTCGATGCGGCGGCGCACGTCGATATCGAGTGCGGCCGCGCCGCTGACCTGGCGGATTTCCTTGGTGATCACGCCATCGCCATTGATGCCGGAACCGGACGCGGGCCAGCTGTACTGGGCATTTTCGGGAACGACAATAACGCAGCCGCCAAGAGAGAGCAGGGCGGCAAAGGCGAGTGGCAAGCGCATGAGGTTTTCCTTTTTCTGGTTGTGGCGTGATTGCAGAATGGAAATTTTAGCGTTTTGCCCAGCCGTCTGCCACGGAATGCGACGAAAGGTCAAAATCGGGGGCTGAACTGCGCGCGGCGTGCCGCGGGCCGCGCGCCTTTTCTAGCCACCGGCTTAGCCGCGCGGCGGGGCTTGCAGCAGCTGCTGGATGCTGGAAAAGTCCAGCGCGCCCGCGCCGCTGCCGCTGTGCAGGGCGTACAGATTGCGCGCCAGCTCGCCCAGCGGAATGGCGGCGCGCGCCGCCAGCGCCGCTTCGGCGGCCAGGCCCAGATCCTTCACCATCAGGTCGGTGCCGAAGCCGCCCTGGTAGCCGCGCGCGGCCGGCACATTGTCCATCACGCCGGGATAGGGGTTGTACAGCTCCAGCGCCCAGTTGCGGCCCGAACTCTTGGACATGATATCGGACAGCACCTTGGGATCGAGGCCGTTGGCCACGCCCAGCGCCAGAGCTTCGGCCGTGCCGGCCATCAGCACGCCCAGCAGCATATTGTTGCAAATCTTGGCGGTCTGGCCGGCGCCATTGGCCCCGGCATGGAAGATGTTCTTGCCCATCTGCGCCAGCACGGGACGGGCGCGTTCCAGCGCCTCGGCCGCGCCGCCGACGATGAAGGTCAGCGTGCCGCCTATCGCGCCGGCCGTGCCGCCCGATACCGGCGCATCGATCATGGCCAGGCCGCGCGCGGCCGCCGCCTGCGCCACCTTGACGGCGCTGTGCGGGGCGATGGTGCTGCAATCGATCACCAGCGCGCCGGCTTCGATCTGGGACAGGATGCCATCCTGGCCCAGGTACAGGGCTTCCACATGCTGGCTGGCGGGCAGCATGGAAATGACGATCTCCGCGTCTTCCAGCATGGCGCGGGCGCTGCTGGCGGCCAGCGCGCCGGCCTGCGCCAGGCGGCCGACGGCCTCGCGCGAAAGGTCGAAGACATTGACGCGGTGGCCGGCCTTGACCAGGTTCAGGGCCATCGGCCCGCCCATATTGCCCAGACCGATGAATGCAATATTGCTCATGCTTATAGTCTCCTCTATGAATGCTTGATAATGACCTTAAGGCTGCCCGCCCAGATCGGCCAGCGGGTGCGCCGGCCATGCCGGGGCGGTGAAGAAGCCTTCCAGCCAGCCGGCGCTGACCTGCTGCAGCGTGGGCGGCTGCCAGGCCGGCTTGCCGTCCTTGTCGATCAGCAGGGCGCGGATGCCTTCGGCGAAATCGGGCCGCGCCGCGCAGTGCAGGGCGGCGATGTATTCAAGGCGGAACACGTCGGCCAGGGACAGGCCGGCCACGCGCTGCTGCAAGGCGTGCGACAGCGCGATGGAACCGGGCGAACCGGCGCGCAGGGTGGCGATGGCTTTGTTGAACCAGGCATCGTCGCTGGCGTGCTGGCTCAGCGCCGCCACGATCTGCGCCAGGCTGGCCGCGCCGCACAGGCGGTTGATGGTGTCGAAATGCTGCTGCACCGGGCCGGCTTCGGCCAGCGCAGGATCGGCGTGGCGGCGCAGCACCTGGGTCAGCAGGCGGTCGTTGTCGGCGCGCTGGCTGCTCCAGGGCTGCTGCTGCAGGGCCGCCAGCACGGCAGCCTTGTTCTCCTGGATGATGCCATGGTCGGCCAGGCCGAGGAAGAGGGCGTCGGCGGCGCGTACCTGGGCGCCGGTCAGCGCCAGGAACAGGCCGGCCTTGCCCGGCATGCGCGACAGCAGCCAGCTGCCGCCCACGTCGGGGAAGAGGCCGATCGAGATTTCCGGCATGGCCAGGCGCGATTGTCCGGTCACGACGCGGTGGCTGGCGCCCGCCATCAGGCCGATGCCGCCGCCCATCACAATGCCATGGCCCCAGCACAGAATCGGCTTTGGATAGGTATGGATCTGGTAGTCGAGGCGGTACTCGTGCCGGAAGAAATCGGCCGCATACTGGTTCGCCGCCGCATCGCCATGCTCGGGCGAGGAGTGGTGCTGGCGCATCGAGGCATACAGGTTTTGCAGGTCGCCGCCGGCGCAGAAGGCTTTGTCGCCCGCCGCCTGCAGCAGCACCACGGCGATGCCATCGTCGTCGGCCCAGGCGGCGAGGCGCTCGGCCAGCGCATGCACCATTTCCAGCGAGAGCGAGTTGAGCGACTTCTCCGCATTCAGCGTGGCGATGCCGAGGCGCTTGCCGCCGCCGGCCGGCAGTTCTTCAAACAGGACGGCAGCGCTCATGCATTGCTCCACTTCGGCGCGCGTTTTTCCAGGAAGGCGTTCACGCCCTCGGCCTGGTCGTAGGTGTCGAACAGGTCGACGAAGGCTTCGCGCTCCACCGGCAGCACCTGGGCCAGCGGCGCGCTGCGCGCCCCTTGCAGCAGGCGCTTGCAGGCGACGATGCTGGTCGGGCTTTGCTTGTCTGCCATGCGCGCCAGTTCGAAAGCGCGGGTCAGGGACTGGCCGGTCGCCACCACTTCCTCCACCAGGCCGATGCGCAGCGCCGTGTCGGCGTTTACGCGTTCGCCCAGCAGCACCATGCGCTTGGCCCAGCCTTCGCCCACGATCCACGGCAGGTTCTGCGTGCCGCCGGCGCAGGGCAGCAGGCCCACCGTGGCTTCCGGCAGGGCCATCTGGGCCTGGCTTTCGGCGATGCGGATATCGCAGGCCAGCGCGCATTCCAGGCCGCCGCCCATGGCGTAGCCGTTGATGGCGGCGATCGACACGCCGCGGAAGCGCGACAAGGTTTCAAACGCTTCGCCGAAGCGGCGCGCCATCTCGCGCGCCATGGCCTTGTCGCCGTCGGCGAACTGTTTCAGATCCGCCCCGGCGGAGAAGAATTTCTCGCCCTTGCCGGTCACGATCAAGCTGGTGATGCGCGGGTTGTCGTTCAAATCCTGCACCAGCCGGGCCAGGGATGCCAGGCCGTCGCGGGTGAAGGTGTTGGCGGGCGGGTTGGCCAGCGTGACAAGGGCGGTGTGGCCTTCGATGGCCAGCTCCAGATTGGTGTAGTCGCTCAACGAATCTCTCCTGTTGAAGTGGTTGCCAGAAAATGACGCGCCACGATGCTGCGCATGATTTCGTTCGTGCCTTCCAGGATCTGGTGCACGCGCGCGTCGCGCACCAGCCTTTCCAGCGGATATTCGCGGATATAGCCATAGCCGCCGTGGATCTGCAGCGCCTCGTTGCAGACCTGGAAGCCCAGATCGGTCGCCAGGCGCTTGGCCATGGCGCAGTAGGCGGTGGCGTAGGGCGCCTGCGCATCGAGCTTGGTGGCGGCCAGGCGCACCATCTGGCGCGCGGCCACCAGCTCGGTCAGCATATCGGCCAGCTTGAACTGGATGGCCTGGAAGTCGGCCAGCGCGCGGTTGAACTGCTTGCGCTCCGTGACGTAGCGCTGGGCCGCATTCAGCGCGCCCTGGGCCGCGCCCACCGAGCAGGTGGCGATATTGATGCGGCCACCATCCAGGCCACGCATGGCGATCTTGAAGCCTTCGCCTTCCTCGCCCAGCAGGTGGCTGGCCGGCACGCGCACATTGTCGAAGGTGACGGAGCGCGTGGGCTGGCTGTTCCAGCCCATCTTCTCCTCCTTGCGGCCATAGGCGATGCCGGGTGCGTCGGCCGGCACGGCAAAGGCGGAGATGCCGGAGGCACCGGAGCCGCCGGTGCGCGCCATCACCACCAGCATATCGCTCACGCCGGCGCCGGAGATGAAGGCCTTGGCGCCGTTCAGCACATAGCCGTCCAGCGTGCGCTCTGCCCGCGTTTTGAGCGAGGCGGCGTCGGAGCCGGCGCCCGGTTCGGTCAGGCAGTAGGAGCCGAATTTGCGGCCGCTCGTCATCAGCGGTCCCCATTCCCGGCGCAGCGCCTCGCCACCCCAGGTGCACAGCATCCACGTCGCCATATTGTGGATGGTCAGATAGGCCGTGGTGGACGGGTCGGCCGCCGCCAGTTCCTCGAAAACGATGGTGGCGTCCAGCCGCGACAGGCCCAGGCCGCCCACGTCCTCTGGCGAATAGATACCGCAAAAGCCTAGCTCACCGGCTTTGGCCAGCGCCTCGGCCGGGAAGATGGCCTCCGCATCCCACTGCGCCGCGAACGGCGCCAGCTCGCCCTCGGCGAAGGCGCGCGCCGTCTGCTGGAAAGCCAGCTGCTCTTCAGTCAGTTCGAAATCCATGACGCGCCCCCATCACTTGAGCGCGATCGTGGTGTTGACGCCCACCGAGAGCGTGCTGTCGTCGAACCAGCGCTGGGTGATGGTCTTGGTCTGGGTATAGAAGCTGATCACCTGCTTGCCGTAGGGGCCAAGGTCGCCCAGCTTGGAAGCGCGCGAGCCGGTGAAGGAGAACAGCGGCACCGGCACGGGAATCGGCACATTGATGCCGACCTGGCCGACGTCGATCTCTTCCTGGAATTTGCGGGCGGCGGCGCCGGACTGGGTGAAGATGGCAGTGCCGTTGCCATTCGGGTTGGCGTTGATCAGCTCAATGGCCTGCTGCAGGCTGTCGGCTTCGGCCAGGCAGAGCACGGGGCCGAAGATTTCCTGGTCGTAGACGCTCATGCCGGGTTTCACGCCGGAGAAGATGGTGGGCGCGATGAAATTGCCTTTTTCGAAGCCGGGCACGCGCGGCTGGCGGCCGTCGAGTTCCAGCCTGGCGCCATCGGCCACGCCGCGCTCGATCAGGGTGTTGACGCGGTCATAGGCGGCGCAGGAAATCACGGGGCCGACATCGGTGCCCGGCTCGGTGCCGGCGTTGACCTTCAGCGTTTTGGCGGTGGCCACCAGTTCGGGAATCCAGTTGCGCGCCTCGCCCACCAGCACGGCCACGGAAACGGCCATGCAGCGCTGGCCGGCCGCGCCGAAGGTGGCGCCCACCAGGCTGTTGATGGTCTGTTCCTTGTTCGCGTCGGGCAGGATGACGGCGTGGTTTTTCGCGCCCATCATGCACTGCACGCGCTTGCCGGCCAGGGTGGCGCGGTTGTAGACGTGGGTACCAACCTTGGTCGAGCCGACGAAGGAGATGGCCTTGATGTCGGCGTGGTCGCAGATCGCGTTCACCACGTCTTCGCCGCCATGCACCACATTCAGCACGCCGGCCGGCACGCCAGCCTGCAGGGCCAGTTGCGCCAGGCGCATGGTCACCATCGGGTCCTGCTCGGAGGGCTTCAGCACGAAGGTATTGCCGCAGGCGATCGCCATGGGGAACATCCACAGCGGAATCATGGCCGGGAAGTTGAACGGGGTGATGCCGGCGCACACGCCGATCGGCTGCAGCAGGGTGTAGGTATCGACGCCGCCCGCCACATTGTTCGCCAGCTCGCCCATCTGCAGATTGCCGATATTGGCCGCGTGCTCCACCACTTCCAGGCCGCGGAAGATATCGCCTTCGGCGTCCGGCAGGGTCTTGCCCTGTTCGGCGGTGAGGATGGCGGCCAGCTCTTTCATGTTCTCGCGGATCAACTGCTGGTATTTCAGGAAGATGCGGGCGCGCGCGCCGATCGGCGTGCGGCGCCAGGTGAGGAAGGCCTGCTTGGCGCTAGCCACCGCTGCCTCGACTTCCGCCGGCGTAGCGAAGGGCACGCGGGCCAGCACCTCTTGGGTGGCCGGATTGACGACGTCGCGCCATTGCTGGGTGGCGGATTCCACGAATTCGCCATTGATCAGGAGTTTTACGCTGGGGACGGAATTGTGTGCTGCGGTGGTCATGGTCATCTTCCTCAAATCGGCCCGGCGCGCGCGCCGGGGCAAAACGATAAAAGGCACCAGCCGACGCAGGCTCTGTGACGCGCGTTCGGCCGGATGCCGGCGGACGGCGCAGCATTGAATTCAATGCGCACCCGCCTGCGCGCCCACCGCGCACAAACGAGACCTGAAAGCCAAAAGGGGACAGACGTCAGCCGGCCATGAGCCGGAGCGCCGCCCGCGCTCATTCGCTTAAGATCATCAGGCCGGTATCCGGGCTCGCAAGACTTGCCGCATCGTCTTCCCAGCCTTCCGGCCAGTGACATGGTTGATGCGGCCACACTTGCTTACCGTTGCGGGGGCAGCAGCGGCTTGGTTTCGTTTTGAAACGCACCGCTTTCCCGTTTAAAGCGGCCCCGGAATAGGGCGGCTCACCTGATGCATCGAAAAATAACATCAATTTACGTTAACGTAAACGTAAATTTCATTGATGGCGGCGGGCGTCTGGCTTATGCTAGCCGTTTTATGAAATTTGCAAGCTGGAGGCGCAGGCCAGCTTGCTGGGCATCCGGTCAATACGGGAGGCAGCCGCATGAAAATACTGATAACGGGAAGCGCAGGCCATCTGGGCGAGGCGCTGATGCGCGTGCTGGGCGAGGCGGGCGCCGACGTGGTGGGGCTGGATATCCTGGCCTCGCCTTATACCCGTCTGCAAGGTTCGATCGCCGATGCGGCCTGTGTGCGTGAAGCCATGCGCGGTGTGGATGCGGTGCTGCACACGGCGACCCTGCACAAGCCGCATGTGGCCACGCATGCGTATTCCGACTTCATTGCCACCAATGTGCAGGGCACGCTGAATCTGCTGGAGGCGGCGCGCGATGCGCGGGTGGGCGTTTTCGTCATGACCAGCAGCACCAGCGTGTTCGGCGCGGCCATGTCCCCCGCGCCAGGCCAGCCGGCCGTGTGGGTGGATGAGACGCTGCAGCCGGTGCCGAAGAATATCTATGGCGTGAGCAAGCTGGCGGCGGAGAGTCTGTGCGAGCTGTTCGCGCGCAAACACGGCCTGCCGGTGGTGATCCTGCGCACTTCGCGCTTCTTCCCCGAGGCCGACGACGAGCGCGGCGTGCGCGAACGTTATGCCGATGCGAATATCAAGGTCAATGAATTTCTGAACCGCCGCTGCGATATCGAGGACATTGTGGAAGCCCACCGCTGCGTGCTGGAACGCGCTCGCGGCATCGGTTTCGGGCGCTACATCGTCAGCGCCACCACGCCTTTGCAGCGCGCCGATGTGGCGAACTTGCGCGTGGATGCTGCCGCTGTGGTGCGCGCCCGCGTGCCTGCCGTGGCGGACGAATATGCGCGGCGCGGCTGGTCGCTGTTCCCGCAGCTGGACCGGGTGTACGACAACAGCCTTGCGCGGCGCGAACTGGGCTGGCAGCCGCGCCATGATTTCGCCGGCCTGCTGCAAAGCTTGTTGGCGCTGCCGCTGGACGCCGATATCCGCAGCCCGCTGGCGCGGGCCATCGGCAGCAAGGGCTATCACGACCAGGTGTTTGCCGACGGTCCCTATCCGGTATAGCGGTTGCGTTTTCAGCTGGCGCGGTACTGGTCCACGCGCTGCAGCCAGCCGGCATCGAGCTGGTGGCGGCGGTAGTAGTCTTCCAGGCGCTGGCGGCCGGCCTGGCCCTGGTGCAGGCCGAGGAAGCGCAGCGCGTTGCCGGCCAGGAAACGCTTGCTGCGCGCCGCATCCAGACCGAGGGTGGCGAGTTCCCGGCTGACGGTGCCGGTGTAGCGCTCATGGTCCTTTTCCTTGCCCAGCATGACCCAGTCGCTGCCATACATCAGGTGGCGCAGCTGGGGATCGTGGCGGGCCAGAAAGCCGGCCATCTGGCGCCGCACATGCTTGGCCTTGGCGGCGTCGCGGCCCGGCAGCAGTTCGGACAGGTAGCTTAGATCGGCAAACACACGATCGTCCGGCCAGGCGGCGTCCAACTGGCCCACCATTTCCTCCCAGTCCTCGGCGGGCGGCTGCATCAGGCTATGTTCGAAGCCGCCGAAATGGCCGAGGTTCAAGCGCAGGCCGGGATAGGCCTTGAGCACCGGCTGCCAGAAGCGCGGCGCGGCGCGGGCGGAGTAGCCGGTGGCGGCGCCGTTGCTGTCGGCCGCATGCGCCATGATGGGGACGCCGGCTGCGGCGGCGTAGCGGTAAAGCTGATCCAGCGCATGGTCCAGGTAAAGGGGAAACAGCGGGTTGTCTCCGGCCCGTTCAGGGTAGCTCAGATTGAAGCGCGAGTTTTCGGCGGGCAGGAAGCCCATGGGCGGGTATAGCTTGACGCCGACGAAGCCCATCTCTTCGATGGCCCAGCGCACCAGGTCCAGCGCCGTGCGGCGCTGGCGGGTGCTGACGTCGATCAGCTGGCGCCACGGGTCGAGCGGCACGAAGCAGTGCAGGGCGGCCGTGGTTTGCAGGCGCTGGATGCGCTCCATCACGCGGATCTGGCTTTCCAGGTCGGATTGCGGCTCGTCATCCAGCCAGAGCGAGAGATCGACCAAGGCCGGCGTGAATAGAGCTTTGGCATTGGGCGGTGTGTAAAGACCCAGCAGGCGCGCCACGATATCGCGCCGGTCCAGCAGCAGCGTGGCGCCCCAGCGGATATAGCGCGCGATGACGCCTACTCCGCTCAGCAGGCTGCGCGCGGTGGCGCGGGCCTCAGCCTCATTGAGGATGCCGAACAGGCTTTTGTCGCCGCCGGTCTCGGCGCGGATGGCGCGCAGCAGCGCTGTGCGGCCTGCCTCGTTGTCGGGCAGGTCTTGGGGGCGCAGGTTTTTCAGGCCGGGACCGGGTGTGCCGAACACGGCGAGCAGGGCGCGCACCAGCTCATCCTCGATGCGCTGGCCACTGGCTGCTTTGGCCGCGCCGGCTTCGATTTCTTCCAGCTCCTCGCGCGCGCTCTTGGCGGCGCTGCCGATAAATTCGATCAGCAGGGCGGCCAGCCAGGGGAGCAGGGAACGTTCCATGCCGGCGAAGACGATCTGCTCCTCGTCGTCATGCAGGGCCACATGCTGGATGAAGCCGCGCACCGGCAGGTCGGCGGCGTTGAAGGCGTGGCAGTGCACGTCCACCAGCAGATCGCCCGCCAGCAGGGGCGGCGCGCCTTGCTGCAGCGGCAGCGGGCCGCAGGCGGGCAACCAGGGCAAGGCGGCGCCGGCGGCCATCAGGCGCAGCAGATGGCGGCGGCGGGAGCTGAACTGCGGCGTGGGCGCGGGCATATCGTCTCCTTGCGGTGGCTCGGGCGCGGCGCACCAGCTCATGAATATAGCCCGGCTGGCGCGCAAAAGCATCACACTTTGCCACCACGCGACACCCGCGCCACGCCGCTGCGCAAGTGCTGTACAATCGGCCGGAGTGTTGTTCGAACGATCGTGCTTTTTTGCCCGCCTCTACAAAAAAGGAGACAGCATGGACTTGAACTATTCCGCCGAGGATGAGGCTTTCCGCGACCAGGTGCGCGCCTTCCTCGACGCTGAACTGCCGCCCGACCTGCAAGCCAAAGTGCGCCGGCATCTGCGTCTGACGAAGGATGATTATGTGCGCTGGCACCGCATCGCGGCGCGCCAGGGCTGGGTGGCGCCGGCCTGGCCCACCGAATATGGCGGACCGGGATGGAATGCCACCCAGCGCCATATCTGGGAAGACGAATGCGCCCGCGCCGGCACGCCGCGCATCCTGCCTTTCGGCGTGAATATGGTGGCGCCGGTGATCATGGCGTTCGGCAGCGCGGAGCAGAAGGCTTACTACCTGCCGCGCATCCTGAGCTGCGAGGACTGGTGGTGCCAGGGCTATTCCGAACCGGGTTCCGGCTCCGACCTGGCATCGCTGAAAACCAGCGCCGTGCGCGAGGGCGACCATTACATCGTCAACGGGCAGAAGACCTGGACCACGCTGGGCCAGTACGCCGACATGATCTTCTGCCTGGTGCGCACCGATGCCACAGTGCGCAAGCAGGAGGGGATCTCCTTCCTGCTCATCGATATGCACACGCCGGGCATCACGGTACGCCCCATCATCATGCTCGACGAAGAGCATGAGGTGAACGAAGTCTTCTTCGACAACGTCAAGGTGCCGGTGCAGAATCTGGTGGGCAAGGAGAACAAGGGCTGGACATACGCCAAATACCTGCTGGGCCATGAGCGCACCGGCATTGCCGCCGTCGGCGTCTCCAAGCGCGAGCTGGCAGCGCTGAAGAAGCTGGCCATGCGCCAGCTCAAGCACGGCAAGCCCCTGCTGGACGATCCGCTGTTCGCCGCCAAGGTGGCCAATCTGGAAATCGAACTGATGGCACTGGAAGTGACGGTGCTGCGCACCATCGCGCAGGAAGACCAGGCGCCCGGCCCGCAGGCTTCGCTGCTGAAGGTGCGCGGCTCGGAAATCCAGCAGATGCTGACCGAGTTGATGCTGGAAGCGGCCGGCCCCGCCGCCCTGCCTTTCGATCCGGCCTATCTGGACGGCGCGGCGCCCCATGCGGCGGGCGGCGACGACGCTGCCGCGCCGCTGGCGGGCTACTACTTCAATACCCGCAAGACCACGATCTACGGCGGCTCCAACGAAATTCAGAAGAACATCATCACCCAGATGATTCTGGGTCTGTGAGGGAGACAGCATGGACTTCAATCTGAAGGAAGAACAGCAGCAGTTCGCCGATGCGCTGCGGCGCTGGACCGAGCGCGATTACAGCTTCGAGACGCGGCGCCGCATCATCCACTCGCCGGCCGGCGTCTCCGAGCAGGCCTGGGCGGGACTGGTGGAGCTGGGCATGACGGCTCTGCCGGTGCCGGAAGCGCAGGGTGGTTTCGACGGCAGCGCGGTGGATATGCTGTTGGTGATGCAGGAGCTGGGCCGGGGTCTGGTGGTGGAACCCTACTTCGCCACCGTGCTGGGCGTGCAGTTCCTGAAGCTGGCCGGCGGCCAAGAGCTGCGCCTGGAGCAGGTCGCGGCTGGCACGCTGAAACTGGCTTGCGCCTTGGGCGAGCAGCAGGCGCGCCATGACCTGGCCGATATCGCGGTCGCGGCGGTGAAGGCGGATGGCGGCTATCGCCTGAGTGGCAGCAAGACGGTGGTGATCCACGGTGCCGAAGCGGGCGCGCTGATCGTTTCGGCGCGCAGTGGCGGCAGCCAGCGCGACCGGCGCGGCATTTCGCTGTTCGTGGTGGCGCCCGATGCGCCGGGCGTGCGCATCAGCGGCTACCGCACCCTGGACGGCCAGCGCGCCGCCACCATCGTCTTCGACCAGGCGCCCGGCGAGCTGCTGGGGCGCGAAGGCGAGGCTTGGGCGGTACTGGAGGCGGCCACCGATTATGGCGCCACCCTGCTGTGCGCGGAAGCGCTGGGCGCCATGGACGCGATCTTCGCCGCCACCCTGGAGTATCTGAAAACGCGCCAGCAGTTCGGCGCGCCGATCGGCAAATTCCAGGCCTTGCAGCACCGCATGGCCGATATGTTCATCCATCTGGAGCAGGCCCGCTCCATGGCCATGCTGGCGGCCGTGAAAGTGGCGTCGGACGATGAGGAGGAGCGGCGCCGCATCGTTTCCGCCGCCAAGGCGCGGGTGGGCCAGGCGGCGCGCTTCGTCGGCCAGCAGGCGGTGCAGCTGCATGGCGGCATGGGCGTGACCGACGAGCTGCCGGCCGCGCACCACTTCAAGCGCCTGAGCATGATCGAGCTGACGCTGGGCGATGCGGACCACCATCTGGAACGCTTTATCGCCCAGCCGGGCTTCCGTCCGGCGGCAGCGCAGTAGACGAGGCGGATGGTCAGAACGAGGAGGCCAGGTAGCGGTTGCGGCCACTGGCCTTGGCCTGGTAGAGCAGGGTGTCGGCCGAGCGTATCAGCAGCTCGGGCGAGGATTCCGCTCCCGGTTTCATGCTGGCCGAACCCATGCTGACGGTCACATGGTGGCTGACCGACGAAGCGCGGTGTTCGATGTGCAGGCCGGAGACTTCATCCAGGATGCGGCGCGCCACCTTCTCGGCGCCTTCCTGCTCTTCCTGCGGCAGCAGCAGCACGAATTCCTCGCCGCCGTAGCGCGCCAGCAGGTCGGAGGGCCGCATGGCGCAGCGTTTCATGGCGGCGCTGACCTGCTGCAGGCAGGCGTCGCCGGCCTGGTGGCCGTAGGCGTCGTTATACAGCTTGAAATGGTCGATATCCATCAGGATCACCGATAGCGAAACATGGGCGCGCATGCAGCGCCGCCACTCGCTTTCGATCGCTTCGTTGAAGCTGCGCCGGTTGGCCACGCCGGTCAGGGCGTCGGTCAGCGTCAGCTCGCGCATGGCGTCGGCCTGGCGCTTGACGGTAAGCTGGGTGCGCACGCGGGCGCGCACCACGGCCACATTGAAAGGCTTGCTGATGAAATCCACCGCGCCCGCTTCCAGGGCGCGCGTCTCGTCTTCGGGGTGGGTGAGGGCGGTGACGAAGATCACCGGAATGTCGCGCGCGCGCGGCGAGGCGCGCAGGGCGGCGCACACCTCGTAGCCGTCCATGCCGGGCATGACCGCGTCCAGCAGGATCAGATCGGGCTGCTGCTGGTTGGCGATTTCCAGCGCCTTTTCGCCGCTCAGGGCGAACAGGACATCGTGCTCCTCGCGCAGCGCGTGGTGCAGGATCTGAATGTTTTCCATGGCGTCGTCCACCACCAGAATGCGCCCGTTCCTGGCCAGATCGGTCCAGCTCATTGGTTCTCCTTCCGCTTCAGCATTTCCAGCAGCTTTCTTTCGGCAAGCGCGAAATCCAGCGTGTCGATGGCATTGGCCACGGCGGGCAGATCGTCCACGCCCAGGCGCTCCAGAGCGGGGCGCAGGGCGTTGAATTCGCTCAGCGCCTTCAGATTACTATTCTGCAGTAAGGATACCAGTTCCGACAGCGCCTGCGGCAGATCGGCGTCCATCGCGTGCGGCTCGCCATCCTGCTGCAGGGGCAGGGGCAGGGTGCGCGCGGCGCCGGTGACGATGTCGATCGCCTCGCTCAGGGAGATCAGCAGGGCATTGAGTTCGGCATCGCGCCCTTCCTCCAGCATCAATTCTGCCAGCGAGGCCAGGCGCGCCACATCGGATGCGCCCAGATTGGCGGCCACGCCGCGCAGGCGGTGCAGCACCTGGGTGGCGGCGCGCCGCTCGCTGCGCGCCAGCAGGGCGCGCACCTCGGTCACGGCGTCGCCCTGGGAATTCTCGAAGCGTTTCAGCAGGCCGACAAAGGCCGGGTAGTTGCCGGCCAGGCGCTTCAGCGCTGCATCCAGATCGATGCCGGGCAGGCTGGCGGGAATGTCGGCTGCCACAGCTGCCGGCTGTGCCGCCGCCTTGCCCAGGCGGGAGGCGGACAAGGGCGCCAGCCGGGTCAGGGTGGCGGTCAGCTCGTCCACGTCGATCGGCTTTCCGACGTGGGCGTCCATGCCCGCGTCCAGGGCGCGGCTGCGGTCTTCCTCCAGGGTGTTGGCGGTCATGGCGATGATGGGCAGCTGCACCAGGCCCAGGGCGCGGATGGCGACGGTCGCCTCATAGCCGTTCATGACGGGCATTTGCAGGTCCATCAGCACGGCGTCGCAACGCGCCGGATCGGTTTGCAGCAGCTCGACGGCGAGCTTGCCGTTGGCGGCGATTTCCACGCGCGCGCCGGCATGCAGCAGAATGTATTGCGCCATTTCCTGGTTGATCTCGTTATCTTCCACCAGCAGCACGCGCATGCCGCTCAGGCGGCCCGCCAGCGGCTGCGGCGGCGGCGGCGCGGCAATCGCGGCCGCGCCGCTGAGGGCAGCCAGCGCCGCCACCTGCAGGCGGTGCGGCGTGGTGGGCTTGGACAGGATGGCGTCCAGCCGCAAGCCCTCGGCCAGCAGGGCCAGTTCCTCGCTGCTGTGCTCCGGCGCCATCACCACCACCTTGGGCAGGCGCAGGCCTTCCTCGGCGCGCGCCAGCATCAGCACCGTGACGCCATCCATTTCCGGCATGGCGCTGTCGATCAGCAGCAGGTCCAGGGCGCGCGGCGCCTGCGCCGCTTTGCGCAGCTGGGCCAGGGTGGCCTGGCCGCTGGCGGCGCTCCACACGGTCCAGCCGAAAGCCTCGCCGGCGCGCTGCAGGGCGGCGCGCGAGGCGGCGTTATCGTCCACCAGCAGCACATGCAGGCCTTGCAGGGCGGGCGGCAGCGGCGGATGCAGCGGCAGGTCCGGCGCGCGCTGCATGGGATAGATGAAGTGGAAGGTGGAGCCCTGGCCCACCACGCTTTCCACGCCGATGGTGCCGTCCATCAGGTCGGCCAGGCGGCGGCAGATCGCCAGTCCCAGGCCGGTGCCGCCGTATTTGCGGCTGGTGCTGGTGTCGACTTGGGAGAAGGCTTCGAACATGCGCAGCTGGTGCTCGGGATCGATGCCGATGCCGGTGTCGCGCACCAGGAATTCCAGCGTGATGCCGCTGTCGTCGTCGCTCAGCTTGCGCACGGCCAGCACGATCTCGCCGCGCTCGGTGAACTTGACGGCATTGCTCATCAGGTTGAGCAGGATCTGCTGCAGGCGCATGGCGTCGCCCACCAGTTCCATCGGCACGTCCGGCGCCACGTCGAAAACCGCTTCCACGCCCTTGTCCCAGGCGGCATTGCAGGCCAGCACCGAGGTGCTGCCGAGGATGTGGTCGAGATTGAAGCGGGCGCGCTCCAGCTTGAGCTGACCGGCTTCGATCTTGGAAAAGTCCAGCACATCGTTGACCACGGCCAGCAGCGCCTGGGTGGCCAGCTGGATCTTGCCGACGTAGCTGCGCTCGCGCCGCTCCAGCGGCGATTCTTCCAGCAGGCGCGCCAGGCCGATGATGGCGTTCATCGGCGTGCGGATCTCGTGGCTCATATTGGCCAGGAACTCGCTCTTGGCGCGGCTGCCCGCCTCGGCGCGGTCGCGCTCGTGCATCAGCTGCTGGTTCAGCTCCTGCAGCTGCAGCTCGCGCTGTTTCAGCTCCGTGACGTCGGAAGCCAGCACGAAGAAGCCGCGCACCGCGCCTTCCTCGTCGAAATCGGGCAGGTAATTGATCCACACATGCTGGCTGGGGCTGTCGCGCCGCTGCAGTTCGCGCGCGAAATTCTGCGGCGTGCCTTGCAGCGCGGCGGCGACCTGCTCGCGCGTCAGTTCCATCAGGCGCGGTCCCAGCACCTGTTCCATGGTGGCGCCCAGGCACTGGTCCAGCGTCAGGCGGAAGGTTTCCAGGAAGCGCCGGTTGGCGAAGCGGCAGCACAAGCCGGCGTCCCAGTAAGCCACCATGGCGGGCAGGTTGTCGGTCACGGTGCGGATGAAGGCATTGCTGCGCGCCAGCCGCAGCGAGGTGCTTTCCAGCGCGGCGTCGGCGCGCTTGCGCTCCGTGATGTCGAGCGAGATGCCGAGCAGGTGGGTGGGTTCGCCCTGCTGGTCCAGCAGGGCCACCTTGCGCGTGGTGACGTAGCGCACCTCGCCGCCGATGGCGCTCACCTCTTCGTCCGGCAAATCCATCATCTGGCCGGAGGCCAGCACCTTGCGGTCGGCCTCGTTGAAGGCGCGCGCCTGCTCCGGCGGGAAGACTTCGGCGTCGGTCTTGCCGAGGAAGGCCGTGCGCGAACGGCACAGCAGGCGCTCGCCTTCGCGGTTGAGCATTTCGTAGCGCAGGTCGCTGGCGCGCTTGACGAAGATCATGGCCGGGATATTCTCGACCACGGAACTGAACAGCTGGCGCTGGCGCTGCAACTCGGCCTCGGTCTGTTTGCTGGCGGTGATGTCGAGCAGCACGCCGGTGATGCCCACCAGCTCCCGCTGCGCATCGAAGACGGGGAAGTAGCCCGCCATATAGTGGCTGATGCGCTGCGGCGCCGACGGCGCGACGCCGCTCAATTCGGCGAAGGGAATGGGCTGGCCGCTGTCGAGCACCTGGCGGTAAGCCGTGCCGACGGCGGCGCGCAGCGAGGGATCCTCGATCAGCTCATCGAACTGGTGGCCGAGGTGCGCCTGCACCGGCGCGCCGTTGACCGCCGCCATATAGTCGTTGATCATCACGATGCGCAGGGTGGGATCGACAAAGCTCAGGCCCACCGGCGCCGTGGCGTACAGGTTTTCCAGCAGGGCCTTGGACTGCTGCAGTTCGGCGGTGCGCTCGTCCACCAGGGTTTGCATCTGCTGGCGGTAGCGCAGGATATCCTCGCTCATCTGGCGCAGCGCGCCGCCCACTTCGTCGGCTTCGCGGAAGGCCAGCGGCGGCAGCTCATACGCCTCACCCGCCGCCATGGCGCGCGCCGGGCCGCTCAGGGCGCGCACGGAGCGGCCGATGCTGCCGCCCACGCCCCAGGCCAGCGCGAAGCCGGCGATCAGCAGCACCAGCACCCCGGCCGAGATGAAGGTGATGAACTGCATCAGATCCTGCATCAGATAGTCCTCCGGCACGCCCACGGCCACGGTCCAGCCGCTATGCTGGGCGCGGCTGAAACTGGCGTAGACCGGCGTGCCTTCCAGGGTATAGGTCTGCATCTGGCCTTCGCTGGCCTGCAGCATCTTTTCGCGCAGTTCCTGACTGGTGGCCTGGCCCACATAGCGTTCGGCATCGCGGTTGCGGGCCATGATGACGCCCTTGGGGTCGAGCAGGCCGACGATCACATACTCTGGCAGATGCTGCTCTTCCAGCAGGCGCTTGAGGCGTTCGGCGCGGTACACCACGCTCAGCGCGAAGGCCGTGCCGCCGTCGCGCAGCACCGGCACGTCGATGGCGAACAGCGGCGGCTGGCCGCGCGCGGCCGCCAGATTGCTCAAGCCGGGCTGGCCATGGGCGAACAGATAGTGCAGGCGGTGGGCATTGGTATTGGCGTACAGTTCGGGCGCGTCGGCCGGGGCGCCGGTGTCGGCCAGGATCTTGCCATCGGCCCGGCTCAGGAGGATGCGGGCGCCGGGAAAATCGGGCAGCAGCAGATGCGCGGCCTGGCTGGTGAAGGCGGTGAAATCGTTGTTTTGCAGGCTGGGCGAGGAGGCCAGGGCGCGCGCCGCACTCTGGCCGGTCTGCAGGTCGCGGTCCACGGCGGCGGCCAAGGCGCGCGCCATGCGCTGGGCATTGCCGACCACCTGGCTGCGCTCCAGATGATAAAAGTGCAAGACCAACAGGCCCAGGCCAACCAGGGCTGGCAGTATGCAAGCGAGCACCAGCAGCGTGATCTGCGAACGGATCGACGGTAGGGGCTCGCTGGTTTCTGCGCTCACTCTGCTGGGCCTCCGGCACTATGGTGGAAGGATGATAGCCCAGAGCGGCGCGAAAACGGTAGTATTTTGCCTGCCGAGCGTTGCCTGCCGCGCGCATGCAAAAATATTTGCCGGACGTGTCGATTTTCCCGCGGCCGGGCCGTCGTGGGAATAGAGCGGCCGGCAACGGCGCTTTCCAACCCTTCAACCACAGGAGACAAGAATGAGCGATAGCGATCAAGTCAAAGGCCCGGCATCCTACTTCCCCTCGATCGAGAAGAAGTATGGCCAGCCGATCGCGCACTGGCTGGCGCTGCTGGGCAGCCGCGCCGGCATGAAGCATATGGAGCTGGTGAACTGGCTGAAGGCCGAGCATGGGCTGGGCCACGGCCACGCCAACGCGCTGGTGGCCCACCACCTGGCGGGCAAGAAGGCCTAAGCCGCCCGGCGCGGGCCGGGCGGCGCGCGCCTAGCTGTAGCGCGCCAGTTCCAGCTTGGCGATGGCGTTGCGGTGCACCTCGTCCGGACCGTCGGCCAGGCGCAGGGTGCGGTTCAGCGCAAACTGGCAGGCCAGCGGGAAGTCTTCGGACACGCCGGCCGCGCCATAGGCCTGGATGGCCCAGTCGAGCACCTGCTGCGCCACGTTCGGCGCCAGCACCTTGATCATGGCGATTTCGGCCTGCGCCACCTTGTTGCCCACCGTGTCCATCATATACGCCGCCTTCAGCGTCAGCAGACGGGCGGTGTCGATGCGGATGCGCGCTTCGGCGATGCGCTCGCGCCAGACGCCCTGTTCCGACAGGCGGCGGCCGAAAGCCACGCGCGCATGCAGGCGGCGGCACATCAGCTCCAGCGCGCGTTCGGCCACGCCGATGGCGCGCATGCAGTGGTGGATGCGGCCCGGGCCGAGGCGGCCCTGGGCGATTTCGAAGCCGCGGCCTTCGCCCAGCAGGATGCTGGCGGCCGGCACGCGCACATTCTCGAACAGGATTTCGCAGTGGCCGTGCGGCGCGTCGTCGTAGCCGAACACCGGCAGCGGACGCACGATGGTGATGCCCGGCGTATCGGCCGGCACCAGGATCATGGACTGCTGCTGGTGGCGCGGCGCGTTGAAGTCGGTCTTGCCCATGGCGATGAAGACCTTGCAGCGCGGGTCGCCCGCGCCGGAAATCCACCATTTGCGGCCGTTGATCACATAGTCGCCGCCATCGCGCTCGATGCGCGTTTCGATATTGGTGGCGTCGGAGGAGGCCACGCCCGGTTCGGTCATGGCGAAGGCCGAGCGTATCTCGCCGCGCAGCAGCGGTTCCAGCCACTGCTGCTTCTGCGCTTCCGTGCCGTAGCGTTCCAGCGTTTCCATATTGCCGGTATCGGGCGCCGAGCTGTTGAACACTTCCGAAGCCCAGCCCACGCGGCCCATGATTTCGCACAGCGGCGCGTAGTCCAGATTGGACAGGCTGTCCGGCGCGCGCGCCGATTTGGGCAGGAACAGATTCCACAGGCCCTGTTCGCGCGCCAGGGGCTTGAGCCGCTCGATGATTTCGGTGGGAATCCAGCGGTTGCCTTTTTCGCGCCCGTTGCGGTCCACTTCCTGGTAAAACGCCTGCTCGTTCGGATAGATATGCTGGTCCATGAAGGCCAGCAGCTTGGTCTGCAATTGCTTGCAGCGTTCTGAATAGTCGAAATCCATGCTTTCCCCTTAAACGACTGCTTTGCCGCTGGCGTAAGACCAGCCCAGTTCTGCCATCGGCCGCGCCATCTTGCCCGATTCCAGGGCTTGCGCGCTGGCGGCCGTGCCGTCCACATAGCGCTTCATGATGCCTTGCATGATGCTGGCCAGGCGGAACATATTGAAGGCGAGGTAGAAATTGAAGTCCTCCAGGCGGATGGTCTTGCCGGTGCGGGCCGCATACTGCTCGATGTATTCCTGCTGCGATGGGATGCCCAGCGCCTTCAGGTCCAGGCCCGCGATGCCGCGGAACTGGCCGGGCTGGATGTGCCAGCTCATGCAGTGATACGAAAAATCGGCAAAGGGGTGACCCAGCGTGGACAGTTCCCAGTCCAGCACCGCCAGGATGCGCGGCTCGGTGGGATGGAAGATTAGGTTGTCGAGGCGGTAGTCGCCGTGCACGATGGCGGTGTCGTCGCCGGGCGGGATATGCGTCGGCAGCCAGGCGATCAGCTGGTCCATCGCTTCGATGGTTTCGGTCTGCGCGGCCAGGTACTGCTTGGTCCAGCGCTCGATCTGGCGCTGGAAGTAGTTGCCCGGCTTGCCGTAGTCGCCCAGGCCGATGGCCTGGTAGTCGATGTTGTGCAGCTGGGCGATCACGCGGTTCTGCTCATCGTAGATGGTGGCGCGTTCGGCCGGCGTCATGCCGGGCAGCGCCTGGTCCCACAGCACGCGGCCTTCGACGAACTCCATCACGTAGAAGGCGCGGCCGATCACGGCTTCGTCGGTGCACAGCAGGTATTGGCGGGCGGCGGGGAAGCCGGCCTTGTGCAGCGCGTCCATCACCCGGTATTCGCGGTCGATGGCGTGCGCCGAGGGCAGCAGCTTGGCGGCGGGGGCGGGCTTGGTGCGCAGCACGTAATGCCGGCCGCCGATGCTCAACTTGAAAGTGGGATTGGATTGTCCGCCCTTGAACTGCGCGACTTGCAGCTCGCCTGGCGGATAGTCGTCGATATGCTGGCGCAGATGCGCGTCCAGCGCCGCCACGTCGAACTTGTGGCGCTCGGATACAGCCTTGGTGCCCATGAACTCTTCGAACATAGAATCTCCTGTTATGCGGCTGCAGGCAATTCTAGCTCAGAAAAAGAACGTGTGTGCTATTTATTTTGCTGCGAAAGCTGGCGCGATTTTTGGTACTGTTCCAGCAACTGCTCCATCGTGGTGCTGCGGTTGGCCGCTTGCAGCGGGGCGGGCGGCGAGTAGTTGGAGAAGCGCAGCACCCAGTCCTGCTCGGCCGCGCCGACGTCGAGCGCGTTGATGCAGCCGGCCGTCTGCGCCAGGTTGCCGAGGAAGAGGCGCTGGCCGGTCAGGGCATACGAGAGGATGGCGCGGTTGACGCCACCGTGCAGCACCAGCAGCACCGTGTCCCAGCCGGCATCGTCGCGTAGGCGGCGCAGGGCGGGGTGGATGCGGTCCATCAGTTCGCCCACGCTTTCGCCGCCGAGGAACTGGCGCTCTTCCGCCACCACGCCTTCGAAAGCGCCGGTAAAGGCTTCATGCAGTTGCGCGTCGGGGATGCTGGACAGGCGGCCGCCGCGGATTTCGGCCAGTTCCGGCCACGCTTCAATGGCGATCTGCTGTCCCGTTTCGGCCAGCACGCGCTGCGCCGTTTCCACCGTGCGCGGCAGGCCGGAGACGATGACGCGGTCGAAGCGCAGCTGCTGGGCGGCGAAGGCCTGGCCGGCCGCCGTGGCTTGCAGGCGGCCCGCATCGTTCAGCGGCACGCTTTCGGGCAGGAAGGGTTTGCCGGCGGCATCGAAGTAGGTCACGCTGCCATGCCGCATCAGGTAGATGCGGCGGCGCTGCTGGAGTGGATGGCTCATGGCTCAGAAGAAGACGGCGGTGCGGGTGATGATGCTGCCGTTATTGGTGTACGGATTGGTGGCGCGCACCGAGCCGCTGTCGAATTTGCCGTCATCGAGCTTGGCGTCGATCTGTTCGGAGAAGCCGTCGGGCAGATTGTCGAAACGGATGCCGTTGCCGCCGCGGCCGCCCACCACATCGTTATAGATGTAGACGGCGCCGCCCTGGGCGCTGGTCATGAAGTCGCTGCTGCCGTTGAAGGCGCCGGTAATGAAGCCGCCCAGCGCCAGGTGCTGGGGCGCGAGCTGGTATTCGGTGATCTGGCCGTCGCCATTGCCGTTGCCGGAAGCGCCCGGCACGTGCTGCATGGCCTGGATGTCGTCGCCGGGCAGGGCGCGGAATTTGTCCTGGTAGGCGTTGACGGCCGCCTGCAGCGAGTTCGATTGCTGGATCACGTTCTTGACCTTGGCGCTGTCGATCAGCCCCTGGCCTTTCAGCACGCCGCCCAGCAGCAGGCCGATGATGACGAGGACGATGGCGATTTCCACCAGCGTGAAACCGCTCTGGCGGCGCGCTTGCAAAATCGGACGGGGATGGGGCATGGCGTTTCCTTTCATTTGAACCTATCTTACAAGCCCGGCGGCGGGCCTGTCCACACCGGGACTGGAAGCGCGCTGCTGCAGGGCTTCCAGGCGGCCGCCCAGGAAGCGCGCCTCGGCGGGATCGGTGATCTGGCCGCTGGAGAGCAGGGCGCCAATCAGCTTGCGCGCGCTGTCCAGCTCATTCATATCTTCCAGCACGAACACTTCCAGCTCGCGCGCCCAGTCCGGCGCCTGCGTGGCTTGCGTGCGGATAGCCGCCGCGTAGCGCCGCGCCAGCGGCAGGTCGTGCAGGCGGTGGCGCGCCACCAGCGCGGCGTGCGCCAGCCAGGGCCAGCGCCGCTGCGGGTCGCGCAGGAATTCGCGGTAGACCAGGTCGAGCATCTGGCGGCTGCGCGCCGCGTCGTTCACGGCGCTGTACACCTGGCTGGCGGCCAGCAGCGGATACTGGCCGCGCGGGTCGAGATCGAGGGCGCGCTCCAGCCAGCCGGCCAGGCGGCCGTAATCCAGCTCGCGCCATGATAGGCGCTGGCCGGGCTGGTCGTCGAAGCTTTGCAGGTGGAGCATCAGCAGCTTGGACAGGGCCAGCGGTTCGCCCAGGCTGGCCAGGCGCAAACCGGCCAGCGGCATCGGCGGCGGCAGGGTGGGCGCCGCCTGCGCGCCTTGGCCGGCACGGGCGCCGAAAGGCTGCAGGGCGTGCCAGGCCAGTTGCGCGGCCAGCGCGCCGGCCAGCAGCAGTTGCAGCGGCAAGGGCGCGGCGCGCCGGCGCGGCCGGGTGGCGGTGGGATGCGCGCCGCCGCCCATTAGAATTCCTTGCGATACAGGTCGAACAGCGCGGCGGCGGCCAGCAGCAGCAGGTAGATGGCGGTCTGGCCCAGCACCATCGCCAACTGCAGCCAGCTGCCGTCGTGATAGACCAGCCATTCGCTGCGCGTGAACTGGTCCAGGGTGGGCAACAGCAAGGCCAGTAAGTCCATGCCGGCGGCGATGGCGCGCTGTCCGGCGTCGGCCGCGCCGCTGTGCTGGCCGATCAGCTGCAAGGCCGCCACGCTGCGCGCCAGCAGATAAAAGCCCAGCGTGGCAGCCAGCGCGGGCAGCACGTGCTTCAGGGTGAACATGCATAGCAGCGCAAAGCCGGCCACCAGCCACAGTTCGCACAGCAGCGAGATGCACCACAGCGCGGCCTGCGCCGGCGGGGCGAAGAACAGGCCGAGGGCGCCGAACAGCAGTGCCGGCAGGAGCGCCAGCAGGCAGAAGCCGCCCAGTTTGCCGAGCAGGTAGGCGGCGCGCGGCAGGGGCAGTGCCAGCAGCAGCTCGCTGCCTTTGTCGTGCGCCTCGCGCGCCATGCTGGTGACGACGAAGGTGGCGATCAGGAAAACGGCGCTCAGGCGCAGCAGGGCCGCCAGCAGCGCGGCCTGGATCTGGCGGCTCTCGGTCAGCGCCACCGCATGCAGGAAGCCGCTTAGGCCCAAGGCTGCCAGCGCGATCACGGCCAACACCCACAGCAGGCGGTTGCGCAGCGCTTCCAGCAGCGTGTAGCGGGCGATGGTCAGGATGGGCGCAAGCATGGCTCAGGGCAGGCGCTGGGCGGCGACCATGCGGTTGTACAAGATGTTCGGCGAGACCCAGACCACGATATCGTCATACGCGCCGCCGGGAGCGGCAGCGTTGTCGCTGGCGCCGCGCGTGATGAAGGTGGTGCCGGCGGGATGCTGGTTGGCTTTCTCGTCCACGTTGCCGCTGCCTGCATCGGCGGCGCGCACGCCTTGCTCGCTGAAGCCGCCGTAGCCGTTCTTGCCGTGCGAAAGAATTACGGCGGGGATGTCGTTGATGCCGGTGGCGGCCACCAGATTGCCGCCGGCATCGCGCGAAGCCACAGTGATGTCGCGCGGCGTCTGCAGGCGAAATGGCGCGGCGCTGTCGCTGAAGGCCGGCGTCACGCTGTAGCGGAACAAATGGCCCCAGCCATCGAGCTTGGGCAGGCCGAGCGTGGCCCAGGGCAGAAAGCCCTGGCGGCGCTCGCCGGTGCAGCGGCTGCCGTCGCGGTCTTCCAGGCCATTGGCGGCGGAAACGGCGGGGCAGGGCAGATAGCCGTTGCGCATCGCGAAGCCGAGCAAGGCTTCGCGCGCCTCTTCCAGCGTCCTCTGCGTATCGGCCGTGCGGCGCTGCGCCAGTTGGCTGTTCAGCGGCGCAAGCAGGCCGCCCACCATCAGGCCTACGATCACCAGCACGATGGCCATTTCAACCAGGGTGAAACCTGTGTTCTTCGTCTTCATCATGCTAGGGCAGGGTGCGCACCGCTGCCATCCTTTCGTACAGTGTTGGTAGCGGCAGCGGCTGCAGCAGGTCATCGAAGACGCCGCCGGGAAATGCCGGATTATCGCTGGCGGCGCGCCGCATGAAGGTCAGCACGGCGCCATCGTTGCCTTGTTCGTCCACATTGCCCCGCGCGCCGTTGGCCTGCGCCACGCCGGCCACGCTGGTGCCGAGATTATTGCGTCCCTGCGAGAACACCACGGCTGGCGCGCATTGCGCATACAGCAAGCAGACCTCCTGCCCGACCGCATACAAAAGATTGCCATGGCTGTCGCGGGTCTGCACGCGCTTGGTGGCGATGGCCGAAATGCGCAGCAGCGGCGCGTGCGTGTATTCCGGCGTCACGCTGTAGCGCAGCACCTTGCCCCAGCTGTCGGCGCCCTCAACCCCCAGCGTCACCCAGGGCAAAAAACCGCTGCAGTCAGCCTCGCTGTCGCAGGACTCGGCGCTTTCGCTGCCATTGGTGGCCGAGATAGCTGGACGCGGCAGGCGGCCATGCAGAATGGCGAAGCCGATCAGCGCATCCGAAGCCTGCGTCAAGCGCGTTTGGGTGCGCTGTTCGCGCAACGCTTCCAGATTCTGCTTGCTGAAGACACTGATCAGCAAGGCCGCCGCGCCCAGGCCGGCGACGGTCAGCAGCAGGAGCAGGGCGGCGCCGCTCTGGCGCGCCGGGCGCTCAGCGGCCCGCTTCATGCACGCTGCCATCGGCCGGATTGAAGCTTTGCCCGGGCTTGAGCTTGACGCTGCCGCCCGTGGGCAGGGGCACGGACAGCGCGCCGCCCTTGGCCCGCGCAGCCGAGCTTTCCAACGGTACGTTGTTGACCCAGACCACCGACTTGCCGCCATTGCGCCGGATCTCGCCATTCAGTTGCACCGGTTCGGGCGGTGGCGTTTCGCTGGCCGCCACGGGCGCGGGAGGCGGCGCGGGCGGCGCCTGGCCGGCGGGCATGCCGGGCATGCCCGATGTGCCGGCAGACGCGTTGCCGCGCTGGGCGTCGAGCTGTAAGCGCTCTTCCTGCGTGGTAAAGAGACGCCCGACGGCCGGCGCCATGGCCTGGGCCAGCAGCGGACCGCAGCACAGGCCCAGGCCAAGCGCCAACAGTGCGCGCCTCATGGCTGGCTCCCTGCGGCCGGGGAGGCGGCCAGTGCCGCGGACGGCGCCGCAGGCAGGGGCGTCAAGGTCAGCCAATTCAACGTGCAGTCGCCGCTCAGTGCGGGCGACTGCACGCCCGGCGTGGCGGTGGCGGTGCGGCGCAAGCTGCAATCCTGTACCGCGAAATAGCCGCGTTGGCGCAGGTCGGCGAGGAAGTTGAACAGGTCCATTTCGTGCAGCAGCTCCATATGCAGCTTCATGCGGCTGCCGCGCAGCTGGTAATCGCCGGTGGCCAGCGGCTGCTCCAGCCGGTAGGGCTGCTGTGGGTCGATCTGATAGGTAAGCGGCAGCAACTGGCGCTGCTCCTGAATCTGGCGGATGCTTTCCACCCAATCGAGGCGGCGCTCTTCGCCGGCGAGTCCCTTGCGCTGCAATTCGAGAAAGGCGGGCAGGAAGTGGCGGATTTCCTGTTTCTCCGTTTCTGCGTTGGTCAGGCGCGAGTGAGCGTCGTTGCGGGCGCGCTGGGCGCGCGCTTCGACGTCAAGCGCATCCTGTTTATACCAATAGCTGAGCGCGACTGCGGTCACTGCCAGACCGGCGGTGGCAGCGAAGGTCAGCGCGGCCTTGCGGATGCGGGTGAAGCCGCTGAGCCAGAAAGGCAGGGGCAGGCCGGCGCCGGGATTCTTTTTGCTGGGCTGGGCGTTCATGGGTTCCACACCAGGTTCAGGGTAAATTTTGCGCGGTCTACCACTGCATTGCTGCCGCTGCTGCCCGCGCGGCCGCTTAGCTTCACGTTCGAACGCACGTCGAAAGGCAGGCTGCCGATTTGCACCGTCATGCGCGGCGTGCGCGCCAGCGCCTGGGCAAAGCCGTTCATGCTGTCGAGGACCGCGCGGTAATCGTCCTGCGGCACCAGCACTTCGGCTTCCAGCCGCAGGGTCTGTGGCGGGCGGCGCGGAATGCCCAGCAGCAGGGCGGGCAGGGGGGACGCAGCTTGTGCCTGTGCGCTGGCGCTGAAGCCGGGCATGGCTCCGGCCGGGCCGGACGCGGCAGTGCCGTCCGCCTGCGCGGCCAGGCCCGGCACCTGGATCTGCCAGTCCAGCTGCGTCAGGCGGATTTGCGGCGACTGCTCCAGCGCCGTGCTGACCAGCTGCAGCATGGCTTCCGGCGCCGGGCCTTGCTCAGCCAGCATTGTTTCGATGCTGACGGCCGCCTTCATATTGACAGTGCGGGCCGGCGCCGGCGGCATGGTGGACATGCTGGCCAGGTAGGCGCTTTCCTTGCGCGCCGCTTCCGCCCGCAGCTCCGCCGCATGGCTTTCGGCCGCGCCATAGCTGATCAGGTTGGCCACTGTCCAGACCAGGCCCGCCACGCCGATCACGGCACTCGATGCGTAAAGCGAGATGCGCGCCCGCCACAACTGGAAGTGGCGGCGCACTTCGCCGCGGCTGTAATGGCCTGGAGGGCGCGCCCGCGCCAGGCGCGCCAGCAGCAAGCCGTCGGCCAGCGGCGCGGCGGGATCGGCGTCGAACTGCGGCGCCAGCTCTTCCAGCGGCAGGAAGTCGAAAGCGGTTTCCGGACCATCCTGGCACAGCGCTGCCAGCGCCGCAATCTGCGCCGCCGGCGCGAGGATGGCCGTGTGCAGCACGTCGCCGCGTCCGATCAGGCGCACACTGGTGAGGAATTGCTGGGCGCGGGCGGTTTCCGCCGCCACGCTGCTGGCCAGGTGTTTGCCGCCGACGGTGGGCGTCAAGCGCGAGAATTTCAGCGCCCCATTGCGGAAATAGCTTTGCCGCAGGCCCGCCGACTGAGGCGTGACCAGCAGCAGATGTTCGTGTCCCGGCAGCAGGCGCTGTACCAGTTCGGTGCTGAGCAGGGCTGCCGAATAAATTCCGGCCAGCGGCGTGGCTGCTTCCTCCATTGCTTCCAGCCAGGGCGCAAGCAGGGCCGGATTGGTCAGCGCCGACAGCAGCACCTGATCGTCGCGCCGTCCATCGGCGGCGCGGCCCAGAATGGTGGCGCGGCGGTAGGGTGTTTCGCGGTAAAGCTGGGACAGGCGGCGTTCGCGCAGATTGCGCCCCGCCTTGCCGCCCACGTGGGGCAGCTGCTGCACCTGGAAATCCTCTTCCACCAGGTCGGCCAGCAGCCAGGCCGGCGTCTGGCCCTGCTGTTCCAGCCAGGCGGCGAAGGCTTGCAGGCCGGCGGCATCGGCGGCAAAGAAGCTGCTGTCCGTCGCGACGCCGCGCTGGCACAGGCTGGCCCAAAGGCCTTCGCTGCTGAGATAAAAAAGCTGTTTGCGCAACATGGTCAGATCCTGATATTGCTGATCGTGTCGTAAATCGGCCCGAGCACGGACAGCATGATCCAGCCCAGCAGCAGGCCCAAGATTACTGTCATGGCCGGCTCGATCATGGCCTGCACCTTCTCGATCTGCTCCTTCACCTCGCGGTTATAGAAGTAGCTGACATTGCGCAGCGCCCCATCGAGCGCGCCGGTGGCCTCGCCCACCTTCAGCATGCGCACCACCAGCGGCGGGAAGATGCCGGTGCTCTGGAAGGCTTGCGTCACGCTCTGGCCATCGGAAATCTGCTGGCCCGCGCGGCGCAGGGCGGCCGCCACCACGCGGTTGCCGGCAATGCCCTCGGACAGGCGGATGCACTCCAGGATGGTGATGCCGGAGGCGTACATCAGCGCAAAGAAGGTGGCGAAGCGCGCCAGGATGATCTTGTGCAGAACGGGGCCGATCAGCCAGACGCGCAGCTTGAAGGCATCGGCTGCATAGCGCGCGCTCTCGCTGCGGCGCAGCCAGTAGCGCAGGCCGAACCAGGCCGGCAGCGGCGCCGCCAGCAGCAGGTACCAGTAGGCGATGAAGACATTCGACACCGCGATCAGCACCCGCGTATGCAGCGGCAGCTCGCCGCCCTGGTTCTTGATGAAAGACGTCAGCTGCGGCACCAGGTAGATCATCAGGAAGAAGGTGACCGCGATGACCACGGCCGCCACCACAGCGGGATAGGTCGCCATCTTCTTGGTCTGCGCCGCCAGCTCGTCCTGCCAGCGCAGGCTGTCGGCCAGATTGCGGAACACTTCATTGACCTTGCCGCTCGCTTCGCCGGCGCGTATCAGGCTGGTGAAGGTGAGGTCGAACACTTCCGGATAGGCGGCCAGCGCATCGGAGAGCTGCAGGCCGCCCTCGATGCTTTCGATCAGATCGGTGATGATCTCGCGGAAGCGCGCATGGTCCATGCTGTCGCGCAGATCGGCCAGGCCTTCCAGGATCGGCACGCCGGCATTCGCCATTTGCTCCATATGGAAGCAGAAGTTGATCAAGTCGCTGCGCCGCACCGGCTTGCGGCCCATGGCCACCACCTTTTGCCGGCTTTCGCGGCAATCGATCAGATCCAGCTGCATGCGGCCCAGGCGCAGTTCCAGGTCCGGCACGTTGAGCGCGTCCATATTGCCCGGCACGACCTGGCCGGCGGCATCCATGGCGCGGTAGATAAATTGCGGCATCAGCTCAACCTGTCCGTCAGATCGACCACGCGCGAGACTTCTTCCAGCGTGGTCACGCCTTCCAGCACGCGGCGCATGCCGTCATCGACCAGGGTGCGGAAACCGGCCGCGCTGGCGGCGGCGCGCAGTTCGCGGTTGCTGGCGCGGCGCGCCACCAGTTCATCAAGTTCGCCGTTCATCTTCAGCAGTTCCATGATGGCCAGGCGGCCTTTGTAGCCCTGATGCGCACAGCGTTCGCAGCCCACGGCGCGGTAGATGGTGGCGGGCGGCTGCTCCTCGTCCAGTCCCAGCAGGCGGCGTTCGATCTCATCGGCCTGCAGCGGCTCGCGGCAGTGCAGGCACAGCTTGCGCACCAGGCGCTGCGCGATCACGCCGATGATATTGCCGGCCATGATGTCGGGCAGCACGCCGATATCGAGCAGGCGCGAGATCGAACCGACGGCCGAATTGGTGTGCAGGGTGGAATATACCTGGTGGCCGGTCATGGCGGCAGCAAAGGCCATATCGGCCGTTTCCTTGTCGCGGATCTCGCCCACCAGGATCACGTCCGGGTCTTGCCGCATCATGGAGCGGATGCCGTCGGCGAAGCCCAGCTTGGCCGACTCGTTGACTGAAGTCTGGCGGATCATCGACATCGGGTATTCGACAGGGTCTTCCAGCGTCATGATGTTGACGCTTTCGGTGTTGATATGGTTCAGGATCGAATACAGGGTGGTGGTCTTGCCGCTGCCGGTGGGGCCGGTGACGAGGATCAAGCCATCGGGACGGGCGATCATCAGTTTCAGCAGCTGCAGTTCGGCTTCGGCCAGGCCCAGGCCATCGAGCGGCACGATGCCTTTCTGCCGGTCCAGCACGCGCAGCACGAAATTTTCGCCATGCGTGGTGGGCTGGGCGCTGGAGCGGAAGTCGATCTGGCGGCCCGAGAACTTGATGCTGATGCGGCCATCCTGCGGCGCGCGCGTCTCGGCGATATTCATATTGCTCATCACCTTCAGGCGCACCACCATGGCCGGCCAGTAGGATTTGTGCAGGCTGCGGATCTGGCGCAGGATGCCGTCGATGCGGTAGCGGATGCGCAGGAAGCTTTGCTCCGGCTCGAAGTGGATGTCGGAGGCGCCGTTCTGCACCGCGTCGGCCAGCAGGGCGTCGATCAGGCGCACCATGGGCTGGCTGTACTCGTCCGAGGTGGAGCTCATGCTCTGGTAATTGACCTCGCCCGTTTCGATCTCGTGCAGGATGCCGTCGATGGACAGCTCGAAGCCGTAGTACTGGTCGATGGCGCGCGCGATATCCGATTCGTTCACCAGCAGCGGCGTAATCGTGATGCCCTTGACCAGCATGGCGCTGATCTGATCCAGCGCCACGATATTGCTGGTGTCCGACATGGCCAGGATCAGGTTGTCGCTGTGGCGCTCGTAGACGATGGGGAAGACACGGTAGCGCTTGGCCACGTCCTTGGGAATCAGCTGGAGCGCGATGGCGTCCACCACCAGGCTATTCAGGTCGGCAGCCGGGGTTTTCAGGTTTTCGCTGAGGGCTTCGCGCACCGTGGCCTCGGTCACGAAGCCGAGCGTGATGAGCAGCTTGCCCAGCGGCTCATTGCTGCGTTTCTGCTCGATCAGCGCGATGCGCAACTGGTCTTCGCTGATCACGCCTTTCTGGATCAGCAGCTTGCCCAGCGGGAGTTTTGCTTGTTCTGCCATGTATCGTTATGTTCAGCGCGCGGCGGCGGCCAGTTCCTGCAAGCGGCGGAGCGCGGCCGCCTGGTCGAAGCTGGCGCGCGTGGCCTGCGCCAGCGCCAGGGCGCGTTCGTAATAGCCCAGGGCCAGCTTGCCCTGGTTCAGGCGATCCAGCCCGATCGCCAGGTTGAAGGCGTAATCGGGATTGGAGGGCGACCCGGTGTAAGCGCGGAAGAAGGCTTGCTGTGCCTCCGGCCAGCGGCCCTGGCGTGCATACAGATTGCCGAGCGCGAAGTGCACCGGCGCCGATTCCGGGGCGCGCTGCAGGATGGCTTTCAGCCGACCCTCGGTCTGGCCGGCGTCGCCGCCGCGCAGGCTGCTCAGGCCTGCCAAGGCCTCACCATCGTTGGGATCGAGTTCCAGCAGGCGCAGATATGCGGCGCTGGCTTGGGCTGGACGCTGCTCGCGCAAGGCCACGGCGGCGCTGCCGAGCAGTGCGTCGCGGTTGTTCGGGTCTTGCTGCAGCGCCTGGGCATACTGCTGGCCCGCCCCGGCCATATCGCCCGCCTGGAAGCTTTGATAAGCCGCCTGGATGAGAGGTGGCACTTGCTGGGCCGCGCTATTGCGCACGATACGCAGCTCGCCGCTTTCGGCGCCAATAGGCGTCAGGCCGGCGCTGCTGTCTGAGCTAGCGGAAGGAGCGGTGGCATGGAATGCGCCGTTGCTGGCCGGCGCGGGAGCGACGCCTTGCGTTGGCTGATGCGTTTCGGCGGCTTGGCGTTCGGTAGCAGCACGGCTTGCGGCTTGTGCCTCTTCCGGCGACATTCTTTGCTCTACCGGCGATGGCTGCGCGGCGTAGGCCGGAGCGGGAGGCTGCGGTGCGGCGCCGTCAACAGCGGGCGTGGCGGCGGCATCGCCGGCCGGAGCGGCGGGGACCACGACCGTGGCTGGCGGCACGCCGCCCTGGCCCGGCATTGCCACCATGGGCAGAGAAGCACCAGGCCGCGCGGTCAGGGCGCGCCAGTACATCAAACCGAAAATGATCACGATCAGCGCCAGAATTCCGCCCAGGATGGCCAGCCGCAGATGGGCCGGATCGATGCGTCCAGCCGTCTTCTCATGGCTTGGCCGCGCGCTGTGGCGCGGTGTCTGGCCGCTGCGCCTGGCCGCCGGCTGAGCGGTCTGCTGGCCTGGTGGCGTGCGCGGCGCTGCGGCCGCGGCGGGCGCCGCTTCCTGCCGCGCCTGGGGCGGCACTGGATCGTGGATGGCCTCCGTGGCGGGAACCAGTGGAATCTCGCCGGAACCGGACGGTGTGAAATCGAGGGGCGCCAGGCTGGGTTCCTCGCTGGGCGCTGTGGCCGCTTCGTACGCGTGGTCCGTGGTCGCACTGGCCATGCCGGCGGCGCTGCGCGAGGTATAGGCCGATGCATCCAGCGGTTCCAGCGACAGCCCCGCCGTGCCAGCTTGCGGCGCGGCAGGGCTTTGCGGCTCCAGCGCCAGGATGTCGTCGAAGGCCTCGGATGGGCGCTCCAGCTCCTCGTCCGGCAGATTGCTCTGCTTGGCGCGTTCGGCCTTTTTCAATGCTTGCATCAGCAGGCTCATTGTTCACCCGATCCGAAAGCAGGGTTGCGCACCTGGGGCGGGACCGATTGCGGATAGGGCTGGGCGTTCAGCGGCACCTGGTCCGGCAGCAGGTAGCGGTAATCCTTGTAATCGCCATTCAGGCTGGCGTCCTTGACCACGATGGGGCGCATGAAGATCACCAGCTCGGTCTTGCTGGCCGTCTCGTTCCGATAGGAGAAGAGATTGCCCAGCAGCGGCACGCTGCTCACGCCGGGCAGGCCGTCCTTGGTGTTGTCAACCGAATCCTGCATCAAGCCGCCCATCACGGCCACTTGGCCGCTGCTAACCTTCATGACCGACTCCAGCTCGCGCGCCTGGATCACCGGCACCTTGCTGATGACGTTCTGCTTGGCCAGCTCGGGATTCGGATCCTGCACAAAGCCGACCACGCGCGTGATGGTGGGGCGCACGTTCAGCGTCACCTCGTCGCTCTCGGAAATCTGCGGCGTCACGCTCATCACGAAACCGACCGGCACGGTCTCCACCTTGGACTCGTAGGTGGCGGGCGTGGCGATGGTGCCGGTGGACGTCATCACGGCCGGCGTGACCTTGAGCGTGAAGAAGATATTGTTATCCACCACCTTGAGCAGCGCGGTCTGGTTGTTCATCACGCTGATCTTGGGGCTGGACAGCACTTTCACCTTGCCGAAGGATTCCAGCAACTGCACGGCGGCCGTGATATTGCCCAGGCGCGTGGTGGGGTTGTTGTACTTGAACAGCATGAAGCCTGGCGCGGTGGTATTCGGCAGCGGATTGCTTCCTGCCGCCACGCCGCCCTGCATCAGCGTCGATTCGCCATTGCTGCTGACGCGCGACCAGTTAATGCCCTGTTGGTACTGGTCGCCCAGCTTGACCTCAATCACAGTCGCCTCGATCAGCACCTGGCGCTTGGCGGTGGCCAGCACGGTGTCGAGGAATTCCTGGATCTTGTCGTGCTGGCGGCTGGTGGCGCGCACCGCGATCAGGCCGCCTTCCTGGTTGACCACCACGGTATTGTTGCTGCGCGGCGCAGTGCGTCCGCCCGCGCCCTGGGCGCCGGTCGCGCCGGCCGCCACGCCGTAGCCTTGCTCGCCCGCCGCCGGATAGCCCGGCTGCGGCACGCCATATGGTTGGGCCGCGCCGGGATAGCCCGCGCCGCCAGCATAGCCACCCGGATTCACGCCCGGCTGGCCTGGCGCGCCGCCCACTTGGCCGGCTTGACCGTAGGGATTGGCCTGGCCCTGCTGGCCGCCAGTCTGCTCGCGCAGCTGGGCCAGGGGATCGGTGAGCGGATCGTTCAGATTGGTCGGGCGCAGCATGTCGCGGATATTTTTCTCCAGGCTGTACCAGAAATTATTATCCGAACGGTTGGCGACCGAGGTGGTGGAATTATTGGTGCCGCCGCCCACTGTTTGGGTGGCGGTCGAGGTCTGGCCGGTCGCCGGATTGATAGTTTGCGTCGCCGACGAGCCGCCCGTGGTCGAAATCTGGGTGGCGATGCTCACGCTGCTTTGGGTCGAGCGCGCCATGTTCACGTAATCGACCTTGTAATTTCGCCAATACGGCTGGTCCGGCAGCACGATCAGGTTATTGCCTTCGATTTCGTAGCGCATATCGACCTGGCGCGCGATGCGCGCCAGCAGCTGGGGCAGGGTCTGGTCCAGCGCATTCAGCGTGACCATGCCCTCGATCGATGGGTGGATGTCCACGTTCAAGCCCGCGTCGCGCGCCAGCGCGAACAGTACCGATTGCACCGGCACCTTATGCACCGTGACGCTATAGGTTTCCACGCGCGCGCCGGGGCGCGGCGGCGGCAGGGCCGGGCTTTGCTGCACCGGGTCGGGGATGGCGCCGGCCGGGCGCGGGCTTTCCGTCACATGCGAGGTCGATACCGGCAGTTGCGGCGCGGCGCAGCCGGCGAGCAGGGCGCAAGCGGTGGAAAGCAGGGGAGCCGCGAGTTTTTTCATTGTTGTAGTCCGCGGGAGCGAGGTTGGTCCGGGGGTTAAAGTTGACATAATCTTATAAAAGCGCTCATCCTGCAAATCGGGATGCGGAGCCAGCCTTCGACTGCGCCGCTGGCCGGCCCTTGCCGTAGCCGTCCGGCGGCGCCAGCGACTGCTGCCAGACCAGCCAGGCGCCCGCCACCAGCAAGGCCAGCACGAAGCCGGCGCCGAACAGCAGCCAGGCGGGCAGGGCGCGCGGCGGCGCGGCAAAGCTGCTGTCGCGGATGGCCTGGCGCACATGGGCCGGCCGCACGGTGGCTGCGTCGTCGGCAAACGCCGCCATCAAGGCCTTGTCGGCCAGGATGTTCACGCGCCGCACAATGCCTTGCGAGACGCGCGCGATCAGCTTGACCGCGCCCTTGCTGAACAGGGGGCGCCCGCTATGGCCGGCCGCCTGCAGGCGGAAGGCGAGGAAGTCGGGCAGCAGCTCGGGCGCCAGCGGCGGCACCGTGAAGCTGTGGGTGATGCGTTCGCGCAGCTGGCGCATGCGCGGCAGGGCCAGGCTCTCGTCCAGCTCCGGCTGGCCGAACAGCACGATCTGCAGCAGCTTGTGGTGGGCCGTTTCCAGATTGGTCAGCAGGCGCACCTCTTCCAGCGTTTCCAGTGGCATGGCCTGGGCTTCCTCGACCAGCAGCAGCACCTGGCGGCCGGCGCTGTGGCGCGCGATCAAGTCGGCGTTCAGCAGGCGCAGCACCTCGTTGCCGCGCAAGCCTTCCGCATTCAGCCCCAGTTCGCCGGCGATGGCATACAGCACTTCTTCCGGCCCCAGGCTGGGATTGACCAGGTAGATCACGTCCACATGGGGCGGCAGCTGGCTGTCGAGCATGCGGCACAGCATGGTCTTGCCGCTGCCGACTTCGCCCGTGACCTTGATGATGCCTTCGCCGCTGCCCACCGCATATAGCAAGGCGTCGAGCATGGCGCCGCGCTCATTGCCGCTGTAGAAAAAGGCGGGATTGGGTGTGATGTTGAAGGGCGCCTGCTTCAGGCCGAAATGGGACTGGTACATGGCGGGCCTATTCGATCGCTTGCAGGAAGGCCGCTTCCAGCGTGGAAGCGCCGTAGCGGCTGCGGCAGTGTTCGGGCGTGCCGGCGAAGCGGATGCGTCCGCCGTGCAGGATGGCCATGCGGTCGCAGATTTCCTCGACATCGGCCAGCGCGTGCGAAGTGAACAGCAGGCTGGCGCCATCGTTGCGCAAATGCTGCAAAAGCTGTTTGAGCAGGGCGCGCGCTTTGGGATCGAGGCCGCTCATCGGTTCGTCCAGCACGTACAGGCGCTTGCGGCTGAGGAAGCAGGCGGCCAGGCCCAGTTTCTGGGTCATGCCCTTGGAATAGCTGCGTACAGTGCGCTTCAAGGCGGTGTCCTCCAGGTCCAGCGCGGCCAGCATCGCGGCCACGGCAGCCGGCTCGTAAGCCTGTCCCTGCAATTTCAGCACGTATTTCAGAAAATCGTCGCCCGTCAGATAGTAGGGCGGGGTAAAGCGTTCCGGCAGATAGGCCAGCGGCTGGCGCGCTTCCGGGCGCAGATGGCTGGCGCCGAAAATCTCGATATCGCCGCCGTCCAGTGCGCAAAAATCGAGCAGGCATTTGAGCAGGCTGGTCTTGCCCGCCCCATTCACCCCGGCCAGGCCGAAGAACTCGCCGCGCTCCACCGTCAGATCGACGCCATCGAGCACCGGCCGCTGCGCATGGCGTTTGGTGACATTGCGAAAGCGCAGAGCGGCTTGGTCCATGTATCAGGGCAGAGTTCGGGCGAGGCATACTGTAGCAAGAATGGCCTTCTTTAGCTAGCGGCAAGACTGACATTCGGCTTACAATGCCCTCACTGTGATATTCGTGGAGTGAGCATGGCAAGGCCCGAGAAAGTCCGGCTGGGCGAGATCCTGGTACAGCAAAAGCTGCTGTCCGAAGAACAGCTGGGCCTCGCGCTCACGGAACAAAAGCGCAGCGGGCGCAAGCTGGGCCGGGTCTTCATCGAGAACGGCTATGTGACCGAGGAACAGATCGCCGGCGCCCTGGCGCGCCAGCTGAATATCCCCTACATCAACCTCAAGTTCTACAATATCAATCCGGAACTGGTGCGCCAGCTGCAGGAAACCCAGGCGCGCCGCTTCCGCGCCCTGATCCTGGAAGACCGCACCACCTCGCTGCTGGTCGGCATGTCCGACCCCACCGACCTGTTTGCCTACGACGAGATTGCGCGCCTGGTGCGCCGCACCGTCGAGCTGGCAGTGGTGAACGAGACCGAGGTGCTGGCCGCCATCGACCGCATCTACCGCCGCACCGAGGACATCACCGACCTGGCGCGCGAGCTGGAACAGGATATCGGCGACGTCTCCATCGACTTCGGCACGCTGGCCGCCAATCCCGGGCTGGAAGAGGCGCCCGTCGTCAAACTGCTGCAATCGGTGTTCGACGACGCGGTGCAGGTGCGCGCTTCGGACATCCATATCGAGCCGCAGGAAAGCCGGCTGCAGATCCGCTTCCGCATCGACGGCGTGCTGCATCTGCAGACCGAGGCCGATATCAAGATCGCACCGGCCCTGGCCCTGCGTCTGAAACTGATGTCGGACCTGGATATTTCGGAAAAGCGCCTGCCGCAGGACGGCCGTTTCGGCGTGCGGGTGCGCAACCAGCGCATCGATGTGCGTATTTCGTCCATGCCGACCCAGTATGGCGAATCGGTGGTCATGCGTCTTTTGAACCAGGGCGGGGCGCCGCTCAAGCTGGACGCCATCGGCATGCCGCGCGAGCTGCTGGAACGCTTCCGCAGCATTGTGCAGCGTCCCAATGGCCTGGTGCTGGTGACGGGACCGACCGGCAGCGGCAAGACCACCACGCTGTACTGCGCCCTGTCCGAACTGAACTCGGTCGAAAAAAAGCTGATCACGGTGGAAGACCCGGTCGAGTACCGCCTGCCCGGCATCAATCAGGTGCAGGTCAATGACAAGATCGACCTTAACTTCGCCCGCGTGCTGCGTTCGGCCCTGCGGCAAGACCCGGACATTGTGCTGGTGGGCGAGATGCGCGATCAGGAAACCGCCGCCATCGGCCTGCGCGCCGCCATGACCGGCCACCTGGTGCTCTCCACCCTGCACACCAACGACGCCGTCAGCACCCCGCTGCGCCTGATGGATATGGGCGTGCCGCGCTATATGGTGGGCAGCTCGCTGCAAGCGGTGCTGGCCCAGCGCCTGGTGCGCGTGATCTGCGAAAGCTGCACCGCGCCGTATACGCCGACCGCCACCGAAGCTGAGTGGCTGAAGCTGGAACTGGGCGAGGGGGCCGCCAGCGGCCATTACCACGCGGGCAAGGGCTGCTCGCACTGCAACGGCATGGGTTATCGCGGCCGTACCGGCGTCTACGAGCTGCTGGAAATGACATCGGCCGTGGTGGACGCCGCCAACCATCATGATATGGGCCACTTCGTCAAAGTGGCGACGGCCCAGATGGCGGGCATGACCCTGCGCCGCCACGCGGTGGCGCTGGTGGTGCAGGGCCGCACCACGGTGTCCGAAGCTATGCGCATCAGCAACCAGCAAGAGGATTGACGTGCCCTTCTTCAGCTACAAGGGACGCAATGCGCGCGGCGAATTGATGCAGGGCGTGCTGGAAGGCGCGGACAGCAGCGCCGTGGCCGACCAGCTGTTCAGCACCGGCGTCACGCCCATCGAGATTGCCGTCACCACTAAAAAAGTAGATAAGGGCGGCGAGGGCGAGAACTGGTGGGCGCGCCTGACCGAGAAAAAAGTCACCAGCATGGACGTGCAGCTGTTCAGCCGCCAGCTTTACACGCTGCTCAAGGCGGGCGTGCCGATCATGCGCGGCCTGGCGGGCCTGCAGGAATCGGCGGTCAGCAAATCCTTCGGCCGGGTGATCAAGGATTTGCGCGAGTCGCTCGATGCGGGGCGCGAGCTGTCGGCCGCCATGCGCCGCCATCCTGACGTGTTTTCAGCCTTCTACCTGTCCATGGTCAGGGTGGGGGAGATGACGGGGCGGCTGGAAGAAGTCTTCCTGCGCCTGTTCGACCATATGGAATTCGACCGCGATATGCGCGAGCGGGTCACGACCGCGCTGCGCTATCCGACCTTTGTGGTGGTGGCCATCATCGCGGCCATGACGGTAGTGAATATCTTCGTGATTCCCGCTTTCGCCAAGGTCTTCGCCGGTTTCAACGCCGAATTGCCGCTGATGACGCGCATTTTGCTGGGAACGTCGAACTTCACCGTGCAGTATTGGCCGCTGATGGCGGGGGCGCTGGCGGGCGGCATCGTCGCCTTCGTCCGCTATGTGCGCACCACCAAGGGCCGCTACAAGTGGGACAAATTCAAGCTCGATCTGCCCATCGCGGGCAAGATCATCCGCAAAGCCACGCTGGCCCGCTTCGCGCGCAGCTTCGCGCTGTCCAGCCGCAGCGGCGTGCCGATTGTGCAGGCGCTGACGGTGGTGGCGCAAACGGTGGATAACAGCTATTTGAGTGCGCGCGTCGAACAGATGCGCGACGGCGTGGAGCGCGGCGAAAGCATCCTGCGCACGGCGTCGGCGGCCAATGTGTTCACGCCCGTGGTGCTGCAAATGATCGCTGTCGGCGAGGAATCCGGCTCGCTCGACGAGCTGATGGACGAGATCGCGCAAATGTATGAGCGCGAGGTGGATTACGAACTCAAAACATTGTCGGCGCAGATTGAACCTATCCTGATCGTCGCACTGGGCGCCATGGTGTTGGTGCTAGCGCTCGGCATCTTCCTGCCGATCTGGGACTTGGGCAAGGCGGCCCTGCACAAATGAAAACGCCGCGCGCGGACTGGCAAGCTGTCGCCGCCGCGCAACGACGGGGCTTCAGCCTGTTTGAACTGAGTGTGGTGCTGGTGGTGATTGCCATCCTGGGTACGGTATTCTTGCAAAGAGTACTGTTTTATCAGGAAGAAGCGGAGCGGGCCGCCGTGGCCCAGGTGCTGGCCCAATTGCGCATCACGGTGCAGAGCAGGGCGACGGAAGCGCATATCCGAGGCAAAACGAGGGATTTGTCCCTACTTGCTGGGGCAAATCCCATGTCATGGTTATTACGTCCACCTGGAAATTATGACGGTGAACGCGAAGCGCCTCAGCTGGATGAGCTGGAAGCGGGTCGCTGGTACTTCGACCGTGCCGAAAAAACCTTGCTTTATTTGCCAGCTAAATATGAATTCTTTTCTAACGAAAAACGCCGCCCTCTGAAATTCCGGCTAATGGCTAGTAATGGAGACGCCTCCGAAACTGGTGGAAAGCCCGAAAATAAAGGGATATCGTTGGAGCAAGTCATGGATAAGTAAGTGAGAATATGTTACTTTTATGTATCCGCTGCGCAATTTCTGTTGCAGGATGATTTACGGAGAAACTAATGAATAAACAGGCAATCAACGCAATTCGCAAACAAGGCCAGGGTGGTTTTACCCTGATTGAATTGATCGTTGTGATCGTGATTTTGGGCATCCTGGCTGCTACGGCGCTGCCGCGCTTCATTGATATGGGGCGCGATGCGCGTGTCGCTGCATTGAATGGATTGCGAGGCTCGCTTAATTCCACTTCAGCCATGGCCCATGCCCGCTTTCTGGTGAACCCGAACGCTGCGGTGAATGCTGAAGGTGTGGTTGTCGGTATGACAAACGGTTACCCTACCGCCAACAATACACTGCTGCAGGCGGCTGGGATCGATATCAATGGCCTTGATTACCTCATTGTCACCCAGGCAAATTCGGGCGGCAATAACCCTGTTATTGCCGCAGGACAGATCGCAGTTGTGCCGAATTCCGTCGCGAACACTACAGCAGGTGCAACCTGTTTCGTATCCTATACGCAGGCCGCAGCCAATGGTGCTCCAGCCATTGCCATGAACATAAACGGCTGTTAATTGCAGGCGGCGCCAGGGTTTGGCGGCCCCGCCTGGGTAGCGCCGGCCGTGGCCATCCGCCTACGCTCCACGTAATCGCCACGAGCCGCCGCTGCCGCATTAGGGCAGGCGGCGGCGTTGCAGGCGATGGAGTCAATGACGTAAATCGTTTTGCCGATTGCTGCGCCGGTGGCGTTAACTCCTTCATTGAAGTTTGTCTGCGTGCAGTTCACCACTACGGTAAAGCCGTTCTGAGTGGTGAAATTCAAGACTTGATTGGTATTGCACGTGCTGCTCGTGAGTGCCTGATACAGTCCCCATTCCACCCCAGCCCTTGCTGCCTGATTGGCGTAGGTTGCGGTGATATCCTGTCCCGATGCCGCTTGCTGCCCTGTACTGGTGCGTATCACCACGGCGGCCAGTGAGGCCAGCAATACCATAATCACCAGTGCGGCGATAACGCCGAATCCTGTTTGTCTGTATCGTCCGGTCATGGCACGTTACTCGTGTGAGCGCCGTAGGTTAGCGCAACCGATTCATTATCGTCTGTTAGCGTCAGTTGGATGGATATGTAGCCGCTGCCTTGAGTTGCACCAGGATTGGGATCGTATGTCATGGTGCAGGTAGAGACATTGCTGGCTACCAGAAACGGTGCGGCAGCCTGGCCTGCGGGGGTAAGTGGAGCATTGCAATTATTCTGGTTCGCATTGAAGCCGTAACCGGAATAGCGCAACAGCGTCCCCGTACCGCGCCCATTCGCAAGTCCGGGATTGCAGGCGTACATGACTGGTCCGATTGCCACTGGCACCACCATGAAACGAGCGCCATCATAACCCGGCGGAATATTCACTGGTGGCGAGGCCACGGTAATGCGGTGGGTGCCGACAGGTGTTGCGGACACTGGCGGCGCTGCGATCAGCTGAATCTTGCTGCGAGTCGGGCTGGGTGTGTTATAGATGTCTGCCGCCGTCAAGTTGCCGATTACGATCCAGTCTCCGACCGCAGGCAAAACGGGCGCTTGCGGCATGAATATGTCAAAAGCGGGAACCGGCTCCGAGGCTTGCAGAGGCAGGCTGTTCGCGGTCGTACTGTCGGCGGCGATGCGGAAGCGACCTCCTCCCGATCCAGGAACCAGTTCAAAGCAGTTGTTTGCCGGCTGGCGGATGGAGTTGGGTACGGCCAGGCGAATGTCGCGCATCATCAGGCGCATAGCACCATCGGCCTGGTCGCTGAGCGCGGCGCGCCGGCCTACGGCTAAATAGTTGTTCAGGGCGGGTCGCAAAAAGACCACTAGGCTCGTGGCTAATACGGCGACGATGACCATCACCACAATCAGTTCGACCAGCGTAAAGCCTTTATGATGTTTCTTCATGGCGAAGCAAGCTGGAAAGCGCCGAAATTGGTGCGCCAGCCTCGGAGATTAAAGATGTGGGTGCCATTGCTGACCTGTACATTGATTTCCAATGCGTTTGCCGGCGCGGCTGCGATAAACATGGGTGAACCCACGGCTACCTGAATTACTGTTACCTGGACTGTGTAACCGGCCAGTCCCGCAATGGTGTTGCCATTCACATCGACTACTGGGCAGTTATAGCCGTTATAGTCTTGCAGATCGTTGTAGGTATCGCGCGCGCAGTTGGCGGGTAGGTCATTAGACTGAGCTGCGAAAGGCATTCTCTGGATTTCCTCCATCATGCCTTCGGCAATTGCAGTTACCTGTTTGATCACCATAGGATCGGTGCTCGTGGTACTGGCGTTCGAAAACGCCGTGAGTACGCCAGCCAGGCTTACGCCGATGATGACCATGGCTACCACCAGTTCTACCAGCGTCATTCCCCGGGTGCGCCTAGTCCACATGGCCGGTGACTCCCACAATATTGATTACGGGTTCGTTTTGATTAGCGGCGGTAACGACTATCGTCTGGTTTGCCAGCGTGGCGCCGGTGCAGTCGGTGGTGATTTCGCCATTGGGTTGGAAGTGCAGGGCGAGAGGCGGTGGAAGCGTGGTATAGCTTGCAGTAGCGCTGGTGCTCGAATAGCTGCTGTTGTCTGGCGGCGGCAAGGGGGCGCCGAGGCAAGCACCAGCGGCGTCGGTGGCGGCTGGATTGGTGGTGGCGATTTGTAGGATGAGGGAGTTGTTGTTGAGCGTAGCCCAGACCACGCGCCGGTGGCTAACTGCAGTTTTCTGCGCATAGCGTAGGGCGGTCAAAATATCGGCGCGGAAAGCTGACCCTGCCATGCCGGGATCGCTCAGCATGCGTGGGACCATGATGGCCGACAGTATTCCCAGCAGTACCATCACCGTGACCAATTCCACCATTGTGTAGCCTTGTGCTGAGGTCTTCAATTGAACACCTCGCGCACAAAAATTGTGGCGCGATTTTCAGGTGCGCTTACGCCGAAGTTGGCACGCGCTGCCGGGTCATTGTCTGGATTGTCGCCAGAGGAGCAGAAGCCATACCAGGAGCGTAGCCAGGGGGTGCCGCTGCTTTGGCTATCGGGATGGGTGCCAAGGCAGGACCGGTCTTTCGAATTGCCGCCGGCATTCAGGGCTAGGTTGAGTGCCACATCCAGATACCCTTTGCTGCCGGCGGTCTTGGTCAGCTTTAGCTGATCTTCGCCGTTAATCAATGCTAGATCGTTGTTGACTGTACCGCTGAGCGTACCACTCAGAGCGACTGCGGAGCGCAGGATTTTGGTGTATTTGTCCTGGGAGTTCCACGTCCAGTTGGTGCCATTCCAATACTCCGCACGCACAGTCATTGGTACTACGGCATTCGCTCCGCCAAAGGCGTTGAAAAGGCGCAGGCGGCCGGTACGGATGATGGTGGGAGACTCTATTCCATCCTTGGAACTTGTGATGCCATCGATCGCGCGCAGCCGCAGATCTTGCGGCGGGGTTTTCATCTTCTTGAAGGTGAAGGTGGTAGTGATTTCAGCTTCGCCTTGACCCTCATCCTTGCCGTTAATCTTTTTCACAAAGGCCGAACCCTGAATTTTCTTAACGTCCAGCTCACCGATTTGCGCGTCGATCTCACTGTCCAGGGGATTGCGATAAGCCTTCAAGACGACTTCGGCGGTGGATGGCGCTTCTAACATATAGTTGTAGGTCGTGGTGGCTGCTGTCTTGTCGGCGGCATAGGCGCGAGCAATGACCTTGACCTTGGCCATGGGCTGGGCGGAATACCAGAAAGGCCGCGCTTCCGGGCTGTATTGGATATCAAAATGATCGGGCACAAAGACAGCGTTGCAAGTAGTGCTGCTGTCCGGCCTGATGTTGGATGATAGATACGCCAGTGGTGGCGAGGAGGAGGCTGGATTGGTGTCGAGGTAGGCCCGGAACTGGCCGACCCCGACCTCACTCCAACTCATATCGCCTGTGCTCGCCTGGCCAGCTTTGAATTTGGAAATAAAGCCCTCAGTGAAAGTGCCATCGCGGCCAGCGGTGGGACTGCATTTTTTTAACGTGATCCTTACCTGGGGCGGCGGTGTCTCCAGGCCAAAATTGACGGTCGTTTGGCCGTTGGCATTTTTAGCCGTGACATCCGCCTGGAAGGCGACACCAGCCTTGAACGGCTGATTGCCCTTGGCTGCGATGCCAAAGCTGGCCGGCGCCACGGTAAAACTGGTGGAGCCGGCCATGAGTGGACTGGTCAGGTTGGCGCTAACGTTTAGGGTGCCGACTTCGTTATAGATTAAGTCGGGAGCGGCAACGCCTTGCGCATCGAAATCTAGGCTGACAAGTGTTGCGGATGTGGCTCCACATGCGATATCGGTTTTGGCGATGTTGAGCGGGAGCCTGGAAATATTGGCGGTATCCTGGCCTGGATTGATATAGCCGCAGCTAAGGCTAATATCCCGCTTGCCACTAAAGCCAGGTACGCACTTGTTGGTGGTGTCATCTTTCTGAACGGCGGCAATCGTCAATTTCTGCGAGATTCCGGAAAGATGGTCCGGTACGTTGAGCATAAAAGCCGAATCCCTGAAATTGAGGTCACAACTGGCGCTCTTGCCGTTCGAGCAGGTGTAGAGATCGCTGGATACATAACCGTCAGCCGACAGCTTGACTGTGCCTGCTGTGGTAACCCGCAGTGGAATGCTGCTAGAGCTGCTGTCCTTGGGAATTTCGAATTTGATGCTGATGCCGCTATCGGTTTTGAGGTTGCCGCTGACGCCGCTGGTATAGGCGATGCAGGCATCACCGCTGTCGCTATCGGTGCAGGCATAGAGCGTGATCGTGGCTGGCGTGCAGGTCAGCGCGGTGCCGCTGTGAGCGATTCGGACATGGTGGAGCGTGGGATCGGTCGGTGGCGGTTTGCCGCAGCCGTAGAAGTTGGTGGAGCCGGCGCGGCAGATGCCAGTGATATAGGTATTCTTGTCCACCTTCAGATGGCCGCCTACGGTGACGTCGCCGTAGTAGATCGAATCCTTTGCGAAATTGGCGCTACCGCCAACCGTGATATTGCCCCAGAGACGAGCGTTCATCGCGACATCGAGCTGACCGCCTACGGTGAGTGTCATCGTGGCGTTGAGATTTTTCTTCAGGTCGACATTGCCGCCGACCGTTAAGTCGAAGGGGTAGCTACCATGGTTGTGGTCGTCATTGACCGTAGTTAAATCCTTGTGTGCGGTGAAATTGCCGGAAACCTGAAGGCGGATCGGCCCATTCAATACCAGCACCGCATCCTTGTCCAGATCGATGTTGCCGCAGTTATAGTCCTGGCCGGAGCCGGTGCAATTGAACGGGGATTTTTTCAGGTCGGCCGGCAGATTATAGGTGTCGGCCAGGGCTGGCGAAGCGGCCGCGCACAGCAGAAAAGCAAGAGGCACTGCCGCGAATTTCGGCAACAGGGAAGTGAGGCGCGAGTCCATGCTCCATCAGATCATGCTTGAGAGTAATGTGTCAAGTTTGCTCCGCCGCAGGGTGCTTGAGTTCGCTGCGAAGAGGGAAATTTTGCGTTTTTTGTACCGGAATTGCAAAATTAGCCTCGGAAATTTTGCAAACTTAAATATAATCAACCCATTAGCGCGTAGACCTCAGGTAACGCCAACTATTTTGATTGCCGGCATGAGATTTTTCTCCAGGGAAACAAAAAAACAAGACTGGCTGACACTCTCCTTCCACGGCGACGGGGTGTGCGCGGCCAGCGTGCAGCGCTCGCCGAATGCCAAGCCGAAGGTGCTGGCGGCGGCTTTCCACCCCTGCCAACCCAGCCATTCTCCCGAACTGCTGGAAAAACTGGGTCGCGAACTGCGCGCCGCGCAGCACCATTGCAGCACCCTGCTGGCCGGCGGCGAATACCAGCTCCTGTCGGTGGAGGCGCCCAACGTGGCGCAGAACGAGCTGAAAACGGCCGTGCGCTGGCGCTTGAAGGATATGCTGGATTTCCATATCGACGACGCCACCATCGACGTGCTGGATATCCCGGTCGACAAGAATGCCGCCGCCGGTCGTCCCCATTCGATGTTCGCCGTGGCTGCCCGCAATAGCCTGATTGAGTCGCGCCAAAGCCTGTTCGATGAGGGCGCGATTGGCCTGAGCGCGATCGACATCCCGGAAATGGCGCAGCGGAATATCGCCGCCCTGCTGGAGCAGGAGGGACGCGGCCTGGCCGTGCTGTCCTTCGATGAAGACGGTGGCCTGCTTACTATCAGCGCCGGCGGCGAGCTGTATCTGTCGCGCCGCATCGACGTCAATCTGCAGCAGCTGCTGGACCCGAATCCGAACAGCCAGCATATCTACTTCGACAAGATCACCCTTGAGCTGCAACGCTCGCTCGACCACTTCGACCGCCAATACCATTTCGTCAGCGTCTCGCGCCTGCTGCTGGCGCCGACCGGCGCTGCGGGCCTGCATGAATTCCTGGCGCAGAATCTGTACATGCCGGTGGAGGTGCTGAACCTGGCCGATGTCTTCGACCTGGACGCGGCGCCCGACCTGGCCACGGTGGAGGCGCAGCAGCGCTTCTTCCTGACGCTGGGCGCGGCTTTGCGCGTGGAAGCGGTGGTGTTATGAGCCAGCAGATCAATCTATTCAACCCCATCTTCCTGAAGCAGAAGAAAATCTTCACGGCTGCGCATATGGCGCAGGCGCTGGGGGCGATGGCCCTGGTCCTGGTGGCGCTGGCGGTCTTCCTGAATTACCGCAGCTCGACGCTGCAAGTGGAGGCGAATGCCGGCAAGGCGCTGTTGGACGCCAGCCATGCGCGCTTGAACAAGGCCAATGCCGAATTCGTGCCGCGCCAGAAGAGCAAGCAGCTGGAGGCGGAAATCGCCCAGTTGCAAGCGCAGCTGCAATCCCTGCAGGAAGTAGAGGCGGTGCTGAAACGCGGCGAGATCGGCAACACCGAAGGTTATGCCGAATACTTCCGCGCTTTTGCGCGCCAGAATGTGCAGGGGCTGTGGCTGACCGGCGTGAATATTGTCGGCGCGGGGCAGGATATCGCGCTGCAAGGCCGTGCCATGCAGGCAGCCCTGATTCCTGCGTATATCGGGCGGTTGAAGGATGAGAAGTCGATGCGCGGCAAGACCTTCGGCGCGCTCCAGATTACCCAGCCGTCCGCGCCCGAAGGCGGGTCTGGCGTGTCCGTTGTCCCGCTGGCGCCTGCGGTTAGCGCACCTGTGGCCATGCCGGGCTTGTCGCAGACGCCGCCGGCGGCGGGCGCGCTGGCGAATGCGCCGGCCGCACCGGCCGTCGCCGCACCAGCGCCGGCCTTGCCGCGCTATGTGCAATTCAGCCTGCAATCCCAGAGTGTGGAGGAGGGCAAGAAATGAAGGAACAGTGGATCAAGCTGGCCTCCCGCATCGATGCCTTGAGCTTGCGCGAACGCGGCATGGTGCTGGCTGCCGCCTTTGCCGCGCTGGTGTTCCTGATGTATCAGCTGGCGCTGGCGCCGCAATACGCCAGGCACAAGGCACTGCGCCTGCAAATCGAGCAGCAGCACAAGCAGGCCGGCAATATCGATGCCGAGATCAATGCCAAGGTCGCGGCCTTTGCCGTCGATCCGGATATGGAAAGCCGCAGGCGCATCGTCGAGCTGCGCCGCAATATCGAAACCGAAAGCGGCGCGCTGCGCGCCGTGCAGCATGGTCTGGTCGCGCCGCAGAAAATGGTGCCGCTGCTGGAGCAGATCCTGCGCGCCAATACGCGTTTGCGCCTGCTGTCGCTGAAAACCCTGCCGGTGTCGGGCTTGAGCGAGCCGCTGACATATGCAAAACCAGCGCCTGCCGCTACGCCGGGTTTCGCCAACGTGACGTCGAAGGAAGACGTGCAGGCCAGCGTGGCGATGGCGGCTCAGCATGCGGCCCAGGGCAGCGCCGCGCCGGCAGCGGCGGGCCAGGCCAAGCCGCGCGAGCTGCTGTACCGCCATGGCGTCGAACTGGTTTTACAGGGCAGCTATCTGGACATGCTGGCGTATATGGAAGCGCTGGAACGGCTGCCGCAGCAGCTTTTCTGGGGCAGGGCCGAGCTGCAGGCCGGCAGCTATCCCGAGGCGAAACTGACGCTGACCCTGTACACCCTGAGCCTGGACGATAAATGGATGACATTGTGAGCGCCCGCAAGAGTAGGATGAAGCCAGGCCGCTCGGCGCTGGCGCTGCTGGCCGCCTTGGCGCTGCCGGCGGCGGCGCAGGCGCCGCTGAGCGATCCTACCCGCCCGCCGGCCGAAGCCATGCTGCCACTGGGCGCCTTGCCTGTGCCGAGCGGGCCGCATAAGCCGCAACTGCAATCGGTCCTGGTGGGCAAGGAGGGCATGCAGCGGGCGGTGGCGGTGATCGATGGACAAATCGTGCGGCGCGGCGAAAAGGTCGACGGCGCGGTGCTGGAAAGCCTGACGGCGACCGAGGCCGTGCTAAGGCGGGGCAATAAGAAAGAGGTTTTACGCGTGTTTCCACTTCCAGCAGCACCCGCGAAGGCGGCAAAGAATTGAGGCCGGATATGAAAAAAATAATCTTAAAGACAGGCCTGATCGCCATCTCCGCCGCGCTGGCAGCGTGTTCCGTCGTGCCCAAGCGCCAGGCTTACAACGCTATCGAGAAGGAAGTGTCCACCCTGGCCGAGGCGGCGCAAAAGCCGGCCGCGCCCGCGGCCGATGTGGCGAATGCCTTGCTGCCGCCGGCCACCCAGCTGGCCGGCCAGCTGCCCAAGGCGCGCGCCGTGCTGGAAGAGCGCTTCAATGTCGCTTTCAATAATGTGCCGGCCCACCAGTTCTTTAACTCCCTGGTGGCGGGCACACGCTACAACATGCTGGTCCATCCGGAAGTCAGCGGCACGGTGACGGCCAATTTGAAGGACGTGACCCTGGTGGAGGCGCTGGACGCGGTGCGCGAACTGTATGGCTACGATTACCGCATCGAAGGCACGCGCATCTACATTCGCCCGCTGACCATGCAAAGCCGCATGTTCCAGGTGAATTACCTGACCTTGCAAAGGGTGGGGCTGTCGAATCTGCGCGTGTCGTCCACTTCGGTGGCCGATGTGGTGGGGAACGGCGGTGGCGGCAGCAACAACAATGGCAATAACAACTCCAGCAACAATAACAACAACCAGAACGACAATAACAATAACCAGCAGGACGGCAACGGCGGCAAGGGAAGGGTGCGCGACGCCAGCAATGTGCTGACTGTGGCGCGCAGCGACTTCTGGGAAGAGCTGAAGCTGTCGCTGGAAGCGCTGGTGGGCAGCAAGGAAGGCGGACGCGGTGTCGTCATCAGTCCCGCATCGGGCGTGATCGTGGTGCGCGCCATGCCGGACGAGCTGCGCAACGTTGAGCGCTATCTGAAGGCCACGCAGATCGCCATCGAGCGCCAGGTCATCCTGGAGGCGAAAATCCTGGAAGTGGAGCTGAACCACAGCTATCAGAGCGGCATCAACTGGGCGGCGTTCGCCACGCATGGCAACAGCAAGATTTCGGTCGGTCTGCTGCAACCGGGTACCGTACTGGCTCCGCTGCAAAAGGGCGCCACGCAGAATACCATTCCGCCGATCATCGACAGCCCTGCCAGCGGACTGGCGGGCAATAGCGGCTTCACACTGGGGAGCAATCTCAAGACGCCGGGTTCCCTGTTCGGCATGGCTTTCCAGACCAGTAATTTCGCCGCGCTGATTTCCTTCCTGGAGTCGCAAGGCACGGTGCATGTGCTGTCCAGCCCACGCATCGCCACCATGAACAACCAGAAGGCCGTGCTGAAGATCGGCACCGACGAATTCTTCGTCACCGGCGTGAGCACCACCACCACCACCAATGCGGCGGGCGGCGGCACCACCTCGCCGAATGTCACGCTGCAGCCATTCTTCTCCGGCGTGGTGCTGGACGTGACGCCGCAGATCGACGAAGCCGGCAATATCATCCTACACGTCCATCCATCGGTCAGCCAGGTCTCCACCGTCAACAAGAGCGTCAATCTGGGCACTGCGGGTGCGCTGAATCTGCCGCTGGCCGCTTCCGTCACTTCCGAGATGGACAGCATGGTGCGCGGCCAGGACGGCAAGGTGGTGGCGATCGGCGGCTTGATGCGCCAGGCTTCCTCCGGCGACCGCTCGCAGCTGCCGGGCATGGGCAAGATTCCGGTGCTGGGCGCCTTGTTCCGCAACGATGCCGACACCATGCAGAAGCGCGAGCTGGTGGTGCTGATCAAGCCCACCATCGTGGATGCCGCCTCCAACTGGAATGAGGATATGATCGACGTCAACCGCCGCATCAAGGATATGGCGCCGCTGGGCGGGGGACGCAACTGATATGTACGAATCCCACTTCGGCCTGCGCGAAGTCCCTTTCGGCATCACGCCGGATACCAGTTTTTTCTTTTCCAGCCCCCATGCCCAGGAGGCGCTGAATACCCTCCTGGTGGCGGTGAGAAATGGCGAAGGCTTCATCAAGATCACCGGCGAGGTTGGGACGGGCAAGACTCTGCTGTGCCGCAAATTCCTCGCCATGCTGGGCGATGGCGTGGTCACGGCCTACATCCCGAATCCCTATCTGGAGCCGCGCACCCTGATGCTGGCCCTGGCCGATGAACTGGAGATCGCGCTGGAAAAGGACGTGGACCAGCACCATCTGTTGAAATCCATCACCGGCCGTTTAATGGAGCTGGCGGGCGAGGGCAAGCGCGTGGTGCTGTGCCTCGATGAAGCGCAGGCAATTCCAGTCGAAAGCCTGGAGGCCCTGCGCCTGTTGACCAATCTGGAAACCGAAAAACGCAAGCTGCTGCAAATCGTGCTGTTTGGCCAGCCGGAGCTGGACAAGCATCTGGCCATGGATTCGATCCGCCAACTGGCGCAGCGCATCACCTTCCACTATCACCTTGGACCGCTGCGGCGCGATGAGCTGGACTTTTATCTGGCACACCGGCTGCGCGTGGCCGGCTTTGGCGGCGCGCGCCTGTTCAGTCGTGGCGCAGTATCGAAGCTGTACGCGGCCAGCGGCGGCTTTCCGCGTCTGATCAATATTCTGGCGCACAAGGCGCTGATGCTGTGCTACGGCGAGGGCCGGCAAACCGTCAGCAGCAAGCATATGGCGCTGGCCGCGCGCGATACCGGCGCGATCAAGCGCCGCCGCATCTGGCCATGGCTGGTGGGCGCTGCGGCCTTGCTGGCCACGGCCGGTGGATTAGCCTGGGCATTGAGCAAATGAGTCTGATTAATAAAATGCTGCAAGACCTGGACGCGCGCGGCAGCGGCGCGGCCGCCAGCCAAGGCGGTTCGTCCGCCGTGCGTCCCGTCACGGCGGCGGTGCGCCCCATGCCGCGAACGCTGCTGATACTGGCCGCCGTGGCAGGCGTCGTCATTTTTGTCGTCGCCGCCATCTTCGCCTGGCGCGCGCTGACGCGGCCATCGCCATCTTCGCTCAGCGCGAGCGCCAAAGCCGCTGCATCGGCATCTGCGGCCACGCCAGCGGCGAGTATCGCGCCGATGCCGGCCGCCGAACCGGCTCCAGTAGCCGCTGCAATGCTTGCACCAGCTGCCGCCGCATCGGCTCCGGCCTCCGTGACACCACCCTCAGCTCCGATTGGCGCGCAAGTGCAGGCCACGGAGCCGGCGCCGAAGCAGGTTGCAGCCGCGCCATCGCAGGATGCCAAGCCGGCGTCCGTTAGCGCCACACCTGCCGAACCTCCTGTGAAAGCCAGATCGGCGGAAAAGCGCAGGACCGAGCCGGCATTACGCACCAGCCCCGCGCCAGCGCGTAGCCCCATCGCCGAAAAGGAAGAAGCCAGATTGCGCGGCGACGCTGGCTTGAACAAGGCGCAGCAGGCGGAAAACGAATACCGCCGTGGCCTGTCAGCCATGCAGGAAGGTCGCGTCCACGACGCCATCGCGCGCTTCGAGCAAACGCTGGCGAACAACCCGCGCCACGAGGCGGCGCGCCAGACCCTGGTCGGCCTGCTGATCGAGAACCAGCGCGGCGACGAAGCCATGCAGCATATGCAGCAAGCCCTGGCCCTCGATCCGGGCCAGGCGCAGATGGCCATGCTGCTGGCCCGCCTGCAAATGGAGCGCAACGGTCCCGCCATCGACACTTTGCAGCGCACCTTGCCGCATGCCGCCGCCAACGCCGATTTTCGCGCCTTCCTCGCCGGCGCTCTGCAGCGCGAGCAGCGCCACGCGGAAGCGGCCGAGCATTATCAAGCCGCGCTGCGTCTGCAGGCAGGCAATAGCGTATGGTGGATGGGATTGGGCATATCGCTGCAGGCGCTCAAGCGCAATGCCGAGGCGCGTGCGGCATTCAACGAAGCCAAGGCCAGCGGACGCCTGTCGCCCGAACTGCAGACCTTCGTCGAGCGCAAGCTGCAGCAGTTGCCGAACTAAGCGAAACCCAGGTCCGCAGACCCAGGCTCTATAGGCTGGCCTGCGCGCCCCAGATCTGTTTCATGCTGAAGCGCAGGTCGGCCTGATCTTCGCTCAGCACTTCGGCGATGCCGCAACCGCCATCGCTGCTGCTGCGCAGGATTACGGCCGCCGGCAGCTTGCCTGCCGCATCGCGCAAACAGTGCACCGTCAGCACGCCGTCGCCGCTCTCGCCGCTGGCATCGCGGTGAGCCACTACGCCGATCTCGCCATTTTCCAGCCGCACCAGGCAGCCGGGCGGATATTTGCCGATCTGCCGGCGGAACTGTTCGCGCAAGGGGGCGTCGGCGTCGGCCGCCAGCTCTTCCAATAATTTGTTCAGCGCCTCGTCGGGCAGCAGCGAGCAGCGGTAATTGCGCGCCGAAACCTGGGCGCAATAGCGGTCGGCATAACTGAGCAGGCGGGCGTTGAGCGTGATGTCTTCGCCGGATTTACCGGCCGGGTAGCCGCTACCATCGTGATTTTCATGGTGTAGCAGCACGCAGGAGAGCCATTCCTCGTCATCGATGCCGGCGCATTTCAGCATCTCGGCGCTGTCTTCCGGGTGGCGCCGCACGATGGCCATATCTTCCGAATTCAGCGCGCCCGGCTTGGACTGGAAGCGGTCGTGATGCTTGAGCATGCCCACATTCATGGTTAGCGCCGCCGCCGTCATGGTTAATATATCGCGCTGCTGCTTCTGCATGCCGCGCGCCACCAGCACCACGACCACCGCCACCTCGATGCAGTGGCGCACCGCGTAAGTGCCGGCGATCTGGTTCAGATAAATGCAGGCGAGGGCGATTTCAGGATTGAGTTCGACGGCATGGATCACGTCGCGCGCGATGCTGCGCAGTTCCGCGTCGGCGTTATGCTCGTTGCGCAGTTGCTGGAGCAGTTTTTCCAGACGCCGGTTGGCGTGGTTCAGTTCATGCAGAACGGAGGTCGGCACCGGCAGGCTGGTGGCATCGCCCAGCACCAGTTCTTTCAGGCTGCTTAATTGCTGATTCATGATGGTCCCCACCCAGCTCCACGTCCGCCGGTGCGGCAAGCCGCCCGGTGGATCTAATTGTCTTCAGACCGCTCAAACGCGCGCCAGGCGCTCCAGCGCGAGCGCCAGCGTTTCATCTTTCTTGGCAAAGCAGAAGCGCACAATGCCGGATTCCTTGCCCTGCTGGTAAAACGCCGATACCGGAATCGCCGCCACCTTGATCTCGCTGGTCAGCCACTCGGCGAACTCCGCCTCGGTTTGCGAAGAAATTGCATCATAGCGCACGCACTGGAAATAGGTGCCGTCGGCCGGCAGCAGTTCGAAGCGGCTGCCTTTCAGCCCATCGCGGAACAGATCGCGCTTGCGCTGATAGAAGGCGGGCAGCTCCAGATAAGGCTTGGGATCGGCCATATAGCTGGCGATCCCGTGCTGCATCGGCGTGTTCGTGGTGAATACGTTGTACTGGTGGACCTTGCGGAACTCCACCATCAGCGGCGCGGGCGCGGCCACATAGCCCACCTTCCAGCCCGTCACATGGTAAGTCTTGCCGAAGCTGGAAACCACGAAGCTGCGCGCCGCCAGTTCGGGATAGCGGCTCATGGACTCGTGGCGCTCGCCGTCGTAGACCATATGCTCGTACACCTCGTCCGACAGGATCAGGATATTCGTGCCGCGCACGATATCGGCCAGCGCCTGCATATCTGCGGTGCGCAGCACCGAGCCGGTTGGATTGTGCGGCGTATTGATGACGATCAGCCGCGTTTTCGGCGTCACCGCCTGCGCCAGCTTATCCCAAGGCACGCTGTAACCGTCCGCGCCGACTGCCATCTGCACCAGCACCGGCACGCCGCCGGCCAGCTCGATGGCGGGCAGATAGCTGTCGTAAGCCGGTTCGATCACGATCACTTCATCACCCGGATGCACGCAGCACAGGATGGCCGTGGTCAGCGCCTGGGTCGCGCCCGAGGTCACGGTGATTTCGCTATTGACGTCGTACTGGTGGCCGTAGATGGCGGCGATCTTCTCGACGATCGCCTGGCGCAGCACGGGCGCGCCGGCCAGCAGGGGATATTGATTGAAGCCCGCCTTCATCGCTTCCGTCACCATGTCCACCAGTTTCGGTTCGCAGGCGAAGTCGGGGAAGCCCTGGCCCAGATTGACCGCGCCATGCTGCACCGCCAGCGCCGACATGCGCGTGAAAACAGTGGTGCCCACAGCGGGCAGGCGGGTGGTCAGGGCAGGAGTGAGGAGCGGTATTTGCGGGCTGTTCATGTGGAAAGGAAAAAGGTGTTTTTTCCAATTCTAGCGCAGGCAGCAAAATCGGGTGTTGCCCCGGCGCGTAGAATTTTTTCGCATATGAATATTAGCAAAACAGCTATTCGGGACCGGCATCAGATGTGATTCATTGGCGCGTTTGGCGGGATTCGGTGGCGCTGGCGCGATCGCGCTCAGCCTTCGTCATTGATTCTTGCAGGCGGTTCAATAGCGCGGCCGTTTCCTGGCCTTGCCGCCTTAATTCCGCCTGGGCAGCTGCAGTACTTTTGCCTGACTCGAATGAGGCCACCATATTTGAGAGGAGCGTCGCGTTGAATGCGGCCACGCCGAGCACGATGGCTGTCACCGTGCTGACGGCAGTAATGACAAAAATGGATTTCAGACCTGCCAGGGAGTTGGCGGTTTCCCTCATCGAAGTTTCGATTTGCTGCAGCCGGCTGGCATGGAGTTCTTTGTCCGCATCCAGGCGCGCTATCAGTTGCGCAATTTGGCCTTGAATAGCCGCGACCCGCCCATCCATTCGAACTTCGATGGTTTCCAGCCTGGCATCGAACTCTTCCCGGTTTATCGTGCTCATGGATAGGCCGCCACGGGCTGCTGAAGATGTCTGCAGTATAACGCTGGAAGTGCGGGAGAGTGTGATGGAAGGCGGAATCAAGCCTCCAGCGACCACTTCTCCGGCAGCATGACTTTGAACATGCCTTCGCGCGCCAGGCGCTTGGCCAGTTTGAGCAGGGCTTTGTCCTTGGTGATCAGGATGTCGGCTTTGGCGTCGCGCGCCAGTTCGAGGAATTTCTGATCGTCGCGGTCGGTGCAGACCGGCAGGCGCACGCCGGATTCGGGCGGCGCCACCACCTTGATCAGCGCGTCGAAGCGGGCCGCGCTCAGCGGACGCGTGGTCTCGTCCAGCGGCAGATGCTTGTAGTGCAGCACGATCAGATACTCTTCGCGGCAATCGGCGCGCGTGATCGCTTCCACCGCGCCGCTCTCGATGGCGGCCAGCAGGCCGGCCCAGCGCGGGTCCTTGAACACGAACAGGTCGAGGCAGACATTGGTGTCGATGACGATGCGTTTCGGTGAAACAGGTATCATGTCGGAAATCTTGATTAGAAGTATGTTTTTGGAATCTTATGCTGATAGTGCTTTCGCCCGCAAAAAGTCTCGACCTCGAAACTCCGCCGACCACCACCCTGCAAACCCAGCCCGCTTTTCTCGACCATTCGGCCCAGCTGATTGATCGCCTGCGCGAATTTTCGCCGGCCGAGCTGGGCGAGCTGATGGAGCTGTCCGATGCCCTGTCCACGCTGAACGTGGCGCGCTACGAATCCTGGACCAAGGATACCGCCGAAGCGCGCCAGGCGGTGATGACCTTTAACGGCGACGTCTACGATGGCCTGGCGGCGCGCACGATGACGTCCAAGCAGCTCGATTACACCCAGTCGCGCGTCCGCATCCTGTCCGGCCTGTACGGCATGCTGCGTCCGCTCGACCTGATCCATCCGCACCGGCTGGAAATGGGCACGCGCCTGAGCAATCCGCGCGGCAAGGATCTGTACGCCTTCTGGGGCGACACGATCACCGAAGCCTTGAACGCTACGGCCGAAGAGCAGGGCGCCGAGGTGCTGGTGAATCTCGCTTCCACGGAATATTTCAAGTCGGTGCGCCCGCGCAAGCTGGCGATGCCGGTGATTACGCCTTCCTTCGAAGACTGGAAGGGCGGCAAGTACAAGATCATTTCCTTCTATGCCAAACGGGCGCGCGGCATGCTGGCGCGCTATGCGGCGGAAAAAAATATCCGCGATCCGGAGCAGTTGAAGGATTTCGATGTGGATGGCTACGCCTTCGAGCCGCAGGCTTCCGGCGAGCGGAACTGGGTGTTCCGCCGCCGTCTGGCCGACTGAATCAGCCCTTGTTGGGGCTGGCTGGCGCCGGGGCCGGAGCAACGGCCGGCGCCGGTGCTGGAGCCGAGCTCCAGAATTTCCACCACTTGCGCTCTTCCTTGACGCCGTTTTCGTCGAGGAATTTGCTGTTCGGGAAGTTCAGCTTGAACACGCGCAGGGCGTCGTCGCGCAGCACGGTGTTGCCCAGCTTCTCGTAGCTGCGGATCATGATGAACAGCGCTTCTTCGATGGCCGGCGAGTCGCGGTAGTCCTTGACCGCATCCATGGCGCGGTTGGCGGCGGCCAGGTAGGCGCCGCGGCGGTAGTAATAGCGCGCCACATGGACTTCATACGCGGCCATGGCGTTGATCAGATATTTCATGCGTTCGATCGAATCCGGCGCATACTGGCTGTTGGGGAACTTGTCCACCAAGGCCTTGAAAGCGGCAAACGCTTCGCGCGTGGCTTTCGGGTCGCGCTCGGTCGGATCCTGTTCGTAGATGAAGTTCAGGAAGCTGATCGAATCGTTGAAGTTGATCAGGCCGCGCAGATAGTACATATAGTCCACGTGGCTGTGGTTCGGGTGCAGCTTGATGAAACGCTCGACGGCGGCCAGGGCTTGGGCCTGGTCCTGCGACTTGTAGTAAGCGTAGGCGATTTCCATCTGCGCTTGCTGGGCGTAGGTGCCGAAGGGGTAGCTCGATTCGAGCTTCTCATACAACTGAATTGCACGCTCGTAGTGGCCGCCGGCCATTTCATCCTTGGCCTCCGAGTATAATTTCGTAGCAGACCAGCCTTTGGTCTCATCGATTTTCTCTGGTAACAGGCTACAAGCGGATAAACCGAACAGTACGACTGTTGCTGCAACTACCGATAATTTTTTTTGCATGTTGTTGTGCAAGAAGACGTTTAACCAAAATACTACACTAGGCTGATTATAGCCGATGGGAATGCTGTGATATTGAATCCTTTGCCGAATTCGGCAGAACAACTGTCCGACACCGATTTTGACGCCGATTTCGAAGGCGAGTTCCTGGCCGAGGCGGGCGACCCGCTGGCCCCGATCGAGCTGCTTTTGAGCCCCTCCGACTGCGGCGAGCGCCTGGACAAGGTGGTGGCCCGCCTGGTGCCGCAGTTCTCGCGCGCGCGCCTGCAATCGTGGATCGAAGACGGTTTCGTGACGGTGGACGGGAAACCGGCCAAGGTGCGCGCCACTGTCTACGGCGACGAAAAAGTGCTGGTGCTGCCGCAGGCGGCGCCGGAAGACGTGGCTTTCGCCCCGGAAGCCATGGAGCTGAACATTGTGCATGAAGACGATCACCTGATCGTCGTGAACAAGCCGGCCGGCCTGGTCGTGCATCCGGGCGCCGGCAACTGGACCGGCACGCTGCTGAACGGCCTGCTGCACCACTGCCCGCAACTGGGCGGCGTGCCGCGCGCTGGCATCGTGCACCGCCTGGACAAGGATACCAGCGGCCTGATGGTGGTCGGCAAGGATCTGGCGACCCAGACCGACCTGGTGCGCCAACTGCAGGCGCGTACCGTCAAGCGCGAATACCTGGCCCTGGTGTGGGGCACGCCGCGCGGTTCGGGCACCATCAATGCGTCGATGGGCCGCCACCAGAAGGACCGCGTGAAGATGGCGGTGTCCACCAGCCTCGGCTCGAAACCGGCCATCACCCACTACCTGCGTCTGGATTCGGGCGACCTGGACCGCCGTCCGGTCAGTCTGGTGCAATGCCGCCTGGAGACGGGCCGCACCCACCAGATCCGCGTCCACATGGCCCACCTCGGCTTCCCGCTGGTGGGCGACTACGTGTACGGCAAGCCGCACCTGACCGAAGTCTTCCCGCGCCAGGCGCTGCAGGCGCGCCGCCTGGGCCTGGTGCACCCGGCCACCGGCGAGGCGTGCGAATGGCTGGTGCCGCTGGCCGACGACTTCCTCGCCCTGCTGGAGCAGGCCGGCATCCCTGAACCGGACGAAAACGCCGGCCAGGAAGGCTATGGCGAGGAGTACGACGATTTCGACGACGACTACGGCGACGACGAGGAATGAGCGAAACCCGCCCCAACGAGTCCATGTCGCATGAGGCCGGCGTGAGCGATGTGCGCCAGGACGGTGCCTGGCTGCGGCCGATATGGCCGGGCCTGCCCGCCCATATCGGCGTGCTGTGCACGACCCGGCTGGGCGGCGTCAGCGTGGCGCCCTACGGCTTGGCCGATGGGGCGGCGGGCGGCTTGAACCTGGGTGTGCATGTCGGCGACGAGCCAGCCAGCGTGGCGCGCAACCGTGCCGTGCTGCGCGGCGAGTTGCCGGCCGAACCTGCCTGGCTGTCGCAGGTGCATGGCATTGCCGTGGCCGATGCGGATGCTGTGGCGGCGAATGTTCCTGCGACTGGCGCAGCCGCCGAAGCCAGCCAAACCGTGCCCGAGGCCGACGCCAGTGTCGCGCGCCAGGCCGGTACGGTGTGCGCTATCCTGACGGCGGACTGCCTGCCGGTGCTGTTCTGCGATGTGCGCGGCAGCGTGGTCGGCGCGGCCCATGCGGGCTGGCGCGGCCTGGCCGGCGGTGTCTTGCAGGAAACGGTGAAGGCCATGCGCGCGGCAGGCGCTGGCGAGGTGATGGCCTGGCTGGGGCCGGCCATTGGTCCGGACCGTTTTGAAGTTGGGGCCGAAGTGCGCGAGGCTTTCCTGGATGGGGCAGGGGATGAGGCGAGCCGGCGCGAAGTGGAAGCTGCTTTCCGTCTGGTGCCGGGACAGCCCGGCAAGTTTCTGGCCGATATCTACGCCCTGGCGCGCAGCGTGCTGCGCCGGGTGGGCGTGGAACAGGTCAGCGGTGGCCTGCAATGCACCGTGTCCGACCCTTCTCTCTTCTATTCTTACCGGCGCGACGGCATCACCGGGCGCCAGGCTAGTCTGATCTGGATCAAATGAAGCCTGCAGTGGCGGGCTTAGTCTTCGCTCCCGGGCGCGGACTTGGCCCGTTCGGCTTCCGCTTGGGCGGCGCGGCGCAGTTTGCGGCGCTTCCCGCCTGTTAAGTAAAATAGTATCCCTAATGGCAACACGCAATACAATGTAAAGGTCATAATGCCGGCGACGATGGTTGGTTCGGTAAACGCCATCAGCAGCACGACATAGATCCACGCAGCAGCAACAATCAGCATAAAGCAGTCTTGGTTAAGAGTGAAAAAACTAGGTTGAAAACTTATTTTTAATGGACTTAAACATGAATGTGCCCGATCCGCAAGCTATTGCCACCGACTGGTTAGCGCAATTCAGCGATCCCAATCAATGGCAATCCTGGTTCAAGATGATGCCGGAAATGGACGCCATTCCCGGCGCAGCCATGCTGCGCGACGCTGGCGCCGTGATCCGGCCCGACGTGATGGACCAGTTGAAAAACGACTATATGGCGGAATTCGGCCTCCTGTGGCAGGCATTCTTGGCCGGCAAAGCGCCTGCCGTGAATGACCGCCGCTTTTCCGCGCCCGCCTGGCTGGCCAATCCGGTTTCCGCCTTCCACGCCGCATCATACCTGCTGAATGCGAAATTCCTCAGCGCCATGGCCGACGCCGTGGAAACGACTTCCCATCAAAAGCAGAAAATCCGCTTTACCGTGCAGCAGATCGTGGATGCCATGTCGCCCGCCAATTTCCTGGCGACCAATCCCGAAGCGCAGGAAAAACTGATCCAGACCAAGGGCGAAAGCCTCGCCAAAGGCTTGGCGAATATGTTGGGCGATATCCAGAAAGGCCATATCTCGCTGTCGGACGAAAAAGCCTTTGAAGTGGGCCGCAATCTGGCCAATACCGAAGGCCAGGTGGTGTTTGAAAACGAGCTGTTCCAGCTGCTGCAATATGCGCCGCTGACGGCCGAAGTGCATGAGCGCCCGCTGCTGATGGTGCCGCCTTGCATCAACAAATACTATATTCTCGACCTGCAGCCGGAAAACTCCCTGGTGCGCTATGCGGTGGAGCAGGGCAATACCGTCTTCCTCGTTTCCTGGCGCAATCCCGACCGCAGCCTGGCGAAAACCAGCTGGGACGATTATGTGGAGCAGGGCGTCTTGCGAGCCATTGCTGTCGCCAGCGAGATCAGCAAGCAAGACCAGCTGAATATGCTGGGCTTCTGCGTTGGCGGCACTTTGCTGTCGACCTCGCTGGCCGTGCTGGCCGCGCGCGGCGAACATCCGGCTGCCAGCCTGACCTTGCTGACCACCTTCCTCGATTTCAGCGACACCGGCATCCTGAACGTCTTCGTCGACGAGGCGCAAGTAAAGCTGCGCGAGCAAACCCTGCGCGAAGGCGGCCTGATGCCGGGACGCGATCTGGCCAGTACCTTCTCCAGCCTGCGCCCGAACGACCTGGTGTGGAATTATGTGCAGTCGAACTATCTGAAAGGTAATGAGCCGCCGCCTTTCGATCTGCTGTACTGGAATTCCGACTCGACCAATCTGCCGGGGCCGATGTTCTGCTGGTATCTGCGCAATACCTATCTGGAAAATAATCTGAAGGTGGCGGACAAGCTCAGCGTGGCTGGCGAAAAGATCGACTTCGCCAATATCGATGCGCCCGCCTTTATTTACGGCTCGCGCGAAGACCATATCGTGCCTTGGCAATCGGCTTACGGCTCGGTGCCGCTGCTGAATCCGGACAAGCCCGAAGCCAACCGCTTCATCCTGGGCGCCTCCGGCCATATTGCCGGCGTCATCAATCCGGCGGCCAAGAAGAAGCGCAGCTACTGGACCAATGACGGCAAGCTGGGCCAGGATGCCGACAGCTGGTTCGCCGGTGCCACCGAGCAGCCCGGCAGCTGGTGGCCGGAATGGGCCGCTTTCCTGGCCGAGCACGGCGGCAAGCGCGTGAAAGCGCGCAGCAAACTGGGTAATACCAAATACAAGCCTATCGAAGCTGCGCCGGGACGTTACGTCAAGGCCAAGGCGGAGTAAGCGAAACGCGGCGGCAGTGCTGTACGGATACACATGTTATTGTAATACAATTATTAGAGTTGCGTTGCAATAAACATCAATATTCGCGCAAAACTTATAACGTGAACTGCCCGCCGCGATTTTTTCACTCTATAATAGGGTCGCAGGCTTGTGAAAAGCGAACCTCTGTTCGCTTTTTTTTCGGATTAACAAAGTACGCGCTGCGGCGCAATAAGTGGACTTGTGATGAGTAGTGCAAAGAAAAGTGCTGAACGCTTGATCAAGAAATACCCTAACCGCCGTCTTTACGACACGCAGACCAGTTCGTACATCACTTTGACCGACGTCAAGCAATTGGTGCTCGATAGCGAAGACTTCACCGTGGTCGATGCCAAGACCAATGAAGACCTGACGCGCAGCATTCTGCTGCAAATCATTCTGGAGGAAGAAGCCAGCGGCGTGCCGATGTTCTCCACCGACGTGCTGGCCCAGATCATCCGCTACTATGGCCACGCCATGCAGGGCATGATGGGTTCGTATCTGGAAAAGAATATCCAGGCCTTCTCCGAAATCCAGCGCAAGTTCACGGCCGGCGCCGCCAACTTCGACGGCAAGCCCTTCAGTCCCGAAATGTGGACCCAGTTCATGAACGTGCAAGCGCCGATCATGCAGGGCATGATGAACAACTACATCGACCAGAGCAAGAGCCTGTTCGTGCAGATGCAAGAGCAGATGCAAAACCAGAGCAAGACCCTGTTCGGCGCCGCCTTCCCCTTCGCCGTCCCCCCCACCGACAAAAAATAAGTCCCCACAGCCCAGCCCGTGTCCACCTTGGGGTCAGACCCCAATCGGACACGAGCTGGACTGTATCGATGGCGTTTTCGCCGCGCGCACTTCTCAATCTACCGCCGAGACCGTGTCTGATTGGGGTCTGACCCCATGGTGGACACGGGCTCGGCAGTCGGGCGTTCTGATATAATTACCGATTCGCTCGAATTTTCTTTGCAATTTGCCATGCACTCCATTTCCCGTATTCCCAAGGCCGGTACCGAGGCAGCATCTGCTGGCGCCGCGCCAAAAGTCGGTTTCGTTTCTCTCGGCTGTCCCAAGGCTCTGGTTGACTCGGAGCAGATCCTGACCCAGCTGCGCGCTGAGGGCTATGAAACCGCCAAGTCCTACGACGGCGCCGACCTGGTGATCGTGAATACCTGCGGCTTCATCGACGCCGCAGTGCAGGAGTCGCTGGATGCGATCGGCGAGGCGCTGGCGGAAAACGGCAAGGTCATCGTGACCGGCTGTCTGGGCGCGAAGAAGGATGCTGACGGCAAAGACCTGATCCAGAAGGTCCATCCAAAAGTGCTGGCCGTGACCGGTCCACATGCAGTGGGCGAGGTGATGGCCGAGGTGCATACCCACCTGCCCAAGCCGCACGAGCCGTTCATCGATCTGCTGCCGCCGCAAGGCATCAAGCTGACGCCCAAGCATTACGCCTATCTGAAAATCTCGGAAGGCTGCAACCACCGCTGCTCCTTCTGCATCATCCCATCGATGCGCGGCGATCTGGTGTCGCGCCCGATCGCGGAACTGATGCTGGAAGCGGAGAACCTGTTCAAGGCCGGCGTGAAAGAGCTGCTGGTGATTTCGCAGGATACGTCGGCCTATGGCATCGACGTGAAATTCCGCTCCGGCTTCTGGAACGGCCGTCCGGTGAAAACCCATATGACCCAGCTGACCGAAGCCCTGGGCCAGCTGGCCAAGCAGTACGGCGCCTGGGTGCGTCTGCATTATGTGTACCCATACCCGCACGTGAACGAAATCATTCCGATGATGAGCGGCGGCCATATCCTGCCTTACCTTGACGTGCCGCTGCAGCACGCCCATCCCGATGTGCTGAAGCGCATGAAGCGTCCCGCATCCGGCGAGAAGAACCTGGAGCGCATCCAGGCTTGGCGCGCGATGAATCCGGATCTGGTGATCCGCTCCACCTTCATCGCCGGCTTCCCTGGCGAGACCGAGGCTGAATTCGAGTACCTGCTGGACTTCCTGAAGGAAGCGCAGATCGACCGTCTGGGCTGTTTCGCCTATTCGCCGGTCGACGGTGCTACCGCCAACGAGCTGGAAAATCCGGTGCCGGAAGAAGTGCGCGAAGAGCGCCGCGGCCGCGTCATGCTGCTGCAGGAAGAAATCTCGCGCAAGCGCCTGCAGGCCAAAGTCGGCAAGACCGTCAAGGTGCTGATCGACGAGCTGACCCCAAGCGGCGCGATCGGCCGTTCCGCCGCCGATGCGCCGGAAATCGACGGCGTGGTCTACGTGAAGAAGCCTTACGAGCCGCACAAAAAGCTGGCCGTGGGCCAGTTCTACGATGTGGAAATCACCAAGGCCGACGCTCACGATCTGTGGGGCGAAGCTTAAGCATCGCTTCTCCATCCGGAGACAGTACAATGAAAGGCGGATCGGCATATGGCCGGTCCGCCTTTTTCTTTTCCGCGCCCCATGAACAAGACCAAGTCCCTGCAAACTGCCCTGATCCACACCGACTACACGGCGCCCGAAGGTTTTGCCGCCTTCCCCAGCGCCATCCACCACGCTTCGACTGTGCTCTTCAAGGACGTGGCGGCCATGCGCTCGGGCGACTGGAAAGAGAAGAACGCTTATACCTACGGTCTGCACGGCACGCCCACCACCTTCACGCTGGAAGCGCGCCTGGCCGAAATCGAGGACGGCAAGCATTGCCTGCTGGCGCCGAGTGGCTTGTCGGCGATCTCGATGGTCGATTTCGCGCTGCTGAAATCGGGCGACGATGTGCTGTTGCCGGACAATGTGTACAACCCCAACCGGGAACTGGGCCGCTGGCTGGCGCGCGACTTCGGCATCAGCGCGCGCTACTACGACCCGATGATCGGCGCCGGCATTGCCCAGCTGATCCAGTCCAATACAAAACTGATCTGGACCGAAGCCCCCGGCTCGGTGACGATGGAAGTGCCCGACCTGCGCGCCATCTGCGCCGCCGCGCATGCGCGCGGCGTGGTGGTCGCGCTGGACAACACCTGGTCGGCTGGCCTGGCCCTGCGCGGCTTCGATCTGGGCGTGGACATCATCATGCAGGCGCTGACCAAGTACCAGTCCGGCGGTTCCGATGTACTCATGGGCGCCCTGATCACGCGCGACGATGGCTTGCACGAGCGCCTGAGCACCGCCCATATGCGCCTGGGCCTGGGCGTGGGCGCGGACGATGCTTATCTGGTGCTGCGCGGCCTGCCCACAATGAAACTGCGTTTCGACGCGCACAACGCGGCAGCGCGCAAAGTCGCCCACTGGCTGGCGGCGCGTCCCGAAATTCACAAGATGCTGCATCCGGCTTTCGAAGACTGTCCCGGCCACGATATCTGGAAGCGTGATTTCAGCGGAGCGGGCGGCCTGTTCTCGGTGCTGTTCGATGCCCGCTTCAGCGAAGCGCAAACCGACCGCTTCGTCGATTCCCTCAAGCTGTTCAAGATCGGCTATAGCTGGGGCGGCGCCAACAGCCTGTGCGTCCCTTACCGCATCCAGGCCATGCGCAGCCAGTGGACGGAAGCAGGCACGCTGGTGCGCTTCAATATCGGCCTGGAAGACCCGGACGATCTGATCGCCGATATCGAACAGGCCTTGGGTATGATGGCTTGAACTCGATTAGCTGCATTCGATTTGCTTGACTTCCAGTCCAGTGCCGCGCCGTTTTGCATATTCAATCCTGCAGGAACGGTAGCGTGAATCGAGTTGGCGTACGGCCATTACGGTTGTATTTCGATAGCTACACCCTAGCCAATAAGCATGAGGTCCGTCCGGCGGCAAGGACCAGCGTGCAGTCAGCTTTTTTCCACTGACTTGCTCGTCCGGCACCAAGGAGGCCTGTTCTCGTGGATGGCCCGAGTAAATTCCTGCGTTCTCAAAGTAATGTTGAGCTGGCTCGGCTAGCATTTCCCAGCCAGCCACTTCACTGGCTTTGGGATGGGTCTGAATTTGAGCCGGGCAGTTTAATATTTCAGCCGATGATGCTGGCGCAAAAAGGGCCAGCGCGGCTGGAATGATTAAACAATGCGATATCTTGTGCATGATGATTGTCTACTCAATCACATAAAATGTAGTGCCTTCATTGCTGCGTGAATAGCTTTTGGTATTAAAGCGAATAGTTCGTCTACTGACTTTGCCTTTGCTATTCCATTGATCCAAGACAACTATACCAGTTTTGTCGTGGCTGAGATATATGGCAGCATGCCTGCCTTTGCCATCGTTAGGATAGCGTCCCTTATCGTCAAAAGTCGCAATTGCCGTGCCGCGTGCTATTTGACCAAGCTTAGCCTCTTGGACGTGCTGTCCGGGGTGCCAGCGAAAAGTTGCGGGTGCTGCCGTCGTTTGGCGTACGCATTCAACACATTCAGTATTTCCTTTTGCGTTGACATAGCTTTCCCTTGCGGATATTTCTGCCTCTGTTACTTGAAGGGTGTAAGGCATGATGAGGCTCCCCGGTAAATATGCCAGCAAGCATATTTATTTTAGGAAATTCAGTATTGTTGATAGTCAAGTTTTTGATTGTGTAAGCGATGAAGGCTAAAAATGAGAATTTTTTGCGATTGCGCAAATTAATCGAACGCGGCCATTGATTTAAGTGAACTCTATGCTTTAATGACGGTTGGGCATATTGACAAGATTGATAACTCATCAGTAGCGCGCGGAGGTTTCCATGAAGAAGACCCGCAAGACCGCTGTAGGCATCAGTGTCGCCGTCGCAATCGCCATCCTTCCAGGTCTGGTGCATACCCAGGACAAAGGCCAGCCACCGCCATCGAGCTATATGCCGGTGGTGGCCAAGGAAGATTTCAATACCACTTACCAGCGCATGAAAGCCGCCAAGGCTGGACTGATGCGGCGCCAGGCCGAGCTGCTGGCGGGGCGTTATGACCTGTCCAACAAGGCTGCGCCGGGCGTGACCATGTTCCGCGGCAAACCGGTGCAGGAAGGCGTGCGCGTCAAACTACCGCGCGGCACCAGCTGGGCCGAACTGGCCGCGCTCAGTCCCGACGAGGTCCGCAACCGCGACCTGTTCCCGACCGGCTTCCTGCCGCTGCCCCATCCGAACCATCCGGAAGGCGGCATGCTCTTCCCGCAATTCCATATCGATGAAATCCTCAAGCAGGAGGCGCGCGATCTGAACCGCTTCGATCTGGAATTTGATCTGCCGGACCACTTCCTGCCCGAGTTCCCGGCGCCGATCTTCCTGACCACGCGGCCGGATCTGGGCGATGTCTCCAAAGGCAAGCAGCTGACCATCGATAACTTCTACGATATCTTCAACGGCACGCTGAATCCCAAGCAGCTGGAAGGCCTGCGCCTGCTGCTCACGCCTTTCCCGCAGCAGCAGTTCAACCAGACCGAGGACCGACGCTCGACGAAACCCAGCCGCGGCGTGGCCTGTTTCGATTGCCATGCGAACGGACATACGAATGGCTCGACCCACCTGGTCGGCGATATCCGTCCCCAGCCTTTCCGCCACCGCATCGAGACGCCGACTTTGCGCGGGGTGAATATCCAGCGCCTGTTCGGCTCCCAGCGCGGCCTGAAAACCATTGAGGACTTCACTGAGTTCGAACAGCGCGCCGCCTATTTCGACGGCGATCCGGTGATCGCCACCAAGAAGGGCGTGAATATTCTGGAACGCGGCAGCCAGGTGCATTTCATGAGCGAGTTCCAGTCCCTGCTCGATTTTCCGCCAGCGCCCAAGCTGGACGTGTTCGGCAAGCTCGATCCGAAGAAGGCGACGGCGGCCGAACTGCGCGGCCAAGCCGTCTTTCACGGCAAGGGCCAATGCGTGAGCTGCCACGCGCCGCCGTTCTATACCGACAATCTGATGCACAACTTGAAGACGGAGCGCTTCTATAAGCCGCGCACGATTGCCGGCCACACCATGGTGGGCGATGGCCCGATCAAGACTTTCCCGCTGCGCGGGATCAAGGAGTCGCCGCCCTACCTGCATGACGGCCGTCTGCTGACGCTGGAGGATACGGTGGAATTCTTCAATCTCGTGCTGGAGACGAAGCTGGACGACAAGGAGAAGGCCGATCTGGTGGCCTTCCTGCGCACATTGTAACTGCGCTTGCCGGGACTTCCCGCAGAGGGAGTCCCGGCGCGGGGTTACACCGGCTCGTTATTGCCGAGCGCCACAAAGCCGCGGATCAGGCGGTATGCCTTCCACAACCAGGCGCCGCACCAGATCAGCCACGCGAATGGAATGCCGATGATGGTCAGGAAGAGCGCAAAGCCGACCGCCATCCACACCAGATACCACCAGAAAGAGCGGATCTGCCAGCCGTGATGGCTGTACAGGAAGGTGCCGGCGGTTTCGTCGCGCTTCACATAGTTGAGAATCAGCGGGATGAAGGAAAACGCGCCCAGCGAGAAGATAAAGCTGGCGGCGTGCAGCAGGTAGAGCCATCGAACCCAGGTCTTTTGGGCATCGGTGCGTTCATCGAAAACCAGTTCTTGCGCCATACAATCTCCTTCCTAAATCTTGCGGCCGTCGTAGTTGTGGACAGCGATCGTCGTCAGATCGATATCGTCCAGGCAGCGCACATTGATGGCGGCCACCGTATTGCCCTGCGGGTCCACGCCTTTGGCGTAGGGATGAATGCCGCATTTCGGGCAGAAGCGATGTTTGATCACATGCTTGTTGAATTCATAGGTCTGCGCATTTTCTTCCGGCGTGAGCAGATGCAGCTTCTCGTAAGGCATGAACCACAGCAGCGAACCTTTGCGCTGGCACATGGAACAGTTACAGGCGAGGGCGGTGCCGATGTCGCCTTCCACTTCAAAGGCCACATGGCCGCAGTGGCAGCTTCCACGATATTTCATCTTCGTGTCTCCTTATAAGAAAATCATATGTACGACTTTAGCATGATTTCTGTGCCACCCCAGGACTGCTGCTATCCTGGTAGATCGTTGAAAGGAGAGCCGTGGCATGAGTGGACCGTTGAAGGGCATCAAAGTGGTGGAAATCGGAGCGCTGATCGCGGCGCCGTTCGCGGCTCGCCTGCTGGCGGAGTTTGGCGCGGAGGTCATCAAGATCGAGGCGCCAGGCGAGGGTGATCCCATCCGTAAATGGCGCAAGCTGCATAAGGGGACATCGCTGTGGTGGTATCTGCAGTCGCGCAATAAGAAATCGGTTTCGCTGAATCTGAAGTCGCCGGCTGCCATCGATATCGCCAAGCGCCTGCTGGCCGATGCCGATCTGCTGATCGAGAACCTGAAACCGGGCGCGCTGGAAAAGCTGGGCCTGGGCTGGGATGTGCTGCATGCGCTGAATCCGAGGCTGACCATGGTGCGTATTTCCGGTTACGGCCAGAGCGGGCCGTATAAGGACCGTCCCGGCTTCGGCGCCATCGGCGAGGCCATGGGCGGCATCCGCTATACGACGGGTGAGGCGGGCGGCGTGCCGGCGCGGGTCGGCGTCAGCCTGGGCGATTCGCTGGCCTCCCTGCATGCGGTGATCGGCGCATTGATGTCGGTGCTGCGCGTGAAGATGGGGCAGGGAGAGGGACAGGTGGTTGATGTCTCGCTGGTCGAAAGCGTGTTCAATCTGATGGAAAGCCTGGTGCCGGAATACGATCTGCTGGGCTATGTGCGCGAACGTAGTGGTGGCGCGCTGCCCGGCATTGCGCCGTCCAACACTTATCCGACGCGTGATGGCGCCTATGTGGTAATCGCCGGGAATAGCGATCCGATTTTCAAGCGCCTGATGCAGGTGATCAGCCGTTCCGACATCGGCGACGACCCGCAATTCGCCCGCAACGACGGCCGCGCCGCCCAATCGGCCCTGATCGACGCCGCCATCGCCGGCTGGACCTCGGCCAACGGCATCGACGCGGTGCTGGCTGCGCTGGAAGCGGCCGAGGTGCCGGCGGGCCGCATCTACTCCGTGGCCGACATCGTGACCGACCCGCACTACCAGGCACGTGACATGATCCTGCAAGCGACCTTGCCCGATGGCGTGCAAGTCAAGATGCCCGGCATCGTCCCCAAGCTGTCGGACACGCCCGGCGCTGTGCGCTGGCAAGGCCCAACGCTAGGCCAGCACACCGCCGAAGTGCTGGCCGGCCTTGGGCTGGATGCTGCGGCGATCCAGCGTCTGGTCGACGAAGGCGCCATTCAACTGGGATGATACCGCCGAGTCCGTGTCCGATTGGGGTCTGACCCCAAGGTGGACACGGGCTGAGCTGTTAGAAGCGGTAGGCGGCGCGGGCGGTGATTTGGCGCGGGGGGCCGTAGAAGCCGTCGAGGATGTAGAGGGCGGGGATGTTGTAGCCGTCGGTGCGGTAGTGCTTGTCGGCCAGGTTGGCGCCGTGCAGGCTGAAGGTCCATTGGCGCGAGGCTTCCCACACGACGCCGGCGCTCCAGAGGCCGTAGCCTGGCTGGGCGAGCGTTTCGCTCAGATCAGTGGTGGGGTAGACCTTGCTGCGGTAGCTGTAGCCAACCATGGTGCGCAGCGTGCCGCCGCCCACATTTTGATCGACGCGTTCGAGGTTTAAGCCATATTGGCCGCGCGGGGTGCTGCTGAACTTCTGTTCGGAGGCGATATTGCGCCCGCCGCTCAAATACTCGTCGTAGCGCGCGTGCAGCCAGGCGGCGAAGCCGCTGACATTCCACTGGCGGTTGGGACGCCATACGAATTCCAGTTCCGCGCCTTTGACCTTGGCCTTGCCGGCATTGGTGAAGTCGCCATAGAACGAGGGCGTGCCGTCCGCCTGCACATAGCTGGTGAAGACGGACAGTTGCATATCCTTGTACTTGTTGAGGAAGAGCGCGGCGTTCACGTCGAAGCTGCCGTCGGCCCGCGCGTACTTGGCGCCGAATTCCAGCGAGTCGAGCTTCTCGTCGCGGTAGGGACGCGAGGACTCGGGCACGGCCACATTGTTGGCGCGGATATTGTAACCGCCGGATTTGAAGCCGCGCGAGGCGCTGGCGTAGAGATTGGTGCTGTCGAGCGCCTGATAGCGCACTGTCAGCTTGGGCGCGGTATTGCTGACGCTCAGTTCCTTGTCGAAGTTCGCCAGCGTCATGGCGGGACGCAGGAAGGCGGCGTCGGCAAAGGCGCGGTTCAGCACCACGGCGCGTTTCTTCTCGCGCGTGTGGCGCAGGCCTGCATTCAGTTCCCAGCGCTCGGCCAGCGGCAGGGTCCAGTCGGCATACAGGGCCGTGCTCTTGGTGTAGACGGTGCTGTCGCTGCCGGTGAACTGGCGACCGAGGAAGTTGTTGAAGATGCGGCCACCGGCGTCGCCATCGAAGTAGTAGGCACCGATCACGCCGGACATGCCGCCGCTGGCGGCGTATAGCGCCTGCAGTTCCAGGGTCTTTTGCCGGTCATGGGCATCGCCGGAGACATCGCCGATCGGCAGCGAGAGGCCGTCGAAGTCGATGGTCTGGCCGGACGAGGAGCGGCGTTTGGCGCCGATGGCTTTCAGCGTCCAGTCGGCGCTGGCGAAATAGGTGGCCGTCAGCGCCGCGCCGCGGTTGCGCGTGCGGTTCTGGCTGGGCATGGCGCTGGCGAAGTCGTAGCGATCGGTCGACGGAGGACGCTTGAGCGGATCGTAGGCGCTGACGCCCATGCGCTGGAAGCCGCGCATATGCGAGTTGTCGTTGGCGGCATCGGCGCTAGCCACAATGGTGAACGGCAGGCCGGCCGGGAAGTAGCCGAAGGAAAGGCGGGCGGCATCGGTGTCCTGGTCGCTGGCCGGTTCGCCATTGAAGGTATTGCGACCAAAGCCATCGCGCCGCAGTGCCGCCAATGCGATGCGGGCGCGCAGTTCGCCGCTGGCGCTGGCCAGATTCAGCGCGCCTTTGACGTTGCGCTGATCGTAATTGCCGAGGGCGACTTCGGCGCTGCCGCCGTTTTCCTTGCTCAGCGGACGAGAGACGTATTTGATCGCGCCGCCGATGGTGTTCTTGCCATACAGTGTGCCTTGCGGGCCGCGCAGCACTTCCACCCGCTGCACGTCGAAGACATCGAGCAGGGCGCCTTGCGGCCGCGCCATATACACATCGTCGAAATAGATGCCGACGCCGGGATCGACGCCCCACAGCGGGTCGGCCTGGCCCACGCCGCGGATAAAGGCGGTCAGCGTGCTGTTGGTGCCGCGCGAGGCGTAGACGGTGAGGTTGGGAACGCGGGTCTGCAGGTCGCCCAGGTTCTGGATGTTCTGGTTTTCCAGGGCTTTGGCCGAGAAGGCCGTGACGGCTACCGGCACGTCCTGCAAGCGCTCTTCGCGGCGGCGCGCGGAAATCGTGACGGACTCGATTGGCCCGTCCTTGCCGGCCTTTTCGGCTATCGGCGCGTCTTCGCCGCCTGGCGCGGGATCGGCCGCCATGGCCTGGGCGCAGCAGCATGCAATGGCAAATGCCAGGGGCTTGAGTCTCATCTTGTCTCCGTACTGGTTATGTTTTGACGCAGGAAGGACAACAGCAAGGCGTTCACCTTGGACGCCTGGTCGAGCGGCGTGCCATGGCGGGAATCGGCAATGACTTCAAGACGGCAGTCGGGCAGTTGCGCGGCAAAGGCGCGCTTGGCTTCGACCGGGGTGTAATCCTGATCGGCGGCGAGGATCAGTACGGGCAGGGAGAGCGCATCCGCGCGCGGCCGCCAATGCCAGTGATAGATGGCGTCCAGCGCGGCGAGATAGGCGGACTTGGACATCTGCTGCATCTGGGTGATGAAGCTGTTGCGCAGGCGTTCCTGGTCGGGACGGGGGAAGATTTTGCCGGCCACCAGGCGGCCCACCGCGCCGAGTCCGAACAGCGCGATGATGGTGCGCCGCAGCCAGTAGGTGAACACCAGGGAAGGCGGGCGCGCCGCGTCCAGCGGCAGGGAATTGATCAGGCATAGCGAGGCGATGCGGGGCAGGGTGGCGCGCTGCATCTGCGCCAGTTCCAGCGCCACCATGCCGCCCAGCGAGAAGCCGACGATATGCACGCTGTCCAGCTCCAGTGCAGCCAGCAGTTCGGCCACGTCCTGCGCCAGGTCGGCCATGCGCCACGGCTTGCCCTCATGCGGCGCGGGACTCAGGCCGTGGCCGCGCAGATCGGGCGCGATGATGCGGTAATGCAGGGCCAGCGTTTGAATCTGCGGTTCCCAGTCATGGCCGCAGGACCCCAGGCCATGCAGCAGCAGTACCGCTTCGCCCTGGCCAATGTCCAGATAATGCAGGCCATGGCCTGTCTCCAGTGTACGCATTCCATCTCCTCGCGGGTGGTCGCGGCGCGGGTCGTTCGCCCTCGCTCTGGAAGACATAATACGGAATCAGAATTCCGATTTCAAGTTCTTATTGCAAATATTTCATGGCGATGCGGGTCAGTTCATTTTCCAGAGCCGCATCGGAAAGGAAGGCGAGGGAGCCGGTCAGGGTGTGGTGATTGAGTATGCCCAGCAGCACGGGTGGCAGCACCATCATGGCTTGCGCCGGATCGGGATGGCGGATTTCCGCCGATTTGCTGGCCAGGACGGCGATGGTGCGCTGCGAGATCAGCTGGTTGACGCGGTGGACGCGGTCGCGGAATTGCAGGTCGCGCGAAGAGCGCGTGATCAGCGCGCGCAGCACGCCCTGGCGTCCGCGGTGGATCGAAACAAAAAGCGCCACGGCTGCACGCACGAAGTCTTCCAGGCTGCGGCCTTCCCACTGACGCAGCTCGGTCAGCGCTTCGATGCGTTCGGCCAGATCGCTGAAAAAGCGCTGCAGCAGCAGACCGCTCAGGGTTTCCTTGTCGCCCAGCAGGCGGTAAAACGTGCCGACGGAAGTCTGCGCCAGGCGCGCCAGTTCGGCCACGCCGGCATCTTCGAAACGGTTCTCGGCCAGCAGTTTTTCGCTGGCCAGCAGCAGGCGCTCCAATGCCTGGCGGCTGCGTTCCTGCCCCGGTTCAGGCAGGGCGACAATGCCGGCGATGGAGCTGTTTTGGGTCAAAATGGAACCTTAATTCCGTTATCGAAAAGAATAGTGTATCAGCCCAGCAGATGCAGGATGCCATCCAGGCCGACGAAGTTGAGCGCCACGCTGGCCTGCTCGCGCACCACGGGCTTGGCGCGGAAGGCGACCGACATGCCGGCCACGCTCATCATCTTCAGATCGTTGGCGCCGTCGCCCATGACGATGGCCTGGTCGGGACGAATGCCCATGGCGGCGCACACATGCTCCACCGTTTGCTTCTTCACGTCGGCATCGACGATCTCGCCCAGCACGCGGCCGGTCAGCTTGCCGTCGACGATTTCCAGTTCGTTGGCGCGGGTGTAATCCAGGCCCAGGCGCGGTTTCAGGCGCTCGGTGAAATACGTGAAACCGCCGGACACCAGCAGGGTTTTCAGGCCCGCGGCCTGCACCGCTTTCAGCATTTCCTCGGCGCCCGGCGACAGGCGCAGACGTTCTTCATACACGCGTTCCAGCGCCGACGCTTCCAGCCCTTCCAGCAGGGCCACGCGGCGTTTCAGGCTTTCCGAGAAATCCAGCTCGCCGCGCATGGCCGCTTCGGTGATCTCGGCCACTTGCGGCTTCAGCCCCTGCATATCGGCGATTTCGTCGATGCATTCGATGGTGATGAGGGTGGAATCCATATCCATCGCCACCAGCTTGAATTCGTCCAGCTTGTGGATGCCCATCATATAGGTGGCGTCCAGCTGGGCCGCATGGGCGGCGACTTCGATGGTCTGGCGCAGTGCCGGGGAATAGCTGATGCCTTCGCAGCGCAGCGCGGTCGCGGAGAGCTGCACCACGCGTTCCGGCGCGGTGAGGGCGGCAATGCGCTCCAGGCGCGGCTGGCAGTCGCCCAGTCCCTGCAGGACCAGGTTCATCGTGTAATCGTCGGCTTTCATTCTCAGGAAGTCAGGTGTTTAATGGCGGTTTTAATCTGGGTGACGCGGGCTGCCAGATCCGGCATGGCAGCCGTGATCTTCAGTTTATCCTGTCCATTCAGCTTGATGTGGCGGTTTTTCTGGATGAGCTCAATGATGCGCATCGGATCGACCGGCGGTTTGGGCAGGAATTGCAGATTGGCGGCCTCGCTGTGGGCGTCGATCTTGATGATGCCCACGGTCTTGGCGGCGATGCGCAGGCGGTGGGTTTCAACCAGCGCCTTGGCCGCTTCCGGCAGCTTGCCGAAACGGTCGATCAGTTCTTCCTGCAAGCCGTCGATAGCATCCTGCGTGCCGCAGTTGGCCAGGCGCTTGTAGATCGACAGGCGCTCATGCACGTCGCCGCAGAAATCGGACGGCAGCAGGGCCGGCACGTGCAGATTGATTTCGGTGGTGGAGGCCAGCGGTGCGGCCAGATCGGGTTCCTTGCCCGCTTTCAGCGAGCGCACCGCTTCGTTCAGCATATCGGTGTACAGCTGGAAGCCCACTTCGAGCATTTCGCCGGACTGGTTCTCGCCCAGCACTTCGCCAGCGCCGCGGATTTCCAGGTCGTGCATGGCCAGATAGAAGCCGCTGCCCAGCTCTTCCATTTGCTGGATCGCGTCGAGGCGGCGTTGCGCCTGTTTGCTCAGGCTTTGCACATCATGCACCAGCAGATAGGCGTAAGCCTGGTGGTGTGAACGGCCGACGCGGCCGCGCAACTGGTGCAGCTGGGCCAGGCCGAATTTGTCGGCACGGTGCATGATGATGGTGTTCGCGGTCGGCACGTCGATGCCGGTTTCGATAATCGTGGTGCACAACAGGATGTTGTAGCGCTGCGCCACGAAATCGCGCATGACTTTTTCCAGATCGCGTTCGTGCATCTGGCCGTGGGCCACGGCGATGCGCGCTTCGGGCAGCAGCTCGGTCAGCGCGGCCATGCGGTTCTGGATGGTTTCCACCTCGTTGTGCAGGAAGTAGACCTGGCCGCCGCGCTTGAGTTCACGCAGCACGGCTTCGCGGATGATGGAGTCGTTCTCGCCGCGCACGAAGGTCTTGATGGCCAGACGCTTTTGCGGCGCGGTGGCGATCACCGAGAAGTCGCGCAGGCCTTCCAGCGCCATGCCCAGGGTGCGCGGGATCGGCGTGGCGGTCAGGGTCAGCACGTCGACTTCGGCTCGTAGCGATTTCAGCGCCTCTTTCTGGCGTACGCCGAAGCGGTGTTCCTCGTCGATGATGACCAGGCCCAGACGCTCGAACTTCACATCGTCCGACAGCAGCTTGTGGGTGCCGATGATGATGTCCAGCGTGCCGTCGGCCATGCCCTTGATGGCTTGTCCGATCTCCTTGCCGGTGCGGAAGCGCGACATTTCGGCGATGCGCACCGGCCAGTCGGCGAAGCGGTCGGCGAAAGTCTGGGCATGCTGTTCGGCCAGCAGGGTGGTGGGCGCCAAGATGGCGACCTGCTTGCCGCCCATGACGGCGATGAATGCGGCGCGCAGCGCCACCTCGGTCTTGCCGAAGCCGACGTCGCCGCACACCAGGCGGTCCATCGGCTTGCCCGAGGTCATATCCTTCATGACGTTCATGATGGCGGCCGCCTGGTCCGGCGTCTCGTCGAAGCCGAAGCTGTCGGCGAAGCGCTCGTAATCCTGCGACGAATACTCGAAAGCGTGACCCTGGCGCGCGGCGCGGCGGGCGTAAAGATTCAGCAGCTCGGCGGCGGTGTCGCGCACCTGGTCGGCCGCCTTCTTCTTGGCTTTTTCCCACTGGCCGGAGCCGAGGGTGTGCAGCGGCGCGTCGTCCGGCGAGGCACCAGAATAGCGCGAGATCACGTGCAGCTGCGACACCGGCACATACAGCTTGGTGTCCTTGGCGTATTCCAGGTGCAGGAATTCGGTTTCGCCTTCGCCCAGGTCCATGCTGGTCAGGCCCATATAGCGGCCGATGCCATGGTTGATGTGCACCACCGGATCGCCGATTTTCAGCTCGGACAGATCGCGCACCATGGACTCGACCTGGGTCACGGCCTCCTGCTTCTTCTTGCCGACGCGACGGCCGGAACCGGCATACAGCTCGGTTTCAGTGATGAAGACCAGTTGGCCCTGCGGCGCGGCCAGCTCAAAGCCCGCGTGCAGCGGGGCCACGCCCAGCGTCACTTTGGCGTCGCTGGCGAGGAAGCCTTCAAAGCCTTCCACCGGCGCGGGCGCCAGATCGAATTCGCTGAAATACTGCTGCAGGGTTTCGCGGCGGCCGCCCGATTCGGCACAGATCATCACGCGCTTACCCGTTTGCAGCAGATAGGCGCGCAGATTGGTCAGCGGATCGTCCAGATGGCGGTTGACGGCGATATTCGGCACCGGCGCCGACAGCTCGGACGCCTCGCCATTGCCGTCGCGGTTCAGGGCCAGGCGCGCATGCGGCTTGGCCAGGACAAAGAACTGCTCGTCGCCGAGGAAGATGGATTGCGGCGGCAGGATCGGGCGCTCGCGGTCGGCTTTCAGGAATTTGTAGCGCGACTCGGTATCGGCCCAGAAGCGTTTGATGGCGGCATCGATATCGCCCACCATGGCCAGGGTCGAGCCTTGCGGCAGATAGTCGAACAGCGTGGCCGTCTCTTCGAAGAACAGCGGCAGATAGTATTCGATGCCGGCCGAGGCGATACCGCTGCCCATATCCTTGTAAATCACGGTACGCGAAGGATCGCCTTCGAACGTCTCGCGCCAGCGGCTGCGGAAGGTGGAGCGCGCCGCCTCGTCCATCGGGAATTCGCGGCCCGGCAGCAGGCGCACTTCGCGCACCGGATACAGCGAACGCTGGGTATCGGCATCGAAGGTGCGGATGGTTTCGATGGTGTCGCCGAACAGGTCGAGGCGGTAGGGCAGGGCCGAACCCATGGGGAACAGGTCGATCAGGCCGCCGCGCACCGAGTACTCGCCGGGCGACATCACCTGGTTCACATGGGTATAGCCGGCCAGCGTCAGCTGCGATTTCAGACGCGCCTCGTCCAGCACCTCGCCCTGCTTGAAGAAGAAGGTATAGGCGGCCAGGAAGGAGGGCGGCGCCATACGCACCAGGGCGGTGGTGGCGGGCACGATCATCACATCGCACTGGCCGTTCTGGATTTCATGCAGGGTGGCCAGACGCTCGGACACCAGATCCTGGTGCGGCGAGAAGGCGTCGTAAGGCAGGGTTTCCCAGTCGGGCAGGAGGTGGCAGCGCAGCTCCGCGCCGCCGAACCAGGGCAATTCGTCCAGCAGGCGTTGGCCGTCGCTGGCCTGGGCCACGATCACGGCCAGCATCTGGCCTTGCTGTTTCAGTTCAAGCGCGGCTTGCGCCAGGGCGTAGGCATCCGAAGAGCCGTACAGGGTAGGCAATACGAAACGGTTGCCGGACTTGGGAAGGGATTTTTTTAAGTCGAATGACATGCGGTGCTGGAGCGCTGGGGAAACGATCAGACCACGCATTATAGTCCAAGCGATGGCTGGACGTCGGATGCTGTTGTAATCAGATTGGCAATGCCGAAGGGCACATGCACCATGGGCGTGCTCAGACCGGGCGCCTGCAGGTGGCTGAGCTGATCGTCGAAGAAGATATGCGGCTTGAAGATGCTTAGCACGCGCGCTTTGTCCATGCCGCCCAAGAAAAAAGTCTCGTGCGCCGAGACGCCCCAGCTCTTCAGCGTGGTCACCACCCTCTCATGCGAAGGCGCGTTGCGGGCCGTGATGATGGCCACGCGCAGCAGCTTGCGGTAACCGGGCCGGCGCCGGGCCAGCAGGGTTTCGAAGCGCTGCATCACATGCAGCTGGCGGAACAGATTGGCCAGCGGCCCCGGTTGATGCGGCACGCCGGCGTTGCGGCGCTCGTGGGCGTGAAATTCGGCCACATCGTTATTGCGTTTGAAGACGCTCTCCGACTCATCGTCGGCCAGCACGCCGTCGAAGTCGAAGGCGATGCGCAATTCGGCATCGCCGGCGTCGTCGAGCTGTTCGCTGTTCGGCGCGGGCAGCACCAGGCCGGCGGGCTGGCCGGCTGCCAGTGCCTTGCGCACATCGTCCTCGTTCGCGCTGAGGAAGAGTGCAGCATTAAAGGCAGGCAGATAGGTATAAGGCGCGCTGCCGGTGAGGAAGGCTGCGCGCGAGATATCCAGGCCGTAGTGGGCGATGGAGTTCATCACGCGCAGGCCGGTCTCCGGCGAGTTGCGCGATAAAAGCACCACCTCCACCGGCGACTGCTTGCGGAAGTGGCGGTTGATAGCGAGGAAGCGGCGGATGAAGGGAAAGGCCACGCCGCGCGCCAGCACCGTGCCGGCATGCGCTTCCTGATAACTGCGGTAGCCGTCCTCGCCTTCTTCCAGATAAACGCGGTGCGATTCGCGCAGGTCGAACAGGGCGCTGGAGGCGATGCCGATCACCAGCTTGTTTTCAATCGGATAGGCCATTTTTGTGCTTGGTTTTTGATTCAACTTTCTCCTGCGACTATAGCCGAAATCGCGTAATCATTCCGCCTTGCCAATCATTCTTGCTGTCGAGTAGTGCTTTGCGCCACGCTTTGTACAGAACAGGCAGAAAACAATTGACGCAGCAAAGCACGCAGACCTATTCTGGCCGTGTGGAAATACTCACCAATTATCACAATCCATTTCTCCCTACTGCAAGAGGCTCCCGTGTTTAAGAACTTGATGATCAAATGGAAGCTGGCAACCCTTGTCGCTATTATGCTGGTAGCTTTAAGCATCATCGGCATCAGCGGTTACAGCGGCATTAATAAGGTCGGCAACTCGGTCGAAGAAATCGGCAAGGTGCGCATGCCTTCCGTCGAAGGCCTGCTCGTGATGAGCGAAGGCCAGACCGCCGTGGCCCTGGCCACCTTGCGCACCGCAATCTGGGAAAACGACTACAAGTCGCAGGCGCGCTTCTCCGAAGTGCTGACCCTGCGCCAAAAAGCCTGGGCCAGCGCGGAGGCCGGCCTGAAGACATATGAGCCTCTGCCGCAGACCGCCGAGGAGGCGGTGCTGTGGAAGCAGTTCAGCGAGGAGTGGAGTGCCTGGAAGGCCGCCGACCAGAAGCTGGCCACCACCATCGGCGCGCTGGCGGCCAACAAGGACGAGGAAGGCCAGAAAAAACTGTTCGCAGAGTTCTACACCCAGTTCGAGGCGGCCGGTCCCTTGTTCACCAAGGCCGAAACCACGCTGAAGAAAATCCTCGACCTGAACAAGCATGTGGCGGCCGACGCCGTGAAAGCCGGCCAGGACGCCACAGTGAGCTCGCAGCGCACGATGGTGATCTCGGCCTTGCTGGCAATCGCTGTGGCCGTGGCCTGCGCCTGGTATATCACGCTGGCGATCACCCGTCCCATCAACGAGGCGGTGGAAGTGGCGAAAACCGTGGCTTCGGGCGATCTGACCAGCCGCATCGAAGTCCAGACCACCGAAGAAACTGGCCAGCTGCTGGGCGCACTGAAAGATATGAATGAAAGCCTGATCCGCATCGTCGGCCAGGTGCGTTCCGGCACCGATACGATTGCCTGCGCTTCCTCGCAGATCGCCACCGGCAACCTGGATCTGTCTTCGCGCACCGAGGAGCAAGCCAGCTCGCTGGAAGAAACCGCGTCCTCGATGGAAGAACTGACCTCCACCGTGCGCCAGAATGCCGATAACGCCTCGCAGGCCAATCAGCTGGCGGCATCGGCGTCCGGCGTGGCGATGAAGGGCGGCGAAGTCGTGTCGCGCGTGGTGCAGACCATGGAATCGATCAATGCTTCGTCCAGCAAGATTGTGGACATCATCAGCGTTATTGACGGCATCGCCTTCCAGACCAATATCCTGGCCTTGAATGCGGCTGTCGAAGCGGCGCGCGCCGGCGAGCAGGGACGCGGCTTTGCCGTGGTGGCTTCCGAAGTGCGCAATCTGGCGCAGCGCTCGGCGGCGGCGGCGAAAGAAATCAAGCAACTGATCAGCGAATCGGTGGAAACCGTGGGCGCGGGCAGCAAGCTGGTGGCCGAAGCCGGCGAGACCATGGGCGAGATCGTGACCAGCGTGCAGCGCGTGACCGACATCATGACCGAAATCACCATGGCGACCAGGGAGCAGAGCAGCGGCATCGACCAGATCAATACTGCGGTCAGCCAGATGGATACCGTGACCCAGCAGAATGCCGCGCTGGTGGAAGAAGCCGCCGCCGCCGCCGCATCGCTGGAGGAGCAGGCTGGCAAGCTGGCGCAGGTGGTCAGCGTGTTCCGCCTCGACCAGAATGCCGCGCCGGCCGCTGCGGTTGCGATGCACAAGGCACCGACCGCCGCACTGAAAGCGCCGGCCGCGCCAGCGCACAAACCTGCTGTGGCCAAGACCAAGCCGGCAGCGGCGCGCGCCGAACTGAAACGCCCGGACCTGTCGTCCGGCAGCAAAGCCTCTTCAAAAGTGGCCGCCACCGTTTCGGAAGATGGATGGGAAGAGTTTTAAGGGAGCGCACAGGGAGCGCTTTTAAGGGCCGCGCAAGCGGCCCTTTTTTTATGTGCACAGGCTTAGACTTGAGCTAACAGATGATGTCCGGTGATCGGCAGCAACCGCCTGCGGATTGTACTCGTGTACTTGGTTGACGCATCCGCCCCTTTTCGGACTTCTAGAGAAAGGGCTATACCTGTTTCGCCTAGGACTTCGCGATGTGCCGCGCCATCGCGGCCAATATCACTCGAATTGCCCCATTTGGATCAACTTCACCGTCAATAAGCTCCAAGAAATGCAGCAGCTCGGAGTGGTTGTTCGCGATGTCTTCCAAAAGCACCTTATTCGAAAAATCAAAAAGTCCCATGTTGGAACCTGTAATTTCGATAAAGTCGACGCAATAGCTGGTATGCGGGTCGACAAATTCTAGTGAAGCAAGCTCTGCTTTACTCGTCTCATCAAGTAGCGCAATACCAAAGGCGACAGCCTCATTCAAGTTCTTCGGAAGAGTTCTATTCATATTCAACGGAGAATTTTGGCTTTCACGTCCGAAAATGACTGATGCCGGCACGGTTACATGTTTAGTCAGATGACTGGCTTCCCATGAGGCTTACTCTGGCGCGAACTTATTTAGACATTCCATAAATTCCTGTTGGTTGAATACGGCTAAAGGTTCAGCGCCCGATGACGCCCATTTTGTGGTGATTCCGACCTCCGATCCGCTCGACAAACTATGCCCCCATCTAAGCCATTGCACAGTTCCGTCAATCACGAGTTGTTCAACCACGACTACAGTGCATCCAAAATCCATGTCGTCGCTACAAACCAAGATCGGTACGACGGTTGAGGAGCAATCTTCTCCAGGCATTATGCGGCGTCTTGCCAATTGCAGTTCATCCCCGTCCACCACCCAAATTTGAGCAAGCCCCAGCGACAAAGCATCAGGGTAATTGAGCCGTTCCGCACACCATTTCTCGATAGCTACACCATTTATGGCTATCCAATCGTACGGAGCTCGTGCAAAGCCAGGTTGATATTGAATTGTGCTGATCTTTTCCATTTAGTCACTAGCTTCCTACTTCATTCTGATCCGACTGCTTTTGGCAGATTACGGCTGCAATGCGATGACGACCATCCCAACCAAAGCCAGAGCAGCCCCCAAAAAGTCGAAGCGGGTTAACTGAACGCCATCGACAAATCGCAGCCATAGCAGAGCCACGCCAATATAAGCGCCGCCGTAAGCGGCATAGGTACGACCAGCAGCAGAGGGGTGCAGGGTTAAAAGCCATGCAAATAGTCCCAACGAAAAGCTGGCAGGTACGAGGAGCCACATTGACTTTCCCTGTTTGAGCACCAGCCACGGTAGATAGCAACCTACGATTTCTGCCAAAGCTGTTATGAAAAACAGAGGTACTAACTTGATGATACTCAAACCAAATCCTATTAAAAAATTTCCTTGCCAGACCGCTTTTGGCCGAACTTATACCTTCGTTTTGGTAAGCAAGAACAAGCCTAGCGCGCCGGAGGCAACAATACTGAATATCGAAAGCGGCAAGGCGAACTCATGCCTGCCGGTGAAAGCAAAAGCAGCGTGTATGGCGAGCGTGCCTAACCCCACCATTCCGCAAACCTTGGACCAAATTCTTGCCGAACGTCGTTGCAATAGCACGCTGCGATAACCCCATAGAAGCGCACCGACTGCGCATCCGTTGAAGACCAAGAATCCTTGTATTCCTCCGGGCACTCCAAACATGTCCCATTCATGCCAGTATGCAGCGTCAATTTGATGAGCAATGAGCGCGAGCAGGGTCGCGAAGTACCAGCGTTCCAATTAAGGTAATCCTCCATTTTTATCGCAAGCCATTGTTATCCGTTGCGAACTGGCAGCCACAACGTGACCGATAACCGGCGGGCGACAGCGCGTCCGGTTGATTGTTTGATTGAGCTTTTGGGGCTGGAACGATGCAGATTCTATTTGCGCCAGAACGTAAATTGGGAAAGCATTGACTGCCGCCAAATGAACAGGCGATCCAATAGCCGATCTGGTACAAAAAGGAAGCAAAGCCCAGCAATAACGAATGCTCCGCAAAAGACAACTGCTGAAACCTTGGTTCCCATGTCGTTGGTAAGTATACCGTTTGATGAAATAGTGCTGCTTGGATCAAACAGCAAAGGGACAAAACTAAACAAGAGCTTCGCACCAACCAATGCCCAGATAAAGCCCATGAAGCGATAGGTCCGACGGTGTCGCTTCATTTTTTTCAGCTGATTTGTATCCATTATGCTCAACGTGTCATTTATGCCGAAATTTGCTATGCATTATCACTAAGGTATTAAGCCAAGGATGCCAGGCTGGCTAGCTAGTGACTGTCTGCTGCTGCCGGTAGCGACCTCTCAGAACTCTAACTCATCTAACAGTTCATGTCAGATACCGTCTGGACTAGTACCTTTTATGACTCGGACTTTGCTGAATGCTTAGACATGAAGTCCTTGTAGGACCAATACTCTACGCCATCCATAGCACGTTCCAGCTCACCCATATCGTCATCTCCCAGTTCCGTAGAAAACGGAGCTGACAGAATTTCCCGGCATGATGGAAGGGACATCAGCGCCTTGGACTTCAAAAAGTATTCAAACACCGCCTCTTTCCACATGTCTTCCGGCATATCTGCATGGGCCATCGTCAGACGGCCCAAGGAAACGACAATTCCTTCGATGTTCCTGAGCACCTCGATGATTTCCTGCTTCTCAAATTCAAGCGTGTTTGGCGTTTGCTGTTGGCTGGCTAACGTTCCTGGTGAATTCATTGTTTATTCTCTAATAGCAGCTTTCCATAGGTACTATCTGAACGCTGGCCTGGAACCTCCGGGTCAATCGCGAAGCGACACTGCTGAATAAAGGCGATGGCCGCGTCTATCAATTCGGATGGCAGTTCTGGCGCTTCAGCCTTTACAGCCCATGGCTTCCCTTCGCTGCCGATGAGCATACGGAGCACCACGCCATTTGCGTTGCTAGGGGATTTGTCGAGATTTTTAAAAGTCTGAAATTGCTCAGACGCAGGGCAGCTACCGGGAACTAACAGCGGTCGCAGCGATCGCTCGCCATCCAAGCGCCACGCGTACTGAATGGGCTTGGTAACGCCTTCTGTCGAGGGCTCCCGGAATACGCACTGGTTAAGATTATTCAAGGCGGCATTGTCCAGCACTTTCCAACCGGAGCTTTTTTGTATTGACGCCAGCATTGCTTTGCCGTCTTGTCCGACCGCATAACGGAGAACGGTGGCTCCTTCCAGCTCGTAGCGCAGTGCCTCGCGCGGCCATTCCGGCTTAGGGCAGTTGGAGCCAGGTGCGGCATGGCTTGCGGCTGCCAGGGCTGCGAGTACTCCAATTAGAATCAGGGAACGTAGAGAATTCTTGGTCATCGCTATTTTAGTTGTTTGACGCCAATCGCCGTTGTGGCTCCATGGCGTGAATGAATACGGTGTATGTATCAGCTGGACGCAGCCCGCCGGCAAGGTCCAGCGCCCGGCCGATCGCGCCGCGGTGGTAGGTGCCATGGTTGACCATATGGAAGAGTATTTCTTCGCGGCTTAGCGTTCCATCCAGCCCGTCAAGAAATCGGAAGTGGATTTTCTCTGCCAGGATTTCGGATGGCGTCGATTCGGCATACTTCAGCAGCCAATCATTTGATGCCGACAAGCGTTCCCTTAATTCCGCCAGCTCGGGTACTACTTCGGTGTTGGACGTTGCATGCGGCTCAGGTTTTTCGAGCAGCCTGGCGCGAAAAACTTCTTCCACTCGAACCATATGGTTCAACTGCTGGCGGGCGAATGCAATCTCCGATGGGAATTGCACGGAATCGATCAGTGCGACTGCATCAAGCGTGCGCTTATCCGCCCATTGCTTGTATTGAAGTTGGTACTGGATTTGCGATGTCATGGAAGGGCTTAAGTTAAGCTGCGTTTTGCTGGTCGCGTACCTGCATGAGGGCGAAGCCCAGCAGATTCAATCCGCGCCATTTATTGGGATTGGACGCCTTTTCATCATCCTGGGTAAGGCCAATACCCCAGATGCGATCCACCGGACTGGCTTCAACGAGAATGCGCTTCCCTGTTTGCTGTAGAAACTGGCCAAGGTCCGGATTTTGGGCGAATTTCGCTTCATTGGCGCGGATGACGATTGCATATCGCTGTGCGAGCCAGACCGCTTCGTCAAAGCCTTGCACTTGCCGGCCAAGGGCTTTTGCCTCTCCCGGGGTGGCGGCATTCAGGACTTGAGTCCTGATCGCCTGGTCATCGAACAGCCTGGCTTTTTCCGCCATCATGAAATGCTCGGCTGTCAGATAGCGCTCCCCATCCACGGTGAACGGAGCTTCATACCATTGGCTGAAGCAGGAGGCTGTAACCCCATTCTTTCCGGGTTGATGGCCCCAGAAAAAGACATATTTAAATTTCTCGCCGCTATTGAAGCGGGATTTCAGATCTTCAACGATTTGAGTATCAAGCATATTTAAGCACCTAAAATGCTATTTTAATGCTTAAACACGGGTGGGACTCCGGGATCGCACAAATCAATCGGCACGGTCCATACTTCGGGAATAATTCCGCCGGGGCCGCCGCGAGATTTACGAACGGCGTCTGGGCAGCCAAACCATAGGGCGACATGGTCCTCGGGGACGTCGGGATCGTCAGGAAGGCCAACAACTACGGCCGGGAGGCCGTCGAATTCGATAATCTGTCCTTTTTGCAGTTTCATACGCAAGCAAAAAGTTAAATATTATCGTATTTGCTCCGCGTATTGCAGCACCTTGGCGGGCGGGTAGAGTTTAAGTTCCTCGGCCACCGACATATTCACCAGATAGCTGAAGCGCGGCAGCGTTTCGATCGGCAGGGCGGCCGGCTTGACGCGGTGGCGCAGGATCTGCACCGCCTTGTGCGCAGCGAGCCGGCCCAGGTTTTCATAGCCGGAAACCAGGCCAAACAGGGCGCGGCCTTCGCGCAGGCCGGCTTCCACCGCGCTGAAGGTGGGCAGGCGCTGGGCCAGCGCGACTTCGGTGAGCTGCTTGCGGTGCGCCATCAGGAAGCTGTCCGGCCCGAGATACAGCAAGTCCGCTTGCTGCGCCAGTTCCTCGACGATGCCGGGCAGGGCTTCGGCCACGGGTTTGCCTTGTTCGTCCAGCGGCACCGGTTTTTCGATCAGCTGGAAATGCTCTTGCGCGGCCAAGGCGCGCCACTCGCGCATATTCACCACGGCATTCGGCTCGGCCGGGTTGTACAGCGCGGCGATGCGTTCGAAGCGGCGGTAGGCGCGGATGGCGTTCATCTGCTGCCGCACCGGCACCACATGGGATACGCCCGTCACATTGCGGCGCGAGGAGGCGAGCGATTTGACGATGCCGCAAGCCTGGGGCGCGGCCACCATGGTAAACACGATGGGGATATTGGTGATATTGCGGACCGGATCGGCGCTGCCTTCCTTGCCCGCCACCGCCATGGTGACGGCGGTGCCGTAGGTGTAGACCAGATCGGCCTTCAGTTCGCGCGCTTCGGTAATCAGGGCCGGCACCTTGCCTGCGTCGAAGTCCACGTTGCGGATGATGAATTCGACCGGGATGCGGTTGAGCGTGAAGTAGTCGCGGAAGCCGCGTTCCACGCCAGTCTCGCCGCGATACAGGATCATATAGATGCGCGGCGGCCGCACCTGGGCCAGCGCGCCCGGCAGGGCGGCTAGCGCCATGGCGGCGGCTGCGCTATGAAGGATTGTTCTTCTTCTCATTTCCCGGTCCCGGCCAGGCTAGTCAAAATGGCAACTGTGATTATTTGTGAGTATTTACCGGGATTCTATCACCGCTATGGTGGGACTTGTCTAGTCAAGTCCCCGCCGGAGCCGGGGCAGGTGTTGCAGGCGGCGCAGCCGGGGACTCCGGCGCCGTCTCCGGCGCGGCCTCGCCGGGCGGTTCGCCTTCCAGGTCGATGCCGCGCGCGGTGGCGTCGTTCATGTATTCCTCATAGATCCAGTCGCCATTCAACTGCACCACGCCGTCGGGCGCCGCGCGTTCCACCGGCGGGCGCTTGGCCAGCGCGACGCGCATATAGTCAATCCAGATCGGCATGGCGAGGGTGGCGCCGAATTCGCGGCCGCCCAGGGACTTGGGATCGTCGTAACCCATCCAGGCCACGCCCACGATGCCGCCGCCGTAACCGGCGAACCAGCCGTCCACGGCATCGTTGGTGGTGCCGGTCTTGCCTGCCAGGTCGCTGCGGCCGACGCGCGGCGTGGCGGCAGCGCCGGTGCCGCTGCGCGTGACTTCGCGCAGCATGCTGTCGGTGATGAAGACATTGCGCGCATCGAGCACGCGCGCGCTTTCCTGGGCTGGCGCCGGAACCTTGGTCTCGGACAGCAGCGCGCCCTTGGCGTCGGTGATGCGCGCAATCAGATAGGGCTGGACGCGGTAGCCGCCGTTGGCGAAGACGGCATAGGCGCCGGCCATTTGCAGCGGCGTGACCGAACCGGTGCCCAGGGTCATGGTCAGGTTTTTCGGCTGGCGCGCGCCGTCGAAGCCGAATTTGCCGATGTATTCATGGGCATAAGGCACGCCGATGGCGCGCAGCAGGCGCACCGAGGCCACGTTCTTGGATACGGCCAGCGAGCGGCGCATGCTGATCGGGCCATCGAATTTGCCGTCGTCGTTCTGCGGGCGCCATGGTTCGCCACCGGTTTCGGAACCGGGCATTTCCAGCGGTACGTCGTTGATCAGCGTGGCGGGGCCGTAGCCTTTTTCCACCGCAGCCGAATAGATGAAGGGCTTCATCGCCGATCCAGGCTGGCGCCAGGCCTGGGTGACGTGGTTGAATTTCTGCTGGCCGAAGTCGAAGCCGCCCACCAGGGCGTGATAGGCGCCGGTATTGGCGTCGAGGGAGACGAAGGCCGCCGCCACTTTCGGCACCTGGCTGATGGCCCAGGCTTTTTTCTCGTTGCGGGCGACGCGGATTACGGCACCGGGGCGCAGCTTGATCGCCGGCTTGGCGCTGTCGCTCAGCGCCGCTGCCGCCAGTTTCAGGCCGTCGCCGGTGATTTCCACTTCCTCGCCGTCGGCCGTTTCCACTTTCACGGACTTGGGCGAGGCTTGCAGGACCACGGCGGCGATCAGACGGTCCATATTTGGACGGCGGCCCAGCGCCTCGTCGATGGCGTCGTCGCGCTTTTCCTGTTCGGCGGGCAGGTCGATAAAGGCTTCCGGGCCGCGATAGCCGTGGCGCTGGTCGTAGGCGATCACGTTGCGGCGCAGCGATTCGTAGGCAGCATCCTGGTCGGCGTGCAGGATGGTGGTGTAGACGTTGATGCCGCGCGTGTAGGCTTCTTCCTTGTATTCGGCCACCACGGCCTGGCGCGCCAGTTCGGCCACATACTCGGCGTGGGTATCGTATTCCTGGCCGCGCGAGTTGACGTGCAGCGTCTCGTGCAGAGCCTTTTGGTAGTCGGCTTCGCTGATGTAATCCAGGTCGCGCAGACGCCGCAGCACCACATGCTGGCGCTCCTTGGCGCGCTTGGGATTGACGGCCGGGTTGTGGCGCGCCGGATTTTTAGGCAGGCCGGCCAGCATGGCTACCTCGGCGACCGACAGCTCTTTCAGCGACTTGCCGAAATAAGTGCGCGCCGCGCTGCTGAAACCATAGGTGCGTTGACCCAGGTAGATCTGGTTCATGTACAGCTCCAGAATCTCGTCCTTGCTGAGTGCCGCTTCAATCTTATAGGCCAGCATGATTTCGCTGAGCTTGCGCGCCACGGTCTTGTCGCGGTTCAGGTAGAAGTTGCGCGCCACCTGCATGGTGATGGTGGAGGCGCCCTGGCGGAAACCGCCGCGCAGATTGGCCACGGCAGCGCCCGCGCCGCGCACCCAATCGATGCCGCCGTGCTGATAGAAGCGCGTGTCCTCGATGGCCAGCAGCGCCTTCTTCATCATCTCCGGCATGTCCTTGACCTTGACGAAATCGCGGTGCTCCTCGCCGAATTCGCCGATCAGCACCTTGTCCGCTGTGTAGATGCGCAGCGGGATCTTGGGCTTGTAATCGGTGACCGCTTCCAGCGAGGGCAGGCCGGGAGCGATGTACAGCGTCATATAGGCGGCCACGGCCGCCGCGCCCAGCGCGCCGGCGACGGCGGTGGCGATCAGTGCGATTTTCAGATTGCGGCGGTTCAGCAGCTTGGGCGAAGCAGGGGAGGGAGCAGTCAAGACGCGTTCTCGCGGTTGTGAAGTCGGGCAATTATAGACCAAGCGCCAGGCCGTCCCTGCGCGGCGGGAGGGCGGGAAAAATACTTTTCACGGCAGGGCGCTTTGTGCCATAGTTCCGGCTGCATTTTTGCAGCAATGTCTCTATAGGATTCCCGTAATGCCCCTCGATAACCATCCCGCGCCGGTTCGTCCCTATATTCCGGACGAGGCCAAGCTGCCGGAGCTGACTTTCCGCGCCCTGTTCCTCGGCACCTTGCTGGGCATGGTATTTGGCGCCTCTTCGCTGTATCTGGTGCTGAAAGTCGGCCTGACTGTCAGCGCCTCGATCCCGGTGGCGGTGATCGCCATTACGGTCTTCGGCCTGGCCAAGAAACTGGGCGGCAAGGACTCCAGCATTCTGGAGAACAGCATCACCCAGACCGCCGGTTCGGCCGGTGAATCGATCGCTTTTGGCCTGGGCGTGACCATGCCCGCCATCCTCATCCTCGGCTTCGACCTGGAAATCTCGCGTGTGATGCTGGTGGGCGTGCTGGGCGGCCTGCTCGGCATCCTGATGATGATCCCGATGCGCCGCACCATGATCGTCGACCAGCACCGCGAGCTGAAATTCCCGGAAGGAACGGCGTGCGCCGAAGTGCTGAAGGCCGCCGCCACCGACAGTTCACGCCTGGCCGCGGGCGAAAGCCTGCAAGCCGAATCGGAGGCGGCACGCGATGCCAAGCGCCGCGCGCGCATCATTTTCGGCGGCTTTGGCATTGGTCTGCTGTACAAGGCGCTGAACGTTTCCTTCAAAGGCTGGAAGGATACGCCGGAAGTGGTCTTCGGCGCGCCGCTCAAGGGCGGTTCCGTGGGTGCCGAAGTGTCGCCCGAGCTGCTGGGCGTGGGCTATATCATCGGCCCGCGCATCGCGCTGACGATGGCGGCGGGCGGCGTGCTGTCCTATCTGTTGCTGATCCCCATGATTAAGTTCTTCGGCGACCCGCTGACCACCATCCTGGCGCCGGGCAGCATGCTGATTTCCGAAATGGGACCGAATGAGGTGCGCAGCGCCTATATCCTGTATATCGGCGCGGGTGCCGTGGCGGCGGGCGGCTTGATCAGCCTGTGCCGCGCCATGCCGATGATCTGGAACAGCCTGGCGGCGGGTCTGGCCGGCATCGGCAAGGGCAGCAAGGCCGATACGAGCAAGCGCACCGAACGCGATATCCCGATGAAATGGGTGGTGATCGGCTGTCTCGGCATCATCGCCGTCATCACGGCCGCCACGCCGCTGCATATGAATGTGCTGGGCGCGCTGCTGATTCTCGTATTCGGTTTCCTGTTCTCGACCGTGTCCTCGCGCCTGACGGGCGAGATCGGCTCCTCGTCCAATCCTACCTCGGGCATGGCGGTGGCGACCCTGCTGTTCACCTGCCTGATCTTCCTCATCATGGGCTGGACCGGCGGCCAGTACTACGTGACCGCGCTGTCCGTCGGCGCCATCGTTTGCATCGCCTCGGCCAATGCGGGCACCACTTCGCAGGACTTGAAGACCGGCTTCCTGGTCGGCTCCACGCCGCGCCTGCAGCAGTATGCGATTCTGGCCGGTTCGCTGGCTTCGGCCTTGCTGCTCGGTCCTATCCTGCTGCAACTGAACGAGTCGAGCACGGTGTATGTGCGTGCGGCCCAGGTAGCGCCGGGCCTGAGCACGGATGCTTCGAAGCTGAGTGCGACGGCGCAGCTGCATGGCCCGCAGGCGGCCAGCGACAGCAAGGTATACAAGGTGTGGCAGAAGACAGATGCGGAGGGTGGCCCGGCCGGTAAATACCTGATCGATGAGCAGGGCAAGGCCGTGTATCTGGTCGATCCGGGCATCAATGGCACGCACAGCAAGCGTCCGGATGGCACCGAGGTGAAGAAATACGATGCGCCCAAGGCGGTGCTGATGTCTTACATTATCAAGGGCATCCTCGATCAGCAGCTGCCTTGGACTCTGGTGATCCTGGGCGTGATGGCGGCCGTGGTGCTGGAGCTGGCGGGCATCCAGTCGCTATCGTTCGCGGTGGGCGTGTATCTGCCGCTGTCGGCGACGCTGCCGGTGGCGATCGGCGGCGTGCTGCGCTGGCTGGCTGACCGCCGCAACAACACGCTGCCGCAGTACGCAAAGCTGAACGAGGAAGAAAAGCAGGCGGCAGGCGACCGCAGCGAAGGCGTGCTGCTGGCTTCCGGCTATATTGCCGGCGGCGCGCTGGCCGGCATCGTCATCGCCATCACGGCGGGCGTGCTGACCAATTTCGACGCCATGATGGGCAATTGGGCGGAGCATAGCAATCCGTTCTACAGTGGCGCCTCGGCCGACGCGCTGTCGCTGCTGCCGTATGCGTTTATCATGGGTCTGTTGTTGTGGGTGGCAAGGGAGAAGAAGCAAACCTAAACTCAAGGAGGAGTGCATGCATAAGCTGTCCCTGGCAGGTCTGTTACTGGTTGTGAATAGCGCCGGCGCTGCGACGCAAACGGTCGATTGCGGCCGTTTGCTGGATGTGAAGGCGGGCGTATGGCGCGAGAAGGTCACGGTCGCCATCGAAAACGGCGCCGTCAAATCGCTGGCGCCTACACAGGGCAAGGGCGATGTCGACTTGAGCGCCTATTCCTGTCTGCCGGGACTGATCGATATGCATGTCCATATGAGCGGCGAAAGCCGCAAGCAGATCGAGGAACTACGCTCCCAATTGAGCGGCGACGTGGCCGACCAGGCCTTGCGCTCCGTGCCTTTCGCCGAGCGCACGCTGAAGGCTGGCTTCACCACTGTGCGCGATATGGGCGCATCCGATGGCCTGAATATCGCCCTGAAACGCGCCATCGACGCCGGCCATGTGCCGGGACCGCGCATGTTCACTTCCGGCCAGGCCATTGCCACCACGGGCGGCCATGCCGATCCCACCAATGGCTTGTCGCGTGAGCTACGCCGCCTGAAAGGCGTGCCGGGACCGGAGCAGGGTGTGGTCAACAGTCCGCAGGAAGCGCGCGAAGCGGTGCGCGCCCGCTACAAGGAAGGCGCGGACCTGATCAAGATCACGGCAACCGGCGGTGTGCTGAGCCAGGCCGCCAGCGGCCAGAACTCGCAGTTTTCGGACGAGGAGCTGCGCTCCATCGTCGCCACCGCCAAGGATTACGGCTATCGCGTTGCCGCCCATGCCCACGGCACGGAAGGCATGAAGCGCGCCTTGCGCGCCGGCGTCGATTCGATCGAGCATGGCACTTTCATGGACGACGAAGCCATCGCCCTGTTCAAGAAGACCGGCGCCTGGTACGTGCCGACCCTCTCGGCCGGAAAGTACGTGACCGAGAAGGCCAAGGAAGCGGACTACTATTCGCCGCTGGTGCGCCCCAAGGCCGCTGCCATCGGCACGCATATGCTGGAGACTTTCGCCAAGGCCTACAAGGCTGGCGTGAAGATCGCCTTCGGCACCGACGCCGCCGTCTTCCCGCATGGGCTGAACGGCCGGGAGTTCGCCTATATGGTGGAGGCGGGCATGCCGCCGCTGGAGGCGATCCGCTCCGCCACCTTGTCGGCGGCCGAATTGCTGAACCAGTCCAACCGCCTTGGCTCGCTGGAGCCGGGCTTTGCGGCCGACATCGTGGCTGTCAGCGGCGACCCGCTGCGCGACATCAGCGTCCTGCAGCAGGTGCGCTTCGTGATGAAGGACGGCGTGGTCTATAAGCGTCCCGGCACGCTGGACTAAGCCAGCAGCACAAAGGCGGCGCACAGCATCAGGCCGCCGCCGCTGAGCTTATGCAGGGGCAGGCCGCCCAGCCTGCCCGGCGCGCGCAAGCCGCGCAGGCGCGCCACCAGCGCGATCACGCCCGCGAAGTACAGCACATTCATGATCTCGAACAGCACGCCCAGCAGCATGAAGCTGCGCAGCGTGCCGCCGGCGCCATGGTCGATAAAGAGCGGGAAGAAGGCGCCGAAAAAGAGGATGGGCTTGGGATTGGTCACGGTAATCAGCACGGCTCGCAGCAGGCTGCCCGGCGCCGCGCTGCCGCCATCCAGCCGGGGCGGCGTGCGGTACATCGCAATCCCCAGCCATAGCAGATACAGGGCGCCGCCGATCTTGAATATATCCAGCAGCACCGGCCAGCGCGCGATCAGGGCCGCAAAACCCAGCGCCGACAAGGCGATCAGCAGCAGGTCGCCGATCACCACGCCCGCCGTGGCCTGCCAGGCGCGCGGCAGCGAATGCTGAACCTGGCCTGCCACATACAGCGTGCCGGGGCCGGGCGAGAAGATCACCATCAGGGCGGCGGCGATAAAGGCCGGGAGATGAATCAGGCCGCTCATGCCGCCGCTCCTTGCACGGCGGTCGCATGCTCGCGTATCAAGGCATCCAGCCAGACGCCGTCGCCTTCGAAGCGGTGGCCCAGAGCCGCCGCGCGTGTCGTATTCATCGTGTAGGGCAGGGCATAGTCGAAGGGGCCGCGCCGCGCCGCGCCGGATGCTGCCGCCTGCGCATGCGCCGACACCCGCAGCACCTGGCTGATGCGTCGCTGCAGCTCGGGCGCCGACAGCGTGATATTGGCCGCATTGACCGGCCCGAGAAAGTCCTGCGTACCGGCCCAGGCCAGAAAGTCCGCAATCGCTTGCGGATGGAGGAAGGAGCTGGCCGCGGCGTTGCGGCTATGCGGCAAAGGCTGGCCGCGGCGCGCCAGTTCAACATAGTGGCGCAGGCGGCCGGTGAAATCGTCGCGGCCTCCCAGCACATGGGCGATGCGCACGCTGACCACGGGCAGGGCGGCGGCGCGGTAAAGAAGGGCTTCGGCCTGGCGTTTGCCCGGGGCATAGCTTTCTTCGGCGTAGGCGGGATCGTGCCAGGGATAGGCCATATCGATGCGCTCCGCATCCAGGTCCAGCGCTGTTTCGGCGAACGGCGCCAGCCCATGCCCGCACAGGTGGCGGTAGACCTCGATGGTGGACGACATGATGTAGCGTGCCGTCCTGCCGGCAAAGACTTCGTTGGAAATGACCGCATCCAAAGGGCTGTAGCACATCTGGTCATACACGATGTCGTAGCTGGCGCGAGCGAAGGCAGCGCGCATGGCGGTGGCGTCGCGCCGGTCGACGTGGATGCGCTGCACGGCGCCGCCGAAGTCGTCGCCGGCCCTGCCGCGCGTCGCCAGCGTCAGCTGGTGCCCCTCGGCCAGCAGCCGGCGCACCAGCCGCTTGCCAAAGAAACGTGTCCCGCCAATAATCAAGATATTCTTTGTCATGCTATTCTCCTGTCAGATGCTTGCATTGTTCCTCCGGGAGAGTAGTGGCGGCAAACGAGAAATATTGCCGGTAACAAGTAAGTTTTTCTAATTTACGAGGATTTGCATGGGCAGGCCTTTGCGCAGCCTTTCGGGGCTGATCGACTTCAATAGCGCGGCGCGCTGGGGCAGTTTCAAGCGCGCGGCGGAGGAGCTGCACAAGACGCCGGCCGCGATCAGCCAGCAAATCAAAACGCTGGAAGAGGAGCTGGGTTTTGCGCTGTTCGTGCGCCAGACGCGCCAGGTCCAGCTGACGGAGAAGGGGGCCGAATTTGCCGCCACCGTGGCCCAGGTGCTGACCGAGCTGCGCGACAAATGCGCCGCCTTGCAGGAGGATGAAGACGCCGCGCTGCTGCGCATCTCCTGCACCCACTCCTTTGCCTATAAATGGCTGGTACCGCGCATGCCGCGTTTTACCCGCCTGCATCCCGAGCTGGATATCCGCATCGACTCCAACGACCGGCAGGTGAATCTGGATGCGGGCGGCATCGATGTCGCCATCCGCCATGGCCCCTTCCAGCCCGGCGATCCCGATTTGATCTTCAGCGAAAGGCTGGTGGCGGTGTACAGCCCCGGCCTGCTGCCGCCTGGCCGCGACAGCCTGGAACTGGGCGACTTGGCGCAGTTGCCGCTGCTGTGCGAAGGCGACAGCGAGCTATGGATGCGCTTCATGCAGGCCAACGGCGTGCGCAATCCCCGTCTGCAGTTCGCCCGCAGCTTCAGTCATTCTGGCCTGCTGGCGCAGGCCGCAGCGGCGGGCCAGGGTGTGGCGGTGGTGGCTTTCGCCATGGTCTATGAGGATGTGCAAAACGGCGTCCTGCGCCTGCTGCGGGCGCGCAGCGCGCCTTACGCCTCGGGCTACCGTTTCCTGACGGCCCGGGGCAAGGAGGCCGCGCCGCGCATACGCCGGCTGCGCGAGTGGCTGGAGGAAGAGATGGGCGCCATGGGCGTCATGCTCGGCGAATGGGACGCGGCGCAGGGATGATAGTTGCTTTTTGCATACAATCTAGCGTATCTTGTACGTATTGACAGTGCTGGGGAAGGTATGGCGGCGGAACAGGACATCGATTGCGATGTATTGATCGTAGGCGGCGGCATCAACGGTGTGGGCATTGCGCGCGATGCGGCAGGGCGCGGGCTGTGCGCCGTCCTGTGCGAGAAGGATGACCTGGCCTCGCATACCTCGTCGGCCTCCACCAAGCTGATACACGGTGGCCTGCGCTATCTCGAATATTACGAATTCGGCCTGGTGCGCAAAGCCCTGATCGAGCGCGAAGTCCTGCTGCGCAGCGCCCCACACATCATGTGGCCGATGCGCTTTGTGATGCCGCATGCGCGCGGCCAGCGTCCGGCGCTGCTGATTCGGGCGGGCCTGATGCTGTATGACGCGCTGGCGCGGCGCGAGCTGCTCCCTGGCTCGCGCGGCATCAACTTCTCTTGTCACGTTGCCGGACGCCCGCTCAAGCGCGAATTCACGCGCGGCTTCGAATACTCCGACGGCTGGGTGGACGATGCCCGCCTGGTGGTGCTGAACGCCCGTGACGCTTGCGAGAAGGGCGCGCGCATCATGACGCGCACCACCTTCCTCGGCGCGCGCCGCGCCGGCGAACGCTGGCAAGCGAGGCTGCGCCTGCAGGACGGCAGCGAGCAGACCGTCAACGCGCGCTATCTGGTGAATGCTGCCGGTCCATGGGCTGCGCACCTGGTCCAGGACGTGCTGCAAAAGCCGATGGATGGCCAGCTGCGCCTGATCAAAGGCAGCCATATCGTGGTGCGCCGCATCTTCGAACACGATTACGCCTACATCTTCCAGCATAACGACGGCCGCATCGTCTTTGCCATTCCCTACGAACGCGATTTCACGCTGATCGGCACCACCGACGTGACTTACGAAGGCGATCCAGGCCAGGTTGCCATTGGCGAAAGCGAAATCGGCTACCTGTGCCAGGTCGCCAGCCACTATTTCAACGAGCCGGTGCGGCCCGCCGACGTGGTGTGGACCTATGCCGGCGTGCGCCCGCTGGTGGAAGACGAGGCGGCCGACGCCAAGGCCGTCACCCGCGATTACCGCTTCGAGATCGACAGCAATGGCCCGCCCGTGCTGAGCGTCTTCGGCGGCAAGATCACCACCTTCCGCAAGCTGGCCGAAGAAGCGGTGGACAAGATCTGCCACAGCCTGGGTTGTCCCCAGCGCGGCTGGACCGGCAAGGTCTGCCTGCCCGGCGGCGACCTGTATGGCGCCGAACCGCAAAACCGCTCCGTGCGCGAATTCAGCCAATGGATCGCTGCCAGCCAGCTCAAATACGCCTGGCTCGCGCCCGCCCTGGTCGCGCGCTACGCCCGCGCCTACGGCACCCGCATCCACACCTTGCTGGCCGACTGCCACGCCATGGCCGATATGGGCGAAGAAATCCTGCCAGGCCTCTACGCCGCCGAAGTGAACTACCTGCGCCGCTACGAATGGGCCGTCAGCGCCGCCGACATCCTCTGGCGCCGCTCCAAGCTCGGCCTGCACCTCGCCCCCGGCGCCGAAGCCCGCCTCGACGCCTGGCTCGCCGCCCAGCCTCCCATCCGCTAACTACGGCCCAGGCCGCCGGATGGCCGTCCCGTCCACTTTGCTGCCTGACTTCGTGTCCGATTGGGGTCAGACCCCAATCGGACACGAAGTCAACTGCTGACTGAATGCTCGCATAGTCGAGCTTGTGTCCGATTTTAGGGTCTGGCCCCAAAACCGGACACGGACTCAGCAATGAAAAAGGGCAGCCCGCGGGCTGCCCTTGCTGTTTGCGCTGTGCGCTGCGCTTATTTTACGCCGTGCATCAGTTTCTGGATCAGCGGTGCGATCAGGAACAGGATGATGCCGCCGCCGACCAGCGAGTAGAAGCCGAAGGTGTAGCCGGACAGGGCCGACGCCACCGACATACCGCTTTCGCCGCTGACGTGGGAGGCGAACATGCCCGACAGATTGTTGCCGATGCCGGTGGACAGGAACCAGCCGCCCATGCCCATGCCGACCAGACGCGTCGGCGCCAGCTTGGTCACCATCGACAGGCCGATCGGCGACAGGCACAGCTCGCCAATCGACTGGATCACGTAGACCATGAACAGGGTCCAGAACGGCACCTTGCCGCTATCGTCCACCAGCGAGGACAGGGCGAACATCAGCAGGCCGAAGGCCAGGCCGTTACCCAGCAGGCCCAGGCCGAATTTGCGTGGGATCGAGGGGTTCATATTGCGGCGGCCCAGCATCACCCAGACGGCGGCCACGACTGGCGCGAAGGCGATGATGGCAATCGAGTTCACGCTCTGGAACCAGGCGGTCGGGAAGACGAAGTCGCCCAGCTTGCGGTCAACAATGTTTTCGGCCAGGAAGGTGAAGGAGCTGCCCGCCTGTTCGAAGAAGCACCAGAACAGGATGTTGAAGGCGAAGATCAGCATCATGGCGATCACTTTGTCGCGCGCCACTTTACCGTTGCGCACGCCTTCGACGATCAGCATCACGGCCAGGATCACGAACATCACGGTGAGGATGCCTTGCAGGGCGTCGGCGCCCAGGGCCAGCAGCGAGTACACGACAGGGATCACGGCCAGCGAGCCGAGCACCACGTAGACGATGCGCATCGGGCTGCGCGCTTCGGGTGCGGGTTCGCCGATGCCTTTCAGCGCGCGGCGGCCGATGTAGAACCAGAACAGGCTGATCAGCATGCCGATGCCGGCCGAGATGAACACGATCTTGTAGGCCGGGGTATCGCCGGTGGCGAAGACTTTTTGCGCCAGCAGCTGGGTAAAGATCGGGGCCAGGAAGCCGCCGACGTTGATGCCCATGTAGAAGATGGTGAAGCCGGAGTCGCGGCGGGTATCATGGATGGCGTACAGCTTGCCGACCATGGTCGAGATGTTCGGTTTGAACATGCCGTTGCCGACGATGATGGTGGCCAGGCCGAGCTTGAAGATGTTCGGATCGGGCAGGGCGATCATGAACAGGCCGGCCGCCATGAAGCTGGCGCCGACCAGGATCGAACGCTGGTAGCCGAGCACGCGGTCGGCGACGAAGCCGCCGAACAGGGCGGCGGCATACACCAGCGCCAGGTAGGAGCCGTAAGTCAGGTTGGCCGCCGATTGGCCCGCCGCATCGCCGCCGTAGAACTGCGACACGATGTAGAGCACCAGCGCCCAGCGAATGCCGTAGAACGCGAAGCGTTCCCAGAATTCCGCCATGAACAACATCCAGAGCGGACTGGGGTGACCCATGATCTGCTTGAACTCAGGGATTGCGACTTCCTTGGTAGGGTTGCTTGCACCGCTCATGCGGCTTCTCCTGCTAAAAAAGCCGCCATTGTAATGCACCGTTTGGAAATGTCACCAAATTCACATGCTGCCCTGCAGCATTGTGAACTTTTTATTAACTGGTTTGCAATATATACATTCCACCACGAAACCCTCAGATGTCGTATATTGGTGCTGTGGACACAGCTGTTGTGCCCCGCAACAAAAAAGGATTATTCGCACCATGGAACATGACGTTGTCGATACCCTGATTTCGCCTGAAGGCAAGCTGGAAGTACTGTCCAAGGCTGAAGTAAATAAGCTGCTCGACTCCGGCAAGGGCGGGCTGTATAACATCTTCCGCAACTGCGCCTTGGCGGTGCTCAATTGCGGCAGCACGATCGACGATGGAAAGGAATTGCTGGAACGCTTCACTTCGTTTGACATCAATATCATGCAGCGCGAACGCGGCATCAAGCTGGAGATCAAGGGCGCGCCGGCCATTGCCTTTGTGGATGGCAAGATGATCAAGGGTATCCATGAGCACCTGTTTGCCGTGCTGCGCGACATCGTTTTCGTCAGCAATGAGGTGACGGACAATCCCAAGTTCGACCTGGGGCGCTCCGAAGGCATCACCGATGCCGTCTTCCATATCCTGCGCAATGCCAATGTGCTGCAGCCGCAGCTGAATCCGAACCTGGTGGTGTGCTGGGGCGGCCACTCGATCAACCGCGCCGAGTACAACTATTCGAAAGAGGTGGGCTATCAGATGGGCTTGCGCGCTCTCGATATCTGCACCGGCTGCGGGCCGGGCGCGATGAAGGGGCCGATGAAGGGCGCCACCATCGGCCATGCCAAGCAGCGCTTTGGCGCCGGACGCTATCTGGGTATCACCGAGCCGGGCATTATCGCGGCCGAATCGCCCAATCCCATCGTCAACGATCTGGTCATCATGCCGGATATCGAAAAGCGGCTGGAAGCCTTTGTGCGCACGGGGCACGGCATCGTGGTCTTCCCGGGCGGCGCGGGCACGGCGGAGGAAATCCTGTATATCCTGGGCATCCTGCTGCACCCGGATAACGAGGACTTGCCTTTCCCGCTGATTTTCACCGGTCCCGAATCGTCGCGCGAGTACTTCGTGCAGATCAATGACTTTATCGGCCGCACGCTGGGCGAGAAGGCGCAGCAGCGCTACAAGATCATCGTGGACGATCCCGAGCTGGTGGCGAAGGAGATGGTCGAGGGCATCAAGCTGGTGCGCGAGTTCCGCAAGGCGCGCAGCGACGCCTATTACTTCAATTGGGCGCTGAAGATCGACGAGGAGTTCCAGCGTCCCTTCACGCCGACGCACGAGAATATGCGCAACCTGAGCCTGCACAAGAACCAGCCGACCCACCTGCTGGCGGCCCAGCTGCGGCGCGCGTTCTCCGGCGTTGTGGCGGGCAATGTGAAGGATGAGGGCATCCGCGCCATCGAGAAGTACGGCCACTTCGAAATCCATGGCGATGCAGAGATCATGGGGCCGATGGATGCGCTGCTGGCATCCTTTGTGGCGCAAAGCCGTATGAAGCTGGCTGGCAAGGCGTATACGCCTTGCTACCGCATCGTGCAGTAAGCCTCTTAGCGCGGCTGGTCGGACGCGTTGCGGCGTTCGATCAGCCGCTTCACTTCGCGCATCTCGTCGCGTAGGCTGCCAGTCTGCTGTTGCAGGCTGTCGGTCTGCTTTTGTATCGATTCCATTTGCTTCTGCGTGGTGCGCGTCTGTTCCTGCATTTCGCGCAGCTGCAGCTGCATGGTGTCGGTTTGCTGCTGCAGCTTTACCGTTTGCTGCTGAATCGTATCGATTTGCTGTTGCGATCTGGATGAATTCTGTTGCAGCGCCTGCAGCTGGTGGCGTATTTCCATCCCTTCCGACCCCATGCCGCGGCCGGACTCGAACGCGCCGATCATGCCCGACAGCAGCGAGACATTGATCGCGCCCACGCCGAGAATAATGGTCAGCGTTGCGCTGAGGCCGGTCACGATGATGGTTATCTTGAGGTTGCTGAACTTCTCCTTCAATTCCACGAAGCCCGTTTCCAATACCGAGACGCGCTGGGACAGTTCGGCGATGGAGGCCTTCAGCTCGGCGATCGAAGACGCGAGCCGCTCCTCGAGCCGCGTCATGCGCTCGCTCAGCTCGGCGTGATTCGCGGCGATCAGCCTTTCCAGCCGCGTCTCCACCACCTCGATTTCATTGCGGTTATTGGAATTCATGCACTCATCTTGCGCCGTCCCCCAGACAGGGTCAAGCGAGCTGAGGCGCGATAAACCGGCCTGTTCCGCCAGGTGCTGAGCTGGCTCAAAGCGGCATGAAAAAAGCCGCGCGGCGGGTGGCCGGGCGGCTTTTTTGCACTTGCTGCGCTGCGGGATCAGTCTTCGCGGCGCAGGTGGGGGAAGAGCAACACGTCGCGGATATTCGGCGAGTCGGTCAGCAGCATCATCAGGCGGTCGATGCCGATGCCGCAGCCGCCGGCTGGCGGCATGCCGTATTCCAGCGCGCGGATGTAGTCGGCGTCGTAGTACATCGCCTCTTCATCGCCCGCGTCCTTGGCTTCAACCTGGGACAGGAAGCGTGCGGACTGGTCTTCCGCATCGTTCAGCTCCGAGAAGCCGTTGGCGATTTCGCGGCCCACCATGAACAGCTCGAAGCGTTCGGTGACGCCGGGACGGGTGTCGGAGGCGCGCGCCAGCGGCGACACTTCGACCGGATAGTCGATGATATAGGTCGGTTCCCACAGCTGGGCTTCCGCGGTTTCCTCGAACAGCGCCAGTTGCAGCGCGCCCAGGCCGGCGGTGGCGAAAGGCTTGACGCCGAATTTCAGCAGTTCGGCCTTCAGGAAGTCCATATCGTTCAGCTGCGCTTCGGTGTAGTGCGGCGCGTACTTGTTGATGGCGCCGACGATGGTCAGGCGGTGGAAGGGTTTGGACAGGTCCAGCTCGCGGCCGCCGTAGGTCAGCACGGCGCTGCCATGGGCGTCGACGGCGGCCTGGCGGATCACGGCTTCGGTGAAGTCCATCAGCCATTTGTAATCGGTGTAGGCCGCGTAGAATTCCATCATCGTGAATTCCGGGTTGTGACGGACCGACACGCCTTCGTTGCGGAAGTTGCGGTTGATCTCGAACACGCGGTCGAAGCCGCCCACCACCAGACGCTTCAGGTACAGCTCAGGCGCGATGCGCAGATACATCTGCATGTCCAGCGCATTGTGGTGGGTGATGAAAGGCTTGGCCGCCGCGCCGCCCGGAATTGGGTGCAGCATCGGGGTTTCCACTTCCATGAAGTCGTTCTTTTCCATGAAGCGGCGGATCGAGGACATGGCCGCGGTACGCGCCTTGAAGGTGCGGCGGGTTTCCTCGTTCATGATCAGGTCCACGTAGCGCTGGCGGTACTTGGTTTCCTGGTCGGCCAGGCCGTGGAATTTATCCGGCAGCGGACGCAGCGACTTGGTGATCAGGCGCAGTTCCGTAACCTTGATGGTCAGCTCGTCGGTCTTGGTCTTGAACAGGGTGCCGCGCACGCCCAGGATGTCGCCCAGGTCGTAGTGGTGTAGCGCTTCCATCGCGGCTTCGCCGGTCAGGTCCATGGTTGCGTAGATCTGGATGCGGCCGTCGCATTTGGCGCCGGAGGAATCCTGCAGGGTGGCGAAAGCGGCTTTCTTGCCCGCTTCGCGCTTCAACATCATGCGGCCGGCCAGGACCACGGTCACCGGATTGGCTTCCAGCTCTTCGCGCGTCTTCTCGCCGTATTGCAGGTGCAGGTCGGCGGCCTTATGCTCTGGCACGAAGTCGTTCGGGAAGGCCACGCCCTGGGCGCGGATGGCTGCCAGCTTGGCACGGCGCTCGGCGATGATTTTGTTGTCGTCCGGGCCTGCTGCCTGTTCTTGGATTTCCGTAGTCATGATCTAGTCTGGTGTTGAGGGGGGTGTTATTTAGTTGGTGGCCGGGCTGCTGGCAAACAGCTCGGCGATATTCAGTTCGCTGAAGTCGCGCGCAATGCAGATCACATTGTCGAACTCCGCAAAGGCTTCGGCCGGCAGGGTGGTGGTCAGCACCACCGCGCGCATGCCGGCGCGGCGCGCCGCTTCCACGCCCAGCGGCGCGTCTTCGAACACAATGCAGTGCTCGGGCGCGGCGCCGCAGCGCTGGGCCGCCAGCAGGAAACCATCGGGATGCGGCTTGCCGCGTTCCACGTCGGCGGCGCAGACCACGGTGTCGAAGCGGTGGCGCAGATCCAGGCCGTCCAGCGTGAAGTCGATATTCGACGGCGGCGCGGCGCTGGCCACGGCCAGTTTCACGCCGTCGGCGCGGGCGGCGCCGATCAGCGCATCGAAACCGGACACGGTGGCCAGGTGCGGCGCATACAGCTCGCGGTAAAGCTCTTCCTTCTCATGCGAGAGCAGGGCGACTTCCTCGTGGCTGAGGTGCTCGCCCAGATAGCTGCGCATGATTTCCCCGCCTTGGCGGCCGGCGGTGGTGCGGAAAAACTCGTCGGCGTCGACTTCGCGGCCGCGGCGCGCGAAAAAGGCCAGCCACGACTGGGTGTGGAAAGCCATATTGTCGACGATCGTGCCGTCCATATCGAAAACGAAAGCGCGTGCGGTCTGGCTCATCGTTTAAACGCCCTGTTTCAGCGAGGCGGAGATGAAATCGTCCAGATCGCCGTCCAGCACGTTCTTGGTATTGCCGGTTTCGAAGCCGGTGCGCAGATCCTTGATGCGCGACTGATCCAGCACGTAGGAGCGAATCTGGTGGCCCCAGCCCACATCGGTCTTGGAGTCTTCCAGCTTCTGCTGCTCGCTCATGCGCTTGCGCAGTTCCTGCTCGAACAGCTTGGCCTTCAGCATTTCCATCGCCTCGGCCTTGTTGCGGTGCTGGGAACGGTCGTTCTGGCACTGCACCACGATGCCCGACGGGGCGTGGGTCAGACGGACTGCGGAGTCGGTCTTGTTAATGTGCTGACCGCCGGCGCCCGATGCGCGGTAGGTGTCGATGCGCAGGTCGGCCGGGTTGATCTCGATCTCGATCGAATCGTCCACTTCGGGATAGACGAAGAGGGAGGTGAACGAGGTGTGGCGGCCGTTGGCGCTGTCGAACGGCGACTTGCGCACCAGGCGGTGCACGCCGGTTTCGGTGCGCAGATGGCCGTAGGCGTATTCGCCCTCGATTTTTAGGGTCGCGGTCTTGATGCCAGCCACCTCGCCGTCCGACTGTTCCATGATCTCGACCTTGAAGCCCTTGCGTTCGCAATAGCGCACGTACTGGCGCAGCAGCATGGAGGCCCAGTCCTGGGCTTCGGTGCCGCCGGCGCCGGCCTGGATGTCGATGAAGCAGTTGTTCGGGTCCATCGGATTATTGAACATCCGGCGGAATTCCATCAATTCGATGACTTTCTGGATTTCGGACACGTCGCCCGCGACCGACTCCAGCGTCTCGCCGTCGCCTTCTTCCTTGGCCATGGCGAACAGGTCGTTCATGTCGCGCAGGTCGTTATCGGCCTTGATCAGGGTCAGGACCACGCCTTCCAGCGCTTTCTTTTCGCGGCCCATGTCCTGGGCGCGTTTAGGGTCGTTCCAGACCGCCGGATCTTCCAGCTCGGCGTTCAGTTGTTCGAGTTTCTCCGACTTCTTATCGAAGTCAAAGATACCTCCGAAGTTCGGCTTCGCGCGTCGTCAGATCGGCGAGCAGGGCGGAGAGGGAATTGATGCGTTCAGCTTCCATGATCTTCTAGTCTTCTATGGTGAAATCAAACCTTGGATTATACCCTAGCGCCGCAGGCTGCGCAGCTCGAAACGGCCGGGCCGGCCGCGTCGCGCAAGTTGTTAAATATGCTATCTTGTCCAGCCAGCCATCGTTGCCAGCCATGAAAGGACAATATGAGCCATCCCGTCGAGCTTTTGACGGCCGCGCAGATCGCCGCCATGAAAGGAGAGGCCAAGACCCATCTGCTCAATCCCGAGGCGCAGCGCGCCTCCAAATCGCTGGGCGGCGCCACTGGCCTGAGCAGTCTGGGCTTTCACCAGATGACGGTGCAGCCTGGCCGCGCGTATTCGGAATATCACCGCCACCTGTATGAAGAGCAGTGCTTCTACATCCTGTCGGGCCAGGGCGAAGCCATCATCGAAGAACAGCGCCACACCATCGGCCCTGGCGACTTCCTTGGCTTTCCCGCCAAAGGTGCGGCCCACACCATTGTCAACACCGGCAGCGAGCCGCTGGTGATGCTCTCGGCCCGGGTCAACCTGGAGCAGGACGTATGCGACTACCCGCGCTTGCAAAAACGTCTATATATGAATGGCGTGGAAGAAGCGGTGGTGGATTTCGTCAATATCCGGATCGAGGGCGGCGCTTAAGGCGTAAGGACGGCCAAAGCTTAACGCGGCGGCGGGCCGCACAGCAGGCGTACCAGGCCGTAGGCGAGGGCGGAGTAGAGGGCGATGATGAGCAGGGTGACGGCGCCGTTTGGCGCCATCACCCATTCGCCGGAGGCCAGCCCCAGCGGCTGCAGAAGCGGGTTCCACACCAGCAGGAGCAGCACGGCGGGAGCCGCCAGCATGCTCAGTACCTGCTCCAGTTCCGCAGGAAAATCGAGGGCGAAGGCGCGCAGCGCGCCGATACTGAGCACGAAATAGGCCGCGGTGGCGATGGCGGCCATGGCTGGGGCATGTCGGCGGCTCATTCATCCTTTCAGCGCAGTTGCTGCAATGCGCGGGCGTCGCGCAGGTCGATCACGCCGTCGCGGTTGATGTCGCGGCGGTCGCCTGGTTTCAGGGCGGCGGCGCCGCGCTGCTGTGTGATCAAGCTTACATCAGCAGGGCCAACCACGCCATCCCCATCCAGATCGCCGGCCTTTTTCGGATAGAACTGCCAGCGCGAATAGCTGTCGGTGCTGCCCATATTGGTGAGGCGGGCGCTGTTGGCGCCTTGCACCACCACCAGCGAGATCGCCTGATACGGGCCGTCGACGGTCTGGAACTTGTCGGAAGCCAGATTCGCCTCCACCAGATTATCGCCAGCCTGCAGCGAACGCGAGGCGTTGAGCAGCGCGATATCCTCGCCATTCGGGCCGACCACCTTGAAGGAGATCTGGTAGAAGCCAGCCGAGCGCACCTTGACCGGGAAGGCCAGCTTGAAGGAGGCGATATAGCCGTCCTGCAGCACCGGCGTCACGCTGAGCTGTTTTTGCAGTTCGATGGCGCCCGCGCACAGATCGGCCAGATTGACGTTGAACACGCCCGCATCGCGCTTGCGGAAGGCCAGGGTGAACTCGTCGGCGCCCAGTTCCAGGGTGTCGATCTGGCTGACGCGGAAAGGACCGTCGCTGCCAAGCTTGGCCTTCAGATCGGCCGCGCTGTAGTTGGCCGACACGGTGACGGGGCCAAGCTGGTAGCTGCCAGCCTTGCGCACGTCGATGTATTTGCCGTTCGGCGCGGCCAGGCGCACCAGGGTCGAATAGCGCGCCGCCTTCAGCACATTGAAGCCGACGTTCACCTGCAAGCCGCTGACGCAGTTATTGGCGCCACGCTGGGTCAGCAGATCAATGCTGCGGCCTTCCAGCTGTGCCGGCACCACCCTGACCTGGGCGTTGGCGCTGCGCTGGATTAGTCCCTTCGGTGTCGGAATGCTCACATTGCCGATGATATCGTAAGTGCCTGCCGCGGCGAAGGTATGGTCGACGCTGTATACGCCATCGTTCGCCAGTCCATCCGCGCCCTGGCCATTATCCAGGGCCGATTGCGGCGCGCCAGGTGCACCGAAGCCGATGGCGATGGTCGGCGTCAGCGACTTGATCGGCTGGCCGTTGTCCAGCACCAGCAGGCCCACGCCCACGTCTTCGCCCACCAGCAGGGTGGTGCGCTCGATGGCGATGCCAACCTGGTAGCGGGAGCGAGCGAACACGGTACCGATAGCCGCGGTCTTGGTCGGCGCGGCGGGGAAGCTCACGCGCAGAATCCATACGCCATCGGCCGGCGTAGCCAGTTCGGTGGCGGTGAAGACGCCGCCCGGCAGGGGCGGGGTGCGGCCGCTGCCTGATTCGAAGCTCAGGTGCGGGTCCTGCGGCCCGATGGCGACATTGCCGCTCGGGTCGATCAGGCTCAGGGTGGCGCCGTTGACCGGCACGATCAGGTCGAAGCGCAGGCCGTCGGCGGCGCTGATATTAAAGGGAATGTCCAGCGCGGTGGCGCCGGGTAGGATATTGCCCGTGACCGTGACCGGCATGTTCATTGTCACCGGCACGCTTTGCGCGTGGGCGGCGGGCAGGCCGCCAGCCAACGTAAACAGGAAAAGCAGCGCCCACAAGCGGCTTAGCGCGGATCGCGCCGCCGACAACAGGGAAATATATGTCTTCATCGCGGTTCTCTTCATTTAAGTGGGATCGTGGTATCGAGGGCCTTGTTGATATTGCCCACGCTGCGTACCGTACGATGATTGGCCGCGCTATTGCCCAGCGGCGTGCCGTAGCCCGGATTGGCCGAACTCTCGGCGACCACTATATCGTTTGCCTGCGGTTCAGGGTTGAGCGCGGTGGTGTAAGTCAGCACCGTGCGCGTGCCCCAGATGTGGCCGGGCACCGTGGTCAGCGTCATCGGCGCCTCCTGGAAGGTGCGCAGCACGCGCCATGCGCGTTCCAGCGCGTCGTGGGCGAGCGAGTTGTAAGGGGCTGTTTCGTTGGCGGTAAGCTGGTCGTCGTGATTCAGGTCGGCGTTGGCGCCAAAGGTATAGGTGGCGGGAATATTGCCGCGCTGGCCGGTGGAGATAGCTGCCTTTGCCGCATAGGTGGTCAGGTCGCACAGGCCAGGAAGTTGCGGACCTTTGCCGAAAGTCCAGCCGTCGATATAGGCGGCAGCCAGGCCGTCCGGATCGTCGCCACGGGCGACCAGGTCGTTGGCTTTGGCCTTCTGGATGATGGACAAGTCGGCAGCCACGCTGCCACGGTGCGGCGTGGAAAGCGTGGACAGAGAAACAATCTCATACTCCGGCCCCAGCGCCTGCAAGCCCTGGGTGTCCAGGCCGCCCTTGCTGTGTGCGATGACATGGACCTTGTTGGCTTTCAGCGGCTTCAGATAGTCGACGATGTGCGCGTCCAGTTCGATCGCGTTGTCCGCCACCCTGCCGTTGCCTTTCCGCTCCACGCCCAGCGACCAGCGCTCGATCAGAACGCCGCGGTCTTCCAGCGCCGCCAGCACGCCGGGTGCCTCCCCCTCGTCCCAGTCATCACGGTTGGCCGTGATGCCGTGCGCCAGCACATAGGGGGGCGTGGCTTCGAACTCGATGGAGACCCAGTCCACGGCCATGCACCACTGCTCGCCGCTGTTGGCGGTGTCGATGTCGATGCGCAGTTCGTTATCCTGGCCGAACTTCAATTCCTCGATCGGCACGATGATGCTGTCGTCGGTCCAGGTATTGTTAAAGCCTTCCAGCGTCTTCTTGAACTTGCCGTTGAACGTGACCCGATCCACTTCGGGGGCAATGCCGCTGACCTGCGCCTTGTCGTCGATGTCGAACACCGGGAAGCGGATCGTGGCCTGGGCCGAGAGCACGCCATTACTGACCAGCTTGGCCGCGTCAACCAGGGTGCCGTCGGATTTGAGCTGCTTGTCGTTGACGACCTTGGGCAGGGGAATTTTGATCAGTAGCGGGCCGCCGCCGCGATAGGTGCAGCCGGTGTCGAGGCCGGTACCGGAATTGGCGACATAGATGCCAAGTTTTTCCTCCGGTGGCGGGAAGGGGGATGTGGTTTGCGCCAGTGCCGGCGCTGCGCTAAAGGACGCCGCCTGCGCCAACCAGAGCGCGGTGATATGCAATCGCATTATTTGCTCCGAAAAGGATGGCTGTCAGTTGGAAATGGATATGTTGGTCAGTTGCAGCGTGTCGCCGCCTTGAACCAGCTTGCCGCTGATCTTCGCGCCGACCTGCAGATTGCTGATAGGGGTGTCGAGCGACACCCATTGCGCGCTGCCATTGCTCAGGCGGATCTGGGCGCGCTGGCCCTTGATCTCCAGGATTTGTCCGCTGACCGTATCGCCGGCCTTGGCAAACGGGGCGGAGGCCTCCTTGCTGGCCTGCGCGGGTGCCATCTGCTGGGCGGAGGCCGGCAAGGTGGCGATCAGCCCTGCGCTCACGGCCAGGGCGGTGGCTGTGCGGCGGCGCAGCAGCGCCAAGGCGGGCAGGGTGGCCAGCAACAGCAGCAGGGTGCCCGGCTCCGGCACTTGCGCGCCTTGGCCAATGGCGAGGCGCACGCTGTCGCCGTTCATGGTGTAGGGCAGCGAACCGGCACCGCTGTCGGTGAACAGCAAGTTCGGATCGCTCAGGTCCAGGCCGATGGCGGTGCCTGCACTGGGGGCCAGCGCCTTGAAGTTCAGGCTCAGGAAGCGGAAGGCATCGGCCTGGTCGGTATCCAGTACGGCGGCGCTATTGCCTGACAGACCGAAGACATCGATGCTATTGCCCGAGGCCTGGGCATCGCCCAGAAAGCCGAAGGAGCCGGCCTCGCTCAGATCGAGCTGGTTCAGGCTGCCGCTGGCGTCCAAGAAGCTGAAACTGGTCAGCTGCACGGCGGCAGAATCGAACAGCACGTTCAAGTCGAAGCCGCTGAGTGAGTCGCCTGCGGCGCTGCTCATGCCGCTGATGCGGAAGTCGACATTGAAGCTTTGTCCCACCGCCACCGAGCTGGCGGAGGTGGAGAGATTGATCACCGCTGCCTGCCCGGGCAGGGCGGCAGCCATCAGCGCGGCTGGCAAAAAATAGTTACAAGCCTTTTTACGCATAGTAGTTAGTATGGACACAAGAAGCCCTCTCTTTGAAATAAAAGTGCCTGAAGAATGGCGCCGCGATCACGGTGCCGGGGGACCTTCTCAGCAAGATTCGTACCAAAAATGTGGCTTTTTATTCAGATCAACTACTTATGAAAATGTAATTTTATTACTGATTTTTAAATGTAAGATTTCTCGACATAAGAACTGAGACCTGTAAGAAATGGTAGTTTCTAGGCCTAAATACTTGACTCTCGGTCAGGCTTGGTCTGTGCGCCTTGTTCCGCTCCATCGCCCTGCGTATCATGCTGACCATCCCGTAACTGGCTGTTATCAATTAAGCATGCGACTCCTCCCTTGTTTCTCTGTTCTGCCCCTTCTTTTTTCGGCCTGCTCGACACTGACGCCATCGCCGGTTCCCGCCGGCAGCGAAACCACGCTGGCCCTGCTGGAAACCACCGACTTGCACGCCAACGTCGCCAGCTATGACTATTACAAGCTGGCGCCGGAACCGTCGATTGGCCTGGAACGCACCGCCACGCTGATCCGCCAGGCGCGCGCCGAATTCCCCAACACCCTGCTGCTCGACAATGGCGACACCATCCAGGGCACGGCGCTGGCCGATTACCAGGCGCTGGTCGCACCGCTGGCCTGCGACCAGACGCTGGCGATTTACAAGGTGATGAACCAACTGGGCGTGGAGGGCGCCGGCATCGGCAACCACGAATTCAATTACGGCCTGGCGTACCTGAGCCAGGTGACGGGCAACCGCTTTGAAGTGGAGAGCGTGGACCCGGCCAAGCCGCGCTGCGCCGGCCCTGCCTTCCCGCAGGTGCTGGCCAATGTGTACAGCGTGAAAACGCGCCAGCCGCTGTTCAAGCCCTATCACATCATCGACAAGCAGATCACGGCCACCGGCCCGGATGGCAAGCCGCTCAAGCTGGCGCTGAAGGTGGGCATCATCGGCTTTGCGCCGCCCACCATCCTGACCTGGGACAAGCGCTGGCTGGAAGGCCGCATCTATACCGAGGGCGTGCGCGAAACGGCGCAGAAATACATTCCCGAGATGCGCGCCAAGGGCGCCGACCTGGTGGTGGCGATTTCGCACGGCGGCCTGGATAACAGTCCCTATTCGCCAACCATGGAGAATGGCAACTGGTACCTGTCGCAAGTGCCGGGTGTGGACGCCATGCTGATCGGACATTCGCACCAGGTCTTCCCTAACGCCACCAGCACCGTGCCGCAATTTAATCTGCCGGGCGTGGACAAGGTAAAGGGCACGGTCAATGGCGTGCCGACCGTGATGGCGAACCTGTGGGGCAAGCATCTGGGCGTGATTGCCCTGCGCCTGCGCCATGACGGCAAGGGCTGGAGCGTCGAGCGCAACGCCACCACGGTGGAAGCGCGCCCGATCCAGACCGGCGACAAGCGCTATGTGGAAGCCGATCCTGCGGTCGCGCCGCTGATCGCCGCCGAACACACGGCCACCATCAAGTATGTGCAAACGCCGGTCGGTACGACGGATTTCCGCATGAGCACCTATTTCGCCGATGCGGGCGATGTCAGCGCCATCCAGATCGTGAACCAGGCGCAGGCTGCCTATCTGGAAAAGCATGTGAAGGCGAATATGCCGGAACTGGCGCATTTGCCGGTGCTGTCGGTTTCCTCTCCTTTCAAGGCCGGCACGGCGGGCGTTAGCGATTACACCGACGTGAAGGCCGGCAGCGTGGCCCTGAACAACGCGGCCGATCTGTACTTGTATCCGAACGCTCTGTACGGCGTGAAGATCGATGGCGCGGGATTGAAAGCATGGCTGGAGCGCTCGGCCGAACGCTTCAACACCATCGATCCCAAGCTGGCAACGCCGCAGGAGCTGGTCAACACCGGCTACCCAAGCTATAACTTCGACGTATTGAGCAGCCCTGATGTGAGCTATGAAATCGACCTGAGCCAGCCCGTTGGGCAGCGCGTCAAAAAGCTGACTTACAAAGGGCAGCCGCTCAGCCCATCGCAGGAATTCCTGGTGGCGACCAACAACTACCGCGCCAGCGGCGGTGGCGGCTTCCCTGGGTTGGACGGCAGCAAAACCATCTTCGCTGCGCCGGACAACAACCGCGAGATCCTGATCGCCTATATCCAGGCGGCGAAAGGTCTGAGCCGCGCCGGCAACGGCAGCACCCGCAGCTGGCGCTTCAGCAAGCTGCAAACCAAAGGCCCGGTTGTCTTCCATTCCGCACCGGAAAAGCTGGACCTGGCCCGCGCCGCAGGCCTGGACAACATCACGCAACTGCAGGCCGACGACGGCATGGGTAAAGGCTTTGCACTGTACGCCATCGACCTGTCGAAATGAAAGGGCGCATGGCAGCGCTGCTGTTTGCCGCCAGCGCGGGCCTGGCTCATGCCACTGCGCCCGCCGCTCCCGCTGTCGCAAGCGGAACAGCTGCACTGAATGAAGCACGGGAGCTGCTGCGCGGCCCGGCTGCCTCGCCCGCAGGCTGGCCACGCGCCTTCTCCCTGCTTAAGATCGCGGCGGAAGACGGGAACGCGGTAGCCGCCTATTATCTGGGCCTGATGTACCGCAACGGCATGGGCGTGGCACGGGACAGTAATCTGGCCGCGCATTGGCTGAGCAAGGCGGCGCAGGGCAGGGTGGCGCCAGCTATGTTCCTATATGCGAATATGCTGCTGACTGGAGAAGGCGCCGCCCGCGACGAAGCTGCGGCGCGGCGCTGGATCGAACAAGCGGCAGCGCTGGAGCATCCAGGCGCCATGCTGCAAATGGCGCTTGCCCTGCGCGAAGGCAGCATGGGCTTTGAGCGCGACGAAGCCCAGTACGAAATCTATATGAAGGAAGCGGCGCATGCCTTGCGCCACCAGATACCCGAGCCATGAATCGATAATCACCGGACATTTGATTTCGGCAAGGTGACAAAGTGTGAGTCTCTCAATCGAGCAAAATGCTACGCTGCTTCGTTAGCTCTACTTTAACGAATGTAAATGTTTGCCAAACGTCGCAATTTCCTACTTACCATGAGCATTCTCGCAATGGGAGGCTCGTACCCTTTAGTTTATTCTGCCCCTGCACCTATGAACGAACAACAGTTTTGGAAAATAGTCGGCGAGGTAAAAGATGAGGCCGCCTTAGACGTTAATGCTCGGCCTGCAGCCTTGGAAAGACGTCTTATGGCGCTTCAACCCCAAGCGATTCAGCGCTTCCAGGTAAGGTACGAAGCTCTCCTTCTTGAGGCCAATCGTTGGGATCTTTGGGGCGCAGCTTACCTAATGAACGGGGGATGTTCTGACGACGGATTCAAGTATTTCCGCGACTGGTTAATCTCGGAAGGAGAGAAGTCTTTCAAGGCTGCACTTAAAAATCCGGACTCGCTTGCCACGTTTGCTCGTCGGGATTTTTTTGATCTAGAGTCCTTTGGTTACGCTGCGCTCAAGGCATATGCTGCGAAAGGGGCCGGGGAGCTAGACCGAGACTTCAAAGTAGAGTTTGCAGCACCGGCAGGAGAAGAATGGGTCGAAGCGGATTTGCCGAAGTTGCTGCCTATGCTGGCAGCAAAATATCCCATGAACTAGTTCTGGTTTCCGGCTGAGGGCGGCCAGCAGCGGGCGGTGAATAGATTAATTTATACGCCAGTATATATTGCGAGGTTGAAAAAATGACATCTGAAGGGCTTTGATGAAATTTTCTAATCTTCTTACGCCGTTTTTGTGGATGTTGGCACTGAATGCTCAAGCAGATCAGCCCGCGAGCGAAATGCTGCCGGGTACTTGGATCAACGTAAGGATGGAGCATGTAGCCGATGGCGCGTTAGTGCGCGTCCAGGAGCCCCGGGGGACTGTGCAGATTGTCTACACTAAAAATGGGACATGGGAATTCATGAGTCCGCAAAACCACAACAGTGGAAGGTATAGTTGGTTGAACGAAAAATCTATCGAAGCTGTAATCGAAAAATCCGACATCGAGAGTCAAGTTGGTTGGCGCTCAGTAAAGCACATCGAGGTCGGTAAGCAATCGTTAAAAATTCTGACGGCATTTGACGAACAAGCTATAGCGAAGCTTAAGCCACGATCAGATGGCTCTCGCCCCAAGAGCATGTCTGTTATATCAGTTTTCGAACGCGCACCCGCGCGTTCGAAGTAAGCGGATTGCTTGTAGGACGCATAGCAGATCGTATGGCGGTAGGTCGAAAGTGTATGAAGACATGAACGCTCCTCGTAAATATGTCGAGGTATTTATGAGTGTCAAATCGGCCAAAATATCAACCATTATTGAAGAGTCAGAGATGACACGTACCAAACGAAGCATGATTCCTGTCCTGGTACTCTGCCTGCTGGCGGGCAGCAGCTGGGCGCAAACTGAAACCGCCATACCCGAGGCGGCATCTGAAGCCGAAAAAATCCTGATCGTCGGCCAGCGCCCCGGCCCCGGCATGTGGCGAGTTTCCAAGGACGACCATGTGCTGTGGGTATTCGCCAAGTACGGCCCGCTGCCGCTGAAGATGGAATGGCGGTCGCATGAGGTGGAGGCCGTCCTTGCCAAGTCGCAGGAATACCTGCCGTCGCCGACTTCGCATGCCAGCACCGGGGTCTGGGGCACCATCAAGCTGGTAACCGCACTGCCATCGATCTGGAATATGCAGAACAATCCGAACGGTGCAACGCTGCGGGAAGTGGTTCCGGCGGAGAGCTATGAACGTTGGCTGGCCCTCAAGGAAAAATACATGGCAGGGGACAAGGAGGTGGAGCGCTATCGTCCCATCTTTGCCGCATCCTCGCTGTTTGAGCATGGTTTGAAGCAGATCGGCTTGTCCAACAAGGAACAGGTGCTGCCTACCATCGACAAGCTGGTCAAGCAATACAAGCTCAAGGTCACGCCATCCAGCGTGAATGTGGACATGTCCGACGCCAGTAAGCTGCTCAAGGACTTCAGCAAATCCACGCTGGAAGACGGCAGCTGCTTTGCCACCACGCTGGCGCAGCTCGAAACCGACATCGACAATATGCGCCTGCGCGCCAATGCCTGGGCCACCGGCGACATCGAACTGATACGCCAGCTCAATTTCGCCGACCGCGAAGGCACTTGCCGGGCCGCGGTGGAAGCCAGCACGGCCTTCCAGTCGCGTCCTGATCTGCTGGAAATGCGCGCCAAATCGCGCGACATATGGATAGCCAATGCCGAGAAGGCGCTGGAAAGCAATACGTCCACCTTCGCCGTGTTGACGATGCAGGACGTGCTGTCGCCCACTGGCCTGATCGCCCGCCTGCAGGCCAAAGGCTATAAGGTCGAAGCGCCAGAATGAAACTTGAAGCCAGCTAGTGCTGCCGTGCTAATAGAGCACAACGAGAGTTCATTGCAGTTTGTCTTGGCCCCCGGCTGACAGGTGCGCTCAACTAGGAACGGCGGCTTGCGGCCAGAATTAGACTTACTTAAACCCCATGTCAAACGAATCTCTAATCAGCCATATTCAAGCAAGCCTAGATCTGGTTCAATCAGAACAAGCGTCTGCGCGCATCCTTGCAGATTCGATTCGTGGAAATGGACGAGCATTGGAAGCGATGCCGTATAACTTGATTAAGGAGATTGAGAACCTGGCTATGGATCTCGACATCGCTCAGTGGCAGGATGAGGATGGCTTTGCACCGGAGCTTGCTCCCATTCTCATCCGGGTTCGAGAATGGCTGTCGAAACTACCTCGTAATGTTTAAGTCGACCTGCGGTTGACGGCTATTTGAAAACAAAGATAAAGCGCGAATTATGCCAAATTGCGATTTCTATGCTACAGAGCAAGATCATGCTCAATTCCTGAACTGGCTTTTCGCGGAAGGTACTTGCAGGGTATTCGAATTGTCATCGCAATTTGAGGAGCAGCTTAAGGAATTTCACTCGACAGAAGAAGTGCTGGCTGAATTTGATCGAGTCTATACAAACGGAACTCCATGGCATACGGTTCATCTTCAACTTTATGTAGTTGGCGCTGGACCGGCGTTTGTGCCAAGGCGCATTGATCTAGATCCAGAGAAATGCGGCGGAGCGAAGTTCAGATATGCGGCTGAGGGATGGGGGCTAGTCCAACTTTATTTATCACGAGCCGTGCATGGTGGCTTGAGAAACTCTCATACGAATCATTTCACGGCGACAGGTGCCGGGAAATGGGCACCATTAGATCCTGAGAAGCCTTCTGCCGATGACTGGGATTTCAAGAAGATCACCGCATTTTCATCCCGCTTGAATCGTCAGATCAAGAAACTGAGTGTCGCTAGGATTGGGACTCGAGCAGTTTTCCCAGGTGCACTCGACTTGTGGAATGGTGGATTATCATTACTTCCGTTTAATAAGGCGAATGCGCAGCTAATTTTGAATTGCAACTAGATGGACGTCAGCAGTGATCCGCCACAAACGGAAATTCCTAAACATCTTTCAAGAACTATGTGCGCTCAGCTTACGAGAGAACTGGAAAGCCGAGTGGCCGAAAGCCAATACCGTAAATGTCCGCTTCGGGGGGGGGGATGCCGCCGGTCTTCTAATTAGGCGGCATATCTACAACCGGCGAGCGCTTATCGGCATGCCGTAGGTATTAATGTACCTTGCGCTTTTCCTGCTGCACTAGAATGAAAGGGCTGACCACGCAAGCCCACAGGTTGGCATTGGTTTCCAGCCAGGTCTGCGCCTGCTGGTCGTTGACCTTGGCGATTTTGCCTTCGGCCATCCAGGTGGCGATATTCTGCTTGTCGTCGTGGGAGATGCGCACGGCGACATCGACCAGGTCCAGCTCATCGGCCACCCACACCACCGTGCCGGCGGCGAAATGTTTGATCAGCTCCGTCCATGGCAGGCGGGCGGTTTCGCGGTTTACTTTGTCGCGGAGTTCGGTGTCTTTTTCTGGCTTGGTTTGCATTGCTTACTCTTGAATCGGTTAAATCGCTTCGACGCGCGGCGTCGGCGAACCCTCCCATGTTAACCGATAGGAGATGCCTTTGCGAACATTCCCCACCAGCGCCGGGCGGAAGCACGCCAGATTGATGCCGCCTTCGCGCCGCACGCTGGGATAAATAATGCCCATTGAGCCGGCATGCAGCAGTTGCGCTGCCAGATGCTGGGAATCGATATAGCTGTCCGGCGACAGGCAGGCGGCATACGCTTTCTCGCCGCGGATGTCATGGAATTCGGCGGTGAAATCGGCCAGCATGGTTTGATAGCGCACGCTGTCGTCGAAGCGTTCGATCTCGGCGTACTCCACGGTCTTGTGGAAGATTACCTCGGACAGCGCCGTTTCCACCTCAAACGCGCAATACCATGCGCCCCGTTCACCGTCGTTAAAGCGGCTGCCTTCCGGCCGCGCGTAGGTGAAGGCGGCGTTGATGATGCGGAAGTTGGGCACCCGGTCCACCAGCTCGCCCACGCCGATGCCGGGCGCGCCGCCATGTTCGGCCAGCAGGCGCGCATTGGTGGCGTTATCCAGGTCGAACAGGTCCTGTAGTTCGGCGTCGCTCTCGGCCAGCGGGCTGAGAACGGAATCCTCCACATCGGCATAGCGCGACGGGATCAGGCGGCAGGTATCGAATTGCCGCAGCAGGCGTAGGGGCGGCGTGGCGGCGGGCAGCAATTACAACCCTCCGCGCCGCGCATCCAGCAGCTTGCGCACGGTCTGCATCGAGAGCAGGCCGCCGGCCAGCATATAGGCCAGCGGCGTGCGGCCGCCGAAAATCGTATTCTTGTTGGCGAGGCTGACCCACTCATCGGCCAGCTTGTCGCCGTAAATGATGTGCAGCGATTTATAGATGCCGACCAGGTAGGAAATGCGGGTGATGCGGTCCACTTCGAGCACCCGGTCGGGATTCTTCTTCCATTCGTAGAAGGAGCTGCTGGACAGGCCGCCCAGCAATTCGCGCGCATCTTCGTCGCGCAGCTTCCACGCTGCCACCAGCTTGAAAAAGCCTTTCAGCGCGGTTTTGGATAGCCTTTCGCGTTCTTCCCGGGCATTCAGATCCACCGGGAAGCTGGGCTCAAAGCTGCTCTTGGGGTAGGAGTAGGCAGAATACATGATTTTCTCCGGTTCTGAATTCTTTATACTCCACTTCCGGTGTGTTTGCAAGCGTGTCTTGTTGCTGAAAATCAAGAGTATAAATGCCGCCTGCTGCCAGTATGAGGATGTTGAATCAGAACATCTTTCAAGGCCGTCTTATGGAGCAACTTCTGCCGTATCTGGAGCGTGAATTGCTGGCGCTGCGCCGCGCCAGTCCGCTGTTCGGCGCGCGTTATCCCGGCCTGGCTGGCGCTCTGGCGCACGATGGTGCTGACGCCGATCCCCACGCCGGCCGTCTGGCGCAAGCGGTGGCCTTGCTCAATGCCCGCATCGCCAAGCGCCTTGATGACGACTATCCACGGTTCATCAGCGCCTTGTTTCAGATGCTGTATCCTCAGCATTGGCGGCCATTTCCCTCCAGCGCTATCGCTTGCCTGGACGGGCAGGGCGCGGCACTGCCCCGTGGCGCAACGCTGCAGTCCGCGCAGGTAGACGGTGTGACTTGCCGCTTTCGAACCGTGTACGACATTTGTTCCGGCCCGTTGCGCATTGCTTCCGCAGCTTACGTGGCCCGGCCGGACAAGCCAGGTTTGCCGGCATTCTCATCCCTCATCAGCATCACGATCGAGGAACTATCGAGGGCAGGGCAGGAGTGGTTGCGCCTCTATCTGGATGGAGAGGCCTCATTCTGTGCAGCCTTGCGCGATACCTTTTTCCTCAAGGCGCGCCAGGCTTATGTGGAAACCCAGGACGGGATTTGGCATCCGCTTCAAGCCATCCCTCTGCGCGCGGTGGGCTTTGCGGATAATGACGCTTTGCTGCCGCGCTGCCCCGGCGAGGACGAGGGCGAGCGGCTGCTGAAGGAATACTTTGCCTTCCCGCAGAAGTTCAACTTCATCGATATCGACATTGCCGCGCTGCGCTGCTATCCAGGCCAGCGCCTCACCCTGCATCTGCTGCTGCCCGATGCGCAGCGCCAAGCGAGCCTGGAACAGGTGCTTGGAACTCTGTCGGCCAGCAATCTGCGGATTGGTGCCACGCCTGTCGTCAATCTCTTTTCACGCGCTGCAAACCCAATCAGCGTGACCCATATGCGCAGCGAGTATGAGCTGGAGCCGAGCGAATTGTCACCATCGGCCGGTGAAATATTCTCTATTGACGCTGTGCGCATGGTGGCCGCCAGCGGCAAGGTGGATGCCTACCATCCATTCTTCCGCCGAGGCTATGGCGAGGAGGCGGCGCAGGGGCGAAACTGGATTGCCCATCGCACCACAAACCGCTGCGGTATGCGGATTGCGTTTTCCGACAGGAGTATCGAGCTTGAAGAGGACGATTGCGCGGCTGCCTCCATCGATCTTCTTTGCTGCAATGCCGATCTGCTACGACGGCTTAGTGGCGACCTGCACGATGCTGCCGGCCAGCGCCTGCACCTACTCAATCAGCCTTCGCCACGGCGCCCGGCACCTTCGGATGCTCAAAGCGAATGGCGTTTGCTGGCCTTGCTAAGCCGCAGCGGACGCAGTTTGCAGCGGATGGATGCGCAGCAGTTTTCCGCCATGCTCTCCCTGTTCGATCCCGTTCAATCGCCGTGCACGCGAAGGCAGATGGAAGGCATTGCCAGCATTGAGTGGCAGTCAGCACAGGCTTCTCTGAGCGACTGCCATGGCGCTTGGCCGGTACAAGGTTTTGCTATTCGCATGGCGCTTGACCAAAGTGCGTATGCCGGCAGCGGCCTGCATTTATTCGCGCAGATCATCGAACACTTCCTCGCCGCGCAAGTGCACCTGAACAGCTTTACACAATTGACCGTTGTATCTGCCACCACCGGAGAGGAGCTGCTGCGATGCCCATCCCGCAATGGAAACCTGAGCCTGCGCTGATCGAGTGTCTGCTGCATGAGCCGCAGCGCTATGAATTCTGCCAGGCCATGCGCCTGCTGGAAGCCCGCAAGCGTCGCGACCGAGGCTCTCTCTTGCCGCCGCTGCGCTTTAAGGGCAGCAGGTCGCTAGCCTTCCCAGCATCGGAAATCGAAGCCCTGAAACACACAGGCGACGGCAGCCTGGAATTAAGCGCAGCCTTTATGGGCATGCTGGGTGTGGGTGGAGCGCTGCCGCTGCACTATACCGAGCGCCTCGCCGCTGGACGTGGCGCCGTGGCCGACGAGGAAGGCGCGCAGGCCTTTATCGAGATATTCTCGAGCCGCGCATTACCGCTGTTCTTCAAGGCCTGGAGCAGCTACCGCCCGGAAGCGCTATCGGACACGAGTTTTCTGAAGATGCTCCTGTCGCTCGCCGCCGCAAGCGAGGAAGACGAAGCCCAGGCTTTTTACGCCGCTATTCTACGCAGGCCATCCATTTCCAGCGCATCGATGGCTCAGATGCTGAGCGCGCATTTCGGCATTCCCATTCGTGTTGAGCAGTTTGCCGGTAGTTGGGAAGTCCTCAATGCCGAAACACGCAACAGCCTTGGCATGGGCAACAGCACTCTTGGAGAAAATGCCGCATTGGGAGAGCGCATCTGGCGCCGCGACCAGCGCATACTGCTGCACGCAGGGCCGCTGACGCATGAGGAATTCAACCGTTTCCTGCCAGGCAGCGATGGCGCGGATGCGTTACGGACCATGATAAGCCAGTTGCCATTGGGTCTACTTGCTTGCGAAGTGAGCCTGACCTTAAGACGTCAGGATCTACCCAATGCCGCACTTGGACATGGTTGTCGTCTGGGCTTCGACCTCTTCCTTCCCGGCGAAAAGGATGGAGAAAGCGGACAGCTCCGTTACTTACTAACCTGATACCTGGGCCAAACAACTATAAGCAAACTACTTTAAGCATGCAGCTTTGATACCGCTCATCATTATTAAGTATGCCGAATCTTCCTCAACCCTTGGTCCTGCCGTCTGAGCAAAATTTTGAAAGGCAGCGAACTCTAAAGTACTTTGGAATTTACGGAGGTCAGCCTCCTCGCTCGGTGTGTAACCCGCATCAGGAATCACTGGTGCTTGATCTGAGCCCGGCGCGATTCGAAGCAGGCTCGCAATTAATTTCCTTCCAGCAGTAGTTTCAAGAGTCGTTGTAATTGCCCTCAACACCGATATATCTTTGAAATGAATACGTGCCTCAGTGAGGGCGGCCTTTTCAATCACAGCTTTGTCAAATTTCTCCAGCGCACAAGTTGCTTTTTCTTGGCTTGCTATTGATTTCGAACCAGCTAGCTGGATACTAGCCCGAAAGCCCGCCTCAAAAAGGTCGCCTACAGGATAAGCATTGAGAAATCGTTGCAAATCTTTGTCGCTCGGTGGTGCCGCATGACAAACTGATGAAATTAAAAAAGTGAACCAGAAAAAAATACTAGTGGTGTTGATAGAGAAATGAAACATTGGATTGATAATTGAAAATTTGAAGGCCTTAAAAATATGGAATTTAAATAGCACGTCAGCCAATCCCCTGCATAGATGTATTGGCTACTGAAACAATGGCCTGTTACTGGCCGTCGTATCCTTTCAGCGTCAGCTCCTGGCTGGCTGCTACCGACTCACGATCCGCAGATCGCCATTAAGTAATTTCGAAGATCACGAGTAATACTCCACGCCAGGTGGAAGCTCAATGCCGGAAAGTGGCACATAGAACGCTCCATTTGCGAAAATGACCTCTGCCTGTTCAGACTGGGCAATCTCGAACAATCGTCGAATGCGGTGCATGAACTCGAGTGCTCTGCGGCGAATAACTAGAGGTTGCAACGGGCGTTCAGGCTGCCCTGGTTTCTTTGTCGTTCCAATGCACTCGCGCCACTTTTCAGGTTTGCTCAAGATGTTGGCTTCGACTTCTGCACACACATCTAAGCCACGCTGCAAAGAGGCGCCAGCAACGCGTGCCAAGACATGTAAGCCTTCGATCGAATCGCCAAACAGTACGAACTCTTGAAACGAAGGCGCGATCAATAAAAAATACCCGAACACCGGCGAGCTATGGCCATTGAACCGCTGCAAATGGTCAAGCGGAGCCAAACCTGCGTCGATTGGTTTCTTTGAAACCCCTATTACTTCCATGTATTTGACTGGTCCATGGGATGCAGTGGATTAGTTTGGCTAAGCCGGTTCCGCATGCTCGACCAGCAGCTGCACCTTGGTGACGCCGTTGTATTCATTGGCATCTAGGCGGAAGGCGACGCGGGCGCGGTCGCCGAGCGAGTCGACGTGGCCGAACCAGATGGCGTCGTAGCGCGTACCGTTCTTTTCCAGCAGCAGCTTCAGATGGCGCTCTTTCAGGATGCGCTGGCTGACCACGCGGAATTCGTCGCAGAACACGGGCGGCGCGAAGCCTTGGCCCCAGACCTGGCCATCAAGCAGCTCAATGAATTGGGTGGTGTAGCAGTTGTCTTCCAGCGGGCCGTCGGTTTCCACCACGCGTTCCAATTGCTGTTCGCTGAGCCAGGCGCTGCCCACGGCTTCGAAAGCTTGGGTAAAGGCGTCCAGCGCGTCGGCACGGATGCTCAGGCCTGCGGCCATGGCGTGGCCGCCGAACTTGTCGATCAGGCTGGGCGCGCGCTTGGACACCAGGTCCAGCGCGTCGCGCAGGTGGAAGCCGGGGATGGAGCGGCCGGAACCCTTGATCCAGCCGTCGCCCGCTGGAGCGAAGGTGATGGTGGGGCGGTAAAACTTCTCCTTCAGGCGCGAGGCGACGATGCCGATCACGCCTTGGTGCCAGGATTCGTCGAAGACGCAGATGGTGCTGCTGTCGGCTGGACGGAAATCGTCAAGGTGCAGCATGGCGGTGTCCTGCATGTCCGCCTCGATCTCGCGCCGCTTGATATTGATCTCGTTGAGTTCCTGCGCCAGTTGCCAGGCGCGGTCCTCATCGTCCGTGACCAGGCATTCGATGCCTAGCGACATATCTTCCAGGCGGCCGGCCGCGTTCAGGCGCGGGCCAAGAGCGAAGCCCAGGTCGAAGGGGTTGGCGCTGCGTGCCTGCCGTCCCGCGACGCGGAACAGGGCGGCCACGCCGGGCTGCATGCGGCCGGCGCGCATGCGCTTCAGGCCTTGCGCCACCAGGATGCGGTTGTTGGGATCCAGTTTGACCACGTCGGCCACGGTGCCCAGGGCCACCAGATCGAGCAGGCTGTCCAGCTTGGGCTGGGTTTGCGCATCGAAGACGCCACGGCGGCGCAGTTCGGCGCGCAGTGCCAGAAGCACATAGAACACTACGCCCACGCCCGCCAGATGCTTGGACGGGAAGCCGCATTCCGGCTGGTTGGGATTGACGATCACGCGCGCATCGGGCAGCGAGTCGCCGGGCAAGTGGTGGTCGGTAATCACCACCTCGATGCCGCGCCGCTTTGCCTCGGCCACGCCGTCGATGCTGGCGATGCCATTGTCGACGGTGATGATGATGTCCGGCGTCTTCTCGCACGCGGTCAGGGCTACGATTTCCGGCGTCAGTCCGTAGCCGTATTCGAAGCGGTTGGGGACGATGAAGTCGACGTCGGCGCCCATGGCGCGCAAGCCGCGCAAGGCGGTGGCGCAGGCGGTCGCGCCGTCGCAGTCGTAGTCGGCCACGATGACCATGCGTTTGTTGGCGGCGATGGAATCGGCCAGGAAGGCGGCTGCGGCATCGATATGCAGCAGGCCGGCCGGGGCGATCAGGGCCGCCAGCTCGCTGGACAGCTCTTTCGGGTCGTACAGGCCGCGCGCCGCATACAGGCGCGCCAGCACGGGATGGATGCCACCCTGGCGCAGCATTTCCGATTCGCGGAAAGGGCAGGGACGAATGGCGATACGGGTCATGTGTGCAGATTCTTCAGCTTGGGCGCGCACCAGAATTTGTGCTGCGCCATTTTATTGGTGCGGATTTCCAGCCAGCGGTCGCGTTGGCCGAGGATCAGGGTCAGATTGCCGATGCGGCCATCCTTCACGCCCGCCAGCAGCGGCGCGAACCACTCCTGTTCCAGGCGCTGCATCTCCAGCAGCCAGGCGGACCAGTCGCCGCCCAGGCCGGGCGCGATCAACTGACCCAGGACCGTTACGTTGTCGGGCGAGGCCAGCAGGGCGGAGGCGGCGCGCGCATCGGCAGGCGCCAGCGCGGCCAGCCATGCCGGACATTCGCAGCTCGCCAGTTTCAGCGGCGCTTGCGGCGCGGGAGCGGCAGCGCCGCCCCACATCCAGAAGGAATTCACGGGCGGCAGGCGGCGCGCTTCGCGCCCCTGGTTGACCGGATGCTCATGCCACAGCATCTGGATTTCATTTTGCAGCTTGCGGAAGGCCAGGGTGTTCGGCCCTTCCGGCATCCAGTCGCTCAGATTGACGCCGGCGGCGGCATCCGGCGAGGCGGTGCGCAGCACGCTCCATTCGTCGGCGCGCATAAACCAGGTTTCGGCGTCGCCATACAGCAGGGTCTTGCCCACTTCCTCGAAATACGGACGGGCCACGTCGAACAGGGCGCGCGAATCGATTTCGTCCAGGCGCAACTGGCGCGGATCTGCCATCAGCAGATGGTTGCGCGCCAGCTGGATATGAATCGGGTGGACAATGAACCAATAACCTTCGCTTTGCTCCAGACCGAAACCGCGCAGCGCGGCAGCAGCCAGCGGCGCCGCGCCCTGGCCTGCGCCGAGTGCGCGCGCCAGCCAGCTTTCGTGCGGCAGCACACGGTCGGCCGGGTCGAAAGCGTGTAATTTACGCAAGCTGTGGCGCGAAATCAGGGCGGCCAGCGCGGGCGCCTGCAAAACGCGGGTCAGATCAGCTGCCAGTTCCGGGGGAGGAAGCGCGAAGGGAAGTACAACGGTGGTAGAAGCCATCCCGCCATTGTAGTGGATAGCACCGGGCCGGAAAACCGCTTTTGTCAGGGTTTCTCGAGAGAAACTTTATACTTTAAGCCATGAGCAGACATTTATATGGCACACTGCGGGCTTTCGCGTCTTCAGCTGGCTCTGATTCATGAGTATCTTTAACAATCTGCCTTTCGAATGGCTGGTCGGCCTGCGCTATACGCGCGCCGGAAAACGCAGCGGACGCAATAGCTTCATCTCCTTCATTTCGCTGATCTCGATGAGCGGCATTGGCCTGGGTGTGGCCGCGCTGATCGTGGTGCTGTCGGTGTACAACGGCTTTCAGAAAGTGGTCACGGAACGCATGGTGTCGGTGCTGGGCCATGTGGAAGCCTACGATATGCGCGGCGCCATGCCGGACTGGCAAGCCGTGGCGCGCCAGGCCAAACAACATCCCGAGGTGCGCGGCGCAGCTCCCTTCGTTGAGCTGCAGGCCATGCTGGTGCATGGCGGCGACAATCTGCGGCCGGCCATCGTGCGCGGCGTGCTGCCGGAACTGGAAGGCACCGTGTCCGAGGTGCCGCGCCAGGTGAAGCAGGGCAGTTTCAATGATCTCAAGCCCGGTTCCTTCAATATCGTGCTAGGCGCGGAACTGGCGAAAGCGCTGGAAGTGAAAATCGGCGACAAGGTCGGCATGGCGCTGGCCCAGGGCGCGATGGCTACGTCCGGCGCGGCGCCGGCCATGCGCAGCTTTACCGTGGCCGGTGTGTTTGAGGCCGGCCACAATGAATTCGATTCCGGCCTGGCTTTCATCAGCCTGGAAGACGGCCAGCAGCTGCTGCAAACGCCTGGCCCGATGGCCCTGCGCATGCGCGTGGCCGACTTGCAGCGCGCGCCGCAGGTGGCCTTCGAGCTGCGCCAGACGCTAAATGGCGACTTCATGGTGCGCGACTGGACCAAGGTGAACGCCACCTGGTTTGCCGCCGTGCGCATGCAGAAGCAGATGATGTTCATCATTCTGACCTTGATCGTGGCGGTGGCGGCCTTCAATCTGGTGGCCACGCTGGTGATGACGGTGACGGACAAGCAGGCCGATATCGCCATCCTGCGCACCCTGGGCGCTTCGCCGCGCGCCATCATGAAGATCTTCGTGGTGCAGGGTTCCATGGTGGGCGTGCTGGGAACCTTCTTCGGCGTGGTGGGCGGCGTGCTGCTGGCCGCGAACGTGGACGTGATCGTGCCGCTGATCGAGCAGACGCTGGGCTTCAAATTCCTGTCCAAGGAAATCTATTTCATCAGCGCCGTGCCTTCGGAACTGAGCTGGCCTGATGTGGCGGTGATCGGCGTGACGGCCGTTGCGCTGTCCCTGGTCGCCACGCTGTATCCCAGTTGGGCCGCCGCCCGCGTCAAGCCGGCCGATGCGCTGCGCTACGAGTAAAAGAGGCATAAGCCTATGAGCATGATTCGCAATCTTCCCTATGAATGGCTGGTCGGCCTGCGCTATACGCGCGCCGGAAAACGCAGCAGCCGTAATAGCTTTATTTCGTTTATCTCGCTGATCTCGATGAGCGGCATCGCGCTTGGCGTGGCGGCGCTGATCATCATCCTGTCGGTGATGAACGGCTTCCGCAAGGATGTGACTGACCATATGCTGTCGGTGCTGGCCCATGTCGAGGTATTCAGCAAGGATGGCAGCATGCCGGACTGGCGGGAGCAGGCCAAGGCGCTGAGCAAGCATCCCGAAGTAAAGGGTTACGCGCCCTTCGTGCAGACCCAAGCCATGCTGCTGCACGGCGGCTCCGAGCTGCGCCCCGCCGTGGTGCGCGGCGTGCTGCCGGAGCAGGAACCGAATGTCTCCGATCTGGCGGGCCAGGTAAAGCAGGGCAGCTTCAATTCCCTGCGTCCCGGCGAGTTCAATATCGTGCTGGGTGTCGATCTGGCGCGCGCCCTGCATGTGACGGTGGGCGACAAGGTGACCATGGCGCTGGCCAAGGGGACGGTCACGCCGGCCGGCCTGGTGCCGCGCATGCGCTCCTTCACGGTGGCGGCGCTGTTCCGCGCCGGCCATCCCGAATTCGACGCCACGCTGGCCTTCATCCATATCGAGGATGCGCAGAGAATGCTGCGCATCGATGCTCCAGCCGGGCTGCGTCTGCGTCTGGCCGATATGCACCGCGCGCCGGAAGTGGCGCAGGAATTGCAGCGCATGGTCCCGCCAAGCCTGACGGTACGCGACTGGTCGCAGTTGAACGCCACCTGGTTTGGCGCCGTGCAGATCGAAAAGCGCATGATGTTCGTGGTGCTGACGCTGGTGGTGGCGGTGGCCGCCTTCAATCTGGTATCGACCCTGGTGATGACCGTGACCGACAAGCAGGCCGATATCGCCATCCTGCGCACGCTGGGCGCTTCGCCGCGCTCGATCATGAAGATTTTCGTGATTCAGGGTGCGCTGGTGGGCGTGCTGGGCGCGCTGATCGGCGTGTCCGGCGGCGTGCTGATTGCCACGAATATCGATGTTATCGTGCCGTTTATTGAAAAATTATTGGGAGTGCAGTTCTTGTCGAGCGATATTTACTACATCAGCACCGTGCCTTCGGACATGCATTGGCCGGACGTGGCGGTGATTGGCGTAGTGTCGGTTGTGCTGGCCTTCCTAGCAACCATCTACCCGAGCTGGTGGGCAGCACGGGTCAAACCTGCGGAGGCGCTGCGCTATGAGTAATGAAATGATGAACGGCGCGCCGGTACTGGCCTGCCGCGGATTGGGCAAGACCTTCACGCAAGGCAGTTATTCGGTGCCGGTTTTGGCGGGCATCGACTTTGAAGTGCGGCGCGGCGAGCGCGTTGCCATCGTCGGCGCATCGGGTTCGGGAAAATCGACCTTGCTGCATCTGCTGGGCGGGCTCGATACGCCGACCAGCGGCAGCGTATCCTTGCTTGGCAAGGACTTCGCCAGCTTGAACGAAACGGCGCGCGGCGATTTGCGCAACCAGTCGCTGGGCTTTGTCTACCAGTTCCACCACCTGCTGCCCGAATTCACGGCGCTGGACAATGTCGCCATGCCGCTGATGATACGCCGCGTGAAACGTGCCGAAGCGCAGGAACAGGCGCAGCAGATGCTGGCGCGCGTCGGTCTGGCCAAGCGCGTGACCCATGTGCCGGGCGAACTGTCCGGCGGCGAGCGCCAGCGCGTGGCTCTGGCCCGCGCCCTCGTCACCCAGCCCGCCTGCGTGCTGGCCGACGAACCGACCGGCAATCTGGACCACTCCACGGCCGAACAGATTTTTGAGCTGATGCTGGAATTGTCGCGCACTTCGGGTACGGCCTTCGTTATCGTCACCCACGATTCCGAGCTGGCCAAGCGCTGCGACCGCATGATGCGCATGAGCGAAGAAGGCTTGCGCGCAGGCTAGGAGAACGCCATGTGGATCGATACCCACTGCCATCTGGATGCTCACGAATTCGGCGCCGAATCGCTGGCTGTAGCTGCGCAGGCGGCCGAACAGGGCGTCGGCATGATTGTGATTCCGGCGGTGGAGAAGGCGAATTTCTCCATCGTCAAACAGCTGGCCGATATGGCACCGAATGCCTGCTATGCGCTGGGCATCCATCCCATCTACGTGCCGCAGGCCAGCGAGGATGATCTGGTCTTCATGCGCCAGCAGGTCCAACAGGCTATGGCCGATCCGCGTTTCGTGGCGATCGGCGAGATTGGACTGGACTTTTTCATTCCCATGCTGTGCGAACCGCCGATGCGCGAGAAGCAGATCCATTTCCTGCGCGAGCAGCTGAAGATCGCCCGCGACTTCAGCCTGCCCGTGCTTTGTCACGTGCGCAAATCGCAGGACCAGGTACTCAAGCATGTGCGCCAGATCCCGCCTGCGGGGGGCATCGCCCATGCCTTCAACGGCAGCTTCCAGCAGGCCCAGGGTTTTATCGACGCCGGCTTCAAGCTGGGGTTCGGTGGCGCCATGACCTTTACGCGCGCCTTGCAGATCCGCCGCCTGGCTACGGAACTGCCGCTATCGTCCATCGTGCTTGAAACCGATGCTCCCGATATCTCGCCGGCCTGGGTTCATCCCGGCCGCAATACCCCCGACCAGATTCCGCGCATCGCCGAAGTGCTGGCCCAGCTGCGTTCCATGGGCCTCGACGAAGTGGCTGATGCCAGCAGCAGCAACGCCGCCGCCGTGATGCCGCGCATGGCTGCATATATGGATGCCTGAGCCGCTGTCGCTTGCATCAAAGATCCAACAGGCCGGGCGATCTATATCAACAAGCTTTGTGAAATAGGACCGATACTCAAGATTTGCTAAGAGCTTAGGAGCGCCCAATGCTTTGCCTGCTTCTTGGCGTGCTGGGAGGCGTTGCGGCGCTTCAGATGCAGGCGGACTTGCCGGCATCGGTGCCGGAAACGCTGCTGGCCGTGCTGGCGGCATGCGTCCTGGCCCTGGTTTTGCAGGCGCTGCGGCTGCGCCGAGACCAGGCCGAACCAATGCTCAGTGGACCCGTACTGCGGCTGGTGCTTGGCAGCGCTTTGGGATTCTTCTGGGCTGCTTGGCAGGCGCAGATGGCGCTGGCACCACAATTGGCGAAGGCCGATGAGGGCCGCGATTTCATCGTGGCAGGAACCATCGACAATCTGCCATATCGTTTTGAACGGGGCGTGCGCTTCAACTTCGCGGTGGAGCAGGTGGATGATGCCGGCTCCCGTCCCTTGCCGCTGGCGACGATCCCGCCGCGTGTCGTCCTGTCCTGGTATGCGGGGCGCTCTGGCGCGGTTGACGATGTGCAGCCGGGTGAACGTTGGCGCTTCAAGGTCCGCCTGCAACGTCCCCACGGCAATGCCAATCCGCACGGCTTCGACTACGAGTTATGGCTGCTGGAGCAGGGAGTTCGTGCCACAGGCTATGTGCGTGACGATAGCGGCAACCGGCGTTTGAACAGTTTTGTATTCAGCATGCATAACGTCGTTGAATCTTGCCGCTCGATTTTGCGCGACAAGATTCAGCGCACACTGAACGGCAAACCGTATGCCGGTGTGATCGTGGCGCTGGTGGTGGGCGACCAGCGCTCCATCCCGCAGACGGATTGGCAGGTATTCAACCGCACGGGAATCAGCCATCTCATTTCAATCTCCGGTCTGCATATCACCATGATCGCGGGACTGGCCGCCTGGCTGGCGTCGTGGCTGTGGCGGCATTCCCTCTTTACCCAGCGCCAATTGCCCTTGCTGCTGCCAGCGCAAAAGCTGGCGGCCGTTGCCGGGTGGCTGGCAGGACTGCTGTACGTGCTGCTGGCCGGTTTTGGCGTTCCGGCACAGCGCACGTTGTATATGTTGTCCGTGATCGCGCTTGCCCTATGGTGTGGCCGCTTGACGGCGGTCTCCCATGTGCTTGCGCTGGCGGCTGGCATTGTCGTGCTGCTCGATCCCTGGGCCGTGCAGCAGCCAGGATTCTGGCTGTCCTTCGGCGCGGTAGCGATTATCCTGTATGCCTCGGTTGGGAGGATGGCACTCCACAAGAACGAGGCTCAGGAGAGCGATGAGGCAGAAATGCTCCCACCGGCAGCGGCCAGAAGGCGCAAGCGGCGCGGCACGCCGCTGACGCGCCGCCAGCGTATCGGACAAGGCTTGCGCGAGGCGTTGAATACCCAATACGCGGTGACACTAGGCCTGGTGCCGTTGACCATGCTGCTGTTTGCCCAGGTCTCGCTGATCAGCCCCATGGCGAACGCGGTGGCGATTCCGCTTGTAAGCCTGGTGGTGACGCCCATGGCGCTGCTGGGCAGCTTTCTGCCCGATCCGCTGGCCGAGCCTTTGCTGTTGGCGGCGCACGAAGTCGTACGCGTGCTGGCGGCCGGGCTGCGCTGGCTGTCCGGTTTTGAATTTTCGGTATGGACCGTACCCATGCCACCGTGGTGGCTCTTTGCCTGGACCCTGGCTGGAACCCTGTGGCTGCTCGCTCCCAGGGGATGGCCGACGCGCTGGCTGGGTCTTGCAAGCTGGCTGCCTTTGCTGGCGGCCGAACCTGTGCACCCGCAGGATGGCGAATTGCAGGTGACGGTTTTCGATGTGGGGCAGGGCATGGCGCTGCTGCTGGAAACCTCGGGCCACCGCCTGCTATACGATACCGGCCCGGCGTACGCACCCGATGCCGATGGCGGCAACCGTGTCATCGTGCCGTATTTGCGGGCGCGCGGCATCGGCCAGCTGGATGGGCTGGTCGTCAGCCACAGCGATACCGACCATTCCGGCGGCGCGCTGACCGTGATGCAGAATGTGAAAGTCCGCTGGCTGCTGTCTTCTCTGCCGGACGGGCACGTGGTGCTGGATGCGGCGCGCCAGCACCGGCGCTGCGTGGCGGGCCAGGGCTGGCAATGGGATGGCGTGCGCTTTGAAGTGCTGCATCCGGCCGCCGCCAGTTATGCCGATGAAAAACTGAAAACCAACGCCCGCAGCTGCGTGCTGCGCGTCAGTACCAGGAGCGCCTCGCTGCTGCTGGCGGGCGATATCGAAGCAGAGCAGGAGAGCGAGCTGCTGCAAAGGGCTGGGGAAAAGCTGCGGGCCGCTGTGCTGCTCGCGCCCCATCATGGCAGTGGCACCTCGTCCACTCCAGCGTTTCTGGCGGCGGTGCAGCCTTCCATCGCCATCTTCCAGGTCGGCTACCGCAACCGCTACCGCCATCCCAAGCCGGAAGTCTACGCGCGCTACGCCGCCAATGGCATCCGCCGCCTGCGCAGCGACGAATCCGGCGCCATCACGCTGCGCTTCACCGACAAGATGGAGGTTGACGAGTACCGCAAAAGCCACGCGCGCTACTGGTACGGACGTTAGCATCCTTGAAATTGGCTGCGCCGTTCCCACATCGGTGAAACTTTAACTTTTTCACAAGTGAGGCCATGCTTTTTCCCCGCCACCCCAAGCCTGTCGTTCCAAGCAAAGCGGTTGCCACCCAGGTCGTCAAGCAGGAACATCGCGAGGTAGTGAATACCCATCTCATTATCGTGGAAAAGCCCAGTGCGCCCGAAAAGCCCGAGCCGCGGCAGGAGCAGGGAACTTAGAGCCTTTCTACCAATATTTCTGGGCCAGTCTCCTTACAATAAAACGATAACAATCAGGAGACCGCCCGCCATGGCTGGGCGCATACATCACAATGAGCAAGCCCAAAATCCATTTTTCACATGCAAACAGCTACCCGGCGGGGACTTACCGTCAGCTGTTTGAGCTGCTGGGCCAGGACTTCGACATCCAGGCCCTCGATATGCACGCCCACAATCCCGTCTATCCGGTGCAGGATGGCTGGCACGCGCTGGTGCGCGAGCTGCTGGACGAATTGGCGAAACGCTACCAGGAAGAGCCGGTAATCCTGGTTGGCCATTCTCTCGGCGGCATGCTGAGCCTCATGGCCGCCGCCGCGCGCCCCGACCTGGTGCGCTGCGTGGTGCTGCTCGATTCGCCCGTGGTGGCGGGCTGGCGCGCCCTGATGTGGCGTCTTCTCAAGCGCACCATGGTGGCCGACCGTTATTCGCCGGCCCGTTTTTCGGCGCGCCGACGCAACGTCTGGCCCAACCCTACGGCGGCCCTGCAGCACTTCGCCAGCAAGGACATCTTCGCCGCCTGGGCGCCCGGCGTGTTGCAGGACTATATCGAAGCTGGTCTGAAGCCGCATCCGGAAGGCGTGCAGCTGCGCTTTACCCGCGAAAACGAAACGGCCGTGTACCGCAGTCTGCCGCACCATATCGGTAGCCTGGTGGCGGGCGATTTCCCGGTGCCGGTGGGTTTTGTCGGCGGCACGGTGTCGGTGGAAAACCGCCAGGCCGGCCTGGACGCGACCCGGGCGCTGGTGGGCGAGCATTTCCGCCTGCTGCCGGGCGGCCACCTCTTCCCGATGGAGTCGCCGACGGCTGCCGCCCAGGCCACGCGCGAGATGATTTGCTCCCTGATTGGCCCGCATCTTGGCCTGTGCGGCGAGCAGCCGCAAGCAAGCCTGGCCGGCTAAAAATGTTCAAAGCCGGGCCTTTCGCGTAAAATCGCTGCCAAACTGCGGATGCGCAAGCGTCCGCCCACCCTGCAATCTAGAGAAAATGGCCTTGCGATGACGATTAAAAGCGATAAATGGATACGCCGGATGGCGGAACAACACGGAATGATCGAGCCGTACGAGCCGGGCCAGGTACGCATGGTCGATGGCCGCAAGGTGATCTCTTACGGTACGTCGTCCTATGGCTACGATATCCGCTGCGCCGACGAATTCAAGGTTTTCACCAATATCAACAGCACCATCGTCGATCCGAAGAACTTCGATTCGAACTCCTTCGTGGACGTAAAGAGCGATGTCTGCATCATCCCGCCGAACTCCTTCGCGCTGGCCCGCACCATCGAATACTTCCGCATTCCGCGCAATGTGCTGACGGTCTGCCTGGGTAAATCGACCTATGCGCGCTGCGGCATCATCGTCAATGTCACGCCGTTCGAGCCGGAGTGGGAAGGTTATGTAACGCTGGAGTTCTCCAACACCACGCCGCTGCCCGCCAAGATCTACGCTGGCGAAGGCTGCGCCCAGGTGCTGTTCTTCGAGTCGGACGAAATCTGCGAAACCTCGTACAAGGACCGCAACGGCAAGTACCAGGGCCAGCACGGCGTGACCCTGCCGAAGGCTTAAGCTTCAATCTTCAAGGGGCTGGGCGGGCAGCAGGATTTCCACGCACAGCCCGCCGCCCTCGCGGTTGGCAGCCTGGATGCTGCCGCCGTGCTGCTGCACCACTTGCTGCGCGATGGCCAGGCCGAGGCCATGGCCTTCCACGTCTTTCTGCGTGCCGCTGCTGCGGAAGAAGGGCTGGAAGATCGTCGCCAGATCCTCTTCGGCCACGCCGGGGCCGCGATCCAGCACGCGGATGCTGAGCTGGCGCGGCGCCGGTTCCGGCCGCGCTGCCAGTTCCACAATCACCGACTCTCCCACCGGACTATGCTTGATGGCGTTGCGCACCACGTTTTCGATGGCGCGCGCCAGCAATTCGGGCTGGCCTTTGACCAGCACATCGGCATTGCCTTGCTGAGTGATGGCGCGGCCATGCGAGGCCGCCTCGAATTCGGCATCGCCCAGAATCTGGTCGAGCAGTTCGGCCATGCCGATCGCTTCTCTGTCCGGACTGTAGGCGCCCGCCTCCAGACGCGATAGGGTGAGCAGTTCGCCCACCAGCTTATCCATGCGCACGCTCTCCCTTTCGATGCGGTCCAGCGAGGACAGCATCTTTTCCGGCTGTTGATGTGCCAGGCCGATGGCCGCTTGCAGGCGCGCCAGCGGGGAACGCAGTTCGTGCGAAACGTCGTGCAGCAGGCGGGTCTGGCCGTCGATCAGGCTGCGCAGGCGCGCCGTCATGCGGTCGAAATCGCGTCCCAGATCGCTCAGCTCATCGGCATGGCGGCTTGGCGCTTGCGCAAAGCGCGGCGCCAGGTCGCCGCTCGATGCAGCCTCGAAGGCCTGGCGCAACGCGCGGATCGGCCGTGCAAAATACCAGGCCAGCAGCGCAGCGAACAAGAGGCTGGCCAGCACTGCCGCCGCCAGCGGAATGAAGGGCGTCAGCGGATGGAAGCGGGGGCCGGGCGGGCCAGGCGGCCGTTCCATGCCATTCGGGCCGCCCGGAGCAGCGCGCCCCGCCGGGCCGCGTGGTGCGTCGGGGCCGGACATGGCGCCAGGGCCAATCAGCAGTGGTGGCGGCATCTCGATGCCCAGGCCGCGCAAATGTTCGCGCGAGGGCAGGAACAGCAGATAGGGATGGCCGTCCGGCGTGGCGACCTTGCGCACCACGCGCAGGTCGCCCTTGCCCAGCAAGGCGCGCGCTTCCGCCAGCATCGGCGGCTGCACGATGCGGCCCAGCAGCTCCTTGCCGCTGTCGTCGACCGCATACACGCGGTGGCGATCCATATTCTCCAGCAATTGGCGCAGCGCGCCGGCGCCGCCGAATTTCAATGTGGCGACGGCCGATTCGATGGCCATTTCGGCGGGCGGGCTGGTATCGATATCCAGCCGCTTTTGCTGGCGCGCGTTGTGTTCCTTGAGCCAGACCGCGCCGCCGATAGCGACCGTGGCGGCAAACTGTGCCAGCAGGATGGAAAAGAAGAACTTCCAGAACAACCTTCCCACGCGCTTACTCCTTGATGAGCTGATAGCCCATACGGTACACGGTCTGCAGGCAGGAACGGCCATCGGCGATGGTGCCCAGCTTGTGCCGCAGGCTGCTCAGATGCACGTCGATATTGCGGTCGAAACGCGCCATCGGGCGTCCCAGGCCTTGTTCCGACAAGGTGTTCTTGCTGACCGGCTTGCCGGCATTGCGCGCCAAGACCTCAAGCAGATTGAACTCGGTGCTGGTCAGTTCCAGCGCATTGCCGGCCCAGGTGGCGCGGCGCTGCTCGGGCCACATGATGAGCTGGCCCACGCTCAACGGCTGGGCGGAAGCGCTATTCTCGCCGGCGCTGTTCTGGGTGCGGCGCAGGATGGCGCGGATGCGCGCCGTCAGTTCGCGCGGCGTGCAGGGCTTGGCTACGTAATCGTCGGCGCCCAGCTCCAGGCCGACGATGCGGTCGGTATCGTCGCCGCGCGCGGTCAGCATCAGCACCGGCATCTGGCTGGCGGCGCGGATGCGGCGCAGCGTCTCCAGGCCGTTCATGCGCGGCATCATCACATCCAGCACGGCGATGGCGTACTGGCCGCTGAGGGCTTCGCGCGCGCCGCTTTCGCCGTCGTTGGCGGTGCGCACGCTGAAGCCTTCCTGCTCCAGGTATTCCTGGAACATGCCTACCAGTTCGATATCGTCGTCTATCAGCAGAACCTTGCTCATTGCCGTGTTTTCATGGGATGGGATGAGGCCATCATAACAAACAAGCCCCGCGCCAAGGTTCCGCTTTACCTGCTTTTACATGGGGGAACGGGCCGTCTTTACATGGTTTTACGTCCTCCTGACAGCGCTTTACACCTGCCCGGCCGAGAATGGATGTTCCGATCCACTCATAGGACTGAAGCCAATGAAAAATACAAAACAAGCTTTGCAAGGATTCGCGCTGGCCGCTTCGCTGGCCCTGCCGCTGGGCGCTTTTGCCGCCGGCGAGGCGCCGCCGCGCGGTGGTCGGGAAATGACCGCCCCCGATGGCGATTTTGAAAGTTTGCCGGAAGAGCAGGGCGGTTTGAAAGGACCTGGTTTTCCGCCACTGGGCGGGCCGCATCCCGGTATGCGCGGCCCAGACGGCTTTGCGCACGGCCCCGGCTTTGGTCCCGGCCCAGGCCCGCGTGGCGAGCCGCCATTTCTGCATGGCTTGCAATTAAGCGAGACGCAGCAGGACAAGGTCTTCGCCATTTTGCATGCCCAGGCGCCCTATCTGCGCGAGCAGGCCAAGGCACATGAAAAGGCGGCCCGCGCCCTGCACGATATGCGTCTGGCCGAAAAATATGACGATGCGGCGGCGGCCAAACAGGCGCAGGCTGCGGCGCAGGCCATGGCGAATATGCAGCTGCAAAGAGTTCGCACGGATCAGAAGCTGCTGTCCCTGCTGACGCCCGAACAGCGCAAACAGATCGAAGAGCGCAGGGCGGCGCGTCCGCCGCGCCCTTGAATCCAACGTGAAGGAGCAGAGTATGGATATCACTTCCCTGAATTCCAGCAGCGCCGCCAGCCAGCTGGCCTATGCCGGCAAGACGGTGCAGAACAACAGTGCCGATGGCGTTGCGGCGCGCCGCCCGCCGCCGCCCGACGGCGGTGGCCTGGTGAACGCCATCGCCGATGCCTTGAAATCGATCGGTGTCGGCAGCGCCGAGGATGTTGCCGTTACCGGCGCGGATACGGATAGCACCAACGGTGCCAGTGGCAGCGGCAACGCGGCGCAGGCTTTGGGCAGCTTTTTGCAGGATCTGATGGCGGCCCTGCATGAGCAAGGCGGCGCGCAGGGAGGCCCGCCTCCATATGGGGAGGCGGGCCTGGGCGGCGGTCCCGGTGGCGCGGGCGGGCCGGGACCGGGCGGTGGCCCCGGCAAACTGGCCAGCGATCTGCAAGGCTTGATTTCCAAGCTGGATGGCAGCGCCTCATCGGAGGACGAAACGGTGTCCGGCAGCTCGACGCTGGAAAGCTCGTTCAAAAGCCTGCTGCAGGCCTTGGGCGGCGACAGCGCCGACTCAAACACGCAATTGAGCAGCTTCCTGAAAGCGCTGGCAAATGGCCTGCCGAATGCCGGCAGCAGCGGCAATCTGATCAACACTTCGGCTTGAGGGGGAATGGCATGGAAAGCCACGAACATAGTCTGGCGCAGGATTTGAAAGCAATGCTGGCCGTCACCGCCGGCCGGCGTCAATCGATGCGCTGGTTGATGGCTGGCGCGGTCTCGCTGCCGATGCTCGGTTGCGGCGGCGGCTCGTCCGGCGCCGCAGCAATGTCGCCTGCGACGGAGGCGTCGGGCAGCGGCAATACCGGCAACACCGGCAGCGGAACCGGCAGCAGCGCAAGCTGCCCCGTCATTCCAGAGGAAACCGGCGGCCCATACCCGGCCGATGGCAGCAACAGCAACGGCAGCGGCGTGGTCAATGTGCTGACCCAGAGCGGCGTGGTGCGGCAGGATATCCGCAGCAGTTTTAATGGCCCGACCGGCGTGGCCGATGGCGTCAGGCTGACGATCAAGCTGCATATCGTGAATGCGAATAATAGCTGCGGCGGCGCCAGCGGCTTTGCCGTCTATTTATGGCATTGCGACCGCGAAGGCAATTACTCGCTGTACTCGAACGGCGTCACCGGTCAGAATTACCTGCGCGGCGTGCAGGAAGCCGATGCCAATGGCGACCTGAGTTTCACCACCATCTTCCCCGGCTGCTACACGGGCCGCATGCCCCATGTGCATTTCGAGGTCTATCCAAGCCTGGCGAAAGCGGCCAGCGTCGGCAACCGCATCAAGACCTCGCAGTTCACTTTCCCGCTGGCGACGCTGAACGAGGCTTACGCCACGGCCGGCTACAGTACCAGCGTGCGCAATCTGTCGCAGATCAGCTATGCCACCGACAATGTTTTCAGCGACGGCTACTCCCTGCAGCTTGCTACCATCAGCGGCAATGCTGTGGATGGCTATGTCGCCACGCTGACGGTGGCCGTCGCCGCCTGAGCACAATGCGGCGAAAGCCGCTTCGCCGCATTGCGCCCGGCCAGGCCGGCGGGCGAATCTCCCTTCGCCGCCCGGCGCGGCTTTCCCTTCCTTTCCTTCCGATGCCGCGCATGGCATGGCGCTTGCACTTAAGCGGCGGAGGGCGCTTATTGCCGCCCGCCAGCTGGAGCAAGCCATGGCAAGCCGATTGATCGATTACTACCCAGAGCTGGAACTATCCGGGCCGGAGAATGGCGCCTCCTGGCGCGCGGAGGATGCCGAAATCGGCTTCGGCGCGCGCCTGCTGGCCGCTCGCAGCGGCGGCGAAATTGCCGCCACCCTGGCCGAGCTGGCGCGGACGGCCGGCGGCGGCGCGCTGGCGCAGCCCTTGTCGCAAGCTCTGTATCCGGCGGCGGTGGCCGTCTTTCCCCTGCGTGCCAGCGAGGCCAAGCTGAAGGCCGCGCGCCTGTTCGGTCTGGAGCTGGAAGGCCTGAGTCCCGAGGACAAGGAATTCGAACTGGCTCTGCATTTCACCCGTTTCGCCCTCGATACCGTGCGCAACGCCCTGGCCGCGTCTGGCGACGATGCCGCGGCGCGGGTGCGCTCAGGCCTGATGCAGTCGGCGCGGCGCCATGCGCCAGGCCTGCTGCGCCATGGCAGCAGATGATGGACTTGCCGGGTCGGCATCCCGCCCCGGATTGAGTGTTGTTCATTGCAGTTGTTAATCACTGGGAGCAAATCATGCATGACATTGATCGCACGACCCTGGAATTTGGCCAGGAAATGGGCTTCGAGGCAGAACAGTACGAATTCGGCCAGGGCGAATGGAGCGGCGAAGGCGGCCTGCTGAGCGAGCAGCAGGAAATGGAGCTGGCCAACGAACTGCTGTCCGTCACCAATGAGGCCGAGCTGGAGCAGTTCCTCGGCAGCTTCCTGCGCAAGGCCGCATCGGCTGTCGGCTCGGCCATCAAGTCGCCGGTCGGACAGGCTGTGGGCGGCGTGCTGAAAGGCGTGGCCAAGAAAGCCCTGCCGCTGGCCGGTGGCGCCATCGGCGGCTATTTCGGCGGCCCGCTGGGCGCCAAGATTGGCAGCGGGCTGGCTTCGGCGGCAGGCGGTGCGCTGGGCCTGGAAGCGGAAGGCGAATTCCTCGGCGAGGACCGCGAATTCGAAGGGGCGCGCAATTTCGTCAAGCTGGCCTCGGACACGGTGAACCGCGCGGCGCAGGCCCAGGGCGGTGATCCGCGCCAGATCGCCCAGTCGGCAGCCACGGCGGCGGCGCGCAAGTACGCACCAGGCCTGCTAGGCAAGGGGCGCGGCGCGGGCGGGCAATGCAGCTCGCAGGGCATGGCGCCCCAGGGTGGCGGGATGGGGGCGGGCGGTGCGCAAGGCGCGTCTGCCGGCGGTCAGCGCGGCGCTGGCGCTGGCGGCGGGGGACGCTGGACCCGTCAAGGCCGCAATATCGTGGTGCACGGCGTCTGACGGCCATGGCCATCGGCTCCTACGCCTCGTGGATGCTGGCGCAAGAAGCGCGCTCGCTGCTGGCCCGGCTGGCCCTCGTGCAGCCCTTCGTGCTGATCGAACCCATGGTGCCGGCGGCGGCCCTGCTGCCAGCGGCGCAATCGGCCATCGAGCGCTATCTGCTGCACGGACGGCGCGAGCTGCGCGCCATGGTGAAGGAGTTTCTGGCCTGGTTGCGCAGCGCCGATGCCCAGCGCGCCACGGCGGCCGAGGCGCAGCGCCGCTTCACCGTGCTGCGTCTGCGCTTCAATGCCGCGCTGACCCAGTTCGACCTGTTCAACGATGTGATCACACAGCGCAGCGAGCATAAGAACGGGGTTTGGCTGTCCGGCCTGGATGTCGCTTCGGCCGATGCGCTGGCCCTGCCGGGCGCGTATTACCGGCCGCCGCCCGTCATCTGCTACCTGGACCGGGGGCCGGGCGCGGCGATCCGGCGTGCCCGCACCCGCCTGCCGGGCGGCGGCGACAACCCGGTCGCCATCGTGCGGGTGCCGCGCGAGCGCATGGTCGGCAGCAGCGTGGCCTCGTCCCTGTTCCATGAGGTGGGACACCAGGGCGCGGCCTTGCTCGATCTGGTCAATTCGCTGCGGCCGGTGCTGCAGGCTTTGCAGGGCGCCCGCACCAGCCAGGCGCGCGTGTGGCGGCTGTGGGAGCGCTGGATTTCCGAGGTGGTGGCCGACTTCTGGTCGCTGGCGCGGGTCGGCGTGGTCGCGACTCTGGGCCTGATCGGCGTGGTCAGCCTGCCGCGCGTCTTCGTCTTCAGGCTGAATGCGGACGATCCCCATCCCGCGCCATGGATACGGGTCAAGCTCAGTTGCGCCATGGGGCGCAGGCTGTATCCGCATCCGCAATGGCGGCGCATTGAAAGGCTGTGGGAATCCTACTATCCGCTGGCGGGGCAGAGCGCGGCGGAACAGGCGCTGTTGCGCGAGCTGGATGCCAGCCTGCCGGCACTGGCCGAGCTGCTGGCGCAGCACCGGCCTGCGGCCTTGCGCGGCCATTCGCTGCAGGAGGCGCTGACGGTGCGGGCGCGCCAGCCGGCGCATCTGGAAAGCCTGTTCCGGCGCTGGAGCGCCACGCCGTGGTTGATGTACCGCGCGCCGCCCACGCTGGTTTTTGCAGTCATCGGGCAGGCGCGGGCGAATGGCCGCCTGAGTCCCGAGCATGAAAGCGTATTGCTGTCGCGCCTGCTCACGCACTGGGCCTTGCGCAGCACGCTGGAAGTGAGCGCGCAGTGCGCCGGCCGGACCATGAATTCCGATTAATTGAGGAGATAGACATGAGCACCAAGAATGCGGCGGCAGCAAAGGAAAGGCGCGGCGCAATCCAGGTCAGCGTGCATGACAGCAGTAGTGGCGTGCCGCTGGCGAATGCCGCTTTCCGCCTGTATCTGGGGCGCGATGCGCACGGCGCCGCGCTGGCCGGCTGCAGCGATCAGGTGATGCAGAACTGGGATCCGGCCGGCCATACCTTCCTGGCCGAGGGTTTTTCCGGCGCCGAGGGGCAGCTGACTTTCGCCGATCTGGATAGTGGCGTGTACTTCGTAGCCTTCGATAACGTGACGCCCTTTGTCTCCAACGAGCCGGTGCTGTTCCACTGCGCCACCGTGCGTGCCGGCTGCACCGAGATGGCCTGTTTCGAGCTCGATATCCGCCCCGTGGTCGATATCGAGTGGGAATCCGACGGCCAGCCGGTCAACACGCGCGGCGGCTTTGTCGGCAACAAGGCGCTGGCCATCGTCAGCTTCAATGGCATCGACCGCGTGCTGGACAGCCGGGTGCAAGTGATTCCCAAGCTGCCCTGGGTGGCGCGGACCGGCGAGCGCTTCACCTTCATCAGCACCATCCGCCGCGCCGGAGCGCAGAAATTCGAAGGCCTGCTGCAACTGGCGCGCCGCGCCGACAACGATCCCACGCACCGCGTGGCAGGCGGTCCAGCCGCCCATACGGTGGGCGGTGGTCCCGCCGTCATTGGTCTGGCGGCAGCGCCGGCTTCCCTGGCCCTGCTGCGCGAGTTCGATGCCGAGGACAGGCCGCCGTCGCCCATCAGCGGCACCGTGGGCGTGTCGCTGACCCGCACCGAAACCGAGCCGACCGAAGACCTGCCGCTGTGGACCCTGATCCGCAACAGCACCGAGGCGCTTTCCTTCAACAATTACCTGCAGTTCATCGATCAGCTGTTCTGCGGCGGCGGGGGGGATTTGACGGAATTCGAACGCGCCCGTTTTCCCAACAAGAACAAGGCTTTCCAGTCGCTGAAACTGCGCCGCGCCCTGCCTTTCAACGATGCCGAGTCTTACCGCGTATTGAAGGCGGCGACCGAGGCCTTCGTCATGGTCAATTGCGGCGTGCTGAATACGCCGCTGGCCTTCGATCCAACCGAGGATGCCGCTTACCTGGACCGGCGCGATATCCCCAACACCAGCAATCTGTCCGAGGTGCTGACCAACGACTATCTGGAATCGGTGGACGGCGTGCCGACCTTGCCCTATCTGGCGGTGATCCGCCGCAAGCTGCCCGATATTCCGATCACCATGAGCAGTAGCATGGAACACGAGGCCGACCTGTGCTTCGGCATCATCCAGGAGCGCTTAGCCAACCCCTGCCTGCTGGAGCTGATCTGGTCTTACTGGCACGAGGAGGGCATGCTGGTGCAGACCATGAACGCCATCACCCAGCGCTTCCAGAACCTGCGCGCGCCGGGCATCGGCCCCGATCCGCTGGCCAATACCGAGATCGACATGCTGCGTCCGCTGAACAATCTGCTGTGGGGCTATACCCAGGACGAGCAGCACCGGCTGACCGTGGTGCGCCGCAATTACGAGTATGACCACCACTACGGCATCCGCCTGGATGGCAAGGCCGTGCGCAATTTCCGTCCGGCCGACAGCCGTTCGCAGTTCCTGGAGGCTTTCCACCACCTGCTGCGCCTTTTGACTTCCTTCTACAAGCAGGACGACGACACCACTGTGAAGGCCGATGCCTTCCCCGTGCTGAATGCGCTGAAAGAGGTGCACCTGATCCTGTCGCAGGGGGCGCACAACCAGTATGGCGACCTGCCTTCCACGGCGCGCATCGAAATGCTGATGCAGCAATGGCTGCTGGCCCGGCCCGAGTTCCGCGAATTCCTGCCGACGCGGGTCATGGTGGCTTATCCGGAACCGTGGATGGATCGTGTCGATGCGATGAAGAAGCTGCAAGGCTGGACCGATACCAGCGTGATGCACTTTCGCAGCCTGGCGATGTTCGGCGAGCAGCTCTTCCTGTCCATCCGCTACGGTAACTGGAGCGATATCTACGAGTCGACGCAAGCCTTCAACTGGGCGCGCTTCTGGCGCCCGCAGGCGCAGGGCTATATCCATGCCTACCGGGCGGCGACCGGGGTCGATCTTTCGGTGGATGGGAGCGACGCGGCTGCCGATTCGACCTTGCCCTCGGTGCTGCTGCGCCAGCGCCTGAGCCAGCAACAGCGCAATGCCTGAGGTGGGGCATGGCGGATTTCAGCAGTGCCCTGTATCTGGGCATGCAGCATGCCACGGGGCAGCTGGCGCCGTGGCGGCAACTGAGCCTGGGCAAGCCGGCCGCGCTGGCCGAAGCGCCCGGCGCGCGCGAGCTGGCCAGTGAGTTGGCCGCCTTGCAGGGGTGCGCGGCGGCGAGCCTGCTGCCCTCGACCTTGCATCTGTTTTTCGATCTGTTCCGCATGCTGGCATGCCGGCGCTGCGTGGTGCTGGTGGATGGCGGGGCTTATCCGCTGGCACGCTGGGGTGCGGCCTGTGCGGCGGCGCTGGCGCCAGAGCAGATGCGGGTGCAGGAGTTTGCGGCCGGTTCGCTGGCCGCGGCGCGGCGGGCGGCGCGCCATTGCCGGGAGACAGGACGCATGCCCGTGATCCTGGCCGATGGCTATACGCCGGGGGCGGCGCGTCCGCCGCCGCTGGCCGCTTACGCTGCGCTGGCCCAGGCATCGGGCGGTTGCCTCGTGCTGGACGACACGCAAGCCTTGGGCGTGCTGGGAGAGCAGGGTAGCGGCTCGCCGCGCCTGCACCGTTTGCAAGGGTTGCCGGTCCTGGTGGGCGCCTCGCTTGCCAAGGGCTTTGGCGTGCCGCTGGCCGTGCTGGCCGGGGAGGCGGCGATGGTGGCGCGTTTCGATGCCGGCAGTGTGGCGCGCCTGCATTGTAGCCCGCCGTCGCTGGCGCAGATCCATGCCGGCCAGCGTGCTTTGCTGGTGAACCGCAACTGCGGCGATGGTTTGCGTGCCATGTTGCGCCAGCGCTGCCGCCAGTTCCGCAGCGCCCTGGCGCTGGCCGGATTGCGCTGCGAAGGCGGCGAGTTCCCGGTGCAGCGCGTGCTGCTGCCGGCGGGCTGCGACGGCTTTCGCCTGCATGAAGCCCTGCGCCGCGGGGGCGTGCAGTGCCTGCTGCAGGATGCTGGACGGCGCATGGCGCTGATGTTCCTGCTGCGCGCCGACCATACGGTGCAGGACGTGGCCCTGGCCACGATGGCTGTCATTTCGTATATGAAGGAGTTAGCATGAATCAGCAATTCGAATCCCTGCCTTTCGCGCCGGAACTGTGGGAAATGGAAGGCGAGATCTATGGACGGCGTTCTGGCCGCGGCGGCGCAATGGCAGGCGGCCGCGCCCTGGCCCAGCCGCGCAGCCGAAGCGGTGCAAGCGGTCTGGCTGCCGGTCCACGCGCTGCTGTCCCGCGCGCGCCAGGACGGCCTCCGCCCTGGTCTGCGCCGCATCCGCGCTTTCGCCAGCGTCATCCGCGGCCAAGGCCTTACTACGGCGGCAGCTGGCTATATGGCCCGTACGGCTATGTCCTGCGCGATCCCTATGCCGCGCTGGAGCCGCCGCCCATGCCGGATGATGGCTATGCCGCCAATGCGCAGGACGATGACGGCTATGAGGTGCCGCCCACGCTGGCGGCTACCCTGGGCCGGCTGCCTGCCGCCCAGCGTCCCAGCTATATCGCCATGGGCAATGTGGCCAGCGCGCTGGCCGATCCGCGCACCACGGGCGCGGGCTTTTACCTGATCGAATTCACCGTCAACGGCCAGCGCCGCGCCTATAGCGGACAGACCGACAATCTGCGCCGGCGGCTGCAGCAACATGCCCTTTGCGGGCAGATGATGGGATTGCCGCTCAGCGCCCACCAGGTGTATATCGCGCCCAGCAGCATCGGCGATAGCCAGCGCCGCGCCATCGAGCGCCGCATCCACGACGATATGTTCCGCAGCAGTCCCGGCGTGCTGACCAATCAGCGGCGCGAGCTGGAGCTGGAAGTGCTCGGCGAAATCTGGACTTAAACGAGGAGAACAGCATGTACACATCTGACTGCGGCTGCCCGTCCTGCCGCGCCAAGGCGGCGGGCGGCTTCGAGATACTGGAATTCGGCCGAAGCGAAAGGTCGTTCAGCGAGGCGCAGGAAATGGAGCTGGCGATGGAGCTGCTGTCTGTCTCCAGCGAAGCGGAACTGGAGCAATTCCTGGGCAATGTGTTCAAAAGCGTGTGGAAAGGCGTGAAGAAGGCCGGTTCCGCCATCGGCAAGGTGGTCAAGCCCTTGGGCGGCGTGCTGAAAGGCGTGGCCAAGCAGGCCTTGCCTTTTGTCGGCGGCGCGCTTGGATCGATGATCCCGATACCTGGCGTGGGGACGGCGCTCGGCTCGGCCCTGGGCGGGGCGCTGGGCAAGGCGCTGGAGCTGGAGTTCGGCGAACTGGCGCTGGAAGAGCGCGACTTAGAAATGGCGCGCCGCTTCGTGCGCATCGCCGGTAGCGCGGCGCGCGCGGCGGGCGAGGGCGACGGCAGTCCGGCCGCCGTGCGCCAGGCCTTGCTGCAGGCGCTGCGCCAGCACGCTGCCCACTTTGGGACGTGACATGATCGTTGATTGCCACTGCCATGCGGGGCCGGGCGACGGCTTGAGCGGGCCATGGGACAGCGACACCGCGCTGTCGCGCTATCTGCCGCGCGCCGCGCGGGCCGGCATCGGCCGCAGCGTGTTGTTTGCCAGCTTTCATTCGGATTATGCGTTGGCGAATGCTGCCGTGGCGGAGATCGTGGCGGCCATGCCCGGGCGCCTGCTGGGTTTCGCCTTCGTGCACGCCCGCCGTGACCGGGGACGCATCGCGGCCATGGTGCAGCGGGCGGTGGAACGCTACGGCTTCGTCGGCATCAAGCTGCACCGCCACGATGCGCGCATCAGCGGCGAGGTGTGCGAGGCCGCGCGGCGTTTCCGCCTCCCCGTGCTGTACGATCCGGTGGGCGAGGTGGCGGTGGCCGAGCTGCTGGCCGAGCAATACCCGGACGTGAATTTCATTCTGCCGCACTTGGGCAGCTTAGCCGACGATTGGTCGGCGCAACTGGCCCTGATCGACCATCTGGCGCGGCATGCGAATATCTATGCCGACAGCGCGGGCGTGCGCCGTTTCGATCTGCTGCAGCAGGCCGTGCGCCGCGCCGGGCCGCACAAGCTGCTGTTCGGCTCCGACGGTCCCTGGCTGCATCCGGCGCTGGAGCTGCACAAGATCCGCCTGCTGGGACTGAATCCGCGCGATGAGGCGCTTATCCTGGGTGGGAACTTTCTGCGCCTGGCGCATCTGGACTAGCTTTTGCACTGTCGGCCTGGGCCTTGCGCCGCAGTTGCAAGGCGCGGTCGGTCACGCCCAGGCGCAGCGCGGCGCGCTGGTTATTGCCATCCTCCTGCTCCAGCGCCAGGCGGATGGCCACGTCGGCCGCGGCCTGGCCGATGCGCCCCAGACTCTGGCCGCGATCGAGGGCTTGGCGAATGGCCGCCATGAATAGCGCGTCGGGCCAGGGCGGCGCAGCGGCGGGCCGCTCGTCGGGCGGAATATCGCCCAGGGTGATCGGACCGGGGCCGCAATGGCGGTGCCAGATGCGCGCCACGGTCTGGCGCAGCTCGCGCACATTGCCGGGATAGTCGCGCGCCAGCAGGTAGTCGCGCACGGCCGGGTCCAGCGCATAGTCGCGGCCATCGGCCAGCTGGCGCAGGAAATGGCTGGCCAGGGCCAGGATATCGCTGCGCCGCTCGCGCAGGGGCGGAGTACGGCAGCGCCAGGCCGCGATGCGGTAATACAGGTCGGCGCGAAAACCGCCGCGCGCCACTTCGGCCTCCAGCTCGCGGTTGGTGGCGCACACCAGGCGGAAGCGGCTGGGCTGCCAGGTATTGCTGCCCAGGCGTTTGTATTTCTGCTCCTGGATCACGCGCAGTAGCTGGGCTTGCATGGGCAAGGGCAGCTCGCCCACCTCGTCCAGGAACAGCAGGCCGCCATCGGCCAGCGCGAAGGCACCATCGCGCGCCTGCGCGGCGCCGGTGAAGGCGCCCCGTTCGTGGCCGAAGAACTCGCTGCCGGCCAGTTCGGGCGCGAGGGTGGAGCAGTCGAGTACGGTCAACTCGCCGGCCAGTCCGCTCAGGCGGTGGATGGCTTGCGCGATCAAGTCCTTGCCGGTGCCGGTCTCGCCGGTGATGAGAACGGATGAAGAGGTGAAGGCGGCCACCTCGACCACGCCGCGCAGCAGGGCGCGCCAGCAAGGATTGTCGCCGACCAGCAAGCCGCTGATGGCCGGCGAAGCGAGCTGCGCCTCCACCGCATGCCAGCGCTGCAGCCGGGCCAGCACTTGGTCGGCGCAGGACTGGCTTTCATCACATAACAGCAGGTCGCAGGCGCCAGCCGCCAACACGGCCCACATGGCAGTTGGCGTGAGCGCGTGCGGGGCGTAGCAGAGCGCCAGCACGCATGCCGAACTGGACAGATGACGCAGCTTGCTCAGCAGAGCAGCGTCGGCAGAGCTGAACAGCAGCACGCCATAGCCGTCCGGCCGCCCCGGCGTGGGGCGGATGGCAACCGAAGCCTGGGCCAGTGCGCGCGCCAGACGGGCGGCCAGCGTTGCCGCCGGCTCTGCCGCCGGATCGCTGAGGTGCAGCCATACCGAAAGCGCCATGCCGCCTCCCTGCCGTCATTGCCGAAGCGCCGCCTGCGCGGCGTTTCACCAATATATGCGCGGCCTCAAGCCAGGCTTTGCGCGTCCGCAAACCGATCAGCTCATAAAGCCGAGATTGCGCGTATCGAAGTGCCGTAGATTGGGGAAGACATCGCCCAGCTGGCTCGCCGGCACGCCGAACCAGCTGGCCAGCGTCGCCCCGTATTGCTCGACCGCGATCTGCGGCAGTAGGGCACCTTGGCCAACATCGAGTTCATGGCCCAGTCCCACGGGCGGAAACGCGCCGTAGATATCATGCCCCTTGACTGCGCCGCCGATCACGAAATGGTGGCTGCCCCAACCGTGGTCCGTGCCGTCGCCATTGCTGCTCAGGGTGCGGCCGAAGTCCGAGGCCGTAAACAGCGTCACCTGCTGCTGCAGATTGCTGCCGCGCAGATTGGCTATGGTGCGGTCGAAATAGGCGATGCCATGGGCCAGGCGGGCCATCAGCTCGGTATGTCGGCCGCGCTGGTAATCGTGGGTGTCGAAGCCGCCCAGGCTGACAAAGAAGATTTGGCGCCGCATGCCCAGTAGGGTCCGCCCGGCGATAATGCGCGCCACGGTCTGCAATTGCAGGGCCAGGGGATTGGTGCGCGCCGCATTGGCGGCCGGACTGTGATAGGGCGGCGGATGCGGCACGCCGGCGGCGCCGGCCGGCGCCATGGCTGCATTCATCAGCTGCTGGGCATCGAGGGCGCGGCGCACCAGCGCACTATGCTGCTGGCCTAACAGATTGCTCTGCGGGCTGGCGATGATGGCGCGCAGCGGATGGCGGCTGTTATCGAACAGCATGCCATCGAGGCGCTCGACCGGCAAGGCGCCAGCCTCGGTGATCTGGTACTGGGACAGCGTGCGGCCGCTGGCGAAGACCGCGTTGCCGGCGGCCGAAATACAGGTAAACGAGGCCGTGGCATTGCTGGCGGCCAGCAGGTCGCCCAGACGGCCGCCCCAGCCGTCGCGCGCACCTTCCGGCTGGCAGGACTGCCACATGGATTGCTGGTCATTATGCGAAAACAGTTTGGGGGGGACGGCGGCCGAGCGGTTCAGGTATTCAGCCTTGCTGAGCGGCGTGACCAGCGTGCCCACATTGGCCACAATGGCCGCCCGGTAGCTGTCGAACAACGCCTTGATCGGCCCTAGTTGCGGATGCAGCGCAAACCAACGTCCGGCCTGCCGGGTGGCCGCGCCGATCGGCAGCACGCCGCCGGCCATCTCGCTGGGCGGCAGGGCGATGGAGCCGTTGTCGCCGCTGTCGCGCGCCGTCTGATAGGCTCGCCACGAATTCGTGTCGCAGGCGAGGACGGTGTTGTAGTGGTCGTTGCCTCCTTGCAGAAACAAACAGACCAGGGCCTTGTAATCGCCGTTGGCGGCCGCCGCAGCATTGATGGCGGCCAGGTTCAGGGCCAGCGGCGCGGCGCCGCTGCCGGCCAGGGCTGCGATGGCGCGCAGAAAATCGCGGCGCGGAAAAGGGGGGCAGGGCATGGTTTTCCTTATTGCTGGATCAGGTATTCCGGCGCGGCCAGGGCCAGGTAAATCGCCATATGCACACGGTTCAGCTTGCGTTCGGCGCTGTAGCGGGCATACGGACCGTTGCTGGCCGGGACGATGATGCCGTTCAGCGCGGCGGTGATCTGTGCTTTGAGGCTGGCGGGCATGCGGCCGTTCAGCAGCAGCAGATTGACCCGCTCCACCAGCAATTCGGGCCGTTCGGCCAGCGCCACTTCTTCGGCATAGTTGGGCCGGATATCGGCATTGCGGCCGACGCCGGAAACGATGGCCTTTTGCATATAGTTGAGATAGCCGATCACCGTAGGTTCGCTGGCGAGCTGGAATTCCGGCGCTACCAGGCCGGCCGCGGCCAGCGCGGAGCCGGGCGGCGCATAGCTGGGCCGGAAGAAATTAAAGACGCTGGGCGCGCGTAGCGGCGTCTGTCCGAGGCTCAGGCTGGTATCGTCGAGATACCACATGCGGAACTGGCCGGATGCCGAATTGGCCTTGAAGGCGCGCATCCAGTTTGCCAGCCGCAGCACCGGCTCGCGCAGCTTGCCGGCGGCGGTGCTAATGGCAGGATTCTGCGCTTCCGGGTCCAACAGCACGGCTTTGATCAGGGCGCGCATATCGCCGCGCACGCCGCTGCCGTTGTCGCGGAAAGCGGCCGCCACCCGGCCGACGTAGGCGGGACTGGGATTGCTGGTGACCAGACGCTGGATCAACTGACGGCCGATGAAGGGACCGGTGTTGGGATGGCGGAACAGCACATCCAGCGCCGCGTCCAGGTCCTGTTCGCCGCTGCCGCCCTCTGGCAGGCTGGCGCCAAGGAAGCGCTTAGCGCTGCTGGAATGGTAGGCCGCATAATGTTGCATTGGCCGCCAGTCGCGGTTGGGATCCTTGACCTGGCCGAAGAAGCGTGCCTGGCTCTGGTCGCCGCCGGCCCAGCTCCAGCCGGTGAACACCTTGGCCAGGCCGGCCACATCTTCATGGTTATAGGTTTCGATGGGCCGCCCCTGGGCCAGCTTCAGGCTGCCATCCTGATTCAGCTCATGCAAGCCGATGCTCATTAGTTGCATGATTTCGCGCGCGAAGTTCTCATCCGGAATGCGGCCCTTGCCTTCCTTCTGGTTCTTCATATGCGACATATAGATGCCCATCATCGGATGCAGGGCTACCGCCTTCAGCAATTGGCGGTAATTGCCAAAGGCATGCTCGGCCAGCACATCGTAATAGCTGGCCGCGCCGCGCGGCATGGTAGCGATATTCTCGTCCTGGGTGGAGATGACAAAAATTTGCGACAGGGCATAGGCCACGCGCTGGCGCAGCTGATCAGGTCCGTGGATGGCTTGCTGCCACAGGCTGTCGTGGATATGGAACTCGCCCGGCATGGTTTGTGCCGCTATGGCGTCGATGAAGCTGCGGTGACGGCGCAGCGGCATGCCGAATTGCTCGTTCAGCCAGGCCGGCGCGCCGATGCTGGCGAGGTGGCTGATCGACTGGCTGTCGGGGCCAAAGCTGGCCATGGCCAGAAAGCGGGAAGCTGCCGCCGGCGTCATGCTGGCCGAGGGCGCGCCAAGCTGTTGGGCCTGCGCCGCCTGGCGGGTTTGCTGCGTAGACCTGGGCTGGGTGCTAGCGGCTTGGCTGCCGCCGCAGACGGTTAGCAGGAGAGCGAAAGTGATGCTGTACTGGCGAACACTGGGCGCGGGCATTTTCAATTTCTACAATATTGCAACGCGCAAAATTCTAAAGTGCTAGCCGCGATTGGGGTGAAGCAACGCCCAATCGTGCGCCGCAACAAACCTGATCTTTTTGATAGTAGAAAAAGAAAAAGGCAGCCTAAGGCTGCCTTCCACTGCCCAGCCCGTGTCCACCTTGGGGTCAGACCCCAATCGGACACGGACTCGGCTGTACAGTGCTTTATTGCTTGACGCAGTCGACGAAGTAGTCGCGCTTGCCGTTCACTTCGCGCTTGACCAGGCCGTGCACGTCGGTCTCGAAGCCGGAGAAGCGTTCGTTGAAGTCGCGCGCGAAACGCAGGTAGTCGACGATGGTCTTGTTGAAGCGCTCGCCCGGAATCAGCAAAGGAATGCCCGGCGGGTATGGCGTCAGCAGGATGGACGTGATGCGGCCTTCCAGGTCGTCGATCGCCACGCGCTCGATTTCGCGGTGTGCCATCTTGGCGAAGGCGTCGGATGGTTTCATCGCCGGCACCATGTCCGACAGGTACATCTCGGTGGTCAGACGCGCCACGTCGTAAGCCTTGTAGAAGTCGTGGATCTGCTGGCACAGGTCGCGCAGGCCCATCTTCTCGTAGCGCGGGTTGGCGGCCGAGAACTCCGGCAGGATGCGCCACATCGGCGCGTTCTTGTCGTAGTCGTCCTTGAACTGCTGCAGCGCGGTCAAGAGGGTGTTCCAGCGGCCCTTGGTGATACCGATGGTGAACATGATGAAGAAGGAGTACAGGCCGCACTTCTCCACGATCACGCCGTGCTCGGCCAGGTACTTGGTCACGATGGAGGCAGGAATGCCGGTCTCGCCGAACTGGCCGTCCAGCGACAGGCCAGGGTTGACGATGGTGGCCTTGATCGGGTCGAGCATATTGAAGCCCGGCTTCAGGTCGCCGAAGCCGTGCCATTCCTTGCTCTTCTCGGTGAAGATCCAGTCTTCCTGCGAGCCGATGCCTTCCTCGGCGAAGCTGTCCGGACCCCAGACCTTGAACCACCAGTCCTTGCCCCATTCCTCGTCGATCTTCTTCATGGCGCGGCGGAAGTCCAGCGCTTCCAGGATGGATTCCTCCACCAGGGCGGTGCCGCCCGGCGCTTCCATCATGGCCGCGGCCACGTCGCAGGAGGCGATGATCGAGTACTGCGGCGAGGTCGAGGTGTGCATCAGGTACGCTTCATTGAAGGCGTCCTTGTCCAGCTGCACCGACTCGGAATCGCGCACCAGCACTTGCGAAGCCTGGGACAGGCCGGCCAGCAGCTTGTGGGTCGACTGGGTCGAGAAGATCAGCGACTCCTTGGCGCGCGGACGGTCCTTGCCGATGGCGTGCATGTCCTTGTAGAAGTCGTGGAAGGTGGCGTGCGGCAGCCACGCTTCGTCGAAGTGCAGGGTGTCGATTTTCCCGTCCAGCATTTCGCGCAGGGTTTCCACGTTGTAGACCACGCCGTCGTAGGTCGACTGGGTGATGGTCAGGATGCGCGGCTTCTTGTTGGCGGCGTCGCGCGCGAACGGATTGTTCTCGATCTTGCGCTGGATGCTCTCCATGGTGAATTCTTCCAGCGGGATCGGGCCGATGATGCCGAGGTGGTTGCGGGTCGGCATCAGGAACACGGGGATCGCGCCGCACATGATGATCGAGTGCAGGATCGATTTGTGGCAGTTGCGGTCCACCACCACGATGTCGCCGGGGGCCACGGTCGAGTGCCACACCATCTTGTTCGAGGTCGAGGTGCCGTTGGTCACGAAGTAGCAGTGGTCGGCATTGTAGATGCGGGCGGCGTTGCGCTCGGAGGCGGCCACCGGGCCGGTGTGGTCCAGCAGCTGGCCCAGTTCTTCCACCGCGTTGCAGACGTCGGCGCGCAGCATGTTCTCGCCGAAGAACTGGTGGAACATCTGGCCGATCGGCGATTTCAGGAAGGCCACGCCGCCGGAGTGGCCGGGGCAGTGCCAGGAATACGAGCCGTCGTTGGCGTAATGCACCAGGGCGCGGAAGAAGGGCGGCGCCAGGCTGTCCAGGTAGGACTTGGCTTCGCGGATGATGTGGCGCGCCACGAATTCGGGCGTGTCCTCGAACATATGGATGAAGCCATGCAGCTCGCGCAGGATATCGTTGGGGATATGGCGCGAGGTGCGGGTTTCGCCGTACAGATAGATCGGGATGTCGGCGTTTTTGTAGCGGATTTCTTCCACGAAGGCGCGCAGCGACTTCAGGGCCGCATCGGTTTCCTCGACCGTACCGCCGCCGAATTCTTCGTCGTCGATGGACAGCACGAAGGCCGAGGCGCGCGACTGCTGCTGGGCGAACTGGGACAGGTCGCCATAGCTGGTCACGCCCAGCACTTCCATGCCTTCTTTTTCCATCGCGGCGGCCAAGGCGCGGATGCCCAGGCCGGACGTGTTTTCAGAGCGGAAATCCTCGTCGATGATGACGATGGGGAAACGAAATTTCATCTAAGTCTCCAAAAGAGGAACGCCCCGGTCGATTGCTTTACCGGGGCGGTGCGGGGCGCTGGGGTGCGCCAAAAAAATAAGAACGGGATTCTCGCAGAAAATGTGGCACTGCGGGAAAATAATTTGCAAGCGTTTCAGTGGCCGGCAGCCGCGCCGCCAAACTTGGCCAGCAGGGCGCCGATCGGGTCCACATGCAGCCAGGCGAACAGGCCCAGGGCGATGCCGCCCGCCGCCACCACATAGGTCGCGGCCTGCAGCCAGCGACGGTTGGTCAGCAGGGTGATGGCGGCCAGGGAGATGGCGATCTGCTCGGCCGTCGTCGCCAGCGCCCACTGGTGGTGCTGGTGCAGGGCGGTGTCGGACTTCTTGTCCCACTCGGCGGACTTGGCTTCCCATTCCTCGGCCTCTTTCTTGATGCCTTCCTTCTCGGATTTATAGCGGGCCACGTCGGCCTTGTATTTTTCCGGGTCCACATTCGGCAGCGTCATTGCCAGTTCGGCAAGATTCTGCTTATTGGACTTGGCCTGGTAGTAATTCCAGCGGTTGGCCGCCTCGGTCTTGGCGATGGCCGCATTGTTCTTGAACAGGGCTGCATCGTTCTGCGTGGCGCCGCCCTGGTAGCCGAACATGGCGCCGATGGTGGCCAGGATGGCGGTGGTTACGGCGATATTGCCGGAGAATTTGTCGCTGCTGTGCGCCGCGTGCTCCACGGCGTGGTCGTGCGGGCCGTGGACGTGAAAACCGTGTCCGGACATGGGTGGCTATCCTCTGTTGAAAAAATAAAAATCAGGCCGTCTGGCGGCGCAGGGTCAGGAAAGAGTAGGGCAGGCCGGCCTCGTTGCAATGCTTGATGCGGCCGGTTTCGCGCCATTCGCTCTTGGTCAGCGCCGGGAAGAAGGCGTCGCAATCGAAGGTCTGGCCGATCTCGGTCAGCTCGATCTGGCCCACCAGCGGCAAAGCCTCGGCATAAATCTGGGCGCCGCCGATGATGAAGGCCTTGGCCTCGCCATGCAGCAGGCGGCGCGCCGCCTCCAGCGACGGCACGGCCTCCACGCCCTCATGGCGCCAGGCGGCATTGCGCGTCACCACGATATTGCGGCGGTTCGGCAACGGACGGCCGATCGAATCGAAAGTCTTGCGGCCCATGATGATGGCATGGCCCGTGGTCAGGCGCTTGAAGTGCGCCAGGTCTTCCGGCAGATGCCAGGGCAGCCGGTTATTGATGCCGATGCCATTGGCGGCATCGGTAGCGACGATGATCGTGAGCAGGGTCATATAAGTAAAGGATAAACAGGGCAATGAACCCGCGGGAGGCAATTATATCGCCGATTTGTTTCCACTCTGTGAAGCTTGTTCCAACACCATGTTGCGAAAGTGATGCATGGAAATATCAAGTGATTATTGTTGCGCCTAGTATTTTCAGCGGGGTGACTTTTCGAGAGTTTCATGCTGTGTTCTCTAACGTATTGTGAATCTGCGCGGCCACGCATTCATGAACTTGGAAAACGGCAAGAACCCTTGCCAGTACTGCATAAACGCGAAGGGAGTCACTAATGAAGCATCCTCTCACGCATCGATCCGCGAGCGCGGATCATGCCTATCTGGCACTGGCGGATGGCACGGTTTTCCGTGGCGTGGCAATCGGCGCGGCCGGCCAGACCAGCGGCGAGGCCGTGTTCAATACTGCCATGACGGGCTATCAGGAAATCCTGAGCGACCCCAGTTACAGCAGGCAGATCGTGACCCTGACTTACCCGCATATCGGCAATACTGGCGTCAATCATGAGGATGGCGAATCGGCGCGCATCCACGCCGCCGGCCTGGTGGTGAAGGATGTGCCGGCCCTGGCCTCGAACTTCCGCAGCGGGCAAAGCCTGCAGGACTGGCTGTGCGCGCAGAACGTGGTGGCGATCGCCGGCATCGATACGCGCAAGCTGACGCGCATCCTGCGCGACGGCGGGGCGCAATCGGCCGCCATCGTGGCAGGCGGCAGCGAGCAGGAAGCGCTGCGCCTGGCGCGCGCCTTCCCCGGCCTGAATGGCATGGACCTGGCTTGCACCGTGAGCACTGAACAGGCTTACGAGTGGCATGAAACCGAGTGGCGCCTGGGCGCAGGTTTCGGCGTGCAACGCGCGCCGCGCTTCCATGTGGTGGCTTTCGATTTCGGCGTCAAGCAGAATATCCTGCGCATGCTGGCCCAGCGCGGCTGCCGCGTCACCGTGCTGCCGGCGCGTGCTGGCGCCGAGGCCGCGCTGGCGCTGAAACCGGACGGCGTCTTCCTCTCCAATGGCCCCGGCGATCCCCAGCCCTGCACCTACGCCATCGATGCGGCGCGCCAGCTGATCGATATCGGCATCCCCACCTTCGGCATCTGCCTCGGCCACCAGATCATGGCGCTCGCTTCCGGCGCGCGCACCATCAAGATGAAGTTCGGCCATCACGGCGCCAACCATCCGGTGCAGGACATCACCAATGGGCGCGTGATGATCACCTCGCAGAACCACGGCTTTGCCGTCGATCCGGAGTCGCTGCCGCGCAATTGCCGCGCCACGCATATCTCCCTGTTCGACGGCTCGCTGCAGGGCTTCATGCGCATCGATCGCCCCGCCTTCTGCTTCCAGGGCCATCCCGAAGCGTCGCCCGGCCCGCACGACCTGGCGCCGCTGTTCGACCGCTTCATTCATCTGATGGAGGACCAGCGCAATGCCTAAACGTACCGACATCAAGCGCATCCTCATCATCGGCGCCGGTCCCATCGTCATCGGCCAGGCCTGCGAGTTCGATTACTCCGGCGCCCAGGCTTGCAAGGCGCTGCGCGAGGAGGGCTACCAGGTGGTGCTGGTGAACAGCAATCCGGCCACCATCATGACCGACCCGGTGATGGCCGACGCCACCTATATCGAGCCGATCACCTGGGAAACCGTGGCCCGCATCATCGCCAAGGAAAGGCCGCAAGCCGTGCTGCCCACCATGGGCGGCCAGACGGCGCTCAATTGCGCGCTCGACCTGCACCGAGAAGGCGTGCTGGAACGCTATGGCGTGGAGCTGATCGGCGCCACGCCGCAAGCCATCGACATGGCCGAGGACCGCGCCAAGTTCAAGGCGGCGATGAGCGAGATCGGCCTGGAATCGGCGCGCTCCGGCATTGCGCACAGCATGGCCGAAGCCTGGGCGGCGCAGCAGAAGCTGGGTTTTCCCTCCATCATCCGCCCCTCCTTCACCATGGGCGGCAGCGGCGGCGGCATCGCCCACAATGAAGAGGAATTCCACAGCATCTGCTCGCGCGGCCTGGAGCTGTCGCCCACGCATGAATTGCTGATCGAGGAATCCCTGCTGGGCTGGAAGGAATTCGAGATGGAGGTGGTGCGCGACCGCAAGGACAACAGCATCATTGTCTGCTCCATCGAAAACCTGGACCCGATGGGCGTGCATACCGGCGATTCGATCACGGTGGCGCCAGCCCAGACCCTGACGGACAAGGAATACCAGATCATGCGCAACGCCTCGCTGGCCGTGCTGCGCAAGATCGGCGTGGATACCGGCGGCTCGAATGTGCAGTTCGCGCTGAATCCGGCCGATGGCCGCATGATCGTGATCGAAATGAACCCGCGCGTTTCGCGTTCCTCGGCGCTGGCATCGAAGGCCACCGGCTTCCCGATTGCGCGCGTGGCGGCCAAGCTGGCTGTCGGCTTCACGCTCGACGAGCTGCAGAACGATATCACCGGCGGCCAGACCCCGGCCTCCTTCGAGCCGTCCATCGACTATGTCGTGACCAAGGTGCCGCGCTTCGCTTTCGAGAAATTCCCTGGCGCCGACCAGCACCTTACCACGCAGATGAAATCCGTGGGCGAGGTGATGGCCATGGGCCGCACCTTCCAGGAATCGTTCCAGAAGGCCTTGCGCGGTCTGGATATCGGCCTGGATGGCTTGCGCGGCAGCCAGTCCGGCCGCGACGTGATCGAACAGGAGCTGGCGGCGCCCGGCCCGCAGCGCATCTGGTATGTGGGCGAGGCTTTTGCCCAGGGCATGAACCTGGTGCAGGTGCAGGACTTGTCGCGCATCGATCCCTGGTTCCTGGCCCAGATCCAGGAACTGGTGGAAGTCGAGCAATGGCTGCAAACCCAGCGCCTGCCCGCGTTGGACCGCGATGAGCTGTTCCGCCTCAAGCAGCTGGGTTTCGGCGACCGCCGTCTGGCCCGCCTGCTGGGCGTGAGCGAGCATGATGTGCGGGCGCGCCGCCATGCGCTGAAGGTAAGGCCGGTATACAAGCGGGTCGATACCTGCGCCGGCGAATTCGTTACGCGCACCGCGTATATGTATTCGACCTACGACGAGGAATGCGAGGCCCAGCCCAGCGATAAGCGCAAGATCATGGTGCTGGGCGGCGGTCCTAACCGCATCGGCCAGGGCATCGAGTTCGACTACTGCTGCGTGCATGCGGCCCTGGCCCTGCGCGAGGATGGCTATGAAACCATCATGGTCAACTGCAATCCCGAAACCGTCTCCACCGACTACGACACCTCCGACCGCCTGTATTTTGAGTCGCTGACCCTGGAGGACGTGCTGGAAATCGTGGCGCTGGAAAAGCCCGAAGGCGTGATCGTGCAGTACGGCGGCCAGACCCCGCTGAAACTGGCGCTGGAGCTGGAGGCGAACGGCGTGCCGATCGTCGGCACCTCGCCCGATATGATCGACGCGGCCGAAGACCGCGAGCGCTTCCAGCATCTGCTGGCCACCCTGGACCTGCGCCAGCCGCCCAACCGCACCGCGCGCAACGAGGCAGATGCGGTGCGCTTGGCCGAGGAAATCGGCTACCCGCTGGTGGTGCGCCCATCCTATGTGCTGGGCGGACGGGCCATGGAGATCGTGCATGAAAGGGCCGACCTGGAGCGCTATATGCGCGAAGCGGTGAAAGTGTCGAACGATTCCCCTGTGCTGCTGGACCGCTTCCTGGACGAGGCTATCGAGGTCGATGTCGATTGCGTCTGCGACGGCGAGGAAGTGCTGATCGGCGGTGTGATGGAGCATATCGAGCAGGCCGGCATCCATTCCGGCGACTCGGCCTGTTCGCTGCCGCCGTATTCGCTGAGCGCCGCCACCGTGATCGAGATCAAGCGCCAGACCAAGCGCCTGGCGCACGGCCTGAACGTGGTGGGCCTGATGAATGTGCAGTTCGCGGTGCAGGCGCGCAAGGTCGATGGGCGCATGCAGGATGTGGTTTATGTGCTGGAGGTCAATCCGCGCGCTTCGCGCAGCGTGCCTTTCGTCTCCAAAGCCACTGGCCTGCAACTGGCGCGCATCGCGGCGCGCTGCATGGCCGGCCAGCTGCTGGCGCAGCAAAAGATCGGCGGCGAAGTGGTGCTGGGCAGCTATAGCGTGAAAGAGTCGGTGCTGCCCTTCGCCAAATTCCCCGGCGTCGATCCCATTCTCAGTCCCGAGATGAAATCCACTGGCGAAGTGATGGGCAGCGGCGCCACCTTTGGCGAAGCCTTCTTCAAGGCCCAGCTGGGCGCGGGCGTGCGCCTGCCGCGCCAGGGCCGGGTCTATCTGCGCGTGCGGCGCGGCGACCAGGCGCGTGCCGTGGCCTTGGCGCGCAATCTGTACGGCGCCGGTTTCGAGATTGCCGCCAGCCGCGTCACCGCCATGGTGATCGAGGCGGGCGAAGTGCCGGTGGTGTCCCTGGACGACGAGGAAATCCTGGCCCTGCTGGAGCGCAAGGAGGTGGCCATGGCGGTTATCACCGTGGATGAAAAACGCAGTGCCATCGCCGCTTCGCGCAAGCTGCGCGTGACGGTGCTGTCCAGCGGCGCGGTGCTGCTGACCACCATCGCGGCGGCGGAGGCGGTGCTGGAAGCCTTGCCGCATGCGGAGCGTCTGACCCTGCTGTCCTTGCAGGAAATGCACGCCTGCGCCGATGCCGCGCGCCAGGCGCTGGCCCTGGCCGGCCGCCAGCAGCCGGCGCCGTCCGATCTGGCGGCGGCCACGCTGCAGCTGCCGGAGCGGCGCGCCACGCGGCGCGAACGGGCCGTGGGCGGTGTCCCGCTCAAGCTCTTCATCCGCCAGCCCTTTACCGAATCCGACCAGCGGCAGCAAGCCATGGTGGCCGAGATCATGCAGTTGATCGACAGCGCCAACGGCTTGCCGCATGCATTCGACTACCTGACTGGCTTGCAGGCGGAAAGTGCGGATACCTTCCGCCAGTCCTTCGAACAAAGCCAGCAGCAAGCCTTCACGCCGCAGAACTTCCGCCGCCACCGGCTGCAATTGCTGGAGCAGGCCGACGCGCTGATCAACATCCGCGTGGGTATGAGCGAGAGCAGTGCATTTGAATTGAGCTATCACATATTCAAAGGCCGCCGCACTCCTATCCTGTTCCTGGTGTGGAAGGGCGCACCCATCAAAACCACGCTGCTGCGCGAACTCGATGATTTGTGCGACGTCACTTACATCGAATTCGAGCAGGTGGAAGAGCTGCGCGCCGATGTGCACCGCTTCTTCCAAAAACTTTATCTGCAAGGGTAACAACCGGGATGCGGGCCAGGCGGCTCGCCCTTGAATGTCAAAGGAGCAGTCATGTTAGCGAATCTGAAAATCAAAACCCTGGTGATCGGCGCTCTAGGCATCCTGATCGGCATGATGGTGCTGATCGGCGCCCTGGGCAGCTATAGTTCTTCGTACTCGGTATCCCTGATTCAGGACATCACCCTGCACGACCAGAAGAACGTCACCGAGCGGAATGCCATCCGGCTGGACATGGAAACCAGCCGCAGCCAGATCCTGCAAGCCTTGCAGCACAATCCGGGACTGGAATGGCATAAGCTGCATGACCATCCTTTGTCGGTGCACTTCAGCCAGATCGACGAGATCACGGCGCGCACATCGAGCCGCTGGGAGCATTATCTGGGCAGCATCAAGACCGACCAGGAAAAACGCATGGCCCAGGACTGGTTCGACAAAAGCAATGGCCTGGGCGTGAACTATGTGAAGGCCGCCGCGCAGGCCATCCAGGAGAACCGCTGGGACGACGCCGAGGGCATCCTGATCAAGAATATCAACCCGTCCTACCGCATCGGCGACGGCGCGCTGAAATCCCTGGCCGAATTCAACGAGCAGACCGCGGTCGCCAACCAGGAGAGCGTGGCGGCCAATCTGCGCAATACCAGCTATACCGTGATCGGCGTGCTGCTGGTGGGTGTGCTGATCAGCAGCGCGGTCGGGGTGGTGCTGGTGCGCGCCATCTCCGTGCCGCTGGATGAGGCCATGACCATCGCCGTGCGCGTGGCGGAAGGCGATCTGACCGGCCGCATCGAAAGCCGCAGCCGCAACGAGATCGGCGCACTGCTGCAGGCATTGGGCAAGATGAAAGGCAGCCTGTCTGCCATCGTAGCGGAAGTGCGCCAGGGCAGCGACACCATTTCCAGCGCCTCGGCCCAGATCGCGGCCGGGAATATGGACCTGTCCGATCGCAGCTGCGAGCAGGCGTCATCGCTGGAGCAGACCGCGTCTTCGATGGAACAGCTGACCTCCACCGTCAAGCAGAATGCCGACAATGCGCGCCAGGCCAACCAGCTGGCCGTATCGGCTTCGGAAGTGGCGATCAAGGGCGGCGATGTGGTGTCCCAGGTGGTGGAAACCATGGGTTCGATCAACAGCTCCTCGCGCAAGATCGTGGATATCATCGGCGTCATCGACGGCATCGCCTTCCAGACCAATATCCTGGCGCTGAATGCGGCGGTGGAAGCGGCGCGCGCCGGCGAACAGGGGCGCGGCTTCGCCGTGGTGGCATCCGAGGTGCGCAATTTGGCCCAGCGCTCGGCCGCCGCCGCCAAGGAAATCAAAACCCTGATCGACGACTCGGTAGACAAGGTGGGCAGCGGCGCGCGCCTGGTCGACCAGGCTGGCGAGACGATGAAGGAAGTGGTGGCAAGCATTCAGCGCGTGACCGATATCATGGGCGAGATCACGCAGGCCAGCCAGGAGCAGACCCACGGCCTGGAACAGATCAACAAGGCCGTCGGCCAGATGGACGACATCACCCAGCAGAACGTGGCGCTGGTAGAGGAAGCCGCTGCTGCGGCAGGCGCCCTGCAGGATCAGGCCAAGGGACTGAGCGAAATCGTCAGCGTGTTCAAGCTTGAAGGCGAAGCGGCGCGCAGCTACAGCACGGCCGCCGTCATTGCCTCGCAAGCGCTGACATCGGCCGCAGCCAAGTCGAGGCCGGCCAAGGCGGCGGCGCTGCCCGCACCGTCGGTTGCCGCGCCCATCCAGCCGCAGACCCGCAAGCGCGCCACCGCCCCAGTGAAGGCTGCGGAAAAGGATTGGGAAGAATTTTAAGCGTTGTTGTGCTGCTGCTTTTAGGCCGCCTTCGGGCGGCCTTTTTTCTTCAGCCACGCTTCATTCTTCTTTTTGCCGATTCGGGTATAGTGCCTTTTAGGAAAATTTGGAGAAATGCTATGAAAGTATATTTGGCGGTGCTGGATACCCTGGCCGATTGGGAAATCGGCTATCTGACGGCGGAGCTGCACAGCAAACGCTTCTTCCGCAATCCCGAAACCGATTGCCAGCTCGTGAAAGTTGGTTTGACGGCGGCGCCGGTTCAGAGCATGGGCGGCATGGAGATCAAGCCGGACATGGTCCTGGCGGATTTGAAACTGGAGCCGGACGATTTGCTGGTGCTGCCAGGTGCGGATCTGTGGGGGCAGCCGCAGAGCGATCCTTTCCTGAATTTTGCCAAGGCGGCGCTGGCCGCAGGCCGGAATGTGGCGGCCATCTGCGGCGCGGCAGATGGCCTGGCGCGCATCGGCGTGCTGAATACGCGGCCGCATACCGCCAACAATAAGGAACACCTCGCGGCATCCTTCCCGGCCTATGAAGGCGCGGCGCTCTACCAGGAGGCGCCGGTCTGGCGCGACGCCAACCTGATCACGGCCACGGGCCTGGCGCCGCTGGAATTTGCGCGCGAAGTCATTGGACTGCTCGGCGTTTTCAAGCCGCAGACGCTGGAAGCCTGGTTCCAGCTTTTCAAAACCCGCGAGCCACAGTACTTCGGCGACCTGCTCGCTTCGATGCAATCCTGAGCGGGGCTCGAAATGCGAGAGGCAGGCAGCAAGAGAAAGCCGCTTGGCGGCATGCTATGCAAGATGGTGACGATATCCGCAATGATGCTGGCAGGCCAGGCGCCGGCGGTGGCCGCCTTCAACGACGCCGACATCCAGGCGCTGCTGCAGCGGCGCTTCGATGTCGAGAAGCGCGGCGTGGGACTGGTGATCGGCCTGATCGACGAGAATGGGCGGCGCGTCATCAGCCATGGCGTGACGCGCTTGAAAGACGGGCGTCCGGTCGATGGCGATACGGTGTTTGAAATCGGATCGATCACGAAGGTCTTCACGGCCATCGTGCTGGCCGATATGGCTGAAAAAGGCGAGGTCGCGCTGGACGATCCGGTGGCGAAGCTGCTGCCGCCCCAGGTGTCCGTGCCGCGCCGCGGCGACCGGCAGATCACGTTGCTTAATCTCTCGCAGCACACATCCGGACTGCCGCGCCTGCCGGACAATTTCACGCCTGCCGATATGAACAATCCCTATGTGGGCTATACCCAGGAGCATCTGTACCGCTTCCTGGCAGAGCATAGGCTGCAAGGGGATATCGGCGTCAAAAAGGAATACTCCAATCTCGGCGCCGGATTGCTTGGCCACGCACTGGCGCGGCGTGTTGGCGTGGATTATGCGACGCTGGTGCGCCAGCGGGTGACGGAGCCGCTGCGCATGCGGGACACGGCGATCACGCTGACGCCTGCCATGCAAACCAGGCTGGCGACCGGCCATTCGGAGCAGCTCGAACCGGTGGCGAACTGGGACTTCCAGGCGCTGGCCGGAGCGGGCGCCTTACGCTCCACGGCCAACGATATGCTGCGCTTCATGGCGGCGAATCTGGACATGGATGAAACGCCGCTGAAACCGGCCCTGCTGCGGGCGCGCTCGCCGGAGCAGCCACTGGGCTGGATATTCAATAGGCGGCCGAATGCCGAGCTGTATATGCACGACGGCGGCACCGGCGGCTATGCCAGCTTCATCTCCGTCGACAGCAAGAACCGGCGCGGCGTGGTCATCCTGTCCAATAGCGCCGGCACGGTCGGCGACCTTGCGGTGCTGATCCTGCGCAGCGCCGGACCTTCCCTTAAACCGCCATCGGCGCCGTGATCGGCGCGTGGTGCTGGTAGCCTTCCAGGCTGAAGTCGGAAGGCTCCACTTTCTCCAGCCATTCCGGCTCGTACTTGCCGGTTTTGGCGAAATCAGGCACGCGGTCGGAGATCAGCAGGCGCGGGGCTGGGAAAGGCTCGCGCTTGAGTTGTTCCTGCACCATCTCCATATGGTTTTCGTAGATGTGGGCGTCGCCGATGAAGTAGCTGAACCAGCGCGGCGTGTAGCCGGTCAGGCGACCGACGAGGGCCAGCAGGGCCGCGCCTTCGGCAAGGTTGAATGGCGTGCCCAGACCCAGATCGTTGCTGCGCACATAGAGGCAGAGCGAGATTTCCTTCGTGCCCGGATTGGGAATGAACTGGTATAGCAGGTGGCAGGCGGGCAGGGCGACCTGGTCCAGCACGGCCGGATTCCAGCCATGGAACAGGATGCGGCGGCTGGATGGATTGTTGACGATGGTGTCCAGGCATTCGCGCAATTGGTCGATGGCCTTGTACATCAGGACTTTCTTGACGCCGTCTTCTTCCAGCGGCGCGACCTGGCGGAAGCCGTTGCGCAGCGCATCGGCAATCTGCTCGCCCTGGTCCGCATCCAGCAGCTTGTAGCCGGGCCATTGGCGCCACTGCACGCCGTACACGGGGCCAAGGTCGTCCAGGCCGGCGCGATAGGGATTGTTCAGCCACTGCTGGTTTTCGTTGGCGTTCTGGTCCCAGACCTTGCAGCCCAGGGCGCGGAAATCGGCCGCACTGCGCGAGGCGCGCATGAAGGCGCACAGTTCGCCGACCACGGATTTGAAGGCCAGCTTCTTGGTGGTGACGGCGGGGAAGCCTTCTTGCAGGTCGAAGCGCATCATCGCGCCCGGCATGCTCAGGGTACGGATGCCGGTGCGGTTGTCCTGCCAGCTGCCTTGGTCGATTACGGTTTGGATCAGTTCCAGATACTGCTTCATACAATTCTCCGAGTGTTGCCGGGCCGCGCTTGCGGCCCTGTCATATTCTTAGCGCTTGGGCGGACGTCCGCCGGCCTTGCTGGCGGATTTCGCGGCCGCCTTGGCCGCCGATTTCGCGCCGCGTCCCGCCGCCATCACGATCTTGCCTTGCGGGAGGGTGCCTGCGGCCGTGCCGGATGGGTTTCGCGCTGCGCCGCCTGCTTGGGAGCGGGCCGGCCGCGCCGGGATGGATTTGCCGCGTGCCGGGGCGGCTGCCGGACTGGCTGGCCGTGGCTGCGCCGGACGAGCGCTTTTGCCGTTTGCCCTGGCTGTGCCTTGCTTGGCCGCGCCGGAACGCGGCTTGCCGCCCGTCTGGACGGCCGGCGTGCCGGTGGACGGAACGCGGTGGTCGGCCTCAAAGCCGTCTTCCTCAGTGCGTGGCAGCACCTGGCGGATCAGGGTTTCGATGGCGCGCAGCAGTTCCACTTCATCGGCGCATACCAGCGAGATGGCTTCGCCCTCGGCGCCCGCGCGGCCGGTGCGGCCGATGCGGTGCACATAATCCTCGGCCACGGTCGGCAGGTCGAAATTGACCACCAGCGGCAGCGCCTGGATATCCAGGCCGCGCGCCGCCACGTCGGTGGCCGCCAGAATCTGCACCTGTCCAGACTTGAAGCGTTCCAGGGCGCGCAGGCGGGCCGGCTGCGGCTTGTCGCCGTGGATGGCGTCGGCGCTGACGCCGGCCGCCTGCAGCGTTGCCACCAGCTGGTCGGTGCCTTTGCGGGTTTTGACGAAGACCATGACCTGGCCCCAGCCGCGCTTGCGCAGCAGATGCAGGAACAGCTCCGGCTTGGATTTCTTGTCGGTGGTGATGACATGCTGGCGCACCGCCTTGGCCGTGGTATTGCGCGGGCTGGCCTGGATCGACAGCGGATCGCGCAGCAATCCCGCCGCCATGCCGCGAATGGCGTCCGAGAAGGTGGCCGAGAACAGCAAGGTCTGGCGCTCCTTCGGCACGGCGGCGAACACCGCGTCCAGGTCGCGCGAGAAGCCCAGGTCGAGCATGCGGTCGGCCTCGTCCAGCACCAGGGTTTGCAGCTGGTCGAGCAGCAGGGCGCCCTGGCGGTGCAGGTCGAGCAGGCGGCCAGGCGTTGCCACCAGCACGTCCAGACCCTTGCGCAGCTTGGCGATCTGCGGCTCCATCGGCACGCCGCCATAGGCGACATAAGAACGCAGGGGCAGCTTGCCGCCGTATTTGCGGAAGCTCTCGTAGACCTGCTCCGCCAGTTCGCGCGTCGGCACCAGCACCAGGCAGCGTACGGCGTGCGCGCTGGCCTGCGCCGTGTCCATGGTCAGGTGCTGCAGCAGGGGCAGGGCGAAACCGGCCGTCTTGCCGGTGCCGGTCTGCGCGGCTGCCAGCAGATCGCGTCCCGCCAGCACGGCGGGGATGGCCTGCTTCTGCACCGGCGTGGGCGTGTCGTAGCCCAGTTCTTCCAGCGTGCGCAGCAGGGGATCGATCAGGGAGAGGGAGGCGAAGCTCATGCCGCAGCTCCTTCGTTCAGCGCCGCATGCCACAGATTCAAGGCCTCCAGCACGCGCTCGTCGGCCAGCGACAGCATATTGTCGCCTACATACCATTCCACATAGCTGTGCTCCGGCAGCACCGAATGCGCGGCGCGGTTGTAAAGCCAGATGCCATGCCGTTCAGCGATATGATTGCGGATTTCCAGCGCCCGCTCGCGGCTCACCGGCATATGGATGTGCAGCATATTCGCCTGCGGCCGCGCCGGATTCACCTTAAACAGCGGGAAGCCCGGCAACTGCGCGTACAGCCATTCGGTGCGGCGCATGCAGGCCGGCAGCGCGGCCAGGCGCGCATCGAACTGCATGGCGGCGGCCACCACATATGGCGTGCGGTGCACGATATTGCCGCCTTCGCGGCGGAACCATTCCTGGGCGCGCGCCACGAAAGCGGCGCTGCCCAGCAGCAGGGCGCCACCCAGGCCGCCGATGCCCTTGTACAGCGAGACGTAGACGGAATCGAAGCCCGCTGCCACATCGTTCAATGGACGGCCATAGCCTGCCGCAGCTTCCCACAGCCGGGCGCCGTCCATATGCAGGTGGATGCCTTGCTGGCGGCAATGTGCCTTGATCGCTTCCAGCTCTTCCCATGCCGGACATTGGCCGCCGATCTCGCGCGCGGGCAGTTCCAGCGCCACGGCGCCCAGACGGTCGGGCAGGGCTTGCAGCTCTTCCAGCGTGAAGGGGCGTAAGGGATCGCCCAGCTGCAGCGCATCGAAATGGCCCAGCAACTGGTGGTTGCCCTTCTCGTGCGTGAGGATATGCGCGCTCGGATGCAGGGCCACCAGGCGGCTGCCGCGTTCCGCGCACGCCAGGCGCAGGGCCGTGACCTGGGTCATGGTGCCGGTGATGCAGAACACCGCCGCCTCAAAGCCCAGCAGATCGGCCACCTTGCGTTCGAAAGATTGAATCAGCTCGCCCTCGCCATACACATCGTGGGCGACCTTATTGGCCTCGCACCACGCCGCCATGGCCGCGAAGGTTTCGGCGGGCGTGGGCTGGCGGTGGCCCGGCAGCACGGTATGGCAATTCTGTCGCAGTTCGGCGTCGGTCATGGTCGGGCAGCCGCTCAATGGGTAACGTGGACGTTATGGAACTGCAGCGCCGCCAGATTGGCGTAGATGCCGCCCAGCGCCACCAGCGACTGGTGGTTGCCGGTTTCGACGATCTTGCCGTCTTCCATGACGATGATGCGGTCGGCGCGCTGCACCGTCGCCAGGCGGTGGGCGATGATGATCGTGGTGCGGCCCACCATGGCTGCTTCCAGCGCGCTTTGCACCAGGCGCTCGGACTCCGCGTCCAAGGCGCTGGTGGCTTCGTCCAGCAGCAGCAAGGGCGGATTTTTCAGCAAGGCGCGCGCGATGGCGATGCGCTGGCGCTGACCGCCGGACAGGCGCACGCCGCGCTCGCCCAGGAAGGACTTGTAGCCGTTCGGCAGGCGCTCGATGAATTCATGGGCGGCGGCCAGCTTGGCGGCCTGGATCACCTCCTCGTCGCTGGCGTCGGCGCGGCCGTAGCGGATGTTTTCCATCGCATCGGCCGAGAAGATCACCGTATCCTGCGGCACGATGCCGATGGCGCCGCGCAGGGTTTCCAGGTCGAGCTGCTTGATGTCCACGCCGTCGAGGCGGATGGCGCCGAGCTGCGGATCGTAGAAGCGCAGGAAGAGTTGGAACAGCGTGGTCTTGCCCGCGCCGGAAGGTCCGACCACGGCCACGGTTTCGCCGGGCTTGATTTCCAGCGCAAGCTGGGCCAAGGCCTTGGTTTCGGGACGCGAAGGGTAGGAGAAGCTGACATCGTGCAGGCTCAGGGCCGCGCCATTGGCCGCGCGCGGCGGCAGCGCCAGCGGCTGCGCAGGCGACTGGATCTCGGACTTGACCGACATCAGCTCCAGCAGGCGCTCGGTGGCGCCGGCGGCGCGCTGCGCCTCGCCCATCACTTCGGATAGGGCGCCGATCGCGCCCGCCACGATGGATGCATACAGAATGAACTGGCCCAGATCGCCGCCCGTCATCGAGCCTTCCAGCACGGCGTGCGCGCCCAGCCACAGCACGAAGACGATGGTGCCGAATACCAGCACGATGGCCAGCATGGTCAGCATGGCGCGGGCGCGGATGCGGTTCATCGCGGTCTTGAAGGCGTCTTCCACCGAGGCGCTGAAGCGCGCGGTTTCCTGCTTCTCGTGGGTGAAGGCCTGCACGGTCGGCATGGCGTTCAGGATCTCGCCCGCCATGGCCGAGGCGTCGGCCACGCGGTCCTGCGAGTCGCGCGACAGCTTGCGCACGCGGCGGCCGAACATCATGATCGGCAGCACGGTCAGCACCAGCAGGCCGATGATGATGGAGGACAGTTTGGGGCTGGTCACGAACAGCATCACCAGGCCGCCCAGGAAGAGCAGCACATTGCGCAGCGCGATGGAAATGCTGGAGCCGACCACCGACTGGATCAGGGTGGTGTCGGTGGTGATGCGCGACAGGACTTCGCCGGTCTGCGTCGTTTCGAAGAATTCGGGGCTTTGCTGCACGACGTGGCGGTACACGGCGGCGCGGATATCGGCTGTCACGCGTTCGCCCAGCCAGGACACGGTATAGAAGCGCGCCGCCGTCGCCAAAGCCAGCACGCTGGCCACCGCGAACAGGGCCAGGAACACCAGGTTTACATGCTCGGCGCTGTGCACGCCCGCGTGCGAACCGAAGCCCAGATCGATCATCTGCTTGAAAGCGTAGGGAATGGCCAGGGTGGCGCTGGCCGCCACCACCAGGGCGACGCCGGCCATGGCGAACTGGCGCAGATAGGGCTTGAGGAACGGCGCCAGGCCTTTGAGGGCGGCCAGGCTGCCTTTCTTTAATTCGCGTGCGTCGGACTGCGGCTTGCTCGCTGCGTTGTTCGTGGCCGTATCGGCTGTGTTGCTGTTGCTCATTGTGTTCGCAGTATTGTTAGTAAGCGTCTTTATAATTTCATCGGACGGACATAGCCCGTCAATTCCAGGTAGCCGCGGCCTACCGGCTTGCCGTCGCGGCTGACCGTCACCGCGCCCTCCCAGTACACCGAACCCGTCGAGCGGCGCGAGTCCAGCTCCTGGTCCTGCTGCAAGGGCGCGACCTGCCACAGCGTGCCGCCGGTGGCGATCTGGGTGGCAACGGGATACTCGGCATTGGTGCGCGGCGAACGCCAGCGCGCTTGCGGGGTAAAGCTGACCTGTTCCGGCGCATAGTGCGTGATCCTGCCGGATGCGTCGCGCCATGTCGCGTGGCCCCATAGTTTACCACTTGCGCCGTCTTTTCCCTTGCTCCTGATCTGGAAAGCCATCAAGGCGCCGCCGTCGTCCAGATTGATGCCCACCCAGTCCCAGCCCGCCGCATTTTCGTCCAGCACCTGGCTGGACCACTCGTGATCGAGCCAGGTCATGCCGCTGACCGCGCGCACCGTGCCGTCCTTGGCCTTGACGCTGCCGCTGGTGCGCAGCTGCGGCTTGCTATAGTAATAGCTGGCCTGGGCCGGTTGCGGCCCTTTGCGTGAGAAGCCGTTCTCGCCCTGCAGCAGGGGTTTCTGAGTGGGCGCAAGCTGTAGATGGAGGCTGAAGTCGGCGGCATCGATGTCGACTTGATAATTACCATCTGCGCCGCGCCGCATGCGCCAGTTGTCGATTTTGACGTCGGTATTGCCTTCCTTGGCGAAAGCCAGTCCGAAGCCCTCGCGCGCGCTGCGCTGGTCGTGCAGCAGCTTGCCGATGGCCGGATCGGACAGGGCGGCATGGCCGATCACCAGCTGTTTCGGCGCGAAGCGGCTGGGATTGTCCGGATCGTGGCCGGTGGCGCTGCGGAAGAACGTGACCTGGTAGCCCAGCGCCTTGCCGTCGGCCGTGGTCAGCCAGCCGGTCGCGTACCACCATTCGGTCTTGAAGCCGGGATGCGCGCCGAAATCGCGGGGGAAATCCAGGGCTTTGCCCGCGCCCAGCGGCACGACCGGCGTGAACTGGGGCGGCGCGGCCAGCGCGGCGGCATTGGCGAGCAGGAGGACGAAGGCCAGCAAAAACTTCATTACCAGTCCTCCCGCACGGCGCGCAGCGGGCCGCCCGACAAGGCCTGGCGGCCCGCAAACAGGGCGGTGAGCGCGGCGGCGACGAGCAGGGCGCCCGCCACGCTGGCCAGCAGGGTCCAGGGGAAGTGCATTTGCATGCTCCAGTGGAAGGATTGGGGATTGATGACGTAGACCAGGATCACGCTGATGGCCAGTCCCAGCACAAAGCCGGTGGCGATGCCCAGCGCCGTCAGCGTGCCGCCTTCCAGCGCCAGGATGCCGAGGATCTGGCGCCGCGTCAGGCCGACGTGGCGCAGCATGCCGAATTCGCGCGCCCGCGCCAGGGTCTGGGCCGAGAAGGTGGCGGCCACGCCGAACAGGCCGATGACGATGGCGATGGCCTCCAGCAGATAGGTCACGGCAAAGCTGCGGTCGAAGATTTTCAGGCTCAGGGCGCGCAGCTCGCCGGGCGAGGTCACTTCCAGCGCGCCGCCGAAGTCCAGGGCTTTCAGGCGCTGCTGCACCACGGCGGCGCTGGCGCCTTTTTCCAGCCAGATGGCCGAGCCGGAGACTTCCATATCGCCGGTGATGGCGCGGTAGTCGCTTAGCTGGATGATCGCCGCGCCGGTGGAACGGGCGTAGTCGCGCCAGATGCCGCCGATGAAGAATTCATGCGGCCGGCCCTGCAGCGGCAGGGTAAGCACGCCGCCCGGCTTGGCGCCATACAGATCGGCCATCGCCTCCGAGACCCAGACCGGCGGCAGCTTGCGGCCCGCAGGCTGGGCCAGCACGTCGCTGGTCAGCACCATGGCTTTGTCCAAGTGGGCTTCATCGATATTGCGCGCCATGATCATGATATTGGCGCGGTCGGGGGCCAGCGAGACGGAACGCAAGCGCATGAAATCGGCCCGCGCCACGCCCGGCAGGCTGCGGATGGCTTGCTGATTCTGCGGCGACAGGCCGGCCGTGCTGCCCGCGCCGGCATTGGCATACAGGTCGGCGGGCAGGATCTGCAGCAGCCAGTCGTCCACCGACACGCGGAAGCTGGCCACCATGATGGCCATCGCCACCATCAGGCTGAAACTGGACAGCACCCCACCCAGCGCCACGCCCGCTTGTCCCGAGGCGTTGGCGAGACGGGCCAGGGTCAGTGTCGGCACGGCGGGCGGCGCGCTGCGGCCGGCCATCGCCGCCTGCCAGCGCCGGTGCGCCAGGCGGAAGGTGAGGGCGGCCAGGCGCGGCATCAGCGCGATGCCGCCGATCAGCAGCAGCGCAATCGACAGATAGCCGAACAGGGGCAGCTCCAGCACCGGCGGCGCCAGCGCCATCAGTGCGGCCACTCCGAGGCAGGCCAGTCCGGGCCAGGCCTTGGCCAGTCGCCGCAGCGCCATCTCGTCCGAACCGGATTTGAGCGCCACGGCGGGCGTGGCGCGCGCCGCCTCCCAGGCCGGACCGGCGCAGCCCAGCAAGGCCACGCCCACGCCGAGCAGGAAGTAGACGATGGCGGCGGCGGTGTCGAATTGCGCCGCTGGCTGCACGCCCGAGAAATAGCCCGCGCCCAGATCGCCGCCGAAGAAGCGCAGGGCGGCGGCGGCAAACGCGTAGCCGGCGCCGATGCCCAGCGCCGCACCCAGAATGCCCAGACTCAAGCCTTCCAGCAGCACCTGGCGCAGCAGGCGGCCGCGTTCCAGGCCCAGCACACGCAGCAGGGCGAACTGGCTGCGGCGGCGCGTCACGGACAGGGCCTGGGTGGAAAATACCAGGAAGGCACCGGTGAACAGGGCCACCAGGGCCAGCACGCTGAGATTGACGCGGTAGGCCCGGCTCAGATTACTGTTGCGACTATTCTGGTTCTCGTCGTTCGGCTGGCTGACGCGGAAACGGCCGGGGTAGGCGGCCTGCAGCTCCTGCGCCAGGCGCGCCTGGAAAGCCTGGCGGTCCACGCCATCGCGCAGTTTCAGATCAATGCGCGACAACTGGCCCAGCTTGTTGAAGCGCCATTGCGCCGCGCCCAGATCCATCACGCCCAGGCGCTGGCCGACGCGGGCGCGCTGCAGCGAGCCGGCGAAGCGCAGCGCCACCTGCCGGGTGCCTGACTGGAAATGGACCATGCTGCCCGCCTTTGCGCCCAGCCAGCTTTCCGCCGCGCCGGACAGGAAGATGGCGTCGGCCGCCATGCTGTCGGCCGGCTCGCCGCTGGCCGGCACGCCCAAAAGATCGGGCGTGATGAAAAGGGCGCGGAAGCTGTCTATGCCGACGATGCGCAGCGGCTGTTTTTGGCCAGGAACGACGGCATCCAGCTGCAGCACCGGCGAGGCCACGGCCACTTCCGGCTTTTCCGCCAGACGCGGATAGATCTCTTCGTCGAAATAGGCTTCGGTGGCGCCGACCTGCAGATCGGCCTGGCCGGACAGGCTGCTGATGGCGGTCGAGAATTCGTTGAAGGCGGCGCCATTGATCAGGTGGATGGCGAAGCCCAGCGCCACGCCCACGGCGATGGCGGCAATCGCCATAAGCGCCCGCAGCGGGTGGGCGCGCCATTCGCCCAGCAGCAGCCAGCGCGACAGGCGCCGCAGCGTGGCGGCCTGCTGTTTTCCGGGCGCGGGACTCAACGCGGGCATTCCAGCGCCAGCTTTTCGCCGGTGCGCTGGGCGCGTTGTTTGGCTTTGTCGGCATTCGAGCCGACGGCGGCGCGGGCATCTTCGTCCGCCCATTTCTTGTCGAGCGCGAGCCGGTCGCAGCGCTTGCGCCGCTCGGCGGCGTGGCGGTCATGCCTTTGCAGATCGGCTTCATCCCTGGCTTCGCGCTGCTTGCGCTCTTTCTGCAACTGCTTCAACTCGCGCTGCTGGCGTTTCAGCTCGGTCTTGGCCTGCGGATCGGGCGGCGGTACGGGCGGCGCGGTCAGCGTCGTGCCGCGGCCATCGGCGCAAGGCGCTTCGCTATAAGTCACTTTGCCGTCGACCACGCATTTATGCATGGTCTGGGCCGAAACCTGCGCCGTCAGGCACAGGCCAGCCAGAACACAGAACAGGCGTCTCATAGGATTTTCCCTGGATTCATGATGCCCAGCGGGTCCAGCGCGGCCTTGATGGCGCGCATCAGGTTCAGTTCCACTGGCGATTTATAGCGCGCCAGCTCATCGCGTTTCAGCGCGCCGATGCCATGTTCGGCCGAAATCGAACCGCCGAAGGCCACCACGCCGTCGTGCACCACGCGGTTGACCGCTTCCTGGTTGGCGAGGAAGGCCTCGTTGGCAATGCCTGCCGGCGGCGCCACGTTGAAGTGCAGATTGCCGTCGCCCAGATGGCCGAAGCACACCAGGCGGCAGCCTGGAAACGCTTGCTGCAGCAGCGGTTCGGTATGGGCGATGTATTCGCCGATGCGCGACACCGGCAGCGAGATATCGTGCTTGATGTTCTTGCCGTCGGCCGCCTGCGCCAGCGGGATATGCTCGCGCAGCTGCCACAGTGCCTGCGATTGCGCCACCGACGAAGCCACGGCCGCATCCTCGATTACGCCATCCTCCAGCGCCGCGCCGATGCCGCGTTCCAGCAGTTGCACGGCGTGCTGCTCCGACTCGCTGCTGGACAGTTCCAGCAGCACGTATTGCGCATGCTTGTCCGCGAAAGGCTGCTGCAGTTGCGGGAAATGGCGCGCCACCAGCTCAAGGCAGTAGGCCGACATCAATTCGAAGCCGCTCAGGCTAGCGCCGCAGCTGTCCTGCATCATGGTCAGCAATTGCAGGGCGGCCTGCGGGGAGGGCAGGGCCGCCAGCGCCGTGATGCTGGCTTTGGGCTGCGGGAAAAGCTTGAGCACCGCGCCGGTGATCACGCCCAGCGTGCCTTCCGCGCCGATGAACAGGTCGCGCAAATCGTAGCCGGTATTGTCCTTGCGCAGGCCGCGCAGGCCGCTCCATACCTCGCCCTGGGGCGTGACCACTTCCAGGCCCAGGCACAGCTCGCGCGTATTCCCGTAGCGCAGAACGGCGATGCCGCCGGCATTGGTGGATAGATTGCCGCCGATGGTGCAACTGCCTTCCGCCGCCAGCGACAGCGGGAACAGGCAGCCCTCGGCCGCCGCCGCCTCCTGCACCTGCTGCAGGATGCAGCCAGCGTCCACCGTCATGGTGCGGTTGACCGCATCGATGGCGCGCACCTGGTTCAGGCGTGCCAGCGACAGCACCACGGCACTGCCGCTGGCATCGGGCACGCTGCCCAGCACCAGGCCGGTATTGCCGCCTTGCGGCACCAGCGGAACGCGGTATTCGGCGCACAGCCGTACCAAGTCCGCCACTTCGTCCACGCTGCCGGGCCGCAGCACGGCCAAGGCCTGGCCGGTGAAGCGTCCGCGCCAGTCGCGCAGGAAGGGCGCCATATCGGCCGGATCGTCCAGCACATAGGCCGCGCCGCTCAAGGCGCGGCAGGCGGCGAGAAAATCGGGGGAAGACTGCGGGGAGTTTGCGCTCATGTATTGCTGCGGGCTGGCCGCTTAATCGCTATGCTTGACGGGGTTGATCTTGTCCAGCAGTTCCTTGGCCGCCTTCTTGGCCGCTCTTTTATACGGTCGTACATACAGGATCGCGCACAGGAAGTAGACCACTACGATGGCCGCTTCGCCCCAGCCCAGCCAGGACGCCGCCTTGTCGCTCCAGCCGCGCACCACGCCTTCGGTGAAATACAGCAGGATCATCATCGACGTCCACTGCAGCGTGTAGATATCGCGCTTGATCACGCCCAGCAGGGGAAAGAGCAGCGGCGCCGCCTTCAGCACCATCCAGGAGCCGCCCGGCTTCAAAGGCGCGACCCACATTTCCCACGCCACGCACCACAGAATCAGCAGGCCCAGACTGCCGATAGCGCCCCAGTGGAAGATTTTCTGTTTTAGGTCTTGCATCATGCGCTCCGCATCTTCACGGCCGTTTCGGCCAGACGGCGGCCCAGCGCCACGGCCAGGCGCTTTTCATCCTCGCTCAGCGGCTTCTTGCCGTCCAGACCAGACCAGTGGCTGGCGCCGTAGGGCGAACCGCCGCTGGCGGTGGTCATCAGCTCGGGATGGGTGTAGGGCAGGCCCATGATCATCATCCCATGGTGCAGCAGCGGGATCATCATCGACAGCAGCGTGGACTCCTGGCCGCCATGCAGGCTGCCGGTCGACGTGAACACGCAGGCCGGCTTGCCCGCCAGGGTGCCCGACAGCCACTGGGCCGAGGTGCCATCCCAAAAATACTTCATGGCCGCAGCCATATTGCCGAAGCGGGTCGGCGAACCGAGAGCCAATCCGGCGCAATCCTGCAAATCATCCAGCTCCACATACGGCGCGCCCTCGGCCGGGACTTCCGGCGCGGTCGCCTCGGCCACGGTGGACACGGCGGGCACGGTGCGCAGGCGGGCATCGCAGCCCGGAACGCTCTCCACACCCTGCGCAATCAACTCGGCCAGCTTGCGGGTAGAGCCATGCCTCGAATAAAACAATACAAGAATAGTCAGGTTGGATGAAATCATCCTGCTATTTTATGTCATTTGACCTTGTCCCGAATAGCAAGGGGATGGCGCTGGCTGAAATCAGAGGAACGCTTCGGGAGGCAGTTTGAAACGATCCGCCAATGCCCGTATTTGGCGCAGGTTGAGTTCACGCTTCCCGCTTAGCACTTCTGACACCACGCTTTGGGCGCCGACTTCCGGCAGGTCGGATTGTGACAGCCGATGCTGCTCCATCAGCATGCGCAGCATATCGGTAGGAGACACCGGTTCCGGAGGAAAATGGATGGCCTCGTACTGCTGAATCAAAGTACCCAGGGCATTGACCAGGGCTGCAAGAGGATGCTCTTCGTTTGCTGCGCCTTGATCCAGCAGCGCATTCAAGCTGCTTATTGCTGCCTCATAGGAGTCTTCTGTGTGGATGGGGCGAAGCGGGACATATTCCTGCAGTGCCAGGAAATGACGGGTGACTTCTGTAATTGCCGACTTGTCCGTCAGGGTTTCCATTTGTTGTACTCCTGGTGCGTGAACACGTGCCGAATATAGATTTTTTGGAAAGAAAAATTGATCGTTGCGATCACTCGGAACTTGTTTCCACCGACATCAAAAACATAAAAATCTCCGGCTTTGTCGGTCGCGCCAAACACGCTTTTGATATCCGCATAGTTCACGAAAGATCGTGACTCTATCGCTTTGCGCCATGTTTGAAGAGGCGTGCGCGCATTTGGATGCTGAGCCGCGAAATCCAGTAGAGCCTTATTGGAAATCAGGTGCATAAGTACATCCTATAGCAATTTGCGATAGTCGTATGTGACACAACACACAAATTCGCCACAAGTTACAAAATATTGCCTTGTGGAAATTTCAATGTTGCTGAACGCAATGTGAGAACGGCAGTGCAGGGACACGCCGACCTTCAAGGATACATGTTTTGCTTCTTAAGTTGGAAAAGGCGGTACTGCCTGTGATGCAGAGATAATCGATGCGACTCAGACGTTGTTGCTATCATATGGCGCTTTAGAGGGTGGCATACAGACCGCCTGCCAATGACAAAACAAAACACTACATGGTTGCCAAGTACATTTCCCCCGTTTTCCAACACATCTCCGGCCGCTGCCGCAGCGGCATGGCCGAGCTGCGCGCGCTGTCCTGGCACGAGATCCGCGATCTGGTGCTGTTCGCGCGCCGCCGCTTGCGCGAGGAAAGCTTGCCGCAGGTGGCGGGCAGCCTGACTTTCACCACCGTCTTCGCCCTGGTGCCGGTGCTAACGATCGCTCTTGCCATTTTTACCACCTTCCCGATGTTCAAGAGCTTCCGCACCGCGCTGGAGGCGTATTTCATCCAGAGCCTGATGCCGAAGGCGATCTCGAACACCATCCTGAATTACCTGACTACCTTCGCCGACAAGGCCACGCGCCTGTCGGCGGTGGGCGCGATCACGCTGCTGCTGACTTCCGTGGCGATGATGGCCACCATCGAAAAAGCCTTCAACCGCATCTGGCGCGTGAAAGCTGAACGGCGCTGGGCGCGGCGCATCCTGGTGTATTGGGCGCTGATCACGCTGGGGCCGCTGGTGGCGGGCGTGTCGTTGACGCTGTCCGGCCATTTTTTCAGCGCTACCAGCAATCTGGTGGGTGACGTGTATGGCGCGCTGTTTTCCACCATCCTGTCGGTGGCACTGACCACGGCCGCGTTCACGCTGCTATACGTTGCGGTGCCGAACCGCATGGTGGACTGGCGCGACGCCATCTGCGGCGGCGTGTTGGCGGCGGTCGGCATCGAGCTGGCCAAGCGTGGCTTTGCCTTCTTCATTACCCAGTTTCCAACGTATTCCAAGATCTACGGCGCGCTGGCGGCCCTGCCCATCTTCCTGCTGTGGGTTTATCTGTCCTGGCTGGTGACACTGTTGGGCGCCTTGCTGACGGCCGCGCTGCCGGTGGTGAAGTATGAGCGCTGGTGGCACGAGGCGGTGCCGGGCGGCGCCTTTGTCGACGCCATGGCCGTGCTCAAGGTGCTGCACGGCGCCAGCCGCCACGGCGAGACGGCGCTGGTGAATGCCGGCGCCATCCGCGCCCGCACCCGCCTGGGTTTCGACGAGATGGACGTGCTGCTGGAAAAGATGCTGGCCCAGGGCTGGGTCGGCAAGGTCAAGGTCGATGCGCCGCCGCGCGTCCAATGGGGCAAGCATGCCAGCGATGGCGCCGACCATTGGGTGTTGCTGGTCAATCCGGATATGCTGACCCTGGCCGATGTCTACCGCCTGTTCGTCTTCGGCGGCATGGCCCTGAATGCGGGCGTGGTCGCCGATTCCGACGATGAACGCGACCAGCAGGCCAGCCGCGAAGCCGCCGGCCTGGCGCGCCAGGCCGAAGCGGCGGTGGAAGAAGGGCTGGGCAAAACGCTGTCCCAGCACTTCGCCCAGTACAGCCGCGACTAGTTCAAGCGCCGGCCTGGGAGAGGAAGCCGCGTAGCGCCGCCAGCACGGTGTCCGGCTGCTCGGCCATCATCTGGTGGCCGGCATCCACTTGCACCGTCTGCGCATGGGCAAGCGTTTCGCGCAGCAGCTTGGTGGACTTGGGGGGCGTCATGATGTCCTTGCCGCCGAAGACCAGCAGGGTAGGGCAGCGCACCGCGCGCGCCGCCGTTTCGCCGCCGGCGTAGGCATTGCAGGCGCTGAAGTCGGTGTGGAACAACTGCTCGGGATTGAGCCGCGACATGCGCTGCATCAGCCGCCGCGCGCTGCCGCTGAGCGATACGCCCGGCACGGCGCAAGGCATGGTCTGCGAGGACAGCGACCAGATATTGACCATATCGATGGCCGTCTGCTCCTCGCTGCGCGCCGCATCCAGCAAGGCATCCGACACCTTCATCGGATAGGTCGATCCCAGCAGCGCCAGATGGCTGACCCGCTGCGGCGCGCGCTGCGACGCTTCCAGCGCGATCAGGGAACCCATGCTGTGGCCGACGAGCGCCGCGCGCAGCACGCCCGCCGCGTCCAGCAGCGCGATCAGCCAGTCCGCCAGCTCTTCGACGCTGCGCTTGGCTGCGCCCTTGCTCCGCCCATGTCCCGGCAGGTCGACCGCCAGCACGCTGTAGCCGTGATGCGCCAGGTAGCGCGACTGCAAGCCCCACACCGAATGGTCGTTCTGCGCGCCGTGGAGGAAGACCAGGGTCGGCAGCTGCGCATCGAAGGCTTTGCCGCCGGTATAGCAGTAGGCTTGCGCCCCTTGTACATTGAGCAGCATCTCAGCCTCCTTTCTGCGCCAGTTTCAGACCGCGCGCCAGATCTTCGATCAGATCGTCCGCGTCTTCCAGCCCGACCGACAGGCGCATCGTGCCTTCCGCAATGCCGGACGCCGCCAGTTGCTCGGCCGGCACGCGGAAATGGGTGGTCGATGCGGGATGGATCACCAGCGACTTGGCGTCGCCCACATTGGCCAGGTGCGAGAACACTTTCAGGCCGTCGGCAAAGCGCCGTCCCGCCGCGCGGTCGCCTTTCAGGTTGAAGGAAAACACCGCGCCGCAGCCCTTGGGCAGCAGGCGCTTGGCCAGCTCGTAGTCGGGATGCTCGGGCAGCTCCGGATAAGACACCGACTCCACCGCCGGATGCGATAGCAGGAACTGCACCACCTTGCGCGTATTCGCCACATGGCGCTCCATGCGCAGGCTCAGGGTTTCGATCCCCTGCAGCACGGCGAAGGCGTTGTGGGGACTCATCACCGCGCCGAAGTCGCGCAAGCCTTCGCGCCGCGCGCGCAGCGCGAACGCCGCCACGGTCGATTCCTCGGCGAAGACCATGCCGTGGAAGCCCTCATACGGTTCGCAAAGTTCGCCGAAGCGGCCGCTCTGGTCGTAAGCCGCCTGCCAGTCGAAGGTGCCGCCATCGACCAGCAGACCGCCAATGGCCGTGCCATGCCCACACAGGAATTTGGTGGCCGAGTGGAACACCAGGTCGGCGCCATGGTCGAAAGGGCGCAGCAGATAGGGCGTGGTGAAGGTGGCGTCCATCATCAGCGGCAGGTGCTGGCTGTGCGCCAGCTCGGCCACGCGCGGAATATCCAGCACGTCGAGGCCGGGATTGCCCAGCGTCTCGGCGAACAAGACCTTGGTATTGGGACGGATCGCGGCGCGCCAGGCATCCAGGTCGCGCGGATCGACGAAAGTGGTGTCGATGCCGAAGCGCTTCAGCGTATAGCCCAGCAGATTATGCGAGCCGCCGTACAGGGCGCGCGAGGCGACGATATGCGAGCCGGCGCCGGCAATGGTGCTCAGGCCCAGGTGCATGGCCGCCTGGCCGCTGGCCGTGGCGATGCCCGCCACGCCGCCTTCCAGCGCGGCGATGCGCTCTTCCAGCACGGCGTTGGTGGGGTTCGAGATGCGCGAATACACATGGCCGGCCTGCTCCATATTGAACAGGGCCGCGGCATGGTCGGAATCGCGGAAGGCAAAGGAAGAACTGAAATACACCGGGGTGGCGCGCGCCCCCGTGACGGGGTCCGGCGCGGCGCCGGCATGCAGGGCAAGGGTATCGAAACCCGGGTACTGGGGACCGCTCATATTGCTCCCTTCGCAGTGATTGGATGCTCAGGATGCTACAGCGTTATCAAAGAGATGAATAGTATTGTTATTTAATTATGCGGAACTCTGGATTTTTCATTTGTCTTACGCTACATTCCAAGTACGGCTTACAATAAAACCAAACCGACATCATCCACAGGACGGCCCCAAATGAAAGTCTCCGAAATTCTCCAAGTCAAAGGCAATATTCTCTACACGATCTCGCCGGATCAACCCCTGGTGGAAGCGGCCAATACCATGGCCGAGAAAGATATCGGTTCGCTGGTGGTCATGGAATTTGGCGACCTGGTCGGCATGCTGACTTTCCGCGAAGTGTTGCAAGCGCTGCATTCGAACCAGGGTTCGGTGGGCGGCGGCACGGTGCGCAAGCATATGAACGACCATCCGATCACCGTGACCCCGGATACCGAAGTCAACGAGGTGCGCCGCATCATGCTGGAAAAGCATGCGCGCTACCTGCCCGTGATGAACGCGAAAACCCTGCTGGGCGTGATTTCCTTCTACGACGTGGCGCGCGCCGTGCTGGAAGCGCAGAGCTTCGAGAACCGCATGCTGAAAGCCTATATCCGCGACTGGCCGGCCGAAGCGGCCGACGAGGCGCAGAACTGAGCGCTGAACCAGCGGCTAAAACAAAAAACGCTACCACCCGGTAGCGTTTTTCATTGGGGAAGCGGCGCCGCTTCAGGCCACGCCGGCCAGCGCATCGTTGCCGAGCCAGCCCAGCAAGGCCTGGTTCGTCATTGGACGGGCAAACAGGAAGCCCTGGGCCAGCGGACAGCCCAGCGTGTGCAGGATTTGCGCCTGGCGCTCGTCCTCCACGCCTTCCGCGATCACGGCCAGGCCCAGGTTGCGGCCCAGCTGGATCACCATCTCGGCGATGCTGCTGCCGCGCGCCGAACCGGTGATTTCGGTGACGAAGGCGCGGTCGATCTTCAGGCGGTCGATCTGCAGGCGCTGCAGATAGGACAGTGAGGAGAAGCCGGTGCCGAAATCGTCGATGGCGATGGTGACGCCGGTCTGCTTGATCTGGGCCAGCATCTTGATCAACAGGTCCGGCTCTTCCATGGCCATGGACTCGGTGATCTCCAGCTCCACATACTCAGGCGGCGCGCCGGTATCGCTCAGGGCGCGGCGCAGCATGTCCAGGAAGTGCGGGTGGCGGAACTGCACCTGCGACACATTGATCGACATGGTGAAGTCCTCATGCCCGGCGGCGCGCAGCGCCACCAGCTCGCGGCAGGCGGTGCGCATGACCCACTCGCCCAGTTCGATGATCAGGCCGGAATACTCGGCAATCGGGATAAAGCGGTCGGGCGAGATGAATTTGCCGTCCGGCGTCTGCCAGCGCAGCAGGGCTTCGGCGCCGACCGGGCGGCGCGAGAACAGGTCGATCTGCGGCTGGTACACGACAAACAACTGGTTCTGGCCGAAAGCCGTGCGCAGCGCGTGCATCATGCGCACGCGTTCGCGGATTTCCACGCCCATGCTGCGCGAGAAGTAGAAGTGGCCGGCGCGCTGCTGCGATTTGGCGCGTTTCAGCGCGATGTCGGCATCCTTCAGCGCATCGGCGCCGCTGCCGTCATGCTCGGCCAGGCGCACCAGGCCCAGGGTGGCGGACAGCTGCACATCCTGGCCCTCGATGCTGAACGGGGTCTGGAACAGCGACAGGATGCAGGCTGGATTGATCTGGCTGGAGTCGCCCAGCAGGCAGAAAATGTCGCCGCCGATGCGCGCCACGGTGAGCTGCTGGCCAAGGCTGTTTTGCAGGCGCGCCGCCACGGCTACCAGCAGCATATCGCCGAATTCGTGGCCCAGCGCGTCATTGGTTTCGGCAAAGTGGTCGAGGTCGACCAGGGACAGCGTGGCGTCCTGCTTGGCCGGGCCGGCCAGGGTGGCGTCCAGGATCTCGATCAGGCGCGTGCGGTTGGGCAGCTTGGACAGGGTGTCGTAGAAGGCCGCCTTGTGCAGATGCGAAACCAGTTCCACGTTTTCCAGGCCCACGGCCACATTGCCGCAAAAGACTTCCAGCAGGCGCTCTTCCAGTTCGGTCGGCGCGCGCCGCAGGTCCAGGTAGGCGACGAAGGCGCGGCTGGCTTTTCCGGAGAAATGCAGGGTCACATATTCGTCGCGGTACTGGTTGCGGTGTTCGGCCAGCGTGCGCTCCATCGAATCGGCCATGCGCGCATCGATGGTGGTGGTCATCACCGCGTTTTCCAGGTGGCGGTACTGGCCGGCCGTGGCGATCACATGCAGCTCGCGGCAGCCGCTGTCCGGACACTCCTGGGCGCACAGCACGCCGCTGGCTTCCTGACCCAGCAGGGTGGCAATCTGCGCCAGCACGCCGGCCGCAAAATTATGCACGCCGTGCAGCGCCATCAGATCGGTACTGGCATTGATGATCTGGTTCAGGCCGCGCCGGCTGTCGTTGATCTTGCGGATTTGTTCATACGAGCGGATCGCCGCCGTCACCGTGGTGTACAGCTTGATGCGCGTCAGCTCGGACTTGGTCTTGTAATCGTTGATGTCGAAATCGCGGATGGCGTCGATCTCGGGCGCATAGCCGGGCTGGCCGGTGCGCAGGATGATGCGCACATCGGCCATGCGCAGGGTTTCGCGGATATAGCGCACCAGATGCAGGCCGGCGTCGTCCTGCTCCATCACCACGTCGAGCAGGATGACGGCGATTTCCTGTTCCTGTTTCAGCAGCTCGCGCGCCTGCGCCGCCGAATAGGCGTGCACGAACTCCAGCGGACGATGCTGCATGTCGAGGTTGCCGAGGGCGAAGGTGGTCGTGGAATGGACGTCTTCGTCGTCGTCGATAATCATCACCCGCCAGACACTGCGCGTTGCGGCTGCCGCTTGGGGCGCCGGATGCTCCTCTAAAAACACCAGGTCGTCGTGATCGTCCTTGGCGTTTTCGTCAAGGGGCGTGATCGATGGGGGCATGTGTGGCTTCTCCAGGATTGCACGGGCGTTTCTGTGTTTAAGTATATAGCGAATTGTTAAAGAGAACGATTAATTCATCGCTTTCCCAACACCGCCGACTCCCCAAGTGCAAGTTTAGAAGGAATTGTACTGCAAAGCAGTGTAATTCTTATAAGAAATTTTGCATATATGGGATGCTGTTTCCATGCGGAATTTGTACTTGGTAATGGGAGGCGGGCAGGTGGGCGCGGGGCTGGTAGAATGGATCGTTTTCCCGCCCACCCACGATAAGAAAATTATGTCCGGCAACTCTTTTGGCAAACTCTTTTCCGTTAGCACTTTTGGCGAATCCCACGGCCCGGCGATCGGCTGCGTGATCGATGGCTGCCCGCCGGGGCTGGAGCTGTCCGAAGCCGATATCCAGCCCGAGCTGGACCGCCGCAAGCCCGGCACTTCGCGCCACGTCACCCAGCGCCAGGAACCGGACACGGTGGAGATCCTGTCGGGCGTCTACCAGGGCGTGACCACCGGCACCCCGATTGCGCTGATGATCCGCAACCAGGACCAGCGCAGCAAGGATTACGGCAATATCGTCGACAGCTTCCGTCCCGGCCACGCCGATTACGCCTACTGGCACAAATACGGCGTGCGCGATCCGCGCGGCGGCGGCCGTTCCTCGGCGCGCCTGACGGCGCCGGTGGTGGGCGCGGCGGCGATTGCCAAGAAGTGGCTCAAGCAGCAGTACGGCACCGTCTTCATGGGCTGCATGAGCCAATTGGGCGATATCGCGATTCCTTTCCAGAGCTGGGAACATGTGGCCAATAACCCCTTCTTCGCCGCCACTGGCGACGCCGCGCTGATCGCGCACATGGAAGAGGCCATGGACCAGTTGCGCCGCGATGGTGATTCCATCGGCGCGCGCATCGAGGTGGTGGCGCAGAACGTGCCGGTGGGCCTGGGTCAGCCGATTTACGACAAGCTCGATGCCGACATCGCCTACGCCATGATGGGCATTAACGCCGTCAAGGGCGTGGAGATCGGCGCCGGCTTCCGCTGCATCGCGCAGAAAGGCTCCGAGCATGGCGACGAACTGACGCCGCAAGGCTTTGTCGGCAATAACGCCGGTGGTGTGCTGGGCGGCATTTCGACCGGTCAGGACATCACGGCCTCGATCGCCATCAAGCCCACGTCCTCGATCCGCACGCCGCGCCGTTCCATCGACAAGGATGGCAATCCGGTGATGGTGGAAACCTTCGGCCGCCACGATCCCTGCGTCGGCATCCGCGCCACGCCGATCGCCGAAGCCATGCTGGCCCTGGTGCTGATGGATCACGCCCTGATGCACCGCGCCCAGTGCGGCGATGTGCGCGTGGCCACGCCGGATATCTCGAAGCACAAGTAAGCGCTTCGGGCCTCCCTGTTTCATGGCCGCCTTGCGCGGCCTTCGTTTTTTACCGCGCCGCAAAGCGCTCTGCCATGCCCAGCCAGTCCGCCAGTTTCGCGCTTTTCCTGTTCTGCTATTACGCCCACGCCGGCACGTTCTCCACCTACGCCAGCCTGTTCTTCGCCGGCAAGGGCATGACGGTGGCGCAGATCGGCGTGCTGATGTCGCTGATCCAGGTGCTGCGCATTTTCGGGCCGAATGTCTGGGGCTATGTGGCCGACCATTCCGAACGCCGCGTGCTGGTGCTGCGCCTGACCGGCGCGGCCGCGCTGACGGCATTCTCTGGTTTCTTCTTCGGCTTCAGCTTCGTCCACTTCTTTATCGCCATGGTGCTGCTGAACCTCTTCACCAGCGCGCAGGGACCGATCTGCGAGGCGCTGATGCTGTCCGAGATGCGCGGCGACTTGAGCAACTATGGGCGCATCCGGTTGTGGGGTTCGATCGGTTTCATCATCTCCTCGATGGGTGCGGCTTTCGCCCTCGACGCCTACGGCACCAATGCCTTGCCCTGGGTGGCGGGCGGCCTGCTGCTGTGCGTCTTCGGTGCCGCCTTCCGCCTGAAGGACGTGCCGCGCCCGCCGCACCGGGAAGCGCCGCCAGCCCTGCTTAGCGTGCTGCGCCAGCGCGAGGTGCTGGCCTTCTTCCTGTCCACCGCGCTGATGGTGGCGGCGCATACCTCGCTCTACACCTTTTATTCCCTGTATCTGGAGCGGGCAGGGTATAGCAAGGCGATGATCGGCGCCATGTGGTCGCTGGGCGTGGTGGCCGAGGTGCTGCTGTTCTATTTCCAGGCGCCGCTGTTCAAGCGCTGGGGCGCGCGGCGCATGCTGTATCTGACGCTGGCGGTGGCCGTGCTGCGCTTTGCTATGATCGGCGCCGGCGCAACGTCGCTGGCGCTGCTGCTCGCGGCCCAGCTGCTGCATGCGGCCACCTTCGCCCTGCATCATTCCTCGTCCGTGATGACCATGCAGCGCTGGTTCGCCGGCCCCTTGCAGGCGCGCGGCCAAGCCCTGTACATCAGCATTTCCTATGGCGTGGGCGGCACGCTGGGCGGCCTGTTCCTGTCGCAGTGCTGGGAGAAGTTGGGACCGGAGTCGGTCTACTATGTGGCTTCGGGACTGGCGGCGCTGTCGCTGGGCGCCGCCGCGCTGTCCTTCCGCTGGCAGGCGCGCAGCCAGCCTGAGAGCAAGGCTGCGGGCGCTGTCTGATCAGGCCACGCGGTTGCTGGCCGTTTCCAGCTGCTGGCGGTGCTCCACCGCCTTGGCGACCAGGGCGCGCATATCGTTCAGCAGGCTGAATTCGGTCTGGCTCAATTCGATTGGCGGGAAGGACTCGTCCCAGTCGCCGTAGATGAAGCCTGCCGGCTGGCCGTGCGCCGACAACGGCAGCACGATGAAGCTGCGTGCCTCGGACAGCGTGCCTTTCCACCATGCAGGCAGCTTGGCGGCGAACTTCGGATCGCGCGCATTCTCGATGAAGATCACGCGGTCGCTGGTCAGCGCAGCATGGAAGACGTTCGGTTCGTAGGCGTCGTCGAACACCATCTGGCCCAGTTTTTCCTTCATGCCTTCGCCGAAACACATGCGGGCGGCGTAGCGGCCTTCGCGGCGGTTGTGCACGAAGGCGACGGCGCGCGAAAAGTCCAGACCCTGGAACACGGTTTCCAGCGCAATCGACACCATCTGCCCCGGACTGGCGCTATCGACCACGTCGCGCATATCGGCCAGGCCGCTGAGCAGGATCTTATTGCCTTCCTGGCGCTGGCGCGTGCGGGCCAGCGCCTTGGCGCGCCGCTCGGCGGGTTTGGACAGGGGCGCGATCGACAGGTCGGCCGCCGCCACCACTTTGGCCTGCTCGATGGCCGTCTGCAGCTGCTGCGGCGAGACGCCCAGCATGCCGGCATAGTCTTCGGTCAGGCGCAGCACTTCGGCGGCGCCGGCCTCGTTGTCGTGCCATAGCGATTCGGCGCATAGGCGCGACATGGTGGAGATGCCGGCGATCCAGTCCTGATGGCCGATGCCGGCGTCGGGATCGATCGGGCCGACATGGCGCATGCCGGCGATCAGGTTTTTTGGCAAGCCCCAGTGGATGGCCGTGGCGCGACCGATTTCCTCGATGCTCAGGCCCAGCAGCTCCTGCGCGGCATCGCCTTCCCGGCCTTCGCCGGCGCGTTCCTGCAGCTCGGTCCAGCGTTCCGGCATATAGAAGGTCAGCATCATGCGGCCCAGGGTTTGCAGCATGGAGCAGACCACGGCTTCTTCCGCCGAACGCGGATCGGCGCTGCCCGCCACTTCGCGTGCCACCATGCCGGCCAATACCGCTTTTTCCATCTCGATATGGGCGATGCCGGAACCGGGCGAGGCGTTCGACAGCTCTTCGATCAGCTTCAGCCCCAGGGCCAGGTGGCCGATCGCCTCGGTGCCGAGCACCAGCACGGCCTTGGTGATGGTGTTGACGTGCTGGCCGAAGGCGGAATACATGCTGCTGTTCGCCAGGCGCAGCACCTTCTGCGTCAATACCGGATCGGACAGCACGGTGCCGGTCATGCTGAATTCCTGGTCATCCTCGCCGCGCATGGCGCCCAGGATGGCGGTGATGGCCTTGGCAAATCCCGGCATATCGCCCTGCAGGCGGGTGCATTCCCACAGCTTGTTCAGGGTCTTTTCGCCCAGCTTGGTGCTGGGGATGAATTGTCCGTTCATTGCTGCACCTGGCGCTGTTCTTCCGGACGCAGATTGGCGTAGGTGCGCTCTTTCAGCGCGGCCAGCGCCACATTGGCGGCCATGGGTTTGCCGGTCAGGTAGCCTTGAATGTAATGGCAACCGCGCTCCTGCACATAGCGCAGCTGCTCGTCCGTCTCCACGCCTTCGGCCACCACCGACAGATCCAGGTGCTTGGCAAGATCGAGCACGGCGTTGCAGATGGCGCCATCCTTTTCCGAGCCGGGCAGGTCGCGGATGAAGGCGCGGTCGATTTTCAGCACGGAGATGGGGAAGCGCTTCAGATAGGCCAGCGAAGAATAGCCGGTGCCAAAGTCGTCGATGGCGATGCGCGCCTTGCGCTCGGCCATTTTGCTGAGGATGGATTCGGCGTGTACCGGATCGATCATCAGCGTGCCTTCAGTAATTTCTAAAACCAATTGTTCACCAGCGAGGCCGGAGAATGTAATCGCATCGTCGAGCACATCCAGGAATTTATCGTTGCGGAATTGCCGGGGGCTGATATTAACAGAGATATATAGCGGCCGCCTTGCCACTTCCTGAAATTGTTTAAGCTGGACGCAGGCCGATTTTAAAGCCCAGGCGCCGAGCAGATTAATCAGTCCATTGGTTTCGGCAATTGGTACAAAGCGCGCCGGCGGCACCATGCCCAGGGTCGGATGCTTCCAGCGCATCAGGGTTTCGAAGCCCTCGATATCGCGCGTGACGGCATTGACGATGGGCTGGTAATACAGCATGAACTCGCCCTCGCGCACAGCCTGGAACATGGCCGCTTCCAGCGAGATATCGTGTTCCGGCGGGCCGCTGTGGCGCGGGCTGTAGACCACGCAGCGCGCCTTGCCGGTTTCCTTGGCGCGCGACATGGCGGCATCGGCATTGGCCACCAGGCGCACTTCGTCTTCCGCGTGCTGGGGGTAGACCGAAACGCCGACCGAGGCGCCGACATAAATCGTATGGCCTTCGACTTCGAAAGGCGATTGCAGGGTCGCCAGCAGGCGGCCCGTGACCAGCTTGATCTGCGCCTCGCTGGCGGTGCCGGGCAGCACGGCCACGAATTCGTCGCCGCCGACGCGGGCCAGGGTGTCGCTGTCGCGCAGGGTCTTGCGCAGGCGGGCCGCGGCCTCGCGCAGCACGGCGTCGCCGACCGGATGGCCCAGGCCATCGTTGACTTTCTTGAAGCTGTCCAGGCCTATGGTGGCCACCGCGAAGCCCTGGCCGGAGCGGCGCGCGTGGGCGATCACCATGCGGATGCGGTCGGACAGCAGCAGCCGGTTGGGCAGCTCGGTCAGCGCATCGTGGGTCGCCATATGGCGCAGTCTTTCCTCGGTCGCATGCTGGGTCGTCATATCGCGGCCCACCAGCAGCAGCTCTTGCGCGCCATCGGCATTGCGGTAGAGGGAGATGCGCAGCTCGAACCAGGTGTCCAGATCGGGCGTGCGCAGGCGCAGTTCGACCTTGCTCGCGGCCTGGGCCTGCACCACGCCGGCCAGCGCCGTTTTCAGCACCGGCTGGTCGCTGTCGGCGACCACGCTGGACAGCATCTGGCCTTCGAGTTCGCGCGGCGCCGCCAGCAGCTTGACGCTGCGCTGGCTGGCGAACAGGATCTGGCCCAGCAGGGTGGTGCGGAATACGATATCGCCAGCTTCTTCCAGAAGCCGGTCGATCTCATTCCGATGTTCGCGTTCGGGAACGCTGGCTGGGCTGGAGAGCATTGTTTCGGTCTGATCTTTCAATTTCTGCATATCACTTTGTTCACATGCCATTTATTAATGCGTCATGGCCTGTGGAACTTGCAAAACCAGAACGAAATGTATCACTGATGGGAGTTAAATTACATGAAAAAAAGCAATATCCTTGCTGCTTTTCCTTATTTTTCTTATCGGGAAGCTTAAAACAGTATTTTATTCCTGCAAAACCTTCTGTGCTGATGTTTTGTTGGGCAGTTTGATCCGGTCCGCCAGGCCGCGTGCAGACTGGTCCGCGCGCTTGCCGCTTCCCTTGCTTTGCGCTAGTCTGGACGCCAGCCCTGGAGACCGCGCGATGAACCCATTCGATACGCATGAAATCCATAATCAGGTTGCACCCTTCGGCAATGTGAACCTGTTCCGCTGCGACCCGGCCTTGTGCGAGGCGGTGGCGCGCGAGGGCGACGCCGGCGCCAGCGACGGCCTGGCTGCGCTGGGCGAGATGCTGGGACGGGCCGAAATTCTCGATCTGGCGCGCCAGGCCAACCGCCACTCTCCCCAACTGCACAATTTCGACCGCAACGGACGGCGCATCGACGAGATCGAATTCCATCCCGCCTGGCATGCGCTGATGAAGATGCTGATCGAGTACGGCGCCCACGCTTCGCCCTGGGATGGGCGGGAGGCCGGCGGCCAGGTGCTGCGCGCGGCGCGCTACATCCTGTTTGGCCAGCTGGAAAACGGCTCGCAATGCCCGGTGACCATGACGTACGCCAGCGTGCCGGCGCTGAAGCAGTCGCCCGCGCTGGCCGAGCGCTGGCTGCCCAAGATCCTGTCGCGCGAATACGATCCGCGGCCGCTGCCCATGGAGCGCAAGCGCGGCGTCCTGATCGGCATGGGCATGACGGAGAAGCAGGGCGGTTCCGATGTGCGTAGTAATACTAGCTTTGCCGAAGCGGTGAGCGCGGCCGAGGCGGAGCGCGTGTTCGGCGAAGAGGGCGCGCAGGTCTACCGCATCGTCGGCCATAAATGGTTTTTCTCGGCGCCGCAGTGCGATGCCCACCTGGTACTGGCACAGACCGAGCATGGCGGCAGCGCGGGCCTGTCCTGTTTCCTGCTGCCGCGCTTTCTGCCGGACGGCAGCCATAACCAGATCCGCGTGCAGCGTCTGAAGGACAAGCTGGGCAACCGCTCAAACGCTTCATCCGAAGTGGAGTTCACCGGCGCTTACGGCTGGCTGCTGGGCAAGCCGGGGCGCGGCATTCCCACCATCCTGGAAATGGGCAGCCACACCCGCCTAGACTGCGTGCTGGGCAGCACCGGCATCATGCGCGCGGCGCTGACCCAGGCCGTGCACCATGCGCGCCAGCGCCGCGCTTTCGGCAAGCCCCTGGCCGAGCAGCCGCTGATGCGCAATGTGCTGGCCGACCTGGCGCTGGAATCGGAGGCGGCCACCGTCTTCGCCATGCGGCTGGCGCGCTGCTTCGACCATCCGGACGATCCGGCCGAAACCATGCTGGCGCGCATTCTGACCCCGGCCGGCAAATACTGGATCTGCAAGCGCGGCCCCGGCTTCGGTGCCGAGGCGATGGAAGTGCTGGGCGGCGGCGGTTATGTCGAGGATGGACCGCTGGCGCGGCTTTACCGCGAGTTTCCCGTCAATTCGATCTGGGAAGGCTCGGGCAATGTGATGTGCCTGGATGTGCTGCGCGCCTTTTCGCGTTCGCCCGATGGCGCCATCGCGCTGGCGGCCGAACTGGGACTGGCCGGTGCCGGGAATACGGTGTATAGCCAGTTCTGCTCGGTTTTGCTGGCGGAATTGGCTGGGCTGGCAAATACCGCCCGTGCCGCGGTGGATGGCGGCGGCACGGCAAGCGATGCGTTGCATAAGGCCGCCGACGCCGAATTCGGCGCGCGCCTGCTGGCCGAGCGCATTGTACTGGCGGTGCAGGCCGGCTTGCTGCTGCGCCATGCGCCGGCCTATGTCAGCTCGGCCTTCGTGGCCTCGCGGCTGGCGCGCGAACCGGGCGGGGCATACGGCCGCTTGCCGCCGGACACGGATTGCGCTGCCATTCTGGCGCGCGCCCTGCAGGCTTGAGCCGGCGCGCCAGGCGGAGCGGGCTTTTTATCGGCCCAAACATAGACAGGCTGCGGCTTCGGCTGGGATAATGCTGGGTATACAAGCCAATGTACCTAATATAAAAAGAGTAACCATGAAACAAGATCCGCGTTTCCCCAATCTGTTTATCACCGACCACCCCCTGATCCAGCACAAGCTCAGCCATATGCGCGACAAGGCCACGTCCACGCGCACCTTCCGCGAGCTGCTGAAAGAGATCACCCTGCTGATGGGTTATGAAATCACCCGCGACCTGCCGCTGACCACGCGCGAAATCGAGACCCCGCTGATGACCATCGACGCGCCCGTGATCGCCGGCAAGAAACTGGCCGTGGTGCCGATTCTGCGCGCCGGCATCGGCATGAGCGATGGCCTGCTGAATCTGGTGCCTTCGGCCCGCGTCGGCCATATCGGCGTGTTCCGCGATCCGGACACCCACCAGCCGGTGGAATACCTGGTGCGCCTGCCGGACCTGGTTGACCGTATCTTCATCCTGTGCGATCCGATGGTGGCGACCGGCAATTCGGCCGTGCATGCCGTGGACGTGCTGAAAAACCGTGGCGTGGGCGACGATCAGATCATCTTCCTGGCCCTGGTGGCCGCGCCGGAAGGCATCGAAGTGTTCCAGAAAGCGCATCCGGGCGTGAAGATCTATTGCGCTTCGCTGGACAGCCACCTGAACGATCACGCCTACATCGTGCCAGGCCTGGGCGATGCCGGCGACCGCATCTTCGGCACCAAGTAAATCCCCGCCATGGCGACCCCGGCCGATCCCGCCTACCGCGCCCGTCTGGCCGCGCTGAACGACAAGTTCGCCGCCAGCGTGCCGCAGAGAATGGCGGCGATCGCCCAGGCGCTCGCCCAATGCCGCGAACACGGCGCCACGCCCGAGCATCTGCGCGCGCTGCATGAAAGCCTGCATGCCGTGGCCGGTTCCGCCGGCTCTTTCGGCTTCAAGGTGCTGGGCGAACAGGCGCGCCGCCTGGAACAGCAACTGCGCGGCTTGCTGGCCGGCGAGGGCGACTGGCCGCTGACCGCGGCCGAAATCGATACCCTATTAACGTGGGCGGCGCAAGAGCCAAGCGCACAACACTACCCGCCACACGCTTGAGATTTATCAAACCATCCCCACATGGATTGCCTATAGTAGGTCTCATACCGCACGCAATTTTGGCGGCTGAGTGAACGCAGCATCGGTTTTGCAGCGTTTTGGTGCGAAATGTTGCGTGAAAACGCAGGTTTTCAGCACTTCTACCACTCAGCCGCAATTATTTTCGCGAAGACGTGTTTTTGACGTTTTATTCGGTATAATGCGGGATCGTTAGATTCAAGGGTAGTGCAGTCAGTCTGTCATTTCCTACTTGCTTCAAACGATATCACGGGCGCAAGCTCATTTAACTGTAATAGGAATTGTAATGGCAACTGGTATCGTAAAATGGTTCAATGATTCGAAGGGTTTTGGCTTCATTACCCCTGACGAAGGCGGCGAAGATCTGTTCGCTCACTTCTCGGCGATTCAATCGGCCGGCTTCAAATCCCTGCAAGAGAACCAACGCGTTTCTTTTGACGTGACCTCCGGTCCAAAGGGTAAGCAAGCATCGAACATTCAGCCTCTGTAATACGCTGAGTCTAGACGACACAAGAAATCCTCGGTTCCCGAGGATTTTTTTTGCCCGTCTTCCGCGTAAACCGGCCTCAGCCGGGGCTGTGCGGCGCCCGCCAGTAGTCGGGCTGGGCGTAGCTGCGCCGCAGAAAATCGACGAAGGCGCGAATGCGCAGCGGCAAATGGCGGCGCTGCGCGAAGACCGCGTAAATATCGTTGCCCGGCGCCGAATACTCATCGAGCACGCTGCACAAGCGTCCCGCCTCGATATCGCCGCCCACTTCCCACATCGAACGCCAAGCCAGGCCTTTATCGGCCAGCACCCAGGCATGCAGCACGGCGCCGTCGTTGCAAGCCATATTCCCATTCACCTTGCGCGTCACGTTTTTGCCGTTTTCGCGGAAAGTCCAGCCGCGCTGGCTGCCGTCACTGCTGATGGCCAGGCAGTTGTGCTGGGCCAGGTCGTCCAGGGCGAGCGGCCTGCCATGCCGTTTCAGATAGGCTGGCGTGGCGACCACAACGCGCCGGTTATCGGCCAGCTTGGCACTCACCAGATTCGAATCCGACATGCTGGCGATGCGGATGGCCACATCCACGCCTTCGCCGATCAGGTCGACCACGCGGTCGTTCAGGTTCAGCGTGGCCGTCACCTCGCGGTGTTCGGCCAGGAAGGAGGGTAGCAGGGGCGCGACGTGCTGGCGGCCGAAGCCGGCCGGGGCCGAGATCAGCAGGTGGCCGGTGGCGCGCGCGCTGCGCTCGGCCACGGCAGTTTCCGCATCCTCCAGCTCGCCCAGGATGCGCTGGCAATCCTCCAGGAAGGCGGCGCCTTCGTCGGTCAGGGCCAGCTTGCGCGTGGTGCGTTGCAAGAGCTTGACGCCCAGGCGCTGCTCCAGCGCATCCAGGCGGCGGCCGATCACGGCGGGGGCGATGCCCTCGGCGCGGGCGGCGGCGGACAGGCTGCCCTTGGCAACCACTTCTACAAAGGTCGAAATCTGGCGAAACTGTCCCATGCGGCATCCTGTCTGGATTTATGACAAAAACGCACAGATGAAGTGATTTTTTGTCTTGTTTGCATAACTAAATAGTGAATATACTGCAAATCATGCAGCGGCCCAAATGCCGCCGGAATTGGCGATGATTTCCCGCCCGATTCGCAGTCTATACTGAGTTTTCAACCTTTCCCCAGATTGGAGTAAACATGACGCAGTCCTCCCTCACTTTGCCAGCAGGTATGGAAATCACCGGCGCCCTCCAGCCCGGCTACGAACGCGTGCTGACGCCGGAAGCGCTGGCGCTGGTCGCCAAGCTGTCGCGCGCTTTCGAGCCGCGCCGCCAGGAGCTGCTGGCCGCGCGCGTGGCCCGCGCCAAGCGTCTGGACGAGGGCGAGCGCCCGGATTTTCTGGCTGAAACGGCCCATATCCGCAACGGCGACTGGACGATTGCGCCGATTCCGCCAGCGCTGCAATGCCGCCGCGTGGAAATCACCGGCCCGGTCGAGCGCAAGATGGTCATCAACGCCCTGAACTCGGGTGCCGACAGCTATATGACCGACTTCGAGGACTCGAATACGCCGAACTGGGACAACCAGATCAGCGGTCAGATCAATATGATGGATGCCGTGCGCCGCACGATTGCGCTGGAGCAGAACGGCAAGTCCTATAAGCTCAACGACAAGATCGCCACCCTGGTCGTGCGTCCGCGCGGCTGGCATCTGGATGAAAAGCATGTGCTGGTCGACGGCAAGCGCATTTCGGGCGGCATCTTCGACTTCGCGCTCTTCCTCATCCACAATGCCAAGGAACAGCTGGCGCGCGGCGCCGGTCCTTACTTCTACCTGCCGAAGATGGAATCGCACCTGGAAGCGCGCCTGTGGAACGATATCTTCGTGATGGCGCAAAACGAGATCGGCATCCCGCAAGGCACGATCAAGGCCACCGTGCTGATCGAAACCATTCTGGCCGCCTTCGAAATGGATGAAATCCTGTACGAGCTGCGCGAACACAGCTCGGGCCTGAACGCCGGCCGCTGGGACTACATCTTCAGCTGCATCAAGAAATTCAAGCTCGACAAGGACTTCTGTCTGGCCGACCGCGCCAAGGTGACGATGACTTCGCCCTTCATGCGTTCCTACGCGCTGCTGCTGCTGAAGACCTGCCACAAGCGTAACGCGCCGGCCATCGGCGGCATGGCTGCGCTGATTCCGATCAAGAACGATCCGGAAAAGAACGAAGTGGCCATGGGCGGCGTGCGCAACGACAAGGCGCGCGACGCCACCGACGGCTACGACGGCGGCTGGGTAGCTCACCCGGGCCTGGTTGAGCTGGCCATGACCGAATTCAAGAAAGTGCTGGGCGATGCGCCCAACCAGATCGGCAAGCAGCGTCCCGACGTCGACGTGAAAGCCCCCGACCTGCTCAACTTCCAGCCTGAAGCGCCGATCACCGAAGCCGGCCTGCGCTACAACATCAACGTCGGCATCCACTACCTGGGCAGCTGGCTGGGCGGCAACGGCTGCGTCCCCATCCACAACCTGATGGAAGACGCCGCCACCGCCGAAATCAGCCGCTCGCAAGTATGGCAATGGATCCGCTCCAGCAAAGGCGTGCTGGAAGACGGCCGCAAAGTCACCGCCGAGATGGTGCGCGCCATGATTCCCGAAGAGCTGCCCAAGGTCAAAGCCGCCGCCCCCGACAGCAGCAGCCCGAGCTACGAGCGCGCCGCCGTCATCTTCGAAGAGATGTCGACCTCGTCCAACTTCGCCGAGTTCCTCACCCTCCCGCTCTACGAAGAAATCTAAAGCCCGCAGCCGAGCCCGTGTCCACCGTGGGGTCAGACCCCAATCGGACACGGGCTCGGCCGTATATGCGGGGCGATTATTTGCAGCCGGAAGCGAGCATGTGCTGGTTGCGTTTGATTTGCTGGGCGCGCTGCTCATCGCTGATGAAGCTGCGGCCACCATTCTTGTCATAGTTGGCGACACGCTCGCCCGATTCGAGTACGCGCTGGTTGGCGCGGATGCTCTCGCAGTTCTTCGCGTTGTCCGTTTGACGCTCGCCTTCTTCCCGGTTCTTTTGTTCGGCCGCAGCCGTTTCGCTGCGGCGCTTATTGTAGTCGGCGTTGCGTTCGGCGAGCGTGGGTTTGGCTTTGGGCTTGCTGTCCGGTGCTGGTGTGGCTTCCCCTTCGGCGGCCGGCGCCTCGGCGGCGGGGGCGGTCGTCAGCGGCTCCGGCATCTGCCCGCGCGGCGCTTTGAGAATGCGGCTGTTCGGTACCGAGGACGGTGGCGGCTGGTCGGACAGCTGCTTGATGCCGCGCTCATTCAGCCATACCCATTGTGCCTGCGCCAGCAGGGGCCAGCAGAGCAGGGCGGCCAGCACGGCGCCACCGGCCGCAAGCGCCTGTCTACAGGCCGCAAACCGTTTGCCTGGAGCGGATTTCATCATCGTCCTCCGAGATACTCTGTCCCCCGATTTCGCCACGAATGCCGGCGGCTGTCAACGCGCCATGCCTGCGCGGTAAGCTTGTATAATTGCCACGATCTGGCGAAGGCCGGTCTTTCTCTCAACCGGGACAAAGGAGTCTCCATGCGTTTAGCCTCATTGTTGGCATCATGCCTGGCCCTGAGCTTGCTGGCCGCACCGGTTCGCGCCGAAACTTCCGCGTCCACTCCTCCATTGAAAGAAAGGCTGCTGCAATTTTATAAGGAGTTCTTCCCCTTCGGCTATACCGATCCTATTTCGGTCAACCGTTTTGACCACGGTAGCGTAAACGTCTGCAATTCCTTGAGTCATGGCTGTTCGGTCGTGACCCTGCCAGGCCCGGTGAATATGGCCAAGCGCTTCGTGCCTGGTCCCTTCGTGGAAGGCGCCGCCGCCAGCTGGCTCGCGCTGGACCATCAGGATTCCTATCTATGCTCGGTGGCGGAAGGCGAGCGCGCCGCCACCTGCGCCAGGATGGCGGGCTTTTCCGCCAGCGGTGTCCACATCAACTTCATGCGCCGCCATATCGTGCCCATTTTGCACTTCAGCTCATCGAGCGACTCGGACCAATTCGTCGCCAAGTACGCCAAGTCCTTCTACGCGAGCCTGGCGAAAGCGTCCGAGCTGCTGAAACTGCATATGGCCGAGAACAAGCCCGCCGCGCTGGTCGGCGCCTTGCCGCTCAAGCAGTTCTTGTTTGATGTTCCCGGTGCGGCGCCACAGCCCGAGGATGGCAATGGCGGCGCGTGGGAAGTGCCGGTTGGCGGCGACAGCGAAGCCAGCGCGGAGGAAGAGGGTATCAGCTGATGCCGCTGCAATATGGACGAAAACGCAAAGCGCTGCGCCAAGTGAAAACTGACATGGTTTTGGACAGGGAACTGATCCTTCTGTATAATTCACTTTTGCGCCGATAGGAAATGTACTATGCGTCTACTTCAAAAAGCACTCACCTTCGATGACGTGCTCCTCGTCCCCGCGTATTCGAATGTTCTGCCTGCCGATACGTCCCTCCGCACTCGCCTGACCCGAAATATCTCCCTGAATATCCCGCTGCTGTCCGCCGCAATGGACACCGTGACGGAAAGCCGTCTGGCGATTGCCATGGCTCAGGAAGGCGGCATCGGCATCATCCACAAGAACCTGAAACCGAAAGACCAGGCCCGCGAAGTGGCCCGCGTAAAACGTTTCGAAGCCGGCGTGCTGCGTGACCCGATCACCATCCCACCGGATATGAAGATCCGCGACGTCATCAAGCTCACCGAGCAGTATGGCATCAGCGGCTTCCCTGTGGTGCAGGGCAAGGAAGTAGTCGGCATCATCACCAACCGCGACCTGCGCTTCGAGCAGGAGCTGGACGCCGAAGCGCGCGCCAAGATGACCCCGCGCGAAAAGCTGGTGTACGTCAAGGAAGACGCCGACACCAATGAAGCCAAGCGCCTGATGAACAAGCACCGCCTGGAGCGCGTGCTGGTGGTGAACGATGCCTTTGAACTGCGCGGCCTGATCACCGTCAAGGACATCCAGAAATCCACCGAGCACCCGAACGCCTCGAAAGACCAGCACGGCAAGCTGCTGGTCGGTGCGGCCGTCGGCGTGGGCGCCAAGGATGAAGAGCGCATCGATCTGCTGGTAGCCGCCGGCGTGGACGTGCTGGTGGTCGACACCGCCCACGGCCACTCGCAAGGCATCCTCGATCGCGTCAAGTACATCAAGACCAAGTACCCGCACGTGGACGTCATCGGCGGCAATATCGCCACCGCTGCCGCCGCCAAAGCGCTGGTGGAATACGGCGCCGACGCGGTGAAAGTGGGCATCGGCCCAGGTTCCATCTGCACCACCCGCATCGTTGCCGGCGTGGGCGTGCCGCAGATTACCGCCATCGCCAATGTGGCCGCCGCGCTGGAAGGCACCGGCGTGCCATGTATCGCCGACGGCGGCATCCGCTTCTCGGGCGACATCTCGAAAGCGCTGGCAGCCGGCGCATCGACCGTGATGATGGGCTCTATGTTCGCCGGCACCGAAGAAGCGCCGGGCGAAGTGATCCTGTACCAGGGCCGCAGCTACAAGTCCTACCGCGGCATGGGTTCCCTGGGCGCGATGAGCGACGGCTCGGCCGACCGCTACTTCCAGGACGCCACCATGAAGGCCGACAAGTTCGTACCGGAAGGTATCGAAGGCCGCGTTGCCTACAAAGGCAGTGTGCTGGCGATCCTGTTCCAGCTGGTGGGCGGCGTACGCCAGTCCATGGGCTACTGCGGCTGCGCCACCATCGACGAGCTGCGCGAGAAAGCTGAATTCGTCGAGATCACCTCGGCCGGCATGCGCGAATCGCATGTGCACGACGTGCAGATCACCAAGGAAGCCCCGAACTACCGTTCGGAATAAGCCTTCCTTCAAGGCCGGCGGCGGGTTTGAAACCCGCCAGCAGGTGCGGCCACGCCGCCGGCGCTTTTACTTCGCAGTTTTCTAATCTGGCCTCTACGCATCCATGCACTCTAAAATCCTCATCCTCGATTTCGGCTCCCAAGTGACCCAGCTGATCGCGCGCCGCGTGCGCGATGCCGGCGTGTTCTCCGAAGTCTATCCTTACGACGTCAGCGACGAATTCGTGCGCAACTACGGCGCCTCGGGCATCATCCTGTCCGGCAGCCACAACTCCACGCTCGAAGGCGATTCGCCGCGCGCGCCGCAAGCCGTGTTCGAAGCCGGCGTGCCCGTGCTGGGCATCTGCTACGGCATGCAGACCATGGCGGCCCAATTGGGCGGCAAGGTGGAAAATGGCCTGGTACGCGAATTCGGCTACGCTGAAGTGCGCGCCCGCAGCCACACCAAGCTGCTGACCGGCATCAACGACTTCGTCACCGACGAAGGCCACGGCATGCTGAAAGTGTGGATGAGCCACGGCGACAAAGTGCTGGAAATGCCTGCCGGCTTCAAGCTGATGGCCAGCACCGACAGCTGCCCGATCGCCGCCATGGCAGACGAAGACCGCGGCTTCTACGCCGTGCAGTTCCACCCCGAAGTGACGCACACCGTGCAGGGCAAGGCCATCCTGGGCCGCTTCGTGCACGAGATCTGCGGCTGCAAATCGGACTGGAATATGCCCGACTACATCAGCGAAGCGGTCGAGAAAATCCGCGCGCAAGTGGGCACCGATGAAGTGATCCTGGGCCTGTCCGGCGGCGTCGATTCCTCCGTGGCTGCCGCCCTGATCCACCGCGCCATCGGCGACCAGCTGACCTGCGTCTTCGTCGACCACGGCCTGCTGCGCCTGAACGAAGGCAAGATGGTGATGGACATGTTCGCCAAGAACCTGGGCGTGAAAGTGATCCAGATCGACGCGACCGAACAGTTCATGGGCCACTTGGCCGGCGTCACCGATCCTGAGCAGAAGCGCAAGATCATCGGCCGCGAATTCGTCGAAGTGTTCCAGGTCGAAGCGGGCAAGCGCTCCAACGCCAAATGGCTGGCGCAAGGCACCATCTATCCGGACGTGATTGAGTCGGCCGGCAAAGGCAAAAAGGGCCAGACCATCAAGAGCCACCACAATGTGGGCGGCCTGCCGGAAACCCTGAACCTGCAGCTGCTGGAACCGCTGCGCGAACTGTTCAAGGATGAAGTGCGCAAGCTGGGCGTGGCCCTGGGCCTGCCGCACGATATGGTCTACCGCCATCCATTCCCAGGTCCAGGCCTGGGCGTGCGCATCCTGGGCGAAGTGAAGAAGGAATACGCGGACCTGCTGCGCCGTGCCGACGCCATCTTCATCGAAGAACTGCGCAACACGCCATACGAAGCGGTGGCCGTGGAGGGCGCCGATCCCGACAACGTGCCGAAGAACTGGTACGACGCCACCAGCCAGGCTTTCGCCGTCTTCCTGCCGGTGAAATCGGTGGGCGTGATGGGCGATGGTCGCACTTACGACTACGTGGTCGCGCTGCGCGCCGTGCAAACCCAGGACTTCATGACCGCGCACTGGGCGCACCTGCCGCATTCGTTGCTGGGCAAGGTGTCCAACCGCATCATCAATGAAGTCAAAGGCCTGAACCGCGTGGTGTACGACATCTCGGGCAAGCCGCCTGCGACGATCGAGTGGGAATGATTCCCCGTCTGGCTGCTTAGCGCAGCACTCGGCAACAAGATCCGCAAAGCCCCTGATTTTTCAGGGGCTTTTTTGTTTTTACATGGCTGGGTCTGGCAACTGGTGGCGGCGGCAAGCGCAACTGGTGAATGGTATCGATCGTGGCACCGCGTGAGCGGTCGCAGACGGGGCGTGGTGGTGCCATCACCGTGATTGCCTGCGGATGATGGTATGGGTTTTTCCTAAGTTATTGATTCGACGAGGGAATTATCGATATTCATCACCGTTTTGGTTGATGGTACTGACGGCCGGGAGGAGGGGCGGTATGCGCTCGAAAGCGCCCCGGTTTTGAGGGGCTAACGTGTTGATTCATTAGAGGAAATTGGCAAGATGATGGCATCTTTTTTGAGGAGTTGGACATGCTCACTGACACCAAGCTACGCAACTTGAAGCCGGCAGCGCGGGCGTACAAAGTGGCTGATCGTGACGGCATGTATGTCGCGGTGCTGTCGTCGGGTACGCTGTCGTTCCGGTTGAACTACCGTATTAACGGACGACAGGAAACCCTGGTCATCGGGCGCTATGGGCGTGGCGGCCTGACGCTGCAGGAAGCGCGGGAGAAATTGGGCGAGGCGAAGAAACTCATTGCCACGGGCGTGTCGCCCATGCTGAACAAACAGCGTGCACGCCGGCGCGAGGAAGGGGCGGAAACCTTTGGCCAGTGGGCTACGCGTTGGCTGGCGAACTATCGCATGGCCGAATCGACCCGTGACATGCGGCGCTCTGTGTATGAGCGGGATCTGGAAAAGCCGTTCGGCCGCCTGCTGCTCAAGGAGATCTCGCATGAGGAACTGCGTACGGTGTGCGACGCCATTGTGGCGCGTGGCGCACCGGCGACGGCCGTGCATGCACGCGAGATAGTGATGCTGGTGTTTCGCTATGCCGCCGAGCGCGGTCATGAACACGAGAACCCCGGCGACCGGGTGCCGCCAAGCTCCATCGCCACCTTCCAGCCGCGCGACCGGGCGCTGGCGCCCCATGAAATCGCCTGGGTGTACCAGCATCTGGAGTGCGTGGCCAGCGCGCCGACCTTGCGCCTGGCGGTTAAACTGCTGCTCCTGACCATGGTGCGCAAATCCGAACTGACGGACGCGACCTGGGACGAGATCAATTTCACCAACGGCATCTGGACGATTCCTGCCGAGCGCATGAAGCGGCGCAATCCGCATAATGTCTACCTGTCGCGGCAGGCGCTCGACCTGTTTATCGCGCTGCGCACCTGTGCCGGCAATTCGCGGTATGTGCTGCCGTCACGCTACGATGCGGATCTGCCGATCTCGCATGCGACACTCAATCGCGTGGCGGTGCAGGTGGGCGTCAGCGCGCGTAAAGCAGGCCACCCGCTGGCCGATTTTTCTCCGCATGATTTGCGCCGCACCGCGTCGACCTTGCTGCACGAGGAGGGCTTTAACACAGACTGGATCGAAAAGTGCCTGGCGCACGAACAGCGCGGCGTGCGCGCCGTCTATAACAAGGCCGAGTATGCCGAACAACGGCGTGCCATGCTGCAGGACTGGGCAGATATGATTGACCGCTGGACTACGGTTTCTTGAACCCTGGCGCAGGCTGCGGCACGGCCGCGGCCTGCTGTTCGGCGATCCAGGCATCGACCTCCTTGAGGTCCCATGCGACGGACCTGGCCGTGATCGAGAAGCGCTTGGGGAATTTTCCGCAGCGCTCCAGCTCGAGTATCGTGCGTTCGCCCAGCGGGACTTTTTGCAGGAGCTGCTTGCGTTTGATGAGTACGCGGCCGGGCGCCAGCATGTCGGCGGTGGTGAGGGTACGGGTATTCATGCAGCGCTTATCTCCCATTTGCATTGACGGTGGCAGTGTTGTAACAACCACTATGGCTGAAGTTGTACTTGACGTCTGGTTGAAACATGGACCGTCGCGCCACCCATGCAGTCTTGCAGTGCCAGATGGCAGCGTGCCAGGCTCTTCGTACATGGTCAGTCTGATCGACGGCGAAGTCCATTGAAATGCAGGGATGGAATGGGCGGCTTTCACTTTGGTTTGTCCCCTTGTTTGCATGGGGCCGCGGCGGCGTTGCGTATTGTTGGCGCCGTTGGAACGGCTCAGCCGGCATCCAAGGCATGAGGGACTGCTTGGCAACGTGATTATCCGAGAGTATCTCAATCAGTGATTGGTCTATGCTAAGCAGACGATGTTGCTCCTGCGACGCGAACTCCGCGTGGAGGGGGGCAACAAGACTACACCGGTCATGGTGCCACGGCAGGTTGTAGGTACAGCTTGCTTGGCAAGGTTTCCGCGCACCTGGTAGTCGCGTGCCATTGGCACGACTCCGGATGTTAATTCCTTTGTCGAGGTCATCGCATGATTTTGCATAGCATTCTGCAACAATCTCGTCGTTTCGCAGTCCGTGGCTTTTCGATCACACAGTTGGCTGGCACCTTCGTGGTTCTGGTATGCATTTCGCTGATTGCAATAGAAGGATGGTTGACCTGGCGAGCGCGCGCAATTCAGCTGCATGAATCGGAAGTGGCGTCGGCCAATCTGGTCCAGGCGGTTGGACAGCATGCCTATGACACCATCAAGGCAGCAGACACGGTACTGGTGGGGCTCACCGAACGGCTCGAAAAAGGAGGGCAATCCAGCGCAAACCTGGATCGCATCCATGAGCTGCTTGTACGCCGTGTTGCCGAACTGCCTCAGCTTCACGGGATTTTTGTGTATGGCGAGGATGGCAGCTGGTTGGTCAATTCTCAGCCAACGCTGCTGAGGAATCAGAATAATGCTGACCGCGAGTATTTCAAGTTTCACCGCGAACACCGCGATGTAGACGTGCACATTGGCGTACCCGTACGCAGCAAATCGACAGGGGAATGGATTCTTCCCGTATCGCGGCGCCTCAACCAACCCGATGGCCGGTTTGCAGGGGTTGCGTTAGCGACGATCAGAATAGAGTACTTCAGCGACTTCTTTCGACGCTTCGATATCGGCCGGGATGGTGCCATATTGCTGGCGCTGGATAACGGCATCATGCTGGTGCGCAGACCCTTTAATCCGAAGACCCTGGGCCGGGACATTTCCAGGCTGCCGCTTTTTCACGACTATTTGCCCAAAGCGCCCGTCGCCACGGTGACGTTTACCTCAGGACAGGATGGCGTCACGCGGATCAATAGCTATCGCAAGCTGCGGCAGTATCCGCTTGTCGTATCCGCCGCACTATCCCGGGATGAAGTACTCGCGCGGTGGCGCGCCGATGCTTATTTGAATGCTGGTGTGGTTACCTTGCTGGTGCTGGCACTGGGATTGGCGGGGCTGCGCCTGGTAAAACAGATCGGGCTGAGAATCCAGGCGGAGGCGGAACTGGTGCGGGCCCGGGACTCGCTGGAAACGCTGAATCGAACCCTGGAGCGGCTGGCGATGCAGGATGGCCTGACCGGCCTGGCCAATCGGCGTCAGTTCGACAGTTCGCTCAGCGACGAATTTAGTCGGGCAGTACGCAATGCGAGTTCGCTGGCGCTGATCATGATCGATGTCGACTGCTTCAAGCAGTACAACGATATTTATGGCCACAGCGCCGGCGATGAATGCCTGAAGGTGATTGGCAAGGTGGTGGGGGGGAGTAAGCACCGGCCAGGAGATCTGGCGGCACGTTATGGCGGCGAAGAACTGGTGGTGCTGCTTCCCGGAACGGATGTCGCTGGGGCGATGAGCGTGGCCGAAAGCATCCGGATCGCCATTGCGGAACTGGCGCTGGAACACAAAGGCAATCGCGCCGGGCATGTCACGATCAGTGCCGGTGTGGAAGCATTGGCACCGGCAAGAGCACAGAGCGAACCGATTGATCTGATCGTCGCTGCGGACAAGGCGCTCTATCGGGCAAAGCATAGCGGGCGAAACCGGGTCTGTACCGCCGGGCAGGATGATGCCATGTCGCCGGAAATGATCACCGCATAAAGTGTATGCCATCGGCTATGTTCTGTGTGCGGCGATGCGAACAAAATGCAGCGGTGGCTAGTTTGCTATGCCGGCGAGAATGAACAAAAAGTTGGCAAAAAAATTGCCATGGGTACTTGAATTTTCCTTTTATCATCGAAATATCAGATAGGCCGCCGTGTAAAGGCGGTTTTACGTTGATGTTTCCAAACCAGGAGATTCATATGTCCAGCCACTACACCATCAAAAAAAATCCGAGTGCAGCCCAGCCGTATCACTTTGTGCTGGTCGCAGAAAATGGCAAAATTATTTTGACCAGCGAGACCTATGTCGATAAGCAGGGCGCAAAAACTGGTATCGCATCGTGCCAGGTCAACAGCCCACATGATGACAACTACGAGCGCAAGAAGTCTGACGCTTTGCAGCCATACTCCTTTGTTCTGAAAGCGGCAAACTTCAAGGTGATTGGCCGTAGTGAGAATTATGCCGACGCCACCGGCCGCGACAACGGCATTGAATCGGTCAAGCGCAATGGCCCGACCACCGTTATCCATGACGACGCCTGAGCCGCTAGATTGGCAAACGGTGCCGTAAGCTGTGGCTGTGCTCGCACTGAAAACTGTTGGCACAGCGCCTTCATGCACTGAACCTCTGCCATGGCGAAATAGTGGCCATCCAATGCGCCATGACCCAGCCGTGTTCGCGTGAGTGCTTAAGACCAGGACGGTCTTCGGTGCGGAGGGTGGCGCTGAGAGGTCAGTGCTGTATCGGCCGAGCAAAGTTGCTCGCAGGCGGAAAAAATCTGCGGCGCGAAGTCCTCGAGAAAAGCCGTCGCGAACCGGTGACCGTGACTTACTTCTAGCTGCAGCCAGATAAGCCTGTAGGCTGATTCGACGGCCGAAGCTGAATACCATTGTGGCGGGTGCGGCCCCATGATTTCTCCTTGATGCTCTTCAAGGATAGGTCCGACTTCGCAAGGGGGCATTGATTTTACGCAAACACGCTGCTGTTGCGTGTTTAGTTTCGTGTGTTGTTGACCGGCTTGATACGCCGGTCAGGTGTTGGGCGTGGCAGCGAACCATAGTCGCGGACCTTGTCCTTGGCACGGGCGAATACGTGCTCGATGAGCCTCAACGGTATACCACACAGCAGTGCATAGGTGATCGCCGCACCCATTCCGAAGGCATCCCGGGTGAGTAGCGCGATGCCAATCCTTTCTGCCGTGTAGGTATCAAAACGTCTGGTCATAATGAAAGACTATGCCAGAATTCCCAAACACATGCGCCGCCGCCGCGCGCATTGGCGTGCAGACATACAGACAGCGCTGGCACTGGTTCGCTGCGACCTTATCTGAGCCGATGTACGATCAGGCCATCCTCCTGATCGGGCTGTATGACTTCGAACGTATGTTCGCTGAGTTGCATTGCAGGCTCGCCTGTCGTTAGCGCGTAGCGAAGCGATCCCGTCGAGCGCCGGACAGTGTTGGCCTGAACCGGCGTATCTGTCCATGAGCGCACCAGCATCATTTGATAGCGTCGTCGTTTTGAATCCAGGACAGTGAACTGCTGGATGATCATTTCGCGATTGAGCATGGCTTCTCCCTTTATCGGTCTGGGGAGCTGCCGCAAGTGAAGTGCAAGATGCGTTTATTTCGGGCTAGCCGATCTGGCCGAAAAAGCAGTTGGTGTGCGCTGGCGCCACCCTTGCAATGTGGTCTGAATAACCCTGTTCTTCGCCTTGCGTGACAGCGTGCGCTGGCCAGCGCACGTCGAATATTGAATCATGGATGAGAACCTAAAATCAAGCCCTCATGAAATAATTAGTGCTCGAGGAGACAGACCTTCTGGACGCGCCCGTCTTCGACGTCAGCTGGCGCTGATTCCAGCGTACGGTCAGTCTGTCGTGACGGTGAAGTTTGCGGTGCTCGTTTGCAGATCGGTTGCCGCGTACTGGAGCTGCAGTACCGCCTCGCTGGTTGCCTTGAGCGATTCGACCGATTGCTGCGACGCGTAATTGAGCCGGGACATCGTTTCGGAAATCTGCGCAGCCCCCACCGCTTGCGACTGCATACCCTGGAGTACGGTGTCGAACTGCGGCATTAGCCGCTGCACCTGTCCCATCACCTCGGATAACTGGTCCGTCACCTTCCGCACCTCGCTGACGCTGCGACGGATCTCTTCCGAGAACTTATCCATCCCCATCACGCTTGCTGAAACCGCCGACTGCATTTCCTTAAGCATCTGTTCTATGTCCCAGGTAGACGTCGACGTCTGGTCGGCAAGGCGGCGGATTTCGGTTGCCACCACCGAGAAGCCGCGTCCGGCGTCGCCGGCCTTCTCCGCTTCAATAGCGGCATTGAGTGACAGCAGGTTCGTCTGGTCGGCGACCTTGATAATGGTGATCAGTATGCTGTTGATGTTGCTGGCCTTCTCGGACAGCGCTGCAAGCTTGCTGCTAATGGAATCCGTGGCTGACACCATTTGCTGCATGGTGGCATCCATGTGATGCAGGCTTTCCTGTGCTTCGGCTGTGGCCTTGGTCGTGAAATCGGCGACGGTGGTGGCATCCTCCATCGTTTTTAGCAGCAGCCTGGTATTGCCTGATATCTCTTGGGTGGTGCTAAGAACTTCGACGGAAGTTTGGGCATGCTCAATGCCGGTTGCTTCTTGCTGTTTGGCCGCGGCGGCAATTTCGGTGGCCGACGTGCTCACTTGAATGCCTGCCCTCTGTACATTCTCAATCAGTACCCGCAAATGGCTGAGCATGCTGGACAGGCCATTGCCCAGCTGCCCAATGGCGTCGCCGCCGGTAACGCTCACTTCTTTCGTCAGATTGCCCGCAGCCGCCTGCGAGACGACCCCTAACAAGTGATCCACCTGGGACCGGAGCAACGCGGTAGCGGCAATTTCTTGGGTCAGGTTATCCTGAATCGATTGCGCCATGCGATTGAACTCGGTCGTGACCTGACCCAGTTCATCCCCGGAGATCACCTGGGCCCGTGCGGTTTGATCGCCCATGCCGATGCGGGTTACCGCATCCGTCAAATGCTTTAGCGGAGTGAGCATCGCCTTTGTCAGCCAATAGGAAATTGCCAGCGCCAGGGCAACGCAGATTGCGCCGCCAACAGTCAGGACCAGCAGCATCGCGTCTTGCCATTCGGATGATGCGTGCGAACGCTCGACCAGCAACTGCTCTTCGTCGGCGATCGCTGCTTTGCCCAGCCGGGCGATGTCGGCAGTCAGCACGATCGCTTGATTCAATTCAACGGCCAATTGCGCATAGTCCTTTGCGCCGATTGTCTTACCGATACTTCTTCGCTGCTCAATGAGGGCGTGAACGTGATTGCCGATCCACGTATCTGCCAGCGCCGCGATCTTCTTAAACCGGCTTTGCCTGCCGGCATCGTCTTTCGTCAAGGTCGTGGCGTTGGCAATATGCGTGCGTAGCGCCTTTTCCAGACCTGACAATGGCGCAAGGTGTGAGGATTCTCCGGTCAGCAGATAGGTGCGTGTTATCGTCTGAATCGCCAGGATGTCGTTCGACATGCGCTCAGTTTCCAGCATGACTGCTAATGTGTGCTTGTTCCAGTCGTTGGCCTGCGCCAGTCGTACCGAATTATGGTAGGCCAGAGTCAGTAAAATCAGGATGAGCACAACGATACCGGCAAAACCCAAAGTAAGCCTGTTCCTGATCGTGAGATTGTTTGGCATATGACATCCTGTCAGTAGATTCGCCAATGTAGCACTCGGCAGTTAAGCGATGTGCGAAATTCGCCTGGATGGGTAATCCGCGCAGCCATAGGCTCGCAAAGAGCCGGTTGTGAACGATCCTGGAGCAAGTTGCGGCGTTCGCCAGGCAGCAGGGTGAGGCTAATCTGACTGGGCTACTTCAGGGAGGAAAACGAACAGTCTCTCCGCATGCAGATTACTGCAGGTCAGAGCGCGACGCGGAACCCCCAGCACAGAAAGTACCCGTTCAACGACGTGTAACGGGACGCATCGGGAAAGCAGATAGCGCTGGGCCTCGGCGAGTCCAATGATGGGGCGCAATGTGATGCCATACTGGACCAGCTCTGCCATCCAGACGTCCTGGCGCCGCGTTGCTTCAAATACGGTGTTCATTGCCGCAGTCCTTCGCACCATTGCTGTGTGCTGTGATCAACCCCTCTGCGATCTTCGCGCAGGGTGTTGCATCTTCAGTGTATGTCAATCTCGCACGCGCACCTAAGGGAATAGCCAGGCATGATAGAGAACGACGCGATAGTGTCCCCATGGGCGCGGTGCTGAACCACGGCCATGCGTGTCGTGCTTCTGAACGATGAGCAGATCGTGGCGCTGCCATTCAATCTGCGCCCTTCACAGCTGTCTGATCTGACGTGTACGAAAACGTTAGGTGATACCGTTTTGGGAGCGTATAGTGGTTAGCAGGCACTTCGCCAAGTTTGGTATTTCGTGTTGGTCTTCCTCAGCATTGCAGCTTCGGATGCAATCCCGTCAAAGTCCCCCAATCCCCCTAATGGTGAGGCGCCAGGCGACGCCCCCGGTTGACTTGCCTTACATCATCGAGGCGAGGTAATTTTTGCTGGAGCGAAGCGGCTCATTGAAACCTTTCAATGAGCTTTTACCGGTTGGACGCAAGGAGTGCAAGATGCGCAAGCAAGCAAAATTTTGGTTTCAGGGATGGCAGATTATTCTGAGCTGCGCCGAATTTCAGTGCCGCGATGGCGTGCGCAAGTTTGCCTCGACCGCCATACTCAAACATATGCCCCCACCATTGGATCGCGTGAGTTTGAACTGGCCAGACGCTATCAGGCGCTCGATTGTTTTCCCAGAAGAGGCATATGGCACAAGGGAAGAGGCAAATACGAATGCGACGTTGAAGGCGCGCTGTCAAGTCATGGCATTGAATGGAACCAGCGCTTCGGCCAGGAGTTAAATGATGGAAAGCATGCTTGACGGTACGATGCCATGGGAATCGGACGAAGCCCTGGCTGCACGGTTTGAAGTTTCGTTCGATGGAAAACGCTACGCGTACAGGCAATACCGCTACGAGCTGTTTAGCGATGCACTGCGCTACGCCATGGCGGAGCATGCCAGGAATGGCTTCCTGCCCGATGCGGCCTTTCAGCCGAATTGGCAAGTGCCTTACGCCCCGGACGATGCGGAGCAAATTGAAATGAGAAAGTTTGGCATTGTCTATGCCAAGGGGCACTATCTCTATCGCTGCTACCGCTATAGCCAGTTAAGTGATGCGCTCGCTTATGCGGCGGGGCACCCTGACTTGTAGTGGATGTGCGGGAGAGCGGGCATGGCGACGCAATTGCAGTGGTTGGCGCAGGGTGTCCTGGCGTTCAGCTGGTGGCAGCTGTTGTTGGTCGGACTGGGCACGACACACGCAACCATCGTGTCGGTGACGGTATATTTGCACCGATGCCAGACCCATCGCGCGCTTTCCCTGAGTCCTGTGGCGGCGCATCTTTTCCGCTTCTGGCTGTGGCTTAGCACCGGGATGGTGACGCGGGAGTGGGTGGCGGTACATCGCTGCCATCACGCCCACTGCGAAACGGCCAAGGATCCGCATAGCCCGCGCGTGGTCGGCATCCGCGAAGTGCTGTGGCGCGGCGCGGAATTGTATCGGGAAGCTACGCGTCGCCCCATGCTGGTTGAGCGCTATGGCGCTGGCGCGCCTGACGACTGGCTCGAACGATGGATATATGGCCGTTATACCTGGCAGGGCGTCGGTCTGTTGCTGCTATTGGAGCTGATTCTGTTTGGCGCGCGCGGACTGACGCTGTGGGCGTGCCAGATGATGTGGATTCCTTTCCTGGCCGCTGGCGTCATCAATGGGCTGGGGCATTATGCCGGATATCGCAACTACGACTGCAAGGAAGCGGCAACAAACATTTTTCCTATCGGTCTGCTGATCGGTGGTGAAGAGCTGCACAATAACCATCATGCCTTCCCGACGTCGGCCAAATTCTCGTCACGCTGGTTTGAGCTGGACGTCGGCTGGGGATACATTCGTGTGCTGCAATGGCTGCGGCTCGCCTTGGTACGTCGAGCGCCTCACCCTTTGACGCCGCACCCTGGCCAAGTTGCTCCGACCCTGGCCACATTGAGGCAGGTGCTGGGAAATCGCGCCGAGCTGATGCGTGAGCTGACCGTCGCGACGCTCTCGGTTTATCGCGCTGAGCATACCGCGCTGCGCAAGCATTTACCGCGTCCCAGCTTGGCGCATGCCAGAAGGCTGCTGCAGCGCGCACCTTGCCATCTCAGCGGCGTGCAACGGTCGGAACTGGCGCAAGTGATGGCGTATAGCTGGCCGCTCAATGAGATGCAATCGGCGCGCCGGATGCTGGAGCCTTTGTGGCACCGCTCCACGGCATCACAGGAGCAACTGCTTGCCTGCCTACAGGCCTGGTGTCTCCATGCGGAGCGCTTCGGCCCCATCCCTCTGCGCCGGTTCGCGCGCCAGCTGGCAAGTTACGGATGAAGGCCTGGAATTTTGTACTCATTCATTCCCTACTATAGGGGCATCTCCCTTTTGCCAGGCCTCGAATATGATTCTCCGGCGAGGGGCGTTGCGGTGCTATATCCAGCCTTTTATGCACCATGGTCACTGGACCCTATAAGGTGTTTGCCACGCAGTTCCATCGTTGATTGTTAGCCTTCAAGCCGTAAGATCTCACCGGTTATGCCTCGCGAGAGATCGTCCCATTGGAACGCAACCCGGCGGCGCCGGCCAAAACGCCGACCGGCAGCAGCAGCGTCCACTGGGGGAGCACTGCCAACCCACTAAGCCCTTGAAACGTGACGGCAATGGCGATAAAAACAAGACCAAACACCAACCACGTAACGGAGACGAACAGCGCCAGTATCGAAGCATGGCTGCGGTTATTTGGCAAGGCACCCCACAACAACGCTGCTCCGGAAGCGACCAAGACGACGCTTACCAAGTGCCAGCACGCGAGCAGCAACAAGCTGATCGGTTGAGGCAGCGATGAGGAGAGCAGTGGTTGGTAAACTTCGGGAGTGCCCATGAAAATATGGACAATCGCCGTGAATGTGGCCAGGCCGCCTGCAAACAACAGGAGACGATCAGGTTTTGCGGCGGATGCGGACATAGCAGATCTCATGATGTGATGTATAGCGTTCTATAGGTTGGTCGCAAAATACTGAGTTAAGACCGGCGCCTGCGGCATGACCTCCTCGGTTCTTAAACGTGGAAACCCGTAACGGCGGCGTTTCTTTGAGTTCTATGGTGTTCCCTGGCAGGCTAGCGGAATTGCTTAATCACGCAGCCCCCTCGTAGTCTGGTAATGCCATTGGCAATGATTGTCGTGGATATGGTGCGCTGCTATTGACGGCGCCTGACCGAAAAGGGCCGTCCGCATTTCAACGCAAGGCCGCTCCATGTGGCGTAATCATGAATTGCAGAGTGGAATTGCGCGTGGGAGTTGTGCCAACTTAGGCAATTTCCCCCTTCTCTGCGAGCAGTTTGAGGTTCCCCAGTGTGCGTGGCAAGCCAACATTGAGTTGTTTGATGAGCATTGGGCCAAGAAGTATTTTGAGTGGCCCTGAGAATGTGACGCGATGCACCACTTCCGTATCCACGCCGCGCGGATGAAGTTCATGTTCGAAAACCATTTTGAATAGCGGGATCTTCGATTCGACCGTGAAGGACCGGCTTGGAATGAGTTCCGTCACCACCATGGGCACGGTTTGCCCCTTTGTTGGCGTGAGCTTTCCTTTCGCGCCAAGCTGAAATTCTCCGTTCAGAAATGCGTTTTTCGTGTCGGGATCCCAGGTATGCCAGTTGGAAACATCGGCATAGATGCTGAAGATCTTGGTTGGACTGGTGCGGACGGAAATACGGTGTTCAACTTGCATGGCGTGATCACCAAATGGAGGCGGTTGAAAATGGCGTTGCTGCGCAAGCCAACGGGTGGCTAAAGGTGGCGTAATTGGCCTTTCAAAAACAAAGGAAGTAAATTGGTTCTGCTGCGTACTAGCCGGCAGCTTATGGCCGCTTGCCGTTGAAGGGACGGCACGCATACAGGCCTAAAACGACTGGTGGCGCCAAGAATATCATGTTGTCATTCAGGAAAAATACACAAAATCTCACGTGATTCGTGAAAGAGCGTGCCGGCCGCCCGTCGCACGTGCCGCATCGAGAGGATGCGATGACATTCGTACGTCAGGGCAGGGTTCAGTCCTCCACCAGACTGTCGAACTGCGCAGCAAGGAAATCGATCAGCAGACGCACCGCCGGCAATTGGCCACGGCGCGATGCGAACACGGCATGGATGATTTCGCGGCGTGGCGTCCAGTCCGTGAGTACCTGCACGAGTTTGCGGCGTTCGAACTGTTCGGTCACCATCATGCGCGGCAACTGGACAATGCCGACACCGGCCACTGCTGCCGCTCTTAGCGCGAGCATGGAGCGCGTGATGTAACGCGGCTGATGCCTTACATCCTCCTGCATGCCGTCAGGGCCATGGAGTAGCCAGCGATGATCATCTTGTGGTTGTCCTAGATCCATGCTGGGAAGGAGGGAAAGATCGGCTGGCCCGATCGGTGTCCCGAACTTGGCGAGCAATTCTGGACTGGCAACCAGGCACTGTCCGCGATCGGACAGGACACGCATCAACAATTCGCTGTCTTCGAGCGGTGGTGGCCGCACGCGGATGGCCAGGTCGATACCTTCCGCCACCACATCCACCTTGCGATCGGTCTCTTCCAGATGCAGCTCAACCCGCGGATGAAGCGCCATGAACGCCGCCACCATGTCGCCCACGCGGGTCGACAGCAGTGCGACAGGGCAGGTCATGCGAATTACGCCGCGCGGTTCCGAATGCGTCAGCGCGATCGATTCCTCGGCTGCCTCGGCTTCGGTCAGCATGGCACGGCAATGCATGTAGTAGCCGCGCCCGACTTCGGTGACGCCAAAACTACGCGTGGTTCGCAACAGCAGTTTCGTGCCCAGGCGTTCCTCAAGCTGCGCAATGCGGCGGCTCAGCTTGGACTTTGGAATACCAAGAGCCCTGCCAGCTGGCGCAAAGCCGGCATGCTCAACTACCTGGGCGAAGTAGTAAAGATCATTGAGATCAGGCGGATTCATTGTTCTACTCATGGAACACTCTGGGCGATTATTACATACTACCGGCAGTATCGTTCCTTCCCTATGCTTCTTCCTGCTAGACCGATCAAATCAGGAGAAACAAATGCTGAAGAAGATTCAGAGTATTGACAGCGCGCCCCAACCCCATTGGGTCGGTAATGGTTTCCCAGTGCGCTCGCTGTTCAGCTACAACAGCCTCGGTGCGCAGCTAAGTCCCTTCCTGCTGTTGGATTACGCAGGCCCGGCACGTTTCGAGCCGACCAGCCAGCAGCGCGGTGTTGGCGTGCACCCGCATCGCGGTTTTGAAACCGTAACCATCGTCTACGACGGGGAAGTCGCACACCGCGATTCGACCGGAGCGGACGGCGTCATCGGTCCGGGCGATGTGCAATGGATGACGGCGGCCTCCGGCATTTTGCATGAGGAATTTCACTCGAAAAAATTCAGCCACAGTGGCGGACAGCTGGAAATGGTGCAGCTCTGGGTCAACCTGCCGGCCCGGGACAAGATGGGACCGCCGGGTTACCAGTCCATCCTGGACGTGCACATTCCCAGCGTTCCATTGCCTGACGGGGCTGGGCAGGTGCGCGTGATCGCGGGTGAGTTCGGCGGCCACAAGGGGCCGGCCAGAACCCATACGCCAATCAATGTATGGGATCTGCGTCTGTGCCAGGGCGGTCAGGCGCTGTTGCATTTGCCTGAAGGGCATACCACGGTGCTGGTTGTGCTGCGCGGCACCGTGTTGGTCAATGACCTGCAGATGCTGCGCGAGGCGCAAACGGTATTACTGGATCGCGGTGGCGACGAGCTGAGGCTCAAGGCTGACGCCGACGCGGTGATCCTGATCCTGGGCGGCGAACCGATCGACGAGCCGATCGTTGGATACGGACCCATCGTCATGAACACGCAGCATGAAATCAACCAGGCTTTCGAAGACCTTGAAAGCGGCCGCTTCGGGCGTCTTGTCGCCTGATTTCCTTCACCCATTCCAATTCAGGAGATTGATATGTCCTTACCCCAAAACACTGCCAACTTCAACGGCGCCCGCCCGGTCATCGATCCCGACGACGCCGTGATGCTGCTCATCGATCATCAGAGCGGTCTGTTCCAGACCGTGAACGATATGCCGATGTCCAGGCTGCGCGCGCATGCCGCTGCGCTGGCCAAAATGGCGACGCTGGCTCGTATGCCCGTCATCACCACGGCTTCTGTACCGCAAGGCCCAAACGGGCCGCTGATCCCGGAAATCCATGAGAACGCGCCACACGCACAGTACGTGGCGCGCAAGGGCGAGATCAATGCCTGGGATAATCCGGACTTTGTCGCCGCGGTCAAAGCAACCGGCCGCAACACCTTGATCATCGCCGGTACGATCACCAGTGTGTGCATGGCCTTTCCTGCCATTAGCGCGGCGCACGCCGGCTACAAAGTCTTTGCGGTAGTCGATGCGTCGGGCACCTATTCCAAGATGGCCCAGGAGATCACGCTGGCGCGTGTGGTGCAAGCGGGCGTTGTGCCGATGGATACTGCAGCCGTTGCATCGGAAATCCAGCGCACCTGGAACCGTGACGACGCGTTGCAGTGGGCCGATGTCTACACCAGGATCTTCCCCGAGTACGCTTTGCTGATCGAAAGCTACGGCAAGGCGCAGGACGTGGCAAAAAACGAAGAGGTTCTTGATTCGCAGCGCGCCTGAGCGCTGCCGGCATAGGGAGTTTGACATGAGCGATAAATCATATGTCCGGTTGGACACGCATAATGCTGCTGTCCTGCTGGTCGATCATCAGGCGGGGCTGCTCTCGCTAGTGCGCGATATCGACCCGGACAAGTTCAAGAACAATGTGCTGGCGCTGGCCGATCTGGCAAAGTACTTCAAACTGCCGACGATCCTTACCACCAGCTTTGAGGATGGACCAAATGGGCCGCTGGTACCGGAACTCAAACAGATGTTCCCTGATGCACCATTTATTCCGCGCCCCGGCCAGATCAATGCATGGGATAACGAGGACTTTGTGCAAGCAGTCAAGGCCACCGGAAAGAAGCAGCTGATCATTGCCGGTGTCGTGACCGAAGTGTGCGTGGCGTTTCCGGCGCTGTCCGCGCTGGCCGAGGGCTATGAAGTCTTTGTCATTACGGATGCGTCTGGCACGTTCAACGAAGTCACGCGCCATTCCGCCTGGAACCGCATGGCCAATGCGGGCGCGCAATTGATGACATGGTTCGGTGCGGCCTGTGAACTGCACCGTGATTGGCGCAATGATGTCGAGGGCTTGGGCGCGCTGTTCTCCAATCATATCCCCGATTATCGCAATCTGATCACTGCCTACACAACGGCCAAGGGTGCTCGCTGAGCACACAAGGGGGAGGCTGCATGCTCCCCCACATTGGGAGAAAAACATGCAAGAGCATGGCATCGTTGCCCAGGTCAACGCCAGCATAGGGCGCCTGGCACTACGCGTCGCGGACGGCAGCTACGTGTTGGCCGAGCAATTAGATACGCAACCGCTGCGAACTGGCCAGGAGCTTTCCGGCGAAATGGCCGTAGTGGGTATGGAAACCTTCACTGACCGGCAATCGGCGGCCAGGTATGGCGTCTTCGTCGTCGCGTATGGCTTGTCGCGGGAGGCCGTGGAACAGGAGCTGCGCTAGTGTGTCGGCAGGGCGGGAAATGACGCAAAATCTCACGTGATTCGTGGAGGAGCGTGCCGACCGCCCGTCGCAACTGCCGCATCGAGAGGATGGGATGAGTTTGCTTCTTACTGCTACGCTAAACGAGGCGCGAGCGTGGAACTTGGCGCACGGTGCAGATGACTCGCGGATCTGCCCGCTGCTCTTTGCGCTGTGGTTCGGGAAAAAGGCATGTCAGGAGGCAGGTAGCGCTTCCGCTGTATTCCCTTCGCCGTAGCTGGCCGACCCGTTCGATGCGGTTGGCAGTGCAAGCGAGAAAGCGGGGAGGGCTGCCTCTGGAGCCTCCTGGACGCTGGCGCCCGGCATGCCATTGCCGGCAAGCGCCATGTCGCGCTTCGCAATGGCACCTTTGTCGGCGGCCGGGTGGGTGGATCCCTTCCTGTCACCTGTCAACAGCACGTTGATGCGTCGTTCCAGTCCCATCCTCAATGTGCGTGCTGCGCTGGCGGCGCTGCGCACGGATTTTTTGATACGGGCTTTTTGGACGCTCAGCTGGCTGCTGCTCATCGCCTCATCGATGCACAGAGTTTCGAGCATGGGCATGAGCTGGTCGACCTTCCCGATCATCTCCAGCAGGCGCCGGCCTAGCATGGAAAAGACTTTTGCCTCGATGTTGAGGGGCTCGACGTCGTAGCTGGCGAGGTTGATGATGCCGTGTGCGTGGCACTTTGCCTCCGTATCGGCCAGCACCTGATTTAAGCGCGCGATGCGTACATCGAGCATGGTGCGCAGTTCCTGCTCGACCTTGTCGACGTCCTCGTCGGCAAGCCGGATGCGCGCAAAAACGGCGATGTAGTGGAAGTTCATCTGCGTCACATCAAAGCAGCGCAGGTACAGCCGCTTGCCTTCCGGACTGGAGAGGATGATGTTGATCTTGCGGCTGGCCGATTCGACCTGGGTCAGATCGGTTGCCGCTTGCCGCGCGAGGAGCTTGCGGTTGGTGGCGCCATGATCGGCACGAACGATCGCTGGCGGGTGGGCGCGCTGGTGCATGATTTGCCTCCACGGTGTGTCGCTGCTACCCCTCATGGTCTGCCAGCGCAATTGCCTGTGCAAGGCGAAAGCGCGCTCATCGCGCTGGCCTTTTCGTGCGGCAGTTGCGGGCGTGCTGCCTGTTGCTGCGCGCGCTTGCCACTACAAAACCCGCGGCCAAGGCCTGCAGGCCGTGGCCGTGCGGTGGTATCGCTTTTCCGCGAACGTACCCTGGCGCCGCTGCCTGGGCCGCCTACAATACCTGATAGCAGCCATGGGGTGTCCAAGGGACGTTCAACCGTCCTCTCAAGCCGCATCGGCTGCACGGTATTTCTCGGTTTCTGCAACGGTAGCTGGCAGCCCGTTGAAACGGCATTTGCCGCAGTAGTGAAGCCAGCCTCACATTCACCGGCCATTGGCCGGCACCCCTCAATCCCCATGGGACAACCATCCCATGCGGGTGATTGTCCCGCCTGTTATATCCAGGGAGGCAATCATGAGGCAGTTCGCATCAATCCCTGACCGCCATGGCATCACGCCATGCACCCGCGTAGAGGAGACCCTGAACGATGAATCCGGCGACGAGGGTCCGGAATTCACCGAAGAGGAGGTTGTTCGTCTGCATTGGTGGCTGTTGCAAAAGGTCAGATTGCTCAGTAACGAGAACACGCCGCTGGCGGACAAGTTCGAGATCGTGCGCTGGGTGTTCACCGATCCGGTGCGCGACACCAGACCCTTCTCCTTTGTCAATTGCCTGCGCGTGGTGTCCTGCAGTCCGCTATCGCACTTGCCCTTTCTTGGTTCGCTCGACCCGCAAGAAGTGCGCGACTGGATCGGCGCCCGTCTGCGCCATTGGATCGAAGCGACGCTGCAGCAGTACCCGGATTGGGTGCGCCAGGAAGTCATGGCCAACCCTGAATGGGTTGCCGAATGCCTGGCTAGAAATCCGCAATGGCTCAATGAAGAAGTCCGGCGCCACAGTGTGCGCCAGGACCTGTTTTCCTGATGGCGCTGCTTGCCACGGTCCCCGTGATCGGCCGGGGCAGGCGCTATCGCAATGAAGGGAGAAAATCATGTGCAACGAAAACAAGATATTTCTGTCCCCCAGCCAGCATTACCGGCAGGTGCAGAATCTGGACGATCTGGACTATCTGATCAAGGAGAGCGAGTTGCTGACAGGCGCTCCTGGCCGCCGATTTCACCTGCGCAGCCATGATCAGCAGGTCACGATTGCGCTGGAATGGGATGGCTACCTGATCCGCAACCTGAATCGGGGCGATCCCATCAAGACGATCTATCTGCCGCGCCTGCTGCTGCCGCAGGCCATGCTTGGGTATGTGCTCAGGACTGGCCGGCTGTTCACCCGGCGTCTGCCTGGATAGACCTGCCGCGGCAGGGGGCATGCCATGAACGAACAGACGAAGGCGCGTTTTGCGCGCGCGCGTGAGCAGGCAGCTGGTCGCTGGACGGGCCTGCTGCTGTCGCTGGGCGTTGCCGAGAAAGTGCTTAACCGCAGAAACCAGCCTTGTCCGCTGGCCGGCTGCGGTGGTACCGACCGTTTCCAGTACACCGACAAGTACGGTGACGGCAACTACATTTGCCGTGCTTGCGGCGTGGGCGGCGGCTTCAAGCTGCTGATGGGCTATTTTGGCTGGAATGCCACGACGGCCTTGGCGCACGTGGAGCAATGCTTGGGCACTTCCGTGGCACCGGCAGGCGTCCCGGAGGGGCCGGATGTCACGCGCATGCTGCGCCGCATCCTGTCAGAGACGCGCACCATCGCGCAGGGCGATGAGGTCGACCGCTATTTGTGCGGCCGGGGGCTGGATATGGTGGTGTATCCAGCGGTGCTGCGTTATCACCCATCGCTGGGCTATTACGACAGTGACGACGTCACCGGCAAGCCGCGGCTGGCGGGGCGTTATGGCGCCATGGTGGCCCGTGTGCAGGACCGCCATGGGGAAACCATCTCCCTGCACCGCACCTATCTGGAACAGGGAGCCAAGGTGCAAGGGCGCAACGCCAAGAAGCTCTTGGGCGGCGGGATGCAGGGCGGGGCCATCCGCCTGGCGCCGGCCAGCCGGGAGCTTGCTGTATGTGAGGGCATTGAAACTGGTCTGGCGGTCCTCAAGCGTACTGGGTTGCCGGTCTGGGTCGGTATCTGCGCCAGCAATCTGGAGCGGTTATGGATCCCGGAACAGGTGCGGCATCTGCGTATTTATGGCGACAACGATGCCGACACGATGTTCGATGGCCAGGCGGCCGCGTATGGCCTGGCGCGCAGCTTCATGAAGGACAGGAAGCGTTGCGCCGACAGGCGCGCCGAAGTGTTCATCCCGCGTGCCGACGGCGCCGACTGGGCCGATGTGCTGACCCAGCACGCGGCGCCGGAGATGCGTGCGGCGTGAACGGTAGCGCAACAGGAAAGAGGTAGGGCTGGCAGTCCTTGCCAGAGCAGGGTGTGCATGGGCACACAGGCGCCGCCGTCAGGCTGGCGCATTGATCGACCCCGCGGGGCCCGTCCCCGGTCGGGGAACGGGCGTCCGCCATCTGACTGGAGAATCCACCATGAAAACCGGACGTTCCTTAACTGACCTGGCAACCGAACTGGAGCGCCAGGCCGCTATGAAGAAAGACCTGATGGTGCCGGCCAAGCGCATGAGTAGCGTGACGCACACATCGGGCCAGTGCAATGTGATGGTCGAGGAGGCGGGCGGTGCGGTGCGCTACCCGCTGAACGATACGGCCTGCAGCCAGCTGGCCAAGCGGCTCGATATTCCGTTCTCCTATTTCAAGAGGATGCGCGCGGACTATCCTGAGCTGCTGGACCAGAACGTCAATGGCTGGTTGCGGCGCAATGCGGCGGACAGCTATCTGCTGCGGACATTGGACGGCAGGGCGCGCGCTTTTTTGTCGACGCGCTACCGCCGCCTGGACAACTTCGATCTGGCTAAAAGCGTGCTGCCGATTCTGCAGCAGTTGCCGGGCGCGCGTTTCGAATCAGTCGAACTGACCGAAGCCAGGCTGTATTTGAAGGTGATCAGCGAGCGCACCACTTGCGAGGTGGCGCCGGGCGATGTGTTGCAGGCCGGTGTCATTGTCAGCAACTCGGAGATCGGTTGCGGCACCTTGCGGGTGGAGCCCTTGCTCTACCGGCTGGTGTGCAGCAATGGGTTGATCGTCTGCGACCGCAGCATGCGCAAGAACCATGCGGGTCGTGCGCTGGTGTCGGACGACGACGCGGTGCTCGTCTTCAAGGACGACACCCTGGAGGCCGACGACAAGGCCGTGTTCCTGAAGGTGCGCGATATGGTGCAGGCGGCCGTCTCGGAAACGACCTTCGAGCTGATCTCGGAGAAGATGCGCAAGACCATGGGCATTGCGCTCGTGGGCAATCCGGTCAAGGTTGTGGAGGTACTGGCGAACCGCTATGCGCTCAACGAAGCCGAGTGTACGGGCGTGCTGCGCCACCTGATCGAAGAGGGCGACCTCTCCGGCTACGGCCTGGTCAACGCCGTCACCGGCTACTCGCAGGACGTGGACGATTACGATCGCGCCACGGAATTCGAGGAACTCGGCGGCAAGCTCTTGGCGCTAAGCGGCGGGGAGTGGAAGCAACTGGCGGAAGCCGCATAACGCGGCCGATCTGCCAAGCAGGATCACGAACTTGCCTGTCCCGGTGGCCCTGGCCACTGTGGCAGGCAGGTTTGTCCTCCAATTGCGCACCTGGCCGCGCTACATGGCGCAAGCATTGATGGCCAGCTTCACCCGACCGAGTATGGTCAAGCCCATGGCGTGTGCGTGACCGTGGTCGCGCACCAGGGTCGTGCGGTAGCGGGCGTTCTCGCAGCGCAGCAGCAGTCCCTCGCCGACGCGGATCTCGATGTGGCGCACCAGGGTTTTGCCACGGTACTGGAGAAGGTAGACGCCGTTCGTATCGACCTGCTGGATGCTGTCATCGAAAAAGAAGGGGGCGCCATGTTGAATGAGTGGCGCCATGTCGTCGCCTTGCATCAGGGCCACCTGGTATGGCGCGCAGGCCTGGGCTTGTGCCAGGAGCGGCGCCAGCCAGTTCGCTTGGGCTGGCTTCGCCGGGGCGAGCTGCGAACGCAAGGCAGCCGGCAGCAGGCTGGTCGCCAGCGGCAGGCGCGCGGAGGACAGGCCGATGAGCCAGCCTGCATCGACCCCGAACTGGATGGACAGGAGGGCCAGCGAGGACAGGTCGGGCATGCCGGGGTGGTCCGGATCGATCCAGCGCGCCACAGTTTGTGGTGCGCGCCCGGTCAACTCGCTGAGAAAATGCACGTACTGGTGCTGCGCAATGTCGCGCAGCGCCATCTCCGCCACCAGCCGGTTGCGTAGGCCTGGAATGAGGTGGAGGTCGAGTTGCTGGGCCTGCTGACGGGAAAGCGGTGTGCTGCACTGGTTGGTCTCCATGGGGCAGTCGCTCGGATGGTAGGCAGGGCGGAATGTGGGTTGTTAGCAGTTGCTACTTTTAGTTGTCGATGATTTCAACATGCTACAAGTCGTTAGCATCTACTCGAAGGCGAAACGAAGTCAAGTGGGGTATCGTTTTGCTGTGCACACAACCAGCACTTGCTATTGACCGGCCTTGGACCCGGGTATAGCCTGACGCGTGATAGCGCGCAGTCTGCCCGTCCTTGGCCGCATACCGCAGAGTGCACAGGGGCCAGGTGCGCGGCGCTACCGGTACCTGAGTTTTTACCACGCCCCGGTATTGCTGGGGCAGAAGGGAGGTGGATGATGGAAAATGCCGTTCAGCTGACCGAAGTGCAGTACCTCAACCTGAATTTCCTGCTCACGATCCAGGCCTGCCTGAAGAGCGACCGGGGGGCGGCGGTCTACAAGTTCCATTTGGACCGGCTCTGCGCGGCCAAGCTGGCCAGCATGAGCGTGGCCCAGTTGCAGATGCTGGCCGCGAACATGCCCCATGAAAGCCTGTTCAAGCCGGTGGGCAATTTTATCGATCTGCTCGACGCACCGCCTGGACTGGCCATGACCCTGTGCGCCGTTGGCACCCACCCGCCGGCCATCCCGCCTGGTGAGTTGATGGCTGGCCAGCCGCGGGCGTAAGCGAAAGGAACCGGGTATGGGCGCCGTCTACGCGGAAACGCATATCAGAGCCTTGCAGTTGGCTAAATCCTGCGTCGAGTTCGGTGCGCGGATCAAAACCGTATCGCGGATCACGGGCCTGAACCGGCCCCTCTTGCGCGAGTTGTTCTACCGCGATGTGCCGTCGGCCAGCGGGCGCTGGCCCGAGTCCTGCGACTGGTATCACATGGGCAGCACCATCGAGCGCGCCGAGGCATCCGTCTTTGCCGCCATCTGTACCACCTTGCTCACCGAGCACCATTACCGCCCGGGCGATGCCCTGGTCGCTGGATACCGCATGTACGCGGAACGCTGCGTGGAGGTGCCGCGCATTTCTTTTGAACGGGCCTTCAATCTGGTGAGCGAGCTGCAGGGAATCTGGAACTGCAGCAGCCCCCAACTCGCCATACGTGCCTGCGGCATTTGCCATTCCCGCTATCTGGTGGCCCTGGGGGATTGTTCCGCCGATCAGTCCGGCTGCGTCTTTTGCAAGCTGTTAAAACGCTACTGGCGCGATACGCGTATCCAGGCGCATTTCCTTCCCCTGACGGCGCCGGCCGCGCCGCCTTCGTGGCCATCGGCGCCAGTCCAGTGCGAAAGCGGCACCGGCAGGCGCTGATTTCGGCTGGACGCGGCAAACCGGTGCGGCCCACACTGGGGCGGTTCGATTCGCCCTGCTGGCTGCCATGCTCCTTTCCCGCCTATTTGCCTGCTTGCTGCGCCCCGCTGGCAGTGCTGCCGTGCAGGACGACGCCGTAGCCGCCCCATCCGCGGCGCAACAGGCCGAGCGCGATGAGGGCGCGGGCATCGCCGCGCGGTCGGTGGCATCCATGCTGGAGGACAATGCCGATCTGATTGGACGCATCAAGCTCTGCTACGGGAGCGATCCCGCCACATTCGCCGCTGACCTGCTCGAACCCGTCCGGGCTTACCTGGCGTTCGTCAATGCGCTGCCGGCCACGCCGGACGGCTATTTCAGGGAGGCGGGAGGCCTGGCCCGCCTGGGGTTGGAAACAGCCTTCTATGCGCTGCAGGCGACCGATGCGCAAATCTTTGCCGGTCGCCTGACCATTTCGAATAGGCGCCGCCTGGAGCCGCGCTGGCGCCGCGCCACGTTTCTGGCGGGGCTATGCTGCGAACTGCATCGCGCCCTCAGCCAGGTGCAGGTCCACGGCGACGGCGGCGCACGATGGCAGCCCTATGCGATGCCGCTGACGTGCTGGCTGCAGCAGCACAAGGCGGCGCGCTTTCGCACGCAGTGGGTGCCGGCGCAGGAAACCCGCGCGCTGGGACTGTTCGCGCTGCCGATGATCGTGCCGCCGGCGATGATCGGCGATCTGGCCGCCGGCAACACGGTCATCGTTCCTCATCTGCTGGCCTCGGTGGCCGGCGCCGCTATGTACCAGGAACACAACGTCATGGACCGCTTGGTGCGCCATGCCGCTGTGCTGGTGATCAACCGGAACCTGCGCGCGCAGGGAGACGGCAACGGCCTGCGCAAGCTCCCGGTGTATCTGGTGCGCCATGTCATCGATGTTGTGCGCGAGCTGGTGGTGACGCACCAGGGCTGGCAACCGAATACCGGCCGTTCGCGCCTGTGGTTCGGTCTCGATGGCCTCTTCATGGTCTGGCCCAATGGACTGGCCGATGTCATCCGGCGCCTGGAGGACGAGCGGCTGCCTGGCGTGCCGCAGACGCCCGAGGCCATGCTCGACACGCTGGTCGCCGCCGGTGTGGTGGCCGACAGGGAAGGGCAGCCGGCGGTGCAGGCGATCTGGCCGCCGGGATCCCTGGCGCCGCTGGAGGCCGTGCGTTTCGTCTCGGCGGGCAGCATCCTGGCCATCCTCTCGCCGCTGCCCGAACCGCTCGACTGCCATCTGGCCGGCGCGGCCAGGCGCCATGACCCGGCGGATAGTAGCGAGGAGAGGCCGGCCGCGCCGCAGGCGGATGAAGAGGATTCCTGTCCGCCGCCCTCGATGCCGCCGGACGCACAGCAAGCGCATGAGGTAGGCGGCAGGCAGTTATCGCTGCCCTCCATCGAACAATCGCCATTGCCGGAGGAGGGGCGCGGTGCGGCCGGGACGGCGCAGGCGAACGCCGGAGAGGCGCCGCCGGCCCGCAAGCCGCGCAGGGTGAAGCAGCAGGGTGCGGCTGGCGCGCCCCCGGCGCTGAACGGACTGACCATGCCGCTGCGCCTGAGTCCGGCGGTGGCGCGGGCGGTGGAAGCCATTGTGCAGACGCTGGGCGGCGCCGGCGCGCCCGCTTGCCACCGCATGGCGGAGGGGGTGTTCATCCCCTTGTCGGAGCTGGCGGCGCGCGGGATCGATGCGCGCCAGGCCCAGCGCGCCCTGATGGACGCTGGCATGCTGGCCCCGCAGGCCGATGGCGAACCCATCCAGACCCGTGCGATCGGCGACGTCAAGCGGCCGGGCCTGTTCGTGGCGCCGCAGTTTTTTCCAGATGCGACCCCGCCCGCAGGGGCGGGGCAGTAGGGAGGGGCGATGCTGTTGCGACGTTACGAGATGCCTTGGCGGCGTCCGTTGGAGCTGCTGGCGGCAGCGTGCTGGGCCGCCGGAGCGGTGCTCTACCTGGCATGCACGCCCCAGACCATCCCCTGGCGGCTGGGCCTGTTCCTGTTCATACTCTGCGTGGGCATGGCCATCCTGCGTCTGCGCCAGGGGCTGCATATTGTCGCGGTGCGCGCCGCGCTGTCGGGCCGGGCCATGCAGATGATCAGCACCCGGCAACTGGCGGCGCTGACCGCTGATCCCGAGCAGGTGGTGTTCGGCTTCGGCTTCGAGTGGCAGCCGGTGCATTCGCAGCGCCTGTACGAGCTGGCCAAGATCGATTACCGGGAGATGAGAATCGCACCGGCCGTGGTCAAGCTGTTGGGCTATGTGGACAACCCGCAACCGGATGAGGAGATTGGCCTGCCCTACATCCATGGCGTGGAGCAAAAGGAGATGCTGCTGGCGCGCCCGCTGCAGAACTTCGAAGGCGGCACGCTGGTGGTGGGAACGACGCAATCGGGCAAAGGGGTATGCCTGGGCTGGCTGATCACGCAGGCGATACGGCGCGGCGACGTGGTCATCATCCTCGACCCGAAGAATTCGCAGCGCCTGAAACGGCTGGTGATGCGTGCCTGCGCCGACTACCGCGATCCCGACACCTTCCTGTGGTTCCATCCGGCGTTTCCGGAAACCGGTGCGCGGCTCGACTTTACCTTCAACTGGCAAAAGCCCACCGAGATCGCCTCGCGCATCCAGTCGATCCTGCCACCCGACACCGCAGGGGCGTTCTCGGCCTATGGCTGGGATGCGGTCAACGTGGTTACGCAGGGCATGATCCGGCTGGAAATGCGGCCGAATCTGATGAAGCTGATGGCCTACATCGAAGGCGGCATCGAGCCGGTATTGGAGCGTTCGCTGGAGCGCTTCTACGAGGAGCTGCTGGGCATGCACTGGCGCGCCGAGCCGGAACTGGTGCGCCTGCAAGAGCGCGCCCGGCGCGGCGGCTTCAAGTCGCCGTCGCCCGAAGCCAGCGCGGAGCTGCTGGCCTTGGTCGAATACTACCGGCGCCATGTCCACGAGTCGCGGCGCGACAAGGCCATCGACTCCCAGGTGCGGGTGTTCCGCCACGACCGCGAGCACTATCAGAAGATCACCTCGATTCTGCTGCCCATTTTGTCGATGCTCACCTCGGGCGACCTGGGCCGCAGCCTGTCGCCCGATCCCTTTGACGTCGATGACGAGCGCCCCATCATGAACCTGGAGAAGATCGAGCGCGCGGGCCATGTGGCGCTGATCTGCCTCGATTCCCTGCCCGATCCGTCGGTGGCGTCCGCCATCGGCGCCATGTGCCTGGCCGACCTGGCAGCCCGCTCCGGCATCCGCTATAACCTGGGCGGCTACCGCCGCATCTCGCTGTTTGTCGACGAGGTTTCGAACGTGATTAACCGGCCCTTGATCGAAATCATGAACAAGGGCGCCGAGGGCGGCATCTGTACGACCGCCGCCATGCAGACCATTGCCGACCTGGCCGAACGCCTGGGCGGGGAGGCGGCGGCGCGCATGGCGTTGGGCAACCTGAACAATATGATCGCGTTCCGGACCAAGGACCAGCCGACCCAGATGTTTATCAACGAGACGTTTGGCGAGACGGCCATTCACAATATGAAGGTAGGACGCAACACGGCCCATGATGGCCATCTTGGCGACTTCACCGCGGTGGATTCGGCGCAGATCACGGAGGAGATGAGCGAATTGGTGCCAACATCTCTGCTGGGCAAGCTGCCCAACTTGCAGTTCTTTGCCTCGGTCGCTGGCGGACGGCTGTGCAAGGGACGGTTCGCGCTGCTCGATCCCGGTGTCGTGGAAGCGGGGGAGAATGCACAGGAGGGCGCTTTGCCATGATACGCGCCGTGACCATTACCTCACTGCTGGCGCTGCTGATGCTGGTGCTGTATCTGCCGTCGGCCTATCCAGCGCAAGCATTTCTCGCGCAGATTCGCGCCGAACATGCGCAGCACCGCGCGTTCTGGGGCGAGACGCATGCGCTCAGGATGCTGGAAACCCTGTTCGTCCTGCAGGCTGCTTCGCCGCGACAGGCACCGTTGATGCCGGCACCCGAGGCGGGCAGGCCTCCTGTCGATTCCGCTGTCCATGGCGAGGTCGGCGCAATTGGCGGCCGCCTGGCCGGTAGCGCCTACCTCCGCTCCTTGAACGCCTTGGTGCTGCTGGCGACATACCGCCTGGCGGTGCTGGCATGCCTGTTGCCCGCAACGGCATTGTTTCTGGCACTGGCTATCGCTGACGGGATGATACGCCGGGCCGTCAAGAGCAAAGAGTTTATCGCGCACCGGCCGGAACTATTTGCGCTGGGCATGTGCGGAACGATCATGAGCACATGCGCCGCGGTCATGGCCTGCGTCGTCCCCGCAGCGTTGCCGCCGCTGCTATTGCCGTCGATGCCGCTGACCAGCGGCGCCTTGATCAATCTGGCACTGGCCAATTACCACAAAAAATAGGGTGATGAGGAAAGGCGTGCATCTGGGATCTACCGCATCATGCTTTACAGCTGTTGGCGTTCACGCTTATGAATGTACATTTCACTGTCGGCGCGCGCGAGATATTCGGACAAGGACTCGTTGCTCTCGGCGTTGCAGATGACAACGCCGATACTGAGCGATAGGGTGAATGGGTGACGTTTTTCCGCGTTGAATTCTGCAATCCTATCGCTGATGCGGTCGATGATCTTCGTCGGGCTGGCATTATCGAACGTGAAGGCGGCAAATTCGTCTCCGCCAACACGCGCCACGACATCCGCGTGGCGCAAGGCGCTACTGAGCATGCTCCCTGCGCAGCAGATCAAGGCATCCCCAGCTGCATGGCCCAACCGGTCGTTGATCTCTTTAAGACCGTCCACGTCAACAAAGATGACCGCGCAAGCGAGCATCTGGCGCTGCGCCAGTATGAGGCACTGCTCTGCCTTGGCAAGGAAGCCCCGTCTGTTTTGCAGCCCGGTCAGCTGGTCCACGGTCGCGAGCGCTCTGGCTTCTGTGTTTTCAAGCTCGCAGGTTCTGAGTCGCTCTTCATGATGGATCTGCGTGGCAACCAGAGAATCGCATTGGGCGGATAGCTGCGATTCCCGATGGTCTTGATGGATCAGACCCTCGAGGCGAGCTCCAGTCAGGTCCGCAATGCCTGGCAACGCCATGGCGGCACGCTGGGCCTGATCAGGCTCGGACTTCCAGCTCAGCGCGATACGGCCGCATATTTTGCCGCAGGTAAAGGCGGCGGTGATGACGAACGCTTCCGGCAATTGGATCATCTGGGATGTTTGCGTATTGCTGTTCAAGTTTGACGTACCCAGAGCCTCAATGAGCCGCCTTGACTTCTGGCCAATACGCAGCACCGTGCCGGTAGCGTTTACGTGAAAACAGTAATCACGCCTGTTACAGCGGGCCGTCAATAGCAAGTCGTCTGGGGATAGGAACTGCAGACTGTCCCAAAGCGCCTTGAGTGCGGCTTTGACGGAATTGACCCGCAGCAGTTCCCTGGCCAATTTCATCAATACGATGAGATCGCCTTGGGTGGGATCGTGTATGGCTTCCATGATTGACCGTCCCGATGTTCCCGACCTGATCGGGACAGATGAATCTGTGCGCTAAAGGCGATCATGCTGCCTTCTTCGTGCCGCCACAATCGGGCGCTGTTAACGCGATGCTGTACTGTCTTGTACGCGATGCTCGCACCATTTTCTCAGTATGATGCGTCGGACCGTGTGGTCGCGGAGTTGATGGTCACAGCGGCAGCGCCATCACATAGGATGTTCCTGGCTGCTATGTAGATCAATGACCGGGCTGATAGCGGCCGTGTCTCCGATTGCTGTGGCCTGTTGGCGGTGCCAACTATGGGCACCGTGAAAGGACGAATTTCCTACTGGTTCACACTACCATGGCCTTACGGTGTTGGGTAATTTACCTTTCTAATCGGAATAGGCTTATGTATAGGGTTATGCTTGCTAGCGCATTGCCTTGCGAATCGCATCCTAACGCCAATCAATCCAGGCCGGGATGCCTCCTTGATTGACGTAAAAATACCTGATGGTCTTGTAGCACTGTTGAACATCTATACACCAGGACAAGGGATAGGCATCCACCTGGCCATCCGCCAGTCGGTAGGCACAGACTTCATCGCCGCCGTACTGTCCGGTCGAGTGAGCAAAACAGTCATCATCTTGTAGATACATAAGCCAAGCGTGCTGCCTGTTTCGCTGCATACACAGCGCGGGGCCGGACTCCAATACTATCCATAACTCAAATTCTGGGACGACATCGAATTCGTCCAACGCCGCCTCGAGATGAGCGGGAGACGGCAGGGGAATGAAGCGATCGTTGAACTGTATTTCTATCATGGTCTCATTCTCACCTTAAAAGTGTCGCCGGCGTCTTGCGGGCGGTGGCGGATAGGGAAAGACGCTACCGCATTTGGCCGACATTGTGGGCGCCGTTTGCGCTGCCATGAATGGGTTCTGAGGGTACGGCACGGCCCCAATGCCGATCCGGCTTGGCGCGGATGCCGCCCAACTGGAAGCGCGTCGCGGTGGGCAGTCAGGAGCAGCGTGCAGCGATGCGCGCGAGCACCGCTTGCCGAATGGCCTCGTCCGTTCGCCCCTGCGCAAGCGAGAGCAGCCAGCGCGCGATGGACTGATCAGCGTCGAGGCAGTATTCGATAGTGCCGTCACCATGTTGCAGACGGACCAGGCCGGCGTTCAGTTCTACCGTCATGAAACTGCCTGAACCGGAAAGCATGTTGTTTGGAACATCGAATGCCCGAATGCGCAGGGCAGGGTAGTCCACCTTGTTGGGGAATGCCGCCATTCCTGTATGAGGTAAGGCATGCAGGCGCATCTGCAGCGCGTCCGATTCCTGATCGGTCAAGTCCCAGGACGGGTTGAGTTGCCCGCGATAGATGACGATCTCTACTCTCACAATGCAAGGATATACCTTTTCGTATCCAGGGCGCGCAACACCCGAATGGGAACATACCGACGCGCCTGGCGGGTCCACGGCGTTGGCATGACGATGGTGTGCGCTTCGCATGGCTGGCGGTGCTAATATCGATATCGACTGCCTGATCGCTGAAGAGGCCACTTGACATAGCCTTGCGCTGAACTTGGAGAAACCCAGTGCCATCCGTCATGTCCGACGACGTTTCGATCCACTATGAGGTCAAGGGCCAGGGTTCCCCCGTGCTGCTGCTGGCGGGGCTGGCGGGTGTTGGCGCATCCTGGGGACCGCAGATCGATTTGTTTGCCGGCACTCACCAGGTGATCGTGCCGGATCACCGTGGCACGGGTGCGTCGGCGCATACCGCGCGCGCCATGAGCATTGCGCAACATGCGCGGGACATGGCGCGCGTTATCGAGGCGGTCGGATGCGGCCCCGTTCATGTGGTCGGCTCCTCCACCGGGGGCGCCATCGCACAGTTGCTGGCGATTGACCACCGCGAGCAGTTGCGCAGCGCGACCATTGTCTCGTCAATTGCCCGCGCGGACGCATTCTACCGCCGCCAGTTCGACATGCGGCGACGCATGCTGGCCGATTCCGGCCTGCGCGCGTCCGCCGAGGCCAACGCGCTATTCCTCTTCGATCCAATGTTCATGCGTGAGCATCCCGAGCAGGTACAGGCTTGGGTGGACACCGTGTCAGCGGGCATATTCGAACCGGAGATCGGCTTTGCCCGGATCGACATGATCGTTGGGCACGATGCCTTTGATGATCTACCGTCGATCACGACGCCGACCCTGGTGCTGGTGGGTGCGCGCGATTTCTGCGCCCCGCCGTATTTTTCCGCCGAGCTTGCAGAGCGAATTCCCGGCGCCGAATTCGTCATCCTGGAAGGTGGCCACCTCATCTTTCTGGAAAAGCCCGCGCTTCTGCATGGAACCATTGAAGATTTCATCGCCAGGCACGAACAATGATGAGCTCCGCCCCTGATCGATAGGCCGCTTTGTGCGCCACGTTCAGTGGGCATGTGCACGCAGGTCTGGTAGTGCGCTATCAGACAATGGCAAAAGCATGCCGATGAGGCGACTATAATGAAAGCCAGATCTCGCCAGGTTCAATGGTGGAGTTTTCTCCGATCGTCTGCTGTTCGCCCGATGCGGGTCATGCCGTCGGGACTGCAACCGCGAGTCCTTTTCCACTCCAGACGGCAACGTCGTCGGTTCAGGTTTCCTTTCTTGGCGGAGGTGCGCACCGTGAACATCAGCCCAGGCTTTGCGGGAATGATTGGCAACACCCCCCTGATCCGGCTGGCCAAGCTGTCGGCCGAGACGGGATGCGAGATTCTGGGCAAGGCCGAGTTCATGAATCCCGGCGGCTCGGTGAAAGACCGGGCGGCGCTCTACATCATCCGCGACGCGGAGCAGCGTGGCCTGCTGCGGCCAGGTGGTACGGTGGTGGAGGGCACGGCGGGTAACACGGGTATCGGTCTGGCACATCTGTGCGCAGCGCGAGGCTACCGCTGCGTGATTGTCATTCCCGAGACGCAGTCGCCAGAAAAGATGGCCTTGCTGCGCATCCTGAGTGCCGAGGTCAGAACGGTTCCCGCCGTTCCCTATGCGGACCCTGGCAATTATCAGAAGGTCGCCTGCCGGCTTGCCGCGGAACTGCCCAATGCCATCTGGGCGCAGCAGTTCGACAATCTCGCCAATCGGCAGGCGCACTACGAAACAACCGGCCCCGAGATATGGCGTGACACGGATGGCACGGTGGATGCCTTTGTCTGCGCCACGGGAACGGGAGGCACGCTGGCCGGCGTGGCGCGCTACCTCAAGGAGTGCCGGCCGGCCACGCAAGTCGTGTTGGCGGACCCTGATGGTAGTGCGCTGTATAGTTACGTCAAAACCGGGGAGCTTGCGATGGCGGGCAGTTCGATCTCCGAGGGGATTGGCAGCAGCCGGGTGACAGACAATCTGGCCGGTACGCCGATTGACGATGCCATTCGCATCGACGACCAGACCTGCGTTTCGATGGTGTACCGCCTGCTGCGCGAAGAGGGACTTTTTGTCGGCGGTTCCAGCGGGATCAATGTTGCTGCCGCCGTTGAACTGGCACGGCGCATGGGGCCGGGACACACCATTGTCACGCTCTTGTGCGATCATGGCGGCATGTACGCCGCGCGGCTGTTTAATCCCGACTGGCTTCGTCAGAAGCAGCTGGATCCAGGCCCAGGTTAGTGCTGTGCGGCTGGCATGTGGATCCGTGGCGCTATTGCCTCAATTGATTGGCGCAGAGAGAGGTATTTTCCCTAATCCCTTTGTGGCGATCGCTCCTTTCGCAATTGGGGTAGGACAAATGACCGACGGCTTACGCCTGCGGATTCAACTGGTCGACGCAACACATTGGTAAAACCGTTGAGCCGGCGTTTCATAGTCTAACGTTTTTCTTGGGCGTTCATTAAGGCGATTAGCTACCGCATCAAGCTGCCCCTGCGAGTAATTGGATAAATCAAGCCCTTTAGGAAAATACTGCCTTAACAAGCCGTTGGTGTTCTCGTTCGAGCCGCGCTGCCAAGGGTTCCTCGGATCGCAAAAGAAGACTTGGATATCAGTCGCCAGCTCGAAGCGCTTGTGATCTGCCAGCTCTGAACCTCTGTCCCAGGTAAGCGACTTGTAGAGTTCTTGCGGCAGTTTCATAGCATGCTGGATTAGTGCGTTCACGACCGTTTCGGTATCCTTCCGAGTCACCTTTACCAGCATCACATAGCGTGTCTGGCGTTCCACTAACGTGACGATTTGGCTGTTGTGGCTGCCGCACAAAAGGTCGCCTTCCCAATGCCCTGGAACGGCCCGATCGTCAGCAGTAGCAGGACGTTCGCTAATCGAAATCGCATCTACGATGCGACCGTGATCCTCAGTTTTCTGCGTATGGTGGCGTGAGCGGCGCATTACTCGAGTACGACGCAAATGCTCAGTAAGCTCCTTCTTTAAGGCGCCACGAGCCTGAATGTATAGGCTACGATAAATCGTTTCGTGTGACACTTGATGAGCCTTATCGCCAAGGTAAGCGCGCTTGAGCCATCCAGCAATTTGCTCCGGTGACCATTGCAGTTGTAGCTTCGCAGCCACCGTTTCAGCCAGCGCAGGATTCTCTGCCAGTCTACAGCGCTTAGGCCGTCTTGCTCGATCCCAGGCGCACTTGTCGGCCTGGCTTGCACGGTACAGCGCCTGCCCACCATTACGCTTGATTTCCCGGCTGATGGTGGAAGGCGCTCGCCCCAGCGATGCGGCAATCTTCCGAACCGACGCGCCCGCCACCAGCGAACGCGAGATGTCTTCGCGCTCAGCAATGGTTAACGCCAACCTGGATCGGGAACGCTGAGCAGGACTAATTCCACCGTTCCGAATAAGAATTCCCTGAATTGCGCCGTGACTTCGGTCGAAAAGTTGGGCAATATGCTGCAGAGATTCACCCTGACGCCAGCGCTCCCACATCAATGCCTTCTGCTCGTCAGTGTAATAGATTCGTGGTTTGCGTTTCATGGCAACACTCCTCCTGCCTAAGCAGTTTATAGTGTTGCGTCGACCAGTTGAATCCGCACCCCATTGCGGACCGTTGCGATTCTACATAGCGGTCGTTCAGCGGTACCTATCAGCGGCGTCGTTAGGCGTCCGCTGGATTGTTTGGGTGGGCGAATTTAAACTCAATTCGACGGCGAAGCCCAGCGGTTCGAGCAATTCGACAAGTTCTTTTGCTCGATATTCAGCCTGCGGCCCGAACTCGAGCCCCTCAGGAGAGTCGAGCCGTTGTTGCAGCTCAACTAGTGGTAACGCCTGGGCCAAACGCGAATTAGTTCGGATTGTTTTCAAAGCCAAGGCCGATGTAGGTGAGTTGGAGCGAGCCGTCACAGCGATAGGGATAGACGGCGGCATCTCGGCAAACACTCGTGCGACCATCGCGGTCTGGCTCCAACCGCAGGAGTCGCACGAATCAGTGATCATGTCACCGTATTCGTTCGTAGAAGTTGGCGCCCCACAGTCGGGGCATTTTAGAGCGCTCATCTTGCGGCCCGACGTGCCAAATTCAGCCGCGCCGCAGGCGTCGACTGGAATGCCCTGTTGGGCCGAAACATCATGGCTACGGCTGCCGGTAGAGCGCCGTTATGACAGCGGACGTGACTGCGGCAGTTGCGGCGATGACACTCACCACCAGCGGAGTGACAACTGTTCTCCAGAAGTCCTTCCGCCGCATCTCCTTATCATGAAGTTCAACCGCGAACTCCATCAGCTTATTTGCAATATCACTCGTGAGCAGTGGCTTAGACAAATCCCCATCTTCATCGGCGACGGACTGCTGTGCATTTCTTGCGATTAAAGACACGTGAGTGGCTTTGCCTGCCTCTTCCTTAACGCGAAAAAATTCTGAGTGCTCCTTTGCCAATTCGATCCATGAACTGGCTCCATCGTTTGGCGAACGTTTCAATTCAGTGGTCAACCCCTGTTCGGTACGCCGTGTCTTGGGCGAGAAGGCAAGCACTTGGATCAACGCCAGAACGTTTTGCAATCGGCCGTCTTTCGCGTACGGATTCTTCATGAACTTCAACTCCATTATTTAAGTGCAGCCCAACGTGTTATAGATCGCAAAACACCGAGATAACATGGGCGCCTGCGATATACCCCCCCTGTCATCCACCAAGGAAACCCTTCAACCAAGGGGCACCTCTAAGATTCACTGCGTTTTCATACAGGTTTAACAAAATCGACAAAAAATGCAGCGACTTGGTTCGCCAATTTTGACATATTAACAACCGAATTGGGGTCCGACATTCGCAGTGGTCGCTTCAGTCAAGCCTAGCCGATGTCCGCAAGTGGCCGAGTCCGGCCTAAAATTGCAGCATACCATCTTGCGCAAGTGAAAGATTCACCGATTTTCACTCCGCCATATTCGGTAGCGGGCACAATATTCACGGATAGGCAACTTTCTTCATGCGCCTTGCGGGAGATTCAGATCACAGTGAATTTGCAAGCTTTCTGTAGCGTTGTGATGGATAAGAAAACCCTGCTGTGCCAGTGCTTCGCGGACGATGGATAGGAGATGTGCGTGCTGGCGCATGCGATGCAGTTGCCAGGATGGTGGTGTGAAAACACCCAGCGGCAGCAGGCGGATACGGTGGCCGTCCTGCATCACAGATATGTCGATGTGCGAGCCATCGGTATCGTGGCCATTGCTGCCAAAAATATCGGCGATTTCTGCTCGCCTTCCGGGGTAGAGCAGGCGAAACAGGAAAATACCCAGCGCGCGAAATGTTGTGCGCGCCGCACCAAGCCTGGACGTCGGTGGCTCATAGCCTCGGGTCAGTATCAGCGTCGCTCCTGAAGGCAATTGCGCCTGGATCGTGTTCAGCCGGGCAATGACCCGTGCATCCACCTGCACCTGCCGGGCAGGCCAACGTGGCTGGATATGGATTCCGGCATGGATGCCGCGAGGTAGGCTAAGCAAGGACAAGCAGGTAATCTTTCGAGGTTCCGGTGGTTGGAAGGGCATATGGCCCGCATTTCTTGCAGCTGAAAGCGCGTCTGCGCGAGAAGTACACCGAAATAGTATCTCATGGTGCTTGCAAGGACCAAAAGCGCCTCAGGAAATGGCATCTTTGTCGGTGACGAAATTTTCGGCCAAGCGTAAGGTACGGCCTATTCGTTCCCACATTGTCTTGTCCTGGAATTTGCAATGAACACGAGCATCGCCAACACGGATCATCAGCCGGGCCAGAACGCGGTCTTTCCCGTGGCGCCAGCGGCGCATGCGGCGCTGGCCGATACGGTGGGGACGCGGATATGGATTGAGGAATTCAATTTGCTGGAGACGCTGTATAACGACGCCAGCAACTGTTCGCCCAAGCTGCGCTATCCGGATCTGATCAGCGCCTGCGTGTCAGTGGTGTTTGACGATCCCGAACCCGCAATACGGGTCTTCGGTTTTCTGCATACCCAGCTTGTGCTGCGCGACCAGGAAACGGCGCGCCGGCAAGAAGCCATGTGGCGTCTGCAATATCAGCAATTGCTGACCTTGCAAAAATCCGACCTGAACCGCCATCCACATCCGCAGTTCAAGCTCGATCATTTCACGACGTGCTGCGTGGCGCTGGCCATGCAAGCGAAGGACGCGAAGATGCGGATTTTCGAGCATGCGCGGCGCAATATCGCCGTTCGCGCCGCCGCCCATTACTGAATACACCCATGCTGCGCATGCCCTGGAAGGGTATATAAGCATAGCCACCCCGCCCGGCAATCAGCCAGGCCTACCTGAGTTGTCCACCCGGACCCGCCCCAATGTGTGCGGGACAGTGCTTAACTTTTTCAGGTATCCGCCTGCTCGCTGCCATGCGTACTTCCTATCGCTGCCTTGCTGTCTTGCTCCTGCCCTTGCCTGGACTGGCTGCGGCCTGCTGGGAAGAGGCCGCGCGCCAGCATGCCGTACCGGCCACGCTGCTCTACGCCATCGCGCAGGCTGAATCGGCCCTCAACCCCCAAGCGGTCAACCGCTCCCACTATCCTGTGACGAAGACCATTGACATCGGTTACATGCAGGTCAATTCGAATGCCGCCGTGCTGAAGAACCTGGGCATTACTGAACAGCAGCTATTTGATCCCTGCACGAACATCCACACCGGCGCCCGCATCCTCGCCGAAAAGTTTGCGCGCTACGGGCGCTCCTGGGAAGCCGTTGGCGCCTTCAATGCTTCATGCGTGACGATGGCTGCTGGCGACTGCAGCAAGGTGCGGATGCGCTACGCGTGGCGCGTTTATCGCTTCCTGGTGCGCCATGCGCCAGCGACTGGACCGCGTGGACGGGAAGCGTCGCAAACCCGCATCCACTTACCAGGATGACGCTGCCATGCATCGCCTCGCCCACACCTTGAATATGCTGGCGGCAGCCGCTTCGCTGCTCGCGGTGGTGGCCTGCACGTCAAACGCCAGCCAGCGTGTATTGCGTAACGCTGCGCTGCCGGCGAAGGCCGATGACGATGCGCATATGCGCATGACGTTGACGCAACTGGGCCACGGGTCCACCGCCTACTACGCGCGATGCGGCGCGCCAGCTTGCCCGGTGGTCACCCCCAAGACGCTTGCTGGCGGGGAAGAGGCGGTGGCATTGCGCGATGAACGGGATGGCCTATCAGGTCAAGCGGCGCGCACCGGCGCTGCCGAGGCGGAAATGGCCGTTATCCACTTCGCTCACGGATCGGCCCGCCTTGACAGCCATGCCCGCAGCACGCTGATGCAGTTCCTGCCCATCGCGGGACAAAGCCGGCGCATCGAGATCGCCGGGCGCACCGACAGCAGCGGTGGCGAGGCGATTAATCACGCCCTGGCCATGGCGCGGGCACAGGCAGTGCGCCGCTACCTGGAAAGACATCTGGCCGGCCGGGAAGCCTCGATTCAGGCGCATGCGCGCGGACGCTGCTGCTACGTCGCCGACAACGGTAGTGAGGCGGGGCGCAGCGACAACCGCCGCGCGGAAATTGTCTTCCGTCCGGCGCTGGAGGAAAAACCATGAGCTCGATACGCCACCGTTCCTGGAAACCGTTTGGCTATTGGCGCCGGATCGGCAGCGGCAGGCAGCGGCATTGGCCCGCTGTGCGCCGCCGTGCCTGGCAAGGTGCCATGGTGCGGGCGCCACCTTGAGCATGATGTGGCCGGCTCTCGTGCCGCCTGGCCGGCTTCCCATGCAAGCGGCTAACCAAAACCTGAGGAGAGATGGATGAATACCCTGAACACCCATTTGCCGGTGCGCCTGATGCCGGCGCTGTCGAAGAAAGCGTGGAATGCCATTGCCCTGCTGGTGGCCATGCTGCTGGGTCTGGCGCTGGCCTTTCCCTCGCAGGCGATCGACCTGGTGGCCTTCGGCGGTATCACCGGTCCGCTGGTGTCGGCCCTGACCCAACTGGCGGCCCTGGCGCCCGGCGTGAAGGCGCTGGTCGGCTTCATCGGCTTTGTGGTCGCGCTCATTTCGCTCGCCGCACTGCGTAACTTCGGTCCCGTGCTGTTCTATGTGGGGCTGGCCATCTTCGCTGCTGTTGGCCTGGTGATCGCCGGCGCCATCATGGGCGCGGTCATTTAAGCAAGGAGAACGGGATGCTGGCCGACACCTATATTCCGCGCAGGCTCGATGACGTCTGGAAGCTTGGCCTCTGGGACATCGATGTGGCCGCACCCGTTCTGTTCATGGCCTTCGTGGGCTACCTGGCAGGCTCGAAATGGGCCTTCGGCGTCGCCCTGGCCGTGGGCCTGTACGCCAGCCGGTGGCTGGCGCGCATCAAAGCGGACAAGCATCCGGCCTTCGCCTTGCATTGGCTGTATTGGCACTTTCCACCCAGCCCGGTCAGCGCGATGCGGGCGACACCCCCCTCGCATATCCGGCGCATGGTGGGATAACAGGAGGTTGCGATGGACCATGTGAGGTTTCAGGACGATGTGCGGGCCATGAAGGACCGCATACACGGCCAGCGGCTCGCCATCGGCGCCTTGACGGCATGCCTGTTCGTGGCGCTGCTGACGGTCTACCAGACGCTGGGGACGCAACGCATCGTAGTGTCGCCGCCAACGGTAGAAAAGCCGTTTTGGGTAGCCGGTGCGCGCGTCAGCAATGCCTATCTGGAACAGATGGGGGGCTATGTCGCCTGGCTCATCCTGGACGTGACGTCCGCCACGATCCAGTGGAAGAAGGACGCGCTGCTGTCTTTTGTCGAACCCGATGCAACAGGGACACTGAAGATTCGCCAGGAAGTGGAGGCCGAGCGCTTGAAGAAGCTCAACGCCAGCACCTACTTCCTGCTGCAGCAGCTCGAACCGGACGAGGACAAGCAGTCCGTGATCCTGTCGGGGCGGCTGCGCACCTATATCAACGGGCAGGAAACCTCGGTCACACCGAAGCGCTACCTGGCCCAGTTCAGCTACCGCGGTGGCCGCAACCACCTGAAAGCATTCAAGGAGCTTGAGAATGATCCGCAAACTATTGCCGGTACTGATGGCGCTCGCCTGCGCTAGCGGACCAGGCCAGGCGGCGCAGATCCAAGCGCGTGACGGCGCCACCGTCGAGGCCTACATCGCCAAGGATGCGCCGACGCGCATCCGTATCGAAGGCGACCGCATTGTAGACGTGGTGGGCAATATCCAGTCGAGCAGCAATTGTGAGGCAAAGCCGGCGGAGCCTGGCCCAACCGCGACGCCGGTCCCGGCCATGCCACAGCTGCCGCCCGTCAATCCACGCGGCGAGCTGGTATTGAGCTGTGACCTGACGAAGGGAGAAGTGTTTGTCAGCCCGGTTGCGGGCACCAGCCGTCCGATCAGTCTGTTTGTCTCGTCGGCGCGGGCCACCTATACGCTGCTGCTGCGCAAGGCCGACATCCCCGCCGACACCATCGTCATTCATGACAGAACGCGGGCAGCGCGCGCAGACCTCAAGGCGCCGCCGCGCCGTGCCGCCGGCCATGTTCGCGCCTTGAAGGCGATGCTGGTGGCGATGGCGTCGGACCGGGCGTCGGGCGACCATCAGGTGGACGACACCGAACGCCCCATGGCGCTGTGGCGGGAGGCCGAGTTCCGTTTGGTGAGAACGGTGTACGGCAGGGAGCTGGCCGGGGAAACCTATCGCCTGAAAAACATCAGCGCGCTGCCCATGGTCCTGGCCGAACAGGAATTCGACCGGGAAGAAGGGCAGGTGCTGGCGGTGGCGATTGACCACTTGAACCTGCTGCCCGGCGAGACGACGGCCGTGCATGTGATCCGGTACGCGGGAGACGCCAAATGAAACTATCGGGAACGACATGGCGGTCGCTGCTGGCGCGCATGAGCCCCAGGCAACAGCAATATCTGGTCGCGGCCGGCGCGCTGGCCGGTGGCGTGGGCGTGTTCTGGGCGGTACTGGCATTTTCCAGTTCGCCCGCACCGCGTGCTGGCGCCGCCGGTGCCCCAGCACGTGAACGCGTGGTCACCAACCCGGAGCAAGCCGGTGGTGTGACGCCGATGCAGGTCAATCCGGTCGATCAGTGGCTGGGCACCGCCGGCAAGGAGCTGGCGCAGTACAAAGCTGACAAAGAAGCCCAGGACAAGATCAACGCCGAACACCAGACCAGTGAGGCGGCGCTGATGCGGCGCCTGTCGGACATCGAAAAACGGGAGCAGGAGCGCAGCGCGGCGCCAGGCGCCAGCTCGCCGCCGGAACAGGCACCGGTTGCACCGCCACCGGCAGCCGTCCAGCCACCCACTGGTCAGCCCCTGGCCTATCCGCCGGGAACGCCAGTCGCACCGATGGGCGGGCCGGTACCGCCTGGTGTGGCGCCGCCGCCGCGCACCGAGCCGGACGCGCCGGCCATAGTGCGCATTTCCCTGGGGAGTTGGACTGCGCGCGAAACCTCGCCGGATGCGGCGCAGGGTTCCGGGCGTAAAGATGCTGCCAGTGCGTCGAAGGACACCCTGGAGAACTACCTGCCGGTCAGTTTCGTGCGCGGTGAACTCCTGGGCGGCATCGATGCCCCCACCGGCGGCCAGGCGCAGAGCAATCCCTTGCCTGTCCTGATCCGGCTGCTGGACAACGCGGTGCTGCCCAACCGCTACCGCTCTCAGGTGAAGGAATGCTTCGTCATCGCTTCCGGTTATGGCGACATCAGCTCCGAACGCGCCTATATGCGCACCAGCAATCTGTCCTGCGTGCGGTATGACCGTGGCGTGCTGGAGCTGAAAATCGACGGCAACGTGTATGGTGAGGACGGCAAGTTGGGCATGCGCGGGCGCCTGGTGACCAAGCAGGGGCAATTGCTGGCCAACGCCTTGCGGGCGGGCATTGTCGGCGGTATCGGGCAAGGGTTTGCGCAGGGCGGATCGACCTTCACCGCGTCGCCGCTGGGCACCCTCAGCACCTCGCCGCAAGGGACGGCCGAGCAGATCCGGCGCGGCATGGCCGGTGGCGTGGGCCGCGCCCTGGATAACCTGGCCAACTACTACATCAAGCTGGCCGAACAGACTTTTCCGGTGATCGAGATCGACGCCTCGCGCCAGGTCGATATTGTGCTAACGCGCGGCGTGCGCATGCCGTCGGCGCCGTCGGAGGAAACACAAGAGCAGGGAGAAGACGATGCCCAGGCTGACTAAACCCCTGATCACCGCCTGCCTGCTGGCCACGGCGGGGCACCCGTGGGCCAGTGAGGACGAGGAACGTCTGCTCCAAGCCGTGCGCAAGGCCTACCCGGCAACGGCGTTTGACCGCGCCGTCCGTACACCGGTGTCAGGTCTCTATGCCCTGTGGATGGGCGAAAACGTTGCTTTTGTTTTACTGCAGAATCCTCGCTATATGGTGTTTGGCCGGCTGGTGGACTTGCACACCATGCAGGACTTGACCGCGACGGCACAGCGCCAAGTCATGGCGCCCGCTGGCACGCTGGGTCAACCAGAACCAGCCGGGACACTGCCGACGGGCGACGCGATCACGGTGGTACGCGGCAATGGACGGCGCAAACTGGTCGTTTTCACCGATCCGTCCTGCGGCTTCTGTCGCCGGCTCGACGCGCAGCTCCGTACCCTCAAGGACGTCACCATCCACCACTTTCTGGTGCCGTTTCTGGGTGAGGCGCTGCCATTGGCGATCTGGTGCGCACCCGACCGGAAGGCCGCCTACGCGCAGGCCATGGCCGGGGCATTGACACTGCCGCCGGTTGCACGCAGCTGTGTGCATCCCCTGGCACGCAACTTGGCGCTGGCTGCCCGTATGCATGTACAGGCCACCCCGACCTTGCTGTTCGAGGATGGCCAGATGGCCGCTGGTGCCTTGTCGGCCAGCGAGATCGAAGTGCGGCTCGATAACAAGGCGCTCCCGCAAGCAGTGTTCACCGATTCCCTCAGGAGGTAACCATGCATCTTCTCCTTATTCTTCAACAAGGCACCGGACGCGTACTTGCGCTCGCCCTGGGCGCCACGCTGTCTGGCTGCGGCAATATGTCGGGTCTGGACGGCGCATCCGAGTATGGCTGCAAAGCGCCGGCCGGCGTGCAGTGCCAATCGGTGTCCGGCACCTACTACAACGCCATTCGCGGCACGAAACGTCTGCCCAGTGGCGGTGCTGACGCCAACCGGCGCGCGCTGCTGCCGATGCAAGGTGCTGATGCGCCCGGCTCGACGCCGCTGGCCATGCCACTGCGTTCTGCGCCGCGCATCCTGCGCATGTGGATCAAACCCTGGGAGGATGCCGAGCACGATCTGGTGGACCAGTCCTATGTCTATGTGCGGATCGACGCGGGGCAATGGCAGTTGGACCACGTCCAGCGCAAGGTCCGCGAAGCGTATGCGCCCCTGCGTGCCCCGGTACTGCAGGCGACCTCCGCGCCGGTTGCCTCCGCCGCCATCTTGGCGCCCAAAGCGGTCGCAGCGGCGCCAGGGAAGGTTGAAGCCGATGGCGCCGCTGCGCAGCCGGCGGCGGAGGCACCTGCGGCCGACACGGCTGACGGCAACCGCTAGCCGACATTCACGGGAGACGATCATGAACACATTGGTAAAGAACCTGACACGCGAGCCGGGTATGCACCATGTCCTGAGCTGGCTGGGCCTGCAGCGCGACGAGGAGTCGCCGGCCAACCAGTTTGCCTCCTGGTTGCCGTACCGCGCTTACATCGCCAGCGAGCAGTTGTTTGTCAACCGGGATGGCTGCCTGGGCTTCCTGCTGGAAGTGCTGCCGCAATGCGGCGCCGACGAACGCATGGTGGAGGTGCTGCAAAGCCTGTACACCAATTGCCCGAAGGAGACCGGCATCCAGTTTCACCTCTTCGCGGCGCCCCAGGTGCGCGACATGTTGACCTGTTACGCCAATCAGCGCGTGGAGGACGAGGATCAGTACCAGCAGGCCAGCCTGCATGGCCGCCCCGCGCGCAACAGTAATTTGTACCGCAGCCTGGCCCGCCAGCGGGTGGCCCATCTGCTCGAAGGCACGCGCCGTTCGCTGACGGCCGGCTACCACTTCACGATCCGCGACTTCCGCCTGATGGTGAGCGTGACGCTGCCGGGCGAGGCCCACGACCTGACCCGGCGCGAGGAACTATGCGCACTGCGCGACACGATGTCGGTGACGCTGGGTGCGGCCACCTTACCCGCCAGGGCGATTGGAGTGGACGAATTGATCAACTGGTGCGCGCAGTTCACCAATCCGGACCGCATGGCGCGCAGCCATATGACGCCGCTGCACTATGACGACGGCCGGGAGATCCGCGACCAGATCGTGGACTTCGACACGGTGCAGGACGCGCTGGCCGAAGGGTTACTGCTCTCGCGCCTGGGGAGCGAGGAGGCGCTCGAAGCACGGTTCTTCTCGATCAAGTCCTTCCCGGAGCGCTTCGCCCTGTGGCAGATGGGGGGATTGATCGGTGACCTGATGCAGCCGGCCCTGCAGTACAGCGCGCCGTTCCTGCTGACCATGGGCGTGCAGATCCTCGACCCGGTCGAAACGCGGGCGGCGATCACGGCCAACCATATCCGCGCCACGCAGAACGCCGGCAGCAAGATGGCCAATATCATGCCCGATGTGGGCAAGAAGCAGCGCGACTGGCAGGCGGCGGCCGATGCCTCGGATGTGGGCGGTGCACTGGTGTCGATGTACCACCAGCTGGCCTTGTTCACGCCACCGGAACGCGCCGCGGCGGCGGCCGAAACGGCGCGCGCGATCTGGCGTGCGCGGGGTTTTGAGTTGAACGCCGACATTTACATGCAGCGCCAGGCGCTCTTGGCCAGCCTGCCGATGACGTTGACGCCGGCCTTTCACCGCGACATGAAGAAGATGCGGCGCGTCACGCGCAAGGCCATGTCCAATGCCATCCACCTGGCGCCGGTGATCGGTGAATGGCGCGGCACGCGCACGCCCACGCTGGTGCTGGCCGGCCGGCGCGGCCAGATCACGACGCTGGACCTGTTCGACAACGACCTGGGCAACGCCAACGGGGCGGTGGTGGGCGCGCCCGGTTCCGGCAAATCCGTGCTGCTCAACGAGCTGGCCTGGTCCTACCGCTCGGTGGGCGCCAAGGTCTGGATGATGGACCTGGGCCGTTCGTTTGAGAAGCTGTGCCGCAAGGCCAACGGCACCTATATCGAATTCAAGGCCGACAGCCGGATCAATCTCAATCCCTTCTCCATGATCAAGGACATCCGTGAAGACATGGACATGCTGGTGCCGGCCATTGCCAAGATGTGCTCGATGCAGTCTCGGCTGGAGGAGGTGCAGTACAAGGCCATTTCGACCGTGCTCCTGCAGCAGTGGTCGCAGTATGGGCAAGGCATGACGATGACGGCCATGCGCGACGCCTTCAAGACCGGCTCGATCGCCAGCCTGGGTATCCGCGACGACCAGCGCATCCGCGACCTGGCCATCATGCTCAATCCCTATGCCAAGGGCGGCCAGTACGAGCGCTTCTTTGAAGGGGTGAACAACGTCGATTTCAGCAACGAGTTCATCGTCATCGAAAACGAGGAACTCAAACGCCGGCCCGACCTGCATGCGGTGGTCAACATCCTGCTGCTGTACCAGATCACCGCCGAAATGTACCTGACGCGCAACTTCAAGAAGCTCTTGATCATCGATGAATTGAAGCAGCAGCTGGGGGAAATCGGCAGCGACGATCCGATCAAGGCGGCCGTGGTGGAAGAAGCGGCGCGGCGCGCCCGCAAGTATGGCGGCTCGCTGGTGACGGCCACCCAGGGGGCGGATGACTACTACGGTTCGGCGCAGATGGAAGCGGCCTTCAACTGTTCCGACTGGGTCTTCCTGCTGCGCCAGAAGCCCGAGTCGATCGAGCTGCTCGACCGCAAGGGGCGCCTGCTGATGGACGAGACGAAAAAGCGCCTGCTCAACTCCCTGCGCACCGAAGCCGGCGCGTTTGCCGAGCTCTACATTTCCTCGCCGGTGGGGGAGGGCGTGGCGCGCTTGGTGCTCGATCCGGCCACCCACCTGCTGTTTTCCAACAAGATCGAGGACAACAAGCCCATCGACGAGCTACGCGCCCGTGGCCACAGCATCGACGAAGCCATCGCCCTGGTGCTGGCCGCCAGGAAGGCGGGTGGCGCATGAAGACCCTGGCCCTCCAGCTGCTCTTGGCCGCGCTCTGCAGCGCGGCGTCCATCGCCCTCTACGATCGCCTTGTGTTGCGCCCGGCCACGGCCATCGCCGTCATCGACGCCGCCCTGGTCTACCAGGACATGCAGGCACGGTTGCTCGACCGCGCCTTGGCCGGCGGCGGTTTGCGGGACGTGCTGGAGCGCAACCGGCAGTTCCAGGCGCGCTTTCGCCAGGAGCTTGCACGCCTGGCCGACGACTGCCACTGCCTGCTCTTGGACAAGGCGGCCATCGTTGGCCTGCGGCCCCAGGTGGCCGATCTGACGCCGCAGCTGCGGCAAAGGATGCAGTGATGCTGCGCGAACTGTTGATCCATATGCGGCGGTGCTGGTACCTGTACCTGCCGCTGGGCGCCATCTGGACGCTGGCGGCAGTGCGCGTGCTGGTCGATCCTGTGCCGCGCGTGCCGCTGCTCTTTAACGTCACGCCCAGCCTGCCGTACACGGTGGCGGTGGTGCAGTACGGCGTGCGCCAGGTGGGGCGCGGCGACTATGTCATCTATGCCTGCCGGGGCCAGGCGGCCATGCTGTTCCCTGGCTTGGCCGGGCAGCCCTTCTTCAAGCGTGTCGGCGGCGTGGCGGGCGACCGGGTGCAGGTGGTGGGTCGCCGCGTGTTCGTCAATGGCGCCGACGCCGGCCAGGCCAAGCGCTACGCGGCGGCATCCAAACTGCTGCTGGAGCCGATCGCCGATGCGGTGATTCCTCCGCAGTATTTTTACATGCAGGGCAGCAGCCCGGACAGCTTCGATTCGCGCTACCGCATCACCGGCCTGGTGCGCGCGGACGACATCATCGCCGTGGTCCGGCCTTTGTTCTAGGAGCGTGCCATGCCGATCCCATTCCCGCGCCCGCTCGCCATCCTGCCGCTGGCAGCCGTCCTCGGCCTGGCCCGGGCCGATACGCTGGCGCCCATCGGGCCGACCTACGGCATCGGCGAAGAGCATCTGCTGGCGATGATCGAGCGGCGCCTGCGCGAACGCGAGGCCAGTGGCGAGCTGCGCCGCCTGCAGCAACAGATCGTCGAGCGGGGCCGGCAGGCCGTGCTGCGCCCAACACCGCTGGCCGTGCCGGTGGCAACCTTACCGCGCACCCTGTACCTCGATCCGACCTATGTGCTCGACCGGCCGATCGGCGACGGCAGGGGAGGCGTGCTGTTCCCGGCCGGCACCCGCAGCAATCCGCTCGACATCGTGTCGCTGTCCCGGCGATTGCTGTTCTTTGATGGCCGCGATGCGCGCCAGGTGGCGCTGGCCAGGCGGCTGCTGGCGCGCTATGCCGGTGCAGTCAAACCGGTGATCACGGGCGGCTCCTATCTGGACCTGATGAAACGCTGGCAGGTGCCCGTCTATTACGACCAGCAAGGGATATTGATCCGTCGGCTGCGCATCAGCCATGTGCCGGCCCTGGTGTCGCAGGATGGCCGGCGCCTACGCATCGATGAACTGGTGCCCGACCCGGTGGCCCCGGCAGGGCAGGAGGGCAAACAATGAACAGCAAGGCAAGGACCATGGCCGTCCACTGGCGCCGGGTCAGCAGGACTGTCATTAAGACGTACGGGCAATTCCTACGCGGCCTCGTCTGCGCGGCGCTGCTCGGTGCCGCCATTCCGGCCGCGGCGGTGGGGATGAGCACCTGCACCGGGCGCTTTCTCAACCCGATCACCGATATCTGCTGGAGCTGCATCCTGCCCATTTCCCTGGGCGGCCAGCGCATGGCCGATCTGGGCGGGCAGGAAGACATCGGCAACCCCGGTTCACCGATCTGCTCCTGCGGTGTCAACCCGACGGTCGGCCTGTCGATCGGCTTCTGGGAACCGGCCCGCCATGTCGAGGTGGTGCGCCGCCCCTTCTGCCTGGTGTCTCTGGGCGGCGTGGATCTGAATCCCGGCATCGCCGCGCCCGAGGCGGGCCGCCACACCGATGCGTCGGGCGAACAGAACAGCTTTTACCAGGCCCATTTCTATGTCAACCCCGCGCTGTACTGGCTGCAGGTGATCGCTGATTTCCCTTGCCTGGAGCGTGCTGGCTTCGATCTGGCCTATATGACCGAAGTCGATCCCCTGTGGAACGACGATGAGCTGACCTTGATCCTGAACCCGGAGGCGGCCCTGTTTGCCAATCCGGTGGCGATTGCGGCCTGCGCGGCCGACTGCGTGGCCGCCACCGCCAGTTTCGGCCGCGCCGAACTGTTCTGGTGCGCGGGCTGCCAGGGCGGCATGTACCCGCTGGACGGGCACGTCAGCAACCACCTGGGCGGCGTGCGCACGGCCGAGCTCTTGAGCCAGCGCCTGACGGCCAAGATGCACCGGGAACTGCTGGCCTGGGGGCGGCACGGGGCGGCGGGCCTGTGCGGGCCGTATTTCCTGCCGGTGATGGACAAAGTCGCTTACAAGAGCCAGCTGACTTACCCGATTGCCGCCACCGGCAAGGAGGCCGGGCGCTGCTGTCGGCCCTTTGGCCGCAGCACGGTGCTGTGGGGCGCGGGCAAGGAGTATCCGGTCAAGGGGGAGGACTTCGCGTTCATGTTGTTCCGCAAGGGGAATTGCTGTGTCGGCTATTGATTCGCGCATGGAAAACCTCGGCCGCGTCCGGCGTCTAGCCTGGCCGTTGGCGATGCTGCTCTCATCTCCCGCGCTGGCCCAGTCGCCCGTGTCGGAGGCGGACGTGGCACGGGCGGCGCAGCACAGGCCGCAGATCACGGACGCGGAGATGGCGCGTGCCGCCAAGGTACACGCCTTGCCGCCATCGGTTCACCATGCCGGCAGCGCGTCCGTCCCTGCGCCCGTGCCGTCGCCACAGCGGGCGCCGCAACCGGAGCAGGTGTCGCCGGTCGATGTCGCCGCCCTGGCCAGGGAGGTTGCGGCCAGGGGCCAGATGGCGGCGCAGGCGTTGCCAGGCGGGCCGCAGCTGCTGGTGTTCATCAGCCTGTCGATGCCGGAAGGGGCGCTGCAGCGCCTGATGGAACTGGGGGCACGTGCCAAGGCCGTGCTGGTACTGCGGGGCCTGGAGGGCGGTTCCCTCATCAAGACCATGGCCCATGTGCACAAGCTCCTGGGCCAGCGCCAGGTCGCCCTGCAGATCGACCCGCAGGCGTTCGACCGTTTCGGCGTGCGCCAGGTGCCGACCTTCGTGCTGCTGCGCGAAGGTAGCAAGGGCCAGGATTGCGACGCCGGCACCTGCTTTGCCCCGGAGGCCTACCTGTCGGTAGCCGGTGACGTCACGATTGACTATGCGCTGGAGCACATTGCTTCGCGCGCGCCCCGTTTTGCGCGCGAAGCGCAGGTGTTTCTCAACCGGATCAAGGACTAGCCATGCGCCGCGCGATTGCCCTCATGACGGCGTGCAGCCTGCTGGCGGTGCAGAGTCGCGAGGTATTGGCCCAGACCGGCGCCGACCTGGCCGCCGCGCGTGCCGCCAACCAGGTCGCCAGCGGCGCGGTTAACGCCGGATCGGCGGCGGCCGTGGTGCCAGACTACACCACCACGCCGCCTGAACGCGCGCTGTATGGCCGCACCGACCTGGCGCAGCAGGCCCGCGAGCATCTGCTCCTGTGCGCAGCGCAACCGGGCAATATCGCCTGCGATGCGCAACGCCAGGCGGCAAGCTCGGCCGCCACACCGCGTCCCCCCGTTACCGCCGCCGATCCGCAGGTGGCCGGCGCCCAGGCCGTGGCCCGCGATCCGGTAGGCACCGAGGCGGCCCTGGGCGGCGTCTACAGCGGCTGCCCGGCCGGCGGCGCCTGCCCGCCCAACACCTTCTGTTTGGGGACGCAGTGCTTTGACACCGCCCAGGTTGGCGACCCGGATTTCGCCCAGGCCATGAGCTATCTGGAGGCGGCGCGCGAGGCGGGCGTGTATCTGGAGCCGGGCACGCTGAAGGTTTTTAGCGGTGAGGCCAACACCTGCCGCAGCCGCCTACTCGTGAACTGCTGCAAGACCGACCGGGCCGGTGCCGGGTTCAGCAACCAGTCGCTGTTCGGCGTCGGCTCGCGCCTGGTGTTCGACATCCTGATGAACGCCAACAACCGCCGCTTCATCACCCAGGGCGTCAAGTCGCTGCTGCTGGGCAGTGGTTTCAGCGGCAGCTTCACCAGCTATGGCGTTACCGTGGCCGTCAACGGCACGCCGCTGCCGGCCGGGGCCGTAACGCTCGCCACCGGCGACAGCGTGGTCGTCGCGTTCACGCCCTGGTCGCTGGCGATCACGGTGGTGTTCTATGTGGCCATGTCCATGATGTCATGCAGCCAGGAGGAGGGCAAGCTGTCGATGAAGGAGGGGGCGTCCCTCTGCCGCGGCATCGGCAGCTGGTGCTCGAAATGCATCCGCGTGCTGGGCCGCTGCGTGGCTTGCATCGAACACTCCACCGGCAAGTGCTGCTTCAACTCGCGCCTGGCGCGCATCTTAAACGAGCAGGGCCGCGCCCAGTTGGGCATGGGCTGGGGTTCACCCCAGAGTCCATCCTGCGGCGGCTTTTCGGTCGCGCAGTTGCAGGCGCTGGATTTTTCGCGCATGGACCTGTCGGAGTTTTACGCCTCCATCGTGCCGACGTTGCCCAATGTGGGTGCCGTGCAGGCGACGGCGGCGGCGCGCGCACCGGCCTGTTACTTCGGGAGGGGCAAATGCTGACACGCTGCAGTGGTGGATGTTTGCTGGTGCTGGCTGCCGCCGCGCACGCCCAGGCGCCGGACGCGCCGCGCGCGGTGGTGGAAGAGTTCCGGCCGCTGCTGGTGCGGGCCATCGACGCGCCCACGGGGACGGCCAAGGGCGTCTTGACGGGGCCGCTGGTGCAGGTGATCAGCAGCCACTTCGGCACCAGCGCCCCCATCCTGGTCGACGTCCGTACCGTGGCGCGCTATGCGCAGCCGGGCTGCCGCCGCCTTCAGGTGCTGGTATGGCAAGAGGGCGTGCGCCTGGCGCCTGGCGAGGCGCCGGGCCGGCAATCGATGGAATTTGGCATCAACTACTGCCGCGACGGCTTGCCGCCGGCCAGCCTGGCCGTGGAGGGCGCGCGATGAAGCAATCGATGGCATGCCTGGCCGCACTGCTGTGCGGCGCCGCTGCGGCTGGCCCGGTGAGATCGGCGGGCGTGCCGGTCGACGAATCCCGCCGGGGCTGGCATTTCTACGACGATCCGGCCTCCGCCATGCCGCCGGCGGCGCCAGTGCCGCCCAGGGTGCTGAAGGAGGCTGGCCCGCCGGAGCTGGCGCGCCTGAAACGCCTGCAGCGGGAGATGGAGGAGCTGCGCGCGGTGGCCGTGATCCGCCCGACCGAAACGAATGTGCGCCGCTATATGGCACTGGAGGCGCAGGTCATGCGCAACGCCTCGCAGTTTGCCGACCTGGCCCAGCGCATCGCCTGGACCCATCCGGAGCTCGATCCCGCCACAGAGGGCCGCCCGGTCAACGCCACCGCGCTCGATGTGTATGAGCAGACGCAGGCCGCCACGCGCGCCCAGACGCTGGCAAACATCGGGCGCGACCACGTATTGATGTTCTTCTTCCGTGGCGACTGCCCGTATTGCCATGCGTTTGCGCCGCTGCTGCGCGCCTTCGGGCAGCGCTACCGTATCCCGCTGGTGGCGGTGAGCCTGGATGGGGGATCGCTGCCGGCCATGCCGGCGGCGCGGATCGACAACGGCATTGTGCGCACCCTGAAGGTGGCGCAGGTACCGGCGGTGTTTCTGGCCCAGCCCTTCGCGGGCCGGATCGTGCCGCTGGGGTTCGGTGTGCTCTCGGAGTCGCAGCTGGTCGAGCGCATCGTGGCATTGCAGGGCCGGCAGGAGGTGGCGGGGCAGGGCGCAGCGCTGTTCTGGCCGGAGAAACACTAGGAGGATGACATGGCTTCAAACAAGCAACTGAAGGGTATGGCGGCGGCCGGACTGCTGTGCGGCGCCCTGACCCCGCTACCAGGACAGGCGGGCGACCTCAACGCGGCGGTCGAGCAGATGTACCAGGACCTGGGCGCCATCGGCAACTACACGGCGCCGGGCGCCTTCCGCGGCCAGGTCTACAACACCTATACCGGCGGCAGCCTCATCATGCGCACCCAGAACCGGACCTACCAGCTGATGGCGGTCGAGTTTCCCAGCATGAAGGCCGGCTGTGGTGGCATCGATGCCTTTGGCGGCTCGTTCTCGCACATCTCGGCGGCCGAATTCAAGAACATGCTGCGCAATATCACGGCGGCGCTGCCCGGCGTGGCTTTCCAGCTGGCCCTGGAATCGGTGTCGCCGCTGCTGGGCGGCGTGACGAAGTGGACCAAGAACATCGAGAGCATGATGACCAACGCGAACATCGGCACCTGCAACGCGGCCAAGTCGCTGGTCGGTTCGGCGATGGAGGCCACGGGTGTGAGTACCGACAAGGCCTGCGAGGACCTGGCCGTGATGCTGGGCCTGGAGAGCGACTACGCGGCGGCCAAGGTGCGCTGCCAGGCCAACAAGCCCTCGGTACTGTCCACGGCCAGGAAGTCGTCCGACCCGAAGATCCGCAACAAGGCGCCGTTCGTCGGAAACATCACCTGGAAGGCCTTGAAGCTGGCCGGCACCCAGCTGGACGACCAGGAGCGTGAACTGATCATGAGCATCGTGGGCACGATCATCTTCTATGAAGGCACGCGCGACCCGGATCCGGTCGCGCCCACACTGACCTCGATCGCGCGCCTGCTGTATGGCACCAGCGCCGCGCCAGGCGGGAAGGTGCGGCAGGACATGCTCAAGTGTAATAACTACACGGAATGCGATGCGGTAACGGTCAACACCAATTACCTGCACACGCCGTTCGTCACCAAGGTCGAGGGGCTGATGCGTTCGATCGCGGAAAAAATGCAGTATCGCATCCCGATCCCGAACAACTCCCCGGAGATCGGTTTCGTCAACCAGACATCGGAGCCGGTGTACCGCATGCTGTCCTTGGGGACAGCGATGCCGGCGATGGATGTTAGCGAGTCATTGATTGTGCGGTATCGCGAGGTGATCGCAGCTGATTACGGGGCGGTTTTTTTGGAGAAAAATTTGCGGCTGGGTCTTGCCGCTTTAGATAAGGACTACTTTCTCGACGTTAAGCAGGCGATACGTGCAAAAGAGCTTCGACAACGGGCAGATGACATGCTCAGACAGCTGCTGCGCGAAAAGGCGTTGATGTATCAGCGTTCCGGGCACATCGAGAACGTGGCGACAACGCTGGAGCTTTTACAACGGGAGTTGCGGAGCAATATGCCGCAATATATGCTGGATTTGCTCGGTCGCCGCGCGGCCTATATGCGGTAGCAGGCTGTTGCGCGATGCAAGTGAAGGAGTACGAGCATGTGGGAAATTTTTGCCTATCAAAATAGCGACAGCCTGTTCGGCATTCTCAATGCCACGGCTGCCATTGCCGGCGCCAATACGTTCAAAGGCGCGCTGGCCATCGTCGCCTTCTGTGGCTTTATCGCCGCGGCGATCGCTTACGCCTTCGCGCCGCAGCGGATGCAGGGTTGGCAGTGGCTGGCCTCGGTAACGCTGGTGCTGTCGGCGCTGTTCATTCCCCGTGTGACGGTGGGGATCGTCGACAAGACCGGCTCCAGTGCGGTGCGCATCGTGGACAACGTGCCCTTTGGTTTGGCAGCGTTTGGTTCGCTGACCAGCACCGTGGGCAATTCGCTGACGGAATTGTATGAGATGGCGATGCAGGTCTTGCCAGGTTCGGCGAATCTGCCCAGCGAACTGGCGTATCAGAAAAATGGCCTGTTGTTTGGAAACCGGATGATACGCGAGGCAAGCACGGTAGTGTTTCAAAGCCCAAGCTTCCGCACCGATCTGATCAACTTCATCAACAACTGCACGATCTACGATCTGGCATCAGGCCACATTCCGCCCGAGGAATTCGCCACTTCCAGTGACGTGTGGCCGATGATGTCCACGCCCAATCCCGCGCGCTTTACGCCCGTCACAGACGCGGTTGGCACACAGTTGGTGGCACCTTGCACCGAGGCGTACCAGCACCTGAATGCCAGGATGCCAGCGCAGGTCGAACGTATCCAGGGGTTGTTGGCGGTGCGCATGAACCCGACGTTACCTGGCATCGCCGCCTCTGCCATCATTGCGGGGCAGGTGCAGCAGGCCTATTTGCGTAATGGCATCGCCAACGCGGCAGCCAGCGCGTCCGACATCATCCGCCAGAACGCCATGATCAACGCCGTGATCGATACCAGCCTGATCGCTGGCCAACGCATCAACGACCCGGCGTCGATGCTGCTGGCCGTTGGACGCGCGCAGGCAGTGGCGCAGACCAATGCCGCCTGGATCAACCAGGGCAAGGTCGCGGAGCAGGCACTGCCGGTCATCCGGAATACCATCGAGGCGATCACCTATGCAATCTTCCCCATCGTGATCCTGCTGCTCCTGATGACCAGTGGCCGCGAAACCATGATGGGACTGAAGAACTATGTCTCGGTCCTGATCTGGATACAGCTCTGGCCGCCCTTGTATGCCATCCTCAACTACATGGCCATGGTGTACGCCGCGCGGGATCTGGCCGCCGCATCGGCCGTTGGCAGTGGTGTCAATGCACTGTCAATCATGACCTCCTCATCAATCTATTCGAGTGCAATCTCTGGCGAAGCGGTGGTGGGTTACTTGACGCTTAGCATACCGCTCATCGCTTGGGCGGGGTTAAAGCGCATGGAGACGTTCGGAAGCGCGCTGATCGGCAATACCCAGATGCTGCAATCGACGGTGGCGACAGCAACCGGCTCCGCGGCGGCAGGCAACGTGTCGCTCGGCAATACCAGCATGGATCAAGTGATGTTGGCACCGAACCGGTCCTCGGCATTTTTCACCAGTTGGCAGGATAACGCGTCCGGCAATACTTACACGAGCAACGTGGAGAGCGGTCTGACGGCCGCTCGGGCACTGGCCAATGAAGGGCCAGTATCCCGCATCGTCGACGCGAAAGTGACGGAGCAGCATGTGCATGCAGCTTCCAAGTCCGTGGCGGCGGCCCAGTCCGAATCGGTTGCTGCGATGCGCGAAAAGGCCGCTGCGCTCAGCGATGTGCTCATGAGTGCCAATACGCACACTCTGGGTCAGAGCCAGATGAAAGGTACCAGCTCGGTTGGCAGTGAAAGTATGGGTGAGAGGGTCAACGAACTGCAACAGATCGTCAAATCGGTATCTGCGTCCACGGGGGCGAGCGAGCAGCAGGTGGCAAGTGTTGCATTTGGCGGCTCAACTTTTGTCGGGGTGAAGATCCCGGGAGCGATTGCGGCGCTATCCCCCGCGGATGCAGGTGGACAGGTGTTTGCAAAAGGTGGGAAGGAATATTCGGCCTCAGCCCAAAAACAAGATAACTTGATTCGCAGCACCTTAAAAAGTCAAGATCGAGCGAAATTTCAAGAATTTTCGGATACGGTCAGCAGGAACGCTGGTGCGATTAGCTCAATTGTCAGCGATCAGCGATCGGGACATGAGCTTGCCGCACGACTTTCGGAAACGGTTTCGCGGTCCGAACGAGCCGAAGCGAGTCTACGTACACAACTGGACTTCTCCGAAAGTGTGTCAAGTGCTTATCAGCGCGGTGAGACTTTCAGTAAGGACTTAGCTAAGGATCCAAGAAACTTGAAATTATTTGAAGATCTATTGAGGTATGAACAACAAGGAAGTGCCGCTGAGCGAATAAAAATGGACTGGTATCTGGGAAATATGGCAACAACTCCCAATGTTATTAGCAGAAATAGCAATCTCCCAAATTCCTTTGGAGATATTTCAGGCCAATTTGAAATTATGGGCAGAAATGTAAAGAATAGGGAAGAATTGGATAAGCTCATTGTTGAGTTTAGAGGTAAGGTAAAGAGTAAGTCTAGCTTACGGAATGAGAATGGAGATGCTGGGGGTGGTGGTAAGGGATTAAATGGCGAAGTTACGCCGATTCGAGAAAACATCAAAAGTGAGGTTGGAAAAGTCGAAAGTGAATTTGGTCGCAATGAAGAGGAGTTTGGGAAAGCCGGAGTGAGGAGGGATTCCCAAAATGGGTTAATTGTGGAGAGAAGTTTATTTGGAAAGGTTAATGGCCAAATAGTGGATGATCCTGATGTGGTGGCAAGGAAAGTGAGAAAATCGCTTGACAAGGTAGATGGGTTTTTTGGTAAAAAGAAGTAATTAATTAATCGTCCAGTTGCAAGCTATCTATTTTCAAGTTCCCTTGGTGGTCAAAGCCTAAAAAAGATCTGCTTTTCACTGCCCCTAATGGTATGGCACTATAATGCTTAATATATTTCGGTTGACGATTAGATTTGAAAATCAATTTCAAAATTAAAAGTATGCAGTAAAATATCGAAATAATGGCAGCTCCCACTATGCCAACAAGTAGCATCGTCCCGATTTCTCGTTCTGAGGCGATGATTATGCCTGCAGAGAAACCTAGCATTGGTGCGACGATATGTTTGGATAAAATCATAATATAGGAGGTTGAAATGAGACGATTTCTTTCTGGAATGGGTTCACTTTTGATCGCATGTTCGCTAGATGCAGGTGCAGTATCACTCTCTGGACGCCCAACGGACGATTCCGTCTGTGATCTTTCTCCAATGACAAATTACTATCTAACTCGAACAGTTTTTGTTCCAGTTGGAACAATGGCGGTTTCGGAAATTTATTCGAGATTGGCTTTAAAATTTATAGAAAAAAAGTGTAAAAACTCACAATTATTGGTGCTTCATTCAGAATTTGGAGAATATGAGGATGAACGATCCTTTAGAAATGTTACGTCCGAGCTATGCAGTGTTGCAGATGTTCAGCGTGAATCAACAGCAACTAGTGAGTATCCGCACTCATTTCAGGTTAAATGCAAAATATCAAAATTTCAAGAGGCGCGATTGAGATTGGCTGCAGCTGAAAGTGAGAAGCCTGTCGAGGCAATGATTGCTGAGAATGCTCCATCAATCAACGGTAGGGATGAGAAGATTGAGCAATCAGAGCCACGGGACAGAGACTGCGGAAAGTTGGGCTTCGGTACGGTGGTCCTTGGTCTTGGTGGCCGTTGCCCTCGATAGATCACGGACGCGGAGGAAACATTGATGGACGAGAATGAAACGAAAACAAACGAGGTGCCGAGTACCGAATCCATATTCCTGCAGCTCATCCAGGAAATGCGTGAGCAGCGTCAGTCGTTCCGTGAGGAGCAGCAACTGCTGACCAAGGAACGGCGCTCCGCTCGGCGTTGGAATATTGGTCTAAGACTCGTCATGATTGCCGTTCCGCTAGCCTTTGGGGGATTCTTCCTCTGGCAGGCCGCCGGCATCACGCTCGGGCCATTCAGGGACGTCGTCGGCATCGTTGAGATCAAGGGCGAAATGGCGGAGGGGAAGCTTGCGTCCGCCGAGAAGGTGATTCCGGCGCTGGAAAAAGCATTCGAAAACCCGCGCGTGAAGCATGTCGTGCTGGCAATCGATAGTCCCGGTGGTGCACCGGTGGAAGCCGAGCGCATCGGCAACGCGATCGCAATCTTTAAGAAAACGCATCCGAAGCCAGTCACTGCCATCATTGGTTCCTTGGGCGCTTCCGCCGCGTATATGACCGCCATGCGAGCAGATCGTATTGTGGCGGGCAGGTATAGCCTGGTAGGGTCCATTGGCGCGATCATCGCACCCTGGCAGTTGGACAAGGCGATCGCACAATTGCAGATTTCGCAGCGGGTCTATGCCTCCGGCAAGCTTAAGGCATTCTTGAATCCGTTTACACCGGTCAGCGATGAAGCGGATGCGAAGGCGCACGAATTGGTCGATGGTATTGGGCGGGCATTTATTCGGGAACTGGAGCAGCGCAGAGGTGCGCGCCTGAAAAAAGATGTCGACTACGGAACAGGGGAGGTCTGGAGTGGACCGGAGGCGATGAAACTGGGGCTTGTTGATGAGCTCGGTACGGTTGAAAGCTTTTCAAGAGGTCGACCCGGCATGAGTGAGTACAGCTTTGGCCCTCGTGAAAGCGGTTTCGGATATGTGCGTTCGTATTTTTCCGAGCTGGTATTAGGCACATCAAGTTTCTGGCTTGGTAAGAGAGATCTTCGTCTTTGGTAATTTTTCTTATGCAACTAATTATTCACTCTGCTGGCTTTTCCGAGGTAAAGGTAAGTAAGCGACTCCTGATACATCCGTAGTTTTCCGGCAACCACGCGGCTCCAACGCTAGGTATCACGAAAATCTGTTACCAGGAGCCTGCTGGCGACCGCGCTTGACGATGCAAGCGCGTCGCCTTTTGAACTTAAAACTCCGGACTACCCAAATCGGACAGGTCGACTGGTTCCCCGTCGTCATAGTCGTCGTCGACGTCCTGCTCGCGCCAGCTCTCATCGACGCCTGCCCAGGCTTCGGATTCGACTAAAATCAGCCCGGCTCGGCCCGCCTTATCGAACGTTAGCTTGGCGTGACAACGCCACGTAAAGGCCGCGTGGTGGTGTCAGACGAGAAAAACTCCCCGCGAAGAGGTGCGGTGGTGGCGGCATACTGCCAGAAAGGCACAAGCTTGATTGTTTGCGGTGCCCATGTGATCACTTGTCATATGCAACTAAGATACATGACTGACATCCGTTGCCAGATGAGTTAAAGTCTTCTTAAAATGCTGTCGATCCAAAACTGTCGTTTTTTGTGTGGGCATTACCTGTGTTCACAAATGTAGCCTTACTGTAAAAGGTCGCCACTATTCGCAATGACGGGACTGTAGCTCAGTGGTTAGAGCGCTCGCCAGATGCAGTAACCAGCGAGAGGTCGTGGGTTCGAATCCCAGCCAGCCCCACTCATAATTGGAGAGGTCGGTGTCTGATTGGACTGAATTTCTAATCGAAATCAAGCGAAAGCGAGAGGAGCTTAAGTGTTCGCACTCGGGTTGTTGGTATCGTGGTGCGGCCCAAATATCCCATGGTTTATTGCCTAAATTAATTTGGCGGACACGTAAGCCAGACACAGAAGACAATTTATATCGAGGTTACTTGCGTACACGAATGGCAAATCAAAATGTTAATTCGTGGATTACTTTGTCAGATATGCAACACTTTGGAACTGCCACGCGTCTCTTAGATTGGACAGAGTGCTTAGGTGTTGCTTTGTTTTTTGCTCTTAATTTCGGAGGTGAATCTAAAAAACCTGTAATTTGGTTATTAAATCCATTTTCATTAGCATGTCGTGCTAGAGCGTCTAATAACAAATCAATCGGGGATTTTCATATTGATCCGGAAATGGACTATTACAGACGATTCATTAAGGAAAAAAATTGGCCTTACAAATATGCAATGCCATTTTATGCGCCAAGACCAAATGAAAGAATACATGCGCAGAGAGGATTTTTCACCGTTCATGGTACCAGCGATGATTCAATCCATAATTATGCAAAAAGGCACGTTAGGGCAGTTAGCATTCCCACGGATTCCTTAAGCGATTTTGAGCTATTTCTAGAAATGGCGGGCATCGACCATACTTCGATGTTCCCAGATCATGAAGGTTGGCTCAGGAAAGTTGAAAAGGAATATTTTTATGCTAGATGATGCAAGGAAAGCTGCCAAGATTAAATATTATATTCAACAATGCTCCTGCCTGCGGGCAACTAATTTCATAAAGATTTTCTCCACCTTTGCTAAGGAACCGCTGATTTAATCGCTGAGTTCCCCGACAGGATATACAACTGGAACAATGACGCATCCCATCATTCCGAATCGCCAGATGAAGCAAACGAGCTTTTCCGACGCAGAGTTCGCCAGCAAGAAAAAGCTGACGCGACGCGAGCGCTTCCTGGCCGAGATCGAGGCAGCGCCCCCATGGCCGGCGCTGGTCGCCGCGCTGCTGCCGTATTACCCGAAGGGCGATGGCCGCGGCCATCCGCTGATGTCGACGCTGTTCGGCTTCGCCAACCTGGTCCTGGCTCGCAGGTTCCTTGGGCCAGCGCACGCCCAAGTTACGTCCTGAGGCCGGAAACCGGCCGCAAAGGTCGCTCGAAACGGCCGATCCGGAACAGTTGGGCGTCGGGTTCGATCAAAAACTGCAGCGTGCGAAACTCACCCGCAGATCGGACCGACTTTCGCGCGCGAAAGTGAATTGTTCAGCGCTTCCCTAGATATATGAGAGAATCCGACCAATAAGGCTGAATGGCAAGTAAAGATCCACTTCAGGTTAAGAAGGCGTATTCAAATGCACCAAGACTTAAACTTACGGTACGAGATTACTGACATTCGATTTGCTGCAGCACCCAATTGTAACTGTGTGGCGATTGCAAATGGAACCCTAACATTCCGAGGACGTATACGGGATTTCAGCGTCCATTTGGCTCCTGCCAACGATGGAACATGGTATCGGATTGGTGGGCGCCTGCAATACGACCACCTTTTCCTACGCGACCATCCAGGATTTTGGGCACCTATTGTTCGAACAGCTGGTGTGCTTCTTAAAACTATTAACATGTGGACGGTTAGCTCCGAAGCCAGCGGTGCTCAAATAGCGTTGAACGAGCAATTAGCGCCTGCCGAGCATCGCGACCGGGTGCATTTCTCGATACGTCCCAATATGTTCGACCTCCCTGATGCGGATTGGCCAACACTGTGGGGGCGGATAGAAAACCGCGTTAAAGTGGATCCGTTTTTCGAGGTACGCGGGTATACGCGCGAAGAAACTCTAACGGCGTTACGTCCCTTGAAGAAGATCTTTCAGATCGAATGGGTAAAGCGTAAGTACCGCGATATTTCTCAAGAGAGAGGAATAATCAAATTAGCCGCAAATGCAGGGCGTGAGATGCCTGACTGGTTTCCTGCAGCCCACCTCGCGCGAACTGCGTTGGGCGCTATTTGCGTCGACCCAGCGTGGAACTATCTGGTCAATATTGGTCAGGCAGTTCAACAGCTGACTGGTTTTCCTGGAGCTGACCGCTTGTTCAAAGAACTCACTAGAAGTCCTGGTTCGCAGCACAACCTTTGCATGGCCGCAGAATTGCGGCAACGTGGGTTCCTAGTTGGGCTTGAAGCTCCGACAGGTGTAGGCAATGCAACGAATGATCTACTGGTCAAGGTGGGAGAGGTTAAATACGCAATCGAAGTGAAGGAGTTTCATGCGGCAGACCCTATAGCAAAGCTGAAGAAAGAACTCTCCGATAAAGCTAAAAAGCTCCCAGCTATTCCGCGGGAACCTGTAATCTTCCACGTTGTATTGGCAGAGAGAGATGGCACCCGAGTGAGGGAGGAAGACAACTTTGTTGAATCCGTTTCCCAAGTGGCGGTGGATTTGCCCTCGTCAATCAGTGCGATTGTCGTGGGGCGACGATTCGTCGATGCAGCGGGAGGACCCGTCAAGCGGGATACGTGCGGTATATTCATTAATCCATCGGCGTCAAATCCAAGTGTTGATGCAGACCTCTTAACGATTTTTGAGAAGAACTTTGCTGAAATAACCTATCCTCAATTCGGGGTGTCCAGCTTTATGGACTGGCAAACGCAGGCGCCCACCTGAGGTATCGAGCTTTTCTTTCTGTTCGTTCGCAACGGGGGCTTCGGCTTTCTTGTGGCAATGCGCGTATTTTCCATCTGGGCAAGATGCTATCCTGAATGACGTCGGTTGAGTTCGGCCATTAGCTGACGGCCACGAGAGCACAATCAACATCAGACGTGCACGGTCTCAGCCATGCAATTCCTGTAAAAGAAGGACGATATGCCAAGAGCTACCATGAGTGCCTCGTCTTACGGGACTAATTTGCCGATGGATTTATTGGAGAAGTTGCGCATCGACGCACAAAAATTGTCCGTCGAGTCACATCCGTACGACGTGTTTAATTTTATGATCACAGCCGCCGTTCTTAATGAGTGGAGTACGAAGGTCTTTAAAGGGATCGGTATCGCAGACGAGACTCTAAGGGCTGTTGAAAAGAAGAATTTTGAGTTGCTGCCGGAATTTATGGTAAGTTGGGTAATTGATATTTCCTGCCTTCCAAATAAGCATTGTGGTACACGAAGGCACATAATGAATGCGTTGAGAATTTGTTGGGATACAGCTAACGCGAGAAAGCACTATCATTGGTTTTTTACGAACGAAGTGAATTTCATCGGTCACGAGCCTGTTATCGATGACTGGTATAAATGGGCCTTTACATCAGTCGAATCTGATTTCTATATCGACTATGCTAGAGAGAATTATGGGCTAACTTAGCTTGCAAGGATTGTTATTCAATTCTAGGAAGGATTCCTTACGGTTCCTCAGATTTTTGAGCGCTACAAGTATCAGGGTAACGTTGAACTAGAAGATTCTGACAACACAATCGTTCGCGAGTGAGCGACAAGTAATGCTTTAGCCAAAGTAGACCGATGACGTATGTCGGAAAAAACAGACTTTCCAAAAAATGAAAATTAAAGGAAGATGACATTGGATGATAAAATTCAAACGTTAAAAATTACTGATTATCTCGCAATTTATGCGGCTCTCCTTTCCTCTGTAGTCTTTCTTTGGAACCTTGTTCAGTCTCGGCCTCGAATAAAAGTCAATGTACTTTTTGGTGTTGAAACTATTGATGGCGTGACCACATCCGGAGTCTTTGTTGTCGTAAGAAATACGTCCTCGCATGATATTCATCTTGGTGCTATAGGTATTCTTTACCCGTATAGAGAAGCCGGGGCAAAGGAACGGCTATTGCATTTTTGGCGTTATAAACGCTGGCCTAAAAGAGTGGGCTGGTGCCACACCAGCCTATCCAATTACGCCATCAAAGACGGTTGCCCCATGTGTCTTGAGGCTCGTAAATCTCATCATGTTCTTGTCCCAAAAGAAATCGTAGAGAAGATCCTTTCAGGTGCTACACAAGCCACCCTGATTGTGAAAGTACAAGATCAGTTGTGGAATGACGTCTATTCCAAACCATTTAAATGGCCGCAGCTCAAGAGGGTATGACGCTCAACTTTCGTGCCACTAAAAAAATTCGGCAGATTTGCGGCCGACGGCTTCGGGGCGGATGCTGCTGGCCATTGAACTCCGCCCCTCAGGTCAACTCTCAACCACTACAGGGCCGACCGCATTTGCGAACATCAGATATCAACGCTGTCGAGCCAATGCCCTGTTCAGGAAAAAGTTCGTGCCGAACAAGGAAGCCGCAAGGGTGCCGATCGCAACCCAGGCGAAGGATGTCGAACCCGTGCGATTAAGCAGGATGCCAGTCGACTCTGCGGGTCTTGTATCTCCGAATCCGTCGGTGCGAAGAACCAATGGCTGTCGAAGCCACCTCTTTGTGAAGCGAGGATTTGGTGCAACAATTAATTCAAGAGGAATTGCCGTAAAGATGAGAGAACAAGAAGAAAAAGGTAGTGAGGATAACGAGAACCTGAAGACGATGTTTCCCGGCTGGAGCTTTTTGCACCGGCACTTTCTTGAGATCGTGACGCTGGCGATACCTGTAATCGGAATCGTCGGCTTTGCCGCTGGTACCTCATTCCTTGAGGGATGGAATAGGGCTGCCGGAATTGGCAGCAATCTATTCCCGGTTGGCGTAAACGAAACCATCTTACTGGGTTTGAGATTGACCAAGCCTTGGACTTATAGTGGCGCCGTACTTGCCGTCACCGTCTCTTATCTATATCTTATAGAGATACTAACGGAGTGGGAACGGGCGAAATGGGGGCGGGAAAGCCATTGGCGGAGATGGCAAAGAGTCAAGCTTGCAAGAGCTGCAAGCGCAGCCCGCAAGTTAAGTGGGATCAATGATCGTCTGACCGATCCGTCCAACAAAGCGTGGATGAAGCTCGGCCCAAGACGGCGATGGGGACGCCAGAAGCCGACGGTGAATGTAAATGCGAAACGCTGGCACAGAGTTGGTATCCGCGCTCTTGCGCTTGTGCTCTTCCTTATTGGCATTGCCATGACACTGCTCCTTCATCTTTTGCTGAAGTCCTTTATTATCGAGGAAGCACATGCTGAAGGTGTCAGAAAATATGCCCAACTATATGTAGCAGTTACCGGCAAAATACCTCTCAATTTTCATGATAACCCTTCGAAATCTGAACTGCGGCAATTTGCTTGTGCGGGAGATGATTTCTTGTGGCACTATAGATCCGTGGAGCTTTCAGGTGGCGAAGGACCGGCCGACGCTAAGCAACAGGCCTACATTATCCATAGTACCGACAAGCTGTTCTTCCTTCTGGATAAGGACGGATCACGTCTGCAGTCGTTTGGCGACGCACTGTTTAGCCTTCGAGAGAGTCCCCATCGCCCTGTGTCGGATTGGATTAAGACCTGCAAGCACTCCAGCGCTCAGAAGTAGACAGAAATCTATCAACTGTTTCTCCAGCATCTAATGACAGCTTGGCACCTGGCCAACATCACGAATACCGCCAGCACAGCCCCCATCCACGCAGCGCGAACCACCTGCGCTGCGTGGCCCCGCGCGCGGGCCTGTTCCAGCTCGACCTCGAGCAGGATCGTGGTTCGCGAAGAAGCAGCGTTGACGGCCTTCTGCGACAGCTTTGCCAGCGGCCTGCTGGCGAGCCTGGCACGCCCCTGATCAATGCCTCGTCACCACGGCGCAGCGGGCCGTACGCCTGCTGCTCGAAGGGGTCCTTATATCGGCGAATGTAATGACCCAGTGAATTCCTGCTCAGGCGATCGTTCATTATGAGCAACACAAACGCATCTCGAGATCGCTAGGCGCGCCAAGTCGTTGTAAGCTGAACCCCAAGGTCGCGGAAAAACCTAGCCAGCAAGACGTTGACGGCGTTGTTCTCAAGGTGGGCATCCAGCGTGGGGCCGATGTAGAGCATATTATGGAGCGGCCGTGGCGTGGGGCCTAGGTCGAGACGATTACGCATTCGCATTTCGGTGCAGAGCTAGTCGAAGGCTGTGTAATTGTAGTGAATTAGATCCGAGGAAATGGCTGCTTTGTTTGATGGGATGGCAATGGTTTTTTGCAGTTCCCTATTTGGTCAGCGCAACGAGTTAGCGCTTTCTGGTTTAAGACGGAGAGCAAAGGTTGGAACGAGGATTACTCTGCTCTCAACTCGAACGCATGGTTCTGATATGCATCTTCCAGATGTACTAGAGGGAGTAAGTCGTATTATCAGGGTTGTACGTGAGGATTGCATTGAGTTTGACCTTTATGAGCCAGCAGGGGATCGTCGTTCGTTGTTCTACTGGCCAGAAGAGCCACAGGAAGGATTCTTTAGCTTGATAAATAGTCCTCATGGACGCTTCAAAGGTTTTATGAACCAGAATATATTTGTCTTCGAAAATTCTACTGTTTGGTATGTCTACAGGACTGATGATTAGATCGGAAGGATGGTGGTCGATATCGGCTTGCATAATTATGTCGCAGGTAGATATCGCTGAAAGCAAAAGCAGGGATTGTTGCGGTATGCGAAAAGTCGGTTCTGATCTTCTAATGCAATCTATATCCGATTCGCGGATGCTGAATGCCATCGTCCTGAATTATTGATCAATAACGGATGATTTAACTATGTAAAGAAAATTCCGATAAGGAGATTGAAATGGCGTCTTCTATTAAGGAACAATTATATGGTGTCCGTCGAAAAATTCGTCAAAGCTCGAAAATCGTCATAAAGCTACCTTCAGGATTAACTTTCAATCATGCTGAGACCAAGCATTTCGACCAGGTGCTTGCTATTTTGGATTGGACTCTGCAGGAAATTCCAGTTGAGATTGATTTTACAGAGTGTAGTAGCGCGAACTACCAAGCTGTTACTTTGTTGATTTTGTATTGCTGGAAACTGAAACAAAAAAACTGTAATATCTCTTTCAAGTTTGGAAATAATAATCAAATGAATGGAAGTCGTGTTTGGAGGATGCTGGGGGCGCAGGGCTTGTTTGCGGTTTCAACTGATCCGAAAGTTGACTTCGCTTATAATGAGCATAAACCATTATTTGCAATTCGAAATTCGGATGATTTTCAAAAGGCCCTTAAGTCTCTTGATGAGTTCACAGTGCAATTTGGTGTCGAATATCAAAAAACCTTGCGGTATGTTCTTTCAGAGCTTCTTTACAATCTTCGTGAACACGGTCAGTCTGATTTCATGCGATGGGGGCGGCGGTTTCCAATGCCGGGGCTTTTGCAGTTTACTTGGTATGAAAAGATGAATGAACTTCATTTCATCGTAGCCGATATCGGAGTGGGTGTTAAGCAACACCTATCACAGGCGTATCCGGCAATAGGGAGCGATGAGGAAGCTTTACGATTATCAATCCAGCCTGAAATTTCAGGTACCTTTGGACGCCAAGACCCGTACTCGAATAGGAATAATGCTGGAATGGGGCTGTTCCTATCTTCCAACATTGTTCGGCGACTCCGCGCTGACATGTATCTAATCTCCGGTGATGGAGTTCTGCACATTTCACCAATGGACACGACATCAAAGCATCTCGAATACCGTTGGCCGGGAACCTTTGCACTTGTAACTATGCGGCTTGATAAAGGAACCGATTTTGCCTTAGATGCAATGATGAATGATTTTCGTGCGCAAGCGCGAACTGAAGTAAAGGCTCGAACTGAGGCTAATGAGGAGAATCGCTACTATCTTCATGTCTACAACTATTTTGGTAGATATGCTGATAATAAAGAGGATGCGATTAAGCATAGAGATAGGTATTTGATCCCTGCAGTTGAGGATGGAAAGGCATTTCTAATAGATTTCCAAGATGTAGAATCATCTACACACAGTTTTCTGAATGCTCTGCTCGCATCGCCGATTCGAAGGATGAGGTTACACGCATATAAGCGGATTCGAATAGTAAATGCAACCAAGGACATTCGCGAAACTATCGACTACGTACTTGATGACAACACCGGCGACGGTGCTGATGATACGAAGTACGAGTGAACCGGACCGGAAATCTGGGAGGCTCCAACATTTGAGAGAATGGAGCGCATGAAACGTAAATCTACCAAGTTTTCCCCAGAAGTGATGGAGCGCGCGGTGCGCATAGTCGAGGAATCGGCCGGCCTGCATGAGTCCCAGTGGGCCGCCATTGAGTCCATTGCTGCCAAGATCGGCTGCACGGCCGAGACCTTACGACGCTGGGTTCGCCAGCATGAACGCGATACCGGCAAGCGCGAAGGCGCGACCACGGCCGAACAAGAACGCTTGAAGGCGTTGGAGCGCGAGGTTAAAGAGCTTCGTAAGGCAAACGAAATTCTGCGGCTTGCGAGTGCTTTTTTCGCCCAAGCGGAGCTCGACCGCCGCTTCAAACCCTGATGGCTTTTATCGACCAGCATCGTACGGCGTACGGAGCCGAACCGATTTGCAAAGTGCTGCAGGTCGCTCCGTCGAAGTATTGGCGCCATGCGGCGCAGCGTCACAATCCCGGCTTGCGTTGCGCACGTGCGCGACGCGATGATCATTTGAGTGCACATATTCACCGCGTGTGGCAAGCCAATTTCCAAGTCTATGGCGCGGAGAAGGTCTGGCGCCAGCTGCGCCGGGAACAGATCGAGGTTGCCCGCTGCACAGTGGAGCGCTTGATGCGCCGGGTCGGCCTGCGGGGCGTCATACGGGACAAGGTTGTGCGCACCACGGCCAGCGATAAGGCTGCGCCGTGTCCGCTGGATCGAGTCAACCGCCAGTTTCACGCCAACCGTCCGAACCAGTTGTGGGTCAGCGATTTCACCTACGTCTCAACCTGGCAGGGTTTCGTCTACGTGACCTTCGTGATCGACGTGTTCGCACGCCGCATCGTTGGCTGGCGCGTGAGCCATTCGATGCGGACGGACTTCGTGCTGGACGCTTTGGAACAGGCTCTGTATGCCCGCCAGCCGGAACGCGAGGGGGCTTTGGTCCACCATAGTGATCGCGGCTCGCAATACGTATCCATTCGCTACAGCGAGCGATTGGCAGAAGTTGGGATTGAACCCTCGGTGGGCAGCAAGGGGGACAGCTACGACAACGCCATGGCCGAGACCATCAACGGTTTGTACAAGGCAGAGCTGATTCATCGTCGCGCTCCCTGGAAGACTCGTGAGGCCCTCGAATTGGCTACGCTGGAATGGGTATGCTGGTTCAACCATCATCGGCTGCTGGAACCGATCGGCCATATTCCACCTGCCGAAGCTGAAATGAACTACTATCGTCAACTTGAACCGGCCCGGGATTTTGAGAGGCTCCTGGGTTTGAGTCAGGCCGAGATGGCTTGACTCGAAAGTTGACGATAGTAATTCATCTCAGCTTCTGCCGGCGGGATGTGACCAAGCGGCTCCAGCAGCCGGTGATGGTTAAACCAAGACACCCATTCCAGCGTGGCCAGTTCGACGGCTTCGCGGGTCTTCCAGGGAGCGCGGCGGTGGATCAGCTCGGCCTTGTATAAACCGTTGATCGTTTCGGCCAAGGCGTTGTCATAGCTGTCGCCCTTGCTGCCAACCGATGGCTCAACGCCGGCGTCGGCCAGGCGTTCACTGTATCGGATCGATACGTATTGCGAACCTCGGTCGCTATGGTGAATCAAAGCGTCGTCGCGCTCGGGCTGCCTGGCGTACAGGGCCTGCTCCAGCGCATCGAGCACGAAGTCGGTGCGCATCGAGCTGCTAACGCGCCAGCCGACAATACGGCGCGCGAATACGTCGATGACGAAGGCAACATAGACAAAACCCTGCCAGGTCGATACGTACGTAAAGTCGGACACCCACAGCTGGTTAGGGCGGTCAGCCCGAAATTGACGATTCACCCGATCCAACGGGCAAGGTGCGGCCGCATCGCTCGCCGTGGTGCGCACGACCTTGCCGCGTACCACCCCGCGCAGTCCAGCCCGACGCATCAAGCGCTCCACAGTGCAGCGAGCCACCTCAAAGCGCTCGCGCAGCAGTTGGCGCCAGACTTTCTCGGCACCGTAGACACGGAAGTTGGTTTCCCACACACGGCGGATGTGAGCGCTCAAAAAGTCATCGCGGTGGACGCGGGCACAGCGCAGCGCTGGATTGCGCCGCAGGGCGGCGTGACGCCAGTAACTGGATGGGGCAACCTGCAGCAACCTGCAAAGCCGCTCGACACCGTACATGCTGCTGTGTTGGTCGATGAAAGCCATCAAGGCTTGAAGCGGCGGTCGAGCTCCGCCTGGGCGAAAAAAGCACTGGCCAGGCGCAGGATCTCATTGGTCTTGCGCAGCTCCTTCACTTCTCGCTCCAAGGCACGGATTCGTTCTTGCTCGGCGGTTGTTGGCCCGGCACGCAGGCCGGAATCAGCTTCATGCTGCCGTACCCAACGCCGCAGGGTTTCTGGCGTACAGCCGATCTTGTTGGCGATGGACGTGATCGCGGCCCACTGCGAATCGTGTTGGCTGGCCGATTCCTCGACCATGCGCACCGCGCGCTCCATCACCTCGGGGGAATATCGTGCAGATTTCTTGTTCATGGCTCCATTCTCTCAAAGATTGGAGCCTCCCAGATTTCCGGGCCGGTTCAACTTTCGAGTCAGGCCATCCCGGCATGACTCAAACCAAGGCGCCTCTCAAAATCCCGGAACGGTTCATACAGTCAGCTTAAGAAAGCGTGTGAGCGACATAGAAGTTGGTGGAAATGATTAATAGAACCTGCTATTTAACGGAAATTGTCTGGGGACATCGAAGTCACTTTATTCTATGGGTAGATGGTGGCGACGATTCTGACTATGTGGTCACACAACGTGATGGAGCAATTTTCTCTGCATTGGAAAGCTACGAGGCCATTCATTACGCAGAGAATCATGGCTGGAAAGTACAAGCGGATTCTCTATATTCATATGACTTCGACAGGCTTTGGGAGTTGCTGAGCAGTAGAAATGACCTAAGAAATTCTGACGCGATTGCCTGGAGAATGATCCTGAATGCGTGGAATATTTTAGAAGATTTCGCAAGGACGTTAGGCATTCGCCCTCCACCTTACACTGTTCTAAAGCGTTTGGTTCTGCAAAGGCTTTATGAAAAGGTATTCGAGTATGCCGATGTGCTGGAGGCTGTGGCTGGCAACGCGGAAAAAGGTTTGTCGCGCAACGAAAGGGCTATTGTGAAAGCCTACCTTTACGGAGTCTGGAAGCTAATTCAAACGAGGTCCAACTGGCGCTCATGATGAGTATAACCAGCTGATTTAGGTGCGGATCCACAGTGCTGATTGGGCAGCTGAACCGGTCCGGAAATATGCGAGGCTCTAATCTGAGAGAAATGTTGTGATGACCCAGCGGTTCCTGCTCAACTCAAGCCGCTAAAGCAAATGCCTCAGCGGGTGTTTTCATGCCCAGTGCCTGGTGCGGCCGCTGGTTGTTGTAGAACCCGATCCAGCCGGCGATGACCCGGCTGGCGGCCTGCGCCTGTACGATGGCGTCGCAACAGGCGCATGCCAGTTTTGGGCGCACATGGCGGATCACGCGGAAGCTGGCCGGCACGTACTCCAGCTGCTCGGACACGCTTTCGCCCAGTACCTTCGGGTTGCTGCCGCAGGCTGGGCAGGCTTCGCTGGCAGGTAAGTGCACACGCTCCTCGCGCGACAAGTGGGCTGGCAGCGGCTTGCACTTGGCCTTCTTGCGTGGCGCGCCCTCCACAGGCGCATGCGCTTCGGCCACAGCCGCTTCGGCTTCCAGGTCTTCCAGTTGCAGATCCAACTGCTCGATCTGTTGGTCCAGCTTTTCCGAGTGGTGGTCGAACTGCATGCGCTTGAGCTGTGCCAGCACCAGCTTCAGGCGCTCGATTTCGGCGGTGCGGTTACATAGCTCTGCGCTCAGGTGTGCCACCTTCGCCTCACTGGCCAGGCGAGCGCAGCCCTGAACACCGTTCGTCCGCCATACTTCCCTGCTAGCCGCCTGCCTGCCGGCTAGCTGACATGGTTGGCCGACGCGCGAACTTCACCGCTATTCGTAAAGAAGAAGCTGCTTCCGCTAACGAGTGCAGTTTCAGATTCGCTGCTCCACCTGCCTGACGCTGGCGTCATGTCCGAATATGTCCCAATCGAGGACGTGACTAAACAGCGGTGCTGCTCTATCGTTCCTCCGGTACAGATCAACGTATGGAGGAAACCATGACGAAGCAGACGAAGGTAGACGTGGGCAAAGCCGCATCCGGCAAGACCCCGATGAGGCAGAGCCGAGCATCGGCCATCCAGAGCCATGCAATGAAAGACACGGGTACGGTGTCAAAGGACGATTTTGCGGCCCGTGCGGCGCGCGCGGCAGCCCGCAACGGAAAAGCCGGCGGCGGACGATGAGGATCAGGAACGAGACAATGCCGAGAGACACCATCCAGCTGAATCCCGACAAGGTCTGCCTGCGCATCGCCCTAGCCGGCAGGCCGATCAAGGCTTATGCCGTGGACATGAGCGAAAAGACCATCCACCGCATCAAGAAGGGGGCACGCACGAGGCTGGCCACGGCGCACCGGCTAGCGGAGATCCTGGGAACGACCGTCGAGGACCTGCTGCTTCCGCCCGGACGCGACGAAGTGGAACGGCAGTTGCCGCGCAACTGGCTGTACGAGATTGTTGCGCCGTCAGAGGCGCCGCGCCGGTATTTCCCGGCGCGGTTCGCAATCGGCGGCGACGACTACATTGTCGGCCAGCCGCCGTCGGGTTGGCAGGACCCGCTCGATGTGCTGCTGAAGTGGCCCACGCAAGGCGGCAGGAAGATCGTCCTGCGCCGTGCGGCACATGCTTACCTGGTGGAGTTGCACTACTTCGAATACACGCCGGACAGCGCGCAGGAACTCGATTACCGCGGGGTGAGCGCCTGCCGGTTCTTCGCGCTGGCGCGCACCGGCGACGATTTCAGGAAGGCGGCGTTGAGCGAGTTCAATGCCGACTGGGTCTGGAACGATCTGCGGCGTATAGCGATGGAGAGGGCTGATATCGTCGACGTGGAGGGGCATGTCGCCACCGCGCACCCACGCGACTACGTACCTATCGCACGCTTCTACCGTGGCATGATCGTACGGCGCAGAATGGAAGGCATGCGCGTGTTCGGCCAGTTGCATCGTGACTTCCGGCGGGCGTTGATCGCGTATCTGGACGGACTGGATCCGTGCCGGGTACACGCGTCGACGTTCGGCTTGGGCATCCAGATTCGGATCGCCGCCGTTCGGCCGGCTGTGTGCGACCCGTATTGGCAGGACGACGAATTGTGCATCGAGGTCGACCTGGCGTGGTGGACGCCGGACGGCTGCTTGGTGCCCGCGCCGTGGCGCCTGGAGCACCGCGAACGCATCGCCGCGGCGCTCCGCGAGCGCAACTGGGCGGCTGTCAATTCCCCTGGCCTGCCGCCAGCCTATCCGACGGACAGCTCGGACGATGAGGCGGATCCGCCGCTAGCGCCCGACCTGCATCTCCCTGCGCGCGTGGCCGAGGCCGTGATGGCTCTGTACTGCCTGGCGCCCGAACAGTGGGAGGTATCGGTCGGTGCCGAGGCCTAACTCATTCCTGCCGCGCCAGCGCTGCCACGATCCGGTGCGCGACAATGCGCACCTATGCGATGTCGGCCGGCTGCGTCGCGTACGGCTTGAGCGGCTCGACTGCGCGCCGCGACACGACGGCTGAGGATATTGGTCAATGACCGCTTCGGGTTGCGGCCTCATCAGAAGGACCGCAACCGGTCGCAGGCAGATCATAAGTCCGCTGCGCTCACTGTGTGGAATTTTTACTTCATAAGACAGCGCATTTCTGCTTCACCGAACGGCCACGCCGGCAACCGCTGCATGCGACGCTGAAAGAGCAACGGCGTGACTTGTTTGCGATGGTTTAGTCGCGCCGTCATCAAGATGCCGACAATCAGTCTAGGCGATCTACTTGTTCCTGGATTATTTCCTCGAGCGAGCGTCGGTTACGTGTTGATGCGCAGGAGCGACAAGCTTGAGCAGCCAGCTCGAGTACGTCCTTAGGACTAAATGTATCCAAGGTTGAAGCATTGGCCATGGCCTCGGCAAGTGCCTTATCGACTAGGCCGGTACTCATATGACCGGTCGCGTTTGCACCGTTGGCGACCATTACCCAGCCAGCGAGCCAGTCGAACGACGCCTGCGGAGCTGGTGTCATCCCTGCTCTGCCAGCAGCATAGCCGTCGTCAAACTTCTGCTTATCAATATCAGGCCAGTCATACGCTTGAAAGTTGCCCTGTATCTCGGCCGCGTTACGGCCATCAACGAAAGGCTCCGAATTCATCTTGAGGGTCGGGTACGCCCATCCGCGCTTGCCGCTTGGCTTTAACCGCAGGTTGCCGCGAAAGCCAAGCTGTCGATTGTCGCCATGGAACAGCGCTTCCTGGTCGCTTCCTTGATCTAGATCGTAGACAGCCGTTATCGGCAGGTCGACTGTCTGGCCGAGATGGTGAAGCGATGGGAAGTCGGGCGGCATATCGATGGATATCTCTAGGTTGTCCTCTGCCTCGCGATCGTGTTCGATTCCGAAACGTGCCAATACCGACCACAGACGATCTTCGTTATCGAGAACGTCGTGCGTTAAGTTCTGATGCATCAATGAGTTGTATGCCAGCCGTTGGGATCCGCTTACGCGAAGGCGTTCGCCTTCCAAGTCTTCCGCGAACTCGGCACGGGTCGAGCCGTCCCCGTTGGTGACGGCTTGGGCAAAAAGGTCTGGGCATCGGGCGGCGATTGGCCCGGAATAGCCCAGATCACTCATCCGAGATATGATCATTCGAGTATCGGGCAGGTAATAGCCGCAACAGCGTTCGCTTTTTGCGGTTACTGCTGTCAAATACCCATGCCAGTTCGGGAAACCGAAGCCGGCCGCGACTAAGTGTTCGGCATGACGCGAATGAAACTGCGTCTTGTCCTCAGGGTTTCCCCGGAGCCGAATGGTCTCCTCGAAAAGATTCGTGAGACGGGAGAGAATGTTGGAGATACGTGCGTTCATGACGTGAGTCCTCAAGAAGAGTTGGTGGATCCGGGCGAATGCGCAGGTTTATCCCCGGAACTACCGCTTCTTTCTGAAGGCGACGTCCTGACGAATATGAAATTCAACGTGTGAAACCGCGGCTGTGGAAGCACCTGCCTGCTTAGCACAAACTAAGCTTCCCTTTGGGAAGCGCACGATGTCCGTATTGAATCGCATCGGTTCACCGTTGTCAAGTGTTGACTTTATGGTAAGACGCTCCCTTACCTGAAAGTCCTGGTTTAGCCGGTTATGGCCGGTCGTGATCCTTCGTGACTTTGGCTTCGGCAAACTGCTATGGGACTTACATAGCGGGTTCGGGAATGCGGACGAAGGAGCAAATCTTAAAAGAAGCGACGGATGCCTTGGAGCGAATCAAGAAAAATCGATTCAAGATGTATAAGTAATTCTTGGGTACTGCATCAAAAAATGCACCGCAGAGGCATTGCAGACAAAAGATTACGGCGTCTCATTCCAGCGATGCGTGACCAAGTGCATGGCTGATCCGAACTGCCCCTGACACGATTTTTAACTGGAGATGTTATGAAGACAGAAGTTGCGCAGGAACTAAGCAATCAACTTAGCGATATTTTGAGACAATTGGACAACTCTGTGCGCTTGGTAATGGAAAATTGTAAGGAAGAGGAATTCCATTCATTCCGTGAGGGAATCGGCAAGGTCATGGGAGTGCTGGTGCTCGATGTAATGGAGCCTCTTTACGCAACCAATCCAGAGGTGAAGCCAGCGGATTACACGTAGCTGCTTATATTGGCTCGACGTCCAGGTAGTCGAAAGAGATTGAGAAAGAATGCGTCATCATACCTCTGTCAAAACAATCATCGCGCAACGGCTCAATGTCAAGGCACCAAAATGCAAGTGGCCGAACTCAGCTAACCAATCCTTAGCAGAACAAAAAAGGAAGGAAGTAAGCAGGATGATTGACAGAAACTACAGGACCGAGCAGCTTGCCTATAGAGAAATTCTTTCGAGGTCATGGGGGGAGGCGCCTGGCGCACCAAACGTAGCACATACATCCAGCAAACAGCTCATGTCGACGTATTTAAATGATCCAAACAAAATAGGCAGTATTGCTATCGCTTTGGGATTTGTAGCTGACGAGGAGCTTTTGCTAGCGAGCAATCTGTTGGCTAAAGAAGAAACTGCTACGGCTTGGACATGGATGGATAGAGCCCAGGCAAATGCCGACCTCAGCCATCGCATCCTTGACCATGCTGTTTGGCGGCCATCGGCATATACCAGACAAGTATTCAATTTTGAGTATTTTGCCACCCACTTTGCATTGGCTCTTGCTCGCGGTACGGAGCAGAATATTCGGTGGTATGCGCAACAAACCTATAACCTGATACAAGGTGGTCTTGCTGACGATAGTTGCCGCGCTACAGCTTTCGTTGACTTCTATTTCGATATGGCCGTCACCGTCTTGCGCAATAGATGGCGTTCCGCGGAGGAAATGAGTGAGCGGACGGAAATCTATCGGCACCTTTTCCTCTCCACCTCCGACGAGACGTCTGTACGGAAGATGTTGCATGCCTGTGCACAGTACCATCTTGAACTTACGTGTACCGCCCCTGTAAATAATGACGAAGCTGCTCATCCATTCCGTGCCAGAGCTATTGGCCATGTCGCCTATGAATTGATGGGCTGGATTGCTCTGTATAAGCGCTTCATTGGACCTCTTCACTTGGATAAATTACATTTGATGTTGCCGGCAACCTTCTTCAATCCGGTGCCGCGGCAGGCATATAGTGATGCGTTGGTCGAACAGATTAATGCCACTGCTAAAATTGCATTCTCGAATTCATGGGATGATGAGCAAGTACCTAATATTGATGCGTTAAGTCAGGATTTGTAGCCAAAGCGGTTTTATGCAAACGGGGATCTGTCAGAAATTTTGTGTGCGGGGCCAAAGTTGAATTAGCTGATCGCGTTCGTAGAACGCTCCCCATACATGATGGCGAATTGGTTAACTACTTGCATCCAGATTCGTGCAAACATCCTCCAGTCCTTTTCAATATTACGCAAGGCCAGGAACAGCAGTTTGGTTGCCGCGTCGTTGGTAGGAAACTTGCCGCGATACTTCCCATTGCACATCTGCCTTCAAGTAACCGACAGCAGTTTGCGCACCTTGGCAAGATGCCTCTCGCTGACCGGCACCACGCTTGTGCACCGCGGTGTCAGAGTGGGTGTTCCGTCAGCGCTGGTGCGCAGCGCTACTATCTGGTCCAGGTGTTACTTTTCGAAATAGATGCGACGTTTTTGAAATTACTGCGACGCGGCCTTTTCCGAGGACGTGAGGAATGCGTCTTTCTGACGCACAAGCAAACCATTGCAGCGTTGGAAGAATATCTTGAGCACCGCATCAAGCGACGACACGGGATGTCGGACGTTCCTGGCCGTCATCTCGGTCTTTGCCCAGAGTCCAAGCTGATTCTCACTCACAATGGCTATAAGTTCGCGCTGAACACCAAGCGCATAGCTTTGTAGTAAAAAAGGGGACGCGAAGTCCCCTCTGAATGCGACGGTAGCGGCTCAAAACGTCGGATCGTCGCTTGCCTCTGTGGTGGCTTGCGACCGACAAGGTATCGTCGCGCGCAGCATAGCCGCGATGTCGCCGCCGTAAGCCTGTGCCAGCAAGTCACGCACATGGTCGAGCAATTCGAGCGGCGTGCAGGCCTGTTCCGAGGTCAGGTGCGTGAGCACGGGCAGCGTGCGCATCGTCATGCCGTTCCCCCTTGCATGGCTTGCTGCTTGATTGTTTCATTTTAAGCCTTGGGTGGCTGCTTCAATAGACCGCCAGCTCGAAATGCATACCGTCGCATGACTTGCCCGTAAAATGGCCGCCCCAGGCGAAACCATGGTGGGCGAAGTAGGGCACCAGTTCGTGCAGGCTGCCTTCCAGACCGGCTGCTGCGGGCCGGCTGCCGTAGCCATTCCAAGCGGAATTGAGGTCAAGGGCGATCCCGAATGTGTGCGAGCTGAGTGGGCTGCTCGGGTCTCTGGAATGGTTCACGTGGCGTGGAAAATAGGCGCCGTCGCAGGTGAGCAGACGATCGCTCACTGCCGGGCCAGCGGCCTGAATCGAATCGAACACGCTCTGGAATGTAGCCAATGCCATGCGGTGTACCCGCAGCCGTTGCAAGCCCATATTGGCTAGCAGCGGATGGAGGAAGTCGACGATCTGATTGGCTTCCCAGGGTGGCGCCAGCGTGACGCTACCGTCCACATTATGGCCGAGGGCAGTGATTGGGCCATAACGGGCATTCAATTGGGCAGCATCCAGCGGCCGGATGGTGCCGTCCTGGCGCCGGTTCACCTGAAGAGGCGCGGGCAGCGCGGGCAGCGCCGCAGCGGGCAGCACCCGGTCCACCCCGCCGGCCCAGACATACTGACCGCCGGCGGCGAGCCGGTACCAGTGCGAATTGTCGAGAAAGGTTTCCGCATCGAGCAACTGGTCTGCCAGCAAAGTATCGTAAGGTTGCCGCCTTGCCACCAGCGCGGCGGTGCGGGTGGGCGCCGCGCGCACATTGAGCCTGGTGCGCACGCGCAATTCTACCGGGGTGGGATACGCCGCGATCAGGGTGCCATTAGCCGACATAGTCATCGTCCTTCCAGGTGGCAGGGGTGAGCAAGAGTTCCTGAATCTGGGTCGCGGTCAGTTGCCCGGTCACCACCGCGCCATGCGCGCTTTGCCATGCGGAAATGGCGGTCCGGGTCAGTATGCCTATCCGTCCATCCTGTTCGGTGGCAGGAATGCCCAGCGAGCGCTGGATGCGGGTGATGTCGTCTTCGTTCAATGCCAGCTCAGCGGCGTTCATGGCATCGCTCGATGCCGGCCGCAGCATGCCGTCGGCGCTGGCGCCAGACTGCGTCAGGGTACTTGGCGCCGCGCCGGGGGCGCCGTCTTTCGCCTTGGCGTCGGCGCTTGGATCGGCGCCGCTGCTGCGCATCTTGACCAACTTGCTGAGCAAATCGAACCAGAACGGCGCGCCCAGCGTCGCCCCCATGGCCGTGATCAGCCAGCCGGCAACCATCAGCAGCCAGTTCTTCATGTCGGCGCCCGAACTTAAACCCCACGGGGTCGATTCCGGACAGCTGGTGCCGGCTGCCTTCTTGTTCCGGTCGCAAGAACCGAAAAAGGCCAGCCAGTTGCTGTCGCTCCATCCGATCGGCATGGTGGAGTCACTCAGCACACCTAGACTTTGCAAGCGTTCACACAAGGCGCGTTCGGCCGACTCGCTGGACTTGATCTCGTCACAGCGCGCACGCAAGACGGCGGCGGCCAGGTCGTTGCCCATGAGCGCGTCGCGCGTGAGTCTTTCCTGGACAATGGCGGTACGCAGTGCGGCATTTGCCTCGCCGAGCCGGGTGCTGACGGGACACAGGATGCTGTCGGCTGGGCTGCAGGGCTTGTCCTTGAGCGCGCCGGCGGGCAGCAAGAGTTGCAGGTCGTCCAGATTCGAATCGAACAGGACGCCTGCTTCCATGCGCGCGGCCTTGCGCTTGGCGTCGTTGCCGGAAGTGTCGCGTTCTTTGGCGAGGAAGGAACTCAGATTGGTGACGGCGCGCCTGGCCTTCATCAATTCTTCGGCCTGGGCGCTGGCCTGCTTGCCGGCCGCAGGCTCGCCTAGCTTTTCAAGGTTGACGCGCAAAATGACGAGTGCCTTGTCTACCGCATCGAAATCGGGATTGACATTGCGCGCTGGCGCCGCCCCAGCCTGGACCACGGCGCCAGGCACCGGCACCACCACGCCGTTCTGGAGCTGATACGCCTGCAGCGCGACCTCGGCCTGGGCCACCGCCAATTTGCGCAAGGCGGCGTCATGCCACAGGGCCTTGCAGATGACGATGGGATTGATGTTCATGGCCACGGCCAGGACCAGGCCGATCAAGAACAGATTGCGCTGGTTTTCGCGCTTGTACCAGCCGCTGGAGCGTTCGCCGACTGCTTCGAACCAGGCTTGCAAACGCTTCTCGTACACTTGCCAGTCATGCTCGGCGCCTGGCAACAAGGCCGTCAAACTTTGCAGAAAATTGCTTTCATCATCCTTGACGAGTTTTCTCGCCAGCTCCTGGACCATGATGGCAGGCGAATCGGGGCGCATATTCGCGGTGTACTTGCTCAAGAAGCCGAGCAGGCCAGTCACGAAGACATCGCCCGCCAGATACGAGGGCGGGCGCGCATCCTTGTTCTTGCGCTCCATGGCCATGGACTTGAGCAAGGGATGGTCGAGGATCTGCTTTGCCAGGGCGTCATTGTCCCCCACCAGCGAGCCGACCATCTTCACCAGATTCTCGCCACGGCGGTTCTTGCAGGCGGCCCAGGCTTCCTGCACCGCCGTCACAATCAGGCTGGACAAGGCGAATACCAGTACCAGTCCGATCGCAACATCAAGCATTCGGGTATCCATGGGCCCCTCAATTAATGTCGTTATAGAACAGGTGGTTGCCGATCCGGGCGCAAGTGGCATGGCCACGGGCCCAGCGCGGCAGGGGAGACAGCGTGCGCGCGTGATAGTGAGTCGCGCCGTTTGTCGAATCGCTGAACGCCTCCCTAATGCTGAGCACGTTGGCAATGGCGCGTCCGGCGATCGCGTAGGCGTCGGCGAGCTCAGCTGCATTCGCGTCGAGCTTGAGCATGGCCGCGTAGTTGCGGTCATTCTGGTTCCAGCAGCTGAACTGGTAGGGCTTGCGGCACACCTCGATCACGCTCTTGCCCCAGTAGGTTTGGCGCTTGACCCGGTTCAGCACCACGCAGGCCACCGCTTCCATTCCGGCGCTGCCTTCGCCGCGCGCCTCGCCCCAGAGCGTGCGTGCCAGTACCAGTTGGACTTCGTTCGGCATGGCCGGGCTTGGCGGCGCGGCGGCTGCGGCCGTCAATGGCGGATTGGCCGGTGCGTGCAGCGGCATGCCGCGGTCGAGCACGGCGCAGTTGCACCAGTCCAGCACTTTCAGGATGGGGACGGCAATGCCGTTGCCCGCATTGTCGATCAGGCCGCCCGTGTGCATGGCAGCGATGCGCTCGCGATCGTTCCACAGGGGGGCGCCGCTGTCGCCTTCCTCGGGCAGTATCTGGGCCGAATAACTCAGGCCGCTGACCAGGCGAATATCGCCGCCATTCTTGCCCAGGGACAGGACGGCCGTTTCGTAGCCCAGCACGTCGAGCGGGATTGCCATGCCGCGCGTGCGCAAGCTCAGGCGTTCGCCGATGCGCGCTTCCGCCACGCCCTTGGAAAGGGGCATGCCGTATTCGATCAAGTCGCGCGCTTGGTCCTGCTCCAGCCTGGTCAAGCCCGCATCGAGCGCGGTATCGGGCTGGCCTATATGAAACGACGGGGTCCAGTCGACCAGCTTTCCGTTGACGCCTTGCCCACTCTGGCTTTCCCTCAAGACGACGCGGTCGCCTGGCGCTGCATTGGGCGAAGCCGCCAGCACATGACCGGAAGTCAAGGCGTACAGGGTCTGCAATTGTCGATGGCGGACCAGTGCGGTTACCGTGCCTTCTACGCTTGGGCAGGAGACGTTGGCTGCCAACATCCACGCTGCATGCAGGCGCCCATGCGCACTGCGCCGCGCCAGGATGGGTAGTCGGCCACCATCGGCCAGCATCAGTGCGCCGGGCAAGCGGCAGGCGTCGCCAAAGCCGAGCTGGATCGGCTGTCCAGGCCGCCAGGCGACGGAGCGCAAGTCATGCCATTGCGTCTGGCTCAGTCCGAATGGGGGGCGCTGTGGCAGGCCGACCTGGCGCCGGCGCAAAGCATCGACAAAGGCGTTGTACGCCGCGCAGTGCAAGATCATGGCCATACCGTGCCCTTGCAAGGATTGGGCTCGATCGCCAAACTCTTTTGCATGGCCACATCGAGTTTGCCGCTTTCCGTCACCTTCATATGCTTCTGACAGGCGCGGATACGCGATTCGATTTGCGAGTCGCTCGCATCGTTGCTTAGCTCAAGGGCGGCCAATTCCTTGGGGCTGGCCTCGCCCGGCAGCTTGTCCTTGGCTTGGGCCTCGGGCGCAGACGCCGCCGGTGGGGTAGTTTGGGCCAGCGTCAGCGCCAGCACCAGCTTGCTTTCGGCAGAAACACAGGCATCGATCTTGGCCACGTTCAAGGTGGCCGGCATTTCTTGATTGAGTTTGAGGTGGCCGTTAAGCGCCACCATAGCGACGCGCACATCTTCCACCACCAACCATAACTCGCGGATCTTTCGCTTCGTTTCACCGTCGGCAGTGGCTACCGTTTTCTTCACATTGAGCGGTGCCTTGAACGCGGTGCGGGCCTGGAGCTGGCCTTTGGCGTTGACCTTGGCAGCCTTTTCGGCGGCGCGCGCATCGTTGAATTGCTTAATCAGCTCTGCCAGGTCGAACCCGGTACGCCTGATCGCGCCGTTGGTGGCGTTCATGACAGTGAGGGTATTGGTCCATAGCCGCAACCCCATACGGTCCGAGACCGAGCGGATGGTGCCGCTTTTCTTGAGCAAGACTTCGGCCAATGTGCGCACCTCGTTGGCGGTGGCGAACACTTCCTCGACTTCCGGTGCCGGTGTCGCGAACAGCGCCGGATTCTTGCGTGGTGCGCAGGCGGCTGCATGCAGGGCCTGGCTGGCCAGACATTGCTTGCGGAATTGGGCGCTGTTCGGCCCGCTCTCCACATCGCAGGTACTCTTGTTCCATGACTTGTTGCTGCAATCCTTGCTGGTCACCGACTCGCCAGCGACCTGTTGGGCATCATTCAGATCGCGATAGCGGATCAGGAGCAGGTCCAATTTCGTCAGTGCATTCTGCAAGGCCGTGTCGGCCTGGACCATGCGTTGGCTGCCCGTCATCGGTTCTTCGGGCGACGTGGTCGCATCCTGGTAGCGGATCGCATAGGGCAGGGCTTCGTTCAGCAGGCAGATCAAGCTGTCCGTCGCCTGGTTGTAGGCGGTGGCGCGGTCACCCCACTTGACGCCGGTCCCGGCGGTATAAGCTGCCGTTCCCAGCGTGGCGGCAGCAGCGGTCGTCTTGGTGTTGGGATCGGTGAGGCCTTTGTAGGCGGCCAGCGCAGTAAGCCCAATCAGAAAATTGCCCACGTGCTGGGGTACGGCATCGTCAACTGCAGCCTTGATGGTGTAATGACGCAGCAACCTGTAGGTCCGCTTGACCGATTCGTCCATGTTTGGCGGTGGGTGGCTGAATTTCTCGCGTTCTGCAGGGGGCAAGGAAAGTGGGGCGGGATCGAGAACCTCCCATTCCTTGGGATAGACCTGCGGCTGCTCGAATATGGCGCAGCCGGCACACATGGACAGCACAGCGCAGACGATGCTTCGCTTGATTGCCTGACTTGCCACAGCTGCCTCCGTTATCGTGATAACGTTGCAAAAGTAGGATTTCTCCTACGATTGTCGGACGGCGCTGATCAAAACAATCTATCCTAATGTCACAATCGTAAAAAAAGACAATTATGTGTCACTATAACAACAATCATGACCGGTAAGTCAAGGGCGCCCCCCCGCGCGCGCCGGAGGCGCCGCGAATCAGCCGCGCAGTCTCCGCTTGTGCGTTAGCATCAAGGCGAGCAAGCCTAATCCCAGCAGGGCTGCGGGAACCGGTTCAGGAACTGCCTGAAGTTCCATGATGCAGCCCCATACGCCAACCGATTCGCCGCGATGGAATCCATAATTGATGTACAGATCGCTGATCGGATGCGGATACCGTCGCAGATCTGAAGGCGATTGCTGCATACAGCGGAGGCATGGCCCTCGACGCAGGCAAATATACGGTTGGAGGCCTGACGGCAATAGCTACACATGCAAGCGGCAAATGATCGCGGATCTACTTGAATAATGTCGTCGCCCCGCGCTAACGGCCGTTGATTTCAAAGCGATCGCTGCGCACGGTGGCGGTGTGGTGGTATTCGATCTCACCTACGACCAAGGGAAACAGCGCCGTGCATAGTACTCGCAACTATTTCGATATTTCCCGAACTCTGTCGCAGCTAATACGTGCAAAAGTGTCGCAGCTTTTTTGACGACACACAGGCTGTAGCCCGGTATGTCACAGTTGTTATCGCATCTATTTCAGAAAATGACACCAGGCGCACCAGCACGCTGCGATGGACTCGCACGAAAATCGCCGGATCGAGGTGATGCTCCAGGGTGCTGATTGGGACACGATGCAGCATGCGGCACTGCGCCAGGTGCAGTTGGACGTAGTTCCCGGCTGCCGAGATGTACCTTACTTCCTCAAGTTGCACGACGTCGATGCGGCCGACCGAGCGGATGCTTAACTGGCGCAGATAGGCGGGTGCCTGGCCCGGCATCCGCTGGCGCGACGCGGACCAGTCTCGCAGGGTGCCGGTGTGGGCAGCCAACTGGCGCTGCGCCATCAACGCGTCGGCGCGCCAGTGCTTTCTCGAGATCGGCGTCGTCGAGTGGTTTGAGCAGGTAATCGAGCGCGTGGACCCGGAACGCTTCCATCGCGTGATTATCGTAAGCTGTCACAAAAATGACGAGCGGTGGTGCCGGTTGTTGCGCAAGGTCGTGGGCCAGCGCCAATCCGGATTCGTGTGGCATGCGGATGTCCAGGAACACCACGTCGACCGTTTGCGCAGCGAGGAACGCACGTGCCTGCGCCACATCGGCACATTCGCCGGCTATCTCCCATGACGCATGTGCCGCGAGTGCAAAGCGCAGGTTGATGCGGCCAGGCTCTTCGTCATCGACAATCAGTACCCTTCGGCGGATTTCCTCCTTCATGCCACCTCGACAGCCATGTGTGCATGCGTGGGTAAGTGCAGGACCGCCGTGAAGAAGCCATCGGCCTTGTCGATGGCCAAGCTGGTTGTCCCGCCGCACGTACTGCGCAGGCGCTCTTTGACGTTGGAGAGTCCGATGCCAGCGCCTGGGTTGGGCGGCGCGCTAGGCACGATGGGATTGGTGATGCGCACCTTGATGGCAAAGACGATCGTCACTGCGCCGGGTTCTGTTGCCGCGTCCAGGCCGTGGCGCGGCGCGTTTTCCACGAGCGGCCGCAGCAGCAGGGCCAGGCAGTCGGCGCGCAGCACGTCGCTGCTGTCACCCTCGATGCGAACTTGCAGGCGCTCGCCGTAGCGCAGGCGCTGCAACGCCAGATAGTCGCGCGTGAATTGCAGCTCGTCGCCTACCGTTACCCATTCGCCCTGGCTGGCGGCCAACGCGTAACACAGCAGGCTGCTCAGTCGATTGATGCCGGAGAGCGCCATGGCGGGGTTGTTGGCGCGGACCAGGGCGCTAATGGCATTGAGCGCATTGAACGTGATGTGCGGCTCGAGCTGTCCCCGCAAGGTCTGCAGCTTCTGCTCCTCGGGGGGCAGGCGCAGCGCGAGATTGTCGAACTCGGCCCGGCGCCACACCAGTTCGCGCTGCCGGTGCCAGATACGCAAGGCGACCACGCCGCTGCACGTGTTACTCATCCATGCGAATTCGATGAACCAGCCGAAGCGCGGCATTTCCAGCACACGTCGCCAGACCAGATCGAACGACAAGGGCCTGCCATGTTCAATGGAGTTATACGCGACGATGAAGAACAGTTCGCACGGCAGAAAGAGCACTAGCAGGTAACCCATCGCCACGCGGGTGGCGCTGACGAAGCATTCTGGGTGGCGGCGATTAAATAGGTGCAGCGTCACTCCCAGCAGGAACACGGGAACGTGGTTCCAGCACCATCTGATGAGCAACGTGAAAAAACCAATTGGGTTCTGACGCCGCAGAGCGTCGCTGTAGGAACCGGCCGCGCCGATCCGACACACGACAAGCCAGAACAGCGCATTTGATACCACGATCCGCCCAATGGGAAAACGCCTCGACAGGCGCGAAAACGTAAGCAGGAGTGGCTTCACGGGCCGAAAGTATCGCAGCGAGCCGTCGTGCCAAACGGCGGTCGTGGGGGCGTTGGTCACACAATTAACCGCGTTGGTCACTTACCGTCCCGTCCGGCTGGGCGTCTTCATATACTGCCGTCACGGGCAATCGGGAAACCGGGTTTTTATTAGAGGGCGCATGACGGCCAGTCTCGGTCATGCCCGCGATCGCCTGCAATTGGAAGCAATGATTTGATTTACCCACTTAGGAGTGTACCCATGAAGCGATTGATTTTTATTGCCAGCCTGTTCGTGAGCATATGTCTGCCTGCCAGCGCACAGGTTGCGGACAGCGGTAAACAACAGATCGAAGGCATCATCGAAGCCTTCCGCACGGCAATTATCAACAAGGACAAGGAAAAATTCATGCAGCTATTCTTGCGTGAAGAGATCACCTGGATCACGTCCGTCACGGAACGCAGCCGGGACCTAACGATGGCAAGACACGGCAACAAGCCGCGTCCGCCGAAAATCGATGTGCCGGGCACGCCGCGGGAATTCATCGGCGCCATCGCCGCGCGAAGTGAGCGTAGCGAGGAGACATTCGATAACGTGCGCATCGATACCGATGGGGAGGTAGCGCAAGTCTGGTTCGACTACGTCTTCAAACTGGATGATTACGCCGGTAACTGGGGCAAGGAAGCATGGCAGCTCGTGCGCACAGATGCCGGTTGGAAGATCGTCTCCATTATTTGGTCGACGGAGTTAAATCCTGTACCTCCACCGCGCAAATTGTAACTCTCGTCGCATCCGGCCCGCAATCCGAGAGCCGACTTGGTCGGCTGGAATTTCTCGCCGCACGATGAAAATCGGGCGTTTGGACGCGCTACTTATGCCCATGGCCTTCGCCAGCGCATTGGCCTAGACGTTCACCGGCGATGTCAGGGCTCGACGAGAACGGGTCCGAAATGGTGGCGACCAGGAAGAGGGCGGTCGTGACGATCGGGTCATACTCGGCCGTCGTGTTTCCCGGATCCCAGCAATCGGGGCGTGCCTGAATGCAGGGGCGATATTTTGCAGCTGCAATCCTATGCTCAGCCGCAGCCGTTTCAATCCGATCTATAAAGCGAGCAAACGGGAATTACGCTTGCTCACCGTCGTGCGCCGCAACTATGAGTATGAGCATCAATATGGTTTGCACCTGGAAGGAAAGGCCATTCAGGGTTTCCGGCCGGCAGACAGCCGGTCGAAATTCCTGGAGAGCTTCCATCGATTGCTGCGCATGCTGACAACGTTTTACCGGCAGGATGACGATACGACAGTCAAGGCCGATGCGTTCCCGATTCTCAACGGACTCAAGGAAGTGCATCTGATCTTGTCCGAAGGGGCGCATAACCAGTATGGCGATTTGCCGTCGGTTGCCCGCATTGAGATGTTGATGCAGCAGTGGATACTGTCTCGGCCGGAGTTTCGGGAATTCCTGCCGACACGGACCATGGTGGCCTATCCGGAACCCTGGATGGACTGTGTCGACGCGATGAAAAAGGTGCAGGGATGGAGCGATACCAGTGTGGTGCACTTCCGCAATCTGGCGGTCTTTGGCGAACAACTGTTGCTGTCAATCCGGTTTGGCCACTGGAGTGATGTTGTTGAGCCGACATCGGCCTTCAATTGGGCGCGATTCTGGCGTCCCCAGGTGCAAGGTTATATCCATGCGTACTGGGCTGTCACCGCCATCTATCTGCATGACGGCGAGGATGGGCCCGTCAATGCGACGCTGCCTTCCGTGCTGCTGCGACAGCGGCTGGACAATCAACGGCGCCGGGTCTAGCCAGCGATGGGACCAGGGAAAAGACATGTCGACTTTACCAGTGCGCTGTATCTCGGCCTGCGCCACGCGGCGCAGGAATTGCTGCCTTGGACAGCGCTGACCGACGGGAAGCCCGCTGCATTGAACGAACTGGCCGGTGCGCGCCAGCTTGCCGGGGAGATGGCAACGCTGATGGGACTGGTGGCCGCCGTGCTGCTGCCATCGACATTGCATTTATTCTGGGATCTGTTTGGCATGCTGGGAAAAAGGGGTATTGCAGTACTTGTCGACGGCGCCACCTATCCCGTCGCACGCTGGGGGGTGGAGAGGGCCCGGTGTCTTGGCGCACCTGTGCATATTTTTCCGCATGGTGCTGCGCAAGTAGCGGCACAGGCCGCAAGCTATTGGCGAAACATGGGCCGATTTCCTGTTTTGCTGGCCGATGGCGTAACGCCGGGGCGGGACCGGCCGCCGCCACTACAACAGTATGCCGAGATCGCCCGGCGCTACGATGGTTTGCTGGTGCTGGATGATACACAGGCCGTTGGCGTATTGGGCCCCCATGGTGGTGGCTCATATCTGGCACATGGCCTGCGGGGTGCGCCGGTGATTGTTGGCGCGTCTCTGGCAAAAGGATTTGGTGTTCCGCTGGCGGTACTCGCCGGCGAACGCTCCCGCATCGTGGATTTTCTGAATAGGAGTGAAACACGGACCCATAGCAGCGGTGTTTGTGCTGCGGTACTGGCTGCAGGGGGCAGGGCCATGGCGATCAATCGTCAGGCCGGCCATGCTTTGCGCCATCAGCTGGCATGCCGCGTATCCGAGCTGCGCGGTGCGCTGAAGGATGCTGGTTTTCGTAGCCATGGAGGGCAGTTTCCGGTTCAGGTGGTGCGTCTGCCAGCAGCCGTGGATGGACGGCGATTCCAGCAGTTATTGGAGCGTGCTGGCGTGAGCGTATTACTGCAAACCAGTCAGGCAGGGTATGCGCTGGCATTTGTCGTGAGAGCCGACATGCAGCCCGGTGACGGGATCCTGGCCGCACGTGCGCTAAAACACTATGCGAAGGAGGATGTATGGAAGCGTTTGAGATGATGCCTTTTGGCGTGCTGGAGGCAGAGTGGCTGCGGCGTCCGGGACGAAGTTTCTTCCCACGCCGGCCCAGACAGCCTTTGCCCGCGCTAAGGCGCTGGCGGACCATCCTGCCCGACGAGTGGGATGAGGGCAGGGATGCGCTCGATGATGCCGCAGACGACGAGGGCGAATTGCCGAAGACGATCGAAGAGGCTGTGCGCTCCTTAAAGCTGGTGATGCAATTAAATTATCAGCGGATCGGCACGCTGTCGGAAGCGCTAAAGGATGCTCGTGCCACTGGTGAGGGACTTTATGTGATTGAATTCTGGACGGGAAGGCGGTGGCGAGGATACAGTGGCCACACGGATAATCTGCATCGCCGGCTGACCGAACACAATAGCGCCGCAAGAAGGCTTGGTCTGAACGTGCGTAGGCATGTCGTATATATTTCCAGGCCGGCATGGAAAAAAGACGAGAGAAAAAGGCGCAGCGTAGAAGCCTCCATTCATGCCTATATGCTGGAAAAAAAACGCGGTGTTTTGACCAATCCCGTTCGCGAGCTGGAACTGGGTGAACTGGCTGTGCATCGTGTAGGGTGCGGCTGCCGGCAATGCCAGGAAGCGGGAGCTTCTTTCGAAGTACTTGCCTTTGGGGCATAGCATCGCCGACGTCGGATCAATTGGTGGTGCAGTCATGGGCTTTACGCCACTGCTGCACTGCCCGGTCGCTGACGTCAAGGCGCTTGGCGGCGCGTTGATTATTGTTTTGTTCCTGGTCCAGGGTCAGTCGAAAGGCGGTGTCTGACGCTGCCTGGCCGATTCTGAGAAGTGGCACACCAAGATCCAAGGCATGCCGGATAGCGTCCACAAAGCAGGCATCGGGCCATGCGGGCGTGCTGTAGAGCCGCTCATCTGGCGGAATGTCGCCGATCGTGATTGGGCCCGGGCCGGTATGCCTATGCCAGATGCGCGCGACGGTTTGACGCAGATCGCGTACATTTCCAGGATAGCTGCGCGTCATCAGGTACTGGCGCACAGCTGGATCAAGCGAGGGATATGGATCGTCCGAAGCGAGCAGGCGCAGAAAGTGGTGCGCCAGCGGTAGGATGTCGCTGGAACGTTCGCGCAAAGGCGGCGTACGACAGCGCCATCCGGCAATGCGGTAGTACAGGTCGGCACGAAAAGTGCCGCGAGCAACTTCTTCCTCAAGATTGCGGTTGGTGGCGCACACCAAGCGAAATTGCGTGGGATACCATGTATTTGAACCGATGCGCTTGAATTGCTGCTCTTGTATGACCCGTAGAAGTTGCGCTTGAAGGGGCAGTGATAGTTCGCCTATTTCATCGAGAAACAAGACGCTGTCGTTGGCCTCTGCAAACGCGCCATCCCGTGTGGTGACGGCACCGGTAAACGCGCCGCGTTCATGACCGAAGAATTCGCTGCCGGCCAGCTCGGGAGACAGTGTCGTACAATCGAGAACGGTAAGCGGCTTCTGATGGCCACTGAGGCGATGGACCATTTTTGCAATGAGATCTTTTCCCGTACCGGTCTCCCCTGTAATGAGCACGGGGGAACGTGAGAATGCGGCGACCTCTACGACATCACGCATCATGCGGCGCCATGCCAAGCTCTCGCCAACGAGAATACCCTGTACGGCAGGCGACTTCATGATGCTCTGAACAGCGTCCCAGCGCAGTAACCGGGCAGTCACCTGTTCTCGGTAGCAATGTCCGTCTGGCCAGAGCAACAGGTCAGTCGCACCGGCCTGCAACAATGCCCACATAACATCAGGCGGTAGAGACACAGGTGAGCAGCAAATGACAAGCAAAGTGACCTGCAATGAGGCCTTCCGTATTTGGTCCGTTAGCGTCGGAAGGAAATGTCCAAAAATAAGGATGCCAATTCCTTCATGGTGATCTGGCCTGTCTGTCGGTGCAATGTCTACCTCGATAAGCGCCTGATGTAGGGCGGCGCCAACGGCAGCGCATGATCTGTCGGCCAAATGAATCCAGACGGAGAGTGCCATGTTTTCTCCTTCTTACCCCTCGGACGGGTTCATTATAGTGGCCGGAAATCCGGTCGTTGATGGATTCTTTTCTGGTATCCCAGTCTTGATCGGAAACTGCAGAACACGAAATCTGCCGGCTTTTTTTCTAGTCGTGGAATACCGTCAGAAAATAGATTTGAGCCTTCCGAGCGAGTTTATGCGTGTCCTGACGATGCCGCTGCGCGAGCGGATAGCCGGGCAGGGCGTACGATTGAACGGCAGGCCTGCACCTGCTTGCTAGTACCGTTGCAGGTGCAAGCCAGCTTGGGGGGGGCTTGATGGATCCTGCTGCTGGCACACTTTTCCCAACCGCTGCAGCATGCAGCCACAGGTAGAGCAGGTTATGCCAATAATCGCCTTGCCGTCCCAGCGCTTCTGCGTCGAGTGCAAGACGGCAACGACGTCCATATAGGCCGACGCGCCAAGGCCAGCGATCGCCGGCCCAGCTCCCACTCTGCGTTCGGTGGCCCGATTTCAATCCGGCCTAGATTCAGCTGTCGGGAAATGAGCGCAGGCAGTATCTGGGATGCGGAGGTCAGCGACGATGGGCTTTAGGCTGGCGAGGCACGTGGTATCGGTAAGTGATTATTGGATAGTTTCTCTCCAGGATACTTATGCAATCATGATTTACACCTGAAACGGCTCCAGCGCGGCCGGTGCCGTGTAGAAGGCTAGCAACGGGTATGGTGTGCGAGATATGCCCACCATCTTGTTTTGAGCCTTTACTAACCCAGCATGCGAGGCCTCCCATGTCGCAACCTAACTATTCCAGCGCAAACGGCTACATCAGCGAATCCTTCTTCACCATCGTGTTCGATGCGCTACTGGACGCAGTTCATCCACCGTTGATCAGTGCCTTCGATGTGCAGGTGAACGGCACGACCGTTACCGTGAACAGCATCACGGTCGATAGCGCGGCCAAGACCGTCCGGATTGGTATCAGTGGCTTTCTGCTGGCCGGCGACATCATTGATTTTGTCTACACCGATCCGACGGGCGGCAACGATGTCAGCGCCATCCAGGGGACGGACGGTGCGGATGCCGCAAGCTTTTCCCACTCCATCATTGTGGCGATCGGCCGGCCCGGTCCTTCTGCGCCGCCGACGCCGGCCCTTGCCGGTGGCAGCGACAGTGGCACCGTGGGCGACGGTATCACCAATGACAATACGCCGACCATTACCGGCACCGCCGATGCGAATGCCACCGTCAAGCTGTACGACACCGACGGCACCACGCTGCTGGGAACCGCCACCGCCGATGGCGCCGGTAACTGGAGCATCACCAGCAGCGCGCTGGGCGATGGCAGCCACACGCTGAAAGTCACCCAGACCGACTCCGGCAGCAATACCTCGCCGCTGAGCAACGGACTGGCGGTGAGCATCGACACGACGGTGGCGGCACCCACCGCCTTGGCGGTCGCTGCCAGCAGCGATAGCGGGACGTTGGGCGATGGCATTTCCAATGTGGGTACGCCGCAAATCACCGGCCATGCGGAGGCGAATGCGACGGTCAGGTTGTACGACACCGATGGCACCACCTTGTTGGGCACGGCAACGGCAAACGGCGCCGGCAACTGGAGCATTACCAGCAGTGTGTTGAGCGAAGGCACGCACACGCTGACGGCCAAGCAAACCGATGTGGCCGGCAATGTCTCCAGTGCCTCCTCCAGTTTCACCTACATCCGCGACACAATCGGGCCGACCGGCATGGCGCTGAGCACGACCAGCGTCAATGAGGCCGGTTCCACCAACGGCGCCACCGTGGCCACGTTGTCGTCTACCGACATCACGGCGGTGACCTACGGTTTTGCCGTGGGTAATGGCGTCATCGATGCCGACAACGGCAAGTTCACCATCTCCGGCACGAATCTGGTGGCCGCGCAAAGCCTGACGGCCGGCACCTATCACATTTACCTGAGCGCCACCGACGCGGCCGGCAACGGTGCTTACCAGATCTTCACCATCACGGTGACCAACGTACCGAGCGTGAGTAGCATCGTGCGCGCTGGCGGCGCGGCGGCCACCGCTGCCGCCAGCGCCAGTGCGGTCGTGTACACGGTCACCTTTGACCAGGCGGTGACCGGCGTCGACGCCAGCGACTTTACGCTGACCTCGACCGGTAATGCGGCCGGCACCATCGCCAGCGTCACCGGCAGCGGTGCGACTTATACGGTGACTGTCAACAGCATCAGTGGCGACGGCACTTTGCGCCTGGATCTGAAAGCCAGCGGGACCGGCATCCAGAACGGCAGCGCGGTGGCCATCGGCTCGGGCTATACCGCAGGCCAGACCTACACCCTGGACCACACGGCGCCCTCGGCGCCGTCCACCCCGGCGATGACCACGGGTACCGACACCGGCAGCTCGCACAGCGACGCCATTACCAGCAACACCACGCCGACCTTCACCGGGACCGGCGAGGCCAACGCCAGCGTCACCTTGTACGATACCGATGGCACGACCGTGCTGGGCACCGCCACGGCCGATGGCGCCGGCAACTGGAGCATCACCAGCAGCGCCCTGTCCGCCGGCAGCCATATGGTGACGGTCAAACAAGTCGACACCGCCGGCAATGTCTCAGTGGCCAGCGCCGGCTTGGCGGTGGTGATCGACACCAGCGCCGCCGCGCCAGGAGTACCGGTGCTGGCACTCGGCAGCGACAGCGGTACGCTGGGCGACGGCCTTACCAACGATGCCACGCCGACCGTGACCGGCACGGCGGAAGCCAATGCCCTCATCACCCTGTACGATACCGACGGCACTACCGTGCTCGGCACCGCCACTGCGAGTAACACCGGCGCCTGGAGCATTACCAGCAGCACGCTGGGGGAAGGCGCGCACACGCTCACCGTCAAGCAGACGGACCCGGCGGGCAATGTCTCCGCCGCCAGCAGCGGCTTGTCGTTGACCGTCGACATCACGGCACCGGGCGCGCCGGGCGCGCCGGTCCTGGCCGCGGCCAGTGATAGTGGCACCATCGGCGATAACCTCACCAATATCGCCACGCCCGTGTTCACCGGCACCGGCACCGCCGGCGCGAAGGTCAACCTGTACGATACCGACGGCACCACGCTGCTCGGTACGGCCACCGTGGATGGCGATGGCAACTGGACAATCACGAGCAGCGCGCTGTCGGTGGGCGTGCATACGCTGAGCGCGAAACAAATCGATGCCGCCGGCAATGCCTCATCGGCCGGCACACCGCTGACGCTGACGATCCAGGCGCCGCCAGCGCCGACACCGACCAATATTGATGGCGTTGATGTGACGCAGCAGCCCGTGTCGTTGCCGGGCGGCGGCAGCGGCACGCAGATCAGCATTCCCATCGTGACCAGTGGGCGCACGGAATCGAGCGGCAGTAGTGGCGTGGCCGACATTCCGCTGGCAAGTAACGGCGGCAGCAATCTGCTGCTGGCGCAAGTGCCGCAGGGCTATGGCCTGACCGCCGTGGGCGGAGACAGCCTGCCTGCCGGTAACTCGCTGGAACGGCTGATCCAGTCGATTATCGCTGCCACGCCAGGCCACACGACCGCCGACCAGGGCCATCTGACGGGCAACGGCACCACCTTCCTGAATCAGCTCAGCAACACCGTACCGCTGCTGGTGCAAACCATTGTGCCGGTCACCGGCGGCACGGCCACCGGCGCGCTGACGCTGACGGGTACCAGCAGCAATACGCAGCATACGGCGCTGGTCATCGATACGTCCCAGAGTACCAATGGCAGCGCGCTGGTTTTGAACAAAGTCGACTTCGCCGCTATCGTGGGCGCCGCCGACGTCATTGGGAACACCGCCAACCAGATCCTGACCGGGGACACGGCCGCGCAAAAATTCACCGTCACGTCGGGCAGCGGCAGCCTGGTGTTTGCCGGCGGCGGCAATGACACGCTGGCGATCTCGCTGCCGGCGACGAGTTCCGTCAGCGGTCGCGCCTCGGCATCCTTGCCGCCCGAAACGGCGGTGCTGCACGGTGGGCTGGGCAGCGACACCGCGACGTTTGCTGGCGCGCAATCGGACTATACGATAGACAACCATGAAGGCTACGTGGTGGTCACGGCCAAGGCGCAACCGTCGCAGCATACCCTGGTCATCAATGTGGAAAACCTGAAGTTCAGCGATGCCACGCTGGCGGTGCAGAACAGCGCTTCGCTGTCTGTGGTTAGCGGGTTATATCAGGATATTCTGGGGCGCCAAGGAGATCACCTGGGTATCGAATTTTGGACCAACGCAATTAAGAACGGTGTCAGCGCTGGCAAAGTGGCGCTCGATATCATCCGGTCGGTGGAATCGCAGGCAAAACACCCCATGGTGTTCAATGGCGATGCTACACACGATATCGAGCTGCTGTACCAGGGTATCTTCAGTCGCCATAGCGATGCCGGCGGGTTGGCGTTCTGGGTGGACGCGATGACACAGGGCGTGACATTAGAGCAGGTGGCGCAGTGTTTCGTCACCAGTGTCGAAATGGAGGCCCATAAAATCGCTGCGCAAAACTGGGATTTCCTCTTGTCTTAAAATTTTCTATAGAGGTGGCAGTACTGGCTGCTCCTTCGAATGCGAGTAGTAGTGGTTTGCCTGAGAAGGGGAGGCTGCTTGAAAGCGGATATCTAGTGAGATGCCTACACGGTCCTTTCAATGAGACGAGGAGGCGAGCATTGACTTCGTCTGGAGCTCCGGTTTGGCTTTGCCATTTTTACGCGGAGCCATTTCTGTCATTGCATCCTGATGGTGTTGACTTTGTGTGTGTAGGGAGACGGCTGTTCGCAGACGGAAGCAGTGCTTGCTAAATATGGCTAGCGCGAGTGCTTTAGGTCTGGTGAGAATTGGAGATTTTTCATCGCAGAGTTTCCACCTATATTGAATCCTTCGGGCTTATCTCATGCTTTGGGGGAAATATGCGCCTTCAGCTTACACTAATACGAATTCTTGCATTGTTGGCGATTGTGGGACACTCCCGCGCAGAGGAGTTTGTCCAGTCTCGAAAGCTGTACCTGACACAGGCGGGCTACATGACTGAGCGCGATGCTGCGATCCAAGAGCACGCGCGCCAATTCTGCGTGGGTGCTCCCAGGAGAGTGAATTGCCATGGCCGTTTTTCGCGTGAATACTTCGAGCCGGGGGACCATGTATGGAAGCTTGAAGGCCTGTACGGTTTTACTAATCGCAATCCACCCTACCCGGACCAGGTTTTCGAGGGCATCGTCGATGCCGACAGCATCTACTACGACTGCCCAAAAAGCTGGTCCAATGTAACGCTCAGTACCAATCCCGGCTTGTGTTCGCGACCGAATCGGCTCGAGCCTGATTGCGACACCTGCGATCCGAGAATTTCGCCCACGGCCGGCAACCCAATTGTCATCACCGTCGGCATCAAGCAGCAGGTCGAGGTCGATTATCAAAACTCTCTGGGTACGCTCAGCTTTATTCGAACCTATCGCAGCGATACCCGGCAGTGGCAGCACAACCATACAGCTTTTGGCATCAATTTCGGCAAGTCCGGCTTTGACCAGACTCCACCCAATGGCTGCCTCCAAAGCGTCAGCGCTAATACTGGCGAGGAATGGTGTTACACCTTCGCGGGCCGGAGGCAGACCAATGACTTTGCACTACGCCGCGGTAATGGCCGCCTTCTGCGTTTCGGCTCCGCCAGCGATATGTTGCCACCCAAAGACGTGAACGACCGAGTGACCGAAATCTTCGATGCCGGCGGTTCTTGGATAGGTTCGCAAGTGCGACATGGTCAAACCGATGCTTCCGAAATTTATGACCGGAACGGTTTGCTTCTGAGCACGACGGCCCGTAATGGCCAGATTACCCGCTACACCTATAGCGATACTGCCACTTCTCCGAATGTTGCGCCGAAACCTGGTCTGCTACTCAGCGTTACCGATGCCTTCGGTAATCATCTGAACTTCATTTACGATCCACGATCCCGGCTCATCAAGATGCTCGACCCGGCGGGCGGGGTGTATGAATACGCCTATGACGCCTCAGGCAATATCACCTCGGTGACTTATCCGGATGGGAAACTGAAACGTTACCTGTACGGCGAACTGGACCGGACCGGAAACACCAAGCAGCCTTTTGCGCTGACCGGCATTGTCGATGAGAAGGGTGATCGCTATGCCAGCTATACCTACAACAGTGCTACTCGGGCGATAGCAACCGAGCATGCCGGCGGAGTCGGGAAGTATTTGATGGCCTATCCCTCTGATTCCCGGACAATCGTGACCGACCCGTTGGGTACTCAGCGCATTTACGACCATGTGCAAGCTCTGGGCGTGAAAAAAATGTTTGGGATTACGCAGCCTGCGACCGGGGGCATGCCTGCCGCATCGACGGTGATCAGCTACGATGCCAACGGCAATTTGGTAGGTTTTCGGGACTTTGATTACGCCATGACTAGCTATGTCTATGATCTTTCGCGAAATCTTGAGATTCGTAAGACGGAAGCTGCGGGAAAACCGGAGGCCAGAACCACGAGTACGGAATGGCACGCTCAGTTTCGCCTTCCATTGCGCACGGCTGAACCCAAACTCATCACCAGCTATACGTATGACGAACGGGGAAACGTCCTCAGCAAATCGCTGCAGGCCACCAGCGACGCCAACGGCGCAGCAGGTTTTTCCGCCGTCGCATTGGGTTCGCCCCGCGTTTGGCGTTACACATATTCTTCCGTTGGTCAGGTGCTGACTGTCGATGGACCGCGTACCGACGTCAACGACATCATGACCTACGCCTACGATAGCGCCGGCAATTTAATCAGCGTGTGCAACGCTGCAGGCCACACCACCCGCTTTTCTCAACATGATGCCCATGGTCGCGCTGGCCGCATGATCGATCCGAACGGTCTGGTCACGGAACTGAGCTATACGCCGCGTGGGTGGTTGGCCTCGCGCTCGGTTGGCGGTGAATTGACGACATACAGTTACGATGGGGTGGGGCAGTTGGTGCAGGCCAGCCTAGCCGATGGCAGCAGCCTACGCTATGGCTACGATGCAGCCCACCGTCTGACAAGCGTTTCCGATACTCTGGGCAATAGCATCAACTATGGTTTGGACAATATGGGCAACCGGATCAATGAGCGGATCAAGGACCCCAACGGCGTTCTCACGCGCGAGATCAGCCGAGCCTATGATGGGTTGAATCGCGTGCAGAAAGTGACGGGGGACTAGCCATGAAGCTGCCCTTATTCTCTCCATTGTTGTGGGGTGTATTGGCATCTTTGTTCAGCGCTTCTGCAGCGTGCCAGGTACAGAATACGACTACTCAATACAGCTATGACCAGGTCGGTAATGTCGTACAAGTCATTGATCCATTGGGCAATGCGACCAAATATACCTACGACCAGTTACGGAGGCAGACAAAGGTTGTCGATGCCAAGAATGGTGTGACAGAAATTGGCTACGATGGGCAGGATCGTATCAGTCAGGTCAGCGATGCTCGCCGTCTGCAAACCAGCTATACCGTCGATGGCTTAGGGAATTTGATCCAGCAAGTAAGCCCGGATACGGGCAGGACTGTCCTCACTTATGATGAGAGCGGTAACGTCAAGACTCGTACAGATGCCAAGGGACAAGTTACTAGATATCGGTATGACGAGCTGAATCGCGTGGTCGAGGTCAGCTATAGCGATGGGACTGCTGCGATCTATGTCTATGACCAGGGAGCAAATGGTCTTGGCCGTCTGACCCAAATTCGCGACGTTAGTGGAAGCACGCAATACTCCTACGATTTGCACGGGCGCGTTGTTAGAGAAGCGCGGGAAATCGATGGAAAATTTTATGTGACGGGCTATCGGTATGATGGCGCAGGCCGCTTGGCCGGCCTCGACTATCCCAGCGGGCGCAGTGTGGATTACCTGCGGGATCCGATCGGAAATATCAACGAAATCCGCACTGGCAAGGATGGACATGCACAGGTGCTGGCAAGTGCCATCCTCTATACTCCCGTGGGCGCCGTGCAGTCGTTCATTTTCGGGAATGGCCAACGATATGTCCGTACTTACGACATTGATGGCCGCGTCACGAGCTATACCTTGAACGGTGAGCCGCAGATCGTCAGTTACGATGCGGCTAGCAGAATTACCGGGATTGCTCCCCCTCAAAAAACAGACACGGCTGTCAGCTATGGCTATGACGAACTTAATCGCCTGACTAGTGAACTGCGCAGTACCAGTAGCTTAGCCTATAGCTATGATGCCGTTGGCAACCGGATCCGCTACTTAAACGGTGCCGCGACAGTCACTTATAGCTATGCAACTGACAGCAACCGCCTTGTGCAAGTGGCCGGGATACAAACGACGGCGGTTCTATCAGATGCCAACGGGAGCATTGTCAGCAATGCGAATGGCTCTTTCAGTTATGACGCCCGTGGCCGATTGGTCGCCGCAGACGCTGCGATTGGACGTGCCGCATATTTGATCAATGCCTTTGGCGAGCGCGTACAGAAGAGGATGCCCAATGCGACCACGGTATTTCATTACGGCATGCAAGGAAAGTTGCTGGCGGAGAGCAACGGCGAAACCTTCTTAGAATACGTTTATCTACAAGATATTCCTGTCGCCAGATTATTCAGTACTCCTTCCGCACCGGGGGAAAAGGACGCAACGCTCTACGTCCACATGGATCATCTGGGCACGCCACGGCTGCTTAGCAATGCCGCCGGTATTCCCGTTTGGCATTGGAATAGCGATGCATTCGGTTCACAGCCGCCGCAAGGTCTCCCATTAACAGGTAACGAGTTTAATGTACGGTTTTCTGGCCAGTATTTCGACAAGGAAACTACATTAAACTACAGCTATTTCAGGGATTATGATCCGGCTCTGGGGCGGTATATCCAGAGTGATCCGATTGGCCTTGAAGGTGGCGTCAATACATACGGCTATGTTGAGGGAAACCCGCTCGGAAATTCGGATTTTTACGGATTGCAGCCCGAAAAAGTGAGAATCACAATTCCTTGTCCTCCATGGGGATGCATAGGAGTGCCAAAGGTAGTTGATCCAATGGTGGGCATTCCCATAAGCAATGTCATCGATGAAGATCGAGGCCGAGGACGGGAATCGTCATCTAGTGCGAGAAATCGTGATAAGACTCAAAATTGCCCACCAGACAAGGAGGAGTGTGAACGGCAGTGGCGAGAGGCACGAATCGTCTGCCGTGCATTAATATATGAACAGATGCAGCAGGAGGCAGGGCGTCGCAAGAAGCGAAGTGTTAAAGGCGTCACTGGCGGCTTTACGGACGTTGAAGAGTGCGCTCGTGGGTTGGTCAGTGAAGAGTGCGGTGGCAACAAAAAGCGATACTAAGTTCAAGCTGGCGAGAAAAACCGAAGCGAGTGAATCTAATGGATAAGAGAATGAGGCCGACCTCGGAGGCAGAGCTCGAAGGAGTTCTTCGAGCAGCATATGCTATGGCGAGCAAAGGCGACTATGTCGCTGCGTTAGATCTCTGTAACTGGCTCGTCGAGGAATCGACAACCGAGATTGCTGGATTGCGGCAGCGCGCAGCCGTACTGGAGCATATGAATAATATAGAGGCGGCGATTGCTGATCTTCGTGTCGTAACGGAAAAATATCCATATGAGCCGGCCGACTTTCATGCGCTCGGAACTTTGATGCTTGGATTTGGAGATACTTCCCAGGCGGTCGCTGCGTTTGATAAAGCGATTCAGTTGGGACGAGAGAAAAAGTTTGCGTACTACGAAAACTCTTCAAGCCTCTTTAGGGCGGAAGCGCTGCTGAAACTGAACCTATACAAAGAAGCGCTTGAGGATGCCCGACGACTTCCGCCGGGCTATGGGACATACATAGCGGGTTCGGGAATGCGGACGAAGGAGCAAATCTTAAAAGAAGCGACGGATGCCTTGGAGCGAATCAAGAAAAATCGATTCAAGATGCGTAAGTAGTTCTTGGGTACTGCATCAAAAAATACACCGCAGAGACATTGCCGACAAAAGATTACGGCGTCTCATTCCAGCGATGCGTGACCAAGTGCATGGCTGATCCGAACTGCCCCTGACACGATTTTTAACTGGAGATGTTATGAAGACAGAAGTTGCGCAGGAACTAAGCAATCAACTTAGCGATATTTTGGGACAATTGGACAACTCTGTGCGCTTGGTAATGGAAAATTGTAAGGAAGAGGAATTCCATTCATTCCGTGAGGGAATCGGCAAGGTCATGGGAGCGCTGGTGCTCGATGTAATGGAGCCTCTTTACGCAACCAATCCAGAGGTGAAGCCAGCGGATTACGCGTAGCCACTTATATTGGCTCGACGTCCAGGTAGTCGAAAATGATTGATAAAGAATGCGCCATCGAAGTTCAACGCCATGCACTGCAGGCGATTTCGGAACTAACGAAGCTGTTAAAGCAAAGCCAAGGCCGTTGTTCGCCAGAAAAGTATGAGGAACTTCGAGAAGGCGTCGGACGTTCAATTGGCGCTATCCAGATGGGAATATTGGAGGTCGTCATCGTGGAGTTCCCAGAGTTGGACGACCTTCAATAGTAGCCACGCGGGCTGCTGCGTGCATGGCTCATACGCTTGGACGCAAGATGGGCTGTGACATGAGTAGTGAAACAGCCGCAGCGATGCCCCTCCTTACATCTGGTGCGCCTAGCCGGACTTCGACGTTCTGGCCGGTGCGCGGCGCAAGGGCCATTTCTCCAGCAGACCGGTGGCGGGGAAGCGATGCAGCAGGCAGGCATGGCCGGCTAGATCGGCCAGTTGTGCCGGCAGGCCATGGCGGATGAAGTAGGCGAGGGGGCGCCCACGCACAGGAAGCGGCTGCTGCCGAGGCGCTTGCTCAGCAGGCGTGAGTCGCTCAGTTCCGGGTTTATGCCGGTGGGCGAGAGGACAGGAATTACGCGTGTTCCCTGTGACGGACAAAAGGGCTATAGACAGGCGCATTCGGCCGCAAGGTCTGCCCGTCCGTAAAGTCTTCGTTCCGGTTGAAGGGGACTGACGGCCATTCTTCCCACTGTGCGAGCTTGGCCTGGTATTCAAGCACCTGCCGCGCCAAGCGGTCGTCTTGCTGTCTGGCGGTGTCCGCCGCCAAGCCGCCTCGGACGCCGTGAATCAGGTGGGGCTCCAGAACATCAAAACCGATGTAGTGTAGCGCATTCATAAGAGGCCACAGCATCAGGCGCATATCGCCATCCCGGCCATCCGGTGCGCACGCTTGCATCGACGATCCGGCCGTGGAGACAAGCAGAGCCCTTTTTCCGCGCATCGCTCCGTTTTCATGGCGCATGCCGCTCTTGTATAAGCCGCCATAGACGAAGACGCGATCCATCCAGCCCTTGAGCATGGCCGGGGCGCCGAACCACCAGAACGGGAAGTGGAGCACCAGGGCGTCGGCCTGCAACAGCAGATTCACATGGCGTGCAATGTCGGCGGGAAGTTGTTGCTGATCCCAGTGATGGCGCTGCGCCTGCATGGGATCGAACCGTTCCGCGTCCTTGCTGAGGGCATAGTGCCAGCGTCCTTCGCGCGGATCGAAATCCTCGCCGTACAAATCGAGGATGGCTGCATCATGTCCCTGCGCGCGCCAGCTCTGGCGCGTCTGTTCGGCCAGATGGGCATTGAATGATTGCTGCTCCGGGTGGGCCAGAACGATCAGTGCTCGCATGTCGCAACTCCTTTTAAGGTGCCGCGAGCTTATACTTGGCCCTTTCCTTTGGCAATTACGCACCTTGAGGTAACCACGATGGCTTTTCCCGGCGATGTCTATGCAAGCGATTGCTCCGCGCGCGATGCGCTCGAACTGATCTCCGGGAAATGGGTGATGTTGATCCTGCCGGCCTTGGCCCGCCAGCCCATGCGCAATGGCACCCTGCTGCGCTATATCGAAGGGATCTCCCAGAAGGTGCTAACCCAGACCTTGAGGCAGTTGGAGCGCCATGGCTTGATCGAGCGGTTGGAGATCGCTGAAAAGCCCGCCCATGTCGAATACCGCCTCACTCCGGTGGCGTACTCTCTGGTCGAGACGCTCAGCGCGCTCGACCGCTGGGCCGAGCACCACTTTCCTGCGTTGGACGCGGCGCGTGAGCGCTACGATGCGCGGGACCGCCGTCAGCTTCGCTGCGACAGCCGCGTTGCTGAGGGCGGCCCTTGCTCTGTGGAGTAGGCAGGCTGTGCCGCATCGGGAGAAATGGCAACTGGTCGGCGCCGACGCTGTCCGGCATCACGTCGATGTCATCGGGCGCCGCCTGCCAAGGTGTTGTATTGATAACGCATGTGATTTTTGAAGACTTTTCCATGGGGCTGTGCAGAGTAAACTCAACTTCCGACTATTGATGATCCGCAAGCTTCCTTCATGTTGGAGGTTAGTGATGCGCCCGCCTTCTCTCCTCAGGTCGGGACTAATTGTCCTGCCTCTTATCCTCTCTGCATGCGTATCGCAGCCCATCTACATGTGGAGAACATCCGCTGATATGGCTCTAAAAAAAACTCCGACCATGGGTAATGCACTGATCTATCTGGATAGTGCTCGCGATGGTTACCGCAAAGCCATCGAAGAACAGATGGATGCAATGCGCGCTCTATTCTTCACTGCCATGATGGGACGATCGTTGACGTCGTCTCCAAAATCGCACTTGTTGTTCACCGCCCGCGGCGAATTCACCCCTGCCACGGCAATCGTGATGCCATCCCGGAATAGGAAGCATACCGGATCATTACCTTGCCCTCCGCCTGAGCTGGCGGGTTCCGGAATAAAGCCCGCCACCGGAAACACGCCACCACTAGAGGCATTTTTTATCTGATCGAACAGGGCATCTACGCAACGATCAGTCGAAGTGGCATGGACATCCAGGCACGCGTTGACGAGCCATTGCGCACGTTGTTCAGCTGATGCATTGAGCATGTAGGTATGGACTGTTACGGTATCCTTGTAACTACATAATTGCACTGGGAATCCCTGCCATCGCGGAAATTCCACATCTGGAGAGTCACAATGACCAACTGGCGACGGCAAGCTGGCGAACTTAGCCTTCATCCGCGCCAAAAGGGCGCTGGTATTGATGTCCGGTGTACTCGTCGCCGGGGTTGCCGACGCGGTGCCATGTTTGAGCCCCACCTGACTATCGGACAGGCGATAGAGATTACTTCCTTCAGACACCGAATCTGACGGCGCGATGGCATTGTTCATAAACCGCGTGATCGTCTTTGTGTATGGTTTGGGAGCCGCATTATAGGCGCCGGCGATGCCGCCGACCCAGGCTTTGGCCGCTTCGGCTGTTGTAGAAGCTTGGCCGCGCGAGGATTGATAGACCTTGGTGTATCGGCTGTAAGCGGGAAGCGTAGCCAGCTTCATGGCGACAAAATCGAAGGCATCGGCACGCGAAGTAAATACCACATACCGATTATTGACATCCTCCTTTGGCTGGCATGCAAGCGTGTAGGACTTCCTCCCGCCTGCAGACTTCGAAGAATTGAACTTCCACCCGAACAGATTGTTGGCGTTCTGCGCGGTTCTCGTCCAACCGTAGCCAGACTCAACGATCGCCATTGCCGCCAGTGCGCTCGCGGGCACACCATATCGGTTCTCTGCGGCCTGTGCTAACGAAGCGATCTCCTCGACGAACGCCACTTTCTCGGCATCTGACGGGTGGCCTGGCTGGGCATCGTAGCAGCCCCAGTCGGCGTTATTGCCTGCTGCAGGCATGGGGACAAAGGCTACCCATGCGAGCGCGATAAACGAGACGGAAATCCGACCATACGGCAGCATGATACGACCCTTTCCTTAAGGTGGCGAGATAAGCAACCGGCTTCACGTATTCGAGTTTAGTGTCCACATTGCAGTTGTCACATTCGTCGCTTCGGCGTCGAACGATCCCGGGCATGACAGCAAGTTCAGCCATAGAGTGGCAGCTCGATAATCTCGGCGTATATCGCATTCACCAGCGCCAAGCCCGCGCCTTCATCGCAGGCGCGAGCGGTTCTGCCAACAGGTTGACTATTTGTTCCGGCAGTGTTGCGCGATGCCCCAGTTGCTGCTCAAGACTCGGTAGTGACAAAGAACGGCAGTACCCAGGTCCGCCACGAGCGAGCTAGGCTTTAAGAGGACCGGTGCGGTGTCAGCCCAATGATCGGAGACGCCCATCTGCGGAAATGATATAAATAGTTAATAATAGAAATTTTCGTGGCATTCAATCATCCATGACCGACCAACCTATCAACGAAATCCAGTACAACCCGGATCGTCTTCTGGACACGCTCATCGAGCGCTTGCGACTGAAGAACGACGCGGCGTTGGCTCGCGCACTGGAAGTGGCGCCGCCAGTCATCAGCAAGATCCGTCATCGTCGCCTACCAGTTGGCGCATCCCTGCTGATTCGCATGCACGAAGTGTCTGAGCTGACTATCCGTGACCTGCGTTACCTTCTGGGTGACCGCCGCCAGAAATTCCGTATCAGCGATGTTCAAGGAAAACCAAAGGAGTAATCGGCATGAGAAACTCGAACGAAACTGTAGGCTAGGCTTGGATACGTAGGCTTCGAATTTACGCTCATATGTAGTAGCGCTATATGAATGCCTCTCAGATTTCTAGAGCGGCTCACAAGTTGTATTCCACGATTGCCTGATAGTCGTGCCAGTCGGGGTCAGCGGCGCATCGCCTCGATACGCAGGCCCGCGGCCTGCCATCCAGGAAAACCATCCTCCAAACGTTGCGCTTTGAATCCCTTCGCCCGCAGCAGCGAAACCGCTTGGATAGAAAGCACGCAATAGCGCCCACCGCAGTAAGCAAGAATGTCCTGGTCGCGAGGCAGCTCGGCAAAGTGCTGCTCTAGCGCCTCGGTCGGGATATTGATGGCACCAGGAATGTGTCCTGCAGCGTAGTCCTCCGCTGAGCGTACATCCAGCAACAGAACGCCTTCCTCCAGCTTGGCGATCAGTTTCTCGATAGAGACACCTTCCAAGTGCTCCGGGTGGTGAACACTGCCTGAAACGACACGCTGAATCTCTGCCTGCTGGAAGTCGAGATAGTCGTGCAAGGCGGCGAGCACGTTGGCAACTGGTCCGATCCCAATCCGATACAGGACATGCTTGCCGTCACGGCGGGTTTGGACGAAGCCTGCGCGCCGGAGCTGTTGCAAATGCTGGGATGTGTTGGTGATGGAAAGGCCGGAGAGTTGCGTCAGGCGCTCCACCGAACTCTCACGTTGGAAAATGGCCTCCAGCAAGGCAAGGCGATGAGCATGACCCAGCGTCTTGGCAATGTCGGCCAGCTCGTTGAGGGGCTTGGTGGCGGGATCAATCATCTTCATAGCGACGGTCCAGAATTTTTATTGACGTAACAGTATCATCTATCTATTATTCCATCAATTATTGGAATGATGGAGTAAATCAATTCTTAAGGAATCAAATATGACCTCGATAGCAGCAGCCCCTCAAGCCTCATGGAGTGAGTTGTTTCAAGGACGTAATGGCTTGCGCTCTGTCGCGCTGGCGGGGGGCGTCGCATTGCACGCAGTGAACATCTATATCGTTACGACGATCCTGCCGACGGTGATCCAGGAGATCGGCGGCCTGGCCTACTATGCCTGGAACACGACGTTGTTTGTCGTGGCGTCGATTGTGGGATCGGCCGTTTCTGCCCGGCTTATCGCCACACTGGGGCCGCGCCTGACCTATTTGCTTGCGTTGGCCGTGTTCTCGCTTGGCGCCGTGGTTTGCGCCTTGGCGCCGTCAATGCCCATCATGCTGGCAGGCCGTACGGTGCAGGGGGCGAGTGGCGGTGTACTGTTCGCGCTCAGCTATGCCCTGATCCGGGTAGTGTTCGATTCGCGGCTGTGGCCTAGGGCGATGGCGCTGGTTTCAGGCATGTGGGGCTTGGCGACGCTTGGTGGGCCGGCTATCGGAGGCATTTTTGCCCAGAGCGGCCAGTGGCGGCTGGCGTTCTGGGTTATGTTGCCCGCAGCGCTACTGCTGGCCTGCATCGTGGCCACCCAATTTCGCGGCAAGGAAGCCGGGGTGACGGCGGCAGGGCGCCTGCCGATTGTGTCCATTACATTGCTGGTGCTATCGGTCCTGGCTATCTCGGTCGCCAGCCTGGCGCACAGTCTTGCATGGAACGTGGGTGGCATCGCCATCGGACTGGGCATTGCTGGTCTCATTGCGCGGATAGACAGTCGAAGCGGCAGCAGGATGTTGCCTTCGGGCGCCTATTCCTTGTCCGCCCAGCTCGGCGTGATATACGCAATCATGAGTTTGCTCGTGGCGGGCCTGACGACCGAGATTTTCGTTCCCTACTTTCTACAGGTGATCCATGGTCTGACGCCGCTGGCCGCCGGCTACATGACCGCGGCGATGGCGGGCGGGTGGACCCTGGCTTCGCTCTACAGCGCCGCTAGCGATGACACCCGGGCGTACCGGCTGATCCGGATCAGCCCTATCGTCGTCGCAATAGCGTTGGCCATCCTGGCGGTAACGATACCGATTGCGACATGGCAGAGTAAGGTCATTGGCATTGTGGTTTATTGCATTGCTCTCACGTGTGTTGGCTTCGGCATTGGTTTGAGCTGGCCACACCTGCTCACGCGCGTCTTCGCAGTCGCCGCTCCTGGTGAGGAAACACTGGCATCCGCGTCAATCACGACCGTTCAGCTTTATGCGACGGCACTTTCCGCCGCACTCGCGGGCGTCATTGTCAATGGCGCTGGGTTGACCAACCCAGGCGGAGTTGCCGGTGCCCAGGGTGCGGCTTTAGCGTTGTTCGCCGCGTTTGCCATCGCATCGGCGCTTGCCGTCCTGCTGTCGGCGCGTGTTAGGCGATGACGATTCGATGCGGCAAGATCAGGCGCCATGGGATTTCGTTTCCTCGGTTGTTTTCTTGCGGGGGGCCAATGCTGTCAACTTATACAAGTCGGCGCCCCAAAAAAACGAAGGGGTTCAACCTGTATCCAGAACGGCATTTTGAACACGGATGGATCGGTGTTCACGCAGGCGCTGGAGAGGGCCAGTTGTCGGCCATCGTGCCGCCGATACGCCACATGTTGGCGATCAAGATGGCGTGATCGCCGCTGGTGGCCCGGACGGACGGCCCCGGTGGCGTGGTTGAGGGCGTTTCTGCTGCCTTTCTCCGGTCGTTGGCCCCGTGGCTGCCATATGGCCGGCGCGCGCCGGGCGGGGCGGAGAGGATGCGCTCGATAACATGCACAGGGGCACCGCACTTGAGCAGATACCGTCGCGCTTCTTCCTCCCCGGCGACGAAAAAGAGCGATACGCCGAACTGGACGGACTCGGCCATACTGGCGTTCGCGCGCCGGTGCTCATTTTTTGTTGGATTCATATTTAACTCCTTTTACCGGAGCGTGCGCTGTGCTGTGCAATGACGGCGCAGATGTTGCGACGTGATCCGTTAAGTAAAAGGGGAGTACGGCAATGATGCGGCGTGCATCGCGCCACTGTGATCTCCATGAACCCCCTTGGCCATCTGCACATCAGGCGCCGGTGTCAGTCTTGCCAGAGCCTCAAGCAAGGCCGCGCGATTGTTTTCGGCTTTCATGTGTCTGCAGGACTATCCGATTGATATGCTCACTTCATCATAGTCGCAATGCGCACGCATTCGGCAACAGAGCGCACAGGTCTTCTGGATAGCCTTGCTGCTGCCAGGCCTCGTGCCGCCTCCCATGGCGGGGGCATTGCTGATGTTGTCTGTTGGCGCAGCCTGGGGCACCTACTCTCTACGCGGCAAAGGGGCGGTTGATTCCGCCAGGGACACCGCCAGAAACTTCGGGAGGACGGCCTTGGTCGTGAGGGCTGGACCTGGCCGGAATACTGCTGGGATAATCGTCCCTGGATATGGTGGGTTTTTGGTATGCCGTGTTGTCAGGTGCCGTGATATCGGGGCTCGGTTACGTTCTTTGGTACAGCGTCTTGCTCTCGTTGCGGGCGGTCAGCGCGGCGACCGCGCCCCGCTATTGCAGTTCTCGGCGGTGTCATGCTGCTCGACGAGATGAGTTGGCCCAGATTGCGGCGCGGCGGCACGACGAGTCGGCGATCGCAATAAATGCAAGGCTCCTCTTGCTCGTAAGTGCCATAAGGGTTCCCTGCGAAATCCAGCAGCGCCGCCAACAGCCAGTTGGTCCGTGTCCTGGTCGATCCAAGAAACTGTGCAATTGCCTACACCCAAGCCGTCAATGGCGGGCAGGCATCGTAGCTCAGACGCTGAACGTGAATTGCCAAACGCGCTTCTTGCACAGATCGTCTACCTCATCCGACCACCGGTTCGGGTGTCGCCTTGCAGACCTTGCTGGGACAGGGTACGTAGCCGCACTTCGGTACCGTGTAGAGGATCCACCTCAGGTATTCGTTGCATTTTGGCCTCAGGTTGCAGCATTTGGCAAAAAATGCGAAATATCTGGCATACCCTGTAATCGAAGCCTCGCTGTCCGCGAACTCACTGTCATGGTCGTCGAACCACAAGCACAGCACATCATGCAGCCACCGTCATCCTCGGCCCTGGCGCCGCGCCAGAAGTCTGCCATGCCCGCCGACGCGGACGTCATCCACCCGCTCTGGCTACGCCTGATGCATTGGATCAATGCCATCGCCGTGCTGCTGCTGGTGACAAGCGGCTGGCGCATCTACAACGCCACTCAATTCCTGGGTTTTGCCATTCCCCGCGATATGACACTGGGCGGCTGGCTTGCCGGCGCATTGCAGTGGCACTTCGCCGCAATGTGGCTGTTGGTTGTAAACGGCATCCTGTATTTGCTGATCAACGCGTGTACAGGTCGGTTGTGGCGTCAGTTTTTCCCGATTATGCCAAGTCAGGTGTTGCGCGACCTCAGCGCTGCCCTACGGGGAAAGCTAGCGCACGACGATCCGCGCCACTACAATAGTGTGCAGCGCTTGGCCTATGTGTTCGTGATGGTCGACAGCGTGATCCTTGTTCTTTCTGGGCTGGTGCTCTGGAAGTCGGTGCAATTTCCGCTGTTGCGCGAGCTGTTGGGCGGCTATGAAGCGGCCCGCCGGATTCATTTTTTCGCCATGGCAGGTCTTTGCGCTTTCATTGTTGTGCATGTGGTGATGGTGGCGCTGGTGCCGCGCACGCTGCTTGCCATGTTGCGTGGTCGCTAGCGCGGAAACGGGATGCGCCATCATGAAGCGCTTCAAACAACCGGAAGTCGGCGCGCCCGGCGAGGGCGCCGCCATGTTGGCGGACGCCATCGGCCGTGTCGCCCAGCCATCGCGCCGGGCGTTTCTCAAGCGCAGCCTGACGCTAGGCGGACTCACCCTGCTCACCGGTTGCGCCACCGACGACCAGGATAGCATCGAGGCCGCCCTCATGCGCATCTCGCGCTTCAATGATCGAGTCCAGAGCCTGCTGTTCAATCCTGCCCTGCTGGCGCCGACCTATCCGGATGCCATGATTACGGAACCGTTCCCCTTCAACGCCTACTATGGCGAGGAGGAAGTTCGCCACATCGATGGTGAGGCATGGCGGCTCGAGCTGAGCGGCATGCTGGCCGATCGCCGGCCGTGGACGCTGGCGCAGCTGCGCGCCTTGCCGCAGCAATCGCAGGTCACGCGGCATATCTGCGTTGAAGGCTGGAGCGCCATCGGCAAATGGGGCGGCGTACCGTTTTCGCATTTCCTGCGCCTGGTCGGCGCGGACCTGAGCGCGAAATACGTCGGGTTCCAATGCGGCGACGACTACTACACCAGCATCGACATGGCAACCGCCTTGCATCCGCAAACGCTGATGGCGCTGACCTACAACGACCAGCCCTTGCCGCCACGCTATGGCTTTCCCATGAAACTGCGCATGCCGACCAAGCTGGGCTACAAGAATCCGAAGCACATACAGGCCATCTTTGTCACCAACACCTACCCTGGAGGGTATTGGGAGGACCAGGGGTATAACTGGTTTGGCGGCAGTTGACCATTCACCGCATTTTGTACCATGTCGCACCTTGCTACAGCCTCACCCACGTTGTTTAACTTAACACTATTGAGGATCAACATGAAAAAGACTTCCACTATCGCCTTGATCGCCGCCAGCCTGCTGTTTTCCGGCGCCACTTATGCCCAGGATGCCATGAAGAAGGAAGACATGTCCAAGGATGCCATGGCGAAGGAGGGGATGAAAAAGGACGCCACGGCCAAGGAAGGAATGAAAAAGGATGGGATGACCAAGGAAGGCATGGCCAAGGATGGGATGAAAAAGGGGGCGATGAAAAAGTCCATGCATAAGGATGGGATGGCGAAGGACGACATGAAAAAAGATCCGATGGCCAAAGAGGATATGAAAAAAGACGAGATGGCCAAGGATGCCATGAAAAAATAGGCGCCACGCGCGGCAGACCCAGACCATCTCGGTATGGCACAAGCGCTCCGCGCTCATGCTCGACGGCCTCCGCCATGGAGGAGGCCGTTCACTGTCGGTTGATCGATGTTCTCATGGACATTGGGCGATGGTGTACTGAACCATGCACCGTACCCGGACTACGGCTGCAGGCGGATGTGGCGGGCCGTCGCTGTGGTGGCCTTGCCGACTGGGGGGCGTTAGGTGTGGATGCCAATAATGTGGAGCAAATGGCTCGGTGCTGCCAGCTTGTTTCTCGCGCCTTGGTGCGCACTGTACCGGCGTTGGCGGAGGGGCGGAGGGCTAGAACATTACCATCACCAATATCCCCGCCATAAATGTCAGCGTTAAGATGAAGATCCGGCTCGCCTCTCTTTCTTGGGCAGATCAATCCTGCTTCCACCTCTGCGTCAACAGCGCCTTGTCCATTTTTCCCGGCCCAACGCTACTACGGCCGGCCAGGTTGGCGACCGAATACTTTACCGCGCGCCCCAGAACCTGTGCGCTCTCGGAGAAAGACAGGCGAGGGTCCTGCTGTAGCCACTGCACCATGCCGCAGGTAGCTTGGCGCTGCGCGTCGCCGAGCGAACCGGCCTGGCCCTGTGTCATGATCTGCGTTGGAGAGTGGACGCGCGGCATGGCGATCGGTTTTGCGGTTGCTGGCCAAGCCCGGTGGTTGAACTGCGCGGGCTGTTACCTCCAGCGCGCGGCAGTGATCACCTTGCCGGTTTGGGCGAGGGGGCTTGAAGGAGGGGCGTTTGGCAAGATGCCAGATACTGGATAATCGCCGAAACGGTCAGATCTTGCGCAAGACGAGGTGCATCCAGTTCCCACGCGGCCTTGGCAGTAGTTCGCTTATCTTGCGTAACCCGAATGCGCACTTTGTGGCGATCAACTGAGCAGGATTGCGAGGCGGTGGCTTGACTAGCCGGCGATGGCAATACACGCACGCCTCCTCCTGATCGTAAGTGCCATAGGGGTTTCCGGCGAAATCCATCAGCGCGGCTGAAAGCCAGTTTGTCCGTGCCGTACTCGATCCAATCAATGACATGGATTCCAGGGCGCAGGACGGAAATAGCATTGCAATACGCTGCTCGTCAAATGCGTTTACGTGGCCCCAGGGTGGGTTGGGCTTTCCACAAGAATAGCAGGTCGTTCTTCCCACCCGAATATCCTGCTTGTATGGAACGCCAATCAATATACGATCGCTGACTACTCTTGCCATTTCCTGACAGACTTTGCGTAGGATCGCAGTGGGTATGTGTTCGAGCACCTCAGCGCAGAATACAAAATCAAATGCGCCATCGGAGAACTGCATGTTGGCGGCGTTTCCCTTGATGCAGCGCACCCTTGGGTGGGGGATGTTCGGATGTGTTAAATCCAACGCGGTTACTTCTTCAAAGCGATCCGCCATGAGCATGGAGAAATGCCCATCGCGGGCACCGATGTCCAAGGCACTGCGGCCCTTGGCGGGCATCAGCCGAAGGAGGTCGGCAGTCCTCTGCTGCTCCGACGACGACGCGCGGTACACAGTCAAGTCCATAGGAAGCCTCAATGGTTGAGACGAAGAACGCACGGGTCAACCGGTGCGCCTTCATGTGTTCGTGACGATTGCCTGGGCGGCTAATACAGACCTTAGTTTCGTATCTCTTATGGGCAGATGGCGCTGCCAAGGGCGAAAATCGCCAAGACAATGCCCGCAACCATTGTTTGTGCTGCGAAGAATGGGGGGCATGGCAATGTGTGATCGGCTTATTTCGATAAGCTTGCCGGGCCTTGCCCGAACGATGTGCTCGATGGGCAGTGAGCGCAGAGCTGTACACGGTAGTGTGCTCGCGATGTATGTCTACTGTAGCATGCGATCGCGCAGACGTGTGAACCGGCCCGGGATTTTGAGAGGCTCCTGGGTTTGAGTCAGGCCGAGATGGCTTGACTCGAAAGTTGACGATAGTAATTCATCTCAGCTTCTGCCGGCGGGATGTGACCAAGCGGCTCCAGCAGCCGGTGATGGTTAAACCAAGACACCCATTCCAGCGTGGCCAGTTCGACGGCTTCGCGGGTCTTCCAGGGAGCGCGGCGGTGGATCAGCTCGGCCTTGTATAAACCGTTGATCGTTTCGGCCAAGGCGTTGTCATAGCTGTCGCCCTTGCTGCCAACCGATGGCTCAACGCCGGCGTCGGCCAGGCGTTCACTGTATCGGATCGATACGTATTGCGAACCTCGGTCGCTATGGTGAATCAAAGCGTCGTCGCGCTCGGGCTGCCTGGCGTACAGGGCCTGCTCCAGCGCATCGAGCACGAAGTCGGTGCGCATCGAGCTGCTAACGCGCCAGCCGACAATACGGCGCGCGAATACGTCGATGACGAAGGCAACATAGACAAAACCCTGCCAGGTCGATACGTACGTAAAGTCGGACACCCACAGCTGGTTAGGGCGGTCAGCCCGAAATTGACGATTCACCCGATCCAACGGGCAAGGTGCGGCCGCATCGCTCGCCGTGGTGCGCACGACCTTGCCGCGTACCACCCCGCGCAGTCCAGCCCGACGCATCAAGCGCTCCACAGTGCAGCGAGCCACCTCAAAGCGCTCGCGCAGCAGTTGGCGCCAGACTTTCTCGGCACCGTAGACACGGAAGTTGGTTTCCCACACACGGCGGATGTGAGCGCTCAAAAAGTCATCGCGGTGGACGCGGGCACAGCGCAGCGCTGGATTGCGCCGCAGGGCGGCGTGACGCCAGTAACTGGATGGGGCAACCTGCAGCAACCTGCAAAGCCGCTCGACACCGTACATGCTGCTGTGTTGGTCGATGAAAGCCATCAAGGCTTGAAGCGGCGGTCGAGCTCCGCCTGGGCGAAAAAAGCACTGGCCAGGCGCAGGATCTCATTGGTCTTGCGCAGCTCCTTCACTTCTCGCTCCAAGGCACGGATTCGTTCTTGCTCGGCGGTTGTTGGCCCGGCACGCAGGCCGGAATCAGCTTCATGCTGCCGTACCCAACGCCGCAGGGTTTCTGGCGTACAGCCGATCTTGTTGGCGATGGACGTGATCGCGGCCCACTGCGAATCGTGTTGGCTGGCCGATTCCTCGACCATGCGCACCGCGCGCTCCATCACCTCGGGGGAATATCGTGCAGATTTCTTGTTCATGGCTCCATTCTCTCAAAGATTGGAGCCTCCCAGATTTCCGGGCCGGTTCAGTGTGTGCCAGGCGGCCTTTCGAAGGGCTTGCCTGTTGCGGAAAAGCGCATAGATTGTATGGACATACAATCGCCGTAAAAGGGAGGTGCAATGTCTGTTAACAATTGGCGACAGCTAGGGCGCGCTGTCGTGGATATTTCCAAGATCTCCGCCATAAAAAGCGCCGATCCTGAGGCCGAGCAGTATCGTCTCTGCCTCCTCCTCGACCGGGTGGAGTTGGAACTGGCCAATGTCACCCGGGACGAAATCGCCGATCTATTTGGCGTATTCAATTTGAACTGCGCTGAATTCTTGCGCCGCAACGCTACTTTTTCGCGAGGGGCCGATGCATCGCGAACACCGCGGTTGCCTGCCTAATCATTGACAGCTGGACGAGGTGTGAGGCGAAGCGCAAGGAGGTGGCTGGCTTACCGGTCCCAAGAGTTGCCAGAAACGGACAGGCAATGCGATAACCATTGGATGTGCTCACTTCATATACTAAAGTTGACGTAGCACCTCACCTCCGGCCCTAATGGCGGTCCATTGATGGTAGCGGCGGCGGAGGTGCGCGGCTTGCTTCGATGTCTCTGGGGAGGGAAGCGAACGCGAACAAGAGTGCAGCTCCAGTAGGTCACAAGTATCATGCCTTCAGGCCCGTCGTGAACGGGCCGTTTTTTTACGTACTACCTGTGTCATGGTTCCGTTTGGCAGCAATTCCAAAATTGGCAGCCGGACTGGCCTGGCAGGATAATCCAATTTCTGCCGTCGCTTCAATATGGCCTTCTCCATTTTCGCCGCCACCTCAACGCTGCGACCGACCAGGTTTGCGAGCGAATACTTGACGGCGCTGCCCAGTACCTGCGCGCATTCCGAGAGCGACAGGCCGCGGTCTTGCTGTAGCCATTGCACCATGCCGCTGGTGGCCTGGCGCAGCGCATCGTCAAGCGAGCCGGCCTGTCCCAGCGTCATGATCTGCGTTGGCGATTCGACGCGCGGCATGGCGATGGATTTTCCCTTGGCCAGCTCGATCGTGAACTCGACCGCCATCGACGTCTCCAGCGCCCATTACGACGTTTCGCCATCACTTTGGACGGCATGGGCATCGGCCAGATAGAGCAGGGTGCCTGGCTGTTGAACGGGCAGGTAAACGCTGTTGCCTTCGACGACTTTGTTAAAGTCCATATTGCCGCCGGCGCGTCCGGTGTCGCCAGTCGATAGCGCTGGGCTGTCCGCAGGGGCGCGCCAGGCCGCCTAGCATCGGGCGCAGCGGCACCGCGAATTCGGCCAGGCCCGCGCTCGGTTGCTGTGGCCTGGCCACACCCTGTCCGCGGTCCAGAACCCAACGGACTGGCTTACCCAGGCTGCCCGCCTTCTCGGCAATGTTGCCGGCGCGCGCGCCCGACCAGATCGTCAAGGCTGTCGGCATAGTCGCGATTGAGTTGCTGGCGGCGCAAATGCACTACCAGGGCGTCGCCCGGCTCGGCGCCAACCACGGAGAAGGGGCCGGTCTGCGGGTTGACATACAGGGCGCGCGTGACGCCTTTTTCGTCCCCCCCCCCCGAATCGATTGTGGTGGTGCGAACGCTGTCGCCTGGCCAGATCATCAATATTGGCTCACGCTCCGCGCTGAAGGCATGCTGCGCACGGCGCTGGGACGCATTGGTGTCAGGGTGATCGGCCATGCCGCGCAGTATGGCGCCATCCAGCATGCCACGGTAGAAGTAGCGCGCGCCCTCGCGGTCAGTGACCGTAAATTCAACCTGCTTGCCTTGGCGCGTGCCAGTGAGCTGGTTACCACCGAGAGCGCTGGTGAGGTGTTCGCCGTTTTTTTCGGGGTCATGCTCAGGTAAATGGGGTTACTCCAGCGCTCAATCTTCATGATCCAAGCTTTAGCTTGGGCATATGCCCCTTCGCCACACTCAGGAATGATAACAATCTGTCCTGGGCGACTATTAATATTTCCCAAAAACAAAGATAATTGAGAAAATTTAATCTTTTGTATGTACGCGGCCCGTTTGGATAAAGGCCAGATATTGACGGTGTTTTTATTGAAAGATCTTAGATGGCTTTAGACGCGATGATTAAGTTCAACCTCGACAATGGCGTAGCCAGCGGCGGCAGCGTTATCCAAAAAAATGGCGCGGATAAGTTGACGCTTACCGGGAATGGCACGGGGGCATTGGGATTGGTTGGCAGCGGGGCCAACAAGGTTGTTCAAACCAATCGCGGCGAAGTGAGTGTGAAGCTCGCCTGTGGCGCGGACGGCGCGGAAGTGGCGACGGCTTTCGATCTGAGGTCCATCACTGTCAAATCCGATGACGAAATCGCCAAGCTGGTCTTCCGTACCTTGAAGAATGGCGCGTTTATCAATGAGCATATATATGAGTTGGGTGAGCATGGCGGCCTGATTAACGCTGGCTCATTCAACTTGCCTACGGGTGATGAACTGATCGTTGTCGCGCTGCGAAGAGATGATGGCCCCGCCAATAACTTTCAGGTTGACGACATTTATCTGTCCTACCCTTCCACAAACACTGTTCCTGAATTTCTGGACAAGACGGTTGTCGTCAAGGCCCACCAGGGCGATAGCAGCATCGACCTGTCTTCCTTGCTCAAGGTCAAAGATGTCGACGCGGGCCAGCAGCTCACGTGGTCGATCAGTACCGATAAGACAGCCGGTACCGTCAGCCTGGACGGCGATGTCAGCGCAGCAAGCGGCAGTCCCGAAGTCGTGCCCGCTGCCAAGTTGATCTATCAGTTTCAACCTGCGTATGCGGGTTCGGACAGCTTTGTGATCCAAGTATCGGATGGCAAGGAAACCGTCAGCCGGAAGGTTTCTCTCGAGATTTATCCCGCCAAGCCCAGTACACCGGATCTGGCCGCCATCAGCGACACTGGCGCCAAGGACGACGATAATGTGACGTACGCCAGAAAGCTGACTTTTTCCGGCACGGGTTTCCCAGGCGATTCGATCACCCCGACCGGAGTGTTTGTTGACGTCAATGGCGATGGAAAGTACCAGAATGATGTCGATATTCTCGGCGGCACCACGATGAAGGATGGCAAGTGGACTGTTTCGAACATTGACGTCGGCTCGCTGAAAAACGGTATTTACAAGGTCTTTGCGTTCAGTCAAACACGGAATGGCGACTTGCTTAGCGAGTTCAGCGATCCCCTGAGCATTACGCTGGATAGCCCGCCGTCAATCAGCGGTCTCACATTCAAGTTCGATAGCGGCGCGGATCCCACCGACCTTGTCACCAATGTTAAAGAGCAGACCATCACCGCCCAGCTCAGCGCCCCCTTGCCCGCAGGCGCGCGCGTGATGGCCTCGCTGGACGCAGGCCAGCATTGGATCGATATCAGTAACATGGTGAAGGGCCAGAACCTGGTCTGGGATGGCGTGAAGCTGGAAGGCAGCAATATCCTGCAGATGAAGGTCGAGCTGGGTGGTGAGTCGGGGACGATGCTGTCCCATGAATACAAGGTGTTGACCGATGCGCCCAAATGGACAGGCGTGACTTGGGGCAGCACCGGGGCTGCCGCTAAATCCGTTAGCGACGTACTCTTCCTTAAGAACGAACCCGGAAGCGCTATCCGCATTACCGCGGCAGGTCCTGCCAAGAGCGGCGAGTATTGCGAGGTATCGTGGGATAACGGCGCCCACTGGCAACGCGCGACCTTGAGTAGCGGTACGGATCAGACCTGGCTGATAAAGGATGCACCGCTGCCGGGCAAAGGAACCCTGCTGGCGCGCGCCGTCGATGCCGCAGGCAACACGACCAAACTCCCTTCGCAAGCGTACGCGTTAGACCAGTCCGCCCCACGCATCACGGAAATGAAAGTGGCAGGCAAGATTGAGGCTGGCAGCGATAAGTTGACGATCAGCGTGATGGTTCAGGACGAAGGCGGGTCGGGAATCTCGATCATGGAGGAAACCCTGCTCGGCGTAAAGGACGCCAAGGGCCAACTGCTGAAGTGCATTGGCTGGGATTTTCTCGGGGGAGGGGATAGCCTGGAGTTCTTACAGATATTCGAGGCGCCAGGTGGCAAATGGGGGCCGGGGAATGAGGGCGCGTATACCGTGTTTTTCGTTGAGAATACGCCGTTCTCCGATCAGGTGAACAATCTCACGTCGACGGGCAATACCGGCTTCACCTTCATTTATGGCAAATCCGCTCCAGTGCTGGGGGGCCTGAACGGCGCAATCGAAACGCCCGACAATGTGACGGTCAATCCTTTTAAGACAGTGACGGTCTACGACAACGAACCGGGGCCGGTGAAAATCATCGTCAAGTTCGACCCTGCCAATGGCACGCTGTCGTCCGGCCAGACGCGCGATGGCCAGGGCGTACTCGAGATCAATGCCAACTCGGCGGAGGAAGCCCAGGCCTTGCTGCGCGCGCTGGTCTTTACGCCGACGGCGAATCAGAAGAGCGCCACGGGCAGCATCGATACGGTCTTTGAACTGATTACGGCCGACAAGGTGCTAACCAGCCTGCCGAACAAGGACACCCATGTTATCGCCAAAGCGACCGCGCCAACGGCCACCGTCACGCTGAACGATACCCTGCTGCATAGGGGGGAAACGGCGAAGATCACGGTCACCTTCTCGGAAAAAATCGAGGGACTGACGCTGGGGAGCTTCACCGCCAACAATGGCAAGGTGTCCGATCTGAAATCAAGTGCCGACGGCAAGGTATGGGAAGCGACTTTCACTCCCGACGCCGGTACACAGGTCGGGAATGCGGCGGTCAGCGTAATGTTGGACCATGTGCAGGATATGGGGGGCACGGCCGGCAAAGGCAGCGCCGAGTCGGCCTCCTTCACCATCGACACAACGAAGAACGCACCGACCCCGACTCCCCCAGCACCGCCGCCCGTGCTGGTTGACGGGGTTGCGGTTACCAAGACCACGTCGAGTGATCCGGTGACCGGCACCACCAGTTCCGTTGTCATCGTGCCGACGGTGACGGCTGGCCGCCAGGACGATAGTAATACGCCGCACAAAGGCTTGGCCGATATTGGCCTGGATGTTGCCAGCGGCGGCCGCGAAGCCAAGCTGACCGTGAGTCTGCCGGTGGGTGCCGGCCTGGGTGCGGAAGGCTCGACCGTCCTGCTCAGCAAGGAGCAAGCCTTGCTGGATCTGATCCGCCGCATCGAGCAGAAAACCGATGCGGCCTCGTCGACGCAGAAAGATATGACAGGTCAGGGAACTTCCTTCCTCGATGGCCTGGGCAAGGACGTGACGGTGCTGAGCAAAACCATCACCCCAAGCCTGGTGAACGGCAGCGATATCAAGCAGCCGATCCTGATCAGCGGCAGCTCGACCACGCCGGCGGGCGGCGGTGCGAACAACACCGCGATTGGCCTGGTGATCGACACCAGCCAGCTGGCCAAGGGCGCCGTGCTGCAACTGAACAACGTGGACTTCGCTGCGGTGGTGGGCGAAGCGACGCTGCGCGGCGGCGATGGCCGCAACTACGTGGTGGGCGATAACGCCAGCCAGAACATCTTCCTCGGCGCCGATGACGACGTGCTCAAAGGCGGTGGTGGCAACGATATCCTGGGCAGCGCTGGCGGCAGCGACATCCTCGACGGCGGCGCCGACAACGACTTCCTGGCCGGCGGCATCGGCAACGATACGCTGATCGGCGGCACCGGCAACGATGTGCTGCAGGGTGGCCGCAGCGATCAGGGCGCATGGAGCTTCAGCGTGAATGCGAAAGGCGAGATCGTGGCGGCCCACGACCAGGCCATGTTTGCGCCAGGCCAGAACGAGGCTGTGCAAGTGGCGGAACTGAACAAGCTGCCGGAACTGGCCTTCCTCAATGCGGGCAAGGAAAAACTGGTCGACCTGGGCTTGCTGTACCACGCCGCCTTTGGCCGTGCTGCTGATATCGGTGGCTTGAACTTCTACACCGGTACCGGCGAATCGCTGGCCAGCGTGGCGAAGTCCTTCAGCGCATCGAAGGAGTGGCTTGCTGCCGGCTTGGGCAAGCTGGACGACAAGGCTTTCCTGACCAAGCTGTATCAGCAGGTACTGGGCCGCGAACCGGATCAGGGCGGATTCGACTTCTGGCTCAAGGCGCTGACCGGCACGAATGGCGTCAAGGCCAGCCGCGACAACGTGATGCTGGGCTTTGCCCTGAGCGACGAGCACCGCAAGCTGCAAGCCAAGGAAGGCGTCTTCGCCAAGGTCACGTTGGACAAGGAATCCGGATGGATCAACGGCAGCGGTGACGATCGTCTGGATGGCGGCGCGGGCAGCGATGTGCTGGTCGGCGGTGACGGCAAGGATACGGCGGTCTACAGCGGCAAGCAGGCCGACTACAAAATCCTGCTGGGCACCGATGGCCAGATCAAGGTGTCCGACAAGGCCAATGCCGACGTCGACACCTTGAGCGGCATCGAGCAGGCCGAGTTCAGCGATGGCACCATCAGCCTCGCCTTCACGCAGGCCGAGGCAGGGCGCCTGAAAACGGCAGGTCTGCTGTACCAGGCAGTGCTTGACCGTGCAGGTGACGTGGGCGGCATCAACTGGTGGCTGTCGACCCAGGCCGATGCCCAGCAGATGGCCAAGGGCTTCACCGACTCCGCCGAATTCCAGAAGCTGTACGGCAAGCTCGACAACGTCGCCTTCGTGCATGCGCTGTATGCCAATAGCGGCCTGAAAGCGGTGGACGCGGGTGGCGAAGCCTCGTGGGTGAGCTATCTAGGCACCCACAGCCGCGCCGAACTGGTGGGCAGTTGGATCGCGCAGGATGCGGTGATCCAGGCGCAGCAAGCCGGCCAGGGGCTGTGGCTGGTTTAAGCAACCCCTGAAATACAATTTGGGCTTCATGAAAAAAGCCGGTTCTCATTCCGAGGCCGGCTTTTTTGTACTGCTTAGTAGTGTCAAGGAGAATCAGCGTGTAGAGCGTCGGCAATTCGTGATGCACCGCAAGAGAGGCCACAGGTGTTGCGAGCCAACCATCAAGGACACCACAATGGGTGTCCAGTTCCCTCTACAATGCAAGTAGAAGGCGGCATTCGACGCACCTAACGGGAAACGCCAGCCGCCCGCAGTCCAATTTATGCATTGAGGCAAGTTAAAGTGCTGCATGAATTCCTCACTAACAATCGTAGCGAATTGATCGCGCGTTGCCGGGAAAGTTGCTGTACGCGAGCACGTCGCGACAGCCGAGCAATTGCAAAACGGCGTGCCGATGTTTCTTGAGCAGCTCATTTGGACGCTGCACTCGGAGCAATCGTATCCTGCCTTGGACGGTTAGGGGATGTCCGTCGCCATGGGTGCCGGAGAGGCTCACGCTGCAGCGATACGGGCTTCCTGACGCGTTAGCCGGGAGGGCGCTGCGCACAGTGTATTCTGTACGCATGTTGCAACAGCGGAAGACAGAAGTAGTCGGCCGCCGTATCTGCCGGTTGCCCCTCATGCCGGTCTTCACCCAGTGCAAAGGCGCTGTAGACCGACCAGGCGAAGTTGGACAGTCCATGCCCGCTGTCCCGATAAGCCCACTCCAGCAGGTGGCTCATCGCCACATCGGCGGTTCGCCAATCGATACTGCGGGCAAAATACCGTTCGGTGAGATCCAGCGCAACGTTGTCACAAAGTTCCAAGGGCAACATGCTATTGGCAAGGCACAACGCGAACATATCAGCATCCGTCAGTTGTTCGTGGGAGGCTTTTTCGACAAGCGCACTCAGCCATGCTGGCATATCGTCCTCCTCGGTTGGCGACCGGACAGCCGCATAGTAGTATGTAGGTAGTCTACAGCAAATCCGCTCAGTGCTCGCGAGCGCTCAATGGCTGCGCTGATCTGCCTGTGCCGCCGCTTGGGGCCGCGGTGGTAGCGTTGAGCGAGTGACGATCACCACTGCCAGGAAAATGAAAAAACGCGATCCCTACCAGCGATGCCGTCCGCAATTGACGAGTGCCTGAATGCTACAGCTGCGCGCAGCCTGATCGTTAGCGGAACACCAGAACCGGAATACTGCTATGGGTCAGGACTTTCTGGGTTTCACTACCCATCAGGAGTCCTTTGATACCGCGCTCGCCGTGCGAGGCCATGGCGATGAGGTCGCACTGGCGCTGCCGGGCTTGCTCGATGATCTCGGCGTAGGGATGCGCATTTGTCGCATGAACGGTCTCGCAGGACACGCCGGCATCGGTGGCCGCATTGGCGATCTCTGTCAGATAGCCTTTCGCCCGGATGACATTGTCGTCATCGAACCGCCGCCTGGTCTCATCCAGAAGCGGAAAGTCCATAGGTAGCATACGGTACTGCGGTATCACATACAGCCCGGTGACTTTGGCACCGATGCTGTTGGCAAACGCCATGCAGGTCTGGATGGTGCGTGACGACGCGGGAGAACCATCGGTAGGAAGGAGGATATGCTTAAACATGGTCTTGCCTCTTCACGGTCGGGACTGATCGCCTTCGTCACGCAGTCTCGCGGCCCGTACGCGGGAACATCGCGGCACTGATTGCAACGCAATTTTCTGCCGGCCGGTCGGAAGCGCTGGCATAAGGGACAGCATGGCCCGGGTCATGGCGCCGAGATGGCGCGGCGACGCGGGATGAGACCCCAATACCCATATTTCATCATATGCTATGAAATGGATACTTCCAGAGACAGATAAATGCCGGCCCTGGTTATAGCCGATTGCCATCGCATCGGCTTCAGTGCGGTATTCAGGCTAGCGCAGGATGAGGACGGGAATGGTGCTGTGTGTGAGAACCTTTTGGGTTTCGCTGCCCATCAGAAATCCTTTAATCCCGCGCCGCCCGTGCGACGCCATCGCGATCAGGTCGCATTGATGTAACGCGGCTTGCTCCATAATCGCGGCAAAGGGGTGATCGTTGGTCACGAAGATGGTTTCGCAGGGGACGTCCGCACTGTTTGCCGCGCGGGTGATGTCGGCCAGATAGCCCTGGGCCTGCAAAATGCACTCCGCCTCGAATTGCTCTCTGGTGTTTTCCAGCATCTGGTACTCGTATGCCAACGCACGGTACTCTGGCATGACATGCAGTCCGATGATGGTGGCGCCAATGCTCTTGGCGAAGTTGACGCAGGTCTGGATGGCACGCTGAGAAATCTCGGTGCCGTCCGTGGGAAGAAGAATATGTTTAAACATGGGTATTACCTTATCTTGAACGCTGGCGGCATTTAGTGCCACACCGTCGCCGGGCAGGCCGGATGGTTGGCCGGCAGCACCGCCTCGATGGTGGAAAAATGATCGTATAGCCAGTAAGGAAGCATGGCGACCATATGCCGGATGTCGCGCATGTTGCCGGATGTGGCTGAAGGGGCGGCGCGGTGCAAGGCACCCAGCATCCGGGCACGCCACTCTCGCTGGGCGTGCAGCCCCGGGCAACCGGCAGCTTCCATGCGCTCATCGGCGAGGCGGAATTCGAACTCGATGGCCTCTGTCAGCTCAAGCAGGCCTTTGGCCACGTGGGCATCCGGCACATGCGTCAATCTTGTCAGGGCATCAAACAGGGCAGCGTGACGCTTTCGGGTTTCCATGCTGAGAGCATTGCAGATTGATTGTGGCGATCATTTCATCATAGTCCCTGCGGGCATATTTTCAGCGAAAAACGCTTGTCGGTTTGTCGCACGCAACGCACCGGATGGGACCGGGGAGTCAACTTGTTGCGCCTCGCACACGGGCTTGCAGATAGGCTAGCTCGGCGCAATCGCATACCATACGTCGCCCGCGCCACGCGGCCACCATTTCGGGGCGGCTAGGCGGCATTTTTCCTGACATCAGGCTTTCATTGTCCGCAAGCGCCATCGCGTGATGATTGGAGAGATTTTCATCGAGATTCTTGTGCAATCATCATTTATGCCTGACGCGCTTTGGGCGCGCTCGACACCATGCAAGTGTGTACCGGTGTGCTTCGCGCCTAGGCGGCTTGAGGCGTGGCTTGTGGATCCGAAGCCAAGCAGAGGGAAGCGCACCGAGCGCACGCATTGTTGCGCAACCTTCACCTGTCGAGACCGAGAAACCGAGCCCTTATGGCATTGAACAGCGGGTCGTCGAAGTCTGTGCTTTTATGCCGCAGCGGACAGCAGTTGTATGCCTTGCCGTTGGCCTCTGTGCGTGAAACGATGCGCGCGCTGCCGGCCGAACCGGTACCTGCCATGCCCGATTGCCTCCTGGGTGTCTCATTGATACGCGGCGCAGCGGTGCCCGTCGTCGACGGCAGGCGGCTGGTTGGCGCCGCGGCATCGGAGTCGGCACCGGCGTCGCGCTATGTGAGCCTGGTATTAGGTGAACGTCAGGTCGCGCTGGCTGTGGATGCGGTGCTCGGTGTGCGCAGGCTCGATGCGGCGATGCTCGCCGAGGTCGCGCCCCTGCTGGACGGCGCCGAAACTGGCATGGTGCAGGCAATCTCCATCCTTGACGCTGAATTACTGATGGTGTTGCAGGCAAGCTGCCTGGTGCCTGAGGCGCTGTGGGATGTACTGGCGCAACGGGAGGGCGCAGCATGATCAGGGAGCCAACCTCCGGCGAAGTAATGCTGTTTCGTGAGCTGATCGCGAAGCGCTTGGGACTGGAATTCGACGACACCAAGCTGGGGCAATTGGCGCGCGTTCTAGCCCTGCACGGCGCCGGCAATTGCCCCCGCTATTTGACCATGCTGGAAACTGCGCCCGAACCGCTGGAGGCGTTGCACCGCCTGGCGGCCGACCTGACGGTGACCGAGACCTATTTCTACCGCAATGTCGAGCAGATCCAGGCCTTTACCGAACTGGCCATGCCCAGTTGCTGGCAAACGCATGAGAACGGCAGTCCGGTTCGCATACTGTGTGCAGGCTGTGCCTCGGGTGAAGAGCCGTACACGCTGGCCATCGCGGTGCGCGAGGCGGTGGGGCTGGGGGCGCACAGTGTCGATATTCGCGCCGTGGATGCCAATCCCGCCATGCTGGAGAAGGCGGCGCGCGCCCGCTATTCGGCCTGGTCGCTGCGCGAACTGGGGCCGGAGATGCGTGCGCGCTGGTTTGTCCGGGATGGCGACATGAGCGCACTGAGGGAGTCCGTGCGCCGTTCCGTGGTGTTCGAGCAGCGCAATCTGGCGCTCGATGATGACGAACTCTGGGGAGTAGGCCGCTACGATATTGTGTTTTGCCGCAATGTGCTGATGTACTTCACACCTGCGCAGGCCCAGGCTGCAGTGGCACGCATGGCGGCCGCCCTGGTGCCCGGCGGCTATCTGTTCCTGGGGCATGCGGAGACCCTGCGGGGACTCTCGCATGAGTTTCACCTATGCCATAGCCATGCCACGTTCTATTATCAGCGGCGGCAGCACACGCGCGAAGAGCGGCGTTCCGTCGCTCCCAACCCGTTGAACGCAAGGGCAATGCCACAGCTTCCGCCGCTACTGGATGAACCACGCCGATGGGGCGATGTGATTGCGCGGGCCAGCGAACGCATCCATACGCTGGCCGCGGCGGTGCCTCCGCTCGGAGGGGACGCCACGGCGCCGACCGGCCTTGATTTACGCCAGGCTTTGAAATGCCTGCACGAGGAACAGTTTGAGCAGACGCTGACGCAGATCAACCAATTGCCGCCGCAGTATGCGGATGATCCCGATGTTCTGCTGCTGAAGGCGGTCTCGCTCAGCCAGAGCGGCGCCCTGGTGCTGGCGCAGGATGCTTGCCTGCGATTGCTGGCGCGTGACGAATTGAGCGCAGGCGCCCATTACGTGTTGGCCTTGTGCGAGGAAGAGAGCGGATCTTACGCGGAAGCGTTGGAGTGTTACCGTAGCGCCGCCTACCTCGACCCTGGTTTCGCCCTGGCCCGCCTGCACATCGGTGTGCTGGAACGGCGCATGGGCGAGACGGCGGCCGCACGACGCGACCTGGCCCAGGCGCTGGTGCTGCTGCAGCACGAAGATCCGGCCCGACTGCTGCTCTTCGGTGGCGGCTTCCCCCGTAGCGCATTGATCGCTTTGTGCCAGGCCGAGCTGGCTGCGTTTGGGGAGGCGGCATGATTCCTGGGGCATTAGGAGACGGCCGAGGGTATAGCGCTCAGACGCTGCGGGAGCAGTTTGATCGGTCGTTTGCGCTGGCCCCGGCCTTGCCAGCTGCCGGCAGCCTCAATGTATTGACCATCCGCGTCGGTGACGAGCGGTATGCAATCGCCCTGCCGGATGTTTGCGGTTTATATGTGGACCGCTCCATTCTGGCGCTACCAGGCCCGCTACCTGAGTTGCTGGGCGTGACCGGCTTTCGCGGCCAGAGCGTACCGGTGTATGAGCTGGCCGGCATGTTAGGAAAAACAGGGGGCGCCGCACCGCGCTGGATGGTATTGATGCAAACCAGTGCGCCGCTCGCCTTCGCTTTCGATGGTTTCGAAACCCATCTTTGCGCCACCGCCGACCAGTTGATCGCCGCGGCCGACAGCGCTGGCGCACAGTGTAAGTATGACGCGGTGCGCACCGACGGCGGCGTGTTGACGCTGCTGCCGATGCGCGAACTGGCCGCACAGATTGCGCAGCGTGTCGCCCAGATACAGCGGAGGGCGCATGGCTAAGGATCCCTACCGCTATTTCCGCGTCGAGGCGCGCGAACTGGTCGACCAGCTCGGCAAGGGGGTGCTGGCGCTGGAACAGGACGGTCATGGCGCGCAACAGGTCGCGCTCCTGCTGCGCTGGGCGCATACCTTGAAAGGGGCGGCACGGGTGGTGCGTCAAGCGGCCATCGCCGACCTGATACACGGTGTAGAGGAGGTGCTCACGCCGCTGCGGGACGGAAATGCGCGTGTGCCGCGCAGTACGGTGGATCGCTTGTTGGCCGTCCTGGACCAGGTCAGTGTACATCTGGCCGGCCTGCCGCTGCCCGGGGACGATGCGGGTGTGGGGGGGGGGGCGGGCCCCCCGCCGGCCCCCCCCCCCGCCCGGCGCCGGGCGGCCCCCCGCCCCCCGCGCCGCTTCGGCGGCCAGGCCCAGATCC
>NZ_JABWEB010000020.1 GCF_013369485.1 Massilia sp. BJB1822
GGGCGGTGGCGTGCCGCCATTGCCGCCGCCACCGCCCCCCCCACCACCACCGCAGGATGCCAGCAGGACCAAGGCTGCGCTGATGGCCGCGCCGGCGGCCAGGCGGGAGAAGCGGCGGCTTGTCTTCATGATTGACCTCGCAGAAGGGAATAGGGAAGGCGACGGTGCGCGAACGGCATCGCCTGGTCCATTATGCAGTGAATTACCCTTATGGTATCGAGCCTGAGCGGCTTAGCAACAGTTTGGCCGAAGATTGGCTTGGCGGGTCAGTAAGTTTGCTTGAAAAACAAGGACTGCTGCTGTGGGGCAGGGGCTTAAGGCGCGGGGCAGCGCACATTCCAGGCGGTCAGCTCGGTGCGCGATTTGCGCACGGTGATATGGGCTGCGGCGCCGATATCGCTGCGGAAGATCAGCAGGGCCATGCCGGCATCGGGGCTGCCGGCCGGTTCGCGGCTCACGGCATCGAGCTGGAAGCTGCGCGCGCGCAGCCTGGCGCAAGCCGTGTTGCCGGCCATGAGCAGGCGGGCGCGCTCGAGCAGCTCGCTGCGATTGACCAGCAGGGTCAGAGTAGACATATCGGGCTGGACATGCAGCAGGCGCACCGGATGCACGGGCGGCTTGCTGGCCTCCGGTGCATCGCACTGCGGCTTGTGGTGCAGCCAAACCAGTTGCTGGGTGGGCAGTTGCTCGTTCCAGCGCTGGTCTTTCGCGGCGCGCGCCGCATAGTCAAACACGCGGCGCTGCATGATGCACATCGGCAGGGCCGAAGCGTGGACCGGTGCCGCATCCAGCGCCGCTTGCAGCTGCCACTGGCGGTTGCCGCGCTGGCGCGTGGCGCTGAAGCTGGCCGGCAAGGCAGCCGTTTCGGGCAGTTGCTGCTGGCGGAAGGCGGCGAAGGACTTGATCTCGGCATCGCTGGCGGGACGGGTTTCCAGCAGCGGCGTTTCGGCGGTGGGGGCGGCAGCGGCGGCGGGCAGGCCATTCAATACGGGCGCCAGCAGCAGTGGCGCGGCCAGCATCTTCAGCATCCATCCCAAGGCATCTCGTCCAGCCAGCATGCAGCATCCTTATCCAGCGGCGAAGCCCCTTCGCCGTCGCCGCGATTATAGCGGCTCGCGGCGTGCGAAATGTCCCAGGCTGGACATGCGATACGGCTTTTGTCCATTTCTGGAATTTTTTTGACTCGGCCAATCCGATTTCGCTAAGGTCAATGGCTCAACAGCAGCTTAACCATTACTCCAGGGAGACTGATATGGCAGCTCGTTTTACCGCCGTGCTAGCAGCGGCTTGGTTCGCGTCCGCGGCGGTTGGCGCGGCCCCCGCGTCGAACAAAGTCTGGATCACCATCGGCGACAGCGCCTACGCCCAGCTGCAAAAGCTGGCGCCGCAGACGATTGCGCGCAGCAGCCATGCCGACGGCCAGGATAAAGTCCATCTGGTGCAGGTGGACGAGGAGCAAATGAAGCAGTTGTCGGAAGCCATCCACACCGAACTGAAACGCTGCGGCGGCTTCATGGCCCATGACAGCGAGGAGGCTGGCCGCGCTGCGCTCAAGCCGCAGGTTGACGCCAAGATGGCATCCCTGCTGGCCCGTCCCAACTACACCATCGACCAGCAGTCGGTGATTCCGCCGCTGCTGTCGCAGATGCAGGCCAGTAATGTGGGCCAGACCATACTCGATCTGTCGGCGCACACCAACCGCTACTACAACACCAATATCGGCGTGACGGCGTCCAACTGGCTGAAGCAGAAATGGACCACGCTGGCCAATGGCCGCAGCGACATCAGCGTCACCCAGTTCACCCACAACGCTTACCCGCAGAAGTCCGTGATCGCCACCATCAACGGCACCGACAACGGCTCGGAAGTGGTGGTGCTGGGCGGCCACCTCGATTCCATCGTGGGCGGCGGCGTCGGCGAGAGCACGCGCGCGCCGGGCGCCGACGATGACGCATCCGGCATCGCCAGCCTGACCGAAGCCTTCCGCGTGCTGGCTTCCAGCGGCTACAAGCCACGCCGGACCATCAAGTTCATCGGTTATGCGGCGGAGGAGGTGGGCCTGCGCGGTTCGCAGGAAATCGCCCAGTACCACAAGAACAACAACATCAATGTGGTCGGCGTGATGCAGCTCGACATGACCAACTACAAAGGTTCGGCCAACGATATCTACATTTACACCGACTATACCGACGCCCAGCAAAACACCTTCCTGGCCAATCTGGCCACCACCTATCTGCCTACCTTGAAGATCGCTTACGATAAATGCGGCTACGGCTGTTCCGACCACGCCTCGTGGACGGCGCAGGGCTTCTGGGCTTCGCTGCCGTTCGAAGCGGGCTTCAATCAGGACAATCCCTATATCCACACCGTCAACGACACCTACGCCAACACCGGCAACCAGGCCGACCATGCGCTCAAATTCAGCCGCCTGGCCCTGGCCTATGCGGTGGAACTGGGCAGCGATGGTCCCGGCACGCCGCCCGGCCCTGACCGCACCGAAACCTTCAGCGGCAAGCTGACCCAGGGCCAGAGCGCCAAATTCGGCCCGTTCAAGGCCGGCGCCGGCACGTTCAAGGCCAGCACCACTGGCACCGGCGACGCGGATCTGTTCGTGCGCAAAGGCACGCCGCCCACCACCTCCACCTATGACTGCAAGTCGGACGGCGGCACGGCGGCCGAGAGTTGCTCGATTTCGGTGGCGGCCAATGGCGACGTGCACGTGTTGGTATATGGTTACTCCGCTTCGAGTTATAACCTGACCGTTACGTACAAACCGCAATAATGGCGCTATAATTCCGACCGCTGCCGCAAGGCGGCACACGCTAGGGGTCCTGCAAGTCGCTGCACAGCGAGGCGCGGGTGAGAAATACCCTCCGAACCTGATCTGGATAATGCCAGCGAAGGGAAGCTTTAGGAACAGCGCGCATGGACTCTTTCCGTCTGTGCGCGCGCGTCACCAAATCCTCCTTTGCTGGCTCCTGTAGCTGACAAAGGAGCCAAATGAACGCCAATCCAAAATTCCTCGCCACCACGGCCGAGGTAGACAGCGCCGCCGTTGCGCCACTTCCCAATTCCCGCAAAATCTATGTCGAGGGCAGCCGCCCGGACATCCGCGTGCCGATGCGGGAAATCAGCCAGTCCGATACCTCGGCCTCCTTCGGTCATGAAAGCAATCCGCCCATCTATGTCTACGACACTTCGGGCGCCTACACCGATCCGGAAGCGCAGATCGATATCCGTTCCGGCCTTGGCACGCCGCGCGCGCCCTGGATCGCCGAACGCGGCGACACGGAAGAGTTGCCAGGCCCGACCTCGGACTACGGCAAGGCGCGCCTGGACGATCCTGCCCTGGCCGAGCTGCGCTTCAACCTGCAGCGCAAGCCGCGCCGCGCCAAGGATGGCGCGAATGTGAGCCAGATGCACTATGCGCGGCGCGGCATTGTGACGCCGGAGATGGAGTATGTGGCGATCCGCGAAAACCTGCGCCGCAAGGAGTATCTGCAAGGCTTGCGCGATGCCGGCCCGATGGGCGAGCGCATGGCTGAGATGATGGGCCGCCAGCATCCGGGCCAGGCTTACGGCGCCGCCATCCCGGCCGAGATCACGCCGGAATTCGTGCGCGCGGAGATTGCGCGCGGCCGCGCCATCATCCCGGCCAATATCAATCACCCGGAAATCGAGCCGATGATCATCGGCCGCAATTTCCTGGTGAAGATCAACGCCAATATCGGCAACTCGGCCGTCACCTCGTCCATCGGCGAGGAAGTGGAGAAGATGACCTGGTCCATCCGCTGGGGCGGCGACACGGTGATGGACCTGTCGACCGGCAAGCATATCCACGAAACGCGCGAATGGATCATCCGTAACAGCCCGGTGCCGATCGGCACCGTGCCGATCTACCAGGCGCTGGAAAAGGTCAACGGCAAGGCCGAAGACCTGACCTGGGAAATCTTCCGCGACACCCTGATCGAACAGGCGGAGCAGGGCGTCGACTACTTCACCATTCACGCCGGCGTGCTGCTGCGCTATGTGCCGCTGACGGCCAAGCGCCTGACCGGCATCGTCTCGCGCGGCGGCTCGATCATGGCCAAATGGTGCCTGGCCCACCACAAGGAAAACTTCCTGTACACGCATTTCGAAGACATCTGCGACATCATGAAGGCTTATGACGTGTCCTTCAGCCTGGGCGACGGCCTGCGTCCCGGCTCAATCTACGACGCCAATGATGAAGCCCAGCTGGGCGAGCTGAAAACCCTGGGCGAGCTGACCCAGATCGCCTGGAAGCATGATGTGCAGGTGATGATCGAAGGTCCGGGCCACGTGCCGATGCAGCTGATCAAGGAGAATATGGACCTGCAGCTGGAGCAGTGCAGCGAGGCGCCGTTCTACACGCTTGGCCCGCTGACCACCGATATCGCGCCCGGCTACGACCACATCACCTCCGGCATCGGCGCGGCGCAGATCGGCTGGTACGGCACGGCCATGCTGTGCTACGTGACGCCGAAAGAGCATCTGGGTCTGCCCAATAAGGACGATGTGAAAGAGGGCATCATCACCTACAAGATCGCGGCCCATGCCGCCGACTTGGCGAAAGGCCATCCGGGCGCGCAGATCCGCGACAACGCCCTGTCCAAGGCACGCTTCGAGTTCCGCTGGGAAGACCAGTTCAATATCGGCCTCGATCCGGACAAGGCGCGTTCCTTCCACGACGAGACCCTGCCCAAGGATTCGGCCAAGGTGGCGCACTTCTGCTCCATGTGCGGCCCGCATTTCTGCTCGATGAAGATCACCCAGGAAGTGCGCGACTACGCCGCCAGCGGCATGCAGGAAAAGGCCATCGAGTTCGTGAAAAAAGGCGCTGAACTCTACAGCAAGATGTGAGGCGGCCATGATCGAGATTGAACTGAACGGCGCGCCGCGCGCGGTGCCGCCGCAGCAAACCTTGCAGGAACTGGTCGATGCGCTGGAATTGACGGGACAGGCGCTGGCGCTGGCCGTCAACCGCAGCGTGGTGCCGCGCGGCCAGTGGGCCGCGCGCACGCTGCAGGCGCAGGACCAGGTGGATATCGTGCGCGCCATTGGCGGCGGCTGAATCGAGGAGAGATGCAATGACTGAAGCAAACAAAGACCTGCTGACCATCGCGGGCAAGCAGTACCAATCGCGCCTGCTGGTGGGCAGCGGCAAATACAAGGACTTGCAGCAAACGCGCGAAGCGACCGATGCGGCGGGCGCGGAAATCATCACGGTGGCGATCCGCCGCGTGAACATCGGCCAGGACCCGAAGGCGCCCAGCCTGCTGGACGTGCTGCCGCCGTCCGAGTACACCATCCTGCCGAATACGGCCGGCTGCTACACCGCCAAGGACGCGGTCTACACCCTGCAGATGGCGCGCGAACTGCTCAATGGCCACAAGCTGGTCAAGCTGGAGGTGCTGGGCGACGAGAAGACCCTGTTCCCGAATATGCCGGAAACCCTGGCCGCGGCCGACACCCTGGTGCGCGAAGGCTTTGACGTGATGGTGTACTGCAGCGACGACCCGATCCAGGCGCGCATGCTGGAAGATATCGGCTGCGTGGCGGTGATGCCGCTGGCGTCGCTGATCGGTTCCGGCATGGGCATCCTGAATCCCTGGAACCTGTCGCTGATCATCGAGCAGGCCAAGGTGCCGGTGCTGGTCGACGCGGGCGTGGGCACGGCCTCGGATGCGGCCATTGCCATGGAGCTGGGCTGCGATGGCGTGCTGATGAACACCGCCATCGCCGGCGCGCAAGATCCGGTGCGCATGGCGCGCGCCATGCGCCTGGGCGTGCAGGCTGGCCGCGAGGCGTATCTGGCCGGGCGCATCCCGCGCCGCTTCGCCGCTTCGCCCTCGCCGATGGCAGGACGTCTGGCATGACGAACGGCGAAACCCCCGCGCGGCTGGGCCGCCTGGGCCGCGCCACGCATCCCAGGCGGCCCTGCGTGCTGTGTTTGCCGACGCCGATCCCTCGGGCGGCGCCGGCATCGCAATATCAGGCCATTGCCGCGCTGGGCGCGCATGCGCTGCCCGTCATCACCACGCTGACGGTGCAGGACAACGACCGCGTGCACGCGGTGCTGCCGGTCGAGCCGGAACTGGTGCTGCTGCAGGCGCGCGTGCTGATCGAGAAGTCCTGCATCGACGCGGTGAAGATCGGCATTCCCGGCAGTGCCGCCAATGCCCGCGCCATCGCCCAGATCATCACCGAACTGCGCGCGGCGCGGCGCGCCGCCTGCCGCGGCGAAGTGCAGACTGTGGCTGCCGACAGCCTGGCCATGGCAGCATCGGCCACCCCGGTTTTCGAACAGGGTAGCGCGGACAGTCCGCAGCCCGAAGCGGGGTCGCCGTTGCCGGCCGACGATGGCTGGCCGCCCGGCGCCGGTTTTGCCGCGCCGCCGGTGGTGCTCGATCCGGTGCTGGCCAGCGGCCATGGCGATCTGCTGTCGCGCGACGATGCGGTCAGCGCGCTGGCGCCGCTGCTGCCGCTGGTGACGGTGCTGACGCCCAACGGGCCGGAGGCGGGCGCGCTGAGCGGCGTGGCCGGTCCCGGCGCGGAAATCGATCCGCTGGCCCATGCCCGCGCCCTGCGCGCCCAGGGCTGTCAGCATGTGCTGATTACCGGCGGCCATGGCGGCGGCGACCACGTCATCAACCGCTGGTATGGGCCGGCGCGCCAGCAGAGCTGGAGCTGGCCGCGCCTGGCGGGCGGCTATCACGGCAGCGGCTGCACCCTGGCCTCGGCCGTTGCCGCCTTGCTGGCCCAGGGCTGGCCTGTGGCCCAGGCCTTGGCCCGCGCCCAGGGCTATACCCACCGCGCGCTGGCAGAAGCCTTCGCCATCGCGCCCGGCCAGCTTATTCCGCGCCGCTGAAGGCGCATCACCCACGAATCAGGAAGCATCATGCAAGGACTCTATCTCGTTACCCCCAACTGGGACGACACCGCCCGCCTGCTCGACCTGAGCGAACAGGCGCTGGCCGCCGGCCTGGCGCTGCTGCAGTACCGCCACAAGGACGCGTCGCCCGCGCTGCGCGAAGAGCAGGCCGGCGCGCTGCTGGCGCTATGCCGCCGCTACGGCTGCCCGCTGCTCATCAACGATTACCCGGAGCTGTGCCGCCAGCTCGATGCCGACGGCGTGCATCTGGGCGGCACCGATGCCGAAGTGGCGGCCATCCGCGCCGAGCTGGGGCCGGACAAGATCATCGGCGCCTCCTGCTACGGCGATCTGCAGCGCGCCATCGACGCCCAGGCGGCCGGCGCCAGCTATGTGGCGTTCGGCGGCTTCTATCCCTCGCTGGTGAAAAAGTATGCGGTCACCACGCCGCCAGACATTGTTGGCCGCGCGCGCGACGTGGTGCGCCTGCCGCGCGTGGTCATCGGCGGCATGACCCCGGCCAATGCCGCGCCGCTGGTGGAACGCGGAGCGGAGATGGTGGCGGCCATCAGCAGCGTGTATCTGGCGCCCGATGTGGCGGCGGCGGTACAGCAGTTCCGGGAGTTGTTCCGCCAGAATTGATTGTGTGGACGGCGCGGCAAAGGGCTTTATAATCGATCCATTAGCATACGCTCAAGGTTGCCGCCCAATGACACCACAGACTGCCGCCAAGCGCCTGATCCTGATCGTCGACGACGATCAGATGATCCTCGATTTTCTGAGCGAAGTGCTGCGCCATGCCGGCTACGACACCGTGCAGGCGCCCTCCGCCGACCGTGCCCTGGCCCTGATCGCCGAGCGCGAACCCGATCTGGCCCTGCTCGACATCCACATGCCCGGCATGTCCGGCCTGGAGCTGGCCAAGCAGCTCAACCGCAATACCTCGGTACCCTTCATGTTCCTCTCCGGCCGCGGCGATTCCGACGCTGGCAAGCAGGCCGCCGCTTACGGTGCTGTCGGTTTCGTGGTGAAACCGGTGGACGAGCAGCACCTGATGCCTGCCTTCGAAGCGGGCCTGGCGCGCGCCGACGAAATCCGCCAGCTGCGCCGCACCGAAATGAATCTGAACGCGGCGCTGGCGGCCGGCCGCGAAACCAGCCTGGCCGTGGGCCTCCTGATGTGCAAGTTCCAGACCGACCGCAACACCGCCTTCGAGGTGCTGCGCGACCATGCGCGCTCCAACCGGCGCAAGGTCAACGAAATCGCCGACCAGTTGCTCAGCGCGGAAGAAACCTTGAATAGTTTGCATGCCGCCTTCAATATCCGGCTGAAAAAATAGTGTGCGTCCGTCCATAAACCGAGTACACTGAAATCACCCGCAGCAGGGCCGCACCTCGCCCTGCCGTGTCCAGCGGCAGCCCGTCCCCCGCGCCGCGCATCCACCTTCGGCCCCACTCCGCCGAGCAGCTTTATTCCCGGAAGTCGCATCCATCAGCTTTGCCGCGCGTTGTGTTCGCGCCACGCTGCGCTTCCGGCTTTACATAGCGGAGACCCATCATGAAACTGCAAGACAGCCCCGATCTTTCGCTCGCCGTGGACGAAAACAGCGCGCCGCGCGTGCTGCATGTGGACGGCGACCACGACACGGCCCTGGTGCTGGCCGCCCTGCTGGTGCCGGAAACGCGCGTTAGCCACGCCGCCTCGCTGGCCGATGCGCTGGAAGCGATCCGCCAGCACCGCTTCGCCCTGATCGTGCTCGATCCCGACCTGCCCGATGGCGACGGCCACACCCTGGTGCAAGCCATGCAGAAGCAGGGCGGCAGCACGCCGGTGCTGCTGTATTCGGCGCGCCACCCTGACCTGCGCCACCCCTCGCATGCCTTCCTGCCCAAGCCCTGGACTTCGCCGCGCCTGCTGTGGCAGACCGTTTCGCATCTGCTTGGACTGCCATCCGGCGACTGGCTGGGTGCGCCGGCATAGAGGCGGGGTTGTTCGGCCTGAACATGAACTAAGCCGCGCTTCGGCGCCATGAGGGAGGGCAGGCCTTGCGGCCTGGCCCTCCCTTTTTTCATTCCGTCGCATGAACGCCAGTGGGCCGACGCTTCTGGATTAGAGTAGCTGTCCAAGACTCGCCATCAAGTAGAAAAAAAATTCTAGACATAAAGATCTAGATAAATTAATCTACTTCTATCGCACGAGGAGACAGCAATGCACTTTGCCATTTCATACCGGGAGCCAGTCCATGTTTAGGGTGATCGATGCCCTGGTGCCAGCTATCGGCTGGGCCTTGCTGCATTTCCTGTGGCAGGGCGTGCTGATCGGCTGTCTCGCTTCGCTCGGCCTGCAACTGCTGCGCAATGCGCGGCCGCAGACCCGTTATCTCTTCGCCTGCGGCGCGCTGCTGCTGTGCGCCTTGCTGCCGCTGGCGGGCATCGTCTTGCATCTGGCCAGCCTGCATGCCGCCGCGCTGGACGCGGCCAGCACTGTGGTGGCTAGCGCCGCCGGCGGTGTCGCCGCGCAGGCCAGCGATGCTGCTGCGCTGAGCGGACTCGCTGCCATTCAGTTGCTGCCGTCCCAGTCCATGCTGCCGCTGCTGAACGAAGCGGGTTTCAGCGGCTGGCTGACGTATCTGCCACGCCTGCTGCCATGGCTGGTGCTGATCTGGGCCGCCGGCGCCGCGCTGATGACTTTGCGCCTCTCGCTCGGCCTGCAATGGGTGAAGGAACGCACCTTGCCCAGCCACTACCGTGACGATCCGCATTGGCAGCAAGTGCTGGACAAGCTGGCGCGCCGCCTTGGCGTGCGCGTGCCGGTGCGGCTGGGCGTCAGCGACGACGATCTGGAAGGGCCGATGACGGCGGGCTGTCTGCGTCCGCTGGTGCTGATCCCGGCCTCGCTGCTGACCGGCATGCCGCCCGCGCTGCTGGAGGCTTTGCTGGCGCATGAACTGGCGCATATCCGGCGCCACGATTACCTGGTCAATCTGGTGCAAAGCGCCATTGAGATTCTGCTGTTTTACCACCCGGTCGTGTGGATGCTGTCGCGCCGCATCCGCGCCGAACGGGAACAGATTGCCGACGATATTGCAGCAAGCGCGCTGGGCGAACCGCGGCGTCTCGCGCTTGCGCTGTCCGAGCTGGACAAGTTCCAGTTCTCAACCACCCACTTTGCCCCTGCGGCACAAGGAGGAGACCTGATGTCCCGAATCAAACGCCTGATCCGGCCCCAAGCCGAACCCCTGGGCTGGAAAATCGCCGCGCCGCTGCTCGGCCTGTGCACTGCCTGCGCCGTGCTGTATGCCCATGCGATGCCGGCTACCTCCAGCGAACCGGCTGCCGTGAAAACGGGTGCTGCCTTGAACGCCGATGGCGACACCCAGTCCGCGCCGCCGCTGCCGCCCGTGCCGGCGACACCGGAAGAGCCGCGCGCTGCAGCCGTCCCCGAGGCGCCGGAGCCGCCCGCAGCGCCTGATGCCCCCGCGCTGCCCGCCCGGCCAGCCAAGCCTGTGATGCCGCCTGCGCCGCCAGCCCGCGCCGCTGCGGCAGCTCCGATAGCGCTGGCAGCGGCGCCCGCCGCACCGGCTGCGCCCATGACCATCGCCGCTGCTCCCGCTGCTCCCGCTGCTCCCGCTGCACCGGCGGCCCCGATGGCGCTTGCCGCGGCACCCGCTGCCGCCCCGGCACCTGCCGCAGCGCCAGCCAGACCAGCAGTGAAGGCGCCGCGTGGCGGCTCGGGCTCCCACTATTATTTTGAGCAGGGAGGCGAATCCTATGCACTGGTGCGCGATGGCGGCAGCAAAGTCCTGATCACCAACCGCAACGGCGACCCTGATGCGCTGCAGCGCCTGAAGCAAAGCGTCAAAGGTGACTTCATCTGGTTCCGCAAAGAGGGCAAAAACTATGTGATTCAGGATCCCGCCATCGTGGCCCAAGCCAGCGCCGCCTGGGCGCCGCTCAAGCAGATCGAATCCCGCATGGAAGAGCAGAACAAGGCCATGGAAGTGCAAGGCAAGATCATGGGGCAGATCGGCGAAAAAATTGGCGCCCACTACTCCCAGATCGCCGACAGTGCCGCTCAGCGCGCGCTGGAGCAAAGGATCGACAGCAAAATGAAAGCCCTGGCCAGCCAGCAGGAATCCATCGGCGCCCGCATGGATGCTGTGGGTCAGAAAATCGAAAGGGAAACCGATGAGCAGGTGCGCGCTGGCTTGGTGCGCGAGCTGTCCCAGCTCAGTACCCGCATGGTGCCCTTGCACAACCAGATGAGTGCCTTATCCGCGGAAATGGGCAAGCAGCATGCCCGCCTCGTCCGCGAACAGCCCGCCATCGACGAGCTGAACCGCCAAATGCACGAAGCCGGCAAGCCGATGGCCGAGCTCGGCCGCCAGATGGGCGAGCTGGGCCGCGAACAAGGCCGCCTCCACCGCGAAGCCGACAAAACCACCCGCCGTCTGATCGAAGACGCCGTCCAGCAAGGCCGCGCCACCCCCGCCCCCGGCGGCAGCGCCTAACCCCCCTTTGCGCCAAATCAAACAATGTCCAACCTTGGTGTCAGGCGGGGCCGCCGAGGCACCAGGGTGGACATTGTTTGATCTAACGCAAACTGTAGCTGGGGGTTAGCGGGAAAGGCGGTCGAGCTTGGCGACGCTGAGGTCGAGCACTTTCATGCCGACGTTGCCGAAGTTGATCTGGGCGCGGCAGTTGCTGCCGCTGCCTTCCAGATTGACGATGACGCCTTCGCCGAATTTGGCGTGGGCCACGGATTCGCCGATGCGCCAGCCGCTGCCGCCACTCGATTTCTGGGCGATCTGACGCGCGATGGCGTTGTCGCTGCCACCCAGCGGCGCTTCGTCCCAGGCGGACTTTTTGTTGGCGAACCAGTGCGACTGCACTTTCGGCGACAGCCATTTCAGGGACTCTTCGGGCAGCTCGTCGAAGAAGCGCGATTTCATGTTGTAGCGCGTCTGGCCGTGCAGCATGCGCGTCTGCGAGAAGCACATGTACAGGCGCTTGCGCGCGCGCGTGATCGCCACATACATCAGGCGACGCTCTTCTTCCACGCCGCCATCTTCCTTCGCGCTGCTCTCGTGCGGGAACAGGCCTTCTTCCAGGCCGGTGATGAAGACGTTGTCGAACTCCAGACCTTTGGCCGAGTGCACCGTCATCAGCTGCAAGGCTTCCTGGCCGGCTTGCGCCTGGTTGTCGCCCGCTTCCAGCGAGGCGTGCGAGAGGAAGGCCGACAGCGGCGACATCACGGTGGCCAGCGGCGCATCGGCGTCAATAATTTCGATGCCGTCGGCGCTGACGATGGCGCTGCCCGCTTGCGCCTGGGCCTGCGGGCCGAGGTGGGCGGGCGCGCCCTGTCCATAACCTTCCTCGGAGACGAACTGGGTGGCCGCATTGACCATCTGCTCCAAGTTTTCGATGCGGTCGGCGCCTTCTTTTTCGCCCTGGTAGTGCTGCAGCAGGCCGCTGCCGTCAAGGACGATGCGCACCAGCTCGGGCAGCGCCATCTGCTGCGTCTCGAAGCGCATGCCTTCGACCAGCTTGACGAAGCCGCCCAGCGAGGTGCCGGCCTTGCCCACCATGTAGGGCACGGCCGCGTACAGGGAGATGCCGTACTGCTCGGCTGCGCCCTGCAACTGCTCGATGGTGCGCGCGCCGATGCCGCGGGCCGGGAAGTTCACCACGCGCAGGAAGGCCGAATCGTTGTGCGGATTGTCCATCAGCTGCAGGTAGGCGATGGCGTGCTTGACCTCGGCGCGCTGGAAGTAGCGCAGGCCGCCATACACATGGTAGGGAATGCCGGCCGAGAACAGCGCATGTTCGATCACGCGCGATTGGGCATTGGAGCGGTACAGCACCGCGATCTCGCTGCGCGAGGTGCCTTCATTGATCAGCGATTTCGATTCCTCGATGATCCACTGCGCTTCCTGCAGGTCGGAGCTGGCTTCATAGACGCGTACCTGCTCGCCATGGCCGGCATCGGTGCGCAGGTTCTTGCCCAGGCGCCGGCTGTTATTCGAGATCAGCATATTCGCCGCATCCAGAATATGACCGTGCGAGCGGTAGTTCTGTTCCAGCTTGATCAGATTCCTGACCTGGAACTCCTGCTCGAAGGCGCTCATATTGCCGACATTGGCGCCGCGGAAGGCGTAGATGCTCTGGTCGTCGTCGCCCACGGCGAACAGGGCGCCGCCAACGGGCGTGCCGTGGCCGGACATCAGCTTGAGCCACTTGTACTGCAGGTCATTGGTATCCTGGAACTCGTCCACCAGGATGTGGCGGAAGCGCTGCTGGTAGTGTTCGCGCAGCGGCTGGTTGCGGCTCAGCAGCTCGTAAGTGCGCAGCAGCAGTTCGGCAAAATCGACCACGCCCTCGCGCTGGCACTGCTCGTCGTACAGATCGTACAGCTCGACCATCTTGCGCTCGGTGGCGTCGTAGGCATCGACGTCCTTGGCGCGCAGTCCCTGGTCCTTATTGTTATTGATGAAGTACATCAGGTTTTTGGCCGGGTACTTTTCATCGTCGACATTGTTGGCTTTCAGCAGACGCTTGATGACCGAGAGCTGGTCCTGGGAATCGAGGATCTGGAAAGTCTGGGGCAGGGCGGCGTCGCGGTAGTGCGTGCGCAGCAGGCGGTTACACAGGCCGTGGAAGGTGCCGACCCACATGCCGCGTGTATTGATGGGCAACATGGCTGACAGGCGGGCCAGCATTTCCTTGGCCGCCTTATTGGTAAAGGTCACGGCCAGCACGCCAGCCGGCGAGACCTGGCCGGTCTGGATCAGCCACGCGATGCGGGTGGTCAGCACGCGCGTTTTGCCGGACCCCGCGCCCGCCAGAATCAGGGCGTTCTGGGGCGGCAGGGTGACGGCGGCAAGTTGTTCGGGATTGAGGTTGTGGAGGAGATTTTGCATCCCGTGATTATACCGGGAGCCTCGTTTCTTCCGCTGGCGCAGCCGGGCTGCCGAAGATCTGGCGGTAGCTGACGTAGAGCGAGCATTGCAGCACCAGGGCCACGATCATCACCGGAATCTGCATCAAGAGGGCGCCGAAGGTGCCCATGCCGAGCAGGGCGATGCGCACCAGGCTGACCATCATGGCGATGCCGGCCCAGCTAAGCAGGAAGACGATGCAGGGGCGCCAGGCGCGCAGCACGGCGAAGAAGCTGAAGAAGACGGCCTTCCCGACCGACATCTGCTTCCAGTAAATCAGCGGGCCGCTGAAGAACAGGCCCATGGCGGCCGGGATGTAGACCACGAAGCCGAGCAGGATGGAGGCGGCCATGCCGTTCGTCATCTGGAGCTGCGGCGCGGCCGGATCGGCATTGCGCAGCTGGTCCACCAGCTCGCCGTTGGTGATGAAGACCACGATGACGGCGATCAGGATGGCCACCAGATGCAGCACGCCCAGCACCACCAGCTTGGGGAAGGCCGGTTTGCGGAAGCCGCTCTGGATCACGGCTGGCAGCACGCGCTTGCCTTGTTCGATGTCGGCGCAAGCTTGCATGAAGCCGATCGACACCGCCGGCAGCAGCAGTGCCACCAGCAGTCCCAGAGGCTGGGGCAGGATCAGCACTGCCACCTGGCACAGCAGATAGCCGAGGAAGGGTATGAACATGCCGCCGGGCTGCTGGCGGAACAGCGCGAAGCCGTCTTTAACCCAATGCCATCCGGTGAGTGCGGGCAGATTAGTCATCTTAGTAGAGTTGTGGGGCGGGAGTGGCAATCCGCTCGCGCAGAATGCGTTCGAAATGGGTCGGATCGTGCGGGGTCAGAATTTCCGCCTCGCGCGGCTTGTGCAGATCATACAGGCGGGACAGCCAGAAACGCAGCGCGGCGGCGCGCAGCATGGGCTGCCAGGCGGCTTGCTCGTCGGCCGTGAACGGGCGCACGCTATGGTAGGCGTCCAGCATGGCGCGCGTGCGCGCCGCATCGAGCACGCCGCTGTCGAGGTCTATGCACCAGTCGTTGACGGTGACGGCGACGTCGAACAGCCAGGTGTCGCAGCCTGCAAAATAGAAGTCGAAGAAGCCGGTCAGGCGTTCGCCGTCGAACATCACGTTGTTGCGGAACAGGTCCGCATGCACCGGGCCAGCCTGCAGCTGCGCATAGCTGGCGCTGGCGGTAAACGCTTCCTGGAACTGCATTTCCTCGCGCAGCAGGTTCGCTTCGGCCGCGCTGATCACGGGCAGCAGCTGGGGCGCGGTCTCGCGCCACCAGGACAGGCCGCGCAGGTTGGGCTGCTGCAGCGGGAAGTCGCGTCCGGCCAGATGCATTTTGGCCAGCATGGCGCCGACGGCGGCGCAGTGCACCGGCTGCGGGGCGAGCTGGGAGTGGCCTTCCAGCTTGCTGACGATGCTGGCGGGCTTGCCGTGCAGGGCCACGCACAATTCGTCCTGGTCGTTGGCGACCGGGGCGGGCACCAGCACGCCGTGCTGCGCCAGGTGGCGCATCAGCTGCAGGTAGAAGGGCAGTTGTTCGAAACTCAGATTCTCGAAGATGGTGAGCACATACTCGCCCGCTTCGGTACTCAGGAAGAAGTTGCTATTTTCGATGCCGGAGGCAATGCCTTTCAGCGCAGTTGCTTTGCCGAGGGGGAATTGCGTGATCCACTGGCCGACATCATCCAGACTGACCGGGGTAAAAACTGCCATGGGAAACCAGATTAGTGTGCAAGGGTTAGGCAAAGCCCGGCGTGGCCGGGCCTTGCTCAGCGGGTGGCCGGAGGCGGCGGAGGCGGCGCTGGCGCTTCATCGGCGGCGTTGGCGCGGTCCTCGCTGCGTTGTTTCTTCTTCTTGGCCACATCGAACTCCATGACGGTCCATTGCGCGCCGCGTGATTCGCGTCCCGCAAGATCGCCTGGCAGAGCCGTGCCCACCGGGGTATTCGGTTTCAGGGTATAGCTGCTCTTGCCGCTTTTGACCTTGGCTTCGGTCACGCGGCCGCCTTCACGTTTTTCCGTGATTTTCTTTTCGTTGTCCGGGTTGGCCGTCACCGTGACCGGATTATCCACCTCCTCGATTTTTTCCAGCTTCGGCGGCGCCTGGCTTGGCGTGGTCTGGGCGGAAGCAATGGCGGCATGGCCCAGCAGGGCAATGAACAGAAGGGAGCAGATATTCGAAGTACGCATGATGACAAGTCCTCAAGGGAAACGCATGGATTCTTATATAGGGGCCATTGTAACAAACAGACACGCTTAGCTGTTTTAAAAGCGCAAAAACGCGGCTGGATGTGGGCCGGCCGTCCATGCCGATCCGGCATTGTTGTCTTTTCGGGAAGCTTGTCCTGGCGTTCAGGTGCGGGGCAAAACTCTGCGATAATGCAGCACTCACCCCATTCCGTGCCGGACGCGCGCTCGCGCGGCCAGCCCTACTTCATAGCCATTTATGCAAAAGACCCTGTTGCTGGTTGACGGTTCCAGCTATCTTTACCGCGCTTTCCACGCGCTGCCCGACCTGCGCAGCGCCGACGGCCACCCGACCGGCGCCATGCACGGCATGGTCAATATGCTGCGCCGCCTGCGCGCCGACTTCCCCGCCGCCTACATCGCTTGCGTTTTCGACGCCAAGGGCAAGACCTTCCGCGATGATATGTACCCGGAGTACAAGGCGACGCGCGCCTCGATGCCGCCCGACCTGGCTTTGCAGATCGAACCGATCCACGAGGCGGTGCGCGCCATGGGCTGGCCGATCCTGATGGTGGAAGGCGTGGAGGCCGACGACGTGATCGGCACGCTGTCGGTGGAGGCGGAAAAGGCCGGCATGGAGGTCATCATCTCCACCGGCGACAAGGATCTGGCCCAATTGGTCACGCCCAAGGTCACGCTGATCAACACCATGACCAACGAGAAGCTGGACGAAGCGGGCGTGCTGGCCAAGTTCGGCGTGCCGCCGAACCGCATCATCGACTACCTGACCCTGATCGGCGACACCGTCGACAACGTCCCCGGCGTGAACAAATGCGGCCCGAAAACGGCGCTTAAATGGCTTGGCCTGTACGATAGCCTGGATGGCGTGATGGCGAACGCCGACCAGATCGGCGGCGCGGTCGGCGGCAATCTGCGCGAGGCGCTGGAATGGCTGCCGCGCGGCCGCGAGCTGATCACGGTGAAAACCGACTGCGATCTGAGCCTGCATATGATGTCGATCTCGGAATCGCTGATCGCCAAGAGCGAGGACCGCGAACTGCTGCTGGCCTTCTTCAGCAAATATGGCTTCAAGACCCTGCTGCGCGAACTGGGCGCCCTGACGCCGGCCGCGCCGGGTGCTGTCGCCTCGCCGGCCGCCGCCGCGCCCGAAGGCATGACTGGCGATATGTTCGCCGCCGCCGTGGCGCCGGCCAGCATCAATTATGAAACCGTGCTGACCGAAGCCCAGCTTGACGAATGGATCGCGCGCATCGACAAGGCGGAGCTGACCGCCGTCGATACCGAAACCACTTCGCTGGAGCCGATGACGGCGCAGATGGTGGGCATTTCCCTGTGCACCGAGCCGGGCCACGCCTGCTATATCCCGATGGCGCATGCCTATGCCGGCGTGCCGGAACAGCTGTCGCGCGAGCTGGTGCTGGCCAAACTGAAGCCATGGCTGGAAGACAGCGCCAAGGCCAAGCTGGGCCAGAACCTGAAATACGACGCGCACATCTTCGCCAACCACGGCGTGCAGTTGCGCGGCATCGTGCATGACACCCTGCTGCAATCCTACGTTTTCGAATCGCACCGCACGCACGATATGGACAGCCTGGCTATGCGCCACCTGAACCACAAGACCATCGCTTTCGAGGAAGTGTGCGGCAAGGGCGCCAGCCAGATCGGCTTCGACCAGGTCGAGATCGCGCGCGCCACCGAATACGCGGCCGAAGACGCCGACATCACGCTGCGCCTGCACCAGGCCATGCACGGCCAGGTCACGGTGGACGAAGGCTTGACCCGCGTCTACAACAGCATCGAGCTGCCGACCGCCGTGGTGCTGCAGAAGATTGAGCGCAACGGCGTGCTGATCGACGCTGCCCTGCTGGATACGCAATCGCTGGAGCTGGGCAAGCGCATCCAGGAACTGGAGCAGAAAGCCTATGAGCTGGCCGAACAGCCCTTCAATCTGGGTTCGCCCAAGCAGATCGGCGAAATCTTCTTCCAGAAGCTGAAACTGCCGGTGGTGAAAAAGACGCCGAGCGGCGCGCCGTCCACCGACGAGGAAGTGCTGCAAAAACTGGCCGAGGATTATCCGCTGCCGAAAATCCTGCTGGAATACCGCGGCATGGCCAAGCTCAAGTCGACCTATACCGACAAGCTGCCGAAGATGATCAACGCCATGACGGGCCGCGTGCATACCAACTATGCGCAGGCAGTGGCAGTGACGGGGCGCCTGGCGTCCAACGATCCGAATCTGCAGAATATCCCGATCCGCACCGCCGAAGGCCGCCGCATCCGCGAAGCCTTCGTCGCGCCTGCGGGCAGCCATATTGTCTCGGCCGACTATTCCCAGATCGAGCTGCGCATCATGGCCCATATCTCGGGCGATGAAGCGATGCTGCGCGCCTTTGCGGAAGGGGAGGATATCCACCGTGCCACGGCCGCCGAAATCTTCGGCATTGCGCCGTCCGAGGTGCAGGCCGAGCAGCGCCGCTACGCCAAGGTGATCAACTTTGGCCTGATCTACGGCATGAGCGCCTTCGGCCTGGCCTCCAACCTGGGCATCGACCGCGCCGCCGCGCAAAACTATATCGACCGCTACTTCGCCCGTTTCTCCGGTGTGAAGCAGTATATGGACGACACGCGCCTGCAGGCCAAGGCCAAGGGTTATGTGGAAACCGTCTTCGGCCGCCGCCTGTGGCTGCCCGAGATCAATTCGCCGAACGGCCCGCGCCGCCAGGCGGCCGAGCGCGCGGCGATCAATGCGCCGATGCAGGGCACGGCGGCGGACCTGATCAAGCTGGCCATGATCGCGGTGCAGGGCTGGCTGGAAAAAGAAGGCTTGAAAACCCGCATGATCATGCAGGTGCACGATGAACTGGTGCTGGAAGTGCCGGACGAGGAACTGGCCCTGGTCAAGGAAAAGCTGCCGCAGCTGATGGCCGGCGTGGCCGACCTGAAGGTGCCGCTGCTGGCCGAAGTGGGCGTGGGCCGCAACTGGGACGAGGCGCATTGATTTTTTAGTATTCTGTTTCGCTCATGAGGAGGGGAGTAGGAATGAACGATTTTCATAGGGACGCACAGAGCCTGATCGGCGAGGCCGAAGGCATGGACCGGCGCGATTTCATCAAGGCGGCGGTCGGCACGGGCTTCGCTGCTGCCGCGCTGCCGGTGGTGGCGCAAAACGTGATCAAGACCGATAGCGCGGGATTGGAGACCGGCGTCATCACCGTCAAGGTGGCGGGGGTGGACGTGCCGGTGTACCGCGCCCAGCCTGCGGGCAAGACCGGCCTGCCGGTGGTGCTGGTGGTTTCGGAAATCTTCGGCGTGCATGAGCATATTGCCGACGTGGCGCGCCGCTTCGCCAAGGAAGGCTATCTGGCGCTGGCGCCCGAGCTGTTCGTGCGCCACGGCGACGTGAAGAACGCGCCGAATGTGGCGGACCTGATGAAGAACATCATCGCCAAAACGCCGGACAGCGAAGTCTTCGCCGATCTGGACGCGGTGGTGGAGTGGGCCGCAAAAAATGGCGGCGACACCAATCGCCTGGCCATCACGGGCTTTTGCTGGGGCGGACGCATCACCTGGATGTACGCGGCGCACAATCCTAAGATCAAGGCCGGCGTGGCCTGGTACGGACGGCTGACTGGGGAAACCCACGCCGTCTATCCCAGGCATCCGGTCGACGTGGCCGCGAGCCTAAAAGCGAATATCCTTGGCCTGTATGGCGCCAAGGACCAGGGCATTCCGCTGGAAACCATCGAACAGATGAAGGCGGCGCTGGCCAAGGGCAGCAGCAAGTCCGTGTTTGTGGTGTATCCGGACGCCGGCCACGCCTTCCATGCCGACTACCGGCCCAGCTATGTGGCGGCCGATGCAAAGGATGGCTGGGCGCGCACGCTGGCCTGGTTCAAGGCCAACGGCGTGGGCTGAAGTATGGGCTGAATGAGCAGGAAACCGGGCAGGGAGTTACAATGTCCGGTTTACGCCGCTTTTTAGGGTTCAAGGCGGTGGGCAAGGCAAAGAGGTTCTAAAATCGATCCAACTCTTATTTCCATTCTGCTGGCGACCACCATCGCCGGCGTAGTCAGCATTTCGGCAGCGGCGATCTTCTCGTTTACGCTGCTGTCCAAGGTCGTCGAGCGCATGGTCAGCCTGTCGGTCGGCATCATGCTGTCCACGTCCCTGCTGCACGCCCTGCCCGAAGCCTTTGAATCCGGCGCCGATACGCACACCCTGTTCGCCACCCTGCTGGGCGGCCTGCTGGCCTTCTTCATGCTGGAAAAGCTGGCGATCCTGCGCCACTCGCACCACCATGAGCATGACGGCCACCACCACGCCCACGGTCACGACAAGCGCGAAGCCGGCAAGGCCGGCTGGATGATCCTGGTCGGCGACGGCATGCACAATTTCACCGATGGCATCCTGATCGCCGCCGCCTTCCTGGCCGACCCGGGCCTGGGCATCGTCACCGGCCTGGCCATCATCGCGCACGAAATTCCGCAGGAGATCGGCGACTTCATCGTGCTGCTGAACGCGGGCTTCTCTCGCGCGCGCGCCTATGTGTACAACCTCTTATGCAGTCTGCTGGCCGTGGCCGGCGGCCTGCTGGGCTATTACACCCTGGACCGCGCCAGCAATCTGATACCGTATGTGCTGGTATTCGCATCGTCCGGCTTTATCTATATCGCCGTCAGCGACCTGATGCCGCAGATGCAGCGCCGCGCCACGCTGCGCGAAACGATTCCCCAGGTGCTGCTGATCGCCCTGGGCGTGTGCATCGTGCTGTTCCTGACGGCGCACCGCCATTAACCCGCAAGCTGTATCGGTTTGCACAGAAAAGAAAGGAGGTAAAAAATGAGTCATAACCCGCTTGCTGCTCTGTTCAGCGCGCGCCAGTTTTCCACACTGAGCCGCTCTTGCCCTCGTTCCATCGCGCTGCGATAACAAGGCCAAGAGCTTTACTCCCTTCCATAGAGTCAGTTCACGGCTCGTATCGTTAGCGCTCCTGTTAACGCGGATGCTTGCATCCCGACGAAAGACAAGAGCAATGACTACCCTTATCTCTACCAATGCACTGCAACTGGACGCGAACCATGGTTTGCTGTTTCAAGACCTTTCCTTTACCCTCAGCCAGGGCGACCGCATCGGCCTCGTAGGCCATAACGGCTGCGGCAAAAGCACCTTGCTTGGCCTCTTGGCCGGCACGCGCGAAGCCAGCGCGGGCCTGATCCACATGGCGCGCGCCTGCCGTCTGCAACACGTCGAGCAGCATCTGCCGCCTGACATGGCGGAGCTGAGCCTGTACCAAGCCCTGCAAGCCGCGCTGGCCGACGCGCCGGAGCAGCAGTGGCGCATCGACAGCCTGCTGGAGGAGCTGGGCATCAGCGGCGCCACGGCGCAGCTACCGGTCAAATCCCTGTCCGGCGGCCAGCATACGCGCCTGCTGCTGGCGCGCGCGCTGCTGCACGAGCCGAATGTGCTGCTGCTGGATGAACCAAGCAACCACCTCGATCTGCCATCGCTGCTGTGGCTGGAGCAATTCCTTTCACGCTGGCGCGGCGCCTTCATCCTCGTTTCGCACGACCAGCGCCTGCTGGACAATGCCACGCGCAAGACCTGGGTGCTGCGCGACCGCTGCCTGTACAGCTTCGACCTGGCGTGCGGTGCGGCGCTGTCCGCGCTGGCCGAACAGGATGCCGCCAATGCCGCGCGCCGCAGCGCCGAGCAAAAGGAGATCGACCGCATCGAGGCTAGCAGCCACCGCCTTGCCATCTGGGGCCGCACTTACGACAACGAGGACTTGTCGCGCAAGGCCAAGACCATGCAGCGGCGCGTCGAACGGCTGAAGGAAGAGCAGACCTTCGTCAGCGAAGGAGCTCCCTGGACGCTGAGCCTGCGCGGCAAGGCGATGGCGGCGGACCAGCTGCTGGCGCTGGAAGGCCTGCCGGTGCGGCCCGCGCCTGCGGCGCCGGTGCTGTATGAGGTCGAACATCTGGTGATCCGTCCCGGCGAACGCGTGGCGCTGCTGGGCGCGAACGGCAGCGGCAAATCCTCGCTGCTGCGCCAATGCTGGGCCGCGCTGAATTCGCAGTCCGAACTGGCGGGCATGCGCTGTCACCCCACCGCCAGCATTGGCTACTACGACCAAAACCTGCAGCAACTGGCCGACAATGCCAGCCTGTCCGATGCGCTGTATCCCTTCGCCGCGCAAGCGGAGGAAGTGGCGGCGCGCAGCGATGCGGCACGGCGCCAGTCGCTGATTGCGGCAGGCTTCCCCTACAGCCGCCACGGCCAGAAGGTGGACACCCTAAGCGGCGGCGAACGTGCGCGCCTGCTGTTCCTAGGACTGTCGCTGGCCAGCTACCACCTGCTGCTGCTCGACGAGCCGACCAACCACCTCGATATGGAAGGCAAGCAGCAACTGGCGGCAGCGCTGCAAGGCTTCGCCGGCGGCTGCCTGCTGGTCTCGCACGACCGCGACCTGATCGAGCAAGCCTGCAACCGCTACTGGGTGGTGCATGAAGGCCGCCTGGAGCAATGGCAGGACGCCGAGTCGGCCTACCGCCGCCTTGGCGGCGTGAGCCAGCCCGGTTCCGCATCGCCAGCCGGCATGGAGGCAGCAGGGCAGGGCAGCCGTAGCGCAGCGCAAGCGATGCCTGATGGCGAAGAGCAGTTGCTGGCCCGCCTGTACGAGCTGGAGCAGCTCTTAGCCGCCGACCTTGCCCGCAAACCGCGCCATCAGAAGCCCTCCAGCCAGCAGCAATGGCGCGCCGAGCTTAACCAGCTCAACCGTCAGCTCGGCCTCGACGCCTAAGCAAGCACCCTGTAGTTGAGTCCGTGTCCACCTTGGGGTCAGACCCCAATCGGACACGGACTCGTCTATGGTTACCATCGCCATTAGTTGAGCTCTTGTCCGATGGGTGTCTGACACCAAGGTGGACGGGAGGGTCATCCTGCGGGTTTCGGCCTTGGTGCGCGGGGCAAAGTGTGGCGTGTAGGCTCCACCTCTCGTCTGCTAAGCTGAAGTCTTCACCGAGGATTGAATATGGCTATCGAGAGCGAAACAGCTGAGGAGGCGATCTTGAGCCTCTCGAGAGCGGACCAGAGGCGCCTGGAGCGCTTGGCGGCCTTGGCTGGCCGTGCGCTGGTCGGCCAGCGCACTAAGATCGTTTCAGGCGACCATGATCCATCATCAGAATACTGCGCTGGAGCCGGCAACGGCAGCGTTGACGTTCAGGCGCCGGTGGCGACAGGGCGAGCAGGGGAGGCGCACCATTCCGACCAGGAGCCGGGATACAGCGCGGCGCCGCGCAGGCCGGCCACTTCCAGGGCCAGCAGGTTGTGGCAGGCGGTGACGCCGGAGCCGCATTGCATGATGGCCGTTTCGGGGGAGGCGAACAGCGGCGCGAAGTCCTGCTTGAGCTGTTCGGCATTTTTGAAGCGGCCGTCGGCTTGCAGATTGTCCTTGAAGAAGCGGTTGCGCGCGCCGGGAATGTGGCCGCCCACCGGGTCGATGGTTTCGTTCTCGCCGCGGAAGCGGTCGTTGGCGCGGGCGTCGACCACGGTCTGCTGGCGGCTTTCGAGATTCGCCAGCACCTCGTCCACAGATACGGTGCGCGTCAGCGTCGGACGTTCGGCGATATGGCCTTGCGGACGGGATGCCACCGGCGTCACCAGCGGCAGGCCTTGCGCTTCCCAGGCTGCGAGGCCGCCGTCCAGCACCGCGACGGCCGGGTGGCCGACCCAGCGCAGCAGCCACCACAGGCGGGCCGCGTACATGCCGCCGTGGGCGTCATAGGCGACAACCTGGCTGTCGTCATTGATGCCCCAGGCGCGCAAGGTTTCAATCAGCTTGGCGCGTTCCGGCAGCGGGTGGCGGCCGCGGAACTGGCCGTCGGCGCCCTGCTTGGCGCCGGACAGGTCGTCGTCGATGCCGGCGAATTGCGCGTTCTGAATATGGCCGGCGGCGAAGACTTCGCGGCCCCAGGCGGGATTCATCAGATCATGCCGGCAGTCGAGAATGACCCAATGCGGGTCGGTCAGATGCTGGGACAGGGTGGAAGCGTCAATCAGGGTCGTATGCATGGCAGCTTATCCTTGGATTCAGACTTCACTTGCGATAGGGTCGGTTTTGGCGATGGCCTTGCCGCGTTCAGTATTGCGGGTATTGTAGAACGTTGCGGCCATCCCCGAGAGCAGGATGATGCCGATGCCCGCCCAGCTATGCCAGTTGAATACATCGCTGAAGACCAGGATGCCCCAGAAGCTGGAAAACACGATGCCGCTGTATTGCAGATTGGCGACTACCAGGGTGTTGCCGAGGCGGTAGGCGCGCGTCATCGCCACCTGCGCGGCGGTGGCGCACAGGCCGATGCCCAGCAGGAGCAGGGCGCCTTTGGCGTTGGCCGGCGAGTGCCAGACCACGGGGCTGCTGCCGGATTCCACGAAGTGGCCCACCAGGCCGGCCATGAAATTGGTGATGGAGAAGAAGAAGACCACGCGCGATTCCGGCTCGCCCGCCAGGCCCAGCTTGCGCACCTGCATATAGGCCATGGCCGACAGCACGCTGGACGACAGCGCGATCATCGCTTCGAACAATTGGTTGGAATGGAAGGCCGGCTGCAGCAGCAGGGTGACGCCGACAAAGCTCATGAAGACGGCGCCGATCAGCGGCCATTCGATATGGTTTTTGGCGTGCCACCAGCCGTGCAGGAAGAGCCAGACGGCGATCCAGATCGGCGCCATGTAATTGAGGGTCATGGCGGTGGCGAGCGGCAGGCGGGCAATGGCGTAGAACCACAGCCAGAGCGAGATAACGCCCACCACGCCGCGCCACAGGTGGGCAAACGGCATGGTGGTGCGGAAGCTGGCGCCTTGCGCCCGCATCATGCAGAACAGGACCGTCATGCCGATCAGTCCCCGGTACATCACGATCTCCGAGGTGGAGAAGGTTTCGGAAGCCAGTTTGACGCAGACGCCCATGGCGGCAAACATGAAACTGGCAAATAACATCCAAAGCGATTGCATCGTATTCCTGTTCTACTGCCGCCGGGCGGCCGTCCTACTCGACCACTCTTATACTTCTAATTTGCTGCGGTACCACTCATGGAAGTGCTGCATGCCGTCTTCCATCGGCGACTGGTACGGCCCGGCGTCGTTCTCGCCGCGCTCCATCAGGACACGTCGCCCCGCATCCATGCGCTGGCCGATTTCGTCGTCCTCGATGCAGGTTTCCATATAGGCTGCCCGCTCGGCTTCGATGAATTCGCGCTCGAACAGCACGATTTCTTCGGGATAGTAGAACTCGACCACGTTCTTGGTGCGCTGCGGGCCGTCCGGCCACAAGGTGGAGACGATCAGCACGTGCGGATACCATTCCACCATGATGTTCGGATACAGCGTCAGCCAGATCGCGCCATAGGGCGGCGGTTCGCCGTTGCGGAACTTGAGCACCTGCTCCTGCCAGCGCTGATAGATCGGCGAGCCGGATTTCTGCAGGCCGCGATGCACGCCCACGGTCTGCACGCTGTAATCCTCGCCGAATTCCCAGCGCAGGTCGTCGCAGCTGACAAAGCTGCCCAGGCCCGGGTGGAAAGGCTCGACGTGGTAGTCCTCCAGATAGACTTCGATGAAGGTCTTCCAGTTGTAGTCGCAGTCGTGGATTTCGACGTGGTCGAACATATAGCCGCTGAAGTCGAGATCCTTGGTGACGGACAGCTTGCTCAGCTTTTCCATCACGTTGTAGCCATTTTGCTCGAACAGCAGGCCGTTCCAGCTTTGCAGCTTGGTCTTGGCCAGGTTCAGGCAAGGCGTGTCGGGGAAGTGCGGCGCGCCGATCAGCTCCCCCTTCAGATCGTAGGTCCAGCGGTGCAGCGGGCAGACGATGTTATTGCTGTTGCCGCGGCCATTGAACATCAGCGCCTGGCGGTGGCGGCAGACGTTGGACATCAGCTCGATGCCGGCCGGGCTGCGCACCAGCATGCGGCCTTCGTTTTCCGAGGCCAGGGTCATGAAATCGCCCGCGTTCGGAATCATCAGCTCATGGCCGATATAACGCGGGCCTTGCTTGAATAATTGCTGCATTTCACGCTGCAGAAGCGTTTCGTCAAAGTAGACGTTGACCGGAAGTTGCGCGTTTGAACGCGCCAGCTTGGCGTGGGTACCCAGATCGGACATCCCAACCCCCCTTAATTAAATTACTGCAAACCAAGAAGAGACAGAATCCGTAAAGACCTGAATTCAGAAATTAGAAACGGTATTTCGGACAGAACCGGAGATTATACCCCGAATCCCCGCGTTTTCGGGGAAGTTGGGCCAAAATCGGGGTAAAATGCCGCTGTCCGCCCCAAGATGGGGGCGCCGCCGCCGGATTCCAGTGCGAATTGCGGCCTGGCTCGGCAATTCCCCGCAGCGGGCTCCGCATTTTCCGACCTATTCAGATAGTTTGTTCTAAAATAACGGGCTACACTGAGCCAGCCGGTTTATCGTGCCGACTAGCCACAACGATTGAATGCATATGCCTAAGAAAATGAATGACGACACCGCTGCCGCGGCGCCGGCCTCCTTCGAGGAGGCCATGGCCGAACTGGCGCAGCTGGTGACGCAGATGGAGTCGGGCCAGCTGCCGCTGGAAGCGTCCGTCGCCGCTTATGCGCGCGGTTCCGAGCTGGTGAAATTCTGCGCCGGCCAGTTGGACAAGGTGGAATCCCAGGTCAAGGTGCTGGAGGGCGATCTGCTCAAGCCCTTCGCCGACAATGAGGAGGGCCAGCCATGAGCGCCACCTTCCAGGATTGGATGAAGACCATCCAGGCCGGCATGGAGCACGATATGTCGGCCTATCTGCCGGCCGCCTCCGCGCTGCCGCAGAAACTGCACGAAGCCATGCGCTATGCCCTGCTGGGCGGCGGCAAGCGCGTGCGCCCGCTGCTGGTGTACGCCGCCGGCAATCTGTTCGGCGCCGATGCGGCCGCCCTGAGCCGGGCGGCGGCAGCGCTGGAAATGATCCACGCCTATTCGCTGGTGCACGACGACATGCCCTGCATGGACGACGATGCGCTGCGCCGCGGCAAGCCGACCGTGCATATCGCTTACGACGAAGCCACCGCGCTGCTGGTGGGCGACGCCCTGCAGGCGCAGGCCTTTGCCGTGCTGGCCGAGGCGGACACGCTGCCGCCGGCGCGCCAGGTGGCCATGCTGCGCCTCTTGGCGCAAGCCGCCGGTTCGGCCGGCATGTGCGGCGGCCAGGCCATCGACCTGGCCAGCGTGGGCCTGAGCCTGACGCTGCAGCAGCTGGAGCAGATGCACCAGCTGAAAACCGGCGCGCTGCTGCGTGCCTCGGTGGTGCTGGGCGCCCTGGCCGGCAAGGATCTCGACGCGGCCGAGCTGCAAGCCCTGAACGATTATTCTCGCGCCATCGGCCTGGCTTTCCAGGTGGTGGACGACATCCTCGACGCCACGGCCGATTCGGCCACCCTGGGCAAGACGGCCGGCAAGGATGCGGCCGACAACAAACCTACCTATGTTTCCATCCTGGGCCTGGAACCGTCCAAGGCCCTGGCGGAAAAACTGCGGCTCGAGGCGCACGCTGCGCTCGCGCCATTCGGAGACAATGCACAGCGCTTACGCGAACTCGCGGATCTGATCGTGCAGCGGAAGGCATAAATGAAACTGCTTGAAAACATCAACATCCCGGCGGACCTGCGCAAGCTGCAGCGCCACCAACTGACGCCGCTGGCGCATGAGCTGCGCAGCTTCCTGCTCGATTCGGTCTCGAAAACGGGCGGCCACCTGTCGTCCAATCTGGGCACGGTGGAACTGACCATCGCCCTGCATTACGTCTTCAACACGCCGCAGGACCGCATCGTGTGGGACGTGGGCCACCAGACCTACTCGCACAAGATCCTGACCGGCCGCCGCGAACAGTTCCACACCCTGCGCCAGCGCGACGGCATTTCCGGCTTCCCGCGCCGCGTGGAAAGCGAATACGACACCTTCGGCACCGCCCACTCCTCGACCTCGATTTCGGCCGCGCTGGGCATGGCGCAGGCGGCCAAGATCAAGGGCGAGCACCGCCACGCCATCGCCGTGATCGGCGACGGCTCGATGACGGCCGGCATGGCCTTCGAGGCGCTCAACAACGCCGGCGTGCAGGAAGACCTGAATCTGCTGGTGATCCTGAACGACAACGATATGTCGATCTCGCCGCCGGTCGGTGCTTTGAACCGCTACCTGGCGCGCCTGATGTCGGGCCAGTTCTACGCCGCCGCCAAGAACGTCGGGAAGTCGGTGCTGCCCGGTCCTGTGCTGGAGCTGGCCAAGCGCCTGGAAGAACATGCGAAAGGCATGGTGGTGCCCGCCACCATGTTCGAGGAATTCGGCTTCAACTACATCGGCCCGATCGACGGCCATGACCTGGAATCGCTGATCCCCACGCTGCAGAATATCCGCCAGCTCAAAGGTCCGCAGTTCCTGCACGTGGTGACGAAAAAAGGCCAGGGCTACAAGCTGGCCGAGGCCGAACCGATTCTGTACCACGGCACCGGCAAGTTCAATCCTGCCGAAGGCATCAAGCCTGCGCCGCCGTCCAAGATCACTTACACCGAAGTGTTCGGCAACTGGCTGTGCGATATGGCGGCCCACGACAAGGCCCTGGTCGGCATCACGCCTGCCATGCGCGAAGGTTCGGGCATGGTGCGCTTCGACCAGCAATATCCCGACCGCTACTTCGACGTCGGCATCGCCGAGCAGCATGCCGTGACCTTCGGCGCCGGCCTGGCCTGCGAAGGCTTGAAGCCGGTGGTGGCGATTTACTCGACCTTCCTGCAGCGCGCCTACGATCAGCTGATCCACGACGTCGCCCTGCAGAATCTGGACGTGACCTTTGCCCTCGACCGCGCCGGCCTGGTGGGCGCGGACGGCGCGACCCACGCCGGCAACTACGATCTGGCCTATCTGCGCTGCATCCCGAATATGGTGGTGATGGCGCCGTCCGACGAGAACGAATGCCGCAAGATGCTGACCACGGCTTATCACTATCCCGGCCCGGCCGCCGTGCGCTATCCGCGCGGCGCGGGCGTCGGCGCGGCCATCGAGCCGGCTTTGACCTCGCTGGAAATCGGCAAGGGCGAAGTGCGCCGCAAGGGCCAGAAGATTGCCATCCTGGCCTTCGGCTCGATGGTGGCGCCAAGCCTGGGCGCGGCCGAACAGCTCGATGCGACGGTGGCCAATATGCGCTTCGTCAAGCCGCTGGACGCGGAGCTGGTCAAGCAGCTGGCCGCCGAACACGATTACCTGGTGACGGTGGAAGAGGGCTGCATCATGGGCGGCGCCGGCGCTGCCGTGGCCGAGGCCTTGGCCTCGGCGGGCATCGTCAAACCGCTGCTGATGCTGGGCCTGCCCGACCAGTTCATCGACCACGGCGACCCGGCCAAGCTGCTCGCCAGCGTGGGCCTGGATGCGACCGGCATCGCCGCCTCGATCCGCCAGCGTTTCGGCGGCGAGGAACCGCGCCTGGTGGTGAATAACGGCTGATTTTTCAGCCCCCTCAAAAAAGCGGCGCCGCGTGCGCCGCTTTTTTTATTTCTTGACAAGATAGGCAGACGCACCCTAACTTTCCGATGCTTCAAGCTGGTTCACTTATTACTTTTATGAGAGAAGGAGACAGCATGTTCAAGAAAGTTGCACTCTTCCTATTTGCGGCAGCCTGCTCATTTTCTGCCTTGGCCTATAACGACGACCCTAATGTTTGCCCGCAGAAGTGCCTGGTCAATTATGACCTTTGCGTGAAGAGCGGCCACGCCGAGCACGCCTGCTACATCGAGTATGCAAACTGCCTCTGGGGTGAATGCGAGCGCTGGTAAGCCTTGCCGTACAAAACCGCTCCACGGCGCATAGTTACTATTAAATTAATAGCGTCGTATTTTAATGCAGAATTTTTCTATGCTCATGAATATTCTTGACATGGATTTTGGGCTGCACTATTGTTGCCGTGGAGTCATTCTTGCTAAATGGCCAAACTAAATAGAACATTACAAGATAGAGGCGCTGGAGATGATCGGAAAAAAGATTAAAGTCGTAGCCGTCTACATTCTCATCCTGGCGGCGGGCCTCGGCGTCGGCCTGGGGCTGGCCAGGCTGCCTGCCATGTTCAAGAAGCCTTATGTCGAAGGCAATTACGCTGCCTATTTCCCCGATACCCGCACCAAGGTCGTGGTGTATGGCACGGAAACCTGCCCCTTCTGCATTAAAACCCGCGCCTATCTGAAAGAGCGCAATATCGCTTTCGCCGATTTGTACGTCGACAATTCGGAAAAAGCCAAGAAAGAATTCGGCCAATTGGGCGGTGGTGGCGTGCCCATGATTCTGGTCGGCAATCGCCGTATCGAAGGCTTCAATCAAGCCGCTCTCGACGACGCACTGAAAAAGTTCGTTAACTAAGCATTCACCGATATTTTTGCCGCGCGCAGCGGAGCCGGATTGGAACGATCCGGCTCCGATGGAATCCTGTTGTCTGAAGTTTTTGCTGCACGGGTGGGCCGCCCGGAGCTGTATCAGGCCATCCATTGTCGATTGATTGTTGAACCTATCAGAAAAGGAATTTGAGTCATGATGAAAAAAATTGCCTTCTTCGTGTTCGCCGCTGCGACCGCCTTGTCCGCTTCGCTGGCCGGCGCGGCCACCCCTTTCTACTGTGAAGAGTGCGATACGCGCTTAGAGCAGTGCATGGATTCGCCGTTCCGCCTGTACTGCAACCGCGCATATGCCGAGTGCCGGGCCACCTGCATTCCATAAAACTGAAAGGAAAAATCATGCATAAGAAAGTTCTGCTCTTCGTCTTTGCTGCCGCCGCCGCGCTGTCCGCATCGTTCGCCGGCGCCGCCGACCGTGAAACCTGCCTGCAGCGCTGCAGCGATACCCACACGAGCTGTATTGAGGACGGTGTTTACGAAGCGTATATGTGCGACTTCGCGTACACAATGTGCCGCCGCAGCTGCCGTTAAGCAGCTGGGACTTTTGCATAGGCAGCTCTGCCCTTCGTGTTTGCCGCCGCCGCGCTATCCGCATCGTTTGCTGGAGCTGCCGATCGCCCCTCTTGCCTGCGAGATTGCATGGATGCCTATTTCGCGTGTCTGGACCATGGCGGCACCCAGGAGCCAGTGTGCGATTCAGCGTTCATCATGTGCCGCCGCAACTGCCATTAAGGCGGATGGTTTAGGAGGCGATCCCGCCGTATTTTCCGCACGCTGCGCAAGGGACAGCGGCGTTGCGGCCGTAACTATGTCCCGGATGGAAAAAAGATCATGAAAAAACTGGGTATCTTCCTGTTCGCCGCCGCCTGCTCCTTCTCCGCACTGGCGAATGGTGGCAGCGCTTTTGAGCGCTGCGAGCAGAACTGCCACAACGTTTACAATTACTGCGAGTGGAAAGGCCTGAGCGACAACTGCGCCGGCGAACTGGGCGTCTGCCTGATGAGCTGCGAAGGCCTGTAAGCCGCTTCCCGCGCGGCGGCCTGTTGGCCCACCGCACGACAAGAAAACGCCGCAATCCGCGGCGTTTTGTTTTTCAGCACCATTCCTTGCATGCCGCTCCGTGCTGGCTATATTGATATAAACAGTTTATATCGAGGCGGCCATGAAGATCGTCGCTCTGCTGCTGGCACCCTGCCTGGCGCTTGCGTTATGCGCGGGCGCACGCGGGCAGGTGCCTGATTCAGGCCGCTGGCAGGAGCTGCGCTACGCATCCGAGGAGGTGGCGCTGGCGATGGAGGATCGCTATATCAGCCAGGTGGTCGAGCTGGCGGCGCAAGGGCGGTTGGACGAGGACCGCCCGCTGCTGCGGCGCCTGCAGGCAATCGGCGCGGGCCTGCTGCAGGCGGCGGCTGAATTGAAGCCGGAAAGCGCGCAATGGGACTGGGAATTCCACGTGACCAGCGCACCCGAAGTCGATGCCATCTGCCTGGCCGGCGGCAAAATTCTGGTCGGCGCCGCTTTCGTCGGCCGCCTGATGCTGGACGATGGCGAGCTGGCGACCTTGTTGGGCCATGAGATTGCCCATGCCGTGGCCGAGCACCACCGCGAAACCCTGTCCGAAGCCTTGCTGCTGATCCGTCCCTATGCCTTGCCTCCGGACGTGATGCTGGAGCGGCTCGATTCCGACCTTTCTCTGCAGCTGCGCCTGTCCCGCCTCAGTCATCTGCAAGAGCGCGAAGCCGACCAGCTGGGCATGGTGCTGGCCCACCGCGCCGGCTGGCCTGCGCGCGCCATGGTCAGCTTCTACCGCAAGCTGGCGGCCGAGGAGGGCGCTCCCGCCTTGTTGGGCGCCTATCCCATTGCCTGGGCGCGCCAGACTACCGCGCGCGGCATGGCCCGTCTGTTTGGCGAATAGATGGGCTTGAAATTACTATTAAATCAATAGCTTCTTATTTTTTATCTCTTAGGCAAAATTGCATGAATTTCTTGACATGGCGTTTTTGCTGATTTATTGTGGCCTTGGCGAAATTGTTGCCAAATGTAAAATGCGGCTGGAGCAGAAGTAAATGCGGTTTGAACGGCGCCATTGCATGCCAGCCTGCCGTTATTAATTCAGCATACGAGGTGGATTTTCGTAAGAAAATTTTGCCTGGAAACTGAAGAAGTTCGCTAAGTAAATATATCCCAGGGTTTCAGAAAAGCGCCGCCAGATACCGGACAGTCTGGCGCGGGGACTTTTTTCGTCCGTATTTTTATGGAGATGGGCATTATGCTGAGAAAACTAGGTTTCTTCATTTTTGCGATGGCGATGGGCAGCGGCTTGGCACTGGCTTCCAACAACTACTGCCCCGGCGATTGCTTCGAGGCTTACGAGTCCTGCCTGGACAGCGGTGTGCAGAAACCGTCGGTCTGCCTGCGCAACTATCAGTATTGCCAAGTTCATTGCGCACCTTAAATAGGAGGAAAATCTGATGCTGAAAAAAATCGCTTTCTTTGTTTTTGCGTTGGGACTGGGAACGGCCTACGCCGCATCCAGCCAGGAATACATGCTGTGCCTCGACGATTGCAGCGCAAGCTGGGAGGGGTGCCGCTCGAATCCGACTTGGCTCGACCCCAATGCCTGCCACAATCAGCTATTGCGTTGTAACTTCAATTGCAAGCAGATCTATGGCTAATTGCCAGTAGCTTTTTTCGCGCCGGGACCGCTCTTCCGCGCAAGCCGGAAGGCTGGTCCCGCACTTCTGCAAGCGCTGCAATGAAATTACTATTAAATTAATAGCGTCGCATTTTTAATGAGAATTTCTTCTATTCTCATGAATTTCTTGACACAGCTTTTTTGCTGTTTTATTGTGGCCTTGGCGGAATTATTGCCAAATAAAAAATGTCGTCGGAATGAAAATAATTGATGTTTGAACGGCTTTGCATCACGCAGTTGGCGCCGTTGATAATTCAAAATACGAGACAAAAATGCTAAAAAAATTTTCCATCTTTGTACCCGCGCTGGGTTCGAGCACTTCCTGCACTACCGCTTGCCTCCCTGCCACATAAGCGCTTAGTTCTCTTTTAAAAGCCTTTTTAAGGCTGCAAGGCTTTCATGGCCTGCGGCATGGCTTCCTGTTTTTAAAATTTTTGTGTTTGGGAATAGAGGTAGACAAATGATCGGTAAAAAACTGAAAACGGCAGCGGCATATGTGGTGATTTTGGCGGCAGGTCTGGGGGCGGGGCTGGCAATCGCCAAGCTGCCCGCCATGTTCAAGAAGCCTTATGTCGAAGGCAACTACGCAGCCTACTTCCCCGACACCGCGACCAAAGTGGTGGTGTATGGCACGGAAACCTGTCCCTTCTGCATCAAGACCCGCGCCTATCTGAAGGAACACAATATCGCTTTCGCCGATCTGTATGTCGACCAGTCCGAGAAGGCCAAGAAGGAATTCGCGCAACTGGGCGGCGGTGGCGTACCCATGATCCTCATCGGCAACCGCCGCATCGAAGGCTTCAATCAGGCAGCCGTCGAGGATGCGCTGAAGAAGTTCGCTAACTAATCCTTTCGCCACGTCAGAAAACGGCGCCAGATACCGGACGGTCTGGCGTTGCGGGAGTTCTATCGTCCGCACTTTTCACTAGGAGATAAAACATGCTGAAAAAACTGGGTTTCTTTATTTTTGCGATGGCGATGGGCAGCGGCTTTGCGTTCGCAGCCAACGAAGATTGCGCGAGCGATTGCTTCGATTTTTACCAATCCTGCCTGGACAACGGTTGGCCTAAACCACCGACTTGCCTGCGCAACTACAAGCAATGCCTGGCGTACTGCAACGCCAACTAAGCGAAAGGGGCAGTCTGTGTTGAAAAAAATCGCTTTCTTTGTCTTCGCGCTGGGCCTGGGCTCGTCCTACGCTTCCGCCAATCTGGGCTATGAGCTGTGCGTCGACAGCTGCGAGGCGAGCTGGGAAATGTGCCGGGGAATACCGCAGCGTCCAGGCTCGCAAGCCTGTGTGCGCGAGCTGGATCGCTGCCGCGCGCAGTGCGCAGTGAAATATCCCTAAATGAAAATAGGGGCGCCGTTCCTGAACGGCGCCCCTTGTCTTTAGCGGGATAGTGCAGAGTTTTTGAACAAGGCTGGCAGATCGATGGCGTTGGCCATGGCCTGGAAGCCGGCATCGTTGGGATGCAGATGGTCGCCGGAATCGTAGGCGGGCAGCAGGCGCTCGGGATGGGCGGGATCGCGCAGCACGGCATCGAAATCGGCCACGGCATCGAAGGCGCCGCTGTTGCGGATCCAGTCGTTGACCTGGCGCCGCAAGGCGTCCTTGGCCGGCGAGTCGTAGCCCGTGATCGGCGTGCCGCTCAGCGCGTTGGCGAATGGCGGCAGCGTGGCGCCGACTACGCGCAACTGGCGCTGACGGGCGCGTTCGATGACCAGGCGGTAGCCGGCGATCAGGCGTTCGGCCGTCATGGCTGCTTCCTTGGGCGCCAGGGCGCTGCCGGGCCAACCGATATCGTTGGTGCCGAGCATGAGGACGAGGGCGCCGGCGTGGGGCTGGTCGAGCACATCCTGCTGCAGGCGATCGGCGGCTTTGACGCCCATGCCGTCGCTCAGCAGACGGGCGCCGGAAATGCCGGCATTCGCCACGCCGGCGGGAATGCCTTGCTGCGCCAGACGCGCGGCGAGGTAGTCGGGCCAGCGGCGGTTGCGGTCGGGCGTGGAGCCGTTGCCGTCGGTGATGGAGTCGCCCAGGGTGACGATGGTGAAAGCGGCATGTGCCGGGCCATCCACCTGAACGGAATTGAGGAAGGTGCGTCCTTGCAGCGGCAGGCTGGCGGGCAGGGTGGCGGCGCCGGCGAGGTTGCCGGCAGCAATAAAGCCGGTCTGCTGCGCACCCCAGTGGAAGGTGCTGAGCGGCGCGGCCTGCGGCAGCCAAGCGGAAATGCTCAGGCGCTGCAAGGCTTGCACCGGGTAGGGTAGGGGATCGCTGGTGGCGACGGCGCCGGGCGCCACGGTCACGCCGGGCTGGCCGCCAAAGCTCAGGGCGCGGCTGCTGGCGGCGTCGATGGCGGAAGTGGCCGCTTGCGCATCGCTGTCGCTGCCTGCCGTGCGCGCGACTTGCGCGGCGCCGATGACCAGCGGCGTGCTGCCGTAGCGGTTGGAGAAGGTGACGCGCAGTTGCGCGCCGCCGCTGCTGAGACGCAGCACTTCGCGCACGGTTTGCTGCTGCAGTTTGGCCGGCATATTGGTCGGCAGGATGAAATCGGCATCCCAGGCGGGATGCGCGGCGCTATACCAGCTGGTCTGCCACTGCGTCTCTGCGGCGGCGGCATGGTGCAGCGGAATGGCAAGTGCCGCCAGCATGGCAGCGGTAGCGAATGGTCGAGACAGAAACATGAAGCTTTCTCCGTAGTGAACAAGGATGGAGGAAGCTTAGCTAATACGATTTCATGCGAGAAGACGGCGCAAGCGACTAAGGCCTATTCTCATTTGGAATGGGTGGCGTTAAAGGACAGGCGCTATCCGGAACAACCTTTGTGTCCATACTAAAAAGGGAAATCCAATGCTGAAGAAAATCGCTTTCATTTTTGCTCTCGGGGTGAGCGCTTCCTACGCCATGGCGGCTGGCTCCTGCGAAGGGCAATGCGCCGAGAAGTTCGCCTTCTGCAATGCGCACGGCAAACCGCCGGGCTTGTGCAGCATGGAGTACCGCAACTGCATCGACCGCTGCGATTTCGGCGTCTGAAACTGATCCCAAGGAGAATCCCATGTTCAAAAAACTGGCCTTGTTTATGTTTGCCGCCGCTGCCGCCCTGTCGGCATCGATTGCCACCGCCTATCCCAATTGCCGGGCCCAGTGCTACATCGACTACCGTGCCTGCATCAGCGCCGGCGATGATGCGAGGGAATGCCGTGTCGATCTGATCCAGTGCTACCACGCTTGCGATTATCCGCAGAACTGAGGGAGGGCAAGGCAATGCTCCGAAAAATTGCTTTCATTTTTGCATTGGGTCTGAGTGCTTCTTATGGCACTGCGAATGCGATGTCGCCATGCGAGCAGATCTGCGAAGAGAATTTCCAGTTATGCAGCAGTAACGGCCAGGATCCGGATCGTTGCCTGGCTTGGCTGAATGCCTGCGTCCAGATCTGCCCTTAATCAGATACAAACAGGAGACAAAATGTTCAAGAAAACCGCTTTGTTCGCATTCGCCGCCGCTGCGGCGCTGTCGGCATCCATGGCCACGGCACGGCCACCGCTTTGCGACACGATGTGCCATGAGAACTACAGGGATTGCATCGATAGCGGCGCTTCCACCGCCGAATGCGCGGCCGAATGGAGCGCGTGCCGGGATCGTTGCCATCCGCCGCGCGACTAAGTCCCACGCTGTTTAGAACTGGCCCGTTCCAGCAACGGCGCCGGATGCCGGGACGGTCTGGCGCTGTGTGATTTCTATCGTCCATATTGAATCTAGGAGACAAAACCATGCTGAAAAAAATTACATTCATATTTGCGCTGGGTTTGAGCATGGCCTACGGCACGGCGAGCGCCGTGGAAGATTGCGGCATGTGCCTCTCCGACTACCACGGCTGCCTGGAGCGCGGCGTGCGCGCCAGCTTGTGCGAACGGATCTACGAGGAATGCTGGCACCGTTGCGAGTATTGATGACCCGTCGTTCGATTCATCCTAAGCAAAGGAAGAAGGATACGGCCATGTATAAGCGGAACTAGAAAGCAGCTATGTCCATGGCTGCTATCATTCCAAAAACGAATGATGGATGACTATGGACACAATACGATCGCTGCATTTCTTTATAAGAGCCGTGGAACTGGGCAGTTTTTCCGCTGTCGCCCGCGAACAGGATACGACCCAGCCCACGGTGAGCAAGGTGCTGGCCGCGCTGGAGGACGATCTCGGAGTGCGTCTGCTGGAACGCAGCACGGCCAGCCTGAGCGCCACGGTGCAGGGCCGGCGCTTTTACGAGCGCGCCAAGGCCGTGCTGGATGAATATGCCGAAGCTGTGGCCGACGTGCGCGGCGAGGGCGCCGCCAGTTCCGGCCTGCTGCGCGTGAATGCGCCAGTGGCGCTGGGACAGTTCAGCCTGAATGGCTTTGTGCAGGATTTTCTGCGCCGCTATCCGGCCATGGAGGTGGAGCTGATCCTGAACGACCGCATGGTCGATATGGTGGAGGAGGGTGTGGATGTGGTGCTGCGCCATGGCCGCGACCTGCCGCAGAACGCTGTGGCGCGCCGTGTCGGCAGCTCGCCGCGCTGGCTGGTGGCGTCGCCGGCGTATCTGCGCCGCCACCCGGCGCCACGCCAGCCGCTGGAACTGGCGCAGCATAACTATATCCGCTATGCGTGGGGCGGCAGCAGTAGCGTCGCTTTGAGTAACGGCGAACGCGAGGTGACAGTGCAGACCCAGGGCCGCTACCGGGTCAATAATGCGCTGGCCATCCGCGACAGTCTGTTGCAGGGCAGTGGCATCGCTCTCTGTCCGGCCTGGCTGGTGCACGATCTGGTGGCGGCGCGCCAGCTGCGCCATGTGATGCCGAAGTGGCATGGCGAAGCGCAGGAGTTGCATCTGCTGTACCCATCGCGCCGCTACCAGCCGGCCAGGGCGCGCATGTTTATCGAGGAGTTGCAGCGCTGGCTGCAAGCAGTACCGGGAATGGAGCAATAAGCGTCAAGTTTTTTTAACGTGAACTGAACCCTGAAAGGAGTTTCGATATGGTTAAGAAGCTAGCTGCTTTTGTATTTGCCGTCGCGGCGTCGCTGTCCGCATCCGCGGCCTCCGATTGCGAATATTGCTACTACGGCTATGACGCCTGCATCCAGAACGGCAACGCTCCGGCGGTGTGCCAACGGCAGATGAACCTCTGCTTGAGGTTCTGCATCATCGATTGAACTCGGGCTGAAACATGCCTGGAGCGAAGTAATCCGCAGCGTAGTCCGCTGCGGCGTTTTGAACCACATCCATCAATGAAAGGGAAAACGATGTTCAAGAAACTGGCCTTCTTCCTCTTTGCCTGCGCCGCAGGCTCGTCCTATGCGGTGAACAGCTCCGAAACGCTCGCCCAGACCGAGTGCCGTCAGCAATGCCTGTACGACCGTTTCGAGTGCGTGGACCAGGAACCGAGACCTTCCAACTGCTTTGCCGAGTACAGCCGCTGCATCGATCGTTGCCGGGCTATCGGCCAATAAGGTGGTGTTACGGCCACTGTGCCGCTTTGGCTCTTCAACTTTATTTAGTGAGATAAATATGCAAAAAAAACTTGCCTTCTTCGTCTTTGCCGCCGTTGCCGCACTCTCTTCGTCCCTGGCCAGTGCCAGCTACGATCCCTGCAACATCTGCTATATCGAACATAACTATTGCAACGGCAATCCCAACGCCAATCAGGAAACCTGCGAGGAGAACTATTGGAGATGCCTGCAAGCCTGCGGCATCCAAATTCCCTAAAGGCGTAAGGGACTGGCGCTGGCGCCAGTCCCAGCGAAATATCGTTTGAAAATTGGCGCCGTGCTGTATCGGCCGCTGTGATTTCGGTTCCTGAACCTCATCTGAAGGAGCGTCACATGTTCAAGAAACTTGCTCTGTTCCTGTTCACCGCCGCTGCCGCGCTGTCGGCATCGATCACTACCGCCGCCCCCGGCGCCTGCTTGGCCCAGTGCCGCCTCGATTACATCGAGTGCCTCGACTCGAGCGCTGATCCGGTAGCTTGCCGCCGCGAACTCCTGCAGTGCAACCGCGATTGCCGCTATCCGCCTGCCTGAGTCATTCCGCCTGGCCTGCGGCACCCATGCTGCAAGCCAGGCGGTGCCGTAGCACCTCCCGGTCTATATCAACTACAAGAAAAGGAGACACCATGTACAAAAAACTCGCGCTGTTCGTGTTTGCCGCCGCTACCACGCTGTCGGCGTCCTTGGCGACTGCCCAGCCACCGTTCTGCGTAAGCTTCTGCCGTGCCATGTACAGCGCCTGCGTCAAGCAAGGCAATCCCCAGGCCCAGTGCAAGGCGGAGCAGCAAGAATGCCTGGCTTCGGGCTGTGTTTGAGCGCGGCTGTCTATCATCCACCACGATCCGAGGTAGTCATGCTGAAAAAAATCACATTCATCTTTGCGCTAGGTTTGAGCATGGCTTATGGCGCGGCGAATGCCACGTCGGCCTGCGAGCAAATCTGTCATGAGAACTTCCAGTCCTGCAGCAACGCAGGTCAGGCAGGCTGCTGGGTCAAGCTGCGTGCCTGCATCCAGCGCTGCCCCTGAGGTGTTCCCCAATCCGACCGATGCCGTAGGGCCGAAGCCGGCCGGGTTTTTATCATTTCGGTCTTAGGTTTGTTTTTCTTTATTTGACAAAGGAATCCATATGTACAAAAAGCTTGCGTTGTTCCTGTTCGCCACCGCGACCGCCCTGTCGGCAAGCATCGCTACCGCTCGCCCGCCTTTCTGCGACTCCTACTGCTTCACCCAATATAAGGGTTGCATCAATCGGGGGACGCATCAGGATCAATGCGTGGAACAGTACAACGATTGCCTCTTGAACTGCGCCTAAACACCGGCGTCTTCAGCAAGCTAGACAGCCATGCAGGCCGCATCGGCATGGAAGGCGGCTTTTCTCTACATCAAGTAACACGAAAGAATTCGAGCATGTTCAAAAAAACCGCAGTCTTCCTGTTTACCGCGGCAGCAGCCCTGTCGGCCAGCTTTGCCGCTGCCGAGAGCAACGCCGCCTGTTTTGCGCAGTGCCAGAAAGAGTACAGCCGCTGCTTGAATGGCCATACCTCGCCGCATGTCTGCACCTTGAAAATTGAAGTGTGCCGGGAAGACTGCTACGGTAGCTGAGCCGATGTGCTGCATGCGATAACCCACGAATGGAAAGGAAAGACCATGTTCAAAAAACTCGCCCTGTTCCTGTTTGCCGCCGCCGCCGCCCTGTCGGCATCGATTTCCACCGCAAGGCCGCCTGATTGCGCAATGTATTGCGGAAGCGGCTACCGCTATTGCATGAGCCATGGCGGCGATGCCGTTCAATGCCGCGCCAGCTATGAGCAATGCCTTCGCCACTGCGCGGGCGACGACTAAGCACGACGGCGCCATCCCCAATCATCGATGAAAGGAAGATAGAATGTTTAAAAAACTGGGACTCTTTATCTTTGCCTGCGCCATGGGCAGTTCCTACGCCTTTGCCGACAACTGCGAAGTCAGTTGCGAGCGCCGCATGGAACGCTGCGAGGCAAGCAGCACGCCGAGGGCGATCTGCCATAACGAGTACGGCCGCTGCATGCGCCGCTGCACCCGCTGAAAAGGAGAAATCTGATGCTTAAGAAACTTGGATTCTTTATCTTCGCCTGCGCCGCAGCCAGCTCCTACGCCATGGCCGAAGGCAGCGAGGCTGAATGCCGCGAGCAGTGCCTGATCGAGCGCAATGCCTGCATGGAGAGCAATCCGCGTCCGTCGGTCTGCTTTACCCCATACCGCAATTGCATCAACAAGTGCCGGGGTGTCGGCATCTGAACGTAGTGAGGTGAGACGGCGAGGCGGAATTCCGGCTCACCGTCTTTTGCGTTTCAACCGCGCTTGCGGTCATGGCGCCACAGCACGTCGCTGCCGCCGGCAAAGCGGTTCAGCACGCGCGCCAGCACGAACATCAGGTCGGACAGGCGGTTCACATACTGGCGCGGATGGTCGTGGATATTCTCCTCCTTGCCCAGCGTGACGATGGCGCGTTCGGCGCGGCGGCACACGGTGCGGCAGACATGCGCAATCGATGCGGCGCGCGAACCGGCCGGCAGAATGAATTCGGTCAGCGCCGGCAGGGTAGCGTTGTATTTCTCCAGCAGCGCGTCGAGACGCTCGACATGCTCTTCCTTGATCATCTGGTAGCCGGGAATGCACAACTCCCCGCCCAGGTCGAACAGGTCGTGCTGGATCATCACCAGCTCTTCCCGCATCTCGTCCGGCATGGCTTCGCACAGCAGCAGGCCGATGCTCGAATTCAGCTCATCCACATCGCCCATGGCGTGCACGCGCACGCTGTCCTTGCTGGTGCGGCTGCCGTCGCCCAGGCCGGTGGTGCCGTTGTCGCCGGTGCGGGTGGCGATTTTCGAGAGTCGATTGCCCATGGTGTCTTCCTTGCGCGTTTATGAATGCAGGGAGGATACGACAAAATCGCCATCCGCGTCCCGCGTTTTCGCCCGGCTTGCGTTTTTGAACATACAATCGGGGTTCGATCTGCGTTTTCACGACGAATCCATGACTCTTGCCAGACCCCAGCCGGCCTTCAGCGCCGCGCGCCAGCAGAGCGTTGCGGCAGCCCTGCGCGCGGTATTGCCGCCAGCGAGCATCCTGTCCGAACTGGAGGACACGCGTCCCTATGAGTGCGACGGCCTGTCGGCCTACCGCCAGCCGCCCATGGTGGTGGCGCTGCCGCAGTCGGAGGAGGAAGTGCTGGCCGTGCTCCAGGTCTGCCGCGACATGCAGGTGCCCATCGTGCCGCGCGGCGCCGGCACCGGCCTGTCGGGTGGGGCGATGCCGATTGCCGATGGGGTGGTGCTGTCCACCGCGCGGCTGAACCGCATCGTGCGCCTTGACGCCTATTCGCGCACGGCGGTGGTGCAGCCGGGCGTGCGCAATCTGGCGATCTCGGACGCGGCGGCGCCGTATGGCCTGTATTACGCGCCCGACCCCTCTTCGCAGATCGCCTGTACCATCGGCGGCAATGTGGCCGAGAATTCGGGCGGCGTGCACTGCCTGAAATACGGACTGACGGTGCACAATGTGCTGCGCGTGCGCATGGCCACCATCGAGGGCGATGTGGTGGAGCTGGGCGGCGAGGCGCTCGACGCTCCGGGTCTGGACCTGCTGGCCGCCTTCATCGGTTCGGAAGGCATGCTGGGCATCGTCACCGAGGTGACGGTCAAGCTGGTGCCCAAGCCGGCCGTGGCGCGCGTCATCATGGCGTCCTTCGACAGCGTGGTGGCGGGCGGCAATGCGGTGGCCCAGGTGATCGCGGCCGGCATCATCCCGGCCGGGCTGGAGATGATGGACCAGACTTCCGCGCGCATGGTCGAGCCTTTCGTGCAGGCCGGCTACGACACCGAGGCCGCCGCCATCCTGCTGTGCGAGGCGGACGGCACGCCGGAAGAGGTGGAAGAGGAGATCGCGCGCATGAAGGCGGTGCTGGAAGGGGCGGGCGCCGGCGCGATCCAGGTTTCGTCCAGCGAGCAGGAAAGGATGCGCTTCTGGTCCGGCCGCAAGAATGCCTTCCCGGCGGCGGGCCGCATCTCGCCCGACTATTACTGCATGGACGGCACCATCCCGCGCAAGCATCTGGCGCGGGTGCTGACCGGCATCGCCCAGATGGAAGGCAAGTACGGGCTGCGCTGCGCCAATGTCTTCCACGCGGGCGACGGCAATCTGCATCCGCTGATCCTGTTCGACGCCAACCAGCCGGACGAGCTGCAGCGCGCCGAAGCCTTTGGCGCCGAGATCCTCGCCCTGTGCGTGGAAGTGGGCGGCACCATCACCGGCGAGCATGGCGTGGGCATCGAAAAGATCGATTCCATGTGCGCCCAGTTCAAGGCGGCGGAACTGGAAGCCTTCTTCGGCCTCAAGCGCGCTTTCGATCCGCCCGGGCTGCTCAATCCCAACAAGGCCATTCCCACGCTGAACCGCTGCGCGGAATTCGGCAAGATGCGGGTCACGGGCGGCGTCCTGCCGCACGCCGGCCTGCCGCGTTTCTGAAGGAGCGATTTTGCAGTCGATACTGGCGGGTTTCATTGAACGCATCCACACGGCCACGGCGCAGAAGTCGCCGCTGCGCCTGCGCGGCGGCGGCAGCAAGGATTGGTACGGACAAAGCCTGCAAGGCGAGGTGCTCGACACGCGCGCCTACACCGGCGTGGTGGACTACGAACCGACGGAGCTGGTGATCACGGCGCGCTGCGGCACGCCGCTGGCCGAGATCGAAGCCTTGCTGGCGCAGCACGGGCAGATGCTGGCTTTCGAGCCGCCGCGCTTCGGCCAGCCCGGCGCCGGCCCGCATGCCGGCAGCACCATCGGCGGCGTGGTGGCGGCCGGCCTGTCGGGGCCGCGCCGCGCCAGCGCGGGCGCGGTGCGCGACTTCGTGCTGGGCGCGCAGTTGCTGGATGGCCGCGGCGAGCTGCTGAATTTCGGCGGCCAGGTCATGAAGAATGTCGCCGGCTACGACGTTTCGCGCCTGCTGGCCGGTTCGCTCGGCACGCTGGGACTGATCGCGCAAGTGTCGCTGAAAGTGCTGCCGCTGCCGTCCTGCGAAACCAGCATCCGCTTTGAGATGGATGAAATCAGCGCGCTGCGCTATCTGAACGAATGGGCCGGGCAGCCGTTGCCCATTTCGGCCTCCAGCTGGCATCGGGATGTGCTGACCGTGCGCCTGTCCGGCGCCGAAGCGGCGGTGCAGGCAGCCTTGCGCCGTCTGGGCGGCGCGCCGCTGGACGAGGGCGCGGCGTTCTGGGCGGCTTTGCGCGACCAGACGCACGATTACTTCAGCGGCGGCGCGCTGTGGCGCCTGTCGCTGCCGTCCGCCGCCAGCGCCCTGGTTCTGCGTGGCGAGCAGCTGATCGAGTGGGGCGGCGCGCAGCGCTGGCTTAAGGTGGTCGATGGCGATGCCGGCAGCATCCGCCGCAGCGTGGCGGCGGCGGGCGGACACGCCACCTTGTACCGGCGCGATGCCGCGCCGCGGGATGCGCTCGCCGTGTTCCATCCGCTGCAGCCTGCCGTTGCCCGCATCCATGAACGCCTGAAGCTGGCCTTCGACCCGGCCGGCATCTTCAACCCCGGCCGCATGTACTGAGCATATGCAAACCAATCTGGCTGACTTCATCAAGAACACGCGCGACGGCGACGAGGCGGAAGCCATCCTGCGCGCCTGCGTGCACTGCGGCTTTTGCACGGCCACCTGTCCCACCTACCAGCTGCTGGGCGACGAACTCGATGGTCCGCGCGGCCGCATCTACCTGATCAAGCAGGTGCTGGAAGGCGCGCCCGTCACGGCCAAGACGCAGACCCACCTGGACCGCTGCCTGACCTGCCTCAACTGTGAAAGCACCTGTCCCTCCGGCGTGCAGTATGGCCGCCTGGTGGACATCGGCCGCAAGATCGTCGAGCAGCGCGTGCCGCGCCCGCTGGCGCAGCGCATCCAGCGCTATGTGCTGAAGGAAGGCTTGCCGCGCAAGGCGCTGTTCACCGCCGCCCTGCGCGCCGGCCAGCTGTTCCGGCCCCTGCTGTCCAAGCCCTTGCAGGACAAGCTGCCGCCCATGCGTGGCGGCGGCGCCTGGCCGCAGCGCAGCCATGCGCGCAAGATGCTGCTGCTGGACGGCTGCGTGCAGCCCGGCCTGGCGCCGAATATTAATGCCGCCACCGCGCGCGTGCTCGATGCGCTGGGCATCGAATTGCAGCGCGCGCCCAAGGCCGGCTGCTGCGGTGCGCTGCGCTACCACCTGAACGACCAGGAGGCGGGCCTGGACGATATGCGCCGCAATATCGACGCCTGGTGGCCGTATGTGGAAGCCGGCGCGGAAGCCATCGTGATGACGGCATCGGGCTGCGGCGTCACGGTCAAGGAATACGGCCATCTGCTGGCGCATGACGCGCGCTATGCCGCCAAGGCGCAGCGCATCTCTGAACTGACGCGCGACCTGAGCGAAATCCTGCCCGCCTTTGAACAGGAGCTGGTGCGCCGCATTGGCCCGGTCGAAGAGCGCGTCGCCTACCATCCGCCCTGCACCTTGCAGCACGGCCAGCAGATCCGCGGCAAGGTGGAGGGCGTACTGCGCGCCATCGGCGTCGATGTGCGTCTGTGCGCCGACGCGCATCTGTGCTGCGGCTCGGCCGGGACGTATGCGCTGCTGCAGCCGGAGCTGTCGCTGCAACTGCGCGAGCGCAAGCTGGAGAATCTGGCGGAGACGGGCGCCAGCCGCATCGTATCGGCCAATATCGGCTGCCTCACCCATCTGCAGGCCGGCACCGACACGCCGGTCGAGCACTGGATCGAGCTGGTCGACCGCGCGCTGGCCGCCGCGACTAGCCGGGGCTGAACAGGGCCAGCTGGTTTTCCGGCCCGCCGCCGATCTCGTGCAGATTGTGCAGCGGCGGCAACTGGGCCGCCGCCCGCCACTCGGGCGCGACGACGAAGCTGTCGGCCCAGGCGCTGACGGCGTCGCCTGGCATGGGCCGCGCAATGCCATAGCCCTGCGCCAGATCGCAGCCCAGGCGCATCAGCAGCGCGCCATGCGCCACCGTTTCCACGCCTTCCGCAATCACGCCACGGCCAAAGGCGCGCGCCAGGCCGATCACTGCGTTCACCAGGTGCAGGTCGTCGCGGTCCTCCAGCATATTGCGCACGAAGCCCTGGTCGATCTTCAGTACATTGGCGGGCAGGCGCTTCAGATAGGACATGGAGGAGTAGCCGGTGCCGAAATCGTCGAGCGCAAAGCTGACGCCCAGCTGCTGGCAGGCGAGGATGGTGGCGCACACATGGGCCAGATCGCGCAGGGCCGACGATTCCAGAATTTCCAGCTCCAGCTGCTGCGGCGGCACGTCCGGGAATTCAGCCAGGATGCTTTGCAGGCGCTCGACGAAATTGGGGCGCTGCAGATGGTAGGCCGCCACGTTCACGCTGACCATCCAGGTGCGTCCCTCGCGCCGCCAGGCGTCGAGCTGGCGCAGCGCCTGGCGCATCACCCATTCGCCGATATCGGCAATCAGCTCGGTGTGTTCGACAATCGGCAGGAAGTCCAGCGGGCCGACGATGCCGCGCTTGGGATGGCGCCAGCGCAGCAGCGCCTCCATGCCGAAGATGCGGCCCTGGCGCATATCCATCTTGGGCTGGTAGTAGAGCAGCAGCTCGCCGGCCTCCAGTGCCTCGCGCACCTCGGTGCGGCGGTTGTGGTGGGTGCGCACCCGCTGATCGAGATCGGCATCGAAGAAGTGCACCGTGCCGCGTCCGCGCACCTTAGCCTGGTACAGTGCCTGGTCGGCGTGGCGCAGCAGATTGTCGGCGCTGATCTCCTTGCCTTCATACAGGGCCACGCCGGCGCTGGCGCTGATCGACACGCTCTGCGTCTGGCAGCGGTAGCTGCGGGCCAGCACCGCCATCAGCTGGGCCATGATCTCCTCCACGGCGGCGCGGCTGCCCTGGCCAGGCAGCAGCAGCACGAACTCGTCGCCGCCCAGGCGCGCCGCGTAATGGCGCGGCATGGCGAAATCGTGCAGGCGGCTGGCCACCTGCTTGAGGATGTCGTCGCCCAGCCCCTGGCCGCCGCGTTCGTTCACCTGCTGGAAGTGGTCCAGGTCGAACAGGCACACGGCCAGCAGGCTATGGTCTTCGCGCGCCTGCGCCAGCTCCTGCTCGAAGCGGGCAGCCAGCGCATTGCGGTTGGGCAGGCCGGTCAATACATCGTGCTGGCTTTGCCAGGTCATCTGCTGCAGCAGATTGCGCTTTTCGCTGACGTCGCGCAGCACCAGCACCGCGCCCTGCATCTCTCCTCGGCTCTCGCCGCTGGCCTTGCGGATCGGCGCCGCCGAATACTCGACATTGAAGTGCACGCCGGAGCTGTGGCGCAGGCTCTGGTTCTGCGCCTTGACCACGCCGCCGCCCGCGTAGATGCCGGCCATGGTCTTGAGCAGGGTGCGCTGGCCGAAGCTGTTCGCCAGCACCAGCACCGCATGCAGCTCGCGCCCCTGCGCGCGCGAGGCGGGCCAGCCGGTGAGCGCCTGCGCCGCCTCGTTCAGGCTGACGATCCTGCCTTCGAGGTCGGTGGTGATGACGGCTTCGCCGATCGAGGCCAGCGTGACTTCGATGCGCTCCTTTTCCGATTGCAGCGATTGCAGCAGGCCTTGCACCCGTTCTGCCATATCGTTGAAGGTGGTGGCCAGGGCGCGCGCTTCCAGGCTGCCGCCGACGCGCATGCGCACATCGTGCTGGCCGTTGCGGAAGGCGCTGGTGGCGCGCGCCAGCCGGCGCAGCATGCGGTGGTTGGCGAAGATCAGCAGGCCAAGCAGGGCGTAGATGATGCAGATGTTCAGTGCCGAGATCAGCGCCTGCTGGCGCAGCGTCTGCCAGACGCGGGCCAATGGCCGCGCGGGCTGGAACCACAGCTCCAGCAGGCCGCCGCCTTCGGACGGGGGCAGCGGCACCAGGTAGTAATCGGCCTGCATGCCGGCCATATTCTCCAGCCATGCCGGGTAGCGCAGCTGGTCCAGCGGCCGCGCGGCCGAGGCGCGCCGCTGTCCTTCGCCATCTTCCCAGCGGATCATGGCGACGTCGCCGTTCAGATTGGCAGCCTTGGCCAGCTGCGCAGCCATATCGGCCGCTTGGCCGTGCAGGGCGGCCGGCGCCAGCGTGGCGGCGAGCCAGGTGGCGAACTGCTGGGATTCGGACTGGTAGCGCGCCTGCTCGCTGGCGCTTTCCGACTCGATCAGCAGCGTATAGCGCAGCCCCACCACCACGGCGATGATGAGGAAAATCGGAATGAACAGGCGAGAGTACGTGCCCATCCGCATCCAGGACGACAGGAATTTCGCCAGCAGCTGCATTGTTAAACGATCGAGTAGTTTTTTTAATTATTACTCTGAAAGCTACTTAAATGCACAAGAGAAATGAAAACGATTTCATTGTCGGCGAAACGAGACTTATTCCTGTTTAGATGCGGATAGCCGGCCGATTGCCGAAGTTTATTCAGCGAGCAGCTTTTCGACGTCGGGCAAAATCTCGGCCGGTTTGGTGGCCGGCGCATAGCGCTCGTAGACGCTGCCATCCTTGCGGATCAGGAATTTGGTGAAATTCCATTTGATCGCTTCCGTGCCGAGCAGGCCGGGCGCGGTTTTCTTCAGGTGCTGGAACAGGGGATGGGCATGCTCGCCATTGACGTCGATGCGCGCGAACAGGGGAAAGCTGACGCCATAGTTCAGGGTGCAGAAGGCGGCGATATCGTCCGCGGTGCCCGGTTCCTGCTGCAGGAACTGGTTGCAGGGGAAGCCCAGCACCACCACGCCGCGCTCCTGGAACTGGCGGTAGAGCGCTTCCAGGCCTTCGTACTGCGGCGTGAAGCCGCATTTGCTGGCCGTGTTCACGATCAGCAGCACCTTGCCGCGGTACTGGGCCAGGTCGACCTTCTGGCCGGACAGGCTCTCGGCCTGGAAGTCGAAGACGGTGGTCATCAGATGATCCCCAGATGTTCGGTGCCGGCCGACAGGTCGCGCGTTTTGGCGGCCTTGCCTTCCAGCTTGATGGTCAGGCGCAGGTCGTTGACCGAGTCGGCGTTGCGCAGCGCGTCCTCGTAGCTGATTTTGTCGGCTTCGTGCAGGTCGAACAGGGACTGGTCGAAGGTCTGCATGCCCAGTTCGCGCGATTTTTTCATCAGCTCCTTGATCTCGTGCACCTGGCCCTTGAAGATCAGGTCCGAGATCAGCGGCGAATTGAGCATGATCTCGATGGCGACGGCGCGGCCCTTGGCTTCCTTGAGCGGAATCAGGCGCTGCGAGATCATGCCTTTCAGGTTCAGCGACAGGTCCATCAGCAGCTGCTGGCGGCGTTCCTCGGGGAAGAAGTTGATGATGCGGTCAAGCGCCTGGTTGGCGCTGTTGGCGTGCAGGGTGGCCAGGCACAGGTGGCCGGTTTCGGCGAAGGCGATGGCGTGGTCCATGGTCTGGCGGTCGCGGATCTCGCCGATCTGGATCACGTCCGGCGCCTGGCGCAGGGTGTTTTTCAATGCCACCTCCCAGTCCTCGGTATCCACGCCCACTTCGCGCTGGGTGATGATGCAGTTTTTGTGCGGGTGGACGAATTCCACCGGGTCTTCGATGGTGATGATGTGGCCGTGGCTGTTCTCGTTGCGGTAGCCCACCATGGCCGCCAGCGTGGTCGATTTGCCGGAACCGGTGGCGCCCACCATGATCACCAGGCCGCGCTTGGCCATGATGACCTCCTTCAGCACCTCGGGCAGGCCCAGGTCTTCCAGCTTGGGGATGGCGCTGTTGATCGTGCGCAGCACCATGCCGACGGAACTCATTTGCACGAAGGCCGAGACGCGGAAGCGCCCCAGATCGGCGGGGCTGATGGCGAAGTTGGCCTCTTTAGTCTGCTCGAAGCTGGCGGTCTGCTTGTCGTTCATGATGGAACGCGCCAGGTCGGCCGTGTGGGCCGGGGTCAGCACCTGGTTGGAGACCGGCGTGAGCTTGCCGTCGATCTTGATGGCAGGCGGGAAGCCGGCCGTGATGAACAGGTCCGAACCTTTTTTGCTGACCATCAGGCGCAGCAGGTCGAACATGAATTTGGATGCCTGGTCGCGTTCCATGGTGCGTCTTTGCCTTTACTGGATTGCTTAGCCGGGGAAGTTTTCCGGAATCTTGGCGGCCGAACGCGCGGCGGCGGCCGAAATCAGATTGCGCCGCACCAGGTCCGTGAGGTTCTGGTCCAGCGTCTGCATGCCCACATTGCTGCCGGTCTGGATGGCCGAATACATCTGCGCGATCTTGGCTTCGCGGATCAGGTTGCGGATGGCCGGCGTGCCGACCATGATCTCGTGCGCCGCCACGCGGCCCGAGCCGTCCTTGGTTTTCAGGAGGGTCTGCGAGATCACCGCCTGCAGCGATTCGGACAGCATGGCGCGCACCATCTCCTTTTCCTCGGCCGGGAAGACGTCGACGATGCGGTCGATGGTCTTGGCGGCCGACGAGGTGTGCAGGGTGCCGAACACCAGGTGGCCGGTTTCCGCGGCCGACAGCGCCAGGCGGATGGTTTCCAGGTCGCGCAGCTCGCCCACCAGGATGGCGTCCGGGTCTTCGCGCAGCGCCGAACGCAGCGCGTTATTGAAGGACAGGGTGTGCGGCCCCACTTCGCGCTGGTTGATCAGGCATTTCTTCGATTCGTGCACGAACTCGATCGGGTCTTCGATGGTCAGGATGTGGCCATACTCGTTTTCGTTGAGATGGTTGATCATGGCCGCCAGCGTGGTCGACTTGCCGGAACCGGTCGGCCCCGTCACCAGCACCAGGCCGCGCGGCTTGAGCGCGAATTCGGCGAAGATGCGCGGTGCGTTGAGTTCTTCCAGCGACAGGATCTTGGAGGGAATCGTGCGCAGCACGGCCGAGGCGCCGCGCTCCTGGTTGTAGGCGTTGACGCGAAAGCGCGCCAGGCCCGGTATGGCGAAGGAGAAGTCGCATTCGAGCATCTCCTCATACGCCTTGCGCTGGCCGTCGTTCATGATGTCATAGATCATGCCGTGCACGTCCTTGTGCTCCAGCGGCGGCAGGTTGATGCGCCGTACATCGCCATGCACCCGTATCATCGGCGGCAGACCGGCCGAGAGGTGCAGGTCCGATGCCTTGTTCTTGACGGAGAATGCGAGAAGTTCGGAGATGTCCATTTATAATCCCTGTGCCTGAAAAGATGGCGTTTGCCGCGCTGCCTGATCCGCTACCCTGAACCAGCCCATTTGATTATGTCCACAATCGCCCAGAACTTGCAAGCCGTTACCGAGAACATTGTTGCCGCCGCGCGCGAGGCGGGGCGGGCGCCGGACAGCGTGCAATTGCTGGCGGTCTCCAAGACCTTCGGCGCGGATGCGGTGCTGCAAGCCGCCCAGGCCGGCCAGCGCGCCTTCGGCGAGAACTATGTGCAGGAAGGCGTGGAGAAGGTCGCGGCCGTGGCGCAGGCCTTGCCGGGACTGGGTTTGGCCGATGCGGCGCTGGAATGGCATTTCATCGGCCCGATCCAGAGCAACAAGACGCGCCCAATCGCCAGCCATTTCGACTGGGTGCATACGGTCGAGCGCGAGAAGATCGCGCAGCGCCTGTCGGAACAGCGCCCGCCCGAGCGGGGGCCGCTCAACATCTGCCTGCAAGTCAATATCAGCGGCGAAGCCAGCAAAAGCGGCGTGGCGCCGCAGGAGGTGGCGGCACTGGCGCGCCAGGTCGTGGCTCTGCCGAACCTGCGCCTGCGCGGCCTGATGGCGATTCCCGAACCGGAAGACGATTTCGCGCGCCAGCGCGCCGCCTTTGCCGCGCTGCGCCGGCTGTTCGATAGCTTGCGCGCCGATGGGCTGGAACTCGATACACTGTCGATGGGCATGTCGGCCGATATGCGGGCCGCCATCGTGGAAGGCGCCACCATTGTGCGCGTCGGCAGCGCGATCTTCGGCGCGCGCCACTACAACAAGGAAGAACAATGAAGATTGCATTTATCGGCGGCGGCAATATGGCTTCCGCCCTGATCGCCGGACTGGCGGGCAAGCTGGCGCCGGGCGGGAACATCCATGTGGTCGATCCCAATCCGGCCGCGCTGGACAAGCTGTTTACGGCGCATGGCGTGTCGGCCGCGACCGAACTCGATGAGCGGGTGCCGGCGGCCGAGGTGATCGTTTTGGCGGTCAAGCCGCAAAGCATGCGCGAAGTGGCGAGCCAGCTCAAGCCTCTGCTCGAGCTGGCGCAGAAGGCGGGCCGCCAGCCGCTGCTGCTGTCGATCGCGGCCGGCATCCGCAGCACCGACCTGGCGCGCTGGCTGGGCGGCTATGCGGCCATCGTGCGCACAATGCCGAATACGCCGGCCCTGATCGGCCAGGGCGTGACGGGCATGGTGGCGGCGCCTGGCGTCACGGCCCAGCAGCGCGACGCGGCCGACCATATCATGCGTGCCGTCGGCGCCACGGTGTGGGTGGAGAAGGAAGAGCTGATCGATCCGGTTACGGCGGTGTCGGGCAGCGGGCCGGCCTATGTCTTCTACTTCATCGAGGCGATGCAGGAAGCGGCCGAGGAACTGGGCCTGACGGCCGCGCAGGGCCGCGAGCTGGCCTTGGCCACCTTCGCCGGCGCGGCCCAGCTGGCGCTGCAATCGGATGAACCAGTGTCCGTGCTGCGCGAGCGCGTCACCTCGAAAGGCGGCACCACCTATGCGGCCTTGAGCAGCATGGAGCAGAGCGGCGTCAAAGCCGCCATCGGCGCCGCCATGCACGCCGCCGCCGCGCGCGGCAAGCAGCTGGGCGAGGAGCTGGGCGCGCAGAATTGAGCGGCGCGCATCGGCAGCCATTTGAAAGCTAGCATTTAAGCAAGCTTTTGGGTATGCTGAACGCCGGCCGCCATGGGGCGGCAGCCTGCTGGGGGAGCGATGACGATCAAGCTGCGGTGGCAAGCCCGCCTGCTGTGCGCCGGCGTTCTGGCAGCGGCCGCCGTCTCCCTCACTGCTGTTGCCGCCAGCGCTGCGCCGGCGGCCAAAAGCTTCACGGTCGGCGTCGAGAACCTGCAGTACTATCCCTTGCATACGGTGGATGGCGCCAACCGCTACCGCGGCTTTGCGCGCGATGTGCTGGACGCTTTCGCCAGCCAGCATGGCTATGCCTTCGAATACGTGCCGCTGCCGATCAACCGCCTGTATACGCGCTTTCTGAAAGAGCGCACGCTCGACTTCAAATACCCGGACCATCCGAAATGGCGCGAAGACCTGCGCCACGGCTTGAAGCTCAGCTATAGCAATGTGGTGGTATCGACCGAGGAGGGCGCCATGGTGCTGCCGCGCCACCGCGGCCGGCCGCTGAGCGAGGTGCGCAGCATGGGCACGGTGCTCGGCTTCACGCCCTGGCCCTACCGCCAGGCCATCGACAGCAAGGCCATCGCCATCAGCACCAGCAATAGCTTCGACGGCCTGCTGCGCCATGCGCTGGCCGACCATATCGACGTGGTGTATATGAATGTGGATGTGGCCAACTACCTGTTGGCCGAGGAATTGAAAACGCCGGGCGGCCTGATTTTCGATCCGGCCCTGCCGCATGCGCGATCGGACTTCCGCCTGTCGACCTTGCAGCACCCCGAGGTGGTGGAGCAGTTCAGCCAGTTCCTGCAGCGCGAACAAAGCCTGGTGCAGAAGCTGCGCCAGAAATACCGCATCGGCGAGGCGGTGCGGCCCTGAGCCGCACCGTGTATTGGCTAAAAGCTTAGCGGCGCGCGATCAGCACGCCCAGCAGCAGGCCCACCGTGGCCCCCACCGTCACCGATTTCCAGGGATTGTCGTGCACATAGTTGTCGGTGGCCTTGGCCGCGATCTTGGTGCGCGCGATCACGCTGTCTTCCAGCTTGAGCAGATCGATCTTGGCGGTGCGCAGGCTGTCCTCGAAGCGGGCCTTGACCTGGCCCAGGTCGGCGGCGCCGGCCAGGCTGGCGCTGCGCAGCCACTGTTCGGCGTCCTGGATGGACTGCTTCAGATCGGTCATCAGTTTTTCGCGCGCTTCGGCACTGTCCGCATGGTGGTTCATGCCGTTGCCGCTGCCATTGGTGCCGCTCTTGCTCGTCGATTGTACGGTCTGTTCCATGGTTCGCCTCGCTGAGTGAATGAAAGCAATCTCTAGTATAGGCTGCTGCCTGCCATTTGCGTTACGCCTCAGCAATCATGCTGTCAGCGCAAGGCATAGTCGAGCGCGATGCCGGCAAAGATCACGGCGCCCAGGTAGTTATTGTGGCGGAAGGCGTAGAAGCAGGGCGCACGCTCGCGTCCGCGGATCAGGAAGTAGTGGTAGATGGAGAAGCCGATCGCCACCGCCATGCCGCCCAGGAAAGGCCAGCCTAGGCCGAAATACCAGCCGCAGAACAGCTGGATGGCAAAGTGGACGGCGTAGCACAGCATGATCATCGCCACGTCGTAGCGGCCGAAGGTGATGGCCGAAGTCTTGATGCCGATTTTCAGGTCGTCGTCGCGGTCCACCATGGCATAGGCGGTGTCATACGCCACCGACCAGAAGATATTGCTGAGCAGAAGCAGCCAGGCAATCGGCGGCACCGTGTTCTGGATAGCGGCAAAGGCCATGGGAATGCCGAAGCCGTAAGCCACGCCCAGATAGGCCTGGGGCACGGGGAAGAAGCGCTTGAACAGCGGGTAGGTGATGGCGATGCCCAGGGCCACCACGCTGAGCTGTTTGACCAGCAGATTGAGCGGCAGGATCAGGCAGAAGGAAATAATGGCCAGCAGTACGGCGATGCCGATGGCTTCCTTGCCGCTGACGCGGCCGCTGGTGATGGGGCGTTCGGCCGTGCGCTTCACATGGCGGTCGAAATCGCGGTCCAGGTAATCGTTGACGGCCACGCCGGCCGAACGCATCAAGAGGGTGCCGACGGAGAAGATCAGGATCAGCTGCCAGGCCGGTGCGCCGCCATTCGCCATCCACAGCGCGCCCAGGGTGGGCCACAGCAGCAGCACGGTGCCGATCGGCTTGTCCAGCCGCACCAGGCGGGCATACAGGGCCAGGCGGCTGAGTTCGGGAGTGGGGCGAGGGTCGGGAGTGGAAATTTGCACGGCAAGCTCGAAATTAGTACGTGAATGTACTATTTTACTGCGCTTCGCTTTTCGCCACCGGCGTCACGCCCGGCAGCCGGCACTGGGCCACGGCCTCGCACACGGCGTCGATGGCGGCCTTGCGCGTGAAGCTCTTGCGCCAGACCAGGACCACGCGCCGCGTCGGCTGGGGATTCTCGAAATAGCGGAATTGCAGCATGCCGTCGCGCCCTTCCATATCCTGCACCGAGGCGCGCGGCAGCACGGTCAGGCCGATGCCGCTGGCCACCATATGGCGGATGGTTTCCAGGGAGGAGCCTTCGAAGGTGCGCTGCATGCCGTTGCCAGGCGCCGAATAGCGCGACATTTCAGGGCAGACTTCCAGCACCTGGTCGCGGAAGCAGTGGCCGTTGCCCAGCAAGAGCATGGTTTCCGACTTCAAGTCCTCGGCCGGGATGCGGCTGCGCGCCGCCCACGGATGCTGGGACGGCATGGCGACCACGAAGGGTTCGTCGTACAGGGCTTGCAGGGACATGCCGTGTTCGGGCAGGGGCAGGGCCATGATGGCCGCATCGAGTTCGCCCTGGCGCAGCATTTCCAGCAGCTTCACGGTGAAATTTTCCTGCAGCACCAGCGGCATCTGCGGCGTGCTGGCGATCATGGTCTTGACCAGGGGCGGCAGCAGATAGGGCGCGATGGTGTAGATCACGCCCAGGCGCAGCGGGCCGGACAGCGGGTCCTTGTTCTGCTTGGCCAGCTCCTTGATGGCGGCCGTCTGCTCCAGCACGCGCTCGGCCTGGGCCACGATCTGGGCGCCCAGGGGCGTGACCGAAATCTCGGCGCCGCCGCGTTCGAAGAGCACCACGCCCAGCTCGTCTTCGAGCTTTTTGATGGCGACGGAGAGGGTGGGCTGGGCCACGAAGCAAGCTTCGGCGGCGTGTCCAAAATGTTTTGCCCGTGCAACAGCAACGATGTATTTCAGTTCGGTCAGTGTCATGATTTTATTTGAACACAGGCAAGTCCGCGAAGAAACCCTATTGTAGCGGAATGCACTGCCTATAATGGTGGGGCAAATGCGGGGGCAAACCGGGGAGGCTGCAATGTCGTCGATTTTTGGCCACGAAGAAGCACAGGCATATATGCACAAGCTGCTAAAAGCCATGCACCAGGTGGGCGGTTCGGACTTGTTCATCTCGGCCGACTTCCCGCCCAGCATCAAATCCCAGGGCGCCATGAAGGCGCTCAGCCAGCAGCGCCTGAGCGGCGAGGTGACGCGCGCCCTGGCCTACGCCATCATGAACGAGAAGCAGCGCCAGGAGTTCGAGACCGAGCTCGAATGCAACTTCGCCATCTCCCTGCCGGACGTGTGCCGTTTCCGCGTCAATGTCTTCGTGCAGCAGCAGAATGTGGCCATGGTGATCCGCACCATCGCCTCCGAAATCCCGAACTTCGACAAGCTCGACCTGCCCGAGGTGCTGAAAGACGTGGTGATGACCAAGCGCGGCCTGGTGCTGGTGGTAGGCGGCACCGGCTCCGGCAAATCGACCACCTTGGCGGCCATGATCGATTACCGCAACGGCCACTCGGCCGGCCACATCATCACAGTGGAAGACCCGGTCGAATACGTGCACAAGAACAAGGGCTGCCTGGTGACGCACCGCGAAGTGGGCGTGGACACGCACAGCTGGCACAACGCGCTGAAGAACACCTTGCGCCAGGCGCCGGACGTGATCCTGATCGGCGAAATCCGCGACACCGAAACCATGGAACATGCCATCGCCTTCGCCGAGACCGGCCACCTTTGCCTGGGCACCCTGCACGCGAACAACGCCAACCAGACCATGGACCGCATCATCAACTTCTTCCCGGAAGAGCGGCGCAACCAGCTGCTGATGGACCTGTCCTCGAATCTGCGCGCCATCGTCTCGCAGCGCCTGATCCGCACCGAGGATGGCAAGGGGCGCAAGGCCGCCATCGAAATCCTGCTGAATACGCCGACGATTGCCGAGATGATTTTCAAGGGCAGCTTCCAGACCATCAAGGAAATCATGCACAAATCGCGCGAGCTGGGCATGTGCACTTTCGACCAGGCGCTGTACGAACTCTATAATAAGGGTTACATCTCATACGAAGAAGCGCTGCGCAATGCCGACTCGGCCAACGGCCTGCGTCTGCAGATCAAGCTGCGCGGCGACCGCAAGGAGCCTGGCGGCGCTGCCGTTGCCGGCGGCGCGGCCGAACTGAGCATGCAGATGGACGAGGAAGACGAAGAAGAACCCGGCTCACACTGAAACGAAAGTCCCATGCCTGAATTTGAAGACAAGATCTGCACGCGCGCGCAACTGGCTGCGCGCATCGCCACCCTGCCGCAGCCCGTGGTGCTGACCAACGGCGTATTCGACATTCTGCACCGCGGCCACGTCACCTATCTGGCGCAGGCGCGCGCGCTGGGCGCCTCGCTGGTGGTGGCGGCCAACACCGACGCCTCGGTCAAGCGCCTGGGCAAGGGCGACGACCGCCCCTTGAACAACTGCGATGACCGTATGGCGGTGCTGGCTGCGCTGGAAGCGGTCAGCCTGGTGGTGCCGTTTGACGAGGATACGGCGCTGGAAGTGGTGCAGGAAGCCCGTCCCGCGATCTACGCCAAAGGCGGCGACTACGATATGCGCGCCATCCCCGAAGGCCAGGCCGTGCTGGCGTATGGCGGCCAGGCCGTCGCCATCGACTTCCAGCACGACCGCTCCACCACCAAGCTGCTCGCCAAAGTCCGCAAGTTCAGCGCCTAAGCGCGCCGCAGCGCTGTCAGGCGCCGCCGAGGTAGCCGTGCTGGCGCCAGGCTTCGTAGACGACCACGGCGACCGTGTTGGAGAGGTTGAGGCTGCGGTTGTCGGGGCGCATGGGGAGGCGGATGCGTTGCGCCGTCGGGAAGCTGTCGCGGAAGGCCGGTTCCAAACCGCGCGTTTCGCTGCCGAAGATGAAGACGTCGCCGGGTTGGAATTGCAGCTCGGCGAAGGGGCGCGAGCCGTGCGTGGTCATGGCGAACATGCGCTCGGGAGCCGGGGCGACCGCAGCCAGGAAGGCGGCCCAGTCCTTGTGCACCTGCATGCGCGCGTATTCATGGTAATCGAGGCCGGCACGCCGCAGCTTGGCGTCGTCGAGCGGGAAACCGAGCGGTTCGATCAGGTGCAGCTGGGCGCCGGTGTTGGCGCACAGGCGGATGACGTTGCCGGTGTTGGGCGGAATCTCGGGCGATACTAGTACGACGTGAAACACTGCTTTCTCCTAATCCTAATATTGGTGGGCTTCGGGCGGGGTGCGCGCGAAGACCAGGTTGCTGACGCGTGCGGCGCCGGCTTGTTTGCAGGCCAGGGCCAGGGCTTGCAGCGTGGCGCCGCTGCTCATCACGTCATCCACCAGGCCGACGTGGCGGCCGTATAGCGCGGCCTCGCTGTCGAGCGTGAAGGCGCGGGCGACGTTGGCGGCGCGCTGGCCCCAGTCCAGACTGCTTTGCGGCGGCGTGTCCTGCTGCCGCTGAGCCAGCCTGGCCCGCACCGGTACGCCAAGGGCGCGGCCGAGCGGGCGGGCGATTTCCAAAGCCTGGTTGAAGCCGCGCTCGGCCAGGCGCCGCGGTCCCAGCGGCACGGGACACAGCAGTTGCGGCAGGCTGGGCTGGCCGGAGGCTTGCCAGGCCGCCGCCAGCAATGTGCCGAACAGCCGCGCATGGGCCAGCCGCGCGCCGAATTTCAGCTGCAAGACCAGACGGTCCACCGGCAGGGCGTAATCGGCGGCCGTCACTGTGGCATCGTAGGCGGGCCGCTGGCGGCGGCAGCGGCCGCAGCAGTCATCGTTCGCCACCTCCGCCGCTGCCAGCGGATTGGCGCAAATGCAACAGCGCGCCAGGCCGCCGCCAAAGAAGCGGGCGTGGCAGTCCGGACACAGGCCGTCGCCGCTGCGCCCGCCGCACAGCAGGCAGCGGGCGGGCAGCAGCATGGCCAAAAAGGCGCCAGCCATCACGATTTGCCCCAAACAGGTAAACTGCGCACATTATCTCATCTATGTCTGTCACTCTATGCAAGTCCCTGCCAAGCCGCCGAAACTCAGTGCTCCCATCGATCTGGAGCGCGTGCGCACCCTGTTCCGCCATCCCGACCGCGTCCAGCCCGCCGATTTCCTGCGGCGCGAGGTCGCCAGTCGCCTGCAGGACCGGCTGGCCGTGGTCAAGGTCAACCCGCAGCGTGTGCTCGATGCGGGCTGCGGCATGGGTGCCGATCTGGCAAATTTGCAAAAAAGCTACGCCGCCGCCCAGGTGGTGGGCATCGACGCCTCGGAAGCCATGCTGGCGGCCGCGCGCGGGCAAGGCGCGCGCCAGTCGCCGCTGAACCAGTTCCTCAGCAAGCTGCTGCCGGCCAAGGCCGGCATCGATCTGCTGGTGGGGGATTTTGCCGACCTGCCGCTGGCGGCCAATAGCGTCGATCTGGTGTGGTCGAACCTGGCCCTGCACTGGCATCCGCAGCCGGATCGCGTCTTTGCCGAGTGGCGCCGCGTGCTGCGTGTGGATGGTTTGCTGATGTTTTCCTGCTTCGGCCCGGACACGCTGCAAGAGCTGCGCGCGGCCTTCGCTGAGCTCGATCTGGCGCCTCATGCGTTGCCTTTTGTCGACATGCACGATTTTGGCGACCAGCTGGTGGAAGCCGGTTTTTCGACACCGGTAATGGATATGGAAAAGATAACCGTCACTTACGACACGCCGCAAAAACTGCTGGCCGATGTGCGCGCGCTGGGGGGCAATCCGCTGAGTACGCGGCGCCAAGGTTTGATCGGGCGCGCGGCCTGGGAGCGCATGCTGGCGGCGCTGGAAAAACAGCGCGGCGCGGATGGCAAATTGAAACTAACTTTCGAAATTATTTATGGCCATGCATTCCGGCCAACGCCCCGTGTTACTAAAAATGGGGAAGCAATTATCCGTTTCGACCTGCCGCGCAAGCCTAAAAATTAGGCAAATCACGCCTCTATTCAAGAGTCAATCCCCGCACGGGCGGGGATTGTTCTTGATGTATATTATTGTTCCTGCTTATAATCCTTGACTAATTTTGTCAGTATTCCAACCACCCGGCAGTGATACACAAAAGCGTTCTTTGTCAGGCTGGTTGTAGCACGTGGCAATAAGGGCATTAAATCGCCAACGTCTATTGTGATATATGGTCACTGGCGGCGATCTCAAGGTTCCAGTCGGTTTTCTTAGCAATTTTTATTTTGCACGGGTATCGGCGCGGAACCTTTCGGTGTTTTAGCGTCCAGCGTTGCTCCGGTTCGGCGGGCGGCGCGGTATGAAAAAAATTTTCTATTTTTTTGGGTGGTTGGGGAAAACATGAAACTTGCGAAGCGACTTCAAGCGTTGATGCTCGGACTGGCCGCAGTAAGCGCCGGAATGCCGGCCTGGGCCGAGCCTGCAACGACGGCAGCCGGCACTTATCGAGCAGCCACCGGCGGTACCGGCGGTCCAGTACCGCACCAGCTGAACCTGCAACCACCTTCGACCGCCATCGCGACCGAGGTGTACGACCTGCACAATCTGATGATGATCATCTGCCTGGTGATTTTCGTCGCCGTGTTCGGCGTGATGTTCTATTCGATCCTGAAACACCGTAAATCGCTGGGCCACAAGGCCGCCACCTTCCACGAATCGACCGCGGTGGAAATCGCCTGGACCGTGGTGCCGTTCCTGATCGTGATCGGCATGGCCCTGCCGGCCACCCGCACCGTGGTCGGCATGAAGGACACCTCCAACGCCGACATCACCATCAAAGCCACCGGCATGCAGTGGAAATGGGGCTATGACTATCTGAAAGGCGAGGGCGAGGGCATTTCCTTCGTCTCCAACCTGTCCACCCCGCGCGCCCAGATCGGCGCCCCGGGCGTCGCTCCGACCGAAGCGCGCGGCGAAAACTACCTGATGGAAGTCGACAACGAAGTCGTGGTGCCGGTGAATAAGAAAATCCGCATCGTGACCACCGCCAACGACGTGATCCACGCCTGGATGATCCCGGCCTTCGCCGTCAAGCAGGATGCGATCCCCGGTTTCGTGCGCGACACCTGGTTCAAGTCGCAGCACACCGGCGTCTTCCGCGGCAATTGCGCCGAACTGTGCGGCAAGGAACACGCCTTCATGCCGATCGTGGTGCGCGTGGTGACGGCCGAGGAGTACAGTGCCTGGGTCGACGGCAAGAAGAAGGAAATGGCGGCCCTGGCCGACGATCCGAACAAGACCTGGACCATCGACGAGCTGAAAACCAAGGGCGAGAAAGTGTATACCGCCAACTGCGCCGTCTGCCACCAGGCGACGGGCAAGGGCGTGCCGGGCGCGTTTGCGGCGCTGGACGGCTCGGCCATCGTGAATGGCGCGAAAGCCGAGCAGATCCATGTGCTGCTGAACGGCCAGAAGAGCGGCAAGTTCCCATCTGAAATGCCGGCATGGAAGCAACTGTCGGATACCGATATTGCGGCTGTAATCACTTACACCCGTAACAACTGGTCGAACAAGCCAGCCGAAAACATCGTTCAACCAGCCGAAATTGTGGCTGCACGCAACAAGTAATTAGGAGCTTTAGATGAGCACGAGCACACTCGATCACGCCCACGATCACGCCCATGGCCACGATCACGATCATGCACACGACCATCCGACCGGCCTGAAACGCTGGCTGTTTGCGACCAACCACAAAGACATCGGCACCCTGTACCTGTGGTTCTCCTTCATCATGCTGCTGTCCGGCGGCGTGCTGGCGCTGATGATCCGCACCGAGCTGTTCAAGCCGGGCCTGCAGTTCTTCCAGCCTGAGTTCTTCAACCAGCTGACCACCATGCACGGCCTGGTGATGGTGTTCGGCGCCATCATGCCGGCCTTCGTCGGCTACGCCAACTGGATGATCCCGCTGCAGGTGGGCGCCTCCGACATGGCCTTCGCCCGCATGAACAACTTCTCGTTCTGGCTGCTGCCGCCGGCGGCGCTGCTGCTGGCAGGTTCCTTCTTCGTGCCGGGCGGCGCCACCGCCGCCGGCTGGACCCTGTACGCGCCGCTGTCGACCCAGATGGGCATCGGCATGGACATGGGCATTTTCGCCATGCACATCATGGGCGCGTCCTCGATCATGGGTTCGATCAACATCATCGTCACCATCCTGAACATGCGCGCGCCCGGCATGACCCTGATGAAGATGCCGATGTTCTGCTGGACCTGGCTGATCACCGCCTACCTGCTGATCGCCGTGATGCCGGTGCTGGCTGGCGCCATCACCATGACCCTGACCGACCGCCACTTCGGCACCTCCTTCTTCAACGCCGCCGGCGGCGGCGACCCGGTGATGTACCAGCACATCTTCTGGTTCTTCGGCCACCCCGAGGTCTACATCATGATTCTGCCGGCCTTCGGCATCGTCTCGCAGATCATCCCGGCCTTCGCCCGCAAGCCGCTGTTCGGCTACGCTTCGATGGTGTACGCCACCGCGTCGATCGCGATCCTGTCCTTCATCGTCTGGGCCCACCACATGTTCACCACCGGCATGCCAGTGACCTCCCAGCTGTTCTTCATGTACGCCACCATGCTGATCGCGGTGCCGACCGGCGTGAAAGTGTTCAACTGGATCGCCACCATGTGGCGCGGTTCCATGACTTTTGAAACCCCGATGCTGTTCGCCGTGGGCTTCATCTTCGTGTTCACCATGGGCGGCTTCACCGGCCTGATTCTGGCCGTGACCCCGATCGACATCCAGCTGCAGGACACCTACTACGTGGTGGCGCACTTCCACTACGTGCTGGTGGCCGGCTCGCTGTTCGCCCTGTTCGCCGGCTTCTACTACTGGGGTCCGAAGTGGACCGGCCATATGTACAACGAAACGATGGGCAAGTTCCACTTCTGGGCCTCGCTGATCACCTTCAACGTGACCTTCTTCCCGATGCACTTCCTGGGTCTGGCCGGCATGCCGCGCCGCTACGCCGACTACCAGGCGCAGTTCACCGACTTCAACACGATCGCCTCCATCGGCGCCTTCGGTTTCGGCCTGTGCCAGGTGTTCTTCCTGTTCTGCGTGGTGCTGCCATGCATCCGCGGCGGCAAGAAAGCAGCCGACAAGCCATGGGAAGCCGCCGAAGGCCTGGAATGGACCGTGCCGTCGCCGGCGCCGTTCCACACCTTCGAGGTGCCGCCGGTCGTGAAGTAAGAGGGGAAAGCAGCATGTCCGACTCGAACAAGCCAAAAAACAATCTGCGGCTGGCCCTGATCCTGGGCTCGATCGCCCTGGTGTTCTTTATTTCCGTATTTGCCAAGCGCGCGCTGCTGAGCTGATATGAGCGAAGATACCGGCGATTCCAACCGCAAGATGCTGGTCAAGCTGATCGTCATCGCCGTGATGATGTTCGGCTTCGGCTATGCGCTGATTCCGGTCTATAAGCATATCTGCGAGGTGCTGGGCATCAATGTGCTGACCCAGCGCGACGGCAGTGTCGACTTGAGCAAGAATACCCAGGTCGACACCAGCCGTTCCATCACCATCGAGCTGGATAGCAATGTGCAGGGGACGCTGCGCTTCCGTCCCACCAAGAGCAGCATCACCGTGCACCCGGGCGAAATGGCCACGGTGGTGTATGAGGTGGTCAACAGCCTGCCGCGCACGGTGCACGCCCAGGCGATTCCGAGCTACGCGCCGCACAGCGTCACGCCGCATTTCAAGAAGATGGAATGCTTCTGCTTCAAGCAGCAGACCTTGCAGGCGAACGAGGCGCGGCAGATGCCGGTGGTGTTCTACATCGACCCGGCCGTGCCGAAGGAAGTGAAGACGGTCACGCTGTCCTACACTTTCTTCGAAATCGCCGGTCTGGAAAAAACGGCCTCCAATTAAAGGAAGGCGCGCATGGATGATTTAAAAGAGAAGCGGCAGCAGGCTTCTTTCATGTATTCGATGAAGGCGGTGGTTTGGTCGTTTTTCGGCCTGCGCCGCAAGAGCGATTTCGATACGGACTCGGCGAAACTGAACCCGCTCCATATCGTCATCGCTGCCTTGCTGGCCGTCGCCATGTTTATCGGCTTGCTGATCACGGTCGTCAAGCTGGTCGTTCCAAAATAACTGTGCAGTTCTCGGAAGCTTTTAAGGGGAGAAGAAAATGAGTTCGAATAACGCCGCGGCGCCGTATTATTTCGTGCCAGGTCCGTCCCGCTGGCCGATGCTTGGCGGGATGTCGCTGCTGCTGACCATGATCGGCGCATCGGCCTGGGTGAATGACTTAGCCTGGGGCATGTATGCCAATCTGCTGGGGATTCTGTGCACCCTGGCCGTGCTGTGGTGCTGGTTTGGCGAGGCCATCGGCGAATCCGAAAAAGGCCTGTACTCCAAGCGCATCGACCACTCCTTCCGCTGGTCCATGGGCTGGTTCATCTTTTCCGAAGTGATGTTCTTCGGCGCCTTCTTCGGCGCCCTGTACTATGCGCGTTCGATCACCATGCCTTGGCTGGGCGATCTGGATCACAAGATGATCTGGCCCGACTTCGCCGGCCAGTGGGGCGGCACCGGTCCGGCCGGCGTGGTCGAGACCTTCAAGACCATGGGCCCGTTCCCGATCCCGACCATCAACACCGCGCTGCTGCTGACCTCGGGCCTGACCCTGACCATCTCGCACCACGCGCTGCGCGCCGGCCATCGCGGTTCGACCGCCTTCTGGCTGGCCGCCACCGTGCTGCTGGGCGCCGTCTTCATGGGCTTCCAGGCTTACGAGTACATCCACGCCTACCATGAGCTGAACCTGAAACTGACCTCGGGCATCTACGGCTCCACCTTCTTCATGCTGACCGGCTTCCACGGCTTCCACGTGACCATGGGCGCGATCATGCTGTCCGTGGTGCTGGGCCGCGTGCTGAAGGGCCACTTCACGCCGGACAACCACTTCGCCTTCGAAGGCGCGGCCTGGTACTGGCACTTTGTGGACGTGGTCTGGCTCGGCCTGTACGTCGTCGTGTACTGGATGTAAGAGGTGGGTATAATGCGCGGCAAGTAGCGCGTAGCGAAAGCCGCACATAATAAAAAGCCGCCGCGGTAGTCCGGGCGGCTTTTTCTTTGCTGCCGGCTTTGCTGCCGGTTTACTGGCGGATGCCGGTCGGCTGGATATAGCCCAGTTTATGGGCCAGCAGAAGCAGCAGGAAGAGGGCGATGGAAAAGCCCACGCGCATGGCCAGCGCGCGCACCGTGCGGTTGCTGCGGCCCTGGTCGCGCATCAGGTAGAAAAAGGCCGACGCCAGGCTGCCGATGATGAGCACAAAGGCGATGGCAACGATATATTTCATGGTCTGTGGAAGATTGGATCAGTCAGGACTTCATTGTAATGCGTATCGCCTTTCGCTTTAAGCTGATTCCCTTCATCGCCATGCTGCTGCTGGTGGCGCTCGGCGTGTCGCTGGGCCAGTGGCAGGACCGCCGCGCCGCCGAGAAAAGCGCGCGCGAAGCGAAGCTGGCGGCGGGCAATGCCGCCGCGCCGCTGAACGTGGGCGCGGTGCCGCTGTCCGCCTCCGAGGCCGAGTTCCGCCGCGTCGCGGTGTCCGGCGAATTCATCGCCGGCTGGCCGCTCTACCTGGACAACCGTCCTTACAAGGGCCGCGCCGGTTTCTATCTGCTGATGCCCTTGCGCGTGGCCGGTTCCGACATGCATGTGCTGGTGGCGCGCGGCTGGCTGCCGCGCGATATGGCCGACCGCAGCAAGCTGCCCGACTACGCCACGCCGTCCGGTTCCGTCACCGTGCAGGGCGTGGCGCGCCTGAATCCCGGCCATGTGATGGAGCTGGGTAGCCAGCCGCCGCTGACGCCGCGCGCCATCGTGCAGAACGCCGATGCCGCCACGGTCGGCGCGGCCAGCGGCCTGCGCTTCCAGCCCTTCGTGCTGGAGCAGACTTCCCTCGACGCCGGCGAAACGGCGCAGGCGCCCGGCCCGCTGGTGCGCGACTGGCCGGCGCCCGCGCTGGGCGTGGAAAAACACCGTGGCTATGCCTTCCAGTGGTACGCGCTGGCGGCCATGGCCTTTCTTTTCTTTGTGATTACTGGATTCAGACGTGGAAACAAATAAAGACGACAGCCAGCGCAAGCGCACTGGCCGCTGGAAGCTGCTGGCCGTGCTCACCGTGTGCGCGGCGCCGCTGCTGGCTTCCTATTTCACCTATTACGTGATCAAGCCGACTTCGCGCAACAACTACGGTGCGCTGATCGATCCGCGCCAGTACCCGATTCCGGCCATGGCCAGCACGGAGCTGGACGGCAAGGCCGCCACGCTGGACGAGCTGAAAGGCAAGTGGATCATGCTGAAGGTGGGCGGCTCCGACTGCCAGCAAGCTTGCCAGGACCAGCTGTTCGCCATGCGCCAGCTGCGCACCATGCAGGGCAAGGAGATGGAACGCATCGAACGCGTCTGGCTGATCACCGACCAGGAGCCGCTGGAAACCATGCTGCTGCGCGTGAACGACGGCACCCGCATGCTGCGCGCCCCTGCCGACGCCATCGCCAAATGGCTGCCGGTGGAGCAGGGCGGCAAGGCCGATGAGCATATCTATATGATCGACCCGCTCGGCAATCTGATGATGCGCTTCCCGAAAAATCCCGACCCATCGAAGATGAAGAAGGATATCGGCAAGCTGCTGAAGGCTTCGGCCATCGGTTAAGGTAGAACGCATGCACCACGTCACCCTGGCCCAGATGGCCATCACCGCCCTGATGGTGGCCCTGCTGCCGCTGTCCATGGTGTGGATCTCGAAGGATGTCAGCAAATACCGCAAGCTGGTCTGGGTCAGCGTCTTCCTGACCTTCGACCTGATCGTGTTCGGCGCCTTCACCCGCCTGACCGATTCCGGCCTGGGCTGCCCGGACTGGCCGGGCTGCTATGGCCTGGCCAATCCCTTCCTCGCCCATGAGGAAATCCGCGCCGCAGAAAGCCTGATGCCGAACGGCCCCGTGACCATGTTCAAGGCCTGGGTCGAGATGATTCACCGCTACCTGGCCATGGGCATCGGCGTCCTGATCGTGGCGATGATGGCCGTGGCCTGGCTGCGCTGGCGCGACAGCCGCAAAGGCCTCGGCGGCTATGGCGCGGGCTTCGCGCCCGGCTATCCCACCCTGCTGTTCTTCTTTATCTGCCTGCAGGGTGCGTTCGGCGCCTGGACCGTGACCCTGAAGCTGCAGCCGGTGATCGTTACCATCCACCTGCTGCTGGGCATGGGCCTGCTGGCCGTGCTGGCCTGGTTCGGCGCGCGCCAGGACCAGTACGTGGCGCCGCTGCCGCGCAGCGACGCCCCGGCCACGGCGATCCGCCGCCTGCGCCGGCTGGCCGCCTTGTCGGCCCTAGTGCTGCTGGTGCAGATCGCCCTGGGCGGCTGGGTGAGCACTAACTACGCCACCCTGGCCTGCAACGAATTCCCGCTGTGCCAGGGCAAGCTGGTGCCGGAGATGGACTTCGAGCACGGCTTCCACCTGTGGCGCGAGCTGGGCAAGACTGCCGCTGGCCATTACCTGCCATTCTCGGCGCTGACGGCCATCCACTGGGTGCACCGCAACTTCGCCGCCGTGGTGGTGCTGGTGCTGGGTCTGACCGCCGCCGCGGCCTGGCGCCATGCCGGCCTGCGCGGCCTGGCGCGCGGCATCGTGGCCGTGCTGATTTTGCAGGCGTTTACCGGTTTGGCAACGATTTACCTGAACTACCCGCTCGCCATCGCCGTGCTGCATAACGCCGGGGCGGCCCTGCTGGTGCTTTTGCTGACCATGTTAAACTACCGGGCTAAGTTCCAATTCGACACCGCGCTGCGCTGACCGGCGCGAGTGCCTAGCAAGACACTACTAATGACGACCCACACCGCGACCCATAAACAGAACCACCGCATCGCCCAATACTGGGCGCTGACCAAGCCGCGAGTCACCCAACTGGCCGTGTTCTGTGCCGTAATCGGCATGTTCCTGGCCACCGATGGCATGCCCGACTGGCGCGTGGTGGTCGCCGCCACCCTCGGCATCTGGCTGCTGGCTGGCGCCGCCTTCGCCGTCAACTGCCTGGCCGAGCGCGAGATCGACGCGCGCATGGCGCGCACCGCGCGCCGCCCGCTGGCCACGGGCGAAATCTCGCCCGGCCAGACCATGCTGTTCTCCGCCATCATCGGCGGCGCAGGCATGTGGGTGCTGTATACCCTGGTCAATCCGCTCACCATGTGGCTGACCTTCGTCACCTTCGTCGGCTATGCCGTGATCTATACGATGATCCTGAAGCCGGCCACGCCGCAGAACATCGTGATCGGCGGCCTGTCGGGCGCCATGCCGCCGGCCCTGGGCTGGGCAGCCGTCGCCAACGACGTGCCGATGCAAGCCTGGCTGCTGGTGCTGATCATCTTCATCTGGACCCCGCCGCACTTCTGGGCGCTGGCCATGTACCGGCGCGACGACTACGCGCGCTCCGGCCTGCCGATGCTGCCTGTGACGCACGGCCTGCCGTTCACCCAATTCCATGTGTGGCTGTACTCGATCGCGCTGGCTGCCACCACCTTGCTGCCTTTCGCCGTCAAGATGAGCGGCTTGATTTACCTGGTCAGTGCGATCGCCCTCGATACGGTCTTCCTATGGTACGGATGGCGCATTTATCGCCACTACACCGACCTGATCGCCCGCAAGGCGTTCGCCTACTCGATCATCTACCTTGCCCTGCTGTTCGGAGCTTTACTGGTAGATCACTACTTCAAGTTCTGATATGAAAAAACTGTTTGCTGCTGCCTGTATGCTGTTGGCCCTGGCCGGCTGCGCCGAGAAAAAACTCGAATTCACCAATACCGACCTGACCGGCCTGGATTACGCCAAGGGCTTCGCCCTCAACGACCACACCGGCAAGCCGGTCACGCTGGAGACCTACAAAGGCAAGGTGGTGGTGGTGTTCTTCGGCTTCACCCAATGCCCCGACGTGTGCCCGACCACCATGGCCGAAATGTCCGGCGTGATGAAGGAACTGGGACCGCAGGCTGACCAGGTGCAAGTGCTGTTCGTCACCCTCGATCCCGAGCGCGACACCAAGGAACTGCTGGCGCAATACGTGCCGACTTTCGACTCGCGTTTCGTCGGCCTGTATGGCGACCCGGCGCGCATCATGCAGACCGCCAAGGACTTCAAGGTGTTCTACTCCAAGGTGCCGGGCAAGGAGCCGGGCAGCTACACCATCGACCATACCGCAGGCAGCTATGTGTTCGACAAGAGCGGCAAGATCCGTCTCTTCCTGCGCCATGGCCAAGGTCCGGCTCCGGTGGTGCACGACCTGAAGCTGCTGCTCTCCTGAGCTGAACGTCGTCCATGAAAAATGCCCGCAAAGATCGCGGGCATTTTTTTATCGCTGCTCGGGCGGCAAGCCGTTCTGCGCGGCCAGAATGCGCGCATGGTCCTCGAAATTCACTGGACGGTGCTTGACCGTGGTGCTGGCCGGATCGGCGCCTAGATAGTTATTGCCCTTCCAGTTGCTGGCCGGACGGACGGGACGCGGCACGAAACCGCCGCCGCAGTTGGGGCAGACGTTCGACAGCAGGTTCTCGGCGCAATCGGCGCAGAAAGTGCATTCGTAAGTACAGATGCGCGCCTCGGTGGAGGCGGGCGGCAGCGCCTTATTGCAGTGTTCACAGCCAGGCCGGAGTTCCAGCATGTCATTCCCTTCGGGGTGGTGTTGATGGAAGCGCGATCCTAGCATGGCGAATGTACGGAATTATGTCCGCGCTTGCGCACTTCTCAGCTAAGCAGCCCTTAAGATATTACTATGCTGCAATTGCTGCTTTCCTGATAAGCTTGTAGCCTGCTTAAACACGGGAACCCGCATGGAAAAACGTTTTCAACCCTATACCCGCCTGGCCGCCATTGTCTTCCTGGTGATCGGCTGCCTCTGGGTGCTGAGTCCCTTCCTGGCCGCGATCCTGTTCGCCGCCGCCATCACCATCTCCAGCTGGCCCCTGTACGAACGCCTGCTGGAGCGCATGAAACAGCGCCGTACCCTGGCCGCCGCCACCATGACCATCTCGCTGGTGCTGGTGATCCTGGTGCCGCTGGCCATGGTGACCTGGAATATCGCCGACAACGCCGGCCACGTGTACCGTGGCGTGCGCGAAGCGCTCGATGCCGGCACCATGGCGCCGCCCGAGTGGATCAAGCAAATCCCCCTGGTGGGCGAATCGGTCGACGCCTATCTGCACAAATTGATCGGCAACCGCGAAGAGCTGGTGGCCCTCGCCAAGCGCTATATGGAGCCGGCGCGCCGCATCCTGCTCGGCGGCAGCGTAATGCTGGGCAGCGGCGTGGCGCAAGTGAGCCTGGCCGCCTTCGTCTCCTTCTTCCTCTACCGCGATGGACAGACCCTGCTGAACGCCCTGCGCGTAGGCATGGAAAAAGTCATGGGCGAACATGCCCACCCGGTGGCCGATACGGTCAGCCGTACCGTGCGCGGCGTGATGTACGGCCTGCTCGGCACCGCGCTGGCGCAGGCCGCAGTGGCGGCGGTCGGCTTCCTGATTGCCGGCGTGCCGGCTGTGGCGCTGCTCTCGGTCGCCACCTTCCTGTTCTCGCTGATTCCGGTCGGCCCGCCGCTGATCTGGGGCGGCGCCACCATCTGGCTGTTCAACCAGGGCAGCACCGGCTGGGCCATCTTCATGGCCATCTGGGGCGTATTCCTGATCAGCGGCGTCGACAACGTGGTCAAACCCATGCTGATCAGCCGCGGCTCCAGCCTGCCCTTCCTGCTGGTGCTGCTCGGCGTGATGGGTGGCGTCCTGGCGTTTGGCTTCGTCGGCCTCTTCATCGGCCCGACCCTGCTCGCCGTCGCCCTCGGTCTCCTGCGCAACTGGACCGACACCCCATCCGCTTAAAAGCAGAGCCCGTGTCCACCCTGGGGTCAGACCCCAAATCGGACACAGGCTCAGCTATGTGACGTAGGCAAATACAAAGGCCGTTACTGCTCAGCTCGTGTCCGATTGGGGTCAGACCCCAAGGTGGACACGGGCTCAGCCGTATGGCGGGGGACTTAGTCGATCAGGGTTTTGACGAGCAGGCGGCCGTCCTGCATCAGGCCTTCGTTGCGGACCATGAGCTGGCTGCCTTTGGCGAACCAGAATTTGGCGATGTAGCCGGCTTTGTTGTAGTCGGTGGTCAGCAGCCAGCAGTCGACCGGACCTGCCGGGCCGGCTACCAGTTCGGAACCGACTACCTTGAAGGTGTAGCGCGAGGGCGCGCCGGAGCCGGGGTGGTAGAAGTTGATCTCGGCTTCGTAACCCATGGCCAGCGGCAGGGCTTGCAGCAGCTCGATGTCGGTTTCAAAATTGAAGGTGCCTTCGGGCGAGGTGACGGCGATGTCCTTCTGCGTATTCTCGGCCAGGTTGGGCAGACCGGTGATGCGGGTCGGCGCGAACGTGAAGCCTTCCACCACGCGCTTGCCTTCCTTGGTCGTCACGCGTTCGTGGGTCAGGGGACGGAAGGTGCCTATTTCAAACGAGGAGTCGATCTGTTTGACCGAGGGTACGGGGGCGATGGCGTCCCAGCGCTGGCGGATCTGCATGCGGCCGTTTTCGAAGCGGATATCGCGTTGCCAGATATCGATCGGGGTGTTGCTGTCGGCCGTGCGGATAAAGCGCAGGTAGCGGTGGCTGCCTTCCTTGAGCAGGCCGAAACGAGGCAGCTGCGAGCCGACCGCCACATACTGGGCGGCCGCGCTGGCCGCGCCGGCTGCGGTCAGAAGGCAGGTCAGCAAGGCGGCAGTGCGCAGTGGGCGATACGATAAAAGCATGGCTCAATCCTCGTCGCGGTATAAAGTCAAGAGTATAACGCGCAAATCAGCGCTTGCGATCAATCCTGCTCATCGCTGTCGCCGCCGCGCGGCAGGCGCGGAATGACTTTGACCAGCAAAATGCGCGGGCCATTCATCTTTTTCACGACGATATCGAAGGCGTCGAAGCTCACGCGCTGGCCCTGTTTCGGGATGTCGCCCAGCTTCAGCATGATCAGGCCACCGACCGATTCCACTTCGTCCAGGCCGAGGTCTTCGTTTTCCACATCCAGGCCCAGGGCGCGTTCCAGCGAAACGATGGGCAGGCTGGCCTTGCCGATCAGGGCGCCGTCCGGCTGTTTGAGCCAGTCGTTTTCATTGAGACGGAATTCGTCGTGAATCTCGCCGACCATGGAGCCGAGCAAATTGTCCAGGGTCAGGAAGCCGACCGGGCGCTTGCCTTTTTCGCCGATCAGGGCGAAGTGGGGCGCGCCGTCGCGGAAGCGGCGGAACAGTTCCATGGCCGGCGTGCGCGCCGAAATCGTCTCGACCGGGCGCAGGAAGCTGGCCATGGACTTGATGGCCTTGCCCGACTGCTGGGCGAAGAACAGGTCTTTCAGGTGAACCACGCCCAGCACATTGTCGCCGCTGGCGTCGAAATAGGGGTAGCGGCTGAAACGGTTGCGCACCACGGTTTCCAGGTTTTCTTCCAGCGGCTTGGCGGCGTGCAGGCCGATCACCTCATTGATGGGGCGCATCAGGTCGGACACGCGCATCTGGCTGAAGTCCAGCGAGTTGGCCAGGATATTGCGCTCGTCATGGTTGAACTGTTCGCCGGGCTGGCTGGTGCGCAGGATCAGTTTCAGCTCGTCGGTCGAGTAATGCGACTCATGGCCGCCCGCGCCGGCCAGGCCGGCCACGCGCAGCACGAAGTTGGCGCTGGCATTCAGCACCCAGATGGCTGGGTACATGGCCCAGTAGAAGGCGTACAGCGGCACGGCGCTCCACAGACCGATCACTTCGGGCAGGCGGATGGCCAGCGATTTCGGCGCCAGCTCGCCCACCACAATGTGCAGGAAGGAGATGGTGACGAAGGCGAAGACGAAGGAAATGCCATGCACGATTTCCGGCGCGGTGACGCCGACGGCGGTGAGCAGCGGTTCCAGCAGGCTGGCGAAGGCGGGTTCGCCGATCCAGCCCAGGCCCAGCGAGGACAGGGTGATGCCCAGTTGGCAGGCGGAGAGATAAGCATCCAGTTCGCCATGGACTTTGGCGAGAATACGTCCTTTCAAGCCCTGGGTTTTAGCAATGGCGCGGACCCGGGTCCGGCGCAGGGTGACGATGCCGAATTCGGCCGCCACGAAAAAACCATTGAGTGCAACGAGGAAAAGGGCCAGCAGGACGAGCAATAGGTTGTGCATAAAGCGCACTTAAGCGGGTAGTTGAAAGCATCATCTTAGCCGACTCGCCGCCATCGCTGCGCAAAATTCAAAAAATCGTAGCAAATTGATAGCGTCGGCGCCCTCACACCAGGCGGTGGCGGAACAGCCATGCGGCCAGCGGCAGCGTGACGGCGGCCAGCGCCACCATGGGCAGCAGATCGGGCCAGACCACGCTCAAACCCACGCCTTCGAGATACACGCGCTGCACCAGGTCGATGGCAAAACGCAGCGGATTGGCCATGGTCGCCATTTGCAGCGCGGGCGGCATATTGCGCACCGGCGTGGTCAGGCCGGACAGCAGCATTAGCGGCATGATGAGCACAAAGGTGTAGAGCATGGCCTGCTGCATATTGGCCGACACGGCGGAAATCGACAGGCCGATGCCGACGCAGGCCAGGGTGAACAGCGCCAGTCCGGCATAGATCAGCAGCAGGGAACCGGCCAGCGGCACCTGGAACCAGAACAGGGCCACCGACAGGATAAGCGAAGACTGCGTCAGCCCGATCAGCATGGGCGGCAGGGCCTTGCCGACCATGATCTCGGCCGGCGTGAGCGGGGTGACGAGGAGCTGGTCGAAGGTGCCCTGTTCGCGTTCGCGCGCCACCGACAGGGCCGTTAGCAGCAGGGTTTGCAGCATGCTGAGGGCGGCCATCAGGCCGGGCATCAGGTTCCAGCGCGTTTCCAGATTGGGGTTGTACCAGGCGCGCGCCTCGACCTGCAGCGGCGGCGCGCTGCCGCCGTGAGCGGTGCGCCACTGCTGGCTGAAGCTGGCGGCCACCGCGCTGACATAAGCGGCGGCGGAACCGGCGGTGTTGGAATTGCGGCCGTCGAGAATCAGCTGCAGCGGCGCGGCGTCGCCCGCATACAGGCGGCGCTCGAAATCGGGCGGCAGCTGGATGGCGAGCAGGGCTTGCTGGGTGTCGATGGCCTGGCGCATCTGCTGCGGCGTTTCCACGCTGGCGACGCGCTGGAAGATGCCGCCGCCATCCAGCTTGGCCAGCAGTTCGCTGGAGGCGGCGCTGCGGCTGGCGTCCAGCACCACATATGGCACGTGGCTCAGGTCATAGGTGGCGGCGTAGCCGAACAGTAGGCTTTGCACCAGCGCTGGCGCGATCAGGATGGCGCGGCTGGCCGGGTCTTTCAGCACGGCCAGGAACTCTTTGCGGCACAAGGCGGCGAGACGGCGCAGCAGGGCAGTGAACATGGTTTTAGTCCAGACGTTTGCGGGTGACGGCGCGCGCCAGGCCAAGCAGCAGCACGGCGTAGGCGGCGAGGATGGCGCAGTCGCGCAGAATCAGCGGCCACACATTCCCGGCCAGGAACAGGGTGCGCATCAGCTCCATGAAGTAGGTGGCGGGCAGGATATTGCCGATATAGCGGATTACAGCCGGCACATTGCGCAAGTCGAACAGGAAGCCGGACAGCATCAGCGAGGGCATGAAGCTGCTCAGCAGCGCGGCCTGGCTGGCAAGGAACTGGTTGCGCGTGATGGAGGAGATCAGCAGTCCCATACCGACGGCGACGAACAGGTAGAGCATGGAACACAGCAGGAAGACGATCAGCGAACCTTGCATCGGCACGTGGAACAGGAAGCGCGCCGCCAGCAGGCAAAGCGCCAGGCCGCCCATGCCGACGCAGAAGTAGGGAATGATCTTGGCCAGCAGGATTTCCACCGGCCGCACGGGCGAAACGAACAGCGCTTCCAGCGTGCCGCGTTCCCATTCGCGCGCCATGACGAGGGCGGTGAGGAAGGCGCCCACCAGCGTCATGATCAGCACGATCAGGCCAGGCACCAGATACCAGGTGCTGGTGTTGGCGGCGTTGAACCACATGCGCTGCTCGATGCGGATGCTGGCGCGCGCCGCCGGCGGCAGCGATGCATCGCCATCACCGCCGGCTGGACGGGATGCGGCGCGTTCGGCCTGGCGTTCGGTCCATTGCATCAGCGCCGCGCTGGCGTAGTTGAGGATGATGCTGGCGCGGCTGGCTTCCGAACCATGCACCAGCAGCTGGATGCGGGCGTCGCCGCTGGCCAGGCGGCGCGAGAAGTCGGACGGCACGCGCACGATGCCGTCGACGCGGCGTTCCTGCAGCAACTGCTCGGCTTCGTGCATCGACGGCAGCAGCAGCGGCGAAAAGACCGGCGAGAGCTGCAGGCCGGATATGGCATCCATCGCGGCGGGCGAGCTGTCTTCGAGCACGATGGCGATGGGCGCGTTCTTCACATCCAGCGACAGGCCATAGCCGAAGATCAGGATCAGCACGATGGGCAGCGCCACGCCGATGGCCAGATTGCTGCTGTCGCGCAGCAGCTGGCGGAACTCCTTGCGCGTGAGCGCGATCAGGCGGCGCGCAAAGCCGCTGGCGGATTGCCGGGTATTCATGGCGCGGCTCCTGAGGCATGGCCGCCATTGCCGGCGCGGTTGCTTTCGACGATGGCGATGAAGGCTTGCTCCATATTGGCGGCATCGCCGGCTTGCCGGCGCACCTCAGCCGGCGTGCCGATGGCCAGCAGGCGTCCGGCATCCTGGATCACGATGCGGTCGCAGTACTCGGCTTCTTCCATGAAGTGCGTAGTGACCACCACCGTGACACCGGCCTGCGACAAGGCCGTGATGCGGCGCCAGAATTCGCGGCGGGCGAGGGGATCGGTGCCGCTGGTGGGTTCGTCCAGAAACAGAATTTCCGGTTCGTGCAGCAGGCCGGCCGCCATGGCCAGCCGTTGTTTGAAACCGCCTGGCAGCAGGCCGCTTTGCCGCTCCTCCTGACCGTTCAGCTGAAATTGCGCCAGCACCTGGCGCGTGCGCTCGCGCAGGCGTGTTCCGTGCAAGCCGTATGCGCCGCCGAAGAAAGCCAGGTTTTCGGCCACCGTCAGATTGCCGTACAGCGCGAACTTTTGCGCGACATAGCCGATCTTCTGCCTGGCCTGGGCGCGCGCGTGGCGCAGGTTCACGCCTGCCACCTGCAGAAAGCCGCTGCTCGCGGGCAGCAGGCCGCACAGCATGCGGAAGGTGGTAGTCTTGCCCGCGCCATTTGGTCCGAGCAGGCCGAAAATCTCGCCGCGCCGCACGCTGAAGCTGGTGCTGGCAACGGCCGTGAAGTCGCCGAACTTGCGCACCAGATCGCGTACTTCGATCACCGCCGACGTGCCGTTCGCGCGCTCTTCAATCGGGGCGGCACCGCTTGTGCTGCCTGGACCGGCGCGGACATCCGCCTTGCCCGCTGCGGCGAACACGCCTTGCCCAGTGCTGGCGTTGCCGTCGCTGGAGCTGGTGTCCGGCGCGCGCAATATCGTCATGAAGCCGTCTTCCAGCCGCGCCGGAACGGGAATGGCAGTGGCGCCCGCAAGCAAGGGTGCTTCATCCGCCCCGCTGCGTCGGATGAAGCGCACCTTGCCGCCTTCCGGCACGGCGTCGATGATGGCTCCCGACGCGTCGAGCAGGCGCGCCTGCAGCTCGCGCGCTGGCACGCCGGGCGGCGGCGCTGCGCTGAAGCACAGGCCATCGGCGCGCTGGCGTATGGCGTCCGGCTCGCCTTGCGCGAGAATGCCACCTTCATGCAGCACAAAGACCTGGGCGCAGCGCTCCGCCTCGTCCATATACGAGGTGCTGACGAGCACCGACAGCTGTTCATCCTGCACCAATTGCTGCACGATCTGCCACAGCTCGCGGCGCGACAGCGGGTCCACGCCTACGGTCGGCTCATCGAGCAACAGCAGTTCGGGCGAGCGCACCAGCGTGCAGGCCAGTCCCAGCTTCTGCTTCATGCCGCCGGAGAGTTTCCCCGCCGGCCGGCTGGTAAAGCGTCCCAAATCGGTCATCTGCATCAGACGCTGGAAGCGCTCCTGCCGCACATCGCGCGGCACGCCATGCAGGTCGGCATACAGATCGAGATTTTCCTGCACGCTCAAATCTTCATACAGGCCAAAGCGCTGCGGCATATAGCTGATGCGGTCCTGCACCGCCTGCGGGTCGCGTCCCACGTCGATGCCCAGAACATGCAGGGAGCCCGATGTCGCCTGCAGCAGGCCCGCGGCCAGGCGCAGCAAGGTGGTCTTGCCCGCGCCATCCGGTCCGACCAGCGCCGTCAGCGCAGCGGATGGAATATCCAGGCTGATGCCATTCAGCGCCACGCTGTCCTGTTTCGAGCCCTTGAGCGGAAAGCGTTTGCACAGCTGCCGGGCGGAGAGGGCGCAGGCAGCCATGTCAGCGCCCCGCGCCGTCCTGTTTGGAGATGCGGACGGTGGCCGGCATGCCCAGGCGCAGACGGTCGGCCTTGTCTTCCGCCTGTACGCGTACTTCGTACACCAGCGCCGTGCGCAGCTCCTCGGTCTGCACCGTTTTCGGCGTGAATTCGGCAGTGGAGGAAATGAAGCCGACCTTGCCCGGCAGCGTCTCTCCCGGTAGGCTATCGATGGCGATGCGAGCGGCCATGCCGGGACGGATGCGTCCCAGATCGGCCTCGCTCACGTAAGCGCGTATCCACTTCGGATTGTTGATCGCCAGCGTGTACACGGGCCGTTGAGGCGACGCCATATCGCCCGGTTCCAGCAGCCGCGCGCGCACCACCGCATCGATGGGCGCCTTCAACTGCGCCTCGCCGAGTTGGTGCTGCAGCAGCGCCGCGTCGGCATTGGCCGCATCCAGTAGGGCACTGGCTTGCGCGATGTCCTCGTTGCGCGGGCCATTCTGCACCAGCTGCTGCGCCTTGCGCGCGCTGTCCAGTTGGGCCAGCGCCGTTTTGTAGCGGGCGCGCACCGTATCGACATCCTGCTGACTGACGGCGCGCCGCTCCAGCGCCTCGTAGCGGTCCTGCTGCTGCTTCGCCAGATCCACTTCGGCCTGGGCCGCCGTGGTGGCGGCGCGCGCCTGCCCCAGCTCCTCTGGACGGCTGCCCGCGCGCAAACGGCGCAAGACCTGCTGCTGCGCCTCGGCCTGGGCGCGCGCCTGGGCCAGCCGCAAACTCAGGGTGCGAGTATCGAGTTCGCCCAGCACCTGGCCGGCGCGCACCTGCTCCCCTTCCTGCACCAGCAGGCGGGCGATGCGTTCGCTGCCATTGAAGGCCAGCGCCACCTGGCGCAGATCGACATTCCCATGCAGGACCAGCTCCGTGCCGCTGCGCGCCGGCCGCTGGACATACCAGGCCGCGCCTGCGGCAAGGCCCAGCAGGGCGATAAGGGGAATAACGATCTTCTTGCTCATGGCGGGCATCCTTCGGCGATGTGCTGATTTTATAGGCATATTACATCAAATTGAAATTTGAATTTGAATTTATTTGCGTAGTGCGCGATACTTCAGACTCTGGCTACAATGCTGCCCATGCCGACTCCCATGCGAAAACCTTCCCCCGCGCCATCGCGCACCGCCCGTCAGGATGGCGACGCCACCCGCCAGACCCTGCTCGACATGGCCGGGCGGGTCTTTGCCGAACGTGGCTTCGCCGACGCCACCAGCAAGGAAATCTGCAGCCGCGCCGGCACCAATATCGCCGCCGTGAACTACCACTTCGGCGGCCGCGAGCAGCTGTATGAGGCGGTGCTGGTGGAAGCGCACCACCATCTGCTGCGGCTGGAGGATATGCAGGCCGTGGCCGGCGCCGAGTGGGCGCCGCGCCAAAAGCTGCGCGCAATTTTGCGCGGCGTGGTGCAGCGCACCGCGGGACCGGGCGCGCACTGGAGCGCGCGCGTGATGATCCGCGAGCTGCTGGCGCCCACGGCCTATGCGCCGGCGCTGGTGCATAAGGCGATCGCGCCCAAGGCCACGGTCATGCTGGACATCGTCAGCGAAATTCTCGATCTGCCGCCCGATAGTCCCGGCCTGCAGCGCGGACTGTTCTTCCTGATGGCGCCCTGCCTGTCGCTGCTGATGGCGCCGCGCGCCATGCGCGAAGATGTGTTCCCGGCCCTGAGCGATGATCTCGACGCCCTGACTGACGATCTGTTGAGCTACGCCCTGGCCGGACTCGATGCCCTCGCGGCCCGCTACCGCACGCCGGACAGCGGCAACTGAGCGCGCCGCCGCAGCTCAGGCAAACAAGCCGCTGTGGGTGGCCTGCAGCAGCGCTTCCACGGCGGGATGCTTGATGCGGCGCTCGCTGGAAATGGCGTAGAACTGCTCGCGCAGCTCGGGCGCATTGCCGACCAGGACCGCGCCGAACTGCTCCTTCAGGTCTGAAGCCAGCGCCGAGGGCGCGAAGAACAGGCCGAGGCCATTGCGGCCGAAAGTGTTCAGCATCGCATTGTCCTCAAATTCACCCACCACATCCGGCTGCACCTCATGGTCGAGCAGCCATTTATCGATGCGTCCGCGCAGGGCGTTGTTCCGCGTCGGCAGCAGCAGCGGCGCGCCGGTCAGGCTATGCGGGAAGTTGCGCGCATAGCGGCGCGCCAGCTTCTGCGCGCCGAACAGCTGCATCTCGCTTTCGCCCAGCAAGTGGCTGAACACGCGCAGGCTGGCCGTGGCGCGGATCGAGCGGTCGGTCAGCACCACGTCCAGCTTATGCAGGGCCAGATCGGCCAGCAGCGAGTCGAATTCGTCTTCCAGGCACACCAGCTTGACCTTCACCTTCATATTCATCGACGCCTGCAGCAGGCGGTAGGCGATCAGCTTGGGCAGCGAATCGGAGATGCCCACCGTCAGCCGCATCTTGCCCGCATCGCTTTCCTGCAGCGCCTCCTGCATGCGGTCGCCCAGCTCGAAAATCTGCTCGGCGTAGGTGAGGGCAACGCGGCCCGTTTCGGTCGGCACCAGGCGGCGGCCCTGCTGGGTCAGCAGCGACTTGCCGATCGACTGCTCCAGCGCCGCGATCTGGGTGCTGACGGTCTGGATCGCCAGCCCAAGACGCTCGGCGGCGCGCGTGACGCTGCCTTCCGCGGCCACCACGCGGAAGAAATACAGGTGGCGGAAGTTCAGTCCTGTCGTTTTCATTTTCTGTTTTTTCGAAGTAATCCTTCAATTATCTTCTATTTTTCTAATCGCAGGTTTTCTCTACACTGCATGACATCGATCAAAACAAGAAAGGGTTCTAGCGATGAAACACTTCAGGATTTCATTCCTGGTGACTTTCATCTGTCTTGCTGTCGCAGGGTGGTGGGGTTACCAATCGGCCGGCTGGTCCGGTGCGCTGACGGCGCTGGGTATCGCCGTCATTCTGGGCGTGATGGAAGTCTCGCTCTCTTTCGACAACGCGGTGGTGAATGCCTCCGTGCTGAAGACCTGGGACGCTTTCTGGCAGAAGCTCTTCCTCGGCGTGGGCATCATCATCGCAGTGTTCGGCATGCGCTTGCTGTTCCCGCTGGTGATTGTGGCCGTGGCGGCCGACATCAGCATCTTCGATGTGTGGACGCTGGCGCTGAACGACCCGAAAACGTATTCGAAGCACCTGACCGATCACCACGCTGAAGTGGCGGCATTCGGCGGCATCTTCCTGCTGCTGGTGTTCCTGAACTTCCTGCTGGATCACGAGAAGGAAATGCACTGGCTGGGCAACGTCGAGAAGAAACTCGGCTCGCTGGGCAAGGTGTCCTCGATCGCGGTGATGGTGGCCATGGGCGTGCTGCTCGGCTCCCTGTCGCTGGTGGCCGAAGGCCAGAAGCTGGTGGTGCTGGTGTCGGGTATGTGGGGCATTCTGGTGTACGTCGGAGTGGATGCGATCAGCAACCTGCTGGAGAAGGAAGAAGAAGGCTCGAATGTCGGCGATATGGTGAAGCGCGGCGGTATTGGCGGCTTCCTGTACCTGGAAGTGCTGGATGCTTCGTTCAGCTTCGACGGCGTGATCGGCGCGTTTGCCATCACCTCCGACGTCGTGATCATCATGCTGGGCCTGGCGATTGGCGCGATGTTCGTCCGCTCGATGACGGTGTACCTGGTGCACAAAGGCACGCTTGACCAATACGTCTATCTGGAGCACGGCGCGCACTACGCAATCGGCATTCTGGCAGTGATCATGCTGGCGAGTATGAAGTTCCATATTCCCGAGATCTTCACCGGCCTGATAGGCGTGGCCTTCATCCTGGCATCGCTCTGGTCTTCGGTGCGATACCGGAAAAAACAGGAAGCCCTGGCGCTGAAAGCAGCGTAAGGGCGGCAAGAAAAGCGCGGCGTGCGATATACGACACCGGCACGCTGCGCATGTAGTACGGGTGTCACAACCAACCAAGGAGAAGTAAATCATGGCAATCAGTCTGCAAAAAGGTGGCAACGTCAATCTGAGCAAAGAAGCTCCTGGCCTGTCCAAACTGGTCGTGGGTCTGGGATGGGATGTGCGCAACACCGACGGCGCTGCCTTCGATATCGACAGCTCGGCCTTCCTGCTGAAAGTGGACGGCAAGGTGCGCAACGATCTGGACTTCGTTTTCTATAACAACCTGAAATCGCAGGACCAGTCGGTGGCCCACTCGGGCGACAACCGCACCGGCGCCGGCGATGGCGACGACGAAACCGTCAGCATCGATCTGGGCAAGGTGCCGGCCGATGTGGAACGCATCGCAGTCTGCGTGACCATCCACGAAGCCGATGCGCGCCGCCAGAATTTCGGCCAGGTGCAGAAAGCCTTCGTGCGCTGCGTGAATGCCGCCACCAACGGCGAAATCGCCCGCTACGACCTGTCGGAAGACGGCTCCACCGAAACCGCGCTGGTGTTCGGCGAGGTATACCGCAACAACGGCGATTGGAAATTCAAGGCTGTTGGCCAGGGCTACAAAGGCGGTCTGGGCGCGCTGGCTTCGAACTTCGGCGTAGGCGTTTAATCATGGCGGCATTCACCGTAACCGGCAGCGAAGATCCCTTCCTGCATGTGTCGCTGCGCCAGGGCGAGAAGATTTATTGCGAATCGGACGCGATGGTGATGATGGAATCCGCGCTTGAGCTGAAAGGCAAGATGAGCGGTGGCCTGGGCAGTGCGCTGATGCGCACCTTTGCCAACGGCGAATCCTTCTTCCAGCAGCATATCGAGGCAGTACGCGGCGACGGTGATTGTCTGCTGTCGCCAACCCTGCCGGGCGCCATGCAAGTGATCGATGTCGGCCCGCAGCAGTACATGCTGAGCGATGGCGCCTTCGTCGCCGCCACCTTTGGCGTCGATTTGAAGGTGCGCACGCAGAACGTGGGCAACGCCCTGTTCGGCCAGAGCGGCGGTTTCTTCATCACCGAAACCGCCGGCAGCGGCCAGCTGGCAGTGTCGGGCTTCGGCTCCCTGTTCCAGCTGGACGTTGCGCCAGGCAAGGACGTGGTGATCGACAACGCCCACGTCGTCTGCTGGGACAGCTCGCTGCGCTACGAAATCTCGGTGGCGACGGGCAGCGGCGGAGGCCTGTTCAGCAATCTGGTGAACAGCGTGACGAGCGGCGAGGGCATGGTGCTGCGCTTCTCGGGCCAGGGCAAGGTGCTGATTTGCTCGCGCAACCGCAGTTCCTTCGTTGGCTGGTTAAGCAGCCAGCGCAAGCAGTAATTTGAATTAAGGAGTAAACATGTCTGTCAATCTGCAAAAAGGCCAGAAGATCTCGCTGGAGAAAGAAGCTGGCCAATCCCTGAACCACGTGGCCATGGGCCTGGGCTGGGATGCGGTCAAGAGCAAGGGCTTCCTCGGCTTCGGTTCCAAGAGCGCCGACATCGACCTGGACGCCTCTTGCGTGCTGTTCGACGACGCCAACCGCCCGCTGGACGTGGTCTGGTTCCGCCAACTGAAAAGTCGTGACGGCAGCGTCTTCCACACTGGAGACAACCGCACCGGCGCCGGCGATGGCGACGACGAGCAAATCAATGTCACGCTGGGCCAAGTGCCCGAGCATGTGAAGAGCATCGTCTTCACCGTCAACAGCTTCACCGGCCAGAGCTTCTCGCAAGTGGATAACGCCTACTGCCGCCTGGTGAACGCCAACAACGGCAAAGAAGTCGCGCGCTTCAACCTGTCGGTGCAAGGCTCGCACTCGGCGCAGATCATGGCCAAGCTGTATCGCCACAACGGCGAATGGAAAATGCACGCCATCGGCGAAAACGGCACCGGCCGCACGTTTGATGACCTGATGCCGCAGATCGCTGCGCATCTGTAATAAAGGATTGAATCAGTAAAGAGTTTCACAAGCGCCGACCCCATGGCGTCTTCTTTCGCGGCGGTTCCGGCAACGGACCGCCGTTTTTTTTATCCCTATGAAAGGGCTACCAGTGGCGGGCGGCGTCGGTGAGGTGCTGGCGGCAGAGGGTGATGCGGTCGGCGGCTTTGCTGCTGCCTTTGGCGCGCGCGATGTGGAGGTTGAATGGCGGTGGGCGCTTCGGCAAGGGCAGGGCGATCAGCTGGCCGTTGTGCAGCAGCGGGCGGCTCAGGCATTCTGGGACGATGGCGAGGCCGATGCCGGCAGCGGCGGCTTCGAGGGCGGCCTGGTAGTCGGGGACCACGGCGCTGGGCGCGTCGGCGACGCCGCCGTAGACGTCGCGCCAGAAGCCGGGCAGCGGTGGCACGGGGCTTTGCAGGTCGATCAGGGGCAAGCCTTTGGGGGCGGCGGATTTGGGCAGACGCTCGCGCAGCGCGGGGCTGCAGACCATTTGCAGCCGTCCTTCGTAGAGCGGCTCGTATTCCACGCCTTTGTGGGGGATGCGCGCCAGCGTGACCGCCATATCGAGTTCGCCGGCGGCCAGGGCGGCCACCAGGGCCGGCGGCGGCATGGCGCGCAGATTGAGGCGGATGCCGTGGCTGGGCAGCGTATTCAAGGAGGCGAGCAGCAGCCGCGCGAAGCCGCTGCTGGTGCCGAGATGCAGCGGGCCGGCCAGCGTGGCGCGCTGCGCGCCACCGCTGCCGACAATTTGGTCGAGCGCATCGAGATGAGGCCCGCTCTGGCGTTCCAGTTCGATGGCGGCCGGCGTTGGCGCCAGTCCGCGCGGCAGGCGGGTGAAGAGCTGGGTGTGGAGATGGGCTTCGAGCACCTTGATGTGGCGCGAGACGGCGGGCTGGGTCAGTTGCAAGGCGAGAGCCGCGCGCGAAATCGAATTGTGGCGGTAGACGCTGAGGAAGCTGCGCAGATGAAGGAGATAAGACATCGTTTTATTTATGGATGGCCTAATAATTCATGATTTGATTTAAGCCTAGGCGGTTTGTAATCTGGCGTCAAGCAATCACTGGAGATGAGCATGAGCAGCCCGATTTCTGTCTATCCCGACCTGCATGGCAAGGTCGCTCTCGTTACCGGCGGATCGCGCGGCATCGGCGCGGCGGCCTGTCTGGCGCTGGCGCGTAGCGGCGCGAAAGTCGCCGTCAATGGCCGCGACCGCGATGCCATCGGCGCCACGGTGGCGGCCATCCGCTATCAGGGCGGCGCGGCTTTCGCGGCGCCGGCCGACTGTTCCAGCCTGGCTGCCGTGCAGGACATGCGCGCCGCTATCGAGGACCATTTTGGCGCGCCCGAGCTGTTGCTGGCCTTCGCCGGCGGCGGCAGCGGGCGTCCGATGCCGCTGGCCGAGATCACGGAGGAGGATTGGCGCTCCAGCATCGACCATAACCTGACCTCGACCTTCTTCACCCTCAAGTGCTTTTTGCCGGCGATGCTGGCGCGCGGCCATGGCAGCATCGTGACCATGGCCTCGGCCGGCGGGCGAGTGGCTTCGGGCGCGCCGGCCGGCTATGGCGCGGCCAAGGCGGGCGTCATCATGCTGACCCGCCACGCTGCGAATGAGGTGGGCCGCCAGGGCATCCGCGTGAACTGCATTTCGCCCTCCGCCGTGCTGACCGAGCGCACCGCGCAGCGCATGCCGCCGGCGCAGCAGCAAGCCATGCTGGCTGCTTTCCCGCTGGGGCGCCTGGGCCAGCCGGACGATATCGCCGCCGCCGCGCTGTTCCTGCTGTCCGCAAGCTCGTCCTGGATCACAGGTATAACATTGGATATTGCGGGTGGCCGCGTCATGAACTAAGCGGGAGGAAACGATGCTGGTTCTCGATCATATGATTTTGCGGGTGAGCGATCCCGCTGCTTCCGTGCGTTTCTATCAGAGCGTGCTGGGTTTTGCTTACGAGGGCAGGCTGATGCCCTTCGACGTGCTGCGTGTGAACGAGGATTTCACGCTCGACCTGTTGGCCGAAGCGCCGCGCGATCCGGTGCATCTGGCTTTCCGCATCGATCGCGCCAGCTTCGATGCGGTGCAGCGCCGCCTGGCCGGGCAAGGCATTGCCTATGGCAGCGGCCCGTTCGACCGCAGCGGCGGGCCTGTACGGCAGTCGCACGGTGCGCGCGGCCTGGCTGATGCCTGGTACTTCGACGACCCGGATGGACACAGTATCGAAGT
>NZ_JABWEB010000021.1 GCF_013369485.1 Massilia sp. BJB1822
GGTCTGTCCCCGGTTTGCATTTCAGGAGCAGAAATTGAAGAAGCAGCACAGCGGCGCCTTGCCGGATATTTTTGCGCAGGCCATGGCCGCGCTGCCGGCCGACGCGGTGGGGCAGGGCATCGCCATCGCCCTTAGCGGCGGCCTTGATTCGTCGGCGCTGCTGCATCTGGCGCAGGATTGGGCGCGGCAGCAGGGCGTGACGCTGCACGCCTTTCACGTCCACCACGGCCTGAGCCCAAATGCCGACGCCTGGCTGGCGCACTGCGAACAGGCATGCGCCGCCCTGGGCGTGGCCTTTGGCGCGCGCCGCGTGCAATTGCAAGACGTGGCCAAATCCGGCACCGAAGCGGCAGCGCGCAAGAGCCGTTACGCCGCCCTGGGCGCGCTGTGCCGCGAGCATGGCGTGAATCTGCTGCTGACCGCCCACCACCTCGACGACCAGGCCGAAACCGTGCTGCTGCAACTGCTGCGCGGCTCCGGCCCGGCCGGCCTGTCCGGCATGGACGCCTGCAACCACGCCCCCGACTTGCTGGGCAATGCCGGGCTGCTGCTGGCCCGCCCGCTGCTGCAGACTGCGCGCAGCCAGCTCGAAGCCTATGTGGCAGGGCAGGGCATCGCCTACGTCAACGACGAATCCAACGACGATCCGCGCTACGCCCGCAACGCGCTGCGCCACCAGGTCATGCCCGCGCTGGCGACGGCCTTCCCCGGCTTCCAGGCCCGCTTGTCGCGCAGCGCCCAGCACGCGCAATCGGCGCAGCGCATGCTCAGCGAGCTGGCCGAGCAGGATCTGCAAGCCTGCCTCGAAGCTGACAGCATCGACGTGGCGCGTTTGCGCGCCCTCAGCACCGACCGCGCCAGCAATATGCTGCGCCAGTGGTTCCGCGTGCGCAAACTGGGCATGCCCTCGACTGCCTGGCTGGCCGAAATGCTGGCGCAGCTGCTGGAAGCGCGCGAAGACGCCCAATTGCTGGTCACTCATCCCGACTGCCACGTGCGGCGCCACCGCGACCGCCTGTACCTCGTGCCCAAGCTGCGCGAGCTGGAAGGCACGCGCGAAGACCAGTTCGACGACAAGCCCGGCCAGCACTTCCGCTGGAATGGCGAAACCGCGCTGGCTTTCCCGGCCTATGGCGGCGTGCTGCATTTCGACGAGGCCGAGGAAGGCCTGGATGCGGAGTGGCTGCAAAAGCAGTTGCTCACCATCGAGTTCCGCCGCGGCGGCGAACGGCTGAAGCCGGCCCCGAACCGGCCCACGCGCGACCTCAAACATCACTATCAATCGCTAAGTATACCGGCGTGGGAGCGTACAAGACTGCCAGTTGTCTACATCCCCGGACAACTCTTGTTTGCTGCAGGAATCGGCATGGATTGCCACAAGATAGGTGCTGGAGCCAACAAAAGGGTCGTCTTCCGCTGGATGGCCGAATAAAATTTCAGACTAATGCTTTTTGGAATGATCTTATGCCAAGACTGTATGAGATCATTACTTTTTTGACTTGTTCTTTCGCACTGCAGCATGTACAGTAAGGGGCTCCCTTTACTTCATCTAAGCGGAAAACACAAGTTATGGCATTAATCGTTCACAAATACGGCGGTACGTCGATGGGCTCGACGGATCGCATCAAGAACGTCGCGCGTCGGGTCGCCAAATGGCACGATGCGGGACACCAGATCGTGGTGGTACCGTCGGCCATGTCCGGCGAAACCAACCGACTGATCGCCCTGGCCAAGGAAATTCACAACCCGCCCGATCCGCGCGAACTGGACATGATTGCGTCCACCGGCGAACAGGTATCGGTAGGTCTGCTGTCCATCGCGCTGCACGCGCTGGGCAAGGACGCGGTGTCCTACGCCGGCTGGCAAGTAGCGATTAAGACCGATTCCGCCTTCACCAAAGCCCGCATCCAGTCGATCGACGACGAACGCGTGCGCAAAGACCTGGAGCAGGGCCGCATCGTCGTCATCACCGGCTTCCAGGGCGTGGACGAGAACGACAATATCGCCACCCTGGGCCGTGGCGGCTCCGACACCTCGGCCGTGGCGATCGCCGCCGCGCTGAAAGCCGACGAGTGCCTGATCTATACCGACGTCGATGGCGTCTACACCACCGACCCGCGCGTCGTGTCCGAAGCGCGCCGCCTGAAAGCGATCACCTTCGAAGAAATGCTGGAGCTGGCCTCGCTCGGTTCCAAAGTGCTGCAGACGCGCTCCGTCGAATTCGCCGGCAACTACCGCGTGCCGACGCGCGTGCTGTCGTCGCTGACCGATCCGATGATGGATCTCGAAACCGAAGCCAATTCCGGCACCCTGATCTCGTTTGAGGAAGACACACACATGGAACAAGCAGTCATCTCCGGCATCGCCTTCAACCGCGACGAAGCCAAAATCACCGTGCTGGGCGTGCCGGACCGTCCAGGCGTCGCCTTCCACATCCTGGGCCCGGTGGCCGACGCCAATATCGAAGTGGACATGATCATACAGAATCAGTCCGTGGACGGTAAAACCGACTTCACCTTCACCGTGTCGCGCAACGACTACCAGAAGGCGCACGACGTGCTGGCCGGCCAGCAGGCCGAGATCGGCTACTCCAGCCTGGTGGGCGACGCCAAGGTCTCGAAGATCTCGGTGGTGGGTGTTGGCATGCGCAGCCATGTCGGCGTGGCCTCGCAGATGTTCCGCACCCTGTCCGAAGAAGGCATCAACATCATGATGATCTCCACCTCCGAGATCAAGATTTCCGTCCTGATCGACGAGAAATACATGGAATTGGCCGTGCGCGCGCTGCACAAAGCGTTCGAACTGGATAAAGAATAAATATTTCTGAAAAAAAAGCGCTGATAGCCTTGACCAAAGTGATCCGGATCTTTACTATAGCGCTCGTCTGATGTGACGCAGAAATGTGAAGCAAAAGATGATAGTTGAGAAATCAGCTAGGAGACGTGGCCGAGTGGCCGAAGGCACTTCCCTGCTAAGGAAGCATACGGGCAAAACCTGTATCGTGGGTTCGAATCCCACCGTCTCCGCCAAGACATGAAAAACGGCCCCGGAAACGGGGCCGTTTTTTTTCGTCCTCCCAGAGGGAAGCCTTGATTATTGTCCAGGTGCGTCCAGCCCAATCCACTACCATCCAGCTCTGAAAGGTGGGTACGGAGGTAGGTAGGAAGGTGGGTAGAAAAGGTGGGTAGACCGCCGAGGTAATGGGAGGACGTTCCATGGCCAGACCGATCCATCGGCTCAGTGCGCTGGTGGTGGTCCAGTTGAGCAAGCCCGGCCACTACTGCGACGGCAATGGGCTGTGGCTGCAAGTGTCCGCCAGCGGCACCAAGAGCTGGGTGTTCCGTTATGACTGCGCGGGCCGGCGGCATGAGCTGGGACTGGGCGCGGTGAGCCTGGTGTCGCTGGCCGAAGCGCGCAAGGCAGCGCAGGTGCAGCGGCAGTTGCTGCAGGCCGGGCGCGATCCGCTGGACGAGCGGCAGCAGGCCATCGCGGCCCGCCGCATCGAGCAGGCCCGTCAGCTCACCTTCAATCAATGCGCCGCAAAGTATATCGCCGCCCACCGCGCCTCCTGGCGCAGCGCCAAGCTGCCAAACAATGGGAAACCACGCTCGCCATTTTCGCCGCGCCGACCATTGGCGAGCTGTCCGTAGCCGCCGTGGACACGCAGCTGGTGCTCGATATCCTTGAACCGCTGTGGTAGACCCACACAGAGACGGCCACGCGGCTGCGCGGCCGCATTGAGGTCGTGCTGGACTGGGCGACCGCGCGCGGCTACAGGCAGGGTGAGAACCCGGCACGCTGGCGTGGCTATCGGGCGCAGTTGCTGGCGGCGCCGCGCAAGGTGGCGCGGGTGGTCAATTACGCGGCCTTGCCGTGGGCCGAGGCGCCGGGCTTCATGGCGCAGCTGCCGCGACCTGGAACGCCGTGCCCTGGTCGCGGCTACCATCCGCCGCAAGCTGTCGTCGCTGTGCGAAGCCAACGCGCTCCAAGGCAACCCGGTCGACGGCGTGAAGCGACCGAAGCTCGATAGCCAGGATGGTAAAACGCCGGCGATCGGCGATCATCAGGCGCGCGAGATACTTAGACAATTGCGGCAACTAGTCTGATGCAAGCAGCCCTTGTCAGTTGCAAGGGCAACTGTCATTACCAGCTGATATCGCAATGGTTGTTGCTGCTATTCGCGGTGCAGGACTTTTTCAACTGGGATCCGTCCGCGAAGTCAATCACGGCTTCCGCATTGTAGTGCCACTCGTCGTTGCCGCCCCTCGGGTGTCCCGCATCGAAATCGATATGCCCGTGCGTGAGCTCGAGATCAGTAAATTTTTTGCCATCGAGGTGTACTGGGCGGCTCTCCGAATGGTTGTTGGACCAATGATCGCCCTTCCTGTCTGAGCTGCAGCAATCGAAGTACAGTACCTTCTGGCCATTGCCGTTTGTCAACTGAAAGCGCGGCTGCGTATCCCAGTCCTTGTCGTTATCTGTGGTATCCCATTTCAAAGTCACCTGAGTTACAAGCGATGCCTTTGGATCATTTATGTAGGTCTTGATCACGTAGTCACTAGTCGCCGACACGCGCGCCACATCACCATCCTTCAGATACCGGACAGTATAAGAGATTGGTCCCCCTGGGCTTTTGACCGAGAAGTTGGCCCCGGCGTCCAGGTAAGCCTGCACGCTCCCTGCCCCGGCGATCACCGAGGTTGCAGCCTTGCCGCCGCCCCCTAGAGTAAATGCCTGGATAGTGGATTCGTCCAAGACCTTCTTATTCTCTGCGGCGAAGTTCACACTCCCGCCACTGTTGAGCGCGTTCATGGCGAAGTTGAGAGCCGTCTTCACTTCGCTCTCGGAATGATTGGTCTCGATCAGCATCCAAAGCTCTCGTCCGTATGTCACCGAGTCAATGTAAGCTGGCGGGTCGTTATCTTGGATAGAAGCCGCCATCGTTTTGTAGTTCGCGTTCCAAGGGAACAGGCCGATGAACCCGTCATTCGGCATTGCGCACGTTACCGTGAAGTATGACTGGACGAACCGAATCAGCAACTTGGTCTTCGCGTCGACGTGTTGTTCGCTGAAAGCTCCACCGACGGACCCCGTCATCCAGTGGTAATTCGCGTTGACCCGAAGTGCGCCCTCCTCCAGCGAATGGTAGGCGCCGCCGAAATAAGAAGCACTGGCCGGCTGCTCGCCGGGCAGATCCTGGGTGAGGGTGTCATTCATGAACTTCGTATTGTTCGCGACACTCGGGATGTACGTGTCGCTGAACTTGCTCGCAGCCTTCCCGGCCAAACCCGTGATAGTGCACTCCTGCTTCTTCCGCTCCGCATCAAACCTCCGCAGCACACCGTCCTTAAGGCTGTCTCCGTGGATCAGAGAGCCGGCGTACAGCACTGAGGCATTAGGGTTGAATGCGACGATGCTCTCCAAATGCTTGGTAAGCGACAACTTCGTTTCGATCACCCGTTTGCGGTCTTTCCCATCACCCACGTAGCCCCCGTCGATGTCTTTGGCGATGACATCTCCACCAGGCTTCGTGGACTCATTCTTAACAGCGATCTTGGGCGTAGATTGAACCTTCCGAACGAAGTCAGAACTGCCCCCGCTGGCGCAGCCGCCAACTAACGAACCGACAACAATGAGAGTAAGGCAAGTAACGACGCGCATTCTTTCCCCCTCGTTATGATGACGTTTAGTTAATGCTACGCAAACATATTACGTATGTCATCAATTTTTTGGCGCAGCAGTGGTGCTGCTTTGACCTGCACCAGTCAATCTCTTCCAGCATCATTGACTATTGGGATGATGGCGTCTCACGACGTGGTGTATGAAGACTTTGAGGCCTATCCTACTGCCCGGTTTGCAGGAGTGATTTCTGCCCCAGGATGTGTCCGCGCTTTGGGAAATCCATTCACAATGTAAAATACGGGCAAACTTGAACGTAGACGGTCTGCTGCGGCGTGATGCACTTGTATACTTCAACAAGCTTTCATTTGTCAGCCCAACAGAAGGCAGCATGCACCGCCACCAGCCTGCGCGCAGCGTTTGGCGAGAAAAGGTACCCAAGGAAATCACTATGCGAATTGACAACCTTCGACTTAAGAACTACCGATGCTTTGACAGTCTGTCGCTGAAGCTCCACCCACAGCTGACTGTCTTGGTGGCGCCAAACGGTCACGGTAAAACCTCAATTCTTGACGCTGTTAAAGTGGCGCTCTGGCCCTATGTCGCTGGCTTCGATCTAGGCAGTACCACCAACGATGTGACTAGCATTCAGATCGATGACGTATTTCTCGAACGCGTGCAAACTGAGCAAAAAGCATCTTCGATGGAATGGCGCCTGCCTGCACAGGTCAACGCAGACGGCAAGTTGTGTGTCACCCAGCTACTTCAGGAAGGCGTCTTCAAGACTCCTCAGATTGAAAGAAGATATCTGGAGGAACCGGATCCACACGTAACGTTTGCTGAAGGTTTGCCGTGGCAAATTACCCGCTTCCGGGAAAGCGTTAGAAAGGGTACGAAGACCAAAGAAATTAACCCTGTAGGCGTGCTTGGCATAAACGACACCGCCCAAGCTTTCCAACAGCGCATCTTTACCGACAGACCTGGCGTGCCAGATGATCTCCCTGTACTTGGTTACTATGGGACCGGCCGCCTCTGGGCACAGAAAAAGCTGACGTCGGTCCATGTCGAAACTGACCCTCAGTCGCAGTCGCGCACATTCGCCTATCGCGATTGTCTCGACCCCTTCTCCAGCTATAAGCACTTTGCCATATGGTTTACGCGGGTTCACCAAGCCTATTTGCAAGCTCAAATACGCAATCTCGAAAGGCACCTACCCCTGAACGCAGAAAACGCGGTTGAGCTCAGTGCACCATTTAAGGCGGTTCAAAATGCCATTGACAAGATACTGCGTAAGCACACAGGTTGGGGGGAACTGGCATATAACGCTGAGCACGAAGAACTGGTTCTTCACCATGATACTCATGGCGTACTCAAGGTCAGTCAGCTAAGCGACGGCATTCGCAGCATGTTAGCTCTGGTGGGTGATATTGCGTACCGGTGCTACAAACTCAACAATCACTTGGGCATGGACGCTCCTACGCTCACGCGTGGCATCGTGATGATCGATGAAGTCGACATGCATCTTCATCCAAGCTGGCAGCAAACAGTACTGTCCGATCTTTCGGCAGCCTTCCCGAAGTTGCAGTTTATTGTGACCACCCACAGCCCCCAAGTGTTGACGTCAATCGCTAGCGAAAATATCCGTATCTTGTACCGCAATCGCCTCAATCAATGGGAAGCGCTTCCGCCTGAGCAGGAAATCAAAGGCGTTGAAAGTGCGGTTGCGCTCAACGACATCATGAGAGTGAATCCGATACCACCGATTGACGAGGCTAACTGGTTGGTCGAATACACCAATAAAATCGAAAACCACACCTATGACGACGCCGAGGGACGTCAGTTGCGCGCCAAACTCGTTGAACTCTACGGCGAGCGACATCCAGTGATTCTCGATACCGACCGCCTGATCCGCTTTCAAGCGTTTAAGCTGCGCAAGTTAAATGCCTCGAAGGTCTGATCGGTATGCATAAACTTGATCGCTCCGTCGCAACTCCCCCCACATGTTTGGCCAAATACGATTTTAAAACCCACAGATGGTCTGATCTTGATGGCCCCTGCAAAAAACAACTGCGTTTTGCGCTGTTCCAGATGCAAGGTATCCCTGGAATCACTGGGGAGGACGCCAAGGAATATGGGTTGCGCTGCGCTTACTGTCAGGGTGCTATTCGGTCGGAGGGTCATATTGAACATTTCCGCCGTAAGAATTCCAGCCATCTGAACGGCTATCCTGAGCTGACTTTTGCTTGGGAAAATCTGTTTCTGGCCTGCCATTCCAACGACCACTGTGGCCACTTCAAAGATCGTTCGGGTGGACCTGCCTATAATCCTGACCACTTGCTTAAGCCTGATGAAGAGGACGCTGAGGCATTTCTTTACTTCCATTCTTCAGGCTCAGTAGCGCCCAGGGAGGGACTCTCTCCCGCCGACAAACATCGCGCGAGTGAAACTATCCGCGTATTCGGATTGGACAACCGCTCCCTCATAGGGGCGCGAGAAAAAGCCGTGATTAAATATCGCGAAATGCTCAGGACGGATCTCGAAGAGCTCGCCTCATGGGACGAAGAGTCACGGCGCGAATATATGCGCGAGGAGATTGAAACGACGCGCTGGGAACCTTATGCCTCAGCGATTAAGGATTTTTTCCTATTGAGATAGTCTGGTACCTTCGAATGATAATTGGCTGTAAAATGCATGCAAGTGCTGGGTAAACCGAAAAGGTGGGTAGAAAGGTGGGTAGATTGCAGATCGAGAGGAATCCTCCTCGAAGTGCGAGCGACACCGTCTCCGCCAGAACAAAACAAAAAGCCTCCCCTGCGGGAGGCTTTTTGTTTTGTTAGACTTATTCCGGACGCCAGAGAGTGAGTATCAAGGTCGTCTTTTTGTTTCCTAACGGCGAATCCTCGAACTCTAGATTGGAGATGGTTCCGGATATTGTGGTATCTGGATCGTTGGCGGAGGTAAAAATATCGATGGATATGTCTTGTTTCTCTCCCAATGCGCTGGCAGGATCCCAGCGGAGATTGCCGAAGCATCTCTTGTTTTTGTCATCTACGAATTCAATGGTGAATTGGGCTACATTGTCACTTGCTTTGATTGTATGACTCTGTCCAAGTGACAGAGTGATGCAGGTGGAGACGAGCTTCCCTCTTCGTATTTTTCCCTTCAATAAAGACGCTAGATCGGCATGCTCTGGCTGTTGGCTGTTATCGGATACGCGGATAGCGATATCGTTAAGTGGCTTATTGCTCATTTTGTGGCTCCTTGTCATATGAATTGGCGGATGGCCTTGCTGAGGGCTCCGCATGCGGAGCCTCCGATCTGTGGGTTAAACGCCCATCCCGGCTGCGCGGGAGGGACCGCTGCTGGAACATGGCCCCAGCGCTCCCACCTTATTGAATGACAATCCTGCGCACCATTACGGCTGATGACAGCGCATTACTCTGGCGGGGAAATCGCAAAAGACGAAGCGCAATGCAAAACGCCGGTCTTCCCCCGGCGTTTTGGCATACATGCTTTGTTTGGAGGCGAGGGCCGGAATCGAACCGGTTTATCGATCCGCTTACCCTAGGTTAAAGATGGTAATGCGCTGTAACCGGCCGTAATGGTGCGCCAGATTGTCGTTCGCTAAGGTGGGGCTGCTGGGCTGTGCTCCAGCGGCGGTCCCTCCCGCGCAGCCGGGATGGGCGTTCATTCCTTCCTTAACGACGAGGACATCATGCCAACCGTAACCCTTATGCAAGCGGCGGGTCATTCCGCTGCGAATATCGTTCAGATGACACTGCAGCCGATGGGTGTAGTGCTGACCGACTTGGCCGGCGGCCCCCTTATTTTCACCTGCAACAACGACCTGGTAACGATCCGGAGGGCCACTAAAGCCACCATTACCTACACCGGGCCAGTGGGCGGCCATACTGAAACCCTGGCGGTCAGCTCGGTCCACTCCTGATCCTGCCTTGCTTCTGAGCCGCGGCCAGCCAGTCTGTCCGCGGCCTGTTCTTTTTCAGGCCCGGCATACAGCATCTGCCGAATAGTGAAGCCTGCGCCCTCTGGCCAGAATGGAGTCCATGCCAATGCGCTGTCCTCAGCGTATGGCTATCCCGGTCAATTCAATCAAGAACAGGAAAACCGCCATGACTCTTTGCGCAGCAGCCAGGGCCGACGCAACGCGGCTGCATTTCCACGTCAGCCTGAATGAAGAACATGTCTTCCTCGATGTCGCGCTCGCGCCGGATGCGCAGATCGGCCTGGGCGAACGCGTTCACCACTACAGCTTATTGACCCTGGCGCGCCTGCGCCTGGCCGATGCCCGGCGCGGCCTGGATGCCACCTGCCAGGGCTGGGTCGATGTCGGCAGCCTGTCGCAGATGCTGGGACTCGACTCCAGCCACCTGAACATCCAGATCCACCGGGCGCGCCATCAGTTTGCCCAGGCCTTGCCGCCCCAGGCGCAGGCGGCTGCCATCGTCGAGCGGCGGCGCGGCGAGATTCGCTTCGGGGCGCTGGCGTTCAAGATTACGCGGGGCGGGAGCGTTGAGGGCGAATTTCCCTTGCCGCCGTAAGGCTGTGTAATCGCCCGTAATGGTCCGTGGCTGGTGCGCGCTTTATCGTGGATACATCCAATTCAGCAGATCGAAAGCGGCATATGAATATCCAGCTCACCTTCGTCAATCGCACAAGCAGCAGGTGCCGGCAGACGGTGTTTTTGTTTCATCCCACCAGCGCCAATGGCGTGCCGCTGAAAGCGGTGGCATGGAAGGTGATCCGGAATTGCCCATATGGCTGGCTTCACTCCTTCACCTACTCCTTGCAGCTGGAGGCGGGAATAGGGGACTGCTACGGCAACTACTCGCCGCGCCTGGCGGCGCGCGAGGGCGATGCGTTTGTTGTGCAGCCCACGGCGGCGGGCCGCTGCTTCTGCCGCAGCGGTACCCATGCGGCTGATGGCGTCGCGGTACGCAACGAGCTTGCGCGCGGCACGCTGTACGCCTGCCTGTTCAATGACGGCCGCTTGCTGGCCCGCAGCGGCGGACTGGCGCCCAGGCAGGGAGTGAGTTTTCGCATTCCCGCCGTGCTGCGCATCGGCGTTGACGGCAATGTGCGCGAAGGCCAACTGCTCGATGAAGCGATGGCCAGTGCCAGTTGCGAACTGCCGCTGGCCGGCTTGCGCAGCGCCGATCTGATCATGACGGGGGAAGACGATGCGGGCGCCGCGCGCCCGGTTTTCCACCTAGAGAACCTTGTCTACTCCTGAGCGCTGCCGGCTCAGGACGACAAAGTAAGCCGGCATGCCGGCAAGCAGTACCTTCCATCCACTTTAATAGGAGTATGCAAATGGACATCAAACTGAACTTCATTAACCGCTCCAATGATGCCAACAATTCGGAGATCGTCATCTTTCAGAAGAATCAGGCCACCAATTTCGATGAGCTGCATGTGGCATGGCGCGTCATCAAAAACTGCGGCGTGTACGATAACCATCCCTTCACCTTCCCGATGGCGATGGAAGTCAGCGCCGCCGACAGCTTTGGCAACCACACGCCGCGCCTGCCCGCCACCAACGGCGATCTATTTCATATGGCCAAGGACGGCTCCGGCGACGTCCTGTCCCGCGTCGGCCCGGCCAACAGCAGCAAGGAAGTCCATGTTCGCAACGATCTGTCGGCCGGCGCGATCAACGCCGGCATCTTCAAGGACGGCAAACTGCTGGCGCTGAAAACTTCGGTGGCGCCAGGCCAGAAGGCAGTATTTGAAATCAAGCCAACCATCTGGATCGGCGTTGCATCGCAGATCGAGGAGGGCAAGGTGATGGCGTCGGCCGTGATCTCGGACATCAACACCGAACTGTCGCTGCTGAACGTGGCCAGCGCCGATATCGTGCTGACCGGCGGCGGCCCTGGCCCGAACTCGCAGCCGTTCACCTTCACCCTGGAAAACGTGCGCACCGCGTAAGTGGCGCCATGGGAAGGGAAAGCGGGCTGCGGCCCGCTTTTTTTGTGTCCGGAGATGCTGCAAAAAAAAAAGCAGGCTCGTGGAGCCTGCCCATGGGGTTCCTGCGCGGGACTCAGGCGGAACAGTCTTCGCCGTTTTGCAGGCTGCTCTGCAGCCAGCTTTGGAGCGCCGGTCCCGAGGCGCCGCCCAGTCCCGCCGCCTTGGCCAGCGCCTGCTTGCCGGCCGCCTGGCCTGCGCTGCAGAAGGCGCCCGTGGCAAGCATGATGTCGTTGGCGTCGCGCGCCTCGGCCATGCTGGCCACCAGCGTTTCCAGCGCTTCCGCCTGGCCTTTGGCGTAATCCATCCAGCCTTGCCAGCAGCCCTCGGCAATATCCGCCTGCATGCTGGCTGCGCCATGCAGGCTGCGCGCGCAAGCCTTCATATCAAGGCTGTCGCGCTGTACGGACCAGAGGCGGTTCAGGGTGGCCATGCTGGCGGTGGTGGCATTGCTCTGCAGTTGCAGCAGAACGCGGCCGGGGCCGCGCCAGTCCAACTGCCTGGCGCCGGCGGCCAGCAGCTCGGCCAGTTGCGTGTTGACACTGGCGTTGATCGCCAGGCAGGCGGCGGAGAATTGCTGCAGTACTTCGTCGGAGGGTGTGATTGGCTTCATTCTTTTGGCTCCTTAGGCTGGTCAGGGGATGGACGGGTTTCGCTCAGGCGTTTCAGCATGTTGGCGATGGCGGCGTGCTGCGGCGCCTGTTTCGAATAGAAGTCCGGATGCAGGGTGTCGGCCGGCGCGGTATAGCCCCAGAAGTCCCAGCAGCCGAGCGGGTTGCGGCTTGACGCCGCGACCTGCGGATACAGCACGATGATCCGATTGCTGGCGGCGGCTTCGTTGTAGCCGGTGGTGCGCGCGTAGCGGTCGCCAAGTTTGCCTTCGCCTTGCAGGCAGCCATGGAAGGCGACGTGAATGCGGCAGGCGGCTTTTTCGCATGCGTCCGGAACGTAGACATAGCCGATTGGCCCCAGCGTGGCAGCGCCGGCCGGGTCGAAGGGGGCCTGATCGAACATTGTCAGCTGGCCGGCTGGCCTGTCTTCTGTTTTCTGCAAGGGGCCATAGATCCAGCTCAGAATTTCATTGGCTTGCCGGTAGCCGCAATTGTTGATGAAGGGCGCGGCCGTCGTGCCGCATGCGCTGTCGCCCGGGCTGTCGGTCAGCAGCGCATGGCCGGCGGCGATTGTGTTGACGTATTTGAGATTGGCGGGTTTCACGCCTGCCAATGCGAAGAATTTGGCGGTTTGGTCGACGACCTTCTGCTTCACCACCGGGTCTTTGCTGCCGCTGAAGATATAGATTTTCTGCCTGGCCAGGCCGCTCAAGCTGTCGATCCTGCCTTGCTCGGCGAAGGCGCCGGCGAACTGCAAGGCGGCGCTGGCGCGCGGGCCGCTGCTGCCCAATGGCGTCATGCAGGCGGAGCTGGCCGCCTGGGCCGGCAGCGTTGGCGCAAACAGGCCAGCGCAATAGAATGGGCCGCCGGCGACAATGCCCGCTCCCACCACGCTGGCGGAAAAGGCGACGCTGAACTGGGCCGCCATAAAAGCGCCTGAGGACATGCCGGATACCGAGGTCTGGCCTGGGTCCGCGCCATAGGCCGCCAGTGTGGGCAGCATGCCTGCTTGTGCTGGGACGCTGGCAGCGGCCAGCGTCAGCAAAAGACTGGGCAGAATGAGTCGGCGTGGTTGGCGATGCGTGGATAGCTGTGTCATTTTCTCTCCTTTCGATCCGGCCGGCGGGCAGCCGGGGGCGGAATGCTTGCTTGGGTTGGAACTGCTGGGATGAAACGCGAATTGACGGATAGGGCGGCGCTGCTTTGCGTGGATGCGGGCAATAGCAGCCAGCCTTCGCTGATGGCTTCGTACAGCAAGGCGCAGACATTGCTGGCGCCGACTTTGCGCAGCAGGTGGGAGCGGTGGGTGCGGGCCGTCTGGTCGCTGATGCCGAGCCGGCGCCCGACCTGCTTGTCGCTCAGGCCTTGCAGCAGCAGCTGGACCACTTCCAGCTCGCGCAGGGAAACTGGCGAGGCGCTAGTCTCTGCTGCATTTTTTTTAGCGGCACGCCGTAGTCGGTGAAATAGCGCACCACCAGCTGGGTCGACTTGCTGACGTCGAATTTGGCCAGCAGGTTTTCGCGGTGCTTGCGCGCGGTGGACAAACTGATTTCCAGTTCCTCGGCGATGGCGCGGTCGGAGCGGCCGCGCGCGATCAGTCCGAGGATGGTTTGCTCATGGCTGGTGAGGTGCATATCGTCTCCTGTGAGGTGAAAAAGGCGCACAGTGGCAAGCGCCTGGCTCAGCGCCGGGCGCGCGGTCTTGCGATGGGATGGGGGCGGGGCAGCGGACTGCCGGCTGCCGTTAGGCGCTGGTCAAATGGCTTTTTGCCAGTTTCCAGCGGCGCAAGCGGTCATCGAGGCCTGTCAGGCCGCCGTTGATGCGCCGGGTCAGCGCCTTGAAATCGCCGCTGTCGGCGAGGGTGTTGCAGCCATGGGCTTGCCACCACCAGGCGGCGGAACGCGCCGCCAGGGTTTCCTGCGCCAGCAAGTCGGGATTGCCAAGCAGGTCCACTGCCAGCGCTGCGGCGCATTTGCTGTAATTGGCGCGGCCGGTGATCTGGATCAGGCCGCGGCCGAGGAAGCGGTGGCCGTCGCCGGCTTCGGTATTGCCCAGCATGGCGGCTTTGGGGCTAGGCGGCTCGTAGCCGCGCTGCGCCGCCGTCGGCCCCCAGATTTCGCGGGTGTAGACGAAGCTCATGGTCTCGTGCCCGGTTTGCGCGATAAAGGCCGCAATGCGCGCCGGGGTGTCGATCTCGTATTCGGCCATGGCGTCGCTGATCGCGGCGTACCAGCGTTGTGCTGCCTGGGGTGACAGATTGGCCATCAGGCGAAATTCATCTTGCGTCATGATGTCGCTCCTTTCATGGTGAAAAAGCCGCCCTTACTGCGGCTTGGTGTTTGTCCAGATCTGTCCCTGGACGAGTTCATCGATAACATGCTGGTAAGCGTCGGCGCTGACGCTGAATTCACCGGCAAATGGCCGGTCAACCGCCAGAATGAAAAAGAAGGCCATGCCCAGCGTAACGGCCCAGCTGCAGAGCAGGGCGACGTAGAAGGGTGTAGGCGGCATCACGTACAGCAGCACGAACGAGAGGGCGCTGACGACCAGCATGACGGCCCACAGGGTGGCCGGCATGGCCACTTCCAGCGTCAGCAGGCGCTGCTGGCGGAACTTGACCATCTCGTTGATGCGCTGGTGGATTTCGCGCAGCAGAGCGGTCTGGCGTGGGCTGGCCGGTTCGATCTGCAGGACTTTGGCGAACAACTTATTGAACTGGGCATTGGTGCCGGGATCGGAGCGGAGTTCCTGCTGCATGCTCGGCCATTCTCTTTGCACCACCTGCTCCAGATAGGCATGCAGTTCCCGGCCCGCCGCCTTGGCGGATGGGCTGCCGAAGGCCGCCATGTCATACGCCAGCTCGCTGGCGCTGATGGCCTCGGAGGAGACGGTTTGTCCGGCATCGTTGTAGGCGCCCCAGACGCTGACGGCGGCAAACGCCACCAGCAGGGAATTGATGGTGGTGATGATGGAAACCATGGTCAGCGCCATGGCGCGCTGTTCCGCATCGACCTCGATCAGGTGCAGACGCCGCGTCGCGGCATAACCCAGGAAGGCGGCCAGGATGGTGAAGCCGACGACGATCAAAGCCATGCAGGAGCTGGGAATGTTGTAGAGGAAGTGGATCATCGCGCTATTCCTTGGCATCTGCTGGAGTGGGAATGGATTCCGCCCTGGCGCTCTGCGGCGAGAGCATGCTGCGGGTCAGTTCGGCGATCTGGCGGCGCAGCGCTTCCGGCGAGGCATCGCCGTCGCTGGCCTGCTGCAGCGAGAGCAGCTGGGCGGCCAGTTCGTTGCGGGACTGGGCGCGATCGGTGAACAGCTGGGCCTTGTGCGCATCCAGCGTTGACTGGTAGCGCGCAGAAGGATCGCCGCGCACCACGGCCTCCAGCGTTTCGACCAGACGTTGCAGGAGATTGTGGACAGCGGTGGCGGAAAAGCCGCCCAGCATGGCGAGCACGGGTTTGCTGAAACTGCTCATGCTGCCTTCGTTGAAAATATGGGCTGGCAGCAGCTCGGCCAGTATCAGGCCGGAAATCAGGCCGAGAATCAGGCGCGCGCAATAGGATGCGTCGTACTTCGGGTCGTAGGTCAGATTGGCGATGTAGCGGTGGGCGTGGAACAGGGTGGAAAAGGAGGCGCCCAGGCCGGCGCAAAAGAGCAGGAACAGCACATTTAGCAGCAGGACCGTGCCGGAAGACTCCAGCAGGCCCAGTTTGATATTCTGGCCCGAGACTTCGCCCGACAGCGCCGTGAACAGCACGGCCAGCAGAAAGGCCGCGGCCACCGACGTCAGCATGCGGATCAGCGGGACCGGGCCAAGCCAGGCAAAGCGCTGCTTGGCCAACTGCTCCGGGTCCAGCAGGCGTATGCCCTGCGGGGTTGCCGGCGCCACCACGGTGGCCAGTTTCTGATGAATGTCCGCCAGCTCCGCCAGTTGATTGTCGCGGCGGCCGCCAGCTCCCTGCTGCGCCAGCGCATGCGCCAATGCCAGCAGAATGGCCAGCCTGGCGATCAGCTCTGGCGGAACCGGTAAGCCGTGGCGCAGGGCGTGGCGGGCCATGGCTTCGCACTCGACATTGAGTTGCCGGGCCAGGGCGGGGCCGGTGGCCTGCTGCATGGCGTCGTTGCTGGTGCGGTGGCTGATTTCCATCTCGGCCTGGCTCCTGTCGATTGTGCGTGGATGACGGTAAGTTCATTGTGCAAATTCGGCATGCCTTAAACCATTCGGCAAATGCAGTACCGCGCGCCGTCGGACGGGGAGGCTGCTGGCAAGGGAGGGGAGGGGGAGGCGGTCCAGGTTCAGGCGCCGCCTTTCCCCTGTTTCGCTCCATCCTGGCCCGGTTTCGTCGCAAACCGGTCGCGCCGGACGGAGCGCTCCCGCATAGTTCATTCATCGGAACACAACCAATAAGGAGTCCATGCCATGCTGCAGCAAACCCTGAGCCATGCCCCGATCTATGTTTGGGCCATCCTGGCCTTTCTGCTGTATCGCGGCCTGGCGGCGAGCAAGGACCGCGTGCAGAGCTACCGCAGCGCGTTCATCATCCCCAGCGTGATGCTGGTGCTGGGATGGCAAAGCGTGGCGCATGGTTTCGGGCTGGAGACGCCGGTTGGCGCGGCCTGGATACTGGGCATGCTGGCTGGCGCGGGCCTGGCGTGGATGCGTAGCGCTCCGGTCACGGTGGACCGCGTGGCGGGTGTGGTCGTGCAGCGCGGCAGCTGGCTGCCGCTGGCCCTGATGATGGCGGTCTTCTGCGGCAAATACGCGGTGGCGGTGGCGCTCTCCATCCAGCCGGCATTGCGCGGCGATCTGCGCTTCGCGCTGCCGGTCTGCCTGGCTTTCGGCTTGTTTGGCGGCGTGTTCCTTGGCCGCCTGCTGCGCACCGTCGCGGCATGGAACGCGCATCGCGGCGCCGCCATCGCCTGAGAAAGCGGGCTTGCGTCGCTTCAAATTTGCCAGGCCTTTGCTTGACAGTGTAATATGATTGCTTGGGTGCGCTAATTCCAGACCTGGGATGGCGTTAAACGGGAAACCGGTGAATCCGCCAGAAGCGGCTATTCCGGTGCAGCCCCCGCTGCTGTAAGCCTGACGAATCCCCCAGCATGCCACTGCAGTTTAGCGGGAAGGCGGGGAGACGGATGATGGCGAGCCAGAATACCGGCCCTGATTTGTCAGCACCATTCCCCGGGGTGACGGGAGCAGCTGTCGACCGACTCCCAGCATCCGCATCTCCAGCCCGCGTCGACCGTCCATTCTCATCTCCCCCCATGGTGTGCCGCTTAATTCTGCGACGGGAGGTTCTGGATGCACATCATGGAAGGTTTTTTGCCGCCGGCGCACGCGCTGGGCTGGGCTGCCGCTTCCTTACCCTTTATGGCCTGGGGCCTGCACAGCGTGGGCCAGAGCCTGCGCGCGCATCCCGAGCGGCGCATGCTGCTGGGCGTGGCCGCTGCCTTTGCCTTCCTCCTGTCCGCCCTGAAGTTGCCGTCGGTGACTGGCAGCTGTTCGCATCCCACCGGCGTCGGCTTGGGCGCGCTGCTGTTCGGCCCCGCCGCCATGGTGCCGGTGGGCTTCGTCGTGCTGCTGTTCCAGGCGCTGTTGCTGGCCCACGGCGGCGTGACCACCCTGGGCGCCAATGTGTTTTCGATGGCGATTGTCGGTCCCTTCGTTTCGTACGGTGTGTTCCGCGCGCTGGCCGCGCTCGGCCTGTCGCGCTCCGTGGCCGTGTTCCTGGCGGCCTGCCTGGGCGATCTGGCGACCTATGTGACTACCTCTTTGCAATTGGCCTGGGCCTTCCCCGATCCGGTCGGCGGCATCCAGGTTTCCTTCGCCAAGTTCGCCGGCATCTTCGCCCTGACCCAGGTGCCGATCGCCATCAGCGAGGGGCTGCTGACGGTGCTGGTGGTGAATGCCATGGCGCGCTTTAACGAACATGAGCTGCGCGCCTTGCCGGTGATGGCGCAGCGCAAAGGAGAGGGCGTATGAAGGCGCGTACCTGGATAATCTGGGCGACTATCGTGCTGCTGACCGTACTTCCCCTGTGGCTGGTCAGCGCGCCGCCGGTGGAGCCGGGCGTCGAGGCGCCCTCCGTTTTCGGCGGCGCCGACGAGCGCGCGCAGCAGGCTATCGGCAGCATCGCGCCGGATTACAAGCCCTGGTTCTCCCCTGTGATTGAGCCGGCCAGCGGCGAGATTGCCTCGCTGCTGTTCGCCCTGCAGGCGGCGCTGGGCGCGGGCGTGATCGGTTTCTGGCTCGGCATGTCGGTGACGCGCGAACGCGCGCGCCGCGCCGCCGCGCAGAACCAGCCGCCAGCCGCCCAGCCTCAGGATCGCCGTGCTGATTGAAACAGCGGCCTACGCCAGCCGTTGGCGCGGCGTAGCGCCGGCAGCCAAGGCGCTGTTCGCGCTAGCCGGCATTCTTGCGGCCTGGCTGGCGCAAAGCCCCGCCGTGCTGGCTACTCTTGCTGCCTTGCTGGCGCTGGCCGCGCTGCTGGGGGCGAGGGTGCCGCTGCGCAGCTATCTGGCGGTCGTGGTGCCGCCGCTGGGCTTTTTGCTGCTGTCCTGCCTGACCATGCTGGTCGGCCCCGGCCCGGGCGGCGCCTGGCACTGGAGCACCGCCTTGCTGCCCACGGTCGCGCGTACCGCCCTGCGTTCGCTGGCCATGCTGGCGGCGCTGCTTGGCCTGGTGCTGACCACGCCTTTGCCGGATCTTTTGACTTTGCTGCGCCGCCTGCACGCGCCGGAACTGCTGCTCGATCTGATGGTGCTGAGCTACCGCATGCTGTTCGTGCTGCGCCAGGCCTGGGACGAGGGCGTCACGGCGCAGAGCGCGCGTCTCGGCTATCGCGGCTGGCGCCATGCGTGGCGCTCGCTGGGACTGCTGGCGGGCCAGATGGCGGTGCAGGTATGGCAGCGCGCGGCGGCCCTGCAAATGGCGGCCGACGCGCGCGGCTATCAAGGCACGCTGCGCTTCCTGCCCGCCGCGTATCCACAGGCGCGCCGGCAGACCGTCTGGGCCGCGCTGGCTGGCGGCCTGCTGCTGGCCATGGCGGCGGGGGACCGCTGGTGAGCGCGGTGCTGGAATTGCGGGCTGTCGATCATGTGTACCCGGACGGCAGTGCCGGCCTGCGCGACTGCAGCTTGACGCTGGGCCGCGGCCGCCGCCATGCGCTGCTGGGCGCCAACGGCGCGGGCAAGACCACGGTGCTGCAGCATCTGAATGGCTTGCTGCGTCCGACTGCCGGCCAATTGCGCCTGGATGGCCAGGCCTTCGACTATGGCCGCGCCGGACTGGTGGAGCTGCGCCGCCGCGTGGGCCTGGTGTTCCAGAATCCCGAGCGCCAATTATTCTCGGCCCAGGTGGAGGAGGACGTGTCCTTTGGACCGCTGAATCTCGGCCTGGACGACGCCACCGTGCGCGAACGCGTGGCCGCCGCCCTCGACGCTGTCGGCCTGCGCGGCCATGCGCGGCGCGCGGTGCACCACCTGAGCTTCGGCCAGAAGAAGCGCGTCTGCATCGCCGGCGTGCTGGCGATGGAGCCGGAAGTGCTGCTGCTCGATGAGCCGATGGCCGGACTGGATGCGCCGATGCAGGCTGAATTGGCCGCGCTGCTGGACCGCCTGGCGGCGCGCGGCGTCACGGTGCTGCTGTCCACGCACGATGTCGATTTCGCCTTCCGCTGGGCCGACGATATCCATGTGATGGCGGCGGGCCGCTGCATCGCTTCCGGCCCTGCGGCGCAACTGGCGACCCAGACCGAGGCGCTGCGCGCGGCAGGCCAGCATCCGCCGCTGGCGTTGACCCTGCATGCCGAGCTGGTAAAGCGCGGCGTGCTGCCGCCAGGACCGGCGCCGCGCAGTACAGATCTATTGCTGGAGGCGCTGCGCGCGCTGCCAGTGCTTGAATACCCAGGAGAGATAAACGTATGACATCCAACCCAGGCGCCGCATCGCTCGGCAAGGTCTGGTTCGTGGGCGCAGGCCCAGGCGACCCGGAACTGATCACCGTCAAGGGCCAGAAGCTGCTGTCGCAAGCGGGCGCAGTGCTGTTCGCCGGTTCGCTGGTGGACCGCGCCGCCACGCTGTACGCGCCGGCCGGCTGCGAAATTCGCGATTCCAAGGATATGACGCTCGAAGAAATGACCGAGTGGCTGATCGAACAGACAAGTAAGCATGCCATCGTGGTGCGCCTGCAGACCGGCGATCCGGGCCTGTATGGCGCGCTGATCGAAATGGCGCGCCCGCTGGTGGCGGCCGGCATCGAATGGTCCGTGGTGCCGGGCGTGTCTTCGGCCATGGCTTCGATGGCGGCGGCGGGCGAGTCGATGACGCTGCCCGAAGTGACCCAAAGCGTGATCTTCACCCGCGTCGAAGGCCGCACGCCGATGCCCGAGGGCGAGGATCTGGCAAGCCTTGCGGCGCACCGCACTACGCTCTGCATCTTCCTCTCGATCACCCTGATGTACAAGGTGGAAGCCGCGCTGCGCGCAGCAGGCTGGCCGGAAGACGCGCCCATGCTGGTGGTGCATAAAGCCAGCTGGCCGGGCGAGGAACGCATCCTGCGCGGCACCCTGGCCGACATCAAGCAGCGCTGCCGCGAGGCCGGCGTCGCCAGCCAGGCCATGATTGTCGCCAGCCCCACACTGGGTGCGCTGCACTGGGAAACCCTGGCGCGCTCCAAACTCTACGACCCCACATTCACCCACCGTTTCAGAAAGGCCAGCGCATGAACCAAGCTATCATGATGCCAGCAAAAGACACCATCCTGATCGTCGGCCACGGCTCGCGCGAGGATTCCGGCAACCAGGAAATCCGCGAGTTCACGGCGCAATGGCGGGCGCGCCATCCCGAATGGCGCATCGAACTGTGCTTCATCGAGTTCGCGCCGCCCGAGCTGAACGCATCGCTGCTGAGCGCTGCGCGCACTTCGCGCCGCGTGCTGGTGGTGCCGCTGATCCTGAACGCGGCCGGCCACGTCAAGATGGAAATCCCGGAGGCCATCGAGCAGGCGCGCGCAGCCTGTCCGCAGACCGAAATTCTGCTGGCGCCGCACCTGACGGCTTGCGATCCTATTCTGGCGATCCTGAAGCGCCGCCTGCGCAAGGCCATGGGCGCGCTCGACATGCCCGATCCGACCACCACCGGCGTGGTGGTGCTGGGACGCGGTTCTTCCGACCGCGGCGCCAACGGCGAAATGGCCAAGATGGCGCGCTGGCTGCTGGAGGAGGGCGATCACGAGCTGGTCGATCTGGCCTTCACCGGCATTACCTGGCCGCGCCTGGAAAAAGTGGTGCAGCGCCATGTGCTGCTGGGCATGCGCCAGATCGTGGTGCTGCCGTATTATCTGTACACCGGCACGCTGATGCAGCGTATCCACCGCCAGGTCGAGCATCTGCGCGGCCAGTATCCGCAGATCCGTTTTACCTGCAGCGAGCACTTTGGCTTCGAGCCTGAGATTTTCGCGCTGATGGACCAGCGCGTGGAAGACCTGCGCGCCGGCGTGCCGGACAGCCGTCTGCCATGCGACGGCTGCAGCTATCGCGAAATCGCCCATGATCTGGGCCATGGCCACTCGCACGCCCACACCCATGACCATGCGCACGATCACGCGCACGGCCACGAACATGAACATGGACATGATCACGCGCATGAGCACGCGCACGAGCACGAGCACGAGCACGGCCACCATCACGATCATGACCACAGCCATGCACACGCGCACCACGATGACCATGATCACGCCCACCTGCACGATCATAGTCATACCCATGCCAAAGCGGAGGATCAGCCAGCATGAGCACCGTCAATACCGTCACCGAACAGCTGACCCGCGCCGGCCAGGTCATCGAGCATGACAGCTTTGCCATCATCGACGCGGAAACCGGCCCGCATGCCTATGCCGAGGATCAGTGGCCCATCGTGCGCCGCATGATCCACGCCAATGCCGATTTCGACTTCAACGGCCTGACCGATTTCCACTCCAAGGCAGTGGAAGACGGCATCCAGGCCATGCTGGCCGGCGGCACGCCCGTGGTGGCGGACGTGGAGATGATCTGCTCCGGTCTGTCGCAGCCGCGCCTGGCGCACTTCGGCATGAAGACCCACCAGTTCATCAGCGACGCCGACGTGATCGAAACCGCCAAGGCCGAGGACACCACGCGCGCCGTGCAAGCCATGCGCAAGGCCCACCGCCTTGGCCTGCTGGACGGCGCCATTGTCGGCATCGGCAACGCGCCCACCGCGCTGATCGAGCTGGTGCGCCTGATCCGCGAAGAGGGCGTGCGCCCGGCCTTGGTGGTCGGCATGCCGGTCGGTTTCGTCTCGGCCGCCGAATCGAAAGACCTGATGGCGGAAGTGAACGAAGTGCCCTGGATCGTGATCCGCGGCCGCAAGGGCGGTTCGACGCTGGTGGTGGCGGCGCTGCACGCTCTGCTGGCGCTGGCCGAAGCGCGCCAGAAGACCCTGCAGGCGGAGCATCCATGAAAGAGAAGGCCGAACGCGGTACTCGTACCGGGTTCAGTACCGGCGCCTGTTCCGCTGCCGCCGCGCGCGCTGCGGTGCTGGGCCTAGCCACCGGCCGCGTGCCGGAGGAAATCGAAAGCCTGCTGGCGAATGGCAGCCGGGTGAACTTCGCCGTCCACGATGGGCGTTGCGATGCGCAAAGCGCGCACGCCATGGTGGTGAAGTTTGCCGGCGACGATCCGGATTGCACCGACGGTGCCCACCTCACGGTGGACCTGCGCCTGCTGCCCGGGCAGGCGGGTGTCGTGACCTATGTTGCCGGCGACGGCGTCGGCACGGTGACGATGCCGGGCTTGGGCCTGGAAGTCGGCGGTCCGGCCATTAACCCGGTCCCGCGCCGCAATATCGCCGATAACCTGCTGGAGGCCGCGCCTGAACTGCTGGCCGAGCATGGCATCGAAGTCACCATCAGCGTGCCGGACGGCCAGGTGATGGCAAAGAAGACCACCAATGCGCGCCTGGGCATCCTGGGCGGCATCAGCATTCTTGGCACCACCGGCATCGTCAAACCATATTCGACGGCGGCCTGGCGCGCCAGCGTGGTGCAGGGCGTCCAGGTGGCCGCCACTGCCGGCCACAATATGGTGTCGCTGACCACCGGCGGCCGCACCGAGACTTTCGCCATGACCACGCTGCGCGAGGAACGCCCGGAACTGCCGGCAGCCTGCTTCGTGCAGATGGGCGACTTCCTGCGCTACGCCCTCGATGAGGTGGTGGCGCAGGGCATCGGCCTGGTGGTCATGGCCGTCATGGTGGGCAAGCTGACCAAGATCGCCCAGGGCGAAACCATCACCCATGCCAACCGCAGCGAGGTCGATACCGACCTGGTGGCAAGGATTGCGCGCCAGATCGGCGCGGCCGAGGAGGACTGCGTCGCCATCGCCGCCGCCGAAACCGCGCGCTTCGGCGCCGAGCTGATGGTCGAGCGTGGACTGGGCGACGCCTTCCACCATGCCCTGGCCCAAGCCGCGATCGATACCTTGACCGCGCCCGACCGTTATGGCCGCAATTTCCAGCTGCGCGTGCTGGTGTGCGACTTCACCGGCCAGAAGGTGGCCGATGTGTGGTCGGCGCCCGCCTTGCCGCAAGAGCGTCCCGCCAGCGCCGGACGCACCGGCATCGACCATATCGTCGATGTCGATCCTGAACCAGAACCCGAGTGAATCCATGGACACCTGCGTGAAAGACCCCAACCCCTGCCGCGTGATCGGCGTGCTCGATGACGGCGTCGCCAGTCTGAGTCCGACCGCGCTGGCTTATCTGCGCAGCGCCGATGTGGTGATCGGCGGCGCGCGCACCCTGGCCCTGCTGGGCGGCGAATTCAAATCCGGCGCCGCGCGCCACGACCTGACCGGCAAGCTGAAGGAGGTGCCCGAATGGGTGCGCGCCGCGCGCGCCGACCATCTGGCCTGCGTGGTGCTGGCCACCGGCGACCCGCTGTGCCACGGCATCGCGCCCTATCTGGCCCAGCATCTGTGCGTGCAGGCGCTCGACATCCTGCCCAACCTCTCCACGCTGCAACTGGCTTGCGCGCGCATCGGCCTGCCCTGGCAGGATGCGCGCATCGTCTCGGTGCATGCGCGCGATGCGGGCGAATGGCTGCGCGGCAGTGCGCCCAGCCACGGCCTCTATGCGCTGGCCCAGGCGGCACGCCAGCATGCGCGCCTGCTGGTGCTGACCAGTCCTGACAATAGCCCCGACCGCATCGCGCGCCTGCTGCTGGCCGAAGGCCTGGGCGACGATTTCCATATGGCGGTGGCGGAAAACCTGCTGCAGCCGGAGGAGCGCGTGCTGGCCGAACTCAGTCCGCAGGAAGCGGCGGAGATGCGCTTTGCCGAACTGAATGTGGTGCTGCTCTGGCGCGTGACGCCGGCCCCGCGCCCGGTGCGTTTCGGCCTGGCCGACAGCGAATTCGTGCAACGCCAGCCGGAGAAAGGCCTGATCACCAAGCAGGAAGTGCGCGCCGTAAGCCTGGCGCGCCTGCAACTGCGCGCCGACAGCGTGGTCTGGGATATCGGCGCCGGTTCCGGCTCGGTGGGCCTGGAAGCGGCGCGCTTGTGCCAACAGGGCCACGTCTACGCCATCGAGAAGAACGAGGCCGATCACGCCATCGCGGGCCAGAACCATGCGGCCTTCGGCGTCAGCAACTACAGCCTGTTCCACGGCAAGGCGCCGGAGGGACTGGATGCCTGGCCCGATCCGGACGCTGTCTTCGTCGGCGGCTCGGGTGGCGAGCTGTCCACGCTGATCGAAGGCGTGATGCGCCGCCTGCGCCCCCATGGCGCCCTGGTGATGAATTTCGTCACGCTGGAAAACCTCGCCACCGCCACCGCCGCCCTGCAGGCGTTGGAAGGCGAAGGCGTTAGCTGGGACGTGCTGCAACTGCAGGCCGCGCGCAGCAAGCCTATCCTGCACATGCACCGCATGGCGGCCGAGAATCCGGTGTGGATCGTCTGCGCGCGCCGCGATGCCGCTGCCGTCAAAACGGAGGCGGCCGATGCGTGACGCTACTGTACGCGGTACCCTGTGGGGCATCTCACTTGGCCCTGGCGACCCTGGCCTGATCACACGCGCCGCCTGGGAAGCCTTGCAGCGCCGCGACGTCGTCTGGGTCTATCCGGCGCGCAGTGGCAAGACGCCCAGCTATGCCTTCGACATCGTGCAGCGCGCCGGCTTGCAACCGCCGGACGAACACGCACTGCTGCTGTTCCCGATGACGCACGATGGCGAAAAGCTGGCGCGCGCCTGGCTCAAGGCCGCCGAAACCATCCTGCCCTGGCTGCGCGCCGGGCGCGACGTGCTGTTCCTGGTGGAAGGCGATGCCAGCACCTACGCCACCTTCGGCCACCTGGCGCGCACCGTGCGCAACCTGGATGAACATATCCCCGTGCAGACCATCGCCGGCGTGAATTCCTTCACCGCCGCCTGCGCCCAGGTGCCGATTCCCTTCGCCGAACAGGACGACACCGTCGCCATCGTGCCCGCCGCTTATGGCGTGAGCGCCGTCGACCGCCTGCTGCCCGACTTCGACACCCTGGTGCTGATGAAGGTCAAGCCCATACTCGACGAATTGATCGACTGGCTGGAGCAGCGCGACCTGCTGGCCGGTTCCCACTTCATCGAGCGCGTCGGCGCGCCGGACGAGCGGCGTTTCAGTGCCGCCGAAATCCTGACGCTGCGCGGCACCAAGGTCAGCTACCTGTCGCTGCTGATCGTCAAGCACCCTTACCGCATTCGCGGCGAACGCATCAAGGGCTGCCTCAAGAAGAGCGGCCCGCAACCCTTATTAACGGAGACCGAATGAGCAGCGCCCCCATCCCCAACCCAGCCACCCCGCGCCTTTGCCTGGTTGCCATCACCAAGCATGGCGCCGGCCTGGCCGCGCGCCTGGCCGCCGACCTGCCGGAAGCCGACATCTGCACTTCGGCCAAATTCGCCGCGCACTTCGCTAGCCTGACCAACACCGTGCGCGCCTACGAAGGGGCTTTGCGCGACGAGATCGGCCCTCTGTTCGAAGGCTATGATCAGATTATCTTCTTCGTCTCGCTGGGCGCGGTGGTGCGCCTGATCGCGCCGCATCTGCGCAGCAAGGATGAAGACCCGGGCGTGATCGTGGTCGACGACGCCGGCCAGTACGTGATCCCGGTGCTGTCGGGTCACGTCGGCGGCGCCAACGAATGGAGCGAGCGCGTGGCCGATCTGATGGGCGCCGCGCCGGTGCTGACTACCGCCTCCGATGTCGGCCGCACTATTCCGGTCGATATCCTGGGCCGCCACCTGGGCTGGCGCGTGGAAGCGCCGAAGATCAATATCACGCGCGTTTCGGCCCATGTGGTGAACGGCGAGCCGATCGCCTTTGTGCAGGAAGCGGGCAGCCCTGACTGGTGGACCCGTCCCACGCCGCTGCCGGACAACATCCACTGCTTCAGCCGCTTCGACGAAGTGGATCTGGAACGCTTTGCCGCCCTGCTGTGGGTGACGCACGCCGACGTGCCGGCCGAGCGCTGGGACGCGCTGCATGAGCGCCTGGTGGTCTACCGCCCGCCGCAGGACGCTGCATGACGGCCTTCACTGTCGGCCTGGGCTGCGACCGCGGCGTGCTGCTGGAAACCGTGCGCGAAGCCGTGCAGGCGGCGCTGGCCGAAGCGGGCGCCACCCGCGAGCAGGTGACGGCCGCCGCCACCATCACGCTGAAAAAGGACGAAGCCGCGTTGCTGGCGCTGGCCGAGGAATACGGCTGGCCGCTGCATTTCTATGAAGCGGAGCAACTGGCGGCCGTGCCGGTGCCGCATCCCTCCGAAACGGTGCGGCGCTACACCGGCACGCCGTCGGTGAGCGAAGCGGCCGCGCTGCTGGCCGCCGGACCCGATACCCCCATGAGCGCACTGCTCGTCGAAAAACATAAACTCCGGGGCGTAGATGGCCGCAATGCCACCGTCTCTATCGCAAGGAAGAATCCATGAACGAAGAACTCGAAGTGTCCGCCGCTGGCGCGGGCAAGATCATGCTGGTGGGGATTGGCCCCGGCAGCGTCGACCATATGACCCAGCGCGCCCGCGCCGCCATCGCCGAAGCCGATGTGGTGATCGGTTACGTCACCTACATCAAGCTGGTGGCCGACCTGATCGAAGGCAAGGAGATCATCCGCAAATCGATGACCGAAGAACTGGACCGCGCCGTCAGTGCACTGGAAGCGGCGCGCGCCGGCAAGAAAGTGGCGCTGATCTCCTCCGGCGATGCGGGCGTCTACGGCATGGCCGGCCCCACCTACGAGGTGCTGTTCCAGGCTGGCTGGACGCCGGACGATCCGGTGGCGGTTGAAATTATCCCCGGCGCCTCGGCCCTGAACAGCTGCGCCGCGCTGGTAGGCGCGCCGCTGACCCACGATTTCTGCGCCATCTCGCTGTCGGACCTGCTCACGCCCTGGCCCACCATCGCGCGCCGCCTCGACGCGGTGGCCATGGCGGACTTCGTGGTCGCCCTGTACAACCCCAAGAGCGGCCGCCGCACGCGCCAGATCCTGGAAGCGCAGCGCCTGTTCCTGCGCCACCGCCGTCCCGACACGCCGGTCGCCATCGTGAAGAGTGCCTACCGCCGCCGCGAGAACATCGTCTTCACCACGCTCGACAGCATGGCCGAAGCCGATATCGGCATGCTGAGCACCGTTTTGATCGGCAACAGCAATACCTTCGTGCGCCACGGCCTGATGGTCACGCCGCGCGGCTACGCCAATAAATACGATATGGAGGAGGGCGGTGCCACCCGTGATGGCGAGCGCGCCGGACGTTCCCTGAGCACCGGCCTGCTTGGCTGGCTGGAGACACTGCAGGCCGAGCACGCGGCCGGCGACAGCATCGACACCCTGGCCGCGCGCCACCGTCTGCCGGCCGACTATATCCGCGACACCCTGGCCGAGCCGGTGGAGATCGAAATGGCCGCCGCCGAGGAAGGCGAAGCATGAGCGCCGCCGACGAAAGCGTAGGCGGCGCCACCGCCACCGCCGTGGTCAAGCCCAAGATCGGCGACTACCGCCGCCACCTGCTGATCTGCACCGGCCCGCGCTGCAGTGCCGACGGCGAATCGCAGGTGCTGTTCGACAGCCTGGGCGACAAGTTCAAGGCCGCCGGCCTGAACGCGGGCGACCTGCGCGTCAAGCGCAGCCGTGTGGGCTGCTTCGCCGCGTGCAAGGGCGGTCCCATCGTCTGCGTCCAGCCGGACGGCACCTGGTATTACAACGTCACGCCGGAAAACATGGACCGCATCATCGACGAGCACCTGTGCAACGGCCGCCGCGTCGACGATTTGGTATTCCACCAGGCCGGCGAAGCGGCGGATTAAGGCCGCGCTGGCCTGGCCTCAGCCAAGCTTGATGGACAGCTCGACGTCCTCCGCGAACGGCGTGGAGAGGTAGCCGCTGGCCGGCGCCCTCACGCGTGCCAGATACTCGGGGCTGTCGTCGGCATTGTCGGCGACGATGAGGGCGCCGGGCCGCAGCCGGCTTTCCACCAGGTCCAGGATGTCGGGATAGAGCGCCTTGGCGCCGTCGAGCAGCAGCAGATCGATCTTTTCCGGCAGGTCGCGGCTCAGGGTTTGTAGCGCGTCGCCGGCGCGGATTTCCACCAGATCGTCCAGCCCACCGGCCTGCAGATTCTCGCGCGCCCGCGCCACCTTGGACGGCTCGAATTCGCTGGTGATGAGCAGACCGCCACCGTTGTCGCGCAAGGCGGCAGCCAGGTGCAGGGTGGAGATGCCGAAGGAAGTACCGAATTCCACGATCACATGGGCGCGCATGCTGCGCGCCAGCATATACAGCAGGCTGCCGGTGGCGCGCGAGACGGGCAGCGCGGCATCTTTCAGCCTGCCGTACAAGTCGGCGTAACCGGTTTTGCTCTGCATTAGCTGCTTTAGCTGCGCCTCGGACAGCTCGGCCACGGCCGGAATGGCCATGATATTCAGGGCGTCGGCTTCCTCGAACAGGCGGTTCAGCAGCGTAGCGAGGGGAGCGGAAGTCAGGGTCGTCATAAGAGTATTTCCTTTTGTGTTGGGAGAGGTAATAATATGAAGAATCCTTCACATTTCATATTCACCTTCCGGAACCTCGCCATGACCGACCACGAAAACGCCCCGCTTACCTCGCGCAGAAGGCCGAAACAGGCCCGGTCCACGGAGCTGGTTTCGGCGATTCTGGAGGCGGCTATTCAGGTTTTGGCGAAGGAGGGCGTGCGGCGCTTCACCACCACGCGGGTGGCGGAACGTGCTGGGGTCAGTATCGGATCGGTGTACCAGTACTTCCCGAACAAGGCTTCCATCCTGTTCCGCCTGCAGAGCGATGAGTGGCGCGAGACCGGCGCCATGTTGTGGGACATTCTGGGCGACGCCAGCCAGCCGCCGCTGGAAAGGCTGCGCCGCATGGTGCATGCCTTCATCCAGTCCGAATGCGACGAGGCGGCCGTGCGGCGCGCGCTGGACGATGCCGCCCCGCTCTACCGCGATGCGCCCGAAGCCAAGGCGGCAAAGGCCGAGGGGGAAGAGAATATCGCCCTGTTCATGCGCGAGCTGCTGCCGTCCGTGGACGAGGCGGCGCGTATCGTCGCCACGGATATGATCATCACCACAATGAGCGCGGTCGGCAAACAGTTCTCGGAAACGCCGCGCACGGCGGACGAAATCGAAACCTATTCCGAGGCGATGAACGCCATGTTCCGCGCCTACCTCAAAAGCCTGGAGCCGGCGTGAAGTATGGTAGAGTTATGGGCTTGAACAAATCGCCGCTTGCCGGCGATTTTTCATTTCCGGCCTACTGCAATATTGTCGATAATCCCATGAGTCACGAAGTCAAAACCATCAAGGAAATCTGTGCCCTGACGCTGCGCGTGTGGCGCGAGGCAGCGGTTCTCTTCATGAGCATCGAAGTCTGGCTGCTGATGCTGGTGGCGGTGTCCCTGGTGGCGGGCCTCTTCCTCGCCTTCATGGGAGAAGCCAGCAGCCTGCTGGCCTTCGGCTTCTCCCTCGGCTACCTGATCGCCCGCCCGGTGCTGCATGCGAAGGGCATCCTCAAGTGGCCTTTCCTGTAAATCCCTAAGCGGCGCTTAGTGCGCCATCAGCACCGGCACCGTCATCGACGCCAGCACGGTGCGCGTGGCGCCGCCCAGCAGCATTTCGCGCAGACGGGTGTGGCCATATGCGCCCATCACAATCAGGTCGGCCGAAATATTCGCAGCCAGCGAGAGCAGGGCATTGCCCACATCAGACGTGGCCGGGCGCCGTTCGACCGTGACCTCCACATTCACGCCATGGCGCGCCAGATAGAGTGCGATGTCGGCGCCCGGTTCCTCGCCATGGGCGCGGCTGCCGATCTGCGGGTCGAAGACGGCGATGGTGACTTTGGCGGCGCGGCGCAGCAGGGGAAGGGCGCCGGTGACGGCGCGCGCCGCTTCCACGCTGCCGTTCCAGGCCACCAGCACGCGGTTGCCGCTGGTGGCGAACTGGCCGATGTACGGCACCACCAGCACGGGACGGCCGCTGTTCAGCACCACGTATTCGGGCAGGTCGTGCAGCAGGGCGCCCTGGTCGGGGCCATCCGGATCGGCCTGGCCCAGCACTACCAGGTCGGCATAGCGCGCCTGCAGGCATAGGCCGCTGTATTCGTCGTCGTTGAGCAGGCGTTGTTCGCTCGACTTCAGTTCCACCCTGGCCGCCAGGCGCTCGAACTCGGACAGCGCCTCGCCCGCGCGCCGTTCGGCGGTGGCCGCCACGTCGCCAATCACGATGCCGGTCATGTCGAAGGGGCTGCCGGCATACATATAGCGCGGAATGCCGGTCAAGGCCGTGCCGACCAGGTGGGCCCGTTCCTGCTGCGCCAGTTTGGCCGCGAGCTCGATGCGCGCGGACGAGCCTTTCGATTTGTCTGCATGAACCACGATGGTTTGATACGACATCACGACCTCCTTGATGGGATGGATGGGGGCACTGCTGCTACAACAAGACTAGAACCCATCGTTTGATGCGTCTACAACTGCTTGCGGATTCCTCCCAAAGTTTGGGGGATTTTTGATCCAGGTCAAATTCGCCCGCTTCTTGACAGTATTGTGACAAATGTCGCATACTCGCCATCATCGTCACAATTCAGGAAATTCCCATGGCCGTACCCTCGACCACCGAACTTTGCGTGCTGAAAGCGCTGTGGAAGCGCCATCCCCTCAGCGCGCGCGAAATCCATCTGGAAGTCGAGCGTGAACTCGGCTGGTCCTTCTCTTCGACCCGCAAGACGCTGGAGCGCATGCTGGAAAAGGAAATGGTGGGCCAGGAGGTGCGCCACGGCGTGCAGGTCTACGCGGCGCGGCTGGAAAAAGTCGGCACCCTGGCGGCCTTCGCGCGCGACTTCGGCCGCCGCGTGATGGAGATGGATACGCCGCTGCCCGTCAATATGTTCACCGGCAGTAAGCTGGTGGATGCGCAGGAACTGGCGCAGCTGGAACAGATGCTGAACGCGTGGCCGGACGACGAGGAGCCGCAGCAGTGACTTCCTTCGACCTTGTGCTGCTGCGCTTCCTGCTGGCCAGTCTTGGCTGCCTGCTGGCTGGCCTGAGCGTGTGGGGACTGAGCGCGCTGCTGCGCCGCTATCTGCCCGCGCTGGCGGCCCAGCGTTCGATCTGGCTGCTGGGACAATTGACCGTGATTGGCACCTTCGTGCTGATCCTGCTGCCGCACGCCGAGCGGGTACGCCTGCTGCTGCCGATCGAAGGCGCGACCGAGACGGTATCGCATTATCTGGCGCCCGCCGCCCCGGTGTTTGAGCCGTCTGCGCCCGTGGCGCCGCTGGCCCAGGCGCAGCGCGATGAGCGCCCCTGGCTGAACCTGGCCGCCTATGCCTGGCTGGCGGTGTATCTGCTTGGCCTGGCCTATACCCTGGGCCGTCTGCTGCATGGCCAGCGCATACTGAACCGGCTGGCCGGCAGCGGCCATGGCTTGCCCGAGTGCGAGCCGCATGCGGGTTTCGGCAGCGAACTGGCGCGCGCCAGCCGCGCCCAGGTCATCGAGGTCGATGCGCCGATTTCGCCCATGCTGCTTGGCCCCCTGCGTCCGCGCCTGCTGCTGCCGCGCCACCTGCGCGAATTCGACGCCATGCAGCAGCAAATGATCGTCGAGCATGAGCTGACGCATTTGCAGCGCCGCGACCTGCAATGGATGACGCTGGGCCTCGTGCTGCAAACCCTGTTGTGGTTCAACCCCTTCATGCGCCTGCTGCGCGCCAGCCTGGGCTGGGCCCAGGAGCTGGGCTGCGACCGCGACGTGCTGCGCGGCCGTCCGGCGGCCCAGCGCAAGGTATATGCCGCCGCGCTGCTGGCCCAGCTCAAGCTGCAGGCGCGTCCGCCGGAAATGGCGCTGGCCTTTGGCGACATCGATGCGTCCACGCTGGCGTCGCGCCTGGCCCTGATCCGCCAGCCGGGCAGCGTGCTGCGCGGCCGCTGGGCGCGCTGGGCCGGCGTGGCCGCGCTGGCGGGTCTGGCCGCTGGCAACTTCGCCCTGCAATCCGCGCTGGCCGGCAATGTGGCGCCGGATCTGGAAGCGCTTGCCACCATCCGCTGCACGCAGCTGATGGACGCGGCCAGCGGCCGGGTGCTGCAGCGCGAAGGGCAGTGCGAGGCGCGCGTCACGCCCGCTTCCACCTTCAACATCGCGGTCAGCCTGATGGGTTATGACAGCGGCTTCCTGCGCGACGCGCACACGCCCGTGCTGCCGTTCAAGGAAGGCTATCCGGATTGGGTGCCCGAGTGGCGTCAGGATCTCGATCCCACCGGCTGGATCAAGTATTCGTCGGTCTGGTATGCGCAGCAGGTCACGCGGCAGCTGGGCGCGGCGCGCTTCCAGCGCTATGTTCAGGACTTCGGCTACGGCAACCGCGACGTTGCCGGCGACCCGGGCGCGGACAATGGCCTGGGCTACGCCTGGATCAACTCCTCGCTCAAGATTTCGGGCGACGAGCAGATCGCCTTCCTGCGCCGCTTGGCCCGGCGCGAGTTGCCGCTGCAGCCGCAGACGTATGAGATGAGCGCCCGCCTGTTCAAGCTGGCCAGCTTCGCCAACGGCTGGGAAGTGTACGGCAAGACCGGCACCGGCTACCCGGTCAAGGCCGACGGCAAGGAAGACAAGACGCGCGCCTACGGCTGGTTCGTGGGCTGGGCGGCCAAGGGCAGCCGCACAATCGTATTCACCTATCTGGTTCAGGACCAGAAGGAGGAGGAAGGAGCAGCCGGACCGCGCTTGCGCGCCGCCGTGCTGAATCAATTGCCAGCGCAGCTGGAAACGCTTTAACCGCATGTTGTGAACGCATCTGAAAGGACCACACTTTGAAACTCCGCTCTTGCAAGACCCTCGCCCTCATGGCGGCCTGCCTGCTGCCTGCCAGCAGCTGGGCTGACGACCAGGCTGCGCAGATCCGCGCCATCGTCGACAGCGCCATCCGCCCCGTGATGGCGGAATTCGACGTGCCCGGCATGGCGGTCGCCGTGACCATCGGCGGCCAGCCGGTCTTCATCAACTATGGCCTGGCTTCGCGCGAGCAGAACACGCCGGTCACGGAGAACACCCTGTTCGAGCTGGGTTCCATCAGCAAGACTTTTACCGCCACCCTGGCTTCCTACGCCCAGGCGCAGGGCAAGCTGTCCTTCGACGACCATCCTGGTAAATACATCCCCGCGCTGAAAGGCAGCGCGGTCGACAAGGCCAGCCTGCTGCACCTGGCCACCTACACCGCCGGTGGTTTCCCCTTGCAGTTCCCGGAGAAGTTCGACAGCAGGGGCCAGGAGCTGGCCTACTTCAAGCAATGGAAGCCGGACGCCGCGCCAGGCGTGCAGCGCCGCTACTCCAACCCCAGCATCGGCTTGTTCGGCCACGCCGCCGCCGCCGCACTGAAGACCGATTTCGACGACGCCCTGGAAAAGCAGCTCCTGCCAAAGTTGGGACTGAACTCCACCTATGTTCATGTGCCGGAGGCGGCCAAGGCCAACTATGCCTGGGGCTATAACAAGGACAACAAGCCAGTGCGCGTGAACGGCGGGGCCTTCGATTGGGAAGCCTACGGCGTGAAATCGACGGCGGCCGACATGATCCGCTACCTGCAGCTGAATATCGATCCAAGCCCGCTGGATGCGGTGGCGCGGCGCGCGGTGGACGGCACCCACGTTGGTTATTTCGAGGTGGGCGTCATGGTGCAAGGCCTGGGGTGGGAGCAGCATCCTTATCCGGTGAGCCTGGAGCGTCTGCAGGACGGTAACTCCCGCACCATGACCTGGGAGGCCAATCCGGTCAAGCGGATTGCCTCGCCGGTTGCCGCGCCAGCCATGACCCTGTTCAACAAGACCGGTTCCACCGGCGGTTTTGGCGCTTATGCGCTGTTCGTGCCGGGGAAGAAAATCGGCATCGTGATGCTGGCGAATAAGGCGTATCCGAATCCGGTCCGTCTCAAGGCCGCGCATGCGATCCTGGAGCAGCTCGCGCCGATGGCCAAGTAAAGTTATTTTTATGATCCCCAGCAGCCGAAGCTGAGCCGCGCGACGCTGGAAGGCGCTTTGCAAAAGATATTCCGCAGCAGCGGAACCTAAGCGCTTGGCCGACCTGGCTCGAACTCGTTGCGGGCAGTGCGCGCTTGTGCCGTTAGCCATTGATGGAAGCGGCGCTTGTGCGGCTGCAGCAGGGCGGTGCCATCGTACACAAGGTAGTAGGCAATCGGCGTTTCGACCGCATGCGGGAAGGGAATCAGCAGCTTGCCGCTGTCCAGTTCCGCACGCACCAGCGATGGCCGCACCAGGGCCATGCCGTGTCCAGCCACGGCCGCCTCGATGGCGCCATTGGAATCGATGAATACGGTGCCGGCGGAGGCATTCACGCCTTTGGCGCCGGCTGCTTGCAGCCACAAGGCCCAGTCGGCGCGGTGCTCGTCATGCAGCAGCGTGAAGCCAGCCAGGCCGGATGGCGTCGACAGCAGGCGCCCGCCGGGCAGCAGGGCCGGACTGCACACTGCTTGCAGACGGTCGCCCAGCAAGCGTTCCACTTCCAGGTCGGGATACTCGCCCGTGCCGTGGCGCACGGCGAAATCCACATCGTCCAGCAGCAGGTTGACCAGGCGGTTGGTGGTGTTGATGCGGACATCCACCTCCGGCTCGCGCGTCTGGAAATCGGCCAGCCTTGGCAGCAGCCATTGCATGGCGAAACCGCTGGTGCAGCTCAGCGTCAGGATTTGCGGGCCGGGTGCCGGACGCAGACGCGCGGTGGCTTGCTCGATCTGGCGCAGGGCCGGCTCGATGGCGCGCAGATAGCTGCGGCCAACCTCGGTCAGGTTGATGCGGCGCGGACTGCGGATGAACAGTTCAACGCCAACTGCCTGCTCCAGCTTGGCCACCTGTTGACTGACGGCGGCCGGGGTCAGATGCAGTTCCTCGGCTGCCCGTTTGATGCTCAGATGGCGCGCGGCCTGGGCGAAGCAGAGCAGGGAGTAGAGCGGTGGCAGCTGCATGCGTTTATGAGTTAGAAATTCTAAAGCAAGAAAGGATATATCGCTTGATTGGTAATGCCGGAAAATGCTGAAATGATGTTAACAGAAAAGACAGCCCGGCAGCGCCGAATGCGGCGGCGCCGGCATTTACCACGAAAGAGCGCCTGTGAAACTGAGTGACTACTTCCGCCTGTTCCTGCTTGCTGCCATCTGGGGCGGCAGTTTCCTGTTTATGCGCATCGTCGCGCCCGTGCTGGGCGCGCTGCCCACCGCCTTCTTCCGCGTGTTATTGAGCTCTCTCGGCCTGGTCGTGATTTTGGCGGCCTTGCGCCAAAGCTGGGATTTCAAGAACAAGTTCGGCGCCGCGCTGGCGCTGGGCGTCATCAATTCCGGCGTGCCTTTCCTGATGTACGGCCTGGCCGCCAGCCTGCTGCCGGCCGGCTATTCCGCCATCTTCAACGCGACCACGCCGCTGATGGGCGTCGTGATCGGAGCGCTCTTCTTTGGCGAAACAATCAGCGCCCGAAAAGGGCTGGGCGTGGCGGCCGGACTAGCCGGTGTGGTGCTGCTGACGGCAGTGGGGCCGATGGCTTTCAGCGCTTCGATCTTGCTGGGCGCCTTGGCCTGCCTGGTGGCGACGGCCTGCTACGGCATGGCGGGCTTCCTGACCAAGCGCTGGATTACGGAGCGTGGTGGACTCGATCCGAAGCTGGTAGCCTTCGGCAGCCAGCTGGGCGCATGCCTGATTCTGATGCCATTCTTCGGCGTTTCGGCCGCCTTCACGCCACCGGCCAGCTGGGGCGGCAACACGGTCTGGCTGGCGCTGGCGGCGCTGGGCCTGATCTGCACCGCCTGGGCCTACATCATCTACTTCCGCCTCATCGCCGACATCGGCCCATTGCGCTCGCTGACGGTGACTTTCCTGATTCCGCCTTTCGGCGTGCTGTGGGGCGTGCTGTTCCTGGGCGAGCAGATCTCGTGGGCGCATCTGGGCGGCGGCAGCCTGATTGCGCTGGCCTTGTGGCTGGTGCTGGGGCAGGGCGCGCAGCAGGCCGCCGCCCCAGGACGAACGGCGGCGCGCTGAGATTGTGCTCTGACCTGCCTACTCTGGCTGCAAGTCTTGTAGTAAGCCGCCGGCCGTCCCCAGGCGCTGCTGCATCAAGTCCAGCAAGGCGCGGATTTTTGCGCTGACATAGTGACGGCTGGTGTAGGCCGCCAGCAAATCCAGCGGCGCGGGACGCAGCTCCAGCGGCACGCGCAGCAGGCGGCCATCCGCCAGCGCCGCCTGGCAGGCCGTTTCGGCCAGAATCGCGAAACCCAGTCCTTGCAGCGCTGCGGCGCCTGCCATTTCTCCGCTGTTGACCCGGTAGCGGCTTTTGACGGCGAGCTTGCGTAAGCCGCCCTGGCCATCTTCAAACTGCCATGGCTGTCCTTTCAGTGCGCTGAGTGTGGTGATGCAGGGCAGATCTTTAAGCTGGCGCGTGCTGGTCGGAAGGCCGTATTGCGCGACCAGCTGCGGCGCGGCCACGACCACGCTGGGAAGGCGCGCCAAGGGACGCAGGATCAAACTGCTGTCGTCGAGCTGCCCACGGTGGATGACAATGGCCAGATCGATATCTCCGCGCAAGGCATCCACGCCGCTCAAGCTGGTATCGCAGCTGATGTCGATATGCGGATGCAGACTGGCAAACTCCGCGACCACAGCGCCCAGCAGTCGCGGCCCCACCTCGCTGGGCAGGCAGAGCTTGAGCGGGCCGCGCAACTCGCTTTGCTGCCGGCCCAATTCAGCGGCGGTCAGTTCCAGCGTATCGAGCATCGGGCTGGCCCGCTCGTGCAGCAGTCTGCCTGCTTCGGTCATGCGCAGCTGGCGCGTGCTGCGCTCCAGCAGGCGCGCGCCGAGACTGGCCTCCAGTTGCGCCACATGGCGGCTGATATTCGAGGCCGGCAAATCCAGCTTGCGCGCCGCGCCGGCAAAACTGCCCTGATCGACCACCATCACAAAGACTCGCACCATGTTCAAATCAAGCTTCGCGCGCATCATAATCCCATTTAAGGTAATAAAGGATGCCAGTTTTGCATATTAATCTCATTTGAGGTCGTAATTTATGATCCAGGCCTGCACTTTTTTAAGGAGAGGTAAATGGATATTGCAATTCTGGGTGCCGGCGTTGCCGGTGCTAGCGCCGCACTGACACTGACCCAACAAGGCCACCGGGTACGCGTGTATGAGCGCAGGCCTGCCCCGGCGACCATGGGCGCTGGCGTGGTGCTGTGGCCGAACGCCAGCTTTGTGCTGGCCGAACTGGGGCTGCTGCCGCAGGTCGAGGCGCTGGGAGGCCGTTTGAGCCGCATGTATCGCAGCGACCAAGCGGGCATGTCACTGGGGCATGTCGATATCGAACCATTGGCCCAGTTGATGGGCTATCCGGCATATGCGATTCTGCGCCATGATTTGCAGGCGCTCTTGCTGGAACGGTTGGCCGCGCGCGGCATCGAGGTGGCCTATGGCTGCGATGCGGTGCAGATTGAAGACGGCGCCGATGGCCGGGCTACGGTGCGTTTTGCCAATGGACTGCATATTTGCCCCGATCTGGTGATCGGCGCCGATGGCCGTAAAAATTCGGTGGCCCGGCTGTATGTGGTTGGCGATAACGCTCCCGTATATCAGGGCTTTGTGAACTGGGTTGGCGTGGCCGAATCCAGCTGGCCCCTGGTCGATGAAGTCGCCGTCTTCGACTATTGGGGGCAGGGCGAGCGCTTTGGCTGCGTGACCGTGAACCGAAACAAGGTGTATTGGGCCGGAGCACAGGTGCAAGCCGTGGCGGAGGAAGATGGCCCCGTTGCGCGCGAGCTTGTCGAGCAGCTTTTTCAGGCCTGGCCGTCGCAGGTTGGCAGGATTATCCGCAGCACGCCGGCAAATGGCATCCGCAAAATCCATGTGTATGACCATGACCCTCTGCCGGTCTGGCATCGCGATAACGTGCTGCTGATCGGCGATGCCGCCCATGCCCCTTTGCCGACATCGGGCCAGGGCGCCTGCCAGGCGCTGGAAGATGCCTGGCACCTGGCAGCATATCTGCCTTCCAAGTGCGACGATCTGGCCCCGGCGCTGGCAGCTTTCACCCAGGCGCGCAGCGCCAAGACGGCAGGCATTACCAACCAGGGCCGCGTTTTTGCGCGCGCCTTGTTTGATACCGATGCCGAGGTTTGCCGCATCCGCAACGAAAGAGCGTCCGAGGCGTTGGGCGACATGGGGGCGCTGGCCGCAGCCTGGGGGGCGGGTTTGCCGCTGGCGGCATTGGGCGGGCAGGGTAGAGGCTAACGCAACACGCGCAGTGGCAAGGAGCTATAAAATAGCGGCCTGCCTTGCCGGCGGCGCTGCCATGGGGCGGCGCGAGCAAGGCCACTGCAATAGCTCAGAGGTCAGCACTTGGTTCAAGCACAGCAAGGTTTTCTTTTGACCCGCCACTGGCGCGATACGTCCGCCGGCACGGAGGTCGAATTCTGGCTGGCGACAGACCAGGGGCCGCGCCATGTCCGCTTGCCGCCGCAAACCTCGGTGGCCTTCATTCCAGCCGAGCAGCAGGAGGCGGCACAGGCGCTGCTGCGCGGCGAGCGTGGATGCGAGCTGCGGCCGCTGGCACTGAGCGACTTCCAGCACCGGCCGGTGCTGGGCCTGTACTGCCAGAAGTACCGCCATTTGCTGAAACTGGAGAAGCGGTTGCGCCAGGCCGGCATCGATGTCTACGAGGCCGATATCCGGCCGCCCGAGCGCTATCTGATGGAGCGCTTCATCACTGCCCCTATCAGCTTCGAAGGCGAGGCCGGGGACGATGGCACCATAGTTCTTCAGGCGCCGCTCAAGCCATCGCCCGATTACCGTCCTACCTTGCGCCTGGTGTCGCTCGATATCGAAACTTCGCCCCACGGTGGGCTGTATTCGATTGCGCTGGAAGGCTGCGGCCAGCGCCAGGTGTATATGCTGGGTCATCGCGCCGAGAATGCGGAGGAGGTGGACTTCGATCTCGAATACTGCAGCAGCCATGCGCAGATGCTGGAACGCCTGAACGCCTGGATGGCGCAGCATGATCCGGATGCCATCATCGGCTGGAACCTGGTGCAGTTCGATTTGCGCGTGCTGCTGCGCCATGCCGAGCAGGTGAAGGTGCCGCTGCTGCTGGGCCGCGATGGCGGCGAATTGGAATGGCGCGAGCATGCGCACCATGAGCATTTCTTCGCGGCGGCGGCGGGACGCCTGATCATCGACGGCATCGAGGCGCTGCGTTCGGCGACCTGGAATTTCCCTTCCTTCAGCCTGGAATCGGTGGCGCAGACCCTGCTGGGCGAGGGCAAGTCCATCGACAATCCCTATCAGCGCATGGCGGAGATCGAGCGCCGCTTCCACGAGGACAAGCCGGCCCTGGCCCGCTACAACCTGAAAGACTGCGAACTGGTGACGCGCATCTTCGCCAAGACCGAGCTGCTCTCTTTCCTGCTGGAGCGCGCCAGCATGACCGGGCTGGCGGCCGACCGCAGCGGCGGTTCGGTGGCCGCGTTCGAGCATCTGTATATGCCGATGATGCACCGCCTGGGCCATGTGGCGCCGAATCTGGGCGATGTGGTGGGAGAGAACAGTCCGGGCGGTTTCGTCATGGATTCGCGTTCCGGCCTGTACGACTCGGTGCTGGTGCTCGACTATAAAAGCCTGTATCCGTCCATCATCCGCACCTTCCTGATCGACCCGGTCGGACTGGTGGAAGGCATGCGCGATCCCGATTCCGCCGCGACGGTGCCGGGTTTTCGCGGCGCCCGCTTCTCGCGTGAAAAGCACTGCCTGCCCGCCATCGTGCGCCAGATCTGGCAGGGGCGCGACGCTGCCAAGCGCGAAAAGAACGCGCCGCTGTCGCAGGCGCTGAAAATCATCATGAACGCCTTCTACGGCGTGCTGGGATCGAGCGGCTGCCGCTTCTTCGACCCGCGTCTGGCCTCGTCGATCACCATGCGTGGCCACGAAATCATGCACCGCACGCGCGAACTGATCGAGGCGCAGGGCTACCAGGTGATTTACGGCGACACCGACTCCACCTTCGTCTGGCTCAAGTCGGCGCGCGAAGAAGCCGATGCGGAAAAGATCGGCCGGCAGTTGGTGCGCCATGTGAACGGCTGGTGGGAAAAGCATCTGCGCGAGGATTTCGGCCTGGAGAATGCGCTGGAGCTGGAATACGAGGCGCATTACCGGCGCTTCCTGATGCCCACCATCCGCGGCTCGGAAGAGGGCAGCAAGAAGCGCTATGCGGGCCTGATCGCGCGCGCCGACGGCAGCGACGAAATCGTCTATAAAGGACTGGAAACCGTGCGCACCGACTGGACGCCGCTGGCCCAGCAATTCCAGCGTGATCTGTACGAGCGCATCTTCAAGGGCCAGCCATACCGCGACTATGTGCGCGATTACGTGGAGCGCACCGTGTCCGGCGAATTCGACGAGATGCTGGTCTACCGCAAGCGCTTGCGGCGGCCGCTGGAAGAATACCAGCGCAATGTGCCGCCCCATGTGCGCGCTGCCCGCATTGCCGACGAGTTCAATCAGCGCCAGGGCCGTCCGCTGCAATACCAGAACGGCGGCTGGATACGCTATGTGATCACCACCGCCGGGCCGGAACCGCTGGAAACCCAACGCTCGCCCATCGATTACGAACATTATCTGAGCCGCCAGCTGCAGCCGGTGGCCGACGCCATCCTGCCTTTCCTGCGCGACGATTTCAGCGTGCTGGTCAGCCGCCAGCGCACCCTGTTCTAGCGCGGCAGGAAGCGCATATCGAGTTCGGCGCAGGTCTGGCAGAGGTGGACCAGGATCAAGGCCTGGACGGCGCCCGGTTTGGCGAGATAGCTGGCGAGGGTGCGGGCAACGGTGTCCAGGCCTACGGCCAGCAGCAGGTGCTGGATGGATTCCAGCTCGGCGCGTTCGCTGTCGATGATGTGCAGCCGGCCGGTCATGCCCTTGTTTTCCAATAGATCGAGCAGGCGCGCCATGGCTTCCAGGTGGGCTGCGGCGGGCTGCACGGGCGGCGCGGCTTCGCGGGCCTTGAACATGCGGGCGATGCCGGCGGTCAGCGACCAGCCCTTATTGACCGTGCAGGCTTCGTAATCCAGCGAGATACTGCGCAGCTTGCCGCTGGTGTCGATCATGAGTGCCACCGGTTCCAGCTGGGCTCCGTGAACAGTGCGTTCAAGACGCGCCAGCACGGCGGCAAGCGTCAGGCCGGATTTGACCCAGGCTTCCAGGTTCTCGATGCGTTCGCGCTGGCTGGCGTCGAAAGGGAGGCGCAATTGCAGGGCATCGCTTTGCCGATCGTACAAGGTCCAGAGCAAGGCCTGGCCGATCTCGTCCGGCTGTGGCGCTTCAAAGCGGGCCGGCTTGAGTAAGATGTATTCCAGATTCTCGCCGCACAGGCCAGCCGCCGCGCGCAACGAAGACGCCAGCGCTTGCCAGTCGTCGAAACCGGCTTGGCGCCAGCGTGCATCGTCGCTGCGCCAGATCGGTAACTGACTAGCCCTGGTTTCACCGCCAAGACCCAGGCGCCGGTCGCTGGACAGGCGGGCGTTTTCCAGCCGCAGCGTGCCTTGCGCCAGCAGGGCAGGGGATGAGCTGCCTTGCCATAGAGCCTGGCTGGTCCAGGCTTTCTGACGGTCGAAACTTGGGTCGTTGCTGTCGCGCCGGGCCAGCACGGTTTGCACGATGCCGCCTGCGGCGTGATCCCAGAAGGCGATACTCAGGCCGCGCGCGCCGCTGCGCTGCTGCCACCAGTGGGCGCCCAGCGGCAACAGTTCCAGGCTGGCGCTGTCGTCAAAGCTGCGCCGGGCCTGGCCGCGTAACAGGGGCAGGGCGGCTTGCGGCGCATACTCCAGCGCGTGGCAAAGGGCGTGAATGCGCGCGGCCAGGCGCAGGGCTTGCCTTTCGTCGGCGCTGAAGTCGCGCCGTGACAGCAGTTCCGCCGTGCCGGCCAGGGTGCGCAGCAGGCCTGCCAGGCGCGGGAAGGATTCCAGCCGCGCCGAGGTGCCGAGGGCGCGCAGCTGGGGCGGCATGATGTCGCTGATGTGGGACCAGCCGATGCCGCACAGCTCCAGCAGGATGCGCCGCACATGGGCGAGGAATTGGCGCTCGGCTTGCGACAGACCTTCCGGCGCGGCACCGGCGGTCGTATCCGTGGCATCGGGCGTGGCATCGGGCCAACTGATGCCGCGTCCCGCATCGCGCCAGACCAGGGTCAGGGCCAGCAGGTGCAGGGCGGCACGGCTGGCGGCGGGCGCTTCCGACACCATGCCTTTGAAGCCGCCGTTTGCAATGTAGCGGCAGACCAGGTCCAGCTCCGGTGCTTCGATCAGCAGCACGCCGCCTTGTGCGGTGATGCTGGCCGGCCCCGCTGCCGCATGCAGGTCCGCCGCCTTGCGCGTGGCGGCGCGGCCGGCTTGCTTGAAGACCTGGGACTGTGCCATGGCCAGTACTTCGCCGAGGGCATTCGCCTGAGGCATGGCGGTGACGGATTGCGCTGTCTCGCCAGGCGCGGACTGGTCATCGGCAGCGCCGTGCTCCGGTTGACTGGCGTCGGCCTGCTCGGTTGCCGCAGCAGTGCCGGGCGCTGGTGGCGCGCTGCGCAGCCACAGAGCTGCGCTCAAGATATGCTTGCAGATGCCGGGCGCGGAACAGTCGCAGTGCGCCTTGGCTGGGCCTTGCGCGTCGGCCTGCACCAGCTGGCCGTCGGCGCGGATAGCGCCGCCTTGTTCGGTGGGCGGCGCGGCCCACTCCACCTTGCCCGCTTCCACGTCCTTGGCGGCGCGGCGCAGCAGGCCGGCGCTGGACAGGGCCGCCAGCGCGTCATCGTCGAAATTGCGGTAGATGGCGAGCCAGTTCATCCCATCACCTCGGCCAGCCATTCGGCGAAGTGGGTGGGCGTGAGGGCCGCCACCTCCATGCCCACACCGGCCAGGCGCTGCGCCATTTTCCGGTCGTAGGCGGGGTGGGCGTCTTCATCCAGCGCGGCCAGGCCAAGCAGCTTGACGCGCGATTCGGCCAGGCGGCGCACGCTGCGCAGCAGGGGGCCGGGCAGGGCGCCTTCGTCGAAGTCGCTGATCAGCGCCACCACGGTGCGCTGCGGCGTGCGCACCAGGCTTTCGCAGTATTCCATGGCGCGGCCGATATCGGTGCCGCCGCCAAGTTGCACCGTCAGCAGTACCTGCACCGGGTCAGCGGCCATGTGGCTCAGGTCCACCACATTGGTGTCGAATACCACCAGACGTACCTGCACCGCGGGCAGGCTGCTCAGGATGCCCGCCACTACAGCGCTGTACATGACCGAATCGAGCATGGAGCCGCTTTGGTCGACGCACAGGATCACGTCCCACGGCAGATTGCGCTTGATGCGGGCATTGAAGCGCGGCTGCTCGATCACCAGGCGCTGGCTGTTGCGGTCGTAGTGGCGCAGATTGGCCTGGATGGTGGCGCGCCAATCGAAGTTCTGCGCGCTCGGCATATGCGAGCGGCGGAAGCGGTTGCGGCGGCCCACCAGGGCGTTGACGAAGTCCTGGCGCAGGCGGCGCGTGATCTCTTCGACCACAGCGCGGATTACGTCCTGCACCGCGTCGCGCATTTCCGCGCCGAGGCGGCCGCGCATGCCCAGCAGGGCGCGCGCCAGCGCGTGGTTCGGCTCCAGCGACCGCAGGGCCACCGGATCTTGCAGCAGCTCACTCATCTGGTAGTTTTCGAGGGCGTGCTGCTGGATGCGTTCATACACGTCATGCGGGAAGAGTTTGCGCACGCGCTGCAGCCAGTCTATGGCCTTGACCTGGCTGGGATCGAGGTTGGCGCCGCGCTGCCTGTGCGGCGTCATGCCCTTCCCGTCGTAGGCGCGGCCATACAGGTAGTCGAGCGATTGCTCGAGTTGCTGTTCATGGGTGCTCAAGCCGTTCGTGTCGAGCGACTGGCGCGCGTAGCGGCCCAGCACCAGGCGCCAGCGGCGCAGCAGCTGTTCGTCGCTCATGGCATGCCTCCCCATGCCGATAGGCCATCGCGCGCCAGGCTCTCGACCAGAGCTGCCTGCAGGGCTGCGCCGGCCAGCATATCCTGCTCGCTGGCGCCATGCCAGTCCACCGCCAGCGGCAGGCCGGGCGTATTGGCGTCTGCCAGCGTGGCCGCCAGCTGCGCCGTTTCCTGCGGCTTGAGCTGGGCAAAGGTCTGGCGCAGATCGGGCAGGTAACGGATGAAGGTGGCGTCGTCCCAGCCGGCCAGGATAGCGTTGACGTCCTCGCGCAAGCGGGCTTGCGTGAGCAGCAGTTCCGGCGCGGCCGAGAGCAGGCCATGCAGGGCGCGCACCGCATCGCCGGCGCTGGCGCCGGGACCGAAGCGGCTGGCCAGCATGGCGGACAGTTCGGCCTCGCTCCAATGGCCGTCGAGGAAGAGCAAGGCAGCGCAGGCACTGCCCACGCCGGGCGCGGCATCGGCGCGCTCGGCCATGGCCTGCAGACGCGCCGGCCAGTCTGCCGTTTCGCCAGGCAGGGGATCATCGAGCAGGGCGCGCAGCGCGTGGTGGAAGGCGCGCAGCGAGAGCAGGCTGGCGATGGCGGCGGCTTCTTCCTCCGGCTTGATTTCGGCCAGGCGAGGCAAGAGGTAGAGCGCCGTGGGCCAGACGCGCAGCAGCAGTGCGCGCAATTGCGGATGCTCCTGCATGCCCAGCGGCTCGCGCGCGCGCCATAAGGCCAGCAGGCGATGGCCGCAAACGATGATGGAATGCGGGCTGGCGTCTTCGTCCAGGTGGGAGGCCAGGGTATCCAGCAGGACTGGCAGGCGTTCGTGCAGGCCGATCAGGCAGGCGCGCGTCAGCAGGACGACGGCCTGACTGGCCGAGCGGGCCTTGCCTTCGGCCGCCAGGCTGGCTTCTTCGCCGCGCAGCCGCGCCAGGGCGATGCCGGCCAGGCTGCTGCCCTGCGGCGCCAGTTCAATCAGGCGCGCTTCCACTACCGGCGTCCAGGCGACATCCCATTCCTCGATCAGTAGCTCCATGCGCGTGCCGTTGAGGAAGTCGGGGCCGGACTGCCAGCGCGCCAGTCCCACGTCCAGATAGCGCAGCAGGTGCATAAAGCGGCTGCGCTCGCGGTGCCTTTCCTTGCGGTAGATATCGAGCCGCATGCTGCGCGGCTGGCTGTCGTCGAGGCGCACGCCCATGCGGCGCGCCAGGCGCAGTGCGTCGTCCAGCAAAGGCGGAGCGGCCGCGCCGGGCGGCACATCGCCCAGCAGGCTGCCGCCCAGTACGCGGCGGATATCGCCTGCCAGACCCAGATTGCCCTCGTCGATGGCGCCTTTGACGAAACAGGAGAGCACGGCGTCGAGCAAGTCCTGGCGCCCAGGCCCCGCATGGCCGCGCAGGGTCGCCAGGCGGCAGGCTTGTAGCAGGGCGGCCTGCACGTCGGCGGTGGAGATGGTCTGCGCCAGATTCAGCTCGCGCGATTCGCGCGCCAGCCTGGCCAGCGCGTCGGCCGCGACTTGCTGCAGATGCGGGCCGTCGTCGGTGGCGATGGCACTGTTCCAGACCCGCTGGTAGTAGGCCGGAGCTGGCATGCCCGAGGCATAGCCATTCAGGGCATCGAGCCGGTCGAAGCTGTAGCGTATCAGCCAGTTGCCGCCCTGGTTCGTCTTGGCGTTGGCGCTGGCGGCGGCGCGGCGGCGCGGCTTGGCCTCCAACGCGGCGGCTGCCAGCATTGCTTGCAGGGCTGAGGTATGGAAGCCGCCGGCGACGATCACGATAGGACCATTGGTTTTGGCGCGCCACTGCCGGATATGGGCCGCCATATGCCGTTCGCGCGGCAGGCTGCCTTCGGCTTCCAGCACCGCTTCCTCGTAATCGGCGCGCGCCATGGCGCAGTAGCTGAAGATGTCGGCAAACAGGGCGCGCCAGTCGCGCAATTGCGCTGCCGGACGCAGTTCGAACAGATGGTCCCACAGCTCGTCCTGGTCGCGGCAGCCGCTGCGCGCGGCCAGGGTGCGCAGCCAGGCGCTGTGGGCCAGGTAGCGTTCCGTCATGAGGCTGCGCGCCTCCTCCACATCGTCCTCCGCCTTGCACTCGTCCGCGCCGCGCGCGCGCCAGGGTAGGTCAATGAAGGCCAACTGCGCGCCCGCCTGCCGGCCCGCTTGCAGGGCTACCCATTCCGGGCTGTAATCGCAGAAGGGGAAGAAGGCCGATTGCAGCCCAGGCGTGGCCTGCTCCTCTTCGTCATCCGGTACTTCACGCAAATTCTGGCTGAGGATGGCGACCGGTGGGCGGGTGCGTTCGTCCAGCAGTACCGGCAGCAAGGCGTCGAAATCGTCCGGGCCTTCGATCAGCACGGCGGCCGGGCGCAGCTCCGCGATCATGGTCCGCAAGGCCAGGGCGCAGGCCGGGCTATGGTGGCGGATGGGCGCGAAATGCAGGCCGTTGGCATTCAGCAGGGACAGGCCAGCGCGCACCATGGCCGGCAGGGCGGCATGGAGTGCTTCCGTACTGGCCTGCGCCTGCGCTGGCTGGGATGCGTTCAGGGCCACAGGCTGCGGGCGGCGTCGCGGAAGGTTTTCCAGTGCTCGTCGCGGCGGGCGCGTTCGCGCACCACCGTGTCGAAGTAATGCTGCACGCGTTTCAGGTCGTCGGCATTATCCTTCAGCACCACGCCTTGCAACTGGTTGGCGATCTCGCGCGCGCTCAGGCGGCCGGCGCCGAAATAGCGCGCCTCCAGCGCTGCCGCGTAAGCCACGTTGACCGCTTCGGCGGTGGACATCACCGTGTCGGGTGTCCTGATCGGCGTGCCTTCGCGGGTCTGGCCGGAACGCAGTTCCTGGAAGGCCGTGACCAGCAGGGCGATCACGTCGCGCTCGATTTCTACCGTCACTTCGGCGCTGTCCAGGTCGCGCTGCACCTGGCGCAGCACCAGCTCGACTTCGAAAGCGTGGTCCTTGATCGGGCGCACGGTTTCGAAATTGAAGCGCCGCTTCAAGGCCGACGACATTTCATGCACGCCGCGGTCGCGCAGGTTGGCGGTGGCGATCACATTGAAGCCGCGCCGCGCGTGCATGCGCGCCTGCTCGCCCAGCTCGGGCACCATGATCTGCTTTTCCGACATCAGCGAAATCATCACGTCCTGGATTTCGGGCGGGCAGCGCGTGATCTCCTCGAAGCGCACCAGCTTCCCGCTTTCCATGGCCTGGTACAGCGGAGAGGCCACCATGGCGCGCTTGCTCGGTCCCTCAGCCAGCAGCAGCGCATAGTTCCAGGAATACTTGATATGGTCTTCCGTGGTGCCGGCCGTGCCCTGAATGGTCAGGGCTGAATCGCCGCTGATGGCGGCGCTCAGCAACTCCGACAGCAGGGACTTGGCGGTGCCCGGTTCGCCCACCAGCATCAGGCCTTGGTGGCCCATCAGGGTGACGATGGCGCGGTCCACCAGCGGATCGTCGCCATAGAATTTGCGGCTGATGGCTTGCTTGTCGTCGCCCAGGATGAAGCGGCGCACCGCGCGCGGCGACAGCTGCCAGCCCTCGGGACGGGGATCGTTGTCGGCCGCGCGCAGGCGCGCCAGCTCGTCGGCATAACGCAGTTCGGCGCTGCTGCGCAGGATATTGGATGGATTGTCTTCTGTCGTCATGGTGGCGCTTACCAGGGCATCTTGCTTTGCCATTGCGGATCGAAGCCGGCGCAGGCGGCGGCCACGGCATGATAGTCGCCATAGGCCTCGGCCAGCAAGACCGGCGGCACTTTGTCCAGCGGCAGGATGCTGCTGCCGAAACGGCTGCCTTCGAGCTGCTGGAAGGACAGCGATTTCAGCGCGGCGGGCCGGTTCTCTTCCGGCAGGCAGTTGCCGGAAAATTCGATCGCCACGCGGATGCCGGCATGGATGAAGTCCTTGCTGTATTGCGAGAAGAAGCCGCCATCCTCGCCCTGGTCGCGCTGATAACCGAGTTTGGTGAAGGCGCCGCGCAGCGTGAAGGTGTCGCTGATCCATCCCTCGCGGTCGATGATGCACTCGGTCTTGGCCGCGTCGGCAATCTCGGGCCGCTGGCGTTTCATCTGCGGGAACAGGGCGTCAACCTTGTAATCCTTGAAGTGGGCCAGCCAGGCCTTGGCCTGCGCCGCGTCCAGCAGCGAGGCGTGGGCCAGGCGCACATTGGCGTCCGCAGCAAGTTCGATTTCCTCGTCCTCGATGTCGATCAAGCTGCCGTCCTCGGTAGGACGGAACAGGCGCAGGAGCTTGCCTTCGGCATCGATTTCCATCCACACCAGGCGCTGCACCAGGCGGCCCATGATGGGATGCTGCAGCAGATATTCGCGCCACTCGGTGGCCGGCCAGACGCGGCCCGAGCACATGGCTTCATACAGGCGCGCCGACTGAATGGTCAGCACCTGCTTGAGTTCCTTCTTGCAGGCGGTGAGCTGCTGCTTGGCCTCCTTGATGCTGGCCGCATCGTCGTTCTCGCGCGGCGCAGGCAGGGCGCTGACGGTCTTGCCCTCGGCATTGCGCAGCACCGGCTTCAGCGCCGCGTCCAGCACCACGCTGAATTCGCGGCCGCCGTATTGCAGTTGCAGCACGCCGCTGTCATCCAGCCCCGCAGTAGGGATGGTGCGGTCGCCCAGTTGTTCCTGGGTCCAGCCATTGCGCTCGGCGATGCGGTCCACCAGCAGGCGGGCCTTCTCCTGTACGGAAGCGGTGCGGTAGCGGCGCGCGATGCCCAGCACGAACTGGATCACGCCCGGCTGGTTCGACACGCAGGCTGCTTCCAGCAGAGCCTCGACCTGGGCGCGGCGCTGATAGTGGTCGCGCATATACAGTTGCAGGGTGCCGACCAGTTCATGCGCAGGCACGCCGGACACCAGGGCCAGCATGCCTTTCTCGCCGATGGCCGTGCCCAGGTATTCCGACATCTTCTCGCGCTTGATCTCTTCAAACACCTCTTCCCGCGTGCGCGCGCCTTCGGCTGCATAGTATTCGGGATGGCGCGCCGCCGAGCGCTGGTACGAGTCATAGCGCTCATCGGCATGCTGCGCAGCCCAGGCCGCGCCTTCCTCGTGCGAAGGACGGCGGGTGTCCTGGGCGATGAACTGGTGCAGCAGCCAGGAACCGAGGGCCGCGCGCGACTGCGGCTCCAGCAGGCCGAGGTAGCGCTCCAGCAGCGCGTTGCCGGCCGGTTCCTTGAGCTTGCAGGCCAGGATGACCCACCAGCGTATCAGCTCCGCTTCCACCGGTGCGCCATCGAGCCAGCGGCAGGCCGGTAGGGCGTCCAGATTGATCCAGACCATGCCGGCCGGCGGCTTGGCCTTCAAGCCTTTGCGGGCCTGGGCCAGCAGGCGCTCCGGCGCCAGGTAGGGCGACAAATCCTCGCCCAGCTGCTCCAGCGCCGTCATCAGGGCGGCGCTGGCCGTTTCGCGGGTTTCCTTTTCCAGCGCAGCATACAGGGCCGGCACGCCGGCGCGGTAATCGAGCTTCGCCAGCCAGCGCGCCGCCTCGATGCGCAGCTCCTGCTTGCCCGACTTGAGCGCCTCGCTGACGCGCAGGCCGATATCGGGCAGGGTGCTCAAGGTCTGCTGCGCCAGTGCGCGGTGGGTCTTGCCTTCGCCCAGCGCCAGTTCCATGGCGCGCGGCAGCCAGCGGCCCGGCAGGCTGGGGAAGGTGGCCAGCACCGCTAGCGTCTGGCCCAGGTCCAGTGCATCGTAGTGTTGGCGTTTGCTGGCGATCAGGCCCAGACCCTCGTCGATCAGGGCAGGGTGCTCGGCGAAGTAAGGCCAGATGCTCTCCGGTGGCAGCATATACTGCGGCAGGGAGCTGCGGTACCAGCTTGGACGCAGGCAGACCAGGCCAAGATTATCGTCATCCACGCCGCATTCGGCCGCCATGGCGGTCAGCTGGCGCAGATCCGGCTTGTCCGCGCCCGGTTTCGCCAGCAGCTGCAATACCTGCGGGCTGCCCCAATAGTTATAGACATTGATTTTGCCGCCAATGGCCCAGCGCATGGCTTGCGCCAAGCCGTAGTCCGAACGCGCCTGCAACCGGCCGCCGCATGCAAGCACGCGCAGCACCGCCGGATACGCCAGCCGGGCGACGGTGGCCTTGCCCTTTTCCCCATTCAGCGCGCGCAGCGCCAGATACAGGTCTTCTTCCACCAACTCCTGCTGTTCCTTGTATGCCCTGCGCGCATGGGTGTATTGGTAGGTGCTGCTGCGGTTGTGCTCCACCTCCTCGGCGGCCTCCTGTTTGAGCTTTTCCAGCACTTCTTGCTGGTTGGCCCGCAGCAGTTCCAGTGCATCGTCGGCCAGCTCAGTGAGGGGCAGTGTATCCAAAGGCTGCGGCACCGGCAGCTCCAGCCCTGGCGTTTCGACCGCCGCCTGCAAGCGCGATAGCGCCTGGGCGATGGCTTGCTGCACCGGCTTGCTGCTCTCCTTGGCCAGCGCGCTTTCCAGCAGGGCGGCGGCGTCCGCATTGCCGCAGCGCGCCAGCAGGTCGGCGGCGTGGCCGCGTTCCTCGCTCTTGCCCTGTTCCAGCAGTTGCGCCAGCAGGGCGTAGCGCTGCTCCGGCGCGATATCGTTCAGATAGCCGGAAGCGGCCTTGCGCACCGTGACGCTGTCGCCAACGGCCAGCTTCAGGACCAGCGGCGCGTACTGCGCCAGCAGCGCCGGGGTGCCGCCGATGCGCTGGCAAAGCTGCTGCTTGCCGCCCGCAGACAGGCTGGCGGCCGTGCTTTCCACCTCGGCGGGATGGGCCAGCATATAGTCGTCCAGCGCGCCGGGGACGAGCAAGCGGCGGTAGCAGCGTTCGGTTTCATAGCCGTTCATATTGCGGCGCTCGAAGACGATGGGCAAGGCCATGGCTGGCGGCAGCTCCTCGCGCGCGAGGATGGCGCGCAGCAGGCTGATATCCCAGGCCGGCAGGTGGCTGAGCAGATTGAGTTCGGTGACCTCGGGATGGGTGGCCCACAGCGCATCGTTGAGCAGGTATTCCAGCCAGTCCGGCATGGCGGCGCCCGCGTGCTCCAGCGACTTGCCGTTGTCGGCCGCGTCCAGCACCTTGCCCAGACGGACCAGCACATCGATATCCTCGTCCTGCAGCGCGCTGCGGCGGTAGAGCGCATGGCGCGCGCTCAGGCTCGACCTGGCCGCTGCCGAGTCGTCCTTGTCGGCGAGATAGGCGAAGAAGGCGTAGTGCAGGCGGCCGGGCTGGCCCAGTAGCACGCTGCTCTCACCGCCTGTAGCGCGCAAGTCCGCCAGAATGGCGGCATCTTCGCCGCTGGCGACAAAATGCGCGGCGCGCGCGGCCAGTTGCTTGTTCAGCCTTTCCAGGCCGGCCAGGCCGTTGCGGATCAAGCCTTCGTCGGAGCTGAGGGCATTCTTCACTGCGCCCAGGGCGCCTAGTAATTTGTTTAACATTAGTGTTCCAGCAAGATGCGAATGCCCGGTATGCTGCCATGGATTCAGGGCAGGGGCAATGGTGCGGGAATCAATTTAAATTTTTATAATCAGCGGTGTCAGCCTGATTATTTCGCTCATAAACCACAAGCCCCTACGCCGAACTTATATTTTCGCTTGTTGGTGTTCTTGCTGATTTCGATCTCAGCCGCATATCCGCTACTCTCGATACAGTCGCCAGCACACGAGTTCCCATCTGGAACCTCCGTCACAATTGTCGTTACCTTAATCTTCAGATCATTGGACTGGTACATCGTAGAGTTTCGAGCTCCCATCCGGAACGTTTTACTCTTCGATAGCGTTTGCGCATACGGGACTTCTTCCAGTTTTCCATCAAGTTTGAGGACTGCGACACTGTCCTTGTCCTCACCGCGAATCAGAAGCATTAGCTCGCCGCCGCGGCGGTTCCCCCGGAATTCATTATGGAACCAACAGCCTCCTGACCAGCCATCCCAAACCGCCTCACTGAGTTTTTGAAGTTCTAAGGCTTGCGCCACTGAATTACCCGATGACGCAAGTAGCGTAACCGAGAAGATCGCCGAAGTTATTCTTGAAAATTTCATCGATAGACGAATCCATAAAAGGTAAGCGCTCCAATCGTGAACCCGAAGCCGAAGATGCCGAGTGCCGACAATACTACATGAAAACCGTTTGCCAATTTTCTCGGAAAGCCTTCGAGAAATTGCAAAACCTGAATTCCGAGTCACGTCAAAAATAGCACATAATATTTCTGTTATTGAAATATTGATGTCATAATGAAATCTCTCTACATTACTGCGGAGAGTTGATCACAATATGCAAAGGAATAGATTTATGAAGAGGAAAGGTTGGGTGCTCCTGGCGGTAACGATGTTGCTGGCTGCCTGCGGCAGTACGGGCATCGTCAAGTTGGAGGAGAACCGCTATATGGTGTCGGAGAAGAACGCCAAGATCGGTTTTGTGACGGCCAGTGAAGAGAAGGCATCGGTTTACCGTCAGGCCAATGAGTATTGCGCTCAGCAGGGCAAGGAAGTCAAGACCTTGAATCTGGATATGCGGAATTCCGGATTTGGCAAACAGGCGAGTGCGACCCTGGAATTCAAATGTGTGGCCGCAAATAAAGAGCCGGCGTAAGCATATTGCGTTCGTCCATTTTGCCAGAACGAGGCTTGAAACGAAAAAGCCCACGCCGAAGCGTGGGCTTTTGAGGCGGCGCGGAACTCAGACCGTCATCAAGCCTTGTTCAGCAGCGAGCGGTGGCGCGCGTAGCCGAAGTAGACCACCAGGCCAATCGCCAGCCAGATGCCGAAGGCAATCCAGGTGGTCAGGCTCAGATAGGCCATCAGCACGAAGCAGAAGGCCACGGCCAGCAGCGGGATCACGGGCACGGCCGGGCAGCGGAAGCCGCGCTTCAGGTCGGGACGCTTCTTGCGCAGCACGATCACAGCAATCGACACCAGGCTGAAAGCGGCCAGGGTGCCGATATTGATCAGCTCACTGAGCACGTTCAGCGGCACCACGGCGGCGATCAGACCGAAGATGATGCCGACCACCCAGGTGGCGAAGTAGGGCGTGCTGTGCGTCGGATGGATGGAGGACAGCTTGCGCGGCAGCAGGCCGTCGCGCGACATGGCGAAGATGATGCGGGTCTGGCCGTAAGCCATCACCAGAATCACGGTGGTCATGCCCAGGATCGCGCCCAGGTCGACAAAGCCGGCCACCCAGTTTTCGCCCGCATATTTCAGGGCCAAGGAGACTGGATGGTCGATGCCGAGGAATTTTTGGTAAGGCACGATGCCGGTCATGATGGCCGACACGATCACGTACAGTATGGTGCAGGCGCCCAGCGAGCCGATGATGCCGATCGGCAGATCGCGTTCCGGACGCTTCACTTCCTCGGCCGCCGAGGTCACGGCGTCGAAGCCGATGAAGGCGAAGAAGACCACGGCCGCAGCGCTCAGCACGCCGGTATAGCCGAAGGGCATGAAGGGCTGCCAGTTGGCCGGCTGCACATGGCGCGCGCCGACCACGATGAACAGCAGCACCACGCCGATCTTGATCGCCACCATGACGTTGTTCATGCGCGCCGATTCGCGGATGCCCCAGGACAGCATGGCCGTCAGCACCATCATGATGAGGAAGGCGGGCAGGTTGAACAGGGTGTGCACGCCGGGCACGGAGCCTGGCGCGGCCGTTAGCTCGGGCGGCAGATGCAGGCCGAAGCCGGCGATCAGGGACTGGAAGTAGCCCGACCAGCCGACCGAAACGGCCGACGTGGCAAGGCCGTATTCAAGCATCAGATCCCAGCCGATCATCCAGGCCACCAGTTCGCCCATGGTGGCATAGCTATAGGTGTAAATCGAACCGGCCACGGGCACGCTGGAAGCGAATTCCGCGTAGCACAGGGCGGCAAAGCCGCAGGCGAGGGCGGCGACGACGAAGGAAATGGTCAGGGCAGGGCCAGCCGTCAGGGCGCCGGTGCCGGTCAGTACGAAAATCCCTGTACCGACAATGGCGCCGATGCCCATCAAAATCAGGTCCATGGGACCGAGCACTTTTTTCAAGCCGCCAGGATGGCGGCTTGCCGCGACCATCTCGTCTAGGTTCTTCGTTCTGAAAATACTCACTGGTTTCTCTCCGTTCTATTCAGGCGTGAAGTTTGGTTTTTATTGTTCCTCGGCAATAACACAGGGCCGGGCAGCCGGAAGGCTGCCGAATACTAGCATACGGGATGGGGGATGCAGACCACTTCTGTACGGTGGCGAACGCTTTTACAGAGGCAATATTGCTAATTTTCCACACCTGTCTGTTTCTTAAAAACATGTCATTTACAGAACACGGTTTATCCCTTAGGAAACACCTTTTCAGTTCTGTAAGACCATGGAAATATCTTGTAACAATCTTGTTTATTTTCTATTGAAAAACAATACCAATTTGAGTCCACTTAAGCTAGTATTGAGGCCAGTTTAAGACCAGAAGGCAACAGACCTGCGCCGTTCAACAAAATCCTTGAGGTGGACGAGATGTTTGAAAAGAGAAGGCCGCTCCTGTATTTCTCCCTGTTTTTCATCCTGTACGAGCTGACGATCTATCTGTCCAACGACATGATCATGCCGGCCATGCTGCAGGTGGTGAAGGACTACCAGGGCGCGCCGCGCCATATCGCGCTCTCGCTCAGCCTGTACATCCTGGGCGGCGCCAGCCTGCAGCTTTTCCTCGGGCCGATCGCCGACCGCTTCGGCAAACGCAAGGTTATGCTGGCCGGGAATGCCTTGTTTGCCCTGGCTACGCTGGCTATTCCATTCACGCATACCATCGGCGAATTCCTGGCGGCGCGCTTCTTCCAGGGCATGGGGACCTGCTTCATCTTCATCGGCTACGCCATGATCCACGAGCTGTTCGAGGACAAGGAAGCGGTCAAGCTGACGGCCATCCTGTCGAACACCGGCATCTTCGCGCCCCTGATCGGACCCGTGGTGGGCAGCGGCATCATCAGCGTCCTGCACTGGAAATACATCTTCCTGATCTCGCTGGCGCTGGCCGTCGTCACCTGGCTGGGCCTCTACCGCACCATGCCGCAAGGGCAGGTCGAAGCCCCGCGCTTCGACTTCGCCGCCGTGCGGCGCAGCTATCTGAACATCTTCCGCAATCGCCAGTTCATGTTCGGCATCTTCATCGCCGGCATCGCCATCACGCCGCTGACGGCCTGGATCGGCCTGTCGCCGGCGATTGTGCTGGGCCATATGCATGAATCCTACGGCACTTATATCGCCTATCAGTGCGTGATCTTTTCCGGCTTCATTCTGAGCACGGTGATGATCCAGAAGCTGGACAAGAACTTCTCGATGAACCGCCTGATCCGCCAGGGCGGGGCGCTGGCGCTGTTCGGCTTTCTCGGCGCGGGACTGGCGCGCGAGAATGGCCTGCTGTTCATCGCCTGCATGTTTGTCTTCTCGGCCGGTTTCGGCCTGTTCAACGGCGCCTTGATCCGCATCTCGCTGACGGCCACCGGCGAGTCCATGAGCCTGACCTCGTCGGCCATGAGCCTGTTGTACTGCATCTATATCTCGGCCGGGCTGGAGGTCTACAACCTGGTGTGCGAGAAGTTCAATTACTCGCTGTCGTCCTATGCGCTGTTCAATGTGCCGCTGGGACTGGCCATCTATATCGGTTTGCTGTTGTTTGTAAGGAGGCATGAGGCCCGGCAGCCTGCGCCGGCTTATGCCAGTTGATGTGCAGTAGGCAGTGGAAGAATTGATTGAGGCGAGAAGCGAATGACAAATTTCGATCTTGAGTATGAAATTCTGATCAAAAACCTGAAGTCGGAGTTCTTGAGCTGCAAGCGCTGGGAGCTGTACTGCGCGACCAATAATATCGATATGGCGAGCGACGTCGCCTGGCTTAGGACGCAACAGGATAACTACCGCGAGCATTTGCAGGATCTGCGGCGCTTCGTGCGCTCCAATTTCCGCCTGTTCGATGCGCGCAGTATTTCCTCGCTGGCCGGTATTCCGACCCAGCTGATGGACGATGAAGAGCGCCTCATGCACCGCATCTGGATGGGCGGCCCGCTGCCCGCGATCGCCGTCAGCGCTATCGAGCAGTGGCAGGGCGCGATCGACGAGGTGGAGGCGGCCAACGCTTTCCGCTACCAGGTGGTGCTGTGGGTGTGGGATGCGGCTCAGCTGCGCGCCGATCCCCTGTTCGCGGCCGAGCCGGAAGAGGCGCCCTATGCGCTGGGCAGCTACGCCATCGGCGCGCGGCGCTATCCGGTGCGCAGCCTGCGCGCCCTGGCCGCCAGCCACTGCGGCGAGCATCTGGCCTATCTGGAAGAGCTGCACGAAAAGCGCTACTACGTGAACCTGGCCGATTTCTTCCGCCTGCTGATCCTGCGCGAATACGGCGGCATTTACCTGGACGTGGACACCATCCCGTACAAGTCGGCCACCATCTTCCTGACCAAGCCGGAAGTGCCGGACTATCTGGACTTCCGCATCGAACCGGCGTCGGGCGAAATCCGCCAGTACGCCGTCAGCTGGCTGAACCTGTTCAAGGACGAAAACGGCATGCTGGTGGCGAAGAAGGGCAATGCCTCGGTGCGCAAGATGGTGCGCGAGATGACGGCCAATTTCAGCATCATCAGCGGCAATATTCCGGACAAGGCCTCGGTGCGTTCCAAGGATTACGCCTCGGCCCTGCACGACGCCACTTATGGGGTATGGCAGAAGGAGATCGGCCACGCCTTCCTCAGCTATGGCGAGATGGAGACGCACCATTCGGTGCTGTACGACGAACGCCAGGAAACCACCATCTGCGGCCTGCTCGGCATGCGCCTGGTGCTCGATGCGATCACCTGCGCCCCCATGCCGCTCAACGCAGAAGAGCAGGCTGGCTATGACAGCTGCATGCACGCCCTGCAGCAACGCGACTGGATACTGGACGATATCCTGGAGCTGGAGCAGCTCGGCCAGGTGACGCATATCGAGGAAGTGCCGCGCATGGCTTACGCGCCGCAGCTGCGCGCCCAGCCCGAGAGCTGCCACTACTATTCCTTCCTCTCGCACGATCGCAAGCTGGACAAGGTCAACACCCTGTTTTCCGCCTACCTGATGGCGAAGAATGGCGCGGTGATACGGCGCGGCGACTTCTGGCGCGCCACGCGCGGCCAGTCGCGCCTGGGCGAGGAGGCGGTGCCCACCACCCAGCTGGCCGGCTTGCTGGCTTGCGGCGAATCCTCGGCGCGCATCGCCACGCCCCTGCTCAAGGCCAGCAACTGCGCCAACTTCGTGCCCGGCAGCGTGGTGGCGGAAAAGCACAAGAACCGCATGGCGGCCCTGCTGTTTTCCACCAGCTACCTGGAATACTGCTCCTTCAACAACAAACTGAACCTGCCCCTGGTCGAACTGCAAAGGCGGCAGAATATCGACCAGTACATCGAGCATGTCTACGGCATGTTCGACTATGAGCAGAACTTCACCGGCTTTTTCACCGGCGGCACCATCGCCGAATTCAACCAGGTGAAGGCCGTGTCCTACTACCGCGATGAAATGAAGCCGATGGACGACGCCTACGATGAATTCATCAGCCGCAATTCCGACGAGTCGGACTACTTCGTCGCCAGCCTGGCGCTGGAAAGCGAGTACCGCGGCAAAGGCCTGTTCAACACCATGTTTGCCGAGATCGAGCGCCTGGCGCGCGAGAAGGGCAGCCAGCGCATCATCCTCACGGTCTGGGAGCAGAGCGAGGCGCTGCGCATTTATCTGAAGAAAGGCTTCAAGGTGTGCGGCCGCTTTGAGTATGCCTACAACCTGTTCTTCGACCGTCTGAATTTCCTTGAATACGATGTCCGCAAAGACCCTGGAGGAGCGTATGAAAAGCATCGAAGCCATTAATAAAAACAGTATTGGCGAGCGCAATCTGTCCACCATCGGCCAGCAGGCGTTCCGCCTGAACGAACGCGCCGGCGGTGAGCCGCTGCGCGTGCTGAGCGAGGCCGATTGGCGCTTCTGGCGCGAGAACGGCTATATCGTCATCAAAAAAGCGGTCGATGCCGAGCAGGCCGACCGCTTGCAGAAGCTGATGTGGGAGTTCGAGGAGCTGGACCCGGTCGACCCCTCGACCTGGTATCCGCCGCTCAAATCCCAGCTGCGCAAGACGGAGCTGAGCTTTAACGCCGGCATGATCGAACTGTATAATCACCAGTATCTATGGGATGCGCGCCAGACCCCGCGCGTGCACCAGGCCTTTGCCGATGTGTGGGGAACCGAGAAGCTGTGGGTTTCCATCGACCGCATGAATTTCAACCTGCCGCCCGAACCGGGTTTCGTCTTCAAGAGCTTCATGCACTGGGATTACGACCCCGATACCGACCCGCAGAACGTGCAGGGCGTGCTGGCCGTGAACGACCAGCTGGACGAGGAGGTGGGCGGCTTTGTCTGCGTGCCGGAGCTCTACCGCAACTACGCCGAATGGCGGCGCGAGCAGCCGGACAATTGGGACTGGTACCGGCCCGACGTCAGCCAATTCCAGTTCGTGAACGTGTACCTGGAAAAGGGCGATCTGCTGATCTTCAACAGCAAGCTATGCCACGGCATCCGCCAGAACAAGTCCAAGGACAAGGTGCGGCTGGCGCAATACATCTCCATGATGCCGGCGCAGGAAGGCAACCAGGCCTTGCGCGACTGGCGCATCCGCTCCTGGAGCGAGCGCCTGGCGCCGGAAGGCTACAGCCTGCACGGCGATCCGCGCAACTGGGAACAGACCAAGTACCGGCGCGCGGTGTTGACCGCGCTGGGCGAAAAACTGCTGGGACTCAGTCCCTGGCAAGAGTAAGACCAAATTCAGTAAACATAGTGGGACAAATCGGAGGAAAGAATGGAGCAGGGATTGCGGGAAAAAGTGGGCCAGCTGTTCATGGTGGGCTTCGATGCGCTGGAAGCCAATGACAGCATCAAGCGGCTGATTCGGGAAAAGAAAGTGGGCGGGGTTATCCTGTTCCGCCGCAATGTGCACACGCCGGAGCAGCTCTCCGCCCTGTGCCGCGAACTGCAGGACATCAACGCCGAAGTGAGCGACGAACCGCTGCTGATCGCCCTCGACCAGGAAGGCGGCATGGTGATGCGCATCGAGCAGGGCGTGACGCCGATTCCGGCCGCCATGGCCTTCCAGGAAGCCGGCTCGGTCCAGGACTGCGAGCAGCTGACCCATATCGGCGCCGACGAAATGCGCCAGATCGGCATCAATATGCTGCTGGCGCCTGTGCTGGACGTGAACAACAACCGCCTGAATCCCGTGATCGGCGTGCGCTCCTACGGCGAAGAGCCCGCCACCGTCATCGAGTACGGCATGGCCGCCGTGCGCGGCGTGAAATCGGCGGGCATCGCCGCCACTGCCAAACACTTCCCCGGCCACGGCGACACTGCCAGCGACACGCACCACTCCACGGCCCTGGTGCCGCACGATAAGGAGCGCCTGCATGCCGTCGAGCTGGCCCCGTTCCGCGAAGCGATCGCCCAAGGCGTCGACGCCATCATGACCGCCCACGTGGTCTTCCCCGCGTTCGAAGCCGACACCTCGGTCCCGGCCACGCTGTCCAAAGCGGTGCTGACCGGTTTGCTGCGCGACGAAATGGGCTATCAGGGCACGGTGATTTCCGACTGCCTGGAAATGGCGGCGATCTCGGAAGGCGTGGGCATCCCGCAGGGCGCTATCTCGACCCTGCTGGCCGGCACCGACATCGTGCTGATCTCGCACCGCGAAGCGCAGCAGCACGCCGCCATCGACGCCGTGCTGGAAGCGGTGGAACAGGGCCGCATTCCGCTGGCGCGCATCGACGAAGCCGCGCGCCGCGTGCACGAGCTGAAAAAAGTGAAAGCCGTGCAGCAGTGGCGCGAGCGCCCCGTCAAACCGCAAGGCCTGATGCAGCCCGAAGCCATGGCGCTGGCCCGCAAGGTGCAGGCCGACGCCCTGCGCGTGCAAGGCGACTTCCGCCCGCTCGACCCGGCGCAACCGGTCGTGCTGCTGACCATCGAAGTGCGCTGCCGCAGCGAGATCGATGAAGTGGCCCTGGCGCGCAACAAGGAACCGCGCAGCTCCATGCTGCCGGCCCTGCAGGAAGCCGGCCTGAATGTGCGCGAATACGCCCTGTCCGCCGAAGCGAAGGAAGAGGAAGTGGCCGAAGCCATCGCCTTTGCCAAAGGCGCGCCGCAGATCGTGGTCCAGACCTACAACGCCATGCTGGTCGACGGCCAGCAAAAGCTGCTGGCCGCGCTGCCGCACGACAAACTCTGGCTCGTCGCCGGCCGCATGCCCTACGACCTCGATCTGGCTCCCGGCGCCGCCGGCCGTCTGGCCGCCTACGGCTGCCGTCCCGCCGCCCTGGTCCCCGTCGTCGCCAAGCTCGCCGGCCAAGCCTAAGCCCGCGCCCATAATAGTCGAGCCCGTGTCCACCTTGGGGTCAGACCCCAACCGGACACGGGCTCGGCTGCAGGTGCCGGCTGTGGTGATCTTTCGATAGATTTCTTGCTAGAAATTTCTGCCAGAATGCCATGCGGCGCCTCGAGCACATCTTTGCTGAGTTCGCGCCTCGTGAATGGACAATAACTACCTTCTTATATTGCTTGTCGTTGTTCTTTTCGGGCCACCGCTCATTGCGTGGCTTTTGGGCGTTTACTTCATGTTCTTATTCATGCGGAGTCGACGTGGGGCCGGTCCGGGCGCTGAGTTTCTGGCGGCCATCCTGGGACCGGCAGTACTTGGTGTTCCCCGGCTTATGAGTGAAGATTCGAGAAAGTATCTGAAACGCTTCTATATCTGTGCCGCCTTCTTTGTCGGCTATCTTGCGTTTTTAGCTTCTGCATTTTATCTGCTGAAATTCATGACGGATTAAGGACGTCTATCTGCCGAGTCCGCCGGATGGACATCCGGCAGGCTCGGCTTTAAGGGACTTAGGATTGGCGGCGGCGTAGAAGGGCCAGCAGGCCGAGGCCGGCCAGTAGCAGGGCGGGCGTGGCCGGTTCGGGGACGGCGCTGACATTGCCCAGGGCGACGTCGGTGATGCCGGCCAGGTAGCCGTCGCCCTGGCTGCGCAGCTCGAAGCCGGTGAAGTATTCGCCTGCGGCGGCGCGGAAGCCGAGGAAGCCGAAGCTGCTGCTGCCGTCCGGCAGAGCCAGGCCTTTGAAGTGGTAGCTGGCCAGGTTGGTGGTGATGCTCAGGTCCACGGTGCCGGCGCTGACGGCGGCGTCGAAGCCGAACAGGGTATAGGACTGGGCGATGCTGCCGCTGATGGGCGACCAGTATTCATTGCTCATCACGGGACGCAGGCTGCCGATGCCGAACGTGGCGCCGTTGCCGACGATCAGGTTTTCATCCGACACATAACTTACATCGCCACGCGTGAAGCCGTAGCCGGGATAGTTGTAGCTGCCGGCGAAGTCGTCGAAATTGCTGCGCTGGGCGATTTGACCGAGGGCGTTGAAGCTGCTGCGCTGCTCGATGCGCAGCACGTCGGCCTTGGCGCTGGCGGCGCACAGCAACAGGGTGAGGGCGGCGGTCTTGAAGAAGTGTTTCGTCATTTTGAAGATTCCAATCAGGTGATGGTGAAGGCGACCGGACCGCCTAGGACGCTGTAGCCGTCGTTATAGAGCAGCCATGCGGTGTAGCTGCCGGGCATCAGCGTGCTGGTGTCGAAGCGCGCGCCGCCGCTGGTCTGCGTGACGTACTGCCACAGGAGGGAGCCGGTGGCGCCAGGCGCGCTGCCAGCGCGGTACAGGCCGATCCAGTTTTTGACGCTGGCGCGCGATGCTGGAATGGCGAAGTCGAATACGACCTGCGTGCCGCGCGCCACCGATGGCGTGGTGGTGACGAAGTGGGTTACTCCGAAATTGACCGCATCGCCCAGCGCCGTGTAGCCGCCGCGCTGGAAGTACCAGGCCGTGTATTCGCCCACCGCCAGTGCGGCGGTATTGAAATTCAGGCTGCCGCTGGCGCCCGGCGCATAGGCCGAGAGCAGGGCGGGTTTGGCGGCGCTCGGCGTGACGCCGGCCGCGTAAATGCCGATCCAGTTCTGCGCATCGGCCTTGCCGCCGGGGGCCGCGTAGCTCATGGTCAGCGTGGCGCCGCGCTGCACGATCTGTGCGCTGGCGCTCAATGCAATGCGGCGGCTGTTGGTGCCGATAACGGGATCGGTGCGCGAAGCCATGCCGGTTTCGACGTGGCCTGCCACGCGGCGCAGGAACTGGGCGTCGGCATCGCTGGTGATGCTGTAGTCGTACCAGCCAAAGCTGCTGGAGAGGACGCAGCTGAGGCGCAGTTGCTGGCCTGCCGCCACCGCGTAGCTGGCGGCAGCCGCGCCGTAAGCATTGTCGCTCAGGGTAAAGGTGCAGCCCTTGCCGCCTTCCAGATTGGAGAGCACGATTTCGATATTGCCCTTGGTGCTGTCATAGTTGACCAGCACTTCCGGCTTGGCGCTGCCGGCGGCGAGGAAGCCGCCCGCCATCTCGCGCAGATAACCGTTCGGCCCCGTCACCGCCAGGTGGTAGGCGTTGCCGCTCCAGTTCCACACCTCTTTCTCGATCTTCTTGCCCGCTTCCACCGTGTAGTGCCAGGGGCCGTCCGTGCGCAGCCGCGAATACACGGCGAAGGCGGCGCCGGCCTGGCCCTGGTTGATGAAGGACAGTTCCACCTGGCGGCTGCCGATGACCCGCGCCGGCGAGTGCAGCGCATAGGGCAGGGCGCAGGCATACTTGGTGCGCGTGACGGTGCGGCAGGGTTCCTGTAGTGGCAGGCTTTGCACGGCGGGCGGCATGGGATAAGGCTTGCCCGACACCAGCTGATACTCGGTGTTTTTCGGCACGCTGGCCGGCCAGCTGCTGTTCGGCGTGCGGAAGTCGAAGGCCGAGGTCATATCGCCGCAGACGGCGCGGCGCCATGGCGAGATATGTTCGGCGGTGACGGCGGCGCGATTCTTTTTCAGGCCCACGCTCAGCCACTCTTCCAGGAAGCGCAGCTTGGAGGTATGGTCGAACAGTTGCGAACATACGCGGCCGCCCTTGCTCCATGGCGAAATCACCAGCATCGGCACGCGCGGGCCAAGGCCGACCGGCACGCCGTTATAGTTTTCATACGCGCCGATATCGGCCAGGGTGGTGCGGCCCATATTCGTATTCAGCGGCGCGACGGGTGGCGGCATATGGTCGAAGAAGCCGTCGTTCTCGTCGTAGGTAAGCAGGAACACGGTCTTGGACCAGACTTCGGGATTGGCCACCAGGGCCGCCAGCAGGCGTGCCGTCAGGTTCTCGCCCGCGTTCGGCGAATTCGGCGAGTGCTCGGTGAAGTCGTTCGGCGCGCAGATCCAGGATACCTGCGGCAGGCGGTTATTGCGCACATCCTCAGCGAATTCGTTGACCAGCCACTGGCCCTTGGTGCCGCGCGAATTGGCTTCGTTGGACCCAGCGGCCAGGGCGCGGCCTTTGCGGTAGAGCGGGCTGTCCGGCGACAGGCGGCTGCCGTCTGGGTTGACGCGGAAGTTCTTGAAGTAGGCCAGGTAGTTGTCGCCGTAGTTGTCCCACTCCTGGTAGACCTTCCAGCTCACGCTGTTCGCTTCCAGCACCTCGGCATAGGTGCGCCAGTTCGGCGCGCTGGACGTGACGGTGGACGAGATATTGTCGCGGGCCGGGTCATTGTTATAGTAGCCGGCGCTGCTGATGTTATACAGGCTGCCCATGGCGCCCAGCCAGTTGCGGTTGGTGCCGGTCAGCGAATACATGCGGTTCGGATCGGTGGCGCCGAAGATCGAGCAGTGATAGGCGTCGCAGATGGTGAAGGCGTCGGCCAGCGCGTAATAGAAGGGGATGTCGCCGCGGTCGAAATAACCCATGCACTGCGGGGTTTTCTTCGGCACCCAGGCGTCCCAGTTCTGCCAGGCCTGCTGCGAGCCTTTCCACGAGTGGTCGGTGCCGAGCGAGAGAGCGCTGGTGTTCTTGGCGTCGAAGTGGAAGGGCAGCACCGGGCTGCCGCCGGCGTCGGGCTGGAACCAGACCGGCTTCCCACTGGGCAGGGTGATGGCACGCGGATCGTCGTAGCCGCGCACGCCGGGCAGGCAGCCGAAGTAATGGTCGAAAGAGCGGTTCTCCTGCATGAAGATGACCACATGCTCGACATCGGCCAGGGTGCCGGTGACGTTATTGGCCGGCACGGCGAGCGCTTCGCGGATCAGATCGGGGAACAGGGTGCTGGCGGCGCTGGCTGAGGCCAGACTGAGGAACTTGCGGCGGCTGGTGGACATCACTCTTCCTAAGATTGCGGTGGGCGGGGGCATCCTTCCGTGCCGCGCATAGCGATTTGCTAGCCAGCCCGGAAAATTGTCGCAATCATATCGGCCGATTGTGACGGGGATATTTCATCGTCAATCGTGCGCCGAGGTGGAAAAGTTTTAGTTCAAGCTTTTTTTGGGGCTTCTTCAGGCGATGCCGTTGTTCCGAAAAATCAGCAAACCAGCGGCAGGCCATCTACCATGCCGCTTCCCATATCGACGGTATACACCTGGCCGCGCGCATCGTTGTCGCGCCCCTCAGCGCGTAAATGGCGCTTGACCTTTTCTTTGGCGGCGCCATCGTCTTGCGCCAGCACCATGCACTCATACACGGTGAGTTGTTCGTTCTCAGTCTTTTGTACGGTAGCGTGATAGTGGCGTAGCATTACCTTATGCTTGACTGCCCATTCGCGCAGTACTTCGTTCATACGGGTCTGCCAGCCATCGCCCGTAGCCTTGAATGACTCCAGTAGAACAAAATCCAGACGCAGACTGACTGGCACTTTGGTGATGGCCTGCGCTGGCCTGCCGCGTCCACGACGGGCTGGTTTGAATCGCGCCAACTGCGGGCCGGTCAATGGCGGATTGTCCGGGTCGGCCAGCGCGGCAGCCGTGATAGCTGCATCCTCTTCTTCGGCAGGCATGATGGCGGCAAGCGCCTTGAGCCTGCGCGCCTGGCGCGCATCGTCCGGCTTTTGAGACACTTCTTTCCCCTTATCGATTCGCTTCAACATAGTAGCTTACCTCCCTGGCATTTGCCTTTCTCAGACTGATGATCCTGGGGCTATCCTCCCGGTTTACATACACCACACAATAGAGCCGGGCGCCGATGAAGCCCAGGCCAATGTATCTGTCCTCGTGATAGTCCGCCCGGTCGTCCAGTTGTTCCAGTGCCGTATCCCATTCGATCCGTTCCGCCTCCGCCAGCGAAACACCATGTTTCTGCTGGTTGATGCGGTCTTTTTTCGGATCAAAGGAAAGGTCCATTTAATTATTGTATATGCAAAAATTAGATTTTCAATGATTTGTGTATCTACGGTAAATATGCGATGACAGGTGCGCACTGGAGAATTTGAGATGGTTTCCCCTAAGCATTTCTTGTATGATTTGCAGCTATTGCTCACACCCTAATAGTGGTGAGCGCACCAAGAAATGAGGAAGTCTTATGGTTAGCATTAAACAAAAAGGCGTGGCCTGGCTGTTGCTGGTGGTGGCTTTGGCCGCCGCTGCGGCGGGCGGCACATGGTGGTATAAGAAGCAGCGCGCGCCGCGTGGCGTGGCAGCGGGCAGCGCGGTGCTGCCGAATCCGAACCTGCCATTCGCCGTGAACAGCTGCGTGGCGCGCCTGTATGAGGACAAGCCGGCGCTGGCCCTGACCTTCAGCGACGCCGTGAAGGGCGATCAGCAGCTGGAGCAGGTGATCGAGGTGTCGGATATGGGCGATTCGAAAGCGCCGCCCGTTCCGGCCACGCCGGCCGCCGATGGCGCCAAGCCGGCCAAGCCTGCGGGCACGCTGCTGAAAGGCGCCTGGGTCGTGTCGGACAATCCCCATGTCCTGCTCTTCCCCTATGTGAAGCCTGGCCACCGCTATAACATCAAGGTGAATGCCGCGCTGGCGGCGGAGGGCGGCCGCAAGCTGGCCCAGGCCCACCAGTGCGAGGTGCTGAGCGACCAGATGTCACCTTCCTTCTTCTTCGCCAGCAAAGGCACGGTGCTGCCGGCTGGCCTGAATGGCGGTCTGCCCATCGTCACCGTGAATATTCCCGAAGTGGACGTGGAATTCCTGCGCGTCTCGCCGCAGAAGATGCCGAAGTTTATGGAGATGGTGCTGGGCATCCGCTCGCAGAACAATACGAATCCTGAAGAGGGTGAATACGACGGTTACTACGACCGCACCTCCTTCAAAGGCCAGGTCGGCGGCTGGCAGCTGAACGCCCTGCAAGGCATTGCCGACAGCGTGTACAGCAACCGCTTTACCACCAGCGACGAGAAGAACAGCCGCAAGGTGACGTTCCTGCCGGTGGAAAAAGTCGCCGAACTGAAAGAGCCCGGCGTGTATGTCGCCGTGATGCGCCGCCCCGGTTTCTTCGACGGCGAATATCAAGTTACCTATTTCTACACCAGCGATATCGGCCTGCACGTGCGCCGCCAGGTCAAGCAGACCGACGTGTTTACCACCTCGCTGAAGAGCGGCAAGTCGCAAAGCGGCGTGGAGCTGGAAGTGCTGGGCGAGGGCGGCAAGGTGCTCCTGCGCGGCAAGACCGATGGCGATGGCCATGGCGTGCTGCCTGGCCTGCCCGATACGGCCCGCCTGCTGCTGGCGCGGCGCGACAAGGAAATGTCGGTCGTAGCCTTGCGCGAACCGGGCCTGGACCTGGCTGAATTCGATATCGGCGGCCATCTGTCGCGCGACGTGAAGCTGTTTGCCTATTCGGGCCGCGATGTGTACCGCCCCGGCGAGAAATTCACCGTGTCGCTGTTGGCGCGCACGGCCGATGGCACGGCGCTGCCGCCGGCGCCCGTCAAGGTCGAGCTGAAAAAGCCGGACGGCGATGTGGTCAGCGCCTCGCTGTGGCAGCCGAGCGCGAAAACACCAGGCTATATGCAGCAGCGCATCGACCTGCCGGTCGATGCCGCCACCGGCAAATGGAGCCTGGAATTCCGCGCCGATCCGACGGCCAAGCGGGCCGACGCCATCTATTCGTTCCAGGTCGAGGAATTCCTGCCCGAGCGCATGAAGCTGACCTTGAACAGCGATGCCGCGCCGATGGCGGCGGATGCCACCAGCTTCAAGGTGGCGGTGCAGGGCGATTATCTGTACGGCGCGCCCGCTTCGGGCAACCGCCTGCTGGGCAGCGTGGCGCAGGAACGCGCGCGCAATCCGCTGCCGAAGGAATGGCCGGGCTTCATCTTCGGCGACTTCGCCGACGACAAGGAGAAGAGCCGCGCCGAATTGCCGGAAACCGAACTGGATGAAAACGGCAAGACCAGCCTGCAGGTGCCGGTCAAGGCTGAGGCCAAGTCGGCCATGCGGGTGCGGGCTTCCCTTAGCCTGCTGGAGTCGGGCGGCCGTCCCGTGGTGCGCTCGGTGGAGCGCTTGTGGTGGCCGGCGCCGGCCATGATCGCCGTGCGTCCCGCTTTCGACAGCGATGTGGCGCGCGAAGGCAGCATGGCGGAGTTTGAACTGATCCGCGTGAATGCGGCGGGCAAATTCAACCCGATCAAGGAAGCGCCATTCCGCCTGGTGCGCGAAGACCGTCAATACTACTGGCGCTATGACGCTGACCGTGGCTGGCATTCGGGTTATACCGAGGCCGAGGAAGCTGTGCATGCCGGCGTGCTGGCGCTGAAGGAAAGGGCCAAGCTGGCCGTGCCGGTGCAGTGGGGTACTTATCGCCTGGAAGTGACCGATCCGTCCACCAAGCTGGTGACGCGCTACCGCTTCTACGCTGGCTGGAACGCGCAGGACGCCGAGAGCATCGGCAACCGTCCCGACCGCGTGAAGCTGCAGCTCGAAGGCGCGCCCGCCAAAGCCGGCGGCGACGTCAAGCTGAAGATCGTGCCGCCGCATGACGGCGAGGCGCTGGTGATGGTGGAGGCGGACAAGGTCTTGTGGAGTACCCGTGTTTCGGTGAGCACCCAGGGCACCAGTCTGACCATCCCTATCGATAAGAGCTGGAACCGCTCGGATATGTATATCTCGACGGTGGTCTTCCGTCCCGGCAGCCAGGGCGACCGCGTGACGCCGGCGCGTGCCGTGGGCATGACCTGGCTGCCGATGGCGCGCGAATCGCGCAAGCTGAAAGTGAGCCTGGCCGCGCCGACCCAGGTGGTGCCGGACAAGCGCATGGTGGCGAAAGTGAAGGTGGATGGCGCGGCCGGCAAAACGGCCATGGTCACGCTGTCGGCGGTGGACGTGGGCATTTTGAACATCACCAGCTTCAAGTCGCCCGACCCGTTCGACTTCTTCTTCGGCAAACACCGATTTGGCGCGGAGCTGAGCGATATCTACGGCAAGCTGATTGAGCGCATGGACGGCACTCCGGGCAAGATCAAATGGGGCGGCGATGCGGGCAAGCGCGATACGCGCAGCATGCCGAAGAAGGTCAAGCTGGTGGACCTCTTCTCCGGTCCCGTGCAGCTGAACGCCAAGGGCGAGGCCGAGATTCCGCTGGATATCCCGGACTTTAACGGCACGCTGCGCCTGATGGCGGTGGCGTCGACCGCCGATTCCTACGGTAGCGCCGACCGCGAGGTGGTGGTGTCCGCGCCTATCGTGGCCGAGATTTCGCTGCCGCGCTTCATCGGTCCCGGCGACAAATCGACGGTGGCGCTGGACGTCAGCAATATGATGACGGGCGAGCAGGATATCGACATCCGCCTGAGCAGCGACCGTCTGCTGCGCATCGGCGACGGCGAGCAGAAACTGCGCCTGGCGCCGCGCCAGCGCAAGGTGTTGCGCTTCAGCGTGGAGCCGAACGAGCCGTATGGCCTGGCGCGCCTGGTGCTGGACGTGAAGACGGGCGGCGCTAAGCCGGTTGAAATCCACCGCGAATTCGCCCTGCAGATCCAGCCGCCGGTAGCGCGCGAGCAGGATTCGGTGCGCGTGCGGCTGGAGCCCGGTGCCACGCATAAGATCGACCCGGCCGCGGTGGAACGCTTCTTCCGCGGTTCGGCGGCGCTCAACGTGACGGTGTCCAACCGTCCGCCGCTGAATGTGCGCAGCATCGTCAAGGGCTTGCTGGATTATCCATACGGCTGCCTGGAGCAGACCACCAGCGCCGCCTATCCGCATATCTATATCGACGAAGAGAGCGCCAAGGCCGTGGGCCTGGAGCCGCGCACCCGCGAGCAGCGCGCCAAGTTCATCGAAGGTGCGATCGGCCGCATCGCCGGCATGCAAGGCTCGGCAGGGGGCTTCCGCCTGTGGGGCGGCGACAATGGTCAGTACGAAAACTGGCTGACGCCTTATGTCGCCAGCTTCCTGATGGATGCGCGCGAAGGCGGTTTCAATGTGCCGGAAGAGATGGGTAAACGCGCGCAGCAATGGATGGTGGAGCGCCTGAATGGCGCCTCCAGCCAGTTCTCGCCATTCCCGGCCAGCGTCAAGCCGGATGCGCAGGGCCGCTTCGAGTGGCGCGACTATGAGCTGGTGCGCAACAGCCACCAGCGTTTCGCTGAACTGGCCCATATCGGCTATATGCTGGCGCGCGAACAGAAAGCCTCGCTGGCGTCGCTGCGCCTGCTGCACGACCAGTACCGCGAGCGCGCCCGTTCGCCGCTGCCGCTGGTGCATCTGGGTATCGCCTTGTCCCTGATGGGCGATACCAAGCGCGCTGAAACCGCGATTGCGGAAGCGATGGTCAAGCCTTACGGCATCCGTCCCGATTCGGATTGGGAGTGGATGGGCGACTACGGCAGCGCGGTACGCGACAATGCCATGGCGTATGCACTGCTGCTGCGCCATAAGATCAGCCATCCGCAGCGCGAGACCCTGCTGAACAATCTGGGCGAGCGTCTGGCAAGGGGGCATATGTACTACTCGACCCAGGAGCGTATCGCCCTGTTCCTGGCGGCGCGCGCCGCTGGCGGCAGCACCGGCGAGCCATGGCAGGCGGTGCTGCATACGCCGGACGGCAATACGGCCCTGTCTTCGCGCAATGGCGAAACGCGCAGCCTCGATCCGGCGCAAGCGGCTAAAGGCATCACGCTGGAGAACAAGGGCAACAACGCGGTGTGGGTGGAGGTGGAGGCCAGCGGCTTCCCGCTGAAACTGACTGCGAACAGCGACAAGATGTCGGTGGAGCGCCGCTGGTTCACCACCCAGGGCACGCCATGGAAGGGCGGCGCGCTGAAAGTGGGCGATATGCTGCTGGTGCGCGTCACGGCGCGTTCCAAGCAGACCATCGAGGATGCGCTGATCGTTGACCATATTCCGGCTGGCCTGGAAGTGGAAAACCTGAACCTGTCGCAAGGTCCGCAGGCGGGCGAGTTCAATATCGAGGGCGTGAACCTGGCCTCGGCCATGTCTGACTCGCGCATCAAGCATAAGGAATACCGCGACGACCGCTTCGTGGCGGCGGCGCGCCTGGACGGCAATCCGCTCAACCTGTTCTATATGCTGCGCGTGGTGACGCCGGGCCGCTTCAGCGTGCCGGGTACGTTTGCCGAGGACATGTACCGTCCAAGCATCCGCACCTATGGTCCGGCGGGCGAGCCAGTAACGGTGGTCGATCCGAAGGCGCCGGCAAAGTAAGGTAGTGTTATGTTGTCGTTTGCTGTTGCAAGAGCGTGGGCGCGCAGGCATCCTGTGCGCGCCACGCTGTCGGCCTCGCTGTCGCTGATCCTGCTGCTGGATCTGTTTTTTCCGCCGCCGCTGCCGCAGGATGCCCCCGGCATGCTGGTGGTGGCGCGCGACGGTTCGCCGCTGCGCGGCTGGCCGGATGCGGATGGCGTCTGGCGCATTCCGGTCAAGCCGGAGCAGGTGTCGCCGCTGTATCTGGACGCCTTGCTGACCTATGAGGACCGCTGGTTCTACTGGCACCCCGGCTTCAATCCGGCGGCCATGCTGCGCGCGGGCTGGCAGTGGATGACGCAGGGCCGCATCGTTTCCGGCGGCTCCACGCTCAGCATGCAGGTGGCGCGCGCGCTGGAGCCGGTGCCGCGCAGCATGGCGGGCAAGCTGCGCCAGCTGCTGCGCGCCATGCAGATCGAGATGCGCCTCTCCAAGCGCGAAATCCTGACCCTATATTTGAATCACGCGCCGATGGGCGGCATTGTGGAAGGCGTGGAAATGGCCAGCCGCAGCTATCTGGGCAAGAGTTCCAGCCAGTTGTCGGCGGCCGAAGCGGCGCTGCTGGTGGTGCTGCCGCAAGCGCCTTCGCGCCTGCGTCCCGATCGTCACCCGGCCCGCGCCCAGCAGGCGCGCGACAAGGTCTTGCAGCGCATGGTGGACCTGGGCCACTGGACGCGCGCCGAGGCCGACGATGCCATGATCGAAAAAGTCGGCGCCAATCCGCCGCGCCTGGCCTGGCTGGCGCCGCTGGCGGCCGAGCGCCTGCACCAGGCGGCGCGGCGCGAGGCGCGCGCGGGCAAGGGCGGCAGCGCAGCTACGGTGGTGCATTCGACGCTGGACCGCGATATGCAGACCACGCTGGAGCGCATGCTGGCCGACCGCGTGGCCCAGCTGCCGCGTTTCGTCTCGATGGCGGCGCTGGTGATGGACAGCCGCAGCATGGAAATCCTGGCCTATGCCGGTTCGGCCGATTTCGCCGACGCGCGCCGTTTCAGCCATGTGGACATGGTGCGCGGCATCCGCTCGCCCGGCTCCACGCTGAAACCCTTCCTGTATGCGATGGCGCTGGACGACGGCATCGTCCATTCCGAAAGCCTGCTGGCCGACACCCCGCAATCTTTCGGCGGCTATGATCCCGGCAACTTCCAGGCCAGTTTCTCCGGCCCGGTCAGCGTCGCCGAGGCTTTGCAGCGGTCATTGAATGTGCCCGCCGTCGACCTGCTGGACCGCGTGGGGCCGGTGCGTTTCGCGGCGCGCCTGTCCAGTGCTGGCCTGCGCCTGCGCCTGCCGCGCGACGCCGAGCCGAATCTGAGCGTGATCCTGGGCGGGGCTGGCACCAGTCTGGAGGAACTGGTCGGCGCCTACCGCTCGCTCGCCATGGGTGGCATGGCGGGCACGCCGCGCATCACCGCCAACGCGCCGGTGCGCGAGGCGCGCATGATGAGCGCGGGCAGCGCCTACATCATCCGCAATATCCTGGAAACCGGCGGCCACCCCGACCAGCCTTTCGTCGAAGGCGATGAGGGCGGCGTGCGCCTGGCATGGAAGACCGGCACCAGCTATGGTTTCCGCGATGCCTGGGCGGTTGGCGTCAGCGGCCGCTATACGCTGGGCGTGTGGGTGGGACGGCCGGACGGCACGCCCAATCCTGGCTTCTTCGGCGCGAATGTGGCCGCGCCCCTGCTGCATCAGATCGCGTCGGCTCTGCCGCGCAGCGAGGAACTGGGCCGCGCGCGGCCGAAGGAAGTCTCGGTGGCGCAAATCTGCTGGCCGCTGGGAACCTCGGCCAGCGTCACCGCGCCGGAACACTGCCACGCCAAGCGCAGCACCTGGGTGTTGAACGACACCATCCCGCCGACCTTGCCCGACCGCCTGCGCGCGCGCGGTCTGCTGGAAACCGTGTGGATCGATCCGCAGAGCGGCTTGCGCAGCACGCCGTCCTGCACGCCGGACGCCAAGCCGCGCGAAGTGGCGCGCTGGCCCGCGCTGCTGGAGGCCTGGCTGCCAGCAGCGCAGCGCGAACAATTGGGACTGGCCGGCTGGTCGCCCGACTGTCCGCAGCAGAACAGCGCGGCCAGCATCCGCCTCGCGGGTTTGCGCAACGGCAGCCGTCTGCGCGCCGCGCCCGGCCAGCAGCAGGTGGTGCTGACGCTGGATGCGGTGGGCGGCGTTGGTCGCCACTACTGGCTGCTGGATGGCCAAACCGTGGCCGGCGCCACCGGTCCGGCCAAGCGGCAAAGCTTTACGCTGAACACGGCCGGCCAGCACAGCGTCGCCGTCATCGATTCGGCAGGCCATTACGACAGCCTGCAGTTCCGCGTCGACGGCCTGTGAGCCGGGGGCGCGCCGTACCGCCCATGGCCCTTGCCGTTGCGCCGTACCGCGTCGGCGCCATATAGGCATCCCAGCGGGCGGCGGCGGAGCAGGGCGGTGAGGGCAGATGGATGCGGTGTTTTCTCGCCATGGCTAGTGGCCTTTCCCGCGGCGGGCGCCGGCCAGCAAAACGGCCAGGACCAGCAGCGCCAGTGTCCACAACGGCAGGGCGGCCAGCCGCGTTCCCGGCGTTCCCGGCTCCGCCATCGCCATCGAGGCGCGGAAGCGCGGCACGCTGTCGAAGTCGCGGAAGCCATAGCCGCCCAGACAGGACTTGGCGCAGGGCTGGCGTTCGTCGCCCAGCGCCGCTTCTTGGATGGCGCGCTGGAAGAAGTCGCGCAACTGACCCTGGTGCAGCGCCACCTCCTGCAGGAAACGCTGCTGGCGCGCCTTGTCCTTGCCCGCCAGCGTCGCCAGCGACTGGTAGGCCAGCGTCACGGGGCTGAAGATCTGCAGGCGGTCGAACCAGGCGTCCTGCCTCTGGCGCGCTGCAGCATGCTGCCGCTCCACGCCGCGCATGGCCGCTTCCAGTTCCTGGGCGCGCTGGATGCGGCTCACGCTGGACGATACCTTCTCCAGCGCAGTGCGGTTGGGTTTCCATTCCGGATGGCTGTCGTAGAAGCGCGCTAGGCTGGCCAGCTTGTTGGCGTTGACTTCGTCGTTGGCGTCGCGCATGGCCTGCACATACAGCTCGCGCGCCGGAACGGGCGCCAGCAGGCGCACGCCTACGGTCTGCGCGCCGGGCAGCAGCACGGCCAGCAGAATCCAGCAGCCGAAGGCGGCGAACGATGCCGTCATGCGGCTATGGCAGACGGCGCATACGGCCGCCGCCACCGCGCCCCAGAAAGCGGAATACAGCAGCACGATGCCGCCCCATGCGGCCAGCGCGGCGAAGCCGCCGGCACTGACGGGCAACACGCCGGACAGCAGCGCGGCCATGCCGCACGCTGCTACCAGCGCAATGCTGGCCAGCAGTACGCGCGCCATGACCTGTGCCAGCAGCAGCCTTCCCAAATGCACGCCTTGCAGCAGCAGGGCGCGTATGCGCTTGCTTTCGCGGTCCTGGGTCAGGACCGAAACGCTCAGCGAGAGCAGGAAGAGCGGCCACAGATAGACCACGAAGAACAGCAGGTCGAAGCGGCCGGCCGCCAGCCGGCCTGGATGTTCGATCTCGCTGGCAGTACGGACCGATTCCATCGATTCGGCACGCACGCGGACATAGGCGGGCAGCAGGTCGGCCTGCCCGATCGCTAGCGCCGCGCCGGGCAGGGCGGGCTTGGCAGCGAAGCCGACATGCTCGCGGAAGGCATAGCCGCGCACGTCGATGGGCGTGCGATACCACTGCAATTGCGCGAACTCCGGCTTGTCCGGATTATCGAAATAGCTGTTGGCCAGCGCACTGGCTTTCACGCGCGCCGTGTTTTCCTGGCTGGCCGCGTCGGCCACCGTCTGGCGCTGGGTGGATTCGAAGCGCGCGCCTTCAAACAGGCCAAGCAAGGCCAGAAGCAGGGCTGCCAGCAACAGGAACAGCGTGCCGCGTTCGCGCAACTGGCTGCGCAGATCGTAACGGATCAGGGTAATGATTTGCTTCATTTCAGACTCCCGCTGCGCAGATGGCGCAGAGCGATGGCGCACAGGGCCAGGCTTGCAAGAAAGACCGCCAGCAGCGGCAGGATTTGTTGGCCGAACAGCGCGCCCATATCCAGGGGGGCGAAGTGGAAGCGGAAAGGCGGCACGCTATTCCACAGCGCTTCATCGCCGTCATAGCGTTTGCCATCTACTTCGGGATGACGCGCAATCGCCTCGTTCAGCACCTTCTGGATGGTGCGCCGCTGTGCCTCGGCCGCATTGACGAACTGGATGTGGTGGCCGGTGTCGCTGGCCGCGGTGGCAGTGGAAAGGCCCGCCACGGCCACCGTGGGCGACAGCCATCCAGCCAGCGCGGCCGCGTCGCTTTGCTTTTGCATGGCGGCGTACAGACGGCCATAGTACGCGTCGAAGATCTTGTCGCCGTGCTCCTCGCCGCGCTGCAGGCTGATGCCAGCCCAGTTCAGCGGCAGATCCTTGACATCGCTGACGCCGTGTTCGCGCAATAGCGCTTGCTTGTGGCGTTCCGCCTCCTGCGGGTCGTCGGGCATGCCCAGCGTGTTATCCATCTCTTCGCGGAATTGCTGCATGGAGGGCAGGGGCGCCGCGTGCTGCGAGAATTCCACGGCAAGGCGCGGCAGCACCAGCGCTGTCGCTGCCCATATCGCGATCAGCGCGGCAAGACTGGCGCGCAGGCTGGCCGACCGCGCCGACACGGCGGCGATCAGCGCCGCCCAGGTGGCGAGATACAGCAGATAGCCCCCGCCGAAGACGGCCAGGCGCAAGGCGCCGTCCTGGAAGGGGCTGGGCGCGTTCGACAACCATTTCATCAGCATCACGGCGGCGCAAGCCGGCAAAGCCATGCTGAGCGCGAGGCAGAGCAGCACCGCGCCGCGCGCCACGGCCAGCGCGCTCAATGGCGCGGCGTTCACGCGCAGGGCCGCCAGCGTGTCGCGTTCGCGCTCGCCGGCGAACATGCCGAAGCCGAGGAAGACCATAGCCATCGGCGCCAGCACCTGCAGCACAAAAGCCGGCGTCAGGCGGAACTGGCGCGTGCTGCCCGCTTCGTCGGCGGCCGGACGGTAGACCAGCTCATTCTGCTTATGCGCCTCCAGATACACGCTGGAGCCGACATAGTTTTCCACGCCCGGTTCCAGCGCCGCCAGCAAAGGCAGGGGCTTGAACACGTACACGCCGTAGTGGGCTGCCGAGTGGGGATATTTCTTGCCCTGCTGCGACCAGCGCGTTTGTTCGGCCTGCGTGGCGCTGGCGCGAGCATCGAGCGTGGCTTGCAGCTCGATGGATGTCAGCAGTGCCGCGCACGCGGCCAAAGCCAGGCCAAGTCCCAGCAGCAGCCACACGCGCCAGTCGCGTCGCCGCTCGCGCCAGTCGGCCTGCCACGCGCCGTGGCAGGCGCGCCACCAGCGGCTGCGTTCAGACGCCGGCCAGGGTGCTGAGGTAATTGCGTTCAAGTTCGCCTGCATTCAATTCTCCTAAAGTCCATTCGCCCACCAGATGTCCCGCCACCAGCATGCCGCAGCGATGCGCCAGCTCCTGGGCGCGGAACAGATCGTGGGTTGCCATCAGCACCGCCGCGCCTTCCTGTGCCAGCTCGCGTATCGATTCGCCGAAAGTCACGCTGGCCTCGGGATCGAGGCCGGAAGTCGGCTCGTCCAGCACCAGCACTTGAGCGCCCTTGGCCAGCGCCATCACGATGCCGACCTTCTGCCGCATGCCCTTGGAATAGCCGCCCGCCTGCCTGCGCCAGGCATGCTCCGGCAATCCGGCCCTTTGCAGCAGCGCTTCGATCTCGCCCGCGCGCGGCTTGCGGCCCAGCAGGCGCATGAAGAATTCCACGTTCTCGATACCTGTGAGCTTTTCGTACAGCGCCACGTTCTCGGCGATGTAGGCAGCGTGGCGCACTGCCGCTTCGGCCGGCGGCAAAGGCGACCCGGCCAGCTGAATGCGCCCGCCGTCCGGTTTGACAAAGCCGAGCAGGCAGCCGATGGTGGTGGACTTGCCGGCGCCGTTCGGTCCCAGCAGCGCGTAGATTTCGCCGGGTTTCACGCGCAGGTTCAGCGCATGAAGCACGGTGCGTCCTTCATACTGCTTATGCAGTTGTTCGATATGGATCATCTTTCGTCCTTAAAAGGCGTAGCGCACTTCGGCAAACAGCGTGCGTCCGGGGAAAGGGTGGGATTGCCAGGCCAGGTAGTTGTTCAGGTTATCGACGCCGATGGCGATCTCGGTGCGCGCGGCGGGCTTGAGCAGCAGGCGCAGGTCGAGCTGCTTTTGCCGCGACAGGCCGCCGTAGACATCGGGATTGATGTCGCTATTGTTGATTTCACTGAACTGCCGGCCGGAATAGCGCCAGGTCGCGGCCAGGCTCCAGCTCTCCTGCGGCGCGTACAGCAGGGTCGTTGTGGAGCGCATATGCGGGATGCGCGCCCAGCGCTTGCCCACCGAAGGCTGGTAGTTGGCGTTTTCCAGGATGATGGCCTTGCTGTAGGAGATATTCGCATCCAGGCTCAGGCCGCGCAGGCCCAGGTCATCCACCACGCCCGCCAGCTCCAGGCCGCGCGTGCGTACCCGGCCCACGTTCTGCGTGCTCGTCACCACCGGGAAGACCGAGAGATTCAGCTGCGACCAGATGGTATTGCGCACATCGTCCTGGAATACGGCGGCGCGCAGCTTGCCCGCATCGAAGCGTTGTTCGGCCGAGAATTCCAGCGCAGTGGAGCGCTCCGGCTTCAGATTGGGATCGGCGACGGTGAGCGAGGCGCCCGCCAGCGAACCCTGGAATAGTTCGGACACGGTGGCAAAGCGCGTGCCGCGTCCGGCCGAGAGCTGCAGGTCCAGGCCCGGGGCGGCATCCCAGCCCAGCGACAGCTTGGGCGAGAGGGCGTGTTCGCTGCGCTCGCGGTAGTTTTCCGTGGGACCGGGACGGAAGCGCTGCACGCCGTCGAAGGACTTCCAGGTCTCGGCGCGCAAGCCCGCCGTGGCCCGCCACTGCGGCGCAAAGCGCCATACGTCCTGGCCGTAGAGCGCCAGCAGGCGGGTTTTGCCGCCCACGAACTGGCTTTCCTCGCCGTTCGCCGAACGCCAGTCGGCCAGGGTGCGCGTGCTCTGTTCCAGCACGTAGTCGCTGGCATGCAGGCCGACGGTCAGTGCGTGCAGGCCGCCGGTCCAGTCGCCTGGCGTCGGCGTGTAGCTGCTGCGCAGTTCCAGCGTGCGGAAGCCCGAGCCGTCGCGCAGCACGGCGCTGCCTGCGCCGCCGTTGGCGGCCTGTGGATCGGGCAGGGCGGCATTGCGCTGCGTATCGTTCTGGATGGCGTAGCGGCTGACGCTGAGCGCCGTGTTCCAGCCCGCGCGGTAGCGCGTCTTCAAGGTCAGGCCGCCCTGCATATGGCGTTCCTCGCGGATGTACGGCGCGAAGACGCTCGGCGCAATCTGGAACACATTGCCGTCCTGGCTGACGCGTCCCGACCATACCGTATTGCCGGCCGCGTCGCGCAGGAAGCTCTGGTTGCGCGTGGCCGTGTCGTTGCTCCACCAGGCCAGGAAACCGTCCGCGCTCAACTCCGGCGTGAAGTCGTAGCCCATGGTCAGCTTCAGCGTGTTCTGGCGCGTATGGTCGATGGCGCCTGCATTCGGGCCGAAGATGGCGCGCCGCTGGCCGGTCGGCGCGGTGTCGTAGACGATGCCGCTGACCGGCGTGACGCGGGCGTTGCCCTGTGGCGGCGCAAACGTGCCGCCGTCGCTGGCCGTGATGCCGTAGTACTGCATCGGCTGGCTGGTGGAGTCCTGATGGTTTGCCATCAGCTTGTACCACAGGCCGGAGGCGAGACGGTCGCCCAGCAGCAGCGAGGCCTGGTAGTTGCGGTAGCGGTCTTTCAGACCGTAGTTTTTGTATTCCTGCACCTGGCCCGCCACCCGCGCCGCGCCGGTGAACTTCTCCGGACGGCTGGTGCCGATAGCGATAGTGGTGCCGATGGAATTGCCGGGATACAGGGCGGAGAAGGGGCCGTACAGCGCTTCCACGCTGCTGATTTCCTCCGGCGCCAGCATATTCCAGCGCGGCGCATCGAAGCGACCGATCAGGTTCGACAGCAGATAGCCGTCCATATACACCAGCGCGCGCGGCGCCTGCGAAGTGGCGAAGCTGCGTCCGCCGATCAGGGCGTTGCGGTCGCCGCTATAGCGTTTGCGCAGGGTCATGCCGGGCAGGTTGCGCAGCGCGTCCTCGGGATTGAAGATGTTCTGCTGCTGGCGCAATTCTTCCTGCGTGCGCGCGGCGCTGCCCAGGGGCGTATAGCCCGCCGCGCGTTCGCCGCTGATGGTGACGGTACTCATGGCTGGCGCCGCGTCCTCGCCGGCATGCGCCGGGGGCAGCCAGCCGCTGGCGCTGACGAGCGCAATCGCGCCCGCCATCGGCCTTAAAGTCGATTTCATTGATGCTCCGCTTGATTGGGGAATTTATTAATGCAACTGAGTTGCTATAATAAAGCGGCAAAATTGTTAACGCAACATAGTTGCATTAAAAAATAAAAAGCCCGCGCGGCTACAGGGCGCGGCGCGGGCTGGTTCGGAAGAGGGGGGTTATTTGCCGCTGGAGCAGCGCGGGCAGGTGCCCTTGATGAGGAAATCGACTTCCTGGCTGATGAAACCGGCCGGCAGCTTGACCTTGCGCGGCAGATTGATATCGGTGAAGCAGGTCACGCTTTCGCAGCGGGTGCACTGGAAGTGGGCGTGTTCGTGCCCATGCTGGGCGGCGCCCGCGTTAAAGCGCCAGACCTGGTCGGCGCCGGCGATGCGGTGGATCATGCCATGCTCGGTCAGCCATTCCAGCACGCGGTAGAGGGTGACGGAATCCAGCACATCGCCCGGCAGGCGCTCCTGGATTTCATGGTGGGTCAGCGGTTCGTCCTGCTGCAGCAGGAAGGCCAGCACGCGCGAACGCGGCTTGGTCAGGCGCGCGCCGGTCTCCCGGATCAGGGATTCAGCGCGGTGTTCGGTGGATTTCGTTATATTCATGATACTGGCATAAGCTAGGCCTAATGCTAGCACGAAAGCTTATGCCCTGTATCGGCGGCGGGGATACGGCGGACAGAGCGCCATATCCCGCCAGCCTGACTGGGGAGGTCAGGCTTTGACGGCGGCGGCCGCGCCGCGCTGCTTGCTCCAGTAGCCGACGCCCAGCACGGCCAGCCATACCGGAATCAGGTATACCGACAGGCGCAGGCCCGGCGTCATGAACATCACCACCAGGATCGCGGCCAGGAAGATCAGGCACAGATAATTGGTCAGCGGGTAGCCCAGGCTGCGGAAAGCCGTGGTCTTGCCCTCGGCCGCCTTCTGCGCGCGGAAGCGCAGGTGGATCCAGCTGATCATGGCCCAGTTGATGATCAGGGCCGACACCACGAGGCCCATCAGCATTCCCAATGCCTTTTCCGGCGCCAGGTAGTTGACCATGACGCAGATCGCGGTGGCCACGGCCGACACGCCCAGCGCCGTCAGCGGCACGCCGCGGCGGTTCACCTTGAGCAGGGAGCGCGGCGCATTGCCCTGGATGGCCAGGCCGTACAGCATGCGGCTATTGCAGTACACGCAGCTGTTATACACCGACAGCGCCGCCGTCAGCACCACGATATTCAACACCGTCGCCACCACCTCGCTGTTCAGCGCGTGGAAGATCAGCACGAAGGGGCTGCCGCCGGTGACGACTTTCTGCCAAGGGTAGAGCGAGAGCAGCACGCCCAGCGCGCCGATATAGAAGATCAGGATGCGGTAGATGGCCTGGTTGGTGGCGCTTGGGATGGTTTTGGACGGATTATCCGCCTCGGCCGCCGTGATGCCAACCAGTTCCAGGCCGCCGAAGGAGAACATGATGACGGCCATGGCCATCACCAGGCCGCCCACGCCGTTGGGGAAGAAGCCGCCGTGCTGCCACAGATTGGCGACCGACGCTTCCGGCCCGGCCTTGCCCGAAGCGAGCAGGTAGCCGCCGAAGACGATCATGCCGACGATGGCCACCACCTTAATGATGGCGAACCAGAACTCCATCTCGCCGAAAGCCTTTACGTTCAGCAGGCTGATGGAATTGATGATGACGAAGAAGCCCAGCGCCGAGACCCAGGTCGGTATCGCCGGCCACCAGTATTGTATATAGATGCCCACGGCCGACAGCTCGGCCATGCTGACCAGGACATACAGTACCCAGTAGTTCCAGCCCGAGAGGAAGCCGGCCAGGTGGCCGCAGTACTTGTCCGCGAAGTAGCTGAAGGAGCCGGCCACCGGCTCGTCGACCACCATCTCGCCCAGCTGGCGCATGATCAGAAAGGCGATGAAGCCCGCCGCCGCATAGCCGAGCAGCACCGATGGCCCGGCCATCTGGATGGTTTGGGCGATGCCCAGAAACAGCCCGGTGCCGATGGCGCCGCCGAGCGCGATCAGCTGAATGTGGCGGCTTTTGAGTCCCCGTTTTAGCTCGTTCTTTTCATCTGCAATCATGTCTCCGGTCCCTGGACTCTGATAAAGGCAACGATTCTAAAGCAAATGAGATTTTTTGCAATTTCAGCGGCTTATGCAATATTTCATTTAGATAAAGTGTTGCATGACTACTTTTTGTTTGGATTGCAACGCCGATTCGCCATGTTTTTGTTAGCGATGTATCAAAGCTTCTCCCTAGTCATTTAGGAGTAGTCGGGTTACTACCAGAGGAAAAGCTTGATCCACATCATTTGCCTTTCTCAGGGGCACGACCACAATACGGCCGTCGATGGGGTGGTCCGCATTGCAGCTGCACCATCCCTTGAATCGGCATTTCCAGAAACAAGGGAGAAGAAAAATGAGCAGCAGGGATGATAAGCAAAACGCCGAAGAGGGTATCCTGACCGGACGCCGTGGTTTCCTCGGTAAGAGCGCGGCCTTGGGTTTGGCCGGCGTTTCCATGGGGCTGGTGGCGTGCAAGGATAACGGCGCCAACGCAGCGAAACCGGCCGCCGGCGCGGCGCCCGCAGCCAAAGGCGGCGGCGCGCATAGCATTGAAGTTCCACCGGGCCAGCTGGACGAGTACTATTCCTTCATCAGTGCCGGCCACGCCGGCGAAGCGCGCATTATCGGCATGCCTTCGGGCCGCACGCTGAAGCGCATTCCGGTGTTTAACACCGACTGCATGGTCGGCTGGGGCATCACCAACGAATCCAAAGCCATTCTGGGCACCAAGGCCGACGGTTCGCTGAAATACACCACCGGCGACACCCACCACGTCCACGGCAGCTACAAGGACGGCACGTATGACGGCCGCTGGCTGTTCATCAACGACAAACTGCATGGCCGTCTGGCGCGCATCCGCATGGACATCATGGAGTGCGACAAGATCACCGACATTCCGAATATCCAGGGCTTCCACGGCCTGTTCCCGGACAAGCGCGACCCGGTCGATGAAAAGATCAACTACACCACCCGCGTATTCTGCGGCGCCGAATTCCATATCCCGTTCGGCAACGACGGCAAGGACGTCAACGATCCCACCAAATGGGGCACCCTGTTCACCTGCGTGAACGCGGAAACCATGGAAGTGAAGTGGCAGTGTCGCGTGGACGGCAATATGGACCTGGTGGCCACCACCTATGACGGCAAGTTCGCCGCTTCCAACCAGTACAACACCGAAAACGGCTACGACCTGGCCGGCATGATGTCGGCCGAGCGCGACGCCTGCGCCTTCTTCCACATCGAGCGTATCGAGAAAGCCGTCAAGGAAGGTAAGTTCACCACCATCGGCACCTCCAAAGTGCCCGTGGTCGATGGCCGCGCCGCTTCCAATCCGGATCCGAAAACCGCGCTGGTGTGCTACGTGCCGGTGGCGAAGAACCCGCACGGCGTGAACGCCAGCCCGGACGGCAAGTACTTCGTCTGCTCCGGCAAGCTGTCGCCAACCGCCACCGTGATCCAGCTGGATCTGGTTGCCAAGTGGTTCAACGGCGAGCTGAAAGAGCCGCGCGACGCCGTGGTGGCCGAACCTGAAGTGGGCCTGGGCCCGCTGCACACCGCCTTCGACGGCCGCGGCAACGCCTACACCTCGCTGTTCCTGGACAGCCAGTGCGTGAAATGGAATGTGGACGCCGCCATCGCCCAGTACAAGGGCGACAAAGCGGTCAAGGTTGTGCTGGAAAAAATGGACGTGCACTACCAGCCAGGCCACATCTATTCCTCCATGGGCGAAACCAAGGAAGCCGACGGCAAGCTGCTCAACTCGGGCAACAAGTTCTCGAAAGACCGCTTCCTGCCGGTCGGCCCGCTGCACGTGGAAACCGAGCAGCTGATCGACATCAGCGGCGAGAAACTGCGCCTGCTGGCCGATCACACCGCCTATTCCGAACCGCACGACGGCATCATCGTGCGCCGCGATATCGTGAAAACCGTCCAGGTGCAAAGCATGGACGACTTCCCGAACGCGGTGAAACCGGAAACCGCCGGCATTACCCGTCAGGGCAATAAGGTGCATGTGCGCCTGATGTCCCAGGCGCCGTCTTATAGCATGCCTGAGATCAAGGTGAAGAAGGGCGACGAAGTCACCATCACCCTGACCAACCATGACAAGGTGGAAGACCTGACCCACGGTTGCGCCATCCCGACCTATAACATCAACTTCATCGTCAACCCGCAGGCCACCAAATCGGTGACCTTCAAGGCCGATCACGCTGGTGTGTTCTGGATGTATTGCACCCACTTCTGCCATGCACTGCACTTGGAAATGCGCAGCCGCTTCATCGTTGAAGCTTAAGTAAGC
>NZ_JABWEB010000022.1 GCF_013369485.1 Massilia sp. BJB1822
ATTACATCACGCGCGGCCGCCTGAGCGAAGTGTTCACCGGCCTTGGGGGGGGGGCCCGCCCCCCCCCCCCCCCCGCCGCCCTGCTCGATCAATTCTTCCTGGCGCGGCTGGGCCAGCATGAAGACCGTCCCGGGCGGGCGCTGGATGCCCTGCTCGACAAGCTGTACTACGCGCCCGGCACGGGCATCGAGGCTTTGGCCGAACAGTCGGGCTGGACGCGCCGCCACTTTCAACGCAAGTTCACGGATGCCTACGGCCTCGGCCCAAAGCAGTTTGTACGCATCGCCCGCCTTGCCCACACGATGCGCATGCTGACGCTGGCACCCGAGACAGCAGCGCTGGACGCCGCTTTACGCATGGGCTATTTCGACCAGGCGCATTTTATTCACGAGACACGCGCACTGACGGGCAGCACGCCGCAAACGATCATCAAGGGCTTGCGCGAAAAGTCCCATTTTTACAATCCTCCATCGCGTCCGATTGCATAGACTCCAGCTTCACCCACTCAAGGAGTTTCTATGTACCTGCTTGCCATATTCGACGCCCGCCCGCAATTTCGCGCCACCCTGCTCGCCGCAATGGATCAGATGGTGGTTCATACGCGCACCGAACCCGGCTCGCTGCAATATGAAGTGCTCACCACGATTGAAGACGAGAACCGGATCATGGTGTTCGAACGCTATACCGATGCTGCCGCCTTGCAGACCCACCTCGATAGCGCGCCGTTGCAGGCACTGATCGCCAAGTTCGATCAGTACCTCAGCGCGCCCCCTGCCCTGATTCGCATGACGCGACGGGATGGCTTCCTGCGCGAAGGGCTGGCGAATGCGCCTGGCGGTCACCTATAAGAACATCCGAGAAGTCCGCCAGCACTGAGTACAAGCAGGTTTTCACATTCCTTTGACATCGTCAAAGTTACGCTGCGCCTTCCCTCTTATCGAAAGCGCAGCCGTGAAAAAAATCGTCCTCTGTCTTGCCCTCATGCTGGCACCTCTGCATGTTCTGTCCCAAGTTCAATCGCTGACGCACCAGGATGTAAAACGGAAGTACATCGTCTACACGCCCGCAGCCTATGCCGCCGCGCCGGAACGGCAGTTCCCCCTTGTTCTGAACTTCGCCGGTGGCGGCATGACTGCGGCCGAGCAAATGCTGTATACGCAAATGAACCGGACGGCCGAGCGGCATGGCTTTATCGTCGTCTACCCGCAAGGCATCAAGAATGACTGGAATGTGGGCTTCGGCATGCCCTACAAGGAGGGAACGGACGATATCGGCTTTGTCCGCGCCGTGCTGGCGGCAGTGCAGCGCGACTATCGTATCGACCCGCGTCGCGTATATGCCACCGGTCTGTCGCGCGGTGGCTTCTTCAGCCTGCGTCTCGCGGCGGAAATGCCGCAGCGGTTCGCCGCTGTCGCATCGGTCGGCGCGCCCTTGCCGGAGCCGGTTAGAGAGCACCACCAACAACGCCTACCAGTCGGCGTGATGCTGGTGCAAGGGACCAGCGACAGCGTCGTGTCTTATGACGGCAAGGCCGGCTCCTATCTGTCGGCGCCCGCCACCCGCGACTACTGGCTAAAGGTCAATGCCATGGAGCAGAGTCCGGCGCGGACGCTGCAACTGCAGCCCGTTCCAGGCGACTCAACCGCGGCTGCCATCACCGAGCATGTACAGGGTGGCAAGCGCGTGTCGCTCGTGACCATCAAGGACGGCGGCCATACCTGGCCTGGCGCCGATCCCTTCAATATCGGACTTCCCATCGGCAGCACCAGCAAGGCGGTCGATGCCAATGAACTCATTTGGGAGTTTTTCCGTCACCACAGCACTAATGCAGCTGAGTGAACGTCAGCAATCGCGTACACCAGGCGGGGTACGCGATTGCAGGAACGGCCCGGCTTACGCCAGATCGTGCAGGTGCAAGCCGCCGTGCTTATGGCTGCCAACCAACTGCACGTCGAAGTCCGACACTTGATTGAAGGAGAGGACGTTGGCGCTATTGGCCTGTGCGGTGATGCCGGTGTTATCGAGCGTGACGATCACGTCCTTGAACTGGATGCGTTCGTCGCGCACCAGCAGGTCGCTGCCACCGTTGCCAAACAAGTCCGTCACCTTGAAGCCGTAGGCCGTCTTCTCCACCGAGTAGTTGGAGCGCACGCCCGAGTACACCACGGTGTCGGTGCCGGCGCCGCCGTCGATATAGTTGCCGCCGCTGGTCGCCACCAGGCGGTCGGCACCCGCCGTGCCGGTCAGATTGCGCGCGCTCGACACCGCAAAGTCCTTCGCCAGCGAGGCTTCCGACACATTGCCTGCCGCGTCGGTGGCGCGTGCCGTCACATGGTAATTGCCGTTGGCCAGCGCCACGGGCGTGATGCTCCAGCTGCCGTTGGCGGCCGCTTTGCCTACGCCCAGGCTGGTGCTGCCGTTGAAGATTTCCACCTTGGCGCCCGCTTCCGCCACGCCGCTGAAGGTGGGGTGGTTGCCGCTGGCCGCCGCCCAGCCGTCCTTGGTGAATACCAGCGTCGGACGAACCGGCGCGATGGTATCCGCCGGCGGCGTGCTAGGCGTAGTGGGCGTAGTTGGCGTGCTGCTGCCGATGGCAACCGTGCCGTCGCTGAAGCGCAGCTGCTCGATATTTTTCAGAGTGTCCGTACCTTCCAGGCCGCTCACCTGCCATGCCGAAGCGCCGGTCTGCGTCACCTTGTAAGTGCTGCGCGCGCCGCTGTAGAAGGCGGTATCGATGCCGGCGCCGCCGTCCAGGATGTCATTGCCTGCGCCGCCTTCCAGCATATCGTTGGCAGTGGTGCCGGTCAGCGTATCGGCCTGGCTGGTGCCGGTGATGTAACGGCCGCCGCCGACTGAGTTGACGCCCAGGGCGCCGCCCAGGCCATCGCCGCCGTACAGCCACTTCAGGGCCGCCAGATCGTATTCGCCGAAGGTCGAATGCGCACCGCCGGAATGGGTGTAGGACATCAGCGTGTAGGCGGTATTGTCCGTGGCGGCCGGCAAGCGGATCGTGCCATCGAAGGAGTGCTTCAGGCCCAGCGCGTGGCCCAGCTCGTGCAGCAGCGTTTCGTAGCCTTGCGTGCCGGGCGTGAGATTGGCATTCATGCCGGCCCATTCGGCATTGTCCAGATAAACGTAGGTGGCGGCCGTGAACTTGGTGACATTGTTGCTGCCGTCGTAGGAGTAGCTGTAGCGCGAGCTGTCCAGGCCGGTGGTGTTGCTGCCATTGATGTTGGCGTTGGCCATGTGGATCTGCGCCAGGCCGGTGTCATTGGTTTCGGTGAATTTGATGCCGGTGATTTGCGACAGATAGTTCAACGCGGTGCGCGTGGCGGCCTGCTGGGCGGCGCTGAATCCCTGCGGCGCGCTCAGGATCGCGCTGTTGCCGGTTTCGAGTCCACCCGCCACAGAGAAGGTGTAATAGAGGTTGTTTCCGCCAGAGGTAAGGTAATTCCAGTTCGGTAAATTGCCCAGCAGCGCATCAATGTGGTTGAGGCCAGAGAGGGTGGTGCTTTTCACTTCGGTAACGGTTGCCATGTCGCGCTGCCATAAAAAATTGGGAAGCCTCAGTATTTCGTTTCCGATCAGCAAGGTCAATCGTGTTCGCACATCCGCAGCCGGTGAGTGTGCACTCATGTATTGAATGACAATCGCTCGCTACTTGTTTTTGAGGAGTGAACGTAACGGGACGCCGTCTGTCGTATTTCCATGCACCGTGAGATTACGTGAGAATCTTGCAATTTTTTTCATTTAGACTTTTTTTGAGTAGGAGTAGTCCTACATTTCTGAAGCGAGTGATCAGGTGCATGGCGACATTAACGATTCGGAAAGGAGCACGATATGGCACGCGGAATCTCAACCAATCGGAACACTGGCAGCCTTGCAGCCTGCCTGCGGAGCGAAGAAATCGCCTTCGTCTGCCGCTACTACAGCTTTACCACCAAGCAGCCGCAAAAGCGCCTGACGTCGGCGGAGGCGGACCAGCTGCTGTCGGCCAAGCTTCAGCTCGTCGCTGTCTACGAGGACGGCCCTACCAGCGCCGATTACTTCAGCCGCGCCCGCGGCGAACAGGATGGCAAGCACGCCTATGCCTATGCCCGCAATATCGGCCAGCCCACCGACAGCGCGATTTATTTCGCGGTCGATTACGATGCCACGCAACAAGATGTCGACGGCCCGATCACGCAATACTTCCAGGGCGTGAAGGCCGGCCTGACGGCCAGCAATCCGAGCCAGGCGCCCTATCCGACCGGCGTGTACGGCTCCGGCCGGGTATGCGCCGCCATCAAGGATAAGCAGCACCTGGCGCAATATGCCTGGCTCGCCGAATCACACGGCTGGGCTGGCCATGCTGGCTATACCAAGCCCGATATCCGGCAAGAGGTCTCCGTCAGCAAGCTCTGCGGCCTGAATGGCGGCGCCGAAGGCGACTACGAGGACAACTTTGCCAGCGGCAGCTTCGGCGCCTTTTCCAGCCTGGTGGGCGCCGCAGCGCCTGCGGCCCTGCCCCAGCCACCGGCCGCGGCAGCAGCGCCGGCTGCCACCTCGGAATTTGCACACAAGCTGCAGCAGCTTGCCACCGACCAGTTCGGCCACTACCACTTATATAACGAAACCCAATCCCCTCTCGCGGAGCAGATACGGGCTTATTGGGAAGACCTGGACATGAGCTTCCCTGGCGTGCAAACGCCCTGGTCCGCCGTCTTCGTCTCCTGGCTGATGCGGAAGGCTGGCGCCGCTCCCGGCGAGTTCAAAGCATCGAACGCGCACTCGCGCTTCGTCTACTGGGCCATCCAAAACCTCAAGAACAACGCCGGCCTGTTCCGGGCCTATCCGCTCGCGGACTATGCGCCCAAAGTCGGCGACATCATCCAGAACAACCGCGATGGCCAAACCCTGACTTATAGCTTCGCCTCGGCCCATCAGTCGTATGCAAGCCACTCGGCGGTGGTGACCGAGCGCGGCCAGGATGGACAAGGCGAGTATGCGATCACGATCGGCGGCAACGAAAACAATACCGTGGGGCGCCAGCGCGTTGCGCTCGATTCGAACGGGTATGTGAAGCAAAGGGCTATCAATCCCTACATTTCCGTCATCCAGTGCCTGAAATAAGGGCGCAGCAGTTACTTCCCCCCATAAAAGCCGGAGCGGCGGCGGCCTGCCGCATGCTCCGCGCAACGCCACGCCCGATGCCCGTCTGCTAATATTTTTTACAACAAACCGCTTGTCTTGGGCAAAAAAATCCGCCGTTGGGCATTTTTTTCCGCAATTCTCAAGGTAAAATTCTCACCAATTTCCACATTTCTTGTGCGAAATCATAGTTTCTCGTCCGAAACCCCGCCGAGAATTCCATAGTGCCGCGTTCGCTCTTCGTTTCGGTGGCACTTACCTGAGCTGGCAATACTCGCGCCGGCATACCAGGCCGCACCATCCAGACACTTGCGCAAGACAACACTAGGGAACATTCTCATGAAAATTGGCAATCTAAAAATCGGCACCCGCATCAGTTGCGGCTATATCATCGTACTGGCGCTATTGCTTGGCGTCATGCTGTGCGGCATCCAAGGCATGCGCAACTCGAACAAAGCCCTGCACAACATCGTCGACATCAACATCAAGAAGATGGAACTGCTGCAGACCATGTCGGAATCCACCCACGTGGTTTCGCGCGTGATCCGCACCTTGGCCCTGCTGCAGGATGAAGAAACCGCCAAGCACGAAGCCGCGAAAATCAATACGGCGCGCGAAAAATACAATGCCGCTTTCGACGCCCTGCAAGCCATGCCGCTGGATGCGGCCGGCCAGGCGCTGGTGGCCAAGATCAAGGAACAGCAGGCGGCTGCGCGCCAGTTGAACGACCAGTTCCTGAGCCTGAGCAAAACCAGCCGCGAGGAAGCGCTCCAGCTCCTGCTGCAAAAAGCCGGTCCCGCCTCGCACACCTGGCAGGAAGTCATCGATGAATTCCGCGCCCATCAAAAAGAGAAAAGCCAGCGCGACGAAAAGGCGGCCGAAGAATCCTATGAAAGCAATATGAGCTTGATGCTCGGCTTCTCGGCCTTGGCCGTCGCCGTGAGCATCGCCATCGCCTGGACCATCACGCGTTCGATCTCGCGCCCGATTTCGCAGGCAGTGCAGGTGGCGCAGCGGGTGGCCGCAGGCCATCTGGACAGCCGCATCGAAGTGCGCTCCAGCGATGAAACGGGCCAGCTGCTGCAGGCGCTCAAGGAAATGAACGACAGCCTGGTCAACATCGTCGGCCATGTGCGCGGCGGCGCCGACACCATCGCCTCGGCCTCGTCGGAAATCGCCAACGGCAATCTCGATCTCTCCAGCCGCACCGAGCAGCAAGCCAGCTCGCTGGAAGAAACCGTCTCCTCAATGGAGGAACTGGCCAGCACCGTACAGCAGAACGTCGAGAACGCGCGCCGCGGCAACCAGCTTGCCATGTCGGCCTCTGAAACTGCCACGCGCGGCGGCGCGGCTGTGGGCCAGGTGGTGCAAACCATGGGCGCCATCAGCGCCTCTTCGCGCAAGGTGGTGGACATTATCAGCGTCATCGAAGGCATCGCCTTCCAGACCAATATCCTGGCGCTGAACGCCGCAGTGGAAGCGGCGCGCGCCGGCGAACAGGGGCGCGGTTTTGCCGTCGTCGCGGCCGAGGTGCGCAACCTGGCACAGCGCTCAGCGTCCGCCGCCAAGGAAATCAATGCGCTGATCAGCGACTCGGTCGCGCATGTGAACAAGGGCGAGCAACTGGTCGATCAAGCCGGCAGCACGATGGACGAGGTCTTGCGGAGCATCAGCAACGTCAATACCATCATGGGCGAGATCATGACGGCCAGCGAAGAACAAAGCGCGGGCATAGAGCAGATCAACCAGGCCATCTGCGAAATGGACCAGGTAACGCAGCAGAACGCCGCCCTGGTCGAAGAAGCCGCCGCCGCAGCCGCCTCGCTGGAAGAGCAGGCTGCCGGCCTGACCCACGCCGTCGCCGTCTTCAAGCTCGACCAGACCAAAGCCGGCAACACCAGCCGCCAGCAGACAACAGCACTGGCCTTGGCGGCACCTTTGGCCCGCGCCGCCTGAATTACCTTTTCAAAATCGATCCCAGCACGCCGCGGATGATCTCGCGGCCGACCTGGGAGCCAATGCTGCGCGCGGCGGATTTGACGAGCGCCTGCACCGCCGTATCGCGCTTGCCGGTCTTGCCGAATAGGCCGCCCAGCACATCGCCGAACAAGGAGCCGCCTTCGCCAGCGGCGCTATCCTGCTGCGCGACGGGCGCGCCTCGGCCTGCGGGCGCCTCGCGCTCTGCTGCCGTGGCGGGACTATCGTCGGCCGCGTGGACGGTGGCGCTGGCGGCGACGCGGCCGCTCAACTTTTCATAGGCCGATTCGCGGTCTACCGTTTTTTCATACACACCCGCCACCACCGATGCGGCCATGGCGGCTTGCCGCTCGCAAGCATCGATGGGGCCAAGCTGGCTGGCCGGCGGCAGGATGAAAGCACGCTGCACCACTTGCGGCACGCCCTTCTCGTCCAGGAAGGACACCAGCGCTTCGCCCACGCCCAGCTCCGAAATCACCTGCGCGATATCCAGCGCGGGATTGGGGCGGAAGGTTTCGGCCGCCGCCTTCACCGCTTTCTGGTCGCGCGGCGTGTAGGCGCGCAGCGCGTGTTGGACGCGGTTGCCGAGCTGGCCCAGCACCGTGTCGGGAATGTCGAGCGGGTTCTGCGTGATGAAGAAGACGCCCACGCCTTTGGAGCGGATCAGGCGCACCACCTGCTCGATCTTTTGCAGCAGGGGCTTGGGCGCTTCGGCAAACAGCAGGTGGGCTTCGTCGAAGAAGAACACCAGCTTGGGCTTGTCCACATCGCCCACCTCGGGCAGGTTTTCGAACAGCTCGGACAGCATCCACAGCAGAAAAACGGCATAGATGCGCGGCGCGTTCATCAGCTTGTCGGCGCACAGGATATTGACCACGCCCTTGCCTTGCGCATCGGTTTGCAGCAAGTCGTCGATGTTCAGCATCGGCTCGCCGAAGAACTGGTCGCCGCCCTGCTCCTCGATGGCGATCAGGCCGCGCTGAATGGCGCCGATGCTGGCGGCGCTGATATTGCCGTAGCTGGTCTTGTAGTCGGCGGCATGGTCGCCCACATGCTGCAGCATGGCGCGCAAGTCCTTGGTGTCGAGCAGCAGCAGACCGTTGTCGTCGGCGATGCGGAACACCAGCTGCAGCACGCCTTCCTGCGTATCGTTCAGATTCAGCATGCGCGCCAGCAGCAGCGGGCCAAGATCGGAGACGGTGGCCCGCACCGGGTGGCCCTGCTGGCCGAACACATCCCAGAAAGTGACGGGACAGCCGGCCCATTGCGGCGCCTCCAGCTGCAAGGCTTGCAGGCGCTTGCCCATCTTCTCGCCCAGCGTACCCGCCTTGGCGATGCCGGACAGGTCGCCCTTCACGTCAGCCATAAAGACCGGCACGCCGATATCGGACAGCGATTGCGCGATCTTCTGCAAGGTGACGGTCTTGCCGGTGCCGGTCGCGCCGGTGATGCAGCCATGGCGGTTCACAAGATTGGACAGCAGCTCCAGCGTCAGCTGTTCATTCTTCGCAATCGAAAGGGAGACAGGCATGATCGTCCTCGGCACGCAATGATTGTGCGACGATCATACTCCACTGCTCAGCCCTGTTATTTTTTCTTCTTGCCCAGCGATGCGTCGTAAATGGTCTTGGCATCCTTGTGCGCCTGGTCGATATTGCGCAGCTTCTTATCGTCGTCGTGCTTGACGAAAAACTCCGCGTCCTGCGCAGCGACCACCAGCTTGATCGCGGCCGCATCGGCCAGATTGTATTTTTCCACGATCAGCGTGGTGACTTCATCCAGGTATTCTTCGTAGGTCATGTTTTCACTCCATAGGCTATTGGCGGCATTATAGGAGAGCCGCCGTGGAGTTGGTTTTGTCTTTTGCTGTATTTTATGCAACAGTAGAGTCTTTCAAGTCGAGAGCCAAACCATGCCGACCGCTCCAGCCTCGCCTGCCGTAACCGATTCCGATAAACCGCTGGGCTTCTGGATGTGCACCGCCCTCATCGTCGGCAATATGATCGGCATGGGCATTTTCATGCTGCCGGCCGCGCTGGCGCCGCATGGCCTGAATTCCTTCAGCGGCTGGGCCATCACCGTGATCGGCTGCCTCTTCATCGCCCACGTCTTCGCCCACCTGGCGCGCGCCATGCCGCACGAGGACGGGCCTTACGGCTATACCAAGCGCTGCTTCGGTTCCGGCACCGCCTTCTTCGTCATGTGGTGCTATTGGGCTTCGATCTGGATCAGCAACGCCGCGCTGGCGATCGGCATCGTCGGCTATCTGAGCACGCTATTCCCCGTTCTCACGGCTATGCCGCTGCTGCAGCCAGCAACGGCGCTAGGCGTGATCTGGTTCTTCGTGCTGGTCAGCCTGAGCGGCGCGCGCCTGTCGGGGCGGGTGCAGCTGGCATCGGCCGCGCTCAAGCTGCTGCCCATGGGCGCCGTGGTGCTGCTGGGCGGCTGGGTGCTGCTCACCGACAGCGCGGCCTATGGCGCGCATCTGCCCTCCACGCCACTTACGCTGGACGCCACCGCGGCGGCGGGCACCATCGCCCTCTTCGCCATGCTGGGCGTGGAATGCGCCACCCTGCCCGCCACCAAGGTCGTCGATCCTGAAACCACCATCCCGCGCGCCACCATTGCGGGGACGCTGATCGCGGCCGTGGTGTATGTCTCCGTCTGCACCGTGCCGCTGCTGCTGCTGCCGCAGGCGGAGCTGGCGCAATCGAACGCGCCATATGCCGACCTGTTCAACCGCTTCTGGCAAGCCGGCACCGGACGCTGGCTGGCGATTGCCGTCATCGTCAGCGGCCTGGGTGCGCTCAATGGATGGACCATGCTGGCGGGCGAAGTCACCGCCTCCTTCGCCACGCACGGCATGTTTCCCGCGCTGCTGAAAAGGCCCAACCGGCACGGCGCGCCTTTCTGGTCGCTGCTGCTGATCGGCGTGCTGGCCAGCGCCATGGTGCTGATGAATTACAGCCGCTCGCTGGCCGAAGGCTTCACCTTCCTGACGATGGTGGTGACGGCGGCGAGCATGCCGCTGTATCTGGTCGGCGGCGTGGCCATCTTCAAGCTGTGGAAACGCGGCGCCTTGCGCGCCAAAGCCGCCGTGCCGGCGCTGCTGCTGTTTAGCGCCGCCATGACCTGCATCTTCTCGGTCTGGGCGCTGTACGGCATGGGCCGCGAAGCCTTCATCTGGTCACTGGTGCTGGGCGCCATCAGCCTGCCGGTTTTCTGGATGATCCGGCGCGGCAGGAAGGCGCCGTCCAAAGCGGGTGACGCCGTCAACGGGCGTATAATGAAGTAATCATGAGCACCAACCTATCGCCTATCGAATCGGAATTCGCCACGCAGGAAGAGGCGGATGCCTATGATCGCTGGTACAGGGAAAAGGTTGAAAACTCACTTGCCGACCAGCGTCCATTGATCCCCCATGACGTGGCAATGGCCAAGCTGAGGGAACTGATCGAAGAAAAACAACGTGCCCCTACTTCCGATCCTCTGGCGCCCTAAGGCACTTGCCGACCTCAGTACCATTCTTGAGTATATTGCGCAACGCAATCCACAAGCAGCTGCGAATCTGTATGGCGATATCGATCGCATCGTTTCTCAGCTCCCGCACCATCCTTATCTTTACCGCCTGGGCCGAATTGCTGGCACGCGCGAACTGGTCGCGCATCCGAATTACGTTATCGTCTATAGCGTTACCACTGCAGCCATCGAGATAGTAGCCATCGTACATACGCGTCAGCGTTATCCCTAAGCCTTGACCGCTCAGGTGTAATGCAGCTTCACCTTATGCCAGGGCCAGAACACCCAGCGCGGGTGGCCGAGATTGTCGGTGGCGAAGGCCTGGGTTTTGAATTTGTTCAGAAAGCCGATAAATTCGCCGCTGGCGGTTTCGATGATGGTGGCGCCGTCCTGCCAGATGGCGTTTTCGGCATCATGGCCGCTGCCGGCCGGGTCGCCCTGGTTCTGGTGGATATTGTGCACGCCCAGTCCCTTGTTAAACGGTTCGCCGAACATATAGAAGCGTACGCCCTGCCCTATCACCGCCTCCAGATCACTCAGCGCCTGGATGCCGGTGCCGCTCTTCCACGGCGGATTCCAGCGCAGGAAGTTGAGCAGCCTGGCCAGCCAGCTGCTGTACGCCACATACCAGATCAGAACCGGTGGATGCAGCGCCTGCGCCCGGATATAGTCGAGCGCCCCGGAACCGGCATTCGACGGCAGGCCATGCCAGCCATCGGCCAGCGCCTTGATCGGCGCGAAATCGGCGGCACGCAAACGCACCACGCGCCACTGTATGCCGTCGGGTATGGCCTTGGGGTCGACATCGATTGCGCAATGATATTTGCCGGCTGGGGTCTGGATATTCAGATTCCCGTGGTAGTAGCGGCCGTAGTTGTCGGGTGGGTCGCGGTAGTACTTGGTCTTCTGCCCGATCACCACGCCATAGCCATTGGATAGACCCATGATCGCCTCCTTCGAGCCAGCCTTCCCAAATTTATTCTAGTTCGCGCGCGACTCCATAAATTCACCAATGTTCACCGGCTAGCGGCGCTTGGAGCCGGAGGTTTCAGTACGCACGTAAAACCCGGGCGGCTTGCGCGCCACCCAGCTGATAAAGGTCTGGATTTCCGGATGAGCGCGCAACGTTTCCCAGGTATGGTAGGCGCGCAGCAGTTCGCGCTCAGTGAGCACGGAGTGGATCTTGCGGTGGCAGATCTTGTGAATATCGAACTGCTCCCGACCTTTGAAGGTCTTGGGGATCAAGTGGTGACGGTCGATATTGACGGCGCCTAGCGGCCGGCCGCACAGGGGGCAGCATTTTTCTTCCATGCGCCATCTTAGAACATTCGCAGGGACCGTTGCCGCGCTGCTGCTTGACTTCGGCCAGGGATCTTGTAAAATGCCGGTCCTTCGGGTCGTTAGCTCAGCTGGTAGAGCAGCGGACTTTTAATCCGTTGGTCGCAGGTTCGAATCCCGCACGGCCTACCAAGATTCATCAAGAAAGCCCACGAATTTTGATTCGTGGGCTTTTTTTGTTTCCGGTACTCGGTGCATTCACCGATAGTCACGGCGCGGACTACTCGGCCTTGGCCTTAGGCTTGCGCGGGGCGCGGGGCTTTTTCGGCTTCTCTGCCGCGGCGGATGCTTCGCGGCCTTTGACAGCTTCGATCAGGGCGGCAACATAGGTGTTGCGGGCGGTCTGGGCGATAGCGGTCTGCTGCTGCAAGCGGGCCAGTTCGGCGTCGACCACCTGGATATTGACGGCCTGGGTTTTGGCGGCGTCGCTCAGGTTGGCTGAGGCGTAGGAGGTGCCATTGATCGTAACGTATTGCGGTAAAGTCATCATCTTCCTTGATTATCGAATCCGGGGCGAAAGTCCCAGTCGGCCGTGATTGTATGTCTAACCGGCACGCCCAGCCAAGGGTCTATGCGCAGCCCAGAAGCCAGTGGCGCCCTGGATATCGCTCCCGGCGGGATCGGCAATTGCGCATGTCCGGCTGACGGCTTCCATTCGAAAATATAATTTCCGTACAAAGCAATCGAGGGATGGCAAAATGGTGCAATCCAGCGACAGACGGCATTACGGCTTAGCGCCTTCCCCAGCCAAGCGCCGTAAGTAATACACGATGAATGTACGCCTTCCCTGCCGCATTTGCGGCGCACTGATTCTGGATTCGACCGCCGAACGTACCGGAGGCCTGTGCATGCCTTGCAAAGGCGGCTACCGCGCCAGCATCGAGGCGCGTCGTCATGGCCGGGCGCGCGATCACGCCATCGCCACCAGCCCGCAGGCGCAGTTATGGGCCGCCCTGCTGCATCAGGTGCGGCAGGAAGCGGCCGGCATTCAGGGCTTGAGCCATCCGCAGCAGCTTTACTACGCATCCAGCATGCTGCTGGGGGCAGTGCTGCGCGGCGGCATGCAGCACTATTTTGGCGGCGTCGCCACCGAGCATTACAAGCTGGCGCAAGACGGCTTGATGGCGATGGGCGCCACGCGCGCCCTGCGTCTGCTGCTTGACGCCCGCCAGTTGCTATTCGGCGCCGGCCTGCCAAACGAAACGGCACGCCACGAGCGACTTTACCGCCGGCCGCTATTCGCCGAGAACGAGGCGCGCAGCGCCATGCGCCTGAATGCGCTGAACGCGGAATTCAACCGCCTCGCACCCGATCTGGAACGGCGCCTGAGTGCTTATGCCCGGCAGCATGGGCTGCTGGACCAGTAAGTGCAGCGGGGCGCGCTGGCGCAAGGTGGTATGCTATGCGCGAAATTCCGGAACCATAGCCCGCAACAGCAATGCCTCAAACAATAAGCGCAGCCGTCCACCACGAGCTGCTGATCAAGAAAAGCCGTTTCATCGCCTGCGTTCAGCCCATGAGCGACCGCGCCGCCGCACAAGCGGTGGTGGCTGGCTTGCGCGCCCAGCATCCGGGCGCGGCCCATGTGTGCTGGGCCTTGCTCGCTGGCGGACAATCGGCGGCGGTGGATGACGGCGAGCCAAGCGGCACGGCCGGCCGCCCCATGCTCGACGTGCTGCGCCACCAGGATCTGGAGGGCGTGCTGGCCACCGTGGTGCGCTACTTCGGCGGCGTCAAGCTGGGCGCGGGCGGCTTGGTGCGCGCCTATACCGACAGTGTGGCGCAAGCCTTGCTGCAGGCGGAGAAAGTCGCCATCGTCAAGCTGCGCCAGCTGCGCTGCGTGGTGCCCTACGCGATGGAAGGCATGCTGCGGCGCGAACTGGACCTGGCCCAGGCCACGCTGCTCGATGTCAGCCATGGCGACAGCGTGACCCTGGCGTTCAGCCTGCCCGACGCCGACGCTCTCGCCGTGCAGGCCCGCCTGAATGAAAGCGGCAACGGCCGCGTGCTCTGGCTGGACACGGACGATTGAACGCATCCGCCACGGCTCTGCGGCGAAACGCTTGGAAATAACTGCAACGTCGCTCCAATCGTGCTATTGTGGTTCCAGTGCCATCACACCCAGCCACTTTCTGACAGCGCCCCCGCTCTAGCCCGACAGCTTGCGGTGTCCTCCATGGTCCTTGCCGCAGGCCACAGCCGCCGACCTGTTGCTGCCCGTCTTCGCCAACCGCGGCTGCCTCACGGGAGATGCTCCTCATGCACGCCTACCAACGCCTGGATGGCCACATGGCCCAGATCGTCAATGCCGGCCTCAAGATCGATATTTTCCAGGGCTGCGTGACCGCCTGGATTCATATGCGGGGCGGTGGCGTGCCGCGTGAAGTCATCTTGCGCGTGCTGTCGAAGGATGGGCCACGGCGCGATGACGGCGCCGAGCCCAATGAGTCGCCCGGCGTCACGCAAGGTAAGTCAACGACGATCCGGCCTTTTCCTCTGCCGCGCAACAACCACGAGCTGGCGGCCCTGATCGACCATGCCATCCAGCTGATGGCTGCGCGCAACCGCCACTACGCCGAAGCCCTGCTGCGCATTTACTCGGTCGACACCGCCACCGTCATGCGCGTGCTGTTCAATCCGCGCCGGCGGCGTGCCGCCAGCCGCCACCCGCGCCTTGCCGCGCTGCGGCCTGAAGCCGCGGCGTGAACACGGGGCACGCGGCAAGAAAGCAACTGCCATGGCTGCGCATCCAACAAAGCCGGCGCATGGCACAACACTGGCGGGAGGCAGGTCATGAGCCATTCCCACCGCGCCGGCGGCGGCACGCAGCAATTACTACAGCTGGCCCGACAGTTGTTGACGGCGACCAATGTGCGCAGCGCGCTCGACCTCACTGGCGCCAGCCTTGCCAGCCTGAACAGCGATGAGACGCTGATCCTGCTGCGCCAGAGTGGCACCACGCAAAGCCTGCGTTTTGACGCGGCCGGGCAACCGCTCCCCTCCGATCTGGCATCGGCCCTGTATCGCCTGGCCCTGCATGCGCTGGCGCAAACCCATGGCACGCCGACGCGGATCGGCCAGCCCCCGTCCGAGACGGCCAGTCAAGGCACGCTGTTGCACACGCTTCACGGCAGCACGCTGCTATTGCCCTTCCCTCCAGCCGCCTGCGAAGGCGTGTTTCTACTCAACTGGCACTCGCCGCAGGAAGCGGCCCATCTTGCGCATGCCCGCCATCAGCTGCAAGAGATTGCATGCCTGGCCGGCGCCTGTCTCGCCGGACTGAATACACGGCAGCGGCGCGAGACCCGCCTCAATGCGCGGGTGGCCGTCCTGCGTCAGGCCGGCCGCCAGCATGCCCAGGACATGCGGATGCGCGACGCGCAGACGGCCGAAGCGCGCGACCTGGCCAGCATCGATGTCATGACCGGGCTGCAGAACCGGCGCGGCTTTTTCGTGCGCGCCGAACAGTGCTTCCTGCTGGCGCGGCAGCAAGCCCGCGCCTGCTCTGTGGTGTTCGCCGATGTCGATGGCTTAAAAACCGTCAATGATGAGCTGGGCCATGAAAAAGGCGACGAACTGATACGCCATGGTGCGGCCGTATTCCGCAGCGCGTTTCAAAGCGGCGATGTGATCGCCCGCCTTGGCGGCGACGAGTTTGCCGCCTTCACCTTCGACGAGGCCGCACCGGAAGACATCCGTACCCGCCTCAGCGGCCGCATTGCCGACTTCAACCGCAGCAGCCGCTTCCCCGGCACGCTGTCGCTGAGTGCGGGCGTAGTCAGCTGTGACACGTTTTCCAGCGCCTCCCTGGCCGATTATCTGCAATTGGCCGATGTCGAGATGTACCAGCAAAAACATCGGCATGTGCGCAGCGCCCGCTAACCCTTGCCAAAAGTTCGCCTGCCCGGAGCAAAGGCTTAGTAACCGATTTCCTTGAAGTAGTCGCTGCGCGCCTGCAAAGCGGTGTCGGCGAAGTCGGAGAACAGGCCGTCCACGCCCAGGGCGTAGAAGTGCTTGTATTCGGCTTTCGGATCGCCCTTGTAGTCGCTGGCCAGACGGCGCTTCTCGTTGCGGAAGGTGTAGGGGTGGACGAACAGGCCGGCCTTGTGGGCGTCGCTAACCAGGGTGGTGGCTGGCAGGGTCACGGCATCGGCCTCGTTGACCTTGCCGTCGCCGTTCACGTCCGCCACTTTGCCGTCCGTGCCGACCGTGCCTTTGACGCTGACGATGTAGCGCTTCCATGGGCCGATGCCATCGGCATAGGATTTGATCTCGGCCAGGCCGGCCGGCGTGACCATGGCGCTGAACAGGCGCTTGTCGCCCGCCAGTGCCCAGTCGTATGGACGGTCATACGGCGCGGCGAAAGTCAGGGCGCCGGTTTTCAGGTCGACATCATCGGCGTCGATCAGCTGCACCAGCTTCAGTTTCGAGCCTTTGCTGCGGATGTATTTCAGGCTGCCCGGCTCGAAGGACTGGATGAAGACCGGCGCGCTGGCATCGTTCCAGCCGGCGGCGGAGAGCAGCGCCAGCAGCTTGTCTTCCAGCGGCAGGCCAAGCTGGCGGTGGAAGGTCGGATTCTTGGTCTCGGGGTAGATGGTGATGGTGCGGCCGCTCTTCTTGATCATGTCGACGATTTCCTGGATCGTCGCGATCTTGTACTTGCCGTTGAACTGCTGCGGACGTTCGGCGTCGGTAGAGGTGCCGCCCAGGGTCTTGATCTCGGCCAGCGTGAAGTCGCTGGCGAACCAGCCTTCCTGCACCTCGCCATCGACATTCACAGTGCGCTTGCGCGCCGCAAATTCGGGATGGGAAGCCACGTCGGTACTGTAAGCCAGATTCGGATCGTGGCGGGCGATCAGCACGCCGTCCTTGGTGCTGATCACGTCCGGTTCGATGGCGTCGGCGCCCAGCTCGATGGCTTTGGCATAGGCTTCCACCGTCTCTTCCGGAATATAGCCGCTGGCGCCGCGGTGGGCCACGACCATGGCCGGCTTGCCGTCCAGGGTATTCAGCTTGACCAGGCTGATGCTGTCGCTGCCGCCGCAGGCGCTCAGGGCCAGCAGGGCCGCGCACAGGCTGGCGTTTTTCAGTTGGAACCGAACGGCCTTCTCTTGCTTCTTCATTATTGCTTCCCTTGCTGTGTTTTTGACAACGGCATTCTAGGGAGGCTAGATGACAGCTTCATGACGGCAAGCAAGCGTGCGGCCTGGGGATGCAATACCCCGATTGAATCCGCAAAATTTCTCTATGGCAATTTTGTGGTATAATTGCATATTAATCAATTTTGCAATCAAGGGTTTTTATGCTTCTGATCTGGGGTAAGCGCAACTACGGCGCAGTCGAAAAAGTCGGCAACATGGCGGTCAAAACCCGCTTCGGTCATTTCTGGTATCTGCCGCTGTTTCCAACGCAAAGCTTCTATATCAACAGCGAGAAGGACACCGGCTACGATCTGCGCAAAATCCATTGGCGTTCGGTGCTGTGCGCCTATCTGCGCGTGTGGATGCCGCTGCTCTTCATCATGGGCGTGTTCGCCGCGCTGGATGGCATCGGCGTAATCAGTGCCGCCGTGCTGCTGCTGTCGGCCGCGGGCTTTATCGCCAGCTTCAAGCTGGGCAAAAAATTCGCGCGTGAAGAGAGCGAGCAGGTTCGCACCATGATGGACAAGCACTTCGGCATCGCCATCGATCCGCTGGACTGCAAACACAACATGGCCGAGCACATCGACCTGCGCGCGCGCGAATTGACCGGTGCGCCCGTGGCGGAAGGCTGGTATCGCCAGGTGCTGAAAGACCTGTTCAGCGCGCCCGATCTGGTCGAATTGGCCATTCTGCGCGCCCGCTGCGAACAGCTCGACGCCGAGCTGCAACTGCAGGTCTGCCGCAGGCTGAATCCGCAAAGCGCCAATGCCGCCCTGGCTGGCGCGGTCTGAGTCGAGGGAGCCACATGAAACACGCACTCCTTCGCAACGCCTTCCTGCTTGCTGCACTGGCGCCGCAAGCCTTCGCCGCGCCGGCACCGGCGCAGGAAAAGCTCATTACCGTGCCCACCCTGTCCATGTCGTCGCAGGACTCGCAACTGATCGTCGCGCCGCGCGAAATCCTCACGGCAGGTCCGCGCGGCGTGGACGAACTGTGGTTCGGCAATGCGCGGGTGACGATTCCCTCGGCCTATTTTTCCGTGTCGACGATGGAGCTGAAATTCGGCAGCATCGAGCAGACTGTGCGCACCACCACGCGCGGCAAGCTGGCCGACTCGCAGTCCGATGCACGCCTGGCTTCCATCGAAGTCTTCGGCCAGCGCATCGAGGACGTGCACCTCGGCGTGCGCTTTGAAAAATTCGATCTGGCTGAAATGCAAAAGGTCGAAAAGGACGCTGCCTTCATGAGCAATGCCTTCACCAGCATCGAAGCGTTCAACGCCAAGCGCGGCAACGTGCTGATGGCCATGGCGCGTTCCGCCGCGCGCCATGGCAGCCGCATCGTGCTGGAGGATTTCAGCCTGAGCTACAAAAACTTCCGCGCCCGCATGACAGGCCATTTCGGCTTGCGCGATGCCAGCGAGAAGGATCTGGCATCGATACAGCAAATCCTGAAAAAAGTGGACGGCCGCATTGAGATCAGCGTGCCGGCCGGCATTCCGCGCGCCATGTGCCAGGCTTTCGTGCATACCGTGCCGAACATCCAAGGCACGGGCATGGAGCGCTGGCAGCAGCAGCAGAACTGCTACCAGGCCGCCATGACGAAAATTGTGGGCGAAGGCTGGGCGCGCATGGAAGACGGCGTGCTGCGTTCCTCCATCGTCATCAGCCAAGGTAATCTGAACGTAAACGGCAAAAGCACCAAAGTTAATTTGAGCGCGGATTAAAGCCACCGAGCCACCCCGCGCACGGTTACAAAGTGCGTGTTTTCGCCCTTAAAGCCAGGTGTATAGTTGGCCGCTTTCAGACCAAGGGAGGAAAGCGACGTGACACTCAAGGCGACACAGGCGGAACTCTATGCAATGGAAGGGGTGGCTCCCATCCTGGCAGGCGAACATTCCTGCATACTGCGCAAGACGCTCAAGCACAATCTGGATAACAAGGCGATCCATATCGGCACGCCGCTGATCATGTATGTGGCCCAGGGCCAGCAGTTCATCAGCGACAGCGCGGGCCTGCACTATGTGGTCGATGAAGGGCAAATGGTCTTCCTGTCGCCGGGAGCCTATAACGTCAGCCACCGCGTTACCGCGCACGCCAGCTTCGATGCAATGCTGCTCTTTATCGACCGCCAACTGGTGGAGAAATGCCTGAGCGATGCGGCGACGGACAATCCGCCGCCAAGCGACGACGGCAAGCGCATCCTGTATGCGGGGGAACAGATCCGCCGCTATATGGATGCGCAGGAGTATGTGTACCGCAATGCCTGCTGCAACGATGCGCTGCTGGAATTGAAGCTGCTGGAACTGCTGCACCTGATCGCGCTGCAAGACCCGGCGCAGCAGCTGCTGCGCGCCATGCTGTCCGGCGCCAGCGATGCCGCCTGAAACGGCGGACTGCACCTAAGGCGCCTGCTGCTGCAGGCGCCCTTCCCCGCTTACTTGAAGGCCTTGATCAAGGCGTCGATCTTCACTTTCACCGAATCGTCGTGGTGCCGGATAGGCGGCACTTCGCGTTCCACACCCAGCAGCTCATACACGGCCATCTGCGCCGCCCGCACCGAGTATTCGACGGTGAACACCACGTCCTCCGGCACTTCCACGAACTGGCTGACGAACGCCAGGTTCTTCGAGTTCTTCGGCACCGGCAGCGGGCGGTCGGCATGGGCGCGCGGCATGAACATGCTGGTGATGTAAGGCATGCGGCATGGGATGCAATTCGCCGCCGTCATCAGCTCGTCGTAGTCGAAGTTCAGGTGGCCGCACAGCTCGCGCAGAATCTCTTCACCGCTGCATTCGGCCATCGGCTTGGCCACGAAATTGCCGATGCGGTCGGGATGCAGGCCATAACCCCAAAACACCTTCACGCCCTGCGGCTGGTTGCGGAAGTGCGGCTGGTAGGCCAGCACCACCGACATGAACCAGTTCGAATCCTTGAAGGTCACCAGGCCGCCGGTGCCGGCGCGGTTGCCGGTGAAGCGTTCCATCGCGTCGAAGAATTTGCTATCTTTCAGCGTCACGGTGAAGGATTCCCACCATGCTTCCGGAATGCTGGAGTTGAAGACGGCCGGGTTGCCGAATTCGGGGCGGTCTTTCGCCAGTTTTTCCCACAGATCCCAGCCGCCGCTATCGCGCTTGGTCAGCTTGGCCGGCGCGTGGCACATGCTGCCGAAGCTCGACGCATCGGTCATCGAGGCGTTTTGCACGAAGACCAGATCGTCCGGCCCCACGGCCAGCGTGGCCTCGGCGCCGCCGCGCAGATAGCGGATGCCGGTGACCACATGCTTGCCGTCCTGCTGCACGATATCCAGGTCGGTGACCCGCGATTGCAGCTGCACCTGCACGCCCTGGTCGGACAGCCAGTGCCACAGCGGGCGCACGAAGGAATCGTACTGGTTGAACACGGTGCGCTTCACGCCGGCAAGGGTTTCGATGCGCGAGAACTCCAGCATGAAGCGATGCAGGTAGCGGCGGAATTCGACGGCGCTGTGCCAAGGCTGGAAGGCAAAGGTGGTGGCCCACATATACCAGAACTTGGTGTCGAAAAATTCCGGCGACAGCCAGTCGGTGATGGCGCTGGCGCCCAGGGCTTCCTCGTCGGCTTCGGTCAGGCGCAGCAGCTCCAGGCGGTCGTTCATGGAGAAGCCCATGGATTCCACGCACAGCTTGAAGCGGTTGCGGTCCACCAGGCGGGCGCGCGAATGCGACTGGTTCTTCTGGTTGAATTCCAGCGTTTCTTCGAACACGGTTTTGCCGGCGTGGTCGATGGAAGGAATGGTTTTGAACAGATCCCAGGTGCACTCGTAGTTATCGGTGGTGAGCATGCGGCCGCCGCGCAGACGGTAGCCTTCCTCGGCATTGCCGCCGCCATCCAGGCTGCCGCCCGGCACGGGCAACTCTTCGAAAATGGTGATATTGCGGCCGGGGATGCCCGCGTCGCGGATCATGAAGGCCGCAGCGGCCAGGGAACCGATGCCGCTGCCGACCAGGTAGGCTTTGATGTTCTTGCTCATATTGATACCTCCTATCAAAAATCTTGATTCATGGTAACAACTTTGCTTAAACATGAAGATTGATCTAGATCAAATTCGCCCGGCTTAGAGGGTTTCATCTGATATGGTCGATTTGGCGGCTTTCTGCGTCTGTTTATTTTCTTGAGAGCAAGTGAAAATGGACCGTCACAGTAATCTGTAAGGAGATATCCCATGTCCATCCCAACCAAGCGCGGTTTCGGCGAAACCATGATTGCCGTGGCCTGGTCCTTTGTCGGCCTGCGCCGCAGGCGCGACTTCGACAAGGACGTCGATGCGATGAATCCTCTGTATGTGATCGGCGCCGGCCTGATCGGGGTCGCCGTGCTGGTCGCCACCCTGATTTCCATCGTGCGTATGGTGGTCAGCGCATAAGCTAATGCGCTCAGCGAGAATAGCCCGCAGTTAGCGGCAAAAAGACGGAAAAAGGATGGGAGCGGGGCATACGCCCTGCCCCGATTCACTATAAAATCACCCTTTCCGCAAAACCTGAGTCAAGGTCTCCATGGCTATTCAAGTGATCCTCAACCTGGCGGTGGCTGCCGCCATCCTGGCCTTCCTCTACCGCCAGCAGGCGCGCCACGCCACCTTCACGGTGCGCGTGTTCAGCGCCCTCGGCCTGGGCATCGTGCTCGGCGCCGGCCTGCAAGCCGTGTACGGCGCGGCCAATCCCATCCTCGCCAGCACCGGACAATATCTGGACATCGTCGGCACCGGCTATGTGAAGCTGCTGCAGATGATCGTGATGCCGCTGATTATGGTGTCCATCATCGGCGCCATTCTCAAGCTGAAGAACGCGAGCTCGCTGGGCAAGATCAGCGTGCTCACCATCGGCACCCTGATGCTGACCACCGTGGTGGCGGCCGCCATCGGCATCCTGATGGCCAAGCTGTTCGGCCTCACCGCCGTCGGCCTGACCTCGAACGCGGCCGAAGTGGCGCGCGGCGCCTACCTGCAGGGCAAGCTGCCCGATGCGCAGGCGATTTCGCTGCCGAATATGATCATCAGCTTCCTGCCCGCCAATCCCTTCCTCGATATGACGGGCGGGCGCAAGACCTCCACCATCGCGGTGGTGATCTTCTCCATCTTCATCGGCATTGCCGCCACCGGCATCGCGCAGAAGAAGCCGGACGAATTCGCCTCCTTCGAGCGCTTCATCCATGTAGCGCACACCATCGTCATGCGCCTGGTGACCATCGTGCTGCGCCTGACGCCCTATGGCGTGTTCGCGCTGATGGCGCAGGTGGTCGCCACCTCCAGCTATGCCGACATCCTGAACCTGATCGGCTTCGTGCTGGCCTCCTACTGCGCCCTGATCCTGATGTTCGGCGTGCATCTGGGCCTGGTTTCGGCCAGCGGCCTGAATCCGCTGCGCTTCGTGAAGAAGATCTTCCCGGTGCTGGTCTTCGCCTTCACCTCGCGCACCAGCGCCGGTTCGATTCCGATGAGCGTGCAGACCCAGACCCAGCGCCTGGGTACGCCGGAAGGCATCGCCAACTTCGCCGCCTCGTTCGGCGCCACCATCGGCCAGAACGGCTGCGCCGGCATTTACCCGGCCATGCTGGCGGTGATGATCGCGCCCACCGTGGGCATCGATCCCTTCACCATCGGCTTCCTGCTGCCGCTGCTGGCCATCATCATGGTCGGCTCGGTCGGCGTGGCCGGCGTGGGCGGCGGCGCAACCTTTGCCGCGCTGATTGTGCTGTCCTCGCTCGATCTGCCGGTGGCGCTGGCCGGCCTGCTCATTTCGATCGAACCGCTGATCGATATGGGCCGCACGGCGCTCAATGTGAGCGGCTCCATCACGGCCGGCACCATCACCAGCCGCGTGCTCGGCGAAACCGACCTGGCCGTCTTCAACCGCGAGGACGATAGCGGCAACGACAGCGAAACGCTGGCCGCCTGAGACTGCCCGGAAACGGACACCCATGGCCGCTGACGGGCATTGCCCGCAGCGGCTTTTTTCTTGCCCGCGCCGCAGACCGCCAGCAACGGCGGGTCTTCCCTGATTTTCGCTGAGCTGGCACGGAGTTTGCAATATAGAGCTTATTGCAACCGACTCCACGATCATGGACCTAGCCATCCCCTCTTCCACCCTGCAGCGCCGCAAGCGCCTGCTGCTGCTGGGCGGCGGCGCCGCGCTGGCGCTGGCCTGCGCCGCCGTCTGGGCCATCAACCGCGCCGTCGCGCCCAGCGTGCCGGCGGCCGAGCTGCTCATCGCCGAGATCAAGCGCGGCAGCATCGCCGATACCATCAACGCTTCCGGCCTGGTGATTCCGGTGCATGAGGAACTGCTGCCCAGCCCCGTGCAGAGCCGGATCGCCAAAGTCCATGCGCGCCCTGGCCAGCAGGTGAAAACGGGCGAGCTGCTGCTGGAACTGGACAGCCGCCTGGTCAAGCTGGAAGCCGAGCGCCTGAAGGAACAACTGGCGCAGCAGGAAAACCGCGTGCTGGCGCTGAGCCTGGAGCTGGAACAAAAACGCAAGCAGCTCAACAGCGCCATCGAACTGCTGGAACTCGACCTGCAAAGCGCGCGCGCCAAGCTGCAGCGCTCGCAGATGCTGCGCAAAGCCGGCGGCATCTCGGCCGAGGACATGCTCACCGCCGAACTGAATGTGCAGCGCATCGAAATCCAGCTGCGCCAGCACCGCGAACAGATCGAAGACAGCAAGCGCAGCACGCGCAGCAGCATCGAGGGCGCCCAGCTGCAAAAGAACATCCTGAGCAAGCAGCTGGCGCAGCAGGAACAGCTGCTGGCCCAGACCCAGGTGCGCGCGCCCTTCGACGGCATGCTGACCTGGCTGGCGCAGGAGGAAGGCGCGGCGGTCGGCGTCGGCCAGCTGGTGGCCAAGGTCTCCGAGCTAAACAACTACCGGGTTGAAGCCTCCCTGTCCGACTACCACGCGCGCAGCGTGGAAGCGGGCCAGAAGGTGCAGGTCGAGCAAGGCAGCCTGCTGCTCGCCGGCCAGGTGCACACCATCCTGCCGGAAATCCAGAACGGCACCGTCAAGCTGCTGGTCACGCTCGACCAGCCCCATCACAGCCTGCTGCGCAACAAGCTGCGGGTCGACGTCAACATCGTCGCCAGCCGGCGCGACGGCGTGCTGGTGGCGCAGCGCGGGCCGGCCATCAACGGCAAGGGACGCCAGGCCGTCTTCGTCATCAAGGACGGCGTGGCGCGCAAGACCGAACTCGATATCGGCGCCAGCGATGGCAAGGCGGTGGAAATCAGCGGCGGCGCGCAGGCGGGCGAGCGCCTCATCGTCTCCGACATCAGCCGCTACAAGGAATACGCAAGCTTCCGTGTCACAAACTAAATCAAGGACAACGCAATGATACGACTGGAAAAAATCAGCAAGACCTATCAGACCGACAAGGTGCAGACCCTGGCCTTGAAGGATATCGACCTGCATGTGCAGCAAGCCGAATTCGTCTGCATCATGGGACCTAGCGGCTGCGGCAAGAGTACCCTGCTCAATCTGATCGGCCTGCTCGACCGGCCCGGCCAGGGCAGCATCCAGATCGGCGGCAAGCCGGTGCAGTCCTACCGCGACCGCGACGTGGCGCGCCTGCGCAACCTGACCTTCGGCTTCATCTTCCAGAGCTTCCACCTGATCAACGACCTGCGCGTGATCGACAATGTGGAACTGCCCCTGCTCTACCGCAACGGCACGGCGGCCGAGCGGCGCGCGCTGGCGCGCGAGGCGCTGGAACGCGTGGGTCTGGGTGCGCGCATGGACCATTATCCCAACCAGCTCTCGGGCGGCCAGCAGCAGCGCGTGGCGATCGCGCGCGCCATCGTCGGCCGGCCCCAGGTGCTGCTGGCCGACGAGCCAACCGGCAATCTGGACAGCAAGATGGGCGAGGAAGTGATGGACATCCTGCTCAAGCTCAACCGCGAAGGCACGACCATCGTCATGGTTACCCACGACGAGCAGGAGGCGCGCCGCGTCAACCGCATCGTGCGCGTGTTCGACGGCCAGCTGGTCGCGTAAGGGGACGCCATGCTGAGAAATTATCTGCTCACGGCTTACAAGGTTTTCATGCGGCGCAAGCTGTTCACCGCCATCAACCTGCTGTGCATCGTGCTGACCCTGGTGGTCCTGCTGGTCGTCACGGCACTGGCGCAGGAAGCCTTCTACCCGCGCGGCGTGGAAGGCAAGAGCGACCGCATGCTGCAAGTGATCGAGCTGCGCGGCAGCGACGCCAAGGAAGAACGCATCCGCACCTCGCCCCCCGGTTTCAAGCTGATCGAGAAATACCTGAAGAACGTGCCCGGTGCGGAAGCGGTTGCGGCGGTCACCATGCCGGAACGCGTATCGGTGTACCAGGGCACGCAGCGCAGTGAGCTGATGCTGCGCCATGCCGACGCCGATTACTGGCGCATCATGAACTTCCACCTGCTGGCCGGCCGCCTGTTTACAGCCGACGATGTGGCCCAAGGCCGCTTTGTGGCCGTCATCAACCAGTCCACCGCGCGCAAGCTGTTCGGCGAGCAAGCGCCGCTGGGGCGCAAATTCAGCAGCGCGGGCCAGAGCTTCGCGGTGATCGGCGTGGTGGAGGATGCCATGCATTTGAACGCCCTGTCCGATATCTGGGTACCGGTCACGACCTACCCTTCTACCCAGTACCGCGAGCAAATGTGGGGCAATTTCTCGGCCCTGATCCTGGCGCGCAGCAGCGACGATCTGCCGCGCCTGCGCAAGGAGGTGAAACAGATTGCCAACGAAGTGAGCTTCGACGATCCGCGCGAATGGGCCAAGGCGCAGATGTGGGCCGACAGCAAGCCCGATCTGTACGCCCGCACGCTCTTGCAGCGCGAGGGCGACGATGGCGGCGGCAACCTCCTGCTGGCGGGCCTGGGCGGACTGATGCTGCTGTTCATGCTGCTGCCCGCTTTGAATCTGGTCAATCTGAATATGGGCCGGATGCAGGAGCGCAGCGCCGAGATCGGCGTGCGCAAGGCTTTCGGCGCCAGCAGCGCCCAGTTGGTGGCCCAGCTGGTGCTGGAAAATATTCTGCTCTGCCTGGCAGGTGGGGTGCTGGCGCTGGGCGGCGCCGCCCTCGCGCTGCACTGGCTGGAACTGTCGGGACTGATTCCTTATCTGCGCGTGGGCATCAACCTGGCCGTGTTTGGCTGGGGCTTGCTGATCACCGTAATCTTCGGCGTGTTGTCCGGCGTGCTGCCGGCCTGGAAAATGTCACGCCTCGACCCTGTTCACGCTTTGAAGGGAGCGATCTGATGCTGCGCCATCTGCTCAAACTGATCTGGAAACGCAAGAACCGTCATCTGATGCTGAGCGCCGAGATTCTGCTGGCCTTTCTCATCGTCTTCGCCATCGCCGCCTTTGCCGTGCGCAGCTATCAGCTCTACCATCTGCCGCTGGGGATCGACTACCGTCCGCTGTGGTCGGTGACGCTGCGCCCGGCCGCCGATGCGCCGATCGATCCGGCCAGCGGCATTTACACGCAATTGCGCAGCAGCCTGCAAAGCCTGCCCGAAGTGGAGCAGCTGGCTTTCCTCACCTTCTCGCCCTACCGCACGGCCACCATGAGCGCCACCGTGGCCCTGCCCGATGGCAGCCGCGCGCAGAATTGCCATCTCCAGCTCATCAGCGACGACCTGGCCGCACTGGCCGGAGTGAAACTGGTGGAGGGCCGCGGCTTTTCGGCGGCCGACGACGGCGCCGCCATCACGCCGGTGCTGATCAACCAACGCATGGCGCAGAACCTGTTTCCGGGGCGTTCGGCCCTGGGCCAGCTGTATGTCGAAGTCAACCTGAACAAGGCCGATGAAAAGTCGTTCCGCGTGGTGGGCGTGGTGGAGGAATTCCGCAGCCATGGCGAGTTCATGGCACCGGTCAACTATGTGCTGAAGCGTTTCTCGCCCCTAAGCGAGAAGGACGGCCCGGAAACCGTGCTGCTCAAAGTGCGGCCTGGCACCGACCGCGCCTTCGAAGCAAGGCTGGAGCGTCAGTTGAAACTGCTGCGCAAGGACTGGCATTATGAAATCAAACCGCTCAGCGAAATGCGCGAGGACCGGCTGCGCAGTTCCATGATTCCGCTCGCCATCCTAAGCGTGATCGCAGCCTTCCTGCTGGCCATGGTGGCTTTCGGCCTGTTCGGCGTGCTGTGGCAAAACACCAGCCAGCGCATCCCCGAGATCGGCCTGCGCCGCGCCCTGGGCGCCAGCGCGGCCGACATCTATCGCCAGATCATGGCCGAGCAGCTGCTGCTCAGTTCCATCGCCATGCTGGCCGGCCTGGCCCTGCTGGTGCAGCTGCCGCTCACCGGCGCGCTGGGCGAAAGCCTGAACTGGCAGGTATTCCTGGCGGCGGCGGGGCTATCGATGCTGCTTATCTATCTGCTATCCTTGCTGTGCTCGCTCTACCCGGGCTGGCGCGCCAGCCGCCTGCACCCAGCGGCGGCCCTGCATTACGAATGAACGACCAAGGATATAAAAAGATCGATGGATTCTCCGCGCAAGCCCCGCATTCTGATTATCGATGACGACAGCGCCGTGCTGGTGTCGCTGCAACTGCTGCTCAAGCAGGCCGGTTTCGCGCCGCAGGGCTGCGACGATCCGGCCCAGGCGCTGGAGCTGCTGGCGCGCGAACCCTTCGATCTGGTGCTGCAGGATATGAACTTCTCGCTGCAGACCAGCGGCGCCGAAGGCCTGGAGCTGCTGGCCCGCATCCGCCAGGACTGGCCCGGCCTGCCGGTGCTGCTGATGACGGCCTGGGGGTCGATCGCGCTGGCGGTCAAAGGCATGCAGGCCGGCGCCGCCAACTTTTTCACCAAGCCCTGGGACAATACCCAGCTGGCCGAACTGGTGCGTTCGACGCTGGCGCTGGCCGCGCCGGCGGGGCAAGCCTGCCCGACGCGCCAGGAGCTCGACGCCAAATACGATTTCCGCGCCATCGTCGGCGAGCATCCCCGGCTGCTGCGCGTGCTGAGCACCATCGCCCAGGTGGCGGCCACGCGCGCGCCGGTGCTGATCCTGGGCGAGAGCGGCTGCGGCAAGGAACTGGTGGCCGACGCGCTCCACCGCAACAGCCCGCGCGCCGCGCTGGCGCCGGTCAAGATCAATATGGGGGCCATCACCTCCACCCTGTTCGAGAGCGAAATGTTCGGCCATGTGAAGGGCGCGTTCACCGATGCGCGCAGCGAGCGCAAAGGCCATATCGCCGCCGCCCACGGCAGCACCCTCTTCCTCGACGAGATCGGCGAATTGAACCGCGCCGACCAGGTCAAGCTGCTGCGCGTGCTGCAGGACCAGCACTATCTGCCGGTCGGCGCCAGCCGCAGCGAGCAGGCCGACGTGCGCGTGGTGTCGGCCACCAACCGCGAGCTGGCCGAGCTGGTCGCAGCAGGCGATTTCCGCGAAGACCTGTATTACCGCCTGAACCTGATCACCATCCGCCTGCCGCCGCTGCGCGAGCGGCGCAGCGATATCCCGCTGCTGGTGCGCCATATCGCGGCCGAACTGGCGGCCAGCTACGGCCTGCCCGACGCGCAACTGGCGCCGTCGGCACTGGATTGGCTGGCGGCCCAGCCCTGGCCCGGCAATATCCGCCAGTTGCGCCAGACGCTGGAACGCACCATGCTGCTGGCGGGCCGGCCGCAGCTCACGCAAGCCGACTTCATCGCCGCCAGCCAGCATGACGAGGCGGCCAGCGCGCGCGGCCTGGGCACCGACGGCATGACCTTGGAACAGGTCGAGCGGCAAATGATCGCCAAGGCGCTCGACCAGCATCAGGGCAATATCTCGCGCGTGGCCAAGGCGCTCGGCCTGAGCCGCACAGCCCTGTACCGCCGCCTGGAGCGCCATGGCCTGGGCACGCCAGCCCAGGAAGACGCATGAGCGTGCGCGGCAATCTGGCCAGCCTGAGCCGGCGTTTCTCGCTCTACCTGATCGTGCTGCATGCGCTGCTGTTCGGCCTGGCGCTGTTTCTGCTGCGCGAACGGCCGCTGCTCTTTCTCGGCGCGGAGGCACTGATCCTGGCCAGCCTGGCGCTCGGCATGGGCCTGAGCCGGCGCGCGCTGGAACCGCTGGGCTATACGGCGCGCTTCCGCGACTTGCTGCAGGAGCAGAATTACGCGGCACGCCTGCTGCCCGGCAGCGGCAGCGAACTCAATGAACTGGCGGCGCTGTTCAACAGCCTGCTCGGCGCCCTGCACCAGGAACGGCTCAAGCTGGGCGAGCAGCAAGGCTTTCTCGACCGTCTGCTGGAGGCGACGCCAAGCGCCGTCATCGTGCTCGATTTCGACGGCAGGATCAGCCTGATGAATGCCTGCGCCCAGAGCCTGCTGGCGCTGGACGACGCCCCCGGCAAACCGCTGCGCGCCTGGCTCATGGGCGAAGCACGCTGCCTGGGCGAAGCGGGCAGCGCGGCCCAGGCGCGCAGCCTGGCCCTGCTGGCCGAACTCGATGCGCTGCCGGCCGGCGAAAGCCGCCTGTTCAGCGATCCGGACGGACGGCGCTACCGCGGCCAGCGCGGCCAGTTCTTCGACCGCGGCTTCGCCCGCCATTTCCTGCTGGTCGACGAGCTGACCGAGGAACTGGAAAGTTCGGAGCGCGCCACCTATGAAAAGCTGGTGCGCGTGCTGGGCCACGAGGTCAACAATACCGTCGCCGCCACCGGTTCGGTGCTCGATTCCCTGCTCTACTACCGCAGCCAGCTGGCCGAACGCGACGGCGAAGATTTCGCCACGGCCATCACGGCCGTGAAGCGGCGCAATGCGCGCCTGGGCGAATTCATCGAGCGCTTCACGCGCATCGTCAAGATGCCGGCGCCGGAACTGCGCCCCGCCTCGCTGCAGGCGATTGCCGAGGACATCCTGTGGCTGTACCGCGAACCCTGCCGCAGCCGCGGCATCGCGCTCGGCTGGGAGGTGTGCGAGGACATCGCCGCGCTGCCGCTGGATAGCCAATTGCTGGAACAGGCGCTGCTCAACATCGTCAAGAATGCGATGGAGGCGGTGGAAGCGACCATGCGCGACACCGGCCAGGCCAGCGGCTATGTGCGTCTGGCGCTGCGGCGCGAAGGCGGCGGCGCCCGCCTCAGCATCGAGGATTCGGGCGGCCGCCTGGGCCTGGTGCCGCCGGGCCAGCTGTTCGCGCCCTTCTTCAGCACCAAGAAGGACGGCCAGGGCATCGGCCTGCTCTTCGTGCGCGAGGTACTGACCCGGCACGGCTTCCCCTACCGCCTGGCGGCCAGCGCCGACGGCGCCACCCGCTTCGACATCTGGCTGCCGGCGGCCGCCTGAGCCTCCGGGCCGCGCGGCGCTTTGCCGCGCCACCCTTTTGCGGATTCGGCTAGCATGCCTGCGACGCCTCGACCTGGAAGGATGCGCAATGGAACAGAAGTGGCCGCAACAATTGTGGGTGGTCCGGCATGGCCAAAGCGCCGGCAATGTGGCGCGCGACGCCGCCGAAGCCGCCGCCGGCTTGCTGATCGATATCGCCGAGCGCGATATGGACGTGCCACTATCCGCCCTGGGCCAGCAGCAGGCGCAGGCGCTGGGCCTGTGGTTCGGCGCCCTGCCCGAAGATGAGCAGCCCACGGTGCTGCTGTTCTCGCCCTATCTGCGGGCGCGCGCCACGGCCGAAGCCATCCTCGAACATTTGCCGCGCGCCGAGCTGCTGGCCGTGAACGCCGACGAGCGCCTGCGCGAAAAGGAATTCGGCATCCTCGACCGGCTTACGCCGCTGGGCATTGCCGAGAAATATCCCGAGCTGCATGCGCAGCGCCGCCATGTGGGCAAGTTCTATTTTCGTCCGCCCGGCGGCGAAAGCTGGTGCGATGTGATCCTGCGCCTGCGCAGCGTGCTCGACACCATCACCCGCGAATACCGGCGCGAACGCGTGCTCATCGTCGGCCACCAGGTCATCGTGATGTGTCTGCGCTATCTGCTCGAGCGCCAGGATGAAGCCGGCATTCTGGCGCTCGACCGCGCCGCCGACGTGCCGAACTGCGGCGTCACTTCGTACCGCTTCAATCCAGCCCTGGGCAAGCAGGGCAAGCTCGAGCTGAATCTGGTGAACTTCCTGGCGCCGCTGGAAGCGCGCGGCACGCCCGTCACCGCCACGCCGGACGTGCCGGCCGCGCCCAAGTCCTGAAGGCCACCCTCCTGAATTGCGGGCGGGGCACAAAAAAACCGGCGCCTCCTTGCGGAGCACGCCGGTTTCGCCGCGCCGCGCTTCAGCCTGGGCCGAAGCGCGCTGCTTGTTGCTTAGAACTGGTGGTTGTACGCCACGCCCAGCAGTTGCAGGTGGGTCTGGTAAGTACCTTTGGTCAGTTCGCCGTTGCCGGTGCAGTTGTGCATCAGCGGGCTGCAGTTGTTGCGGTAGTTGGTGTTGCCATCCTTGAAGGCCAGGTAGCTGTAAGCCAGGTCGATCGACGATTTTGGCGTCAGCTTGTAGTTCAGGCCCAGGGACAGCTGGTTGCGGTCGCTGTCCGGCAGTGCGGCGTGGCGCAGCTCGTCGCTGCGCACCGGCGCCTGGTCGTGGGCGATACCGCCGCGCAGGGTCAGCTTGTCGTCGAACTTGTAGTTCGCGCCCAGCGACACGCGCCAGGTGTTTTTCCAGTTCTGGCGGATCACTTCATCGCCTTCGCCGGTGTCGACGAACTGGATGTTCAGGTCTTTCAGACGCGAGTGGCGGGTCCATGTCACGTCGGCCATGCCGGCCCACTTGTCGTTGAACTGGTGGAAGGCGTTGACGGACAGGGTTTCCGGCGTGCGCAGCTCAACCAGGGCTGGCGAGTTTTTCTTGCGCGAAGCCGCTTGCAGCACCTTGTTGACCACCGGATCGGCCGTCACGCTGGAGAAGTCCCAGGTCGCGCCGCCTTTCAGCTTGTGCGAGATGGAGGAACGGTAAGCGATACCGAAGCGGGTGTCTTTGTCCAGGCTGAACAGATAGCCCACATTGAAGCCGAAGCCCCAATCCTTGCCGTTCATGGTGGCGTGACCGTCTTGCGCGGTGCGCAGCGCGGCTGGATTGCCGCCCAGGGCAGCGATCTGCTGGGCCATCGCGGTGCTGGCGCCGCTGGCGACCAGGGCTTGCACGGAACCAGGCACGTCCACGCCCTGGCCCAGCTTGGCTTTCATGAACTCGGCGCTGATGCCGAAGCCGAAAGCGTGCTGCTCATTGAGCTTGAAGGAAGCCGATGGGTTCAGGGTGATCGATTCCAGCTTGATATTGGTCAGCGCATAGCGGCCGGACCAGTTGTTGTCGTAATCGATTTTGGTGCCGTAAGGCACGAACATGCCCATGCCGACAGTCCATTGATTGTTCAGCTGGTGGCTCAGGTAGAACGATGGCGCGGCCACGGCGTTCGGCGCGTAGTCGCCCTGGGTCTGCAGGCCGCCGGTCGAGGTGCCGGTGAAGCGCTTGGAGCCGCTGTCGGCGAAGGTCGAATGCGGCACGACGACGGTCAGACCGCCGGTCGCCTGGGTGCCTTGCAGGCGGCTCAGGCCCGCGGCATTGGAGAAGATGGTGGAAGCATCGGCCGCTTCCGCGCCGTTGGCATCAGCCGTGCCTTGGGCGCCGACGCTCTGGGAACCGAAACGGTAGCCGGATGCGGCCGCATTCATGGAGGCGGCCGCCAGGGCAGCCGCGATGATCAGGGACAGAGTGTTCTTATTCATATATGTATTAAGTCTCACTATTTTCACGGGTATGTCGGATCGCCGACGGCAGGAAGCCGCCGCGAACCGCGAGCATACACCATAAAATAAGAACGTACGTGCAAAAAAGTTAGGCAGCCAAAAAACAAAAGGGGCCATAGCCCCTTTTGTTGCAAACTTGCTACCCAGTAACTTTCTATGCGCTAGCCTTGGCCGGGGTACGGCGTCCGCCGATCAGCAGGAACAGGGCGCGCAAGCCGCGGAACAGGAGGCGCACGAAGACCAGGGTCAGCAGCGCCTCCACCAGCGTCAGCAGGAAGGCCACAATCGCCGGCCAGCGCGCCAGACGGCGCTGGAACTTGGCCGCCATGCGGTCGCGCGCGATCTCGATGCTGTCATAGAAGGTCGGCACCACCAGCAGGGTCAGGATGGTCGAGGTGATCGTGCCGCCGATGATGGCGATCGCCAGCGGACGGTAGAACTCGCCGCCCTCGCCCAGGCCGATGGCCACCGGCAGCATGCCGGCGATCAGGGCGAAGGTCGTCATCAGGATCGGGCGCAAGCGCATGCGGCCCGCATACATCAGCGCATCCTCGCGGTTAAAGCCCTCCTCCTCCCGCTTGCGCGCCGCATCGAGCAGCAGAATCGCATTCTTGGCCACCAGACCCATCAGCATGATGATGCCGATAAAGCTCATCAGGTTAAGCGTGCCGCCCGTCAAGATCAGGGCCACCACCACGCCGATCAGGGACAGCGGCAGCGACAGCATCACCGCGCCCGGCGCCGTGAAGGAACCGAACTGCATCACCAGGATCAGGTACATCAGGCCGATGCCCGAGATCAGGGCGATGAACATCTGGGTGAACACTTCCTGCTGGTCCTTGCCGGCGCCGCCCAGGTCCAGGCCGTAGCCGGGCGGGAAGTCCATGGCTTTCGCCAGCTTCATGGCCTCGGCCGTCACTTCGCCCGAGGAACGGCCTTCGACGTTGGCCGAGACCGAAATCGAACGCTTGCCGTTCTTATGGCGGATGGTGGCCGGTCCCTTGCCCATGGTCACGGTGGCGATCTGGTCCAGCGGCACCATCTGGTTGGTGCCGGTGACGCCGATCGGCAGGCGCTCGATATTCTCGGCGCTGGTGCGGTCGTCCGGATGCAGGCGCACCGCCACATCGCGCGTCTCGCCGGTCGGATCGACCCAGTCGCCCACCTCGATGCCGGCAAAGGCCACGCGCAGCGATTGCGCCGCGTCGCCGGCCGAAATGCCCATGGAATTGGCCAGACCGCGGTTCAGCTCGATCTGCATCTCGTCTTTCGGATCGAGTTCGGACAGGCCGACATCGACCGCGCCCGGCACCTGGCGCAGCTTGGCCATGAAATCGTTGGTGATCTGGATCAGCTTGCGCGAATCGGGGCCGGTGAATTCGATCTGCACCGGTTTGCGCGCATTATTCGACAAGTCGTCCAGCACCACGAATTCGCCGCCGACCAGCTGGGCCATCTTCTGGCGCAGCTCGATCGCCACCTCGGTGGCCGAGCGCTTGCGCTCATGCTTCTTGCCGATGTCGACATAGATGCGGCCGCCGCTCAGATTGACATAGGTGCTGGTGGCCTTGGTTTCCGGCAGTGTATGGGCCATCTGGGCCGCCTTGTCCAGCTTCAGGCGGCTGTATTCCAGGCTGCTCGAGGACGGCGTGCGCACGTCGATGGCCAGGGTGCCGAAGTCGGACTTCGGCAGGAAGCTGGAGCCGCCCACGGTGGCTTGCAGGGCCAGCGCGGCGATGAAGCTGGCCAGCGCGATGGCGCCCATCCATTTACGGTGGTGCAGCGCCCAGGCGATCACATGGCCGTAGCGGTCGGCCTGGCGGTCGAACCAGTGGTTGAACCTGTCCAGCACCTTGCCGATGCCTTTTTTCGGCGCCGTATGGTGGTCCGGCGGGTCGCCCCAGAAGGCCGACAGCATCGGGTCGAGCGTGAACGAGATGAACAGCGATACGGCCACCGAGCAGGTCACGGTCAGCGCGAAGGGACGGAACCATTCGCCGGAGATGCCGGGCATGAAGGCTACCGGAATGAACACGGCCATGATGGAGAAGGTGGTGGCCGCCACGGCCAGGCCGATTTCGGCCGTGCCTTCGAGTGCTGCCTTGCGGCGGTCGGAGCCCAGCTGCATATGGCGCACGATGTTTTCCCGCACCACGATGGCGTCGTCGATCAGCACGCCGATCGCCAGCGACAGGCCGAGCAGGGTCATGAAGTTCAGGGTAAAGCCGCACAGCCAGACCGCGATAAAGGCCGCGATCACCGAAGTCGGCAGCGACAGCGCAGTGATCAGGGTCGAGCGCCAGGAATTGAGGAAGGCATAGACCACGAAAATGGTCAGCACGGCGCCGAACACCAGGGCTTCGATCACGTTGTTCAGGCTGCTTTGCGCATCCTTGCCACCATCCTGGGTCACTTCCATGGAGGTACCTTCCGGCAACTCCTTATTGATTTCCGCGACCAGCTTGCGCGTGGCCTTGGCCACACTGACAGTGGAGGCGTCGCGCGAACGGATGACGGAGATGCCGACATTCGACTTGCCGCTGCGCAGGCTCAGATTATTAATTTCGGCAAAACCGTCCTCGATCGTCGCCAACTGGCCCAGGCGGATCACCTCATCGCCGCGGCGCTTGACCACCACGTCCTGGAATTCTTCGGGACGCTCGATGCGGCCCACCAGGCGGATGCTTTTCTCTTCCAGACTGCCGCGCACCTTGCCCACCGGCGCATTGGTATTTTGCAGGCGCAGGGCATTGGTCACTTCCGCCACCGAGACATTGAACTCGCGCAGCTTCTCGGCGCGCAGCAGCACCGACAGCTCGCGCCGCAGCGAGCCGTTGACGTTGACCACGGCCACGCCGTCGAGGGCGCGGAAGCGGTCGGCCAGCTGGTCTTCGGCCAGGCGCGATATCGCCGCATGCGACTGGGTGCGCGAGGAGATCGACAACTGCATCACGGGCTGGGCCGAGGGGTCGAAGCGCTGCAGGATCGGCTCGCGCATCTCGAGCGGCAGCTTATAGCGCACCGAGGCGATCGAATTGCGGATCTCGTCGGACGCTTCGATCAGGTTCTTGCTGAAGTTGAACTGCATCTCGATGCGCGCGCTGCCCTCGTTGGCCTGGCTGTTCACCTCGGTCACGCCGGTAATGCTTTGCAGCGATTTTTCCAGGCGGTTGACGATCTCGCGCTCCACCGTCTCGGGCGAGGCGCCCGGATACGGGATGCTGACAATGATCACCGGCACTTCCACGTCCGGATTCTGGTTGACGCGCAGCTTGCTCAGGGCGAGCAAGCCCATGCACATCATCGCCACGATCAGCACGATCATGGCGACGGGGCGCTTGATACTGAAATTGGACAGGAACATGGTTTAGTTTCCTTTGCTGACGGCGGCCGGGGTCACGGCGGCGGAAGCGACGGCCTTGGGCGCGGCCAGCTCGATCTTCTGCCCTTCCTTGAAGCTCGAAGCCGGGGCGCGCAGCACCATATCGCCGGCCGCCAAGCCGCTTTGCACCTGCCACAGGCCGCTGCGCGCATCGCGCGTGCCGATGGCCAGGCTGACCTTGCTCAAGGTCTTGTCCTTGACGCGCCAGGCGTAGGAGCTGTCGCCCTGGCGCACCAGGGCCGTTTCCGGCACCATCAGGGCTGCCGTGGTTTCCGCCTCGATGCGGCCTTCGGCATACAGGCCGGCCACGCGCGGCAGATTGCTGCCGGCGAACTCGACCAGCACCTCGACCTGGCGCGTGACGGGGTTGGCGGCCGGATCGACGCGCTTGACCTTGCCGTTGAACTGCTGGCCCGGATAACCATTGATGCGGAACAGCGCCGGCTGGCCCACCTTGACCACGCCGATCTTGTCGGCCGAGACCAGGCCTTCGAAGCGCATCGACGCTGGGTCGACCACTTTCACCAATTCCTTGCCGACCTGGGCCGTGTCGCCATTCGACACCTTGCGCTCGCTGACGATGCCGTCGAACGGCGCGCGCACCAGGGTGCGCGACAGCTGCTGGTTGGCCGACACCGACTTGGCCTTGGCCGCCGCCAGGTCGCTCAGGGCGTTATTGCGGCGCACTTCGGCGTCTTCCAGGGCTTGGGCCGAGGCCATGCCGGAAGCGCGCAGGGTTTTCTGGCGGCTCAGCATGCGCTCGGCCTGCTCCATGGCCTGGGTCTGGGCGCGCACCGCCTCATTCGCCGAATTCAGGCTGTCGCGCAGCGAAGTATCGTCCAGGCGCACCAGCAGGTCGCCCTTCTTCACCGCCTCGCCATTCTCTTTGAGCACCTGCACCACCACGGCGCCCACTTCGGCGCGCAGATCGGCCTTGCGCTCGGGCTGGATGGAGCCGGTGATCACGGGGCCGGACGCCAGGGCGTTCGACTCCACCGTTACCAGGTCTTCCGAGGAGATCAGCAGCGGTCCCGCAGCTGCCTTCTTGTCGCCCCCTTTCTCGGCATTGGCCTGGGCCGACGCGCTGGCGCCGGCTTTTTCCGGCGCCTTGTCCGACTTGCCGCAAGCGGCAAGAGCTGTGGCGACGGCGAGAGCTAATAAGGAAGTGCGCAACATAGAATATCTCCGAGAAGTTGGACGATTACGTTTTATTAATATTTTGACCCAAACTACGAGGCGCAAAGTATCCCTGAGCTGTTTTATAGCGTCAATGAAGATGCGTATGGACGGACAGTTTTTGTGGCTGGACTGCGAAAAACGTGGATAAACGGTAAACAGTCCGGAAAGGGAGGGAAATTAGTACAGAAATGTACTTTTCGCCGTGAATCAAGGCCCGGAGGAGTCTCCGGGCCGGAACAGAACTTGCCGCGCTCAGCCGCGGGCGAACAGTGCGTGGATCAGGTGGCCCATGGCGATGCCGGTGGCCAGGCCGCCCAGGATTTCGACCACGGTATGGCCCATGCGCTCGCGCAGCCCTTTGTGGCCAGTGTCATCCTTGGCCAGCCGGTTGATGGCGGCGGCCTGGCGGCCGACGTGCTGGCGCAGGCTGTTGGCGTCGATGATGACGATGAAGCACAGGGTCACGGCCACGCCGAAGGCCGGATGGCCGATGCCCTCGCGCAGCGCAATCAGGGTGGCCATGCTGGAGACGACGGCGCTATGGTTGCTGGGGAAACCACCATTGCCCACCAGATTGAAGGCCCAGCGGCGGGCGCGGATGCTATTGATCAGGAATTTAATGGGACCAACCACGGTCCAGGTCATTACAGGGGTCAGAAGATAGGCGAGATCCATTGCAAGAAATCCTTTTAGGCAATCCGCCATTATGGCAGAACGCACTGACCGGGCGGAAGCGGCTGTTATAAAATCCGCACACACTAAAAAACCATACGGGGTAGCAGGACAATGAAACATTTCCGCATTTCGATTCTTTTCACCATCGTGCTGATGGCGCTGTCAGGCTGGTGGGGGTATAGCCATGGCGGCCTGGGCGGCATGGTCACGGCCTTGTGGATCACGGGCGTGCTGGGCATCATGGAAGTCTCGCTCTCGTTTGACAATGCGGTGGTCAACGCTTCCGTGCTGCGCGACTGGAACGCCTTTTGGCAGAAACTGTTCCTGACGGTCGGCATCCTGGTGGCCGTGTTCGGCATGCGCCTGCTGTTCCCGCTGGCCATCGTCGCCGTGGCCACCGGCCTGGGCCTGGTCGAAGTGTGGAATATGGCCACCACCACGCCGCAGGAATACTCGCGCCACCTGATGGACGTGCATGCCGAGGTGTCGGCCTTCGGCGGCGCCTTCCTGCTGCTGGTCTTCCTCAACTTCCTGTTCGACGCGGAAAAGGACACCCACTGGATCGTCTGGCTCGAAGAAAAAGCCGGCGCGCACGGCACGGAAAGCCTGGCCGTACTGCTGGCCCTGCTGGCCGTCTTCGGCTGCACCGAGCTGGTGCCCGAAACCAAACGCTACAGCGTGCTGTATGCCGGCGTGGTCGGCATTGCGATTTATGTCGGGGTCGGCTGGCTCAGCGGCCTGCTGGAAGAGGAAGGCGGCGCCGACGTCGGCCAGGCCGTGCAGCGCGGCAGCATCGGCGGCTTCCTGTATCTGGAAGTGCTGGACGCCTCCTTCAGCTTCGACGGCGTGATCGGCGCCTTCGCCATCACCAGCGACGTGGTGGTGATCATGCTCGGCCTGGCCATCGGCGCCATGTATGTGCGTTCGCTCACCGTGTATCTGGTGCACAAGGGCACGCTCGACGAATTCGTCTACCTGGAGCACGGCGCCCACTATGCGATCGGCATCCTGGCCCTGATCATGCTCGCCAGCGTCAAATTCCACATCCCCGAATGGTTCACCGGCCTGTCCGGCGTGGCCTTTATCGCCGTCTCGCTCTGGTCCTCGGTGAAATACCGGCGGCTGGCGGCGGCCCAGGGCTGAGAAGCAATGATAAGATCCCAATATTGCCACTACTTGCAGAAACTATGACCCGTCCCTCCCGCCTCATCCTGGTCCTGCTGGGCCTGATTGTTGTTGCCGCCCTCGTGTTCTGGGCCTATGCGCTGATCACGCTGAACTACTCCTATTCCGAAGGCGAAAGAGCGGGCTATCTGCAAAAGTTCTCGAAACGGGGCTGGATCTGCAAGACCTGGGAAGGCGAAATCCTGCTGACCTCGATGCCCGGCGCCATCCCCGAAAAATTCGAATTCAGCGTGCGCGACGACGAGGTCGCGCGCCAGCTGATGGCCGCCACCGGCAAGCGCGTCCTGCTCTCCTACGAGCAACACAAAGGCGTCCCCACCTCCTGCTTCGGCGAAACCGAATACTTCGTCGAACGCCTCCAAGTGCAATAAAAAACCGCGGACATCACCGCGGTTTGATCCCCCTCAATAAATGTCCACCCTGGTGTCAGGCGGGGCCGCCGAGGCACCGGAGGTGGACATTCTTTGATCTAAATCAGCAAATGTCTAACCCTGGTGCCTCGGCGGCCCCGCCTGACACCAGGGTTAGACATTGTTTGATATTGCGCAAAGGGCTTAGCGGCCGCGCCAGACGGAGCCGGCGGTTTCTTTGAGGCGGCCGATGACGTCGCGTGCCAGGGTTTCGCTTTGCTCGCGCTCGGCTTGGGCGCGGGCGGCGGCTTCGCTGGCGTCGACGACGCTGGCTTCGGTGACTTTCAGCACGCCTTCTTCGGCTTCAACTTTCGCCTGCAGGGCTTGCAGGGCGCTGTGGGCGGCTTGCTGACGGCGGGTTTCCAGTTCCAGCAGCTGGCGCTTGGCCGCCGTCATGGCCTTGGTGGTGTCGGCCAGCTTGCGCTGCATGGCGGCATGGGCTTGGGCGGTTTCCAGCAGGGCTTGCTGTTCGGCGGCTTTTTCCTGGGCGGCCTGGCTGGCGGCTTGTTCGGCTTGCTCGCGCTCACGGGCGGCTTCGGCGGCGGCCTGCTCGGCCTGGGCACGCGCGTCGGCGGCGATGGCGGCGCCGCGTTCGGCTTCGAGGCGGCCTGCGATGGCTTGGCCGGCCAGGACTTCGGCGGCGTTGGCGGTGTGCTGCTGCGCCAGCTTCTGCTCGATCACGGCCAGCGATTGGCGCTCGGTGGCGATGAATTCCTGCTCAGCTTGCAGCAGCGCGGCGGCGGCGGCGGCTTTTTCCTGTTCGGCGCGGCAGCGTTCCTTGTGCACTTCGCTCAGATCAACCGCCAGACGGGCTTGGGCGGCGACGGCCTGGGCCGCGGCTTCCTTCTGTGCGGCTTCGACGTCGGTCTGTTCGGCCATCAGGCGCAGCGAGGCCGCTTCCGCTTCGGCCGCCAGTTGCAGACGCTGCTCGGCGGCACGCTGCTGGCGCAGGGCTTCGGCCTGCTCGGCTTCAGCGGCGGCGCGCGCGGTGGCGGCGGCCGTGCTGCGCTCTTCCTCGGCCAGACGTTCTTTCAGGGCGGCGATGGCTTGCTGCTCGGCGGCAGCGCGTTCCTGCTCGGCCTGCACCAGGGCGGCGGCTTGGCCGGCGCGTTCGCGCGCCAGGGCGTCGGCGTGCTGAGCGGTATCGACTTGCTCGTTGAGGGCGGCCAGTTCGGCAGCCTCGGCGGCATTACACGAGGCGGCCAGTTCGGCGGCGGCGCGCGCCAGGGCAGCGCGTTCATTGGCTTGCTGGGTGGCACGCTGCTGCTCTTCGCTGTCGGCACGTGCCGCTTCGGCGGCGGCCTGCTCGGCCAGCTGGCGCAGCTTGGCTTGCTCCAGGGCTTCGGCCTCGGCTTCGACCTTGGCGTGGACTTCGAATTCGGCCTGCTGCTCCGCTTCGACACGGGCCATGGAGACAGCCGTCAGCTGGCGGTCGGCCTCGATGCGCGCCTCTGTCGCAGCGATGATGCGGGCGTCGGCATCGCGCCGGGCGGCGGCGCTAGTGGCGGCCATGGCTTCCATGCGCTCGCGGTGCTGGGCGGCGTCGCGGATTTCTTTTTCGGTTTGCAGGCGCAGATGCAGGGACATGGCGGCGCTGCGGTCGGATTCAGCCTTGGCCAGGGCGATCGCTTCGCGCTCCTGCTCCAGGTGGGCCAGGGCGCGCGCCTCTTCAGCGGCGCGCACTTCGGCGGCGGCGCGCTTGAAGGTCGATTCCTGGGCGATCTGGTCGGCGCGTTCGCGCTGGCGCGTCGCTTCCAGCGCCTCGGCTTCGGCCTCGGCCAGCTGCTGGGCGGTCTGGCGCGCGGCGTGGGCCTGGCGTTCGCGTTCGCGCGCCAGGGTGGCCATGCGGGCGTCGGCGCTGGCGATGCCCACTACTTCATCCTTGGCGGCCTGGACGGCGGCCATGCGTTCGGCGGCCTGCATGCGGGCCTGCTCGGTTTGCACCATCAATTCTTCGGCGGCGCGCGCCGCTTGCTCTGCCAACTCGGCTTCGGCCGCGACCTGGTCGGCGGCGGCGCGGCGGCTGCCCTCCTCGGCCTTGGCGCGCTGCTCGGCGGCCAGTCGCACCTGGGTGTCGGCTTCGACGCGGGCGCGCAGTTCAGCGGTTTCCTGTTTCACCGCTTCCAGGCGGGCGACGCTGGCCTGGGCGGCGGCGCGCAGGCTTTCCAGACGCTCGCGGTTGGCGCTGATCGCCTCTTCCGCAGCCTGGGCGTTCTGCAAGGCCACGGCGGCGGCGGCGGCGTCGATGGCGGCGCGGTCCTCGGCCAAGGCGCGGGCGCGGCTCTCGGCGTGGGCGCGGCTTTCGGCGGCGCAGGCGGCTTTCGCTTCCGCTTCAACGCGGGCGATCGCTTGCTGGATGGCCTTCATTTCCGCCTCGGCGCGGGCCGGGCGGGCCTCGTCGTTGGCGGCGCTGGAACTTACCACATCATGCGGCTCGTCCACGTGGGGAGCGGCGTCGAAAGCTGGGGCCAGTTGTACTTGCATGGGGTTCTCGCTTGATATGGGTATTCGGTTTTGCCATTATCAGAGAGAGAACTGCCTTCGCAGACGCCAAGGAAAGGGGGATTTCCCTGCCTATTCGGCTTTTCGCCTGCCCACACCGGCCGCAGGGGCGGCGCCGCCATCCCGAGCGGCGCGCCAGCTCGCTGCGCCCCTGGGATTAATTTACAGATTTACCATCATCCAATATCTGGACTATGGTCGTTTGAAATTTCCCCGATTCATCGTGATGAATCTGATGCCCGGAATGTTCAAATACGAACAGCCCCTTCTTTGGCGCCTGCAATTTCGCAAAATACTCTTGCGTGATTCTGGTGGACGTTTGAATGTCGTTTTTGCCAACAAAGAAATAGATTGGACAATCCACCTTCTTCAAAGTCTTTGGCAAATCGGTACTCATCACCTCATTCCATACAGGCGACCACGTCTTGGACCACTGAAGAAAACCAGTCCTGAACCCATCGCTTGTGACGTTTTTCTTCCCATCCTTATAAAAAATCCACTTTCTCAGGTAAAACAGGTCTTCGTCGGTTTTGAAAGGAATGTTCACACTGGCCAATTCCTTGCTGGCGAGGGCATTGTCTTGAAAATGGGTTTTCAGAATTTCAAGTGCTTCCTTTTCGCTTGCCAACTGGCTCACGACGGGATTGGAAGCAAAGTAAGCATGCAGCAATTCCGGATGATTTTTAACGATATGAAATCCCAAGACGTTACCCCAGGAACTTCCCAGCAAATAGATCTTTTGTTGATGCAATCTCTTTCTTACAAACTCCACAACCTGGAGCGTATCCTCCTGCATTTGACCAACGGATGGCTGGACTGGCGAAGGGTTCAACTTCAACGTTTTGCCGGCATCCCTTTGGTCCCACTGAACAATCGTAAATTTGTCCTTTAAAGCGCCGGTAAAAGACTCCGCATTGCCCATCAAGGAACTTCCCGGCCCGCCAGACAAAAACAGCAGAACCGGCTTACTTGCATCGTTTGTTTTGATTTGCACGAACTGTTTGATCCCGCCGATTTCGGGCGTCAGCAGCTCATCGATTTCAATGGAAAGATTTTTCGCTTCAGGCTCTTTGATATTTTGAGCTTTGCACCCGAAAAATGGAGTCATGACCGCAAACAACGCTACGAGTAAGTGTTTTTTCATCATAGGATTTAGAGTTATAGATATCCAGACCAGAACTGCGCTGCCTACTTTATCACCACTTGCGGCACGCCCCTAGAAACATCGGCGGACGTAATTCACGCCCACGCGGGACCAGTTGAATGCTCCATGCCTGATGCATAGAACATTCGACCACTCATATATTACGCATCATTAATCAGTCCCTTTTCAAATTTCCCGCCTTGCTTACTGAAACGTTTCACCAAATGGTAATTTTTTCCATCTTTAAGTGAATCGGGCAAATCATTGTCCACTATAATCACTTGGCATTTCCTATTTTCTACTTTTGCTGAAGCAATCACCTTTATTATCTGATTGAAGATACTTTCGTAAAGCTGAGGGTCCGAAACCTCAGTGTTATCATCGTCGGCCCGGTGGCGACCAATATTTTGACCCGGCGTATCAATCATTAAAAAAGTTGGCAAATTACACGCATGCTTTAACAAATACTGCAATCTAGCCACGAAGAGCGCAATCGATGTGATGGTTCTCACGCCGCCCGACGACGTATTGTAATAAGAAATATCTCTAAAATGTCCTGTGAATTTCTTGTCGAGATATACGCCATGCACTTTTTGCAACCCACTCTTTTGCATATGCGAAACAAATAGTACAGTCAGCTCCTCAACCACTGCATCTAATCCGATTAAACCATCCTTGATGATCTTAATTGATCGGCGCAATTTCTCAATTAACGCTGATTTGAGTTCCAGTTTTGAACCAATATCAACAAATTTATTATAAATCGCCAGATTTTTTTCAGCCTCAGCAACTGTAATTTTCAACTGACTACGAGCATCTTCGATCGCTTGGATAGAGGTCAGAAGCGGGGAAATACTGGCCAAGTTATTTTCATCAAAACTACGGCTTGCCTCTATTAGTCGAATTCGAAGTTTTTCTTTTTGATTGAGCAGCACTTTTTGCTCTTCGCGAAGATCCATCAATACTGTTTCGATTCCCGCAGTTCTATTTTTCAGCGATCGTAATTGGTGCTCAATGTCATCATCTTCGATTGCCGAGGAATTTATTTCTATATCGCTTTGACACAGCGGACACGGGATATGGTCGTTCTTGGGTCTTGCGACGGAAATTATCTGCCGCGAAATCTTAGAAAGCTTTAGCGCCTTATAATCAAACTGATATGTATTATTAAGTTTCGCGAAGTTGCCATACTGATTTTCAATTTCTTTTAGTCGACTATCAACAGCGAATATCTCGGCACGCATCGTTTTAATAGCCTCAGAAATCGTCTCGCCTACGTCACTCGAAAGAACGAAATCTTCCTTCAGATCCTTCAAACTTTCATCAAGGACAGCCATTTTATCTTGGTATTGCTCGGCCTCTTCCTGCGAATGCTCAAAATTTCTTACATCAATCTTGACATCGCTTAAAAATTTACGGATGAAACGCTCATTCTTTTCAAGCTCCCCAAACTCCGCCACTTCTCGGCCAAGTTCTGTATTTAAGGCGCTAAGCTCGTCATCATAAATGTTGAAAACAAATTTCTGAACTTCGACATTTTTATTAAATACCACTGGTGATTGGTAATCCAAAAGGGCATCAGAACCAACGCGAGTCTGCTTCAAATACATCAATTTCATCAAATCACGAAAACTCAATCGATCTGAAGAAGAATCTTCTCGATATTTAGATTCTTTAATTAAAACCTTAGCAATTCCGAGATTCTCAAGAATGAAGTCAGAGACCCAGCCATCCGGGGCAAAAGTATCGCCAGGCGACACACCGACTATCAGTGGAAAATTTCGATCCCGTTCTTCAAAATAACCAGTATATATCCGTATTGGTGAACTAGCAGATAGAATTTCACGCTCAAAAGTGAAAATTTTACCATTTAAATTAACTTCCAAACAAGCGAGCCGCCCATTTGCCTTCATTTCACCATAGAGCAAGCTATCATTTTTACCACCCAAACAATAATCAATAAGATTTAAAATACTGGACTTCCCAGAGTCCATATCGCCCCAAACTAGATTCAGCCCTTCCTGAAATCGAGCTTCATACTGCTTCACGACTCCCTGGATAATCAAACGAACAACTAACAGGTACGGACTAATTTCCATTGATTCCTCCAAGAACTGCACTAGACAATATATTCACTGACTTACTAAGTATGGGCTGCAAAGAATCAATTTCTCGCTCCCATCTATTCGACAAATCGTTATCTGGCAAAGTCAATTCATATCCCGTAGATAGGAAGACTTCCCCTTCCTTTTTCTCAAAATTTAAATAATTTTTTGATACCAAAAGTATGCATGTGCGAGAAAAATCCGTCACATCTAATGCTCCGCCGAATTCCAGGTTATCCTGGTAAAGAAGCTCTTCCAAATTCAGCACCGGCTGCGCACGGGAAAACCCTACTAAAATGTTTTGCAACAATGATGGATTGCATAGTAAGAAGTCAACGAAAGCTGCCTTCTGCAATGGTACGCCGCCCTTGAATTTGGCATTCTTGCACAGAACTCGAATCGCGTTCCAACGACGGAATGTTTTCAAGTGAAATTCTTCTCGATAATCGATCAGGCCGAAGTTATTCATAGCATTTTCGTTTGAATGGCATTGAAGTCAGTAGTGTCACTCCAAACAACGTCGTCGCGCAAATTATTAGCAAGTTGATGCAAAAGACCTTTTTTATGCAAAAAATTTATATAATCAGCAGTAGCCTTCAGGACTCCTGAATCTTGTGCGGTAATTTCTGCATGTACTTCTGCAAATATTTCATTAGGCGTCAATTTCTTCACATTACATGCGTTATATTTTTGTTGGTACAGGCTCAACACTTTCGCTTGAATCGATTGCAACTCTTTCATATCTTTTTTGTTGGCAGCTTTTGATATTATTTCCGCATTGAAAAAGCAGTTTTTTGCGTCAGACATCCCTTTATCACCAATGTCGCAAACGATCATCTTTAATACAAATATTTCCTTATCGTAATCAGGCTTGGATAACAAGCCAGTACCATTTGCAACGACATGCATAAACTTCTTATAGCTATAATCTGTAAGGAACTTCTGTACTGCGACATAGGACAAATCTGATGATGAGAATGGTTTGCAAATGGAAGTGTGATCATGATCGACGATTACACGACTCGCCCTGGGGACGGTAAACGGCAACGCACTTTCTTTGGCTACGCATTCGTCATGCTGTGCAATCATGTAAAGACTGGCCGGAAGATTTGCTTTTTGGTCCGTCCATTTGTTGTTCAATCCATCACAATATTCTGAAAGGGGTGTGAGTTCTTTGACATTAACATTATTTGCCGGACCCAAAATTAAGGCACTAAGCGCCCCCTTATGTGGAACTGCCATCGACACATATCCTACCGGCTTCGGCCCATGCCCTGGCTCATAGTTGAGAATATGGTCTTTAACTATTAGCCCCCCCATGCTATGGCCGATGAGGATTACCTCATCAAAATCACCAAGTTGCAAGCTGAGAAAAGTGGCTAATTGCTCGCTTAGCTGTGCAATTGGCTTGTTTACTTTAACCCTCCCCGTTACTCCAGGAATTCGATTGACAAGGGGGATTGCCTTTAGTATTTTTTGAAACTTTGCCGAAGAAAAGAAATCGACGAGCTTGGTAAAGTAAGAAAACTCAAAGAACTCAAATTCCGCATCGAGTTTTGCATCAGTTTTTAATAACGTAGAGAACTTTACTTCCCCGGAGTTTTTCCAAGTTTCCTCTCCGCCGGTAAACCCATGAACAAAGACGACTGCTGTTTTCATTTTTTCCTCTAACGTACATTGCCGATGTCATCACATCTTCCCTCCCTAGCTTACATGATTACATCATGGAAATTTCTCTCCAAATGTAACGTCGTTACTGTTGAATTTACCTGATTACGTCTTTACCTCAGGATGGCCCACGTCGGACAAGGTCGCGTCCTGATGGCTTCCGCTGTCAATCGAGGTACTATTGCATACAAGTCGGCGTGGCGATTGAACCGGAATCATTCCACACTCGGCTAATTTGCGCTAATCTGCTCAGGCAAGTCGAGCTGATGTGCTCATGTTCGGCCACGCCAGCACACGTTCTCCCTAAAGGTATCGATGACAGAACTCACAACTTACTCAATATCGATTCCCGTTCATATAGCAGATGAACGGGAAGGCCAACTATATCCGGGGAAATCGGCAGTACTTGGTACGGCATTTCCTATTGGTGACGCGTTCCTGCTCACTGCCGGTCATGTCGCGAGAGAATTAAATGAAGCGAAATCAAGCAATCGCGGGCAGCCAGCTGTTGGACTCTTTCATCCCGAATCTTTTTGCCAGATCCTAGTTCGCATTGTAGAGACTGAAATATTAGAAGGTGACATTGGGGTACTCAGAGTTGAATTCTCTGAGCTAAGTCAAAAAACATGGCTATTCCCACTTCACTGGACCTTACGATTCGTGAACCTAGGGTCGCCCGTGCGAACTCCCGGCTATGCTTATGCTGACCACACTGTGGGGGATGAGCATTTCATCATCCAAAGGTCGTTCCAAGGTTCCATAGTTTCACAAATTGGAAAATATATACCAAATGGGATGAAAGGAATTCCGTTCGGAGTTTATGAGACCTCCTTCGCCTCACCGAGGGGTCATTCAGGCGCGCCACTGCTACTAGGGAACGGGCGAGTTATCGGAATTGTTATCGGAAACAGCAAATCGCGAATGCTCATTCTTGACGCAGAAGAAGTGAGCACTGACGGTCAGACCACAACTTTAATCGAGCAGTACGAATCACTAGCGCTAGGAATTTCGGTTGAGGCAAAATTCATTTTAAACCTGCACTCCAAGCTCTTAGGCAAAACAATACAATCCTGGCTTGAAAGCAAGGACCTTATTCACAAAGATTAATGCTCACTACTTCTTTTAGTTTTTCTAACGTTGGAAATTCGAGCAACACGTATTTGATGCATGGACATGCAAAGAGCCATATAGGATAAAGATGCATGGAGGTTAATTCGCGGCGCCTACAGCCTCTGTTTTCCAACGTTGGAAATTCAAGCCACGCCGGCTTCACGGCTTATTATTCGATCGTTGTTCTTCGCGTTTGGTCGCAATGATGGCACGCATACGGGCCATTGCTTAGTCGTGAGGGATGCTGGGGCGAGGGTCGTCGATGGCTTTCTGCACTTGGGAGCGGAACCAGCGGTCGTATGCCTCCGCTTCTGTAGCGGTGGCATACCCGCATTCAATGGGGGAGAGATCATCGTTCATGCCTCAAAGGTTACACCAAAGAGATAACCCATCCAACATTCAGTGTCAGATACTGTCTCGATTTTCAAGTGTTCTACTTGGACCTGTAGCTAGGCCGGCACCACAGGTAGGTTCCGTCTCTTTGCGGCCGCTCAATTCTCTTGGAAGAGTCGCCTTGCCCCTAGAAACTTCACTATGGCCTACGACCTCGATATATCTTTCGACATTGCAGTTAGCACAACTCGAACAGCCGCATCAGAATCCACCTCTCCGTCAACGCACTCAAGGAAATGCAGCTGTTCGGTATGGTTCGTCGCGATGTCTTCCAAAAGAAGCTTATTCGACCGATCAATTAGTCCCATGGAGGAACCGACAATTTCGATATAGTCGGTTTGATAGCGAGTATGAGGGTGCACCCACTGAAGGGACGCAAGCTCCGCTTTGCTTGATTCATCAAGTAGTTTCAGCCCCAGCGAAGTCGCCTCTTGTAAATCCTTCGGAAAAACTCTTTGCATATTCAGCAACCTTTGCTTTGGGCGGGCATTGCAGTCGTTTCAGTCCAGCCTCTTGCTTGCCGAGCGGGGAGCGCTGGCTGACGCCCGCACTGTCGTCCGCTCGTGCGTGGAGTCGGTAGTGACTTTGTCCGTGCTCAGAGTTTCCCCAGATTTGCCAGCGAGGCTTGTTGAAGACCACGACGCACACCGTTTCCCGAGAACATGTGCCTCTGACATGTTCTCGGCTGGCAAATCAAAAAGCATTTTCATGCCAAGACGATTTATCCGATCTGCAAGTCGAATTTCGGCTTGAATTCATCGCGAACTTGCGCGATCCAGCCATCAAGTTCTGACGCCAAGAAACCGATTTCGTTAAATTTAGTCATGTTTGGACAAGATATGTTTGCTTTCTCAATTGCCGCGCGAATTTCACATCGACCTATAACCATACAACATCAGCCGCAAGTTCAACCGGTTCCTATCACGCTGGGCGAAGCGGTGCTTCCTGCATCTTGGCAATCTGCTCCCGCAGCTCAAGTATGCGATCCTGCCAGTAGCGTACAGTACCGAACCAAGGGAACGCAGTTGGGAATGCAGGGTCCGGCCAGCGGCGGGCAATCCAGGCGCTATAGTGAAGCAAGCGCAAGGTCCGCAATGCCTCCATCAGATGCAGCTCCCGGTCATCGAATTCGCGGAAAGTCTCATAGCCACGCAGAAGTGCAGCGAGCTGCTTGCGCGCATCGGTTTCATCGCCCGATAACAGCATCCACAGGTCTTGTATGGCCGGTCCCGAACGGCTATCGTCAAAGTCGACAAAATGGGGGCCGTCATCGGTCCACAAAACGTTCCCGGCATGGCAGTCGCCGTGAAGCCGCAACATCTGAACATCGCCCGCGCGTTGATACGCGCTGCTGACGGCGTCCAGCGCCTGGTCTGCGACGCTGATCCAGGCAGTCCGCAATTCTTCTGGCAACCAACTGCCGTCGACAAGAAATTGGCGCGACGCAAAACCAAAACTTTGGATATCGAGAGCGGGGCGTTCCTGATAGACGCTGGCCGCGCCGACGGCGTGAATGCGGCCGAGGAAGCGCCCCATCCACTCAAGCGTGCCCTCCCGGTCCAACTCCGGCGCCCGGCCGCCGCGTTTCATGAAGACGGCAAACCGGTGCCCCTCAAAATGGTGCAGGGTGCGCTCATTAAAACTTAAAGGCGGGACAACCGGAATCTCATCCCCGGCCAAATCCAGCGTAAACCTGTGCTCTTCAAGGATGGCCGCATCGCTCCAGCGCCCGGGCCGATAAAACTTGACCACGTACTGCTTGCTGTCCTCGCTCCATACCTGATAGACGCGATTTTCGAAACTGTTCAACTGATGAAGGCGGCCATCGCAGGCGATCCCCAGGCTTTCTATCGCGCTGAACATGCACTCGGGAGTCAGGTCGGCATATGGTGTTTCGATATTTTCTTGTTTGATATCCACGGGAGAGTCACTTGATAACGTTGGCCGCGCACCCGGCAAAAGGATGGGAGGCCGGGGGAATTCCGCATGCCGCCACGGTAAAGGTGGGAAAGGGGGCGGCGACAGCGTATACTAGCGCCTTCCATCAAAATACAGAGCAAAAACCATGCAACTCGACCAGCCCCTGAGCGAAAAAGAATTCGACGAACTCGACCAGTTCCTGCTGAGCGACCGCAGCCCTGAAGACTCCATGACCATGGACCATCTGCACGGCTACCTGACGGCCATCGCCATCGGCCCGGAAACCATCATGCCGGCCGAATGGCTGCCGCGCGTGTGGGGCGAAGACGGCAAGCAAGCGCCCAAATTCAAGAACGGCAAGGAAGAAGAACGCATCGTCAACCTGATCATGCGCTTCATGAACGAAGTGCTGGTGACGTTTGAAGTCGCACCGAAAGAATTCGAACCGCTGTTCGTCGAGCACGAACACGAAGGCCAGACCCTGATCGATGCCGAAGCCTGGTGCTGGGGCTTCTGGGAAGGCATGGAGCTGCGTTCCGGCTCCTGGGACGAGATCTGGGATTCCGAAATCGCCGACCTAATGCAGCCGATCTACCTGCTGGGCGCCGATGAAATCAAGGAAGAAGAACTGCCCCTGGTCGAAGATCCGCACAAGGCGCATAAACTGGCGCTGGACCTGGAAGCCAATCTGCCGACCATCCACAAATTCTGGGTACCGCGCCGCAAGGCCGGCGTCAGCACCGTCAAGCGCGAAGACCCCAAAGTCGGCCGCAACGACGATTGCCCCTGCGGCAGCGGCAAAAAATACAAGAAATGCCACGGCGCCGACGTCTGACCCTTTGACGCAGCAAAAAAAATGTCCCCCTGGCGGTCGACGCCAGGGGGACATTTTTGATTGCTTGCTTACAGCTTGATGAAGTGCTCGCGGTAGTGCTTCAGTTCTTCGATGGATTCGAGGATGTCGGCCAGCGCGGTGTGCTTCTGGGCTTTTTTGAAGCTGGAGACGACTTCCGGCTTCCAGCGGCGGCCCAGCTCCTTCAGCGTGGAGACGTCGACGTTGCGGTAGTGGAAGAAGGCTTCGAGCTTGGGCATGTAGCGCACCATGAAGCGGCGGTCCTGGCCAATGGTGTTGCCGCACATCGGCGATTTACCCTGCGGTACCCATTGCTTCATGAAGGCGATGAACTCGGCTTCGGCCTGGGCTTCGCTGATGGTGGAGGCTTTGACGCGGTCGATCAGGCCGGAGCGGCCGTGCGTGCCCTTGTTCCAGGAATCCATGGCGTCCAGCGTGGCGTCGGACTGGTGAATCGCCAGTACCGGGCCTTCGGCCAGCACGTTCAGGTGCATGTCGGTGACAACCATTGCTACTTCGATAATGCGGTCGGTGTCCGGCTCCAGGCCGGTCATCTCCATATCGACCCAGACCAGGTTCATTTCATTTGGACGGGGAGCAGCAGCGGTTGCGGTGACTTGGTTCTCTTGTGACATAATTCTCTCTCGGCATGGCCTAAACAATCCGCCATTTTCTCACAGGCATAGAATGTATTCACACGCGTTTTCGATTTTGTTTGTTTCTTTCCTGGCGCTGACCCTGGGGCTGCGCTTCTGGCTCGCCTCGCGCCATATCCGCCACGTGCTGTCGCATCGCGCCGCCGTGCCGGCCGAATTCGCGGAAAAAATCCCGCTGGCGGCGCACCAGAAGGCGGCCGATTACACGGTGGCCAAGACCAAGTTCGGCATGCTGACCATGCTGGTGAATACCGCCATCCTGATCGGCTTTACGCTGCTGGGCGGCCTGCAATGGCTGTCGGTCGAGGTGTATAAGCTGAGCGGCGGCGGCATGGGCTACCAGATCGGCCTGATCGTCGCCTTCGCCCTGCTCTCCGGCCTCTTGGAACTGCCGTTCGACTACTACCGCCAGTTCAATCTGGAGCAGGACTTCGGCTTCAACAAGATGAGCAAAGCCCTCTTCCTCAAGGATCTGCTGACCAATACCCTGGTGGGCGCGGCGATCGGCCTGCCGCTGGTATGGGTGGTGCTGACCCTGATGGAGAAAAGTGGTGAGCTGTGGTGGCTGTATGCCTGGTTCGTGTGGAGTGGTTTCCAGCTCCTGATGATGGTGCTGTTCCCCACCGTGATCGCGCCCCTGTTCAATAAATTCACGCCGCTGGCCGACGAGTCGCTGAAGTCGCGCATCGAAGGCTTGATGCAGCGCGTGGGCTTCGCCTCCAAAGGCCTGTTCGTGATGGACGGTTCCAAGCGCAGCGCGCACGGCAACGCCTACTTCTCCGGTTTCGGCGCCAACAAGCGCATCGTCTTCTTCGACACCCTGCTCTCGCGCCTGGCGCCGCAGGAGATCGAGGCGGTGCTGGCGCATGAACTGGGCCACTTCAAGCTGAAACACATCATCAAGCGCATCGCCATGATGTTCGCCGTCTCGCTGGCCTTCCTGGCCTTGCTCGGTTTCCTGAAAAACCAGGTGTGGTTCTTCACCGGCCTGGGCGTGGCGCCGCTGATCGTGCCGGGCCAGAGCAATGACGGCATGGCCTTGATCCTGTTCATGCTGACCCTGCCCGTGTTCACCTTCGTCTTCGGCCCTTTGACGTCGCTCAGCTCGCGCAAGCATGAATTCGAGGCCGACGCCTTCGCCGCCCATCACACCGATGCGCGCGACCTGGTGTCGGCCCTGGTCAAGATGTATGAAGACAATGCCTCGACCCTGACGCCGGACCCGCTGCACTCGGCCTTCTACGATTCGCATCCGCCGGCCAGCGTGCGCATCCGCCAATTGAATCTGGCGGTGGCGCCATGAGCGCGGCCATCCGCGACGCAGCCGCGCTGCGCGCCCTGGACTGCGCCCACGCCACCCAGGCGCTCGATGCGGCCGAAGCGGCGCGCCTGACGGCGCTGCTGGACGGCTGGCAGATCGAACAGGGCAAGCTGACCAAGACCTTCGGCTTCGCCAACTATTACGAGACCATGGCTTTTGTGAACGCCCTGGCCTTCATCGCCCACGGCCAGGACCACCATCCCGAGCTGACGGTCGGCTACAAGAATTGCGCCGTGCGCTACGACACCCATTCGGTGGACGGCCTCTCGCTTAACGATTTCATCTGCGCCGCCCGCATCGACGCCTTGCTGCAGAAGGCGGTGCAGGCATGAGCAAGAGCATACGCCTCGGCACCATCATCGCCGCCCACGGCCGCCACTACCTGGCCGAGTCGGAGGGCGCGCGCCTGCAATGCGTCACGCGCGGCAAGAAGACCAATGTGGCGGTGGGCGACAGCGTGCGCCTGACCCTGACCTCGCCCGACCAGGCGGTGATCGACGCCATCGAAGAACGCAAGACCCTGCTCTACCGCTCGGACCAGTACAAGTCCAAGCTGCTGGCGGCGAACTTGACGCAGCTGTTTATCGTGGTCGCCACCGAGCCGAGTTTTTCCGACGATCTGGTGTCGCGTTCCCTGGTGGCTGCGGAAGCGGCCGGCATCACCGCGCACCTGATCCTGAACAAGACCGACGTCACCGACTCCCTGCCGCGCGCGCGCGAACGGCTGCAGGTGTACACGGCCATGGGCTATCCACTGCACGAGGTGTCGGCGCGTGCCGAGCCGGAAGCCACGGTGGCCAAACTGGCGCCGCTGCTGGCCGGCCAGTCCTCCATCCTGATCGGCCAGTCCGGCATGGGCAAGTCCTCGCTGATCAATCTCTTGGTGCCGGACGCCGATATCGCCACGCGCGAAATCAGCGAGGCGCTCGACACCGGCAAGCACACCACCACCTTCACCCGCCTGTACCACCTGGGCGAGGATGGCTGCGTGATCGATTCGCCCGGCTTCCAGGAATTCGGCCTGTACCATCTGAGCGAAGGCATGCTGGAACGGGCTTTCCGCGACTTCGCGCCCCACCTCGGACATTGCAAGTTCTACAACTGCCGCCACCTCAGCGAACCGCAATGCAGCGTGCTGGCCGCCGTCGAAGAAGGAAAAATCGCGCGCATGCGCCACACTTTATACGGCCAGCTGCTACACGAATCCGCACAAACGCTTTATTAATGTAACTCACCCCGCACAGCCGGCGCCCGCTGCCTTACAATGCCTTTCATTGGCTTGCATGGCCGGCACTAACGGGAATGACGATGGAGATGTTCGCTGTCGATGACGACGTGGCGCAATGGGAGCTGGCCCTCTTGCCCTTGCGCGGCGTCGCCCGTCTGCCGGTGCTGCTGCCGCTGGCCTGGCATCTGCGCCAGCGCGACGGCGCGCGCGCCGAAGCCTTCGCCGCCGAAGCCCTGGCCCTGCTGCCGCAAACCCGTCTCGATGCCGATGCCTGTAGCCTGATCAGCGCCCGCCTGCACCTGGTGCAGGGCGAGGCGCGCTGGCTGCACGGCCGCCTGGACGAAGCCGCCGCGCTGGCGGCCCAGGCGCTGGCGGCGGCGCAAGCCCTGGACGATCCCGCCGGCTGCGGCGACGCCCATTGGCTGCAAGCCTGGATCGCAGTCGACCGGGGCGAACACCGGCGCTGCGACGAGGAATTGGCGCTGTGCGCGGAAGCCGCGCGCGGTGCCGGCGACCAGGAGCGGCTGGCCGTGGCCGAAGGCGCCAGCGCGCGCTGGGCCGTGCTGCACGATCCGCGCGCCGCGGCGGCACGCTGGGGCGTCCACTTCGCGCGCAAGACCGAGCGCCTGTCGCTGGCCGCTGCCACCTGGATCAGCGACTATATGGGCCTGACCGCCAGCCAGGCCAACGACTTCGGCGCCGCTGCCAGCCACTACATCCACTGCTACGAATCGGCGCTGGAAACCGGCCAGCTGCGCGCCGCCATCATCGCCGCCACCAATATCGGCGAAGACTTCTGCATTCTCAACGACCTCCATTCGGCGCTGGAATGGATGCAGTGCGCCCTCGACCTGGCGCGCCCCACCGGCTGGCCGCGCAGCATCGGCGCCTGCCTGATGCACACGGCCGACACCATGCGCCGCCTGGGCCGCATGGACGCCGCCGACGAGCTGCTGCGCGAGGCGCTGGCGATCCTGGCCCCGGTGTCCGGCGCGCGCAGCTATGCCATCGCCCTGCAGTATCTGGGCGACCTCTCGCTCGACCGCAGCCAGCACTCGTCGGCGCTGGAAGCCTTCCTGCGCCTGCAGGGCCGGGCCGAAGTCCTGAACCAGCCCGACTTTCTCAGCGTGGCCCGGCGCGGCCAGGCGCATGCCCTGTCCTGCCTGGGCCGCGCCCAGGAGGCGCTGGATACCGCGCTGGACGCGGTGCATCTGGCGGCCGAGGAAGGCAATGCCCATCACCACATCGCCGCGCTGCGCGTGCTGGCGCTGATCCACAGCCAGCATGCGCTGCCGCCGCCGCAAGGCATGACGGCGCTGAACCCGCCGCTGCATTATCTGCACCAGGCCTTGCACGTGGCCGCCACGGTGGACGGCTATATCGTGCCGGGCGATCTGTACGAAGCCCTGGCCCACGAATACGCGCGCGCCGCCCATTACGAACAGGCTTACGAGATGGCGCTGGCCGCCAGCGCCGCGCGCGAACGCACCCACAGCCAGGAGGCGACCAACCGCGCCATCGCCATGCAGGTGCACCACCAGACCGAGCATGCGCGCGCCGAAGGCCACCACCACCGCGAACTGGCCGCGTCCGAAGCGCGCCGCGCCGAAGTGCTGCAGCAGACCAGCGCCACGCTGGAGCGCCTGTCGGCCATCGGCCAGGAAGTGACGACCCACCTGGACGCCGGCGCCGTGTTCCGCGTGCTGAACCGCCATGTGCATGCCCTGCTCGCGGCCAATACCTTCGTCATCTATCTGTGCGATCCGGACGGGGCGCGCCTGAGCCGCGCCTTCGGCGTAGAGGACGGCCTGTCCCTGCCCGAGAACTCGCTGCCGCTCGACCATCCGACCGCCTACTCGGTGCGCTGCCTGCTGGAGCGGCGCGAAATCTACCTGGAGAACACGGCCCACCTGCAGCATCCGGTGGCCGCCGTCACGCCCGGCACGCAAGTCAGCGTCAGCGCCCTCTTCGTGCCCCTGCTGGCGGGCGAACGGGTGCTGGGCGTGATGACGGTGCAGGCCATGCACGCTAATGCTTACGGCGAGCGCGAAAGGCTGATCTTCCGCACCCTGTGCGCCTATGGCGCCATCGCGCTGGACAACGCCCACGCCTACCGCCAGCTGAAGGACGCGCAAAGCCAGCTGGTATCGCAGGAAAAGCTGGCGGCCCTGGGTTCCCTGATGGCGGGCGTGGCGCACGAGCTGAATACGCCGATCGGCAACAGCCTGCTGATCGCCAGCACCCTGGAACACAAGACGGCCGAACTGGAAGTGGCGCTGAACGGCCCCGGCCTGCGCCGCTCCGAGCTGGCGGCCTATATCGGCGATGCGCGCAAGGCCTCCGAGCTGGTGATGCGCGGCCTGCACAGCGCGGCCGACCTGGTGAACAGCTTCAAGCAGGTGGCGGTGGACCGCACCACGGAGCAGCGCCGCAACTTCAATCTGCACCAGGTCACGCATGAAATCGTGGCAACCATGATGAACCGCATCCGCGCTTCGAACCACAGCATCGCCTTCGAGGTGCCGCAGCTGCTGGCGCTGGACAGCTATCCCGGCCCCTTCGGCCAGGTCATCACCAACTTGATCAACAACGCCCTGCTGCATGCCTTCGAGGGCCGCGAGAACGGCCGCATGCGCCTGGAAGCCAGCACGCCGCTGGAAGGCCGGGTGCAGATCTGCTTCAGCGACGACGGCGACGGCATCGCGCCCGAACACCTGAACCGCATCTTCGATCCCTTCTTCACCACCAAGCTGGGTCAGGGCGGCAGCGGCCTGGGACTGTCGATCAGCTATAACATCGTCACCTCGCTATTGGGCGGGCAGATTGCCGTCAGCAGCAGCGGCGCCGGCACCGCCTTCACGCTGGACCTGCCGCTGACGGCGCCCGCGCACGATCCGGAGCGCGCGGCTTCTATCTACTAATCTAGCAATTCTCACACCTGCCATATTATCCACGCCGCGTCTGGCCGTGCGCCAAAGAAAACCCGTATAATGGTTTTTTCAAGGCTGGCCAAACGGCGCTCTGCCCTCCACGGCCACGCATCAAACATTGTCACCATGTCTACGAAAAAACCGATCAAACACTACCTCCAGTTTTCCGATTTCACGTTGGAAGAATATGAATACGTGATCGAGCGCGCCCATGTGATCAAGCGTAAGTTCAAGAACTACGAGATCTATCACCCGCTGATCGACCGTACCCTGGTGATGGTGTTTGAAAAGAATTCGACCCGCACCCGCCTCTCCTTCGAGGCCGGCATGCACCAGTTGGGCGGCGCCGCCATCTACCTGAACACGCGCGACAGCCAGCTGGGACGCGGCGAGCCGGTGGAAGACGCCGGCCAGGTGATGTCCCGCATGTGCGACATCATCATGGTGCGCACCTTCGGCCAGGAGATCATCGAGCGTTTCGCCGCCAATTCGCGCGTGCCGGTGATCAATGGCCTGACCAATGAGCACCACCCCTGCCAGGTGTTCGCCGACATCTTCACCTACTACGAGCACCGCGGCCCGATCACGGGCAAGACCGTGGCCTGGGTGGGCGACGCCAACAATATGCTGTACTCCTGGCTGCAGGCGGCCGAAGTGTTCGGCTTCCACCTGAACGTGTCCACGCCCAAAGGCTACGATATGGACCTGTCGCAGGTGCAGACCGAGCGCTACACCTTCTTCGACAATCCGTCCGACGCCTGCGCCGGCGCCCACCTGGTCAACACCGACGTCTGGACCAGCATGGGTTACGAGGCCGAAAACGCGGCCCGCCTGAAAGCCTTCGACGGCTTCATGGTCGATGCGGCCAAGATGCAGCGCGCCGCGCCCGACGCCCTCTTCATGCACTGCCTGCCCGCCCACCGCGGCGAGGAAGTGGCGGCCGAAGTGATCGACGGCCCGCAATCGGTGGTCTGGGACGAGGCGGAAAACCGCCTGCACATCCAGAAGGCCTTGATCGAGTACCTGCTGCTGGGCCGCATCGACAGCAAATAAGCGCCCTACCCTATACCCAACCTGAAACGAGAACGAGCATGAGCGACATTAAAAAAGTAGTCCTCGCCTATTCCGGCGGCCTGGACACCTCCGTTATCCTGAAATGGCTGCAGGATAACTACAAATGTGAAATCGTTACCTTCACGGCCGACCTGGGCCAGGGCGAGGAACTGGAACCGGCCCGCGCCAAGGCGCTGAAGTTCGGCATCAAGCCCGAGAACATCTTCATCGACGACGTGCGCGAAGAATTCGTGCGCGATTTCGTCTTCCCCATGTTCCGCGCCAACACCGTGTACGAAGGCGAATACCTGCTGGGCACCTCCATCGCCCGTCCGCTGATCGCCAAGCGCCTGATCGAGATCGCCAACCAGACCGGCGCCGACGCCATCTCGCACGGCGCCACCGGCAAGGGCAACGACCAGGTGCGCTTCGAGCTGGGCGCCTATGCGCTGAAGCCGGGCGTGAAAGTGATCGCCCCATGGCGCGAATGGGATCTGCTGTCGCGCGAAAAGCTGCTGAAGTACGCGGAAGACGCCGGCATCGCCATCGACATGAAGCACAAGAACGGCGGCGCGCCGTACTCGATGGACGCCAACCTGCTGCATATCTCGTTTGAAGGCCGCCACCTGGAAAACCCGAGCGCGGAAGCCGAGGAATCGATGTGGCGCTGGACCGTGAGTCCGGAAGCGGCGCCGGACCAGGCCGAGTACCTCGACATCGAATACGAGCAAGGCGATATCGTCGCCCTGAACGGCAAGCGCCTGAGCGCCGCCGCCGTGCTGACGGAACTGAACCGCCTGGGCGGCAAGCACGGCATCGGCCGTCTCGACCTGGTGGAAAACCGCTACGTCGGCATGAAGTCGCGCGGCTGCTATGAAACGCCGGGCGGCACTATCATGCTGAAAGCGCACCGCGCCATCGAATCGATCACCCTGGACCGCGAAGTGGCCCACCTGAAGGATGACCTGATGCCGCGCTACGCCTCGCTGATTTACAACGGCTACTGGTGGGCGCCGGAGCGCGTCGCGCTGCAAACCCTGATCGACCACACGCAGCAGACCGTCAACGGCTGGGTGCGCGTCAAGCTGTACAAGGGCAATGTGATCGTCGTCTCGCGCGATTCGAAAACCGACTCGCTGTTCGACCAGACCATCGCCACCTTCGACGAAGACGGCGGCGCCTACAATCAGGCCGATGCCGGCGGCTTCATCAAGCTGAATGCCCTGCGCATGCGCATCGCCGCCAACGCGCGCAACAAGCGCGGCCAGTAAGACTGCTGCACCAGCGTGCACGCCAAGCCGCCTTCGGGCGGCTTTTTTTGCGCCCGCCATACGCACTGCTCGCGCAGCTCGCCTCAAAATGGTACATTTCCTGCCATAAGCCCTGTCCCCGCCAGGAGAAAAAATGATCAAAAATCTGAGCGTCAAACACAAACTCTATTTCGGCTTTGGGACCATTCTCGCGGTCCTGATCATCCTGCTGCTGCTTGCCTATAACCGCTTCCAGAGCCTGGCCGAGGCAAATAACTGGGACAAGCACACCATGGAAGTGCTGCATGATATCGACGCGGTCAACAACGCCATCCTCAGCATCCAGGTCGAGGTGCGCGGCTATCTCCTGACCGGCAACGAGGCCACCCTAAGCGGCGGCAACAAGGACAAGATCGCCGAAATGAAGCGTGACCTGCGCGAACTGATCAAGCTGACCGCCGACAATCCCGCCCAGAACGAGCGCCTGAAAAAGACCGAAACCGTGCTGACCACCTGGGCCGACACCCTGATGCGGGCCCAGATCGAAAAACGCCGCTCGCTCGGCAACACGGCCGGCGCGGCGGACCTCATGGGCCAGTCCAAGGAATTGCGCGACAGCGCCAGCGCCGTGCAGGAAGGCCGCCGCCTGCTCGACGAGGCGGCCACCGAGGAAGACCGCCTGCTGGCCCAGCGCAGCCAGGCCAGCCAGCGCCAGCAGGAAAATATGCTGATGGTGCTGACCGTCGGCGGCGCCGTCTGCGTCACGCTGTCGCTGCTGGTGGTGATCCTGCTCTCCAAAGCCATCCTGGCGCCGCTGGCCAACCTGAGCTGGGCCGCGGGCCGCATCGGCGAAGGCGACCAGAATGCGCGCGCCACCGTCAACACCGGCGATGAACTGGGCCAGGTGGGCGATGCCTTCAACAAGATGGCGCAAGCCATTCAGGCCAGCCAGGAGAAGGAAAAAGCGGCTTCCGACCTGCTCAAGTCCAAGGTCGATACCCTGCTGGTGACCATCAACAAGGCCGCCGCCGGCGACCTGACCGGCAATGTCGCCATCGGCGGCGAGGATGCCATCGGCCAGTTGGGCGATGGCATGGGACGCATGTTCGAGAATCTGCGCCTGCTGATCAACAATGTGCAGAAGGCCGGCATCCAGGTCACCACCTCGGCCACTGAAATCGCCGCTTCGGCCAAGGAACAGGAAGCCATGGGCGTGGAACAGGCCCAGACCAGCGTGGAAATCCTGGCCACCACCAAGGAAATCTCCAGCAATACCAGCCAGCTGCTGAAAACCATGGAAGACGCCACTGCCGTCGCCGACTACACCACCAGCGCCACCGCCGAAGCGCAGGGCAATCTGCGCCGCATGGACCAGACCATGCACACCATGGTGGCGGCCACCGACTCGATCAACGCCAAGCTGGCCGCGCTGTCGGAAAAGGCCAGCAATATCAACAGCGTGCTGACCACCATCACGAAAGTGGCCGACCAGACCAATATCCTCTCGCTCAATGCCGCCATCGAGGCCGAGAAGGCGGGCGAGGCGGGCCGCGGCTTCTCGGTGGTGGCCACGGAAATCCGCCGCCTGGCCGACCAGACCTCGGTCTCCACCTGGGATATCGAACAGATGCTCAAGGAGATGCAGTCGGCCGTCTCGGCCAGCGTGATGGGCATGGACAAATTCTCCGAAGAGATTCGGCGCAGCGTGGGCGAAGTGCGCCAGGTGGTCGAGCAGCTCTCGGGCGTGATGGACCAGGTGCAGAAGCTGGCGCCGCAGTTCGACGCCGTGCTGCAAGGCATGCAGTCGCAGGCTGTGGGCGCCCAGCAGATCACGGAAACCATGATGCAGCTGAACGACGCCACCCAGCAGACGGTGGAGTCGCTGAAGTCCACCAGCGAGGCGGTGCACCAGTTGCAGTACGCCGCTACCGACCTGCAATCCAGCGTTGCCACCTTCGCCGTCGCCGGCGGCGGCTAGGCGGGAGCGCCGATGAAAGTGCTGGTCTTCCATATCGGCGCCGACCGCTACGGCCTGCCGCTGGCGGCCGTGCAGCGCGTGCTGCCGCTGATGGAGCTGAAGGCGCTGCCGCTGGCGCCGGATGCCGTGGCCGGCTTGATGAACCTGCACGGCGCCAGCGTGCCCGTGATCGATCTATGCCGCATCAGCGGCGGCGCGGCGGCGCCGCAGCAGGTCGATACCCGCATCCTGCTGGTCGATTACCGCGCGCCGCAAGGCGAGCCGCATGCCTTGGGCCTGCTGGCCGAAAAAGTGCAAGGCGTGCAGGACGTCGACGCGGCGGCGCTCAGTCCCAGCGGCGTGGCCGCCGCCCCCTTCCTCGGCGCCGTGGCGGGCGACGCGGCCGGCCTCGTGCAGCTGGTGCGGCTGGAAGAGCTGCTGCCGCCGCCCCTGCGCGCCCTGCTGTTCCAGCCTGAGGGCGAAGCCAGGGGCATACCATCATGAAAGCCACCGAGCTGCTGCGCCAGGCCACCGGCATGAATCTGTCGCGCGCTGCAGTGGACGAGGCGGTGCAGCAGCGCATGGAGCTGACCGGCTGCCGCGACCGTAAAGCCTATCTGCGCGACATCGCGCCGGAAGAACTGACCGCCCTGGTGGAGCTGCTGGTGGTACCGGAATCCTGGCTGTTCCGCGACCCGCAAGCCTTTGTCGTCGCCGTCCAGCATGTGCAACTGCGCGCCGCCGACGCCGCGCGCATGGGCCGGCCGGTACGCATCCTGTCCCTGCCCTGCGCCGGCGGCGAAGAACCGTATTCAATGGCGATGGCGCTGGCCGACGCCGGGGTCGCGCCGTCGGCCTACGCCATCGACGCTTGCGACCTGAGTCCGGCCTGCATCGCGCGCGCCCAGCGCGGCGTGTATGGCCGCAATGCCTTCCGCAACAGCGACCTATCCTTCCGCGAGCGCTATTTCACGCCGCTCGGCAGCGAGCGTTACCAGATCAATGAAGCAATCCAGCGCCAGGTGCGCTTCCGCCAGGCCAATCTGCTGACGCTCGACGCCACGCGCTGGCGGGGCTGCTATGACGTGATCTTTTGCCGCAATCTGCTGATCTATTTCGACAAGCCCACGGTGCGCGCGGCGATTCAGCGCATCGCCACCATGCTGGCCGACAATGGCGTCCTGCTGTCCGGCTATGCCGAGCTGCCCAGCTTTGTGCACAATGGCTTCACCCCGCTGCCGCACCGTCAGGCGTTCGCCCTGCGCAAGGACGACAGCGGCCCGGCCGCCGCTATTGTCCAGCCGACCTGGTTCCCGGAACGGCGCCAGGCACCGCCCTGCGACGGCGCCGCCATCCCCGCGCGCGGCACGCCCACCCGCCGCAGCTCGGATGTGGCGCGCCTGATGTGGCAAAGCCTGGCGCCCATAGCATCCTCGCCCGCCGCGCCAACCGCGCGCCAGCCTGCGCCAGCGCCCCAGCCGACACTTCAACCGCTGCCGCGCACCGCGCGCGCGCAGCCTGTGGCGCCAGCGGCCGCAGTGGTAGTGCCGACCAGGCCAGCCGTTGCCGAAGCGCTGGCCACCGCCGAGACGCTGGCCGAGGCCCGTCGCCTGGCCGACCAGGGCCGCGTCGACGAAGCGGCTGCCGCCTGCCGCCGCTGGCTGGAACGCGCGCCCGATTCGGCCGAGGCCTATTTCATCCTTGGCCTGCTGAGCGAAATCGGCCGGCAGCCGGAACAAGCCGAGGCGCTGCTGAAGCGCTGCCTCTACCTGCAGCCCGACCATTACGAAGCCCTGTGCCATCTGGCCCTATTGACCGAGCAAGGCGGCGATCCCAGCGCCGCCGCCACGCTGAAGGCGCGCGCGGCGCGCGTCTACCAGCGCCAGCAGCCCCAATAAGAGAAGAGCATGACGACTGCCCAAGCCCAAGAGCTCAACGATTGCTGGAACCGCATAGGCGTGGCGGGCGACCACAGTTGCGCCCAGCTGCCGCAGGCCATCCACTGCCGCAACTGCCCGGTATATGCCGGCGCGGCCCAGCATAATCTGCAGCGCCCGCTCTCGCCCGGCTACCGGCGCGAATGGGCCGAGTATTTCCGCCGTCCGGCGCAGGAAAGCGCGCGCCACGACGCCTCCTGCGTGGTCTTCCGCATCGGCATCGAGTGGCTGTCCCTGCCCACGCCCCTGTTCCTGCAAGTGGCGCCGCAAGCCCAGCCCCACCGCCTGCCGCACCGCGCGGCGCATGGCCTGGCGGGCATCGTCAATGTCGGCGGCAAGCTCTATCCCTGCGTGTCGCTGGCAGCCCTGATGGGCATCGACGAGCGCGACACCCAGGACCGCGGTGGCCACCATATCTTCCCGCGCCTGCTGCTGGTGCGCATGGACAACGAAACCTATGCCCTGCCCGTGGCCGAGCTGTACGGCATCGAACGCTATCGCAGCGAGGACATGCTGGCGCCGGCCGCCACCATCAACAAGGGCTTGACGCGCTATCTGGCGGGCGTGCTGCCACTGCGCGAGATGCAGATCGGCTGTCTGGACGCCGGCCTGCTGGCCCACCAGCTTGCGAGAACCCTGCGATGAGCCAGCCGGAAGACCTCAGCCAGTTCTCCATGCAGGATCTGTTCCGCATGGAGGCGCAAAGCCAGACCCAGATCCTGACCGACGGCCTGCTGGCGCTGGAGCGCCGCCCCGCCGATGCGGGCGCGCTGGAAGCGATGATGCGCGCCGCCCACTCGATCAAGGGCGCGGCCGCCATCGTCGGACTGGACATGGTGGTGCAGCTGGCGCACGGCATGGAAGACGCCTTTGTCGCTGCCCAGCATGGCAAGCTGCAACTGACGCCCAACCGCGTCGACGTGCTGCTGGCGGGCGTCGACCTGATCCTGCAATGCTCGCAGCTCGACGGCGAAGGCGTGCCGGCCTGGCTGGCCGCCAATGGCGGCCAGCTGGACCAAACCCAGACCCGCATTCGCGGCATCGCCTTCCTGCCCGAGCCGGTGCGCCCGGCCGCTGCACCAGCACCTGCACCTGTGCCGACGCCCGCGCCCGCGCCGCTCAGCGCAGCGCCATCCGCACCGCCGGCGCCGCCCGCTGCCGCGCCAGTGACGCCGCCGGCGGCAGCAACGCCCGCCAGCGATGGCGACAGCGACAACCCGGCTCCGGCGCCGGGCGCGCCGCCGCGCCAGCTGGCGCCGATGAAGACGGCGCAGAACTACGACCGCCTGCTGTCGCTGGCCAGCGAGTCGCGCATCGGCGCCCACCAGATGCATCCCTTCATCCAGAATATGCACCGCTTCAAGCGCAACCAGGCCAGCCTGTTCGGCGCGCTCGATGCGCTGCATGACGCCATCGCCCAGGGCGAGGATGCCGCGCTCAAGGAAAAATCCGTGCTGGCCCAGCAGCGCAGCCAGCCGCTGCGCCAATTCATGCTCGAGCATATCGCCGAGATCGAAGCCTATGAGCGGCGCCTGCTGGCCACCTCGAAGAATATGGTGGACGAGGTGCTGATGCTGCGCATGCGTCCCTTCCGCGACGGCGTGCAGCACTTCCCGCGCATGGTGCGCGACCTGGCGCGCAATATGGGCAAGGATGTGCGGCTCGACATCCGCGGCGAAGATACCCTGGTCGACCGCGACATCCTGGCGCATATGGAAAGCCCGCTCAACCACATGCTGCGCAACGCCGTCGACCACGGCATGGAAACACCGGAGCAGCGCAGCGCGGCCGGCAAGCCCGGCGTCGGCAGCGTGGTGCTGGAGGCGCGCCACCGCGCCGGCATGCTCAGCATCGAGATATACGATGATGGGCGCGGCGTCGATATCGAGAAAATCCGCCGCACCGTCATCCAGCGCAAGATGGCGCCGGAGCAGATGGCGCTCGCCATGTCGGCGGCCGAGCTGATGGAATTCCTCTTCCTGCCCGCCTTCAGCCTGAAGGACAGCACCACCGAGATTTCCGGCCGCGGCGTCGGCCTGGACATCGTGCACGACACCATCCGCCAGCAAAACGGCACGGTGAAAATCGAGTCCGAAGCGGGCAAGGGCTTCCGCACCTCGATCACCCTGCCGCTGACCCAGTCCATGGTGCGCGCCCTGGTGGTGGAGATTGCGGGCGAGGCCTATGCCATCCCCATCGTCAAGGTCGAGCGCGTGCTGCGCGTGCCGCAGAGCGCCATCCATGTGCTGGAGAACAAGCAGTTCTTCGAGCACGAGGGCGAGCATCTGGGCCTGGTGCCGGCAGCCCAGGTGCTGGAGCTGGGCGAGCATAACGACGCCCAGGCCGAGCTGCCGGTGGTGGTGATCGGCAGCGGTGCGCGCCGCTACGCGCTGGTGATGGATACTATCCGCGGCGAGCAAAGCCTGGCGGTGCAAAGCCTGGAAGCGGTATTCGGCAAGATGCGCGACATCTACGCCGCCGCCCTGCTCGACAATGGCGAGCCGGTGCTGATCCTGGACGTGGCCGACCTGCTGGTCTCCATCGACAAGCTGCTGCACGAAGGCGCGCTGCACCAGATGCTGCGCGGCGGCCAGGGCGCGCGCCGCAAGCTCAAGCGCGTGCTGGTGGTGGACGATTCGCTCACCGTGCGCGAGATGGAGCGCAAGCTGCTGCTGGGCCGCGGCTACCAGGTGGACGTCGCCATCGACGGCATCGACGGCTGGAATATGGTACGCAGCGGCGAATACGATCTGGTGGTGACCGACATCGATATGCCGCGCATGGACGGCATCGAGCTGGTGGCCCTGATCAAGCGCGATCTGCACCTGCACAAGCTGCCGGTGATGGTCGTGTCCTATAAAGACCGGCCGGAAGACCGGGCGCGCGGCATGGCCGCCGGCGCCGACTACTATCTGACCAAGGGCAGTTTCCACGACGAGACCCTGCTCGACGCCGTTGCCGACCTGATCGGAGAAGCCAGTTCATGAAAATCGCCATCGCCAATGATGTGCCCATGGCCGCCGAAGCACTGCGGCGCGTCATCGCCGCCACCCACGAGCACCAGGTGCTGTGGATCGCGCGCACCGGCGGCGAAGCGCTGCGCATGTGCCACGACAAGCGCCCCGACCTGATCCTGATGGACTTGAATATGCCCGAGCTGGACGGGGTGGAGGCGACGCGCCGCATCATGGACGAATGCCCCTGCGCCATCCTGATCGTCACCGGGCGGCCGCAGGACAATGTGAACCAGGTTTTCCGCGCGCTCGGCGCCGGCGCGCTCGACGTCACCGCCACGCCCATGCTGCAAGGCCAGCAGGATGGCGCCGCCGCCCTGCTGGCCAAGATCCACACCATCGAAAAACTGGTGCGCCACAGCGGCGGCAGCCAGGCCATGCTGCCGCGCGGCGTGGCGCCGCCAGCCGAGCGCCATGAGGACGTCATCCATACCCTGGTGGCGATCGGCGCCTCCACCGGCGGCCCGGCGGCCATCGCGCAGATGCTGGCCGGCTGGCGCGCGCCGCGCGGCTGCGCCATCGTGGTGGTGCAGCACATCGACGAGAACTTCGCCGACAATTTTTCCAAATGGCTGGGCGACCAGTTGGTGATGCCGGTGCGCTCCATCGAGCAGCGCGACGAGTTGCTTTCCGGCACGGTTCTTATCGCGAAAAGCAACGACCACTTACTGCTGGATGAAAAGCTGCGATTGGTTTACGATGCTCATCCAAAGGACTACGCTTACCGCCCCTCGGTCGATGTGTTTTTCCAGTGCATCGCCCGCCATTGGCGCGGCGCAGCCTTCGGAGTGTTGCTTACAGGCATGGGCCGCGATGGCGCCGCCGGTTTGCTGGCCATGCGCCAGGCCGGCATGCATACCGTGGCCCAGGACCAGGCCAGCAGCGCCGTGTACGGCATGCCGCGCGCGGCGGCCGAACTGGCGGCGGCCCAGCTGATTCTCCCCTTGGAAAAAATCGGCCCCTTCCTGCGCAGCACCGTGAGCAATGGCAGCCACTGAGCGCCATGACAGGCATGACAGCATCAACCGTTGATTCGAAGAGAGTACGATGTCCGATGTTTTCACCGCCGCGGCGGCGCAAGAACAAGAGCCGGCGATCACTGCATTCAAGGTCCGCGTCCTGCTGGTGGACGACCAACTCATCATCGTGGAAGCCGTGCGCCGCATGCTCAGCGACCACCCCGACATCGAGTTCCACCATGTGACCGATCCGCAGCAAGCGTTCGACACGGCGCTGTTGCTGCAGCCGACCGTCATCCTGCAGGATCTGGTGCTGCCCGAGGTCGATGGCTTCGACCTGATCCGCCGCTACCGCGCCCACGAAATCCTGCGCCACATTCCCGTCATCGTGCTGTCCTCGCGCGAAGACCCCAAGCTCAAGGCGCACAGCTTCGCCATGGGCGCCAACGACTATATGGTCAAGCTGCCCGACCGGCTGGAAGTGCTGGCGCGCGTGCGCTACCACTCGGCTGCCCATATCAACCGTCTGCAGCGCGACGAAGCCTTCCGCTTCCTGCGCGAAAGCCAGCAGCGCCTGGCCGACGCCAATATCGAGCTGCAAAAGCTGGCCGCCCTCGATCCCCTGACCGGCATCGCCAACCGCCGCCGCTTCGACGAGGTGCTGCAGGTGGAGTGGCAGCGCGCCCAGCGCGAGCGCCAGCCGCTGGCGCTGCTGCTCTGCGATGTAGACTTTTTCAAAGCCTATAACGACAGCTTCGGCCACCCGGCCGGCGACCTGTGCCTGAAGAAGACGGCGGCCGTGCTGACCGCCCACCTGAAACGCGCGGCCGACCTGGCGGCGCGCTATGGCGGCGAGGAATTCGCCATCATCCTGCCCGACACCGACGCCGCTGGCGCGCTGACCGTGGCGCAAGCCTGCATCGCCCACCTGCAAGGCCTCGGTCTGGCCAATCCCGACGCCCAGCCGCTGGGCGTGGTCACCATGTCGGTCGGCGTGGCCACCATGGTGCCGACGCCCGAGTACGGCCCGGCCGAGCTGATCGCCCAAGCCGACCGCGCCCTGTACGCCGCCAAACGCAGCGGCCGCAACTGCGTGCTCGACGCCGCCAGCCTTACCCCCCCCTCAGCACCGCAATCCTTGACATAAAGAAATCGGCTGCTCGCACCAGCCCGCTCCTGCCGTTCTATGAAAAAACCCCATTTAATATCACTGATCCCCTTACTCTACGCGGGGAATGCCTACGCCAGCGGCAATGTTTTTTTACTCTATTTATTCTTTGCTGCTCCACTTTTTCAACTGATGGGTTTTCTATACTTTGTCTGGATAGAAAAGGGCCGGCGCCTGCTGACCGTCCTGGTTTATCTCGCTCTGTTCGGCTTGCTCTGGCGCTGGGGTTTGCACACTCATCTTATCTCCCCCGAAGCGGTCGGCACATTATTGCTAGGCCTGCCGATTATCCTGGTGCTTGGCCGGGCATGGTACGCGCGCCGAGGGCAATAAGCGCTCGGCGCTTCCACAACAAAATCGCTGTAACGGCGAACCACAGGAAGTAGCCCAGAAAGCCGATGCGCTGCCCCCAGCCGGGCAGCACATCGGCGCCCGCGCGGAACGCCGCCTGCCAGCCGATATTCAACAGCACGAAGCCCATGAAACAGGGCGTGAGCCGGCCCCAGACCTTCCATCCCAGCTGGCGCGCGAAGAGCGGCCCGAGCCAGCACAGTGCCATGGCCCACAGCAGGCCCGAGCCCATGGCGCCGATGGCGTGCGCGATGGTCAAGACCGAACCATAATCGTCGGGATCGAGCGGGAAAATGCCCGCCGCCGCCAGCATCAATCCCGATCCCATCAGCAGCGCCGGCCCGGTGCGCCGGTCCGCAACGCGCAGCAGCGCATACGCGAACCAGGCCAGCAGCAAGCCCGGCACGATAAAGCCCAACAGATTGAAAGCCGGCGCGGCCGGCGCGCCCAGTGCGCCCAGCTCGCTGACGGCTTTGCGGCCATGCGCATAGCCGTCGCCGCGCCAGGCCGCGAAACTGATCAGGCTGGCGAAGAACAGCACGCCGGCCAGCAGCCCGGCCAGCCATGCCGCCCCGCCTGATGCGGGTGCCGGCGCCATCGTCCTTTCCATATTTCCCCTATATTCTTGTTGGGTGACGGCGATGCTAGCATGCGGCCCGAGCTAAAGCATTAAGGCGGAATGTCCAGGCAGAGGGATCTAAAAGGCGGGTATTGACGGGGAGCTTAAACTGCGCCGGCCGTCACCGTGAGTGACCACGGGGCGGCAATGGGAATTTCCCATCGCCAGCTCACCGGATATTCGTGCGAGGTGGCGACGACAAGTTCTCCGACAATGCTTGCAGAGCAAAAGGGTTCGGATTCAGACGAATGCAAAAGCCAAATCAGTGAGCTGTCGCTTGCGCGCGCCACGGCGAGAAAACCGGCACCTTCCCAGGACGTTTCTCCGCCAAACACAAGATAATCCGGCGATACGGCCAAAGGATCGCTGACGCAGATAGCTGACCAATTGTCAGGTTCGCAGTGTAGCAACTCAGCGATAGAACGCCGAGTTCCCTGCGGTGTGGCATGGCCAAGCAGCGCAATATAAGTATCGTCTTCGAAATAGATTCCATCTTCGACACGGCACTCTTCCGACTTCCAGCGATCAGTGATTTCCCCCATGGCTTCTCTCAATGCATGCGTTCCTTCGTTTAGACGAAGACCGGCTCCGGCTCCAGCCGCACGCCATAGCGCGCCTGGACGTCGGCCTGGATGGCGGCTGCCAGCGCCTGCACCTCGGCGCCGGTGGCGCCGCCATTGTTCACCAGCACCAGCGCCTGCTTGGGATAGACCCCGGCGCGGCCCAGCGACTTGCCCTTCCAGCCGCACTGGTCGATCAGCCAGCCGGCCGCCAGCTTTTCGCTGCCGTCGGCCTGGCGGTGGTGCACCAGCTCGGGGAACTGCGCCAGCAGGCGCGCGCACTGCTCGCCCGGCACCACGGGATTTTTGAAGAAGCTGCCGGCATTGCCGATCTCGGCCGGGTCGGGCAGCTTGCGGCGGCGGATGGCGATCACGGTATCGGCCACCTGCTGCGGCGTGGGCGCCGTCCAGCCCTGCTGCTGCACGGCCGTCGCCAGCTCGGCGTAGCGCAGATTGGGCTGCCAGGCTTTAGGCAAGGCAAAGGTCACTTCGAGGATAATCAGCTGTTTGCCCGCAGCCTGCTTGAAAATGCTGTCACGGTAGGCGAAGCGGCAGGCCGCCACATCGAGCGTAACGATATCGCCACTGACTGTATCAAAGGCGCGCAGGCTATGGAAAACGTCCTTGGTTTCGGCGCCATACGCCCCAATATTCTGGATAGGCGCTGCGCCCACCGTACCGGGAATCAGGGACAGGTTTTCCAGCCCGCCCAGGCCTTGCGCCAGCGTCCATTGCACGAAAGCGTGCCAGTTCTCGCCGGCCGCCGCCCGCACATAATGGTGCTGCGCATCGCTGGGCAGCACTTCCTTGCCTTCGAGCGCAATATGCAGCACCAGGCCGGGAAAGTCGGCGCACAGCAGCAGATTGCTGCCGCCGCCCAGCACCAGGCGCGGCAAGGCGGCCAGGGCCGGATCGGCCAGCACGGCGCGCAACTGTCCCTCATCCGTCACGCGCAGATAGTGCTGCGCCCTGGCGTCGATGCCAAAGGTATTTAGATGCTTGAGGGAAAATTGATGCTGGAGAGAAATATGTGATTGCATAACAAGCCGGGTATTTTGATCGATTATAGTAGGAAAGGGGTAAAAACGACCGAGCGTTCGCCTCTTTGTCCGTTAAAATGTCGCATCTTTTGAGCGGCGCCCCCTGATTCAGCTGTTACGCGCCGCCCCAATAATTACAAGGAAATGCATCATGCCATCGTTTGACGTAGTATCTGAAGCCGATATGATCGAAGTCCGCAATGCGGTCGACCAGTCCAATAAAGAAATCAGCACCCGTTTCGACTTCAAGGGCAGCGATGCGCGCGTGGAGCAAAAAGAGCACGACCTGACGGCCTTCGCCGATTCCGATTTCCAGCTCAGCCAGGTACGCGATGTGCTGACCAATAAGCTGGCCAAGCGCAAGGTCGACGTGCGCTTCCTCGACGAGGGCAAGATCGAGAAAATCGGCGGCGACAAGGTCAAGCAGGTGATCAAGGTGAAAAACGGCATCGAAACCGAAACCGCCAAGAAAATCACCCGCATCATCAAGGACAGCAAGATGAAAGTCCAGGCCAGCATCCAGGGTGAATCGGTACGCGTGACCGGCGCCAAGCGCGACGATCTGCAAGCGGCCATGGCCCTGCTGCGCAAGGAAGTTGCGGATACGCCGCTGGAGTTCAACAACTTCCGCGACTGATCCCCTCCCCTCCGGCGCGTGGAGACGCGCCTGCACTAACCACGTAGTCCAAGGATAGAAATGAAACGTGTTGACGACTTCCGCCTCAAGTTTGGCGATAAAGAATATGTGCCAATCATGATCGGCGGGATGGGCGTGGATATCTCCACGTCTGAACTGGCGCTCGAAGCTGCCCGCCTGGGCGGCATCGGCCATATTTCCGATGCGATGGTGGAGGATGTGTCCGACCGCCGCTTCGATACCAGCTTCGTCAAGGAAAAGACCAAGCTGTACAAGTTCAACATCAACAATATGGACAAGGCGGTAGTGCAGTTCGACCTGGGCCGACTGGCCGAGGCGCAGCGTCTGCATATCGGCAAAACCATGGAAGCGAAAAAAGGCCCGGGCCTGATCTTCGTGAACTGCATGGAAAAGCTGACCATGAACGGGCCGAAGGAAACCCTGCGCACCCGCCTCAACGCGGCGCTGGACGCCGGCATCGACGGCATCACCCTGTCGGCCGGCCTGCACTTCGGCTCCTTCGCGCTGATGGCCGACCATCCGCGCTTCCGCGAAGCCAAGCTGGGCATCATCGTGTCCTCGGTGCGCGCGCTGCAGATCTTCCTGCGCAAGAACGCCAAGCTCGATCGCCTGCCCGACTTCGTGATCGTGGAAGGCCCGCTGGCCGGCGGCCACCTCGGCTTCGGCCTGGAGGACTGGAAGGATTACGACCTGCACACCATCGTCGCCGAAATCCTGGCCTATCTGAAGAAGGAAGAGCTGAGCATTCCCGTCATCGCGGCGGGCGGCGTGTTCACCGGCAGCGATGCCGTCTCCTTCCTGGAAATGGGCGCGGCCGGCGTGCAGGTGGCGACCCGCTTCACCATCGCCAAGGAATGCGGCCTGCCGGACAAGGTCAAGCAGGAATACATCAAGGCCACCGAAGAAGACATCATCGTCAACGGCGTGTCGCCGACCGGCTATCCGATGCGCATGCTGCGCCAGACCCCGGCCATCGGCGCCGGCATCCGTCCCGGCTGCGAGTCCTATGGCTACCTGCTGGACGCCACCGGCAGCTGCGCCTACATCAATTCGTATAACCGCGAAGTGGTGGCCAACGGCGGCACCGACAAAGGCATCAAGGTGATGGACAAGACCTGTCTGTGCACCCATATGCGCAACTTCAACTGCTGGACTTGCGGCCATTACACCTACCGCCTGAAGGACACCACGCACAAGCTGGCCAACGGTGAGTACCAGCTGCCGACGGCCGAACATATCTTCAAGGATTACCAGTTCAGCGTGGACAACCAGATCGCCCTGCCGCCGAAAGAGGAAGACGCGGCCTGATACGCTTCCGGCATAAGAAAGGCGCAGCCTGCAAAGGTCTGCGCCTTTTTTTCGTCCCGGCCATTCACATGCCGCTGATGCGGCGCGCGAATGCCGGCTGGCGGAAACGCTCGACAACGAAATCAACAAAGAGCCGCGTTTTGGCCGGCAGCAGCTTCTTGCTGGAGTAGTAGATCGAGAGTGGGCCGGTGCGGGCCGACCATCCCGGCAGCAGGCGTATCAGCTCCCCTCTTTCCAGATAGGGCGTGGCATGCGGCGACGGCAGCAGGGCCACGCCCATGCCCAGGGCGGCGGCATGCGCCATCGCTTCCGGATCGTCGAAGATGGCGCTGGCGCGGTGCTCGGCCACGCCCTCCTCGCCCTTGGCATTGCGCAGCGTCCAATTGCGCAAACGTCCACTGCCGGCCGAGCGGCGCGCGATGCCGTCCAGCGCCGCCAGGTCCGCCGGGTGGCGCGGCATGGGCCGCCCGGCCATATAGCGCGGCGCGGCCGTCGCCACGATGTGCACGGGCGCCAATTCGCGCGCGATCACGCCCGGCGTCAGGTCGATGCCGCCACCGATCGCCACATCGAAGCCGCCGCCGATCAGATCGACCTGGCGGTTGTCGAAGTGCCAGTCCGGCACGATGCCGGGATAGCGCTGCACGAATTCGGCCAGCAGCGGCAGCAGGTACATGCGGCCGAAGGCTAGCGCCACGCCCACCTTTAGCGTGCCCGATGGCTGGCCATCGTCCTGCGCCACGTCGGCCATCGCATCCTGCAGCAGCATCAGCGGCGCGCTGATCTGGCGCAGCAGGCGCTCGCCGCCTTCGGTCAAGGTCAGGCTGCGCGTGCTGCGCTGGAACAGGCGCAGGCCCAGGGCGGCCTCCAGCCGCGCCACATTTTTGCTGACCGCTGCAGGCGTCAGGCCCAGGCGGCGCGCCGCCACCGAGAAGCTGCCGCCCTCGGCGCTTTGCACAAAGGAGTCGAGATGGTTGAGGGGTTCCATTCGTCCATTTTATACCTTTGGTTGAAATAGATTAGCCAGATTACCATCTATTCATCTCGTAATGCATGGCCGATACTGGCTTCATCCCAACCATTTTGAAGGAAGCCCATCATGAACCAGACCACGTCCAGCCTGAACGGCAAAATCGCTTTCGTCACTGGCGGCTCACGCGGCATCGGCGCCGCCATCGTGCGCCGCCTGGCCGCCGACGGTGCCACCGTCGCCTTCACGTATCACCATTCGCGCGGTGCGGCCGACGCGCTGGCGGCCGAAGTGGAAGCGGCGGGCGGCCGCGCCCTGCCGATCCAGGCTGACGCCGCCGACGTGCATGCGGTCAAGGCGGTGATCGACGATCTCGCCAGGCAGTTTGGCCGTCTCGACATCCTGGTCAACAATGCCGGGGTCTTCATCCCCGGCGCGCTGGCCGATTTTTCGCTGGAGGATTTCGACCGTACCGTGAACGTGAATGTGCGCGCGGTGTTTGCCGCCATCAAGGCAGCGGCGGTGCATATGGGCGACGGCGGCCGCGTGATCAATATCGGCAGTGTGAATGCCGACCGCGTCCCCTTCCCCGGCATGAGTGTCTACGCCATGAGCAAGGCGGCGCTGACTGGCCTGGTGCAAGGCCTGGCGCGCGATCTGGGGCCGCGCGGCATCACCGTCAACAATGTGCAGCCTGGTCCCGTAAATACGGAAATGAATCCGGACAGCGGCGATTTCGCCAAGGCCATGCACGCCATCATGGCCTTGCCGCGCCATGGCCATCCCGATGAAGTGGCTGGCATGGTGGCTTATCTGGCCCGCCCGGAAGCGGCTTTCGTCACCGGCGCCAACCTGACCATCGACGGCGGTTTCGGCGCCTGATGTGGATCTAGGCAGGAAGGAGCTGTCAGGCGCCGCCGTGCTGCCCCGGATCGGGCAGCGCGTGGCCCGGATACAGGCGCTGCAAGGTCTGCACTACCACCTGCGCAACCAGCTCGCGCACAGGGGCAATATCGGCCTCCTCCTGCTCGCGCAAGGTCTTCCACAGGCCTTGCAGCGTGTCTTCGCGCAGCGCCACCGCCTGCTCCACTTCGTCCTGCCAGAAGGCGGGCGCCTCGCTCTCGACGAAGTTGCCGCGCCCCCGGCCGAAATGGGCCACGGCCAGATAGCGCAGCACATTCGACACCAGCAGGGTGCGCAGGAATTCGTCCGACAGCGCGATCGAAGACTGGCGCCGGTCGGTGCTGGCATTGAAGCCCCAGGCCACGCCGGCAAAGGTCAGCGCGCCGATCACGCCGCCCAGCAAGGCGCCGGTTCCCAGCGTCAGCCCGCCCGCCGCCAGATCGGCCGACAAACCCGTCGCCGCGCCCGAGACGATGGCGCCCAATAGCGCCGCCTGCGCCTTCTCGACCGGTGCGCGCACCACGAAATTCTCGCTGACGCGGGCATTGATCTTGGGCGCCTCGCTGGCATCGAGCTTGTGCAGCGCCAGCAAGCCCACCGTGGTCTGGCCGATGCCCAGGTTCAGGCGCGCCACCAGGGTATTCATGGCGCGCTCCTGACGCTTGCGGTCCTCGCCCTTGCCGACGCCTACCAGCTTGAGCGCCGCCCCCAGCACCGAGCGCTGCTCCACGTCGACCAGTTGGCGGTCGCGCGTGGCGTCCAGCAATTGCTGCGCCAATAGCGAGAGCGACTGCGCGAAGCGCTGCGCATTATTCTTTTCCCACGCAGCGAACAGGCGCTGATACGCCAGCTGCTTGGAGGCCGGCAGCATGCCGCGCACCGCCTCGTAGAACACGCGCTCATGCACCCAGCAGCGGGCGAAGGCATCCAGCGGCAGCACTTCGCGCACCACGGCGAACTGCTGCAGATACTGCTTCCAGCGCGCCAGCTCGGCCTGCTCCTCGTGCTGCGGCCGCGGTGGCCCCATCTGGTTCAGCAGCACCAGCACCGGCTTGCCCAGCCACTCCAGTATCTTCATCTCCGGCGGCAGATAACCGGCATCCTTCGGCGCCTCCGACGAATTCACCAGGTACAGCACGACGTCGGCCGCATCGCGCGCGGCGCGCAAAGCTTGCTGGCTAAGCCAGAACGGACGGTCGCGGTAGCGGTCCAGCACTTCGCGCAGGAACCAGCCGATCGGATTGCCGGACGAGGCGAGCCGTTTCAGCAGCCGCGCCGAATCGCCGAAGCCGGGCGTGTCCCACAGCAGCAGGGCATCGCCTTCGGCATTGTTCAGCAGCGTATGCGCTTCCGACAGCACCGTCACGTGGGCCGCATCGCGCACCTCGCCCACATCGCTGCCGATCAGGGTGCGCGCCAGCGTAGTCTTGCCGTTATTCGTGTGCGAGATCAGGGCCAGCTGGATCTGCATTCCGCTCTCGTTCATAGTGCCCCCGATAGCGGCAGGCCGGCGCCCTGCTCCAGCGCGCGCAGCTCCGGCTGCAGAAGGTTGACGATGGTGGCGTCGACGCCATGATATAGAGAGAACTGGCGCCACAACTCCACCCGCTCCGCCAGACGCGCCGCATCGGCATTGCGCGCGGCGAAGCCCGACTCGTCGATCAGCACCGCCACACCGCGCGGCGCCGCTGCCGCGATCAGCTGGGCCAGGAAGGCGCCATGGCTTTCGCGCTCCGGCGTCGCGGCCAGATTGAACAAGGCTGCCGTCAGGCTGATCTCCTTATTACTCCAGTCCACGCCCTTGAAAGCATCGCGCAGCTCGTCGCCATAAGCAATGGCCGGCGCCAGTTGCACGCGCGCCTTCTCGCCCAGCAGACTGGCAGCCACCGCCTGCAAGCCCTTGCTGCGCGCCTCGTCCACGGTGAAGCTGAAAGGCAGCACGCGCAGTGCGCCGGCCGGCTGGCCGGTTGCCTCGCCCAGCTTGCGAAAATACGGCTGCTCCAGGTCGAGCGGGAAGCGGCGCGCCAGCCAGCGTGCCCGCAGGCCGGCCAGCGCCGCCAGCACCAGCCGCGGCGCCACCGCCAGCAGCAGCAAGGTGGCAGCATACAAATGCACCCATAGCGCCCCGTTGGGCGCGGCCTGGGCTTGCGGGAAATGCAAGGCCTGCACATCGGCCAGCGTGAAGCCGGGCAAATGGAAGACCAGGATGGCCGGCGCGAACAGGATGCTCAGCAAGCCGTGCACCTGCTCGGCGCTGAGGAAGGTACTTTCCCAGCCGGCCGCATACTGCACCAGCAGGCCGCGCGCATACAGGGATGCCGTGGCGCCCAGCGCGAAAGCCGCAGCACTCAGATGGATGGTGCAGGCCAGGCGCGCGCCATTCAGCCTGGCACTTAGCTGCGTCCACTCGCCCATGAAAGCGAATAGTGCCGACGACATTGCATGCGGCAACTTGCGCGGCAGCGCATTGCGGCCCACGCCCAGGCGCTGTATCCAGGCGGCGCGCCAGCGGTTTGCGCGCCGTTTCGGCCAGCATAGCCACAGCAGCATGCCGAGATAGACCGCCAGATTCCAGAAAATGATGATCAGCAGAGGCGCCGACAGCAGATCGGCATGATGGGGATCGGTGATGCGGTCCAGCCCCGCGCCCAGCAAGAGCGCCAGCAGCGGCAGGGTGTAGACCAGGGTATGCAGACCGGGACGGCGGCGGACGAAAGCGGCGAAGGCCGGTGTGCGCTGTCCCAGTTTTTTGATGATCTGCTCGGCGCGCTGCTGCAGAAAATGCTCCTGGGTGGCAGCCGACTTGCTTTCCGCCGCCTGCCATTGCGCCAGTTCGCGCGCCGCCCGGCTGGCGTAGCTGCGGTCGTCCTCACTGAGGATTTCACGCTGCTGGTCAGCCGTTTCGATGGCGCGCACCAATACCACGTCCCGTGCATGTCGCTCGTTCATGCTGCTCCTTGTTCTGGAGCAAACATTATAACCCTGCGGTGCGCGCCGCCTTGTCCTACTTCAGGAGCCAGGCCGTCAGGGACTCGGCGCTGCCGCCCTCGCCTACCGCTCTTTCCACCAGCAGATAGGCTTTGCTGCCATCGGCCTTGGCAATGCTGTAAGCCTGGAACTTCACGCTGCGCTTGAAAGTGGGATCGCTAACCGCCTGGCCCTTCAGCGCCTGGGATACTTGTTCCGCGGTGAATTTTGCGGTGGATGTCCCAATGGTCAAGGTTGCGTTTCCGCCATCATCAAAGGCGAAGCTGCGCTCATTGCTCGTCGAAACACAGTCATCATGCCAGATAGTGAACTTCTGCTTGGCCAGTCCCGCGGCCTCGCTGATTGCCACCGCCTTCGCGGAAACCAGATAGTCGGCCAGCCGGCTCTTTTTGGCGCTGGTGGCGCACATCAGCACGGATGCCGGCAAGAACTTATAGGAGCTAAAACCATATATCGTACCCGCTGGCGGCGGCAAAATCGGGCCGTAAGCCTCCCCTTCAAAGCGGCGCAGGGCGGCTTTGGCGAGCGGCGTGAACAAAGTATCATCCGCTTCCAGCTCGACAGCAGCCAGCAGTGAGCGCGACGTTTCCTGTTCCCATAGCTCGAGAGTCTGAGGCGGCGCCGACGAGGCGGCAATATAGGCAGCAGCCAAGGCAGCCTTCTTGGCCAACAAATCCTTATCGCTGCCGGTGGCGCTGTTCAGGATTGCCAGCGGCAGATAGCGGCGGCTTACCTCGCCGCCATTCAGCTTGGCCAGCCACTTGGCTTTCTCTGCGGCATCGGGTGAACGCCTAAACAGCGTGCTGAACACCTTCTCGATAACAACATCATTGGTGCCGCTATAGAACTGCATGGACATCTGCGAGTCGGCGAAACTGCCCACCGTTTTAGCTGCAGCAGAATTGCTTGCCAGTACAGCTTCCAGTTCCTTGGCCGTCAGCGGCAGCTTGTTCTTCAAATTTTCAGCACTAAAAGCGCGTAAGCCATAGTAATCCGCCGCGGCGCCAAAGTAGCTCAGATACAGCTGATTAACCAGCGGATAGTAATCGCTTTCAACCGCCGCTTTAGGAGGCGTAGTTGGCGGTGTTACTGGCGGCGTTACTGGCGGCGTTACTGGTGGTGTTGTTGGCGTGGTCGGTGGCGTAGGTAATTGCGTGGCGGGTTCAGAACCGGAACCCGAACCGCCGCAGGCGGCAAGCAATAATAGAGCAGGCAATGCGAGATAGCTTTTCATGGCAAGTCCTTTAATTTCACATTAATTGGATTGAATGTCAAAACCAAGACAGATCAAACAAAAAATAAACTTCCTAGTTAAAAAACGGAAACCAAGGATGAGCAAAGCCACGCTAGTTCAATATAGCGAAACAAGCAGATTAATATTCATCCCTTACAGCATCTGAAATGGATCGATTGTCGCTTTTCAGGTTGCGGCCATAATAATCTCGAAAAACACATCATATTGTGACGACCATCACTTAAATTATTTACTTGCAATTCGCTAGTATTTGAATCCTCATTGAAGGGAACAAAAAAATTTTGCAAACCGAAACAAAATCCAGTCTGATCATGCCAAATTCAGGCATATCTTCCCTCTGAAAGGGGGTGCCAGGACGGATATTTGGTCAAAATTGCAGGTCGCCAATTTACAACTCCAGATGCTGATTTTTCCAAACCCGGAATTCTTTTCTTTTTAAAAAGGTAGAATTAACTGCCCTCATCCGAGCGCATCAACAAACATCTACAACAGGAGTCTTCCATGATTCAGGAAAATATCAGGATTAAAGCATCCCGGCATTCCCTCGCATCAGCTCTTGCACTTGGAATTACTCTCAGTCTTGCAACTTCCTATTCAGTAGCACAAAGCAGCTCTCCCTCCTCCGCAAATAGCAAAGAACAACTCCGGCTCGCCAGCTCGGCCGCTGAGCATGACTTTAAAGCTTTCGTCGAGCACCATTTGCAAAGTAAATCAGGCACCCAGCCGGCAGGTTTCCCTTTGGACGTCACAGATATTCAGAATCTAAAAACCGCCAAGATCGCCTATGGATTTCAGGTTTACACGATAGATCCCAAGGATATTCTCAGTGCTCGCGCGGATATGCGCAGCATGGCCAAAGCCACTGGCATCTGGCGTTTCGTCATTAATCTGGAAGGAAAACCCATCGGACTCGCTACCGTCGAGCAGGTCAATGGAAAGTGGGAAACCGTTGCATATGGCGGCGCCATATTGGCTCAGGAAGTGGATGCATCAATCCATGCTTACGGCAATACCGACCACTCCAATGTGCGCTTTATCCGTATTTATCAGGCCCAATCGGATTTCCTGGAAGTCAGTTCGGCGCAGGATGCGAAAACGATGTTCGCCCCCCTGCTGTCCGCGCGCCAATCGCTGCTACTGCGCCAGGGAGACGCCAAATCCGAATCTGCACTGGTGGACGGCAATGAGCTGCTTGGTCCGCTACAAGCTGCGGTCAAGAAAAACATGGGTGCCAATAACTAAGGGAAAGGAATGAAGATGAAAAACTCTTTGAGCCGTCTGATCGTCGGCGCGAGCCTGGCCCTGGCCGTACCGGCCGCCTTTGCTCAGTGGAAAACCCTGAATATACCGCTCGTGACGCAGGAGCACAGTCAATGGTGCTGGTCCGGCACGAGCAAGGCGGTGCTGAATTTCTATGGCCAGAATCCCAGCCAGTGCCAGATCGTCAACTGGGCTTTCGGGCTGAACTATGCCTGCGGCAACAGCAACTTCAACTGGAACAGCCCGGCCAACCAGCCCAACAGCATGTATGGCTCGAATGGCAGCGTGCAGAACATCCTGAAGAATTGGGGGGTGCAGAACACGGCCTATAGCGTGGCCTCGTCCTGGAACTCGGTCGTATCGGATATCAATGCCAACCGGCCCTTTGTGATCCGCTACGGCTGGACCAGCGGCGGCGGCCACATCATGGTGGGGCGCGGCTATGAGACCATCAATGGCGTGAGCTACGTCTACATCATGAATCCCTGGCCCGGCGAAGGCCAGACCTCACGCACCTATGCCTCGGCGGTGCAGGCGTCCGACCATAAGTGGACGCATACCCAACGCATGAACCAGTAAAACGAAAAAAGCCCCGAACTGCAACGCAGCCGGGGCTTTTTCTTTATAACTAGCCTGACGATAACCTACTTTCACACTGGTTGCAGCACTATCATCGGCGCAAAGTCGT
>NZ_JABWEB010000023.1 GCF_013369485.1 Massilia sp. BJB1822
TTAAGATAATCCCAATCGCTTTTGGGATACTCGGGCAGGTATTCATCAGTATCGATTGAGCAGACGGCTACGCCTTCGGCACCGTCGCCAAGCTTCACTCTATCGCCTAAGCGCACTTCCTGTCCGCCGGGGTAGCGCATTGTCGCACTCCTCAATTTACAGACGGCTCAATAGGTATTGCTTCAGCGGGCAGAGCCGCAGCAGCTACCGCACCAACTGCTTGCCAGAAGCATTGGCAATTTTTCGGATTTTGGTTGGCCTTATAGATATTGTAGTGCGGCCCTGTGATTCCGTGAGGGTGCTTGCCGGCCAACGGAGTGTCAATTGGACGGTAAGCGATGGTGCCCGCTTGCACGAGCTTTCCGCTTATCGTTTTGAGGGAGGGCAGGGCACAGCGCTCCGGCCTTAATACTCCCGGCGATCCGGCTTGATCTCTTGCAGGATGGTGGTGGCGATTTCCTCGATCGACTTGGTGGTCGAGGAGAGCCAGCGGATGCCTTCGCGCTTCATCATCATTTCCGCTTCGTTGACTTCGTAGCGGCAGTTTTCGATGGAGGCGTACTTGCTGCCGGCGCGGCGTTCATTGCGGATTTCGCTCAGGCGCTCGGGCGTGATGCTCAGGCCGAAAATCTTGGATTTGTACTCGTACAGCGAGGAGGGCAGCTTGCCGCGCTCGAAATCGTCGGGGATCAGCGGGTAGTTGGCGGCCTTGATCCCGTACTGCATGGCCAGATACAGGCTGGTCGGGGTCTTGCCCGAGCGCGAGACGCCCACCAGGATCACGTCGGCCGAGGTCAGGTTCTTGTGCGACTGGCCATCGTCGTGCGCCAGCGAGAAGTTGATGGCCTCGATGCGGTTCTTGTATTCCTCGCTATCGACAATATTGTGAGAACGTCCGATGGTGTGGGTCGATTTCACGCCCAGCTCCTGTTCCAGCGGCGCCACAAAGGTCTGGATCAGGTCCATATGCATGCCGTTGCATTGGCGGATCACGTTCGACAGCTCGGTTTTGACCAGGGTCGAGAAGATGATCGGGCGCTGGCCGTCGGCCGCCGCCACTTCGTTGATCTTGCGCGCTGCTTCGTAGGCCTTGTCCAGCGTGTCGATGAAGGGCAGGCGGATCTGGCGGAAGCGCAGGTCGAACTGGGTCAGGACGGAATGGCCAAAGGTTTCTGCCGTGATACCGGTACCATCGGAGACGAAAAACACGGTACGGGCCGACGCGGGCAGGACAGAACGTTGCTCAAAAGTCATTAGTGTGGTGTGGGTAAGTATTGTGAATCGTCAATTTGCGCCGCAGGCTGTAGAATGTCAGGCAACAGTAGGATTGTGCTGCACGACACCAAGAATAACAAGTAAGAATATGTCTGCATGCCTGCGCAAAGATTTCTATCATCAGTAAAGGTGTCATTATGACTAACGCAGCATTGAAGGACCAGGGAGGCGGGGCCGTGTACGTGGCCTCGTTCGAACACCTGCGCATGACGGATGTGGAATCCGTCGGCGGCAAAAACGCCTCGCTGGGCGAGATGATCAGCCAACTGGCGGGCGCCGGTGTGCGCGTGCCGGGCGGCTTTGCCACCACGGCGCAAGCCTTCCGTGACTTCCTGACCCACAGCGAAGCAGGCGGCAAGCCGCTGGACCAGCGCATCGCCGAACGCCTGGAAGGCCTGAATATCGACGACGTGCGCGCCCTGGCGCAAGCCGGCGCCGAGATCCGTCAATGGATTGTGGATACCCCGTTCCAGCCACGTCTGGAAGCCGATATCCGCGCCTTCTACGACCGACTGGTGGCCGATTCGTCGACCGAAGTCTCCTTCGCCGTGCGCTCCTCCGCCACCGCGGAAGACCTGCCTGACGCTTCCTTCGCGGGCCAGCAGGAGACCTTCCTGAACGTGGTCGGCATCGACAACGTGCTGGACGCGATGAAGCACGTCTTCGCCTCCCTGTACAACGACCGCGCCATTTCCTACCGCGTGCACAAAGGCTTCACCCACGCCGAAGTGGCCCTGTCGGCAGGCGTGCAGCGCATGGTGCGCTCCGACGTCGGCGCGGCCGGCGTGATGTTCACCATCGATACCGAATCGGGCTTCAAGGACGTGGTCTTCATCACCTCCAGCTACGGCCTGGGCGAAACCGTGGTGCAGGGCGCCGTCAATCCGGACGAGTTCTACGTCCACAAGCCAATGCTGGAACAGGGCAAATCGCCTGTGATCCGCCGCAATATCGGCTCCAAGCTGATCAAGATGGAATTCACCAACGAAGCCAAGGCTGGCCGCTCGGTGAAAACCGTGGACGTGCCGATCGAGCTGCGCAACCGCTACTCGCTGAACGACGCCGAGATCGTGGAACTGGCCAAATACGCTGTCATCATCGAGCGCCACTACGGCCGTCCGATGGACATCGAGTGGGGCAAGGATGGCCGCGACGGCAAGCTGTATATTCTGCAGGCCCGTCCCGAGACCGTGAAATCGCAGCAGAAAGCCACCGACGCGCAGCAGCGCTTCAAGCTGAAATCGACCGGCACCGTGCTGACCTCGGGCCGCGCGATTGGCCAGAAGATCGGCGCCGGCCCTGTGCGCGTGATCCACGACCCATCCGAAATGGAACGCGTGCAGCCGGGCGACGTGCTGGTGGCTGATATGACCGACCCGAACTGGGAACCGGTGATGAAGCGCGCTTCCGCCATCGTCACCAACCGTGGCGGCCGTACCTGCCACGCCGCGATTATCGCGCGTGAACTGGGCGTGCCTGCGGTGGTGGGCTGCGGCGACGCAACCGAATTGCTGAAAGACGGCACCTTCGTGACCGTGTCCTGCGCCGAAGGCGACGAGGGCAAGATCTACGACGGCCTGCTGGAAACCGAAGTGTCGGAAGTTTCGCGCGGCGAGCTGCCGGAACTGAAGACCAAGATCATGCTGAACGTGGGTAATCCGCAGCTGGCCTTCGACTTCCAGTCGGTGCCGAACGCCGGTGTGGGCCTGGCCCGCCTGGAGTTCATCATCAATAACAATATTGGCGTGCACCCGAAAGCGATCCTGGAATACCCGAACATCGACGCCGACCTGAAAAAGGCTGTGGAGTCGGTGGCGCGCGGCCACGCTTCGCCAAAAGCCTTCTACGTCGACAAGCTGGCCGAAGGCGTGGCGACCATCGCCGCCGCGTTCTGGCCGAAGAAAGTCATTGTGCGCCTGTCCGACTTCAAGTCGAACGAGTACAAGAAGCTGATCGGCGGTTCGCGCTACGAGCCGGACGAAGAGAACCCGATGCTGGGCTTCCGCGGCGCGGCGCGCTATCTGTCGGAAGACTTTGCCGAGTCCTTCGAGATGGAATGCCTGGCCATGAAGCGCGTGCGCAACGATATGGGCCTGACCAACGTCGAACTGATGGTGCCTTTCGTGCGTACCCTGGGCCAGGCCGAGAAAGTGATCGCGCTGCTGGCCAAGAACGGCCTGAAACGCGGCGAGAACGGTCTGCGCGTCATCATGATGTGCGAAGTGCCATCCAACGCCGTGCTGGCGGAACAGTTCCTGGAGCACTTCGACGGCTTCTCCATCGGTTCCAACGACCTGACCCAGCTGACCCTGGGCCTGGACCGCGATTCCGGCATGGAGCTGCTGGCGGCCGACTTCGACGAGCGCGATCCTGCCGTACAGGCGCTCTTGAGCCTCGCCATCCAGGCTTGCCGCAAGCATGGCAAATACATCGGCATCTGCGGCCAAGGCCCGTCCGACCATCCGGAACTGGCTGTGTGGCTGATGCAGCAAGGGATCGAGTCCATGTCGCTGAATCCGGACTCGGTAATCGACACCTGGCAGAAGCTCGCTGAGTTGCAATAAGAGATTGCCAGAATACAACGATTGCATATAATCTATCGTTGTCAAACCCTCGCTGCCGCAAAGGGCTAGCGAGGGTTTTTTCTTTTGGGAGGACGACATCATGGCTGACTGGATCATGTGGTTGATTGCCGCGGGCGCGGTACTGATCCTGGAACTGTTCACCGGCACTTTCTATCTGCTGATGGTTGCCATCGGCATGGGCGCGGGTTCCCTGGTGGCGCTGGCGCGCATCGATTTGCCGGGCCAGTTGCTGGTGGCCGCCCTGGTCGGCGTGGTCGCCACGCTGCTGCTGCGCCGCAGCCGTTTTGGCCGCAGCGCCAAGGTCGATGCGGCGGCCGATCCGAACGTGAATATGGATATCGGCCAGACCGTACATGTGACGGCATGGCAGGACCACACGGCGCGCGTCATGTACCGGGGCGCATTGTGGGATGTGGAACTGGAAGCCGACGCCGAAGCGGCGCCTGGCGTATTCCGGATTCATGAAGTACGAGGCAGCCGGCTGATCGTCGGCGTCTGATCAAGTTTTTACAAGGAGCGGTACATATGGAAATTACCTTTGGCAGCGTGACGCTGGTTCTCTTTATTCTGGCCCTGGTCTTCGTCTTCAAGACTATCAATGTGGTGCCGCAGCAGCATGCCTGGGTGGTGGAGCGCCTCGGCAAATACCATTCGACGCTGGGTCCAGGCCTGAATATCGTGATCCCTTTCATCGACCGCATCGCCTATAAGCACGTGCTCAAAGAGATTCCGCTCGACGTGCCGCCCCAGGTCTGCATCACCAAGGACAATACCCAGCTGCAGGTGGACGGCATTCTGTATTTCCAGGTGACGGACGCCATGCGTGCTTCCTACGGTTCGTCCAACTACATCGCCGCGATCACCCAGCTGGCCCAGACCACGCTGCGTTCCGTGATCGGCCGCATGGAGCTGGATAAGACCTTCGAAGAGCGCGATCACATCAACACCACGGTGGTCAACGCCATCGACGAATCGGCCGCCAACTGGGGCGTGAAGGTGCTGCGCTACGAGATCAAGGATCTGACTCCGCCGACCGAAATCCTGCACGCGATGCAGGCCCAGATCACGGCAGAACGCGGCAAGCGCGCCCTGATCGCCGCATCCGAAGGCCGCAAGCAGGAACAGATCAATATCGCCAACGGCGAACGCGAAGCCAATATTGCCCGTTCCGAAGGCGAGAAGCAGGCCGCCATCAACCGCGCTCAGGGCGAGGCCGCAGCCATCGTGGCGATCGCCGATGCAACCGCCGGAGCACTGCGCCAGGTGGGCGACGCGATCAAGGCGCCGGGCGGCGAGGAGGCGATGAACCTGAAAGTGGCTGAGCAGTATGTGGATGCTTTCGGCAAGCTGGCCAAGACCAACAACTCGCTGATCGTGCCGGCCAACCTGGGCGATATGAGCGGCTTGATCGCCACCGCCATGCAAGTGGTGAAGACGCAGAAGTAATCTTGTGCGCCGCCGCCAGGGCGGCGCTACAATGCGGCTTTAACGGGAGACAGCTATGGGAACTTGGGCCATCGGACCTTACGGCAATGACTGCGCGCAGGACTGGGTAGAGGATCTGCAGGAATCGAAAGACCTGTACTTCATCGAAGAGACGCTGAGCAATGTGCTGGCCAGCGAAGGCGCGCAGGAACTGGAAGCGCCATATGGGGAAGAGGGCATTGCTGCCGCCGAAACCCTGGCCCGCCTGGAAGGCAAGGGCGCTCCGGCCGACGAGGATACCAGTGAAGTCGACGAGTGGGTGACAGCCGTGCGCCCCAAATACAAGCACCGCGCCGATCTGGTGGAAAAGGCCGGCCGCGTGCTGGACCTGGTGTTGTCCGAATCTTCCGAACTGCGCCAGTTGTGGGAAGAGGCTGAGGAGTACGCCGATTGGCGCGCCTCGGTGGAAGGCATCAAGGCCCGCCTGGCTTCCTGATTCCGCAACGCGAGAGGATAGCCATGGCAGCACGCAACAGGCAGCGCCCGCGTGGCGCAATGAAGACATTCGCGCTGATGGCGCTGGCGCTGGTCGCTGCCGGTCCCGCCGCCGCGCAGATTGCAGGCGCAGCCGATGCGCCCATCCCGACCCAATCCAGTGCCGTGGCAGAGCAGGAAACCGGCCGCCGCCTGGCCGCGCTGCGCCTGCTGCCGCTGGTCAGTGGCGAGGCGGCCATTCACGCGCAGCGCCGCCAGCTCGATAACAACTGGCGCTATTTCGGCGACAACCGGAGCGCCGCCTTGCCCGTGCTGCGGCGCGAGCTGACCGCCGAACTGCGCAAGCCGAAGCCGCAGGCCTTGCTGCTGCTGGAAACCGGCTACTTCCTGCGCCAACTGGGTGAAACTGCCGACCATGCGCTGGCGATGCAGGCCTTGCTGGCGCTGGACGTCGGCGATCCGGCCATTACGCAAAACAGCGCCCAACTGTTCCGCTTCGTCCACCTGAGCGCGCAGGAACGCGATGCCCGCCTGCTGCCGCTGATCGACAAATTCTTCCTGCGCGGGAAGGTCACGGTCTTCATTCCGCAGCATGGCTTCACGGTTGATGAAACCTCGGTCTGCGTCTTCCTGTACGGCCAATACGGCCGCGCTGGCGAGGCGCATCTGCGCACACTGCTGGGCGATGCCGGCATCGCCAACAAGGTACTGGAAATCCTGATCTGGACCGGCTCGCCCGACAGCGTACCGGCTGTGGCGGCCCTGCTGCAAACCAGCCGTGACGCCGACATCTTCTCGCGCGCCCTCAGCTTCCTGCTGCGCAGCGGCGGCCCGCAGGGCACGGATGCTTTGCTGGCCTTTGATCCGCGCCAGCTCGAAGGCAAGCCGCGCCAGTTCTACGAGCAGATCCAGCCGCAATTGCGCGACGCCAGCTTCGCCGCTTTGCGCGAGCAGCTGGACGAATTGCCGGTAGCGCCATCGGCCAGTGGCAAAGCGCAAAATTCCCGCCCCGGCCTGGACGACGCCAGCATGCGCCAGCGCTTGAACGAGGTCTACGAACATTACGGCCGTTACGAAAACGTGCAGCCAGCGGAGATTGCCGCCTCCACCTTGCCCGGCGCTTTCCTGATCGAACAGGTCACCCGTATCCGCGAACGCAGCTTCCTGCGCGTGACCGGCGAGGCGCTGAGCGACATTGATATGAGCAATACCTTGTTGAATACCCTGCGCTACCGCCCCGACGCGGCAGGCGCCAAGCCTTGAAGGAGCTGCTTTGCCAAACGCGTCATTGGATGAGCGGCAAGCTAATTCGTCATTGGACCAAGGCATGACGCTGCATGCGGCGTCGGTGCCGGTCTTCCTGCACTATCTGGAGCGGCTGGATGCCCTGGTGGCGCTCGCCGAGCAGCATGAGGCTGGGCATCCGTCCGATGCCTCGCTGCTGCATGCAGCCCTGGCCGAGGGCATGTTCGCCTTTGCCCAGCAGGTGCAGATCGCCGCCGGTTTTGCCGTGCGCGCCTGCTGCCCCTTGCTGGAGATCGAGCCGCCGCAATTGGCGGGCGGCGATGGCAGCTGGCAGCAGCTGCACGAACGCATCGGCGCGGTGCGCACATTTCTCATCGCGATCGATGCGGAACGCATGAATGCCAGCGCGCAGCGCGAATTGAGCACGGTTGCCGGCCGCGCCTCGCCCAGCTTCAATGGCGCCGATTTCGTCCTGCGCTATGCCTTGCCCAACTTCTTCTTCCACCTTGCCATGGCCTATGCGATCTTGCGCAAGGAAGGCCTGCCAGTCGGCAAGCAGGACTTTGACGGCTACCATGCCTATCCGGCCGGATTCACCTTTCTGTAAGCGGGTGAAGCGCCGGGGGGGGCGAGCCTGGCCGGCAAATGATAGGATGCTGTCCATGGATACCGCAGCGCAGTTAGCCCCCTTGGCCCAGTTCCTGAGCCGCCACCGCCGCGTGCTGGCCCTGACCGGGGCCGGCATCAGCACCGCCTCCGGCATCCCCGACTACCGCGACAAGGACGGCGCGCGGCGCGGCAAGCTGCCCGTGCAGGGACCGGAATTCCGCCGTTCCGACGCCGTGCGCCGCCGCTATTGGGCGCGCAGCATGGTGGGCTGGCCGACCCTGGCGAAGGCCGCGCCGAACGCCGCCCATCACGCCATGGCGGCGCTGGAGGAGGGCGGCCATATCGCCTCCCTCGTCACGCAGAATGTCGATGGCCTGCATCAGCGTGCAGGCAGCCGCGCCCTGATTGAACTGCATGGGAATATCCACACCGTCGTCTGCCTTGAATGCCAGACGCGCTTTGCGCGCGCCGATATCCAGCAGCAGCTGGCCGAAGCCAATCCCCATATGGCGGACACGCTGGCCCAGCCCCTGCCCGATGGCGATGCCCAGCTGGAGCCGGAGGCGCTGGAAGATTTTCATATCCCCCATTGCAGCGGTTGCGGCGGCATGCTGCAGCCCGATGTGGTTTTCTTTGGCGATAACGTCCCCAGGGCCACCACCGAAGCGGCGCTTGCCATGATGGCGCAGGCCGACGCCCTGCTGGTGATCGGCTCTTCGCTGATGGTGTTTTCCGGCTACCGCTTCTGCAAACTGGCGGCGGAAAGCGGCAAGCCGATCGCCGCCATCAACGCCGGGATGACGCGCGCCGACCATCTGCTGGCGCTGAAGGTGGGCGAGCCGGCGGAGCTGGTCTTGCCGGCCTTGGCGGCGGCGCTGGGCTAAGCCGGATTGCCCAGGACAGCTTGCGCGGCAGGCCGGCAACGCTGTCGCAGCTGCTTACAAATTCCCTGTCCAGCGCGCGGGAATTGGGCTAATATTTCTGGATAGCAAGGAAGTCCGCCCCACCCAGCCCGCCGTACTGGAGCCGCCATGAACGCGACCATGCTTTCCGATTCCCCCGCCACCGTCTTGGCCCTTGGCGCAGGCGCCGCCATGCTGGGCGCCTCCAGCAATGCCATGGCCGCCGTCTCCGATGCCGATGCCGCCCGTTTCCTGGCCCAGGCCAGCATGGGCGCCAGCCGCGCCCAGATCGCCCAGGTGCAGTCGCTGGGCTATGCCGGCTGGCTCGATGCGCAATTCGCCATGCCGGCCAGCGGCTGGCGCTGGGATTGGCTGGTGGCCAAGGGCTTCAACGCCATCACGTATAAAAACTCGGAAGCGGGCTTCGACCCCGCCGTCTGGCGCAAGCTGATTTCATCGCCCGACACGCTGCGCCAGCGCGTCACGCTGGCCCTGTCCGAAATCCTGGTGACTTCGATCAGTGGCCTGGTGGGTTCCGGCTGGCGCCAGTTTTCCGCCGCCGCGTATATGGATCTGCTGGAAGCGAACGCCTTCGGCAATTACCGCACTTTGCTGGGACAGGTTTCCACCAGCGCCGCCATGGGCCAGTACCTGACCTATCGCGGCAGCCGCAAAGCCAATCCCGTGACCGGCGCCCATCCCGATGAGAACTATGCGCGCGAGCTGATGCAGCTGTTCACCATCGGCCTGGTGCAACTGAACCAGGACGGCACGCCGCAGACCGGCAAGGGCGGCACGCCGCTCTACACCTATACCCAGGAAGACATCAGCGGCCTGGCGCGCATCTTCACCGGCTGGGATTTCGACCTGGCGGGCGGCGACACCAGCACGCCCGATTTCCTGCGCCGTCCCATGCAGCAGATCGCGGCGCGCCATGAAAGCGGCGCGTCCAGCTTCCTCGGCAAGAGCGTGCCGGCGGGGCTGGGCGGGGCCGATGCCTTGAACGCGGCGCTCGACATCATCTATGCGCATCCGAACGTTGGCCCCTTCATCGGCCGCCAGCTGATTCAGCGTCTGGTGTGCAGCAATCCCAGTCCAGCCTATGTGTGGCGGGTGGCGGCCGCCTTCAATAACGATGGCACGGGCGCACGCGGCAATCTGCGCGCCGTCGTCAAGGCCGTGCTGCTCGATCCGGAAGCGCGGCGCAGCGATGCGGCAGCGCCGGGCCAGGGGAAGCTGCGCGAACCCATGCTGCGCTTCCTGGCCTGGGCGCGCGCCTATGAAGCGAAGTCGGCCAGCGATGCCTGGGCCGTCGGCAATACCAGCGACCCGGCCAGCAAGCTGGGACAAAGCCCGCTGCGCTCTCCCTCGGTGTTCAACTTCTTCCGTCCCGGTTATGTGCCGCCCAATAGCGGCATCGCCAGCGCCGGCCTGGTGGCGCCGGAATTCCAGATCGCCAATGAAACCTCGGTGGTCGGCTATGTGAACTTCATGCAGCGTGCCGTTTCCGGCCGTCTTGGCGACCTCGCTCCCGACTACGCGTCACTGATGCCGCTGGCCGAAAACGGCAACGCCTTGCTGGCCGAGATCAATACCGTGCTGGCCGCGGGCCAGCTGGGCGAGGAATCGCAAGCCTTGATCGTGGGCGCCATCAATGCCATGGCGCGCGGCACGGATGCGGCGCGTCTGAACCGTATTCGCGCCGCCCTGACGCTGGCGCTGGCCGCGCCCGATTTCGTCGTTCTCAAGTAAGGAGCCATCATGAGCCGTTCGAGCACGATGAATGCGTCGCGCCGCGCTTTTCTGCAAAGGGCGTCGGCCCTTTCCGTGGCCGGCGTGGCCGCGCCTTGGGCGTTGAACCTGGCGGCGCTGGCCGAGGCTTCGGCCGCCACCGCCAGCGATTACAAGGCCATAGTCTGCGTCTTCCTGTATGGCGGCAACGACTACGCCAATACCGTCGTGCCTTACGACGCCAACAGCTATAACGCCTACTACAATCTGCGTCCCAAGCTGGCGCTGGCGCGCGACGGCCTGGCCGCCACCTTGCTGAACCCCGCCAGCGCGCCGGCCGATTCCAGCGGCCTGCTGCGCCAATATGCGCTGGCGCCCCAGCTCTCGCCGCTGCTGCCGCTGTTCGATACGGGCAAGATGGGCGTGCTGCTGAATGTCGGGCCGCTGATCCAGCCCACCACCAAGCAGCAGTATCTGGCCAAGTCGGTGCCGCTGCCGCCCAAGCTGTTTTCGCACAACGACCAGCAATCGATCTGGCAATCCTCTGCGCCGGAAGGGGCGGTTTCGGGCTGGGGCGGGCGCATCGGCGACCTGTTCGAGGCGGGCAATGGCAATGCCACGTTCACCTGCGTCAACGTGTCCGGCAATGCCGTCTATCTGGCCGGCCGTTCGGCCGTGCAGTACCAGGTGTCGAGCAGCGGGCCGGTGTCCTTCGATGCGCTGCAAAAGCCGCTGTTTGGTTCCACTGCCGCCAGCAGCGCTTTGCAGGCCATGCTCACCCAGCCGCGCGCGCATTTGCTGGAACAGGAATACACCCGCGTCACCAAGCGCTCCATCGACGCCAATGCCACGCTGAGCACCGCGCTGGCTAGCGCTCCGGCCATCAACACCGCCTTCCCGGCGTCGAACAGCCTGGGCGACCAGTTGAAGATGGTGGCGCGCATGATTGCTGCCTCCGGTTCGGTGGGGGCGAAGCGGCAGGTCTTCTTTGTGTCGCTGGGCGGCTTCGATACCCACGATGGCCTGAGCACCGTGCATCCGGGCCTGCTGGGCAGCGTGGCGAATGCGCTGTCGGCCTTTTACGCGGCGACGGTGGAACTGGGCGTGGCGGACAAGGTGACGACCTTCACCGCCTCGGATTTCGGCCGCACGCTGACGGTCAATACCGACGGCTCGGACCACGGCTGGGGCAGCATGCACTTCGTGCTGGGCGGCGCCGTGAAAGGGCGCAGCTTTTATGGCATTCCGCCGCTGGTGGCGAACAACGGCGCCGATGACGTGGGACAGGGACGGTTGCTGCCGACGACTTCCGTCGACCAGTATGCGGCAACGCTGGGGAGCTGGCTGGGCGTATCGGACAGCGCCTTGCTGACGCTGCTGCCCAACCTGGCCAATTACAATGCGTCGGCGCGCAGGCTGGGCTTCTTGTAGGAAGAAGGAGGGGAGGCTTAGCGCTGCAGCAGCATCGAGCGCACGATGCCTTCCTTGGCCAGCACATAATCGTGGCCGGCCAGCACGTAGTTGGTGTTGGGCTGCACCACCTTGATATTGACGAAGACCATATCGCTGGTTTCGGCATAGGAACCTACCACGATGGCCTGCGCCTTGTGCGTCAGCGCCACTTCGCCCAGCTCGCGCGTGAGCATCAGCTCGCCCTGGTTGCGCTTCATATAGATGCTGTTGCGCAGCTTCATTTCCAGCATCTTGCTGCCGCCTTGCGCCATGCGCGTGGAAATCTGCTCCGAAATCAGGCGCCCCAGGGTCGAAGTCTGCTCCAGCGCATCGATATTCACCACGGTCGCCATGATCACCGGCTTGTCGGCCTGCAGCTTGCCGGCCAGCTGGCGCAGCAGCGAATCGGCGGCATTGTAATTGGCGGCGACGAACTGGTTCGACGAGACGGTGTTGTAATTGGCTTCTTCTTTGGGCTGGTTGGCGCAGCCGGACAGCAGCAGGGGCAGGGCCAGAACGCTGGCGCAAAGGGCTTTAACAGGGCGCATTAGCGGTCTCCACGCAGTTTGTATTCCTTGATCATGCCGCCGTCATACAGGGCGACATCGGCGTCGGCCACATAGTAGGCCGAGCTGGTGCGCGCCAGATAGCGGTACTGGTCGCTGACCGAGACCGTCACGATCACTTCGGTTTTGGGCGTGGCGCCCGGCGCGAACTTGGCGCGGAACCACTGGTAGGCGTCGGCCGCCGCCACGGTGCTGACCAGGCCTACGGTGGGGTCGATATCGCTCAGCGCCCAGATGCCGGCCGCCAGCGCGGTCGGTTCGCCACGGTAGGTATATTGCGGACGGTTGGCGGCAAAGCTCACGGCCTGCACTTTCACATCCACCTTCAGCGCGCCGGCCGGCGTCAGCGATACGGTATGGCCGGCATTCACCATCGACGTGATGAGATTGCTGGCCAGGGCTTGCTCGAATTCGGAGGCGCCGCTCTTCGGCTCAGCCACATAGAAGGGGCGCGGCGAACTCTTTTTCAGCTCGTTCGACAGACTCTTCTGCACATGGCGCGCGATCACGTCCCAGTGGGCGGCCGCCTGTAGCTTGGGTTGCTCGGTATTCGGGAAATTGGTCGCTACCGGCACCGGGGAATAGGGCATGGCGCAGCCGGCCAATGCGCAGGCGGCCATCAGGGCAGCAGCGGCTTTCACATCCATTGTTTCCTCCAGCTCGGTAAGTTCTTCATCCCGGCGAGTGTAACATGAATGTTTCTATTTGGAAATTGTTGCCGCCGGATTTGAGGCCCGGCGGCGACACTTGGATCAGCGGCGGTTCTGCTTCATGGCCGACTGGATTTCGCGGTTGCTGTCGCGTTCCTTCTCGGTGGCGCGCTTGTCGTGCTGCTTCTTGCCCTTGGCCAGGCCGATCTCGCATTTCACGCGGCCGCCCTTGTAGTGCAGATTGAGCGGCACCAGGGTGTAGCCGGCGCGCTCGACTTTGCCGATCAGCTTGTCGATTTCTTGACGATGCAGCAAGAGTTTGCGGGTGCGCACGGCCTCCGGGTGGATATGGGTGGATGCCGTCGGCAGTGCGCTGATGTGCGCGCCGAACAGGTACAGTTCCTTGTCGCGGATGGTGACGTAGGCTTCCTTGATCTGCACACGCGTATCGCGGATCGCCTTGACTTCCCAGCCTTCGAGCACGAGGCCCGCTTCATAGCGGTCCTCGATGAAATAGTCGTGAAAGGCTTTACGGTTATCGGCAATGGTCATGAGTGGTAAATATGCGCAGGTCGGTTAAACTACGGTTTTTCGCGCGGGGCGCGGCAATCCAACATCATAGCAAACGGTTACGCAATGGCAGTAGTTCACAAGTCGGTATTTCTGGGATACAGCGCCGAACAAATGTTCGAGCTGGTCGCAAAGGTCGAAGATTATCCCAAATTTTTGCCCTGGTGTGGTGGCGTCGAGATTCGCGAGCGCAGCGAAGACAGCGTGGTGGCCAGCGTTGGCATCCATTATCACGGCATCCGCCAGCACTTCACGACCGCCAACAGCAACACCCGGCCCAGCCTGATCAAGATGAAGCTGGTCGACGGTCCTTTCAAGACCCTGGACGGCACCTGGACCTTCAAAGCCCTGCGCGACGACGCCTGCAAGGTCGAACTCGACCTGCACTACGAGTTTTCCAGCCGCCTGCTGGAACAGGTGGTCGGCCCCGTGTTCGGCATGATCGCCAACAGCATGGTCGATTCCTTCTGCAAGCGCGCCGAGACGGTGTATGGCTGAGAAAATCAAGATCAGCGTCTGCTACGCCCACCCCGAATCGGCCCTGCTGCGCGCCCTGGACGTGGACGAAGGCACGACCATCGGCCAGGCCATCGAAATGAGCGGCGTGCTGCAGGACGCGCCCGAGATCAACCTCGTCACCATGGCCGTCGGCATCTACGGCAAGAAAAAGACCCTCGACACCGTGCTGCACGCGCGCGACCGCATTGAAATCTACCGGCCCCTGATCGCCGACCCCAAAGACGCCCGCCGCCGCCGCGCCCGCAAACCCGCCTGAAGTCGCGCTGCCGGATGGCTGAGCCCGTGTCCACCTTGGGGTCTGACCCCAAGGTGGACACGGGCTCAGCCATCCGGCGGGCGGGTCAGCGGCGCTGGGCGAGGGGCGGCTGGGCGAGGAAAGCGGCGAGCTGGGCTTCGTCGATGCGCTCGCCGGCGATGCGGCGCAGCAGGGAGTCGATGCGGTCGGCGCCCCAGAAGAGTTCTCCCTGGTAGGCGAAGCTGGGCACGCCGAAGATGCCGGCGGCAATCGCTTGTTCCGTGTTGTCGGCCAGTGCTTGCTTAACGGCGGGCGTGCCGGCGGCGTCGAGCAGGGCGGCGCCATTCAGGCCGCAGCGGTCGGCGACGCCGGCAATGGCGGCGGCATCGTGCGGGTTCAGGCCATCTTCCCAGATGGCGGCAAACAGGGCGATGACGAAACGCTTGCGCTCGCCGCTGTCGCCGATGGCGCTCGCCATGCGCAGAGCGGTGAGCGGATTGAAGGGATGACCAGGCGGCCCCACGAAGCGCAAGTCTTGTGCCTTGGCCTGGCGCATCACATCACGGAAAGTCAGTTCCTTTTTTGCCGGGATTTCAGCCGGGCCTTTCTGGCCGTGCGCATTGAGCATGGCGGCAAACAGGATGGGCTGCATCTCCACGCGCACCCCAGACGCTTCGATGCGGGCGATGTGTTTGGTGGCCAGCCAGGCAAACGGGCTGATCGGGTCAAAGTAAAACTTTACTGTCTCCATGCAGTCTCCCTTAAAAGTGGTTTTTCCATTCTCTTAGTGCAGCAAAGACTTCCAGCGGCGCGGCGCCATGCGCCAGTTTTCCCGCGCTATGCAACTGGCCGGCGATGGCCGGCTCGCGGTAGCGCAGGAAGGGATTGGTGGCCTTTTCCAGGCCGATGGTGCTGGGGACGGTCGGCACGCCATGTTCGCGCTTCCGATTGTCGCTGACGACGCGCTCGCGCAGGGCGGCGTTGTCCGGCTCGGCCGCGCAGGCGAAGCGCAGATTGGACAGGGTGTATTCATGCGCGCAGTAGACCAGGGTGGCGTCGGGCAGGGCGGCCAGCTTGTCGAGCGAGGCGGCCATCTGCGCCGGCGTGCCTTCGAACAGGCGGCCGCAGCCGGCGGCGAACAGGGTATCGCCGCAGAATAGCCAGGGTTCGGCGCCTTCGCGCACATAGGCAATATGGCCTTTGGTGTGGCCCGGCACATCCAGTATCCGCAGGCGCAGGTCCAGTCCCGGCACCGTGATGACATCGCCATCGTCCAGCGCTTGCGTGACGGCGGCGATGCCGTCATGGCGCGGCCCAAACACCGGCACGCTGCCTTGCTGCAATAGCTGGGATACGCCACCGATGTGGTCAGCATGGTGGTGGGTGAGTAGAATGGCGGAGAGCGTCAGACCATGTGCGGCCAGCGCGGCCTGGACCGGCAGCGCGTCGCCCGGATCGACCACGGCGGCATGCCGGCCGTCATGGATGAGCCAGAGGTAGTTATCATTGAATGCAGGAACGGTCAGAACTTGGAGCGTGGAATTGGTCATAGGGCAGCGGCATGGATAGTGCGACATCCGAAAAATCCATTATAGCGCTGGACGGTTGGCTGCAAACGCCGGCCGGCGCCTACGCGCGCGCCTGGGAGCAAGCCACGTTGGATGCCTTAACTGCTGATATCTTCGGCTTCAACGCGGTGCAGATCGGCACGCCGCAAATCGACGCGCTGGCGGCCAGCCGCATGCCGAATAAATGGCTGGCCGACACGCGCGCGCGGCGCCAGCCCGGCGATGCGCGCCAGGTCGCCGTTACCTTCGACTATGCCGAGTTGCCGTTCGCCTCGCAGAGCCTGGACCTGGTAGTGCTGCCCCATGTGCTGGAATTTGCCGCCGAGCCGCACCAGGTCTTGCGCGAGGTCGAGCGCGTGCTCATTCCCGAGGGCAAGCTGATCATCTGCGGTTTCAATCCGGCCAGCCTGTGGGGCGTGCGGCGCGTGACCGGACGCATTACCGGCAGCCATTATCTGCCGCAGGCGGGCGAGTTCATCTCTATGCCCCGCATCAAAGACTGGTTAAAATTGCTGAATATGGAAGTCAGCAATGGCCATTTCGGCTGCTACGCCCCGGCGTGCCGCACCGAAAAATGGCTCAAGCGCTATGCCTTCATGGACCATGCCGGCGCCCGCTGGTGGCCCTATCTAGGCGCGGTGTATGCTGTGCAGGCCATCAAGCGCGTCAAAGGCATGCGCCTGATCGGCCCGGCGTGGAGCAAGAACCGGGCAACGGCCGCCGTGGGCGTGCCGGCCACAAATAAACATAGAGAACGGCAGGATGGATAAAGTAGAAATTTTCACCGACGGCGCGTGCAAGGGCAATCCCGGCATCGGCGGCTGGGGCGCCTGGCTGATTGCCGGCGAGGCCGAAAAGGAGCTGTTTGGTGGCGAGCTGAACACCACCAACAACCGCATGGAGCTGATGGCCGTGATCGAGTCGCTCAAGGCGCTGAAGCGGCCTTGCGACGTGGTGCTGCACACCGATAGCCAGTATGTGCAAAAAGGCATCAGCGAATGGATCCATGGCTGGAAGGCGCGCGGCTGGAAGACTGCATCCAAGGAGCCGGTCAAGAACGCCGACCTGTGGCAGGCGCTGGACCAGGCCCAGGCCATGCACAAGGTCGAATGGCGCTGGGTGCGCGGTCACAACGGCCATCCCGGCAACGAACGCGCCGACCAGCTGGCCAATCGCGGCGTCGATACTGTGCGCCGCAAATAAGCGCCGCCCCGGCCGGGCTTTGTTATACTGCCCGGCTTGCCTGATTCCTTCTTATACCGCACAGATCCATGCGTCAAATCGTCCTCGATACCGAAACCACCGGCTTTAACCCGAAACTGGGCAACCGCATCGTCGAGATCGGCTGCGTCGAGCTGCATAACCGCATGCTCACCGGGAATAATCTGCACTTTTACCTCAATCCGGACCGCGAATCGGAAGAGGGCGCGCTGGCCGTGCACGGCCTGACCACTGAGTTCCTCAGCGATAAGCCGCGCTTCCACGAGGTGGTGGAAGAGTTCCGCGAATACATTCGCGGCGCCGAGCTGATCATTCACAATGCGCCGTTCGACTTGGCCTTCTTGAACCACGAGTTCAAGATGATGAACCTGCCACCCTTCGACGGACACTATGGCAGCGTCATCGATACCCTGGTGCAGGCCAAGGAGATGCGCCCCGGCAAGCGCAATTCGCTGGACGCACTGTGCGACCACTTCGGCATCTCCAACGCCCACCGCAAGCTGCACGGCGCGCTGCTTGACGCGGAATTGCTGGCTGATGTGTACCTGGCGATGACGCGCGGCCAGAACAGCCTGAGCATGGACGTTGAAGTCGAGGCAGCCGGTGGTGGCGTGCAGCTGGAGCATGTGGCGCTGGCCGATGTGCTGGTGCTGTCCGCCAGCGCCGATGAAGTCGCTGCCCACGAAGACTTGCTCAACGGCCTGGACAAGGCCGTGAAGGGCAGCTGCGTCTGGCGCGCGGCCGCCGCTTGAGTGCTTGTTTGCAATTAGTTTTATTTGACCCTTTTACTTTTTGTGATCGTCGTCTATAATAGTGCCACTTCGGGAGGTTAGCTCAGGGGTAGAGCACTGCATTCACACTGCAGGGGTCGCAAGTTCGAAACTTGCACTTCCCACCAAGAATTCCAAGTGAAATCAATCACTTACAAAGTAAGCCGATCTTTTATGAGATCGGCTTTTTTGTTGGGTGTAATTTTTGGGTGTAATTTACTTTACAACCAGACTTGAAAGCTTGTCGAGCGCCGCCCGTTGCGCCTCGACCTGCAGGTGGGCGTAGCGCTGCGTCGTCTGGACGTTGGCGTGTCCAAGGATCTTTCCAATCGTGTACAAGTCGGCGCCAAGGGCAAGTAAGATGCTGGCGCACGAATGCCGCAGGTCGTGGAAATTTACGTGCGGCATACCCGCTTTCACTCGAGCGCGCCGCCAAGCTGATTGCACCCCATAAATAGTCATTCTCAGCGGATAGTATTGCAACCAGGGCCGCAAAGCCGGGATGATCGGGATCACGCGCATCCTCAAGGTCTTTGTGTTGCTCGCTGGGAATGTGATCGTGTCGCAGCCAATATGGCTGCGCTGGATCTGGAATAGCTCACCACGCCGCGCACCGGTTAGGAGTGCACCCCAAATTGCCGCTTGTGCAACTGGGCTGCAATGCTCCGCGATGCGCCGCACCTGGGCGATTGTCAAAAAGACCTCGCGCTTATTGTTGACGGCGACGTTTTCGATTCGAAGGCCATAGTTTTCCGGGATTAGACGTTGGCGCCAGGCAAGTGCGAGCCCCTTTTTTGCGCAGGCCAGGGAGCGGTTGATCGTTGCTGGCGCGTACGCGGCCACCAGCTTGCCGGTTTTCTTATCGGCGATGCGTTTGCTCATATCGCGGATCACGTGGTCGGCAAACTCCTGCGCCTGGCTGGCCTTGTAGCGCTCAGCCCACGGACCAAGCCGTTTGGCATGGTGCTTGGAAGTATCGGCGCTCCGCAGGCCCTCTGAATGCTCGACATACAGAGCAAGAATTGCGGTCATCGGCGGGTCGCTGGGGATGTTGGCCTGTTTTGGGGAGCGCGCAACAGAAGCGCGAATCTCTGCCTCGACTAGCTTGGCATCACTCGTAGTTGCACCTTCCGGCAGCTTTCGGTGAATCCTTTTGCCGCCGACCATAATGCCGACGTGTTTCCTGCCGTCCTTGTCGTCCCAGATGGACATTGCTGATTCTCCTTTAACCACGTTTTGCATTCTTGTAAATCATATCGTTTGGAGCGGGCACCAACTGGCGTGTACGGCAGCCCTGCCTGCTCCAGGCGGCGAATAGTCGATTCGCTGACACCTAGGGCGGCGCAAATCTGTTGCCTGTTCAACTCACCCATTTAGAAGCCCCCATTCTGTTCAAAGTGATCGTCCGTCGCTGTTGTGCTGGGCGCCACAGGCAGCGGCGAATGCTTCGGTTTCGCCGCCTGTTTGGCCCGGATTTGTTCCACTTTCGTCCAGATGCGCGCCAGTTCCGTCTCGCCGCATTGGTGCATATCCAGGGTCTGAGCCAGGCACAGCGCAGCGAGCGTGACCATGACGCCGCCAACCTCCTGCGGCGGGTCGCCGACCGGCCGTCCGTAAACATAGTCCACCAGCTGGTGCGCTTCACTGGCCGTGCAGCCGCATGCCTGCACTAATTCCAGCGCTTCTTCGAGGAAGCGGTGATTGCGCTCCTCTCGGTCGCCGGCGATCATCGGACCAAAGCAAGCTATCATCCATGGGTGGACGCGCTGTTGGAAACTCGCCGGCGCACTGGCCATCTTGCCCTCGGCGGCAGCTTTGAACTCAGCCAGCTCGCGCGCCATCTTCCAGCACTCCATCAGCCAGTGGTCTTCTGATGGCGGCGGGTCGACGCCTTCGTAGCCCTTCATCATCGCGCCGTCGATCGCGAAGCGGGCATTGTGCTCGCTCAGCGGCATCTGCACTTTGGCGATCAACTGCAGGATGAAAGCAGGTTGCGCCGCGCGAAGGAACTTCAGCACCTTGATATCGTCCGCATAATCGCCCGTGTAATTGGATGCGTCGATGGCCCCTATCGCGCTGAAATTGCCATCCTCGTCGCGGCGCCCAAACTCGTGCACAGTTTCAGCCTTATTGCGGTCGGGCCATGTCCAGCCTTGGCAGCTGAGCGCTGCCGCCTTCAGCCTTTGCAATTGTTCATTCAATTCGTTCTCCTACATCAGGTGGAAGATCAGCGCGACTGCCGCGCCAAGCCAGAAGCCGATCAGGTGAATAGCGACCTGGTGGCGCTCGTTGTGGTCTCGCTCGCGGGCGGGAACTGGGTCGTGGTCCGTCATGGCGCCACCGTGACTGCTGCGACGCATACATAGCCGAACTGACCTCTCAGGAGGATGCCGCCGCACGCGCTGCACTCGCAGCAGTGATCGCAACCTGGGCCTACCTTCTGGCAGCCCTCCCATGGATTGAAGGCGTGATTTTCCCATTCGATTTTTGTGTTTTCGCTCATGCTATTATTCCTCGATGAAATTACTTGGATCACTTTTTTCCTGGCTGATTTGGGCCGCCATTGGCTGCTACGTAGGATTCTTTGGTGGCGGGTTTTATTACACCCCGCCGAAATCAAGTGCCGACCTCGCCGCATGGGCTGGCGCGATTGGTACTATCGCAGCGTTCGTCGGGACCGTGGTTCTCGCCACGCGCCAGTCTCGTGAAAAGCAGCGGACCGAAAGAAATCTAGCTGCCCTTGTTGCTGCTGGCGTTCTTCCGGGCATATCAGAGGCCATACATACTCTGCAATGGGTCGAGGCCGAGCTAAGCACTCCACCAATTGGTCATGCGCCTAGTCTTTACCTTAACTATTCGAGTCGCCTAAAACTTCTCTGCCCTTGGGACGCGCAGTTGATTCAGCCGCTGGCAATTCTCGCGAACGATGTTGGTTACCACCTTGAGTTCGCTCGCTCGCGCATCGTCTTCGCGCAAACCATCACCGAACAGTGGGCGTCCACTGGTGCTCTCGTCGAAGGGGCGGTTCTTGATCACATTGTGAGATCTCTACAGTCGGCCAGAAGATCGTTAGAAATCGCCCGCAATGAATGCAAACAAATCACACCTCCAGTGCCCATCCTTGTTTCAGTCTAAGTCGCTGTTTTAACGTCGCGGTTGCCATTCGACTGCATGACCGAGATCATGCCGCTATGTTCCATTTGTGCCATCGGGCGCGCCGCGCGGTTGTAGTCGATGCGCAGATGGCGCTGCACCAACGATAGCCTTCGAATAGCCAGATTCGTTGTCAATGCGATCAATGGAGTGATTCTCTGTCGGGCGCGCTCCCATGTCGGCATAGAAGGCTTCGAACTGCATCCATTCGGGGCAGATTGAAATGCCTCGACCGCCATAGTCGGGATACCTTGTGGATTTTGGATTCGTGCATCGCTGAATCATTGACGCCCAAGCCCTGTACTCACGGGATCCCGTCATGCGCCGCGCCGATAAGTTCGAGTTCCCCGGCTACGCCGCCAGCCTGACGCTAGGCCAGGACCACCTGCAGGAGCAGCACATCTACGACCTCCTGAGCAACGCGGACCTGGTGCGCCGGATCGCGCCGGACGGCCACGAGATCCTGCCGCTGGCGCAGCGCATGGTCCAGGCTATCGCCGACATTCAGCAGCGCGCGGCGCGCCTCGGCCGCCTGGGCGTGACCGGCGACGAGTTCCGCGTGCTGCGCGAAGGTGTTGGCCGGACGATGGAATTCCTGCGCGGCGTGCCGAATGTGGCGATCGCCCGGGCTGCGCAGGCGGCGATCGACGAGTTCAACCGGACTGGCGTGTTGCGCGTGTGAAAACGCCGGCAACTTGTTCGCATAGCAATTCTGTTTTCTAAGTTTTCCGGAATTCCCGAATCTAATTGCAGTACCGGCGGCGCGGTGCCGTCGTCCCATCACCTTTTTATGGAGAGCATTGCATGAATCAGTTGACCCCATTTAAGTTCGATAGCCATGACCTGCGCATCATCAGCGATGAGCAAGGCGAGCTGTGGTTTATCGCCAAGGAGGTAGCGACAATCCTGGAGTACTCAGACTCGTTCGAGATGACTAAGAGGTTGGATGAAGACGAGAAGTAAAACCGGCAGATCGCCGGTTTTGGGCCGCGAGGCGTGACGACCATCAACGAGGCGGGCCTCTATAGCTGCATCTTGAGTAGCCAGAAGCCGGAGGCAAAGCGCTTCAAGCGCTGGATCACGCACGACGTGCTGCCCGCGATCCGCAAGACCGGAGGCTATGGCGTCGCCAGCGTGCAGCCTGCTTTCGACGCGCTGCGCATGGCGCCGCTGGCCGTCGATGCCGCGAAAGCCTTCGGCCTGGACCAAAACGCCGCGGTGATTAGCGCCAACCAGCTGGTGTGCAAGATGACCGGCCAGGATCTGCTGCAGGGCTTCGGCCAGCAGCACCTCGTCGCCGCGAATCAGGTCGACCAGTACTTCACGCCAACGGAGCTCGGCGCCCGGATCGGCCTCTCGGGCCGCAAGTTCAATGAGCTGCTGGCCGCCGCCGGCCTGCAGGTGAAGAACGGCACTACCTGGTCGCCGACGGCTGCCGGCCAGCGCTACTCGCGCCTCCTGGATACGAGCAAGCGCCATGGCTCTGGCGTGCCGGTGCTGCAGCTGAAGTGGGCGGCAAGTGTGATCGACGTTGCGCGCGCCGCTGCGCTGCAGCCGCTGGCAGCTTAAGGGCACTGCGCCGGCCAGTCGCCGGCGCATCATTGGAGAGAGGGGAGAAGATGGAAAAGAAAGACGACGACAAGCAACAGGTGATCATGGCCCAGGCCATCCGCGCGCTCGCCGAGCATTGGGCGACCCAGGTCGAATTCGAGAAGACCATGGCCAGAGTGGCGCGAGTGAAGTTCCTGGCCCTGGTCGCCGAGGGCTTTACTGAGGAGCAGGCGTTACAGCTGGTACGGTGGTAGATTGCGGCTGAGAATTTTGCTGCGCTAAGCAGGTGTGGCAGTGTATTTTTCTTGACGGCAACATGATATCCTCATTGTGACGCTAATCGGAATGGATGCTGGGTTTTGAATGATGTATAGCTGATTGGTTTTTTGATAATCTTCCTCGGCAGGATGCATTAGCGCAGCAATCCTCATAACCTCAACGCATTAAGGATAACCATGCCATCGCATAGCTTTAAGATTGGCGACCATCTAAGCTCGCCTCGAAGCGCCTATAGTCATCATGGAATTTATTTGGGGAAAGATGCAGTGATCCACTACGCTGGATTTACTTCGGGACTCTCAAAAGGGGCGATCGAAATAACGACGCTTGACGAGTTTTGCCAAGGAAGAGGCGTGGAGGTGATACTACACCGTATCAGGAAATGGGATGCCGATCAGACTGTCGCTCGTGCGTATAACAGGCTCGGGGAGGACTGGTATAACCTTCTCCTAAACAATTGTGAGCATTTTGTGTATTGGTGCATCGAAGGAGCACACAGAAGCCCCCAGGTTGCAGTCGCCGCTAATTTTTCGATGAGTGCTCTTGCTTACGCGTCACTGGGGCGCCAACCTTCGAGGTTGGTTGACCCAATTCTGGCGCGTTTGGGCTTAAGCAATGAGGTGGCACCGAGCACGGTAAGGGCGATTGCCTCGATAGTCCCTCCGCTGGCATCGGGTAGTTTGGCGCCAGTAATTGCGAAGTCTGTGACGAGTGGAGTATTGTCAACTGGCGCAAGGAGCACCGTCGGGTATGGTGCCGCTGTAGCGCTAACCGCCGTTGCGGCGCCAGTCTCAGCTCCAGTCGGTTTGGTGGTTGGAATGGTTGCGGCTGTTAGTTTAGCCATCAAGAATTGGGATGATTGGTTTTGAGTTGTTGAATGGAATTATGTGCTGGCGGTGCTTTTGGTTGGCCCGCCGCGGGCACTTGAGAAGCAGGGGCAGGGCGACCTGCTGGGCGGGAGTGCGTAAGACATTTGCTGAGATTGAGGAGTACCTGCCGGCGCGCAAGGGGCTACGTACTGCGCAGCCCCCCGGGGGGGGTGGAGCCAGCAGAACTGCTGGCTCCCCTCCGCAGTTGAGCTCGCACGCACCGTAGCTGATGTTTATTCGCCTAATGATGATCAGCACCATCGGGCGCTGCAGCTGGTGCGGTGGTGATGCTTACTTCGGCGCGGGAGCCTGCTCAGGCGCTGCGGCGGGCGATGCTGGTGCAGCAAATGCCGCCGCAGGTTGCCTGACGACCGGAGGCGCCGGTGGAGAGACGTTGCGCGCAATGAAAAACACTGCTGCGACGAGCAGCGCGGCCGCCGTGATTATCTTCCATGTCATGGTGTGCAGCTCTGTGTGGAGGTCTGCTTTCGTCGAATAGTTCGAGCGAATGACGGCGACGTCCTGCACGACCTTGGTAAGGTCGTCCTTGGGGGCAAAGTTTGCCCGAATAACGGCAACGTCCTGCTCAATTTTCGCAAGGCGCTCACCCGATTTCTCGGCAAATTTTTCGAGGGCTGTGATTCGTTCGTTCATGCGGCCATCATCCCCGCCTCGACCATCATTGTCAATCGGAGGTGTGGGCGGTGGCGCGCCGCCGGAGTTGCGGGTGATTGCCACGACAAGAGCGGTCAGGGCATTGATTTGCGCAACTTTCTTTGCTGCGAGGGTGTTTATTCTGTTGGCGCGAGCCTCGAATTCTGCCGTCTGTGCAGCTGGGTCGAATCCGAACTCAACAGTATTTCCGGCCTGCGCGATGTCAGCTGCAGCCTTATTCATGCGCGCCGCCTGTATTCGCAGCAACTCGTTGTTTAGTTCCATCAGCAGCGGTAGATCCGGCAGCGCATCCTGGATTTCCGCCGCCATACGATCCATGATTTCCAACATGGTGTCAAATTGCGACGGATCGGAAGATGTTGCTGCGGTCTTTAGGCGCTCCAACAGGGATGCGAAAATGGCGTTCGCCTGCTCTGTCGGCGGGCCAAGGCCAAACAATTGTTGGACGTCTGCTGTCGCTTCTTTAACGTCTTGCTCTATTGCCATTATCTCGGATTGGTTAATTGCATCGGATGGTGCGCGGGCTTTTATTGTCCAGCACGATTATATGTTCGTTTTGACCTGCTCCCCTGAAATAGTACGGTGCTAAGCTAGAGTTTGCCACATGGGAGGCAGGCATGAAAAAGCGATTTACCGAAGAGCAGATCATTGGCGTGCTGAAGGAGGCCGAAGCCGGCGCCAGGGTCGCAGACCTCAGCAGGAAATACGGCATTGCCGAAGCGACGTTTTACAACTGGAAGACGAAGTTCGGTGGTATGACGGTCTCGGAAGCTCAGCGATTGAAGGAGCTTGAAGCGGAAAATTCGAAGCTTAAACACCTGCTGGCCGACGCCATGCTGGACAACGCGGCGTTAAAGGACGTGGTTAGCCGAAAGTGGTAGGCCCGCAGGCTAAGCGGCTCGCTGTGGCGCATTTAATGACCATGCATGCGTTGGGCGTAACGCGGGCTTGTGGGCTGATCGGGATTTCCAGATCGTTGTTCCGGTATGTGGCGAGGCGCCCGGACGACAGTGAACTGCTGGCGCGGCTAACGACGCTCGCTGGTCAGAAGCGTCGCTATGGTTACCGTCGCCTGCACGTACTATTGCGCAGGGAAGGATGGACGCTCAATTGGAAGCGTACCTACCGCGTGTACCACGGGGCAGGCCTGATGGTTCGGCGCAGGAAGCGCAAGCGCATCGCCGGAGTCGAACGCCCCGTCCGGGTGTTGGCTACGGGCGCTAATCAAAGCTGGTCGATGGACTTCGTGTCGGATGGCTTTGTCGATGGACGGCGCCTGCGCTGCTTGAACATCGTGGACGATTTCACGAAGGAGTGCTTGGCCATCGAAGTCGATACCTCGCTGCCAGGTTGGCGTGTCGCCTCGGTGCTGGAGCGTCTCGCAGAATCGCGGGGCCTACCAAGCTCAGTGACCGTCGATAACGGCCCGGAGTTTGCGGGAAAGACCTTGGATACGTGGGCATATCAACACCAGCTCCAGCTGAAGTTTATCGCGCCCGGCAAGCCGCAACAGAACGCCTACGTCGAAAGCTTCAATGGCAAGTTTCGCGATGAGTGCTTAAACGAGCACTGGTTTCTCTCGCTGCGGCATGCACGTCAGGTGATCGAAGCCTGGCGCCACGAGTACAACGAGGAGCGGCCGCACAGTACGCTGCGGAATCTAACACCGAAGTAGTTTGCGGAAGGGTTATTAACCGTGGACTCCAGTTCGAGGTCGTACTAAATTGGGTAGCAGGTCAACTGACCTTGCGCTTGTTTGCTCAAACTGTCATCGCATGCTTCACCGCAGTGGCGGCAGATCCGTTGAAGAGCTTCGTGAGCTCATCTTGCGCGTCAAGTCCATTCAAGACGTTCAATGAGGCGAGTTGGATCGACAATGCTTGTAGTTGCTAGCGGCTCGTCTTTACGGAAATAGACTTGATAATCTTCGCCATATGGCACAAGACGAGCCCCTAGCCCTGATAATTCAACCGCCGTTCTTTTTGAGTTGTACAGCAATCCTCCTTTATTGCGGGCGGCTTCGAGAGCGGATGCTGTCAACCATCTTTTTGTTTGAGTCGAAGCAGGCTCAGCGTCAGGATCGTGTGTACTACCCAGTTCGCGGTGCCCAAGGTGAGCATCTCCGCGCTTGCCAAGCCGTGGGCGATGACGTTGCGCAGATTGATCCCTCGCGAGTCGCAATACAGCGCCCGGAGGTGGAAGCGGAGATTCTTCGGGATCTGCGCCTTGAAGACGGCATTGTTGATGATTTTGCCGAATCCGATCATTTGGAATCCGCCATTAATGTGGTCCGGCTCCGTCACCGGTGCTCCGATCGCCGCCAGCAGATCGCGCAGCGCCGCTTCGACCTGTGGGACCAGCACATGGATGGCCTTTGTGGCGTCGCATGCCAGCCACGCCGCGAGCCCCTCCCGCAACATGGGATCGCGCTCCGGCTTGAAGATCCCACATTCCCTGATGATTGGCAGAAGCTCTTCCACGCCGAACTGGTGCTTTTCCCTGAGCGCATGCAGGCCGTGGTGAAGCCAGGGCGCCGTCCACGAAAAGATGTTGGTCGCATGCTGTATGGCCCGGCCATCTATGTCGTCTTCCAGCGAGCCCACCATGGCTTGGGTGAAGCCGTCGTCGCCCATGATCGACGTGGAGATCATCGCCCACAATGGAGCCTCTTTGGCGAACTCTTTCAGTTGGCGATGGACCTCTTCGTCGCCGACTACGCCGGCAAGCGCGACTTCGCGAAGGCCATTGGCCAAGCTGCCCTTCAAAACCATGGTGCGCCACTTGTCGAGGTCTTCTTGCGTGAGCTTCATCGGAGCACTGAAAGTCGCCATTTCTCCTTTGGCCTGCTCCGCCCGCTCCCGTATCATCGCCTCGACTCGCGCCACGTCATCAACCATCCCGGCGTTTCGATAGCGGGGCAGCAGATCCTCCAAGTGGGCGATCGCGGTCATGGCATCGGACATCTTCGCCAACTCCTCCTTGGAGCGCGCCGCGTCGCGCATCGCTCGGCGGGCCTGGTCCAGTTCTTTGCGCTGGGCGCGCCTGCGGTCAAGCCTGTCCGCCGCTGACATGGCGTCGTGCGGGTTGAATCTGGCCGACGTCGCCGAGTTGGCGCTGATGGCCAATATCTCCTCCAAGAAGTCAATCGCGTCTTGTTGCTCGGCCTCGTCCAGCTGAAGCTGTTTGGACTGGCTCCAAGTGATGTCGTCGAAGCGCCACCACATGAAGTCGGTGTCGAGCGCCCGCAATTTGTCGCGGTGGGCATATAGCATGGCCTTTGCCCGCTTCATGGGCTCGGTGTCCTTAACGATGGCTGACAGCTCCATGGCTCGCTCGATGAACTTCCAGGCATGATGCTCCTTTGCGTAGAGATCGCGCTCGATCGAGTCCAGATAGCCGTCGACTGCCCTGCGAACCAACGCGACGGGAAGGGCGATGGACAGTGCTTGGATGTTTGCCGGAGCGCTCTTCGGAGGCCGCCGTAAATATTGGCCAATGGTCCATGCCAAGTCGGAGTATCGAGCCACGAGAACCGGATGTGAATAGCGCTCCGACTGCGCGATCCAATGCGCAATGATGTGGTCGTCGACTTCTGCGATTTCCGGAACATAAATGATCGTCCCGTCGGTTCGCGTCATGCTGGCCATTTCGCTCCAATACATTCCCCATGGCTGGCGCGAAGAGCCGTGTGGACGCTGGAATCGAAAGCCGTTGAAATCTGCGATGACGCCGCGCCGTTCCTCCAAAGATAGGCTGGCCATTTGATCTGGCAACAAGAAGTTCAACTTGCCCATGACGTCGATTTCGTCGATCGGAGCGGCGCTCTTGTCGAGTTTATGCAAAAGATCGACGAAGGGTTTGAACGAACGTAGTTCCATCGCAGCGGTTCCTTAAGGTAATGTTGGGTGAAGTGATTAGTGCGGAGTCAGAGTCCAATTGCATCTTTCACGCGGCCGCGTAGCTCCTTGGTAGGTTGCTGTGGTCACTCTCCTACTAGTTTCGGCCTTGATTTTAAGATAGTGATGGCTGGAAATCTTTATTTTGAATTATTATTCATGCATCTGAATAAAGAAGTGTAGACGCCATGCTGATTTTGCTTTAATCGGTCAACTTGGCCGAGCGCCATCCGGGGGGGACGAAGGCGCTAGGAGAGGTCTATGCGGAGGTGGCGTCGGTCTGTTTGAACCGCCACCACGAAAGTCCTGTCGATGTGTACGCGGAATATCGATCGAAGGAGGCTTAGTGCATCTTGCCCTGGGATGCCCCATCCAGTGCCGTTTTGCGGGCGCACGCGAATGAGATCGACGCCACAGAGCAGGGCGCCTACGCGGTCTCTTTCGCGGCCGTCGAGGCGCTCGTGGGTTTGGTCGCAATGCGTCGAGCCGAGACGTTGACCGGCGCTGACTACTATGTCGCGCCCTCGGGAGCCGAGGTGGACGACATAGGACAACGATTGCTGGCAATCGCAAAGTACCTCCAAACCTCCAGTTTTGAGTCTAATGCACTGCGGGAAGTGGCCTGATGGTGATGGGCGCCGTACTGGAGCTACCGGCGCCGGACGCCAACGGTGCTTCGGCTATGCTTTCCAAGGCAGCGAGTGTAAAAAAGTCTCGCGTTCTTCGGGAGAAAACAGGGGGATTTCGACGTGATGTGTGTGCGTCATATTCAAGATCAGTTCGTCCGCATCATCTTTAAGATCCGGTTGTGAACGAGATTTTTCGATTTGCGATATTTGCTCAGGGCTGAATATTGATCGCAGCGTCCTTGCTTTTTTATATGTAGAACGCAACTTACATCGTATATTTGCTGTATTAATCTCAACAATTATTCCTGTTAAATCTTTTTCAATTAGTTTTTCAACAATTTTAAGTTTGCCAGATCGAAATATTTCTTTATAGTGTATATTGTAGTGCGGTTTGAAATAATTAATCAATGCTGCTTCAGCTAAATTTATTCTTGCGTTTCGATCAAGGGTGACGTCCATTATCTTATTAAAATGCTCCAATTCTTCACTTTGTGTAGCTGTTGGTTCAACGGAAAAATCGCCACCTGTGGATATGATGTTCCTGCTATGTTCAAATTTAAACAGTAGAAGTAGAATCTCTGAGTCTGGATGGCTTAGCATCGACTCTGCCATTATGCGTTGGAGGGTCACATGCGCATATAGTCGCTGGAAAGCTGTTCTAGAGATTTTTCTTCCTTTCCCTTGACCAACATAGAGGACATCTAACTCAGTATGCTCATTAAGAGAGTGAGCACTTTGCGCGATAAGTCGATTTACTGGCACGATCGCATGATCAGATGGTGTAAATTGAACTTTAAGGGCGTTACCGTGCTGGTCAGCGACCTGTGCAGATAAAATGAGTAATGGAAAGTTTTCGCGGCTTGAATCGCCGCCTGTTTTGAAGGGGAAACGTTGGAAATTAAAAGATCCTTCGTGTACTAGGAAGTCTCCATATAATTTTCCGAATTGAGTTCTTATAGAATGCGGGCATAACGTAATCTTGGGGCGGCGCACAATAAAATAGATATTGCACAATTCAAGCGCACTTTTTAGCTCTTCACTCTCAGATAGCAGATATAGGTCGGCGGGGCGAAGCACGGTAGCCCCGCTCGAAAAGAGATGCAATGCTCCCTCTGCTGCGAATTTTCTATTTATCATTTTCGATCATTGAGTCTATGTGCTTACCTTAGTAGGTACAACGGCCTAAATGAGGCCCCTGAAGTGGTAGACGAAAATTTTAACGGAAATTGCCATGTGGGATTTTTTTGCTAGTCCGATTGGGCACTCAGGCACGTGCTAGTGAATCATGCTTGGAGACGAACATATCGCGACGGTTAGGTTGTGGTTAAAGGAGGAATTGTGAATGAATGCTGTGAGTGTAGGACATTGGCATCCTGCGGCCAGCGCCGGCTGGGCATCGTATTCTCGCTGACTGTGTCTATGACGTGAAGACGTCGACGATACCTAGTACCGTTCAGCCTTCGGCCAATGCGGCGAGCAAAGAACTAAGTGAATTTGGGAACACTTTTGGGAACACGCCAGCTCATCTAGGCATATCTCCGCACATCAACTTCCTGCAAAACCTACTAAATCTAGGCCAGATAAGGCTTCCGAGCCCTGGTGGGGCAAGTGCGAAACTTGCACTTCCCACCAAGAATTCCAAGTGAAATTAATCACTTACAAAAAGCCGATCTGATCTTCAGGTCGGCTTTTTATTGGGTGTAATTTTTTCGTGTAATTTACTTTACAACCATGTTTGAAAGCTTGTCGAGCGCGCCGCCCGTTGCGCCTCGACCTGCCGGTTGGCGTAGCGCTGTCGTCTGGACGTTGGCGTGTCCAAGCCCTCTATCACTGTAATGCGGAACGATTGTTCCCTCGATTAGACTGACGGCACCGTTGGAAGCCCCGCTTGACGGGGCAAGTTGGCCTTGGCACCGCATCTTGAGTGCCAGTTTGTAGAAGGCCTGCGCGGCAGTATTGGCTTAGCTTTTTGCCAGGCGCGCGGTGGTTCGCTCAAGCAGTGAGTCCGGTGCCATTTTGATGGCTGGTAGCGGTAATTGGGCTAGCTGCGTAGCGTCAGGCTCAGTCAGGCCAAGCCCGCATAAAATCGATATGACGACTTGCTGGAGGTAGTCATCATTCGCGCTTTCAGTAGCAAGGCGCACAACGGCGACCAGCGCGGCGCCGGCGATTAAATCCAGCAAAACCTCTATCGCCCGGCCGGCAAACACGCCGGTGCGCTGGCCTTGCTCCAGGTGAGGTGGCAGGTAGGCATAAATCAGATTGTTCGGGCCTGCGGCGTGAAGGGCTGCGCCGGCAACGAATTTTGCAAACAGCGGGTACTCCTGGGCCGCTTTCAAATAAAGCCGTAAGCCACACGCGATGCGCTCCGCGGGATTCTGATATTTCCCGACCTCCGCTTCGATTACCTGCATCAACTCGTTGCTGAGTTCCTCGCTGATGGCGGCAAGCAAATCCTCATTGGTGCGGAAGTAGTTGTAGAAGGTGCCTTGCGACACTTCCGCTACCGAAATCACCTGCTGGATAACGCTGCTGTTAATCCCCTCCGTTGAGAAGACTTGCAGCGCGCTTTCCACCAGCCGGGAGCGCATGCGTTCCCGGCGAACGGCGCCCACCCGGGTGCGGTGATTCACGCTATCAATTGCCACCATGTCCTATTTTCTCCATTGGATTCCTCTGGCGGGAGTATAGGCGATCCCCCTGCATGTCACAAAAAACACGGTAGTGCAAATTCATATTGAGATTTATCTCAAAATGAGGATATACTCATTTTGATGGCGAAAACATATGGAGACAAGATGAATGCACCAGATGCACACCAGCTCAGTTATCGGACGCTACGCGTCGGGAGCAAGGACATATACGTCGGCCAGATCGGATCGGGCCCAGCACTACTGCTGCTGCACGGCGGTGGTCCAGGCGCCTCCGGCGCCCCCAATTACGAGCGCAATATCGCGGCATTGTCTGCGCATTTCCACGTGATCGTTCCCGACCTTCCTGGATATGGCCGTTCGACCAAGGGGTTGAGCCGGAGCGATCCGTTCGGGGAGCTGGCGTCCAGCATGCACGGCTTGCTGGACGCATTGGGTATTCAGCGCGCGCACGCGGTCGGTAATTCTTTGGGCGGCGCCTGCGCGCTGCGCATGGCGCTCGACCACCCTGAGCGAATGGGGCGGCTGGTGCTGATGGGACCTGGCGGAGTCGATACGACGCGCTGTTTGCCGACCAAAGGCTTGAAGCACTTGCTGGACTATTACAGTGGTGAAGGTCCTACGCTGGAAAAGCTGCGTACTTTCATTAAAGAAGACTTGGTGTACGACAGCACCGAAATTCCCGAAGCGCTGATACGTCAGCGTTTCAAAGCGAGTATCGATCCCGAAGTCGTGGCACAGCCTCCGCTGCGTCGACCGAAAGGGGTGCCGCAATTCAGCAAGATTGACTTCACGCGAGACGGACGACTCGGCGTGTTGGGGACGCCGACCCTGGTGTTGTGGGGCACCGAAGACCGTGTGAACCGCCCGAGCGGAGCTCACTCGCTGCAAAAGCGCATGCGTTGTTGTGACCTGCATTTGTTCAGTAATACGGGGCATTGGGTGCAGTGGGAGCGTGCCGACGAATTCAATGCGGTCGTCACGGCATTTCTCCAACAAGACATCAGCGTGAGCGTATCGGGAGGTTTGAAATGAATGGCGTTTCTTCGATTCTGGTGGTGGGGGCAGGTCCGGTTGGTATGTGCGCGGCAATCCAGGCGGCGCGCCGCGGCATCGACGTGATCGTCGTGGAGGCCAAAGCCGAGGACGCTGTGGCGGATGCAAAATGCAACAGCGTAGCCTCGCGTACCTTGGAGACGCTGCGTCGATTTGGGATTGCCGAGCAGGTGCGCGCGGTCGGATTGCCAGACGACTACCCGACCGATGTGATTTATACGACCAGCATTACCGGCCCTGAAATGACGCGTATCCCAATGCCGTCGCGGGACGAGCGCAGGCAGACGCCATTCCCTGCCGGCTCTCCCGATGAAGGCTGGCGTAGCGCCGAGCCGTATGTGCGGGTTAGCCAGCGCTATAGCAACCAAGTCCTGGCAAGGCTCATGCACGCCACGCCGGGCATCACCGTACTGTACAACACCGAAGTGTTGGGCCACGAACAGCTAGCGGATGAGGTAAAGGTGCAGATTCGCGGCGCCGACGGTAGTCAGTCCGAGCTGAGGGCGCGATACGTGATTGCCGCCGATGGTGGCCGCAGTCCCGTGCGCCATCAGTTGGGCATCAAGCTGAGTGGCGATGCTGAGCTGGGGCACATGCGTTCGAGTCTGATCCATGCACCTGGCTTACTTGCTCTTTTCAACGGGCGCCGGCCGGCGTGGATGAGCTGGGTGGTGAACCATCATGTAAAAGGCGTTGTAGTGGCCATCGATGGCAAGGATCAGTGGCTGGTCCACCGTGCTTTGCCGTCGGGTGTACGCGATTTCGCAGCGCTGGATGCAGACCAGTCGATCCGGGACGTGCTTGGCGTTGATGCCGATTTCAAGTATGAAGTGCTGCAGCATGAGGACTGGATTGGACGTCGGCTGGTGGCTGACCGCATGCGAGACCGTCGTGTCTTCCTGGCTGGTGACGCAGCCCACCTCTGGGTACCGTTTGCTGGCTATGGAATGAATGCCGGCATTGCCGATGGTGTCAGCATTGCTTGGCTTCTGAGTAACGTGCTGCAGGGCTGGGCCGATCCAGCGATGTTGGATGCCTATGAAGCTGAGCGGCAGCCAATTACCGAGCAAGTCTCGCGCTATGCCATGCAAAGCATGATGGACACGATGGAGGCGCTGGGCCGCAACACGCCGCCAGCATCACTGTCGTCTCGCTATAACCCCGCAGGCCTGGCCATTCGTCGCGTGATGGGCGGCCGGCTGCACAAGCTCAATGTGCCGCAGTTCGCGCCGGCAGGGCTGAACTTCGGCTACTACTACGACAAGTCGCCACTGATCAGCTACGACGGCACCTCACCACCGGAATACGATATGGGGAGCGTCACGCATTCAACCGTTCCTGGATGCCGCTTGCCGCATTTTTGGATTGGGCCGGGCGTTTCCGTGTACGACAAGCTTGGACCTGTCTACACGCTGCTGCGTTTTGATCGGACCTTGGATATTGAGCCGTTGGTTGCCGCCAGCGCAGCGGCCGGTATGCCACTCGCTGTTTTGGACCTGCCGCCGCGCGATAACGATGCCCCCTTCACGCATCCCTTGCTGGTGGTGCGTGAAGATCAGCACGTTGTATGGCGAGGCGATGTGGTGCCGCAGGACCCCGGCGCGCTGGTCCATTTACTGTGTGGTCGTAGGGTTGAGGGGGGCCTCAAATGAGCGGCGCCACAAGCCTGTTCGGTCATATGCGCCTGGGCTACACCTTGGTGGCATCGCATAAACTTGCTGAGTGGTATCGTTTCGCTTTGGATGGCCTCGGCCTGCATGTTGATGTGCTTTCCGATGACGTGGTGGCGCTCCGAATGGACCAGCGGCAGCGCCGCATCATCATTCAGCGGGGCGATGATGAGGATGTGACTGCGCTAGGTTGGGAGCTCGACAACGCCGATATGCTGGAGTTGGCTCTCGCGCGCCTGCGCGCTCGTGGCATTACCCCGCATCGCTGCGACGACGAACGCGCCGCCTTGCGCGGTGTCAAAAGCTTCTGGTCATTTGTCGGCCCCAAGGGGCTGGATATTGAGTTGTTCATCCAGCCCGAGTTAAGCGCGGCGCCGCTTAATATGCTGGCATCTGGCTTTGTGACCGGTGATGCGGGCATGGGACATGTGGCGATCACCACCCGCGAGCCAGAAGCAATGCAGGCGTTCTGGTTACAGGTGTTCGACGCTCGCATATCAGACCGTATCGAAGACAGGATTGGCGGTGTCGATCTTGAGTTTGCATTCATGCGGCTGAACCAGCGGCACCATTCCGTGGCCACCGCCGCGACCCGCGGATTGCGGATGAATCCATTGCGCACGCAGATTCACCACCTTAATTTACAGGCAGCCAGCCTGAATGACGTTACCGAGGGTTATGTGCGTTGCCGCCGCTTGGGATACGCGATTGCCAGCAGCGTCGGCCAACATCCCAATGACCGCGAACTGTCGTTTTACGTCGAAACCCCATCAGGATTTGAGATCGAGCTCGGCTGGAATCCCTTGGAGGTCCACGACGAGGCGGCATGGCACGAGGGCTACTACAGGGGCATCAGTCTCTGGGGACATTTTCCTGAAAGCCTGACAACGTCGAAGAGAATTACGCAAGTCGGCCGGGCAATCAGCTCCCTGACGCGCCGCGAGCACGTAATGGGAGCGAAATAATGGGCTCCGCGGAAAATATCGACGTGCTTGTGGTGGGGCTGGGACCAACAGGCTTGATGCTTGCTCATCTGCTTGGCAAGCGTGGCGCGCGAGTGGTTGTGTTGGAGCGCGAGCCTCAGTTCTATGGCAACGCTCGCGCGGTGTATACCGACGATGAGTGCATGCGCATCTTCCAGGCGGCTGGCGTAGCCGGCGAACTTGAGCAGGACATGGTGCTGGACTGCCCGGCCCAATGGGTCTTGCGGGATGGTTCCGTGCTGGCGCAGTTTGTCCGCACCGACCGCCCCAACGGCTGGTCCCTCAGCAATTTCATTTATCAACCGGCGCTGGAAAACAAACTGGAAGCGCTTTTGTCACGCTATCCAAACGTGACAGTACTGCGGGGTCGAGAGTTACTGTCTCATCGGCAGGATGCTTCCGGTGTCACCGCCAGTCATGGCGCCTGCGCCGGCACCGGCTACGGCGTTGAGCCTGGCAAACAGAAGGATGCCCCACGCGATCTCCAAACAATACGGGCCAAGTTCATGGTGGGCTGCGATGGTGGCCGTAGCGCTGTGCGTACCCAGCTACGCATCCAACTCAGCGGGAAGAGTTTTCCCAACCCGTGGCTGGTGGTCGATGTGCGCGCGCGATCTGGAGAGGACTGCTTCCGGCATCTGCCGTACTTTAACTTCGTTTGCGATCCGGCCTGCCCAACTGTGAGCTGCCCGCAACCCGACAATCATCACCGCTTCGAATTCATGTTGGCGCCGGACCAAAGCCGCGAGTCGATGGAGGAGATGGCGACAGTGGAGCGACTACTCTCGCATCACGTCGATGTTGGCAAGATTGAAGTGCTGCGGCGACTGGTGTACACGTTCAATGCGTTGGTCGCGGAACGCTGGCGCGAAGGCCGGGTCTTCCTTGCCGGGGATGCGGCGCACATGACGCCTCAGTTCATGGGGCAAGGCATGAGCTCGGGCATACGCGACGCCTATAACTTGGCTTGGAAGCTGGATGCCGTATTGCGGCAGCAGGCCGACATGGCGCTTCTTGACACTTATGAACGAGAGCGCAAGCCACACGCCAAGGAAATGATCGACGTGTCGATACGGATGAAGGATTTCGTTTCTGAATCTCGTCCACTGGCGGCCGCTTTGCGCAATCTCACCGTCAGGGTCTTGCTGCACACACCCGTGCTGCGTAACTACCTTCGAGAAGGGCGTTTCAAACCACCGCCCACGTATGTCGATGGAAGCTATCTTGGCTTGCTGCGCCGCTCACGCAAAGCACCGGAGGGAAGACCCGTGCTGCAGCCGACGGTACGTAGCTATGACGGCAAGCGGCTGCTGCTGGACGAAGTATTAGGCGAAGGCTTTGCCGTACTGGGCTTCAATACCGATCCAGCAGGAGCGATGACGCTGCAGCAGCGGACCGGTTTTCTGGATGGTGGAGTTCGCTTTGTCACGGTGTACCCGCTTGGCCATCGTCCCCAGGGATATCGCAATGTCGCCCATCATGCCCCGCCGGGCGTTTGCGAGATTGAAGACATCAATGGCGACCTTGTGGCCTGGCTAAAGGCGGTCGGTGTCCGCAAAGGCGGCACGCTGCTGATTCGTCCGGATAAGTTCGTCTACGCCCATGTGCCGGCTGCAAGAGTGGCCGCCACTCTGAATGCGCTTTTCATCCAAATTGGCCGGCCATCCAGGTCGGCAGGAGATCACCATGAACAGTATGGCCGTCAACGCGCCAGCCGCTAACCTGGAAGCGGCAGCCAACGCGCTGCATTTGGCCCGCAGCCGGCGGGAAGCCATCTTGCCGATATCGCGCAGTTACGGCATCACTGACATCGAGAGCGCCTACGCCGTCGCGGACATCAACACGCGGCGGCGAGTGGACGCCGGCGCCCGTGTCGTCGGCATGAAAGTGGGCTTGACATCGTGCGCCGTGCAGCAACAGCTCGGTGTTGACCAGCCGGATTTCGGCGTGCTGTTCGACGACATGGAAAGACTGAGCGGCGAGCCTATCGAAATACAGGGTTTGCTGCAACCTAAGGCTGAAGTCGAGGTCGCGTTTGTGCTGCGCAGCGATCTGTCTGGAGCCGGCCCAAGCATCGGTGAGTTCTTGGCCGCACTGGCCTATGCGATCCCTGCAATTGAAATCGTCGACAGCGCAATCTCCGACTGGAAAATCAGCTTGGCCGATACGGTTGCCGACAACGCTTCGTGCGGGCTTTACGTGCTGGGGGACCAGCCGACGCCGCTGGGCCAGATTCCGCTGGCAGAACTTGGTATGCAAATGTTCAAGAATGGCGCGTTGGCAGCGACTGGGTGTGGCAGTGCCTGCATGGGACATCCCTTGCGGGCGGCGTACTGGCTGGCGCGCACGATGAGTGAGCGTGGCCGGCCGCTTAAAGCGGGACAAGTCATTCTGTCCGGGGCGCTGGGGCCGATGGTGCCAGTAGCTGCCGGCGACCGTATCGACGCGACGCTGGGCCCGCTGGGGCAGGTGAGCTGCCACTTCATTTAATGAGATGAATCGCATGAGAAAACTAAAAGCTGCAATTATCGGCAGCGGCAATATCGGCACGGATTTGCTGATCAAGAGCCTGCGCCACGGAAGACGAATTGAGGTCGTTGCGATGGTTGGCATCGACCCGGCCTCGGACGGCCTCGCACGCGCTGACCGCCTTGGCGTTGCGGTGACCGCCGGTGGTGTTGAGGGCTTGCTGAGATTGCCTCAGTTCGCTGAGATTGATGTGGTCTTTGACGCCACGTCCGCCTCGGCCCACCTGCGCAACGAAGCTATGCTGAGTGCCGCCAAGCCAGGGATCCGGATGATCGACTTGACTCCTGCAGCAATCGGGCCGTACTGCGTACCCGTTGTCAATGGCGAACAGCATCTGGCGGCGCTAAACCTGAACATGGTTACCTGCGGCGGCCAAGCCACGATTCCGATGGTGGCGGCGGTCAGCCAAGTCGCAGCGGTGCATTACGCAGAAATCGTTGCCTCCATCAGCAGCAAGTCTGCCGGACCAGGAACGCGCGCCAATATCGACGAGTTCACCGAAACTACTTCCCGCGCCATCGAAGTCGTTGGCGGCGCGCGTAAGGGAAAAGCCATCATTGTGCTCAATCCCGCAGAGCCGCCATTGATTATGCGCGATACGGTTTATACGCTCAGCGCCGCAGCTGATCTTGCTGCTGTGCGGGAAGCAGTCGAACAGATGGTAGCTGCGGTTCAGTCCTATGTTCCTGGTTATCGGCTCAAGCAGGAAGTCCAGTTCGACCAGGTTGACGACTTGCGTATTCCCGGCGTGGGCGATGGCCTGTCCGGACTGAAGACCACCATCCTGCTGGAGGTGGAAGGGGCTGCTCACTATTTGCCGGCCTACGCTGGCAATCTCGACATTATGACCAGCGCCGCGTTGCGCACAGCTGAACAATTGGCTGCGCGCATGATGCTGGAAGTGCCGGAGGGGAATCTGCAATGAATATCGAAACGAACAAAAAAGTATACATTTCGGATGTCACGCTCCGCGATGGCAGTCACGCTATCCGGCATCAGTACAGCCTGCAGAAAACGATGCAGATCGCCTCCGCGCTCGACCATGCCGGTGTTGATTCCATCGAGGTGGCGCACGGCGATGGCCTGCAGGGTGGCAGCTTCAACTATGGCTTTGGTGCTCACACCGACGTCGAATGGATCGAGGCCGTCGCCAGCGTGGTCAAGCGGGCCAAGATTGCCACGCTGCTGCTGCCTGGCATCGGCACTATCCACGACCTTCAAGCCGCCTATGATGCTGGTGCGCGGGTGGTACGCGTTGCCACCCACTGTACCGAAGCGGACATCTCGAAACAGCACATTGAATATGCTCGCAAGCTCGGTATGGAGGCCGTCGGATTCCTGATGATGAGCCATATGGTCCCGCCGAAACAGTTGGCTGCGCAGGCCAAACTCATGGAACGGTACGGCGCCACATGCTGTTACGTCGTGGACTCCGGCGGGGCACTGGGCATGAGCGATGTGCGCGACCGGTTCCGTGCGTTCAAAGATGTTCTGGACCCGGCTACCCAGACCGGTATGCACGCTCATCACAACCTCAGTCTGGGTGTGGCCAACAGCATCGTCGCGGTCGAAGAAGGCTGCGACCGTGTTGACGCCAGCCTGGCCGGCATGGGCGCAGGTGCCGGCAATGCTCCTCTGGAAGTATTCATTGCCGCTGCCGAGCGTCTTGGTTGGCAGCACGGTTGCGCATTGTATGAGTTGATGGATGCTGCCGATGACATCGTTCGGCCATTGCAAGATCGTCCGGTGCGAGTTGATCGAGAGACCTTGGCGCTCGGTTACGCCGGGGTATATAGCAGCTTCCTCCGTCATAGCGAAACGGCAGCACGTAAGTATGGCCTGAAGGCAGTCGACATCCTGGTCGAACTGGGACGCCGGCGCATGGTTGGCGGGCAGGAAGATATGATTGTTGACGTCGCCTTGGACCTGTTGCGTAGCCAGCGTGGACATGCTGCATGAAAACGCCAAATGTTTTGCAGCCGCTGACTCGCCTAATGAATGACACCACGGCACCGGAAGTCAAGCACGGCCGTATCGATGTCCACCACCATTTATTTCCTCCCGCCTATGTTGAAGAAAACCGCCGTCGCGGCATCACCAAAGAAGCCGGGGTGCAAATTCCGACCTGGGTTCCAGAAGACTCGTTAGGGGTGATGGATGCCAATGGTATCCAAACCGCGATCTTGTCGCTGTCGGCTCCGGGCGTGTACATGGGCAGCAGGCAGGATGCGATCACGCTGGCACGAGAATGCAATGATTATGGCGCAGCGCTTGTGCAACAGCATCCCGGCCGGTTTGGCTATTTTGCCGTACTCCCAATGCCGTTTACAGCAGAAGCTTGTGCCGAAGCGATTCGGGCATTGGAGGTACTGGGTGCTGATGGCATCGTCCTCCTCGGCAGCACCGACGGGGTCTTCCTTGGAGATCCGCGTTTCGAAGAATTGATGGCAGAGCTTAATCGTCGCAAAGCCGTCGTGTTTGTGCATCCCAATGTACACCCTACAAGTCGTGACCTGTGGCTCGCGACGCCTGACTTTCTCCTTGAGTTTGTCTGCGATACCACCCGTGCCGCAGTCAATCTCGTGCTGCAGGGCGTGATGGAAAGGCATCCTGGAATCAAATGGATTCTGGCCCATGCTGGCGGCTTCCTGCCCTATATTGCGTGGCGCGCGTCGCTGGCAAACGCCTTGCCGCAGTTTCGTGATACAGCGCCGCAGGGCGTGCTTACCTACCTGCGGCGCTTCTACTTCGATACTGCGCTGTCGCCATCATCAATCACCATGGCGGCGCTGCAGCAATTCGTCGCACCGGAACACATCCTATTCGGGAGCGACTACCCGTATGCGCCTGCGCCCCTGACCGCATTGCAAGTCAAGACGCTGGAAGAGGGCGATATCTGGAGCGAGGCGCAACAGCATGGCATTCAGCGCCAGCACGCACTGAGTCTGTTTCCCCGGTTTGCGCAAGCCGACGAAGACTTCAACTCAGCACCAGAGTTCAGCAAAGAAGGCCTGTTGGCGAAAGCGGCACGCCTGGCGACCGATCCGCTCGCCGAAATGGTGGAACATTTGCGGAACCGTTAGCGACTGGCCGCAATAAGCAACCGTACCCTAAAACCAAAATTTGGAGACGTTATGGAAACCTGGAAAATCAAGGCGGCCACGCTGGCGGTCGTCGGTATCACGAGCAGCATATCGGTAAGCGCACTTGCAGCTGAAGCGTTCCAGCTGCGCTATAACCTTGCTGGAAGTCTGGGGGGCGAAATGTTCGCGCCCCCAGACCAGGCCGGTTGGGCCGGCGGTGTTGCCTTGACCTATTTGGATGTCAATAAGGTCACCGGCGATGATGGAAAACTGTTACGTCAGCAAGTTCCCGGTGGGGTGGTGCCGCTTCCGGCCCCAACTCCCGCCGCGCTGTACCCCAGCTACGCGGCACAGTCGGTGGAGATCATTGGCACTGGGTCGATGCCGCAATGGAATCTGGGGGTAGGGTATCTAACCCAAGATACCTATGGCGGTGGCCGGCTCGGATTTGCGCTGAATGTTCCCTATGCAACCAAACGTCAATACTTTGATGCGCACTCCACAGCACCAGTCCTGAAGTGGAATCCTGCGGTACCAGCCGCCACTCGGGCTGCGGTGGCGGCTAGGTTCAACAGTCAGTATCAGGCCACATTGGACGGTATGGCTGATGCAGAGACAGGTGAGGTAAGCGGCATCGGTGATATTGAACTGCAGGCTGGTTGGCTGTATGTCCACGAGAAGGTGCGGGTGCTCGCTGGAGCCTCTGTTGTCCTGCCAACCGGGAAATACGACGCTGCATCCGGTCCGGATATTGGTTATGGCAATTTCTATACCTTCCGCCCGGCCATCCAGGTAGCGTACCTGCCGACGCCAGACTTAGCGATAGCGGGGAAATTAACGCTAGGACTGAACACCAAGAATCATGACAATGACCTGCGCAGCGGTAACTGGGTGGGGTTGGAAGCTGCAGTCGGCTACAAGACACCGGTTGGCGTCATCGGTATACACGGGGTCCGCGTCCAGCAGTATCAGGACGACCGCAATAACCCCTGGGGCTCATCGCGCCTGCGCTCAACTAATGCTGGCTTGTTCTTCACGACCAAGATTCCATCCACCGACATCGCTGTGACACTGCAATATATGGCGACCACGGACTCTCGCAATGCAAAGCATGGGGACTTCACCCAGGTACGTATGCTTAAGTTGTTCTAAAATGTGTCGCCTCACTATCTGGCCGGAGGCCTGGGGACATCGGTATTTAAAGCAACAGTAGTACACCACCTTCTGAATAGTTGAAATATGAACGCCAGCCAATGGATTGCTTTTGGAACCCTTTGTTGTGCCTGGCCAGGATTCGCATTGGCCATGTGTTCGCGCCCGATCAAGGTTCCCCTTGCGCCGCATGGGATGACCGTCGTCGTCAAAAACGGCAATGCGGCGGGCGTCGTTCCCGAAATGCTGGAAGTATTCGGCGATAAATATGGTTGCAAGTTCGGATTCCCTGTCGTGCCGCGCGCCCGGCTCGAAATGCTGTTTCGCACAGGAGATGCCGATATTGTGGCGATAGCGACGCGCTCGCCTGAACGCGACCTGTCCGGCACCTTTGTCCCTGTCTTCAAGTACCGCGCGGTTTTGGTGGGCCTGAAGCCGACAAACACTGCGGCACAATCGGTCGACGAGCTGATCAAGCATACGGACTTGCGCATCGGCTTGGTACGCGGCTTTGACTACGGTCCCGCTTACCGGCGACTGCTCGAACCGGACATGGCAGGGCGGGTGCAGTACGCCAACGACTTGAGCGATCTGATGCGCAGGATTCAGGCCAAAATTGCCGATGTGACGATCCTGCCGTATAGCAGCGCCTACAACACCATTGTCGAGGATGCCCGCTTGAGCGGCTTGGACGCCAAACTGGCCATCAGCCCCCTCGAAGACTTGCCTTGGCAGGACGCAGGATTCTATGTGTCCAAGCGCACCTTGAGCCCTGCGGACCAGGCCGTTTTAATCGAGATGCTGGGTAGCGACGAGGTGGGCAAGCATTTCCTGAAGTCTTTGTCGAAGCTGATCCCGCCTGCCGTTTTGGGCCTGACGGTGAAGCGAAACTAAGCGCGGTGGCTCCGTCCTCGTGGCAGTCCGTTAAGCGATAGGATGTGTCCGGTCATACGGGAGGCAAGATCACGGCTCGCCGGCATGCGCCTTAAGCGGCGCTGCTGGTAGCAGGTGCTCCGCCATGAAGTCGACGAAGGCTCGCACCCGCGGCAGCAGTTGCCGGTTGGACGGCCACAAGACCCAGAAGGTGCTGGCGGCGCCCGTCCACTCATCGAGCACCGTCACCAGCGCACCGTCGGCGAGCGCTTGCTGGACGGCGAAATCCGGCAGACAGGCGATGCCATGGCCCTGCCGTGCCATGTAGAGCAGGGTTTCGATGTGGTTGCTGGTCATACCGGGAGGGAGCCGGACGTCGACATCCTGGCCGGCGCGCCGCAAGGGCCATTTTTCCAGCAGGCCGGTGCTGGGGAAACGATGCAATAGGCAGGCATGGCTGGCCAGATCGGCCGGTTGTTCCGGCACGCCGTGGCGGGCGAAGTAGGCGGGGGCGCCCACGCACAAGAAGCGGCTGCTGCCAAGGCGCTTGCTTAACAGGCGCGAGTCGCTGAGTTCGCCCGTACGCACGACGGCATCGAAGCCTTCGTCGATCACATCCACCAGCCGGTCGCTGAAATCCAGGTCGAGCTCGATCTGCGGATAACGCGCGGCGAAGGCCGACAGCACCGGCAGCATCAGGCCGCTAACCAGCGGCAGGCTGACCCGTAGGCGGCCTTGCGGGCTGGCCTTGGTGCCGGCCAGCTCATTTTCCGCCGCCGCCACCTCGGCCAGGATGCGCCGGCTGCGTTCCAGGAAGAGCATTCCCTCAGATGTCAGGCTGACGCTCCGGGTGCTGCGCTGAAACAGGCGCACACCGAGTTTTGCTTCCAGCCGCGCGATGCCCTTGCTGACGGCCGAGGCGGAGATGCCCAGTTGCCGCCCCGCCGCCACGAAGCTGCGCAGTTCGGCTACCCGCACAAAGATGCTCATGCCACTCAGGCTATCCAATTCATTTGCCATTGATGAAGAATCAGTCATGTTTGTAGGGATGGTACGCCTATTTTTCGATGTTTGATTCCTGGATAGCATGAATACTCTCAATCATAAGCAGGAGATTTGATGACCAGTACTGCCATAACCGTTCCGGACGCCGTCCGCACCGTCCCCCTGATCTTGACCGCTTGCCTGACGGCGGCGGTTATTCCCCTGAGCATTGCCGGCCCGGCTGTGGTCGTCCCCTCGATCAAACAGGCCCTGGGCGGTAGCACGGCCGAGCTCACCTGGCTCATCAACGCTTACATTCTTACCTACGGCAGCGCGACCCTGGCGGCTGGCAGCCTGGCCGATACATATGGGCGCAAACGGACCTGGCTGGTAGGCATGCTGCTGTTTGCGCTGGTGACCATGGCCATTCCCTTCATGCCCTCCGTGCTCTGGATCGACCTGCTGCGGCTGACGCAAGGTTTGGCAGCGGCGGCAGCTTTCGCGGGCGCCATGGCGGCGCTGACGCAGGAATTCGACGGCCATGCCCGCACCCGGGCATTTAGCCTGATCGGGACCACCTTCGGCGCGGGGGCGGCCTTCGGTCCCTTTCTGGCAGGGCTGCTGACCGACAAGCTGGGTTGGCAATGGGTGTTCCTGTTGCCGGCCCTGCTTGCGGTGCTGGCCGTGTTCCTGGTTGCGCGCTATGCCCGCGAGACGCGCGATCCGCTGGCCTCGGGCCTGGATTGGCCCGGCGCCATCAGTTTCACTGCCGGGTTGGCGTTGCTTATTTTTGGGGTGGTCCTGGCTCCCGGGAAGGGTTGGGGCCATGTCACGGTGCTGGCTTCGCTGGCCAGCGCCGTTGCGCTGCTGTGCGCCTTCGTCCTCATTGAGTTGCGCCGCGAGCGGCCGATGCTCGACCTCTCGCTGTTTGCCAATGCGCGCTTTGTCGGCGTGCAGGTGCTTGCGGTCGCGCCGGCCTACGCCTACATCGTGTTGCTCGTCATTCTGCCTGCGCGCTTCATCGGGGTGGAAGGGGAGAGCGCGCTGAGCGCGGGCAGGATGATGATCGCCTTGTCCGGCCCCTTGCTGATCGTTCCCTTCATCGCTGGTCAACTGGCGCGCTGGATCAATGTCGGTACTTTGTCGGCGCTAGGACTGCTTATCGCTGCAATGGGGCTGGCCTGGCTGGGTCAGAGTCTTTCCAGTGAAACTGTAGGCCGCTATCTGGCGATGGCCGTCATCGGCATCGGCATCGGCCTGCCCTGGGGCGTGATGGATGGCCTGGCCGTGAGCGTGGTGCCCAAGGAGCGGGCCGGCATGGCGGCCGGCATCTTCAATGCGGTTCGCCTGGCCGGTGATGGCATCGCCCTGGCGACAGTCGGCGCCATGTTGTCTGCCCGGATGCTGTCCGGATTGCGGACTGCGGCGGCCGATGGCCGCTCAGGCGGTGCGCAGGACGGGGATCTGGTGGCGGCGTCGAACTGGCTTGCCATGAGCGATATGGGACAGGCACTGGCTCACTTACCGACAGCGGGCAAGGCGCTGCTGCTGGAAGTCTACGAGGCGGCTTTGCTGTGGCAGTTGCAGATGCTAGCCGCAGCGGCGGCGGCAACGGCGGTGGTGATTTTCCTGCTCATGGGCAGAGCGGGATCGCGTTAGGTGGCCGTAGCGAGAAGAATTGCTGCCCTCAACCACTGATGGGCTGGATCGGCTTCCTTTCGGGCATGCCATGCTTGCTGATACGAAAATTCCGCAAGATCCAGTGGCGGCGCGAACTCTCGCAAGCTAGTGTATTGTTCTTGTCCCTTTGTGGTGCGGCTGGCCACCGTCAGGATTAAATCTGTCCCAGCGATGACCGACGCGGCAGCGCTCCAATGAGGCAAGGTGAGCGCGATATGACGTTTGAGTCCGCGTGCCGCTAATGCTTTCTCGATTTCACCCGTAGCGTCGGGCCGCATTGCAAGCGTCATATGTGGGCGGCTTAACCAATCTTGCAGTTCCATTGCCCCATTGTCTGGTAGAACAGCCGCATCTGCCAGGCAAACGAATCGCTCCCTGAATAGGTCCTGCCGCCGAATTTCCTCGGGTGCGTCGGGAAAGACTCCCAGCGCGAGATCAAGCTCGCCGTCAGCGAGTTGAATCAGCATTGCTTCCCTGCTGGCTTGACTGATCGCCAAATCAATCCCAGGCGCTTCGCGCCGGATGCGCTGCATCAGCTTTGGCAAAATGAGGTGGGCGGCATAGTCCGATAGCGCAAGCCTGAAACGGCCGCGCGCCAGCGCAGGATCGAACGCTGGTGCCTCCAGCAGCGCATTGAGACCATGCAGCGCGTTCTCAAGCGGCTGGATAAGCCCTTGTGCCCGCGCGCTTAACGTCATCCTGCCGCCCGTCCTGACTAAAAGAGGATCGTCGAACAACTCCCGCAATTGGGCCAGCGAATGGCTTACCGCTGGCTGGCTCTTGTGTAGCCGAACAGCCGCGCGTGTGACGTGCTTCTCTGCAAGGAGGGCATGTAGGGTGAGCAGAAGGTTGAGGTCAATTCTTCTAAGTTCATCCATGGCGCGAATATGGAGTGTGCATATAAAAGATTTCCATTAGCTATGTGGATAAATCATCATACGGCTATCCAAACTTCTGCACAATCCAAGGAGCTTCCATGTTCAGTAAAACTGCACTTTCGCTCTGGCCCGTCGGCGTGGCCTTGCTCGCCGGCGCCGGCATTCCGTTTCAAGCTGCCAGCAACGCCGCCGTCGGGCGCGCGTTGGGGCATCCCTTTTGGGGAGCGATCACCTCGTTGCTTATCAGCGCGATGGTGATACTGCCCCTGCTCGGTGCTCAGCGCGCCTCCGCACCTACGATCTCGACCGCATTACAAGGTCCGTGGTGGCTCTGGGTAGGCGGCATCTTTGGCGCCGTATACGTAAGCGGCGCAGCCGCAGTCACGCCCAAGCTGGGCGCCGCCGGCTTCCTGGTCTGCGTTGTGGCTGGACAGATGGTGGTGGCCATGGTGGTCGACCACTTCGGTTGGATGGGCATCGCGCCCAAACCGGTCACCTTGCTGCGCCTGGCAGGCGTGGCATTGATTTTGGGCGGTGCGCTGCTCGTACACCTGGCTAGCGCTAAACAGCCTGAACCAGGTCAACCTGCAGGAACAACGCCAACTGACTGGCCGCAGGCCGGAAATGCATCGTGGCAGCGACCTTCGAACATCAGGCACGCTGTGCACACCGAGATATCGCGTAATCGGTCTGCCAGCGATGTTTAGCATTTGCATCTAGCCGCCATCTCGAAAGTCAGCCTGCGGGTGGAGGCGATCTAGAAAGAGAAATACTTTGATTGCGCGCATCGATCTGCTCTTAGCCTGCTCTGGGGGGAGTTCCCACATACTTATATTTTCGATAGTGACATTTGATGATAATTTCACCCGTGAGTTTTCTTTATTATATTGCACGCATAATTTGATGCTGACGCTTTATTCCTATTTCATATTCATATCGCCATATGAAATTCAGAACCGAAGCGTGTTGTTGGGGTTAAGTTCGCGCTTGACTAAAGCGCGCCCTTGGCAGAGTGCAAAGGAATTCTTTTTGAGGGCAGTTGGCGTCAATGAGCGAAATTTTAAGCCGTCCTGAAACGAACGAATGTCGAAAATCACGAGTAACACCCATTGCCTTGATCATCGTGGGATTGGTTCACGCCAAGGCATATGCTGAGCAAGTGACGCAACTCGCCCCGGAGATTGAAAAGGTCGAAGTTAAGGGCGATTCTAACCGTCAATCAATTGCTGGCAAAGTTGCCGTGGAGCGTAGTGAGATTGTCAAATACGGCGACACATCGCTGAGCGACGTCTTGAAGCGGCTGCCCGGGGTCACAGTCAATGCTGGCGGCATCAGCCTGCGTGGACTCGGTAATGGTTATACGCAAATTCTCCTGAACGGCGATGCGGTGCCGCCCGGCTTTTCCATTGAGTCCATTTCGCCGGATTTGATTGAGCGCATCGAGATCATGCGCACGGCCAGCGCAGACGTAAGCACCCAGGCCATTGCCGGGACAATCAATGTGGTGTTACGGAAAGTTGTATCGGAAAGCCAGACTGAAGTCAAAATTGCTGCCGATGGAAACAATGCCGGCGTTCATCCAAACCTCACAATTCAAAAAACTGACCGCCGAGATGCGTTCTCATACAGCGTCGTAGGCGTCGCGTATCGCAAGAAATCGGAAGAGCCGCAGACAATTCTGGAACGTACTGACGCAAATGGACAGTTGCGTAACCTTCGTTTGACAGTGCAGGACAATGACGAGGTGGCTGACGTCATATCGCTCACGCCTAGGATGAATTGGAAGTGGGATAATGGCGATGTCCTGTCGATTCAGACGTATATCGAGAAGCGGCGTACAAAATTCGATACGATAAATCGGGAGAGTTTGATCGCCGGCGATTCGAGCACGTATCCGTTCAACACGGAACGCGGCGCATCCGATATTCTGACCACGCGCTCGGACCTCTCCTGGGACCATCGCTTTTCAGCGCTCGGGAAATTGAGCGTCAAGATTGGCGCCAACTACAACAAGCGAGATAACACCTACCGTTTTGACGGTACACCTGCCGTTTCAACCGAGTCGGCGGTTCGTACCGTGCTGTCCGACGCAAATGACAACTCGCTGACCTCAACCGGAAAATTACTCACGCCAGTCGTTGGGGGACACAGCATTAGTCTCGGGTGGGATGCAGCGCATGCCCAACGCGGTGAACATCGTCTTCAGCGGGACCTCAATGACCGTGGTGAAATGGCGGAAACGCTGAACGAGGCATACGATGCAACGGTACGCAAACTAGCGCTCTACGTGCAGGATAACTGGGACGTCAGCAAGGATTTTCAGGTATATGCCGGCGTGCGCTGGGAATACCTGGGCACGGAGAGTCTGAGCCGAGAGGCACGTGAGGTGAGAAATAGCTCTACCGTATGGAGTCCGGTGCTACAGTCGATGTGGGAGGTCCTTGGCGGGGATCAAGTGCGCCTCAGTCTGGCGCGCACTTACAAGGCGCCGGCGACGGCCAACCTGATGCCACGCCGCTTCGTGATCAACAATAACAACAATCCCACGACGCCTGACCGCCAGGGGAATCCAAATCTGCGACCTGAACTGGCATGGGGATTGGACGTGACGTATGAGCACCGGTTCGAGAAGTCCTACTCGGCAAGCATCAATGCCTACACTCGTTACATTGACGACGTCACAGTGCAGCAGTTGATGCAAGACGGCAGCACCTGGGTTTCCACCCCTGCCAATGCTGGTAAGGCGCGCGCTCAAGGCGTGTCGGTCGAGATGAAGTTCCCCTTGCGGTATTGGCTTGCTGCCGCGCGCAACATCGATGTCCGTTTTGATCTGTCGCGCAACTGGTCATCCGTTGATGCTGTCCACAAGCCGAACAACCGGCTGACGCAGCAGGTTCCGCTGTCCACCAACCTCGGGCTTGAGTATCAGCCCGGCGGCGCACTGTCGGCCGGCGCGAACTTCGGCTTCCGACGCGGAGGCCTGACAAACACTTCAGACGTATTGAGCTACTACGCAGGGAGTTCCCGGACGCTTGATACCTATCTCGTCTGGAAAATGCGTCCCAAGATGAAGTTGCGGCTTGCTCTCAACAACATCCTTCATCCGGATTCGCGATCCGCTATTGCTTATGCCGATGTGTCCACTGGCGTCCTTCGCAGTTACGTGACGCCGACTCATACAACGTTGAAAGCTGCCCTGGAAATTCAACTGTAAATGTTGACCTGCTTTTTTACCGGTGCCAGTGTTTTGACTGATTTAAAAGCTACTGCTGATGCAGTTCGGAATTTATTGTTGAATGGGCCGCTTAGGCCGAATAAGCCACCGAAAGATGGCTTGCCGCCTGGGGGATATTGAATCATAGGGAATTATATGAGTGATGATATGGAGTTCCTGTCGCTGTGTATGACTCGTTTGGGAGCGGATTGGGCCTCGATTGCCTCTCAGCTAGATCAGGCTGGATATGGTTTGCCTTCACGGATATGGCGAGAGTCTGAGGAAAGTTTTGCTCGCAGTGAAATGGAACTCGCATCATTGAAGAAGTATCGGGATGAGTACGCGAAGGAGCGACTGAGTGCTCTACGAGGTCCTTTGAATATGCTGACAGGAAAATTGCCTGAGCATACTACATATCGATCAGAGTTCTTGGAAGTTTTGCGAGAAAACAAAAGAAAGGGGCTTTTGAAAACTGAGGGGGGATTTGAGTCTCATCAAATAGAACCTTGCATTAAACGTCGTCTGGAAACCAAGGCCATTGATGCCGCAACGTTTGTTAATGATATTAGGGAGACTAGGAGGCGGCAGATAAGTTTAATGGGGTTGGGGGAGGGAAGCGACTATCCCCCTTTTGAGGAAGTTCCGGATTTTGATTTTCTGGTGACCTTGTATGCAAATGCCTTAGGGGGTGAATTCTCATACGCTACTGTTCCTGGCGGCGCTGTTTTCTCTGCGCACCTGCTTGAGAATAAATGGAATTTTGCATTGTGGGACGAATCCGAGTCAAATCTGAAGCATGCGCTACTTGACGTCAGTTTTATTGTATTTGACTCTAAGGTCTCTCCATCTGGGGTGGTTAGAAAGCGAAACTATATTGCCAAATTCTCTCCAGAGGATCTGATTCAAAGGTATCATGGAACAAGAAATTTTTCCAAGGGATCTCTGCCTGATCTTTTGTATTCGGTAAATGCGACTGCTGTATTAACGAAAATCGTCTTTTCTCGACTGAGAGAAATAATACTGGGCGAATTGGCTGGCCGGAGTTTGACTTAGATCAGAAGGGCTGTATCTTGAAAAATAGTCATGCCTTAAGCTGGGTAAGTCATATGCCGATCTATCAGCTGCTGTGAGCCGTACCTGAGTTTTTGGCCCTGTCGGCCGCTGCGTAAACTCCTTTGTGCCAGCGCTGTGGCCTTGCCTGCCGCTTTCGTTCTGATCTATCTGGATCGCAGCGTGCGCGCCGCCTGACCCGCAAGATGCTGGCAACGGCATCGCCGCCATCTGTCCCGGCCGCCACCTAAGTTCCTTGCGTGCCAAAGCAGAGCGCTCCCCAGCGCTTTGCTTATTTGTCCTTGGCAGCTATGAATATTTCTGAAAAACAAAGATAATTGACGTTTATTAATTTTTCGACGCCCCCGTTGACTTGGGCTGAGCTTTTTGCGCGTTGATCGTGTTTTTCGTGAAAGTTTAGGAATGAGTTCAGATTCGATCGTGAAGTTCAACTTTGAAGATAGCAAGGCCAGCAGCACGGACATCAGCGAAAAGGTGGGGGAGCACAAGTTGACGGTCACGGCCAATGGCCACGGCAATGTGGAGCTGGCCGCCAGCCGCTACGCCGGCAAGGCCGCCAAGGTCGGCTTCGGGGAAGTCAAACTGACATCCGCCATGGGTGCCGACGGAGTGGAAGTGGGCGAAATGTTTGCCCTGCGCAGCCTTTTTGTAAATTCCTCCGATGAACTTGAGGCGCTGACCTTCTATATTTCGCGCAACGGACAGCTATTCGCCGAGTACACATATGAACTCACAGGCCATGGCGGCGTCATTTTCGATATCCCCGCAGAGAAGTTGCCGTTTGGCGACGAGATCAGGATTTACGCGACGCGCAGTGGCGGCGGCATTGCCAACAACTTCCAGGTGGACGAGATCCGTCTCGCCTATCCCGAGACCAACAGCGCTCCCGAATTCCTCAAAGACGCAAACATCAGCGCCGTGCAGAGCGACGTTTCCATCGATCTGGCGCCCTGGCTGCAAGTCAAGGATCTGGACCAGGGGCAGCCGCTCACCTGGACGATCACGCGCGATCCGGGACACGGCAAGCTGGTGATCGACGGCGATTTGAGCGCCACCAGCGGCGGCGCAGCGATTGGCCCCGCCGGCAAGCTCAGCTATCGCCCCGATCAAGCCGATGTGGGGCGGGATAGCTTTGAAATCACCGTTTCGGACGGCAAAACCACGGTCAAGCGCGAGATCACGATCGACGTCACGCCCGTTAAACCAAGCGCGCCCGACCTGGCGGCAGCCAGTGATACCGGTGACAAGGACGACGACAATGTGACCGATGCCGACCATCTGACCTTTACCGGTACGGGCTTTGCCGTCGACTCGACCTCCCAGGTTGCCCTCTACATCGACGCTAACCGGAATGGCCAATACGAACCTTTGGAGACCGAATTCCTCGGCACGACCAGCATGAAAAACGGCAAGTGGACTTTTGCCGATGTCGATGTCAGCAAGCTCAAGGATGGGAACTACAAAGTCGCCGCGTTTACCAGCGCGGGCCGGAGCGATTTATTCAGCGACTTCAGCGACGATCTGGTGGTGACGATCGCCCGGCTGCCCGTTGCTGGCGGCATCAAGTTCGCGACCGACAGTGGACGCAGCCCGACCGATCTGATCACCAAGGAAGCCAAGCAAACCATCAGCGCCACGCTGAACAAGGCGCTGCCGGCTGGCGGCAAGCTGATGGCGTCCCTGGACGGTGGCGTCCACTGGATCGATGTCAGCGATAAGGTGAGCGGCAAGGCGCTGCTGTGGAAGGATGTGACGCTGAGCGGCAGCAATACGCTGCAGCTCCAAGTCAAGCAGGACGGCGACAGCGGCATGCTGGTGTCGCGCGATTACAAGGTGCTGACCGAGGCGCCCAAATGGCAGGTGCAGGATCTGAAGCTCGATATGCCGAAATACCAGGCCACGGCCAAAGATCCCATCTTCGTCAAGGGACAGGATCTGAAGCTGGAGCTGGTGCTGAAAGAGGCGTCCAAGCCGGGCGAGGTGTGTGAGGTGTCGGTTGATGGCGGCTTGCACTGGACGACTGCAAGCAAGGCAGATGCTGGGAAATGGACGATCAGCCAGCTGCCTTTGTTGAAAGAAGGCGGCACACTGCTGGTTCGCGCGATCGACGAGGCAGGCAATTCGGCCGAACTGTTGAAGCAGACCTATGTGGTGGATAAGAGCGGCCCCCAGGTCAGTGCGATCGCGCTGGACGGCGAGGTCAAGGAAGGCGCCAGCGAATTCAAATTGAAAGTGAAGATCAGCGATGGCGCTGGCGCTGGTTTCCCGGAAACCGCGGATTTGCAAGGGCTGTTCGGCATCAAGAATGAAAAAGGCGAGGCGCTGACGCTGCTGCGTTCACCGGTGATCGAGGCCTTCAATGGCAAGGAAATGAGCGCCACCCTGGTGTTCGGCGTGCCGGGCGGGAAATGGGTGGATGCCCAGCACGGTGGGAATTACCAGGTCTTCCTGCGGCCGGAGGTCTTCAAGGACAACGTCGGCAATTTTGTGGAGGGCAAGGAGCTGGCCCAAACCCTGCACATCGGTAAAGTGGCGCCTGAACCCAAGCCTGAACCGGTGCCACCGTCCCCGCCGCCAGTGCTGGTGGATGGTGTTCCCGTCACCAAGACCACGTCGAACGATGCTGCGACCGGCACGACCACGTCCACCGTGACCGTGCCGACCGTGACGGCAGGCCGCCAGGACGACAGCAAGACCCCGAACAAAGGCCTGGCCGACATCGATCTGAATGTCAGCAGCGGCGGCCGCGAGGCCAAGCTGACCGTCAGCCTGCCGGTGGGCGCGGGTTTGGGCGCGGAAGGCTCGACCGTCCTGCTCAGCAAGGAGCAAGCCTTGCTGGATCTGATCCGCCGCATCGAGCAGAAAACCGATGCCGCTTCGTCCACGCAGAAGGATATGAAAGGCCAGGGCACTTCCTTCCTCGATGGTCTGGGCAAGGACGTGACGGTGCTGAGCAAGACGATCACGCCGACCCTGGTGTCGGGCAGCGATATCAAGCAACCTATCCTGATCAGCGGCAGCTCGGCCACGCCGGCGGACGGTGGTGCGAACAGCACCGCCATCGGCCTGGTGATCGATACCAGCCAGCTGGCTAAAGGCGCCGTTCTGCAGCTGAACAACGTGGACTTTGCTGCGGTGGTGGGCGAAGCGACGCTGCGCGGCGGCGATGGCCGCAACTACGTGGTGGGTGACAATGCCAGCCAGAACATCTTCCTCGGCGCCGATGACGACGTGCTCAAAGGCGGTGGCGGCAACGATATCCTGGGCAGTGCGGGCGGCAACGACATCCTCGACGGCGGCGCCGACAACGACTTCCTGGCCGGCGGCATCGGCAACGATACCCTGATCGGCGGCACCGGCAACGACGTACTGCAAGGCGGCCGCAGCGACCAGGGCGCATGGAGCTTCAGCGTGAATGCGAAAGGCGAAATCGTGGCGACCCACGACCAAGCCATGTTCTCGCCGGGTCAGAACGAAACTGTGCAAGTGACGGAGTTGAACAAGCTGCCCGACCTGGCCTTCCTCAATGCCGGCAAGGACAAGCTGGTCGACCTGGGCCTGCTGTACCACGCCGCCTTTGGCCGCGCTGCCGATATCGGCGGCTTGAACTTCTACACCGGCACCGGTGAATCACTGGCCAGCGTGGCGAAGTCCTTCACCGCATCGAAGGAATGGCTTGCTGCCGGGATGGACAAGCTGGACGACAAGGCTTTCCTGACCAAGCTGTATCAGCAGGTGCTGGGCCGAGAACCGGACCAGGGCGGCTTCGACTTCTGGCTCAAGGCGCTGACCGGCGCAAATGGCGTCAAGGCCAGCCGCGACAAGGTGATGCTGGGCTTTGCCCTGAGCGACGAGCACCGCAAGCTGCAAGCCAAGGATGGCGTCTTCGCCAAGGTCACGCTGGACAAGGAATCCGGCTGGATCAACGGCAGCGGCGACGACCGTCTGGATGGCGGCGTGGGCAGCGACGTGCTGGTCGGCGGCGACGGCAAGGATACGGCAGTCTACAGCGGCAAGCAGGCCGATTACAAGATCCTGCTGGGCGCAGATGGCCAGATCAAGGTGGCTGACAAGGCGAATGCCGACGTCGATACCCTGAGCAGCATTGAGCAGGCCGAGTTCAGCGACGGCGCCATCAGCCTTGCCTTCACGCAAGCCGACGCGGGCCGCCTGAAAACGGCAGGCCTGTTGTACCAGGCGGTGTTCGACCGCGCTGCGGACGTGGGTGGCATCAACTGGTGGCTGGCTTCGCAATCGAGCAGCCAGCAGATGATTAACGGCTTCACCGCTTCGGCCGAATTCCAGAAGCTGTACGGCAAGCTGGATAACGCAGCCTTCGTGCATGCGCTGTACGCCAACAGCGGCCTGGCCGCCGATGCGGCTGGTGGCGAAGCGGCGTGGGTGAGCTACCTGGGCACCCACAGCCGCGCCGAACTGGTAGGCAGCTGGATCGCGCAGGATGCGGTGATCCAGGCGCAGCAAGCAGGACAAGGCCTCTGGCTGGTATAAACAGATATTCCTGCCGCGGTTCTTTAAAAGCCGGCCCTCTTTGCGAGGCCGGCTTTTTTGCTATTGGCCGCCGCCAGCGCTTCCCAGACCGCCCATCCCGGCATCGATGGATCGTCCGCGAGCGGCAGGTAGAGAAGCAGCCATAAAAGTGGATAGGCGGGGCGCGAATGCATGGCAGGCTCCGGGATGATTCAAGGTGGGGCCACTATATACGCCGGACTTGGTCGGGATGTATGGCTTTTGTAATGCCATCGATGAAATTCAATGACAAGAAGCGGAGTGTCCAGCAGGGCGGCCGGCTCTATCGTAGGCATCTATCTGTCATGCGAAAGGAGCAGAAATGAAGCTGTTAAATAACAAGGTAGCCATCATCACTGGCGCCAGTTCGGGCATCGGCTATGCCACCGCCAAGCTGTTTGCGCAGGAGGGCGCGAAGCTGGTCCTGGTCTCGCGCCGCCAGGCGGAACTCGATGCGCTGGTCGCCAGCCTGGAGCCGGGCAGCGCCGTGGCCTGTGCGGGCGATGTGGCCGACGAGCGCTGCGCGCGCCAGGCCGTGGCCACGGCGCTGGAGCATTTCGGCCAGCTCGATATCGCTTTCAATAACGCCGGCACCTTGGGCGAAATGGGCGCCACCAGCGATATCAGCGTGGAGGGATGGCGCAATACGCTGGACACCAATCTCACCAGCGCTTTCCTGGCGGCGAAGCACCAGATTCCCGCGATGGCGGGCCGCAGCGGCGCCTCGCTGATTTTCACTTCCACCTTTGTGGGCTACACGGCGGGCATGCCGCAGATGGCCGCCTACGCCGCCAGCAAGGCGGGCCTGATCGGCCTGACGCAGGCGCTGGCGGCGGAGCTGGGGCCGCAGGGCATCCGCGTCAACGCCATTCTGCCCGGTGGCACGGATACGCCGATGGGCCGCGCCGTCGCCAATACGGAAGAGGCCAAGTCCTTTGTCGCCGGCCTGCATGCGCTGAAGCGTCTGGCCTCGCCGGGCGAAATCGCGCGCTCGGTGCTGTATCTGGCCTCCGACCTGTCCAGCTTCACGACCGGTACTGCCATGCTGGTTGATGGCGGCGTGTCGATCAACCGCGCCTGATTGCCTGTTGCGGACGGCTATTCGATATCGCCATACTTCTTGTGGATCGATTTCGAGGTGCCGTCCTTTTCCATGGCCTTCAGTGCGCTGCCCAGGCGGGATACCAGCTCGGCATCGCAGCTCTTGGAGCAGGCCAGATAGTTATAGGTCGGACCGAGCGAGGCACTGACCCGCACCCGGTTGTCGGCATCGCTGGCTTTGACCCATTCCTTGCCTTCGGCGACCGGTCCATACCAGGCGTCGATGCGCCGGTTCAGCAGCATTTTCTGGGGTGTCTGATCCTGATTGAGCTCGTAAATCTGGCCATCGGCAAAGCCGTTCGCGCGCAGAATGTGCACGCCCGCCGTGCCCCGGGCCGCGCCGATGACCTTGAAGGCGCTGCGCGCTTCGTCAAAGGAATTGACCGCCTTATCGAGGGAAAAGAAGGCGCGGTTGACTTTGACGATGGGGGCGATCCAGGTGTATTTTTCTTCGCGCGCTTCGACCCGGGCGAGCGGGATGATCAGGGTGTTGCGCGAGGCGGGGTTGGCGACGGCGGCCAGGGCGCGGTTGCTGGGCACCACCAGCAGCTTGGCTTGGTAGCCGGCGCGGCGCATGGCTTCCAGCACGATATCGCCCACCACGCCTTTGCGTTCCGCCGTATTGATGGTCAGCGGCGGCACTTCCATCAGGTACATGGTGAGTTCCTGCGCCGCGCAGCTTGCCGCGGCGGTGGAAAGAAGCATCAGGAATCCAAGACGTTTCATGGTTCGCCCCCTTGCATGCTGCCCATTATACGGGCATGGCGGGGGCTGCGGCCGCTTTCTCTGCTTGTCTCAGGCGGCAGACAGGGGAAGGGTGGGGTTGAAGCGTCCCAGGACGATACCGCCCCGGCGGCAAGCCTCGCCAAAGCGGTCGCTGGCCAGATAGGCATATTCCAGCGCGCGGCTGGCGCCGATAGGGTCGTCCTTGTCGTTGGCCGCCAGGCCCGGATGGCACATCATCAGCGCGCCGGAAGGGGCGTCGGCCAGCCATTTTTCCATCAGGTCGGCGAAATCGGCTTCCGGCGAGAGGGAATACATGCCGGCGAACCAGGACGGCGTCGCGTACCCAAGCTGGTTGGCCTGGTAGGAAAAGCCGTGGGTGAGCAGGCAAAGCAGATGCGACTTGAAGTGGTCGTCGCCGGGATTGGCCAGCAGGTCGGGCGCGCGCAGATACGGGCGGTCGTCGCCGGTCCAGCGCTGCTCCATGGCCTGGAACAGCGCAGTGCGCGCGCAGGGCAGGGCGTGAATGTGCTGGTGGCCGTCGAGGAAATCCGGCAGGCGGCCAAAGTGATGGCAGAAGCGGTCGATCTGGTTCAGGAAGATGCCGCGCAGCTTATCGATGGAGAGCAGGCGCAGCTGGCTTGCCAGCAGCCAGTAGGACAGGGGGCGCACCTGCTCCTCGCCCTGGCTGAAATCGTGGGTCAGGTTCAGGTGCAGGCCGATATCGGCATCCTGCGAAAAGCGGCGCAGGGGCGCGGCCAGCACCGGCCATTCGCGCGACTCGCTCATCACGCTGGTGGCGGAGAGCCGGCCTTGCTCCAGTAGGCGCAGAATGCCTTCGCTGATGGCGGCCGACTGGGCGAAATCGTCGGCGCAGAGTATCAGTTTGCGCATTTCAGTTGACGCCCTTCTTGGCCAGTTCCTGCTGGCCGACCATGCTGTGGTCGATGCGTTCATCCAGGATGTACAGGGGGCGCTGCTTGGTTTCCTCGAAGACGCGGCCCAGATACTCGGCGATCACGCCCAGGCAAAGTAGCTGGATGCCCGACAGGAGCATCATGCCGGAGGCAAGGGTGGCCCAGCCCGAAACCGGGTTCCCATAGACCAGGGTCTCGCCAAGGATGTACACGCCGTACGCCAGGGCGCACAGCGAAATGATGGCGCCGGCAGCCGACACCATGCGCAGCGGGCGCATGGAGAAGGAGGTCATGCCCAGCGAGGCCAGGTCGAGCAGTTGGCCCAGACGGAACTTGCTGCAGCCTGCCGTGCGCTCTGCGGCGGCAAAGGGCACGATGCTGGTCTTGAAGCCGAGCCAGGCGTACAAGCCCTTCATGAAGCGGGCGCGTTCCGGCATCTGCATCAAGGCTTGCACCACGCGCCGGTCCATCAGGCGGAAGTCGCCGGCATTGGGCGGAATGATGAAGCGCTCGCCGCTCTGCAGGAAGCGGTAGAAGCGCTGCTTGGCATAGGCCAGCAACCGGTTTTCGTGCTTGCGGTCGGACTGCACCGCCACCACCATATCGCAGCCGGAGCGCCATTCGGCCACCATGCGCTGGATAAGTTCAGGCGGATGCTGGCCGTCGCCATCCATGCACAGCACGGCGTCGCCGCGCGCGGCTGCCAGGCCTGCCGTCAGCGCGGCTTCCTTGCCGAAGTTGCGCGAAAGGCGCAGCAGTTGCACATTGCTGTACATGCTTTGCTTCTCGAACCTGGCCACCACCTCTTCCAGATTGTCGCTGCCGCCGTCGTTGACGATCACCAGTTCCCAATCGACGTCGCAGCGCGACAAGGCCGCCGCCAGCTCGGGCAGCAGAAGGGACAGCGAGGCTGCTTCGTTCAGCACAGGAAGGACCACCGAGATGGCTTTGCGCCCGGCGCGATTCAGATTGATCGAAGGTGGGGACATTATTTCACCTCCACCAGCGAACGGCGCGCGCCGTGGAAGCGGATGCGATCCGCGGGAATGCGCAGGCGCTGGGCCTCTTGGTTATCCATAACAACGACCTTGCTGTGACAGTCGCCCTTGCACAGCGCTCCCTGGGAATAGAAAGCGGAGGAAAAGGCGGGGTGGGTTTGATAATTCAGTTGCGCGCCTGCCGGCGCATGCTGCAGGAAATTCTGGATCAGCTCACGCTCCGAGTTGGCATTCATCTGGCGCTGGATCAGCGGCGCGCAAGAAAGCACCAGCGCTGCAAAGGCGGCCAGCCCCAGGGCGCTGCGCTGCTGCAGGCTCTCGGTGCTGTTCTCCAGCCATTGCGCAGCCAGCACGGCGAATGGCGGGATCGCGGTCAGCGCATAGGTCCAGATGATGTTGCGGCTGAAGGTGAAGAACAGCAGCGGCGTTAGCGTGGCGCACCAAAGTAAGCATTCCAGTGGCGGCATGGCGGCCGGACTGCTTCTCCAGCGCCGCGCGGCGCGCAGCAGCAGGCAGCCAAACACGCCTATCCACGGCAGGATGGCGCCGGTCCAGAAAATCCAGATGGCGCCCAGCGGCTGGCGGTGGGCTGTGCCATAGCGGTCGCCCATCCAGCCTGGCTGCAGAAAGCGGGCGAAATGTTCGCCGACGATGAAGTAGTTGAGGAAGCCAGGATGGCGCGCTTCGGCCGCGATATACCAGGGCAGGAAAATGGCGAGGGCCAGCAGCACGCCTTGTGTATCGGCGAGGCGGCGCAGCAGCTGCACTGGTTTGCCCTGCATGATGGCGAAGGAGGCCAAGGGCAGCGCGATCAGCACCCAGGTCGCCAAACCTTTGGACAGCGCACCCAGGCCGACCATGGCCCAGAAAGCCAGGCGCCAGCGGGCAGTCTGTGGCGCTTCGCGCCAAACCTGCCAGGCGCAGTACTGGGCGGCCAGCACCACGCCCATTTGCACGGCGTCGGTCATGACGGCGCCGGCACTGGCGAAGAACAGCGGCGAGGATGCCAGCACCGGTATCACCAGCCAGCGCTGGCGCAGGCCCAGCTCAGCGGCCATGCGCATGGCGATCCAGATGGCGCCCAGCGATACCAGCAGCGCCGGCAGGCGCGCGGCGAATTCGTTGACGCCGAAGACGGTCATGAAGGCGGCGCTGCTCCAGGTGGAGAGCGGCGGCTTGGCGAAGAAGGGCGTCTGCGGGTCCATATGCGGCATCAGCCAGAAGCCGTTGCTGACAGCCTGGCGCGCGATTTCGCCATAGCGCGCTTCGGTGGTGTCGGCCAGCGGCGCAAACCACATCAGGCCAAGACGGGCCAACAACAGCAGAGCGGTCGCGCTCAGCAGCCATGCCTGCCAGTTGCGGCCGACATCGTTGATGCGCGCGCCGGCGGCGAGGCGGTTGTTGGCTGATGGCGTCGTGACGGATCGGCCGGGACGATGATCTGCATGCATGAGCGTACCTTGAAAAAATAGTCGGTCGAACGTCTCTGTGGTCCGGGGTGGGCAAGGAAGAGAGTTCACTTTCGATCTTAGTAAGGCGCAGCTTAATTATGCATGAAGGTTATGTGAAACAAACATTAAATTTACGCGAAAAGCACGACAAAGAGTAGCCCAAGGCGCAGAATCTTCACGAAGCGCTAAGATTGGATAATGCCCGTGGTTGAGGGCGAAACGGGAAGGGAGTGGGACTTTTGCACTGCCAAAAAGAGAGGCGCGTCTCCTTGCGGAGCGCGCCTCAGTGAAGCCCCTAGTGGGAGCTTAGCGGGGTATTAAAAGCTTAGTGAGACATCAGAACCGGCAGCGTCATACACTTGAGGATGGTGCGCGTTACGCCGCCGATGAGCAGCTGGCGGAAGCGCGCGTGGCCATAGCCGCCCATTACCAGCAGGTCGGCATCGATATCGGCCGCCAGCGACAGCAGCGCATTGCCCACGTCCATGGTGGTCTGCTGCTCGCTGACTTCAACCTTGATACCGTGGCGGCTTAGATACAGGGCCAGGTCGGCGCCGGGCTGTTCGCCATGCTTGCCGTAGCGCTCATCGGGGTTGAAAACGGCCAGCGTCACCAGGTCGGCCGCCTTCAGCATCGGCAGGGCGTTGGCGATGGCGCGCGTGGCTTCCATGCTGGCGTCCCAGGCCAGCAGCACCTTGCGGCCGACGCGCTCGAACTTGCCCGCATACGGCACCACCAGCACCGGCCGGGCCGAGTTGAGCATCACGTACTCCGGCAGATCGGGGCGGGCGGCGGCGCGCTTGTCGTCCGGGTCGTACTGGCCGACCACTACGAGGTCTGCGTAGCGCGCCTGCACCATCATGCCGCCATCGGCATCGTCGTCCACGATGCGTTTTTCGGCCGAACTGACGCCAGCGGCGCGCGCGAGGGCGTCGAACTGGCTGAGCGAGCTTTGCGCGTCTTCCCGCATCAGGGCCATCTGCGTGGCCAGGGCCTCGCCGCCCAGCTCAAAGCTGCCGGGCAGGATCAGGCCGAGCGTGCTGGTCAGCGCCGCGCCGATCAAATGGCCGTTGCCGGCATTGGCCAGTTCGGCGGCGATGCGGATGCGCTGCGGTGCGGCGCGCGACAGGTCGGCATGAACGAGGATGGTTTTATAGCTCATGTTTACTCCAGACGAAGGGAAAAGGGTTCAGGGATTCAGGCCGGTGTGGCCGCCGTGCGGGCCTCATGCCAGGCCAGGGCCATGGCCAGCACCGCATCCATGGTCGAAATATGCAGTTCGAACCAGTCCGGCAGCAGCACGGCGGCACGCCGCGCCGGCCCGTAGTCGCCATGCAGCAGCGCGGCCTGCGAGTGGTGCAGGCCGGCCAGCACGCGCGCATGCTGTTCGCGGTGGGCGGCCAGGCCGGGAAAGTCGATCGCTTCCATCATGTCTTCTTCCTCGCGGAAGTCGCGGCCGATGGTGTCGCACAGGGCGCCGAAGGCGTGCTGGAAGCGCTCGTCGTCCAGCGCGGGGAGAATGGCGAACTGGCGCAGCAGGGTGCGGTGCGGCTCGTCGAGGGCCGCAATGCCCAGGGAGCCGGGCTGGTAGCCGAGGGTGCCGTCAAGTGAGGTCATGGTCTTCTCCTAACACACGGTTTGGTGTCGCACTGCAAGAGGTACGCAGGCAGTGTCGTATTCCGGACCCGCAAAGTCCTTGATCCAAGTCAAATTTCCCCGCCTTGACACCCGGGCGGCATGAGTGTGCGACGAATGTCGCATAAAGCGCTTGCCCCTGTGTGACAAGTGTCGTACCATCATGACTCCAGTCATATAGGAGTGCCGATGCTGATTCCCTCGACAACCGAATTGAGCTTGCTGAAATGCCTGTGGAAGGCGCATCCGCTGAGCGCGCGCGAGATCCACGAGCGCGTGGCGGAGGAGCTGGCGTGGTCGTATTCGTCCACGCGCAAGACGCTGGAGCGCATGCTGGAAAAGCAGATGGTGCGCCAGCATTCGGTGCACGGCGTGCATGTGTATGAGGCGACGCTGGAAAAAGTCGCAACCCTGGCCGCCTTCGCCCACGACTTCGGCCGCCGCGTGATGGAGATGGACGGCCCGCTGCCGGTCAGCATGTTCACCGGCAGCAAACTGGTGGACAAGGGCGAACTGGCGCAGCTGGAGGACATGCTGCAGGACTGGCCGGCGGAGGACGAGTAATGGTATCGGATTTCTTCCTGCTCTTCCTTCAGGCCAGCCTGACCAGCATGCTGACCGGCGCGCTGGTATGGGGGCTGTTGCACGTGGCGGCGCGTTTCTGGCCTGCGCTGGCGCTGGGGCGGCGCGTCTGGCTACTGGCGCAACTGGCCGTTGCCGTCAGCTTTGCCGCCGTGCTGATGCCGGGCAGCGCCGCTTACAGTCTGCTGCCCGCGATAGAATTGCGCGATGTGCCGCCTTCCAGCATGGCTGCCGATCTCAATGAGGCGGACGCCCATACTGACGATGCGCATGACGCAAGCGATGCTGCTGCGATAAGCGGTGCGCCTGGCGCTTCGCGCGCCGCCGCTGCCGATGGCGGCTTCGCATCCGGCCTGCTGATGGCTGGTCAGGCTTGGCTCGCGGTCTATCTCTGCGGCCTGTTTGCCACCGCCGCGCGCTGGCTGCGCGTGCGCCGCCTGCTGTCCGCTCTGCTGAAGGCATCCTATGCGCTGGATGCGCGCACGCTGCGCCTGCATCCCGGCTTTGCCCGCGAAGACAGCGCCACCCTGCTGGACCAGGGTTTGCGCATCCATGAAACCAGCGCCCCCATCTCGCCGATGCTGCTGGGATGCTTCCAGCCCATGCTGCTGCTGCCCGAACACCTGCGCGGCATGGACCCGGACCAGCAGGAACTCATCGTCGCCCACGAGCTGACGCACTGGCGCAGCCGCGACCAGCTTTGCCTGCATCTCAGCCTGGCCTTGCAAACCCTGTTCTGGTTCAATCCCGTGTTCTCGCGGCTGCGCGAAAAGCTCGCGCTGGCCCAGGAACTGGCTTGCGACCGGCGCGTGCTGGCCGGCCGTTCGCCGGTCCAGCATAAGAATTATGCTGCGGCCTTGCTGGGCCAATTGAAAGTCCAGCAGCAATCCATGCAGACCAGCCAATATGCATCGCTCGCTTTTGGCGGCGACGGCCTGGCGGCGCTGGGCACGCGCATCCGCCTGATCCGCCAACCGCTGGCCGCGCGCTTGAACTGGGCGGGCCGCGTTTCGCTGACGGCATCGCTATGCACTCTGCTTGGCGCCAGCATCCTATTGCAGCCAGCGTTTGCCTGGCGTGGCGAAGAGCAGAGCAGCACTGGCGTTGCCATTTCTGCCGCTGCTACGATCGCCGCAAGTCCATCCAGTGCTGTTGCCGGCGTGGCTGGCGCGGCGCAATGGCTCAAACCCGTGCGCGATGGCCGCGTCAGCAGCTTCTTTGGTGTGCCCCGCAAGAGTGCCGGCAGCATTCACCATGGCGTCGACTTCGCGGCCAGGACGGGCACCGAGGTGCGCGCGGTGGCCGACGGCGTGGTGGTCGAATCCACCGACCTGTATGCAGGGCAGGAAAAATACGGCAAGGTCGTCGTCATCGAACATGCGGATGGTTTGCGCAGCCTGTATGCCCACCTCGACAGCCGTTCGGTGCGTTCCGGCGCAAGCGTCAAGGCTGGCCAGTTGATTGCCCGTTCCGGCGCCAGCGGCCGCGTCTCCGGTCCTCATCTGCACCTGGAAGCCTTGAAGAATGGCCAGCATATCGATCCGCAAACCCTGATCGCCAATCTGGAGCAGGGCGCGTTCAAGTCCGCGCTGCGCAAGCGCGACGCCGCTAATCTTCCACCCAGCGGATTGCCGGCCAGCAGCAGTTAAATCCCCGGTGCCGTCCATGGCGCGGCGGCACCCATCCCCCACTTAAACAAACTAAATCGCGGCTGCGGCCTGGCGAGGCGGGCTTTCGCTCGTCCCTTGCGGCCGGAGCACGCCGAAAGAAAAGGAGAACTTATGCAGATCATGCGTTGCGCCATCGCCGGTGCGCTGGCCCTGTTGCCCGCCGCCGCGCGGGCCGCCGACCAAACCGCCAGCCAGCCTATGGACAAAATCCAGGTCATGGGCAGCAAGCTCGAACAGCGGCGCCAGGAAACCGCCAGCACCCTGCTGGTGGGCCATGAGGAGTTGATGAAACAGGGCGACCGCTCGCTGGCCGAGGCGTTGAAACGCATTCCCGGCATCAGTCTCGGCGACGGCGGCGGAGGCAAGGGCAGCGAGATCCGCATGCGGGGACTGGGCAGCGGCTATGTGCAGATTCTGCTGAACGGCATGGCCGTGCCGAACGGCTTTTCCCTCGACTCGATCGCGCCGGATCTGATCGAGCGCGTAGAGGTGGTGCAGGCAGCCAGCGCGGAACTGGGCACGCAGGCCATCGCCGGCACCATCAATATCGTGCTGCGCAAGGTGGCCTCGCGGCCGGTGCAGGAACTCAAACTGACGCTGGGCCGGCAATGGCAGCACCTTCTGCCTGGCTTGAACGGCCAGATATCGGGCAAGACCGACAGCTATTCCTATCTGGTGGGACTGGACCTGCAGCGCTCCGTGGAGGATGAGCCGCGCCTGGTGGACGATATCCAGCACGGCCGGCAAGGCGGCTTGACGCATTGGCGCATCCGCGACGAACGCGAAATCAATAGCGCCAATATGCTCAATCTGTCGCCCCGCATCAGCTGGAATCTCGGCGAGGGCGAAACACTGACCTCGCAGAGCTTCATCGGCGCTACGCGCCGCAAGGTGGCGATCTCCGGACAGGAGCGGCTGATCGCGGGCGAGGCCGGCGAGTATCCGGACGGCGGCAGTGTCTTTCGCGGCAAGACCCTGATGCTGCGCAGCGACCTGCATTGGCAGCGCGAGCTGGAGGCGGGCGGCAGCACGGAATACAAATTTGGCATCCAGCACAATCCACGTCGCACGGAATACGATTTTGGCGGCCATCCCAGCAGCCCGGGCCTCCCATTGCGCCGCCATGTCAGCGCCGATGTGAACGAAACTGGCGTCACCGCCTCCGGCAAATACGCGGCGCAGCCCAGCGGCGGCCACGCGCTGAGCGCTGGCTGGGAGCTGGCGCATATCCGCCGCTCGCAAGACCGTATCGAAAACGAATACTTCGCCACGGGCGCGGTCGTGCCGGTGCCTGACGAGCGCTTCAAGGGCAGCAGCAAGCGTTTCGCTGCCTATGTGCAGGACGAATGGGAGCTGTCGCCCGCATGGGCTTTTTCGCTCGGACTGCGCGGCGAGCTGCTGGAAACCACGATTCAGGACCGTCAGCAGCAGGACATCAGCAAGCGCTCCCCAATCTTGAGTCCCATCCTGCAGGCAGCGTATAAGCCATCGGCAGAGCATAAATGGCGTGCAGGCGTTGCGCGCACCTACAAGGCGCCGGCCATGTCGCAGCTCTTCCCGCGCCGTTTCACCATCGACGCCAACAACAGCGCCGTCCGGCCCGATATCCAGGGCAATCCCGACCTGCGTCCGGAACGCGCGTGGGGGCTGGATGCGGGCTACGAGCGCTATGTGGGCAAGAATGGCCTGCTGGCGGCCAGCGTATTCGTGCGCCGTATCGACGACGTGATCCTGCCCCTGCTGGTCAAGGAGGGCGCACGCTGGCTCGCCACGCCCACCAACCAGGGCCAGGCCAATGTGCATGGTTTCACGCTGGAGGCCAAGTTGCCGCTGGCCTCCTTCATGGCCGATGCGCCGCCCTTGGCCTTGAACGCCAATCTGACGCGCAACTGGTCGCGTGTGAAGCATCTGCCAGGTCCCGACAACCGCCTGGCCCAGCAACAACCCGTCAGCGCCAATCTCGGAATCGAATACAGCAAGGGCCAGCTTGACCTGGGCGCCGATTTCAATTATCAAGGCGGCGGCAGGTCGCAGATCGGCATCGATACCTCCAGCGTGAATCCCGCTTCGCGAGAGCTGGACGTCTACGGCATATGGAAACTGGAAGGCGGCAGCCGCCTGCGGATCGGCGTCAGCAACCTGCTGCACCGCGACCAGGTATCGCGCGAGGAATATTTGGCGCAGGCATTTTTCCGCGAGCAGATCAGCACCGCGCGCAGCGGCGCCGTGCTGCGCATCACTTACGAATTCGGTAAAAGCAAGGAATGACTATGGTACAAGCAAGCCCGCTGCGCAACGCGCGCATCGACCTCCTGCGCGGCGTGGCGATCAGCTGCGTCCTGCTGTTGCACTTTACGCTGGCTTACGGGCTGAAAGACAGCCCGCTCGGCACGTTGATCCCGCACAAGCTGCTGGGCGCCATGGTCTATAACGGCAACTACGGCGTCACCATCTTCTTCGTGATTTCGGGCTTTCTGATCACTTCGGGCGTGCTGCAGCGCTGGGGAAGCCTGAGCCGCATCGATATGCGCAGCTTCTATGCCTATCGCGCGGCGCGCATCCTGCCGCCTTTGCTGGTGGCCCTCGCCATCGTCGTCGCACTGGGCAGCATCGGCGTGCCGCATTTCAGTAATACCGACGGGGGCAACAATCTGCCCGCCTCGCATTTCCTGCTGGGCGCGGGTTCGGTGCTCACTTTCTGGCACAACGTTCTGATGCAGTCGTATGGCTATTTCAACTACTGCCTGAACGTGTACTGGTCGCTGTCGGTGGAGGAGGTGTTCTATCTGGCGCTGCCGCCTGCCTGCCTGGTCCTGCGCCGCAACTGGCTGTTCGTGGCCCTGTGCCTGCTGCTGGTGCTGTACGCGCCGCTCTACCGCGCCGCCCATGCCGACAACGAAATCTACTATATGTATGCCTACCAGGCCTGCTTCGACGCAATCGCTATCGGTTGCCTGACCGCCTTGCTGGCGCTCCGCGCACCGTTGCTGCTTCAGTGGCGGCGACCGCTACGTCTTGGCGCGGTGGCTGGCATGGCGGCGGTTTACCTGATCGGCTTCGGCGGGCACGAGGCGCTGGGCTTCAGCATGATGGCCTTGTGCGCCGCGCTTTACCTGTACACGGCGGCGGGCGATGCCCGGCCGACGCTGTGCTCTGGTGGCCTGGGTGTGGTGTTGCGCTGGGCCGGGCGGCATAGCTACGAGCTGTATCTCTTCCATGTGATCGTGCTGGCCCTGATGCGCAATGTGCTGAACAAAAAGGAGCTGACGTATGCCAGCCGCCTGCCGTGGTTCCTGCTGTTTTTGCTGCTCAGTGGTGCACTGGCGTGGCTGGTGGCGCGCTACCTGGCGGAACCGGCCAGTCGCCGCATCCGCGCCTGGGCCGATGGACGTGCCCAATCACCAGCGCAGGCTGGAGAACTGCCGGGCAAGATGGTCGATCAGAAGACGGGTACGGGCCGGTAACCGCGCGCTGGCATGCCAGACCGCCTGCACCGGTATTGGCGGCGGCTCGTAGTCGGCCAGCATCAGTGCCACCCTGCCTTCGTCGAGCAGGCGGCGCACCTGCCAGTAGGGCGCCATGCCGGCGCCCATGCCGCAAGCCACCGCCTCGTTGCAGGCAGCTGCATCGTTGGCGCGGAAAGCACCCGCCACCCGCACATGCCTGACTTCGCCATCGAGCATATAGGGCCAGCGGTTGCCATCCCGGCCGATGGTGCGTACCACGCAGGGCAGGTTTGCCAGCGCTTCCGGTGTTTCGGGCTGGCCGTGCGCGCGCAGCCAGGACGGGCTGGCGAAGAAGACGCGCCGCAGATTGGCCAGCGGGCGCGCATGCAGCGAGGAGTCGGGCAGGGCGCCCAGCCGGATCGCCAGATCGAGTTTGTCGGCCACCAGATCGGCATGCCGGTCGCCCAATACCAGATCGATTTTCACCTCGGGCCAGCGCTGCATGAAGCTGGCGGCCATGCCAGCCAGATAGGTGGAGCCGAACAGCGCCGGACCGCCGACGCGCAGGCTGCCGCTGACCACCCTGGTTTCGCTGCGCACTTCGGCGCGGGCGGCGGCGATGTCGGCCAGGACCAGCCGCATGCGCTCATAAAAGGCGGCGCCGGCCGGCGTGGCGTGCAGCTTGCGCGTGGTGCGCTGGATCAGCTGCGCGCCCAGTGCAGCTTCCAGCGCGGCCAGGGAGCGGCTGACCGATTGCAGCGAACGCCCGCTATTGCGCGCCGCCGCCGTCAGCGAGCCGGCATCGACGATGGCGATGAAGTTGAGATAGTCGTCCAGGCTTTCCATGATTCTCCCGATTTTCGGGATAGTCTATCACTCTGGATATGGATTGTTTCGAATATGATTCATAATTAAGCTGGCTGCATGAATCCTAAAACTTCCCCTGCCACCGTGCGCTTGGCCCATATCGATTCCTTCACCCGCACGCCGTTCCGGGGCAATCCGGCGGGCGTGGTGCTCGACGCGGACGGCCTTTCCAGTCAGCAGATGCAGGATATCGCGCACGAGCTGCGCCATTCCGAAACCGCTTTCGTGCTCAAGCCCCACGGCCAGGACCACGATCTGCATATCCGCTATTTCACGCCTTCGGTCGAGGTGCCGGTATGCGGCCACGCGACCATTGCAGCCCACTATGCGCGGGCCTGCCAGTGCGTCCGGACTCCGCCGCCCTGAGTGCGATCAGCCGCGATATCGGCTGCAACGGCTTCTATCCCTTCGTAGTGCGGGATGACGCGAGCACCGAGGGCCGCATGTTCGCCCCCGCCATCGGCATCGCCGAAGACCCGGTTACGGGCAATGCCAACGGCCCTTTGGGCGCCTACATCGCACGCCATGGCCTGCTGCCGCATGATGGACGCCGCCTGAGCTTTGACGGCCATCAGGGCCGGGTCTTGCGCCGCGATGGCGTGGTGCGGGTGATGGTGGAGATAGAGGAGGGCGAAGCAATCAGCGTCGCCATCGCTGGCGACGCGGTGCAGTTGTTCTCGGCCGATCTGCGCGTGGGCTAAACGCGGGTCGGCAAGGTCATGATAAAGCTGGTGCCTTGCCCTAGCTCGCTGCGCACCTCGATCTTGCCGCCTAGGACGCCGTAGACGATGTTGTAGACGATGTTCAGGCCCAGGCCCGAGCCGCCCCGTCCCAGCTTGGTGGTGAAGAAGGGATCGTAGATGCGGCTCATATTTTCCGGCGCGATGCCGGCGCCATTGTCGCGCACCGTCACCTCCACCCACTGTTCCTCGGCCATGCTGGCGCTGATCCAGATTTCGCCTTCGCGCCGTCCCTCGAAGGCGTGCATCAGGCTATTGTTGACGAGATTGATCAGCACCTGGCCGAATGGGCCGGGATAGCTGTGCATCAGAATGGTCTGCGGCACGTCCTGCCGCACCAGGATGCCGGAATTCTTAAAGGTCGGCATCAGCACCAGCAGGATTTCGCCCGCCAGGTCGCACAGGCGGAACTCGCGGCATTGCGAGGTGGCGCGGTCTACCGCCACCTGCTTGAAGCTGGCCACCAGGTCCACCGCCCGGTGCAGATTGCGCAGCACGATCTGGCCGCCGCCGTTCACATCGGTGATATAGGCTTCCAGCGTCGAGCGCTTGATGCCTTGCGCGCACTGCTTCTGGAATTGCGTGGTCTGGTCGATCAGCGTGCTGACCGCCAGCAGGCTATTGCCGATGGGGGTGTTCAGCTCATGCGCCACGCCCGCCACCAGCGATCCCAATGCCGCCAGCTTCTCGCTGCGCACCAGTTCATCCTGGGCGCGGCGCAGGGTTTCCAGCGATTCGGCCAGGTCGCGGTTGGCCTCCATCATTTGCGCGGTGCGCACCTGCACCAGCTCTTCCAGGTGATTGCGGTACTGGATCAGTTCCAGTTCGTTCTTCTTGCGGTCCGAGATGTCGGTGGACACGCCGCCCATGGCCCAGGTCAGGCCATGTTCGTCGATCAGTGGGAATTTTTCCGAGACATAGGTGCGGATCTGGCCCGCGCTGTCCGGCGCCGTTTCCTCGTAGGTGTAAGCGTGGCCGGATTCGATCACCGCCAGGTCATTGATGCGGAAGCTGTTCGCCACTTCGGGCGCAAACACTTCGTAGTCGAAATGGCCGAGCGGATCGTTGGCGCCGGGCGGCAGGATCATGCGGAAGCGCTCGTTTACCAGCAGGTAGCGACCCTCCAGATCCTTCACATAAATGATGGCCGAGGATTTTTCCACAATATTGTGCAGCAGGGACTGGCTACGCCGCAGGGCCGAGTTGCGCTCCGCCGTCGTCGCCAGCATGGTGTTGAAGGCGAGCGCCAGGCGGCCCACCTCGTCGTCGCTGCCGAGCGGCGCGCGCAGGTCGTAGCGCTGCTCGCGCGTGACGCGGTCGGCCACGCGCGAGAGCGCGAGCAGGGGTTGCGTCACCAGGCGGCGCAGGCTGAGGGAATACAGCAGGCTGCCGATCAGGAGCGTCAGCAGCACCACGGCCAGCACCAGCGCATACTGGCGCAGCCTTTCCGCCAGCGGCGGCAGGGCGTAGTCCACCTGCAGATAGCCGACCACGTCGCGTTCGAAGCGCACCGCCGCCATCATGGTCAGCGAATCGCCATGGAAGCGGTGGCCCATGCCTGCCTGTTCCGGCCAGGCGCAGCGCAGCTGGGCATTGCCCGCGCCCCGGCGCGCATACTGGGCAAAGACCTGGTGGCCGGCGTCGAACAGGCAGGCACTGTCGATATCGCGGCTGCTGCGCAGCGCTTCCAGGGTGCGCGTGGCGGCGTTGCGGTCGCCGAAGTTCAAGTCCACATCCAGATTCAGCGACAGCAGTTCCATGCGTGCCGCCAGATCCTGCACCAGGCGCGGACGTGCCACCACCACGTCGTAGGAGGCCAGGGCGATCAGGGCGGCCAGCAGGGCTGCGAAGGTGGTCAGCACCGAGACCAGCAGCAGCTTGCGCTGCAAGGCCAGGTTGCGGAAATGGCTGCGCAGGCTTTTCATTTCGTCGCGCCTCCCAGCACCCGGTCGGCCAGTGCCAGCACGCGCGGATTCAGGCTCATGCCAGAACGCTTGGCTGCCGCCAGATTGACTTCGAAGCGGATGCTGCCTTCCACCAGCATCATATTGATGATGCCGCCGTCGGCCAGAAAGGAAGACGAGTCGCCGATGGTCAGCACGGCCTGGTCGCGCAGGCGCGCCAGCAGGGCGCTTTGGCGCTGGCGTTCGCTCTGGCCCAGGTAGAGGGCATGGCATTCGCCGGTGTCCTCGATGCGTGCCGGCGTGCGCAATTCCAGCGGCCGCCCGCCGGCCGCGCGGTTCTGCAGCTGGCGCGCGATGTCGGATGCGCCCTGGCCCATCAGGCAGATCACCAGCGGCGCGCGCGGATCGGCCAGCGCGGCGCCCGGCCAACTGGCATAGCGGGTGAAATTGAGAATATAGGCAGCTTTGATCTGCTGCTCCGGCACGGCCGTCTCTTCGGCCAGGGGCCAGGCCGGGAACGACGCGGACAGGGCGGCCAGCAGACTGCTCGCCCAATAGCGCAGGCGCCAAGGCGTTTGCCGTCGCGTCGTCATGCTCGCCATCTTCTCCCCGTCGCGGCCGGACATGGTTGCCGGTCACAAGTTTTGCGTCAGGTAATCATCTTAGCTGAATCGCCTATGCTGCGGCCAAGCTTTTTGCCGCCGCGTACCCCTGCTGCTGTAGGGCAATTTTGTTGCCTGTTGTATTCTTCCTACAGGCCCGACAGCCCCCATGGATAGCAGTAAGATACGGCAGAGACAGGCGTCGCTTGTTCAAGGGGAAAGGAATCCTCATGGCGAAAAGCACAGAACGCAGACCAAGGGAGAGGCGCGGCCGGGAAGGACGGGCGGCGCTGCTGTTGGCCATCCTGGCGCTGCCTGGCGCCGCCCGCAGCAGCGAGACCCAGGATGAATCTGTGTTCGAGCTGAGCCTGGAACAACTGCGTTCGGTGAAGGTGCTGACCGCCACCAAGACCCCGGTCGCCCTGCATGCCACGCCCGCCATCGTCAGCTTGCTGACGGCCGACGATATCGCCCGCTACGGCTACCAGACCCTGGCCGAAGCCTTGTCCCATATGGCCGGCTTTGTCGAAAGCGACGACCGCCTGAATCACAGCTTCGGCGTGCGCGGCATCAGCGCCGGCGCGCAATCGGCGGGGCGCGGCATCAAGATCCTGCTCGACGGCCAGCCCATCGCCTTTCGCAGCACGCAGCAGCAGTGGACCGGCGAGGAATTCATCCCCATGAATATGGTGGAGCGCATCGAGGTGGTGCGCGGCCCGGTCTCGGTGCTGTATGGCGCCGATGCGCTGCTGGGCGCCGTCAATGTGATCACGCGGCGCGGCAGCAGCGGCCAGCGCCTCGCCGCCAGCTATGAGCGCGGACGCGAAGGGCGGCATGGGGCGCTGCTGTCGGGCAGCGGCAGCCTGCAGAGCGAGGGCTATTGGCTGTCCTGGGGCGTGCAGGCGGGGAGCGGGGAGCGCGGCAATCTGGACCTGCCGCGCATCTCCCCCGACTATCGCCGCTTCGCCAGCCGCGCCTTCGCGCCGGACGACGCGTCCAAGCCGCGCAGCCTGTATCTGCGCGGCGGCTGGCGCGGCGAGCGCGACGACCTGACGGCCAGCGCCTTCTGGCAGAAGCAGGATAGCGACCATGTTTTCTCCAGCCTGAATCCCTTATTGCGCCCGCCCAGCCATGCCGCCCTGCAGCAGGGTTTTGCGCGCCTGGCCTACAGCCGCAAACTGGACGAGCACAATACCGTGCGCGCCAGCCTGAGTTATGGCGAAGGCAAGCCGGCCAGCGGCGACCGCGTGCAGACCGGCGCCAGCGATTACTATCTGCTGCGCGACTTTGGCTACAAGGCGCTCGACGGCAGCGTCGAATGGCTTTGGCAGCCGCGCGAAAACAGCAGCCTGCTGCTGGGCGCCGATCTGCTGCGCGACCGCGAAACGCTGGAATCCTTCCGCCGCCGCAGTCTGGCCGACGGCAGCGATTTTCAATTGAGCCAGCCGGGCGAGCGCCGCCTGCGCAATACGGGCTTTTACCTGCAATGGCAGTTTCCCTTGTTCGGCAAGTGGCAGGCCATTGCGGGCGGGCGGCGCGACCGCCACTCGGTGTTCAGCAGCCAGCAGTCCTGGCGCGCCGGCGTGGTGGGCGAGCTGCCGCGGGGCTGGGGCTTGAAGCTGCTGGGCGGCACGGCGTTTCAGGCGCCGTCGTCGGAACTGTTGTACCGCACCTCGGTGCAGCCGGGCGATGTGCGCGGCAATCCGGACCTGGCGCCGCAAAAGGCGCGCACGGTGGAGCTGCAACTGAGCACGCCGGCGGCGCCGCACTGGAATGCGGCGCTGACCTTGTACCGCACCAGCGTGTCCGATCTGGTCACGCTGGAGCAGGCCTTCTTCAATCTGGTGGCACGCAACAGCAGCTCCAGCACCGTCAAGGGGGCGGAGCTGGAGCTGCGCTATCAATGGTCCTGGCTGAACGCCTACGCCAATTTCAGCCACGCCAGCACGCAGCGCGGCCTGAACCGCTACACCCTGGCGCCGCTGGCCCAGCGCCCGGACGGCGAGCTATTCCCGCGCAACAGCGCCAATCTGGGCCTTAGCGTCGGCCTGTTCGGCCAGCAACTGGTGCTCAGCGCCGACAACCGCTATGTGGGGCCGCGTCCCGCCGCCACCGCCAATGTGCTGCTGGCCAACCAGGACTACCGCCTGGGCGGCTACTGGGACACCACGCTGAGCGCACGCTGGAATCTGAGCCTGCATTCCCATCTGCGCTTGCAGGTACGTGATCTCTGGAACAGCCGCTACGTCGATCCCGGCGTCGGCGGCATCGACTATCCTTCGCTGGGACGCCGCTATGCCATCCAATACGAATACCGCTTCTAGCGCGCGCCGCCGCGCCGCGCCGCTGCTGGCCGCGCTGGTCTTGCTGGCAGCCTGCGGCGGCGGCGGTGGGGGCAAGGATGCCGGCACGCCGCTGCCCGCCAATCCCATCCAGGCCATGGTCGATCCCAATGCCATCAATATCGGCTCGGTCGGCTGGCGCACTTCCACGCGCGATGCCGTGCTGCTGGCCGCGCGCCAGATCAACGAGGCGGGCGGGGTGCTCGGCAAGCGCCTGAACGCCATCGCCCTGGTGGCGCGCGATAACGACGAGGCGCAGGCCATGGGCCAGCAGCTGCTGGACGCTGGCGTGCAAATCTTGAACGTTTCGACTTCGACCCGCGTCTTGAACCTGCTGCCGCTGGCGCGCGCCAAAGGCGTGCCGATACTCACCGAATCGAGTTCCTCGCCGACATTGAGCACGGTGGCCGACGACGATCTGGTCTACCGCATCGGCGTCTCCGACGTGGACGCCACGCCGGTGCTGGCGAAAGTGGCCTTCGACGCGGGCAAGCGGCGCGCGGTGGTGGTGGTCAACGAGGGCGATGCTTTCGGCGCCGGCTTGCACAGCCTGTTCACGCCGGCCTTCCAGGCGCTGGGCGGGCAGGTGGTGCGCACCGTCGCCATTCCCTTCGGCCTGAAAAGCGGCTTCGACGCTTATCTGAAGCAGGTCTTCGAGGCCAAGCCGGACGTGATCCTGAACGGCATTCTGGCCGCCGACATCGCCGCCAACGTGCTGAACGAAGCGCTGCCCTACAATTATCCCGATCTGTGGCTGCTGCCCGGCACCGCTGCCGGTAACCAGACCTTTGTCGACAACCTCGCCAATCCGAACGGCATCATCGGCGGCGCCAGCGGCTCGGCCGCCACCATCGGCGTCTACGGCAGCGCATCGTACAAGGCCTTCCGCAGCGCCTACATCGCCCAGTACGGCGGCGAGCCGCAGGACTTCACCGCGCCCACCTACGATATCGTGATGGTGATGGCGCTCGCCATCGAGCGCGCCGGTTTAAGCGCCGGCAACCGCAGTCCCAGCGGCCTGCAAATTCGCGACGCGCTGCGCTTCGTGATGAATGGTCCTGGCGACAAGGTCAGCCCGCAAGACATCGGGGCCGCCCTGGCCGCCGTTAAACAGGGCCGCGACATCGACTACAGCGGCGCCTATGCCGACATCGACTGGGACGCGCGCGGCGACATCGTCGGCCCGGTGCCCTTCACCGTCTTCCAGCTCGACCGCGCCGCCCGGCGCTGGGATGCATCGCAGCAAATCCTCATTGCCTTGCCGCGCCAATAGTTCACTCGCGCGAACGCGCCATAATTTAACTGAAAATCACTATCATTTTGCTTTTTTGAAATTTTTTCATTTCCCACTACAAATTTTTTTCCAGGCTGTGCTAGGATTGATATCGAAATGTTAACACTTACTTGCTATTCGATATTAAGCGTAGAGGCATTGGAAAAGCTGTGGTCAATTATCAGACAGATGTAATGGCGGTAGCTGCGGATGGCTTGCAGAAAGATACGCTGAAAATGAGGGCCATTAGCCAGAACTTGGCGAATGCGCTGACGCCTGCATATAAAAAGCAGTTTTTCATTTCACAGGCATTTGCCCAGCAATTCGATCAGGCGCGGGCGGGCTTGGCGCCCGCCGCCGCATCGGCAATTAATCCGCGCAGCGGCACTTTGCGGCCGACCGGCAATGTCCAGGACGTTGCCATCGAAGGCGAGGGATATTTTGTGGTCTCGACGGCGGAAGGCCCGCGCTATACGCGCCAGGGGGCCTTGCATGTCGACGACCAGGGTCGCCTGGCAGGCCCGCAAGGCTTGCCCTTGCACGGTCCCGGCGGGGAAATCAGCTTGGCCAACGCGCCTTTCAAGGTGCTGCCCAACGGCGAAGTCTGGCAAAACGGCGCTCTTGCGGCGCGCCTGAGGCTGGTTCATTTCGAAAATCCGTCCGAACTCGAACCGCTTGGCGGCGGCCTGTATGCCCAGGGCGGCGCCCGTGCCAGCGATTCCGCTGTATCCGCGCGCATAAAGGCCGGTTATCTGGAAAATTCCAACGTCAACACGGCCGAGGAGATGGTGGCATTAACCGAGACGGTGCGCCATTTCGAAGCCCTGACCAAGCTTATTCAAGGCTACGACGACAATATGGAAAAAGCCATTCGCAAGCTGGGAGAATTTTAAATATGAACGATTCCTTATATATCGCTGCCACCGGCATGCATAGTCAGCAGAAAAGCGTGGATACGATTGCGCACAATCTGGCCAATGTGAATACCCCTGGTTTCAAAAAGGGCAAGATCAATTTCGCCGATATGGTTTATCGCCAGATGGGCCGCGCGGCCGAACCGGACGGCAGCTGGAGCGCGCGCAGCATGTGGCAAGGCAGCGGTGTCTCGGCCTCCGCGCTGCTCAAGGTCTTTACGCCCGGCGATCTGCGCAAGACCGAGGCGCCGCTGGATCTGGCGATCCAGGGCGAGGGCTTCCTGGAGGTGAGCGCTGCCGATGGCGCGCCGGCCTATAGCCGGGGCGGCGCGCTCAGCGTGGACAAGGAGGGTTTTCTCGCCACGGCCGAGGGCCACCGGCTGCAGCCCGGCATCCATGTCGGACAAGAGATGAAGGAGCTGCTGATCAGTGCCGACGGCCGGGTCATGGCGCGCAGCCGCGACCAGCGCGAAGCGAGCGAAGTCGGACGCATCGAGCTGCTCAGCTTCAGCGACAGCAGCGCCTTGCAGGCGCTGGGCGCCAATTTGTACCGCCCCAGCGAGCGTTCCGGCGACGCCATTGCCGGCAAGCCGGGCGAGGAAGGCCTGGGCACGCTGGCGCAGGGTTTCCTGGAAGCGTCCAATGTGCGTTTGATCGAAGAGATGGTCGATCTGATGGCGGCCCAGCGCGCATACGAGAGCAGCGCCAAGGTGATCCAGGCCTCGGATGAGCTGCTGGCAATGAGCAATAACCTGCGCAAATAGCGCAAGGGCTGATGCGGACTGCTGCCCGTGCCTGCCTGCTGGCGCCGTTGTCGGCGCTGGCGCTCGCGCTGCCCTTGCAGGCCGCGCCATTGACGCTGCACTTGCGCAGCGAAGTGCTGCTGCCGGGGCCGCGCATCGTGCTCTCCGAGCTGGTGGAAATCGAGGCAGAGCAGCCGCGTTTGCGGCAGGCCCTGGCGGATCTGCCCATGGGGCGCGCGCCGCTGGTGGGCCAGGTCGCAAGACGCAGCCGCGGCGAGCTGGAAACCATGGTGCGCAGCCAGGCCTTGTCTGCCGGCCTGCGCATCGAATGGAGCGGGGCGCGCAGCGTCGATATCCGCACGGCGGGGCAGACGATTGGCGCGGCGCGTCTGACGGCGCTGGCAGCGGAGTATCTGCGGCAGCGCTTTGGCGCCGACTATGCCGCGCTGGAGTTGCTGCCGGCAGGCGTGCTGCCGGATCTGGCCGCGCCGGCGGGTGGGCGGCTGGAACTTAAAGTGCGGCCGCTGGAAGGCTTGCAACTGCGGCCGCGCACTGTGGTCTGGGTCGATGTCCTGCAGGACGGCGTGGTTTACCGTTCGGCAGCGGTGGCGCTGGAAGTCAGCGCCAGGCGCCGGGTCTGGGTGGCGGAACAGGATCTGGCGGCGGGCAGCATGCTGCGCCAGGGCGATTTCCGCGAACGGGAACTGGAGCTGGCCGGCTTGCCTGCGCAGCCCGCCGCGCAAGACGTCCTGCAGCGCGGCGGACGTCTGCGAACGGCCTTGCGCAAAGGCGAGGTGCTGGAGCGCCAGTCCCTGGCTGCACCGGGACTGGTCTTGCGCGGCGACCGGGTGGCGCTGGTCGCCACCGGCCAAGGCATCCGGGTTGAAACGCAGGCCTACGCGCTGGGCGATGCGGCGCCGGGGCAGGCGCTGAAGGTGATGCCGGAACAAAGCAGGGAAGCAGTGCAGGCAAGGGTGTTGGAAGCTGGTCTCGTTATCGTTGATGGGAAGTAGCATGCAGAAGACTAAAGTTGCGGGAAGCTGTTTATTGCTGATGCTGGCCATGCCTTTGCATGCCACCAGTCTCTATCAGCCGGCTACATACCAGCCGTTCACCTCGGATTTGCGGCCGCGCCGCGTGGGCGACCTGATTACAGTGATGGTCTACGAAAGCGCGAGCGCCAGCACGGCAGCCAATACCAGCGCCGGGCGCGATGCCGGCGTCGGCTTCGATTTGCTGGGACCGGGCAAGGGCTATGCCGGCCATGCCAAAACGAATAACCAGCTCGATGGCCGCGGCCGCACCGTGCGCGAAGGCCGCGTGCTGGCGCAGCTGACAGTCAGCATCCGCGAGATTACGCCCAACGGCGAACTGGTGGTGGGCGGCGAGCAGCTGCTGGAGGTGAATAACGAGAAGCAGCAGATTCGCATCGAGGGCCGGGTGCGGCCGCAGGATGTGTCGGACGCCAACGTGGTGCTGTCCACGCGCATCGCCGACGCCAAGATCAGCTACGCCGGCCAGGGCGATCTGGCCGATATGCAGCGTCCCGGCTGGTGGCACCGCTTCCTCACCCTTTTCGGACTCTGAGCATGATGCGCAAGCTGTTCTTTCTGGCCCTGCTGGCCGTGGCGGGCTGCTGCCACGGCGCCAGCACCGATTCGATACGCATCAAGGATCTGGGCCGCGTGTCGGGCTGGCGCGAAAACGCGCTGACCGGCTATGGCCTGGTGACGGGCCTGGCCGGCACCGGCGACAGCGCGCGCAACAAGGCCACGCGCCAGTCCATCGCCAATATGCTGTCGCGCTTCGACATGACGGTGGTGGCCGACGACGTGCAGAGCCGCAACGTCGCAGCCGTCATGGTCACGGCCAGCCTCAGTCCTTTCGCCCGCGCCGGCGACACGATGGACGTGACCATCACCTCCATCGGCGATGCGCGCAGCCTGGTTGGCGGGGCCCTGATCCTGGCGCCGCTGAAGGCCGCCGATGGCCGCATCTATGCGCTGGCCCAGGGGCCGGTTTCGGTGGGCGGCTACAAATACGATATGAACGGCAATGTGCAGCAGAAGAATCATCCGACCGTGGCCTCGATTCCGGCCGGCGCCACGGTGGAGCAGGGCGTGGTCAACGACGTCACCCAGGGGACCGGCAGCGTCACATTCGTGCTGTCCGAGCCGGATTACACCACCGCCAGCCGCGTTGCCGCCGCCATCAACAGCAGCCTGGGTGGGGCGTATGCGCAGGCGGCCGATGCTTCCGGCATCGAGATCCGCATTCCGGAAGGCCGGCGCGCCAGGCTGAACGACTTCCTGATGGCGGTGGAGAACGTCACGGTGCAGCCGGACCGGCGCGCCCGCGTTGTCATCAATGAACGCACTGGCGTGGTGGTGGCTGGCGGCGATGTGCGCATTTCGCGCGTGGCGGTCTCGCATGGCGAATTGAAGGTCAGCATTTTGACCGACAACACCGTCTCCCAGCCTCTTTTGATCAGCCATGGCGGCGACGGCATCCGCACCGCCCTGGTTTCCAACAGCCGTGTCGACGTGGATGAGCGCGGCGACGCCGCCTATGTCACGGCCAACGGCAATACGGTGGCCGATCTGGTGCGCTCGCTGGCGCGCGTGAAGACCAATACGCGCGACATCATTTCCATCCTGCGCGCGGTGAAGGCGGCAGGCGCTTTGCATGCCGAGCTGGTGGTGCAGTAAGTCCGGACGGCGTTTGAGAAAAGGAAGAATATGGTTTCTATCATTGAAAGCGGCACGGTGGATTTGCTGAAGCTGGCCCTGGATGCCAGCGCCATGCGCCAGCAAGCCACGGCGCGCAATATCGCCAATGCCGGCACGCCGGGCTATCAGCGGCTTGGCGTCAGCTTCGAAAGCCGGCTGGGCGAGTTGCGCGAAGCCTTGCAGCAGGGCCGCAGGCCGGCCATGACGGCGGCCGCGCGCCCGCAGTTCGAGACGCTCGGTTTGCCCGGCGATATGGTGGCGCTGGACCAGGAAATGGCCGCGCTGTCGGAGAACACCCTGCATCACCAGGCCTTGCTGAAGGCGCTGAGCCGGCATATGTCGGTGCTGGGCATCGCCGTCGAGGGCCGCCGCTGATGGACTATCACGCAGCCTTCCAGATCAGCGCCAGCGGCATGGCGCTGGAAAAGCTCCGCCTGAACACGACGGCGGCCAATCTGGCGAATATGCATAGCGCCGGACCCAGTGCGGCTCAGGTGTACCAGCCGTTGCGGGTGATCGCGCGCGCCAGCCAGCAGGCGGCGCAGGGGCGCTTCGGCCAGTTGCTGTCGGGGGTGGACGTGCTGGCTCTGGCGCCGCAGGCGCAGGCGCCGCGCATGGTGCACGAGCCGGGCCATCCATATGCCGACGCCCAGGGCATGGTGGCGTATCCGGCCGTGAACCACACCGAGGAAATGATCAACCTGAATATGGCCTTGCGCGCCTATGAGGCGAATGTGGCGGCCATGAACGCGGCGCGCGTGATGGCGGCGCGCACGCTGGAAATCGGAGGACAGCAATGATCGAAGCGATTGCGGCGGTGGGCGCGGCTGCGCCGGCGCTTCAGCTGCAGCCGGCGGCGGCGGCGCCCGGCTTTGCCGGCTGGCTGGGGCAGCAGGCCGGCGCCACCAACGCCGCGCTGGTGCAGGCGGAGCAGGCGGTGCAAGCCCTGGCGGCAGGAGAGCAGGCCAGCCTGCACGAAGTGATGATCCAGCTGGAGGAAGCCAGGCTGTCCTTCCAGCTGCTGGCCCAGGTGCGCAACCGCATGCTGGAAGCCTATCAGGAAGTTATGCGGATGCAGGTCTAGGAGCGGATAGTGGCAATGCAAGAAACGTGGAAGAGCCTGAGCACGCAGGCCAAAAGCGGCATCGTGGCCGGTGCGGTGCTGATTCTGGCGCTGACGGCAGGCCTGGGGTTCTGGGCCTATCGCGCCGATTACCAGATTCTGTTTGCCGAAGTGGCGG
>NZ_JABWEB010000024.1 GCF_013369485.1 Massilia sp. BJB1822
CACCGTACTCACCCCGCACCCGCTGGAAGCGGCCCGCCTGCTCGGCATCAGCGCCGCCGAGATCCAGCGCGACCGCATCGGCAACGCCCGCGCCCTGGCCGCGCAGCTGCAAGCCTATGTCGTCTTAAAAGGTTCCGGCAGCGTGATCGCCGCCCCGGATGGGCGCATCGTCATCAACACCACCGGCAATCCCGCCCTCGCCACCGCCGGCACCGGCGATATTCTGGCCGGCCTATGCGGCAGCCTGCTGGCCCAAGGCTGGCCGGCCTGGGAAGCCACGCTCGCCGCCGTCTGGCTGCACGGCATGGCCGCCGACGTCCTGGTCGCCGACGGCTGCGGCCCGATCGGCATTACAGCAAGCGAACTGCTGCCCGCCATCCGCGTCGCCCACAACCGCATGGCCCACCACCACGGCCGCTAAACCAAAGATCAGACGAGGCGGCCGGCGGCGATGGTGATGGTGCGTTTGCAGCGGGCGGCGATGGAGGGGTCGTGGGTGACCAGTATTAACGTTGAGCCGTGTTCGCGATTGAGCTCGAACATGAGCTGGATGACGGCTTCGCCTGTGGCGGCATCGAGGCTGCCGGTCGGTTCGTCGGCCAGCAGCAGCGGCGGCTGGCTGACGAAGGCACGCGCCAGCGCCACGCGCTGCTGCTCGCCGCCGGACAGGTATTTGGGATAGTGCTTCAGGCGCGAGGACAGGCCGACCCGGCCCAGCATCTCTTCGGCGCGCCGTTTCGCATTGCTTTCGCCGGACAGCTCCAGCGGCAGCATCACGTTTTCCACCGCCGTCAGGTGCGGCAGCAGCTGGAAGGATTGGAAAACGAAACCCAGCTTGGCCTTGCGCAGCGCGGCGCGGCCATCTTCATCAAGCGCGAAGATGTCGCTGCCGTCCAGCAGCACCTTGCCTTCGCTGGGCGTATCCAGGCCGGCCAGAAGCCCCAGCAAGGTCGATTTGCCGGAACCCGAAGCACCGACGATGGCAAGCGTTTCCGCCTTTTGCACGGTAAAATCCACGCTGTGCAGGATGGTCAGCTCGCCACTGGCGTCGGCCACCCGCTTGCATAGGCCGGAAACGGCAATGGCCGCCGTCGCGGCGCGCACTTCGGCGGCCGGGATGGCCGGCGAATCTGGAATAAAACTGCTGGACGCTATTGGGAATTCAGGCATGATCCTGTTTGAAAAGTTACGTCGTTGTCTGCTGCTGTCGCTGACCTCCCTGCTGCTGGGCGGCGCGGCGCACGCCTATTCTGCACCAAAAACGGTTCTAGTGCTCGGTGATAGTCTCTCGGCCGAATACGGCCTGGCGCGCGGCACCGGTTGGGTGGCCCTGCTGGAGCAGCGCCTCAAGACGCAAAAGCTGGAAGCGACCCTGGTCAACGCCAGCGTCAGCGGCGAGACTACCAGCGGCGGACGCACGCGCCTCCCCGCCCTGCTGAAAAAGCACAAGCCCGATGTGGTGGTGATCGAACTGGGCGCCAATGACGGCCTGCGCGGCCTGCCGGTGGCCGCGGCCGAAGCCAATCTGCGCGCCATGGTGGGCGATGCGCGCCAGGCCGGCGCCAAGGTGCTCATCGTCGGCAACCGCGTGCCGCCCAATTACGGCCGCGATTACGCCGAAAAATTCTTCGCCATGTTCGGCACCATCAGCAAGGACACCAAGTCCGGCCTGGCGCCCTTCATGCTCGATGGCGTGGCCGACAAGATCGAGCTGTTCCAGCCCGACCGCCTGCATCCGCTGGCCAGCGCCCACCCCATCATCCTCGGCAATATCTGGCCGCACCTGCTGCCCATCCTAAGGACCAAATGAAGTATCCCGAACTCCTGAGTTTCGAAGAGATCCTGCCGCGCCTGGGCGAGTTCGACACCATCATCGACGCGCGCAGCCCCGCCGAATACGCGCAAGACCATCTGCCGGATGCCATCAACTGCCCGGTGCTGGACGACGCGCAGCGCATCCGCATCGGCACCATGTACAAGCAGATCGGCGCCTTCGAAGCCAAGAAGCTGGGTGCCGCGCTGGTGGCCAAGAATATCGCCCGGCATCTGGAGACGCTCTGGCTGGACAAGCCGCGCGAATGGCGGCCGCTGGTCTACTGCTGGCGCGGCGGCAACCGCAGCGGCTCCATGGCCCACATCCTGGCCAAGATCGGCTGGCCGGTGGTGCAGCTGGACGGCGGCTACAAAGTCTTCCGCGCCCACGTCAACAGCGCGCTGGAACAGGCGCCACAGCTGGACTTGCGCGTCGTCTGCGGCCCCACCGGCAGCGGCAAGACCCGCCTGCTCGACACGCTGGAATCGGTCGGCGCCCAGGTGCTCGACCTGGAACAGCTGGCCGCCCACCGCGGCTCGGTGCTGGGCAAGCTGCCCTGCCAGCCGCAGCCCACGCAGAAAGCCTTTGAAACCGGCATCTGGGACCGCCTGCGCCGCTTCGATCCAGCGCGCCCCGTCTTCGTGGAAGCCGAAAGCAAGAAGGTCGGCGACCTGCGCGTCCCCGGCTCGCTGATGGAGAAGATGCGCGCCTCGCCCTGCGTCGCCATCCAATTGCCGCGCCCCGAGCGCGTGCGCCTGCTGATCGAGGACTACCAGCACTTCGCCTGCAACGCCCCGGCCCTGAACCAGCAGCTCGAATACCTGGTCAGCCTGCACGGCAAGGAAAAGATCGCGCGCTGGCAGGAAATGGCCAGCGCCGGCGACATCGCCCCGCTGGTGGAAGAGCTATTGGCCGAACACTACGACCCCGCCTACCAGCGCTCCATCCAGCGCAACTTCAGCGCCTACCCCAAGGCCCAGGTACTGCATCTGGATGGCATCACCCCCGCCCACTTCCTCCTCGCCGCCCGCCAGCTGCACAACAGCTGACACCCACGCCCTCCGTTTGCGCAAAATCAAACAATGAAAAAAGCCGCCCGAGGGCGGCTTTGCTTTGTGCGGCGGATCTTACTTGGCGGCGCTGCTGGTGTGCAGCACTTTGGCCTTGGCTTTGCGTTTCAGCGCTTCGATGAAGTCGAACATCTCTTGCTGCGATTGGGCTTGGCTGATGCGCTCGGCTTCCATCTTGCGGCGGGCGTCGTCCTGCTGGGTCGGCTGCTGCACTTTGTTGATGCGGTAGACGCCGTAGCCTTGGCCTGGCACTTCCACGCCAATATAGGCTGGCAGTTTGCTGGTGTCGGCTTTCATCAGGGCGGCGGCGGCTTGCGGCGGCACGCTGTTGTCGGCCTTGGCGCGCGAGATCAGACGGGCTTCGCTGAAGCCGGCCACGTCGTTCGATTTCTTGACGGCGGCCAGTTTCTCTTCGCCGGCTTTGCGCGCCAGCTTGGCGGCTTCTTCGATGGTCACGCGCTGACGGATCTGGGCGTCGACTTCAGCCAGCGGACGCTTGCTCGCGGCCTTGTGTTCGACGATGCGGCCGGCGATCAGGGTGCTCGGCGCCACTTCCACCGCTTCCGTATTGCGCTTGTTCTTCAGGACTTCGTCGCCGAAGATGGCTTTCAGGAATTTGGCGTTGTTGAACGGCGCGGTGCCCAGCATCGGCGATGGCTCGCGCGACAGGTGTTCGGCAGTCTCGATCTTCAGGCCCAGCTTGTCGGCCACCGGTTTCAGGCTGTCCGATTGCTCGTACACGGTGTTGGTGAAGGTTTCGGCCATCTCGGAATACTGCTTGGCGGCTTTCTGCTTCTTCACTTCGGCCACGACTTCGGCTTTGGCTTCGTCCAGCGGCTTGACGCTGGCTGGCTTGAGCTGGGTCACGGTCAGCACGTGGAAACCGTATTCGGATTCGACCACATTGCTGATTTCACCTTGCTTGAGCTGGAAGATGGCGTCTTCCACCGGTTTCACCAGCGAGCCTTTTTCGATCACGTTCAGGTCGCCGCCCACTTCGGCCGATACCGGGTCTTCCGATTTGGCTTTGGCGATCTTGGCGAAGTCGCCCGGATTCTTGCGCACGTCGGCCAGGATGGCTTCAGCCTTGGCCTTGGCGGCGCTCTTGTCGGCGGCGCTGGCGCCCTGCTTCACGGCCACCAGGATATGGCTGGCACGGCGGGTTTCCGGCGTGGTGAAGCGCTTTTCGTTCTGCTTGTAGAAGTTGGCGACTTCTTCGTCGGTGGCGGTCTCGGAGGCGGCCACCGCGGCGGCGTTGAAGACCACGTATTCGATCTTGGCCTGCTCCGGCACTTCGAAGAATTTGCTGTTCTTGTCGTAGAAGGCCTTCACCATTTCATCGGTGACTTTGACCTGGGACAGGTACTGGGCGGCCGGCAGCACCAACTCCTGCACTTCGCGCTCCTGGGCGCTGAAGTCGGACAGCAGCTTGGACACGGTGCGCGGCGCGAAGCCGGTCGCTTCGACCGATTCGGCCAGCTGGCCCATGGCCATGCGGCGGCGCTGGTCGGCTTCATAACCCTGCTCCGACAGGCCTTGCGCGGTCAGCAGCTTGCGGTAGCGGTCGTAGTCGAACTTGCCGTCGTCGCCGGTCAGGCCGGGCGTGTCGAGGATGGTTTTCTGCAGCGTGGCGTCGGACACGCTCAGGTGGGCGCGCTTGACCTCGGCCGAGATGGCGCGTTCGGCGATCAGGTTTTCCAGCACATTGTTCTTGAACTCGGGCGTGTCGAACAGCTTCTGGTCGAACTGCGGGCCCATACGCTGACGGAAGTTCTCCAGCTGGTTGCGCTGGGCAGCATCCCATTCCTGCTGGGTCAGTGCCTGACCATCGATCTTGGCCACGGTGTTGGCGTCGTCACCGAAACTCTGATAACCGCTGATGCCGACCAGGGCAAAGGACGGAATAATCAGGATCGCCAGTAAAATCTGCATCAAGCGTTGATGCGTGCGAATAAATTCAAACATTGCTCAGCCAATTCAGTTGAGGGATCACTACAAAAAAAAGGCGAACCCACGTTCGCCCCTCTGCTGCTCACGCGATTTTACAGTGCGCACCCCTCTATAGCAAGACGGCTTTTTGAATTATCGGCAATATTGCGTCAGCCGCGAAAAGGGAGCGCTGAAAAAGAAAAACCCCGCAGCTCTTGCAAGCTGCGGGGTATCTTGTTCTGGCGGAGCGGACGGGGCTCGAACCCGCGACCCCCGGCGTGACAGGCCGGTATTCTAACCAACTGAACTACCGCTCCAGTTAGACGTTTTTCTGTGTGTATTTGCTGGCGGAGCGGACGGGGCTCGAACCCGCGACCCCCGGCGTGACAGGCCGGTATTCTAACCAACTGAACTACCGCTCCTGCAAACACAACACGGTACTGCTTGATTTAACTGGTGGGCGCTGAGAGGCTCGAACTCCCGACCTAATCCTTGTAAGGGATCCGCTCTACCAACTGAGCTAAGCGCCCGGTTAAACCGGCCGGTGAGTCGTCAACTCACCGAAGGCCATTATTGTACAGCGTCTTTCAAAGCTTTACCAGCTTTAAATTTAGGAACTTTTGCTGCTTCAATTTTGATCTCTTCTTTCGTGCGCGGATTGCGGCCGGTGCGGGCAGCGCGCTCGCTCACGGAGAAGGTGCCAAAGCCGACCAGGGTGACGCTGTCGTTCTTGGCCAGAGTAGTAGTAACACCATCGATCACCGCGTCCAGCGCGCGAGCAGCTGCCGCTTTCGAGATGTCAGCGGAAGTAGCGATATGGTCGATCAATTCAGTCTTGTTCACAAGCATCCCCGTCACAAAGGTTTATATCATTTATACCGTTTTCATGCTTCTATATAAGGCATTTCAACGGGCAGAGAAAAATCTCAGGCCGTATTAAACAAGCCACACTAACAGTATGTCAAGGGATTTCCCCTAGAAAAACAGGGGCAAAATGCAAAACAGGCGCCGCATGGGCGCCTGTTTGTGTACAGCGAGCTAAGAGGTATTAGTGTTTCACTACTTCGCTCTGGCCATCGGGTTTGGCCGCTGCCGCAGCCACCGCTTCCACGGCGGCCACTTCGGTGATCGGCTCGGGCTGACGCTCAAGCGCCACTTCCAGCACCTTGTCGATCCAGCGCACCGGCACGATTTCCAGCTTGTTCTTCACATTGTCTGGAATCTCGGCCAGGTCTTTGACGTTCTGCTCCGGGATCATCACGGTCTTGATGCCGCCGCGATGCGCCGCCAGCAGCTTCTCTTTCAGACCGCCGATCGGCAGCACTTCGCCGCGCAGCGTGATCTCGCCCGTCATCGCCACGTCGGCGCGCACTGGAATGCCCGTGAACACGGACACCATGGCGGTCGTCATCGCGATGCCGGCCGAAGGACCGTCTTTCGGCGTGGCGCCTTCCGGCACGTGGATGTGGATATCGTTCTTCTCGAACACCTCGGCCTTGATGCCCAGGCGCGCGGCGCGGCTGCGCACCACGGTGCGCGCAGCTTCGATCGATTCTTTCATCACGTCGCCCAGCGTGCCGGTGCGGATCACGCCGCCCTTGCCCGGAATGGCCACCGATTCGATGGTCAGCAGATCGCCGCCCACCTCGGTCCAGGCCAGACCGACCACCTGGCCGACCTGATTTTCCTTCTCGGCCACGCCGAAGTCGTAGCGGCGCACGCCGAGGAATTTATCCAGGTTTTTCGGCGTGACGGCGACCTTCTTCTCGGTCTTTTTCAGCAGCAGCAGCTTGACCACCTTGCGGCAGATTTTCGACACTTCGCGTTCCAGCGAACGCACGCCGGCTTCGCGGGTGTAGTAGCGGATGATGTCGCGCAGGGCCGCTTCGCTGACGCTGATCTCGCCTTCCTTCAGACCGTTGTTCTTGATCTGTTTCGGCAGCAGATAGCGCTGGGCGATATTGGTCTTCTCGTCTTCCGTGTAGCCCGACAGGCGGATCACTTCCATCCGGTCCAGCAGCGCCGGCGGGATGTTGTAGGAATTCGAGGTGGCCACGAACATCACGTCCGACAGGTCGAAGTCGACTTCGATATAGTGGTCGGAGAAGGTGTGGTTCTGCTCAGGATCCAGCACCTCCAGCAGGGCCGACGAAGGGTCGCCTCGGAAATCCGCACCCATCTTGTCGATCTCGTCGAGCAGGAAGAGCGGATTGCGCACGCCGACTTTCGACAGCGACTGCAGCACCTTGCCCGGCATCGAGCCGATATAGGTGCGGCGGTGGCCGCGGATCTCGGCTTCGTCGCGCACGCCGCCGAGCGCCATGCGCACGAACTTGCGGTTGGTGGCGCGGGCGATCGACTGGCCGAGCGAGGTCTTGCCCACGCCAGGCGGACCGACGAAGCACAGGATCGGCGCTTTCAGCTTGTCCACGCGCTGCTGCACCGCGAGGTATTCCAAGATGCGTTCCTTGACCTTCTCCAGGCCATAGTGATCGCCTTCCAGCACCTTCTCGGCATTGGCCAGATCGTTGTTGACCTTGGATTTTTTCTTCCATGGCAGGCTGACCAGGGTGTCGATATAGTTGCGCACCACGGTCGCTTCGGCCGACATCGGCGACATCAGCTTGAGTTTTTTCAGTTCGGCGTTGGCTTTGTCCAGCGCTTCTTTCGGCATCTTGGCCGATGCGACTTTCTTTTCCAGCTCGTCGAGGTCGGCGCCCTCTTCGCCCTCGCCCAGCTCCTTCTGGATCGCTTTTACCTGTTCGTTCAGGTAGTACTCGCGCTGCGATTTCTCCATCTGGCGCTTGACGCGGCCGCGGATGCGCTTCTCGACCTGCAGGATATCGAGTTCGCCTTCCAGCTGGCCGAGCAGATGCTCCAGGCGCTTGGCGACGTTGAAGATTTCCAGGATGACCTGCTTCTGCTCCAGCTTGAGCGGCAGATGCGCGGCCACGGTGTCGGCCAGGCGGCCGGCGTCGTCGATGCCGGACAAGGAGGCCAGGATTTCCGGCGGAATCTTCTTGTTCAGCTTCACGTACTGGTCGAACTGCTGCACGATGGCGCGGCGCATGGCCTCGATTTCCGAATCGTCGCCGATTTCGGATTCCAGCGGCGTCAGATCGGCCACGAAATGGGATGGGGTGTCGCTGATGCGGCGGATGCGGGCGCGCTGGGCGCCTTCGACCAGCACCTTCACGGTGCCGTCCGGCAGCTTCAGCATCTGCAGGATATTGGCGACGCAACCGATTTCATAAATATCGGTGGCGGAAGGCTCGTCCTTGGCGGCGGCTTTCTGCGCGGCAAGCATGATGCTCTTGCCTTGTTCCATAGCCGCTTCCAGCGCCTTGATCGATTTTGGGCGCCCGACGAACAGCGGTATCACCATATGCGGGAAAACAACGACATCCCGTAAAGGCAACAACGGCAGCTGAGTTTGCTCAGTGAGTTTGGAAGTTGTCATGGCGTACCTTATGTAAAAGCATGTTTATGATGTAGGCACTCGCAGCCGAATCACAAGTCCTGCGGCCAAAATAATTCCTGAGAATATCTTGCGTTGCCTGGAATATAGGCCGCTCTGCTCTAAAAATATGCAGGTTCAAATAAGAAAAGCCACCGCGCGACTGGCGCCGCTGGTGGCTTTCCGAATGAAGCCCGATGCTTTTATTGAGATCGATTGTACCGCCTTGCCCTATGGATGCAAATGCCTTTTTATCCGCGTGTGCAAGGCTGCTCAAGCTTTAATCAATTCTCGCCAGAAGCTTTCGGAGACTCCTGATAAATCAGCAAAGGTTTCGCGCCGGAAGTAATCGTGTTTTCATCGATCACCACTTTGCTGACATTTTGCTGATTCGGCAGCTCGTACATAATGTCGAGCAGTGCGTGTTCCAGGATCGAGCGCAGGCCGCGCGCGCCGGTCTTGCGCGCCAGGGCTTTCTTGGCGATGGCATGCAGCGCGGCGGGACGAATCTCCAGTTCCGAGCCTTCCATTTCCAGCAGCTTGGAATACTGCTTGACCAGGGCGTTCTTCGGCTCCACCAGGATCTGGATCAGCGCTTCCTCGGTCAGCTCGTTGAGCGTGGCGACCACCGGCAGACGGCCCACCAGCTCCGGAATCAGGCCGAACTTGATCAAGTCTTCGGGTTCCGCGTCGAGCAGGATTTCGCTATTGGCGCGCTGCTCCTTGCTCTTCACCGTGGCCGAGAAGCCGATGCCGCTCTTCTCCGAACGGTTGGAGATGATCTTGGCCAGGCCGTCGAAGGCGCCACCGCAGATGAACATGATGTTGGTGGTGTCGATCTGCACGAAGTCCTGGTTCGGATGCTTGCGGCCGCCCTGCGGCGGCACCGAAGCCATGGTGCCTTCGATCAGTTTCAGCAGGGCTTGCTGCACGCCCTCGCCCGACACGTCGCGCGTGATGGACGGGTTGTCCGACTTGCGCGAAATCTTGTCGATCTCGTCAATGTAGACGATGCCGCGCTGGGCTTTCTCGACATCGTAGTTGCAGCTTTGCAGCAGCTTCTGGATGATGTTTTCCACGTCCTCGCCCACATAGCCGGCTTCGGTCAGCGTGGTGGCATCGGCGATCACGAACGGTACGTTGAGCATGCGGGCCAGGGTTTGGGCCAGCAGGGTCTTGCCGGAACCGGTCGGGCCCACCAGCAGGATATTGCTCTTGGCCAGCTCGACGTCATCCTTCTTGCCCAGATGCTTGAGGCGCTTGTAATGGTTGTACACGGCCACCGACAGGATGCGCTTGGCCGTCAGCTGGCCGATCACATACTGGTCGAGCAGTTCGCTGATTTCCTGCGGCGTCGGCAAGTCCGACTTGGCGCCCGTGACAGATTCGATGCTGGACGTCTCGTCGCGGATGATGTCATTGCACAAGTCAATGCACTCGTCGCAGATGAAGACGGACGGCCCGGCGATGAGCTTTTTCACTTCGTGCTGGCTCTTGCCGCAGAACGAGCAGTACAGAAGTTTTTCGCCGCTGGAGGATTTTTTGTCTGACATGGGACTATTCTTTAGTTGCAAGATTGGGTGTTGCCGGTTCAATGTGCACAGGGAAAGAAGTCCTGCACACAACCACCATGCTACCCGAAATAAATGCAAAACGCCCGAACGTTGTAGCGTCCGGGCGTTTTTTTAGCAATTCCGCTTGGGACGCATCAAGTACGGCTGGTCAACACTTTGTCGATCAGACCATATTCCGCGGCCTCGTCGGCGGACAGGAAGCGGTCGCGATCCGTGTCCTTGGCGATTTGCTCGACCGTCTGGCCGGTGCGTTCCGCCAGAATCGAATTCAGACGGTGGCGCAAGTAAAGGATCTCTTTGGCCTGGATCTCGATATCCGATGCCTGGCCCTGCGAACCACCGGAAGGCTGGTGGATCATGATGCGCGAGTTCGGCAGCGAGAAGCGCTTGCCCTTGGCGCCGGCGGCCAGCAGGAAGGCGCCCATCGAGGCGGCCATGCCGGTGCACAGCGTCGACACGTCAGGCTTGATGAACTGCATCGTGTCGAAGATGGCCAGACCGGCCGATACCGAGCCGCCTGGAGAGTTGATGTAGAGCGAGATATCCTTGTCCGGATTTTCGCTTTCCAGGAAGAGCAGCTGAGCCACGATCAGATTGGCCATCTGGTCGTTGACCGGGCCCACCATGAAGATCACGCGCTCTTTCAGCAAACGCGAGTAGATGTCGTAAGAGCGCTCGCCGCGGCCGCTCTGTTCGATCACCATCGGCACCAGGCCGAGCATTTCAGTATCGAGTGCTGGATTACGGTTCATTCCAGTCCTTCCTTTAACTTGAGTGAAGCAGCGCCGGTTGCCCGGCGCTGGTTAAACACAAGACCTAAGTTTGAAACTCAAGCCTGCGCGGCGCTTCCCATCAGTTCGTCGAAGGCGATGTCTTTCGACGAAGATTTCGACAGGCCCAGCACGTAAGTAACGACGTTTTCTTCCAATACAAGAGCTTCCACTTCAGCCAGACGGCGACGGTCGCTGTAGTAGTACTTCAGCACTTCGCGTGGATCTTCGTAGCTTTGCGCGAAGTCTTCGATCTGCGCTTTCACCTGTTCAGGGGTGGCTTGCAGTTCGTTGTCGCCAACCAGTTTCGACAGGATCAGGCCCAGGCGCACGCGGCGCTCGGCTTTGTCCTGGAACAGCTCTGGCGGGAACGGCACGTCTTTCACGTTCATGCCGCGCGCAGCCATGTCCTGGCGGGTCATTTCGGCCAGACGCTCGGTGTCTTGCGCGATCAGGGCTTGCGGCACGTCCAGGGTCGCGGTTTTCACCAGCGCTTCCATCACGGCTTCCTTGTTGCGCGCCTTGATGCGGCCGCTGACTTCGCGTTCCAGATTGACTTTGATGTCGTCGCGCATTTTAGCCAGGTCGCCATCGGCCACGCCCAGGGATTTAGCGAACTCGCCATCGACTTCCGGCAGGTGCGCCCATTCCAGCTGTTTCAGGGTGATGGTGAACGAAGCGGTTTTGCCGGCCACGTCCTTGCCATGGTAGTCCTCAGGGAAGGACAGCGGGAAGGTCTTGGCTTCGCCGACTTTCAGGCCGATGGTGGCAGCTTCGAATTCCGGCAGCATGCGGCCTTCGCCCAGCACGAAGGCGTAGTCGTCGGCTTTACCGCCTGGGAATTCCACGCCGTCGATGGAACCGACGAAGTCCACGGTTGCGCGGTCGCTGTTGGCGGCAATCGCCTCGCCGCCGTCGCCGTGTTCGCCTTTTTCACCCTTGGTGTGGAAGTGCACGCGCTGCTTGCGCAGGATTTCGATGGTCTTGTCGATTTCGCTGTCGGTCACGGCCGACTTCACGGTTTCGACTTCCACTTTCGACAGATCGCCGATTTCCACTTCCGGATAGATTTCGAAAGTAGCGTCGAAAGTCAGCTGGCCTTCTGGCGCGCCTTCTTTCGGCTCGATGCGCGGGTAACCAGCCACGCGCAGATTGTTCTCATTGGCAGCATCATTGAAAGCACGGCCGACCTTGTCGTTCAGAACTTCGGTTTCGATCTGATAGCCGTATTGTGCAGCAACCATTTTCAGCGGAACTTTGCCTGGACGGAAGCCGGGAGCGCGCGCGCTGCGGGCTTGCACTTTCAGGCGCTTCTCCACTTCGGCGCGAACGTCCGACAGTGGGAAGGAAATCGTGATGCGGCGTTCGAGTTTGCCCAAGGTTTCGACTGCAGTTGCCATGTTTAAAAATCGTCCAAAAAATTAGAATACTGTTGGTGCGAGGAGGGGGACTCGAACCCCCACACCATTGCTGGCGTCAGGACCTAAACCTGGTGCGTCTACCAATTTCGCCATCCTCGCGCGTTTTTGCACAAAAGCAAAGGGCGACCATTAAGTGAAAACGGGTCGCCCTACCCTGCAAGCGCAGGAGCTTTCAACTTCAACGCGGTATTTTACTGTTTTTTTCAGAGTGCGGTAGGGTTTTTTAACTTATGCACAACGAATGTGCAAACTCTTTTATTTCATCCCCACCGCACGCTGCACATTTCAAGTCTTTTTCACGCGGAACCAGGCCGCATACAAAGCTGGAAGGAACAATAAAGTCAGCGCCGTCGCCAATACCAGGCCGCCCATAATCGCCACCGCCATCGGTCCCCAGAATACGGAGCGCGACAAAGGAATCATGGCCAGCGCGGCGGCGGCGGCCGTCAGCAGGATCGGACGGCAGCGGCGCACCGCCGCCTCCACCACCGCATCCCAGGGCGGCGTGCCGGCCTTGATGTCCTGCTCGATCTGGTCGACCAGGATCACCGAGTTACGGATGATCATGCCGAACAGCGCGATGATGCCGAGATTCGCCACGAAGCCCAGCGGACGGTGCAGCAGCAGCAAGGCAAAGGCCGCGCCGGCCACGCCCAGCGGTCCGGTGAGGAAGACCAGCATCGAGCGCGAGAAGCTGTGCAGCTGCAGCATCAGCAAGGTGAAGATGATGAAGATCGCCAGCGGCAGGTTGGCCGAGATCGACTTTTCCGCCTCGCCGCTGTCCGACGCCGCGCCCTTCACGGTGATGCGGTAGCCGGCCGGCAGCTTGGCGCGCAGCTCGTCGAGCTTGGGATCGATCTGGTCCGACACGGTCGGCCCCTGGATGCCTTCCCTCACGTCCGACTGCACGGTGATAGCCCATTCGCGGCCCTGGCGCCATACCACGCCCGGCTCCCACACGAAGTGGGCGCGCGCGATCTGCGAAATCGTGATCGCCTTGCCGCTGGCCGTCGGCACGCTGGTGTCGTTCAGCACCGAGATCGTCTTGCGCTCTTCCAGCGGCTGGCGCACCTGGATGTCGATCAGCTTATTGCCTTCGCGGTACTGGCCCACCTGCGTGCCGGACAGGATGGTGTTCGCCACCCGCATCACGGTTTGCGAGGTCACGCCCAGGGCGCGCATCTTGTCCTGGTCCAGGTCCAGGCGCAGCACCTTGACCGACTCGTTCCAGTTATCGTTCACGCCGATCGTGTTGGGATTGGCGCGCATGATGTCCTTCACCTGGTCGGCGATGGCGCGCACTTTCTCAACCTCGGTGCCGGTGACGCGGAACTGCACCGGATACGGCACCGGCGGGCCATTAGGCAGCAGCTTGACGCGGCCGCGCACTTCGGCGAAGTCGTTCTTGAACACTTCCTCGATCTTCTTGCGCAGTTCTTCGCGCGACTTCAGATCCTTGGCCAGCACCACCATCTGCGACACGTTCGATTGCGGAAAGATCTGGTCCAGCGGCAGGTAGAAGCGCGGACTGCCCGTGCCCACATAGCTGGTCACGCTTTCCACGCCGGCCTGCTTGCTGATAAACGCTTCGAACTTCTTCACCTGGATCTCGTTGGCGGCGAACGCCGTGCCTTCGGGCGACCACATCTCCACCATCAGTTCGGGGCGGCTGGAGTCGGGGAAGAACTGCTTCTCGATGAATTCGAAACCATAGATACCCAGCGCGAACACCGCGACCGTGGCGGCGATGGTGGTCTTGCGCCAGGTGACGCACCAGTTGACCAAGCGGCGGAAACGCTGGTAGCCGGGACCGTCGAACACGTCGTGGCCATGTTCGCCCTCGGCATGCGGCTTCACTTTCAGCAGCACGTAGCCGATATATGGCGTGAACACCACGGCCACCACCCAGGACATCACCAGCGCAATCGCATTCACCGAGAACAGCGAGAAAGTGTATTCGCCGGCCGCCGACTTGGCCAGGCCGATGGGCAGGAAGCCTGCCACCGTGATCAGGGTGCCGGTCAGCATCGGCATCGCGGTCGAGGTGTAGGCGAAGGTGGCGGCATCGAAGCGCGAGTAACCCTCCTCCATCTTGCGCACCATCATTTCGACGGCGATGATGGCGTCGTCCACCAGCAGGCCAAGCGCGATAATCAGGGCGCCCAGCGAAATCTTGTGCAGGTCGATGTCGAGCATGCGCATGAAGAGGAAGGTCACGGCCAGCACCAGCGGGATGGTCAGCGCCACCACCAGGCCGGGACGCACGTCCAGGCGCAGCTTGGGTTTGGTGTGCAGGCCGAGCGCAACGAAGCTCACCGCCAGCACGATCAGCACGGCCTCGATCAGGGTGTGCACGAACTCGCCCACCGAAGCCTTGACGGCGGCCGGCTGGTTCGATACGCGGTCCAGCTCAATACCGACCGGCAGCTTGCCCTTCAGCTCGCCCACGGTCTTTTCGAGATCCTTGCCCATCTCGATGATATTGCCACCCTTCTCCATCGAGATGCCCAGGCCGATCACTTCCTTGCCGTTGAAGCGCATCTTTTCATGCGGCGGGTCCTGGTACTCGCGTTTGACGGTAGCGAAGTCGCCCAGGCGGAAGGTGGTGTTATTGGCGCGCAGCTCCAGGTCTTCCAGGTCCTTGACGGACTTTAGGGCGCCGGTCACGCGCACTTGCAGATTGTCGGTCGGCGTCACCAGCAGGCCGGTCGATTCGACCGCATTCTGCGTGGCGATCTGGTTGACGATCTGCTCGAAAGGTATGCCCAACTGGGCGAACTTCTTGTGCGAGAACTCGATATTGACCTTCTCGTCCTGCACGCCGAACAGTTCAACCTTGGACACGCGCGGCACGCCGAGCAGCTGCTGGCGCACGAAATCGGCATAGTCCTTCATCTCGGCATAGGTGAAGCCGTCGCCCGAGAGCGCGATGATGGAACCGTAGGTATCGCCGAATTCATCGTTGAAGAAGGGGCCGATCACGCCTTGCGGCAGGGTGCCGCGGATATCGCCGATCTTCTTGCGCACCTGGTACCAGGCCGCCGCCGTTTCCTTGGGTGGCGCCGATTCGCGCAGCTCCAGCATGATCAGCGCTTCGCCCGGCTTGGAATAACTCTTGATCTCGTCGATATAGGGCGTTTCCTGGAGCTTTTTCTCCAGCTTGTCCGTCACCTGCTCGGCCACCTGCAAGGCCGTGGCGCCCGGCCACTTGGCGCTCACCACCATGACGCGGAAGGTGAACGGCGGGTCTTCGTCCTGGCCCAGGTTTGCGTAGCTCAGCATGCCGCCGATCAGCAGCACGGCGATCAGGTAGCGCGTCAGCGGGATATGCTCCAGCGCCCAGCGCGAGAGATTGAATCCGTCCTTCATTTCGACGCTCCCGCCACCGCCTTGCTATTCGCCTGCGGCTGCGCCTTCTGCGGCGCAGGCTCGTCCAGCACCTTGACCTTCTGGCCCGGCTTGAGCAGGTGCACGCCCGCCGTCACCACTTGCTGGCCGGCCTTGACGCCGCTGTTTAGCACCAGCTCATTGCCGGCCGCGCCGCCCACCGTCACCGGCACCAGCTTGACCGCGCCGTTTTCCACCACCCACACCGAGGTTGCGGATTTTTCATGGAACAGGGCCGTCAGCGGCACCTTGATCTGCGGCGCCGCCGTCTTCGACGCGAACTGCACCACGGCCGTCATGCCCAGCTTGGCGTCGGCCATGCTCGGCGGGATCGTGACCTTGAAGGTATAGGTGCGGGTGGCGGAATCGGCCACCGGCGACACTTCGCGGATCTTGCCCGGCGCCGCCTCGTTCGGATTGGCCCACAGGCGCACCTGCACGTCCTCGATCTTGCGCAGCACGTCGACCTTATCTTCCGGCACGCCGATCACGATTTCCTTCTCGCCCGATTTGGCCACGCGCACCACCGGCGTGCCGGGGGCGACCACCTGCCCCACTTCGGCGTCGACCGCCGTCACCACGCCGTCGATATCGGCTTCCAGCGTCGAATAGCCGGTCTGGTTGGCCTGGCCGGCCAGCACCGCCTTGGACGAATCGACCGTGGCTTCGGCCGCCTTGTAGGCCGAACTCTTGGAGTCGAGGATGGCCTGGCTGACGAAATTCTTTTCGCGCAGCTCCTGATAGCGCTTCAATTCGGCCAGCGCGAAATCGCGGTTGGTTTCGGCCGCGCGCAGGCTGGCCAGGGCCTGGGTCTGGGCCAGCTTCAAGTCCTGCGGGTCGAGCTGCATCAGCACCTGGCCGCGCTTGACCGTGGTGCCGACATCGACTTTGCGGGAAATGATCTTGCCGCCGACGCGGAAGCCCAGGCGCGATTCGACGCGCGGGCGCACCTCGCCGGAAAATTCGGCGTTCACGTCGACATCGCTGCTTTGCAGGACGATGGCGCGCACCGGGCGGATATCTTCAGACTTTTCAGCCGGCTTGGAGCAGGCGGCCAGCAGAACTGCCGCTGCGGCCATTGCCGTCAAAGAGAGGGGGTGAGGCATTTTTTTCAGGGAATACACGGTAATTTCCTTTACTATGCGGGCAGCTTGAATTGCAACGATAACAAATCGCCACTATTATTGCGTCTTGGAACTAACTGACTTTCCGTTTAGTAAAAAATTATAGCCGGGTCAACTCCATTTGCAAATGACTTTCGCGTCATTAACTTAAAAAACTTCTCTATGCCTGTTGACCACTACGAGAACTTTCCTGTCGCCTCCATTCTGATGCCGTCGCGGCTGCGGCCCGCAGTGGAAGCAATCTACGCCTTCGCCCGCAGCGCCGACGATCTGGCCGACGAGGGCGACGCCACGCCCGAGCAGCGCATCGCCGCGCTGGAAGCCTATGAGGCGGCGCTGGGCCGCATCGGCGCCGACGAAGCCGGACTGGAGCCGCTGTTCGCGCGCCTGGCCGGCGCCGTCCACGCCCACGCCCTGCCCCTGCAACCCTTCTATGACCTGCTGTCGGCCTTCAAGCAGGACATCACGGTGACGCGCTACGCCACCTATGACAGCCTGCTCGACTACTGCGCGCGCTCGGCCAATCCGGTCGGCACGCTGATGCTGCATCTCTACGATGCGGCCGACGACGATAATCTACGCGATTCCGCGGCCATCTGCTCGGCCTTACAGATCATCAACTTCCTGCAGGACGTCGCCATCGATATGCAGAAGGAGCGCATCTATCTGCCGCTGGAAGATCTGGCGCGCTTCGCCGTCTCGCCCGCCCACCTGGACCGCAACGACAACCAGGCCAAGTGGCGCAAGCTGATGCAGTTCGAGGTGGAACGGGCGCGCGCCCTGATGCTGTCCGGCGCGCCGCTGGCCAAGCGCCTCAAGGGCCGCATCGGCTTCGAGCTGCGCCTGGTGATCCAGGGCGGCCTGCGCATCCTGGAAGCCATCGAGACGGTGGAATACGACGTCTTCCGCCGCCGTCCCAAGCTGGAAAAACGCGACTGGATCAAAGTTTTCTGGCGCGCCCTTCGGATGTAAGGCTGCTTAGCTATACAATGGCGGCTTTGACAGCCAGAACCTTGTCTTTTTAGCCATGTCCCCCGACGAATATTGCCAGCAGAAGGCCGCACAAAGCGGCTCCAGTTTCTACTACAGCTTCCTGTTCCTGCCGCCGGAGCGGCGGCGCGCCATCACCGCGCTGTACGCTTTCTGCCGCGAAGTGGACGATACGGTGGACGAATGCAGCGACGAATCGCTGGCGCGCGTGAAGCTGGGCTGGTGGCGCAAGGAGATCGCCGGCATGTACCAGGGCCAGCACACCCACCCGGTAACGCAGGCGCTGCAGCCGCATCTGACGGCCTATGACCTGAAGCAGGAGCATCTGCAAGCCATCATCGACGGCATGGAGATGGACCTGAACCAGACGCGCTACCTGGACTATGCCGGCATGAGCAAATACTGCTGGCATGTGGCCAGTGTGGTGGGCATCCTGTCGGCCAGCATTTTCGGCGCGACGCGGCCGGAAACCCTGCTGTACGCGGAAAAGCTGGGGCACGCCTTCCAGCTCACCAATATCATCCGCGACGTCGGCGAGGATGCGCGCAAGGGCCGCATCTACCTGCCCGTCAACGAGCTGCAGCAGTTCAATGTGACGGCGGCCGACCTGCTCAATGCGCGCCACACCGAAAATTTCGTCAAGCTGATGGAATTCCAGACGGCGCGCGCCCAGCAAGCCTATGACGAGGCCTTCGCCCTGCTGCCAAAGGAAGACCGGCGCGCCCAGCGTCCCGGCCTGATCATGGCGGCCATCTACCGCACCCTGCTCAAGGAAATCCAGGACGACGGCTACCATGTGCTGAGCCAGCGCATCTCGCTGACGCCGATCCGCAAGCTGTGGCTGGCCTGGAAGACCTGGATTCGTGGCTAAGCCGCTGCGCAAAACCGTCGCCGTCATCGGCGGCGGCTGGGCCGGCTGCGCGGCGGCCATGGAACTGGCGCGGGCCGGCGTGCAAGTCACGCTGTTCGAAGCGGGCCGCATCCTGGGTGGACGCGCGCGCCGCGTCGCCACCGACCGCCGCGAACTGGATAACGGCCAGCACATCCTGCTGGGCGCTTACAGCGAATCGCTGCGCCTGATGAAACTGGCCGGCGTGGATACCGCCAAGGCGCTGCTGAAAGCGCCGCTGCAGATGCGCTACCCGGCCGATTCCGACGGCATGGATTTCATCGCCCCCAGCCTGCCCTTGCCCGCCCCGCTGCACCTGTTGGCCGCCCTGCTGCGCGCCAAGGGCTTGCAGCGCGAAGACAAGCTGGCCCTGGCGCGCTTTTCCACCACGGCGCGCTGGATGGGCTGGCGGCTGGATGTCGATTGCAGCGTCAGCGAACTGCTGGAACGCTTCGACCAGACCCCGCGCCTGATCCGCCTGATGTGGCGGCCCCTCTGCCTGGCGGCTCTGAACACGCCGCCGGAACGCGCTTCGGCGCGCATCTTCCTGAATGTGCTGCGCGACAGCCTGGGCGCGCGCCGCGCCGCCTCCGACATGCTGCTGCCGCGCGCCGACCTGTCCGCCCTGTTCCCGCAAGCGGCCGCGCGCTATGTCGAGGCACATGGCGGCAGCGTGCGCAGCGGCGCCAAGGTGGCAGCCATCCGTCCCGGCGAGACAGCCCAGGGGCAGCAATGGGCGCTGGAAGCCAACGGTTCGGCCGTGGGCGGAAACTGGACCGCCTGGTTCGACGGCGTGGTGCTGGCCTGCGCGCCGGGCGCCTCGGCCGTCCTGCTCAACCAGCTGCCCGCCGCCGCCGAGCTGACAGCCCAGCTCACCGCTTTCGAAGCGGAAGCCATTACCACCTGCTATCTGCAATACAGCCCGGATACCCGCCTGGCCCTGCCTTTTTATGCTCTGGCCGAGGACGTGCACAACCACGCCTGGGGCCAGTTCGTCTTCGACCGCGGCCAGCTCGACGCCAGCCAGGCCGGCTTGCTGGCCGTCGTCATCAGCGCCTCGGCCGAAGTGGCGGCCCAGGGCCAGGATCTGCTGGCCGAGGCCGTCGCCGTCCAGCTGGCGGTGGCTTTCCAGCGGCCCGAGCTGGGCCGGCCCGAGTGGTTCAAGCTGATCACCGAGAAGCGCGCCACCTATGCCTGTACGCCCGGCCTGCAGCGCCCGGCCAACGCCACCGCCCTGCCGGGACTGGTGCTGGCTGGCGATTACACAGCCGGCGACTACCCCGCCACCCTGGAAATGGCGGTGCGCAGCGGCGTGGCGGCGGCCAAACTGCTGGCCAAAGGCGGCTGAAGGGCGCGCCAGCATGTTCCGGCTATCCCCCGAATATGTCGCCTGCCCCGCCAATTTTGCAGCCTGTCGCACACCGATGGCCCGGCAGCGCCCCATTGCGTACAGTTTCATCATAGATAAAACGCTTTGGGGAATGAAAATGAAAACAGGCATAAGCACGCTCGTGGTCCTGCTGCTGGTCATTGCCAGCACGGTGGCGATCGTGGAATTTGACGAATTAACCAGCGCACCGGGCGCGACCCTGGTCCAGACCGCGGCGCTGATCAATTAAGCAGGAGCGAGCATGAGCAAGTCGGAATACCTGAGCGCGCTCAGCAAGGCCTTGGCGGGACTGCCGCCGGAAACGGTCGCCAAGACCCTGGCCTACTACGAGCAGCGTTTCATCGACGGCCTGGCAGTGGGCCGCAGCGAAGCCGAAATCGCTCAGGAACTCGACGAACCGCGCAAGATCGCCATGACCTTGCGCGCCAACGCTCATCTGCATGCTTTTGAAGAAAAACGCAGCCCGGCCAATCTGGCGCGCATGGCCATGTCCTTTCTCGGCCTGGCGGTCTTCAATCTGTTCATGGTGGTGCCGGCCGTGGTCTACACCTCCATGCTGATGGCGCTGTACGCCACCGCCTTTGCCTTTTACCTTAGCGGCATCGCCATCACGGCCAGCGGCCTGGCCGGCGCCAATGAGCTGGTGCTGAATGGGCCGCTGCGCCATCTGGTGATTTTCGACGACGACGAGGACCGCAGCATGCAGACCCGCGTCTCCATCGGCGCCGACGGCTTGCAAGTGCAGCAGGAACCCTCGCCCGCCCTGCAGGCGGCGCTGGACGGGGAAACCAGCCGCTCCGGCCGGCTGATGGAAAAAGCCGAAGCCGTGGCCGAAAGCGGGGTGCGCATCTCGACCGACCTGGATGCCGAATCGCGCACGGCGCAAACGGCCATCGGCGTCAGCCTGATCCTCGGCGGCATCCTGCTTTGCCTGCTCAGCATCGTGGTGACGCGCTACACCGTGATCGGCATCCGCCGGTACATCGAAATGAATTTCTCCCTGTTGCGGGGCCGCTAAACCGGAGCCAATGATGCGTGGACTGTTTAAAGTAGGCCTCAGCCTTCTGCTGCTGGCGATCGTACTGACCGGCGTTTCCTATAGCGTGCTGCGGGCGCAGGGCATCGCCAACCCCTCCAGCGCCGCCGGCCGTTCGGCCGCCAGCGAAGAACGCAAGGTGAGCGCCACGACCACCATGGTGGAATTGAGCGGACCGATCGATCTGACCCTGCGCCAGGGCAGCAAACCAATGCTGATCGTGCGCGGCGAGCAGCGCATGCTGGGCAATGTGGAGACCGAACAGGATGGCGCTACCCTGCACATCGGCATCAAGGGCATGCTGCTGCACCACCGCCGTCCCTTGCAAGTAGAGCTGGTCCTGCCTTCGCTGAAGGAGCTGGAAGTGCACGGCAGCGGCGACAGCAGCGTGACCGGTTTCAGCGGCGACACCCTGTCACTGCAGCTGCACGGCTCGGGCAATGTGAACTTCAATGGCCGCTACCGCGAAGTCGAGGCGGGCGTGCATGGCAGCGGCGACCTGAATCTGAATACCGGCAGCAGCGAGAAAGTGGAATTGCAGATGGTCGGCTCCGGCCAGATCAAGTCCAGCGGCAGCTGCCGCGAACTGAGCGCTGAACTGACCGGTTCAGGCGACCTGGATGCGCGCCACCTGGCTTCGGACAAGGTCAGCGTCCACCTCAAGGGCTCCGGCACCACGCAAGTCTTTGCGCGCCACTCGGCCGAGCTAGTGCTGCGCGGCAGCGGCGACATCAGCGTGTTCGGCAATCCGGATATGCGCAACGTGAACCGCACCGGCTCGGGTGAGGTCAACTGGGAGCATTAAGCCCGGGACTTTTCCAGCCAGGCCAGGGCGTCCTTGCCCGCCTGCTGGCCGCTGGCAAAGCAGGCGGTCAGCAGATAGCCGCCGGTCGGCGCCTCCCAATCCAGCATTTCGCCGGCGACGAAGACGCCGGGCAGCGCCTGCAGCATGGTGCTGTGCAGCGCCTCGAAACGCACCCCGCCCGCGCTGCTGATCGCCTCATCGATGGGGCGCGGCGCCTTCAAACTCAGCGGCAAGGCCTTCAGTGCCTGTGCCAGGCGCTCAGGATTCCCATATTCTTCCTTGCTCAGGCATTCGTGCAGCAGGCCGGCTTTCACGCCCTTGATGCCTAAGCGGCCGTGCAGATGGCTGGCCATGGAGCGCGAACCGCGCGGATGCTGCACTTCGGCCAGCACGCGCTCGGGCGACAGATCGGGCAGCAGGTCGAGTTCGAGCAAGGCGCTGCCATCGCGCTCGATCTGCTCGCGCATGGCGGCCGACACGGCGTAAATCAGGCTGCCTTCAACGCCGCCCGCGGTGACGACGAACTGGCCCTGCTTGCGCTGCGGCCGGTCTTCGATATCGCGGTACAGCACCGCCACCGTGGTCAGCGGCTCGCCCGCATATTTGGCGCTGAAAAATTCCGTCCAGTCCACATCGAAACCGCAGTTGGCGGGACGCAGCGGCGCGACCGGCACGCCCTGCTCCGCCAGCAGCGGCAGCCAGGCGCCGTCCGATCCCAGCCGCGCCCAGCTCGCGCCGCCCAGAGCCAGCACCACGGCGTCGGCCTGGATCGCCTGTTCTCCCTGCGGCGTGACGAAACGCAGCGCGGCGCGTCCATCGGTCCAGCCCAGCCAGCGGTAGCGCTGGTGAAAATGCACGCCGCTTTCGCGCAGGCGGTGCAGCCAGGCGCGCAGCAGCGGCGCGGCCTTCATCTCGGTCGGGAACACGCGGCCGGAGGAGCCGACGAAAGTCTCGATGCCCAGGCCATGCACCAGGGCGCGCACCTGTTCCGGCCCGAAAGCGTCCAGCATGGGGCGCAATACGTCGGCGCGGCGGCCGTAGCGCGTGATGAACTGGGCGTAAGGCTCGGCGTGGGTGATATTCATGCCGCCCTTCCCGGCCAGCAGGAATTTGCGGCCGACCGAGGGCATGGCGTCGTAAACATCGACGGCGTGGCCGGCTGCGGCCAAGGTTTGGGCGGCCATCAGGCCGGCCGGGCCGCCGCCGATGACGGCCACGCGTTTGCGGTGAAGTGCGGGACTATTCATAAGGTGCAGCATTGTAGTCGAAAACAGCGCCTTTCCGGCCCCGCGCCGGCAAGGCGCTGCTTCAGGCGGCCAGTTGCAGCAGCCCGGTAAACTGGCCCGCGGGGGCCGCGGCTTGTTCGCGGCACGGCGCCAGCATGCGGACAAATTCCTCGGGCGGCATGGGGCGCGCGAAGTAGAAGCCTTGCACCTCGTCGCAGCCCCAGGCGCGCAAGGCGTCGGCCTGCGCCGCCTCTTCCACACCCTCGGCGATCACGCTCAGCTGCAGATTATGCGCCAGATCGACGATGGCCTTGCAGATCGCCGCATCCGCCGCATTGGTGCACAGATGGCGCACGAAAGCCTGGTCGATCTTCAGGTGGTCGATGGGCAGATGGCGCAGGCGGCTCAGCGAGGAATGGCCGGTGCCGAAATCGTCCAGCGACAGGCTGATGCCAAGCGACTTGAGCGCGTTGAGCTTGCAACCCGCTTCGGCCGCGTTGTCCATCACGGTCGATTCGGTGATTTCCATTTCGATGCAGGCAGCATCCAGCGCGTGCTCGGACAGCGCGCCGCGGATCTCATCCACCAGATGCTCGTCCTGGAACTGGCGCGGCGACAGATTCACCGCCACCACGGCCGTTTGCAGGCCGGCATCGATCCAGGCACGCTGCTGGCGGCACACTTCGCGGATCACCCAGGCGCCGAGCGGCACGATCAAACCGGAATTCTCCGCCAGCGGAATAAAGTCGCCGGGCGACACCATGCCGCGCTGCGGATGGCGCCAGCGCACCAGGGCTTCGGCACTGCATATGGCGCCGCTTTCCAGGTTCACGCGCGGCTGGTAGTGCAGGCATAACTCGCCCTGCTCGATGGCGCGCGCCAGTTCCGACTCCATGGCAAACAGCTGCATGGCGCGCTCGTTCATTTCTGGCGCATAGAAGCGGAAGCGGTTGCTGCCCATAGCCTGGGCGCTGGCCATCGCGGCGTTGGCGCTGCACAGCAGGCTGGCGGCGTCCATGCCATCCTGCGGATACAGGCTGATGCCGACGCTGGCACTGCTGGCCACCGCCGAGCCGGCCCAGACAAAGGGCGCCTGCACCGCGCGCAGCAGGCGGGCGGCCGTGGCGCGTGCCTGCTCGCCGGTTTCCAGGTCGCCCAGCACCACCACGAACTCATCGCCCGCCAGCCGCGCCAGGGTATCGCCGTCGCGCAGCTGGCCAGACAACTGCTGGGCCGCATGCTGCAGCAAGGCGTTGCCGGCATCGTGGCCCAGGCTGTCCTTGACCTGGCGGTAGCGTTCCAGGCCGATCGCCAGCACCGCCAGTTGGCGCCCCATGCGCTCGGCCAGGGCGGCGCCCTGGCGCAGACGGTCGTTGAACAGATTGCGGTTGGCCAGTCCGGTCAGGGCGTCATGGTTGGCCTGGTAGGCCAGCTCCTGTTCGGCGCGCTGGCGGCGCTGCTCTTCGCGCAGGCTGTACATGCCGAAAGCCACATCGTCCACCAGCTCGCGCAGCAGGCCGATTTCAGCGTCGTCGAAGACTGCAGCCTGCGGCGCGGCAATGCAGATGGCGCCCAGCAGCTCCCCGCGGCACTTCAGCGGCAGCACCAGGCAGTTGGCAGATTCCGCCGTGCCGGCGGCCGCTCCCGCGGGGCGGAATCCAGCCAGCGCCAGTTCCACCTGCGGCCAGCCTGGCAGTTCGGCCTGCGTTGCGCCGCCCGCCTGGGCCGCCACGACCACCGCGCCGGCACTGTTTTGCATGCCCACCCAAACCAGGGGATAGCCGCCTTCGCCAACCATATGGGCGCAGATCAGGTCCAGCAATTGCGCTTCATCGTTCACCCTCACCATGGCTTCGTTGCAGCGCGAGCGCAGTCGTAGGGTGCGGTTCAAGCCTGTCAGCTCCTCCGTCCGGCCTTGCTCGCGCCGGTAGGCTTCCTGCAGATTGTCGGCCATGAGGTTGAGCGAGACTGACAGCTCGGCAAACTCGCGCGTGCCGCCCTGGGGCAGGCGCACGCTCCAGTCGCCGGAGGCCAGCTGGCGCGCGAAGCGCACGCCGGCGGCGGCCGATCTTTCGATATTGCGCATCAGCAGGCGGGCAATATACAGGCCAAGCAGCATGGAACCGGCGCCGCCAAACAGGATGATGGCGCTGACGCTGCTATTCGCCTTGCGCACCGAGCTGCGCGTCTCCAGCAAGGCCTGGTCGGCCTGCGCCCGCAGTGCCAGCAAGGCCGACTCGATGCGCCGCACGGCTTCGTTGTAGGCGGCGGATGCCTGGCCGATTTCGGCCAGCGTATTCTGCGAGCTGCGCAAGGCCGCTTCCTGTCCCTGCTCGCGGTTGCCAAGCAGCTCATACTGCGCGGCCAGGCGCTGGAAACTATCCCCATACAAGCCCAGCGCCGCCTCCACCGCGCGCACTTCGCGTTCCACCGCCGCGCCCTGTTTCAGGCGGCGGATCTCGGCCATGCTGGAACGCACCACCTGCAGCTCCTTGCCGACCAGGGCGCCGTAGCGCGCCTTGGCCTCGCCGGCGGGCAGCGTCCGCGCCTCCAGCAGAAATTCCTTCTTGAAGCGGCGCGCCCGTTCCAGCGCCATCAGGCTGTTCGAACTCAGGTCGGCCATGCGGTCTTCGCTGTCGAAGTAATGGTCCACCGCCGCCAGCGCGCGCTCGTGGCCGAACATCAGCGTCATATCGCCCAAACACATCAGAACGATGACCGTGCCGAAGCCCAGGGCCAGCTTGACGCGCAATCCCAGCCTGTCGATAAAGGCAAACATGCTCACTCCTCGCGGGAAAGCAGCAAAAGCGCTTCCAACCATACACATCAAATAAGGGAGCCGCGAGGGATGGGCGACGGGAGAAAGGGGATGCGTGGTCTTCCGGCACGGATTAGGCCATGGAAGCTGGCGGCCGGGAAGACCGCCAAGGGCATCACGGGTTCAGTATAGCCCGCGCGCCCTACCGTCTTGAATTTATTTGCCCAAAATCAAGAAAAATGTTGCGAACGCGCAATGCGAACCCGGGAAGATGTTCAGCCGCCAGTCACGGGCGGGAAGAAAGCCACTTCGCAGCCGTCGGCGATTGCGGTCGATGGCTGGGCCATCACCTGGTTGCAGGCCATGCGCAGCGCCCGCCCTTCGGCCAGCGCCTGTTCCCAGGCGCCGCCGCGCTGCACCAGATGGGCGCGCAATGCGCCCACCGTGTCCACGCCGGCAGGCAAATCAATGGTTTCGGAAGAGGTGCCAAGGCTTTCGCGCACGCTGGCAAAGAAACGCAGCGTAATCATTATTTCAACATCCTATCAATACAGCAGTTCACTAAAGGGAATGAAGCGCACCGGGTCGCCGGCGCGTATCGGATTGCCAGGCGGATTATCGATCACGCCATCGGCCCAGACGGTGGAGGTCAGCACGCCCGAACCCTGGTTCGGGAACAGATCGAGGCCGCCCTCGCGGTTCACGCGCGCGCGCAGGAATTCATTGCGGCGGTCGGCCTTGGGCAAATCGAAATCGGCGCGCAGGCTGTAGACGCGCGGGGCCAGCGCGGCCGGATCGCTGACGCCCTGCAGGCGCAGCACGAAGGGCCGCACGAACAGCATGAAAGTAATCAGGCTGGAAACCGGATTGCCCGGCAGGCCGATAAAGAAGCTGCGTCCCACCTCGCCGAAAGCCAGCGGCTTGCCCGGCTTGATAGCGATCTGCCACAGGTTCAAGCGCCCTTCCGCTTCCACAGCGGGACGGATATGGTCTTCCTCGCCCACCGATACGCCGCCCGAGGTGATGATCAGGTCATTGCCTTGTGCGGCCTGACGCAGCACCTCGCGCGTGGCGGCCAGAGTGTCCGGCACGATGCCCAGGTCGACGATCTCGCAACCCAGGTTTTCCAGCAAGGCGCGCAGGGTGAATCGGTTGGAATTGTAGATGGCGCCTGGGGCCAGCGGCTCGCCCGGCATGGCCAGCTCGTCGCCGGTGAAGAAGATAGCCACGCGCAGCTTGCGGCGCACCGGCAGTTCGGCCAGGCCGACCGAAGCGGCAAGCCCAAGCTCCTGGCTGCGCAAGCGGGTGCCGGCCGGCAGAATCACGCTGCCGTGGGTAATGTCCTCGCCGGCGCGGCGGATCCACTCGCCGGGACGCGGCGCGTGGCGGATGGTGACAATTTTTTCATGCAGCTCGCACTGCTCCTGCATCACCACGGCGTCCGCCCCTTCCGGGATCAGGGCGCCGGTGAAGATGCGCGCCGCCGTGCCGGGCAGCAGCGGCTGGCCCACATGGCCGGCCGGAATGCGCTGCGACACGGTCAGCGTGGCCGAACCGCTGGCGCAGTCGGCCGAACGCACCGCATAGCCATCCATCTGGGTATTGTCCTGACCCGGCACATTCATGCTCGAGACCTGGGACTTTGCCAGCACGCGGCCGTTGGCGGCCAGCGTAGGCAGGGTTTCCACTTCTTCCACCGGACGCGCCGCGCCCAGCAGGAAGTCCAGCGCCTCGCGGGCAGACAGCATAGGCTGCGGCTGGAAAGCATTCATGGTTTACAGTCCCGTGTTGGCAGCGATATACGCCTTCATCTTCTCCACATCGGCCGGCATCACCTCGAAGCGCTGCGGCAGCGCTTCGATATTCTCGAAGCCGGCCGGACGCTCGGCATCCTCGCCCAGCGCGTCCAGAATGGTTTCATTGAACTTGGCCGCCAGCGCCGTTTCCAGCACAATCATCGGCACACCCTCTTCCATCTGCTCGCGGGCGACCTTGATGCCGTCGGCGGTGTGGGTATCGATCACGATGCCGTAATCGTCGGCCACGTCGCGGATGGTCGCCAGGCGGTCTTCATGGGTGGACTTGCCGGACTTGAAGCCGTAGTTTGCCACCAGTTTGAATTCGTCGCCATCGCTGCCCGGCTTGCCGGACAGGTCGAAGCCGCCGTGCGTCTCGACCTTCTGGAACAGGGCACGGGTGCGCGCCGCGTCGCGGCCCACCAGATCGTAGACGAAGCGCTCGAAATTCGAGGCCTTCGAGATATCCATCGACGGGCTGCTGGTGTGGTAAGTTTCCGACGATTTGCGCACGCGATAAACGCCGGTGCGGAAGAATTCGTCGAGCACATCGTTTTCATTGGTGGCTGCCACCAGCTTGTCGATTGGAAGGCCCATCATGCGCGCGATATGGCCGGCGCAGATATTGCCGAAATTCCCCGACGGGACGGTGAAGGAGACCTTCTGCGCATTGCTGGTGGTCGCAGCCAGATAGCCGCGGAAGTAGTACACCACCTGGGCCACCACGCGTGCCCAGTTGATCGAATTGACGGTGCCGATCTTTTGCTTGGCTTTGAATTCCAGGTCGTTGGAGACGGCTTTCACCATATCCTGACAATCGTCGAACACGCCTTCCACGGCGATATTGAAGATATTCGGATCTTGAAGGCTGAACATCTGCGCAGTCTGGAAAGCGCTCATTTTCTTGTGCGGCGACAGCATGAAGACGCGGATGCCCTTCTTGCCGCGCATCGCATACTCGGCGGCGCTGCCGGTATCGCCCGAAGTCGCGCCGAAGATATTCAGCTGCGCATCCTGCTTGGCCAGCGCGTATTCGAACAGATTGCCCAGAAGCTGCATGGCCATATCCTTGAACGCCAGCGTCGGGCCGTTGGACAGTGCCTGCAGCACCAGCTTCTTGCCATTGCCCTCCTCCAGCACGCGCAATGGCGTGATGGCAATCGCGCTCTCATCATGGCGGGCGTTGCGGTACACCTCCGGCGTATACGTCTTGGCCGCCAGCGCGCGCAGATCGGCCTCCGGAATATCAGTCGCAAACTTGCGCAGAATCTCGAATGCCAAGTCTGCATAGGACAACTTACGCCAAGCATCCAGCTCAGCGCCAGTCACCTGCGGATACTCAGCCGGCAGGAACAAGCCGCCATCGGCAGCCAGGCCGCCCAGCAAGATATCGGAAAAAGAATGAGAAGACTGCGAAGCGGCCGGCGAAGCGGCCCGGGTGGACACGTAATGCATAGACAAGGAAACCCATTGAGCGTTGCGATCGGACACCTATTATAGTGCGCCCGGAGTTTCTATGTAAATTCAGTCAATTTCCACAATTTTCTGCGGCCATCGGAGCGTTGCCAGCGCAACACCGCGGGGACCAGCCCCGCGGCCGGGCGATCAGCAGGCAGCGTGGTTGACGGTGACGACGTGGATGGCGAGGCCGCCCAGCGAGGTTTCCTTGTACTTGGCCTGCATGTCGGCGCCGGTCTGGCGCATGGTTTCGATCACTTCGTCCAAACTCACAAAGTGGGTGCCGTCGCCTTTCAGCGAGAGCGAGGCGGCGGTGATGGCTTTGACCGCGCCCATGCCGTTGCGCTCGATGCAGGGGATCTGTACCAGGCCGCCAATCGGGTCGCAAGTCATGCCAAGGTGGTGTTCGATGCCGATTTCGGCTGCGTTCTCGATCTGGGCATTGCTGCCGCCCAGCGCTGCAACCAGGCCTGCGGCGGCCATGGCGCAGGCGACGCCGACTTCGCCCTGGCAGCCGACTTCGGCGCCCGAGATGGATGCATTGCGCTTGCACAGCATGCCGATGGCGGCAGCCGTCAGCAGGAAGTTGCGCACGCCGGTCACAGGATCGAGCGGCTTGCAGTCTTCGGCATAGTATTTGAGCACGGCGGGGATGATGCCGGCCGCGCCATTGGTCGGCGCGGTAACCACGCGGCCGCCGGCGGCGTTTTCTTCGTTGACGGCCATGGCGTACAGGCTGACGCCGTTCAGCGCATCATGCGGCAGGTCGTTGGCGCGGTCGCCGGCCTTGGCTTGGCGCCACAGGTCGGCGGCGCGGCGTTTTACCTTCAGGCCGCCCGGCAGTTGGCCGGCCGTTTCCAGGCCGTGTGCGATGCAGCCGCGCATGACATGCCAGATGCGGTCCAGGCCCGCATCCAGCTTGGCTTCGTCGATCTTGGCCAGCTCGTTCGCGCGCAGCATCTGCGGGATAGTCTTGCCGCTTGCTTCGCCGTGCGCCAGCAGGTCGGCCATGGTGTCGAAGGGATAGGGAATGGCTGTGGCCGGAGCATTGTCGGCCGCCGCGCTCTCGCCTTCAGCGCGGATAAAGCCGCCGCCGACGGAGTAGAACACTTTATGCACCGTGCTGCCGTCGGCGCGCTTCAGGGTGAAGCTCATGCCGTTCGGATGCTCGGGCAGGGTTTCGTTCATGTGGAAAATCAAGCCGGTGGCGGCGGTGAAAGGCACGGCCTTCACGCCCAGCAGCCTGATTTCCTTGCGCGCCTCGACCTCGGCCAGCTTGGCGTCGACCAGGTCGGGATTGATGTCCTGCGGGGTTTCTCCCATCAGGCCGAGGATCACGGCCTTGTCGGTGCCGTGGCCGACGCCGGTCAGGGCCAGCGAACCATACAGCGCGGATTCCACCGCCACCACATCATCCAATGGACCGGCTTCGATCAGGAAACGGCGTGCCGCCACCATCGGTCCCACGGTGTGGGAACTGGATGGGCCAATGCCAATTTTGAACAGATCGAAAACACTCATATCCATCGGATGTCTCTTTATAGTGATGTTGATGTCGCGCCGCTTTTATGCGGCCTTGCTTAAGCCGACATCGATATTGGCCAGCATGTCCTTGACCATTTCTTCGATGCCGATGCTTGCTTTCCAGCCCCAGTCGGCCGTGGCGGTCGCGTCGTCCAGGCTTTTCGGCCAGGTGTCGGCGATGGCCTGGCGGCTGTCCGGTTTGTAGCTGATCTTAAACTCGGGCAGCTTGGCGCTGATGGCAGCGGCCAGCTGTTCCGGGTTGAACGATACGCCGGCGACATTATAGGACGAACGGACCTTGATTTGCGAGGCCGGCGCATCCATCAATTCAATGGTGGCGCGGATGGCATCGGGCATATAAATCATCGGCAGCGAGGTTTGCGGGCCGAGGAAGCATTCATAGCGTTCGCCGCGCAGCGCCGAGTGGAAAATGGCGATGGCGTAATCGGTGGTGCCGCCGCCTGGAGGCGACTTGAAGCTGATGATGCCTGGGTAGCGGATGCTGCGCACGTCCACGCCGTATTTCAGGAAGTAGTACTCGCACAGGCGCTCGCCGGCCAGCTTGCTGATGCCGTAGATGGTGGTCGGGTCCATCACCGTCATCTGCGGGGTGTTGTCGGCCGGGGTGTTCGGGCCGAAGGCAGCGATCGACGAAGGCCAGAACAGGCGCAGCGGCTTGCCTGCCTCGCCGCGTTCGCGCGCCACTTCCAGGATATTCAGCAAGCCGTCCATGTTCAGCGACCAGGCTTTGAGCGGCGCCGCTTCGCCGGTGGCCGACAGCATCGCTGCCAACTGGTACACCTGGGTGATGTTCTCGTCGGCCACCAGTTGGGCCAGGGCGGCGCGGTTCATCACGTCCAGCACCTGGTAGTTGGCGGCGTTATAGATATTTTTCGGGCTGATATCGGTGGCGATCACATTCTGCGCGCCATGCTGCTTGGCCAGTGCTTCCACCAGTTCGCTGCCAATTTGACCGTTGGCGCCGATGACTAAAATACGTTCCATTGCTGTTCTTCCTGAATCCAATTAATTCTTCAAAATGCCGAGTTCACGGCCTGCCTGTTCGAATGCGGCGAGCACTTTGTCGAGCTGCTCGCGGGTGTGCGCTGCGGAGAGCTGGACGCGCACGCGCGCCTGGCCCATCGGCACCACCGGGTAGAAGAAGCCGCTGAGCAAAACGCCCAGCTCATACATTCGTGCCGCAAACTTTTGGGCCACCGGCGCATCGAACAGCATCACCGGCACGACCGGGTGGGTGCCAGGCTTGATGGTGAAGCCGATGCGCTCGATCTCCTTGCGGAAGTAGGCGGTGTTTTCATGCAGACGGTCGCGCAGCTCGGTCGATTCGGACAGGCGCTTCAGCACTTCCAGCGAGGCGCCGGCAATCGACGGGGCCAGGGTGTTGGAGAACAGATAAGGGCGCGATTTCTGGCGCAGCGTGTCGATCACTTCCTTGCGGCCGGAGGTGAAGCCGCCCATCGCGCCGCCCAGGGCTTTGCCCAGGGTGCCGGTGATGATGTCGATCTTGCCCAGCACATTGTGGTGCTCGTGCGTGCCGCGGCCGGTCTTGCCCATGAAGCCGGAGGCGTGGCATTCGTCGATCATCACCAGGGCGCCGTACTGCTCGGCCAGGGCCACGATCTTGTCCAGCTGGGCGATGGTGCCATCCATCGAGAACACGCCATCGGTGACGATGATCTTGTGGCGCTTGTCGGCGGCGGCCTTGAGCTGGGCTTCCAGGTCGGCCATATCGTTGTGGGCGTAGCGGAAGCGCGCAGCCTTGCACAGACGGATGCCGTCGATGATGGAAGCGTGATTCAGGGCGTCGGAAATGATGGCGTCGTTCTCGTCGAACAGCGGCTCGAACACGCCGCCGTTGGCGTCGAAGGCGGCGGCGTAGAGGATGGTGTCTTCAGTGCCGAGGAATTTCGAGATCGCCTGTTCCAGCTGCTTGTGCACGGTCTGGGTGCCGCAGATGAAGCGCACCGAGGACAGGCCATAGCCGTATTTTTCGGTGGCGTCGATGGACGCCTGGGCCACCCACTCCTGGCCGGACAGGCCGAGGTAGTTGTTGGCGCACATATTGATCAGGGTACGGCCATCTTCACCCTGCACTTCGGAACCCTGGCGGGAGGCAAGCACGCGCTCCGGCTTGTACAGACCCTGCTCGCGCAGTTTTTCCAGGTTCTGTTGCAGGCCGCCGTAAAACGCATTTTTTGCTTGCTCGCTCATGATCTTCCTCTATATAGATGGTGAAGGCCGCCGCTTGACCGGCTGCTGCCTATGTTGTACCGTGCCTGAAGCTGAAACCGATATGGAAGTCTACTCTCTTTCCTCTATCGCTTCCGAATTCCATTATTTTGAACACAGATTCAATATACTGGATACTACATAAGCATATTGAACTTTGCAAGCGATCTTTCCTCAATGAAGCCATCTGTTTCGACCAATGCCCCGCCCGAGGTGGGCGCCGCCCTGCAACGACTGCGCCTGGCGCGCGGTTTGACGCTGGAAGACCTGTCGCGCATCGCCGGCGTGTCCAAATCCATGCTGTCGCAGATCGAACGCGAGAAAGCCAATCCCACCATCGCCATCACCTGGCGCCTGGCCAACGCCCTGGGCGTCGCCATCGGCGAACTGCTGGCCGATGGCGAAAAGAATGTCGAAACGATCAGGGTGCTGGATGCCCACGAAACGCCGACCCTGCCCGGCGCCCATGCTGGCTATATACTGCGCATCCTCGGCCCGATGGAGCTGGCCGGCAAATACGAGTGGTATGAGCTGACGCTGGCCCCCGGCGGCGAACTGGCCTCCCAAGCGCACGATCCCGGCACCCACGAACATCTGACCCTGCTGCACGGCAGCATGGAACTGGAAGTCGGCAACGCCAAGAAAAAGATCAAGCTCGGCAGCACCGCCCGCTACCCCGCCGACCAGCAGCACGCCATCCGCAACCTCGGCAAAACCGAAGCCAAAGCCCTGCTCGTCGTCATCCACCGCTAAGCCCCACGCCCCGTTTGATTTGGCGCAAGCCGGGGGCTTAGATGGGGGCGCCGGGGGGAATCGTCGGGGCGGGACGCAGTTTGACGCTGCGCGGGTCGGCTAAATAGCGCTGGATGTGGCTAGCGGCTTGCTGGCGGCTGGCGGCGGTGCTGGCGTCGGGGCTTGGGGTCTTCTTTAACCAGGCGCCGAGGTCCGCGGTTTGCTGGCGCAGCTCGGCTTCGGCGGCGGCGTGCATTTGGCCGCCGTTTAGGAGGCGCAACAGGGCGTCGAGGACGACCCAGTTGGCGCTGAGCTGCATGGCTTCGCTACCGGCTTGGGTCGACGATGCGGCCGGGCGTTTCCAGGTGCGCTGCAGCACTTGCACCATCAAGTCGGCAATGCCGGGCTGGCCGGGGTCGCGGGCGTGCTGCCAGTACAGGCGGTTGATGCGGCCGGCGTCGAGCAGGAAGCTGGCCGTGTGGGCGGCGCCTGCCTCCACCGCCGACAGGGCATCGAAAACGCTGTTCATGCGGGTTTCGAAATATTCCTTATTGCGTTCGTAGCCGGTGGCGGGTGGCGTCAGCAGGTCCAGCACCTTGGGCGGCAGCGCGAGGTATTCGGCGCTCAGGGTATCGGCCAGCCGGGCCAGTGCCTGGCGCTGGCTGGCGGCGGGCACGGTGCGCACGCCGCTCTGGGCGCGGCCGGCTTTGACGTCGCCGCTGGTGCTGTAGTCGAATTCTCCGCCGCCAATAAGGCGGGCCAGAGCTTCGGTCTGATAGCGCTGTAGCAGATAAACGGGAACCAGGCGCGCTTCAATCTCACCGGTCTGGCGTTCGTTGGGCAGCACGTCGAGCGAGAAGCGCTGCAAGGCTTGCCGGCGAATAGCACCCAATTGATCCCAGGTTTTCAGCGAGTCGGGACCGAAATCCCACAGCAGTCCATTCGGATGGCTGGCGCCCGGCGTGCGCGCGTCGCTGTCGCTGACGTACTGCATGCCAGACGCATTGGCGCGGGCGCGCAGCTGCGCCAGTTCATCGTCCGTCAATTCGCCGTAGATGTGCTGCACGATGTAGTCGTCCCAGGGACCGACACCAGCGCCGTAAGCTTCCTGCAGGCCGATGCGGCCGTCCGCTTCGAGCTTGAGCACAGGATGGGGATAGTCCATCACCGAGCCATTGCCTTGGCGGCTGGCAGCGAAGTTGTGCGAGAAGCCAAGGGTATGGCCGACTTCATGCGCGGCCAGCTGGCGCAGGCGGGCCAAGGCCATCTGCTCTGCCATCTTTTGCAACTCGGGATTGCCGGCCTTGCCGTAGGGCGCGAGCAGGCTTTCGGCGATCAGGATGTCCTGGCGCACGCGCTGCGATCCCAGCGTGACGGCACCGCGGATGATTTCTCCAGTGCGCGGGTCGGCCAGCGCGTTACCGTAGGACCAGCCGCGCGTGGCGCGGTGCACCCAGCTGATGACGTTGTAGCGAACATCCATCGCGTCCGCGCCTTCCGGCAGCAGTTCGACGCGGAAGGCGTCCTTGAAGCCGGCCTTCTCGAAGGCGCTGGACCACCAGCGCGCGCCTTCTAGCAGGGCGGAACGCACCGGTTCCGGCGCGCCCCGGTCGAGGTAATAGACGATGGGCTTTTTCACGGCGCTGGGCGCGGCGCCCGGCACGGTCTTTTCCAACCTGTGCCGCAGCTGCCAGCGCACATCGAGACTGCTGGCCAGTGGCGTGGCGAAATCGTAGTAGCCGGTGTCGAAGCCGCCCGATGCAGGATGGTAGGCACGCGGCTTGTAGCCCTGGTCCGGCAGGCGCACCATGCTGATATGCTGGCGCAGCGACAGGCTGGCCGGATCGGCCGCTACCTGGCGCACATGCTCGCCCTGCCCCGCTCCGGAGAAAGTCAGCAGGGCTTCCAGTTCCACATTGTCGGGGAAGGCTTTTGCCAGCGCGGGCAGGACGGCGCTGCGCTTTTCATCAACCTTATACGCGCCTTGCTTGCTGTCGGCCAGGCGCTGGGCCACACCATGCTGGTCGGCCAGCAGGAAGCTGGAGAAGTCGATCAGATAGCGTCCGTTTTCGCTGGCGAGGATCTCGCCCGACCACAGCACCGCAGCGGCGAAGGATTCGGCCACGGCGTTGCGCTCGTCGGCATCGGTGGAGCGCGCCACGTAGCGCGTGTTCCCCTGCACCAGGAAGATGCGCGTTCCATGCTTCTGGAAGCGCACCAGTTTCATCTCGCCCGGCTGGCCACGATCAAGGCCCACATCGTTGGAACCTAGCGCGTAAGGCAGCGAAGACAGCATCAGAAAAGGCTGGTCCAGCACCGACAGGGACAGCAGCACCCTGCCCTTTTCCTCATCGCGCCAAAGATCGATGAAGCCGGGCTGCGCCTGCAAGGTCCGGGTTTGTTCGGCCAGCGTGCGCGGCGCCTCGGCGGCCCATGCTGCCGGTGCAAGAGCAAGCAGGGAAAGGGCGAGAATGGTTTTGGTCGGCTTCATCGGCATTCGGAAAGGAGTAAGAAAAAACGCGCCCCGGAGGGCGCGTTGTGTCGCTATCGGCAAGGCCTTATTTAGCGCCGCTGACCGGTACGCCAGCAGGCTTAGGCTGCGCCGCCACATCGGCGGCCGGGGTCATGCCCAGGGCACGGCCCAGGAAGCCCCAGCGGTCGGCCACTTCCTCGATCTGTTTCGAGGTCGGTTTGCCGGCACCATGGCCTGCCTTGGTTTCGATGCGGATCAGGACTGGCGCCGCCCCCCCCTGCGCTGCCTGGGCAGCGGCGGCGAACTTGAAGCTGTGCGCCGGCACCACGCGGTCGTCGTGGTCAGCCGTCATCACCATGGTGGCTGGATAGCAGCCGCCCGCCTTCAGATTATGCAGCGGCGAGTACTTGACCAGCGCCTTGAACTCGTCGGCGTTGTCGGACGAACCGTAGTCCGAGGTCCAGGCCCAGCCGATGGTGAATTTGTGGAAGCGCAGCATGTCCAGCACGCCAACGGCCGGCACGGCCGCCGCGAACAGGTCGGGACGCTGGGTCATGGTGGCGCCCACCAGCAGGCCGCCGTTGCTGCCGCCGCCGATCGACAGCTTGGCTGGCGAGGTGACCTTGGTGGCGATCAGGTGCTCGGCAGCGCCGATGAAGTCATCGAAGACATTCTGTTTTTGCAGCTTGGTGCCGGCCTTGTGCCAGGCTTCGCCGTATTCGCCGCCGCCGCGCAGATTGGCCATCACGTACACGCCGCCCATTTCCACCCAGGCCAGGTTGGCAACGGAGAACGATGGGGTCAGCGCGACATTGAAGCCGCCGTAGCCATACAGATAGGTCGGATTGCTGCCGTCCAGCTTCATGCCCTTCTTGGACACGATGAACATCGGCACCTTGGTGCCATCGCGGCTGGTGAAGAATTCCTGGCGCGTTTCGAAAGCGCTTGGGTCGAAATCGACCTTTGGCTGGCGGTAAACGCTGCTCTTGCCGCTCTTCGCGTCATAGCGGTACACGGTGGATGGCGTGGTGAAGCTGGTGAAGGAATAGAAGGTTTCGCTGTCGCTGCGCTTGCCGCCGAAGCCCGAGACCGAACCGATGCCCGGCAGCGCCAGCTCGCGTACCAATTTGCCGCGCAGATCGTACACCTTCACGGCGCTGTGGGCGTCGGTCAGGTAGTTCAGCACCAGCTGCTTGTTCACGATATTGGCCGAGACCAGGGTCTGGGCGCTTTCCGGCACCAGCTCTTTCCACTGGTCGGCGGCAGGCTTGCGGATATCGATGGCGACCACGCGCGATTTCGGCGCGTTTTTGTCGGTGGAGAAGTAGAAGATCGGACCATCGTTGTCGATGAAGCGGTAGGCCGCGTCCAGGTTCTCCAGCAAGCCGACGACTTTGCTATCCTTCTTGCCCAGATCTTTGTAGAAGATGCGGTTTTTGCGCTCGGTGCCCTGGGTGCCGTCGATGATCAGGTAGCGGCCATCGTCGCTGACATTGGCACGGAAGCCCCATTCCTTCTGGTCGGGACGGTCGTACACCAGCTGGTCGGCGCTTTGCGGCGTGCCCAGTTTGTGGAAATACAGCTTCTGGAAGTAGTTCACGCCGGCCAGCTTGGCGGCCTCGCTTGGCTCGTCGTAGCGGCTGTAGAAGAAGCCGGAACCGTCGTGCGCCCAAGCGGTCTTGGAGAACTTGACCCACTTGATATGGTCTTCGGTATCCAGGCCGGTGTCGATATTGCGCACCTTGATCTCGTTCCAGTCGGAGCCGGAAGCGGCGGTGCTGTAGGCCATGAACTTGCCGTTCGGTCCGACCGAGAAGTCGGCCAGCGCCACCGTGCCGTCGGACGACAGGGTGTTCGGGTCAAGCAGCAGGCGCGGTTTGTCGTTCAGCGTTTTCATCGTGAACAGCACGGCCTGGTTTTGCAGGCCGTCGTTACGGCTATAGAAATAGCGGCCGCCTTCGCGGAACGGCACGCTGAAGCGCTCGTAGTTCCACAGCTTGGTCAAACGCTGCTTGATCGCTTCACGGTTCGGGATCTGCTGCAGATAGCTTTGGGTCAGCTTGTTCTGCTCTTCCACCCAGGCCTTGGTTTCGGCGCTGTTGGCGTCTTCCAGCCAGCGGTAAGGGTCGGCCACGGTGGTGCCGTGATAATTATCCTGCTGGTCCACTTTTTTCGTGACTGGGTAGCTCAGCGGGCTGCCGGCCGGGCAGGTTTGCGCCAGGGCGTTGCCGCTGAAGGCGGCGAGCAGCGAGAGTACCAGTGAAGCGCGTTTAAATTGCATTGTTCTTCCGTAGTGTCATAAATGGGGAGATGGCCGCCCTGTCATGCAGGGTTGCGTCGAAGGATCATATCGTGGTTTGTGACAAATATGAAATGTTCCAAGCGCCCGCTTAACGCTTTTTATTTGGCAGGAACTGTGCTGTTTTCTTCTTTGCGGCTGACGGCAGCGGCGCTGCCCGGCGCGCGCCAGCGGCCTATCCAGTCGCCCAGCTCCGAGGCTGGAATGGGACGGCTCATGAAATAGCCTTGGCCCTGGTCGCAGCCCATGCGTTTCAGCAACCCCCACACCGCTTCGCTTTCCAGCCCTTCCGCCACCACGCGCAAGCCCATATTGTGGCCAAGATCGATGGTGGAGCGCACGATCTTGGCGTCGCCCACATCCTGCTCCATATTGAGGACGAAGGATTTATCGATCTTCAGCTCGTCCACCGGCAAGCGTTTCAGGTAGGCCAGAGAGGAATAGCCTGTGCCGAAATCGTCAATCGAGAGGTCGGCGCCCATGGCGTGCAGCCGCTCCAGCGTGTGCTGGGCGCGCACCGGATCGTCCATGATGGCGCTTTCGGTAATCTCCAGACAGAAAGAGCCGGGCGATACCTGATGGCGGTGCATGATCTCGGCGAATTTGCCCGGCAGATCCTGGTCCATCAGGTCGCGCGTGGACAGATTGACCGAGATTTTCAGATGCACGCCGCGCTGCGCCAGCTGACGGCTCAGCATGGCCGACTGCTCCAGCACCCAGCGCGTCAGCACGCGGATAAAGCCGGTCTGCTCGGCGAAGGGAATGAACTGGTCGGGGAAGACATTGCCGCGCTCCGGATGCGCCCAGCGCACCAGCGCCTCGGCCCCGCTCACCACGCCGCTGGCGATGGTGATCTTGGGCTGGACGAAGAGGCGCAGCTCATCGCGCTCCACGGCATTGCGCAGCTCCGTGAGCAGCGACAGGCTCTTCGCGCTGCTCTGGTCGAACACGGCATCGTACACCACCGCACCGTCGCGGCGCTGCTTGGCCGTGTACATCGCCACCTCGGCCATGCTGAGCAGGGATTCACCATCCGCCCCATGTTCGGGATAACCGGCGATGCCCAGACCGGCGCCAATATCGACGGTCTGCTCGTCCAGCGACAGTGGCGTTTCCAGCGCCTGCAGCACTTCCGCCGCCAGGCCAATGGCGTGATCCAGATCGGCGCCCGGCAGCAGGATGGCGAATTCGTCGCCGCCCAGCCGCGCCAACTGGGCCGAACTCTGGCCGCGCTGCACCATCAGCGCCAGCAGGCGCTCCGCTACCTGGCGCAGCAACGCATCGCCGAACTGGTGGCCCAGCACATCGTTCACATGCTTGAAGCGGTCCAGGTCCATCATCAGCACCCAGACCTGGTTGCCCAGCTTTTCCGCCTCGGTCAGCGATTCGTTCAGATGCAGCAGGAACTGGGCGCGGTTGGGCAGATTGGTCAGCGTATCCCAGTAAGCGAGACGGCGGATTTCCTGCTCGCGGCGGGCGATCCCGTCGCGCATGCTGTCCAGCGCCTGGGCCAGGGCGCCCACCTCATCGCGCCGCTCGACCGCAATCCGGCCCTTATAGTCGCCTCCCTCCAGACGCTTGGCGGTCTGCGCCAGCTGGCTCAAAGGCTGGGCAATGCGCTTGGCTGTCAGCACCGCCGCCACGCCGGAGACGATGATGCCGATCACCGTCAGCGCCAGCAGCCAGCGTTCCAGGCGCGCATATTCGGCCGTGGCTTCGTCCAGCGAACGTCCCAGCACCACCACCGCGCGCTGGCCGCCATCGGTGCCGATCTCCATCTCGCGCAGGCAGTAGCTGGCGCCGCCGATCTCCATCTCGAAGCTGTTGCCGGGCTGCTCGCCACGCGCTTGCATCTGCGCCGCCAGGCTGCCGGCCGCCAGCCGCGGCAAGGTCGAATCCACGGACAGCCAGTTGCCGGCGGCGCCGCGCGTCATGATGGTGGCCTGCAGCGCGCTGACTTCATGCATCACGCCAGCCTGCTGCTTATCGATGGGGAAAGTCATCACCACCCAGCCGATGGTGACTGGCGCCTTCACCGGCATCACCACCACCTGGTAGGGGCGCTGCTCGATGATGGCAATGCCGCTGGCGCCATCGGCTTGCTCGGCGCGTTCCAGCATGCCCTTGACCAGCTTTTCCAGCCCTGCCGGCCGGTAGGGACTGGTGGACGCGCTGATCTGGCCTTCGGCATTGACCAGCATCGTCAGCGATGCCTTGATGCGCCCGCCATGGTTGGCCAGGGCCGATTCGATCGTGTCGCGGTCATCCTCGTCGTTATTGCCGATGGCGGCCACGAAGGCGGTATCGCGCGCCAGCAGACGAGCGCCGAAACGCAGGGTTTCCGCATTCTGCTCCAGCACGCGGCTGAAGACCTTGCCGCCATTGATCAATTCCGCCGTGACGGCGTTGCGCGCATTGCTCTCGATGCCGCGCTGGATCAGGAGCAGGCCCGTGACCTGCACCGCGATCAGCAACAGCAGGAAGAGCATGGCGATCCGGCTTTCCAGGCTTCGAAAGCGCATGCTGCCCTCCGCCCGTCAATACGAGCTGGCTGGCGCGTCGGCCGCGGCGGGCTTCAGCGCCAGCTTGAACACGGCGCCGAGCAGGGCGTCGCCGCCCTTCACCACGACGGCCTGCTCGGCCGGCTGGCCGCTGACGGCGTTGTAGTGCCAGGCTTTCAGCACATATTTGCCGGCCGGGACATCCAGGCGCACCACGCCGCTTTCATCGGTCTTGGCAAAATATGGCGTATCGACCACACGCACATAGGCCAGCATCTTGTCATGGATATTGCAGCCCAGGACCACGGTGCCGGCTTTTTCGAAAGTTTGCGGTTCGGCCGTGGTGCCGGAATACAGCTTCTGGTCGAATTTATGTGCCGGCGAAAAGGAATAGATGTGATGGCGCACCTTGTCGTTATTCGGGAAGAAGATCTTGCTGCCGGTCTGGATTGCCGTGACCAGTGGGATGAATTTTAAGCCTTTCTGGCTGATTTCGCCCGCTTTCAGGGTCTTGGGCAAGGTCTGCCCACCCTCTGCCTCGGCATACACGATCACGTCGGCCAGGGGCTTGTTGCCCTCGTCGCTGACCTGCACGGTAATGCCGGATGCGGCGGCGCTGCTTGCAGCCAGAACCAGGCCGGCGCACAGCAGGAGCGGCGCGGCGTGACGAAGAGTATGCGGCTTGGGCATCGGGTCTCCTTATTGTCAGCCTATTGTAGCCCCAGCATATCGCAGCGAAAAGCAGGCCGGCGCCCGGGCTGAATTGACAATTACAATAAAACAACTTTGTTTTCCAAAATTCATCATCCTGTCATAAATGTCATATATGCTGGGCCGCTCTCCCACCCCGAGCCCATATATCGTGAGCCAAGCGACCTTACTGCCGCCCCAGTCTGTCCAGCACGCCGCCCCGCAGCGCCCACCAGCGCCCTCGCAGCAGCCCAGCGTTTCCGACGAGCTGCTGGGCCAGCACCTGCTCGACATCATCGGCAGGCGGCAGCTAAGCGCCCTCTTCCAGCCCATCATCCAGATGCAGACCGGCGAGATCGTGGCTTACGAAGGGCTGATACGGGGACCGTCGGACAGCCCGCTGCATGCGCCGATGAATCTGTTCAAGGTGGCGCGGGCGAACAACCTGACCCAGGAAGTCGAACATCTGTGCCGGCGCGTGGTGCTGGAACGCTTTGCCGAGCTTAACCTGCCGGGCAAGCTGTTCCTGAACGTCAGCCCGGAATGTCTGATGCCGCAGCGCTCCGGCGCGCGCGGCGAAACGCTGGAAACCATCCAGCAGATCGGTCTGCACCCCGATCGCGTCATCATCGAGCTGACCGAAAACCAGCCGACCTACGATTATGAGCTGATGCGCGAGGCCGTGCTGCATTACCGCAATATGGGCTTCCGTATTGCCATCGACGACCTGGGCGAAGGCTTTTCCAGCCTGCGCCTGTGGTCGGAGCTGCGCCCCGAGTATGTGAAGATCGACATGCACTTCATCCAGGGCATCAACAACGATCCCGTGAAGTTGCAATTCGTGCGCTCCATCCAGGAGATTGCCGACAAATCCGATACCCTGGTCATTGCCGAGGGCATCGAAAGCCAGGCCGAACTGCTCGTGCTGCGCGACCTGGGGGTGGCCTACGCCCAGGGTTACCATCTGGGCCGGCCGCACGCCAGCCCGGCCAAGGCCCTGCCGGGCGAAGTGGTCAAGGCGCTCAGCCGCAATGGCGTGGCCGTCTACCCCCAACGCAGTATCGAGAAAAATGCCGTGAGCATCCTGAAACTGCTGCACCGCGTGGCGGCCGTACCGCCCAGCATGAACAACAACGATGTGTACGAGATATTCAAGGCCGATCCCAAGCTGCTGATCATTCCCGTGGTCGAGAAAGATGTGCCGCTGGGCCTGATTTCGCGCTTCGTCATGATCGACCACTTTGCCCGCCCTTATCAGCGCGAACTGTACGGAAAAAAATCCTGCAAGCAGTTCATGGATGGCCGGCCGCTGATCGCCGATAAAGATACCAGCCTGCAGGAACTTTCCTTCCGCATGGCCGAATCAGCAGCGCACCACCTGTTTAATGGCTTCATCATTACCGACCAGGGGCGCTATCTGGGCATGGGAACCGGCCACGACCTGATGCGTGAAATCACGCAAATGCAGATCCACGCCGCGCGCTATGCCAATCCCCTGACCCAGTTGCCGGGCAATGTACCGATTAACGAACATATCGACCGTCTACTGCAAAGCGATACCCGCTTCTGGGTCTGCTATTGCGACCTCGACCATTTCAAGCCATTTAACGATGTATATGGCTACCGGCGCGGCGACGATGTAATCCAATTAACCGGCAGCATCCTCAGCGCCCATTGCGATCCAAACCGCGACTTTATCGGCCATATCGGCGGCGACGATTTTATGATTCAGTTCCAGAGCGAAGACTGGCGCGAACGCTGCCAGGCCATTCTGGACGATTTCGGTCAGCGCATCATGGATTACTACAGCATTGAAGACCGCGAACGCGGCGGTTATATCAGCGAGGACCGGCAAGGCAAGAAAGTGTTTTACTCGCTGATGAGTTTATCGCTGGGCGTAATCAAGGTGGAACCGAACCAGTATTATTCCCATCACCAGATCGCCACCGCCGCCGCCGAAGCGAAAAAGCAGGCCAAGAAAATCCACGGCAATAGCCTCTTCCTCGACCGCCGCCAGGAACCGCAGCGCTAAATTCTGATTGAGCTGTCTGCGGTAGTGCGACAACTTGTAAAAGCGCCCGCGCCGGCGAGTGGCGGTTCGTGCCAAGTCAAGCCGGTTGTTAGCGCGCTTGCGCCAGAATCTTGCATGGCTATCGGCCGTTCGTTCACTGCTGCCTAGGTACGCGGCAGCGGCATGGGCGGCGGCAAGGTTTCGTCCACCTTTGGTACAACGGTCGGCCGTACGCGCAGGCTTGATGAAATCTTGTCCCACATGGCCATGGTCGCGGCTTCTGAAAAGCTCGACTGAACTGGCTTGCCGCCTTGATTCGGATTGAGGCCCGTGTCGAACTCCAGCGAGATTTCGGGCAAGAAAACGTTATCTGGATTACTCAGCGATTCCCATTGAAAACCGTAGACGACGGCAAGATTGCTCTCCCTTACCCTTTCAAGCAATTCCTCACCAGGGATGCCGTTGATTGCCCGCTCCCCGGCGCGCAATTTTTTGAAAAGGAAGAAGAACATCTTTTTCACGCTATTGTTGGCATCGCGTGTCAGCAGGGATGAGCCGGGATTCAGGCCAGCCGCTGTATCGAAACCAAGCGTAACGTCCGGGTGACCTTGAAAATGCGCCGATATCGTCACTCGTTCGCGCTGTGCAGCCACCAGAGGATCACGAATAATACCTCGATCAAAACAGAAACCCGGTTCGCTCGGAATCTCGCCTTTCGCCAGTGGCCGCAACTGGTCGATCAGTTTTGGCAGATTCCCTATCTTTGCGGGATCGTAATCGGATGCGGTGAAATCGAAACTAACGCCATCGGCGTGGATGTATCCACTGATCGCCACTCCAGTCAGCGTAATTTTCTCTTCTCCATGGAAACCGTATGTTGAATTTCTACCGAATACAAAAATCTTGCCAATCAGTCCCTCCCGCTTGATCTCCGTCACCGACTCCATGTTTTTGGTGCCGACATCATTGGGCTTCGCATTGATTGCAGCTTCCTCCTTAGCTAACCTGATCAGAAACTCCTGCTCGGATTCGCCGTCGTAAGTCGAAATATCAATGCCTTGAATGAACGCTGACCGGAACGATACCGGAGAGGCGTCTGGCAAATCGATCAGGAAGCGGCCCACGCATACGGTCTGCATTTTCTCGGTCATCTTGTCCACCTTTTCCCGATCCTTCATGCTCGATACGGCATCCACCGTCCAGGCTGCAAAAGCGACAAGTCCAATTGCAGCCAGTCTTCTATTCCATTTCTTGATCAGCAATGCAGTCAACAGGGCATTGTTGTGATCCACGTCCGGCTCCTCTTGCTTGCGATGAAGTCTGGTTTCATCTTTGCACACGGCCAGTTCAGCGCATTGACGAAGGGCAAGACTGTCGACGAGGGGGGGGCGAACTCTCTTAGTACCGGTCTTGAAGCAATCCATGTCAATTGCGGAAGCCATTGCGCAATTGACATCGTCATGCGAGCATACGGCGTGTCTAAATTTCAGGAAATGAAATGGCGGATTCTTATAACCTGGCGCTGCTGATCGGTGCGGCACTGAGCGCCATTGCGGCGCTGCTGCACCTGGCGATTATCGCGGGAGGGCCAGCCTGGTATCGCTTCTTCGGCGCGGGCGAGCGCATGGCGACGATGGCGGAACAAGGCAAGCTGTATCCGGCCGTGCTCACCCTGGGCATCGCCGCCGTGCTGGCCGCGTGGGCCGCGTATGCGCTGTCGGGCGCCGGGCTGCTGGCACCGTTGCCCTTGCTGAAGGCGGGATTGTGCGTGATCGCCGCCGTGTATCTGCTGCGCGGCTTGGCCATCGTGCCGCTGCTGACCGTCGCCCGCTCGAAGTCAACGCCTTTCCTGGTCTGGAGTTCCCTGATCTGCCTTGGTTACGGCATCGTGCACGCCATCGGACTGCAACAGATCTGGAGCACGTTGTAAGAAGCGCCTGCTAGGCCGCGCTTATACCCGGTGCCTCTCGCGCCAATGGCGCGTCAAGGCGCGGGCGGAGCCGAGTTCCTCGGAGGAGAGCTTGCTTTCGATTAAAGCGCGGCTATTGCAGGCGGCGGCATCGCCGGCATCGGCGGCCAGCGAAATCCACATATAGGAACGCACCTGGTCCGGCTCGACGCCGCGCCCGGCCTGGTACATGCCGCTCAGATTGTACTGGGCCAGCGCATGGCCCTGCTCGGCGGCCTCGCCGTACCAGCGCACGGCTTCGGCCTCATCCTGTTCCACGCCCTGACCGTTGGCGTACATCACGCCCAAATTATTCTGCGCGCTGGCATCGCCCTGCTCGGCCGCCAGGCGATACCAGACCGCCGCGCACTCTTCGTCCTGCGTCACCCCTTGCCCGTTCGCATACATCAGGCCCAGGTTGAACTGGGCATTGGCGGCACCTTTCTCGGCGGCCTGACGGAAATATTCCAAAGCCCGCTGCGGGTCGCGGCCCACGCCGCGTCCATGCACATACATGCTGCCTAAGCTGTACTGGGCGTCCGCATCGCCATGCTGAGCCGCCAGGCTGAACCAGGCGAAAGCACGCTCCTGGTCGGCTTTGATACCACGCCCCTCGGCATAGGCGGCGCCGACCTGGAACTGGGCCTTCGGCAAACCTTGTGCCGCCGCCAGACGGAAAAATGCCAGCGCCTGCACATCATCGCACGGCAAGCCCTGGCCATTCTTGTGCAGCAGACCCAGATTCAGCTGCGCCATTGCATCGCCCTGGCTGGCAGCCTTGCGGAACCAGGCCAGGGCCAGCGCGATATTCGCCGCGCAGCCCAATCCGCGCGCATAATGCACGCCCATCATCGCCTGCGCTCCCGGCACGCCTTGTTCGGCCGAACGGCTGAACCAGGCCAGGGCCAGCTCATCGTTCTGCGCCACGCCGCGTCCCTTGCGGTACATCTGACCAAGATTCTGCTGGGCAGCCGGCTCACCTTGCGCGGCGGCGGCGCGGAACCAGTACAGCGCTTCCGTATCGTCTTGCGCCGTGCCGCGCCCATGGAAATACATGGTCCCCAGATGATTCTGCGCAAAGGCCAGCCCCTGGCGCGCCGCGCAACCCATCCAGATAAACGCGACATCGTCATTGCGCTCGGTCTGTTCGCCACGTTTGTACTGCAGGGCCAGATTGAACTGCGCGTAGGCATTGCCCCGTTCCGCCGCCTTGCGAAACCAGAGATAGCTCTCGTTCTCCTGCTGAATATTCTGCTTGGACATTTGGCTCTCCCTGCCGGGCATATATTATCTAAAGGATAATTTCAGCCCGCCGCCCCGGTTTGTGCGTTCGCAAAGCCTATAGCAGTTTGCTAGCCAAATAGGTCGATCACTGCGTCTGGACGGCGAAAGCCGCCAGTATCGTGCGCGCATGCAAGGCTGCAGGACTCTTTCCCTCTACAATCGCGTGCAGCTTCTGGCGCAAGTCGGCCGGCAAGGCAGTGCTCCAGATAATCAGACGGGCAAGTTCGTCCAGGCCCGATGGCGACGTTTCAGTCATTGCATCAACAAGCACAGGCTGGATTGGCGCCAACAGATGCGGCACAGTCTGCGGCTGGATCTTTTTCGGAATCTGGCGCACCAGATAAAACAGCGCATGGACCGCGTCATCGCGAACTGATGGCTGCGTCCTCTCCATGCCCGTTCTTAATGCGGCGCCAAGTCTAGCCGCCACATCCGCATTGGCAGGAAGCTGCCCCTTTCCCCAAAGATGGCCTAACGCGGCAAGATTACAAGCCGGAGCGATTCCATACAGGAAGCTTAGTTGGAACTCCCACTCCTCAATCGTGCTGGAAGCCAGGCTCTTTCCTTCAAAGAAAAAGCCGCCCCCCAGATAATGGCCACATACCTGGCGCAGTACCTTTTCCGGATTCTGGTTCTCCATTGTCTGAAGGAGCGCCTCTAGATTGCTACATTGGCCAGCAGCATTCTTGTTCATATCGAATTTGACCACGTCCGTCCGATAGACCCGCTCATCCACCTCAGGGAACGCCACCGAGCCACGCAGACTAATCTGCGACCACCGCGCCGGGCATGTGGTGACGACGGCATTTTTACTGCTGGAGTATTCCGGCAGGTAAGGCTGGCCTAGAATACGGCCGTCGTTGTTGTATACCTGGGGACTGTCGGACCACTCGTACAAAACTGTTTTGCGCTTGCGACTACTCCGCGGCGTAAAACTGGGCGGATCAACCCAATACGCCAAAGCATCGCGATACTTCACGAGGGCATTGGGAAGGGCGTAGCTGAATTCCTGCACCAGCGCTTTGGTCGGTTCGGTACAGGAACCGGCCGTCGTGGGCACGGTGATAATGCGATGTGCCGGCCGTGGCGCCAGCTCAATCGCATACTGCCCTTCGGTGCGGATGCTCACCTCATCGATTTTGACATCGGCCTTGTCCGGATAGCTCCATGTATCGTGAGCGGGAAGATAGCGGAACTGGTAGCTGGCACCGGGCTGGAATCCATCCGCCAGTTCCAGGCGAACCCATCCCAAGTTCTTGAATGTGCGAATACGAAGTTTCAAGGCGCGTTTATCCTCTACCGACAGCACCTGAAAATCCTCGGACCGTGGCGTCTTCGATTCCAGTTGAAACATGAGGCCACGCGCATTTTGGGGTAATGACGCGACATGATGCCGAACGAAACCGGACTGCTCGATATACCCAGGCGGAGTGCAGGCCAGGCCAGGAGCCGCCGTCAGGCACGCTGCCGATGCAAGCAGATATTTATAGAAAGCCATGCAGCGTTTTATAGGATAAACATGGCACCCATTATATCCATAAGGAAAAATGTATAAATAAGAAATAAAAAAACCCCCGCACCATTGCTGGCCGGGGGTTGCGGCAGGGACGAGTCCGCTGAAAGCTGGTATTGCCTGAATCAGAAGCGCGTGCGCACGCCGAATACCAGGCTGCGGCCCGGCAGCGGCGCAATGTCTTTCAGCACCGAGGTGGAAACGCGAATCTCTTCGTTCAGCAGATTGCGGGCGATCAGGAACCAGGTCACGTCCTGGCTGCCCAGCTTTTGCGTGTAGGCGAGATTGGCGTTGAGCTGGTTATAGCCCGGCGTGTTCGTGGTTTCGAACGAGGCCAGACGGTCCTGGCCTTGCGCATGCACCAGGGACAGGCCACCGCGCCAGCCGCCTTCGCGGTAGCCGACGCTGGCGCCGATGCGGTTGGCCGGCTGCAGCGGCAGATTGCCACCGACGTCGAGCTTGCCGCGCGAGGTGTCGGCGAAAAGGCGGCCCGACCAGCCCGGACCACGTTCGTTGTAGCCGATTTCGGCTTCGGCGCCGCGCACCGTGGCGTTAGCCTGCTCGAAGACGCGTTCGCGCAGCTCGTCGCCGGGATGGCCATCCTCATCCAGCATATTGCCGGTGATGTGGCCATAGATGAAGTCCTTGATCTTGTTGCGGAAGACATTGACCTTCCAGCGCAGCTGGCCCGAGGTTTTCTGCAAGGTCAGCTCGATATTGCGCGAGGTCTCTTTCTTGAAATCGGGATTGCCGATATCAAAAGTGGCGGTGGCATCGTGCGGGCCGCCCGAATACAGTTCCTCGATGGCCGGCGCGCGCTGGGCGTAGGACAGGGTCGCGCCCAAGCCATAGCCCGGCACGAAAGGCCACATGCCGCCCACCGAGGCGGAACGCAGGTCGAAGGAGCGGTTCAGGCCCGTCACCGGCTTGCGCTTCACGTTTTCAATGCGGGCGCCGGCATTCATATGCACTGGACCGGCATCGACCTCCTCCACCAGGAAGGCGGCGCGCGAAGTCGAATGGGTGACGGGAACGGTGTCCGGCCCGCCTTCCGCGCTCAGGGCGGAGAAGTGCTGGTTCTCGGTCTGCATGCCGAAAGTACCGTTCCAGCCCGCCACCGGCTTATGCGCCAGCTCGGCGCGCGTTTCCAGCGAACGGTTCTTGAATACGACTTCCGGCTGATTTTCGTCGTTCAGCTCGGCGTGCTTGTAATCGGTATAACCGGCCTTGAACTTGAAGGATTCAAAGCCGGAGAACGGTGCGCGCACCAGGCTGTCGATATCGTAGCGGGTCTGCTTCTGGTCGATCTTCGAGCCTTCCTCACTCGGAATGCCGTACAGATTGCTCAGGCGCGAGACCGAGGCGCCGACAAAGCCCCAGGACTCGATATACGACGCGCCCAACCCGCCGCTGCGTTCGCGCGTGGCCGAATGCGGCAGACGGCCGGATTCGGAATCGGGATCGCCCGCCTTGCGCGGCGCGGGAATCTTGTAATCGTCGGTGTTGCGCCAGCTGCCGTCGGCGTGCCAGGCCACCTTGCCTGCGCTGCCGTCGACGCCGCCGGACAGGGCTCGGCCCTTGTCGGCCGTGCTGTAGCGCGCTTCCAGCTGACCGGTCGGCTTGGCTTCCAACTCGGTCGGGATGCGCTCATTGACCACGTTCACCAGGCCGCCGATGGCGCCCGATCCGTACAGCAGGGCCGCCGGGCCGCGCAGGATTTCGATCTGGCGCGCGCTCGCGCCTTCGGACGACACCGCGTGATCGTTCGACAGGCCGGATACATCCGACACTGCCATGCCGTTTTCCAGCATCTTCACACGCGAACCTTCCAGGCCGCGGATGATCGGCCGCGACGCGCCCGCACCAAAGGCCGATGCCGACACGCCCAGCTCCTGCGACAGCGTCTCGCCCAGCGACGTGCCGGCCTTGTCGCGCAGCTCGTCGCCGGCCAGCACCTTGGCCGGGGTCAGGATCTGGTCGTTTTCGGCCGTATGGAAAGGCGTGGCGGTGACGATGATTTTAGGCAGTTCCGCCGTTTCGGCGTGGGCCAGCGTGGACAGGGCGGACAGGACGGCGCTAGCCAGCAGCGTGTGTTGGATCTTCATGGGTAAACCTCAAGCAAAAATAGATGACAGGCAGCGTGCCGGGCGCGCGAAAACGCGCGCGGCACAGGGCTGCGAAAACGGCATACAACAGGGCTGTCAGGCTTGGGGTGGGCCGCGTGGCTGGTAGGCATGAAGCGCGAGCAGGCCGGCAGCCACGGTCGCCGGCAACTGGGCGGCGGCATAGGCGCAGTCGCGCACAAAGAATTTGAATTCAGGACTGCCCAGGGCCGAAGCGAAATGGCTGGCGGCCAGACAGATGGCGCAACCATGCTCGGGCGTGAGCGATTTTTGCTGCGACTCGTCGCTACTTTCCGCTGCCTGAATCTGGGCCAGGGCCAGCGGCCGCCCGCTCGCCCAATGCGAATAGCCGTGCGACAGCGCCAACTGCTGCGAAATCAGCAGCAGAAGCGAGATCAGCACACGAGCTAGCAAGTGGCGTGTCATGCGGTTTAAAGGAAATGAGTCGGCAACGGCGCTATTCTAACCGCAACAGTGTCAAAGCTTCCAGCGTTTCCGCATTCATGCGTTTTGCTGCTTGCGCAGGAAGGCCGGCACCTTCGCCGCCGCCAGCTTGTTCACCGCCAGCAGCAAGGCCGCGTCGACGGCGGCGATGCCGTATTCGCGGGCGATATGGCGGCCGATATGCAGCAGTACTTCGGCCGCCACTTCGGCGTCGGCCTCGGCCCGGTGGGCCTGGCCACTGAAGCGGATGCCCAGGCTTTCGCTCAAGAGACCCAGCTTGTAGCTGCCCAATTGCGGCAGCACGCGGCGCGCCAGCTTGAGCGAGCAGACCGTGGCCGCATGACCGGGAACCAGGCCAAGGCGGGCGCTTTCGCCACGCAGGAATTTTTCGTCGAAGCTGGCGTTGTGGGCCGACAGCGGGTCCGTGCCGATGAAGTCGAGCAGGCGCGGCATCACTTCGGCCACCGGTGGCGCATGATCGACCATGTGCTGTGTGATGCCGGTCAGGCTGGTGATGAAGGCGGGAATCCGCACATTGCAGTTGACCAGGCTGACATAGCGCTCCACTACCCTGCCCTCGGCGATGCGTAGGGCCGCCACCTCGGTGATGCGGTCGCCCATATCGGGCGACAGGCCGGTGGTTTCAAAGTCGAGCATGACGATGGACTGGCTCAGCATCGCGTGCTCCTAGCCGAACTTGCGCACGGCATCGAGGGCCAGGCCGGCTCCGATGCTGCCGAACAGGTCGCCCTCGACCTTGCGCGCTGACGGCACCAGGGCGCCGATGCGCTCGCGCAGCAGGCGCACGCCGCTGGAACCGCCGGTGAAGAAGATGGTGTCCACCTGCTCCGGCTTGAGGCCGGCGTCGGCCAGCAGCTGAAGCACGGTCTGCTCGACGGAGCCGACCAGGTGGCCGACAGCCAGGTCGAAAGCGGAGCGCTGCAAATCAAGCGTGACGGGCGGCGCCAGGCGGTCCAGCTCCAGCGCGAAATTGTCGGTGCCGGACAGGCCGATCTTGCCCTCCTCCACCTTCATCGCCAGCCAGTGGCCGGCGCGCTCGTCGATCAGCCTTTGCAGGCGGCCCAGTTTTTCCTGATCCTTGGCATCGCGCAGCAGTTCGGACAGCTGCACCCACATCTTCTTGGTGTAAGCCTGGTTGATGGTGTGCCAGGTCGCCAGGTTGAAGAAGTAGCTGGACGGGATTTCGCTGTTATTGCGCAACTGGCTGCCATAGCCGAGCAGGGGCATCACGGCCGCCAGGCTCAGATACTTGTCGAAATCGGTGCCGCCGATGTGCACGCCGCCATTGGCCAGGATATCGTCGCGCCGTTCGGCCTTTTGCGCGCGCTGCGGCGACAGGCGCACCAGCGAGAAGTCGGACGTACCGCCGCCGATGTCGGCGATCAAGACCAGTTCCTCGCGGTCGATCTGCGACTCGTAATCGAAAGCGGCGGCGATCGGCTCGAACTGGAAGGCGATGTCCTTGAAGCCGACGGCGCGCGCGATCTCGCCCAGGGTGTCTTCGGCCAGCTGGTCGGCGGCCGCATCGTCGTCGATGAAATGCACGGGGCGGCCGAAGACGGCCGACTCGAATTTGCGTCCCGCGGCCTGCTCGGCGCGGTGCTTGACCTCGCCGATGAACTGGGCCAGCAGCATGCGGAAAGGCAAGGCACGGCCGCCGACCTCGGTCTGGCCGTCGATCAGGCTGGTGCCCAGCAGGCTTTTCATGGAGCGCATCAGGCGTCCCTCGTAGCCGGCCAGGTACTCGGCCAGCGCGGCGCGGCCAAAGCTGACCTGGTCGTCGTCGGCATTGAAGAAGACCACCGAAGGCAAGGTGGTTTTGCCATCCTCCAGGGGCAGCATCAGCGACTGGCCGGGACGCACCCAGCCTACGGTGGAATTGGAAGTGCCGAAATCGACGCCGCAAGCATTGGCCATGAGTCCCATCCTGGAAAAGCAAAGGGGCGGTATTCTAGCAGAGTCCGGCCGCCCCGGCGGAAAACCGCCATTTTCTTCATCCTGGTGCGGCGGCGCGACACCTCCGCCCCAAAACAGCGCAAATTGTTGCCAGAAGGTAAGACCTTAAGTTATGCTCAATAGCAATACTATAAGTCGCGGATAAGACCACTTCCCGTGGAGGCGACGGCAACAGAGACGATGACCAAGACTAAACCTCCTCAGGCGCTCAGCGCGGCGGACCAGAAGGCCGCCATTTTGCGTGAAGACCGCCGGGTGACTTCCTACGACGTGGCCATGCTGGCCGGCGTATCGCAGTCGGCAGTATCGCGTTGTTTCAAACCGGGCGCCAGCGTTTCCAAGGCGACCTATGCACGGGTGATGCAGGCGGCCGAAGGGCTGGGCTATATCCCGAACGCGGCCGCGCGCAGCCTGATCACGCGGCGCTCGAACACGGTGGCGCTGCTGATTTCGAATGCCTCGAACCTCTATTATCCCGAAGCGCTGTCCGAGTTGAGCCAGCAGATCACGCGCCACGGCAAGCGCGCCCTGCTCTTCACCATGCAGTCGGAAAGCGATGTCGGCGAGATTTTGAACGATGTCTGGCAATACCAGGTCGACGGCGTGATCGCCGCCGCCGCCCTGAACGAAGCCCAGATCGCCGAATGCGAACGGCGGCGCGTGCCGCTGGTGGTCTTCAACCGCCATCTGCGCGACAGCCACGTGGCCAGCGTCTTCTGCGACCAGTACGAGGCCGGACGCATGCTGGCGGCGCGTCTGGCAGCGGCAGGACACCGCCAATTCGGCATCATCGCCGGACCGGAAGAATCGCTGGTGGCCAGCGAACGGCGGCGCGGCGCCACCGAAAAGCTGCTGGAACTGGGCCTGCCCGCGCCGGCCCTGGCCTACGGCTGCTTCGACTACGGCAGCGGCGCCCACGGCCTGCGCCAGATCATCGCCCAGCTGGGGCGCGCGCCCGACGCCATCATCTGCGGCAATGACGTGATGGCCCTCGGCTGTCTCGACCACGCCCGCCATGAGTTGCGGCTCGACGTCCCCGGCGACCTCTCCGTGGCCGGCTTCGACGCCGTCGAACCATCCAACTGGCTCAGCTACAACCTGACCACGCTGCGCCAGCCGATCCACAAGATGGCCCTGGCCGCCGCCGACCTCCTGGCCAGCCTGATCGACGCCCCCTGCGGCAGCGCCGAAAAGCGCGTCTTCGCCCCGCAACTGATCGAAGGCGCCACCGCCCGCCTCACACCGCGCCGCACCGCACTCGCCGCCTGAGTCCGCCATCCAGTTTGATCCCGCACAAAAAATGTCCCACCGTGGTGCCTGACACCAGGGTGGGACATTCCTTGATCTAAATCAGTAAATGTCACACCGTGGTGTCAGGCGGGGCCGCCGAGGCACCGGAGTCGGACATTTTTTGATCTGGATCAGCAAATGTCTAACCCTGGTGCCTGGCACCAGGGTTAGACATTGTTTGATTTAGCGCAAAGGCGCTTAGCCGGCGGTGACGCGTTGGGCGATGTGGGCCAGGGCTTCTTCGACTTGGTCGACGAGGATCAGGCAGAGATCGCCCTCTTTCAGGCGGCTCAAGGCGGTGTCGATGGCGAGGAATTCGCCGTAGATGTCTTCGACGTGGCTGGTGCGGCTGGCGCCGGTCAGGCCTTGACGCAGCAGGGCCAGCACTTCGCCGTCGGCGCGGCCGCGCTGGCATTGATCCTGGTACAGCAACACATCATCAAAAGCGCGGCCGAGAATTTCGGTCTGCTGGCGGATGTCCTGGTCGCGGCGGTCGCCGGCACCGCTGATCACCACCGAGCGGCGTTTGGCGGGCATGGCGTCCACGGCTTGCACCAGGGCCAGCATGGCGTCGGGGTTGTGGCCGTAGTCGGCGATCACGGTGGCGCCGCGATAGTCGAAGACGTTGAAGCGGCCCGGCGCATTGTCGCTGTCGTTCAGGAAGGTGCGCAGGCCGGCGCGGATGGCGTCCCAGCCGATGCCGGCGCCCCAGGCCGCACCCACGGCGGCCATCACGTTTTCGACCTGGAAGCCGATGGTGCCGTTGCGGGTGATCGGCACGTCGGCCAGCGCGATGCGCTGCTCGGACTTGCCTTCGACCGCGACCAGCTGGCCGTTTTCGACGTAGATGGTGCGGCGGCCTTGCGCGATATGGCGCGCCACGACCGGGTGTTCTTTCTGTGCGCCGAAGAAGGTGACTTTGCCGCGGCAGTTGGCGGCCATGCCGGCAACGATAGGATCGACGGCGTTCAGCACCGCCATGCCGTTTTCATCGACGTTCTGCACGATCACGCGTTTCAGCACGGCCAGGTCTTCCACCGTGGTGATGTAGTTCAGGCCCAGGTGGTCGCCCGCGCCGATATTCGTCACAACAGCCACCTTGCAGCGGTCGTAGGCCAGGCCTTCGCGCAGGATGCCGCCGCGCGCGGTTTCGAAGACGGCTGCATCGACGTCGGGATGCTGCAGCACATTGCGCGCGCTGCGCGGACCGCTGCAGTCGCCGCTGTCGATCTGGCGGCCATTGACGTAGACGCCGTCCGTATTGGTCATGCCCACGCGCAGGCCGCTGGCGGCTACCAGGTGGGCAGCCAGGCGCACGGTGGTGGTCTTGCCATTGGTGCCGGTGACGGCGATGACCGGGATGCGGCCATCGTCGCCCTCTGGGAACATGGTGGCGATGATGGCTTCGCCCACCGCGCGGCCCTTGCCGTAGGACGGCGACAGGTGCATGCGCAGGCCGGGCGCGGCGTTCACTTCGACCACGCCGCCGTTCTGTTCTTCGATGGGACGCAGCACGCTGTCGCAGACCACGTCCACGCCGCAGATATCCAGGCCGATCATCTGCGCCGCTTCCACCGCGCGCGCCGCCACGTCGGGGTGCACGTCGTCGGTGACGTCGGTGGCGGTTCCGCCGGTCGAGAGGTTGGCGTTATTGCGCAGGATGACGCGCTGGCCCTGGGCCGGCACGGAGTCGGCTTCCAGGCCTTGCAGCTTCAAGCGCGCCAGGGCGATATCGTCGAAGCGGATCTTGGTCAGCGAGGTGGAATGGCCGGAACCGCGGCGCGGGTCGGCATTGACGATGTCGACCAGTTCGCGCACGGAGTGCTTGCCGTCGCCCACCACATGGGGCGGATCGCGGCGCGCCGCCGCCACCAGCTTGTCGCCGATGACCAGCAGACGGAAATCGTGGCCGGCCAGGAAGCGCTCGACCAAAATATCGTCGCGGAATTCGCGCGCGGTGGCGAAGGCGGCGTCGATCTGTTCCTTGGTGGTGACGTTGACCGTCACGCCCTTGCCCTGGTTGCCATCCTTCGGCTTGACCACCACCGGCAGGCCGATTTCCTGGGCCACGGCCCAGGCTTCCTCGGCGCTGTCGACCGAGCGGCCGATCGGCACCGGCACGCCGGCCGCGTCGAGCAGCTTCTTGGTCAGTTCCTTGTCCTGCGCGATGGCTTCGGCGATGGCGCTGGTGCTGTCGATTTCAGCGGCCTGGATGCGGCGCTGGCGGCTGCCCCAGCCGAAGCTGACCATGCTGCCGCTGGTCATGCGGCGGAAAGGAATCTTGCGCGCGACGGCGGCCTGCACGATGGCGCCGGTGCTCGGGCCGAGGCGCACGTCCTCGTCCAGGTCGCGCAGCTCGGTCAGGGCGGCGTTCAGGTCGAAGGGCGTGTCGTCCTGAGCGGCCTTGCACAGCTTCTCGGCCAGTTCCACGGCCAGACGGCCTACGGCTTCCTCGGTGTATTCGACCACCATCTGGAAGATGCCCGTTTCCAGCGTCTGCGTGGTGCGGCTGAAGGTCACGGGGCAGCCCGCCTCCGCCTGCAGGGCCAGCGCAGCCAGCTCCAGCACATGGGCCATCGGCACATTGTCGGCGTGGCCGGAAGGCTGGAATTGCGGGATGCGCGGGAAACGGCTGCGCAGACGCTCTTCGAAGCCGGGCAGCGTGTCCACCGCATGTTCTTCCGGGGTGCAGGAGACTATCGCCTCGACCGCCGTGTGGTGGCTCCAGAGGTTTGGGCCGCGCAGCGCGCGGGTACGAATCACTTCCATTTGTATTCCTGTCTGTTTATTCTTGGCCGGCGCGCTCTTACGCCGCGCTGTTACGCCGCTTTACTGCTATTCCAGTCGAAGGTGCGCAGGGCCGCGCCCATCAGCTCCGGCTCCAGGCCCAGCGCCCAGCCGGCGCCGATGGCAGCCAGCACGGCTTCCTGATGCGCTTCGTGGCCGGCCGGCAGGCAGCTTGGCGGCAGCACGGCCAGTTCATCGGCACCGGAAGCCAGCACGAAACCGTCGGCGCTCAGGAAGACGGCGCGGTTGCCGTCCTGGCGGTGCGCCGCCAGCGCCGGCACGTCGGCGTTCAGGCCGTAGAAGATCACGGCGCCGTCGCACAGGTCGGCCATATCCACCACCTGCGCATCGGAGGCGTTCAGCACCGCCGCGCCTTCCGGCAGCACCACGTCCACCTGGGTGCGCAGCACGCCATACATTTTTTCTTCGGAATCGATGTAGAACTCGCCCAGCTCCTCATGGCCGCTGGCGTCGGTGACGACGCCCACGGTGCACTTGTCGTAAGCATAGCCCTCGGTCAGCACCATGCGGTTGCTGTTGTCGAAGACGGCGGCTTCCACGTTCTTGTTGAGCAGCAGGCGCTGGCCGGATTCCCACTCGCTGAGCGGGCCGCGCGCGACCTTGCGGCCGTTCAGGTAAATGCCGTCTTCGCAGCTCAGGCCCACATGCTTGGCATTGGTCTGCAGCATCCACGCGGTGAGACGGGCAATCAGCGTGGTGTGGCGCTGGCCGGACACGCCGACGATAGGAATGCGGCCGTCTTCGTCTTCGCCAAACAGCTCGTCGACGATGGCGGCGCCGACCGGGCGCACCTTGCCGCCGTGGGCGGGTTTCAGGTGGGCCAGCAGGCCGGGGCTGGCATTGACTTCGATGATGGCGCCGCCCTGCTCTTCCAGCGGACGGGAAATGTCTTCGGCCACCAGGTCGATGCCGGCGATGTCCAGGCCGACCACACGGGTGGCCAGGGCGGCCATTTCGGCCACGCTCGGATGCACTTCGTCGGTCACGTCGTTGGCGACGTTGCCGTTCAGCTGGATCAGCACCTTGCGGCCCGCGTCCGGCACCGAATCCGGGGTCAGACCCTGGCGCTGCAGATCGAGCAGCACTTCTTCCGATTCGCGCGGCTGCACGATATTCAGAGGGAATTCCTCGGTAGTGCCACGGCGCGGATCGGTGTTGATCTGGCTGTCGACCAGTTCCTGCACGGTGGACTTGCCGTCGCCGACCGCCCACAGCGATTCCCCGCGCGAGGCGGCGATCAGGCGGCGGCCCACCACCAGCAGGCGGTGCTCGTTACCGACAATGAATTTTTCCACGATGACGCTCTTGCTGCCGCCACGGGCAACGGCGATATCGTAAGCGGCCTTGACGTCGGTCTCGGTGTTCAGGTTCAGCGACACGCCACGGCCATGGTTGCCGTCATACGGCTTGACCGCGACCGGCAGGCCGATATCCTGGGCTTCTTCCCAGGCTTCGTCGGCGCTGCGTACCAGCACGCCTTCCGGCACGGGCACGCCGGCCGAGGACAGCAAGTCCTTGGTCATGTCCTTGTCGCTGGCGATGCCTTCAGCGATGGCGCTGGTGTTATCAGTTTCCGCGGTCCAGATACGGCGCTGGCGGGCGCCATGGCCCAGCTGCACCAGATTGCCGTCGGTCAGGCGGATATGCGGAATCTTGCGGTCGGTGGCGGCATCGACGATATTGCCGGTGCTCGGCCCCAGGCACAGCGACTCGACCAGGTCGGTCAGGCTGGCAACGGCGCCGGCCACGTCGTAAGGACGGTCTTCGATGGCGGCCATCAGCAGGTCGCGGCCAGCGGCCAGCGCGGCGCGCCCGACCTGTTCCTGGCGAGTGCGGAATGCCATTTTGTAAATGCCGCTGCCTTCGGCGGTCTGGCGCGTCTTGCCGAAACCGGTGCGCATGCCGGCCAGGTTTTGCAGCTCCAGCACAACGTGTTCGAGGATGTGGCCGGCATAGGTGCCGCCGCGCAGGCGCTCCAGGAAGCCGCCGCGCTCGCCCACGCCGCAGCGGTGCTCGATCAGGTTCGGCAGCATGGCGGTCAGGCGCTCGTACAGGCCGGGCAATTTATCGGAGGGGAATTGCTCGAGTTCGCCGATGTCCAGCCAAGCTTCGATCACCGGGCGATAGGTCCAGATATTGGGTCCACGCAGATGCGTTACGCGGAGAACTTCTATGTCTTTCTTCTTTGTCATGTTTTTGCTCTAGTACCTCTTGCGGTATACTCCGCAAAAGCAGGCCGCCCTCTTCTAAGTCTAATGATGCATAGCTGACAGAATACCGTAAATAACAGCTACCTTCCGCCGCTATTGCTACTCGTGTTAGCGTTTCGCTTTTTAAGGCCCGGTCCGATATTTTCCCACTGTTTCGCCATCCTTGCCAGTTTGCAAGGACCGCCCTGGAGTATGTTGCACAATGATAAAAACCCAGCTTGCCCTTGAATCCAGCCGCACAGAACTGCCTGAAGTGTGGCGCTCCGAGGTGCAAAACCAGCTTTCCACCGGGGAAAACGTTTTGAGTGCGCTGGAGGTTGACCTCGACGCCAAATTACATTTCGCCAAAGGTATCGTCCTGCTCACGGAGCGCCGCATTATGGCACGCGCACCGGGGCAAACGGTATGGCAGCAATGGGCTTATCGTCGTGGAATGTCTCTAAAACTGCACGACCACGCGGGCGTCGGCCACCTGGAGTTATTCGATGAACAAGGCCGCCTGGGCGCCTGGCGTTTCACGCTGGGCCAGAACCTGCAGGCGCTGCGCCTGAGCGAATTCTTCGCGCCGGTGCTGGACAGCCACCTCTCCGGCCAGCCCCTGGTGCGCGAGGAAGAACATGCCTGCCCGACCTGCAAGGCGCCGCTCGAGCCGGACCAGGAAGAATGCCCGATCTGCACCAAGGTGGTCCACACGCCGCCGTCCACCTGGACCCTGTTCCGCCTGTGGCGCTTTGCCAAGCCTTACCGCTGGCCGCTGCTGGCCGGCTTCCTGCTGATGCTGGCCTCGACCGGCGCCCACATGATTCCGCCCTACCTCAGCATGCCGCTGATGGACAATGTGCTGATCCCTTATCAAAACGGCAAACCGGTCGATACCCATCTGGTCTTCCTGTACATGTCCGGCCTGACCGCGTCCGCCGTCCTGGCCTGGGTGCTGGGCTGGGGCAAGACCTATGTGCTGGCCCTGGTCTCCGAACGCATCGGCGCCGATCTGCGCACCACCACTTATGAACACCTGCTGCGCCTGTCGCTCGAATACTTCGGCGGCAAGCGCACCGGCGACCTGATGTCGCGCATCGGCAGCGAGAGCGACCGCATCTGCGTCTTCCTGTCGCTGCACTTGCTGGACTTCGCCTCCGACTGCCTGATGATCATCATGACGGGCGTGATCCTGTTCACCATCGATCCCTGGCTGGCCATCGTCACGCTGGCGCCCCTGCCCTTCATTGCCTGGCTGATCCACCTGGTGCGCGACCGCCTGCGCACCGGCTTCGAAAAGATCGACCGCGTCTGGGGCGAGGTGACGAACGTGCTGGCCGATACCATCCCCGGCATCCGCGTGGTGAAAGCCTTTGCCCAGGAAGCGCGTGAAGCAAACCGCTTCCGCACCGCCAACAAGCACAATCTGGCCGTCAACGACCGCCTGAACAAGGTGTGGTCGCTGTTCTCGCCCACCGTCTCCTTCCTGACCGAGCTGGGGATTCTGGTGATCTGGGTGTTCGGCATCTGGCAGGTATCCAAATCGCACATCACCGTCGGCGTGCTGACCGCCTTCGTGACCTACAGCACGCGCTTCTACGGCCGTCTGGATTCCATGAGCCGCATCGTCTCGGTGACGCAGAAATCGGCGTCGGCCGCCAAGCGCATCTTCGACATTCTTGACCACGTGTCGAGCGTACCGGAACCGGCCAATCCGGCCAAGCTGGAAAAGGTGGAAGGCAATATCACCCTGCGCGAAGTGGGCTTCCGCTACGGCAACCGCGCCGTCAACCGCGGCGTGTCGCTCGATATCAAGGCGGGCGAGATGATCGGCCTGGTGGGCCACAGCGGCTCGGGCAAATCGACCCTGGTCAACCTGATCTGCCGCTTCTACGACGTGGCCGAAGGCGCGATTCTGCTGGACGGGAAAGACATCCGCTCCTTCGCCGTTTCCGACTACCGCCGCAATATCGGCCTGGTGCTGCAGGAACCCTTCCTCTTCTTCGGCACCATCGCCGAGAACATCGCCTACGGCAAGCCGGATGCCACGCGCGCCGAGATCATCGCCGCCGCCCGTGCCGCCCACGCCCACGAATTCATCTTGCGCCTGCCGCAAGGCTACGACTCGATGGTGGGCGAACGCGGACAAGGCCTGTCCGGCGGCGAACGCCAGCGCATCTCGATCGCGCGCGCCCTGCTGATCGATCCGCGCATCCTGATCCTGGACGAAGCGACCGCCTCGGTCGACTCGGAAACCGAAAAAGAAATCCAGAAAGCGCTGGACAACCTGGTGGCCGGCCGCACTACCATCGCCATCGCCCACCGCCTGTCCACCCTGCAGCGCGCCAACCGCCTGGTGGTGATGGACCGCGGCAAGGTGGTGGAAGAAGGCCCGCACGATGAGCTGATGGCCAAGGAAGGCGCCTATTACCGCCTGTACCAGGCCCAGGCCCGTAACGTTGACACCGATCTGGATGACACTGCAAAGAAACGCTATGACGACAATTGATTTCAAACTCGGGCGCGACAGCTTCGGCCGCCTCAACCTGACCACGGCCGACGGCGTGCGGCACGAGCACGTGTCGCCGGTGCGCGCCTTCCCCATCCAGGCGCCGCTCGACGGCCTGGCCCTGGTCAACACCGACGGTAAGGAAGTGGCCTGGATCGAACGCCTGGAAGACCTGCCCGCCGATTACGCGGCCATGGTGGCCGAGGAATTGGGCGGCCGCGAATTCATGCCCGAGATCAGCCGCATCGTCAGCGTGACCAGCTTCGCCACGCCCTGCACCTGGACCGTGGCCACCGACCGCGGCGAAACCGACTTCGTGCTGCGCGGCGAGGAAGACATCCGCCGCATCGGCCGCGATGCGCTACTGGTGTCGGACACGCACGGCATCCACTTCCTGATCCGCAACCAGTGGGAGCTGGATAGGCATAGCAAGAAGATTCTGGACCGCTTCCTGTAGGATTCCAAGACAGCCCTTCGGGGCTGTTTTTTTGGAGGGGACCTCCAATCAATATCTCCTCTTTCACGCAGGCTAGAGTGAAATATCCTTAACGCAAAAGGAGACTTTCATAGCCCGTGCTGTCATGTGATTGGAAGGCATGAAGGCAGCTTGCGGCGCGATCCTCGATGCGGGCCAAGCGATTCTTAGTCATATTGAGGGGGCGTGAGATTTGCACGGAAAAATTGTGCCGTGTCCATGTCATCAGTTAAAACCGTTCGCCAAGTCTTACCATTTCGAATCACCCATTGAGCAGCATACAAGCCCCCAGCCTCCCCAAAGACACCCCGAAATGCGCAATTATTGAGGTCATAGCAAAATCCACCAAATTGCTTGACAAACCCATTTTCGGCAATCTGAGGATCAAACATTCCAGTTGTATCTAAGTCGTATTTTTTCTCCCCAATCTGAACCGCCAATCTTAAAAGCTGGGTTTGAGGAATTCCCATCGGCGCCACAACAACCGTACCATCGATCTCGCAATTTTGACTCTTTTCAGCACAACCCTTAATTTGGTGCTGTTTCGACACAAAAGCTTTCTCAATCGCCTGAATTTTTACCCCACCCTGCAATGTAATTATTTGTTCACCAGCTCGAACCGTTGCATGAGACATAAGGGAAATCAGGAGAAAAAGAAGAGACGACAATACTTTCATAAAATGCTCCAAGGGGAATTAATGTAATCAATGCAAGGAGGTGCAACCAGCACATCTATAGAATGAACAATAGGTAAATTGGCACTAAAACCAACAGACAAGACAGCTTCTGATTGGAACTCAAAATCGGCAATTTGCGTCAGCCTCTCCAAGTGTGGAATTATCGAAGACCTATTTAAATTTTAATGCAATGTTAATTTATTTACACAATAAAAAAACTAACAAAAAGTAACAGATGAAAAAAAACAACACTATCGAACTTGAATTGACTTCATTTGAAGGCCTTCACTTACAGATCCTTCGTCAGCCTTATCCCTTTTTCTGATCAAGCGTAGGCCGCGCGCTCAATCTGATTCTCCCTTACTAGCAATATAGACAGTTAAGCATCAGAAAACTACCGAATTATTACAATTCAGTTTTATAAAAACCTAAACATTCCACAAAATCTCTGGATACCTTCCTTGAAAGCATCGCCTCGGCCGAGTACTCGGCCTTGCAGGCAGTCACGGATCTTACAAAGGGGATGGTATGGTTGCGATTGTTGGCGGAAATGGATTAGGTCTACTGAATGGCTCCGGTGCGACGCTGGGGCAGCGCGGGCTGACGGGCAACGCCCAGATGGGCAGGCATGGCGATCAAGTATTTGTCAACGTCGCCAACGGCAATCTGATCCTGCAGCGCCAGGATGAGTTCCTGCCGTCCGGCTTGGGCATCGCCGTCAACCGTACCTACAACTCCCAGGGCCAGTTCAACGACGACAATGGCGACAACTGGAAGCTGGGTCTATCCAAGAGCGTCACCGGCCTGACCGGAACAGTCAACACCGCCGGCAGCACCATCAGCCGCATTGCCGGCGACGGTTCCACCGCAGTCTATACCTACGACGCGGCCGCCAAATGCTATCGCACCACCGACGGTGCCGGCGCCTACGACACGCTAGCCTACGACAGCGCCAACGCCCAATGGCTCTGGACTTCGGGCGACACCCGCGCCACCGAATCCTATGACGCCAACAAGGCCGGCCGCATCGTCGCCTCCAGCGATCTGGATCAGAACCGCATTGCCTATGAATACAATGCCGCCGGCCTGCTCTCGCGCGTCAGCGACGCCAATGGTCAGGCCATGCTGTTCAAATACAGCGGCAACAACCTCACCGAAATCGAAACCACGGCCCAGGTTACGCCACGAGGCGCTCCTTCCCCCATCGCCGTGGTGCAGACGCGCATCCGCTACGAATATGACAGCAGCAACCGCCTCAGCCGCGTGATCACCGACCTCTCGCCGGCAGACGGCGCGATCGCCGATGGCAAAGTGTTCTGGACCCGCTACAGCTACGACGGCAGCAGCAAGCGCGTCAGCCTGATCGAGCAGGAAGATGGCGGCACGCTGAGCATCAACTACCGCCAGATCAATGGACAATGGTGCGTCTCCTATTGGTCCGATTCGCAGGGCAATGGTGCGGCCGTCAACTATATCAGCTCCAGCAAAACGGCTGGAGTCACCGGTTCGGATGGCAAAACCTCCACCTACTATCTGAAGGACAATGGCCAGCTCAGCGCCTTGAGCCAGCTGGACACCCTGAGCAGCGCGAGTGCCCGTGAAAGCTTTGAGTACGATGCGCTGGGTAACGTCAGCAGTTACACCGACCGCAATGGCAACAAGTCCGTCTACCGCTACGACGGCAACGGCAACCGCATTTATGAACGCGACGGCGCCGGCAATGTCGTCGAGCGCAGTTACGGGACGCAAAACCAGCTGCTGAGCGAAACCCGCTACGCCCAGCCCGACCCGGATGGCGACGGCGCCGCCCTGCCCTCCGCGCCCGAAACCACGCGCTATCTCTATGACGAGAAAAACCATCTGCGCTTTGTGATCGGCGCCGAGCGCCGCGTTGCCGAAATGCGCTATGACAGCAAGGGCCAGCGCATCAGCAGCATCTCCCATGCCGCCCCGCTGGACCCGGCCCTGGTGGGCAGCACCAGGGCCGACGCCCTGGCTACCTGGGCTAATGGGCTTGCCACTAAATCCAAGGGCATCCGCACCGACTATAGCTACGATGTACGCGGCCTACTGATGTCGAGCACAAGCTACGCCGCACTGGACGACAGCGGCAACGGCATCAGCGATGGCAGCCAAAGCACCGTCACCTATGTCTACGACCAGGCTGGCCGTCTGGTCAAATCCATCGACGCCAAGAAAGGCAGCACCAGCTATGCCTATGATGGCGCGGGCCGCATCATCGCCACTCGCCAGCCCAATGAGTTCAGTACTCGCACCGAGTACAACGATGTACCGGTGTCGCGCGTGATCGGCGGCGTAACCCTTCTGACCACGCAGAGCACCAGCACCCAATACAACGGATTGGTCACCGTCTCCACTTTCGACAGCGAAGGAAAGCTGATCAGTGTTCTTGAGCGCGATGCCAATGGCACCGTCATCGGCGAGACCCTGTATGGTTACGACGATAGTGGCCGTCCGCTGTGGACTGAAGGCCCGACGGGCGCGCGCAGCTATACCTTCTACGATAGCTTCAACCGCAAAGCGGCCGATATCGATGCCGATGGCAGCTACACCGAATACGTCTACAACAATGAAGGCCAGCTCGCGCAGCTGATCCGCCATGCGCAGCCCGTCAACGTGGCAGCCCTGGCGGGTAGCAATCCAATTAGCGCCCTGACGATAGAAAAACTGCCGTGCGGCGCCAAGCCCGGCGATGAAGTCGAATATCGCGGCTACGACGCAGCCGGCCGTCTGGTCAAATCCATCGACGCCGCCGGCTATTTGACCGAAACCAGCTACGACGGCCAATCGCGCGTCACCGCCACCGTTCGCTACGCCACTCCGGTCAGCGTCACCGATCCAAACAAGCTACCTGCCGGCACCGCATCGACAGCAGACCGCACCAACCGCCGGTACTATGACAAGGAAGGCCGCCTGCGCGCCACCCTCGATGCCGAAGGCTATCTCACTGAATACAATTACAACGCTCTCGGTCAAGTCATCGAAACCGTCGCCTATGCCGAGCGCACCACCAGCGATCTGCGCCCGCAAGGTGAAGCCTTCCGCGAATACAAGCTGTATGACGGCAAGGGCCAGTTAATCGCCACCATCGACGGCGACCGCTATCTGACCGAGATGGCGTATGACGCCAATGGCCAGCTCGCCGGCAAAACCCGCTATGCGCAAAGCGTCAACTATACGGTTGGCATGCGTCTGGCCGATCTGCGTCCCGCCAGCGGTGAACGCCAAACCGTCAGCTACGACTACAACGCCATGCGGCAGCTGATCAGGGAGACAACTGCCGACGGCACCGTCACGACGCATACCTACGATCTAGCGGGCAATCGCACGGCTTCCACTAGGGCCGCGGCCACCACCGACGAACGAGGCATCACGCGGCAGTATGATACGCGCGGCCTGCTGCTGGCCGAGCTCTCTGGGGAGGGCACGGCCAAATTGGCATTGTCAGTTTCACGTGGACAAGCTCAATCCATATGGAATAGCTACGCCACGAAATATAGCTACAACGCTGCGGGCCTGCGTACCAGCATGACCGATCCCGCCGGCAACCGCACCTTGTATTACTACGACCGCGACGGTCGTCTGACCCATACCGTCAATGCCGCCGGCGAGGTCGAGGGACGTCAATACAATGTACTGAACCGCCTGGAGCAGTCCACGCTTTATGCCAAACGCATCGACCCTGCTCGTCTGGCCACATTGAATGGCGGGCAAAATGATGCCGCCTTCGCCAGCCTCCTGGCTGGTCTGACCAGCAGCGACGATGCCAGCACGCGCTACTTCTACGATCAGCGGGGACTCCTGACAAGTCAAACGGACCCGTTGGGCTTCACCACCACCCTGCATTACGATGCCTTCGGCCAGCTCGATTCCCGTTCTACCCAAATCGACAATGCTGGCAGTTTCCTCGGTGAGCGCATGAGCTACAACCGCCGTGGAGAGCTAACAAGCACCGGCGCCGATAACGACGGCCGGCGCGTCCGGACGGCTACCGTTTACGACGCCTTCGGCCGCGTCAAACAGCGCAGCGATGCCAATGGCAAGATCACCGAGACCAAATATGATGGCCTGGGCCGTCAAGTGATCGTCCAGCTGCCGCTTGGCGGCAGTACCACCACGACGTATGACGCCTTTGGCCGCATGCTGACGCAGACCGATGCGAATGGCGCCACGACCCGCACCACTTACGACACCCAACAGCGCACCATCACCCTGACCACGCCCGAAGGCGTGACCCAGACCGTGCGCAACAACCGCCACGGCCAGCAGATCGGCCTGACCGACGGCAATGGCAATACCACCACCTTCGAGTACAACTTTGACGGCAAACTGCTCAAAACCGTCAACGCAGCGCAGGAAAGCCGCAGCGTCTATGACAATGCGGGCCGCCTTTTCCAAAGCGTCGATGCCAACGGCACTGTCACAGAATACCGCTACGATGCCGACAACCGGGTTCTGAGCAAGACGCTCGATCCTACGGGCCTGAATCTCACTACCGCCTACACCTACGAGACCCGCGGTCAGGTACAGACGGTGACCGACCCGCGCGGCATCGTCACGCGCAACGAATACGATAAGAAAGGCCAACTGGTTGCGGTCACGGTCGACGACAATGGCAAGCCGCTGAAAACGACTTTCGAATATGACGGCCGGGGCAAAACACTGAGGGTCACCGACCCCGGTCTACGCGCTATTCGCTATGAGTATGACCAGTTGGGCCGCCGCACCGCCGAGGTAGTCGATCCCGACAAGCTGGCGCTGATCACGGCCTACACTTACGACGCGAACGGCAATGTGATCGCGCGCCGCGACGCCAACCAGAATCTGAGCCGTTTCAGCTACGATGCCAACAACCGCCTGATCACCCAGATCGATGGCGCAGGCGCCGTCACCCGCTTCGACTACGATGCGGTCGGCCGCCTCACGCACACCTTCACCTATGCCAACGCGCTCGACCTGGCCAAGCTGGAGCCGCAAATCCCGCAGCCGCGCAGCGTAGGTAGCGATATCGTCTGGCTGCTGCAGCGCGTGACAACCGATGCAGCGCGCGACCGCAACACCTATACCGTCTACAACAAGGACGGTCAGACCAAGTACAGCATCGATGGCGCGGGCGCCGTCACCCAGTTCGGGTATGACGGCAATGGCAACGTGACCGAGCGTATCCGCTATGCCACGCCTATTTCCCTGGCCGGAGTGAAGGCGATTCCCACCGACGAGGAGATTACGACAGCCTTGGTCAAGGTCGTTGGCGGCAGCGGCGCCTATCCACCGGCACACCGCCGCGAGGTGTTCGGCTATGACGCGGCCAACCGCCTGACGCTCAGCGTTCTTTCCCTGAGCAAGAACAGCGAATACACCATGTGGGCGGTCACGCTCAATGAATACGATGGCAACGGCAATCTGACCGGAACCCGCTCTCTGCAAAGCCCCTACCGCGTACATTCCTCGACCATACCAAAGGATAAGGAAGTCGCGGCCTATTGCAGCAACCCGCAGACTGCGTCCAAGCTCGATGCCATCAAGCGCTTTGTCTACGATCATGCCAACCGTCAGATCGCCAGCGCCACCGCTTTGGGAGAAAACGAAAGCGGCGTGATGCAATGGGCCGTCACGTGTCAGAACTACGACGGCGCAGGAAACGTCTTCATCCGCATCGAATATGCCGACACCAAACCCTTCAGCGAGCTACCCACCGGCCCGAATGCCGCACTCTTTTCCAGCTGGATCCAAGCCATGTCCGGCAGCGACCTCCGCACGCGAATCACCCGCTTCTATTACGATAACGCCAATCGCCAGACCAGCACCATCGATTCACTTGGCGCCAGAACGATCCGCGAGTTCGACGGCAGCGGCAACATCGTCAAGACTACGCGTTATGCGGCGGCGATGACCGCAATGAACGGTGGCAGCATCGTCAAAGACAGTTCCATCGACCGTGTCGAACGCGCGGAATACGACGGCGCCAACCGCCTGCGTTTCGCCCTGGATGCCGAAGGCTACATCCACGAAAAACGCTACGATGGCCTGGGCCTGGTGAAAAGCACCTTCATCTACAAGCAACCGGTGCCGAATGCCGCCAGCATTGAGGATGCGGCCAAGCTCCAGAGCGGCAGCGTGCGCGGCACCAGCTATACCTACGATGGACACGGCAATCTGGCCTCAACCACCGACGCCCTGGGCGGAACGGAATCCTATGTCTACGATGCGCTGAACAACAAAGTATCCTTCACCAACAAGCTTGGCAGCCAGTGGACTTATGCCTACGACGGCGCCGGACGCCTGCTGCTGGAAACCAGCCCCAAGGTGGCGGTCTACAGCAATACCATCCCCATTCCGAACCCATCCTGGGAAACCTATACCAACAGCACAATCGCTTTGCAGACCGCGTTCAGCTACGATGCGCTGGGCAATCTGCTCTCGCGCACCGAGGCCAAGGGCACGAGCCAGGAAAGAACCACCAGCTACCGCTACGACAACGCCGGACGCCAGATCCAGACCATCCTGCCTAGCGCCAGTGTCTGCACCGAGTATCCCACCCAAACCCCAGGGGTGCGTTCGGAAATCGTGGTCAAGGACCTCAGCATCACTACGCGCTACGACGCCCTGGGCAATGCCGTCTTCAGTTCCGACGTCAGCGGCAATCCAAGCTACAAGGTGTACGATGCGCGCGGCCTGGTCCTATACGAGGTGGACGCTGCCAAGGGCGTCACCGGCTACAAGCGCAACGCCTTTGGCGAGGTCGTTTCCCTGACCCGTTACGCCGATCCTCTGTCTGCCAGCGAACCTGCGCCCGCCGTCTACACGCAGGCCAGCCTGGACGCCATCCTCCGCCAGCGGGCCAACCCAGCCGCCGACCGCACCATCGAAACCCAGTACGACAGGCTGGGTCGGGTCGTCAAGGTCAGCGAACCGCTGGTATGGATGTACGACCAGCATAGCCTGAGCGGGAACAACACCTTCCAGGCCAGGCGCACCACCGACACCGCCTACAATGCCTTCGGCGAGGTGGTCGTGCAAAAGACCTATGGCGCCGACCTGGAATACAAGCAGCTTACGCGCGCCGCGCAAACCCGTTTTTACTACGATGCGCGCGGCAACAAGCGCGCCCAGATCCAAGTCCTGAACGACACGGCGGGCGCGTCCAGCGCCTATCTCAACACCTATGTCTACGACCACGCCGGCAACCTCGATACGCAAACGGAGTACAGCAATGTAGGCTGGAATGGAGCGGCTACGATGCGAACAGCATTCGGGCGGCGAAAGAGGACCGCACCGTCAAGTACAAGTATGACGCGGCCAACCGCAAGGAAAGCGAAACCCGCGTCGGCGCCCATGCCGGCGCCGACGCCGCAGCCCCGCCAGCGACATCGTCACGACCTATGGCTACGATGCGCTGGGCAACCTGACCCGCACCACGGATGCGGAAGGCCACAACAGCTATACCTACTACGACGCGCTGGGCCGCACCATCGCCATTGCGCGCAAACCGCGCGCCAGCGCCACGGTGCAGAACAGCCAGCTGACGATGCTGAAGCTGGACGCCCATGGCAACGCCGTGGCGCGCATCGAATTTGCCGCCGGCGCGCCGCAGAACATCGATGAGAGGATCCTGCCGACGGGTTCCGGCAGTCCGTGGGACCGCGTGACGATGACGGCCTTCGACGCCAACAGCCGCGCCATGCAAACCCTCGATGCCGAGGGTAAGCTCATCAACTACTCGTATGACCGGCACGGCCGCCTGCAGTACCAGTGGCGCGCCGTCACCGACAACGCCAACCGCGTCGAAACGGCCTACCAGCTCACCCGCTATGACGCCCTGGGCCGCGTGCAGTCCGTGCTCAAGCCGGGCAATGTCGACCTGATACGCAACACGGTCGGCGCCCCCATCATCGAAAACTATAGTTACAACGCCTTCGGCGAGCTGGCCTGGCGCCGGGTGGGGCCGGAGGGCGACGGCCAGCTGGTCGAGGAAACCCGCTACGACAATGCCGGCCGCGCCTGGCTCAGCAACTCGGGCGACGGCGTCTTCAAAGTCAGCCTGTTCGATGCCCGCGGCAACCTCACGGCCAGGGTCGTCAGCAATGCAGCGTCAGTGCCCAATCAGCCCTTGGGCGAAAGCCCCCTGCTCACGCTGGGCGGCGTAGACCAGCTGTCGCGCCTGGGCAATTTGCAGCGCACGAGCATCCGCTACAACCTGCTCGGCCAGGTGGTCGATGCCGGCAGCCTGCAAGGCGCCCAGCTCGAGTTCCTGCAGCAGAACGAAGACGGCTCCTGGGCCAAGGTACTGCGCCAGAGCGACAAAACGCCCGCCGACGCTCTGCTGGTCATTGGCGACCGCTCCGACGCGGGCAGCCGGGTCCTGGTCCGCTATCGCCGCTCAAGCAGCGAACCCTGGGTTTTGGCGGAACAGCGCGTCACCTGGATCGATGGCATCCCCGTCTTCAATACCAGCGGCATGGCCAGCGGCCGCTATGAATACCGCATCAGCATCCAGGCGCCTGGCGGTCCCGAATTCGAATCCGATGGCGGCCAGCTTGAGATCGAGGCGCGCCAGAGCGATGCCAAGGCCGAGCAGATACTGCCCATGTATCTGCTCCTGCTGAACCGCGCGCCGGACGCCGGTGGCTTCGACTATTGGGTGCGGCGCGCCAACGATGGCAGCACCATGCAGACCATCGGCGCAGAAATGCTGCGCAATTCCATCATCGCCCGCGGTGCGGGCAGCGCGCGGGCCTTTGTCGACCTCGTCTTCGCGGAAAGCTTGAGGATCACGCCGGCCACGCATTCGAACTACGAACTGCTGGTGCAAAAATGGACGGCGGCGCTGCAAGCCAGCTGGTCGTCCTTGACCGATACCAGCAAGCCGCTGGACAACTCCTTGGGCCAGGTGGTGCTGAACCTGCTCAAGGAACAGCAGGCCGTATTGGCGAACCGCGTGGAAGTACTGCGCTACTATCTGATCGAGAAAAAGGGCAACGATCCGGCCATGGCCCAGCGCCTGATGCTCATGGCCGACACCGATCCAACCGGCGCCAAGGCCTTGGGTCGGGAAGAAGCCGCGCGCGAGCTGCGCAAAATGCAGATTGCCCGCCTCTACATCGCCATCTATGGCCGCGCCGCCGATACCGGTGGCCTGAAATTCTGGGTCGAGTCCAGCAAATCCGTTGAGGAAATCGCCAGCCAATTCCTGACCATGGATGAATGGCGCACCTTGCAGCCCGACGTCGGGCAAACGCGCGAGCAATACAACGAGCCGTTGATCAACCGCGTCTACTCCTCGCTGGTAGGCCACCGGCCTTCCGCAACGGAATTGGTGGACTGGCTGCAAAAGCTGAACAGCGGCCAGCTCAGCCGGGGCGCCTTCGTGGTCCAGCTGATCGAGCAGAAGACCGGATACACCGGCAACGATGCCGTCCAGCTGGCCGAACGCAAGGCCATCTTCGACAAGCTCGTGATCAGCATGGCCTATGTCGCCCTGCCGGAACCCAGCACCGATGTCCCGACGCTGATCGAGATCGGCCGCGTTCTGCTTGGCAGCCAGAGCGAGAACGCCAACGTCACTTCGGCCGCCCAGCGCGTGCTGCTGGCCATCGAAGCGCGGCAGCGCGCAGCGCCGGACTATGCCACGACCATGCGTCTGAGCGAGGCCGAGCGGCCACTGGAGGAAATGCGGCTGCGCCTGGCCCGTCTCTACGTCACCCTGCTGAACCGCGCGGCAGACAGCGGCGGCTTCAATTTCTGGCTGAACGCGCTGCAAACCAATCCCCGCTGCGATTTCGCGGAAATCGGCCGGCAGATGCTGCTGTCCGAAGGCGCGGCCCTTTATCCGGCCAGCCTGTCGAATGCGGACTTCGTCAAAGCGGTCTACCGCAATGCCTTCGGCCAGGATATCGATGGCTACCAGCTGAACAAATGGAGCACTGCACTGGCCACCTATGACCGTGGCTACGTTGCCTATCATATGGTGGAAAGCGTGCTGAGAGGCAGCGCGCCTTCCGAAAGCAATGCCCGCGCCCTGTTCAATAATAAGGCAGCGGTCAGCCTGACTTACGCCCTCAATATGACGGGCAACGATACGGTCTTGGCGAAACAACTCCTGACCGTCGTCACCAGCACCGATATCTCGACGGCGATCGGCATGGCGTATCAGCCGACATTGGAACTGGCCGCGCGGGTGGCTCAGGAAAACGCCAACGCCGCCATCAAGGCCGCGGACTTGATGCGGCAAGCAACCGACGCCGCCAACGCCTTGTTGAGCGCGAATTTGTCGGTTGCGGCGGCCGAAGCGCTGCGCCGCGATCAGCCCATGGCCGAACCGCTGCTGCGCGCGGCCAGGCTGTATGTAGCGCTGCTGAACCGGGGCGCCGGGACCGGCCTGGATGCCGCAGGCTTGATCAACCTCGCGCATGCCTTGCTGGGCAACGCCAATGATGCGCTGGAAGCGCAAAACATGCTCAACTCGGCTGAGGGGCTGCGCGTCATTCCAGCCAATCTGCGCACGCCGCTGGAATTCGTGAAGAAGATGTACCTGCAGGCTCAAGGACGCGCCAATCCGGATCCGGAAGGGCTGACGTTCTGGGTCAACGCCGCCACGGAACGCCAGCGCGTGGACAGCAGCGGCTGGATGGGCCACATTGCCGTCGGCATGCTGAATTCCTTCCTCAGCGGCACGGTCATAGATGGTCCGGGCATGATCGACAATCTGAACGGCCGAGTCGCCTTCCAGCAAAAACTGGCCGACGCGCTCAAGGTGGTGCAGGCCCATGTCAACGACATCGCCGGCCGCGCCAGCAATGCGGCGCGCCTGGCCAATGAGCTGGTCGCCGCCAACGCTACAGCCGACGCCGCCGTACGCGCCGCGGCCGCCGCCATCAACGCCGAGGCGGGCAACAATGCCTCCTACGCCCGCGACGTGGCGCGCCTCTACGTCGGCGTTCTCAATCGAAACGCCAACAACAATCCGCTGGAAGCGGGCTTCTTCTACTATATGAAGGCCTTAATCAATGGCAACCGGCTGATACCTTCGCCCGAAGCCATTGCCGAGGACTTCATCCGCGTCAGCGCTGAAGGCCGGCGGCTTTATGCCAATGCCACCAGCAATACCGCCTTCGTCGATCAGCTTTACCTGCAGATCCTGGGCCGGCCACGCCGCGCCAGCGGCGACGAATACTGGCTGAACCGCCTCAACGCCGGCGCAACGCGTGGGGAAGTTGCCTGGGGCATGATCCGCGGTGTCAGCGAAGAGACCTATAACCTCGCTTCCGAGTACGATTGCAAAGCCTGGTTCGAGCAGCGCGTCAACGACGCGATTCAGCAATTCAACGGCAGTGCGGAATTCCAGCGCGGCCTGGCCGAAGCGAGCGATATTCTCGGCAGGGCCGAGCGGGATGCAGGCAACGCGGCTAACACCTATAACTGGGCACGGAACGCATATAGCAGCTTAAGCCAGCAAGGAGTTTACGGCGCCCCCGACGTAATCCGGGCCCAGCAAGGCAGAAATTTCAATAGCTCTGGCAATAAAGACATGCTGCACCGTATGCTGGTCGCATTCCGCATGGATGCCAGCTATGACACGGTAATACGTTATTTGGCCCAATTAGATGCGGGAACTACTACCTTTCCGCAAATTATCGAAGCGGTAGTGCCGTCCAGTAGCGACCGGACCGCGTTTTATAAGCGTTTATATGAACTCGTTCTAGGGCGGACTCCGGACGATGAGGGGCTCAATTTCTGGGTGAATGATCAGAATCCCGGTGCGCGTACGAATGGCGAACTTGCCTATAACTTCTTCTTCGCCGGTCTGAAAGAGCTGGAAATAGGAAATAGCGCGCGGGTGCGCAACAACTTCCTTCAAGAGGTCAAGAGTGTTGCCGACGCTAACCAATGGCGAGCCAGTTACGAGGCAAGCAACTATGGCAATGCACTTCAGCAAGCTCAGCAAGCAATAGACCAGGCATACATAAACTTTAGCAATGCCAGCACCACACTCAATAATTGCAACACCGCGCGGACTAACGCAGCCCGGGACAACACCATCGCGCAATCGCTCGGCACGGCACTGGGCGGCCTGCTCCGGATCCAGGCTGCCGCGCTGCAAGTGGCCTCGACCAAGGCCAGCGCCCTGCGCAAGGCCGATGAGCTGGCCCTTGCCGCCGCCAACGTGGGCCAAGGCAGCAGCGCCTGGACGCAAACAGAATGGCTCAACTACCTGCGGCGCACGCAAGGCGTCAGCAATGCCATCCCCTCCGATGTTCAGTTGAGCGAAAGCCTGGCCGCCCTGGCCCGCGCCAACCTGCTGGTGGCCGCCAGCTCGCAAACCAATGCCAGCACCGACACCACCACCCGCCGCATCCTGAAGCTCGGCCAGATGTACGTGCTGCTGATGGGCCGCGCGCCGTCCGCGCTGGAAATCAATGCCGGCCTCTACCAGCTCAACACCTATCTGGACTCCAGCCAGCCCGATCAGGCGGCGCGCGACGACAAGGCACTGGCCCTGATCGCGCGCAATATCATCGAAAGCCTGCCCAGCTTGTATGGCCCGGCCGTTTCCGATACCGACTTCATCAAGCGCATCTTCCGCAACGGGACCGACCGTCTGGCCGAGGGCGGAGGTCTGCGTGTCTGGGAAGAGCGGCTCACCCAGCCGGTCGACCGCTTCACACGCGGCGAGCTGGTCGTGGGGCTGATGTTCAGTCTGACCACCGGCACGCTGAACAACGATACCGCGGTCTTTTCCACCAAAGTCGGCAATGTCATGCAGAGCGTCCAGGCCGACCTGCAAACTGCGGCCAATACCACGGCCCTCAACACCTATCTCGGCGGCATCGCGCTGGCCCTGCGCAACCAGGCCACGCATGCGGGCGGCGGTGCGGCCACCAATATGACGCCGCAAGCCCGGTATGCCACCGAGATCACCCAGCTCTACGTCACCTTGCTGGGCCGCACGCCTGAACCCTCGGCCCTGATCTCGGCGGTTCTGCAACGCAGCAACGGCACCCCGGCCGGCCAGATCGTGCGCAGCATCCTCGAATCGGAAGAGATCCAGAACCGCCTGCCCTCCTCGCTCAGCGACGCCGACTTTGTGACCCGGCTGATCAAGGTCGGCATGAACCGCAATGCGCCGCCCGAGGAAGTGGCCGAACTCAGCCGTCAGTTGTCCAACGGCTTGAAGCGCGACGAGCTGGTCAGCCGCCTGATTACCGAGGTCTACAGCTATGCCGGCGGCGACGCCCAGCGTCTGGCCGCGCAAAGCTGGTTCATCGGCCAGGTGGACACCTCGCTCAACGCCCTGGCCACCACCATGAGCAGCTATGCCTCCACCTTCACCAGCAGCTTCCTCAGCGGCATGCGCAACAGCCTGGCCGCCGCCTTCGAGCGCTATGTCGACAGCACGCGCGGCATTGAAAGCACTATTGTCAGTTCCACGCGCGTGAGCGCGGGGCCGGACAAGCTCAAGCTGGACCGCTGGGGCAATGTGCTCAGCCGCATCGATGCGCGCAACGCGCGCTGGGTCACCAATTACAGCTATACCGCCGACAACCAGGTCGCCAGCATTTCCCTGCAAAACACCGGCAACGGCGCCGACTACTACAAGGACTTCTGGTACGACAAGCTGGGTCATCTGACCACCCAGCGCGAGGGCTTGAATGCGGCCACGATCGCGGCTGGCCATATCAACAAGCTGGAATACGACGCCAACGGCCAGGTCAGCAAGGAAATCCACGCCGATGGCGGCGTGGTGAGCTACAAACTGGACAACTTCGGCCAACGCACGCAGATGCGTCAAGAACTGCAACACGGCAGGAGCCGCACCACGACCTACGAGTATGACCGTCTGGGCCGCCAAACTGCGCGTACGACGGAAAGCGTCACGCAGTACTACTGGGAGGGCAGCAGCAACGGCGAAGTAAGCAATACCGATGCGATCAGCGAGCGCTACAAATATGACGAATTGGGCCGGCGCATCCTCACCATCACCCCTCACGATACGTTCAAAAGCAGCGGTGCCCTCCTGCGCTTGCGCTATGACCTGAGCGGCAATATCATCGAGTCGAACGACGGCTACTACTCCACCTTCTTCGCCTACGACGCCCGCAACCATAAAACGGCCGAGCGCTACCGCAACGACATCGCCAAGACCTGGGCCGTGGACCGCTTCGGCCGCACCCTGCAGCATACCGACCTGGGGGGCAACACCGCCAACTATGAATACAATGCCTCGGGCCAATTGATCCATATCGCCAGCGAAGTGACGATGGAGGCAGGCCAGCCGAAGAAAAGGCAGGACATCTATTACCGCTACGACGACGGCAGCGCCCAACTGACCCAGATCACCGACACGGCCCTGGGCCAATTCACCTATTACAGCTACGACCGGGCCGGCAACCGCGTCAGCGAACGCGTGTGGCTGCGCAACGAGGGGCGCTACATCCAGGACCAGAGCCTCAGCTACGACGCCCAAAGCCGCCTGGCCACCATCACCGCCCGCGTGCGCAACGCCGACTACCGCCAGAGCTACGTCTACGACGCCTACGGTAACCGCAGCAACGTCACCACCAGCTACCACCCCTCGGCCGGCCTCAGCAAAACCATCAAGGTCGAATACCGCTTCGATGCCATGAACCGCCAAACCTATGTGGCGGGTACGGTCGAAACCACGCGCGGCAAGGGCTATGACGGCCAGGATGGCCTGCAAGCCTACAAGCAGATTGTGGACTGGAATGAGGACACGCCCGAAGCGCCCAGCTGGTCCAATGACTTCGCCTCCACCATCGCCACCCACAACATCGCCTACGACTGGGACGGCAGCCGCCTCAGCGACAACGATGAAACCTAT
>NZ_JABWEB010000025.1 GCF_013369485.1 Massilia sp. BJB1822
TTTTTTTCGTCCCCACTCAAACAACTTTCAGTATTTGCTTAGTCTTTTCTTAAGATTGGCGACGGCGGCCGGTGGTAGGCTTAGACAGCTTATTACATAAGTAAATCAAATGACCGATTTAGTTATATCAAATGTTTTAATTGTATGCTTTAATGCTGCATGATTGACAAAACCCCCACCCGAAAACCCCGCTCCGATGGCGAGCAGTCGCGCGAACGCCTGCTGTTGGCGGCCATGCGCCTGTTCGCGGAACAAGGCTATGCGCGTACCTCGACACGCGAGATTGCCCTGGCGGCGGGTGCCAATGTGGCTGCGATCAGCTACTACTTTGGCGATAAGGCAGGCTTGTACCGCGCCAGCCTGACCGATCTCATGCCGCTGCCGGAATCGAATATCGAGATGTTCAACCAGCCGCATTTCACGCTGCGCCAAGCGCTGGAGGGCTTCTACGCCCAACTGCTTGCGCCCGCGATGCAGGGCGAGTTGGCCCAGCTGTGCATGCGCATGTGGATGCGCGAGATGATCGAGCCGACCGGCTTGTGGACCGAGGAAATCATCAACGGCATCAAGCCCGAACATCTGGCGATGACGGAGGTGCTGGCGCGCCATCTCGGCGTGTCCCTGCCCAGCGACGATGTGCAAAGGCTGGTGCACGCGATCGCCGCCATGGCGGTGCAGCTGATGATCGGCCGCGATGTCATCCATATCTGCTCGCCGCGCCTGATGGAAGGGCCGGACCCGATCGGTCACTGGATTCAACACCTGGTCCGTTATGCCGAAGCCTTGGTGACGGCGGAGAAGACCAGACTACAAGAAGAAGGGAAAGCATGAAGATTCGTTCAAGCGCGCTGGCCGTGTCGGCAGCGCTGGCGCTGGCCGCTTGCGGCACGTCCGGGCCGGCCGGCAAGGTCGCGGCCGCGGCGCCGCCGCAGTGGCAGGCGCCTTTGCCGCATAACGGCAGCATCGCCGACCTGGCTGGCTGGTGGCAGCACCAGGGCGATCCGCTGCTGGTGGAGCTGATCGGGGCGGCGCAGCAGGCAAGTCCCAGCATCGCCAGCGCCCAGTCGCGCATTGCGCAGTCGCGCGCGGCGCGCGTGGCGTCGGGCGCGGCGCTGGCGCCGCAAGTGAACGCGGTGGCGACGTCGACCCGCATGAGCAAGCAGTCGGAGGCGCCGGTGAATACCACCTCGCAGGCCATGCTGCAGGCTTCGTGGGAGATCGACCTGTTCGGCGCCAACCGCGCCGCGCGCGATGCGGCCCAGGCACGCTATGAAAGCGCGCAGGCGGGATGGCATGAGGCGCGCGTCTCGGTGGCGGCGGAAACGGCCAACCAGTATTACAGCCTGCGCGCCTGCGAACGCCTGCTGGCCGTGGCGCATGAGGACAGCCTATCGCGCCAGCAGACGGCGAACCTGACGCAGCTGAGCGCCAAGGCCGGCTTCCAGTCGCCCGCCAACGCGGCCTTGGCCAGCGCCAGCGCGGCCGATGGCCGCAGCCGCGAGGTGGCGCAGCGCGCCGCTTGCGATATCGACGTCAAGGCCTTGGTGGCGCTGACCGCGCTGGGCGAACCGGAACTGCGCCAGAAGCTGGGCACGAACGCAGCCCAAGCAGCGCTGATGCCGGCGCAAGGCGTGAGCATCGCCAGCCTGCCGGCGCACACCTTGAGCCAGCGTCCCGACGTATTCACCGCCGAACGCGAAGTGGCGGCCAGCAGCTTTGAGGTGGCGGGCGCGCAGGCGGAACGCTTCCCCAGCCTGTCCCTCGGCGGTTCGGTGGGCCGCGGCCGCATCCACGCCAACGGCGCCAACGTGACCGCCAATACCTGGACCGTCGGCCCGCTGCAAATGACCCTGCCCATCTTCGACGCCGGCACGCGCCGCGCCAATGTGGATGCGGCCAAGGCGCGCTACGAGGCGGCCGTGAGCAGCTATCGCGGCAGCGTGCGCCAGGCGGTGCGCGAGGTGGAGGAAGCGCTGGTGAACCTGGACAGCACGGCGCAGCGCGGCAACGATGCGCAGACGGCGCTCGATGGCTACCGCGTCAATTTCACGGCCACCGAAGACCGCTACAAAAACGGCCTGGCCAGCCTGTTCGAGCTGGAAGACGCGCGCCGCACGCGCCTGGCGGCCGAAACCACGGTAGTCGGCCTGCAGCGCGAGCGCAGCGCCGCCTGGATCGCCCTCTACCGCGCCGCCGGCGGCGGCTGGAAAGCACAATCGACTGATACGGAAAAACCATGAAGAACATCAAGATGAAACCCGCCGCCCTGGCCACGCTGGCCGTCCTGGCCGTTGCCGCCGCGGGCAGCGCGCTGTACGCTCCGGCCTCGGTGGCCGCCGACGAGAAGAAGGCCGAGGCGCAGAAGCCGGCGCTGACCGTCACCACCGCCCGTCCGCAGAACGCGACCCTGCCCAACCGCCTGACCGCCAACGGCAACGTGGCCGCCTGGCAGGAAGCGAGCATCGGCAGCGAATCGAACGGCCTGCGCCTGACCGAGGTGCGCGTGAACGTGGGCGATGTGGTGAAAAAAGGCGAAGTGCTGGCCGTGTTCTCGGCCGATACCGTCAACGCCGAACTGGCCCAGGCGCGCGCCGCCGTGCTGGAAGCCGAAGCCAATGCGGCCGAAGCGAAAGGCAATGCGGCGCGGGCGCGCACGCTGGAAAGCAGCGGCGCCCTGAGCGCCCAGCAGATCAGCCAATACCTGACCGCCGAGCAGACCGCCAATGCGCGCATCGCTTCCGCCAAGGCGGTGCTGGCGACCCAGCAGCTGCGCCTGAAATACACCCAGGTGGTGGCGCCCGATGCCGGCGTGATCTCGGCGCGCAGCGCCACCGTGGGCGCCGTGGTTGGCGCGGGGACGGAGCTGTTCCGCATGATCCGCCAGGGCCGCCTGGAATGGCGCGCCGAAGTCACCGCGTCCGAACTGCGCCGCATCAAGGTCGGCGCCAGCGCGCTGGTGAAGGCGGCCAACGGCAGCGAACTGACGGGCAAGGTGCGCATGATCGCGCCGACCGTGGATGCGCAGACCCGCTCCGCCCTGGTCTACGTGGACCTGCCGCCGAACAGCAGCCAGGATGCGCCGTTCAAGGCCGGCATGTTCGCCAGCGGCCAGTTTGAACTGGGCAGCAGCGACGCCATGACGGTGCCGCAGCAGGCCATTGCCGTGCGCGATGGCTTCAGCTATGTCTTCCGCCTGAACGGCGACCAGCGCGTCAGCCAGATCAAGGTGCAGACCGGGCGCCGCCTGGGCGACCGCATCGAGGTGCTGAACGGGATCAAAGGCGATACGCCGGTAGTGGTGAGCGGCGCCGGCTTCCTCAACGACGGCGATCTGGTGCGCAACGTCGCACCGTCCTCCGCCACCGCCTCGGCCAAGCCGGTCAAGGCCGGCAACTAAGGAGCGTCCGTGAACTTTTCCGCCTTATCGATCAAGAATCCGATCCCGGCCATCATGCTGTTTGTGCTGTTGACCCTTGCCGGTCTGCTGGCATACAAGGCCAATCCAGTGCAGGACTTCCCCGATATCGAACTGCCCATCGTCACCGTCAGCGCTTCGCTGCCGGGCGCCGCCCCGGCCCAGCTGGAAACCGAGGTGGCGCGCAAGATCGAGGATTCGGTAGCGACCCTGCAGGGGATCAAGAATATCTACACCAAGGTGCTGGACGGCACCGCCACCATCACCGTCGAATTCATCCTGGAGAAGAATATCTCCGACGCGGTGAACGACGTGCGCGACGCCGTGGCGCGCGTGAAAGCCGATATGCCGGCCGAGCTGCGCGACCCGGTGGTGAGCAAGGTCTCCACCGCCGGCCGCGTGGTGCTGACCTTCGTCGTCACCAACAGGAAGGACAGCGGCACCCGCATGGACGACCAGGAACTGAGCTGGTTCGTCGACAACGCCGTCTCCAAGCGCCTGCTGTCGGTGCACGGCGTGGGCGCGGTCAAGCGCGTGGGTGGCGCCAGCCGCGAAATCCGCGTCGAACTCGATGACGAACGCATGGCCGCGCTGCGCGTCTCGGCACTGGACGTGTCGCGCCAGCTGCGCCAGGTGCAGAAGGAAGCACCGGGCGGACGCGGCGACGTCAGCGGTGCCGAGCAGTCGGTGCGCACCATCGCCACCGTGCAGACGGCGGCCGATCTGGCACGCATGGATATTCCGCTGGTAGACGGCCGCCATGTGCGCCTCGACCAGGTTGCCACCGTGAGCGACACCGTGGCCGAATCGCGCGCCGTCGCTACCCAGGACGGCAAGCCGGTGGTCGGCTTCGAGATCTTCCGCACCAAGGGCGCCAGCGAAACCGATGTGGCGCGCGATGCGCGTGCCGCCGTGGAGGAGCTGCAGAAGGCCAATCCGAATATCGAGATCAAGCAATCGATCGACAACGCCCAGCCGGTGGAAGAAAACTTCGTCGGCTCGATGGAGCTGCTGTACGAAGGCGCGCTGCTGGCGGTTCTGGTGGTCTGGTGGTTCCTGCGCGACTGGCGCGCCACGCTGGTGGCGACGGCCGCCCTGCCCTTGTCGGTGCTGCCGGCCTTCCTCGGCATCTATTGGTTCGGCTACACGCTCAACACCGTGACCCTGCTCTCGCTGGCCCTGGTGGTGGGCGTGCTGGTGGACGACGCCATCGTGGAAATCGAAAACATCGAACGCCACCTGCATATGGGTAAATCGCCGATGCAGGCCGCGATGGAAGCAGCCGACGAAATCGGCATGGCGGTGATCGCCACCACCTTCGCCCTGGTGGCTGTGTTCCTGCCGACCGCCTTCATGGGCGGCGTGCCCGGCCTGTTCTTCAAGCAGTTCGGCTGGACCGCCGTGCTGGCGGTGCTGGCATCGCTGGTGGTGGCGCGTCTGCTGACGCCGATGATGGCAGCCTATATGCTGAAACCGGCCAAGCCCAAGGCGCACCAGGGCGACGGCTGGCTGATGCAGCGCTATATGAAGACCATGCGCTGGTGCCTGACCCACCGCCACATCACGGCGCTCGCCTCGCTGGCCTTCTTCGTCGGCTCCATCATGCTGGTGGGCCTGCTGCCGACCGGCTTCGTGCCGGCGGCCGACCGCGCCCAGACCCAGATCAACCTGGAACTGCCGCCCGGCTCCACGCTGGCAGAAACCAAGGCGGTGGCCGAGCAGGCGCGCCTGGCCGCAATGCGCGTCAAGGGCGTGACCGAGGTGTTCAGCTCCATCGGCGGCGGCTCCAGCGGCGACGCTTTCGCCCCCGGCGCGGCAGCCGAAGCGCGCCGCGCCGTGCTGACCATCACCACCACGCACCGCAACGACCGCAAGGAATCGATGCCGGATATCGATAACGGCTTGCGCGAGCAGCTGGCCCACATCCCCGGCGCGCGCTTCAACGTCGGCCCGCCCGATACCGGCGTGAAGATGCAGCTGGTGCTGCGCAGCGAAGATCCGCTGGCCCTGACGGCGGCGGCGCAAAAGGTGGAGCGCGAACTGCGCACGCTGAAAGGCATCGGCAACGTGACTTCCAGCGCCTCGCTGGTGCGTCCTGAAATCATCGTGCGTCCCGACTTCGCCAAAGCCGCCGACCTGGGCGTGACCGCAGCTGCCATCGGCGAAACGGTGCGCGTGGCCACGGCCGGCGACTACGACTTCGACCTGACCAAGATGAATCTGCCGGAACGCCAGGTGCCGATCCGCGTCAAGCTGCCGGACGCCGTGCGCGCCGACCTGGACGCCATTGGGCGCCTGACCGTGCCGGGCAAGAACGGTCCGGTGATGCTGGCGAATCTGGCCAGCATCACCATGGAAAGCGGCCCGGCCCAGATCGACCGCCTGAACCGCAGCCGCAACGTGACGCTGGACGTGGAACTGGGCGGCCGTTCGCTCGGTGAGCTGAACGAGGAAGCGCGCGCCCTGCCGTCGATGAAGAACCTGCCGCCGTCGGTGAAGATTGCGGAACTGGGCGACGCCCAGGAGATGGCGGCGCTGTTCGCCAGCTTCGGCCTGGCCATGCTGATCGGCGTGCTGTGCATCTACGGCGTGCTGGTGCTGCTGTTCAAGGACTTCATGCAGCCGGTGACGATCCTGGCAGCGCTGCCGCTGTCGATCGGCGGCGCCTTCGTGGCCCTGCTGATCACCCGCAGCGCGCTGTCGATGCCGTCCATGATCGGCCTGATCATGCTGATGGGGATCGTGACCAAAAACTCGATCCTGCTGGTGGACTACGCGATCCTGGCGCGCCAGGCGGGCATGGGCCGCTTCGAAGCCCTGGTCGACGCCTGCCACAAACGTAGCCGCCCGATTCTGATGACCACCATCGCCATGGGCGCGGGCATGATGCCGCTAGCCCTGGGTTGGGGCGCCGATCCGAGCTTCCGTTCGCCGATGGCGATCACGGTGATCGGCGGCCTGATTACCTCGACCCTGCTCAGCCTTCTGGTGGTGCCAGCCGTGTTCACCTATATCGACGATGCCGAACATCTGCTGGGACGCATCATGCGCAAACTGCGCCGCCATAAACACGAAACCCCGCCTGTCCATCAGGCCTCACCTTCCAAATAAAGGAGATAGTAAGTGGATGTGAAAATTGTCGACTTCCCGCCCACCACGGTGGCTTACCAGCGCTATACCGGTCCATTCGGCCCGGCCATCGCCGACTTCTGGGACAAGATCTTCAACCCATGGCGCGAGCAGCATGGCCTGGGCAAGCGCGTCACCTATGGCATTGGCCTGGACGATCCGCACAGCACCCCGCCCGAGCAGTGCCGCTACGACGCCTGCGTGGAAGTGGCGGCCGACTACGTGGCGCCGGCTCCAGCCAGCGTCGCCACCCTGCCGGGCGGCCGCTATGCCGTAGCCCGCTTCAGGGGCCAGCCGCAGGAAATCGTCAAGGTCTGGCAGGAGTTCTACACCAAGGTGCTGCCGGGCATGGGCATGGAGCCGCGCCACGCGCCCTGCTTCGAGCGCTATGACGCCGAATACGTCGAGGAAGAAGGCGGCGTGTTCGAGTGCGATCTGTTCGCGCCAGTGAAGTAATCCCTCAGGGCTGAATGGGGGCGGCGCTCCAGCCGCCTCCCATGGCCCGGTACAAGTCCACCGACGCGGCCAGGAGCCGCGTTCTCAATTGCAGGCGCAGCACGTCAGCGCCGTACAGGGTGCGCTGCGCATCCAGCTCCTCCAGATACGAAGCATAGCCATTGCGGTAGCGGTTGCGCGCGATGCGCAGGGTTTCGGCCGCCGTATCGCGCCGCGCATCATTCTGCACCACCTGTTCGCGCAGGCGGACGATGGCGTCGATGCCGTTCTCGGTTTCCGCCAGGGCGGTGCGCACCGTGTTTTCGTATGCGTAAATGGCCTGGTCGCGCTGAGCGGCGGCCGAATCGGTCTGGGCCTGCACCCGGCCGCCATCAAACAGCGGCGCGCTCACGCCAGCGGCCAGGCGCCAAAGCTTGATGGGCGAATGCAGGAAGTCGCTGAAATCGCTGGACTGGATGCCGCCCGCCGCCGTCAGGCGGAAAGACGGCAGCAGCTGGTCGCGCGTGGCGGCCAGCGCGGCGTTGGAGGCCGCCACATTCTGCTCGGCGCGCGCGATATCGGGACGGCGCCGCAGCAGCTCCGATGGCAGGCCCGCCGGCACGGGCGGAGGCGCCAACTCAGCCAAGGGTTTGCCGCGCCGGACCGGTCCCGGATTGCCGCCCGCCAGCAGGGCCAGGGCACTCTCCTGTTCGAAGATCTGGCGCTGCAATTGCGGTATCTGTTCGGCCGCGGCCTGGTATTCGGCCTGCGCCTGCAGCCATTCCAGGCGCGAGCTGTAGCCGACTTCAAACTGGCGCTGCGCCAGATCGCGCGAGGTTGCGCGCAGCTTGAGCGTGGCCTCGGCCAATTCCAGCTGCGCATCCAGGCCACGCAGATTCAGGTAGCCGCTGGCGGCGCTGGCGGCAATGGACAGCGCCGCCGCATCGGCACTGGCCTGTTCGGCGCGGTAGGACGCGGCAGCGGCCTGTGTCAGGCTGGAAAGACGGCCCCAGACATCGATCTCATACGCTGCCTGCACCTCGGTCTGAAACACATTGCCCACGCGCGGCAAGCCATTTGGCGCCAGTGCGCGCGCCCGCCCCGGTCCGGCGCTGGCGCCCAGCGTGGGCTGCTGCGCGGCGCCAGCGGCGGCCAGCCGGGCGCGGTAGTCGGCCACGCGCGCCTGGGCGATGCGCAGATCGCCGTTGCGTTCCAGCGCCTGCGCCACCAGGGCCGTCAGCGCGGGATCGTCAAACGCCTGCCACCACTGGCGCTCCACCGCCTGGCCCTGGCTTGCGGGGCCGATGCTCATGCGCCATTGCGCGGGCATTTCCAGCGTCGGCGCGGGCGGCGCGCCGACCTTTGCGGCGCAGCCGCCCAGCAGGAAGGCCCATGCCAGCAGTGCAGCCGGCGATGCCCCTCGCGCAGACTTCATGGCCGCGCTCCCTGCGCCTTGCCGCGCGGCGCCGGCGGCGGGTTGCTGTCCACATCATTCAGCACCGCCGAGGTATCGATGCTGACAATCACCGACATGCCGGGCCGCAGGCGCGCCGCCAGCTTCTGGCCCGGGTCGATGCGGATGCGCACCGGAATGCGCTGTGCGATCTTCACATAATTGCCGGTGGCGTTATCGGCCGGCAGCACGCTGAATTCCGAACCGGTGGCGGGCGAAATGCGCTCGACCTGTCCGGTCAAGGTGGCGCCGTCCAGCGCATCGACCTTGAAGGTGGCGCTCTGCCCCACCTGCACATTGCTCATCTGGGTTTCCTTGAGATTGGCGATCACCCACATATGCTGCGGCACGAGGCCCATCAGCTGCGTTCCCGCATTCACGTATGCGCCCTGGCGCACCGTGACCTGACCCAGTTGGCCGTCGGCCGGCGCGGTGATGCGGGTGTTGTCCAGGTCCACCTTGGCCGCCTTCAACGCCGCCTGCGCATTGGCCACGGCCGCTTCCAGCGAAGCCTTGTTCACCGTGACGGACTGCGCCTGCTGTTTCGAGATTTCCAGACTGGCGCGCGCCTGCGACACCGCGGCCACGGTCTGCGCCCGCGCCGCCTTCTGCGAATCCTGCTCGCGCACCGAGAGCGAACCATCGGCCACCAGCTGGTCCACGCGTCCCAGGTCGGCTTTCGAACGCGCCGCCTGCGCTTCGGCATTGGCCAGCGCCGCCTGGTTCAGCGCGATGCTGGCCTGGGCGCTGCGGTGCGACTGTTCCCAATTCGCCAGCGCCGCCTGCTGCGCCGCCAATTGCGCCTCCGCCTGTTCGAAGCGCTGCTCGTAAATGCGCGAATCGATGCGCGCCAGCAGATCGCCCGCCTTCACATGCTGGAAGTCCTGCACCTTCACCTCCACCACATAACCTGGCAGCTGGGTGCCGATCAGCGTGACCTGGCCACGCACCAGCGCATTTTCGGTAGAGACAATGGAACTGGTGAATGGCGGCAGCCGCCACGCATACAGCACCACCAGCACGCCGATCAGCGCCACCAGTGCAAAGCCCGCCGCCGAATACCACTGGTGGCGGCGATCTGGTTGCTCGGGCATGGAGGCCGCTGGGGGCGCAGGGACATTGCTGTCCTTGTTCTCTGGCGTGGTCGAAGTGGTCGGTGTACTCATTGCGATCCCGAGTTATTGAGTGAGACTTGGGCCATGCCGGCCTGCGCATTCTGCGCCATGGGGCGGGCCTTGCTTGCGGTGCAAAGATTCCAGAAGTGGTGCAGCAGCATCCAGGCGATGGTGCCGATGGCCACCAGCGCGATCATCAGGAAGACGTCGTTATACGCCAGAACATTCGCTTCACGCGTAGCCGCCGCGCCCAGCGAGGCCACGCCTTGCGCGCCGCGCAGGCCAGGGTCGGCCAGCGCGCTGCCCAGCGCAGCGCTGCCCGACTGGATGCGCGCCGCCACTTGCGGATCGAGCAGGGTCAGATGCTCGACCAGCTGGCTGGAATGGTATTTCTCGCGCAGCACCTGGAATGTGCCGACCATGGCCGATCCCAGCAGGCCGCCCAGATTCTGGGTCATGGAAAACATCAGCGAAAAACTGATCAGGTTGCGCGGCTCGGCAATCACCGCGCCAAAGCCGGAAATGAAGACCGGCCCCAGTATGAAGACGCCGCTGAAGGCCAGCAGGAACTGGCTCACATACATTTGCGCGGGCCGCGTCAGATTGCTGGCGTGGGCGTCCATCAGCGCGCCCACCGCCATCATCGCCAATGCCGCCACCATCGACGCAGGAATGCGCGCCGGCGTGATCGTCAGCGCGCTGCACAACATGCCCAGCACGCTGGCCGCCAGCGTCACCAGCCACAGTACCTGCATCTGATCGTTGTTCAGGCCCAGCGCCTGCAGGAAGCCCACCGTGCCGCTGGCTTCGGACTGCACGATGCGGATCAGCACCACGGCCAGCGCCAGGCGCGCAATGGTGGACGTGGCCAGCCAGCGCGTATTCAGCAGCGGCCGCGCGCGATTGTGCTCGACCAGCAGGGCGCCGCTCACCAGCACGATGGACGCGGCCAGGCAATACCCCAGCCAGGGCGCCTCCAGCCACCAGACCGTGCGGCCCAGCGCCAGCACGGCGCACAGCAGGGCCACGCCCGGCGCAAACAGCGCGAAGGTCAGGAAGTCCAGCTTCTCGAAAGCCTTGACGCGGTCTCCCGGCGGCAGTTTCAGCAAGAGCACGCAACCCAAGGACAACAGGGCCATGCCCAGTTCGAAGAAATACAGGCCGCGCCATTCGCCGATCTCCAGCAGATCGGTGGAAAACAGGCGCGCCAGCGGCAAGGCCAGTTGCGCAAAGCCGACGCCGATCACCACGCCTTTCAGCCGGTGCTCCTTGGGGAAGGCTTGCAGCACATAGTACAGGCCCAGCACCGTCAGCGCCGCGCCGGACATGCCGTGCGCCGCGCGCACCGCGATGGCCGAGGCCAAGCCGTGCACGAACAGGTGGGCCAGCGTGGCAATCGCGTACAGCAGCAGGAATAATTCGGTGAACAGGCGCAGGCCATACTGCTGACGAAACTTCACCAGCAGCAGATTCATGGACACATTCGCCATCACATAGACGGCCGGCAGCCACTGAATCTCGAAGGGATAGACGCCCAGCGCGCCTTGCAAATAGGGCAAGTTAACGGTGACCAGCGCGTTGCCCAAGCCGCCCGTCAGCGCGACGATGAAGCCGACCAGTAGATACGCTAGCCGCCGCCCCGCCGAATGATGGGGCGTGGACGGGGAACCCGGCAGCATCGGCCGTTCATGCGGCAACCACGTTTGAGGGGCATAGACATCCATGCAGGCGCTTTGGGCTTATGGCTCATCAGTCCAGAGCATAGCACCATCCCGGCCCACCATGGGGGAACGGACAGCCGCCCCGCTGAGGCGAACCGTCCCGAAAACGACATACTCCCGGCCAGCGGCCGTCTTCAATGCTTGCGTGAGCCGATCAGCTTCGACACGGCGTAGCCGGCCGCCATGGCCACCAGCACCGATAGGGCCGGGCTTTTGCGCACATAGCCGCGGCCCGTTTCCGCCATGCGCTGGCTCGAATCGGCCAGGCGCTTATAGCTTGTGCTCAGCTGCTCGCCCTTGCTGCTCAGCCTTTCGGACAGGGAACCAACCTTGTCGGCCACCTTGTCCACGCTATTGTGGGCGCCGGCACTAAGGCGGTCGGTGGCGGCCGGCACCTTGTCGGCCACCTTGTCGATGACGCTGTGCAGTTCATTGCGGGTATTGCTGGTCGCATTGGCGATATTGGCGGCCTGCTTCTCACTTTGATTCTCGATATTGCTGTCCATGGTGGAGTCCTCGCGTAATGGTCATTGGAATAGCCGGGATCAACAATATGCCTGCGCTGCCGCGCCTACCGTGCGGCAGCTAACCAAACATGCAGATCGCCGCCATCTGTTAGCCAGCCCACATATCGCGAACGCCAAATCTGGCATGCTGGTTTTCTTTCCCAGGCAGGTGCGTTCATGCTTTCCATTCCCCCAATTGCCGAGACAGGCGCGGTGTATCGCGCGCCCGACCTCAATCCTCTGCAGGCGGCCAATGCCACCGCCCTCCCCTCGCCTGCCACCGCCAGCGCCGAGCTGTCGCCGCTCGGGCATTACCTGTCGCTGGTGGCGCTGTCGCAGAAGCGTTTAAGCGAACTGCAACAAAGTGCCGGTGCAAGCAGCACGCTCGATCTAAGTGCACTGAACGATACCGCCTTCGCGCTGGCACAAGCGTATGAAGGCCTGCAAAGCATAAATGCGGCACAAGGCAATGCGCCGATTACACTGCCGCCCCAGCTGGCGCAGCTGGGCTTTGCCACGCAGCCATCGCAACTGAACGAAGAGCTGGACACGCTGGGCGTCGATAGTCCACGCCTGCGCGCCGCCTTTGAGACTGATCGTGCCGGCGTGCTGGCGCAACTGGCTTCCGCCGCGCAGCAGTTGGACCAGATTGGGGCCAATCTCAATCCCGCCGCCATAGCGCAAAACTCACCGCTCGACACCAGCCGCAATGCGGGCGCCTTCGGCACACCCGCCGCCACGCCCGGCGTCACCGCTGCCACTGCGGGAGTGGAGACGGCCGCCCCGCTGCTGGCGGCCCGCGCGGAGCAGGAGGCAGCACTGCAAGCCGAGGCGCAAGCTGCAGCACAAAGCAACGCCGCAGCGCAGTCAAGCGCGGTTCAGCAGGCAATCGGGCGCCAGGAAGCAGTGGCACAAGCCAACGCGAACAACAATACCGCGCAATCAAGCAACGCGCAGCAGGAAGCGCGACGGCTGGAAACAGCGCGGGTTGCCGCAAACGCCGCCAATCCCGCCGCCCTCACGCAGGAAGCGCGGCAGGCGGCGAACCGCCTGGCCTTTGCGCGCGAAGTCGCCAATACCGAGCTGCAGAACCGCCAGCTTGACGCAACCCAGCAAACCCGAGCAGCCGAAGCACAGGCTGCCGCGGTACGCCAACTAAGCAGCACGCGCGAGGAAGATGCGGCCGCCACAGCCTTGGCGGATCGTCTGGCGGCTGAGCGCCGCGCCGCTGCCCAGGCGATCACCCAGGAACAGCTCAATCTGGAACGCGCGCAGCGCCAGGCGGCCGGCCAATCCACGGAACAACAGCAGGCCGCAGCCACCCGCACGGTCCAGCAACAGCAACTGCGCGAGACACAGGACCTGGCCCGCCAGTCGCTGCAGCGCGACCAGCAGCAACAATCCCGGCGCGACGCCGGCACCGCCGTGCAGCGCCAGCAGGATGCGCAGGCAATGCTTGAGCGTCTGCGCGCCCAGTCCGAGACCGACGACGAAACGGCAATCCGGCGCGCCGGCCTGGCCCGCCAAACCCAGGCCCAGATCCTGGAACAGGCGGCAGCCAGCGCCGCGCGCAGCCAAAGCGCTCTTGCCGCCAGCCCGAATCGTCAAGCCGCCGCCGGTGGTGCTGCCGACGCGCAGATCGTCGCCCGCAATGCAACCAATGCCAATGCCGCCGCTTCAGCGGCCGTGCGCGCCCAAGCCTCGCTGGCAGCTACGCAGCCGCCAGCCACTGCCGAAGTCATTGCTGCACCGCCAGCCGGCACAACAGCGGCGACAACGGCAAACACGCCCGCTGCCGAGCCGCCCGCTGCCACGGAAACCGCAAACGTACAGCCGGCACTCAGCGCGCAGCGCTCCGCCCGCGACATCGCCAACGACCCGGCCACTGCCGCCGCCGTCGCGGCCTACCGGCTAAACGACATGCCGGGCGCCGCTGCCGGCCGTCCGGGCGCCACACCGGCGGTCAGGCCGGACGCCGTGCCACCCGTGCGGCCGGTAACGCGCGTGAAAGCCGTCACGCCCATCGAAAGCGGCGAGGCACCAGGCACCCATCCGGGCAACACCCCGGGAGCCGGCACCTGAACCATCCCCTGACCGCCTCCGGGCTGCGTAGCGCATCCTGGCGACGCCGAATCCGGGCCAGTACAGGACAACCCGACGCTCCTTGCATTTTGCTTGCCCTCGCGCCCGGATCGTGGATAATTCAGCGCAAGCAAACCAATCAGAAGGAGACCCAATGAACTTGAAGCACACCGTGGGCGCGATCGCGCTGCTGGGCCTTGCCGCTGGCGCCGGCGCACAGGAAATGCTGGTCAAAATCGGCCACACCGGTCCCCTGTCCGGCCCACAAGCCTTCTCCGGCAAAGACAATGAAAACGGCGCGCGCCTGGCGGTCGAGGAATTGAACGCCAAACCCATTACGGTGGCGGGCAAGAAGCTCAAGTTCGAACTGCTCTCCGAGGACGATCAGGGCGACCCGAAAGCCGGCGTCACCGTGGCCCAGAAACTGGCCGACAATGGCGTGAAATTCGTCGTCGGTCCGTATAACTCGGGCGTCGCCATGCCCGCCTCGCGCGTCTACAACGACGCCGGCATGGTGGTCTCCACCGTCGCCACCAACCCCAAGGTTACCCAGCAGGGCTACAAGAATCTGTTCCGCGTCAACGCCAGCGACACCCAGCTGGGCGCCAAGATGGCCCTGTACACGGCCAATGAGCTGAAACTGAAAACCGTGGCCGTGATCGACGACCGCACCGCCTTTGGTCAAGGCCTGGCCGAGGAATTCAAGAAGCAGGCGCGCCAGTCCGGCCTGGCCGTGGCCGGCCACGAATTCACCACCGACAAGTCCTTCGACTTCACCGCCATCCTGACCAAGCTGAAAACCAAGAAGGTGGACGCCATCTTCTTTGGCGGCTACGCGCCGCAAGGCGCCCCGATGGCGCGCCAGATGAAGCAGTTGGGCATCAACGCCAAGCTGCTCGGCGGCGACACCATCTGCACCCCGGAGATGGGCAAGCTGGGCGGCCCCGCCGTCGGCGACAATGTGCTGTGCGTGCAGGGCGGCGCCCTGCTGGAAAAAGCCGCCGCCGGCCCTGCGTTCAAGGCCAAGTTCAAGAAGCGCTTCAACGCCGATCCCGACGTCTACGCTGCCGCCTACTATGATGCGGTGCAGATGTATGCCGCCTCGATGCAGAAAACCAATTCGCTCGATCCGGCCAAGGTCGGCGCCGATATCTCGGCCAACAGCTACAAGGGCGTGACCGGTACGTATGCCTTCGACGGCAAGGGCGATATGAAGCAGTCGCCCGTCACCATCTACACCTTCAAGAACGGCCAGCCGGCGGCCATCGCCAGCTTCTAAGCCCCAGGCCTCAGGCCCTGGCTGGCGCCCGGATCGGCACCAGGGCCGTCGCCGCACTGCGCTGCACTCCGCCGCCTTTCAGGCGGAAGATGCTGACTGCCCTGCCCAGCGCCTGCGCCTGCTCCTGCAGGCTCTCGGCAGCGGCGGCGGCCTGCTCCACCAGGGCCGCATTCTGCTGGGTGATGGAATCCATCTGGCCGATGGCCACATTGACCTCGCCGATGCCGCTGCTCTGCTCCTGGCTCGCGCTGGTAATGTCGCCCATGATGCCCGCCACCTTATGCACCGAGGCCACCACGCGCTGCATCGTTTCGCCCGCCGCATCGACCAGCCGGCCGCCCTCCTCGACTCGCGCCACCGAGGCGCCGATCAAATCCTTGATTTCCCTGGCCGCCGCCGCGCTGCGCTGCGCCAGATTGCGCACCTCCGATGCAACGACGGCAAAGCCGCGCCCCTGCTCCCCGGCGCGCGCAGCCTCCACCGCCGCATTCAGCGCCAGGATATTGGTCTGGAACGCGATGCCGTCGATGACGCCGATAATGTCGCTGATGCGCGCCGAAGAATCCCGGATCGCCCCCATGGTCGACACCACCTGCGACACCACGCTGCCGCCTTGCTCGGCAACGCTGGCCGCATCGGCCGCCAGCCGGTTGGCCTGCTGGGCGTTGCTGGCGTTCTGCTGCACCGTGTCGGTCAGGGTTTCCATGGCGCTTGCGGTCTGCTCCAATGAGCTGGCCTGCGATTCCGTGCGTGCCGACAGGTCGGCGTTGCCGCTGGCGATTTCGCTGGTGGCGACCGTCATCTGGTCGGTACTGCTGCGGATATTGCCGATCATCTCGGCCAGGCTGCCGTTAATGTGTTGCATGGCCTGCAGCAGCTGGCCGATTTCGTCATTGCGGCTGGTGTCGATATCGTGGCTCAAATCGCCGGCAGCGATGCACTTGGCCGTGTCCACCGCCTGCTGCAAGCCGCTGCGGATATAGCGGTAGGCGAACAGCAGGCAGGCTACCGCCGCGAGCACGGACAAGCCTTGCAGCCACTGCGCCAGCGTTTGCGCGCTTTCGAAAGCCGCCGTGGCCGTCACCACCTGGGCGCTGGTGCGCTCATCCAATAGGGCGAGAAAATCGTTCACCGGCCGCATGATCTTGGCCTTGTTCCGGTGGTAGGCCAGATCGTGCATGATGCGGCGCGCCATGTCCGGATCGGGATCGCCGCTGCGCGTGAAGCCACCCTTGCCATCGTCAAAGTGGCCCTTGACCGCATTCATGGCGATCACCTCGGTGCGCACCAGCTCGTTGGAATTCGCTTCCGCTTCCTTCAGCTTGGCGAATTCCTTGTCGCTGAAGCCCGCTCGCTGCATCAGCTCCTGCAGCGACACGGTCTGACCGGAGGATGGTGGCAAAGGCGCATTGGCGGCCGCAAAGTCCCAGTAAATGCGCTCGTAGTGCTCGGGACGCGGCTTCTGGCCGTTGCGGATGGCCAGAATGTCCAGATACTGCCGCTCGTAGCGCTCCTCGCCCGACACCACATAGGTGCGCGCCAGCCGGGTCAGATCGTCGGAGCTCTACCTCAGCTCATCGGCCAGCAAATACGATTGGTAGCGCGAATCGGCCGCCTGCCGGGCTTCCGCCTGTTTGGCCGAGACCCGCAACAGGGACAGCATGGTGAGCGCCGCCAGCACGACGGTGATGATGAAGAGCGCGACGAAGATGCGCTTGATGGAGAGGTTCTGGTACATGGCGCATCTCCTCTGGGGTCAGGAAAAAACACGTTAAGTACGGCCTGCCTCGTATTAAACTACAAGTCTTGCTTTTCGCGCGCCCGCCAGCTGCGCTCCCCATTGCGGATGGAATAGATATCTTGCCAGCAGTCCCGATGGCCGGCTGCTTTTCGATTTGTCAAACAAGCCAGCGTTGCCGATCACCAGGAAGCTGTCCTTGGCGCGCGACACCGCCACATTCAGCATGTTCGGCTTCTGGTCGAAGAAGGCGCTGCCAGTAAAGGATGGGCCATACGTGGGAGAGAAGATGACGATATTGCGTTCTGCCCCTTGCAATGCATGCACGGTGCCCACCGTCAGGCGCGAAGCCTTGTGCAGCAGATCGGGCATTTCCTTGCGCAGCAGGCGCTGGATGGCGCCTGCCTGGGCGGCAAAGGGCGTCACAATGCCCAGCAGCTTCCACAAAGGCGTCGGCTTGCCGGATGCGTCGGCATAGTGCTGCTCAATGCCGGCCCGGTTGGCCTTGAGCCAATCCACAATCGCCTGCGCCTCCTCCGGATTCTGGCGGCTGGCGCCGGCCCTGCGGTCCTGGCCTGCCACGTTCAGCCAGCCGAACGGCGGCAGCAGGCGCTGCTCCTGTGGGATGGGCTTGCGCAACGCCTGCAGGCGTCCCGAGTAAATCAGCTCATTGCAATAGCCGATCAGCTCCGGCACGCAGCGCCGGTGTTCGGTCAGCATCAAGCCGCGCACATCGCGATACTTCTGCACGCGGCAAGCCTGGTTCGCCACGCGCATCAAACTGCCGCTGGCCGGCGTGTAGCCGCCCTGCTCCATCGCGTCGTAGCGCGCGTCGGCCACATTGGCCAGCAAGCCGAATTTCACCGCGTTGGCGCGGTCACAGCCCTCGCCATTGTTCCAGACCGGCTCGATCTGATAGGTATCGCCCACCACCATGGCCTTGCGCGCCAGTGCGAACATGGAGGCGCCGACATCAGGAGACACCTGGCCCGCCTCGTCCACGATCAGCAGATCGATCGCATTCCAGAACGGCATATCGCGGCCCTGCCAGGCCGTGAAGAAGGCCGGCGCCATGTGGAAGTTCGACACCAGGCAAGGCGCCAACTTGGCAAAGCGGCGGTATTTGGCCTCCAGCCTGGCACGTCCCTTGGAATCGCTTGCGCCATCGATCAGACGCTGGCGCATCTCCAGCAGCCACTGGCCCGACCAGTAGCGGTCGGCCAGCCCGAACATCACCGCGCGGATCATGATATCGATGGCGTCGTTCAAGTCGTTCAGGGCAATACCGCGCATGGCTTCGTAGCCATCTTCCAGCGCCGCCAGCCAGCGCCGGAAAATGCCGTCGATAGTCGTCCGTGCCTGATGGGACGCTTCGCGCCGCTGCGTTTGCGTGGCCAGGCCGTGTTCGACTTCCGCGCGGCGCTCCTTAAGCGCAAGCAGGGCTTGGGAACGATGGCGCGCGGCCCTTTCGCGCAGCGCCTTGAAGTGCTGCTCCAGGCCATCATCGCGGTGCCGCAGATCGGCCGTCAGCGCATTCGACAACAGGAAGTTGCGGTCGCGCGCCTGGCGGCGGCGCAGCACCGGCGGCAGAAAACTCAGTAGATCCATCCACCACGGCGTGCCTTCCAGATAGCCCAGCCAGGCTTTCTCGGCACAGTCGATCTCCTCGCGCATGCGCTGATGGCTGCCTTCCAGCACGCGCGCCTGCTGCTCCTGCGCATGCAGTTCACGCTGCGCCGCTTCAATGGCTGCCTGGGCCGCGTCGATCAGCGCCTGCTGTTCCGCCAGCAGGCGCTTGCAGGAGACTTCCCCGCCTTCGCCGGGATCTGCCCCCGCTGCCCTGAACACGGCGTAGCGGGCCACCACGATGTCCTGCATTTTGCGCTGCAGGTACTGCAAAGTCTGGCGCAGCGCAGCGCTCACGCCATCCACCGTCTCCGCTTGCGGGAACAGGACCGATGCTTTGGCCAGGTAATACTTTTCGGCGCGGGCCACCGCTTCCGGCGCCTCGTGGTCGGTGAAGGAATGGTTCCATGCCGTGCAGGTTGGATGGTGGCTTTCGCGCGACTCGGAAGCGAGGAAAAGGCCAAAGCCGCCCTGATACGGCAGCCAGCGTTCATGACCAGTCTGCGCACAGATTTTGGCAAAGCTGTCGAGCACATTCTCCACCGCCTTGACGTTGGTGGATGCCACCAGGATCAAGGGACAGTCGGCGCCATTCAGGGCGGCATCCACCCACAGCTGGGCCACCACGCTTTGCAGCAGCGTGGTCTTGCCGGTGCCGGGTGGACCATTTACGGCCAGGATGGCGCCGTCTTTCAACCGCGCCAGTTCCACCATCGCTTCGCGCTGCGACGGCGAAAGCGGATGCTCATGGTTGATATGTCCAACCGTATTGGCATGCCATGGTTCCGCCTCCGCGATGGCAGGCGGCGGCGCCGCCGGACGCTCGCCCACGGTGCGCAGGCAGTCCAGCAGCGGCAGCGCCGGCTGGTCGAGGATGATCTGGTCATACAGGCGGATCAGGTGGCGCGCGACGACGGGCGGCTCGTACGGCAAGCCATGCCACTCCGAAACCAGCTCATGGCCTTCCAGTGCAAACTCCGGAAGCGGCTCGCCATCTTCGGCCTCCGGCAGTAGCGGCAAGGCGGCGCCCGTCACCTGCGCAAACAGTTCCGAGGCAATCTGCAGCGCATCGCCCAGCGAGGCCGCCTTGAGCGGCAAGCTGCCGATGAAACGGTCCTGGCTGGCCAGCTCGCCGATGACGACGGGCTTCATGGTCGGCGCCAGCAGATCGCGCGGAATCCAAGGCTGACGTTCGGGATCTGGCCGCAGCACGCCGGAACGCTCCAGCAGGCAGGGAATGCAGAGCAGCGTGCGGCCAAGATGGAGATCGCCCGCGCCCCATTTCACGCCATGGCGCGCCTGTTCGGACAGCCGGGCCGGAATCAGCAGAAATGGAATGGCCCGCGCTTCCTTGCCATCGGCGCGCGCCTTGCTGGCGGCGAACTGGGTGGCGGCCCAGGCGGCAACGCTGGGCGCGGCCTCCAGCACCCGCCACTCCCCATCCTCACAACCAATCGCCAGCGGCTTGCTTGCCGCCGGGACTTCAGGATGCAGCAGGCTGACCTCCGCCAGCGCGGCACGCCAATACGGCAAGGGAATGTGATCGATGGTGCTGGCTCGGTTCATGCGCAAGCGGTCTTATTCTTGGTTGATTTGGCAGATCCGTGCGGCGGCCGGGAGAGCACCGCACGGGGCCGAATGATAGCGCATCGGCGAAGCTGGCGAGGCCGGGCCAGCTTCGCCCCTGGCTGCGCCAGCCGTGGAGCACACGCATGCAAGTCGCTGTCTGGCCGAGTCAACGCAGGTATTGCAGCGCCGCCAGCGTCACGCCCGTCTGCACCGAAGATATCGTGGCGACGATAGCGAGCGTCCAGCGGAGATTGGATTTTTTCGCCGCGTCGATCTTCGTACAGAATTCCTTGCTCAGCTCAGCCGCGACACGATCGATCTTTGCGTCCAAACCTGCTGCAACACGATCGATCTTTGCATCCAAGTCTGCTGCAACATGATCGATCTTTACATCCAAGTCTGCTGCGACATGAGCGATCTTCACATTCAATTCCGCCGCAACACAATCAATCTTTGCAGTCAATTCAGCCGCAACGCGCTCAATCTTCGCATCCAATTCAGCAGCCACGCGGTCAATCTTTGCATCCAACTCCGTCGCAACGCGGTCGATCTTCTCATTCAATTCGGCAGCGACGCGATCAATCTTTGCATCCAATTCGGCCGCAACGCGGTCGATCTTCGCTTCCAACTCCGCCGCAACGCGGTCAATCTTCGCATCCAATTCGGCAGCGACACGATCGATCTTCTCATTCAGTTCCGCGGCGGCATGGTCGATCTTTGCATCCAGCGCCACCGTAACGCGGTCGATTTTCACATTGAGTTCATCGTAGACCCGGCCAATTCGGCCATTCAGGATGTCGACGGCCTGGTCGATCTTCGACTCCAGCCACTGCCGCTCAGGTTTTTGCCTATCCTGCCGGGTTTCCACGGCCAGGCTGAGTACGGCCACCTCCTTCATTACTTCTCCCGTCACCTCAGCTTGCAGATCGGCCTGTTCTGCGGAAAAGCCGACCGCAACAAGGCGTTTGGAATAGTCACGGCTGTCAAAGTCTGCGGCACTCATGATTTGCTCCATCGTAGTGGATTGCCTCTTCACGAATAGTTATACCATGGGCGATGAAAAAAGTTGCAAGGTCCAGCCAACGCCGGCCCGCGAACACGCCAAAACGAAAAAAGCCGCATGTTTTCACATGCGGCTTTCTAATTCTGGTGCCGGAGATAGGAGTCGAACCTACGACCTTCGCATTACGAATGCGCTGCTCTACCAACTGAGCTACACCGGCAAAGGCGCTCATTCTAGCAAACAATTCTGCTGTTTTGCTAGTGTTGCGCGCAAATATTGTTATTCAGATTGCAAAACCAGCATTTATTCGTGGTGATAGCCCGTCACCACGGCCACTTCATCGCGCGAACCGAGGAAGACCGGCACGCGCTGGTGCAGCTTCTCAGGCTGGATGTCGAGGATGCGATGCTTGCCGTCGGTGGCCATGCCGCCCGCCTGTTCCACGATGAAGGCCATCGGGTTGGCTTCATACATCAGGCGCAGCTTGCCCGGCTTGGACGTGTCGCGCAGATCGGCCGGATACATGAAGATGCCGCCGCGGTTCAGGATGCGGTGCACGTCGGCCACCATCGAGGCGATCCAGCGCATATTGAAATCGGTGCCGCGCGGGCCGGTGGAGCCGGCCAGCAGCTCGTCCACATAACGCTTGACCGGCGGATGCCAATGACGCTGGTTCGACATATTGATGGCGAATTCCTTGGTCTTGGCTGGAATCTGCATATTGCGCTGGGTCAGCACCCAGGAACCCATCTCGCGGTCCAGCGTGAAGCAGTTCACGCCATTGCCGGTGGTGAGCACCAGCATGGTCTGCGGGCCGTACACGGCGTAGCCGGCGGCGACCTGCTTGCTGCCGGCCTGCATGAAGTCCTGCTCGCTCGGATTCACCATGCCTTCCGGCGCGCGCAGCACCGAGAAGATGGTGCCGATCGAGACGTTGACGTCGATGTTGGAAGAGCCGTCCAGTGGATCGAACAGCAGCATGTATTCGCCCTTCGGATAGCGGTTCGGGATCGGGTGGATCGACTCCATCTCTTCCGACGCCATGGCCGCCAGGTGGCCGCCCCACTCATTCGCCTCCAGCAGGATCTCGTTGGAGATCACGTCGAGCTTTTTCTGCACCTCGCCTTGCACGTTTTCCGATTCCAGCGCGCCGAGCACGTCGCCCAGGGCGCCCTTGCCCACCGAGTGGCTGATGGTCTTGCAGGCGCGCGCCACCACTTCGATCAGCAGCCGCAGTTCGGCCGGAATGCTGTGGTGCTGGCGCTGTTCTTCGACCAGATATTGAGTAAGGCTGATACGTTTCATGAACTTCCCTTTTGGTTTTAAATTCTTGGTATGGCGCTCTCTTAATTCGCCAAGGCCTTGCTGACTACTTCCATCACATCGTTCGACAGGGGCGAAGTGCCGGCCACCTGTTCCAGCGCGCGCCGCATATGCACTTGCAGCTCGGGCGCATAGCGGCGCCAGCGGTCCATGCTGCGCGCCAGGCGCGCCGCCACCTGCGGATTGAGCGCATCGAGCTTGATCACATGCTCGGCCCAGAAATCGTAGGCGCTGCCGTCGGCCGCGTGGAACTGGCTCGGATTGCCGTTGCAGAAGCTGAAAATCAGGCTGCGCGCGCGGTTCGGATTTTTCAGCGTGAAGGCCGGATGCTTCATCAGCTCGCGCACGGCCGCCACGTCGGCATGCGGCGCGGTGGCCTGCATGCCGAACCACTTGTCCACCACCAGGGCTTCGTTGAGGAAGTCCTGATAGAAGCGGTCCAGATACTTGCCGGCGTCGGCGCCGCTGTGGATCAGCGAACTCAGTGCGGCGGCGCGGTCGGTCATATTGCTCGCGGCATCGAACTGCTGCTGCGCCAGGCGCAGCGCGGTCTGGTCCGGCGCCACCATCAGGTAGGACAGCGCCAGGTTCTTCAGCGCGCGCTTGCCGGCCGAGGCGGCGTCGGGGCTGTAGGCGCCCGGCGTCTGGTTGGCCTCGTACACGGCCAGCAGCTCGTTGCGCAACACGGTGCCGATGGTGCGGCGCATGAATTGGCGCGCGGTATGGATGGCTTGCGGATTGACCACGTCCATATGCTCGGCGATCACCGTTTCCGACGGCAGGATCAGGGCTTGCTCGCGGAAGGCGGCATCGAGTGAGGTATCGGTCAGCACGGCACGCTGGGCGGCGATGAAGGTGTCGTCCAGCTCCAGGCGCTGGCCCGCAGCAGCGGCCGGCACCAGCTTCAGCAGGCGCTCCAGCGCCAGGCGCTGGCCGGCCTCCCAGCGGTTCACCGGATCGCTGTCGAATTTGAACAGGTGCAGCAGCTGGGCATCGCTGTAATCGCACTCCAGCACCACCGGCGCCGAGAAATCGCGCAAGATCGACGGTGTCGGTTCCGCTTTCACGCCGACAAAGCGGAACGCCTGCTCCGCCTCCGTCAACTCCAGCACCAGCGTCGTCACTGCCGAGTTCGTGTCCACCTTGGGGTCAGACCCCAATCGGACACGGGCTGAGCTGGAAGGGACTTCGAGCGTCAGCGGCAGGTCTTTGCCGTGGGCGTCAAGCAGGCCGACGGCGACGGGGATGTGGAAGGGCAGCTTGTCGGCCTGGCCGGGCGTGGCGGGGCAGCGCTGGCTCAGCGTGATCTCGTAGACCTGGGCGGCGGCGTCGTAATGCGTGCGCGCCGTCACCACCGGGGTGCCGGCCTGGCTGTACCAGCGTTCGAACTGCTTCAGGTCGCGGCCGTTGGCGTCGGCCATGGCGGCACGGAAGTCGTCGCATTGCACGGCCTGGCCGTCGTGGCGCTCGAAATACAGGTCCATGCCCTTGCGGAAACCGTCGCGGCCCAGCAGGGTCTGGTACATGCGCACCACTTCGGCGCCTTTTTCGTACACGGTGACGGTGTAGAAATTGTTGATCTCGACGAAGGAGTCGGGCCGCACGGGGTGCGCCATCGGTCCCGCGTCCTCCGGGAACTGGGCTTGGCGCAGGGTGCGCACCTGGTCGATGCGGGTCACGGCGCGGCCAGTGTCGGTGCCGATCATATCGGCCGAGAATTCCTGGTCGCGGAAGACGGTCAAGCCTTCCTTCAGCGAGAGCTGGAACCAGTCGCGGCAGGTAACGCGGTTGCCGGTCCAGTTGTGGAAGTATTCGTGGCCGACCACGGCTTCAATGCCGGCATAGTCGATATCGGTCGCCACGCGCGGATTAGCCAGCACATACTTGGTGTTGAAGATGTTCAGGCCCTTGTTTTCCATCGCGCCCATATTGAAGTCGCTCACGGCCACGATCATGAAGCGGTCCAGGTCCAGCTCCAGGTCCCAGCGCTCCTCGTCCCAGCGGATCGAGTTCTTCAGCGACTGCATGGCGTAATCGGTCTTGTCCAGATTGCCCTCTTCCACCCACACTTGCAGCAGCACTTCGCGGCCCGACTGCAGGGTGTAGCGCTCTTCCTGGCAGACCAGGCGCGCCGCCACCAGGGCGAACAGATAGGACGGCTTCTTGAACGGGTCTTCCCATTTGGCGTAATGGCGGCCGTCCTCCAGCTCGCCCTCTTCCACCAGATTGCCGTTCGAGAGCAGCACCGGGAACTGTTCCTTGTTCGCGCGCAGCATCACCGTGTATTTCGCCATCACGTCGGGACGGTCGGGGAAATAGGTGATGCGGCGGAAGCCTTCCGCCTCGCACTGGGTATAGAAGCTGCCGTTCGACACGTACAGGCCGGACAGCGTGGTGTTCTGCTCCGGCGCGCACAGGGTTTCGATTTCCAGCACCACATTCAGCGGCGCCTTGCGGATGGTCAGCGTGTTGGCGCCCAGCAGATATTGGCCCGGCTCCAGCAGCGTGCCGTTCATGCGCAGCGCCACCAGCTCGATGTCCTCGCCGTGCAGGACCAGGTCGCGGCTCTTGCTGTCCGGGTTGTGGCGCAAGGTGATGCGGTTGGCCACGATGGTGCGGGCCGGATCGAGGTCGAAACCTAATTCAACAGTTTCCACCAAGTAACTAGGAGGGGTATAGTCTTTACGGAAGATCGTCTGAGGGCTGTCGGTGCGCATAGGGTTTCGAGAGACTGAGACAAAAAGCTATTTTACCAACACCGGGCGCAAGCGACGCCCGATTCTTTTCCGGTTTCCCGGCCTCCGTAACATTCTGTAATAATGAAGCGGAGAGCCTCCCTTAGTTCTAAACTAATCGGTAGGAAAGAAATCTTTTTATCAAGGGAGCAAGATCATGAAAGCCTTGGCCATCGTGGTTGCGGCAGCCAGCCTGCTGCTGAGCGGCTGCGCCACCACCATCCGCAGCAATGTCACCGTGTTCCACGAGTGGCCCGCGGACACCCAGGACAAGACCTATGTCTTCGAGACCCCGGCCCCGGCCGAGGACACGCTGGAATACCGCAGCTATCTGAATCTGGTCAGCGGCCAACTGGCCAAGCTCGGCTTTGCCCAGGCCAACGCGCCGGAACAGGCCAAGCTCAAGGTCGGCATGCAGTTCAGCACCATCGACCGTCCGACCAAGGTCTTGCAGAGCACCGATCCCTTCCTGACCTCGCGCTACTACGCGCCCTGGGGCTATCCGCGCTTTGGCTGGGGACCGTATTACCGCTACCGCTATTACGGCTACTACCGCCCCTATTACGACCCCTGGTTCTACGGCCCGACGGAGTTCCGCGAAGTCATCCAGCACAACTACGACCGCAATCTGCGCGTGACCATCAACAGCATGAACGGCAAGAAGCTGTTTGACGTCACCGTCCAGAACACCAGCCGCAAGCAATCGACGCCGGCCGTCATGCCCGCCCTGGTGCAAAGCGCCTTCACCGGCTTCCCCGGCGAAAGCGGCAAAGCCCGGCGCGTCGACCTCGACATCGAATAGGCCGGCCTCGCCAGCCATCTCCTCGTGCTCTACGGCTGAGCCCGTGTCCGATTCGGTGCCTGACACCAATCGGACACGGGCTCAGCCGTTTTTCAGGAGTAGAAAGCTTCGCTGGCGAAGGTGATGACGCCGATCAGGCCGACGACCAGCAGCAGGACGATGAGCAGGCGGCCGAATTTGGGGTTGCCGTCATCGTCGGCGGGATTGGTCTGATTGCTCATGGTTAAGGTATCAGGATGGTGGAGCCGCTGGTCTGGCGCGATTCCAGGGCAATATGGGCTTGCGCCACGTCGGCCAGATTATAGCGCTGCTTGACGGCGATCTTGACTTCGCCGCTGGCCACCACACCGAACAGCGATTGGGCGGCCGCTTCCAGGTCGGCGCGCTGGGCGACGTAATGACCCAGCGTGGGCCGGGTCAGGAAGAGCGAGCCGCGCGCGGCCAGCTCGGACAGCGCAAACGGTTCTACCGCACCGGAGGAATTGCCGAAGCTGACCATCATGCCCAGCGGCGCCAGGCAGTCGAGCGAGCCGGTGAAGGTATCCTTGCCGACCGAGTCATAGACTACCGACACGCCCTTACCGCCGGTCAACTCGCGTACGCGCTCGGTGAAGTTTTCCTTGTTGTAATTGATCACATGCGCCGCGCCATGTTCGATGGCCAGCGCCGCCTTCTCTTCCGAGCCGACCGTACCGATCAGGTTCACGCCCAGCACGCGCGCCCACTGGCAGGCGATCAGGCCGACGCCGCCCGCGGCCGCATGGAAGAGCACGGTATCGCCGGCCTTCAATTGCACCGTGCGGTGCAGCAGGTATTGCACGGTCAAGCCTTGCAGCATCATGGCCGCCGCCGTGTCGAAGCCGATTTTCTCGGGCAGCGCCAGCAGCAGGCTGGCCGGCAGATTGCGCACCTGGGCGTAAGCGCCGTTGGGACGGCCCGCATAGGCCACGCGGTCGCCCGCCTTCACCTCGGTCACGCCCTCGCCCACCGCCTCCACCACACCCGCGCCTTCCTGGCCCAGGCCGTTGGGCAGGGGCTGGGGATACAGGCCGGTACGGAAATACACGTCGATAAAATTGACGCCTACCGCTTCATGGCGCACCCGCGCCTCGCCGGGACCGGGCGCGCCGACCTCGACCTCCACATATTCCATCACCTCCGGACCGCCGGTCCGGGACATGCGTATCGCCTTGCTCATCACACCTCCAAGGATTATTTGGCCGCCTGCTGCTCGCGCAGCCGGGACAGCACCAGATGGCCGGTCGCCGTATTGGTGGCGCAAGCTACATTATGAACGTCGCAGGCGCGCACCAGCGCATTGATGTCCGGCTCGTGCGGCTGCGGCGTCATCGGGTCGCGCAGGAAGATCACGGCATCGATCTGGCCCTCGACCAGCATGGCGCCGATCTGCAAGTCGCCGCCGAAGGGACCGGAATGCTTGCGCTCCACCGTCAGGCCCAGCTCATTGACCAGGCGGCCGCCCGTGGTGCCGGTGGCGCACAGGGTGCACTCGCGCAAAAAATCCACATACTGGCTGGCCAGGGCGATCATCTCGTCTTTTTTCTTGTCGTGGGCAATCAGGGCAATGCGCGCTTTCATATCGGCTTCCATTCAAGGTTGAGGTTCAGTGCTTCACTTTCGACAATAGATAAATGCCCGCCAGCACCAGGGCCGTGCCCGCCAACTGCCAGCCGGTGACGGCCTCGCCCAGGATCAAGGCGCCGAGAAACAGCGTGGACACCGGCCCGATCATCCCAGCCTGCGAGGCGGCGCTGGCGCCGATGCGCTGCACCGCCACCATGGTCATGAACACCGGCATCACCGTGCACAGCAAGCCATTCACCAGCGACAAGCCATACACGGGCAGCGGCTGCAGCAGCAAGGACGCCGGACGCAGCAGGAAGAACTGGGCGATGCAGGCCGCGCTCGACACGCACATCGCATACGACACCAGACGCAGCGAGCCGAGGCGCTTGACCATCTCGCCCGAAGCCAGCAGATACACCGCATAGCTGGTGGCCGAACCGAGCACCAGGGTCGAGCCCAGCGCCACATTGCTGCCGCCGTCCTTCAAGTCATGCAGGAAGACCAGCACGATGCCGGCATAGGAAGCGAGCAGCGCCAGCCACTGCTTGCGGCTGATGTGCTGCTTAAGCCAGGTGGCCGAGATCAAGAGAACGAAGGTGGGGGTCAGGAACAGGATCAGCCGCTCCAGGCCGACCGAGATGTATTGCAGGCCGAGAAAATCGAGAAAGCTGGACAGGTAATAGCCGATCAGGCCCAGGCCCAGCAAGCGCCAGCGGTCGCCCGTGCTGAGCGGCGGCGCCGTGCGCATCTGCCACAGCGCGATGGCGGCAAACACCGGCAGCGAAAACAGCATGCGGAAAGCGATCAGCGTCACCGCATCGATCTGATAGCGGTACAGCAGCTTGGCCACCACCGCCTTGGTCGAAAACAACACAGCCCCGCCGATAGCGATGGCCAAGCCGCCCAGATAGGCGGCACGCGCGCCGCCGCTGGCGGCTGGGTCCGGCATACTTTTCATCATGCAAGGATTGTAAAGGCAAACCGCCACGCCTGCCGGCCCGCCTTTGATCTGGCGCAAACAATGTCCCACCCTGGTGTCAGGCACCAAGGTCGGACATTTGCTGACATAGATCAAAGAATGTCCACCTCTGGTGCCTGACACCAGGGTGGGACATTTGCTGATTTAGATCAAAGTGGCAGTTGCTGCTTTAGCTGATCGTGACGGCGGGGGTGCCGGCGGCGACGGTGGCGGTGGTGATGCGGGCGATCACGTTCGCCGGCGCCGTGGCGCCGACCAGCTTGTTGACCTGCTTGAACTGGGCCACCAGCTTGCCAGGCGTGAGCGTGACCACGGTGTAGCCTTGGGCATCGGTGTTCAGATGCTTGAGCCAGGGGTTGCTGTTCAGGCTGGCCAGTTGCTGGGCCAGGCCGAGCAGGGTGGTGCTGAAGCCGCTGTTGGCTTTGAGGCCGGCCAGCAGGCCCAGGGTGACGGTGTCGAGCTGGGCTTCCGGCACGCCTTTGGCCGCCAGCGCGCCGCGCAGCTGGACCTTGACCTGTTCCAGCAGGGTGTCGAGGGTGGGCGCGGCCTTGCCCATGGTGTAGTCGAGCAGGTTGACCGAGAGGCTGACGGAACCCAGCTCCGGCACCGGCAAGGTCAACGGGTAGGCCACCAGCGCGCCCAGCTCGCCCAGCGCGGCCGAGGCGTCGCGCAGGTAGCTGAAGAAGGAGTCCGAGCTGATGCCGGCCGAAACCAGGTCCACCATCACCGGCGTGCCGCCATCGGCCGCGTCGTAATCGTCGCTGACGGTGCCGGCGAAGAAGGCGTGGATGTCGCCAGTCAGCGCCACCACATTGCCGATGGCATTGGTTTTCAGGTGCGACATCAAGGCTTTGCGTTCGGCGTTATAGCCGTCCCACTGGTCGCAGTTGAGCAGGAAGCGGCGGAAGTACGGCGCCAGCGCGGCCTGCAGGCCGGCGGCGGCGACGAAGGGCGATTCCACTTTCTTGGCCTGCACATCGGGCTTGATATAGCCGACGGCGATGGCTTGCGCCGCTGCCGTGGCCTGGGCGCTGGCGCCGCCGGCCGCCACCGACTGGGCCATGCCGAAGGCCAGCACGGCCACGCCTGCCTGGATCTGATTCAGCCCCGCGCCCATGGCGGCGGTGGTGCGCGCCACGGTGTCGCCATTGGCGGCTGCCGCGGCGGCAATGGCGCCAGCGGCCGCCTGGGCCTTGTCCGGCGCGGCGCCGGACGTGACGGCACCGACGATGGCGCCGGCGACAGCCACATTGCCGCCGGCCTGGGCCGCCGTGCTGCCGATCTTGCCAGCCAGGTCGGGGATGGCTTTCAGCGCCAGCAGGGTGGCGATGGCGTCCACGCCGCTCAAGCCCATGCGCAGCAGCGATACTTCATTGCCCCACAGCTTCCAAGTGGCCGTGGCGGACTTCATGGTGCTCTTCCACCAGTCGCGCTGGGTGGCGCCCAGCATGGTGGTGGCGGCCAGCGCATCGCCGGCCGCACCGGCGGCGGCCATTTTCTGCGCCTCGGCGGCGTTGAACACGTCCTGCGCCACCATATAGCGCGTGCCGATGCTGCCCAGCGCCTTGCCGGTGGCCGGATTCGGCGTCGCTTCCGGGATCACGTGGTCGGCGCGGTACAGGCGCTGGTCGGTCATCACCAGCTGGGCCAGTTTGCCGAACTGGAAATCGCGGTAAATCTTGATGTTCTGGAAGCCGCTGGCGGCCGTGTCCAGGCTGACGTCGGCCGGCATGTATTCGAACCAGGCCTGGTTGGCGCTGCGGCGGCGCTGCGGCTGGCGCACATGGCTGCCGTCGGCGGCCAGGCTGCCCTCATAGGTCTGGGCATCCTGCCAGGCGTCGTCGGTGAATTCGTGGTCATCCCACACGGCGATGAAGGGGAAGCGCTCATGCACGGCCTGCAGGCGGGTGTCGCTGCGGTATTTCTTGTACAGATAGCGGTAGTCGGCCAGCGTGGAGGCGTATTTGGCGCCCGCGCTGCCGTTCTTGAAGCTGCCGTCGGGCAGCTTGAGGGCGTCGTGGCGCGACTCGACCAGACCGGTCTGGAAGCTCTCGCCCACCGTCTCGTAAATGTAGTCGCCCAGGTGGACGATGAAGTCCAGCTTTTCGTTGGCGGCGATATGGCCCAGCGCGCCCCAGTGGTTGATGCTCCAGTCCTGGCAGGTCAGGTAGGCGAACTGCAGCTGCTCGACGTCGGCCGTGGCGGCCGGCGCCGTCTTGCAGCGGCCCACGTTCGAGCGCACGTCGCCGGCCACGAACTGGTAGTAGTAAGTCTGGCCCGGCTGCAGGCCCGTGACCTTGTGGCGGATGGTGTTGTCGAATTCGGGATTGAGCGGCAGGCGCACATCGCTCAGCATGCTGCCATTCAGGGCCGCATTGCTGCCCAGCAGGGCGCTATTGTCGCTGGCCGTGAGCAGCAGGCGCAGCGTGACTTCGGCCTTGCCGCTGACGGCGGCCACGCCATCGCTGGCGGCCGGCACGGCGCGCGTCCACAGCAGGATGCTGTCCGGACGCGGGTCGCCCGAAGCCACGCTCTGCGGGAATTTCCAGTCGCCGCCGGTGGCGGGCGGCAAGCCGCCCGGCGCGCTGTCGCCGCTATTGCTGCTGCCGCCGCAACCGGCCAGACCCGCACTGGCTACCGATACCGTGATGAAGCCACCCAGCTTCATAAACTGCCGTCTATCCATCGCTACCACTCTCAGAGTTGTTATTGAGAAAGAAATCCTAGCAGTTCTATATGTCAGGGCAATGACGCGGCGAGCCAAAATTGCACGATCGTGCGCATCTGTTGCGCACGATTGGCGCGCCGGTCGACAGGCGCCGGCTTTCGGTGCAATATCGACTATATTTTTTTACAATATTTACAATCCAGGAGGCAATCATGGCAGACGAGAAACCAGTCTATCTGAGCGGCACCACCGGCAATGACGAGCTGTATGGCGGCGCCGGCAACGACGGCCTGGAGGGCAATGGCGGCTACGACCGGCTGTTCGGCGGCGACGGCGACGATGTGCTGAGAAGCGGCGACTTTTACGACGCGGCCGCCGGCTTGCGCCTGCCCGATAAGCTGGGCGATGTGCTCGATGGCGGCGCCGGCAATGACCACCTGTTCGGCGCCGGCGGCCGCGACCTCCTGCTGGGCGGCGCGGGCGACGATGAACTGCGCGGCGGCGCCGGCGATGACCTGCTGCTGGGTGGCGAGGGCAACGATCTGCTCGACGGTGGCGCTGGCCTCGACCGCGCCCAGTTCAGCGGCCAGCGCGCCGGCTACAGCGTTGCCAAGAATGGCGAAGGCTACACCGTCAGCCATGGCACGGAGAGCGGCGTCACGCTCGGCATCGAGCGCCTGGTGTTCAGCGACCGCGCCCTTGCTTTCGATTTGAAAGGCAATGCCGGCCAGATTTACCGTCTGTATCAGGCGGCCCTGAACCGCGCGCCTGATCTGGATGGCCTGGGTTTCTGGATCGATGCCGCCGACCGCAGCGTGTCCATGCTGGACATCGCCGCCGGCTTCACCCACAGCGCCGAATTCGCGCGCCTGTATGGCAATAGCGTCGGCAATGAAGCCTTCCTCAGCCAGCTCTACCAGAATGCCCTGCACCGCCAGCCCGACCAGGAGGGCTTCGATTTCTGGCTTGGCGCGCTGAATAAAGGCGTCGCGCGCGAGTCGGTTTTGCTGGGTTTTGCCGAAAGTCCCGAGAACCACGCCCAGGTCATCGGCAGCATCCAGCACGGCATCGACTACATCCCCGTCTAAGCGCCCGCCAAGCCCCCTGGGACGGCGCAATTTCAGGGGGGCGGTATGCTAGAATATCGCCCTCGATTGCATACCGTCTAAGGAAGATTGAACATGGCAGGACACAGCAAATGGGCCAATATTAAGCACAAAAAAGCTGCAACGGACGCCAAGCGCGGCAAAATCTGGACACGCCTGATCAAGGAAATCACCGTGGCCGCGCGCATGGGCGGCGGCGACGTGAACGCCAACCCGCGTCTGCGCCTGGCCATGGACAAGGCGGCCGACGCCAATATGCCCAAGGATAATGTGCAGCGCGCCATCACGCGCGGCACCGGCGGCGACGAAGGCTCCAGCTACGAGGAAGTGCGCTACGAGGGCTACGGCATCGGCGGCGCGGCCATCATCGTCGACTGCATGACCGACAACCGCGTGCGTACCGTGGCCGAAGTGCGCCACGCCTTCAGCAAGTTCGGCGGCAATATGGGCACCGAGAATTCCGTGTCCTTCATGTTCAAGCACTGCGGCCAGTTCCTGTTCGCCCCCGGCACCGACGAAGCGACCCTGATGGACGCCGCGCTGGAAGCGGGCGCCGAAGACGTGGTGGCGGACGAGGAAGGCGGCTTCGAGGTGCTGTGCGCGCCGAACGATTTCTCCGGCGTCAAGGATGCCCTGGAAAAAGCCGGCTTCAAGGCCGAGGTGGCCGAGATCATCATGAAGCCCGCCACCGAAACCGTGTTCACCGGTGATGAAGCGCTGAAGATGCAGAAGCTGCTGGACGCCCTGGAAAATCTGGACGACACCCAGGAAGTCTATACCAACGCCGTGATCGAAGACTGATCCGCACCCCACCCGCGGCCGCAGGGCCGCTCTTCCGCTCTTAGCAAACGAACGAACGGTCCTTATGAAAATTCTGGTAGTCGGCTCCGGTGGCCGCGAACATGCACTGGCCTGGAAACTGGCCCAATCCGAGCGCGTACAGATGGTCTACGTCGCGCCCGGCAACGGCGGCACGGCGCGCGATGCGCGCCTGCAGAACGTCGCCATCACCGATCTGCACGCCCTGGCCGATTTCGTCGAGCAGGAGCATATCGGCCTGACCGTGGTCGGCCCGGAAACCCCGCTGGCCGGCGGCATCGTCAACCTGTTCCGCGCGCGCGGCCTGAAAGTGTTCGGCCCGACGAAAGAAGCGGCCCAGCTGGAGTCCTCCAAGGACTTCGCCAAGGCCTTCATGCAGCGCCACGGCATCCCGACCGCCGAATACCAGACCTTCTCCGAACTGGCGCCGGCCCACGCCTATATCGACGCCAAGGGCGCGCCCATCGTCATCAAGGCCGACGGCCTGGCCGCCGGCAAGGGTGTGGTAGTGGCCATGACGCTGGAAGAAGCGCACCAGGCGGTCGACCATATGCTGGCCGATAACCGCTTCGGCGACGCCGGCGCGCGCATCGTCATCGAGGAATTCCTGGCCGGCGAAGAAGCCTCCTTCATCGTCATGTGCGACGGCAAAAACGTGCTGCCCCTGGCCACCAGCCAGGACCACAAGCGCCTGCAGGACAATGACCAGGGTCCGAACACCGGCGGCATGGGCGCCTACTCGCCGGCCCCGATCGTGACCCCGGCCATGCATGCGCGCGTGATGCGCGAGATCATCAACCCCACCATCCAGGGCATGGCGAAGGACGGCATCGTCTTCACCGGCTTCCTGTACGCGGGCCTGATGATCGACGCCGCCGGCAATCCGAAAACCCTGGAATTCAACTGCCGCATGGGCGACCCGGAAACCCAGCCCATCATGTCGCGCCTGAAGACCGATCTGCTGGGCGTGATGGAACACGCCGTCAACGGCACGCTGGACGCCGTGGAGCTGGAGTGGGACCGCCGCACCGCCGTGGGCGTGGTGCTGGCTGCCGCCGGCTATCCGGACAACCCGGCCAAGGGCGACGCCATCAATGGCATCCCGGCCGAAAGCGCCGAAGCCGTGACCTTCCACGCCGGCACCGCCGAAGTGGACGGCAAACTGGTGACCAGCGGCGGCCGCGTGCTGTGCGTGGTCGGCCTGGGCGACAACGTCAAGATGGCGCAGAAGCAGGCTTACGAAGTGGCCGACAAGATCCACTTCGACGGCATGCAGTTCCGCCGCGATATCGGCTGGCGCGGCCTGAAGCACTAAGCGCATGCCCGGCCGGGCGCAAACGCCCGGCCTACCCACCCGGAAAAAGCAAAAAAATGAACACAGCTGCCGCCATGCCCTCCCCCGCCGCCGTCAAGGCTTATCTGCTGGATCTGCAAGAACGCATCGTGCAAGGCCTGGAACAGGCCGACGGCCGCCCCTTCCTGCGCGACGAGTGGCAGCGCGAGGAAGGCGGCGGCGGCATCACGCGCCTGATCGAAGAAGGCCATGTGCTGGAACGCGGCGGCTGCAATTTCTCCCACGTGATGGGCGAAAAGCTGCCGCCGTCGGCCGCCGCCCACCGGCCGGAACTGAACGGGCGCGCCTGGGAAGCGATGGGCGTGTCGCTGGTGCTGCATCCGCGCAATCCGCATGCGCCGACGGTGCACTTCAATGTGCGCTTCTTCACCACCAGCACCACCGAAGGCAAGCCGGTATGGTGGTTCGGCGGCGGCATGGACCTGACGCCCTTCTACGGCAATGCCGGCGATGCGCGCCACTTCCACCAGACCTGCCATGACGCGCTGGCGCCGTTTGGCGATACGCTTTACCCGCGCTTCAAGAAGTGGTGCGACGATTACTTCTACCTCAAGCACCGCAAGGAAGCGCGCGGCGTGGGCGGCATCTTCTTCGACGACTTCAACGAACTCGGTTTCGAGCAGAGCTTCGCCATGGTGCACAGCGTGGGCGATGCCTTCCTGAAGGCCTACCTGCCGGTGCTGGCGGCGCGCAAGGACCAGCCTTACGGCGAGCGCGAACGCGATTTCCAGGCTTACCGGCGCGGCCGCTACGTCGAATTCAATCTGGTGTTCGACCGCGGCACCCTGTTCGGCCTGCAGTCGGGCGGGCGCACCGAAGCGATTCTGATGTCGATGCCGCCGGTGGCGCAATGGCGCTACGACTGGCATCCGGCTGACGGCTCGCCGGAAGCGGCGCTGTACACCGACTTCCTGCCGCACCGCGACTGGCTCGCTGAGTGAAGACCTGCATCGCCCTGCTGGGAGGCAGCTTCGATCCGGTGCACAGGGGCCATCTGGCCCTCGGCACCCGTTTCATGCAGCTGCTGGGCGCCGACCAGCTGCGCGTGATCCCCACCCTGCCCTACCAGAAGGCGGCGCTGCAGGCGACGCCGGAGCAGCGGGCGGAAATGGTGGAACTGGCGTTTGCCGGACTGCCCTTCCCGGTGGTGATCGACCGCCAGGAAATCACCCGCGGCAAGGCGACGTATACCATCGACACCCTGCGCGCGATCCGGGCCGAAGTCGGCGCCGACGTGTCGCTGTGCTTCCTGATGGGAGCGGACCAGCTGCAAAACCTGGACAGCTGGCAGGAATGGCCAACCCTGTTTGAATTGGCCCACTTCTGCGTGGCGGCGCGGCCCGGCTTTGCGCTGGACGATGCCAGCGTGCCAACCGCCGTCGCAGAGCAATTCCGGCGCCGCCTGGCCAGCCCTTCCCGGCTGCGCGGCGCAGCGGCCGGCCTGACTTGTCTGGCCGCCGATCTGGCCGAGGATGTCTCGGCCACAGGCATTCGTGCTGCATTACAACGGGGGGAGAGGGCGGCCTCGCTTATCCCGCCGGTAGTGCTAGACTATATTGAACAACATAATCTTTATAAGAATTAAATGGATATCAAAAAACTGCAAACCACCGTCGTTGATGCTCTGGAAGACGTAAAAGCCCAGGACATCGTCATGTTCGATACGACGGGTCTCACCAGCCTGTTCGACCGCATCTGCATCGCCTCCGGTACGTCCAACCGCCAGACCAAGGCGCTGGCGGCATCGGTGCGCGACAAGGTCAAGGAAGCCGGCGGCGACGTGATCGGCGTCGAGGGTGAAGACACTGGTGAATGGGTGCTGGTCGACCTGGGCGATATGATCGTCCACATCATGCAGGCGCCAATCCGCGCCTACTACCGTCTGGAAGAAATCTGGGGCGAGAAGCCGGTCAAGCTGGGCGCCGCCAAGCGCAAGTCCTCGGCCGAAGGCAAGGCCGCCAGCGAAGCCGAAGCCGCACCGAAAAAGAAATCGGGCCACCTGGCCGCTTCCAAAGCCGCCAAGTCGGCCGAAGCCGTCATCGAGAAAAAGGCAGCGCCTGCGCGCAAGCCAGGCACCGTGAAGGCTGCTGCCGCTGCCGGCGCCGCCGCCAAGAAAGCCGCGAAGAAAGTCACGCCGGCCGTCGAGGCGCCGGAAGGCAAGAAGGTGAAGGTTGCCGCGTCCAAGACTTCCGTGGCATCGGCCAAGGCCGCCAAGGAAGCCAAGGCCAAATCCGCCGCCAAGGCAGCCGAGGCGCCGGTCAAGACCGTCATCAAGCGCATCAAAAAGCCCGCAGCCGAGTAAGGCGTGCAGCTGATTATCGCCGCGGTCGGCCACAAAATGCCGGCCTGGATCGAAAGCGGTTTTGCCGAGTACACGAAGCGCATGCCGCCCGAGCTGCGCATCGTGCTCAAGGAAATCAAGCCGGTCGAGCGTTCCGGCAGCAAGACGGCCGCCACGGCCATGGCGCTGGAACGCGAGCGCATCGAGGCGGCCCTGCCGAAATCGGTGCGCATCATCGCGCTCGATGAACGCGGCAAGGACCTGACCAGCGTCGGCCTGTCGCAGCAATTGCAGCAGTGGCAGCAGGATGGGCGCGATACCGCCTTCCTGATCGGCGGCGCCGACGGCCTCGATCCTGAATTGAAAGCCAGGGCCGAAGGCCTGATCCGCATCTCCAGCATGACCCTGCCGCATGGCATGGTGCGCGTGATGCTGGCCGAACAGCTGTATCGGGCGTGGACAATTACGCAGAATCACCCGTATCATCGCGTGTAATTCGAATAAAAAGACTCCGATGAAACCGGTCGACAAGAAAATCTATCTCGCTTCCAAAAGCCCGCGCCGGCGCGAACTGCTGCGCCAGATCGGCGTCGACTTCGAGCTGCTGCTGCTGCGCAGCGACGGCCCGCGCGGCGCCGACGTGACCGAGGAAGTGAATCCCAGCGAGGACGCCTACGCCTATGTGGGCCGGGTCGCCATGGAAAAAGCCGATTTCGCCTGGAACCTGGTGCAGCGCCGCCATCTGGTGCACCGCCCGGTGCTGTCGGCCGACACCACCGTTTCCATCGACGGCGCCATCCTCGGCAAGCCGGCCAATACGGCCGAAGCCATCGCCATGCTGCAGCAGCTCTCCGGCCGCACCCACCAGGTGCTGACGGCGGTGGCGGTGCGCCATCGCGATTTCGCCGGCCAGATCACCCAGGTGTCGGACGTGCGCTTCGGCGCGCTCTCGCCAGCCTCGATCCAGGCTTACTGCGCCACCAGCGAACCCTATGACAAGGCCGGCGCCTACGGCATCCAGGGCCTGGCCGCGCTGTTCGTGGAACATATCGAAGGCAGCCATTCCGGCATCATGGGTCTGCCCCTGTTTGAAACGGCGCAGCTGCTGCGCCAGGCCGGCCTGCCCCTGCCCTGAAGGCGCCCATGACTGAAGACATCCTCATCAACATCACCCCGCAGGAAACGCGGGTCGCCCTGATCCTGCAAGGCGCCGTGCAGGAACTGCATATCGAACGCACCCTGACGCGCGGCCTGGCCGGCAACGTCTATTCCGGCAAGGTGGTGCGCGTGCTGCCGGGGATGCAGTCGGCCTTCATCGACATCGGCCTGGAACGCGCCGCCTTCCTGCACGTGGCCGACATCTGGGAGGCCCGTCCACACGACGGCCAGAACGCCGCGCCCACGCCCATCGAAAAACTGCTGTACGACGGCCAGGTGCTGACGGTGCAGGTCATCAAAGACCCCATCGGCACCAAGGGCGCGCGCCTGTCGACCCAGATCTCGATCGCCGGCCGCATGCTGGTGTATCTGCCGCAGGATTCGCATATTGGTATCTCGCAGAAGATCGAGAAGGAGGCCGAGCGCGAGTCCCTGCGCGCGCGCATGCAAAGCCTGGTGCCGGCCGAGGAAAAAGGCGGCTACATCGTGCGCACCCAGGCCGAAGACGCCAGCGACACCGACCTGCAGGCCGACATCGAATACCTGCGCAAGACCTGGGCCGCCATCACGCACGGCGCGCGCACCCGTCCGCCCACCAGCCTGCTGCACCAGGACTTGAACCTGGCCCAGCGCGTGCTGCGCGACTTCGTGCACGACGAGACTGCGACCATCCAGGTCGACTCGCGCGAAAACTATCTGGCCCTGTCCGAATTCGGCGCCACCTACACCCCGAGCGTGCTGCCGCGCCTGCAGCACTACACGGGCGAGCGCCCGCTGTTCGACCTGTACGGCGTGGAAGAGGAAATCCAGCGCGCCCTGGGCCGCCGCGTCGACCTGAAATCGGGCGGCTACCTGATTGTCGACCAGACCGAGGCCATGACCACCATCGACGTCAACACCGGCGGCTATGTGGGCGGGCGCAATTTCGCCGACACCATCTTCAAGACCAATCTGGAAGCGGCGCACGCCATCGCGCGCCAGCTGCGCCTGCGCAATCTGGGCGGCATCATCATCCTCGACTTCATCGATATGGAGAACGCCGAGCACCGCAACGCCGTGCTGGCCGAATTGAAGAAAGCCCTGTCGCGCGACCGCACCAAGGTCTCGATCAGCGGTTTCTCCGCCCTCGGCCTGGTGGAGATGACGCGCAAGCGCACGCGCGAATCGCTGGCCCACATCCTGTGCGAACCCTGCCCCGCCTGCAACGGCAAGGGCCAGGTCAAGACCTCGCGCACCATCTGCTACGAAATCCTGCGCGAGCTGCTGCGCGAGGCGAAGCAGTTCAACCCGCGCGAATTCCGCATCCTCGCCTCGCAGGAAGTGGTCGACATGTTCCTCGAAGAGGAATCGCAGCACCTGGCCATGCTGGGCGACTTCATCGGCAAGAAGATCTCGCTGCAGGTCGAAACCGCCTACCACCAGGAACAGTACGACGTCATCCTGATGTAAAGCCATCCATTTCGAACGCACTGCCAGGGCGCGCCGCAAGGCTCGGGCAGGAAACTCCCTGGGAATAAGTCTGATGAATAAGCTGGTCATGCCCAATCCAAGCCTGAGCTTCCGTGCAGCTCTTGAAACCAGCACTGGGCACACCATTCAATTCGAGCGGACGCAGTGGCCGGTCGGCCATGGCGGCTTCCATACCGGCCATCTCCGGCGCAAGGATGGCGAGTCGCTGCACTATTTTTTTGATTGCGGCTCGAAGTCCAAGCCAGATCAGCTGATCAAGCGCCATCTGGAAAACCGCGCATACGAATTTGGCGTGCTTTCCCACTTCCACACCGATCACATCTCAGAGCTGCAAAATGCACAGCTGAAACGGATTTTTCTTCCCTATCTCACCGAGATTGACATGCTGTTTGAGATCATCGGCCATTGGGAGGCGATAGACCAGACCCAAATTGCCAGCGCGCTGGCGACGCTGAAACGCTGGGAACAGAATGGAACCCTGGTGTGGATTCAGCATGGCTCCGGTGAACCGGCGCCGGATGACGAAACAAATTCTGAAGCCGAGCAATTTACTCTCGAAGCGGTGCCGCCAGCGCTGGCCGGGCAGCCGGCCACGCTGAACGATGGACAAACCATCTGGATCCGCGACCGCGTGCGGCTGGTAGAGCTCAAGTTCTTCAACTACCGTCATGAAACAGTCAGCGCCGCGTTCGACAGCGAGCTGAAAGCGCTCATAGCGGCAGGCACCTTGCAGACCGCGGCAGGCATTGCTTACGCCGCAGTGGCAGACTTTATGCAGGCCATCCGCAGCCATCCCCAGGAGACTATCGAAACCAACAAAGCCGCCTTGACCGCGGCCTACGCGCAAGCTTGCGCGGCCAATTCGCCGAAAATGAATTTCAATCTCAGTTCGCTGACCTTATTCTCGGCTTCCTGCAATATCCCCCGGTGGCTGCGCAACGCGCCCTTCATCAAATCGACGCCATTCAGTTGCCCTGCCCCCGTCGAATTTGATGGCTGGCTCTGTAGCGGGGATCTGGAATTGGCATATCCTGTGTGGCGGGCTTTTCATGAGCACTACAGTACGCGGCTGGAGCAATGTCTCGCTTTCAACGTGCCCCATCATGCCAGCGAGCACGCGCTCTGCGACGAAGCGCTGCATAGCCTGCGCGGCAATAAATTCCTGCTCTTGCCGGTGCCGGACAAGAGTGCTCAGCATCCGAATGCCGACATGATGAAACGGTTTGCGCTGCACCAGGTGCCTGGCGTGCTGCGCGTAAACAAGCAACCGGAATCGGCTTTCAGCTTGCTCACAACATGGGAAAACCTCCAAGCGTCGGGCACCTATGTGATGTTCCGTCCGACCTAGCACGACTGCCGGACGCAGGACGCCGGTCCGGATCCCAGCTAGGCGGTTCAGAACTCTTCCCAATCGTCGGCGGTCGACTTGCTGGTGGCGGCGGTTTTGCGGCGCGCCTCGGCTTCGGGATGCGCGGCGCGGCGGGCCGGTGCGCTGCGCGCTTCCGTTGCTGCGCGTGCCGCCAGCGCCTTGCGCGCCGGGGCGCTGCGCCCGGCAATCGCAGCTGAAGGGCGCGGCGCGGCAGGCCGGCGCGCGGCGGCATGCGCCATCATGGCCTCGTCGAGACGGAATACGCTGACCACCTGCGACTGATTGGAAGCCTGCTCCTGCAAGGCTTCCGCCGCGGCCGCCGCCTGTTCCACCAGCGCCGCGTTCTGCTGCGTCACCGTATCCATCTGCGTGATGGCGGCGTTGATCTGTTCGATGCCGCCGATCTGCTGGCTGCTGGCGCTGGCGATGTCTTCGATGATGGTCGTGACCCGCTCCACGCTGGCCACCAGTTCGGCCATCGTCTCGCCGGCCTGGTTCACCAGGCGGCTGCCATCTTCCACCTTGCTGACCGAATCGTCGATCAGCGCCTTGATTTCCTTGGCCGCCGTGGCCGAGCGCTGCGCCAGATTGCGCACCTCGGTCGCCACCACGGCAAAGCCCCGGCCCTGCTCGCCGGCGCGCGCCGCTTCCACCGCCGCGTTGAGCGCCAGGATATTGGTCTGGAAGGCGATGCTGTCGATCACGCCGATGATGTCCACCACATTGCTGGACGAAGTCTTGATCGCATCCATGGTGCCCACCACCTGGCTCACCACCGCCCCGCCCTTGCGCGCCACGTCGGATGCGGCGGAAGCCAGCTGGTTGGCGGCGCGCGCATTGTCGGCGTTCTGGCGCACGGTGCCGGTCAACTCCTCCATCGAGGAGGCGGTTTCCTCCAGCGAGCTGGCTTGCTGCTCGGTGCGCGCCGACAGATCCTGGTTGCCGCGCGCGATTTCGCCGGTGGCGGTGGCGATGGTGTCGGTGCCCTTGCGCACCTCGCCGACGATATTCAGGAGGCTTTGCTTCATATCGGCCAGCGCCTGCATCATCTGCCCCGTTTCATCGCGCGAATCGGCGCGGATGGTGCCGCTCAAATCGCCCGCCGCCACCTGGCGCGCAATCGCCACCGCCTGTTCCAGCGGCGGCACGATGGCGCGGCTCAGCATGCGCGCCAGCAGCATGGCCAGGCCGACGGCCAGCAGACCACCGAACAGCAGGGTATTGTTGGTCAGGCGCTGCAGGGCCAGCGCATCGCGGGCGCGCTGCTCCAGCAGGCTCTGTTCGGCGCCGCCGATATCGTTCAGCAGGGCGCGCATGCTGTCCATGCCGGCGCGGCCCTTGCCCGCCTTCTCGAACGCCAGCACGGCCTCCAGGCCGGCCTGGTCGGCGGCGGCGCGGCGCAGTTTCAGCACCGGCTGCACCGCATTGGCGAACCATTCGGCCTGCGCCTGTTCCAGCCGCGCCAAACGCTCTTGCTGCTGCGGATTGTCGGCGGTCAGCGAGCGCGTTTTGGCGAGATGGGTTTTAAAGGCGGTCTGGCCGGCGCCCAGCGGCGCCAGCGAGGCCTCGTCGCCGGTGAGCGCGAAGCCGCGTTCGCCGGTTTCCATATTCAGCAGGCTTTCAAGCAGAAACTGGGTTTCCGCGATCACTTCGTGGGTATGGTTATTCCAACCGTTGGCCTCGTCCAGGCGCGATAGATTGGTGTAGGCGCTGCCCAGCAGCAGCGCCAGGATCAGCACGACGGCGCCAAAGCCGAAGTAGAGTTTTTGCCGGATACCGAAATCGCTCAGCCGCATTTCCCGTCCCCCTCATAGCAAGATGAAAGAAAGCCCGCATGCCTGCAAAGAGAAAAATGTAGCACCAAAGCGCCCGCCAATAAAGGCGGACGATGCGGCGCGGCGGGAAAGCGACGAATTAAGCGACGAATTAAGCGGCGCTGCCGATGCGGTTGCGGCCGGCGGATTTGGCGGCGTACAGGGCGCGGTCGGCCGCTTCGATCAGGGCGCTGGCCTGGTCCACGCCGCGCTGCGGCTTGAGGGCGGCAACGCCGGCGCTCACCGTCACTACCTGGAACAGGCTGCCCGGATGGGGAATCTGCAGCGCCTCGACGGCGGCGCGGATGCGCTCCGCCACGGCGCGCGCGCCTTCGGCGTCGGTATTCGGCAGCAGCACGCCGATTTCCTCGCCGCCGTAGCGCGCGGCCAGGTCGCCGGGACGCTTGGGCGTCTGCATGCGGATGCTGCGGCTCAGCGCGCGCAGGCAATCGTCGCCGGCGCTGTGGCCCTGCAGATCGTTGTACTGCTTGAAGTAGTCGACGTCGATCATGATGAAGGCCAGCTCGCTGCCCTGGCGCACGGCGCGGCTGAACTCATTGCCGAGGGTGACGTCGAACTGGCGCCGGTTCGCCAGGCCGGTCAAGCCATCCTGCAAGGCCATCTTCTCCAGCTGGCGGTTCAGGCTTTCCAGCGCATCGCGCGCTTGCAGCAGTTCCTGCTCGGCCTGCAGACGCAGATGGATCTGACGCACCAGACGCTGGCCGAAAAAACCCAGGAGCACGGCCAGCATGCCCACGCCCAGCGTGTGCAGGAAGGTGTCGCGCCGCCAGTGCTCCAGCACCTCGTCCTTGGACAGCGCGGCCGAGACGAACAGCGGATAATTTTCCAGCGCGCGGAAGCTGTTCAGGCGCACCTCCCCATCCAGCGTGGAGCGCCAGATGCCGCTGCCGGCCTTGCCCTGCATATACGCCTGATACAGCGGCGAGTCGCGCAGATCGCGTCCCATCAGTTCGGGACTGAAGGGGCGGCGCAGCAGCGTCGTGCCGCCGTTCGAGACCAGGATCACGGCGCCATGCCTGCCGATGTCCAGGCTTTGCTGGAAGCGCTTCAGATACTCGACATCGATGGTGGCCAGAGCCACGCCGGCAAAGCTGCCGTCGGCATGATTCACGCGGCGCGAGACGGGCAGCACCCATTTGCCGGTGGAGCGGCTGATCACAGGCACGCCGATATACGGCCCGCGGCCCGGATTGGCGCGGTGGTATTTGAAATATTCGCGGTCAGCGTTATTGAAGCGGGTTTCCAGCACGGGACGCGAGTTGACCAGCCAGCGCCCCGCTTCGTCATAGGCATACAAGCCGTTGAGCTGGGGCAGATTGGCGACCTGGCTCGTCATCACCCGGTGCAGGCGCTCCAGCGCGGCGGGAGCGTGGCCATCGGCTTCCAGGCGCTCGACCACATCGGCCAGGCTGGTGTCGGCCGCCTTGATCGTATCGTCGGCCTGCTGCGCCATGGCGCGCGCCAGGTTGGTGGCTGCGCGCTCGGTGTCGGCCAGCAGCACTTCGCGCGCATTCCAGCTGCGCCAGGCATCGCTGGCCAGCAGCGAGACACAGACCACGGTGACGAAGAGCGTCGCCCAGAACGTAATGGGTAAGCGTTTGTACATGAAAAGCGCTGCTGCCCCTTTAGCGCGATGCCGCCAGCATCGGTTCCAGCGTCTGCCAGACTTGTTGCGGCGCCAGCTTGCGCATGCAGTCCTGGTGGCCAAGCGGACATTCGCGCTGGCGGCAGGGCGAGCATTCCAGGCGCAGGGACAGCGCGGCCGCCAGATCGGAGAAGGGCGGCGCATGGTCCGGATCGGTCGGCCCGTAAATCGCCACCACCGGCCGGTTCAGGGCCGAAGCGATATGCAGCAGGCCGGAATCGTTGCTGACCACGGCCGAGGCGCGGCCGATCAGGGCAATCGCTTCGGCCAGCGAAGTCTGTCCCGCCAGATTATGCATGGCGGCGCCACCGCCGGCGGCGGCCAGCACGGCCTCGCACGTTGCGCGGTCCTTGGGAGAGCCGAGCAGCGCCACCTGGGCCGAGGGGTCGCGCGCCAGAATCGCTTGCGCCAGGGCGGCGAAATGCTCGGGCGGCCAGCGCTTGGCGGCGCCGAATTCGGCGCCTGGAGCAAACACGATCAGCGGACGCTGGGCATCCAGGCCGGTCTTGGCGCAGGCGGCCGCCACCTGCTGCGGCGTGACCGCCATGCGCGGACGCGGCACATCGGGCCGCAGCGGCGCGCGCGGCGCGCCGGCCAAGGCGGCGTAGAACGGCACCATGGGACGCGGCGGCACATCGTCGTAATGCATCACATTGATCAGGCCATAGCGGCTCTCGCCCTTGTAGCCGACGCGGTGCACAATGCCCGCCAGCCAGGGAATCAGCGCGTATTTGAGCGTATTCGGCAGCACATAGGCGGCCGCATAGCCGCGCTGGCGCAGCAGGCGCGCATACTTCCAGCGCTCCTTCAGCTGCAGGGCGCCGTGCCGGAATGGCGTCTCCAGCACCTCGGCCACTTCCGCCATCTGGCGCCAGGCCGGCGTGACGGCCGGCGGCGCCAGCACGTCGATGGGCGCGTCGGGATGGGCGGCGCGCAACAGCTGCAGCAGCGACTGGGCCATCACCGCGTCGCCGATCCAGTTGGGCGAGATGACCAGGATGCGCGCTGGCTTAGTCATGGCCCGCCTTCGCGTTCAGGCACAGACCCATGATCAGGAACAGCATCATGGCGTAGAACAAGCTGCTGCGCATGGTCCAGAAAATCACCTCGGTCAGGCCGAAGCTGAAATAGCCGACCACCAGCAGCAGGCCCGCCAGCGCCAGCGGCGTCACGCCGGAACGGTCGGCATCGCGGCTGCGCAGCAGGTGCAGGAAGAACAGCAAGGGCAGCACCAGGGTCGAAGCCCAGATCAGCATACCAGGCAGGCCGCCATACACGGCCGCCTGCAGGGCATCGTTATGCACATGCTCGAATTGCAGCACGAAGGGTTCCAGCCGGTGTTCGGCCACGGCCTGCTCGAAGCCCTGGCGCATCTGCTGCGGGCTCGACACGCTCCAGGGATGGCGGCTGATCAGCATGCCCGCGCCCTTCCACAGTTCCAGGCGCACGCCGACATTGGTAAACGCATTGCCGCCGTTGTAGTAGCTGCTCACATCGTTGACGCCCTCGGCCACGCGCTCGCGCAAGCCGGTTTGCGGAATCAGGTAGACGGCCGTGAGCAGGACAAGCACGGCGCCGCCGATGGCCAGCACCTTGCTGCCGCGCATATGCCGGCCGTAATACAGCAGCAGCGGCAAGGCCAGCAGCGCGCCCAGCCAGCCGCCGCGCGTGCCGGTCGCCACTGAGCCGACCAGGCCGGCCAGCACGCCCAGCGCCGGCCACCACAGCCAGCGGCCGCGAAAATCCAGCGTGCCAGCCAGGCACATCAGGCCAACGGCCAGCATCAGGTCGCCATAGGTGATGGCATTGATCAAGCCGCCGGGACGCTCCATGCCCAAGCCCCAGCGCTGGTAGCCGATGAAGGCGGCGCCGGCGATGGCGCCCAGGATCAAGCCATGCCAGAACAGGCGGCGGCGGGGCCGCAGCGCCAGCACCACCAGCAGCACGCTGGCGGCGGCCAGCATGCGGCTGGGCTTTTCCAGCCAGCGCAGCTGCAATTCCGGGTGCAGCAGCAGGCTGCTCAGGGCAAACAGGAAGGCCAGGCCGAAGGCTGTCAAAACCCAGCGAATCTCGTTAAGATGGCGGCCCAGCGCCGCGCCGCCCGCCTTGTGGTACAGGATGGCAAGCAGCAGGAAGGCAAAACTGCAAAAGCCCGTACCGGAGTTGCTGACCAGGGTCAGGGCGGGGAAACACAGCAGCAGGCAATGGAGAAAGATGACGGCGGGTGACTTCGCTTGACTCTTGGTTAAGGTATTATTCATTAAATAGGCAGGCTGTACTTGCATAAAATCAACACGGGCACAATCGACTTCATGCAGCAAGCGTCAACAATCTCCGTCATTATCACCACGTATAACCGGCCCGATGCGCTGACTGCCGTGGTGGAAGCGTGTTTCGCGCAGGACGACCGGAATTTCGAAATCATTATCGCTGATGACGGCTCCACGAACAACACGCGAGAGCTGGTCGCGGCCCTGAAAGCACGCTCTCCCGTGCCTTTGACCCATGTCTGGCAGCCCGATGAAGGCTTCCGCGCGGCGCGCGTGCGCAATCTGGGCACCTTGGCCGCGCGCGGCGACTATATCGTGTTTTTGGATGGCGACTGCATTCCGCCGCGGCACTTCGTGGCCCAGCACCGCAAGCTGGCCGAACCGGGCTACCTGGTGTCCGGCAGCCGCGTGCTGCTGAGCCAGGATTACACGGCCCAGCTGCTGGCCGAGCATCTCGACCTGCCGCGCCTGGGTGTCTGGGGCCGTCTGCGTCTGCGCCTGGCCGGCCACAGCAACAAATTCCTGCAAACGGCGATTACCTGGCCCGATCTCGGGCGGCGCCGCAAGCGCTTCAGCTGGCGCCGCATCAAAAGCTGCAATCTGGCCGTCTGGCGCGGCGACCTCGACCTGGTGAACGGCTTCGACGAAAGCTTCCTCGGCTGGGGCCATGAAGACTCCGACCTCGTGGTACGCCTGTTCAACGCCGGCGTGCTGCGCAAGGATGGCGCCTGCGCCACCGAAGTCTTCCACCTCTGGCACAAGGAAAACCAGCGCGACCAAGAAAGCAGCAACCGCGCCGTCGTCCTGCAGCGCGCCGCCGACCACACCACCCAAGCCACCGTCGGCCTGCGCGACATGGCCTGATACGGCGCGGTTCAGTCGCCGGTGAGCAGGGAGAGGCGGACCAGGTCGGCGACGTTGTCGACGCCGAGCTTGCTCATCAGGCGGCCTTTGTGCACTTCGACGGTGCGCACGCTGATGCCGAGCTGGGGGGCGATTTCGCGGTTGTGGTGGCCACCCACGACCAGGCGCATGACTTCGCGTTCGCGCGGGGTCAGCTCGTTCAGGCGCTCGCGGCTGGCGGCGCTGTGCAGCTGGGCGCTGCGGTGCCGGCTTTCGTGGGCGAACGCTTCTTCGATGGCGGGCATCAGTTTGGCGGCGTCGCACGGATCGTCGATGAAGTCGAGCGCGCCGGCGCGGAAGGCGGCGCGCGCCATGCCGACGTCGCCGCCGCAGGCGACCAGCACCATCGGAATCTGGCAACCGAGTTCGACCAGGCGGCGCTGCAGGGCCAGGCCGTCCAGCTCGGCCATATGCACGTCAATCAGCAGGCAGCCGCTCCAGTCCGGCCGCCACGCTTGCAGGAAGGCGGCGCCGCTGGCGAAGACGGCAATGCGGTAGCCGGCCGCGCCCAGCAACAATCCCAGCGCGTCGCGCACCGCGGGGTCATCGTCAACAATAAAAACTGTCAAGTTGGTGGACAAATTTGCACTCCCGGCTCTCCCAGCCATGCCACTACGTGTTTTACTTATTCGCTCCAGGAAAACGCTTGAGGGCGTCCTCCCATCCTTGTCCTGTCCAGAACATTTTTATAGTCAAAACCCGTAAGGATTTTTTCTAATTGCCAACTTTCATTCCTGCGGATAACATCACGCGCATTGTAACGTAATGTATCGGCTTGTGGCTATCATGTAACGACACCCCTGAGCCGCGCAACCGGATGAGCCGGATTGGAAGTAGCCCATGTCGTCGATTACCCTGCAAACCTGCCTCACCGGCGCCCCCCTGAATTTGAACTATGTGCGCGATGCGCTCAAGCTGCGCCTGCGCGCCTGGCGCAACCGCCAGCCCACTGCCGAGTGGCTGGCCATGCTCAACTCGCATCCCGCCCTGCGCGAGCTGGCCCTGGCCCACCCGCGCCTGATCCTGAAGATTTACCGCCCCTATCTGAGTCACCACCTCGATTGCGCCCAGCGCGCCAGCCTGCTGGCCGGCCATTACCGCTTCATGCTGGAACAGGGTTGGGGCAGCCTGGCGCTGCAAGCCTCGCGCGGCGCGGTGCCGCTGGTGCCGTTTGCCGGCAAGTCCGGCGCGCCCTATGCGATCGAGCTGCAGACCGTGTGGCCGATGGAGCGTGAAGGCGAACTGGTGCTGCAGTTGCGCGCCGGCCAGGATCTGGTGTATTCGGTGGCCTTCAGCTTCTTCGCCTCGCAGGGAAAAATGGCGGTGGGCATCGGCTGCATCCAGGGGCCGCAAAGCGAGCGCGGCCTGGAACTGAACCGCGAAGCGACGCGCGAGCTGCACGGCCTGCGTCCGAAGAGCCTGATGGTGCGCCTGGTGCGCCAGCTCGGCTATCTCTACGGCTGCCAGGAAATGGTCTTGGTGAGCAATGCCAACCGCGCCGTGCGCCATTCCATGAACAAGGGGCTGGTGCTGGCCGATTACGATGGCCTGTGGCAAGAAATGGAAGCGCGCCCGCGCACCGACGGCAATTTCGCCCTCGACTGCATCGCCCTGCCCGCCCCCAATATGGAAGAAATTCCATCGAAGAAACGTTCCGAAGCGCGCAAGCGCCATGAACTGCAGGAAGAAATGTTCGCCGCCCTCGGCGCCGCGCTGCAAGCGGCAAGCAATGCGCCCAAGCCGGCGCGAGCGGAGTAAAATTTAGGCGGCGCCTCCGCCAGGGGGCCGCTTTGTCAGAGTTCTGCCGATCAATCCATTCTGGGAGGAAACGCAATGCGTCTGGACATTTACCGCCGTCACGAACACAACGGCCACTTCTCGTATCTCGCCGTACCCGAAGGCAAACCCATCCCCCAGGAAGCAATCAATACCGATTGGCAGCCCGAAACCCGGGCGCTGGAAGTCGACGACAGCGCAGCCACCCTGCCCCAATTCCATATCGAACAGCTGGTCCAGCAGATTGGCCTGAAAGGCTATGCGATCACCGGCCTGAAAGATATGGGCTGAGCGCCCTCGGCCGCAGGCGCGCGCAGCTGGCGCGCCTGCGCCAGCACCTCGTCCACCGAGAAGCGGGCGATATCATGCGGGCTGTCCGACAGCACGATGGCGCTGTGGCATGAGCGCGGCCCCCACTGCACCGGCTTGACCTGGTTGTTCTGGTAAATGCCGATCACCGGCGTGTCGAAGGCCGAGGCCAGGTGGATCAGGGCGGTATCCGGACTGATCAGCAGATGGGCGCGGCTGCACAGATCGAACAGACGGCCCAGATGGCCGTCGCAGTTGACGGCGCAACCATCCACCCCGGACTCGGTCAGCACGGCGCGCGCCGCCGCTTCGCTGCCATTGGTGCAGACCAGCACCAACTGGGCTTGCGGCGCCTGGGCGCGCAAGCCTTGCAGCATGGCCGCCGCCGCCGGCGCCGGCACATTGCGCTCGGCATCGGCGGCAAACAGGTTCAGCACGATCAGCTCGCAGCCCGCGGCGAGCTGGCGGTCGAGTTCGGGACAGGGTTCCACCGGCGCCAGATCGTAGCGCAGCTCGGCCACTTCCTGGCCGGTGATGGCGCGCACCGCGCTGCGGCTGGTTTCGATCTGGTGCTGCAAGCCATCTTCGTAAAAGCCGCGCAGGTCGATCACCTTGCCCGGTTGCGCCAGCCATAGCAGCGCCTTGTTCTTTTCGCTGCGCATGCGGCGCCAGGTCACGATATAGTCAAAGCGTTCGCGCCGCATGGCCAGACCGGTGCGCCAGATGGCGCCCCAGGAACGCAGCGCCAGCGGCCAGCGCTTGGCGATGCGTCCGTCCAGGGTCCAGAAGGCGTCGGTCACGCCGGCCACCGTGGCGTGGATTTCGCAGTCCGGATGGTGGCTCAGCAAGCCGTTCACAAAAGCGGTGTTGACCACCGCGTCCCCCAGCTTACCGTCGTGCGAAAAGAACAGGACTTTCATGGCTTAGTACTCGATGGCCACGTCGGAGGCGCCGAGCTGCTGCTGCAGCGCCAGATTCAGTTCGTCGGACGGCGCCACGCGCCATTCCTCGCCCAGCTGCAGCACGCAGCTCACGCCCTGCGGCTGGATGCGCGCCGCCACCGGCAGGCCGGCGGCATTGCGGTGCGGCGCCAGCACTTCGGCGATCTTCTTGCTGTCCAGGGTGGCCGGCAGGGCCATGCCCAGCTGGCGGCCGTACTGCACGCGCGCCGTCACGATGTCGAACACCTTCTCGGCCGAGATGCGCAAGCCGCCCGAGAAGCGGTCTTCCGACACCTTGCCCACCACGGCCAGGAATTCGTCTTCCTTGAACATGCGCTTGTTCGGCTCGAACACCTCGTTGTAGACGGTGACTTCGACCACGGCGCTCTTGTCGTCCAGCGTGACGATGAGCAGCTTGCCGCGCTGGGTCATCTGGGGACGGATGCCGGTGATCACGCCGCACAGCATGCGCGGCTCGCGCGACGGCTCCAGTTCCGACAGTTTGGTGCGCGCAAAGCGGCGCGCCTCGCCGGCGAAGGAATCGAACATATGGCCCGACAGGTAGAAGCCCAGCGCCAGCTTCTCTTCGGCCAGCTTCTGGCGATCGCTCCAGGGCTGGGCCTTGACGTATTCGGGCGGGGCCACCAGGTCGCTGTCCTCGCCGCCGAACAGGCTGACCTGGTTGGCGGCCTTCGCGTCCTGGTCGGCGCATTCCATGGCGAAGCTGACCGAGGCAAACAGCACGGCGCGGTCGACACCGAAGCTGTCGAAGGCGCCGCTGCGGATCAGGGCTTCGATGGTGCGGCGGTTGATCTGCTTCTTGTCGACCCGCTTGCAGAAGTCAAACAGGCTGGTGAACGGGCCGCCCGACTCGCGCGCGGCAATCACCGCCTCGATGGCGTTCTGGCCCGAGCCTTTGACGGCGCCCAGGCCGTAGCGGATCTGCGTCACCTTCTTGCCCGTGACCGAAGGCGGCGGGCCGTCGGGACGGAAGCGGTAGTCGGACAGATTGATATCGGGCGGCAGCATGGTCAGGCCGCACACCTCGATCGAATCCTCGACCAGGATCTTCACCTTGTCGGTGTCGTCCATGGCCAGCGACATATTGGCTGCCATGAAGGCGGCGGTATGGTGCTGCTTCAGGTAGGCCGTGTGATAGGACAGCAGCGCGTAGGCGGCGGCGTGCGATTTATTGAAGCCGTAGCCCGCGAACTTCTCCATCAGGTCGAAGATCTCGTCGGCCTTTTCCGTGGTCAGGCCGCCCTTGGCCGCGCCCTCGCGGAAGATCAGGCGGTGCTCGGCCATTTCCTCGGCCTTCTTCTTGCCCATCGCGCGGCGCAGCATGTCGGCGCCGCCCAGCGAGTAGCCGCCGATGATCTGCGCCATCTGCATCACCTGCTCCTGATACACCATGATGCCGTAGGTTTCGGACAGGATGCCTTCGGTGCGCGGATCGGGATAGTCGAATTTCTCGCCGTGCTTGCGCTTGCAGAAGTCGGGAATCAGGTCCATCGGGCCGGGACGGTACAAAGCCACCAGCGCGATAATGTCCTCGAAGCGGTCGGGCCGCGCATCTTTCAGCATGCCCTGCATGCCGCGCGACTCCAGCTGGAAGACGGCGACCGTTTTGGCCTTGGTCAGCAGATCGTAGGAAGCGCGGTCGGTCAGCGCCACCTTGGCCAGGTCGAAATCAGCCATGGCCGGATCGAGATCGCGGATATAGCCCACTGCGCGGTCGAGGATGGTCAGCGTGGTCAAGCCCAGGAAGTCGAACTTCACCAGGCCGACGGCCTCCACATCATCCTTATCGTATTGCGACACCACGCCGCCGTCGCCGCCCTGGGTGTACAGCGGGCAGAAGTCGGTCAGCTTGCCGGGGGCGATCAGCACGCCGCCGGCGTGCATGCCGATATTGCGGGTGATGCCTTCCACCTGCTGCGCCAGGTCGAGTAGCTGGCGCACTTCTTCCTCGCCCTCCAGGCGCTCTTTCAGCATCGGCTCTTCCTCGATCGCCTCGGCGATCGTCACCGGCTTGCCCGGCTTGAAGGGGATCAGCTTGGAGACGCCGTCGCAGAAGGTGTAGCCGAAGTCCAGCACGCGGCCCACGTCGCGGATCGCGCCTTTCGCCGCCATGGTGCCGAAGGTGGCAATCTGCGACACCGCCTCCTTGCCGTACAAGTCCTTGACGTGCTGGATGACGCGGTCGCGCCCTTCCTGGCAGAAGTCGATATCGAAGTCGGGCATGGAGACCCGCTCTGGATTCAGGAAGCGCTCGAACAGCAGATTGTATTGCAGCGGATCGAGGTCGGTGATCAAGAGACAATACGCCACCAGCGAACCAGCGCCCGAACCCCGGCCCGGCCCCACCGGCACGCCATTTTCCTTGGCCCACTGGATAAACTCGGCCACGATCAGGAAGTAGCCCGGGAACTTCATCTTGCAGATGGTATCGGTCTCGAACTTCAGGCGCTCCTCGTAGCGCGGGCGCTTGGCTTCGCGCACCACCGGATCGGGGAACAGATGCTCCAGGCGTTTTTCCAGGCCAGCCTTCGATTCCGACACCAGGAACTCGTCGATGGTCACGCCCGGCGGCGTCGGGAAGTTCGGCAGCTGCGGTTTGCCCAGCGTGAGCGTGAGGTTGCAGCGCTTGGCGATTTCCACCGAGTTTTGCAGGGCGCCCGGCAAGTCGGCGAACAGCTCGCGCATCTCGGCCTGGGACAGGAAGCGCATCTGCTCATTGAAGCGCTTGACGCGCTTGGCGTTGGCCATCATCTCGCCCTCGGCGATGCAGATGCGGGCTTCGTGGGCGATGAATTCTTCTTCGGACAGGAACTGCACCGGATGGGTGGCCACCACCGGCAAGCCCAGTTTCGAGGCCAGCGCCACCGAATGGCGCACCTGGGCTTCCTGGTTGGGCTGGCCGGCGCGCTGGATCTCGACATAGAAATGGCCGGGGAAGATGGCGGCCCACTTCTGCGCCTGGCGCTCGGCCAGCTCCAGATTGCCGTTGTCGATAGCCATGCCGATATCGCCGAACTGGGCGCCGGACAGGGCGATCAGGCCGCCCGCCCCGCTCTCGCCGGGCAGCAGCTCATAGCTATTGGTGGCCAGCGCCTGCAGCCATTCCAGGCGGATTTCGGCGCGGCCCTTGTACTGGTTGGTCAGCCAGGCGGTCGACAGCAGCTCGCATAGCTGCAGATAACCCATGCGGTTTTTCGCCAGCAGCAGCAGGCGCGAAGGCTTGTCGCGGTTATCGTCATTGGTGATCCAGGCATCCACGCCCACCACCGGCTTGATGCCCTTGCCGCGCGCCGCCTTGTAGAAGCGCACCATGCAGAACAGATTGGCCAGGTCGGTCACGGCCAGCGCCGCCTGCTTGTCCTTGACGGCCGACTTGACCAGGTCGTCGATGCGCACCAGGCCGTCAACAATCGAATATTCGGAGTGCACCCGCAGATGGACGAAATCCGGGCCGGCCGGCGCCGCCGCATCCACCACGGCCGCGCCGCTTGCTTGTTCGATTGTTGCTATATTCATAAATACTGCCAGTCAAGACTCAGGAAGCCAACATTGTAACGCCTGACCGGGGCGGCTTCTACACCAATACCCGGCCGAAGAGGCTTGCCATGGCAATTGCCGCTTTTTTGGGCGATTGATACAAACTTGCATAGCGATAAGGCTTATAATGTCGCCTATCCCGCTTTTACCGATATTCACCATGCAAGCAACTGTTTCGAACGCGCCCGCAGCGGCTGGCGCGGCCACGGCCGTTTACGTCAACATCGCGGCGTATAAATTTATCTCCCTCGACGATCTGGAAGCGCTGCGCCCGCAGTACCAGGACATCGTGACCCGCCTGGGCTTGAAAGGCACCATTCTGCTGACGCCGGAAGGCATCAATATGTTCCTGTCCGGCACCCGCGCCGATATCGACGAGTACCTGGCCTGGGTGCGCAGCGATGCGCGTCTGGCCGACCTGGAATGGAAAGAAAGCCTGTCGGCCGAGCAGTCGCACAAGCGCATGCTGGTCAAGATCAAGAGCGAAATCATCACCATGCGCATGCCGCTGATCAAACCCGAAGACGGCCGCGCACCCTTCGTCGAAGCGCACACGCTCAAGCGCTGGCTGGACCAGGGCCATGACGACAACGGCAAGCCGGTGGTCATGGTCGATACCCGCAACGATTTCGAAGTCGACGTCGGCACCTTCGACAACACGGTCGACTACCGCATCAAGAAATTCACCGAATTCCCCGAAGTGATCGAAGAACACAAAGCCGACTTCGACGGCAAGACCGTAGTCACCTTCTGCACCGGCGGCATCCGCTGCGAGAAAGCGGCCATCCATATGCAGAACATCGGCTACGACAATGTCTACCAGTTGGAAGGCGGCATCCTGAAATACTTCGAGGAAGTGGGCGGCGCCCACTACACCGGCGACTGCTTCGTGTTCGACTACCGCACCGCGCTCAACCCGAAGCTGGAACCGACCGAAACCGTGCAATGCTTCGCCTGCCGCGCCGTCGTCACGCCGCGCCAGCAGCTGGCGCCGGAATACGTGCTGGGCGTGTCCTGCCCACACTGCCACGGCAAGCCAGCCGGCTAAAAACAGCGCGCCCAATGAGAATGGCCCCGCATCCAGACGCTGGATGCGGGGCCATTTTTTTGTCGCCAGCGCGACTTACTGCCGCGTGCGCGGCACCAGCTGCTGCAAGGCGTTCTGATAGGCCATGCGGGCCGTGGTGAACACGGCCAGCTTGGCATTCAGATCGGCGATCTGGGCCTCCACATACTGCAAGCTGGAGGCCTGAGCTTGCGCCTCCTCGCTCAGTTCGCTAAAGCGGTAGCTGACGCCATCGACCGTGACTTCGACTTCCTCGTCCATAACGCAGCCGTCAGCGGAAATTCGCCGCGACTTCGCGCAGGTCATCGCTGGCCAGCACGCCGGCAGCGGCGCGCAGGCGCAAGGTGGCCATCAGGTAGTTGTAGCGGGCCTGGGCCAGATCGCGCTTGCTGGTGAACAGCTGCTGCTGCGCGTTCAGCAAGTCGAGGTTGATGCGTACGCCACCCTTGATGCTCTGTTCGGTGGCCTTGACCAGCAGCTTGCCGGAATCGACCGACTTCATCAGCGCCTCAATGCGCGCCACACTGCTGCTCATCAGGTTGTAGTTCTTGCGCAGCTCGACCGTGACCTTGTCGGTTTGCGTCTGCAGGTCGGCCTTGGCTTTTTCCTGGTTGGCCACGGCCTGGCGCGACGCCGCGCTGACCGCTCCACCGTTATAAATCGGAATATTGACCTGGATGCCGATGCTGCGCACCATGGTTTCCTGGTTATACGTGGTAATGGAGTCAGACACGCTCTTGCCATAAGTGCCGACCAGGTCCACACGCGGCGCATGGCCGGAGCGCTGCTTGCTCACTTCCTGGCGCGCAATCTCGACGCCGTAAGTCAGCGTCTTGATATCGGGATTATTCTCCAGCGACAGGCGCTTCCACTCCTCGAAGCTCTGGCCGCTGCCAGTGCGCACGCGGAAGTCCGGCGACAGGCCATCGAGTTCGCCCGGCTCGCCGCCGATAATGCCGGCCAGGTTGGTCAGGGCGGTATTCACATCGTCCTGCGCTTCCAGCACCTGGGCTTCGGCCACGTCGAGACGGGCCTGGGTTTCCAGCATATCGGTCTTGGCCGCCTCGCCTTTTTCGAACAGGCGGTCGTTGACCTTGCGCTGTTCGGCATACATATTGCGCTGCGCCTCGGCCAGGGCCAGCTGGTCTTTCTTCAGCAATACGTCGAGGTAGGCGCCGGTTACGCGCAGCATCACTTCCTGCGACTGGCTCAGGTACTGCATGTCCGAGTAATTGGTTTGCGCGATGCCTTGCTTGTAGCGCGCGAAGCCATCCATATTGAACAGGGGCTGGCGCACTTGCAGCGTGGAGCTGCGAGAAAGATAGTCGCGCGGCTCCTCGTGCTTGCCGATGGTCAGGGTGTTGCGATTCTGGCTGCCGCTAAAGCTGCCACTGACACTGGGCAGCAGATTGGAGCGGCCCATGATGCTGTTTTCCTGGCCGGCATCGCGCGCCGCGCGCGCGGCGCGGAAGGCCGGGTCATTCTGCAGCGCCGCTTCGTAGGCTTGCAGCAAACCCAGGGCCGAGGCGCTGCCCACTTGCAGCAGCAGCGCCGCGCCCAGGGCCAGCGGCAGCAGGCGGTTCTTGCTATGGCGGGCCATGGATCAGTCCTCCGACAGCGAAGAGTGGGCGCGGTCGAAGATTGGCTTGAGCAGATAGCTCATCAGCGTGCGCTCGCCGGTTTTCACGAAAACTTCCACCGGCATGCCGGGCTGGATGTCGAGCTTCTTCTGCGCGATCAGCTTGGCCCCTTCCGGCGAAACGCGGGCGCGCACTTTGTAGTACGCCGCGCCGGTACGCTCTTCCACCGAACGGTCGGCCGAGACCTGGGTCACAATGCCAGGAATATGAGGCGTCTTATTGGTATTAAAGGCGGAAAACACCAATTCCACCGGCAAGCCATGGTGCACACGGTCAATCAGATTCACTGGCAATTGGCCTTCCACGATCAGCGGATCGTCGCTTGGTACGATATCCATCATTTTGGCGCCCGAGCCAACCACGCCGCCACGGGTGAAGACATTCAAGCCCACGACAATACCGTCCACCGGCGCCTTGACGTCGGTATTATGCAGATCGTATTCCAGTCCTTCCAGGCGGCTCGCCATGGATTCGGCTTCGCGCTGGGTATCCGACAGCACGGTGCGTACCTCCTTCTGGAAATCCTGGGCGCGCTGCGCGCGACGCAAGGTAATTTCCATGATCTGGCGCTGGGTGCGGCCCAGATTCCCCGCATCCTCGGACATCGCGCCGCTCAGCTGCGCATAGGTGCGTTCCAGTTCCAGCAGACGGCTGCGCGCCACATAACCTTCGCGCGCCAAATCGCGGGTGTTGTCCAGCTGCTCTTTCAGAAAACCGATCTGCGCCTTCTTCGCTTCGCGCGACTCTTCCAGGCCTTTCATTTGCGACTTCAGGCCGGCGATCGTCTCTTCATACGTTCCCAATTCGCTTTCGAGCGCGCCGCGGCGCGACGAAAACAATTGATTCTGCAAGGCGAAGCCAGCGACCACCCGCGGGTCGTTCTTCATCGAGTCCAGCGCAGGCGGAAAGTCTATATTCTTCTTGCCGTCGCGTTCGGCCAGCAAACGTGCTTCGGCCAGACGCTGGGTTATGTACTGGGCGCGGACACTCTCAGCTTGCGAATTCGACAGCACGCTATTCATGCGCACCAGCACCTGCCCTTTTTTCACTACATCGCCATCCTTGACCAGGATGTCCGCGATGGTGCCGCCAGTCAGATGCTGCACGCTCTTGCGGTTGCCCTCAGCGGTGACGAAACCGGGCATGGGCACGCCTTTGTCCAGCGGCGCGAAGCAAGCCCATAACAGAAAACCGCCAAATGCCACAACGATCAGCAGCCAGCCCAGCCGGCTATAGGAAGCAGCGTCGGTTTTCACTTCCAGCGGGGTGACGTCATGCGTGATGACTTCTGCCACCTCGGTTTTTTTCGGAACCATATTTGTCATCATTACTCCTGTTCGGTGGAAGCTTGCTGCGCATCGGCGGCCTGCTGTCCGGCTTGTTGCTGAGCTTGCAGCGACTGTGCCGCAGCCTGGGCTTGCGCTTGGGCCTGCGCCTGCGCCTGCTGTTGCGCCACCAGCTGTTTCTGATTCGCTTCCTGCAGCGCGTTCAATACATCGCGGGTCGGACCGAAGGCCGCAGTCATGCCATCACGCAACAGCAAGAGCTTGGTGGTGGCGCCAATGATGTTGGTGCGGTGGGTGATCAGCACAATCGTTTTTCCGCGCTGACGCAAGTCTTGAATGGCCTGCAGCAGTGCGGCCTCGCCGGTATCGTCGAGATTCGAATTCGGCTCGTCCAGCACGATCACGGCCGGATCGCCGTACAAGGCGCGGGCCAGGCCCAGACGCTGCCGCTGGCCGCCGGACAGGCCGGCGCCGCCATCGCCCAGGATGGTGTCGTAACCTTTGGGCAGGTGCAAAATCATGTCGTGCACACCGGCGCGTTTCGCAGCCAGCACCACTTTTTCCGCATCGATCTCGCCAAAGCGGGCGATGTTTTCGCTGACCGTACCGCCAAACAATTCGATGTCCTGCGGCAAATAGCCCAGGTGCGGACCCAGTTCCGCTTTATTCCACTGGTAAATATCGGCGCCATCCAAACGGACTTTGCCGACGGCTGACGGCCATACGCCCACCAGCAGGCGCGCCAGGGTCGATTTGCCGGAACCGCTGGGGCCGATCACGCCCAGCACCTCGCCCGGAGCGAGCGCAAAGGTCACGCCTTTCAATACCGGCACGTTGACACCCGGCGGCGCGGCGGTCACGCCTTCAACAGTCAGGGCGCCGTTCGGCTTCGGCAATTCCATGCCGGCGGGGCGCTGCGGATTGTTTTCCAGCAGCTTGGTCAAGCGTTCATACGCGCTTCGGGTACTGGCGAAGGACTTCCAGACGCCAATCAGCTGCTGCACCGGCTGCAGGGCGCGGCCAACCAGGATAGAGGCGGCGATCATCATGCCGGGCGTGATTTTCCCTTCGACCGCCAGCAGCGCGCCAAAGCCCAGCACCAGCGATTGCAGCGATACCTGCACGAACTTCGTCGCCGCCGCCACCTTGCCGGCTTTTTCGCTGGCCTCGCCCTGCAGCTGCAGGAAGCGTCCTTGCAGCTTGAGCCAGCGGCCCATCAGGTTCGGCAGCATGCCCATGGATTCGATCACTTCCGCATTGCGCAGATTGTTCGTCGCCAGATTCGAGGAGGCCAAGGCCATGGAATTGGCTTCGGCCAGCGGCTTGTGCGAGACGCGCTCATTGATATAGGCCAGCGCCACCAGAATCGCCGTACCGCACAGCGCGAACACGCCGAGGGACGGTTCGAACAGGAAAATCACGATCAGATAGACCGGGAACCAGGGTGCATCGAAAAACGCAAACAATGCATTCCCCGTCAGGAACTGGCGCACATTGGTCAGGTCCATCAGCGCCTGGCCGGCATTGCCGCCTTCTTTCTTCAGATTCTGCTCGAACGCCGCGGTATACACACGCTTGTTCATGTCCATGTCGAAGCGGGCGCCGACACGGATCAGGACATAGGAGCGCAGCAGCTCCAGCAGGCTCATAAACAGGTAAGCACCCAGCATCATCAACGTCAGCATGAGCAGCGTGGTCTCATTACGGCTCGGCAGCACGCGGTCATAGACCTGAAGCATGTAGATGGACGGCACGAGCATCAGCAAGTTGCTGATGGCACTGAAACAGCCGATAGTCATGAAGACGCCTTTGAACTTCGTCAGCGCCAGCTGGATCTCGTTTTGGATTTTCGAATTTTTCATTTAGTACATCACACTAAAGGGATGGCGCCGCAGCGCTGAGACAACCGTTACCACCGCCAGGAAGCAGATGCCGGGACAGAATTGGCCTGCATCAATCGGTCGATGAGATGCGACATTATCCCTCAAAACGATCAGGATATGTGATGTGGGTCACAAATTTTTCTTGAATAAGAAAAACCGCCTTTTAGCAAAACAAAGACGAAGCAACTCAAGAGTGAACTTCCATGGAGGAAACAAAAAAGGCCGAGCTTGCGCTCGGCCTTCATGGGTAGCACGAGTGCTACCCAGTCTCTTGGCTAATTCAGCAATTAGGCCAGGGTGACGATACCACCAGCTGCAGTGGTATTGGTTGCATCAGCGTGGAAACCAACCAGGATGATGGTTTCGCCAGCAATGGTACCAGTGGTGTTGGTATCGTAGGTTACAGCGGTGTCAGCACCGTTCGCAGCGAAGGTGAAGGTGCCAGCAGCTGCGTCGTAGGTACCGGAAGCGAACACGACTTTGTTGTCGGCAGCAGCCAGGTTGGTACCGTTCAGCACCAGGGCGCTGGTGGTGAAGGCGCTGATGAAGCTCAGGTCGATCTTGTCGCCAGCAACCACGCCTTTGACGACGTCGAAGGTGGAGGTCAGCTCGGAGGTCTGGATGGTGGTCGAGGTGTTGGCACCCGAATCACCAGCAGCCACTTGCTTGATGGTTGCTTTGTTGCCCGACACGGTGATCAGGTCAGCACCAGCATTGCCGATGATAACGTCAGCACCGCCGCCGCCAACGATCACGTCTTTACCAGCGCCACCGTAGATGGTGTCAGCACCGGTACCGCCGGTCAGGGTGTTGGTCACGGCAACGCCACCGGTAACAACGGTCGAACCTTTGATGGTGTTCGTGCCAGCGGTTTCAGTGATGGTGACAGCCTTGGTTGCCAGCTGAGCATCGATCACGTCGCCACCGTTTGCCGAACCTTTGATGGTCACGGCAGCGGTCAGGGCGCCCGAGGTCCAGGTCAGACCGGTGTTGGCAGCGCCAGCGCCAGCAACATTCAGGCCCGATGCGTCAACGGTGGTCAGGCCGGTACCGGCGAAGGTCAGGCCGGTGGCTGCGGTGCCCGAGACTTTCAGGGTGGTCGCGCCATTGCCGTCAAGGATAACCAGAGACTGAGCAACCGAACCGTCTGGAGCGGAGGAGGTGTCGGTGGTGGTCACGTTCACGGTTTCAACGTTGCTGATATTGACGGTGCCGAAAGCTGCGGTAGCAGCGGCAGTGGTCTTGATGTTCAGCACGTCAGCGGTCTGGGTGGCGAACGCAGCGTTCGAGATGGTGTAAGCACCAGTCGAAGCCGAGGTCAGGGTCAGCGTGCCGTTCGAAGCCAGGTTAGCCAGGCTCAGAGTCTTACCAGCAGCTTGGCCGCCGGTCGTGACAGCGTTGAAGCCACCCAGAGCAGCCACGTCAACGGTGGTGTCAGCCACGCCGCCGGTCAGCTTCAGGATTTCGAAACCGGTTACGGCGGTTTTGAAGGTTGCATCAGCGTCAGCAGCGTCAGCAGCAGCCACGGTCATGGACAGGGTGTCGGACGTGCCGGAACCACCTTTAACGGTACCGCCAGCACCCAGAGCACCAGCCAGGATCACGGTGTTGTTACCCGCGCCCATGTCGGTAGCAACAGTGCTTGCGCCCAGGGAGATGGTGTCGTTGCCAGCGCCGCCTTTGAAGACCACGGCATTGCCCAGAACTGGGGTGATGGTCACGCCACCGGCCGAGCCAGTAGCATCAACGGTGGTCAGTGCACCAACAGCCGACAGGCCGCTGACGGTCACGGCTTTGGCGCCGGTCACGGTCAGGGTGGTAGCCACGTTAGCAGCGATATCGGTGATGGTTGCTTTTGCGCCGCCGTCGATCGAAACGGTCTTAGCTGCGCCAGCTGCCAGGGAAACGCCGCTGGAGGTACCGCCGACAGCTTTCACTGCCAGGGTGGTGGCGGTGTTGTCGGTGATGGTGCCGCCGGTCACGGTGTCCAGGGACAGGGTCTGCACGCGGGTGCCAGCAGCAGCGGTCACGTTCACGTTCGAGCTGGTGTTAGCCACGGACAGGGAAGTCAGGCCGTCAGCAACGATGGTTGCGGTGCCGATGTTGCCGTTCAGGCTGACGTTGGTCAGCTTGGTGCCGGTAGCAGCGCTAGCGCCGGAACGGTCAGTGATGTTCACCTGGTCGCCACCAACGGTGGACACGGAGGTGAAGGCGTTGGCAACAGCGGTGCCGCCAACGGTGATGTGTTGACCAGCAACTGCACCGGTGCTCAGCACTGCGGTGGTGCCGCCGCCGATGACGGTAACGGTGGAGGCACCAGGCGTTACCGCGCCTTGGGTGGTCGGAGCAGCAGCGGTAACAGTAACGTCTGCGCCCGCACCACCACTGGTGATAGCAAAGTCACCAGTAACAACATCAGTTACCACGCCACCAGTTTTAGCGGTGAAAGTAACGGTGCCGTCGGCGTTATCAACGGCCACCCAGTGGGTGCCAGCTGCCAGGTTATAGGCCGCAACAAACTTGGCCGCATTCTGAATAGCAGTCTGGGCAGCGGTCAGAATCACAGCAACGCCGTCAAAAGTCACGGTGTCGGCGTCGGTGTTAGTACCGAACGTGGCTTTGAACACTTCTTTAACAGTAGCAGAAGCGCCAGTCTGCGCAGCCACGGTCACGCCGGTGGTAGCGGCAGCGGTTACGCTCACAGCACCCGCACCTGCAGTTTTAGCATTAACTTGGGTCATGCCGGTGAAGCCAGTGCTGTCCACGGTCAGGCCGGCACCGGTGGTGCTCACGTTCAGGGTTTCAACGTTTTTGATGGTCAGGCTGCCTGGCAGGGTGCTGCCGGTCAGAACTGCATTGATCACGTCGTTGCCAGCGCCGCCGTCGATCGAGTCGAAGGAGCTCAGGGTGTCGGCTTTGCTGCCGTCGAAGATGTCGTTGCCACCGGTGCCAGCCAGCGTGTCAGCGTTGGCGGTCAGGGTCGTGGTTTGGGTTGGGGTGGTGATGACCACGATGTTGGCGATGGTCGCCACAACGGTTGCGTGGTAGTCAGCAACAACGGTAGCGTTCGACACGCCAGCCAGCAGGCCGCGGGCAGCAGCAGCAGCAGCGTCGCCGGAGAAGGCGTTGATTTCGGTGATGGTGTCCAGGTTGGTGGTGAAGTCTTTCGCCACGCCCAGTTTGTTGGTCACTGCGGCCTGGTCTTTCTTAGCCTGGTCGGAGGTGTTGTTGAAAGCACCTTGGGTGATGGCCAGAGCAGCGTTGGCACGGGTGGTGCGGCCGCTGGCGATCTCGTCGATCCACCATTTAGCGCCTTCGATGTCGGCTTCGCGGCCGAAGATGTTCTGGTACAGAGCAGCAACGAATTTCGACACGCCGATCTGGGAGTTGTCGTTACCGTACAGGTCGATGGCTTCTTTGGAGGTGTTGAAGCTGTTTACCAGATTGGTCAGAGCCTGGTTGCTTTTCGCGCCGATGATGGCGTCCAGTTCGGCCAGGGTTTTTGGCGCTTTCAGGGCGTCCAATTGTTTGGTGTAGTTATCCAGGCCATAAGGATCGGCTGGACGACCGAAGTAGGAAACGTACAGTTGCTGTGCTACGTCAATGTAATCGGCTGCTGCCATGATGGTAAGTCCTTTATATAAAGTGGTGTAAAACCAAAATTCTGCAATCCAGGGCTAACAGCGCTGTCGGCCGCAGGACGCTTTTTTGCAGAAGTGCGAAGTATATTGCCACAACAGGGGGGAGATGTTGTGATGACCGTCACAAATCATGGTTTTTTATGAAAAAAATCGTATATTTCCGACATAATTTCCCATTTTTTTTTACTCAGCCTTATCTATTCAATATCGGCAGTGGGAATTCGTGAGTTTTATTCTTTAATTTTCGGCTAAGTATATAAATAAAAAACGCAGGCCACAGCCTGCGTTTTTATCATTGATTTTCACCGGAAACTAGCGGGACCAGCTGGTCGCTCCCATCACCGTCATGCCGGCGCGTGAAGTGTTTTTAAATATATAACCAGCCTGTTCAGCGCGGGAACCGCCAATATAGCCCTGGATTTTCGTATTGGTCATAAAGTCATTGCTCAACTCGCCTTTATCGCTGATGGAACCGGTGCCGCTTACATCGATCCGATCAGAGCCGCCTACCACCGTCACACCGGTAGTAAAGCGCCGGGCGGCAAAATCCATATTCAGCCGGCCGTTTTCCACGGCCGCCGCCATATCGGCCTCGCCCGTCTTTTGTATGATCGCATCGCCACCGGTCAACTTAAAGGAGGCCAGCCCTTCTTTGGGCATTACCAGGCCGGTATCCTTCAATCGCGCAATCGCATAGGCGCCGACAAATGTAGGCGACACCACATCATGTTCTTTCAGTCGTGGATCCACTTCAGTCACGCCCGCCACTTCTTTCCAGCGCCCCCAGAAAATCTCCGGTGGATTCGGCTTGAGCGGCTCGACCGGCACCACCGGCGGGGTCACGATCACGGGCGGCGTGACCACCACGGGCGGCTTGGCAGTATTGGTATCGATGTCGGTCTTTGGCGTCACCACCGCCTTGACCGCCTCCAGCGATTGCGCCGACTTTTGCGGATCCAGATTCACCTGGGTCGGCGCCAGCGAAGCGGCGGCCACCTTGCCCACCGGTTCGTCGGAACGCGGTTTTTCGTTCTGGTCCGGCGATAGCGAAGGATTGTTCAGCAGTTGCGGTGCTTTCTGGCCGCGCTCGACCTGCAGCAGCATGCCCGCCTGGCCGGCGAACAGTTCGCGGCTGGTGCTGCCTTCACAGGGGCCGCTGCCTTCGGCGCGGCAGGCGCCGTCAAAGCCGCTCACCACCACGCCGCCGGAGACCACGGCCACGCGCGAGGTTTTCTGGTCGGTAAACACAATGAAGTCGGTGCCGCGCACGCCAATGGCCGCCACCGGCGTGTTGAAGCGGAAGTTCTGGCGCGCCTGCTTCACGCCCTGTCCCGAGATGGCGCGCGCCACGCCCTGCGACAGCTCCAGCTTGACGCGGGTATTGGCGGGATTGGCCTTGTCGATCTGATAGGCGACGATGCGTGCCTTGCTATTCGGGCGCAGGATCAAAAAGCCGCTGTCGACGGTCTTGATATACACATAACCATCGGCGCCGGTCGCCAGCTCATCGCCTTCCTGGACGGCCGCATCCAGCGCGGCAGCCCGGTTGGCCAGTTCGGCGTGGCCGGTCACGAAGACCACCCGGCCCGCTTCCGCCGCAGCCGCCAGGGAGGCGGCGCCGCTCAGCAGCAGTCCTGTCGCGAAGATGTAGTTGCGTAGCATAAATAAAATTCTCCTTATGCTGAATTATCCGCGCAAATGACAAAATCTCTGTGATTCGGGTCACAATTTACAATTGTTACAGGCATTGTTACATCTCCCCCGGGCATTTACATAGGGCATCACTCCGAGGTTATACTAGCAATTTATTCACACCTCTACCCTCGCTGCAACAACCTCCGGCATGCCGGCAAAACTCTGAACCAATGACGATTCCGGCCCCTCTTCGCGCGCTTGTCCCCGGCACCAATATGCTGCGCGGCCTCATTGCGCTGGCCGCCATTGCGCTGTGCGCCTGGCCGCAATGGGCGGCGGCACCGGCCGGCAGCCATCTGGGCGACGAGTGGCTGCGCGACCGCATCGTGCGCCTGCAAGCCAGCGCCGAGCCGGAAAACCGCATGCTCGTGGTCGATATCGACGAAAGCAGCCTGGCGCGCCAGCCCTGGCCCTGGCCGCGCGCGCGCATCGCCGACATGGTGGAAATCCTGCTGGCCGGCGGCGCGCGCGGGGTGGCGCTCGATATTTTGCAGGAAAAACCGGCCGACGCGGCGGGCGATGCGCGCCTGGCCGTGCTGGCCACCCATGCGCCGCTGGTGCTGGCCCAGATGTTCGACTACCTGCCGCGCCCCCTGCCGCTGCAGGGCGGCCAGCTGGGCGGCGGCACGCCCCAGGCCGCGCCCCAGGGCGCCGTGCCGGCCAGCGGCTATATCGGCAACCATGCCGGCCTGGCCGGCGCGCGCCATATAGGCAATATTGGCGTGCAGACCGATGCCGACGGCGTGCTGCGCCATGTGCCCATGCAAACCTGGTATGCCGGCCGCAGCTATCCGACCCTGTCGCGCGCCCTGCTCGCCTGCTGCAGCGGCGCACCGCTTCCGGCCGGCGCCCCCGGCCCGCTGCGCATCCCCTATGCGCGCAGCTGGGAGGCCTACGACGTGGCCAAGGCAGCCGATTTGCTGGCCGGCAAGGTGCCACCCGACTTCATCCAGGGCCGCCTGGTGCTGATCGGCTCGTCCTCGCTGAGCATCGGCGACCGCATCGCCACCCCGCTGCACGCCTCGACCGCCGGCCTGCTGGTGCATGCGGCCCTGCTCGGCGCCCAGCTCGACGCACAGGCCGGCCTGGCGCCCCGCCCCTGGCCGGGCCGCTGGCTGGCCCTGCTGTTCACCCTGAGCGTGGTGTTCTTCCTCAGCTACACCCTGCCGCGCCTGTCGGCCGCGGCCAATACCGCCTTGCTGGCCGGCAGCTCCGTGCTGTGGCTGTCACTGGCGTATGCGATCGCACCGCACGATCCCGATTTCGCGCCGGCCGCGCCGCTGCTGTCGAATCTCTTCCTGCTGGCCGTGGCCGTGCCGTTTCACTGGCAGCTGGCGCAGCAGCGCTCGCGCCAGCTGCTCGGCACCTTGCGCCAGTACGTGGCGAAAGCCGTGGTCGACGAGCTGCTGCGCAGCGACCTGAAAGACCCGCTGGCGCCGCGCCTGCTGCAAGTGACGACCCTGATCGCCGATATGGAAGGCTATACCAGCCAGGTCGAGTCGCTCAGCCTGGAAGAAGCCTCGCGCCTGACCACCGATTTCCTCGACTGCCTGACGCGCCCCGTGCTGGAGCAGCAAGGCACGCTCGACAAGTACACCGGCGACGGCCTGGTCGCCTTCTGGGGCGCACCGCTGCCCAACGCAGACCATGCCGACCTGGCGCTCGACGCGGCGCGCGCGATCCTGCGCGAAGTGGCCCAGTTCAGCCGCCTGCGCGCCGCGCGCGGCCTGCCGCCGCTGCGCGTGCGCATCGGCATCGAGAGCGGCGAAGCCATGGCCGGCGACTACGGCACCAGCTTCCGCAGCATCTATACCGCCGTCGGCGACAGCGTCAACACCGCTTCGCGCCTGGAGCAGGCGGCGCGCGACTATCCTTACGATGTGATCATCGGCGAAGGCACGGTGTGCCGCTCGCGCCGCCACCGCTTCCTGCCCCTGGGCGAACGCCAGTTGCGCGGCAAAGGCAAACCCATCAAACTGTATACGCTGGAGACAACGGCATGAGGCCGCATACCCCGCACTGGCTGCTGGCCGGCTGTCTGGCCTTGGCCTTGCCGGCCCAGGCGCGCCTGCTCGATACGAGCCAGCCGGCGCTGGCCGGCGCCACCACCGCAAGCACCGCGGCCGACCTGGCCGAGGCCGAGGCCGCCGACCGCCTGCCGCTGCAGCAGGAAGAACTGTACCGCGCCGCCATGCGCGCCCTGGCCGAGGGCCATCAGCAGGAGGCCAGCGAACTGCTGCTGCGCCTGATCGACAAGGAACCGCGGCATGCCGGCGCCTGGCTGGAACTGGCCATCACGCAATGCGAGCTGGGCAATAGCGTCGAGGCCGAACGCCTGTTCCAGGAAGTCGAAACGCGCTTCGATCCGCCGCCGGGCATCGTCGAGGTGATCGTCAGCCACCGCGCCAGCGGCTGTCGCGGCAAGCCGGTGCGCGAACCGTCATGGATGCTGAGCCTGGGCCGCGGCCGCGACAATAATGTGAACCAGGGCGCCAGCAATCCCTTTTTCAGCTTCGACAATAGCAGCGACGAATTCGAGCTGGCGCCCGAATTCCGGCCGCGCGCCGACAATTACAAGCTGCTCAGCGCCTCGTATTTGCGGCCCATGAACAATAAGGGCACGCTCGGCATCGTCCAGCTGTATGCGCGCCAGCACGACCGCATGCATGAGCAGGATAGCGCCTCGCTGCTGGCTGGCCTCGAACATTCGGCCAGCTTGGGCCGCTGGCGCACGCGCGCCACCCTGGCCGCCGGCGTCGTCAGCCTGGACCACGCCCTGTACCAGCGCCAGCTGCAAGCCCAGCTGCGCGCCGCACCGCCCATCAAATGGCCGGAAAACTACGATCTGGCCTTGAGCGCCGGCTTGACCAAGGTACGCTACCCGACCCGCGCCACCTATGACGCCACCACCACGGAACTGGGCGCCGTGCTCAGCTACCGGACCCGGGCCGACCAGGTCCAAGCCAGTTTCAGCGGCCAGCGCGACCACGGCGAAACGGGCCGCCCCGGCGGCGACCGCCAAGGCTGGTTCGGCAGCGTGCAATGGTATACTGCGCTGCAGCCGGGCTGGTACGGCGAAGTCGGCCTCACCCATCAGTACTGGAAGAGCGAGACGGCGTATCTGCCGGGCCGCATCGAGCAGACCCGGCGCCAGAACACGACCACCCTGCGCGCCGCCGTCCAATGGTATTTGCAAGCCAATTACAGCCTGCACCTGGAATGGCGCGAAACACGGAATCGGGAAAATATCTCGCTCTTTCAATATAATAGCCGCGCTTTGCAGCTGAGCCTGCGCTGGGATAATTTCTAAGCGCCCTGGCCGGCGCGCAGCGCGCGGCGATTTCACCGGTAGCATAGAGGGCAGCAGCATGGCGTGGGAATGGATGGTTTTTGGGCTGGCCCTGGCGGGCGTGGTAGCGGGCTGTCTCTTGCCGGCGCGCTGGCTGCCCCTGCTGCCGCATGACAAGCTGCTGCATTTCCTCGCCTTTGCCGGCCTGACCGTGCTGGCGGCCCGCCTCGCGCCCGACTGGGCCGAATTGCGCTACTGGCTGCTGGGCCTGCTGGTCGCGGGCTGGCTGATCGAGGTCTTGCAAAAACTGGTGCCCGGCCGCAGCTTTTGCTGGCGCGACCTGGCCGCCAACGCGGCCGGCATCGCCGTGGCCGCCAGCGCCATCCTGCTGCTACAGGCACTATAAGACATGACGACGAGCAAAAAGAAAACCGAACAGCCAGAAGACGCCGGCCTGGTGGCCGACCCGGCCGCCGCCGCCGCCGCGGCCCAGCCGGGCGCGCCGCAGCAAGTCAATCTGCAAATCCATCTGCGCAAAATTCCGCTGCTGGCCGAGCTGACCGACGAGGAAATGCTGCGCGTGAAGGCCGACCTGCGCATCCGCCAATACGCCAAGCGCGATATCGTGCTGCAAAAAGGCGCGGCCGGCGACAGCCTGCTATTCCTCCTGACCGGCCAGCTGCAGGTGATCGACGTCACCGAAGACGGGCGCGCCATCGGCCTGCGCATGCTGGCGCCGGGCGACTTCTTCGGCGAGATCGCCGTCATCAACGGCTCCATGCGCTCGGCCTCGGTGGTGGCCCTGACCCCGGTGCTGGTGGCCCTGCTGCCGCGCAGCACCGCCCTGCACCTGTTCTCGCACTCGCCCTCGGTGGCCAACCACATGCTGCGCTTCCTGGCCGAGAAAGTGCAGCGCGATTCCGAATTCCGCGCCCTGCTCAGCATCCACAATACCTCGCGCCGCATCTACACCTTCATCGACCTGCTGAAGGAGAAAAAAGACGGCGATGTGCATGTGGTGGAAAATCTGCCGACCCACCAGGATATTGCCAATATGATCAATACCAGCCGCGAAACCGTGACGCGCACCCTGCTCACGCTGGTGCAGCAGGGCATCGTGCAAAAAGGCACGCACCGCCTGATCATCGTCAATCCGGAAGCGCTGCAAAAACTGGCCCAGGGCTAGGCGCGCGCTGCCGCGCGGCGGGCGGCGCCCCCTCGGGCCCATGCTATAATCCGCGCTTTGTCCGCGCCCTCCATGACCCAGCCGATTTTCCCCGCTGCGCCACGCTGCGCCCTGCCCGTCCACGCGGAGGCGGCATGATGTCCCTCTCCATGCTGGCCGGCGTCTGGCGCTATCGCGGCTTCATCCGCGGCAGCGTGCAGCGCGAATTCCAGGCCAAATACCGCAATTCCCTGCTCGGCGCGGCCTGGACCGTGCTGCAGCCGCTGGCCATGATCGTGGTCTACACCGTGATCTTCTCGCAGGTGATGGGCGGCCGCCTGAAGGGCGCCGATTCCAGCTTTGCCTACAGCATCTATCTGTGCGCCGGCGTGCTGACCTGGGGCTTGTTCGCCGAAATCACGGGCCGCAGCCAGTCGGTCTTCCTGGAAAATGCCACGCTGCTGAAAAAGCTGCAATTTCCGCGCATCTGCCTGCCCATCATCGTGGTGCTGAATGCCTGCGTCAATTTCGCCATCATCTTCGGCCTGTTCACGGCCTTTCTGCTCATTTCGGGCACCTTCCCCGGCTGGGTCTTCTTTGCCGTGCTGCCGGTGCTGGCCCTGCAAGTGCTGTTCGCCATCGGCCTGGGCATGACACTGGGCGTGCTGAATGTCTTCTTCCGCGATGTCGGCCAGTTCTTTGCCATCCTGCTGCAGTTCTGGTTCTGGTTTACGCCCATCGTGTATCCGGCCAGCACCCTGCCCGAGCCGGTGCGCGCGCTGCTGGTGTGGAACCCGATGGCCGGCGTGATCGCCGCCTACCAGGACATCCTGGTGCACGCCACGCTGCCGCACTGGGGCAGCCTGCTGCCGGTCGGCGTGCTGGGCCTGCTGTTCTGCGCGCTGGGCCTGCATTTGTTCCGCAAACGCGCGGGTGAAATGGTGGATGAACTGTAATGGGCAGCATACTCGTCAACAATCTGGGCAAGGCCTACAAACAATACCCGAACCACTGGAGCCGCCTGGGCGAATGGCTGCTGCCGGGCAATAAGCCCCGCCACCGCCTGAAATGGGTGCTGCAGGACATCAGCTTCCAGCTGGCGCCGGGCGAGGCGGTCGGCATCATCGGCATCAACGGCGCCGGCAAGAGCACCCTGCTCAAGCTGATCACCGGCACCGCCCAGCCCAGCACGGGCGCGGTGCAGATCACGGGCCGCGTGGCGGCCCTGCTGGAACTGGGCATGGGCTTCCATCCCGACTTCACGGGCCGCCAGAACTGCTATATGGCGGGCCAGCTGCTGGGCCTGTCCATGGGCGAGATCACCGCGCTGATGCCCGAAATCGAAGCCTTCGCCGAAATCGGCGACTATATCGACCAGCCCGTGCGCGTGTACTCGTCCGGCATGCAGATGCGCCTGGCCTTCAGCGTGGCCACGGCGCGCCGGCCGGACGTGCTCATCGTCGACGAGGCGCTGTCGGTGGGCGACGCCTATTTCCAGCACAAGAGCTTCGAGCGCATCCGCGCCTTCCGCCAGCACGGCACCACCCTGCTCATCGTCAGCCACGACCGCGCCGCCATGCAATCGATCTGCGACCGCGCCATCCTGCTCGACCGCGGCCGCCTGGCCAAGCAGGGTTCGCCGGAAGAGGTGATGGATTACTACAATGCCCTGATCGCCGAACGCGAAGGCAGTTCGCTCGAGCAGGTGGTCACGGAATCGGGCCGGGTGCAGACCACCTCCGGCAGCGGCGAGGCCAGCGTCACTGCCATCGCGCTGGAAAACGCGGCCGGCCAGGCGCAGGAAGTGCTCAATGTGGGCGCCGCCGTCACGCTGCGCATCCGCGTCAAGGTGCATGCGCCGCTGGAGCGCCTGGTGCTCGGCTATATGATCAAGGACCGCCTCGGCCAGCCCATCTACGGCACCAATACCCACCATCTGGAACAGGCGCTCGAGCAGGTGCCGGCCGGGGCGGAAATCGATTACCGCTTCCATTTCCCGCTGAACCTGGGCGCGGGCAGCTATTCCATCACCACCGCCCTGACCAGCAATGAAACCCATCTGGCCAACAATTACGAATGGCGCGACCTGGCGGCCCTGTTCATCGTGATGAACATGAACCGGCGCGAATTCGTCGGCAGCAGCTGGCTGGAACCGCAAGTGGAGATCGTCCGATGAACACGCTAGCCAGCCAGCCCTTCTACCGCGCTTTCGAAGACCGCTACCGCGGCACGCGCGCCACCATCAAGGACCGGCTGCGCGCCTACCTGCCCTTCATCGCGCCGCTGCAGGCGCCGGCCGCCGCCGGCCAGCGCCCGGCCGCGCTCGATCTGGGCTGCGGCCGCGGCGAATGGCTCGAGCTGCTGGGCGAGCAGGGCTTCGCCGCGCGCGGCATCGACCTCGACGAAGGCATGCTGGCGGCCTGCCATGAACGCGGCCTGACGGTGGAGCTGGCCGACGCGCTGAGCGCGCTGCGCGCCCAGCCCGACCAGAGCCTGGCCATCGTCTCGGCCTTCCACCTGGTCGAACACATCCCCTTCGACCTCGTGCGCGAACTGGCGCGCGAGGCGCTGCGCGCCCTGCAGCCGGGCGGCTTGCTGATCATGGAAACGCCCAATCCGGAAAACCTGACGGTGGGCGCGACCAGCTTTTACATGGACCCCTCGCATCTGCACCCGCTGCCGCCCAATCTGCTGGCTTTCGCCGCCGAGCACGCCGGCTTTGCGCGCCACCAGATCGTGCGCCTGCAGGAAGACCCGCAACTGCACACGCCGGCGCCGGTGGGCCTGATCACGGTCCTCGAAGGACCGAGCCCCGATTACAGCGTGGTGGCGCAGAAGGCGGCCGCGCCCGCCGTGCTGGCCCCCTTCGACGCCGCGTTTGCCGCCCCCTATGGCGTGGCGCTGGCGGCCCTGGCGCAGCGCTATGACGCGCAGGCGGCGCGCCAGCATGCCGAACTCCACGCCCTGCTCGCGCGCGCCCAGGCCGCGGCCGGCAACGCCCACGCCAGCCTGGCGCGCCAGGCCGGCGAACTGGACGCCCTGCGCGCCGAGGGCGCGGCCGTCCAGCAGCAACTGGCGCAACTGGCCCAGCGCCTGGCGCAGAATGAAGCGTATGCGGCGGCCATGAGCCAGCGCGTGGTCGAC
>NZ_JABWEB010000026.1 GCF_013369485.1 Massilia sp. BJB1822
TTTTTTTTATTCCGCGTTTTGTGCCTTGCATATTGCGTAGTGTCATAACAGCGTAACAATCCCACCATATACTGATCACATCTGCCGCACATGCAACCGATATGCGTGGCGGCAGGGAAGGTGTGCCGGAGGAATCCGGTGCACCGCACCGAATTGGGTTTGTACTTTGTTTCTTGATGTTCTCTTGGCCCGAATGGGTTTTTCGCCCGCTCTTGTAGCGGGCGTTTTTTCTTTTAGCGTGGTATCGTTCGGCCCATGCTTAATCTGATCCAACAACTATTTTTGACTTCCTCCCACGCCCGCTTACGCTATTGGGGGGCGATGGCGAGTTATGTGCTGATCCTGATTATCGGCTCGATCCCCGGCGCGCGCGCCGATATGGGCGAAGTCGCTTCCGGCATCGTGCTGCACTCCTGCGCTTATGCGACCCTGGCTTTTCTGCTCTTCACCGGCGGCAGCGGCAATCCGGCCCAGCGCGCGCTGAAGGCGGTGCTGACGGTGGCCGTGATGGGCGCTCTCGATGAAATTGTGCAGAGCTTCTTCCCCTACCGTCACGGTTCAATCCAGGACTGGTGCGTGGATTGCAGCGCCGCCATCGTCTGCGCCACCTTCATGTGGGCGCTGTGGTCGCACCGCAAGGTAGCGGCTTAATTGATCAGCCGCCAGTACGTTTCGCGCATCACCCTGCAGCGCAGCGCCGTGCCGGATTTCGGCGCCTACCCTTTCGCGCTGCCCGCCATCCGCAACTTCTCCAGCATCGACCTGCATCCGAAGGTGACGCTGCTGGTGGGCGAAAACGGTTCGGGCAAATCGACTTTGCTGGAAGCGGTGGCGGTGGCGCTGGGCTTCAATGCCGAAGGCGGCACCAAGAATTTCCGCTTCTCGACGCGCGCTTCCCATTCGGCGCTGCACCAGTATCTGCGCATCGCGCAAAGCATCCATAAGCCGCGCGACGGTTTCTTTTTGCGCGCCGAGAGCTTCTTCAACGTGGCGTCGGAAATCGAGGCGCTGGATAAGGGGCCGGGCGGTCCGCCCATCATTAATTCTTATGGCGGCCGCTCGCTGCATGAGATGTCGCATGGCGAATCCTTCCTAGCGCTGATGATGGAGCGCTTCGGCGGCCATGGCCTGTACATCCTCGACGAGCCGGAGGCGGCTCTCTCACCCCAGCGCCAGCTGGCGATGCTGAGCCGCATGCACGATCTGGTGCGGCGCAATTCGCAGTTCATCATCGCCACGCATTCGCCCATCCTGCTCGCCTATCCCGAGGCGCGGATTTATTCCTGTTCGGCCGAAGGCATCCATCCCATCCGCTACGAGGACACGGAACACTACCAGGTAATGCACGATTTTCTGGTGAACCCGCAACGCATGCTGGACGTGCTGCTCGACCGTTCCGAGGAAAACTAGGCGCCCTGCCCTTTGCTGTCGTCGCGTTCGAATTGCAGGCTGCGCTGGCCGCTGCTGGCATCCCGGGCGATGCGGCGCAGCATGGCGCGGGTGCGGCGGCGCTGGGTGGCGGCCGCCAAGGCGCCGATGGCTTTCTCCGCATCGGCGCGCAAAGCCAGCAGCTGCTCGGACTGGGCCTGGCGCACCAGTCCATACAAGGCTTGCGTGAAAACGTGGCGGGTGCGCGCATCGTGCTGATCGCCGCAGGCACTTGCCACCAGCTCTTCCACTATCCAATCCGTACCGTACTGTTGCATGAGCATCCTTTATCAGTGCTTTGCGGATGATCAATTATTGCGCCGGCGTCCTTGCGCCCTTTGATATGCGTCAAACTGGCATCAGGCGGATTTAATAAACCTGCTCGACCTCGTAACCGCGCCGCTTCAGCAGTTGCGGCACGCTGTTTTCGCCCAGCAGATGCAGCAGGCCGATGCCGACAAAGGCGCTGTGCTCGCGCGCCATGATGGTTTCGATATTCGCCGCCATTTCGGGATTGCGCTTGCCCAGCAAGGTCTGCTCCATGAAGCGCGCCGACACGCTATCGCCCGTGGTCAGCTCGCGCGACAGTTCGGCCATGCGCACGCGGTCGGCGGCGCTCCACGCATCGATCAGGCCCGCCGATTTTTTCAGCGCGGCGCCGCTGTCGATATCATCCAGATTCTCCAGCAGATAGCGCTCCTGCTGGGCCGCGCTCAAGCCGTCGAAAAGGCTGAGCTGATACTCGGCCGTCTCCAGTTCGCTCAAGGGCTTCTGCTGGCGCAGTGCCGCCTCCAGCAGAAAGCCTTCCACGCCCTTGCTGCGCTGGTAGCCCAGCTTTTCCATCTCCCTGCCGACCAGGATATTCGCCACCAGCCAGGGGCGGAAGCCTTCCACGCTGGCGAGCGGCATGCCGTTCTTGTCCAGCGCCGCCTGCAAGCGCGCCATGGCGGCCGGCGAGAGATGGTCGCGCAAGCTTTGGCCGGCCGGATAGCTGCCGTATTTGCCGAGCGCCAGCTGAAAATCGTCGTTGGCGCGCACGTCCAGCTCCAGCACAAGGGTGCGCGCTTCGGCCAGGGCGCGGCTCACTTCCGGTTCCAGCGGATAGAAGTTCTGCTTGCCGACGTGGATGGTGCCGAAGAGATAACTGCTGACGCCATGATGGCGCACGCGATACAGCACGCCGCGGCGCGGCACGGCGGCCTCGTCCTGCGCCTGGGACAAAGTGGAAGGAATGCTCATTTCCACGCCATGCACCGTTCCTGAAAATAAAAATGGAAGAAGAATCAATAACTTGCGAAACATGCCAGACCCCGCAGCAGCTCCGCCCGGCTGGCGGATATGTTGCTCATGGTAAAGCAGTTTTGCGCAATAGAAGATGAAATCCCGGCGCTTTTTTGTCCGCGCCGGGAGAAAACAACAGAAGGCTTGCCGCTTCGTCAGCTAGTAGCCAAGAAGACCACTCAGCGCGCCAGCTCCACCAGCACCGCCGTGTACATTTCCAGGTTCAGCATCAGCTGCTTATGGGTGATGAACTCATGCTCGGAGTGGCCGGTATAGACCTGGCCCGGCATGCCCGGGCCGAAGCTGACCGCGTTCGGGAACAGGCGCGAATTGGTGCCGCCGCCGATCGACACCGGCTGCGCATCCTTGATGCCGGTGTAGTGCGCGAACACATTCAGCAAGGTGGGAATCTGCGGCGCCTTCTCCTGGATCCATGGATCGCCGACATACATATTGATGCTGGCCTTGGCGCCGCGCGCCGCGTTCCAGCCATCGAAAGCCTGCTGGAATTCCGCCTTCAATTCATCGGCCGTCTTGCCGCGCGGGCGGCGCAGATTGATGTTCAGCTCCAGGCCTTCATTCGACTGCTTCAGCACCGTGGGCGCCACCGTCATCGGTCCCATGAAGCTGTCGCGGTAAGCGGCCTTGCCGAACTTCTCGCCATAGATGCCGGTGCCGATCGTCTCGTTCAGGAAGGAGACCATATTCGCCGCCGACGTTCCCTGCCATGGACGCACGTTGAGCGCATCGGCCAGCATGCTGATCGCGTTCACGCCGTCTTCCGGCTTGGACGAGTGGGCCGATACGCCCAGCGCCTTGATCTTCAGCGTGCCGCCCTGCCAGTCGTACTGATAGCGCATGCCTTTCTGCGCGGCGGCGCGGGCGCGGATCTGCGCTTCCAGCTCCGGCGTGGCCTTGTCGATCGTAGCGCTGGCATCCTCGGGAATCTGGCTGCCGAAGAAGCCGCCGGCAAAGCTGCTCAGCACCGGGCCGGCGACATTTTCCACCTGCACCCAATGCGGCAGCTTGACCGTCAGCGAGCCATAGCCCTTCTCCGCCGTCACCACCGGATATTCGGCGTCGAGCGTGATGTTGACCTGGGGCGGTTCATGGTTCTTCAGGAAGGCTTCCAGCGGCGCCCAGTCGGATTCCTCGGCCATATACACATACAGCTCAATGCGCTTGCTCAGTGCCAGCTTGCGGTCCTTGATCGCCTTCATCGCGTACAGGGCGGTGGCGATCGGACCTTTATCGTCCTCGGTGCCGCGGCCGATCAGGCGTCCCGGCTCGCTGGTGGCGTCCAGCTTGAAGGGCGACTGCTTCCATTTGGCGGGATCGACCGGCTGCACGTCGCCGTGGGTGATCACGCCGACGCGCTCCTTGCCCTGGCCCATGCCAATCACCACCACATAGCCGTGGTCCTTGAAATCGAAGCTGAGGCGCTCAGCCTCTTGGCGCAGGAATTTCTTGAAGCCCGCATGCTCGGGATTGTTTTCGAATGCGATCTTCTTGTCTGCTACGGTATTGAAGCCGACCATGGCGGCCAGGCTCTTGATCATCGGCTTTTCGTAGGTGCTGCGGGCATGGCGGGCGGTGCTGGTGGCGGCATCGCTCAGGGGAGCGGCATGCAGCGGGGCTTGCAGCAGCAGGCCAAGAAGGGCAATCTTTTTCAGCATATGTCTCGTCGTTATTGGTAGTTGGACACGATCCGGTGAATCACGCCATCGCGGTGCATGCCCGCGATGGCCGCATTCACGTCCGCCAGCGTCACGCCGGCCTTCTCCGACACGGCGCAGCGGGTCAGATAGGTTTTGACGTGAAGCGGTGGATGGATCTCGATACGATCGCCCAATTTCAGCCGGTAGTCGAGCAAGGCCTTCAAGGTGGCCGCATGCCTTACCCGTCCCAAACCCAGCTTGCGCAGGTTGATCTCGTTGGAGGGACCGTCGGCGCGCACGAACTGCGCGCCCAGGGCATGTTCCAACTCCGGGTAATGATAGCCCAGGACGGTAGCAATCTGCTGGCCGCCCACATCGGCCACCGCCAGGGGACGGGGCCAGCGCCGGTCGGAGACCAGCAGCTCGGTAACGGGGAAGAAGGGTGAACTCCAGTAAAAGCTGCCCGGCAGCCATTCCGGCATATACATGCAGAGCACGTCGGCGCGGCCCGCCTCCAGGGTCTGGGCGATACGCTTGCGCGGCATGGCCAGAAACTGCGCGCGCCGTCCCAGCTGCTGCGCCAGCGCTTCGCCCAGATCCTTGTGGATGCCGCCCACCAGCTCCCCCGCGCGGAATTCGGAAATCGGCATTTCGGTGCCGGTGGCCACCAGCACGATCAGGCGCCCCGGATCAGCCAGGGCCGGCGCCGCCAGCAGCCAGGCCACCAGTACGCTGCATGCGGCCCGCCGCAGATAGCGAAATGTCATGAAACAAAACCCATACTATAAGAAGGGTTACAAGTTTACCGTCTTTCGCTGTCGCGCCCAAAGTGGCGTGTTGGATGCAAGCCATACCCACGCGCATGTCAGGGCCTTGCTTGAAAGCCCGCGCCACAGCCCAATATCGACGCCATGACTATCCCATTCTCCGTACTCGACCTCTCCCCCATCGCCGAAGGCAGCAATGCCGCCACCTCGCTGCGCAATACGCTGGACCTGGCGCAGCATGCGGAGCGCTGGGGTTTTCAACGCTACTGGCTGGCCGAACACCACGGCATGCCGGGCATCGCCAGCGCCGCCACGGCGGTAGTGATGGCTCACGTCGCGGGCGGCACCTCCACCATCCGCGTCGGCGCGGGCGGCGTGATGCTGCCCAATCACTCCCCGCTGGTAATCGCCGAGCAGTTCGGCACCCTGGCCGCCCTGCATCCGGGCCGCATCGATCTGGGCCTGGGCCGCGCGCCCGGTTCCGACCAGGCCACCATGCGCGCCCTGCGCCGCCGCATGGACGCCAGCGCCGACGAATTCCCGCAGGACGTGCTGGATCTGCAGGACTATCTGTCCGACGAACCGCGCCAGCAGATCAAGGCCGTGCCGGGCCAGGGTTCCAACGTGCCGCTGTGGATACTCGGCTCCAGCCTGTATGGCGCGCAGCTCGCGGCCCACTTCGGCCTGCCCTTCGCTTTCGCCTCGCATTTCGCGCCGCAGATGATGATGCAGGCGATCTCGATTTACCGCGCCAATTTCCAGCCTTCGGCGCAGTTGCAAAAACCATATGTCATGCTGGGCTATAATGTGTTCGCTGCCGACAGCGACGAGGAAGCCCAGCTGCTTTCCACGTCGATGCAGCAAGCCTTCGTCAATCTTCGTTCCGGCCATCCCACGCGCCTGCCCCCGCCCAAAGCCGGCTACCGCCAGCAGATCGGGGCCGCCGAAAGCGCGATGCTCGATTCGGTGTTATCCTGCTCGGCCGTCGGTTCGCCGCACACGGTCGAGGCCCAGTTGCGCGCCTTCATCGCCAGCACCCGGCCGGACGAATTGATGATTACTTCGCAAATCTTCGAGCATAAGGCTCGCCTGCATTCCTACGCTTTAACGTCAGAGATCCACGCGCGCCTTGGCTGAGTAAACCATAGGAGCCGCGATTGACGCAGCCTGAGCATCACCACGAAATTTCACCGGCCATGGTCTGGCTGCTGGCGATTGCCAGCGGCCTGATTGTGGCCAATCTGTATTACGCCCAGCCGCTGGTGGGGCCGATCAGCCAGGCCACCGGCCTCGATCCCGGCGCGGCCGGCCTGATCGTCACCCTGACCCAATTGGGCTACTGCGTCGGCCTGCTGTTCATCGTGCCGCTGGGCGATTTGGTGGAAAACCGCCGCCTGGTCTTCATCGCCCTGCTGGTGGCCGCCCTGTCCCTGCTCGGCGCGGCCAGCACCAGCAATGCCACGCTGTTCCTGCTGGCGGCGCTCTGCATCGGCATCAGCTGCGTGGCGGCCCAGGTGCTGGTGCCGTTCGCGGCCCACCTGTCCTCGCCCGAGAAGCGCGGCCAGACCGTCGGTTCGGTGATGAGCGGCCTGCTGATGGGCATCATGCTGGCGCGTCCGGTATCGAGCGTGGTGGCGGACCTGCTGGGCTGGCACGCCATCTTCTTCATTTCCGCCTTCGGCACGGCCGCATTGGCCTTCGTCCTGCGCAGCAAGCTGCCGCAGCGCCAGCCGCAAAATGCGATCAGCTATCCGGCCCTGCTGGCATCGCTCTGGCATCTGCTGCGCGACACGCCGGTGCTGCGCCGCCGCGCCCTGTACCAGGCTTGCATGTTCGGCGCGTTCAGCCTGTTCTGGACCACGGTGCCGCTGGTGCTGGCTGGTCCCCACTTCCAGATGTCGCAGACCGGCATCGCCATCTTCGCCCTGGTCGGCGTGGGCGGCGCCGTGGTGTCGCCGATTGCCGGCCGCCGCGCCGACCAGGGCAAGGGCCATTCGACCACGCTGATTTCGCTGTGCGCGCCGGTGCTGGCTTTCGGCCTGCCGCTGGTGCTGCATGGCGGCCATTATCTGGATCTGGCCCTGCTGGTGATGGCGTCCATCGTGGTGGACATGGGCGTGTCGGGCAGCCTGGTGGTGGGCCAGCGCGCCATCTTCTCGCTGGGCGCTGAAGTGCGCAGCCGCTTGAACGGCCTGTTCATCGCCATCTTCTTCTTCGGTGGCGCCATCGGTTCCTCGCTGGGCGGCTGGATGTATGCGCATCACGGCTGGAACGGCGTGCTGCTGGCCGGCCTGGGCTTCCCGCTGGTGGCCCTGCTGGCCTTCGCCACCGAACCGCGTCCACCGCGCGGCCTGGGCGCTCCAGCTTAATTGTTTCACAGGCGGCGCGCCTTGCGCCGCCTGCCCTCCTTCAATGCGCCCAGATGCGCAGTTCGCCGTGCATCGACATGCTGCCGTTGATGTTCAAGCTTCCCAGACTGTTCGTCACCGGCGCCAGCGGATCGTTCTGCACGCTCAGCGACTCGTAGCCGAAATTCGTGTATTTCACCTTGCCCGGCAGGCTCACCGCCACATATTGCCCGCCATCCGGGCGCTTGCGCACGTCCAGTCCCAGCGCAAACATATCGACCACACCGCGCAGATTGCGGATCACCAGGTAGCGCGCATCGCCTTCGCCATGAAAGCCGACGGCGATGCGGCTATCGTTCACCGCGCCGGGCAAGGTGGGATCGTTGATCACCAGATGGGTGGCGATGCTGATGCCGTCGCGCCCCGTCACCTGCTCCAGTTCCTCGTCATCGAGCGCGCGCAGCGGATCGGCGCGCAGCGGCAGGCAGCAGCACAGCAGAGCGCTCAGCAGCAGGGCGCGCGCCAACAGCAGGAATGTGATCGTCATGGCCGGAATTTGATGTCGAGGTATTGGATCTGCACCGACCCGATGCGCGAGGAGCCGAAATCGGTGACGCCGCCGCCCGGATTGGTGAAGGAGATTTTGTCGATCTGGATGCCGCCCTGCGGCGCCTGGCCGCTGCCGTACTGCGCGTCCGGCCAGGCGATGCCGATATGCAGGCGCGGACCGCCGTTCTGCGCCACGGCATCGATGCTGCCCGGCTGCGCCGCCACATCGGCGATGACCCAGGGCTGGCCGGTGAAGTTGCCCGCATTGTCCACCGCGCCGATGCGGATGCCGTCCATGGCCATCTGGCCCTGGGCTTCGTTGCGACCATTGGCGCGCAAGGCCAGCTGGCCGATATCCATGCGCACCGCCGCGCCGAAGGCCACGCCGTCGCGCGTGCGCGGCGTGGAAAATTGCCAGCCGCCGCCGTACAGAACCAGATCCTTGAGCAGCACGGCGCCGCCATAGCTGTCGATACCGTCCGCGCTCACGCCCCAGTCGTAGGCGAACTGCCATTTCTGCGCGCCATCCGCATTGCGCGGCATGTCGAGGCGGATCACGTCGGCCAGTCCCGGCGCGCCGTTGACGATGTCGATGCGGTAGGGATCGGCAAACGGCTGGGCACTATCGCTGCGCGAGGCGCTCAGATATTCGCTGTACATGCTGCGCCCCGGCTGCGCCGTGTACGTAACGCGCGCATCGCCGTCCATGCGGAAGCCGGACAGGTCGAAGCTGACGCCGTCGCCGCCGCGCACAGCCGACAAGGCCTTGTCGTTCAGCGGCTCCATGGCCGCGACATCGAAAGCCACCAGGGCCGCCAGGACCAGGGCGCACAGGGCCATCACCGGCAGCCAGCGCGCGGGCCGGTAGTCGCCGTGTTCGAGATGCTGGCCTGCGGCGCGGCGCACAATGCGCGGCTCTTCGCGGCAATCGGGCCGGTATTCGGCGCGCCACTCGTGGCGGCGCGCGCTGCCGTCGGGCAGGTGCGGATGGCGTTCCATCAGCGTCCCGGCGGCAGATTGGGCGGCAGTGCGCCCGTGGCGTTGATGGCGCTCAGCTTATCGCGCCAGTTCATCCACATGCCCGCTTGCGCCATATCGGGCAGCTGATTCGTGCCGGGCGGCGCGGGGAACTGTACGCCCGTCTTCAGCATGGAAACCCAGAAGTCGCGGCTTGGACCTGTGGCATCGCCGGCGCGCACCGCGCCCAGTTGGGAGAAATTCATGCACGCTCCGCTGCAGCTGCCGTCCCAGCGCTTGCCGCCCAGCGCATCGCTGCGCGAATCGAGCGCGATGGCGCTGCCGTCGGCAGCCTTGCCTTCCACCCGCAGCGAGCCGGAAAGCGTATTGATCTTCATGCCGACATCGCCGCTGATGCTGTCGAAGCCGAAGCGCATGCCGACCGCTTCGCGCGGCGCGGCGGCGTTGCCGCTATCGCGGTAGACGAATTCGAAATAGGGATTGCCGATCTGGACCAGGCGCTGCGCGGCCGTGCCGTCGCTGCGGCCGAATTGCAGATGGGCGATATCGATGTCGGCGCCCATGCCCTCGCGCGCCGCATAGCGGTAATCGCCCAGGCGCATGCTGCGCAGATTGGCGTTCAGCGTCACGTCCGCATCGAGGGCGATGCGGGTGAAGTCGAAACCACCCAGGCGCGTGTTGCTGAGCGCGATCAAGCCCTGTCCCCGCGTGTGCGACAGTTCCTCGTCGCTCATCGCTTGCAACTGGGCTTGCGCCGCGCCGGCAGCAAAAAGGGCCGCCGCGAGGGCGGCCATCAAAATGGAGGCATTCATGAGAGAAAAGAGGCGGCCGCCCGGAAGACAGCCGCCCCGGTCTGGATTAGTGAGCCCAGATCCAGACTTGGGTGCCGCGCAGATCCAGCTGGTTCATGGCGAACGAGCCGAAGGAAGCAGCGTTGTTGCCCATCTTCACGGCGTCGACGCTGATGTTCAGCAGCTTGCCGGCTGCCACTTGCACGTCGGCCGGGATGGCGATCTGCACCACGTCGCCGCCGGTGGCTGGGCTGTAGAAGGTGCCAGGGTTGGTCACGCCGGCGGCAGCGGCGGCCTGCAGGAAGGAGTTTTTCGACAGGATGTCGATGCTGGCGGCAATCAGGCCGGTGGCTTTGATGCCGTTGAAGCTAATCGAGCCGCCGCCCAGGCCGTTGGCGTCCAGTGGATCCGTATCGGTGTAGACGAAGGAATCCATTTTGACGTTCAGGTTGGCGAAGATCGACACGCCGTCCTGGCCGGTGACAGCGCTCAGTTCAGTGTCCTGGATCGGGGTCATGGCCGATGCGGACAGGGCCAGGGAGGACAGTGCTGCAGCTACCAGGGTGGTGATCAGTTTCATCGTTTTATCTCCGTTGTGTATGTGTCTATGTGTGTGATGGGACTACCTGTTTTCCTGCACTTCCTTGGCCGCTTTGCCCTGATGGGGCGCGACGGCCGAAGCACTGCTCTTAATATTATTTCAATATTAATTAAATTTATGATAGGAGTTGCCGCCGACCGCGGTCTACGTTCTTGCGCTGACCGGAAAAGCCAAACGCTTGTCCCTGCAAGCCATTCAGAGGGAGGGCTGTGTTGTATGCGCGTCAACTGCGTTAGCATAAGTTCGCAACAAAAGGACTAGAGTCACCGTTCTAATTTTTTGGCTGCGAGGCGATACCACTTTATGCGTTAATAAATTACAAAAATATCAAGAACGACTGTACACAAAATAAAGCACGATCGTTCTAATAAAACTAGGAGACAGCATGGGAGTAGGACAAAAAGGCCGTTCGGCGGCCTATGGCAGCGCTCACCCTGAAACTTTGCACACCCCATGGAGGCAGCCATGCTGATGCTGCTGATGGGGGTACTGGCCGTGCTGATCGGCGGCGCCGGCGCCCTGGAGCGCCACGAAGTCAAGGACCGGCCCCAGGGCCAGTTCGAAATGCCGCAAAACCTGCTGGGCGGCGGCAGCTACAACCAGGCCGTGACGATGGAGCCGTTCAGCGAGCTCAAATACCGCCACATCGTGCGCCAGGCTTACGACTACAGCTGCGGCTCGGCGGCGCTGGTGACCATCCTGCGCTTCCACCTCGGCCTCCAGGTCACGGAACAGCAGGCCATGGAAGGCATGCTGGACAAAGGCGAGAAGGACAAGATCATCGAGCGGCGCGGCTTTTCGCTGCTGGACATGAAGCGCTACGCCGCCTCGCTGAAGGTGCAGGGGGCCGGCTTCCGCGCCGAGGTCAAGGATTTGCTGACGCTGACCGAGCCGGCCATCGTGCCGATCGATTACGCCGGCGCCAAGCACTTCGTGGTGCTGCGCGGCATCCGCGAAGGCGTCGTTTTCATCGCCGACCCATCGGCCGGCAACCTCGCCTTCTCGGTCGAGGAATTTGCCCGGCTATGGGACAAGAACACCCTGTTCATCCTGTCCGCTGCCCCTGGCAGCAAGGTGCCGGCACAACTGGCGCTGAACGACCAGGAACTGGGCGTGGTCGATATGGACCGCATCACCAACCGCGGCCAGCTGGGCCAGATCAATAACGCGGCGCACCTGCTGGAGCGCGCCGTCAATTCGGGCGCCGCCGGCACCTGGACCCGGCGCCAGTAAGCGCCGCCTGTCGTCTGTCGTAAATCAAGCACCTCAAGTACCTCAAGCACCCCAAGCATAAGGAAAAACCGAGATGAAATTACGCATGCTGCCTGCCCTTCTTGCCTCCGCCCTGCTGCTCCAGCTGCCCGTCCACGCCCAGCAGACAGCGACCGCGCCCGCCAGCGCCGACGCCGCGCGCGACGCCCTGGCCAAGAAGGAAGGCGAAGGCGATCAGAGCGCCCTGCTGAAGGAAACCCTGACCGCCGTCGACAAACAATATTCGCTGATCCGCCAGGGCCAGTACCAGGTCAGCTATGACCTCAACTACAGCTACATCGGCCAGGAAAAAATCGTCACCGACTACTCCATCGCCGGCCTGACCCTGTTCGAAATCGAGAACACCAGCTCGCACACCGTCACCAACACCCTGTCGGCCGACTACGGCGTGCGCAACAACCTGACCGCCAACGTCACCCTGCCTGTGATCTCGCGCTACTCCGATGTGCGCGGCCACAGCGGCCTGTCCAACACCCTGGGCGACATCAGCCTGGGCGCGCGCTGGCAGCCGCTGGAAGCGCGCCGCGACCGCCCCAACCTGACCGCCACCACCACCGTGCGCCTGCCCACCGGCCGCAGCCCCTTCAAGGTGGTGGCCGGCAGCGGCCAGGCCACCGGCAGCGGCGTCGGTTCGCTGTCGGCCGGCTTGAACGTGAACCGCATCGTCGATCCGGTCGCCCTGTTCGGCTCCTTCAGCGTGACGGGCAGCCTGCCGGCCAAGCATCTGTGGCAGGTGAACGGCACGCGCGTGCTGACCAAGGTGCAGCCCGGCCCCGCGGTCGGCTTCGGCATGGGCTTCGCTTACGCGCTCTCGTATGGCATTTCCACCACAATGTCCTTCCAGCAGTCGATCGCGGCCGGCTCCAAGCTGACCTTTGCCGACGGCCTGAAAGTGAAGACCAATATGCAAACCTCGGCCATGCTGAACCTGGGCCTGGGCTACCGCATGTCGCCCAAGACCACGGTCAATCTGTCGGTCGGCATCGGCCTGACCAGCGACTCGCCGAATCTGTCGGTGGGCCTGAACCTGCCGCTGGCCTTCTGAGCCTGAGCCGTATCCATGGCACCACACTGCCGCCTTCTGGCCGCGGCTTGCGCCGTCGCCTGTACCCTGCCGGCCCATGCCGCGCTGGTGGAGAATCTGACCACCAGCGTAACTGCCATGGCGCTGGGAAATGCCGTGACGGCCGACCCGCCCGGCATCGATTCGGTGCACTTCAATCCGGCCGGCCTGGCGCGCATCCAGTACGATATGGAGAGCCAGTCCTTCTTCGCCGCTTCGATCCGCAGCAACGCCAGCTTCCATACGCCGCCCGGCTTCAGCATCGGCGGCTGGTACGACGATCCGCTGTCCGGCACCAAGGCCGGGCCGGTGCGCCAGGCCATGTATGTGCCGACCTACGGCATGCCGGGCTGGCGCCTGCCGGGCGTGCTCATTCCCAGCCTGGGCATGGCTTTCCACAAGGAGGGATCGCCCTTCACCTTCGCCACCAACTCGTATATGGCGCAGGCCATCAGTATCGACCGCACCACCGACCCGAACGATCCTGCGCGTTTCCAGGGCCGCCAGGTCCAGCTGCAGCGCCTGGTGTACCTGTCGCCGTCGGTGGGCTACCGCTTCTCCGACACCCTGAGCTTCGGCGCCTCGATTCCGATTGCCCACTCGGCCTTCGTGGTCGATACCCATATGCGTTTCCCCAATGAGCTGCTGGGCGTATTCGGCAGCCTGCAAAAGGGCTGGTGTCCGGAAAGCGGCGGCAATGTGATCGACGTCTTCGGCTTCGGCCTGTGCGGCGGCGGCCGCGAAGGCATGGTCTCGCCCTTCAAGAAAGCCGCCTCCATGCGCCTGGAAATGACCGCGCCTTTCGATCCCACCATCAATCTCGGCGTGCTGTGGGAACCCAAGCCCTGGTTCGCGCTGGGCGCGGTGTACCAGGGCGGCTCGAAGACGCGCTACAGCGGCAGCTATGAGTTCCGCGCCGATCCCATGCTGCGCAACTTCGTCAAGGGTTTGAATTCCAGCCTGTTCGGCCCCATTGCCGGCGCGGTGCTGGGCTTACCGACCTCGATTCCCGAAGTCCAGCATGGCAATCTGAGCGCCACCATTCCCTTCCCCTCGCATCTGCAGGTGGGCATCAAGCTGCGCCCGGTGCGCTATGTGCAGCTGAATGTGGACGCCAGCTATGCGCGCTGGAGCGACTGGAACGCGCTCACCTTCGAATTCGACCAGAGCATACGGCTGCTCGAAGTGGCGCGCCTGTACGGCATTCCCGATTCGACCAAGCTGAAAATCCCGCGCGGCTACAAGAGCGTGGTGAATATGGGCTATGGCCTGCAACTGTTTCCTACCCAATCGCTGGCCCTGCGCTTCGGCTACGAGCCGCGCAAGTCCTCCGTCCCGGCCGACAAGATCGACCTGATCGCGCCGCTGCCGGACACCAAGCTGTATAGCGTGGGGCTGAACTACAAGTTCAAGTCCGGCAGCGATATCAGCGTGACGGCCTCGTATATGAAAGGCGACTTCAATGCGCCGGCCAATAGCAGCTGCAATATGAATTGCGACAACTTCCTGAACGTGATCTACAACCCGTTTGCGGGCCACGATGTAGCGGGCGATATCAAAGTCCACTACGTCGGGTTCAGTTACAACCATCGTTTTTAGGAGCGATCTGCCATGAAAAAACCATCCCTACTCCTTGCCACCCTGCTGCTGGGCAGCGCCGTGCAGGCGGCTGCGCCGGTGCCGGCCGCGAAACAGGAACTGGTCAACAAGGTATTACAGCTATGGCATGTGGAGAATGTGGGCCAATCCATGCTGCAGGCGCCGGTCAGCGACGCGGTGCAGCAGGCGCGCGCCATGCTGCAAGGGCGCGCCGCCGTCGAGAAGCGCGACGCCGCCATGACCGAGATCGTGCAGGACGCGAAGAAGTTCATGGAAGACAATACCCCGATCGCGCGCGCCAGCGCGCAGAAGATGGCCAGCGCCAAGGTGGCGCCGCTGCTGGCCGAGCGCTTCACCGAGGATGAGCTGAAACAGATGATCGCCATCCTCGAATCGCCGGTGAAGAAGAAGTTCGAGGACATGCTGCCCGAGCTGCAGAAATCGCTGGGCGACAGCGTGGCGGCCGACACGCGCGGCGTGATCGAACCCAAGCTGCAGGACCTGCAGCAACGCATCGGCATGCGCCTGCGCAGCGCCATCGCACCCTGAGCCGGGAGGCCATCATGACGTATTCCTCTGCACTGCATCTGGTGCGCGGCGTGAAATCGCGCCTGGCGCATTCCGGCCTGGCGGCCGACCAGCTGTTCGAGATGGCGGGCCTGAACGAAGGCGACGGCCTGGCCTGCGACGCGCTCACCCTGTCCGACCGCCTGAGCCATCTATGGGAACTGCTGGTCGAGCATTCCCACGATCCGCTGATCGGCCTGCGCATCTCCACCCCGCACCGCCTGGGCTGGCTGGGCGTGATGGGCCACATCATGCTGGTGTCGCCCACGGTGCAAAGCACCATCGAGCGCTGCCACGGCCACACCCGCGTGGCGCTGCTGCTGCCCGGTCTGAACCGCGTGGTGCCGCAGCAACGCTATGACTTCGTCTGGTGCGTGCTGCTGCGCACCCTGCGCTGCGCTTCCGGCCGCGACGACGCCAATCCGGTGGCGGTGGAATACGCGTTTCCGCCGCCGGCCAATGCGCATATCTACGAACAGACTTTCGGCTGCCCGGTGCGTTTCGACATGCCCAATAATGTGATGGAGTTTTCCGACGCCGATCTGGTGGCGGCCCTGCCGAACGGCGGCATGCCGGTCAGCGGCGAGATGCTGGCCAAGCTGGCGGCGGCCGAACCGAAAGGCTTCCGCGGCCGCGTGCAGGAGCTGCTGACCACCATGCTGCCCAAAGGTCCGCCGCACCGCGATTCGGTGGCGGTGCAGCTGATGGTCAGCGAGCGCACCTTGCAGCGCCGCCTGGCCGAGGAAGGCACCAGCTTCAGCCAGCTGGTCGACGATACGCGGCGCGAGCTGGCGCGCCAGTCGCTGGCGGCGGGCGACCTGTCGCTCAAGGTGCTCAGCTTCCAGCTGGGCTTTTCCGAGCCGAGCGCCTTCTACCGCGCCTGCAAGCGCTGGTTCGGCATGACGCCCTCCACCATCGCCGGCGGGAGAACGCCATGAGTCTGTTGAGTAAGGACCGCAGCCACCATCTGTTTGGCCAGCTGCTGGTGCGCCATAAGCTGATCTCGGAAGAGCAGCTGCAAAAGGCAATCGAACATCAGCGCGCCACCGGCCAGCGCCTGGGCGAGATTTTCGCCGAGTGGGAACTGATCACGCAGCAGCATGTGCATGACATCCTGCGCCGGCAGCGCCGGGTGCGCATGGCGGCGGCCTTCATCGCCGCCCTGTTCGCGCCGCTGGAAAGCTTTGCGGTGCAAGCCTTGCCGGCGACGGCGGTGGCGGTCCAGCCGCTGCTGCCCAGCCGGCAGGAATCGATGCAGGCGCTGAGCGAAGCGGAGATGGATGCGGTCACGGCCCAGGGGCTGCAGGACGACGTGGTGCACGAGATCGAGCAGCATATGAAGGACCGCAATGTGAAGATCATCGGCGACATGGCGCGCCTGATCAATCCGGTGCTGGGCTTTCTCGAAGCGGACGTCAGCATGCACAATGTGGTGTACGACCACTCGCGCGCGCTGACCACGCTCAACGCCGACGGCTCGCTGACCTTGAGCCTGCCCAGCTCCATCGGCGAAATCAGCCTGCGCAATATTCGCGTACAAGGCAGCAACCCCGACGGCCCCAGCTTCGGCAGCATCAGCATGAAAGGCATCGACCTCACCGGCACCACCATCACGCTGATGGTCAAGCACTAAAGCTGACCTCGTGTCCACCTTGGGGTCAGACCCCAAATCGGACACGAACTTAACTATGCTTTAGAGCGACATGCCACCGCTGGGCTCGTGTCCGATTGGGGTCTGACCCCAAGGTGGACACGGGCTCGGCGGTGGGACGGGCTTATTTGGCGTTGCGCACTTTGCCGAAGGCGTCGCCGGCTTTCCAGGTCGGCATTTTCGGGCTATCGGCGACCATGCGGCCCAGGTTCAGGGTGAACTGGGCTTGCTGGGTCATGCCGGACAGATCCCAGCTCGGGTCGTATTCGTCGCTGACCTGGTGGTAGCTCTTGCCGTAGGCTTTGCGTTTCAGCGCGGCGCCTTCGGGGTCTTTGCTGAACTCGCGGCCCGCTTCGATGGAGAAGGCGGGTACGCCGGCCTTGGCGAAGCTGAAGTGGTCGCTGCGGAAGTAGCCGCCGGCCAGGTCGGGTTCGGCCTTGGCGATCTGCATGCCCATGGCTTTGGCGGTGGCTTCGGCCATCTTGCCCAGCTCGGTGCGCTCGCTGCCCTGGGTGCCGATGTCCTTGGTGGTGCCGACCCAGTTCAGGCTGTCCAGATTGAGGTTGGCGGCGGTTTTGTCCAGTGCCCACAGCGGGGCGCTGGCGTAGGCGGCGCTGCCCAGCAGGCCTTGCTCTTCGGCGGCCACCCACAGGAACATCTGGCTGCGCTTGGCCGGCGACTTCACGGCTTCGGCAGCCATGGCCAGCAGGGCGGCGGTGCCGGAGGCGTTGTCCACCGCACCGTTGTAGATGGTGTCGGCGCCCGTGCCTTGCTTGCCCAGGTGGTCCCAGTGCGCGCTGTAGATCACCACTTCGTCTTTCAGCTTGGGATCGGTGCCCGGCACCACGCCGGCCACGTTGAATTGTTCGACGTGGCGCACCTCGGCCTTCATGGCGCCGGCCAGCTTGGCTTGCAGGGCGACCGGTTTGAAGTCCTTGCGTTCGGCGGCAGCGCGCAGCGCGTCCAGATCCTGGCCGCCGGATTTGAACAGGGAGCGCGCCGTGTCTTCGGTCATCCAGCCTTGCAGCTGGGTGCCGGGCGTGCCTTGCGCCAGCTGGAAGCGTTCCACGCCGCTCCAGCTGTTCTGGATCACGCTCCAGCCGTAGGAGGCGGAAGCGTCGGTGTGAATCAGCAGCACGCCAGCCGCGCCGCGGCGCTTGGCTTCTTCGAATTTATAGGTCCAGCGGCCGTAGTAGGTCAGCGCCTTGCCGCCGAAGCGGTTGGGCTGCTCGGCGGTCGGCTGCGGGTCGTTGACCATCATGACCAGCACTTTGCCTTCCAGGTTCTGGCCCTTGAAGTCGTCCCAGCCCTCTTCCGATGCGCTGATGCCGTAGCCGACGAAGACCAGGTCGGCGTTCAGCGTGTGTTCGGCCTTGGCGTCGCCCGGCGCAAAGACCCAGTCCTTGCCGAAGCTGAACGGCAGGGTGGCGCCGTTCGCTTCCAGGTGCAGGTTGCTAGCTTCAGGCTGGGTTTTCACGCCAGCGATTTTCACCAGCTGGCGGAAGCTGTTGCCATTGCCCGGCTTCAGGCCCACGGCCAGCGCCTGGTTTTCCAGATAAGCGACAGTCAGGTCGCCGCCGCGCTGGCCGGTGCCGCGTCCTTCCAGCAGGTCGCTGGCGAGGAAGGCAAGGTGGGCGCGCAGCGGTGCTTCCTGCACGACCGGGACGCTTTTGGCGCCAGCCGCATAGGCAGGGAAGGCCAGGGCCAGGCTGGCGGCGATGGCGCCAGCGGCAAGGGATGGGAACATTTTCTGCATGATGTCCTGTATTTTGTGAATAAGGTCGAAGAAGGTGGTGCCGGATGGTGCGGCAGCAGCGCCGCGCCGTGCATTGTATGCGATTGCCGCGCCAAATATGCTGTGCAGCGCAGCATAGGCGGCGCGCGGTTGACGTGGTGCCGCCGCCTCGGGGATACTGCCGCCATGCTGATCCCGCCCCTGCCTTATATCGGCCGTTTTGCGCCCTCCCCGACCGGCCCCCTGCATCAGGGTTCGCTGGTGGCGGCCATGGCCAGTTATCTGGACGCCAAGGTGCACGGCGGCCAGTGGCTGGTGCGCATTGAGGATGTGGACGAGGACCGTAATGTGGCGGGCGCCGACCGCCATATCCTCGCCTCGCTGCAGCGCTGCGGCATGCAGTGGGACGGCGAGGTGACGTGGCAAACGCAGCGCTACGCTTTTTATGAGACGGTGCTGGCCCAGTTGGGTGAGCATGTCTATCCCTGCGGCTGTTCGCGCCGCGAGATCCAGGATTCGCAATTGCGCCTGCAGGCGGCGGGCGCTGCGCCGCATGCGGGCCTGGTCTATCCCGGCACCTGCCGCAACGGCCTGGCGTCGGGCAAGACGGCGCGCGCCCTGCGCCTGCGCACGCCGCAGCAGCCGCATTGCGTGATCGCTTTCCAGGACCGCTGGCACGGCCAGGTCAGCCAGGACATCACGGCCGAAGTGGGCGATTTCGTGGTCCGCCGCGCCGACGGCTTTTGGGCCTACCAGCTGGCAGTGGTGGCCGACGATGGCGCCCAGGGCATCACCGATATCGTGCGCGGCGCCGACCTGCTCGACTCCACGCCGCGCCAACTCTATATGCAGGCACTGCTTGGCCTGCCGCAGCCGCGCTATCTGCATGTGCCGGTGGTGCTGGCCGAGTCGGGCGAGAAGCTGTCCAAGCAGACCGGCGCCCAGGCTTTCGACGATGGCGCGCCGTCTGCCGCGCTGCTGCACAGCGCCCTGCTGCCGGCGGCGCGCTTCCTCGGTCTGCATCTGGCAGCGGACGATATCGCGGATTTCTGGCGCCACGCCGTGCCGGCCTGGGAACAGCTGCTGCGCGCACGCCTGCACGAAGGGGCGTAAAGCCTCAGTGCCGCATCTCGTCCGGCAAGCGCAGCAGCAGCCAGGACAGCCCCCCATGCAGCAGCGGCAACAGAAAAACGATGATTGCGTTGTCGCCGCCGATATTGATCCGGTGCAGCACGCCGGAAATGACGACCGGCGCCAATGCCGCCCAGGTGCGGGTCAGCGTGGCCGGATCAAGGCGGCGCACAGCCACCAGATTGATGAGCAGCGCCAGCAGATTCATGCCGCGCAGCGCCCACTCTTCCAGTGCCGAGGTGTAGGCGATGCCGAACAGCATGCTCTGGATCAGTAGACCCAGCAGCAATACCAGTAGCAGGATGGGCAGGGTAGAACGGTTCACCGCGTCCCTCTCTGTGACCCTGGCATGACTATCTCCTTAATATCTTTTGCCCATAGGAATTAAAGCACGTAGCGTGCCACACCCGTTTTCCCTCGCAAACACTGTTGGCATCTCTTGCATCTGTAAAATTTTTCGACAAATGCGTCGTCAAATATTGAACGAACGAATGTTCAGTGTTAGCATCTGCGCAAAGTTAAGGAAAGCAAGTCATGAACCGCGAAGAAAAAGTCTCGGCGCGCCGCGCCGGCATCGTCGAAGCCGCCTTGGGATGTTTTTTACAGCAAGGTTTCCATCAAGCCAGCATGCGCGATATCGCCGGCGCGGCCGGCGTCAGCCTGGGCAATCTGTATAACCACTTTCCCAGCAAGGAAGCGCTGATCATGGAAATCGCCCGGCTGGAATCGGCCGAGCTGGAACCCATGCTGGCGGCGCTGGAGCAGGAAGCGCCGCTGGACGCCCTGCTTGGCTTCGCGCGCAGCTATCTGCACTGGTGCAGCAGCGTGGAAAACGCCATCCTGACCAGCGAGGTGATCGCCGAGGCGGCGCGCCGGCCCGACCTGGCCCAAATGTTCGCCCTCAACCGCAAGCAGCTGTGCAAGGCGCTGGCCGACACCATCCGCCGCGGCGCACAAGATGGCACGGTGGACGGCGCCATTCCGCCCGCCGCTCTGGCCGACGTGCTGCTGGACGCCATCGAAGGCCATGCCCTGCGCGCCACGCTGTTCACCCCTCCCGCCGGCGGCGCCAAGGCGCTGCTGCCCGTCCTGCGCAAACTACTCACACCATGAACAAAATTCATACACCACGTCTGGAAGGACTGGACCTGGCGCGCTGTCTGGCCCTGATCGGCATGGTCCTGGTCAACTTCCGCCTGGCCATGGGCGCCACCACGGGCGGGCCGCCCTGGCTGGGCCGCCTGCTCGAAGCGCTGGAAGGACGCTCCGCCGCCACCTTCGTCACGCTGGCAGGCATCGGCCTGGCCCTGGCTTCGCGCAAGCTCGCCTATCTCGATGCGCTGTCGCAGACCGCGCGCCGCGCCGTGATCCTGATGGCGGTCGGCCTGGTCAACTTCCTGGTTTTCCCGGCCGATATCATCCACTACTACGCCATCTATTTCATCGTCGGCGCGCTTTGCCTGCCGCTGGCGACGCGCTGGCTGCTGCTGCTGATCGGCGCCATCGCCGCCGTCTTCACCGCCCTGCTCTTCGCGTTCGACTACGGCTACGGCTGGAACTGGAATGATTTGAGTTATCCGGATTTCTGGACGCCGCAAGGCTTTGCGCGCAATCTGTTCTTCAATGGCTGGCATCCGGTGCTGCCCTGGGCCGCCTTCTTCCTGTGGGGACTGGTGCTGGCGCGGCTGCGCATGGAAGACCCGCAGATCCAGCGCCGCATGATAGCCGGCGGCAGCGGCGCGGCCATGCTGGCGTATGCGCTGTCGGCCGCCGTCAATGCCTGGTATCCCTCGCTCGGCGGCCTGTTCGGCGTCACCCCGCTGCCACCGGTGCCGCTGTACCTGCTGGCGGGCGGCGGCATCGCCACCGCCGTCATCGGCGTCTGCCTGTGGGCCGCGCAGCGCTGGCACCAGGCCGGCTGGCTGCAAGCCCTGCTGCCGGCCGGGCGCATGACGCTGACCCTGTACATCGCCCATATCCTGCTCGGCATGGGCGTGCTGGAGCAGATCGGCTGGCTGCAGGGACGCAGCATGCCGCAGGCGGTACTGGCTTCGCTGCTGTACTGCGCGGCGGCACTGGGCTTTGCCTGGCTATGGGCGCAGCGGGTCAAGCGCGGGCCGCTGGAAACGCTGATGCACCGCCTTATCGCATAAGGCGGCGAGCACGCAAGGCGCCGGACGAACTGGCATATAATCTTGGGTTTGCCGATTTTGAAGCAGCCTTGAAATGATTAACAACGCAACACCGCAGGAAACGCGGCCGGCCGTCGTTCTCCTGCACAGCTCCATGAGTTCCCGTTCCCAGTGGTCCGAGTTGATGAAGCAGCAGGAATCGGACTTCCGTTTTATTGCCGTTGATTTGCTTGGCTACGGTAAATCGCCCTTCCCCGACCATGTGGAAGGCGCCGCCTTCTCGCTGGCGCACGAAGCCGATGCGGTGAGCGCAGCCCTGGCCGCGCATCTGGATGCGGGCGAACCTTTCCACCTGATCGGCCACTCTTACGGCGGCGCCACCGCCCTGCGCCTGGCACGCCAGATGCAGGAGCGCGTGCTCTCCCTGGCCCTGTTCGAACCGGTGGCCTTCCACCTGCTGGCCAAGGACGATGCGGCGCGCATCGAAATCGAAACCGTGGTGGCAGCGATCCTGGCGGCGGGCAGCGAGCAGGATGCCACCCGCATCTTCATCGACTACTGGAACCGTGCCGGCGCTTTCGATGCGCTGGCGCCGGAACAGCAGGCCCGCTTCACCGCGCAGATCGCCAAGGTCAAGCTGGACTTCCAGGCCTTGCTGGGCGAGCCGGCCAGCCTGTCCGATATGGCGGCGCTGGACATGCCGGCCCTGCTGCTGCACGGCCAGCATGCGCCCGCCTCCACCCGCCGCGTCGCCGAGCAGCTGGCCGCCGCCCTGCCCAACGCCAACCTGGCGCAGACCAAGGGCGGCCATATGGCGCCCATCACCCACGCCGCCGCTGTCAATCCCCTGCTGGCCGGTTTCCTCGCCGGCACGGCCGTCCTGAGCGACTAAGGCGCTGGCCCGGCAAGCCATGCGTTTGGCTTGCCGGGCCAGCGTGTGCGCCTCGTGAGCCGTTTCGCTTCGTGTTGAAATCATCCAACCGCGCCCGCCATCGCCAGCGCGGCCTTCCTTCCTGAACGCATACCATATCGATAGGAGACAGGCATGATTGGATGGACTTTCAAGCGCAAGGCCGTGGCGGCCAAGCTGCTGCTGACGGCGGCAACCCTGTTCGGCGGCGCCCAGGCGCAAGCCGCCAACGATTATCCCGTGGTGCTGGTGCATGGCTTCCTCGGCTTCGGTCCGACCGAGCTGCAAGGCACGGGCTTCAGCTACTGGGGCGGCTTCAACGACATTGCCGCGCATCTGCGCACCGGCAAGCGGCAGGTGTTCGCCGCCGGCGTGGGACCGGTCAGTTCGAACTGGGACCGCGCGGTGGAGCTGTACTACCAGATCAAGGGCGGCTGCGCCGACTATGGCGCCAAGCATACGGCGGCGCATGCGGCGTATGGCGCGATCCAGAAACCGGCCGGAAAATGCTGGGCCGCCGACCCAAACAATAATCCGCACAATTATCCCCTGGCCCTGTATCCGGCCTGGGACGCCAGCCACCCTATCCACCTGATCGCCCACAGCCAGGGCGGCCAGACCGTGCGCACCCTGATCCAGCTGCTGGAAAACGGTTCGCCCAACGGCAACGAGGGCGGCGGCGAGCTGTATGCCGGCGGCAAGGCAGGCTGGGTGAAAAGCGCCACCACGCTGGCCACGCCGCACAACGGCACCACCCTGCGCGATGTGATCGTGGACTTCGTGCCCAAGGTATCGGAGCTGGCCGGCAGCATCGTGCAGATCGCGGGCCTGGGCGGCAGCAGCAATCCCGTCTTCAAATTCCGCCTGGAGCAATTCGGCCTGGCGCAGGGGCCGGCCGAATCCTTCGACGATTTCCTGGAGCGCATCAAGGGCGCGCCTTTCTGGTCGCTGTCGAACCACGATTCGGCGCAGTGGGAGCTGGGACCGGACGGCGCGCGCGAGTTGAATGCCTGGGTCAAGACCTCGCCCAATGTCTACTACTATTCGATCGGCACCAAGGCCACCGAGCAAGGCGGCTTTTGCTGCAACGGCACCGACCGCGTGATCGCGCCGATCCAGAACAGCAGCTACCAGTATGCACGCGACGATATGATCATCTTCATGAAGAACACGGCGGGCGAATGGGTGGTGCCGTCCATCCTGCAGCACGGCATGGGGTCGTACACCCAGTCCGCAACGGGCCGCGTGGCGATCGACAGCAGCTGGTTCGCCAACGACGGCGTGGTCAACACCGTCAGCATGAAGGCGCCGGCCGGGCAGCCGGTGCGCAACTACGACGGCACGTCGGTACGCGGCAAATGGAACTATCTGGGCTACTATGATGGCTTCGACCACTTCGACGTCATCGGCTGGCTGCAGCCCGCGTCGGCCATCAATCCGGTATTCGACAAGGTGGCTGGCATCATCTACGGCTTGTAGCACACCGGGCGGACGCGGACCAGCGCCCGCCTTCTTTCAGGAGGCTGCATGCAGATCAAGCATTCCTTGAAACGGCACCTTATCGGCGCAGGCATCCTGAGCGCCGTGGCGCTGATCGCCTTCACCGGCAGCGATGCGCCCGCAAACGGCGATGCCGCCGCCACGGACGATAGCGGACAGGCCGCCGCAGTGGCATTGAACCGCCTGGCCGCCGTGACGCCTATCGCGGACGGCCAGCCGCCGCAGACCGCGCTCCCGGCTGCGGCCCTCTCCATGGAGGCACAAGCACTGGCGCTGCAGCGCGCCGTGCTGCAGACCGAGCGCCAGGTGGCGATGCTGCGCAGCCAGGGCGGCGACGCCAATGCGGTCTACCGCCTGCGCGCCAGCACCCTGCCTGCCGCCACGGTGGCAGGGCTGATGCAGCGGGAGGACGCCGAAGCAGGCCTCCACCCAGCCGGCAACGGCGCCGCCGCGCTGCCGCCGCCACTCAGGCAGGATTAAAGCCACGCGCAGATATCGGGAAGAGCAGGTATAGTCCTGCTATGTTCCATCCTGCTCATCCTATGAAAATTTCTGCTCCGTTCCGCGCGGCTGTGGCCTGCCTGGCCTTTGCCGCCAGCACCGCCCATGCCGCAGCGCCCGAATGCGGCGGCCTGCCCCGCCTCGATGTCACCACGCCGCCCGGCTTCTGCGTCGCCCAACTGGCCGACGGCTTCAAGTTCCCGCGCGGCCTGCAGCCGCTGGCGAACGGCGATCTGCTCGTGACCGATATGGGCGGCTGGGAAGAAGGCCGCGGCAGCATCTGGCTGCTGACCCGCGGCGCGCAAGGCTATGAACGCAAGCAGCTGCTGAACCATCTCGACCGCCCCAACAGCATCGTGCTCGGCCCCGATGGCCTGATCTATGTGGGCCTGGTCAAGCGCATCGCGCGCTTCGACTTGCGCGATCCTGCCGGCACCTTGAGCGATGTGGTGGGCGGCACGTCGAAGACCGCGCCCTTGCCCGGCCTGGGCCGCCATCTGCTGACCGCCATGCGCTTCGACCGCAAGGGCGATCTGTACGTGAACGTTGGCTCGGCCACCGACCATTGCGAGAACGCGGACGGCACAGCCCCCGCGCCGGACAAGGCCTGCGCCGAAGCAGAAGGCGAGAATCCGCTCGGCTCGATCCGCCGCTACGGCATGAAGTGGCCATCCGGCACGGTGGAGAGCAGCGAGGTGTATGCGCGCGGCCTGCGCAACTCGATGGCGCTGGCCTTCCACCCGGTCAGCAATGCGCTGTGGCAGGGCGAGAATTCGCGCGACTTCATCCAGGCCGCCATGCCCAAGCTGGCCAACGACAACAACCTGCCGCACGATGAGCTGAACCTGGTCCATCGCGGCGCCAATTACGGCTGGCCCTACTGCTTCGAAGAGCAGCAGCCCAGCCCCGAATATCCGCAGGCCGATTGCAGCAAGTACCGCAAGCCGGAACGCCTGCTGCCCGCGCATGCCGCCCCGCTGGGCATGCTGTTTTACACCGCCGGCCGTTTTCCGGATCTCTATAAAAACAGCCTGATCGTGGGCTACCATGGCTACCGCCAGCACGGCCATCGTCTCGTGGCCCTGCTGCCGGACAAGGCCGGCGCGCCGCTCGGCAAATCGGTGGACCTGATCAGCGGCTGGACCTCCAAGCCGCACCAGGGCATGGGCGCGCCGGTCGACGTCAAGCAAGGCGCGGACGGCAATATCTACATCGCGGAAGACCGCACCGGCCGCATCGTCAGCCTGCGCTACGAAGGCGAAGCCAAGGCGCAGGAAAGGAAGTAAGCATGCAGAAATGGCTATATCTGGCGCTCGCCATCGTGGCCGAAGTCATCGCCACCTCCGCCTTGAAGAGCAGCGCGGGCTTCAGCAATCCCTGGCCCACGGCGCTGGTGGTGGCGGGCTATGCCACCGCCTTCTACTTCCTCTCGCTGACCTTGAACAGCATGCCGGTGGGCATAGCCTACGCCATCTGGTCCGGCGTCGGCACGGTGCTGATTGGCCTGGTGGCGTGGCTGGTGCACGGCCAGCGCCTGGACCTGCCGGCCTTGCTGGGCATGGCCCTGATTGTCGCGGGCGTGGCCGTCATCAACCTGTTTTCGAAAACGGCCAGCCACTGACTCAGTTGATGAAATAGCCGGCCACGCGCCATGCGCCGTCGGCCTCGCGCAGCAGGGTCACGGTTTCGATGGATTTGGCTTTTTTCTCGAACTCGGTGTCGTACTGCACGATCACATAGTCGCCGTCGGGCAGGCCAGGCAGGGACTTGGAATATTGGCCCGACTTGAGCTTGCGCGAATTCACTTGGCCCAGGGCGGGACGCAGGGAAGACAGCGCCTTGACCCACTCTTCTTTCGAAACGCCATGCTGGAACAGCTTGGCCGCGCCGTCCCAGGTGCTGGCATAGTTGCCGGGATCGGCCACCGCCAGCCAGCTCTGGGCCGCCTTCTGCGCATCGTCGACTTCAGGCGCGTTGGCAGCGCCGGCTGCGGCGCTGAACAAGCACGCCGCCGATAAAATCAAGCTTGAAAGAGCTTTCACCACATACCTCCGTTGTCATTTGGATGACGCGATGGTACGCCTGCTGGCGCGCCGATTCTAAAGGAATCATGAAGAAGCCATGGGCCACTCCGGCTAGCGCACCGTGTTGCCGCGCACCTCGACCACCTGGCCGTCGGCCGGCGGGTGCGCCGTCCATTGCGCCAGCACGTCCAGATCAAGATGATAGCTGCCGAGCAGCGCGCGCCAGCTCTCGCCCGCCGCCATGGCATCGATGGCCTGGTTGATCGCCTTCAGCAGACCGGGGGGATTGCCCTTGCCGATCAGGATGCGGCGCGTGAAGCACTGGTGCGCCCGGCTGGCCACATGCAGCTGGCTGCCCAGCTCCTTGTCGGCCGCCGCATAGGCATAGATCGTGTACGGCACGACGGTGAAGTCGGCCCGGCCCAGCCCCACTTTCTGCAAGCCGCTCAATTCATCCTGGCTGTCCTCGCGCTGCAGGCGGTGCGTCACCGCCATCTGGTCGATCAGTTCATAGCGGTAGCCACGCACGCCGGCAAAGCGGCGTCCCGCCAGCGAAGCGGCGCCCTCATACTCGATCGGCTGCAAGCGCCCCGAAACCAGCAGATTGCAATCGACAAAGAGCGGCTTGGACCAGAGGTAGCGCGTCATATACGGGTCGCCGACAAAACGCGGCGCAATGAGCAGGACCACGCCGTCGAAACGTTCATCCTTGCTTAACTCGGCGGCATGCAGGCGGGTACGTGGTATGAGGCGGAAGTCCAGCTGGTATTCCGGCGGCAGCTCGGCATTCAGGCGCGCGGCCAGCGCGCGCGCCAGGCCGCGCGTCGCATCGATGGAGTATGGCGGCACCAGATAGGTGTTGTAGGCGGGGATCGGACGCGCCGCTTCCTGCGCGCCAGCCAGAGCACAGCACGCCGCCATCAGCACGGCAATCATAGGTTTCAACACGAAAGTCACCTGACTGAAATGCAGAAACGAAGTCCACTTTACCATGGAGCAGCAATATTCACCTCAGCCGCCCCAGCGCCTTGCCCGATCCCGTCAACGGATTACAGTTTTAGGCATGTCAATGCGACTTTCAGGCATTTACCCTGGAAGAGCGGAAGCGTCTAATGCAGGTACGGCGAACAGCGCCGTTCTCCAGCAAAGGAATGCGAACATGACCAAGAAAATCCTGGTGGTTCTGACGGCCACCGAAAAATATCCGAACCTGCAGCGCGCCACCGGCATCTGGCTGGGCGAAGCGGTTCACTTCGTCGACGTGGTGCAGCAGGCCGGCTACGAAGTCGATTATCTGACCCCGCAAGGCGGCTACACGCCGATCGACCCGCACAGCCTGGCGCTGGCCGAGCCTATCGATTGGGAATGGTATGGCAGGCGCGATTTCATGAACCGCCTGGGCGCCACCCTGAAGCCGGCCGACGTGAAGGCAGCCGACTACGCGGCCATCTATTTCGTCGGCGGCCATGGCGTAATGTGGGACTTTCCCGACAATCAGGATTTCCAGCGCCTGAGCCGCGAAATCTATGAAGCGGGCGGCTATGTAACCTCCGTCTGCCATGGCGTGGTGGGACTGCTGAACATCAAGTTATCCGATGGCTCCTTGCTTATCGAAGGCAAGCAAGTCACCGGCTTCACCAACGAGGAAGAACGCCAGGCCGAGCTGGATAAGTTCGTGCCCTTCCTCACCGAGGATGAGCTGGTGCGCCGCGGCGCCCACTTCCAGAAAGCGCAGCAGCCATGGCAGCCTTTCGCGGTGACGGACCAGCGCCTGATCACCGGCCAGAATCCAGCATCCGGCGCGGCCGTCGCCCGGCTGCTGGTGCAGGAACTGGCTGCACGTTAAAAGGGAGACGCCATGCAAACCATGATGAACGCCATCGAATTCGCCGGTGCCGGCGGCCCTGAAGTGCTGCGGGCCGTGCAGCGCCCCGTACCGCAGCCAGGCGCCAACGAAGTCCTGATCCGCCACCTGGCGGCCGGCATCAATGGGCCGGACGTGATGCAGCGCAAAGGCTTATACGATCCGCCGCCCGGCGCATCGGATATCCCGGGCCTCGAAGTGGCGGGCATCGTGGCGGCCGTGGGCGCCCAGGTGAGTCATATCCAGCCTGGCGATCAGGTAGTGGCCCTGATTCCGGGCGGCGGCTATGCCGAATACAGCGTGGCCGACGCGCGCACCGTCACGCCGCTGCCGGAAGGGCTGACGCCAAGCGAAGGCGCGGCATTGCTGGAAACCTTTATGACCGTGTGGACCAATATGTTCCAGCGCGGCCAGTTCCGGCGCGGCGACAATATCCTGATCCACGGTGGCGCATCGGGCATCGGCACCACGGCAACCATGCTGGCCAAGGCTTTCGGCGCGGCGAAAATCATCACCACGGTCAGCACGCCCGAGCAGCGCGAAGCCAGCCTGGCGCTGGGCGCGGATGTGGCTGTGCTATACCGCGACGAGGATTTTGTGGCGGCCAGCCGGCAGGCCACGGATGGCCGCGGCGTGGATATCATCCTCGACATCATCGCCGGCGACTATGTGGCACGCAACTACGCCGCCGCCGCGATGAATGGCCGCATCGTGCAGATTGGCGTGATCGCCGGCCCGGCCAGGGAGCTGGATCTGTTTCCCATGCTGAGCAAGCGCCTGACGCACATCGGCTCCACGCTGCGTTCGCGCACGGCCGACGAGAAGGCGGCCCTGCTGGACGAGTTGCGCCGCAATGTCTGGCCCTTGCTCAAAGCGGGCACGCTCAAGCCGCTGGTGTATCGCAGCTTCCCGCTGGCCGAGGCCCGGCAAGCGCATGCCTTGATGGATTCCGGCCAGCATATTGGTAAGATCGTGCTGACAATGACGGACAACGCGGCATAAAGGGGAAAGCACAGAGATGGCATCGGCAAGCGATGAGGCAATTGTAAGGCGGCTGCTGGCCTTGGCGCCGCAGGAAGGCGATATCGGCACGCGCCTGCCCGGCGTGACGCTGATGCGCGCCAACAGCACGCGACCGCCCAGCGCGGTGCTGCAAAACCCCACCATCGTGGTCATGGCCCAGGGCTTGAAGCGCGGCTTTCTCGGCAGCGAAGTCTTCCACTATCAGCCGGGACAATATCTGATCGTCTCGGTTCCCCTGCCCTTCTATTGCGACACCATCGTGAAGGATGGGGAACCAATGCTGGCCCTCGCCGTCGAAATCGATATGGGACTGGTGTTCGACCTGCTCGCCAAAATGCAGGCCACGGTGGCGTCCTCAGTTGAACTGCCGTCGCGCGGCATGGCGGTGGCCGAGCTGGACGACACGCTGCGCGACGTGCTGGAACGGCTGCTGGCCTGTCTGGCATCGAACGAAGAGTTGGCGGTGCTGGGGCCGCAACTGCTGCGCGAGTTGCACTATCGCGTGCTGCAGGGTGCGGGTGGTGACTGTTTGCGTTCGCTCGCCAGCTGGCATGGACGGCGCGGGCCGGTTTTCCTCGCCTGCGAACACTTGCGCACGCGCTATGCGGAACCGCTGAGCGTCGACGCGCTGGCGAAGGAAGCGGCGATGAGCACGTCCAGTTTTCACAAGGCGTTCAAAGCGCTGACCGGACACTCGCCCATTCAGTATCTGAAGGCCGTGCGCCTGCACAAGGCGCATGAGCTGATTGCACAGCAGGAAAGCCCGGTGGCGCAGGCGGCTTTCGCGGTCGGCTACGCCAGCGCATCGCAGTTCAGCCGGGAATTCAAAAGGCTGTTCGGCTATTCGCCCGCCGAGGCTGCTAGCTAAAGAGGATTTGAAATTGCCGCGCCCAGGCTCTACGCTGAAACGGAGAGTATGGTCAGGCAGCCTGCTTTCAGATATTGACCGCAGCACATTCGGGATATTGTTCAATCAATAGATCAGGAGGCGGATATGTCGAAGCTAGCAAGGCGGGCGGCCGTATTGGTATCCGGACTGGCGTTGGCGCAAGGCGCCGCCAGCGCGGCGGCGCAGGATGCCACGGCCACCATCAAACGCGATTCCGAAGCCGCAAAGCGGCTGGATGAGCCATCCTTCCAGACGCGCGAAGAGCGCCTGAAGTCCAAGCCGCTGGACTGGAACACCACCATCGGCAAGCCGAAACGCAAAGCCATGACGGCGGCGGAAAGAAAGGCGCTGGAAGGCGCCAAGCCCGAATCGCACGAGGGCGGACAACCCAATCCCAAGGCCGATGAAGAGGCCCGAAAAATGCACCCGGAGGAATGGAAGGATCAGAAATAACACCATCAAGGGAGGTCTGAAATGGATACGCTAGCGATTCCCGGTTGCCCGCATTCCCGTCTGATCGTCGCTCTTCTTGGTCTTAGCCTGTCAAGCCAGGGCTGGGCAGGCACCGCCAATGTCTTTACCCAGTATCAGGAAACGAATAATTCGAATACGCCGCGCGCCATCGGCAAGCTGTTCACCAACAGCGGCTCGTGCAGCGCCTCCGTCATCAGCGGCAATAACATCATCGTCACCGCCGCCCACTGCTGCTGGAACCGCTCCACCAAGAGCTGGATCGGCGGCTGGTCCTTCGCGCCGGCCTATAACAGCGGCAGCGCGCCCTACGGCACCTTTACCTGGTCGCAGGCGCGGGTGCTGAACAGCTGGATCGACAACGGCGATGTGGCGTCCGACGTCTGCCTGATCGCCCTGCAGAACGATGCGGCGGGACGCGGCGTCACCTACTACACGGGATGGCTGGGCCGCTCGTGGAATTACGGCAGCGTGCTAAGCCAGCATGCGCTCGGCTATCCGGGCAATCTGGGCGGCGGCAATACCCTGCAGCTATGTGCTTCGGAAAGCTTCAGCCCCAGCGCCGCCTGCGGTGGCGCGGCCATCCTCAACACCGGCTGTTCGATGACGTATGGCTCCAGTGGTGGGCCGTGGATACGCGATTACCGTACCGGCAACCATGTCGATTCGGTAGTGCATGGCTATGACAGCACCACCTGCACCGGTGCCTTCGGCCAGACCTTCAACGGGGCGCGCTTCACCACCAGTAACATCGTTACGCTATGCAATGCACAGGGCTGCTGAAACGCCGCCTATCTTGTTCCCGGCCGGACTCCATGATGGGGTCCGGTATTTTTTTGCCAGCCATGTTGCGCAAATACGCTTATTACAATGTGAGAGAGTCTGCCGGATCAAACTGTAGATAATGGATTGGCATTGCCGCTTCGCCGTGCTCCTCGTTCCCCCTTCCCCATCTACCAGAGGACATCATGAGCTACCTATCGTTCCATTCGGCAGCCGCTCCTTCCGCCCCCAGCGTGCACAAGGCAGGCTCCCTGCGCTCGGCCTATTCCAACTGGCTGATCGCCAACCACGGCGACCAGTACCGCGCCACTGTGCAGCAGCAGTTGCGGCGACCTCAGGCGCGGCGCCTGCATGCCGCCGTGAACGGCGCTGCTCCCGGCCAGGAAAACGCCGCGCCGCTGGTGGGCATTGTCGGCGGCGGCTTCGCCGGCCTGTTCTCCGGCCTGATGCTGCAATCGCTGGGCATAGGTTGCGAGCTATATGAAAGTTCCGACCGCGTGGGCGGCCGCATCCGCACCTGGTATTCCAGCGACTACGATCCGCGCAACAAGGACAAGGCTGGCCTGTACGGCGAAGTCGGCGGCATGCGCCTGCCGCAGTTCTCCTTCGATATGCTGCCCGTGCAGCAGCTCTCGCTGGCGGTGAACACCGTGCTGGAACGGAATGGCCTGGAGCAGCAAAAAGTCTACTGGCGCAAGTTCTATTACAACTCGCCGCAGCAGCGCATGCGCTTCAACAATATGGCCAAGCCGATCGAGGCCAAGGATTCCAGCCTGAACACCCTGAACTTCAATCAGCGCGCCGGCGGCGACGTGCCCGATATCTGGCTGACGGAAACAACCGGCAGCGACGGCAGCAAATACCTGCCTATCAATATGATTCTCGACCAGGTCAACAAGCCCTTCCTGGATGCGATCAACCGCTCCTTCGCCGAAGGCTTCAATATGATGATGGAGTACGACCAGTACTCCATGTGGGACTACCTGACCACGGTCTTCACGCTGGGCGATCTGCAGCAATACTACGATCCGGCCATGGGCGCCAAGAGCGACCTGCTGCCCTGGTCCGTGGTCAGCTATCTGGAAACCACCAATGTCGGCACCGGCATGTATTCCGTCTCTTTCGTGGAGATGGTGATTGCCGTGTACGACTGGGGCGGCAGCAAGAACCCGTATCAGCCCGGCGACCAGGCGGTGTATATGTTGACGGTGGACCAGGGCATGCAGCGCTTCCCGGATGCCTGCCGCACGGTGCTCGACCTGGGCGTGGGCGTGCTGCCGCCGGACGGCTATACGGCCCAGGTGCAGGTCGGCATTCAGCAGAATTCCAGCGGCGCCTATTCCTATACCGCGCCCAATCTGACGCCCGACGCCAGGCCGCCGTCCTACCAGCCGGAGCAGCCCGTGCCGCGCGACCCATCGCCCAAACAGCAGCGCGTCTTCCTCGAACACAAGGTGATGGCGCTGGATCACGATGGCGCGCTATACGACGGCCATGGCGGCATCAAGATGCGGATCCGCGATGAACGCCAGCCGGGCCAGCCGCTGATCGAAAAGCAGTACCCCTACGTCATTACAACACTGCCGAATGGCTGCTATCTGAACGGCGATTTCAAAACCAATCTGCTGCAAGAGATCAGCTTCGCCAAGGCGCAGGCGATCCGCGAATGCGACTTCATGCCGGCGTTTAAAGCCTTCCTCACTTTCCGGACGCAGTTTTGGGCCAAGCTGGGCAAGCGCCAGGACAAAGGCCTGGGCGCGGCATCGACCGACCGCCCCAACCGCCAGATCATCTATCCATCCTACGGCTATGACGGTACGGGCGGCGTGCTGCAGGTGTACTGCTGGGCGCAGGATGCGGAAAGGCTGGGCGCCCTGGACGACCGTGGCCGCGTGGCCGAATGCCTGAAAGGCATCGCCTACCTCTACCCCGAAGTCGATATCGAGCGCGAGTTCGCCGGCTACGACGACGGCAAAACGACCCGCACCTGGTTCTGGGACCAGCATGCGGGCGGCGGCGCCTTTGCGCTGTTCAATCCCGGCCAGTTCAAGAACATCTATCCCTCGCTGCTGACGCCCGAATTCGGCGGCTGCCTGAACTTCGCGGGAGAATGCTGCTCCGTGCACCATGGCTGGATTGTTGGCGCGCTCGATTCGGCCTACAACGCCGTGTATCACATCCTGCAGCAGTCCGGGGCGCACGACAAGATCGAACAGCTGAAGCATACCTGGGGCGATTACGCGCCGCCCGATGTGGGCGGCGATCCCGCCACGGCCAATGAGCTGGAATACGCCTACGAATACAAGCCGGAGGACCGCAAAGCCAACTCGATCGCGCCAGGCGCCAGCCAAAGTATTTACGGCACGTCCACCTTTTTCTTCGGCGGCACGGTGCCGGCCTTTATCGACGATTACAACAAGGTGCCGCAGTCGATGAAGAGCAGCAATGAGGACAAGCAGGTGCTGAAGATGCTCAACAACCTGTGGAACGATAACGTCGCCCTACGCGCCAAGGCACAGGCCGCAGGCAAGAGCAAGGAACAACACCACGCCGGTGCAGGCTCGGAGGCCGTGCGGCGCTTGGAAGCCATCTACTATGGCGACAACTTCCAGGCCATCCCCGCGCCGAAATTCTGGCTCAAGGACGACGACGAATTCGCCCGCCAGCAACTGGGCGGCTTCATGCCCAATCTGCTGACGGCGGTGGCCAAGCAGCAGGTGCGCCAGCTGATCGAAAGCGCCGATATCCGCCAGCCGGAAAAATTGGGCGATCTGGACGCCATCACCTACATCGCCGACTACCGCAAATTCCTCTCCGCCTGCACAGTGACACCGGTCGGCTACTATCTGCCCAAACCCATCGTGCTCTTCACCGTGGACGAAGCAAATCAGTTGATGCCGATAGCTATACAGCTGGAGCACGGCGGCGAATTGTTCGCGCCCGATATGCCAAACGCGGAGAATGCCTGGCTGCTGGCGAAGATGCTGGTCAACTGCGCCGGACAGACCTTGCACGATGTCGGCTTCCATCAATTGCTGACCCACCAGCTCTGCTCACTGGTATCGATTTCGCTGTTCTCCGAAGAGGTGTTCAATCCCATTACCAATCCGGGATCGTCCGCCCCCTTCCAGGAACACCCCGTCTTCAAGCTGCTGCGGCCGCACGTCAGCAAGGCGCTGGAATTCCAGCAAACCATCTATAACCACGACTACATTCCGGGCCTGCCGGCCTTCCCCGCCACGCGCAAGGTCAGCGGCGCGCCGGGCGTGTACAACCTGGGCTTCGTGTATGACCTGATCTTCTCCTGCGGCCGCATCGGCAACTACCAGCTGCAGGACAAGATCTACAACGATCCCGGCTTCCGCTTCCTGGAGCTGGCAAATCCAATCGATGCGCGCAAACGCGGCGTGGAGAAAACGCCCTTCTCCTATCCCTACCAGCACGATGCTTCGCTGTGGTACGACGCCATTGCGCGCTTTACCTCGCAGTTCGTGGACACCTGCTATGCCAGCGATGGCGCGGTAGCGGATGACGCGCAACTGCAGCGCTTCTTCGGCAAATTGATCCCCGCCTTCAACCACAAGGTCGACATGCCGCCCGCCGCGCGCTTCCCGCAGCAGGTCGTCACCAGGGATCTGCTCAAGGAAGTGCTCAGCATGTTCGTCTGGCAGTTCTCGGTGCAGCACACCGTCGTCAACGACGGCGCCTACAACCACGCCGCCTTTGTGCCGAATGCCTCGACCCTGATGTATGCGCCGCCGGCCGGCAAGCCATCCGCGCAATGGAGCGCGGACGATGTGCTGGCCTGCCTGCCGTCGAACAGCGTGCTCTATCCATCGCTCGGCAATATGAACTTCATGGACGTGCAGATCAACGCCTCGGTCACAGGCCAAGGTCCCTACCCCGAAACCATTTTGGGACGCATGACGCTGGCGCCATCCATCGACATCCTGCAGGACAGCTATGCCTTCAGCGACGCCAGGCTGCGCGCGGTGGTGGATGACTTCTACCAATCGGCCCGCCGGGTGGGCGATGCGATCCAGCTGCGGCAGGCAAAGGATACGGCGCGCTATCTGGAGCTGCATCCCGATGCGCAGTCCGTGCCGGAGACGGTGACGTTTAACCTGATCTCGCCGGTGAATGTGATGAATACGATTCAGACCTAAGCAGCGCTTGGGGCGGCGGCCTTGCGCCGCCGCTTTCTTTCATCACGTTTTGCTTGTTTTCAGGGCCGTTTCATCGTTAATCAGTTTTACGGCAGCCCGCGCCAGCAAACCGCTGCGGGTTTCATGACGTTCATCTGCGTACTTATCGATCTTGCTGAGAACAAAGCGGGGCAAGCTGATATTGATCCTCTCAGGTTTGCTATCAAGCTTGCTTAGATCGACATTTACAAGCGCCCAGATAGCGCCCTCGTATTCTGGACGCTCACGCAGACATTCAATATCCGACGGTATCACCTCAATATTTTCGCCAAGCTCCAGCAGCGTTTCGATGTGACTGGCGATGGCCTCTTTCACGTTGCGAAGCGCGTCCCCAATCGTGTCTCCCCACGAATGGCAGCCACTGATATCAGGCACGCTCACGCCATATACGCTGCCTTCATCCTTAAAAATTATGACTGGAAGATCCATGCCTACCTCTTCTACTTCAACCCAGCATCATGCAGGATGCGACGCCACGTCCCTGCGGGTAAATCCTTCTTGGGATGCGGCACGGTAATCAAACCATTCTTTCCAGGATGCCTGAAATGATGATGGCTGCCTCTGATCCGTACAAGCTGCCATCCATCTGCCTTCAGCATCTCAATTAAGGTTTTGGAGTTCATCTGACGCTCATGGAGCTTTGTGTAGTTTTACACACAAAAATCGTTTGCGCAAATTTCAGGTAAAAGCAGCGCCTCACCAGCAGAGCATATGCCCTTCCCGAATATTTCCTTCTGAAAACAGCTTCACTTTAGGACGTCTAGACAGTCACTCCTTTAAGGCGGATCAGACAGGCGCGGAGGAATATCAGCGGTGTTGCCCCGCATCATGCCGGCCATCTGGCGAAAAATTGATCTAGATCATGTTGCTCATGCCCAGCGGAAACGTAGCATGGTGGATGACAGGCGCCCGTTGCCGGGAGGCCTAGAGGAGTGATGCAAAATGGCCAAGAAATTCCCGATTAAACCCGTCCACCCCGAACGCATTTGCTGGGGCTGCGATAAATACTGCCCGGTCGATGCGTTGGCCTGCGGCAATGGCTCGGAACGGACCCAGCATCCAATCGAGCTGTTTGGCGAAGATTGGATGGACCCGCTGCTGCCCTTCGACTCCGACGAGCAGCCCGATGCCGCTGCCGCTTAGACGGCCGTCGGCAAGCGCCAATGCTGCCGAGGCCTTGCATCCGTATCATCCGCGATACTGAACTCATCAACGAGATTAAGCACGCTTGCTTAATCCATCTCCTATCGCTACTCTCGAAGCTACGATGGGCTGCAGCGCTCGGCCTACATCAGAAAAATTTCGCGGGAGCAGGTATGAAATACCCGGCACGATTTGAACCCGATCCTGAGGCTGGCGGCTACGTCGTCACTTTCCGCGACATTCCGGAGTCGCTTACTCAAGGAGATGACGACGCCGAAGCGATGGAGATGGCAGAGGATGTGTTCGTTTGCTCGCGGAATTGACCCACTCCAGTTGACCCACCTTCCACTGCCTGGCAAATGCGGCTACGCGGTCATATGACCCTTCATACCCCAGCTCCTTAAGATCCAGATGGAGCTGCTTTAGATTGCGTCGCTGCTTGCGGGGCTTGCTTGCCTCGGCCTTTAGCCAGGCTGAAAGCTGCACCGAATACTTGTCTAAGACGCTTGATGATCGCCGCTCCGCATAGGAGGGCTCTGTGGTTTCCGACCGTAGATATCGCCGGACGGTATTGCGAGAAATGCCCAGTCTCCTCGCGATTTCCCGGAGAGGCATCTGGTCACGAAGGTGCCAGCGTCGAATTATGCCGAGTAAAGCCACGTCGATCACTCCGATCTCCTGCCAAAAGGACAGGAACGATTGTGCTATGAACGTGGGTCAGATTCCGTTGCAAATTCGTGGGGAAGGTGGGTCAATTTTCAACGCAAATCAACAGGGGGCGACCCGCAACACGTCAAAAGCATTAAATTAAGCGATTTCGGGATGTGGGCCTGGATGTGGGACAAAATAAAAAAGCGCCCCGAAAGGCGCTTATTTACTAGATTCTTGGCGGAGAGAGGGGGATTCGAACCCCCGATAGGCTATGAACCTATACACGCTTTCCAGGCGTGCGACTTAAACCACTCATCCATCTCTCCTGCATCTCTCACACTACTTGCGAGAGGCGCAGATTATAGCAAGGATCCCGTAGAGTACAAAGTTTTTTTTCGGAAAGGGCTGCTACCAACATTGCCACAGCCCTCCCCTCCCGCTTAAGCGGTCTCTTTGAGCTGCTCCAGAATCGCCGGATTTTCCAGTGTGGAGACGTCCTGCGTGATGACCTCGCCTTTGGCCAGCACGCGCAGCAGGCGGCGCATGATCTTGCCGGAGCGGGTCTTGGGCAGGTTGTCGCCGAAGCGGATTTCCTTCGGCTTGGCGATCGGGCCAATCTCCTTGCCGACCCAGTTGCGCAGCTCGAGCGCCAGCTTCTTGGCATCTTCGCCGGTCGGACGCGCTTGCTTCAGGACGACGAAGGCGCAGATCGATTCGCCGGTGGTGTCGTCGGGCTTGCCGACCACGGCGGCTTCGGCCACCAGCGGGTTGGCGACCAGGGCGCTTTCGATTTCCATCGTACCCATGCGGTGGCCCGACACGTTCAGCACATCGTCGATGCGGCCGGTGATGGTGAAATAGGCGGTGTCCTTATTGCGGATGGCGCCGTCTCCGGCCAGATACATGCGGCCGCCCAGCTCGTCGGGGAAGTAGCTGGTCTTGAAGCGCTCGGGATTGCCCCAGATGGTGCGGATCATCGAAGGCCATGGACGCTTGACCACCAGGATGCCGCCCTGCCCGTTCGGCACGTCGGCGCCGGATTCATCGACGATGGCGGTCATGATGCCGGGCAGCGGCAGAGTGCAGGAACCGGGCACCATCGGCGTGGCGCCGGGCAGCGGACTGATCATGTGGCCGCCGGTTTCGGTCTGCCAGAAGGTGTCGACGATCGGGCATTTTTCCTGGCCCACATTGCGGTAGTACCACATCCACGCTTCGGGATTGATCGGCTCGCCCACCGTGCCCAGCAGGCGCAGGGAGTTCAGATCGTAGTTCTTCGGATGCACTTTCGGATCGACGTCGGCCGCCTTGATCAGCGAGCGGATAGCGGTCGGCGCGGTGTAGAAGATGCTGACCTTGTGCTTGGCGATGGTTTCCCAGAAGCGGCCGGCGTTCGGGTAGGTCGGCACGCCCTCGAAGATGATCTGGGTGGCGCCCACGGCGGTCGGGCCATAGGCGATATAGCTGTGGCCGGTGACCCAGCCGATGTCGGCGGTGCACCAGTAGACGTCGTTCGGCTTGATGTCGAAGGTCCACTTCATGGTCAGTGCGGCCCACAGCAGGTAGCCGCCGCTCGAATGCTGCACGCCTTTCGGGGTGCCGGTGGAGCCGGAGGTGTACAGGATGAACAGCGGGTGTTCGGCGTCGACCCATTCCGGTTCGCATTCGGCGGACTGCGTCGCCACCAGGTCGTGCAGCCAGATATCGCGGCCGGCCGTGAAGCCGACGTTGCCGCCCGTACGTTTGTAGACGATCACGTTTTTGATCGAGTCGCAGCCGCCCATGGCCAGCGCTTCGTCGACGATGGCTTTCAGCGGCAGCTGTTTGCCGCCGCGCAGTTGCTCGTCGCCGGTGATCACGGCCACGGCGCCGGCGTCGATGATGCGCTCCTGTAGCGATTTGGCGGAGAAGCCGCCGAACACCACGGAATGGGTGGCGCCGATGCGAGCGCAGGCCTGCATGGCGGCCACGCCTTCCACCGACATCGACATATAAATAATGACGCGGTCGCCCTTCTTGATGCCCAGCGATTTCAGGCCGTTGGCGAATTTGCTGACTTTCTCATGCAGCTCTTTGTAGCTGACTTTGGTGACCTGGCCGTCGTCGGCTTCGAAGATGATGGCGGTCTTCTCGGCGTTGCCGTTAGTCAGATTGCGGTCCAGGCAGTTGTAGGACACGTTCAGCTTGCCGTCCTCGAACCATTTGTAGAACGGCGCATTGTCTTCGTTCAGGGTGCGCGTGAAGGGCTGCTTCCATTCGATGTTCTCGCGCGCCAGACGGGCCCAGAAGCCTTCGTAATCGCGCGCGGCTTCGTCGCACAGCGCCTGGTAGGCGGCCATGCCGGAAATGGCGGCCTTGTCGGTAAAGGCAGCGGGCGGTGCGAAAATACGGGATTCCATTGGGCCTTGCTGCTCGGTGCCTTGCGGGGTGGCGGTCATGCTTGTCTCCATCCAAGTTAATTAGTTTGCCAACAACATTAGACCCGATCGCTTACTAAGTCCTTACAGGCTTCTTTTTACCGGCCCGCTTGCTCTCTTAAGCTTTTTGGCAACTTGGTCACTTAGGCAATTCTAACCGCATTTCCCCCCGGCGTAGTGCGGGCGGCTGTATCAGGCGCCGGCAGCCAGGGCGCAAACAGGCGCATCAGCGCGCGCCGCGTCCATTCGCCCAGGCCGCGTTCCAGGCAGAGATGAGCCAGCGCCGCAAGTGGAAAGGCGCACAGCAGCGTGATGAATACTTGCGACCAGGTATGGGTATCGATGCCCCGTGCCTGCATCCAGCGCGTCAGCAGGGTTTGCCCAAGAAAATGGGTCAGATACATGGAGTAGGAGACGGTACCGGTCCACACCAGCCAGCGCGGCGGGTTAAGCACAATCGTCTTGCTGGCCAAGGCCATCGCCAGCACCATCAATGCCAAAGGCCATCCCCAGTGCGTGGGGCCATGAAAGGCGCCAACACCGGAAAAGCCGTACCACAAAGCAAAGCCGGCCGAAACCAGCAGCAATTGCCAAGCTAAGGTAGCAGACGGAATGCGCGCCCAGCGCTGGCGATAAAGCAAACCGATTAGCACGCCGAACAGGAACTCATAAATAATAGGGTTGGTCATCAGATTCAGATAACCAGCGAAATGCAAATTGTCGCGTACTTCGAACGATGAGCCGCCATGCCAACGCGGCAGCAGTACCAGGGTCAGCCCCATCCATCCAGCCAAGCCCAGCCAGCGCCAGCGCCCCAACAGCATGCTCAGTCCAAACACCAGATAGAAATACATCTCAAAAGCCAGCGTCCAGCCCAGCGGAAAAACCAGGCCAAAAAAAGGCGGCTGGTTGAGGTCGACCGGCAGCAATAACAATGATTTGATGAAAGCGCTGGAGTTGCCCGGCTGGCGGAAGAAATCCAGGCCGCCGAGAGCCAGCCAGATCCAGAGCAGCACGACGGCAGCATATGCCGGCCAGATCCGTGCCAAGCGCTTGATGCCAAACAGGGCAGCAGCTCGGCCACCAGCCGCGCCTGCCGTGGTGTGAACCATGATAAAGCCGCTAATAATGAAAAACAGGTCAACGCCCATGGCCCCTGGCAGTAGCAGCTGATCCATCTGCGGCCACTGCGGTGTTTCCAGAAAATACAGGCGGGCGTGCGTCAGCAGCACCAGCAACACAGCCACCCCACGCAGCGCCTGGATCCAGTCCAGCTGCTCTTTTTGCTTTTGCATAGATTAATAATTCAACATCGCGAAGAGGGCGGATTCTAGCATGCCACTTCTGCCGCAATTGCAATAAGGCAACGCGATTTGCAGCGGGACGGCGGTGCTGGCAGGCTGGAGCACGTGTAAAATGTCGGCTGTTTTTATTGCACCGCTTCCCGGAGACTACTTACTAATGACCGATCCCTACCGCCCGAACGGCCAGAAACTGAGCCCGATTCCCGCCTTTATCTTCATGTCCCGCTGGCTGCAGCTGCCGCTGTACCTGGGCCTGATCCTGGCGCAGTGCGTCTATGTCTTCCATTTCTGGGTTGAGCTGAAAGACCTGATTGGCGCCGCGCTCGGCAATGAAGCCTCGCTGCAGCATATCTTCCAGGCCGTCGCCGTGCCTGGCGCCGCCATGCCGACCAAGCTCAATGAATCGACCATCATGCTGGTCGTGCTGGGCCTGATCGACGTGGTCATGATCTCCAATCTGCTGATCATGGTGATTGTGGGCGGCTACGAAACCTTCGTCTCGCGCATGCACCTGGAAGGCCATCCGGATCAGCCGGAGTGGCTGTCGCATGTGAATGCCTCGGTCCTCAAGACCAAGCTGGCGATGGCGATCATCGGCATTTCTTCGATCCACCTACTGAAGACTTTCATCAATGCGCAGGCTTACGAGCCCAAGATACTGATCGCGCAAACCGTTATCCACGTCGTCTTCCTGCTGTCGGCCCTGGCCATCGCCTATACCGACCGCCTGATGACGAGCACTCACAACGAATCAAAGCACCATTAATCCGCCTTCGTAAGCGAGAACATCATGACCATCATAAAGCAAGACGACCTGATCGAATCCGTTGCCGCCGCCCTGCAGTACATCAGCTACTACCACCCGGCCGACTACATCCAGCATCTGGCGCGCGCCTACGAGGCCGAGCAAAGCCCGGCCGCCAAGGACGCGATCGCGCAGATCCTGACCAACTCGCGCATGTGCGCGGAAGGCAAGCGTCCGATCTGCCAGGATACCGGCATGGTCAACGTCTTCCTGAAAATCGGCATGGGCGTGCGCTTTGAAGGTTTCACCGGCAGCGTGACCGACGCCGTCAACGAAGGCGTGCGCCGCGCCTACAACTTCGCCGACAACAAGCTGCGCGCCTCCATCGTGGCCGACCCGCACTTCGAGCGCAAGAACACCAAGGACAACACCCCGGCCGTGGTGCATATGGAGCTGGTGGAAGGCAATACCGTCGACGTGGGCGTTGCGGCCAAAGGCGGCGGCTCCGAGAACAAGACCAAGTTCGTGATGCTGAATCCATCCGACTCGCTGGTGGACTGGGTGCTGAAGACCGTGCCGCTGATGGGCGCCGGCTGGTGCCCGCCCGGCATGCTGGGCATCGGCATCGGCGGCAGCGCCGAGAAAGCCATGCTGCTGGCCAAAGAGTCGCTGATGGAAGACATCGATATGTACGAGCTGAAAAAGCGCGGCCCGCAGAACAAACTGGAAGAACTGCGCATCGAACTGTGCGACAAGATCAATGCCCTGGGCATCGGCGCCCAAGGCCTGGGCGGCCTGACCACGGTGCTGGACGTGAAGATCAATATGTACCCGACCCACGCGGCCTCCAAGCCGGTGGCCATGATCCCGAACTGCGCCGCCACCCGCCACGCCCACTTCGTGCTGGACGGCTCCGGCCCGGCCTATATCGAACCGCCTGCGATCTCCACCTGGCCTGACGTGAGCTGGGCGCCGGACACCGAGAAGTCCAAACGCGTCGATCTGAACACCCTGACCAAGGAAGAAGTCGCGTCCTGGAAGCCGGGCCAGACCCTGCTCCTGAACGGCAAGATGCTGACCGGCCGCGACGCCGCGCACAAGCGCATCCAGGACATGCTGGCCAAGGGCGAGCAGCTGCCGGTGGACTTCACCAACCGCGTGATCTATTACGTCGGCCCGGTCGATCCGGTGCGCGACGAAGTGGTCGGCCCGGCCGGTCCTACCACCGCCACCCGCATGGACAAGTTCACCGATATGATGCTGGAGAAGACCGGCCTGATCTCGATGGTGGGCAAGGCCGAGCGCGGTCCGACCGCGATCGAGTCGATCCAGAAGCACAAATCGGCCTACCTGATGGCGGTGGGCGGCGCGGCTTACCTAGTGTCGAAAGCGATCAAACACGCCAAGGTGGTCGGCTTCGCAGACCTGGGCATGGAAGCGATCTACGAGTTCGACGTGGTCGATATGCCTGTAACCGTGGCGGTCGATTCCACCGGCACCTCGGTGCACAACACCGGCCCGAAAGAGTGGGCGGTGAAGATCGAAGCGCTGAAAGCAGCCGTTCCAGCCTAAGGAAGCGATGAGCAAAGCCCCTACCCTGTCCGCCGGAGCCGACGCCCCCATCGGCGTCTTCGACTCCGGCGTGGGCGGCCTGTCCGTGCTGCGCCACATCCAGCAGCAGCTGCCGCGAGAGAATGTGCTCTACTTCGCCGACATCGGCTTTGCGCCCTATGGCGACAAGCCGGAAGCGGCGGTGGTGCAGCGCGCGCTGGCGGTGGCGGAGTTCCTGATCGGGCAAGGGGCCAAGGCGCTCGTGGTGGCTTGCAATACCGCCACCGTGGCCGCCATCAAAGCCATCCGCGCCGCCTGGCCGGGCATGCCCATCGTGGGCGTGGAACCGGGCCTGAAACCCGGTGCCGCCGCCACCCGTAACGGCACGGTGGGCGTGATGGCCACCGATAACACTCTGCGCGGCGAGAAATTCCTGCAATTGCGCGACCAGATCTCCAGCGCCAGCAAGGCGCAGTTCCTGCTGCAGCCCTGCATTGGCCTGGCCGACCGCATCAACACGGGCGACCTGGAAGGACCGGAGACGGTAGCCATGCTGGAGCGCTATGTCCGGCCGCTGCTGGAACAAGGCGCCGACACCCTGGTGCTGGGCTGCACGCACTACCTCTTCGTCCAGCCGGGCATCGAACGCATCATCGCCGCCCATGCAAAAGCGCCGGTGACCGTGATCGACACCGGCGACGCCGTCGCGCGCCAGTTGGCCCGCTTGCTCGAAGGGGCCGGCCTGCTGCGTCCCGGCGGCACCGCACCGCATCTGCGCGGCTATACCACCTCCCCGCGCGCGGCGCTGGTGGAGGCCTTCGACAAGCTGTTGGGACAGCATCCCGAAGTGGAGGCGGTGCAGATTGCCTAAATTTTCCGCACAAATAGGCAGTTTTCGGAAATTTGCAGAAAAAGGCCCGCAAGGGTTTGCCAGTTCCCGAAACAGCTTGTATAATTCGGCCTCTGTCGCAGCAACGATGTGACAGAAGCAGTTTTCAGTGGTGGCTGTAGCTCAGTTGGTAGAGTCCAGGATTGTGATTCCTGTTGTCGTGGGTTCGAGCCCCATCAGCCACCCCACCGAATTCAAGAAAAGCCCCATACCTCGGTATGGGGCTTTTTCTTTTTCAGCAGTTTTCCGGCTAAAGCTCAGAGCTCCCAGGCAGCCGTGATGCTGAATGGCGCCAGGTCCGGCATAGGGACCGCAGCTAATTCTTTCTCTAATTGCTCTTGAGAAATCAATGACAGGACGTGTTCAGGGCGAGCCTTGGGGCCAGGGTGGAATTCACGCTTGGCCAGCTCCTGCTCGCACAATGACCGCAGGTAGGCCCCCTGCTTCTCCGTCATCAGCGCAGTCACGCCATGCACGTCGGCCTTGAGGCACTGCAGGATCTCGTCCTCGGAAAAATCGTCATCCGCCAGGTGGTCGAGATTGGCGAAGCATTCCAGGTAGCCGGCGATGACGAAATCCTCAAAGGAACGGTGGATCATGCGTGAAGTTTCCCTGTCATGGAAAATCAGCGCCACGCCCACCGAATTTTCATCGACAGGCATCAGGCAGTAGGCATCGCCGGCGCCCGACTGGGCGAAGGGCAGGAAGCGTTTGCCGTCCTGGGCCTCGGGATTGAGCCACTCGCCGACTTCGCGCCGTGCGTCGGCGGCATCGAGCCACTCGAAGTCATACCAGCAGATAAAGGCCGGGCCGCCGGCGAGCATCCTCTCGCGCCATGTGGCGCTCCAGTCCGAGCCATAAGCGGTCTTGCCGAAAGCAAGCAGGTTTTTCAATAAAGGCGGGAGGCTGATGCCCGTTTGGGAAGCGAGGGCTTCGAACTCGGAAAGTGGTGTGAAGTTTTCCATAAAGCCAAACAAAAAAAGAAAACCGCCAACGTAGCACAATTCAGGCCCGCACAAGGCCCTTGATTTAGCGCAAACAGGGGCTTAGGGGAGTTCGGCGAGGATGGATTGGAGGCGGGCCAGGTCGAGCGGTTTGACAAGGTGGTAGTCGAAGCCGGCGCGGAAGGCGGTGTCGCGGTCGCGTTGTTGGCCATAACCGGTCAGGGCGAGCAGCACGGTTTGGGCGGTTTCGGGCTGGCGCCGTAAGCGACGCGCGACTTCGTTGCCATCCATGCCGGGCAGGCCGATGTCGAGCAGGCAGACTTGCGGCGGCTGCAGGCGGGCTTGCACCAGCGCGGCCTGGGGGTCGTGTTCGACCCGCACGCTGTGGCCGGCCTTGCGCAGCATGGTGGCGAGGATGTCGCTGGCGTCCACATTGTCGTCGACGAGCAGGATGTCGAGCGGGCGGACAGCGGGCGCCGGGCCTCCACCGCCACCGGGTGCGTCCGGGGCGGCAGCGCGCGCCAGCGGCAGGCGCACGATGAAGCTGCTGCCTTTGCCGATGCCGTCGCTGTGGGCGGCGATGCTGCCGTCGTGCGCTTCGACCAGGCGCTTGGCCAGGGCCAGGCCGAGGCCCAGGCCGCCTTGCGAGCGGTCCAGGGTGCGTTCGTCCTGGGTGAACAGTTCGAAGGCGCGGCCCAGCAGTTCGGGCGGCATGCCGACGCCGTTATCGTTGACGGTCAGGGTGAGGTTTTCGCCGCGCGTGGCCAGCAGCAGTTCGACCTGGCCTTGCTCGGGCGTGTATTTGGCGGCGTTGTTAAGCAGATTGGCCAGTACCTGCACCAGGCGCTTGCGGTCGCCTTCGACCCACACGGCTTGCTCTGGCAACTGCTGTTCGAAGCGGTGGCGCCGCTCGGCCAGCATGGGGCGCAGCTGTTCGACGGCGTCGGCCACGATGTCGCGCATATCGAGCACCGTTTTTTCGATCGCCACCTTGCCATGCGCCACGCGCGAGACGTCCAGCAGATCGTCGATCAGGCTGGCCATATGGCGTACCTGGCGGCCGATCACTTCGGCGCTGCGGCGGACCATGGCTTCGTCGCAGTGGAAGCGCTGCAGGAGGTCGGCCACGGTGCTGATCGGCGCCAGCGGATTGCGCAGCTCGTGCGCCAGCATGGCGAGGAATTCGTCCTTGCGGCCATCGGCTTCGCGCAGCGCGGCTTCGGCGCGCAGGCTGTTTTCGTGTTCCAGGCGCAGGGCCGCTTCGGCGCGCGAACGCTCCACCGCTTCCCAGGTGCGCTGCACGGTGTCGAGGGCGGTGGCGACATCGTCGCGGTCCCATTCGCGCGGGCCGCTGCAGGCGATATGCAGGGAGCAGCTGAGCTGCCCGCCGCGCAGCAGCGGGGCCACCACGATGGCGCCGATGCCCAGCTCGCGGTAGGCGGCGGCATGGGCCGCCGTGCGCGGGTCGTTTTCCACGTCGGAGACGACAAAGGGCTGGCCGCTGCGCAGGATGTCGAGCAGGCGCGGGCTGTAGTCGTCGATGCGGGCCGCATACGGCATCGCGCTCTGGCCGGGCGCCGACCATTGCGCCACCAGCTGGCCGGTGCGCGCATGGGCGTCGATCTCGACGTAGAAGACGCGCGCGGCGCGCAGATAGCCGCCCAGGGCTTCGGTGGCGGCATGGGTGATGGCGTGGCCGTCGTCCATGGCGCGCATGCGGTCGGCCAGCTCCAGCTGGAAAGCCTGGCTGCGGTTCATGGCGACCAGCGCGCGTTCGGCCAGCACCTGGCGCGTGGTTTCGGTCAGCACCAGCAGCACGCCCTCCACTTCCCCGCTCTCGCTCCAGATCGGGCTGTGGCAGTGGGTGAAATAGCTTTCCGTCAGCAGATGGCCGCGCTCGGTGGCGTAGCGCGCATTCTCCACATAATAGGTCTCGCCGGTGAAGACGAAGTCGAAGATCAGAGACATCTCGTCCCACACTTCGGACCACCACTCCTGCGCCGGCCGCCCCAGATGGCCGGGATGCTTGCTGCCGGCCGTGAAGGCGAAGGCGTCGTTGTAGAAGGTCAGCAGCTCCGGCCCCCAGTACACCGACATCGGGAAGCGCGAACCGAGCACCGTGCGCACCACGGCTTTCAGGCTGGCCGGCCAGTGTTCAGGGCGGCCCAGCGAGGTATTGGCCCAATCCAGGCTGCGCAGACGCGCGCCACACTCCCCTCCTCCAGCAAGGAAGTCCGGCCTCGTTTCGCAGTTTTCAGCTTCGCTATTCATCAATCGGTCATCAGGGCCGGCCTGGCGCGTTTCCGCGGCTATCGGGTCCGCCCCGGGACAGTCAAAGCCCTGCTGCCCGGCACAGGGCGGGCGGCGACATCAGAGCGGGGGAGGCGTGGCCAAAACTATCCGGCCGGCAAGTATTGGTGTAATTGCTAATACTATATTCAGTTGCTGCCCAGGCTGTCAATCATCAAAATATATGTGAATTACAAGCAAATTACTGGAAGTTATCACCTGTTTGTATTTTGAAAACAATAGCCTTCAAGCCAGAAGCCCGGGCCGATGTAGCTTTTTTGTAAGCGTCAGTATCGTGGATGCAACTTAAGGCGGGCGCAGCGGAATGTTTGCAGGCACAATCTCCTCATCCACGGTAAGACTTTTCCGGGAGTTCGCAATGATGAGGACGGTTGCAAGCAAGATGGCTTTGCTGACGGCGACAGCGCTGCTCGGCCTATCCCTGCTCACGGCCCTCGGACGCTATGAAATGGAACAGGTCTACGAGGGCGCTAACTTCGGCAACGTCAATGCCGTGCCCAGCCTGATCGCCCTCGACACCCTGCGCCGCAACTTCCTGCTGCTGGGCACCCAGCTGCAGCGCCAGCTCAACAGCAGCGACGATGTGGCGCGCGCCGAAGCCGAAAAACAGGTGGCCATCTACCGCCAGGGCGTGGCCACGGCCATCATCAAGTACGAGACCGACGGCTGCCTGGGCAGCGACTGCTTTGCCGACGCAAAGGACAAGATGTTCCTGTCCGAGGAAAAAGTCGTCTGGGCACGCTACGACAGCCTGCTCGACCGCATTCTGCAGGAAACGCACAAGGGCCAGCCCGGCGTCGCGCGCGCCCAGGAAGTGCTGAACGCCACCGCGCCGCTGGCGGACCAGATCTCGCGCCTGATCACCGACCATATCGCCTACAACGCCGCCGTCGCCACGCGCGAAACGGCGAAGGCGGTGGAGACCAAGAGCGACGCCCTGTACCTGACCCTGGGCGCCTGCGCCCTGATGCTGGCGGCCATCGGCGGCCTCGGTTTCCTGACGGCGCGCTCCATCATCGCCCAACTGGGCGGCGAGCCGGCGGCGGCAACGGCCATTGTCAGCCGCCTGGCCAGCGGCGATGTGAGCGAACGCATCGACCTCAAGCCGGGCGACGATGCCAGCATGATGGCGCGCGTGCACTTCCTGAGCCAGACCATGGAGCGCCTGGCCACGCGCGCCGAAGCCATCGGCCGCGGCAACCTGGAGGACGAGGTGGCGCTGGCCTCGGAACAGGACCGCCTGGGCAAGGCCATCAACGATATGATCCGCATGCTGCGCCTGAGCCGCGCCGAGGACGAGCGGCGCAACTGGCTGAAAGACGGCTACAGCCAGCTCACCGCCAGCCTGACCGGCGATCTCAGTACCGAGCAGTTGGCCGACGCCGCCATCGGCATGATGGGCCATTATCTGGAAGCGGGGCGCGGCGTGTTCTACCTGTATGTGGAAGCGAGCCAGCAGCTGGAACTGGTGGGCAGCTATATGTACACCGAGCGCAATCACATCGGCGCCCGCTTCGCGCTGGGCGAAGGCGCGATCGGCCAGGCGGCGCGCGAACGCAAACCCATCATCCTCACGCTCGATGCCAGCGACGAGCAGACGCCGCCCATCACCACCGGCACCAGCAGCGCCACGCCGCGCTACACCTATACCTATCCCCTGCTGCATGAAGTCGATCTGGTGGGCGTGATCGAGCTGGCCAGCTTCACCCGCTTCGACGACAAGAAGACCGAGTTCCTGGCCGGCGTCAGCGGCATGCTGGCTTCGCTGCTCTATGTGGCCGAGCAGCGCGTGCATATCCGCAAGCTGCTGAACGCCAGCGAATCGTCGGAGAAGGAGCTACGCATCCAGAGCGAGCAGTTGCGCGACACCAATGCGCAGATGGAGGAACAGCAGCAGCAGTTGCAGCAGCAGGCCGAGGAACTGCAGCAGACCAATTCGCAGATGGAAGAGCAGCAGCAGCAATTGCAGCAGCAGGCCGAGGAACTCCGGCAAAGCAATGCGCAGATGGAGGAACAGCAGCAGCAGATGCAGCTGCAGAACGAGCAGCTGATCGAGGCGCGCCGCCTGCAGGAAGCCAAGACCCAGCAGCTCAAGCAGTCCAGCCAGTACAAGTCCGAGTTCCTGTCGAATATGTCGCACGAGTTGCGTACCCCGCTCAACTCCATCATCCTGCTGTCGAAGATGATGCTGAGCGAGGAGGAAGGCAAGCTCGATGGCGAATCGGCCAAATGGGCGCAGGTGATCCACCGCTCGGGCCAGGAGCTGCTGCGCCTGATCAACGATGTGCTCGACCTGTCCAAGGTGGAGGCCGGGCGCATGGAGCTGCATGCGGGGCCGGTCAGCGGCGCCGACATCTGCACCGAGCTGCAAAGCATGTTCGAGCACCTGGCGCGCGACAAGGGGCTGAGCCTGAGCGTGGTCAACCAGCTCGAAGCGGACTTCATCAGCGACTGGGACAAGCTGTCGCAGATCCTGCGCAATCTGCTGTCGAACGCGGTCAAGTTCACGCGCGAGGGCAGCATCAGCGTCACCGTGGGCCGCCGTCCCGGCCACGCCCTGCCCATCTTCCTCAGTGTGCGCGACAGCGGCGTCGGCATCGCGCCCGACAAGCGCAATGTGATCTTTGAAGCTTTCCAGCAGGCCGACGGTTCCACCTCGCGCGAATTCGGCGGCACCGGCCTCGGTCTGACCATCAGCCTGCGCTTCGCCCAGATGCTGGGCGGGACCATTGAGCTGCAAAGCGAGCCTGGCAAGGGCAGCGAATTCACCGTGCTGCTGCCGGACGCCATGCCCAGCACGCGGCCCGAGACGGCAACGGTGGCGCCCACCATCAGCCCCGTGCCGGCGCCGCCCGGCGACGGCCACCTGGCCCTGCCCGCGCCCAGCGTGGCCGACGACCGCGACACCATCCACAGCGAGGACGCGGTGATCCTGCTGATCGACGACGATCCCGCCTTCTGCCAGTCGCTGCTGGCCATGAACCGCCGCCTCGGCTACAAGACCCTGCTGGCCCATAGCGGCGAGGAAGGACTGGACCTGGCCTGGCGCCACCGGCCGCACGGCATCCTGCTCGACCTGGGCTTGCCGGATATGGACGGGGCGCAAGTGCTGCACGAGATCAAGAGCCGGCGCGAGCTGGCGCGCATCCCTGTGCACATCGTCTCGGCGCGCGACCGCGACGAGGCCTTCCTGCAGCAGGGCGCCATCGGCTTCCTGCAAAAACCGGCCGACGACCACCGCCTGGCGCAGGCCGAAGCGTCCCTGCTGGCGGCACTGGAACGCAGCGAGGGCAATAGCATCCTGGTGGTGGAGAACGGCGGCATCAGCGCCGCCGAAGTGGCGGCCGTGGTGGGGCCGGAGCGCGGGCCGGTGCTGGCCGCCGCGCCGGACGGCGCGCTGGAGCAGGCGCTCAGCCGCTCCGCCTGCCGCGTCGCCATCGTGGATCTGGGCGACGGCCAGACCGACACCGCGCTCGATGTGGCGGCCCGCCTGCGCGCCGCCGCGCCCGAACTGGCCCTGGTCTTCTTCGCCAGCCGCGCCCTGGACGACGACGCAGCCAACCGCCTGCGCCATTATTCCGAGTGCGTGATCGTGAAAACGCCGCAGGCCGAACGCCGCCTGCTGGAAAACGTGGAGCGCTTCCTGCGCCGCGTGCCGCAGGAGCGCGCCGCCATGCAGGCGGCACCCACGCCTGCCAGCGGCAAGGTGCTGAGCGGGCGCCACATCCTGCTGGTGGATGACGATCCGCGCAATCTCTTCGTCATCACGGCGGCGCTGGAGCGCCACGGCGCGCGCCTGAGCAATGCCGTCAACGGCAAGCGCGCCCTGGAATTCCTGGCGCAGAACCAGGTCGACCTGGTGCTGATGGATATCATGATGCCGGAGATGGACGGCTTCCAGACCATCGCCGCCATGCGCCGCGATGCCGCCATGCAGGCCACGCCGGTGCTGGCGCTGACGGCCAAGGCGGCGCCGTCCGACCAGGCCGAAATCATGGCCGCCGGCGCCGACGACTATCTGGCCAAGCCGGTCGATTACGATGTGCTGGTGGCCAAGGTGCTCAAGTGGAGCGGCGGGAGGAGCACATGAGCATCACGCTGCACCGGCACGGCGGCGTGTGCCGCATCGCGGTGCTGGGGCGGCAGGAAAGCGCGGCCGCCAGCGCCGAGCTGCGCGCCGCCCTCAGCGAGGCCTGCGCCGCACCTGAAGCCGGCGGCATCGAACTGAGTTTCTACGATGCCGACACCCTGCCGCGCGACGTCATCGACGTCCTGGCCGGCTTGCTGGAGCGCGACGCCGGCCTGAAGATCGTCGCCTACCACGCCCTGCTGGCGCACAGCCTGATGCGCCTGGGCCTGCCGGTGCGCCAAGTCTCGCACCACAGCCAGCACCATGCCGCCGCGCCCTGCAGCGCCGTGGTGCTGGCCGGTTCGGCGCAGAGCCTGGACAAGATCCTGCACATCGTCGGCAAGCTGCCGCTGGCCGACGCCGCCGTCTTCGTGGTGCAGCATGTGGACGAGAACCAGGTCAACCTGCTCGACCAGTTGCTCAAGACGCGCACCGATTACTGCGTGCTGATGCCGCAGCACCTGATGCCGGTGCAGCCCGGCACCCTGTATATCGCCCCGCCCGGCCACCATATGAAGGTGGCGCACGGCATGGTCTACCTGACGCGCGACCGCAAGGTGCAGTTCACCCGCCCCTCGATCGACGTGCTGTTCGAATCGCTGGCGGCGGAATACGGCGGCGGCGCGCTGGCGGTACTGCTGTGCGGCTTCGGGCGCGACGGCGTGACCGGCTGCGCCGCGCTGCGCCGCGCCGGCTCCCTGGTCATCGTGGAGGACGGCGCCGACTGCGAAGGCGCGCGCGCCATGCCCGACGCGGCGCGCGACGCCGGCCACTTCGACTATGTGCTGAATCTGAGCGCCATCGCCAGCGTCACGGCGGCGGCCCTGGCCGGCGATGCCGCCGCGCCCGAAGGCGAGCTGCTCGACCTGTTCCTGGAAGCCGTCACCAGCCAATGCGGCTACGATTTCCGCAACTACCAGCGCGACAGCCTGCAGCGCCGCATCCGCAGCCTGATGCTGCATTGCGGCTTCCACAGCTTTGCGCACTACCAGCGCGCCGTGCTGTCCGACGCCGCCCTGTTCGAGCGCCTGACGGCCGAGCTGCCGGTGGGCGTGACCAGCTTCTTCCGCCACCCGGCCCAGCTGCGCCAGATCCGCGACGAGATCCTGCCCTATCTGGCCAGCTTCCCCATGATCAAGCTGTGGTCGGCCGGCTGCTCGACCGGCGAGGAAGCCTATTCTCTGGCCATCATGCTCGATGAACTGGGCCTGCTGGAACGCAGCCATCTATTCGCCACCGATGTCAGCCCCTACCTGCTGGAGCTGGCCAAGGCCGGCCTGTTCCCCGCCGCCACCCTGGACACCAACCGCAGCAACTACCGCGCCAGCGGCGGCAGCCTCGATTTCGACAGCTATCTGCCGGCGGGGCGCTATCTGCGCGCGCCCGAGCGCCTGCGCCTGCGCGTGCTGTTCCACCGCCATTCGCTGACCGGCGAAGGCATCTTCAATGAATTCCAGCTGATCCTATGCCGCAATGTGCTGATCTATTTCGACGCCGACCTGCAGCGCCAGGTGCTGCAGCGCTTCGCGCGCTCCCTGCATGTGGACGGCTTCCTGGTGCTGGGGCCGCAGGATGGGCTGAACCAGGCCGCGCTGGCCCAGGGCTTTGTGCCGTGGAAGGCCGGCAGCTATATTTACCGGCGTGGAGGTACATGCCATGAGTGAACGCTTCAATGTGCTGGTGGTGGACGACAATCCCGCCAACCGCCTGACCCTGCGCGCCCTGCTGGCGCGCCTGCGCGGCTGCGAGGTGATGGAAGCCGAATCGGGCGAGGCCACCCTGCTGCTGACGCTGGAGCAGGACTGCCACCTGATCCTGCTCGACGTGCATATGCCGGGCATGGACGGCTTCGAGACGGCGCGCCATCTGCAGATGACGGAACGCACGCGCAATATCCCCATCGTCTTCATCACGGCCGTGTTCATGAGCGATGAATTCATCGGCCGCGGCTATGCCCTGGGCGCGGTCGACTACCTGGTCAAGCCGCTCGACGACAATCTGCTGCTGAACCGGGTGCGCCAGTACCAGTATCTGCATGAACGCGAGATGGCGCTGGAGCGGCGCACGCGCGACCTGCTGGCGGCCAACAACCAGCTGCAGGAAGCGCTCAACCGCCTGCACCTGGCGCAGGACAAGCTGGTGCAGTCGGAAAAGCTGGCGGCCCTGGGCGCCATCGTGGCCGCCGTGGCGCACGAGCTGAACACCCCGATCGGCAACTGCATGACGGTGGCCTCTGCGCTGGAAGACCAGGTGGGCGATTTCGAAAAAGTGCTGGCGCAGGGACCGGCGCTGAAACGCTCGCAGCTGTCCGACTACCTGTCCAACTGCCACACCGCCTTGCAGCTGATGATGCGCGGCCTGCACCGCGCCGCCGACCTGGTGGCCAATTTCAAGCAGGTGGCGGTGGACCATACCAGCTCGCAGCGGCGCAGCTTCGAGCTGCGCGAAACCATCGGCGGCGTGGTGGCGCTGATGAAGACCAGCCTGCGCAAAAGTCCCTACCAGATCGAGCTGGCCATCCCCGAAGGCTTGCATATGGATAGCTACCCAGGCCCGCTGGACCAGATCATTTCCAACCTGATCAACAACTCGGTGCTGCATGGCTTCCAGGGCCGCGACCATGGCCAGATGCGCCTGCAGGCCAGCCTGGAAGGCGCCAGTCACGTGCGCCTGCACTACAGCGACGATGGCTGCGGCATGAGCGAGGAAGTGCGCGCCCACGTCTTCGATCCCTTTTTCACCACGCGCCTGGGCAAGGGCGGCAGCGGCCTGGGCATGAATATCTGCTACAACCTGGTGACCGGCCTGCTGGGCGGCAGCATCGAAGCGCGCGCCACGCCCGAAGGCGGCAGCGCCTTTCTCATCGTGCTGCCGCTGGTGGCGCCGCCGTCTTCATAAAGTCACAATCAACGTTGCCCTAAGGAACTTAAATACCGCTACAATAAGCGCTGGTCCCACCTCCCTTTAGCGATGGCAGCGCCCCATGTCCGAACAAAAAATTTCCGAACTCAGCACCTATAGCAAGGACACGCCCGTCGGCCGTCCCGACATCGACGGCCGCGCCGGCGTCTTCGTGCCGACCGCCGACTTCGATCTGGCCAACACCAGCACCATCCGCAAGGGCGCCGGCATTGTCGGCTTCGGCAATCCGGACGGTTCCCTCACCGTGTATTTCGAAGCCAACCGCTTCGATGAAAGCGCGCTGCATAAATGGGAGCACAAGACGCGCAAGGCGTATGACCGCATGGTGATGGGCGCGCCGACCGTGTCGAAAGCGAAGATGGATGCGCGCCTGCTGGAACAGGTCGGCTATATCGATGGCGTGGGCATCACGCTCAAGCAGCCGGAACGCCTGCAGGAATGGCTGAGCATTTCGAACGCGCTCGACACCGCGCCCGAAGGCGCGATCGTGGTCTGGCGCAGCAAATAAGCTGGCAAAAGCGTAGCTGAGCCGACGAGCACTATTCCTACACGCGGACGGACCAGGGGACTATGGGCATTTGTCCTGGTCCAAACTACCATGCTCCTGACAATACCAGGAGCCTACAATGTTACGCGAACTTCCTCTAGCCTCAAGCGCGCTGCTGCTCGGTCTGGTAAGCGCGGCGACCTATATGCTGTGCTCGGCCGACGTGCTGAACGACACCGCCCTGTTCCTGATGCGCTGATCAGCGGCGGTGACGGTAGTGACGGTGGCGGTGGCTGCTGAACACGAAGTCCAGGCCGATCGACACAGGCGGGTAGTAATACGCCGGCGCCGGCGCATACACCGGAGCGTAGACCGGCCGGTACACGGGCGCTTCCACATAGGTAACCACCGGCTGTTCGATCACCGTGCGGTAGACCGGCGCCGGTTCCGTGGTGTACACCACATTCGACCCGCTGCGGCCCGGTCCCACATTCTCGACCGAGACGGTATGCCACTCGTAAGGATTGACGGGGGCGCTGCTGTAATAGCGCGGGCCGGGCGCTGCGCAGCCGCTCAGGGCCACGACGGCGGCTAAAGCCAATAAAGTTTTCATCGCAATCTACTCCTCTCCCCGTCACTATAAGAAAAATCCGCGCTGCGCGCCGCAGATTTACAGCTTGTTACACCGTGCAATCTTCAGATAAAGGGGATGTCGCACTGGTCCAAGGCCTGGCCATGGGCATCGAGGCGGCGCGCGCAGATATCGAAGCGCAGGCCATATTCAAATTCAATACGATAGACCTTGCCATAAGGAAGACTGATAGCCTGCTGCAGACTCTTGCGGTAGCTCAAAGCCCCCACATCGGCCGGGATCGCCATCGCCGTATGGTGGTTGCGGCGGCGGTCCTGCTGGCGCCGGTGCACATCGACCAGCAAGCCCAGATCCAGGGTAATGCCGCCCGGCAGATAGCCAAAGCGCGTCGTGCTGCGCGAAGCGCTCAGCACGCCCCAATTGCAGGCCGCCTGATCGCCCAGCGGGCAATGCTTGATCTGCGCCAGCGGGAAGACTTCCTCGTGGTTCGCCAGCTCTTCCAGCGGCCAGCTGGTGCGCACGCCATCGCGCTTGCCGCTCAAAGGATTGGTCCAGGTCATGGCATTCACCACGGACACGGTTTGCTTATCGCGCGCCGGATCGTGCGGGCTGCGCATCAGCGAGCAACCCGACAGCAAAATGGCGGACAAAGGCAGACAAAGCAGATATTTCATCGGAGATTCGATAGTAGCCATAGATACAGAGTACCAGATCGGCAGCAAGGAATCCATTTCACTTCATGAAGGCCTAAGCTCGCGCAACGCCGCACAAGCCCGCCCCACCAGCCGAGCCCGTGTCCACCTTGGGGTCAGACCCCAAGGTGGACACGGGCTCAACTGGTGCTCGACTCGTGGGGGCGAA
>NZ_JABWEB010000027.1 GCF_013369485.1 Massilia sp. BJB1822
GGCGTTTGGCGTAATTGGCTTAAATGGCGCTTGCGATTCTCTCAAAGAAAATGAGGAAGCTGCGCAAGAACACTTTCTGAAACCCCAAGCATGTATCTAACGCCCAAAGTGACTGGTTGGTGGCCTACAATACGACTCTGGTGCGACACATCGATCGTGTGGCAATAAGCGCGGCCCAACTATTGAAAATCCTTGTGTCGGTGGTTCGATTCCGCCCCGGGCCACCAAGAATACAGAAAAAAACGCCACCTTCGGGTGGCGTTTTTGTTTTCCAGGCAGGATTCAGCGCGCCAGAGCAAAGGCGAGGGCGATAAATAGCAAGGCGGTGCCGCGCTGGAGCCGCACCATGCCGCCCCCCGTGAGAAACCGTGCGCCGGCCGATGCGGCCAGCAGCACATAGGAGAGGTGGGACACGAAGGTGCATCCCACAAAGGTCAGGCTGAGCAACAGGAAGCGGTGGGCATCGAGCTCGCCGGGCGGCATGAATTGCGGGAACACGGCGGAGAAAAACAGGATCGCTTTCGGGTTGCTGCTGGCGACCAGCAAGCCGCGCCGGAACACCGCATAGCGGCTATCGGTGTGCGCCACGGCTTGGCCGTTGGGCACCGCGGCTTGCGCCCCCTTCCCCGCCCCGCGCCACTGCTTCACGCCCAGCCAGGCCAGGTAGGCGGCGCCCGCCAGCTTCAGCACGGAAAACGCCAGCGGCGAGCGCTGGACCATCAGGCCGACGCCACTCACCGCCACGCAGGACACCAGGAAGACCCCCACCGCATTACCCACCGAGCTATACACCGTGCGCCTGGCACCCAGCGCCATCGTGGTGGAGATGGCCAGCAGCACGCCTGGCCCCGGACTAAAGCTGGCGGCCAGCGCCAGGCACAGAAATGTCAACCAGAGTGCGAACGTCATAGCTCCAGACCAGCAGTAGTGAACAAGAGCTGCCAGTATTCACTATCTCTCCACATTTAAAAATCCCGTAAAATTAACAATATCTTTAACCAGCAATTAACAATCAATGGACAAGATGCGCAGCATGGAAGTGTTTGTGCGGGTCGTGGATGCAGGCAGCCTCAGCGCCGCCGCCCGCACACTGGACATGTCCACCGTGATGGTGAGCAAGCACATCGTGGCACTGGAAAAACTGGTCGGCGCGCGCCTGTTGCATCGAACCACGCGCAGCCAGAGCCTGAGCGAGATCGGTGAGCAGTACGCCGAGCAATGCCGCCACATCCTGCACCTGGTGCAGGCGGCCGAGACCGGCGCGCAAGCCATGCGCGCGGTGCCGCGCGGTACCATCAAGCTGAGTGCGCCGGTGGCGTTCGGCAGCCAGTGCCTGGCGCCCGCCATGGTGGAGTACCTGGACCGCTATCCCGAAGTGAGCCTGGACCTGGAACTATCCAACCGCAAGGCCGATGTGGTGGAAGAAGGGCTGGACGCGGTCGTGCGTATCGGCCTCCTGAAGGATACGTCGATGGTGGCGCGCCCCCTGCGGCCGCTGCACATGATCATTTGTGCCGCGCCCGCCTATCTGGAACGTCACGGCACGCCGCTGACGCCTGCCGATCTGTCCCGGCACCGCTGCATGGACGCCATGCACTGGCGCCATGACACGCGCTGGCGCATCACGCACAGCGATGACGCCAAGCCGCCCGCGCCCCGCATGCGCTCGAACAACGGCGAGGCGCTGCGCCAGGCAGCCATCGCTGGCCTGGGTGTGGTGCTGCAGGCGGAAGTCATGCTGGCGGACGACGTGGCGCGCGGCCGTCTGGTCCCCATCCTGCGCGATTACTGGCCTGCGCCGCGTCCCATGCATCTGGTCTACCAGCGCGACCGCCAGTCCACGCCCAAGCTGGCCAGTTTTGTCGAGTTCGTGGTGGAACGCTTTGGCCTGCGCTGAAAAAGAAGCCGCTTATAATCAAAAACGAAACTCCTTATCGACCGCCTGAAAGGCCTTGGGGGGCATCAGCCAGCATCCTCGGCTGTCTCGGCGAGTCCGCTGGACTACGATCAGGCAATCAGTTTGGACGCTGAAAGGTTGGCGGAACAAGGTACCCTGTCCGCTTACCAAGAATAAAAAAGTGAAAACGCCGCCCCTATGCGAGAATGCCTCTCCCTCTCTCTGGATGATGCGCCTGATGAGCAAACTCGCAGCTGCTGTGCTTGGAACGACCCTGGTGCTTGCGGCTTGCAAGCCAACTGGCTCCTCCCCTTCAAGTGACATTCCTGCGGCAATGAACCAGGCCGCGGCCACCCTATTAAAGTCAAAGCTGCTGCACTCGACCTCGATCGCGGTTGTTTATCGTGGCAAGGAATTCATTCTGCATCGTGGCGAGCTGGAGGCCGGCAAGGCGAATACGCCGAACGATACAACGCTTTATGAAATCGGTTCGATCAGCAAGACTTTTGCCGGTCTGCTATTGGCGCAAGCAGTACTCGATGGGCAGGCCGCGCTCGACGATCCGATACAAAAATACCTGGCGGCGAGTTACCACAACCTGCAGTCGGATGGTGAGCCGATTCGCTTGCGCCATCTGATCACGCACACCAGCAATATGCCAGGCATGCTGCCGCTGCAAGTGAACACTGTATTAGAAGATTTCACTGCACACGGCACGCCAGCCAAGTTGAATGCGGCCTACGCCAACTACGGGCAGCAACAATTCTGGCAGGATTTACACTCGGTTAGCATCAAAGGCCCGCTCGGCAAGGATTATGCCTATTCCAGCGCCGGCACCGAACTCATCGCGCACACTCTCGAAAAAATATACGGAAAACCCTATGAAGTCCTGCTTGCGCAATTCGTCGCGCGCGAAGCCGGCATGCACGAGACCCAAATGGGCGTCACCGCCAAGGACGCCCATCGGCTAGCGCCCGGCTACCACAGCGATAATCCCGTCATCAGCACACCGATGCCACGGCTGCCTTGGGGAGCCTCCGGCAACCTGAAGTCGACGATGCCGGATATGGCGAAATACCTGCGCCTGCAATTGGGCACTAATCCTGCAGTCGTCGAATCGCACAAGCCGCTCGTACGTTTTAAAGATGACTTCAGCATTGGCTACTTCTGGAACATTGGCCAGAATCGCCAGCTGGGCACACATTATGTGCACCATGGCGGCGTGCCACGCGCACAAAGCTACGTCTTTATCGTACCGAAATATCAACTCGGGGTCTTCATCATCACGAACCAGAGTGGCGCAATGACAGCCGACGCCATGGAAAACGCGCTGACGCACATTTTCGACACCGCACAGGCGATGGAAGGCGTGCAGTAAGCTAGCATTTGTTTGGAAAATCCTTGTGCCGGTGGTTCGATTCCGCTGCGGGCCACCAAGAATATAAAGCGAAAACGCTGATCCCAGTGGTCGGCGTTTTTTCGTCGCAAGAAGCCCTCACATCCAGCCTATCCCATCTCACCTTTCATCAGTCAGCACAATCGACTGAATTCTATCAACGGGCTTTTCCCTGCTTGTACGAAACGCTATTCACTCCTTTTATTTGGAACAACTCGCGCCGAAACTCGCTTGGCAGCGATACCCACGAGCATCTTGTCACACCGGTCTGAGCTTACTAGCAAAAAGATATCTAATAGGATAGGACAAGAATGTCTACTGATCTCTCAGCAGATCAATGTCAATTGAGCAGATCAATGCGGCTCACACGCTAGCAAAAAAAAACGATATCTCAAGATACAATATCTCACTCTTCACTAGGGGAACGATATGAATTCGAAGTCAGCTGGCGATAAATTTCGCGACTATGTTTCAAGCATACTAAAGAGTAAATTTCCAGATACACATATTGAAGGAAAAGTTGCATGGAAGAATGCGGATATAGTTTTTTCAATGATGGAACTTGGAAAAAGAATTAAGGTTGCTGTCGAGTGCAAAAATTATAGCCGCTCGCTTAATACTACTGATTTTTCAAAAATCACTAGCGACTATCAAACCGCAATAGAAAATAATGAGATTAATTTATTATTAATCATCTCCAATCGTCAAGTAGAATCTGCATCCCGGCAGTTTATTGAGCAATCTCGCAACTTAAGATTCATGACATTGGCGGAATTGGAACGCTGGATTGTCGGATTAGGCCCTTATGTGGAAGAATTAGCTGAAGATTTTCATTCTGACGAGATAAGCAAATATTATGTAGAAGGGAAATTTGAGTCCATTAAGGAAACAGCACTTGAAAATTTGCAAATATGGCTTAATTCCCCAATGAATGATGATACCGGGTTGGCAGTGTTGGGTGGATATGGATTAGGGAAAAGTAGCCTCGCAAAAAGATTAGCATCCGAACAGGCCCGCAGATACCTATCAGATCCTGAAAATCAGCGTTTACCTATATTAATCCCTTTGGGCCAGGTAGTTCATGAAACTGAATTAGCTGGACTATTTGGAAAACATTTTACTGCCAGACATTCTCTCGAAGGTTATTCATACAAAGCACTTATTCAGTTAAATTCGGCTGGTCGCCTTCTCATAATACTAGATGGATTTGATGAGATGAAACATGCAATGACTGAGCATGATTTTCGCTCAAATTTCAGAGAATTCAATAAGCTCCGCGTTCCAAACGCAAAAATTCTCCTTCTCGGTCGGCCAAATGCCTTCACCTCTGAATCCAGTAATTTATTAATTCGTGGGCTCTCAAAAATTGGCGGTCAATTTTTTTCAAACTCTGACTTTCCTGCATGGACAGAACGCAAACTTTCTTTTTTTAGCATCGAAGAGCAACGTCTATTCTTGGACGGGTTTTTAGTGTGCAAAAGCTCCGCCTTATCTAATAAAGAAATCAGAACCAATCGAATTAACGAAGTTATTAGGGATATTGATGATGATATTTTGCAACGCCCAGTTCAGGCCAGAATTGTAGGGCTTCTTGCAGCAGATCCCAGTTATACTTTTAAAGGAACTAGCAGATTTCGTCTTTATAAAGATTTTGTCCAACAAGTTATTCATCGTGATCAAGAAAAGAGGGCACGAAGCTTTATTCCCGCTGCAGATCGCCATCGGTTTCTATGTAATTTAGCATGGTGGTCATGGACCAAGCCTGGCGTGCAAGGAACTTTCTCCCGAGAGGAAGTGCCCAATTCATTATTTGATAGTCTATCTAACGGTCTAGCTATTGACCTACAGGCAAAAAGAACTGAATATTTAGTTTCCTCATTAACTGAAGAAAAGGATTCCAATTTCTTATATTTCGCACACCGATCTTTTCATGAATTTTTGGTTGCATCTTACATAACACTAATAGATCATGTTTCATCTGAAACAATTAAAGATTTAGATCAGGCATTAAACGAAGAAACAATAGATTTCCTAAGGGAGTCTGGAGAAGACGATTATTTAAATCCCATCTACTCAGCTTTAGATAAAGCAGAAAATACACTTATAGGCTCAGCACTTATAGATTTACTTTCATCCTCTTCGAGCATAGTAGATTTCATTACAGCAAAGCCCATATCTAAAATATCACCAATAGATGTTTTTATTGCATGGAAATCTAGCCAAGCGAATAGTGAAAATGAAAAATTTTATTTTTGGCTAGGGAGAATTATAAAATCTGGCACAAATCCTTCCGCAGATGCAGCCGCCTTTATTTTTCTTGAGGAAGTTTATGAAATGCCAGAAAACTCACCAATGGCAGCCCAATTAATAGCAAGATGCTGGGAAAGAATGTTGGTAGGAATAAATGAAGATATTTCCTCCTATTATGACGACGAACATCATTTCGCAATCGAATTCCCTATATCCATAATTAAATACGGAAAATACTCTGCCATTGCCGAAGCTCTTCGGCATCAAACCAGAAAAATTCGTCTATTACGAGGTGATTTCATATTAATAAATGCAAAGGAATTTCACTCAACTCTTTCCAAAACGATGAAGACGTTTGGGCTAGTGAATTTCTCAACAAGTCGATCAATTAAACTTTTTGAAATGCCTTATGATTTAGTAAGCAGAAATATGAACGAAAATGATGCTAAGCAATTTCGTGCTATTTTTGATCGAAAAGGTGATGATTTTCTTCTCATGCGAGGCCGCAGACGGGCAAGAAGCAAACGACGCGGCGAACCAAAAAATGATGACTGCGAAATCATTGATTAACACGCAAAGTCAGGAGGGACAGTGATTTACGGTTATCTCATCGCCTCTCGCTTCGCCTTCCTGCCCTTCTATGCGGACACGACCGTCCGCATCAAGGCCCCCCTCTCGGCATTATTATTTCAGAAAATCCAAGCGTGTTGCTGCACGCTAACGCAACAACGTATCGATTACATCATCATATCGGCGGTGACGCCAAACTTCTCATCCTCCAGCATGCTGACCTGGCCACCGCCCCATTTCACGGTCGGCCTGTCCTGCAATATCTCGGCCCCCAGCGGCAAGCTGCTATGTAGAGTTTGATGATTTCAAAAAGGAACGCCCTGTTCGGGAAATGGGCCATGCAAGATGCCATGCTGAAAATGCAGGACCAGTTGCAGGACGTTCCCGCTGCCCCGGCGCGCTGAGCGCCGGCCAACGCCGCATCACCCTACGAAAACGCCACGCTGTGGCGTTTTCGTTTTCCGCGACAGCATTCTCATCCCCGCCTTCAACGCGCTATACTCGCGCCATGATGAACCAGGCCGCCACTCCCGCCCGCTGCAACGCTGCCTCCCTGAACGGGAGCGCTGCGGGCATGCCTGTCGTTGCCAGCCTGCTCTTCAACCGCAATCTCGCCTGGCTTTCCTAGGCTCGGTGGGGCCGGCCGGACCAATCCGGCACTCTTCGCCTCTCCGAGCCGCCTCCATCTTCCCGCTTTTTTTCCAGCAGAACCGAAAACCAGGAGATTGACCCATGAAACCCCAACTCACCATTTCATCGCTCGACGCCGACCGGCTGGAAGCCCTGATCGGCGCCATGCGCGCCGACATCGTGGCGCCGGAGGATATGCCGCCCGACGTCGTCACCATGCACTCCACCGTGCGCTTTGAAATGGCCGGCACAGGCGAGGTGCGCAGCCTGACGCTCGCCTACCCCAAGGATATGGCCCAGCTGTCAGATGGCATTTCCATCCTCAGCCCAATTGGTTCCGCCCTGCTGGGCCTATCGGTGGGCGCGACGATCGACTGGCCCCACCCCGACGGCCAGTTGCTGCAAGTGCGCCTGCTGGAAGTGCTGTACCAGCCCGAACGGGCCGGAGAATATTTCCGCTGACGGCACGCCGTCCCTGCTTGCAAGTGCCACGCTACTGGCATGAAAAGCTCAAGCTATAGGGGACCACGCCATGGTCGCGCCGCGCACGCCAGCGCGCGGCACATTGACGCGCATTGGCAAGCTCGAGGCCGACATAACGATCCGTGCCGGCATACACGCAATCGACTTCATTCTTGAATCCAGCGCTCCTGCCAATGCGCCAGATTTGGTAAATATACCCGGCCTTTTCACGCTCCTCCCACGGTGGCGTTGCATAGTATTCACGATCCGGCCCCGGCGAATCCTGGGCCGGGTAGGACATTACGCGCACCGACTCCAGCGCTCTCTGCCCGATGCCCCAATCCGCAGGTGCGAATCGCGGGCAGCTCAATTGGCCGGCCGAAGCGAGTGGCCCAGTCAAAGTACCCGCGAGAACAAGGATTGCGATCTTCATTTGACGACGGAATAGTGTTCGGCGCGTAAAAACGCCTGAGCTTGCGAACGGCCGAAATAAAGCACACGCCGGTGAGGCGCCTTGCCTTTCCATTGGTGAAACACTTCAATGCCGTTGCTAACCCAGCGCAGGAAAATGGCCGCGTGATTACCATGCGGCCAATTCGGATAACGACCGTCGAAAAACGTGGCGATGGCAGTTCCTGGCGTGATGGGCGCATTAATTTCAAGTAGATCAACGAGTTTATCGCCTTCGCGCCAGGTGGACGACGCCGGTGCGCCTGTCAGCTCGCGCACCAGCGCTACACACTGGCCGTTTCCGAAAATTTGCGCCTGTTCCGTAAAGTTCTTTTTTGCAGTGTAAGGCATCGCAAGCTCCATATAAGATGGCTGGAGACTTCATCTTAGGACGCTACTCAAGATGTGCATTGCGTTAAAGCAATAGACGCCCGGCCACGCAATAATCTGTCCCACCCCACTCACTTGCTGCGCCGCATCATGCTAGAATTCTTGCATTCTTAGCCATTTCATGGGCCAGCGTATGAAACGGGTGATCTTCAATCAGAAGGGCGGGGTCGGGAAGTCGACGATTGCGGTGAATCTGGCGGCTATTGCGGCGCACCAGGGCAAACGGACACTCTTGATCGATATCGATCCGCAGTGCAATTCCAGCCGCTATGTGCTGGGCGCGGCGACCGCCGACGTGGCGCCGACCCTGGGCGCCTACTTCGAGCAGATGCTGAGCTTTTCCATGTTCGCCAAGGAAGCCAGCCACTACGTCCACGCGACCCCGTTCGAGAACCTGTCCATCATGGTGGCCCACCCCGAGCTGGGCGACCTGCAGTCCAAGCTCGAATCGCGCCACAAGATTTACAAGCTGCGCGACACGCTCAAGGAGCTGAGCCAGCAATACGACGAAATCTTCGTCGATACGCCGCCCGCGTATAACTTCTTCACCCAGTCCGCCCTGATCGCGGCCGACACCTGCCTGATCCCCTTCGACTGCGACGATTTCTCGCGCCAGGCGCTGTACACCCTGATCGATAACGTGAAAGAGATCAAGGCCGACCACAACGCCAACCTGACCATCGAAGGCATCGTGGTCAACCAGTTCCAGCCGCGCGCCCTGCTGCCGCAGCGCCTGGTCGACGAACTGAAGGAGGAAGGCTTGCCGGTGCTGGAGAACAAGCTGTCGAGTTCGATCCGCATCCGCGAATCGCACGAGCGCAACCTGCCCATGATCCACCTCGACCGCAGCCACAAGCTGAGCCAGGAGTTCCTCGCGCTGTATGGCGAGCTGCAAGCGGCGTAAAGCCTGCCGCGCCAGCCCAAGCCACCTTCGGGTGGCATTTTTTTTGCCTGAAGTTTCAAGGTAGCAACATGATATGATTGCCATCTTTTTCAGCGTTGCAGACAGAGGAAAGATTTAATGAAGAACATGGCGCTTGTCATCACCGCCGCCCTGGCCTTGAGTGCCTGCGCGACCAGCAAGGAGCAGTCGCGCATCACCGAAATCGCCGGCACGCCGCTGCGCGATCTCAATATCTCCAAGCCCGACATCCCCACCGCGCTGCGCGAGGCGCTGGACAAGCCTTACGCCATGCCCGCCAAGCAGGATTGCCCCAGCCTGAACGCCCAGCTGGATGCCCTCGACGATCTGCTCGGCCCCGACATTGACGTGCCGGAAGAGAAGCAGGACCGTACGGAAATGGCCCGCGACATGGCCGGCAAGGCGGCCACCGGCGCCCTGCAAAACACGGTCGAAGGCGCCATCCCCTTCCGCGGCTGGCTGCGCAAGCTGAGCGGGGCCGAGCGGCGTTCCAATGAAGTGCAGCACGCCCTGTTGGCCGGCAAGATCCGCCGCGGCTTCCTCAAAGGCCTGATGCAGGCGCGCGCTTGCAGCGTGGTCTGAAGCCCCCCTCCTTTTCGCTGATTCGCGATGAACAAATTCGCTGAAATGCATTTCTTCGTGGCGGTGGTCGATGCCGGCAGCATGTCGGAAGCGGCCAAGCGCCTGGGCACCACCAAGTCCATGGTCAGCCAGCGCATGCAGCAGCTCGAGCAGCGCCTCGGCGTGAGCCTGCTGGCGCGCGGGCGGCAGATGATGGTGACGGAGCCGGGCCAGATTTTTTACGCCCACAGTGCGCGCATCCTGGCCGAAGTGAGCGAGGCGGAAAACGCCGTCCTTGCGGGACAGGCCTGCATGCGGGGCAGCTTGCGCATTGCCGCGCCAATGGCTTTCAGCATCGGCCATCTTGCGCCCATGCTGGCGCGCTTCGCCGGCCTGCATCCCGAACTGCGCATCGACGTGGAGGCCGACGACCGCCGCGTCAACCTCAATGACGAAAACTACGACCTCGCCATCCGCCTCGGCAATCTGCAGGATTCCAGCCTGGTCGCCAAGCGCATGGCAGTCAACCGCCATGTGATCTGCGCCAGTCCCGAGTACCTGGCCGAACGCGGCACGCCCCTGCGGCCCGAGGAGCTGCAGGACCACGAAGGCCTGCTCTACGTGCACCGCGAACCGCAGGGCATGTGGCAGCTGCCGGTCGACGGCGAAATCAAATCCTTCCGCATCCGCAACCGCATGCGCACCGACAGCGGCCATCAGCTGCTGGAGGGGGCCAGGCAGGGCCTGGGCCTGGCCATCCTGCCCACCTTCCTGTGCGCCGACGCCGTCGCCAGCGGCGCGCTGCGCATCGTGCTGCCCGAGTTTTCGCCTTCCGGCGGCATGGTGTCGGCCGTGTACCGCCAGTCGCACCGTTCCTCGCTCAAGATCCAGACCCTGGTGAACTTCCTGATCGAGGAAATCGGCTATCCACCCGTGTGGGAGCTGCCGATCCAGGCGCAGTTGCAAGCCGTTTCCAGCGATCGTTCGGAAAAAACGAACTTCTGATTCGTGATTCATCGGCTTATGCAGAATCGCTAATCCCCGTAGTCTTCGGTTCGCGGATGTCCCGCGGCTTTGGAGACTAAGAGATGAACGACGCAGTGCATGGCAAGCAGACCGAGAATGCAGTTTTCGACGTGATCGTAGTGGGCGGCGGCTCGGCCGGCGCCGTGATGGCGAACCGCCTGAGCGCGGACGGCAAGCGCAACGTCCTGCTGCTGGAAGCGGGACAGAGCTACGAGCCGCATGCCTATCCCGCCATCATCGCCCAAAGCGACATCCTGGGCGCCAACGGCGATCCGCAGCATGAATGGGGCTACAAGTCGGAAGCGGGCTATGTGGGCCACCCGATCGCGGCCATCCGCGGCAAGGTGCTGGGCGGCAGCTCGGGCGTGAATGGCGCGGTGGCGCTGCGCGCCCGTCCCGAAGATTTCCAGCGCTGGAATCTGCCTGGCTGGAGCTACCAGGACATGCTCCCGCATTTCAAAAATCTGGAAAACCGTTCCGGCGGCAGCGACGAGCTGCATGGCCGTTCCGGCCCGCTGCCGGTGCGCCAGCTGGAACGCGCCGACATCACGCCGATGCAGCGTGCCTTCCTCGACGCCACGCTGGCCAACGGCCACCGCGAGATTGCCGACTTCGATGCTGCCGATGCCAACGGCGCCGGTCCTTACCCCATGAATATCGTGGACGGCGTGCGCGTCAACACCGGCATGGCCTATCTGACGGACGCCGTGCGGTCGCGGGAAAACCTCTTCATCCACGGCGACAGCATGGTCGATAAAGTCCTGTTCGACGGCAAGCGCGCCATTGGCGTGCAGATGGCGAACGGCGCCCGCCTGTATGCCGGTGAGGTAGTGCTGTCGGCCGGCAGCTATGGTAGCGCGGCCATCCTACTGCGTTCCGGCGTCGGTCCGCAGGCGCATCTGCGCGAGCTGGAGATTCCGCTGGTGGCCGACCTTCCGGTGGGCCTGAACCTGATCGACCACCCGTTCTATTACAACGCCTATGCCGCCAAGCCGGAAGCCATCGGCGCGCAAACCCCGGTGATCGGCGCCAAGCTGTGGACCCACAGCAGCAGCGCGGTCCAGGGCGAGCTGGATGTGCATATCACCGCCACCCACCTGTTCCCGCATGAGCAAAGCCCGACCAAGGTCGGATTCGTGCTGGCCGTGGCGCTGACCCGCCCCCTGTCGCGCGGCCGCCTGTCGCTGAACAGCCGCGACCCGCTGGCCGCGCCGAAGATCGACCTGAACTTCCTGGCCGAACCGGAAGACCGCGCACGCCTGCTGGAAGCGGTGAAGCTGTCGCGCCGCATCGGCCAGACCGCGCCGCTGGCGGCCATGGTGTCGAGCGAACTCAATCCCGGCCCCGACGCCCAGTCCGACGAAGCCATCCTGGCTTCCATCAAGGCCACGCTGGACACCTATCACCACCCAACCTCCACCGCGCCCATGGGCCACGCCGGCGCGCCGGAAGCCGTGGTTGATTTCGAAGGCAAGGTGCATGGCCTGACCGGCCTGCGCGTAGTGGACGCATCGATCTTCCCCGACGTGCCGTCCGTCGCCACCAATGTCACGACCATCGCGGCGGCGGAGCGCATCGCCAGCCGTTTCGCCTAAACCTCACAACATATATAAAGGAGCACCAGCATGAACAAGCATATCGCCTTGAACTGGATCGGCGGCGAATGGACCGATTCCGGCATCCATAAGGATTCCATCAATCCCGCCAACTACGAAGTAATCGGCCAATACGCCGACGGCGGCCTGCGCGAAGCGACCGACGCAATCGCCGCCGCCAAGCGCGCCTTCGCCGAAACGGAGTGGAAGGAAGACCGCGCCCTGCGTGCCAAGGCGCTCAACGAACTGGCCGATGCTTTCGAGCGCCATAGCACGCAGCTGGTCGATCTTCTCGCCACGGAGAACGGCAAGGTGAAGGGCGAGGCCGAATTCGAAGTCAGTATGGTGCCGTCCAAGCTGCGCTACTACGCCTCGCTGGCGCGCACCGAATATGGCCGCGCGGCCGATCCCAAGCCGGGTAGCCTGTCCCTGGTGCTGCGCGAAGCGATCGGCGTGGCCGGCATCATCGCGCCATGGAATTCGCCCGTGGTGCTGATGATCCGCTCGCTGGCCCCAGCCCTGGCCGCCGGCTGCACCACCGTCATCAAGATGCCGAGCCAAACCGCGCAGACCAATGCCCTGGTTTCCCGCATCATGTCGGAAGTGACGTCGCTGCCGACCGGCGTGGTCAATCTGTTCAGCGAGTCGGGCGCGGAGGGTTCCAAGTGGATGATCGAATCGCCCGATGTGCCGGCCATCAGCTTCACCGGCAGCACCGCCACCGGGCGCGCCATTTCCGCCGTCGGCGCGCAGCGTCTGAAGCGCTTCGGCCTGGAGCTGGGCGGTAAAACGCCGATGATCGTGTTTGACGACGCCGACATCGAAGCCGCCCTGCCCAAGCTGGAAAAAGCCCTGACCGTGTTCGCCGGCCAGTTCTGCATGACCGGCTCGCGCCTGCTGGTGCAGTCGGGTATTGCCGGCAAACTGCGCCAGCGCCTGGCCGAACGCCTGGAAGCCGTCAAGGTCGGTCCGGCTTCCGATCCGGCCAGCGAGATGGGACCGCTGATCGACCGTCCGAATGTCGAGCGCGTGAACCGCGTGGTCAACGCGGCCATCGAAGCCGGCGCCAAGGTGATCCTGCGCGGCGGCCCGGTGACGCAAGGCCCGCTGGCCCAGGGCGCCTTCTACCGCCCCACGCTGCTGGAAGTAAGCAACCCGGATATGGACATCGTGCAGAAGGAAACCTTCGGCCCGGTGCTGACCATGCAGGTCTTCGACAGCGAACAGGAAGCCATCGCGCTGGCCAACAACAGCGAATACGGTCTGGCCGCCAGCGTATGGACGCGCGACATCGACCGTCCGCTGCGCGTGGCGCGCGCGCTGGAAGCCGGCACGGTCTGGGTCAACGACTGGGCCGTGGTGTACGACGAGTTCGAGGAGGGCGGCTTCAAACAGTCCGGCCTGGGCCGCCTGAACGGCATGGCCGCGATGGACGACTTCATCCAGTTCAAGCACATCACCATGACGCACGGCCTGGCCCAGCGTTAAGCACGTGCCGCTCTTGCCGTGGCCCGCCGCCACGGCAAGCCGCCCCTCCTCTTCCGAAAGACTCAGCTTGTGAACAACGATAAGCTCTACGACGATATGCTCGACGCGCTGACGGCCAGCTTTGGCTGCCATGAAGGCTTCCGCGTCAGCCATGCCAAGGGCATCGTCGCCCTCGGCACATTTGTCGCCGCACCCGGCGCCGCAGCCATCACGCGCGCGCCGCATTTCCAGGCCAGCGCCATTCCGCTGCAACTGCGCTTCTCCAATTTCAGCGGCGTACCCACCACGCCCGATGGCGATAGCATGGCCAATCCGCGTGGCCTGGCCCTGCGCTTCCAGCTGGAAGACGGCAGCAGCCATGACATCGTCGCCCATTCCCATGACGGTTTTCCCGCCGGCTCGCCCGAGGAATTTCTCGGCTTCCTGCAGGCGATAGCCGCCAGCGTCGCGCCGCAACCCGATGCGGAACGGCTGAACCGCTTTCTGGAACAGCACCCACGCGCCAAAGCCTATCTGGAAGCGCCAAAGCCTGCGCCGAAAAGCTATTTGTCCGAGCATTACTTCGGCCTGAACGCTTTCCGCTTCATCAATGCGGCGGGCGAGATGCGCCACGGCCGCTACCGCATCGACCCGCTGACGCCGGCTCCGCACCTGACGGACGCCGAAGCCCTGGCCATGCCGTCCGATTTCCTCAGCGCGGAACTGGCGCAGCGCCTGGATGCCGGCGCCGGTCTGATGCGCCTGATGCTGCAGTTGGCCGCGCCGGGCGATGTGCTGAACGACTGCTCGCTGGTCTGGCCGCGCACCGGCCCCGAAGCGCGCCAGGAGATCATGCTCGGCACCATCCGCGTGGAAGCCCTGGCGGCCGACACGGCCGCGCAGCCGGCCTTGCAGCGCAGCCTGGGCTTCAGTCCCGGCGGCATGATCGACGGCATCGAAGCATCGGACGATCCGCTGATTCCGCTGCGGCGTGAACTTTACGCGCGCGCCATGCGGCGCCGCCAGAGCGCAGCGGCATGAGCGCCCTGCCCCCATCCGACCTGAGCACCAGCGTCATCGTGCACGATGTGCATCCCCGCCATCGCGCCGATTACGAACGCTGGATGGAGCGCGCCACGCAGGCGCACCAGCGCTTTCCCGGCCATGTCGCCACCGACATCCTGATGCCGGCCGGCGCGGGCCTGCGCTATGTGGTGATTCTGCGCTTTTGCTCGTCGGCCAGCGCCAGCGAGTGGCTGCTGTCGCCGCTGCGCCGCGCCCTGCTGGAAGAGGCGCGCCCCTGGCTGCTGGGGCGCGACCGTTTTCGCGTGCATGACGACGCCGAATTCTGGTTTGCGCCGTCGCAGAACGGCCCCGCGCCGGCGCGCTGGAAGCAGTGGCTGCTCTCCACTTCGGCCGTGTTTCCGCTGACGGCCAGCGTGCCGCCCCTGGTCAAAATGCCGGGGCAAAGCTTTGCGCCCGGCATTCCCCTGGCCGCCGAGATGCTGGCCTCGGCCGCCATCATCTCGGCGCTGATGGTGTACTGGATCATGCCGCGCCTGACGCGCGCCGCGTCGGCCTGGCTGGCCCGCTAGGCGCGCCGGAATATGACGGATTTATGACAGAACTTAACTTCCCGTCATGAACCCGTCACACACGATTGGTATGGTGCTGGCTTTTCGACACCCCCGGACTATCCGCCATGCCAAAGTTCCCACTGCGCGCCGCGATCGGCGTATGCGTTGCTCTTGCCCTTGCCGCCTGCAGCAGCAGCGACAATAACTCGAGCGATACCACCGCTCCAGTCACGCCCACCACGCCGCCGAAGAACGTCATCTTCTTCCTGGGCGACGGCATGGGCCTGACCACCATGACCGCCGCGCGCATCTACTCGGTGGGCGAAGATGGCGATCTGACCATGGACACCCTGCCGGAAACGGCCTTCGTCAAAACCTTCTCCAACGATTCGCAGGTAACCGACAGCGCGCCGTCGATGGCCGCCTATATGACCGGCGTGAAGATGAATAACGAAGTCATCTCCATGTCCGCCGACACCACCGCCATCGATCCGATCGCCGACGCAGCCGGCAATAAGCTGGGCAACAACTGCGGCAGCAAGAACGGCACCCCGGCCACCACCCTGCTGGAACTGGCCAAGGCCAAAGGCCTGTCCGCTGGCGTCGTCACCACCACCCGCGTCACCCACGCCACGCCGGCCGCCACCTACTCCCACATCTGCCACCGCGATCTGGAGAACGACATCGCTGCAGCCGTAGTGCCAGGCGGCGCAGGCTATAACAGCGCCCTGGGCGCGAATGGCCTGGACGTGCTCCTGGGCGGCGGCAGCCAGTTCTTCACGCCGGTCAAAGGCGGCGGCAAACGCGCCGACGGCCGCGATCTGGTCGCCGAGCTGAAAGCCAAGAACTACGCCTTCGCCAGCAACGCTGCCGAATTCAACGCCATCGACGCCAGCAAGACCGAGCGCCTGGCCGGCCTGTTCACCTCCAGCCATATGAGCTATGACCTGGACCGCGATCCGGCCAAGGAGCCTAGCCTGGCCGAAATGACGACCAAGGCCATGGACGTTCTGGCCAAGAACAGCAAGGGTTACTTCCTGATGGTCGAAGGCGGCCGCATCGACCACGCCCTGCATGAAACCACCGCCAAGAAAGCCCTGCACGACACCGTGGCCTTCGACAATGCGATCAAGGCCGCCATCGCCAAGGCCAAGCAGACCGACCCTGAGCTGAAAAATACCCTGATCGTGGTCACCGCCGACCATGACCACACCCTGGTGCTGAACGGCTACGCCAAACGCACCGGCAAGACCGCCGCCGGCAATGCGGGCGTGCTGGGCGTGGTGAAGAACTACGTCACCGGCGCTGTGGAAAAAGACGCCGATGGCGCGCCTTACTCCATCATCGGCTTCGGCAACGGCGAGAACCGCACTCAGGGCAGCCGCTCCGCGCTGGCCAGCCTGGACGACAGCGTCACCAGCGCCAACACCTATCACCAGGAAGGCGTGATCCGCGTCAGCGCCGGCAACGAGACCCACGGCGGCACCGATGTCTTCCTCGGCGCGATCGGCATGGGCTCCGAGACCTTCCTCGGCACCATCGACAACACCAAGGTGTTTGGCCTGGTCAAGGCCGCCGGCGGCCTGTAACAAGCCTTGTGAGGGCCGCGGCGCGCGCCGCGCCCTCCTGCAATCAATTCTTTCTGGACTGGATCCAAATATGAAACGCAATCTGCACCGCTCCCTGCTGGCCCTCGCTGTCGGCACGGCATTCTCCCAGGCCGCCGTGGCGGCCGACGCCAAGAACATCATCTTCTTCCTCGGCGACGGCATGGGCCCGGCGACCGTGACTGCCTCGCGTATTTTCAAATACGGCGAAGCCGGCAGCCTGACCATGGACACGCTGGAACGCACCGCCCGCATCAAGACCTTCTCCAACGATGCGCAAACCACCGACAGCGCGCCGTCGATGGCCGCCTACATGACCGGCGTGAAGATGAATAACGAAGTCATCTCCATGTCGGCCGAAACCGTCGCCACCGACCCGGGCAAGGACGCCAACGGCAACCTGGGCGTGAACAACTGCGCCGCCACCAATGGCAAGCCGGCCGTCACCATCCTGGAACTGGCCAAGGCCAAGGGCAAGGCCGTGGGTTCCGTCACCACCACCGAACTGACCCACGCCACCCCGGCAGCGACCTTCTCCCACATCTGCAACCGCAACGCGCAATATGCGATCGCGGCGCAAGTGGTGCCGGGCGGCGCCGGCTACAACAGCGCCCTGGGCGACGGCGTGGACGTGCTGATGGGCGGTGGCCGCAACCACTTCACCCCGTTCGACGCCACCAACAAAGGCGGCCGCGCCGATGGCCGCGACCTGCTGGCCGAGCTGAAAGCCAAGGGCTATACCGTGGCCGCCAACAAGAACGAGATGGACGCCGCGCCGCTGGACAAGAAATTCATTGGCCTGTACAGCGCCAAGAGCCATCTGCAGTATGAGTTGGACCGCAGCACCGCGGCTGCCGGCAGCGAAGGTGCCAGCCAGCCCACCCTGGCCCAGATGACCACCAAGGCCATGGACCTGCTGTCGAAAAATCCGAACGGCTACTTCCTGATGGTCGAAGGCGGCCGCATCGACCACGCCTTGCACGGCACCAACGCCAAGCGCGCCCTGGTCGACACCATCGCCTTCGACGACGCCATCAAGGCGGCGCTGGACAAAGCCAAGGTTCTCGATCCGGACCTGAAGAACACCCTGATCGTGGTCACCGCCGACCATGACCACACCCTGACCATCAACGGTTATTCCAAGCGCGGCAACCCGATCCTGGACATCAACCGCGGCTACCGCGACAACAAGCCAGGCACGGACGCCGACGGCAACACCTACTCGACCCTGGTCTTCGGCAATGGTCCGAACCGTCCAAACGTGCGCACCAATCTGGATAGCGCTGTCGTGCAGGGCAACGACTATCTGCAGGAAGCCGGCGTGCGTCTGAGCAGCGAAACCCACGGCGGCGGCGACGTCAAACTGTTCGCCACCGGTTCCGGTTCCAAAGCCTTCAAGGGCACGCTGGACAACACCAAGGTGTTCACCCTGCTGAAATCGGCCTTCGGCTTCTAAGCAATACGGAGCAGCATGAAACCCCTGAAGTCTTTTCTGCTGTTCGCGGCCAGCCTGTGTGCCTTCGCGGCGCAGGCTGCGCCTGCGGCCCCCGATCTCGATCTGGGCATCAGCTTCTACAGCAAGGTCATCACCGAAGAAGGCGTGACGCGCGAAAGCCGTTACGAGGAACGCTGGCTGCGCCGCGCCGGCCATGTGTGGGTCGAACGCGTGCTGCCGCAGCGCGCCAAGGACACGCATGAGCACAAAGGCAGCGGCCACCGCCACTTCAATCCAACGCAGCTGGCGCGCCACGTGACGCTGGAAAACGGCAAGCTGGCACTGGAATACGTGGATGCCCACGCGCGCGAACGCATCGCTGTGCCGCCGGGCGAGTATGGCAATGTCAGCTTCAACGGTTCCTGGGACAGCCAGTTCTATCTGGTGGCGCCGAAGACGGTCACCGAACTGCCGCTGTCCACGCGCGTGTCGAATGTGCCGGGCGCGCGCTGGCGCGAACGCGAGAAGAATGGCCAGTTCCAGCGCGTGCTGTGGGACGATGAGCGCCAGATCGCCCTGGTGATCGAAAGCGGCGACCGCGCCGGCCAGGAATTCCAGCGCATCGAAGCGCGTCCATCCAAAGCCAGTGCCGCCGCGCCCTGGAACAAGCTGGCCGGCTACAGCCTGCGCGAATACGCCGACTTCCTGGACTGAAAACGCAGCGCCGCTTACGCCGCGTCCAAATAAAAATGCCGCCAGGTCCGCAGACCTGACGGCATTTTCTTATTGCTGCCTGCCTTACTGCAGATTCACTGCGGACAGCCGGCTCCGGGTGCCGCTGACATACAACACGCCGCGATCGGAAATCGACAGCTCGCCGCCGAATGGATGCTCCCACACGATTTTCTGCGTGGCCAGGTCAATCGCCAAGGTCTGCGAGTCCGAGCTGACAAAGGCCAGGTTGTCGGTCACGATCACATTGCTGAAACGGGCCGGCAGGTTGGCCGAGGTCCAGCGCAGAGAACCGTTGGCCAGACTGCGCGCTTCGAGCACGGTACCGCCGGCATTCAGCACATAGACCACGTCCTTGGCATAGACTGGCTGGCCCACCATCGTGCCTTTGATCGTCCACGCCACTACCCTGTTGCTCAGATCGAAGCTGAGCAGATTGCCGTTGCTAATTACCAGGACTCGGCCCTTGCCCGTCAGGACTGGGGTTTTCCCGGCATAGCCAGACCATTGATTAAGCGGATCGCTGATTTGGAAGGCATTTTTCCCATCGTTCGTATTCAGGGCATGCAGTAAGCCATCCACATAAGCATAGGCGTACTGGCCATCCACCGCCGGCGTCCAGCCATCATACTGGGGCAGGTAGCCAAACCACTGCTGCTCATGCGTGCTAGCGCTGTATTTGACCATGCCGCCATAGTAACCGCTGTTGGAGTAAACCTCGTCCCCAAACACTGTGGGGGCGCGATACCCCTGCCATTGGGAACTATCGCTCTGTTTGCCCAGCAGGGCGCCCGTGGCCTGGCTGAATACCCAGAAGAAGCTATCGCCATGGCCGGAGGACATTACAAAGACCTTGCCTTTCGCGGCGGCCGGTGGATTGAGCTTATACAGGCGGCCCAAATCGGAGCGCCACAGCTCTTTACCACTATCCTCGCTGAGGGCAGCCAGTATCGACTTGCCGGTGGCAGCGTCGACATAGCTCATGAATATGGCGCCATTCTCATGCGTAACGGCCAGGCCGGCGTTGCTCTGCTCGGCAAGCAGCCAGCGGCGCGAGAAATTCTTCGGGTCGAAGCTCGCGGCCACATAACCGGTATGCGCGGCATTGCCCTGATAGGTGCTCCAGTTGGACACTTGCGGCAACACGCGCAACGGTGTCAGCGTGGAGAGCGGCTTCACCGTGGCTTTCAACGGCAGCTTCCAGGGCGAGCCTGGCAGCGGCGATTTGCAGACAGTGATTTCGTCCTCGCACAAGCGCACTTCAAGCGTGGTGCTATGCGTCCCCACCCGCAAGCTCTTCGAGATCTGCACCTCGGCCTGGAAATCCACATCGTTGTACGATTTGACGCTGACGCTGCCGGCAATCACGCCGGTTGCGTCAACCACGCCCAGATTGGCCAACCATCCCACGGGACGGCTGGCGCGCGCCTTGAGCGTCAAGCTCGGCATTTCGCCCTCATAGCCCGTCAAGTCGTTCGACGTCGTCGTCATGGCCAGCGTGACCGGAACTGGCGGCGGCGGTGGCGGTGGCGGTGGCGGTGGCGGTGGCGGTGGTGGGTTGACCGGGGTAGTCGGATTGACCGGATTGACCGGGTTGACCGGATTAACAGGGTTGGTCGGATTACTGCGCGCGGTTACCGTCACCTTCACGGGAATCTTCCATGGCGAGCCCGGGAAGGGTGATTTGCAAATGCGCGGGTCATCCTCGCACAAACGCAGCTCCAGCGTAGTGCTGTGCACGCCTGCGGGCAGTAATGCCGAAGTCCGGAGATCGGCCCGGTATTCCATCTCGCTGATCGGACCAATCCCCATATCGGTGGAAATCACGCCGGCGGTATCGATGATCCCTACATTGAACACTTTCTCAAAGACCCGGCTCGACTTCGCCCGGATCGAGAAAGCTTGGGAGCTGCCCTGGATAGCCGTCACTTCGGCCGAAGAAGGCGTCAACGTCAGCCAGGACTGATCGATACCGCTCCCTCCGGGATTGGTCGTAGACGAGCCGCCGGCGCCGCTTCCGCCGCCACCGCCTCCGCAGGCGGACAGCACCGCCACGCAGATGCTACCCAATACCAGTTTTGCAAATCGAGCCATTCCTATCCTCTGGAAATTAATTAGGGGCAATATTCTATAACAAACATTCAATTGCCATTTAAATCATTCCAGATGCCTGCACTACAACCCGGATGCTCCAGGCTAAAGAATATGGCCAAAATATTCGTTCAGCCGCGCGTGGTTCACGCCATGCTCGCGCCGCCACCAGCAAGCCGGATAGGGCATGTCCACGTAATGCCGCATGGGTAAGTCCCTATTCTCCAGCGCGACAAAACTATCCGAAAAACCGGGATGTTCAGGCACAGCCAGGATGCCGCAATAACCAAGAATGGCGATCAGCGTATCGCGTTCGCTCTTATTCGACTTGAGGGCAGCGGCAAACTCCTTGTGCAAGACGGCGCTGGTCGTCTTTGCCGGCGCCTCCGCAATGCTGGCAAGGATCGATCGGAAGATCCCCTTGTCTTCTTCCGTGGGCACGCCGACATCCGATTGCAGGAGCAGTTCCAGGTCCAGCGCGGCATACACGACCTGGTTGTGCCGCACCCCGCCCCATTTCAGGCGTTCGAAATTGAGCACGTTCAAATCCACCGACTGCTCGCGCATGGCCGTATAGCAGATCGAGCATGCGTGCGTAGTGCCAGCAGCCGCATGCTGCGCCAGGTGCTGGAAGGTCGCATAGCTGCCCAGCGCGGAACGCCAGTCCAGGCGTCGCGTCGACAGGCTGGCCAGGAAGGCATCCGCAACCACGCGCCGGTTCAGGCGTGCAATCAAGCCAAGCAGGCGCGCCACCGCCTCGTCATGGCTGGATCGTATCGGGTCGAACATCAGCCCCTGCGACTTGGCAAACGCAAAATCCGCGTCGGAAATCCGGCGTTCCTTGTCGTCCCGCCATCCCGCCGGGGACCAGAACATATCGAACAGTATTTTTTGCGCTTTCTTATTCAACTTAAACCATCCCTGTCAGGTAATACACGCCGATCACGAAGAACACCGCCGCCGTTTTGATAATGGTGATGCCAAAGATATCCTTGTAGGACTGCTTGTGCGTCAGGCCGGTGACGGCCAGCAGGGTGATCACGGCGCCATTATGCGGCAAGGTGTCCATGCCGCCGCTGGCCATGGCCACCACGCGGTGCAGCACTTCGAGCGGAATATGCGCAGCCTGGGCGCCGGCGATGAAGTAGTCGGACATGGCGGCCAGCGCGATGCTCATGCCGCCCGAGGCCGAGCCGGTGATGCCGGACAGCGTGGTCACCGACAGCGCCGCATTCACCAGCGGATCGGGCACGCTCTTGAGCGCATCGCTGACGGCGATAAAGCCCGGCAGCGCGGCGATCACGCCGCCGAAGCCATATTCGGAGGCGGTGTTCATCGAGGCCAGCAGCGCGCCGCCCACGGCGGCCTTGGTGCCTTCCGCAAAGGCAGCGCGGATGCGGCCGAAGGCGGTCGCGCAGACCAGCAGAATGCCCAGCAGCAGCGCACCTTCCACGGCCCAGATGCCCACCACAGTCTTGACGGTGGTGGTGACCGGTGCATGCAGGCCAGGCAAAGTATCGCTGGTGAGCTGGTGGCTGGCGCCGTAGGCGTCGCGGATCAGATTGGTCAGCACGAAGTTGGCCACGCCCACCAGCAGCAGCGGCGCAATCGACAGCAGCGGATGCGGCAGATCTTTGGCGTCCTTGCGCGCTTCCTTGCCCTCCTGGGCGGCGGCACTGTCGGCGCCATAGCCCTCGCCCTTGGCCATGGCCGCGCGGCGCCGCCATTCAAGGTAGAGCAGGCCCACCGTCACCGTCATCACAGAACCCGCCACACCGAGCCAGGGCGCGGCCCAGCCGGTGGTCTGGAAGAAGGTGGTGGGGATGATGTTCTGGATCTGCGGCGTGCCGGGCAAGGTATCCATGGTAAAGGAGAAGGCGCCCAGCGCAATCGCGCCCGGCATCAGGCGCTTGGGGATATTGCTTTGCCGGTAAAGCTCGGCGGCGAAGGGATAGACGGCGAACACTACCACGAACAGCGACACGCCGCCATAAGTGAGCGCGGCGCAGACGGTGACGATCACCGCATTGGCGCGCGAGCGGCCGATATAGCGGATGGCGGCCATCACAATCGCTTCGGAAAAGCCGGACAGCTCGATCAGCTTGCCGAACACGGCGCCGAGCAGGAAGACCGGGAAGTAAAGCTTGACGAAGCCCACCATCTTTTCCATGAAGATGCCGCTGAAGGCGGGCGCCACGGCGGAAGGGTCGGTGAGCAGCACCGCGCCCAGCGCGGCAATGGGGGCAAACAGGATCACACTGTAGCCGCGGTAAGCGGCCAGCATCAAAAAGCCCAGTGCGGCCAGAACAATCAGAAAGGACATCAGCAACTCCCTCAATGAATTTCCGGCAATACTACATTATTAAAAATTACATCTGGGTATTTCCTACTGGACCAAAAGCACTATTTTTTCGCGCGCGAAAATAGTCCGGAATTAGCTTGTCATTTTTGATTTACATCAAGGAATTCAAGGAAAATCCACCGTAAGATGCGCGGTTTTGCCTGCCTTCCCACCATGTCCCGCGCTCCCGAACTCCTCCTTCCCGCCGGCTCGCTCGCCAAGATGCACGCCGCCTTCGACTATGGCGCCGACGCGGTCTACGCGGGCCAGCCGCGCTACAGCCTGCGCGTGCGCAATAACGATTTCTCCACGCTGCAGGCGCTGCAGGAAGGCATCGAGGGCGCGCACGCGCGCGGCAAGCTGTTCTTCGTCGCCAGCAATATCTTCGCCCACAATTCCAAGCTCAAGACCTATCTGCGCGATATGGAACCGGTCATCGAGATGAAGCCGGATGCCCTGATCATGGCCGATCCCGGCCTGATCATGATGGTGCGCGACAAATGGCCGGACGTGCCGGTCCACCTTTCGGTGCAGGCCAACGCCGTGAACTGGGCCGACGTCAAGTTCTGGCACCGCATGGGGCTGACGCGCGTGATCCTGTCGCGCGAACTGTCGCTCGACGAGATCGAGGAAATCCGCCAGCAATGCCCGGAGATGGAACTGGAAGTCTTCGTCCACGGCGCACTGTGCATCGCCTACTCGGGCCGCTGCCTGCTGTCGGGCTATTTCAACCACCGCGATCCGAATCAGGGCACCTGCACCAATTCCTGCCGCTGGGATTACAAGGTCAAGAACGCGGAAGAAGACGCCAGCGGCGACCTGAACGAGATGAAAGTCATCCAGTTCGACTTCAACCAGGCGCTCGATGAGGCCAACAGCCGTCCGCTGTCCTCGCTGGGCCAGCAGCCGCGCCATCCGCTGGCCGACCGCCCTTACCTGATCGAGGAAGGCGGCCGTCCCGGCCAGATGATGCCGATCCTGGAAGACGAGCACGGCACCTACATCATGAATTCCAAGGACTTGCGCGCCGTCGAGCATGTGGCGCGCCTGGTCAAGATCGGCGTCGACTCGCTCAAGGTCGAGGGCCGCACCAAATCGCTGTACTATGCGGCGCGCACGGCCCAGGTCTACCGCCGCGCCATTGACGACGCCGTGGCGGGCCGTCCCTTCGACACCAGCCTGCTGGGCCAGCTGCAAGGCTTGGCGAACCGCGGCTATACCGATGGCTTCTACCAGCGCCACCACACCCAGGCGCACCAGAACTATATGCGCGGCGCTTCCGAAACCGACCGCAGCCAGTATGTGGGCGCGGTGCTGAGCGTGGAAAACGGCTGGGCGCGCGTCGATGTGAAGAACCGCTTCGCCGTCGGCGACCGCATCGAGGTGATGCACCCGAGCGGCAACCGCGACATCACGCTGACGCGCATGCTCAACGACGAGGGCAGCGAGATCCAGGTCGCCCACGGCAGCGGCCACATCGTGCGCATCGAACTCGATGCCGCGCTCGACCGCGCACTGCTGGCACGCTATCTCTGATCGGCAGGCCGCCGCAGGCCGGTCCCGTCCGGCCCGGCGGCTTAGGCCGACAGCCGGCGGCGTAAGCGCCCGGCACCTGCGCGCGTCGCCTCACAAGAAGGACAGCACGGCGTCCAGGAAGTCGCCCTCGCGCTCCACATTCGACAGATGCACGGCTGGCAGCAGCACCAGCCGGGCGCCGGGGATGGCGGCGGCGAGTTCCTCGCTGTGCGCGGCCAACGTCACGGTGTCGTGACGGCCGCCGATCACCAAGGTCGGCGCGGCGATCAGGCGGATGGTTCGGCGCAGATCGGCGTCGCGCACGGCGGCGAACGCGCCGGCCAGGCCTTGCGGATCGGTCGCCTGCACCATGGCGCGGAAGCGGTCGATCACCGGTGCCTGCGCTTCCCGCATGGAAGCCGGGAACCAGTTGGCGAGGAAGGTTTCCGCTGTCTGCCGCAAGCCGGTGTCGTCGCGCAAGGCGGCGATGCGCTCTTCGAATACGGCTGCCGGGCCAAGCTGCGCGGCGGTATTGCTCAAGATCAGCTTGTCGATGCGCTCGGGCGCGTGAATGGCCAGCCACTGGCCGATAAAGCCGCCCAGTGAAAGGCCGAGGAAATGCACGCGCTCAATGCCCAAGGCATCTAGTAATTCCAGCACATCGCGGCCCAGCCGGTCCAGCGAGTAGGCGCCGGCCGGCACGCCGGACTGGCCATGGCCGCGCGTGTCGTAGCGCAGCACGCGGAAGCGCTGCGCGAGCGCGGCGACCTGGCCGTCCCACATGGCGTGGCTGGTGGCGATGGAATTGGACAGCATCAGCACCGGCAGGCCCGGTGCGCCATCGAGGCGGTAAGCGATGCGGACGCCGTCGCCGGCGGTGATGAAGGAGAGCTTTTCCATGTTGCGCTGCCTTTCTGTTCAGGGTTGGTGTAGACCCATGGTAGGGGCAGGCTCAGTAAAAAAATATTATAAACTTTAGGCATTCTCTGTAATAAATACTGACAATGAGCGCCTTCACCCTGCACGACCTGCAATGCTTCGACGCCGTGGCCCGCACGGGCGGCTTCCAGACGGCGGCCGACGAACTGCACCGCTCGCATCCAGCCGTGCATGCGGCGGTGAGCAAGCTGGAGCGCCAGCTCGGCCTGGTACTGCTCGACCGCAGTGGCTACCGCGTCAGCCTGACGGCAGCGGGCGCGTCTTTCCACCGGCGCGCCCAGGTCTTGCTGCAGGAAATGCACAGCCTGCAGGTGCATGCCCAGCAACTGGCCATGGGCGAGGAAAGCGAGCTGCGCGTGGTGATCGGCGATTTCTGTCCACGGCGCGAAGTGTTGAATATGCTGAGCGGCTTCGGCAGCCTGAATCCGCATACCCGCCTACATCTGCATGCCGAGGCCGTGGGCGGGCCGCTGGAGCGCTTGCTGGCGGACGAGGCCGATCTGATCCTGCATACGGTAAACAAGAGCGATCCGCGCCTGGAATGGCTGGACTTGTGCGCCGTGCCTTTCGTGCCGGTGGCCGTACCCGGCTTCCTGGGTTTTGCCGAGAGCAAGTCGATCCGGCCCGAGCAGCTGCGGCCGTATACCCAGTGCATAATCCGCGACACGGCGCGGCAAGCGAACACGGCGGACTACTTCATGATCGCCGGCGCCCACCAGTGCACCGTGGCCGATCAGCTGATGAAGAAGGAAATCATCCTGCAAGGCATGGCCTGGGGCCATATGCCGCGCTTTCTGGTGGCGCAGGAATTGCGCGACGGCGCCCTGCTCTCGCTGGCCGGACGCTATCTGCCGGGGAGCGTGGAAGCGTTGGTGGCGGCGCGGCGCAGCGACCGTCCACATGGGCCGGCGGCACAGCGTCTATGGGCACATCTGCAGCAGGCCGCGCCGCAGCTGCACCTGCCCGAGCCGCTTTAAGTTTCCGCTAAGCACAACGCCGCAGCGGCCTTATTCGCCCGCCAAATAAGGCGCGCCGCGAAATCGCTTCATTTGTGGCTTATTCGCCGCAAGCCGAGCAATATTGGTAGAACACCCAACACTTATAAAAAAAGCATGTAATAATTGAATCACAGTTCTCAGCCGTTCTCGAGGGCTGTCTCCATAGCTTCTTTCCCTACCAATACTAAACGGAGCATAAAAAGATGAGCATCGTAAAGTTCTTTAGGGTTGTACTTGCGGCAGCTATTCTGTTCGCGGGACTGACGCAAACGGCTCGTGCCGATTTCAGGCACTTAACCGGTGATACCTCCACCAGCCCGACCTTCCACCGTCCGACGCAAAGCCTGCTGGGACTGTCCGCCGACGGTACGAATGTGCACTACAACACTTACACCTTCCAGGTATCGCGCAGTGGCTCCTACAATTTTTACACCACCGGGCTATTCGATACCTTTCATCTATTGTATGAAGGCTCCTTCAATCCAGCCAGTCCACTGACCAATGCCATTGCCGCCAACGATGACCTGTACTCAGACACGGATACAGGTACCTCGGGCTTCTATGGCCTGCTGGAATCCAACACCACTTATGTCTTTGTGATCACTGGCTACGACAACAACTCCCACGGCAGGTACGAAGCCCTCATCAGCGGCCCTGGCCTGATCACCGCCGTGCCTGAGCCTTCCGCTTACCTGATGCTGGGTCTGGGCCTGGCTGGCATCATGCTGGTGAGCCGCCGCAAAAACCGCCAGGTTTAAGACCCGGCCAGCGGCTAGCAAACAACGCCACCTCCGGGTGGCGTTTTGTTTCAGATGCGCCCCTGAAAAGACGGCCAGGCGCGCAAGGCTTCGACGAAGTGCTGGGTAATGCGGGCAAAGCCGCCCGGCGTCGGATGCAGCTCGTTGGCCCAGTCGCCCGCGCCCAGCGTGCCCTGGGTTTTCACGTGGATGAAATTGACGTGGCGCGTTTGCAGCTCGTCCAGCAAGGTGGAGAACTGGCTCAGCAGCTCGCGCACAATGACTTGGCCGTCGGCCAGCGCTTCCCAGCCCCGGTCCAGCAAGCCCGGCTGCAGCCAGGGTCCAGCGCCGCAGACACCCTTGCCGTCCGGCAGGGCAAAATCATAGCTGTGCACGAAGATGGGAATGGCAGCATCGATGCGGTCGCGCGCCTGGGCCAGATCCTCGTAGGCAGCACGCACCACAGCCAGGATGCCGTCCACGCGCTCCTGCACCAGCCCCTGGGCCGGATCGCTGCCCGCGCTCGCTGCATCGCGCACCCACAGCCGGAACTGGTCGCCGGCCAGATCGTTGCCGCCGCCCGAAAACAGGATGGCGTCGAAATGGCCATTCTTCGGATCGCGCAATTCGCGCAGCAGCTCGTGCAGCTTCTTCACGCCCAGCATGCTTTCAGCCGCCTCGCCATGGTGGGCCAGGGACAGGATTTCCGGCGCCTTCGGCACATTGCGCAGATGCGCGATCACATCGCTGGCGCCGGGAAAGGGCAAGGGATAGTCGAACCAGCTGTCGCCCTGGGCGATCAGATTCAAGGGCTGCGGCGTTGCCAGGCCGGCTGGGCCGGCCATGGTCCGCATGCGCTGGCGGTTGGCGACGCGCACCTGGTGTTCCTGGATGCGCTGCGCCTTGTCCTTCTCAATCGCAGCCTTGGCCTGAGCGTAATCGAGCATGAAATCTCCGCTCAACGCTTGTAGACGCCGGCGCAGACTACGCTCTCATCGAGCTTCTCGCAATACATTTCCTTGGGCAGCACGCCCTTGGTGACGGGATCGACAAACACATAGTTCTGCCAGAACTTGCCCTTGCTCTTGGCCAGCTCGACCCGCTCGCGCACATAGTAATTGCCTTCCACGTCGCGGATATCGATCAGGTTCTTGCCGACCAGCTTGGGATTCTGGCCGTGCGCCAGCACCTTGCCCTGCAAGTCGTAGACCACCGGATACAGTTCACCATGTACCCAGGCCGCATCCTTGGCCGTGATGGCCGACAGCGTGCCATTGGCGTCCTTGCGCATGGCGCTGGTGACTTTCCCCACCAACTGCTCGGCCTGCTGCCGGGTCGCAAAGGTTTCGGCAGCATTCGCCTGAACAGCAGCACCGATAAAAGCCACGGCAAGCATCGCATATTTCATGATCGGCTCCTGTGTTTGAGATATGCCTAAGATACGACGATTTACCTTGCCTGCGCCACAGATTTTCATCGGGCAACGCAGCGCCTATCCCCGCGCTTTTGCGCGATACTGGTTCCACGCAACGCTTGCAAAGAGAAAGTCATGAAGCGCCATTTCGCCTGCTCGCGGTGTGGCGGTGCGCGCGCGGCATCTGCGGCTCTGTTGATCCTGCTGAGCCTGTTCTGCCTGGCCGCCAGCGCCCAGACTCCGCCAACACCTTCGGCCGTGGTCACCGTCCCCAACACGCGCAGCCCGGTCGACAAGTCTTACCGCAAAATGGTGCGCGGCATGGAGCGCTTTGCGCGCGAGCAGGCGCGGCTCGCCCCCGGTGCCAGCTTGCGCTTTCGTCTGCTGCCGCGTCTGCCTTCGGTACAGCTCGACGAGGTGACGCTGCACATTGTCGGCGACACGCTGAGCCTGCCCGTCGCGCTGGCAGCCGACCACAGCTTTACGCTGGAACGCAATGAAGTCGCGCTGCGCGAAGATGCCGCCCTGATCGCCAACCGTAAGACCAGCAGCCTGACCTGGCGCGCCGAAATCCACAGCCCCGGCGTGCCGGCGGGCATGCGCCGCCTCGGCGATCTGCGGCTGGAATGCCTGGTCGGCATGGAAGCGGGATTGATCTCGAATAATGCGCGCCTGTTCGCCTGGCTCAGCGACTGGCTCGCCAGCAGCGAGCGCGTGTGCACGGCGGCGGACGGCAATTACCTGTTCTTCAGCGAGCGTCCGCTGTTCAGCGTGACGCTGCAAGCGGGCGCGCGCCGCGCCGTGCTGCCCTTCCGCCAGCAGTACGCAGGCGGCACGCAGGATGCGTCCACCCTGCCCTACTGCGATTGCCAAGTGCTGCTCGACCGCAGCTATTACGCGCCGCTGTGGGACGCCAGCTGGCCAGACGACACCCTGCTCTCTTTCGAATACATGGATGAAGCGGCGCCACCGGCGGCATCGGCCGTGACAGGCGTTCAGCCCGGCGACACGCGCGCGCAACTGCGCGCCAGCCTTGGTCCCGCCACGGAAATCGGCTTCGACAGCGGCATGGCCGTCTGGCTGTATCCACCGTTCACACCCAAGCAGGCGCGCCAGCCGCAGCCGCAAGCCCTGCTGCTGTTCGGCGCCGATGGCCGCCTGCTGAAAAGCCGGCAGTTGCCGGCAGCGGCCAGCTCAGCGCAGTAAGGCCGCGCGCGCTTTCAGATCATCGAGCACCGGCACGATGGCCATCAGCACCAGCAGCAGCGCCAGCGGCACCGTCGCCAGATAGCCGATGCGCGCAAAGCCCAGCGCCCCCAGCAGGCCGCCGCCAAAGAAGGCCAGCGCCAGCGCGCACAGCAAGCGCAAGCGGGGCCGGTTGGCGGCCACCGGCGGCGCGCCCGCCTGCTCCGCATTCCAGTACGCCGCCTTGCCCAGCTCGATGCCGATATCGGTGACGATGCCCGTGATATGGGTGGTGCGGATTTCCGCGCTCGACAGCTTGGTGATGACGGCGTTCTGCAAGCCCATCATGAAACACAGCAGCGTCACCGTGGCGGGCAGCACCAGCACATCGATATCGGCCAGCCAAGCCCCGAGCACGCCGAAGCACAGCAGCAGCACCGCCTCCAGCAGCAGCGGCAAGGCATACTCGCCCTGCATCTGGCGCCGCCGCGCATAATTGATCATGATGGCGCAGCAAGCCGCCCCTGCGACAAACGCCGCCAGCGCCCCGCCGCCGGCCAGCACCAGGCCCAAGGCGCCGATCGCCAGATTGTCGGCCATGGCCGAGACGATGCCGGTCATATGCGAGGTGTACTGCCCGACCGCGACAAAGCCACCCGCATTGGCCGCCCCCGCCACAAAAGCCAGCACCACGCCCAACTGCCGGTTGCTGGCCACGGCACGCTGGCGGCCGGTCAGACGGCGCGCGTAATTGAGAGGCATGGCGGCAGTCGGCGCAGGGGCCGGGCAAGTGCTGGCATAGGGGGAAATCTCCAGGGTGGAGGTCAAAATTTATACCTCTGGAAAAAATCCGTCAATCCGGACTAGGCAAGCCAGCTTTCACCCTGCTATAATTGCGCGCCTTGGCCTGGTAGCTCAGTTGGTAGAGCAGAGGATTGAAAATCCTTGTGTCGGTGGTTCGATTCCGCCCCGGGCCACCAAGAATAAAAAGTAAAAACGCCGATCCATGCAGGTCGGCGTTTTTGTTTCCAGCCCCTCCGGCTCTCCAGCCAAAATCATTTACACAGTCAACAAGCTGCCGTCCTGGCAGGGATGCTTCCGTACACCCTACGATATTATCGTCATCGTTTTGCGCTAAAAACAACGTTGCCATTCGAAAAGTTGGCTAACGTCAATAATGCAATATTGCAGGAAGTATAATTCGAAAAATTCAGGCTCCGCCTGCCACCTATACTTCGAACCATGACGCTTATCCGCTCCTCCCTGTTGCTTCCCTTGACCCTGACTATGGCGAGCGCCTGCGCCGCACCGGGCAGCGCGCGCATTGAATGGATTCGTGCCGAAGTCGTCCCGGGCGAAGGCCCGGTAAATGCAGCCCTGTTCGTACCGGTCAAGCTGAACGGCATGGAATGCAAGGCCCAACTGGATACTGGCGCCCCGGGGATCGTGCACTTCCACCAATCCTTCGAGCGCGACGCCGCGCGGCCGGCCGTGGTCGAAGCGCTCGGCATCCGGCACGAAATCCAGGGACCGCCCAATCTGGCCGCCGACCAGCTCAGCTGCCCCAAGGGCATACGGCTCTCCTTGGGCAATCAGTTCTTTGAGCAAGGCACCCTCACCATCGACCTGAAGCAGGAGCAAGTGCGCTTCGTCTCCGGCTCCACCCTGGCAAACGATGGCAAGGCCCTGCCATTCTTTTATCCCCAGTGGGATCTAAACTCTTCCGGCGGCGGGCATGTCGTGATCGAGCTGGGCGACAGCCAGGGCCGCAAGCGCTATGCGATGCTCGATACCGGCGCAGCCAGTTTCGGCATTTCGGCCCTGAGTGCCGCCTCATGGCGCCAACTCACCGGCAAGGAGCCGGCCGCGGGTCCTGGCGTCACCAGCTACGGCGTGAGCAGCTGGGGCAAGACCATTCCCTGTTATCGCGTGCGCTCCAGCACCCGCTTCGATTTGGGGCAGGAACAAGCACTGGAAAACGCGGACCTCTCATATTGCGAGACCGCAAGCTTCAAGCCCGGCCAACAACTGGCCGCCTTAATTGGCTTGCGCAATTTCGCCAACCACGCCATCACCATCGACTATCCCGCGCGCCGTTGGCGCATCGCGGAGGCGTCAGCCCAGTAAGCATGACGGTACTTCGGTTCCGCCCCGGACCCGCCAGGAAAAAACACCGATCCTTGCAGATCGGCATGTCCCCCGTAATTAATCCGCGGAAATCGTAAAGTGCCGGAATTTTTGGCCTACTATGGCAATAGGCTTTAGCAGGCGCGGCCATTGTGCCGCTTTCCAACCACCGGTATGGGAGGATGTGATGGGACTACTTGATCAACTGGCAGGCCAGGTGCTGGGTTCGCTCGGTTCGCAGCAGCAAGACCCGGTGCCGCAGGGCGATTTGCTGAACAGCGTGATGGGCTTGATTAACCAGGCGGGCGGTTTGCCGGGCTTGCTGCAAAAGCTGCAGTCCAGCGGCTTGAGCGACCAGGTCGCGTCCTGGGTCGGCACGGGCGAGAACCAGCCGGTGTCCGGCGACCAGATCCGCGATGCGCTGGGCGCGGAGAATATCGCGCAGATTGCGCAGCAGGCGGGGCTGCAATCGGAACATGCCTCGACCGGCCTGGCCCAGCTGCTGCCGCAGATTATCGACACGCTCACGCCCGACGGCCAAGTGCCGCAAAACGAGTTGCTGGCGCAGGGGCTGAGCCTGCTGCGCGGCAAACTCCTCGGCTGAGCATCTCCGGCGCGGCTGACGGCTGGGCCGCGCCGCGCGAAACGCTTAGGCGCGCGCCGGACGGCGTTCCGCGTGCAGCGCGTCGAGTTCGGCGCGCAGTGCCTTGACCTCGGCCGCGAAATTGTCGCGCGCGGTGGTGGCGCCCACCAGTTCCATTTCGGCCGCCAGACGAGCGTCGGATTCGGCGGCCAGCGCGGCCACATTGCGTTCAATCTGGGCGCGCAGATCGTTCAATTGGCGGTCCTTGCCGTCGATGGCCAACTGGTCCTTGGCTTTGCCAACCAGGGCGTCGGACGCAACCTGGCGCGCATCGCGCAGCTCGGTTGTCAGGCGCCGGACTTCCTCATCGCGCGCCGCCACCACGGCCTGCGCTTCGTCGCGTTCGGCTTCGCTTTGCTGGCCCGATTCCAGCAGCGCCTGCAGATCGCTGTCGGACTGTGCCAGCGCGTCGCGCGCGCTGGCGCCAGCTTCTTCCGCATATTGCAGCGCCCAGTTGCCGAGGGCAGCCAGCAGTGCCGGCGGCAGATCCGCCTTGGGCGCTTCCGGCTGGGCGCGGCTGGCGCGCCAGGCGCGCAGATGCGGGTGGATAGCGAGGGGCGAGGCAGCGTCCAGAACTCCGCTCACGGCTTCGATCGTCACCTGCTGGCCTTCGCTCTCCAGGCCATGGGCTGCCGCTGCAACCTGCTCGAAAGTGAGTTCTTGACTTGCCATTGCTGTCTCCGATAAGGATGGGGTTATCATTGTTGCCAGTTTCGATTACGGGCAGCGAAACGCAATACGATACAGGATGACCTTGCCGGACAGCAAGTGCTTAAGAGGCTACCTCAAAGCCTTACCACATCAGATCGTCAGGAATCTTGTAAGCCGCGTAAGGGTCGTCCTCGTCCACTTCCGTATTGGCTTTTTTCACCTGCACCACCAGCATGGCATCGCGCTCGGCGATCTTCTCGGCGATGACTTTCGGCACCAGCTCATAATTCTCGCCAAGGCAGACGATGGCCAGGCGGCCGGCGATCAGATGGGCCTGCACTTCGGCCGACACGTGGATGCGTTCGATCTTCGTGCCATAAGTAAAGTTGTAGGCGATATCGCCCTTGCCCTTGTTCTGGCGGTTCTTTTCCACCATCTGCACGATCTGCGCCATGATGGCTTTCTGGTTGGCGGCGGCGTCGCGCTGGGCATTCATTTCGCGCGCGCGCTCGGCGTTCTTGCGCTGCATTTCCTGGGCCGCCAGGCGCGTTTCGTCCACGCTCTGGGTGCCGGTCTGACGCTCGACCTTGCGCTGCTTGCTCTTGTCCTGGTTGATCTTCTGGGCTTTCTTCTTGTCGGCCAGGCCAGCCTTCATTAGCTGCTCTTGCAGGGAAACCATGTTTCTTACTCCGTATTGGGGGAAAGCGCCGGCGATGGCGCAAAAGCGCAAGCATAGCAAACCCGGCCGCTGCGGCGAACCTTCACATCATCTAAAGATTGCCGGATTGACATTCTAGACCACGCAATTACACTGCATCGACCAAGCCATCCTACCGGAGCACGGCAATGAATACAGCGATCGAACGTGGTTTGCGCACCTACTTTTATCTCGGCATGGGCCTGCTGGTGCTGGCCGTCGTGCTGCTCGGCTTCCTGCCGCGGCTGGACAAGGGACTGCTCCATCCCGAGCTGCCGCCGCCCTTCATCCTCTACATCCACTCGGCCGTGTTCAGCGCCTGGGTCATTATCCTGATCGCGCAATCGCTGCTGGCGCGCAGTGCCAATGTGCGCCTGCACCGGCGCCTGGGCTGGAGCGGCGTGGCGGTGGGCGCGGTCCTGCCCTTCCTCGGCATTGCCACCGCCCTCGTCATGCAGAAATGGCGCGCGGCGCAAGGGCCGGAAAATCCTGCCTTCCTCGCCGTTTCCTTCAACGACATGCTCAGCTTCGGCATCACCTTCGCGCTGGCCGTCTACTGGCGCAAGCGCATCGAATACCACCGCCGCCTGATGGTGATGGCGACCTGCTGCCTGACCGTGGCCGCCATCGCGCGCTTCCCGGCGGGCTGGGTGCCGGCCGGCTGGTGGTATGCCGGCGTCGACCTGCTCATCATCCTCGGCGTGGCGCGCGACTGGCTGGTGCAAAAGCGCGTGCACGAAGTCTACCGCTACGGCTTGCCCTGCCTGGTCGTGGGCCAGCTGGCGGCCATGTACCTGTTCCTGCAAGCGCCTCCGGCCTGGATGAGCTTCACCAGCAGCCTGGTGGCCTAACCGAGTTCCATGCTGGCGATGCCGTACTGCAGCGCCAGCTCCAGCGGCGGCTCCGCGCCGGCGTACATGCGCGCCGCCTCGAACACCGGTTGCAGCCGGTGGCGCGCCGCCAGCGCCACGGCAGCCGGATTGGCTTCCGGCACATCGATAAAGATCGGCATCTCCGGCGCCACCAGGCCTTGCAGCGCGAGGAAGAGCTGCTCCGCCAGCGCGGGCGTGTCGGCAAACAGCGGCGCGATCTTGTAGCCGTTGCGGCAGGGACGCAACACCGCATAGCCGCGCAAGCCTTGCGGGCCGAAACTGCCGACCGCCTTGTGCTGCGGCTGGCTCAGCCAGGCTTGCAGGAAGCGCTGGCGTTCCCCGCCAAAGCAGGCGCGGTCGTAGCGGCTGACCGCCGCCAGGTCGGACGCCGACAGGCGGACAATGTCTTCGGCCGCCAGCGCTTCGCCGCTGCCGCGTCCTTCATGGCGCACGTGGCGGTAGGCGGCGCGAAAGCCCGAGCGCGCATAATTTCCCTGCTGCGCCACCACGCCATCGAGGCCGATATTGCAGCCATCGAGCCGCGCCATGGCCGCCTGCCACAGCGCCAGTCCATGGCCCAGGCCACGATACGCAGGCTTGACGAGATACAGGCCGATAAAGCCGAAATCGCCGCCATAGCGCACGCAGGAAATGCCGGCCACGGCTTCGCCCCGCAGCTCGCCAATCAGGAAGCCGCCCGGGTCGGCCGCGTGGAAACAGGCGGCGTCGTGCAGGCCGGGATTCCAGCCTTCGGCAGCGGCCCAGCCCAATACGATGTCCAGCTCGGCCGCCTCGATTTGCCGAATGTTCAGGGATTTTTCCTGCATGAAGTCCTCCGTTCCTTATCACAAGAAAAGTGACTTGCAATCTGCTTGACATCGCCTGCCGCCGTATTAGGCTGAGTTGACCGGCTGGCGTCGGCTGGCCGGCCTACAGGAGGGATGCCATGAACACACAAGAAAACAAAAAACTGGTAATGGAAGGCTACCAGTTATTTCAGGCCGGCGATATCCGCGCCCTGCTCAACCGCTATCACGACGATGCGGAATGGGTGGGTCCGGAATCCGACTACCTGCCCTTTGCCGGCTGCTTCCACGGCAAGCAGGGCATTGCCCAGTTCTTCATGAAGCTCGACGCCACCGTGCAGGCGCTGCGCTTCGAACCGAAAGAAATCATCTCCGAGGGCGACACCGTGGTCGTCATGGGAGAATCGAGCTGGCTGGCCAAATCGACCGGCATCAGCTATGACAATCCCTGGGTCCATGTGTTCAAAATCCGCGACGGCAAAGTGGCCCTCTTCAAGGGCTATTGGGACACGTCGCCGGCCGAACACGCCCTGCATCCGGCCATGACGGGCGAACAGGCGGGCGCCAAGCCGCTGCATCACTAGGTCTGCACCACCAGGCCCGCGACACCAGCCCGGCGCAACGCTTCAAGCGCCGCCGGGCATTCCTTCCGCGCCGCATTGCAAGGGCGCCACAAAGCCATGCAGCAGATGGACCATCAACTCGTCCTCCGGGAAGGCGGGCGCCACATGCCATAGCGATTGCGGGTCCAGCATATACACCTCGATGGCGCAGGCCAGTTGCAGCACGCCAAAGCGCAGCGCCGCCGCCGGTGCGGGGTGGCTGATTTCGCCCGCATGGCGCAGCAGCAGCTCCACGATATATTCGACATTCGCGCGCAGCAGGCGGCGCGCCTCGGCCACGAAAGCCTGGTCGCTGTCGCTCTCGAGAAAGCGGGTCAGCGCGCGCAGCAGTTGCGGGTGCTGGCGGTATTGCGCGAACAGCAGCGCCAGCAGCGCGCGCGCCGTGGCGGCCAGGGTGGCGCCCGGCATCAGCAGCGCCAGCTCGGCGCGGCGCGTCTCGTTGCTCTGATCCAGCACGTGCAGAAAGGCGGCGCGCAGCAAGGCATTCTTGTCGGCGTAGCGGCGGTAGACGCTGGCCGGGGCCACGCCCGCCAGCGCGGCGATGCGGGGAATCACGGCGCCATCGAGTCCGGCTTCGTCGAGCACAGCGACGGTGGCTTCCAGCAGGCGGGTGGCGGTGGCGCGGCTGCGCTCCTGGCGGGCGGCGGGGATGGGTATTTCTTTGGACATGGCCCAGTATAGACTTTTTTCCATTTTTATGCGAAAGTGAATTCACATTCACATATTGGAAAGCAGCCATGAATCTTGCCGAACTCGCCCCCGCGTTTCTGCAGTGGGTTTTCGTGATTGCCGTGCTGGCGTTGGCGGCCTGGGAACAGCCGGGCGCGCGCCGCCTGAAACGCTTCAGCAGTTCGGCGGCGCGCCTGGCCATGGCGCGCAGCGGCATTCTGATGTGGTGGCTGCTGACGCTGGCAGCCCTGGCCCTGGCCTGGCCGCTCGACCTCTTCCATCTGCCGCCGGCGCGCAGCGGCCTGGACGGGTTATGGGACAGTCCCTGGGCGCGCGCCCTGGCAGCCGCCGTCCTGCTGCTGTATTTCGGGCTGGCGCTGGCGCCCGCCCTGCAATGCCGCTTCCACCCGCGCCTGCGGCTGAAATATGCGGCAGCGGTGAATTATCTGCACTTCCTGCTGCCCGTCTCGCCCCAGGAACGGCGCTGGTGGCTGCTGCTCAGCCTGACTGCCGGGGTGTGCGAGGAATTGATGTTCCGCGGCTTCCTGCTGCACTTTCTGACGGGGCAGATGGCGGGCGGCCTATCCCTGAATCTGGCGAGCGCCTGGCTGCTGATCTCGCTGGCCTTCGGCCTCGGCCACTCGTACCAGGGCGTGGCGGGCGTGCTGCGCACCGCGCTGGCGGGATTGATGTTCGGCCTGCTAACCCTGCTCTCCGGCAGCCTGCTGCTGCCGATGGTCCTGCATGTGCTGGTCGATGCGGCCGTGCTGTGGATCTATCACCCGCAGCAAGACCATCCCCAGGCGGCGGCACGCCTGATTGCCGGCTGCGATCCGCGCCAAGCCCATGCGCCGGAAGAAAGGCCGGCAGCCTAGCTCCTGATAATTTGGTATTGAATTGGTTTTATTGTTGTTAAATTGGTATATGATTGGTACACAACAATCTTTACCACGGAGACCCCATGTTCGCTGCCCGATCCTGCCTCGCCCTGGCCGTGACGCTGGCCCTGCACGCCCTGCACGCCAGCGCCGCCGACCTGCCGCCCACACTCAAGCAATGGCCGGTCGCCAGCAGCGATCCAGCCCATGACGATTTCCGCGACCTGCAGCCCTTCGCCGACGCCATCGGCAGTGCGCGCATCGTCGGCCTGGGCGAGCAAAACCATGGCGGACGCGGCGAATTCCAGCTGAAACTGCGCCTGCTGCGCTTCCTGCACGAGCGTCTGGGCTTCGACGTGCTGATCCTGGAAAGCGGCTTCTTCGACGTCGGCCAGATCGTGCGGCGCATGGAACAGGGCGAGAAGCTGGACGATATGGCGCCCGGCAATATCTTCTTCATGTACGCCAACAGCGCCGAAGGGCGCGCCGTGCTGCAATACGTGCAGCAGCAAAAAGCCGGCGGCAATCCGCTCGCCCTGGCCGGCTTCGACAGCCAGCACAGCGGCCTGCTGTCGCAAACCGAGCTGCTCAAGCAGCTGCAAGCCTTCCTGCAAAAAAACCAGCCGGCGCTGGCCAGCGGCAAGGACTGGGACGCGTATGCCCAGGCCGCCCAGCCCCTGTTCGCCATGCAGCGCGCGGCGCCGCCAGCCGACATCCAGGCCGGCTTCCAGCGCCACAATGCCGCGCTGAACGGCGCCCTGTGCGCCTCCAGCGACGCGGCCATCCACAGCGCCGGATGGTGGTGCCAGGTGGTGAAAAGCGTGGACGCGCAAGCCACCACCTACTGGAGCAACAATATGAACTACCAGCGCGACAACCAGATGGGCGACAACGCCATTTGGGTGGCCGAGCGCCTCTTCCCCGGCAAGAAAGCGGTCGTGTGGGGCCACACCTTCCACATCGCGCGCGGCTTCGAACCGGCGCCCGGCATTCTGCAATCGGGCGAAGTCATGCACCGCCGCTGGGGCACGCAATACAAGGCCGTGCAATTCAGCAGCGCCGAAGGCAAATTCCTCGACTACACCAATATGCAGATCGGCCGCGTGCCCCAGCCCGAGCGCGGCAGCCTGGAATACCAACTGGCGCGCGGCGCCAGCGCCCCCATTGTCGGCGTCACCAGCAGCAGCGTCATCGACCTGCCCCAGTTCACCTTCGACTACGCCACCCAGCCGCTGGGCAAGCTGGGCCAGCACTGGGACGTGCTGTTCTTCGCGCGCGACATCGGCCCCGTCAAAATGAGCCGCTGAAGCGCCGCTTAAGCCACGCTGCGGAAGACGGTGCTGGCACCGTCTTTGCGTACCAGCAGCACCTCATACTTATCGCGCCGGCCGCCGTAGGCCGGACCATCCATGCCAGGCGAGCCGACCGGCATGCCCGGCACGGCCAGGCCAAGCGCCGCCGGCTTGGTCTGCAGCAGGCGCAGCACATCGCTGGCCGGCACATGGCCCTCGACCACATAGCCGCCCACCAGCGCCGTATGGCAGGAACCGTAGCGCGGCGCCAGGCCGAGACGGGCGCGCGCCGCCTCATTGCCCTCCTGATACACCTTCGCCTTGAAGCCGTTCTGCTCCATATGCGCGATCCAATCCTGGCAGCAGCCGCAGCGCGGATCCTTCCACACCTCGAACGCCACCGGCGCCTTCGCCGCCCGCGCCAAAGGCAACGCCGCCAAAGCCGCCAAACCAGCGCCCCGCAGCATCCAATCCCGCCGAGACCAAGCCATACCGCCCTCCCTTCCGAAGCAAAAAATTCATCTTACTTCAAGCCTATCGCCCCATCCTTTGATCTGCCTTAAGCAATGTCCTACCCTGGTGTCAGGCACTGAGGTCGGACATTTGCTGATCTAAATCAAAGAATGTCCGGCTCTGGTGCCTCGGCGGCCCCGCCTGACACCAGGGTGGGACATTGTTTGATTTGGCGCAAACGGAAGGCTATTTGTCGCGACGGCCCAGGCATTCCTGGCGCAGCTCGTCGGGGGGCATTTCCGCCACTTGTTGCCGCATTTTCTCCAGGGTTTTCAAAAACTTGGGGTCGGCTTTCAGCTTGGCATAGGCGGCTGGGTCTTCGGCCGTCAGCATTTCAAGCTGTGCCTGCATGCGTGCGGCTTGCTCCGGGTACTTTTCTGCGCAAACCTGAGTAAATGCAATGATTAGGGGATAGAAGGGATTCGGCCCGCATTTTTCCGCTCCGGGCGGGCATTGGGTCGTGGCCGAGGCGCTTTGCAGCGCTAAAAGGATGGGTAATGCCAGCAGTATTTTGAGTTTCATGGATTTTTTACGACGAAAAAAAATAGCGTGCTCCAGATTCTAGTGCAAGGCAGGCGATACGCGGCGGCCTGTTGCGCGCGCCGCCTCCCTCGATCGAGGTAGGGAGGCTTCCCCCTTCCGGCCGATTCCAGCCGTCCTGCGCGTGGCTATTCTGTGCGCAGCTAGCGCTACTCCCTTCAACTCGTAGAAAGATAAAAAATGACTGACTCGAATCAGCCTGTGGACAGCCGTCGCCGTAATGTTTTGATGGGCGCCGCGGCCGGTGCTGCCGTTGCCGTCAGCACTCCGTTCGCGGCCAGCGCCGCACCGGCCGCCAAGGCCAAGACTTCCGCTAACCTGAAAGGATCACAACATATGGGCACCATTACCACCCGCGACGGCGTTGAACTGTATTACAAGGATTGGGGGCCGCGTAATGGCCAGCCCATCGTCTTCAGCCACGGCTGGCCGCTGAATTCGGACAGCTGGGAATCGCAGATGATCTTCCTGGCGAGCCAGGGCTATCGCTGCATCGCCCACGACCGCCGTGGCCACGGCCGCTCCAGCCAGCCTTGGGATGGCAACGATATGGATCATTACGCCGACGATCTGGCGCAGGTGATCGAGCATCTGGACCTGAAGAATGCGGTGCTGTTCGGCTTCTCCACCGGCGGCGGCGAAGTGGCGCGCTATATCGGCCGTCATGGCAGCAAGCGCGTGGCGAAGGCGGGCCTGATTTCGGCCGTGCCGCCGCAGATGCTGAAAACGGCGAACAATCCGGGCGGCCTGCCGATGTCGGTGTTCGACGGCATCCGCGCCGGTTCGCTGGCCGACCGCGCCCAGCTCTATCTGGACATCGCCGGCGGCCCCTTCTTCGGCTTCAACCGCCCAGGCGCGAAAGTGTCGCAAGGCCTGATCAATTCGTGGTGGGCGCAGGGCATGCAAGCCGGCCATAAAAACACCTTCGACTGCATCAAGGCTTTCTCGGAAACCGATTTCACCGAAGACCTGAAAAAGATCGACGTGCCAACCCTGATCGTGCATGGCGACGATGACCAGATCGTGCCGATCGATGCCGCCGGCCGCGCCGCCGCCAAGCTGGTGAAGAATGCCACCCTGCTGGTCTACCCAGGCGCGCCGCACGGCCTGACCGACACGCACAAGGACAAGCTGAACGCCGATATGCTGGCTTTCATCAAGAACTGAGCAAGGCCTAAGCAATGAACAAGCTTTTGACCACGGCGGCCGGCGCGCCGGTTGCCGATAACCAGAACGTGCAGACCGCGGGGCCGCGCGGCCCAATGCTGCTGCAGGACGTCTGGCATCTGGAAAAGCTGGCGCACTTCCACCGCGAAGTGATTCCGGAGCGCCGCATGCACGCCAAGGGTTCGGGCGCTTTCGGCACCTTCACCGTCACGCAGGACATCACGCGCTTCAGCAAGGCGGCACTGTTCTCGCAAGTGGGCAAGAAGACGGAGGTCTTCCTGCGCTTTTCCACGGTGGCGGGCGAGCGCGGCGCGGCCGATGCGGAACGCGATATCCGCGGCTTCGCCGTCAAGTTCTACACCGAGCAAGGCAACTGGGATGTGGTGGGCAATAACACGCCGGTGTTCTTCATGCGCGACCCGCTGAAGTTCCCGGATTTGAACCACGCCGTGAAACGCGATCCGCGCACCAACCTGCGCAGCGCCGAAAGCAACTGGGACTACTGGACCCTGCTGCCGGAAGCCCTGCACCAGGTGACGATCCTGATGAGCGAACGCGGCATCCCGGCTTCCTACCGCCATATGCACGGTTTCGGCAGCCACACCTTCAGCTTCATCAACGCGGCCAACGAGCGCTTCTGGGTCAAGTTCCATTTCCAGTGCCAGCAAGGCATCCGCAATCTAAGCGATGAGGAGGCGCAGGCCGTCATCGCGCGCGACCGCGAAAGCTCGCAGCGCGATCTGTACGAGAGCATCGAGCGCGGCGATTACCCGCGCTGGAAGCTGCAGGTGCAGGTCATGCCGGAAGCCGATGCAGCCAGCTGCCGCTTCAATCCCTTCGATCTGACCAAGGTCTGGCTGCATCAGGACTATCCGCTGATCGAGGTGGGCGTGCTGGAGCTGAACCGCAATCCGGACAACTACTTCGCCGACGTCGAGCAGGCTGCGTTCACGCCAGCCAATGTGGTGCCGGGCATTTCCTTCTCGCCCGACCGCATGCTGCAATCGCGCCTGTTCGCCTATGGCGATGCGCAGCGCTACCGCCTGGGCGTGAACCATCACCAGATTCCGGTGAACGCGCCGAAGTGTCCCTTCCACAGTTATCACCGCGACGGCGCCATGCGCGCCGACGGCAACCATGGCGGCAGCATCGGCTACGAACCCAATTCCAAGGGCGAGTGGCAGCAGCAGCCTTCGTTTGCCGAACCGCCGCTGGCCCTGCAGGGCGATGCGGCGAACTGGGACCACCGCGCCGACGAGGACTATTACAGCCAGCCGCGCGCCCTGTTCCAGCTGATGACGCAGGCGCAGCGCCAAACCCTGTTCGACAACACCGCGCGCGCCCTGAACGGCGTGCCGGCGAATATCCAGCAAAGGCATATCGACAACTGCAACAAGGCCGATGAAGCCTATGGCGCAGGCGTGCGCGCCGCGCTGGAGAACCAGCGCACTCTCTGGTAAGCCACCATTTTTTCAACCGAAAGGATCAACACCATGACTATCAAAGCCACCCCTACTCCCGGCGCCCTGCTGCTGTCGCCACAGGACCATACCCTGATCATGATCGACCACCAGTCGCAGATGGCTTTCGCCACCCATTCGATCGACGCCGTTTCGCTGCGCAATAACGCCGCCCTGGTGGCGCATGCCGCCGCCGGCTTCAAGGTATCGTCCATCGTCACCACCGTAGCCGAGAAGAGCTTCTCCGGCCCGGTCTTCGACGAAATCAAGGATGCGTTTCCGGGTGCTGAGATCACTGACCGCACTTCCATGAACACCTGGGAAGACGCGAATGTGATCGCCCGCGTCAACGCCATCGGCAAGAAGCGTATCGTGCTGGCCGGCCTGTGGACTTCGGTCTGCATCGTTGGTCCGGCCCTGTCGGCCCTGGACCAGGGTTTCGAGGTGTACGTGATTTCGGATGCCTGCGGCGACGTCTCGGCCGAAGCCCACGAAAGCGCCATGCAGCGCATGATCCAGGCTGGCGCGCGTCCCATGACTTCGCTGCAGTACCTGCTGGAACTGCAGCGCGACTGGGCGCGCACCGACAGCTATGAGCTGACCACCGGCATCGCCAAGAAATTCGGCGGCGCCTACGGCCTGGGCATCATCTACGCCCAGACCATGTTCCACGCCAAGGAAGGCTGATGCAAAGGGCTGCGGCGGTGAAGGGCCGCAGCCCTTTTCTCTCGGAACAACACCCATGAAAATTTATATCGCATCCCTCGCCGCCGGCCTGCTGGTGGGTTTAATCTATGGCGTACTGAATGTGCGCTCGCCCGCGCCGCCGGTGGTTGCCCTCATCGGGCTGCTCGGCATCCTGCTGGGCGAGCAATTGCCGCCGCTGGTCAAGCAGTGGTTCAAGCCGCAGGACGGCCAGCTTTCCTGGTTCAGCGAACAGGTCAAACCGCATTGCTTCGGCGAGCTGCCGACGGCGGACAAGAAGGACGACGCCAAGCGCAGCGTCTGAGCAAGCGCAAACCGCACCGGCCATCGCCCGGTGCCAGCAGATTCACCTTTTCGGAGCAGTACATGAACACGCCCAGCCATCCAGACCTCATCCTCTACCGCGGTCAATTCACTACCCTGGACCGCAGCAATCCCCAGGCCGACGCGGTGGCCATCCGCGACGGCCGCTTTACCCATGTGGGCAGCGCGCAGGAGATCCTGGCGCTGGCCGGTCCCGCCACCGCCACGATCGACCTGCAGGGCCGGCGCGTGCTGCCCGGCCTGATCGACAACCACCTGCACATCATCCGCGGCGGCCTGAATTTCAATATGGAGCTGCGCTGGGACGGCGTGCGCAGCCTGGCCGACGCCATGGCCATGCTACGCCAGCAGGTCGCCATCACGCCGGCGCCGCAATGGGTGCGCGTGGTGGGCGGCTTCACCGAGCACCAGTTCGTGGAAAAACGCCTGCCGACCATCGAGGAATTGAACGCCGTGGCGCCCGATACGCCGGTCTTCATCCTGCACCTGTACGACCGCGCCCTGCTGAACGGCGCCGCGCTGCGCGCCGTGGGCTACGACAAAAACACGCCGGAGCCGCCGGGCGGCCGCATTCTGCGCGACAGCGCGGGCAATCCGACCGGCCTGCTGCTGGCCAAGCCGAATGCAGCCATCCTCTACGCCACGCTGGCGAAAGGGCCGAAGCTGCCGCCTGAATACCAGCTCAATTCCACGCGCCATTTCATGCGCGAGTTGAATCGACTGGGCGTGACCGGCGCCATCGATGCGGGCGGCGGCTTCCAGAATTATCCCGAGGATTACCAGGTGATCCAGCAGCTGTCCGACGCGGGACAGCTGACCGTGCGCCTGGCCTATAACCTGTTCACGCAAAAGCCCAAGCAGGAGAAGGAAGACTTTCTGAACTGGACTTCCAGCGTCAAGTACCAGCAGGGCGACGACTACTTCCGCCACAACGGCGCGGGCGAGATGCTGACCTTCTCCGCCGCCGACTTCGAGGACTTCCGCGAACCGCGTCCCGATATGCCGGAATCGATGGAAGACGACCTGGAAGGCGTGGTGCGCATCCTGGCGCAGAACCGCTGGCCATGGCGCATGCACGCCACCTACGACGAAACCATCAGCCGCGCCCTCGACGTGTTCGAGCGCGTCGACAAGGAGATTCCGCTGCAGGGCCTGAACTGGTTCTTCGACCATGCGGAAACCATTTCGCCGGAGTCGATCGACCGCATCGCGGCCCTGGGCGGCGGCATCGCCGTGCAGCACCGCATGGCGTATCAGGGCGAATATTTCGTCGAGCGTTACGGCGCTGCGGTGGCCGAGGCGACGCCGCCCGTGAAGAAGATTCTGGAAGCGGGCGTCAAGGTGTCGGCGGGAACGGATGCCACCCGCGTCGCTTCCTACAATCCCTGGGTGTCGCTGGCCTGGCTGGTCAGCGGCAAGACCGTGGGTGGCCTGCGCCTTTACCCGCAGCGCAATTGCCTGGACCGCGAAACGGCGCTGCGCATGTGGACCGAGAACGTGACCTGGTTCTCCAACGAGGAAGGCAAGAAGGGCCGCATCGCCGTGGGCCAGCTGGCCGACCTGGTCGTGCCCGACCGCGACTTCTTCGCCTGCGCCGAAAGCGATATCGCCGACACGTCCTCGCTGCTGACCATGGTGGGCGGCAAGGTGGTGTACGCCGCCGGTCCCTTCGCCAGCCACGACACGCCGCTGCCGCCCGCCATGCCCGACTGGTCGCCAGTGCGCAACTACGGCGGCTATGGCGCCTGGGGCAGCAATGGCAGCCTGTCCTTCGCGGGACGCGGTGCGGCGGGCCATTCGCACAGCAAGGCCGCGCAGGCGGCGGCTTGCGGCTGTTCGCGCCAGTGCAATGTGCACGGCCACCAGCACGCCACGGCATGGACGCGCAGCCTGCCCGTGGCCGACCTGAAAAGCTTCTGGGGCGCCCTGGGTTGCGCCTGCTGGGCGGTGTGATGGCCGGCGTGATGAAACCTTCACCAAGCGCCCGGACGCATCCCACCCGCACGCCGCCGCGCTGGCGCGTGTGGGCCACGGCGCCGGCCCTGCACTGGCTGGGACTCCTGCTGCTGTGCGCCGCCTATCTGCAGGGCGGCTTGAACAAGCTGACGGATTTCGGCGGCGCCGTCGCCGAAATGCAGCATTTCGGCCTGGCGCCGGCCGTCCCGCTGGCGGCAGCCGTCATCATCGCCGAGCTGGGTGCGGCGCTGCTGGTGCTCAGCGGCCGCCTGCGCTGGCTGGGCGCCTTGGGACTGGCCCTGTTCACCGTGGCCGCGACCTTCGTCGCCAACCGCTACTGGCAAATGCAGGGCATGGAACGCTTCATGGCAGCCAACAGCTTCTATGAGCACCTGGGCCTGGCCGGCGCTTTCCTGCTGGTGGCCTGGCATGATCTGCGCGCGCCGCAGGGAGGGCGCTGAGATGGCCGGCACTCCCTCCCCAGGCGGCGTCCAGGCAGCGAGCGCCCGCTGGTGCGCCAGCACGCTGAGCTTCCTGGCGGGCTATGTGGACACGGCCGGCTTCATCGCGCTGTTTGGCCTGTTCACCGCCCACGTCACCGGCAACTTCGTGCTGCTGGGACGGGCGCTGGTCGAGCCGCACCACGATGTGCAGCTCAAGCTGCTGGCCTTCCCGGCCTTTATCGCCGCCGTGGCCCTGTGCCATCTGCTGGTGCTGCGCTGGCAGCGCGTGAGCGGCAATGCGCTGCGGCGCGCCCTGCTGCTGCAACTGGGGCTGCTGCTGGCGGCGGCCATCTGCGGCTGGCTGGCCGCGCCGATCCGCAGCAGCGATGCGCCGCTGGTCATGCTGAGCGGCTTGCTGTGCACGGCGGCCATGGGCGTGCAGAACGCTTACGGCAAGCTGCTGCTGCCGCAACTGGCCGCGACCACGGTCATGACCGGCAATGTGACCCAGCTGGTGATCGATGCCATCGATGCGGCGCGCGGCCCGGGCGCGGCGCGTGCGGCAGACAAAATGAAGCTGCTGTGGCCCGTGCTCAGTTTTGCGGCGGGCGCCTTCGGCGGCGCGCTGGCGGTCAGCCGCTACGGCATGGTGGCGCTGCTGCTGCCCTGCGCCCTGCTGGCGGCGCTGGCCGCAACCACGCGGCGCGGCGCGGGAATTAAAGCGTAATCATGCCGCGCTTGAAGGCGATGGTGACGGCATGCGTGCGGTCGTTGGCGCCCAGCTTGGCGAGGATGGTGCGCATATGCGCCTTCACCGTTTCTTCGGAGATGGAAAGATGCAGCGCGATGCGCTTGTTGGAATTGCCGGCCGCCGCGCTGCACAGCACTTCGGCTTCGCGCTCGCTCAGCAGGCTGCGGCCCATATGCTCGGCCAGCTCCATGGCGATCTCGGAAGGGATGCGGCGCTGGCCGGCATGCACGGCGCGGATGGTGTCCAGCAGATCCCGGCGCAGGCTGCTCTTCAGCAGAAAGCCCGCCGCGCCGCCCTGCACGGCGCGCTGAATCTGGGCATCGCCTTTGAAGGTGGTCAGCATCAGGATGCGCGCCGCCGGAAAATCGCGGCGGATCGCCAGCAGGGCCGTGACCCCGCACATTTCCGGCATGGCGATGTCCATCACCGTGACGTCGGGACGGCACAGCGGATACATGGCCAGCGCCTGCACGCCGTTTTCCGCCTCGCCCGCCACGCACATATCGGGCTGGCTGGCGATCGTTTCCGCCAGCCCCGCGCGCAGCAGGGGATGGTCGTCCACGATCAAAATGCGGATCGGCGATCCGGCGGCAGGAAAATCCATACTTGTCATTCGGGGGCGGGCAAAAATGCGAGGGGGAATTTATACCACGCCGCCGCTGCAAGCCACTAGAAGGCTTCCTCGGACGCTGCCCAAAAAAATGCCAGCCGTCCGGCTGGCATGGCAGGCGCCGCGTGCCGTCGCGCTAATGCGGCAGCGGACGGCCGCTATCCTTGCCGCTCTGCGCGGCGCCCGGCAGCGCATGCTCGGCCGGCATGCCGTCCTTGATCATGGTGCGGATTTGCTGGCGCAGCTCCGGACTGTCCGTATGCTGGTGCACGCTCACGGCGTGCTGCACGGCGACGGCCAGCAGCTCATCTTCATCGTCGGCCGAAATGGCGACGGTGCAATGGGCATCGCTGGGAAAGTCGCGGCAATCAATATATTTTCGTGTCATGGCATCCCCCTTTGTTGCGGACGGCGAAGCGCCGCCCTGTTTCACTATAGTTCGCCAGAGGCCGCCTGACTTGCATATATTAATTCTCGCAGGAAACTATTTGCATTTATAATAATCCCCTTAATTCACTCCCCCCCTTCCCTGCCATGCTGAAAACCCTGAAGACTTCCCTGCTCTGTCTGGCCCTGGCCGCCACCCTGCCCGCCCTGGCGGCCGACGCACCCGCCGCGCCGGCGACGGCCCAGCAGAGTCCCGAGCAGCTGCTGGCCTCCTTCCACTATCAGCAGGGCAAGATCACCCTGCCCGGCGACATCGCCACGCTCGATCTGCCGCCCAGCTTCCGCTATCTGCCGCCGGACGACGCCGCCCGTCTGCTGACGCAAGGCTGGGGCAATCCGCCCGGCCTGAAATCGCTGGGCATGGTCCTGCCGGTCGACGTGAATCCGCTCAGCGCCGAAGGCTGGGGCGTGATCATCACCTACGACAAGGATGGCCATGTGAAGGACGACGATGCCGACAGCATCGACTACGCCAAGCTGCTCAAGGAAATGCAGGAAGGAATCGAGGAAGCAAACGCCGAGCGCAAGAAGCAGGGCTATCACGCCATGCACCTGCGCGGCTGGGCCGAGCAGCCCAGTTACGACAAGGCCAGCCACAAGCTGTACTGGGCCAAGGAGCTGAGCAACGATACCGACAGCCAGAACAGCCTGAATTACAACATCCGCGTGCTGGGCCGCGAAGGCGTGCTGGTGCTGAATGCGGTGGCCGGCATGGAGCAGATCAAGGCGGTCAAGGCGGAGATGCAGAAAGTCACGGCCTTCACCGATTTCACGGCCGGCAACCGCTACGCCGACTTCAACGCCAGCACCGACAAGGTGGCCGAATACGGTCTGGCCGCGCTGGTGGCGGGCGGCGTGGCCGGCAAGCTGGGCCTGTTCGGCAAGCTGCTCGCGCTGCTGGTCGCCTTCAAGAAGCTGATCTTCGTCGGCGCGGCGGCGCTGGTGGCGGGCATCGCCAAATTCTTCGGCCGCAAGCGCAGCGAGAGCTGAGCCGCGCCCTCAGCGCGCGCCCTTACGCCACACCCTGCGCGGCAGGCAAGCCGCGCCTTGCCGCCGGCTTCTGACGCGGCGGCAGCACCAGCCGCGCCGGCACGCCGGCGCGCTCCTCCACCACGGTAAAGCGGGCCACCGCGGCGCGCAGGCTGTGCGCCTGCGCCGACAGGGCTTGCGCCGCCGCCGTCGCCTGCTCCACCAGCGCCGCGTTCTGCTGCGTGACCGCATCCATCTGCATGATGGCCATATTGATCTGCTCAATGCCGGCGCTCTGCTCGTGCGAGGCGGCGCTGACATCGCCGATGATGTGCTGCACCTTGCCTACCGCCTGCACCACCTCGGCCATGGTGCGGCCGGCCGCATCGACCAGCTGCGAGCCGCCCGCTACATGGCTGGCCGAAGCGCCGATCAATTCCTTGATCTCGCGCGCCGCGGTGGCGCTGCGCTGGGCCAGGGTGCGCACCTCGCCGGCCACCACGGCAAAGCCGCGTCCCTGCTCGCCGGCGCGCGCCGCTTCCACGGCGGCGTTCAGGGCCAGGATATTGGTCTGGAAGGCGATGCCTTCGATCACGGCGATGATCTCCGTCACCTGGGCCGAGCTGGCGGCGATATCCTGCATGGTCGCCACCACGCGCTGCACTACCTGGCCGCCGCTGGCGGCGACTGTGGCCGCATTCTGCACCAGCGCATTGCCGCTGCGCGCATTCTCGGCGTTCTGGCGCACGGTGGTGGTCAGTTCCTCCATGCTGGACGCGGTTTCCTCCAGCGAGGACGCCTGTTCCTCGGTGCGCTGCGACAGGTCGGCATTGCCCTGGGCGATTTCATCGGCCGCCACGGCAATCGTCTTGGCCGAGGCGATGATGCCGGACACCATGGTGTTCAATTGGCGGCGCATCGATTCGAGCGAGGCCATCAGGCTGTCGCGCTCGCCCGACAGGGGTACGGCCACACCCAGATTGCCGTCGGCGATCTGGCGCGCCACTTCCTGCGCCAGGGCCGGCTCGCCGCCCAGCTGGCGCAGCAGACTGCGCGTGACCAGCCAGGCCGTGAGCAGGCCGCAGCCGATGGCGATCCCGCCCAGCAGCATGATCAGGGCGCTGGACGCTTCGGCATGCTCGGTGGCGGCAATGCCGGTTTCAGCGCTGAGCTGGTCTTCCATGGCTTGCAGCGCGCCGGTGGCGGCCAGCCAGGCGCGCTGGCCGCGCCGCATCTCGCCCACCAGCAGGGCCGTGGCGCCGTCGCGGTCGCCCGCCAGGCCCAGCGCAATGGCTTGCTGGAAAGCGGGCTGGCTGTCCGCCTCCACACTCTTCAGTGCGTTGTAGAGGCGCAACTCCTCGGGCAGGGTATTCGCGTCTTCATGGAACATCTTGCCCAGCTGGGCATAGGTGTCGGCATACAGGGCTTCCTGCTTGCGCACGCGCTCGACCTCGGCCCGCCGCTGCCCCTCGTCGCTCAGGAGGGCCAGGTTGCGGATGGCGATGGCGCGGTCCTGCACCGTCGCCGCCAGCGTGGCCGCCAGCCGGGCTTCGACATTATTAATATTGACGATGCTTTTCAGATTCTCGTTCAGCGTATATAAGCTATACAGGCTCAGCGCGGAAATACTGGTCAGCAATAACATCAAGATGCCGAAGCCGGCCAGCATGCGCTGCCGGACACTGAGATGTTTCATCGCCTCTCCTTTTAGACCAATAAAGAAAAAACGATGGTATTGAGCTTGCCGCCATTCAACAAGAAGGCACAAGAATGTTACCTATCAATAACAGATATTACTAATTAATAATTTCGCCGGCCATGGGTCATGCCCACGGCCGGCGCGTTCGAACGCTGGCTTTTTTCATCGAAGCGGCTGCGCGCCGTATGCACCTGTTCCTGGTGTTCATACGCCCACTCGACCAGGCCCACCATGGGCTTGAGCAGGCTATGGCCCAACTCGGTGAGCGCGTACTCGACGCCGGGCGGCACCGTGGGATACACCGTGCGCACCACCAGGCCATCGCGTTCCAAGCCGCGCAAGGTCAGGGTCAGCATGCGCTGCGAAATCACGCCGATGCCGCGCCGGATCTCATTGAAGCGCAATGGGCCTTGGCACAGGCAGCTGACTATTGTGAAACTCCATTTATCGCCCAGCCGGTCCAGCACCGCCCGCGTGGCGCGGCATTTCCCCTCATCTTTATGGAATGCATGTCTATGAGGCATTAATACGATTCTCTTCGGGTTCGCACTTTAAATGCGATTGTTTTTATTTTTGATTGAACGATCGGGAATATAGGCGCGCTGGAAGCTGGCCCGACCGTGCCGGATTATTACAGGAAAATAAGGGCGAGACCGATGGTAGGGGGCAGCTTGCCATTCTGCAAGAGGGAACATCGATGTTACCTACTAACAACTTATATTTCCTGTTAATTAAGCCTCCATTAAGGCCAACTATGCGTAAAGAAGTCTTGCCAGCCGGTGTGGCCGGCATGCTAGGATGCAGATCAGGGGCCGCGAATACTTGAGACTGGCCCCGATGGCAAACCGAGCGGAGCGGCAATGCGCGCCAGACGACGCTACCTTCTAATCCTCACCAGCCTGGCTCTGCTGGCCGGCCTGCCGGCACGTGCCGCGCCGCCGCCACTGACCCTCTGCTTCGAAGACGTGGCGCAGCGGCCCTGGACCACGCCCAAGGGCAAGGGCTTGAATTTCGAGCTGCTGCGGCGCGTCGAAAAACAGCTGGGCGAGCAATTCGTGTATGTGCCGAAGCCCTGGCGGCGCTGCCTGGAAGAGATCCGTTCCGGCCGCGTGGATGGCGTGATCGCCGCCGCCGATTCGCCGGCGCGGCGCCGCCTCGGCCAGTTTCCCCTGCTGCCGGACGGCCGCTCCGACCCAGCCCGCGCGCTCAACGAAGACCATGCCTACGTTTACCTGCGCATCGGCGGCCAGGGCCGCTGGGATGGGCAGACGCTGTACAGCCCGAATGGCGAAATCGCCGTGCAGACCGGCTATATGATCGCCAGCGTGCTGCGCGAACGCGGCTACAAGCCGCGCGAACTGGTGAAGTCGGCCGACGATGCCCTGCGCCTGCTGGTGTCCGGCATGTTCGATGTGGCGGTGCTGCAGGGCAGCGAAGCGAGCCGTCTGGCGCTGCAGGATCCGCGCTTCCGCGAACGCGTGCAGCAAGCCATGCCGCCCTACGCCACCCTGGTCTTCCACCTGATCTTCAGCCACCAGGCATATGAGCGCGACCCGGCCCGCGCCGAAGCCATCTGGCGCGAGATGGGCGCGGTGCGCCAGTCGCATGAATACCGCCAGCTGCTCAAGGAAGCCGGCGTCGGCAACTAAGACCCGGCGGACTTCAGCGCGGCGCCGTTACGCGGCACAGCTGGTAGGGATAGCGGTCGGCGCCCACCCACGCCTCATAGCCGCGGCAACTGGCTTCATCGAGCTGCAAGCGGTAGAGCGGCAGGCGCTGCTGGGCAAAGGCGCGCGTGGCGCGGTCTTGCGCGGCCAGGTCCACCTGATGCTTGGGCAGCAGCTCCAGCGTGCAAAGCTGGCCGGCCGAGTCCGGCGCGGGCAAAGCGCGGTACTGGGCTTGCAAGCGCACGCGCTGGCTGAGTTTTTCCAGCCGCGTGCAACCGGCCGCGCTGTCGGTCCAGCCCAGCGCGCGCGCCAAGGCGATCTTCTTCTGCAGGCCCGGTTCCTTCTCGTTGCGCGCGGCCGGCAGCATCACATAATGGGGGCCGGGACGGCTGGCGATCAGCGCCTCGATGCGCGCCAGATAGGCAGGCGTCTCCTGGAAGCTGGTACCCAGCGCCACCACCGGCATCTGCGGCGGGAAGAACTGCGCCATCCAGGCCATGGGTGGATGCGGGACTACATTCAACAGCAACGCCGTTTCCGGCTTGGCGATCGCGGGCACCTGGGCGCTGAAGGCACGGCCGGCCCAACCGGCATGCCCCCAGGTGACGAAGGGGAGCACCGCCAGGCTGGCGATGGCCAGCAAGCCTGTCGCCCAGCGTCGCGCAACCTGGCCCGTGAACAGGCGCTGCAACAGCAGCCAGGTCGCCACCGGCGCCAGCAGCTCGATCGGAATCAGATAGCGGTAGATGCCGAACAGCTTGAGCCAGAACAGATAGGACAGCGCGAAGAACAGCAGCACGAAAGCGGCGCGCGAACCGAGGGGGCGCGGCTGATGCTGGCGCCGCAGCCGCTGGTACAGCCAGACGCCGGCAAAACCGATGAAGAGCAGATAGACGATGGGCCAGATCAGCTGCTTGAGCGGCACCTCGGCCACGCGGCTGACATGCGCGGTGAAGATGAAGGGCCACAGCAGGGCTTCGCCCAGATTCTTCGGCACATAGCCGGTATCGAGCACGCCGCCCTCCATGGCCAGCGGGCTGTGGAAAATATTGTTGAACTGCGGGTAGAGCGGATTGCCGAACAACTGCCACATCTTGAACATCCACCAGCCGGCCGTCGCGGCCATGCCGGCCAGGACGCCAAGGCCGAAGACGAAGGCCAGGCGCACGCGCCGCCAGAACGCGGTGGGAATGGCGATAAAGGCCAGGCACAGCGCCAGCGCATACGTGGCATTGGTCAGTTTCAGGCCTGCGCCAAAGCCCATGAGCAGGCCGCTGAACAGCGCCAGGCGGACGGCGCGGCCGTCGGCGGCGGCCAGCGCGTCCCAGCCACGCAGCAGCAGATAGACCGCGGCCAGCACCAGCAGCGCCGTCATATTGTCGCCCATGGAGTTGCCCAGTTCGGACAGGAAGCCGGCGCCCAGCATGCCCGCCATCGCCAGCAGCAGCGCCAGGCGCGGACGGCCCACCGCTTCGCGCGACAGCAGCTGGCGCGCAATGCCCAGCACCAGCAGAAAGTTCAAGCCATGCAGCACGCCGAACGCGAAGCCCGCCAGCGGCGCGGGCAGCCATTGCGTCAGCAGATAGTAGGGGATGTCCAGCGTGGGGTTGAAATAGCTCTGGAAGCCGGCGGCGGAGATGTCCCCGCCGACGCGGCCATTGAGCAGGGCATACACATTGTACAGGTGGTAGTTGCGCATATCCCAGCCATCGTCCTGGCCCATGGCCAGCGACAGCAGGCCGCAGAGCAGCGGCACGAGGATGGCAGCCAACAACGGCGCGGCGGGACGGTTCAGGCGCGCGCTGCGGCGCTCAGCCCACGCTTCAAGCGCCAGCAAGGGACGGGAAAGGAAACGCATGCTTGTTTTCGCATCAAAAGAACAAGCCGCGTATTATAGTTCTTTCAAGCAATCCTGCGCGATCTGGCGCGCGAAGCGGCGCAGCTCGGGCACGGCGATGGCTTCCCAATAGTCCGCCTTCAGCCAAGGGCCGATGTAGTGCAGCACCCGGCTGCAGCGGCCCGCCGCGTCGCGCACCGCGCAGCCCGGCCCCACTTCGATGCCCAGACCCAGCGCGTCGGCGCGCAGCAGCCCCTCCTCCAGCAGCTGGCGCACCAGCGCATTGCCGCAGGCGGCCGGACCGGCCGGGCCGGTGCAATTGATCACGCGCGCCACGCGCAGCGCCAGCGCGGGCGCGGCGCCCTGCTGCGCCGCGTCCGCGTGGCCGGCGCGCGGCTGCAGGCGCACGCGCACGCTCTCGGCATCCTCGCTATAGCCAAGCAGGCGCGCCGCATGCACGCGCAAGGCGCCGCTGCCCAAGGCCGCCTGCAGGCGCTGCTGCACCTCGGGCGCCATGCGGTGGCGGTGGCTGTCCCAGTAAGGCTGCACATGGCGCAGGAAGCGCCGTCTTTGCGCGCTGTCCCAGGCCTGCCAGATGGCTTGCGTATGCGGCCGCAGCGCAGCCAGCGCGACGCGCCAGTCGTGGCCGGCCGCCTGCAGCGCGCGCGCATGCTGGCGCAAG
>NZ_JABWEB010000028.1 GCF_013369485.1 Massilia sp. BJB1822
ACCGGCAGCCCGCGGCGGCGGGTGCGGCGGCGCAGGCCTGGGCCTGCGCCTGGGTCATTCACCGGTTTTCGGCTCCGGCTTCAGCACCATCTGCACATAATTTTCCAGATCGAGGTAGCGCTTGGCCGTGGCCTGCACGTCCTGCGCCGTGACGGCGTTGCCGCGCGCGACGCGGGTCAGGATGGCTTCGGGATCGCGGCCGTCCTGCTGCACCGCCTGCAGATGCGACAGCCAGTGGCCGTTCTCGCGCATGGCGCGCAGGTCGCCCTTGCTCCAGCCTTCCTTCACCTTGGCCAGGTCGGCCGCCTCGGGACCGTTTTCCTGCACCTTGCGAATTTCCTCCAGCGCGGCAGCCACCACCTTGTCCACGTTCTCCGGACCGCAAGGCAGGTTCAGCGAGATCGAATACGCGCCATACGGCTGCTTGAGCAGAGCGCCATGGAAGCCGCCGCTATAGATCAAGCCTTTCTGCTCGCGCAGCACTTCGTTGACCTTGATGTTCAGCACCTCCATCAGCGCCTGCAGGCGCAGCTGGGCTTCCGCAGAGTACTCGGCGTCGCCGGCAAAGGTCAGCATCACCAGGCTCTTTTGCTCTTTACCCTTGAGCACTTCGCGCTTGACCACGCCGCGTACCGGACGCACGCCACGGTCCTTGAATTCGCTGACGATCTCGCCGGCCGGCAGCGTGCCCAGATAGCTGGCCAGCAGCGGCTTGACCTTCTCCACGTCGAAGCTGCCCACCAGGTTGAAGGTGAAGCCGCGCGCGCTGGAGAAACGCTCGCGGTAAATTTCCAGCACGCGGTCCAGCTGCACCTTGTCGAAATCCTCCGGCTTGGGCAGGCCCGGAGCCAGCGGATTATCGTTGAACATGGTCTTGACGAAGGCGTTCATGAAACTCACTTCCGGAACGGCCTGGGAATTGGCGGCGATTTCCTTTTGGCGGCCGATAAAGGCCTGGAACAGCGCTTCGTCGCGGCGCGGCTGGGTCATGCCCAGATACACCAGTTGCAGCATGGTTTCGATATCGGCGCTGCCCGAACCGCCGCTGACGAACTCCGACAGCTCGCCAATATTGAGGGAAACGCGCGCCGTCTTGCCGGCCAGGACTTTGCTCAAATCCAGCGGACTCAGATTCTTGATGCCCATCTGGCCGACAATACTGGACGCGTAGCGCGCATTCTGCACATCGGCCACGCCATACAGGGACTGGCCGCCGAAGCGCGCGCCACCCAGCTGCACCTGGTCGTTCTTGAAGTCGCTCGGCTTCAGCACCACCTTCACGCCATTGCCCAGCACCAGTTCCGTCGTGCCCAGCTTGGCATTCACGCTTTCGCTGACGATGCTGCCGCCTTGCGGCGCCGCGTCCATCAGCTGGCTCGCCAACTGCTTTTCCTCATGCGCAGCCAGGGTCTGCTTCTCGGCAGCGGCGGCAGTGGCCAGCAGCTCGGCCGGCGTCGGCAGTGCTGCCTGCGCCTTGCTCGCGCCGGTGTACACCACCAGCTTGTTCTTCTGCGCCGGCACCGCCTTGCGGTAAGCCGCGTTGACTTCCTCCAGCGCGATCTTCGGCACCAACTCATTGGTGATGTTGTACTCATGCTCGATGCCGGACATGGTTTCCTGCGTCAGGAAATTGCGCGTGTACTCGCTGACGAAAGCGCCCGATTCCGATTTCTCGCGCTCCAGATACTGGCGTTCGATGCCGCGCAGGATGCGTTTCTTGCCGCGCTCCAGCTCCTCGGCGCTGAAGCCGAACTGGCGCGCGCGCTGCTCCTCCTGCAGCAGGGCCGTGATGGCCGGCAGGGCGCCATCCTTGCCCAGCACGGCGCGCGTGTTGAAGGCGTGGTAGCCCGACACCACCTGGTCCATGGCCGCGCCGCCGAACAGGAAGGGAGGATTGGCCTGCTGCGTCAATTCGGCGATGCGCTGGTTCAGCATGCCGGTGTACAGGCCTTCGATCAGCTTGGCGCGGTAGTCGCCATAAGTCTGGCCTTCCGCTTTGGCGAAGATCGGATAGCGGATCATGACCGCATTGCCGCCCGCCTCGGGATCGGTGATGACCACGCCCTCCGGCTTGCTATAGGTCGGCACCTTGGCGTATTGACGGGCGCGTGGCTTGGCCGGATTCTTCAGGCGGCCAAAGTGGGCCTGGATCAGCTTTTCCGCCTCGGCCGGCTCGATATCGCCGACCGCGATCACCGCCATCAGGTCGGGACGATACCAGTCGCGGTAAAAGCGGCGGATCGCATCGGGCTTGAAGTTGCGCAGCACCTCGGCCTTGCCGATCGGCAAACGGTTGGCATAGCGCGAACCGTTCAGCAGCTTCGGATACAGCACCTTGTTGATGCGGTCCATGGCGCCTTTGCCCTGGCGCTCCTCTTCCAGCACCACGCCACGCTCGCTCTCGATGGCATCGTCCTTGAAGGCCACGCCGTGCGCCCAGTCTTCCAGCACCTGGAAGCCGGTTTCCACGTTTTCCTTTTTATCGGTCGGAATCGGCAGCATGTAGACGGTTTCGTCGAAGCTGGTGTAGGCATTCAAGTCGGCGCCGAAGCGCACGCCGATCGACTGCAGGTAAGAAATCAGCTCGTTCTTCTTGAAATTCGTGCTGCCGTTGAAGGCCATATGCTCCGTGAAGTGGGCCAGGCCGCGCTGGTCCTCGTCCTCCAGGATGGAACCGGCCTTCACCACCAGGCGCAGCTCCAGGCGCTTTTCCGGACGCGCATTCTTCTGGATGTAGTAGGTCAGGCCGTTCGGCAGCTTGCCGACCTTGACGGCGGGCGAGACGGGCAGCTTGTCGCCCAGCTTGATGTCAGCCTGGGCCAGCAGCGAACAGCTGAACAACACGGCGGCGGAAATGAGGCGAAGAGAAGTTTTCATGCAGTGGTGCTTTTCTGGATAGCCAATTTGGCAAGGGTAATAACAATACACTACGGCAACATCTTTGTGCTAGAAGCTTTCCTCATAAGCAAAGTTTTTGTGGCGCTGCTACAATGCCACGGCCCGTCATGGTGACGGGCAACAACTTAATCAATACGTCTTCGGGGCGGGGTGCGATTCCCCACCGGCGGTAAGACCGGCAACGGTCAAGCCCGCGAGCGCCTGCGCAAGCAGGGTCAGCAGATCTGGTGCGAAGCCAGAGCCGACGGTATAGTCCGGATGAAAGAAGATGTGCGCTTTGCGCGATTTCCTGCGCCGTTCGCGGCCTGGGAAGCCGTGTCCATTCGCTTTGCCCTGATGCGTTTTTCGCCCACTTATGCGAGGAGCGTTTCACATGTTAGTCAATTCCTACACCCTTCATAGCACCGACCTGGAAGGCCGCATCCACGCGGCACTGGAAGCCATGCGCGCCGGCGTGCCGGTCATCCTGCTGGACGATTTCGACCGCGAAAACGAAGCCGACCTGATACTCGCCGCCGACAAGCTGACGGTGGAAAGCATGGCCCTGCTGATCCGCGAATGCAGCGGCATCGTCTGCCTGTGCCTGCCAGCCGACAAGGTGCGTGAGCTGGAACTGCCGCCCATGGCCGCCGAAAACGGCAGCCGCTTCGGCACCCCGTTCACCGTCTCCATCGAAGCGCGCGACGGCGTGACGACAGGCGTCTCGGCCGCCGACCGCGTCACCACCATCCGCGCCGCCACTGCGCGCCACGCCAAGCCCGAAGACATCGTCCGTCCCGGCCACATCTTCCCCCTGCGCGCCGCGCCCGGCGGCGTGCTGGAACGCGCTGGCCACACCGAAGGCTCGGTCGACCTGGCCCGTCTGGCCGGTCTGCAACCGTATGGCGTGCTGTGCGAACTGATGAATCCCGACGGCACCATGATGCGCGGCGAAGCCATCGAACGCTTCGCCGAGCAGCACGCCATGCCCATCCTCACCATCGCCGAGCTCATCACCTGGCGCCGCCAGCACGGCTAAGCCAGCCGGCTCAATGGCCCGCCTGCAGGGTGGCGTCGGGATCGGCGCCGCTTTGCGGCAGGTGCTGGCGCACGCGCTGGTGTACCAGCAGGCAGGCGATGCCGTAAGCGAGGCCAATGGCGCCGAAGCCGAGCGTCAGACGCCAGCCCCAGTCTTCCACGGCATGCAGAATGCTGCCCATGGCGGCGACACCGACCAGGGCGCCGATTTGGCGGTTGGCGTTCAGCGCGGCGGCGGCGATATTGGCGTGGGTCTTGCCCGCGACTTGCATCACCGTGGTCGTCATGGCCGGGATGGCAAGGCCGATGGCCAGGTACATCACCAGCACGCCGGCCATCATCAAGAGATAGGGCGTGTGCGGCCCGGTGCGGGTCAGCACGGCGCCCATCAGGGCGCTGACGGCGAGACCGCCCAGCAGCGAGGGCCGGGTGCCGGTGCGCGCGATAACGCGGCCTGACAAGAAATTGCCGATAGTGCTGGCCGCCAGCATGGGCAGAATCTTCATCCCCGTTTCCAGCGCGTTGGAACCGTGCGCCTGCTGGAAGAATAGGCTGAGCAGGAAGATCTGGCCGAATACGGCAAAGTTGATCAGGAAGCCGGTGAAGTTGGCGGCGGCGAAGCTGCTGCTGGCCAGCAGCGCGCGCGGCAGGATCGGATGGGCCGCGGCGCGCTCGCGCCATACCAGCACGCCGGCAAACAGCAAGGCAAAGAAAGAGGCGGCGACGACCGAGGCCGAAGTCCAGCCGCGCACCGGACCTTCGATCAGCAGGAAGCTCAGCGCGGCCAGCGTCAGCACGCCCAGCACATGACTGAGCATGGACAGCGGACGCCGATGCGCGGCCGGCGCCGGCGCCAGCATCTGCGCCAGCACGATACCGGCCAGTCCCAGCGGCAGATTAATCCAGAACACGCTGCGCCAGCCGAATTCGTGCACCAGCAGGCCGCCCACCAGCGGCCCGACAGTGGCGGCGCAACCCACCAGGGCCGACCAGGTGCCGACCATGCGGGTGCGCGCCGTGTCGTTGGGCGCGGCATGGGTCAGCAGGCTCAATGAGCTGGGCATGAACAGCGCGGCGCCCGTGCCTTGTAACAGCCGCGCGGCGACCAGGGCATTGCCGCTGGGCGCCAAGGCGCAAGCCAGCGAACCGGCGACGAAGACCAGCAAGCCGCCCTGGTAGGTCTGGCGCGCGCCGATGCGGTCGGCCAGCGCGCCGCCTGCGAGCAGGAAGGCGGCAAACGTCAGGGTGTAGCCGTCCACCACCCACACCAGGCCCGATAGCGGCACATGCAGGTCGGCCGAAATGCTGCCTAAAGCCGTGTTCACGGCGGTGACGTCGATCATTGCCATCACGAAGCCGATGGCGAGGGTAAATAAAAGCACGATGTTTCCTCCTTGCATCGATACTAATTCTGCTTCATGATGCAGTAAAGACGCATCACCTCGGCATCGTGATGCAAAATTGCATCACGAGAGGGAGAAGAAAATGGATTGGGACCATGCGCGCATCTTTCTGGCACTCTGCCGCGCCGGCACTTTGCGCGGCGCGGCGGCGCAGCTGGACATCGACCAGGCTACGGTGGGACGCCGCCTGGCGGCCATGGAAAGCAGCTTGAACGCGCGCCTCTTCCTGCGCACGCCGGACGGCTATGTGCCCACCCCGGCCGGCGAGACGGCACAGCGCTCCGCCGAATTGATGGAGCAGGCGGCGCACCAGCTGCAGCGCGAAATGCAGGGCATCGACAACCGCCTGTCCGGCGTGGTGCGGCTGGCAACCACCGACACCATGGCCACCCACTTCGTCATCGACGCCATGCACCGCCTGCACAAAAAGCATCCCGACATCCGCATCGTGCTGTCGGTGGATACCCATGTCTCCAGCCTGACCCGGCGCGAGGCCGACCTGGCCGTGCGCACGGTGAAGCCCACCAGTCCCGATCTGATCTCGCGCCACCTGACGCGGCGCGCAGCGGGCCTGTACGCCACGCGCGCCTACCTCAAGCAGCGTGGCGAGCCGCAGCCCGGCACGGGACTGGCGGACCACGATATCGTCGTCTACCACGCCTCGGTGGCGCCGCGCCACGCCGAGAAAATCTGCGGCGAGCCGGTACACAATGCGCGCGTGGCGATGGAGGTCAACACCGGCTTGATGCTGCTGGAAGCCACCCGCGCCGGCATTGGCATCGGCGAACTGCCCACCCATATGGCCGACGCCGATCCGCGCCTGATACGCATCTGGCCGGAGCGGGAGCACAGCTACGATATGTATCTGGTGATGCACAGCGACCTGAATCGCAGCGCGCGCGTGCGCGCCGTGGCCGATGCCATTATTGAATCGTTCCCCGGCAAATAAGGCGGAGTGCTAAGATGTCCCTCATGAGCACCAACGCATCGTCCTATCCGCCGCTGCGGCGCCTGCATCGTTCCGCCATGGGTTGGCTGACGAGCTGGTGGCGGCTGCTGCAATTCGCGGCGCTGATCATCTCGCGCGCCTTTACTCCCTCCACATACGCCAGTCCCCGGCTGCCCTGGATTGCCCACCATCTGGTGGTGGCGACCGCGCCCAATCTGCTGTGGTTCTCCGTGCTGTCGGCCCTCATCAGCCTCGTTATCATCCGCATCGTGGTGGTGACGTCGTTCAGCTACGGCCTTTCACGCTATGCGCTGGAGATGGTGGTGCGGGTGCTGGTGCTGGAACTGATTCCGCTCACGGCGGCTCTCTTCGTGGCCCTGCGCAGCACCCTGCCGGCCGGCGTGGAATTCGCGCAGATGCGGCTGGCGGCAGCTTCGGCCAGCGGCATCCCGGCCCGTCTCGACGCGCGCGATGCACTGCAGACCGAATTCTTTCCGCGCGCGGCGGCCGGCGTGTTCGCCGTCTGGCTGCTGGCGGCGGTCAGCTGCGTGCTGACCCTGGTGCTGGCCTATCTGGTGATCTATGGCTTTACGCCATGGGCCTTGCAAAGCTATACGCGGGTGGTGGGACATATCTTCAATCCCGCCGTCTCCATGATCCTGGCGCTGAAAATCCTGTTCTTCAGCTTTGCCGTGGGCGTGATTCCGTTGGCTTCCTCCTACTACCATGGCGCGGCCAATCCCCTGTTCGGACGCGCTCACGGCACCCACGGCCTGGCCGATATGGTCCGCATGTTCTCCGTGATCCTGCTGATCGAAGCCGCCTCCCTGATGGGCAACTACTACTGATTCACATTGCATCATGAACGAACCCACTTCCTCCCCTGCCGCACCGGCACCCGAAGCGGCCCCGGTGCGCCACGCCGAATTCAAGGCCGCCCTGCTGCTGCTCCTGATGGTGGCCCTGGTCGCCAGCGCCGTGCTGTATCTGATGTATGCGCGCGGCGCCTTTGAACCGACCCAGCGCCTGGTCCTGACCACCGACGACTCCGAAGGGGTTGCGGTGGGCATGGACATGACCTTCGCCGGCTTCCCCGTGGGCCGCGTGCTGCGTATCGAATTGGGTGCGGACGGCAAGGCGCGCGTGCTGGTCGATGTGCCGGAAAAGGATGCGCACTGGCTGCGCTCGACCAGCATCTTCACGCTGGAACGGGGGCTGGTGGGCGGCGCCCGCCTGCGCGCCTTCAGCGGCATCCCCACCGATCCGCCGCTCAAGGATGGCGCGGAGCGTGAACTGCTGGTGGGCGACGCGGCGGCCGAGATTCCGCGCCTGCTGTCAGCCGCCAAGGATTTGCTGAACAACGTGGCCGCGCTGACGGCCGCCGACTCCTCGCTGGGCAATAGCCTGCGCAATGTGGAAGGCGTGACCCAGAAACTCAATGGGCCGGGCGGCGCCATGGGCCTGATCGCGGGCGAAGACCGGAAGGCGCAGGAAGTGCTGCGCAATGCGAACTCCCTGATCGTCAAGGCCGACAAGCTGGTGGGCAATGCCGATAACCGCGTCTTCGGCAAGAACGGCGTGGCCAACGATGCGCAGGTGGCCGTGGTGCAGCTGAATGGTCTGCTGTCGGATGCGCGCGCAAGCTTGAAGAAAATGGATGCGGTGCTGGTTGAAGCGCAAGCCGTGGGCGCCAATGCGCGCGTCGCCACCGAAGACCTGGGCGCGCTGCGCGCCGACGTGGACAGCAATCTGCGCCGCATCGAACAGCTGGTCAACGAAATCAACCGCAAATGGCCCTTCAAGCGCGATGACACGGAGATCAAACTGCCATGAGCCATGTCCGCCCCCTCCTCTACGCCGCCGCCCTGCTGCTGTTGAACGCCTGCGGCAGCGGCCCGCGCGTGCCCGACTGGCAGATGAACGCGCAAAGCTCGATGGAACGCGCCACGGCCGCCTATATGAGCGGCAATGCCAGCGTCGAGAAAAACGAATTCAAGCGCGCCCGCGAACAACTGGCCAGCACCGGCAAGATGGAGCTGGTGATCCGCGCCGAACTGATACGCTGCGCCGCCCGCGTCGCCGCGCTGACGTTCGAAGACTGCAGCGGCTTCGAAGCCCTGCGCGCCGACGCCAGCGCCGCCGACATCGCCTACGCCAACTACCTCGCCGGCCGCGCCAATCCCGCCGATGCCGCCCTGCTGCCCGAACCGCAGCGCGCCATCCTCGCCGCCAGCAGCGACACGGCAGCCACCGCCGCGGCACAGGCGATAAGCGATCCCCTCTCGCGCCTGGTCGCCGCCGGCGCCCTATTCCGCGCCAACCGCGCCACGCCCGAGCTGCTGACGCTCGCCATCGACACCGCGTCCGCGCAAGGCTGGCGCCGTCCCCTACTCGCCTGGCTCAACGTGCAGGCCCAGCGCGCCGAAAAAGCCGGCGACACCGCCGAAACCGCCCGCCTGCGCCGCCGCATCGCCCTCGTCCAAAGCCCCACCCCATAGAGTTTGATCCACATCAAAAAATGTCCCACCCTGGTGTCAGGCACTAGGGTCGGACATTCTTTGCGCCAGATCAAACAATGTCCGCCTCTGGTGCCTGACACCAGGGTTGGACATTCGTTGATTTGGATCAAACGGGCTTGGTTTGGGCGGCGGCTTCGCGCAGCTTCTCTTTTTTGCTCTTGCGCTTGCCTTTGATGCCGCCGTTGAGGGTGTCGGTGGCGGGATGCACTGCGGCAGCTTGCTGCAGCGGTTCGAAGCCGGCGATGCGTTCGCGCGGCACGCGTTTGTTCTGGCGGTTTTCGATCAGGCGGAAGTGGGCTTCGCTGTCGGCGCCGATGAAGCTGACAGCGGTGCCGCTGGCGCCGGCGCGGCCGGTGCGGCCGATGCGGTGGGTGTAGTCGGCGGCGGAACGCGGCAGGTCATAGTTCACCACCACCGGCAACTGGACGATGTCGATGCCGCGCGCGGCGACGTCGGTCGCGACCAGCACGTGCAGTCGAGAGGATTTGAAATCGGCCAGCACTTCGGTACGTGCGCCTTGGCTGAAATCGCCGTGGAAGGCTTCGGCACGCACGCCGTTCTGGCGCAGCTTGTCGGCCAAGTGCTCGGAGGCGTATTTGGTCGCGACGAAGACCAGCACGCGCTCCCATTTCTCCGTCTTGATCAGATGCTTCAGCAATTGCGTGCGGCGCGGCGCATCGACTTCGATGGCGCGCTGCAGAATGTCGGGTTCCTGCGCCGCTTCTGCCGTGGTTTCCACCTTCACCGGCTGGTGCAGCATGCGCGTGGCCAGTTCCTGCACCGCCGCCGGGAAGGTGGCGGAGAAGAACAGGTTCTGGCGCCGCGCCGGCAGCAGGGCCAGGATGCGTCCGATCTCTTCGCTGAAGCCCATATCAAGCAGCTTGTCCGCTTCGTCCAGCACCAGGGTGGCGACACTATCGAGCTTGAGCGCATTGTGCTCGACCAGATCGAGCAGGCGGCCCGGCGTGGCGACCATGATGTCGGTGCCGCCGCGCAGCGCCATCATCTGCGGATTGATCGAGACGCCGCCAAAGGCGATCGATACCTTGAGCGGCACCGGCAGATGCGATACCAGCTTGCGGATCGCCTCCCCCACCTGGGCCGCCAGCTCGCGCGTGGGCGCCAGCACCAGGCCATGCAGCTGGCGCGGACCGGCTTTTTTTGCCAGCAGCGCGTGCAGCATGGGCAGGGCAAACGCCATGGTCTTGCCGGAGCCGGTTTGCGCCGCGCCCAGCACATCCTCGCCGCGCAGGGCGGGCGGGATGGAGGCCGATTGAATGGCGGTCGGCGCTGCGTAGCCGATTTCGGCCAGGGCGTTCAACAGGGAGGGCGCAAGGCCGAGAGGGGAAAAGGACATGGCTGCTTAAAAACTGGGGTAATCCGACAGTATAAAGCACGGCGGCGATTGCTCTGAATCATCATTCATGGGACTATAATGCCGAAAATTCAACAAGAAAGGCTTTGCCACATGATTAATTGGGACGCCCACTTCTGCCTGCCCCAGCATCCGCAGGCCGATTTCACCCCCATCGCCGAGCTGCAAGCCGCCGGCGTCAACTACGTGTCGGTCTGTGTGGGCGCCGACATGAATCCCGTGAGCCAGGTGATGTCGGTGATCGCCGGCTACCGCGCCACCATCGCCGCCAATCCGGAGCGCTACACCCTGGCGCGCAGCGTGGACGACATCATCCGCGCCGCCGCCGCCGGCCGCATCGCCATCGGTTTCGATCTGGAAGGCAGCCTGCCCTTGCTGGAACAGCCCGAAATGGTGGACCTCTACGCCAGCCTGGGCGTGCGCCAGATCCACCTGGCCTATAACCGCAATAACAGCGTGGCCGACGGCTGCCATGACAGCGCGCGCGGCCTGACGCCGCTCGGTTACCGCATGGTCGCGGCCATCAACGATGCGGGCATCCTGATGGATTGCTCGCACACGGGCCGCGTGTGCAGCCTGGAGATCATGGCAGCATCGAGCAAGCCGGTGGTGTTCAGCCACGCCAATCCCTACACCCTGGTGCAGCACGGCCGCAATGTGACGGACGAGCAGATCCTGGCCTGCGCCGCCACCGGCGGCGTGGTGTGCGTGTCCGGCCTGTCCTGGTTCATCGGCGCGTCGCGTCCCAGCGCAGCCGATGTGGCGCGCCATGTGGCCTATGTGGCGGAAATCGCAGGCGTGGCCCACGTCGGCATCGGCCTGGATATCTGCGTGCAGCAGCCCGGCCTGGACGACACGCCGCCCGGCGCCTTCGACGCCGGCTACTGGTGGCCGGAAGCGGCCGGCTACAAGGCGGATCAGCCGCCCAGCTTCACGCCGACCGGCGTCTGGCGCCAGCTGCCCGCCGAGCTGCGCAAGCTGGGCATGAACGACAGCGAGGTGCTGATGGTCCTGGGCCGCAATATGATGCGCGTGGCGCAGCAAACCTGGCAGGTGCCCCATGCGTAAGCGCGCGGCAGCCAGTCCTCTGTGTGCGGCGCTGCTGCTGGCCTTGAGCCTGGTGCCGCAAGCCGCCATTGCGGGGGCCGATGCCGCCGCCAGCCAGCCGGTCAAAACAACGGAACGCATCGAATTGGCGCGCGCCGCCGTTGCGCTCGATCCGATGGCGCTGCAGGCATGGGAGGAACTGATCGATGCGCTGCGGCGCGAACAGCGCGGCGCCGAACTGGCGCAGGCGCAGAAGCTCTATGCGCATGTCCGGTCGCAGACGGTGCTGCGCGAGGCCGGCGAGCCGCATCTGCTGTTCGCCCGCCAGGGCGAACTGATTGCGCCCCTCGCCATGCTGTCGAAAGGCGGGATCAGCGATTTTCCTTCCAGCGAGCGCGAAGAACGCTACTACCGCCCCGGCAGGCTGTATTACGCTTATGCCGCGGGCGTGCAGGGCAAGGTCGTGGTGAGCGGCAAGAAGGAAGTGGGCTGCTCCTCGAATACCGCCCATATCCGCGAAGTGACGCCGATATCGGGCGATGCGATCGTCAGCAATGCGGCACTGCCCCAGGCCAGCGTCAGCCAGGCGGCGTATCTGCCGGATGCCGCGCAGGACAGCCAGGTGCGCGCCCTGGCCGGCACCCTGCTGCGCCAGCACAAGGTGCCGGCACGCCATATCGACGCCGCGCTTAAGGAGTGGCCCGGCGAGAACCAAGGCTTGCAGAATTTCGCCGCCGTCCCCGGCGCCAATGGCCAGGCGCCCGCCTTGGTGGCCAATCTGATGTTCGAAGGCGGCAGCGACGTCAATGCTGACGTCAGCTTTGCCCTGAGCCTGATTGCCGAGGCCCAGCCTGCAGGCGGCTATGCCGTGACCTACTCCAGCTTCAGCGAGGGAGAAACCAGCACCAGCCGCTACGCCTTCCTCGGCAGCGCCGACCTGGATGGGGACGGACAGCAGGAAATCGTCCTCACCGGCTACGGCTACGAATGGTGGTGGTACGAAGTCCTGCGCAAAAGCCGGGGCACCTGGGTACGCAAAGCCAAGGCCTCAGGCGGCGGTTGCTAAATCAGGCGGGCCGGTAGACATGGGCCATGGCCCCTGAGGGGAAACAGCGCGCCTTCAGCAGCTTGAGATTCAACGGCTGCTCCATGATAGGGAATAGCGGCAAGCCGCTGCCCAGCACCACCGGATGCACGATCAGTTGGTATTCATCCACCAGGCCATGCCGCACCAGGCTCTGGGCGAAGCCCGCGCCGCCATGGGCCAGCAGACGCTGGCCCGGCTGCGCTTTGAGACGCAGGATTTCATCGCGCAAGCAGCCTTTCACCACGCGCGCTTCCGACCAGCTGCCGCAATCCGCAGGCAAGGCCACGCCGCCGCGCGTGAACACGATCTTGGGAATGGCGTTCAAGGGCGCGGCCAGCGCCGCATGCGATCCAGCCCAGCGCGCCGCCATATCGCGGAAGGCTTCGCTGCCCATCAGGTGAGCGTCGGCCTGCCATAGGCCATCCAGCAGCCAGGCCGTGGCGTCGGCGTCCAGGCTGTCGGCCAGCCAGTCCATTTCGCCATTCAGGCCGCCCACGAAGCCGTCGGCGGACATGGACATCGTCAGTACCAGTTTTCTCATTGCGCATGCTCCTGTTAAGCGGGTTTCCATTCCAACGACGGCTGGGCCACGCTGGAATCGACAACAGGAGCCGCAATTTTTTACATTCCCATATCGCCGTAAGGGCCGGCGATCACCACCACATACCCATCCAGGTCGCGCAGCCAGATTTCACGATGCGAGGCATTGGTGTTTTCCTTCGGCCCTTCCAGCACCGTGGCCGGGATGGCCGCCGCGCGCTCCACGGCATCATCGAAATCCTCGCTGTAGAACCACAGCAGCACGCCGTTGCCGTAGGGCCGCACATCGGGATTGCCCATATGGGCGTGGCCGTGCGCCTCCCAGCGGTGCAGCTGCAGGATCATGCGTCCGCCATGGATGAGCTGTTCGTAGTCATTGCCGCCATGGCCGCTCTGGCAGCCCAGCACTTGCTGATACCAGCGGCTGGCGGCTGGCACGTCGCGCACGGCGATCAGGGGTTGCGCTTGCATGGTTCACCTCCTCCCGGAATGAACTGCCACTATACCGGCATTTGGCGACGCAGCGGCAGCGCCTGCACAACACCCCATGCCGCTTCGGGCAGCAGGAAAAGCCAGAGCAGGGGCGCGCCCGTCTGCTGCCAGGCCCACAGCATCCACAGCGCAAACAGCAGGCACGCCACGGCGTCGTAGCGGCCGAAGCGCGGCTGCGGATCGCGGATGCGCAGGACCGACCATACCAGTACCACACTGCCCAGCAGGCAGGCGAACAGAATGTGCAGGGCCGAGAAAGCCGGCAGCGCCGCCCCGCCCAAGGCCTGGTTCAGGGTGGAGAGCTGGCCATGGGCCAGCGCAAAACTCCAGGGCGTGGCAAAGGCGGCGATCATCAGCACATCGTACACGGCGCTGGCGCGCACGACGCGGCGGAAGGCGGAAACGGAAAAGATCGGCATAACAAGCTCCAATTAAAAGGGAAGCCGATGCTAAAGCCTGGAGTACACTCCAGGGTCAAGCACTTTTGAAGGAAGGCCATGCAAATCGGAGAAATCGCCGCCGCCAGCGGCATCAGCCGCGACACCCTGCGCTTTTACGAGAAACGCGGCCTGCTGCGCGCGCGGCGCGCCAGCAACGGCTACCGCGACTATCCGCCCGAGGCGGTGGAGTGGCTGTGCTATATCCGCACCGCCCAGGCGCTGGGCTTCAGCCTGAAAGAGATCGAGGCCGACCTGCCCCTGCTAGCCGCGCCGGATGCCGCCGCGCCCCAGCTGCGCGCCGCCCTGCAGACCAAGCTGGCCGAGATCGACCGCCGTATCGACGGCTTGTCGGCCTTGCGCGGCGAGTTGCAGCGCCGGCTGGACACGCCGATGGCGGCCTGCCCGCTGCAGCCTTAAAGCAGGTCGCAGCGGTGGCGCATGCACGCCTTACTTGCCGAGATCGGCGCAGACATTGGAGGGCGTGAACTCGCCCGATTCGAGCTTGATACGCACGCCGCCCACTTCCAGATCGCGCATGGTCGGCGCAATCGCGCGATAGCCGCCGGAGCGCATCTTCTGCAGCAGCGCATCGCAGCCGCCCACGTCATACGGCAGGCGGCCCAGCATCTGCCATTTCCCTTTGACCTCGCTCATCAATGCGGCGCCATGCGATCCATCATTGCTGATCAACAGCACCTCCGGCTTGTCGTCACCGGTCATGTCCAACACGAAGGCGTCGCAGTCGAAGCTCTTCTCACGCAGGCAGCGCGGCAGGCCGTAGTCGGGCTGCACCAGATTCCAGCCGCTGAGCGGGAAGCCGGCCGGCAGCTTGGCGCCCTTGGGCCAGATGGTCAGATTCTCGCCAACCGTGATGGCCTCGGTTTCAACATAGCTGCTGCGGATCGTCGCCTTGGCGGCGATGGCGGCCAGCTCGCGTATTCTGGGCGCATGCGCACCCTGGCTGTAGCCGCTCAGTTCCTGCAAAGCGTCGCGCCCATAGCGTTGGCCCTCGAAGCGCAGGAAGCCGAAATCGAAATGCTCCGGCGTGACCCGGCCCTGCTTCAGCCGTTCCACCTGGTTGTTCACCGAAATACGGGCCGGATCGGCCAGCGGGGTATACAGAGCCAGCAGCACGGCCAGCACCAGCAGCGCCGCCGCCACATTGACCTGGGCCAGCGCCTGCAACCATGGCCCCTTGCGCAAGGCTGCGTACAGATAGCCAAACGCGTAGAAGGCCGCCACCAGCAGGCAGGCGGCAGCGATGACGCGATCCGTGCTCCAGCCCCGGCCTGCCACGCGCAAGCCAAGCGCATAGATGCCGATGGCCGTCAGCGGCAGCAGCAGGCAGGCCGCAATGCGGGCGCTGAAACGCACCATGCGCGCCACGCCCTGCTCCATGCCGCCGTGCTGGAAGGCGGCGTTGATCAGCACCACCAGCATGGCCGTGGCGCCCAGCAGCACGGAGGTGGCGCGGCGCGTCTGCCACAGTGGTTCCAGCCCAGTGAACAGCAGGCCGCCCAGGAAGCCCGCCACCAGCAGCGTGGCGATCGGCAGCACCCAGGACAGCAGCACCAGCAAGAGCGTGCGGATGCCGCGCACGATGGCGGGCCGCACGTCGGTCACGTGCATGGCGCAGGAGAAGGCGAAACAGATCACTGGCACCACGAACCAGGACTTGCCCAGTAGATCGCGCATGAAGCGCAGCTTGATCAGGTCAAACAAGGCGCTGCCGAGGAACAGGACCGCCCACATCGTGCCGACAAAGAAGGCTGAAAACGCCAGTTGCAGGAAGAGCTTCCAAGCCGACTCGAAATACGTCTCGTACTGCGCCAGGCGGCGCCCGTCGCGCACCCCGGCCAGCACCAGGGAGTGCGCGATATAGAAAAAGCAGACGCAGAACGCAAACAGGTAAAAGGACGGGAAGAGCGCGGCATGCGGCCGCCACTCGGCGCGCCGCCATGCATCATGCAGGCTGCAAGCGACGACGACCAACACCACCGCGCCGAGCCAGCGCAGCAGCTGGCGGCCGTTCAAATGTCCCAGGCTCGATACCAGCAGCACCGGCACCAGCAGGGACAGCATCAGCAGCGGATAAAACATGAAAGGATCGGTGGCCGGCCAAACCGTATCGCGCGAGGCGCGGTACAGCCAATACAGCAGGCCGCCCTGCACCAGCCCTGTCAATAAGCGCGCGCGGCCGACCTGGCCGGTCACGGCGGCGTCGCGGATGGATTCATTTGTTTCGTGGACTGCCTGCATGGTCTTGTTCTTAAATGGATATTCTTGCGATTATGGCATGCGCGGCCCCAGTTGCGCGCAGACGCTATAATCACCGGTTCCGACTCAAAAAATCACCGTCCAACGCCCGTGAACCCACATCTCGACAAGCTGCAAACCTATCCGTTCGAAAAACTGCGCCAGCTGTTTGCCGGCGTCACGCCAAATGCGGCATATAGCCCGATCAGCCTGGGCATGGGCGAGCCGAAACACCCTACTCCGCCCTTCATCCAGCAGGCGCTGGCCGACAATCTTGCCGGTCTGGCAAATTATCCGACCACGCTGGGCACGGAAGCCTTGCGCGGCGCCATCGCCGGCTGGCTGGAGCGCCGCTACGGCATTCCGCCGCTGAATCCCGCCACCCAGGTGCTGCCAGTGAACGGTTCGCGCGAGGCGCTGTTCTCGCTGGCGCAGGCGGTGATCGATCCGGCCGCGCAATCGGTCGTCGTCAGCCCCAACCCCTTCTACCAGATTTACGAGGGCGCGGCTTATCTGGCCGGCGCCGAGCCGTATTTCGTTAACTCCGACCCGGCGCGCAATTTCGCCTGCGATTACGACAGCGTGCCGGCTTCGGTGTGGGAGCGCGTGCAGCTGCTGTATCTGTGCTCGCCCGGCAATCCGGCCGGCGCCGTGCTGACCTTGACCGACTGGGAGAACCTGTTCGCCCTGTCCGAGCGCCATGGCTTCATCATCGCCTCTGACGAATGCTATTCCGAGATCTACCACGGCGAGGAGCCGCCGCTGGGCGCCCTGCAAGCAGCCCATATCCTCGGCCTGGCCACGGTGGAGCGTCCGTATGCGCGCCTGGTGGTGTTTTCCAGCCTGTCCAAGCGTTCGAACGTGCCGGGCATGCGCTCCGGCTTCGTGGCCGGCGACGCCGAAGTACTGAAAAAATTCCTGTTGTACCGCACCTACCACGGCAGCGCCATGAGCCTGCCGGTGCAAGCTGCGTCGATCGCGGCCTGGAACGACGAAACCCATGTCGAGTCCAACCGCGAGCAATACCGCGCTAAGTTCGCCGCCGTCACCCCGCTGATCCAGCAGGTGCTGGACGTAGCGCTGCCCGACGCGGGCTTCTATCTGTGGGCCGATGTCAGCCGCACCGGCCTGTCGGACACGGAGTTCGCGCGCCGCCTGTACGCCGAATATAATGTAACTGTCCTGCCGGGCAGCTTCCTGGCGCGCGAAGCGCATGGCGTCAATCCCGGCAAGAACCGCATCCGCATGGCCCTGGTGGCCGAAACCGGCGAAGGCCTGGAAGCAGCGCAGCGCATTGTCCAATTCTGTAACACCCTGACCAAGTAAACATCATCATGAGCCAACAACTTCAGCAAATCATCGAACAGGCCTGGGACAACCGCGCCGAAATCAACCCATCCAACGGCAGCGCCGAACTGCGCGACGCCGTCAACCACGTGCTGGCCGGCCTGGACAACGGCAGCCTGCGCGTGGCGCAGAAAGACAGCGGCGCCTGGGTGGTGAACCAGTGGGTCAAGAAAGCCGTGCTGCTGTCCTTCCGCCTGGAGAACAATGTGGTGCTGCCATCGGACGGCACCATGCAGTTCTATGACAAGGTACCGACCAAGTTCGCCGACTACAGCGCCGACGATTTCGCCAAGGGCGGCTTCCGCGTGGTGCCGCCGGCCGTTGCCCGCCGCGGCTCCTTCATCGGCAAGAACGTGGTGCTGATGCCTTCCTACGTCAACATCGGCGCCTACGTCGATGAAGGCGCGATGGTCGACACCTGGGCCACCGTCGGTTCCTGCGCCCAGATCGGCAAAAACGTCCACCTGTCCGGCGGCGTCGGCATCGGCGGCGTGCTGGAGCCGATGCAGGCCAATCCGACCATCATCGAAGACAACTGCTTCATCGGCGCCCGTTCCGAGATCGTGGAAGGCGTGATCGTGGAAGAGAACTCGGTGATCTCGATGGGCGTGTACATCGGCCAGTCGACCAAGATCTACGACCGCGCCACCGGCGAAATCACCTATGGCCGCGTGCCTTCCGGTTCCGTCGTGGTGTCCGGCTCCCTGCCTTCGGAAGACGGCAAGTACAGCCTGTACTGCGCCGTGATCGTCAAGCGCGTGGATGCGCAGACCCGCGCCAAAACCGGCATCAACGAACTGCTGCGCGGCGTTTAATTGCCTTGCAACCGGGAGCCAGGCGCTCCCGGTTTTTCTTTGCGGAGGGTGCCATGGCGATGGATCGCTTGTTCCAGCTGATGAAGGAGAAGAACGCGTCTGACATGTTCTTCGCGGTGAATTCACCGGTCCACATCAAGATCAACGGCAATCTGATTCCGATCAACCAGCAGAAGCTGGAGCCGGACAATATCCACGCCCTGCTGTCCGAAATCTGCTCGCCAGCGCAGATGGACGAACTGGCGCGCGAGAACGAGTTGAATATGGGCGTCTCGGTGCCGAACCTGGGCCGCTTCCGCCTCTCCGCCTTCCGCCAGCGCGGCAGCATTTCCGCCGTGTTCCGCTTTGTGCCCGCGAATATTCCCGTGCTGGGGGAACTCGGCCTGCCGCCCGTGCTGGCTGAACTCATCATGGAAAAGCGCGGCCTGCTGCTGCTGGTCGGTTCCACCGGCTCCGGCAAATCGACCACCATCGCCGCCATGCTCGATCACCGCAACGAGCTGCGCTCCGGCCATATCCTGACGCTGGAAGACCCGATCGAGTATCTGTTCAAGAACCGCAAGTCCATCGTCAACCAGCGCGAGATCGGCAGCGACGCCAAGGACTTCTACACCGCCCTGCGCAACTCCATGCGCCAGGCGCCGGACTGCATCCTGATCGGCGAAATCCGCGACAAGGAAACCATGGCCGCCGCCCTGGCCTATGCCCAATCGGGCCATCTGGTGCTGGCCACCCTGCATGCGAATAACAGCTACAACGCGCTGAACCGCATCATCAGCTTCTATCCCATCGAAAACCGCGCGGCGCTGCTGCAGGATTTGTCGTCCACGGTGAAAGCCATCGTCTCGCAGCGCCTGCTGCGCTCGGCCCAGGGCGGCACGCGCACGCCGGCCGTGGAAGTGATGGTGAACACCCGCTATATCTCGGAACTGATCGAGAAAGGCGACATCAGCCAGATCAAGGAAGCGCTGGAAAAAAGCCTCTCGCCCGGTTCGCAATCGTTCGAGCAGGCGCTGTACGCCCTGGTGCAGGAAGGCGCCATCACGCAGGAGGAAGCCCTGGCCAACGCCGATTCGGCCACCAACCTGCTTTGGCTGCTGAACAACGGACCGGACGCCAAGCCCGCCAACGAGCCGGAACACAAGCCGCCGGCCTCGGAAACCTCGTTCACCGAATTCACGCTCGATAGCTAAGCAAGCGCCTCCTCAATCCTTCCTGCGGTAGATGCCCACCACGATATCGCTGGGCAGCAGGTTCAGGAAGGGGATCACGCAGCGCAGCACAATATACTGCGCATACAGCACCGCGGGATTGACGCCGCCAGTAAAGCGCAGCCTTTCCAGCAGGCCGCTGGCCTTCAGCGAAGCCAGTTCGAAACCCTGCTTTTCCTCGAAGCCGTGGCGCCCCACCAGGGTGCGTAGATTGCTCTCGTTGAAGTAATGGACGTGCGGCGAAGGCAGATCCTTTTGCCACATGCGCTCGAATGGCCCGTGCAGCTTGAAGCGGACGAACAGCTTGGACAGGCGGTAGAACACGCCACGGCTGCTCGGCACATTCAGCACCAGCAAACCGCCCTGATTCAGTCTGGCATGACAGGCATCGAGCGCGCTGCCGATATCGGGGATATGTTCGATCACATCGTTGAAGACAATCACGTCGAAGCGCTCGTCCCTTTCCAGCACATCGGGGAAGTAGCCCAGGCGTACCGGCAGGCCGCGCGCGGCGGCGCGCTCGCCCACCACCTGGTCCGGTTCGATGCCCAGTACCTCGAAGCGGCTGCTGGCCTGCTCCAGGAACCAGCCATGGGCGCTGCCCACGTCCAGCAGACGGGCGGCCGACTGCGGCGCCAGCCGGTTGACGCGGTCGACAATGATTCGGAAATTCTCGGCCCTCAGACTTTTGAGTGCGATCTCGCGGTCGCCCTCGTCGACGTGGCCGTGGGCCTGGCTTTGATTAATGACGGGCTTGAGATCCGCGCTTTCGTAACGGCACACAGGGCAGGTCCGGTGCCAGGAGGAGTAGCCAACTTCGGTATTACCAGCACAAACAATACACTTCATGGATAGTTCCGGGTACGTTTAACAAGATAACCTCGCCGCCGTTTCCACCTGCAAAAAAGACGGCCTCCATAAACTTAATTCAAAATTAGCCAGAAAACAACAAAAATCTCTGCCTTCCCGGCTCGCCTTACTGACTCACTGCCACTCCGACAGCAAGCTATAATGTCGCACTTCCACGGGCCACAGGCCCGGCCACACCCCTATCCTTTGCTTATCCATGATCACTCTCTACGGCATTCCTAACTGCGACACGGTGAAAAAAGCCCGTGTCTGGCTGGCCGAGCAGCAGCAAGACTTCGTTTTCCATGACTTCAAAAAGCAGGGTCTGACGTCCGGCACCATCGACGCCTGGCTGCAGCACCTGAGCTGGGAAGTCCTCGTCAACAAGAAAGGCACGACCTGGCGCGGTCTGCCGGACGAGCGCAAGGCTGCCGTCACCGACGCCGCCAGCGCCGCCGCCCTGATGCTGGAATTCCCCTCCGTGATCAAACGTCCCGTCCTGCAGAACGCAGAGACTTGCCACGTCGGCTTTTCCGACGCCCAGTACCGCCAGATCTTCAAACTGTAATTGCCCGCCATGACCGCTTCCCGTACCCTCGCGCTGACCGAAAAACTGATCGGCCTTTCCTCCGTCACCCCCGAAGACAAGGGCTGCCAGGAGCAGATGATCCACTTGCTCGAGCCGCTCGGCTTCAAGTGCGAAACCATCCAGTCCGGCGAAGTGACCAATCTGTGGGCGCGCAAGGGCACGACCGAACCGGTGCTGGTGTTTGCCGGCCATACCGACGTGGTGCCGACCGGTCCCGTGGACAAATGGACCTCCGCGCCGTTCTACCCGACCCACCGCGACGGCAAGCTGTATGGCCGCGGCACGGCCGATATGAAAACCTCGCTGGCGGCCATGGTGGTGGCCTGCGAAGAGTTCATCGCCGCCCATCCCGACCATAAGGGTTCGATCGCTTTCCTGATCACCAGCGACGAGGAAGGCCCGGCCGTGGACGGCACGGTGGTGGTGTGCAATCTGCTCAAGGCGCGCGGCGAAAAGCTCGATTACTGCATCGTGGGCGAACCGACCTCGGACAAGACTCTGGGCGATATGATCAAGAACGGCCGCCGCGGCTCCCTCTCGGGCGTGCTGACCGTCAAGGGCGTGCAAGGCCATATCGCCTATCCGCAGCTGGCGAAAAACCCGATCCACCTGGCCGCGCCTGCGCTGGCCGATCTGGTGGCCGAAGTCTGGGACGAGGGTAACGAGTACTACCTGCCGACCTCCTGGCAGATGTCGAACATCAAGGCCGGCACCGGCGCCAATAACGTGATTCCGGGCGAACTGCATATCGATTTCAACTTCCGCTTCTCGACCGCAAGCACGGCCGAAGGCCTGAAGGAGCGCGTGCACGCCATCCTCGACAAGCACGGCCTGCACTACGACCTGCAATGGACGCTGAGCGGCCATCCCTTCCTGACCCCGCGCGGCAGCCTGAGTGATGCGATCTGCAGCGCCATCAAGGATGAAACCGGCGTGGACGCCGAGCTGTCGACCACCGGCGGCACCTCGGACGGCCGCTTTATCGCCCAGATCTGCCCCCAGGTGATAGAATTTGGCCCTCCGAACGCCAGCATTCACAAGATCGACGAGCATATTGAGCTGCGTTTCATCGATCCGCTGAAGAATATCTACCGCCGCACCCTGGAAAATCTGCTGCGCTAAAACAGCAATAAGGCAGTGCGCGGCGTGAACTATCGAGAACAACAATGACCACCACTCTTTTCACCACGCCGCGCGACCTGCTGCGCTACGCCACCACCCGCTTCAACGCCGCCAAGCTGTTCTTCGGCCACGGCAGCGCCGAAGCCTTCGACGAAGCGGCCTACCTGATCCTGCACACGCTCAAGCTGCCGCTGGACAAGCTGGAACCCTTCCTCGACGCGCGCCTGCTGCCCGAGGAAATCGCCCAGGTGCTGGCCGTGATCGAGCGCCGCGCCACCGACCGCATTCCAGCCGCCTACATCACCAACGAGGCCTGGCTGGGCACCTACAATTTCTATGTGGACGAGCGCACCATCGTGCCGCGCTCCTTCATCGCCGAACTGATTCCGCACTACTTTGCGCCCTGGGTCAACGAGCCTGAGAACGTGGCCAATGTGCTGGAACTGTGCACGGGCTCCGGCTGCCTGGCCATCATGCTGGCCGACGCCTTCCCGGACGCGAAAGTCGATGCGGTCGATATCTCGCCGGATGCCCTGGAAGTGGCGCGCCGCAATGTGGAAACGTACAAGCTCGAAGACCGCCTGACGCTGATCCAGTCCGACCTGTATCAGAACGTGCCGGACAAGAAGTACGATCTGATCATCACCAATCCGCCGTATGTGAACTCCGGTTCCATGTCGCGCCTGCCGCAGGAGTACCTGCACGAACCGCAGATCGCCCTGGACGGCGGCGCCGACGGCATGGACCTGGTGCGCAAGATCGTGGCCGGCGCCGCCGAGCGCCTCTCCGATGACGGTTTGCTGATTGTCGAAATCGGCAATGAAAAAGAATTTGCGGAAGCAGCCTTCGGCCATCTGGGCCTGACCTGGCTCACCACCAGCCAGGGCGACGATATGGTCTTCCTGCTGACCGCGGACCAACTGAAGATTTAATATGATTCGTTTGATAAACGTCAGCCTGATGCGCGGCATCAAGCCGCTGCTCGAACAGGCTGACCTGACGCTGAACCCCGGCGATAAAATCGGCCTGATCGGCGCCAACGGCGCCGGCAAATCCAGCCTGTTTGCCATGCTGCGCAATGAGCTGCACCCCGACCAGGGCGATATCGACTTCCCCGCCAAATGGCGCATGGCCTACGTGGCCCAGGAAACGCCGCCGCTCGAACGCGCGGCCCTGGACTACGCCATCGACGGCGACGTCAACCTGCGCAAGCTGCAGGCCGAACTGGCACGCCTGGAAGGGCTGCCCGATTCGCACGACAACGGCATCGCCATCGGCGAGGTGTATAGCGCCCTGGCCGACGCCGACGCCTACACCGTTCAGTCGCGCGGCGAACAGCTGCTGCTCGGCCTGGGCTTCTCGCTGGACCAGATGCAGCAGCCGGTGGCCAGCTTCTCGGGCGGCTGGCGCATGCGCCTGAACCTGGCGCAGGCGCTGATGTGCCCTTCCGACCTGCTGCTGCTCGATGAACCGACCAACCACTTGGACCTGGACGCCATCATCTGGCTGGAAGACTGGCTGAAACGCTACGCCGGCACCCTGATCATCATCTCGCACGACCGCGACTTCCTCGACGAAATCGTGAACGTGGTGGTGCATATCGACGAGCGCAAGCTGAAACGCTATTCCGGCAACTACTCCGGTTTCGAGCGCCAGCGCGCCGCGCAAATGACGCTGGCCGCCGGCATGATCGAGAAGCAGCAGCGCAAGAAGGCCCACCTGGAATCCTTCATCGAGCGCTTCAAGGCCAAGGCTTCCAAAGCCCGCCAGGCGCAAAGCCGCATGAAAGCGCTGGCCAAGATGGAAGAGCTGGCGCCGCTGCGCGCCGCCGCCGAATTCTCCTTCGAGTTCCGCGAGCCGCTGAGCGCCCCCAATCCGCTGCTGGTGATGGAGGACGTCAACGCCGGCTACCGCAGCGAGAACCAGGACACGGGCGCCATCAGCGAGAAAACCATTGTCCACGGCATCAACTTCTCGCTGCAGATCGGCCAGCGCATCGGCCTGCTGGGCGTGAACGGCGCCGGCAAATCCACGCTGATCAAGACCATCGCTGGCGAGCTGCAGCCGCTGACCGGCGAATCGACCGTCGGCAAAGGCCTGACCATCGGCTACTTCGCCCAGCACCAGGTGGAAATGCTGCGCCACGACGAATCGCCGCTGTGGCACCTGGCCAAGATCGCGCCGACCACGCGCGAGCAGGAGCTGCGCAATTTCCTGGGCGGCTTCAACTTCCCCGGCACCATGGTCACCAGCCCGATCGCCCCCTTCTCGGGCGGCGAGAAAGCGCGTCTGGCCCTGGCGCTGATCGTGTGGCAGCGCCCCAACCTGCTGCTGCTGGACGAACCGACCAACCACCTGGACCTGGAAACGCGCGAAGCGCTGACCGAGGCGCTGGCGCAGTTCGAAGGCACGCTGGTGGTGGTATCGCACGATCGGCACCTGCTGCGCGCCACCACCGACCAGTTCATCATCGTTGCCGACGGCAAGCTGCAACCCTTCGACGGCGATCTGGACGACTACAAGGACTGGCTGCTGCAGACCAAGATGGGGAAAGGCACCGACGTGCTGCCCGCCGCCGGCAAGGCCAACAAGACCGACTTCCCGACCACCTCGCCCATCGCGCCGCCACCGGCGCCGGGCGTGGACAAGCGCGAGCAAAAGCGCCTGGAAGCAGAGCAGCGCCAGCGTCTTTCGGCCCAGCGCAAGCCGCTGGAAAACAAGCTGAAAAAAGTCGAAGAGCAGATGGCCAAGCGCAATGCGCAAAAAGCCGATGTCGACGGACAGCTGGCCGATTCCACCATCTACGACGCGGCCAACAAGGCCAAGCTGAAAACCCTGCTGGCCGACCAGGCTTTCTACACGAAAGACCTGGAAAAGCTGGAGGGCGAATGGCTGGAGCTGCAGGAGCAGCTCGAAGCGCTGGCCGCCTGAGGCCAGCCAGCGCTGCCGGGATCGGGACCGGGGCCGGGCCTGCCCGGTCTCAGGCGGCCACCGTTTGCGAACCCAGGCTGACCTGGCGCAGCGACATCAGCTTGTCGATGTCGAGCACAATCAGCTTGCGGCCATGCGCCTCCCCCAGGCCAATCAGATAATCGACCTCCTCGCCCACATCGGGCAAGGGGGCGATCTGTCCGCTCCCCATTTCCACGATATCGGTCACGCCATCCGTGACCATGCCCACGATGCAGCTGGAGAGCTTGAGGATCACCACGTCGATCTCGTTCTCGGCAACAGGACGCTGGCCGAAGGCCACGCGCATGTCCACGATAGGCATGATGACGCCGCGCGAGAGCGCCACGCCTTTCACGATTTCCCCGTCAGCGGCAAAGCGCTCCAGGGTTTTGAAGGGGCGCAGTTCGCGCACCTTGCGGTAGTCGATGGCGTATTCCAGGCCGCCGAGGCGGAAGGTCAGATACTGCCGCGGCCCGGCGTCGGGCGGCGGCGGGACCAGGCCCGGCTGCCCCAAAACTGGCGTGTTTGACGATTGCATCATGCATCCTTTCACCATTGGGTTTGAGCGGCGCTAACAAAGCTGCGTGGAATTCATGCTACTCCTTGCGCAGGCCGATGGAGTTGCGGCAACGCAAGCCAAGCCGCCTGCGCTACAATTGCACGACAGTTTGCGGTCGAGGGAGGGCATCCATGTACCAGTGGCTCAGACGTCTGCTATCCGGTTCGGCCGCGGCCAGCGAAGCCGCTGCACCTCCCGCGGCCGCCGCGCGCGCCGTCCATGCGTCGGCGCCGCCCGAATCACATCCGCCGGCCGCAGCGCCGCCTCCCCCATCTATGTCCGTGCCGGCCGCCGACATCGCGCCGCCGCCGCCCTCCCCCATCGCCGCCGTGCTGGAAACCGGCGTGCCCTCCTTCGATCAGAAAGACGCCATCAACAGCGCCTACTGCCGCTGGCTGTTCGCCGCCTATGGCAAGGATGAACTGGACACCAACCAGGCCGAGGAACGCGTGCTGGCCACCCTGCTCAAGATGTCGCGCCAGCACAGCGCCACCGACATGATGCGGCGCATGCCGGGACTGATTCCGCAAGTGCTGCAAAGCCTGCGCAGCGAGCAGTTCGCCGGGGCCGAGATCGCGCGCAAGATCTCCAGCGACGTGGTGCTGGTGGCCGCCGTGATCCGTCTCGCCAACCATGCCATCCACCAGTCGGGCCAAGGCATCACCAGCGTGGAACACGCCATCATGGTGATCGGCCAGGAAGGCTTGCGCCAGCTGATCACCACGGTCGCCTTCCGCCCCATCATCAATCTGAATTCCGGCTACTACACCAAGCTGCTGGCGCCGCGCATCTGGGAACAGTCGGAGCGCTGCGCCGTGGCGGCGCGCACGCTGGCGCCGCCGGAAGGCATCGAGCCTTTCGACGCCTTCCTCACTGGCCTGGTGCAAAACGCCGGCCTGCTGGCCACCCTGCGCGTGATGGACCAGATCGGCGGCGAAAGCCGCGCCCTGGGCAGCTCCCTGTTCTGTGCCCGCCTGCAGGGTGCCACGCGCCAGATCGCGGCCGGCGTGGCGCAGGAATGGCATTTCCCGCCCAGCGTGGCCGAGGCGATTCTGGAACAGGAGCTGATGCGCCGCGGTTCGGCCATCTCACCCCTGGGCCGGGTGCTGGCGCGCGCCGATTACCTGAGCAAGGCCCGCATCATGGCCGAGCAAGGCCAGATCGCCGAGGATGATCCCAGCCTGTTCGACGGCCTGCCGCCCGAAGCGCAGCGCTGCTACGCCACCCTGCACGCCATTCCCGAAGCCGATACCTGAGGAAAGCACCGATGGATATACAACAGCCGCTGGCCGGCATCCGCGTATTGGACCTGACCCGCCTCCTGCCAGGACCGATGGCGACGCGCCATCTGGCCGAAATGGGCGCCGCAGTCGTCAAGATCGAAGATCCCGGCCCCGGCGACTATGCGCGTAGCATGGGCGCGGCGCGGCATGAGGTGTCGCAATTTTTCGTCGCCCTCAACCACGACAAGAGCTTCCTGCGCCTGGACCTGAAGGATGCGGCCCAGCGCCAGCAGCTGCTCGCGCTGGTGGAAACCGCCGACGTGCTGGTGGAAAGCTTCCGCCCCGGCGTAATGGAGCGGCTGGGACTGGGCTGGGAGACGCTCAAGCAGCGCAATCCCCGCCTGGTGATGTGCGCCATCTCCGGCTACGGCGCCGATGGCCCGTATGCTGCGCTGGCGGGCCACGACATCAACTACATCGGCTACGCCGGCATGCTGGAACAGAATGTGGGAGGGGACGGTAGGCCCGCCCTGCCCAATCTGCAGGTGGGCGACCTGCTGGGCGGCGCGCAGACGGCGCTGCAAGGCATCCTGGCGGCCCTGGTGGCGGTGAAGATGGGCGGGCCGGGGCGCTTTATCGATGTCTCGATGACGGACGCGGTCTTTGCCCACAACCTCATGCCGCTGGTCGCCCTGAATAATGGCGCCGACGCAGTGCCGGGGCGCGAGCTGCTGACCGGCGGCGTCCCCTGCTACAACGTCTACCGCACGCGCGACGGCCGCTTCATGGCGGTGGGCGCGCTGGAACTCAAATTCTGGCAAGCCTGCTGCGCCGTGCTGCAGCGGCCCGACCTCGCCGTGCGCCACTGGCAGCTGGACCAGCAGCCCGGCGGCGAGGACGCCATGGCCGTGAAAGCGGAGCTGGATGCCATCTTCGCCAGCCGCAGCATGGCGCAATGGTGCGAGGCGTTCAGCGCCAGCGACTGCTGCGTCACGCCGGTGCTGCGCAGCAGCGAAGCCGTAGAGCACCCGCTGTTCCAGGCGCGCGGCATGGTGCGCCAGCGCGAACACCCGAGCGAAGGCCGCTACCTGGCAGCGGCCAGCCCGCTCAAGTTCCGCGCCTGAGCGGGCCTGCCGTCCGGTTCAATGCGCGCCGGACGGGCCGACAGCCTTGCGGCTATATGCAGGATCGGCCGCAATCTGCGCCTCGCTGAAAGGCAGCTTGATCCACTCCTTGCGGATAAAGCGCTCGGTCTGGTCCAGATGGTGGGGAGACGCCGGATTGGCCGATTGCGAATACGACAGCAGCGCATTGGCCACCGGCCCGTTGTCGTCGAAGCCCACCACCTGCAGATAGCTGGTGCCGCCGGTCACGTTCAGCGCGCCCTCCGCCGGCGGATCGGTGTCGATGGTATTCAGCGCGCCCATCGCATCGGAAGCGCCGGGAATGCCCAGGCGGCGGCCGGCGCTGCTATACAGCTGCACCGCACCCAGTTTCGCGTCGGCGCCGATACCGGCCGCCTTGACCCCGGCCGCGGACGCGCCGAGCGCCGCGGCCAGCTTGGCGCCCACCACCGGGTCGGTGTAGGCCAGGCCGCGCGGCGTGGCCACCGGATCGGCCGGATCGAAAGGCACGGCCCATAATCCGTCGCGTTCGGCCGTCAGCCCTTCCCACAGGCCGCGCAGATAGACATACCCCATATTGCTGTTCAAGCCAGCCACGCCATCCCAGCTGGCGATGCGTTCGCAGGCCGCCTGCTCATCCGGCTGCCAGCTGCGGCTGGCGCAAAAGCGGCGCATATCGTCCTGCACCACGCTGGCGATAAAGGCCTTGTCGCTCAAGGCCATATCGCGCAGGTCTGCGCTGCTCAAGGCCTGGCGATGCGCCCGCACTTCACTCAGCAGCTGGCGCGTGCGCGGTCCCTGCGGCAGGTACTCGCGGCTGACCAGCGGCGCAAAGCCGGTCAGCGGCGTGGCGGGATTGGTCAGCCAGGCGCTGTCGTTGGCGTTCTGCACATAGTCGCGGTTTTGCAGCACCGGCAGATTGCGCCCGGCCACGATGCCTGGCTGCGGCGCGCCCGCATCGTTGGCCCAGCCGCAGCTTTGGCGGCTGCCGTCCAGCGTGACGGTGTTGAGCGTGTACAGCACGGGCGCCTGCTCCACTTCGCAGGCGGCCAGATCGCGCACATTGGCGGTCGGCGAGATATCCAGGTACAGGGTGCGGCCATCCTTGTCCGCCGCGATGGTGTTATTCCAGGGGTTGCCGACGATGCGCTGGTTGACTTGCTTCAGCTCTTCCAGCGAGCGCGCCTTGCCCATCGCATACCATTGCTCGATGGCGCGGTGGTTGGCAGCATTGGCGTCGCGGATGGCGTAAGCGCGCGTGCTGCTCCACTCCATGCCCAGATCGGGGTAGCGCAGCACGGGGCCATACTGGGTCGAATACAGGGTGCGCGTCTGGGTCTGCAGCTGGCCATCAGGTCCGCGCACTTGCACGCTGATTTCGCGCCGGCTCATGGGCACGGAGCGGCCGTCGACCAGGTAGCGGGTCGGGTCTTTGCTGTCGAGCTCCAGCGCGTACAGGGTGGCGTGGGCCGAGGTGTTGACCGTGTGGCTCCAGGCGAAATTGCGCGTGAAGCCGATGCCCACCACCGGCATGCCGGGCAGGGTCACGCCCATCACATCAAGTTTGCCGGGAATGGTCAGGTGCGCCTGGTAGAAGCGCAGCTGGTTGATCCAGGGCAGATGCGGCTGGCCCAGCACGATGCCGCGGCCATTCTCGGAACGGTCGCCGCCCACCGCCAGCGCATTGCTCGCGGCCAGGCGCTGCTTGGGCGCGGCCACCGCCGGCCGCGCGCCCTGGCCCGGCGGCTGGGCGCTGGAGATGGCCGGCACGAACATGGCCGAGGTGGTGAACAAGGCGATGCGGCGCGCCATGCGGATCAGATCATACTCAGTGATCTTGCGCACCCAGGGCGCATTGCGGCAAGCCTCGGGCAGATGGGCGCGGCCGGCCTGGTCCAGATAACTGTTGAAGCCCGCCACATAGCCGCTCAGCAGGGCGCGCACTTCGGCCGTCTGCGCATTCCATGCCGCTTTCACGGTGGCCTCGTCGTTCACGCTGCGGAAGAAGAAGTCCGATTCCAGATTCGGCGCGGCGGTCCAGTGCGGATAACTGGGCAGGGAGGGATCGAAATAACGCGAACGCTGGCCGGCCACCGTCAGGATCTCGTCGGCGATCAGGCAGACATTGTCCTCGGCATAGGCATAGCCCAGGCCCAAACCCAGGCCGGTTTCATTCCAGGCCTTGATGTGCGGGATGCCGAAGGAGGTGCGCCGGATTTCGGCAAATGCCAATTTGGCAGGCTGGTAAGACTCTTCCGTCTTCGCGCTTTCGTCCTGGGCCGGCGCCGGCAGCGCCAGGAACAGAAGGGAAAGCAAAGCGCCGCTGCGCCACAACTGCCGTTGCTGCATGAGGAGGCTCCTTGTCAATTTATACATGGGTCATTGTGCCATGCAAATTTGCCGCGCAAACGGGGAAAGATGTAAATTCTTTATTATTGCTGCCGCATGCAACGCCTGCGGCAGCAAACCTCCTTCCTTACTGTTTTATAGTCTTGCTGCGGTAAGCCGGATCGGCCTGGATCGCCGCCTCGCTGAAGGGCAGCGCGATCCACTGCTTGCGCGAGAAGCGTTCGGTCTGGTCGCTGTGATGCGGCGACGAGGGATCGGACGACTGCGAATAAGCGAGCAGGGTCTGCGCCACCGGTCCTTGCGCGTCGAAACCGACGACCTGCAAGTAAGTGGTGCCGCCATTGACTTCAAACACGCCATTCACGAGCCTCTCGGTTTCGATTGCGTTCAGTACCCCCATCGGATCGATGCCGCCATGGATGCCGATGCGCCGGCCTCCCACCGTCGCCACCTGCACCTCGCCCAGCTTGGTGGCCAGCGGCAGGCCTTTCGCATTCAGGTCGGCGGTCACCTCGTCCAGCGCCAGCGCCAGCGCTTCGGCCAGGGCCGGATCGCGGTAGCGCAGCCCGCGCGGCGTGTGTACTGGATCGGCGGCATTGAAAGGCACGGCCCAGATAGCGGCATCGCCCTGCATGCGGTACTGCGTGCCGGCCCAGATGTCGCGCAGATAAACGTAAGACAGGTCGCTGCCCAGGTCAGCGCGGCCATCCCAACTACCCAACGCGGCACAGGTGCGGCCCGCTTCGGCCTGCCAATTGCGGCTGGCGCAGAACTGTTTCAGATCGTCCTGGATCGCCTGCATCAGATAGACCTTGTTGTTCAAAGCCATATCCTGCAGATCGGCCATGCCCAGCTTTTTCGGACGCGACTGGATTTCCGTCAGCAGCTGCCGGGTGCGCAAGCCCTGCGCGTTATCCTGCTTGCTGACCAGCGGCGAAAAGCCAGTCAGCGGCGTGGCCAGGTTGCTCAGCCAGGCGCTGTCGTTGGCGTTTTGCACATAGTCGCGGTTTTCCAGCACCGGCAGCCGGCTCCCGGCCATGATGCCGGCTTGCGGCGCGCCCGCATCGTCCACCCAGTTGCAGGCCTTGCGGCTGCCGTCCAGCGTGAAGGCGTTCTGTCCATCGAGGTAGGCCGACTGCGGCAGCCAGCACTGCGCCAAGTTGGGCAGGTTGGCGATCGGCGAGACGTTCATGTACAGGGTGCGGCCCTCCTTGTCCGCCGCCAGCGTGTTATTCCAGGGATTGCCGACGATGCGCTGGTTCAGCTGCTTGAGTTCTTCCAGCGAAGTGGCCTTGTTCATCGCATACCATTGCTCCACCATGCGGTGGTTGTCGGCATTGGCGTCGCGCAGGGCGAAGGCGCGACTGGCGGTCCAGTTCAGCTCCATCTGCGGCATATGCACCAGCGGGCCGTACTCCGTCGTGTACAGGGTGCGCGTCTGCTTCACCAGCTGCCCCTCGCCGTTGCGCACTTCGATGCTGATCTCGCGCCGGCCCATGGGGATGGACTGGCCGTCGACGATGTAGCGCGTCGGGTCTTTGCTGTCGAGCTGCAAGGCGTAGAGGGTGGAATGGGCCGAAGTGTCGGTGGTGTGGGTCCAGGCGAAATTCTGCGTGAAGCCGATGCCGATCACCGGCAGGCCTGGCAGGCTGGCGCCCATCACATCGAGCTTGCCGGGAATGGTCAGGTGCATCTCGTAAAAGCGCGCATTGTTCAGCCACGCCAGATGCGGCTGGCCCAGCACGATACCGCGTCCGTTGTCCGAACGCTCGCCGCCCACCGCCAAGGCATTGCTGGCTGTGCGGCGCGGCCTGGCTGACGGCACCGCAGCCGCAGCCACCGGCGCTGCCTGCGCCCTGCCCGGCGGCTGTGCCGCGCCGATGCCGCCGGCAAAGCTCACCGAACCATTGGTCATGGCCGTGCGCCGCATCAGGCGCGCCAGATCCTGCTCCTTGATCTTGCGCAGCCAGGGTTCCTGGCGGCAGACGGCGTTCACCGTGCCCGACTGGGGCTGGTCAAGCCAGGCGTTGAAGCCGGCCACATAACCACGCAGCAGCTCCCGCACTTCGGTGCTTTGCGCGTTCAGCGCCGCGTTGACGGCGGCCTCGCTATTCACGGCGCGGTAAAAGAAATCCGAGTCCAGATTGCTCGGCGCGCCCTCCATCGGGTAACTTTGTTCCACCTGATGGAAGTATTTGGAGCGCTCGCCGCTGACGGTCAGAATCTCTTCCGCCAACAGGCAGGCGTTGTCCTCGGCATAGGCATAGCCAATGCCATAGCCCAGCCCCGCTTCGTCATTGGCCTTGATGTGCGGGATGCCGAAAGCGGTGCGGCGGATTTCGGCGGACAGCTGCGTCTTCGGTGGATTCGATGGCTCGCCGGATTTCCTGCCGCCGCAGGCGCTCAGCGCCAGCGCCGACATGGCGAGGATGAGGGAAAGCGTGGCGCCGCTGCGCCAGCCCGGTTGTTGCTGCATGGTGTCTGCTCCTGTGTGAAAACGAGGAGCGATTGTGCGTCTGCACGGGTGAAGGCAAAACTAAGGGAAACTGAAGGGCCAATGAAGAGCGCCCGCCGCTCAAGCCGCGCTGCTGGCGCTCCAGTCGATGCTGCCGCGTGCGCCTGAGAATATGGGCTGGCTGCCGCTGGCCGCGCGCAGGCGAGCCTTGATGTCTTTCGGCGCATGGTCATAAGCAGGCCCCAGATCGGGGTTGAAGATCATGGGCCGCAGCAGCGTATCGCCCAGCACCGCGCGCACCGTGCAGCGCGCCGCCCCGATCACGCTGAGCTTCTGGTGCAGCACGGCCTCGGCTTGGTCTTCCATCTGCTTTTGCCGCACCTGGGCTTCCTTCACGGCCAGCGAAATCTGGCCCACCTGCTTCAGCGCCGGACCAAGCTGCTCGGCCATCTTCTGGAATAAGCCCAGCTGCTCGTGGGTCAGCACCACTTCCTGCTTGCGCACCCGGGTCGCCAGGGTCAGGTAGTTGCGCATATCCTGGCGACCGGTCAGCGCGTCGAGTTCGGACTGGCGCTCGCTTGCCGCCGCCGCGTGGCGCGCGGCCTTTTCCTTGTATTCGGCGATGCTGCGGTCGTATTTGCTGGTATCGGGCAGCAGCACATACAGCTGCATCTCGGCCTGCTTGCGCGGGCCGGCGCCGTCGATGTCGATCTTGCGCGCGGCGATTGTGCAGCCCTCGGCCTTATGCACCATGACCTCGTCGGCCATGATCTCGCAATTGAGCGCCTCGCCCACCACCACCTTGCTGCCGGAGATGACGCAATTCTCGGCGCGGCCCAGCACCACCTCGCCCTTCTTGGTCTGCAGCACCGCGCCGGAAGCCATGCCCTTGACCTTGATATTGCCGTCCGCGTTCATGGCGGTGCCGCCGATCAGATTGCGCTGCAGGCTGATATTGCCGCCGCGCGAATTGATCTTGCCGTACACGTCCTGGTGGATGGTGATGCTGTAGCCGTCCACCACGCGCTGCTCCTGCACCTCGCCGAATTCCTCGTATTCGCCGGTGAGCTGCAGATTGCCCGTGGTGCGCACGCTGACGCCTTCGCGGCTGACGATCTTGGGGCCGATGGACAGGCGCTTGCTGCCGCCATCGACGCTGACGAAGCCCTCCACCGCCGACACCAGGTAATCCTCGCCATTGATATGCTCGATCACCGTGCCCTCGCCCGCCACGCCGGTCAGCTCCAGGTCGCGCGGTTCGGGCGGTTCGATCACGATGCCGGACAGCTCGTAGCCGCGCGCGCCGGCCTGTTTCGGCACCTTGCGCAGCAGCTTGACGTTGGCCTTCACCTGCGGGAAGCGGTTCTGGAAGGTGTGCAGGTCGACGCGGCCATTGGCCAGTTCGCGCGGCGCGTTCGAGCGGTGCAGAGACTGCGACACCTCGGCGATGGCAGCATCGCGTCCCGGCGCCGCGTTCAGGCGGCGCGCCGCCACCAGGCGCACCGCCTTGCCGTGGGCGATGGCTGCTTTCACGGCCGGCGCGTCGATGCCGAAGCGTATGCCCTTGATCCACATATCGGACACGAACTCGTCGAAGTTCAAGGCTTGCTGCTGCGGCGGCTGGCCGGGCAGGTCGAGGAAGACCGGCTCGAAATAGTATTCGGCCTCGCCATTGCTGATGCGGACCGACTTATAGAAGCCGCGGCGGGCGGGATTGAAGGGAAGGATATCGTCGGCAAAGCGGATCAGGGGCTGGCCCTTGATGCCCTCGGGCAGTTCCGGCCCGGCCTCGTACAGGGCGCGCAGAAAGACGCCGTAATCGAGGCCGCTGAAATAGGCGCTGGACAGAAAGACCTGGTTGGCGGCCGCCTGGCAGGCCACGGTGCCGGCATCGGCCTTGAAGTAGACGCCATCCTCGCGCTTGACGATCGACGACGGCAGCTCGCCCTCTCCACTAGCTTGCCCCGCAGGAGCGACGTCTGACATGAATCCCCCAATGAACGCCTAACGGGACTGCATTTGTCACGCCAGCAACATTTATTTCTTTATTATATCGGGGAAGCGTACCACGAACCGGGGCCAAACACATCCCCGTTCGCGCTTTTCGCCGCCCGCCGGTTGCAAATATGAGAAAGCTGCGCAAACAAAAAGGGCCGCAAGCGGCCCGATGGCGATCGGCGGCGCCGCTCTAGCGGCGCGGCGGAATCGCGTACAACTCCTGTCCTGTTTCCTGGATCTGGCGGCGCAGATCTCGCTTCTCGTCGGCCGTCATGCGGCCCACGCGGCGGTTCATCTCCGCATTGTTCACATTTTCCTGCATAGCGCGGCGCTGCTCTTCCGCGCGCTGCTCGTAGTCGCCCCAGCGGCGGTCGCGCGTCTCGCGGCTGTCGCGCGGCGCCGGCCGGCTTTCTTCGCGGCGCGGCTGGTTGCTGGGCGGATCATTCGGGCCGTTGGCCCAGGCCGCGACGGCGGTCAGGGAGCAGGCCAGCGCCATGGCAGCGGCAGGCAGGTGCCGGCGCATGAGCGCTGCTCCCATCCTTTTGCATATTGCTGCTGGCTTGTTCATCGTGATCCTCTTCCGTCTTGCAAGGTAAACCTATAAGCTGTACTAACTATGGCCCAAGTGTATGCCCCTTTCATCACGCGGGTAAGTGCGTTTGGGTAAAGTTTGTAACACTTTGTAATGGGTCTGCCAAGTATTGTTTCCGGCGGCCATTATGACGTTACCATAGCGACATGAATCTGACAATTCCGACAGCATTATGACTACGACTTCCACCGAATCGAGCAACAGCGCAGGCAGCAACCATGGCCACCAAGCCAAGATTATGGTAGTGGACGACGACGTGCGTCTGCGCGATCTGCTGCGCCGCTATCTGACCGAACAGGGCTTCAATGTCTTCACCGCGGAAAACGCAACGGCCATGAACAAGCTGTGGCTGCGCGAGCGCTACGACCTGCTGGTGCTGGACCTGATGCTGCCCGGCGAAGACGGCCTGTCGATCTGCCGCCGCCTGCGCGGCGCGGGCGACCAGACGCCGATCATCATGCTGACCGCCAAGGGCGAGGATGTGGACCGCATCGTGGGCCTGGAAATGGGCGCCGACGATTACCTGCCCAAGCCGTTCAACCCGCGCGAGCTGGTGGCCCGCATCGGCGCCGTGCTGCGCCGCAAGGCGCCGGACGAGATTCCGGGCGCGCCGTCGGAAACCCCGCAGACCTTCGAATTCGGCCAGTTCGTGCTGGACCTGGGCACGCGCACGCTGAAGAAAAACGGCGAGACCGTGCCGCTGACCACCGGCGAATTCTCGGTACTGAAAGTGTTCGCGCGCCATGCGCGCCAGCCGCTGTCGCGCGAGAAGCTGATGGAACTGGCGCGCGGCCGCGAATACGAGGTGTTCGACCGCAGCCTGGACGTGCAGATTTCCCGCCTGCGCAAGCTGATCGAACCGGATCCATCGAGCCCGCTGTACATCCAGACGGTATGGGGACTGGGCTATGTCTTCATCCCGGAGGGACAGCCGCGCTAAGGTGCCCGGCAGCACCGCATGAAGAAGCGCCTGTTTAAACTCCCCCGCCTGGCCTGGCTGAAAAGCGGTCTCTTTTGGCGCACCTTCCTGCTGCTCGGCGTGCTCACCACGCTGAGCATGTCGGCCTGGGTGGGCATGATCAGCATCGTCCAGCGCGAACCGCAAGTCCAGCAGATTTCGGCCCAGGTGATCTCCGTGGTCACCATCACCCGCGCCGCCCTCACCCACTCCGCCGTCGGCCTGCGCAGCGAACTGCTGTTCGAGCTGGTCTCGAACGAGGGCATCCGCGTCTTCCCGATGGAGGAGGACGACGAGGTCGACCCGCCGCCCGACAATGCCCTGATGCCCGATATCGAAGCCCTGGTGAAAGCCAAGCTGGGGGCCGATACGCGCTTTTCCTCGAGCGTGAACGGCGTGTCCGGCTTCTGGGTCAGCTTCAAGATCGACGACGACGCCTACTGGCTGATGCTCGAGCGCGAGCGCATCCGCGGCCTGACCGGCATCCAGTGGCTGGGCTGGGCCGGCGTGGTCTCGATCGTCTCGCTGCTCGGCGCGGCCCTGATTTCCAGCCTGATCAACCTGCCGCTGGCGCGCCTGACGGCGGCCACGCGCGAATTCGCCCAGGGCAACCGCCCGCCGCCGCTGCCGGAAAAAGGCCCGCGCGAAATCCGCGAGGCGAACCGCAGCTTCAACCAGATGGTGGACGATCTGCAGCAGGTCGAATCGGACCGCGCCGTGATCCTGGCCGGCATCTCGCACGACCTGCGCACGCCGCTGGCGCGCATGCAGCTGGAGGTGGAAATGGCCAATCTCTCGCTTGAATCGCGCGACGGCATCCAGTCCGACATCGCCCAGATGGACGCCATCATCGGCCAGTTCCTCGACTACGCCAAGCCGACCGAAGCCGCCACCTTCATCAATGTCGACGTGAAAACCCTGCTGGAGGAATGCGCGCATGAGGTATCCCGTCTGACCGACGTGCAGGTCAGCACCGAGCTGGCCGAACGCGCCCACGTGCTGGGCAACGCCACCGACCTGAAACGCGTGATCGGCAATCTGATCGAGAACGCGCGCCGCTACGGCAAGACGCCGGGCAAGGACGTGGCCGAAATCGAGCTGAAATGCAGCGTCAAAGGCATGCACACGGCGCGCCGCGTCACCATCGAGGTGAGCGACCATGGCGTGGGCGTGCCCGAAGAGCAGATCGCCCAGCTGCTCAAACCCTTCACCCGCCTCGATGCGGCGCGCGGCCAGGCCAATGGCGCCGGCCTCGGTCTGGCCATTGTCGAGCGCGTGCTGCTCAAGCATGGCGCGGAATTCAAGGTGCGCAACCGCCCCGGCGGCGGCTTGGCGATCCAGATCGCGATGCGCGCCATCGCCTGATGAGTCATATCTTTCGGCAAAGCTGGCAAAAATAATTTACAATTTTTGAATTATTTTTGCCGGGCTTGTCGATTTCCGCCGGCGCGGACCGTCGTGGGAATATGGAAGCGCAATGTGCGCTCTCCGCCAACCCTTGATAGGAGACTTCATTATGAGCAAAGTAAACGCCATTCCCGCAGACATGCACTCCCTGACCCCGCACCTGGTCTGCGCGGGCGCGGCCCAGGCCATCGAGTTCTACAAAAAAGCTTTCGGCGCCGTCGAAGGCGCGCGCATGCCCGGTCCGGACGGCAAGATCATGCACGCCCTGCTGCGCATCGGCGATTCCGCGCTGATGCTGATGGATGAGGCGCCGGCCTGGGGCTCGCTCGGCCCGATCGCGCTGAAAGGCTCGCCCGTCACCATCCACCTGTATGTGGAAGACGCCGACGCCACCTTTGCACGCGCCCTGGAAGCCGGCGCCACCACCAAGATGCCCGTCACCGAAATGTTCTGGGGCGACCGCTACGGCGTGCTGACCGACCCCTTCGGCCACTCCTGGTCAATCGCCACCCATGTGCGCGACCTGACGCCGGAAGAGATCGCGGCGGCGGCAGCCGACGCCGCCAAGCACGGCGGCTGCGGCGAAGCGGGCCAGCAAGCATCCCAATAAGCCGAGGAGACTGCCATGCGCTTCATGATTATCGTCAAAGCCAATGCCCGTTCCGAAGCCGGCGAAATGCCGTCGGAAGAGGCCCTGACCCAGATGGGCCGCTTCAATGAAGAGCTGGTGGGCGCCGGCGTGCTGCTGGCCGGCGAAGGCCTGCATCCCAGCTCGCGCGGCGCGCGCATCCGCTACCAGGGCAAGGAACGCGTGGTGATCGACGGTCCCTTCGCCGAAACCAAGGAGCTGGTGGCCGGCTTCTGGCTGATCCAGGTGAAATCGCTGGACGAAGCGGTGGAATGGATGAAGCGCGCGCCGATGGACGACGGTTCGGAAGTGGAAATCCGCCGCGTCTTCGAGATGGAGGATTTCGGCGCCGCCATGACGCCCGAGCTGCGCGAACAGGAAGACCGCCTGCGCGCCCAGGTCGAAGGCGCTGCCTGAGTATTTGCCGCAAACCGGCGCGCGCCCGCCGCGCGCCGAACCGTATGCCAACCGATACAGGAGGATGCAATGCACTTTATGATTTTGCGCCGGGCCGACGCCAGCACCGAGCAGGCTTCGTTCCCGCCCCCAGGCCTGACCGCCGCCCTGCCCGACGGCAAATGGCTGCATTCCAGCGAGCGTTCGGCGCGCATGAAGTACAACGGCAGCGCCTGGGAAGTCGAGCAAGGCCCCTTCCCCAATGCCCACGAGATGGTGGCAGGTTTCACCGTGATCGAAGCCAATGACCAGGCCGAGGCCATCGAGTGGGCCAAGCAATGGCCCACGGCCGACAACGAGGGCGAGTTCACGCTGGAAGTGCGCGAAACCGGCTGCACCAGCGGCTGCCTGGGTTTCGAGGCCAATGTGCCGCCCCAGCTCACGCCGTATATGGTGCTGCTGAAGGCAAACGAAAAACATGAGCGCGACGAGCACGTCGACCCCGCGCATATCGCCCTGATGATGCGCCGTAACGAGGAAGGCGTGCGCGCCGGCGTGATCCTGGCGGGCGAAGGCCTGAAGCCGGCGGCGCAAGGCGCGCGCGTGAAGCTCAGCGGCGGCCGCAATACCGTGATCGACGGTCCCTTCACCGAGATCAAGGAGCTGATCGCGGGCTACTGGGTGATCCAGACCGCGACCCGCGAAGAAGCCTATGAATGGGTGCGCAACTACCCCTTCCCCAACGGTCCCGATATCCAGATTGAATTGCGCGAGGTGGTGCGCCAGTGACCAGCTCACAGGCCATCCACCAGCGGCTCGATGCCGTCTGGCGCATCGAGTCGGCCAAGATCATCGCCGTGCTGACGCGCATGTTGCGCGACGTCGGCCTGGCCGAGGAGATGGCCCAGGATGCCCTGGTCAGCGCGCTGGAAATCTGGCCCGAAAAAGGCATGCCGGACAATGCGGCGGCCTGGCTGATGACGGTGGCGAAAAACCGCGCCCTCGATCACCTGCGCCACCACAAGCTGGCCCGGGACAAGGAAGCCGAGCTGACTTACGAGATCGAGGGTCTGCTGCAGGATGCCGCGCCCGACCTGGAAAAGACGCTGGACGACAATATCGGCGACGATCTGCTGCGCCTGGTCTTCATCTCCTGCCATCCGGTGCTGCCGACCGAAGGCCGGGTGGCGCTCACCCTGCGCCTACTTGGCGGCCTGTCCACCGATGAAATCGCGCGCGCCTTCCTGGTGGCCGAGCCGACCATCGCCCAGCGCATCGTGCGCGCCAAACGCACCCTGGCCGAGAAGCGCGTGCCTTACGAGGTGCCGCGCGGCGCGGAGCTGGAGGAACGCCTGTCCTCCGTGCTGCAAGTGATTTACCTGATCTTCAACGAAGGCTATTCGGCCAGCGCGGGCGCTGACTGGATGCGCCCGGCCCTGTGCGAGGAAGCGCTGCGCCTGGCGCGCATCCTGGCCGGGCTGGCGCCGCAGGAACCGGAAGTGCATGGCCTGGCGGCCCTGCTGGAAATCCAGTCCTCGCGCCTGCGGGCACGCTGCGACGCGCGCGGCCGTCCCGTGCTGCTGCTGGAACAGGACCGCTCGCGCTGGGACCAGCTCCTGATCGGACGCGGCCTGGCCGCGCTGGAACGCGCCGCCCGCCTGGATCGTCCGGCCGGACCCTATGTGCTGCAGGCGGAAATCGCCGCCTGCCACGCGCGGGCGCGTAAGGCCGAAGACACCGAATGGCTGCGCATCGCCGCCCTGTACCATACCTTGTCCGAACTGGCGTCCTCGCCGGTGGTGGAATTGAACCGGGCTGTGGCCGTATCCATGGCGTTCGGCCCGGCCGAAGGCTTGGCCGTGGCCGACACCCTGCTCGACGAACCGGTGCTGCGCAACTACCATCTGCTGCCCAGCGTGCGCGGCGACCTGCTGTTCAAGCTGGGCAGGCTGGACGAGGCGCGCGCCGAATTCGAGCGCGCCGCCGGCATGACGCAGAACGAACGCGAACGCGACCTGCTGCTGACGCGCGCCGCCACCTGCCACCGCCGCCTGCCGCCTACGCCGCCAGGGTCGGCGGCTCCAGCAGCTTAGTCAGCAGCAGCTCGGTCGAACCGTAGCCGTAGAGGGAGTCGCTTTCCAGCCCCTCGGTTTCATACGGCACCGACACTTCCTTCTCCGGACGGGCCGGATCGTCGGCATAGGTGGCGCGCCAGGCCCGTTTCAAGGCGTCGGCGCGGCGGATGAAGACCGGCACCGGCCAGTCGGCGCGTTGCCATTCCTCGGCATCGCCGATCACGGGCCAGCGGCCGTTGGCCAGGGCCACGTCGCCGGTGCGGATGGCTTTCAGCGCATCCTGGGCCGTGAGGCCGGCCACCTCCTCCAGCGCGGGCACATCTTCGCGCTTCGGACCAAACAGGTAGGCCAGCATGATTTTCCCTTGCGGCGACAAGCGGGCTACCAATCCCGTGGCATAACCGCCATGCCTGAGCGGCACGGCAAACCAGCTTCCTTCGCGGTAGGGCTTCAATCTCATTCACTTCCTCTCATATGCAGCCACGGCGCTATTCATAGTGATATTGCGCCGCGATCGGACCCGCCTTGAACAGCGCATCCTTCATTTCCTTATCCAGTTTCGGATCGCGCCGGCGCACCCACTCCAGCAGCATGGCGATATGCTTGCGGGTGGCATCGCGCTGGCTGGCCATGACCAGTTTCAGCTCGGGATCGGTGCAAGCCTCGATGCGCTGGTTATGCAGATCCAGCTGCTCCAGCTTTTCGGCGAGGGAGCGCAAAGCGCGGTGCATATCGATCACTTGCGCGTTCAGATAATCGCGTTCCTCAATCAGTTCTTCCTGTGCCATGGCAGACTCCTTATCAATACAGGCATTGTCGGCGTACGGCGCAGATTTCTCAAGTCTAGCCGCTGAAAAGGATGGACGTCGCACGAAATGCGGCGCGATCGGGGATAATGTCCGCAGTTTCAACGAAAAGAGTTATCAATTGCAGAACTTCGAATTCCACAACCCCACCCGCATCCTCTTCGGCCAGGGCCAGATCGCCGCCCTCGCCAAGCAGGTGCCGGCAGGCGCCAAAGTGCTGATGCTCTACGGCGGCGGCAGCATCAAGAGCAATGGCGTGTATGACGAGGTCAAAGCCGCACTGTCCGGCCACACCGTGCTGGAATTCGGCGGCATCGAACCGAATCCGCACTACGAAACCCTGATGCAGGCGGTGGAACTGGTGCGGCGCGAACAGGTCGGCTTCCTGCTGGCCGTGGGCGGCGGCTCCGTCATCGACGGCACCAAATTCATCGCCGCCGCGGCCCTGTATCAAGGCGAGGCCTGGGACATCCTCAGCAAAGGCGGCAAAGTGATCCAGTCCGCCCTGCCCTTCGGCAGCGTGCTGACCCTGCCCGCCACCGGTTCGGAGATGAACAGCGCCAGCGTCATCACCCGCCACGCCACACAGGAAAAACGCGGCTTCATGAGCCGTCACGTCTATCCCGTCTTCTCCGTGCTCGACCCAGCCAAGACCCTGACCCTGCCTGCGCGCCAGGTCGGCAACGGCGTGGTCGACGCCTTCGTTCACGTCATGGAACAGTACCTGACCTACCCGGCGCAAGCCCCGGTGCAGGACCGCTACGCCGAAGGCCTGCTGCTGACCCTGATCGAAGAAGGCCCGCAAGCCCTGAGCCGGCCCGACGACCTGGCCGTGCGCGCCAATGTGATGTGGAGCGCCACCATGGCCCTGAACGGCCTGATCGGCGTTGGCGTGCCGCAAGACTGGTCCACCCATATGATCGGCCACGAGCTGACCGCCCTGTACGGCCTCGACCACGCCCAAACCCTGGCCGTCGTCCTGCCCGGCATCATGCAGGTCAAACGCGACGCCAAGCGCGCCAAGCTGCTGCAATATGCCGAGCGCGTCTGGGGCTTACGCGATGGCAACGAAGACAGCCGCATCGACGCCGCGATTGCCGCCACCAGAAATTTCTTCGAACAGATGGCCGTTCCCACGCGCCTGAGCGCCTACGGCCTGGACGCCAGCGCCATCGACGCCGTCGTCAACGCCCTCGAAGCCGCCGGCTCCGTGCACCTGGGCGAGCACCACGACATCGACGGCAACGCCACCCGCGCCGCCCTCACCCTCAGCCTTTGATCTTCCTCAACAAATGTCCACCCTTCGTGCCAGGCACCAGGGTGGACATTGCTTGATTTAGCGCAAACGGGGGGCTTGTGGTAAGCTTCGGGCTTCGCTAGGGGTCCTGGAACGCTGTTCCGGGTGAGAGATACCCTTCGTACCTGATCTGGATAATGCCAGCGAAGGAAAGCGCAAAGTTGTCGTCTCCCCTCCTTTGAGTGCTCCTGCGTTGGCTTGTCCGCCGACTACAAGAGCACAATATGCCTACTCCGAATTTTGCTGTTTCCGTCCTCGCGCTGGCTGTGGCGCAGGCTTTTTCGTCTTCCGCTTTCGCGCAGTCGCCATCGGGCGACGCGAAAATGACCGAGGTGGTGGTGAGCGCCAGCCGTGCCAGCGGCGAGCGCGCGACCGTCGCCGGCTTCTCCGATACGCCATTGATGCAAACGCCGGCATCCGTCAGCGTGCTGTCGCGCGAGCAGATGCAGGATCTGAATATCCGCTCGACCACCGACGCGGCCAAGTTCGATGCCAGCATCAGCGATTCGTACAATGCGGTCGGCTACGCGGAGCAGTTCTCGATCCGCGGCTTCAAGCTGAATAACGCGAACAGCTACCGCAAGGATGGCATGGCGATTTCCGGCGACACGCAAATCCCGCTGGAGAACAAGGAACGCCTGGAAGTGCTCAAAGGCCTGGCTGGCCTGCAGGCCGGCGTGGCGGCGCCGGGCGGCATCGTCAACTATGTGACCAAGCGTCCGACCAATGCACCGCTGCGCTCCGTAACGCTGGAGGCGAGCGAGCGCGGTACGCTGTTCGGCTCCGTCGACCTGGGCGGACGTTTCGAGGACAAGCGCTTCGGCTACCGCGTCAATGCGGCGGCCGAACGTCTGCGTTCGTACATCAAGGGCGCGGATGGCCATCGCAACTTCGTCTCCGGCGCCTTCGACTGGCAGATCACGCCGCAAGCGCTGCTGCAGATCGACGCCGACTACCAGAAAAAATCCCAGGTGACGGCGCCCGGCTTCCAGCTGATCAGCGGCACCACCCTGCCGAATGTCGCCGCCGACAATATGCTGAACAATCAGCCCTGGAGCAAGCCGGTGGAAACGGAGAGCAGCAATATCGGCCTGCGCTTCCAGTACGAATTCAATCAGGACTGGAGCGCCACGATCAGCGCCAACCACCACACGCTGAAGCGCGACGATTACACCGCCTTCCCGCTGGGCTGCTACCGCGAAGGTCTGGACGGCGGCTTCTGCGCCAATGGCGATTTCGATGTGTATGACTACGTCAGCCTGGGCGAGAAGAAAAAGCCGCAAACCGTGCAAGCCATGGTGCAGGGCAAATTCGCCACCGGCACGCTGCGCCACGAGCTGACCGCCGGCTATTCCTACTTCAAGAACAGCGAATACTGGGGCGACTATATCTATGAAGGCGTCGGCACCAGCAATATCTACCGTCCGGTGGTGCTGCAGGCGACGGGCCTGAGCAGCGGCCCGGTGTCCGAGCGCCGCAACGACCAGCAGCGCTCCTTCTTCGCCCAAGACGTCATCGCCCTGAACGACACGTTGAAACTGCATGCCGGCGCGCGCCATGTGCAGGTGAAGCGCCATGAAGCCAAGGCGAAATACGATATCGACCAAGGCTTCTGGCTGCCGAATGTGGCGCTGGTCTTCAGCCCGAACGCGGGCCTGGCCGTGTACGGCTCCTACGCCCAAGGCCTGGAACTGGGCAGCATCGCGCCCAAAGGCACGAGCAACGAGAAGCAAGCCCTCCCACCCGGCAAATCCAAACAGCTTGAAGCTGGCGTGAAAGCCGATGTCGGCGGCCTGAATCTGGCGGCCTCCGTCTTCCAGATCACCAAAGGCCTGGAGTTCACCGACTACACGCTGGGCACTGGCGGCACCTTCGTGCGCAGCGGCGAAGCGCGCCATCGCGGCGTCGAATTCTCGGCCCAAGGCAAGCTGACGCCGGATCTGCTGCTGGGCGCATCGGCCACCGCGCTGAACACCCATCAGGAAGGCACGGGCCAGCCGGGCATGGACGGCAAGCGCGTACCGAACGTCGCCAAGTTCAAATCCACCGTGTACGCCGAATACGCCGTGCCGCAAGTGGCGGGCCTGAAACTGAACGCCAACTGGCAATACTCCGGCAACAAGGCTTTTGACGACCAGAACAAGGTCATGGTCCCCGCCTACCATCTGCTGAACCTGGGCGCCGCCTGGGCCACCAGCATTGCCGGCAACAAGACCGTGCTGCGCGCCCAGATCAACAACGTCACCAACAAGTTCTACTGGCGCGACGTCACGCCGGAGCTGGGCGGCTATCTCTTCCCCGGCGCAGAGCGCACCTTCAAGCTGTCGGCCCAGATCGACTTCTAAGTTTGCGCAAAATCAAACAATGTCCAACCCTGGTGTCAGGCGGGGCCGCCGAGGCACCACGGTCGGACATTTGCTGATTTAGATCAAAGAATGTCCTACTCCAGTGCCTGACACCTGGGTTGGACATTTGTTGAGGAAGATCAAACTTGGCCGAGCAGTTCGGCGACTTGAAGCAGGCGCTCGGCCAGGGGGCCGTGGATGCGGGTGTGGGGGATGGCGCGGCGCGCCAGTTCTTCGCTGAGGTAGCCGTTGATGATGCCGCTCAGGTCCTGGTTTTCGCGGTGCAGACCGTCGGGCATCCAGGGGATGTCGGGGGCGCAGACCAGCGTGACGTCGTAGCGGCGGGAGGCGGCCAGCGCTTCGAGTTCGGCGTCGATGCCGCGGAAGTAGTGGCGGCTGTAGACGGCTGTCATCACGGGCGTGGTGTCGCAGAAGAGGAAGCGGCCGCCTTGCGCGGCGGCGGCGTCTTCGCGCGCAACCTGGGTGCGGGCGATGTGGATCTGGTCGGCTTCGACCGGCACGCGCTGGCGTACATCGACGAATTCGCGCAGATATTCAGGCACCCAGAGCGCGCCGTATTTTTCGGCCAGGGCGGCGGCCAGCGTGGTCTTGCCGGACGAGGCGCTGCCCAGGATCGCCACTCTGAATGGCTGCTTCATTTGAGCACCATCGCATCGCGGGCGTTGGCCATGGCGTCGCTGTCATCGGCCGCCGATTTCATCCAGGCGCGCAGGCCGATCGCGGCCATCACCACGAACATGCCGTACAGGACGGCCGTCAGCATCAGGCCTTTGTGCACGTACAGCGCGACGTACAAAATATCAACCACAATCCAGACCACCCAGTTTTCCAGTTTTTTGCGCGACAGCAGCACCTGCCCCACCAGGCTGCCGGCCGTGAGGAAGCCGTCGGAGTGCGGGACGTCGGTGTCGGTGTAGGTTTTAAGGAACCAGGCCAGTATGCCAAAGCCAATCAGCCAGCCCGCCGCCGCCAGCCAGCGCTGGCGCGTGTTCAGTGCCGTCACCGGCAGTTGTGCGTGCGTGGCGTCGCCATGCAGCCATTGATACCAGCCCCAGACCGAAACGCTGATGAAAACCAGCTGCAGGCCCATATCGCCATACAGGCGCGAATTGAAGAACACCACGCCATAAGTGGCGGATGAAATGATGGCGAACAGCCAGGCCCAGTGCTTCTGGCGGATATTCAGCCAGACCGTGGCGACCGACAGCACAAAGGAAATCAGCTCGAGCGGGGTGGTGGCAAAGCCAAACAGGGACAGGGTTTCGTTCATGACAGAGACTTGGCAGGACCGGGGATTATAGCGCAGCCTGCCCTCCCCGTCCGCGCTGGGGCCGAAAAAACAAAACGGGGCGCGCGGCCCCGTTTTGCAATGCGGATCAAGTCAGATCAGTGTTTCGGATACTTGATCGTCATTTCTTTCAGCAGGTTGTCGGCGTGGTCGACTTCCTTCATCACCCACAGCATATAGCGCGCATCCAGATGGATGGCGCGGGTGATGCCGCGGTCGAAGTACCAGTCCTTGGTGATGGACTCGTAGGTGGAGTCGAAGTTCAGGCCAATCAGTTCGCCGTTCTTGTTCATCACGGCCGAACCGGAGTTGCCGCCGGTGGTGTCGGCGCTGGTCAGGAAGTTGACCGGCACGGTGCCCAGGACCGGATCCTTGAACTGGCCGTAGCGCTTGGCCTTGACGGCGTCGATCAGGTTTTGCGGCGCGATGAAGGGCTCTTTGCCGGTGTGCTTCTCGACGATGCCTTCCACCGTGGTGAACGGGCCTTTGGTCACGCCGTCACGCGGCGAGTAAGGCGACACGGTGCCGTAGGTCACGCGCAGGGTGGAGTTGGCGTCCGGGTAGACCGGCTTGCCCTGGGATTTCTTCCACGCGATCACGGCGCCCATGTATTGCGGGATGATGCGTTCCAGGTTGCCGTCCACTTCCTTGCGGCGGTTTTCCAGCGATTCGTCAATGCCATGCAGTTTCACGACCAGTTGCACGAAGGCGTCGCCGGAGCCGGTGAAGGCGGTGGCATCCTTGTCCAGCAGGGCCAGGCGCTGGGCGGTGTCGCCCAGTTTCGAGTTCTGGTACAGAGCCGGCACGGCGTCCACGGCTGGCAGCAGCGCATCCAGGCCTTGCGGATGGGACTTGGCCGCCAGCTTGGCGTAGCGTTGCAGGCCGCCGGCGAAGCGGGCCTGGTCAACCGGCAGCGCCAGCGATTGCTCCAGACGGGTCAGGCGGGCCTTGATGAAGCTCAGGTCGCGGTCCTGGTAGCCGGCCTTGCGCTGCTCATTCGGCTTCTGGCGTTCCAGCGCCAGACGATACAGGGTGCGGGCGCTCTTCAGCAGATCGCTGTTGTTCGCCATGCTCCAGGCGAATTCCTCGTCGTTCAGGGCCATGTCGGCGGCGATCACGGCATCCAGTTCGGACAGCATGGTCTTGGAGACGTTAGGCTGCTTGTTGTACCAGCCGCGGAATTCGGCGTCCTGCACGTCCTTGATGGCGGCGATGTCCTTGCGCGCGAAGCCGTCCAGCAGACCCTGGGTTTTCTTCATGCGGTTGTTGATGGACTTGGCCACGCTGGCGTAGCGCACCACGTTCGCTTCGTTGCCCTTGGTGGCGGCGGCGATGGTGTCCAGGTCAGCCTGGTATTCGGCCACCATGGCCGGGTAGCTCAGGTCGCGCGCATAGCGGATTTCCGACGGCAGCTTGTAGCGGCTGGTGCGGCCCGGGTAGCCGGCCAGCAGGATAGGGTCGCCGTTTTTCAGGCCTTCGGCGGAAACCACCAGGAAGTCCTTGGATTTATACGGCACATTGTCCGGCGACGGATCGGCCGGGCGGCCATCCTTGCCCACGTAAGCGCGCAGGAAGGAGTAGTCGCCGGTGTGGCGCGGCCATTCGTAGTTGTCGATGTCGCCGCCGTAGTTGCCGATCTTGTCGGACGGCGCGTACACCAGGCGCACGTCGCGGATCATCATCTGGCGGATGCGGTAGTACTCGGCGCCGCGGTGGAAGGCCGGCACGGAGCAGCGGTAGATCTTGTCCGATTCGCATTCGGCGATCAGCTTCTTGATGCTGTCCTGAACGGCTTCATGGCGCGCGCGGCCGGTCAGCTTGTCCAGGCCTTTGAGCACGCGCCCGGTCACGTTTTCGACCTTGTCGGTAACGTAGACCAGGGAATTAGGGCCGGCCGGCAGTTCTTCGGCGCGGGTCTTGGCCAGGAAGCCATTGCTGATGTAGTTCTTCTCGGCGGTCGAATTGCGCTGGATGGCGCCATAGGCGCAGTGGTGGTTGGTGACCACCAGGCCGTCGGGCGACACGAAGGAAGCGGAGCAGCCGTCCAGCGAGACGATGGCGCTCATCGGATGCTTGGACAGGTCGGCCAGCTTTTCGGCCGGAATGGCGATGCCAATACGCTTCAATTCGGATTTCAGTTGCGGCAGCTGGTGCGGTTGCCATTGGCCTTCGTCGGCGTGGACGGAAGCGAAAACGCCCAGCAGCGCGGCCGGGAGAACGAGCAATTTATACAAGATTTACCCCTGTGTGTGGATGCGGGGGCAGTATATGCCTTACTCATCCAGGTGAAAATGCTTTTTTGACAGCTTCAGGCGCGCGCCGGCAGCGCCAGGCGCACGCTCAGGCAGCAGCCGTCGCGCGGCGCGGAAACGATGCTCAGCGCCCCGCCCATGGCTTCCACCCGTTCGGCAATGCCCAGCAGGCCGAAGGCGCCGGGCTTGTCGCGCTGGCTGGCATCCATGCCGGCGCCATTGTCTTCGACCAGCAGCAGCACCGTATCGCCCTCTTCCGCCAGTTCCACCCGCACATGGCTGGCGGCGGCATGGCGCAGCACATTGCTCAGCGATTCCTGCACGATGCGGAACAGCACCACCCCGCTTTCGGCGTCGATGCGCTCAAGCAGGGCGTCGCCAGCAACCTGCAGGCGGCAATCGAACTGGCCGCGCACGGCGAAATCGCGCACCAGCCATTCCAGCGCCGCGTGCAGTCCCAGGTCCAACACCGCCGGACGCAGCTCATTGATGATATTGCGCACGCTGCGGATGGTGGCATCCACATTCTCCAGCGCCAGGCTGGCGCGCTGCTGCAGACGCGGATGGCGGGCGCCGGCGCGCGCCTGCAGCATGGAGATGTCGATGCGCAGCGCCAGCAGGTTCTGCCCCAGCTCATCGTGGATTTCGCGCGCGATGCGCTTGCGTTCGGCCTCTTTGACCTCTGCCAGGTGGGCGCTGAGCTGGCGCAGATGGGCGTTGGCCTGGGCCAGCTCGCTGGTGCGCAGCCGCACCCGCGCATCGAGTTCGCGGTGCAGCTCGCGCAGCGCCATCTCGGCACGCTTGCGCTGGGTGATGTCGGAAAATACGGCCAGCAGATTGGCTGGCCGGCCATCGGGATCGCGCATGACCTTGAGCGACAGCGCCGCCAGGAACTCGCCGCCGTCGGCGCGCTGGCCCCAGGCCTCGCCCTGCCAGCTGCCGCGGCATAAGAGGCTGCGCCAGATGTCCGCGTAAAAGGCGGCGCCGGGTTCGCGGTGGCGCAGGAAGCGCAGCGAGCGCCCCAGCGCGGTCGCGGGCGGATAGGCGGTCAGCTGGCTGAAGGCGGGATTGACGCTGACAATGCGTCCGCTGGCATTGGTCAGCGCCATGCCCTCATCCAGGCTATCCAGCATGGCAAAGGCGCGCTGCAGGGCCATTTCGCGCGCATGCCAGTCGCTGATGTCGCTGAGGATGATGCGGCAGCCGCCGCTCCTGGCGTTGTAATTGGCCTCCAGCCTGACCCGGTGCGCGCCGCCCAGCTCTTCCTGCAGCTGGACTTCCACCGCCGAGGGCTGGCCCTGGCGGTCCAGGCGGGCCAGCAGGCCGCGCCAGTCGGGCTGGGAGCTGGGCGCGATGAACTGCTCGAACGGCATGCCGATCAGCTCTGCCCTGGCGTGGCGCAGCAAGGAGGCGGCAGCGCGGTTGGCGCCATCGATGCGGCCGGAACGGCTGAGCGAGAGATAGCAGGCGGGCGCCTGCTCATACAGCCCGGTGTAGCGGCTCAGATCCTCTTCAACTTCTTCTTTTTGCAGGCGCATCTCGGCCAGGGCGGCCGCCTGCAATTCCAGCTCGATACGATTGACCTGCGCCTCATGCCATGCTTTCAGCATGTCGCTCCGAATCCGGGCGGGAGGCGCAGGCCGGGCCATTACTGCGTCTCCCCGTTATTGCCGCCTGGTCCCTCCAGCCTTGCCTCCAGCGACTTCAGCTCGGTGATATTGACGAAGGTGGCGACCAGGCCGTCTATCACATTGGCCAAGGTGCGGTAAGGCCGCACCCGCACCATGAACCAGCGTCCATCCTTGGTGGCGATCTGCTTCTCGCAGAAAGCCAGGGTGCGCAGCACTTCGCGCGCATCGTCTTCCAGTTCCGGATAAATCAGGTCGGTCACGATATCGCCCAGCGGCCGGTTCACGTCGCCCGGAATCAGCTTGTAGATCTGCGTGGCCTGGGTGGTGAAGCGGCGGATGTGCAGGGAATTGTCGAGATAGATGACGGCGATATCGGTGCTGTTCAGCAGATTCTTCATATCGCTGTTGGCCATCGACAGGTCGTCCACCTTGGACTGCAATTCCGCGTTGACGGTGTACAGCTCCTCGTTCAGGGACTGCATCTCCTCCTTGGAGGTGGTCAGTTCCTCATTGGTCGATTGCAGCTCCTCGTTGGTCGACTGCAGCTCTTCGTTGGCCGATTTCAGTTCCTCGCGCGAAGTCTGCATTTCGTCGCGCACCGAGTGGATTTCCATGCGCGCCTGGGCCAGTTGCTGCTCCAGTTCCACCTGGTGCGGATTGGGCGAACCGCCGCGGCGGCGCTTGCCGCTCGGCGCGGGCATCGACTGGAAGGTCAGCAGCACCGTGCCTTCGGCCGCATCGCTGTCGGCCAGCTTCTCGGCCGTGATATCGACCAGCAGCGCGCGGTTCTCGCTATCCTTGAGCATCAGGCCGCGCAGCGCTTCCTGTTTGCCGGTGAGCACGGACTGCTCCAGCAATTCGGCCAGATGGTAGCGCAGGCCGTCGCGCGCCATGGCGTGGATATTCCAGTTGGCCTTGCCCGCCGCCGGCTCCAGGAAGGTGCCGGTGCGGCCGTGAATATACAGGATATCGCCCTCTTTGCTCAGCAGGACAGCGGCGGGAGAGTGCTTTTTGAGTAGCATATGCTCGACTTGGGACTGAAGATTGCCCGTCATGGATACTGTCCTTGCTTCGTTTGACAATGGAACATTGGCCGATACTACCTTGGTCGGAAAATAATGGCTGACCCGATGCACCGCCGCGTCCAGCCGCTGATAGACACGCCCCGAACCGGGCACGGACACAAACAGCTCCGTGAAATTGCCCGGCGTGTCGGCGCTGCCTAGCAGAAGAAAACCATCGCGCTTGAGGGCGTAATGGAACAGCGGAATCAGATGCTCTTGCAGCTTGTGGTTGAAATATATCAGCAGATTACGGCAGCTGAGAATATCCAATTTGGTGAATGGCGGGTCGGAAATCACATTCTGCTGCGCGAAAATGATGGAATTGCGCAGATCCTTGCGGATACGGAAACCCACGCCATCGTCGACAAAGTAATGGCATAGGCGGTCGGCCGAAACGCTTTCCTCGATATTGCGGCTGAAAACACCCTGGCGCGCGCGGTCGATCGCGTCCGGATCCAGGTCGGTGGCAAAGATCTGCAGCGAGTACTTGCCGCGCGGGTTGATCGATTCCAGCACTTCGTCGAACACGATGGCCAGGGAATACGCCTCCTCGCCGGTGGAGCAGGCAGGCACCCAGGCCTTGAAGGCGCAGCCTTCCGGATTGGCCGCGATCATGGCCGGCAGCGTGACGCTCTTCAGATGCTCCCACATCTTGGGGTCGCGGAAGAAGCTGGTCACGCCGATCAGCAGCTCCTTGAACAGCAGGTCGACCTCGGCCGGGTTCTCGCGCAGGAAGGCTACATACTGCTCCATCGACGAGTTTTGCTGCAGCTTCATGCGGCGGTCGATGCGGCGCATGACGGTATTCATCTTGTAGTCGCTGAAGTTATTGCCGGTATGCGTTTGCAGCAGCTCCAGCAGCTCTTGCAGGGCGTGCGGCCGGCCGCGCACGCGCGCCTGCTGCACATAAGGCGACACCGACCAGACATTGCCCAGGCGTTCCGGCATCTCGCCCGGCAAGGCGGTGATATCGACCACTCCCGCGTCGATGGCGCTGCGCGGCATGGGGTCGAACTTGGCCGATTCCGGCGGCTGGGCCAGCGTGACGCCGCCCGCCTCGCGGATGGCGCGCAGGCCAGCCGTGCCATCACTGCCCATGCCGGAGAAGACGATGCCGGCCGCCAGCTGGCGGCGCTCCGTCGCCAGCGCGCGGAAGAAGGCGTCGATCGGATAGCGCGGCCCGCGCAGGCTGGACAGCGGTCCCAGGGTCAACAAGCCGTTGCTAAAGGCCAGGCTCATATTCGGCGGAATCACGTACACGCAATCCGGCTCGACCGCCATATTGTCGCTGATCTGTTCCACGCGCATGGCGGTGGCGCGCTGCAGCAGTTCCGGCAGCACGCATTTGCGCTGCGGATCGAGATGCTGGATCACGACGAAGGCCATGCCGCTGCTCTGCGGTACCGCCGTCAGAAATTCAATGATCGAATCGAGTCCACCAGCGGAGGCGCCTATGGCAACAATGGGGACCGTTCCCCCGGCACTCCAAATACTGCTGGGCCGCGCACCCGCGCTGGCATCGACTGCTTGATTCTTGGTCATTGTGATCCGGTTTATAGAAAGACCCTGCCATGGGGATTTTTTCCGTCCACAGCGCCGGTGCGCGCAGAGCATGGAAGCCCAGATTATACAAGAGCGACCCCACGGCGCGCAGCCTTTAAGGAGGCGTGCGCCAGCCCCCGCCAAGTGCCTGGATCAGGGCCACGGCGGCAGTCTGGCGGTCGGCCTGCACCTGGGCCAGGGCACGGCGCGCATTGAGGGCGCTGACCTGGGCCGTGACCACTTCGGTATAGCTGACCTGGCCGACGCGGTAGCGGTTCAATAGCTGCTGCTCGACCTGGTCGGCCGCCTGCGAGGCGCGGCGGCGCAGTTCCTGCTGTTCGGCCAGCACGCGGGTGGCGGTCAACTGGTCCTCCACATCGGCCATGGCGGCCAGCACGCTTTGCCGGTACTGGGCGACGGCCAGATCGTGTCCAGCCTTGGCCTGATCGACGCGCGCGCCGGTGGCGCCGGCATTGAACAGGGTCTGCGCGGCCGACAAGCCCAATGACCACAGGCTGTTGGACGCATTGAACAGGCCCGCCGCCTTGCTGGCGCCAAAACCGTAGGATGCGCTCAGGTCCAGGCTGGGGAAATAGGCCGAACGCGCAATGCCGATCTGCGCATTGGCCGCCGCCACGCGCCGTTCGGCGGCGGCGATGTCGGGGCGGCGCTGCAGCAGCGTGGACGGCACACCGGGCGGCACCTCCGGCACGGCCAGTTGCGGCGCGGCGGCCGCCAGCGTGAAGTCGGCCGGTGCCTTGCCCAGCAAAACGGCGATGGCGTGTTCGAGCTGCGCGCGCTGGCGCTGCACGCCAAGGCGGTCGGCGCGGGCATTGGCCAGCTGGGTTTCGGCTTGCAAGACGTCGGCATGGCCGGCAATGCCGGCCGCGAAACGGTTGC
>NZ_JABWEB010000029.1 GCF_013369485.1 Massilia sp. BJB1822
TTGAGCTGGACGTGAAGCGGGTCGACCCCAACGGCACCAAATGGAACGGCTCGGCCGCCATGCGCTGGCAAAGCGACGGCAGCCGCTACAAGGTGGGGCTGGAAGTGGGCATCACCGTGCTGATCGCGCGCGTCAACCTGCTCGCGCTGGACAGCGAAGGCAGCATCGACGATGCCGGCATCGCGCCGCAAACCATGCGCGAGAAACGGCGCGGCCGTTCGCAGACGGCCACCCATTTCAACCGCGAGCAGCGCAATATCAGCTTCTCGGCCAGCGAAGCAAAAGTGCCGCTGCTGGCCGGCGCGCAGGACAAGGCCAGCGTGCCCTTCCAGCTGGCCGCCATCGGCCGCGCCGACGTCAAGCAGTTCGACGGCGATATCGACATTCTTGTCGGCGAAGACAAGGGTGCCAGCGTTTACCGTTTTCAGCTGGCCGGCGAGGAAGAGCTGGACACGGCCATGGGCAAGCTGCAGACCTGGCGTCTGGCGCGGCCGCCCAAGCCGGGCAGCTACTCGGCGCGGCTGGACATCTGGCTGGCGCCCACGCTGGGCTGGTATCCGGTACAGATCCGCAATACCGAAGCGAATGGCGCGGTGACCACGCAAACCGTCACGCGCATTACACAACTGGACTCGACTATTCAATGACCATGACCCCTTTCAAGCAAGCCCTCGCCGCCAGCCTGCTGCTGGCTGCCCTACAGGCGCCGGCCCTGGCGGCCAGCGAGCACCCGAGCATCAAGCGGCCCTTCAACCTGCCGCCCTCGGCCGACCTGCAATACGCACTCAAGGCGCGCAACCACGGCCTGCCGCTGAGCGGCGAAGCGAGCGTGGCCTGGCGCGCCGGCGGCGGCAAATACTCCATCCTCAGCGAAGCGCGCTCCGGCCTGTTCGGCAAGGTGCTGGAAAACCGCAGCGAAGGCGCGGTCGACGAGTACGGCCTGGCGCCGGACAGCTATTACGAGAAGCGCATCCGCAAAGGCGCGTCCACCACCCAATTCAAGCGCGACAGCAAGACCATCGAATTCGCCGACGCCCAGGAAAGCTACCCGCTCAAAGGCGGCGAGCAAGACCGTACCAGCGCCCCCTGGCAGCTGGCCGCCATCGCCCGCCAGGCGCCCGACAAATTCAAGCCCGGCAGCGAATGGGCCTTTTTCGTGGCCGGCCGGCGCGACGCCGAAGCCTGGACGTTTAAAGTCGTCGGCAGCGAAACCCTGAAAACCGCCATGGGCGACATCGAAGCCCTGCACTTCAGCAAAGCCCCGCCCAAGCGCGACAAAGGCCAGCAAGTCGACCTCTGGCTGGCCCCCAGCCTCGACTGGTACCCCGTACGCATCCTCTTCTCCGAAGAAGACGGCGACAGCTTCGAACAGCTGCTCACCAAAATCGACCGCAAATAAGCCCCCGTTTGATCTCCCTCAACAAATGTCCAACCCTGGTGCCTGACACCAGGGTCGGACATTCCTTGAGAAAAATCAAAGAATGTCTACCCCTGGTGCCTCGGCGGCCCCGCCTGACACCAAGGTCGGACATTGTTTGATTTGGCGCAAAGGCGGACGGTGGTAGCTGGTATACTGACGCCCCCGCGTAGTTTGTTGCTGATAGCAAACTTGCATGTCTGGGCCAGGATACCGGAGTACGATGATTGATATTATGGCAAGTGCAGCCTTGGCTGCCGATGCAAACCCGACCGAGCAGGAGCAAAATGCTGCCCTGCAAGCCCACTTCCAGCCCAATGTCTCGGTAGACGAGATTGAACAGGTCTTCCACCTGAAGCGCGCCCAGCCGCTGCTCCAGGTGTTTACGGCCCTGTTTCACGGCGGTTTCGAGGGCGTTTTGGTGCGTCTGCTCGTGTTGCGCGAGCTGGCCAACGATACCGCTTCGTCCGCGTTTTCGCGCGCCGACATCAATACCAAGCTGGCCTATATGCTGCCGGAGAGCCTGGAAACGGTGCTCATGCGCCTGCGCTCGAACCAGCTGCTGGCCTGGGATGCGCAGCAGGCGGTCTACCGCGTGACGCCGATGGCGCGCAATGTGCTGTCGGCCATCGACAGCCTGCTGGGCCTGGGCCAGACCGAGGACCAGGCCGAAATGGGCTTCCTGCTGTCCCAGGTGGCCGGCGCCCAGGCTGTGGGCGGCGTCACCGTCGAGCAATTGCAGCACTTGCTGGGCCGCCTGGTCGATCTGACCGATGAATTCCGCGATGCCATCGCCTCCGGTTCCGAATTCCGCCTGCGCGCTTCGCAGGCGAAGTGGCACCTGGCGTGCGACTGGGTGGAGAAGGGTTCGGAAATCCTGCGCGCCATCACTTCGGACGAGCGGGCCGACGCGGCCACCCACCGCGCCGCCCAGGCCATCGGCCGCGCCCAGAGCCAGCTGCTGAATATGCAGGGCATGTTCTCGCGCGCCTTGAACCAGATCGAGCGCCAGCGCGTGCATCTGGGCCAGTCCGGCCTGTCCACCACCGATATCAAGCGCTGGCTGCTGGAGCACGAGGACCTGGCTTCGCTGGCCGAAGACGCCATCGACCAGCCGGCCAAGCCGCTGTTCATCACGCCCGCCGAGATGATCGACGTGGCCGAAACGGAGCTGATGGCCGAACGCGCCGGCAATACCGGCGAGGGCGGCCTGCCGACCGGCCAGGATGCGCCGACCACGATCAACGATACGCCCGCCATGCAAAAAGAACTCGATGACTGGCTGGACCGCCTGTCGGACTTCGCCAACCTGAATAATTTCCCCAGCGTGGCCGAGGGCGCGCCGAAGGAGATTCCGGTGCACGAATCGCTGCTGCCGGCCAGCTTCGCCGTCGCGTCCTACCGCGCCTCGCTGCTGCCGCTGCTGGGCGATGCGGCCGAGGCCAGCCTACAGGGCGCGACCGCCGAACTGGCGCGCCTGCCCCTCACCTTCACGCCGACCGACACCATGGTCAAGCTGCCCGATCTCGAAATCGCGGCCATGTCCATGGCATCCCTCTCACTAGATCTGGAAGAAAGCGGCAAGGCCGATGAATGACGATTCCCAAATCCTGATTGCGCGCCTGTTGACGCATCAGACCCTGCGCCGCGACGACCGCCTGGTCAAGCGCGCCCTGTCCGACGAGCAGTTCCGCGCCGAGATCGACGCGCGCCTGACGGCCTGCGGCCTGAAGCTGCTGGACAATGTCTACGCCGACCACGTCACCCTGTGCCTGCACCGCGCCATCGAGCCGAAGGTGTTCGGCGCGCGCGACACCTGGCAAAACAATAATTTCGGCTTGGCGCGCGATGGCGTGGCCTTGCTGGTGGTGCTGTGGGCGCTGATCATCCTGCCCAAGCGCGAGCGCCAGGAAACCCACCAGCACGCCGACGACGACCAGAACGATATGTTCGGCCAGGAGAAACCGGTGCCGCGCGCCGAAGACACTTCGATCGGCATCCCCTACAAGGCGCTGCTGGCCGACTTCGGCGACAAGCTGGGCAAGAAAACCCGTATGGACATGAACCTGGGCATCCTGTCCAAGCTTGGCTTCATCGAGCGCCGCGGCGACATCCTGGTGGAAGGTCCGCTGCTCGACCTGCTGATGGATACCGACCTGCTGAAGGAGCGCATCATCAATGGCGCCCTGGCCGACGTGTTCAAGCGCGTGCCGGACCAGGTGGTGCATATTCCGCGCGCCGTGCTGGCCGCCGCCAACGAAGCCGTCATCGAAGCCGATGCTGCCGCGTCCACCGAACACCCGAATCAGGACTGATCCATGTTTCACATCAAATCGCTAGAGCTGGTCCACTGGGACTACTGGCAGCGCATCAAGAATATTCCGCTGGATGCGAAGATCATCACCATCGCCGGCCAGAACGGCTCGGGCAAGACCACCTTGCTCGACGCGCTGCGCACCCTGTTCGGCCTCGATTGCTCGATGGGCCGCACCTATAAGCACTATGCGCGCCACTCCGGCCAGCAGACCGCCTGGCTGCGCGCCGTGGTGGATAACCGCGCCGTCGGCAAGCAGCTGTCCAACCGTCCTTTCCGCGGCAGCGGCTTCTTTTCCGACGACGATGTGACCCTGTTCTGCCAGATCCAGAAGAATGGCGGCGACTGGAAGCGCCAGTACCTGATGCGTCCGGGGAATGTCGAAATCGAGGAAGTCACTGAAGCCAATGACTGGCTGGGTGTGGAAAACTACCGCAAGCGCCTGGCCAATGCCGGCCTGTCGCCGGCCATGGCCAAAGTGCTGGCGTTGGAGCAGGGCGAAACCGACAAGCTGTGCGAATACGCGCCGCGCCAGTTGCTGGACCTGGTGTTCCAGGTCTTCGGCGACAAGGAAGTGCTGGATGCTTACGACGAGGCCAAGCGCCACCAGCGCGATACCGAGGAAGAGCTGAAGCGCTTCGAAGCGGAACTGGATGGCTCGCGCGCCAATCTGGAAGGCCTGCGCCTGCGCGTGGCCAACTACCACCAGTGGGAAGGCCTGCACAAGGAGCGCCGTAATCTGCAGGAGGAAGTGCTGCCGTCGCTGGAATACCACGAGGCGCGCGAGAAATCCGGCAATATCGGCAAGCAGCTGCGCGAGGCGCGCAAGCCGATGGCCCAGGCCGACCAGCAGCTGACCGACAAGCGCAATGAAGTGGCGCGCCAGGCCAAGGCGCTGACCGATGCGCAGCAGCAGGAAACCCTGCTGGAGCAGGAATCGACCGTGCTGCAAGGCCGTCTGTCGCAGATCAACGCCAAACTCAAGCCGCTGGACAGCCTGATCGAACAGAAGAACCGTCTGCAAAAATTGGCTGCCGAAGCCGGCGCCGATGTGGCCGACGTGGCGGCCCAGCTGGAAGCCAAGGAAGCCGAGCTGGCCAAGCTGCGCGCTTCGCGCGACGCCGTTTCGGCCCGCATCGCCAGCGACAAGACCACCATCTCGGCCCTGCAAGGCAAGACCGCGATGCCGGAGCCGGACAATGTGCGCGCCATGCGCCGCGCCCTGCGCGATGCGAATATTCCGCACGATATGCTGTCCGATATCGTGGAAGTGACCGATCCGAAATGGCAGGGCGCCGTCGAGGGCGTGCTGGGCGGCTATGCCTCCGTGGTGCTGCTGGAGAATGCCTCCGACGCGTCGGCCGCCTACCGCCTGGCCGAGAAGGAGCGCTACCGCCACTTCATCGTGCCGGAACTGGTGACGGCGCAGCAGGCCAAGAACGAGAGCCTGCTGTCGGTGGTGCGCTTTACCGCCAAGGCGCCGGTCTGGCTGATCGAGCAACTGGCGCGCATCACCCGCGTCGACTCGGTGGAAGACGGCGCCAAGCTGGGTAATATCGACGAGTGGATCACGCCCGAGGCTTATCACCGCGAACGCCGCGGCGGCCGCTCCCTGTTCGTGGAAGCCTCGCGCTACCGCTTCGGTTCCGCCGGCCGCACCCAGCGTATGGATGCGATCCAGAAGAACCTGCCGTCGCTGGAAGCCGAGGAAGACAAGTACACCCTGCAGATCAGCAAGCTGGTGTCTGAAACCAGCGCGCTGAAAGCCCGCGTGGCCGGCGTGGATGCGGTCAAGGAGCTGAGCGCGCGCGCCGATGAATTCGACGAAGCGGCGCGCAACGCCGTGCCGCTGCGTTCCGAGCGCACCGAAGTCGGTGGCCGTCTGGGCGAGCTGCAAAGCCTGATGAAGAACGCCACCGTGGCGCGCACCCGCGCCGATACCACCTGGCAGAACGCCCGCATGGCGCTGTCGGAAGCGGAAGCGGGCATGCGCCTGAACTACAAGCGTCAGCTGGAGCAGCGCAGCGACCATGCGCGCGCCTTGCTGGCCCTGCGCCGTCAATGGCGCCATCTGCCGGGTGCATGGCGCAAGCCGGCGCGCCGCCAGGCGCTGGTGGCGCAGCATCAGAATGCCCACCAGGTCGATCTGCGTATCGCCAGCCTGCAGGCCAGCCTGGCGCGCGACGACTGGGAACTGGATGCGACCGTGATCGACCAGTATCAGCGCCTGAACGACCAGCTGGCCAACCGCAAGCAGGAAACCGAAGAGCGCCGCTACCAGAACAATCGCGCCATCGAGGCCACCGGCAATGCGCGCGGCGCCTATATCGAGCGTCTGCGCTACACCATCAAGGCCTACTCCAAGAACATCAAGGAGCTGGGCGAGCTGGCGAATATCGAGGTGCACGCCGATCCGGTCAAGCTGGAGAACGACGACCTGCTGCTGTCGCAGGCCGGCCTGCATGTGCGCTTCAAGTTCGACGGCAAAGGCCCGATCGGCATGAACGACGGCGAAGCGTCCGGCGGCCAGCAGGTGATGAAGTCCCTGGTGCTGCTGATTGGCCTGCTGAAATCGGAAGACGGTTCCGGCGGCTTCGTGTTCATCGACGAACCGTTCGCCCACTTGGATATCCGCAATATCCAGCTGGTCGGCGAGTTCCTGAAGAACACCGACGCCCAATACCTGATGACGACGCCGCTGACCCACAATACCGACGTCTACGATCCTTCCGAGCTGACCCTGATCACCAGCAAGAAGAAGAAAGACACGCAGTGGGCGCAGCCGATTTTTGTGCTGCAGCGCCGCCAGAGCGAGCAGGCCGCCGCCTGATCCACCGCTCCCGAGAAAACCGGTGCTTGACACCGGTTTTCTTTTGGTCTTTAATTTCTGTAACGACAGAAATTAAAGAATTGAGGGAAATAATGGATCTCAGTCCAACCGAACAGAAATACATCCTGCACTGGGGCGAGATGGGCACGCGCTGGGGCGTGAACCGCACCGTGGCGCAGATTCATGCCCTGCTGTTCCTGGCCAACGAGCCGCTGAACGCGGAGGAGATCGCGCTTACCCTGGCGGTGGCGCGCTCGAATGTCAGCAACAGCCTGAAGGAGCTGCAAAGCTGGGGGCTGGTGCGGGTGACGCATGTGATGGGCGACCGGCGCGACCATTTCCTGGCCTTGCACGATGTATGGGAAATCTTCCGGGTCATCATGGAGGAGCGCAAGCGCCGCGAAATCGACCCTACGCTCAGCGTCCTGCGCGAATGCGCGATCGAGGCCGAGGACGACAAGAAAATCTCGCCCGCCACGCGCCAGCGCATGGGCGAGGTGCTGGGCTTCCTGGAGATGCTGGGCGACAGCTACGAGGACTACAAGCGCCTGCCGCAGCCCCTGCTGAAGCGCTTCCTGAAGATGGGCGGCAAGGTGGCCCGTCTGCTCGGCAAGGAAGGGAAGTAAGCCATGGACAGCGGCATCGGCCCGCGCGGCGAGGGGGAGCTGTTCCGCAAGGTGCTCGGCGCGGAATGGGAGAAGCTGCATCCGGATATCCAGCGCCGCTTCGACAAGAATCCGGCGCCAGGCAAGCCGCTGCGCTATGCCGGCCGCTTGAGCGAGCTGCGTTCCTCGGTCTTCGGCAAGCTGCTGGGATTCCTGTCCGGCCCCCTGATCGAGGGCGCGCTGATTCCCCACGACGACTTCGATTTTCCGGTCGATATCGAAGTCTATTCAAAGCCGGGCTGCGCCTATATCTTCAAGCAGCGCATCTACCGCCTGCACCGGCATCGGCCCGTCCGCTTCACCTCGTATATGGCGGAAAGCGAGAAGGGCGAGGTGCTGGAGTATGTGGGCCTGGGACTGGGCATGAAGCTGCTGCTGCGGGTCGAGGATGGCAATCTGCATTTCACCAGCGATGGCTATTTCTGGCAGATCCTGGGCTGGCGCATGCCCTTGCCCGATCTGCTCACGCCGGGCAAGACCTTTCTTTGCCACCGCAACGAGGCACCGAACCGCTTCAATATCCGCATCGAGATCCGGCACATCCTGTTCGGCACCAGCTTCGTGCAGGCTGGCGTGTTCCACGAAAAAACAGAAGGAGGGCAGGCATGAATACGCATTTGCTGGCTTTGCAGCTCATGGCGCTGCAGGGTTGTCTCGGGGCTTTCGACACGCTCTACCACCATGAACTGAGCGAGGCGCTGCCGCAGCGCGTGACGGCGCGCCTGGAGCTGTCGATCCACGCCGCGCGCTCCCTGATCTATAGCCTGCTGTTCACCGGCCTGGCATTCTGGACCTGGCAGGGCGCCTGGGCCTGGGTGCTGCTTGGCCTGTTCGTGGTCGAAATCGTGCTGACCTTGTGGGACTTTGTGATTGAAGACCGCAGCCGCCTGCTGCCTGCCACCGAACGCGTGACGCATACGGTGCTGGCGGTTAATGGTGGCGCCTTTATCGCCCTGCTGGCAATGAATATGCCGCAATGGCAGGCCGCCGAAACCGGCCTGGCTTTTACGCAGCATGGCGGCCTAGGCGTCTTCCTGGCCTTGTGCGGCCTTGGTGTCGGCCTCTCGGGCTGGCGCGATGCGCTGGCGGCGCGCCGCTTATGGCGCCTGGCCGCCGGGGAGGAAAGCGTGGAGGAGACGCTGCGCTTCGGCAGCGGTGCCAAGCGCTTCCTGCTGACGGGCGGCACCGGCTTTATCGGCCAGCTGCTGGTGCAGGCCTTGCTGCGCGACGGCCATGAAGTGATCCTGCTGGCGCGCAGCCCGAAACAGGCGGCATGGACCTTCGATGGCCGCGTAAGCTGCGTGGCGTCGCTGGACGAGCTACCCGCCGCCCGCCGCATCGATATCGTCGTCAATCTGGCCGGTGCCACCATTCTGGGCTGGCCCTGGACGGCGGCGCGGCGCGCCGAATTGCGCCGCAGCCGCGTGGCGCTGACGGAAAAGCTGGTGGCGTGGATGGCGCGCGCGGAACAGAAGCCTGACCTGCTGCTATCGGCTTCGGCCATCGGCTACTACGGCCGCCAAGCCGTGGACGATACGTCGGAATTGAACGAGGATGCGGCGCCGCAGGATATCTTCATGTCCCGCCTGTGCAGCGAATGGGAGCAGGCCGCGCGCGGCGCCGAAGCGCATGGCGTGACGGTGGCCCGCATGCGCTTTGCCCTGGTGCTGGGCCAGCGCGGCGCCTTGCCCATGCTGCTGCTGCCGGTGCGCCTGGGACTGGGCGGACGGCTGGGTAGCGGACGGCAGACCATGGCGTGGATTCATGTGCGGGATTTGCTGGCGGGCATCGCCCACTTATGCTGCCTGAACGAGCAGAGGAAGCTGGCAAGCGGCGCTTTCAATTTCGCAGCGCCGGAATCGCTGCCGCAGCTGGAATTCAGCCGGACGGCGGCGCGCCTGGCGCACCGTCCCTGCCTGTTACCGACGCCGGCCTGGCCGCTGCGCCTGCTGCTGGGCGAGCAGACCGACTTGCTGCTGGAAGGGCAGCGCGCGGTGCCGCGGCGCTTGCAGGCCAGCGGCTTTCGCTTCCGCTATCCTGGCCTGCAGGGCGCGCTGGCCAGCTTGATGTGATTTACTCGGCGTCCGGCAGCGGCTTTTGCGTGCGGCGCCAGCGCAGCAGGCCGGCGGAGAAGACGCCGATGAAGCCCAGCATCAGGCCAAAGGCGATGGCCCTGGCCGGCGCGCGCATCAGCGTCACTTGCGACATCGCTTGCGGGATGGCGGCGCGGCTGTTCATATACAGCTCGACGCCGATCGACAGCACGGCCGCCGCGAACAGCAGGCAGACCAGCATGCCGAAGCGCGGATAGGGCGTGAAGTAGAAGCGCAGGCCGCGATTTTCAAAGCGCGTGCGTTTCAGGCTGAATACGGCCAGCCAGCCGCCGCCGAGGGCGCCCGCCGCGAGGAAGGAGATGGCGCCGGTATCGGGCAGCATGGAGAAGCCCAGTGTCAGCAGCAGCGCGCCGCAGACCGCCACGCCCATGACATGGCGCCAGGCCAGCGATTCCTGCCGCCTGAAGATCTGTTTCAGGCGCAGGTAAATGCGCCATACCAGCAGGGGAATCAGGATGAGCAGGGCAAGAGTGGTCAGTTCCATGTAGGCGGTCGCGGAAATCGGCAAAAACAGGATTGTACAGGGATCGGCTTTGTAACTTTATGTGATTGACATTTGGCAGTCGCTTGCCCAAACTCGTCCGTTCCTTTCCAAAACGAATGAACGGAACACCATGATTTCTCGTACTTCCCCGCTGCTGGCCATGGGCCTGATCGCCGCCGCGCCGCTGGCTGGCGCTCAGACCGCGTATCAGACACCGCCCGCAGCACTGCAAGCCATTGTCGATGCGCCGCGTCCACCGCAGCTGAAACTGAGCCCGAAACGCAATCTGGCCGCCATGATCGCTACCCCGGCCTTGCCGGGCATCGCCGAAGTGGCCCAGCCCGAGCTGAAGCTGGCCGGCCTGCGCATCCATCCGCGCAGCTATTCCAGCAGCCGCTTCAATTTCGGTTCCGGCCTGGCCCTGCTCGATATCGACACGCAGAAGGAAGTGCAGATCGCCGGCCTGCCGCAGAACCTGCGCCTGGCGGAAATGGCCTGGTCGCCCGACCAGCGCTATCTGGCTTTCACCCATCTGGGCAAGGACGATGGCGTCAAGGCCGCCGGCATGGAGCTGTGGCTGGTGGACGTGGCGGCGCGCAGCGCGAAGAAGCTGCTGAACCAGCCGCTGAACACCGTGATGGACAAGGGCTTCCACTGGCTGCCCGACAACAAGGGCCTGCTGGTGCAGCTGAAGCCGGCCGGGAACCACGTGCCGCCTGTCGGCACGGGCATTCCGACCGGCCCTGCCACCCAGGACAGCGCGCCCGGCGGCACCAAGCAGCTGCGCACCTATCAGGATCTGCTGAAGAACGAGGCGGATGCCAAGCTGTTCGAACACTACATTACCGTGCAGCTGGCGACGGTGGACCTGAACGGCAAGGCCAAATTGATCGGCAAGCCGGAGCAGTTCTCCGAAGTGAGCATTTCGCCCGACGGCAAACATCTGTTGACCGAGGTGCTGGAGCGTCCCTATTCCTATCTGGTGCCGGCCAACGATTTCGCCAAGCGCGTTGAAGTGCGCGCGCTAGATGGCAAGGTTGAACACACCGTCGCCAAACTGCCTTTGCAGGAAGGTCTGCCACCGGGTAACGATGCGGTGCCGACCGGCGTGCGCCACCCAAGCTGGCGTTCCGACGCGCCAGCCACCCTGGTCTGGGCCGAAGCCCAGGACGGCGGCGACCCGGCGCAGAAAGCCGAGATCCGCGACGCTGTGTACATGCAGGCCGCGCCGTTCACCACCGCGCCACGTCTGCTGGCGAAACTGGGCAGCCGCTATGCCGGCATCGTCTGGGGCCGCGGCGACGTGGCCCTGCTGAATGAGCGCTGGTGGAAGAACCGCGCCGCCAAGCAGTGGAAGATCGCGCCCGACCAGGCCGCGAGCGCGCCGGAACTGGTCTGGTCCGGTTCTTCGGAAGACCGCTACAACGATCCGGGCAAGCCTGTGACCCGTCCCGACGCGGCCGGCCATGCGCGCCTGGTGCTGGGCGCCGACAACACCATCCTGCTGGCGGGCGCCGGCGCCACTCCGGAAGGCGAGCGTCCCTTCGTCGACCGTTTCAGCCTGAACACCAAGAAGAAGGAACGCCTGTTCCAGAGCGAAGCGCCGTACTACGAGAACGTGCTGGCGGTGCTGAACGACGACGGCAGCCGCCTGCTGTCGACGCGCGAATCGCCAAGCGAGCGTCCTAATTTCTACCTGCGCCAGCTGGGCGCGGGCAGCGCCGCGCAACTGACGGCCCTGACCCATATGCCGCATCCGCTGCCGCAGTTGAAGGATGTGCAGAAAGAGCAGATCCGCTACAAGCGCGCCGACGGTGTCGACCTGACCGCCAATCTGATGCTGCCGCCGAACTACGACGTCAAGCGCGACGGCCCGCTGCCGCTGCTGATGTGGGCTTATCCGCAGGAGTTCAAGTCGGCCAGCGCCGCCAGCCAGACCACCGGCTCGCCGTATAAATTCAACGCCGTCAGCTACTGGGGACCGGCCGCCTTCCTCGCCATGGGTTATGCGGTGCTGGACAACCCATCCTTCCCGATCGTGGGCAAGGGCGATGAAGAGCCGAACGACACGTATCTGCCGCAGCTGGTGGCCGATGCCGAAGCGGCGGTGGACGAGGTGGTGCGGCGCGGCGTGGCCGAACGCCACCGCATCGCCATCGGCGGCCATTCCTATGGCGCGTTCATGACGGCCAATCTGCTGGCCCATACCCGCCTGTTCCGCGCCGGCATTGCGCGCAGCGGCGCGTACAACCGCACCTTGACCCCGTTCGGCTTCCAGTCGGAAGACCGGCCGTTCTGGAAGGCGCAGTCCACCTACCAGACCATGTCGCCTTTCAATAACGCCGACAAGATCAAGGATGCGCTGATGCTGATCCACGGTGAGCAGGATAATAACTCCGGCACCTTCCCGATCCAGAGCGAGCGCATGTTCCAGGCCGTGAAAGGCCTGGGCGGCACGGCAAGGCTGGTGATGCTGCCGAACGAATCGCACGCCTATCGCGCGCGCGAATCGATCATGCACATGCTGTATGAATCCAACCAGTGGCTGGACAAATACGTCAAGAACGCCAAGCCCTGAACAGGCGCGTAGAATAAGGGTTCATGCAGTCTTGCCTAGGTAACTATTTTTACCGGAGTCGAACATGAACCCTTGCATCCCTCCCGAGTACCGGGCGCACCGCGCGCCCGATCTGCCGGTGCCGGTGGATGAGCCGCAGCCCGAGCCGCAGCCCGTCCACCCCCACCATCCCAACGCGCCCGTCCCGCAGGACGATCCTGTGCCCGACCATAATCCCAGCGCGCAGCGCGCCACCATCCGGCTTTAGTCGAAGGCCCAGGTATACAGCACGTCGAGCGCGTTGTTGGTGCCGGTCTGGAACTGCAGGGTGATGCGCGAATTGAGCTTGTAGCGCAGCTTGACCAGGCTGGTGGCGCTGCCCGTGCCCTGCTCAAAGCTGAGGTAAGCGCGCGAGGACAGGCGCTTGCCGACCGTGACCACCGTGCTTTCCAGCCCCTTGGCCTGCGACACGCCCAGTTCGTCCAGTCCCACCTTGTTGGCCAGGCTGCCGCCGCTGCCGCCGAACAGCGCGCCCGCCGCTGTGCCGAGCAAGCCCATTTCATTGCCCGCCACATCGGCCATGCCGTGGCCTAGCACCAGCCAGGAAAGCTTCTCGCTGTCCGGCACCGTGGGCGTGGAAACCAGCTTGGCCGATGGCGCCAGCGCCGTGCCGCGCACTTCGACGCCCGCTTCCACATTGGTTTCGCTGAGCTGGCTGTCTTCGGGACGCTTGCGCACGGCCAGGATATTCAGGCCCGGGTTGTCGTAAGCGCCAGTGAAGTTGATCACGCCGCGCTCGATGGCCAGGCGCTGGCCGTAAGCGGCATAGGTGCCGCTGGCTACGCGTATGCTGCCGGTCACGCGCGGCGCGCGCCGGTCCTGCACGCGCACCCGCACGGCGCCGGCCAACTGGGCGTCCAGGCCTTTGCCTTTGAGGTAGAAGTTGTCGCCCAGGTCCGCTTCCAGATCCACGTTCAGCGGCAGCGATTTGCCGTCGGCTTTCTGCGCTGGCTTGCTGCGGCCCAGGATCACCACGTCCTCGCTGATGGTGGGCGTGTCCTGCGAAGGCAGTTCGATCGAGGCGCGGTCGGCGCGGAACTTGCCGTCCAGCTGGAAGTGCTTGGCGTCGCGCACCAGGGTGCTGGAACCACTGAGCACCAGGGTGCGGTCGGGACGGGCCAGCACTTCGAGCTTGTCGGCCGCCAGCTTGAGCTGCATGGTGGCTTCGGCGTTGGCGAAGCGCAGCCAGCCGTCGGCCTGGGCGCTGCCTTGCACGCCTTCGAAGCGCAGGCGCTGCAACTGCAGCTGGTCGCCCGCCAATTGCGCCTGCAATTGGCCGTTGCGCAGGCGGATGCCTTGCTCGGCCCAATTCACCACCAGCTTGTCGCCCGTGACACTGCCGTTCAGGGTCGGCGCGCCGACGGTGCCGGCGCCGCTGAAATTGGCTTTCAGCGCGCCGTCCAGTTCCAGGCTTGGTATGCCGATCAGCGGCGCCAGCCAGGCCAGCGAAGGCATGTCCACATTGCCGCTCAGGGTCAGCGCGCTGTCGTGTGGGATGCGGCCGTCGCGCAGCTGGGCGGTGGCATCGGCGCTGGCCTTGCCGGCGCGCGCGCCATCCAGCAGCACTGTGGCGCGCAACTGGTTGCCCGCCACATTCACGCGGGTGTCGAGCTGGCGCAGGCCGAGGGCCACCGGCTTGTCGCCGCCGGTGACGGTGATGTCGCCTTTCTCGCGGAAGATATGCAGGCTGCCGTCGAGTGCAGGAGCCGCGCCTTTGGCGGCGGGCGCCTGCATGTCCAGCGCCCAGTCGGCGCCGATGGTCAGGTCGCTGACGATGCTGTCGCGCCAAGCCTGCGACATCTGCGCCAGATAGCTGGCCGGCACGCCGGCCGCCGCACCGCGGCTGCGCCAGTGCACGCCATTCTTCTCCAGGTTCTCGATGCGCACGCTGCCATCGGGCAGCTTGATCGCGGCATTGGACAGGGCAATCTGTTCCGGCTTGGCCAGTCCGGCCGGCCCGCTGCCCGGCGCGGCGGCCAGGCGCAGCGGCGCCGGCGCTTGCAGCGTAAGGGCGTAGCGGCCCTTGTTCTGCAAGGCTTCCAGCGTGCCGTTCCAGGCATCCTTGGCCCAGCCGCCGCGCAGGCGCAGGCTGGCGTCGAAGTCCTGGCTGACGGCGCTCAGTTGCAGGCTGTGCGCGCCGACTGTGCCGCTGCTTTGCAGGCGGGCGCGGTCCACTGTCGTTCCGGCTCCGGCGTAGCCGCTGATTTCCGCGTCTACTGCCAGCGCGTCGTTGGCTTCCATGCCGCCCAGATTGGCGCTGGCGCGCAGGGTTTTCAACTGATGCTGGCCGGGCAGGCGCAGGCTGCCGCCATCGAGGCTGAAGGCGAGGGCGGGACGGGTCATGCTGCCGCTCAGCGCGCCGCTGCCGCGCAACTGGCCGCCGAAGTCGGGGCCGAGGCTGGAGAGCTGTGGCGCATCGAGCTTCCATTCCAGCCGGTCCTTGGCGCCGCCGAAGCCGCCCTTGGCCTGCAAGGCGTTCGGTCCCAGATGCAGATCGAGGTCGGCGTTGTCGATGCGGGCCGCATCGGCCGTCAGGTAGGCATGGCCGGATAGCGGCGCGCCGGACAAGGTGGATGGCTGCAGTTTCAGATCGAGCTTGCCGCGCCAGTCCTCGGCCAGCCGTCCGCTGGCGCTGAACTCCGCGCCGATGCTGCCGCTTAGGCCGATGCCGAAAGCGGCCGGGTTGAAGCGGCTGGCGCTGCCCGCCACTTTCAGTTCGGGCTTGCGCTGGGCATCGAGTCCCACTTCGCCGCTGGCGTGCACCAGGCTGTCCGGTGCGCGCGTCTTCGCCGTGGACAGCGCGAGGCCGCGCGCATCGGCAGTGAAAGTGGAACGCGGCGCAGTGAAGCTGCCGCTGGCGACGCCGCTGGCATTCACAGCGCCCAGCAGGCTGCTGCTGACGACGGCCAATTGCGGCGCATCGAGCTTCCAGTTCAGACTATCGTTCGGCGCGCCGAAGCTGCCGCGCACTTCCGCCATATTCTTGCCCAGGGCCAGGCGCGCATCGACGGCGTGCACGCGCTGCGCGTCGGCCTGCAGCTTGCCTGCGCCGGACAGGGGTTGGCCCAGCAGGCGGCTTGGCTTGAAGGCGAAATCGGCCGCCACCTGCCAGGTTGGTTCCAGCTTGCCGCTGGCGCGCACCTCGGCATTCAGATCGGCGGCTGGATAGCTGCCCAGCGCCGCAGGATCGAAGCGCGAGGCCGTGGCCGTGGCCTTGAAGGCCTTGCCGTCTTTCAGGCTGGCTTCGCCGCTGGCGCTGATGCTGCCCTGTTTCGCCAGCAGGCGCACTTGCTGCACGCGCAGCAGCTGGTCGGCCAGCGTGGCTTGCGCGTCCAGGCGCAGGCCGGCTTGCGCCAGCGCGGCGCTGAACAGATGCTGCTTGCCGTCGCTATGCGCTTTCAGTTCGCCGGCAATGGCCGTCTTGTTGGCGCTGGCGTGGATGGCGCTCAGGTCCAGGCGCTCGGTGTGCAGACGGAAGTCAGCCACTTCGATGGCGTTGCTGTCGGCATTGCGCTGCACGCTGCCGTTGCCCTGGAACTTGCCGGCCGCGCCGAGATCGATCAATACCTCGTCCAAGGTGGCCTTCGCCAGCGTGCCGCCCAGGCGCGCGCCGACGCTGCGCAGCGGCAGGCGCTGCTTGTCCAACGGGCCGGCCTCGCCCTGGTTCATCAACGCCAGGCTGCCGGACAGCTTCTGTCCCGGCGCCACCGCCGCCTGCAGGTGCAGGTTCAGGTCGGCCTTCGGCCACAGCGGATCGAAACGTGCCGGATCGACGCCGCGCGCCTTGATCTCGGCCGTGCGCAGGATCACCGGATCGAAAGGCGCCAACGTCAGCGTGGCCTCGCCATTGGCGTTCGGCGATGTGCCCTTGGCTTGCACTGTCAGCACTTCGAGATTGCCGCCGACGGTGGCGTCCAGCCGCGCGGGCTTCACGCCGGCCGGCGCGCCGGTCTGGCTCAGGCTCGCCTGGCCGTTCAGCGCGAAAGGCGCTTGCGTGGCGATGTTGGCCTGTGCGTCAACGCGGCCGATCTGCGTCAGCGCGCTGGCGTCCTTGAGCTGCCACTGCTTGCCGTCGCCCTGCAATTGCAGGCGCACGGCGCTGATGTCGTTGCGGCTATTGTCCGTGCCGAGCAGGGTCAGACGCTGCAGGCGCGCGTCGGCGATGCTGAGGCGGAAGGGCGGCGCCAGCGAGGCCGGCATGGTGGCCGGCTTGGAAGGGCCGATGCTGCGCACCGTCACGCCCTCCACATGCAGCTCGCTGATCGCAATGCCTTCCGAGAAGTACTGCAGGGGCGACCAGTTGATGTCGATATTGTCGGCCGTGACGATGCTGTCTTCGCTGCGGTAGACGATGTGGCCCAGGTGCATGCGCCCATAAAGCGAGCCGCTGACGCCGCTGACCACGATCTGGCCGCCGCTGGCGCTGGCGATCTGCTGCATCAGGCGCTGCAAGGTGGTTTCGCGGCCCAGCAGCCATAAGGCGCCGCCCAGCACCACGACGGTGGCGCCCGTGCCGATCAGGGTGCGGCGCAGCCAGCGCCGCTGCCGGCGAGGGGCGGGCGCGCTGTCAGGCGAGGCGGATGGCGCGGAAGGAGGGTTCTTGCTATCGTCCATATCAGCCATCAGAAAGTAAAGCCCAGCGAGAAGTGGATGCGCATCTTGCGCGTCGCATGGCCGTAGGCGAAATCGACGTTGATCGGGCCGAGCGGGCTCTTATAACGCACGCCGACGCCATAGCCGGATTTAGGGTGGATCGATTTCGGAGAGTCAGCCGCATTGCCCGCGTCGTAGAACACGGCGCCGCCCCAGGTGGGCTTGAACCAGTACTGGTATTCGGCGCTGGCGGTGGCCAAATAGCGGCCGCCCACCGTGGCCGTGCCTTCGCGCACGCCCAGCTCCTGGTAGGCATAGCCGCGCACCGAGTTGTCGCCGCCGGCGCGGAACAGGAAGGTGGTCGGCACGCCGTCCTTCTTGCGCGAAGCGAGCACGCCCACTTCGCCGCGCAGGATGATGCTGCTCTTGCTGTTCAAAGGCTGGTAGGTGATGCCGCGCACGGTGCTGCGCACAAAGGGCTCGTCCGTCAGCAGCGGCAGCAGGGCGCCGCCCAGCTGCGCGTTCAGCACATAGCCCTTGGTCGGGAACAGCAGATTATCCAGCTTGCGCCAGGTGACGGCATAGGTCAGCGGCAAACTCTGGCTGCGGCTGGTGGGAATATGGTCGATCGATTTCGATTCGGTCAGGTACTGCAGGCTGATGCTGCGTTCCAGCCTTGGCGTGCCCCAGGCGCGCTTGCCCTGCACCGAGGCAGTGCGCGTGATCTCGCCCTGGATATCGTTGCGTTCGACGGCCGCGCCGAAGCTGTCGTTATAGCCGTCGGCCGTGGTGGGGAAGTAGAAATCGGTGCGCGCGGTCTGGCGCTTGGTTTCCAGCGTCAGCGCGCTTTTCATCTTCAGGCCGAACACCGACAGATCGTCGTAGTTGACCTGGGTACGGGCGCCGGTATTGGTGCTGAAACCCAGACCCACGCTGGCGTTGCGGCGCTTGTTCTCGCTCACGCGCACCAGCAGCGGCAAAGGCGCCATGGCGCTGGCGGCGGTGGGCTGGGGCTGGCCTTCCTGGCGCGCTTCGGCCGCTTCCAGCTGTTCGCCGATCACGGCTGACATATCGGCGCTCACTTCCACGCCGCTGAAATAGCCTGTGTCCTGCAGGCGCGCCTGGTAGGCTTGCAGCGCCGCCTCGTTGTAGTAGTCGCCGGGATGGATCTGGTTCAGATTGCGCACCACCGATTCCGGATAGCGGCGCAAGCCTTCGATGCGCAGTTCGCCAAAGCGCATTTCCGGGCCGCTGTCGAGCACCAGATGCAGCAGCGCCTTGTGCGTGTCGGGATCGACGGTGGCCTGGCTTTCGCTGAGCTGGGCGCGCGGATAGCGGGTCTGCATCAGCTGGCGCAGGATGCTGCGCTTGGCCGTTTCCCACTCGTCCTGGCGGAAGATGGCGCCTGCGGGCAGGGTCCAGCCAGCCTTCAGCGCTTCCTTATCGAAAGCCTCGCCGCCGCTGCTGGCGAAACCTTCCAGCACGATCTCCACTTCGCCCACGCGCACCGGTTCGCCCGGCTGCACCTCGACCACCACCGTCGGCGTGGCATCGGGCGTGTCGACCCGCACGCTCAGTACGGGCGAGTAGTAGCCGGCCGTGGCGACCAGGGTGCGGATCTGTTCGGGCGCCGCGCGCACCATGCGCTGCAGCTGGTCGCGGTCCATGCGCGCATTGCCGCGGAAACGCAGCAAGTCCAGGTTCTGCTCCAGCAGCGTTTCCAGCTCGCCGGGCGCCTGAATGCGCACATTGTAGTGCAGCCCCTCGGCCGCCCAGGCGGCCAGCGGGAGGAGCAGGGCGGCCGCAGCCAAAGCCATGCGCCGCAATACATTTCTCGCTACTTGTGCCAAAATTCGTGGTCCTGCCTTAATGTTCATGTCCACATGTTACCGGATTGGTACAGTGGATGGCGTCCCTGATAAGATTTACAGAAAGTTTCATATGTTAGCAACTGATACCGCACTGGTGCTGTTTAGCGGCGGCCAGGATTCCACCACCTGCCTGGCCTGGGCGCTGGAACGCTACCAGCGCGTGGAAACCATCGGCTTCGATTACGGCCAGCGCCACGCCATCGAATTGACGGTGCGTCCCTCCCTGCTGGAGCAGCTGCGCGCCCACAAGCCGCAATGGGCGCAGCGCCTGGGCGAAGACCATATGATCGACCTGTCCCTGATCTCGGCCCTGTCGCAGACGGCCATGACCGAGGACATCGAGATCGTCATGCAGGAAAACGGCTTGCCGAATACCTTCGTCCCCGGCCGCAACCTGCTGTTCATGACTGTGGCCGCCACCCTGGCTTACCGCCGCGGCCTGACGGTGCTGGTGGGCGGCATGTGCGAGACCGATTTCTCCGGCTACCCCGACTGCCGCGACGACACCATGAAGGCGCTGCAAGTGGCGCTCAACCTGGGCATGGACACCCGCCTCAAGCTGGAAACCCCGCTCATGTGGCTGGACAAGTCCCAGACCTGGGAGCTGGCGCAATCGCTCGGCGGCGTCGGCCTGGTCGATATGATCCGCGCCTCCACCCACACCTGCTACAAGGGCGAACGCGGCGCCCTGCACGACTGGGGCTATGGCTGCGGCGCCTGCCCGGCCTGCGAGCTGCGCGCGCGCGGCTACCGTCAGTTCGCGGCGGCTGCCGCCAACAAGCCGGCCTGAAGCGGCAGGCAAAATGGAAGAGACTGGCAATCGCTTTGCCAGTTTCCATTGGCTTTGCTCATAGGGCATGGGGTATTTCCCACAGCACATAATTTTCATTGCGGGGCAGGGGGCTGTAACGTACTATGAATGTCACCCTCTGCTGGCAGGACGACTATGGACAAGCCCGCCCACCCCTCGCTGCGCGACCGCCTGCTGCATGGCTTGCTGCGGCCCGGCGTGCTGGCGGCCCTGGTGCTGGCAGTGTGTTCCGCAACCACCTGTGCGCTCTGGCTGGGCGCGCGCGCCGATGCCGAGCGTGAGGCCGAAACCGATTTCAATCACCGCGTCCGCGAACTGATCAACAACATGGCCCAGCGCATGCAGACCTATGTGCAGGTGCTGTATGGGGTGCAGGGCTTGTTCGCCAGCGTTGGCAGCGTGGACCGCGAAGCCTTCCGCATCTATCTGGCGGGCCAGGAGCTGAACCAGCATTTCCCCGGCGTGCAGGGCGTGGGCTTCATGCGCTGGGTGCCGGGCAGCGAACGCGCGGCGCATATCGCCGCCGTGCAGGCCGAAGGCTTTCCCGAGTATGCGATCACGCCGGCCGGCATCCGTCCGCAATACGCGCCGGTGCTGTACCTGGAGCCGTTCAGCGGCAGCAATCTGCGCGCCTTCGGCTTCGACCCGATGTCGGAGCCGATGCGGCGCATGGCGCTGGAACAGGCGCGCGATTCCGGCCTGCCGGCCATGACAGGCCGGCTGCGCCTGGTGCAGGAAAAACAGGATCCGGGCCAAGCCGGCTTCCTGGTGCTGCTGCCGGTCTACCGCAAGGGCATGCCGCAGCAGACCCTGGCGCAGCGCCGCGCCGCCATCGAGGGCTGGGTGTATGCGCCCTTCCGCATGGGCGATCTGATGGCGGGCATCGGCGGCGAGCGCGGCGCCAGTCTCGATGTGGAAATCTACGACGGCAATAGCGTCGATCCGGCGCAGCGCATGTATGACAGTGGGGCCGGCCATCCGGGGGCCGGCGATCCGGCCGCCACAGCGCGCCAGACCACGCAGCAGATCAGCGTGGCCAGCCACCGCTGGACGGTGCGCATCGCCGCGCTGCCGGAAAGTTACAGCCTGCGCGATGAAAAGACCCAGCTGATCGGCATTGCCGGCCTGATGCTCAGCGTGCTGATGGCCCTCTTGGCCTGGTTGCTGGCGCAGAGCCGGGCGCGCACCGGCCTGGCCCTGCACCACAGCCGCGAGCTGGCGGCCGAACTGCAGGAAGGCCAGGCTAGCATGCAGGCGCTGGCCGACAGCGCCCAGCGCAGCCAGGCCATGCTGCGCAGCATTCTCGATTCCACCATCGACGGCATCCTGGTCGACGATTGCCGCGGCACGGTGCTGAATGTGAACCGGCGCTTCCGCCAGCTGTGGAATGTACCCGAGCATATGGACTGGCAAAGCGATGGGCCGATCCTGATGGCCCATGTGGCGGGCCAATTGGAACAGGCTGAACCGTTCCTGGAAGCGGGCAAGCAGCCGCACCGCGACAACGAGGAGCGGCAAGCCCTGCTGCACCTGAAAGATGGCCGCGTGATGGAGCAGTTCACGCGCACGCTGCGCCTGGGCAGCGGCCAGGCGCGGCTGTGGTCTTTCCGCGATATCACCGAGCGCACCCAGATCGACCAGCGCGAACAGACCCGGCGCCAGGTGCTGGAACTGCTGGCCACCGGCGCGCCGCTGTCCACCATCCTGGAAAGCGTGGTACTGGGCATCGAGGCCGATAATCCGTCCATGCTGTGCAGCATCCTGCTGCTCGATCCCGAGGGCCGCCGCCTGCTGGTGGGCGCGGCGCCCAGCCTGCCGGCTTTCTTCAACGCCGCCATCCATGGCCAGCCCGCGATACTGGGCAATGGTTCCTGCGGCCAGGCGGTGGCGGCCAACTGCCGCGTGATCGTCGAGAATATCCAGACCGATCCGCTGTGGCTGCGCCACCGCGACCTGGCGCGGCGCGCCGGACTGGGCGCCTGCTGGTCCGATCCCATCCGCAGCTCCTCGGGCGCGGTGCTGGGCGCCTTCGCCATCTACAGCCGCCTGCCGCAGCGGCCCAGCCCGGCCAATATCACCCTGATCGAACAGGCGGCCCACCTGGCCGGCATCGCCATCGAGCAGGCCCAGGCGGCACAGGCGCTGCGCGTGGAAGAGGCGCGCTTCCGCAGCCTGTACGACAATGCGCCCGTGGCGCTGTGGGAGCAGGATTGGTCGGAAGTGCGCGCCCGCCTGGTGGAGCTGGAAATGTCGGGCGTGGAAGACATTCCCGCCTATCTGCACCACAATCCCAGCCAGCTCAAGCACCTGGCCAGCCTGGTGCGCATCACCGACGTCAACGCGGCCGCCTTGCAGCAGGTTGGCGCGCTGCCCAGCAACAAGGATTTGTCGGTGCTGAGCCTGGCGCAGAACTTCGACCACAGCGCCTTGCCGGCCTTTGCGCGCGCGCTCACGGCCCTGGCCCAGGGCGCCCACCTGTTCGCCTGCGAAAGCAGTTTCCGCCGCCTGGATGGGGTGGGGCGGCAGAACGAGCTGACCCTCTTGGTCATGCCCGGCCATGCGCACAGCCTGGACTTCGTTATCGTCTCCACCGTCGACATCACCGAGCGCAAGCGCCTGAACGACGAGCTGCTGCTGCTGGCCACCACCGACTTCCTGACGGGCCTGCCGAACCGGCGCGAATTCATGGCCCGCCTCGACGACGAACAGGCGCGCCTGCAGCGCGATGTGGGCGAGCGCACGGCCGTGGTCATGCTCGACCTGGACCACTTCAAGCGCATCAACGACGAGCACGGCCATGCTGCCGGCGACGCTGTGCTGCGCCATCTGGCCACCCTGATGCGCGATAGCCAGCGCAAGATCGATATGCTGGGCCGCGTCGGCGGCGAGGAATTTGCCGTGCTGCTGCCGGGCGCCGACCTGGCTGCCGCCTCCTCCTATGCCGAGCGGCTGCGCCAGCGCATCGCCAGCACGCCCTTGCTGCTGGGCGAACAGGAATTCACGGTGACGGTTAGCGTCGGCATCGCCGCCATGGATGCGCTCGACGCCAGCGGTGATGCGGCCCTGATCCGCGCCGACAAAGCCTTGTACCGCGCCAAGCGTGGCGGACGCAACCGGGTGGAAGTGGCGGGACGGGACAGCGCGGCGGCGGAAGCGGGAACAGAAGCGGGAAAAGAAGCGGGAGGCGGGGCGGCAAAGGAGGCGGACCGGCCGGAGCATCCCCCGGCCGCTTCCGCATGAAACTGGATCAGATGGTGTGTTCCTTGAGGTCGGCCTGACGGCGTTCGCGGCGGCGCGACACCATATACCACAGGCCGAACAGGATCAGCAGCGGCAGCAGGAAGGGCGAGATGGCCGCCACCAGCACCACGGCCAGCAAGGCCAGGCCCGCCACCATCAGCACGCCAAGACCGGCGAACAGCAGGCCGACGAAGAGCGCCGCGCAGACGATGGCGACGGCCGCGATCACCAGGCCGCCGGCGCCGAAGATCAGGCTGAAGAGGGCGGCCAGCGGCCCCTCGTATTCATCGCCGCCGAAACTCACGGTCCAATCGCCCATATCCAGCGTGTGCATGGCAGCGATAGCGAGAAGCACGATAACAGCGCAGGCGAGCAGTCTTTTCATGGCAAACCCCGTATGGTTGATTGTTCTAATGCCGTTTGGCATGGTTGCACTGTACTGCGCTTGGGACGGGCCGGCGACGGGCTTGCGACGGACGGTGGATTTGGCGGGCCGAATGGACGGTGAAACCGATGAATGGAGGAAATCTCAGCCTTGAACTTGCTTCAAGCTTGCCTATACTGAATACCTATCTCGCGCATGGAGGGTAATATGGCATGGCTAGCATTTGACGAGGATCAATCGTTATCCTCGGGAATCGGCAGAGCAGAGCGCCAGCGTAGCGCACTTGACTGTTCCGGCGGGCCCAAGGGGCCGCCGTCCGCGCCGCCGACGATTCCGCCCATCATTATCACTCCGTACAAGTACCAGACGCCGGAACCGGCCATCGACCCGCGCATCACGCCGCCCGGGCCGCCGGTGCGGCCGCCGGGCCAGCCGGCGATCTATTTCCACTGAACACAGCCCGCTTCGGCGGGCTTTGTTTTGGGCGGGCTGGTATCATGGCGGCCTTTTTCCCGTCGCGAGTCCAGCATGAATGATTTTTCCGAACAGCAAGAAGACGATGTCCTGATCCAGGAAGACCGCGTCTGGCAGGGCAATGGCTGGACGGCGCGCGTCATCAAGAATGAGGATGACGATGGCTGGGCCGTTGCCATGATCAAGGATGGCGAGCCGGAACCGGCCCTGGTCGGTCCCTGGACCATGGGGCGCGACAAGAAAAATCCCAAGCCGCTCGACATCAATGCCTTCCACACCCTGGTCAAGACGGCCAGCGAGGTGATCCGCCGCCACGAGCAGCAGCTGCATGCCCAGCTGCATAAATCGCTGCGCGTAGAAACGGAGCAGGGCAGCCTGACCGTCAAGCTCGACATCGTGCCGGACGAGGACGATCCCTACGCCCTGCTGAGCGCCGTCGATGCTTATGGCGAGCAACTGGCCCAGGTGCGCGTGGCGCCCACTTTCAAGCTCAGCACGTCCAGCGCCGCGGCCTGGATCGAAAACGACTTCCGCCGCCCGCACTAAGCCTGAGCACTGCCGGGGTTGCGGCTTTGCCGCATCCGGGCCGGCTTTCGGCTCCCGGCGCAGGAATCCGCTGGCCCCGGCGGCGGCGCCCTGATAATATTTCCGTTGTGAATTATTTATCGTCCAGGGGAAATATGGAAAGCCGTTTGCGCCGTCTTGAAGCCGTCCAGTCCATGCTGCTCGAAATCGGCCAGCAGTCGGTCAGCTGCACCGATATCGCGCTCTTCCTGCAAGCCGTGCACGCGGCGCTGGGGCGCATCATGTACGCGGCCAACTTCTATGTGGCGCTGAACGATCGCGACGGCGAAGACAACAGCGTGCGCTTCGTCTACTTCGTGGACGTACTGGACGATGCGCCTGATCCCGGCCAGTTGGTGAAGCTGGCCTCGCCCGAGCAATCGCCGACGGCCTGGGTGATCCTGAACCGCCAGCCCCTGGTGATGACGGCCGAAGAACATATCTCGCGCGAAACCGGCGGCGCCTTCGGCCAGGGCACGGTGGCCGAGCACTGGATGGGGTGTCCGCTGCTCGACCAGAACCACCAGATCCTGGGCGCCATCGTCATCCAAAGCTATGACGAGGCGCATACCTATAGCGAAGAAGATCAGGCCTTGTTCGCCCTGATCGCCAACTATGTGTCGAGCGCCCTGCAAGGCTTGCAAAGCATGGACCGGCTGGAACGCGCCGTGCGCGAACGCACCCTGCGCCTGGAGCATGAGGTGGCCGAGCGGCGCCGCGCCGAAAATCTGCAGCGCGCCCTGTACGAGATCGCCAGCCTGTCAGCCTCGGCCTCCGACGCGGGCGTGCTCTACCGCCGCCTGCATGAAATCATCAGCGAGCTGGTGACGGCGCGCAATTTCCTGATCGCCCTCTACCATCCGGACAGCGCGGAAATCAGCATCCCGTATTTCGTCGATGAAAAAGATGCCGAGGCGCCCGTCAAGCGTTTCCATTACGGCATCGGCATGAGTTCCTACATCCTCCAGCGCAAGCAGGCCCAGTTGCTGGATGGCCCGGCCTATGCCGCCCTGCGCGCCGCCGGCGAGATCGACGAACCGCTCGGCAATGAAGACATCCGCAGCTGGATGGGCGCGCCCATGCTGCTCGGCGACCGCGCCTATGGCGTGATCATCGTGCAAAGCTATGACGCCTCGGTGGTCTACAGCCAGGCCGACCTCGACATTCTCGCCTTCATGGCCAGCCATGTGGCGGTGGCGATTGCGCGCATGCAGGCCGACCGCGCCATCCGCCGCGCCAAGGACACGCTGGAAGAACAGAATGCCGCCCTGAACACGGCCCTGACCCAGTTGCAGGAAGCGCAAAGCGAGCTGGTGCGCCAGGAGAAACTCGCTTCCCTGGGTCGCCTGGTGGCCGGCGTCGCCCACGAAATCAACACCCCGCTCGGCATTTGCGTCACCGCCACCAGCCATCTGGTGCAGGAGCTCAAGCTGACCAAGGAAGACCTGGCCGCCGGCCAGCTCGACGAAGACGGCCTGAACGCCTTTTTCGACACCATCGACCAGTCGCTGCGCATCATGACCACCAACACCCAGCGCGCCGCCGCCCTGGTGCGCAGCTTCAAGCAAGTGGCGGTGGACCAGAGTTCCGACAATATCCGCAACTTCCACCTGCGCAAATACCTGGACGAAGTGCTGCTCTCGCTGCAACCCAAGCTCAAAGGCAAACCCATCAAGGTGGAAGTCGATTGCCCTGCCGACATCCAGCTCGACAGCTTCCCCGGCGCCATTTCCCAGATCGTCACCAATATGGTGATGAATTCCCTGGTGCACGGCTTCGAGGAAGGCCAGAGCGGCAGCATCAAGATCAGCGGCAAGAGCGATGGCGAGCACATCCAGTTCGACTACAGCGACGACGGCATCGGCATGGACAGCTCGCTGTTAAGCCAGTTGTTCGACCCCTTCTTCACCACCAAGCGCGGCAGCGGCGGCAGCGGTCTCGGCGCGCACATCCTGTACAACCTGGTAACCGGCCCCCTGGGCGGCACGATCAAGGTCGTCAGCGCCCCCGGCATGGGCCTGCACTACCACCTGCGCTTCCCCCGCGACCAGCGCAAAAAGCCCGCTTGATGTGGCGCAAACTTAGTCGGGGAAGCGTTCGTTGATGGCGAGGGCGCGGTCGATGTTCTGGATCAGCAGCTCGACATACTTGGGGTCGAGGTGGTGGCCGGCCACTTCGCGCAGATGGCCGATGACTTGTTCGACGGGCCAGGCGTCTTTGTAGCAGCGCTTGTGCATCAGGGCGTCGAAGACGTCGGCGACGGCGACGATGCGGGCGTACAAATGTATGTTCTCGCCTTTCAGGCCTTGCGGGTAGCCGCTGCCGTCGTATTTTTCGTGGTGCTGGTGGGCGATCACGGCGGCGGCCTTGAGGATGGGCCGCTGCGAGCCGTCCAGGATCGACAGGCCGACCGCCGGGTGCTGTTTCATGATTTCCCATTCGGCCGCGTCGAGCTTGCCGGGCTTGAGCAGCACGGCATCGGGCGTGGCGATCTTGCCGATGTCGTGCATCGGCGCGGCGTGCGTGAGCACGGCGGTTTCGTCGTCGGGCAGGCCGCCGGCCTGGCCCAGCATCTGGCAGATTTCGGCCATGCGGCGCACGTGGTTGCCCGCTTCGTTCGAGCGCGATTCGACCACATCGCCGAGGCGTAGGATCAGCTCGGCCTGGGTGTCGGTGATTTCCTGGTTCAGCAGAATATTGTCGAAGGCGATCGCCACGCCCGAACAGAACACTTCCAGCAGCTTGGCGTCGATCTCGGAAATCTCGTCCACGCCTTTCAGTACCAGCAGCGAAGCCTTGCCGCTGGTGTTCGGGAAGTAGCCGACATAGGTGTCGCCGAGAATGCGCGAAATGCGGTTGCGCTCGGCCACATTGAGCTGGGCCAGCAGCTCGGGCGTGAGCAGCGGTTCTTCGTCGGCGCCGATCTGGGCCAGGATTTCATAGTCTTGCTCGCCCGTGATGGCGGTGGCCGCGCGCAGGCGCAGCAGCATGCTCTTTTCCAGGCGCAAGAGGGCCACCACCTGCTGCAGCAGGCCGCTGGCGAAGTCCTTCAGATTGCGCTGCTGGAAGATGTGGGCCGAGGCGGCGATCACGCGCTCCAGGCCTTCGCGGTAATTGAGCTGCTGGCGCCGCGCTTCCTCCACCTTCATGATGTCGCGGTAGGCGCGCAGGGCGGCAAAGGTGGTGGTGAACAGCTTGGTGCGGTCGAGCTCGGTCTTTTCCTTGTAATCGTTGATATCGTAATTGACGATCACGCGCTCTTCCGGCGCCTGGCCCGGCTGGCCGGTGCGCAGCACGATGCGGGTGAACTGGTTGTCCAGCTCCTCGCGCATCCAGCGCGCCACTTCCAGGCCGCTGTCTTCCTTTTCCATCACCACGTCGAGGAAGACCAGGGCGATATCGCTTTCGCGCGCCAGCACCTCCTTGGCTTCGGCGCCGCTGTAGGCGTGCACGAAAGCCAGGCCGCGCCCGTCGAGGCGGAAGCGGCTCAGCGTCAGCTTGGTGATGTCGTGGATGTCCGGCTCATCGTCGACCAGCAGGATTTTCCATGGCGCGAGCTTGGGCGTTGCTGAAGTCAGAAAAGACATAGGTATTCCGCTAGTTGGCTAAAGTCCCGGACGAGCGCGCAGGGTTTGGGCGCGCAGCCCGACGATTGTATTGCTTGCCTTATTTCTTAACAACAGGAAACAAATATTGCTTTTACCCAAATACAACACTTTTTCGCCGTGAGTGGGCGGGAACGATGCTTCAGTGCGGGAATATTTTTACCTTATGGGCAACATATATTCTCAAGCGAAACAATACTTCATTTTTGATAAGATTTATCTTTCATGCGGCAAAATAGGGCCGCGCGCGGCATGCCGGGCCGCAAAATGCGTCTTTGGCGCAACAGTGCTGATATGTAACAGATCTTGGTGGCCAAGTCACAATCTTGTCATTTTCCATCCCTAGAATGGCGGCAGTTTTTTTACCCCACCCACTCTAGTGAAAACGGTCATGACCAACAAAATCGATCAAGACGATCTCGGCTACAACGACACCCCGAACGAGCACTTCAGCACTGTGCTGGACCAGCGCATCAGCCGCCGCAATCTGCTGCGCGGCAGCGCCGCCTCGGCTGTCAGCATGGCCATGGCCACCTTCGGCCTGAGCGCCTGCGGCGGCAGCGACAATAACGACAGCGTGGTGTCGCCCCAGCCGCCCGTCACCCCGCCGGTGACCCCGCCAGCCGAGAAGCTGCTGGCCTTCGGCGCCGTCGGCAAGAGCCTGCTCGACAGCGTGGTGGTGCCGGCCGGCTACACCGCCAGCATCCTGTACGCCCTGGGCGACCCGCTGAACGCGTCCACCAGCGCCTTCAAAAACGATGGCAGCGATGCCGACTACGAAAACCGCGCCGGCGACCACCACGACGGCATGGAATTCTTCGGCCTGGGCGCCGACGGCAAACCGTCCGCCTCCGGCGTCGAGCGCGGCCTGCTGGCCATGAACCACGAAGCCACCACCAACCAGGCTTACTCTTCCTTCTTCATCCACGCCAATGGCGGCACCAACACCCTGCCGCGTCCAGCCGTGGAAGTGGACAAGGAAACCGGCCTGCACGGCATCTCCGTGGTCGAAGTGCGCCGCACCGGCGGCAAATGGGAATACGTCAAGGATTCCGCCTTCAACCGCCGCGTCACCTGCCTGACCGAGTGCGAACTGTCCGGCCCGGCCGCCGGCAATGCCCTGATGGTCACCAAGTACTCGACCGACGGCAAGAAAACCCGCGGCACCCTGAACAACTGCGGCACCGGCAAAACCCCATGGGGCAGCTTCGTCAGCGGCGAGGAAAACTGGTCCGGCTACTTCACCCGCGACAAGAACGACGACACCGCGCGTGCCAGCGACAAGAGCGTGGCCTCGCTCAAGCGCTATGGCCGCAGCGCCGGCAGCGCCTCGCGCCACGGCTGGGAAACCGGCGGCAAGGACGATAAATACGCGCGATGGGATATCAGCAAGACCGGCGCCTCCACCGACGGCAAGGACGATTACCGCAACGAGATGAACGCCATGGGCTACATCGTCGAGGCCGATCCCTACAACAAGACCCGCGCCCTGAAAAAGCGTACCGCCCTGGGCCGCTACGCCCACGAAAGCGCCGCCTTCAGCAAACCGGTCGTCGGCCAGCCGCTGGGCGTGTACATGGGCGACGACTCGCGCAATGAATATATCTATAAATTCGTCACCGAGGAAGTGTGGGCCGCCGCCGACGCCAACCCGGCCGATATGCTGAAAACCGGCGACAAATACCTGGACAAGGGCAAGCTCTACGTCGCCAAATTCGGCGCCGACGGCAGCGGCCAATGGATCGAACTGAACATCGCCAACCCCACCATCGCGGGCTACGCCGGCTACAAATTCGCCGACCAGGCCGACGTGCTGGTGAACGCCCGTCTGGCGGGCGACGCCGTGGGCGCGACCAAGATGGACCGTCCGGAATGGTGCACGGTCAACCCGGCCAATGGCGAGATCTACTTCTCGCTGACCAATAACAGCGGCCGTGTCGCTTCCGGTTCCGGCACCCTGGTCGACGGTCCAAACCCGCGCGCCTACACCGATCTGAAAGGCAAGAGCGAGCAGAAGGGCAACCCGAACGGCCACATCCTGCGCATCAAGGAAGGCAGCGCCGGCGCTTCGTCCGCGACCTTCAGCTGGGACGTCTACCTGTTCGGCGCCGAGTCGGGGGCCGACGCCGGCAAGGTCAACCTGTCGAGCCTGACCGCCGATCAGGACTTCTCCAGCCCGGACGGCCTGGCCTTCACGCCATCGACCGGCTTGCTGTGGATCCAGACCGACGACGGCGCCTACACCGACGTCACCAACTGCATGATGCTGGCCGCGATTCCGGGCAGCGTGGGCGACGGCAAGAAAGTCACGCTGGACTATCCCGCTGCCGGCACCGCCGCCGCCTTCAAAGTCGATACCTTCGTCGGCAAGGCCGCCACGGCCGACACCGTTAAGCGCTTCCTGGTCGGCCCGGTCGACTGCGAACTGACCGGCATCGCCGAAACCCCGGACGGCAAGGCCCTGTTCGTCAATATCCAGCACCCGGGCGAAGGCACGGACCAGGCCAATATCGGCGATCCATCCAAGTACACCAGCCAATGGCCTGCCAACGCCGGCTATGGCGCCGGCAAGCGTCCGCGCTCGGCCACCATCGTCATCACCAAGAATGACGGCGGCCGCATCGGCAGCTAAGCAGGGGTCTTACTGATGAGAAAGCCCCGCAAACCACTGGTTTGCGGGGCTTTTGTATCTATTCGTAAGCAAAGTTTTCAGTCCTCCTAGCCGTGTGGGGAAAAGAGTATAGTGAAAATGAGAATACTCTGAACGGAAAGGAAAGATCATGCGACTCCACGCCCGTCACGCCCTGGCCGCGGCGCTTTTGCTGCTGGCCGCCACGGCCGCCTCCGCCGCCGAGGTCACGGTCAATTTCATCAAGCCGGACAGTTATAACGACCTGCCGCGCATGGCGCGCGACCGCGAGCTGATCCTGAAAGACTTGCGCGAACACTTCGTCAAGCTGGGTCAAAACCTGCCGGCCGGCCAAAGCCTGAAAATCGACGTCAGCGACATCGATTTAGCGGGCCGTCTTGAGCCGGGACGCCGCATCGACGACATCCGCATCTTGAATGGCGGCGCCGACTGGCCGCATATGGCCCTGCACTACAGCCTGGAAGCCGACGGCACGGTGGTTCGCAGCGGCGACAGCCAGCTCAGCAACATGAACTACATCCAGCGCCTGAACCGCTATTCCGAGGGCGATTCCCTGCGCTACGAAAAGCAGATGCTCGACGACTGGTTCCAAGCCACCTTCACCGAATCCAAGCTCAGCAAAAAATAAGCCTTTGATCCATCTCAACAAATGTCCGACCCTGGTGTCAGGCGGGGCCGCCGAGGCACCACGGTCGGACATTGTTTGATCTAGCGCAAAGAATGTCTACCTCTGGTGCCTGACACCAGGGTTGGACATTGTTTGATTTGGCGCAAAGGTTTAGTCGATCCAGTTGACGCGGGGGAATTTGGCGCGGAACTCGTCGGGCATGGGGACGACCTGGCTGAGCTTGTAGTTGAAGAAGACGAAGCCGGATTTGGCCATCGCCACCAGCACCTGGTCTTGCGGGCGGGTGATGCGGAAGGTGATGTCGCCACCGTATTTGTTGAAGTCCATGACGCCGACTTCGAACAGCAGCTGGTCGCGGGCGTGGCCTTCGGCGCGGTAGGTGGTGGCGAGGTCGGTGACGATGATGCCGGTGCCGTCGCCCTCGGTTTCCTGCACGCCGAAGTCAAACAGGAAGCGCGCCCGCGCTTCCGAAATCATGGAGATCATCGAGTCGTTGCCGAGGTGGTTGGCGGCATTGATGTCGGTGACGCGTACCGTGAGCTGGGTGGAAAAACAAAACTGGTCTTCGGGGAATTCTAGTTTCAGTCGTGCCATGGCTGCTTGTTCGCGAGTGCAAAACTTGATTGTAGCGCTATTGCCGCACGAGCTTGTAAACCTTGCCGCCGCCAACCAGCATATACAGCTCGCCCTGGGCATCCTGGCCGAAGGACAAGACATTGCCGACGCTGGCAATGCCCCAGTCGCGCTGCTCGCTGACCGTGCCGCCGCTGTAGAGGAAGCTTTTGAGGAAGCCCTTGCAGTAGTCGGAGTAGAAGTAGCGCCCCGCCAGTTCGGGAATGGCCGCGCCGCGGTAGACATAGCCGCCCGTGATGGAGCAGCCGTTGGCGCCCGCGCTGCCATGGCTGTATTCGAAGGCGGGCCGGACCAGCCCGGCACTGGCGCAGCTGGCGGCGTTGTAGCAGGCGCTGCCTTCCATGATGGGCCAGCCATAGTTGTTGCCGCCCGTGGCGATAGAGGCGATATCGACTTCCTCGCGCTCGCCCTGGCCGACGTCGGCGATATACAGCTGGCGGCTGGTGCCGTCGAAGGCGAAGCGCCAGGGATTGCGCAGCCCGAGGGCCCAGATTTCACCGCGCTTGCCGCTCTGGCCGGCATAGGGATTATCGGACGGCACCTTGTACGCGGTGGGCAGGCTGCTGTCGACGTCGAGCCGCAGCAGCTTGCCCAGCATGCTTTCGGGGTCTTGCGCATTATGGTTCGGATCGCCCGCGCCGCCGCCATCGCCGGTGCCGATATACAGGTAGCCGTCCGGCCCGAAGGCTAGCAGGCCGCCATTGTGATTGCTATAGGTTGGATGGCCGATGCTCAGCACGCGCGTCTGCGACTGCGGGTCGGCCACCGAGGGATCGGCCGACATGCTGAAGCGGTCGATGGCGATATTGCCGCTGCGGTCGGTGTAGTACACATAGAAGCGGCCATTGCGCGCAAACTCGGGATGGAAGGCCAGGGACAGCAGGCCGCGCTCGCCGTCGGTGCTGGTCTGGGCGCTGATGTCGAGCAGGGGCTTGCTCAGCAGGATGCCGTTTTCCAGCACGCGGATGCGGCCGGGACGCTCGACGATGAACTGGCGGCTGTCGCCGGCCGGCGCGGTCAGCAGGATGGGCTGGTTCAGGCCGGACGCCACCTCGCGCAAGCCCAGGCTCAGGGCGGCCGGCGGGGATGGTACTGCGGCGGGCGGCATGCCCGCATCGGCGGCAGCGCCGGAACCGGAACCGCCGCCAGAACCGCCGCCGCAAGCGGCGCCCAATGCCAGCAGGCCAAGAGCAGCGGAAGAGAACAGCTTGCGCATGACAACCTCCGTATCCGCTCCGCTGATTGGTGCGGCGCATCCCGGAGCGGGGGACGGCGCCGCGGCCTGCCTTTAGAGATGCTCGCTGAGGAAGATCAGGCTTTCGCCGTGCGCCTGGGCGGCCGAGCGCTGGTGGTAGCTGGCCCGGTGCGAGCAGTTGAAGCCATGTTCGGCCTCCTGGTAGAGGTGGATGGCCACATTTTCGTGTTCATCGAAGGCTTGCGCGATGCTGCGCACCGCCTCGGGCGGGATATGCGCATCCTTGCCGCCGAAATGCATCAGCAGCGGTATGCGGATGTCGCCGGCGCGCTCCAGATGCTGCTGGATGCGGCCGCCGTAATAGGCGATGGCGGCATCGGCGTCGCCATTCGCCGCCGCCAGATACGCGAGCCGGCCGCCGAAGCAAAAGCCGAGCACAGCGATCTTGCCGCCGACGCCGGGCAGGCCGCGCAGCACGGCGGCCGTGGCGCCGACATCCTGCTGGGCTTGTTCCAGGTTCGCCTGCTGCATGTATTGCGCCGCCTGCGCCCAGCTGGCGTCGTCATAACCCAGCTCCACGCGCGGCCGCTGGCGCCAGAACAGGTCGGGCGCCAGCACCACATAACCGTCGGCCGCATACTGCTCGGCCACGCTGCGGATATGGGCGTTGACGCCGAAAATCTCCTGCAGCAGCACGATGCCCGGCCCGGCGCCGCCGCGCGGCAAGGCCAGGTAGGCGCCGAAGCTGCCATCGTCCACGGCGATGTCGATCCATTTGCTGCTGCCGTCCATGCTGCCTCCTCAGGCCAGCGCGCGGCGCAGACCCAGCGTCGCCACGCATTCTTCGATGTCCTGCACGCTGAAGCTGGCGATATTGCGCGCCAGTTCGGCCTGCACCAGCTTGCGCGTGGAACCATGGATGTTCTCGCGCAGCAGGCCGAGGAATTTGGGCGCGGCGATCAGGCACAGATGCTGGTAGCGGTTGGCGCTGCGCGCCAGCTCCAGCCGCTCGCCGACGCTGCGCGCGAACAGGCGCACTTCATGGGCCACCGGCTCTTCCTGGCCGGGCGCGGTGTGGCTCTGGCCATCGGGGCCGCCGAAACGGCCATTGCCGTCGCTGGCGAGTTGCTTGTTGTCGGCCCGGCCAAGGGGATTGGCCAGGTCTTCAATTTCCTGCAGCGCGCCGCGCGGATCGCCCAGTTGGAAGATGCGCGCGCGGCTGTTGTTGGCTACCACGATCCAGGTTTTTTCCATGCCTGCCTCCTCATGCTCGCTTGCGCCGGCCCCCCCGGCGCGGGGAAACCCAGTATATGCCGCGTGCCGGCGGGGTGGCGCAACGCAGACGGGGCCGGCCAGGCCGGGCTGGGCGTGATTCGCCGCCACGCTGCTTGCAATCTTTCCCTGTAATACACGAAGTTGCTATGTGGTATATGAAACACGGGAGGGCGAAAAAATGCCGCGATCGGGGAGCGCCGGGGCCAGCGCGGCCGGGGAGGGCGGCTAATCCATGCTAATCTGGTGTTTTCCCCTTGTTTTAGATGAGCGACACCATTCCATCCGCGCCCCCTGTCCGAGCCCCAGGAAAATCTGGCTGGCCGCGCCCAGTCACCCTGGTCCTGCTGTCGGGCCTGAGCCTGACGGGCTTGCTGTTTGCCGGCATCAGCCGGCTGGAGCAGGACAAGCTGGAGCTGGCCTTCCAGCAGCGCGCCCATGTGCGCCTGTGGGCGCTGAAGGAGGGCGTGGACAATGCCATCGGCAGCCTGCGCGCCGTCAACCAGCTGTTCGCCAGCCATATGGAAGTGAGCCGCGAGGAATTCCGCCGCTTCACCCAGCCCACGCTGGCCTATTACCCGTATGTGCAGAGCGCCAGCTATCTGCGCTTTATCGACGCGGCCGAGCGCCCGGCCTTCGAGGCGCGCCTGCGCGGCTTCCAGGCCGAGGCGCGCCTGACCGAGATGCGCGATGGCGTGGCGGTGACGGCCGGCGAACGCGCGCGCTACCGCGTGATCGAGTATCTGGAACCGCTGCAGGGCAATGAGATGGCGCTTGGCCTGGATACCCTGTATCCGGCTTACGGCGAGGCGGTGCGCCAGCATGCCTACGATACCGGCCTGCCGGCGGCCGGCCAGCTGGTGGCGCTGGTCGAGGGGCCGGAGCCGCGCGTGGGCGTGGTGATCTCGATGCCGGTCTACCGCTACGGCGCCGAGCTGGCCAGCCTGGCGCAGCGGCGCGCCGCCGTGATCGGCGAGACGGCCATCGTGCTGCGCCCGGCCGATATGATCGCCAAGGTGTTTGAAGCGGCCGGTCTGCGTCCCAACCAGGGCATGAGCTTGAATGTGTACGCCGCCGCGGCGAACGGCCAGCGCGAGCAGCCGCTGTATGCGGCGGCCGAAGCGCCGTCCGGCCAGGGCACGCTGCCGCGCTGGCTGTATCCGGGCCGCGCAGCGCCGCTGCGGCAAAGCTTCGACGTGGCGGGCCAGAGCTGGCGCGTGGCGGCGGCGCCGGGCGACGAGGTGCTGCTGAGCGACCATCTGGCTTCGCTCTCGACCCTGGCCCTGGGCCTGCTGCTGACGGGCCTGGGCGCGGCCTATATGCGCACCCTGTCGCTGCGCAACCGCGTGATCCAGCGCCATGTGGAGGAGCGCACGGCGCAGCTGAAGGAATTGAACCGCGAGCTGCTGCTGCGCGAGCGCGCCATCGAATCGAGCACGAATGCCGTGGTGATCACGGCGGCGCAGCCGGGCAATCCCACCGTCTACGTCAACCGCGCCTTCGAGCGCATCACCGGCTATGGCGCGGCCGAGATCCTGGGACGCAGCCCGCGCCTGCTGCATGGCGACGATACCGAGCAGCCCGGCGCGGTCGAGGTGCGCAGCGCCATCCGCGAGCAGCGCGACGGCCACGCCATCCTGCGCAACTACCGCAAGGACGGCACGGCCTTCTGGAACGAGATCTATATTTCGCCGGTGCGCGACGAGCAGGGCACGGTCACGCATTATGTCTCGATCCAGCACGACATCACGGCGATGAAGGCCTACGAGTCCGAGCTGCACCACCAGTCCATGCACGACGCCCTGACTGGCTTGCCCAACCGCCTGCTGCTGCAGGACCGTCTGCGCCAGACCATCACCCACTCGGCGCGCAAGCGTCATTCGCTGTGGCTGGTGTCGCTCGACCTGGACCGCTTCAAGTTCACCAACAGCCATCTGGGCCACAAGGGCGGCGACCGCCTGCTGCAGGCGGTGGCGCAGCGCCTGCAGCAGGCCGTGCGTCCGGTCGACACGGTGGCGCGCATCGGCGGCGACGAATTCGCGCTGATGCTGCTGCCCGAACACGGCACGCTGACGCCGCGCGCGGAGCAGGTGCAGCGCGTGCTGGAAGCGCTGGCCGCGCCGCTGTTGCTGGACGAGGCCGAGATTTTCCTGAGCGGCAGCGCCGGCATCGCCGTCTACCCGGCCGACAGCGCCGATCCCGGCATCCTGATGGAGCGCGCCGACATCGCCATGTACCGCGCCAAGGAAATGGGCGGCAACAACTACCAGTTCTACACGGCGGCCCTCAACGAGCAGCTCGGCGAGCGCCTGCTGATCGAAGGCGCGCTGCGCCAGGCGCTGGAGCGGCGCGAATTCGTGCTGCATTACCAGCCCCAGGTCGACATCGCCAGCGGCCGCATCGTGGGCATGGAAGCACTGGTGCGCTGGCAGCATCCGGAGCTGGGCATGGTGGCGCCCAACCGCTTCATTCCCTTGGCCGAGGAAACCGGCTTGATCGTGCCGCTCGGGGCCTGGGTGCTGCGCACCGCTTGCGCCCAGGCCCTGGCCTGGCAGCGCCTGGGCAAGGGCGAGCTGCGCGTGGCGGTGAATGTGTCGGCGCGCCAGATGGCGGAACAGGACTTCGTGCAGTCGGTGGCGGCGGCGCTGGCCGAAACCGGCCTGGCGCCGCACTGCCTGGAGCTGGAGCTGACCGAAAGCCAGGTGATGAACGATATCGAGCATGCCATCAGCGTCATGCACGAATTGAAGAAGCTGGGCGTGAAGCTGGCGATCGACGATTTCGGCACCGGCTATTCCAGCCTGGCGCATTTGAAGCGCTTTGCCATCGACGTGCTGAAGATCGACCAGACCTTCGTGCGCGACGTCACCGAGAATGCCGACGACGCGGCCATCGTGATGACCATCATCGCCCTGGCTAGCAACCTGAAACTGGAGGTGATTTCGGAAGGCGTGGAAACCCGCCAGCAGCTTGACTTCCTGCGCCAGCACGGTTGCCAGCAGATGCAGGGCTATTACTTCAGCCGTCCGGTGCCCGCCGCCGACTTCCTGGCGGTGCTGGAGGCGCACGAGGCGCGCCAGGCGGCCGAACGCGGCGCGCAGGCCGACCGCATGCTGGGCCAGGCCATCTGAAATTTAGGGGGCAGACGCGCAGTGGACTTGTGGATATGCTAAGGTTGGCGTCCCCGAAATTTCACGCTTACAGGAGCAAGCATGTCCATCGTATCGATCAGCGCCGCGCTGAATCTGCCGGCGGCGCAAGTCTGGCAAACCATCAGCGGTTTCGATTCCCTAGCGCAGTGGACCGGGTCCATCGCCAGCAGCCAGCTGGAGCAGGGCGGCCGCCTGCGCCGCCTGCGCGCGGCCGACGGCGCCGTGCGGCTCGAGCGCCTGGAATACTATAGCGAAAGCGAGCAGACCTACACCTACTCCATCGTCGATTCGTCGCTGCCGGTGACGCGCTACTTCGCCACGCTCGACGTGACGGCGGCCGGGCCGGGGCGCAGCGTCGTCGAATGGTCCTGCGACTTCGACTCCGCCCCCGCCGACGAGCAAGCCATGGTCGACCTCTTCCGCAATTTCTACCGCGCCGCCCTCGACAACCTCGAACGCCAGCTCAGCGCCTAACCCCACCGCCGAGTCCGTGTCCACTTTGGTGCCTGGCACCAAAGTGGACACAGGCTGAAGCGTAGTTAACGTGGGACGCGGCCGAAGGCTTCGCCGGCTTTCCAGCGCGGCAGGGCGGGGGTGTTGGCGACGGCGTAGCCGAGATTCAAGGTGAATTGGGCTTGCTGCAGCATGCCGCTCAAGTCCCAGCTGGGCTGGTATTCGTCCGTGACCTGGTGGTAGTGCTGCTTGAAGCCGACGATCTGGGCGGCTTGCTCGGCGTGCTGGTGGGCGAATTCAAAATGGCCGTCGCCGGAGAAGACGGCGGAGCCGACGTTGAAGGCTGGCACGCCGGCCTTGGCGAAGTTGAAGTGGTCGGCGCGGAAGTAGGCGCCGGACAGGTCGGGGATGGTGGGCGCCAGTTTCATGCCCATCTTCTTGGCCACCTGGCCCGCCGTTTCATACAGGCTGCTGCGCTCGGCCCCGGCCACGCCGATGTCCTTGGTGCGGCCGGCGAAGTTCATGCTGTCCAGATTCAGGTCGGCCGCCGTTTTCGCCAGTGGGACGGCGGGACTGCGCACATAGGCGGCGCTGCCCAGCAGGCCTTGTTCCTCGGCCGCTGGCCACAGGAACACTTGCGCGCGCCGCGCCGGATGCTTGACCGCCGCGGCGGCCATGGCCAGCAGGGCGGCCGTGCCGGAGGCGTTGTCGATGGCGCCATTCCAGATATGGTCGCTGCGGTCGCCTGCGCGCACATTCTCGTCCATGCCCAGATGGTCCCAGTGCGCCGAGTACACCACGGCTTCTTCCTTCAGCTGCGGGTCGGTGCCGGGCACGATGCCGATCACATTGAACTGCTCGACCTGGCGGATGCTGCTGCGCAGTTCGGCCTTGGCGCGAATGCGCAGGTCGACCGGCTGAAACTCGCGCGACTCGGCCTGGGCGCACAGCTTGTCCAGATCCTGGCCGGCGGCGGCGAACAGTTCGCGCGCCGTGTCTTCATGCAGCCAGCCTTCCATCTGGTTGCCGGGACCGGCCAGGTGGAAGCGCTCGTGGCTGAAGCCATTGGCCGGCACGCTCCAGGGATAGGAGGCCGACGGCGTGGTGTGGATCAGCAGCACGCCGGCCGCGCCGCGCCGCGCGGCTTCCTCGAATTTGTACAGCCAGCGGCCGTAGTAGGTGTAAGCCTTGCCGGCGAAACGGTTCGGTTCCTCGGCCGTAGGCTGCGGATCGTTGACCATCATGACCAGGATCTTGCCTTTGACTTCGCGGCCCTTGTAATCGTCCCAGTGCTCGTCCGGCGCGTGCACGCCGTAGCCGACGAACAGCAGCGGTGCGCTGAAGGCGATATTGCTGCGGCCACTGGCGGTGCCGAAGACGATGTCCTTGCCGACGACGGGCGTGATGCTCTTGTCGCCCACTTCGAAGCGCACCGAGCTTTCCGGCAGCAGCTTGCTGCCCTCGATCTTCACCGATTGACGGTAGCTGCCATCGGCCAGCGGCTGCAGACCGATGGCGGCAGCTTGGGTTTCCAGATAGCTGACGGCCAGGTCGCCGCCGCGCTGGCCGGTGCCGCGTCCTTCCAGCAGGTCGTGGCTGAGAAAGGCCAGATGGGCGCGCAGCGGCGCGGCCTGCACGGTGGGCGCGGCCGGCGCGGCGGCCTGGCTCAGGACAGGGAAGAGGGCGGCCAGCAGGGCCGGAAGGGTCTTGCGCATTGCTTCTCCAGTGAAGGGAATGGAAAGGTCAGCCGGCATCTTACCCGATCCGCCATGGCAAAAATGGCTTAGCATACAAGTATCATCTTTTGACAAGGAGGGCGGCATGCAAGTCATCGTGATTACCGGCGCATCCGACGGCATCGGGGCGGAAATGGCGCGCCAGCTGGCGCGGCGCCATGGCAGCGGCCTGGCGCTGGTGCTGGCGGCGCGCAATGCCGCCGCCCTGCAGGAGGTGGCGCGGCAGTGCCAGGCGGACGGCGCCCAGGTGCTGGTGCAGGCCACCGACGTCGGCGTGCAGGACCAGTGCCGCCGCCTGATCGCGGCGGCGGCCGAGCGTTTCGGCCGCATCGATGCGCTGATCAACAATGCCGGCCGCTCCGGCCACGCCCTGTTCGAGGAGGTGCAGGACCTGGGCTGGTACGAGGATTTGATGCGCGTGAACCTGTGGGGCAGCGTGTGGTGCACCCATGCGGCCCTGCCTTGGCTCAAGCAGTCGCGCGGCCAGGTGGTGGCGGTGGCCTCGCTGGCCGGCCTGGTGGGCGTGCCGGGGCGCACCGCCTACGGCGCCAGCAAATTCGCCATGGCCGGCTTTTTCGAGAGCCTGCGCGCCGAGCTGAAACCGCACGGGGTGAGCGTCACCACGGCCTATCCGGGCGTGGTGGCGACGCGCATCCGTTATCGCGGCTTCAACGCGGCCGGCGGCGAATTGGGCGCCAGCAGCCTGAAAGAGGAGGCGGCCATGCCGGTGGAAGAGTGCGCGGCGCTGATCCTGGCCGGCATGGCGGGGCGCAAGCGCGAGGTGGTGATGACGGCCAAGGGCAAGCTGGGACGCTGGCTGAAACTGATCGCGCCGGGCCTGGTGGAAAACATGGCAATGGCAGCCGTCAAGGCCGAAGCGCGGCCGCACAGCTGATATTTCCGGGACTGGAAGCGCTGGAAAGAGTAAACTAGAGGCTTTCTGTCGCATTAGGCGATTCGAACAATAATTTTTAAGCGAGTGCCGCCATGACTGCAACAGCTCCAAATCCTGCCCCAACCCTGTTTACCGACCTGAATCTGAGTCCAGCCCTGATCAAGGCTTTGAAGGAGGTCGGCTACGAGTCGCCTTCGCCGATCCAGGCTGCCACCATCCCTTATTTGCTCGACAACCGCGACGTGCTGGGCCAGGCCCAGACCGGCACCGGCAAGACGGCGGCCTTCGCCCTGCCGGTCCTGTCGCGCATCGATACCAAACAGGTCAAACCGCAGGCGCTGGTGCTGGCGCCCACGCGCGAGCTGGCGATCCAGGTGGCGGAAGCTTTCCAGCGCTACGCCGCCCACATCCCGCGCTTCCACGTGCTGCCGATCTACGGCGGCCAAAGCTATGGCCCGCAGCTGTCGGCCCTGCGCCGCGGCGTGCACGTGGTGGTGGGGACGCCTGGCCGCGTGATCGACCATCTGGACAAGGGTTCGCTCGACCTGTCCGAACTGAAAACCCTGGTGCTCGACGAGGCCGACGAAATGCTGCGCATGGGCTTCATCGACGATGTCGAGCGCATCCTGCAGGAGACGCCGGAAACGCGCCAGACCGCGCTGTTCTCGGCCACCATGCCGTCGCAGATCAAGCGCATCGCCACCACCTATCTGCGCAACCCGGCCGAAGTGACCGTGGCCGCCAAGACCGGCACCGCCGAAAATATCCGCCAGCGCTACTGGCTGGTGAGCGGCATGCATAAGCTGGACGCGCTGACCCGCATCCTGGAAGCCGAGCCGTTCGACGGCATGATCATCTTCTCGCGCACCAAACTGGGTACCGAGGAACTGGCCGAACGCCTGCTGGCGCGCGGCTTCTCGGCCGCCGCCATCAACGGCGACATGCAGCAGGCTTCGCGCGAGCGCACCATCGGCCAGCTCAAGGATGGCAAGATCGACATCCTGGTGGCGACCGACGTGGCGGCGCGCGGCCTGGATGTGGAGCGCATCAGCCACGTGATCAACTACGATGTGCCGTATGACGCGGAAAGCTATACCCACCGCATCGGCCGCACCGGCCGCGCCGGCCGCAGCGGCGAGGCGATCCTGTTCATCACGCCGCGCGAGCGCAATCTGCTGAAATCCATCGAGCGCGCCACGCGCCAGCCGATCGGCATGATGGAACTGCCGACGCTGCAGGCGGTCAATGATGTGCGCATCGCCCGCTTCAAGGACGAGATCAGCGAGGTGCTGGCGCAGGGCGGCCTGGATGAGTTCCAGTCGCTGATCGAATCCTACGAGAGCGAGCACAATGTGCCGGCGCTGGAAATCGCGGCGGCCCTGGCCAAGATGGCGCGCGGGAACAAGCCTCTGATGCTGGACAAGAAACGCGAAACCGGCTGGCACGACGATGGCCGTCCGCAGCGCGAGCAGGGCGACCGTCCCGAGCGTGGTGACCGTCCCGATCGCGGCGAGCGCCCTGACCGTGGCGAACGCTTCGCCAAGAAGGAGCGCACGCCGCGCGCACCCGATCCGGGCATGCTGACCTACCGCATCGAAGTGGGTTATCGCCACGGCGTCAAGCCGGGCAATATCGTGGGCGCCATCGCCAACGAAGGCGGCATCGATTCCAAATACATTGGCCGCATCGAAATCTTCGACGATTTCACCGTGCTCGATATGCCCGAGGATTTGAACACCGAGACCCTGGAGACGCTGGCGGGCATCCGCGTGGCGGGCCAGGCGTTGAGCATCAGCCGCGATGGCGAAGCGCCTGCCGTTGCAGCCAAACCTGCCGCCGCTGCAGCGCCTGCGCCGAAGAAGGCCAAGCCTGCGCCAGCTGCCGCGCCGCGCGAGGATGACGAGGAGCCGATGTTCGACGAGGCGCCAGCCAAGAAGAAAAAGGAAAAACCAGGCAAGCTGAATATCCCGATGCGCGCTTACCGCGTGGAAGTGGGCAGCCAGCACGCGGCGACGGCCTCCAATCTGGTGGGCGCTATCGCCAACGAGGCAGGCCTGGAAGCCAAATTCATCGGCCGCATCGAAATCTTCGACGACCACTCGGTGCTGGAAATGCCGGACGGGATGCCGCCCGATCTGTTCAAGCATCTGGGCAAGGTGTGGGTGGGCGGCCAGCAGCTGCGCATCAGTCTCGCCGACAAGATGCCGCCACAGTCGGAAAAACACACGCCGCCTAAAAAGCCGGCGACCGGCAAGCCATCGGCGGGCAAGCCTGCTGCCAAGGGCAAGAAGCAGGGCTGATCTTCTCGGCCTCCCGCTTAGGAAAACCGGCCGCTGGCCGGTTTTTTTTCGCAATGACAGCGGCGGCGCAACGCGCTATGCTGCGGGCTGGCCCGACTACCCGCAAGGATTCCCATGCCGCAGCAAGCCAGCAAGCCCCAGCTCCCCACGGCCGATGCCGTCGTCACCGCCCCGATGGACCTGCAAGACTATCTGGCGCTGGATGGTGCGCCGCCCGCGCGCCGCATCGCCTATGGCAGCGCGCCTTCTCAATTCGTTGAGCTGTTCAAGCCCGCAGGCGCAGGCCCGTTCCCGGTGGTGCTGCTGATCCACGGCGGCTGCTGGACGGTGGACTTTGGCGGCATTGTGCAGATGCGCAGCATGGCCAATGCCCTGGTCGCGCAAGGTGTCGCGGTGTGGAATATCGAGTATCGCCGCTACGACGAGGAGGGCGGCGGCTATCCCGGCATGTACCAGGACGTCGCCACCGCAGTCGACCTGCTTAAGCAGGAAGCCTGCGCCGACCTGTCGCGCGTGGCGGCAGTGGGCCATTCGGCCGGCGGCCATCTGGCGCAGTGGGCCGCTTCGCGTCACAAGCTGCCTGCATGGAGTCCTTCCTACGCCGCCGCGCCGCTGGCGATTCCCACGGTGATCAGCCTGGGCGGCCTGGCCGACCTGCGCAACGAGGCGGAGCTGATCAAGCGCACTTGCGAGCGCGATACGGCGCAACTGGCCGGCTTGCCCACGCTCGAGCGTCCCGACGTCTTTGCCGATACCTCGCCGGCTGAAATGCTGCCCGCCGCCATCCGCACGGTGCTGATCCACGGGGAGCGCGACGACATCTCGCCGCCGCAAACGGGCGAAAACTATGCGCGCCGCGCCATGGCGGCCGGCGATGTCGCGGAAGTGATCGTGCTGCCCGGCGCCAGCCACTATGATGAAGTGGCGGCCAGTTCGCCCGCCTGGCGCATCGTCGGCGCCGAAATCCGCAAGGCGCTCGGCCTGGAAGGCTGAATCAATACTCGTCGTATTTGCGGGCATCGCCCTTGACTTGCGCGGCCGGGTATTTGGCCCGGTTCAGCGCCATTTTCTCCAGCGCGGCGGCGCGCAGGTCGACGCCGGTCTTGTCGGCCAGCTGCACCAGGTAGAGCAGCACATCGGCCAGCTCGTGGCGGATGCCTTCGCGCTTGCGTTCATCGAGTTCCTCCAGCGCGCCGGTGGGCAGCCACTGGAAATGCTCGACCAGCTCGGCCACTTCCACCGACAAGGCCATCGCCAGATTCTTCGGCGTATGGAACTGTTCCCAGTCGCGTTCCGCCGCAAAGGCGCGCGTCAGCTCGCGCAGCTGGTCCAGTGAATCCTGCCGGCTCATGCTGCCGCCTTTTGCATAAGGGCGATCGGGGCGCGCACGTCCGGCTGAACCGGGGTTTCAAAAGCGTTCTTCATCGGTGTTTTTTCAGGTGGCGGGAACAGGCGACAATGCTATCATCCCTGCGCCGCCCACCACAGATGGGCGCTCACAAGAGAAAGGGAGAATCATGAAATCGCTAGTATCTCAAGCTGTGGCGCTGACTATCAGTTCCGCGTTCGCAGCGGGCGCCATCAGCGCCCATGCCGCCACCCCCGCCGCTGCCGCAGTTCCCGCTGCGGCGCGCGCCGACAACGCCTGGCTCAGCGAAGCCGACGCCATGGCGCGTTCGGCCCGCGTCTCGAACGTGGCCTATGTACTGGACTTTAAACTCACCAGCGGCGAAAGCTTCAGCGCCACCACCACGCTCAATTTCGATCTGAGCGACGCCAGCCAGGCGCTGACCGTGGACCTGGACCAGGCCACCATCAGCGCGCTCACCGTCAACGGCAAGGCCGTAACGCCGAAATACAATAAATGGTTTATCACCTTGGCGGCGGAAGACCTGCGCCAGGGCCGCAACACCGTCACGGTGAGCTACGAGCGCAAGCACAGCACCAATGGCGAGGGTCTGCACCGCATGGTCGATCCGGCCGACGGCCGCGTCTACACCTATTCCCATTTCGAACCGGCCGCCGCGCACCAGATGTTCGCCCTGTTCGACCAGCCCGACCTGAAGGCGACTTACCAGCTCAACGTCACCGCGCCGGCCGACTGGCAGGTGGTGTCGATGACGCGCGAAAACGCGGTGCAGGACGTGGACGGCGCCAAGCGCTGGACTTTCCCTGTCTCGAAAAAACTCAGCGCCTACAACTTCTCCCTGCACGCCGGTCCTTACAAGGTGTGGGAAGACAAGACCAGCGCCAAATACCCGATGCGCCTGATGGCGCGCCAGTCGCTGGCGGCCCAGGTGCAGCCTGAAATCTGGTTCCGCTATACCGCGCAAGGCCTGAAGTTCTTCGACGAATACTTCGGCGTTCCTTACCAGTTCGACAAATACGACCAGATCCTGGTGCCCGACTTCCTCTACGGCGCCATGGAAAACGCCGGCGCCGTCACCTTCGGCGAGGCGCGCTTCGTGCACAAGGACGAGATGACGGCCGCCCAGCGCGAGTCGCTGGCCACGGTCATCATGCACGAGATGGCCCACCAGTGGTTCGGCGACCTGGTGACGATGAAGTGGTGGAACGGCCTGTGGCTGAACGAGAGTTTCGCGTCCTTCATGGCCACCCTGGCCGCGGCCGAGGCGACCGAATTCAAGAACGGCTGGCAGTCCTTCTACACGCGCGGCAAGGTCGGCGCCTATGAGCACGACCAGCGCGTGACCACCCATCCGATCGAGGTGCCGGTGCCGTCCACCGCCAATGCCTTCGACAATATCGATGCCATCACCTATTCAAAAGGCGCGTCCACGCTCAAGCAGCTGCGCCACCTGCTGGGCCAGGAAGTGTTCCGCAAGGGCGTGCACAACTACCTGGTCAAGTACTCCTGGCAGAACGCGAAACTGGATGACTTCATCGGCAGCCTGGGCGAAGCGGCCGGCCGCGACCTGGGGCCATGGACCCAGCAGTGGCTCTACCAGCCGGGCGTGAATACCATCACCGCCAGCTATACCTGCAAGGGCGGCAAGCTGCAGGAATTCAGCCTGCAGCAAAGCGCGCCGGCCGCCTATCCGGTGCTGCGCGAGCAGCGCGTGCAGGTCGGCCTGTTCGTCAAGCGCGGCGGCCAGCTCCAGCTGGAACGCCAGCAGGGCGTGACGTACAAGGGCGCCAGCACTGTGGTGGAGAACCTGGCCGGCGAAGCCTGCCCGGACCTGGTCTATCCGAATTACGAGGATTGGGGCTTTGCCAAGGTGAAGCTGGATGCGCGTTCCTTCGCCACCGCGCGCCAGTCGCTGCGCAAGGTCGACGATCCGCTGCTGCGCACCATGCTGTGGAGTAATCTGTGGGACAGCGTGCGCGATGGCGATCTGCCGCTCAACGATTTCCTGCAAGTGGCGCAGAACAACCTGCCTTATGAGAAGGATTACTCGGTGCTGGGCGACGTGATCGCCAAAGTGGACAAGGCGCAGGACTATCTGAACCTGATGGCGCCCGGTTCGCCCTATGCCCAGCGCACCGCGGCCGCGCTGGAAAAGCTGAGCTGGACCCAGGTACTGGCCAACAAGGGCAATAGCAATTTCCAGCGCCGCTGGTTCGAGCTGCATCTGGATGCCGTGACCAGCCGGCCCGCGCTGGCGCGTCTGGCGGCCATGCTGGATGGCCGCGAAAAAGCCGGTGGCCTGAACATCAGCCAGGATCTGCGCTGGGACATCCTGCGCCACCTGAGCCGCCACAACCATCCCGGCATTGCCGCCCGCATCGAGGCCGAGCAGGCGCGCGACAATAGCGACAGCGGTCAGGCAGCCGCGCTGGCGGCGCGCGTGATCAGCCCCGATCCGCAAGTCAAGCAGGAATGGCTGGCCAAGATCGGCGATCTGCAAAGCAAGCTGCCGTTCTCGCGCATCCGCACCGCCATGGGCGCCATGTATCCGGCCGAGCAGCATGCGCTGAGCGAGCAAAGCGCCGCCGAGCGTCTGCGCCAGCTGCCGTTGCTGGACAAGGCGGCCGGCCCGGTCTTCATGCGCGCCTATGGCGCCAGCATGATCCCCGCCACCTGCACGCCGGCCAGCGTGCAGCGCCTGGCGGCAGCGGTGGAGGACAACAAAGAACTGTCCACAGGCACCCGCCGCGCCCTGCTGCTGGCGCACCAGGAAGACGCGCGCTGCGTGGCGATCCGCCGGGCTTTGACAGTACCATTAAGCTAGCCTTTTTCATCCATCAAATCTATTTCGTCCCTCTATAGCCCTGGTCTATAGTAAAGACGGCGGCAGGCCGGAAGGCATCCCGGCTCTGCCCCGTCTAAAAAGGGGATTACCATGAACAAGACCGCACTATGCCTGCTCGCCGTTTTGGCCGGCGCCGGGCAGGGGATGGCGTTGGCGGAACCGCCAGCGCAAGACGCCAAACAGCCGGTGGAAACCGTGCGCATTCCGGCCCAGGCCGACCGCATCGAACTGCCGGCAACCCGCTATGGCATGAACGTGACCAACTTCGCGTCCTATCGCGGCAGCTATGAGCTGTCCAATGGCCAGGAACTATCGCTGACCTCCGGCACGGCCACCATGTATGCGATTCTCGACCATGGCCGCAAAGTGCGCCTGATCGGCGCCGGCAGCGATACCTTCGTGGCCGAGGACCGCAGCATCCATATGCGCCTCTGGCGCGGCATCGACGGCGAAGTGGGCGGCGAACTGCTGCTGGCCCAGCCCGTGGACATGGCAGGCCTGGATGCGCCGCTGCTGCGCGTGGCCATGCACCGCTAGCCTTGCCGTTGTGTAAAGCAGGCCACTCCCTTACACTGTGCCGGCCGGACGCGCACGCGTCCTTACCGGAACAGGAGGGAGTGGATGAAGAAACTGCTGTTGGGCAGTGCCGCCTTGCTGATGGCGGGCAGCGTCTGGGCTGCGCCGTTGCAGGACGTGGCCGAACGCTATACCAAACTGGTGCTGGCCGTCGGCCAGCATGACGCCAATTATGTCGATGCCTATTACGGCCCGCCGCAATGGCAGGAGGAGGCGGCGCGCAAGAAGCGCCCGCTGAAGGAGCTGCGCGCCGACGCCGGGGCCACACTCAAGCTGTTGGCCGGGCAGAAGGGCACCGACGCCGACGAAACCCTGCGCATCGAATTCCTCAACAAGCAGCTGGCCGCGATGCAGGCCTACATCGATATGCTGGACGGGAAGAAGTTCAGCTTCGATGAGGAAACCGCACGCCTGTACGACGCCGTCACACCCCACCATACGCGCGCCTACTACGAAAGTCTGGTCGGCGAAATCGCGCAGCTGCTGCCGGGCAGCGGCCCCGTGACCGAACGCCTGAAAGCCTTCCGCCAGAACTTCGTGATTCCGGCCGAGCGACTGCGCCCGGTGATGGATGCCGCCATCCGCGCCTGCCGCGAACGCACCGCGCCGCATATCGGCTTGCCCGAGCAGGAAAGCTTCACGCTGGAATTCGTCACCGGCAAGCCCTGGTCGGGCTATAACTGGTACAAGGGCCAGTCGCGCAGCCTGATTCAGATCAATACCGAATTCCCCATCTATATCGACCGCGCCGTGGACCTGGGCTGCCACGAGGGCTATCCCGGCCACCATGTCTACAACGCGCTGCTGGAGCAGACCCTGGTCAAGGGCAAGGGCTGGGTCGAGTACAGCGTCTATCCGCTGCAATCGCCGATGTCGCTGATCGCCGAAGGCAGCGCCAACTACGGCATCGAGCTGGCCTTCAGCGAGGACGAGCGCCTGGAGTTCGAGCAGAAGGTGCTGTTCCCGCTGGCCGGCCTCGACCCGGCGCTGGCGCCGCAGTATGCGCGCCTGCGCCGCCTGCTGGCGAAACTGAGCTACGCCGACAACGACGCCGCCATGCAGTACCTGGATGGCAGCTTCACGCGCGCCCAGGCCATCGACTGGCTGGTGAACGTGCAGCTCTATCCGCCGGAAAAATCGGCGCAGCGCGTGCAGTTCTACGACACGGTGCGCAGCTATGTCATCAACTACAATCTGGGCGCCGATTTGGTGAAAGCGTATGTGCAGCGCCACGCCACCGCCAGCGATCCGCAGCAGGCGCGCGCCCAACGCTGGGCGGCCTTCCGCGCGCTGCTGTCGTCGCCGCGGCTGGCGAGCGGTTTGCGCTGACATGCTTGCATGACGATAGTGTCGCAGTTCGAGCGCGGACTGCGGCGCAATCGTGGCGTGCTTGATCCCGCTTCCCAACATGCGCTAGGATAGTCCGCGAGCTGTTCTCCCCGATACGCGTTACCCCGCTGTGAAAGGTGATGATATGCAGACTTCCTCCGAACGCGGCGGCGCCGCCGCAGCAGGCACCGCGAAGATCGACCGCTGGCAGAAGGACAGGCAGAAACTGTTCAAGGCCATCCCCCCCGAAGGCAAGACGGTGCGCTATCTGGGCAAGAGCTTCCTGGTCTATCCCGACACCTTCTGGCCCTTCACCGACAGCCAGCCGCTGGTGCAGAACCTGCATATCCCGCCCGGCGCCAGCGTGCTCGATGTGGGCACCGGCTCCGGCGTGATCGCCGTCTTCGCCTGCTACGGCGGCGCGGCCCGCGTGCTGGCGCTGGATATCAATCCGGCCGCCGTCAAAAGCGCGCGCCACAACGCGCAGCAGCACGGCTTTGACACGGTGATGGAAGTGCGCCAGTCCAATCTGTTCGAACAGGCGGGCGAGGAGCAGTTCGACGTCATCACCGCCAATCTGCCTTTCCGCAACAAGGAAGCGCACGACGTGGTGGCGCGCTCGCAGTGGGACACCGATTTCCAGACCAACACCCAGTTCTTCCGCCAGGTTGGAAAATACCTGAAGCCGGGCGGCCGCATCTACTTTGCGCATTCGAATTTCGGCGCGGTGGACGAGGTGAAAAAGCTGGCGCAGGAAGCCGGTTTCAGCGTGCGCCTGATGGCGACCGCCAGCGCCGACAAGGCGGAAACCAAGCAGTTCTACGCCTTCCTGATCGAACGCGCCCCGTCCGGCGCGCCATAAAGCGGCGGTTGCGATGAAAGCGCTGCTGCAGTCGGTCGCCGCGCTGCGCGACGTGCCTTGCGCGCCATGGCGCGGCGCGGTGCGGCGGGTGGCGGTGATACTGACCAGTTCCCGCTCCGGCTCCAGCCTGTTCAAGAGCGTGCTGGCCGGACATCCCGCCATCGCTTCGCTGGATGGCGAGGCCGAACCCTTCCTGGCTTTGAGCGGCAACGGCTTTGGCTTCAACTCCGACAGCGACGCCTTGCGCAGCCTGACTAATCTCGATGCGCTGGCCGACAATATCTTCGATGGCTTGACCGTGGCCGACCAGCATTGGGCGCCGCTGCCGGAACTGATGGCGCGCTGGAGCCGCCGCCTGCTGCTGCAGTTTCCTGTGTTGTTCAGCGTGCAGGAGGAGCACCAGCGCATGCTGCGCGCACTGGACGAGGTGCTGGGCCACGCTTGCGCGCGCGAACGCGAAGCGCGGGAGCCGCTGGACGAGCAGGAGGTGCAGCGTCAGGTTCTGGCGGCCCTGTTCTGGCGCGAACCCTGGCGCGTCGATTACTACGATGGCCATCTTGGGCCGGGCGCCAACAAGTATTTCGACGAGGCGGCCAAGATCGAGGAGCCGCCCTTCGTGCTGCCGCGCCTGCGCCGGCGCCGCTTCGCCGCCGCCGACGCGCAGGACAAGGTCTTGCTGTTCAAGACGCCGTCCGATGCTTACCGTCCCGGCCTGTACGAGCAGCTCTTCCCGCGGGCGGCGGTGCGCTACATCCATCTGACGCGCGGCTACGCCCAATGCGTGAATGGCCTGATGGACGGCTGGCTCTCGCCCACCGGCTTCTTCGCCCACGATCTGCGCCGCGCCGGCATCTCGCTGGATATCGCCGGCTATTCCGACCAGCTGCCCTTTGGCCGCCACTGGTGGAAATTCGATTTGCCGCCGGACTGGCATGCGCTCAGCGCCGCCAGCCTGGAAGAGGTGTGCCTGGCGCAGTGGCTGGCCAGCCACCGCGCCATCATCGCCAGCGGCGTGCCGGCGCTGCGCCTGGCGTTCGAGAACTTCATGGCCGATCCGGCCGCCATCATGGAACGCGCCACGCGCTGGCTGGAACTGCCGCCCTTGTCCCTGCCGCCCGCGCTGCCGGTGACGATGGCGACCGAGGCGCCCGGCGCCGGACGCTGGCGCAAGCGCCGTCCGCAACTGGGGGCGTTGGCCGCGCGGCCGGAGGTGGCCAGCCTGATGGACGAACTGGGCTACCGCATGGAGCAGGAGGACTGGCAATGAGGCGGCGCTTTCTCGTGCCGTATCTGATGGGCCAGCGCCGCGACGGCCTGGCGCGCGTGGCGCAACTCGATACGGCGCCGTGGCAGGTGCTGGCGCTGCCCGGCCGGACGGAAACGAAGATCGCCGACAAGGGCGCGCAGATGGCCAGCATGGGCGAGGTATATGCCGGACTGGCGGAGCAGGTGTGCCGCGCCGTGCAGGCGGGCGAGCAGCCGGTCAGCATTTCCGGCGACTGTATCTCGACCCTGGGCATGCTGGCCGGCTTGCAGCGGGCCGGATGCGAGCCGCAGCGCATCCTGTGGCTGGACGCGCACGGCGATTTCCACACCTGGGGCACGACCCAGACCCAGTACCTGGGCGGCATGCCGCTGGCCATGCTGGTGGGGCGGCAGGACCGGCGCCAGAACAGCCGCGACGCCATCGAGGCGCTGCGCCGCGCGGTTGGCGTGCGGCCCTATCCGGAGCCGCGCGTGCTGCTGTCGGATGCGCGCGACCTCGATCCGGGGGAGGATGCGGCCCTGCGCGCCTCCGACATCGTGTGCTGCCGCTTCGGCGAGATCGAAAGCCTGCTGCGGCCGGAGGAAAGCCTGTATGTGCATTTCGATACCGATGTGATGGACGCGGCGGAACTGGCGGCGCTCAAGTATCACGTCGGCCATGGTCCCAGTTATGCCGAGACGGCGGAGCTGTTCCGCCGCCTGGCGCGCTACCCGATTGCGGCGGTTTCCGTCTCGGCCTGGCACGGCGACCGCGATGCGGGCGACAAGACGGCGCTGGCCTGCCTGGAGCTGCTGCACCTGCTGCTGCCCGGCTCATAAGGGCCAGTGGCGGGCGGCGATGACGCCGTATTCGCGCAGCAGGTCGAGCACCCGGCCGGCCGCCTCGTCGACGCCGATGCTGCAGGTGTCGAGCACCAGCTCCGCCTGCGCGGGCGCCTCGTAGGGCGAGGAAATGCCGGTGAAGTCGGCGATCTCGCCGGCGCGGGCGCGCCGGTACAGGCCTTTGACGTCGCGCTCTTCGCAGGCGGCGACGGAGCAGCGGCAATAGACTTCGAGAAAATCGCCGGCCGGCAGCAGGGCGCGCGCCCGTTCCCGGTCGGCGCGAAAGGGAGAAATGAAGGCTGCCAGCACAATCATGCCCGCCTCGCTGAAGAGGCGCGCCGTTTCGGCCGCGCGCCGGATGTTTTCCGCGCGCTCGGCGGGCGCGAAGCCCAGGTCGGAGCACAGGCCGTGGCGCACATTATCGCCATCCAGTACGAAGCTGCGGCAAGCCTGCTGGAACAGGCGCGCTTCGACGGCGCGCGCCACGCTGGACTTGCCGGAACCGGACAGGCCGGTGAACCAGACCACGGCGCTGCGGTGGTTGTTCAATTGCTCGCGCTGGGCGCGCGTGATGCTGCTGTACTGCCAAACGATGTCGCTGCTAGTCATGGCTCAGACCTTTCTTTGGCGGGGAAAGAAGGGACTTGCTTTGATGGCGGGATCTGCATTTTCAATATACACGGATTGGTTTGCTTTGTCGGGGAGGGTAGCATGCGCACGGTGCTGATCGTGGGCGCCGGTTTTTCCGGCGTGGCGTGCGCGGTACAACTGCTGCGGCAGGCGGCCGCCGCGCCGCGCGCCGCGCTGCGCATCCTGCTGCTGAACCGCAGTCCCGGCATGGCGCGCGGCCTGGCCTACGGCACCAGCAGCGCCGGCCATCTGCTGAATATTCCCGCCAGCGTCATGAGCGCGCTGGACGACGATCCCGGCCACTTCCTGCGCTATGCCCAGGCGCGCGACAGCCGTATCGGCGCCGCCACCTTCGTGCCGCGCAAGCTGTATGGCGATTACCTGGAGTGGCTGCTGCGCCAGAGCGAAGCGGCGGCGCCGCCGACGGTGCGTCTGGAGCGCATCGCCGCCCAGGTCGAAGCGCTGCGCGTGGACGATGGCGGCGCCACGGTGCACCTGGCCGGCGGCACGGCGCTGCGCGCCGAACGCGTGGTGCTGGCTTTCGGCCATTTCCCCTCGGCCGATCCGCGCGTGGCCGATATGGGTTTTTATGCCAGCGCGCGCTACCAGCGCGATCCCTGGAACAGCGCACAACTGGACAGCCTGCGGCCGGAAGAGCCGGCGCTGCTGCTGGGCAGCGGCCTGACGGCGGTGGACCTTGCCCTCAGCCTGCTGCAGCGCAATCCGGCGCGCCGCATCGAGATGGTGTCGCGCCACGGCCTGCTGCCGCAGGCCCACCGCAGCCTGGCGCTGGCGCCGGCGGCCGGCGCCCGCGCCGTCAGCGGCC
>NZ_JABWEB010000003.1 GCF_013369485.1 Massilia sp. BJB1822
CCCCGCCGCGCCGCCCGCGCCACCGCCTGCCGCTATGGCCGATGTCTTCCTGTCGGCGGTGCAGGCCAAGGCTGGCATGAGCAGCGAAGAGAGCGAGCCGGCCGAGCTGGATGCGCTGGCTGCCACCATGCCGGAAGATTCAGAGCCGGCGCCGCTGTAAAACGTTTGCCGCCACGGCCGGTAATGCCCTTCGTGGCGGCATGTTCAAGGAGTGCGGAATCATGAAAGCCTTTGCTATCCCTGTCATATCTTTGCTGGTGTGGATGGCCTGGCCGGCGCGGGTGGACGCCAGCCCGCGCATACCGGGCAATGATGCCGAAGTGCTGGAGATTCTGCCGCGCAGGGCAGACGAGCAGACGCGGGAGCTGCGGCGCATGCGCGCCGAACTGAACGCCGCGCCGCATCAGCTGCAACTTGCCACGGCACTGGCGCGGCGCTATATCGAAGCGGGGCGGCGGGAAAGCGATCCGCGCTACTTCGGCCATGCGCAGGCGGTGCTGCAGCCCTGGTGGCAAGAAGCTTCGCCGCCGCCCGAAGTGCGTTTGCTGCGCGCCATGCTGCTGCAAAACAGCCATCGTTTTGCCGAAGCCCAAGCCGATCTGGTGGCGCTGACGGCGCGCAACCCGGGCGATGCGCAAGCCTGGCTGTCCCTTGCCACCGTGCGTGTGACACAGGGACAGTACGCCGAGGCCAAAGCCGCTTGCGCCAGACTGTCGCTGCTGGCCAGCCCGCTGGCCGGTGCAGCCTGCATCGCCAATGCCGGAAGTTTGAGCGGCAATCTGGCGCAAAGCGAACGCTTGCTGCGCGCGGTATTGGAGCGCTATCCGGACGAAGCCGCCGGGCTGCGCGCCTGGGCGCAAACCCTGCTGGCCGAGATGGCGGCGCGGCGTGGCGATGCCGCTGCTGCGGAACAAAGCTACCGCAGCGCGCTGGCGCTCGATCCGCGCGACAGCTATCTGCTGGGCGCTTATGCCGATTTCCTTCTCGACCGGAATCGCGCGGACGAGGTTATCGGCCTGTTGCGCGTGCATGGCCGCACCGATGCGCTGCTGCTGCGTTATGCGCTGGCGCTGCGCCAGTCCGGCAGGGATGCGGCCGCGCTGGCCGCCGCCAGCAATGAATTGCAGGCGCGATTTCAGGCGGCCGCCATGCGCGGCGATACGGTTCACCAGCGGGAAGAGGCGCGCTACGCCCTGCATCTGCGTGCCGACAGCAAAACAGCCCTGCGCCTGGCCCTGGCGAATTGGCAAGGGCAGAAGGAAGTGGCCGATGCGCGCATCCTGCTGGAAGCGGCGCTGGCCGCGAACGAGCCGCAAGCCGCCGTTCCGGCCATGCGCTGGATCAGCGCAGTGGGAATGGAGGACGGCGCGCTTGCCTCCTTGCTCGGCAAGCTTGCCTCTGGAGCGCGGAGGGCGTCATGACATGCTGCTTGAAAAAGCTGTTTCTGCTCCCGCTCATGCTGCTGCTGGCGCCTGCTGCTGTCGCGCATAAGCCCAGCGACAGCTACTTGAGTCTGGAGCTGAAAGGCCGGCAGATCGAAGGGCAGTGGGATATTGCCCTGCGCGATCTGGATTTCGCGATCGGCCTGGATAGCGATGGCGACGGCCAACTGACCTGGGAAGAGGTGCGCAGCCATCATGGCCGGATTGCGGCATATGCCTTGTCGCGGCTGAATATTTCAGCGGAAGCGCGGCCGGAAGGCGCCGCTCCGGTCCGCAGCGCCGGCACATGCGTTCTCGGCGCAGGCGGGCAATTGATCGACCGCCATACCGACGGCGCATACGCCGTGCTGCGCTTTCATGGCGAGTGCGCCGCAGCGCCTGAACGCCTGAAAATAGTCTACCGCCTGTTCGCCGATACCGATGCGCAGCATAAAGGCCTGTTGCGCGTCCAGCAGGGCGCCAGCGTGCAGACCGCCATTCTTGGTGTCGACCATCCGCAGCAGGTGCTGCATCTGGATGGGGGCGACGCCTCGCAAGGGCGCGCATTCTTCGACTATGCGCGGCTGGGCGTTCAGCATATCTGGGCGGGTTTCGACCATATCCTGTTTCTGATTTCACTGCTGCTGCCCGCGGTCCTGGTCTGGAGCGGGCATGGCTGGCGGCAGGCCGAGAGCCTGCGCAGCGCCGCCATCGACGTATGCAAGGTAGTAACTGCATTCACCCTGGCGCATTCGGTCACGCTGAGCCTTTCCGCGCTGGAGCTGGTGTCGCTGCCATCGCGCCTGGTGGAAGCGGCGATCGCCGCCTCTGTGATCGTGGCGGCGCTGAACAATCTATTCCCCTTCCTGCTGCGGAAGCGCTGGATGGCGGCGTTCGGTTTTGGCCTGGTCCACGGCTTTGGCTTTGCCAGCGTGCTCGCGGGGCTTGGGCTGCCGGCGGAGTCGATGCTTTTGTCGCTGGCGGGCTTCAATCTGGGCGTGGAGCTGGGGCAGCTGGCGATTGTCGCCATCTTCCTGCCCCTGGCCTATGCCTTGCGCGCCACCTGGTTCTACCGGCGCCCCGTATTGCAGGGCGGTTCGGCCGCCATCGCGCTGCTGGCCGGCATCTGGCTGCTGGAACGCGCCCTGGACTTGAAACTGGCCGGCATCTGAGGCGAACCATGAATCCTGCAATCGTTCGAATCTGCGGCGTGGCGGCCGCAGGCGCCTGCTTTGGCGTGGCCCGCGCCGACGAAGTACCGCTGGTGGTGCAGATAACCGGCCACTATAACCAGTCCATAGGCAGTTCGGATGCCGCCAGCGCAGGTTCGGTGCGCGCTTCGCTGATCGAAAACCGCCCAGCCTTGCGTACCGGCGAACTGCTGGAGTTCGTGCCTGGCATGATCGTTACCCAGCATAGCGGCGACGGCAAGGCCAACCAATACTTCCTGCGCGGCTTTAATCTGGACCACGGCACCGACTTCGCTACTTATGTGGACGGCATGCCGGTGAATATGCGCTCCCATGCGCACGGCCAGGGATATTCGGATCTGAACTTTCTGATTCCCGAGCTGGTGCAGCGCATAGATTACCGCAAAGGGCCGTATTTTTCCGATGAAGGCGACTTCGCTTCGGCTGGCGCGGGGCATATTCATCTTGCATCGAAGCTGGAACAGGGCAGCGGCAGCGTGTCGCTTGGCAGCTATGGCTATCGCCGCCTGCTGCTGGCGGATTCCCTGGCCGCCGCCGATGGTACGCTGCTGTACGGCCTGGAGCTGGGCCGCAATGACGGGCCATGGCAAACGCCGGAAAGCGTGCGCAAATACAGCGCAACGCTGCGCTACAGCCAGGGCAGCCGCGACGACGGCTTCAGCCTGACCGCCATGGCTTACCGCAACCGCTGGAACGCGACCGACCAGATTCCGCTGCGCGCCGTACAGTCGGGCCGGATCGGCCGCTTCGGCAGCATCGATGCCAGCGATGGCGGTGCCAGCTCGCGCTCCAGCCTTTCCTACGCCATGCGCAAGCGCAGCGGGGAACGGTTGCTGGAGGTGGAGGGCTATGCGATCCGTTCCAGTCTCGACCTGTTCAGCAATTTCAGCTATGCGCTGGCCCATCCCACGATGGGCGACCAGTTCGCCCAAAGCGAAAGACGCGTTACCGCCGGGGCAAATGCCAGCGTGGCGTGGCAAGGCGCCATGGGAAGCATCGAAATGCGCCACCGTGCAGGAGTGCAGCTGCGCTACGACCGCATTGCACCCATTGGGCTGTACGACAGCGTGATGCGGCAGCGTACAACGGTGCTGCGCGAGGACAGCGTGCGCGAAGCCAGCGCGGGCTTCTACTACGAGAACAGCGCGCAACTGCTGCCGTCGCTGCGCAGCGTTGCCGGATTACGCTATGACCGCTACCGTTTCAACGTTAATGGTGCTGAAGTCAACGCCTCCAAGGCCTCACCCAAGCTGTCGCTGATCCTTGGACCGTGGAAGAAGACCGAATTTTTCCTCAATTATGGGCGCGGCTTTCACAGCAACAATGCGCGCGGCATAGTCGGCGCAGCCGCTGGCGAAGAACGCGGCAAGGTGGCCGCGCTGGCCGGAACGCGGGGCATGGAACTGGGCGCCCGCAACGAGCTGCTGCCTGGCTTGCAAAGCTCGCTGGCGCTGTGGCGGCTCGATCTAAGTTCGGAACTGGTCTATCTCGGCGATGCTGGCCAAACGGAAGCCAGCCGCCGCAGCCGCCGCCAGGGCATCGAGTGAAATAATCATTACATCGCTTCGCCGTGGCTGCAATTTGATCTGGACCTGGCCGCGTCGCGCGCCCGCTACACGGAGGGCGACAGCGCGGCCAGTTTCGTTCCAGGTGCGGTCAATCGGGTGGCGTCCTTCGGCGTGGCATTGGATGGCCGCAATGGCTGGCGGGGCAGCTTCAATCTGCGCCACTTCGGGCCGCGGCCTCTGACGGAAGACAATAGCGCGCGTTCGGCAGCCACCACGCTAGCCAGCGCCCGTCTCGCCTGGCGCATCGACAGCCGCACCAGCCTGTCCTTCGATGTCTTCATTGTGTTTGACAAGCGTGCCAGTGATATCGACTATTTTTACCAATCCCGCCTTCCCGGCGAGGCGGCCGAAGGCGTCGGCGATATCCACTTTCATCCAGTAGAGCCGCGCTCATTCCGGCTGACGCTGACGCGCCGCTTTTGATGGCTACAACAGCCGCAGCCATTGCCCTTTGTACAGAATCGGCCCGGTCGGTCCATTCGGATCGGGCGAGCCGCCCTTGGGCTCAAGGCTGATGGCCAGCAGGGCGACGTCGCTGCCGGTGGCACGCTCGTTCAGTTCCAGCCTGGCGCTGCGGTTGTCGGGCAGGATGCCGAGGGAGCGTGGCGCGCCCTGGCGCGGCACGGCCCAGAGCTGCAAGGTCTTGTCGCTGGCGACGGTAAGCTGGCTCACCACGCGCACTTCCATGGTGTGGCGGCGGCTGTCGCCTGTCAGCAGCATGACGGTCTGCGCCTTTTCATCGCTGAGGGTGGCGATATGGTCGATGCGCGCCGGTTCGGGCTGGCCGATGAGCAGCAGGATCGCCAGCACTGTCGCCAGCGTGCCGGAGGCCAGGCTGAGATTGCGCCATAGGGCAGTGCGGTCGCGGCGCCAGAACTGCCATGGCTTGATGGGGTGCGGCAGCCGCAAGCGGTCTTCGATGGCTTCCCAGACCTGGGGCCGCGGCCTTACCGGCGTGGCGAATTCGGTCATCGGCGCCAGTCTGTCCTGCCACTCCGCGACGCTGCGGCGCAAGGCCGCATCTTCATGCATCCAGCTTTCCAGCCGGCGGCGCGCGCCGCCGCGCAAGGAACCAAGCACATATTCGGCGGCCAGGCGTTCGCGCAGCGCTTCGTTGTGGCGGATATTCATGGCCGCTCCCGGCGTGCCAGACAGATTTTCAGCTTCTCCAGCCCGCGCCTGATCCAGGTCTTCACGGTGCCGACCGGCAGCGTCAATTGCTGCGCCACCTCGCTGTGAGACAGATCATGGAAGAAGGCCATGCCGATGGCCTGGCGCTGGCGCGCTTCCAGCGTGGAGAGGCAGTGGGCCAGGCTGCGCGCAGCATCGCTCAGCTCCAGCGTGTTGTCGGGCGTCTCTTCCTGGTCCTGCATGGCTTGCATCACCTCGCTATCGAACAGGTTTGCGTCGATCTCCACCGCGTCGTCCAGGCGGCGCAGAATGTCCAGCGCCTTGTTGCGGACGATGGTGGACATCCACGTCATCGGTGCGGAAAGATGGGACTGGTAGCTGCCCGCCGCATGCCAGATCGTGACAAAGCTGTCCTGCAAGGCTTCTTCCGCCAGCTCCCGCTTACGCAATATACGCAAGGCGAAGCCAAACAGTTTCGGCGCAGTGGCGTCATACAGGGAACGGAAGGCGAGGGCGTCGCGGCTGGCGGAGGCGAACAGCCAGGAACGGAGTTGCTGCGGATCGGCAGAACGCAATGTGGACACGGGCTACCCTGGCTGGCTGTGGAGGGAGACGCTTCACAGCCAGCCTAACGTACTTTTCATGGCGCAGGCAAGCGCGGCCAACCTGCCGCGCGCAAGCCCGGGCCGCCTTGTTGTGTTTAGCGCAAGCGGTGGGCCTTAGGCTGCCGGCGCCAGCGGCGTGGCGATGCTTTCGGCCTCATCGACCGCGTCGCGGGTGGCTAGCTCCAGTTCGGCGAAGGCTTGCCGGGTAAGTTCCATCAGGCGCTCGGGATCGGGCACCAGATGCGTGTCGACGAACAGGGCCAGCTGGATTTGTCCGGCGTAGGAGATGAAGGCCAGGCCGACGCCGATGCGCCCCGCCTGCGGCACCCAGCAAATCAGGTCGGTCATGCGCGAGCCAGCCAGATAGCGCCGGCTGCCCGGACCTTCGATATTGGTCAGCACCACCGAACCCTTGGACGTGAACAGGTTCAGGGCGAAATGCTGCAAGGCGGTGGGCAGGCAGCCCGCCAGCGACAGGAAGGCCATGGTGGCGCGCGGCTGGTGCGAGCGCTTGATGGCCGTCATGCGCGCGCTGGAGCGGCGCAGGCGTTCGCAAGGATCGTCCAGATCGGTGGGCAGGTCGACCGCGACCAGGCCGAACTCGTTCCCCAGCTGGAAGGCATTGGCTTTCTCGCGCAGATTGAAGGTGACGGCGGCGCGTAGGGCGCGGCTGTCGGCGTCCTGGCCGCGTTCCTGCAGATACTGGCGCAGCGCGCCGGAAACGGCGGCCACCCAGATATCGTTCAGCGTGGCGCCCATGCGCTTGGAAGCGATGCGCACTTTCTGCAGGTCCAGCGGCGGCAGCCAGACCAGCTGTTTCTGGCCGCTGAGCGGCGCCTTGAGGCGGGTACGCAGGTCGGGCCAGAGCATGCCGAGGCGGCCGATATGGGCGGCGATCTTCAGGCTGGACCTGGCGCGCGTCAGCGTTGGGGCATACGCGCCCTCGGCCTCCAGCGCGCGGTGCGGGTGGCCGGCCAGGGACGGGGTTTGTCCATGCAGGCCGTTGTCGTCGGTCAGGTGGTTCAGCACGTGCACCAGTCCCAGGCCGTCGGTGATGCAGTGGTGGACGCGGAAGACGATGGCATGGCCGCCGCCGGCCTGGTCGATCACCGTCATATGCCACAGCGGGCGATCCTCCTCCAGCGGCTGGTGCGCCAGCTCCGTCATCCGGCTTTGCAGTTCGGCCAGGCCGACTTCTTTTTCCGTGCTCTCCAGGCGGATATGCTGGCGGATGTCGAAGTGTTCGTCCTCCACCCATTGCGGCAGGCCGAGGCGGCGTTTCACCTTCTGTGTGAAGCGCGGGTAGTTGGGCAGCCGGTAGGCGATGGTGGCGGTCAGGCGCTGCATATCGACCGGACCTTCGAACAGCAGGATGCTGTTGATGACCATCAGGTTCTTTTCCGTATCCATGCGGTGCCAGGCGTAATCGCGCCGCGTCATCGCATGCTTTTCGCCTGGCGGCGGGCGCTGGCCGGCGGGGCGGGCGCGCAGGGCGTAGCGGTTCAAGCCACCCATATGGATGCGGCACAGGTAATCGCGCCAGTCGATCAGGCGCGGGTCGACCGGAAAGTCCAGCCCATCCTGTGCGCTGAAGCGCTGCGCCAGCGCCAGCAGGCCATCGTTGTGGAAGCGGTACTGCGGCGCGGTGTAGAAGGAGAAGGTCTGGGCCAGGGTCTGCGTGGTGCGCAGCGCTTCCAGCGCAGGCGATTCGCCCAGACCGAGCAGTTGGCGCAGGCCGCTGCGCAGGGCCAGCCCGGCCGCCATGGCGCGCAGCATCAGCAGGAAAGTGGGGCGGCCCACCACGCGGAAGCGGTGGCGCGGCGCCTTGAAGAACAGGCGCTCGTAATTGCGCCAGTTGCGCCGTGATTCGTTCTGTATCAGCTCGATCACCTTGCCCAGGCGGACCGGGTTGCCCGAACCGGAGCAGGCCTGGTAGATGCGATGGGCCGGTGCGTCGTTGAGCGCTTCCACGCCGGCCAGCACGATGCTGTTGGCCACCAGGTCGGCCGGGATGATGTCGACGATTTCTTCCGGCTTGGCGGGGAAGAAGCTGGTCTTGCCGCGCGCATAGGCAAGGATGATGGCGTCGGCCACCTTCACGCCTTCGATCCAGCCGGCGGCTGGTTCCTGCAAGGTGCTTTCGATGATGGAGGGCCGCACGATGCTCAGGGCGCGGCCGTGCATGGCCTCGGCGGCCAGCTGCTCGCCCATCCATTTGGTGAAGGTATAGGTATCGTTCCAACCGAAGTAATTGGCTTCCTCGATGCCGATGGCGGTCAGGCGGCGCGCCAGTTCGGCCGGCTCGCTGACGCTCTTGCGCACCTGGCCGATGCGGCGCTGCAGATGCGCCAGCAGGCCGCTCAGGTCGTAGTGGCCATGGCGGTGGCGGGCGATGGCGGCTCGCGCGGGGTGGACCATCTCCTCGCGCATCTCGCCTTTGTTAAAGCCGTTCACATAGCAGGTCGAAACCTGCACCAGCGGCGCGTTGGCCGTGCGCGCCAGCGCCGCTACATTCTGCACGCTATGGGCATTGATGGCCAGTGCCTCGTCCAGCGCCTCGCGGAAATTCACGCTGGCGGCGGCATTGATAATCAGGTCGGTATTGCGCGCCAGCTCGGCAAAGCGCGCCAGCGGCAGACCGAAGGCCGGTTCAGTGATTTCGCCGGTGATGCAGTGGATCTTCTCGGCGAAGAAGGTTTCCAGAAAGTGCGGGCGCTCGGCGCGCAGCTTGTCAAAGACCGAGGAGGTGGCGATCTCCAGCTGGAAACGGGCGCGCGCGCCGGTGTCGTCGCGACCGGCGCGGATCAGCAGGGTGATGCCGCCGATGTCGGGAACGGCGCGTATCAGTTTTTCCAGCACGACCTTGGCGAGAAAGCCGGTGGCGCCGGTCAGGAAAACCTGTTTGCCGGCCAGGGTGGCTTGCACATCGAGTGCCGTTTGCTGTATCGCGCTTTCCATGGGCGTCCCAGTCTTCTATTTATATCGGTTGATAACAATGCGACAACACGTCTGTGAATCGATATTAATTCGAAACGGAAGCTTGTCAGACCGTTACGCATTGGCCCCAGGAGCCAAAGAAATGGCGGCAGGAGTCAGGCTGCAGTGGCGCGTCCCGGCAAGGACGGGGAACTTAAAACAACGTTCAAGAAGGCTTCATGCAATCTTCATCTGGCGCGGCGGCCGCTTTTTACACTGGAAGCGAGGCAAGCTTGCCTGCCATGGGGGCCGGTACAGCCTTGCTTCGCCTTGAAAGAGAACACCATGAAGATTTTTTTGACCAATAAACCTCTGCTCGCCGGCCTGCTGCTGACAGCGCTGGCCGGCTGCGGCGGCAGCAATGACAGCGAGCGCTATGAAACCTTGCCGCCGACGCTGAGCTACGCCAGCCTGTGCGGCTTGCCTCCCGCATCCAGCGAGACTTACCGGGTGCTGGAGCCGACGGGCGGGCGCTGCATCGCCAAAACCAGTTTTGCGCTGAGCGATCCGCGACGCAATGACCCTTATTCCAGCAATCCGCTGGACCGGCGCGAGGTGGAGCTGAAAATCTGGTATCCGGTCGCCGCCGGGAGCAGCCAGCCGCGTGCCGAGTATGCGAGCAAGGAAACGGCGCAGGCGATGAATTTCGATTTCGGCCCGAATGCGCCGCGCACCAATGCCCGGGCCGGCGGGCCGATGCCGGATGGGCAGCGCTATCCGTTGATTCTGCTGGCGCCAGGCTTGGGCGCGGTGGTCGAGATGTACACCGCGCTGGCCGAGGATCTGGCCAGCCATGGCTATATCGTGGTGGGCATTAACCACGGCCGCATCTCGGGCGTGATCGTGAACGCCGAGGGCAAAATCATTCGCAATGAGCGTGTGCCGGACGATGAAGGGTCGGACGAGATGCTGGACGTGCTGGTGAAGGACCAGGCATTTGTGCTGGACTGGCTGGCGCAGCGCAATGCCGACAGTGGCCATCCGCTTGGCGGCCATCTGGACTTGGCGCGCATAGGCGCTTACGGACATTCCATCGGCGGCGCCACCAGCCTGCAATTGCAGCGCCAGGATGTGCGGGTCCGGGCGGCCATCAATCTGGACGGTACGGTGTATGGCGATTTAAGCCAGCCGTGGAGCAAGCCCTTCCTGATCCTGGCCAGCGAAAGACCGACAGACCCGAGCTATCTCGCCATCATGAAGCTGCAAAAGGATGTGGGCCGCTCCGAGGTCTTGGCTGGTTTCGGCCACGGCGACTTCTCCGACCAGAAGTTCTATGTGGAGCAGTACAACCGCAATCATCCCGTCCAGATGGAACTCGACCCCACGATGTTCCATTCGGTTCGGGGCGAGGATGCGCTGCGTCTGGTGCGCGAGAAAGCCAGGCTGTTCTTCCGCACTGCCGTGAAGTAGGCGCACCGGGCTTAAGCCGCCAGCGGCAGAGTGGTGGTCACTTGCAGGCCGCCGCCGTTGGCGGGTCCGAAGCGCAGGCGGCCTTCATGCCGGGCCACGGTGACGGCGGCGATGGCCAGTCCCAGGCCGCTGCCGCCCTGGTGCTGGCCTGGCACGCGGAAGAAGCGTTCGCACAGGCGTTCGTACAGTTCCGGCGCCACGCCCGGTCCGTCGTCGCTGACCGTAATGACGGCCTGGGAGCCATCGCTGTGCACGGCGATGCGCACCAGGCCGCCGTCCGGGCTGTATTTGATGGCGTTGTTGATCAGATTTTCGAACAGCGACAGCATGCCCTCGGTGTCGCCGCTGATCTTCACATCGCCATCGGCTTGCAGTTCCAGCTCGACGCCGCGCTGGCAGGCCAACGGCGCCAGCATGGCGCAGCATTCCTGCAGCAGTTTGTGCAGGGGCAGGGGACTTTGCTGCCGGGCGGCGCCGGCGGCTTCGCTGCGCATCAGCGCGAGCAACTGGTGCACCAGATGGCTTGCGCGCTGCACGCCCAACAGGCTGCCGTCGAGCAGGGCGCGCAGATGCGCGTCCGGGGTGCGCTGGATGGCGGCTTCGATATTCACCTGCATGGCGGCCAGCGGCGTGCGGATTTCGTGCGCCGCATCGGCGATGAAGTCGCGCTCGCGGCGCGCGCTCTCGCGCACGCGGCCCAGCAGGCGGTTGATATTGTCCACCAGCGGATGCAGCTCGCGGTGCGGCGGCCGGTAGTCCAGCGGCGCCAGATCGTGCGGCCCGCGTTCGGCGATTTCGGCGCTGACCTTGCGCCAGGGTCGCAGTGCCAGCCGCACCGAAATCCAGGCCGGCAACAGCATGAAGGGCAGGCAGACCAGCAGCGGCATCAGCAGAAAACCGCTATGGGTGAGATAGATTCCGGTCAGGTCGGCCGGCTGCGCCAACGTGACCACGAAGCGGCCGTCCGGCGAGGCGAGGGTGCGCGCCAGCCATTTGCGCTGGCCGGTCTGCACCTGCTGCGTCACGCCAAGCTGTGTGCTGCGGATGGGCTGCTCCAGCTCCGGCGAGGCATACACCATTCGGCCGTCCTGCCAGACTTCCATCAGCAACTGCCAGCTCGGATTGGCCTCCTGCACGCCGTCGCCACGGTTGATGCGGTCGATATGCTGCAGCATATCGCGCTGGCGCACCGGATCGCCAGCCAGGTTGCGCGCCGCCGCCAGCGCCAGCTCATAGCGCTGGTCGAAGCCCAGGTCTTCATTCTGGTGCACCGTGTCGTAAATGGCATAGCCGCACAGCGCTAGCCAGAGCAGGGAGAGCAATCCCAGTTGCGCCAGCAGCATGCGCTGCGCCAGTGAAGGCTGCCACAGGCGGCGCCAGCGCGTTTTCACGCGGTCCCCTGACCGGTGGTGTGCAACGGTTCACGGTCCACCACATAGCCGATGCCGCGCACGGTGCGGATAAAGCTGCTGCCCAGTTTGCGCCGCAGATTCGAGATATGCACGTCCAGCACATTGCTGTCGCTGGCCGAACCGGCCAGGTGCAGCTCCTGTTCCAGCGTGCTGCGCGTGAGCACGCGGTCGCAGCGCCGCACCAATGTCGTCAGCAGCACGTACTCGCTGCGGGACAGGTCCATATCCTTACCCTCCATCGTCACGCGGTGCGAGGACAGATTGATGTGCAGGCCGCGCAGGGTCAGGCTGTCGTTGTTCGCGCCATAGCTGCGGCGCGCCAGCGCGCGGATGCGCGATTGCAGTTCGGCCAGCGCAAAAGGCTTGACCAGATAATCGTCGGCGCCGCTATCGAGGCCGATCAAGCGGTCTTGCAAGGCGTCGCGCGCGGTCAGGATCAGCACCGGCAAGCTGTCCTGCGCGCCGCGCAGTTCGCGCAGCAGGCCAAGGCCGTCGCCGTCGGGCAGGGCCAGGTCGAGCAGCAGTAGGCCGAAACTGTGCGCGGCCAACTGCTGGCGAGCATCCTGCCGCGAGCGTACCCAGACTATATCCATGTCCTGTTCCGCCAGCGCGTTGCGGATGCCGTTGCCCAACCCCAGATCGTCCTCGACGAGCAGTATTTTCATGCTGTTTCTTATTTAGCAAAGTTCGGTATTTTAACAAAAGTGTAATAGCTAACCTGGGGCGGCCGGAATGGTTTAACATATACTTACAATGCCGGATTTGGCATGCTTCACGCCTTCACATGCGACTCACTACTTTCACCGATTACACGCTGCGTTCCCTGATGTTCCTGGCCATGAATCGGGACCGTCTGGTCACCATCCAGGACATCGCCGATTTGCACGCCATTTCGAAAAACCACCTGACCAAGGTGATTCACCAGCTGGGCGTGGCGGGGCTGGTGGAAACGGTGCGCGGCCGCAATGGCGGCCTGCGCCTGAACCGCGAGCCGGAAGAGATCAATATCGGCGAAGTGGTGCGCGACAGCGAAACCGATTTCTTCATCGCCGAATGCTTCGACAGCGAGCACAATAGCTGCACCCTGGACGGCGCCTGCTTCCTGAAATTCAAGCTGGGCCAGGCCACCGAATCCTTCCTGCAGGTGCTGGATGGCGTCACCCTGGCCGATCTGCTGCCCAAGCCGCGCAGCGTAGGCAAGGCGCAGCCGGTCAAGTTCGTCGGCAAGGACAAGAAGGCCGGCAGCAAGGCGGCCTAAAAAAGCCCAGCCGCTTTGCGCGTCCGTTTGAAACAGCGCTTGACGCCGTTGATCTAAAACATGCACAATAAATGCATGTTTAAAAAAGGAGCGACTATCCATGCTGTCCACTGAACAAAAAGCCATCATTTCCGCCACCGTGCCGATTCTGGAGGAGGGCGGCGAAGCGCTGACCCGCCACTTCTACCAGGTGCTGTTCCGCGACTTCCCGCAGGTCGCGCCGCTGTTCAACCAGTCGCACCAGCACAGCGGCAATCAGCAGCGCGCGCTGGCTGGCGCGGTGCTGATGTATGCCCGCAATATCGAAAAGCTGGAAGCTCTGGGGCCGCTGGTCGCCACCATCGTCAACAAGCACGTGGCCCTGCAAATCCGCCAGGAGCATTACCCGATGGTGGGCGCCAGCCTGCTGAAAGCCATCAGCGAGGTGCTTGGCCCGCAAGTGGCGACGGACGAGGTGCTGAGCGCCTGGGCTGCTGCCTATGGCCAGCTGGCCGCTATCCTGATCGACGCCGAAGGCCGTAGTTACGAGGACAAGGCGGCCGCGCCGGGTGGCTGGAGCGGCGCGCGCACCTTTATCCTGGCCGAGCGGACTTGCGAGAGCGAGGAAATCACCTCCTTCCTGCTGAAGCCTGCCGACGGCAAGCCGGTGCTGCATTTCGAGCCGGGCCAGTACATCGGTCTGCGCGTGGAAATCGACGGCGCCGAAATGCGCCGCCAGTATTCGCTGTCGGCCGAGAGCAATGGCGTGGACTACCGCATCAGCGTCAAGCGCGAGCCGGGCGGCAAGGTGTCGGAATGGCTGCACGAGCAGTTGCAGCCGGGCGATGTGCTGGACCTGTTCCCGCCCTCGGGCGCCTTCACCCTGCGCAGCGGCGAGCGTCCGCTGGCCCTGATCAGCGGCGGCGTCGGCATCACCCCGACCCTGGCCATGCTGACCAGCGCCTTGCGCAGCGGCCGCGAAGTCCACTTCATCCACGCCGCGCGCCATGGCGGCGTGCATGCCTTCCGCGATGCGGTGGACCAGTTGGCCGAAGAATATCCGCAGCTGCGCCGCTACTACTGCTACGCCGAAGCGCGCGACGGCCATGCCAAGCCGGACGCGGTCGGCCTGCTGGACAGCGAACGCCTGGCCGCCTGGCTGCCGGAAACGCGCGACATCGACGCCTACTTCCTCGGCCCGCTGCCGTTCATGCAGGTGGTGAAGAAGTCATTGCGCGAGTTGGGCGTGCCGGAAAACCAGACGCACTACGAGTTCTTTGGCCCGGCTGCCGCGCTGGCGGCGTAAATCCCCGGCTCAGCGCCAGTGCGCGGGCGGCTGGCTGGCCTCGGGGCTGTTCAAGGCCTTGAGGAAGGCCACCAGATCCTGTTTCTCTGCCGGAGTCAGGATCAGGGGATAGCCAGCTTCCGCGCTGCGGTAGTAAATCTCCAGTTCGACCGCCTCTTCCAGCGTGGCGACGCTGCCGTCGTGCATATACGGCGCGGTCAGGGCCACATTGCGCAGGCTGGGCGTGCGGAACTTGCCGATGTCGGCCGGTTTCAGCGTCAGCGCAAAACGGCCCAGCTCCGCCACATCCTCCTCGCTCAGCACATGGTCGCCCAGCTTTTCGGCTTGGGCGCGCAGGCGCACCAGGCGCGTGGTCAGCGCCGGCAGTTGCGGCGCAATGCGCTGCAGGCCCACGCTCAGGCTATGGAAATCGTCGTCGCTGAACAGCGCGCTATTGCGTTCGATACGGTGGCAACTGGCGCATTTGGCCGCGCCCTGGAACAGGGCCAGGCCGCGTCGCGCGGACGCGTTCAGCGCGGCCTGTTCGCCGCGGTAGTAGTAGCGGTCGAAAGGCGAATTCCCGGCGATCAGGGTGCGCTCGAAACTGGCGATGGCCTGCCCGATCTGGCTGGCGGTGATGGACTGCGGCGCGGCGCCGAAGGCCAGGCGGAACTGGTTTAGATAGGCCGGATCGGCGCGCACGATAGCCAGCAGAGCGTCCTCGCTGGCCAGGCCGTGTTCGCGCGCGTTGGTGAAGGGATCGAGCGCCTGCGCCTCCAGGGTGGGCTGGCGTCCTTCCCAAAACTGGCTGGCGTTGTAGGCGGCGTTCAGAATGCTCGGCGCATTGCGCGTGCCGCTCCGGCCACCGATGCCCTTGGCCAGCGCCTCGCCATCGCTGAAAGCGCGTTCGGGCTGATGACAGCTGGCGCAACTGATCTGCCCATTGCCGCTTAAGCGCTTGTCGTAGAACAGGGTCTTGCCGAGCGCGATGCGGGCCGGATTATCGGCGTTTGCCGCGGATAGGGGCGGCAGGCCGCTTGGATGCGTGCCGCTTTCGCAGGCCAGCAGCGCGGGCATGGCGCTGCCCGCGGCCAGCAGTCCGCCAAGGCTTAACATGCGCAAGTTGCGGCGCAGACGGCGCCAGATTTCCTGCTGCATTTCTTCTCTCGTTCCCGCTGCTTTCGGATGCAGCTCAGCAGTGTTTCTACACCAGCTTTCCGGAGCAAATACTCTCCATTTCTCACGAAAACTATGTTTTTTTCGTAATGTTGTGTTTTTACCATGCAGTTAGCTCCGTAACAAGTTTTCGCTTGATCGTGCTCGGAACTCCATGCAAAGCTATACCCAGTTCTTAATTTCCCCAGGGAAATTGCCATATTTTTTCCGTTGATTGGTTTTTGGCCAGTTTTATTGCGAAGGGGTGGCGGCAATGCGGTTTCGATCGGATTGGAGTGGTGTCCTTTTCAGAGCGCGGAGAACGATGCGCACCTTGCTGGCGGCTTTGGCCATTTGCGCGGCCGGCGGCATGGCGGCGGCCGGCGAGGTCCGTTACGTCTATGACGAAACCGGGCGGCTGGTGCAGGTCATCGCCCCCGACGGCTCCAGCGTCGAATACCGCTATGACGCCGTAGGCAATATCGCCAGCGTCAAAAAACTGAGCGAAGCCACGCTCGCCATCACCGAGTTCTCGCCCAATTCAGGCGGCGCCGGCATCCCGGTGCGGATTTATGGCAGCGGCTTCGATCCCAGCCCGGCCGCCAACACGGTGCGCTTCAACGGCGCCCAGGCTCAGGTGGTCAGCGCCAGCAAGACCGAACTGTCCGTGACGGTGCCGGCGGGCGCCACCAGCGGCAAGATCAGCGTCAGCAACGCCAACGGCACGGCCAGCAGCGTGCAGGACTTCAAGATCGGCAACCAGCTGGCGCCCGTCATCACTTCCTTCAGCCCCAACATCGGCACGCGCGGCACGGCTGTGACCATCAACGGCAGCAATTTCGCCGCCGACCGTGCCGGCAACAAGGCCAGTTTCGGCAATATGCTGGGCAATGTCAGCAGCGCCGCCGTGGACAAGCTGGTGGCCACAGTGCCTGGCGCGGGCGCTTCGGGCAAGATTGCAGTGACCACGGCGAACGGCCGGGGACTCAGCAGCGAGGACTTCTATGCCGTGCCGACCGGCGTGAATGTGGCCGACATCGAATACACCGGCCGCCTGCAAGTGGGCGCGCCGCCGCAAGCCGTGAACATCGTCAATCCGGGCAAGAAAGCCCTGCTGCTGTTCGACGGCACGCCACGCGATCTGCTTACCCTGGTTTCCTCGGGCGGCAATTTCGCCAGCAGCGTGAATATCAGCGCCTACCGCAATGATGGCACCAGCTTCCATTCCGCCGGACTGACTGCGGCCAGCGCTGTCGATCTGCCGGCGCTGCCGGCCGGCGGCACGTATACGCTGATTCTCAGCCCCGGCTCCACAGACAAGGGCAAGATCGATCTGCAACTGAAGTCTGAAGCGCGCGGCGCGCTGGTGCTGGATGGGGATGCGCTGCCGGTGACGCTGACGCCGGGCCAGAACGGCCGCTACACCTTCACCGGTCGCGCAGGGCAGGGCGTCGGCCTGGGCTACCTGAATGTGGCGACGGTGCCGGCCAGCCAGGGCATCTACTATCGCGTCTTCAATCCGGACGGCACGCAGCTGTTCAGCGACAGCTGGAGCAATAGCAACAGCGATACGCTGCCCCTGTTGCCCGTCAACGGCAACTATGCACTGCAAGTCGACCCGAGCGGCATCGCCAGCGCCAGCCTGCAGCTGATCGCCTCCTCCGACTTGACCGGGCAACTGGTGGCCGATGGCCCGGCGCTGACTTTCAATACCAGCCGCGTCGGTCAGAATGGCCGCTATGCCTTCAGCGGCACGGCGGGCCAGAAATTCTGGCTGACCTTCTCCAACGCGGCCTTCGCCGCCGGTGTCAGCGTACGCGTGCTGAAACCGGATGGCAGCGCCCTGGAATCGAGTTCCGTCAGCACGGGCGTCAGCAATCTGGATATCCAGGCCTTGCCGGTGGCCGGCACCTACACGGTGCTGATCGACCCGAGCGGCCTCACCATCGGCAAGGTGGATATCCAGCTCAAATCCGTACCGGCCGATAAGACTGGAACCATCGAGATCAATGGCGCGGCGTTGCCGCTGGAATTGGCCATCCACCAGAAAGCCGCAATCACTTTCAGCGGCACGGCGGGCCAGCGTCTGGGCCTGGGCTACACCGGCGTCTCGACGCTGCCGGCTAATCAGAGCATCTACTACACCGTCTACAAGCCGGATGGCACGCAGTTGTCCAACGACAGCTGGACCACGAACAACAGCAATAACCTGCCAGCCTTGCCGGTGACGGGCGACTATAAGATCGCCGTCTACAGCAACAATATCAGCGCCTCGCTGAATACCACGCTGACCCTGTCGGCCGATATCGCAGGCGCGCTGGAAGCCGATGGCCCCACCGTCACGCACAATAGCGACCGCGTTGGACAGAACGGCCGCTATACCTTCAGCGGCACGGCCGGACAGAAATTCTGGCTGACCTTCTCCAACGGCAGTTTCGCCTCCAGCGTCAACGTGAACGTGCTGAAGCCGGATGGCAGCTCGCTGGTTTCCGGCTCGGTCGCCAAGTCCTCGGTCGACCTGGATATTCCCGCTTTGCCCGTGGCCGGCACGTACACGGTCTTCATCGACCCGCCCGGCATCATCACCGGCAAGGTGGACCTTCAGCTGAAAGGCGTGCCTGCCGACCGGACGGGAACGATCGAGATCGATGGCGCGCCGCTGGCGCTGGACCTGGCCGTCCACCAGAAAGCCGCAATCACTTTCAGCGGCACGGCCGGCCAGCGCCTGGGCCTGGGTTATACCGGCGTGGCGACGGTGCCGGTCAACCAGAATATTTACTACACGGTCTACAAGCCGGATGGCACGCAGTTGTCCAGCGATAGCTGGACCACGAACAACAGCAATAATCTGCCAGCCTTGCCCGTGGCGGGCGAGTATAAGATCGCCGTGTACAGCAATAATGTCAGCGCTTCGCTGAAAACGACACTGACCTTGTCGGCCGATCTTGCGGCCGTGCTGGAAGCCGATGGTCCCACCGTCACGCACAACAGCGACCGCGTGGGCCAGAACGGCCGTTACACCTTCAGCGGCAGCGTGGGCCAGAAGCTGTGGGTGACGCTGTCCAACGGTAGTTTCGCTTCCGGCGTCAGTATCTCGGTGCTGAAACCGGACGGCTCCGCGCTGGTTTCCAGCTCGGTCAGCAAGTCCGTGGTGAACTTCGATATTCCGGCGCTGCCGGTGGCCGGCACGTACACCGTCCTGGTCGATCCAAGCGGCATCGTCACCGGCAAGGTGGATATCCAGCTGAAGAATGTCCCAGCCGACAAGACCGGTACGATCGAGATCAACGGCGCTTCGCTGCCGCTGGACTTGGCCATCCACCAGAAAGCCCTGATCAGCTTTACCGGCGCGGCGGGGCAGCGTCTGGGCCTGGGCTACACCAATGTGGCGACCGTCCCGGCCAGCCAGAGTATTACTTACACCGTGCTGAAACCGGATGGCAGCCAGCTGTTCAGCGACAGCTGGAGTAACAGCAATAGCAACAACCTGCCGGTGCTGCCGGTGGCGGGCGAGTACAAGATCAGCATCGCGTCTCCGAACATCGCCGCTTCCGCCAGCCTGGTGCTGACCGCATCGGCCGATATCGCCGGCGTGCTGACCGTCGATGCGGCGCCGCTCACCTTCATTACGGCGCGCGTGGGCCAGAACGGCCGCTTCACCTTCAGCGGCGAGGCGGGGCAGAAGCTGTGGCTGACGCTGGCCAACGGTAACTTCCCGTCCAGCGTCAGTGTCAGCGTATTGAAACCCGATGGCAGCGCGCTGGTCTCGACATCGGTTTCCACCTCGGTCAACAATCTGGATATTCCGGCCTTGCCGGCGGCCGGCACCTACACGGTCTTCATCGACCCGAGCGGCATTGTCACCGGCAAGGTCGATGTGCAGCTGAAAGGCGTGCCTGCCGACCAGGTGATTCCGATTGCTGTCGACGGCAGCCCGGTGGCGCTCGATATGGCGGTCCACCAGCGTGCCACCTTGAGCTTCGACGGCGTGGCGGGGCAGCGTCTTGGCCTGGGCTATACCAATATGTCGACGGTGCCGGCCAGCCAGAGCATTTACTACACCGTGTACAAGCCGGATGGCAGTCAGTTGTTCAGCGACAGCTGGAACTCTAACAACAGCAACAATCTGCCAGTCCTGCCGGTCAGCGGTACCTACAAGATTGCCGTCTACGCCAGCAATATCGCAGCCTCCTTCAAGGTGACGGTGGGCCTCTCGGCCGATTTGCCGGGCGCGCTGGAGGCGGACGGTCCCGCACTGACCTTCAATACCAGCCGCGTGGGCCAGAACGGGCGTTTCACCTTCAACGGTACGGCAGGCAAGAAATACTGGCTGACGTTCTCGAATGGCGCACTGACAGCCGGCATCAGCGTCAGCATATTGAAACCGGACGGCAGCTCGCTGACCAGCACTTCGGCCAGCAACTCGACCTCGTACTTCGATATCCCGGTGCTGCCGGCCGACGGCGTGTACAGCATCTTCCTCGACCCGAGCGGCGTCACGGTCGGCAAGGTCGACGTGCAGCTGAAGAGCGTTCCGGCAGACTACGAGGCGGCGCTGGCCATTGATGGAACGCCGGTGGCACTTGATTTGGCCGTCCACCAGCGCGCCGTGCTGAGTTTTAATGGAAGCGCAGGCCAGCGGCTGGGCGCCGGTTACACGGGTTTGAGCACGGTGCCGGCCAGCCAATCGGTCTACTTCACCGTCTTCAAGCCGGACGGCGCCCAGCTGTTCAGCGATAGCTGGAGCTCGAATAACAGCAATAATTGGCCCGCCTTACCGGTCGGCGGTACCTATAAGCTGATCGTCTACGGCGCTGCGCTGAACAGTGCGGTGAAGGCCACGGTGACACTGTCGGCCGATGCCGTCGGCGTGCTGACGCCGGGCGCCGCACCACTGCAATTCCTCAGCACGCGGCCTGGCCAGAACGCGCGCTACAGTTTCAGCGGCGATGTCGGCCAGCGCCTGTGGCTGACGTATTCCGGCGCCACTTTCCCCAGCGGCGCCAGTATCTATGTGTATAAACCGGATGGCACCAGCCTGGTCTCGACCAGCTCCAGCAACACCACGGAGCTGGACTTGCCCGTCTTGCCGGTGGCCGGCACGTATACCGTGTTCATCGACCCCGCTGCCGTTTCGGTGGGCCAGGCCAATGTGCAGCTGCGCGCCGTCCCGGCCGACAGCACGGCGGCCATCGCCATCGACGGCGCGCCGGTGGCGCTCGACCTGCAACTGCACCAGAAAGCGGTGCTGAGCTTCGATGGCGCGGCCGGACAGCCCCTGGGCCTGGGCTACACGGGCTATGCCACGGTGCCGGCCAACCAGTCGATCAATTACCGCGTGCTCAAGCCGGACGGCAGCCAGTTGTTCAGCGGCAGCTGGAGCAACAACAACAGCAATGACTTGCCAGCCTTGCCGGTCGGCGGAACCTACACCGTGCATGTGCAGCCGCCCGCGACGGCCACGGCGAAGGTGACGGTCAGCTTGTCGGCCGATGTGCCGGGCACGCTGGTGCAAGGCGGGGCGGCCGTGCGCTTCGCCAGCAGCCGCGTTGGCCAGAACGGGCGCTTCACTTTCGCCGGTACGGCCGGGCAGACCGGATCGCTGCAATTCAGTGGCGGCACCTTCCCGTCTTCGGCCAGCATCTATGTCTACAAGCCCGATGGCAGCAACTTGACCAGCATCAGTGTCAGTACCAGCGGCACGCTGAATCTGCCAGCCTTGCCCGTTGCCGGAACCTATACCGTTTTCATCAATCCTTCTGCTGCCACCACCGGCCAGGTCGATATCCAGTTGAAGTGATGCCGGCCGTTCGAATTCATGAGAGACAGAACCATGACTGTACGAGGGAATGCCGCAATGTCTGAACGTCACCTGATGAGCCGCCGCCTGCGCTGGCTGCCCGCCTTGCTCCTGCCCGTGCTGCTGGCTGCGCCGGCCGGGGCGCAAAACCCTGTCGCTGACGTGCAGCGTACCAGCTTGCAGAAGCTGGCCGCGCCGGCGCCGTTGGCGCGTCCGGGCCAGAGCGTTACCCAGCTGCCGGACGGGCGCTGGCTGCTGTTGGGCGGGCAGGGCGTGGACCAGGAGGCCGTGGCCGGCATCGAACTGCTGGATGCGGCCAGCGGCAAGAAGGAGAAGCTGCCCGGTGCGCTGCTCCAGGCGCGGCGCGGTCATAGCGCGACCCTGCTGCCCGATGGCAGCGTGCTGGTGCTGGGCGGTGTGGACAGCAGCGGCAATGTGGTGGTGGCGGCCGAACGGCTGGATCCCGTACAGGGCCGTTCCCAGGCCTTGCCAACGCTGCCGCTGATCGCGCGCAGCGGCCATAGCGCCACCGTGCTGGCTGACGGCAAGCTGCTGATCGCGGGCGGTGTCGATGCGCGCGGCAGGCCGGTGTACGAGGCGGAAATCTACGACCCGCTCACGCGCCAGGTGGAGCGTTTCAATCCCAAGCTGGAAAGCGCGCGCATGCACCACCTGGCCGCCTTGCTGCCCAGCGCCGAGGTGCTGCTGTGGTCCGGCAGCGATGGCGAGAAGCGCACCCTCGACAGCGGCGAGCTGTATGACCCGGGCAGTCAGCGTTTCAGCAGCGTCAGCGCGGCTGGACTGGGTGAACTGGCGGCGCAACTGGCCGCGCCCGCGCCGCTGGCGCTGGCGGGCAGCCGTCCGGAAGCCGAGTCCAATGCGGCGCCGGTGGACCAGCCCTTCGTCCTGCGCTTCAACCAGGCCATGGATGTGCGCTCGCTGAACGCCACCAGCGTTACCCTGCTTGGCCCGCACGGCACGGTGGCGCTGAAAGTGGTGCCGGTGGAGCAGGGCCTGCTGGCCTTCGTCAAACCGGCGGTGGATTTGCTGCCGGATAGCCGCTACACCCTGTTTGTGGACGGTGCGCGCAGCCGCAGCGGCGTGCCGCTGGGCTTCACATCGCTTGGTTTCAGCACCGCGCGTTTGAGCGCGCAGGCCGGCGGCAATGGGACTTCGGGCGGAGCCGATGCCGCGCCGATCTCGCTGCCGCCTGTTCCCGGCACCAGCCAGGACGCCAGCCGTTCCGCTGGCAATGGCGCGAGCGGCAACGGTGCCGCCGCCGATGTCGCCGCTCAGCCGGCCGCCGCCAGGCAGTACGGGGCGCTGGAAAAGCAGGCCATGGCTGCGGCGGAAAGCGTGATGCAGAGCGAAGTCTGGCAGCCCGATGCCACCGCCCTGAAAGGCGACTGGCGCGCCAAGCGCGGCGAAAGCCCCATGCAGAAACTGCCGCCGCTGCAGGCGCCACCCGGCGAGACCGCGCTGGCCGGCCAGGTGCTGACCATGCATGGCCGCGGCCTGCGCAATGTGCGCCTGCAGATCGGCGACCAGACGGTGCTGAGCGACGACACCGGCCGCTTCCTGCTGCGCGGCATTCCGGCCGGCGTGCAGGTGCTGAGCATCGACGGTTTCGCCGCCGACAAGGAGGCTACGCGCTACGGCTACTACCAGGTGCGCGTCGATGTGCATGCCGGGAAGACCACGGCCCTCGGCTACACCATCTGGAGCAGCCGTCTCGACCCGGCCGGCAATGTCGCCATCGCCTCGCCCAATGACAAGGAAGTGGTGCTGACCTCGCCCCGCATTCCCGGCCTGGAACTGCGCATCCCGGCCGGCAGCGTGATCCGCGACCGCAGCGGCAAGATCGTCACCGAACTGAATATGACGGCCATTCCGGTGGACCGTCCGCCATTCCCGCTGCCGAACGTCGATGTGCCGGTCTACTTTACGGTGCAGCCGGGCGGCGCCTCCATCACCAGCACGAATACCCGCAGCCAGCAGGGCGCGCGTCTGATCTACCCGAATTTCAGCGGCGCCGCGCCCGGCAGCCGTGTCGATTTCTGGAATTACGATGCGCGCGGCAAGGGCTGGTATGTGTACGGCCAGGGCACCGTCAGCCCGGACGGCAAGCAAGCCATTCCCGATGCCGACGTGAAGATTTACGAATTCACAGGCGCCATGATTTCGGTGCCCAGCAACGGCCCCGCGGAAGGCCCGCCGCCCGGCGGCTGCGGCGGTGGTGGTGGCGGCGGTTGCAATAGCGACGGCAACCAGCCGCCCCAGCCAAGTGGCTGCGCCGGCGATCCTGTCGATTGCGCCACGGGCTTGTTCCTGAATGCGGCGACCGATCTGACCGTGGCGGACGTCATTCCGCTCCACGTCGCGCGCAGCTACCGTCCGCGCGATCCGGCTTCACGCGCCTTCGGCATCGGCACCAATCTGTCCTACGACTTCTTCCTGGTGGGCGACACCAGCCCCTGGACCTACCAGGAGCTGATCCTGCCCGACGGCGGCCGTCTGCGCTACAAGCGCATTTCCGCCGGTACCGGCTATACCGATGCGGTCTACCAGCACACCACGTCCACCACGCGCTACTACGGCTCCATCCTGCGCTATAAAGGCGGCAGTTGCTACTGGGAGCTGAAGCTGAAGGACGGCGAGGCAATCTGCTTCCCGGAATCCATGAATTCCACGGTGGCGCGGGCGGCGGCGGCCACCTCCTTGAGCGACCGCTATGGCAATACGCTGATCTTTACCCGTACCAGCAACAATCTGACGCGGGTCGCCTCGCCTGGCGGCCGCTATATCGATTTCACCTACGACAGCAAGAACCGCATCACCCAGGCCAGCGACAACGCCGGCCGCACCGTGGGTTATGAATACGATGCCGCCGGCCACCTGGCCAAAGTCACCGATCCTTTGGGCCAGACCGAGGTGTTCACCTATGACGCCGCCCACAATATGCTGACGGTGCAGGATAAGCGCGGCAATCTGATGGTGAGCAATGTGTATGACGCGAACAACCGCGTCAGCAAGCAGACCTATGCCGATGGCGGCACCAATCTGTTCAGCTATACCCTGAATGCGGCGAGCAAGGTAGTGCAGACCGACGTGACCAATGAACGCGGCATCGTCAAGCGCATCGAGTTCAATGCGGTCGGCTATCCGGTGCGCATCACGAACGCCTTGGGGCAGCCCGAGCAGCAGGTGGAAAGCTATGAGCGCGATCCGCTCAGCAATCTGCTGCTGTCGCGCACCGATGCGCTGGGCCGCAAGAGCGCCTATACCTACGATGAGCGCGGCAATATGCTGACCCAGACCCTGTTCGCCGGCACGCCGCAAGCGGCCACCACCAGCTTTAGCTATAACAGCTTGAGCCAGCTGGTGAGCCAGTCCGACACGCCGGGCCTGAGCACCAGCTGGAGCTATGACAGTCAGGGCAATCTGGTCGAGATCAAGGATGTCAATGGCAATAGCCAGCAGTATGCCTACAACGGTTTCGGCCAGCCGGTCGAAGTGAAGGATGGCTTCGGACGCAGCACGCTGCTGGCCTACGATGGCTACGACCTGGCCACCGTCACCGACCCGCTCAGCCGCAGCACCAGCATGATGACCGACGCCATTGGCCGCACGCGCGCCGTCGTCGACGCCTTGGGCAATCGCACGGCCTTCGATGTCGATGCCTTGGGCCGCGTCACGCGCACCACGAATGCGCTGGGCGACAGCACCAGTCTGGGCTTCGACGGCAACAGCAATGGCACATCGGTAACCGACGCCCGTCAGAACCAGTACCAGTTCAGTTTCGGCAAGCTGAATACCCTGGAAAGCAGCAGCAATCCGCTGGCCCAGGGCGAGGCGTTTGTCTATGATGCCGCCCACAACCTGACCCAATCCACCGACCGCAAAGGCCAGGTTACGCGCTACAGCTACGATAGCCTGAACCGCGTCAAGAAAGTGACTTACGCCGACGACAGCACAGTGGAATACAGCTACGACGCGGCCGACCGCGCGGTCCGGGTGGCCGATTCCCTGAATGGCGTGATTACCCGCAGCTATGACGGCTACAACAACATCACCGAGGAAACCACGCCGCGCGGCACCGTCAGCTATACCTACGATGCCCAAGGCCGGCGCAAGACCATGGCGCTGCCCGGCCAGCCGGCCATCAACTATGGTTACGATGCCGGTGGCCGCCTGGTCAGCCTGCAACAGGCGGCGGCACCGTCCAACGGCAACCAGGCGATCCAACTGAGCTTCGGCTACGACGCGAACAACCGCCGCACCCGCATCGTGCATGCCAACGGCGTGGTGCGCGTCAACCGCTTCGACGATGCCGGCCAGCTGGAGAGCATCAGCTACAGCAAGGCCGATGGCAGCGCGGTGGGCGAGCTGACTTACAGCTACGATGCGGCAGGCCGCCGCGTTGGCGCCGGCGGCAGCCTGGCGCAGCCGCTGGCGCCGACCGAAATCACGTCGAGCACTGTGGATGCCGCCAACCGTCTGACTGCGCTGAATGGCCAGAACCTCGGCTATGACGCGAACGGCAATCTGCTGTCCGACGGCAGCCGCAGCTATGTCTGGAACGCGCGCGATCAGCTGGTGCAGATCAAGGCGACGGACGGCACGCTGCTGGCCAGTTTCGCTTACGATGCCTTCGGCCGCCGCCAGAGCAAGGTGGTGGACGGCGTGGCCAGTGCCTATGTCTACGATGGACTGAACATCGTGCAGGAACTGAATGCCGTCAATGCCAGCAACGGCAACGCCGCCAGCGTGCGCGCCAATTACATCGTCGGTTCGATCGATGAAGTGTTTGCGCGCAGCAGCAGCAGCGGTGTGCTCAGCTATCTGAGCGATGTCCTCGGTTCGGTGATCCGCCTCGCCGATGCGCAAGGCAATAAGGTCGTCGACTACCGCTATGATCCGTATGGGGTGACGGTGGCCGATGCCGCCCATGGCAATCCTTTCCAGTACACCGGCCGCGAGAACGATGGCAGCACCGGCCTGTATTACTACCGGGCGCGCTACTACGCTCAGGCCATGGCCCGCTTCGTGCAGAGCGACCCGATCGGACTGGATGGCGGCATCAACCAGTACGCTTATGTGAATGGCAATCCGCTTTCCCTGGTCGACCCCTATGGCTTGTGGAGCGCCGCCGACCTGCCCAGCATCCCGCAGCCGGTGGTGGATTTTACGGCGGGCTTCGGTGATACACTGTCCTTTGGCTTGACGGACTGGATACGCGATCAGATGGGAACCAATGGCGCTGTGAATAAGTGCTCGATGTCGTACACCGGCGGCGAAGTGGCGGGCGTGGCGCTGTCCACCGCCATTGGCGGGGCGGTTGGCCTGCGCGCGGCCGGCACCCGTGGCGCGGGCAAGGAGTTTTCGCACTGGATTCCCAACCGCATGGGCGGCCCGCGCTCGCTGTGGAATGGCAACTATGTCACCACGGCCAAGCATGCGCTGTCCGATCCTTACCGCTACCGCTTCATGCCGCGCAGCTGGAAGGCACAGAACCCCATGCCCAGCCGCGTGAACCAGCAATGGGTGCGCATTCCCAATGTGTACAAGGGCGGCGCGGCTGGCGCGGCGGCCGGCGGCGCGGGGGCTGCCGCCAACAATGCCGGCGAATGCGGGTGTGACTGATGGCTGGACTGCTGAGCGGATGGGCGGCAACTCTGTTCGGCAGGACGGCAGTGTTTTATCCCTATGAGCAGACGCTGTTGCAAGCTGTCGGGGAAGCGCTGAGCGGCGAGGCCGGGCGGCGTTTCGCCGCCCAGGCGGCAGCCGTGAACAAGATCCAGCGCTTGAATGAGGGGCGCGAAGTCAATCTGTACCAGATGCGCGGCGGGAAGCCGGACTTCGATGCCAGCCTCGCTTTCCCCACCGGCGAGGAAACCAAGCTGGCCAGCGCCGTGCTGGCGGCGCCACAGGGCGGTCGCATGCGGGCCGAGGTCTGGCTGGTGCGCGGCAGCCTGTTTTCCCTGGAATTTTCCAAGGCGCCGGCCAATGTCCTGGGTGCGGGCTGGAAAGAGGCCTCGCCTGCGGTGGAGGAAATCAAGATCTGGCTCGATCCCCTGCAGGCGCCGCAGCCGGAGCCGCCGGCCTCCCGCGCCGTGTTGAGCGGCTGGCTGGCGCAATGGCAGGCGCTGGGGCGGCTGACGCGCAGTCACGCGCCGCTGCGGCCGGAGGACAGGATGGAGCGCCTGGACTGGCTGGATGCGGCCCTGCCGGTTGACTATCTGGCCTTGCTGGATCAGACCGAGGGCGCGCAGCTCGGCGACTGGAAGGTGCTGGGGGCCGCCGCCATCCACACGGTGGAACTGGAGGATGGCGTCAATTACCATCTTGTGGCCGAGTCGGAAGAGCGGGGCGCTCTTGCGGTGCGCGCCGGCCAGCGCGACGGCGAACTGTATCTATTGGACTACGAAGACAATACGGCCGAAGCGGTCGGCGGCTCTTTGCAACAAGCCCTGGAGCGCCTGTTGCCGCCGGCCTGAGGGAAGCGGCGACTTTTTAGGCTGTTGCTTTATGCTATCCATGCAACTCCTGTTGCTATTCAACAGTCAGCGATTAGAGTAGACTGGTTTTCAGCGCATGCTGAAAGCCCGAGGGCGATCCATGCCGGTTTGCCCATCCATACTCCGCTTTCCGTTATGAGTTTAGCCCGTGCTGCCGCCGCCAGAGGCTTTTCCCTGCTGCTTCTGGCGTGCATGGCTGCTGTAATGGGCGCGAACGCGACCCCGGTCGTGACCGAGGCGCCCAACCACATCCTGCTGACCGGACAGGAATATCCGCCTATGGCCTCGTCCCGCCTGCCGTTCGGCGGCTGGCTGACGCGCGTGGTGACCGAGGCTTTCAAGGCGGCCGGCGTGGAGGCGAAAGTGGAATTCGTGCCGAATAACCGCGCCATCCTGGGCGCCATGAGTGGGCCTTACGACGGCAGCTTTGGCTGGACCCACACCATGGAGCGCGACCGCAAGCTGCTGTATTCGAGCATGCCGATCTACACCATGCGCATGGTGTTCTTTCACCGCCGTGGCGAAAGCTATCCCTGGAAGACGCTGGAGGACGTGCGCGATTACCGCCTTGGCTTCACGCTGGGGAATTACTACTCCGACGAGCTGGCGGCCTTGCAGGCGGCCAAGAAGCTGCGGATAGACGAGACCAGCAACGACCTCTCCAACCTGCGCAAGCTGTTGGTTGGACGCATCGATCTCTTCCCGATGGGTGAAGAAGAGGGCAGGTTTATGTTAAAAACTAACTTCAGCCCGGAGGAACAGGCCCGCATCACATCCCAGACCACGATATTACGCGTGGTGCCGCTGTATCTGGTGATCCGGCGCAGCCATCCGCATGCCCAGGAACTGGTGGAGAAGTTCGACCGCGGCTATAAGCAGCTGGCCGACAGCGGGCAGTTGACCAAGCTGATAGAAGAGAGCAGAAAGGCCGTACTCAACACGCATCCATAGACACTGGGCGCAGCGCTGGCCCCAGGGAGAATGCCATGCAGCGTTTTGCCTTCGCCAGTCTCGCCATCCTGCCGCCGCTGGCCCTTGCCCAGCAGGCCGGCGACAGCCTCTCCACCGTCGTCATCACCGCCCAGAAAAGAAGCGAAGCGCTGCAACAGGCGCCTTTGAGCGTGACGGCGCTGACCGATGCACAGCTGGAGCAGATGGGCGTGCACACCCTGGCCGACGTGGCGCGCCAGGCGCCGGGGCTGAATGTGGTGTCCTCGGGACCGGGGCAGAACATCCTCATCATCCGCGGCGTCTCTTCCACGGCCGGGACGGCGGGCACGGTCGGCTACTATCTGGACGATACCCCGATTTCCGCTTCCAGCAATGCTTCGCTGCTGTCGCTGCGCGGCCTGATCGATCCTTCGCTGTTCGATCTGGCGCGGGTCGAGGTGCTGCGCGGGCCGCAAGGCACGCTGTATGGCTCCAGCTCCATGGGCGGCACCGTGCGCTATGTGACGCGGCAGCCGGATATGCGGCGCACCGGCGTAAAAGCCAGCGTGACCTTGTCGGAAACGGATGGCGGCTGGAACCGCGAAGGCAATGCGGTGCTGAATCTGCCGCTGATGGAAAACCGCCTGGCCGGCCGCCTCGCCGTGTTCTACCGGCGAGAGGCGGGGTATATCGACCGCTATCCCATTGATCCGAACAACTATCTCGGCATCGCGCCCAGCGGGCAAAAGCAGGAAGACGTCAACACCGAAAAGACCACCGGCTTCCGCGCCATGCTTAAGCTGCGGCTGGACAATCAGCTCGATATTTCGGGGTCGCTGTTCAAGCAGAAGATGCGCCTGGGCGCGCCCTTCCAGATCGATGCGCCGCCTGGAGGCAAGGGGGCGCTGATCCAGACCCGCCTGATGCCGGAACCCAGCGTGCAGGACTCCACCCTCGGCAACCTCACGCTGCGCAAGGGCTTTGCCAATGGCGAGCTGGTTGCCACCAGTTCCTACTACCACCGCGAAGTGCAGGTGGCGGAGGACGCGTCGAAAGTCTTCTACTACTTTCTCAGTCCGGACCCGCAAACCTATGTCTATCCGCTGCTGATGACGGGCCGCTACATCAACCGCGAATGGACGCAGGAGGTGCGCTATGCCTCCGACTGGTCGGGACCTTTCCAGCTGATCGCGGGAGCCTTCTATCACAAGGTGAACGCGCCGCTGGCATCCTCCATTCCCGTCACCCCGGGCTACAACGAGGCCTTCGGCACCGATATCGGTACTTTTTTCGACGGCGCGCGCCAGGCCACGGTGAGCGAGCGCGCCTGGTTCGCCGAGGGTTCCTACCGCTTCCTTCCCGCCTGGACTGCGCGTGTCGGCCTGCGCGCCTTCCGCATCAGCCAGACCTTTGCCCAGCAGGGTGACGGCTTCCTCAACGGCGGCCCCAGTTCGGTGGTGAGCGACTCCAGGGATAAGGGCTACAACCCCAAGTTCAATCTCTCGTGGCAGATCGATCGCGACCTGCTGCTGTATGCCACGGCCGCCAAGGGCTACCGCCAGGGCGGGCCGAATAATCCAGCGCCGGCCAATGTCTGCGGCAAGGAAGTGGCGGGGCTGGGCCTGAGCGACAGCGCCCTGGTGCGCTTCGGTGCCGACACCCTGTGGAATTATGAGCTGGGGCTGAAATCCGAATGGCCGCAGCAGCGCCTGACGGTCAACGGCGCGCTGTACTACATCGACTGGAACAAGGTGCAGCAGCAGATCGTGCTTGATTGCGGCTTCAACATCACGGTGAACTTCGGTTCCGCCAAGAGCAAGGGTGGCGAGCTGGAAATAGCCTACCGTCCCACCACGCAGTTGACTTTGCGCGCCACCGGCAACTACACCTCCGCCACGCTGGACGACGACGTCCCTGGCACCGGCGCGCACCGTGGCGACGCCTTGCTCGACGTCCCGCGCTGGAACGGTTCCATCTCGGCCGACTATAACTGGCCGCTACGAACTGGCTTGCAGGCGAACGCCCGCATCGACACCAGCTACTCCGGCAGCGCCGACACGCTATATGAACCGGACAGCCCCTTCCGCCGCCGCGGCGGCTACGCCCTGAGCAATCTGCGCTTCACGCTCGAAAACAAAAGCCAGCACTGGATCGCCGCCTTCTTCGTCAACAACCTGTTCAACCGCTACGGCCAAACCGGCCTGCCCGTCGCCATCTCCGCCGACCTGCCAGCCACCCGCCGTCTCGCCATCACCCGGCCGCGCACGGTGGGCGTCAGCCTGAGCTACGTCTACTGAGGACGGCTCAGGGATTATCGGAACCAGGAGGATTGATATTCACCACCTGGACAGCCGTGATTGTCACCAACTCATAGGGGAAACGTACGTTTGGCATATTCGTATCGAAGAGGACTAGGGCCATTCAGCCCTCAACTCTCGCTGATACTCCAGGCCGTCAGCAGGGATATCCTGACGTTTCGCCCAAATACCCGCTGCCTGTTTCAGGGCTTTCATGCGGCGCGCTCGGCGTTCCTCTACAGTATCAAGCTGCGCCGCATCTTTGCCATCATTCATTATTGCCTCGTGCATGACTTCCATCCCACACCTCGGCGCGTTTAGTGATCATGCACTTAGTTTAGCGTAATCGTTACATGCTGTAGCTACGGCATGATAAGAATGAAATCGTTTGGATGAGACAAGGGCCGGTTGATGCCGGCCCTTGTTTTGGCTGTATAAAGCCTTGTTTACATGCGATAGCTGGCCTGAATCGAGAAGGCGCGCGGGGCCATCGGCAGGTCGTTGGGGATGGCAAGGCCGGGCGCCAGGCTCGGTTCGCGCGCGTCGGTGTTGAACAGGTTGCGCACCGAGGCGGAGAAGTTCCATTGCTGGCGGCCACGCTGGGTGGACAGGGACAGGTCCACGGTCTTGTAGTCGTCGATCGGCGGACGCAGATCGCCTGCGGCGCGGCGCCGTCCTGCGACCCAGTTCAATTGCGTGGACAGCAGGTAGCCGCTGGCGAATTGCCAGTCGGCGCGGCCGTACAGGTGGTGGCGCGGCACATAGCCCGCGTCCTGGCCGGTCAGCTTGTCGATCGAGCGCTGGAAGGCGTAGTTGCCGCTCAGGCGCCAGGCGCGGTTCAGGTGCCAGACGGTTTCCAGTTCCGCGCCAGTACCTTTCTGGCCACCGGTGTTGCTGTAGGTGGCGCCGGTGCCGGCGATGGCGTTCGGCACGGTGCGGATGATGTCCTGCATCGAATAGCGGTACAGCGACAGGTTGACCTGCGCATCGTTGGCCGCCTGCCAGGCGAAGACCGCTTCCAGCGTGCCGTTCTTCTCTGGACGCAGGCCTGGATTGCCCAGCGCCACCGGGTTGGTGATGCCGTAGCTTTCGTTGAAGGACGGTGCGCGGAAGGCGCGGCCGTACAGCAGCTTGGCCGTCATATTGTAGGTGGCGTCCCACACCAGGGCCAGGCGCGGATTGGTGGTGGTGCCGAAGTCGGAATAGCGGTCGTGACGCACGCCGGCCGTCAGCGTCCAGTCCTTGGCCATGCGCCACTCGTCCTGCACGAAGATGTATTTGATCTTGCGGCGGTGCGGGCGGATGAAGGGATCGCTGTCGGAAACGTCGACCACCGATGGCAGCGGGATCGGCGCGCCGTTCGGTGCATAGCGGAAGTTGCGCGTTTCGCGCGCGCGGTACAGGTCCAGGTCTTCGTAGCCGGCGCCGAGACGGATCTGGTGGCGCGCAAAGCCGCTGTAATCGGCATGGGCGGCCAGGCGCACATTGCGCTCGCCGTAATCGGGACCGCCGATCATGCCGTTCGGGAAGGCGCCGGTGGGCAGCACGGTGCCGGGCGGCAGCAGCTGGAAGTCGGTGGTAATCGTTTGCTTGTATTGCTGGGTGCTGACGGAAGCGCCCACGCCCCAATCGGGTGCGAACTGGGTGTCGGTCCAGCTGATATTGCTGGTGATGCGTTCGCTTTTTTGCTGACCCACCGGGTCGAGCGCGGAGGCGATGCCGGCGCCGGTGCCCAGTTTATCGCGCAGCTTATAGCCGAAGCGGGCGCGCAGCTTGCCGTAGCTCAGATCCAGGTTGGCGTCGACGGCGTCGCGGCCGGTGTTGACCGTGCCGGGGGCGCGGCTGACGCGGGTGCCGAACAGGCGGTCGTTGCGGCTGGCGGCATCGGCTTCGATGACCGGGTCCATGCCGTCGCTGCGGCCGACGCGCAGGTAGGCGGCAACGTCGATATCGCCCCACTGGCCGCCATGCTGCACCCAGGCGTCCTTGGTATTGAATGAGCCGGCGCGCAGGCCGAATTCGGTGCCCTGCGTATCGGCCGCGTTCTTGGTGATGATGTTGATCACGCCGGAGAAGGCATCCGAGCCATACAGGGCGGAGCCTGGGCCTCGGATGATTTCAATGCGGGCGATATGTTCGACCGGGTAGCCGCCCCACAGATTGCCCTTGTTGCCGACAAAGACTGTGGTGATCGGCACGCCGTTCTGCAGCATCAGCAGCTGCGGCGTGAACTGGCTGAAGATGCCGCGCACCACATACAGCGGCGCGTAGTTGTTGGCGCTACGGTTGACATGCACGCCGGGCACGCCCTCCAGTACCTGATCCAGGTCGGTGGCGCCCATGGCTGCGATATCGGCCGCCGTGATCACGGTCGCCACCGCCGGGGCGCGGCGCAGCGATTGGACGTTGCCGGTCGCGATGCTGATGCTGTCGTTATCGCCGTAGACGAGGGTGAGTTCCTCTTCTTCGCTGGGGTTCTGGGCCAGCACGGCGGCGCCAGGGAAAAGCAGGGCCGCCGTGAGGCAAATGCGTAATACTTGCGAAGACATCTAATTCAATCTCCCAATGTCGTTTTGGCGATTGTAGCGCGTACATCTTACTTCTGTGCAAAAAATTACTATTCTACCAATTGTGCACGCCAGGAACGTTGTGCCAAACCCTCATACGCTACTCCTGTGCAAGGGGTAGGGAAGAGGGCGCCCGGCGGTTTTTCCGCCGCTTCCACCACGCAGGGCGGCATGCCGGCCAGGAAGGTGGGGATGCGCAGCAGCTGGTATTCGCGCGCCGACAGGCCCATATCGGCGATCAGGGCGGCGTGCAGGGCGGCGTAATTCATGCGCAGCTGCGGGTAATGCGGTAGCAGCACGCGCTCCACGGCGAAAGCCAGTTGCAGATGCTGGCCTTGGTCCAGATCCAGCTTGCGCGCCAGCTCCATGATCCATGGCAGGCGCTCGTCGCTGGAATTGATCGGCCGGCCGTAGCCGTAGATGCGGTGGGCGCGCGCTTCGGCCAGTACCAGCGTTTCCAGTTCTTCGCCATCGGCTACACGCTGCAGGGCCGCTTGCAGGAAGCTGATGGCGCGCAGGCCGGCCAGACCGCCATACACGGTCGCTTCGGACAGGGCCAGGGCCGCCACGATGCCCAGGTTGGCGCTGCTGCGCGCGCTGCCGGCCAGGCCGGCGACGCGGTTATTCCACAGGCGCGCGTCGGGATAGCTGGTGTTGACCCAGATCGCATGCAGCATCTCGATCTGGGCCGGCGTCAAACGCCGTCCCGTGATGCCGAAGACGTAGAGTTCGACCCAGTCCAGATCCTTCAAATCACGGTGCAGGTCGTGGCCGCGGAACACGGCGTGGCTGCCAGGATAGGCCGCGCCGACGCGGGTTTTCAGGCGCCCCGCGTGTTTTTTCAGCAGGTCCGGGCCTCTCATGCGGCCTCCTGCAATTCCACTGGATAGAAGGGGAATCGCTTGAAGCCGCCCGTTTTCTGTTCCAGCGCATGCGCGGCGGCGCCGGGAAGGCGCAGCAGCAGATACAACATTTCGCCTTCGTCGGGCGAGAGTCCCAAGTCGTGCAGCACGCATGCGGCGACGCCGGCCGTGGTCAGCGGCAGGCCGATGGTGGCATGCACGGCGTCGAGATTGGCGTGCAGCCAGGCCGTGTGCGGGCCGGCACCGATGCGTACCAGGGCCGCCAGCAACTGCCCGACGGTGGCGGGCAGCGAGGCGCCGTGCGGGTCGAAGCCGGGAACGTGCTTGCGCTCGGGCCAGACTTCGATCGGGCTGGCGGCTTGCGGTTCGGACCAGCCGCGCCATGCTTCGACCGCGTGGCCGCATTGCTGCCACATGGCTATCGCATCGTGCACTTCGCGCGCGCCGCCGTAGCGTCCCGCGCCGACGGAGAGCGCGGCGATCAGCGAGGCGGCGGCGGTGGAGCCGCCCACCGCGCCGCACATGGCGGCATGCACCGAAGCGTCGCGCGGGCCGGGATTGGCCAGGGCAACGGCCAGCGCTTCCAAGGCGTCGAGCTGGGCGCGCGACGGCAGGCTGTCGCGCAGCAGCAGCCAAAGCATTTCGGTCCAGCGCGCATTGCCCACCATTTCGCCAAACACGTCGTAGCCGCGGCAGAAGGCGGCACGGGCGGCGAAAGGATTATCGGCTTCGGCTTCTTCGCGCCAGATGCGGGTGTGAATCAGGTCGCGGGCTGTATTTGTGTCGCTGCCCATTTATGCGCCTTCCTTCAGCACGCGCAGGCGGCTGTTCATGGGAGGCACGGCTTCCGGGTCGATGTGGACGTCGAGCAGGGTGGGGCCGGGATGGTTGCAGATTGACTTGATGTCCAGCGCCTCCAGTTCGGCCGGCGAATGGATGGTGTAGGCGCGGCCGCCGAGGGAGCGCGCCAGCAGCGCGAAGTCGGTCGGTGGCAGTGCATAGCCGATAGGTTCGCCGCCGCCCAGGCGCTGGCCATGCTTGACCATGCCCAGGGCGCGGTCGTTCAGCACCACGTAGATCACGCACAGTTGCTCGGCCACGGCCACGGACAGCTCCTGGCCGCTCATCAGCATGCTGCCGTCGCCGGTGATGCAGACCACGGGCGTGGAAGGATTGGCCGCCGCCGTACCCACCGCTGCGCCGATGGCCCAGCCCATGGGGGCGAAATGGCTGGTCAGGCGCAGCCAGCCGCCCTGGCTGCGGCGCTGTTCCAGCTCGCGCGGATATTCTCCGCCCAGACGTTCGCCGGCGCGACGCTCGCCCTGGCGGCGGTCGCGCGCTTCCAGATAATGCGCGGCCCAGGCCACGCTATTGCCGGCATCGGCGAGGAAGCGGGTGCCGTGCGGGAAGAGGCGTCCCAGCTCGCGCATCAGACGCTGCGGCTTGAGCGGCACCTCGTCGCTCAGATAGGCTTCGGGATCGGCCAGGATGCCTTCCGGCGCCAGCTTGGGCAGACTGGCCTGGGTCGCCGCTGCGGCGGCTGGCGCCTGGAGTGCGACGGCCGTTGCCGCGCTGCGTTCCAGCAGGCGGGCGAAGATGGCGCGCGGATTGCCGCGCAGGTGGAAACGGGCCATCGGCGTGCGCGCCAGATGCTCTTCCGATTCATCGATATGCACCAGGCGCTCGTTGAGCAGGCTGGCGTTCCAGCCGCCCGTGTTCCACTCGCCCATGCTGCTGCCCACGGCCAGGATCAGATCGACCTCGGGATCGTTGAGTGCATCCTCGGCCGCCGCGTGGCCGCCAAAGCCGAAGACGCCGCGGAACAGCGGGTGCTGCGGCGAGATCAGGCCTTTGCCGTCCGGTGTGGCGACGAAGGCCGAGTTGCTGCGCGCGGCGAACTGCATCACCGCATCGACCGCATCGCCGCAGGCACCGCCGATCAGCAGCACGGTCTTGCGGCTGGCGTCCAGCATGGTGCGCAGGGTATCGACCGCGCCCTCGTCCACCAGCAGCGAAGGACGCAGCAGCGGCGTCAGATCGTAGGCCGGGGCGGGATTCTTGCTGGGCGCGCGGAACACGTCCAGCGGCACGCTCAGATGCACCGGACCGCGTGGCGCGCGCAGGGCGTGTTGCAGTGCGGTTATAAGTTTCCACTCTAGCTGCATTGGGTGCGATACCAAAGAGTTATAGCGGGTACAGGGGCGGAACATGCTCATCACATCCATGCCTGTGCAGGCCGACTCCTGCAAGCCATGTTTGCCGAAGGAGGCGAGCGTGGGCTGGCCGGTGATGACCAGCAGCGGCACATCATTGGTATAGGATGTGGCCACGGCCGTGAGCATATTGGTGGCGCCGGGGCCGGAAGTAGCGACGCAGACACCGATCTTGCCGGTTTCGCGGGCATAGCCGTCGGCCATGAAGGCCGCGCCAGCCTCATGGCGCGCGACCATGTGGCTCAGGTTGCCGCCGCGGCGCTGGTGGCGGGCGATGGCATCGTACAAAGGTTCAATGGCGCCGCCCGGGACGCCGAAAATGCAATCGACTCCGATCTGGTCGAGGTAGGCGACCAGCAGGTCGGCCATATCCATGGGGCGGGCGCCGGAGCGCGTTCGGTCAGAATGGCGGGTGCCATCCTGCTGCTGAATAGCGGGACTGTCAAACATGCGATTCCTTGTTATGGAAGAGGGATGCCCGGCGAGACGCTAATCTTAGTATTTGGAAACTTAGATTGATTTAGGGCAATATTGTTGCAGCGCGCAATGATAGCCCAAAATCTGGCGTTAATGTTACTTTTTGTGAGAATTTAACATTCTTAGAAGCTTGCGTCTAAGAACTTGTCTTGGCTGAAAAATCATGAAACCCGCATGGCAGGCGGCTTAGCGCTGGATTATTAGCGATTTTCAAGGAAAATCACCCCGGCCGCTGTTTTACTATTCCCTCAAAAATATTTCTTTTGTATTAAGATATATTTCCTTATCGATCAAGGCAAGGTTTTATGGATTTACTGAATGAGGTGGCGGCGGCCTTCGGCGGGCGCAGCCGCCCGTTGGTAGTATGTGGAGTCAATGGGCGCAGCTGCACGGGGAAGGACGATGCGCTTTGGTTTGCCGGCAAGGACTGGCGCGCGCTGTCGCACAGGGATTGGACGGCGCATCCGGAAGCGATTCATTTTTTGACCCCCGAGGCATTTCGTTACTACCTGCCCAGCATCCTGGCGCTGAGCATCGAAACGCCTGAGGAATGGCTCTGGCCTGCCGATTCCCTCTTGATGGCACTCGACCGGAGTCCGGCGCCTGAATATTGGGATGAGTTTATCCTGACCCGATTGCTGGGCTTAGGGGATAGCGAATATGCGGTGCTGGAAAAATGGCTGCTTTTTATCGCGGAACACGCCAGCTATAGCCATTCCATCGACCGCGCCTTCGATACAGTCGGCCTGCTGCGGCGCCACGCCAAGCAGCCTTATGCCGCCGTGAGCCAGTAGCGGTCGACGTCCGGGAAATTCCAGGCGGCGGCGTCTTCGCGCGCGGTGATGGATTCCTGCAGGCCGGGCAGGGCGAGGTCGATGGTCTCGGGAGGGATATAGCTGGTCGACTTGGTCGAGAAGAAGACGCGTACCTGCGGCTGCAGCAGGGACTTGGTATTGTCGAGCACCACGCCAAGGCGGCCGGATTTCAGGCGTACCAGGGTGCCGACTGGGTAGATGCCGATGCATTTGACGAAGGCGGCAAAAATGACCGGATCGAAGTGGCCGGCCTTGGTCCATTCCGCCATCTTGCGCAGCGATTCGGCCGGGCACCAGCCGGCCTTGTAGGGGCGGTCGGACGTGATCGCGTCATATACGTCGCAGACGGCGCCCATGCGCGCATGCAGGCTGATTTCCTCGCCTTTCAGGCCGTGCGGATAGCCGCTGCCATCGTATTTTTCATGGTGGTGCAGGCAGACGTCGAGGGCAATGGGCGACACGCTTTCGGACTCGATCAGCAGGCGGTGGCCGGCCGAGGGATGGCCTTTGACGGTGCCGAATTCAGCGTCCGTCAGCTTGCCCGGCTTGTTCAGGATATCGTTCGGCACCGCCATCTTGCCGATATCATGCAGCAGGCCGGCCATGCCGCATTCGCGCACTTCCTCGTCGTCCAGGCCAAGCTTGCGCGCCAGCGCCACCATCAGCGCGCACACAGCGACTGAATGCAGATAGGTGTAGTCGTCGGCTTGCTTCAGGCGCACCAGGCTGACCAGGGCTCCCGGATTGCGCAGCACGGAGGCGGCGATCTCCTCGACCAGGGGCATGGCGCTGGACACATTGCTCAGCCTTCCCATGCGTGCCTCGTTGAACATGGCGCCAACGGCTTCCTTGGAACGGTTCACCAGGCGGGCGGCGCGCTCCAGCTCTTCGGCCACGGTCACGCTTGCGATATCGCCGAAGCTGAAACGCGGCGTATCGGCGGCGCTGGCCGGCTGCCCCAGCGCTGCGCTGCCCGCAGGCTGTTCCATCACATCGACGCCGCGCGCGACGTCGATCCAGATCTCCCGCACCCCGCAGTTGCGCACCTGATGCACAAGTTCGGGTCCATCGATGGCGAAGGAGGTTTGCCAGAAGGGCGAATTGAGCCATGAGCCGCAGAGCTGCTGCAAATACATGCCTTGCCGTACTTTTTCTACTGGTATCTTTTTGAGCATATCCATTGCCCGCCAGGTTCATGGCGGCCTCATCACAGGTTGACGAAGGGGAGCTCAGGGTGGGGGAGACTCGGCTGGCAGCGCCAGGCTGCCGGGTCGGCAACGGGGATAAGGTTGCCGGATGGAAGTTATCTTAGCACAGGCATGCGATTTTTTGTCCAGCGGCGTTGCTGTGCGCGCACAGTCGGGTGTCGCATTGTTGATGGGAAAATATACTTATCGTGAGATAAAGTTGCGGAGTAGAATCCTTGCACTATTTTCATTGCGACTTTCCCACCCATGATCAATTCGATTCACACCAAATTCGGCGAGCTGCAACTGGTGCCGTCGGCCGTTCTGCAAGATGCCAGCATGAATATTTATGCGGCCGATTCGATGACCCTGGTCGTGGGTCCGAACGGTTCGGGTAAGAGCCGTTCCCTGTACGAGATCGTGTCGAATGTGCTCTCGGTCAATAAGAGCGTGGAGGGCAAGGACAATCCCTATAGCAAGACCCAGCTGGTCTACTACACGCCGATTCCCTTCCCGCACGTAATGCCGCCGGAGGGCGAACAGTTCATCGACTTGAGCAAGCGCAAGAAGTCGGTAAAGGAATATCAGAACTTCGCTGTGCTGAATGATATTGCCGGCTTCTTTGGTTTTTCGCCTGAGGTGGTTTTTGCCTTCCACCCAGCGGACTACATCCAGCACCATATCGCTCAGTTCTTTTCCAGCGGCCGATGGGTGGATATCAAGAAGTTGCCGGAAGCTTTCAGACAGGCCATAGAAGATTTGCAAGCAAAGCAAAAGGAAGCCGAACTTCAGCGCAAAAAAATCGGTTATCAAGCCTATCGCGAACTGCCTGCCTACCAGGATTTGCTGAATACCGAGAGCGAGGTGGAGGACAGGATCGCGTCCTATTTGAAGGAACGGCTGGGCGACGAGTATGGAATAAAGATGCTGGCTTTGCTTCATACCACCAAAGAGCATACCAAGATGAATGATATGGTCCAATGGTTTTTGCAAGCGATGGAGGTGCCTTTTGTCCGCGAGCTGAAAACGCTGCCCAAGACGGCAATTAACGCCTATAGACAGGCTTTGGGTAAGTTGCAGGACATTGCCAAGATCCTGGACGAAACCGATATCACCACGGTGACATTGCTGACGGAAGAGCAAGTGAAATCCTTGCAGAAGACCGGTTATGCCAGCTTTGGTGAGATCGCGATCAAAGGCTTGAGCGCTGGCGGCGCGGCATTGCTGGAGCAGTTTTCCATCATCGAAAACGCGCTGCGCGAGCGCAAGTCAAGGCAGGACAAGAAATTCAGCAATCTGCTGCTGCTGATCGACGAGGGCGATGTTTTCCTGCATCTAAAATGGCAGCAAAAGTACATCAGCTTCCTCAATGACTACATACGAAAAATCAAGGAGCGGGGACGCTTTACGACAATTCAGGTGGTGTTGACGACGCATTCGCCAGTGCTGATGAGCGACTTTCCCAGGGATTGCATCATCCAGCTGAGCGGGGACGAGCAGCAAGGCTGGGCGGCGTTCGGCGCTGCGTCGAACGAGGAGATTGTTTCCTTCGGCGCTCCTTTGCAAACCATTATCCATCAGACCGGCAAGGCGGGCACCATCGGCGAATTCTCCGTGGAATTCATGCGGCAGATCGTCGGCAAACTTCGCGAGGGCGAGGCGGTGAAGGATTATCATATCCGCATGATTGACGACCCTGTCATTCAATCCTTTGTCAAACGGCTGAAAGGGACGAAGGAAATCTAATGCTGATCAATATCGCCGATGTGTGGGACGAGGCGCACAAAACCCACACCAAATATGTCTCGGACGCCATCGACGCTGCCAAGATTACCAGTCCCCACCTTAAGCATCTGCTGGAAAGAAAGCGACACGTAATTGTGGAAGGCCGCCCGGCGGCGCTGCGCCAGCTGATCTATTTTGCCGACGGCTTGCTGTCCCTATGCGACGAGGCGGAGTACGCATTATTCGAAAGCGATTGCAAGAAGGTCTTTAACTATCCCGACTTTCGAAAAAAAAGAGAGGCGGGAAGCAAGGATTGGGAAGCTTACAAGCTTTGCCAGAAGTCCAGCTACGCGCTCTGCCCCTATTGCCAGCAGAATTTTGCGTATACCGTTGTCGGAGAGAGCAGCAAAAGCTTTCGGCCTGAACTCGATCACTTCTACCCGCAAGCCCAATATCCTTATCTGGCTATCAGCCTATATAACCTGGTTCCCTGCTGCCATATCTGCAATAGCTCGCTGAAGGGGCAGGTGAATTTCTTCCACCACCAGCATTTGCATCCATTGGAAGATGAGGAAAGCATCCACTTTGACTTCGAAGTCAACGACCATCTGGACAAGCTGAAGTCGGGCGGAACAGCTTATGAGATAAGCCTACGCCCCACCGTGGGCGAAAAGGCCGGGAACTCCGCAAAACTCTTCCTGCTGTCCGAGCGCTATGCGATGCATTCCGCGATGCTGAACAGGTTCATCGAAAATATCCAGATTTACGATAAGGCGAAGAGGGAACTTCTGCGCGCGACGTTTGGGAATTCGGAGTATTTCACTGAGCGCAATATCCTGAGTTTCGATATCGACAATTATCGGAACGAGTTGTTGGGCAAGATCAAGAAAGACCTGTACCAGCAATTCCGTTCGTCCTGAGCCGCGCCGCCATACCTTGTCCGCGCCGCTTGGCGCGGACAAGGCTGGCATCAGGCGTTGAGCTGCAGGGCTTCGCGCTCGCGCACCAGGCGGGCGAATTCGTCGGCCGGGACGGCGGGGCTGAGGTGGTAGCCTTGCAGCAGATCGCATTGGCGCGAACGCAGGAAGCGCAACTGGGCTTCCGTTTCCACGCCCTCGGCCACCACTTCCAGGCGCAGGCTGTGGGCCAGCGCGATGATGGCGGTGACGATGGCCGCATCGTCCGTATCATGCGGCACGTCGCGCACGAAGGAGCGGTCGATCTTGATGATGTCGACCGGGAAGCGCTTCAGATAGGACAGCGAAGAGTAGCCGGTGCCGAAATCGTCGATCGACAGGCGCACGCCGAGATTGCGCAGCTGGTGCAGGGCTTGCAGCGTTTCCTGCGCGTTTTCCATCAGCGTGGTTTCGGTGATCTCCAGCTCCAGGTACTGCGGCGCCAGGCCGGTGGTATTCAGGGCCGCCTCCACCGAATCTGCGAAGTCTTTTTGCAGCAGCTGGCGCGCCGAGATGTTCACGGCCACGCGCAGCGGCGGCAGGCCATCGTCCATCCAGGCCTTGAGCTGGGCGCAGGCGGTGTGCAGCACCCATTCGCCCAGCGGGTTGATCAAGCCGGTTTCCTCGGCCAGCGGGATGAATTCGGACGGCGGCACCATGCCGCGCGTTGGATGGCGCCAGCGCACCAGCGCTTCCATGCCGACGATATGGCCGTTTTCCAGCATGGCTTGCGGCTGGTAGAACACTTCCAGCTGCTGCTGCTCCATGGCGCGCCGCAGATCGCTCTCCATGCGCACATGCTCGCTGATCGACTGCTCCATCGACGCTTCGTAGAATTTGAAGCCGGTATTGGTCTTCTTGGCGCGGTACATGGCGCTGTCGGCGTGTTTGACCAGGGTCGCCACATCCTTGCCGTCGTGCGGGTAGATGGCGATGCCCACGCTGCTGGTGACGAAAATGTCGTGGCCGTCGATCTGGAACGGCGTGGCCAGCACGCGGCAGATATTGTGAGCCGCCGCCGCTGCCGCCGCCGGGCCTTCGAGTTCGCCCAGCACCACGGTGAATTCGTCGCCGCCCAGGCGGGCCACGGTGTCGACGTTGCGCACGCTGTGGCGCACGCGCTGGGCCACAGCCACCAGCAGGCGGTCGCCGACGTCGTGGCCGAGATTGTCGTTGACGTACTTGAAGCGGTCCAGGTCCATGAACAGCACGGCCAGCTGGTGCTCGCGCTTGGCCGCTTCCTCGATGCCTTGTGCCAGCAGCTCGAAGAACAGGGTGCGGTTGGGCAGTCCGGTCAGCAGGTCGTTGTAGGCCAGGTGGCGGATGCGCTTCTCGGCGCGGTTGGCTTCGATGATGCGGCGCACGCGCTGCGACAGCACGGCGTAGTGGATCGGCTTGGGAATGTAGTCGCTGGCGCCGGCGGCGAAGGCGCGCTCCACCGAGGAATTGTCCTGCAGGGCGGTGATCATCAGCACCGGAATGGCGCTGGCGCCGGGAATTTCCTGCATGCGGGCGCAGGCTGTGAAGCCATCCATCACCGGCATCACGGCGTCCATCAGGATCACGTCGGGCTGGCAGCGCTTCAGCATGGCCAGCGCCTCGGCGCCGTCGGCCGCTTCTTCCACGCGGAAGCCATCCCTTTGCAGGATGTAGCGCAGGGTTGTGCGCGTGCTGCGGTCGTCGTCCACCACCAGCACGTGGGCCAGTTCGGCCATATCCAGCTCGGTATCGAGCACCTTGCCGCGCACTTCGGGCGCGAGGAAGGTGGCCACCTCGTGGTAGGCGTTGCGCATGTCCTGCAGCATGGCGGCGATGTTTTCCAGGCGGTGTCCGATCGCCATTTCCTCGGCGCGCTGGGCCAGGTGGGCCAAATGCGTTGCGCCCAGATTGCCGGCCGCGCCTTTCAGCGAGTGGGCGCGGGCGCGCGCCAGATCGGCATTGCCGTCGCGGACGGCGTGTTCCAGCTCGTTCAGATAAGTGGGCGAATCCTCCATGAAGGGCAGAATCGCGTGCGGCAGCGAGGCGCCCAGAATTTCGCGCAGCTTGTCGAAGACGGCACGGTCGACCGGTGGTTCTTCTTCCTGCTGGATGGCGGCGACGGCGCGGTCGTGCAGGGCAACGATGGCGTGGCCGGCGGCTGGCGCCTGAACTGGTGCGGGAGCCGGTGCTGCCGGAGCGGCCGATGCCCCCGGAGCGGGCGGCGTGGCGCCGTGCGGCAGCCAGCGTTCCAGCTTGTGGCGCAGTTCGATCAGGGTGATCGGCTTGGCGAGGTAATCGTCCATGCCGGCCGCCAGGCATTTCTCGGCGTCGCCGCGCTGGGTATTGGCCGTCATCGCCACGATCGGCACGCGCCGTCCCAGCGCCTCTTCGGCCAGGCGGATATGGGCGGTGGCTTCGTAGCCATCCATTTCCGGCATGCTGCAATCCATCAGGATCAGGTCATAGCGGTTGCGCTGGGCCGCCAGCACGGCTTCGTGGCCGTTGGAGGCGAATTCGCAGACGCAGCCGTTCATCGACAGCATGCCCGCGGCCACCAGCTGGTTGGTGCGGTTGTCTTCTGCCACCAGCACGCGGTAGTGGCGTTCCGGCATGGCGCGCGCCGAGCGCGGCGCCGGCGCATGCACATCATGGGCGTGATGGTCGGCCAGCAGGGAGCGCAGGGCTTTCAGCAGGCGCTCGTGGCGCAGCGGCTTGGCCAGCGCGGCGTGGGCCGGATGCATGCTGTGGGCGGTGCTGTCGCCGCTGGTGCTGCCATAGCGGTCGAGCAGCAGGATATGCGGCGCCAGTCCAGCCGAGCCGATGCGGGTGGCCAGGTCGACGCCGCTGTCGTCGTGGGTGCCGAGATTGAGGATGGCGACATCGTAAGGCGTGCCGGCGGCGTAGGCGCCATGCAGTTCGGCCATGGCGCTGTCGGCGGCGGCGGTGGCGAAGCAGCGCATGCCTTGCTGCTCCATGCTCTGGCGCAGGAAACTGCGCACGCCGGGGCTGGCGTCGAGCACCATGGCGCGCAGGCCGGCCAGACTCTTGTCGGCCGCTGCGGCTGCCGCTTGCGGGCATTCTTCGGCGGCGCGGTGGCAGCGCACGGAGAACACGAAAGTCGTGCCCTGGCCTGGCGTGCTGCTGACGCCGATCTCGCCGCCCAGCAGCTCCACCAGCTGCTTGCAGATGGCCAGACCCAGGCCGGTGCCGCCGTAGCGGCGCGTGGTCGAGGGATCGGGCTGCACATAGGATTCGAAGACATGCTGCTGCGCCTGGGGGCTCATGCCGATGCCGCTGTCGCGCACTTCAAAGCGCAGGCCGAAGCCGTCCATCTCGTGCTGGGCCGCCATGCTGACCTGGACGCAGACTTCGCCCTGTTCGGTGAATTTCACCGCATTGCCCAGCAGGTTGACCAGGATCTGGCGCAGGCGCAGCGCATCGCCCTTGATGCGCGCCGGCACGTCGGCGTCCAGCAGGTACACCACGTCCAGGCCTTTTTGCTGGGCCGGGCGGGCGATCAGCTCGACCGCTTCCTCCAGCAGCTTGCGCAGGTCGAAATCGGCTTCTTCCAGCGACAGCTTGCCCGCTTCCATCTTGGAGAAGTCGAGGATATTGTTAATCAGGTCGATCAGGGTGCGCGAGGAATTCCAGGCCACATCCACGCATTCCTGCTGGCGCTGATTCAGGTGCATTTCCTTCAGCATGTCCAGCATGCCGACCACGCCGTTCAGCGGCGTGCGCACCTCGTGGCTGACGGTGGCGGCGAATTGCGCCTTCATCTGCGCCATGTTCACAGCGGCGTCGCGCGATTCCTTCAGCTCCGCCTCGCGCTGCTCCAGAACGCTCATCATCTGGTTGAAGGCATGCGCCATCTCCACCAGGTCGCGCGGGCCTTCCGGCGCGGCGCGCATGCCCGATTCGCCGGCTTCGGCGCGGTGCATCAGGCCAAGCAGGGCGTTGAGGGGATTGATCATATGGCGCGTCAGCAGGCGCACCAGGCCAAGCAGGATCACGGCGAACGACAGCGTCAGCGCCAGATTGCCCAGCAGGAGGGACATGGTGAGCCGGTCCAGTGTGCCCTTGCCGACCTGCACGTGGACGTAGCCGAGCAATTGCGGCTGGTGGTCCTGCACATCGAAGGGCGTGGCCTCGGCCTGGCCGCCGTAGACGGGCGCGCCGAACTGCCAGGCATCGCCGGTTTCGCCCACCAGGCTGGCCTTGACGGGCGCCGCACCCACGCCTTTGGGGAATTGCGGCAGCTGCTTGCCGCCTTCGGCCTGGGCCAGCAGCACCGATTGCTTGGCGTCGCTGATCTGCACCCCGGCCACGTCGGGGAAGGCGAGCGTGGCGCCCACCACCTCGCGCGCGTTTTCCGGCGAATGATAGAGCAGGGCCAGGGTACTCTGGCGCGCCAGGTTCTCGGCGATGCGCTGGCCCTGTTCAATAAAATAGTCGCGCATGCGCGCGCTGGCCTGCCATGAGTTCATCAGCGAAGAAAACAGCGCCAGGCCGAGGATGGCGGCCGAGATGATGACTGTCAGTTGGCGGCGGAATTCAGTACGGCGTAAAAAATGTTGAAACATGGCGGCCGGGCTCAGATGTCAAATGGGAGTCGCCGCTGAAACTTAAGGTTGCGGAAACACGAAATCGAAACTGCGCTGCTGCTGGTCGCCCAGATGCAGACCTACATGGTTGGCGGTACGGACATTGATCGCGGTTTGCACCTCGCGCAGCGGCATGAGGCGGCGGCGGCCGTCGCCCGCGATCAGGCTCATGGCGGAACTGGCCAGCGTACGCCCCAGCTCCACATTGTTGGGGGCCATGGCAAACAGCGCGCCCTTTTTCACATGCAGCACATTGCTGGAGAACAGCGGCACGCCGTTATTCCAGGTTTCGCGCAGCACCAGCGGCAGGATGGTGCTTTCCTCCACGGTGGTGCTGTCGTGCGGCAGCCAGACCGCGTCGCGGCGGCTGTCGGCGCCGGCGATCAGGGTAGGGTAGAGCTGGGCGGCGCGCGCCATATCGGTGGCGATGTGGGCCACCAGCTCCAAGCCCTGGGCGCGGGCCGCTTCGCGCGCCAGCTTGATCAGCCATTCGCTGTTTTTCGGGTTGTAGACGACGATGACGCGGCGCAGGTCCGGCAGCAGCACGCGCAGGCGGCTGAACAGCAGGGCCGGATCGGGCGTCAGGCTGATGCCGGCCACGTTTTCCGCGTCGGAGAGCAGCAGCACGCCGCCCACCAGCACCGAGATTTCGCGGTCCAGGCCCGAGGTCGCGTTCAAGCCCTGGCGGCCGAGCGCGATCACCACCTTGGTGCCGTTCTGCTTGAGCAGGGAATTCAGTTCGGCGGCGTCGGACTTGGCGTCCACCGCATAGCTGCGCACGCGCAGCTTGGTGCGGTCCTCGATGCCCTGGATCATGCTGAGGAAGGCGGCGCGGAAGGGTTGTTCCACATTCGGATACAGCACGGCGATGGTGCCTTTGCCGATCGAGGCTTGCACATCGGGACGGCGCAACTGCTCTTCGAGCTGGGCCAGGGTCACGGGACGCACATCGGCGCGCAGCAGCGGGCCGCCCGATTCGATGCGGTCGAACACGGCGCCCACAGAGTCGCGCGCGCTGCCCTGCATCTCGAACAGGGGCGGCAGCGGCAATTCCCCCATTTCCCCCGAATCCAGGGCGTGGGCGGGAGCGGCCAGCAGCAAGGCTGAGGCGAAGGCAAAAGCGGCGCTGCATGCGGCCCACAACAGGCCGCGCTTATTAATTGTCTTTTTAATCATTCCATATTCCGTTGCTGTCCCGCAGCCATTGATTCCAATTGGCAATGCCAGTGCAATCTTTCATCCGGCACAAGGACAAAGGCTGTGCTTAGTATATGCGCTCTGTTGGTTAAGAGAAAGAAATTTACTATCCGCTAAGTCGCATATTTAAGGCTCGGGAAAGATGGCGTCGAAGTTGCGCTGGCGGCCCGCATCGAGATTCAAGCCGATGTGGTTGGCGGTGCGCCAGTTGAAGGCGCTGCGCACGCTGCGCAGCGGAGTGAGGCCTGGGCGCGCATTGTCGCCATTGAGTACGTCCACCGCCAGATTGGCGAGCTCGCGGCCCAGTTCGAAATTGTTCGGGTACAAGGCGAACAGCACGCCTTTCTTGACGTGCAGCATGCTGCTGGAGAAGATCGGCAGGCTGCGGTTCCACGACTCTTTCAGCACCATGGGCAGGATGATGGCTTCGTCGACGGTGGTGTTATCCTGCGGCAGCCAGAGTGCGTCATAGCGGTTGTCGGCGCCGGCAAAAGCCTGCTCGTAGCGGCGCACGGCGCCGGCCAGATCGGCCGCTTCCAGGGCTTGCAAATCGAGTCCCTGGCCGCGCGCCGCCTCCTGCGCGAGCTTGATCATAGAGTGGCTATTCTGTGGGTTATACACCACAGTGATACGTCTCAGCGAAGGCAATAAAGCTTTGAGATGACTAAATAGCAAGGCTGGGTCGGGCGACAGCGTGATGCCGCGCAGGCGTTCGCTGTCCGGCGCGGAACTGATGCCGCCCACTACCATGCCGGCCGCCAGATCGGCGCCGCTGGCCGCTTTCACGCCCTGGCGGCCCAGGGCGATTACCAGCTTGCTGCCGCTGCGGCGCAGCTGGGCGCGCAGCTCGGATAGGTCGGCTTGCGGGCCGACCGGGTAGCCGCGCACGCGCATCCGGGTTTCATCCTCGATGCCGTCGATGATTTCCGTGAATACTTTGCGGTAGGGTTCGCCAATGTCGGGGTAGACCACGGCGATGCTGTCGGCCGGTGCTTGCCGCCCGCCGCCCTCGGCCAGTGCGGCCTGGGCGGGTAAGGTGCTCAGCAGCAGGGCCGACAGGGCGGCGGCCGGCAGGGTGTGTCCAGTCTTCCGAAAGAGTAGTGTTCTCAATTCGCGCTAGTGGGCAAGGTGAAAGAACCGGGACCATTGGTAATGGCAGTAACGAGTGTAGCGTTGCCGCCGCCAAATTGCATGCAAAAATTTTTACTCAAGCACTAATTTATGTGTCTATTTTGCAATGCGATAAATTTCCCCGGCGCACGATTGATTTGATGAAAAAACAACGATTCTTTGCGAAAAATCAGCCTGCAATTACTTTCAATGCGCTAGCTAGTTGATCGAGATCCACTAGGCGGTTGCTCAATGCCGGCGTGACGCGCACGCAGGCGCCACCCGCCAAACCCTTGCGCGCCACCGTGAACACGCCGAAGTCGTCGAGCAGACGGCGGGCCAAAGCCTGGTTTTGCTCCCAGCTGGTTTGGCCGGTCAGGCGGAAGGAGGTGATGCCGCCGCAAGCTTCGGCTTCATCGCGCACCAGCAATTGCAGGCCGGGCAGGCCGCGCACCTGGCTTACCCAGTGATCGCGCAACTGGCGCAGGCGGGCTGCCTTGCGCGCGCCGCCGATGGCGTCGTGGAAATGGAGCGCGGTGGGCACGGTCAGCACATTGGCGGTATTGGTGGTGCCGGTGTTGGTGCGGGCGCGGATATCGTGCGGCGCATAGCGGTCGCCGGATGGGTCGATGGCGATATCGTCCAGGCGCTCCCTGCGGATGTACATGAAGCCGACGCCGAGCGGCGCGCCCATCCACTTATGCAGGTTGAAGCCGGCGAAGTCGGATTTCAGGTCGCCTACCTTGAAATCGATCTGGCCCCAGGATTGGGCCGCATCGCAGATGGTGTCGATGCCGCGCGCCCGCGCCATCTCGGCCAGTTCGGCCACCGGCATCAACTGGCCGGTCTTGTGGCTGACGTGGGTCAGCAGCAGCAGGCGGGTGCGCGGATGGGCGTCGAACGCCTGGGCATAGGCGTCCAGGATGGCTTGCTTGGTGGGCGCTTCGGGCAAGGTGATTTGCACCACCTCGGCGCCGCGCAGCTCGCGCAGGGCGTGCATGGCGCGCGTCATGCTGTCGTAGTCGACGTCGGACAGCATGACGGTATCGCCGGCCTGCAGCGGCCTATAACTAAAGATTAAGTGGCGCAAAGCTTCGGTGGCGCCGCGCGTGAGCGCAATCTCGTCCGGCGCGCAGCCAACGGCGGCGGCGATGCGGGCGCGCACGGTCTCGCTGCTCTTCGGATCGTAGTCCTCGCGCAGAAAGCGCGTATTGCTGGTGTTGAGCAGCTCGATCTGGCGCTTGTATTCCTCCATGACGGGACGCGCCATGGCGCCGAAATAGCCATGCTCCAGATTGACGTAGCCGGGGGCCACATCGTATTGGGCGGCGATGCCGTCCCAGTAGCTTTCTTCGTTAATCACACAGTCTCCAATAGGGTGAAAAAGTGACTTCATTGTATGCCTGGTGGGCGGCTTGCAACTTGCCTCCTGGGTTTTTGTTCTATAAGCTGTGCTTATATGCTTCTAAGGGAAATCGAGGTCTTCAGGGCCGTCATCACATCCGGATCGGCCAGCAAGGCGGCGCGCCTGCTGGGCGTGAGCCAGCCTGCCATCAGCCAGTCGCTGCGGCGGCTGGAAGAACACGCGGGCATGCCCTTGTTCCAGCGCGTGCGCGGCAAGCTGCATCCGACCCAGGAGGCGGAAGCGCTGCTGGCGGAAGTCAACCGCTGCTTCGTTGGGCTGGATGCGATCGAACACCGCCTGCGCAGCCTGCGCCAGTTCGGCGCTGGACGGCTGCGCATCGCCAGCCTGCCGGGCCTGGGTGTGGGCTTTCTGCCACGCGTACTGGGCGGACTCGATCTGCAAAAACGCAAGGTGACGGTGTCGCTGCAGATCATGTCTTCGCGCGAGGTGAGGGCGCGCCTGCTGGCGGGCGAGGCCGATATCGGGCTGATGGCCGATGAAGTCTCCCTGCTCGGCCTGGAGCACTCCGAATTCGCGCGCTATAACGGCGTGGTAGCGCTGCCGCCCGGCCATCCGCTGGCGCGGCGCAAACTGATCACGCCGCAGGATCTGGCGCGCTATCCCTTCCTATCCTTGAATCCCGAAGACGGCGCCAGCGCCCAGCTGGATGGCATCTTCCAGGCCCATGGCGTAACGCCATCAACGGTGGTGGAGACACCATTTTCCCTGAGCCTGTGCGAGCTGGTACGGCATGGCGTCGGCGTGGCCGTGGTCAATCCCGTCACGGCCCTCGACTATCTGGATCATGGCGTGGTGCTGCGCCGCTTCTCGGAAAAACTGGAATATGGCTGCATCCTCGCCATGCCCGCCGGGAAGCCGCTGGGCAGCTTTGCGCAGGAGCTGCTGGGCATCATGCGCGCCCGACTGCATGCCGATTTGCAGGGACTGCAAGCCGTGCTGGATCGGCGCCTGACCCAAGATTCATAATTTACCGCCGGACGCGTGATAAACTTTAATATTCATGCAAGCTTGATTACTTAGCCAGGGATATCAAATGTTTGAATTCTCAGAAAATACAAGCCTTGACGCGGATGGTGAAATTCTCCGTTCAATCGAACAGGCGCGGGTGATGGCCCTGGTTGAACGAAATATCGAACGCGCCGCGCCGCTCCATGCCCCGGATTTTCAGCTGATTACACCGGTGGGAATCGCGCTCTCCAAGGAGCAATATCTGGGCGCAATCGCTGCCGGTGGCCTGGTCTATTCCTCCTGGGAGCCGCAGCATATTGACGTGCGCCTTTATAATCAAGCAGCCGCCATTCGGTATAAATCCAGCCTGGAAGTCACTTTCGGGCCACACCATGTCCCGCGGGCCGAATATTGGCACACGGACCTTTACGAAAAACGCAATGGCCTGTGGCAGATAGTCTGGTCGCAAGCCACTGAAATTCGGCACCAAACTTAGTAATGTGATTTTTATGTTCAAAAAAATATTTTCATCCCTGTCTCCTAATCATTCGCCTGAAAGCAAAAGCCAGCTTGCCGCTCAGTTCATTGAGCAGGCCAGAGAAGGCCTGGCTCAGCAAACGGCAGCCCACTCCGCCTCTTGGCATTTTGGCTCGGAAGAAAACTGGTCCGCGGACCTCGATGCCGGAATCATTCAATTCGATTTCACGGACGGCACGCAGGCAAGCGCCGCGATGCAAGTTGTCGGCACCTACAACCAGTTGGACGGCACTTTCCTGTGGGGCTGGGATCATCCCTCGATTCCCGAGCCCTTGAGCAAGCATGCCCAGTTGGCCCTGCAGTGGGGCGAAGAGAATGAGGTGGCAGAGTTCAAGTCGCGGAAAGTCGAATGCAGCGAAGACGAAGCCTGGAGCTTCGCCGCTGTAGCCAACCGGCTCGCCAAGGCAAACGGCGTCTACCGTGGGACTAGCGATACCACCCTGATTTTCATGACGTTTGGCGAAGTACAACTGGCAGCTGCCAATTCCTGAATAGGAGCCAGCAGTCATAAGGCGCTTATGGATTCGATGTTCACATGCCCTTGCTGTGGATATGAGGTGTTCCCCGACCATCCCGGCTCATACGATATCTGCCCAATTTGTTTTTGGGAGGATGATCTGTTTCAGCTGTACTACCCGCATCTGGCCGATGGTTCCAATCCATCCAGCCTGATCGAAGCGCAAGTCAATTTTGTGCAGTTTGGCGCTTGCGACCGGGAGATGGCAAAGAACGCTCGTGCACCAGGGCTGGATGACGCGCGCGATAATCACTGGTTCCCGTTATGGGAACGCAGGGTCGATATTCCCGATGCGGAGAGCGATAAAACGCATCCGCAGCATATGACTTCAAAACATGATTTGTACTACTGGCTCCGACCGTGAATTGATCGGAGAATGGGCTTCAAATTTCGCTCCCATTTAAATGGGAAGCGCGTTATTTGCTTGGACATTCCGGATAATTATGAGTTTATTCAGCCCGAACTCATCAAACTTCTGGAAGCCAAGGCTGGTCGATTTTTGCGCTAAGGAAGCGCTGCTTGCGACCGGGCGATTACACCTAATTTTTCTAGAGGACCACGAATGTTTGTATCTGCTGATAATGCACTTTGGACCCTGGCGGAAGGCCGTATCGACGATTATCCCTTAATCGTAAGATATAGACAGGTTCCGCAAGATTTTCCCCGCCACGCATATCCGAAGAGGCTCAATGTTTTCTGGTCCATGGCCGTGGCTGACGAGAATGGCCTGCCAAGCTCCGAAGAAGCCAAAAGACTTGAGATATTTGAGAGTCGACTGATTACAGCGGTAGAAACGGACCAATCTGTTTTGCTCGTAGCAGTTGTCACCGGAAGATCTGAACGAGAGTTTGTTTTCTATCTTCAGCAACCAGAATTATTTTTGCAGCGCCTGACCGATATGCCACATGAGCAGGAGCGCTATCCCATAGAGATTCATTTCGCGGAAGATCCGGAGTGGTCCTACTTCGATGACTTCGCGCCTGGTGATCGGTAATTGCAACGTAATCGACTCCGCTGATGGATGGGGTCGTGTCACAATTCGGACTTGCGCCTGTGAAGGGTAGCGATGCCCAAGGTTACACCTGGGCCTTTAAGGACGAATACGATGAGTTGCAATATTCAGTTCAAAGTCCTTCGGCTACCGAGCCTTGGTCTGGATGTTCAATTCAGCCCACTGCTTTTCAGGCAGTGGTTCTCATATTCAAGGCAATTTGGGTAAAAGGTCGTTAGTTGTAGAATTCGGCCCGTAGCGGAACGCTATAGAATGTAGTGAAGGAAATTTAGTGCCCTATCATGTGATGATTTTCAAAGCATCGATGGAAGATGCACCAACTGTTGACCTGTATTTAGGTTCTGCACATACAGTAAATCTCTATTGGGAGTCTGCCGGCCATGAAATTGGGTTGCCTACAATAAGTGCAGTCACGGAACGAGTTGATTCTGAGGCAGGTTTTAGTCTGTCTGGCAGAGCGCTCACAGGATTTAAGGAGGAATTGGTCGCGCTTCTCAAATACTGGGGCCAATCACATGTGGAATACGTATTGTCGCCTCATCATTTTGATGTTGTGAGTGCAATAATTGCAACGCTGAATGACGAGTCGTTTGATAAAGCTACGCTCGTGATTTGCTAGTTTGCGTGCAAGATTGCTGGTTCAGAGCGGAGGTGCATCCGAATCGAAGAAGCAGAATCGAATAAGCAGGTTCGGCACCTCACGTGATTGGCACGAACCGGCTGCCAGTAGCTGCCCTTCAGCGGTAGCGGTTCCAATGGTCACATGCGCGCTTTTCGGTTTTGTTAATACTGGCTAATTTACGACATCTAACACGTTGGGCCACTTGATGAGATACCTGAAATGCCCGAATTGCGAGATGCCGATTGAGTCGAATGAAATCGGTGAAATGATCACATATTCGTGCAATCTGTGTGGTTGGAGTGATTTTGTCCTGATCGCCCGAGTTTTTCCTGACATGCCTCGATCGATTACAATGTCCGTAACGGTTCGCTCCTCCTCATCTCCATCGGCGCTCGCGATGAAGACTATTCGGTCTCTTGCGCGGTCGGCTGCAGAGATTTCGCTGGGCGAACTTCCAGAACGCTTGAGAGCACCTGCGGGACTAGACCTTGGACCGCAGGCGGAATATCGGGCGCGCGAACTCGTCGACTTGCTTGAGCCATTGGGCTTTGCCATCGAATCAAAACCTTACGTGCCCAACAAAACAATCCAGCAGACGCCTAGCGGCGCCGCTGATCAGTGACGTTGATACCGCAGGCGGAATCCGACCAATAGAAGGTAGCGCTTGTCTCTATGACCATTGTAGCGTCCCTATTTTGGGGACTGCTTTTTGCGGGGCTATTAAAGTACGCATTTGACCTGAGTCAGGAGCAGACCAGAATTGCCTTCGTTCCGGCCAGGCAGTGCCTGGCCAATAGCGGTCGCACCAAGAAACAGAAAATTCATCAGAACTATGTCCCTAAAAGCTGTCGCATTCTTGCCGGCCAACGGTGTCGAGTCGAATTCAGATATCGAATCCCTCCAGTATCAGGATGGAGCACTCGTTGTTGTGCTTGCCTGTTCACTCAACGAACGTAGAGACATTGAGGGTGTCAGCATTCGGTTTCGAAGCGCAACCGGATTTCGCCTACTTGATGAACTTGATTTGGCCCGTTACTGGTCGTCTAACGACTTTGCCAGAGGTAGCTACCTTTTAGAGGTAACCGATGGCGGTTGGGCATCAGAAGAGACTGAGCTACAGCGTTATGCGAGACCGCGTCGCGAATGGCTAGCGCTTACTGGTAATGCTTGCGTAAATGTATTCTGCAGTTCGGAGCCGGAAATTGCCCATGTTTCTTGGCCGTTTGAGGGCAATTGACGGCTGCAGATTCAACCGGTTGACGTCCTTTGTCAGATCAAATCTCGGCTAGCACACTTCAAACATGACTTGTTCTATTGGCTGCGTAGATGGCGGCTTATCTATGTCCGGCGAACACATATTCTCATTTGGTCATTGTATTCGGTCGTTCAGCGGCGACGTCTTACGCAAGCGGTGAGCATCAGCCCGGCCAGCAGCATGATGTAGGTCGACGGTTCTGGTACAGGCGTAGGCATATAGCCCATGGAGTTTGCGAAGGAGCTGACGTTCAGTCCGCTGCCTTGTCCGGCATTCGTCAAATTGTCATAGCGGACCAGCAGCGTATCGGCGATGTGCTCAGTTTTAACACCGTTGTTGTTTTGCTCATAAAAAGAGCTGAGCGTCTTGATTTCGGACAGTGTTGTGTCGTATACGCCATCCACGTAGGTGACGACGCCCAACCAGGACATGGCAAAAGCCCAGTCGCCGGCTTGGGAGGTCCGGCCATTCAAGGTGGTGTTTGCCGTGAAAATGACGCCTGTCTTCGGCGACAGGATGAAGTTTGTAATGCCGCTGCTGGCATTTGCGGAGGTTTGGATATAGGTATAAGTGCCGTCGCCGCGGATTTGAGCGGTGACGCCCAAGCTCAGTGAATCCAGTGTGCCACTGCTGGTGACGTAACCTTGCATGCTGCCAGTGCCGTGCGTTCTGCCCATGCTAATCGGTGCAAGATCGCGTGAGCCAAAGGTTTGAAAAGCCACTTGATTGCCTTCGAAACCAGCCTGAAGCGAGCTCGGCCCAGTGGCCATGCCGTAGTCTACAAAAATCAGTGATGGAGAAATGCCGTCATTCAAGTCGAGGTCAATCAACTGATATGAAACCCCGCTTACGGTCGCGTTGGAAGTGGCTTCGGCAGATGCGGCGCCGCAAATAGACATGCTCGCAACGAGGGCGGCGGCAAGATAAATTTTGTTCATGGTGTTCTCGCATTGATTTTGTGCAAATAACACTATCATGAAATTTTTGCCAAAAGTGCATCTTTTGAAAATACCTCCCATAACTAGGTATGCCCTTCGGCTGGGCGCTTCCAATTTGCATCAATGTATTTGCCAGTCCAGTGTTACTGGTAGGACCAGTTTATTCTTTGTCATTGCCGTCGACTTGGCTGCGCACATAATCGATATGACTTTGCATGGCGGTGCGTGCCTCTTCCTGACGGTGGGCGCGGATCGCGTCGCATACCACGCGGTGCTGCTCCAATAGTTGCGCCGATACCTTTTCGTCCTGCCGCCGCATGCCTGTGCCGTTCAGCGTGATGTGTTCGCGCAGCATGCCGATGATGCTCGCATGTAGATGCAGGAACATGGAATTGTGCGAGGCGAGGGCGATGGCTTCGTGCAGCTTGGCGTCGGCTGCCGCTTCGGCGGCCATGTCCTCATCGCGGCGCGCCTGTTCCAGTTGGTCCATCAGGAGGCCGATTCTTTCCACGTCTTCGTCATCGGCGCGCATGGCGGCGAAGTAGGCGGTGGCGCCTTCGAGCACGCGGCGGAATTCGAGAATGTCGTCGCGCAGGGCAGGGTGGTCGGCCACCAGTTGGCCCCAGGGCGAGGCGATGCCGGTGCGCAGCTGGTCGGTGACGTAGACGCCCGCGCCGGGACGGCTGCGCACCAGCCCCCGCGCCGCAAGGCGCTGCACCGCTTCGCGCACCGTGTTGCGCGAGACTTCGTACTGCTCGGCCAGCACGCGCTCGGAGGGCAGGCGCGAGCCGGGCGGCAGGCTGCCTTCGAGTAGCGCCTTTTCCAGCTGCCGCATCACTTCTTCCACCCGTCCCTGGGCTTGCGCCATCGCCGTCATTTTTTCTCCTGTTGTTTTGAGTGTACACCGACTGGTCCTACCAATTTGTGCCGCAGGACTGGCGGTGGAATTATGCGTCGAGCTCAAAGAATACGCAAAGCGGCTCGATGCAAAAGGAGACAGGCATGAAAGAGCGACATTATCCCCAAGCCCCCAAGCACGTGTACCTGTTCGGCACTTGCCTGGTCGATCTGTTCGTACCGCAGGCTGGCCTTGACGCAGTGCGCCTGCTGGAGCGGGAGGGCGTCACCGTCCACTATCCGCAGGGACAGAGCTGCTGCGGCCAGCCTGCCTACAGCAGCGGCAATCCGGAACAGGCGAAGCAGGTGGCGCGCGCGCAACTGGCGTTGCTCCAGGAAGAGTGGCCGGTAGTCGTGCCATCCGGTTCCTGCGCCGGCATGATGCGCCACCACTGGCCGCAGCTGTTTGCCGACGATGCGGAAATGGCGGCGCTGGCGCGTTCCGTGAGCGAACGGATTTACGAGCTGACGGAGTTCCTGCTCAAGGTGTTGCGGGTCGATTATTCGGGGCTGATCGCAGCCGATGCGCAGACCGAGAAAGTCGTGCTGCATACCTCCTGCGGCGCGCGGCGCGAAATGGGCACGCGCCAGCACGGCGTGGAGCTGGTGGACAGTCTGCCGGGCGTAACGCGGGTCGAACACGAACGCGAGTCGGAGTGCTGCGGCTTTGGCGGCACCTTCTCGCTAAAACATCCCGATATTTCGGGCGCCATGGTTAAGGACAAGGTGGCCTCGGCCTGCGCCACCGGCTGCGGCAAGCTGGTCTCGGCGGATTGCGGCTGCCTGCTGAATATCGGCCACGCGGCGGCCTATCAGGGTAAGCGGCTTGAGGTCGAGCATATGGCCAGCTTCCTGTGGCGACGGGTCGAACAGGCCACGACTGGTGCCGCGCCCAGCGCCTCGCAAGACCTGGCTGAAAAAATCGAGGTGGCGGCATGAGCGGCCCTGGACCACGCGAGCGCATGCTGGGCCGTCTGCGCGCCGCTTCCCATGACGCTGCGGCAACCAAGACCTTGCCCTTGCTGGATCACCGCATCGACGTGCATTTTGCCCGTCGCCGTCCGCACTCGGCAGCGGCGGCGGACCCGGTGGCGGCCATGCAGGCTGCGCTTACCGCCTCCCATGCGACGGTATGGCGCGCGACCAGCGACGAATGGCCGGCGCAACTTGCGCAAAAACTCAGCGAGGCGAATATCCGCCATCTGCTGCTGGATAGCGCGAGAGCGGAGGCGGCTGCGCTCAAGGCTGCGCTGCCTGCGCAGCTGAAAACCCTGGATTTCGACCGCCCGCTGGAAGAGTGGAAATCCGAGCTGTTCAGCGGTGTGGATGCCGGCTTCACCGTGGCCCGTTCCGGCATCGCGGCCACCGGCACGCTGATCCTGGCGCCGGATGCCGGCACGCCGCGGACCGTGTCGCTGGTGCCGCCGCTGCATATCGCGCTGGTCTACGCCTCCACCCTGCACGCCGATCTGCACGCGGCGGTGCATGCCGAGCGCTGGGCCGAGGGCATGCCGTCCAATCTGGTGTTGGTGTCCGGGCCATCCAAGACTTCGGACATCCAGCAAACCCTGGCCTACGGCGCGCATGGTCCGCGCTGGCTGTGGGTGATTATTGTCGACGACCTGGCTGGAGGCATGCGATGAGCGCACAGACCTTGCATTTCGTGCCTTCGGCCGACTTCCACGCCCGCGCCCGTGCCGCGCTGGACGATCCCAAGCTGCGCCAGAGCTTCCGCGGCGCGATGGATTTCTTGCAGGGCAAGCGCAGCGCGCAATTCCCGGATGCGAATGAGCTGGAGCAGTTGCGCGATCTGGGGGAGGCCGTGCGCAAGCATGCGCTGGCCCATCTGCCCGATCTGCTGGTGCAGCTTGAAGAAAAGCTGACCGAGGCCGGCGTCCAGGTGCACTGGGCGGAAGATGCCGAGGAAGCGAAGCGCATCATCTTCGGCATCGCGCAACAGAACAAGGCGCGCCGCATCATCAAAGGCAAGTCGATGGCAAGCGAGGAAATCGAACTGAATCACTACCTGGCCGAGCGCGGCGTCGCCTGCATGGAATCGGATATGGGCGAGTACATCGTGCAGATGGCCGGCGAAAAGCCTTCGCACATCGTCATGCCCGCGATCCACAAGACGCGCGCCGATATCGGCGAGCTGTTCGAGCAGAACATCCCCGACACGCCCTACACCGAGGACGTGGACACCTTGATCCAGACCGGCCGCCGCGCCCTGCGCCAGGCTTTCGTCGATGCCGATATCGGCCTGTCCGGCGTCAACTTCGCCGCCGCCGATACCGGCACGCTCTGGCTGGTGGAGAACGAGGGTAATGGCCGCCTGTCCACCACAGTGCCGGACATTCATATCGCCATCATGGGCATGGAAAAAGTGGTGGCGAAGCTGGAGCACATCGTGCCGCTGGCCAGCCTGCTGACGCGTTCCGCCACCGGCCAGGCCATCACCACCTATTTCAACCTGATTTCCGGCCCGCGCCGTCCCGGCGAAAAGGACGGTCCGCGCCAGCTGCACCTGGTCCTGCTCGACAACGGCCGCAGCCAGGCCTATGCCGACGAGCAGTTGCGCGCCACGCTGCAGTGCATCCGCTGCGGCGCCTGCATGAACCACTGCCCGGTATATACCCGCGTCGGCGGCCATGCCTATGGCACGACGTATCCCGGTCCGATCGGCAAGATCATTTCGCCCCATCTGCTTGGCCTGGAAGCGACAGCCGACCTGGCCACCGCCTCCAGCCTATGCGGCGCCTGCGCAGAAGTCTGTCCGGTGCGCATCCCGATTCCGCAACTGCTGGTGCGTTTGCGCAGTGAAGCGAACCGCAATCCAGACGAGGAAGTGGCCCATCCGCTGCGCGGGCAGGGCGCCAAATACTCGCGCGGCGAACGCCTGGTATGGCGCTTCTGGAGCGGTGCTTTTGCCAGCCCTACGGCCTACCGCAGCTTCCGCTGGGCTGCCACGCGCCTGCGCGCGCTCGCGCCGAAGCAGCAAATGGGCTGGACCGATCATCGCGAACCCTTGCAGCCGGCCGCGCGCAGCCTGGCCGATCTGCTGAAAGCTCGAGGCCAGCCCGAATAGACATCCATCACACAGCCTGACGCGTCAAATTTCACATAAAACTATAGAAGGAGACTGACATGCAAGCCTGGCATCAACTCTACACGCCCCTGGGTAGCCTCTGGCTGTCCACACTGGTGGCGGCCATACCGATTATTTTCTTTTTCCTCGCACTGGCCGTGCTGCGCATCAAAGGCCATATCGCGGGCGCTATCACCCTGTTGCTGGCTCTGGGAGTCGCCATTATCGGGTATGGCATGCCGGTGCCGCAGGCGCTCGCTGCGGCGGGGTACGGCTTTGTCTACGGCCTGTGGCCGATTTCCTGGATCATCATCACCGCCGTCTTCCTGTACAAGATCGTGGACAAGACCGGACAGCTGGAAATCATCCGCGCCTCCATCATGTCAGTGACGGACGACCAGCGCCTGCAAATGCTGCTGATCGGCTTTGCCTTCGGCGCTTTCCTGGAAGGTGCGGCGGGCTTTGGTGCGCCGGTGGCGATCACCTCGGCCCTGCTGGTCGGCCTGGGCTTCAATCCGCTGTACGCGGCGGGACTGTGCCTGATCGCCAATACCGCGCCGGTGGCGTTTGGCGCGATGGGCATTCCCATCATCGTAGCGGGTCAGGTGACGGGACTGGATGCCTTCCATATCGGCGCCATGGCGGGCCGCCAGTTGCCGCTGCTGTCGCTGTTCGTGCCATTCTGGCTGGTATTCATGATGGACGGCGTGCGCGGCGTGAAGCAGACCTGGCCTGCGGCGCTGGTGGCGGGCGGCAGTTTCGCCGTCACCCAGTACTTCACCGCCAACCATATCGGCCCCGAACTGCCCGACATCACTTCGGCCCTGGTCTGCCTGTTCGCGCTGACGGCCTTCCTGAAAGTGTGGCAGCCGGCATCGGCCAAATCGCGCGCGGCGGCGGCTGGGGTGGGCGGCGTGGAAAGCGCAGGCGGCGGCGCGGCCGTGCTGAGCGCCTTTGGTAGTGGCGGCGCGTCCGCCGCCGCTGCCGGCTCCTTCGGCGCACGCAAGGAAAGGCGTTCTCCATACAGCACCGCGCAAACGGTGCGGGCCTGGGCGCCGTTCGGCATCCTGACGGCGATCGTCACGGTATGGAGCCTGCCGCAGTTCAAGGCGCTGTTCGCGGCCAAGGGCGCGCTGGCGGGCATGGTCTTCAAGTTCAAGATCCCTTACCTCGACCAGCTGGTGATCAAGACCGCGCCCATCGTCACCAGCGACAAGCCGTATGAGGCGGTGCTGAAGCTGGACCTGCTGTCCGCAGTCGGCACGGCCATCTTGCTGACGGCCCTGATCTCCATCGTGATGCTGCGCATGAAGCCGGGTGCGGCCTTGAAGGCTTTCGGCGAAACCATCGTGGAGCTGCGCCGTCCCGTGCTGTCCATCGGCCTGGTGCTGGGCTTTGCCTTCGTCGCCAACTATTCGGGCATGTCATCGACCTTGGCCCTGCTGCTGGCGGGCAGCGGCGCGCTGTTCCCCTTCTTTTCGCCCTTCCTGGGCTGGCTGGGCGTCTTCCTGACCGGCTCGGACACCTCGTCGAATGCGCTGTTCTGCTCCCTGCAAAGCACCACGGCGCACCAGATCGGCGTCTCGGACACGCTGTTGGTGGCGGCCAACACCACCGGCGGCGTGACCGGCAAGATGATTTCGCCGCAGTCGATCGCCGTCGCCTGCGCCGCTGCCGGCCTGGTTGGGCGCGAATCGGACCTGTTCCGCTTCACGCTGAAACACAGCCTGCTGTTCGCCCTGATCGTAGCTGTCATCACGGTGCTGCAGGCTTACTTCCTGACAGGAATGATCCCGGGCTAAGGAGGGTGTAGAATCGCGGCGGGCTTATATTAATGGTAAGGCATGAAGAAATTGAATTTGCTCGCCGCCGCCGCGCTTGCGGCCATCGGCACTCCGGCCTTTGCGGCCAGCTTCGATTGTGGCAAGGCGGTCAGCCGCGTGGAAAAACTGATCTGCGCCGACCGCACGGTGTCGCAGCAGGATGAAATACTGGCCGAGGCTTACAAGGATGCGCAGGCCAAGGCACGCGACCGCGCTTCGCTGAAACGCTGGCAGAAGGCCTGGCTGGAACGGCGCGACAACTGCGCCGATGCGGCCTGCCTGAAAAAGCTGTACGCGGAGCAGAACAACGACCTGCGCGGTTTTGCGCGCGCGTCCGGCGGCACGCATCCTGTAAGCGGCTTGTATGTGCGCTATTTCAAGGGAAAGCCGGACAAGCACGAGGCTTCCCTCGATGTGTTCGAGCTGGATGCGGGCCGGGTGCGCCTGCTGGGCAGCGCCATTTGGGTGGGGAATGCGGCCATCGGCAATGTGAACCTGGGCGAGATCGACGGCGTGGCCCGGTTGGATGGTCGGAGCGCGGCTTATAAGGAAGAGGGCGAACAGGCTTGCCGCCTGAATCTGCACTTCGACGGCGATACGCTGCGCATCAGCGACGACAATATGCAGTGCGGCGGCCACAATGTGAGCTTCGATGGCGAGTATCGCCGCGTAACAGGTAAATGAGCGGGGCGGGCGGCCAGCGCCGCATGCTGGCGATTCTGGCGCTGACGCAGATCGTTTCCTGGGGTTCGCTCTACTACGGCATCACCATCCTCGCGCCGCATATCCAGCGCGAGATGGGCTGGCGGCAGGAACTGGTCTACGGCGCCTTTTCCTGGAGCCTGGTGGTGGCTGGGCTGGCCGCAGCGCCAGCCGGAGCTTGGCTCGACCGCATTGGCGGGCGCGCGGTCATGGCTGGCGGCTCGCTGCTGGCGGGAGTGGGCATGATCCTGCTGTCATCGAGCGCAGCACTGTGGAGCTATTTCCTGGCCTGGACCCTGCTCGGCGCTGCCATGGCGCTGACCCTGTACGAAGCGGCTTTCGCCGCCATCAATCGCGAGTTTGCGCTGGATGCGCGCAAGGCGATTTCCACGCTAACCTTGTTTGGCGGCTTTGCCAGCACCGTCTTCTGGCCGCTGACGCTGCAACTGGCGTCCATCCTGGATTGGCGCCAGACTTGCCTGGTCTACGCGGCCCTGCATCTGGCCGTGTGCCTGCCGGCCCATCTGCTACTGCCGGCCGCCCCTCCACGCACTAAAACGCCAGGCAAAACCGGCGCGGCCGATGCCGCGGATGGCGATTACAGCCTGCAGCAGGCGCTACGCCACCCCGCCTTCTGGAAGCTGGCCTTCGCCTTTGCCGCCAATGCCTTTATCTTCGCCGCGATGTCGGCCCACCTGATTCCCATGCTGACCCATTTCGGCCACCCGGCCGCAACCGCGGTGGCGCTGGCGGCCCTGATCGGCCCCATGCAGGTGGTCGGACGCATCGCCGAACGCCTATTCTTCCATCAGGCGCCGCCGCAGAATGTGGGCCGCTTCGCCTTCGCCGCCTTGCCGGCGGGTTTGCTGGCCTTACTGCTGCTGCATCAGCGGCAGTGGGCTGTAGCGCTCTTCTGCGTGCTGTATGGCCTGAGCAACGGCATTCAGACCATTGTGCGCGGCACTGTGCCGCAACTGCTGTTCGGCCGCCAGAACTACGGGGCCATCTCCGGCGCGATGGCGGCACCCGGCCTGGTAGGCCGGGCCACCGGTCCCTTGCTGCTCGCTGTGCTGCTGGGCGCGGGCCTGGCGCCGGATCTGCTGCTGGCCGTGTTGTTGGGGATTGCCCTGCTGGCCCTGCTGTGTTTTCTGGCTGCCACGGCGCGCATCGACCAAACTTGAACCGAGGGGACGCCATGGCAGTACGGCCATATATCGAAACGGATTTCCAGGCGGTTTGCCGGATTTATCTGGACGCGAAGCGCGATGAGCTGGCGTTCGAGCGCGGCGATTTCCTTATCACGCCGCTGGATCAGGATGCGGTCATCCGGGCAGCGTTCAAGGAATCGGCGGTACTGGTCTTTGAAAGTGACGAAGTACTCGGCTTTTCGGCGACCTTCGACGGCCAATTGCGCGCGCTATTCGTGCATAGCAGCGCCCGGGGACGTGGCGCGGGCGGGGCATTATTGAATGCGGTCTTGGCCGAGGCTCCGCAAGGCATCTCTTTGAACGTCGCCAAATCGAATGAGGGTGCCAGACGTTTCTACGAGGAGCACGGCTTTGCCGCCGTGGGCGAAATCGTCCGGCAATATGGCGGCTACGACGTGGCTTACCTGCAGATGAGGCGCGAAAGCATGTAAGCGGGCAAGCTGGCGTCCCGCCGAGCGCAAAGGGCGTATGGTGGCCTTTCGACTCTTTGGATGCGGAGGAGCTATGTCTGGACAATACCAAAGCTGTATCGCGGCCTGCATCGAGTGCGCACAGGCCTGCGATGTCTGCGCCAGTGCCTGCTTGAAAGAAGACGATGTGACGCCGCTGGCTGGCTGCATTGCGCTCGATACCGATTGCGCCCAGCTATGTCGCCTGGCGGTAGGGGCGATGGAAAGGGGGAGTCCTGCCGCACTGGCGATTTGCAAGGCTTGTGCCGAGGTCTGCGATTTATGCGCGGCCGAGTGCTACCGGCATGCGATGTGGCATTGCGAGGAATGTGCGGCGGCCTGCCTGCGTTGCATGGCGCAGTGCAACCGCATGGTGGAGCTGGATGGCCGGGCCGAAAGCCAAGGCCAGCGCGGCCCGCGCGGCGGCAAGGCCGCCACGGCGCGCCACTAGGCCTGGCATCAGGCGCGGAAGACCAGTACCGGAATATTGGTATGGGTCAGCACCTTATGGGTTTCGCTGCCCAGCAGCAGGCCCTTGATGCCGCGATGGCCGTGCGAAGCCATGGCGATCATGTCGCATTTGAGTTCGCCGGCCACCGAGACAATGGCGGCATAGGGCTGGTCCGAGCGGCGCAACACCGTTTCGCAAGGCACGCCCATGCGCGCCGCCGCCTCGGCGATGCGGCCGACGATCTGGCTGGCGCGGCTGGTGCTGTCCGGCACCTCGGGGGCTCCGTCCAGGGTTTCGGGTAAATAGGTCAGGGCGTGAAAATCCGGCAGCACATGCATGCCGGTGACGCGGGCGCCAGTCTCCTTGGCGAATTGCAGGGCGCTGCGGATGGCGGCTTCCGATGCGAGCGAACCGTCACTTGGTACGAGAATATGTTTGAACATGAGCGAACTCCTGCGAATGAATCGATGCCGTGCGTTTGGCACGGCGGATTGTACGACTTATAAGCAGGAGTTTCGCTGCCGTCCAGGCAAAAATCATTGATCCAGATCAAATTTTTAGGAAGCCTTCAGGCGCGCCGCTCGCCCGCCTCGCCGGTCTTGACGCCCGGCGCTGAAGGTTTAGGCGGCACCGGTGGTTTGGGCGGTTCATCGCCATGCAGCGGCAGCACATTGGTGGGCGCTTCGGCCTCGCCCTGTTTCAGCAGCAGATGCGCCAGATAGCCGATGCGGTGGCTGGGACTGCCGGGCAGGCGGCTGGCCGATTTCAGCGCCGCTTCCTTCAGCGCCGCCATGCCGATCTGATAACCGAGTGCGCGGTAGCTTTCGAACTGGTCTTCGTCGAACCACTGGTCGGCGGTGGACTGGTGCGGGAAGTCGGCGTGGGTCTTGCGGTAGTTGAGCAGGTCGGCGTTTTCGCTGCCGGTCATGGTCGGCTTGATGTAGAGCAGGACGCCGTTTTCGCACACGCCATCGGCCTTGGCGTAATTGATTTCGCCGGTGACGAAGGCAGCACCCACCGGCGTCGGTCCGCTCATGGTCTCGATATGGCTAGCATTCAGGCGGATCGGCACATGCATATCGGTGAAGCATTTGCGGATGGCGTTGCCCAGATCGTCGAAGGTGAATTTATGGTCGGCGCTGGCATCGACCACCACGATCAGGCGGCAGCGCCGCCGTACCAGCTCATACAGGCCGAGATTCTCGAAATGGCCGCCGTCCGACAGGTAAAGGAAGTTGGCGCTGGAATCGGTCAGGCCGAACAGCTCGGCCACCAGGCTGAAAAAGCCGATGCGCGGCGCCGACTGCTTCCATTTATGTTCCTTGAGCGGATTGGGCGACCAGCGGCCCAGGCGCAGATTAAAGAGCGTCATCAGGAAGCTCAGGGGCGGCGAACTGTGATAGCCCATGCTGGGGCTGGCGGCCGCGCCGGAGACGGCCACCGCCAGGCCCAGTTTGACCAGGGCGTCATCATCCTTGAACAGGGCGGGGCGGGAGGCATAGTCGCTGGTGGGGCGGTAGCAGCCGCGCAGCATCTTGCTGGGTACCTTGTCGCCATGGCTGCCGGGCAGGGCGGGCATTTCAAAGCCGCAGAAGGCCGGCGTCATCGAGAAGGAAGCGGCTTTGCGCATCTGCCAGGCCAGTTCTTCGCCGTTCACCAGGTTCAGCGCGGTGTTGATGATGTGATAGGGCCGCTGCGGCTGGATGCTGCCGTCCGGGCGCTGGTGCAGCAGGCTATGTAGGGGAATATCGTCGGCGGCATCGAAGCCGGTGAAGGGATGCGGCGCGCGCGGATTGCTGCTGGCGCCGAAATAGGCGCGCACCAGGCGCATGCGGTACATCATATACAGCGAGAACTTGTTGATGTCCACGCGCCAGCCTAGCACCGCGGCCGTGATGGCGCAGTAAATGAGCAGTGGTATGAGCAGGCCATGCGACAGCATCGAAGCCTTGAAATAGGCGGCGTAGAAAGCCGACAGCGGATGTGTGCCGGGTGTCAGCCGGGGCGCGGGTGCGGCCATGGTCTGCAGCCAGGTGGTCAGGATGGCGACGATAATCAGCATGAAGGCGTAAGGCGCGATCTTGGCCACCAGCTCCAGTTTCGACGAGCTGCCCGGCCGCCCGGTGGCATTGCTGCTGCCCGAGCGCAGGCCGAGCCAGGCCAGCAGCACGATGGCAAGGGCTCCCACGCTGCTTAGCGCCTGGTATTCGGCAAAGGTCCAGGCCAGCAGCGGCGGCATATAGAAGGTGCAGAGGAAGAGTCCCGACCAGGCCAGCATGAAGATGGCGGTCCAGGCACCCTGGCGCGCCCACCATTCGCGGCTTTCGTCGCGGTACATGCGGCCCACCAGGCCGATCATCAGCGTGATCGTCACGCCGAAAAGCAGCAGCATCAGCGGCATGCCGAACGTGGCCAGGTTGACGGCATCGATCTTGTCCAGCACCGCGTTGGGAATGCTGGCCACGCCTTTCAGCAGCAGCAGGGTGCCGACCGCCAGCGCGCCGATGGCGCATAGCAGATGGCCCACGCCTTCCACCACCAGCTTGTGGCGGGCGTGGAGTTTTTCCTCGACCGCCTTCAAGGGCGCCGCATTCGGTTCCAGATGGCTTTCCTGCGGCTCGCTGCGCGGAAACCGGGCGTTCTGGTACTGGGCGCAGCCCCAGCCAGCCGCCCATACGGCGAAGTAGACCAGGCCGGGTATCAGCAAATGCCAGGGCTGGGGCATGTCGAACAGGGAGTCGGGCAACTGCGCCCAGAAATCTTTCAGCTCATACCGGTGCTGCCAGACGGCGATGCTGCTCAGATATCCGGCCGCGATCAGGGGCAGGCAGATGGTATACAGGATGGTTCCCTGGTCCTGCGGCAGGCGCTGTCCCGGCTCGGGCGCCTTGCAGGAGATGCTGAGCGCGATGAAGAAGATCGCCAACAGGAAGAAGGCGATGCCGCCCACCGCCGTGCCGGACGCCGGCGCCAGCATCTGCATCTCGGTCAGCATGGCCACGCCGCGCGGCAGCAGGAAGAGCACCGACAGCCAGGCCACCAGCATGGTCAGATTCAGTAGGGTATTGCGCAAATAGGTGCAGATCAGGGTCCAGGTGTCGGCGCTGAACATGCCGGTTTTAGGCGTCAGGTAGTGGCTGTACTGGCGCAGGAACTGGATCGGGGCCGGTTCGGCGCGGCCAGCGCGCTGCGAGGCGGACGGCGCCAGTTCCTGCTCGACGGCGCGCACGTCGCCGCCTTTTTCCTTGATCCATTTCGACAGCCAGCCGCCGATATAGCCGCCGCCCGAGACGGTGGACAGATAGTCGAAGGTGCTGAGTAGGCGCAGTTCGGCCAAGGCCTGGATCACGCCCAGATTGAAGGTGGCGCTGCGGATGCCGCCGCCCGAGAAGGCCAGGCCGGCCAGCTTGCGCTCGTGGGCCTGGTGCAAGGTCTCGGACAGGCTGGCCGGCGCCAGCTTGGCTTGTTTGCCGGCGATGGCGTCCAGCTCATACTGCAGCACTTCACTGAAGACGCTGCCGGCGCGCTCGTTGAGCCGCTGCCACAGCTTGTAGCTGTCGTCCTTGTCCAGTTTCTCGTCGGCGCGGAAGTGCTCCAGGGCCGCCTCGAAATCATCCTGGGCCTTGTAGCCGAGGATATCCAGTTTGCGGATCAGATCCTGCTTGCGTTCGAGGTCTGCCTGCTCGGGGGACGGTTTGGACATGGCGGCCTTTCATGTCAGTTTGATATTTCACTATAGGCAGCCGGTGCGCGAGGATACTCACACAATGTCACAGTGTTGCAGCTCTGCCGTATTTGCGGGGCTGTCGTGGCATGAAAGGCGGGTACAATGCTGCCTTTCTCCGATTTCTTCAGATTCCAGTGCAAAGCCGTCAACTCTATATCCGCTTGCTTCAAGAGTTCCGCCGCTACGGCGGTGTCGTGGCCGGCACCTTGCTGGCCGTGGCCCTGGCCGCGCTGACCGATGTGCTGCTGATCGCGCAATTGCGCAATGTGGTCGATGCCATGCAGCCGAGCGTGCAGCCCGGCGCGGCCGCCGGCGCCAGCGGCGTGCTGGTGACGGTGCAGGGCTGGGTCAACCGCTTAACGCCGGCCGACCCGGCGACGGCCGCGCTGTGGGCGATTCCCTTGCTGATCGTTTTCCTCGCCTTCATGCGCATGGTGAGCAGCTTCACGGCCGAATATGGCTCCTCGTGGCTGAGCAACCGGGTGCAGGCCAATCTGCGCGAACAGATGTTCTCGCGCATCCTGCGCCTGCCGAACCGCTACTTCGACCAATCCTCCACCGGCACGACGCTCTCGCGCGTGGCTTACGACGCCAGCCTGGTGTCGCAGGCCGGCCTGAATGTGCTGAACGTGGCCGTGCGCGATTCGGTGGCGACGGTGGGTTACCTGATTTCCCTGTTCATCATCGACTGGCAACTGGCCGTGTTCTGTCTGGGCCTGCTGCCGCTGGTGGCCGTGATCGTGATTTTTGCCGGCCGCCGCATGCGCAATCTGAGCGAAAGCGCCCAGCATGCCATGGGTGAGCTGACCCGCGTGCTGGATGAAAGCATCGGCGGCCAGCGCGTGGTGAAAATCTTCGGCGGACAGCGCTACGAGCAGGAACGCTTCGACGACGTGGTGAAGCTGAACCGCCAGCTCGCCGTCAAGCACTCGGCCACCTCCGCTGCCAACTCCGGTCTGATCATGATGCTGGTCGGGATCACCCTGTCGGCCGTGATCTACTTCGCCTTGCTGCGCGCGCGCGGCGGCGCACTGTCGCCCGGCGATTTCGTCGCCTTCATGGGCGCGCTGATGGCGATGCAGTCGCCGATCAAGAATCTGACCAAGATCAACGAGCCGCTGCAGCGCGGCCTGGCCGCCGCCAAGTCGGTGTTCGGGCTGATTGATGCACCGATCGAGCCGGATACCGGCACCCGCAGCCTGGCGCGCGCCGAAGGCCGCATCGCGCTGCAGGACGTCGGCTTCCGCTATAACGAGGAAGACCCAGATGCAGCGCCCGCGCTGCGCGGCGTGTCGCTCGACATTGCGGCCGGCGAGACTGTGGCTCTGGTAGGCGGTTCCGGCAGCGGCAAGACCACGCTGGCCAGCCTGCTGCCGCGCTTCTACGATGTCGGCAGCGGCCAGATCCTGCTCGACGGCGTCGACCTGCGCGAATACCTCTTGTCCGACCTGCGCCAGCAGATCGCGCTGGTGAGCCAGGACGTGGTGCTGTTCAACGACACGCTGGCCTCCAATATCGCCTATGGCGACCCGAACCCGGACCCGGCGCGCATCGAAGCGGCGGCCAAGGCGGCGTATGCGCACGAGTTCATCATGCGCCAGCCGCAGGGCTATCAGACCGAAGTCGGCGAAAACGGCTTGCGCCTGTCGGGCGGCCAGCGTCAGCGCATGGCGATTGCCCGCGCGCTGTACAAGGACGCGCCGATCCTGATCCTGGACGAAGCCACCAGCGCCCTCGATACCGAATCCGAACGCCAGGTGCAAGCCGCGCTGGAGCGCCTGATGAAGGGCCGCACCACGGTGGTCATTGCGCACCGCCTCTCGACCATCGAGAACGCCGACCGCATCGTCGTCATGAACGCGGGCAGCATCGCCGAAATCGGCAGCCATGAGGCGCTGCTGGAGCAGGGCGGCATCTATGCGCGCCTCTACATGACGCAGAAGCAGTTGAGCGCATAAACCAACAGTTTGAATGTGCGGCATGGGCAGCAGCAGGCGCTTTTGCTAAAGTGTGCAAACGCCATCGGCGGGACGGTAGCGAGACGGATACAAGTCACTGCCGTCATCCAACAACCGAACGGAGATGCCCATGAAGCCACTGTCAATCGCTACCGCCCTGCTGTGCGGTGCCGTGCTGCTCCCATCCCTAGCCTTCGCTGCCGACAAGGAGCAAGGCCATTCCTGGACCTATGAAGGCAAGCACGGGCCGAAGCACTGGTCCGAGCTGAATGACGACTACAAGACTTGCAAGCTGGGACACCACCAATCGCCCATCGACATCCGCAAGACCAGCAAGGCCGAGCTGCCCAAGATCGAATTCGACTACAAGCCAGCCACCCCACGCATCCTGGACAACGGCCATACCGTGCAGGTGAACTTTGGCGCGGGAAGCGGCATTACCCTTGACGGCAAGCGCTACGAGCTGCTGCAATTCCACTTCCATAATCCGAGCGAAGAAAGCATCAACGGCAAGCGCTATGGCATGGTCGCGCACCTGGTGCACAAAAGCGCCGACAACAAGCTGGCGGTGGTCGCGGTGCTGTTCAAAAACGGCAAGGAAAATCCGCTGATCAAAACGCTGTGGAACCAGATCCCGGCTGAGAAGAACAAGGAAGTCGAATTAACCGGAGGCGATTTCGACCTCAAATCCCTGCTGCCCGAACAGCAAGGCTACTACAACTTCGCCGGCTCCCTGACCACCCCGCCGTGCAGCGAAGAAGTCAACTGGCTCGTGCTGAAACAGCCGGTCGAAATCTCCAGCCAACAACTCAGCCAATTCAGCAAAATCTACCCCCACAACGCCCGTCCCCTGCAAGCCCTCAACGGCCGCGTCGTCAAGGAAAGCATGTAACCCCTTTGATTTCCGTCAAAAAATGTCCACCCTGGTGTCAGGCACCAGGGTTAGACATTCTTTGATCTAGATCAGCAAATGTCCTACCTTGGTGCCTGACACCAGGGTGGGACATTTTTTGATTTGGATCAAAGGTCTTGGCGCTTGAGGGCGCGGGTGGCGAGGAAGGTGGGCATGTATTTGTCGACCAGGAAGCGGGGATGGGCGGCGGCGTCTTCGTAGAAATCCGCCAGGATGAAGCCGGCGGCGAGTTGGCCTCCCAGGAGGTCGCTCAGGGTGTGACCGAAGACCATGGCTTCGCCGCGTTCGCGCTTGGCTGCCAGTTGGGTGGCATCGAGGTCGTTGACGTCAGAGTAGGGCAGGCGGTAGCGCGGACGGATCAGGCCTTGCTCGGCATACGCGGGATCGCGGTCGCCGATGAAGACGACGGGATTGTAGAAGCTGGCGAGTAGAGCGCCGCCGCTTTTCAGCACGCGCGCGCATTCCTGCCATACGGGGCGCACGTCAGGCACATACAGGTTGGAGATGGGGTGGAAGACGATGTCGAACGAGGCATCGGCAAAGGCGCCCAGGTCGCGCATATCGCCTTGCACCGTTTGCAGTTCGAGGCCGTCGCGCTGGGCCACCATGCAGTCTTGTTCGAGCTGGCGGTCGGAGATGTCGAAGACGGTGACGTGGGCGCCGGCTGCCGCCAGCACGGGCGCTTGCTGTCCGCCGGCGGAGGCGAGGCAGAGTATGTGTTTGCCCTTCACGTCGCCCAGCCATGCTGATGGCAGCGGCTGCGGCGTCAGGTGCACCTGCCATTGGCCTGCTTTGGCAGCGGCGATGGTGTCGCTGCTGACGGGGCGCGACCATTCGCGCTGTTCGGACGCTTGCTTGTCCCAGGAGGCGCGGTTGTGCGCCAGAAAATCGATGTTGTCGCCTTGTTGTTGCGGCATAAGTCCTCCTTGTTCGGCGCCAGCTCTTGAATATGGCTGGCGGCAAGGCATTCTAATGCTTCAACAAATTTCTTGCCGGGGGCAGCCGCCGCCCGGCTTCAGGCCCACGTTTAGAACGAATACACCAGGGTCAGAGATGTTTGCGTGTCGGTGCCTTTTTTATCGGCCGGCACGTTGGTGTCGTTACGGGCGCTGAAGGCGGCCTTCATCTGCATGGTGCCGTTGATCTTGGTGCTGAGCGCCGTCTCGGCAACCGAGTGGGTATTCGACGTGCCGCGTTCCACGCTGAGCGTCTGGGTGAACAGGGCGGTCTGGCTGAGCTGCCAGCGCAAGGCGGCCGCGCCACGGATGGTCAGGCCATTTTCCTTGTCGCCATTGGCGCGGGTGCCGCTGAAGTAGCCCGGACCCATTTCCACATCGATGGTCTTGTCGCGTGACTTGTACCAGCGCGAGGCGTGACCGACGGCGATGGTGGTGTACTTGGTGTAGGCGCCGAATTTGTCGTCAACGTGGGAGCCGAGCACGAACAGTTTCTTGCCGTCGCCAATCAGCTTGTACGCGGCTTTGGCGGAGGCGGCGAAACGTTCGGCCGAGCGTTCTTTGACCTTGCTGCCGTCTTCCTGCTCGTTCTTGTCTTCCTTGAAGTAGCCGCTGAAGATGTATTCGTTGCTCCAGTTCTCCAGCTCCTGACGCGCGTCGATCTTGCCGGTCACGGAGGTGCCGGCGGTGTTGCCGGTGGTGGTGATGGCGCCCAGTTCGGCGGAAACGCTCCAGTCGCGCTCCGGAAGTTCTTCATCGGCGGCAAAAGCTGCGCCGTGCGCCATGGCCAGAGCCAAGGCGAGAGTGGTAATCGATTTCATGTGCTTATTGGCGGCCTTGCAGGCTTGAAGCGGCCGCTTTTGATACAAAAGGGAGGTGGCATTGTACCCCAATGTCAAGTTTGGCGTTGTTACGGTACTACGATTTAACAAAGGCTTAAGTAAAAATCCCTCAGAGCGCGCGGCGCAGGCGCTTCCACAGGCGGGCCAGCGCCTTGGTCTGGTGCAGGCTGTCGGCCTGCAGGTAGCCGCGCACATAGGCGATGGCGGCATGCAGGGCTGGATGGCTGGCCGCTTCATGCTCCAGCAGGGCGTGGGCCACGGTGGCGTCGTTGATGGCGCCCAGCGCATCCTGGAACGCGGCCAGCGCGGCGATACGATGCCGGGTCGGGCGCTGCGGATAAAGGCTGGCGAAAAATTCCAGCGCATAGCGCAGGCGTTTGGCGGCGATGCGCGAACGGTGCAGGCGGCGCTGGCCGGCCTGAGACAGATGCTGCGCTCGACGCCGCAGGCGCTTTTCGGCAGAATCCAGCAGGGCCGTGGCGAAGCGTTTGAGGCGGGCGTTCGGCTGCGGCAAGCCTTGCGGCGTTTGCAAGGCCCAGGCATGCAGAGCGTCGAGCAGGGTACGGCAGCGCGCCGAGGCCACCGCTTGCGCAGCGCTTGCGTTGTGGCGCTGCGCCGCTTCCTGGGCCAATTGCAGCAGGCGCGCGAGGCCAAGATGGGCCGGAGCGCTGGCCGTGATGCGCGGCAGGGTGCTGTTGGCCAGGACTTCCCAGTCGCGCGCCGGGCCGAGCGCCGCATCCAGCCATTTCACTTCAAGGCGCAGTGCTTCCGGCAGCGGACGCACTTTGCCGAACAGGCGCAGCGCGGCATTCAATCGGCGCAGGCCAACACGCATCTGGTGCAGAAATTCGGCATCGCCTCTCGCGGCGACACCGGGCGCATTGGCTTCGATATGGCGCAGGCACTCGGCCATGACGGCGGCATGGGCCTGCAGGATGCCCATATCCTTGCCCAGGATAATCGGGCTGGCGGGGACGGGAATGGCGCTCATGAAGAAGTCCGGCGCGGTCGTGGCATGCGTTTGTCAAAGAACGCATTTTGCCATGGACCTCCTTACGGCTCCACCGAGTGCGCGCGTTTCAGGCAGCGCAGCACGAAGGTCGAGCGGCTGTGACGGATGCCGGGCATCTTATACAGTTTGCGGCGCAGGAATTCCTCGTAGCCCGCGGTGCCGGCGACGGCGACCTTGATCAGGTAATCGTAGTCGCCGGTGAGCAGATAGGCTTCCATCACTTCGGGCAGCTCGGCCAGGGCCAGGCCGAATTTTTCCAGCATATCGTCGTCGTGGCGTTCCAGCGTGACCTCGATGATCACGGTGTCGGGCAGGCCAAGCGCCTGCTGGTTGAGCAGGGCCGTGTAGCCTTCGATGACGCCATTGTCTTCCAGCGCGCGCACGCGGTTCCAGCAGGGCGTGGTGGAGAGACCGATCTGCTCCGCCAGCTTGGTATTGCTCAAGCGTCCGTCGCGGCGCAGGGCGCGCAGGATGCGGCGGTCGGTTTCATCCAGTTGTTCCATGGTTTTCTCAATTCGAAGATTGTTTTTGCGAATATTCTATATCGAAAAGAAGAATATTCTCAAAATAGCGAGAAATTGGATAGTCTTTGGATGCCTATTCCAGCGCGGGACAGCTAAAGTTACTGTATGAATGAGCTTGTCCAAACCCCACAAAAGACCTTCCGCCTGCGGGTGGAAGCCCATACCGCCACCGACTCGCTGGAATCGGCGCTGGCGATTATCCGGCGCGGCGGCATCGAGCTGCGCGGCGTGCGCATGGAAGCCGGCCTGCATGGCATGGAAGTCCAGCTGCGCGTGGCAGCCGAGGAGGAAGAGGCGCTGACCCTGTGCCGCATGCGCCTCTGTAATGTGATCGGGATTCTCAAGATCCGCGAAACGCCGCGCCCTACGCCAGCCTTGCAGTAAGGCTGGCGGGGCGGGAATGCCTTACATATAGGCGTATTTGAAGATGAAGACGCCGGCAATCAGCCACACGATGAGTTTGACCTCGCGGGCGCGGCCCGTCAGCAGCTTGAGCGCCGCATAGGTGATGAAGCCGAAGGCGATGCCGTGGGCGATCGAATAGGTGTAAGGAATCAGCAGGGCCGTGATGCCGGCCGGGATGCTCTCGGTGGTTTCGTTCCAGTCCAGGTCCGACAGGTCGCGCAGCATCAGGCAGGCGACGAAGAGCAGGGCCGGCGCGGTAGCGTATGGCGGCACCACGGCGGCGATCGGCGAGAAGAACAGGCAGGCCAGGAACATCAGCGCGATGACCACGGCAGTCAGGCCGGTGCGTCCGCCCGCCTGCACGCCGGCTGCGCTTTCCACATAGGCCGTGGTGCTGGAGGTGCCGAGCATGGAGCCGGCGACGATGGCGCAGCTGTCGGCCAGCAGTGCTTTGTTGAGGCGCTCCATCTTGCCGCTGACCAGCAGGCCGGCGCGGTTCGCCACGCCCATCAGGGTGCCGGTGGCGTCAAACAGCTCCACCAAGAAGAAGACCAGCACCACATTGAATAGACCCACGCCGATGGCGCCGGGGATGTCGAGTTTGAACAGGCTGGGCGCCAGCGAAGGCGGCGTGGAGATCAGCCCCTGGAATTTGGTGTCGCCAAAGAAGAAGCTCAGTACGGTGATGCTGACGATGCCGATCAGGATGGCGCCGCGCACGCGCAGGCGGTCGAGGGTCACGATCAGCAGGAAGCCGCCGATAGCCATCAGGGCTGCAGGCTTGTGCAGGTCGCCCGCCGTGACCATTGTGGCCTTGTCGGCGGTGACGATGCCGGCGCTTTTCAGCGCAATCAAGCCGAGGAATAGCCCCAGCCCGGCCGTGATCGCGGTGCGCAGCGAATGCGGGATGCCGTTCACGATCATCTCGCGCAGGCGGAAGACGCTGATCAGCACGAACAGGCAACCGGAGATAAACACCGCGCCCAGCGCGATCTGCCACGGTATGCCCATGCCCAGCACCACGGCGTAGGCGAAGTAGGCGTTCAAGCCCATGCCCGGCGCCATGCCGATGGGGTAGTTGGCGTACAGGCCCATGATCAGGGTGCCCAGCGCGGCGGCCAGGCAGGTTGCGACGAAGACGGCGTCCCTCGGCACGCCCGCTTCGGACAGGATGGAGGGATTGACGAAGATGATGTACGCCATGGTGAGGAAGGTGGTCAGGCCTGCCACCACCTCGGTGCGTACATTGGTGCCGTTCTCCCGGAGTTTGAATAATTTTTCTGTAATGGACACGGTTGCCCCCATGTGTTGCGGTCGCCTAGGATACCATCCCGTCGAGCCTCCACCCCTGCGGCGTATGCGACAAAGTGTGGGAAAGGCCTAGCGCGGACAGGAATCTACGGTCATGCGAGACCACGGCCAGCGCGCCGCTGAAGCCTTGCAGCGCCTGTTCCAGCGCAGTGACGGCATGCAGGTCGAGGTGGTTGGTCGGCTCGTCCAGCAGCAGGAATTGCGCGGGTTCCTTGCGCCACAGGGCGCAGGCCAGGGCCGCTTTCAAACGCTCGCCGCCGCTCAGGGCTTCGGCCGGCGTATGCACATGGCGCGCGCCAAGGCCGAGCAAGGCGAGGCGGCTGCGCAGTTCCCCTTCCGGCAGCGGGCTTTCCAGCTGGCGCAGGCGTTCCAGCACCGACAGGCCGGGCGGCAGCAGCACGGCGGCATGCTGGTCGAGCCAGGCCATGGGCAGCGGGCTGCGGCAGATGCCGGACAGCGGCGCTTCCAGTCCCGCTAGCATTTTCAGCAGCGTGGTTTTGCCGCAGCCATTGGGACCGGTGATGGCGAGGCGGAAGGGGCCGCACAGCGTCAGGTCGAGCGGCGGCGCACCGGTCGGGAAAGGCGCGCGGGCCTGTTCCAGTTCGACCACGCGCTTGCCTGGCGCAACGGCGCTGGCGGGCAGCAGCAGCGCCACCGCCTCTTCGGAGACGATCTTGTCAGCCGCCTCGCGCACCGCCTGGTCCAGCGCCAGGCGGCTTTCCTCATGCTGCTTCGCCACGCGGCCGGCGTGGACTTCGGCCCGGTCCTGCATGCGGCCCAGCAGGACCGGCGCCAGATTGGCGCTCTTGGCGTTGCGCTTGTTGCGGGCCATGCGCGAATGTTGGGCATCGTGCTGGCGGCGCAGTTCGCGCAGGCCGGATTCGCGTTCGGTGCGGGCGTGATCGAGCGTCGCCTGCGCCGCGCTGGCGGCCGTGTCGCGCTGTTCGCGGTACAGGGTGTAGTTGCCGCCGTAGCTGTGCAACTGGCCGTCGCGCAGCTCCACGATGCGGTCCATGCGGTCGAGCAGCTCGCGGTCGTGGCTGACGACGATGGCGCCGCCGCGCCATGTGCACAAGGCCGTTTCCAGCCAGTCGCGGCCCGGCCGGTCGAGGTGGTTGCTTGGTTCGTCCAGCAGCAGCCAGTCGGCTTGCGACAGCAGGGCGCCTGCCAAGGCAATGCGCATCAGCTCTCCGCCGCTGAGGTTCGCGGCGGGCTGCCCTGGCTGGATCGCGGGCAAGCCCGCATCGCGCAAGGCGCAGCCGAAAGCGGCGGGAATATGCCAGCGGCCTTCGAGCAGATCGAGATCACCGGCCAGCATATCGCCGCTTTCGACGCGGGCGAGCGCGGCAAACAGGGCGGCGAGTCCGGCCACGCCGGCGACGGTGGAGCCGGGCGCGGGACGGATTTCCTGCGGCACGTAAGCGAGGCTGCCGTTGCAGGCGATGCGGCCGCCGTCAGGCTGGCGTTGGCCGCTCAGAATGGCGGCCAGCACGGATTTGCCCGCGCCATTGGCGCCGACAAGGCCGGTCAGCTCGCGCTGGAAGGAAGCGTTCAGGCCGTCGAACAGCATGCGGCCGTCGGGGAGCATGGCCGAGACGTGGCGCAGCTCCAGAGAGAGTTCTTTTGGATTGGATAACATATAAGCCCCGGTGACGAGATTCGTCAGCGCAGCGGCGATGCACAGCAAGGCAAGGCAGCGGCGGTCGTTTGCGGATGTGGGCTTAGATGTCCATTTGGGGTGGGTGCTCCGGAAGAAAAAGGCGCTGCCGATAATTTCAGCAGCGCCCGCAGTTTAACGCATCAGCGCAAATTGTCAACCGCCGCCGTACTTCCGTTTCATGCCGGCGCTCCTTTCTTAACGCAGGTTAAGGGCGCGAGCGATATCGTCCCAGGCCACGTATTTGAAGTTTTGCGGACCATCGGGCAGGCGCTTGTACCCGTCCTGCACCACCAGCATGCCTTTGGTGTATGGGCCGCCCAGATTGGCCGAGGTCACATCCAGGCCATCGGTTTCGGACGCGCCATCCACGCCGGCCGCCACGTTCATGCCGATGCGGAAGCGTCCGCGCACGGCGTGCGGCGCCGCGGCGTCCAGCACCACATAGCTGTTGTCGCCCTGGCTGGAGACGATCAGGTAGCTGGCTTTCTCGCCGTGGTAGAGGGCCATGCCTTCGACGTCGGCCTTGAGCGCAGGGCCGACCGGCAGGATCATGCGCAGCGGCTCGGCCTTGGCCGCGCTGGCTACGGTGGACCAGACGCCAAGCTTTTCCTCGCCGATGAAAAGACGTCCGCTGCGGTCGTCGGCCACGCAGCCTTCGGGCTGGCTGGCGACGGCGAAGCTGCGTAGCAGGGCTGCGCGGAAGCGTCCTTCGCTGCGCTCGATGCGGTAGTGCTGGTAGCGGCCGTCCTTGTCGTTGACGAAGGCTTCCAGTGCGCCACCGGGCGGCTGGTAGAGGCACATGCCATATATCTTTTCCAGCGTGGTTGAGAAGACGGCGGCTTCGGCGGCGTCACCCTTGGCATCGATGGTGAACAGCATCAGCGTATTGTCGTCGCGGCGCGTGGCGGCGGCCAGGTCGAAGCGCTCGCCCGCGAGCAGCACGTTCTGGCGGATGTCGACATTGTTCAGGCGTCCCGATTCCAGCAACTGCGTTTGCTTGCCTCGCAGGTCGTAGGCCAGCAAGCCTTGCTTCTTGTTGGTGCCGAAGACGCGCGAAGCGGCCGGGTTGGTCGGATGCAGCCAGATCGCCGGATCGTCGGCCGCATCGCCCTGGCGTTCCATCGGATCGGTCTGGGTGCGCGGTTCGACGATGGCGAAGGGAATGGCCACGTCGGCCAGCGCTTGGCTGGACGTCCATGTCAGGGCGCGCGCTTGCCACGGCGTGCTTTCCGCGGTTTTGTAGGCGAGGCTGACGGCATTGCCGCTGGCGCGGGCTGCTAGCGCATTGCCCTTGCCGCCTTTGCCCGCCAACTGCTGGCTGCCAGCCGCTTCCCAGTGCCCGCCGCGCTGACGGAACAGGTGCAGTTTTGCGCCGTCCTTGTCCAGCAGCGCAGCGCCGCCGGGCAGCAGGGACAAGGCGCCTGCACCACCGGTCAGCTTGCCATACGGAGCGCGCAGGGCCACGGCCTGACGCTGGCCCGAGCCTTCCGCATCGGCGCGGTAAGCCCACAGGCCAAAGTCGGATTCGGCGGCCAGCAGGGTGTTGCTGGCGTCGTCCACGCGGCAGTGTTTGACATGCGGCGGCAGCGCCAGTTTGCGCACCGGCCGGTACTGCGCGCCGGACAGCAGCCATTGCTCGGACTGGCCGTCTTTCCCGATCAGGAACAGGTGATCGATGCGCTGGGCGTCGCGGTACAGGCAGGACGCCTCCACATCGAAGCCCGGCGCTGGCAGAGCCGGCAGGGCGTTCAGCGTACCGCGCGCCAGATTGACGACGAGGGGCTGGGCGCGCTCGGTGTTGGAATCGACCACCACGGCCAGCACGCCTTCGGCATGGCTGCGGGTATCGAGATGGCGGGCACGGATGGGGAACTGGGCGCGCTGCGCGCCGCCGGCATCCAGCAGGCGCAGACCGTTCTTGTCCAGCGCTAGCCAGCCGCCGTCCGGTAGGGGCGCCACTTCGGCCGCATTCGCCAGCGCGGAAGGAAGGGCGGGCGCGGGTGCCGGCGTTGCCGCCATGGCGGCCGAGGAGGCCAGGAGCGCGCCGATCGCGCTTTGAATCATGCTCTTTCTCATATGCTCTCTTAGAAAATGGCGGCTTTCAAGCCGATCTTGTAGGTGCGTCCGTACTGCTCATACTGCGCGTTGTGGTTTTTGCTGCCTTGATAGACGTAGTACTTCTCGTTGTTCAGATTCGCCGCTTCGAAGGTGAGCTGGAAGCGCTTGTCGATCTGCCAGGAGAAGGAGAAGTCGAGCTGCTTCTGGCTGTCCACCATGCGGTCCTGGCTGGCGTTCAAAATATCCGAGCCGAGTTCCAGCAGATACGGCGATTTGTAGTTCAGCGCCAGGCGGGTGCTGACCGGACCCTGCTCGTAGCCCAGCATCAGATTCATCACGCGGTCGGACTGGCCCGGCAGCGCGATGCTGCGCGACAGGCGCGCCTTGGCCTTGGTGTCGAAGCGGGCCACGTCGGCGCGCGAATCGGTCCAGGCGGCGTTCGCGCCCACCAGCAGATTGTTGAAAGGCGCCGGCAGCATGCGCAGCGGCTGCATCCAGGACAGCTCGATGCCCTTGACCTTGGCCTTGTCGCCGTTTTCGTAGGAGGTGGCGCTGGTATAGCCCGCCCACTGTCCGCTACCTGCGAGATTGGTGGTGTAGGTGAAGTTGCGAATGTCCTTGTGGAAGAAGTAGGCCGACAGCGTGCCGTCGTTGCCGATGATGCGTTCCACACCCAGGTCCAGGTTGCGCGACTTGAGCGGCGCCAGGTCCGGATTGCCGATCACCGCTTCGGTATTGCTGGCGAGGCTGACGCCCGGCGCCAGCTGGCTGAAATTGGCGCGCACCACGGAGCTGGTGACGGCGGCGCGCACGCTGGTTTGCTGGTCCACATCGTAGCGCGCCTGCAGCGAAGGCAGCCAGTTGGTGTAGGAGCGGCTGCGGTTCAGCGGCGTAATGGTGCTGCCTGCCACTTGCGAGCCGGCGGCATCGAAGCGGGTGCGTTCGGCGCGCACGCCGGCCAGGAAACGCCAGGCGTCGAAGGAGACGCTGTCCTGCACGTAGGCGGCGTCGATATTCTCGTTCATCGTGTAGTCGTTGATGCTCGACTCGGCCGTCAGGCGGGCGGCATTGCGGTCCAGTCCTGCCACGCGAGCACGGATGGCGGCCGGATCGAGCGCGACGCCGATGCGTCCCAGCTTGTAATCGAGTTCGCTGCCCTGCACGAAGCTGGACATGGCGACGGAACCGGCGCCCCAGTAGTTCGGGCTGGACGATTTGCTGCTGTTATAGGCCCACTGGTTGGTGTCGTTGGTTTTCTCGCGGCGGCTGGCTTTCAGGCCGAATTTCAGCTCGTGATGCAGGTCGCCGGTGTCGAAACTGTGACCCAGATCGGCGCGCAGATGGCGCGCCTTGTCGTTGGAGTAGCGTTGCTGCAGGGTGATGGCGTTCAGGCTGTAATTGGCCGGATCGAACAGCGCGGCCGGGCCTTGCAGCTGCGGCTTTTCGCCATTCAGGAAGCCGACGCCGGCGAAGTTGGCATTGCCGCGGAAGCGGCCATCGTTCAGCGATTCCGGCGTGTCTTCGTCGGCGCGGCTGATGCCGCCGGAAGCGGAGAACAGCCAAGCGCCCATTTTCTGTTCGGTACCGAGCACCAGCGAACCGATCTCCTGGGTGTATTTGCGCTGGCGGATGCGGCGCTCGGCGCGCGCGCTGGCGGTGGCGCCTTCCAGCACGCCGCCGCCGCTGAAATTGCCGATGGTGATGCGGTCGCGCACTTCATCGTCGCTGAAGCGGCTCAGGAAGCTGCGCAGGTAGAAGCTGCTGCCCGCTTCGGGGCGATAATCCAGATTCACGGCGGCGGCCTTGCGCTCGCGCACCGGCAGATAGTCGCGCAGCTCGAAGCCGCCCAGACGCTCGCCATCCCATGCGCCGCCGGTTTCAACATTGTCGGAACCGAACTTGCGCTTCTCGGCGCTCAGACCCACGGCCACGCCCAGCTTGCCGTCCATGAAGCGCTGCGCCCATAGCAGGCCGGCGCTCGGGCTTTTCTTGCCGGTGTTGCCGTCATGGCTGGCGGCTGCGTTCACGTTGAGCAGCGTGCCTGGCAGGTCGAAGGCGGACAGGGATTTGACTTCCACCGAGCCGCCCAGGGAGTTGGCGTCCTGCTCGGGCAGCAAGGTCTTGCTCACTTCGAGGGAGCGGATCAGGCCTGCGGGCAGCACGTCCAGCGCCACGGCACGGCGGCCGGCTTCCGGCGATGGGACCAGCGCGCCGTTGATGGTGACGCCATTCAGGTCCGGCCCCAGGCCGCGCACCGTGACGTAGCGGCCTTCGCCCTGGTCGCGCTGCACCGAGACGCCAGGCAGGCGGGCCAGCGCTTCGGCGGCGTTCTTGTCCGGCAGGCCGCCGATATCGTCGCTGCTGACGACACTGACGATATTGTCGGCCTTCTCCTGTGCGGAAATGGCCTTGCTCAGGCTCGCGCGCTGGCCGGTCACGACGACGGCGGCGGCCACCGGGCCGGTGTCGGCCAGTTCGGCGTGGGCGCTGCACATGGCGAGGATGCCGAGGCTCAGGGTAGTCAGGCGCAGGGCGGCGGGCTTGTTTGGCTGTGTCTTGGTAGGCATGGTGTGTGGATGAGTGGTTGAACGGGGCGGATTCTAGGGAGGGAATGTGTCAACTTTGTTACCGGCTTTGGCCGCAGCCCAGGATTCGGCCCGATTTGCCGCATCCGGTGCGGAATTTGAGCTGAAATGACCTGTCTGCGCGGCGGTACCACAACGATGCGCACCGTCCCGCAAGGCGCGGCGGGCCAGCTTTTCCCTATGAGAAGGCTGGGCATCCGGCGCGCGCCGCAAAAAAGATGTGAGCCGTTTGCACCTCCCGGTTGTCATCGTCCTGTCATATGGCGGCGATAAGCTGCTGCGGCCCTCTCGATACCGTTCCCACGCCATGCTCAGACTGCACCGCAATTTCCTCATCGCCGCCGCGCTGGCTATGCTCGCGCTGCCCTTCCTGTATGCGGCGCTGGGCGCGGCCAAGCCTTTTGCCGCCTGGCGCTGGATGGATATCGTGGGCGAGGGCGGCACCGCGCTGATGGCGGGCGTGTGGCTGCTGATCACCTTGAGCAGCCGTCCCGGCGGTCTGGTGACGCGCCTGCTGGCCGGCGGGCTGGCGGCGATCATGCTGGGCTGCTGGGCCGACTGCATGGACGAATTCTTCCGCATCCCCAAGGACGAGGTATGGGACAACTGGCTGGAAGGCTTGATGCCGCTGGGGATGCTGGTGCTCACGGCGGGCATGTATTACTGGCGCCAGGAGCAATTCAGCCTGAACGAGCATCTGCAGAAGCGCGAGCGCCTGTTCCGCGACCACCGCGCCTTCGACCGCATCACGCAATTGGCGGGGGCGGGCTATCTGCGCAGCCAATTGCGCCTGGAGCGCGAAAGCCACCCAGGCCGCAGCTGCGCCCTGGTCCTGCTGGACATCGACGGCTTCCACCGCATAAACCGCGAGCACGGGCAGCGCGAAGGCGACCGCGCCTTGCAGGCCGTGGGCCATATGCTGCTGCTCAATCTGCGCAACGAAGACCTGCTGTGCCGCTATGCGGGCGACCGCTTCGCCATCCTGATGCCCGGCACCGGCGCGCAGGAGGCGCGCGCCAGCGCCGCCCATCTCTGCGCCATGGTAGGCCAGATGCGCCACCACGGCAGCCAGGGCGTGATCGCCATCAGCCTGCGCCACGCCTGTGCCGCCGCCGAAGGTGAGGCCGAGGATCTGCTGGCCCGCCTGGGCCGCGAAATCGACCAGTCCGCGCCGCCTCCAGACGAGACGGCGCTGGATGCCGGCCAGCGGGCAGTGGCGGCGTGATCGCCTTCCACACCATCGGCGACGCCTGCATTGCTGCAGGCCAGCAGCCCGCGCTGGCGCTCGACTATGCGCGCAGCCGCGATGCGGCCGACAGCGCGCTGCTGCGCGGCCTGTGGCTGGACGCCTCGGTGCTGTCCGATCCCGCCAGCATGATTACGCCAGGCCAGTACCACCAGCTGCTGGCGAATACGTTGCGCGCTCTGAACAGCCCCGACACCAGCTTTATGCTGGGCCAGCACCTGCTGCCCGGCCATAACGGCGCGATCAGCCATGCGCTATTGCACGCCCAGAACCTGCGCCAGGCGCTGGAGCTGCTGACGGCCTGGCATGCCCGTCTGACGCCGCTGCTTTGCCCGCGCCTGCGCGAGGAGAACGGCATCGCCGTGCTGTACTGGGTCGACAGTTACGGCGCTCCCAGCCTGCTGCCTGCGCTGGTGGAGATGCATATGACGGCCGTTGCCGCCATGTGCCGCTGGCTGGGTGGCGAGCGCCTGCCCTGGCGCTTCTGCTTCAACCGCGCGGCGCCTGCGCATGTGGAGCAGCACGAGGTGCATCTGGGTTCCGAATTGCGCTTCAACTGCCATCTGGATGCGATGCTGATCGACGCCGTCTGGCTGGACCGCCCCTGGCCGCGCGGCAATGCGGTGGCGGCGGCGGTTGCCCTGCGCAATGCGGCCGGCGAAGCCGCTGCGCTTCCCAGCCTGCTCGACGCGATGTACGACTATCTGCTGGAACGGGTACGGCGCGTGCCGTCGCAGGAGCAGGCCGCCGCCGATTTCGGCGCCAGTCCCGCCACGCTGAAGCGCTATCTCGCGCGCCACGGCACGCATTTTCAGGCCGAACTGGATCAGGTGCGCACCCACGTCGCGCTGCATCTCTTCCACAGCCGGCGCGCTGACAACGAGGCCGTGGCCCAATACCTGGGCTTCCACGACGCCACCAACTTCCGCCGCTCCTTCAAGCGCTGGACCGGCAAGACGCCGGCCTTGCTGCGCGACGCGCTGCTGGCCTAGCGCCGCAGCTCGCTCTCGGCGATCTGTTCCAGCTCGCCGCTGCGCTTCATCTCGTTGAGCACCACATTGAACTGGCGCACGAACTCCGATTTGAAGGGATAACGCACCGGGTCCACGCGGGTAAAGCCCAGATAGCCGAACTCCTGGCTGATGATCGTGGCCTCCACCACATTGCCCGTCTTCTGATAAGCCTTCTCGGTGCGGATGCGGGCCAGCGCATTCTGGATCGCGTGGCGGTCGTTCATATAGCAATCGAGCCGGCCCACCAGTAGCTTGCGCAGGTTCTCCTCGGTGCCGCGCGCCTCGTTCAGCGTGATCTTGCCCTGCTTGAGCGCCAGGTCGAACTCCTTGCCGCCGATCAGATAGCCGGTATTCCTGCCGATGTGCAGGCCCAGATAGTCGTCCGGCCAGCGGCTGGGCGAGCCTTTGGGGGCGACAGTGTCGTTGCAGAACAGCGCCACGCTCTCATTGAAGATGGGGAGCGAATAATCCATATACGGCCGCTCTTCGGGGCGGTAATACGGCGGCGTGAGGGCGAAGGCTTCGCCCATTTCCACCATTTTCAGACCGCGCTTCCAGGGCACGGGAAGCACCTGCACCTTATAGGCCGGCATGCGCGCGAAGGCCTTGCGCAGGATGCCGGGATAGACGCCGCGCGCTTCGCCGTTGAGGGAATAGGAATAGGGCGGATAGGCGTCGTCGGCATAGACCACCACTTCGACCTGGTCGGCCGCCGCCGCGCCTCCGCCCAGCAAGGCCGCCAGCAGGACGCCAGCGGCCGCGATACGGCAGCGGACTATTTGATGTCCTTGATGGCGTCCTGGTATTCCTTGGACTTTTTCACCTTGCCGATGGCCGCCCATAGCGCTTCAACTTTCTCCTTGTTTGCCGCGTAATAGGTTTTGGATACGGGGGCGTAGAAGTCCGCTGTCATGAACTGCTTGGGCAGGACTTCGACCTTGTCGCTGAACTCCTTGCGCGTGGCGAGCAAGGCGCTCATCTCGCCATCGAAGCCCAGCAGGATATCGCCCTGGCCGGCAATCAGCTTATGGAAATTGCGCGCCGGCTCCTTGGTATTGTCATCATACGGCACATTCATGGATTTCAGGCGATCGGAAATGGTGGCGAAACCGGAGGGGATCAGCACCGGCTTGCTGACGTTCTGGAATTTGCTGCCGTCCCAGCCCGCATTGCTGCCCTTGACGCGGTAGGCCAGGATGTCCATGCGGGCCAGGGCGGCGGCGGTGTTCGGCTTGTCGCCCTGCATCGGATAGGCCGCGTATTCGGCATGGAAAGGCGTAAAGCCGGCGTTGACCAGGCCATTGGTGGCACCGCTGCGTACCTCCTCGATGCAGCGTTTCCACGACGTTACTTTCATTGTCACCGGTACATTTGCCTGCTTGGCCGCCATCTTGATCAGCACCTGCATGGTGCCGTCCTTGGCGGGGAAGGTGTACGGCGCGGCGGCCTGGTCTTCAACACAAAGAACCATGGCATCCTGGCAGAAGGCGACGGCGGGCAGGGCGAGCAGCAGGGCGCTGGCGAGAGCTTTCATAGGGGCTTCTCCATTGGACGGGGATGATTGAACAGGGATTTAGAACTTATGGTTGATGCCGGCCGCAAAACCGCGCTTGCCGCTGCCGACTTCGATGGCATTGCCGACCGTGAACGGGGCGCCATTCTTGTTGTTGATGCGCGAGTAGGAACTGTATAAATCCGTGCGTTTCGACAGCGCGAAGGTGTAGCCGATCGCCGCCTGGTTGGCATCCTGGTCCAAGCCGCTGCGGTCGTTGTGGCGTATCCAGGATACGAGATAGGTGGACGGCCCATGCTCGCAGGTGGCGCCGACGATCAGGTCGCGGCTGTCCATGGCCATGGCCGGGTCTTTGTTGACGGCGTAGCCGAGCGCGCCCTTGACCGCGCCGACCTGGTAGGTGGCGCCGGCGAAGCTGACCTTGTTGCGGCTGCTGCCCGTGGCGTCTTCCAGCGTGCGGTGGGCGAAGACGGCAAACAGTGGGCCGCGCTGGTATTCCAGGGCCAGGCCGGTTTCGCGTTTGGCTTTGCTGTTGCCCGGCGTTTCGCCCGGGGCGTAGGTCAGGCTGGCCTTGAAGCCCTGCATGGTGGGCGTGGTGTAGTAGATGCCGTTGCTGGTGCGGAAATCCGAGAACATGATGTTCGAATAGGCACCCTCGTGGCCGCCGCCGAAGGGATCGACATCCATCAGCGCATACGTCAGCAGATTGAATTGCCGTCCCAGCTTGACGGTGCCGAAGCCGCCGCTCAGTCCGACCAGGCTCTGACGGCCGAATGCCAGGCCGCCCGGACGGCTGCCGCCGGTATCGCCGGCAATGCCGCTTTCCAGCACGAACAGTGCTTGCAGACCGCCGCCCAGATTTTCCGTGCCTTTGAAGCCCAGGCGCGAACCGGCTTCAACCCCGCTTTGCACTGTCCAGCCGGACGCTTTCGGGCCGCCGCTTTCGTGCACGATGCCCAGGTCCATCGAACCGTAGACGGTGATATTGGTTTGCGCGCTGGCGCCGCCGGCCGCCAGAACAAGGGAAGACATCAAGAGGCTGTGGACTGTTTTCATCGGGCACTCCGTCGCTGGCTGGTTGGCTTGCGGAATCGATTATGGCCATACGCCCCGTAACTTCAATGCTTTTTGGAAAAACGCTACAGCTTGCGGTGGAGTTTTTTCGCGATTCTTATGGAAGTGGAAAGAAAGACTGAAAGGACGTTAACAAAAGTACCGACTAGCGTGGCGAAAGCGCCACCATGCGCAAAAAAAGAAAAACGGGGGCCAAGCCCCCGTGCTAGAAATCCCTGCCGGATCAGATGCGGGCCAGCACTTGTGGTGCGCTGCGGCGGGCGTCCAGGCTCAGACTGCCAGGGCCGAAGGCGGCGATTTGCAGCAGGCCGCCGGCCATGGCCAGGTTTTTCAGCAGATGGATCAGCTGGTTCTGGTCGCCGATGGCGCCGTGGAACAGCACCGCCGTCACCACCGAGAAGGCAGCCAGGCCGAGCGCCACAATCCGGGTCTGGTAACCGAAGGCCAGCAGCAGACCACCGATCAGCTCCACGCCGATGGCGCCAGCCAAGCCGAGGGCCGGGAAGGGCAGGCCCATGGCCGAGATATAGCCCATGGTGGCGGCCGGCGCCGAGATTTTTCCGATGGCGCTAAAGACGAAGATGAGGGCCATCAGCAGGCGGCCGGCCAAAGGCAGGATGGCGGTGTTCAGGGCGTTGTTGTTGATGTTGTTGGCGTTGTTCATGGTCATGCTCCTTAAAAAATATAAATGATGTAAATCGTTTTCAGTCTTGCGTTTTCTTATTGCGCCAGGCGCAGCTGCCGGCCCAGTTCCTGGATGCGGGCTTCACCGCGGCGCAGGGCGGCGGCGCTGCTGTGCACCGAGTAATAGCCCAGCACCAGTTCATGCGGATGCTTGGCGGCCGAACCCAGCACAAACTCGGTATCGTGTTCGGCGTAGAAGTCCAGGGCCGCTTCGGATTCCTCGAACACGGCGATTTCCTTGCCCAGCACCGCGTCCGACACATGCAGCTTGCCGCTGGCCAGCGCCACCCAGGCCACTTGATGCCCGGCAGGGGGCTGGTAGCGCCAGCTTTCGCCCGCTTTCAGCTTCACATGCAGGTAGTTCAGCGGCGCGGCGTATTGCAGCGGACTGCGCGCCTGACCGTACTGGCCGATCACCACGCGCGCCGGGCCGTCGGCAGGTATTTCCCCGGGCGCCAGGTAGAGGCTTTCGGATGGGCCGTTTTCTTCTTCCCGGGGCAAGGCTAGCCAGAGCTGGAAGCCTTGCACGCGCTGGCCGGGAGCGGCGCTGCCACCGTGCCAGATGCCGCCGCCCGCCTTCATCCACTCCACGCCGCCCTCGCCAAACTGGCCGCTGGCGCCGCCGGTATCGACGTAGTCGATGGTGCCGGAACGCACCACCGTCACGGTGGCGATGCCGGAGTGGGGATGCAGGCCGGCGCGCGGGCCGCCGCGCGATTCCATGTCAAAGTCGTCCAGAAAGACGAAGGGTTTGATCATCTCGCCCACATCCGACGGGCTGGCCAGGCGGGTGAACCAGCTGCGCTGGCTGCCCTGGCTGCGGTAGCGAATCTGCCTGGCTGCCGGTTTGAGGACTGCATTCATTTGCTGTCTCCTGTTTCGTTGATCGATGAGTGAATGATAGGGATTGGACATCCATCGTGGAAGCCTATATATTTAGATGGAATGTATCGAAAGGAGCGATAGATGCTTGACGGAATGTCCATGGATCAGCTGCGCACCTTCATCGCGGCAGCCGATGAAGGCAGTTTTTCGGCCGCCGGGCGTAAGCTGCGCCGCGCGCAGTCGGTGGTGAGCCAGACCCTGGCCAATCTGGAAGCCCAGGTGGGTTTTGCGCTGTTCGAGCGCAGTGGGCGTTATCCCAAGCTGACCGAACCGGGTTATGCGCTGCTGCTGCACGCGCGCAGCGCCATCGCCAGCATGGACGATTTCAAGGCCAAGGCGCGTTCGCTGGCCGAGGGGCTGGAGGCCGAGCTGTCGGTGGCGGTGGACGTGATGTACCCGATCAGCAGCCTGACCGAGGCGGTGCGCGCCTTCCAGCAGCAATTCCCCGGCATGCCGCTGCGGGTGAACGTGGAAGCCCTGGGCGCCGTGGTGCAGCCGGTGCTCGATGGGCGCTGCCGCTTCGCCATCATGGGTTCCTTTCCCGAAGTGCCGCAGGACTGCGCCGCCGAATTCCTGCAGGCGGTGCCGGTGGTGACGGTGGCCGCGCCCAGCCATCCGCTGGCCGCGCTGAAACCACCCATCTCGCGCCAGGAGGCGGCCGGCCATGTGCAACTGATCCTGACCGACCGCTCGGACCTGACGGCGGGCCGCCAGTTCGGCGTGGCCGGCAACCAGAACTGGCGCCTGGCCGACCTGGGCGCCAAGCATGCCTTTCTCAAGGCTGGCCTAGGCTGGGGCAATATGCCGCTGCATATGGTGGACGAGGATATCGCCGCGGGCAGGCTGCAGCGCATCGAGATCGAACCCAGCCCGGTGATGGGTCCATTCTTTTCGATGTATGCGCTGCACCGCAAGGATGCGCCGCCAGGACCGGCGGCGCGCTGGTTCATCGATTGGCTGAAGCAGCACGGTTCGCAGCAGGATTAGGCACGGGGCGCGGGCCGGCCGGACGCTCGTCCACAACATAGCCGTTGCGGCCATTGCGCTTGGCGTCGTACAGGGCGGCGTCGGCGCGCGCCAGCAGGCCTGCCGGATTCTCGCCGGGACCGGCATGCACGGCGATGCCCACGCTGCAGGTGACCGGCAGCATGCCGGTTTGCAGATTGAAGGCGGGGCGGATGGCGCCGACGATGCGCTCGGCCAGGGTGGTTGCCTCGTCCGGCGGCAGCACGTTTTCGAAGACGATGGCGAATTCGTCGCCCGCCAGGCGGGCCACGGTATCGGTGGAACGCACGCTGGCCGTCAGGCGCGCGGCGAATTCCTTGAGCACATCGTCGCCGGCACCGTGGCCCAGGGTATCGTTGATGCTCTTGAAGTGGTCGATGTCGAGGTAGGCCAGGGCCAGCGGGCTGTCGCGGCGGCGCGCGCGGTCCAGCGCCTGCTGCAGGGTTTCCTCGAACATGCGGCGGTTGGCGATGCCGGTCAGGGTGTCGCGCCGCGCCAGCTCGATCAGTTGTTCCTCGACCGCCTTCACATGGGTCATATCGCTGGTCAGCACGTACACGGCGGCCACGCTGCCGTCCTGGCGCAGATCGGGGATCAGGGTCGAGGCCAGGATGCGCGACTCGTCGCCGACATTGGCCTTGGCCTCGTAGCTGGTGACTTCGCCCTGGAAGGCACGGTCCAGGCAAGGCTTGGCGATGGCGTAATGCGCCTCACCGATGGCGTCGACCACGGGGCGGCCGGGCAGGGTGTTGGGATCGACGCCCAGCCAGCGCTGGAAGGCCGCATTCCCGAACTGGAAATGGTGGTCGGGGCCGATGGCCGAGACCAGCGCCGGCAGATGGTCGGTGATCAGCTGCAGGCGCTTCTGGCTGGCAGCCTGGGTCAGTTCGGCGATCTTGCGCTCGGTGATGTCGTTGGCCATCACATAGAAGCCGGGCACGCTGCCGTCGGGCGCGAAGTCGGGCACCATGTCCACCATCAGGTGCATATAGCGGCCCAGCTCCTCGCCTTCGCGCTCGACGTGCACGCGCTTGCCGGCCAAGGCCGCCTCCATGCAGTCGCGCCAGCGCGCATCGACCTCGCCGCCGAAGACATCGTTGACGGTGCGGCCCAGCAGGGACTTGGGATCGACGCCCAGCAGGAACTGGTAATGCTCGTTGGTGAAGCGGTAGCGCAAATCCTTGTCGATATACGAGATCAGCGCGGGAATATTGTCGGCGATCACGCGCGCCCGCTTTTCGCTGGCCTCCAGCTGGCGCAGCGCGGCATCGCGTTCGCGCACGTCTTCCACCAGGGCGGCGCCCAGTTCGCCGATTTCATCCTTGCTGCCCACATGCAGCGCTTCCAGGTCGGCATGGCCGGTGCGGATATCGCCCAGGTGGGAGCGCAAGGTCTCCAGCGGGCGCAGAAAGCGCAGCACCATGAGCCAGGCCAGCAGGCCGGCCAGCGCCGCGCAGACGGAGGCTAGCAGGATGGCTTGCTGGCGCATGGCCTTCATCGGCGCGAAGGCTTCGCTGGTCGGATAGCGCGCCGCCGCGATCCAGTTGGTGCTGGCGAGGCGCTTGAAGGTGTAGATGCCGGGACCGTCGCCCTCCAGGCTCTCGGCCTCGGTCCAGCCCTCGAAACCTGCCAGTGCCTTTTCCGTGGCTTGGTCGGTGCCGGCGCGCGAGGCAACATGGCCCAAGAGGCGCGATTTATCGGGATGGTTGACGATCACGCCGTCGCTGGTCATCACATAGAGATAGCCGGTCTTCCCGGGCCGCAGCAGGTCGAACTGCTGAAAGAAGTCGGAGTGCAGCAGGTCGATGCTGCCGGCCAGCACGAACTGCACCTCGCCCTTTTTATCCAGCAGCGGCTGGGTGATCAGCACCACCGGCAGGTTGGAGAGGCGGCTGCGCAGCGGCGGCGCGATCACGGCGCGCTTGGTGGACAGGGTTTGCAGAAAGTAGGGGCGGCTGGACACGTTCAGCGAACGGCTCAGGCCCGAGTCGCGCAGGCTGGCCACCAGTTCGCCGTCGCGCCCGAACGCCACCACATTGGTGAATTCGGCCGAGACGGTGGCATGGGTTTGCAAGGCCTGGCGCAGCGCCTCGGGATCGCGGCGCGCCGCCTCGGGCAGCGATTCGGCCAGGGCCGCCAGCAGGTTGAGGCGGTTTTTCAGCTGTTCGTCGATGAAGGCGGCGGCGCCCGAGAGCAGATTGATTTGCTGGTTGCCGATCACGCTTTTCATATCGCGCTCGGCGACGGTGAGCGCCAGCGTGGTCACGATAGAAGTGGCCGCCAGCACAAGCACGACGACAAAGCTGGTCAGGCGAAATTTCAGACTGCGGGGCAGAAAGCCGGTCATAGCCATGGGCGGGGTATCCAGCGGCGGGGTACACACGCAGTATTACACACCTGTTGATCCGCTGCACGAAATTGCTATCAAGCATCTATGTCATGGCGCGGGACGGCTATTCAGGCCGACGGATTAGTCCGATGCCTGACTCTCATTGCCCCGGTAGCACTCGCGCACCACCCGTTCAGCCTGTTGCCAGGCTTCTTCCCACTGGCTTTCCGGCAACGATTTGGCAGCCTCGCATGGCCCACCCTGGGCGCAAACCAGCTCGTTGGCCCCAAAAGTGCCAGGCCAATGCCGGTCATAGACCGCCTGCCCCCGGAATTGGCGCGCCATGGCAATGCCCTGCCTTACCAGTTCTTCCGTTTTCCGGGGATGTGCATTAAAGAAATCGATAGCCTTGGCGTTGGCGTTGGCGTCGGGGCTGGCGATCAGGAAGGGCAGTTGGAACAGGACATAGAAAATTTCACTGCGCCCTGGCGCCGACGAGAAGCGCAGCGTGTCGTACCAGCCCAGGGTGGCATGGGCCACAATGCGTGGCAGCGCCTTTTCCACGCCCTCGCGGGGCAGGTAGTAGACGCCCATGATTTCCATATTCTCAATGGGCGTGCGCTGCATCTGGCGGGCTTCAAGGCCGCCCAGCACTTCATCCAGGCGCTTGCGCGCCACCGCATCGCCCTTGTGGACGCCCTCCAGGAGGGTGGCAAACTCGGCACGCCGTTGCTGCCAGGACGGCTTTGCTACCTCGTCCGCATGGGCGGCGGCGAGCAGCAGAGCCAGCGGCAGGGCGAGGCAAACGGAACGCAGCTTCATGATTTCCCTTCATATTCTATTGCCGCGCAGTTTACTGCGTTTATGAAGGGGAAGTGCGCTCCATGGCGTCAAGCCGAGCGTGACTCTTCCTCAAAAGCTGGGGCCGACTCGGCGGCTTGCACGGCACGCTTTTTCGCGCCGTATTGGGGGCGCGGCAGGCGGGCGACGCTGGCGCCGCGCGTGGCGGCCCGGCTGGCATCGATGACGCCGCCGCCGCTGATGCCACCGGCGCTGGTGCCGATAGCCGGGCCGGCCGCGCTATTGCCGGTTTGCTGGCGCAGCATGCGGCCGCGCGCGCCGCCCAGATTGTCGGCGGCCAGGCGGAAGACGCCCACCGCCGTCGCCAGGTGCTCGGCCTGCTGGCGCATGGTGATGGCGGCGGCCGAAGCCTGCTCTACCAGTGCCGCATTCTGCTGCGTGCCCTGGTCCATGCCGGCTACCGCGTGGTTGATCTGTTCGATGCCGGACAACTGCTCGCGGCTGGCTTCCGAAATTTCGGCCATGATACCGGTTACGCGCTGCACGCTGGCCATGATCTCGTGCATGGTGCCGCCGGCCTGGTCGACCAGCTTGGCGCCGCTGGCGATCTGTCCGACCGAATCGTCGATCAGGTTCTTGATTTCGCGCGCGGCGGCGGCCGAACGCTGGGCCAGATTGCGCACCTCGCCCGCCACCACGGCAAAGCCGCGTCCCTGTTCGCCGGCGCGCGCCGCTTCCACGGCGGCGTTCAGGGCCAGGATATTGGTCTGGAAGGCGATGCTGTCGATGACATTGATGATGTCCACGATCTTGTGCGAGGACGCGTTGATCGAGGCCATGCGTTCGACCACCTGGGCCACCACCGCGCCGCCTTTGCCCGCCACCTCGGACGCCGCCGCCGCCAATTCGTTGGCCTGGTGCGCGCTTTCGGCATTGCGCTTGACGGTCGAAGTCAGTTCCGCCATCGAGGACGAAGCTTCCTCCAGCGAGGCGGCCTGCTGCTCGGTGCGGTTGGACAAATCCTGGTTGCCAGCCGCGATTTCGGCCGAGGCCATGCCGATACTGTCCGAACCCTGGCGCACCTCACCCACGATCTTCAGCAGCGAGGCATTCATATCGCGCAGGGCTGCGGTGAGCTGGCCCACCTCGTCCCGCGAGCGCACTTCGATGGTGGAGGTCAGGTCGCCGGCCGCCACGGTGCGCGCCACCTTCACGGCGTGGCCGATGGGCCGCACGATGCCGCGCGTGATATACCAGGCCGTCAGCAGGCTCAGGATGCCGCCCACCACGCCCAGCGCCACCATGGCCAGCGCGGACTGATTGGCCAGGGCTTCGGCGCTGCGGCCCGAAGTCTGCATCTGGCTGGCCTGGAAGTCGATCAAGGCATCGACGGCGGCGAAGTAGCTGCGCTGGGCCGGCCGCACCTGCTCCGTCATCAGCGCCAGCGCCGCTTCGCGCTGCGCGCCGCGCAACTGGGCCAGCAGGCTTTCGCGGGCCGCCTCGTATTTTGCGCGTTCGGCGCCGATGGCGGCGTACAGGTTTTTTGCCTGTTCGGTTTGCAGCAGGGCGGCGGCCTGGTTCAGCGCCTCGCCCGCATCGCGCTTGGTGGCGGCGATCTGCGCCAGTTCGCGTTCCAGGTCGGCCGGCTGCTCGGCCAGCAGGGCGTTGGCACTGCTGCGCGCTTCCAGGTTGAGGGCAGTCTTGAGCTGGTTCAGCACACTGATGTTCTGGTAGCGCTGGCCGATGGTCTGTTCGATTTCGCCGCTGACGATTTTCAGCGCGGTGGCGCCCACGCCAACCACCAGGGCCAGGGCAAAAATGGTAAGCAGGAAGGCAATGGTAAGGCGATGACCAATCTTGATATTTGCGATATTCATTTTGGCTCGTGAGTGTTGTGTCCCAGTGGCTTGACCGGTGCAGAAAGCGTTCCGAGTGTAGCAGCGGCCTGGTTGCAAAGCTATAAATATTTCTTGTTGGAATAACATGATGCCGAAAAGGTGATAAATCGTATGTTTAAGGACACATTCACCTGCCCCGGCGATACGGATACTGGCAGCGGTGCGCTGGTTTTCGCATCACTTCCGTAAGATGCAGGCATTGCCACCATCAGCAGAGGAGGGGGCCATGCCTAAGGGAATCAGCCCGAAACGGGAGCGCGAATACACTGAGCTGGAGCGCAAATTCGAGCAGGAAGGACGCTACAAGGGGCGCGAGGAGGAAGTGGCAGCCCGCATTGTCAACAAGCAGCGCCGCGAGAGCGGGGAAACCAAGGGCCAGCAGCGCGGCAAGCGTACTGGCCACGCGCATTGACGGTGGAGCAGCCGCCTCAAGCCAGGCTGGCCTTCCATGCCTGGGCGGCGCTGAGCGCTGCCGTCAGCAGCAGGAGCAGGCCGATGGCGCGCGCCGTCCACGCGGCGGCGGCCGGGTTGCGCGCAAACCAGAGCGTGGCCTGGCTGGCCGCCAGCGCCAGTGCTCCATACACGGCGGCCTGGGTCGCCGCCGTGATGGCGCCCAGCACGCCCGATTGCAGCCAGAGCGGCCCCTGTCCCGGCTTCAGGAATTGCGGGAAAATCGCCAGCATAAAAATATAGGCCTTGGGGTTGAGCAGGCTAGTGAGCATGGCGCGGCGGAAGATGACGGTGGGCGCCAGCACCTCGCGCGCCGCGCCTGGCGTGAACACGGCGCTGCTGCGCAGGAAGGTGTAGCCCATCCAGGCGATGTAGATGGCGCCGCCCAGCAGCATGTACTGGAACAGCTGGGGCCAGAGCTGGAGCACCACTGCCGCGCCCAAGGCGCCCATCAGCAAGTGGCAGAAGCCGCCCGCGATAATGCCCGCCACCGCCGCCATGCCCGCGCGCCGCCCGCCCAGCATCGAATTCGCCATGACGAAGGCCATGTCCAGCCCCGGTAAGGCGATGATGCCGAAAACGACTGCGAAATAGAGCCATAGATTGGCCGCCTGGTTCATATCCGTCTCCCACAATAATTGGTATCGCTGCAGCGTAAGCTGGAATCAGGACGGATTCCGCCCTGATTCGGCTCAGGATTCGAGGTAGTACCAGAACAGGGCGGTTTCCGCCGACACGCCGTCCTGCGCCGCATACAGGCCGCGGTCGAAGCCTTTCAGCGCGAAGCCGCAGCGTTCATAGAGGCGGCAGGCCGCCACATTATTGTCCTGGGTCTCCAGCATGATGCCGGGCAGACCCTGTTGGCGCGCCCACTCCTTGGCCTGGGCGACCAGCGCCGCGCCGATGCCGCGCCGGCGCCAGGCGCTGGAAATGGCGATATCGTCGATCACGGCCAGGCCGTTCCAGCCGGTGGACAGCAGGATCATGCCGGCCGGGCAACCATCGGCATAGGCCAGGAAGGCCGCGCTCTCGGCGCTATTCAGATATTCGGCCGGAATGCGCTCGCCATCCGCCGGATAGGTCTTGAGATAGGGCTGGACCGGGATGATTTCATAACTTATGCCGGCCGGCGTGGCCGACAGCAGCAGGCGCGAATCGACCTCAAATGCCAGATCCAGCGCATTGGCGTCGGCGGCATTGGCAGCGCTGGCGGCTTGGATGCGGGTGCTCATGGGCGGCCAACCCCATTCAGTGCCGCCAATGCGTGGCGCACCACGCCCAGATCGCTGTGCGGTTCCTGGCCGTCCTCCAGGAACCAGGCGGCAGACAGGCCGCTGAACGCGATCGTCCATTGCAGTAGGCGCCGTCGAGGCAAGCCGGATGCCTGCACCACGATATCGAGCTGGCGGTAGAAGCGTTCCGCATCGGGCGTGGTCGGCAGGTCGGGATTGCACAGCATATGCACATAGTCGAAAGCTCGTTCGCCGAGCAGGCGCTTGGGATCGATGGCCAACCAGCCGCGCTCTTCGAAGTCGAGCACATTGCGGTGGTGGACATCGCCGTGCAAGGCGACGATCTCGCGCTGGGTCGCCAGCAGTTCGCGCGCCGTGGCCAGACACTGGACATACACGCCGCTATATTGGCCGGCCGCCGCTTCCAGCGAACCAAACCAGTTCGACAGCGGGACCAGTTCCGGCAGCGGGGCCGCGCGCGGCGCATGCAGGCGCGCGACGGCGGCGCAGATGATGCGGGTCGCCTCGTCGTCGCGGCCAGCCAGCGCCATCTCCAGCAAATCCTGTTCGCCCTGGGCGCGTTCCAGCAGCAGGGCGTCGCCATCGTGGGCATAAACCTGGGCCGCGCCCTCGCCATTCCACCAGTTCATCAACAGGCCGCCGAAGCGCTCCTCCGTTGCCGTCGCCACCTTCAGCATGGCGGCGCGGCCATCGGCGCAGCGCACCGGCAGCAGGCGGCTGCTATGGGTGCTGAGCAAACCGCCATCGGGCGTTAACTCCCATTGAGTCAGATAAGGTTCGAACATGGCCGCATGGTAGCAGAGAAGCGCCGCGCGGTTTAATGAGGACGGAAAATGACCGCTTAGGCTGATACCGTCACCCCATGTACCATCCAACCACCCGTGTTTTGGCAGTCCTGGAACTGCTGCAAGCCCATGGACGCATGAGCGGCGTGGAACTCGCGCGCCGCCTGCAAGTGGACGGGCGCACGCTGCGCCGCTACATCGTGATGCTGGAGGATATGGGCATCCCGATCACGGCCGAGCGTGGCCGCCACGGCGGCTACGCCCTGATGCCCGGCTTTAAGCTGCCGCCCATGATGTTCACCGACGACGAGGCGCTGGCTCTTTCGCTTGGCCTGCTGGCCGCGCGCAGCCTTGGTCTGGCCGAAGCCGCACCGGCAGTCGCCAGCGCCCAGGCCAAGCTGGAACGCATCATGCCGGACAGTCTGAAATGGCGGGTCCGCGCCATCGACGACACCGTGCGCCTGGACCTGCGCTGCGGCACGGCGCCGCCGACCAATGCCGCTCTCGGCGTGCTGAGTGCCGCCGCCCAGGTCAGCCAGCGCGTGCATCTGCGCTATCAGGCGCCTGCGGTGCTGACGCCGGAAGGAACGGGCAGGCCGGCCCGAGAAACCGAGCGCGATTTCGATCCATATGGCTTGGCTTATTACATGGGCTTCTGGTACACGGTGGGATTCTGCCATCTACGCGATGGCCTGCGCACTTTTCGGCTCGACCGCATCAGCGAGGTGCGCCCGCTGGTGGCGGCCTTCCAGAGGCCAGCCGGCTTCGATGCGCTGGAACATCTGCGCCATTCGATTGCCACGCTGCCGCGCAAATTCGCCGCTACCGTGCTGCTCCACACCGACCTGGAAAGCGCGCGCGCCACGCTGATGGAGTATATGGGCCTGTTCGAACAGACGGAGGAGGGCTTGCTGCTGCATAGCCAGACCGACGGACTGGCGTGGCTGGCGCGCCAGTTGGCCAGTCTGCCCTTTTCTTTTCGCGTTGTCAGTCCGCCCGAACTGGGCGAGGAGGTGCGGCGCCATGCGCTGCGCCTGCTGCAAGGCGAAGACTAACGCGCATAAGGATTATGTTCGGGATCGAAGTCCGCGTCGTCCGGCAGCGCGAATTCGCCGCGCTGGAAGGCTTGCAGGATTTCTTCGGCCGCTTGCGCATCCTTTTCCAGCACCAGCAGGCGCGCACCGCCGATGGCTGGCGCCAGCAGCAGGTTGGCCTGCATATGCTGGTCGTCCGTCACCACCGCCGCGATGCCGGCGGCGGCCAGGCAGCCGCGCATCACATGCGCATCGGTCGGAATCATGAAGCGCGCAAGAATGCGGTAATCGTCGTCCATCGTGTTCTCCATGGCTGGCAAGGTTTCTTCAGTATCGCTAGAATGCAGGCGTTCTGCCTCACAGTATAAGGAAATATGGTTCAGAAATCCCTCGCCGCAGCCTTGCTGGCTGGCGGCATGCTCTTCGCGGGCATCGCAGGCGCAGCCTGCTCGCAACACTATGTTCAGGGACGCAGTCCCGAAATCACGAATCCCAAACTGGGCAAAGCTACGCAGGAACTGTGCTACCGCTCCTTCGGCATCATGCACAGCGGCCTGACGCGCACGCCCTTGTGGTCGGCCGAATACCTGACTGCCCAGAACATCGAAGCGGCGCAAGACCTTTCGCGCGAAAACAGCTTCCACCCCGAAGAAGAGCTGCCGCGCGGCCAGCGCGCCGAACTCTCCGACTACGCGCGCAGCGGCTTTGACCGCGGCCACATGGCCCCCAACGGCGATATGCCCGACCGCCGCAGCCAGCATGAAAGCTTCTCGCTGGCGAACATGGTGCCGCAAGACCCCGACAACAACCGCCACATCTGGGCCGGCATCGAGCAGGCCGTGCGCAAGATGGCGAAGAAAGAAGGCGATCTGTATGTGATCAGCGGTCCGGCCTTCATTGGGGGCGACTTGCGCAAGGTTGGTAATGTGCTGGTGCCGAGCCACTTGTATAAAGTCATTTACAGCCCACGCCAGCGTGCCGGCGGCGCCTGGTTCGTCGCCAACGAAGCCGACGCCCGTCCGCAGACCATGACGGTGGCGGAGCTTGAAAGTAAAATCGGCATCAACTTGCTGCCCTCGCTGACGGCGCAGCAAAAGCAGGTGATGCTGCGCCTGCCGAAGTCGGGCAAGAACAAACGCTAATAGGAGACTGCCATGAGCAAGAAATTCATCCCCTACGCCAACGAAGCCGACGTGCTGCACATCGGCGGCCTGACGGTCGAAAACCGCCTCGACCGCGTTACCTTGAGCGGCGACATCGACCTGACCCAGGATCAGGCTGGCCTGGAACACGCCCGCGAGTTGTACAAACTGCTGGGCGACGTGCTGGTCAAACTCGAAGCGCAAAGCCTGCCCACCAAGTTGCCGCCGCCGAAGGTGAAGAAGGTGGCCAATCCCTTTGAGTGATGGTACTCACTGTTCGTCTAAATCGCGATAATGTTCATTTAAATGAAAAAGATTATCGGCTATCTGGCAGTTATTAATTTTGTCTCTTTCTTTTTGGGAAGTATGTATCTGAGTGTCATTATTCCGGAAGAGCTGAGAAAGTGACGAATTAGGCGTTCAAATGTCGATTACACTTCTAGACCTCGGCGCTCAGCATGGTTCGTTCATGCGTGCCAGTGTGCAGAACGGCGTCTGCGTCTTCGCGGCGCTCGTGAATGGGAGCAGGGAAAGTCTGGAGCCGCTTCTGGGACTCCAGACCCCGGTGGAGATTTCATTTGAGAAAATGCTCAATTGGCAAGAAATGTCAGACTTTCAGGATGACGACTCCTGTATCAAGGCAGGCACAATAATTCAGGATACCGTCATCGTTCGAGGCCGGGTGCATAAGGTGCTTCCAATTGACTCGGAGTCGTCAGTAATTGACCTATATGTGCAAACAGCTCAGGAGTTCATCGCCATTGAGTCAAGCGAGCTTGGTGGATTCATTCCCAAAATCGGCACTGGCCTTGAGATTCATATCCAAGGTCTGTGCTTCTATCCAACCAACATCTAAATCGGCGCCACCGTTCACCGATCATTTACGGTTGCGACGGTGCGCAGACGTTTTCGGATATGTTTGGCAACAAGCTTCGGCGTTTCCTGCCAGGGATCGCTCAGGCTTTGGGCGAGGGCAAATTCGGCACTCTCTTCGTCGCCAATGCCGCGCAAGGCGAGCAGGGCAAGCGCGCGTTGATGGTCGTCCTGTGTGCATGAATACAGGGTGCGGAAAAATGATCGCAGTTCCGCCGCCTGGGAGGGATCAGCGTCCGCGCCTGGCTTAAAACTGAGCATGAGATTGAGTGCCGCAGCGATGCGCGAGGACATCTCGCTATCCCGACATGGTTCGCTAATGTAGCTCCCGAAGGCCTTCATCAATGCGTCCAATGCTTCCTTCGTTCTCAACTCTTCAAACAAGGCGAGGATGAAGGTGGTCAGTTCGGACTCTGCGGAAAGCCGAATCAGGCCGTCAAACCCCTCCCGGCAATATGTGGAGACCACTTTTGCCCAAGTCGCCAGGGGAACATACAAAGTTCCATCCTCCTGAATGCCGGAGGTATGCCATTGCAGTTCAGCGCTCAACTCGTCAAGAGTCGCTGCCAGGGCCTCATCGGGATATTTTGCTTCCTTCAGCAAGTGTTCTACTTCCAGTGTTCCAGCTCTAGCCCGTTTTTTGATCGAAGGGATACTCATGTTTCAGACTCATTTAATTACAACGAAGGCCACGTATAAATCGTGACAATTGTTTAAGGCGTTATCTTATCAAAAAGGTGCATTGTATTTGGATTTTTGCGAAGTTGGGCTCAGCTTATTGTCATTGAGGAGTTGATGATAAAATGCCATTTTCGTAGTCACATAGAAATACGTTTTATACCCAATGCATATGAAAATCCGCCACCTTACCAGAGCCGGTTTAACGGCTGCCATTTTGACTCTGATAGTTGGCTGTTCAACGCCAATGACCGCGCCAACGACGCTGAGCGCATCTATGCCAGCTCGGGATTTGCAACTCGCCGCGCCTATCACCTATAAATTCAAGCATGGCTTGGCTGTCCAGCGCGAAATTGCGCTACTACCTGGGGTTTACAAAGGAATGGGGGAGGATGGTAAAGGTACCTGGTACTTGGGTAATCGAGAATCGATGACCATTACCGTGCTGGACAGAGGCGGTGCCTTTGGCTACCCTAAAGAACAGATCGGCGTGCCGACGTTTTCCAGTGGTGGTTTGTTTGTACCCCACGATGCGGGGTTGGTGCCACAGGTTTTCCATATCTACGGCGAGCAGCCTTTACGCACGCCAGGCCAATCGCAGGCGGAGGGCAAGCAGGAGGACAGTCGCGTTCCTGCCGACGTGGCTGTCAACGCACAGGCTGCTAACCCTGTTCTGAGCAGCGGCAGCCCGGTAGCGGCGGGCGTTGGAGCCGGGGTGGCTGCAGGAATTGTTGCGGGACTTATTGAGATGGACAAGGCTGATTGGGGCAAGTACCAAATCATAGAGTTCCAGCCGCCGCCAGAAACAGACCTGCGCAAGCAATTTACCATCACGACTAAGCAATAAGCTGATAGTCAATCTTGGCGATCAGGCGCGCAAGGCGCCTGATCTTAGTGTATCAACAGCCTGTATCAACAGCCGATCAATTGGCGAACACGTTGGCCGCTGGCGTGATCTTCACCGCCTCCGGCTTGATGTTCAGCTTCATATTGCCGATGACCTGGTCTTCGTCCAGCAGTTCCTTCGACTTGTTGCCGTCGTATTTGATGGGCGAGAAGGCGTCGCTCAGCAGCTTGTCCTTCAGGCCGGCCGCGTCCTTGGCGATCATCACCACCGACAGGTTTTTCGACGACAGGTGCTTGCGGATCGCGGCGTTCACATCATCCACGCTCAGCTTGCTCAAGCCGTCGCGCATCAGCTTGGTAAACTCGGGCGTGCCGTACCACTGCGAATCGAGGGCGTAGCCGAGCTGCTGGTCCTGGGTCGAGGTCATGACGAAGACGTTCTTCATCAGGTAGCCGCGCGTGATTTCGAACTGCTCCTTGGTCAGGCCTTTGGCGACCAGCTTGTCCAGCTCCGTCAGCGCGATGCGCAGCGCGAAGTGGGCGTTTTCCGGGGCGACCGGACGCACCCAGATTTCGAACAGCTGCGCCTTGCGGCCCAGGTTCGCGCTTGGGAAGAACTGGAACATCCCGCGCGGGAAGGCTTCGATATAGGCATAGTCGCCGTAGTTCATGCCGCGGATTTCGCGGATGCGCTGGTACAGCAGGGAGCTGGAGGCGCGGTGTTCGCCGAGCCAGGTCTTGGCCAGCCACAGGGCAGGGAAGTCGGCGTGCGAGCGCGTCACCGTCAGCGGCAGGCCGAAGGAGATGGCCGTGGCGCGGGTATTCTTCTCGATGATCTCCACTTCCAGGCCGTTCGGCATTTTGCCGGCCGGGATCGGCGTGGCGGCGAGGCCGGCGCCGGCTGGCAGGCGAGAGAGCGATTTCAGCAGCGAGGCCGACATGGCGTCCGACACATCGCCGGCCAGGCCGACGCGCAGCGCGCCCTGGGTGTAGGCTTTTTTGTAGAAGTCCTTCACATCGTCCAGCGTGATGGAATCCAGGCCCGCCACCGTGCCCAGTACCGGATGGCCGTAGCCGCTACCGGCGAAGACATTGGTCTGCAGGCGTTCCTTGCCCAGCTCTTCTTCGTTATTGTCCTTCAGGTCGAGCAGCAGGGCGTTCTTCTGCGCGTCCTTCAGGCGGCGGAAGTCATCCTCGCGGAAGCCTGGCGCGAGCAGCTGCGGCATCACGATGTCCTGGAACTGGCTCCAGTTATCCTTGTGAATGGTGCCGGTGAAGGTGGACATTTCCTTGTCGGTCTGCTCGCTGAAGCTGCCGGCCAGCGGGAACAGCGCCTTGCTGATCTCGTCGATCTTGCGCTCGCTGGAGCCGGCCGATGCGACCATGGCGGCGGTCAGCGCGGCCAGGCCTTCCTTGCCTTGCGGGTCGTGCGCCGAGCCGGCGCCGAACACCAGCTTGTAGCGGATCTGCGGCAGCGCCGATTTCTGCACCAGCAGGTCGATCTTGGCCGTGTTCAGCTTCGGTTCCAGCGCGGCCAGCTTGGGCAGTTCGCCGATATCGGCCGGCAGCGCGCCGTTCGACAGCGTGGTGACGATCAGGCCTTCATCGGTCAGGTATTTGCGCGCGGCCGCCTGCAGGTCGGCCGGGGTCAGGCTGTCGAGCACGCGGTAGTAGTTATTCAGCGTGCCGTAGGAGCGGTTGAAGTGCACGTAGGAGGCCAGCATGCCGGCGATCTGCTCGGTGTTGTCCAGAGAACGGATCACGCCATACTTCAGCGCCGACTTGGCGTCGGCCAGGGCTTTCTCGCCGACCGGTTCGGAGCGCAGCTTGGCGACGGTTTCCATGATGGCATTGCGCACATAGACCGTGTCCTCGGCCTTCTTGACGCGGGCGCCGATCACGGCCAGGGTCGGGTCGACGCGGTTCGGCGTGCTGTCGAACAGCTGGTCGATTTTCTGCTCATCCTGCACCAGGCGCTTGTACAGCGGCGAGGTGCGGCCGAAGGACAGGGACAGCAGCACGCTCAGCGCAGCCTGGTCCTTCTGCTTTTCGGAGAAGGCCGGCGCGCGGAAGGCGACCGATACCCAAGGCAGGGTTGGCGTGGCCCAGGTGACGTGCTTGTACAGCGGCGCTTTCGGCGCCGGTTCCACCGGCACATCGACCTTATAGCTGCCGCGCTGCCATTTGCTCCAGTATTTCTCGACCAGGGCGACAGCTTTCTGCGGCTCGATATCGCCGGCCACGATGATGGTGGTGCGCTCGGGACGATACCAGCGGTCGAAGAAGACCTTGGAGTAGGCATACTGGTTGGGCATATCCTCGATGTCTTTCAGGAAGCCCATCGTGGTGTGCTTATAGGTGTGTTTTTCGTAGGCGGTGTCGCGCATGGCCTCGAACAGCTTGGAGACCGGATTGGCGCTGTTCTTGTTGTACTCTCCCAGCACGGCGCGCGATTCGGTCTTGAACACGTCTTCGCCGTAGGAGAGGTGCTGGAAACGGTCGGCTTCGACCTTCAGCACCGTTTCCAGGTCTTCCTTGGCGAAGGTGGTGTGGTAGTTGGTCAGGTCGTCGCTGGTGTAAGCGTTCTGGCGCGCGCCGGCGCGGGTGATGATGTCCTGATATTTTTCGGGCGGATATTCCTTGGTTCCGCGGAACATCATATGCTCGAAGAAGTGGGCAAAGCCGGATTTGCCCGGCTCCACTTCGTTGCGCGAACCGGTCTGTACCGGAATTTGCAGCGAGACGATATTCGGGAAGCCGGTCGGCACCACGATGATTTTCAAGCCGTTCGGCAGCACTTTTTCGGTGGCCTTGAAGGGCAGCAGATCGGGTGCGGCGGCTGGGGCGGGCGCGGCAAACACTGGCGCCGACAGGGCCAGGGTCAGCAGGGGAATCACTCTTGACACATTCTCTCCTTGGTTTCTAGCTGGTCTTTTTCATAGTGTTGTTCATCTATCTATGTAACAACGCCGCCAGAATAAAATATTTCACTAGGACATGTATAGCGAAATCGGCGTGTTACCATCTGCGCGTGTCCGATTCCTCATCTACTCACGCCATGGCTTTCACTACCGGGATTAATTCGATTGACTCTTTGGTTTATGGCAGCTGGAACAGCCAGCCTAAAACGGCGATCAACCTGACTTACAGCTTCCTGAACGCGCCGCCACGGGACGCTGCCAGCGAAGACTCGAACGGCTTTGCCGTGATGAACAGCCTGCAGCGCGATGCCGCGCGCGTGGCGCTGGCGAAATGGGCATCGGTGGCCAATATCACTTTCAGCGAAGTGCTGGGCGGCGGACAGATCCAGTTCGGCACCAACGACCAGGCTTCGCGCAGCAGCGCCTATGCCTATCTGCCCGAACCCGGTCTGCCTACGACATATCTGTATCTAAATAACAAGTCCAGTTCCAGCAACAACTTTGCCGAAGGCTCGTATGGCGCCACCGTCATGCTGCATGAACTGGGCCATACCCTCGGTTTGAAACACCCCGGCAACTACGATTCGGGCGGCAGCACCATTGGCGGCCCTTACCTGCCGGCCAGCACCGATACGGTGGATTACACGCAGATGTCGTACAACCCTGGCGCGGCCTCGTCCAAGACCGGCAAGTATGCCACCACGCCCATGCTCTACGATATTCAGGCCATGCAGTATCTGTATGGTGCGAACATGAGCTACCATACCGGCGACGATGTATATTCCGTCAGCGCCGCCCAGCCCGCCATGTGCATCTGGGATGCGGGGGGCAGCGATACGCTCGACTTTTCGGCGTGCACGGGGCCGGTGGTCATCAATCTGAATGCCGGCCAGTTCAGCGAAACGGCACCGGGTCTAAACAATGTCTCGATCGCCTATGGTGTGACGATGGAGGGCGCCATTGCCGGGTCCGGCGGTTCCACCATTTACGCCAACGTCACTACCAACAACACCATTGTCGGCGGCAGTGGCGCTGATGTGATCTATCAGGGCGCCGGCAACGACCGTATCGAAGGTGGCCTGGGTACGGATACCGTGTTCTATAACGGCGCCTTCTCGCAATACACTCTGGCGCGGCGCGACGGCGGTGTGATTGTGCAGGGCGAAGGCAATGACTCCCTCAGCGGGATCGAACTGCTGCATTTCAGCGATCGCACTGTGGCGGTTAACGATTTGCCGCTGGCGGAGGCCCGCCAGACTGGCACGGCAGGGGCGGACCGCCTAATTGCTGGCGTGGGCAATGAAAACATCGATGGCGGTGGCGGCATCGATACCTTGGTATATACCGGCCAGCGCAAGGATTATGCGGTGAGCAGCGGCGGCGCTTCCTTCCTGGTAAACGATCTGAAGAGCAATGGCGGCGTTGATGTGCTGACCCAGGTGGAACGCCTGAGCTTTGCCGACGGCGCACTTGCCCTGGATACCGCTGGTGCGCCAGGGCAGCTATACCGCCTCTACCAGGCGGCTTTTGGCCGCACGCCGGACGAGGGCGGCTTTGGCTTCTGGCTGAATGCGCGTGATAGGGATATCAGCCTGGTATCGATTGCGCGTGATTTTGTTAATAGCCCGGAATTCCTGCGACTGTACGGTAGCAATCTGAGCGATGCCCAGTTTGTTACGCAGCTGTATGCCAATGTGCTGCACCGCGCACCGGACGAAGGTGGCTTCCGCTTCCACCTGAACGATCTGACTGTGATTGGCCAGACGCGCGAACATGTGCTGTTGAATTTCTCTGAATCGCCGGAGTTCAAGGCTTCGCTGGTTGGCGTGATGCCCGAAGCCTTGCCTTATCAGATTTTCGGCTGATATCTCAGCAAGCGCAATCGGCTTTTTCCACAACCGGCAGACTGATGCGGTTGCGGCCCAGGTGCTTGGCGCGGTAGAGCGCGGCGTCGGCGGTGGCTACCAGCTGCTGCGGCTCTTCGCCCGCCGCCGCCAGCGCGGTCGCCGCGCCGATGCTGACGGTGACATAGGGCTGGGCCGAGCCGACATTCGGCAATTGCAGGCGTTCGATGCGGCTGCGCACCCGCTCCGCCACGATGGCCGCGCCTTTCAATGCCTGGTTCGGCAGGATCACGGCAAACTCTTCGCCGCCGTAGCGCGCCACCAGATCGTTGGCGCGCATCTCGCTCGCCAGAGCCGATGCCACCTTCTGCAGACATTGATCGCCGCCCAGATGGCCGTGGGTATCGTTGTACTGCTTGAAATTATCCACGTCGACCATGAGCAGCGACAAGGGCTGCTGCTGGCGCAGGGCGCGCTGCCATTCGGCGCGCAGGGTGTCGTCGAAGCAGCGGCGGTTGGCGAGGCCGGTCAGGCCGTCGCGCGTGGCCAGCTGTTCCAGGGCGATCTGGGCTTTCTTTTCGTTTGTCATATCGCGCAGGGTTTCCACTACGGCCACGATGCGGCCTTCCTTATCGTAGATCGGGCTGGCGTCGGCCGCCAGATAGCAGCGCCGGCCCACGCGCGGCATATCGCACCAGTTCTCGGCGCATAAGCCTTCGCGCTGCTGGGGACGGGGGCGGGCGCTGTCGTAGAGCTGGCGGATTTCCTCGGTGCGGCCTTGCAGCACGAGGTCGGCCAGGGTGGCGCGCGGCCGGTTGTAAAAGCAGCGCCAATGGTCGCTGGTGCCGACCACTTCGCTGGCCGCCACGCCGGTCAGCCGCTCGCAGGCACGGTTCCAGATCAGCACGCGGCGCTGCTGGTCCAGCACAAAGACTGGAATGACCAGCAACTCCATAAGATCCAGGTCAAAGCCTTGCGGCCGGGCTGGTGCGGGCGGTGGAAAATCCGTCACCCGTGGAAGCATTTGCGCAGTATTCATTGGGCCGTCCTTTTGGTGGGCTGGCAGTGGCTGGGCGAAGGTTTCGCCCTCCGCTCTATTCATTCTGCTATTCCCAAGCGGTGTGCCTTTGATTAATCGCAAATCTCGCTCTGATCTGGCGCAAGATCTTTTCTTTGGGAAACTATCGGAATGGCAGCCAGCAGGGTGGTGCCCTGGCCCGGTTTGCTTTCCAGCGTCAGCTGGCCGCCCGCCGCCTGCAGGCGTTCGGCCAGGCCAGGCAGACCGTAGCCCCGGCGCCGGCTCTGGTGCGGCAGGCCAACGCCGTTATCGCGCACGCTTAGACTGAGCAGGGAGGGGCTGCTGGCCAGCGCGATGCACACTTCGCTAGCACAGGCATGGCGCGCCACATTTGATAGCGCTTCCTGCAACATGCGGTACAGCGCCGCCTCGGCCTCGGCGCGCCCCGGATCACCATTGCAGGCTTCGGCGCGCGCATCTTCGAAAGCCTCCAGCTTGCAAGGAATGCCACAGGTGCGGGTGAACTCGCGCGCCTGCTGTTGTATGGCGCGACGCAAGCCATGTTGCAGTGCAGCGGGACGCAAATTGTTCAAAATTGCCCGCAGGGAACGCAAGGCTAGACCCAGATGATCTTCCAGCATCAGCAAGCCTTGCGCCATCCAGTCGGGTATCTGCGGATTCCTGCGCAGCACGCAGATTTCCAGCTGCAGGGCCAGCATGTACTGGCCCAGGTCGTCGTGGATGTCGCGCGCGATGCGCAGGCGTTCGCCATGGCAGACATGGTCCTGCTTGGCGGCCAGGGCGCATAGCTGCTGGTGCGCCTCCAGTAGGCGCCGTTCGGCCTCATCCTGGTGGCGATGGCTGGCCGCGAGCTGGATCTGCAGGCCGCGCAGCGCGTGCTGCTGGCGGCGCAGGCGCCACAGCAGCGCCAGGACTAGCAGGGCCAGCAGCATGGCGCACAGGGCCAAGACTTCGATCTGCATGGCCTGCGGCCAGAACAGGGGCATGTCGATGGTGGCGTCGGACGAGGCCGGGAGCAGGGCGGGCATGAGGGCCTCCGGAATGGGCACGCTTCGACAGTAGCGCGCCCATTCCCGTGCAATATTGCTGAATGTCAAAATTGCCTGCTGGATAGGTCAATTCGCCCGCTTTGGACCGCCGCTGGAGCAGCAGGCTGGGCGGAAAAGCCACATCCGGCATATAATAGAGGGTTGCCCCTCCGGACTTCGTGTCCGTTTTCAGGAAATATTGTGACTTACAGCATCAAAGAGATCTTCTACACCTTGCAGGGCGAGGGCGCCCACGCGGGCCGTCCTGCCGTGTTCTGCCGCTTCTCGGGCTGCAATCTGTGGACTGGGCGCGAGAGCGACCGCGCCAGCGCCGTCTGCCAGTTCTGCGACACCGATTTCGTCGGCACGGACGGAGAGGGCGGCGGCAAGTTCGCCACCGCCGAAGCGCTGGCCGCCAAGATCAACAGCCTGTGGCCGGACACCCATACCGCCAGCAAATACGTGGTCTTCACCGGCGGCGAACCGCTGCTGCAGCTCGACGCGCCGCTGATCGCCGCCATGCACGCGGCCGGCTTCACCATCGCCATCGAAACCAATGGCACGATGGCGGTGCCGCCCGGCGTGGACTGGATCTGTGTCAGCCCCAAGATGGGCTCCCAGCTGGTGGTCCATAAAGGCAATGAAATCAAGGTGGTGATTCCACAGGCCGGGCAAGACCTGGCCGCCTACGAAGGCCTGGATTTCGAGAATTTCTTCGTGCAGCCGATGGATGGCCCCCTGGCCGAATTCAACACCCGTCTGGCGATCGAAACCTGCAAGCGCAATCCGAAATGGAAGCTGAGCTTGCAAACCCATAAACTGTTGCAAATACCTTAAACACAATGCTGACCATTACCCGCAAGCTCGAATTCGATGCCGGCCACCGGATTCCCGACCACAAAAGCCAGTGCCGCAACCTGCACGGCCATCGCTACACCCTGGAAATCACCCTGACCGGCCAGGTGATCAGCGCCGAAGGCAACTCCGACAACGGCATGATCATGGACTTTTCCGACGTGAAGTCCATCGCCAAGGAACATCTGGTGGACGTCTGGGACCACGCCTTCCTGGTCTATGAGAAGGATGCCGCCGTCAAGGAATTCCTGGCCTCGCTGCCGAATCATAAGACCGTGGTGATCGACCGCATCCCGACCGTGGAAAACCTGGCGCAAGTCGCCTTCGAAATCCTGAAAGCGGCCTACAAAGACCGCTACGGCACCGGTCTGCATCTGCACAAGCTGGTGCTGCACGAAACCCCGAACTGCTGGGCCGAGATCACCGATGCCTGAAGCAGTGCCGCCCACGCCGCTGGACGCGTCTGCCACTCCCGTGCCGGCCTATGCTGCCACCGAAGCGGAACAGGGCTTCATGCGCGCCGCACTGGTTGAGGCGCAGAAGGCCTGGGATCTGGGCGAGGTGCCGGTCGGCGCCGTGGTGGTCAAGGATGGCGCGATTATCGGCCGCGGCTACAACCAGCCTATCGGCCGCCACGACCCGACCGCCCATGCCGAGGTGATGGCCTTGCGCGCCGCCGCCGAGGTGCTGGGCAATTACCGTCTGCCCGGCTGCGAGCTGTATGTGACGCTGGAACCCTGCGTCATGTGCTCCGGCGCGATGATGCATGCGCGCCTGGCGCGCGTCGTGTTCGGCGCCAGCGATCCCAAGACCGGTGTCTGCGGCTCGGTGCTCAATCTGTTTGAGCAGGAGCAGCTCAACCACCATACCCAGACTATCGGTGGCGTGCTGGCCGAAGATTGCGCCAATCTGCTGCGCAGCTTTTTCGCCGCCCGTCGCCGCGCTGCAGCAGAGGCTCGGCGCAATACATAGCGCCATGGCGCCTGCCGTCGTGCTATCCTCGAAGGCTAGAGGAGGGTAAGGCGGTGGCGAACGTGCAGGCGAACGGCATTACGATTACATACGAGGCGAGCGGCCATCCCTCGCATCCTGTCATCCTGCTCAATATGGGCCTGGGCCTGCAGCTGATCTCCTGGCCGCGCGATTTTGTCGACGGCCTGGTCGACCTGGGCTACCGCGTGATCCGCTACGACAACCGCGATGCCGGCCTGTCCACCAAGTTCGACCACGCGGGTTCCCCCAATCTGCTGCTCGCCTACCTCAAGAACCTGTTCGGCTTCCGCCTGCGCTCGGCCTATACCCTGGACGATATGGCCAGCGATGCGCGCGGCCTGCTCGACGTGCTGGGCATCGCCAAGGCGCATATTATTGGTGCCTCGATGGGCGGCATGATCGCGCAGATTTTCGCGGCGCGCTATCCGCAGCGCACGCTGAGCCTGACCTCCATCATGTCCAGCAGCGGCCGTCCCGGTTTGCCGGGACCAACGGCCGCCGCGCGCAAGATACTGCTGCAAAAGCCGCCATCGCGCCGCACCCGCGAGGATCTGGTGGCGCATATGTACAATACCTTCCGCACCATCGGCAGTCCCGCCTATCCCATGCCGGAGCGCCAGCTGCGCGGCATGATCGAATGCGCGATTCGCCGCAATGTGAACCCTGACGGCATGGCGCGCCAGCTGGTGGCGATCGCCGCCTCGGGCGACCGCAGCGCGCTGCTGCAGACCATCGCCTGTCCGGCGCTGGTGATTCATGGCGCCGCCGATCCGCTGGTGCCGGCCGCTTGCGGCATCGATACGGCGCGCCAGATCCCGGGCGCGGCGCTGCATGTGATCGAAGGCATGGGCCACGATCTGCCGCCGCAACTGACCGAACGCCTGCTTGGCTTGATCGACATCCACCTCCAGAGTAAGATGGCTGCGCCTCAGCCAACCCGTAACGAACTATCTTGACTATCAACCGCATTGGCATCGCCATCGCCGCACCGAGCGGCGCCGCCCAGGATGACGCAGCACTGCAGCGCGGCATCGCCCGCCTTGAAGCCCAAGGCCACACCGTTCACAACTATTACAGCGACGCGCGCCGCTTCCAGCGTTTTGCCGACAGCGATGCCGGCCGACTGGCGCAACTGAATGCCGCTGCCGCCGATCCCGAGGTGCAGGTGGTGATCGCGCTTCGCGGACAGTATGGCATCAGCCGCATCCTGCCGCAGATCGATTTCCGCGCCATGGCCGACAGCGGCAAGCTGTTTGTCGGCTATAGCGATTTCACCGCTTTTCATATGGGCTTGTACGCCGCGACGGCGCGCGCCAGCTTTGCTGGCCCGATGATGTGCGACGATTTTATCCGCGACGAGCCGGTGGAATACACGCTGAAGAATTTCTGGGACTGCCTGCGCGGGCCAGAGCACTTTGTGCGCGGCACGGCTGAAGGCAATCCGCAGGTCGATGTTGGCGGTCCGCTGTGGGGCGGCAATCTGGCGCTGGTGAACCACCTGATCGGCACGCCGTACTGGCCGCGCATCGAGGGCGGCATCCTGTTCCTGGAAGACATCGCCGAACATCCTTACAGGGTCGAGCGCATGCTGCTGCAGCTGCTGCATGCGGGAGCGCTGGATGGGCAAAAGGCCGTGGTCCTGGGAGATTTTTCCGGCTACCGCTTGGCGCCGCACGATAACGGCTATGACTTCGAGGCGATGCTCGCGTATATCCGCAGCGTGCTGCCCATGCCGGTGCTGACTGGTCTGCCCTTCGGTCATATCAAGGAGCGCTGCACACTGCCGTTCGGTGGCATGGCTCGCCTGCGTTCCGATGCCGGTGGTTTCGACCTCACGGTGAGGGACTACCCAACGCTCTGACTTTGCTTCGCGCTTCGGCGCCACAGCCGCCGCAAAGGCCAGAGCAGGGCTTCCGCAAAATGCTTGGGCGTTTCCTCCGGTCCCAGGCCGGTCGGTGGATATTCGTCCGGCTGCGGAATGCGGGCGGTGCCGAAGATGCGGTCCCAGAACGGGAAGAGGGCGGCGTAATTGCAGTTGTAATGCTCCGGCCGCACCGAATGGTGGATGCGGTGGTATTGCGGAGAGTTCAGCAGAAACCACCAGCGCCCAAAGCCCAGGCGCAGATTCATATGCGGCACGATATTGTAGAAACCGAGCAGCGCATACATGCCAAGGATCACCGGCGGCGTTTTGAACAGCAGTCCCGCCAGAAGATAAATCGTCAGCAGTTTCAATCCCGGCTCCAGCCAGAAATGGCGCTCGGTGGTCGAGGCATTCATGGCCGGATCGCTGTGATGCAGGGAGTGCATGGCCCACAGCCAGGCGTAGCGGTGTTGGGCGCGATGGAACAGATACTCCAGTAAATCCAGCGTCAGCAGATAGAGCAGGAAAGAGGGCAGCAGCAGCCAGCCGTGGTCGGCCAGCGGAATCAGTCCGCCTCCCGCCGCGTTGACGGCGGCGACGGTCAGCGCCCCCGTTGCCAGTTGCAAGACCGCGAAGCCGATAGCATAAACGAAGGTGTACGCCACATTGAACGCCGCCGAGGAGGGGCGCTGCCGCTCGGCGGGCCGTAGGCGTTCCACAGCCAAGGCAAGCAGAATCACACCCAGTACGGGCAGCGATTTATACGCTACGTCTTCCACGAAATCGGATAGTTCCATGCCATCCCCGCTGCATTCGCGCCTGCACCGCTATTCTAGCGCAGGATATAGATAGCGCTGGGCTTGTCTTGCATCAAAAACAATATGCGGCGTTGGGAGCAATGTGGAGCTTTATGTTCGCAGGAGGAAAACCATGCCTACGCCTCAAGATCCGGTTCAGCTTGACATGCTGTTTCGTCACGCCGAATATCAAAGTATGTTGAACCGGATTGCCAAACTGGAGCAGGATGTGACTGAGCTGAAGAAGGATATGGAAGAGCTGAAAATCGCCGTGAATGTGATTCGCTCGAATTACGCGACTAAAGCAGATGTCGCAGAAGTCCATAAGGCCTTACATGCGCAAACCTGGCGGCTGATCGGCTTTGCCAGCCTGCTGGTCGCGGTGGTGTACTACATCGCACGCAATGTGCATTAGACTCCGGCGCGGACGTCTTGTCGGCCCGCGCCGGAACGGCTATCAGGCCGCGTGGTTCTGGTTCAGCAGACGCGCGATGACGTCGTGGTTCAGCCAGATCACCGGCGCTGCCGGTTTGGACATTTCATTGAACATCAGCGGGCCGGTGCCTTCCAGCACCAGGGCGCTCAGCAGGTCAGTGATCAGTTCCTTGCGCTCCTTGTGCAGCTTGGTGATGTCTTCCGAGGTGCCGATCATGACTTCGGCCAGCGCTGGCGTGTTATCCATCGGCCAGGCGTCGAAGTTGCGGAAGCTCGCGCTGGTGGCGTCGCCGTTGTAGGCGGCGATGCGGGCCAGCAGGTCGTCCAGCTTGATGCCGTCTTCCAGCAAGGCCTGGCAAGCTTCCCATTGCTGCTGCGCCCATGCCGCGCCGCCTTCCTTCTTCAGCGCTTCCAGCAGCGGGAACAGCGACAGTTCCACGCCGACGAAGATGTCGGAAGAGTTGGTGCGGATTTCCGGGCAGTTGAACACGGTCGCCTGCACGCCTTTTTCCCAGGCCGCCGAAGCGACGGACTCCAGGCGCATCTTGGCGTAGCCCTGGGTGTAGTTGCTGTAGGTCTGCCACAGGTATTCGCCGCCGATCAGGATCTCGGTGCCGTGGTAGCCGTAGGCACTGTAGCGCGCCTGGCCGCCGGTCTTTTCCAGGCGGGCGCGGATGCCGGCGCTGGCGTCGATCAGATGCATGAAGGTGTTGGCCGTCACCTCGTCAAAATTCATCAGGATCAGTTTGCCCAGATCGCTGTCCAGCAGCTCGCGCGAGGACATGAAGCGCTCGCCGCGGCCTTTGTATACGCGGTTGGCGATGGCCAGGAAGACCTTCACTTTCGGGATGCCGCCAGCCATGGTGTGGGCGAAGTAGACATTCGTGCCGTCGGCGATCATGCCGTCCAGCTGGGCCATGGCTTGCGCGGCCGACGCCTTGAAGCGCGCCACGCCGGTTTCGCGGCAGCGCTCGATCTGCTGCCAGTCCAGTTTGAATTCCTGCCAGTTTTTCAGCGTCATATCGGCCAGCAGGGCGGTCGGGGTCGGCTCGCCAGCCGGCGCGTCGAGGTCGAAACCGGCCATCAGCGGCACGTTGATGACGCGGCCGCCCAGATTGGCTTCGGCTTCGGCCAGTTCTTCCGCGTTCAGCGGGCGCAGCTGGTTGTTTTCGTCGCGGCGGCCAACCGTCATGCCGATGATGTTCATGCCCGCTTTGCGCGCCTCGTCCAGCAGGCCATTGACATAGCCGCGGCCGAACAGCTCGCCAAACAGAACAAAGGTGTCGCCTTGGCGGAACAGCGTATTGTGTGGAATGTCTCTCAGGGACGTTCTCTTGGTCATGGTTTCAACTCGCATAGAAGTATTTTCGGGCGTGGCGGGCGCCAGCTGCGGCGTCCGCCATTCGAGCCCGCAATTATGCGCTATTTCGGCAGAAAACCATACCCGGCTGTCAACTTGGCGGTTTTGGCAGGATGTCAGGAATGCCGCGCGATGAAATAGGTGGCAGCCACCAGGGCTGTGCCGAAGCTGCAAACGAAGGTGATAAGTCGCCAAGTCAGATTGTTGATCTCCTTGTGTAAGTCTTCCTTGGTGACGTAATTCGAGCGAATAACCGCCACGTCGGTCTTCAAGGCCGCAAGATCAGCTTCAAGCCTGCTTACACGGGATTCCATGTTCTTATCATATGTTGCATCGCCGGAGCTTGCAAACGGCGGTTCCAAGGGTGTTGGTGCGTTTCCGCTGCTCATGACGGCTCCCGCAAAAAGTATGTGTATTTATCCAGTCCAGCAAAAAACATACCTCCTAAAAGCGGCGGCTTTCCCCAGTGCGCGGCAGTGGCTGCGGTATAATGTTCGATTACCGTATAACTTGCTGTTTTCATTCAGCAAAGACCCGAAAGAAACATGCTCTCTACCGCTAACATCACCATGCAGTTCGGCGCCAAGCCGTTGTTCGAGAATATTTCCGTCAAGTTCGGCGACGGCAACCGCTATGGCCTGATCGGCGCCAACGGCTGCGGCAAGTCCACCTTCATGAAAATCCTGGGTGGCGACCTGGAGCCGTCGGCCGGCAATGTCTCGCTCGACGTGAACGAGCGCCTGGGCAAGCTGCGCCAGGACCAGTTCGCCTACGAGGAAATGCGCGTGCTGGACGTGGTGATGATGGGCCACACCGAGATGTGGGCGGCCATGCAAAAGCGCGATGCGATCTACGCCAATCCAGAAGCGACCGATGAAGACTATATGGAAGCGGCCGAGCTGGAAGGCAAAGTAGCCGAATACGATGGCTACACCGCCGAAGCGCGCGCCGGCGAACTGCTGCTGGGCGTGGGCGTGACCATCGACCTGCACCAAGGCCCGATGAGCGCCGTGGCGCCCGGCTGGAAGCTGCGCGTGCTGCTGGCCCAGGCGCTGTTCTCGAATCCGGACATCCTGCTGCTCGACGAACCGACCAATAACCTGGACATCAACACCATCCGCTGGCTGGAAGACGTGCTGAACGAGCGCAACTCGACGATGATCATCATCTCGCACGATCGCCACTTCCTGAACCAGGTTTGCACCCACGTCGCCGACATGGATTACGGCACGCTGAAAATCTACCCAGGCAATTACGACGACTACATGCTGGCCTCGACCCAGGCCCGCAACCAGCAGCTGGCCAACAACGCCAAGGCGAAAGAGAAAGTCGCCGAGCTGCAGGACTTCGTGCGCCGCTTCTCGGCCAACAAGTCCAAAGCCCGCCAGGCGACTTCGCGCGCCAAGATGATCGACAAGATCAAGGTCGAGGACATCAAGCCATCCTCGCGCGCCTATCCCTTCGTGCGTTTCGAAGGCGAGAAAAAACTGCACCGCCTGGCCGTGGAAGTGGAAGGCCTGTCCAAAGCCTACGACCGCCAGCTGTTCAAGAACTTCAGCATCATGGTCGAGGCGGGCGAACGCATCGCCATCATCGGCGCCAACGGCGCCGGCAAGACCACGCTGCTGCGCTGCATCGGCGGTGACGATATCGCCGGCCTGCATTCAGACACCGGCATGGTCAAGTGGGCCGAGAACGCCAACGTCGGCTATATGCCGCAGGATCCGACCGAGGAATTCGCGTCCGATACCAATCTGACCGACTGGATGGGCCAGTGGACCAAGGAAGGCGACGACGACCAGGCCGTGCGTTCCAGCCTGGGCCGCCTGCTGTTCGGCGGCGACGAGGTCAAGAAATCGGTGCGCGTCCTGTCGGGTGGCGAAAAAGGCCGTATGATGTATGGCAAGCTGATGCTGGGCCGTCACAACGTCCTGCTGCTGGACGAGCCGACCAACCACATGGACATGGAATCCATCGAATCGCTCAACATCGCGCTGGAGAAGTACGCCGGCACGCTGATCTTCGTGTCGCACGACCGCGAGTTCGTTTCCTCGCTGGCCAACCGCATCATCGAGATCAAGGAAAACGAAGTCATCGACTTCCGTGGCAACTACGAAGACTATTTGACGAGCCAAGGCATCGCTTAAATGAACGCCCCAGCAATACCGATCAAGACAGTTGAATACGAAAAGCCCAGCGAGGGCGCCAGTTGTGTGGCCCACGCCTGGGCCAGAACCCCGGCCCCGGTCAGCCTGGCCGAGAAGGAAGAGCTGAAGGAGCGCATCCGCCGCCTGCTGCGCGAACGCGAAGCGGTGCTGGTCGCCCACTACTATGTGGACTCGGACCTGCAGGATCTGGCCGAGGAAACCGGCGGCTGCGTTTCCGACTCGCTGGAAATGGCCCGCTTCGGCCGTGACCACGCCGCCAAGACCCTGGTCGTGGCCGGCGTGCGCTTCATGGGCGAGACGGCCAAGATCCTCAGTCCGGAAAAGACCATCCTGATGCCAGACCTGGATGCGACCTGTTCGCTCGACCTGGGTTGCCCGGCCGACGAATTCGCCGCCTTCTGCGACCTGCATCCGGACCGCACCGTGGTCGTGTATGCCAACACCAGCGCCGCCGTCAAGGCGCGCGCCGACTGGATGGTGACTTCTTCGATCGGGCTGGACATCGTCAAGCACCTGCATGAGCAGGGTAAGAAAATCCTGTGGGCGCCGGACAAGCACCTGGGTTCCTATATCCAGAAGCAGACCGGGGCCGACATGCTGCTGTGGCAGGGCTCCTGCCTGGTGCACGACGAATTCAAAGGCATCGAACTCGATCTGCTGAAGGCCGAGTACCCGCACGCGAAAGTGCTGGTGCACCCGGAATCGCCCGCCAATGTGGTGGAGCAGGCCGATGTGGTGGGTTCCACCTCGCAGTTGATCGCCGCCGCCGTGAATATGGACGCCGATACCTTCATCGTCGCCACAGACAATGGCATTCTGCACAAGATGCGCCAGGCCGCGCCAGGCAAGACCTTCATCGAAGCGCCGACCGCCGGCAACAGCGCAACCTGCAAGAGCTGCGCCCACTGCCCATGGATGGCGATGAACGGCCTGCGCAATCTGGCCGAGGTGCTGGAAAACATGAACAACGAAATCCACGTCGACCCTGCCATCGGCAAGGACGCCGTGCGCTCCATCAGCCGCATGCTGGACTTTGCGGCTGCGAAGAAAGCCAAGGTCGCGCCGAGTGCCGATCTGGCCCAGGAAGCGAAACTGTTCCAGGGAATTGGACCTGCATGAGTACTTTGCAAAACCGCTTTGCCCCATTCGACGCGCCGCTGAAGGCGGCATTTGAAGCCAATCTGCTCTCGGCCCTGCTGGAAGACGTCGGCACTGGCGACCTGACCGGCAAACTGGTGCCGGAAGACGGCCGCGCTACGGCCCGCGTCATCGTGCGCGAGGACGCAGTGCTGTGCGGCGCGCCCTGGTTCGAAGGCATCATGCACGCCGTCGATGCCACCATCGGCATCGAATGGCATTATGCCGAAGGCGACGAGATGGCGGCCGACACGCCGGTCTGCACCATCGCCGGCCCGGCCCGCGCCCTGCTGACGGCCGAGCGCAGCGCGCTGAATTTCATGCAGCTGATGTCGGGCGTGGCCAGCGCCACGCGCCGCTATGTGGATGCGATTGCCGGCACCACGGCCGCGATTCTCGACACGCGCAAAACCCTGCCGGGCCTGCGCCAGGCGCAGAAGTACGCGGTGCGCGTGGGCGGCGGCCAGAATCAGCGCATGGCGCTGTACGACGGCATCCTGATCAAGGAAAACCATATCGCTGCCGCCGGCGGCGTGACGGCGGCCCTGGTCGCGGCCAAGCGCCTGAATGCTGGCGTCTCGGTCCAGGTCGAAGTGGAAACCCTGGTCCAGCTGGAAGAAGCCCTGGCCGCTGGCGCCATTTCCGTCTTGCTCGACAATTTCGAGCTGGACATGATGCGCCAGGCCGTGCAAATCAACGGCGGCCGCGCGCTGCTGGAAGCGTCGGGCGGCGTCAACTTCGACACTGTGCGCGCCATTGCCGAAACCGGCGTGCACCGCATCTCCATTGGCGCCCTGACCAAGGACATCCGCGCCACCGACTTCTCGCTGCGCATCATCGCCTGATCCAGCGCTTAGTCCATCCCAGAGCCGCCCACGAGGCGGCTTTTTTATTGCCGAGCCCGTGTCCGATTGGGGTCTGACCCCAATCGGACACGGACTGAGCAAAGGGGAAACGCGTTGACAGGGGCGTTTTTGCCTGCTAAGTTAACCTAATGGTTAAATACGAGGAGCATCTGGACGCCGTCTTCACCGCGCTGGCGCATCCGGCGCGGCGGGCCATGTTGACGCGGCTGAGCCGGGGCGAGGCGACGGTGGGCGAGCTGGCCGAGCCGTTCGATATGTCGCTGCCGGCTGTGACCAAGCATCTGAAGGTGTTGGAGCGGGCTGAGCTGATCAGCCGCAGCAAGAACGCGCAGTGGCGCCTGTGCCGACTGGAGGAGGCGCCGTTGAAATCGGCGTCGGATTGGATCGAGGAGCAGCGCAAGGTCTGGGATGCGCGTTTCGACCGTCTGGAAAACTATCTGCATACATTGGAGAAAGGGAGAAGCGATGGCAAGCAATGAAAGCGAACGCGAACTGATCCTGCGGCGGCAGCTGCCTTTCCCGCGCGAGCTGGTATGGCAGGCGATGACCGACCCGGCCCACGTGGACAACTGGTGGGGTCCGGATGGCTTCCGCAACGAAGGCTCGCGCATGGACTTCCGTGTCGGCGGCGCCTGGACGTTTGAGATGGTCGGGCCGGATGGCGCGCGCTATCCTAACCACTCCATATTCAAGGAGATCACGCCGCCATCGAAGCTGGTCTACGATCACGGCGACGGACAGCGGATCTGGTTCGAAGCCAGCATCACCCTGGAGAAAAGCGACAACGGCACCTTGGTCACCTTGCGCCAGCTGTATCCCGACCAGAAATCCCGCGATGAAGTGGTCGAGAAATATGGCGCGCTGGAAGGCGCCAAGCAACATCTGAATAAGCTGGAAACCTATCTCGGAAAAATGCAGTCCTGAGGGACCGCGCCCAATGGAGGTGTCGAATATGTCGCTTGCGCTGTATGGTCATCCTTTTTCCTCGTACACCCAGAAGGTGCTGATCGCGCTGTACGAAAACGAGCTGCCTTTTGAATTCCGCTGCATCGGCCCGGACACGCCGCAGCATGTGACCGAGTGGCAGCGGCGCTGGCCCATAGGCAAATTCCCGCTGCTACTGGACGACGAGCGCCAGGTGCTCGAAACCAGCATCATCATCGAATATCTGCAGCTTGCGCATCCAGGTCCGGTGCGCCTGCTGCCGGCTGATGCGGCGGCCGCGCTGGACGTGCGTTTCCTCGACCGCTTCTTCGATCTGCATGTCATGAGTCCCGTGCAGCATGCCGTCGGTGGCGCGCTGACGGGCGTTGCGGCCAAGCGCGAGGAAGCCCAGGCCTTCGCCCAGGGCAAGCTGGAACTGGCCTACGCCTGGCTTGAGGGGCAACTGGCCGGGCGCTGCTGGGCCAATGGCGACGATTTCACGCTGGCCGATTGCGCTGCCGCCCCGGCGCTGTTCTATGCCGACTGGACCCACCGCATCGCCGAGTCATACCCGCTGCTGCGCGCCTACCGCGCGCGCCTGCTGGCCCGGCCATCCTTCGCGCGCGCGGTGGAGGAGGCAAGGCCTTACCGCGCGCTCTTCCCGCTGGGCGCGCCGCAGCGCGATTAGTGTGGTAGTACCGGTTGGTTGATGATTTGCGGGTCGGGCTGGCGCACATTGCCCTGGCTGTGGCGAAATGGCGCCTGCATTGCAGGCCAATACTGTTGCGGAATATTCCCGTCTCCCGCAGCGTGGAGGAAACGCGCTACACTTTGGCGCAAAGGCCTTTGTCCTCCGTGCCCATCCTTTGTGGAGCGAGCTCATGAGAAAGAGGAATGTTCATGGCCGCGCTGCGTGAGGCGGGCGGCAGGCTGGGCGGCTGGGCGAACTTGCACCGCTTCGGCTTGCGCCAGCGTCTGAACCTGGCGCTGGCGGCCGCAGTCCTGCCCTTGCTGCTGGCCGCGCTGGCCGCCGTCGGCGCCCACTACCATGCGCTGAACGCGGAACGCGATTATCAGCGCGGCGACGGCGGCGTGTTCGAGCTGAGCCAGCAAGCCTGGCGCGCCGCCGGTGCGGGCGACCTGGATGGGGTGCGCGCGCTGATGCGCGATGTGGCAAGGCGCAGCGGCGCGCAGGACGTGCGCACCCAGGCGCAAGCCATTGCCGTGGCCAGCAACGATTTGAGCTTGCCGCTGGCGCAGCGCGGTCCGGCCCTGCAAACGCCGCTGGAGCGCCTGCAACGCCTGGCGCGCGAAGCCGATCAGGCCGCGCGCCGCCAGGCCGGGCAGGCTGCCACTACCGCGCTGCTAATCATGCTGCTGGCGCCGGCCGCTGCGGCGCTTCTCGGCTGCTGGCGGGCGCGGCGCATCACGGCCGGCGTCGGGGCCACGCTGCGCGAATGCCTGCAACTGGCTGCCGACATCATCGCCGGCGACTATATCAGCGTGCAGCGGGCGCGCGCCGCCGCCGTGCTGGCCGCGACCGGTGGCCGCAAGGGCGGCGCCAGCGCCGAGATCGGCGCGCTGTCGCACAATATCCAGGCCGCTGCGCCGGGCGCAGGCACGCCGCCGGCCGCCAGCCGGAACGAATTTGTCCAGCTGGCCGATACCCTGGCCGGCGTGGCCGCCGAAATGGAAGCGCTGGCGCGGCGCCAGGCGGAAACGGAAGAGAACAACGGCAGCCTGGAGCGCGCGCGCAACCTGTTGCAGCGCTGCGTGTCGACGCTGGCGCAAGCGAGCGACGAGGCTTTGCTATTGCAAGCGATCTGCCAGCATCTGAGCGACGCCGGCTACCGTCTGGCCTGGATCGGCCTGGCGCGCAGCGACCGCGAGCGCCGCGTGGAATTGGCCGCGCATGCGGGCAGCGACCGCGAGTATATCGAACTGCTCGATCTGAGCTGGGGCCAGGACCGCCAGCGCCGCGTCGGCGCCGGCATCGCCATTGCCGAGCGTCGCACCTTGCTGGCCCGGGACGTCGGCTCCGATCCCGACTTCGCGGCCTGGCGCAACGCCAGTTTGCCGCGCGGACTGTTGTCCTGCATCGCCATGCCGCTCATGCACGAGGGCAGCGTGTTTGGCTGCCTGAGCCTGTATTCGGAGCAGGCCGGCCGCTTCAGCGAGGCCGAAGTGCCTATGCTGCACGATATCGCGGCCGCCCTCGGCTTCGTCCTGCACAGCCTGCGCGCCGCCGCCGAACGCCAGCGCATCGAGGCCCAGCTCAGCCGGCACGCCAATTACGACAGCCTGACCGGCCTGGCCAACCGTTTCACGCTGGAGGCGCGACTGCCGGCCTGGGCCGCCGAGACCCAGGCCGGCGGCCGCAAGCTGGCCGCCCTGTGCATCGATCTCGACCGCTTCCGCGACGTCAACGACAGGCTCGGCCACGCCCAGGGCGACCGCATGCTGGCCGAAGTGGCGCGGCGGCTGGAAGCGGCAGCGGGCGCGCAAGGCATGGCGGCGCGCCTGGGCGCCGACGAGTTCCTGGTGCTGCTGCCGCAGCTGGAGTCGGCCGCAGCGGCGGAAAGCGCTGCCGGGGCGATGCTGGCCGCGCTGTCGTTGCCCCTGGAGGACGGGCCGGATGGCCTGGCGCCATCGGCGTCCATCGGCATCAGCCTGTATCCGGACGACAGCGTGGAAGTGGCGGCGGCCCTGCGCCACGCCAATCTCGCCATGCACGATGCCAAGGCGGCGGGCGGCAATACCTTCCGTTTCTACGGCCCGGAAATGAATGCGCGCGCCACGGCGCGCTTCGCCATGGAGGCCGAGCTGCGCCGCGCACTGGAGCTGAAGGAATTGATGATGCACTACCAGCCCCAGGTCAGCCTGGTCAATGGCGCGATCACCGGTGCCGAGGCGCTGATGCGCTGGTACCACCCCACGCGCGGCATCGTCGGCCCCAAGGAATTCATCCGCCTGGCCGAGGAAAGCGGCTTGCTGCTGCCGTTCGGCGTCTGGGCCATCGACAATGTCTGCGCCCAAATTGCTGCCTGGCTGCGCGAAGGCTTGGCGGTGCCGACCATTTCGGTCAATCTCTCGCCGGGCCAGTTCAATCAGCCGGATTTGCTGATCACTGTGCGCCAGTCGCTGGAGCGCTATCGGCTGGAGCCGCGCCAGCTCGCGCTGGAGATCACGGAAAGCGCCGTCATGCGCGACACGGAGGCCGCCGGCGAAAGGCTGCGCGAGCTGCATGCGCTGGGCGTGCGCCTGATCCTCGACCAGTTCGGCACCGGCCAATCCTCGTTCAGCTATCTGAAGCGCTTCCCGATCAGCCACCTGAAGATCGACCGTTCCTTCGTGCGCGACATCACGACCGTGCCGGACGATGCCGCCATCTGCAATGCCGTGATCGCGCTGGCCCATAATCTGCATGCGACGGTGGTGGCGCAGGGCGTGGAAACGGAAGAGCAGGTGAGCTATCTGCGGCGCCGCAACTGCGACGAGATCCAGGGCCAGTTTTTCAGCCGCGCCTTGCCGCCCCAGGGCTTTGCCCAACTGCTGTCCAGCCACCGCAAGCTGCAGCTGGGCGAGGTGGATGAAACGCCGCACACCATTTTGCTGCTGGACGACGAAGCGAATATCGTGCGTGCCCTGGGCCGTGCCTTGCGCAGCGACGGCTATAAAATCCTTGCCGCCGTCAACGCCGAAGAAGCTTTCCGCCTGCTGGCCGTCAACGAGGTGCAGGTGGTGGTGTCGGACCAGCGCATGCCCGATATGAGCGGCACCGAATTCCTCAGCCGCGTCAAGGATCTGTATCCGGACACGATACGCATTGTGCTGTCCGGTTATGCCGACCTGGAATCCGTGATTGACGCCATCAACCGTGGCGCCATTTACCGCTTCTTCACCAAACCCTGGGACGACGAGCAATTGCGGGCCTGCATCCGCGAAGCCTTCCGTCAGCATCGCATCGGCCTGGCCGTCGCCTGAGCAGAAAAAAACCGCCCCGAAGGGCGGTCGCAAGAACGACAGGCGGCCATGCCGCCCACCGGGACTTTAGTCAGCCGCGTAGATATTGTTGTCCTTGGTTTCGCGGATGAAGAGGGCGCCGATCACCACCGTTGCCAGGGCGATCACGATCGGATACCACAGGCCGTAGTAGATGTCGCCCTTGAAGGCCACCAGCGCGAAAGCAGTGGTAGGCAGCAGGCCGCCGAACCAGCCATTGCCGATATGATAGGGCAGGGACATGGAGGTGTAGCGGATGCGGGTCGGGAACATCTCCACCAGCATGGCGGCGATCGGGCCGTAGACCATGGTCACATACAGTACCAGCACGAACAGCAGCAGCACCATCATCGGCTTGTTGATCTGCTCAGGATCGGCCTTGGCTGGGTAGCCGGCGGCCTTGATCGCATCGCCCATCACTTTTTTCAGGTCGGCTTCCTTCTTCTTGCTGTCGGCGTCGAAGTTATGGCCGTCGGTGGTCATGGTGGCGTTGAAGGACTGGATTTCCTTGTCGCCGACCTTGACCACGGCCACGGCACCGGCAGGCGCGTCCTGGCGGGTGTAAGCCACCGAGGAGCGCGACAGCATGGCGGTGGCGATATCGCAGGAGGACGGGAATTTCTTCTCGCCCGTGGCGTTGAACTGGAAGTGGCAGGATGCTGGATCGGCCACCACCACCACCGGCGAGTTTTTCAGCGCCGCTTCCAGCTGCGGATTGCCGTAGTGGGTCAGGCCGTTAAACAGAGGGAAGTAAGTGGCGGCAGCGATGACGCAGCCGCCCAGGATGATCCATTTGCGGCCGATCTTGTCCGACAAGCTGCCGAAGAAGATGAAGAACGGCGTTGCCAGCAGCAGGGCGATGGCGATCAGAATATTCGCGGTGGCGATATCGATCTTCAGCGTTTGCAGCATGAAGAACAGGGCGTAGAACTGGCCGGTGTACCACACCACGGCCTGGCCCATGGTCAGGCCGATCAGGGCGAACACCACGATTTTCAGGTTTTTCCACTGGCCGAAGGCTTCCGACAGCGGTGCTTTGGAAGTTTTGCCTTCCGCTTTCATTTTGGCGAAAGCCGGCGATTCGTTCATCGACAGGCGGATCCACACCGAGATGCCCAGCAGGACCACGGACACCAGGAAGGGAATGCGCCAGCCCCAGGCGGCAAAGCCTTCTTCGCCGATGGCCAGGCGGGTTGCCAGGATCACCAGCAGGGAGAGGAAGAAGCCGAGGGTCGCCGTGGTCTGGATCCAGGCGGTGAACAGGCCGCGTTTGCCGTGCGGCGCGTGTTCAGCCACATAGGTGGCCGCGCCGCCGTACTCGCCGCCCAGCGCCAGGCCTTGCAGCAGGCGCAGGCCGACCAGGATGATCGGGGCCGCAATGCCAATGGTGGCGTGGCCCGGCAGCAGGCCGACGATGAAGGTGGACAGGCCCATGATCAGGATCGTCACCAGGAAGGTGTATTTGCGGCCGATCATATCGCCCAGGCGGCCAAACACCAGGGCGCCGAAGGGACGTACGATAAAGCCTGCGGCGAAGGCCAGCAGGGCGAAGATGAAGGTGGTGGTCGGATCGCCGATGAAGAACTGCTTGGCGATGATCGAGGCCAGCGAGCCGTAAAGGTAGAAGTCGTACCACTCGAACACGGTGCCGAGGGAGGAGGCGAAAATCACCTTCTTCTCTTCGGCGGTCATCGGGGCGTCCTTGCCCCCGCCCGCTTTGCGCATGTCGGCGGTACCTGAGGTAATTGCCATGGTTTGTGTCTCCAAATAATAATAATTTATATGCTGTTACTACTTCAGCATCATGGAGTGTGTGCGCTGAACCTTACGTCATGCTTGCTTGAAACTTACGCCAAACTTACAAAATGACCATCTTTCCAGCCTGCGAACGACCGTACTAATCTATGCTATTCTCGTCCGCTACCACCCGACACCATTACAACCATAGAGGAGACTTTCATGACCGATGCCGTCATCGTATCGACCGCCCGCACCGGGCTGGCCAAATCGTGGAAAGGCGCGTTCAATATGACGCACGGCGCCACCCTGGGCGCCCATGCACTGCAAGCGGCGGTGTCCCGCGCCGGGATCGAGGGCGCAGAGGTTGAGGATGTGCTGGTGGGCTGCGCCAATCCGGAAGGCGCGACCGGCGGCAATATCGCGCGCCAGGTCGTAATCCGCGCCGGCCTGCCGGTATCCACGGCGGGCATGACCATCAACCGCTTCTGCTCCTCCGGCCTGCAGACCATCGCCACCGCGGCCCAGCGCATTATCGCCGGCGAAGGCGATATCTACGCGGCGGGCGGCGTGGAGTCGATCTCCTGCGTGCAGCAGGAGATGAATATGCATATGTATGCGGAAGTCTGGCTGAAGCAGAACAAGCCGGAAATCTATCTGCCCATGCTGCAGACGGCCGAAATCGTGGCCAAGCGCTACGGCATCGCTAAGGATCGCCAGGACGAATACGGCGTGCAAAGCCAGCAGCGCGCCGCAGCGGCCCAGGCGGCGGGTCTGTTCAACGCTGAAATCGTGCCCATGACCACGGTGATGGGCGTGGCCGACAAGGCCAGTGGCATGCTCGCCTCGCGCGAAGTGACCATCTCCGCCGATGAAGGCATCCGCGCCGATACGACGCTGGAAGGCGTGGCCAAGATCCGCACCGCGCTGCCGGGCGGCGTGATCAGCGCAGGCAACGCCAGCCAGTTCTCGGATGGTGCATCAATGGCGATCGTGATGAATGCCAAAACGGCGGAACAAAAGGGCTTGCAACCGCTGGGCATCTTCCGCGGTTTCGCGGTGGCAGGCTGCGAGCCGGATGAAATGGGCATCGGCCCGGTCTACGCGATCCCCAAACTGCTGAAAAAAGCCGGCCTGAAAGTCGAGGATATCGGCCTGTGGGAGCTGAACGAAGCCTTCGCCGTGCAAGTACTGTACTGCGCCGACAAGCTGGGCATCCCCATGGACCGCCTGAACGTGAACGGCGGCGCGATTGCGGTCGGCCATCCCTACGGCGTGTCGGGCGCCCGCCTGACCGGCCATGCCCTGATCGAGGGCAAGCGCCGTGGCGTCAAGTATGTGGTCGTCACCATGTGCATCGGCGGTGGCCAGGGCGCGGCCGGCTTGTTCGAGGTGGTTTAAGATGATCAAGCATATTGTGATGTGGAAGCTGAAGGACCACGCGGAAGGCGCCGACCGTGCCGCCAACGCGCGCAAGATGAAGGAAATGCTGGATGCCTGCTCCAATCTGGTGCCGGGCATTCTCGCCTTCGAAGTCGCCATCGCCCAGCCGGACCTGGAAGCCACTTATGACGTGGTGCTGTATTCCGCCTTCGCCAGCAAGGAAGCGCTGGACGCCTACCAATCCCACCCTGAACACCAGGCCTTGAAACCCTTCTTCGGCGCGGTGCGCGATGCGCGCCAGTGCATGGACTACGCCTTATGAGCACCACACAGGAATTATTCAGCCTGAAAGGCAAAACCGCCCTGGTCACCGGCGGTTCGCGTGGACTGGGCCTGCAAATGGCGCTGGCGCTTGGCGAACAGGGCGCATCCGTCGTGATTTCGGCGCGCAAGCAGGGAGAGCTCGATGAGGCGGTGGCCTTCCTCACCGGCCAGGGCGTGACCGCCTATGCCGTCGCCGCCGATCTGTCGCGCGAGGATGCGGTCGGCCCTCTGGTCGATGCGGCGCTGGGCCATCTGGGCCATATCGATATCCTGGTGAACAACGCCGGGGCCACCTGGGGCGCGCCGGCCGAGGACTATCCGCTGGAAGCGTGGGACAAGGTGATGAACCTGAACGTGCGCAGCATCTTCCTGCTGTCGCAGGCGGTGGCCAAGCGCTCCATGATTCCGCGCAAAGCGGGCCGCATCATCAATATCGCCTCGATTGCCGGGCTGGCGGGCAATCCGCCGGGAACCATGAAAACCATCGCCTACAACACCTCGAAAGCGGCGGTGGTCAACTTCACGCGCACCCTGGCGGGCGAGTGGGGCGCTTACGGAATTAATGTGAACGCTATCGCTCCTGGCTTCTTCCCCTCTAAAATGACGGCCGGCGTGCTGCAGGCGATCGGCGAAGAGAAGCTGGCAATGGGCGCGCCGCTGGGCCGCCTGGGCGGCGATGAAGATCTAAAAGGCGCCGTGGTGCTGTTTGCATCGGCGGCAGGGCGCCATATCACCGGACAAACGCTGGCTATTGATGGAGGCGTGTCCGCAGTCTAAAAAGTAGGAGTTTGAATGGCAACATACCAACGCATCGTTCTGGCATCCCGTCCCCGTGGCGAAATCAAGGCGGAGAACTTCCGGCTTGAGAGCCTGCCTTTGCCGCAGCTGGCCGAGGGGGAGCTGATGGTGCGCGTGCATTATCTGTCGCTGGACCCGTATATGCGCGGCCGCATGAGCGAGGCAAAGAGCTACGCCGCGCCCCAGCCGCTGGACGCCACCATGATCGGCGGCACGGTGGGTGAAGTGATCGCATCGCGTAATGCGCAGTTTGTGGTGGGTGAGTTCGTGGCCGGCATGTTCGGCTGGTCGGAAATCGGCGTGTCGGACGGCAGCCTGCTGCGCAAGCTCGATGTATCAGGCATTCCGCTGTCGGCCTATCTGGGCGCGGTCGGCATGCCAGGCATGACCGCGTGGTATGGCATGAATCAGATCATGCAGCCCAAAGCTGGCGAAACGGTAGTCGTATCGGCGGCCAGCGGCGCGGTAGGCAGCGCGGTAGGCCAGCTGGCCAAGCTGCGCGGCTGCCGCGCGGTCGGCATCGCGGGCGGCAAGGAAAAATGCGACTATGTAGTGAATGAGCTGGGTTTCGATGCCTGTGTCGATTACAAGGCAGGCAATCTGAAAGCCGATCTGAAGGCGGCCGCGCCGGACGGCATCGACGCCATCTTCGAGAACGTGGGCGGCGAAGTGTTCGATACGGCCCTGGGCCTGACCAATGCTTTCGCGCGCGTGGCCCTGTGTGGCATGATCGCTGGCTACAACGGCGAGGATGTTCCGATCCGCAATTCGCGCGCCTTGCTGAAAAACCGTGTCAACCTGCGCGGCTTCATCGTCACCGAGCATCCGGAACTGTGGCCGCAAGGCCTGGCTGAAATGGGCGCTCTCGTTGCGCAGGGTAAGTTAAAGTATCGTGAGTCGGTGGCGCAAGGCCTCGCGGCCGCGCCGGAAGCGTTGATTGGACTGCTCAAAGGCAGAAACTTCGGCAAACAACTGGTGAAACTCATCTGACAATGAAAAACTTCAAGGACAGGGTCGCCGTCATTACCGGCGGGGCCAGTGGACTGGGCCGCGAATTCGCTTACGAGGCGCATAAGCGGGGCATGAAGCTGGTGCTGGGCGATGTGCAGCGCGATGCGCTGGAACGTACCATGGAAGACTTGCGCAGCAAGGGCGCCAAAGTGGTCGGCCTGTCCTGTGATGTGCGCAATGGCAGCGAAGTGCAAGCCTTGGCCGATGCGGCGATGGAGGCGTATGGCGCCGTGCATCTGGTGTTCAATAATGCGGGCGTCGGCTCCGGTGGCCTGATCTGGGAGAATACCGAGTCCGATTGGGAATGGGTGCTGGGCGTGAACGTCTGGGGCGTGATCCATGGCGTGCGCATTTTCACCCGGCTGATGCTGGAATGCGCCAAACGCGACCCGGATTACGAAGGGCATATCGTCAATACCTCGTCCATGGCCGGGCTGCTTTGTCCGCCGGTGATGGGCGTCTACAATGTGTCCAAGCATGCGGTGGTGGCGCTCAGCGAGTCCCTATATCACGATCTGGCGCTGGTCGATGCGCCCATCGGCGCCTCGGTGCTCTGTCCATACTTTGTGCCGACCGGGATCAACCAGTCGCACCGCAACCGTCCCGAGGATGTGAAGATGACGGATGCACCGACCGCCAGTCAGCTCGCCGCGCAGGCTATGACTGACAAGGCGGTCATGTCGGGCAAGGTGATGGCGCAGGATGTGGCGGAAATCGTCTTCAAAGGCATCGGCGACGGCCAGTTCTACATCTTCTCGCATCCACAGGCCTTGGGCGGCGTGGCGCAGCGCATGAACGACATCGTCAATCAGAATAATCCGGCCGATCCGTATTCGGCCACGCCCCAGGTGCGCGACGCCCTGCGCGGCATGATGAAATTAGGAGTTGCGAAGTAATGAGCATAGTTCAGGAAGTCCGTTACGGCGTCTGGGATCAGCTGCGCGAACATGCGACGCCGATCCGCATGGAAGTCTTTGTGCAGGAGCAGAACGTGCCTGCCGAGCTGGAAATGGACGAGATGGACGCGGTCTGCCTGCATGCGGTTGCGTTTGACGCGGCCGGCGTGGCTATCGGCACCGGCCGCCTGCTGCCGGACGGCCATATCGGCCGCATGGCGGTACGTAAATCGGCGCGTGGCGGCGGTGTGGGCGGCGCGCTGCTGCAAGGCCTCATGGCGCAAGCCCAGGCGCGCGGCGACCATACCGTGGTGCTGAATGCCCAGACCCGCGCCGCGCCTTTCTATCAGAACCACGGCTTCGTCCAGCGCGGCGATGAATTCGATGAAGCGGGCATTCCCCACATCGAAATGACGTATAGCTTCAAGTAAAGGGCTGGGGCGCAAGCCCCTTCATCGCCAGGCTGGCAGTGTATGCTGTCGGCATGGATTCCCTGATCGCGGCAGCCGCCCGCTTCCTCGCCGCCGGCGACGCGCTCGGCGCGCTCAAACGCATCGCGCTGCGCGATGATCCGCCTGCACTGGCCTTGCGCGGCATTGCCATGGCCCAGCTGGGCGAATATCCCCGTTCCCGCGAATTGCTGCGCCTGGCCGCCCGTGGCTTCGGCGCGCATGAGGCGCTGGCGCGTGCCCGCTGCCTTGTCGCCGAAGCGGAAGTGGCGCTGGCCATGCGCGATTTCGCCGCTTCGCCGCGCGCGCTGAACGCTGCCATCGATGTCCTTGAGTCCCATGCCGACCGGCGCAACGCGCTGCAGGCGCGGCTCATCGCCGTGCGCAGATTGCTGCTGCTGGGACGCCTGGGCGAAGCCGGCAAGCTGCTGACCGATGTCGATACTGGCGCCTTCCCACCGGCCCTGGCGGCAGTGGCCGAACTCAGCGCGGCGGAGCTGGCGCTGCGTTCGCTGCGCATGGACGCGGCCTTGCCGGCGTTGGCGCGCGCGCAGGAGGCAGCACGGCAATCCGCCGTGCCGGCGCTGCTGGCCGAAGTGGCTGAGGCGCAGGCGGCACTTGAACGTCCCGCCGCCCGCCGCCTGCAAGCGGATGGCGAACAGGCGCTGCGGCTGGGCGAAGTGGCCGCGTTGCTGGCTTCCGATGCGCTGGTGATCGACGCTTGCCGCCGCGGCCTGGGCGTCGGCGGCGCCTGGCGGCCGCTGGCGCGGCGGCCGGTGCTGTTTGCCCTGGCTTACGCGCTGGCTGCGGCATGGCCCGCCGATATCGAACGCGAGACGCTGATCGCCCAGGTTTTCCTGCTGCGCAACGCCGACGAAACGCACCGTGCCCGCCTGCGGGTCGAAATCGGCCGGCTGCGCAGCCTTCTCGCCGGACTGGCGGATATCGAAGCCACCGCGCGCGGCTTTGTCCTCAAGCCGCGCGAGGGCCGCAGCGTGGCCGTGCTGGCGCCGCCGATCGCGGGCGAACAGGCGGCGCTGCTGGCGCTGATGTCCGACGGTGCGGCCTGGTCCACCTCGGCGCTGGCGCTGGCCCTCGACAGCAGCCAGCGCACCGTGCAGCGCGCGCTGGCCGAACTGGAAGCTGAAGGCCGCGTGCGTTCCATCGGCCAGACCAGGAGCAAACGCTGGCTGACGCCGCCCCTGACCGGATTCACGACAATCTTGTTACTCCCTTCATCGTTGTCAGTCGAATAAAGTGGCATTGCGGCGCCGCTTTCGGCGTCCCCGACAAGGAGAATGAAATGAGCCAGAGCAGCAAAACACAGACCACGGTGCGCGCCGCCGAAATCGTGCGCGAATACGGTCCCTTGGCCGAGCAGGTCCATGGCGTGACGCACGACGGCCAGCGCGTCTGGGCCGCCACCGGCACCAAGCTGATTGCCTTCGACCCGCAAAGCGGCGAACAGACCCGCGCGCTGGAACGCGCCTGCGACGCCGGCACCGCCTTCGACGGCACCTATCTCTACCAGATCGCCGAAGAACGCATCGACAAGATCGATCCCGCCAGCGGCAAAGTCCTGGCTTCGATTCCCGCGCCGGGCCACGGCTACGATTCCGGCCTGACCTGGGCCGAAGGCAGCTTATGGGTTGGCCAGTACCGCGACCGCAAGATTCACCGCATCGATCCGGCCAATGGCGCCATCCTGCGCACCATCGAATCGAACCGCTTTGTTACCGGCGTGACCTGGGTCGATGGAGAGCTGTGGCACGGCACCTGGGAAGCCGAGAAAAGCGACATCCGCCGCATCGATCCGGACAGCGGCGCGGTGCTGGAACGGCTGGAGATGCCGGAAGGGACCGGCGTCAGCGGTCTGGAATCGGACGGCGCCGACCTGTTCTACTGCGGCGGCGGCAATAGCGGCAAGGTGCGGGCGGTGCGCCGCCCCAAATCCAGCGTGGCAAGGCAAGCGTAATGCTGGCTCATTGCACGGCGACCTCGTGCAGCACGCCGGGAGCGTTGGCGTAGAGCTTGACCACGGTGGAGCTGCGCGTGCCGTAGCTGGGCGATTCGATCTTCACGGCCGACAGCACGCGTTCCAGCTCCAGCGGCACGCCGGTTTCCGGCAGGCGCAGGTCGGGGGCGCGGGTGGTGTCGGACAGCATCTCGAAATAGGCTTCTTCCGGCGCGCCGAGGCAGAGCAGGCTGGCGAATTGCGCCTTGGTCTTCAACACCTTGGGCCAAGGCGAATCCAGCAGGGCATTGGACAGGCCGTAAATGCCGGGCGGCAGCGGCTTGCCGCAGCGCTCATCGTCCATGCCCTTATTCGAGAACCAGACCAGGTCCGTGCCGTCGCACAACACCAGATTGAAGCCGTTATAAGCGGCGCTGGATTCGCGGATCTGCTCCACGTATTCCAGCGCGCTCATGGAGCCGGCCAGGAAATCGGCCACCAATTGGCCGCGCGAAGGCGCATCGTCCTTATGCTCCTGCGGCGCGCGGATATTGGTGATGGCGGCAAAGCGCGAAGGCGAGCAGTTGGCGGGCGGGGCCACCGGCCGTGGCGTGGCGGCGTTGGGGCAATCGGCCTGCAGCGGCGGCGCTTCCTGTTCGGGCGCATCCTCGCAGCGCGTGATGCCCATCCAGCTGCCACCGGCTTTCAGGTCGCGGCCGGCGAAAATATGCGGGTGCTCCGGCCAACTCGCGGCAGGAGCGGCTGCGCGCTCGTAATATTCGTCGCGGTTGGCCGCGGCGATGAGCGGCACGCCCGGCACGACCTGCCAGGCGAAAACAATCAAACACATGAGATCAGATCCGTAAATACTTCGGTGTGGCGCGGCCCGGCCAGCAAAGGCAGAATGCCCGAGCGCTCCACGGCCTGCGCCAGCGCGGTGTCGAAACCGGACGGCGCGGCGGGGTAAACTTCCATCCATGTCTGCAGGCCATTCTTGGCCTGAGGGCGGCGCTTCAATTGCGGCGCCAGGGTGTAGCGCGCGGCCAGCTCGGATTGCAGGGCCGCGACCAGGGGCAGCAGGGCGGACGAGTCCTCCTCCCGCACCTGGTAATAAATGTACAGATCGTGCATATCAGACGTCGAGCTTGTCCAGCACGTAAGGCATGGGCAGGAATTGCAGGGCAGGGCCGCCTGCGGCGCCCAGGCGCACGTCGGCGCTTTCCAGCGCGTCGAGCTTCATTTCCACCAGCGCGTCCGAGCCGCTGGCGCCATTCGGCGCGGCGTTTACCACCATGCCGCAAGGCTGTTCCGGATCGGTGGGCGAAAACACTTCCATGCCGGGCAGCGCGTCGGCGGCCACCGACACCAGGGCCGTGCGGCGTTTCAGCTTGCCCAGATACTGGCTGCGCGCCACGATTTCCTGGCCCGGATAGCAGCCTTTCTTGAAGTTCACGCCGCCCAGCAGTTCCAGATTGATCATCTGCGGCACGAACTGCTCCTGCGTCGCTGCCGCGATCTGCGGCACGCCGGCATGAATTTCGGACAAGCGCCAGGCCGCATTGCCGCCCACGTTCAAACGTTCGGCCAGCACCGGCGCGGCGGTGCTGGCCGTTTCCGGCGTCGCCAGCCACAGATAGCGCGGCGCGCCGAAAGCGTCGGCCACGCGCAGCAGGGTGCCCAGCGGGTGCTCGATTTTCGAATACGGCTTGGCCGGCAGCACATCGAACCAGGTTTGCAGCACGGCTTCCGCCTGGCCACCGCCCAGGCCCAGCACGACCTGGCCTTCGCCGGCGTCGCTGGCCTTGGTTTTGGCGCGCAGCACGAACATCTGCAAGCGCTTTTGCAAGGCCGGCTGAATTTCGCGGGCCAGTTGCAGGAAGACCGATTCCTCGTTGCGCCACATCAGGAAGGACGCCAGCAGGCGGCCCTTGGGCGAGCAGTAGCCCGCCAGACGCACCTCGTCCCGGCCCAGATGTTCCACATCGTTGGTCAGCTGGCTATGCAGGAAAGTGGCCGATTCCGCACCCGTGAAGGCGATCAGACCCTGGTCGGTGACGGGCGCCACAAAGCCCACGGCCAGCTCGGTCGGGTTCAAGGTGTGTTCGCGCGGCACTAAAAGTTCGTTCCAGTTATTCATAAAATCCAATAAATTGACGATGAAAGCATTATCATTACGGGCTAATTATAGTGATGTCCCGAAATTCCCGCCCGCGGCCTTGAATTTGCTTACATCTGCGGGGAATCTGGTTCAATATGCGCTTAACACATTGAGTTATTGAAGTATGGCATTTATAACAAAAACCATAGCTTGCGGCATGATCGCCGCCATCGCGGCAGCGGGAGGATTTGCCTGGTGGGTGCAGGAACCGATCACCACCGAAGGAGACCCGATTGAATTCACCATCAGCAAGGGCAGCGGCGCCCATGCGGCGGGCCAGCAGATGGCCGAAGCCGGCGTGCCGATCCAGCCGCTGCTGTTCAATCTGCTGGCCCGCGTCACCTCGCGCAGCAATAAGCTGAAAGCCGGCACCTACGAGCTGAAACCCGGCACCACTCCGATGAAACTGGTCGAGCAGCTGGTGCGCGGCGAGTTCGCGCAAGAGTCGCTGACCATCATCGAAGGCTGGACCTTCAGACAGATGCGCGCCGCCATCGCCGCCCACCGCGGCTTGAAACACGATACCGTGGAGCTGAGCGACCGTGAACTGATGAGCCGCATCAGCACCGAATACAAAAATCCGGAAGGCCTATTCTTCCCCGATACTTATCTATTTGCCAAAGGTTCCAGCGAGCTGGATATCTACCGCAAGGCGCACAGCAGCCTGATTCAGCACCTGGTCACGGCCTGGGAGAAACGCGACCAGAACCTGCCGTATGCGAATCCCTACCAGGCGCTGACCATGGCCTCCATCGTGGAAAAGGAAACCGGGCAAAAGTCCGAGCGCACCATGATCGCCGCCGTCTTCGTCAACCGCCTGCGCCTGGGCATGCTGCTGCAGACAGATCCCACCGTGATCTATGGCATGGGTACCCGCTTCGACGGCAATATCCGCAAAAAAGACCTGGAAACGGACACCCCTTACAATACCTATACGCGCACCGGCCTGCCGCCGACGCCGATTTCGCTGCCCGGGCTGCAATCGCTGACGGCGGCGATGTCGCCGGCCAAATCGGGCGCCCTGTACTTTGTGGCGCGCGGCAACGGCACCAGCCAGTTTTCAGACAACCTGACCGACCATAACCGGGCGGTCAACCAGTATCAAAGACAATGACTCAAACACGCGGCAAATTCATCACCTTCGAAGGCATCGACGGTGCCGGCAAGTCCACCCACATCCAGTTCGTCGCCGATCTGATCGCGGCGCGCGGCGTGGAGCTGGTCAGCTCGCGCGAACCGGGCGGCACGCCGCTGGGCGAAAAGCTGCGCGAACTCGTGCTGCACGAGAAAATGCACCTCGAAACCGAAGCCTTGCTGGTCTTCGCCAGCCGCCGCGAACATATCGCCCAGGTCATCGCACCGGCGCTGGAGCGCGGCGCCTGGGTGATTTCCGACCGCTTCACCGACGCCAGTTTCGCCTACCAGGGCGGCGGCCGTGGCCTCGACCTGGCCAAGATCGAAGCGCTGGAGCAGTGGGTGCATCCGCAGCTGCAGCCCGACCTGACCTTCCTTTTCGACGTGCCGCTGGAAGTGGCGCGCGCCCGCCTGGACGCCACCCGCGAGCTGGATAAATTCGAGCGCGAACAGTCCGATTTCTTCTCCGCCACGCGCGCCGAGTACCTGCGCCGCGCCGAACAGTATCCGCAGCGCTTCCGCGTCATCGATTCCTCGCAGACCATCCCGCAGATTCAGGCGCAGTTGGCCGAAATCATGGGCCAGCTGGCATGAGCGGGGCAGTCTATCCCTGGCAGCACGGCGCCTGGCAGCAGTTGCAGCAGCTGCGCCAGCGCATGCCGCACGCCATCCTGTTCCATGGCGCGGCCGGCATAGGCAAGTCGGACTTCATCGAACAGTTTGCGCAAGCCTTGTTGTGCGAGAACGCGCGTCCCGACGGCCATGCCTGCGGCGAGTGCGCCTCCTGCGGCTGGTTCCTGCAGCAAAACCACCCGGATTACCGCCGCATCCGTCCCGAATCGATGGAAGACGAGGTGGCGGGCGAGGGCGAGGAGGGCGAAGAGAGCAAGAAAGCCGCCAAGTCCAAGACCCCGTCCAAAGAGATCAAGATCGAGCAAATCCGCTCGCTGGCCGATTTCATGAACATCTCCACCCACCGCCAGGGCTTGCGCGTGGTGGTGCTGTACCCGGCCGAGGCGCTGAATATGCCGGCTTCGAACGCCTTGCTGAAAACCCTGGAAGAACCGCCGCCCGGAACCGTCTTCCTGCTGGCGTCGAATAGCCTGGATAGGCTGCTGCCGACCATCCTGTCGCGCTGCCGCAAGTTCGCCATGCCCATGCCGAGCCATGAAGAAGCGCTGGCCTGGCTCAAAGAGCAGGGCGTGCCGGATGCCGACAGCTGGCTGCGCGAGCAGGGTGGGGCGCCGCTGGCGGCCATGGCCCAGGCGGAAACCGGCAGCCGCGAAGAGCTGGAAGCCTTCCTGCAGTATCTGGCCCGCCCCAGCGTGGAAGGCGCCCTGCGCACGGCCGACAAGCTGCAGAAAGTGCCGCTATCGTCGCTCGTATCATGGCAGCAGCGCTGGCTCTACGACCTGTTTTCCTGCAAACTGGCGGGCAAGATCCGGTATTATCCCCGTTACCAGCGCGAGCTGGCGGGGCTGGCCGAGAAGATCCACATCAGCCGTCTGATGGCCGCCATCAAAGGGGCCAACGACAGGCGGGCCACTTCCGACCACCCGCTGTCGCCCAAGCTGTTCATCGAGGATATGCTGCTGGATTACACCGCCAGCTGCGTCTGAAAGGGAAGAATGAGCGCTAGTACGAACGACCCCAATACCGTGCCTGCGGTACGGCCCACGGTACTCTCACTGGCGATCAAGGAAAAAGCCGCCCTGTATGCGGCGTATATGCCCTTTCTGAAAAACGGCGGCATGTTCGTGCCGACGCAAAAACCTTACAAGATCGGCGACGAGATCTATCTGATCCTGTCGCTGATGGACGATACGAATAAATACCCGATTGCCGGCAAGGTGGCGTGGATCACGCCGCCGGGCGCCAACAACAATAAGGCGCAAGGCATCGGCGTGCATTTCCCCGACGACGAATCGGGCAAGCGCACCAAACTGCGCATCGAGGAAATCCTGGGCGCGGCCCTGCGCTCCTCGCGCGCCACTCATACACTGTAGATTTCCTATGCCAGCTTACCGCCACCGCCTTGCCACCCTGGACGACCTGCCAGCCATCGTCGCCATCTACAACAGCACCGTCGCCTCGCGCGAAGTCACGGCCGATACCGAGCCGGTATCGGTGGAATCGCGCCTGGCCTGGTTCCATGAGCATGCGCCGGAACGCCGGCCGCTGTGGGTGGTGGAGCAGGACGGCCAGGATGGCATTCTGGGCTGGATCTCGTATTCGAACTTCTACGGCCGTCCCGCCTATTCGGGCACGGTGGAAGTATCGATCTATATTGCCGAAACCGCGCGCGGCAAAGGCCTGGGCCGCTACTGCCTGGAAGAGGCGCTGGCCTTCGCGCCTTCGCTGAACGTGCATACGGTGCTGGGCTTCATCTTCGGCCATAACCAGCCCAGCCTGGCCCTGTTCCGCCGCTTCGGCTTCGACACCTGGGCCACACTGCCGCGCGTCGCCAATCTGGACGGGGTCGAGCGCGACCTGCTCATTCTGGGCAAGCGCGTGGCCTAGACGGTAAAATGCGGGAATGTTTATCGATTCCCACTGCCATATCGACTTCCCGGAGCTGGCAGCCCGGCTGCCGGAAATTCTCGCCAAGATGGAAGAGAACAAGGTCACGCACGCGCTTTGCGTGTCGGTGGACCTGCCGGATTTCCCACGCGTGCTGGCCCTGGCCGAGCAATATCCGCATATCTACGCCTCGGTCGGCGTCCATCCCGATTACGAGGACACGCCCGAGCCCACGGTTGAACAGCTGGTGGAGCTGGCCCAGCACCCCAAGATCGTCGCCATTGGCGAAACGGGGCTGGACTATTACCGCCTGACGGGCGACCTGGAATGGCAGCGCGAGCGCTTCCGTACCCATATCCGCGCTTCGCGCGCCACGCGCAAGCCGCTGATCATCCACACCCGGTCGGCCAGCGAAGACACCATCCGCATCATGCGCGAAGAAGGCGCTGGGCTGGAAGCGGGCGGCGTGGCCGGCGTCATGCACTGCTTTACCGAATCGCTGGAAGTGGCGCGCGCCGCCATCGAGATGGGCTTTTACATTTCCTTCTCCGGCATCGTGACCTTCAAAAGCGCCAAGGAATTGCAGGCCGTCGCGCTGGAACTGCCGCTGGAACGCATCCTGATCGAAACCGATTCGCCCTATCTGGCTCCGGTGCCTTATCGCGGCAAAATGAACGAACCCGGCTATGTGGCCCATGTCGGTGAATTCCTTGCCAAGCTGAAAGGTGTTTCCGTTGAGCAGGTTGCAGAGCAAACTACAAGTAATTTCTTAAGTTTGTTCGGAATCGACCGTTAATACTGGCATGAAAGCCGACGATTCCACCATCCTGATGCGCCGCCGCGAACTGCTGCGCGCGGCCGCTTCGGCCGCCTTGGCGCTGGCAGCCGCTGTGGCCGGCACCCAGACCATCGCCGCCGACCTGCCCAGCAAGGAAGAGGATGCCGTCACCTTCTTCCGCGCCGCCCAGCTCGACGACGTCGGCCGCGTCAAAACCGTGCTCGCGCGCGGCCTCGACCCGAACGTGCACGAACCCGAGCGCGGCGAAACCGGCCTGATCGTCGCCATGCGCTACGACGCCATGAAAGTATTTGGCGTCCTGATGGCCCATCCCCAGATCCAGCTCGAAGCCCAGGCCGCCAACGGCAGCACGGCGCTGATGATGGCCGCCTTCAAGCGCAACCAGGCCGCCGTCAAGAAGATGATCGGCAGCGGCGCTCAGGTCAACCGGCCCGGTTGGGCACCCCTGCATTTCGCTGCCGCCGCCGGCGACACCGACATGATCGCCCTGCTGCTTGAACACCACGCTTACATCGACGCCGCCTCCCCGAGCGGCATGACCCCGCTGATGATTGCCGCCCGCGAAGGCCATGAAGACGCCGCCAAGCTCCTGCTGGCCGAAGGCGCCGACGCCAGCCTCAAGGATGGCGCCTTCAAAATCGACGCCGCCGAGTTTGCGATGCGCGCCGACAAACCCTGGATCGCCGAAGCCATCCGCCACCACCTTGCCAGCAAACGCTAAACCGTTTGATCCAGCGCAAACAATGTCCACCCTGGTGTCAGGCACTAGAGGAGGACATTCCTTGCGCCAGATCAAAGAATGTCCCACCTTAGTGCCTGACACCAGGGTGGGACATTTGTTGATGTGGATCAAAGGGGATTAGTGAGGGGTGTTTCGCGGGGAGATCGGGGCTTTGTTCTAGGGAAACGTGGGGATAATGGGATGTCGCCATTTGCGCCTTTTCAAGGATATCCCCATGCTGAACGAACGCGAAATCGAGAGCTGCTATCTGGGCCAGTTCATCCCCCTGCATTACCATCACAATATGCTGATGGACCAGAACCGTATGCATAGTTTTAAGTCGGCGATCGACTATGCGGTGCGGCCGGGGGCGAAGGTGCTGGAGCTGGGCGGCGGCACGGGCGTGCTGTCCTGTTTCGCGGCGGCCAAAGCGGATAAGGTCTATTGCGTCGAGTTCAATCCGGATATGGTGCGCGAGGCGCGCAAATTTCTCGCCATGAATCCGCATGGGGCGAAGGTCGAGGTGATCCATGCCGATGCTTTCGAGTATCTGCCGCCGGAGCCGGTGGACATCGTGATCTGCGAAATGATCCACGTCGCCATGCTGCGCGAGAAGCAGGTGGAGGTGATCGAAGCCTTCAAAAAGCGTTATGCGGAGCGTTTTGGCGGCCCGCTGCCGGTTTTCCTGCCCGAGGCGGTGCTGATGGCGGTGCAGCCGCTGCAGCAGGAGTACGATTTCGAGGGCTTTTACGCGCCCATCATCCAGTTCCAGGAAACCGGCGTGGTGCATTCGGGCACGGTGGAGCTGGCCCAGCCTGCCGTCTACAGCCTGATCGACTTCACTCAGCCGAATGAATTGAGCTATAACTGGGAAGGCAAGTTCGTGGCCACCCGAGATGGCACGCTGAACGCCATGCGTTTCATCACCAAGAATGTGCTGGCCGTGGTGCAGGAGCGTTCCGCCACCATCGACTGGCTCAACCATTACATGACCTTGCCGCTGGCCGAGCCGGTGCCGGTGCGCGAGGGCGATGTGCTGAAGGTGAGTTTCGCTTATCGCGCCGGCGGCCCGATTTCCTCGCTGCAAAACTCGCTGAAGGCCGAAGTGGCGTACGAGGCTGTCCTGCAGACCTCAGCCGTGCCGGCTTACGCATAACAAGCATCCGCCTGCCGGAGGGCGGCGCCCGCCGTCCTCCCTCCGTTTATCCCCCGTTTTTGACCTTTGGTCGCGTTTTTCTGCCAATCATCGCAGCGTGATTGTTCCCGGCTGCAACACCATCTACAGTAAACTTGTCGAAACAAAAACTCTTCGGAGACTTGTGATGCTGAGTTTTATGCTGTGGTTGCTGCTGCTCTTGCTATGCTGGCCCCTGGCCTTGCTGGCTTTACTCCTGTATCCGTTGGCATGGCTTATCCTGCTGCCTTTCCGTCTGATCGGCATCGGCGTGGATGCGGTGTTTGAGCTGCTGCGCGCGATCGTGATGCTGCCCGCCCGCGTGCTGGGCGGCGGTCCACGCCGTTAAACTATTTATTTCATTTAGATTGATTTCAATGCACTTGCCAACCCGCCTGCTGACTCCCTTCATTCTCAGCCTGCCTTTGCTGCTAAGCGGCTGCCAATCCACCATGCAGCGCATCGCCGACTGCAAGGCCGGCGACTGGCGCGTGATCGGCCAGAAGGATGGCGCGGCCGGCGAGAAGGCCGATTACGCCGAGCGCAAGCAGTTCTGCGAAGGCTACGACAGCAAGGCCGCGGGCGCCGATCCGGCGGCGGCCTACACTGCCGGCTGGGCGCAGGGCAACTGGGACTTCTGGTTCGCCCGCGGCGCCACCGATGGCCGCGCCGCCAAGACCATCTCCAGCTACGACCAGCACCTGGTCAGCGAGGACGTGCGCAAGAAGGAAACGCCGCCCGGCAAACCGGCTTACGAGGCGGGCTGGATGCAGGGGAATACCGATTACTGGAACGGCATCGGCAAGCGCAAGGGCGCCGAAGGCCAGCCGCTCGGCATCAAAGAGGAAAGCCGGGGCCAGGCCGAAGCCATGCACATCCGCTTCGACGAAGCCGGCTTTACGGCAGGCTGGCAGACCGGCAACCACACCTTCTGGTCGGACGCCGGCTTTTCCGACGCCCGCAGCGGCGTACCGGATCGCGAACTGGCCGCGCGCGCCGCCAAGGCCAAGGCGGCTGGGGTACAGGTCAGGGAAGACGCTTACCGCGCCGCCTGGAACGCCGAAATCGTCAACTACTGGAAGAACCTGGGCACGCAGGATGCCACGTCCGGCAAGGAATTCACTCAGCGCAAGGCCGAAGCCAATCAGCGCGGCCTGAAAGTGCTGGAAACCGAGTACCGCCAGGCCTGGGAAAAGCGCCTGGCCGAATACTGGACCCAGGCTGGCCATGACGACGGCTACGGCAAGCCCTTCATGCTCGATCAGCGCATGGCCAACGCGCCGCGCGATGGCGTATTCGTGATCACCCGCACGCGCGAGCTGTACACCCAGGCCTGGCAGGCGCGCAATGCGCAGTACTGCAATCCGGACAACGCCTTCGACTTCGGCCGCCGCGGCGAGCCGATGGCCATCGACGTCTGCGCCGCGCCGATCCAGAACCAGCTGAAGCGCGCCCTGGTCAGCGGCCGCGATTACGAAGTGGCTGCAGCGCGCTACAACGAAGCCGTCTCGCGCGCCGACGACCTGGCCCACCGTCTGCATGACGGTCGCAAGCGCCTGGATCGCCTGGAACGCGAAATCCGCTCCGAGCAAGAGCGCAAAGACCGTCCCAACAACGAAGAAACCGCCAAGCAAGACCGCCGCCGCGACCGCGAACGGCGCGACCTGCTCGACTACCTCTCCGACACCGACCAGCACCTGCACGAAGCCAACCGCTGGGCCGACCGCCACCGCCGCGAAATGGAACGCCTGCGCCGCGACATCTACCTCAACTAAGTTTGCGCCAGATCAAACAATGTCTAACCCTGGTGTCAGGCGGGGCCGCCGAGGCACCAGGGTTAGACATTTGTTGAGGAAGATCAAAGGTGGGGACGGTTAGGCGCTAAGGGCGAGGCGGGAGGGGCCGGGGAGGGCGCGGCTGGCGGCGCTGGCGTCGAGGCGGAAGACGCCGACCAGCTCGGATAGGCTGCGGGCCTGTTCCTGCATGCTTTGCGCGGCGGCGGCGGCTTGTTCCACCAGGGCGGCGTTCTGCTGCGTGACGTCGTCCATCTCGACGATGGCTTGATTGATCTGTTCCAGGCCGGCACTTTGTTCCTTGCTGGCGTGGGTGATCTCGCCAATGATGGAGGTTACGCGTTCGACGCTGCTGACCACTTCATCCATCGTATGGCCGGCCTGGCTGACCAGTTGGGCGCCGGCATCCACTTGTTCGACCGAGTTGCCGATCAGGGTTTTGATTTCTTTGGCGGCGGCCGCCGAGCGTTGCGCCAGATTGCGCACCTCGGAGGCCACCACGGCAAAGCCGCGCCCCTGTTCGCCGGCGCGCGCCGCTTCCACCGCGGCGTTCAGTGCCAGGATATTGGTCTGGAAGGCGATGCCGTCGATTACGGCGATGATGTCGACGATCTTGCGCGAGGATTCGTTGATCGCGCCCATGGTGTCGACCACCTGCGCCACCACGCTCTTGCCGCGCTGCGCCACTTCGGAGGCCGATTGCGCCAGCTCGTTGCTCTGCGTGGCGTTGGCCGCGTTCAGCTTGACGGTGCCGGTCAGCTCTTCCATCGAAGAGGCGGTTTCCTCTAGCGCTGAAGCCTGGCGCTCCGTGCGCGACGACAGGTCGTGGTTGCCGGTGGCGATTTCCTGCGAGGCCGTGACCATGGTGTCGGTGCCGCTGCGCACCTGGCGCACGATGCGTCCCAGGCTGTCGTTCATATCGCGCAGGGCGGCCAGCAGCTGGCCGGTTTCATTGCTGGACTTGACCTCAATCTGGGCCGACAAGTCGCCATCGGCCACGCGCCGCGCCAGACCCACCGCATCGTTGAGTGGACGGGTAATGCTGCCACTGGCCAGCCAGCCAATCACGATAGTGACGGCAATGGTGACGCCGGCGATGCTCAGCATCTGGATGCGCGCGCCGCCAAAACTTTCCTTGGCTATTTTCGACTCTTCGGCCATGCGGCCTTCCTGCAGATCGCTCATCTCTTCCAGATAGCCGACGTATTTTTTCTCCGACTCGCTGATCTGGCCATTGATCAACTTACGGGCATCGTCGAGTTTGAGTTCGCCGATCAGGCGCAGCAGGTTTTGCTGGTTGGCCAGGTCCTGGGCGCGCGCGGTAGTAATGTTGTTGAAGATCTCGCGCGCCTTCGGCACGTTGATGACCTTGTCGAATTTTTCCAGCAGATCCTTGTTTTTGGCGCGCAGTGCGTTCATCGCATCGGCCTCGTGCTTGACGCCGGCTTCGTCGGCGGCCAGCAGGGAATTGCGCATGTATTTGTGGATGGTAATGACGTTCTGCTTGATCTGATTGGCCAGGTCAATCTTGTAATAGCGGTCATCCAGCATATTGCTCATCCGGTCGGCCGCCTGCGACATTTGCGACAGCGCTATGAAGACGATCATGGCCAGCAGTGCCACCACAAAACCGAAAGACAAGCCCAGGCGGGCGCCAATATTCATGTTTGCGAACTTCATTCCAGCTCTCCCTTGATATGCCGGTCTTGCTGTGCGTGCAAGTCCGCGCACTGGACAGGCTGTTGTGATCGACGAAGCTTCTATGCCTCGAATCAATATACGCCGAGGCCAAAAACGCTTGCAAGAAAAAAGGCGGGCAGACGCGGTTTGCGTGACGGCGATGCGACGCTGGTGTGGCAAGAAAGTCCTTGCTGCAGGGCTTGAAATCTTGCATGGCCTCCCATACTTCAGTTCTCCATTACTGTTAGAATCAACGATGCCTCCCTCTGTGGAGCCATCGTTCAAGGAGATTTGTGATGACCCGCAAGACACCTATTGAGCGTTACCGCAACATCGGCATCAGTGCCCACATCGATGCTGGCAAAACCACGACCACTGAGCGCATCCTGTTCTACACTGGCGTAAATCACAAGATTGGCGAAGTGCATAACGGTGCGGCCACGATGGACTGGATGGAGCAGGAACAGGAACGGGGCATCACCATCACCTCCGCCGCCACCACGGCCTTCTGGAAAGGCATGGCGGGCAATTATCCCGAGCACCGCATCAACATCATCGATACGCCCGGCCACGTCGATTTCACGATCGAGGTCGAGCGCTCCATGCGCGTGCTGGACGGCGCCGTGATGGTGTATGACTCGGTGGGCGGCGTGCAGCCGCAATCGGAGACCGTCTGGCGCCAGGCCAATAAGTACAAGGTGCCGCGCATCGCCTTCGTCAACAAGATGGACCGCGTTGGCGCGGACTTCTTCCGCGTGCAGCAGCAGGTGCGCGACCGCCTGAAAGGCGTGGCGGTGCCGATCCAGATTCCCCTCGGCGCGGAAGACAATTTCCATGGCGTGATCGATCTGGTGAAGATGCGCGCCATCAGCTGGGACGACGCCAGCCAGGGCGTGAAGTTCACCTACGAGGATATTCCCGCCGACTTGAAAGAGCTGGCGCAGAAGTGGCACGACCATATGGTGGAAGCGGCCGCCGAAGCGACGCCCGAGCTGACCGAGAAGTATCTGAACGGTGAGGCGCTGACGGAAGAGGAAATCAAGTCGGCGCTGCGCCAGCGCACGATCCGCAACGAGATCGTGCCCATGCTGGCGGGCAGCGCCTTCAAGAACCGCGGCGTGCAGGCCATGCTGGATGCGGTGATCGACTATCTGCCTTCGCCGGTGGATGTGCCGGCCATTGCCGGCCACGATGAGGACGACAATGAAATCGAACGCCATCCGGCCGACGATGAGCCGTTCTCCGCGCTCGCCTTCAAGATCATGAGCGATCCTTTCGTGGGTCAATTGACGTTCTTCCGCGTGTATTCCGGCGTGGTGAATTCGGGCGACACCGTGTACAACCCGACCAAGCAGCAGCGCGAACGCCTGGGCCGCATCCTGCAGATGCACGCCAACGAGCGCAAGGAGATCAAGGAGGTGTATGCGGGCGATATCGCCGCCGCCGTGGGCCTGAAGTCGATGACGACGGGCGACACGCTGAGCTCTCCCGACCATGTGATTGTGCTGGAAAAGATGATCTTCCCCGAGCCGGTGATTTCGCAGGCGGTGGAGCCGAAGACCAAGGCCGACCAGGAGAAGATGGGCATGGCGCTGAACCGCCTGGCGCAGGAAGATCCGTCCTTCCGCGTGCATACGGACGAGGAATCGGGCCAGACCATCATGTCCGGCATGGGCGAGCTGCATCTGGAGATCCTGGTGGACCGCATGCGCCGCGAGTTCGGCGTGGAGGCGACCGTGGGCAAGCCGCAAGTGGCTTACCGCGAAACCGTGCACAAGGCCGTGTCGGACGTCGAGGGCAAGTTCATCAAGCAGTCCGGCGGCAAGGGCCAGTACGGCCATGTAGTGCTCAAGCTGGAACCGGCGGAGGCGGGCAAGGGTTATGAGTTCGTGGATGCGATCAAGGGCGGCGTGGTGCCGCGCGAGTTCATCCCGGCGGTCGACAAGGGCATCCAGGAAACGCTGCAGGCGGGCGTGCTGGCGGGCTATCCGGTGGTCGACGTGCGCGTCACGCTGACCTTCGGCTCCTACCACGACGTGGACTCGAATGAGAACGCCTTCCGCATGGCAGGTTCGATCGCCTTCAAGGAGGCGATGCGCAAGGCCGACCCGCAGTTGCTGGAGCCGATGATGCACGTCGAGGTGGAAACCCCCGAAGAGTTCATGGGCAATGTGATGGGCGACCTGACCACGCGGCGCGGCATGGTGCAGGGCATGGACGAGATTCCTGGCGGCGGCGGCAAGCAGATCAAGGCCTTGGTGCCGCTGGCCGAGATGTTCGGCTACTCAACCACCTTGCGCTCGCTGACCCAGGGCCGGGCCACCTACACCATGGAGTTCCAGCACTATGGCGTGGTGCCGCGCCATATCCTGGACCAGGTGGCGACCTCGCGCAGCACCCGGCATTAAGCTGGCGATAAGCCGGCAAGCCCCATGCTTAGACTTTAACGTTTGAGCATGGCGGCGAATTCCTCGGCGGGGACAGGGCGTCCGTACAGATAGCCCTGTCCCTGTTCGCAGCGCAGCAGCTTGAGCAGCTTGGCTTCCTCTTCCGATTCGATGCCTTCGGCCACCACCTTCAGGTCGAGGGTGTGGGCCAGCGAGACGATGGTGTTGACCAGGCCCATATAGCCGGCGTCCTGCGTCATCTTCATGACGAAGGAGCGGTCCACCTTCAGCACATCGACCGGCAGCGAAACCAGATAGGCCAGGGAGGAATAGCCGGTGCCGAAATCGTCGATAGCAATCGGCACGTCCAGGCGGCGGATGCGGTGCAGGATCTCGGCCACGCGGCGGTGGTCCGACACCAGGCTGCTTTCGGTGATTTCGATCGACAGCGGATGGTAGCGCGCGCCCGCCGTCTCCAGCGCATGCTGGATATCGCCCAGCAGGGAATCGCAGCGGAACTGGGCCGGCGCCACATTGACGGCGATCTGCGGCGGCTTCAGGCCGGCGTCATGCCAGCCGCGCCAGTCTTCCATGGCGCGCTGCATGACCTGGCGGCCGGCGGCGATCACCAGGCCGCTGCGCTCCAGCAGGGGCACGAATTCGGCCGGCGGCACCAGGCCGCGCTGCGGGTGGCGCCAGCGTATCAGCGCCTCGGCGCCGGCCAGGCGGCCCGTCTTCAAATCGATCTTGGGCTGGTAGTAGTTGATGAATTCATTGCGTTCGATGGCGTCGCGCAGCTCGGATTCAAGGCTGATCTGGCGCGTGGTCTGGCCCAATTCCTCGCGGTTGTAGACGCCGAAGCGCAATTCGCGGTCGCGCGCGCTGGCCAGCGCATCCCAGGCTTTCACCAGCAGGGTGTCGGCATTCACCCCGTCCGTGGGCAGCGAGGCCGCGCCGACATTGATGGTGCACCAGATCTTGTGCTGCTCGACCTGGTAGGAACCCTGCAACAGCGGCACGATGGTCTCGTGCACAAAATTCTCGGGCGAGTCTTCCAGCGTCGCCGGCAGGAAGAGGGCGAAGCGGCCGATGCCCACATGGGACAGCAGCATGCGCTCGTTGACGGCGGCGCGCAGGCGCTGGGCGATGACGCGCATCAGGCCAATGGCGGCGGCATTGCCGTAGGCCGAGCTGAGATCGTCGAAGCGGTTGATATTCACCAGCAGCACCGTGCCGGCCATGCTTGATGCAGCCAGCGCGGCGATCTGTTCTTCGAACTGCAGGCGGCTGGGCAGGCCGGATAGGGCGTTGGTGCGTGCCAGCCGGTGCAGCTCCTGGGCGTTGATCAGGCGCTCCAGGCCGAAGCTCAGCTCGGTCCCCAGCTCGCCCGCCCGCTCGCGGTAAAAATTGTCGAAGAAGTCCGAGCGCTGGGAATAGATCGAGATCACGCCCCAACAGCGCTCGTTGACGAAGAGGGGAATCGCCATGCAGGAAGCGATATTGCGGCGGCGGCAGGCTTGCGTCATCTCATGCGAGATCTGCATCTTGCCGTTGGCCACGGCTTGCGCGGCCGCATCGGCGGCAAACCATTCCGCTGGCGGGCCGGACTGGTTGCAGCGCGCCGGCCAGACGTGCTCGCTGCCATCGCTGGCGGCCGAGGTGAACATGGACAAGGCGCCGCTGACGGGATCGGCGCAGGCGATATCGACCAGATCGATGCCTTGCTGGGTCGTGGCCACGCGGCAGGCATCCAGGCACAGGGTTTCCAGGTGGCGGGCGCGGGAAATGATGGCCGTCAGGCGCGACAGCAGGACGTAGAAATTGTCGTGGCGGATCAGGGTGCGTTCCTTCTCCACCTCATTGGTCATTTCGATGGCGGAACCGCCCAGGAAAGGCTCGCCATCGACGTCGATGGGGAACTTATGCACCAGCCAGTGGCGCGCCCCATCTTCCGAGGTTTCCATGGTCTTGATCACTTCACTGTGATCGAGCACGGCGCGGTCCTGTTCGGCCAGGCTGCGGCTGATGTCTTCCGGCCAGAAATGGCTGTCGTCCTTGCCTAGCAAGCCGGGCTGCTCCACGCCCAGCAAGCCGTGCAGGGCGGCATTGCCCATCACATAGCTGCCGCGCCTATCCTTGATCCACAGCGGGGAAGGGGAATGTTCGGCAAAACCTTGCAGGAAACCTTCGGCGCGCGCCAGACGGCGGCGCAGCACATTGTGGCCAGCCGCCACCCGCGCCAGATCGAACAGGGCCTGGCGTTGGGCCGGGTCCAGTCCGTCAGGCATGGCGGCGTGCAAAGCCTCCTCATCCGCCAGCACAGCGAAGGCGATGGGCTTGCCGCAAATGAATGAGGCGAGCCGGGAGAGTTCGTCAGCCGTGCCGGCCTTGCGCGGCAGATGTTCTTCGCGGTCGAACAGGACAGCTGTTGGCGTATGGCTCATATGCTGTATATGGCCGCAAAGGCGCTTTATTCAAACAGTTTTAGTTTCAGCTGTATCGAAAAAGCCCCGTGCAGTCTTTCCTTATAGGTTGGAATGATCGCAAAGTTGACGCCGACGCGCTCGTACTCCAGGCTGACAACTGGAATGGCGGCCAGGAACCAGCCGCCGTCGCGCATCTTGGGATAGCCGTTGAAGCCGCCTACCACGCCGCCGATGCGCAGCGGTCCCCACTTGATGGGCTGGTAGTAAATCCCGGCATAGTTCGACATCTGGCGGTCGCTATTGTGGAAGCGGCCAGCCGTGACCGCCGCCACGGTGGAGAAGCGGTATTCGGCGCCGAGGCCGGGATTGGTGTTGTCCAGGTTCTTGTCGCTCTGGAAGTGCCAGGAGTAAAAGCCGGGATTGATCCACAGCTCATTCAAAGGCTTGGATTCGACCATTTCGAACGGGTCGGCCAGGGCAGGCAGGGGCAACTGCGCCAGCACGGCCGCGCAGAGCAGGGGGACAGCACGTTTCATCCAGCAATTCCTTATTTTTTATCGGTTTGGCAGCTTTGTAATTATAGCCAATACCACCGCGCAAATACTTAGCAAATGCATAAAATGAAGACTACAATTCGGCTTTGCTGTTTTTGGGGAGTGGGTGTGTTGCGCAGTTTGATGGTTCAAGGGGTGTTGGCGGTATGCAGTTTGCAGGCGGCGGTGGCGGCGGTGCCGCCGGAGCAGGCGGCTTCCGCGCTGTTTGGTAGTGGACAGGTGGAAACGATGGTGTCCGAAGCGCATGGCTTGACGGCGCAGGGGCGTTTCCAGGAAGCGGCCGGCCGCCTGGAGCAGGCGCGCAAATTGGCGCCGCAAGCTTCCGGCCCGCTGTCGGCGCTGGCGCACACCCTGTATTCCGCCTCGCTTGACGCCGACAGTGCCGACGTGGCGAAACTGCGTGCCCAGGCCGAGAGTTATGCCCGCGCCGCGCTGGAACGTTTCGACGGCGATCCACTGGCACAGGAAATCCTGCGCCGCCTGGCTGGAGATAATGAGCGCAGCAGCTACCAGCCCTCGCGCGAGGCGGCGCAAGCCTTTGTCGAAGGCGAAGTCTTCTTCCATAAGCGCAAGATGGACGAGGCGCGCGCCAAATACCGCGAGGCCCAGCGTGCCGATCCCGGCTACGCCTCGGCGTGGCTGATGGAAGGCGATACCTATTTCGTCGAGAAAAATTGGGTGGCTGCCGAACTGCTGTTCCGCAAAGCGGCGGAAACCGATCCCCTGCATCCACAGGCTTGGCGCTTTCTGGCCGATGCCCTGATCCATCTGGGCGACCGGCGGGGCGCGGAAAACGCCTTGTACAAGGCCATTGAAGCGGTGCCGAACCAGCGTCAAGGCTGGGAGCGCCTTGCGGTGCTGGCTGCAGCCGGCGGGCGCCCGCTGGCCGCGCTGAACCTGAAACGCGGCGCCAGCGTGGACTTTGACGAGAAGAACGGCAAGAGCGAATTGACGCTGTCCAGCGAATTTTCCGGCACCACGGCCAGCAGCGACGCTGACCACGCCATCTGGCTGGCCTACGCCTTCAAGCAGGCCAATATGCGCTCGGCCGCGCACAAGGCTGGCCGCAAAGCGCGTCCTTTCGAACTGGAGCTGGCCAGCTGGAAGGCCGCGCTGGCCATGGCGGAAGGCGGCGGCGATCAAGCCAAGATGCCGCTGCGCCCCGAGCTGCGCAAGCTGAAAGCCATCCACGACGCCGGCCAACTGGAAGCCGCCATCTTCACGCTGATGTTCAGCGAAGCCTACCGCTCCGAATTCGAAGCCTGGAAAAACGCCAACCCTGGCGCCCAGCGCCGCTTTATCGAGCAATTCCGCTTGATGCCCTGAGCTTATTCCTTCGCTTCAAAAGCCGCATGGTAGCTGACCTGGCCTTGCGGCAGCGGGCTGCCGAAGGAAAGTGCCTGGAAGTACTCGGCAGGGATGCCGGGCAGCTCCAGGCTGGCGTCGGCCTTGAAGCCAAAACGGCCGTAGTAGGCGGGATCGCCCAACACCACGCAGCCGGCCGCACCCAGGGTTTGCAGCTCGGCCAAGGCGGCTTTCATCAGCTGCGAGCCTATGCCCCGCTGCTGGTGCTGCGGCGAGACCGAAATCGGCCCCAATCCGTACCAGCCGCTTGCGCCGGAAGAAATGACGACGGGAGAAACCGCCACATGGCCGACGATGGCTTCGCCCTCCAGCGCAACGATGGAAACAGTTAGTTGTCCCGCGCGGCGCAGGGCGTTGACGATAAATTGCTCGGTATGGCTGGAGTGCACTTCGCTGAGAAAAGCAGCTTCGGTCAAGCGGGCGATCGCGTCGATGTCGCCGCCTTCTTCCTTGCGTAGAATGATGTTCATTATTTAGTCCTTTCCAGGTGGCGGCAGCAAAAGCCGGGCCACCCCCATGATTTCTTGCAGTGGCTGCGCGGATGCCTTGGCTCCGGCACGCAGCAGCATATTATCGGAATAGCCGTTCAGCAGCGCAAGCAGCTGGCGCGCCGCGCGTGCCGGATGGGCGCACGTCCAGTCGCCGGAATCAGTGCCTTGCCGGATAATTGTTTCCAGTATGCTTTCCCAGCGCCCCGTGCCCTGGTGATAGCTGGCCGCCAGTTCAGGCTCCCGCAGCGACTCCACCCAGGCGCCCATCCACATGGCCCAGTCATGGTCATTTTCCTTCGGCAGGTAGTAACGGAAGAAGCTTTTCAGCGCCTTGGGCGCTGCCAGTCCTGCATGGATGGACTCCGTTTCGGCGATCTGCGCAGCCATGAAGCGTTCGAAGGCTTCGCGCCGCAGCGTTTTCCAGTCCGGGAAGTAGTGATAGACGTGGCTGCGCGAAAGGCCCGCATGTTCGGCCAGATCGCGCGTGGAGACGGTGGCAAAGCCATTCTCCTGAAACAGTTCCAGTGCAGCAGCGATGATTTGTTCGCGCCGGTCGGCGCCATTGGCGGGTGGCATGCGCTAAATCCTTGATTTAAAAAGGCATCAGTTTGTAACAGCGCTTGCTGTTTGAGCAGTCGCTCAAACATAATACTTGAGCGACTGCTCAAATACAAGGAAGCAGGCAAATCAAGGAAAAGAAATGAAGATGTCTAACGATGCCACTACTGGCCTGGGCCAGCAGTCGGCCAGCGAAACCCTGAAAGCCATCGGCCGCACCCATGCGGGCAAGCTGCTCGGCACGTTCTCCCTCGTCGGCCTGGAGAATGCGCTGCTGCTTGCCTATCCGGTGTTCGCCGGCTATGCGGTGGATGCCATCATCGCCGGCAACGCGCCGCGTGCCCTGCTGTACGCGCTGGTGGTGCTGGCCTTTTGGGTGGTGGGAGCGCTGCGGCGCGCGGTCGATACCCGCACCTTTACCCATATCTATACGCGACTGGCGGTGCCGGTGATTCTTAATCAGCGCGAACAGCAGCAGAGCACCTCCACCGTGGCCGCGCGCGTGGTACTGGCGCGCCAGTTTGTCGACTTTTTCGAACTGCAGTTGCCGCTGCTGGCGACTGCCGTCGCGTCGATTTTCGGTGCGGCGGTGATGCTGCTGGCGATCGAGCCGTGGGTCGGCGCAGCCTGCCTGCTGTCGCTGGTACTGTGCGTGATCCTGCTGCCGCAGTTCGCTGTGCGCAACCAACAGCTGCATGAGCGCATCAATGATCGGCTTGAACATGAGATCCGGCTGGTGGAAAAGGCGCAGGCGCCGATGCTGATGCGCCACTATGGCTTGCTGGCGCGCCTGCGCATCCTGCTGTCCGACCGCGAGGCTGGCGCCTATCTGGTGATCGGCAGCGTTGCGGCCCTGCTGTTTGTGCTGGCGATCTGGCAGCTGGTGAGCACGCCGGACGTGAGCGCCGGCCATGTGTATGCGGTGATGACCTATCTGTGGACCTTCGTTGGCAGCCTGGATGATGCGCCAGGACTGACCGACCAGTTGGCCCGTCTGCGCGACATCGGCCAGCGCGTCGATCCGGGCTTCAGCGAAAAATTTGATTAAGAAAATATTCCTTCATAAATTTAATGAAGCAAGTAAGGTCGTTGCTATTTTGTTGAAATGATATTTTCCTTCTGGACAATTAAAGACAAAACACTATAGTAAAAAGACGGTGCGGCGATGTGCCGGGATAAATTATTTCGCCTTTCAAATCTCAAGGGGATTTCATGAAGACATTTATTCATGGAGTTTTTAGATTTGCGACTGCTTTAGGTTTGGGAATTATTCTTTCCGCAAATGCGAACGCCGAATGCAGTGCGGCAAAAATCAAACGTTTAGCTCAGGATGGAAATACTGCTTCCGAAATTGCCGATACTTGCGATATGGAGAAATCAGAAGTCATCGAAATTTTGAAAAAGAAACGACCGCGCCCAGATACCAGCGGCAACGGAGGTTCAGAGGACGGGTGGCCTAAAGGTACGCCGATCGGGCAATGTGGTTGTTGGGGACCCGTGCATCCCGCCTATCGTGAAGCCGCGCCGCAATGCGAAAGCGGTGAGGCGGGGCCGAAAAAGTGTCCCGGCATGTGCCCAGGTGGCGGCTATCCTTGGGTTGGCGTCTGCAAATGAGGCTGGATTTGCGGGGACTGCAGATATCGTTCGCTGGCCTGCTCGTGGTCAGCGGTGCGCATTATCTTGGCCAAGATGCATCCGAAGCAGGTTGTTTGCGGGCAGACAGCGGCAGTTCAGGGCCAGCGATCGAGTGCAGCCCTGATCCCCTGAACGTCGCTCATATGGTTGAGATTAAGGCCGCCTTGAGCATTTTTGGCATTGATGAGGCTGAGGTTCGATATCGGGGATGCCAGAAAGTGCCTTTTGAGACCAGGATGAAGGGGAAGGGCTACCTTATTTCTTATCAAGTGCCAGCCAATAACAATGGAAAGCAGTTGGTGGCGCCCATTATGCATGAGCTGGCACACGTCTTCCAGGCTCGTGAGGCCGGCAGTTTTTTGGCCTTACTGAAAGCTCCGTCATTGCGAATTGAGCTTGGGGCTGATTTTTTGGCAGGGCTGATGTCGGCAAATATAGAAACCCAGATTCCATTGGATATTCTGCAAGAAGACGTGGTCCTGGTAGGACGGTATTACGAAAAGGAAGAAGGTGCGCATGGCACTCCTGAACAAAGAAATAATGCCTTTCGTTTGGGCCATTTTCATGGTTACAAAACGTTCAAAAAAAGTTTCCCCGCTGCCCTAAAGGAGTTCAACAAAAATCTGTATGGCAGCTTGCTCAATTGAGGAACCTGTCATGCCAATTTTGCGCCATGCGATTTTACTCTCAATGTGCATAATGGTTGATGCGCGCGGCATTGAGTTAAGGCAGTTGAACGCATGCGACGACGTTGCAAAGGTCTACAACGCCTTGCGCCAAGATTACGATGCGCTGGGCGATGGTTGCCGCAGGTCGACATCATTGTTGGAACGTGCACTGTTCCGCAAGCTCGGCCCCGGGAACTTGGCACATGCATGCTTGTTGAGCTCAGCCCCATCCTCTTCTCTGCAAGGCTTCAGCTGCGTGAAAACCGACTATGAGGGTAGGAGTTATGCCGTATTTTGCTTTAGAGAAGTAAATTCAGACGAGATTAGCTTATATAAGAAGAGCTTTCCTGAAAAATACAACCAACCTGTCAGTGAATATTTACGGAGCTCCAAAAGTTGCGCCATATCTGAAGGCAATGCATCGAAGACTGGCTATACGGTTGCGCCACCTCTACTTAACCTCATCGGAACCTATGAATTTGGTTTTGGAATGAAATTAAAAGCAAAATCAAATCAAAGCGCCATGGCCGTGCACGGGTTTGGGTTGACCGACCCAGACTTGCGCGACAATTCCGCAATTGAGTTTTTCTCTATATTTTGGAATAAGGTTGAAAATCAGACTGCGTCATCGGAAGAAAAAATTCCGGTGGGAAACTGGCAAGTGGTGAGCGACGACACGCTGGCCAAGAATTTTTTAAAGGCATCCGGGCAGCAGAATGATGCGTTGGCAATCGTTTCCACGGAATTCACCATGTATTACGAGGGGCAGAAGGAATTTGAGCAGGAATCGAAGTTGCGGCAGCAGAAAAAGTGGCAGGAAGTATGGCTGAATACACTGGAGGAAGAAGGTTTTAAGAAACTTAGCGATGCGGAACTGAAGGCGGAAACCCGGATGACCTCTACGCAGTTTCGCGAAAAAATGCTTGAGGGCAGCCCGGTGGGCGCAAGGGAAAAAATGCGCCAAAGAGTAGGCGATAATATCCATATCATGGCTTACAAACAGCCATATATCTGTAAAAGAAATGAGGGCATCCTGGTTGCCATGGTGATGAGTTTTAAACCCGTTGAACTGGTGGCCCGCGACTTTGGCGGCATCAGCGCCATGCTGATGGCAGTATGCTCCCGCCCCACCACGACAGCATATGGCTATCTGGAGAGCATCAAGCGCGAACTCGATAAATCCATCTTGAAAAACCTGGAGTCGCTGCCATGAAATCTTCGCTATGGATAGTGTGCTGCGGCTGTATGTTGCTGGCAGCTGCTGCGCCCGGCTGGGCGCAAATGGAAGAGCATGTCCCCGTGCCGAAAAGTTCTCCCCGCTTTCTGCAGCAGTATGACGAGGCCGTCAAACTGCTGCAGAAAAAGGGCTTCGACGAGATGCTCGAATCGCCTTCACTTGGCGCTTCCAGTACTCAGAAATTTGATGCGATGAAAAAAGCCATCCTAGGCGCAGCAGATAACCTGGCGGACGTCGACCGTGCCGATCGAGACACCATCTACGATGTCATCCTCCAACCCGGTCATTACATGCGGAAGAAAGGCGCAGTGGGAACCAGCGGCACCCATGTTTCCGAGAAAGCTCTCGTGGCGTACATAAGCAATGAGATAGCCAAAGCATTGCGCGCGCAATCGCTTCACGTTCTGGTGGTGTCTGCCGACGAATACTTGCGCGACGATCAGGGCAAACCGGGCTGGCAGGGATTGCGGGCGAAGCAGTTCCTGGCCATCCATGCCGACGGTAGTACTGTGCCATGCAAAACTGGTCCGAGTCTGGCCTACCAAAGCAGCAATTCCACCATGGCCATGCATGCGATCGGCTGGGCCTTGGGGCAGGCGCTGGGCTATACCTATAGCGAATTCATGAAAGATGGCTTCACGGCAAACGAAGCGAACTACTATATGTTCAAGCAGGTTGACGCAAGCACCATGAAAGGATTGCTCGAAGTAGGGGAGCTGACCTGTTTGGACAAGGAGACGCGCCTGATCAGTTCAGCGGATCTGGTGGGGGCGAATGTGGCGGCCGCACTGGTTTTTATTCACAAGACAGGCGCGCCTTGAATATCCGCCTGGTAGTGGGCGAGATAGCCTAGCACGGCCAGGCGGGCCTGCCGGGTCAGCGAGAGCGGCTGCGGCATCGGACCCGTTCGCGTATAGGCACAGATATAGCCATGCGCGAAAATACCGTATGCAATGGTATGGCAGATGCGCGCTGCATTCCATGCCTGTGTCTCCGAATGCAAACCATCGGCCGCGCTTTGCAGAGCGTTTGCCCACTCGCCCACAAAACGCTCGTACATTTTCGCGTAGGCTTGCGGATCGCTGACCTGGCGTTCCAGCATATAGTGAGCGCCCCATTCCTGCGGATGTTGTAGATGCGCCTGGGCCAGGGCATCGAGAATCACCTCAACCAGATCTTTCATAGACGCGCCTTTGTGCCGCGAAACCGCTTCCCGCATTGCCAGCAGCAACTCCTTGGAACGCAGATGAACGGAGACGCGCGCCAGATCGTCCTTGTTGGCGAAGTATTCGTAGAAGCTGCCCAGGCCAGTTCCCGCCACGTCCACTATCTCCCTGATAGTCAGGGCATCGAAGCCGCGCTCGGGCAAAAGCCGAACAAAGGCGTGCTGCAGAGCGAGGGAAGTCTGGCGCGCGCGCGATTGCTGCGGCCTTCTGCGCACTGTCGCTGGCGGTGGCGGGAGCTGCTGTTTCATGCAAGGAAATCCGAACAAGGTTGACGAACAAGCTTCTTAAAATAATAACCGTAAAAACCGCGTCCTCAAACGGAAACCACCATGGAAAACTTACTGGCTTTTGCTCATCAGGTGTTCGAATCCCAGCCATTCAGCCAGTTCATCGGCGCCAAGCTGACCGATGCCGGCGCCGACCACGCCGAGCTGACCTTGCCGATTGCCAGCCACCACAAGCAGCAGCATGGCTTTGTGCATGGCGGCGCGGTCAGCTACCTGGCCGATAACGCCATCACCTTCGCTGGCGGCTTGGCGCTGGGCGGCAATGCGCTGACGTCTGAATTCAAGATCAACTACCTCAAGCCCGCCAAAGGCCAGCAGCTTGTGGCGCGGGCCAAGGCGCGCGGTGCGGGCAAGCGCCAGGCCGTGTGCCAGTGCGAGATCTACGCGGTGGACGAGGGAACGGAAACCCTGTGCGCCCTGGCGCAGGGAACGGTGGTGTCGGCCGCTTAAGGACTCTATTTCAGCTGTCTGGAGAAACGATGAAACACGAAACGCAAGTGAAAACCTTGCAGACCTTGCTCGCCCTGCGGGAAGTGGGACGCGACCAGGCGATGCTGGGCAAAGTCATCAAGCTGCCGGTGAATATCTACACCGATCCCGCCATCCTGGAGCAGGAAATGGCGACGGTATTCCGCAATTATCCGATGGTGGCGGGCCACGCTTCCCATGTGCGCGCAGCCGGCGACTATCTGCTGAGCGACTGGGACAAGCGGCCCTTCGTGGTGGTGCGTGGCAAGGATGGCGTGCTGCGCGCCTTCCTCAACACTTGCCGCCATCGCGGCGCGCGTCTGGTGTCGGGCAAGGAGGGGCAGCTCAAGAATTTTGTCTGTCCTTTCCACGGCTGGGTTTATGGATTGGACGGGGCGCTGCGCTCGATCTCGCGTGCCCATAACTTCCCCGGCGTCGATTGCGACACCATGGGGCTGGTGGAACTGCCGGTGCTCGAGCATGGCGGCTTGGTCTGGGTGCATCCCACGCCGGGGGCGAAGATCGATATCGCTGAATGTCTGGGGCCGATGGCTGAGGACTTCGAGTGCTTCAAGGTCGACGAGCTGGTGCCTTACCGCAAAAACAAGGTGCTGCGCAAGGCGAATTGGAAGATGCTGATCAAGACCTATCTGGAAGGCTACCACGTGCCTTATCTGCATAAGGATACGCTGGTGCGCAACTTCAAGAAGGGCGTGATCGCGCACGCAGAGCATGGCCAGCATATCCGCCTGTCGGCCGCGCGCACCAATGTGCTCGACGCATTGCAGGCCGATAGCAAGGATTGGAAGATTCTCGATTACGCTTCGGTGTACTACTCGCTCTTCCCGCAAGCCTTCTTCATCATGCACCCGGACTATGTGTCGATCAACAGCTTCTACCCGGAAGCGCCCGACCGCACCATCTGGACCCACGAAATGCTGTACCGTCCCGCGGCATTTGAGGGCGAAGAGGGCCAGGCAGCGCTGGCCAAACGCTTCGACTACACTAACGACGCCGTCTTTGATGCCGAGGACTTCGCCGTCGCCGAAGACGTGCAGATTGGCCTGCTCAACGGCACCAACGAGTATCACATCCTGGGGCTGGAGGAGGGCTTGCTGGCGATCTTCCAGCAGAATGTGGAGCGGGCCATGGCGTCATCAGGGCCGCAGCCGGCGAAGCAGGAGATTCGCCATCCGGTCTTTTTGCACCGAGACCGCTCGGTTGGCATGCTGAATGGCTAGACCGGGGTAGGCAACTGGCGGGCATATTCGCCCGGTGGCTTGCCCACCAGGGCCGTGAAATCGTTGATGAAATGGGCTTGATCGAAGTAGCCCAGATCGAGCGCCAGCTGCGCCAGCCGCGGCGGCGCGCCGGACTGCAGCTGGGCCACCGCCTCGTGCATGCGGTAGCGTTTGATGACCCATTTCGGTCCCACGCCAACATAGTGCTGGAACAGGCGCTGCAAGGCGCGTTTGTTCAGGCCTGATGCCGCGACCAGGGCGTCGACCGTGGTCATGCTGGCATCGGCGGCAATGGCGGCTACCAGCCGGTTGGTCAGGTCCGTGCTGGCATCCGGTGGTGGCAAGCGCTCCAATAGAAAGGCTTCGGCGGCGGCCATCATGGCGTTGGCACCGGCACAAGCGCGTATCTGGGCGATGTAGGCCGTTCCGGCAGTGCCGAAAACGGCATCCGGCGCCACGCGCTGGCCGGCGATGGTGGCCAGTGGCGCGCGCAGGAAGGGCTGGAATCCACCTGGGAGAAACTTGATACCGAAGGCGAAGCCTTGTCCTTCCAGCAGGCGGCTGTAGCGCGCCGTCTGCACGCCATAAATGCCGTCGACATCCTTTTCCACCACCAGATGCACGCTCGGATGCGGCAGGGTTTCCTGCGCTTGCGGCGGATGGCCCTGCATATCCCAGGATACGTACCAGTAATGTTCCACCAGCCCGGCCAGCGCCGCGCAGGGCGCTTCGCGCTGGTGGCTGAACTGGCCGACGCCAAAGCGCGGCACCAGAATGCCGCGCGGCTGGCCGAGGTCTTGTCGCGTTTTTCCAATCATGGGAGGCAGCCTATCCTGTCTACTAGGGACCGAGGCAGCGATCTTACAGGAGCCTGAACGTGAAACCCATTCTTTCCATTTTTCTTATCTTGGCCGCGCAAGCGGCGTATGCAGGAGGCAGCAATATGCAGATTCAGGGCGATTTCGATGTAAAACTCACGCCGCAAACGTCGGCCGATTCCCCGCCGTGGGGACGCCAGCGCATTGAAAAGACTTTCCATGGTCCGCTGGCCGGCAGCAGCATCGGCGAAATGCTGGCCGTGCGTACCGAGGTGAAAGGTTCGGCGGGCTATGTGGCGCTGGAGCAGGTGAGCGCCACGCTGGAAGGGCGCAAGGGCACGTTCTTCCTTCAGCATTCGGGCCTGATGGACCAGGGCACGCCGACGCTGACGGTCAGCGTGGTGCCGGATTCGGCGACTGGCGAGCTGAAAGGCTTGAAGGGAACGATGACCATCCAGATCGAGGGCGGCAAGCATTTTTACGGCTTTAGCTACAGCCTGCCCTGATCTGTGCCGGATGCGCTTAGCCGCGCGGGCGCTGGCGGTGGAAGACCAGCGGGCTGTATGGAATGGCCGATGGCGGCGGCGAGTTCAGAATGTTCGTCTTCATCGCGCCCACCACATGCATCTCGCAGGGCTTGCAGTCGAAGCGCAGCGTGTAGCGCTCGTTGCCGCTGACCAGCGTCATCGGCTCGGCGCGCACCTGGCCCTGGACGCCTTGCACGCCCTTGGCCTGCTTGGGACACAGGTTGAAGGAGAAGCGCAGGCAGTGCTTGGTGATCATCAGCGATACTTCGCCCGGCTCTTCATGCGCCTCATAAGCTGCGTCGATCAGCTGCACGCCATGCTTGTGATAGAAGGCGCGCGCCTTTTCGTTGTACACATTGGCCAGATAGCTGAGCTGCGTTTCCGGATAGGCCGCAGGCGGTTCTTCCGCCGGCTTGCGCTCAGGACGCAGCCAGGCCGCCACGCGCGCCGCCTCGTGCGCCTCGATCGCTTCGCGCCGCAGAGCATTGATGGCCGAGGAGGGCACGAACCATGGGCGCGACAATGCCAGTTCCACCTGGCGCGCTTCGAACATGGTGTTGCCCAATTTGCCCAGACTGGCGCGCAGCGATGCGTCGGCCAGCTCCGCCTGTTGCGCAGGCTGGAATTCAATGAGCGCTTCGGTCGAGCTGGCGATGCCATCCTCGTCGCAGATGCTCAGACACAGGCCGCCGGCGCATTCGCTCAGCGTCAAGTCCAGCGCCACCTTGCGGTCGGAGGACTTCTTGTTCAGCGCCGCTTCCCACTGGTGGTCGCGGTTGCGGTGGATCACGGTGCCGACTTTCAGGCCGGGCAGGGTGTTCAGTATCTCGTTGGGGAAGACGCGCCAGCGCTGGCCTTCCTCATCCTCGCCCAGCTTTTGCGCTGTATTCGCCTGAATGCCCACCGTGGTGCGCTTGTTCATATAGTTCAAGCCATCGCCGTTCGCCAGCGGCGCATTGGCGACGAGGTCGAAATGGTCGCCGCCGATGCGGCTCACCGTACCCAGCTCCACGCCCACATACTTGGGCGAATCGAAGGCGCCGATGTCCACCAGGCGGCCCTGGGCGAAGTAGTCGGTATGGCCACGGTGGAAGTTTTTGTCCACGTCGGGCGTGAACAGCACCTTGGTCTGGCCGCTGGAAGCGCGCGCCAGCTCGGGGCGGCGCTCCAGGATCTCGTCCAGCAGCAGGCGATAATGGGCGGTGATGTTCTTCACATAGCCCATGTCCTTGTAGCGGCCCTCGATCTTGAAGGAGCGGATGCCGGCGTCGACCAGGGCTTCCAGATTGCGGCTCTGGTCATTGTCCTTCATCGACAGCAGGTGTTTTTCATATGCCACAACGCGGCCCTGGCCGTCGGACAGGGTATACGGCAGGCGGCAGGCCTGCGAGCAGTCGCCCCGGTTGGCGCTGCGGCCGGTGTCGGCGTGCGAGATATAGCATTGGCCGGAGAAGGCCACGCATAGCGCGCCGTGGATGAAGTATTCCAGCGGCGTGTCGACTTCCGCTCGGATATTGCGGATTTGCTCGATGGTCAGCTCGCGCGCCAGCACCAGCTGGGAGAAGCCCACATTGCCGAGGAAACGCGCTTTTTCCGCAGTGCGGATATCGCACTGGGTACTGGCGTGCATCTGGATCGGCGGCAGGTCCAGTTCCAGCAGGCCCATGTCCTGGATGATGAGGGCATCGACGCCTGCTTCATACAGTTGCCAGATCTGCTTGCGCGCCGTTTCCAGCTCGGCATCGTGCATGATGGTGTTCATGGTCACGAAGATGCGGGCGTGGTAGCGGTGGGCGAATTGCGTCAGCGCGGCGATATCTTCCAGCGGATTGCTGGCGTTGTGGCGCGCGCCAAAGGCGGGGCCGCCGATATAGACGGCATCGGCGCCATGCAGAATGGCCTCGCGGCCGATTTCAGTGGTTTTGGCGGGGGACAGCAGTTCGAGCTGGTGACTGAGCAGCGACATGGCAACTTCCTGGCGAAACGGAGGCGAAAATTATAACGGGAACCAGGGTCGAATGACAGAGGGACGCACTTGGCGTCCCTCCTTGCTCGGAATGCAAACATGCCGCCGGATCAAGCGGCAGCAGCCAATCAGGCCTTGACGCCGACGATGACGCTGGAAGCCTTGAAAGCGGCGGTGGCAGCTTTGCCGGGCGCCAGGCCCAGATTCGTCACGCTGTCGTTGGTGACGATGGCGACGATTTCACCGCCACCGGCCAGTTTCAGCACGACTTCGGAGTTGACGGCGCCGGTATTCACTTCCTGCACGGTGCCGGCCAGCTGGTTGCGCGCCGACAGACGGATGCCGGAAACGTCGCTCAGCAGGATGACCCAGGACGCCTTGATCAGGGCCAGCGCTTCGGAACCGGTCTGCAGTCCGAGCGACTCGACGCTGCCATGGGTCAGGATGGCGACGATTTTCTGGCCGTCGGCCAAGCCGATTTCCACTTCATCATTCACGGCGCCGCGCTGGATGGACGTGACTTTGCCGTTGAGTTGGTTACGGGCGCTGGTCAGCATAATTTCTCCTGAGTAATTTTGTCGGAATGCTCATATTAACACCGACTGTTTATGCCTGGCCTTGACTTGGATTATGTCGCCTGACAGTATCACGCCATACACTGACGCTGCCATGACGCCCATTCGCCGCCACCGCCAAATCAAGCTGCTCCTGCTCGTGATCACTTTGCTGATCACGCAATGGGCGCTGGCGAGCTATGTCTGCCCCGGCCTGACGGAGCTGATGCAGCCCAAACCGGCCGCCATGGCCGGCTGCGCGAAGATGGATATGGAGCAGCCCACGCTCTGCGTCTCTTTCGACAAGGTCGGCAAGCAATCGGCCGACCGGCCCGATTTGCCGCCGGTGCTGCCGTTTGCGGCACAGGGTATCGTCCTGGTACTGTGCCTGCTGGTTGTGGGCTGGCGCGGCTACCGTCAATTCCTGGCCTCGCCCAGCTTGCGCCGCGCCACGGCGCCGCCGCTTGCCATCCGCCACTGCTGCTTCCGTAATTGACACTTCTCCAAGCCTGAACTGAGTTGCGCCGCAGTCTTCTGCCCGCGCCTATTCGTTTTGTCTGGAGAATCACATGTCTTGTTTCCATTGCCTTCCGCCGTGGCGCAGCGCGCTGCTGGCGGTATTGCTCATGCCTGCTGCCGCCTTGGCGCAGACGGAGCTGACCTTGGCCGAGGCCCAGCGCCAGGCCGTCCAACGTTCGGGCCAGATCCGCGCCCAGGGCGCCGCCATCGACGCCGCGCGCGAAATGGCTATCGCCGCCGGCCAATTGCCTGATCCCGTATTGAAAGTCGGGGTGGATAATATGCCGCTCAGCGGCCCCGATCGCGCCAGCCTTGGCGCCGACTCCATGACCATGCGCCGCATCGGCGTAATGCAGGAGTGGACCAGCCGGGAAAAACGCAGCCTGAATGCCCAGCGCTACGAGCGCGAGGCCGACAAGGGCAGGGCGGCCCGCGCCGATGCGCTTGCCGCCATCCGGCGCGATGCAGCGCTGGCCTGGTATGAACGCCATTACGCCGACGCGGCGCGGCTTCTTCTGGAAGCTCAATTGACCCAGGCGGCTGACCAGTTGCGCGCCGCCGAAGCCAGCTACCGCGCCGGACGCGGCTCGCTGGCCGATGTGCTGGCGGCGAAAACGGCCATCGGCCAGCTGGAAGACCGCCGCAGCGAAGCCCAGCGCCGCAGCCGCGCGGCAGAAACCGGCCTGGCACGCTGGATAGGCAGCGCCGCCAGCATGCCGCTGGCGCCAGCGCCGCATTCGGCGCAGTCCGAGGCGCTGGCGTCAACGGTGCAGCAAAGCCTGGAAAACCATCCCCAGCTGCAAAGGCAACGCAATGAGATTGCGCTGGCCGATACCGAGGCGCAGCGCGCGCAAGCCAACCGCAAATCCGACTGGACCTGGGAAGTGACTTTCCAGCAGCGCGGCCCGGGCTACCCGAATATGGTTTCCTTCGGCGTGTCTGTCCCGCTGCAATGGGACCGGCGCCAGCGCCAGGACCGCGAATTGGCGGCGCAACTGGCGCGGGCAGCCCAGGCGCGGGCCGAGCATGAGGATCTGCTGCGTGTTCGCAGCGCCGAAACGCAGCAAATTGCCGACGAATGGCGCACCCTGCATGCGCGCCACGAACGCTACGTCCAGGAGCTGCTGCCGCTATCCGCACAGCGTATCCAGGCGCTGCTGGCTGCCTATTCCGGCGGCAAAGCCACGCTGACCGAGCTGCTGTCGGCCAATCGCGATGCGCTGGACATGCGCCTGCAAGCCTTGCAGCTGGAGGCCGACAGCGCCCGCCTGCGTACTCAGCTCGACTATCTGATTCCCGCAATGCCGGAGGTGAAACCGTGAACCAACGTATTTTGATCGGCGCGGCGGTGGCCGCGCTTGTGCTGGGCGCGGGCGGCGCGGCCCTCTATCAGGCAGGCCTTAACCAAGGCCGCAAAGCCGGACATGGCGACGCCGCGCCTGCCGCAAAAGCCGGCGCCGAAAACGCGCGCAAGGTGCTGTACTGGCACGACCCCATGGTTCCCGGTCAGCGTTTCGACAAGCCGGGCAAGTCGCCCTTTATGGATATGGAGCTGGTACCGGTCTACGCCGACGAGGCCGAGGCATCCGGCACGGTGCGCATCCGCCCCGAACTGCAGCAGAATCTGGGCATCCGCACCGCACCGGTCAGCGAAGGCGCGTTCGGCCTTGAGCTGAATATGGTCGGCAATGTGGCCTGGGACGAGCGCGCTGTGGCCGTCGTCCCGGCCCGCGCCAGCGGCTTCGTGGAGCGCCTGCATGTGCGCGCACCTTTGCAGCCCGTGCGGCGCGGCCAGGCGCTGGCCGAACTGTATATGCCGGAATGGGTGGCGGCGCAGGAGGAATACCTGGCAGTGCGCGCCATGCGCGGCAGCGGTCTGGCAGGGCTGGAAGCGGCGGCGCGCCAGCGCATGCGCCTGGTGGGCATGGAGGAGCCGCAAATCCGCCAGGTGGAAGCCAGCGGCAAGGTGCTGGCGCGCCTGACGCTCACAGCGCCGCGCGATGGCGTGGTGGCCGAGCTGTCGGCACGCGAGGGAATGGCGGTAGCGGCGGGGACGCCCCTGTTCCGCATCAACGGCCTGTCCAGCGTATGGCTGTTGGCCGAGGTGCCGGAGGTGCAGGCAGGCAGCCTGCATCCGGGCGCTGCGGTGCAGGGCCAGGCTGCGGCCTTGCCGGGAGTGGTCCTACGCGGCAAAGTGGCGGCGTTGCTGCCCGAGGTAGATGCTGCCACGCGCACGCTGAAGGCGCGCATCGAGCTCGATAATCCCGCTGGACGGCTGGCGCCCGGCATGTTCGTCACGCTCTCGCTGCCGTCGGCGCAGGGCAGGCCGGCGCTGAGCGTGCCGTCCGACGCGGTGGTCCAGACCGGGCGGCGCAGCGTTGTCTTCGTGGCCGAGGCACAAGGCGAATTCCGGCCGGTGGAAGTGCAGACCGGTGCCGAATCCGGCGGACGGACAGAAATCCGTTCCGGCCTGAGCGCCGGCCACCAAGTGGTGGTTTCCGGCCAGTTCCTGCTGGATTCCGAAGCCAGTTTGCGCGGTACGGCCGAACGCATGGGCGGCGCGGCGCCGGCAGCCAAGCCCGATCCGCATGCCGATCACGGCGCGCATGGCGCGGCGGCCCATTCTGCGGGAGAGCATAAATGATCGCGCGTTTGATCCGCTGGTCCATCGCCAACCGCTTCCTGGTGCTGCTGGCGACGCTGGGCCTGGCCGTCTGGGGCGGCTGGGCGCTGCAGCGCACGCCGCTTGACGCGATTCCCGACCTGTCCGATACCCAGGTCATCATCCGCACCAGCTATCCCGGCCAGGCGCCGCAGATCGTCGAGAACCAGATCACCTATCCGCTGACGACGACGATGCTCTCCGTTCCCGGCGCGCAAACGGTGCGCGGCTATTCCTTCTTTGGCGACTCATTCGTCTACATCCTGTTCGAGGACGGTACCGACCCATATTGGGCGCGTTCGCGCGTGTTGGAGTATCTGAACCAGGTGCAGTCACGCTTGCCGCAGCAGGCCAAATCCGCCCTCGGCCCGGATGCGACCGGGGTTGGTTGGGTCTACGAGTATGCCCTGGTCGACCGCAGCGGGCGCATGGACCTGGGCCAGTTGCGCGCCCTGCAGGACTGGTTCCTGAAATTCGAGCTGAAAACCGTGCCGAATGTGGCGGAGGTGGCCAGCATCGGCGGCATGGTGCGCCAATATCAGATCCAGCTCGATCCCGCCAAAATGCGCGCCTTGAATATCCCGCACAGCCGCGTGATCGAGGCGGTGCGCAAGGCCAACCAGGAAAGCGGCGGCTCGGTGCTGGAACTGGCCGAAGCCGAGTATATGGTGCGCGCCTCCGGCTATCTGAAAGGGCTGGACGATTTCCGCAGGATTCCGCTCGAAACCAGCGCCGCCGGCGTGCCCGTGCGCCTGGGCGATGTGGCGCGCATCCAGATCGGCCCCGAAATGCGGCGCGGCATTGCTGACCTGGATGGGCAGGGCGAGGTGGCGGGCGGCGTGATCATCATGCGCTCGGGTAAAAACGCGCTGGCCACCATCGACGCGGTAAAGGCCAAGCTGGCCGCGCTGAAAGCCAGCCTGCCACCGGGCGTGGAAGTGGTGCCGGTATATGACCGTTCCAATCTGATCCGGCGCGCCGTGGACAATCTCCAGCATAAGCTGCTGGAGGAATTCGCCGTAGTAGCCCTAGTTTGCGCACTCTTCCTCTTCCATGCGCGTTCGGCGCTGGTGGCGATCGTGACTTTGCCGCTTGGCGTGCTGGCTTCTTATCTGGTGATGCATTACCAAGGCGTGAATGCCAACATCATGTCGCTGGGCGGGATTGCGATTGCGGTCGGCGCCATGGTCGATGCGGCCGTTGTGATGATCGAGAACGCGCACAAGCATATCGAAGCCTGGCAGCGCGATCACCCGGAGCAGACGCTGGCCGGCGAAGCGCATTGGCGCGTAATCGCTGAAGCCGCGGCCGAAGTCGGCCCCGCGCTGTTCCTGTCGCTACTGGTGATCGTGCTTTCCTTCATTCCGGTGTTCACGCTGGAGGCGCAGGAAGGCAAGCTGTTCGCGCCCCTGGCCCTGACCAAGACCTATGCCATGGCCGCCGCCGCCGTGCTGGCCGTGACCCTGGTGCCAGTGCTGATGGGGTATCTGATACGCGGCCGCATTCCGCCGGAACACAGCAATCCGCTCAACCGCTGGCTGATCCGCGCCTACCGTCCCGTGCTCGATTGGGCGTTGCGATGGCCCAAGTCCTGCCTGCTGGCAGCCGCTTTGCTGGCATTGGCCACGGTCTGGCCGCTGACGCGCCTGGGCGGCGAGTTCATGCCGCCGCTGGACGAGGGCGACCTGCTGTATATGCCCTCGGCCTTGCCCGGCATCGGCGCCGGCAAGGCAGCCCAGTTGCTGCAACAGACCGACCGCCTGATCAAGACCGTACCGGAGGTGCAAAGCGTGTTCGGCAAAGCAGGGCGTGCCGACAGCGCGACCGATCCTGCGCCGCTGGAAATGTTCGAAACCACCATCCAGTTCAAGCCGCGCGAGCAATGGCGGCCCGGCATGACGCCGGACAAGCTGGTGGCGGAACTGGACCGCATCGTCCAGGTGCCGGGCCTGTCGAATATCTGGGTGCCGCCCATCCGCAACCGCATCGATATGCTGGCCACCGGCATCAAAAGCCCGGTCGGCATCAAAGTGGCCGGACCGGACCTGCAAACCATCGACCGCATCACGGCCCAGGTTGAGCAGGTGGTGCGCAAGCTGCCCGCAGTATCCTCGGCCCTGGCCGAGCGCCTGAACGGCGGGCGTTATGTGGACGTGCATATCGACCGCGATGCGGCGGCGCGCTATGGCCTGAACATCGCTGACGTGCATGAAGTGATCGCGGCGGCCGTGGGCGGCGACAATATCGGCGAGGTGGTGGACGGCTTGCAGCGCTTCCCCGTGAATGTGCGCTATCCGCGCGAACTGCGCGATTCGGTGGACAGCCTGCGCGCCTTACCGGTGCTGACCGCGCGCGGCGCGCAGATCCGGCTGGGCGATGTGGCGGAACTGCGCATGGCCGACGGCCCGCCCATGCTCAAGAGCGAGAATGCGCGGCTGTCCGGCTGGGTCTACGTGGACATCCGCGGCCGGGATCTCAGCTCAGCGGTGCGCGAGATGCAGCAGGCCGTCGCGCAGCAGGTCCAGCTGCCGCCCGGCTATGCGCTGTCCTGGTCCGGCCAGTTCGAATATATGGAAAGGGCGGCGGCCAAGCTCAAGGTCGTGGTGCCGGCCACGCTGCTGATCATTTTCGTGCTGCTCTACCTCACGTTTCGCCGCGTGGATGAAGCACTGCTGATCATGGCGACGCTGCCGCTTGCGCTGGCCGGCGGCGTGTGGCTGCTATGGCTGCTGGACCACCACCTCTCGGTGGCCAGCGGCGTCGGTTTCATCGCTCTGGCCGGGGTGGCAGCGGAATTCGGCGTGATTATGCTGCTCTACCTGAAGCAGGCCTGGGAGGGCCGCGTGGCCGAAGGCAGGCAGGAGGAGGGCGACTTGCTCGCAGCCATCCGCGAAGGCGCCGTGCTGCGCGTGCGGCCCAAAGCCATGACGGTGGCCGTGATCGTGGCGGGCCTGGTGCCGATCATGCTGGGCGGCGGCACAGGCTCGGAAGTCATGCAGCGCATAGCGGCGCCGATGGTGGGCGGCATGCTGACGGCGCCGCTGCTGTCCATGCTCGTCGTGCCGCTGGCCTACCTGTTGCTGCGGCGGCGCGAAAGGGGCGGCGCAAACGCGGCGAAGACTTAAAAAATCCTTGTTGTATTTTTTACTTGATCATCCATAACCTATGGGTTATAGTTTTACACATAACTTGTTGGTTATGGAATCAAATGACTACCTCTTCTCATGACGCGCTCTTTAAAGCATTGTCCGACCCCACACGGCGGGCCATCTTCGAAACGCTATGTTCGGGCGGCGAACAGACTGTGGGCGGGCTGACCGCGCAGTCCCACATCTCGCAGCCGGCTGTGTCCAAGCACCTCGCGGTGCTGAAGCAGGCCGGCCTCGTACTCGACCGCCATGAGGGACGCCAAACCCACTACAGCGCGCAGTTGCAGGCGTTGTCTCCGCTGCTCGACTGGACCAACCAGATGAAGCGTTTCTGGGAAAGCCGGTTCGACGATCTTGAAGACCTACTGAAAAGGATGGACCAATGAACGACACCGCACTCCAACTTCGCACCGTTGTGGTTGAACGCGAATTTCCCTATCCAGCAGAAAAACTGTGGCGCGCACTGACCCAACCGCACCTGATCGAGGCCTGGCTGATGAAAAGCGACTTCCAACCACGCGCCGGCCACCATTTCAAGTTCAGCGCCGACTGGGGTTCGGTCGATTGCGAAGTGATGGAAATCGAGCTGCACAAAACGCTGTCCTATACCTGGGCGGCCCATGGACTGGAAAGCGTCGTCACCTGGACGCTGGAGCCGACCCCGGGCGGCACCCAGCTGCGCATGGAGCAAGCCGGATTCCGCGCGGACCAGGAACAGGCCTACCAAGGCGCGAAAATGGGCTGGAAGCGCTTCTTCGATACGCTGGGCGGGGTGCTGGAGAAGGAGTCGGCGCAATGAGCGCGGCCACGAAAAGGGCGCTGGCGCGCTGGGCTCACATCCTTCTGGGCGTTCCGGTTATCGGCTATGTGTATACTCCCTTTGAGGCATTGCCAGGCTTCGCGCACCTGGTGCGCTACATCTATCTGCCGGCACTCGTGCTTGCGGGACTGTGGATGTGGAAAGGCCATGCCATCAAGCGCATTCTGACCGGGAGAACGGCATGAAAAAAGTGGATGCGGAAGACGGCGCGCCAGCCTCGTTGCAGATCGACCGGAAATTCGCGAGCCTGGGCGACTGGCGCGGCGCGGCCCTGAGCCGGATGCGCGCCCTGATCCATGAAGCCTTGCCCGACGTGGTGGAGGAAGTGAAGTGGATGGGGACGCCGGTGTGGTCGCACAACGGCATCGTCTGCACCGGCGAAAGCTATAAGGCCTGGATCAAGCTGACGTTCCTGAAAGGCGCGTCGCTGGACGATCCGGCTGGCCTATTCAATTCCAGCCTGGATGGCAATGCGCGCCGGGCCATCGATATCCGCGAAGGCGAGGAGGTCGATGCCCAGGCTTTCAAGGCGCTGATCAAGGCCGCGGCAGCCTTGAACTCGGAATCCAAGGCCGGCAAACGCCGGGCCAAGGTAGAGGCGTAGATCAGCGAGCTATTGTAAAGGCGTTAGCAGTGCCGTTCACGGCCGGCAGGCAGCCCAGGCTTTCGAGCGTGCGTTCCAGAGCCAGTTCCAGCGGCGTGTTGGGCTCCTTGCCCAGCACCTGCCGCAGACGCTGGTTCTCCATGCGCACCTCTTGCTGCCACAGATAGCGCATTTCCAGCATTTCGCGCAGGGTTTCATTGAAGGGCGCAACTAGGCGAATCATCCACCAGGGAAAAGCCCTCAGCTTGGGCTTGCGGGCGCCACGCGCTTCAACCACGCGCTGGATGGCGCGGCCAAACTGCGTGCCGTCGCTATCCCAGTAGCCCGCCATATGGAAGCTGGCGAAAGCAGGCAGCTTGCCGCGCACCGTCAGGAGCGCCAGCATGGTCGCCGCCACATCGGGCAGGTAGGCGTACTGGTGCCCGACGCCCGGCGCTGCCGGCAGTTTCACCTCGGCTGGCACCGCGCCGGGACGGATCATGCCCTGCGACAGCCAGTTATTGCGCGCTCCCGGACCGAAGAAATCGCCAGCCCGCACGATGATCACGCGGATTGCGCCGCTGTCGGCTGCGTCCCGCAGGCGCTTTTCCAGCTCAACGCGGATTTTGCCTTTGCGCGTGACGGGCTGCTGCGGCGAGTCTTCGTGCAGCAGCGGGAAAGCGTCCGGCCCGAAGTTATAGACCGTACCAGGCAGCACGACCGTGGCGCCATGCGCCTTTGCGGCGGCGATGGTGTTGTCGAGCATGGGCAGCACCAGCTCGCCCCAACCGCGATAGCCGGGCGGGTTCACCGCATGCACGATCACGCTGCAGCCGGCCGCCGCCTGGACCACTGCCTGCGCGTCCAGCGCGTCGCCCTCGATCCATTCCACGCCTGCGCTCTCGCGGCGCGGCACGCCCAGACCGCGTTTCAAGGCGCGCACCTGCCAGCCCTGCGCCAGCAGTTGCTTCACCATTTCACCGCCGATGCCACCGCTGGCGCCGAGCACCAGTACTTTTTCGCGAACCGTCATTTTTGCCTCCCGTGTGTTGACCATGGAAGCGATTATGGGCAAACTCGAGCCAATTGAAAATTCACTAAATACTTACCGTTGCTATACAAATTTGTATGACCGCATCCATTCCCTGGGATCTTTACCGGACCTTCCTGCATGTGCTGAATGCGCAATCGCTATCGGGTGCCGCGCGCTCGCTTGGTCTGACGCAGCCCACTGTCGGCCGCCATATTTCTGAACTGGAGCAGGGGCTGGGCCTGGTCTTGTTTACGCGTTCGCAGGCAGGCTTGCAAGCAACCGAAGCGGCGCTGCTGCTGCGTTCCCAGCTTGAGGAAATGCAGCATCTGGCCGCCTCGATCGAACGCAGCGCCCACGGTCATCAGGAGGTGCGGGGCTCGATGCGCATTTCGGCAAGCGAGGTGGTTGGGGTTGAAATCCTGCCTGCCATTCTGGCGCCGCTACATGCGGCGCATCCCGGCCTTGCCATTGAGCTGGTGCTGAGTGATGCGGTGCAAGACCTGGTGGGACGCGAAGTCGATATCGCCGTGCGCATGACCCGTCCGCAGCAGGACGTGCTTCTGGCGCAGCGCATCGGCGACCTTCGGCTTGGCCTGTTTGCGCATCGGGATTATCTGGCCCGCAAGGGCGAACCCAAAAAGATGGCCGACCTAGACCGCCACAGCCTGATCGGCTTTGACGTGGAAACCGCCTTTTTGCGCGCGGCCCGCTCCGGCCTCGGCGTCTGGTCGCGCGAGCACTTCGCCTACCGCTGCGACAGCAATCTGGCGCAAATGGCCCTGGTCCGCGCCGGCGCCGGCATTGGCGTCTACCAGGCCGGCCTGGCTTCGCGCGACGGCAATCTGGTGCGCGTGCTGCCCAAATTGGTGGATATGCCGATGACGACCTGGGTAGCCATGCACGCCGACCTGCGCGACAGCGCGCGTTGCCGCACCGTGTTCGACGCGCTGGTCAAGGGCATGCGCGCCGCCATGGCTTAAAGCTCAGCCACAAGAGCATGCCGGGAACCTGCAGCGCCAGGATAATGCCGAAAGCATATTGATAGGCCGGCGCCGGATACGCGCCATGCTCCGGCGTCCAGAGATTGATGATGAGGCCCATGCTCCATTGCACCACGAAGGCCAGCAGGAAAACCAGCAGGTTAAAGGAGGTGCTGACGCGGCCCGTCAGATGGGAAGGCACGCTTTGCGCCACGATGGCATAGTTCATGGTCGTCGCCGTGCCGAAGAAGCTGAAACCAACCGCCGCCACATAGGGATTCAGGTTGGCGCCGCCGGCCATCATCAGCTGCACGACGATAAAGACCCAGATGCCGCAGCCGCACACCAGCAGCGGCTTGACGCCGAACTTGCCCAGATAATCGGTCAGCCAGCCAAAAAACAGGGAGCCGGCCACCATGGCCATGGCGCCCGCCAGCAGCACATTGGCCACTTCGGGACGGCCTAGATGGGCCATATCGCGCAGCCAGGAACCCATCCACAAGCTTTGCACCGCCATATACGTGGCGTGGGCGACGATGGAATACAGGGCCAGGCGCCAGAACGACCAGGAAGAATACAGATCGCGCACGGCGGCCGCCATATCGCGCAGCTTGCTGGGCTGCTTGCGGCCATGTTCCGGCACCACGAAGTAAATAATGGCGCTGACCAGTAGCGTGCCAATGGCCAGCGCCACGAAGGCGCCGCGCCATTGCGTGTATTGCAGGGCGGCCTGCAAGGGAGCGGTGGACGCCATTGCGCCCATGCCACCCACCGACAGCAGCAGCGCCGTGGCCAGGGGCAGGCGCTCAGGCGGCAGCCAGAGGGAGCTGGCCTTGATCGACGCCATCAGCGAACCGGCCACGCCCAGGCCAATCAGGCCGCGCGCCAGCACCAGTTGTTCCACGCTGTTCGCCTGCGAGAACAGCACGGCGCCAACTGCGGCCAGCAGCAGCATCGGCGCCTGCACGCGGCGCGGGCCATAGCGGTCGAGTGCCACGCCAATCGGCAGTTGGGCCGCCGCGAAGGTCAGGAAATAGGCGCCGGTAAGCAGGCCGATGCTGTCGGCGGCCAGTCCCAGATCGCGCGCCAGATCGGGATAAACCACGGCGTTGATCACGCGGTACAGATAGGAGATGAAGTGGCCCAGGGCAAAGGGCAGCAGGACGGTTGCCAGCAGGGTACCTAAACTGCTGCCTTTGCCCTTGGCCAGTGCTGACGCGGGCGATTGCGTGTTATCCATAGTAATGCGGGGTGCCGAAAACGCATTAGTATATTTAGAAATTGGCAAGTTTGCAGGAAGGGGCCAGATCGGGGCAGGCATCAAGCCGCTTTGCCGCCTGCGATGCCTTGCTGGGCATGCCAACGGCGATAGCGTTTGGTCAGGCCGCGCGTGCGCCACTGGTCGGCGACCAAGGTAAACAGCGGCGAGTAGCTGGCGAGCGCCGAATCGCCGGTGCCCAGCGCGCGCAGGCGGCGCTTGACCAGCGCCATCTGGGTCAGCGCCACCAGCACCTTGTCCTTCCAGGTCACGGCCGGCATCAGGGTCGCCGGTTCGTGGCCTTCGCGCCACTGCTGCGGCAAGTCCGGCACCACCGCCAGTGCGGTGGCGATGCCGGCCAGCGCGACGCCGCTATCCAGCACCTGCTGGGCCACGGCCTTGCGGCTGATGCCGCCCGTGGTCATGAGCGGCATGCTGGCTACTGTCGCAAGTTGCCGCGCAAACTCCAGGAAATAGGCTTCGCGCGCCAGTGTGCGGCCGTCGGCGGCGCGGCCCTGCATGGCCGGGCTTTCATAACTACCGCCAGACAGCTCGACCAGATCGACCGCCAGCCGGTTCAAATGCTGCAGGACTTGTTTGGCATCGTCCTCGGAAAAGCCGCCGCGCTGGAAGTCGGCCGAGTTCAGTTTTACCGCAACGCTGAATCCGGGCGAAACGCGCTGGCGTATCGCGCCCACCACCGCCAGCAGCAGGCGGGCACGATTCTCCAAGCTGCCGCCCCATGCGTCGCAGCGCTGGTTGGTCAAGGGCGACAGGAATTGCGACAGCAGATAGCCGTGCGCCGCATGAATCTGCACGCCGTTGAAACCCGCTTGCTCGGCTGCGTAGGCTGTGGCGGCAAAGCGCGCGATCACCTCTTCGATCTGGGTCTCGCTCATCGCCACCGGCGGGGCAAACAGCTTGCTGTGCTTGCCCATCTCCAGCGCGACCGCCGATGGCGCCCAGGCATTGCCGCCCATATCGGCCAGCACCTGGCGCCCGGGATGGCTGATCTGCATCCATACCTGGGCGCCGCGGCTGCGCGCCGCCTTGGCCCACTGGACGAAGGGTTCCAGCGGCGTCTGCGCCTCCAGCACCACGGCGCCGGGGCCGGTCAGCGCGCGGTGGTCGATCATCACATTGCCGGTAATGAGCAAACCGGTGCCGCCATCGGCCCATTGCTGGTACAGGCGATGTAGGGCCGGCCCCGGAATCTGACCGGCATCGGCCATGTTTTCTTCCATCGCGGCCTTGGCCAGGCGGTTGGGGAGGGTGCTGCCATTGGGCAGCGTCAACGGTGAAAACATTTGGGCTTGCATGATAGTCAGCTCTCCTGTCTATGGAAAGAAGTTATGCTAAGCTTAAAGTCAACTTGAAGGTCAAGCGAAATAAATTCGCCGCTGCGGCCGAGTCCAGGCCATCACTTCATCGCCGGGCCGTTTGAACAGCCTTTGCCCCATGGCTAAAAACCCGGATAATAGTGCCCAATTCATTTTTGAGCACTATTTTGGAACATCCTCATGGAAATTAAGGTCAACTTTCTCGATAAGCTTCGTCTTGAGGCCAAGTTCGACGACTTCACGGTGATCGCCGACCAGCCCATTCGCTACAAGGGCGATGGCTCGGCGCCTGGTCCGTTCGATTACTTCCTGGCTTCATCGGCCTTGTGCGCGGCTTACTTCGTGAAGTTGTATTGCGTAACTCGCAATATTCCGACCGAAAATATCCGTCTGTCGCAGAACAATATTGTCGATCCGGAAAACCGCTACCAGCAGATTTTCAAGATCCAAGTCGAACTGCCGGCCGATATCTCCGCCAAGGACCGCGAAGGCATCTTGCGCTCCATCGACCGCTGCACCGTGAAAAAAGTGGTGCAGACCGGCCCTGAGTTCATTATTGAAGAGGTCGAGAACCTGGACGCCGACGCCCAGGCGCTGCTGACCATGAGTCCATCCGCCGAGGCGAGCACCTATATCCTGGGCAAGGATCTGCCGCTGGAGCAGACCATCGCCAACATGTCGGGACTGCTGGCCGGCCTGGGCATCAAGATCGAAATCGCCTCGTGGCGCAATATCATTCCCAATGTGTGGTCGCTGCACATCCGCGATGCGCACTCGCCGATGTGCTTCACCAACGGCAAGGGTGCGACCAAGGAAAGCGCCTTGGCGTCGGCGCTGGGCGAGTATATCGAGCGTCTGAGCTGCAACCACTTCTATGCCGGCGAATTCTGGGGCGAAGACATCGCCAATGCTGCGTTTGTGCATTACCCGAATGAGCGCTGGTTCAAGCCTGGCCCTAAAGATGCGCTGCCGGCTGAAATCCTGGATGAATACAGCCGCGAAGTCTACGATCCCGATGGCGAATTGCGCGGCTCGCACCTGTACGACACCAACTCCGGCAATGTGGAGCGCGGCATCTGCTCGCTGCCGTATGTGCGCCAGTCGGATGGCGAAGTGGTGTATTTCCCGACCAACCTGGTCGAAAACCTGTTCGTCAGCAATGGCATGAGTGCCGGCAATACGCTGGCCGAAGCGCAGGTGCAATGCTTGTCCGAGATTTTCGAAAGGGCGGTGAAACGCGAAATTCTGGAAGGCGAAATCGCCTTGCCGGAGGTGCCGCAGGAGGTGCTGGCGAAATATCCCGGCATTCTGGCCGGCATTAAGGGGCTGGAAGAGCAGGGCTTCCCCGTGCTGGTCAAGGACGCGTCGCTGGGCGGCGTCTACCCCGTGATGTGCGTGACCTTGATGAATCCGCGGACGGGTGGCGTGTTTGCCTCGTTCGGCGCGCATCCAAGTTTTGAAGTGGCGCTGGAACGCAGCCTGACGGAATTGCTGCAAGGCCGCAGTTTCGAAGGCCTGAACGATCTGCCGCGACCGACCTTCGTCAGCAACGCCGTGACCGAGCCGAATAACTTCGTCGAGCACTTCATCGATTCCAGCGGCATCGTGTCGTGGCGCTTCTTCAGCGCCAAATCCGATTACGATTTCGTTGAGTGGGATTTTTCCGGCCAGGGCGAAAACTCGAATGCCGAGGAAGCAGCAACCCTGTTCGGCATTCTCGAAGAGTTGGGCAAAGAAGCCTATATGGCGGTGTACGACGAGCTAGGCGCCACCGCCTGCCGTATTCTGGTGCCGGGCTACTCGGAGGTTTATCCGGTAGAAGACCTGATCTGGGATAACACCAATAAGGCGCTGCTGTTCCGCTCCGATATCCTGAACCTGCACCGCCTGGACGATGACAGCCTGGAATCGCTGCTGGAGCGCCTGGAAAATAACGAGCTGGATGAATACAGTGACATCGCCACCTTGATCGGCATCGAATTCGATGAGAATACGGAGTGGGGCCAACTGACGGTTCTGGAACTGAAACTGCTGATTCATCTCGCCCTGGAGCAGTTTGAAGAAGCGCATGAGCTGGTAGGCGCCTTCCTGCAGTACAACGACAACACCGTCGAACGTGGATTGTTCTATCAAGCACTGAATGTGGTGCTGGAAGTGATGCTGGATGACGACCTGGAACTGGACGATTACGTCGTCAATTTCCGCCGCATGTTCGGCGATGCGCGGATGGATGCGGTGATCGGCTCGGTGGAGGGCAGTGTGCGCTTCCACGGCTTGACGCCAACCAGCATGAAGCTGGAAGGGCTGGACAGGCACCAGCGCAAAATCGACAGCTACAAGAAACTGCACGTGGCGCGGGCCAAGGCAGCGGCGTCCCGCTAAGGCGATGAAATATGGCCGGGCAGGGGTCCGGCCATTCAAAGAAGACTTCCAATGAATATGAATCCTAAGCTGCTGTCGAACGAGGAATATCGGGAAACGCTGTATCCGAACATGGTCAATGTAACGGAGAATGCAGAGGAGGTCGTGGACCTGTGGGCCTACGCGGATCAGGTTATTGAAGACGCCTATCACAGCTGTACGGCTTGGGAGTGGAGGGTCGGCCACATCTACGAGACGCCCGACGCAAAATATCAGCATATCGGCATTCCAGTCCCAAAGGACGACACCTATCTGGTGGTTATAGCGAACAAGCATGAACGGAATGTCGTAGGGCATTACATACTCGAACTTGGTGCGTAAGATCAGACGCCTGGAAGGCATCCAAAAGCCGGAATCGGCCAATTCTTTCAGTCGAGATTACTCCTTATATTGTCGAGTTAAATAACTGTATGGGATACTGTATAATTTACTGTTCATATAAACAGTATTTATGCTTTATTCTCGATGAAAAAGTTTGCACTGATCGACCTGGAGCCAGCCACGGCGGCCAGCTTTGGCGAAGGCGAGCGGCGCCAGGGCAATTTGACGGGTTTGCGCGATATTGCCGACGACGCCATCACAGACGCTTTGACAGACAGTGAAATCGCCCGAGAATTCATTGGCCACGGCGAACTCGGTCCCAAATCGATCGCCAACACACAAAAAGAGCTATTCCGCTTCCTGACTTGGTGCCGTGAAGAAGCCGGCAAAACGCTGCGCATGCTGACCGTGGCCGACCTGAATGCCTACAAGGATTTTCTGAAAGAGCCGCCAGCGGACTGGATTTCAAGCACCAAATGGCCGCGCAGCGATCCGCGTTACCGGCCATTCAGCGGGCCGCTGTCCGACGCCAGCCGGCGCCAGGCCATGATCGCCGTCAAGGGTCTGATGGCATTTGCCGAGCAGACCGGCTATTTGCGGCGCGATCCAGGCGCCTTGGTCAAAAACGTCAAAATGCCGCACGTAAAGCGCGTGACGCGCTATTTGACCCAGCAGGCAATCTCCCTGGCCTTGGAAACGGTCAGCCAACGCGCCGCCACCACGCCAGCCGCTTTGCGCCAGCGCGCGCGCGACCGTTTTCTACTGCTGGCCTACGCCCACACCGGCGCCAGGCTCAATGAAATCGTCAGCGCCGATATGGGCGCCGTGTACACCGAAGGCAATGGCCGCTGGTGGCTGGACGTGATGGGCAAAGGCGGCAAACCACGGCGCCTGCCGGTTCCCACCGATTTGCTCGACGCCTACCGGCTGTATCGGCAAGCGTTTGAACTGCTGCCGCAAACCGTGCGCGCGGATACCACGCCGCTGGTCCTATCGAGCCGAAGCAAGACGCCGGTACGAATTTCCGATGAGGCGGCGTCCGATGCCTTGAAGGTCGTGTTCAGCGAAGCAGCAAGCGCAGCGGCCGCGCTGGGCGATGCGGATACGGCGGCGACTTTGCGACAAGCATCGACGCACTGGCTGCGCCACAGCATGCTGACCAACCACGCGAACAATGGCGTGCAGTTGAAGACGCTGCAGGAAACCGCCGGCCACGCCAGCATCGCGACCACGGCAGCTTATCTGCACAAAACCGACAATGAGCGGCACGACGAGATCCTGGCATCCGTCAACGGCAAAAACATCGTTTGAGGTGTCTGACTCAGGAATACAGATCTTCGCATAATTTATATTATGTAAAATCACGTCGCAGGCTGCGTACCTTAGTTCTGGCAGTGCGGACATAGTCGACCGACAGAATTCTCACAGTCCTAGCGGCAGAAACTTGTGAGTACCAGCATCTCAGGAAACAAACTCGACCTAGTAACATTATTGTGTCGCACTTCAATCCCATCGCCGACAGACTCACAGCATTCTGTCGCAGCTCGTGGGACAGTCTCGTGGCCGAATGGAGTCAAATCTAACCTACTCACAGATTTCTGACGATCGCGCTTGGCGAAGTCTTAGACATACACCCTGCCTACTCACAAAATTATGTCGCAGACTCAACCGTCGGGGATTGTCAGCATTGTCGCACAGTAGAAGGCTTCATTTCGATCGCTGGTAAGCATGAGCAAGCGCTCCTTGCAAGTGCCGGCAACTACCAGCAACAAAGGCCCTTGTTCACCGCCCCAGAGGTTGCTCGCATCTCTGGCAGCCTTTAGTGCTTTGAATAGTGCTTCGTGTTCTTTCTGAGGCGCTTTGTGGTCTATACCGTCAAGTAGTATTGCCAGCGCTTTGCCTGATCGCGTTACGGCGCGCACAGCATCGGGCAATAAATTTGGGCATGGCTTCCCGCCGTTGTCCTCGAGACTGCCCCATATCTCCGCAAGCACTTCTGCCAACGATATCTCCTGAGTTCCTGGGTTTAAGTCCAAAAACACCACTTGAGCGCCCTTCACTCGCAGTGCGTTGCCAAGCCCGTCGCGCAAGAATGTTTTTATGGCGAGCCGGGTTGCGCCATGAAGAAAAACGCCAGATTTCAGATCCGAGTACAGCGGATTCTGGGACGTTATTTGGCCGGCCAATGTGCTAGCGAAGGACTTAAGGTGTGCTGACATGACATCCCGCTCGTGAAAATTGCAATTTTGGTAACGAAATGGGACGAAGGAATTTGATTCGAGTAGCGCACATTGGCGTTAACTTATTGGCGATGTTTTGGCTTTGACTTCCGGTACTGCTGAGCGCAGAATAGCCATAGCACTCGACCATATCGAGTGCCAATAACGGACGCCCAAAGGCAATGCCAATGGGTGAACAAAATGACGTGCGAAACATCACTTTGCGATTGGGGAATTGCAGTGTGTGGGTTTTTCACTGGAACGTCAATGCTGTTCGTTCGTACAGTGACAGGTCATCCGTGCTTCCTACAATTTGATTTTTGGGGAAAGACAATGAGCCTGAACGATTTGACGATTGGAAGTCTAACCAAGTCCGTAAAAGCCCTGCTGCCGACTTTGCAGGCGATCCCAACGCGATTTCGCGCCTATCAGCTCGGCAATGCCGGCGCATCGTTTTCATACTTTGACGGTAAGACGTTCACGCTGCTCGAAGCACGCGCAACCGACACCAGCCGGCCAAATGTGGCAGCCGAATTGAAGGCATGCAAGAAGACGCGTATCGATACCCTGCATATCACTAGCTGGGACCGCGACCACTGCAATCTGTCGGAACTGGATTACATTTTGAACACCTGGCAGCCCAAGTGCGTTGAGTATCCCGGCTACCAGCCAAGCACCGACACCGGTAAAGCTTGCCGAGCGCGTATCGTCGCGTATTGCCAGGCAGTTCGTGAGCGCAAAGGTGTTGCTGTCACGCCCGAATACATCAAGTCGCTGGAGAATGCGTCCGGTTATGGTTACAAAGACATCGTGTACCATCCGAAAACGATCGTCGATAAGTCCAACGACAACTCGACGGTCAAGTTGTACCGCACGGGATGCTTCAACGTGCTCAGCCTGGGTGATGTCGAGTCGACCGATATCGCGGCCTTGATCAAGGCCTGCCGTAGCGCATGCAGTGAAGTTGATGTCTTGCTCTTGCCTCACCATGGTGCCGACAATGGCTTCATGACCAACGACTTCCTGGACGAAATCGGCCCGAAACTGGCAGTTTGCGCCGCCAATAATAGCAACCAGCATGGTCACCCTGCTCCCACCATTCGTGCCCTGTTGGATCGAAAAGGTGTGGAAGTCGCCACGACCGTGCGGGGCGATGTCTTAATCTGGTCGGACAACGGCACCTCACACGTAAACTGGGTCGATACCATGACGGGCACTACTGCAGTTCACAAACACGGGACTTTCGCTCCGAAAAAGTACGATAAGCTTAGCCAGCATCCGGACAACATCCGCGCGCGGCGCCAAGGGGCACCATATCGCTGGCTGTAGGCGTCGCGGTGGCTGGCTAAAGATACGGGTAAGCAAGTTGATTCGCTTGAGCAGTTTCGTAGCCATGCTGCTCAAGCAGATCGAACGCTTCCGGCGACAAGCTGTGGAGGCGCGTTGGATAGCTGCGAGCACGCTCGGCCGCCGCGGAATCGATACGAAAGTCCGGCGCCACTGCAATCGTCCTGCCGCTTTGCTTGAGCACTCGTTCGCCTACCGATCCGATCTGCAAATAGGCGCCCGGCCCGCCCTGAATCAGATACTGCGCAAAGGTTCTAATGCGAAGGGACCTGGTTTGGTCGGTCACGATATCCATCAGCCTCCCGAGCCGGAATGGCGACAGCGGCCCCAAGTCAAACCCGCGGGCAAGTGGCAGCCCGGCGTCAGAAGCAATAACGCAATAGTCCCCCTTCCTGGCCAGCTTGCCGGCATCAAAGAACGGCTCCAGGCCGAGGTTATCGTAGACTCCGCCGTCATAGATGTGAATGCGCTCATATGGCAAGTTGGTCCGCTCCAACGTGTCGGCGGGACTATTCCAGGACGGGCGCTTAAACCAATCGTGGTCGTTCACCTTGATCGACAAGGGCCCAATCCCCAACGGAAAGGCCGCCGAAATGGCCATTGCCGACGCCAAGGGGTAGTCGTTCGCTCGCGCGTAGCCCAACTCATAGTCGCCCAGATCCTCGCGCTTAAATCGAAAACGCTTCCCCGTCTCCGCGGTAGTGCCGTTGATGGACCATTCCGGGTCAGTGGGCAGGCCAGACAGGACGCCAGATACTCCCCAGGCGGACTCCAATGCCTGTGCCACTACGTTTGCCCGCGAAAGCGTATAACGCCAGTTCGAGGGACAAAAGAGCAACTGCCTAAGAGCAGTTTTTTCAAGGTTGGTGGTAGTTAAAGTTGCGCGGATGCTTGGCCAGACGTCGTTCAGATACGTCTGCGACCCTGGCCAAGCCATCGCCGAGCGGCTGAAGATCAGGCCAACAAGTAACGAGCCACCAGAAACGGTAGATATCTTTGAAACAAACTCGAGCTTCTCCTGCTCCGCGAGGAAGCGCAATACACCGATGTGAAATGCCATTGCTCGCACCCCGCCCCCCGAAAGGGCCAGGGCAATTCGCCCATTGCACTCCTTGTTGGTCATGGACGGTCACCCGGTTGGGCAGCCGATTCGTGCGCTTTGAATAATTTGTGTAATTCTGCCGCCATATCCGTTTGGCTTTGTGCAGCCGCACGAACGCCAGCCAACTCGACCTCTAACTGCTGGATTCTTGCCTGCGCCTGCATGTAATCGTCTTCCATCCTCTGTAATTGTCCGGCGAGCTCGCCAAATTCCTGATCCCTTTCCGTCAACCGTTCCTGGGCGCTGCGGAGCTTCTGCTCCAATGCCGGAATGAACTCCAGCTTGCTCGCCTGTTCGCGGCCAAGGCGCTGCGCATCGTACAGCGAAACGCGTGCCTGCGACAGCTCGGCCACAAGGCGCGCGCCTTCTTGGTTCAGCTTTGTCAGTTCTTCCTGCTTTGCCGCTGCCGCCTGCTGGTACAGACGAATGTCCGCCTGCAGCTGCTGCACTTGTTGTTCATGTCGGCGCAGCTCCTGGTCGCGCTGCTCCTTTGAAGTTTGACGGTAGTGCTCCAACGCTTGCCGCGCATGCGCGTGTTTGTCTTCCAGCGATACACGGTGGGTTTCGTTCTCGGCAAGGCGCTCCTTGAGATCCGTGACCTGCTGCTCTGCCGTGTGCCGAGCGATCGTTTCCGCCTGCATGACTTTGCGGGTCTGCTCATGCGCGGTCACTTCGCTACGCAGGCCTGCCTCTAGCTTGCGGCTGGCTTCATGGGCTTCCGCCAGCTCGCCTTCAAAGCGCCGAAGGGTAGCGGCATGCTCCTGCTTCTGCAGCGCCAAGTCTTCCATTGCCGCAGTGAGGCGCACGTCGGCTTCTTCTTGCAAACGTGCTGCCAGTCTCTCGACCAGGTCTTGGAGAGCGTCGCTGATGGAGGCTTTTTGAATCTGGCTGCCCTCCTCTGCTTCGAGCTCTTTCAGGTACTTATGGATCGTACTTTTGGATCCGGTATTGCCGAGCGCAATGCGAACGGCATCCACCGATGGATAGACCGACTGGGCGATTAGACTATCCCGCGCCTTCCTAACATCTGATTTATACAGTCCTGTTCTCGCCACAAATCCTCCGATAAAATATCGTACTACATTATGTACTACGTAATTATGTAATAAGAATACACTTTGGCGCTGAGAATGACCAGTACATCTTATCCTTTGATAATGTCAGCTTATCCCATGTGATGAGGTAAAATGCTTAGTCAGGAAGGCGTTGTGACGATTCCCGTGGCTCGGTCTGCGACGCAGTTACCTCACGGCGCTAACACGCTACGCCACGGCAATGGAAGTCGCGCTCGCTGACATAAACAATCAAAGGAAAGGCCATGTCCGAAGTCGAACGCTACATCAACGCCGGCGAGCGGGAAAATACCCGGCGCAGTTATCGCGGCGCGGTGCGTCACTTCGAAGAGGAGTACGGCGGCTTCCTGCCGGCCTCTCCAGACACGGTCAGCGCCTATCTGGCCCGTTATGCCGGTTCCCTTGCCATCAATACGCTGCTGCAACGGTTGGCGGCGCTGGCGCATTGGCACATCGAGCACGGATTTCCGGATCCGACCAAGGCTTCCGTAGTAAAGAAGGTGCTGAAGGGGATCAGAACATTGCACTCGGTGCAGGAGCGGCAGGCTCGTCCGATTCAAATCGCCCAGGTGCAGCAGGTGGTGTCCTGGCTTGACGCGGCAATTAGAAAAGCCTCATGCGCCAACAATGTCGCTGCCCTTAGGAGCCACACGCGGGATAAGGCATTACTGCTGCTCGGATTTTGGCGCGGTTTCAGGGGGGATGAGTTGACCCGCTTGCAGGTGCAGTTTATTCAAGTAACCCCGAACGATGGGCTCACGTGTTTTCTGCCGCACACAAAGGGCGACCGCGCAGCACAGGGCACGACGTTTCACGCGCCGGCGCTCAAGACGCTCTGCCCTGTTGAGGCCTATATGGCCTGGATTAATCTTGCCGCCCTATCGGATGGACCGGTTTTCCGGGCCGTCGACCGTTGGGGGCACATCAGCGAGCGGGGACTTCACATCAACAGTTTGGTGCCATTGCTACGAAGCCTGTTTTTCGCGGCCGGCTTGAGTTCACCCGATGAATTCAGCGGGCATTCGCTTCGGCGTGGGTTCGCCGCCTGGGCAACATCCAACGGCTGGGATCTCAAAACCCTGATGCAATACGTTGGCTGGCGTGACGCCCAGTCCGCCATGCGGTATCTCGAAATCTCAGACCCATTCAAAGAGCTTCGCCCGTAGCACCATCCCCACACGCACATGGCATGCTAAAACTAACCCCAATACTATCTTCCGCAAAGTCGGACCATAATAGCAGTTGCAAAAGAAATAGCGAGCAGTTCCGATGCGGCTATCTTATATTGTCAAAAATATTCTTGAAATAGGCTGGATAGAGGGAAATCGACGATGCAATGACGTCTCTGTGTGTTTCAAATGCATGTGATGCAAATTGTTCGCTGTAGCCAGAACTCCGCAATGCTTCCGCTACGTCAATTGCAATTACTCTATCAGCTAAGCCTGCGTCAAAAATAGAGATCGATAAGCGGTCAGCAAGACCATACTTTAGCGATTTTTGGAAGAACTGTAAGACGGACGCCTCCTCACTTGTCAGATTATTTCCAAACAGAAACTGCGAGACAGCGGATACAATCAAGGAACATTCAAAGCACAGATGCTTCTCTAAAAATTCCATGATATCAAGCTCGGTCAATTTTCTGGTTCCCTCACCCCACGGCCGAGTACCGCCCATCAGCTTCGCGCTAGCCAAGATTGCTGAGTAAGGTGCTGAGTTAATCCACAACTGGGCTAAGAAGTATGGAGCGTTTGGTGGAAGAACGGAATGGAAAAACATGTTATCAAGCAATTCTTGGAACAACGGCCAGATGGAAAGCAACCATTCAGTGTTAGTCTGGAAACTAAGCAGGGTTTCCCGATTCAGTTCCACCCATTCCTCAACTTTACGGGCATCGGCAACACCCAATAAAGTTTTCGCGTAGACGTGTTGCTTGTCTTGACGAGGTGCGACGCTATCCAAGTAAATTGCAACAGTTCGAAACAGTATCTGTAACTGTTCTTTTTCTTCATCCGTTGCTATTGAGAAAGCCAAAGTCGCCTCGGCTAAGGAGGCCGCGCGGTTTTGAAACTCATCGGGAGTATCAAATCCGCGATTCGACATCAAATAGCTTTCAAGGGCCTTTTGGAGTCGACGTTTTTTCTTGAGTTGCTTAATTAACCATTCGGCTGTAAATTTCTGAACCGTGCGTACCTTGAGATGAGCCCACTCGCTTATTTGTTCATCGGTCGCAATAAGCAATTGAGCGAGATCGGAAAATGACATCGGAAGGATTAATTTTTGCGATTCATCGCGAATTGGCGAAATGATACTGAGCAACGAGCTAGAGGTGTCCTCCGACTTATCAGGCGCTAATAGGTTAGCTGACATGTCAAATTGCCACGACTTAGTCGTTGTATCGTCTATCACAGATGAATCCGCAAAGATTACCAAACCTTCTGTATGCATGCCTGCGCGGCCAGCACGTCCGATGAGATTGAGAAAATCTCGTGTCTTGATTCGCTCCCCCGCTTGATAAATACTCGAAACAATTAAATATCTAATCGGAAGATTGACTCCTTGTGCAAGAGTAGAAGTGCATATTACGAACTTCAGCAAACTCTTCTGCATGCCATATTCGACTGCTAATCGAACACCGTGCGGCGTGTTGCCATGATGAACAAAGCAACCTAACTCTGCGGCCTTGAATAGATACGACGCCTCTCCAAAATGCTTGCCAATCAAAGCGGTCATGGCCTTGATTTCGACCTGGTCAGAAAAATTGTTTGGGGCTGGCTTCTGATACTGTCGTGTATAGACCTCAACTATTCGCTTGGCCATGCCCTCCGCAGTATCCTTTTTTCCGCAGAAAACAGCCACCGCACCTTGGGGGACAAGCGAAATTCCCAAGTATAATGAAACGTCCTTGGCGGCGTCCTCTCCTTTTTCAGGGAACTTTCGTTGCTTTTTTTCCTTTGGTTTTTTAAGTAAGTCTTGCTGTTCAATTACCCGTGGCACAAAGTAGTCAAACTTATCCCGGCGCACCGGCCTTTCATCGAAGAATCGCAATTGACCAGTGGACTCCAACCACGACGCGAATGCAATAGACCGAGCGGTGGGGAAAAGCGTGGTTCCGTCAACTACAACTGCCCCTTCGCCAATCAACCAATTCGCTACAGGCTCGGCATTTTTAATTACAGCGGAGATGAGAATGGTTTGAACATTGTGCGGTAGTATGGCCTTCAGTTCCGTCAGCAATAATTCATACAGAATACCTCTGGACCCGGAATCAAACTGATGGCCCTCGTCGTAGGCCACGAGGCCAATTTGCTGAGACAAAGCGGGCTGCTGCCTTAATATATACAACAATTTTTCAGGAGTAAGTACCAGAATATATTGTGTAGAAGGTGCTTCGCCCCCGAAGATTTCAGCTATTTCTGCCATAAAGTCTATTTGCAGAGCGTCGCTAAGCTCGTCGACTTTCACATCATCGGATGCAAACGATTCGCGTAGTGACCCGCCGACCTCGTGGCATAGAGCTCTGAAAGGTACGACGACAACCGCAAGCTTCGCACGTCCAGATAGGAAGGCGCTCCTCAAAATGATTTCCAGCGAACGTGTTTTCCCCGCGCTGGTAGGCATTTGCACCAAGCCTGAAAGACCGTTATAGATGCCTTTCATACCTAACAAAACTTGAGAAGGCCAAAGCTCTTTTGGGAAGTGGGGGCGCTGCAGCGCAGTGGCCCATAGTGAAGCGGGCAAACCAGTGTAACGCGGCAGCAATTCCCAAGAAGATGCCTCGACACGCATTGCAGCCACCGCCACCACCAAATCAGTGAAAAGCAAATTCCTTGCTGTTCCCCATTGGTACACAGCCTGCCGTAACTCTGAAAACGATTTATGCAATGCACTAGCACCCGGGAATCCTGAGATAAAATGACTCGAAATCTCAACAGAAAGGTCGAGAGTCTTTGCTGAAAAGGCGCCGAAGCCCGTTAGCGGCTCAGTCCACTTTGCGTTCAACAACCAACGCAGAAAATTCTCAACAATATCGTTGTCCGCAGCACTCACCAGCCTCTTAGCAAGAACAAAACTGCTGCCTGGACGTTCAGCAAGATAATAAGCGGCGGATGCCAGTAAGAGAACATCCTGTTCGAGGGCGCCATCAAACTTTGATGCAAGATAGGCGTCAAAGAATTTTGCTGCGAATTGAAGCTCCTCACCCGGAAAAATCTCGGCATCAGGAGCGTTAGCTATTTCAGCCGCATAATCGCCAAGAATACCTATAGTCAGTAAAAATAATGAGGCTGGCTCGACTCCATCGGGGATTGCAATATGGTGAGACTCGTCAATTCCGAGCTCATACATCTTCCCCTTTGACCGTGTAATCTTTAGAACATTCTGACTTCGAAACTCAGGCTTCATTCGCAGCTCGCTCGTAAATGGCATGAGCCAAGGCCATAAGGCCAGAACCCTTGACAACAACTAGTTGTAGATTTTCTTTGTTGACGTGATTCGAAACAGTTGAAGACTTCAATTTTGTTTCGTCAAATGCTGCAGCTGAAAGCATCGCTGCTGCACCCGATTTGTATATAAAGGGCCTGTCATCTTTATTTTGAAACCGTGCAATCAAGCTAATTTTCTCGTCGTCATCACCTTTAATAAATCGACGCTTAGTTGCGTTCAATGAAATGGCTGCACGCAAATAGTCTTTGTCCGAGTGGTCAATTGCTTCCTGGAGTTTTGCGTTATAAGTGGTTTCGGATAATTGAGCTTTTACCTCAAAAGTTAGCAGCTCATCACTAGGGTGTGCCTTTCCTAAGCTCACAACCTTGAATCCAAGAATGTCGACCCCTTTTGCTGATTCGTTCCGGCTTTCCTTTTCGCTGTACTTCCCGCGAGGCACCCAATAACCAAGTATGTGCTCAACGTAGTCGGAAATTAACAGCTCCGCGAAGTCGCCTGCACGGATAGACGGACCTGGCGCAACTTTTCCATCAGGAAAGGCAAAGTCTAAGAGGTATTGGGAACGGGTAAGCCCTGTACCATCCCGTAAAGCATCTATGTCGGAATCAAGGCAGTAGTTTTGGCGGAATCGCCTTGCCCAGTCCTTCAAACAGGCGTCATCACAAGGCGGGACCGCGAGCTCCCAGATGGGGATAGATTGTCCGTCATCAGTTAGGAGAACCTTGCCCGTGTTTGTAAGTAGTTTTAGGTAGGCTGGCGAGCTCATATTGGAACGCGAACGAGGCGCGATGGATATATGTCTCGTGCCATTTTACAAGTGCCGTTACCCAAACGGAAAATTTTGTGTTGATTGCAAATTGATAGAAAACTCCGACGCTATGCTTTAGACATCGGGCGCCAAGGTATCGAGTCTGTTGTGCAAAACGTTGTCAAGGGCGATTGAATCGATCTTGCCATGTGCAGCTAAGTTCTTCGAACGCTTCTAGGCAAATTTCTGCAGAAAATGTCATACGTTTGGGAAGGTACGCTTTGCTAATCGGCGTCGCCAGCCAGCAAGCGCCCAGCAGATGCCAGCACCAATTCTTCGGTGTACTGAGATAGGTGGTATGTATTTCAAACGCATGCTTGAGCCAGTGAATCGTGGCGCCCGATAAGCGCCGCGCGGCAGGTTTGTCGCCGCCGGATTCGGCCAGTGCTGCCGCTCGAAGAAACACCTCCCGCGTGTGCACCCGGACGGTCTCCGCCGACACACCCCCTTGGCTTTCGTTCCAATCTTGCGTGTCGCGGCCAGACGCAATTACAGGGCAGTTTTCTCTAAAAGTACCAGCACTGCTCACGAGTCCTCGACCATCAAGGTAGCGCTCTAGAACCGCTTGAACCGGTGGTAGCAGAATAATCTCGCGAATGTTCGGCGAACGTCCTTCTACATACAGTTTCCATATGGGTGTGGTATCTGTGGATATGATCTCTATCGACGAAGTGAGCAATGAGCAGATCTCACCGGGCTTCATGTCTGCGAAATAGGCCAGGTAAAGAAGCGCTCTCGTCCTCAAATCGAAATACTTAGTACCGCATGGATTGAGCTCGTCCAGTGCTTTTCTGACATAAGTCCATTCGACCAACGTGACGATACTGGCACGCCGTTCCAATGCCGTTGCGGGCGCCGTATTTTTCCTATCAATACTTCCTGGTGCCAACGCGGCACCACGCAATATGCTTTCAGACAAGTAGCCGCATGTTTCAAGCCACTTGAACAAAGACAGAATTATGCGAAGCGCGTGCTTGCAGCTACGCGGAGATAACGGGCCCCGGAACGGCCGCCAGGAATCCTCTTCACGGCGAACGGTGCCCGCACACAGCCAGCGCTCCCGCGGTTGTGGATCAAGCAAGAAGGTCCTAAAGTCGCTAAGGTCCTGGTCGTTGAGCGCCGCTAAAGGTTTCCCTTGCTCCAGCGTGGCCCAAAGGAGGCAGCGCTCAGCCTCAAGGCGATAGCTCCTGGCGGTCGCATCGCTTTTGGCAACTTCGGCGAGCCACATTTGGATTGCTTCGACATCGTTGTGGGCCTCGATCCGAATCTTGAATAGAACACTCCCGCGCGGCAACAACGATCCGTCCAAATGTGCTGGCAGTTTCAGACGTTCAAGCGGTGCGACTTTTGGCTGCCAAGGCTCAGGCGTAAAATCGGTTGGCTGTTCATTCATCGGGTCCTCGCTCAAGGAGGCAGTATGACCGGATTCCCCGCGAGCCCAGCAGAAGACGAGCCACACCTGCAACACGCCAACAACTTCTGCAACCCGTTCGTTGGACCCACTACATGAAGCCAATCCTCGCCTTTTCCGAGCGGCTGTTTTTCAAATACTGCGGCAACGCTCGGTGGCACAGGCGAGTTGAGGGGGCTAAGAAGCTTGGCAAATTCCACGTAAAGCTCCATAGTGCGGGCGCCGTCACGCTCTGCAGCGGTCGCGAGTGCCATCGCCCTTTCCCACCAGTCACAAACGATTTCGGCCGCCGCGTGAAAACCTCGCAGCACGAAATGCGCCCACACTGAATCGTCTCCGGCGCCACGCCAAGGCCAGTTCCGGGCGACCTCCAGTAACGACAAGTCTCTATTGCAAGAAGGATGTGCTATCACGATACTTTCAGCTTGCTCGAACCGGAGTCGCCATAACCAGATGGTTTGTAGGTACGGACACTTTTCTAGAGAAAGCCAAAGTATCCCGTTTCTTATGTCGACTTCATCCCGCTCTGGAAACAGTACCTGCCGTCGGAGGACATGACCTGGTAGTTGCTTGAGCATGTGACGACGAATTGATTTGTAGATTTGGCGTTGTGGCCGCAGGTCGGTCGGGGTGCTAAGGGCTTGTGGGTCTAAGGTGACAGACCCTCGCCCGCTTGACACGGAAATTTGTCGTGCTGGTTGTACAAATAGTTCTTCATCCAGGTCAGAAGTTGCCACAATACGCCGAAGTGCTGCAGAAGTAGCGATGCGCTTCTCGCGCTCTTCCGCCTCGCCGAGCCATGGGCCGAACCATTCTTGCCAATGCACCCAATTGAACTTTGCTCGCTTTACTTTCAGCAGGAAGCGAACCAGTGGCAGCAAAGACTTTTCCGCTTGTTCGTGCAGTTGGCTGCACTTCCACGCCCGCGGATCAAACTTTTCACCGTACGGGGTTCCGCAAGCTGGACAGCAAAAGGGACTTTCCATGGCATCAGCTGTTAGCGCATAGCGTGGGGTCGGGGCATAACACGTTCGGCACGCTGACAACAGCGCCGTTCGGTGTATCGGGCAGATTGACAGGGCATCCATCTGAAATAGAAGCGACTGATAACCATACCGGATGCATTCGGGACAAAAACGGAAATGCGCGTCGGACGCCAGCTGTCGGTCAAAGTGACCGACATATCGGCATATGTCCCGTCTTGCAATTAGAGCTCCAATCGTTGGTAGGGGGTTCAATCGTGCGACACGGCTCCACCCTGGGACAAGGAATGATCTACTATGTTGCCGCTGCGCGCAGCTGTTCACAAGCGATTTCCCGCAAATGGATCTGGAGGCTAAGGGAGCACTCAGTGAATTTGCCCAGGTAAACTTCATGGCCAGCGTCATCCCTCCTTCGTGCGGTCCGGCCCATTCCGCAATCCAAGCAATTGGATTGTCGGTGGCATCGTAAATACGAGGGATTTCAGTCACGTGACAACCTCGTCAGAGGGACCGGGCGGAGGAACCGCCAACGTGGCTTCCGAGGAATACGTCACTCCCAGTGTTTGAATGAATCCCGAGCGTGCAATTGCCTCTGCCCACATTTCGTAAGTCCCATGAAAGCCAGCTCGGTCCCACTCCGACTGGGCCATTAGAAATTTCCGGACAGACACGGCGATCCATTTCATTCCAATTTGTTTTACACCGCCGTGAGCGCGTGCTGCTTTCTGGAAGGAATCCCACACAAGTGCCGCTTCCTGCTCGAGGCGCCAGCCGTCTCGAAAGGCGATTGGCATGAAGAATTCGCTGAAACTGACACCACTTCCTGGTGGATACTCGGAAATTTCCACGTCGTCGTAGCACCTTCCTGTCGCGGAGAAGTCAGCCATCGAGGTCACTCCTTGAAACTCATACTGGAGTACCATGAATCTCCCCACGAGATCAGTGCGCCCGGCCTGTAATAGTGTGACGCGGGTATTCGCTAGTGCCGGCGCACCGAATAAGTTAACGAGCAGTACCACGTCAGCGAACAGCGCCAAGTCGTTTGATACATCCCGCAGGGCTGTTAGCTCAGGCTCGGCCCAGTTTTGGGCCTCGTCAACGAAGAGGACAATCCTGTCGCTGTTCCTTGACTCAGCGAGCGTCCACAGAAAGCGGACCATTTTGTTCCGCAAATCTCTGGCCTTTCCTGGCCCGGTAGGTACCCGGGTACAACCTTCGAGCAACTCAGAAAAGAAGGTCATCTCCGAAAAAGTGCTGTGTTCCTTCGCATTAGTGCAAAGCACCGGGACCTCAGGAAAGGCCGTCGCCAATTGATCCGCCAGCACTGAGATCGCAAACGTTTTGCCGAAACGAGAATAGGCGACAAAAGACACCCCCGCGTCACGCTCTGTAACTGCCTCAGCGATCTCTGCATATGCCCGTTGTATTGATGGTGTTGGTAACCGGGCTTGGTTGCAAACAACTGGATGTGAACTCAACAACTTAAGGTTTGCGGCGGAGGGCCGTTGCGCCCCCAAATCGTTGGAATCTGTCGGCATCGTATGCCTCCATTTCTCGTTAATCACTTCACAATGGTCTTCCAGACTGGGGGTTTAACAAGCCGCGACGGTGTAGCCGGCGAAAGCTGAGGTGGAACTTCCTGAGGTGGTACCGGCGACGCTTCGGGAACCGGTAGGCCAGAATCGTGCGCCAAGCGCGCGACTTTAGTCGCTGATTTCGAGACTTTATGCGGGCGTTTTTTGGCGTCTGCGTACGCGGCGTTCGCGACGTATGCTAGTAACGCCTCGATCGGGTCTTCCCCCGTATGGAGCAACAGCTCGCCAGATGAGCGTAGTGAGTTGACCAATTTACGCATCTCTCGCGTATGCTTCGTTCGCGCCCATCCACCACTTGCCAACAGTACCCCCAACTCTTCACCTGAGGCAAAGTAGGCACGGACTGTACGCAGGTCACTCTCATCGATGTGAACCAGCAACCCATGTCCGATCAACGCCATCGATTTGCCGAGAAGTGGATTGGTGTAATTAATACGATCGATACAGATATACGGTCGCTTTCCCTTCTTCTTGTTGCCCCGTACTGTCCTCCGCTCGACGACAATGCCAAGGTCAGGTTGACATGCAGTTGGTGGTGGCAAGGGGCGCGGCAAAAAAGTTGGAGGGGAGCCATGCAAATGCTCACGCAAAACGGAGAGCGGCGCTCGGTTGCCTAGTGCCTCGTTCGGTGTAACGTTGTAGTTGGCCATCAGCACATCGATGATATCGAACAATATCTCCCATTCGATCTTCGCTGCGACCGCTTTGCGCACAGGATCATCCCGCCGCGGATCATTTGGTCCAGTCCCAGTGGTAGACGGCAGCCGCTGAAAGCCGTACTTCTCAAGTGTCTGCATTAGCCTTTCCAGCAGGCCACGATGGTCCCATCTACCAATTGCTCCATATGTCACCATACATCCGATGCGTCTGCGAGCACGTTCCGCGATCGCCTTGGCGAAGTGCGCCGCCGCATTGTCGACGCTTAACGTGTTCCACCCGCATCCAGACAGCTCGGGAAATACACCGGAGGGCAGGCCGGCATTCGGCAAATAAGTCATGCCAGGCACTCGCAATTGGCGTGGCTGCCACGTCATCAACGCCGATTTCAGAGCGCTTTCAATTGTCCCGGCAGAACACTCGGTGCGGATCCCAACGCTGTAACCCAGGATTGCACGACATTCAAATTCAAGCACTGGCACAATCCAAAGCCGCTCCATTGGAACCCACTGAGGGCCCGCTGGACCAGGAATGCGGACTGTTCCAATGCAGTCGATCTTGTGGGCGTCGAGGCCCACAAGATCGTATGGCGCGATCGACTGAATCCGCCGCGGGTATCCGGTTCCTACTCTCAGGCGCGAGACAGCATCGGCGCCGAATCGAGCGCGGGTTCCTTCGGCCAAATTTGACTCGATCAGATCCGCCATGTAACGCTCAACAGAGCGCCTCGCCTGGGACTTCGAGTTCAGCGGATAGTCATCCCGCGTTAGTCCGGCTTCGTCGCAGAGCCTCACCAACGTTGCGTGAACTGTTTTGGCTGCGATTTTCGCCTCGTGGACAACGCCGCGCTTGTTTCGCTTGAGGACTAGCGTGTCGAGCTTTTCTCTGAAATCTGGGTGTGCGTCAAGGAAGGCCGAAAAAGAGCCAACGTAGCCTCTTGCCCGACCCGGTCGACCGGTCGGGAGCTCAGCCTCGCGCCGGTACGGATCGATGCGCTCGTTTTTCAATAGGCCCGCCCAACCCATAATGCTGCCGTCCGGTGAGAGAGCTGTGCAACGGTTCAGGGCGCGAATGATCTCCTCCGGCGCCACATCCTGCTCTTTGCTGATCGCTGTCAACTGACCAGTTACGATATAGGCGTCGATGGCGCGCTGCATGCGCCCAAAGCGTCGGCCTTCTTGCTCGCCTAATGCACTCACATCAACGCTGCGCCACAATCGAGTATCCCGCAACTCCTGGGGTAACGTACGAAAAGTCCAGCGACGAGTCCCCATGATCAGCCTCGTGCCACAAACGTTGTCATTGAGGACAGGGGGCGCTCGTCGAGGTCACAATTAAAGTCACCTTGCTGAGCCAAGCGAAACGCTGCAGCCACGTAGAGGGCGCTTCGCTCTCGTGGCCCCAACTGAGTTATTTCACCAAGGGTGGCTACCTCTCGCGCATGGACGAAGGTCCCCAGTTCCGTCATGTACGGCGCTAGCGCCGTCCCGCGGGCGGCAGACATCCATGCTATTGCTCTCTGCCAGTTCCACAGTCGTTGGGGATTTTGATTAAGGTACTGATGGTCAATGCAAAGGAGGTGTGCACCAGCGTGTTCGGCTGCGTCCGAGAGGAGTTGTAGTCGCGTTGTCGCCTCACCGTTCGCCTTGCTATTTCCATTCGAAACATGGTGCCATTGAACCGCCCCGTCTCGGTAACGTACTATCGCGTCAAACTTGACAGCCCCAAGCGCTGGGATTTCCAATTCAGGGGAATAGTCGACGTCAATCACGTCGGAGTCTGCTTCGGTGAGCACAAAGTGCTCGATACCCAAATCACTTCGGATCACCCAGTCCCGATCTGTACGAGGGCTATACACATACCAAAGGGGAGAATTATGATGACCGCGCTGACCATAAGCAGACGCAAGCTTGCCGCGCAAACGAGTGCCTAATCGACCGGACTTCTTGCTGACGTTCATTACAAGCTCTCCCTATTAAAAGGGTGACTTCGAACACCAAGGCTAAACTAGCACACTTGAGCGAGTCAGGGGGAGCCATATAAAACGAAGCATTTTTCTGGTGGCAACAGGGGCGGTATCAAACTCTCGTATATGCCGAACGATCCATGGGGTAAAGCCAGACGTAAAGTGCCTGACGATAAACTAACAAACTTCTGTCGTGGACCGACTTACAAACACTATTCTGTCGCACGCTCACGACAGAATAGTGTTACCCACAGAGTTGGCAAACTAGCCTTTCCCCCATGAAGTGAAAACAGTAGCGCACTAACACAATTCTGTCGGTGCACTTAGGACTTCACGCTTTGAGACGCCTGCCATGAGCAGGCGTTTTTTTTGGCTGGCGACGACGCGGTAGTGACTTCTGGCCCGGCCCTGCCCGAAGCGGCCGCCACGAAGATTTCGAATATGCCAATAGCTATTGCGAATCAGGCTGAAAACAACGCTCAATTCTGCTGCGCTCAACTGGTCAAACGGGAAAAGCTCAAGTTGCATTCACGCAATATTAATGCAGCGGTATAGGTTTTTGCCACCCCCGCACCGCCAAAAGTCATCGATACAAAAAGTGCTGCAGCAGATCGAAGTTTGAAATGTTTTGCAGAGCGCGGGGTGCTGCGTTGGCATGCTGGCTGCGGTGGCCGCATTCACAGGGTACGGACTGACCCGCGCTGAAGGTCTACATGGGCCTTGCAGCCCATACCCCGCTACTATTGGAGGCTACAAGGCCGATGCTAGCGTTGCCGTAAAAGCTGTTGGCGCAATAGCCTTTCTATCACCTGGTCTTTCGTGACGTCCTTAAATTTGACGAACTTGGTCAAGCCGTCGAAAAGCTCCTTTGGTATCTCTACCGTCAAAGGAACAAAGCCGGATTCCGCCAGGCGCTCACGCCGGTTGCGTTGGCGTTCGGCATTCGATTTGGCTTTGCCAGTACTGGGCCGGCCCTTACCACGCTTGAAGCCGCCCAACAAATCGATGGTGCGATTGTTTTCTGCCTGCCTCATATTCAGCTCCCTATTTTCCGTTACAAGTCACGATTAATCAGTGCTGGCAACCTTGGCACTCAGCACAAGCACGAGGTCGGAGTTGGCGGCATTGTTCGACTTGCTGCCCCAGGACGCGGGAAGAAACGGCCAGCGCGTCGATGACTCGGTTTTTTGCGAACCATTCAGACCGCCAATCAGCAGCACCTCGCCATCGGCAACTGTCACCGTAGTTTTGACCTGGCGCTTAATCAGTGTGGGCGAATTAGTCACGCCGGTAATGGTTTCTTTGAAGTTGCTGATCTGGCCGTCCACCAGCAATCGTATCTTGCCGTTGCCCAGCACCTTGGGCGTGACGTCAACGATGACGCCGGAAGGGCGGTACACGATGTTTTGCACCGCATTGCCGGAGTTGTCTTTGCCGGTGCTGCTGACAGTAGGCGTTTCGTCGCCGACGCTCAGCACCAGCTTTTCGTAATCATCGCCGACCACCCTGCTATTCGAAATCTGCTTAAAGCGGCTGTCCGTGTTCAGCGCATCAATCACCAGCTGGAAATTGGTGTTGCGCAGGCTGATAGCCGATGACGATGCTACCGTGCCGAGCTGCGCGCCAAGCCTGGCCCCCAGCACCGAGGCGATTACAGAAATGCCTCGATTGCCATTGCTGGTATCGGTCACCTCGACCCAGGAAGCGGACACGTCCACCAGCTTGGGCAATGAATCGACCGATGCAAGCAGGGCCATCATCTTCTCGACCTCGGACGCCGTTCCCGTCAGCACCACATTAGGACCAGCAGATGTAACCGACTTTGAGCTGTAAATTGCCTGTAGCACGGTGGTCAGAAAGTCGCCCGTTCGATTTACGGGCCGGTACACAGCGGTCTGTAGTTCGACAGGCGGCACGACAGCGATATCGCGGCCGGGACGGGCGGATTGCAATCGGGCCAGCTCGATATCGCCAACGGTACGTTTTTCCAACGGTAGCTCCAACGGCTCCTTTGCAGGTTTCGCCAGGCCGAGATAGTAGACGCCACCTTTTTCAGAAACAGAAATACCCTGCTGCTCCAGCACCCCCTCAACAAAGGCAGGCAACTGCGAATCGTCCATGCTGGCGACGCTGATGCTCACTTTTTTGTCGCCGGCAAGCAGCTCTGGCGCCATCACGTAGTCACGGCGAAGCAAGGCTTTAAAGGTGGCCTGCGCAAAGGTGGCGATCGGCACACCATTGAAATCGAGCGTAACAGGTTTCGCACTGGCAGCGCCCGCCAGAACCGATAACACGATCCACAGCGCGATTTTCTTGCTCATTGCGCCCTCACCCACACCGTTGGCGAAATTTGCGCCTCAAAGCCGTTCTGACCTTTGCGCAGACGAATTGGAAGCACCACCTGCCCATCGGACAGAACCACGGATTGGCGGCCACCATCTTGAATGACGCCCACAATCTTCGGATTATCGGCAAACGCTGTCGGTTCGCTCGCATTGGCGACGGCCTGCTGCGCGCCTGGCGTATACATTTTGGATGCTGCGTAGCCGAGAGCGCAGCCGAGCAGGAGCGCCATGGCGAGAAATTTACTCATATGCTTAGACACAGGTTTAGGTGGAAGGGTGCGCGGCCGCAAAAGCACCGCATCGATGTTCTGAGGCCGAACCGGGCCGACGAAGGAAAGCGGGATGCCGACCCTGGCCGACAAATGCCAGGCTGATAGCAAAGAGTGCGTGCCGTGCGGGTAGCTGTCCGAAAATACCTGCGTCGTGTTGTAAGCGTTATTCAGATCGTCACCGCGGAATACCCAGCGATCCGCAACCAGGCCATCCGGCAACGACCCAAGCCGCACAACACCAATGTGGACACGAGGCAGATTTCCATTCGTGGCACCGGCAGTCAACAACTTGATCGCCGCGCTTACCATCGGCACCTTCATGCGATCAAGGCGGTTCAGACGCACAACATACTCAAGCAGACTATCCCGCAATTGCTTATCGACCTGCGAAATGTTCTGCATGATGAAGAAGATGTCCCAACCGTATTTGCGTGCGTGAATCGCCCACTCCAACAGCTCTGCCCTACCCTTATCCTGAAAATTGCGCGTGTTCAGCCACGAGCCGCACTCATCCAAAACCAGCGCGCCATTATGGGATTCATCAAAGCCTTTGAGCAGCTTGGGTGAAGGAGCAATCGCGGTAATGCCATCCCGGCCGTGCCGCAAGATCGGATCAAAGGAAACATACCTATTGCCGCTCCCGATCATGTACAGATCCACGGCCGCAGGCTTATCGGGAATACGCAAGACAGCGGATTTGTCACGCTCTGGCATCAAGTGTTCAAGGAACAAATCACAGTTCGTCGCCACTCGTTTTCCGGCGCGCAAGTAGCGGCGAATCTGGTCAATTGCAGCCTTGCCTTTGCCGCTACCGAGCTTACCCGTGATCGCGTAGACTGCCATCGCTCTCACCCTTTTCCGACTTGGCGGTCTGCCGTGCCTTAGCAATAAAATCATCCGGCAAATCAGCGGCAATGAAAAACCAGATGAAAATCAGGATGCAGAGGAACACAATCCCCAACAGAAGAAGCTCACGGCTAAAAACGTTCATATCGTTTTGCTCCACAGCGAAAGAATGCTGACCTTCCATTTGTACAGCTCGCACAGCGACCAGAACACAACATAGGCCGAGAGCATGGCCGCACTGTGCGGAGAAATAACCATTGAAACGCCAGCGCCAAACATCGGGCCGATACCTGCTGCTGCGGTGACTGCCGTTGCGATGATCGCTCGCGTGGCAGCGTAGAGGCCGACGAAAAGGGCCGTCACGGCGGCAGCTATAGCCAGCGTAATAGCTACGCGCTGAGTGATGTACTTCGCAAGGAAGGTAACGATTCCTGCGAACAGATTGACGATTAAGGTGGCAAGTAATGGCATATCGACTCACGAAACAGGTTTGGCGGTAGCCCTCGACACCATCGACATAATGGCGAAGGCAAACAGGAAGGACCACAGCAGCTCAAACATCAAGGCAAAAAGACTAATCCGGCTACAGATATCAACGGTCCATTGACCAGGGATGAAAGGAAGGCCCACGGTGGGATTTGTGCAAGCGCCGCCTGGGATCTGCAAACCCCAGCCGAGCGAGGTATCTTTGCCGTCCTCAGCGACTGCATCATCCAACCCCTTGCCCCGGCCAGGCCCAAGGCCATTCAGCAGATCGGCCAACGGCTTAAAGGTATCCCCTACTCCCGGCGTTCCTGCCTCATTGATGGCACATGGTGGCTGACCTGGCGCACCACACCTGGCCTGCGTATCACCGGGGCCGGGGTTGGAGCCATTACCGTTACCGTTGCCATTACCGGGATTTGTGCCGGGATTAGTCCCTGGATTCGTACCGGGGTTGGTGCCGGGATTAGTGCCAGGATTCGTACCTGGGTTTGTTCCTGGGTTTGTTCCTGGGTTTGTTCCTGGGTTTGTTCCTGGGTTGGTGCCGGGATTAGTGCCAGGATCGGTACCTGGATTTGTACCTGGATTTGTGCCTGGATTTGACGGATCAGTCAAAGGCGGACCAGTGTACTTTGGTTTCTCTTCCGGATTTTGCGATTCACCGCATTTCGTTCCGTCAACCTGAACCATGTGAACACTGCACTTTGACAACCAAAGGCGTGAGTCAATAGCCTCATCATAATCAGAGCAGCTATTAACCACATCAACCGCAGCCGTGCAACCGTCGATACAAAATCGCGGCGAAGGTGGAGTTGAAAAAGCCTTGTCTGGGTAGATTCGTTGAACAATTTGATTAGTGAGCTTGTCGTAGTAGGCCGTAGGAATTTTGAAGGTACCCGCTTCATCGCCTCTGACACATTCAGCGCGAACACATTGCTGACCTGGCGGCTTACTGGGATCTGCTCCGACATATCGCGGTGACGAACAATCGTCGGGCGCCCAAGCAAAACCTAAAATGGAATTCGCAAGGTCATAGGGCCGATAGACCAAGTACGACCGCCCAGGAATAAATTCCGACACCTCATTGCCAGAAAAATCAGTACAGGGCTTCTTAACTCCCCCGCCCCATATATCCTTCACAAGACTTGCGCAATCATTGTAGGAAACTATCTTGTTGCCGAATTGGCCACCCAACATGTACTTCCCACCAGCAGCAGACACATCGAATGACAGCAACGCGAAGAGTAGAAAAAGAAATCGCATGACTTCCCTCAAATGAAAATGGGGCGCTACGAAACGCCCCATGTACCTTCACGCCACGTGGCTTAGCCTGCTTTGCTAAAGGCTTTCTTCATCATGCGAATGCCCCAGAAGCCACCAGCCACCAGCACCGCGACGCCGAATGCAGCGGTAATGTAAGTCTGAGCAGTTGCGCTCAGTGCGGTGATTGCTGCCACGCCTGGATCGGTATCAGCAAAAGCGGCGCCGGAAAATGCTGCGGCGGCGACGGCCAGCAGGCCGTGTTTGATTTTTTGAGTCATGGTCATAGTCCTTGAAGTAGAAGGCCAAAAGTAAGATCGCGGTTGGCCGATCCCGCGAAATGCTATTCCAGCACCTCGACCGCTCTACGCATGATGCGCAACAATGCACCGGCGGCATATCCAAGCCCGAAGGCAGTCAAGCAACAAGCGACAGTTTGTGCAGTAGTCATTTGTGATCTAGGATGCGGTGAATGATGTACTTGGCCAGGTAGACGATGCCAACAAACAGCCCCGTCGCCAGCAAGGTGGGAAGCAATGCGCCCAATAGCTTCATCGCTGCCCTCCCGCTATCCAGCCCAGCGCGAAGCAGACAACAATCAGGCAGCCGATGAAGATTTCAGGCGAGATTGCGTCCATGGATATCACGCGCCTTTAACGTCCTTGATGGCCTGCACGGGCTTGACGCCGATGACCTTCTGCTGCATGCCCTTGCTGCCGCTGCTCTCCATGACGATGGACAGCTCAGCGATGAACGGGTAGGTCAGGTGCTTGAGGCCTTCGACAATCGAAGCGTCCTTGCATTTCATCGCTTCGGTGCACATGCCGAACGCGTTTTCGCTTTCCTTAAGGTTCACTTCCACGAACAGCGTGCCGCTGTCGATCTGCTTCCCGTCATCCATACGGCCACGGAACATCTTGGCGCCCCGGATCGTTGCTTGTGCTTTCATTTCCATCGTCATTACTCCATAGAACAGGCTGGATCGTGTGCCTGGTACACGCCGCCGGCCACAGCGGTTTTTTCAAGACGACGCGGCACGCCTTTCACGCGCAGCAGTTCGTAAAGAGCCTGGTAGTCGTAATTCATTTCTTTAGCCAGCTGATACAGGGTCTTTCCGTATGCGGCTATGAGGTAATGGGTTAAGCGCTTGAGCACAATGGCGCGTTCTTCAATGACGATATCGCGCTGTTCGGTCTTGATCTTCTCGGCAATGCTGTTCACCAGGTCTTCGAGCGCCACGAAACCACCGGCAAAGAAGCGCGTGGGATCAAGAACAATTTCATGAGGAATAACGCGATCACGGTTGCCGAAGCGGATTTCGATCCGTAGCCACTCGCTGTCAGGATCGCCCAATTGCTTGCCCTTCTCGTAGATGCACAGCTCTTTGCCGTTTGCCTTTTTTCCGAGATAGAGCGTTCGGCCATGCGCATGCAGGTCGTTGCTGTCGCCACCCTCGTAGTAGCGACGCGTCGGAATGCGCCCGCCGCAGTTGAACTCCCCTGCCCGGTACAGGTCATCGAACTGTTCCAGAGTGAAGCCTTCGTACAGGTCCAGTGCAGTATCAGCACGCGTAATCCGCGCATCGAGGTCTTGCATGGTGGCGTAGACTGCCTGCCAGTCGCCTACCATCGAGCAGCCCTTGCCGGACAGATCAACCATCATCGTATTGCCTGCTGAGGTGCCACCCATGGCCACTACGCCGACGCGGATAAATTCACCATCCACCCATACCATCAGGTCATAGCTGGACTTGTAGCCGAACATGCCTTTTTCAGCCGGAACGAAATTGACCGGCAAAGGGAACCAAAGCGCAAAGTAGCGTTTCAACTGCTCCAGGGTATCGAGGGTGGATGCGTAGGGCAGGAAGGTAAAACGGAGCCAGTCTATGATTGCCAGTCGCTGACTGTGGTCACTTTCCCCCCGTATTACAGTACGGGGGGAGCCTTCGGCCCCGCCCCGGCGCGCGGCTGCGCCGCGCACCTGTGCGAGTCCTGCGGCCGCCGTCATACGACACCCCGCTGATGCAGTTGATCTTCGGCCCAGGCGGCTTGGCGATTGACGTAGTGCTCGCCCAGCAGCTCGTATTTCAACGAAAGCAAGGTCAGATATTCCTCGAGCTGCAGAGCGGTCATTTCGGTGCCGCCAATAGGCCGCACCTCAAGGGTGTAACGATCACCAGCATTGCATTGAGGTAACATTAGCGTTTACCTCCAAAGACTTTATCCAGCTGACGGAAGATGATGTAGAGCAAGGCAGCATGCACCAGCACCGTCAAGCCGACCTTTAAAAACAACACCAAGTCGAACTCCATGAACCCGCTAGATACCAATGTGATCGTTGACATTTTTGTTGGCCTATTTTTCAAGTACGGACTGCCAGCACTGCTACTGTGTGCGGTTCTCTCGTATATCGCGGCTCGGATTGCTGCGCGACGACAGAAAAAGAGCATAAAAAGCGATAACCGCAAGACGAGGCGCAAGAATTAAGGTGACAATTGGATAGAATTTGGTGTTGACCTGTTGACGGTAAACCAATACGATCCATACTGTATTCACACCCGTTATCTTCACGGCTGTTAAGTTAATTAACGGCTGTTAAGTTGTCAAGGAGAAAAACATGAAAAGCGTGAAATATTTAGAGGATGTGCGTACCAAATACGGGCTCAAAACTGATGCCGCGTTGGCTATGAAGCTGGGAAAATCTGCACCGGCGGTGAGCCAATACATGAAAGGTATCCGAGTGATGGATGAGGAAACGTGCCTGGCTGTTGCACTGGCACTCGACATCAACCCGGTTGAAATAATGATGGCTGCAGGAATTGACCGTGCGGAAAAGACCGGTCAGAAATCACTTTGGACGATTTTTTCGCAGAGGATGGCGGCGACGGCCGCTAGCGCCCTCCTCGCGGCCGGTGTCACTTTATTTTTGACACCTCAAAATGCGGAAGCCAGCAACCATATGGCCTCCTTTGAAGCTGCCAAGGTAGACTCTTTATATTATGTCAAATGCGAAATCTCGCCTTCGTACCCTAGCCACCACAGTCGTCGTTAGTTTGCACAAAGTTGTTCCTATTTTTTGCGTAAATTTGTTCCCTGCTCACCATCCATGGCTACGTGCCGATGAAATGCGCAAAGTCCCTTTCTTGGGCCGCCGGATGGAGGGTCGAGAAAAACAAGCGATTGGACGATCAATTACCGGCTTCAAGCTCATAGTCCACCAAGGCTTTACGACACATCGCTACAAACTCCGCTAGCAAAAATGTGGATTTACCCCGACCAGTTTATCGCGCAGTCCACTGGAAATCTCAAGTTGTACGCCACCATTCGAAGCCCGATTGCAGATATTGCCAGGGCTAAGACCGAGTAAATGAGGTTTCCCATCTTCCGTCGCGCCGAAATGTCTCAAGGCATCCAAGACCAGCGTCCTCGCTCTTGCATTGCGACCACCGACAATCACGAAGTCATCTTCACCTGCAGCGCCGTGTACGCCGACGGCAATACGCGATCGTTCCACAAGTTCCAGGCACTGCGGCTCATCAAATCGCTCACTCGTAATGTGCAGAGATCCATTCTGATTTGCTTTGCAGCCCTCGAACAAATATAGCGAATGATCTGCTCCAGCAATGTGCCGCGCAATCACAGATGTGTGGCGCTCGATCCTGCCGGCGTGAGGCGCAATAATAGCTACGCTTGAGCGCCCTTTTCGTATGACGATGCGGAAATCGCGCCTCTCAGCTTCTATTGCGGCCAGCTCGCTAAAACTATTGTAGATGTCAGCCATAGGATATTTGGATGGTAGAACTCAAATTATTCTCGCAGAGGTTAGAGAGCCTTGTAATGCTTGTGCGGCGCTGCCCTATCGCTGAAACTTCACACGCAACCGGCGCGCGCGCTCTCGGTATGCACGCTCCCCTCCCTCAAGGATGTCACAAACCACCTTTCTGATTTCTGCATCCTCTAAGCCGCCGGCGGTATAGGTGAACAAGGGGAGCTCGCCTGCATGCGTTGGAACCGAGCTAGCGACAATGATTTGATCAGCATCAGTATTGATCACGAGATTGGCATTGTGGGTAACCATGATCACCTGACGCTTAGCCTTCGCTGCAACGAAGAGCGAAACCAGCTCATCAAAGACTGATTTGGGATCCAAGTTTTCTTCAGGCTGGTCAATGATTAGCGGCCGATCGTCCGCATCGTCGAGCGCCAGGTACAGAAGTAAAAGTACGATACCACGAGTACCAGGTGACAGCTTCCGTATATCTATACCGTCATACAAGATTTCGTACCTTACAGAGAGATGATCAGTACTAAAGATCCAATGCGCAAACTGCTTCGACCATTCCCTGTATGCTTCTTGCTCTGCAGGAGCGTAAGGAGCATGGGCACGTAACGCTTTAGCATGGTTTGCGATAAACGCACTCATCGACACCTGCACCTCCTGGGCAGTGCCATGCTCCCACGCTGGAAGCAATTTCTCCTTCGCCAATTTTTCAAGAGAACCACGTCCAAAGAAGTCACCTGCCTTGCGGCAATCAATCAGATTACTTTCGCCGATGCTGGACCAGGTAGTCACATCGACAGTGCGAGAAACCCTGAAACTAAGTTTCTTCAGTGTTCCACTCATGGCGGCGAGTCGTACCATCAGCGGCGCGTAAATCTCGGTCAGTGCGTTCTGCTCATTGATCAACGCATCAAACAAACTACCGTAACAGGCGTCGCGCTCCTGCTGCAATGTCTTGCGTCGCCCCTCGGCGCCCCTCGCGTCTTCGAGTCGCGTTTTCAGAGCTTGAAGAGCTGCCTTTTCGGTTGCGATTTTTTTCGACAGCGAGGTGTACTGATTACGTACTACGGTGTCTGCGCCTATTCACTTTTCGAGCCGAGCCATTTCGGCTTTAAGCACCGACAGCTTGATGATCGTAAGATCCGCGTCAATCGCAACCAACGGAACGTTTGTATCCCCTTCAGGAGGCGCCTCGCCATTGAGGGTCTCGAGCTCTTTATCAGCCCATTGGATATACCCATTCAGTGCGTCATCAACATTTCCCTGATAGTCGAGCAGGAAGTCGGCCCACTGTTTCTCGGAAAGGCCGCTGCCTTGGTGGCGTCCCATCGCTTGGCGAAGCATCTCCGGCGCCTTTGAAGCACGCGTGCTTTTGACCTCGTCCTGCATCGCGACAAACGTCCGTCGTTGATTGGCCAGGGAATTTCCGCGGGTAGTAAGCTCTTGTGCGGCAGCCGTAAGTTCCGCATGGCGCTGAACATGCGCTTCGGCACCCTTAATGACGAGTTTGGATAAATCGGTTGTATAACCAGCGATTAGCTTCTCTTTCGCGTCTACCTGCGAGACAAGAACGGGAACTATTGCCTCTTTCTCAAATTCTTCCGCAATGCGGTCCGATATCGTGGTTATCGATTCAGATTCCGAGCGCCTCGCCTGCCGGAAGCGCTCCGTCCGTTGCTCTCTCAGCTCTGCGAAGCTGTATGCACCATCGTTCCCACTTGCCGCGTGAGCTTCGAAAATGACGCGTTCTATCTCACGCAAAAGTCCCTCCGAGGCGCCTTTCGCTGAGCACAGTTCTTCCACAAATTGCTGCGAAAGATATCGCGCTCGTGGGTTTGCGACGAAGTCATTTACATCCCTTCCATCCAGGGGGGACTCAGTCTTTTCCTCATTCCCCCACGTAAGTTCAACCGTGGCATCGTCGATAAGCGAACGCGCTCGCACCAGGAAGGAAGCGCTAATGTCGCCATCCGCTTGCCATGCAGCCTCTGACATGGCTTGGCAGCCCGCTGCGATGACATCGGCAAGCGCTGTCTTACCGGAGCCGCGCGCACCAATAATTGCAACCAGGCCTGCGTTCAATTGGATAGTTGGAGTTGCTACCCAAGGAGCGCCACGCAACTGCACATGTGAAATTACCTGGGATGGCGTTGCGCCATTCGGTGCTGCGGCACCGACGTACGCCCGTCCATCAGGATCAATGCAGGCCTGCACCAATGCATCAAATGTTAAAGCTCCTTTTAGCCAGGAAAATCGATCATCCTTTGGCTTTCCGATGGACTCCAGATTGTGGGCATCACTTCCGTGCAAACATGGTTTGCACCCTCGATATCGCTCGCGCAATTGCTCGGAGTCCAACGCACGCAGTCCTAGCCAGAATTCGCGTTGTGCTACGCTGCTTGCGAAAATGATGTCGGCAAATTTTTCAAGCTCTTGCCGGACAGTCTGGTCGGCAGCCTGGCGCACGCCCGACGATCCATCTCCTTCGCCACCGGCAATTGCAATTAAGATGTTCTCACGTGCCCAAGCGCTGCCGCTCAGTGCTTCCCGAAGCGCGGTGAAGTTCACCTTAAATTGAGTTGCCCCATGCGCCAGAGCCGCTCTGTCATCGGTAATTGACTTGTCCGCCGCTTTTCCAAGCCGAATTAGATCCGCTTTCGTGCAGTCAAACCAATCGTCATGGGCGTTAAACCGCAAGCGCGAAAGGAATCGTGTTACTTCCGCAATGTGCTCAGGGTCGGCAGGATTAACCAATAGATGAAGATTTACAAACCCGGTCTTTGCAGCAATATCCAGTCGTAACTCTATGTTGGGAAATAAGAACTGGACATCCTTCAGGCGACCATTTTCTTTCCACTGGCGGCGGACTTCTTCATATGTATCGGTTGTATAGTAGTCTGTGATCGCAAGAGCCTCGATCACGGGAGTGCACTGCTCTATTGCGGTCAGATAGGCATCCCAAGGGTCGCTTCCGCCAAACTGATCGTTGAGAACAGTGCCTGGGCCATGAATATGGGGTTCCCACCGATGCCATTCCGATCCGCGGTTGATCATCCCGCCTCCTATGGATAATTCGTCGAAATAGGCACAGACTTCAGAATCGGCACCTTTCGTCAAAGCATATCATCTTGCAAATTTGAAAAAATACACAAATTCTCACACCTTCCCGCCCCGCCCGAATGAGGAAGCACTTTCGCGCGCGAAAGCCATGGTTGATGACCGGGAGTGAACAGTCCGATATCTACGGCTACATGGACGTAAAAGCGTTTTATGTGCATTCTCCTTTGTTGGATTGGCAGGACCGGCTGATGGGAGCATAGGGATTTCCCACGCAGTAGTTTTCAATGAGGAAGCAAAGCAACGCATTCATTGTCGCGAAGTTGGTTGCATAAATGAGCGAACGCCCTGCCCTGGTTTGAATAATCAGCGCGGCGTGGTGCAATTCTTTGAGGTGAAACTCCAGCGATGATCCCGCGATCTCCAGCCCACGCTCGGGCGATGGCCCAAGAATTGTACGCGGGCTACCAGAGCGATTATGCGACCACCATGCATATCCTTCTGGCGCAGTTTAAGAACATCGTGCGCGTCTTGCTGAAATCCGCCGATGTGGTGGCCACCAAAACCGAGGACAATAGGATTACCATGGAGGTCGGATTGTCGACTCCCGATACGGGATGATTCGATCCTTACGCATTATCATACTGGGTTATTGCTTCGTCGAGATATCCCTTGATAGATATCATCAGGCAATTGAAACGCTGTTTGACGCGTTCGCCAGCAGAGTTGGAAGCCCTGAACTAATTCCTCAGCCGTTTTGGCGTCAACCAGAGTTCGAAATCGTACGATCAAGTCAGCATGTACCGGACTCAAAGGAACTAAGGATCGCGCCAGTTTGGAATCGACCTCGTGATATCGAATAAGGGGAATGAGCGATGGATCCATCGTGCGTAGACCAAATTTGATGTCATCAGTCCATAAAAGTGTCGATGGAACCTTCCAGGCGTGTTTGCCGTCGATCCGCCCGCTCTCCTCAATCGTGACGAGGACTCTACAGCACATTGAGCGCAAAATCTCAATGATTGGCACTTCACAATTCTGAGGAAGTGTGATCGTGCGCACTATCAGTTCAACTGGTGTTGCATGTTCGTTCCTGAACTTGCTCGCCGCTTTCAGATCCTTCTTGAACGCTCGTCGCGGCGTACGAGCGTCCGCCATTGCATTGAGTTCATCGAGCGCCGCTTCCGTCAGATAAGCAACTGTAGCCTGAGCTGCGACGGATTGGTCAGCAACGCGGACAAGGTTGCTTACAATAGCTTTGAATTCTGGCGCTCGCGATCCTTCCCCTAGTAATCTCCATTGGGTCGCGAAAGCGGTTCGTAGGTGCTCCAAGACGGATGCGACCAGCTCCAATTGCTCATTGCGATCGAACTTTGGGCTAAAGAGAGTCTGAATATCTGGCGGGACTTGCACTGTTTTCATTGGGCTCCTGGGTGCCAAACGGTCGATCGTTGAGTTTTGCATTAAGCCTCTTATGTCAGCAACTGTCCGGGCTGACATGCCTATTTTGGTTTCCGCGCCGTCTTGCGCCGTTTGCGCCTAGGTGAATTTGGCAACTCGGTGGAGATTTCCCCTGGCGTTGATTGGGAAAAGGCTTCTCTTCGCGCATCAAGCGTCGCCCGAGATCAGGAATTGCTGCATGTAAAGCTGGTGGCTGAGTTGATATCCCCACTGCCCTTGTACTTTGGCCAGGACGGATATGGGCAAAGCGGGCGCGAGCGGCCACGTGTTGCGGATACCGTGTCCGTGCTCGGGAGCGCATCTGGCGCTACGCCGTTGGTGACCCAGTTATCCAGCGCCTTCAGTGCATCCCATGCCGGTACATACACGCCGACACCATGCCCCATGCCGGGTACGGTGTAATAGCGGATGAAGTTATTCATCGTCTGTTGGCCCATGCGCGTCGCAACAGTCTGAAAATAATCCGTTGTCGCATTCGGGCTGACTGCCGTATCGGCTGCGCCATGAAGCAGTATCAGCTTGCCGCCGCGGGCATTGAATGCCGCTAGATCAGGATTGGTTGCCCCAATGATTTTGGACAGATCGACCACCCGTTGCTGGTATTTTCCTGGATTAACTGGATCAAAGCCGAGTGCCGGATAGTTTGCATCGCGGGTAACGAAATAGCGGAGCCATTGCACGCCTTGGGCAAAGAGATACCCGTTCGGAATCGCCCCCGGTGTGTCGAGTAATACTTCCGAGGTGCCAAGACCCAGCCCAGCAGTGCTGATAAGGCTGAAGTCGGCACCTTCAAAGGCATTGTAACCAGCATACCGCCTTACATCGTCAGCCAAGGCGTATGGCAGCTCCAGTCCTTCATGCAGTAGATCGATAACCGCCAATTGGGCATCGGATAAGCAGCTGTCTCCGGTATCCTGGCCGCCTGGGCAACGAAGTGAGGCGCGCGTTGTCGCAGCAATCGCTTTGCAGGCGCCAATATTCGATACGATTCCGTCGCTTGCGCCGTCGAGAGCATCGCAAGCGGACGTTGCGACCTGTTTGACTAAAACCTGCTTTGCGGGATTGAGATAGCCTCCAGCCACCTGATAGTTTGCTTTGCCAACAGGAAGGCCAATCATCCGCAGCCCGGTGAAGAAGGCACTGGGAGAGCCAGCAAATGCGCCGTCGTAGTCGGCGGGAAAACGCTGAATGGCGGTGAGGCTTTCACGTCCCCCGGTAGAGCCTCCTGCGAAGTAATTCTTGAAATCAACCTTTTGGCCAAAATAGCGCCGCAGGACGACGGCAACCGCGTCATGGGTTTTCTTGATATGCGCGTAACCGTAATTGATGAGCGCCTCGTCGTTGCTTGCAAACGAGGCATCGACTACGCCATTGACGCTTTGGTGTCCCGAGTCGCTACCGTAGGTGGCGTAGCCTTGTGCCAGGGGCGTTAAATCGGTCGGTGCGAAGGGAATGCCAGCCAGCCCGGTCACAAGAGTCCCGTTGTATCCCCCTCCCCCCATTTGCAGCGCGCGATGGTTCCAGTTGCTTGGGATATTCAGCTGGAACTGGATATCTGGAGCAGCCGGATCAACGGGCTTAATCGCTCCTTTGAGCATGCAGTATTCGCCGTTCGTATTGCCGCTGGCGGTGGCTGAAATCATTGCAGCGGAGGTGATGCTGGCTCCGGTCGTCGGCAGCCCGATCGAAGATGAGGGAATAGCGTAGCCGGCCAGACTGGGACAGGCGGCTGCTGAATTCCCGTTGTTGGCGGCAAGCAGCCCGTCCTGTTTGATGGAGAAGTCACCGTTGCCACAGGCTCCGAGGGTCAAAGCCACTGCGCCGGCAGCTACGATCGATACTCGGCGATTCCTTGTGGTTACTTTGCTTTCCTGTTTGTGTGAATCCCGCGCATACATGTTCAGTTTATTCATAGTTTCTTATTAGTAAAAGACAAAGTTTGCAACCTTTAAGCCAAGGTTGCAATGACTGCAATACTCCGCTATCCCCTAGTCGCTGCTGAAACGTCGCAGGGCCTTGCACCGGAAACTATCAAACCACACGTGAAGAATATTTTCACTAAGCTAAATGTAATCTGGTATCAACAAATCATGCAAGTGCACAAGATATGGCTATGTTCAATTAAGCAACAATTTGACATTTCCAGAAAATTCGAAATATACTCCAACCACTACTTCTTCGGACACATCTGACATGGAAACCAAAAACGCCCTGGCGGCACTCGCTGCCTTAGCTCAGGAGTCCCGCCTGGCGGTGTTCCGCCTGCTGGTGCAGGCTGGTCCGGACGGCATGGCGGCCAGCAAGATCAGCGAGGCGCTGGATATGCCCGCCTCATCGCTGTCATTCCACCTGAAGGAACTGACCCGCGCGGATCTGATCAGCCCCTGCCAGGACGGCCGTTTCGTCATCTACTCCGCGCAGTTCGACACCATGAATGCCTTGCTGGCCTTCCTGTCCGAGAACTGCTGTGGCGGCATTCCCTGCTCGCCTGGCGGCACTTCCTGCCAACCCGGCAAGGCCGCAACGGCCGATTGCTGAACCGGCCGCGCAGTCGGCCGTTCCATTCCCCACCCTCTGGAATCTGATATGAACGTTCTGTTTCTTTGCACGGGAAACTCGTGCCGCTCCGTTCTGAGCGAAGCCACTTTCAATCACCTTGCCCCGGCAGGGCTGCGCGCCATCAGCGCCGGCAGCCAACCGGCTGGCCAGCTGCACCCGCGCGCCGTCGCCCTGCTCCAGCGCAAAGGCATCTCCACCGACGGCTATTTCAGCAAGTCCTGGGACAGTTTGCCGGTCACGCCCGACATCGTCGTGACGGTATGCGGCAGCGCCGCCGGTGAAACCTGCCCGGCCTATTTGGGGCCAGTATTGCGTACCCACTGGGGTGTTGACGATCCTAGCCATGTTGTCGGCAGCGAAGAGGAAATCGAGGTGGCGTTCGAAAAGGCCTATGCCATCATCCGCGCCCGCATCGAAGCCTTCCTGGCCTTGCCATTGGCCGCGCTGCAAAACGATCAGACGCAGTTCAAGGCAGAACTCGACCGCATCGGCACGCTGCTGGCCTAAGGATAATCCGTGCTGACCGCATTTCTGATCTTCCTCGCCACACTCATTTTCGTCATCTGGCAACCACGCGGGCTGGGCATTGGCTGGAGCGCTTCTGCCGGCGCAGCCGTCGCACTGCTGACCGGCGTCATTCAGGTTTCCGACATTCCCGTGGTCTGGCACATCGTCTGGAATGCGACCGCCACCTTTGTGGCGGTGATCATCATCAGCCTGCTGCTGGACAAGGCCGGCTTCTTCGAATGGGCCGCGCTGCACGTCGCGCGCTGGGGCAAGGGCAACGGCAAGCGCCTGTTCGTCCTGCTCGTGCTGTTAGGCGCAGCGGTGGCCGCCCTCTTCGCCAATGACGGCGCCGCGCTGATCCTGACGCCGATTGTTATAGCGATGCTGCGCGAGCTGCGCTTTTCGCCCAGGGCCACGCTAGCCTTTGTAATGGGAGCGGGCTTTATCGCCGACACCTCCAGCCTGCCGCTGGTGGTGTCGAACCTGGTGAACATCGTCTCCGCTGACTACTTCAAGATCAGCTTTGCGCGCTATGCGGCGGTCATGGCGCCGGTGAATCTGATGGCGGTGGCGGCCACGCTGGCTGTGCTGATATGGTTCTTCCGCAAAGACATTCCAAACGACTACGATCTGTCGCAGTTGAAGCGCCCGGAAGAAGCCATTCACGACCGCGCCACCTTCATCACCGGCTGGTGGGTGCTGGGCCTGCTGCTGGCCGGCTTCTTCTGGCTCGAACAGCTCGGCGTGCCGATCAGCGCCGTCGCGGCAGCCGGGGCCGCTCTGCTCTTCCTGGTGGCGGCGCGCGGACACAAGATTTCGACCCGCGAAGTGCTGGGTAACGCTCCCTGGCAGGTAGTGATTTTCTCGCTCGGCATGTATCTGGTCGTCTATGGCCTGCGCAACGCCGGCCTGACAGATTACCTGACGGCGATCCTGAACCGCTGCGCGGAACAGGGCGTCTGGGGTGCGGCGCTGGGCACCGGTTTTGTCACCGCCCTGCTCTCGTCGATCATGAACAATATGCCCACCGTGCTGGTCGGCGCGCTGTCCATCGACGCCACGAGCTCGCACGGTGTGGTGCGCGAGGCGATGACTTATGCCAATGTGATCGGCAGCGATCTGGGACCGAAAATCACGCCGATCGGCAGCCTGGCCACCCTGCTCTGGCTGCACGTTCTGTCCAGCAAAGGCATCGAGATTTCCTGGGGCTACTACTTCCGTGTGGGTGTGGTGCTGACCCTGCCTGTTCTGTTCCTCACCCTTTCCGCCCTGGCCTTGCGCCTGGCGTGATCTCTGAAACACGCGAGTACACCATGGACAATACCATTCCCGCTCTGCCCAATATCAACGCTGCACAGCTTGATCTTCCATCGCAGGAAAAGCTTACGCCGGTCGGCAGCTTCGATCATCCGCCGCGTATCCTGATGCTGTACGGCTCGCTGCGCGAGCGCTCCTTCAGCCGATTTCTGACGTATGAAGCGGCGCGCATCCTGGAGCATTTTGGTGCCGAAGTCCGGATTTTCGACCCCATGGAGCTGCCGATGGTCGGCAGCGTCTCGGAAGACCATTCCAAGGTGGCTGAACTGCGCGAGCTGTGCCTCTGGTCGGAGGGGCAGGTCTGGTGCAGCCCGGAGCGCCATGGCGCCATCACAGCCGTCATGAAAAATCAGATCGACTGGATACCGCTGGAACAGGGCGCGATCCGCCCCAGCCAGGGCCGCACCCTGGCCGTGATGCAGATCTGCGGCGGCTCGCAGTCATTCAATGTGGTTAACACCTTGCGCCTGTTGGGCCGCTGGATGCGCATGTTCACCATCCCCAACCAGTCCTCGGTGCCCATGGCATACAAGGAGTTCGATGAGGCTGGCCGCATGCGGCCTTCGGCTTACTACGACCGCGTGGTGGACGTGATGGAAGAACTGTTCAAGATGACTTTGCTCATGCGCGGCCGCACCGACTACCTGACCGACCGCTACAGCGAGCGCAACGAACGCGCGCGTAAAGCCATTAACCGGCAGATCGCCAGGCTGTGATCTGCTCGCGGGCGGCCCCTGCACCGCACTTCAGTCGGCTGTTCCTATCGATGACGCCTCAATGCCAAGATTAGCATTCTCCTCCCTAGCTCCACCATGGGTCGATATGTACCCATCCCGCTACCCTGCCAACCCGGCACCGCGCTGCTGGAGGGAGGCGGCTCTTGCGCGAAACGGTCGGGTCGATCGCGACCCGCGGCAATCGATCGCGATATCGTAAGCCGTTGATTCCAAAGCAAACTCGTCACTGGCACGCCGATTGCAGTACTCATGCGACAACCGACCAAGAGGGGCGATGAATGACGATCCTGTTTGGGCTGAAGAAATCGCAGGCGAAATCCTCGACTATCTTCAACTCCATCCCAGCGCAATGGAGTCGCGTGACGGCATACTCCAGTGCTGGATCCTGCAGCGGCGCTTTTTGCGCGGACTGGCGGCGCTGGATATCGCGCTGGAGCGGCTGCTGGCTGAAGGCCGCATCGAAGCCGTGCGCAGCGCCGATGGCCGCATGCTGTATCGCGCCCTGCGCCGTCCGCCTCCGCGTTGATCGCTGAGACTTGCATGTCGACCGCGATCCGCGACACCAGCGTCAGCCTGCGCATGCTGCTCGAGAGCCGCCTGAATGGCGATGCCGAGGTCAAAGCCATGCTGCCGCCCGGCGTGACGCTGGCGGTGTCGTTGAATACTCCGGAGGAAATGGGCGAATCGGGCGAGCGCGGTCTCTCGCTGTGGCTATATCGCATCGTCCGCGACGGCGCCACCTTGAACCTGCCGCCGCGCCGTGTCGCCCCCGACCGCATGCGGCTGGCGCCCATGCCGGTGCTGCTGCATTACCTCGTCACGCCGGTGTTCAGCGGGGCGCAAGGAGTGCCAGCGCCGGAGTTCGAGCAAATCTTGCTGGGCAAGGTGCTGCAGTTGTTTCACGAATCGCCTTGCGTGCGCGGCGCCGATCTGCTGGGGACATTGGCCGTGCCCGACCAGGAGCTGACAATCCGCCTCGAAACGCTGTCGCTCGACGACGTCACCCGGGTCTGGGATGCCCTGGACCGGTCGTATCAACTCTGCCTGTCCTACGAAGTGAGCGTGGTGCCTATCGATGCGCGCCGGGAGATGCTCACCGGCCCGCCGGTGATGGTGTTCGCAAGCGGCAGCGGCCTGGCAGAGGAGCTAAGGCCGTGAGCATGCTGGTAAACGCCAACGGACGCCGGTGGCGCTATAGCCCTGGCACGCCGCCGCTGGAGGCGGGACTATTGCGCGCTGTGGCCCTGGCGCATCTGGTGGACGATATGACGCTGGCGCCGCCGCCGCGCGCTGCCTTGTCGGTAAGCAGCGACGCCCCGCCCTTCAGCGGCTGCGCCGGCCCCGATGGCCTGGTCGGCCTGATCGGCTCTCCGTCCCGTATGGTGCCGCCGGCACAGATCGCGGGCATGCCGGTGGCGTTTACCGTCAGCGCCGCCGGCTATATCCCTCTGCTCCTGGCCGGCGCCATCGGCGCGCAACCGGGCTACCCTGCAGCCTGGTCGGCGCTGGATCTGGGACTATGGCGCTTGCAGCGCAATGCACTAACCATCTCCGGCCGCGTGACGCGCCTGGCCGGCGGTGTGCTGCTGCCGGTGGCCGGCGTCAGCATCAAGGTTACCGCTGCGACACCGGTGCGGGCACTGGCCGGCGCCCTTCCCGCACCGCCTTCCCTTGCCAGCTTCACCGCGCTGGCGACCCTGACCGATGCCCAGGGCCGATTCAGCCTGCCCTTGGCGCGCGCGCTGTCGGTCACGCTGACCGCCACTCAGGGCGCAGCCAGCGCGTCCCGAACCTTGTGTCCCGATTATGCCGAGCCAGTGCTGCCCCTTGATTTTCGTTTGAGCTGATCCCAGTGGAGTGACTACGATGCCCGAATATCTCTCTCCCGCAGTGTACGTCGAAGAAGTCGATACCGGCTCCAAGCCGATTGAAGGCGCCAGCACCAGTACCGCCGGCATGGTCGGCGTCTGCGAACGCGGCCCGCTGAACGTGCCGGTTCTGCTGACCAATAGCGGGGACTATGCGCGCCTGTTCGGCGGCTTGCTGGACCTGCGTGAATTTGGCGCCCATGCCTACCTGCCGCTCGCGGTCGACGGCTTCTTCCGAAACGGCGGGCGGCGCCTGTTCGTCAGCCGCGTTTCTTCGGCATCGGCCGCTGCGGCCTCCATGTCTTTGTTCGACCGCGGCGACGACAGCGCGCAGGCCGGCGTCCTGATGCGCGCAGCCAGCGCCGGCGACGGGGCGGCCAGTTCCCTGCTGGTGCTCGATGCGGCCGGACTGGCCGGCGACGAACCGGTGCGCATCGGCGACGGCAGCGACGCGGAATGGCCGGTCGTATCGGCGGCGCCCGCGCCGGCGCCGGCCGCCGATTGCATCGTGCTCAACCAGCCTTTGTCGCAGGCGTATCCGGTGGGCGCCAAAGTGCGAACCATCACCGAAACTGCGATCGCCACGCCGGATTTCGGTGGCGTTCATACGCTGGCTTCGGCGCACAGTGCCGGCGCCATCACGCTGACCGTGCGCGCTGCCAGTCCCGCCAGCGAACTGGAAAAGATCGACCATGCGACACAAACCGTCCGGCTATCCTGGAAGGGTGCGCGGCGCGAAGCGGTGCTGGTTGCTTCGGCTATGCGCGTGGGGCCGGACATGTTCCGCCTGACGCTGGCCCACCCGCTAGCCATCACCCATGGCCTGGGCACGGAGCTGCGGATATTTACTGCCACAGATCTGAAGACGGACCTGCTGGCGGCGCCGGTGACAGCGGGTGACAGCCTGTGCTTCTCCAGTTTGAAAGCGGGGCCAAATGAAACGTTCGAGATTGCCGACGGCGAACGCAAGGAACTGCGCTTCATCGGCGGTCCTGGGCGGATTCCCTTGACGGCCCCTCTCGGACGCGCGCTGCCGCGGGGCAGCCTGGTCGAGCATCTGGAACTGGCCGATGGCGCCCCAACGGCGCTGACGTCGGATGCGGCGGCCGGCGCGCGCCAGCTCTTGGTGGCCGAGCGCAGCGGCATCGTGGCCGGCAGCATCGTGCGGCTCCGGAACGGGGCCGGCGCGGAGTACCTTACGGTCGCCGCCTTGCCTGGAACCGATGGCGGCGCCGCCAGCGGTCCCGGGGCACTGGCACTGGCGCATGGCTTGCGTTTTCCCGCCGCCGCCACCGACCAGCTGGTGCTGCAGACGGACACCATCACCGACGTGGGCGCAGGCCACTTGCTGCTGCCGGCCGACGCCGACGCGGCCACGCTGCTGAGCAGCCAGTCCGCCGGCTTTGCCGCCGGCAAGGTGCTGCGCCTCACCACGCCGGATGGCGTAGCGCATCTGGTCAACGCCGGCGCAGCGGCGCCGGTGTCTGCCTCCGTCTCCGAGGTCAGGCTCAAAACCGGCTTGCTGGGCAACCACCCGCTAGGCGCGACCGTCGCGGCACGCCGGCCGATGCTCGAAGTCGAGGCGCTTGATGTGGGCGCCTGGGGCAAGCGCTTGCGCATCTCCATCGAGGACGAGGCGGCGGGCCTGGCCTCGCGCGCGAATGCAAGCGGCACGATCGGCGCCAACCGGCTCAGATTATCCTCGCTGGCTGGGGTGGAAGCGGGATCGGTGCTGGAACTGCGCAGCGCCGCCGGCGCGCTGATTGGCCCCGCCATAAAGGTCAACGCCATCGATCGTGCCAGCGGCAGCGCCGTGCTGGCAACGGCGCTGGATGCCGGCCAGTTGGCGGCGCTGGCCGCGCCCGGCGCGCAGATAGCGGTGCGTTCGCGCGAGTTCCGTCTCAATGTGCTGCTGATGCGGCGCCCCGATCCGGCCGTGCCGACCCGCTCGGAGACTGTCGAGGCCAGCGAAAGCTTCCGCCACCTGTCGATGGACCCGCGCCACAGCCGCTTCGTCGAAAGCGTCATTGGCGCCATCGACGGTCCGCGCCGCCTGTGGGACCGCCGCCCGGAAGGCGAATCGGCGCTGGTGCGCGTGCGCGACCTGGCCAGGCCGCCGGCGCCGGTGCTGCCCGATCCGCGCGAAGCTCTGCTCAGGATCGGGCCGGAATCCCTGGCCGATGTCCTGCCCAGCGGGGCGCAACGCGCGGCGCGCCATGCGCTGCTGCACGGCGACGATGGTCTGCCGGGCCTGTCGCCCGCCAGTTTCATCGGCGTCGACGACCGGGAAGCGCTCAACCGGCGCGGCATCTTCAGCCTCAAGAACGAGGACGATATCAGCATCGTGGCCGCGCCCGGCCAGGTCGACGTGGCGGTCCAGCAGGCTCTGATCAGCCACTGCGAGGAGATGCGCTACCGCTTCGCCCTGCTGGACGGCCCGCCACCCCGCAACGATGCCATCGCGGACGCGCAGGCGCTGCGCCAGAACTATGACACCAAGCACGCCGCCATGTACTACCCGTGGCTGACCATCAGCGATCCGCTGCCAGCCAATCTGTCGGCGGTGGCGGAAGTCGCGGTGCCGCCGTCGGGCCATGTCGCCGGCATCTATGCCCGCACCGACATCGAGCGCGGCGTGCACAAGGCGCCGGCCAATGAGGTGGTCCGCGGCGGCATAGCCGGCTTGCGGCGCTACTTGAACAAGGCGGAGCACGATCTGCTCAACCCATTCCCGGTCAACATCAATGTGATCCGCGACTTCCGCCCTGAGAACCGCGCCATCCGCGTCTGGGGCGCGCGCGTGCTGACCAGCGATCCGGACTACAAGTACGTGCCGGTGCGGCGCCTGATGCTGTTCCTGGAAAAGTCCATCGAACGCAATCTCAACTGGGTGGTGTTCGAACCGAACGCCGAGCCGCTGTGGGCGCGCGTGCGCTATGCGATCGTCGCCTTCCTGGAGACGGTGTGGCGCAACGGCGCGCTGGAAGGGCATGAAGCCGGGCAAGCCTTCTTTGTCGTCTGCGACCGCTCGACCATGACGCAGGCCGATATCGATAATGGCCGCCTGGTCTGCGCGGTGGGCGTGGCGCCCGTCAAGCCGGCCGAATTCGTGATCATCCGCATCGGCCTGAAAACCGCCGTGGCCGAAGAGTAAACTACCGGGAGACGCCGCATGGCTGCCACTGACAATCGCAACGATCCCTTCCGCAGTTTCAATTTCGTGGTCGATTTCGGCGACGACACCATCGCCGGCTTCACCGAAGTCACCGGCCTGACCGCCGATGGCGACGCCACCGACTACCGTGAAGGTACGGACAAATTCAACAACGTGCGCAAGCTGCTCGGGCTGCGCAAGTACAGCAACATCCAGCTCAAGCGCGGCTACACGCGCAACGACAAGATGTGGCGCTGGTACGCCGCCACCGCCAACGGCAACAACGACCGGCGCGACGGCATCATCACCCTGCAGGACGAACAGCACCGGCCGGTGCTGCGCTGGCGCGTCAAGGCCGCGTGGCTCAACAAGCTGGAGACGAGCGGTTTCAAGGCCAGCGCGAGCGAGGTACTGATCGAAACGGTGGAGCTGGTGCATGAAGGCGTACTGATGGAAGCGGTGGGCTGACACCATGCTGGCCGACGACAGCCCCGGCGTGTATTGGGAACAGCTGGACGGCGCCAACCGCGCCATCGCGCCGGCGCGCATGGACGTCCTGGGCCTGGTGGGCATCGCCCGCAAAGGACCGCTGGACCAGCCGGTGGCGGTGGAGAATATGCGCCAGTTCGAGACGCGCTTCGGCAGCTTCACCGGCGCCGGCTACCTGGCGTATGCGGCCAAGGCCTTCTTCGACAATGGCGGCCGGCGCGCGTGGATCGTGCGGGTCGCCGCGCGCGACGGCGCCAACGCCGCCGCTGCCGCCTATGCCGATGTGCGCCTGCCGGCCCTACCCGGCCTGGCCGAAGCGGCCGGCGTCTGGCGCATCGCCGCCGCCAGCCCGGGCGCCTGGGGCAATGCCTTGCGCGTGACGCTGGAGCCCGGCCGGCGCGTAGCCGCCGTCAGCATCGCCCAGGGCAGCACCCGCACCTGCATCAGGGTCGGCTCGACCGCAGGTTTTGCGCGCGACACGCTGCTGCGCCTGTCGCAAGGGGGCGCCGTGCTGCTGCGCATCCTGGCTGCGGTCGACGCGCAGCGCAAGCTGCTGCACCTGGTGCATCCGGACGCGGACCTGCGCCGCCCAACCGATCTCGATCTGGCCGCGCTGGACCCGGGACAGCCGATCCGGGTGGAGGCGCTGCGCTACGACCTGGCGGTGCGCGAGGATGGCCGCCTGGTGGCCAGCATCGCCGATCTGTCGCTGGTGCCGGACGATGCGCGGCATGGCCCGCGCCTGCTGGCGGGCGCCGGCGCGCCCACCTATACCGATAGCGAGGCCGTGGCCGAGCCGCCCTTCCCGGTGACGATCGCCGCGCTGTCCGGCGCGGCCGCCGCCGCATCCGCCCCCGCGGCCCCACTCGCCCCAGCCGGCGGCGTGGTGCTGGCGGCGGCCGGCGGCTGCGACGGCCTGGCGGCACTGGCGGTGGAAGACTTCATCGGCGCGCCGATTGCCGCGATCGACGGCCCGGACGCACGGCGGCGCGGCTTGCAGGCCCTGGCTCGGCTGCGCCAGCCGGCCCTGGTGGCGATTCCCGACATCTGCATCCAGCCCCTGCCGCTGCTGGAAATCGAGCCGGCGCGCATGGCGCCGGCCGACCCCTGCGCGCCATGCCGCCAGCCACCGCCAGCGGCGCCGCCGGCACCGCGCCCGCCGCCCGAACTGCCGCCGCGCTTTTCGGATGCCGACATCGCCCGCGTGCAGCAAGCCCTGGTGGAGGACTGCGCGCAGCACCAGCACCGCTTTGCCCTGCTCGATCCGCCGTACCGCCAGGCTTCGGACGCGCAGGCCGGCGTGACCGGACTGCAGGATTGGCGCCGCCGCTTCGACACCCGCCATGCCGCCCTGTACGCGCCCTGGATCAGCGTGACCGATCCCTTGCGTCCCGGCGCCATCCGCCAGATCCCGCCTTCCGGCCATGTGGCAGGCCAGTATGCGCTGGCGGAGGCGCTGGAAGGCGTGCACCGCGCCCCGGCCAACCGCGACCTGGCCTGGGCCGAAGGCTGCAGCATGGCCATCGACGCGGCCCGTCACGGCATGCTGAACGCCGAAGGCATCAACCTGATACGCCCGGCGCTGGGCCGCGCCCTGCGCATTGCCGGCGCGCGCACCTTGTCGAGCGATCCCGACGCGCGCTACGTGCCGGTGCGGCGGCTATTGATGTATTTGCTGCGCTCTTTCGAGCAGGCCTCGCAATGGCTGGTATTCGAACCGAACGATCACGCCACCCGCGCCGCGCTGGCGCACGCGATGAACGGCTTCCTCGACCTATTGTGGCAGCAAGGCGCGCTGGCCGGCGGCACGCCGGATGCCGCCTATGCGCTGCGCTGCGACGAGAGCAACAACCCGCAGGCCGAGCGAGATAACGGCCGGCTGCATTGCGACATCGCGGTGGCGCCGGTGATTCCATATGAATTCGTGGTCCTGCGCCTGGGCCGCAGCGACAACACGCTCGACGTGTCGGAACGCACCTTGCGCCCGGCCTGGATGGAAGGAGCCGCATCATGAGCATCGCCCAGCGCCGCGATCCGCTATTGGGCTTCAACTTTCAGGTCAGCCTAATGGAAGCGGGACGCGGGAAGGCCGGCGCGCTGACCACGGTCACGCTGTCGAGCGTCGGCCTGGTCCGCGTGGCCGGATTTTCCGAATGCAGCGGCCTGGAAGGCACGCTGGAGGCGCACGAATACCAGGCCGGCGGCGTCAATGGCGGCGCGCTGCGTTTTCCGACCCGCATCAAGTGGTCCAATCTGGTGCTCAAGCGCGGCCTGGGCAGCGACATGATGCTGTGGGACTGGTTCCATGGCTTCGTGACCGGCAAGGGCACGCGCCGCGACGGCATCGTCGTGCTGCAGGACGCGCAGCATCAGCCGCACACGGTATGGGGCTTTCGCGCCGGCCTGCCGGTGAAGTATAGCGGGCCGGCGATGAATGCGATGCAATCCAGCGTGGCGATCGAGAGCATCGAGATCGCGCACCAGGGCTTGTACCTGGTGCCTGGCGCTTCGCCGCTGGCCGTCGCCGCGCGCGCGCTTTCCAACCTTTGAGCGGAGGCAGGCATGGACGTCGTGATCCAGGAAATTGTCAGCACCGTGCGCGCGGTCAGCGGCGAGAGCCTGCTCAACGAACGCACGCTGGCCCAGATCGTGCGCGCGGTGCTGGCCGCGACCGAGGAACGGCAGCGCCGCCAGCAGGAGCGCAGTGCCGACACCCGCGCCAACACCCCCTCGCCCGGAAGGGAGAACTAGCCATGGCCGAACCGGCACGCGCCACCCTGGTGATCCACTGGACCGGCCGCAGCGACGAGGCGATCGCGCTGGCCTATAACCCTGCCGAGCTGTCCTTCGACAAGGGCGTGCAGCTGGCCGAGATCACCATCCCGGGGCTGGATTCGCCGCTGCAGCAGTTCGTGCGCGGCCAGGCCGAGAAACTGTCGCTGGAACTGTTCTTCGACAGCACCGACGACGGCATGGCCAGCGGCGCCCGCAGCGTGACGGAGGACACCGACAAGATCTATGCCCTGACCCGCATCGAGCCGTCCAGTCATGCGCCGCCGCAGGTCAGCTTCATCTGGGGCAAAGCGGTGCCGGGCCGCTACCTGCCCGCCGCTTCCGGCAACCACCGGCGCGAAAGCTTCCGCGGCGTGGTGGAAAGCGTCAAGCAGCGCTTCACCCTGTTCAGTCCGGAAGGGGTGCCGCTGCGCGCCACGGTCACCCTGAGCATACGCGAGTTCGTGCCGCTGCACGAACAGCTGGCGCGCGCCAACAAGCAGTCGCCCGACAAGACCCACGCCCACGTGCTGCGCGAACGCGAGACATTGGCCCATGTGGCGGCAAGCTACTATCTGCGCGCGCAGCGGTGGCGGCCGATCGCCAGCGAGAATGCCATCGATGACGCGCGCCGTCTGGCGCCCGGCCGCCTGCTACGCGTGCCGGCGCTGGTCGGCGGGCGGAGGACGCCATGAGCTTCCAGGATCTGTTCGATCTGTCGCGCGATCCGGCCTATCGTGGCTTCTACGTGCCGCATTTCGAGATTCGCATCGCCGGCCGGCCGCTGCCGGATGCGGTGATCAACGACGTGGTCCAGATTACCTACCACGACAATGTGCGCGAGATCGACAGTGTCGACCTGACCGTGAATAACTGGGATGCCGGCCGCCAGCGCTTCAAGTACCTGGGCGCCGAGAGCGCCGACGACCTGCCCGGCGGCGCCCATCCCGACCCGTTGGCCACGCTGTTCGAACCGGGCGACGCCAAGGTCGAGATATGGCAGGGCTATCTGGGCGAATTGAAACTGGTATCGACCGTCTATTTCACCACCATGGAAACCAGTTTCAGCGCATCCGGCGCGCCCACCTTGCAGGTGCGCGGCCTGAACGTGCTGCACACCCTGCGCAAGAAGCAGTACAGCAATGCCTGGTACGGCCAGCGGCCCAGCGATATTGCGGAACAGCTGGCGCAGTTGTCCGACGCCGGCAAGAAGCGCCTGCCGCTGCCCCTGGTGCTGGACCCGGCGGCGCGGCAGCGGGAAAGCGGCATCGATTTCATCGCGCAAGACAACGAATACGACATCGACTTCCTGCTCAACCTGGCGCGCCGCATCGGTTATGAGCTGGTGCTCGAGCAGCCCAGGGATGGCACGCCGGAGCGCCTGCACTTCGGGCCGTCCGCCAAGGCCGGCCGCCAGGCCGACTACCGGCTGGCCTGGGGCGAAACCCTGATCGACTTCAAGCCGCGCCTGTCCACCGCGCGCCAGGTGGCCAAGGTGACGGTCAAGGGCTGGGACCGGGCGCGCAAGAAACCGATCAAGGTCACGGTCGATACCAGCGACAAGGAAGTCAAGCGGCTCAATCCCGACCTGCACCGCCTGCTGGAGAAGACCGACGGGCGCGAGGAAAAGGTGGTGGACGAGTCGGTCGCCACCGAGCAGGAGGCGCGCCAGCGCGCCCGCGCCATCATGCTGGACCAGATGAAGCAGATGGTGACGGCCGAAGGCAGCACGGTCGGCCTGCCCAATCTGCGGGCCGGCAGCCGGCTCGACATCAGCGGCGTCGGCGCGCGCATGAGCGGACTGTATTTCGTCACCGAGACGACTCACGCCTTCTCGGAGGCCGGCTACACGACCCGCTTCAAGGCCCGGCGCGAAGACGATCGGGGGCGCAAATGAAGGCGCCAGGCCAGATGCCGGGCCTGGCCATCGGCATCGTGCGCGAGCGCGACGGCAAGGGCCAGGTCAAGCTGTCCTACCCATGGCTGGACGATGCGCTGCAAAGCGACTGGGTGCCGGTGGCCGCGGGCATGAGCGGCGGCGGCAGCGGCGTGTTCATGATGCCCGAGGCGGGCGACGAGGTGGTGGTGGGCTTCCTGCACGGGCAGTTCGAATCGCCGGTGGTGCTGGGATTCCTGTGGAACGGGGTCGACAAGCCGCCCAGCAACGACCCGCGCGAACGCATGATCTGTTCGCGCAACGGCCATAAGGTCCGCTTCATCGACAGCACCCAGAACGCCGGCGACAAGGGCGCGCTGGTGGTGGAGGACGCGCACGGCAACACCATCACGCTTTCGAACGGCAAGATCGCGCTGGCCGCTATCGCCATCCTGGAGATCAGCGCGCCGGTCGTCACCATCAATGGCCGCGTGGTTCAACCCAGCGCCAGTCCCATCTGAGGCAGCCATGACCCGTATCGACATCAATCTCTCGTCCCAACTGCAGCAGCAACTGGCGCTGCCGCATTGCGCCGAGCTGCGCCTGCCCAAGCCCAAGCTGCCGCAGATACGGCTGCCCACCGGCGGCAGCATCAAGGCGATCGCCGACCTGACGCGCGGCATCCCCAGCGACTGCTCGCTCAACGTCAATATCGCCCTGCAGCTGGCGCCCATCATGGCCAGCATCGAATGCCTGGTGAAAGTGCTGGCATTGGTCAAGCCGCTGATCGACGTGGTCAAGGCGCTCAATCCGCCCGACTTGAAGTCGCTGGCGCAGGCGGTGCCGGACTTCCTGGAAGCCGCCAAAGGCCTGGCGGGCTGCCTGCTGGTGCCCACGCCGCTGGCCATGATCCCCTTCGTCAAGGATATCCTGCAGCTGATCATTGCCATGCTACGCTGCCTGATCGGCCAGATGCGCAGCATCCTCGGCAAGCTGGCCGGACTGGAGTTGAAGATCGCCAGCGCGCGCGCGAGCGGCAACACCGATGTGCTGGCCAGCCTCGAATGCGCGCGCGAAAACTTCAAGCAGGCGATGGACAGCACCATGATGGGCATCGAACCGATCGCCGTGCTGCTGGAACTGGCCGGGCCGTTCATGGGTATCGCCGGGGTCGATCCCATCGCGCTGCCGGCCATGGCAGGGGCCGACGAACTGGCGGCGGTCGAACAAAACCTGGCCGCGCTGCAGCAGGTGGTGGATGCGCTGCAGGCCGTCGTGGACGTACTGCCATGAATCCGGCCGACAGCGCGCCGCGCCCCTTCCTTGGCCAGGGCTTGCGCTTCCCGCTGGAGGTGGCCGGCGGCCGCCTGGCGCTGTCGCGCGGCGAACGCAAGATCGAGGAATCGATCCGCCTGATCCTGGGCACCGCGCGCGGCGAACGGCTAATGCGGCCGGAACTGGGCTGCGGCGTGCACGATCTGGTGTTCGCGCCCGGCAGCAGCGCCACCGAAATGCGCGTGACCGACGCGGTGCGCCAGGCGCTGGTGCTGTACGAGCCGCGCATCGACGTGCTGGACGTCGCCGCCGCCAGCCCGGACGGCACGCCGCATGTGCTGCTGATACGGATCGCCTACCGCATCCGCGAAAACAATGCGGTCAGCAATCTGGTTTACCCCTATTTCATCACGGAAGGAGTCTAGCCATGGCACTCGAGAGCCGCCTGCCGCCTCTGGACGACCGCAGCTACGACGACATCCGCAAGGAGGCGCGCCAGCGCATCGCGCGCTATACCCCGGAGTGGACCGATTTCAACGACGGCGACGCCGGCATGGCGCTGGTCGAAACCTTCGCCTTCATGACGGACATGCTGCTGTACCGGCTCAACCGCATGCCGCTGCATGCGCGCCTGAAGTTCCTCGATATGGTGGGCATCACCTTGCAGGCCGCCCGCCCGGCGCAAGCCTACCTGAGCTTTGCGATGGAGCAGCCCTGGCCGCAAGCCACGGTCGAAGTCCCGGCGCGCACCCAGGTCGCAGCCGCGGCCGACGAACAGGGCGCGGTCGTCTTCGAAACCGAGCGGCGCCTGCTGGCGTTCGCCGCCGAACTGGCGGTGGTGCGCAGCTGCATCGGCGGCGCCGTGCTTGACCGCAGCTCGCAGAATGCCGAAGCCGCCACGCCCTGGGCCCTGTTCAGCGACAGCCCGGACCCGGGCGCCGCGCTGCTGCTGGGCTTTGCCTACGACGGCGCCTTCCCGGCGCGCAGCGAACTGGCGCTGACCTTCTGGCTGGACCAGGGCTTGGGACGGGCGCCGCTGCGTTGCGGCGGCGCCCACTTTGGCAGCGGGGTCAAGATCGCCTGGGAAGGTTACGACGGGCGCGACTGGCGCGCGGTCAGCCTGCTGGCCGATGAAACGGCCGGCTTTTTCCGCAGCGGCCAGGTGCTGCTGCAGACGCCCGCCGCCGGCGTGCTGCAACGGGTCGCGCTCGGCGGCGTCGCCGCGCCGCACTACTGGCTGCGGGCGCGGGTGGTGCGCGGCGGCTGGGACCGGCCGCCGATGGCGCTGGCGGTGCGCATCAATACCGTGCCGGCCAGCCAGGGCGAAACCGTCGAAGGCGAAATCCTGGGCGGCAGCGACGGCAGCGTGCAGCAAACGCTGCGCCTGGGCGCGCATCCGGTGCTGGACGGCACGCTGCAATTGTCGATCGACGAAGGCGATGGCCGCGGCTTCCTGCGCTGGCAGGAGGTGGACGATTTCGTCGATCCCGAACAGATGCCGGCGCTGGATGCGCAGGCGCGGCGCGAGCGCCGCTTCTATGTGCTGAACCGTTCGCAGGGGGAGGTGCGCCTGGATGGCCGCCGCGCCCATGCGCCGGCCGCCAATCCGGAGCGGCCCGATGCCAGCGTGCGCGCCGACCGCTATCGCCACGGCGGCGGCCGCCGCGGCAATGTGGCCGCCGGCGCGCTGAACAGCCTGTTGACGCCGGTGGCCGGCATCGACGCCGGCAAGACCTCGAATCTGTTCGCGGCCGACGGCGGCGCCGACGAAGAAACGCTGGAAGCGGCCGAACTGCGCGGCGCCCGCAGCATCCGCAGCCGCGGCCGCGCCGTCACCGGCGAGGACTTCGAACAGATCGCGCTGTCGGCCGGCCCGGTAGGGCGGGCCCGCGCCCTGCCCTTGTTCCATCCCGACTTCCCCGGCACGCCGGTGCCCGGCGTGGTGACGGTGGTGATCGTGCCGGACCAGCCCGGCCCAGCGCCGATGCCCAGCGCAGCCCTGCTGCGCTGCGTCTGCGCGGCGCTGGACCAGGCCAGGCTGCTGGGCACCGAAGTGTATGTCGCGCCGCCCACCTATCTCGCGGTGCGGGTGGTGGCCGAACTTGTGGCCGAGGCCGAGGCCGACCCCGCCCTGTTGAAGGCAGCCGCGCTGCAAGCCCTGGCCACCCTGTTCGATCCCTTGCGTGGCGGCGCCGACGGGCGCGGCTGGCCGTTCGGCGGCGACATCCACTTCTCGCGCGTGCACCACGCCCTGCTGCTGCCCGGTGTCGCCCGCCTCGGCGCGGTCGAGGTCACGCTCGACGGCACCACGTATCCCGCATGCAGCGACATCGCGCTGCCGGCCGGCGCCCTGCTGGCGGCGCAGGAGCATGAGGTCAGCATCTTGACAGCCGATGAGGAGGACATGCCATGAGCGGCAGCGGCCATTTCCTGCCGGCGGATGCGCGGCCGCCGCACGATCCGCTGGCCATGCGGCTGTCGGGCCGCGACGGCTGGCGGCTGACAGGTCCGGGCGCGGGCCTGGCGGAGGGCGTCCGCGTCGCCGGCGGCGCACTGCAACTGGAGATCGCCACCCCGGCCGAGCCGCAACTGCTGGAACCGCTGGGCAGCTTCGGCGGCATCCGTCCCCCGGTGTTCATGGCCTGGACGCCCGACGGCATGCTGTACCTGCTGGACCGCGCCAGCGGCCGGGTGCTGTGCTTCGATGCCTGCGCCTGCCGCTTCGACGCCTTGCCCTGCCTGGGCGGCAACGGCGACCGCCACGACCCGCGCGTGCTGGCGCGCCCGCTGGCCATCGCCGCCAGTGCGGACCTGCTGGCGGTGGCCGGCGGCACCGCCCGCGGCGGACGCGTGGTGCTCATGGGCCGCCGCGACCTGGCGCCGCGCCATGTGCTGGAACGGGATTGGGAACCTGTGGCGCTGGCCTTCGATGCGCACGGCGGCCTGTATGTGGCCGACCGCAAGCATGCTGCGGTACTGCGTTTCCGCGCCGACGGCCGCCTTGACTGGACCCGTCCGTCCGGTGTCGTGCACGGCCTGGCGGCCAGCGCCAAGGGGACGCTGTATCTCGCCGCCGCCACTGGCGCGCTGCTGTTCGAACCCGGCCAAGCCAGCCCGCACCCCTTCACGCTGGATGAGATGCGCAGCCAGTTCGCGCCGCTGCCATTCCGCCTCGACGCCAAAGGCCGCCTTCAGCTGGGGGACTTGTGCCAGCCGCGCCGCGCGGACGCTCTGTTCGGTCAGGACGGCAGGCCGCTCGACGAGGCGGCGGCGCCATGGGCGGCGGCGCAGTACCGCGCCAGCGGCCGCGCCGTTATCGGCCCGCTCGACAGCCGCATCCACGCCTGCCAGTGGCACCGGCTGGCCTTCGAGGGCGCGCTGCCGGCCGGCACGCAGCTGGCCTTGCGCACCCGCTGCGACGAGATCGACTGGCCGCTGGCCGACGTTGCCGACGCCGCCGATCCGGCCTGGTCGGCGCCGCAGCAATGGCGCAGCCCGGAGCTGCCGGAATGCCTGGTTGCCAGTCCCCCCGGCCGTTACCTCTGGCTGGAAATCACGCTGGCCGGCGACGGCGCCGTCAGCCCGGTGCTGGCCGCGCTGGAACTGGAATTCCCGCGCATCTCGCTGGCGCGCTACCTGCCGGCGGTGTTCGGCGAGCAGCCTGCCGCGGCCGATTTCACCGACCGCCTGCTGGCCATCTTCGACCGCGGCTTCCGCAGTGTCGAAGCGCAGCTGGACGCGCTGGGCTATCTGTTCGACGCCCGCAGCACGCCGGAAGCCATGCTGGACTGGCTGGCCTCCTGGATCGGCCTGGCTTTGCCGCGCGGCTTGCCGTTGGCGCGCCGGCGCCGCCTGCTGCGCCGGATGCCGCAACTATATGCGCAGCGCGGCACGCTGGAAGGCGTGCGCCAGTTATTGCTGCTGCATCTGGGCCTGGACCTGCCCGGCCGGCCGCCAGCGGGCGCCGGCAAATGCGGACCGGCCTGCCCGCCGCCGCCGCGCCATCCTGATGCGCCGCGCCTGATCCTCGAGCATTGGCGCCTGCGGCGCTGGCTATTCCTCGACCGCGGCCGGCTGGGCGACACCTCGCGCTTGTGGGGCGAATCCATGCTCCAGCGCAGCCGCCTGGGCGGCGGCATGCAAGCCGGCGTCAGCCGGATCAAAGTCGAACGCGACCCGCTGCGCGATCCCTTCCATGCCCATGCCCACGCCTTCAGCGTATTCCTGCCGGCCTCGCGCGGCGCCACGCCCGCCGCGCGGCGGCGCATTGAAGCGCTGCTGGCGCGCGAGGCGCCGGCCCACGCCCAGGCACAGGTGCATTGGGTGCGGCCCAATATGCGGCTCGGCATTCAGTGCGCGCTCGGTTTCGACACGGTCATCGGCCTGCCCTGCGCCGCCGCGCCGGAAGTCGGCAGCGCCCGGATCAATGGCGACGCACCGCTGCCGGGCGCGGGCGGCGCCACCCGCCACCTCGGCGTCAACACCCAGCTTGGCTACCCGTAGGAGATGGCAATGCACAACCACCATTCCGCCGCGCCCTGCCCCGCATGCGAACCGCGTCCGCTGATGAAGAACAACTGGTTCTGGGGCAAATGCGTGGTGCCGCGCGATCTGATCGATGAGCAAACCTTCTTCGAAGAGGCGCTGCGCCTGCACCACCAGCGGCTGCATGGCAGCGGCATCGTGTGCGGCTTGCGGGTGCGGCAGCACCCCAACCCAGCCTGCCGCGACCGGCTGTTGCTGCTGGAACCGGGCAGCGCCATCGATTGCTGCGGCCACCATGTGCTGGTGCTCGAACAGGATGTGATCGACCTCAATGATTTCGCCGCATTCCGCAAGCTCAAGGAGTCGCCCGATGGGCAGACGCACGTGCTGCGCCTGTGCCTGCGCTACCGCGAATGCCCAACCGAAGAAGTGCCGGTGCTGTACGATGAATGTGCCTGCGACGAAACCCGTTGCGCGCCGAACCGCATCCTGCAAAGTTACGCGGTGGAGCTGGAGATCGACCCGCCGCCGCGCGTGAAGCATTTCGCCCAGCCCCGCTTCGCGCGGGCCGATTCGCTGCCCTTCCCTGGCGCCAGCGCGGCCGCCATCGACGATGTGGGCCACCGGCTGTTCCTGGCCCTGGGCAAGAGTGTGCTGGAATACGATACGGCGCTGCGGGTGGCCAACTTGCCGGGATTGCCCTCGTTTGCCCAGCCCGTGCGCGCGCTGGCAGTGGGCACGAACGGGGCGCGGCTGGAAGCTATCGTTGGCGGCGATGCGGCGGCCGACCCGGAACTGGCGGTGTTCGACATTGCCGGCCCGACGCCGCTGGCCGGCGCCGCCAAGCGCACCGGCACCTTGTATGGCGCCCTGGACGCCGGCATTGCGCTGGCCGAAACCGCGGGCGGCGAGCTGTTTCTGGCCATCGCCTCGAAGGGTGGCCTGCGCTGGTTCGCCGCCGGCCTTGCCGCGCCCATAACGCCCGGCCAGACGGCCGATGCCGGCGTTCCGAGCGCAGGACTGGCGCTGGCCGGCGACGGCCGCAGCGCCTGGCTGGCCCAGCCGGGTCAGCCGACCCTGCATATCTTTGCCATGGAGCCGGCAGGCCTCAAGCACAGTACGCTGACAGTGCTGCGCGCCGGCGTCGCGCAGCCGCTGGACCTGCTGCGCACCGTCGGCGCCGACGGCCCTGAACGGCTGATCGGGCTGGAACGCGCAACGGCCACGCTGCACCTGCTGGACCCGGCCACCGGCAAGGTTGAGGGCAGCGTGGTGCTGGACCATGTTCCGCTGGATGCGGTGGTGTCGGCCGATGGCCGCTGGGCCTATGTTCTGACCGCGGATGCGGCCGGCGCCGGCTTCCTGCAGGCGGTGAGCCTGCACGCGCTGCGGCAAGGAAAACAGGTGAATGCGGGCGAACCGTTTGCGCTGGGACCAAATCCCAAGGCGCTGGCGTTGACGCTGGCCGGCGACCGTCTGTACATTCCGCTGGCTGCCAGTGTGGCGGTGGTCGATGTGCGCGATGTCGACTGCGCGGCGCTGCTCGCCGGCGGCGACTGTGCCGCCTGCCTGGAAGCCGACTGCCTGGTGCTTGCCACTATCGAACACTGGCGACCCGGCTTGCTGCTGGAAGACATGCCGGACGGCCTGCGCGACACGGCGGCCGATGCGGCCAATCGGATAGGCCGCATCGACAATGAGCGCGACCGCATTTATCTGCCCAGTACGCAGGCCATCGCCGCCGCCCTGAAATGCCTGATTGAGACAGGCAAGCCTTCGGCACCGCCCGGCGGCGGCGAGCAGGGAGAGAAAGGCGATAAGGGTGATAAGGGTGATAAGGGGGACAAGGGCGATGCCGCCGCCATTCCCAACCTGGACCTGACGAAGCTTTGCAAGATGAGCTGGGAGCATGCCGCCGAAAAATGGCCCCTGACCGAGCTGCAGGTCACGCTGCAATCGCCTGCCGGCGAGCGCCGCAAGGGTTTCGGCCTGCTTCTCGCCTTCACCGGGGAGGTGCAGGCAGACGACATCAATGACATCAGTTTCACGGTGCTGGCCGAAGCGCCGAAAAACGATGACGCGGCGCAGTTCCGCAACTGCTGGTGCGCGATTCCCGGCGAAGCCCTCGGCATCATGCTGCGCAGCCGCTGCGAGCTGCGGCAGGACGCACCGCTGGAGGTGGCGCCGAAGGGGGGAACCTGCAATGGCGCGGTCTATTTCATCCCCAAGCCCACCCTGCGCGCGCTGCTGGAGATGTCACATGGCACGACGCGCATCCGCGTGCAGTTCAATGGCGATCTGGTGCGCGGAAGCGCCACCGTGGACGGCGTTGCGCGCGAACTGGCGGTCGACGCCAATCATCTGCCGCCCTACCTGCCGAAGCGCGAGACTGGCGACGGCATCGAAGGCGGCCTGTTTGAAAGCTGGTTTGGGTTGATGGGAGACTAAAATGGCCTGCATCCATTGCGGCGGCGGACACGCCGCCAAGCCCGCCCCGGCGTCATCGCAACGCTGCGTCCCGCGCAGCACGCAGCTGTGCGGCCTCGATCCGGGCGGCTGCGATTGCGGCGGCCTGGAAGCGCTATGCCGTCCGCGCTGGGTGGCCGGCATGGTGATACAGGAGTCGGACTTGAACCGGCTCGACTACTACATCGGCGCCAAGCACCGCCTGCATAACCGCTATGTGCACGGCACCGGCGTGGTATGCGGCATGGAAGTCAGTTGCCACGAGTGCGGCGCCGGACGGGTGCGCGTGGACGGCGGCTATGCGATCGGGCCGTGCGGAGAAGACATCGTGGTCGAAGGGCCGGACTCGGTCGACATCTGCGCGCTGATACGGCACTGCCGCAGCCTGGAACGGCAGAACGCCGAGTGCCGCCCGTGGGGCGACGACAAGGGCTGCCGCGACGTGACGGAAACCTGGGTGCTGGCGATCCGCTACGACGAAACGCCGGTCCGTAACGCCCCCATGCTGCGCGCCGGGCAGCGCGATTGCGGCGAGAAGGGCTGCGGTTGCGGGTCCGGCAGTTGCGACGGCGGGGGCAGTTGCGGCTGCGGCAATGGCGCCCCAGCCAAAACCGCGCGGCGCACCCTGCCAAGCGCCTGTGCCCCCACCGTGGTCTGCGAAAGCTACCGCTATGAAGTCTTCCGCGCTCCCGCCCAGCCGAATTGCGCCCCCGGCGAGAACCACGGCGCGCCGCCCCAGGGCCGTCTGGTCGAACGCCTGCGCGCCTGCCTCGCCGATCTGCTGAAACTGATGCAGCAGCATCCGGAGATACTCACGCCCGGCATCGGCTTGGTGGAGAGACAACAGTGGGTGCAATTCTGCATGCGCATCAAGAGCAGCCTGCACGCGCATCTGTCGCATGAAGGCACGACCGCCTGCGCGCTGCTCGAAACGCTGTGCGCCACGCCCTGCCCTTCGCCCCAGCTTACAGGGCAGGCCTTCGTCGACGCCATGACGCAAGCGCTGGCGCAGATCGGCCCCATCCTGCAGGCGGCCATCAAGGATTGCCTGTGCAGCGCGGTCCTGCCACCCTGCCCGGAACCGGTGCATGACCCGCGCCTGCCGCTGGCGCTGATCACGGTCGACGGCGGCGCGGCCTGCCGGGTGGTCGCGGTGTGCAACTGGACGCCGCTGCGGCGCATGGTGGGCAGCTTTCCCAATGTGGCGTATTGGTTGTCGGCCTTTGGCCTGGTCGAGCGGATACGCAGCGCGCTGTTCTGCTTCTGCTGCGGTTCGCTGCCGCCTGGGCCGCGGCAACCGCACGACCGGCACATGGCGGCCGGTCCCGCCGCAGCGTTTGGCTTCGACGCCAGCGACTTCGGCCTGTTCGGCCAGTGGTTGCAAGATGCGCCTCCCGATCCGCTGCAAATGCTGCGCCAGCTGCTTGGGACGGAGAATGCGTCCGGCCATGCCGCGCTGGTGCGCCGCATCGACGACTTGCAGGCCCAGGTCGCCGCGTTGCGGCGCAACGCCTAGGAGCGCGCAATGGACCCTTCCGCCCGTCCGCAATTCTACGATGGCCAGTACATCGGCGCCGACGACCTGGCCGCCATTGGCGACTATGCGGCGGCCCGCCTGCGCGAGCACCTGCTGGCCGGCCATACCTGGGGCATAGGCGCCGGCCTTGAGATCGTCGAACAGCAGAATCCCGACGGCTCGGTCGACGCCTGGGTGCAGGCCGGTTACGGCCACGACGGCTACGGCCGCGCGATGACGGTGCGCGCGCCGGTGCCGGTGACGCTGGCGCCGCTGCAGGGCCTGCCGTCCGGCGCCTGGTATGTGTGGCTGGCCTACCACGAAACCGGCCAGCGCGCCGCGCGCGAAGCCTACGGCGTCTGCGAGGGGCTGGAGATTTACCTGCGCGTGATGGAACAGTGCGAACTGCGCATCGGCGGCAATCTGCCGGCCGACCAGCGCATCGGCGGCATCGCGTTCGGCGGAGCGACCAGGCCCGATCCGCGGCTGGCGCGCCGGGTATTCGATCCGGCCGGCCCTTTTCTTCCCGACGGCTCGGTGCCGGATCAGGGAGCGCCGCCCGTGGGCGCCAAGTCGCCATGGCTGCTGCCTTTGGGACTGGTCGGCTGGGATGCCGCCAGCGGCCGCCTGCGGCCCTTAAGCGCGCCGGAACGGATGGGCGCGCGGCTGCTGCGCCGCTATGCCGGCGCGGTGGCGGAAAGCCTGCTGGCGCCGGATGGTCTGCTGCGCTTGCGTTCCCGTCTAGCGCCTGCCGACGGCGCGCCGGACAGCGCGGTCGACAAGATCAGCGCCCTGAACGCATTGACCATGGCCGACCTGCGCGTCGAAGCGGGACGCGTGCTGCCGAACGACCTGGTCTGGATCGAAGGCCATCTGCGCACCTATGGCGATGCGCGGCTGTTCGGCGGCCGCCTCGAACTGCGCGCCGCCGACGGCAGCGAACCGCTAGGTCCGTTCTCCATCGGCCGCGCAGGCGCCGATCCGGGCCAGCAGCACCTGGACATTGCCCTTGGCAACAGCGCCGGCGCCGGGCAGCAGAACCGCTTGCTGGTCGGCCCCGCGGACGGTCCCGGCGGCGCGCTGCAGGCGGTGCTGACGGTGCAGGCCAATGGCCGGGTCGGCGTCGGCACCGGCTCGCCCCAACTGACGCTCGACATCAAAGGCGATTTCGGACGCGATGACGGCCCCGCCGCCGTTCACCTGAAACAATCGCGCATCGGCGATGCCGGCGACGGCAAGCTGGTGGTGAAGGCCGGCAGCAGCAGCATCGTGCTGGGCGAGGCCGACCACCACGTCGGCATCAACACCAGCAAGCCCTCGGGCGCTTTTGCGCTCGAGATCAAGGGCGGCCTGGGCGTGACCGGCACGCCGGCCGCGCTGTCGCTGCTCGGATCGGAGGTGCGCGACGACGGCGACGGGGTGCTGCGCATCCGCAGCGGCGGAGGCACTGTGGCCTTCGACGGCGGCGACCGGATCGGCATCGGCACGGATGCGCCGGCGCCTGACCTGGCGCTGGACGTGCACGGCGGCATAGGCTGCAGCAGCGGCCCGGCCTTCGTCCGTTTGCGGGGATCGGTGCTCAGCGACGGCAACGACGGCATCCTGCGCATCCGCAGCGGTGGCGCCAGCGTGGCCTTCGACGGCGGCGACCGGGTCGGCATAGGCACCGCGGCGCCGGCCGCCACGCTTGATGTCGCCGGCGATGCGCAGTTCAGCGGTGACGCGCAGTTCGGCGGCGACGTGACGGTGAATGGCAATCTGTATTCCAGCGGCCCTTTCTGGCCGCCATCCGATGCGCGCATGAAGGAGCGGATCGCCCCGATCGAGGACGCGCTCGGGGCGCTGCTCAAGCTGCGCGGCGTGCATTATGTCTGGCGGCCCCAGTTCCACAAGGATGCGCGGCCACAGGTCGGCATGTTGGCCGACGAGGTTGAAGCCGTGTTCCCGCAATGGGTGCAAGCCGGTCCTGACGGCTACAAGCGCATGAGCGCGCAAGGCTTCGAAGGACTGGCGGTGGAGGCGATCCGCGAATTGGATCGCCGCCTTGCGCAGAGCGAAGCGCTGGCGGCCCGCGTGGAGGCGCTTGAGCAAAGAATCCGGCAGCTGGAAGCCGCCGCGCCGGCAAAGACGGCCCGGAAAACCAAACCTCGGAGCACGTGAATGGACGCGCACCGCATCGAGATCGAGCGTTTCAAGGTCACCTGCCTGGTGGCGCAGGACCAGCCGCGTCCCGAGCGCTTGCGCGACCGGATCGCTGAGGTGGCGGCCGGCATCGGCGCCGCGCTCGGGAGCAGCCTGGCGCCCCTGTTCGATGCGCACGGCGACGGCGTCTGCCTGATCCGCCGCATGGAACTCGACCTGGCGCTGGATGCCGACGCCGGCGAACCGCAGCAGCGCGCCGCATGGGCGCGGCAGATCGCCGCCAGCGTCGCGCGGCGGCTGGCGGGAGTTGGCGACGGCATCGCGCGCTTCGCCAGCCGCGCGGCGCAACTGGCGCACTTTCTCGACCGCCTGGCTGCGGGCGACGCCTGGTCGCTGTGGTATCACCGCCAGTACGCCGGCCTGCGCGCCCTGCCGGACGCCATGGCGGCGCGTACCGCCTTGCTGGCCGACGGCGCGGCCGGTCTGGCCAGCTTGCAATCGATGGACGGCTGGTCGCGCCAACGCCTGCTAGTCATGCTCGGCGAAGCGGAATGCCGGCGGGTGCTGGAAGGCTTCGCCGCGGACGGCGCGCCATGCCGGGACGCCGGCCGCGTGATCGCCGAAACGCTGCCCGGCTGCCGCACCCCGCCGGCGCACACCAACGCCGCCGCGCTCGAGCTGTATCTGGCCCTGTCGGCGGCCAGCGGCAAGGCGCCGGACCGCGACCGGGCCATGCTGGTGCGCGCGGTGGCCGGCTTGCGGGCCGCCGTCGCGCGCGGCGAAACCGGCCTGGCCGAAGCCTTGGCCAACGCCACGCCGCCGGCGCTGGTGCGCCGCGTCGTGGACGCCCTCGGTCCCGGCGCGGCCGACATGGCGCTGGCGCTGCAGGCGCTGCCCGCCGCCGAACGCGCTCAGTTGGCCCGCGCGATGGACGCGCCGGGCGTGCCGCGCGCGGTCGAATACACCCTCCACGGTGGCGTGTTCCTGCTGCTCGATGGACTGGAGACGGTGATGCCCTCCAACCTGGCGGCTTGGCCGGACTGCGTCGGCGCACACGCCGGCATGCCGGCCGCGCAAGCGCTGCGGCTGCTGGTGCTGGCCAATGGCCTCGGACCGGAACTGGCGCCGCAGGTCCTTGAAGACACGCTGTGGCGCGCGCTATTCGCGGTGCCGCCCCGCCTCAACCGGCGCGACCTCGCCGAATGGAGCGCGGCCCTGCCCCCGGCGCTGCTGGCGCGATGGACGCGCGAACTGCGGGTGGCGCCGCTGCCGGCTTGGCCGCCGGCGCCGGCCAAGGTCGCGCGCGTGCTGGGTCGCGCCAGCCATGCCTTGCTGCGGCGTTTCGCGCGGCGGCTGCCCGGCTTCACCGAAGCCGGCCCGCAATACTTGCGCAGCAATTTCCTGTGCACCGGCGCCAGGGCCGAGTACAACGGCGACAGCCTGGCCGCGACGCTGGCGCGTGCCCCGCTCGACGTCATCCTCGCCATGAGCACGCTGTCGGCCACGACGCTGCAACTGGACTGGCTGGCGCCGCCCGTCATCCACCTGCGCCGGGGCGACGACTGATGCGCGCCGCCCTGCACCGCGAACTGGCCTGGCTCGACGCGTTGCTGCACCGCGAAGTGCTGCGCCTGCGCGCGCGCTATGCTCTGTCGGTCGACGAATTTCGCGGCATTTACGTCAGCGACGAACAGGTCGACGCCTACCTTGGCAGTTGCGGCGTCGACGCCACCGGTGTCGAACCGGCCTGTCCCGAACCGGCACCCGACGGCACTTGGTCCACCCTGTGCCAGCGGCTGGCGTTGTCGCCGGCCGAGCGCCATGTCGTGCTACTGGCGCTGGCGCCGGAGCTGGACGGCAAATACGAAGCGCTGTACGGCTACCTGAACAACGACATCGCGCGCCGCTGGCCGACCGCCGACCTGGCGCTGCGCCTGTTCGACGACGACCCGGGCATACTGGCCGCGCTGGACGAGCAAGGGCGCCTGCGACGCCGCGGCCTGCTGGAACTGGTGATCGACAGCGGCGCCCGCCGCCCGCTGCTGGCGGCCGGTTTCGCCTGCGCCGGCATGCTGCCGCGTTTTGTCCTCGGCTTGCCGCCGGCGTTGCCGCAGGACTGCGAGCTGGTCGTTCCCGCCGGCCTGCAAGGCATGCCGGCGGCGCTGGAAGCGATCGCCGATACCTGCGCCGCCGGCACCGATAGTCCGGTCTTGTTGCTGGCCGGCTCCCCCGGCTGCGGCCGCCGCCGCGCCGCCGAGGCGATCGCCGCCCGGCAAGACTGCTGCCTGATCACAGTCGACCTCTCGCATTGCGCCGACCCGGCCGCGACGCTGACGCAGGCCGCGCTCGGCGCGCTGCTCTATCAAGCGCTGGTGCTGTTGGAGGGATACGACGGCCTGGTCCAGCACGACGGCGCCACCCGATCGCGGGTGCACGGCGCGCTGGCCGCGCTGCCCACTCCCCTGATGCTGCGCATCGACGCCGGCGCCGCCGCGTTCGAGCTTCCCGCCGGCTTGCCGGCGTGGCGCGTCGACCTAGCGCCGCCCGACGCCGCCAGTCAGCAACAGCTGTGGCGGCAAGCACTGGCCGACGCCGGGCTGGCGGCGCCGCCGGCCGACATCCGCGTACTGGCCGAGCGCTTCCGCCTTGGCCGCAGCCAGATCGGGCGGGCCAGCCAGGCCGCCGCGTTCGCCGCCCGGCAAGGCCCGCAAGCCGCGCTGCCGCTGTTGTTGCGGGTGGCGCGCGAGCAATCCGGCAGCCCGCTGAAACAACTGGCCAGCGCCGTGCCGCGGCGCCACGGCTGGGACGATCTGGTGTTGCCGCCGGCCACCATCGAACTGGTGCGCGCGGTGGCGCTGGCGATCGCGCATCGCAGCCGGGTGCAGGAGGAATGGGGCATGGCGCGCGTGTCCGGCAGCCGCGGCATGGTGGCGCTGTTCCATGGCGCCTCCGGCACCGGCAAGACCATGAGCGCCGGCGTGATCGCCGCCGAGCTGGGGTTGGAGCTGTACCGGGTCAACCTCGCCAGCGTGGTGTCCAAGTACATCGGCGAGACCGAAAAGAACCTCGAACGCATCTTTGTCGCCGCGCGCCACTCGAACGCCGTGCTGTTGTTCGACGAGGCCGACGCCCTGTTCGGCAAGCGCTCCGAAGTCAAAGACGCCCACGACCGCTATGCCAACCTGGAAGTCGCCTACCTGCTGCAACGGCTCGAGGAGCACGACGGCCCGGTGATCCTGGCCACCAACTTCGCCCGCAATATGGACCAGGCCTTCAACCGCAGGCTGGACCAGAGCATCGAATTCCCGCGCCCCGACGCCCGCGCCCGCGCCCGCCTGTGGCGCCAGATGCTGCGCCCGCCGCTGCCCTGCGACGCTGGCCTGGATGGTGAGCTCGACTGGCTGGCCGCCACCTTCGACCTGACCGGCGGCGAAATCCGCAAGGCGGCGCTGGAAGCGGCCTATTTGGCGGCGGCCGGCGACGGCCGCGTCACGCTAGATATCCTGGTCGCCACCGCCACCCAGGAATGCCGGCGCCAGGGGCGGATGGCTGGGCTGGCAGACACGATGCCGATGGCGGTTGGAGTGGCAGCATGAGCCAACCCCGTGCCACGCCGCAAAAAGCCTCCGTTCCAGGCTCGCAGCCTTCCCGTGTCGAGCCTCCTCTGCGGGCGCCGGCCATCACCGATAACCAGGCCACGCAAGCTCTGCTCCATCGTGGAATAGTACAAGCCAAGCTGGAAGTCGGCGGCGCCGACGATCCTGAAGAGCGCGAAGCCGATGCAGTAGCCGAGCGTGTAGTACAGGGCGACATGGCAACCGGCGTTCCGCGGGGGCAGCAAGTGCGCCGCAGTCCGCTACGCGCCAGTCATGGCAGTTCGACGGCGATGCCATTGCATGCGAAGGCCGAACAACATGTGCGGGCCGCCACCAGCGGCGGCGAAGCGCTGTCACCGCAGTTGCGGAGTTTCTTCGAACCGCGCATGCAGTGCGACTTCAGCGGCGTGCGCATACATCGCGGCCCGTCAGCGGAAACGTCGGCCCACGCATTGGGAGCTCGCGCCTATGCCCATGGCCAGAATATCGTATTCGGCGCCGGTCAGTTTGCCCCCGAAAGCGCCGATGGCCGCAAGCTGCTGGCGCATGAGCTGGCACACGTTGCCGCCTCCGGTCCAGTCCAGCGGATTGCCCGTGCGGTGGACAAGACCAAGGCAGACCCCATCAAAAAAGAACTCGATAGCCTGGTCCCTTTCAACAGCACGCTGGAAACGCTGTGGAACAGTTTCGGAACCGATCTGCCGGAAGCCATCAACGAAGGCGTGCCAGTCACCAGCACCAACGGCAAGAGCGGCAAACCGGAAAGCTATCGCGATCTCTGGTGGCGTTCGGTCACTGAAGACAATATCAGTTTGAGCGCCGCCGGCGGCCGGCTTATCGCAGCCTTCGGTGGCGACACGCTCTCGCTGGCCAAGAGCATCATGGGTTCGCAACTGAGCCGGCTCGAAGAGCTGCAAGCCGAACTCGAACGCGCACGCAAGCAAAATGCCACACCGGCCGCTCCGCTGCAATCGTCGCGCGGTGGGGTTGAGGATCATCAGAAAGCGTTGAGCCGCAGCACCATTCCCAAGCGCGTAGCCAACGTGGGGGATCTGGTCGATAGCGCCACCCTGGTGGACTTCCTGGAAAACTGGGAGAGCCTGTTGCGCACCGCCCCGATCGGCATGCGGCGGGTGGAGAGTTCGGGGCTGCTCAAAGCCCCCGCCATTCCAGCGCCGGATAATTCGTTCCAGTTGCTGCCTGGCAGTCCTCTGCCGCCAGTGCAAGAGGCGAACGCCGGGCCGCTTACGGCAGACTTGGTTCCTATCTTCTACAATCCGCTGATCCCCTTCGCGACATTGCTGGAATCGCCGAACAGCGCCTTTCTCGACAAGGGGGCGTTCGACGCTCTGCAAAAAGCATTTCGCAATTGCAGCGAAAGACGCGCCGCATTCCGCGAGCTGGCTGCCGGCATGCTGGCTGAGGACGCCAATCTGGCGGTGCTGCATGAAAGGGGGATGCTGTCGCAGGTCAGCGCCTTGTCGGGCAAGCCGGATAGCGACGCCAACAGCCAGATTGGCTTCGCGGTGGCCAGCAATTTGCGCGCGGTGCGTACCTTCCTCGGCATGCTTGACAATCCCGGCACTGTCGACTGGCGCGACCTTGGCCCTATACACGGTCATCTGCTCGCCGGCGGTGAAGGCGGCCGCCGGAACTGGGGCAACCTGACTTCGCGGGGGTTTATCCAGGCCTATTTCAAGGACCGCGCAGAAGCCCAGCAACGGGCAGCCAAGCAGAAGCTGGCTGCCGATATCGGCATCGCACTGGTCACGCTGTTCGCGATGTTGACGCCGGCGGCCCCCCTGGCGGCGGCATTATTGGCTGTAACCGAGATGTACACGGCAGCAAACGTTGCCAACAGCGTACTCGAGGCAGGTCGCGCCGGGCAGCGCGCGGATGTCGTCAGTGCCGCCGCAGACGCGAAAATTCTCAGCCAGGATGAAGCGCGGCAGGCACGCGAGGATGCGGAGAGCAAACGGGTGCTTGCCGCGGTCGAAGTGCTGGTGGCTGTCTTACCTCACCTACCGGCGATGGGTCGCGCGGGAGCACGCGCCGTCGGCGCCATGGGGCGCGAGATTACCTGGGCCCGGATTGGCGCCTTGGGCTCGACGCTGAACATGGCAGGCCTCGCTGCCCCCGGCAGCGACCTGATCCTGGACTTGGCCAAGGCCGGTGTCTCGGCAGTCGCATTCAACCGTGCAGGCGGCCGCCTGGTGCTGAGTCAGATGCTGACACGCATCGGCCGCCTGCGCACGGCAGCCAGAGCCATTACGCTGCCGATGGTGGAAGTCACCCCGGCGCTCGCACGGGCCGGCGACGAAACCTTGCTCACCAGCGGCAGCAAATACGGCTTGTCGGATTACATCCGCTACCACATCCATGGCCCCGGTACCGGATTCGAAGGCTATCCGATCATGATGGCGCCGACACGGGCGAACCAGTTTGCCAACAACTACATTGAGGAGTTCATGCGGAACTTGCAAAAATCGGGGGCCACGGTACGCTTCAGCGCCTCATACACCACGCAAGGCGCCGCCGAGATGCGGCAGTTTGTGGAAGGCATGCTGACCAGTAAAAATCCAGCCATCCTGAATCGCTTGGCGCTCGACCAAGGCGCGATCGAGCCCTTCCTCAAGAACATCGTCTACGACATCAATGTCACACGCGGCGGCGCATTGACACATTATCGCGCCAGCATTGCCATTGGCAGCCCCGGCAGCAATTCAGTGGTCGGTGTTCGCCCGTTCATTGTTCCTTGACGGTGGCCATGCCGCCCATCGATAAAGCACCGCTACCGAAACCGCTCCTTATCGATCCCATTCCGCACCAACAAGCGCCCCATCGCGCGACGCTCCATGCCGGCGCGTTGCGACGCCTCTGTGACGTTGCCGTGCGTGAGCGCCATCAGGCGCTGCAGGTAATTGCGCTCGAATTCGCGCAGGCAGCACTGGCGGGCCTGCTTCAAGCTGCCCTCGAAGCTGGCGGCGGCGCGCTCCGTGCCCTCCTCCCGCTCCGGCGCCAGGTCGCGGCGGCCGATGCGGCCCGTGCTGTCCAGCGCATAGGCCCGGTGCATCAGGTTTTCCAGCTGGCGCACGTTGCCCGGCCAGGGCTGCGCCGCCAGCCATTGCTCGGCGTCGGGCTCGAGCTGCGGCACTGTGCTGCCGTAGAGTCCGGCGTAGCGCGCCAAAAAATGCCGCGCGATCAAGACGATATCGTCGCGCCGCTGCGATAACGGCGGCACGTCGAGCGACAGCACGTCGAGGCGAAACAGCAAGTCGCTGCGAAAGCTGCCGTTCCGTGCGCATTCGGCCAAGTCGCCGTTGGTGGCCGACAGCACCCGCACGTCGGCATGCTCGAGCCTGGCGCCGCCGACCTGCCGGTATTCGTGGTCCTGTAAGAAACGCAGCAGCGCCACCTGCGCCTTGCCGGACAGGCTGTCGACTTCATCCAGGAACAAGGTGCCGCCGTCGGCCAGCGCCACCATGCCGGCGCTGGCCTTGCGGGCGTCGGTGAAGGCGCCGCGTACGTGGCCGAATAATTCGGATTCGAGCAGCGTGTCGGGGATGGCGCCGCAATTGACGGGGACGAACGGGCCGGGGCGGCGGGGGCTGAGGTAGTGGATCGCGCGGGCGAACAATTCCTTGCCGTTGCCCGTCTGGCCGCGGATCAATACCGGTGCCATGCAGCGGGCGAAGCGGCGCGCCATCGCAAATGCGGCGCAGAACGCGGCGGAGCGCCCGACCAGTCCCAGTCCCGCCCGCAGCACCATGTCTTCGCTTTCAAAGTCCGTCTGCGTTGCATCAGGCGCCTTGCTTGCGCCGGATGCCTCAGCGGACCGGTACCGGTTCGTCTTCGACAAAGGATCCACTGGGTGCTCCCTGGCCTCGCTACGGACAACAAGCTTGGCAGCATAGAGTAACAAAATCACATGCTTTTATTGTAACAATATTCGCGTCAGGGAGGATCATCTCTTCAACTGTAGTGTTCGGACGCAACAATGGGCTCTTGCTCCCGGCTATGACGCAGCGCCAGGCCAGCAAAGTCGGCATGAGCCTGGGCACGACCATCGCACCGGCCTCGCCGGCTGCCGCCGACTGTCTGCTGCAATAAGAATGTAATAAATATATATGATTACATTAATCACCCATAATTATGACAGTTATCAAATATCGCCAATCGCACAATACTGCCCATTTCAAATATGCATATGAGATAAAGAACTGCAAATAACAATGGTATGTTATTTTCCGAGAGATTTTATGGATAACATTGTGTTAATGTCATCGGCGTTCTCAAAGCAGCCATATCCGGCATATTAAATCGACACCTAGGGGACTGCGAGTAATTGAAATTTCTTCAAGTTGGAAGCGCTTCCGGTTTAGTCAATCAACCTACTAACCTCAACACTAACCACGAAAAGGAAACTCAATGAAATTGCTTACCGCCGCACAGTTGGATGCAACGCTGGAACATACGCGACAGATCGGTGTTTCGAATATCGATTACGACAAGTGTTCGCAAGAGCTGATCGATCATGGCTATTCGATTCTGACCATCCCGGTTCATTTGCAAAAGGATTTCTGGAAAACGGTCGAGCTGTACCCGACCATCTCCGGGACGAGCAAGCACGAATTTGCATATCCCGACAGAACCGACGGTTTCATGCCCTTCGGGATGGAGTACGCCAATTCGACCAACAACGTGGACCTGTGCGAACGCTTCTGCTACCGCGACAAGTACCGTTCCGATCATCGCCAGCATCCGTTTGCCGACCACCAGTTCTATCGTCACATCGTTGACTTCGAAAGCGGCATCTCGGCCATTGCCGAACGCGTCCTCGAGAACATCATGCTGAAATTCTCGATTGCCGAGCCGCTGGAGACCCGCAGCAGTTCCTACCTGCAGTTTTGTGCTTATAATAAGGAATATCGCAAGGAAGACCGGGAATATCTGCAGGACCGCCACGAAGACGGCCATCTGATCACCTTCGTCAAGGCCACACGCGATGGGCTGGTGATATTCCCGAACGGCGAGCAGCAGCGCGTAACACTGGCCGACGACGAAATCATCGTATTCACGGGATCACTGCTCACGGAAATGTCGGACGGCAAGATTCCTTATATGGATCATGCCGTACTCAATCCCGCCGTCCAGGTTGAGCGCTCTTCCCTGGTTTATTTCGTTATTCCGGAGCTGAAGCGCAAGTATACAAGTTTTATCGAGCGGCGCGATCTCGACCTGGAAAAAATCGCCAATGAAAATCACGAGAGTTTCGGCAATATTCCATTTACCGTAACGGCCGAAGCTTAATTCGCGCCGAGTTTTCTCCGCCATTATATTGATGTATTCGCCGCGCTGGTCGCGGCGATTTATTGTGCAGGAAAATCATGTTATCTGTTAATGGCTATTTGCAGGGTTTGACGCTGGGCATGGGGCTGATTATCGCAATCGGGCCGAAGGACGCCTATGTAATCCGCCAGAGCCTGCTGGGGCGGCATTTGCTGGTCATGATGGGGATCTGCGTTGGCGCGGACATCGTGCTGATTGCACTGGGCACGCTGGGCCTGGGCACCGTCGTGGCGCGGCATGACTGGGTCATGCAGGCGGCAGCGATCGGCGGCGCCTTGTTCCTGTGCTGGCACGGCCTGGCGGCATTGCGCTCCGCGCGGGGCGAGATTGCCGTACCAGACCTGTCGAACGGGTCCGATATCAGCTTGCGGCAGGTCGTCAGGGGCACCTGCGTGATGTCCTTCCTGAATCCCCTCGCGCTGCTCGACAGTGGATTGCTGATCGGCGTCATCAGCGGCACCAAGCCCGAAAGCGAACGCCTTGGATTCGCGGTTGGGGCCATCAGCGCTTCCGTGATCTGGTTCTCGCTGCTGATCGGTGGCGCGCGCGTGGTTGCGCCGCTGTTCAAGATGCCGGTCATGTGGAGGGTGCTCGACTTCACGATTGCGGCCATCATGTTCATCATGGCTTTCGTGACCGTGCACAGTGTGCTGGCCGCCGGCGGCGGAAACTGATGCAGCTTAGGACGCGCACGCGCCCAAAAGCGTCGTTTCGGTCGCTTTCGCGATCTGATTCGATAGTGATTCGTTTTTGACGGCGCGTGCCAGGGTAACGGCGCCAACCAGCAGGGACAAGCCAGCAAAGGCGGCATCGATATCCCGCGGCGCGGCCGGCGAGTCGGGACCGGAGACGACCGCCTTTGCCACATCGAGCAATCCCGCTTCAAAAACCTCGCGCACCGTCTCGTCGGCGCGCCCAACTTCCGGCGAAAGAGTCTGCAAGGTGCAGCTGTCGGCAAGATCGCAGGTACGCTTGATACCAAGGTAGAAGCGCACGAACTCGGGCCACCAGCGGTCCGCGTGTTCGGACTGGAAATAGAGCACGCCCACCTTGAGGCCGGCCAAGCCACTGGCGACTGCCTCCCGAAATGCCGCCGCCTTGGATTCGAAGTGGACATAGAAGGCGCCCGAAGTTACCCCAGCCTCTTTGGCCAGACCATCCACGCCAATGCCCCCGAAGCCCCCCTTGCGGAAGCTGCGCCCTGCGGCATCGACGATGCGCTGGTGCGTTTGATTTTTTTGTTCGGCTCTTTTCACAACACCCTCTCCATATCTCCAGTTACCCCGCATATTGTAATTGACGGCAGAACGATCGTTATGTATGTTTACATAACGATCGTTATTTATAGATCGTGCCACTACAACCTTTCCATCCATACGGAGTATGTCAATGCCTCTTACCCTCACCCTCACCGAAGGTGTTTTGCCCAAAGGCCAGGAGCAAGTCGCCTTTGCCCGCTTGTCGGACGCCATGTTGAAGTGGCACGGACTGACCGGCAACAAGGTCATGACGCCCAATATCATCGGTTCCATCCATGTGCTGCCTGAAGAGCACACCTTTTCCGGCTCGAAGGAAGCGCCGGTCGCATTCGTCGAGTGGAAGGTGCCCTCCTTCGCCTTCACCGAGCGCGATATCCAGCTTGGCTATATCGAGGAGGCCACCAGCATCATCCACGAGATGTCGGGCGGCCGGCAGCCTAAGGAGCATATCTGGGTCAACGTGGTGCACGCAGTTGATGGCGCCTGGGGCATCGGCGGTATGGCGCTGAGCAATGCGCAACTCGGCGAAGCCGCGGCCATGGGCTGAGCACCGGCAGAGGGGAATCCATCATGCAGTTGTCAAACTATCTCTTCTTTACCAGCTCGTGCGAAGCGGCGTTGGACTTTTATACCCGCTGTGGACTGGGCTGCGTAGTTGAAGTGCTGCGCTACGGCGTTGACGGGATGCCGGCGAAAGGCGATATGCGCGGCAAGATCATGCACGCCAAGTTCCAAGGGCCGGGCGTGCTCTTTTATGCCTCGGATAACGACGATGCGGAACCAATGCGCGGTTCGTCGCACATACTTGCGATGGACGACCGCGCCCAGACGGAGCATCTTTTTGCCTTGCTGTCCAAGGACGGAAAGGTCACTACTCCGCTTGGCATTCAGCCTTGGGGCGACTTCTACGGCAAGCTGACGGACCAATTCGGCGTGCAGTGGATGCTTAACTGCGCCGAGGGAGCATGAGTCACGCCGGAGACAGCGCGGCCGTGGACCAGGGGGAAATGACGCTCCAGCCCAGACGCATATAGAGCGCTCGTCCGTCCTCCGTCGCCACGAGCAGGCGTTCGCCAATGCCGGCTTCTTCGGCAATGGCGTCCAGCGCCTGCATAACGAGGCTTCCAAGGCCGCGGCGGCGATGGGATTCTGTGGTTTCGATCTGGTCGAATATCGCGCAACCGCCGTGCAGCACCACGCGGCCCGACGCGGCCTGCTCCTGACTTTCGTGCATTATGCGCACGACATGCGCGCCGTGCTGCCGCTCGCGGACGATTTGATACCCCGGCGGTGGTGCGGCCTGCTTCTGAGCTTGCGCTGGCCCCACCATGAGGTAGCCGGGGCTTTCAATGTTCCAATGCGCCGGCAGCGCGCGTCTCAATGCCTCGGGTTCGACAGCGACTTTGAGAAAGATATAGGGATCGTGGATGCGCTCGGCGCAGGCTTGCAGTGCATGCCCGGCATCGGCAAAGACGTAGCGCCGCAATTGCGCCGGCATGCCCACTTCAACGACGAAGCCTTCGCCATATGGCAGCGGCGCAGGCACGCCGCGGGACAAGCTCCAGCCAGTAAGCCAGCGTTCGATCAATGCGAGGTCGATGGTTGCCAAGACGAGTTCTCCGTGAATATCAGGCCGATAGCCTAGCATTAATCCCGAATCGCTGCGTCGATGGTCCCTGCGGTCAAAATCCCTCGCGCTGGAAAAGCAGCCGGCCCGCGCCAAATGTGCATTTCACGTCGGCGAATCGCTTTACGTCGGCGGCGGGGTCGCCATTCAGGACCACGAGATCCGCCGACATTCCCGTTTCGAGCCGGCCGCGCAGCGCTTCCTTGCGCCAGCGGGCCGCCGGTCCAGTGGTGAGCGAGGCGAGTATCTGCATGGGCGTCATGCCCGCTCTCGCCATCAGGCTGTATTCTTCGGCCGGGTCGAAATCCGTCATATACCCCACATCCGTGCCGAAGAGAACCTGGCCGCCCGCGTCGATATAGGCTTTGAGCTGCCGTTCGGCCAGGCCGACAATCTTTTCGCGCACTTCGGCCGGAACCTGTTCCTTATCCAGCTCGTAGCGCCATAGCTTCAGGGTTGGCACAACGGACACCTTGCGCGCCACCATCCCCGCGATCAGCGGCGCATCCCAGGATGAGCCGGCAGGATCGATCGTGGTGTGCACGATGATGTCGGCGCCGGCCGCAACCGCGCTGCGAACGCCGTCAGGATCGGTTGGGTGAACCATCACAAGTCCTCCAAGCCTGTGCGTCTCGTCGGCCGCTGCGCTGGCGATTTGCGGATTCATGCGCCTTATCTCGCCCTGGCCCACTGGCGCCGCGACGAACAGCTTTGTTCCATTGGCACCGTCGGCGAGATTGCGGCGTACCTGGACGGAGGCTTCTTCGACCGTCGCGGGCTGGGCCAACCGGCGCAGAATCTCGGGCTGAAGCTGGCGAAGATAGAACGGAATTCCGTTATGGGGATAGAGGGGCGAACCTGCCGTCAAAATTTCCGGCCCAAGCACGGCGCCGCTGGCAATGCGCTGCCTTAGCGCCGTGGTGTTGGCAAGCTGCGAGCCGGTATCGACCACCGTGGTGTAGCCGAAGCGGGTCAGCATCCTGGCCAGCGATTGTTCGAGTTCCTTGGGCGCCCGCGTGGCGGCGTTGGCGAAGGAATCGTCGGTGAAATGCACATGGCTGTTCTGGAATCCGGCCGCGATGACGCCGCCGTTACAGGCTTGCGCGCTTCCGCTGCCCACCGCCGGCGGGCTGCCGGTGCCGACGGCCTCGATCTTGTCGCCATTTACCAGCAGCCACGCGTTGGCGAGCGGCGGCCGGTCTGGGGCCACGTAGAGAAGCGAGCCTGTGACGAGCCATCGCTTTTCAGCGGGCGTGCCGGCTGGCTGCGTCGAAGCGCAACCGGCCATGCTGACGAAACCGGCAAACGCCAGCATGCGCACGATTGCTCTGACGCGGCTTTCAGTGGGAAGTGGATGCATTTGTCGTCCTGGAAAAATGGATCACGCGATGGCTCGCCGGCGCCAAGGATAGCATCTTTCCAGTATCAAAAAAGCATGACCAGCATCATGAATGGCGTCGCTGCCAGAACGGCGAGCCGGGCCAACGCCGCTCCATGCCGTACCAGATGTCGCGGTGCGCGGCGTAGGCGCGCTGGATGCGGCCGATTTCGTCCTGATAGTCCAGCAAGGCCGTACTGTCGCCGTACAAATGGCGGTGCAGCGCCTCCGCTCCGGCCAGGCCGGTGTAAAGCGCGTTGAAGAGTCCCTGTGACGAAAGCGGGTCGAAGGCCAGGGCCGCGTCGCCCACCGCCAGCCAGGCCTGGCCGCTGGCGGATGATAGCGCCGCACTGTTGGCGGCGCAAAATCCGTATTCGTCCGCCGCCGTTGCCTGCATTTGCAGTAGCGCGGCGATGGCGGGAACGCTGGCGGCACGCGCCAGCAGGAGTGCCGGTACGCGGGCCGCCTGCGCCGCCGCTAAATCGGCATCCGTATAGAAAGCCAGCAGACGGCGGCCACCCGGTAGGGCTGAGGTGTACCACCAGCCTTCGGTTTCCGCATGCAGTTCGCTGCTGGCGCCGACTGAACAGCCCCTATTGCTGGCGGCAGCACCATCGCGGCCCAGCAGCCAACCGCAAACCAGCTTGTCGCCCGCATGGCGCTGACTGCCGGCATGGCGCGAGAAGGAGCTGTTGCGGCCACTAGCATCGATCACTGCCCGCGCCTCGACCGCCAGCGCGCGTCCTTGCCGCATCAACTCCAGGCGCCAATGCGGTTCGGCGCCCTCTTCCCATTGCGCGCCGACCAGGCGGCTATCCGTCAGCACGGCGGCGCCGCGCTGTTGCGCCACTTCCAGCAGCCAGGCGTCGAAACGGTCGCGCTCCAGGTGCCAGCCGTGGCCATCCAGATTACGCATCGCATCTTGCTCCAGCGCGGCGGCACTGCCCCAGGTGCTGCGCGTGTGCTGGCAAGGCAGATGGCCTTGGGCCAGAAAGGCCGCCTCAAGCCCCATATCGCGCAGCAGACGGCCAGCCGCCGCCGGCAGCGACTCGCCGATGCGCGAGCCGGTGGCTGCGCGCTTGTCGGCCAGCAGCACACGGGCATGGGGGGCGAGATTCAGCGCGGCCGTGCTGCCGGCCGGCCCTCCCCCCAGAACCAGCACATCGGCCTGCAGGCAAATGCCGCCGTTCACCGATCAGTCCAGGCCGCGCGGGAAGCGGTGGACCTTCTCGATGCTGGCCAGGTCTTCTTCCGGCTCCAGATGCAGGGTTTGCCCTTGCACCGCTGTCGCCTTGCTTGCGTGCAGTCGGCGCTGCTCCGCCTGCGCCCGCAGCACTTCGGGAATCTCGACGTGCTGGTCTTCCACCTCCAGATGGGCGGGGAAATGGCTGCGATCCGACGGGCCGTTGCGCACCTCCACCACGCCAAGGTGGTCGAAGTGGTGGATCATGTGGTTGATCTTCTCGGTATAGCTGCCGCTGCCGAGCGGTTCCAGCCAGCTGGCCCGGTTGGCGAAGGCGGCCAGGCGCTCGCTCAGCGGGCGCTTCTCGTCCACCACGATCTTGTAGTTTTCCTCGCTCAGCACCTGGTTCGGCACTCGCGCCGGCCAGAAGCTGGGGATGTAAGGGTCGTAGCTCTTGTCGTAGCCGGACTGACAGCTGGCCGTATCGGTCTGCCATGGCACGGCCATCCAGCGCGTAATGCCGCCTGGCTGTTGCCCATACAGTGGACCGTTGGGAATGGTCACGCCGTCGCTGCTCAGCACATCGCCCAGGCCGGGCGCGATCCAGCCGGTCGGCGCATGGGCAAAGCGGAAGGGCTGCATATAGATGCTCTTGGCGCGCACCGGCCAGGTCATTTCGCAGCCGGGGTGGAAGGCATCGGCCAGGCAGAACTCCAGCGCGGCACGAGTCAGCACCTCGCCCTGGCGCAACGGCGGCACGTCTTCGATCCTGGTCGGCGCGGCTTCCCTGGGCGGCCAGTCCTCGATGAATTTGCCGTCGGCCCATAGCTTGAGCATGGCCAGCTGGGTGTCGCTCAGGGTGGCATTCTGGCGCATGGACACCGGCGGCAGGCTCATTGAGTCGCCATAAATCCAGGGCCAGGGCTTGGGCGATTCGCCATCCACCGCGTAATTGCGGAACTGCAGGGCAATCGACTGGCGCAAGGCATGATTCGAGGCGCTGGCGTCGGACAGGCGCTCCAGCGCCTGGGAGCTGGTCAGGTCGAAGGCGCCGCGCCAGCCGAAGCCGGAAGCAAAACCGGCATTCACCCATTGCAAGCCGGCCATGCGCTGGAAGATAGGCAGAATCTCGGCGCTGAAGCTGGGCCTTTCGGGCATGGGCAAGGTGCCGGCCTTGATCGAGACGTCGCGCATCAAGTCCCACATGGTGCGAACCGATTTGCGCATTGGGCCGTAATTGGGCGGCGCCACGACCACCCAGGCTGGCAGCACTTCCAGTTCCTGGTTCTGGTAGGTGACGCTGGCCTTAACCGGGCCGTCGGAGACGTCATCGTGCCATGCTTCGTTGTTGGCGAAGGTGATTGCCCGGCTGTTGTCGTAGGAAGCGGCCGCGCCATGGCCCCCCAGGACCAGCAGGCGGCCTTGATCGTCGGTGAAGATCTCACCGAGATACACTTCCTTGTCCCAGAACTTGCCGTCGTCGAAGCGCCGGGGAGGCGCCTTGATGCCCGAGACGCTTTGCGGCTTGGGCGTGATCGCCAGCCGGGCGCGGTCGGATACGCTGGCGTTGCGCAGCGTCGTGGGCTGTGCGGCCTTGGCTTCGGGAATATCCAGGGCCAGCTGGAATCCGTACCAGGCGGCTTTGGTGTTTGCCAGCTGCACCTTCCACTCGATCTGCGCATTGGCTGGCGTCAACTCGTGCACGATCTCGCCCTTGGCGTTCAGGCCATAGACGCGGAAGCGCGCTGCCTGGCGCTTGAGGCGCTTTTGCGCGTCGCGGTAGAAGCCTTCCGCTTCGGCCGGCGGCTCGGGCACCTCTGGCCCGACAAACCAGGCGTCGGGACTGCTGCCGACGCGGGCGACGCCGATGCTGGGGTAAATGGCGGCTTTCACGATTGCATCGTCGACCACCGGCAGCGGAGTGGCCGATGGCCGCGGTTGCGGCGCTTCCTGCAGCGGTTCGCCGTTGGCCATGCGGCGGCACTGCGCTCCAGCCGCATACGCCACCTTGCGCGCATCGGCGATGGAGCCGAACGGCGCCTGTGCCGGCGGCACGCGCCAGATATTGAAGGACAACAGCTCGCCATATTCGGCCTGGCCGCGCCGGCCGATATCCTGCGGCGGCAGGATCAGGGTGGCCACATGCACGAAGGCGCTTTCCTCCAGCGGCCACTCGACGGTAGCGCGGTCCAGCGGCATGCTTTCAGGATTGGTGCGCTTTTGCACCTCGAGCCGGAAGCGGTACTCGCTTTTCGCCAGGCGGCGCGCCATGTCCACGGCCAGGTAATTGCTGCTGTCGTTGGGCACATTTTCCGGCGCGGTTTCCGGCACCAGGCGGTATTTCACATAATGGCTGCCGCAGTGGAAAGGCAGAATGGCCCAGTAGCCGGTGGTCAGCACGCTGGATTCCACTTTTTTCATGCGGTTCAGGATATCGGCGGTTTTCTTGTGCTCTTTGAGATAGCTGTCGTAATCGTTCAGCACCACGCCAGCGTGGGTGAAGGCCGCCATTTCTTCGGCAGTGTCGACGAAGAAGATGGGGAAGTTCTGCATGATGAAGTCAGCGGTATTGCCCTCTTCCCCCAGCGCATTCGGGCCGGGGACGCCGAACAGCTTGATGCCGATGCCAAGCGTGGTCTCGAAATCGGTGGCATTCGGTGCGGTGTCGCTGGAGAACCTGACCCAGGCATCCAGCTTGTCATGGGTGAAGATGCCGACCTTGAATTCCTGCGGAATATTGGGCGCCATCTCCAGCCGGCCGTGGGCCACGCCATGCAGCTTGCGGAAAACGGCGCGCAGGGCGGGCTTTTGTCCTAGCTTGATGCGCCCTTCCTGCACGATATCGACGAACATCTCCTTCAGTTGCGCGGTCGCGCTGGCGGCGCCCTCGCCTTTTGCGGCGTCCAACTCGGTTTCTTTGCTCATTTCGCTCTCTCATGTTCTGGGGTAAATCCGGCAGGGACCGGGCCTCATGCAGCAGCGTGAAACGAAACTTGATCGGGGATTGAGCAACTAGCATATGCCTGCAACGGCTATCGAAAGATATCCAATTGTCACGCGCGATGACAAACAGGCCAGGAAGAGAAAGCGCGGCGGCACGGATGGCCGCCGCGAGAGAGGGAATTACGATGCCAGCAAGGCTTGTCTCTGCGCTGTGGCAACGCGCGAGACGCGTTTGCGCCACCAGATGATGACGCCGGTCACGCTGAGCATGGCAACCACGATGCCCATGAAGGAAATCAGCACGCGCCCCGGCAGGCCGAGGATGCGGCCGGAATGCAGCGGGAACTGGGCTTGCACGAAGATATCAGCCGCCGTGCCTTTCCATGGCTGGCGATCGCCCAGCAGGCGACCGTCCTCGCCGTCGAAGTACAGCACGGCCGGGCCGACGCCGCCGGAACCGTGGTCGTCGCCCGGCTTGAAGAAGCTCACGCCGTAGATGCCGAAGTCCTGCGAGTAGAAGATGCTGCCAGCCGGCTCCGCCCATTGACGCTGCGCCGCCTCAGCGCTGGCGCGCTGGATGATGTCGGCGAAGGCGAAGCGCGGTTCGATCGGGTGATGCTTGTCGGCCGGCGTGCGCGTATCGAACGGCGTTGGCGTCACTTGCGAGACGGTCTTCATCACGGGATAGAAGATTTCGCGGTACAGATTCAGCGAGAAAGCGGTGAAAGCCAGGATGAACAGCAGCAGGAAGGTCCACAGGCTGAAAGCGCGGTGCAGATCGAAATTGAGCTTGGCGCTGCCGCCTTTCCAGCGCACTTTCCACGCCGGCTGCCAGCGCTGCCACCAGGATTTGGCGGCCGGCACGCGCCCAAGCTCCTTGCGGCGGCTCACCGGCAAGGTCAGGTAGAAGCCGACGAAGCTGTCGAAAGTCCAGATCATGGCGATGCCGCCCATCAGCCACAAGCCCCACTGGTCGATGCCCCACATCTCGGGAATATGCAGGGTGTAGTGCAGGCGGTAGAGGAAGGAGACGAAGGTTTCCTTGGTGATCGGCCAGACCGCGCCCCATTCGCGCTTGCCCAATTCGGCGCCGCTGGCGGGATCGACGAAGACCTGGTTGAAGCCCGGCTCGATCAGCTTTTTGCTGGCCGGATCGACGCGGCCGCTGATGCCGAAGGAGATAGACTCGCCCGGCTCCGCATGCAGCGGCACGAAGCTAACGCGCACGTCGGGATAGCGTGCTTCGACCTGGCGCGCCAGGTCCAGCGGCGCCAGGGCCGGCCCGCTGGTGCTGGCGTGCATCAGGTGGGGATTGAGCAGGTCGTCCAGCTCGTGGTCCCAGGAGATGATGGCCCCGGTCAGGCCGCTGATGAACAAAAAGCCGGCAGTCAGCAAGCCGGCGTAACGATGAATGATAGTCCAGAAGGCGCGCACACCAGACTCCTGCAATTCAAGATTTTCAAGTGAAACGCGGGCCAGGACGATCGCGCCCCGGCCCGCAGCCCGTAATGCTTAGAAGCGGTACTTCAGCGTCAGCGAAGCGCTGCGCGGTTGCTTGTACGTGATCGCGTTAAATGCGGAGAACATGCCGAAGGCGGTTTTATCGAACACATTATCGATGTTCAGCTGGGCCGACCACTGCTTGCTGATATCGTAGCGCGCCATCAGGTTCACCATGCTATGAGACTTTTGCTCGATGATGCCGCTGCTGTTGGCCGGCGCTTTCGGATCGGGCGTGTAAGTGCGGCTTTCCCAGTTCACGCCGCCGCCCACAGTCAGGGCTTTCAGCTCGCCCGGCATGCGGTAGGTGGTGAACACGCGCAGCAGCTTGCGCGGGTAAACGCTGTTAATGTCCTTGCCGGCGGCATCTTCGGCGTCGAACTGGCTGTAGCCGGCGCTGGCGTTCCAGCCGCGCGCCAGTTCGCCGGAAACGTCGAACTCGAAGCCATCGCTCTTCGCGCCTTTGGCTGCGCGGTAGTAGGCTTCCTCCAACCCGCCGGCGCCAGGGTTGGTGCCATCTTCCTGGCCCAGATTGTCCTGCTTGATCTTGAACACGGCGAACGATGCGTTCAGGCGGCCGTCGAAGAACTCTCCCTTCACGCCCGCCTCGGCGCTCTTGCCGATCACCGGCTTGAGGTAATTGCCTTGCTTGTCCTTCAGGCTTTGCGGCTGGAAGATGTCGGTATAGCTGGCGTAGACCGAATAGTTGTCGCTGATGTCGTATACCAGGCCGGCATACGGGGTCAGCTCGCTCTCATGCTGCGGCGTGCCCTTGCCCTTGGTGTTCTTGTCGTACTTGGTAGCACGCGCGCCGACAATCATGGTAAGCGGATCGCTCAGCGAGAAGCGCGCTACGCCGTACAAGGCTTCCTGCTTGGTCACGCCGGACTCGTAGAAGGCCGGCGCGCTCCATTTCGGTTCCGGATAGGCGGAAGGATTCCAGGTATTGAAGTTGCCGACCGAAGGTACGTCGCCGCCGAAATCTGCCATGCGGCTGTCGGCATTGAACTTCTGCTTGGAGTGCATATAGCCGAACGCCGCTTCATGCTTGCGCCCTGCCAGCTTGAACGGACCGCTGGCGTGCAGGCCGAAGTCGTCCTGCTTGGTGCTGGTCAGGTAGGAACCGGCGAATGCGCCCACGCCCAAGCCGGTCACGCGGTCGGGCATACCTGACAGGTAAAGCAGCTTGGAATCGGCCTTGCGGTCGCCGTGGGTGTAGGTGGCGCGCAGCTTCCAGCCGTTGTCGAAGCCATGTTCGAGGTTGGCGAAGAAGTTGTCGTATTCGGTTTCCCAGCGCGCCCAGTCTGCGGAGGTGGTCTTGGAGCGGTCCCAGTTGGCTTTCGAGCCGTCGGTGTACCAGTAAGGCAGACCGCCCCACATCGGCGAGGTCGGATCGGTTTCCTGGCGGCTGATGCCGGCGGACAGCAAGGTGCGCGGCGTCAGGTCTGCTTCGACGGTGGCGTACAGCGTGTGGTCCTTGCTCTTCATGCGGCTCACCCAGCTGTCGGCCTGCTTGTATTCGCCGACCACGCGGGCGCGCACGGTGCCGTCCTTGTTCAATGGCGTGGACAGGTCTACCTGGGCGCGGCGTTCGTCCCAGCGGCCGATGCCAACTTCGGCCGTGCCGTTGAAGTCTTTGCTGGCGGCGCGCTTGCGCACCAGATTGATGGCGGCCGATGGATTGCCCGCGCCGGTCATCAGGCCGGTGGCGCCGCGCACGATTTCCACGCGGTCGTAGATGGCCAGGCTGCCCTGCACTTCGCCCGAACTCCAGGGCTGGGACCAGGTGGTGGCAATGCCATCGATCTGCAGATTGTCAATGTCGAAGCTGCGCGCGGTGAAGCCGGCGCGGTGGGTTTCATACTGATTAACCGAAACGCCGGTGCTGTTATTGACCACATCCGTCACCGTCAGCATGCCCTGGTCCTCGATGCGCTGCTGCGTCACCACGGAGATCGACTGCGGCGTATCGCGCAGCGACATGCTCAGTGGCGTGGCCGTTTTGGCCTTGCCGGTGGCGTAGGAGCCGGTGCCTTCGGTGGTGTCGCCCAGTTTATTGGCCAGCACTTCGATCTGCGGCAGGACGGTTTGTTCGGCGGAGTTTTGAGCCTGGGCGGCCAGCGGCAAGGCCAGGCTCACGAGGACGGCCAGGCGCTTAAATTCGGGACGGCGTTGTGGATGCATTCTCTTCTAAAGCTGTAACTGAAATACAAATGATAACGATTCTCATTTAAAAGTCAATATAAATCTGGAAGTTGCACGCATTTGCGCCCATGATCTACGATAAGCCCAACAAACTGACGGAGGCACAATGAGCTTGAGCTGTCGGCATCTGGCGTGTGTGCGTGGCGCGGCCACGCTGTTTTCCGATATCGGTTTCAGCCTCGGTCGCGGCGAAGCCCTGCGGGTTCAGGGCGGCAACGGCAGCGGTAAAACCAGTTTACTGCGCCTGTTGTGCGGTCTGGCCCGCCCCGACCAGGGAGAGGTGTGCTGGCAGGGCGAGGCGCTGGCGCGCTGCCGTCCCCTCTTCCACGCCAATCTGCTGTATGCCGGCCATGCGGAGGCGCTCAAGCCCGAGCTGCTGGCCTGGGAAAATCTGGCCTATGGCGGCCTGTCGGGCATCCGCCATAGCCGCGCGCAAGCTTACTCCTGCCTGGAGAAAATGGGCTTGGCGGCGGAAGCCGAGCTGCCGGTGCGCCTGCTGTCGCAAGGCCAGAGCAAGCGGGTGGCCCTGGCGCGGCTGCATCTGGCGCGGCAACGGCCCTTGTGGATACTGGATGAACCGTTTTCAGCGTTGGACCAGCGCGCATTGGACAGCGTGACGCAACTGCTCGACTCCCACCTGACCGGGGGCGGCCTGCTGGTCTACACCACCCACCAGGAGGCCGGGCCAGCGCCCACGCAAACGCTGCGCCTGGGCCGCGAGGCCGCATGCTGAGCATACTGGCGCTGACCGCGCGGCGCGAACTGCTGCTGGCTTTGCGCCGTCCTGCGGAAATACTGATGCCGCCGCTGTTCTTCCTGGTCGCGGCCACGCTCTACCCACTGGCCATCGGCCCGGACAAGGAGCTGCTGCGCGCCATCGCGCCGGGCGTGCTGTGGGTGTCGGCACTGCTGGCCGCCCTGCTTGGGCTGCAGCGCCTGTTCGCCGCCGATTTCGCCGACGGCACGCTGGAACAGGCGCTGCTCGCGCCCCATCCGCTGCTGTTGACGGTGTGGGCCAAGGCCGGCGCGCACTGGCTGCTGGCCGGCCTGCCGCTGGTGGCGGTGGCGCCGCTGCTGGCCATCCAATACGATATGGCGCCGCAGGCATTGGGCGTGCTGCTGGCCAGCCTGCTGCTTGGCACGCCGGTTCTCAGCCTTCTGGGCGCGCTCGGCGCGGCCCTGGCCTTGAATGCACGCGGCGGCAGTGTGCTGCTTGCACTCATGTTGGCACCCCTGTATATTCCTTTACTAATTCTCGGCAGCAGTGCAGTCCATGCCGAGGCTCAAGGTTTAGGCAGCAGCGCCCATCTGCTTTTGCTGGCGGGTCTGTTGTGCGGCACTGCGGCGCTGGCGCCGTGGGCCACGGTAGCGGCTTTGCGCGTGGCGCTGGAGTAGACGGCGCGGCGTTGAACACTCAGGACGTATCACTCTTGGGGGCAAATGCGACGATGAACCTTCCGTATTCTTCTGCTGCCGCGAACCGGCGCGCACCGCATGCGCCGCGCGTGTTTGCCTATGCTGCGCCGCGCCATTTCTTCCCCTTGGCCGCCGCCCTCATTCCCTGGTTTGCCGCCCTGGCCATCGTGGCCGGCCTGATTGGACTGTATATCGGCCTGCTGCTGGTCCCGGCCGACGCCCAGCAGCACGACGCCTTCCGCATCATCTTCGTGCATGTGCCGGCGGCCTGGATGTCGATGCTGATCTATGTAGCGATGGCGGCATGGGCCGGCGTGGGCCTGGTGTATAACACGCGACTTTCAGCCATGATGGCGAGTGCCCTGGCGCCTACCGGCGCCCTGTTTACCTTCCTGGCCCTGTGGACCGGCGCGCTGTGGGGCAAGCCGACCTGGGGCGCCTGGTGGGTATGGGATGCGCGCCTGACTTCCGAGCTGATTCTGCTCTTCCTCTATTTCGGCTTCATGGCCCTGCATGCCGCCATCGACGAGCCGCGCCGCGCCGACCGCGCCGCCGCGATCCTGGCGCTGGCCGGCGTGGTCAATGTGCCGGTCATCTATTTTTCCGTCATCTGGTGGAACACGCTGCACCAGGGCGCCTCGGTCTCGCTCAATAGCGCGCCTTCGATGGCCGCGCCGGTGCTGGCGGGCATGCTGCTGATGACGATTGCCTTCTGGGCCTATGCGGTGGCGGCGGTGCTGCGCCGCGTGCGCTGCATCATGCTGGAACGGGAAGGTAGCGCGGACTGGCTGAACGCGAAGACGGAGGGCGGATAATGGTCTGGAGCAGCGTGCAGGACTTCCTCGCCATGGGCGGCTATGGCGGCTATGTCTGGGGTTCGTGCGGCGTGGTGTTCGCCGCGCTGGTGGCAGAAAGCTGGCTGCTGGGGCGGCGCTTGCGCCAGGCCCGCCTTCTGGCTGCTCGCCGCACTGCGCGGATGGACGCATGAAAGCGCGCCATCAGCGCCTGCTGCTGATCGGAGTCAGCCTGGCCGTGCTGGGCATCGGCGCAGCCCTGGTGCTGACGGCCTTCCGCCAGAATCTGGTGTTTTTCTTCACGCCGTCGCAAGTGGCGACCGGGCAGGCGCCGCGCACCGGCATTTTCCGCGTCGGCGGCCTGGTGGAACCGGGCAGCGTGCGGCGCCAGGCCGATGGCGTGACGGTGGCGTTTGTGGTGAGCGACCATGCGCGCAAGATTCAGGTGCAGTACCAGGGCGCCCTGCCCGACCTGTTCAAGGAAGGCCGCGGCGCCGTGGTGCAGGGCCGGCTGGCGGAGGGCCAGTTGTTCGTGGCGCAGCAGGTGCTCGCCAAGCACGATGAAAACTATATGCCGGCCGAAGCAGCCTATGCCCTGCAACAAGGGCAGGCCCAGGGCCAGGCTTCCATGCGCACGCTGGCGGGAGTGGAGCGGTGATCCCCGAGACAGGCAACTATGCCCTGGTGCTGGCGCTCTTGCTGGCTCTGGTGCAGGGCGTGCTGCCGCTGTTCGGGGCGCAGCGCGGCAACGAGCGCTGGATGGCGCTGGCGCAGCCGGCGGCGCGCGGCCAGTTCCTGCTGTTGACGCTGGCCTTCGGCTGCCTGCTGCTCAGCTTCTGGAACCATGATTTTTCGGTGCGCTATGTGGCGCAAAATTCGAATTCGCTGCTGCCCTGGCAGTACCGTCTGACCGCCAGCTGGGGTGGACACGAAGGATCGCTGCTGCTGTGGTGCTGGATGCTGGCCGCCTGGACCTGTGCCGTGACGCTGTTCAGCCGTCAGCTGCCGCAGGATACGCGGGCGCGCCTGCTCGGCGTTCTGGGCTTGCTGGCGGCGGGCTTCCTGCTGTTCCTGCTGCTGGCGTCCAATCCCTTTGCGCGCCTGCTGCCCGCCGCGCTGGAAGGCCGCGACCTGAATCCCCTGCTGCAGGATGCGGGCATGATCATCCATCCGCCGCTGTTATATATGGGTTATGTGGGTTTTGCCGTGACTTTCGCCTTCGCCATTGCGGCCCTGCTGGGCGGCCGCCTCGACGCGACGTGGGCGCGCTGGTCGCGTCCCTGGGCCTTGCTGGCCTGGAGCTTCCTGAGCCTGGGCATCCTGATGGGCAGCTACTGGGCCTATTATGAGCTGGGCTGGGGCGGCTGGTGGTTCTGGGACGCGGTCGAAAATGCGTCCTTCATGCCTTGGCTGGCCGGTACCGCCCTGCTGCATTCTCTGGCCGTGACGGAAAAACGCGGCAGTTTCAAGAGCTGGACCGTGCTGCTGGCGATTCTGACGTTTTCCCTTTCCCTGCTGGGCACCTTCCTGGTGCGCTCCGGCGTGCTGACATCGGTGCATGCCTTTGCCACCGATCCGCGCCGCGGCGCCTTCATCCTGGCCTTCCTGGCCCTGGTCATCGGCGCTTCGCTCGCCTTGTACGCCTGGCGCGCGCCAAAGGTGGGCGGCGGCGGGCGCTTTGCCCTGCTGTCGCGCGAATCGCTGCTGCTGACGAATAATGTGATCCTGCTCGCGGCCTGCGGCACGGTGCTGCTTGGCACGCTCTATCCGCTCTTCCTCGATGCTCTCGGCCTGGGCAAGATTTCGGTGGGGCCGCCGTACTTCGAGACGGTCTTCGTCCCCCTGATGGCGCCCATGCTGTTTCTGCTGGCCGCCGCTCCCTTCGCGCAATGGAAGCGCGCGGCGCTGCCGGATCTGCTGCGCCGCCTGCGCTGGCCCGCCGCCGTCGCTGCCGGAATCGGCCTTGGCGCGGGATTGGCAATGGCAGCGTCTCCGCTGGTGCTGCTTGGCCTGGCGCTGGCGGCCTGGATCATCGTGGGCAGCGGCTGGCAGGCCTGGCAGCGCTTGCGCCATGCCACGCCGGGAACATCGCTGCTGCGCCGTATCGCGCGCGAACCGCGCAGCTATTGGGGCATGCTCTTGGCGCATGCGGGTATGGGCGTGTTTGTCATTGGCGTCACGCTGGTCAAGGGTTATGAGGAAGCGCTCGACGTCAGCCTGGCGCCCGGCGGCTCGGCGGCGGTGGGCGGCTATCAGTTCACGCTAAGCGGCGTGCGCGAGGTAGACGGGCCGAATTATGAGGCGGTGCGCGCCAGCTTCGAGGTGCAGCGGGATGGACGGCGCATCGCTACGCTGTATCCGGAAAGGCGCAACTATCCGGTGCAGCAGACCATCATGACCGAGGCGGCCATCGAGCATGGCCTGACGCGCGACCTGTATCTTTCGCTGGGCGAGGAAACGGCGGATGGACGCTGGCTGGTGCGCATTCAGCTCAAGCCTTTCGTGCTATGGATCTGGGCCGGCGGCATGCTGCTGGCGGCGGGCGGCCTGCTGGCGGCCAGCGACCGGCGCTACCGGCTGGCGCGCCGCAATACGGTGGCGGCGCCGGTTCCAGCACCCGCCTCCAGCCCGGCGCTGATGCCTGGCGCAGCCCTGCGGCAGGAGGCGCCATGAAACGCTTCCTGCTGCCGCTTGCCGTGTTTTCCGTCCTGCTGCTGTTCCTGGGCGCGGGGCTGAGCCTGAATCCGCGCGAGCTGCCATCGCCGCTGGTGGGCAAGCCCACGCCGTCCTTTAGCGCGGTGCGGCTGGACGATGCGGCTGGCCGGATTTCACCTGCCGATATGGCAGGCCGCGCATGGCTGCTGAATGTCTGGGCCTCGTGGTGCGCCTCCTGCCGCATCGAACACCCGCTGCTGATGCAGTTCGCGCAGCGCCAGGGCACACCGTTGGTCGGGCTGAATTACAAGGATGGCCGCGAGGATGCCCGCCAATGGCTGGCGCAGCAAGGCAATCCCTACCTGCAATCGGCATTCGACCCCGAAGGCCGGCTGGGCATGGACTTCGGCGTGTACGGCGTGCCGGAAACCTTTGTGATCGATAAGCGCGGCGTGATCCGCCTGCGCCATGCCGGGCCGCTGAGCGAGGAAGTGCTGCAGCGGAAAATCCTGCCTTTGTTGAAGGAGCTGGAAAATGGCTAGGCGGCTGCATACGGCTGCCGCGCGCGCCGGGAGGCCACTTACCGCCTGCGTCCTGGCCTGCCTGCTGGCCGCGCGTGCCGCTGGCGCGCCCGCACAGCCGGAGGCCCAATTGGAAGCCAGGGTGGCGGCGCTGTCCGCCGAATTACGCTGCCTGGTCTGTCAGAACCAGACCCTGGCCGATTCGCAGGCGGAGCTAGCCGTCGACCTGCGCCGCCAGATCCGCGAACAGATGCGGGCCGGCCGCAGTGAAGCCCAGGTGGCCGACTTCATGGTGCAGCGCTACGGCGATTTCATCCTGTACCGGCCACCGTTCAAGGCCAGCACGCTGTTGCTATGGCTTGCGCCGGGATTGCTGCTGCTGGGTGGCGTGCTGGCCTTGTTCCTGCGCCTGCGCAGCCAGGGCCGCGGCAAACGCAGCCCGGCGTTGTCCCCGGCCGAAAGGGCGCGCGCCGCCAGCCTGCTGGCCGGACGCGAGGAGCTGCCATGACGGCCTTCCTCATCGTAGCCGTCCTGCTGACCGCCGCTACTTTGCTGTGCATCCTGCCGCCTTTGCTGCGCCAGAGGCGCGAGCAAATGAACAGCGCTTCGCCGCAGCAGGTCAATCTTGCCGTCCTGCGCGCCCAGATGAAGGAACTGGAAATCGACCGGCAGAATGGCACCCTGCCGCCGTTCGCCCACCGTGCCGCGCTGCGCGAACTGGAGCGGCGCGTGGCGGAGGAAACCCAGGCCAATCCAGCGTCCCAGGCCATGCCGCCGCAGCGCTGGACTGCCTTGCTGCTCTCCCTCGCTTTGCCGCTGGGCGCGGCGGCTCTGTACTTCCAGGTCGGCCGCCCCGCCGCAGCGCTGCCGGCCACGCCACCGCCCACCGCCGTTCAGCAAGGCCATGCCGACGATGGCGGCCCGGATATGAACGCGCTGGTGCAAGGCCTGGCCGAACGCCTGCGCCACAAGCGCGAGGATGCCGATGGCTGGCAGATGCTGGCACGCTCCTACAGCGCGCTGGGACGTTATCGCGAGGCGGCGCAGGCATATTCGCGCCTGAACACCCTGCTGCCGAACGATGCCGACGTCCTGGCCGATTACGCCGACGCCTTGGCGTCGGCCGAAGACGGCAAGCTGGCCGGACAGCCGGAACGCCTGATCGCGCGCGCGCTGGCGATCGATCCAAAACACGTCAAGGCGCTGGCCTTATCTGGCAGCGCGGCCTTTGCGCGCGCCGACTTTGCTGTGGCCGCGCGCCAATGGCAGGCGCTCCTGCCCTTCGTGCCCCAGGATTCGCCGTTCGCCGAATCGACGCGGGCAGGCATCGCGGCGGCACAAGCGCGCCTGGAAAGCGCGCCGGTCCAAGGCGGCGCTGCGCACAGGCCCGCCAGCGCGCCTGCCTTGTCCGGCACCGTGCGCCTCGCACCCGGCGTGCAGGGCGTGCGGCCGGACGATACCCTCTTTATCTACGCGCGCGCCGCCGATGGGCCGCGCCAGCCCATCGCCATCCTGCGCAGCCAGGCCAGCGAACTGCCCTTCGATTTCACGCTGGACGACAGCCTGGCTATGCAGGGCGGCACGCCGCTCTCGGCCCACGCCCGCGTCATCGTGACGGCGCGCATATCCCGCTCCGGCAAGGCCCTGCCACAGGCCGGCGACCTGGAAGGCGACAGCGCTCCGGTGGCCTCGTCGGCCCAAGGGGTGCGGCTTGAAATCGGGCGGCGCGTGACTGCGGCGTCGCCGCCACACAATTGAGCAAGATTGGACACTCGCAAGAAACTAGGCTAACTTTAAACGCAATTCATCGACCAAGGTGAGTATATGGAACCCAGGCAGCCAGCCGCCAGCAAGGCGGATGAGTTAAAGGTTTTTCTATTCCTGACCGTCGTGCTGGCGCCCGTGCTGGCGGTCGCCGTGGTGGGCGGCTACGGCTTCACCATCTGGATGTACCAGCTGCTGACCGGCTCCCTGCCCACTGCTTGACGCCATGCTGCCGCCAAGCGTAGCCAAGTCCGCGCAGGACGACACGGACATCCACATCGCCGGCCTGATCGTCCACGCCAGCCGCACCGAGCTTGCGGCGGTGCGCTCCCATATTGCCCTGCTGCCCAAGGCCATCGTGCACGCCGCCGATGCCGATGGCCGCATGGTCGTCACCCTTGAAACTGATTCCAGCCAGCGAGCGCTGGACTGCATGGATGCGCTGCGCGCCCTGCCCGGCGTATTGAACGTCGCACTGGTCTATCAACACGCGGAGCCTGCCGCTGCCATGGATGAGGAGGTCGAATGAAACAGACACGCCGGGATTTCATCACCCAGACTGCCGCTGTCACGGCGGCGGCCACCGCCGGCATTCCCCTGGCGGCTGCCGCATCCAACGTCGTCACCGACGCTGCACGCACCCAACTCACTTGGAACAAGGCGCCTTGCCGCTTCTGCGGCGTCGGCTGCGGCGTGAACGTGGGCGTGAAGGATGGCCGGGTGGTCGCCACCCATGGCGACATCAATGCCGAAGTCAATCGCGGGGTCAACTGCGTCAAGGGCTATTTCCTGTCCAAGATCATGTATGGAGCCGACCGCCTGACCCAGCCCCTGCTGCGTATGAGCGGTGGCAAGTACGACAAGAACGGCGAGTTCACGCCTGTCTCCTGGGCCACCGCTTTCGACGTCATGGCCGCCCAGTTCAAGCAGGTCTTGCGCGATAAGGGGCCAAACGCGGTCGGCATGTTCGGCTCCGGCCAATGGACGGTATGGGAAGGCTACGCCGCCGTCAAGCTGATGAAGGCCGGCTTCCGCACCAATAACCTGGATCCGAACGCGCGCCACTGCATGGCCTCGGCCGTGGCAGGCTTCATGCGCACCTTCGGCATGGACGAGCCGATGGGCTGCTACGACGATATCGAGCAGGCCGACGCCTTCGTGCTATGGGGTTCGAATATGGCGGAGATGCACCCTATCCTGTGGACCCGCATCACCGACCGCCGCCTGTCGAATCCGAACGTGAAGGTGGCCGTGCTGTCGGTGTACGAGCACCGCAGCTTCGAGCTGGCCGACCAGCCGGTGATCTTCCGGCCGCAAACCGACCTGGCCATCCTCAATTTCATCGCCCATCACATCATCAAGACCAACCGCGTGCAGCGCGACTTCGTCAACAAGCACACCCGCTTCGTGCTGGGCAATACCAGCATCGGCTATGGCCTGCGGCCCGAGCATCCGCTGCAGCGCGCCGCCAAGAACGCGGCCGACGCCAATGGCGGCAAACCCATGACCTTCGAGGAATACGCCAAATTCGTCAGCGCCTACGACGTGGATACGGTGGCGAAGCTGAGCGGGGTCACGCGCGACCGGCTGGAGCGCCTGGCCGAGCTGTACGCCGATCCGAAGATCAAGGTGATGTCGCTGTTTACCATGGGCTTTAACCAGCATACGCGCGGCACCTGGTGCAGCAACCTGCTGTACAACCTGCACCTGCTGACCGGGAAAATTTCCCAGCCCGGCAACAGCCCCTTCTCGCTGACCGGCCAGCCCTCGGCCTGCGGCACGGCGCGCGAGGTCGGCACCTTCTCGCACCGGCTGCCGGCCGATATGCTGGTGACGAATCCCAAGCACCGCGAAACGGCGGAAAAAATCTGGAAGCTGCCCGCCGGGACGGTGCCCGATAAGCCGGGCCTCCACGCCGTGGTGCAGAGCCGCGCCCTGAAGGACGGCAAGCTGAATGCCTACTGGGTCATGTGCAATAACAATATGCAGGCCGGCCCCAACATCATGGGCGAGATCCTGCCGGGCTTCCGCAATCCCAACGCCTTTGTTGTGGTATCCGACGTCTACCCCACGGCCAGCACCACGGCGGCCGACCTGATCCTGCCGACCGCGATGTGGGTGGAAAAGGAAGGCGCTTACGGCAATGCGGAAAGGCGCACGCAGTTCTGGCACCAGCTGGTGCAGGCGCCGGGCGAGGCACGCTCGGACCTGTGGCAGCTGGCCGAATTCGCCAAGCGCTTCAAGGTCGAGGAAGTGTGGCCGGCGCCGCTGCTGGCGGCCATGCCCCAGTATCGCGGCAAGACCCTGTTCGATGTCCTGTTCCGCAACGGCCAGGTGGACAAGTTCCCGCTGTCGCAGATGCAGGCCGGCTATCTGAACGACGAGGCCAAGGCTTTCGGCTTCTATCTCCAGAAAGGCCTGTTCGAGGAGTATGCGCAGTTCGGGCGCGGCCACGGCCATGACCTGGCGCCCTTCGACACCTACCACCAGGTGCGCGGCCTGCGCTGGCCGGTGGTGGATGGCAAGGAGACGCGCTGGCGCTACCGAGAGGGCAGCGATCCTTATGTGAAGGCCGGCGAAGGCGTGCGCTTCTACGGCATGCCGGACGGGAAGGCGGTGATCTTCGCCCTGCCCTACGAACCGGCGGCCGAGGAACCGGACAAGGAATACCCGTTCTGGCTGTCCACCGGCCGCGTGCTGGAGCACTGGCACACCGGCACCATGACGCGCCGCGTGCCGGAACTGTATCGCGCGGTGCCGAATGCGGTCTGCTTCATGCATCCGGACGACGCCAAGGCGCTCGGCACGCGGCGCGGCGACGTCATCGAGGTCAAGTCGCGGCGCGGCGTGATCCAGACGCGGGTGGAAACGCGGGGCCGCAACCGGCCGCCGCGCGGCCTGGTGTTTATCCCCTTCTTCGACGCCAGCCAGCTGGTGAACAAGGTGACGCTGGATGCGACCGATCCGATTTCGTTCCAGACCGATTACAAGAAATGCGCGGTGAGCATCCGCAAAGTCTAGGGAGACAGGCCATGAAGCGATTCCTCATCCCCGTTCTGCTGGCCGCTGCGCTGGCGGCCGTGCCGCCGGCCCAGGCCCAGCGCGCGCTGGACAATATGCGCGGTCCGACGCCGCTGGCGGAAACCACCAAGCCGGCGCCCATGGTCAATCCCGACAACAGCGATATCCGCCGCGTGCGCAACTACGCCATGCAGCCGCCCGTGATTCCGCACAAGATCGAGGGCTACCAGATCGACAAGAGCGCGAACCGCTGCATGATGTGCCACGCCCGCACCCGCACCCAGGAAAGCCAGGCGCCGATGATCAGCGTCACCCATTTCCAGAACCGCGACGGCAACTTCCTTGCCGAGCTGTCACCGCGCCGCTACTTCTGCCTGCAATGCCATGTGCCGCAGGCGAATCTGACGCCGCTGGTGGATAACCAGTTCAAGGATGTCGACACGATGCTGAATACGCCCTCGGCTCCCAACGCGCCGGCCAAGAAAAAATAAGGGGACGCCATGATCGCAAAGTTCAAGTACTACTGGCGCATCCTGTGGCAACCCAGCCTGCATCTGAGCCTGGGCTTGCTGGTGATCGGCTCCTTCGTGGCCGGCGTGGTGTTCTGGGGCGGTTTCAACACCGCCATGGAGGCGACCAATACCGAGAAATTCTGCACCGGCTGCCACGAGATGCGCGACAACGTGTATCCCGAACTCCAGCGCACCATCCACTTCGCCAACCGCAGCGGGGTGCGCGCCAAGTGCTCCGACTGCCATGTGCCGCATGAATGGACCAGCAAGATCGCGCGCAAGATGCAGGCATCGAAGGAGGTCTGGGGCAAAGTCTTCGGCACCATCGATACGCGCGAAAAATTCGAGGCCCACCGGCGGCAGCTGGCCGGCAACGAGTGGCGCCGCCTGAAGGCGAATAACTCGCTGGAGTGCCGCAACTGCCACCAGTTCGAATCGATGGATTTCACGCGCCAGAGCAAGCGCGCCGTCGATGCCCACTCGACCAAGCTGGCCAGCGGCGAAAAGACCTGCATCGATTGCCACAAAGGGATTGCCCACACGCTGCCCGACATGTCCGAGGTGAAGTAACACACTCAAAACAGGAGGTTGAAGAATGCAAGGATGGCTTGCGGCGCTTAAAGGATTTGCTTACCTGATCTTAGTCTTGCTGGCAGTGGCGATGGCCTATGGCGGATGGACGGCCCTGCGCTACTGGCCGGACATCAACGTTTAGGAGTTCATATGAATAAACGGCAGGCGCGGCTTTTCGCGATCGCATCGACCCTTCTCGCCAGCGCGGCCTTCCTCGGCCTGACCCTGGACAGCCATCGTCAATTCGGCAAACTCACCAATGCCGACAAAATCAGCCCCGCCGTCACGCGCGGCAAGGACGTCTGGCATAACAATAACTGCATCAACTGCCATACCTTGTTCGGCGAGGGCGCTTACTATGCCCCCGATCTGACCAAGATCACCAAGCTGCGCGGCGAGGCCTATTTGACGGCCTATATGCGCGATCCCTCCAAATTCTATGACGAGACGCGCCACCGCCGGTTGATGCCGAAGCAGGATCTGAGCGATGGCGATATCGCCGACCTGTATGCCTTCCTCGACTGGGTCAGCAATGTGGACAACCAGGGCTGGCCGCCGCGCCCTATCCTGGTGACGGGATCGACCTTCCCCGGCACCGACCAGTCCACAGCCACTGCGGCGACCACGCCGCCCGCCGCGCGCCCGGTCAGCGGGGCGGAAGACCCGGTGGCGCTGGGCGAGCGCGTGTTCCGCAGCGCCACGCCGGCCTGCGCCGCCTGCCATTCGATCGCGCCCGGCGTGAACATGGCCGGTCCCAGCCTGGCCGGACTGGCAGGCCGCACCCAGACCTTGCTGGCCAGCGGCAGCTATCGCGGCCAGGCGAAGGATTTGGCGGGTTATATCCGCGAATCGATCACGGAACCGAGCGCGCATCTGGTGCCGGGGGCCATGTTCTCGGCCAATGGCGTGTCCTTCATGCCCACCACCTACGGCAAATCGATGTCGCCGCAGGAGGTCGAGCAGTTGGCCGCCTATCTAAGCTCATTGAAATAAGGGGGGCCGCCAGATGAGATACAAATCGCAATCCGTCGCCTACTGGTATTTCGCCGTCGCCGTCGCCCTGTTTGGCCTGCAACTGGTGTTTGGCCTGCTGTCGGCGGCCAAATATCTTGGCCCCGACCCCTTGCTGCATATACTGCCCTTCGACGTCACCAAGGTGATCCACACCAATCTGCTGATCGTGTGGGTGCTCACCGGCTTCATGGGCGCGACTTACTGGATGGTGCCGGACGAGTCGCGCACCGAACTGCATAGCGTGCGGCTGGCCATCGTCCAGCTGGTGCTGTGGGTGGTGATGGGCGTGACCGCCATCATCGGCTACCTGTTCCGCTGGGGGACGGGCAACAAGCTGCTGGAACAGCCGCTGCCGCACAAGATCGTGATTGTGATCGTGATGCTGATCTTCCTGTACAACGTCGGCATGACGATCCGCAAATCCGGACGCCTCACCACCACGGAAGGCGTGCTGATTGGCGGCCTGGGACTGGCCGCCGTGCTGTATCTTCCTGCACTGCTCCATTACGAAAACTACACGGTATCGATCTTCTACCGCTGGTGGACGATTCACCTGTGGGTGGAGGGCGTATGGGAAATGATACAGGGCGGCTTCCTGGCCTATCTGCTGATCCGACTCTCGGGCGCCGACCGCGAGGTGATGGAGAAGTGGCTGTACGTGATCGTCGGCCTGGTCTTCATCGCGGGCATTCTCGGCACCGCGCACCACTATTACTGGGTAGGCGTGCCTTCCTACTGGCTGCCTATCGGCGGCATTTTCAGCGCGCTGGAACCGGTGGCCCTGGTGGGCATGGCGGTGTATGCCTATTCCAGCATCCGCCGCAGCGGCATGGCCCATCCCAACAAACTGGCCTTACACTGGACCGTGGGCAGCGCCGTGTTCACCCTGTTTGGCGCGGGCTTGCTGGGCCTGGCCCACACCTTCCCCCAGGTGAACAAGTGGACGCACGGCACGCTGATCACCGCCATGCACGGCCACGCGGCCTTCTATGGCGCGTATGCCATGATCGTCATGGCCATGATCAGCTTCGCCATGCCATCGCTGACCAAACGTCCCGACGAGGGAACGCCGCTAGGCTACTGGGCATTCTGGATGCAGATCGCGGGCATGTTCGGCATGACGCTTTCCTTCGCCACGGCGGGCATCGGCCAGGTTTATCTGGAGCGCATCATGGGGCTGGGCTTCCTCGACGCCCAGCTCAAGATCCAGGTCCATTTCCTGATGCTGCTGGCCACCGCCTCGCTATTCGCCTGCGGGGTGGCGCTCTTCATCATCGACTTCTTCCGCCACGCGCCGCGTTTCGAAATCGAGCTGGAAACGGCGGCCGCAGCGGCGCAACCAAGGGGAGCCTGATTTGAACGCAGCCGTGATGGATATGCGCCCGCCGGAAGCGCCCTACTATCTGGCGGGCGGCAACGAAGTAGCGCTGTTCGAGCAATGCCATGCGCGCCAGCTTGCCGTGATGCTGAAAGGCCCAACCGGTTGCGGCAAGACGCGTTTTGTGGAGTATATGGCGTGGAAGCTCGGGCGGCCGCTGATCACCATCGCCTGCCACGACGATCTGAGCGCGAGCGACCTGATTGGCCGCTTCCTGATCGGGCATGAGGGGACGGTATGGCAGGACGGCCCGCTGACGCGCGCGGTGCGCAGCGGCGCCATCTGCTATCTGGACGAAATCGTGGAGGCGCGCCAGGATACGGTGGTGGTGCTGCATCCGCTCACCGACCACCGCCGCATCCTGCCGATCGACAAGACCGGCGAGGTGCTGGCGGCGGCGCCGGGTTTTCAGCTGGTGGTGTCCTACAACCCCGGCTACCAGCGCATGCTCAAGGATATGAAGCCCAGTACTCGCCAGCGTTTCGTCGCCCTCGATTTCGACTTCCCGCCACCCGAACGTGAATGCGCCATCGTGCAGCGCGAGGGCGGGATCGAGCGGGCGCAAGCTCATGCCCTGGTCACGCTGGCGCAGCGCCTGCGCGCCCTGCAAGAGCGCGGCCTGGCCGAAGTGCCCAGCACCCGGCTGCTGATCGCGGCGGCGCGCCTGATCGCCAGCGGCATTCCGGTGCGTGATGCTTGCAACAGCGCCATTATCGCGCCGCTGTCGGACGATGCCCCGCTGCTGGGCGCCATGCGCGATCTGCTGAACGCCACATTGATCTGAGCCGATGGCCGAAGCGGAAGACGTCATCACCGACGCCGCCATGCACGCGGCCAGCTATATGCAGGCCCATTGGCGACGCCATCGCGCTCATGCGGAAGCGCCGCTGCTGACACTGGCCGACGTGTCGCGCCGCCTGGAACTGCTTTGCCATAGCCTGTTTGGCGCGGTTTTCGTTTTTCGCCCAGCGCAAGCTCCCTTGCCGGCCACGGTTCTAAGCCGCCTCTTTCAGCGCCCGCAGCTTCCTTCCCGCCGCGCGGCCCTGCCTGCGACGGACGGTAGCAATATCTGGCTGCCGCCAACCCTGCCAGCCGACGATGCCCAGATCACGCTTGCCCAGTACCGGGCAATGGCCTTGCAGCAGGCGATGCGCGCAGTGCGCGGCAGTGCCGCCAGCCTGCCCACCAGCGCATCACCCTTGCTGCTGGCTCTTTATCAGATACTGGAAGCCGATGCCGCCGACCGTGCCTTGCTGCAGCTGGCTCCCGGTATGCAGCAGCCGCTGAACGCCTGGCGCGCGCAGGCGCTGTCCGGCCGTCCGCCGCTTGCGGCCTTCGCGCCGCCAGCCCGCACCATCGAGCAGATGTTGCGCGACACGCTGGCGAAGCCATTAGAACAAACGACGCAGGCAACGGCTGCCCCCGAGGTCTTGCTCCAGGCCCAGGCTCTGGCCGCGCGCCTGGCGCCCGAGTCCAAGGGCTTGCGCGCACCGGCACTGTGGCTGGATGCATGGAGTGGGGAGCTGCGCAGGCCGACCGCAGCCTTTCTCTCGGTTGGCGGGCCGCAGGCCGATAACGAAGCGCCTGGGAAAAGCCGCAGCGCGCGCCTGCCGCGCCGCCCCACCGTGCGTCAGGCATCGGATGGCGAAGACGACGCCCGCCGCCAGGGTCCTTCCATGGTGCAAACCGCGCAGCCGCAGGAAAAGGCGGAAGATCCTTTGGGCTTGCAGCGCCCGCTGGACCGCGATGCCGACACCGCCGCCAAAGACTATGCCGACGCCCTATCCGAGCTGGCCGAAGCGCGTCTGATCGTCGCGCCAGGCCGCCCGAAGGAGTATCTGCTATCCGACGACTTTCCTGAACGCCTGCCACGCAACGCCGTGCCACTGCCGGCCGCGCATGGCGCCGGCGGAACGACCACGCTTTACCCGGAATGGGACTATGGCAGCCAGTCCTATCGCGAGCGTTACGCGGCGGTGCACACTGTCACGGCGGCATCCGGCCCCGAAGAATGGGTCGCGCAGACCTTGCGGGACTACGGCGGCATGCTGGCCGAAGTGCGGCGGCGCTTTGAAATGCTGCGCGCGCGGCGGCTGCGCGTGCAACGGCAACCGGAAGGCGATGAAATCGATCTGCAAGCCTGGATGGACAGCCGCGCCGACAGGATGGCCGGCCTGTCGCCAGAACAGCGTCTTTACCAGCGCGAAATCCGCGCGCGGCGCGATATGGCGATCATGCTGCTGGCCGACGTCAGCGGCTCCACCGACAGCTGGTTAAGCAGTTCGCGCCGCGTGATCGACATCGAACGCGAAGCCTTGCTACTGGTCTGCATCGTATTGCAGGGCATGCAGGAACGCTTTGCGGTGCAGGCATTTTCCGGAGAAGGTCCGCAAGGCGTCACCGTGCGCGCCGTCAAAGGCTTTGGCGAAAGCTACAGTCCGGCCACCGCGCGCAGAATCGCCGGTCTTGAGCCGGAGCGCTACACGCGGGCCGGCGCCGCGCTGCGCCACGCCGCGGCCCAACTGATGGCCCAGGGCGCGCAGCACCGTTTGCTGATCCTGCTATCAGACGGCAAGCCAAACGACTGCGACCAGTATGAGGGACGCTACGGCGTCGAAGACATGCGCCAGGCGGTGAACGAATGCCGCCTGCAGGGCATATCTCCGTTCTGCCTGACCATCGACCGCCAGGCGGCGAACTACCTGCCACAAATATTCGGCCCGCACGGTTACTGCCTACTGCCCGAACCCAAGCTGCTGCCTGCCGCGCTACTGCAGTGGTTGCGGCGGCTCACCGCCTCCTGATCACTCCCATTCCACGCCAGGACCAAGAGGACGCCGACGGTCTAAATCAGCGTGTTAGTATAAAAGCACGCATTTGCGTAAAAATCCATCACCATAGGGAGGTTTATGTCGAAATCGTATTGGAAGATTGCAGTCCATTCCCTCTTCATCGCCGGCGCCATTGGCGTCTGTTCCCTGCCCGCAGCCGCCGTAGAAAAGCCCGCCGCAACAGCCCTCAGCGGCAGTTACCCGACCCGCTGGGTTCCGGCTTATTCCTCCGTGCCGTCCGGATGGGTCGTGACCAACGTTAACAGCACGAGCTGGCTCATTAGCGACGTCACGTCCGCTTCGACCGGGGAAATCGTGTACGTATATTTCAGCACGGGCTTTCCGGTGGTCGCCGTTCCCGATGGCTGGATCATCTCGCAGGCCGGCAGCGTGACCAACCAGATCACGAAAATCGTCGGGTCCGCGCCCTGGACGACTTATATGGCGGCTTACGGTTCACCGATACCGGATGGCTGGGTCATCACCGAGGCGGGCAGCATCCGCAACCAGATCACCAATGTCAACGGCGTGCCGGATTACTCGACGGCGTATGTCAATCTCGGTTCCCCTATTCCGAAAGACTGGGTGATCACGACGGCAGGCAGCGTCAAAAACACCATCACCAAAGTGAAGGACGTGCCGAACTACACGGCCATCTGGGTGACGATTGGCTCGCCGATTCCCGACGGCTGGGTCGTGACCACTGCCGGTAGCTTGAAAAACGAGATCACCAAGGTCAAGACCCTGCCGGTCGGCACGGAAATCTGGACCGCCTTCGGCTCGCCCGTGCCGCTGGGCTGGGAAATCAAAACCCCTGGACAGCTTAAGCAGCTGATCATTCGCCGCTACTGATTTCTGGGCCGGGGCAGGAGGTGGCATCGCCGGACGCCGCCACATGCTATAGTGCCAAGTCGCCAACATTTCTCTGACTTCCATGCGCTACCTGCCCCGCTTCTGTATCGCTTCCCTGTCTTTGCTGCTGCCCTTGAGCCTTGGCGCTCAGACCACCACGCCCCAGGCCAGTGCCATCGGCACCGCGCCCATCGAATGCCGCAATGGCAAGGCTGTCAACGAAGAGGGCTTCGTCAAGATCGGCGGCATCGAGCAGTGGGTGACGATCAAGGGCGAGAACTGCAGGAATCCGGTCATCCTCTTTGTGCACGGCGGGCCGGGCAACCCCATGACGCCCTACGCCAACAGTCCATACCGCCCCTGGGAAAAAGAGTTCACCTTCGTCCACTGGGACCAGCGCGGAGCGGGCCAGACTTATGGCCGCAATCCCATCGATCCCGAAACCGAAGAACACATCCTGAGCCTGGAAGGCCTGGCGGCCGATGGCGTGGAAGTTGCGGCCTTCGCGGCGAAGCACCTGAATGCCAAGAAGCTGATCCTGTTCGGCGGCTCCTGGGGATCGGCACTGGGCGTGCATATTGCCAAACGGCGGCCGGACCTGTTTGTGGCCTATGTCGGCACCGGCCAGCTGGTAGGTCCGGATAACGACAAGGAAGCCTACCGCAAAACCCTGGAACTGGCGCGCGCAGCCGGCGACAAGAAAACGGTGGAAATGCTGGAGGGCTTTGGCCTGCCGCCATGGACCAATCCGCGCACGCCCGGCCTGCTGCGCCGCATCTCGCGCATTTACGAAGCCAAAGCCACCGATCCCGCACCGCCTTCCTGGTGGTCGCGCGCGCCGCAGTATTCGAATGACGAGGCGCTGATCAATTACGGCAAGGGAGAGGACTTCTCCTGGCTGCAATACGTGGGCATGAAGGGCGACGGCATGCACTACACTCTCGATCTGCCAAAACTTGGCACTGATTTCCAGATGCCGGTATTTATGATCATGGGCGCCGAAGACCTGACCAGCGTTCCCGAAGTGGCAAAACGCTATTTCGACTCGATCCGCGCGCCGCAAAAGGAATACTTCCTGCTGCCGCGCACCGGCCACGATCACAATCACATCATGGTTGAAGCGCAGTACAAGGTGCTGACCACGAAAGTGCGGCCGCTGCTGCGCTGACAATTTTCGAGAGAGCCATGAGCAAACGCATACTTGTTGAAGGCCTGGTGCAGGGCGTGGGCTACCGCTACGCCTTCTCGGAACAGGCCCGCAGACTGGGCCTGAGGGGTTGGGTACGCAACCGGCGCGACGGCTCGGTGGAAGCCTGCGTCGATGGCGACGCCGCCAGCGTGGATGCCATTGTGCGCTGGGCGCAATCGGGGCCGCCCGCCGCGCGCGTCAGCAAGGTCAGCGTCAGCGACGACGCGACGCTGGCCTATTCTTCCGGCGGATTCGAGATCCGGCCCACCGAGTAGCACAGGTCGTCCAGCTCCTCCTCGGTGAAGCCGGCCTGGCGGCGCGCATCCAGGTTGAAGGGGCCGCGCATGACCGGCGCCTTGTATTGCACCGTCAGTTCAGCGTAGGTGGCGCGCGGTTCCAGGCCGCGCTGGCGGCATAGATAGCCGTACCAGCGGTTGCCGACTTCCACATGGCCGATTTCGTCTCGCAGGATGATGTCGAGGATATTGGCGGCGTCCTGGTCGCCGGCCTGGGCCAGCTTCGCGCGCAGGGCGGGATTGGCATCGAGTCCGCGCGCCTCCATCGTGCGCGGCACGAGCGCCATGCGCGCCAGCACATCGCCGCTGGTCTTCTCCACCATCTCCCACAGGCTGCCATGGGCGGGATACTCGCCATAATGGCTGCCCAGCACGCGCAGATGCGCGTCGAGCAGCGAGAAATGCAGGGCTTCCTCATCCGCCACGCGCAGCCAGTCGCTGTAGTATTGGGCGGGCATGCCGGCAAAGCGCCAGACCGCATCCAGCGCCAGGTTGACGGCGTTGAATTCGATATGGGCCAGGGCGTGAACCAGCATGGCGCGGCCTTCCAGCGTCGCCATCGAACGCCGTCCGACCAGGCGTGGCGGCACCAGCTCAGGCTTGAGCGGCCGGCCAGGAATGCCGCTTTCCGCCGCCAGTTCCACTTGCGTATCCAGCGTGCAGAGGCCCGCCCGCGCATCGCTGGCCAGGGCCGCCACCGCCGCGGCTTTCCGTGCCGGATCGGTTTCGACCAGACATTGCAAAGCGCGTATGCGCAAGTCCTGCGGTGATGCCATGCCAGTTCCCTTCATTGACGAAGGCAGCAGTTTAGCATCTTGATCTGGATTGCCAAACGCGGAGGAAGTGCCGCCGCGCCCTATTTGCCCCATGCTACAATCCTGCTATGAACATGAGGCGCAATACATTTTCGATCGCATCATGGGTGGCTTTATGCGCCCTGCTGCTGGCCGTATTGACGCCGACGCTGTCGCAGGTGTTCGCCCGCGAAGCGCGCTTCATCACCGCGACCATCTGCTCGGCAAGCAATGCCGGAAGAATGCAGAAAATCTTCGCCACGGAGGAGGCGCCAGCCCAGGAGCACGCCGCTGTGCTGGACCATTGCCCCTTCTGCCATATGGGCGCCTCGCTGGCGGCCTTGCCAACCAGCGCCTACGAACTGCCTGTCGTCCCGGCTTCCTCGTTGCGCCCATCGCTGTTCTATCAATCGTCCGTTCCGCTGTTTGCGTGGAACGCGGCAAAACCTCGCGGCCCGCCCCAGGCCTGATCCGGTAGTTCCCCTTTTTTCCGATCAGATTCGCCCATACCTGGGCAACCGTAAGAGAGTTTGTCATGATGTCATTCGCATCCCGTGACGGCGCCAGCGCGCGCCGCCATACCGTATCCCCACGCCTGCGCGCCCTGCCCTATGCAATCGCCTGCGCCTTCATCGCCCTGCCGGCCCACGCCGAAACTGACGCCACGTTGCCCACGGTGGAAGTAACCGCGTCGACGCTGCGCACCGGCGGCGTGCTCGATCTCGACACCACGTCCAGCACCGGCAGCCGCCTTGGCCTGACGCTGCGCGAGACCCCGGCCAGCGTGACGCTGGTGGACCGCGCCCTGATTGAAGAACGCGGCGCCCAGGATACGCAGGAAATTCTGCGCGCCATTCCCGGCGTGACCGCGCACAATGCGCCCGGCAATATCGGCGTCAGCTACCGCGGCTTCGGCAGCGGTTCGATCAGCCAGCTGTTCAACGGCATCAACGTGCAGTACGCAATCGCAGCGCGGCCGGTGGACAGCTGGATCTACGACCGCGTGGAAGCCATCGGCGGTCCATCGAGCTTCCTGTTCGGTTCCGGTGCGGTGGGCGGTTCCATCAACTACATCACCAAGGTTGCCGAGCGCGGCGAATTCGGCGAGGCCCAGCTGCGCCTGGGCGGCCACGGCCTGAAGGAAGGCTCCTTCGGCTTGAACCGGCGCCTGGCCGGCGACGGCAGCGGCCAAGCCGACCATCACGTCCGCATCGACGTCAACCACCGCGAGGCCGATAGCCGCATCGAAGGCGTCGGCAGCAAATCGACCCAGCTTGCCGTGTCGCTGCGCTCAGACTTCGGCGCGCGCTTCAACCATATTCTGGCGTATGAATTCCAGGACGAGGACGTGGCGCGGCCTTACTGGGGCACGCCGCTGCTGAATCCTATCGCCGGCACGGCGCGCGTGGACGAGGGCACGCGCTTCAAGAACTACAACAGCGCCGACGGCGTGTACGCCCAGCGCGTGCACTGGCTGCGCTCCGTCGCCAGCTGGCGCGCCAGCGATGCGCTGCAGTTCACCAACACCCTGTATGCCTACGATGCGCTGCGCGATTACCGCAATGTGGAAAGCTACCGCTTCAACCCCGCCAATACGGCGGTGATCCGCTCCAGCACCCTGCTGCAGCGCCACGACCAGCGCGTGGTCGGCGACCGTCTCGATGGTACTTACAAAAGCACCCTCGGCAGCCATCGCAGCGACTGGGCCTTTGGCCTGGACATCAGCGTCAACAAGCAGACGCGCTTCCCGAACAGCCTCTCCACCACGGTCAGCACGGTCGATCCCTATAACTTCGTCACCGAACGTTTCTTCGATATTCCCGGCATGTCGCCCGGCTTCCGTCCTGACCGCAACAACCGGGTGAAAACCAGCGCCGCCTATCTGGAGAATCGCACCACGCTGATCCCATCGCTGAATCTGGTCACGGCGCTGCGCCATGAACGCATCGAATTGGAGCTGACTAACCGCCGCGAAATCACAGCCGCCAATCCGGCCACCTTCCAGCGCAGCTACAGCCCAACCACCGGACGCGCTGGTCTGGTGTGGGACATGGCGCCGGGGGCCACCGCCTACGTCCAGTATGCGACGGCGGCCGATCCGCCGTCCGGCGTGCTGTCCACCGCCTCGTTTGCCGATGTGCGCAACAACAGCGAGCTGACCTCGGGCCGCCAGGGCGAGATCGGCGCCAAGCTGGACTTCTGGCAGGGCAAAGGTTCGGCGACGCTGGCCGCATACAGCATCACGCGCAAGAACATTTCCACGCAAGACCCGAACAACAGCACGCTCACGGTGCTGGTCGGCGAGCAGTCGGCCAAGGGTTTGGAACTGGCGCTGGGATTGCAGCCGACGAAGGAAGTATCGATCCAGGCCAACATCACCCACGTCAACGCGGAATACGAAAACTACCGCCAGGGCGGCGTTTCGCTGGCCGGCAAGACGCCCACCAACACGCCGGAAACGGTGGCAAACCTCTGGCTGTCCTACTCCTTCACGCCGGCGCTGAAAGCCAGTGTGGGCGCGCGCCATGTCGGCGCGGTTTATGCGGATGCGGCGAATACGATCAAATGGCCGTCCTATACCCTGCTCGATCTTGGCCTCAGCTACCAGATCCAGCGTAATCTCTCCCTGGTCGCGCGCCTGCGCAATGCCGGCGACAAGGTGCATGCGCTGAACATGACGTCCACCATGGCCTATCTCGGCGCGCCGCGCACGGCCGACGTCGCGCTGCGCTTTGCCTTCTGAGCCAGGCCGTGGGCATGCATACCAAACGCCTGCTGTTCTTGATCCACCGCTGGCTGGGCGTCGTGCTGTGTGCCTTCTTCGCGATGTGGTTTGTTTCGGGTGTCGTCATGATGTATGTCGGCTACCCGAAACTTACCGCCGCCGAGCGCCTGCAGCATCTGCCCGAGCTGGCGTCCGATGCCGCGCTGCTGGCGCCGCAGCAGGCGCTGGCCCGCGCCGGGGTGACGGGGCCACTGAAGGAATTGCGCCTGGCCGCCGCCAGCGCGGGGCGGCCAGCCTACTTTGCGGTGCCGCTTGGCGCGGCGCGCGCCAAGGGAGTCAAGGCCGCACCGGGCAGCGGCACAGTGGTGGTAGATGCAGTGAGCGGCAAGCGCATCGCGCCGGTGGACGAGGTGCAGGTAATGGCCAGCGCCACCGCTTACACCGGCCCCGGCGTCGCCCTGCACTATCTCGGCACGATTGAGGAAGACGCCTTCACCCATTCGCGCGGCCTGGATGCGCACCGGCCACTGCATCGCGTGCAGCTGGACGATACCGATGCCACCTTGCTGTATGTCTCGGGCCGTACCGCCGAAGTGGTGCGCGATGCATCCCGCACCGAAAGGATATGGAACTACGCCGGCGCATGGATACATTGGCTGTACCCGTTTCGCGGCAATATCTTCGATCGCTATTGGACGGATATCGTCAACTGGCTGTCGATCGCTGGCATCGTTGCAGCATTAAGCGGGACCATCGTCGGCATCCAGCGCTGGCGTTTCACGCGCACCTACCGCAGTGGTTCGCGCTCGCCCTACCAGGGCATCATGCGCTGGCATCATATCGGCGGTCTGTTGTTCGCCTTGATCGCCATCACCTGGATTTTCAGCGGCCTGATGTCGATGAATCCCTGGCGGATTTTCGATAGCGGCGCCGCGCCGCTGAAAATGGAAGCGCTGGAAGGCGGCCCGCTGCAGCTCACTGGCCTGGATGCAGCACCGGCCGCCCTGCTATCCTCCGCTGGCGGCGGCATACGGGAATTGCGCTGGTCGCGCTCCCTCGGCAAGACCGTGGTCCTGGCCCATGCCGCCGCTGGACAGCCCCTGCTGCTGGACAGTCAGAACGCGCAACCTTTCACTATCGACACCGCCGCTTTGCGCGAAGCCGCAACCCGCCTTATGCCGCAGCCCGTGCAAAGCAGCGAGATTCTGAGCGCCTACGACCTGTATTACTACAGCCGCGACGCGCATACGATGACGGGAGGCGCTTCGAAACCCCTGCCGGTCTGGCGCATCGCTTTCGCGGACGCGCAGGAAAGCTGGGTGTATATCGATCCGCACACTGGCACGGTGGTGGCGCGCAGCGACCGTGGCAAGCGCTGGAGCCGATGGCTGTTCGCCATGCTGCATAGCTGGGATTGGCTACCATTGCTAGAACGCCGTCCGCTGTGGGATATGGTGCTGATCGTGCTAAGCCTGGGCGGCGCCCTGCTCAGCGTGACCGGCGTCGTCATCGGCTGGCGGCGGCTGGGCATCAAACTGCGGAGCGTCCGTGCCTGAGCGTCCACCAGCTACCAGCTGAAGGCAGTCAAAACCTCACCCCCGGCCAGCAGAGTAAAACCGATTTCGCATCTGCTGCCGATGGGCCAGTCCGCGCACAGCGCCTCCTGCGTCACGAAGTGCAGGCGCTGCGCGGGCAGGCCGATGCCTTCCAGACGCAAGGCGGAAAAATCAAAAATACGGCCTACTGCGCGCGCCAAGGCCTTATAAAAGCTCTCCTTGGCGGAAAAGACCAGGGCCAGCGCCATTGGATATGGCAGTTGCGCCAGTCCTTCCAGCACCATGCGCTCGGACGGGCCAAGCACCAGCTGTTCCACGCTGTCGATGGAATTGGCGGCAATCGGCTGTTCGATGTCGATGCCAAGACCATTGCAGCAATGCGCGGGCAATACTGCCGCGGCGGCGACGGCGCCAGTATGAGTGATCGTTCCTGTCAGCGTGGTCGGAAATATAGGTTCCCTCATAGCCCCTATTGCCACCTCCACTGCCGCGTGACCGTGCTCCTTGATGGCCAAGGCTGCGGCAAGGCGGCCGAAAAAGAATTCGGCCTGGCGCTTTCGCACGCTTCTTTGTATGGTCGCCGGCATGGCGATGCCCGCGCCGGCAAAGGCCGTTTCATCAAAGGCGGCGACGTCGTAGCGCAGCAGCTGCACATGGCAGTCGCGGCCCGCGAGCCGCAATCGCAGCTGCGTGTGGCCGCCGAAGCCGGGCAAGGCCTGCAAAGCGGCGCCGGCAGCCTTCCATTCTGTTTCAACAGCTAACATCCCTCTCCTTCATATCAACCAGCCGCTTCGGCCGCCGGTTTAGGTGCCGCAACCCGCACACGGTCGCGCCGGAACTGCCACAGCGCGAAGGCCGCCGCGCTGCCCTGCAGCAGGCAGCAGAAGTAAAACGGCGCACCCATGCGCCAATCGCTGCGCGGCATTTCCGAAATCAGGGCCAGCAGCGGCGCACCTAGCACCGGCGCCGCCACCGCCATCAGGCTGCCGACGGAACTGACCGCACCCATGGTATTGCCCTGACTGCGTGCATCGGCCGAGCTGGAGATGATACTCTGGATCGTCGAAGTGACGATATAGCCCAGGCCATTCGCGACGATAATCGCGTAGAACATCCAGCCCTCGTTCGCCAGGCCATACAGCACATTGGCAACGGAGGCGGAAAACATGCCTGCCATCGCAAGCCGGTGCGCGCCGAGGGCTTTAAGCAGGCCTTTCAGCAGCACGCCCTGCACGATCACCGACATCACGCCGATGGCGGCCAGCGACCAGCCGCTTTCCTTTGGCCCCCAGCCGAATTTAAAATTACCGTAAATGACCCAGATGATGAAGCCAATGGTCTGGGCCAGAGTGGTCAGCGCAAACGCAGTGACGAGGCGGCCGTTGCCATCCAGGCGCGCCAGCGCGCGCAAGGAGGTGAAGGGGTTGGCCATACTCCAGGCGAATGGCCGGCGGCGCTCCGGCGGCAACGATTCCGGCAGCACGAAGCAGCCGTACAGCAAATTAAGCAGGGCCAGGCTGCCCGCCACGATAAAGGGCAGCTGCAGATGGATAGACCCAAGCAGGCCGCCCAGGACCGGGCCGAGAATGAAGCCAAGGCCGAACATCGCCCCCAGCATGCCGAAACGGCGCGCTCTTTCTTCCGGTGTGGCGGTGATATCGGCCACATAGGCATTGGCGACCGCGCCGTTGGCCTGCATGGCGCCGCCGACCAGGCGCACGGCGACCAGCATCCACAGCGCCGTGGCAAAGCCGGTGGCAAAGAAGTTTAGCGCCAGGCCACAAAAGCCCAGCAGCAGGACAGGACGGCGGCCGTAGGCGTCGGACAGCGCGCCCAGTATCGGCGAGGCGAAGAAGTTCCCGATGGCGAAAGCCACCACCACCACACCGTACCAGAAGGCCTGGTCGGCCTGCGAGGCGGTGAAGCTGCCCATCAGCGGCGCCATCACGGGCACTGTGAGGCCGACGGACATCATATCGATCAGCACCGTCAGCATGATAAAAGGCATGGCGGCATTGCTGTCGCGCTTAGCCGGATTGCTTGTCATATTCATTTCCGATCTATTCAAAGTCTATCTGCTGGCATCAGGCGCGCAATTTCAGGCGCACCGGCACGCCGCTGGGAACCATGAAGAAGTTCATCACTTCCTTCACTGGCAGCGCCTTGGGATCGGGCTCCAGCTCGAAGTTCCGTAGCAGCATGGCGATCACCATGCGGATTTCCGTCAGCGCCAGGAAGCGCCCCGGGCAAAGGCGCGTGCCGCCGCCGAAGGGGAAGAGTTTGCGGTTCGGGTCATTACCCTCGTCCGGCTTCTCGTCGAAAATCCAGCGCTCCGGCAGGAACTGGCTCGATTGCGGGAAGTGGTTTTCATCGAAGCTGGCACCGACGGCGGAGGCGAAGACCACCGTATTTTTGGGGAAGAAGGTGTCGGCCACCACGCAGTCCTCATTGCTGACCAGACCAAACACGGGCGCCACGGACTTCAGGCGCTGGCTTTCGTTATGCGAGGCATCCAGGTAGGGCAGCTCCGACAGCATTTCCCAGTCCTGGATAAAGCGATTTTCGCCCAGCACGGCGTCCGCTTCAGCGGCCAATTTGGCGGCGGCGGCGGGATTCTGCACCAGATTATTGATCAGCCATGCGATGGAATTGGCGGTAGTATCCTCGCCGCCCAATACGGCCGTGATGGCGTTGCCGATCAATTCCTGGTCGGTGAAATCATTGCCGTCCTCCTCGCTGGCGACGATCATCGCTTCCAGCATATTGCCCGGTTTCAGGCGCAGATGCGGGTTGTTTTTGATGCGTTCGCGCGTTTTCTGGATAAAGTCTGTCACCGCGAACTCGATGCGGCCGGCCGACGCGTCGGCATCGCGGTCGCGCGGCAGACGCACGTGGCGCCAATGCGGGAAGATGGCGTTCATGCGCTGGCCCAGACGCATGAACAGGCCGTCGATATCGCGCTGCAGCTGGTTGCCGTCGGTGTCCATGGCATTCAGGTCGAAGCCCATGGCCAGGGCCACGATCACGTCCAGCGACATTGCCTTCAGGTCGCGGTGCACATTGACCGGCTTGCCCGCTTCCAGCGCCGTTCTCCAGCGCAGCATCAGGCGCTCGGTCATGCTCACCATGGTGGGGAAGAAATTGCGCACCACCTCGGCGTTCATGCCGCGCATGACCAGTTTGCGCTGGCGGCGCCAGGCTTCGCCTTCCGCGCCGAACACGCCGTCGATCTTCAATTCCTTCATGATGGTGACGCCGGCCTGGTGGCGGCGGAAGCCTGCCGGCCTTTCGCGCAACAGGCTGGATACCACCGCGTAGTCGGATACCACGACCACATTGTGGTTCAGGATCTTGAACCGGAAGATCGGGCCGAACTGGCGTATCCAGTTTTCCACCGTGACGTGGATGCGCTTGCGGTCCAGTTGCAGCAGGTTCCCAAAGAAGGGGCTGGGCTTGGGGCCGGGCAGATCGGCAATGGTGCGCGAGTATTTGAGCTGGGCCGGTTGCTCGGTCCCAGGGTTAATGGCCAGTGTGGAAGTATCCGACATATGCATCTCCTTATGTATTTTTATGCGACCCGGCTTTCGTTCATGCTGGCGGCAGGCGCAGCGCTGTTCAGGGCGGCGCTGATGGCCTTGCCCAGTTTTTCAATATGCGGCGGCTTGACGATGCTGGCATGGCTGCCGCCGATGGCGATGTTTTGCAAGCGGCCGCTTAGCAGCTTGCGCCAGCCCAGCGAGGCGTCCATCTCGGGTGGGCGTTCGGCGCTGAACAGATGCACCATGCCTGCGGGTGCCGGCGCTTCGTAGGCCAGCGCCGCCTTGCTGCCCGCCTGATAGATGGCGACGGTGCGCCGGATAAAGTCGTCGTCCAAGCGGCTATCGAGCACTTGTTCGCGCTTGCACAGAGCGATCATGGCGTCCAGCTCATTGCGGCGACCCAGTTCCATCAGCTCGGCAAGGGCCGGGTGTCCGTCGATGTCCAGGCCAGGATGCAGATCGCGCACCCACTGCAGCAGAGCGCAGGCCTGGTCGAAATCGCCATTCGCGCCCTGCGCCATCGTGCTGCGCAGATTGGGGCTGCTGCCGCTGTCGATCATGCCAACGAAGCGCACGCCTTCGCCGGCCGCGGTCAGGCGCTGGGCGATTTCATATGCCACCATGCCGCCCAGCGACCATCCCGCCAGCGAATATGGTCCGGATGGCTGGACCTGGCGGATCGCCTCCAGATAGGCGCTGGCCATGGCCTGGATGCTGACATGCGGCGTTTCGCCTGGCGCCCAGCCGCTGGCGGCCAGGCCATAGACCGGCAGCGAGGCATCCAGGTGGCCCGCCAGATCGTAGGCATACTGCACCTCGCCGCCGACCGGATGGATCAGGAAGAGCGGCATCTGGCTGCCGCCCGGACGGATCGGGACCAGATTGGGGTGGCGGCCAGCGCGCTTATGGGTGTCGAGGAAGGCAGCCAGCGCCTGCAGGCTTGGGTGGACGAACAGGTCGCGCACGGCGATTTCCGCATCGAGCTTGCGGCGGATGGCCGAGATCAGGTGCACCGCCAGCAGCGAATGGCCGCCGAGGGCGAAGAAGTCGTCCGTCGCGCCCACCTTCTCAAGCTTGAGAACTTCCTGCCAGATAGCGGCCAGCTGCTTTTCCGTGGCGCTGCGCGGTTCGACATAGGCGGCCGAGGCGCGCGTCATGTCCGGAGCCGGCAAAGCTTTGCGGTCGATCTTGCCGTTCGGGTTGAGCGGCATGCGGTCCAGGGTCACGAAATGGCTGGGGACCATGTACTCGGGCAGCGTGCGCAGCAAGCCGGCACGCAGCAATTCAGCATCTGGCACCGTCTTGCCCTCGCCCGCCGCCAGATAGGCGACCAGGCGCTTATCGCCTGCATTATCCTCGCGCGCCAGCACCACGGCTTCACCGGCCAGCGCCTGCAATGCGGTTTCAATCTCGCCCAGCTCGATGCGGAAGCCGCGGATCTTGACCTGGTGGTCGATCCGTCCCAGGTATTCGAGCATGCCGTCGGCCCGGTAGCGCACCAGATCGCCAGTGCGGTACATGCGGGAACCGCGGGTCTTGCCGAAGGGATTGGGGATAAATTTATCCGCCGTCAGGCCTGGCTGGTGCAGATAGCCGCGCGCCAAACCATCCCCCGCGATGCACAACTCGCCGGCAGCGCCCAGCGGCACGGGGTTGAGGCGGGCATCCACGATATAGGTCTGGGTATTGGCAACCGGCTTGCCGATGCTGATGGCCGCGTCACCGCCCCGCTCCACCAGGGCGCAGGTGGAATAGGTCGTGTCCTCCGAGGGACCGTACAGATTGAACACGCGCTGCACCGGTTCCTGCTGGTAAAGCGCCTGCGCCAGGGCATTCGGCAAGGCTTCGCCAGCCAGATTCACCACCTTGACCGAGGCAGGCAAGGTAGTGCTGCGGGCGACTTCCGCCATGGCCGACGGCACACTGTTGACCAGGGTGACGGGAAATTCCGCCGCTCTTTCGGCGAAGTCCAGGATATTCTGCACCACCCAGACCGAGCCGCCCATGCTGAGCGGGACAAAGATTTCGAAGATCGACAAGTCGAAGCAGATCGAGGTCGATGCCAGCATCTTGTCCAGCCAGGCGGCATCGAATTGCGCAATGGCCCAGTGGATGAAGACCGCCGCATTCCTGTGCTGGATTGCCACGCCTTTCGGCCGCCCCGTCGAACCCGAGGTGTAGATCACATAGGCCAGATGCTGGCCCAGGGTGCGGTTGACGGGGTTTGCATCGCTATGGCCGGCCAGTTGCTGCTGTTGCGAGTCGATGCAGAACATCGTCACCCCGGCCAACAGCGGCAGGTTGGCGAGCAGATGCTCCTGCGTCAGCAGCACCTTGGGCTGGGCGTCGCCCAGCATGGTGGCGACCCGCTCGGCCGGATAGGCCGGGTCCAGCGGCACATATGCGCCGCCGGCCTTCAGCACCGCCAGCAGGCAGACCACCATATCGGCCGAACGATTGACGCAAACGCCGACCAGTTCGTCCGGTCCCACGCCCTGACTGCGCAGATAATGGGCCAGGCGGTTGGCTTGCCCATTCAGTTCGGCGTAGCTGACGGCACGCCCCTCGTGCATCAGGGCCACGCGCTGCGGCGCGCGTGCCACCTGGGCCTCCACCAGCTGATGCATGGTTTGGGCGCTGGCGGTGGACAGCGCGGGCAGATCGGTTTCGTTCCATTGCCGGAGCATGCGGTGCAGCTCGTCCTCGCGCATCAGCGGCAGATCGCCCAGCGGGCGGTCCGGATCGGTGACGATGGCCTGCAGCAGCCGGATGAAATGGCGGCCCATGCGCTCAATGGTGGCGGCGTCGAACAGCTCGGCGGCGTATTCCAGGCTGCCATGCAGGCCATTTTTCCCTTCCGCCAGGCTAAGAGTGAGGTCGAATTTGGCGGTCACGCTTTCCGGCGGCACGGGTTCGATGCGGAAACCCGGCAATTCCAAGGCGCCGGAGGGCGTGTTCTGCAGGACCAGCAGAACCTGGAACAGCGGCGAATAGCTTGGATTGCGCTCAGGCTGCAGGCGCTCGACCAACTGCTCGAACGGGATGTCCTGGTTGGCATAGGCATCCAGGGTGTTTTGCTTGACCTGCTCCAGCAGGGCCGAGAAGCTTTGCCCCAGATGGACTTGCGAGCGCAGCACCAGGGTGTTGACGAAGCAGCCGATCAGGCCTTCGATATCGTCGCGGTTGCGGTTGGCGATCGGCGTGCCGATGCAGATATCGTTCTGACCGGAGTAGCGCGCCAGCAGCACATTGAAGGCGGAGCACAAGACCATGAACAGGGTGCTTTGCTTTTGCAGGCTGAAGGCACGCAGCCGCGCACTCAGTTCCGGCGGGAAGACAAGCTGCAGTTCGGCGCCGCGATGGCTGGGCATCGGCGGACGCGGACGGTCTGTCGGCAGTTGCAGCATGCCGGGAACGCCATCCAGCCGGCGCGTCCAGTAGGCCAGCTGCCCTTCCAGCACTTCGCCGCTCAGCCACTCGCGCTGGCGGCGGGTGAATTCGGCATACTGGATCGGCAGCTCGGGCAGCGGCGAAGGCTGGCCCTGCGCAAAAGCGGCGTACAACATGCCCATCTCACGCGTCAGCACACCCAATGACCAGCCGTCCGACGCGATATGGTGCATGGTCAGCAGCAGCAGATGCTCCTGCGGCGCAAGGCGCAGCAGACTGCTGCGCATCACGGGACCGGTCTCCAGATTGAAAGGCGTCTGGGCTTCGTCCTGCGTCAGCCAATGCGCCCTCGCCTGCCGCTCGGAGGCCGGCAGCATGCTCAGGTCCGTCAACGGCAGCGGCAAATGCAGCTGCGGGGCGATCACCTGCACCGGGGCGCCATCCTGCAGGCGGAAGCTGGTGCGCAGCGCCTCGTGGCGGCGCACGATCTCATTCAGCGCGCGTTCCAGCGCCGCCGCATCGAGCATGCCGCTGATGCGCATGACCGAGGGCAGATTGTAGGATGCGCTGCCCGATTCGAACTCGTTCAGGAACCATAGACGCTGCTGGGCAAAGGACAGGGGCGGCGCAGGTTGAACCTGGGCGGGCGCTGCTTCGACGGCACTGGTTTCTTCTTCCTCATCCACAGGCAGCTTCGCGCACAGCAGCGCAACGGTCGGCGCATCGAACAGCTCGCGCAAAGGCAGTTCGACCAGGAAGGTCTTTTTGATGCGCGACATCAGCTGGGTTGCCAACAACGAATGGCCGCCCAGCGCGAAGAAGTCATCCTCGACGCTGATCTTCTCCAGCGACAGGATGTCGGCCCAGATGGCGGCCATGGTTTCTTCACGGCGGTTGCGCGGCGCCACGTACACAGCTTCTTCCCGGCTCATGTCCGGCGCCGGCAAAGCCTTGCGGTCAACCTTGCCGTTCGAAGTAAGCGGCATTGCGTCCAGCGGCACGAAGTAGTCCGGCACCATATAGTCGGGCAGGCTTTGCAGCAGTATGGCGCGCAGCGCGGCGTCATCCGGCAAGGCCTGGCCTCCGTGCGCCACCAGATACGCAACCAGGCGCGGGATGCAGCGTTCGTCCGGCCGCGCCAGCACCACGGTGTCGCGCACAGCTTCCTGCGCCGCAATGGCCGATTCGATCTCGCCCAGTTCGATGCGCAGGCCGCGAATCTTGACCTGATGGTCGCTGCGGCCCAGATATTCGATATTCCCGTCCGGCAGATAGCGGGCCAGATCGCCCGACAGATACATGCGCGCGCCCGGCTCCGCACTGAAGGGATTCGGGATGAAGGTCTGCGCCGTCAGGTTCGGCCGGTTCACATAGCCGCGCGCCAGGCCGATACCGGCGATATACAGATTGCCGACCACGCCGACCGGCACCGGGTTGAATTCCGCATCCAGGATATGGATCTGGATATTGGCGATCGGCTTGCCGATCGGGACGCAGGAGAGCAGGCTTTGCGCGTGGCACTGCCAGTAGGTGACGTCCACCGACGCCTCGGTCGGCCCGTAGAGATTGTGCAGCTCCACATGCTGCCACTTCGAGAAGAAGCGCTGCTGCAGATCCATCGGCAAAGCCTGGCCGCTGCACATGACCTGGCGCAGCGTGCTGCCGCAATCGCCTTCGGCTTCATTGAGGAAGACCTCCAGCATGGGCGGGACGAAGTGCATGGTGGTGATCCGCTCCGCATCGATCAGCCAGGCCAGGTACATCACGTCCTGGTGGCCACCCGGCTTGGCAACCACCAGGGTGGCGCCTTCGATCAGGGGCCAGAAAAATTCCCAGACCGAGACGTCGAAACTGAACGGCGTTTTCTGCATGATGCGGTCGGCCGGCGTCAGCAGATACTCCGCCTGCATCCACTTCAGGCGGTTGACAATGCCGCGCTGGTCGATGCCCACGCCTTTCGGCTTGCCGGTGGAACCCGAGGTGTAGATGACATACGCCAGATTGTTCGGCTGGGTGAAATTCTCCGGATTCGAGCTGTCGTAAGCGTCGAGCTGCGCGGCTTCGCTATCGAGGCAGAAGACCGGAATGCCAGGAACCGCCGGCACATTCTCCAGCAAATGTGCCTGGGTGAGGATGGCTTTGACGGCGGCATCTTCGGCGATGGTGGCCAGGCGGTCCTGTGGATAGCTCGGCTCCAGCGGCACATAGGCGCCACCGGCCTTGTGAATGCCGTACAGGCCGACGATCATCTCCAGCGAGCGCTCCGTGCACAAGCCGACCAGGGAATCCGGTCCCACGCCAAGCTGGCGCAGGTGGCGGGCCAACTGGTTGGCGCGGGCATTCAGTTCGGCGTAAGTCAGGCTGCGGCCTTCGTACACCACGGCCTGGTGATGCGGCGTGCGCGCCACCTGGGCCTCGAACAGCTGGTGCAGGGTTTGGGTATCGACCTGAATATCCGGATAGACGGTGGCGGTATCGTTAAAGCCCTGCAGCAGCATATGGCGCTCCGCATCCGCCAGTATCGGCAGGAGGCCGACCGGGCAAGCGGGATTGGCGACAATAGCTTCCAGCAGATGCGTCAGATGCTGTCCCATACGTTCGATGGTGGCGGCGTCGAACAGATCGGTCGCGTATTCGAAATAACCGCCCAGGCCATTCTTCTCTTCGGTCAGGGCCAGGGTCAGGTCGAATTTTGCGGTCAAGCCCTGGTTCGGCAGGCGTTCCAGCTCCAGGCCGGGCAGTTCCAGCTTGCCCATCGGCGCATTCTGCAGGACCAGCATGACCTGGAACAGCGGCGCATAACTGGCGTGGCGTTCCGGCTGTACGGCTTCCACCAATTGCTCGAACGGCACGTCCTGATGCGAGTAAGCGTCCAGGGTATTGTCGCGTACCTGCTTGAGCAGGCTGTTGAAGTCCTGTTTCAGGTCGACCTGGGTCCGCAGCACGAGCGTGTTGACGAAGAAGCCGATCAAGCCTTCGATTTCGGCGTTATTGCGGTTGGCGATAGGCGTGCCGATGCAGATATCGCTCTGGTTGGCGTAGCGGGCCAGCAGCACATTGAAGGCGGCGGCCAGCGTCATGAACAGCGTGCTTTGCGTCTGGCGGCTCAGTGCCTGCAGGCGTGACAGCAGCTTGGCCGGAATGGCGTAAGACTGGGCCGCGCCGGTATGGCTTTGAGCGGCTGGACGCGGCCTGTCTGTCGGCAGTGTCAGCAAGGTGGGGCTGCCGGTCAACTGGCGCTTCCAGTAGTTCAGCTGGCGGTCCAGCACTTCGCCGCTGAGCCACTGGCGTTGCCATTGCGAGAAATCGACATATCGCGTCGGCAGCGGCGGCAGCGAAGCGGGTGCGCCATAGGCGTGGGCGGCGTACAGCATGCCCATCTCGCGCACCAGAATACCCATCGACCAGCCGTCCGACACGATATGGTGCATCGTCATCAGCAGCAGATAGTCCTGATCGGCTTTTTGCACCAGGCGGGCGCGGATCAGTGGACCGGTTTGCAGATTGAAGGGCTGGCTGATCTCGTCCATCAGCAGGCTTTGGGCGCGGGCTTCGCGTTCCTTGGCCGGCAAAGAGCGCAGATCGGCTGCTTCGATCACGATATTCAGCTGCGGCAGGATGCGCTGCACAGGCGTACCGTCGATGCTGTCGAAGCAGACGCGCAACGCATCGTGGCGCTGGACGATATCGTTCAGTGCCGCCTGCAGCGCGGCGCGATCGAGCTTGCCGCTCATGCGCACCGCCACCGGAATGTTATACAGTGCGCTGCTGCCGCCCACCTGATCCACCAGCCATAGGCGCTGCTGGGCAAACGAGACGGGATAGCTTTCGCCGGCTGGCGTAGGCGCGGCATCGTTGCCCGTATCGGCACCGATGGTGGCTTCAACGGCTTCAGGGATTTTCTGGGCTGGCGCCGCCTCCTTAGGCAGAATCTGCGCCAGCAGTTCAGCCACCGTCGGCGCGGCGAAAATGCCGTGCAGCGTGGCTTCGGCCTGGAAGCCGGCGTTTACGCGCGATACCAGCTGGGTAGCCAGCAGCGAATGGCCGCCCAGATCGAAGAAGTTGTCGTGAATGCCCACCTTCTCCGCTTGCAGCACGTCGGCCCAGATGCGCGCCATTTTCTCTTCATTCGGCGTGCGCGGCGCAACATAGCCGTCCGCATTGCCGCCCATATCCGGCGCAGGCAAGGCGCTGCGGTCGATTTTTCCGTTTGGCGTGAGCGGCAGCGCTTCCAATACGACGAAGTGGCGCGGCGCCATATACTCCGGCAGCGCGCGCAGCAGGATGCTGCGCAAGTCCACCGTATCGGGAACCGCCTGGCCTGGATGCGGCACCAGATACGCCACCAGGCGCTTGCCGCCGTTATCGTCCTCGCGCGCCAGCACGGCGGCCTCGCGCACGAAAGGCAGTTCCGCCAGCGCAGCCTCGACCTCGCCCAGCTCGATGCGGAAGCCTCGAATCTTGACCTGATGGTCGATACGTCCCAGGAATTCGATGCTGCCGTCGGCCAGACGGCGCACAAGATCGCCCGAGCGGTACATGCGCGCACCCTGCTTGTCGGCATATGGGCAAGGCAGGAATTTCTCGGCCGTCAGGTCCGGCCGGTTCAGATAACCGCGCGCCAGACCATCCCCCGCCAGATACAGCTCGCCCGCCACGCCAACCGGCACCGGTTCCAGATTTTTGTCGAGCACATAGGCTTGCGTGCCGGAGATGGCGCGGCCAATCGGGATCGAGCCAAGACGCAGTGCCGCTTCGCCGATGTCGTGGCAGCAGCTGAAGGTCGTATTCTCGGTTGGGCCATAGCCATTGGTCAGGCGCACCTGCCCCGCGCTAGCCTGGACGAAGCGCTTCACGTGCGCCATCGACAGCGCCTCCCCGCCAGCCAGAACATGGCGCAGCTTCGCCAGGCTGGCCGCATGATAGTCAACCATCTGGTTGAACATTGCCGCCGTCAGCCACAAGGTCGTGATGGCGGAGCGCTCCAGAACGGACGCCAACTGGTCCAGCGACTCGAAAGCGGCCGGGAATACGTCCAGGCGCGCGCCATTCAGCAGCGCGCCCCAGATTTCAAAGGTCGCCGCATCAAACGAAAGCGGCGCAAACTGCAGAACGCGGTCGCTTTCGTTCAGCGCGCAGTAGCTGGCGTCGATCACCAGGCGCAGCACGTTGCGCTGCGTGACTGGCACGCCTTTCGGCTTGCCGGTCGATCCCGACGTATAAATCACATACGCCAGATGTTCGGCGTTGGCCGTTTGCTCAAGATTTTGCGTGGAATAGCGCGCCAAAGACGTCTTTTGCAGGTTCAGGCTGACGATGTCGATGCCGCTGGCCGGCAGGCTGCCGAGCAGGTGATCCTGCGCCAGCAGCACGGCCGGCTGCGCATCGGTCAGCATATGCATCAGCCGCTCGGCCGGATAGGCAGGGTCCAGCGGCAGATAGGCGCCGCCCGCCTTCAGCACGCCGAGCAAAGCCACCACCATTTCCAGCGAGCGTTCGGCGCAGACGCCAACCAGTACGTCCGGCCCCACGCCAAGGGCGCGCAGCTGATGCGCGAGCTGGTTGGCGCGCTGGTTCAGCTCCCCGTAGCTCATGCTGCTGTCGCCGAAGCTCAGCGCAATGCTGTCTGGCTGAAGTTCCGCGCGCTGTTCGAACAGCCGCGAAATGGTGCTGGCATGGGCGGGATTATCCCGTGGCCCATCGTTCCATCCATGGATAAGCTGCTGGCGTTCGGCCTCGCCCAGCAGCGGCAAACCGCCAACCGCGCGCTCGGGATTGGCCACGATGGCTTGCAGCAGCTGGGTGAAGTGTCCGCCGATACGCGCGATGGTAGCGGCGTCAAACAGGTCTGTGGCATATTCGATGAAGCCTTGCAGCCCGCCCTCGCCTTCGCGCAGCACCAGGCTCAGATCGAACTTCGAGGACACGCCCTCGCTCTCCAGCTGGGTCATGGCCAGCCCTGGCAGAACCAGCTCCCCCATCGGCGTGTTATGCAAGACCAGCATGACCTGGAACAGCGGCGTATAGCTGGCATGGCGTTTGGGCTGCAGCGTCTCGACCAGATACTCGAAAGGAATGTCCTGATGGGCATAGGCTTCCAGCGTATGCTTGCGTACCTGGTCCAGCAGCGCATTGAAGCTCTGCTCCAGATCCACTTGCGTGCGCAGCACCAGGGTATTGACGAAGAAACCGATCAAGCCTTCGATGCCGGCATGGTTGCGGTTGGCGATAGGCGTGCCAATGCAAACATCGTTCTGCCCGGAGTAGCGCGCCAGCAGCACATTGAAGGCCGCGCACAGCGTCATGAACAAGGTGCTGCTTTTGCTGCGGCTCAGTTCTCGCAGCTGGGCCGCCAGTTCGACGGGAATCGAGAACGGCATGCTGGCGCCGACATGGGTCGCTGCGGCGGGACGCGGTCGGTCGGTCGGAAGGTTCAGCAGTTCTGGACAATCGGCCAGGCGGCTGCGCCAGTAACCCAGCTGGCGTTCCAGCACCGCGCCGCTCAGCCACTGGCGCTGCCATTCGGCGAAATCGGCGTATTGGATGGGCAGCGGCGGCAATGGCGACGGCCTGCCTTGAACGTAGGCGGCGTACAGAGCGCCGACTTCGCGCACCAGCACACCCATCGACCAGCCGTCGGACACGATATGGTGGATGGTCACCAGCAGGATATGCTCTTCCGCACTGAGGCGCAGCAGGCCGCTGCGGATCAGCGGGCCAGTTGCCAGCTTGAACGGGGTCTGTGCTTCATCCTGCAGCAGCCATTGGGCGCGTGCTTCGCGTTCCGATGGCGGCAGGCTGCTCAGATCCGTCACCGCCAGCTCCAGATCAAGCTGCGGCACGATCGCCTGCACAGGTTTGCCGCCCGCCATGACGAAGGTAGTCCTCAGTGCTTCGTGGCGCTGCACCACCGTATTCAGCGTATGCCGCAGTGCCGCCTGATCCAGCTTGCCGCTCATGCGCACCGCGCCGGCAACGTTGTACAGCGGATTGTGGCTGCCCAGCTGGTCAAGGAACCACAGGCGTTGCTGGGCGAACGACAGCGCAATTTCGGTTGTGCGCGGCGAGCGTGGGATCACGCTGCGCGCGGGTGCGGGCACCTCGGCACGTTCCGGCGCAGCCTGAGGCAGCAGCGATACAAACGGCGCTGCCTTAATCGGGCCGTGCGCTGCCACCCAGGCGTGCAGGGCGGCCGCGGTCGGTGCCTCGAATACGGCATTGACGGGCAGCTCCAGGCCCAGGTCAAGGCCGATCTGGGTCACAAGCTGGGTCGCCAGCAGGGAGTGGCCGCCCAGGTCGAAGAAATTGTCGTCCGCCTGCAGCGCGGGACGGCCGAAGAAGGCGCGCCATACCGCCAGCATGGCTTGTGCGCCTTGTGCTCCGGCGCTAACCGGCGCAGCGGCTGCGCTGTCATCTGCCAGCGCCGGCATTTTGCTGGTACGCAGAGCTGCAGCAAGTTCCGGCTGCTCCGGGTAGCGCACATCGGTCCAGAAGCGATGGCGAGCAAATGGATAAGTCGGCAGGCTGATACGGCGCGGCTTGCCTGAACCCTCTGCGCTGTACAGGCTATTCCAGTCAAAGGAGAACCCCTTAACCCACAGATCGAGCAGTTTGCCGTACTTGCCCTTTGCAATCCAGGCCTGCACGGTATGGTTCATATCTTCATCATCGGCCAACGCGGCGAGTGGGCTGCGCTTCGCCTGGCCGCGATAGATGCCGTCCGGCGCGGACTGGCCGTCCGCGAACGCCTGCAGTTTCTCGCGCAGATCGTTGATGGAATCAGCAATCAGCGCCAGACGCTCTTCCATCGCCTCGCGGCCGGCTTGCAGGGTGAAGGCCAGGTCGGCCAGCGCGGGGACTGCATCGCCGCGTTCCGGCGCAATAGCGGCCAGCAGACGGTGCGCCTGGCGCAGCAGTCCTTCCTCGTCGCGTGCCGACAGCAGCACCAGCGCAGGGCCAGAGTGTGCTTCCTCACGAGCAGGCGCAATATACTCCTCAATCACCACATGGGCGTTGCTGCCGCCAGCACCGAAAGACGAAACTCCTGCGATGCGCGGATACTCGCGCTGCTGCCCGTCAATCTCCAGTACTGGGCGCGCCCACGGCGCTTTCGCCTGCTGCAGCACAAAGGGCGAAGCAGCGAAGTTGATCTGCGGATTGAGTTCGGTGGCGTGCAGACTGGGAACCAGGGTGGCGTGCTTCATTTGCATCAGCACCTTGCTGATGCCGACGATGCCGCTGGCGCTCTCGCAATGGCCGACATTGGATTTGGCGGTGCCTATGGCGCAGAACTGCCTGTCGCCCGTCCAGTTACGGAAAGCCTTGCTCAAACCGGCGATTTCGATAGGATCGCCCAGATTGCTGCCTGTGCCTTGCGCCTCCAGATAGCTGACGCTGCGCGCATCGATGCCTGCCCGCTCCAGTGCATCCTGCACCAGCCGCGCTTGCGCATTCGGACCTGGAACCAGGAAGCCATTGGTTTTGCCGCCCGAATTCACGGCGCTGCCCTTGATGACGCCATAGATATGGTCGCCATCCGCAATCGCCTTTTGCAAAGGCTTGAGCACCAGCGCGCCTACCGCCTCGCCATCCACAAATCCATCGCCGTCGGCGGCGAAGGCCTTGCACTTGTCGCCGCCCGAGAGCAGCGTCAGTTCGGACAGGTCCGCCATATGGCCTGGCGCTAGAATCAGATTGACGCCGCCTGCCACGGCGACATCGCTGCTGCCGCAACGCAGGCTTTCGATAGCCAGATGCACGGCCGTCAACGAGGAGGAACAGGCGGTATCGACCGCCATGCTCGGTCCCTGGAAGTTGAACAGGTAGGAAGCGCGGTTGGCAATGGACCAGAAACGGCTGCCGGTCGCATAGTATTCATGGGTGACGCCGACAAACACGCCGACCTTTTTGCTTGGGCAAAGACCTGCCGCGGTATAGCCCGCGTCTTCGATGGATGCATGCACTTCCTGCAGGAACAAGCGCTCCTGTGGACTGATCATCTGCGCTTCGCGCGGCGTGATGTTGAAGAATAGATGGTCGAAGCTGGCCACATCATTCAGCAGGCCAGCCCATTTGCTGTAGCTCTTTCCAGGCTGGTTGCGGCGCGCATCGTAGACTTTTGCGCTGTCCCAGCGCTCCGCAGGGATCTCGGAGATGCAGTTGCGCTCGGCCAGCAGGTTTTCCCAGAACTGGTTGACGTCATCGGCCTGCGGATAGCGGCCCGAAAGACCGATAATGGCCACATCGAAAGGACTGGTATTGGCCGCGGCTTCAGACGGCGCGTGCATGGCGCCAGCCAGGAAGCGGCGCGGGTTGACGATTTTGGCGGTAAGTTGCGGGTCATCCGCCTGTACTTGCGGCACTTCCTCTACGATTGCCGGGATTGGGGCTGGAGCGGCGCCCTGCCCCGTCCAGCGCATCAGCGCTGCGGTATCGGTTCGCAGGAAATGGTCGACAAGTTCTTCAATGCTCTGATATTCAAAGAAGATCGTGGTGCTGATATTGCTGTCGTTGCCAAAGACCTCGCGCAAGGCATTGGTCAGCTCCATCACCAGGATGGAGTCGATGCCGTACTGGTCAAAACTGACTGTAGCGTCAATATCTGCGACAGGAACCTTGATGGCCGCACCGATCAGCTTTTTGAACTGCAGGATGCTTTGCTCGCGCAGCGCATCCGGCACCGCCCGGGTTGGCTGGACTGCCACTGCGCGTGGCGCCGCTGCCGGAGCTGCGCGCACTGCGGCAGCGCTGACGGCGCGGACGCTGAACTGCTTGAAGCGCAGGCAAACCAGGCCAGCTTCGTCGCAAAGATCGATATCGATTTTCTGTACAGCGTCGCCGGCTGCGCTGCCGGCGCTGCGGCGTACAAGCGCCCACATAACAGGGACAAGCGGAGCGCAAACCTCCAGTCCCTCCAGGGCGAACGGCAGGAAGAGTCCATTGCCGACAGTACCCCCATCCGCCGAAATCTGCAAGCCCAGCGTGGCCTGCAACGCCGCATCCATCAATGCCGGATGCAGGACAAAGCCCGCTGCCGGCACCGATGAAGGCAGACGAATCTGCGCCAGTGCGATACCCTGCCCGGCCAGCAGCATGCTCAGGCCACGGAAGCTCTCGCCATATTGCAGCCCCATGGCGGAAAACGCCGCATAGCATTGCTCCGCGTTGAGCTGTGCCTTGCCGCACTGCGCGCGCAGTTCAGCCAGATCGTGCCGCTGCTGCACACCACCTGCCGTCTGCTGAAGAACCTCGCCCTGGCTATGAATCAGCGTGCCGTCACCCGGTTCGCTATAGATTTCAAAACCGATCGAACCATCGTTTTGAGGCAGCAGTGCGATATGCAGATCGATGCCGGCTTCGGACACCTTGACCGGCCGCGCCCAGTTTATGCGGCGCAGAGCCAGACCGGAACTGGTGCGCAATGCTGCCGCCGCAGCGCCATAGGCCATTTCCAGCTGGGCCACGCCAGGAAGAATTTGCGCGCCGTTGACCACATGATCGGCGAGGAAGAACTCCTTTCCACTAAAGCGGCTGCTGAAGCGCTGCGCCGAGAAGTCCGAGGTATTGTTATGCAAAAGAGGATGCAACACGGCAGCCGGCAAGGCCTGCCCTGTCTGTTCCGGCACCCAATAGCGTTCCCGCGCAAACGGATAACCCGGCAGGCTGACGCGCTTAGGCTTGTTTTCAGGCTGATAAAGCGTATTCCAGTCAAAAGCCAGGCCTTTGACCCACAACTCCAGCACCTTATCGAATTTTCCTTTCTTCAGCCAAGCGTCAATGGTCTGCGCCAGGTCTTCGTCCTCGCCAAAGGAAGCGATGGCGTCCTTGCCGCGTTTATGCTGGCCGCGATAAATCGCATTCATATCGCCGCGGAGGTAGGCCGCGAGCCGGGAACGCAGATCATCCAAGGAATCCGCCACCAGAGCCAGCCGCTCCTCCATCGCCTCGCGCCCAGTCTGCAGCGTGTAGGCCAGATCGGCCAGGCGCATGGCCGGATCGATCCGACCCGGCTGGAGCACCTCCAGCAATTGCTGGACCTGTTCCTGCAGCCGCTCGGCATTGCGCGCCGATAGCACCACCATGGCGGGGCCGGCCGGCAGCGTGGCAGGCGTTGGCGCGATATATTCTTCCAGAACCACGTGGGCATTCACCCCGCCAAAACCGAAGGAGCTTACACCGGCGCGGCGCGGCAAATCGCGGCCCGCCGCATCCTGCAAGGTCTTCCAGGGCGCGGCCTGCTGCACCACATAGAATGGGCTGCCGCCGAGGTCAATATAGGGGTTCAGCGTTTCGCAATGCAGGCTTTTGGCCAGGGTCTTGTGCTTCATTTGCAGCAGGACTTTGATCACACCCGCTACGCCCGCCGCCAGTTCCAGATGCCCGATATTGGATTTCACCGATCCCAGGCCGCAATGAGCCAAGGCCTCACCACTGCCGCTGGCGGCGTAGAGTTCCTTGAAAGCCGACTTCAGCGCCGCCACCTCCACCGGATCGCCCAGCGCCGTGCCGGTGCCGTGTGCCTCGATATAGCTGACCGTGCGTGGATCGACGCCTGCCTGCCGATACGCAGCCTTGAGCAGATCCGCTTGCGCCCGGGAGTTTGGCGCGGTCAGCGAGTTGGCGCGCCCACCATGATTCTCGGCCGTGCCGCGCACCACGGCATAAATATGGTCGCCATCGCGTTCGGCTGCCGACAGTTTTTTCAGCACCAGCATGCCGGCGCCTTCCGCCCGCACATAGCCGTTGGCCTGGTCCGAGAAGGTCTTGCAGCGGCCATCCTTGCACAGCATGCCCGCCTTGCTGAAACTGATATGCGCCTCCGGCGTGACGATGGTATTGACGCCGCCCACCACCGCCATGCCGGACTCGCCGCTTTGGATCGCCAGCACGCCGCGCCGCATGGCTACCAGAGAACTGGAGCATGCGGTTTCCACCGGCTCGCTGGGACCGTGCCAGTCGAACATATAGCTCAGGCGACTGGCGCCGACCGAAGGCACGCTGCCTGTCGATGTATAAGCTTCGCCGCCCAACCCCGCCTGATTCAGCAGATTGCCGTAGCCGGTGGGGCCGGTGCCGATAAAGATGGCCGTGTCGCTGCCTGCCAGCGAATGGCCGGTGTAGCCGGCATCATCCAGCGCCTTCCAGACATGCATCATGCCGAGGCGCTGCTGCGGGTCCATCAGCTCCGCTTCCTTAGGCGAGATGCCGAAGAATTTGGGATCGAATTCATCGACGCCGTCGATAAAGCCACCCCATTTGATATCAGTCTTGCTGGCGTCCCAGCGCCCAAGTGGAATCTCGCTGATGCAGTCCTTGCCCTCGGACAGATTGCGCCAGAATTCATGCACATCCCGCGCCATGGGGAACTGGCCGCTGATGCCGATAATCGCCACGGGTTCGACACCGCCCTGTGGAACGCTCGCACCAAAAGCCTGGCCTTGTTTTGCATAGCCTCCACGGCGGCGCGCGGGAGCGGCATCATGCAGTTCCGCGCGCGGGGCTGGCGGCGGCGCCATCTGCTCGGCTGCCGAGAATTGCGGTGCCAGCTGCTCAGCGTATTCGCGCGCCAGATGGCCGGACAGGCCGTCCAGCGTGGGGTGCTCGAAAAATACCGAGGGAGTGATCTCGATTTTCAGGCGCTGGCCGATGGTATTGGCCAGTTCAGTCAGTGCCACGGAGTCGAAACCATATTCGCTCAAGGTCGTATCACCGTCGATATCCTGTGCATTGACCTTCATTTGCGCGGAAACCCAGCTGACCAGCAGTTTTTTTAGTTGTTCTTGCACAGTTCTCTCCTTTAATTCGGATCGGCAGCCGCAATTGCTGCGATGTGGCTGTTCGGCGAAATCACTTCGGTATCCGCCATTCCCAAAACGGTTTTTCGCAACCGGACGCCATTCCCGGCCAAGACCAGCACCTGATCGAGTCCGCTCGCCAGCGCCTGATGCAAGGCGCGCAGCCCCTCTTCCGTTTCCAGCGGCTGCATGCCGAAGTTCTTCAGCATGGCCTCGCGCTGGCGCGCATCGACCTGCATGCCACCCTGGTTCCACAAGGGCCAGTTGAGCGAGAGGGTGCGGCCATGGCGCTGCCCTTGCGCAGCCAACGCCGCGCGGGAATGGACAAAGGCATCCATGAAGGCATTGGCTGCCGCATAGTCGGCCTGTCCCACATTGCCCAGCGCTCCCGCCAGCGAGGAGAAACAGATGAAGCAGTCCAGCCTGATGTCGCGGCTGGCCTGGTCCAGATTGATCGTCCCCGAGACTTTGGCGCTGAGCACCTCGCGCAGCTGCTCGGGTGTTTTGCGGGCGATCAGAGCGTCACGCACAATGCCGGCGCTGTGAATAATGCCGTCCAGGCTTTCAAATTCCTCGGGAATCTGCTGCACCAGCAGCGTGACCGCATCGGCATCCGCCACGTCAAGCTGACGGTAATGAACGACAGCACCCAATGCTTCCAGTTCGCGTATGGACTGCTGAACCGGCGCCTGCATGGGCGAACGGCCGGTCAGTATCAACACCGGATGCTGCGCCTGTCGGGCGATATCCCGTGCCACGATCAGACCGAGGCCACCGGCGCCGCCGGTAATCAGATAGACACCATGCGGCTTCCAGAAAGCGGCCGTATTGCCGGCTTGGTGCAGCTCGCTCCATGTGCGGACTTGCGGCTGCCCCTTCGTGTAGCGCAATTCGGCAATGCCGCGGCGACGACCATCAGCCAGTGCCGGCAAGGCTTCATTTACATCGTCCGCACGAATGGTCTGCCAGGTCATGCGCGGGTTCTCCAGGCGGGCGCTGCGCAACATGCCTTCCAGTCCGCATAGGGTGTGAGCGTCGGCGCGCGCCGGCAGCAGCAACTGGATCAGTTGCGGGCCAGGTTGGCGCTGGAGCTGCTGCAGCTCTTCCAGCAAGGTGCCGGCTGCCTCCGCGTAGTCTCCTGTTTGCGCCACAAAGCGCGCAGCAAGATGCGGCTGCAGCTCGCCAATATCGATGCCGCCTGCGCCGCATGAAAGCACCACATGGCGGGCGAAGTCCGGTGCATTGCCGGCCGCCGACGGCTGCGTTCTCCATTCTGGGGTGAAAAGCAGGGTTTCGGCCCGGCCACTCGGCGCCGCCGCCTCCAACTGCGGCACTTTCGCCGCTGGAGCTGGATCGGGATCGCCGGCCAAGGCGCGCAGTGAGAATTGACGCAGGCTTGCCAGCACCGCGCCGGACTCGGAGCACAGATCGATGTCCAGCTTCTGCACAGCGTCGCGCGCGCTGCTGCCGGGCGAGAAGCGTAGCAGCGCCCACATCTCAGCTTCGCAGGGAGCGAATACTTCCAGCGAGCCAAGGGCAAACGGCAACATCAGACGCATGGTTTGCTCGCCATTCGGCTGCAGCTGCATGCCAATCGATGCTTGCAAGGCCGCATCGAGCAGGCTTGGATGCAGGACGTAGGCTTCGGAACTCCCCGCGAACTGCGGCGGCAGCGAGATATGTGCCATGACCTGCTGCTCACCGATCAGCAATTCTTTCAGTGCCTGGAAGGACGGGCCATACTGCAGGCCGGCTTGCTCAAAAATCGCGTAGCACTCATTGCCAGTTACCCGCATTCCGCTGCACTGCTGGCGCAACGCAGCCAGATCATGGTTCGGCGTTGAGGCACTCGCGTCCTGACGGCTGGCTGCCACCCTGCCTTGGCTGAATACGGCATCGGCATCGTCGAAGATTTCATAGCTGACCGAACCATCGTCCTCGGGATTCAAGGCGACATGAATTTCCAGCCCCGCCGCATCCACGGTGATTGGCCGCGTCCAGACGACATTTCTGAGCGCCAGGCCGCCGTTCATGCGCAGTCCCTCACAGGCCGCCTGATACGCCATTTCGAGCTGCGCGGCGCCGGGTAGCACGGATGCGCCTTCGACCTTGTGATCTTTCAGGAAGAATTCACTGCCGCTCAAGCGGGTGCTGAACTGAAGACCAAAGATGTCCGAAGTATTCCGGTGCAAAAGCGGATGCAGTACCGCACTGGCGCTGGCTTGCCTTGGCGCGCCGGCGGGAATCCAATAGCGCTGCTTGGCGAAAGGATAAGTCGGCAAGCTGATACGGGATGGACGATGGCTGGCCAACTGACCGTTATCGTATAGACGCTCCCAGTCCACGGCCAGGCCTTTGACCCACAGATCGAGCACCTTGCCGCATTTGCCTTTGGCGAGCCAGCCGTCGATCATCAAGGCCAGCTCCTCGTCATCGCTCAATGCCGCATAGGCTTCCTTATTGCGTTTGGCCTGGCCGCGATAGACCTCATCGAACTGATTTTCACCGTTGATGAAAGCTTGCAGCTTGACGTGCAGCTCGTCCAGCGAACCGATGGCAAACGCCAGGCGTTCTTCCATCGCCTCGCGGCCTACCTGCAAGGTGTAGGCCAGTTCGGCCAGCGCCAGATGCTCATCCGCCTCGATTGCCGCCAGCAGTTGCACCGCCTGTTCCTTCAAACGCTCCTCATTGCGCGCAGAAAGCACGACCAGGGCCGGTCCGTTGAGAATGGCAGCCTGCACCTCCCCATTGCGGTATTCCTCGATCACCACATGGGCATTGGAACCGCCAGCGCCAAAGGAGGAAATGCCGGCGCGGCGCGGCAATTCGCGCTGCACGCCGCCATCCCCATCCCCAGCCACGGCACGCGGCCAGTTGGCCAGTTCCTGCTGAACGATGAATGGCGTATCCGCGAAATCGATATTCGGATTCAGCGTGTTGGAATGCAGGCTTGGCGCGAGCTGACCGTGTTTCATCTGCAGCAGTACTTTCGTGATGCCTGCGATACCCGCTGCGCTTTCGCAGTGTCCGATGTTCGACTTGGCTGAACCGATGGCGCAGAACTGCTTCTCGGCCGTCCAGCCGGAAAAGGCCCTGGACAAGCCAGCAATCTCAATCGGATCGCCCAGGCTGGTGCCGGTGCCGTGCGCTTCGATATAGCTGATGCTGCGCGCGTCCACGCGTGCTTCGCGCAGCGCGCGTTCGATAACATCTGCCTGAGCGTTTGGATTGGGCACGGTATAGCCATTGGTCTTGCCGCCATGGTTGACCGCCGAACCTTTGATCACGCCATAAATATGGTCGCCATCGGCAATAGCCTGGGCCTTGGGTTTCAGCAGCAGCGCGCCCACGCCCTCTCCAGGCACATAGCCTTCGCCGCCTTCGCCGAAGCTTTCGCAGCGGCCCTTGGCCGAAATGAACTTGCCCTGGGCCAGCGCAAGATACTTATTCGGATGGATGGAGACATTGACGCCACCCGCCACCGCAACCGCGCAATCACCACGCTGCAAGCTTTGCACCGCCAGATGAATGGCCGTCAGCGAAGAGGAGCACATGGTATCGAGCGCCATGCTGGGGCCATTGAAATTGCAGAAGTAGGAAACGCGGTTGGCAATCGAGGCGGAGCTGCTGGACAGCGCAAGCTGCCGTCCCAGCGCCTGTTCCTGCGCACCATAGAGCTGGTATTCGCCATACATCACGCCCACGAATACGCCAGCGTTACCGTTTTTCCCCGCCACGGTTTCGCGGGTGTAGCCGGCATCTTCCAGCGTAGCGTGCACGCATTCGAGGAACAACCGCTCTTGCGGGTCCATCAACTCGGCTTCGCGTGGCGCGATATTGAAGAACAGCGGATCGAAATGGTCGACGCCGTCAATAAAGCCGCCCCACTTGCTGTAGGTCTTTCCGCTGGCATTGCGGTCAGGGTCGAAATACAGCTTGTAGTCCCAGCGCTCGGATGGAATCTCACCGATGCAATCCTTGCCCTGACTCAGGTTCGCCCAGAACTCCTGCACATTGGCCGCTTTGGGGTAGCGGCCCGCCAGGCCGATAATGGCTATTTCGCTTACCTCGGATGCGGCGTGACGCGTAGGGAAGCGCGGCTTGCGCTGTTTCGCCTTGGGCATTGGCAGGGCAGCAGCGGATGGTTGCACCAGCGTCGACGGCATGGCGCGCTGTTCGCCTAGCAGCTCCGTCAGCGCCGCCTGATGGCTGCGCAGGAAGTAGTCCGTCAGGCTGGCGATGGTCTGATATTCATAGAACAGCGTCTTGGGCAGGCTGCCGAAAGCCTTCTCCAGAGTACGTGTCAGCTCAAGCACAAGAACCGAATCAATACCATAGGACTCCATCGGTGCCTGCGGGTCAATACGCTGCGCCGGCAGCTTTAGCGCAGCTGACAGCAGATGCACGAGATAACGCGTGGCTTTCTCCTGCAGATTTTCCGCAACCTGCCTAGCCGGAGCCGGGTCCGGGGCCACAGCCGCCGCCAGAGCTTTGCTTACCGCGCCTCGCAGCAGCGTCGCCTTGATGCGCGCCACATCGCCTTCCACCACCAGAACCTGGTCTTCGCCACTGGCCAGCGCCTTCGACAGCGCGATGCGGCCGTTGGCGGCGCTCAGTGGCGTCATACCGGTTTTCTCCTTCAGATACTGGCGCGTTGCGGCATCAAGCTGCATGCCGCCCTCTTCCCATAACGGCCAGTTCAGCGACAGCGTGCGGCCATGACGCTCGCCGTTCGCCGCCTGCTCGTTGCGGCGCTGCGCAAAGGCATCCATGAAGGCATTTGCGGCGGCATAATCGGCCTGGCCGACATTGCCCAGCGCACCAGAAATGGACGAGAACAGGATCATGCAGTCCAGCGCAATAGCTTTGCTGGCGCGGTCGAGATTAACGGCGCCTGCTACTTTGGCGTGCAACACTTCACGCAATTGCTCCGGTGTTTTACGGATTAGCAGACTGTCGCGCGTCACTCCCGCGCTGTGGATAATGCCGGTCAATCGGCCTTGCTGCTGCAGGATATCGTCTATCAGCTGCTGCACGGCGCTTGCATTTCCGACATCCACCTGGCGATAGTGGACAGCGGTGCCCAGCGTTTCCAGTTCCCGCATGGCGGTGAGCGCGGCCTCATTTGGCTGCGAGCGGCCGGTCAGGATCAGCGTGGCGTTGCGGGCCGATGCCGCAATATCCCGAGCAAAGATCAGGCCCAGGCCACCGGCGCCGCCGGTAATCAGATAAACGCCGTAGTCCTTCCAGGATGCAGTGCGATGCGCATCCAGTTCCGTCCACTCCTGAACCATGCGCTTTCCGCCGCGATAGCGCACATGCTGCGCGCTGTCATCCGTATTTTCGAGCAAAGCCTGTGACCAGTCCTGGCGCGGTTCTACCTCGATTAGTTGGACATTGATGCGCGGATTCTCAAGCTGAGCGCTGCGCAGCATGCCCGCCAGACCGCGCATGGCCTGATTTTCGTCAGAGGAAGCCAGCACAATCTGGATCAATGCGTTCCCTGCTTCGGCATTCAATGCCTGAAGATGCCGCAGCAACTCCTCCGCTGCCTTGCCAAAGGAGTCGGCCAGATCATCGCTCCCGCCGATGATGTGGAAGTCGGTGGCTGGCAACTGCTGCTGCGCCGCCGCCATCGCCTCCTGCGCGATGCCGAACAGGAGAACCAGGCGGCGGGAAAACGCAGCATCTGAGCGAGCCGACACAACCTCCTGCGCCCGCCATTCCGGACGCAGAAGCAGAACCGGTGCAAGGCGTTCCGCCTGAGCCAATACCGGTTGGTGCAAGGCTCTGGGAACGGCGCGCAGTTCCAGCTGGCCAAATCGCAAACAGACCTTGCCGGATTGATCGCATAGATCGATATCCAGCTGCTGCACTGGATCGTCTGCCTTGCCAGCTGTACGGCGCACCACGGCCCACATACTGCTGGAGCATGGTGCGAGAATATCCAGCGAGCCAAGCGCATATGGCAGCATGAGTGCAGCTCCCGGCTCCGCCAGCAAACCGATGGCCGCCTGCAGCGCTGCATCCAGCAAGGCGGGATGCAGGGTAAAGCCTTCCAGCGAGGCGCCGGCAGGCAAGGCGATACTTGCCAGCGCAAGCTGTTCGCCAACCAATACCTCCTTCAAGCCGCGGAAGCTGGTTCCGTATTGAATGCCAAGCTGGCCGAAGATGCCATAGCACTGCTCTTCACTCAAACGGCCAAGCGTGCATTGCGCCCGCACGGCCTCCAGATCGTAGCCGGCAGTGAGATTCGTCGCCGGCGCGAGAGTTCCTCCACTGTAGACGATAGGGCTGCCGGCTTCGTCTTCGCTATAAATCTCAAAAGCGATCTCGCCATGCTCCTCTAGATACAAGGCCAGATGCAGATCGGGGTCGTCGGCACCTATCTGAACGGGACGAGACCAGACCACATCCTGCAAACGCAGCGGCTGCGCCTCATCCATGGCTTCCTTAGCCGCGAACAGCGCCATTTCAAGCTGCGCCACGCCCGGCAGCACAGCCTGGCCCTGGACGCGGTGATCCGCCAGGAAGAATTCCGTACCGCTAAAGCAGCTGCTGAAGCGCTGCATGGAGAGGCGCGAGGTATTCCGGTGAACCAACGGATGCAGCAAAGCAGAAGAAGGAACACGATGGCCTGCCGCACCGGCATTGATCCAATACCGCTCGCGCGCAAATGGATACGTCGGAAGGCTGATGCGGTGGGGAGCCGGCGCATTTTGCAGATAAAGCTGCTGCCAATCGAAGGCCAGGCCTTTCACCCACAGCTCCAGCAGCTTGCCGAACTTGCCCTTTTCGACCCAGGCACCGATGGCTGCCGACATATCATCATCGCTGGCCAAAACATCCAGTGCGTCGGGACCACGTTTGACCTGGCCGCGATATGCGCCTTCCGGAAGAGCACCGCTTTCGGCAAGAACTTGCAGCTTCTCGCGCAGCTCGGCCAGGGAGTGGACGACAAGTGCCAAGCGCGCCTCCATTGCCTCCCTGCCGACTTGCAGGGTGTAGGCCAAATCGGCCAGCGATACCTCATCGGTGACAGCCAGCAGTTGCAGCACCTGCTCCTTCAGCCGTTCCTCGTTGCGTGCCGACAGCACGATCAATGCAGGTCCACCGGAAGCTGCTGCCTCGCCTTGAGGCGCGACGTATTCCTCGATCACGATATGCGCGTTTGCGCCTCCCGCGCCGAAGGACGAGACGCCCGCCCGGCGTGGCAGCTCGCGCTGTTCCGCACCCGTCCCGCTGACAGGACGCGGCCAGTCCGCCAGTTCCTGCTGAACGATGAATGGCGTGTCCGCAAAATCGATATTCGGATTGAGCGAATGGGAATGCAAGCTTGGGACCAGCTTTTGGTGCTTCAGCTGCAACAGCACCTTGGTTACGCCGGCAATGCCAGCGGCGCTTTCGCAATGGCCGATATTCGATTTGGCCGAGCCGATGGCACAGAACTGCTTGTCCTGCGTCCAGTGCTCGAACGCCTGGGACAGACCGGCAATCTCGATTGGATCGCCCAGGCTGGTCCCTGTGCCGTGCGCTTCGATGTAGCTGATGCTGCGCGCATCGATACGCGCTTCGCGCAATGCGCTTTCGATCACTTCGGCTTGCGCGCCGGGATTCGGCACGGTGTAGCCATTGGTCTTGCCGCCGTGGTTGACAGCACTGGCCTTGATCACGCCATAAATATGATCGCCATCCGCAATGGCCTGCGCCTTCGACTTAAGCAGCAGCGCGCCGACACCTTCGCCCGGCACATAGCCTTCGCCGCCCTCGCCGAAGCTTTCGCAGCGTCCTTTGGCGGAGATGAACTTGCCTTGGGCGAGCAGCAGATATTTATTTGGATGCACCGATACATTCACGCCGCCCGCCACGGCCACCGTGCAATCGCCGCGCTGCAGGCTTTGTACCGCCAGATGGATGGCAGTCAGCGAGGACGAGCACATGGTATCGACGGCCATGCTGGGGCCATTGAAATTGCAGAAGTAGGAAATGCGGTTGGCGATCGACGCCGGGCTGCTGGAGATGGCGATCTGTCGTCCCAGCGCCTGTTCCTGCGCCCCGTAAAGCTGGTATTCGCCATACATCACGCCGACGAATACGCCAGCCTTGCCGTTCCCGCCAGCCACTGTTTCACGCGTATAGCCGGCGTCTTCAAGCGTGGCATGAACGCATTCAAGGAACAGGCGCTCTTGCGGGTCCATCAACTCCGCTTCGCGCGGCGAGATATTGAAGAACAGCGGATCGAAGGTATCGACACCATCGATAAAGCCACCCCACTTGCTGTAAGTCTTGCCGGTGGCATTACGGTCGGCATCGAAGTACAGATTGTGGTTCCAGCGCTCAGCAGGAATCTCGCCGATGCAGTCCTTGCCTTGGCTGAGATTCGTCCAGAACTCCTCGAGATTGCGCGCCTTGGGATAACGTCCTGCCAGGCCGATGATGGCGATTTCGTCGTCGTTGCGTGCATGGCCCGCTTCAAAGCGGCGCTTTGCGACTTGAGGTGCTTTTCCGGTGGCAGCCTTAATCAGCGGCGCGGCAATTACCTGCTGGCTGTTCAGCAGCTTGCCCAACACTTCCTCATGCTTCTTCAGGAAGTAGCCGCTCAATGCAGCAATACTGCGATATTCATAGAACAACGTCGTCGAGAGTGGGCCGAAGATCTTCTCCAGGCTGCGGGTCAGATCCATCACCATCACCGAGTCGATGCCATAGGCTTCAAGCTGGGCCTTCACATCGATCTTCTCGGCAGGCAGCTTAAGAACAGCGGAAAGCAAACGCGCAAGATAGCGCAGCGTTTTCTCCTGTAAATCCTCAGTGACCGCCACTGGAACTTCGGCTGCAGGCGTGCTGGGTTCCTCCGGCCTGGACGCGGCGGGCGCGGCTCGCAGCTCAAGCCCGGCCATCCTCACGCAGACTTTGCCCACGTCATCGCACAAATCGATATTGAATTGCTGGATTGCCCCACCGGGAACACCAGTCTGGCGCTGCACCACGGCCCACATGCTGCCGCTGCACGGCGCTAGAACCGTCAGCGATGCCAACATATATGGCAGCATTGCCACCGGTGCTTCGGGCTCCAGCGCAAGGCCTACTGTGGCTTGCAGCGCGGCGTCCAAAACGCCTGGATGCAGGATGAAGTTCTCAGCACCGGCCAACTCTGGTGCGGAAATGCGCGCGACGGCCAGCGCCTCTCCAATCAATATTTCGACCAGTCCCCGGAAGCTGGAACCATACTGAATACCCAGGCGGCCAAACAGCTCATAGCATTGTTCCTGGCTCAGATGATTCAGCGAGCAAAGCTCGCGCAGTGCCGCCAGATCGTGGGAAGCATTCAGGTTTTCCGCCGGAGCTAGCACGCCATCGCTGTAAGTAAGTATGTCTTCACCGCTTTCGCTATAGATTTCGAAGCCGATTTCATCCCGCCCCTGAGGAGTCAGCGCAATATGCAGGTCGAGGCCTTCCTCATCCACCGTGGCTGGACGGGACCAGCTTACGTCCTGCAAGCAGAATGCCTGCTGGACCGTGGCCGCCTTGCGTGCTGCGAACAGCGCCATTTCCAGCTGCGCAACCGCTGGCAGGATGGCACGGCCATGCACCTTGTGGTCGTTGAGGAAGAACTCAGCCCCATTGAAACGGCTGCTGAAACGCTGAACGCCAAGGTTGGACGTGTTGGCGTGGACCATAGGGTGCAGCACCGCCGCCATCTGCCCCGGTGCTGTCACGGCGCCAGTCTCGATCCAATAGCGCTCGCGAGCAAACGGATAAGTCGGCAGGTTGATACGCTGGGGCCTGCGGGCGGCACGCGCATGCAAACGGCGCCAGTCGAAAGCAAATCCCTTCACCCACAGTTCCAGCAGCTTGCCGAACTTCCCTTTCGCCAGCCATGCATCGACGGTGCCGGACATATCGTCATCGCCGGACAGGCCGTCCATACCGTCTTCGTCGCGCTTCGCCTGGCCTTGATAGGCGTCTTCCGGCCAGGTTTCGTCCGCTGCGATGGCTTGCAGTTTTGTCCGCAGTTCGTCGATCGAATGGACGACCAGGGCAAGACGCTCTTCCAGCGCCTCCCGGCCGACCTGCAGGGTATACGCCAGATCGGCCAGATCGATATCGGCCGGTGCGGCGATGGCGGCCAGCAGCAGGCCTACCTGCTCCTGCAACCGCGCCTTGTTCCGCGCCGAAAGCAGCACCAAGGCAGGAACGCCCACCACGGAGCGCTCTACGGGTGGCGCAATATACTCTTCAATCACCACATGGGCGTTGGCGCCGCCAGCGCCAAAAGAGGAAATGCCGGCGATACGCGGGAGTTCGACGCCATTCCTTTGCACGCCAGGCCATGGAGCCAGCTCCTGCTGCACCACAAACGGCGTTGCGGCAAAGTCGATATTCGGATTCAGCGAACGGGAATGCAGGCTTGGCGCAAGCTGCCGATGCTTCATCTGCAGCAGTACCTTGCTCACGCCCGCGATGCCGGCCGCGCTCTCGCAGTGGCCAATATTTGATTTGGCCGAGCCGATGGCGCAGAACTGCTTGTCCCGTGTCCACTGCTGGAAAGCTCTGGAAAGACCCGCAATTTCGATAGGGTCGCCCAGGCTGGTGCCGGTTCCATGGGCTTCGATGTAGCTGACGTCGCGCGCATCGACGCCGCCCAAGCGCAAGGCCTTCTCGATAACCTTGGCTTGCGCATTCGGATTCGGCACCGTATAGCCATTGGTTTTGCCGCCATGATTGACGGCGGTGGCTCTGATAATGCCGTAGATATGATCGCCGTCGGCGATGGCCTGCGCTTTAGGCTTGAGCAGTACCGCGCCCACGCCCTCGCCAGGAACATAACCCTCGCCGCCTTCACCGAAGCTCTCGCATCGTCCTTTGCCGGATACGAACTTACCCTCGGCCAGCATCAGGTATTTGTTCGGATGGATCGATACATTCACGCCGCCCGCAAGCGCAACGCTGCAATCACCGCGCTGCAGGCTCTGAACCGCAAGGTGAATGGCCGTCAGCGACGAGGAGCACATCGTATCCAGCGCCATGCTTGGACCACTGAAGTTGCAGTAGTAGGATATGCGGTTGGCTATCGACGCCGGACTGTTGAACAGACCGATATTGTTGCCGCGTACCTGCTCCTGTGCGCCATAAAGCTGATATTCCTCGTACATCACACCGACGAACACGCCAACCTCACCTTCGCTCGCCACATTCCCCCGTGTGTAGCCAGCATCCTCCAGGGTAGCGTGCACGCATTCCAGGAAGAGGCGCTCTTGCGGGTCCATGCGTTCAGCTTCGCGCGGCGAAATATTGAAGAACAGCGGATCGAAGAGATCAACGCCGTCCATGAAGCCGCCCCATTTGCTATACGTCTTGCCGGCAGCATTGCGGTCGGCGTCGAAATACAGCTTGTGGTCCCAGCGGTCGGCAGGAATTTCGCCGATACAATCCTTGCCCTGGCTCAGATTGGCCCAGAATTCCTCGATATTGCGGGCCTGCGGATAGCGGCCCGCCAGGCCGATGATGGCGATTTCGTCGTTGCCCGTGCTGACTGCCGGGGCGAGAGGAACACGCAGGCTATCCCGCATGTCAATACTCGCTGGAATTGGACTTGGAGCCGCGGGCGCGGGTGCTTTGCGGCTTTCGCCCAACAGCGGAACCAGGACGGAAGCATGCTGCTGCAAGAAGTATTTACTCAGCGCGTCGATAGTCTGATATTCGAAGAACAGCGTCTTCGGCAAAGAGCCAAACACCTTTTCCAGCGCGCGGGTCAGATCCAGGACCAGGATGGAATCGATGCCATAGGATTCCATCTGCGCTTGCGGATTAATGCGCTGCACCGGCAGCTTGAGCGCGGTGGACAGCAAACGCACAAAGTAGCGGCTTGCTTTTTCTTCCAGGTCATCGGATATCGGCATGGCTTTTTCTCTTTGATTTTCCGTCCGTTCCGGCGGACGTCCTTGCAGAATTGAGTTCATGCGGTCGGCATCTCCATGCACCAGCAGCACCTGCGGCACGCCACTGGCCAATGCCGCAGCCAAAGCCGCGCAACCGTCGACCGTGCTCAAAGGCGTCATGCCGAGATGTTCAAGCAGATGCTGGCGCGTGGCGGCATCGACCTGCATGCCGCCCTCCTCCCACAGCGGCCAATTAATCGACAAGGTTCGTCCGTGGCGCTTTTCTTGGACGACCAGTTCGTTGCGGTGATGGGTGAAGCTGTCCATAAAGGCGTTCGCTGCCGCATAATCCGCCTGCCCGATATTGCCGATCACGCCAGACAGCGAGGAGAAGCAGATGAAGCAGTCCAGAGCAATATCACGGCTGGCCTGGTCGAGGTTCACTGTACCGGCAACCTTGGCGCGCAGGACTTCACGCAGTTGCTCCGGCGTTTTTCTGATAAGGAAGCTGTCGCGCACCACGCCGGCACTGTGGATGATGCCGTCCAGTCCCTCATGTTCTTCCTGAATGCCGTGAACAAGCTGCATGACCGCCTGCGCATCGCCGGCATCGAGCTGACGGTATTGCACCACTGCGCCCAAGGCTTCAAGTTCGCGGATACTGCCGCGTATGGCGTCGTTCATCGGCGAACGGCCTGCCAGAACCAGGGTGACGCCGTTCGCAGCGCTGGCTATATCGCGGGCAAAGATCAGGCCCAGGCCACCGGCGCCGCCTGTAATCAGATATACCCCATGATCCTTCCACTGTACCGAGCCGCTTGTCGCCAGCTCGCTCCAGCCTCGGACCATGCGTTCGCCGCGGCGATAGCGGATCTGCCTGTCCGCGCTGACGCGGTTCTCCAGCAGAACGGTTGACAAGTCCAGGCCTCGCTCGAACGCGATTACCTGGCTTGTAAGGCGCGGATTTTCCTGCTGCGCGCTTTGCAGCATGGCTCCCAAGCCGCTCAGTGTCTGGAATGCACCGTCGCCCGGTACGGCCAGCTGAATCAGCGATGTTCCAGTCTCGCTGCCCAGAGCTTGCAGACGCTCCAGAAGCAGGTGGGCGGCGGATTCGAAGCAAGCGGCAACATCAGCATGTACCGGCAAAAGCTCGCAGTCGGCATCTGGCAAGCGATTGCGGATCGCGACCACATCCTGCTCAGTGGCGCCATATAGAAGAACGAGGTGGCGGGCATAGGTCGTGCCAGCGTTTTCCGACAGCGCTGGCTGCGCGCGCCAAACCGGCTGCAGCAAGGTGGACGAATCGGAAGTACGTTTTCCGCCACCTGCAACCGCGCGCAGGCTGAACTCCCTGATCTGGATGCATGCCTGGCCATCGTCGCTGCACAGATCGATGTCAAGCTTCTGCACCGAATCGCCTGCTGCACATCCATGGCTCCGCTGCACCACAGCCCACATACTTTCGCCAGGCGTATGCAAGATCTCCAGCGATCCAAGGGCGAACGGCAGCATCAGTTCAGTACCACCGAGCAGACCGGCGGAAGCCTGCAAGGCCGCATCGAGCAATGCAGGATGCAGCGTGAAGTCCCCCAGCGAATCCCGAACGACGGACGGCAGCTCAATGCGGGCCAGCGCAAACCTCTCACCGGCCAGCAATTCGCGCAGCCCTTGGAAACTCGGGCCATATTGCAATCCCATTCGCTCAAACAGCGCATAACACTCAATGGCATCCATCCGCCGGCGCGTGCCATGCGCGCGCAAGGTCGCAAGATCATGCACTGCCGCCGAAATGGATGCGTCGACAGACTCCACCAAACCCTGACTGAATACAGAACCTTCGCTGCTTGGGGAAGTTCCCTGGACTTCAAAGGCCAAGGTCCGTCCCTCGGCAGGGCGAAGCGCTACATTCAAACTCAGGCCATCAGTTCCCGTAATCGCAGGACGCACCCAGACAACATTCCTAAGCCGCAGGCCGTGAGCATTCTCGGTTGCCAGCTTGCCCGCTTGCAGCGCCATTTCAAGCTGCGCAGCACCAGGCAATACGCGCTCACCGCGCACCATATGATCGGCCAGGAAAAATTCGCCGCCATCAAAATGGCTGCTGAAACGCAGACCTGAAATGTTCGAGCGGTTATGCTGCACGAGGGGATGAAGCACGCCGCCAGAACCGCTTATCTGCTGACCATGACCGACGTTGATCCAATAGCGCTCCTGCGCAAAGGGATAGGTCGGCAGGCTTACCCGTTGCGGCTTGCGGCCGGCATACTGCGGCAACCAATTCACGTCCCGGCCATTGACCCATTGGGAGAGCAAGCCTTCAATATCTGCAGACGGATCGGAACCATGGGAGATGGAATCCTTCCCGCGTTTTGCCTGGCCGCGCAAGATCGACTGACCATTACCTCGCACAAAACCAGCCAGCTTCTCGCGCAGCTCGCCGAACGAAGCGGCAACGAAAGCGAGCCTTTCTTCCATCTCTTCCCGTCCGACCTGCAAGGTATAAGCCAGATCAGATAGCGGAACATCTTTTTGAACTTGCGGCGTGCTTGCGAAGTTGAGCAACTGGTGCGCCTGCTCCAGCAGACGTTCCTCGTTCCGTGCCGACAGCACTATGCCCACCGGACCAGCAGGCGCATGATCCTGGCGCGCAGGAGCGATATACTCCTCCAGCACCACGTGCGCATTGACGCCGCCGAAGCCGAACGAGCTTACCCCGGCACGGCGCGGGATTTCCTTGCCGTCCGCATCGCGCAAAGCGGTCCATTCGCGCGCCTCCTGAACCACATAGAAGGGGCTGGATTCCAGATCAATATACGGATTCAGCTCAGCGCTATGCAGGCTTCGAACCAGCTTCTTATGCCGCATCTGCAGCAGCACCTTCATCACGCCAACAACCCCGGCCGCCAGCTCCAGATGGCCAAAGTTTGTTTTGGCCGAGCCGATACCGCAGTGGCGCGATTCGACGCGCGCGCCAGCCGTATCGTATAGATGCTTGAAGGCGGCTTTCAGGCCATTGATCTCAACCGGATCGCCAAGACTGGTTCCCGTGCCGTGTGCTTCGATGTAAGTCACCGTGCGCGGATCCACACCAGCATCCTCATACGCCATGCTGACCACAGCCGCTTGCGCCTTCGGATTCGGTGCAGTCAGCGAGTTGGCGCGGCCGCCATGGTTTTCCGCCGTACCGCGCACTAGGCCATAAATATGGTCGCCGTCACGCTCCGCATCGCTCAGGCACTTGAGCACAAGCATGCCGGCGCCCTCCCCACGCACATAACCATTCGCCGAGCTGGAGAAGGTCTTGCAGCGCCCATCCTCGGCCAGCATGCCGGCTTTGTTGAAGCTGATATGCAGGTCGGGATTGACGATGGCGTTCACGCCACCTACCACCGCCACGCCGCATTCGCCGCGCTGAATGGCTTGAACGCCGCGTCGCAAGGCCACCAGTGAGCTGGAGCAGGCGGTTTCCACAGGCTCGCTCGGCCCGTGGAAATCAAGGAAATAGCTCATGCGGTTCGGTCCGACCGACGCCACGGAGCCGGTCGAGGAATACCCTTCAATCGCCATGCCCGCACGCCGCACCCGATCCGCGTAGCCGCTGGCGATGGTCCCGATAAAGAGCGCCGTATCGCTGCCGGACAGCGCCGAACCGGCATACCCGGCATCCTCCAGCGCCTTCCAAACGTGGACCATCATCAGCCGTTGCTGCGGGTCCATCAGCTCCGCCTCCTTGGGCGAGATGCCGAAGAACAGCGGGTCGAAGTCGGCGATACCTTCAATGAAACCGCCCCATTTGTTATTGCACTTGTTCTCTTCCAGATTGGGATCGCCGTAGATGGCCTTCCAGTCCCAGCGGTCTTTTGGAATCTCGCCGATGCAATCCCGGCCTTCTTCCAGCACGCGCCAGAAGGCGTCCATATCGGGCGCCATCGGGAACTGGCCGCTCATGCCGATGATGGCGACAGCGTCCTTGCTTTCCCTGCGCGGCTGGGGTGCAGGCTCCGGGTTCACGTACTGTACCGGCTCGGGTTCAGGGGCGGCAGTCTGGAACAGCGAACGCCGTTCATCGGCAAGGAACTTTGCCAACCCATCCAGCGTTGGGTATTCGAAGAAGATGGTCGGCGCCAAGCCAACGCCATATTGATCGTTGAGCGAGTTGCAGAAGCTGGTCAGCGTAATCGAATCGAAGCCGTATTCGCTCCATTGGGTGTCGCCGTCAATATCCTCCTCCGCCACTTTCAGGATGGCCGAGACGCTGGCCGTCAGCAGGCCTCCTATGTGGCCTTGCAGGTCTATATCGCTTGGCGGAACTGGCGCAGCTACCCGGGCCACAACTGCCGGCACGGCGATGGCTGGCCGCGTCGCATCGCCCGTCTCCTTCCAGTATCGATCCTTGGCGAATGGATAGGTTGGCAAGCTGATACGCGATGGCCGACTTGCGCCGTCTGCCGCATACAAGGCGCTCCAATCCAACGCAAAGCCCCTGGTCCAAAGCTCGCCCAGCTTATCCAGTTTGGCCTTGGCAAACCACGTGGCGATGATGCTGTCCATATCCTCATCGCCCGCAAACAGGCTGAACGCCTCTTTGTTTTTCTTGGCCTGACCGCGATAAACCCCATCGACTTCACTTTCGCCTGTGTTAATGGCACCCAGTTTTCGGCGCAGTGCGTCGAGCGAGTCCACCAAAATGGCCAAACGCTCTTCCATTGCCTCGCGCCCGGCTTGCAAGGTGTAAGCAATATTCGCCAGCGTTATTTGCGGCTCGATGCGCTCTGGCGCAATGGCCGCGAGAAGACGCTGAACACGCTGCCGCAAGCCTTCTTCGGTACGCGCGGAAAGCACCACTAGCTCAGGGCCGGACGATGTCTGGTCAAGCGACGCAGTGATAAATTCCTCGATAATCAGGTGGGCATTGGCGCCGCCAGCGCCGAATGACGATATGCCCGCAATACGTGGCTGCTCGCTGCTCCTGCCATCGGTCGCCACCTGCGGACGCTCCCACGTGCCAAGCTTCTGCTGCAGTACGAACGGCGAGTTGACAAAGTCGATATCCGGATTGAGCACGGCCGCGTGCAGGCTGGGAACCAGCGTCCGATGCTTCATCTGCATCAGCACCTTGCTGATGCCAACCATGCCGCTCGCGCTTTCGCAATGGCCCACATTGGACTTCGCGCTGCCCAAAGCGCAGAACTGCTTATCCTCCGTCCAGTTGCGGAATGCCTTGCTTAAGCCGGCAATTTCAATCGGATCGCCCAGGCTGCTGCCCGTTCCTTGCGCTTCCAGATAGCTGATGCTGCGGGCATTGACGCCGGCCCGCTCCAGCGCATCCTTGACCAATTGGGCCTGCTGGTTCGGGTTCGGCACCATATAGCCGTTGGTCTTGCCGCCGGCATTGACAGCGCTGCCTTTGATGACGCCATAAATATGGTCGCCGTCCTCGATCGCGCGCTGCAGGGGTTTAAGTACGATCGCGCCAACAGCCTCGCCATCCACAAAGCCATCACCATCGGCGGCGAAGGACTTGCATTTGTCGCTACTGGACAGCATCGTCATTGCTGCCAGCTCCACCAGCTGATCCGGAGCGACGATCAGATTGACGCCGCCAGCCACGACGACTTCGCTTGCGCCGCTGCGCAGGCTTTCCAGCGCCAGATGCACCGCCGTCAGCGATGAGGAACATGCGGTATCGACCGCCATGCTCGGCCCCTGGAAATTGAACAGCCAGGAAACGCGGTTAGCTATGGACCAGAAGCGGCTGCCAGCACCGTAGTACTCATTCATCGCCCCCACAAACACGCCGACCTTGCGGCTTGCGCTCAAACCGGACGGCGTATAACCCGCGTCCTCGATACTGCTGTAGGCCTCCTGCAGGAACAATCGCTCCTGCGGACTCATGGCCTCAGCCTCGCGCGGCGAGATATGGAAGAAACGCGCATCGAAGCAATCGATATCGTTCAGGAAGCCGCCCCATTTCGTATAGGTTTTACCGGGGCTATCCTTGGCCGGATCGAAGTAGCGGCTATGGTCCCAGCGCTCAGCGGGAATCTCGCCGATGCAATTGCGGCCATCCTTCAGGTTCTCCCAGAACTGCGCCACGTTCTCCGCCATTGGATAGCGGCCCGACAGGCCGATGATGGCCACATCGAACTGCCCCGCCAGGTCCGTTGGCTTGGCCGCAGCCTTGCCCTTCCATGCAAAGGAAGCGCGCACGCGGCGCCCGTTGGGCGACGCCAGAGTCCGCGCCGGCTGGGCGACAGCCTGAGACGCGGGAACGGCGCCCACCGGCGCGGCTTCCGCAGCCGCATCCAGTCCGGTCCAGCGCATCATCGCGGCGGTTTCGGTATGCACAAAATAATCGGCCAATGCGTCGATGGACTGGTATTCAAAGAACAGGGAGGTGCTTAAACTGCTCGTGATGCCGGCATCGGACAGCGCCGCACGCAGGCCATTGGTCAGTTCCAGTACCAGAATCGAGTCGATGCCGTATTGATCAAGATTGCTGGCGGCATCGATTTTCTCGACCGGCATTTTCAGCACCTGTCCGACCAGCTTCTTCAATCGCAGAACGCATCCGTCGCGCAGCGACGATGCTGGTTGACTCGCTGCGGTCGGCGCAAGCTTGACGGCTGCGCGCGCCGAAACCGGAGCGCTGACGGTTGCGGCAACGGCGCGAACTGCCGGCGCAGCGGGTGCCGGCGCTGGCTTGACGTGGCGCTGCGGCGTGATGCCATCGCTTTCTGCCAGCACCACTTGCTGGCCAAGGACGTGCGCAGCATCGGCCGGGAACATGATGTGGCGGTAGCCCTCCTCGCGCAGCACGGTCTTCCACATGGCTGGCGCCAGGCTTGGGCAGCCGGGTATGCGCAAGGTTTCGTCCTCGTACAGCCACCAGCCGTCGAGCATGCCGAACGTCAGATGCGCCCACAACTCGCAGCTGCTCAACTCATTCAGCAGCAACAGGCCATTAGCGCGCAAAGCTGCCTTCGCGTTGCGCAGGCTTTCGCGGATATCCTTGGTCGCATGCAGAACGTTGGTGGCAATCACCAGATCGTAGCTGCCCGCCTCGATACTCTGCCCTGCCAGCGGCTTGCCGGCATCGAACAGGCTGTAGGCGAGATAGGGGTAATGCGGCCCGTACTGCTGTTCCGCGTGCAGCAGGAAAGCACGCGACAGATCGGTGTAGCAGTACTGATCGATATTGCCGGCATAGGGTTTCAGCTTCGCCAGCACGCGCGCGCTGGTGCCGCCCGTTCCCGCACCGATTTCCAGAATACGGATGCGGGCCGATGGCTCCTGGCGCAGGCGGGCCGCGATAAAGGCCAGAACGCTGGCCGCCAGCACATCGTTATAGTAGTCGGCAAGCGGGCTGCCGCGATAAACGCCTTCCACCAGTTCCATCGAGGAGTTCGGGAACATGATCGATGTGGCGGGCGTGCGTCCGTTGAGCATTGCCGGCAAGGCGCGCAGCATGGTTTCCACCAGCACGGCCTGGGCGCGCTGATTCGCATCGCTCAGCCAGGCGTGCTTGCGCTGCTCCCATTCGGCCCAGGCCTGCTCGTGGACCGGACCTTGCTCCGCCACGCGCCAGGCATCGGCGCCGGTCTGCTGCAGCAAGCCCGCCTGAGCCAGACATTGCAGGCTATGCGAGAGCCAGCGCGCATAGCCGGGGCGGATGCCGGATGAAGCCATTGCATCGTTCAAGCCAAAGGAGTCTGCCGTGGCAAACATGCCTACGGCGCGCAGCTCGCCCCAGAGCACGGCAAGCGACAGCCGGTCCATTTCCTGACGGCGCGCAGCCAACTGGCTGGCATCAGCCGGTAGCGGCACCGTGTTTTGCTCGCTCAGGGCCGCGGCCGCCGAGGCATAGCCGGCTTGATGGATATCCACGCGATTCGCGCCGATCAGATCCTGGATGCCGCCCCTGGGCATCGCCGAGGTCACTTTCAGGAAGCCCAGTTGCGGCAACGGCGCGGCCATCAGCGCATCGATAGCCAGCATGCCTTCCTCCGGCTCGATCGAGCCTATGCCTTGCTGCGCCATGCGCTCCCGGTAAGCCTGCGAGGCAACCACGCCCACACTACCCCAATAACCCCAGTTCATGGTCTTCACCGGGTAAGGCAGGCGCTTTGCCAGTTGCAGGCTGTAGGCATCCTTGAAAGTGCAGCCGGCCGCGTAATTACTTTGTCCCGCCGCCTTGATGAAGCTCAAAAGCGATGAGCAGAACAGCATGAAGTCCAGCGGCAGCTTGCCGAAAACCTGCGCCATCCGCACGCTGATATCGACTTTCGCCACAAGCCCCGCGCGCAGCCGTTCTTCATCCATCTGGGCCAGGCTCTTGTCGAGCAAGGCGATGGCCGCGTGAACGACGCCATGGATGCGGGGGAAGCGCGCCAGAATCGCTTCGCGCGCAGTCTCCATCGCGCGGAGGTCGGCCGCGTTGGCCGAAATATAGCTTGGCGCGGGACCGAAGGCGCTGAGGCGGGCAATCGCTTGCTCAATCTCGCCATCCAGGGCGCGCCGCCCGATCCAGAACACATTGGCCTGGAAGTTGCGGATCAGATGTTCGCTCAGCGCCTGGCCGATGCCGCCCGCGCCGCCAATGATGACGTATACGCCGCCTGCACGATAAACCGCTTCCGTTTCCGTCGGCGCAGCCATCTGCACCGGCTGCAGTTGCTGGCGGAACCATTGGCCGGAGCGCCATGCCAGCGCGTCGCCCGCTGCGTTGAACGGCAGGCCGAAAATCTGCTGCCAAGGCCAGGCCGTGTCGGCCTGCATATCCAGCAGACGCACCTGCCAACGGCGGAACTCCTTGGCCATGGAAGCGATAAAGCCATGCACACTGGCGTGAGCCGGCGCGATGACATCGCAAGCATGCACAGACTGGCTCTGGCAAGTCAGCACGGTCCAGCCAAGCGGCTGGTCTGCCATGCCGATTGCGAGCAGCGCTTTCACCAGCCGGAAGCCTGTGATTACGCCCGCTTCCTGCGCCGCGATCAGTCCCTCGTCATCATGCTCTTCGCCGGCTTCGACGATCCAGAGCAGATGATCGAAGGAACCGACGGCACGCAAAGCCGTCTCCATGGTGCCGGCTTGCGCGCCTGCAGGCAGGGAAAGCATTTGCGCATCAGGATACAGGTTTGCCACCGCCTGCCGCTGGGCTGGAGTTCCGCCGACAATCGCCAGACGTGCTTCCGGCGCGGGAACCGTGGCCGAAACGGCTTGGCCAACAACTTCCCATACCGGGGCAAGCAGCAGCTTCTCTTCGTTTGGCGCGGCCTTGTCTCCCGCAGTATCGGCCTGATTCGCCGCCATCGCGCGCAGACTGAATGCGTGGAAGCGCAGGCAGACCTGACCATCTTCATCGCATAGTTCAATGTCAAGTTTCGGCACGCGCTGACTGGCCGAGCTGCCCGCGCTGTAGTGGACGAATGCCCACATATTCGCGCTGCAAGGGGCAAGTTCCTCCACCGATTCCAGGGCGAACGGCAGCATCAATGGCGGTAGGCCAGCCGCATCGGCCTGCACGGCCAGGGTAGCCTGCAAAGCCGCATCCAACACGCTCGGGTGCCAGACATAGCCCGCTTCCGCTTGCGCGGCTTCGGGCAGTACGATACGGGCCAGAACCTGCTGCTCGCCCAAGAAGAGTTCCGCGACGCCCTGGAAAGCCGCGCCGTATTCCAGGCCGGCGCGTTGGCAAAGTGGGTAAAAATCCGTACCGCTCAGATATGCGCGCCGGCATTGCTCGCGAATGGCCTGAACATCGTAGGTTTCGTCCTGCGCTTCCTCCAGCTCTTCAACGGTGGCCAGGCCTTGGCTGAACGGCGAAGTTTCGCCGTCCGCCGCATCGGCATAAATCTCAAAGCGCACGACCCCATCATCCTCGGGATAGAGCGCGATATGCACCAGTAAGCCTTCCTCCCCGACGACCACCGGACGCGCCCAGACCACATCGCTCACCGTGATGCGGCAATCGCCACCCGCAGCCATAGCCACGGCGCTGCGCGCCATCTCCAGCTGCGCCACGCCCGGCAGAACGCGGTTGCCATTCACAACGTGCTGCGACAGGAAGAACTCCTCGCCACTCAAGCGGCTGCTGAAACGCAGGCCAGCCAGGTCGGAGGTATTGCGCTGTACCAGTGGATGCAGGTGCGTCTCGCTGCCAGTCCCGCTGCCTTCAACGGCGGCGCTGGTCTGCACCCAATAGCGCTCGCGGGCAAAGGGATAAGTCGGCAGGCTGATACGGCGCGGACGCGCCGTGCCATCGCGGTACAGACGCCGCCAGTCGAAGGCAAGTCCTTTCACCCACAGATCGAGCAACTTGCCAAACTTACCTTTCTCGATCCAGGCATCGACGGCGGCAGACATATCTTCATCGCCAATCAGGCCGCCCAGCGCCTCCGCTGTGCGTTTGACCTGTCCGCGGTAGACATCTTCGAGCTGAGTGTCGCCGCCCAGGACCGCCTCCAGCTTGCCGCGCAGATCTTCCAGCGAAGAAGCCAGCAAGGCGAGACGTTCATCCATCGCTTCGCGGCCGACCTGCAGCGTATAAGCCAGATCGGCCAGATCAATCTGGTCCGGCTGCGCAATCACCGCCAGCAACTGGCGTACCTGTTCCTGCAGACGCTCGCTGTCGCGCGCCGAGAGCAGCACCACGGCTGGGCCGCGCAAAGCGGCGAGCGGACGTGCATCCGCATATTCCTCGATCACCACATGGGCATTCGCGCCGCCGGCGCCGAACGAAGAAATGCCAGCTACGCGCGGCAATTCCCGCCGAACGCCGCTGCTCTCATCCACTGGCCGCAGCCATGGCGCCAGCTCCTGTTGCACCACAAAGGGCGTATTGCCAAAGTCGATGTTCGGATTCAGCGAGCGGGAATGCAAGCTTGGCGCAAGCTGCTGATGTTTCAGCTGCAGCAGTACTTTGGTCACGCCAGCAACGCCGGCTGCGCTTTCGCAATGGCCGATATTCGATTTGGCAGAACCGATGGAGCAGAACTGCTTATCCTTGGTCCAGCTCTGGAAGGCCTTGGACAATCCGGCAATCTCGATTGGGTCGCCCAGACTGGTGCCGGTGCCGTGTGCTTCGATATAGCCGATATTGCGGGCATCGATGCCCGCCCCGCGCAGCGCGGTTTCAATCACCCTGGCCTGGGCGTTCGGATTGGGTACGGTATAGCCGTTGGTCTTTCCGCCGTGGTTGATCGCGGTGGCTTTGATGATGCCGTAGATATGGTCGCCATCGGCGATGGCCTGTGCTTTCGGCTTAAGCAGCAGCGCGCCCACGCCCTCGCCTGGAACGTAGCCCTCCCCGCCTTCGCCGAAGCTTTCGCAGCGTCCTTTGCCCGAGATGAATTTGCCCTGAGCCAGCATCAGATACTTGTTCGGGTGGATCGACACGTTGACGCCGCCCGCAACCGCCACGCGGCAATCGCCGCGCTGCAAACTCTGCACGGCGAGGTGGATGGCCGTCAGCGAAGAAGAGCACATCGTATCCAGCGCCATGCTGGGGCCATTGAAGTTGCAGAAGTAGGAGATGCGGTTGGCGATGGATGCCGGGCTGTTAAGCATGGCCAGATTGCGGCCGCGCGCCTGCTCCTGCGCACCATACAGCTGGTACTCGGAGTACATCACGCCGACGAAAACGCCGACGCTGCCGTCCGAACCGGCTTGCTCCTGGCGGCCAATGGTGTCGCGGGTGTAGCCTGCATCCTCCAGCGCGGCATGCACGCATTCGAGGAACAGACGCTCCTGCGGGTCCATGCGCTCGGCTTCGCGCGGAGAGATATTGAAGAACAGCGGGTCGAACAGGTCAACGCCATCGATAAATCCGCCCCATTTGCTGTAAGTCTTGCCATTCGCATCGCGGTTGGCGTCGAAGTACAGCTTATAGTCCCAGCGCTCGGACGGAATTTCGCCAATGCAGTCCTTGCCCTGGCTCAGATTGGCCCAGAATTCTTCCACATTGCGGGCTTGGGGATAGCGGCCTGCCAGGCCGATGATGGCAATATCGCCGATATCCACAACAACTTTTACCACCGGCGCCACCGATACTGCAGGTGCGGCGCGCAGTGCGAAACCCGAACGACGGCTTGTCAAGACTGTACTCGCGGGCGTCAATTCAGCGCTCGACACGGCAGCCGGCGCTGCCGCTTGCATCAGACTTTCCCCTAGCTGCACCGCCAGCGCTTCGCCATGATTTTCCACGAAATAGGCAGCCAGTGCGGCGATGGTCTGATATTCAAAGAACAAGGTCTTTGAGAGCGTGCCGAATACCTGCTCAAGCTTGCGCGTCAGCTCCACCACCAGAATCGAATCGATGCCATACGCCTCCATCTGGGCATACGGATCGATGCTGTCGGCCTGACGCCGCAGCGTTCCGGCCAGCAGGCGCACGAAGTAACGCAGCGCTTTTTCCTTCGCGCCGGCCGCAATGGTGGCCTCGGTGCGGACTGGAACAGCCTTGCGCGGCTGAGACAGACTGGCCTTAAAGCGCGCCATCTCGCCTTCCGCAACCAATATCTGCGAAGCATTCGACGCCAAGGCTTGGGCCAAGGCGGCACGGCCACTGGCGGTGCTCAAAGGCCGCAGGCCGCTTCGCTGGCGCATTTCCTGGACGGTTGCGGCATCGACCTGCATGCCGCCCTCTTCCCACAAGGGCCAGTTGACCGCCAGAGCGCGCCCTTGCCGCTGCCCCTTTGCTGCCAGCCCGTTGCGGTAGTGGGCATAAGCATCCATAAAGGAGTTGGCGGCGGCATAATCGGCTTGCCCCACATTCCCAAGCGCGCCGGATGTGGACGAGAAGCAGATAAAGCAGTCCAGCGCGATTTCGCGGCTGGCATGGTCGAGATTCAGCAGACCTGCGACCTTTGCACGCAGTACTTCCCTCACTTGCTGCGCGGTCTTCCTTTGAATCAGGCTATCGCGCAGAACACCCGCGCTATGAATGATGCCATCCAGGCTCTCAAATTCCTCGGGAATGCTGTGCACCAGTTGGTTCACAGCCTGCGCATCGCCGACATCGAGTTGTCGGTACTGCACTACCGCGCCCAGCGCTTCCAACTCACGGATCTTCGCCTGCACGGCATCGCTGACGGCAGAGCGGCCAGTCAGAATGAGCGTGGCATTGCGTACCGAACCTGCGATATCGTGCGCGAAGATCAGGCCAAGGCCACCCGCGCCACCCGTAATCAAGTAGACGCCACGGTCTTTCCAAGGCCGATTCGCCTCTGTTGACGGCAACTCGGCCCAGCCATGGACCAGGCGCTGCCCGCCTTGATAGCGTAGCTGCTGTGCATCACTGCCGATATTTTCGGCCAAGGCGAGCGCGACATCCTGTCCCTGCTCGACACTGATCAGCTGTACCGCGATGCGAGGATTTTCAAGGCTGGCGCAGCGCAACATGCCGCCAAGGCCGGACCAAAGCTGGCCCACGCCATCGGCCGGAATCACAGTCTGAATCAAATGCTGGCCCGGCTCGGCACCCAGCGCCTGGATGCGTTCCAGCAGCAGGCAGGCATCAGCTTCAAACGCTTGCGCAATATCGGCGCTGGTCTGGCCGGACAAGTGTTCCGCGCCCGGCATCCGCGCCGAGAGTTGGGCGGAATCGGCCTGCACGCCGCCACACAGCAACACCAGATGACGAGCGAAAGCTGGCGCCGCTGCCCCCGCTGCTGCTTGCGCCTTCCACTCCGGCTGAAACAGCGCGGCGCGGATGGCTTCCACGCCGGCCGCGGCAACGGCGGAAGCGGCACGCATGCAGAACCCACCAAGACGCACGCAAACCACGCCGTCGTCGTCGCACAGATCCATATCGAATTTTTGCACCGCGTCGCCCGAGGAACTGCCAGCGCTGCGACGCACCAGCGCCCACATCGACGGCGCGCATGGCGCCAGAACATCAAGGGAACCGAGTGCAAACGGCAGCATCAGGCTCATTGCAGCCAATCCGCCATCGCCGCCAGCCTGGAAGCCGATCGCCGCCTGCAGGGCCGCGTCCAGCAAACTGGGATGCAGCTCAAAACGGGTAAATCCGGCCTGCAAGGATTCCGGCAAGCGGATCTGCGCCAGTGCCAGATCGCCGCCCAGCTGAATATTGACGAGGCCACGGTGGCCGGGGCCATAGTTCAATCCCGCCTTATCGAAGGCCGCATAGCATTCCTCGGCGCTGAAGCGGCCCTGGCTGCACTGGGTCTGCAAGGCCTTCAGATCGTGCCTGGCGAGGATCGGTTCGCGCCCGGCCGGCAGCAAGGAGCCCTTGCCGTACACGATCTCGCCATCATCCGATTCGCGGTAGATTTCGTAGCCGATTTCTTCTTCCGCCTCCTGATACAAGGCCAGGTGCAGATCCAGTGGCTGATCGCCAGCCACAATGGGACGCGCCCACACCACGTCCTTGAGGCGCAGCTTTCCGGCGCGGCCATCGACGGTCTGCGCGGCGCGCAAGGCCATCTCCAGCTGGGCCACACCTGGCAAGGTTTTCGCTCCTTGCACCACATGGTCGGCGAAGAAAAATTCCTTGCCGTTGAACTGGCTGCTGAAGCGCAACCCATTCAAATCGGAGGTATTCTGATGCAGCAGGGGATGCAGTTCGGCGCGGGCCGACGGTTCGGTACCGCCTTCCGCCTCGGCCCAGTATTTCACTTTGGCGAATGGATAGGAAGGCAGCGCGACACGGGCCTGTTTGGCTCCGCCATACAGGCTTGTCCAGGCGATGGAATGGCCATGCAGCCAAAACTGCGCCAGCTCAGCCAGATTGCCCTTTTCCAGGGCCGCCGCCACGGCTTGCAAGCTTTCCGGCTCGCTCTGAATCGCCGTCAGCATCTCGGCGGTGACGCGCGCGCTACGCGCACGGCGCGAGCCGTCCGGCTCATTCAACCAGGTTTGCAGCTGCTCTTTCAAGGCGGGAAGCGAGTCGGCCAGCAAGGTCAAACGCTCGGCCATGGCTTGACGTCCAACTTGCAAAGTGTAGGCCAATGCCTGAATGCCGGCGCGCTGAATCTCGGCGGAATCCAGAGCCGAGAGCAGGCTTTCAGTCTGGCCGCGCAAAGCGGCCGGCGTTTTGGCCGACAAGACAATCAGCGCCGGCGTGTCGTCTGCCTGCCCCTCCTGCGGTTGCGCCGGGAGATACTCTTCGATCACCACATGCGAATTTACGCCGCCAAAACCAAAGGAGCTGATGCCTGCACGGCGCGGTACAACCTGGTCTTGTTCATTGCGCAGGGCCGGCCATTCGCGCTGTTGGTCAACAATGTAAAAAGGACTGGAATCCAGATCGATGCGGGGATTCAGTTTCTGGTAATGCACCAAGCCCGGCAAGGTTTGCTGGCGCATCGACAGAATGACCTTGATCACGCCGGCCAGACCGGCTACCGATTCCAGGTGACCCACATTGGTCTTCACGCTGCCAACGCCGCAGATATGTTCCGGCAGCGCCTCGCCGCGCTGCTGAGCTACGCGCGCAAAAGCCAGCTTCAAGCCTTCGATCTCGATTGGATCGCCTTTTGGCGTGCCGGTGCCGTGCGCTTCGACATAAGTCAGCGTGCTGACGGGGATATCTGCCTCGCCCAGCGCTTCCGCCACCACTTTCGATTGCGCTTGCGAGCTGGGATACGTCACCGTGCGCGCCCGGCCGCCATGATTGCGCGCCGTTCCGCGCACTACGGCCAGAACATTGTCCTTGTCCTCCAGCGCCTTGGCCAAAGGCTTGAGTAGCACCATGGCCGCCCCCTCGCCGCGTACATAACCATTGGCGCGCTCGTCGAACGTCTTGCAGCTGCCGTCCGGCGACAGCATGCCAGTCTTGGAGAAGGAAATGAAATGGGTCGGACTGCACAAGACGCTGACGCCGCCCACCAGCGCCTGTTCGCATTCGCCGCGGCGGATCGCGTGCACCGCCTCGTGCAGCGCCACCAGCGAACTTGAGCAAGCCGTGTCGATCGGCAGGCTTGGACCATGCAGATTGAAATAGTGCGAAATGCGGTTCGGGATCAGCGCAGTGTGCGTGCCGGTCGAAACATGGGCCTCGATGGAGTCAAGCGCGCGCAGCAAATGCTCCTGGTAATCGAAGTTGAACACGCCGACATACACGCCGGTGCGGCTGCCGTTCAGGGCGGAAGGATCGTAGCCCGCATCCTCCATGCAGGCCCAGGACAGTTCCAGCATGATGCGCTGCTGCGGGTCCATGGCCACCGCTTCGCGTCCCGAAATGCCGAAGAAGTCCGCATCGAAGAACTCCACGCCGTCCATGAAACCGCCCCATTTGCTGACGGCCTTGTTTTTCGCCTGGCTGTCGCTGGAATAGAACGCATCCTTGTCCCAGCGGTTCGCCGGCACCTCGCTGACGCTGGACAGGCCCGCGCTCAGGTTCTTCCAATACTCGTCATAATTCGCCGCGCCGGGAAAGCGGCAAGCCATGCCGACGATGGCGATAGCGCCGGTTTCACCCTGAGTCTTATGATTTTCGTTATTCATAGCGCAGCGGACCTTTTAAGCCTGAAGGAAACGGGTATAGGAACGATTCAAATGCTCTGCGGTGGCCGCCAGCAGCTTGATGGCGATTTCATCCACATGCCGGTTGCGCCAGGATTCCAGCGCCGTGCCTTTCACCCAGCGGTTGAAGGAGCCGAGAGCTGGACCGGTCTGGATCTGGTAGTTGACCTGGTCCTCGCTGCGCCCCTCCATGGCGATGCGCGTGCAATATGCGAAATACCAGCGGAAGACCAGGGCCATCTTGTGCTTGGGATTGGCCTCGGCCTTAATCACTTCATGGTCCTTGCCCTGGGCCTTGAACCAGGCGGCGGTTTCGCTCCAGATTTCCTCGAAGGTCTTCTTGAAATACGTGCCTTCAAGCTGGCGGCGCGTGCGCTCAGGGATTTCATCCAGGCTGTTGTGATGGCGGTAGAGCGATAGCAGCTTGTTGGCGCGCGCCGGGAAGAAGACGGATTTCTTCAGCACCTGCACCTGGGCGCCAATCTCGAACATATCGCCGGCCGGAGCGTACTCAGTATCGTGAATATCGATTTCCTGCAGCATAGCCTTGCCGTTATCGCTCATTCCGGCTTCCACCGTGCACTGGTTGATGGAGCCGGTCATGATGAAATCGGCGCCCAGCAGGAAGGCGGCAGCCGCCGCTTCCGGTCCACCGATGCCACCCGCCAGGCCCATGCAAATCGGCTCCGCGTAGCGGTGGCTGGCTTGCAGCTCGTCGCGCATGCGCAGCATGGGCGGCAGCATGACGGCGGCGATGCCTCCATCGGTATGGCCGCCGGAATCGGCTTCTACGCAGATATCATGGGCAACCGGCACGCGTTGCGCGAGTTCGGCCTGCAGCGGCGTGATCTTGCCCTGCTCCAGCAGCTTGCTGACGATGGCCGCGGGCGCTGGGCTCATGAAGGCCTTCGCCACCTCGGGCCGGGAAATCTTGGCGACGATGCGGTGATCGCAGACCACCGCCCCGCGCGCGTCGGTGCGCAAGCCGGACAGGCGGAAACGCACCAGCGCAGGCGTCATCTGCATAAAGGCCGCCGCCTCGACATTGCTCACGCCATATTTCAGGTACAGCTCGACCACCGCCTCTTCGTCGGCCGGATATTCGTAGTTCGCCAGCAGATTCATGCCATAGGGCTGGCCGTCTTTCAGTTCGGACTGAATGCGCTGGATGCCCGCTTCAACGCGCGCCGGAGGCAGGCCACCCGCGCCGAAGAAAGACAGGAAGCCAGCCTTGCCCATGCGGATCACCAGCTCGGCTGACGCCACGCCCCGATACATGGCGCCCGCCATATAGGCATACTGCAGCCCAAAGCGCTGGCGGAACAAGGCGCTGCCGAGGCGAGCGGCCTGGATGCCCGGCACACCGCTGCTTTCCACCGGCTGGGGCGCAGGGGTTGCCACCGCAGCCGAAGCAAGCGGCCTTTCATCCACAATCGGCGTTTCCTTGCTGCGGATTTCCAGCACCATCTTGCTCAGTACCGCCGCGCCGATTTCCTGGAATTCGTCCACCTCGCGCCCCATCAGGTAGCGCACGGAATCAACCCAGCGCACCGGGCCGGCAATCTGCGCAGCCAGGGTTTCAGCGATCCGGTCCGCCTCATATGGGCGGCCGCTGGCGTTGGCGATTACCGGCACGGTTGGCGCGGTGAAGGAGAACTCGCTCAGGAAGCGCGCAAATTCGGCCTGCGCCGGCTGCATATAGCGCGAGTGGAAAGCGGCGCTCACATTCAGCGTCACATAGCGCAGATTCTGGCTGGCGAAAATCGGTTCCGCCGCGGCGATGGCGTCCTTGCTGCCCGCGATCACGATCTGCGTCGGCGAGTTATAGTTCGCGATATCGATCTGATCCAGCTGATGCTTATCGAGTATGGCCTGCACCTCGCTGGCCGATGCGCCCAGCACGGCGGCCATTGCTCCGTCGCGCGCGGCGCCCATCAGCTCGCCGCGTTTCTTCACCAGGCGCAGCCCCGTTTCGAAGGAAAACGCGCCGGCAGCAAGCAGCGCGTTGTATTCGCCCAGGCTATGGCCGGCAAAGAAGTCGGGTGCCGCGCCGCCATGCTGCGCCTGATGGCGGTAATAGTTGAGCGCATTGACCACGAACAGGGCCGGCTGGGTATAGCGAGTCCGCGAGAGCTGATTCTGGCTGTCGCTGAGGCAGAGCTCTTCCAGGGAGTAGCCAAGAATCTCGGATGCGCGCCGTACCAGATCGGGGTAAAGGGGAAAGACGTCCTTGCCCATGCCCTTGAACTGCGCGCCCTGCCCCGGAAAAATCACTGCCTTCATAGCCCTGCTCTCCTTAGTGGGTTGATGCTGCTCTGTTTTTCCTGCTGGCTGGCGGCATTCGCTGGTCACGGCCGCCAGATTGCCGCTGTCGCTGCCAAACGGCGACATCAGCGTGTGGATTTGCGACGATGAACCGGCTGGCAGCCCATATTTGAGAAACGTGGCGAGCGTGCCCGCCGGGCCAACATCGATATAGCGGTAGCTGCCCCGGCTTTCCAAGGCTTGCACAGTGTCGTGAAAGCGGATCGGGGCACGCGCCACGGTCCAGAAAAAATCGGAAGGCAAGACTTGCAGCGTGCTCGTGCTGGCGCAGCACGCCAGCGGCATGGCCGCCGGCTGGAAATCCAGCGTCTGCAAATAATCGAGATAGGGTTGGCGCGCAGCGTCGATCCAGCGCGAGTGAAAGGCGAATTCCACGTCAAGACGCTGAAAAGCCAGGCCATGCTGGCGCAGATGGTTCTCAACGCGGGCCAGTTGATCCAGCGGCATGGCCAATACCGAATGGCCGTTGAAATTACGGGCTGCCAGCTCGCAGATATCCAGCAGCCCAGGCGTCAGATACGCCGCGGGATCGCCCATGACCGCAACCATGCAGCCCGGCGCGCAGTGCCGCTCCAGCATCAGCGCCTTTTCGATCACGGCTTCCAGCGCGGTTTCGGCGTCGACGCAGCCGGCAATCGCCGCTGCCGCATAGGAACCGAGGCTGGAACCCAGCACCAGGTCGGGCCGCACATCCGCCGCAATCAAGGTCCGGGCCAGCGCATACTCCACCATGAAGATGGCCGGGTGGCTGATGCGGACGCGCTTAAGCGGCTGCTCGCCGTTCGCATCTTCGTACAGGGCCGCCAGCACCGACTCGCCGCAGCGGGTCCGCACCAAAGAATCAAGGCGCTGCATGGCGTCACGGAACACAGGCTCGCGCCGATACAGCTCATGGCCCATCTGCCGGTACTGCGAGCCCTGCCCCGAAAACATGAAGACGGTTTTACTCATCGCATGCCCCCACGGCCCGACTCGCAAGGGGATAAAACAATTCGATTCATCGCTACTCGCCACAAAGGAGCCTCGCTGCAGCCCCGTTCAATGCAGGAGCACGCGAACCGCCGCAAGCGGTTCAACGCACTTTCTTTACATGGTGAATCTGCCGCACGCGGGAGAGACCAGCGGCCGCTCCCGGCAAAAGCCTTTTGGAAAAGGCTGGGCTACTGCTGTGATGAGCTCATTGCTCGGCGCAGGGAAAGTGGGCGCATATCGGTCCACACTTCATTGATATAGGCAAGGCATACGTCTTTGCTGCCTTGTTTTCCAGCCTTCTTCCAGCCAAGTGGAAGCTCTTTGCTAGCCGGCCAGATCGAGTACTGCTCTTCTTCGTTTACCACTACTTCGTACAACTCTGCAGCCGGGTTTTCCAAGTCAGACATGCTTGCTCCAATGGGTGATCAGTTGGTGCTCATTCCTAAAACTGGTGAAACTGGACGCTTGCTCAAATTGCATTGATTGCCCTTTTTGCATTCTTTTGTAGCAACTCGCTGGAATTATACAGACTGAAAGTTGACTTTCTCCTAAGATGCAACACACTAGTGAAATTCATACAATATATGCAACATTGGGTCTTTAAGAAAATACGACAATAAATTTTTATCGTTTTACAGTATTTTATTCACCCAAAATTTTGCAAAATTTCTTTTAAGAAAAAATGTGACTAGCTGAAATTAATCCTTAACATTAGCTTTAGGTCAAAGTGGTAGTAATCCAAACCCTTACGCAACTGCGTAGGGAAGCCCGGCGCCCAAATTTTCCGCCGCCTCATTCGTCTACACGGCATGGACCACACCCACTCATCATGATTCCGCTGCTCGAACCCATATTCCAGGGCGAGATGCGCAGCTACGGCGAATCGCTGTCTTGCGCAGCCCAATTTCCATCCTCGGCCCTGCCTGTGGCGCTGCTATTGTCCGAGCCGGAGCTGCTCACCAGGCAGCTGCGTGCAAGCGCCGCCATATTTGGATTGCAAGACCTGCGTCCCGTGGCTTCGGATTGGAGCAACCGCTATCTGGGCGCGCTGCTTCCGCCGCTGGTCGCCGCGGCCACGCTGCTGCGCCACCGCTTCCCCGCAGCCCCGGACCAAATGGCCGTGAGCCTGGCGCCGCATGGCGCAGTGGCCGGTTTTCATATCCTCGCCTTGGGCAAATCACTGCCGGAAGCCGATGCCGAAGAGCGCTACGATGCGCTTCTGCGCAGCCATCTGACGCCCTTGTTCGCGCAATTGAGCCGCCAATCGGGGCTGACGCAAAAAGTCATGTGGGGAAATGCGGTGCGCTGGCTGAACTTCCTGTTCGACGCGGCGCAGCGCCTGGCTGCGGCACACGGTGAGCAGCATGTGGCAGCGGTGGCAGCCGACCGCGCGCAACTGATCGATGGCGCGCTGTGGGCTGGAGAAGAGAATCCTTTATGCATGCGGCGGCGGCGCGCAACGCCCAAGCCAGGCGAAAAGACCGAGGCCGACGGCCTTGTCGCCCTGCACAGCCAGTGCTGCTTATATCACCTGCTGCCCGGGCAAAGCTATTGCGGCGCTTGTCCGCTCGATCCGATCCGAGTCCGGAGCAAGGAGCTGATCGCGGCCGACTGAGGCCAGCAGCCGCTCAAGGGCGCACAGCAGCTGTCTCTCCTGCTGCTCTCCACGCAGGTAGAAATGCCCGCCTTCGAACCAGTCAAGACTGAATGCGGACTGCGTTTCGCTGCGCCATGCCTCCATCTGCTGCGGCGTATTGGTGTCGGCACGTCCAGCGAAAACATGCAGGGGAATATCCAGCGGCCGGCTCTGCGCATCAGCGCGGAAGCTGGCGCAAACCTGATAGTCGGCGCGCATCAAGGGCAAAACCATCTGCATCAGCTGCTCGCTGGCAAAAGCCTCCTGCGGCGTGCCACCCTGGCGGCGCATCTCGGCGGTCAGCGATTCGTCATCCAGATTGTTGATAAGCGGACCACGCTGCGTCGGCGCGGCCGTGGCGGACACCAGCAGCGCGCGCGGCGCCCGGCTTTCCCCCAGCTGACGTAGGCGCTGCGCCATGCCGTATGCCAGCAGACCGCCCATGCTGTGACCGAACAGGGCGTAGGTCCGCTGCGGCAGCAGCAGATATTCGCTGCACAAGCGCGTCACCATAGCGCTGTAATCGCAAATCAGCGCCTGGCTGCTGCGGCGGCCGCGCCCCGGCAGCTCCAGCGGCATCACGCTGATCCAGTCCGGCAGCAGGCGCTTCCAGCGCTGGTACATGGCGGAGCTGCCGCCGGCGTTCGGCAGGCATAGCAAGGTAATCGGCGCGCTCATGCTGCTTGCGCCGGACGCTGTGGCACGCTGTCTTCGCTGAGCTGGCCGTTTTCCATGCGGATCAAGCGGTCGGCCACATGGAAGTAACGGTCGTCATGCGAGATCACCAGGATGGTTTTACCCTGGGCCTTGAGTTCCGCCAGCACTTCGAGATAAAACACGTTCTTGAATAAGGGGTCCTGGTCCGCCGCCCACTCGTCGAATACGAGGAAGGGACGGTTTTCCAGGCAGGCCACCACCAGGGCCAGACGCTTGCGCTGTCCTTGCGACAAAGCCTGCGTGGTGAAGGCGCCGTTGCGCACCTGGACCTTATGCTGCAAATGCAGGCGCTCGATCAGACGGTTGCCGCGCGCATCCAGGTCGGCGCTGGCTTCGCCGCTGTGCAGCAGGCGGTCGAACAGGTGGAAGTCCGAGAACACGGTGCTGAACAACTGGCGGTACTGGTCGCGGCTGGCGTCATCCACGCCCTGGCCGTTCAAAACGATGCTGCCCCGTTCCGGCGGATACAGGCCCACCAGCAGCTTGGCCAGCGTGGTCTTGCCGCTGCCATTGCCACCGACCAGGAACACCACTTCGCCCGGCCTGAAAGTAAAGCTGACCGGCCCGAGGGCGAAGAAATCGTCGCTCTGCTCGTGGTAATAGCGGTGCTCCACCTTGTCCAGCGCCAGTTGCTGCAGCGGCTGCGGCTGGGCGCTGCTGACGGCCTGCTCGGAATCGCTCATGCCAGCCGTGATCTCGTCGATGCGCATGGCCGATGCCTTGGCCAGGTTGGCGCGCGGTATATTCAGCAGCAGCACTTCAAGCGGCGTCACCATATAGACAAAGACCAGCGCAAAACCCGTCATCACGCGGGCCTGGTCCGAAGCGCCGCCCAGCAGGACAAACAGCACCAGACCGATAAAGGCGTAGATCAGGAAGTTGGCCCAGCTTGCCGAAATCACGAAAATCGACATGCCCAGCGCGCGTTCGCTGCGCACGGTTTCAATCGAGCCGCCCAGCACCTGTTCCTGGAACACCTTGCGCTTGCCGAAATGCAGCCGCAGCTCCTTGGCGCCGTCGGTCAGCGAACGGAAATGGCCGAACAGGCGGTCCTGCTCCTCCGCGCCGCGGTTCAAGTGGCGGATCGCGCGCAGATTGGCGAGATGGTAGCCGAAGGAACCCAGGCCGATCAGCGCCACCGCGAACAGGAAGATCTGCCAGGACAGCAGCAGCATATACACCAGGCAGCCCAGCACCACCACCGCGTTGCTCAGGATGGCCGGAAAGGTCACGAAGAAGGCAGCGACATTGGCGCTATGCTCGGAGAGCGCCGACTGCACCCGCGCCGAACCGATGGCTTCCAGGTTACGGTAGTCGGCGGCGATCACGCGCGCGCTTACATAACGCCGCAGTTCGGCATGGGCGTGCTGGCTCAGGCGCTCGAACAGCACGGAAGCGATGATATGGGTCAGCATCAGCCCCACCGCCAGCAGGGCGAAAGTCCAGGCCATGCCGGTGCGCACCGAGGCTTCGGCGCTGAGCGCTTCGCTGATCAGGGCGATCAACGTGACGCTGCAGATACCGTGCGCCACACTGCCGGCGGCGGCGGCCAGCAGCAGGCTTCGGGATTGTTGAATCAAAAAACGCAGCATATTGAATCCTTGTGTATGGCTTTGCTTGCAAGACGAATGGCTTCGCCGCTTGTTTACGGTTTGAGTACGGTGCGCGAGACGGTGGCGGCCCGAACCTGGGCATCGCGGAAGGGAAATGCGCTCCAGCGCTTGGCCGCATAGCGCTGCAGTGCGCTGTTGCGCGCCACGTCATCCAGTCCGGTTTCGCTCAGGCCGTGCGCCAGCAGAGTTTCCGCCACCGCACCCTGGTCATCGAAGCGCACCAGCTGCAAATAGCTGTTGCCGACGAATTCCTCCGTCAAGCCCTGACTGCCCAGCGGGCGGCAGGCGACCGTGAAATAGCCGCCCTGGTGGCAGCCGCCGTACAGGGCGACATGATCCTTGCCGGTCCCGGCGAACAAATCCCTGCCGCGTGGGGCATCGAGCGGCTGGCCCGCAGCCTGCATGGCCAGCACCGCCGCGCCGAGGCTTTGCGCCATGCGCGGGTCTTCGGCGCGGATCTGGGCTGGCGTCTCCAGCGGACGGGCCGGGTCGTAGGCAACCTTAAAGCGCTCGGCCTCGGGAATGCGTTCCACCCTGGCCCAGAATTGCTCCCACAGCAGCGCGCCCCGGTCCTGGGCATTGGCGCTGTCCGGCCAGGCGCGCAGCACGCTGCAGGCCGTGGCCAAAGGCGCTTTTTGGGCGGTATCGAAGGCTTTTCCCGACTCGGGGTCGGCTTTCAGCTCCACCTCATCGCTCTGGCAGATGGCTTGCAGCAGCGGCTCCTTGTATCGTTGCGCCGCCAGCGAGCGCGCATCCAGCACCTGTTCGCGCAAGCTGCTGACCATATCGGCGGGCTGCAGCGGCGCGCGCGCCAGCAGTCCGGCGGCGATGCCGTGGCCTGCCTTGCTGCGCAGCGAGGGCATGCCACGCTCGCCTCCCAGCAGCCGGGCGTAGCCTTCCAGCGGTTGGGCGGGATTCGTCAGCCAATAGCTATCGTTCATATTCGCCACATAATCGGTACGGAACAACCCCGGCTGGCGCGCGGCCGGCATGGCGCCTGGCTGGGCGGCGGCACTGTCGTTCAGCCAGTTGCATTCGCTACGGCTGCCGTCCAGCACCGGCGTTCCGCCATCGATGCCGGCAAAGGCCTTGGACACCGGCGTGGCGCAGCGCGCCCGCAGGTCGTCGGGGGCGTTTGGCACGGCGCCGATATCGCCATACCAGACCCGCGCGTCGCCGCGTCCGATGGCGATGGTGTTCACCCAGGGTATGCTGGCTTCGCGCTTTTGGATCGCCACGAATTCTTCCAGCGAACGCGCCTGGTTCCAATAGAAGAACGTGCGGAAGGCGCGGAAGTTCTCGCCGTTGACATCGCGTAGCGCCAGGGCTTTCTCCCCGCTCCACGCCAAATGCGGCGATCGGGCGCCCAGATCGACCACGGGGCCGAACTGGCTGAAATACAGGGTGCGCGTGGCACTGCCGCCTTTGCCGTCTGCAGCGCGCAGGGGGATGGTGACATTCCTGACCTGCATCGCCACGCTCTGCTGATCCATGCGGTAGCTGGTGGGACTGGCCAGTGTCAGGTCGAACAGGCCAAAACGGCGCGCCTCCGACACCGTATGGCTCCACGCCACATGGTGGTTAAAGCCGATCATCACCACCGGCACGCCAAGGAAGGAAACGCCGGCGACATTCAATTTGCCAGGAATGCTCAAGTGGGCCTGGTAAAACCTGTCTGGTCCGCGCCAGAACCAGTGCGGATTGCCAAACAGGACCGGCTGCGCCTTCCCGCTTGCATCGCCGCCCAGCGCGAGGGCATTGCTGCCGACGCCAGGTTGGTTGCCGATGGTATGGGCCAGCAGCTCATCCAGGGATGGCTGATCCGTGCTGCGCGCCTGCTGCTTCGTTCCAGGCGGCGCCGCATTCACGATGGCCGGAATAAAGCGCGCATAACCGGCGCTGATGGTGGCGGCATACATGCGGCGGTAGATATCGTCGGCCGTGATTTCCTCCACCCAGGGCTGGCTGGCGCATGCCGCCTTGCCCTGCTTGCGCGCCAGCTTCACATAGCGGTTGAAGCCCTCGGCAAAGCCGCCCACCAGCTCCTGCAACCCGGCGGGCTGTTCGCGCTGGTATGAGCGAATCAATTCGGGCGTCAGAAAGCCGGCGAAGAAAATATCCATTTCCAGATTGCTGGACCTGCCCAGCATCGATTCATGCGCGGGGCGGTTGGCCGCGCCCCAGTGCAGGCTGCGCCGGCCCTTGAACGTGATGAAGGCTTCGCTCATGGTGCACAGCGCATCCTCCGCCTGCACATAGCCGTATCCCAGTCCCAGGCCTCGCCAGTTGTCCGCCTTGATATGCGGGATGCCGTCGGCCGTGCGCCGGATATCGATATTGCCCGCCTGGACGGCGCCGCAAATCAGCATGGCCAGCATGCCCAGTTTCATATTCCTCAACATTCCCAGACCTTTCCTTTGCGCTCTTTCCCTCCTGACGTTTCAGCGCGAAGTTTTTTAAGTCTTCGCCAGAAAAAAGCGTGCAAGGCTAAACACTTTGAAGTCCGGATCGTCATGCCTGCAAGACCGTACAACGCCGGTTCCCAAACCGATTAACAGGAATAACAGGACAAACACCATGCATATCCATAATCTCATCGGCATCGGCTTCGGCCCATCCAATCTGGCGCTGGCCATTGCGCTGCAAGAGCAAGGCCATGCGCCGGACGCGCTGTATCTCGAAAAGCAGGAGCACTTCGCCTGGCACCCGGGCATGCTGCTGGATGGCACCCATATGCAAATCTCCTTCCTCAAGGATCTGGCCACGCTGCGCAACCCGTCCAGCCGCTTCACCTTCCTGAACTACCTGCACCAGCAGCAGCGCCTGCCCGACTTCATCAATCTGAAAACCTTCTACCCCAGCCGCTACGAATTCAACGACTATCTGGCCTGGGCCGCGCGCCAGTTCGCCGCGCAAACGCGCTACGGCGAGGAAGTGACGGCGGTCCTGCCGGTGCAGAAGGACGGCCAGGTGACGCATCTGACGGTGCTTTCGCGCGACAGCCAAGGGCAGCAACATGAGCGCCAGGCGCGCAATCTCGTGGTCAGCATCGGCGGCACCCCCTCCATCCCGGAATGCTTTGCGCCTTTCCGCAACGATGCCCGCGTATTCCATTCCAGTTCCTACCTGGGCAGCATGAACCAGTTGAAGGATGCGCGCCGCATCGCCGTGATCGGCGCCGGCCAGAGCGCCGCCGAAATCTTCATGGACCTGCACGGCAAGGGCTGCAATGTGGACCTGGTGACGCGGGCGCGCGCCATGAAGCCGGCCGACGACAGTCCCTTTATCAATGAAATCTTCAACGCGGACTACACCGACTATGTGTTCAAGCAGGCGCCGTCCGAGCGCGCCGCCTTGATCGAAGAGCACCTGAACACCAACTACGCGGTGGCCGACACGGACCTGATCGAGCAGATCTTCCACGTCTTCTACCAGCAGAAAGTGCTGGGACATCAGCGTCACCAGTTCCTGCGCCGCCATGAAGTGGTCGAAGTGAACGCCGAAGCCGGCGGCATCCAGCTGCAGCTGAAGGACCAGGACAGCGGCACCACCTTCGCCAGCCGCTACGACGCCGTGATCCTGGCCACCGGCTACCGCCGCCAGCAGCATCAAAACCTGCTCGCGCCCCTGGCGCCATGGCTGGACAATATGGCCGTGGACCGCAACTACCAGTTGATCGCCGACGACCGCTTCCTGCCGCGCGTTTTCCTGCAGGGCAGTTGCGAAGCGTCGCATGGCCTGTCCGACACCCTGCTTTCCATCACCGCCATCCGCAGCCAGGAAATCGGTGCAGCGCTGCACGCCACTGTTTAACCCCCGCCGCGGGGCCGCCCTCCTCCCCGGCCCCGCAAGCCAGGCCCGCCGCAACGGCGGCGCATCTTTTTACTAAATTTTTACCCCGCTGATTCGTCAGAGGGGTACGGCTTGTCGCGCCCATTTTTTGAGCACGCGCATCCGCACTCCTTTATCATCAACAAAGCAAGCAAAATGCACATTAAACTCAGTCACATTCCCCTCCGGCGCGGCGCGCTGGCCCTGCAAATGGCCCTGGCCGGCCTTGCGCTTGGCGGCGCGGCCCATGCCCAGCAAGCCCCGGCGTCTCCGGCAAGGGACGGCCAAACCCTCGGCCTGGTCACGGTCACGGCGGGCGCCACCGGCCCATCCGAAGGCAGCGGTTCGTACACCACCAGCGGCAGCACCAGCGCCACCGGCCTGAATCTCTCGATCCGCGATACGCCGCAATCGGTCACCGTGATTACCCGCGAACGGCTGGACGATCAAGCCCTGCAAACCGTATTCGACGTAGCCAATAGCGCCACCGGCGTATCGGCCAAGGAAATCGACAGCGTGCGCAGCTACTTCTACTCGCGCGGCTTCCAGATCGACAAAATCCAGCTGGACGGCATCCCCATGCCGGGCGCCAATGAGGGCGAAGCCAAGGCCGATACGGTGATCTATGACCGGGTGGAGATCGTGCGCGGCGCGACAGGCCTGATGAGCGGCACCGGCAATCCTTCCGCCTCCATCAATCTGATTCGCAAACATGCGGACAGCAAGGTTTTCGCCGGTTCGGCCAGCCTGGGCCTCGGTTCCTGGGACAGGCGCAACGGCGTGGTCGATCTGAGTTCGCCGCTGAACAAGGAAGGTACGATCCGCGGCCGCGTCGTGATCAGCGCCGAGGACAAGGACAACTTCATCCGCCTGGAAAACACCAAGAAAACCCTGGCATATGGCGTGATCGACGCCGATCTGACGCCCGACACCCGCCTCAGCGTGGGCTTCAGCGAACAGCGCGACCGCCACCGCGGCAACCAGTGGGCCGGCCTGCCCATCTTCTACAGCGACGGTAGCCGCACCGACTGGGACCGCTCCACCACCACGGCCGCCAACTGGAACTTCTGGAATACCAAGCAGCGCACCGCCTTCGCCACGCTGGAACACCGCCTGGCCAATCAATGGAAGCTGCAGTTGATGGCCAACCACCGCAGCAATACCGGCGACCAGCGTCTGAACTGGATGGATGGCATGGTGGACCGCAACACCGGTCTGGGGCTGGAGCCATGGATCATCGGCTATGGCGTGAGTGACAAGCAGAGCGACTTCGGTTTCACCGCATCCGGGCCGTTTGAGTTGCTGGGCCGCAAGCACGAACTGGCGGTCGGCCTGCTGCACGGCACGCACAAGACACTGTGGCTGTCCAGCGACGCCAGCGTGCTACCGCCGATCGGCGACTTCCGCGCCTGGACCGGCGCCTACCCAGAGCCGAAATGGGCGCCTTACCAGACCGGCTCCTTCACCCGCGATACCCAGACCAGCGCCTACGCCATGGCCCGTCTGCAGGCGACAGATGCGCTCAAATTCATCGTCGGCAGCCGCTTCACCAACTGGGAACGCAAGGGCGACCAGGCGCTGTGGACGGCAAATGCCTTCAAAATCCGCCATAACGGCGAGATCACGCCCTATGTCGGCGCATTGTACGACCTGACGCCGCATACCTCGCTGTACGCCAGCTATACCAGCATCTTCGATCCGCAAAACTACCGCGACAAGAGCGGCGCTTATGTCGATCCGCTGAAAGGCAAGGCTTTGGAAGCCGGCGTCAAAGGCGAGCTGTTTGACGGCAAACTGAATACCTCGTTTGCGCTGTTCCAGATCAAGCAGGACAACTTCGCCATCCCGGACGGCAACGAAGTCATTCCCAACACGCGCGAGCAAGCTTACAAGACCACCAGCGGCACCAAAACCAAGGGTTATGAATTTGAGCTGAGCGGCGAACTGGCCCCCGGCTGGAGCGCAAGCCTGGGCTGGAGCCAGTTCGACAGCGAGGATGCCAATGGCAAGGACATCAACACCGCGCATCCGCACAAGATGCTAAAGGCCTACACTAAATATCGCCTGCCTGGCGCATGGAGCAAACTGGCCATCGGCGGCGGCGTGAACTGGGAAGGCCGCAGCTACGCCGAGTTCATCGACCCGCGCAACGGCAAGCCGCTGCAAGTGGGCCAGGACTCCTATGCAGTCGCCAGCCTGATGGCCAACTACCAGTTCAGCCCCCAGCTCTCGCTGCAGGTGAATGTGAACAATCTGTTTGACAAGAAGTACTACGCCAATCAGATCGACACTTTCAAGAACATCACCTTCGGCGCGCCGCGCAATGTGCTGGCAACGCTGAAGTACAAGTTCTAAGCGTCTGAACAAAACGGGGCCGGGCTGTTCGGCCCGGCCCCGCTTCCCTTATCCGCAGGCTTGAATCAGGCGGCCTTGCGCAGACGGCCCGCCATCAGCGTCAATCCCTGGTAGAGCGCCGGGAACAGGCTGTAATTGAAGTTATTCCAGCGCAGTTCCAGAATCGTATCCTCCGGATCGATTTCGGTCTTCAGCACATCCACAATCACTTCGCCCGAGTCGATGCCGTTGTCGACGTAGTGGAAGGAGGCGCCGGTCATCCGCAGCGGCTCGACCGCCACGGTTTCACGGGTATTCCAGTCCACCACTTTTTCGCCGCGCGCGCCGTACAGGGCATCCAGCGTGGCCCATGCGCCGCGCCGCTCATAAGGCGACTCCAGGCGCGTGATGCCGGGATGGATATTCACGATGCGGCGGTGGTAGGCCGCGCCGGGGCGTACCAGCTCATCCAGGATCACCAGCAGGCCATCGAGCACCACCAGATCGGCATCCAGTTCGTTCAGGCGCGCCAGCAGGCGGGCTTCGAAGTCGCGCTTGCCCGCCACGTGTTCCGGCGAGCCTTTGGCGTGGATGCGATAAGTCGAGGGAATGGGCTGCAGCAGGCTGTCCAGCGGGCGCCCTTGCACGGCCAGGCCTTCCGGGTAGATCCATTTTTTCCCGGCTTCGCGGCGGAAACCATAATCGGCCAGTTTCTCGCGGTCGCGCGGCGAACTCTCGTCATCGTCATAGATGACGGCCTCCAGGCTATAGGAGTGGCCCAGACTGGTCTCGTTGAGCGCCTCGGTCAGATATTCCAGCGGCGATTTCATATAGCGCTGCTGTTCCTTGTACTCGATGTATTGCCCCGCCTGATCGGCGGTGGCGTTCCTCAACGAGCAGATATAGACGATTTTTGCCTTCGACATAGAATGGATGCGATCAGAAATTGGTTATTCGGGCCGGACAGGCTTTTCCGCCCGCTGGCAATGCGAACGTCCAACGGACAGCCGGACTTAATCACCATGACGAGCGAGCGCGCCAAAAAGTTAGCTAAACAAAGCGCGCGGCGGATCGTCAAGAAGGCACCGTCATCATTTTTGTTCGCCATGCCGCTCAATCCCGATCTCGAGTCTTTCCTGGAGCTGGTGCAGCTCGGCGACAGCCAGCCCATGCATCTGCAAACGCCGGCTGCCGCCCGTGCCAGCTACGACGCCGCCACGCCCATGATCGATAGACCAGGCGCCGAATCGGTCGCCACGCAGGATCTTTCCCTGCCCTGCCCCGGCGGCCGCCAGATCGGCGCCCGGCTGTATTCCCCGCCCACCACGGAAGCCCTGCCTTGCCTGCTGTTCTTCCACGGCGGCGGCTTTTGCATCGGCGGCCTGGATTCCCACGATGCGCTGTGCCGCGACCTGGCCGAGCGCACGCCCTGCAAGGTACTGGCCATCGATTACCGTCTGGCGCCGGAACATAAATTCCCGGCCGCCTTCGACGATGCGCTCGACGCCTGGAGCTGGCTGCGCAGCCATGCCGCCAGTCACGGCATCGACGGCCGGCGCCTGGCCGTCGGCGGCGACAGCGCGGGCGGCACGCTGGCGGCCGCGCTGTGCATCGCTCTGCGCCAGGCGGGCGAGCCGCAGCCCGCGCTGCAGCTGCTGATCTACCCTTGCACCAGCAGCCAGCAAAACAGCCCGTCCCACCAGCGTCACGGCAGCGGTTATCTGCTGGAAGCGGCGACCCTGCAATGGATGTTTGCCAACTATCTGAATCACGAGGACGAAAGAAACGACTGGCGCTTTGCGCCGCTGGCAACGCCCGATGTATCGGCTCTGGCCCCGGCGCACATCGTACTGGCCGAATACGATCCGCTGCTGGACGAGGGCGAGGCCTACGCCGCCAAGCTGCGCGATGCCGGCGTGCCGGCGACTCTGAAAATCTACCCAGGCATGGTGCATGACTTTGCTCGCCTGGGAAATATCGTGGACGATGCGGAAACCCTGCGCGACGACCTGGCGCACATTCTGTCCGGCGTCTTTGCCGGCGCGGCCTTCCTTGTGGGCGAAACAGCCAATGATTGACAGCCAAAACCTGGTCCGCGCGGAGGACTACGCCACGCCGCTGCTGAGCAAGCACAATGCACAGGAACGCTCGCTATGGCTGCCGCAGGCGCAACTGGTGCTGCCCCTGAGCTACCGGACCAGCTCCGGACACCAGCATCCCGCGCGTCCTCCGCAGCCGGCCGGCGTGGTGTACCGCCGCTATATTCCCTGGCTGGAGCGGACGCTGAGCTTTCGCGTGGCCGATGCCGAAGCCGACCTGCCCCATTTTCACCGCTGGATGAACGACCCGCATGTGGCCGAATTCTGGGAAGAGGAAGGCAATACGGATTACCATCGCACCTATCTCGAACGGCTTGGCGCCGATGCGCACAGCATCCCGCTGATCGCCTGCCTGGATGAACGCCCCATTGGCTACTTTGAAATCTATTGGGCCAAGGAAGACCGCATTTCGCCCTTTTGCGAGGCCGCGGACTTCGACCGCGGCTGGCATGTGCTGATCGGCGAAGCGGATTGCCGGGGCAAGGCTTTTGTATCGGCCTGGCTGCCTTCAATCTCCCACTACCTCTTCCTGGATGATAGCCGCACGCGCCGGCTGGTCATCGAACCGCGTTCGGACAACCAGCGCATGCGCCGCAACCTGCAGCGCTCCGGCTACGACCTGCTGCACGAGTTCGACTTCCCGCATAAGCGCGCCGTGCTGGGCGTGCTGCCGCGCCAGCGCTTCTTCGAGGAACAGTTCTGGGCGCCGCAATAAGCCAAACGTCCAAAAAAGAAACCCCAGACCTTGATCTGGGGTTTCTTCTATCTAGCCTTGCAATATCCCCTCGCCTAAGCGCGCCGCCTGCTCCAGCCATTGCTCGTTGCGCATGATGGTGTAATGCCCGGCCGCGATCTCGCTGGCCGTGCCCTGCGCACCGGTCTGGCGCAGCAGTTCCGCCTTCTGGCCTGCATCGCGCCCTTCGGCCCACCAGTAGTGCGGCTGGCAAGCCAGCTTGTGCAACGGCCCGGCTTCGATCGACAGCGCCTTCAGGTGGCGCGCCACCTCGAACCCGCGCAGCAGTTCAGCCGCCCCCATTACGCCATAGACGCTGCGATTGCCCGTCAAAGCCAGCGACAGCAACGCCTCCAGCTCGGGGCCGGGGGTTGGCGGCAAGGCATCCAGCGTCACGCCCGGCAGCACCTGGGACAGGAAGTCGCTGAAATCCTGCTGCCACGGCGGCATCGCCGCCTGCTCGGTGCCCGGAATGAAGGGATCGACCAGGCCGGCGAAACTGACTGTCTGCCCTTCGGCTTCCAGCAGCGCCGCCACCATCGCCGCCAGCGTGCCGCCGAGCGACCATCCCAGCAGGCGGTATGGTCCCGCTGCCTGCGTCTGGCGGATCATGCCGGTATAGTCGCGCGCCATCTGCTCCAGCGAGGCGTCCACATGGGCATTGTCCGCCAGCATGCGGCATGCAATGCCGTAGACGGTGGCCACGCCATCCAGCCTTCTGGCCAGCGGCTGGTAATCGAAAATGGTGCCAAATCCCGCATGCAGGCAGAATAGCGGCTCACTGCCTTCGCGGTTCAGGAGCGTGACGCCGGATTGCGCCGCCTGCTCTTCCGCCTCCAGGCCAAGCAACTGCGCAATGGTGGGCTTTTGCGTCAGATCGCGCAGCTTGAAGTTGAAGCGCGCATCTTTCAGGGAACGCAAACGCGAAATCAGCTTCAAGCAAAGCAGCGAGTCGCCCCCCAGCTCGAAGAAATTATCAGTTTCGCCCACCTTCTCGACGCCCAGCACATCCTGCCACAAGCCGGCCATGAGCTGCGCTTCGGGCGTGGACGGCGCGCGGTACTGGCGCGCGCTTTCGGCCTGGATCGGTGGCAGCGAGTGCCGATCCAGCTTGCCGGTCGGCAGACGCGGAAGCTTCGGCAGGACCGCATAGGCGGAAGGCTGCATGAAATCCGGCAGCGTATCGGCCACCACAATGCGCGCCATCTGCATGATTTCCTGGGCTGGTGCATCACTGGCGAGGTAGGCCTGCAGGCTGGCGCCGCCTTCTCCGGCAGCGGCCAGCACGGCAACGTCGCTCACGCCCGCCACCTTGCGCAACTGCGCCTCGATCTCGCCCAGCTCGATGCGGAAGCCGCGGATCTTCACCTGATGGTCGGCGCGGCCGATATATTCGGCATTGCCATCCTCCAGCCAGCGCACCAGATCGCCGGTGCGGTACAGGCGCCCTCCCGTGCTGCTGAATGGATCGGCCACGAAACGCTCCGCCGTCAGGTCGCTGCGGCCGATATAGCCGCGCGCCAGGCCATAGCCGCCGATATACAGCTCACCCACCGCGCCATGCGGCACCAGCTGCATATCGGCGTCCAGCACATAGGCGGTACGCTCGCCGACCGGACGGCCGATTGGCGCATAGGCGCAGGCAAAGCTATCGTCGCCGCGCGCTTGCCAGATCAGCGGCGTGACCACGGTTTCGGTCGGGCCGTAGCCGTTGATCAGGCGCTGCGGCCGCAGATGGCGGCGTACCTGCTCAAAGCCGGCCTTGGGCATGGCTTCGCCGCCGAAGACATACAGTTCCACCGGCGGCGGATTGCCGGCGATGCCAGCCCAGTCGGCCAACTGGCTCAGATACGCAGGCGGGAACGCCACGGTGGACACGCCATAGCGATGCAGCGCATCGCTGGCTTGCTCCGCCGTCCAGACTTCCGGATCGCGGATGGCGACCGAAGCGCCTGCAGTCAGGGCGCTGATCCAGCGTTCATGCGCGCCGTCAAAGGAGAAGGACATGAACAGCAGCTCGCAGGAATCGGGCTGCGTGGCGTAAATCTCGTTGGTCGCCGCGCAATGCATGGCCAGCGGACCATGCGCCACCGCCACGCCCTTCGGCTGGCCGGTCGATCCCGAGGTGTAGATCACATATGCCAGTTGCTGCTCGCCGAGCGCGACGCCAGGATTGGCCGCATTGCCGCCTTCGAGCTGCAATTGTTCCAGCCAGACCGTTGGGCAAGGCAGATTATGCTGGTAGGCGCCGCTGCCGATCAGCAGCGCCGGCGCGCAGTCGCCAATGATGTAGCGCAGACGCTCCAGCGGATACTCGGCATCCAGCGGTACATAGCCGGCGCCAGCTTTCAGAATCGCCAGCAGCGTCACGATCATATCGGTGGAACGCGGCAGCAGCACCGCCACGCGGTCTTCCGGCTTCAAGCCCTGGCCCAGCAGCCAGTGCGCCAGGCGGTTGGCGCGCGCATTCAGCTTGGCAAAGCTGAGGACTTGATCGCCCATGCGCAGTGCCACCGCATCCGGACGCAACTGCGCATGCTGTTCGATCTGCTGGTGCACCCAAGCCGGGTGCTGGCTGAAACCGGTCCGGCCAAGCGCCAGAACTGCTTCCGCCGACGGCGCCTTGAGCCGTTTCAGCTCGCCCATCGGCAGTTCCGGCGCGGCGCTCATGGCCTGCAGCAGCTCGTCCATTTCCGCGCGCAAGGCCAGTACCTCGTCCTCGCCAAAGCTGGCGCGCGCATAGCAGAATTCGATTTCCAGCGCGCCTTCCAGCGTGACCTGCAAGTCCATTGCATAGCCGGTCAGGCCTTCGCTGCCTACATCGCCGAAACTCAGGCCATGCGCCAGCGGCTCGCTCAAGGCCTTATGCATCGGATAGTTCTCGAACACGATGATGCTGTCGAACAGCGCCTGGCCACCGCTGCCGCCCCAGCGCTGGATCTGCGCCAGCGGCGTATGCTCATATTGGCGCGCATCCAGATTGGCCGTCTGCAGGCGGCGCAGGAACTCGCCCACCGAAAGTTGCGGCTGGCGCGCGGCCAGCACCGGAATGGTATTGATGAACAGGCCGACCATTTCTTCGGCGCCGGCGAGGTCGGACGGACGCCCGGCCACCGTCGCGCCGAAGCAAACGGTGTCTTTCCCCAGATGGCGCTGCAGCAGGGTTGCCCATGCCGCCTGCACCACCGTATTCACCGTCACATGCTGGCTCCTGGCGCTATCGGACAGGACGCGGGTTTGCACGGCATCCCAGCGCAGATAGATTTTGCCGTATCCCGCTTCGTCGCGGCGGCGGCCCGCCAGCAGACTTGGACCGTCCAGGTGCTGCAATTGGCCGCGCCAATACTCCTCGGCCGCTTCGCCGGGCTGGCGCTTGAGCCAGCGGATATAGTCGCCGTAATGCGCCTGCACCGGCTCCAGCGCCTGGCCGCCATAGGTTTGCAGCAGCTCGCCAAGCAGGCGTGACTGGCTCCAGCCGTCCAGCAGAATATGGTGCATGCTTAACAGCAGGCGGTGCTCGTTCTCGCCGACCCGCAGCAGGAACAGACGCGCCAGCGCGGGCTGCGAGAAATCGGTGATGCGCAGCAGTTCGGCCGAACGCAGCTCGCTCAGACTTGCCTCGATATCGCCGTGGCCGCGCCAGTCCTGCATCTCGACAAAAGCATCCGCTTCGCGCCAGACCATTTGCAAGGCCATGTCGGCGCCGGCCTGCCACACGAAACCGGTACGCAATACCGCGTGGCGCCGGACCATAACATGCCAGGCCTGTGCCAGCCGCGCCGCATTCAAGCCGTTCACCGCAACGCTGAGCTGATTCATATACAGGCCGCTGCCCGGCGCTTCCAGCGACAGGAACAGCATGCCTTCCTGCAGCGGCGACAAGGGGTACACATCCTCGATACCGGCCGGATCGACAGGCAGGGCCGCCAGCGCGCTCCCGCTCAGATAATCGCTTAACTGGCCGCGCATCCGCTGCGGCGCGGCTTGCGCCACCGCTTCCAGCGGGCGCAGTGCGCAAGCCAGATCGGCAATCGTCGGAAGCTCAAACATCAGTTTGGGATTCAAATCCCAGCCCGCGCGCCGCGCGCGCGCAACGATCTGCAGGCTCAGGATCGAATCGCCTCCCAGCTCAAAGAAATTGTCCTGCCGTCCCACCCGTGCCTGTCCCAGCACCTCGGACCAGATGGCAGCCAGGGTTTCTTCCAGCGCACCTTGCGGCGCTTCATAGCTGCGGGCCGCCAGTTCCGGTTCCGGCAAGGCCTTGCGGTCCACCTTGCCGTTGGCGTTCAGCGGCAAGCCTGGCATGACCATGATCGCACCCGGCACCATATGCTCGGGCAACGCGCGGCGCAGCCGTTCGCGCAGTACCGTCGCATCAGCGCTCTGCCCCTCGTGTTCAGACAGATAGGCCACCAGCAGCGTGCCGCCCGGCCCCTGTTTGGCCACCACCACCACTTCCCGCACTTCGGGCTGGGCCAGCAACTGTGCCTCAACCTCGCCCAGTTCAACGCGGAAGCCGCGAATCTTCACCTGATGGTCGATCCGGCCCAGGTATTCAAGCTGGCCTTCCTCATTCCAGCGCACCAGATCCCCGGTGCGGTACAGGCGGCCGCCGCGCGGATCGAAAGGATCGGCGACAAAGCGTTCCGCGCTCAGACCCGGGCGGCCCAGATAGCCGCGTCCCAGGCTCACACCGCCCAGATACAGTTCGCCCGCCACACCGGCTGGGGTCAGATTCAATCCTGCGTCGAGCACATAGGCGCTGGTATCGCTGATCGGCCGGCCGATCGGCACCTGGCTCTGCCCATCGTCGCGGCAGGGCCAATTGGTGACGTGGATGGCGGTTTCCGTCGGGCCGTAGAGATTGTGCAGGCCGGCTTGGCGCAGGCGGCGGAAAGTCTCTTTCTGCGTTTCCGCCGGCATGGCCTCGCCGCCGCAGATGATGTGCTTCAGGCGCGTGCTGGTCTCGATGCCTTCGTGCGCAAGGAAGGCCTGCAGCATGGCGGGCACAAAATTCACGGTAGTGACCTGGTGCTGCTGAATCAACGCGACCAGACGCGCCGGGTCGCGCTGGTCGCCCGGCAAAGCCAGGGCCAGACGCGCGCCAGAGGTCAATGGCCAGAACAACTCCCAAACCGATACGTCGAAACCGAACGGCGCCTTGTGCAGCACCGTATCGTCCGCATTCAAATGATATATATCCTGCATCCACAGCATGCAGCTTGCCACGGCATGATGGCGGTTGGCCGCGCCCTTGGGCATGCCAGTCGAGCCGGAAGTGTAGATCACATACGCCAGATTCTCGCCGTGGACGGGGATGTCCGGATTTTCGATACTTTCAGCGCTCAAATCGGTCTGGTCGAGCAGCAGCACGCGTTCCGGCGCCAGGCCTGGTGCGATACCCCGCAGAGCGGCATGGCTCAGCAAAAGGCTGATCGCGCTGTCCTCTGCCATATACTGCAGACGCTCAGGCGGATATTCCGGGTCCAGCGGCACATAGGCTGCGCCGGTTTTCAGGATGGCCAGCAAAGCCGCCACCATATCAATGGAGCGCTCGATGCAGACGCCGATCTTGTCCTCTGGCTTCACGCCAAGGGCCAATAGACGATGTGCCAGGCGATTAGCCCTGGTGTTCAACTCCGCATAACTTAAAACCTGCTCGCCAAACAGCAAGGCCTGGGCTTGCGGCTGCAAAGCCACCCGGCGCTCGAACAGCCGATGCAGCGGCGCCGCATCGGCATGGCGGCGGCGATTCACGCTCCATTGACGCAGCAGCGCCATCTCCATGCCACTCATCACCGGCAGTTCGCAAGCGAGCGTGCCGGGCTGCGCTGCCAGCGCGTCCGCCAAGACGGCGGAAGCTTCCTGCATCATTTCGCATAGGCGCAATGCGCCAATGGCTGGCGGCACCTGGGCCACAAGTGCGAAGTCGCCATCGATATCGTCCACCGACATGGAAAGAGGATAATTGCTGCGCTCCTCGCCGCCAAGCAGCTCCACGCCTTCCCATACGCCGGCGTCGTTGGACGGCTTGCTGCCGTAGCGGTAGTTCAGCAGCGCCGAGAACAGCGGCGTGCCGCCCGGCAGACCGCTGCGGCGCTGCGCCAGCGACAGGCTGGCATGCTCGTGCTTCAGCAATCCGGTCAGCGCGCCATGGGTCTGACGCAGGCATTGCGCCACATCCTGGGTTCCAAGCCGGATGCGCAGCGGCAGGGTGTTGATAAACAGGCCGAGCGCGCGGCTCACATTTTCTCCGCCCTGCATGCGGCCAAACAGCACCGTGCCGAAGACCACATCATCCTTGCCGGAAGCCTTGGCCAGGACCACGGCCCAGGCCAGGTGAAAGATTGTCGCTGCACTCACGCCCTGTTTCTGCGCCGCCTGGCGCAAGCGGGCAGACAGGGATGGGGCCAATTCCAGCCTGGCCTGTTCGACCTCGCTGCCATTGCCTTGAACATCGATCAGATTGAACGGCGCCGTCGGTTCTTCGACATCGCCCAGCATCTGGCGGAAGAAGGTTTCCTGCTCCTCCTGACTGACACCGAAACGGGCTTGCGCCACAAAATCACGGAACGGCACCGCAGGCGGCAATGCCCTGCCCTGCTGGATCATGCCGATTTCCTCAACCAGCAGTTCCAGCGTGGTGTGATCCACCACCAGATGATGGCTAGGCAATTGCAGCAGATAGCGTCCGCTTGCTTGATCGCGCGCGGCCAGCGCCCGTATCATCGGCGCCTGGCGCACATCGATGCGGTAGCGCGCCGGATTGACGGCGGCAGTCAGCATAGTCGCCGCATCATCGGTCCCGGCATCCAGCCACGCCGTTTGCAGGCGCGCCTCGCGCCATACGATTTGCAGCGGTTCTTTCAAACCTTCCCACAGCACGGCCGTGCGCAGAATATCGTGGCGCGCGATCACCTGGTTCAGGCACTCGACAAAACGCGATAGACGCTGCTCGCTGTCGAAACTGAGCATCTGCGGCGTGACATAGGCATCGCCCTCGCTTTGCAGCACGTGGTGGAAGAGTATGCCTTCCTGCAACGGGGCAAGCGGATAAATATCCTGGATATTCGCGGCGCCGCCCGGAACCGCCGATTCGATGATGGCGATCTGCTCGGCATTCAGGGAAGCCAGCGTCACCATCTCCGGCGTCAGCGCGCTACAGCCATCCGGAATGCCGTTCGGCGGTATGTCCACACGTTCATATGCTGAAGCATCCTGCTCCAACACCTTGGCAAACGCCGCCAGTTGCGGATACTGGAACAGGCTGCGCACCTGGGCCGGCAAGCCTTGACCACGCATGCGCTCAAGCAGTTTCAGAGCCAGCAGGGAATGGCCGCCGAGTTCGAAGAAGTTGTCCTCGCGGCCAATTTTCTCCACTCCCAGCAGTTCGGACCAGAGCGCTGCCAGTTTCTCCTCAACCTGTCCTTGCGGCGCTTCGTATTCAGCGGAGCTGAAATCCGGTTCCGGCAAGGCCTTGCGATCCACTTTGCCGTTGGCGTTGAGCGGCAGCGTCTCCAGTACCACGACGGCGCTTGGCACCATATAGTCCGGCAGCAGCTGCGCCAGGCGTTCGCGCATCAGGCTTGCTTCGCACTCCACGCCAGCCTGCGGCGAGACATAGGCCACCAGCCGCGTCCCAGCCGCGCCTTCGCGCGCCACCACCACCGCCTCGCGCAATTCCGGCTGCGCCAGCAATTGCGCTTCGATCTCGCCCAGTTCGATGCGCAGGCCGCGTATCTTCACCTGATGGTCAAGACGGCCCAGGTATTCGAGCTGGCCTTCGCCATTCCAGCGCACCAGGTCTCCGGTGCGGTACAAGCGTCCACCCAGCGGATCGAAAGAATCTGCCACGAAGCGCTCCGAAGTCAGCGCGGGGCGCTCCAGGTAGCCACGCGCCAGGCCGATCCCGCCCAGATACAGCTCGCCCGCCACGCCCGCCGGAACCAGATTCAGTTCACCGTCCAGCACATAAGTCTTGGTCTGGCTGATCGGCTGGCCGATCGGCACCTGGCTGCTCCCATCGGCACGGCAAGTCCAGTGGGTGACGTCGATGGCCGCTTCGGTCGGACCATACAGGTTGTAGAGCGCCGCCTGCGGCAGCAGCTTGAAGACGCCGTTCTGTGCCTCGGTAGGCAGTGCCTCGCCGCTGCAGACAATGCGCGTCAGGCTGCGGCAGTCCGCCACGCCCTCATGCGCCAGGAAAGCTTGCAGCATCGACGGCACGAAATGCAGGGTCGTGACCTGATGCCGGCAAATCAGCTCGCGCAGACTTGCCGGTTCGCGATGCTCGCCCGGCCCGGCAATCGCCAGCCGCGCGCCCATCATCAAGGGCCAGAAAAATTCCCAGACCGAGACATCGAAGCTGAATGGGGTCTTTTGCAGCACCGTGTCGGCAGGCGTCAGCCGGTATGCCTGCTGCATCCACGCCAGCCGGTTGTACAAGGAACGGTGGCGGTTGGCCGCGCCTTTTGGCCTGCCGGTCGAGCCGGAGGTGTAGATCACATAGACCAGGTTCTCGCCATTCAGCACTGGAGCCGGATTGTGTTCCGGCTGGCCGTCCAAGTTCAATTGATCGAGGGCCAGCGCGGCCACGCCCTCGTGCCGGAACTGCGGCAGCAGCTGGCTATGCGTGAGCAACAGATCGATGCCGCTGTCTTCAACCATATAGTGCAGACGTTCGGCCGGATACTCGGGATCGAGCGGCACGTAGGCGCCGCCTGCCTTCAGGATAGCCAGCAGGCCGATCACCATCTCGAACGAGCGCTCCAGCGCGATGCCGACCTTGCTCTCCGGTCGCACGCCAAGCTGGATCAGATGGTGGGCCAGGCGGTTGGCACGCACATTCAGTTCGCCATAGCTCAGCGACGCCTCGCCAAATAGCAGTGCGCAGGATTGCGGCTGGCTGTCGGCCAGTTTTTCAAACAGGCGATGCACCGGTTGTTCGCCCTCATGGTGCTCGCGATTGTCGCCCCATTGCTGCAACTGGGCATGCTGCGCATCATCCAGCAGTTCGACGTCGCCCAGCAATCGTTCTGGATTGTCGCTCAGGACTTGCAAAATGGCCTGGTAATGCTGCGCCATGCGCGCAATGGTCGCCTCGTCGAACAGCTCGGCGGCATAGCTGAAAGTGGTGCTCAGCACCCCATTTTCATCTTCCCGCGTATCCAGCGTCAGTTCAAATTGCGCCTGCTGGCGATCCAAGGCGTAGTCGTTCAGTTCCAGCCCCGGCAAGTGCTGCAAGGCGCGATAATCGGTGCGCTGATGATTGAACATCACCTGGAACAGCGGATTGCCGCTCAAGCTGCGCTCCGGCTGCAGCGCCTCCACCAGCTGCTCATACGGCAGATCCTGATGTTCCTGCGCGCCCAGCGCGGCGTCACGCGTTTGTGCCAGCACCTGCGCCAGGCTGGTATGGCCATGCAGCCGGTTACGCAGCACCTGTGTATTGACGAAGAAGCCGATCACCCTTTCGCTTTCCACGCGATGGCGGTTGGCGATCGGCACGCCAATGCGGACATCGATCTGTCCTGTATAACGGTTCAGCAAAGCCTGGAAGCCCGACAGCAAAACCATGAACAGGGTTGCTCCCTGGGTTTGCGCGCACTTCCGCAGGCCGGATGCCAGTTCGGATGGCAGCGTGACGCTATGGCGCGCGGCGCGGTAAACGCCGTCGGCGCGGCGCGGCCGGTCGGCCGGCAATTGCAGGACTGCCGGCTCCTTGCCCAGTTGCTCTGTCCAATAGGCGAGCTGGCGCTCCTGCTCCCCCGCTTCCATCCAGCTGCGCTGCCATACAGCGTAGTCCGCGTATTGGATCGGCAATTCAGCCAGCGCTGCCGCTTCATCTTGCACGGCAGCGCGGTACAGCGCGGCGAATTCGTCGACGATGATTTGCATCGACCAGCCGTCGGAAACGATATGGTGCATGACCACCACCAGCACATGCTCATCGGCGGCTGACTTGATCAGGCCAACCCGCAGCAGCGGGCCTTGGGTCAGGTCGAAGGTCTGTTGGCTGATGCGCATGGCTTCCTGCCGCACGCGAGCTTCGCGCTCGTCTTCCGCCAGTGCGCTTAGATCGGTCAGCTCTACATTCAGATCCAGCTGCGGCAGAATGACTTGCTCGGCCAAACCATCGCTGCCCGGCTGGAATACCGTGCGCAAGGCTTCATGGCGTGCCACCAGCGCGGAAAAGGCGCGGTGCACGGCGTTGGCATTCAATTCCCCCTTCAACGCAAGTGCACCGGCAATATGGTAGGCCGTGCTGGATGGGTCCAGCTGCCATAGGAACCATTGGCGCGCCTGGGCATATGACAAGGCGCAGGCCTGCGCCGCCGATCCGTCACGCTTCAGAATCGGGAACTGGCCGATGCTCATGCCGTCCGCTCTCAGGCGCTGGTACACCGCACGGCGCTGCCCGGCGGACAGTTGCGCAAATTTCTCCGCAATACGGCGCGTTGCGACGTCACTCATCAAACATTCTCCAAACTATCGATAAAGGAATCAAGATCGGCCAAGGCCTGTTCATTGGACTTTCCGCGCTGGGCGCCGATATGCCGCGCCATCTCGGCAAGGATGGGGTGACGGAACACATCCTTGACGCTCAGTTCAAACTGCATATCGCGCTGAATGCGGGCCGTCAGTTGGACTGCCAGAAGCGAATGCCCGCCCAGCTGGAAAAAGTTATCGTTGCGGCCGACGCTTTCCATCCCCAGCAACTCGGTCCAAAGGGCAGCCAGCGCCGCTTCCGTACCATCCTGCGGGACTTCATAGCGGGATGCCTGCGACAGCTCCGGGTCGGGCAAGGCCTTGCGGTCAATTTTCCCGTTGGCGTTGAGCGGTAGCGTCTCCAGCACCACGATGGAGCTGGGCACCATATAGTCCGGCAGCAGCTGCGCTAGGCGCTCGCGCAGCAGGCTCGCTTCGCAGTTCGTGCCAGCCTGCTGCGAGACATAGGCCACCAGCCGCGTCCCAGCCGCACCTTCGCGCGCCACAACCACCGCCTCGCGCAGCTCCGGCTGCGCCAGCAATTGCGATTCGATTTCGCCCAGTTCGATACGCAGGCCGCGTATCTTCACCTGATGGTCAAGGCGGCCCAGGTATTCGAGCTGGCCTTCGCCATTCCAGCGCACCAGGTCTCCGGTGCGGTACAAGCGTCCGCCCAGCGGATCGAAAGGATCGGCCACGAAGCGCTCCGACGTCAGTGCAGGACGCTCCAGGTAGCCGCGGGCCAGGCCGGTCCCGCCCAGATACAGCTCGCCCGCCACGCCGGCCGGCACCAGATTCAATTCACCGTCCAGCACATAGGTCTTGGTCTGGCTGATCGGCTGGCCGATCGGCACCTGGCTTCCGCCATCGGCACGGCAAGTCCAATGGGTGACGTCGATGGCCGCTTCGGTCGGACCATACAGGTTGTAGAACGCCGCCTGCGGCAGCAGCTTGAAGACGCCGTTCTGCGCCTCGGCAGGCAGCGCCTCGCCGCTGCAGACGATGCGCGTCAGGCTGCGACAGTCCGCCACGCCCTGGTGCGCCAAGAAGGCTTGCAACATCGACGGCACGAAATGCAGGGTCGTGACCTGGTGGCGGCAAATCAGCTCGCGCAGGCGCGCCGGTTCGCGATGCTCGCCCGGCGCGGCAATCACCAGCCGCGCCCCCATCATCAGGGGCCAGAAGAATTCCCAAACCGAGACATCGAAGCTGAACGGGGTCTTTTGCAGCACCGTGTCGGCAGGCGTCAGCCGGTATGCCTGCTGCATCCAGGCCAGCCGGTTGTACAAGGAACGGTGGCGGTTGGCCGCGCCTTTGGGTCTGCCGGTCGAGCCGGAGGTGTAGATCACATAGGCCAGGTTCTCGCCATTCAGCGCGGGAGCCGGATTGTGCTCTGGCTGGCCTTCCAGGTCCAATTGATCGAGGGCCAGCGCGGCCACACCTTCATGGCCAAACTGCGGCAGCAGCTGACTATGCGTCAGCAGCAGGCCGATGCCGCTGTCTTCGACCATATAGCGCAGGCGTTCGGCCGGATACTCGGGATCGAGCGGCACGTAGGCGCCACCTGCCTTGAGGATAGCCAGCAGGCCGACCACCATCTCGAAGGAACGTTCCAGCGCGATGCCAACCTTGCTCTCCGGCCGCACGCCAAGCTGGATCAGATGGTGGGCCAGGCGGTTGGCGCGCACATTCAACTCGCCATAGCTCAGCGACGCCTCGCCAAACAACAGTGCGCAGTTCTGCGGACGCGTCGCGGCCTGCAGTTCGAACAAACAGTGGACCGGCTCCTCTCCATCATGGTGTTCGCGGTTGTCGCCCCAGTGCCGCAACTGGGCTTGCTGCGCCCCGCTCAGCAGCTCGACGCCGCCCATGGTCTGCTCCGGATTGTCAGCCAAGGCTTGCAGCAGCACCAGATAATGTTCCGCCATGGCTTCAATATAAGCCGCATCGAACAGTTCAGGCGCGTAGCTGAAGCTGGCCGTCACCCTGCCATCCGAACTTTCGTAAGTTGTCAGCGACAGCTCGCTTTGCACATTCTGTTCGTCGAAGTCGATACGCTCCACCGCAAGGCCTGGCCATTGAGCCAGTGAGCCATGATCCATCCGCAGATGGTTAAACATCACCTGAAACAGCGGATTGCCCGTCAGGCTGCGCTCCACCTGCATGGCTTCAACCAGCCAATCCAGCGGCAAATCCTGGTGCGCCTGAGCACCAAGCGCATTGTCGCGGGTCTGCCCCAGCAGGCGCGCCAGCGGCAGCTTCGCGTTCAAACGCGCCGGCAGCACCTGTGTATTCACAAAGAAGCCGACCAGGCCCTCCGTCTCCTCGTGATGACGGTTGGCGATCGGGACGCCGATGCGGATATCGGTCTGGCCGCTGTAGCGGAATAACAGAGCTTGAAACGCCGTCAGCAGCGCGGTGAAAAAAGTCGCTCCATGGCTTTGCGCCTGGCGCCGCAATGCTGCAGTCAGTTCGAATGGCAGTTGAACGGCATGGCAGGCCGCGCCATACGCCGCTTCCGCCTGGCGCGGACGGGCGGTTTGCAGATTCAGTGCTGGCTGGTGCGCCCCCAGCAGATCCCGCCACCAGGCCAGTTGTCGTTCGCCTTCCGCACCCGCCAGCAAAGTACGCTGCCACGCCGCATAATCGCTGTACTCGATCGGCAGCTCGGGCAATTGCAGCGCCCTGCCCTGCACACGGGCGGCGTATCGCTGCGCCAGCTCATCCAGGATCAGCTGGGTGGAATACCCATCCGAGACAATATGGTGCATGACTACCACCAGCTGGTGCTCGTCCTCTCCCAACTTGAACAAGGCAGCGCGCAGCAAAGGGCCGCTTGCCAGGTCGAAGGGTTTGGCGCAGAGGCTGCGTACTTCCTCCTCCAGCGCGCTGCCGCTCAACATCTGGCAAGGCAGCGCAATGGAGGGAGGCGCCTGCACCAGTTGCCGCAGGCTGCCATCCTGCTCCTGGCGAAATACCGTTCGCAGGGATGGATGGCGGGCGATCAGCGCCTCCAGGCTGGCGCGCAATGCTTCTAAATCCAGATTGCCACTGAAACGCAAGCCGCCGCTCAGATGGTAAGCGGCACTGTCCGGATCGAGCTGCCACAAAAACCACTGGCGTTGCTGGGCGAAGGAAAGTTCGGCCGTACCGCCGGCAGCACGGCGTGGTATGAGTTGTGCCGGTGCGGAACCTGCGGCGGGTTTGGCTGCGCCGCTCAGGCGCTCCTGAAGTTTCGCCAGTTGCGCAGGGCTGAGCCGCGCACGCAATGCGGCCAGGGTGTTCATATCGGACATTGAAGGAACCTTTACAGCTGTGGGGACACCGCAGCCGCTTCGGCGCGCTCGATGTCCTCTATCATTCGGGTTTCGACCATCACCGCCAGAGCGGCAACCGTCGGATTCTTGAAAAAGCCAACCGGATGCAGCTCAACGCCATACGCGCCGCGCACCTTGGCCAGCAATTGAATGGCAAGCAGCGAATCGCCACCGAGTTCGAACAGATTGTCGTTGGCGCCCACCGGCGCAATGCCGAGGAATTCGCTCCATAGCGCCGCCAGACCTTCTTCCAGAGGTCCAATTGGCTCTGCATATGCCTCGGTCAAGGCAGGCCGCGCATGCTGCTGGCGGCGTGGCGCCGGCTCAGGCAACAGGCGATCCGCCAGCTCCATCGAGGCGCCGCGCGCCATCTGCCGTTCCAGCCCAATGGTCGATATCAACACCTGCGGCAGCTGCGGACCGGAGAGTATGCGTTCCAGCAGCGGGCCGGCATCGACGGCGGCGATGCCTTCATCGTCCGGCAGCTGCTGTCCGGCCGCCATGCCCCGATCGCGCCAGACGTCCCAGTTGACCGAAACCAGCCAAGGACCGTCGCCGCTGGCGGCGCGCTGCGACAGCGCATCCAGGACAGCGTTCGCGGCGCAGTAGTCGGCTTGCGCGAAACCGCCCGTGACGGCGGTCAGCGAAGAACAGAACAGAACAAAATCCAATGCCTCGTCCTTCACTGCTTCCAGCAGAACCATGGTGCCCTGCAGTTTTGGCGCAAACACCTTTTCCACGCTGGCGCGCTGCTTGGTTGCAATCAGGCCTCCACCGGCGATACCAGCAGCGTGGATTACGCCATTCAAGGCACCAAACCTGGCGCGGGCAGCGGCGACAGCGGCCGCCATTTGTCCGACGTCGCCAACATCGGCTTGAACTGCCAGCACTTCGGCGCCCAGCACCTCCAGCTCCAGCAAAACTGGCGCATCGGACGGCAAGACGCTGCGACTCGCCAGGACCAGCTTTGCCTGCCACGTCTGCGCCAGATATCGGGCCAGTGCCATGCCAACGCCGCCCGCGCCGCCAGTGATCAGATAAACGCCTTGGCGGCGCAAGCGCTGGTCTGCTGCAATCGGCCGTGGCAGCGTTTCGTATTCCTTGAGCCAGCGGTGCGGCCCGCGATAAGCTGCCAGCGTTTCCCCTCGTGGCGCATTCATTTCGCCGATCACCTGGCTCACCAAGGTCAACTCGCTGGCGCCGCCAACCTCTGGCAAAACAATATCCAGCAGGCGACAGGAGATGTTTGGGTACTCTTGCGGAATCACCTTGCAGGGACCATACAAGGCCGCCTGCTGCGGATACAGTTGTTCAGCGCCGGTGACATCCGCCAAGCCGTCGCTCAGCACAGTAATTGCGGCCGCGCCGACGCCGGAGCCATCCAGCGCCTGCGCCAAGGCCAGCAGGCTATGGAAGCCGCGCTCCAAGGCATCCGGCTTCCCCCCAGCATTCAGCGCCCACATATGGCATACATCGATGGCCGTAACCGGTTGCAGTGCCTGAAGCAGTAACGTCAGATCGCCGGTATCGCCGGGCCGCACGGCATAGCAATTGGCAGCAATGCGTTCAAAGCCCGAACCGCGTTCGACCCGGACCACCTCCCGCCCTTGCGCCAGGAAGCTGTCGGCCAGCTTGTCGGCGAAGCTGGTTTCATCGGCCAGCAGCAGCACCGGACCGCTGCGCTTCTGTCCAGCGGAACTCAGAGGCAAGGCGCGCTTCCACACCGGGCGCAGGAACCAGTCGTCCATGCTGCGTGCTTTCTCCACCTTCATCGGAGCAGCTTCGGCCCAGTATGACTGGCGCTCGAAGGAGTATCCCGGCAGAGCCACGCGCCGCTTTCCGCCTATGCCCAGCGCTGCCGCATCCAGCTCAACGCCGGCTATCCAGAGCTGCGCCAGGCAAAGCGCATGCTGCTGCGCATTCTGGCTGCGCCGCGCCGGATGCGCCTGCGTGGCCAGCACCGGACGCTCTGCCGCCAGCGCATGGCGGCGCGCCAGACTGCTCAGCGTTTCGCCCGGGCCGACTTCCAGCAGCAGACGATTGGACTTCTCCAGCAAAGTTGTCAGGCCATCGGCGAAACGCACGGTGTCGCGCATATGGCGCAGCCAGTAGCCTGGGTCACAAGCTTCTTCCGCCTTGATCCAGCTTCCGCTCAGATTGGAAATGAATGGAATCCTGGGCGCTTGCAGCGCAACCTTGCGCAGCAAGGCTTCAAATTCTCCCAGCACCGGTTCGACCAGCGCGGAATGGAAGGCGCGGCTGACGTGCAGTCGGCGCGTTCCCACGCTTCGTTCAGCCAATTGACGCTCGACGGCTTCCACGGCAGCGATAGGACCGGCCAGGACACACAGGTCGGCCGCGTTGACGGCCGCGATATCGCAGCCCATGTCGCGGCAAAAAGCCAGTTGCGTTTCCGGCAGGCTGACGGCCAGCATGGCGCCTTCGGCACTCGCCTGCAGCAAACGTCCGCGTTCGGCAACGATGGCCAGCGCATCTTCCAGTGTAAATACGCCGGACAGACAGGCCGCCACATACTCGCCGATGCTATGCCCCAGCAGCGCGTCGGGACGCACGCCGCGGCTAAGCCACATCTGCGCCATCGCGTACTCCAGCACGAAAAGCGCCGGCTGGGTATAGGCGGTCTGCTCCAGGCGCGCAGCGGCTTCCGCCTCTCCGCCTTCCGCCGGATACATCAGATCGCGCAGGTCGAGGCCGAGACGATCCTTCAGCAGCTCGCAGCAGCGGTTCACGCTATCGTGCACCACGGCGTTAGTCAGGTACAGGCCGCGCCCCATATCGACGTGCTGCGCACCCTGGCCTGGGAAAAGGAAGGCAACTGCCGGCGCTTCCGCCATGGCCTGGCCACGCACCAGAGAGCCATTGTCTCCGGCCAGCGCCTGCGCCGCCTTGGCATGATCGCGGGCCAGTGCAACGGCGCGGTGCGCGAAGTGGCGCCGCCCACAATGCAGCGTGTGCGCGACATCGCCCAAGGCCTGTTCCGCATGCTGCTCCAGATGGTTTGCCATCCGCTCAATCGTTTCATCCAAAGCATTGCCGCTGCGCGCCGACAGCAGCAGGAGCTGGTCCAGCTGCCCTACCGACGCCTTCTGCACCGCAGACCCAGGTGCTTCTTCCAGCACCACATGGGCATTCGTCCCGCCCATGCCAAAGGAGCTGACGCCAGCGCGGCGCGGTGCGCCAGCCGCCACCCAGGGACGGGCTTGCGTATTCACATAAAAGGGACTGGAGGGGAAGTCGATCTGGGGGTTCGGCTGCTCAAAGTTCAGGCTTGGCGGCAACGTGCGGTGCTGAAGTGCCAGCACGGCTTTAATCAGGCCGGCGACACCCGCCGCCGCATCCAGGTGGCCGATATTCGTCTTCACCGAGCCGATGGCGCAATAGCCGCTTTTCTGCGTGCTGGAGCGGAAAGCCTGGGTCAAAGCGGCGATTTCCACCGGATCGCCCAAGGCAGTGCCGGTGCCGTGCGCTTCCACATAGCCGATGCTGCCGGCATCCACGCCAGCCATCGCCAGCGCCGACTGAATCACTTCGGCTTGGCCATCGACACTGGGCGCGCTGTACGCCATTTTCCCAGCGCCGTCATTATTCAGCGCGGAGCCTTTGATAACGGCGTGAATAACATCGCCATCCCGCAGCGCCTCGTCCAGACGCTTGAGCACAATAATGCCCGCCCCGCTGCCGATCACCGTGCCGCCAGCCGCCGCATCGAAGGCGCGGCAATGGCCGTCGGCCGACAGAATCGCGCCAGCCTGATGGCGGTAGCCCATCTCCTGCAGGAGATTGAGCCAGACGCCGCCCGCCAGCGCCAGATCGCTTTCGTAGTTCAGTAAGGAGCGGCAAGCCATATGCACCGCCACCAGGGAAGTCGAACACGCCGTCTGCACCGATACCGCTGGACCGCGCAGATTCAGCTTGTAGGCGATGCGCGTCGCCAGCGATCCCTGGTCGTTGCCGTTCATCAGCCCAAGCAGGGAGGCGATATCGCTGGCCGCCCAATCCACGCCGGGCAGCAGATTGCGCATCAAATACAGATTGCTGCCGCAGCCCGCATACACGCCAGTCAGGGCTGGCGTGGCGGCTCCCGCATAGCCCGCGTTTTCCAGGGCATGCCAGGCAGTTTCCAGAAACACGCGCTGCTGGGGATCGAGACGTTCAGCCTCGCGCGGCGAATAGCCAAAGAAACCGGCATCGAATTGATCCACGCCGTCCAGCACCATGCCGGCTTTCACATAGGCCGGATCGGCCAGCGCGGCATCGGCCACACCGCGCGCGCGCAACTGCTCGTCGTCAAAGGCGCGCCGCGCTTCCACGCCGTTGAGGATATTGCGCCACAGGGCGTCCACGCTGTCCGCACCGGGAAAGCGCCCGGCCATGCCGACGATGGCGATTTCCACGCCGGTGAATTCCTGCTCCGGCAGGCCTTGGTCCGCTAAATTCATGTCGGCGCTCTTTCCGCTACTGCTTTACGTTGTAAAAATGCGCCGCGCTGGCGTTTTGCGCGTTCGTCGACTTCCGCCGTGGAGCGTGCCGAGGGCGCGGCACTGCCCAGGAACGTCGCCAATGCTTCCAGCGTCGGGTACTTGAACAGCTCGACCACCGTGGGATGCAGGTCCAGCTGCTGCGCCAGACGGCGCTGCAATTGCAGCAGCAAGAGCGAATTGCCACCCAGCTCAAAGAAGCTGTCGCGCCGGTCCACGCTTTCCAGTTCCAGCAGGGCGCACCAGAGCTGGCCCAGCGCCTGTTCCAGCTGCCCTTGCGGTGCCTCGCTGGCGGTGCGGTTCGGCAGCGCCACATCGGGCAGCGCCTTGCGGTCCACCTTGCCGTTCGCGCTCAGCGGCAGCGAAGGCAGCACCGCAATATGCTGCGGCACCATATAGTCCGGCAGGCGCAGGGCCAGGCGCGCCTTCAGCTCCGCGCCATCGGCCAGCTTGCCTTCGTGCGCCGACACATAGCCGACCAGACGCTTGCCGCCCGCGCCGTCGCGCGCCAGCACCACCGCTTCGCGCACTTCCGGCTGTGCCAGCAGTTGCGCCTCGACCTCGCCCAGTTCGATGCGCAGGCCGCGAATCTTCAATTGGTGATCGATGCGGCCCAGGTATTCCAGCTGGCCCTCGCCATTCCAGCGCACCAGATCCCCGGTGCGGTACAGGCGGCCGCCGCGCGGATCGAAAGGATCGGCCACGAAGCGCTCCGCGCTCAAGCCCGGACGGTGCAGATAGCCTCGTCCCAATCCCACGCCGCCCAGATACAGCTCGCCCGCGACGCCTGCCGGCACCATATTCAGCTCCGCATCCAGCACATAGGTATGGGTCTCGCTGATCGGGCGGCCGATCGGCACCAGGCTTTGTCCATCGTTGCGACAGGCCCAATGCGTCACGTGGATCGCGGTTTCGGTCGGCCCGTACAGATTGTGCAAGCCGGCGCGTCGCAAGCGTTCGAAGGTTTCGCGCTGCGTCTCGGCTGGCATGGCCTCGCCGCCGCAAATGATGTGCTTGAGCCGCGTGCTGGCTTCGATACCCTCGTGCGCCAGGAAGGCTTGCAGCATCGGCGGCACGAAGTTGACCGTCGTGACCTGGTGCTGCTGGATCAGCGCCACCAGGCGTGCCGGGTCGCGCTGATCGCCCGGCAAGGCCAGCGCCAGGCGCGCGCCCGCCGTCAATGGCCAGAACTGCTCCCATACCGACACGTCGAAACCGAAAGCGGCCTTGTGCAGCACCGTGTCGGCTGGCGTCAGGTGGTAAGTCTCCTGCATCCACGCCATGCAACTGGACAGGGAACGGTGGCGGTTGGCCGCGCCTTTTGGATTGCCGGTCGAGCCGGACGTGTAGATCACGTAAGCCAGGTTCTCGCCATGCACCGGCACGGCCGGATTCGCGCTGCTCTCGGCGCTGACATCGGTCTGGTCCAGCAGCAGCACCGGCACGGCGGACAGGGGCAGGCTGGCGTTCAGCGCGCCATGCGTAAGCAGCAGGCTAATGCCGCTATCCTCGGCCATATAGCGCAGGCGTTCCGCCGGGTAGTCGGTATCCAGCGGCACGTAGGCGGCACCGGCTTTCAGAATCGCCAGCAAACCAACGATCATGTCCAGCGAACGTTCGACGGCGATGCCGACCCGGCTCTCCAGCCCCACGCCCAGGGCCATCAAGCGGTGCGCAAGGCGGTTGGCGCGGACGTTCAGCTCCGCATAGCTGAGGGTCTGATCGCCGAACAGCAAGGCCGGTGCATCGGGATGGCGCAGCGCATTGCGCTCAAAGCTGCGATGCACCGGCTCCGCGTCGGCATGGCGCACCGGATTGAAGCCCCATTCCTCCAGCTGGATCTGTTCCTGCTGGCTGACCAGGGCCACATCGCCCACCGCCTGCCCGCTTTGGTGCGCTAGCGCGTCGAGAATGGCCAGATAATCGCCCGCCATGCGGGCGATGGTGGCCGCTTCAAACAGTTCCGCCGCATAGATGAAGCGCGCGCCAAGCCGCCCATTGGCCAGCTCCGTGGTTTCCAATGTCAGCTCGAACTGCGCCGCCTGTTCGCGCAGGGCGAAATATTCGGCATCCACCCCGGGCAGTTGCGCCAGCGTGCCGAAGTCGGCGCGCAAATGGTTGAACATCACCTGGAACAGCGGGGTATGGCTCAAGCTGCGTTCCGGCTGCAAGGCATCGACCAACTGTTCGAACGGCAGGTCGGGATGCGATTGCGCCGCCAGCGCCGTTTCGCGCGCGTCGTGCAACACTTCGGCCAGGCTGCTGCGGCCATGGATTTCGCCACGCAGCACCTGGGTATTGACGAAGAAGCCGATCAAGCCCTCGGTCTCGATGCGCTGGCGGTTGGCGATGGGGATGCCGACGCGGATATCGGACTGGCCGGTATAGCGGTGCAGCAGTACCTGGAAACCGGCCAGCAGCGCCATGAACAGCGTGCCGCCGGCGCGATGGGCGCATTCGTTCAGGGCGTTCAACAGTTGCGGCTCCAGTTCCAGACGATGGGTAGCCGCCCGGTAGTTCGCCACCGGCGGCCGCGCACGGTCGACAGGCAGTGCCAGCACCGGCTGTTCGCCGCCCAGTTGCTCGCGCCAATACGCCAGCTGACGCGCTCCGGCGCCCTCTTTCAGCCATGCATGCTGCCACGCCGCGTAATCCGCATACTGCACCGGCAGCGCGGCCAATGCCGCCGTGCCGCCAGCCAGATGGGCGCGATAATGCGCAGCCAGTTCGGCCAGCAGCACCTGCATCGACACGCCGTCCGACACGATATGGTGCATCGCCACCGCCAGAATATGCGCCTCGTCGCCAAGACGCAGCAGCGCCGCGCGCAGCAGCGGACCGTGGCACAAGTCGAACGGGCGCGCATTCAATTCTTCGGCCAGCCGCAAGGCCTGCGGCTGGCGCTCATTTTCGGGTAGGCCGCGCAGGTCGATTTCCGACCAATCCAGCGGCATTTCAGCCTGTATCAACTGCTCGCCCCTGCCATCCGCGCCGGCCTGGAACAAGGTCCGCAGCGGCTCATGGCGGGCAATCAGCGCATCGAAAGCCGCGCGCAAGGCCGCGGAGTCCAGAGCACCGGCATAGCGCAGCGCGCCGCTGACGTGATAGGCACAGCTCTCCGGCGCCATCTGCCACAGGAACCATTGCCTTTGCTGCGCATGCGACAGCGGCAGCGCCTGGCGGCGCCGCTCCGCAGGCAGCGGCACGATGGGCGACAGCGCCGCCTTGCCGGAACCGCCCTGGGGCTGGCTAGCAATTGCCGCCGCCATTGCGCCGAGCTGCGGCTGCTCAAATATCAGCCGCACCGGGAAATCGATATTCCAGCGCTCTTCGATGCGCGCCGCCAGTTGCACCGCCGCCAGCGAATTGCCGCCGCTGGCGAGAAAATGGGCATCGCGCGCAAACGCCGCCGACGCATCGCGCTTGAGCACTTCGCGCCACAGGACGGCCAGCGCAGCCTCGGCCTCGTTCAGCGGCTCCTGGCTCCCGACATCGGCCAGCCCGCCGGACGCGAACGCGCCGAACTGATAGACCGCATACGCATCCAGTGTGCCATCCTGCCATCCCTTGCGGCAGGCGCCGCGCTGCAGCTTGCCGCTGGAAGTCTTGGGCAATGCGCCGGGATTCAGCAGCACCACGACCGATGCCGGCTCCCGGCATGCCGCCACAACCGCCTGGCTCAAAGCATCCACCAGCACCTTGACCGGCACCAGCTTTTGCAGGCCGCGCGAAACCTCGACGGCCACGCCGATACCTTCGCCGCCATCGGGCATGGCAACCGCAAAGGCAGCCACGCGGCCCTTGCGCGCCGCCTCCACTTCAGCCTCGATGCCGCGCTCGATATCCTGGGGATAGATATTCTGCCCGCGCACGATAATCAAATCCTTGATGCGGCCGGTGATGTACAGCTGGCCCTCATGCAGGAAGCCCAGATCGCCCGTGCGCAGCCAGCGCCGTCCATCGCGTTCGATGAAGGTTTCGGCGCTGGCTTCCTCGCGCCGCCAATAGCCGCTGGCGATGCTTGGGCCGCTGGCCTGGATCTCGCCCGCGCATCCCGCCTCCAGCACGCGCCCCGAGGCGGGATCGATAATCTCCAGCACATGATCGGGCGCGATCGCGCCGCAAGCCACCAGCATCTTGCCGGCGGCATCGGACTGCGCCCGGCCTTGCGCCAGGCTGTCGGCGGAAAAGCCCTGGGCGCATATGCCGTCCGCGCGGCGGCCGCCGGTCAGCAGCAGTGTCGCTTCGGCCAGGCCATAGCAGGGATAGACGGAAGAGCCGGAAAAACCGGCCGGTGCCGTATGCGCAATGAAATCGCGCAAGGTATCGTAACGCACCGGTTCCGCACCGGAAAACGCCAGCCGCCAGCTGGACAGGTCGAGCCGCGCAATCTGCTCTTCCCTAATCCGTTCCAGACAAAGCCGGAACGCGAAATCCGGCCCGCCGCTGATGGTGGCGCGCAATCGCGCAATCGCCTGCAACCAGCGCAGCGGCCGCTCCAGGAAGAACCGGGGCGTCATCAGCCCCACGGGGATGCCGCGATGGAAAGGCTGCAGCAAGCCGCCGATCAGGCCCATATCGTGGTACAGCGGCAGCCAGGAGACGAAGACATCGCTGGCCCGTACCTCCATGGTCGCCTCAATGGCGCGCTCGTTCGCCATCAGGTTGCCGTGCGTGACCATCACCCCCTTGGGCGTGGAAGTCGAACCCGAGGTGTACTGCAGAAAAGCGACGTCGCCGCCCAATGGTTCGCGCTCGGTCCATTCCTCCGCCATGCCGATGGCAATGCTGTCTGCCGCAATCACGGCCGCGCTGCCAAAAGCGCTCATCGCATCGCCCACCATTGCCAGGATCGCGCCGGAAGTCAGGATGCAAGCCGCCTGCGCATCCTCCGCGATGCCGGCCAGACGCGCCAGATGCTGGGGCCGCGCCGATTCGGACGGAAACACCGGCACCGCGATCAATCCCGCATACATACAGGCAAAGAAGCTGACCACGTAATGATCGTCGTTATCCAGCAATAGCAGGACGCGTTCACCGGGACTGAAGCGGCGCTGCAGCTGCGCCGCCAGCGCGCGCACGCGCCGCTCCAGCAGCGCATAAGAAACCGGGGTATCGAGGGCTTCGCCGTCCCGTTCGGCCACCACGATCAGGGCGGTGTCGTCGGGACGCTGCGCCGCAAGCGCGCGCAGATGGGCGACAAAATTCTCGGGATAGTGGCGCGCGGGCGACTGATTAGGCATCGGACGTCCCGCGTATCAGTGGGCGCTGGCTTGTTCAGCCATCCAGTCGCGCAGGGACTTGGGACGCATATCGGTCCAGGCCCGCTCGACGTATTCCAGCACGGCCTTCTTGTTGCCGCTTACGCCCTCGACCGCGCTCCAGCCGCCGGGGACCGCTTTCCATTGCGGCCAGATCGAGTACTGTTCTTCGTGATTTACGAGGACGATGAAGACTTCGTCTTCACGGTCGAAGCAACTGGTGGACATGCGCTATACCTCATCATGGTGAAGGCAGCGCCGCGCATTCCGACATGGAAGGCCAGCGGCACTGCTCTCCCCTATGACGCATGAGGCAAAGCGAAATTTAATACAGTAGGTAAGGAAAAATCCGCTAGCTTAGATGTTGCCGCCGGCCGGCGGAACCAGGCCTGCCGCCAGCCATACGCGGCGCGCTTCCTCATACGCTTTCAGATGGTCGGGAGAGGCTTTCAGCCACACCGCCAGTTCGGCTTGCGCGCCTTCATCAAGCGCATTTTCGTGTTCGCGCTGTATCCAATCGAGGGCGCTTTGCCAGTGCTGGTCGCCGTTTATATTTATAGTCATGGCCTTGCTGATAGAAGAAGCACGGCGTCTCCATTGACGCCGTCCATCCCATTATATCAACTGGCGCAGCCCGGATTTTCAGGCGGCCCGCAAGGCATTGCGGCAGCATTCCATCGCATCGCGGATCATGAAATTGACCAGCGTGGTGGAGATGCCCAGGTCGGCCGCCACTTCGCGCTGGGTTTTGCCGGCCAGGCGGTGCAGTTCGAATGCGGCGCGGGTGCGCTCCGGCAGCTTGTCCAGGGCGCGCGCCACCAGCACCAGATGCTGGGTGTGGATGGCCTGGACCTCGGGCGTCACGTTCGATCCCGCCTGCAGCGCTTCCTCGCCGGTCGAAAACACCTGCTGCTCGAAAGCGGAGCGGCGGTGACGGTCGATGGCCAGATTGCGCACCAGCTGAAACAGATAGGCGCCAGGATTCAGGATGTGCAGCTCTTCAATGCCGTCGGCCAGCTTCAGGTAAGCGTCCTGCACCACGTCTTCGGCGCGCTGCCGGCAGCCCAGAATGCGGGCGGCGGCATCGCGCAGCTGGGCGCGGGAAGCAATGAAAAGCTGACGGATATCGGCAGCAGAGGAGATGGACATGGTATCTGCGGAAAAATTTAAATGATAATGATTCGCGTTTACAAATCATCGCAGATACTGGCCTTTTTTGCAATGTGTCTTTTTTAGTAGTTCTCCTCGAAAAATATGTTACATCTAGAGAACCGCAACTCTCCTCACATCGGTTCGCGGAATTGCCCGATCGGCTCGCTGGCCCCTTCGCTGGCAATCAGCAACACGCGCGAGTGACTATGCAAACCAAAAGCCGAGCGCATGGCCGGCTCAGCGGCGGCATGCAGCAGGCCCGCCAGGCCCGCCGCCCCGCTCTCGCTGCTGGGGATGCGCGGATCGCCGCTCGCCGGCCGCTCCAGGCACAGCACGGCTGCGCGCGCCATTTCCTCGTCCACCGTCATGAAAGCATGGGCCGTGGCGGCCAGAATGCGCCAGGCCAGCAAGGATGGCTGATAGCACTCCAGCATGGCCATCACGGTCGGCTGACCGGGGTCCACACTGACCGGTTCGCGCGCCAGGCAACTTGCATAAAGGCAGGCGGCGCGTTGCGGCTCAACCACAATCAGGCGCGGCTGCTCGCGGCCGAAGCGCTGCGCCAGCCTGGCCGCCAGCGCACCCGCCAAGCCGCCCACGCCCGCCTGCACGAAAACGTGGCTGGGCGGCTGCGCCATCCCGGCCAGGGCTTCGTCGAGCAACACGGCATAGCCCTGCATGATGCGGGCCGGCGTGCGCTCATAGCCCGGCCAGGCGGTATCCGACACCAGCTGCCAGCCGCATTCGGCACTGGCGCGGCGCGCCTCGGCCACCGCATCGTCATAGGTGCCGCGGATAACGCTGACCCTCGCGCCGAACTGCCGGATCGCCAGCAGGCGCTGGCGGCTGACGCCCGCATGCACAAAGATATGCGCCTGGGCGCCCACCAGCCGTGCCGCCGCCGCCACCGCCCGGCCATGGTTGCCATCGGTGGCACAGCACACGGTCTGCGAAGCCAGGGCCGCGCGTAGCGCCGGATGATAGAGTTCATGCCAGCCCGGCTCGCATCCCAGCGCCTTGCCCGCCGCCTCTAGCAGCAGGCTGAGGGTGGCGTACATGCCGCCCAACGCCTTGAAACTTCCCAGCTTCATGCGCCGGCTCTCATCCTTGATGTGGATCGCGCTGACACCAGCCGCGCGCGCCAGTCTCGGCAAAGCGTGCAGCGGCGTCGGCGCAAAGTCCGGCAGGCAGGCCAGGCGGGCGCGCACCAGCGCCAGCTCCTTGTCGCTGAACAGGGCCGCATCGCCGGCCGCTAGTTCTTCCGTGTGGTTCAGTGAAAACATGATTTCTCCCTTGAGTCCAATGGAAGAAATCTTATTGCGCAGCCTATGGAGAAATTCTCTAAAATGCACTTCTCCACGCAACTTTGTAAGGCAATCGTGCCGCAATTGGACAATTTCGATTACGCCATCCTGAGCATCCTGCAGCAGGACAACCGCACGCCATTGCGCACCATTGGCGAGCAGGTACACCTGTCCGCGCCTGCCGTGCAGCGCCGCATCAAGGCCATGGAAGAATCCGGCGTGATCGCCGCCAACACGGCCCTGGTCGATCCGAACCAGGTCGGCAAGTCACTCACCATCCTCACCGAGGTGTATATCGAGAGCGAGCGGCTGGACTTGCTGGACGCGATCAAGGCGGCCTTCGTGGCCGCGCCCGAAATCCAGCAATGCTATTACGTGACGGGCGACGCCGACTTCGTGCTGGTGATCCTTGTCGCCACCATGGCCGAATACGACGCCCTGACGCGCCGTCTGTTTTTCGGCAATCCGAATGTGAAGCGCTTCCGCACCCTGGTGGCGCTGGACCGCATCAAAACCGGCAGCGCCGTGCCGCTGCCCGGACTGTCCCATTCTTAACAAAATCTGCCATCTGTTTAAATTTATACGCTTTCTTCGGCTAAATTACGCCAAAGAAATCGCAGAATGTTGCGCAAATGCCGAGTTTGGCGAAATTTCAGCATTTCTGGCGAATCAGCGTTTACGGCTATTCCGCTGCTGTGTGAGGATGTATCGATGAGCTGGCCCGCAAGCCAGTCTCATTCCAAAACAACCAACCTCACGGAGACAAAGCATGAACTTGAATCAGCGCCTCAAGCTTGGCGGTTCGGTCTTTGCAGTTGCTCTTTGCTTCAGCGCCAGCGCGGCCGCCAGCGGCCTGGTCGCCAGCGTCAGCCTGGAAAAGAAAGCCCTCGGCACGGGGGATGATGTGGTGGTGCGCGTGACCATGTTTAACAGCGGCGACACAGCCGAGAAAATCCTGCGCTGGCACACGCCTTTCGGCGCCATCGAACAATCGCTGTTCGAGATCACGCGCGACGGCGTGAAAGTGCCGTATGAAGGAAAGCTGGTGAAGCGCCCCGCGCCCACCGCCACCGATTATCTGGTGATCGAGCCGGGCAAGGCTTACACCGCCACGGTGGAACTCTCCCACCTCTATGATATGAGCGTGACGGGCGACTACTCGATCCGCTTCCAGAGCAAGACGGCTGCTCCGGTGCGCACCGAAAAAGGCGAGCGCGCCGCCGATGAAAAAACCTCCGGCCTGCTGCAATCGGAAGCCGTCACGGTCTGGATCGAAGGCGATGCCAGCCCGGCGCAGAAAGCGGCCGAACAGGAAGCCGCGCTGGCCGGTAGCCTGACCTTCACCCAGTGCAGCACCTCGCAGCAGACCCAGATCAAGGCCGCCTATACGGCAGCGAAAAACATGGCGGCCGGTGGCGTGAGCTATCTGGCAGGCACGCCGGGCCAGCGCTATACCAAATGGTTCGGCGCCTACAACGCCAGCCGCTTCAATACGGTGAAAACCCACTTCAACGCCATCAAGGATGCGTTCGCCAACAAGGCGGTGGTGGTCGATTGCGGCTGCAAGGAAAGCTATTACGCTTATGTGTATCCGAACCAGCCTTACAAGATCTATGTCTGCAACGCCTTCTGGCCGGCGCCAACCACGGGTACCGACTCCAAAGGCGGCACCCTGGTGCATGAGATGAGCCACTTCACCGTGGTGGCAGGCACCGATGACTGGGCCTATGGCCAGTCGGCGGCGGCCAGCCTGGCCATCAGCAATCCTTCCCAGGCCATCGACAACGCCGATTCGCACGAATACTTCGGCGAGAACACCCCATCCCTGCCATAAGTCAGCACCTGGCCATCCCCTGCATCCCGCAGGCCGGATGGCCTTATTTGCCGCCGTAGGTGAACAGCAGCGGCGCGGAGGTCAGCGTCAAGGCTTTGGCCATGTCCGGCTCCTCCTTCATATCGGCCCAATACAGGCCTTCATAGGCGATCTGGTAGACGCGCTTGCCCGCCTTGAAACTGTAATTATTGCTGATGTCGATGCTGTTCTGCTGCTCGGCGCCCGGCTTCAGCTCCATGAAATCGGCAGCCTTCAGCGGACCGCGCTTGATCATGATGCCTTCATAGCCCAGCTTTTCGCCGCTATCGGCATCGCGCACATCGAACAGGCGGCCGGGCGGATCTTTATCCACGGCCAGGGTGCGCGGCACATAGACGGTGCGCGTCCCTTCGTTTTTCAGGACCACGCCAACCCGTACCCGGCCCTGCTCCGTCTGTACCGCCAGAGTCAGCTTCACATCGCTCATGGTCTTCTCTTTCGCCGCCTGGGCGCCGGGAACAAGCAGAACAACAGCCGCCGCAGCCGCCATCACATTAATCAAACGCTTCAAAATGCCCTCCTTCGCTGTGGATCGCAAACCGCAGCCTAGACGACGGCTGAACGCGCCGTCGGTGCGCAAGCGAACAATCAGCGGCTCAGCTCGTCTTTTCCACTTTCAGCCCGGCCGCCAGCCAGTCGGGATAGCCGCTCTCCAGGCAGCGCGCTTTCAGACCGCTGACGCGCAGCATGGTCACGGCATCGCGCGACAGCACGCAATACGGGCCGCGGCAATACGCCACGATCTGCTGCCCCTGCGGCAACTCGCCTAAGCGGCCCTGCAATTCTTCCAGCGGGATATTCAGGGCGCCGGGCAGATGGCCCAGGGCATATTCATGTTCGGGGCGCACATCGAGCAGGGTCACGCCGCCATCGGCCAGGCGCAGCAGCAATTCCTCGCGGGAAATGCCATGCAGGCGGCTGGGCTGGGCGAAGCTGTCCACCACCACCTGACGCAGCTCGGCACGCTTGAACTCGGCGAATTGCTGCAAGCCGCCCAGCAGGGCCATCACCGGCCCACTACCCAGGCGATAGAGAATGCGCTTGCCGTCGCGCCGGGTATCGACAAAGCCGGCCCGCTTCAAATTCTGCAAATGCTGGGAGGCGTTCGCCAGCGACAGGCCCGCCAGTTCGGCCAGTCTTTCGACCGGCCGCTCCTCTTCCGAGATATGGCAAAGCAAGGCAACGCGGTGCGCATGACCCAGCGTGCGGGCCAGCTCGGCGATTTCGACGAGGATTTGGGGTTGGATAGAGTCGCTCATTGACACGATAGTAGCATTGCTCTATTCTTTAATCAATCAATTAGTTTATTGAATGATGTTTTAAAGGAATGAGAGAATGAATGAAGTTTTAGAGGTGAGCCAGCGCGCGCTGCTGATCGGCGTCGGCGCAACGATGGTGCAAGACCTGTGGTCGGAGCTGCTTAAACGCATACTTGGCGTCATGCCATTGAACTGGGCCATGGTGGGCCGCTGGGTCGGCCATTTCCCGCGCGGCCGATTCGCGCATGAGAACATCGCCAAGGCGGAAGCGGTTCCGGGCGAACGCCCATTGGGCTGGCTGACCCACTACGCCATCGGCATCGTCTTTGCCGCCATGCTGCTGGGTCTGGTCGGCCTGGACTGGGCGCGCCAGCCGACTCCGCTGCCTGCCATCGTGGTGGGCGTCGCCACTATTCTGGCGCCCTTCCTTGTCATGCAGCCAGCCTTCGGCATGGGCATCGCCGCATCGCGCACGCCGGCACCGGCCATGGCCCGCCTGCGCAGCCTTCTGACCCATACCGTGTTCGGCATCGGCCTGTATCTGGCCGCCCTGTTGACGGCCCGTCTGCTGCCTTAAGCTTTTGCCAGCTCGCCGCGCGCCTGCCCTACCACGCTGCGCGCGGCGGACAAGCCCAGGCCGGCCATGATGGCTGCCACCGCGATGTCCGGCCAGCCTTGGCCCGTACCGAATACGCCCGCCGCCGCCAGCATCACCGCGAGATTGCCGATGGCATCGTTGCGGCTGCACAGCCAGACCGAGCGCATATTCGAATCCCCATCGCGGTAGGCATACAGCAGCACCGCCACCAGCACATTCGCCAGCAGCGCCAGCAGGCCGATACTGCCCATGGTGGCCGCCTCCGGCACCCCGCCCTGGCTGGCCCGCCATAGGGTCACGCCCAGCACCAGCACGCCATAACCGCCCATGGTCAATCCCTTGACCAGCGCCGCGCGCGAGCGCCAGACCGGCGCCATGGCCAGCACAAACAGCGACAGGCCGTAATTGCCCGCGTCGCCCAGGAAATCGACGGAATCGGCAAACAGCGACACCGAAGCTGCCTGCCAGCCGCCGCCCAGCTCCACCAGGAACATCGCCGCGTTCACTACCAAGGCGATCCATAAAATGCGCCGGTAGCGCGGGCTGACCGCCTGCTTCGGCGCCGAACAGCCGCTATCGCAACATCCTGCCATGATGACTCCTTGTGTATGGGGTATATTGGCATTAGAAACCCTGTAGCGGCTACAGGGTCAATACCCGAGGCGGGAAATCATGGAGAAAACATTCAAGATCGGCGAGCTGGCCCTGCAAACCGGCTGTGCGGTCGAAACCATCCGCTATTACGAACGCGAAGGCTTGCTGCCGCCGCCCGCGCGTTCCTCGGCCAATTACCGCCTGTATGACGAAACGCATGCGGAGCGGCTGATGTTCATCCGCCGCTGCCGCTCGCTCGATATGGGACTGACGGAAATCCAGCAGCTCCTGGCCCTGCGCGCCACGCCCGACGGTAGCTGCGGCGGCGTCAATGCCTTGCTCGACCGTCATATCGAAGGCCTGGCCCAGCGCATCGCCGAGCTGGAATCGCTGCGCCGCCAATTGCTGGACCTGCGCAGCCTATGCCACGAAACGCTGACGGCCAAGGAATGCGGCATCCTGCACGGGATTGCCGCCGGCTCTGCTTAACGTCCGACCAGGGCCATGCCGGCCGGGCTGTAGCGCGCGCCATCCACCTGGTCCGGTGTGAAGGCGGCGGCAATGGCGTCCAACTCCTGCGCGCTCAACGCCAGCCCAGCCGCCGCCGAGTTTTCCTGCAAGTGGACAATGCGGCGCGCACCGGGAATCGGTGCAATATCCTCACCCTGGGCCAGCAGCCAGGCCAGCGCCAGTTGCGCCGGAGTCGCCTGGCGGGCGCGCGCCAGTTCGGTCAGCGTGTGCAGGAGATGGCGGTTGCGCTGCAAGGCATCCTGCTGGAAGCGCGGCAGATGGTGGCGGAAGTCGTCGGCCGACAACTGCGACACGTCTTCCAGCTTGCCGGTCAGGAAGCCTCGGCCCAGGGGGCTGTAGGGTACAAAGCCCACACCCAGCTCGCGGCAGACGGGCAGCACATCCAGCTCCACGTCGCGGCTCCACAGCGAGTATTCCGACTGCACCGCCGCAATCGGATGCACCGCATGGGCGCGGCGCAAGGTCGCACCGCCCGCCTCGGACAGGCCCAGGTGGCGCACCTTGCCTTCACGCACCAGCTCGGCCATCGCGCCTACCGTATCCTCGATCGGCACTTGCGGGTCGACCCGGTGCTGGTAGAGCAGATCGATGGTTTCCACACCCAGGCGGCGCAGCGAACCTTCCGTGGCGGCGCGCACATGCTCTGGACGGCTGTTCAGGCCCGACATGCGCTCCATCCCCTCCCCATGCGGCAGGATGCCGAAACCGAACTTGGTCGCCAGCGTCACCTTATCGCGCCGCCCCTTGAGCGCGCGGCCCAGCAATTCCTCATTGGTGTAAGGACCGTAGACTTCGGCCGTATCCCAGTGGCTGACGCCCAGTTCCAGCGCCCGGTCCAGGGTGGACAGCGCTTCCGCCTCGTTCGACGGACCATAGGCGAAGCTCATGCCCATGCAGCCCAGGCCGATTGCCGACACTTCCAGGCCTTGCTGGCCCAATTTACGCATTTTCATCACAGCATCCTTCATTCTTTGTTTAGGAAGGATGCCAGTGTGCCGAATTTGTTTATGTGCGATAAGTCAGGTTATCATGCATGAACTACTGAGCCAAATTCATCAATGAAAACACCCGACCTCGACGACCTAGCTGCCTTCGCCTGCGTCGCCAAACACCGCAGCTTCCGCAAGGCGGCGCAGGAACGCGGCGTCTCCGCCTCGGCCCTGAGCCACGCCATGCGCGCCTTGGAACAGCGCCTCGACCTGCGCCTGCTCAACCGCAGCACGCGCAGCGTCACGCCAACCGCCGCCGGCGAACGCCTGCTGGCACGGCTGGCACCCGCCCTGGACGAAATCCATGCCGGCCTCGACGACATCAACGCCCTGCGCGACACCCCCAGCGGCAGCCTGCGCCTGAACGTGCCGCGCTCCGTCGCCGCCCTGCTGCTGACGCCCCTGTTTGCGCGCTTCCATCAAGCCTTTCCCGATGTCCGGCTGGAAGTGGTGACGGACGACCGCCTGGTCGACATCGTGCGCGACGGCTTCGATGCGGGCGTGCGCTATGGCGAAAGCCTGGCCCAGGACATGGTGGCCATCCCCCTGCGTCCCCTGCCCCGGATGAATGTGGTCGCAGCCCCTGCTTATGCCGAACGCCACGGCCTGCCGCGCACGCCCGGCGAGCTGAAGCATCACGCCTGCATCGGCCGCCGCTTTCCCAGCGGCGCGGTGTACGCCTGGGAATTCGCCCAGGGCGGCGAAAAGCTCAGCGTGGCGGTGGACGGCCCGCTGCTGCTCGACGATGAGGATCTGATGGTGAGCGCGGCACTCGACGGCGTCGGCCTGGCCTATGTCTACGAAGGCCGCGTGGCCCAAGCCGTGGCCGAAGGCCGTCTGCTGCGCGCGCTGGAAGAATGGCATCCGCCATTGGAAAGTCTCTTCCTCTACTACCCCAGCGGACGGCGCCAGCCTGCACCGCTGCGCGCCTTTATCGACCTGCTGCGGCAGATGGGGCGAGCCTAAGCCAGGTTATGATGGGCGGGTTTTACTTCCTCCAAACCAACTGAAGTAAGTCCATGAAAAAAACACTTCTGCTGTCGCTGTTTTCCCTTGCCCTGCCGCTGCACGCCGCCGAAAGCTGGCTCCTGAAACTCGACCGCTGGGGCAATCCCTCTTACATGACGCTACATCTGAACGAGCAGGACGGCCGCCTATCCGGCGCGCTCGATGGCGACAGCCTGCACGGCACCCGCGCGAAAGGCGGCATCAGCTTCACCGTCACCGACAAGCAGGGCAATCGCTACGAGTACAAAGGGACCGCCGCCGCCAGCAGCCTGCAAGGCAGCGCCGACATGCCGGACACCAATGACGCCAAAGCCCGCGCCCAGCACGGCTTCACCGCGCGGCGCCTGCCGGAGCGCGCCTCCGCCGCCCCGCAGCGCCATGAATTCGTGCCCAAAGAATACGCGAATGAATTCAGCGCCACGCGCCCGCCGGTATTGACCGTCTGGCCGGGCGATACGGTGCATACCACCACCATCGATTCGGGCGGCGTGGACGAACGCGGCGTGACGCGCGCCCTGTTCGGCAATCCGCAGACCGGGCCTTTCTTCGTGATGGGCGCGGAGGCCGGCGACACGCTGGCGATCCATCTGCGCCGTCTGCGCCTGAACCGCGACTATGCGGACAGCCTGGACAGCATTGTCGGCCGGGCACAGACCACAGGCTTGGCGGCGCACGCGGCATCGCTCGGCAAACCGGTGCGCTGGACCCTGGACCGCGAAAAAGGCACAGCCAGTCCACAAGGCGCCAGTGCAGTACTGCGCGGCCTGGCCGTCCCCGTGCGCCCCATGCTGGGCGGGCTGGCCGTGGCGCCGCCGGACGGTCCCGCCATCTCCACCGGCGACACCGGCCGCTTCGGCGGCAATATGGATTTCAACGAGGTGGTCGAAGGCAATACCGTCTATCTGCCGGTGCAGCAGCCCGGCGCCCTGCTCTATCTGGGCGATGCGCACGCGCTGCAGGGCGATGGCGAAACCTCGCAGTACGCGCTAGAGACGTCGATGGACGTGGAATTCACGGTGGAACTGATCAAGGGCAAGGCCGTCGGCATGCCGCGGGTGGAGTCGCCCGCGCAGATCATGGTGCTGGGCCAAGCCGGTTCGCTGGATGATGCCTTGCGCGCGGCAACTGCCGGCATGACTCAGTGGCTGCAGCAGGATTATGGCCTCAGCCTCTCCGACAGCGCCATCGTCCTTGGCAGCGCCGTGCAGTATTCGGTCGCCAATCTCGCCGGACGCAGCGTGGGCGTGGCGGCGAAGATCAATAAATCCCTGCTGCCGCGACGCTAAACAGCACGGCAAGCGCGTAAAATAGCGCCTTTAAAAGGATGGCAACGTGAAAAAAACAGATTTGGCAAAGAACGACGCAAAAAAACTCATGGGTAAGATGGTTGCGCCAGGCGCTTCGGCTTTCGGCAATGCCGGCGCGGCTGCGGTCGATAAACGCGAACAGCGCAAGCGCGACCAGGCGCTCGGCCTGGTGCCGTTCGCGGTCAAGCTCAATAACGACTTGGTGAAGCGCCTGCAAGCGCTGGCGACCGAACGTGGACTCGATATGAACACGCTGGTCGCCGAAGTACTGGCAAAAGGACTCGACTCCTGAGCCAGGCTGGCCGACAAAACGAAGCCCGCTTTCGAGCGGGCTTTTTTGTGCCTCCGATAAGGCAGGCGCTTTAGCGGCCTCTAGCGGCGACGAAATGGCGCTGGGCCAGCCGTGTTGCGCTTTTCAAGATGGCGGAAAACGATACGACCCTTATTCAGGTCATATGGCGACAATTCAACCGTGACTTTGTCGCCGGCGAGAATGCGGATGAAATTCTTCTTCATCCGGCCAGCCGTATAGGCGATCAGTTTGTGGCCGTTGTCCAGGTCCACGCGAAAGCGCTGGTCTGGCAGGATCTCGACGACCTGTCCACTCATTTCAATCAATTCTTCTTTAGCCAAAGTGGCCTTTCCATGCGGTTGCAAGGTGAACGCAGCGTGTCAAGCTGCGATGGTGGCAGACGGACAGCGGAAATCCGTGCCGTCTGGAGGATGGAAAAAAGCCCGCACTGGGCGGGCTTCGTTTCAATGTAATGCCAATGCTTTAATCTCGGCCCCAGCCCGCGCTATCTGCGCGGTGCGGAGCTGTTCGCCCTTGCTATCTGCAAGGTGCCAACCTGTGACCAACGTATTTGGTGCTACAGCGGTGAAGTACTCGAGAACTTCACGACGGGACGAAGTCTAACACAGTTTTGTGCGGCGCACAAATATATTTCCAAGGCGACAAATTTGAGCTGCGATGCTGCCCGGGCACTACCTTACCAGGCCGCCGAACCCACATTCGATGCGCGGGTTCGGCGGCGCTGGCGTGATGCTCAGCGATCAGTAGCGCGCGTCCTTCGGCTTGCCGCCTTTCGGCCAGTCCTTCACTTTTTCAGGGAAGTCCGGACGCGGCATGTGGCTGAAGTATTCCGCCACGTCGACCGCTTCCTGGTCGCTCAGATTGCCTTGTCCAAGCGGGAACTTTTGACCGTGGCCCATCACCATATTGGCCTTGACGAAGCCGGCCGCCGTATAAGTCCGGGCCATGCCAGCGCCGATATTGAAGGAACGGTCACCCCACAGCGGCGGGAACACAGGCGTCTTGTTGGCATCGGCGATGCCTTCGCCATTGGCGCCATGACAGACCGCGCAATGCTCGCTATAGATCTTCTTGCCGTTCTCCGGATTCGGCACCAGGCTGCGGTCGATCATGGCCACGCCACGTCCCGGCACCTTGTCGCCTGGACGGTACTCGCCCTTCATCCAGTCCATATACGCCACCATTGCCTTCATCTCCGCGCCTTCCAGCGGCAGCGGCGCGCCGTTCATGGAGCGCTTGAAGCAGCCGTTGATGCGCTCAGCCAGATTGATAACCCTGCCCGCACGCGGCGCTTCCGCCGGGAAGAAGGCCGATACGCCAAGGAAAGGCGAGCCTTTGGCCACCGTGCCGCCGTTCAAGTGACAGCTGCTGCAGTTGATATCGTTGCCAACGTGCTTGGGCAGCAGTTGCCGGGTTTCGGTCATCAGGCGCATGCCTTGCACCAGTTGCGGCGCATTCTGCTCCTTGAGCAGCGCTGCGAAGCGCGGGGTCTTGGTATCGCTGCCCGCCAGCTGCTGCAGTTTCAGCTCCTCGCGTACCTTGGCGACCTGTTTGGCCGTCACCGGTTCGCCGCGATTGCCCCACTGGCTGCGGACGAAGGTGAGGATCTCGGACAGCTCATTGTCCGACAGCGTCGCGTAGGACGGCATGCCGAAGGAGCGCGGCGAGGTCTGCGTGACGGCCGACTGCCAGCCGCTCAGCGCGATGTGGATCACCGTGGTCGGATCTTTCGACTGTACCGAATCGTTGCCCGCCAGCGTAGGGAAGATATCGCCGACGCCCCGGCCGTCGCGCCGGTGGCAGGTGGCGCAGAACTGCACATAGCCCAGTCCGCCACGGCTGTTGTACATGGCTTTATCGTTGGCCGCGACTGGCACCGGCGCGGGTGCCTGCTTGCGCGCAACGCGGGATTTATCGTCGGTCGGCAGCGCATGCAGGTATTCCGCCAGCGCGGAAAGATCGCCGTCGGTGAAGTGCTGGGTGCTGTGGGTGATCACCTCGGTCATGCTGCCGGCGGCGGTGCCGTACTGGCTGCGTCCCGTTTTGAGCAGGCTGACGATATCGGCCGGCGTCCACAGGCTGCGCAGATTGATCGCGTGCCAGGAATCGAAGGTGAAGCCAGCCAGGTATTTGTCGCCGTTGCCGCCGAGGTGGCCCATGGTCTTTTCCTGGAAGGCCATGCCGCGCGGCGTATGGCAGGAACCGCAATGTCCCAGGCCTTGGGCAATATAGGCGCCACGGTTGAACTCGACGGACTTCTTGGGATCGGGTTGGAACGGCTTGTCATCGAGGAAGACCGCATTCCACAGTCCCAGACCCCAGCGCATATTGAAGGGGAATTTCATATCGCTGGCGCGGTTGGGCTGGACCACCGGGGCAACGCCGGCATTCAGGTAGGCGAACAGCGCCTGCATATCCTCCTTCGTCATCTTGGCGTAGGACGGATAAGGCATGGCCGGATACAGATTGTGGCCATCGGCCGCCACGCCTTTGCGCATGGCGCGGTCGAATTGTTCGAAGCTGTATTTGCCGATCCCGGTTTTGGGATCGGGCGTGATATTGGTGCTGTAGATGGTTCCGAACGGTGTTTTCAGTTCCAGGCCGCCGGCCATATTGGCGCCTTTCGGACTGGTATGGCAGGCCACGCAGTCGCCAAGACGGGCCACATATTCCCCGCGTTTGATCAGGCTGGCTTTGGTTTCGGGAGGTGCCGCTTGCGCGCCATGGGCGAAAAATGTGGCGCTTATGACAATAGCCGTACTGATCGATTGCAGGCGCTGGCGGAGGGGGTGGGGGGAGCGGCGGAAGCCGGCTCCAAGGACAGATGCGATGTTCATAATTACCCTTTGTAGATCCAGGGCAAGTTTACGTGTTCCAGTCCATGTCAGAAATCGGAAGAAATTGCAGGTGATATAGGGAATTTTCCCTATAGGAAACTGCGGAAAAGCGCCTTTATCGGCTCGCTGCAGGCGCGGATGCCGGTTTGGCGTGAGATGGCGGCACTTCGTAGTCGTATTCGGCCAGGATGCGGCGGTAGGTGCCGTCGGCGCGCATGGCATCGAGCGCCGCCTTCCACTTATCCAGTTCCTCGGCCGGCACATCGCGCGACGCGGCGAGATAGATCGCAAACCGCTGCAGCACCGCGGCACGGCGCAGATCAGCCACCGGCAATCCCGCCTGGCGCTGGGCCTGGCGGATGCTGTTCCAGGCGCCGATCCAGGCCACAATGCGGCCCGCCGCCAGTTTGCGCGCGTTCAGCGGCTCCTCGGCCACTTCTTCCAGCCGCGTCAGGCCGCCAGCGTGGGCGATTTCCGCCGCGATGCCGCCGCGCATGGCGCCGACCGCCTTGTCGCGCACCGCGCCCAGGCTGTCAATGGCTTCCTCGGCATGTTTTTGCGTGATGAGCACGAACTCGTCTTCCAGCAGCACCACCCGCCATTGCGCATTCTTTTCGCGCGCCTTGCTGCGGCCCAGGGGCATGATCACATTGCTGCCGAGACGCACGGTTTCCAGCGCCCGGATGAAGGGCATCAGCTCGATCTTGTGCGGATAGTGCATGCGGCGCGCCATTTCCACCACCAGGGCGCAGCTGGCGCCGCCGACGTCCTCGCCTTTCGCCTCGCAGAAGCCGGGAATGGTGCCGGCGATCAGGCGTACCTCCGCCGCCGTGGCCGCTGGCAGGGCCAGCGCGGCGGCAAGGACAAGCAACAGGCGGCGGATAATCATGGGCGAGATGCGCATGGGCGGGATGCGCTAAGCGGGCTGAAACTAGCATACCGCTACGACAGGACTTAGTTCAACAACAGCGCGACCCGGTTGAGCATGGCGCCCCCGCCGATCAGCCAGATAAACAACAGCGCGGCCAGCAGCAGCGGACGCCAGCCCGCCTGCCGCACGGCGCTCAACTGCGTGCTCAAGCCAAGGGCGGCCATGGCGGCGGCCAGCAGCAGCGTGTCGGCCGCCAACAGGGCTTGCACCAGGGCAGCTGGCAGGATGCCGGCCGAGTTCAGCGCTGTGGCGGCCACGAAGACGAAGGCAAACCAGGGTACAGTGATGGCCGGCGCCTCCGCCCCCTGCTGGCCACCCTGCGCGCCAGGGTGGCCCAGCCAGAAGGACAGGAGCAACAGGAAAGGCGCCAGCATCATCACGCGCACCATCTTGGCGATCACGGCCAGATCGGCGGTTTCCGGGCTGATGGCACGGGCGGCGGCCACCACCTGCGCCACTTCATGGATGGTCGAACCGGCATACACGCCGAAACCGGCCGCGCTGGACGGCAGCCAGTGCAGCTGCTGCTGGTATAGCCAGGGATAGAGGAAGATGGTGACGGTGCCGAACAGCACCACGGTGGAGACGGCCACCGTGACCTGCTCCGCTTTCGCCTTCAGCACCGGCTGGGTGGCGAGCACGGCGGCAGCGCCGCAGATCGAACTGCCCGCGCCGATCAGCATGGCCGTGTTGCGCTCCAGGCCAAACAAGCGGCGCCCCAGCAACAGCGCCAGGGCGAAGGTCGAGCACAGCACCAGCGCATCGCTCAGCACGCCGGACCAGCCGATCTGGGCGATATCCTGCAAGGTCAGGCGAAAACCATACAGCACGATGCCGGCCCGCAGCAGCATGCCCTTGCTGAAAACGATGCCGGGCTGCGCCGCGCCCTGCACGTGGCGGCCGGCGGTATTGCCCAGCACAATGCCCAGGCAGATGGCCAGCGTCAGTGCCGAAAAACCGTGCTGGGCCAGCCAGTCCAGCTGGCCCAGCCCCATCGCCAGTCCGCCCAGCGCCGCCGACAATAGCAGGCCAGGCAGCACGGCGCGCAGCCACGGCATCCCGGCGGCACTGGCGGCCGCTCCCGCCGGGCCGGGCTGGCGCGGGGCGGACGGGTGGCTGATGGCCGATGCGGCGGCGTGGGGGCGGTGTTGCGGCTTCATAATCTTTCCTCGGTGAATCAGATAGTGGAATGATAGGAAGCTTGCATCAATCTGGAAAACGAATTATTTTTGTATTTTCAAGTTAAAAAACAGCTTATGCGTCTCTCCCTGAAGCAATTGCAGGTCTTCGTCGCCGTGGCCGACAGCGGCAGCACGGCGGCCGGCGCCGATGCGGTGGCCCTGTCGCAATCGGCCGCCAGCGCGGCCTTGAACGAACTGGAACGCCAATTGCGCGTGCAATTATTCGACCGCGTCGGCAAGAAACTGCTGCTGAACGACAGCGGCCGCCAACTGCTGCCGCAGGCGCGCCAGATGCTCGACGCCGCCTTGCAAATTGAAGGTCAATTCCAGCATGCCCACGGCGGCACGGTCCGCATCGCCGCCAGCACCACCATCGGCATTTATCTGCTGCCGCAAATACTTGCGCGCATGCAGGCCGAGGGCGCCAGCACCCTGCCCTCGGTGCGCATCGAAAACAGCATGGCGGCCGCGGCCGCCGTGGCCGCCTACCAGGCCGACTTCGGCCTGATCGAAGGCCCGTGCCGCGAGCCGGAGCTGCTGGTCGAGCCGTGGCAGGAAGACGAACTGATCATCGTCTGCGCGCCGCGCCACCCCATCACCCGCCGCCTGCGCGACGGCAAGGCGCCGGTGGCGGCGCTGGAACAGGCGGGATGGCTGCTGCGCGAAGCCGGCTCCGGCACGGCCGATGCCGTCGACAGCCTGCTGCTGCCGCAACTCCACCATCTGCGCGCGGCCGCCCAGTTCGGCAATTCGGAAGCGATCAAGCATGCGGCGGCAGCCGGCCTCGGCCTGGCCTGCCTGCCGCGCCTGGTGGTCGCCGACTTGCTGGCCCTGGGCCGGCTGGTGGAATTGCCCGTCGACCTGCCGCCGTTGCGGCGCCAGTTCTACCTGATACGCCAGCGCGGCAAGAGCTTGTCACGCTCGCTGGAAGCGGTGCTGGACGCTTGTCGCGCACAGCCGCTATGAGGGCGTCTGTTTTCGGCACAAACGGATAGTATTGGTGAGAATCTCGCGCATTCGCTTCGGCATAATCATGTAGGGAGTTCTACCTTGCAAGGAGATTGCATGATACAACCCGGATTGCGTCCCCGTATCCTGATCGTTGACGATCAGACGGCGCACATGGGGGCACTGTGCGATATCCTGCGCGAACACGGTTACGACACCACCGGCTTCGCTTCCGGCGAAGCGGCCCTGACCCGCCTGCGCAAGGAAAGCTTCGACCTCTTGCTGTCGGACCTGATGATGCCCGGCATCGACGGCATCGCCCTGGTGGAAGCGGCGCGCCAGCTCGACCCCGAACTGGCCTGCGTCATCATGACCGGCGAAGGCAGCATCGCTTCGGCCGTGAAAGCGATGAAGGTCGGCGCCCTCGACTACATCATCAAGCCCTTCAAGGCTTCCGCATTACTACCGGTGCTGGCGCGGGCGCTGGAAACGCGCGACCTGCGCCTGGCCAATGCGCATCTGGAACAGCAGCTGCGCCAGCATGCCGACGAACTGGCCGTCGCCAACCGCCATCTCGATCTGGCGCGGCGCGAAGCCGAACGCGCCAATCTGGAAAAGTCGGTCTTCCTATCGAATATGAGCCATGAACTGCGCACGCCGCTCAACGGCATCCTCGGCTTCGCGCAAATCCTCGCTTCCGACGCGCTGCCCGCCACGCCGCAGGAAAAGCAGAAATTCGCCGGCCATATCGTGCAGTCGGGCCGCCATCTGCTGACCTTGATCAATGAAATCCTCGACCTGGCCAAGATCGAATCGGGCACCCTGAGCATGGCGCTGGAAACGGTGGCGCTGGACGAAGTCTTCCTCGAATGCCACACCATGGTGGGACCGCTGGCGCAGCAGCGCGGCGTGCAGCTGAATTTCCCGCCGCCAGCCGGCCTGCATTTGCAGGCCGACCGCACCCGCCTCAAGCAAGTGCTGCTGAACCTGCTTTCCAACGCCATCAAGTACAACCGCGAGCACGGCAGCGTCTTCATCGAATGCACGCCGCGCGCCAAGGACCGGCTGCGCATCGCCGTCAGCGACACCGGCCCCGGCCTGTCGGAAGAGCAGCTGGGCGCCATCTTCCAGCCCTTTAACCGCCTGGGCCGCGCCGACAACGCCGAGGAAGGCACGGGCCTGGGCCTGGCCCTGAGCAAGCGCGTGGTGGAAGCCATGCAGGCGCAGATGGGCGTGGACAGCACCGTCGGCGCCGGCAGCACCTTCTGGATCGAGCTGGCGCTGCAGGGCGGCGAAGCGGACATCGGCGCCGCGCCGCCCGCCACGGCCGCCAGCGCACCCGGTGCGCCCGGTGCACCGAGCCCGCTGCAGCCGCAGGCGCCGGTGCGGCGCGCCGTGCTGTATGTGGAAGACAATACGACCAATCTGAAACTGGTCACTGAGCTGATCCGCATGCGCAGCGACCTCGAACTGCTGTTCGCCACCGACGGCCAGCGCGGCATCGAGCTGGCGCGCCGCCACCGGCCGGCCGTGATCCTGATGGACCTGCACCTGCCCGGCATGGACGGTTACGAAGCCCTGGCCCGCCTGCGCGCCGATCCGCAGACCGCGACCATCCGCGTCATCGCCGTCACCGCGAATGCAATGAGCGCCGATATCGCGCGCAGCGAAGCCAGCGATTTCTTCCGCTATATCACCAAGCCCATCGATATCGACCTGTTCAACCAAGCCCTGGACGAAGCGCTCAACCCGGACGCCTTGCGCCAGCACACGGAGCCCCTCAGCCAGCCGCATTAAAGCCTTTACCGGAGGATGAATGAGCAGCACACCGTCGCAACGCCCGATTCGCCGCGAAACCCTGCTCGCCATCGCCGTGGCCTGCGCGCTTGGCCTGCTGCTGGGCGCCTATGTCTGGGGCAAGCGCAGCACGCCGGCCACGGCCGTCTCGGGGCCGCTGGAAAAACTCATCATCGCCACCAATACCGAATACATCGGCGCCTGTCCCGTGATCGCCGCGCGCGACCGCGGCTATTTCGCGGCCCAGGGCATCCAGGCCCAGGTGCAGTCGCATTCCAGCGGCAAGGCTTCGCTCAACGCCGTGCTGCAGGGCCGCGCCGACTTCGCCACCGTGGCCGACCTGGCGCTGGCCCTGGCCATCCTCAACGAGCAGCCGATTTCCATCGTCACCACCATCTTCCGCACCGAGAAAGACCATGGCATCGTCGGCCGCAAGGACCATGCCGTGCTCAGTCCGGCCAGCCTGAAGGGCAAGCGCATCGGCGTCACCTTGGGCACCTCGGGGCATTTCACGCTTGACGTCTTCCTCAACCGCCAGCGCCTGCGCTCCAGTGAAGTGACCATGGTCAATTACCGGCCGGAGGAACTCGGCGCGGCCCTGGACAAAGGCGAAGTTGACGCCATCGCCGGCTGGGAACCCTTCCTCAAGCAAAATGCCGCCAGCCAGGGTGGCAACGCCGTCACCTTCTACGGCGACGAAGTGTATGAGAGCATCTACAACATCGCCGGCATGCGCGCCTTCGTCACCGAGCATCCGCGCACGGTGACGCGGCTGCTGCGCGCCCTGGCCGAGGGGGCGCGCTTCTGCAGCGAGCAGGTGGCCGAGGCCAGCCGCCTGGTTTCGCCTTCGGTCAAGACCAGCGAGGCCGAGCTGCGCGCCGCCTGGCCGTCCTACCGTTTCGGCATCGACCTCGACCAAGGCTTGATCCTGGCGCTGGAAGATGAATCGCGCTGGGCCATCAAGAACAAGTTCAGCAACCGCAGCGACATCCCCAATTATCTCGACCATATCTATCTGGATGGCATGGTGGAGGTAAAGCCGGGCAACGTCTCGATCATCCACTAAGCGGACGGGCGCCGTGAAAATCACCACCCGACTCAAACTGGCCGAGCTGCTGTGCCTGGCCGTGGCCCTGATCATCGGCGCCATGCTGGTGGCGACCACCTTGCAGATGCGCCACGAGCTGCGCAAGAACGAGGCGGCCGGCAGCATCCTGCAGGCCGTGACCTCGCTGCGCTACCTGTCGCTCGAATATGCCCTGCGCCACGAAAGCCGCACCCACGCCCAATGGCGCTTGCGCAAGGATTCGCTGCAGCAGGAGCTGGAAGCGACCCATGTGTTTGATGATGGCGCCGAAGTGGGCATCCAGCGCGGCCTGGAAAGCCAGCTGGAAGGCGTGGCGCGCCACTTCGACGAGCTGCTCAGCATCCAGCGCGAGCTGCAGGGCGCGCCCGAGCGGCGCGACGTGCTGGGCGAGCTGGAGTCGCGCGTGCACGGCCAGATTGCCAACAAAACGCAGAATATGATCGCCGACGCCGAAGAGCTGGCCGAGCGCAGCCGCGCCGGCGTGCTGGCGGCGCAGCAGGCGGCCAATCTGGTCACCCTGGCCTTCGGCGGCCTGCTCTCGGCCATCGTGGTCGGCAGCATCGTGATGACCATCCGCAGCGTGGCCAAGCCGCTCGAACGGCTGCGCCAGGGCACCATTGTGGTTGGCGCCGGCCAGCTCGATTTCACCCTGGGCGTGACCACCGACGATGAAATCGGCGACCTGGCGCGCGCCTTCGACGGCATGACCGAAAAGCTGCGCCAGACCACGGTGTCGCGCGACGATCTGGCCCAGGCCAATGCCGCCCTGCAGGCCGAGGCTGGCGTGCGGCGCCAGGCCGAGCAGAAAGTTACGGCCCAGCTGGTGCGCCTCAACCTGCTGCACCAGATCACGCGCTCGATCGGCGAGCGGCAGGATTTGCGCAGCATCTTCCAGGTGCTGGTGCGCAGCCTGGAAGACCAGTTGCCGGCCGACTTCGGCTGCGTCTGCCTGTATGACAAGGAAAAGCGCGAACTGATCGTCAGCAGCGTCGGGCTGCGCAGCGAATCCCTGTCCATGAGCCTGGCGATGACCGAAACCAGCCATGTCCCGGTGGACGAGAACGGCTTGTCGCGCTGCCTGCGCGGCGAGCTGGTGTACGAACCCGACATCACCCAAGCCACCTTCCCCTTCCCCAAACGGCTGGCGCAAGGCGCGCTGTCCTCGCTGGTGCTGGCCCCGCTGCTGGTCGACAACACGGTGTTCGGCGTGCTGGTGGTGGCGCGCCATGCGGTACACAGCTTCAGCAGCGGCGAATGCGAATTCCTGCGCCAGCTCAGCGAACACGTCGGCCTGGCCGCCAAGCAGGCCCAGCTCTATGGCGATCTGCAGAAAGCCTATGACGATTTGCGCCAGACCCAGCAATCGGTCACGCAGCAGGAAAGGCTGCGCGCCCTGGGCCAGATGGCCAGCGGCATTGCCCACGACATCAACAACGCCATCTCGCCGGTGGCCTTGTATACCGAATCGCTGCTGGAAACCGAACGCAACCTCTCGCCCAACGGCCGCAACTGCCTGCAGATCATCGAGCGCGCCATCGACGACGTGGCCGCCACAGTGGCGCGCATGCGCGAGTTCTACCGCCAGCGCGAACCGCAACTGAGCCTGAGCACGGTCAATGTCAACACCCTGATCCCGCATGTGGTGGACTTGACGCGCGCGCGCTGGAGCGATATGCCGCAGCAGCGCGGCGTGGTGATCGAGATGCGCAAGGAACTGGAAACGGGTCTGCCCGCCATTCTCGGCGTCGATGGCGAAATCCGCGAAGCGCTGACGAATCTGATTTTCAACGCCGTCGACGCCATGCCCGAAGGCGGCACCCTGACCCTGCGCACGCGCAGCGTGGCGGCTGCGCCCGGCCAGGACAGCGGCCAGGTGCTGCTCGAAGTCAGCGACACCGGCATCGGCATGGACGAGGCGACGCAGCGGCGCTGCCTGGAACCCTTCTTCACCACCAAGGGCGACCGCGGCACCGGCCTCGGCCTGGCCGGCGTGTACGGCATGGTCGAGCGCCACGGCGGCAAGATCGCCATCGAATCGGCGCCGCAGCGCGGCACCACGGTGCGCCTCAGCTTCCGCAGCCCGCTCGCCCCGCCGCCGGTGCCGGTGGTGGCCGATCCCAATACTGCGCCGCCGCGCTTCCGCATCCTGGTGGTCGACGACGACCCCACGGTGCTGACCTCGGTGCGCGACATCCTGCTGCGCGACGGCCACGATGTGGTGGCGGCCGACGGCGGCCAGAAAGGCATCGAGCTGTTCACCGCGGCGCAAAGTGGCGAGGTGCCCTTCGCCCTCGTGATCACCGACCTCGGCATGCCCTATGTCGATGGCCGCCGCGTCGCCGAAGCCATCAAGAACCTGGCGCCCGCCACCCCGGTGCTGCTGCTGACCGGCTGGGGCCAGCGCCTGATCCCCGACAGCGACGCCAACCCCGTCAACGTCGACTACGTGCTCAGCAAGCCCCCCAAACTGCGCGAGCTGCGCGAAGTTCTCAGCAAGATCGGCGCCACCCACCCCAGCCCCGCCTGAGTCCGCCACCAGCTTTGCAAAGAAAAACGGCGGCCCGGGTGGGCCGCCGCTGTGGGGACTACTTGGAGAGACTTACCAGGTCGTGACCAGGGTGTATTTGCCGCTGGTAGCGCCGGTGCCGCCGCTGTAGTAAATCACTTTGGCGTAGAAGGTGACGGCCGCGCTGCCGCTGTTGGCGCGGGTCACGGTGTCGACCGCGCCGGTGCCGGCAGTGCTCGAGGTCAGCTTGGTGCCGGCCGCGTTATACAGCTCCAGGTCGTAGTCCGAGGTGGCGTTCGGCGTCAGCACGGCTTTCAGGGTCTTGCCGGCCGGGACGGTGATGGCGAAGTAGTCGGCGTCGGCATTGCTGCCGATATTGGCATTCACCGTGGTGTTGTTTTGCGTGACCGGGTTGGCGGTGGCAATGGTGTTATTGCTTTCCGTTTCGCTGATCACTGGACCCGGCGGCACCACCACGCTCAAGATGTTCTGCGCTTCGAACTTGGCCTGGAAGGTGTTGGCATAGCTCAGGTCGGCCGGATACAGGGCTTTGGCGGCGTTGACGATGGCCGTCGCCATGGCCGGCATTTTCACGCCGGAGCCGAGACCGAAGTGGGCTTCCAGAATGATCTTGTCGATGTTAGCGCGCGGCTTGCCGGCAGCCAGCAGGGCTTGGGCAGCGGCGTACAGCGGCGAGGACCACAGTTCGTCGGACTGGAAGGTGACGCCGCCTTCGGTGACCGAGCTATGGGCGCCATAGGTACGCGTGGCGTTGTACTTGGCGTCGGTCCGGTTCAGCGCGCGGCCGCCCCAGCAGGCATTGTGGCCGTCCCAGCTGAAGGCCCACTCCGGATGGTAGGTCTGGCCGTTGGCCGTGCTCAGCGAGTAGGAACCGGCCCAGTAGTCGCCGAAGCCTTCGCCCATGGCGCCGGTGTCGCCGCCGCTCCAGTTGTTGTTGATGTTGCGGTGGATGGCGTGGCCATATTCGTGCAGGATGACGTCGGCGTCTTCGCTGTCGTTGACGCAGCCGTGGCCGAAGGCCAGGTAGTCGCTGCCGCCGCCGTAGCTGTAGTGCGAATTATCGTCGCCATTCAGGCCGTCGGTGTCGACGTCAAGCGGACGGTCGATGATGGACTTGGTGCCGGTGAAGCCGAGCGACTGGATATAGCGCTGGTTCTGGTCCAGGTGGAAGTAGACGTTGGTGTCGTCGAAGGCATTGTTGCCGCGCTTGGCCGTCCACACGCCATTGGTGGTGGTGCTGGGGCCGGTGGCTGGCGCTTCGATGTCTTTCAGGTTCACATACGGGCCGCTCAGTTTGTACACGCCGCCGGCCACGGTCAAGTCTTTCAGGGGCTTGGTGACGTAAGCAGGGTCGAAGGCGGTGGCTGGCGAGCTGTCGGTCAGCGTGTCGTTATTGAGCGCGGTGCGTGGATCGGGATCGAAGACCAGGCCGCTGCCGTCGACGCCGGAGGCGACCACGGTCGCATTGGCGGTGGTGGCGCGCGCGGTGGCGCGGTTTTGCTGGGCGGCTTTGAAGGCCTTGGTGGCGGCGCCGCGGTCCAGGGTGGCGCCAGTGACTTCGCCGCGCGCGGCCAGGCTGCGTTCGCCGCCCTTGCGTGGCAGCGAGGTGGTGTAGGAATCGATCAGGCTGCCGTCATGGGCATTCAGGTATTGCACGAAGCCGCCGGTCGGCATCTGCGCTTCGATGGTCACTTTGCGCGCCAGTTGCACGCCGCCCTTGGTGGCGACCCACACCAGCTCGCTCGTTGGCAGGGCCACAAGCGGATGCTGCACTTTCAGATTGGCCCAGCCTTTGTCGAGCGCCTGTTCGTCGCTGATCTGGCGCTGGTTGTGCAGCTGGTTGACGGCGGCCGCGTCCACGGTCGAGGAGATGTGGCGGGTTTCATTGAAGATCTTCAGCAGTTCGCCGCGCTTGCCGATCGACACGATGATCTCGGCGCGGTCCACCGGCAGGCCGCGCAGGGTCTGCTGGTAATAGTAATGGGTGCCGGTCAGCGATTCCTGGGTGCGTACCAGCACCAGGTTGTCCAGATTGGCGGGCAGGCCGAACCGTTCGGCGTTTTCGCGCAGGGTTTCCTGTGCCGAGGCGGATTTGGTGCTGGTGAAGAAGGTCAGATTGTCGACCCGGTTGGCGGCGGCATGGGCCACGCCGGAATAAGCAAGTACGATAAGGGAGGCAAGGATGGTACGCGAGGTGTGCTTCATGCTTTTATCTCTCCTGAAAGTGGGATGCATAAAAAATGGTGCGAAGCATCGGTCCCAGCTGGCCCCACTCCGGGGATGAGGCCAATGGCAAATCGACGTGAATCGAGTATAGCCAGAAAGGCAAACGTTGCAAAATAGTTCATTTTTTTAACAATATAAACTTTTTGTCTCATTTTGCACTTTCCGCGACTTCGCGATAACAAAGCGCTAATATGATTGGTTATGCCAGCTTTTCGGAGGTTAGGATGAGATCATCTATTTCCCGTCGCCTGTCCCCCCTGGCCGCCGCCCTTCTGCTGGCTGCCACCCTGCCCGCCTGCGGCGTGGCGCGCGAGCAGGCCACGGCCGCGCAAGCCGCGCCAGCACTGGTTTCCGCCCGTCCCGCCAAACCCATTCCGGACGAGGAACCGGCCGTCACGCAAGAGGTGGCGGAGCTGCTGGGCCAGCTCGCCGAAGGCCGGCCGCAACGCAGCCGTTTCACCGAGAAAGCCGCGGCCACAGTGCTGGCTGATGCGGATCAAAATCTGGCGCCGCGCCTGCGCGAATGTGGTATTCCTGTCACATTGGAGCTGTTGGCGCGCACGGTCGATGGTGAAGACCGGCAATACCGCTACCGCCTGCGCTGCCGCGCCCAGCCGCTGCTGCTCGACATCGTCTACAACAAGGCGGCCCGCGTTAACCGTCTACAACTACTACCGGAATAAACGGCTGGCGCGGCCCGCAGCGGCTTGCGATAATGCAACGATGACTGCCGATTTCGCAATATCCGTGCTCAGCCATGTGGTGCTGCTGCCGCCCATGAACCTGTTCCTGCTGATGGCCGTGGGCTGGCTGCTGGCGCGACGCTGGCCGCGTCTGGGACGGGGCGTGAGCGGCTTCGCCCTCGGCGTGCTGGTGCTGCTGTGCACCGATGCCGGCGCGCGGCTGCTGGCAGCGCCCCTGGAAAGCCGCGCGCGCGTCCTGCCGCCCGGCGCGGCCCCGCGCAGCGGCGCTCAGGCCATCGTGATCCTGGCCGCCGGCCGCATCGAGCGCGCGCCGGAATACGGCAGCGACATTCCCGACCGCATCGCCCTGGCCCGCCTGCGCTACGGCGCCCGCCTGCAGCACGAAACCGGCTTGCCGCTGCTGGTCAGCGGCGGCAACGCCACGGCCGGCGGCAAGGTCGAAGCCAAGGCGCGCGGCATGGCGCGCGCGCTGCACGAAGATTTCCGCACGCCGGTGCGCTGGATCGAGGCCGATTCGGCCACCACGGCGCAAAACGCCCAGTTTTCGGCGCCGCTGCTGCGCGCCGGCGGCGTGCGCCGCATCCTGCTGGTGACGGATGCCATGCACATGGCGCGCGCCCAAGCCTGTTTCGCAGCGGCCGGATTCGAGGTGGTGGCGGCGCCCACCATGTTCGAAACCTCAGGCCGGCTCACGCCGCTGCAGTTCCTGCCCAGCGCCAATGCGCTGCAGCGCTCTTATTACGCCACTTATGAATGGATGGGATTAGCATGGTATTGGCTTCGCGCCGCGCGCGCGTGAAAACCCGCAGTTACGCGCCCTGGCTGGCCGGTCTGCTGGCCGCCATGGCGGCCCTGGCCGCGCTGGCCAGCTATGGGCTGGAACGCAGCGGCATTCCGCCGCGCCGCCTGGCGCCCTATCTGGAACAGCGCGCCGACGGCCACAATCCGCTGATCGTCGGCGTGGGACGCGCCATGGCCGCCACCCTGCACACCCTCGACCGCGGCGATCCGCCGCTGCCCGGCACGCTGCGCCTGCGCATCGGCGCGCAAGCCGAGGATGCGCGCAACGCGGGGCAAACCACGGCGCCCGATGCCGCCGACACCCTCGCGGCGGGCAGCCGCGAAGTGACGGTCGCCTCGGCCGACGCGCTGCGCGCGGCCATCGCCCAAGCCCTGCCGGGCGACCGCATCACCGTGCTGCCGGGCCGTTACCGCTTCCTGGCCAGCTCATATATCGCCGTCAGCCGGCCCGGCACGCGCGAGCAACCCATTGTATTGCGCGCGGCCCGTGCCGGCAGCGTGGTGCTGGAACTGGCGATGGCCGAAGGCTTCCTGGTCTCGGCCCCGTGGTGGACTTTCGAGAACCTGCAATTGCAAGGCATCTGCCCGCTGCAAGGCAATTGCGAACACGCCTTCCACATCACCGGCGCGGCCCAGCACTTCACGGCGCGCAACAACACCATTCTCGACTTCAACTCGCATATCAAGATCAATGGCCAGCACGGCGTCCAGCCCGACCACGGCCTGCTGGAACAGAATACCCTCAGCAATACGGCGGTGCGCCAGACCGGCACCCCGGTCACGCCGATCGACCTGGTGGCGGCCAGCCACTGGACCATCCGCGCCAATCTGATCAGCGACTTCATCAAGGGTGGCGGCGACCAGATCAGCTACGGCGGCTTTGCCAAGGGCGCCGGCAGCGGCAATGTCTTCGAGCGCAATGTGGTGATCTGCGAGCAGCGCCTGCGCGGCCAGCCAGGCCAGCGCGTCGGCCTGTCGCTGGGCGGCGGCGGCACCGCCGCGCCGTACTGCCGCGACCAGCGCTGCATCACCGAGCAGGATGGCGGCGTGCTGCAAGCCAATCTGATCGCCTCCTGCTCCGACGAGGGCATTTACCTGAACCGCGCCGCCACCAGCCAGCTGCGCCACAACACCCTGATCGACACCGCCGGCATCGCCCTGCGCTTCCCCGAAACCAGCGCCGACCTCGAAGGCAATCTGGTCGATGGCCGCATCGCCGTGCGCGGCGGCGCCCTGCTGCGCGCGCAGGACAATCTGGACAGCGGCGTCACCCGCCTGTATCTCGGCTCGCACCCGCTGCGCGCCCTGTTCCACGCGCCGCTGGAATTCGATCTGCGCTGGCGCGGCCCGGCGCCGCGCCGCGAAGCAGTGTCAACCGATGCGCGCAGCGGCGCCGTGGCCGAACTGTGCGGCGCGCCGCGTCCGAGCCAGCCCGCCTATGGCGCTTTCGAGGATTTCGCCGCCTGCCTGCGGCCTTAGTCAGGCGCGCCGGCTGCGCTGCTCGGCGGCCCAGGACAGCCCGGCCTGCACCGCCGCCGTGAACTCGCCGATATCGATCGGCTTGGTCAGGTAGCGGTAGAAGCCCGCATCCAGTGCCGCCTGGATATCCTGGCGCATGGCGTTGGCCGACAGCGCCAGCACGGGAATGCCGGCCGTGGCCGGATCTTCGCTGAGCACCTTGTGCGCCTCGCGCCCGTTCATGCCGGGCAGGTTCATGTCCATCAGGATCAGGTCGGGCAGGTATTCGCGCGCCAGCGCCACCCCGGCCGCGCCGTCGCCCGCCGTCAGCAGCACCACCTCCATATGCAGCGACAGGATGTCGCTGACCAGGCGCAGATTGGCCGGATTGTCTTCCACATACAGCAGCAGCGGCTTGTCCTGCGGGCGGCGCTGCGGCGCCGGCACGGCCGCCAGCGGCGTTTCCGACTCGGCCGGCGCCAGCGGTGAGGCCGCCGCCAGCTCCACCGTGAAGGCACAGCCAGCGCCGGGCGTGCTGGCCACGCCGATGCTGCCTTCCATCAGTTCGGCCAGGCGCTTGCTCAAGACCAGGCCGATGCCCGTGCCCTCTTCCGGCCCGCCCTCCTGGCCCAGGCGGTTGAAGGGCTGGAACAGCTCGGCGATCTGCTCGGGCCGCAGGCCGGGACCGGTGTCCTGCACCGTGAGCCAGATGCGGCCCGTGTCGCGCTGGCCGAAATCGACCACCACCGCGCCGCCCTGGCGGTTGTACTTGATCGCGTTCGACAGCAGATTGAGCACGATCTGGCGCAGACGCACGCGGTCGGCCTGCACCGTCAACGGCGAATCCTCGGGCAGCATCAGGCGGATGCCGCGCCGTTCGGCCATGCTGTCGACCATATGCCGCGTCTCATGCAGCAGCTCGTGCAGGCCGACCGCTTCCATCGACAGGGTGATGGCGCCCGACTCGATCTTGGCCAGGTCCAGGGTTTCGTTGATCAGATTCAGCAGGTGGCGCCCGGCTTGCACGATATTGCCGGAAAAGCTGCGCCGCTGCGCCTCCGTCACCGGCAAGCTCTCGTTGCATAGGAGCTGGCCGAAGCCGAGGATGGCGTTCAGCGGGGTGCGCAGCTCGTGCGACATGCTGGCCAGGAAGCGGTCCTTGGCCTTGCTGGCGCGCTCGAGTTCGTGGCGCTGTTCTTCCAGCGCCTTTTCGATGCGCTTGCGGCCGCTGATATCGCGGATGGCGCTCGACACCAGCACCTCGTCTTCCATCTCCAGCGGGCTCAGGCTGATCTCCACCGGGAATTCGCTGCTGTCGCGGCGCCGGCCATACAGTTCGACGCCGGCGCCCATAGCGCGCGGCTTGGGCTGGCCGAAAGAGCCGTCGCGCGAGCCTGGATGGTGGGTGGCGAAGCGGGCCGGGATCAGCACCTCGACCTTCTTGCCCAGCAGCTCCTGGCGCGGGTAGCCAAACAGCTGCTCGGTCTGCGAATTGACCAGCACGATCTCGCCGCGGCTGTTGACGATCACCATGGCGTCCGGCGCCGATTCCAGCAGGCCGCGGAATTTCTGCTCGGCCTTCTTGCGGTCGCTGATATCGCGCACGGCGCTCATCACCAGCGGCCCTTCCTCGGTGGCCATCATGCTCAGGCTGATTTCGACCGGGAATTCGCTGCGGTTCTTGCGCACCCCGTACAGCTCCAGGCCGGCACCCATGGTGCGCGTGCGCGGCTGCACAAAGTAGTTCGCGCGGTGCATCACATGGCCGTGGCGGAAGCGCTCCGGCAACAGGATCTCGATCGACAGGCCGCGCAGCTCGCTGGGCGCATAACCGAACAGGGTTTCGGCCTGGCTGTTGACCAGCACGATGCGGCCGCTGGCATTGGCCATCACCACCGCGTCGGGCAGCGATTCGAGCAGATCGCGGTAGCGGCCCTCGGCCAGCTTGGCGTCGCGCAGGGTGCGCGCGGCCGTCACATCCTTCTGGCTGAAGACGATGCGCTCGATCTTGGTGTGGGCGTCGTAGATGGCTTTGCAGCTGGCGTCGATAAAGACCGGCGAACCATCCTTGCGGTGGCGCAGGCATTCGAGATCGACCAGGGGCTGGGCCGGCGAGAAGGCGGCCAGCAAATCCTGCCAGCTTTGCCCGCTCATGCCGATCAGGTCGAGCAGTTGGCGGCCCTGGGCCTCCTCGGCCGCGTAGCCATAGATTTCCTCGGCGCCGCGCGACCAGTAATTGACCATGCCGCGCGAACAGGTGGCAATCACCCCGCCCGGCGCCTCGTCCAGAATTTGCGCATTCACTTCGGCTGCCATACGGTCTCCCCAGCAGCCCGGCCTGCGCCCTGCGTTATAAGCGGCTTGCGAGAAAGAAGCGGGCGCTGCGGAACGGGTTCAGACGAGTATGAGCCATTGCCCGGGCTTAGACAAGCGGCGCCGCGCACGCCATGCGCTGGCGACGCCGTCGCACCGATGCCGTCGCCCATATGCCGCACCGCATGCAATCATGCTGGACTTGCCACATTTACTGTGGTCAGATATGCACTACCGCAGCTCCTAGAGAGGTTGGAATGGACATCATCACCAGCGCCCTCACCGCAGCGATTGAAGACGGCGCCAGCAGCCCTGCCTACCAGATGCTCAAAGCCCGCCTCGCGGCCCAGGCGCCGGCGGTGGAAGAGGCCGTCGCCACCCTGGAAGAAGACGCCGGCTCCAAGTCGCGCCAGTTCGCCCTGTCCGATGCGCTGGCCGTGGCCGGCCTGGCCGGCGACCGCTACCTGCGCGCAGCCGCGCGCAATCTGCTCGACGAAATCGACCGGCGCCGCCCACCGCCCGCCGCCAGCCACCCCGGCGGCGCGGCCAATGCCGCCGTGCTCAAGGTCTGGTTCGGCACCGACCGCCAGCAAAGCGGCGACCGCCATCCGGCGCGCCAGTTCGGCAGCCAGCGCGCGCCGCTCAGCTACGGCTATTGCGAGGTCAGCGTGCCGCGCGGCCCGCGCGATCCGGATTCGCCGGCCCTGCTGCGCCTGGAAGTGCGCGAAGACCCCAGCCACCATGTGCGCCTGCTGCAAACCGAGCTGGCCGGCCATGACAACTTCTTCACCGCACTGGCGGCCCAGATCGCCGCTGCGCCCGAATCCAGCGCCCTGCTCTTCGTGCATGGTTATAAGGTATCGTTCGAGGACGCGGCGCGGCGCAGCGCCCAACTGGCTTATGAGCTGGGCTTTCGCGGCGCCCCGCTATTCTATAGCTGGCCCGCGCAGGGCAAGCCGGCCGGCTATCCGGCCGACGAAGCCAGCGCCGAATGGAGCCAGGCCAATTTGCAGCGCTTCCTGCTCGACTTCCTGGAAAGCAGCCAGGTCGAGCGCATCTACCTGATCGGCCATGGCCTGGGCGGGCGCGCCCTGGCTGGTGCCTGCGCCGCCCTGCTGCGCGCGCGGCCCGAACTGGCAGCGCGCTTGCACCAGATCTTGCTGGCCGCGCCCGATATCGACGCCGGCCTGTTCCAGCGCGAGCTGGCGCCGGCCTTCGCCGCCAGCGCCCGGCCGCTGACCCTGTATGCCTCCAGTGCCGACGCGGCCCTGGCTGCCGGCCATAAAGCCCATGCGGCAGCGCGCGCCGGCGACGCCGGTCCCGGCCTGCTGGTGCTGCCCGGCGTGGAAACCATCGACGCCAGCGGCGCCGATACCGGCTTTCTCGGCCATGCCGCCGCCGTGCCGGCGCCGGTCTTGTCCGATATGCAGGAACTCATCGGCCAGGACCGCGGCGCCGCCCAGCGCCAGGGTTTGCGGCCGGCGCAGCAGGCAGGTGGACGTTACTGGATCATGGCTGCGGAGGGCGTATGAGCAATTATGGCTCGGCATCAGACGAGGCCGTCTTCTGCGTGGACAAGCTGCTCGAACTGATGGGCAGGGATGAGCATGGCGTGGAAGGCGTGAGCAAGATCGTGCGGCGCAGCATCGGCCCCGGCATCGATCCGCTCAACCTGGCCGGCGAAGCGATCCGCGATGCGCGCCTGACTGAGGCTTGCCGCATCCTGCACAGCCAGCGCAGCGCCCTCTCTGGCCTGGGCGCCAAACGCTTCGTGGCCGCCAGCCTGGCCCTGGAGCTGGCCCTCAACGAAAGCCGCCTGATGGAGGTGCCGGTGCTGTTCGCCGCCGTCGAGGGCGAACTCAAACTGGTCCTGGAGCATGCCGGCGCGTGGCTGGACCGCCACAATGGGCGCAATGCCAGCCGTTTCTAACGAATGGTTACAATTGTTGCGACTTTCACGATTTTGTACCAAACCCAACATGCTAAGATCGCCAACACTGTTTGACTAGCATTGCCGTTACGAATCGGGACAAATAAGAGCACCCGGCAATGCCGAAGCATTTCTATTGCTGACGCCAAACTACCTGGGCAGTTCTTGACCAAAAATCAAGGTTGTTATTGATTTTTGGCAACGAACTGGTATATTGGCGCCCCCGCCCAGAACACGCGGGGGCCGAATAAAAATAAGGTAAAAGCGGAAATGGAATTATTTAACAAGTCCGGCGCGCTCTTGGCGTCGGGACTGGTGATGGTGGGCGCCCTGATCGCCTGCCAGGCAAAGGAAGATAGCGTGCCGCCGCCCCAGGTGATCGAGGCGGCGGCGCAGGCGCTGAGCGTGAATGGCGGCGCCGCTGCCGAACGCCGCCTGCGCGAATGGGCCGAGCAAGGCTCGGTGGTGGCCCGGCGCGAACTGGGCTTGTTCTATCAAGGCAAACAGGCGCGCCGCGCCGAAGCCGTCAAGCTGCTGGAACAGGCCGCCCTGGCTGGCGATTCCGAAGCGGCCTTCCAGCTGGCAGAACTCTACCGCGGCGGCCAGCCCTTCAACGCCCAAGCGGCCGAGAAGGCGCACCCCTGGTATTTGCAGGCGGCACGCCACAGCCATCCCAAAGCCGCCCTGACCCTGGCTTCCCTGGCCAGCAGCGGCAAAGGCGCAGCCCGCGACGAGGAAGAGGCGGCCAAATGGGCCGATATTGCCGCCAGCCTGAAAGCAGGCAGCAGCAGCGCTGCCCACAGCTGGAGTGGCTACTAAGCCGCCCACTGCCCTGCGGATTTCCCGCACCATCTTGCCATAAGGGCATTGTCAGTTCATCATGAGGCTCGCGCCGCCGGGATGCCCATCCCGGCCGCTTCCGGAGAAGCGCCCATGCCGCTGCGCCAGATCAGCTTCCACATCGTGCATCCCGAAGCGGTATTGGCCGCCGGCCTGCACGCCCTGCTGGACGGTCAACCCGGCCTGCGCCCGGCGCCGCTGGGCGAGGCCGATGTCCTGCTCACCGATTACGACCATGCGCTGCGCCATGCCGGCCAGGTGGCCGCGCGCATCCTGCTGCTGACCCAGCGCGACAGCGAATGCGAACTGCGCCGCGCCCTCGACGGCGGCGTGCACGGCTATCTGCTGCAAAGCTGCAGCGCCGAGGAATTGCGCCTGGCGGTGCGCCAGCTGGGCCGGGGCCAGCCCTATCTGAGTCCGGCCCTGCGCCCCGGCGTGGCCGACGGCGCGCGGCGCGCCCATTTGACCGGCCGCGAAACCGATGTGCTGCGCCTGCTGGCCCTGGGGCGCTGCGACAAGGCCATCGCGCGCGAGCTGGGCATCGGCCTGGGCACGGTCAAGACCCATGTGAAAGGCGTGCTGAGCAAGCTCGACGCCACCGCCCGCACCCACGCCGTCGTGGTGGCCGCGCAACGCGGCCTGATTGCAGTGCGCCCGCCGGACAGCCGGCCGCAGGCGGGCGGCAGCGCCGGAGCTTGAGCCGGCGCAAGGGGGCCGCGCGCGCTTGTTCTTACTCTGGGCCTAAGTCCGCTCCGGAGATTGCGCCATGCCCCGCCTTGCCATCCACTTCCCGCCCCGCCTGCGGCCCCTGCTGCTGGCCACTCTGCTAAGCGCACTGCCGCTCAGCGCCTGCGACCGCCATCCCAGCAGCATCCAGCTGCTGGCGGCCGCCCGCCAGGCCCGTCAGCAAGGCGACCACCGCACCGCCATGATCGAGCTGAAAAACCTGCTGCAGCAGAATCCGCGCCAGGCCAGCGCCCGCCTGCTGCTGGGCGAAGTCTATCTCGACACCGGCGACGCCGCGTCGGCGGAAAAAGAGCTGCGCCGCGCCCTGCAACTGGGCCTGGCGGCGGCCGACGTCCTGCCCGCGCTCGGCCGCGCCCTGCTGCAACAAGGTAAGTACGAGCAGCTCTTGGCCGAGATCGCGATCGATCCGGCCCAGCCCCTGAGCGCCGTGCTGCGCGGCCACGCCTTGCTGGCGCAAAAACATGCTGAACAGGCGGCTGCCCTGTACGCCCAAGCCTTGCAGCGGCAGCCGGATTTGCCGGAAGCCCTGCTGGGCCAGGCCCGCCTCGCGCTCTTGCGCCAGGACGCCGACACCGCCCTGCGCCTGACCGAACAAGCCCTGCGCCGCCATCCCGAGCACATCGAGAGCCTGCGCTTGCAAGGCGATCTGCTGCGCGACGCCGGCCGCCTGGACGCGGCGCGCCACAGCCATGAGCGCATTCTGGCGCTGCGTCCGCGCGACGCCCAAGCGCGCATCGATATCGCCCACCTGCAATTGCAGGCTGGCCAGCTGGAGGCGGCGCGCGCCAGCATCGCCGCCGCGCGCGAGGTCGCGCCCAACAGCCTGCTGGTCCTGTACGCGCAAGCCTTGCTCGACTACCGCAACGGTCAGCACAAGGCCGCGCTGGAACGCTTGCAGCAAATCCTGCGCGCCGCGCCCGAGCATCCGCCCAGCCTGCTGTTATGCGGCGCGGTGCAGGCAGCTCTGGGCGCGCCGGTCCAGGCGGAGCAGCACTTGCGCCAATTCCTCGAGGCCGCGCCCGGCCAGCCTTACGCGAGCAAGCTGCTGGCCAGCGTGCTGCTGATGCAGGACAAGCCGGCCGCCGTCCTCGCCCTGCTGCAGCCGCTGCAAACCACCGCCGCGCCCGATGCGGAACTGCTGGCTCTGCTGGGCGAAGCGCGCATGCGCTTGCGCCAGTTCAGCCAGGCGGCCGAGGATTTCCGCCAGGCCAGCGAGCTGGCGCCGGCCACGCCGGCCCTGCACATGGCCCTGGGCATCAGCCGCCTGGGCAGCGGCGACAATGCGCGCGCCATCGGCGAGCTGGAGCGGGCCGCCGCCGCCCGTCTGCCGCGCGCCGGCGTGCTGCTGGTGATGACCCATTTGCGCGCGCGCGATTTCGGCGCCGCCCTGGCCGCCGTGCAGGCGCTGGAGCGCCAGGGCGCCAATCCCCTGGTGCACAATCTGCGCGGCGGCGTGCAGGTGGCCAGCCAGGATCTGGCCGGCGCGCGCCGCAGCTTCGAGCAGGCGCTGGCCATGGATGCGCTGTACCAGCCGGCGCTCGACAATCTGGCCCAGCTCGACCTCATGGAAGGCAAGCCGCAACAGGCCCGCCAGCGCTATCTGGCCGCGCTGGCGCGCCAGCCCGGCAGCCTGACCTTGCAGCTGGCGCTGGCCCAGCTCGCCATCCGGCGCGAGCAGCGCGCCGAGGCCCTCGACTGGCTGGAGCAAGCCTGCCGCGACCATCCCGCAGCGCCGGCGCCAGCCCTGCTGCTGGCCCGCCTGCGCCTGGCCGGCGGCGAAACGGAAAAGGCGCTGCGTCTGGCGCAAAAGCTGCAAGCGGCCCAGGGCGGCAATGCCGATGCCCTGGCCCTGCTGGCCGAGGCCCAGAATGCGGCCCAGCAGCCCGCAGCCGCGCTGGAAAGCTTAAGCCAGCTGGCCCAGTTGCAACCGTCCTCGGCCATCGTCCAGCTGCAATTGGCACGCCAGCACCTGCTGCTGCGCCAGCTCGACGCCGCCTTGCTGGCCGCGCGCAAAGCCTTGAGCCTGCAGGCGCAGCAACCCGAAGCGCTGGCCCTGGCCGTGGCCCTGCTGCTGGACAAGCAAGCTTATGCCGAGGCGCTCAAGCTGGCGCGCCAGGCGCAGCAGGCCGAACCTGAGCGGCCCATGGGCTACAAGCTCGAAGGCGATATCCTCTTGAGCCAGCAGCAGGCCGGCGCGGCCCTGTCCCTGTATGGCAAGGCTTACACTCTGGCCCCGTCCGGCCCGCTGGTCATTGCCCTGCACCGCGCGCGCTTGGCCGCCGGCCGGCGCGCCGAAGCGGCACAGCAGATGCAGGCCTGGCTGCGCCAGCATGCGGGCGACGCGCCAACCCGGCTGTATTACGCCAGCAGCCTGATGCAGGAGCAGGATTACCGTGCCGCCGCCGCCCAGCTGGAGCTGCTGGCGGCCGCCGACGGCCGCAATGTGATTGTGCTCAATGATCTGGCCTGGGCGTATCAGCAGCTCGGCGATGCGCGCGCGCTGGACCTGGCCGAACGCGCCTACCGGCTGACGCCGAATAATCCCGCCGTGGCCGATACCCTGGGCTGGATTTTGCAGCAGCGGGGCCAGACCGAACGCGCCCTACCCCTGCTGAAGCGAGCCGTGGAACAGGCGCCGACCTCCACCGACATCCGCTACCACCTGGTGCAAAGCCTGGCCAAGGCCGGCGACCGCGCGGCGCTGCGCCGCCATGCGGAACAGCTGCTGGCCAGCCGCGATTTCCCCCAGCGCGAACAAGTGCGCGCCCTGCTGGCCCAGCCTTGAGCGCGGCGTCGGCCTTTCTTACAGGCGCCGTGGCTGGCAGCACGGCCGCCTTCGCGCCCGCAGGCGCGCCGGCCCCTGGCGCGGGATTTGCTCGCCGATAGCAGGAAATACCGACCGGGAGTCCAAGATGAATAAGCAAGCCCAACTCTGCATCCTGCTGCTGGCCCTGCCCTGCTGCACGCCGCTGCCTGCCGCCGCCCAGCCGCTGGCCCCTTTTCTGCTTCACCATAGCGGTCCAGCCGAACTGAAATACACCGGCTATCTGGCGCGCAGCAATGACCGCGGCACGACGGGCCAGATGAAAGAGTCGTTTTTCGGCGCCGGCTAACTCGGTTGCAAGGAATCGACGCGGATCTGGCTGGCTTCGCGTTCGAAGAACTGGGCCGCATCCGTCACATGCACGCCGCCCAAGGCGCATTCGAGCAGTTCGCGCACCGGATACGCGCCATTGCGGCGGTCGGCAACGGACACGATCACTTCGTCGGCCTCGTAAGCCAGCGCCAGCGCCAGCAGGGGCTGGCCGCTGGGCAGCACGCTGCCGGCCGGCACGCAGGAATTTTCGCCCGGCACCGGCACGCAGCCGATCACATGAAACTGGTGCAAGCCCTGGCGCGCAGCCGCCAGCTGAAGGCATTCCAGCGCCAGCATGCCGTCTCCCACCAGGATCACGCGGGCCGATATCAAGCGCGAATGGCGGGAACCGAACAGCAGCATGCGCGTCAGCAGCACGCCGCCTGCGCCCAGCAGGAAAGCCAGCCAGGCCGCATCGCGCGCCGTCCCGCTTATGCCGGAACGCAGGGCGGCGGCCGGAGACAGCAAAACCAGCCAGCGATGCAGCAGATAGGCCAGCACCAGCGCCGGCAGCAGGCGCGCCAGCAGGGCTTTCGCGTCTTCGCAACGCTGCTGATCATACATGCCCAGCGCCGCCATGCAGACCACCACCGGCGCCACGAAAAACGCCGCCGCCACATACATCTGCCCCGGCCGCCGCTCCGGCAGCCAGACCAGGGACACCAGCACCGCCGCCGTGAGCAGCGCCAGCACCTCCAGCAGCAGCAGGATGATGCCCGCGCGGGACACATAATGATTGAAGATCCTGACCATGGCCCACCTCCTCCACCGCCGATGACGGCTCAGCCATGATGCCGGACGCCCCGCTGGGCAGCTTTGCGCCGCCACAAGCAAACACCAGAGCCAGATCAAAGCGGCGGCGAAAAGCCGAGCGGCCAGCAGGGCCAAATATGACGCAGGCATGACAAATGGTCTATAGTCATGCTTCTTGACAGAAAATTCGAATCGCCATGAAATTTGATGTAGCCATCGTGGGCAGCGGCCTGGCCGGCCTGTCGGTCGCCCTGCACCTCGCCGAAACACGTAAAGTCGCCATCATTTCCAAACGCGCCCTGCTGGATGGCGCCAGCAACTGGGCCCAGGGCGGCATCGCCGCCGTGCTCGATTCCGGCGACAGCCATGAGCAGCATATCGCCGACACCCTGGTGGCCGGCGGCGGCCTATGCGACGAAGGCGCCACCCGCTTTATCGTCGAAAACGGCCGCAGCGCCATCGAGTGGCTGATCGCCCAGGGCGTGCCCTTCACCCGCGACGACAGCGCGGAACTGGGCTTCCACCTGACGCGCGAGGGCGGCCATAGCCAGCGCCGCATCATCCACGCCGCCGACGCCACCGGCCACGCGGTCCAGGTGACGCTGGAAGAAAAAGTGCGCGCCCACCCGAATATCAGCCTGTTCGAGCACCACTGCGCGATCGACCTGATCACCACGGACAAGCTGGGTCCGCGCCCCGGCCACTCCCAGCCCAAATGCCACGGCTTGTACGTGCAGGATACGAAAACGGGCCAGGTGCTGACCTTCGCCGCCGAACATACGGTGATGGCCACCGGCGGCGCCGGCAAGGTGTATCTGTACACCACCAATCCCGACACCGCCAGTGGCGACGGCATCGCCATGGCCTGGCGCGCCGGCTGCCGCGTGTCGAATATGGAATTCATCCAGTTCCACCCGACTTGCCTGTACCACCCCTACGCCAAGTCCTTCCTAATCACCGAAGCGATCCGCGGCGAAGGCGGTCTGCTCAAGCTGCCGCCCGAAGCCGGCGCCGCCGCCGGCCAGCGCTTCATGCTGGCCCACGACGATCGCGCCGAACTGGCGCCGCGCGACGTGGTGGCGCGCGCCATCGACTTCGAGATCAAGAAGCGCGGCCTGGATTACGTCCACCTGGACATCAGTCACAAGCCGGCCGAATTCCTGATCGAGCATTTCCCGACGATTTATGCGCGCTGCCTGGAACTGGGCATCGACATCACCAAGGAAGCGATCCCCATCGTGCCGGCCGCGCACTACACCTGCGGCGGCGTCGTGACCGACCTGCTTGGCCGCACCGACCTGCCCGGCCTGTACGCCGTGGGCGAAACCGCCTGCACCGGCCTGCATGGCGCGAATCGCCTGGCCAGCAATTCCCTGCTCGAATGCGTGGTGGTCGGCCGCGCCTGCGCCGACGATATCCTGTCCAAGGAAAAAGTCGACGCGCCCTATCTGCCGGACTGGGACGAAAGCCGCGTCAGCGACGCCGATGAGGAAGTGGTCATCGCCCACAACTGGGACGAATTGCGCCGCTTCATGTGGAATTATGTGGGCATCGTGCGCACCACCAAGCGCCTGGAACGCGCCCAGCACCGCATCGCGTTGCTGAAAGAGGAAATCGACGAGTATTACCGCAACTTCCGCATCACCCATGATTTGCTGGAGCTGCGAAATCTGGTCGATGTGGCCTCGATGATCGTCAACAGCGCCTTGCAGCGCCGCGAAAGCCGGGGCCTGCACTTCAGCCGCGATTATCCGGACACCTTGCCCAAGGCGCTGCCCAGCGTGCTGACGCCTTCGCGCCGCCGCAACTAAGGCGGGCCATCAAGGCACGGTAACGTCGAAGCGCTGCCCCAGGCGCTTCAATTCTCCGCTCTCGACCATGGCCGCAAAGGCCTGGTCGAACTCGCGCCGCAAGGCTTCATGCAGCTGGCGCTTGGGGAAGGCGAAATAGCCGTCCTGCACCTGGATCACATGAGCCAGCGGCGCCAGTTGCCCCGCCAAACCGAGTTTCGCCAAGACCGGTTCCGTATTGCGCCGGTTGCTGGCAAACAGGACCACATGCTGGGCCTCCACCATTTTCACCCCGCTTTCCACGCTGTTCGCCACGCTCACCTTGAGCATGGGGCGGGCCTGCTCGAACTGCTCGCCATAGGCCCAGCCATTCATGATGACGATGCGGTGGTCGGCCAGGGTGGCGAAATCGCCATGCCAGACGATGCCGGAGGTATTCAGCGCATAGAACACCATCTGGTCCTGGTAAAAGGGGCGGCGCGAAAACACCATGCGCTGCACGCGCTCGAAGGATTTGTAGGGGCCGACCAGAATATCGGCCTTGCCCTGGGATAGGATGGCCTGGGCGCGCGCCCAGGGGTAGATTTCGAAGCGCACCGTATGCCCCAGGCGGGTGGCCAATATGCGCACGACCTCCGGGCCAAGGCCGGTGAATTCGCCTTCCGGCGTGCGCTCGAAGACGCGCTCGAAATGCGCGCCCACGACCAGCAGCTCGCGCGCGCCGGCCTGGCCGCTAAACAGCAGCAACACCAGCGCCAGCAGCACCACCACTGCGATATGGAAGAGATGACGAAACCGCTTGCCGCGCATGCTGCCCTCCACCGTTTTGCGCTTCATAATACCATTTTTGCATGAGCCAATCGCCCCCTGCCCCAGCCCCGCGCAGCGTGCTGCGCACCGCCACCGAAGCCGATATCCCGCGCATGGAAGCGCTGATTAGCCGTTCCGGCATAGGCTTGAGCAAGGGCTTTTACAGCGACGAGCAGGCGGCGGCCGTCACCCGCCATGTCTTCGGCGTGGACAGCCAGCTGGTGACCGACGGCACTTACTTCATTATTGAACGCGAGGGCGAGGCCGTAGCTTGCGGCGGCTGGAGCAAGCGCGCCACCCTGTTCGGTGGCGACCGGGCCAAGAGCGGTCACGATCCCCTGCTCGATCCCGCCACGCAGGCGGGACGCATCCGCGCCTTCTTTGTCGATCCGGCGGTACCGCGCCAGGGTCTGGGCAGCATGCTGATGCGCCATTGCGAAGCCGAGGCGGTGGCGCAAGGCTTCAAGACGCTGGAACTGGCAGCCACCATGCCGGGCGTGCCGCTGTATCTGGCCAGCGGCTTCGAGGTGACGGAAGATTTCGAATTGAGCCTGCCGGGCGGGATCCAGCTGCCGCTGTCGCGCATGCGCAAGCGGATCGCCTGAATCCGGCCCGGCAGGCCAGAAGGACGCGCTTAGCGGCTGTTGAAGCCCTTGCCTTCGGCGGCCAGCTTGACCAGCAGCGGCGCCGGCGTCCAGGCCTCGCCGTGATAGCCCTTGGCCAGCTTCTCGATAGACGCCAGCACATTCGGCAGGCCGACCGTATCGGCATAGAACATCGGGCCGCCGCGGTACAGCGGGAAACCGTAGCCGGTCAGGTAGACCATATCGATGTCAGAAGCGCGCAGGGCGATGCCCTCTTCCAGAATCAAGGCCGCCTCGTTCACCAGGGCATACACCAGGCGCTGCACGATCTCCTCGTCGCCGATGGCGCGGCGCTGCACGCCGATATCGGCCGAGTGGCGCGCGATCATGGCGTTGACTTCCTCGTTCGGATAGGCCTTGCGGTCACCCGGCTTGTAGTCGTACCAGCCGCCGCCCGTTTTCTGGCCGAAGCGGCCCATCTCGCACAGCAGGTCGGCCGTTTTCGAATAGCTGATCTCCGGCTTTTCGACATAGCGGCGCTTGCGGATATACCAGCCGATATCGTTGCCCGCCAAATCGCCCATGCGGAACGGTCCCATGGCGAAGCCGAACTTCTCGACCGCCTGGTCGACCTGCTCCGGCAGGCAGCCTTCCTCCAGCAGGAAGCCGGCCTGGCGGCTGTACTGCTCGATCATGCGGTTGCCGATAAAGCCGTCGCACACGCCCGATACCACGCCGGTTTTCTTCAGCTTCTTCGACAGCGCCAGCGCCGTCGCCAGCACATCCTTGCCGGTCTGCTTGCCGCGCACGATTTCCAGCAGCTTCATGACATTGGCGGGGCTGAAGAAGTGGGTGCCGATCACGTCCTGCGGACGCCGGGTGAAGGCGGCGATCCGGTCCACGTCCAGCGTCGAGGTATTGCTGGCCAGGATGGCGCCCGGCTTCATCACCTCGTCCAGCTTGCGGAACACGGTTTCCTTCACGCCCATATCCTCGAACACGGCCTCGATCACGATATCGGCATCGGCGATCTCCTCGTAAGCCAGCGTGCCGCGGACCAGGGCCAGGCGCTGCTCCATCTTCTCCTGGGTCAGCTTGCCTTTCTTCAGCGTGTTCTCATAATTCTTGCGGATGGTGGCCAAGCCTTTGTCCAGCGCCTCCTGCTTGGTCTCCAGCAAGGTGACGGGGATGCCCGCATTGGCGAAGTTCATGGCGATGCCGCCGCCCATGGTGCCGGCGCCGATGATGGCCGCCTTGCGGATCTCGCGCACCGGCGTATCGGAGGGCACGTCCGGCACCTTGCTGGCCTCGCGCTCGGCAAAGAATGCATGGCGCAGCGATTTCGATTCCGTGGTCTGGATCAGGTGCAGGAAGCGCTCGCGCTCGAACTTCAGGCCATCCTCGAATTTCATGGTGACGGCGGCGGCCACGGTTTCCACGCATTCCAGCGGCGCCGGGAACGGCCCGGCCACGGCCTTCACGGTATTGCGCGAGAACTGCAGGAAGGCTTCGTGGTTGGGATAATCCACCTTGCGGTCGCGCACCTTGGGCAGCGGACGCACATCGGCGATTTTTTCGGCAAAGGCGACGGCCGCCTCGATCAGATTGGTTCCGGCCGGGAAGACTTCATCGAACAGCGCACTGCCCGCCAGTTTTTCCGACAGCACGGGCGTGCCGGACACGATCATATTCAGCGCCGGCTCCAGGCCCAGCACGCGCGGCAGGCGCTGGGTGCCGCCGGCGCCCGGCAGCAGGCCCAGTTTCACTTCCGGCAAGGCGATCTGGGCGCCGGGTAAGGCCACCCGGTAATTGCATCCCAGCGACAGCTCCAGGCCGCCGCCCATGCACACGCTGTGAATGGCCGCCACCACCGGCTTGACCGAGTCTTCCGCCGTGCGGATCAGGGTGTGCAAGGTGGGTTCGGTCAGCGCCTTGGGCGAATTGAATTCCTTGATGTCGGCGCCGCCGGAGAAGGCCTTGCCGGCGCCGGTGATGACAATGGCTTTCACGGCAGGGTCTTCCTGGGCCTGGCGCAGGCCGGCAACGGCGGCGGTGCGCGTCACCAGACCCATGCCGTTGACGGGCGGGTTGTTCAATGTAATCACAGCAACAGAACCGTGGACTGCGTAGTCGGCACTCATGTCTCTTCCTTATTGTGGTGTGAACTGGTGAATTCCGGAAGCCTACTATACCCCACAAAAGAACGATCGTTTTCTTTTTTTGGCGGACGCAGGCAGCTACCGAAAGTATGACTTTTCATAGAGAAGCCAGGGTTGAAATTTAATGTTTTTTCAATGAAAGATGATTATCTCAGATAATTGGTTTTCAACACTTCCATCTATTAATTTTCATTTCCAAAAAGTAATATCACTTTCAATTTGATATGCAATCTAAGTCTTTGATTGCAATGAATTTTTTAAACATTTCTATTCCACCTAGATTATTTTCGTAGGGCATCAAAAAATATTCAAAAAAAACTTGCCACACGGCATTTCATGGCATAAGATTCCATCCAGCAACTAACTGACAAGGGCAAACCAGGCGAAAGCCTGGGACGCAAAGTCATCGGTCTAAGGGGCTTCGGCTCTATGACGGCAGGACTGCCAGACTTAGTACATCGTACACACGATAGGTGTTTGCATGCCTGCGTGGCGTCTCCAATCTGTCCCTCACCGGGCAGGCGGCAGTCCTTACTTTTTCAGAACTTTTGGAAATATAGGACTCGCTACCATGAAATTCATCACCACCTCGGCCTTCTCCGCAGCAATCGCAACCGCCCTGGCAACCCTGGCCGCACCTGCCTTCGCCGCTAACGATAACGCGGACTTTGCCCGTGGCCGCCTCCTGGTAGAAGCCCGCGCCGGCCTGACCGCCACCGAATTCGAAACCATGCTCAAGCCGCACGGCGGCAAGCGCCGCAAGCTGGGCCAGAGCAATCTGCACGTCGTCGACCTGCCAGCGAACGCCAATGAACAAGCCGTGCTGGCCCAGCTGAAAAAGCACCCAGGCGTGAAGTACGCCGAACTGGACAAGCGCGTCAAAGTCGCCATGGCCGTCAACGATCCTTATCTGGGCAGCGAATGGCACCAGAGCAAGATCAATGCCCCAGCCGCCTGGGACAGCACCCAAGGCGCCGGCGTGATCATCGCCATCCTGGACTCGGGCGTGAACGGCGCCCATCCGGACCTGGCACCCAACCTGGTCGCTGGCTACAACATCTACGGCAACAATACCGACACCTCCGACGTCTGCGGTCACGGCACCCCGGTGGCAGGCAGCGCCGCCGCCGCCACCAACAACGGCGCCGGCGTGGCTGGCGTGGCTGGCCAAGCCAAGATCATGCCGGTGCGCATCGCCTACCTGGACGCCGCCAGCAACAGCTGCTACGCCTACTACAGCACCATCGCCAGCGGCATCACCTGGGCCGCCGACCATGGCGCCCGCATCGCCAACGTCAGCTTCGACGGCGCCGCAGGCAGCTCGGCCATCCAGAGCGCCGCGCAGTATATGAAGAACAAAGGCGGCCTGGTCTTCATCGCCGCCGGCAACAACAACCGCGACGAGGGCTTTGCTGCGAGCACCAGCCTGATCGCCGTGTCGGCCACCGACAGCAGCGACGCGCGCTCCAGCTTCTCCAGCTACGGCAACTTCGTCTCGCTGGCCGCGCCGGGTTCCTATATCTACACCACCAACAACAGCCTCGGCTACAGCGCCTGGAACGGCACGTCCTTCGCCAGCCCGATCGCCGCCGGCGTCGGCGCCCTGATGATGGCCGCCAACCCAGCGCTCGACAGCAGCAAGATCGAAAGCCTGCTGTTCTCCAGCGCCGCCGACCTGGGCGCCGCCGGCCGCGATCCGATCTTCGGTTATGGCCGCGTGGATGCCGCCGCCGCCGTGCAAGCCGCCAAGAACTATGCGCCGCCAGCCGATACCGTCGCACCGAGCGTGTCCCTGGCAGCCCCGCTGGCCAACAGCACCGTGTCCGGCACCGTTGCCGTCAACACCAGCAGCAGCGACAACGTCGGCGTAACCCGTGTCGACCTGAAAGTGAACGGCACCGTGGTGGCCACCGATACCGCCGGCCCCTTCTCCTTCGCCTGGGATTCCAACGGCGCCGCGAACGGCATGGCGCAACTGGTTGCCGTGGCATATGACGCCGCCGGCAACGTCGCCTCCTCCACCCCGATCTCGGTCAACGTGGCCAACGGCGTTCCCGCTCCGGTGAAAGACACCACGCCGCCGACCGTCGCCATCGCCAACCCGACCTCCGGCGCAGTCAGCGGCACCGTCAACGTGAGCATCAGCGCCGCCGACAACAATGGCGCGGCCGGCATCTCGCTGACCCTGTACATCGATGGCGCGAAGAAAGCCTCCGGCACCGGCAGCAGCCTGGGTTACAGCTGGAATACCCGCAAGGAAAGCAGCGGCGCGCACACCATCCAGGTCGTGGCCAAGGATGCCGCCGGCAACACCACCAGCAGCAGCGTGCAAGTCACCCGCTGATACCCGCCCTCCTCTGAAAACCGGGCAATTGCCCGGTTTTTTATTTGCACCGAATCAACGCGGCTTAACACTATCAAATTCAACTATTATATTGATAGTTGCTGCGCATAATTGCCGTAAGCCTTTGATTTAGCTCAGCATTATGCTTTGCTAGAATGACGCCCGACAACTTTGCACATTATCAAAAACTGGATTCCCCCCATGAAGAAGCGCACGACTATTTTCCCGCAAGACAACACCTTCCTTTCCGCTACCATCCTCGTCACCGCCGCCGCCCTGGCTGCCATCACGCCGCCGGCACAGGCCGGCAAACCCCAGCATGTCCAGCAGGACGAAGATCTGGCCGACAGCGAATACGCCCACGGCCGCATCCTGGTCGAGCCGCGCGAAGGCGTGACCGAGGCCGGCTTCGACGAGGCCATCCGTCCGCACAAGGGCAAGCGCCGCAAGATGGGGCAAAGCAATATTCACATGATCGACCTGCCGCACGGCTCGGAAAAAGCCGCGCTCGCCAAACTGCGCAAGGATCCGCAGTTCAAATACGTGGAGCTGGACCGCCGCGTCAAGCTGAGCGCCACTGCAAACGATCCCTACCTGGGCAGCGAATGGCATATCGCCAAGATCGGCGTGCCTGCCGCCTGGGATGTGGCGCAAGGCGCCGGCGTGACCATCGCCATCCTCGACAGCGGCGTCTACGGCGCCCACCCGGACCTGGCACCGCGCCTGGTGGCCGGCTGGAACGTCTACGGCAATAATGCCGACACCAGCGACGTCTGCGGCCACGGTACGGCCGTGGCCGGCGTCGCCGCCGCAGCCATGGACAATGGCGCCGGTGTGGCGGGCGTAGCGGGCAATGCCAAAATCATGCCGGTGCGCGTCGCCTTCAAGGATGCCAGCGGTTCCTGCTACGCTTACTATTCGACCATGGCCAGCGGCGTGACTTATGCCGCCGACCATGGCGCCCGCGTGGTGAACCTCAGCTATGACAGCGTGCCGGCCAGTTCGGCCGTCCAGAGCGCGGCCAATTACCTGAAGAGCAAGGGCGGCCTGCTGTTTGTCGCGGCCGGCAATAACAACCGCGATGAGGGCTATGCGCCGACCACGAGCATGATTTCGGTGTCGGCCACCGACAGCGCCGACGCCCGTTCCAGCTTCTCCAGCTACGGCAGCTTCGTTTCGCTGTCGGCACCCGGTTCCTATATTTACACCACCAATATGAGCGGCGGCTACAGCGCCTGGAACGGCACCTCCTTCGCCAGCCCGGTCGCGGCCGGCGTGGCGGCGCTGATGATGTCCGCCAATCCCGCCCTGGACGGCGGCAAGATCGAAAGCCTGCTGTACTCCACTGCCGTCGACCTCGGCACGCCAGGCCGCGATATCTACTTCGGCAACGGCCGCGTGAACGCCGCCGCCGCCGTGGCCGCCGCCCGCAGCGCCACCGGCACTGTGGCCAAGGATAGCAGCGCGCCGACCGTCGCCATCGCTTCGCCCTCGGCCAGCAGCTCGGTCACCGGCGCCGTGAACGTGACGGTGAATGCCGCGGACAATGTCGGCGTGGCGCGCGTCGACCTGAAGGTCAACAACACCGTGGTCGCCAGCGACAGCAGCGCGCCTTACGCCTTCTCCTGGGATTCCAAAGGCGTGGCGAACGGCATGGCCTCCCTGGTCGCCGTGGCTTACGATGCGGCGGGCAATGTGGCGTCCTCCACGCCGGTTGCCGTCAACGTCGCCAACAGCACCCCGGTCGTGACTGCCGACACGCAGGCGCCGACGGTGAAGATCACCAACCCCGTCTCCGGCAAAGTCAGCGGCAATGTCAATGTCAAGGTGAACGCTTCCGACAATAGCGGCGCCGCCGGTATTGCGCTGACGCTGTACATCGATGGCCAGCTCAAGGCAAACGGCAGCGGCAGCAGCCTGTCCTACGCCTGGAAAACGGGCGGCCTGAGCGCCGGCCAGCATACGCTCCAGACTGTTGCAACCGACAAGGCAGGCAACCGGTCCACCAGCTCCGTGCAAGTGACGAAGTAATCGGCATTTTATGCAGCAAGCCCCGCAATCGCGGGGCTTGTTTTTTTGAGAAGAGAAAGAATGATCGTCATTCCGTCTTCGAACCAAGGCGCAGCTTCCGTCCCAAGCCCAGGGACAACAGGCCGAGACCTACCAGCAGCAAACTTCCCGGTTCCGGCACTTCGCCGCCCGAACCGCCGCCACCTCCGCCGCCGCCGCCACCGCCCGTGCTGCCATTGCCCGCGATCCATACGCTGTCGTTATAGCCCTGCACGTGGATGGCACTGATATAGCTGCCGCCATCGGCATTCTGCGGTACCGACAGGTAGTTGAAGGAATTGGCCGTCAAGCCCGCACCGGTCAGGGTGTATTTCGATGTCGCATTGCGCGCCAGCTGACCAGGGTTGGCAGTGGGAAACTCGAAGTTGATGTCATAGTCGCCGCCGGTCCCGTCAGCCTTGCAGCAGTTCGGGAAACCATTGGGATTTTTGAAGACCGTGATCGAGGAGGCCGCCGTCGTGCTGGCGTCGTGGGTGAAGGTCGGGGCATTCACCTGATTGGTGATGCTCGGGTCGAGATTAAAGTACCAGTCGTTGACATAAGCACCGACCAGCAGGTTGGAGAGCACGCTCATGGTGAGCGTGACCGAGCCGGTGCCGCCACCGTCGTCAAAAACCGCCGTGGCGAATACGGCAGTCGGATCAGCGGGAGCGCTAGGCACGCCGCCGGAAAATGCACCATTCAAGGAAAAGTTTATGGTGAGCACAGTCGCTTGTGACGCAGGGGTAATACCTCCCAACAAAGCCAAGGTCAAGCCGCTTGCCAAGGCAGTCTTTTTCAGGTTTTTCATACTTCCTCCGCTCGAGAATTGCAGGCTGGGAGTGTGCATATCCCGTGCCAGCGGAGGGAGTGTGAGAAAAATCAAGCACTTGCATTGAGCAAGCTCAAATAGTGGCTTGCGGATGTAAAGTTTCCCGACAGGATGCGCTTATGGTGTCGGGGTTTCTGACGTTGCCAGCTGGTAATTGCGGAATTGCTCGCGCAGCTTGTTCTTCTGAATCTTGCCCGTGCCGCCCACCGGCAGCGCTTCGGTAAAGACCACGTCGTCCGGCAGCCACCATTTGGCGATCTTGCCCTCGTAGAACTGCAGCAGCTCCGCGCGGCTCACGCTTTGCCCTGGTTTACAGACCACGATCAGCAAGGGACGTTCATCCCATTTCGGGTGGCGCACGCCGATGCAGGCCGCCTGCAGCACGGCCGGATGCGACATAGCGATGTTTTCCAGGTCGATGGTGCCGATCCACTCGCCGCCCGACTTGATCACATACTTGCTGCGGTCGGTGATCTGCATATAGCCGTCGGCGTCGATGGTGGCCACATCGCCGGTGGGGAACCAGCCGTCTTCCAGCACCTGGCCGCCCTCGTCCTTGAAGTAGGAATGGATGATCCACGGCCCGCGCACCTGTAAATGACCGTAGCTGCTGCCATCCCAGGGCAGCAGCTTGCCCTCGTCGTCGACAATGCGCATATCGACACCATAAATAGCGTGGCCCTGTTTCAGCAGCACCTTGCGCTGCTCTTCGCGCGGCAGCTCCAGGTGGCGCGCCAGCAGGCCGCCGGCCGTGCCGAGCGGCGACATCTCGGTCATGCCCCAGGCGTGGATCACCTCCACGTCCAGCTCATCGATCAGGGTATTCATCAGGGTCGGCGAGCAGGCCGCACCGCCGATCACGGTGCGGCGGAAGGTCGAGAACTTCAGCCCATTCTGCAGCACATAGTTAACCAGGCCCAGCCAGACGGTCGGCACGCCGGCCGAGAAGCTGACTTTTTCGCTTTCGAACAGTTCGTACAGCGACTTGCCGTCCAGCGCGCAGCCGGGGAAGACCAGCTTGGCGCCCGACAGCGGCACGGAATACGGCAAGCCCCAGGCGTTCACATGGAACATTGGCACCACCGGCAGCACCGTGTCGCGCGAGGACACATTCAGCGCGTTCGGCACAGCCGAGCCGTAGGCATGCAGCACGGTCGAGCGGTGCGAATACAGCGCGCCTTTCGGATTGCCGGTCGTGCCCGAGGTGTAGCACAGCGAGGCGGCGGAATTCTCATCGAATTTGGGCCAGGCGAAATCGGCGGAATGGGTGGCGATTAGCGCCTCATAGCTCATCAGCTCGGGAATCTTGGTCTCGGCCGGCAGATGCTCGGGGCCGGCCAGCAGGATATAGCCTTTCACGCCCTTGCAATGCGGCGCCACCGCTTCCACCAGGGGCAGCAGGTTCAGGTCGAACAGCAGGTACTGGTCTTCGGCGTGGTTGATGATGTAGGCCAGCTGGTCGGGATGCAGGCGCGGGTTGATCGTGTGCAGCACCGCGCCCGAGCCGGACACGGCGTAATACGCTTCCAGGTGGCGGTAGCCGTTCCAGGCCAGGGTCGCCACCCGGTCGCCCATGCGCACGCCCAGCCAGTGCAAGGCATTGGCCAGGCGGCAGGCGCGCTGGCGGCACTCGCGGTAGGTGTAGCGGTGGAGATCGCCTTCCACCCGGCGCGAGACGATTTCGCTGGAACCGTAATGGCGGGCGGCAAACTCGATGATGCTGGAGATGAGCAGCGGCTCATCCATCATTTGTCCCATCAAGGGGCTGGAAGGCAAGGCGGGCATGCGGGCTCCTGTGTGCTAAATTTGTTTTTTTCATAACGAGTGTCGGTTGCGGCACCGGCTGCCGTCAACCGATTTCCATGCTGCAATGCAGTATAGAAAGACGCGCTTTTGTCAGCAGATGTAAAGCCCTCTTGCAATCGGGGGTGGCCGCAATAAAATCGCTTCTATGCGTTAAAATCCGCGCTTTACCAGCCCTTACCGATCGGAACTGCCATTTTCTCCCTGCCTCTGGACAATTCCTTCGCCAGCCTGCCGCCGGCTTTCTACACGCGTCTGATGCCGACGCCGCTGCCGGCGCCCTATCTGGTGGCGCTCAGCCCGGCCGCCGCGCAACTGGCCGGCCTCGATGCGCAGGCGCTGGCCAGCGCCGATGGCGTGGATCTGCTGATCGGCAACCGCGTGCCCGACCGTTCCCAGCCGCTGGCCGCCGTGTATTCCGGCCACCAGTTCGGCGTCTGGGCCGGCCAGCTCGGCGACGGCCGCGCCATCCTGCTGGGCGATGTCGCCAGCGCCGAGGGTCCGCTGGAACTGCAATGGAAAGGCAGCGGCCTGACGCCCTACTCGCGCATGGGCGACGGCCGCGCCGTGCTGCGTTCCTCGATCCGCGAATTCCTGTGCTCGGAAGCCATGCACGCGCTCGGCATCCCGACGTCGCGCGCTCTTTCGGTGGCCGGTTCGGACCAGGGCGTGGTGCGCGAAAGCATCGAGACGGCGGCCGTGGTGATCCGCATGGCGCCCAGCTTCGTGCGTTTCGGCTCCTTCGAGCACTGGTTCTACAAAAACAAGCCAGACGAGCTGAAAATCCTGGCCGACTATGTGATCGGCCGCTTCTACCCGGACTTGCTGGCGGCGGCCAATCCCTATGCCGCCCTACTGGAAGAAGTGGCGCGGCGCACGGCGCGCCTGGTTGCCCAGTGGCAGGCGGTGGGCTTCATGCACGGCGTGCTGAACACCGACAATATGTCCATCCTGGGCCAGACCCTCGATTACGGCCCCTTCGGCTTCATGGAAGCTTTCGACCCGCAGCACATCTGCAACCATAGTGACCAGCAAGGCCGCTACTCCTACGCCATGCAGCCGCAGATCGGCCACTGGAATTGCTATGCGCTGGCGCAAGCCCTGCTGCCCCTGATCGGCGAAGTGGACGCCGCCCAAGCCGCTCTCGACGTCTACCAGCCCGAATTCGCCGCCGCCATCGACCGCCTGCTGCACGCCAAGCTGGGCCTGAAAGAGGAACGCGAGGAAGACCGCGCCCTGTTCGACGCCATGTTCGCGCTGCTGCAGGCCAACCATGCCGACTTCACCCTGTTCTTCCGCCGCCTGGGCGGCTTGCAGGCGGCCTCGGCCGCTGGCGACGAGCCGCTGCGCGACCTGTTCATCGACCGCCCCGCCTTCGACGCCTGGGCCGAGCAGTACCGCAGCCGCCTGCGCGCCGAGCAGAGCGAGGATGGCGCGCGCCGCGCGGCGATGAATCTGGTCAACCCAAAGTATGTGTTACGCAACTATCTTGCGCAGCAAGCCATTGAAAAAGCGCAGAATAAGGACTTTACTGAAGTGGCGCGCCTGCTTGCGGTCTTGCAGCGCCCCTATGACGAACAGTCGGAATACGAGCAATACGCCGCCTTGCCGCCCGACTGGGCAAGCCATTTGGAAGTCAGCTGTTCATCCTGAAAGCGATCATGAACGACAAAGTACAGAAAAGCGATGCCGAGTGGCGCGCCCAGCTCGATCCGCTGGAATACCAGGTGACGCGCCACGCGGCCACCGAACGCGCCTTCACCGGCAAATACTGGGACCATCACGCGCACGGCATCTACACCTGCGTCTGCTGTGATACGCCGCTGTTCGCCTCGGACGCCAAGTTCGACTCAGGCTGCGGCTGGCCCAGCTATTTCCAGGCCCTGGACCCGGCCAAGGTAATCGAGAAAGTTGACCGCTCGCATGGTATGCTGCGCACCGAAATTATTTGCGCAGTCTGCGACGCCCATCTGGGCCATGTCTTCCCGGACGGGCCGCCGCCGACCGGATTGCGTTATTGCATCAATTCGGCATCCCTGCGTTTTGACCCTCAAGACTGAATACATTATGAAATTCCTGTTTGATTTATTTCCGCTGCTGGTGTTTTTCGGCAGTTATAAATGGGCCGGCTCGAATGAAGCCATAGCCCAGGCTTTTATCAACGACCATTTCAGCGCCATCATTTCCGGCGGCGTCGTCACGGCCAGCCAGGCGCCGATTATCATCGCCAGCCTGTCCGGCATCGTGGCAACGGCGATTCAGATCGCCTCGCTGCTGCTGCGCCGGCTCAAGGTCGACGGCATACTCTGGCTCTCCCTGCTGATTTTCGTGATGTTCGGCGGCCTGACGATTTATTTCCATGATGATAATTTCATCAAATGGAAGCCGACCATTATCTACTGGTGCTTTGCCGTCGGCATGATGGTGGCCCATTGGGGTTTCCGCAAAAACCTGATGCGCGCCGCGATGGAAAAACAATTCGCCCTGCCCGAGGAAATCTGGCACCGCCTGAACCTGGCCTGGATGACCTTCTGGGTGGTCTTGGGCTTCCTCAACCTGTTCGTGGCCTTTGTGTTGTTCCGCACCGACACTGGCGCCTGGGTCAGTTTCAAGGTCTTTGGCGTGACCGGCATCATGTTTGTGTTCATTATTGCGCAGACGCTTTATCTGACTAAACATATCAAGGACGAGGCATGAACGACGCGCGCATCGCACAAATCCGGGCGCGCCTGCAAGCCGCCTTCTCCCCGCTGGAAATGGTGCTGGACGATGAATCGGCCCTGCATGCCGGCCATGCCGGCGCCGCCTCCGGCGGTGGCCATTACCGCCTGAAAATCGTTTCGGCGCAATTCGAAGGTCATAAACTCGTCACAAGGCATCGTCTGGTGTATGATTCCGTGCACGATATGATGCATAAAGAAATTCATGCATTAGCCATTACCGCATTGGCACCATCGGAAGTATGATATGCGCGGCAATTTGGGACTAACATCAAAGAAGCTCATCACATAGACTATTCAAGTTGAAGCGCTGAGTGTGCTCCGCGATCCATATCCCGCATTACCGCGATTTTCAAGAACTTTTCCCCTAGGAATTAATAATGACTTTCAAGCCAGCCCGTCTGCTGCTCGCACTTCTCGCCGTAGCGTCGGCACCTGTATTTGCACAGAACATTGCTGTGGTTAACGGCAAAGCGATTCCTACCTCGCGTGTGGAAGCAGCAGTCAAACAACTGGTGGCCCAAGGCCAGCAGACCGACTCCCCACAACTGCGCGAGGCGATCAAGCGTGAACTGATCGGCCGCGAAGTGCTGATGCAAGAAGCGGTGAAGCAGAACTTCGACAAGGATGCCGCCGTCAAACAGCAACTGGAAAATGCCCGTCAAGCCATCATCATCAACGCCTTCATCAGCGAGTACCTGAAAAAGAACCCGGTCAAGGATACCGAGATCAAGGCTGAATACGACCGCTTCGTAGCCCAGACCGGCGACAAGGAATACCATGTGCGCCACATCCTGCTGGAAACCGAAGCCCAGGCCAATGAAGTCATCGCCAAGCTGAAAGGCGGCGCCAAGTTCGAAGACCTGGCCAAGACCTCGAAAGACACCGGCACCGCCGGCAGCGGCGGCGATCTGGACTGGGCCGTGCCTTCGGCCTTCCCGAAACTCTTCTCGGACGCCTTCGTCGGCCTGCAGAAAGGCCAGATCACCGAGAAAGCCGTGCAAACCCCGAACGGCTTCCACGTGATCAAGGTGGACGATATCCGCGCCGCCAAGCTGCCAACCCTGGATGAAGTGAAACCGCAGATCAACGAGAATCTGGTCCAGAAAAAAGTACAGGCGTATCAGGAAGAGCTGACCAAGAAAGCCAAAGTACAGTAATTAGCAAAACGATGCCGGCGCCCCAGAGGCGCCGGTCTTCTTTTCACCCTACCCTTCATAGGAATAGACAATGATTTTGAAGCCCGCCCGTCTGTTGATCGCCCTGACCGCCATCGCCGCCGCGCCCGTCATGGCGCAAACCCTGGCGACCGTCAACGGCAAAGCGATTCCCCAAGCGCGCCTGGACGCTGCGGTCAAGCAAGTGGTAGCCCAGAGCCGCCAGCCCGATTCGCCACAGCTGCGCGAAATGATCAAGAAAGACCTAATCGCCCGTGAAGTGCTGATCCAGGAAGCGGACAAACAAGGCTTCGGCACCAAGCCCGAGGTGAAGGCAGCCCTGGACAATGCGCGCCAGAGCATCATCATCAACGCCATGTGGCAGGAATACCTGAAAAAGAATCCGGTCAAGGAAGCCGACGTAAAAGCCGAGTACGAGAAGTTCAAGGCTTCGCGCAACGAGAAGGAATACCACGCCCGCCACATCCTGGTTGGCACCGAGAAGGAAGCCACCGACATCATCGCCAAGCTGAAAGCCGGCGGCAAGTTCGAGGAACTGGCCAAGGTGTCGAAAGACGGTTCCGCCAATAACGGCGGCGACCTGGGCTGGGCAACGCCTTCGACCTATGTGCAGCCATTCTCCGAGGCCATGGTGGCCCTGAAAGACGGCCAGGTCACCGACAAGCCGGTGCAGTCGCAGTTCGGCTACCACGTGATCAAGCTGGAAGGCAGCCGCGCCGCCAAAGTGCCGTCCTACGAGGAACTGAAGGAGCGCGTGGAAGAAGCCCTGACCCAGCGCAAGATCGCGACCTACCGCGAAGAGCTGATGAAGAAAGCCAAGATTCAGTAAGGTTTTCCGCGTCAGTCAAACCAGCAAAAGCACTCCCCGGAGTGCTTTTGCCGTTTTAGGGCCTTAGAACAGGTAGCGGTAGCCCAAGCTGGCGGCATTGAAATGCTGGGCGCGGTAGTTGGCGGATGGCGCGCCGTCGGCATGCGGACCGGGCAGGCGCAAGCGGGTCCAGGCCAGGAACACGGCATGCTGCGGCGCCAGCCGGTATTCGGCGCCCAGGCGCAATTGCCAGGCGCTGCCGCGCTTGCGCGCCGGCCCAAAGCAGTGGCAGCCATTGCTGAAGCTGGCATCCGGCAGCGACACCGAGGCCCAGCCGGCGCCCAAACCGGCGAAGGCCGACAGCCCGCCCGTCAGCCTGGGCTGCCAGTAGGCATTCAGCATCGCCGTGGCGTAATGGCTGCTGGCCGCGCTGGTTTCGCTGATATTGGCGAGGGTGATGCGGTCGAGTTTAATCCGGCCGCGCTGGTATTCCAGTTCCAGCCGCGTCGACTCGCCCTGGCGGCCCAGCATCAGCCCGGCATGGCCAGCGCGCGCCAGCTCCAGCGCGCCATCGGCCCGCACCCCGCCGAAATCGACGCTGGCCGGCCAGGTTTCGCGGCTATGCTGCCCCAGATGCAGGCCGGCGTAATACTGCGCGCCCGGCGTTTGCCCCCGCGCCGGCGGCGGCGCCCATGCCGTGAGCGCGGCCATGATGGCGATAGCGCCGGGAAGATGCCCTGCCTGCCGCGTCCTTGCCTTCATTCGTCCCCCTTGCTTAAGCGTTGAAATGCGTGCCGAAAGCGGCATTCAGCTCCGCCGCGCCGGCAGTGCCGCCATGCGGCAAGCCGACCAAGGCCACCTGGCCCAGATAGTGCTGCTCTACCGCCTCGATAAAACCTGCCGCCGAGCTCGATGCGAAGCGCTGCGCCAAGCTGCCGACCAGGGCCACGATGCCCGCATTTTCCCGGTTCGCCACCAGATAGGCTTCCGCGTCGAAGGCGAAGGCGCTGGCCGTGCCGCTGCTGAACTGCGCGCCACGGTCCACATAGCCTTGGGCCGCCAGGCCCAGGCTGGCGGCCTGGGCCGCCGACAGCAGCTGGGTCAGGCCAAGCTGGTTCTGGTAGAGATGGAAGTCGGTCAGCCCCGCCATACCGGCCGCAGCCGCCTGGAAGCCCGCTCCCGGCTGCGCGAAATAGCAGGCATAGGGCAGGCTCTGGCCGGCCGCCGCGAAATACCAGTCGCTGGTGAAGGGTTGGAAGCTGGGCAGCATGGCGCGGCCGCCGGCTTCCGTGCTCAGCGAATCGAAGTAGGCGCCTTCCAGGCGGGCGCTCTCGCCCTGGGCCATGCGCGCCGCCTCGGCCGCGTCGGCGCTGTAGTAGCGGTCGCCGTTCGCCAGCAGCACGGCAAAGACCGGCTTGGCGGCTGGCGGTTCGGGCGGCTTGGGTGCGCTCTGGAACGCCAGCATGCCCGGGTCCACGATGACGCCGTTCGCCACGCCATCCTCGTCGCCAAGGCCGCCATCGGTGAGCGTCAGCACCACACGGTCGGCCTTGCCATCACCGTTCAGATCGAGCAGGGTAGCGCCGTCGTCGAAGGTATCCAGGCGCTGGTCATCGACAAAATTAAACCAGCTCTGGCTTTGCGCATTCCATTTCAGATAGGCGTTGGCCTGCACGCCGCCCGGGGCCAGGTCCAGCACCACCCGGGTCTGCAAGCCGGCACGGCTGCTGTCCAAATCCGGCAAAGGTCCGCTATCCGGCCGCGCCTGCACCGAGAAATTGAACATGGCGCTGGCAGCCTGGGTATCCGCGGGCAGCGGCGCTGGCGCGGCGCTCATGCTGAGATCGGCCAATTGCGCGTTGCCGGTCAGCTGCACTGCTCCGGCCGCGTTGGCGGCGCCCACCGAGCCGGCCAGAATCGCGCCAAAGCTGCTAGCCGCCGCAGCGCGGCCCGCCTGGAACTCGGCCAGCGAGGCCAGCGGCAACTGCGCCACATTATGCTGCTGCCAGTCGGCGATGCCGTCGCGATTGAAGTCGCCGCCATTGGCCGCCAGCTCGACCGAGGGCGCGATGCCGTCGACATCGGTGACGACCGTCACCTTCACCGCCGCGCTGCCCAGCAGCTTGCCGCTGGCATCGTAGATTTCGGCGCGGAAGGTGTAGACGCCGTCATCGAGCTGCCCGGTCTGCACATTGATCTTGCCGGCGCTGGCATCTGCCGCGCTGATGGCATTGCTACCCACCTGCTTGCCGGACGGGTCCACCAGGCGGATGCTGCCGCCCTGCTGCAGATAGCCCTCCGCGCGCACCGTGAATTCCGGCGTGATGACGCTGGTGACGGTATCGTTATTGTTGGAGCCATTGTCCGATGTCGGGTCCAGGCCGGCATCAATGGGGCCGGTGGGCGGTTTGGGCGGCGTGGTCGGCACCTGGTCATTGTCCTCGATGCTGCCCGCCGCGCTGACGCCGCCCACGGTCAGGATCAGGCTCTCCGCGCTTTCCACGGTGCTGTCGTCCACGGTCGGCACCGTGATGGTAAAGCCGCTGACATTGGCCGGCACCACCAGGATGCCGCTGGCAGGATTGCCGCCCTGCCAGGCCACGCCGTTGCTGAAACTGAAGCTGCCGTAATCGAGCGTCGCCGCCGCGGTGCCGTGCACGCTGATCGCATGCGTGGTGGCAGCCGGGCTGGCACTGTTCAGCAGTACGGTGTAGAGCAGCGCGCCGCCCTCTTCCACCGTGTTGTCGTTGGCGCCCAGGTGACCGGCATCCTGCGCCGTCACCGATGCCACGCTCTGGCTATCGTTGTCGGTGATGGTGGCGCTGGCATCCACGCCGCCCACGGCTAGGGTCAGGCTCTCTGCCAGTTCGATGGCGCTGTCGTCCACGGTCGGCACGGTGATGGCGAAGCTGGCCACATTGGCCGGTACCACCAGGATGCCGCTGGCCGGGCTGCCGTTCTTCCAGGCCACGCCATGGCTGAAACTGAAGCTGCCATAATCGGCGGCGGCAGCCGTGCCGCTGATGGTGACGGCATATTCCGTGGCTACGGGACTGGCCTGGGTCAGGCTCACGCTGTAGCGCAGGCTGGCACCCTCCACCACGCTGTTGTCGGGCGGATTGGCGCCCGTATTGGCGGCATCTTCGGCCAGCACGCTGGCCACGTTCTGGCTGTCGTTGTCGGTCAGCGTGCCGCTGGCCGAGACGCCGCCCACATTCAGCACCAGGCTTTCCGCCACCTCGATCTGGCTGTCGTCGGTGGTCGGCACCGTGATGGTGAAGCTGCCGACATTGGCCGGCACCACGATCACGCCGCTCAGCGGATCGCCATTCTTCCAGGCCACGCCATTGCTGAAGCTGAAACTGCCATAGTCGGCCGCCGCCGCCGTGCCGCTTACGGCCAGGCTGAACTCCACGGCCTGCGGGCTGCTGCCGTTGAGCGTCACAGAATACAGCAGGCTGGCGCCTTCCACCACGCTGTCATCGACGGGAATGGCGCCGGTGTGCGCCGCATCCTCGGCCGTCACGCTACTGACGCTCAGGCTGTCGTTATCGGTAATGGTCCCGGTGGCGGCCACGCCGCCTACCGTTAAGGTCAGGCTTTCCGCCACCTCGACAGCGGCATCGTCGGCCGTCGCTACGGTGATGGCAAAGCCGCTCACGCCGGCCGGCACGACAATGATGCCGCTGGCAGGGTTGCCATTCTTCCAGGTCACGCCATCGCTGAAGCTGATGCTGGCGTAATCGCTTGGCGCCGCCGTGCCACCTAGGCCCAGGGTATATTCGGATACAGAGACGCCGGCCGCGTTCAGCGTTACCGCATAGCGCAGGCTGGCGCCTTCCACCACGCTGCTGTCGACCGGATTGGCACCGGTGTTGGCCGCATCCTCGGCCAGCACGCTGCTCACGCTCTGGCTATCGTTGTCGGTGATGGTACCGCTCGCCGCCACGCCGCCCACGGTCAGGGTCAGACTCTCGGCGCTTTCGATTGCCGCATCATCCGTGGTGGCGACCGTGATGCGGAAGCTGCCGATCCCGGCCGGCACCACGATGATGCCGGTCTGCGGGTCGCCGTTCTTCCATGCCACGCCGTCGCTGAAACTGATGCTGCCATAGTCGGCCGCCACGGCCGTACCGCCGATGGCCAGGCTATACTCACTGGCGGCGATGCCTGCCGCGCTGAGCGCCACCGTATAGCTCAGACTGCCGCCTTCAACCACGCTGCTGTCGACCGGATTGGCTCCGGTATTGGCCGCGTCCTCGGCCAGCACGCTGCTCACGCTCTGGCTGTCGTTGTCGGTGATGGTGCCGCTTGCCCCCACGCCGCCCACGGTCAGGGTCAGGCTCTCGGCGCTTTCGATCGCCGCGTCATCGACGGTGGCGACCGTGATGCGGAAGCTGCCGATCCCGGCCGGCACCACGATGATGCCGGTCTGCGGATCGCCGTTCTTCCATGCCACGCCATTGCTGAAACTGATGCTGCCGTAGTCGGCCGCCGCCGCCGTGCCGCCGATGACCAGGCTGTATTCGCTGGCGGCGATACCCGCCGCGCTGAGCGTGACCGTGTAAGCCAAACTGCCGCCTTCGACCACGCTGCTGTCGACCGGGTTGGCGCCGGTATTGGCCGCATCCTCGGCCAGCACGCTGCTCACGCTCTGGCTGTCGTTATCGGTGATGGTGCCGCTGGCGGCGACACCACCCACCGTCAGCGTCAGGCTCTCGGCACTTTCGATCAGGGCGTCGTCGCTGGTCGGCACCGTGATGGTGAAGCTGGCGACGCCGGCCGGCACGACGATCATGCCCGAGGCCGGATTCCCATTCTTCCAGGCCACGCCATTGCTGAAGCTGAACGTGCCGTAGTCACCGGCGCCACTGCTGCCACCGATGGTCAGGCTGAACTCCGTGGCGCTGCCGCCTGCCGCGCTCAGGCTGACGGTGTAAAGCAGGCTGGCGCCTTCCGTCACGGTACTATCGGTGGGCGTTGCGCCTGTGTTGGCCGCATCCTCCGCCAGCACGCTGCTGACGGTGACGGCCACCGCATCGTTATCCGTGATCTGCACGGTGGCGCTGCCGTCGGTGATGGCGGCAAAGCGGCTGTCGCTCAGCGTGATGCTGAAGTTCTCGGCCAATTCGAGCGCTGTATCGTTCAGGATGCTGACCTGGAAGGTCTTGCTGGTTTCGCCGGGATTGAAAGTCAGCGTGCCGCTGGTGCTGGTGTAATCGGAGCCGGCGCTGGCGCTGCCGTCGGCGCTGGCGTACTTCACCGTCACCGTATCGCTGCTGACCTTGCTCATGGAGACGGTCACGGTAGCGATACCCGCGCCTTCGTCCACCACCACATCGCCCACGGTCAGCTGAGGCTGGGCCGCCAGATAGGTGTTCAGCGAGGACAGCAGGCCGGAAGTGGCAGCATTGCCGTTCACCTGGCCGCCGCTGATATTCAGCGTCTGCCCGTTAAAGGTCAGGCCGATAAACGTGCGTGGATCGCCATTCGCGCCGCTGAAAGGATCGATCAGATAAGTGCCGCTATTGGTGGCCAGAGTCTGGCTGGTGCCCGTGGCATAGAACACGACGGTGCTGACGGAGCCGCTTGGCGCGCGCCAGTTGATCACGCCGTCGATGGCATGCTGCACGCCATTCGAGTCCGTAATCAGGATCGTGCCGGAATAGTCATTGCCCTGGCTGCCGCCGAACTGGCCGTTGTCGCTGCTCTGGCGGAACTGGAAATTCGACCAGCCATAGGCGGTCAGGTAGTTGGCATTAACCGCTTCATTATTCTTGGAGTAGTCGCCAACAAAGCCGTTACTGAATGAGACAGTAATTATCGCCATCGCCGCCCCTTGCAGAATATGGTTCACAACCATGCGCTTACAAGCAACCCTTGCCATTTATCTTATCTCAGTGAAAAGAAGTCCGGCGTACTAAACGGCGGGAGGCTATCGCGTCAGACATTTTGCGCGCCTCTCCCTTTGCCGGCATAAACTTCTAAAATACAAGCTGTCGCGTTTTCGGCATTCAAGACGCCCAGAATGGCTTCATTCTTGCCAGCCGAAAGGTATTTGCTATAGTCCCGATTCACCTTGTTTTGGGAATTGCCATGAGCGCTGCTGGACTGGAGACTTTACATGCCGCCCTGCATGCAGCGGCCTTGCGCGACAAGGCTCTTGAGATGCGTGCTTATATGCGCAACCAGTTCGACTTTCTGGGCCTGCCGACGCCCTTGCGCCGTGCCACTGCCAAGCCCTGGCTGAAAGCGCAGAAAGGCGCGGGTGCCGCCGCGCTGCTGGCACTGGCCGACACGCTGTGGGATCTGCCGCAGCGCGAATACCAGTACCTCGCCATCGACCTGCTGGCCATGCACTGGAAAGAGCTCACGCTGCGGGAGCTGCCCGCCCTGCTGGCGCTGGCGCGGAAGAAATCCTGGTGGGATACGGTCGACGGCATTGCCAGCCTGGTCGGCCAAGTGCTGCGCGGCAGCCACGAGGGCATGGATGAAGCGCTGGCCCATGAAGACTTCTGGCTGCGCCGCATCGCCCTGCTGCACCAGCTCGGCTGGCGCGACGCGGTCGACGAAGCGCGCCTGTTCCGCTATTGCCTGAACCAGGCCCATGAACAAGAGTTTTTCATCCGCAAAGCCATCGGCTGGGCCTTGCGCGACTACGCCCACCACCGGCCGCAAGCCGTGCGCGCCTTCCTCGACGCCTCCGGGGCGCAGCTTTCGCCGCTCAGCTACCGTGAAGCCGCGCGCCATTTGGGCTCAGCTGCACACGCTTGACTACCGTAGTTTGAAACATCCGGCGATCTATGCCAGCATGGCTTCTTTCTTCGTGAAGGGGAATGGTCATGCCCAGTATTGCTCACAAGATTCAACCCTGCCTATGGTTCGATGACCAGGCAGAACAAGCGGCGCGCTACTACACCGGCATTTTCCCCAGCTCCAGCATTTCCAGCGTCAGCCTGTACACGGAGGCCGGGCAGGAAATCCATGGCCGGCCGCCCGGTTCGGTCATGGTGGTGGCCTTCGAACTAGCCGGCTGCCGTTTCACGGCCCTGAATGGCGGTCCCATCTTCAAATTCAGTGAAGCCATTTCGCTTATCATCAATTGCGATAATCAGGATGAAATCGATTACTACTGGCATCACCTGGGCGAAGGCGGCGATCCGGCCGCGCAGCAATGCGGCTGGCTCAAGGACAAATTCGGCCTCTCATGGCAAATCGTACCTTCCGCTATAAGCGACATGATGCGCGATACCGAGTCCGGCAAAGCCCAGCGCGTCATGACCGCCCTGCTGAGAATGAGAAAAATCGATTTCGCCGAGCTGCAAAGAGCTTACCGGGGCTAGGCCACGGGCTGCCACGCTCAGGCCTGGCGCATGCTCGAGGCCTGCGGCATATTGGCGATCACCAGCAAGGAAACCATCAGCAGCACGCTGTATTCCGTGCCGCCGGTGCCATGTTCGCCGACAAACCAGCCATTCTGGAAATGGATCAGCACGACTCCCATGCCGGCAATGAAAAGCAGGCCGCTTACTACCCATTTTCTGGCGATGTCCGCGATCAGCAGCAGCCCGCCGGCCAGTTCGAACAAGGTGATGGCCCAAACAATCGTCAAGCCATAGGGAAAGCCTAGCGTCTCCAGGAAGCCGGCAAAACGCGGAATCGTGCCGTTCAAGACACGTACTCCGGCATGCGCCATGAACATGATGGCGACCGCGACGCGCAGCAGCACCAGGGAAAAGGAAAAGTGCATTACATACGGCCTCATCAGAAATCGTCTCCACGCAAGATGGCACAAAGGAAAGGCAGCATACCACGCAGAAAGCGCTATTGACTAAATTGACAAGTTTCTTTCCCAGTTCCGTCGACCGGGGGAAACAGGCAAACAACAGGCTCCACAAGGAGCAGACTGGCTGTTATGCTGGCGCTTTTTTCCGAAACATCCAGCCATGAGAAGTAAGTCCAGTGGCGGCCTCGTCTACTCGACCGAAGTCGGACGCACCTGCCCCGCCTGCCGCCAAGCCATTGCCGCCTGCACCTGCAAAGCCCAGACCACCATCATGGGCGACGGCCAGGTCCGGGTTTCGCGCCAGACCAAGGGCCGCGGCGGCAAGACCGTCACCCTGATCAAAGGCTTGGCCCTCGACCCGCTCGCGCTGGCCCAGCTCGGCAAGCAGCTGCGCAGCGCCTGCGGCTCAGGCGGCACGGTCAAGGATGGCATCATAGAAATTCAAGGCGATCACTGCGATCTCGCGATGTCCACGCTCACCAGCCTGGGCCACAGCCCGAAACGCAGCGGCAACTGATTGCCCGACCAGGGTAGCTTCTGCGATGAGCAGCAAAAAAGCCGGGATAAACCCGGCTTTTTTGCTGCGCCCTGACGGGCTGGCAGTGCTGCTTAGCCCACGAACTTGCGGGCATTGCGGAACATGCGCATCCATGGGGAATGCTCGCCCCAGCTGTCGGGATGCCAGGATTGCTGCACCGTGCGGAAGACACGCTCAGCGTGCGGCATCATCACGGTGAAGCGGCCGTCGGCCGTGGTCACCGACGTCAGGCCTTGCGGCGAGCCGTTCGGATTGTACGGATAGGCTTCGGTCGCCGCGCCCTTGTTGTCGATGAAGCGCAGCGCGCCGATGGCCTCGCCGATATTGCCGGTCTGGCTGAAGTCCGCATAGCCTTCGCCGTGGGCGATGGCGATGGCGGTCTGGGTGCCGGCCATGCCCTGGAAGAAGATCGATGGCGAATCCAGCACTTCGACCATGGAGAAGCGCGCCTCGAATTTCTCCGATTTGTTGGTGGTGAACTTCGGCCAGGCATGGGCGCCAGGGATGATGGACTTCAGATTGCTCATCATCTGGCAACCGTTGCAGACGCCGAGGCCGAAGCTGTCGGGACGCTGGAAGAAGCGCGCGAACTGCTCGGCCAGGGCCGGATTGAACAGGATGGATTTGGCCCAGCCTTCGCCCGCACCCAGCACGTCGCCATACGAGAAGCCGCCGACGGCGATGATGCCCTGGAAGTCGTCCAGCTTGACGCGGCCGGCAATCAGGTCGCTCATATGCACGTCCACTGCCGCGAAGCCTGCCTGGTGCATGACCCAGGCGGTTTCGATATGCGAGTTGACGCCCTGCTCGCGCAGGATGGCAACGCGCGGACGCACGCCGGTGGCCAGGAATGGCGCGGCCACGTCTTCGTTCAGGTCGAACGTGATCTTCGGCGTGATGCCTGGATCGCTTTCGTCCAGCAGGCGGTCGTATTCCTGGTCGGCGCAAGCCGGATTTTCGCGCAGGCGCGAGATGCGCCAGCTGGTTTCGCTCCACAGGCGGTGCAGCGCGGAACGCGGCTGGCTGTAAATGATCTTGGCGTCACGCGTAAATTCGATCACGCCACGCTCGTTCGGCTTGCCGATGATATGGCTGCAGGCGCCCAGGTTGAAGCTGCGCAGCACATCCATCACTTGCGATTTCTCTTCGGCGCGCACCTGGATCACGGCGCCCAGCTCTTCGCTGAACAGCGCGCGCAGGGTCAGCTCGTTGCGGCGCTCGGCAACTTGGCCGGCCCAGTTCTTGGCGTCACCCCAATCGGCGGCGTGTTCGCCTTCCAAGGTCAGCATGTCCAGATTGATGGACAGGCCGGCGCGGCCGGCGAAGGCCATTTCCGTCAGCGTGGCGTACAGGCCGCCGTCCGAACGGTCGTGGTAGGCCAGCAGCTTGCCATCCTTGTTCAGTTGCTGGATGGCGGCGAAGAAGGCTTTCAGGTCTTCAGCGCTGTCCACGTCCGGCACGTCGTTGCCGAGCTGGCCGATCACCTGCGCCAGCGCCGAGGCGCCCATGCGGTTCTTGCCGCGGCCCAGGTCGATCAGGATGATCGAGGTTTCGCCCAGGTCGGTGCGGATTTGCGGGGTCAGCGACTTGCGCACATCGTACACCGGCGAGAAGCCGGAAACGATCAGCGACACCGGCGACACCACGGCCTTGTCCTCGCCCTCGTCCTTCCAGGTGGTACGCATGGACAGCGAGTCCTTGCCGACCGGGATGCTGATGCCCAGGGCCGGGCACAGGTCCATGCCGACCGCTTTTACGGTGTTGAACAGGGCGGCGTCCTGGCCCGGCTGGCCGCAGGCGGCCATCCAGTTGGCGGACAGTTTGATGCAGGAGATGTCTTCGATCGGCGCGGCGGCCATATTGGTGATGGTCTCGCCCACGGCCATGCGGCCGGAAGCCGGCGCGTCGATCACGGCCAGCGGCGTGCGTTCGCCCATGGCCATCGCCTCGCCCACATAGCCTTCATAGCTCATGGCGGTGACGGCGCAATCGGCCACCGGCACCTGCCATGGGCCGACCATCTGGTCGCGCACCGACATGGCGCCCACGCTGCGGTCGCCGATGGTGATCAGGAAGGACTTGTCGCCCACGGTCGGCAGCAGCAGCACGCGCTTGGCCGCTTCTTCCAGCTCCAGGCCAGTCAGATCGATGGCCGGGAAGTCGTTCTTCACATGATGCACATCGCGCTGCATCTTCGGCGGTTTGCCGAGCAGGACGTCCATCGGCATATCGACCGGCGAATTGCCCAGCTCATGGTCCACCAGTTTCAGCTGGCGCTCTTCGGTCGCCACGCCCACCACGGCAAACGGGCAGCGCTCGCGTTCGCACAGCGCCTGGAACTGCGGCAGGTCTTGCGGCGCGATCGCCAGCACATAGCGCTCCTGCGACTCGTTGCTCCAGATTTCCTTCGGCGCCATGCCGCTTTCTTCCAGCGGCACTTTGCGCAGGTCGAAGATCGCGCCACGCTTGGCGTCGTTGGTGATTTCAGGGAAGGCGTTGGACAGGCCGCCCGCGCCCACGTCGTGGATCGAGATGATCGGATTGGCGTCGGCCAGTTGCCAGCAGCCGTTGATCACTTCCTGGGCGCGGCGTTCCATTTCCGGATTGCCGCGCTGGACGGAGTCGAAGTCCAGATCGGCGGTATTGGTGCCGGTAGCCATCGAGGAAGCGGCCGAGCCGCCCATGCCGATGCGCATGCCCGGACCGCCCAGCTGCACCAGCAGGCTGCCGACCGGGATGTCGTCCTTGTGCGTATGCTTGGCCGAGATATTGCCGATGCCGCCCGCGATCATGATCGGCTTGTGATAGCCGAACACGGTGTCGTGGGCGCCGGCGAACTGCTTGCCGATATTCTGTTCGTAGGTACGGAAGTAACCGCCCAGCACTGGACGGCCAAACTCGTTCGAGAAGGCGGCGCCGCCGAGCGGGCCTTCGATCATGATCTGCAGCGGCGAAGCGATGCGGTCAGGCTTGCCGTAGACCGTGGATTCGTCGCGCTTGCCGACCGGCGCGGTCACGTTGGCCGCGTTCTCCCAGGCCTGCACCGCTTCCGGCAGCATCAGGTTGGACACGGTGAAACCGGTCAGGCCGGCTTTCGGCTTGGCGCCGCGGCCGGTCGCGCCCTCGTCGCGGATCTCGCCGCCGGCGCCGGTGGAAGCGCCTGGGAAGGGGGAAATCGCGGTCGGGTGGTTGTGGGTTTCCACCTTCATCAAGGTGTGCACCAGCTCCGTCGATGCGCCGTATTCGTGTTCAGCGCCGCGCGGATAGAAGCGCGTCACTTCCGCGCCTTCCATGATGGAGGAGTTGTCCGAGTACGCCACCACGGTGCCTTTCGGCTGCAGCTGGTGGGTGTTCTTGATCATCTTGAACAGGGACAGATCCTGCGCCACGCCGTCGATGGTCCAGTCGGCGTTGAAGATCTTGTGGCGGCAATGCTCGCTGTTCGCCTGGGCGAACATCATCAGCTCGACGTCGGTCGGATTGCGCTTGGCCGTGGTGAAGGCGTCCAGCAGATAATCGATTTCGTCTTCCGACATCGCCAGACCCAGGTCCGTATTGGCCTTTTCCAGCGCCATGCGGCCCGCGCCCAGCACGTCGATCGACTCCAGCGGCTTGGCTTCCAGGCTGCGGAACAGATCGGCCGCCTGGTCGGGATGGCGCAGCACCGATTCGGTCATGCGGTCATGCAGCAGGGCTGCCACGGCTTGCGCCTCCTCCGGCGTCAGCTTCTTGGCGGCGCCGATGCTGCTGCCCAGGATGCCGGCCTTCAGGTTCACGCGATAAGCCACGCCGCGCTCGACGCGGTGGATGTGGGCCATGCCGCAGTTGTGAACGATGTCGGTGGCTTTGGAAGCCCAGGGAGAGATGGTGCCGAAGCGGGGAATGACGAAGAACTCTTCGACATGGCCTTCGGCGTGTTCCGGCAGGGCCGGTTCGCCGTAGGTCAGCAGGCCGTTGAGGCGATTGGTGTCGTCGGTGCTGAGCGGGTTCGCGGCATCCACAAAGTGGACATAGCGGGCCTGCACCGACGAAATCGCGGGCAATACTGCTTGGAGTTGGGTTAAAAGACGTTGGCTACGAAATGCGGACAGGGCGTTGGAGCCCGGCAGAATCAACATGGTTGGGAGATGGTTGATGCAGCTTGGCTGCGGATTAAAAGAAGAATTGGCACGAGATTGCTGGTCTTGCTAGATTTCCTTTTGCCGGCATTATACTCTTTTACCCCCCCTATTCCCAGCCCTGAGTCAGCTTGACGCAGCCCTAAAAGCTGGCGTCAAAGCAACATTTTGGGACATAAACCCTGGCTTTGCGCCCTTGCCGGGGCCAAAACCGCTGGTTTTGTGACATGTTTTACTCAAGCTTGGAGTATGCTCACTGCTATATGAGCGATCCGTGCGAACACAATGCCAGACTATAGCGACTTGTCGGTGCTGATCGTCGACCCCAATCCCGGGATGCGGGCCAATCTGCACAATATGCTGAGCCAGTGCTCGATCACCCGCATCGAATATGCGGTCAGCGCCGGTACGGCCATCCGCCACCTGGGCGCGCGCAGCTTCGACGTCATCCTGTGCGAATACGATCTGGGCAGCGGCAGCGGCGACAGCGGGCAGGATGGCCAGCAGCTGCTGGAAGACCTGCGCCACCATAAGCTGATCAGCGACTGGACCATCTTCATCATCCTCACCTCCGAGGGCGTGTACAGCAAGGTGATGAGCGCGGCCGAGCTGACGCCCACCGACTACGTGCTGAAGCCCTTCACCACCGATGTGCTGATGCAGCGCATCGTCAAGGCCATCGAAAAGCGCGCCGTGTTCGCGCCGATCCATATGCTGATCGCCCAGGGCAAGCTGCGCGAAGCGATCGACACCTGCACCGAGCTGCAGGGCGCCAATCCGCGCCATGCGGCCGATTTCAACCGCCTGCGCGCCGAACTGCATCTGCGCCTGGGCGACTTGCGCGACGCCGAACTGCTGTACCAGGGCATCCTGATGACGCGGCCGGTGGGCTGGGCGCATCTGGGCCTGGCCCAGTGCCAGTTCCAGCAGCAGCGCTATGAAGAGGCGCAGCAGACGCTGGACAATGTGCTCGAGCACAATCCGCAGCTGATGGCGGCCTACGACCTGCTGGCGCGCGTGCACGAAGCCATGGGGCAGAAGGTGCAGGCCAAGAAAGTGCTGGAGGACGCCGTCGCCATTTCGCCGCATATGGTGCGGCGGCTGCGCCATCTGGGCGAGATCGCCTACGACAGCGGCGATATCGGCGCGGCGGAAAAGGCCTTCAAACAGGTTGTCGCCAAGGCCAAGTATTCCGAATTCCGCGATCCCGAAGACCATGTGAACCTGGTGCGCGCCCTGGTGCGCAAGGGCGACGCCAACCAGGCCAGCGGCGTGATCCGCGACCTGGAACGCTCGATGCGCGCCAGCGCCGGCACGGAAGCCTGCAAGGCCTTCTCCTCGGCGCTGTTGATGGACCTGATGGGCGAGGAAACCGAAGCGGCGGCCCAGCTCAGCACCGCCGCGCGCGCCGTGAACATGGCGCGCGGCCTGTCCAACCAGCTGAAAATGGGGCTGGTCTACAGCTGCCTGCAGCACCAGCTCGACCAGGAAGCCTCCGGCGTCATGCTGAATATGATGCACGACAGCGAAAGCGGCGTGACCATGGAGCAGGCCGTGGGCGTCTTCGAAAAAGCCGGCCGCCACGACCTGGCGCGCAGCATGGGCGAGCGCATCAGCAGCGAAGTGCAGGACCTGGTCAGCGACGCCGCCGCCAAGAGCGCCCAGGGCGAACACCGCGCCGCCATCACCACCCTCAACAGCGCACTGCGGCGCACGCCCGGCAACGTGCCGGTGCTGGTGGCCACCATCCAGGCCATGCTGCAGCAGCTCGACGAGCGCGGCTGGGAAACCCCGCTCGGCGAACAAGCCGCCCACCTGCTCGACCGCGCGCGCCGACTCGACCCCACCCACCCCAGCCTCGAAATCCTCGCCGGCCAATACAACGCCACCCAGCGCAAATACGGCATCTCCACCACCGCCTGACATCCCGCGCGACTGCCGAGCCCGTGTCCACCCTGGGGTCAGACCCCAATCGGACACAAGCTCAGCTATAACCAAGCATTGTCGAGTCCGTGTCTGATTGGGGTCTGACCCCAATGTGGACACGGGGTCAGCCGTAGCCGCCGCCGCCGGGGGTTTCGATGATGAACAGGTCGCCGGGCTGCATCTGGGTTTTGCCGATGTGGCCGAGTTCTTCGATGCGGCCGTCGGCGCGCTGGACGGTGTTGCGGCCGACGGCGCCGGCACCACCGCCAGCCATGCCGAAAGGCGCATGGCGGCGGTTGTTGGAGAGGATGGCGGCAGTCATCTCTTCCAGGAAGCGGATTTTGCGGATGCCGCCATTGCCGCCATGCCAGCGTCCCTTGCCGCCGGAACCGGGGCGGATGGCGTAGCTTTCGACCTGCACGGGGTAGCGGAATTCTAGAATTTCCGGGTCGGTCAGCCGCGAATTGGTCATATTCGTCTGTACCACGTCGGTGCCGTCAAAGCCATCGCCCGCGCCGGAACCGCCGCTGATGGTTTCGTAATACTGATAGCGCGCATTGCCGAAGGTGAAGTTGTTCATCGTGCCCTGGGACGCTGCCATCGCGCCGAGCGCGCCGTATAACGCGTTGGTGATGCAGGTCGAGGTTTCCACATTGCCCGATACGACCGAGGCGGGATAATGGGGATTGAGCATCGAGCCGGGCGGGATCAGCACCCGCAGCGGTTTCAGGCAGCCGGCATTGAGCGGAATCTCGTCATCGACCAGGGTGCGGAAGACATACAGCACAGCCGCCATGCACACGGCGGATGGCGCGTTGAAGTTGTTGTCCTGCTGGGCCGAGGTGCCACTGAAGTCGATGACGGCGCTGCGGCCGGCCTGGTCGACCCGGATGGCGACGGCAATGCGGGCGCCATTGTCCAGCTCCACCGTGTAGGCGCCGTCGCGCAAGGCGCTGATGACGCGGCGCACCGCTTCCTCCGCATTATCCTGCACATGGCCCATATAGGCCCGCACCACCTCCAGGCCGAAGTGGGCCACCATCCGCCGCAGCTCGTCCACGCCTTTCTGGTTGGCGGCGACCTGCGCCCGCAGATCGGCCATATTCTGATCGGGATTGCGGGCCGGATAAGGCCCACGGGCCAGCAAGGTGCGCGCTTCCGCGTCGCGCAGCCTGCCGCCATCCACCAGCTTGAAATTGTCGAACAGGACGCCCTCCTCTTCGATATGGCGCGAATCGGGCGGCATCGATCCCGGCGTGGTGCCGCCGATATCGGCGTGGTGACCACGCGAACCGACATAGAACAGGATGCCCTGCCCTTCCTCGTCGAAGACCGGCGAAATCACGGTGACGTCGGGCAGATGGGTGCCGCCGTTGTACGGGTCGTTGAGCATATAGACGTCGCCCGGCCGCATGCGGCCCGCGTTCTTCCGCATCACCGCCTTGATGCTCTCACCCATCGATCCCAGATGCACCGGCATATGCGGCGCGTTGGCGATCAGGTTACCCTGCTCGTCGAAGATGGCGCAGCTGAAGTCCAGGCGCTCCTTGATATTCACCGAGTAGGCCGTGTTTTGCAGGCGCAGGCCCATTTGCTCGGCGATCGACATGAAGAGATTATTGAAAATCTCCAGCATCACCGGGTCGGCCGTGGTGCCGATGGCGCGCCGTTCGGGCAGCGCTTCGACGCGGTTCAGCAGCAGATGGTTCTGGGATGTGACCTCGGCCTGCCAGCCCGGCTCCAGCACCGTCGTCGCATTCGCCTCGGCGATGATGGCGGGGCCGGGAACAAGGTCGCCCACGCGCAGATCGTCGCGCCTGAACAGCGCCGTCTCGCGCCAGCGTCCAGCGGCATACATGGGAACGATGGCATGCGGCTGCAAAAGCGTCTGGCGCGGCACCGCCACTTGCTGCGTTTCGGCTGGCGCATCGGACTTGCCGATAGCCTCCACCGACACCGCTTCGACCATCAAAGCCCGACCCGGCATAAGGAAGGAGAAACGCTGCTTGTAGGCCGACTCGAACTGCTCCTGCATACGCTGCGGCGTATCGAAGGCGACGATCAGCGCAATATCCGTGCCTTCGTAGCGCAGATGGATGCGGCGCGCCAGCGCGATATGCTCTTCCGTCACGCCTTGGCGACGCAGCGCGGCGCCGGCATCCTCTTCCAGCGCTTGCAGGTGCTGAACGATGCCGTCCAGCGCAGATGCTTCCAGCCGCGCCTCCACCGCCATTTCGCGCATCACGCTTTGGTCGGCCAGGCCCATGCCATATGCCGACAACACGCCGGCCAGCGAGTGGATGAAAACCGTCTTCATGCCCAGCGCATCGGCCACCAGGCAGGCATGCTGGCCGCCCGCGCCGCCGAAGCTGGTCAGGGTGTATTCGGTGACGTCATGGCCGCGCTGCACGGAAATCTGTTTGATGGCATTCGCCATATTGCCGACGGCGATCTCGATAAAACCTTCGGCGATCTGTTCCGGCGTTGCGGCCGCAGCGCCTGCGGCCGCGATGTCCTGCGCCATAGCGGCAAAGCGTTCACGCACAATGTCCGCATCCAGCGCCTGCGCGCCATCGGCGCCGAACAACCTGGGAAAATAGTCCGGCTGCAGCTTGCCCAGCATGACATTACAGTCGGTGACGGTCAGCGGTCCGCCGCGCCGGTAGCTGGCAGGGCCGGGATTGGCACCCGCACTATCGGGGCCGACGCGGAAACGGCTGCCGTCAAAATGCAGGGTGGAGCCGCCGCCCGCCGCCACCGTATGGATGCTCATCATCGGCGCGCGCATGCGCACCCCGGCCACCTGTGTTTCGAATACGCGCTCAAACTCGCCGGAGAAGTGCGAAACATCGGTCGACGTGCCGCCCATATCGAAGCCGATGATGCGCTCGAAGCCGGCCGCGCGGCTGGCGCGCACCATGCCGACAATGCCGCCGGCCGGGCCGCTCAGGATGCTGTCCTTGCCCTGGAAGGCGCGCGCATCGGTCAGACCGCCGTTCGACTGCATGAACTGCAGGTTCACGCCCGGCAGCTCGCGCGCCACCTGATCGACGTAGCGCCGCAGGATGGGCGAGAGATAGGCATCGACCACCGTGGTATCGCCGCGCGCCACCAGCTTCATCAAGGGGCTGATCTGGTGCGAGACCGATATCTGCGTGAATCCGATTTCCCGCGCGATGCGCGCCGCCGCCTGCTCATGCGCTCCATAGCGGTAACCATGCATGAAGACGATGGCCAGGGCGCGCAGCCCACCATCATATGCCGCCTGCAGGCCGGCGCGCGCGTCTTCCTCATCCAGCGCCCTCACCACATCGCCGTGGGCGCCCATGCGCTCATCGATCTCGATCACCTGGCGGTACAGCAGCTCGGGCAGCACGATATGGCGGTCAAACAGGCGCGGACGGTTTTGGTAAGCGATGCGCAGCACGTCGCCGAAGCCGCGCGTGATCGCCAGCGCCGCCGGCTCGCCTTTGCGCTCCAGCAGCGCATTGGTCGCCACCGTCGTGCCCATCTTCACGGCGCCGATACGCTCGACGGGAATAGGCTGCTGCGCTTCCACCGCCAGCAGATGGCGGATGCCGGCCAGTGCCGCATCGACATAATGTTCCGGATCTTCGGACAGCAGCTTGTGCGTGCGCAGGCTGCCGTCGGGCAGGCGCGCCACGATGTCGGTAAAAGTGCCGCCGCGGTCGATCCAGAATTGCCAGTCCATTGCCAGCCTCGCTCGGTTCAGTGAAGCGCCCATTGTAGATGCGGGTGCCGGAGCGCGGCGCAGGCTAGGCAAAATTATTTCGATGATAAAATTGAGCGAATCCCAATTGCACGGCTCCGCGCCGTCACCTCAGGCATGAATCCCCTCTACTCCGTCGCCGAAATCCGCCAGATCGAAGCGGCAGGCGCCGCCCGTCTTCCTGCCGGCGCCCTGATGCAGCGCGCCGGACAGGCTGCGGCCAACGCCGCGCTGGACCTGCTGCCCTTTTCCACCAGCCGCGCCAGGGTGCTGGTGCTGGCCGGTCCCGGCAACAATGGCGGCGATGCGCTGGAAGCGGCCGCCCACCTGTCCCACGCCGGCGCGCAAGTGGCGATCCGCTACTTCGACAATCCCCGTCCCCCCTCACCCGAACGCGCGCATGCCCTGGAACGGGCGCGCAGCAGCCCAGCGCGTTTTGTCGAGCTGCAGCCGGAGGATATTACTGCCGCCGAATGGAATCTGGTGGTCGATGGCCTGTTCGGCATCGGCTTGCAGCGCGCCCTGGACGGCGCCGCGCGCGAGCTGGTGCTGGCCGTGAATGCGCTGGGCTGCCCGGTGCTGGCGCTCGACGTTCCCAGCGGCCTGGATGCCGACAGCGGCTGCATCGTCGGCGATGCGGAAGGCGTCGCCATCCGCGCCAGCCACACCGTTACCTTCCTCGGCGACAAGGCGGGGCTGCACACTTGCGCGGGGCGCGACCATGCGGGCCTGGTCAGCGTCAACCGGCTGGAAGTGGACGAAGCAGCTTTCCCGCCAGCCAGCATGCACCTGAACGACGTCGCCTTCTTCGGCCGCAACGCACGAGCGCGCAGCCACAATTCGCACAAAGGCAGCTTTGGCAATGTCGCCGTAATCGGTGGCGCGCGCGGCATGGGCGGCGCGCCCGTGCTGGCGGGACGCGCCGCATTAATGAGTGGAGCAGGACGCGTCTATCTCGGCTTCGCCGCCGACGCCCCGGCCTACGACAGCGCCCACCCGGAACTCATGTGCCGCAACGCTGCCGACATCAGCTTCGACGATGCCGTGCTGGTGGTCGGCCCCGGCCTCGGCACAGCGCCCGCCGCGCGCACCCTGCTGCTGCGCGCCATCGACAGCGCGCAAGTCCTGCTGGCCGACGCTGACGCCCTCAATCTGCTGGCGGCATCGCCCGAACTCAAGGAACAGGTGGCGCGGCGCGCCGCGCCCCCCGTACTCACCCCGCACCCGCTGGAAGCGGCCCGCCTGCTCGGCATCAGCGCCG
>NZ_JABWEB010000030.1 GCF_013369485.1 Massilia sp. BJB1822
CCCCCCCCCCCCCCCCCCCCCCCCCCCCCCCCCCCCCCCCCCCCCCCCCCCCCCCCCCGCCTCCACTCCCATTTCATTGATTTTTTGCAATAAATCCCCCCATCGTCTCCCAATACCAATCTCGGATAAAATGTTATCGAAAGAATTGAGTATTGCCGTGTTCCCTCGAGGGTTCGTCCTCAATTCAGATTCGATTTACGCAGCAGGCCACATGAAAAGAAAATGAAACTGAAAGTACTATTCATCACATCGCTAGGAATCTTATCGCTAATGCAAGCACCAGCATCCCTCGCAGATAATCTCAACGGAAAAAATCTCTACTTACAGAGATGCGCCATATGCCACGGAGCAGACCTCAAAGGAACAGGGCCATTGGCCAAGAAAAGCAATCCGCCCACACCTGATCTCACAACATCCGCTTTCAAAAAACGGCTAAACGATTACCCTGGCGTCATTGTCTCATCAGTAATACTTCGTCCAAACGGAGACTTGATTCCAAAAACCTTAAAAGAGAATGGCGTCAAGCTAGCGCCATACGCCTGGAGGGTTCAGGATTTTCGCGATTTAAATCAATACATGATTAGTGTGATTTCAAAAAATCGATGATTTAGGATGAGCACCGGGGCATGAAAAAGAATCAGACGATGACAGGCATGGCGCTAAGCGCCATGCTGCTGTGGCCCATAGCTGCCCAGGCTGACATTGTTCAGCGCCAAGTGATTACAGCTATTTCGGATGAACCAGATAGTGAAGGCGCCGACGTGCTGACCGTGGCGGAAACCACTGCCTGCGGCGGCAATCAGCTGCGCATGAAAGAGGGTTTGCTGGAAAACGAAGACGAATATGCGAGCCTCAGACCCGGAGTCATCCAACGCATCCGAGACAAGACGCCAATGATCGTGACCTTATTCGGCTGCCCCGTCGGAAAAAGTGGCGCCGAGGCCATTCCGTTTGCACGCATGATTACCGGCTGTGACCCCAGCGCCTGTGCCGACGGCAAAGCGCGCCTCTATTTGGACGAGAAGCTCAGGCCGCAGGTTAAGCGCCGCGCGCCTTATTTTCTAGTACTGCCCTTGCCAAAAGCAGCGTCGCCCGGTACTTGGGAAGTGAGAATTATCGATACCATCCGGCGCAACGTGGTACGCATATCCGGCCAGACCAATGCCGCCGATTTTGTTTCCGGCAAGATGGTGGGTGGCTACAGCTCTTACGATATGGATGGGAAGATCGAATCGCAGACGCATGAAGATGAATAGATGCTGAAAACATGCGCCGATACGGCAGGCCAGCCCCCGGAAAGATGTGAATAGATGGGGCATTGATGCGTAGCAGAGTGGGGCGTCAGCTCGGCGCACTTTGTTGTTTTCTGGAAAAATCATCCTTTGTTTATTTCTGCTTAAAAACTCTCCTCTCCATCAGTTCTAAAGTCAGGACATCCCCTCATCCGACAGCAAGGAGAGCAAGATGTCTTACACCTACACAAAAGTTGATGATCTAGAAAATTCCACAATGGTAGGCAACCATCAGTGTGTTGCGTTAGTGCGCCAATATGCCGGCGCGCCTGCTACCATCGCCTGGAAGCAAGGGGAACCCGTGTTTGGTAATCGGATGCTGAAAAAAGGCACCGCCATTGCAACCTTCATCAACGGACGATACGCAAACCAAGCCCATGGCAACCATGCAGCTTTATACCTGGGGCAAACGCCTGATGGTATTCTGGTAATGGATCAATGGAAGAACAAGAAAGAAAAACTTGTCACTTCCCGCGTTATTCGTCGAAAAGGGAAGGCTAAAAGCGGCTTGTATATTCAGCCCAGCGACAATGCTGATGCGTACTTCGTCATCGAATAAGAGAGTCGCTATGAAAACCCGTAGTCAACTCTCTCTGCTCAAGTGTATGGTGGCTGTATGTGCGGCCGCACATCTCTCCAGCGCGTATTGCGCAGACCACGCAGTCATTGAGATTCCTGCATGCCCCGAAAGCGTGACTGAGAACTCGATCAAGCTTGAAAATATTCCTCCGGGCTGGATGCCCTACGTGGCCCGGCCGTTGTACTTGAGTGCTGCCGCTCCCATTGATGGTCCTCCGGAGCGGAGAGGGGAACTAGCCGATTTTGAAGAACGCAAAAACAAGCAGCAAACCACATACACATACAGGTTCGAAGGAGCGTACCCGGACGGAAAATGGCTTGAGTGCTCTTATGGCGAATACGGCCAGGTGACTCTTTCAAGAAGGATGGACGACCGTGTCCAAAAATGTGAATTCACATACCGCGCTGGCGCAAAGGCCGGTCAAAAGAGCATAAAAATCCGCTGCAGCTAGCAATTAATCTGGGCAGCATACGCCAGCTCAACTGCGCGGTTGTGCCAGATACTCCTTCATGAAATCAATCCACGCCCGGACCTTGCGCGGCACATGGCTGCCCGGCGCATAAAGCGCGTACACCGCTTGTATTGGAAAGTGATATCCCGGCAAGGCATCCACCAGCGTACCGCGTTCCAGGTCGCGCCGGATCAGCCACTCCGGCAGCAGCGACAAGCCGCTGCCCTGGCGCGCCAACTGCAGCAGCACCGAAGCGTTGTCCGACACGATCTGTGGATCTTGCAGGCGCAGCACATGCGTTTTGTCGTGGCGGTCTGTCGTATTCCAGCTTTTGATATGTTCGAGTTGCGCATGGCCCAGCCAGGGCAGGCTGGCCAGGTCGGCGGGCGTACGATCGCCTTGCACGCCTGATGCGGCAAGCAAGGATGGAGCGATCACAGGCCGTATTTCAAATGTGGCCAGCAAGGCGCCGCGATAGGGAAGCGCCTCAAACTGTTCCTGTCTGCCCAGCCGGATCGCCACGTCGACCCGGTCGCGCAACAGGTCGGCGTGGGCTGTATGGGTCTCCAACCTGACCTGCAAGGCGCGGTGCTGCGCAGTGAAGGCGTGCAGGGCAGGGGCGATGACCTCGAGTGCGTATTCCACCGTGGAGGTGATGCGCAATTCACCGTCCAGCGCATCGTGCTCGCGGCGGGCTTCATCGATTGCCGCCTGCGCTTCTTCTTCCACTCTGACGCAGCGCGCGTAGAAGCGTTGGCCAGCATCGGTCAATGCCACTCGGCGAGTGGTGCGCGACAAGAGCGTCACGCCGAGTTCCCTTTCCAGTTGCTTGATGTTGAAACTGACGGCGGCCCGCGCCTGCTTCAAGCGCGTGGCTGCGGCGGTAAAGGAGCCGTCTTCCACAACAGCGCGAAAAACGGCAAAACGATCGAGACTGACCATGGCAGGAAGGTGAAATGAGGTTTATGCAGCTGCCCATCATGCCACAATTGTCAAAATTAATTGAACAGTGGAGCCATATTGAGCTGTCTTATCGTTCGTTGTCTCCTTCTTTAGACTGGCACCTCTTTGCAGTCACAGAAAGCCGCCATGCCGCTTCGCCTGAAAATCACCATCCTCTACCTGCTTGGCTTTTCGATTGACCTGGCCAATATGTTCATCGTCAATGCCGCATATCCCACCATTCAGCGCGAGTTCGATGCCTCGGTTACGCAACTGGCGTGGATCGGGAATATGTACGCTCTTGGCCTGACCGTGGTTATCCCCCTGGGCACCTGGATGGCGCGGCGCCTGGGCGAGCGCCGCTTGCTGATCCTTTCCCTGATGCTGTTCGCCGTGGCGAGTTTTGGCGTCGGGCTGGCCGGTTCCATCCATGCGCTGCTGGCCTGGCGTCTGGTGCAGGGGCTGGGCGGCGGCTTGCTGATTCCCGTCGGGCAGGCGATGGCATATCGCGCTTGTCCGCCAGAAGGGAGGGCGGGTTTGACGGCCTTGGTCATGATGACGGCTTTGCTGGTGCCTGCGCTATCGCCAGCGGCTGGGGGCTTGCTGGTTGATTACGTGTCCTGGCGAGCTATCTTCCTGTCCATGATTCCGCTGGCCCTGCTGACGGCGGCATTCGCTTGGTGGTGGCTGCCGGCGGATGCGTCCGCGCACGATGGCTCCCGCTTGGATGTCCGGGGACTGGGTTTGAGTGTCGCGGCATTGGCGTGCCTGTTGCTGGGAATGAGCATGCTTGGACAGCCGGAGCAAGGCGCTGGCGCTGTCCTGGCGATGGGCGCTGCGATTGCCGCAGCCATCGCCTATGTCGTCCACGCACGGCGCGCTGCCTCGCCTGTGCTGGACTTGTCTCTGCTGCAGGATTTTCAGCTGCGCACAGGCTTGGTCATTTACCTATGCGTGCCGGGCGGTTTTGCCGGCGTGAGCATGGTGGCCGCTTTGTACTTCCAGAATACGCTCGGCTTGAGTGCAACGCAGACTGGCGCGCTGATGATGCCGTGGGCCATTGCCGCCTGCCTCGCGATCTTGACCACGCGGCACGCTTTCGCCCGGCTGGGCAGCAAGCCCTTGTTCCTGGCCGGTATCGCCATCGACGTTTGCGGCATCGCGCTGCTGGCAACGCCGCTGGCGCAGCAAAACATTGGCCGCGCGGCCGCCTTCGCCGCAATGGGCTTGGGCGCCAGCCTGTGTACCAGTGCGGCGCAAAGCGCGGCCTTCCAGGACATTGCTCCGCACCGCATGGGCGATGCCAGCGCGCTGTGGAATATCAATCGTCAATTGAGCTTCTGCGTCGGCACGGCATTGCTGGGCAGCGTTCTGGCGTGGCTGCTGGTCCAGCATGCCGCCGATCCATCCATGGCTTACCGCCAGTGCTTTGCGGTGGCGGGGCTCTTGGCCTTGCTGCCGCTGCCGTTTGTTTTGCGGCTGCCGATGCCGCGAGCGGCTGCTTCGATATCTCACCAACCTTAAGGAAGACATTCATGAGTACATCTCTTTACCTTCAAGAAGTCATCGACGCACACGTGGAAATTGAACAATGGCTCTCCGGTACGGCGCCAGCAGAGAAACTGGCGCCACTACTGGCCCGCTTCTCTGTACAGTTTTCCATGGTCTCGCCCAAGGGGGCACAGCTGGGATATGGTGATTTGTCCGTCATGTTCAGCGGCGGCCATGGTTCCCGTCCCGGATTGCGCATCCATATTGATGGCTTTCAGACCTTGCAGGAATGGGAAGGCGGCGCTGTCGTCAGCTATCGTGAAAAACAAGTGCTGGAAAATGGCGACGGCAACGTTCGCCATTCAACCGCTGTTTTCACACGCGATGCGGAGGATGCCGTGAAGTGGGTTCGCCTGCACGAAACCTTCGCCTGATTGGCCGCCACATGCTCAGGTAAGCAAGCGCTTAAGATAAGCTCGAATCTCGCGAACGTCATCTTTGGCTGATTCCGTCCATTTGATCTGGATAGCCATTAGAGATCTTGGTCTTCGCTTTCCAGCTCTTTGAAGAATTCGTCGTGATCGCTGATCTTGCCTTCGGCAATCTGTTTTTGGCCATGGACGAGGATGCGGAGCATATTTAGCTGATCTTGCGTCCGCTGATAACTTACTGCATCCTGAACAACGGCCTGAACCTTGCCGTTTACGGTAATCATGACAGGCGCCTGACTTTCTTGAGCCTGTTTGACCACATCGCCAGGATTGGTCTTAAGGAAGCTAATCGGTTGGACCGCTTTTAGCGAACTCATAGGGGCGTGTATTAGTGGGACTGATATGCTCATCATAGCACCGGGAAGCTTTGCTAGTCTTAGCTTCTGGCGGGCGCGACGTTGCTAGGTCGTGATGTGGCGTTCGCTGCATCGCCGGAGATGCGCGACCGTCTACTTGCCCTGTTGACCCAGCCGGATTGCGTGGAGCGCTTAGGTTTAAGCATGCTGACCAAGTCCGCAATCGCCGCTGACTTGCCCGGCAAGGCGCACAACTACCTCGCCGGCTTTACTCGCGGCTTGCGGGGACTGCCACCGTAGTGCGGATGCATGCGTTTTATGCGGCTGCCGTCTGCTCATCCAGTTCCTGTCGCTCCTGCTCGGCAGGCCGGTTCGTGCCACGCCGGCGGCGCTGGTTGAACAGCACGCGCATGATGGTTTCGGTGCTGAAACCGTGGATGCGCAAATACGTCTCCGCGTAGAAGCGGTCGCGTTCGGTCATGAAGCCGATGGCGCGTTCGATCACTTGGGAAGCGCTGGTGTCTTCCCGTTCACATTGGGATGGCGATGCAGAGGTCCGAGCTTTCATTGGGTTGCTCCTGTCGATGTAGCCATGTACGGAACGTCGTTGAGCGTGTACTTCTAGGCACTGCTGCCTGATGCCGGCAGATGGTCCTGCCGGTCTTCGTAAGACCGGCGCGTTGCCCGATAATCGCAGTCGGTAGTCGGGGCCGGTAATTCCGCGGCGGGATGAGCGGGAAAAGAGCGGCCGAACGTCCATGATGCAGACGAGAGAGTGACACAGTACCATGGATTGAGCTATCGCCATCATTGTAAATTGCTATATCTGGGCCGAGTTTGACAGCGTTTCGTATTGCTCGCCGCGCTGTGGATGCGGGTGCCGTTTTTTCCGGTCGAGGCTCGCAAAATCCCCACGAGAGACTATGCTGAAAGTCAGGCTATCTCAACCGTGAAAGGGTCGGCGCGATGCGCAGGCGGACTTTGCTTGAACTTGCTCTTCTGGCATATTTGCCGGTGCTGAGCGCGCAAGGCGCCAGCAAACCCATGCGCGTTTCCACGCTGCTGGAAACCGATCCCGCCACCGATATTGCCGAGCAGGTTTTGCGCGAAGCTTACCGCCGGATGGGCATGAACCTGGACGTGGTGCGTCTGCCCGCCGAGCGCGCGCTGGTGAGCGCCAACGACGGCATGATGGATGGCGAGTTGTACCGCAAGATCGGCATCGAGCGCGACTACCCGAACCTGATGATCGTCCCGGTTCCCTTGCTGACTTACGAAATCGTGATCTTCACGCTGGGCACGAGCTTCGTGGTCAATGGCTGGGAAAGCCTGCGTCCCTTCACCATCGGCTTCATCCGCGGCATCAAGATCGTAGAGCAGAACACGCAAGGCATGCACATCGAACCGGTGGCGACCATGATGCAGGCGCTGCAAAAAATGACCATGGGCCGCACCGATGTGGTGGTGGGCAACCGCGTGTCCGGCCTGGCGATGGCCAAGACCCTGAAGCTGGCCGATATCCGCGTGCTGCAGCCGCCGCTGGCGACTTTCCCCGTCTTCCACTACCTGCACAAAAAGCACGAGGCGCTGATCCCCAAGCTATCCGCCGTGCTGCAGCAGATGCAGAAGGATAAGGTGATCGAGCGGATTCAGAAGACCATTCTGGGCGAAGAATAGCTCAGATCCGGTCACTTTCCTTGCGCACCACGCGGCCGATGATGATGCAGTCATTACCGCGGCAAACCTTGCGGTGGTATTTGCGCTGGTCGGGATTGTCCGAGGTCAGCCACCACTGTCCCGCATCGCGGGACATGCGCTTGACCACTGGCTCGCCCTCGTAGTTGACGGCAAAGACCACGCCATCCTGCGGCTTGGCGTCGGCCGTGTTGACGATAACCAGATCGTCCGCATACAGCGCTGGCTCCATGCTCTCGCCCTTGACCTTGATGGCGATCAGGCGTTCGGGGATATAGCCGTGGCGGTCGGCCCAGTTGCGCGGAATGCTGAGCATGCTGCCGTCGTGCTTTTCCGGCTCCACACTGAAGCCACTAATGCCGGCCGACAGGCGCAGTTTCACCTTTTGAATCTGGTAAAAGCGCTCGTCATCTTCCTGCGCCACGACCACCGGCGTGAACTCGGCGGGCAGGGCGCGGTGCTTGGGTTCGATGCCTTCGTGCAGCCAGTCGAACGTGACGTTGCAAGCGGCTGCCAGCTGCACCAGGGTATGCGCCTCCGGTCCCTTTTTGCCCACCCCTTTGAGGATGCGGTTGATCGTTGGCTGCGGCACGCCGGAAGCGCGCGCTAGCGCACTTTGCGATACGAAGCCCGCCTCCTTCATGGCGGCGTCCAGTCTGCTAGAAATGTCCATAGTTTCAATATACATGCGTGGATAATTGGCGACAATTTTCTATTCATTCGCGTATTGATAAGGTATCCATTCTCGTATATATTGCTCGTATTGGCAAGAATTTCCTTGTGGACAGTGAAGGAGGGCAATGTGGGCAATATGAATATCCAGGCGGTGGCGAGCGAAAACCAGGACGCAATCTTCAGCAGCGCGGAGCAGGCCGTGCATGTGGCATACCAGATTACCGCGCAGCAGGCACTGCAGGATGCGCCGCTGCGCAAGCTGCTGATCCGCGCGCTGGAATCGGCATCGAATATGAGTGCGGAGCAGCATGCCTGGCTGCAGCAGTTGCGCGGCAAGCCCTCGGGCCGCGTCAACTTCAGCGGTCTGAGTCCGCTGGAGGTGAGGGCGCAGTGCGCGCTGATCGTGCACGCGGTCAAGACCAAGCTGCCGCGCACCGAAATGTGGGCCTTGCAGGCGCGCTTCGGCCATACCGATGTGGAGGACGAAAACGGCGTGCGCCGCTTTGCCTTCTCGGCCGAGCGCATCGATGCGATCAAGGGCTTGTCGGACTGGCTGGCGCCATCCTTCCCGAACCTCAAGCCTTTCGCCATCGATTGCATGATCGGTAAGCTGTATGCCAACCACAGCGGCGTTGAAATCAGCTTCCGCGAGCTGGCGCGCAACTTCGGCGGCAACCATATGGCGTATGCGCGCGGCTACGGCAAGCTGCGCGAGCGCCTGCATGAACTGGAAATGGTGGCGCTGGACCGGCTGGAACCCTATCTGCGCGAGCAGGGCGTGGTGGGCGATTTCAATTAATTTTGAAATTTCTGAAAAAAGTGCTTGACGGGCTTGTTACAGGGGATATATGATTCAGTCATCATCGCAGTAATTGCATCCAAGGCTCGCTTCGGCGGGCTTTTTTCTTTTCTGCCCACCACCCGCCTGGCTTGCGCCCTGCGGGTTTTTTTACGCCTGGAGCTATGTCTACACTACAGAACATCGAACAGCTGCATGAGGCAATCAAGGCCGGACTCGCTGCCAAGCTGTCCGGCCTTGGCTTTATTGGACACTATCCCGCCAGCGAAGACGGCCTGGCCTTGCCGGCCGTGCTGGTCACGCTGGCCGATATGAAGCCGGGCCGAGATCCCGGCAGCGGCGAGCAAGCGCTGACCGTGCGTCTGCAAGCGCGTCTGCTGGTGAACGCAACCCAGGCCAAGGCCGAAATCACCGTGCGCGAACTGGCGGCGCGCCTGGCGCTGGCGCTGAAGAACGAGAATTGGGGGCTGCCGGTTGGCATGGCGCAGTTTACGCAAGCCGGTCCCGACCCGCAGGCGCCCGCCGCCGGCCGCCTGGCCTGGCTGGTGGAGTGGAGCCACGATATTGAACTGGGCGCGCCGGCCTGGCCTTATGGCGACGAATCGAAGCTGACGCTGATGCTGGGCCTCGATCCCGAAACGGGGCGCGGCAAGGAAGCCCAGTACCGCGCCGCGAGTCAGGAGTAAGCCATGCAGTATCTGATCGCGGAAATGGACCGCCGCCTGGCAACGCTGATCCAGGCCGGCATCGTGGAATCGGTGGATCACGGCGCGGCGCGCTGCCGCTTGAGGGTAGGGCAGTGGGTGTCCGCACCGTTGCCCTGGCTTAGCCTGGGCGGCGGCGAGGTAAGGCACTGGCGTCCGCCTTCGGTGGGCGAACAGGCTTTGCTGGTGTCGCCTTCGGGCGAACCGGCGGCGGGCTTCATCCTGCCCGGCTTTTATTCGCAGCAGCACCAGCAGGCCAACGACCAGCGCCCGAAAGTGGTGGCGTGGAAGATGCCCGACGGCTGCCTGATCGAATACGACTGGGAGAACGGCGCCTTGCAGGTCAAGGGCAGCAAGACCGTCAGCATCGAGAACGCGGAAACGGTGAGCGTCACATCGGGTGGCGCGGTCACGTTGAAATGCCCGTCGCTGCTGGTGGACTGCCCATCGACCACCATCAAGGGCGCGCTCAGCGTGCAAGGCAGTATCAGCGTGGATGGCGATGTGGACGCCTCCGGCGCCATCATGGACAGCGGCGGCAATAGCAACCACCACTCGCACTAAACAAAACATCTTCATCAACGAATGCCCGCCTTGCGCGGGCATTTTTCATTTCAGGAGTCATACATGGCAAAAGCCGACAACAAATCCCCCGTGGTCTTCCGCGATAACGAATACAAGTGCCGCACCATCATCCTGCCGGACGGCACCGAGCACCGCGTGATGCACAGCCATATCACGGCTGCCAGTCCTGAGCTGGTGAACTACCTGGACGCCTCGTCCGAATTCGAACGCGTGCCGGTGACGCGCGTGGCGGCCTGAAATGGCGCTCGTCGGCATGGATAGCCGCACCGGCCAGCCGATCAGCGGCACGGCGCATCTGGTGCAGAGCGTGCGCGACATCCTGACCACGCCGCAAGGCAGCCGCCGCATGCGCCCCGACTATGGCTCGGACTTGCCGCGCCTGGTGGACCTGCCCGTGACGCCGGGCTGGAAATCATCGGTGCAGGCCGAAGTGGCGCGCGCCCTGGGCCGCTGGGAGCCGCGCCTGAAGCTGAAGGCCGTGGCGGTGGAATCCATCGTCGATGGCCGCGTGAGTCTCAGGCTGAGCGGCGAATACCTCGGCGAGGCCACGATTCTGGAGGTGCAAACATGAACATCATCGACCTGAGCCAGCTGCCGCCGCCCGATGTGGTGGAGCCGCTGGATTTCGAGGCGATCTACGCCAGCCTGCTGGAAGATTTCCGCGTGCTGATGGGCGGCGGCTGGAACGCGGCGCTGGAATCCGATCCCGTGGTCAAACTGCTGGAGCTGGCCGCCTACCGCGAGCTGCAGATCCGCGCCCGCATCAACGACGCCGCACGCGCCAATCTGCTGGCCTTTGCCGAAGGCGCGGACCTGGATCACGCTGCGGCTTTCTACAACGTGCAGCGCCTGGCCGAAGAGAACGACGAACGCCTGCGTTTGCGCTGCCAGTTGCGCACCGCTGCGCTGGCGGCCAACGGCACTCCGGAGCAGTACCGCTATGTGGCGCTGTCGGCCAGTACGCAAGTGCATGACGCGGGCATCATGGCGGCCCAGCCGGGCAGCGTGGCGTTGGCCGTGTGGCCGGAAGCGAACGCTGATGGCAAGGCGGTATTGGCGGCGGTGCAAACAGCTTTCGCGGCCGATGACGCCAAACCGATCGGCATCCCGCTCAGCATTGCGCTGGCCGTGGCCCGTCCGCTCGACGTGAGCGCAACCGTCTACCGCGAGAGCAGCGCTCCGCTGGACTTGGCTGCGCAATTGCAGGCGGCCTTACCGGAACAGATTGCGGACTATGCGCGGCTTGGACGCGACGTGCCGTCGTCCTGGCTGTCCGGCCGCCTGCATGTGGCGGGTGTGTCGCGCATTGAACTGACGTCGAGCGGCGTCACCGTGGCGCCGAATGAATACGCGGTGCCGGGCCGCATCCGCATCGTTGACGGAGGTGTGGCGTGGTAGCGGATGCGGCAAGGCTGCTGCCGCCTAACACGTCGCCGCTGGAACGCGCGCTAGCCCGCACCGCGCCACGCCGCGTGCTCGATGCAGCCGCTGCGGCGCCGGGCGGCGTGCGCCATCAGCCGCCGCCTACGTTTGCGCCCTGGCTGGCGGCGGAGTGGCAGCTGGGTGAGTTCGCGCCTTACTTCGAAAGTACGGACAAGCTGATTGCTGCCGGCCTGCCGTGGCTGCGCCAGCGCGGCACGACGGCATCGGTGAAGCAGGCGCTATCCTGGATCGGCTTCGACACGCAGCTGGAACAGGATGGCGCGTGGCTGCAGATCGACCCCGGCGACGCCCACGCCCAGCTACGGCTGAACGATATCGTGCATCTGGTCCGTAAATCGCTGCCGGCGCATGCGCATTTCTACCGCATGTACCACGGCTACGATCTGCGTCCGCTGCGCTTGGACGATGGCCTGCTCGACGGCGGCTTGCTGGATGACGACTCCGGCATTCTGATCGGCGGCATCAAGCTCTCGTTCGCGGCACGCCGTACCGGCATCGTGGATATCGCCGCCGGCCAGCCGGACCATGCCCGCACCACGGCGCGCTTCGGCATGGCGACGTACGAAGACCGGGTGATGCTCGATACCTGGACGCTGGACAGCGTGATCATGACCGATGGCCGTTTCATCATCGGCCAGCTGATTACAGGCGTGATGCGCGATCTGCCAGCCGAACCGCCGACCATCACCGCCCATCGCACGCTGGCGTATTCGCAAACCGTGCTCGATGGCGACGTGGTCGGCCTGGACGATTTCAACAGCCATCTCGGCGGCGCTTTCGGCATCGTGGAAAACCCGATGCGCCTGGACGGCGACCGATTGGACAGCCACGACATCGCCTGGCGCCACATCGTCATCGACCGTTTCAGCGAAAGCCTGCATCAAAGCCCGTTGCCAGCGTTCGAACGTCCACGAAGCTTCGGCTTCGAGTACGACGCCGTGTTCACCGGCATCAGCGGTTCGCACTACCGGCCGCAAACCTGGACTGGCGGCTGGGATGCCCGTCCATGGCGCGTCGCCATTCCATCCACCATCACTTTTACTAACAAGGGAACTTGATATGGCAGTTCTGCAAGACGACGGCCGCGCGGCGCTGGCCGAAGCGGTCAAATCGCGCCCCATCCACCTGGCCTGGGGCACGGGCGATTCCGCATGGGACAGCAAGGCCGTGCCCGAGCCGAATAACGCCGCCACCCTGGTGGCCGAGATCGGCCGCCGCGTGGCCACCGAAGTGCGCTTCGTGAAGCCCGATGAAAACGGCGAAATCTCGGTCGTCAGCGGCCGCTACACGGTCAGCGAAACGCCGACCAAATGGCTGCTCACGCGCTTTGTCTTCGACTTTCTCGATGCGCCAGCTTCGCAACTGCGCGAAGTGGGCATCTTCCTCGGCACCGTGGTCAAACCCGAGCTGCCGCCAGGCCAGCGCTACTTCGTCCCGGCCGACATCGTCCACCCCGGCAAGCTGTATGCGCTGGAGCGCTTCGAGAAAACCGTGCGCAGCCCATCCATCCGGCAGACGTTCGAATACGTGCTGCCATTCTAAGCGAGAGCAAAACTATGATTGAACAGTATTACAACCGCTTTAACCCCGCCGACAATTACGAACAGGTGCTGTTCCGTTCCGACCGCGTGCTGCAATCGGCCGAGCTGAATGAAATCCAGGCGGCCACCGTGGCACGCCTGCAAGGCATCGGCGATGCCCTGTTTAAGGATGGCGACATCGTGCGCGACGCACGCGTGCGCGTCGATCCGGACAGCGGAGAAACCATCTGCGAAGCCGGCGCCGTCTATCTGCGCGGCAGTGTGCGCGCCGTGGCGTCGTCCAAACTGACCATTCCGGTGATCGGCAATGTTAGCATCGGCCTGTATCTGAAAGAGAGCGTGGTCACGGAGCTGGAAGCGCCTGCGCTGCGCAATCCGGCATCCGGTACGCGCGGCTACCAGGAACCGGGCGCCGCGCGCCAGAAGCTGGTGCCGGTGTGGGGCGTGGAGAACGATGGCCGTACCGGCGATTTCTATCCTATCTACCAGGTGGAAAACGGCATGCTGCGTGCCAAGGAAGCGCCGCCGAATCTGGATGGCGTGACCCAGGCGCTGGCCCGTTATGACCGCGACAGCTCGGGTGGTTCCTATGTGGTGTCTGGCCTGAATGTGGCGGCGGCTGCCGACGTCAGTGGCTCGCAGGTCTACACCGTGTCCGAAGGCCGGGCGCGTGTCAACGGCTTCGGCGTGGCGCTGCCGACCAGCCGCCGCGTGCTGCACAACGCCACGCCTGACCTGCGCAATATCGGCGATGAGTCGCATATCTCGTCTACCGTTGCCGCGCAGCGTGTGGACGTGAATCGCGTGCCGCTGGCGTCGATCGCTTCGGTCAGTATCCTGCGTGAGAAGACCGCCAGCGTGGTGCACGGCAGCTTCACCAATGCCAAGGATCTGCTGCCCGATACCTCGGTGTCGAAGATTGTTTCGGTCACTCTGGGCGGCACCACCTACGCTGCAGGCACCGACTACAAACTCAGTTCCGATATGGTGGACTGGAGCCTGCCCGGCACCGAGCCATCGCCAGGCACCACCTACCAGGTGACGTACCAGTACCGCACCACCGTCACGCCGACGGCTATCGACGATACCGGCTTCACCGTGACCGGCGCTGTGGCGAGCAGCGAAATCTTCGTCAGCTACAGCCAGAAACTGCCGCGCATCGATCGCTTGTGCGTGAATGCTGATGGCGGCTTGGTATGGCTGAAAGGCGTGGCGGCCGAGATCAACCCGTTGCCACCAGCCGTGCCGGACACCCTGCTGGCGCTGGCCAGCGTGCAGCAGACCTGGCAAGCCATCCGCCCCGTCAGCAACGACGGCGTGCGCGTGGTGCCGATGCAGGACATCGCCAATATCAATGCTCGCATGGACTATCTGTCCTCGATGATCGCGCAGCAGATGCTGAAGACTGATGCTGCCAACCGCGATACGAGCCTGAAGAAGGGTATGTTCGTTGATCCTTTCCTGAACGATGATCTGCGCGACCAGGGCGTGGCGCAAACGGCCGCGATTGTTGGCGGCAAGCTGACCCTGTCGGTGACGACTGTACCGAATCAGGTAGGTTCGGATGTTAAAAAACCTACCGCCCTAAATTACGCATTGACTCCAGTGTTGTCGCAATTAATGCGAACAGGGGATATGTTGATTAATCCATATTCTGCTTTTGATCCGATTCCTGCTGAGGTAACGCTGACCCCAGCAATAGATCGCTGGACTGAGGTGAGTACGAACTGGAGTAGCCCATTGACTACGCGAATTGTCCGCGGCGGTGGTGAGTTCAGTCACTTGGAGGAAAACATCTTCAACAACCTGATTTCGAGCTCGTCCAAGGCCATTGAAACATTGAGGCAACAGCAGGTCCGTTTCTCCCTCTCCGGATTCGGGCCGAATGAAACGCTGACCAGCGTGACCTTTGACGGTATTGCAGTTACCCCCACCCCATAAGAGGAGAAAATAATGGCTATTCAAGCAAATGCCAATGGTATTGCGACTGGCAGTTTTGTAATTCCTAGTAATATTCCTGCTGGTACAAAGAGAGTGGATTTTGTCGGGTCGGGCGGTTCCCGTGGTAGTGCGGTCTATCTTGGACAAGGCACACGTATTACCGAGCTGCGTCAGATGATCACGCAGGTTGTATATGTGCATACTGATCCGCTTGCGCAGACCTTTTCTTTACCGGAGTCCACGCAACTGGCCGGCGTAAGACTTTGGTTTACCGCGAAGGGTACATCGCAGGTGGTGGTGCAGCTCCGCGGGGTGGTGGCCGGTGTGCCAAATAATGTGGTACATGCGGAAGGTCGCATTCTTCCAGCAGCTATCGCCATAACTGGCCCGACTCAGATCGTATTTGATGCGCCGGTGTGGATCGATGCAAATACGGAGTATGCGCTCGTCGTTCAAAGTAATGACGCTATCACTAAGCTCGCTGTAGCTGAGATGAATATGTGGGATGTGAATGCCGGCCGGCGCGTGCTAGCCCAGCCATATCAGGTGGGAGTGCTGCTGTCGTCCTCAAATGCTTCGACGTGGACTGCGCACCAGGACCGTGACCTGACCTTCGAACTATTGAAAGCTGTGTTCTCCGAAACCAGCCGTAATGTGGACCTGGGTTCCGTGGCCGTATCCAATGCCACCGACCTGCTGTTGCTCTCGCTGGCTGAAGCGCCGACCTTCAATTCCCGCGTTGAGTACACCCTGTCGCTGCCAAGCGGCGCTTCGGTGAATGTGGCGGAAGGTCAGCCATTGCGTCTGGCGAAAGCGGAAACCGGCAATGTGAGCGTGACGGCCAAGCTGTCCGGCACCGCTGCAGCAACGCCGGTGCTGTATCCCGGTACCCAGCTCATCTCCGGCGCCGTGAAAGCCACTGCCGACTATGTTTCGGTCGCTTTCCCCGCCGGTAATAACAGCCGTATCCGCGTGATACTGGATGCCACGTTGCCTTCCGGCGCAGGCATCTCAGTGAAAGTCGCTGGCTCCGATCCGACCGATACTTACGCGGATATGCCGCAAATTTCGTCGCGCCAGATTGGCCTGAACAAGTACGAACTGACCTATGAGGTTACCGGCTTCAGTAAGGCATCGGCGAAAGTTAAGCTGGTCTTGAGTGGTTCGTCGAGTGCGCGTCCCGAAGTCGAAAACCTGCGCGCTATGGCGATGTAAGGAGGTTTGATGATCGATCAAAAAACAGTAAACCTGCGGTTGTCATTGCCACATCCGGACAACGAACTAAGGGATGACGTTTTACGTTTGCGCGACTCCTTAAGCCAGCTGGATGGCATCGTGCACTCCCTGCGTGGCTTGGTGGCGAGCGACGATGTCAATATGGATACCGTTCAGGAAATCGTCACCGTTCTAAAGCAGGCTCAAGGTGACATTGGTTCAGTAACTAATCTGCTTGCGACGAAGGCAAACAAAAGCGATATGGCGGCTGACATGAACGCGATTCAGGCTGCATTGGCAGGCACCAGGGACCGCGTGACAGTGGCTGAAGCTAATGTTGGTGCTCTTCAGGCTACGTCAGTAGATCGCAGGAAGTTTCTTCAATCTTATGCCATTGTGCTGGAGAATTTTTAATGAGCTATATGTCAGATATTCTTGATAAGGCCAATAGCATCAATCCTAATTCTACGGCATCGGATCTATATTTATTTGCCAAAGCAATTTCTGATGCCGGAATTGCTGATGTGCCAAAAAACTTTGTTAAAGCAGTAAAGATGAGGTTGTTTAATTCTGAAACTGTTGACCCAAATGAGTTGGCATATTTGCAGAAAATTTTGAACTTTACAAACTCATGGGCGCTGCAAGGTGCTTGGTTTGCGGGAGACGGAGTTATTCGTACTATTGGTAATGGCGTGAATACATATCCTTTGCAAAGCATTGCTGATCTGATACTTCCCCAGCAGGTGGCAATATACGCTAATCCAGGTTCATATGATTTTTTACTGTTAAATAGAAATAAAATTCCAAATTGGTATAAAGATAATACTTTGTTTAGAGTAAGAGTTTGGGGGGGAGGGGGATCTGGAGGCCGTTTTTGCGAGTCTACACCTACCGCTAATGTAAGTGGCGGAGGTGGTGGTGGATATGCGGAAGGCTTACTTACTTTTGCGCAAATTAAGGCAAATTCGACGCTTGTCGTTGGGCAAGGGGGCGTTACGCCGATACAAACTAGCGCTGGAGTCGCAGGCCAGAATAGTAGCTTTGGTGGCGTATTAGTCGGCGGTGGCGGAGGAGCCGGTTTCCTTTTGGGTGTGAACGGCTTAGCCGGTGGAGGCGGAGGTGGGGCCTCAGGAGCGGCAGCTCTATATGTGGCATCGGGTGGACGGGGAGGGAACAATTTCAGTTCATATGGCAGCGGCTGGAACTTTGGAGCTGGCTCTGGTGGTGGGGCCGCAGGTGGACCTTGGGGAAGTGGCGGTAATGGTGGAGATCTGACAACCACTTCATATAATCTGAATGGTAGCGGTGGTGGCGGAACTGGTGGTGGAGGTGGCACGTCAGCAGTTGTGGTCTCCGGTACGCCAGCTACTCCCGGTGGAAGTTCTGCAATTTATCAAGATAAATGGAAAACAGAGTATTTACAGCAACTTGGAGGTGTAGCCGGTATAAATAGTGCCAAAAATGCCGGATTCGGGGCGGGAGGTGCGGGCGGAAGCTTTATAACGGATGGTAATAATAGCCCTATTAAAAACTTACGTGCTGGTGGTCATGGCGGAGCATTTGGTGGTGGCGGAGGCGTCGGAAGTGCAGGCGCTTCTACTGGCGGTAATGCTGATGGAATTTTTGCAGGAAATGGAGGTACAGCAGCTGGGGGTGGTTCGATAGTGGCTTTTTCCTCTAATACTCAGACAGGAAATGGTGGTAATGGGATGGTTATTGTGGAATGGTTTGTTTGATTTATATTTTTCTTGATTTATTGAGCCGCTGAAAGCGGCTTTTTTTATTGGAGGTAACAAATGCCAGCATCTTTCTTTCACGGTGTAACCGTAACCCTGGTCGATTCCGGCCCACGTCCAATCACCACCCCATCCAGCTCGGTGATCGGCATTGTCGATACCTATACGCCGGGTGCCGGTCTGGCCGCGCCGAATGTGCCAGTCAAGATCACCTCGCTGCGTGAAGCGGCGGCGGCTTTCGGCATCACCAGCAATCTGTATAAATCCCTGCGCGCCGTGTACGCCCGCACCAATGCCGTGATCGCGGCGGTCGGCGTGGCCCAGGTGGCCGATGCCGCCGCCCAGACCTCGGCCATCATCGGCGGCGTGACCGCGCAAGGCGCGCGCACCGGCCTGCAAGCCCTGCTCGACGCGAAATCCGTCCTGGGCCTGCATCCGCGTCTTCTGGTGGCGCCAGGCCATTCGGCCACTCAGGCCGTGGCCACCGCCATGGACGGCATCGCCGGCAAGCTGCGCGCCGTCGCCATCATCGACGGCCCGAACACCGACGATGACGCGGCCACCGCCTACGCCGCCAAATTCGGCAGCAAGCGTCTGTACCTGGTCGACCCGGGCATCCGCGTGTGGGACACCACCGCCAATGCCGCCGTCGACGCGCCCGCATCGGCCGCCGCCGCTGGCCTGTTCGCATGGACCGACCAGGAGTACGGCTTCTGGATTTCGCCTTCGAACAAGGAAATGGTCGGCGTGGTCGGCACCAAACGTCCGGTCGAGTTCCTGGATGGCGATGAGACTTGCCGCGCCAATCTGCTGAACAAGGTCAATATCAGCACCATCATCCGCGACGGCGGCTTCCGCCTGTGGGGCAACCGCACCCTGTCGTCCGATCCGAAATGGTCTTTCGTCACCCGTGTGCGCACCACCGATATGGTGATGGACGCCATCCTCTACGCCCACAAATGGGCGGTGGACCGTGGCATCACCAAGACCTATGTGAAGGACGTGACCGAGGGCTTGAATGCCTTCATGCGCGATCTGCGCAATGCCGGCTGCATCATCAACTTTGAGGTCTATCCCGACCCTGAGCTGAACACGGCCAGCCAGCTGGAGCAGGGCAAGGTGTACTGGAATATCCGTTTCACCGACGTGCCTCCGGCCGAGAACCCGAACTTCCGTATCGAAGTAACCAATCAATGGGTTACCGAAGTACTGAACATCAATAACTAATCAGGAGGAATGCACATGATCCCACAAACCCTGTACAACTTTAATCTCTTCGTCGACGGTAACAGCTATGCGGGCGTGGCCAGCCAGCTGACCCTGCCCAAGCTGAAAATCAAGACCGAGGACTACCGCGCCGGCGGCATGGATGCGCCGCTGAAAATGGATATGGGCCTGGAGGCGCTGGAAGCCGCTTTCTCCATGACCGGCGTGGCGCCTGATGTGCTGAAGTTCTTCGGTCTGGCCGACCAGAGCGCCTTCAACGGCACCTTCCGCGGCGCCTTCAAGGATCAGAAAGGCGCCGTCGTCGCCGCCATCGCCACCTTCCGCGGCATGCTGCAGGAAGTGGATATGGGCGACTGGAAGGCCGGCGACAAGGCCGAAACCAAGTACAACGTGGCCTGCGCCTATTACAAGCTGGAAGTGGACGGCAAGGTGATTCTCGAAATCGATCCGGCCGCCGGCATCCGCGTGGTGGAAGGTAAGGATCAGTTGACCGAAGTGCGTCAGGCGCTGGGCGTCTGATTTCTTAAAGCTGATTGATTAACGAACGCCCGGCCAGAGATGGCCGGGCGTTTTCATTTATGGAGTCTCATATGCAGGAACATACCTGGCTGCGCCAGCAAGGCGATACCGTCACCATCACGCTGTCCCGTCCCGAAAGCTTCAACGGCGTGAAGACCAATCAACTGCAGCTGCGCGCGCCGACCGTGCGCGATATGCGCGGTGCGCAGAAGCAGCATCCGAACGATGCCGAGGACCGCGAGCTGGCGTTGTTCGCCAGCCTGGCGCAGGTCGCGCCATCCGATCTGGAACAGCTCAAGCTGAGCGATTACCACCGTCTGCAGGAAGGCTATTTTCGCCTCGTTTCCGATGCTGGCACTGAGCCAGCGCCAGTTGCAAATGCTGGCGCGCCGGCTGGCGAGTGAGTATGCCTTCCAGCCTTCCGAAATCGCTGCAATGACGCTGGACGATATTTTGTGGTGGCTGGAAGACGCCGCATCGTGAGGCCATGGCTTATGAGGTGAATATGGAAGAAAAAATTAGCGCTTTGCGCAGCAAGGCCAGCCAGCTGACCGAGTTGCGGGCGGTGATCGAGGAAACGCAGAAGCTGCAGCAAAAGATGCGCGATTTGCATTTGACCGGTCAGCGAACCCAGCGCACATATAGCGGCCTGACGGCAAACTATGCCAGTCTGAAAAAGCACGGTATCGAACTCGATCAGTTGACCGAGTCCTATGAGCGCCTGGGCCGCGCTACGCGTGGCCTTGAAATGAAAGCAGGAGGTCTGGATAAGTGGGGCAAGAGCCTTGATCTGGGCAAGAGTGCCTTCTCGCAAGCGCAGGAGTGGTCCAAGCCGGTGATGAAGGTGGTCAAAGTCTCTGCCGACTATCAGGCCGTGATGCGCGACTTCTCGATCAAGGCTGGCATCAAGAATCAGGCAGAGGAGCAACGCATCGGCAATGCCTTGGCTGATGCCGCAGTAAAAGGCGGCATGGGCCAGACCGATATGGCGAAGGCTATGGCGCAGCTGGTTGGCGATGGCATGAAAGCCAATGATGCTACTGCGCTTGCGCCTTTGCTGGCACAGTTTTCTGTGGGACAGGGCGTTGGTTCCGAACAGACTGCGGCGCTGATGGGCGCCATCAGCGATAAAACCGGCCTGACTTCGCCTGCTCAAATGAAGGCGGCATTGTCCGCCATTGCGCAGGTGTCGAAGTCGGCCAATATCGATCCAGCAGAAATGGCGAAGGCCATGCCGAATCTGCTGCACCGCATGAAGAAGCTTGGCCTGACGGGACAGGATGCCATCGACCAGGCGGCCGCGCTGCTTCAGGCGCAGGTTGAAAAGGATGGGAGTGTCGCCGAGGCTGAGAAAAGCCTGAAGGATAAGTTCAAGAAGTGGGATGCCAAGGACAATCAAACCGCGCTGAGTGAGATAAAAGAGGAGACGAAGCGCCCGGATGATAAGTCGGAGGGTAAGCCGAAGGTCAAGGCATCAGCGGAAGATATTCTGCAAAACGATCACCAGCAGCGCCTGGATACGTCCAAGCAGAAGTGGGATGACGTCGGCAATTCCATGGATAACGCCATGCGTAAGATCGGCGACGCGATTCGTCCGATGAGCGATGTGGCGGCAGAGGTGGCATCAGGCCTTGCCAATGCTGTGGGTGATCTGGCGCAGGCTGCTCCTAAGGCCGTAATGAGCGTGGTTGGACTGGGTGCGGCGTTCAGCGCCTTTAAGCTCGGCAAAGCTGGTTTCGGTCTGCTGCGTGGCGGAAGCGATGTGGTTCGCGGCTCGTGGCTCAGCCGAGGAAAGCTGCCTGGCATGGCGGATGCTGCCGCCGCTGCGGCTGATGGCAAGGTACAGCAGGTCTTTGTCACCAATTGGCCGGGATCGGGCGGCGAATCGTTCGGCAAAGGTAAGGGCAAGAAGGGGAAAGGCAAGGCTGGCGGCGCGCAAGCGGGCCGGCCGGGTACGCAGCAGGCTGGCACTCCCGCCGCAAACCGGGGCGCGCGCGGCATGCTCGGTCGGATTGGAGGCCGTATTGGAGGCAGTTTTAGCGGTCTGAAGGCGCGTACCGCCGGTCTCTGGTCGCAAGTATCTGGTGTCGCTGGACGCGCCATGCCATGGGCTGGCCGTGCGAGCAAACTGTTAGGGGGTGCCGGCATAGCTATTGCCGGGGTTCAGGCGGTGCGGACGCTCACGGGCGATGGCAAGCCGCGCGACAAAGCATCAGCTATCGGCCGCATGGGTGCGATGGCGGTAGGTGGTCTCGTTGGCACAGCTTTGGGTGGCCCGGTTGGCACAGCGCTTGGTTCCTTGGCAGGCGAGTGGCTGTGGTCGAAAGTTGGCGATAAAGCCTTGAACTATGTGCCCAAATCGCTGATGCAGGAAAAGGATGCGCCGTCAGAGTCCACGTCAGCGCAGCAAGCGGTGCAGCAGGCGAAAGCAGACCTGGTAGCGAAAACCGCTGCTACCGCTGCTGGAATGGCAATGCCTGGCATTGGCTTCTCTGCGGGTATTCCAGCTGGCGCGGCGGCGAGTGCGCTGATGGGGCAAATGACACCGGGTGCGGGCGCCGCGAATCCAGCCAAGGCGGCAGCGGCGCCACCTCAGATCAACTTCACGCCCAGCATCACGGTGAATGTGCAGGGCGATGCACGCGACCCTGCCGTTCTGGCCGATAAGTTGGCGCAGCTGATATTCAGCAAATTCAAGGACTTCCAGGATCAGCAAAGCCGTTCCCTGCTGGGCGATACGGCGCATTTACAAGGAGCCTGATATGGGCAGTAAAGACTTTATCAATCGCGCGACCGGCGAGATCGCGCGCGCCGAGGAGAGGGCGCGCCACATCAGCGACAAGGTGAATGCGCGCCTTGACCATGGCAAGGAAAAGGTTGGCAAGCTGACGGCGCGGGTGGTGGGCCATATCGATGACGCTACCAAGCTGGTAACGGCGGCGCAGGGCGCTTTGAACCGCGTGCTGCCGCTGGCTGATGGCACGGCCATTCAGCGCGGCTTGAATGCGCTCAGAAACGGTGCGGCCAAGCTGGCCGCCAGCAAGATCGCGGAAGTGAAGGCGGCGGCGGGCAAGCTGACGGCGGCCGTCGGCGGCTTGAGCAAATCCTTCAAGGCCCTGACGGGCATCGGCGCGGGCGGTCCAGGCGGCGCGGCGGCGGATGCGGCGCAAGCCGTGTCGTCGCTGGCGAAGAAGACGGATGATGCCGCCCCGGCCGCAGCTGCGGCCACGCCGCATCTGCTGATTTTGAGTGCCGAGGATGGCGCGCGCTATCACTTCGGCCTGTCCGGCGCGGCCTTCGACCATTTGAAGCGCCAGGCCAATTTCAATATCGCGGCGCAGGAACGGCTGTCGCGTCCCGAGGCGCTGCAGGCGGTGGGGCAGGGCAGCGAGAGCCTGACCTTGTCGGGCGCGATTTATGCGGCCTTCCGGCAAGGCGGCGGTGAGCTGGAGAAGCTGCGGGCCATCGGCCGCGCACTCAAGCCGCTGCTGCTCACCACCGGCTATGGCGAGGTGCTGGGCCGCTGGTATATGACTTCGCTCAGCGAGGATCAGGAAACGCTGATGGCCGACGGCGCGGCGCGCAAGCAAACCTTCACTCTGGAGTTCAAGCGCTATGGCGACGATTATCAGAACGTGTGACGGCGATGTGCTGGACCGCATCTGCTACGCCCACTATGGCTTCATGGCCGGCACGGTGGAGGCGGTGTACGAAGCCAATCCGGGCTTGGCGGCGCAGGATCAGCCGTATGCGGCGGGTCTGCTGATCCGCATGCCGGAACTGGCGCCGCCGCGCAGCGACACCATCCAGCTGTGGTCTTGAAGGAGGCGTGATGCAGGCTGAATTTGAAATCATCGCCAACGACAAGAACGTGACGGCCCTGTTGAAGGACCGTCTGCTGAGCCTCAGCATCACCGACAAGCCGGGCCTGGAAGCGGACAGCTGCGAGATCCGCCTCGATGATCGGGGCGGCAAAATCGCCATTCCGCCCAAAGGTGCCTTGCTGAAGGTGTCGCTGGGCTGGAGCGGGCAAGGCCTGAGCTATATGGGCTGCTACAAGGTGGACGAGGTGGCGCTGGAAGGACCGCCCGCCATCATCACCATCCGCGCCAAGGGAGCGGACATGCGCCAGTCGGCCAAAAGCACGCGCAGCCAGGGCTACGAAAACAAAAGCCTGGCCGCTATCGTTGCCGAACTGGCGCAGCGGCATGGCTGGCAGCCGGTCTGCAAGGTGGAAGCGCAAATCGCGCGCGCCGACCAACTGGGTGAAAGCGATCTGCATTTCATCACCAGGCTGGCGCGCACGCACGGCGCCACTGCCACGGTCAAGGATGGCAAGCTGCTGGTGCTGCCGCGCGGCGGCGGCCAATCGGCCAGCGGCCAGACCATGCCCGCGCTGACGCTGATGCCGTATATGCTGAGCCGCTACAGTCTCACCTTCGCCGACCGCTCCGCTTTCGGCAAGGTGCAGGCCAAGGCGCACGATCCAGCCAGCGGCAAGCAGATCGATGTCGACGTTCCCAATCCCGACGGCGCACCTGGCGGCGAAGGGGAAGGCGAGGGTGCTACACACATCGACCGCCACGTCTACCCCACGCCCGATGCGGCCAAGGCAGCAGCCCAGGCCAGGCTGGGCGCATTGAACCGCGCCACTGCCAGCGGGTCGTTGACCATGCCTGGTCGCGCCGACATTGCCGCCGAAAAGACCGTGCGCTTGCAAGGCGTGAAGCCCGAAGCCGACGGAGACTACCTGGTCGAGTCCGTCACCCACAGCTTCAACAACTCCGGCTGGCAAACCACCGCCGAAATCAACGCCGGCAACAGCGGCAAATCCAAAGCCGGCTTCGGCAAACCTTAACCCCTTTGATCCAAATCAAAAAATGTCTAACCCTGGTGTCAGGCACCAGGGTGGGACATTTACTGATCTAGCTCAAGGGTGTTTGTTTTTACTTTATAAGGAGACTTATGACTGAACCTGCGAGTTCTACGGCCTCCATCGCGCTGGCGGCGGGGACGATCACGCTGAGCGGGTCGGTGTTCGGCGTGCAGTATGACGCTTTGCTGGCGGGCTTTTTCGGCGGGCTTGTCTCGTTGTCTTATTTGCCGCCGATGTCGGCCTTGAAGATTGTCGGTACGGTGGTGGGTTCGGCTTTGCTGGCGGGCTTTTTCGCACCCGTGCTGGCGGTGGCGGCGCTGCATTATTTTCCGTGGCTGCAGGGCGTGGGCGACTTTACGCGCATCGCGGGCGGCGCTGCGCTGGGTATCGCGGCGCAGGTGCTGATTCCAGTGGGCCTGCGCCGTTTGCGCTCTTTGCTCGGAGGGCAGTGATGCTGCCTTTTCTTTCCCACTTGGCCGCGCTGCTCTTGCTGTATCGCGGCCTCTTTTTTGCGATTAACCGGATGGGGCCGGAGACAGCACCGCACCAGCGTCTGGCCTGGCTGCTGGTGACGACCGGGGCGCTGGATTTTGTGGCGGCGCCTTTGTTCCGGCGCGTGCCGCTGGGCGCCTGGCATGGCTTGCTGCCCTTGGTTCTGCTGGCGCTGTGGCTGCTGGCTTCGTATCTGCTACGTTATTTGAAAGGAAAACCATGATTCTGTCCTTGCTGTCGATGCTGGGCGGCGGCTTGCTGCGGCTGATGCCGGAGCTGTTCGGCTTCCTGCATAAGAAAACGGATAACGCGCATGAGTTGGCGATGCTGGAGCGGCAGTTCCAGCTGGAGCAGACGCGCGCGGCCAGCCAGCAGGCGCTGGTGGAGTATCAGGGCGGCGTGGAGCAGGCGCTGGCCTTGCTCGATGCGCAGAAGGCGGCGCTGCAGGGCCAGATGCAGCCGCTCGGCATCTGGTGGGCCGATGCGCTGAATTTTCTGGTGCGGCCGCTGGCGACTTACTACGTGCTGCTGATGTATGGCCTGGCCAAGCTGGCGATGTTCGTGGTGGCGCTGCAGTCGGGCATCGGCGGCTGGGAGGCGATCCTGCGCATCTACGATGCCGAGGACCGCGCCATTCTGTCCGGCATCCTGGCCTTCTGGTTTGTGGGCCGCGTTTTCGATAAGCAGAAATGAGGCCGGCGGACGATGCGCTGGAACAGGCTTTGCCGCTTATCCGCGCTTTCGAGGGTTGCCGTTTGCGCGCCTACCGCGATCTGGTGGGCGTGTGGACCATCGGCTGGGGCGAGACGCTGGGCGTGGCCGAGGGCATGGTGTGGACGCAGGCGCAGGCCGACGCCATGCTGCGGCGCCGCGTCGGCCAGTATCTGCTGGGGGTGTTGAAGCGCTGTCCGGCCCTGCATCTGGAGCCGCCGGCCCGGCTGGCCGCTTGCGTGTCGCTGGCGTATAACATCGGGCTGGGCGCATTCGGCGCCAGTTCGGTGTGCCGCAAGCTGATGCGCCAGGATCTGGCCGGGGCGGCCGATAGTTTCCTGCTGTGGAATAAGGCGGGTGGGCGGGTGGTGGCGGGTTTGAGCCGCAGGCGCCGCGCCGAACGCCGCCTCTTCTTAAGCATGGAGGCGTGAACGGCGCGGCGGATGCTTCAGCTATTGCCGCCGTCTTGCATCAGGCCGTTGAGCTGACCGTAGTCGAGCTTGGGCAGGTCTGCCGCATACGGTTCGCCGCTGCGCATGAAGTGCTGCATGGATTGCTGCACGCAGGCGAACATCGATTCGGACAGGGCCGATCCCGCACTCAGGCGGCGCACGCCCAGCTCCAGCAGGCGCTGGGGCGTGGGCAGGCCCGCCACGGCCAGCACATTCAGGGGCAGGGGCGTGGCGGCGGCGAGGGCGCGGATGTCGTCCTCGGCGCTGATGAAAGGCGCAAACAGGCCGTCGGCGCCGGCTTCGCGGTAGAGCTGGGCACGGCGCGCGCTTTCCTGCACGCGCTGCTGGGGTTCCAGCATTTGGCGCAGGAAGACGTCGCAGCGGGCGTTGATGAAGAGCTTGACGCCCCGCTGCTCGGCCACGCGCCGTACGGCGGCGATCTTGCGGCCCAGCAGTTCGGGGGCTTGCGCGCCGTCTTCGATATTGATGCCGACGGCGCCGGCGTCGATCACGGCGCCGACCAGGGCGGCCACGCGTTCGGGATCGTCGGAGTAACCGTCTTCGATATCGATGCTGAGCGGCAGGCCGCCGCGGCGTTGAATGCCGCTGACGGTGTTCAGCAGCAGATCTGCTGGCAGCTGGCCGCCGTCGGCATAGCCCTGGCTCCAGGCCACGGCAGCGCTGCTGGTGGCCAGGGCGCGCGCGCCGCTGGCCGCTGCCAGCCGGGCGCTGCCGGCGTCCCAGCAATTGGGCAGCATCAGCAGGCCGTCGGCGTGCAGGGCGTGGAACTGATTATCGTGTTGCTTGTTGCTCATCGCTGTGCGTCCTGCTGTTTAACGGCTGCCTGGGTTGGAAACTGCGGAGTTATTCATCTCAATACTGCGCTGGAATTCTTCTTTGTTAACCATTTGCACGCCGCTGCTGCGGTCGACGGTTTTGCGTGCAATATGGCTGCCGGTGGGGGTATAGCTATCGTCCATGTTACGCGCGCTGCTGTCTTGGCCCTCGGTGCTGGCGCAGCCGGCCAGAGACAATCCCAATACTGCTGCGAAAATAGTCGCTTTCATCTCCATCTTCCTTCATTTTTAATAGTTTCCAACCGGACAGTTTGGCTGGCGAGCGCAAACTCTAGCATTTTTCCGATAGATAAATTTCAATAATTTGTAATTTTCAAAAATAATTGCTGAGGTGACAAAGTGCGTACTTTTTCAGGCAATGAGCCAGGTATATTTGCCGCTGCGCTTTCTTTTCATCTGCGTTGAATGCAAAGGCTTTAAGCTGGATCAAATCCCGCCGCGCTTATTCGCCGGGGCAGGTGGCTATACTGCATTTGTCGCGCAAGGCAGGAGAAACCATCATGCGTCAAGATCCCGTCACCGCCAGCATTGGCGAGTTGTTGCAGAAGCTGAAGAAGGTTGAGCACAAGATGCGCAGCGCCGGTTTGCCGCTGTTTCTGGCGCGCTTACCGGTCTGGGTGCTATGTCTGCATTATTGTGTGATGATGCGCGGCAAAACCACGCGCATCCGCCGCATTGCGCGGCGCATTGAAAGCTGGCTGGCAGCCATGCACGAGCTGGTGCAGAAAGAAGAGGCCCGCCGCGAGCTGATCGATATCGACAAGGGCATGCAGGACGATATCGAAGCCACCAAGCGCACGCTGCTGTCGCTGCGCGAGCTGTGCGTGAATATCGGCGAGATGTTCAGCGGCATCGGCTTCCGCTCGCACTTGCTGGACTGGACACAGAACAGTTTTTTGCGCGTGATCGACGATTCCTGCAGCGCCGCCATCAATCTGCAAAACACCCTGGCCAGCCATGATGCGCGCGTGCTGGCCTTGCTGCGCCAGGAACAGGCGCAGCAGCTCGCTGCGCCGGCTTGAGCGGCGGGATCAGAACCCTTCCAGCACAATCTTCCCAGTCGCGCGCTGGCTCTCGAGCAGGGCGTGGGCGCGTTTCAAATTGGCGGCATTGATCTGGCCGAAGTGCTCTCCCAGCGTGGTTTTCAGCACGCCGCTGTCGATCAGCTGGGCCACGTCGTTGAGTATCTGGTGCTGCTGCTGTATATCGTCGGTGGCGAACAGCGAGCGCGTGAACATAAATTCCCAGTGCAGGGACACGCTCTTGCGCTTTAGCAGGCGCACATCGAGATGCTCGGGATCGTCGATCAGGGCCAGCTTGCCTTGCGGCGCGATCAGTTCGGCCAGGGCGGGGAAGTGGGTATCGCTCTGGTTCAGGCTGGCGATATAGTCCACCGGCGGCAGGCCCAGGCGCTGGAACTCCTCCTGCAGCGGTTTGCTATGGTCGAGCACATGGTGGGCGCCCAGTTCCTTGACCCAGGCCGCCGATTCGGGACGCGAGGCCGTGCCGATCACGGTCAGCCCTGTGAGCTGGCGCGCCAACTGCACCATGATCGAACCGACACCGCCCGCCGCACCCGTGATCAGGATGGACTTGCCGCTCAGGCCGAGGTCGCGGCTTGCTTCCAGGCGCTCAAACAACAGCTCCCAAGCGGTGATGGCGGTCAAGGGCAGGGCGGCCGCTTGCGCGAAGCTGAGCTTGCGCGGTTTGTGGCCGGCGATGCGCTCGTCCACCAGATGCAGCTCGCTATTTGCGCCGGGACGGTTGAGGGCGCCGGCATACCAGACTGCATCGCCGGGGCGGAACAGGCTGGCTTCCGGCCCCACGGCTTTGACGATGCCGACGGCATCCCAGCCGATGACTTTCAGCTCGCCGGCGGGCGGTGCCACATTGCGGCGGATCTTGGTGTCGACCGGGTTGACGGAAATGGCTTTCACTTCCACCAGCAGATCGCGGCCGCTGGCGACCGGCGCGGGCAGCTCCACGTCAAGCAGGGCGTGGTCGTCGCTGATGGGCAGGCTGGCGCAGTAGGCAATGGCTTTCATCGGATACTCCATAAGGTTCAATGGACGTATGATGATTTAATGTATTCTGCGGATAAAGGCTAAAATCAGCGAAACACTTTCAATGAAATGGTGAAAATTGCTGCGTCTCGATGATCTGGAAGTCTTTGTGCGCACGGCCGATGCCGGCAGCTTGTCGGCGGCGGCGCGGCTGCTCGATATTTCGCCGGCCATGGCGAGTGCTGCGCTCAAGCGCCTGGAACAGGCGCTGCAGTTGCGCCTGCTGGCGCGTACCACCCGCTCCCTGCGCTTGACGGAGGAGGGCGAGCATTATCTGCGCCATGCGCGCGAGGCGCTGCGCCTGCTCAAAGAAGGACATGGCACGCTGACTCAGGGCAAGGAGCAGCCGGGCGGTTTGCTGAAAATTTCCGTAACGTCTGATTTTGGCCGCAACCAACTGCTTGAATGGCTGGACCAGTTCCAGGCCCAGTATCCGGCCGTGGCCTATCAGCTCAGCGTGAGCGACCGGCTGGCCGATATGTACCGGCAGCCGGTGGATATCGCCATCCGCACCGGGCCGCAGGAAGATTCCGGCCTGGTAGCCATGCCGCTGGCGCAAAGCCGGCGGGTGCTGGTGGCTTCGCCTGTCTATATCGCCCGGTACGGCCGGCTGGACAGTCTTGAGGAGCTGCGCCGGCATAATTGCCTGCGCTTTGCCGTCAATGACGTGATCCATGAACGCTGGAGTTTCCGCCTGCCGGGACGGGCCGACACCCTCACCATCCCTGTCAGTGGCAACCGCAGTGCCGATGATGCCGATGTGGTGCGGCGCTGGGCCGTGGCAGGCCAGGGTATTGCTTACAAGTCACGCTTGGACGTGACCGCCGACATTCGAGCCGGGCGCTTGCAGGTGCTCTTGCCAGAGATAGAGGGTGAAGAGGTGCCGCTATTCCTGGTGTGTATGCACCGCTCGCAGGTCACGTCCACCGTGATCTGTCTGCGCGACTTCTTGCGCGCACAATGTGAACGGTTCAGCGCTGCGGCTTGATTAGTGGGCTTTAGACAGGATCAGCAGCCAGCGGCCAAACAGCAGGATTTCGATATGGCCAGGCTGGACGCCGGTGTCGCATTCGATGATGGGGTTGACGGCGTAGAAGCGCTTGCGGAAGTCACGGCAGACTAACATTTCGCGTTTGCCCATGCGTACCAGGAAGGACGTCGGGGCGTATTCCAGGCCGAAGCGGGAGCTGAAGCTGCTGTTAATGCTGGTCATAACTATTCCTTTGTAGGGAGAAGTGTTTAACGAAGCATCAGCTTAACACAAGTACTGTGCAAAAACACAGTACTGTATGAAAAATCAGATTTTTTTGTTAACTGTGGCTTTTGCGCCAAAGCGCTTCAGTAGATGTTGAGCACCTTGCCCAGCAGCGCAAGCAGGATCCCCGCCATGGTGGTGAAGGTCAGGCGCATGGAGCTCAGATTATCGTCGCGGATCTTGTCGATGGCGGCGTAAATCTCGCTGCGCATGGCATCTTGCGACTGGCGCTGAGCATCGATGGCGGCTGTCACTTCCTTGCGTTGGACATCAATGGCAGCGCTTACTTCCCTGCGCTGGACATCAATGGCAGCGCTTACTTCCCTGCGCTGGGAGTCGAGGGCTGTGCTCATCTCCTTGCGCTGTGCATCCAGGGCGGAAGTCATATCCTTGCGCTGGGCTTCCAGCGCCGCAAGCATATCTTTGCGCTGTGTTTCGAGAGCCAGCGTCATGTCTTTGCGCTGGGTTTCGAGCGCGGCCGTTGTTTCGCGGCGCAGCTCGTCAAAGCCCACTCGCAGCTGGCGATGGTCGGTGCGGATTTCGGCGAAGCCGTTGTCCATCGCGGTCTGCATTCGGTCCATTCTTCCAACAATGTCTTGCACGACAACCTCCACGCGGGTAAGGCGGGTATTGATGTCGGGATCTTCTGCTCCTTGCGGTGGACTGTCAAGCAAGGGCGGCGGTGGGTGGTCGGCCATAGCGCTCTCCTGGGATAAGCTTTCAGCTTAATCCTCGATGCTGCCGCGCGCATTGCGCCGCCTCAGACTACAGCCAGTAATCCCAGATGCGCGCCAGCCATTCCTTCAGCCGCGCCGAGAGGGGGCGGTCGCGCCATTCGGCCAAGGTGATTTCCTTCGAATTGCGCAAGTCTTCCTGGAAAGCCTTTTCCATCTCGCCGCCGAAAGCGTCGCCCATCACGATCACATTCACCTCGTGGTTGTGCAGGAAGCTGCGGGTGTCGATATTGGTCGAACCGACGGTCGACCACAGACCGTCGACAACGGCGGTCTTGGCGTGGAGCACGGCCAGTTTCAGCTCATGGATTTTGACGCCCGCTTCCAGCAGTGGGGTGTAGGCGGCCCGTCCCGCCTGGGCCACCAGGCCGGCATCGGAGACGCTGGGCAGCACCAGTTGCACCTCGACGCCGCGCTGGGCGGCAGCAGTCAGGGCGCGCAAGGTCTGCTCGTCCGGCACGAAATAGGCGCAGGTGATGTGGATGGATTTTTTCGCCTCGTTGATCGCCAGCAGCAGGGCTTTGTAAATCTCGAACTGGCCGCCGGGCTTGCTGCCCAGCACGCGCACGATCTTGTCGCCCGCCGCCACCGGCGTGGGGAAGTAGGCAGCGTCGCGCAAGTCGTCGGCATCCTGCTCGGCCCAGCTTTCGATGAACATCCACTGCAGCGCGGCGACAGCCGGTCCTTCGATGCGCACATGGGTGTCGCGCCAGCCGACCTCGGACTGGTCGGTGGGGCGCGTCCTGGAGCGGAAGGGCGAGCTGCGCGCATAGGTGTCGCTGATATTGATGCCGCCCGTGAAGCCGACCTTGCCGTCGACAATCAGGATCTTGCGGTGGTCGCGGTTGTTGAGCTTCCAGCCATTGCCGCGCAGCTTGGCGGGATTGACCGGGTTGAAAGCGATCAGCGCCACGCCCGCCTCCTTCATGCGGTCGAAGAAGGCTTGCGGCACGCCGATCGTGCCGACGCTGTCGTAGATCACATTCACCGTCACGCCCTGGCGCTGCTTCTCGATCAGCAGGTTGGCGAACTTTTCGCCCAGCTCGTCCTGGTCGAAGATATAGGTTTCGAAATTGATATGGTTGGTGGCGGCGGCGATGGCCTTCATCATTTCCGCCATGGTCTGCGGACCATCGAACAGCAGCTGCACCTTATTGCCGGCGATCAGCGGCACGCCGGTGGCCGCCTCTTCCAGCGCGGCGCGCGCCTGCAAGTCCAGCGTCGATTTCGGCCAGCGCTTTTTCAGCAGGGCCTCGCCGCTTTGCTTCGGCAGCACGCCCTTGGGCGTGGCGACGGCGGGAACCTCGGCCGCGTCGGCCTTGAGCTGGGTTTTGCTGACCTCGGGCAGCGAAGCGCAGGCCAGCAGGCACCAGGCGGTGAGGATGAGTGCCAGAGCATGCTTTGCGCTTCGCTCGATCACGCTAGTTCTCCTTGCTGCCGATGAAGAAGTGGAGCGGCGCCTTGCGGAAGCGCCGGAACAGGGCTTGCAGCAGCTGGAGGCCATGCGTGAAGCGCACGCCGCGCGCGCGCAGTGCCACCCACAATGCCAGACCAAAGCTGACCAGCAGGTTCACCGTGCCAATGCCGAGGAAGCCCGCGATGGAAGTCAACACCAGTTGCCAGCTCACATTGTGATCCAGGCCGACCATGGCTGTCGCAAAGTTGGCAGCTGAGAACGTCACGTGGCGGATATCGATGGGCAGGCCGAGCAGCAGACCCAGCGCGCCCATGGCGCCCAGCATGATGCCGAAGTAGAAGTTCCCCATCAGGCTGCCCAGATTGTTTTCCATATACACGCCCAGGCGCTGGGTGCGTTCGCGTCCCAGCACGGCCGCCAAGCCGCGCAGCTGGGCAATGCGCTGCGCCCAGCGCGTGTACAGCGCCTGGTTATCGTAATAGCCCGAGATCAGGCCAGAGAGGAAGAGGCAGACCCCGGCAATCATGGCGTAGAACAGGGCCAAGCTGCCGAAGGGATCGATATCGTGCAGCAGGTGCATGGCTTTCTCCGGCGTCACCAGATGGTGGCCGGTGATGAGGCGGTAGCCGGCGGCAATCAGCCAGGCCGTGGGAATGGCCGTGGCCAGATTGCCCAGCACCGCCATGATCTGGGTGCGCAGCACCTTGTTGATCAGTTCCGCCATGCTGTCCAGGTCGATATTGCGGCCATCCTTGCTTTGCAGGCCGGCCGCGATGCGCGAGGCTGTCATGGCCGGCTGCTTGGTCGCCACCGTGAAATGCAGCAGGTGGATGAAGATGAAGCCCAGCGAATAATTCATGCTGAACAGGAAGGCTTCCACCAGCGGCGCCGCGCGCAGGTAGGACATCAGGATCTTGAACAGCGCCATGAAGCCGACGATCACGCCGGCGCCGGAAGCCGACATGAACATGCCGCCCAGCTCGCGCCGGTTTTCGGCGATGTAATGCTCGCCGGTGCGGCTGGCATTTTCCGTCACATTGCGCGCCAGCAGATTGATATTGTCGGTGAACAGGTCGCGCACGGTGTACTTGTTGTTGTGCGCTTCGATCAGTTCCAGCGCCAGGGCCAGGGCGGCGGCGCGCCGCTTGGCGGCCGGGCCGTGGGTGGCGCGTTCCGGCATGGCTTGCGCCGCCACCGCGTCCAGATCGATGCTGGGCGCGGACGGCAGATCGCCGGACATATCGACCAGGAACAAAAGCTTGCGCAGCCGGTCTATGCTCTGTGTCAGCGTCACCAGCAGATAGGTGAGGGCGATGCTGGTGCCCTGGGCCAGGGCCTTGCGCCGGATCTTTCCGATCACGGCGTCGCACTGGTCCAGCATCACCAGCAGATGGCGCGCGTCTTCGACATGGTTGGCGGCGCCGGCCAGCCAGGCTTCGTAGCTGTCCAGATAAACCAACACCTCCTTATTCTGCATGACGAAGGGCGATTCGAAGACTTCCATATCGGTATGGAAGTTGGTCAGCTTCGGCTCCAGGCCGATGGCGCAGACGCGGTAGCTCAGGGTGCGGATGGCTTCGAGCATGCCGGGCAGCATCAGTTTGCCGCCGCCGGGGTGGGCGCTGAAGATGGTGTTGAACAGGGCCAGCCAGTCGGAGGCGGGGACGGCGGCGATCCACTCGTGGTCGCTTTGTTTGTAGAAGATCTGGTCGAGGGCGTCGCTCAGGTATTCGTCGCCCAGGGCCGGCGGCAGCATGCGGTAAGAGACGCGGCGTTTGAGCTCGGTGAAGAAGCCGTCATTGGACAGCACGCCCACTTCGCTGTACAGGCTGGCGTGGCGGCGCTGCTGCAGCAGGCGCAGCACATAGCTGCCCAGGGCTTGCGCCAGCGCGGGTTCTTCCTGCAGCAGACGCAGCAGGTTGCGCACATTATTGGTGGCGCGGATGTGGTTGCCGGGACGGCTAGGACGCAGCTCTTCCACCAGCTCGACCAGGGGGGCGATGCTGAGGGTGTCTGTCTGGATTTGTTGGAGAATTTCTAACATGCGGAGAAAAACGGCTTGGCCGCATACGGAGGTCTAAAGCCGATAGTGTAACCGCTAAGAAATTTTTTCACTGTACGCTGGCGTACATTGGCTCAGTTCGCTCAACGATGCAGAGTGGTATGGAGTGTTGGACCGCGCACAGAAAACAGGCGGGCGCGGGCCTACACTGGCGGCATGCTCAGGGGAGAAGCATCATGAATCGCAGGCAGATTGCACCGTTGCTGTTGTTCTGGCCGCTGCTGGCGGACGCGCAGACGCCGCCGCAGCTTCAAGTATATGGCGTGGTCGATCCGCGCTGGGATGTGCTGGCGCCGGGGCGCGCCTACACCACGCAGTCGACCGCGCTGATCGATATCGACGATCCGCTGCACGGCGGTCTGGCCGGCGCCGCCGTCAGTCTGGCGGGCGAAACCACGCGGCCCTATGAAAATGCAATCAAGTACGCCGCGCGCCGGCGCGGCTGGAATGCCAGCGCGATTTACAGCTACGGCGAAAGCAATTTCAGCACGCCGCGCCAGCGCGCCTATGGCGCCACGCTCGGCTATGCCGGCTCGCTGCTCAATGTGCGCATCGCGCACCAGCGCAAGAACAATCCCCTGCCCGACATCACCGGCAAGAGCGTGCCGCTGGAGCTGGCCTCGCGCAACACCCTGGTCGCGGCCAATCTGCATCTCGGGCCGGCGCTGGCCTATGCCGCGTATGGCATCAATCGCGGCATGGGCGCCGTGCCCTGGGATCTGAGCCAGCCGTATGGCGCGCTGGCCATGGCCACGCCTTCGACCGACAGCCGCGACATGATGCTCGGGCTGGCGCTGCAGCGCGGCGCGACGACCTGGATGCTGTCCTATATCCGTAAGGACGACCGCGATCCCACCAATCTCGATGCGCGCCAGATCGCCTTCGGCATGAGCTATGCGATGTCGAAGCGCACCGCCTGGTATGCCGCCTACGCCCAGGTGCGCAATGAGAACGGCCAGCCGGCCGCCATTGGCCGCGCCAACAGCGGCTTGCGCTTCGGCCTGCGCCACGCATTCTGACCGGCGCTTCCCGCTTGTGCTAAATTGAGAGGTTCAGCCCCCTCAACAACCAAGCAGGAAGCATTATGTATCTGACCTATTTCAACGGCGCCTGGAGCGAAGGCAATGTCCCCTTGTTCGGCGCGATGGACCACAGCGTATGGCTGGGTTCCTCGGTATTTGACGGCGCGCGCTCGATCCGTGGCCATATGGCCGATCTGCGCCTGCACCTGCAGCGCGTGATCTACTCGGCCGAGCGTCTCGGCCTGAGCTGCCCGCTCAGCGTCGACGAGATGGAGCAGCTGGTGCGCGAAGGCGTCGCCAAGTTCCCGGCCGACGCCGAGCTGTACATCCGTCCCCTGGTGTTCGGCACTGACGGCCTGCTGATTCCCGTGGCCGAGAAGAGCGCCTTCGCCCTGACCCTGTTCGACGCGCCGATGCCGCCGTTCACCGGCTTCAGCGCCTGCCTGTCCGAGCTGCGCCGTCCCGACGCCGCCATGGCGCCGACCGACGCCAAAGCCTCCTCCCTATACGCCAACACCACGCGCGCCCTGCGCGCCGCCAAGGAGCGCGGCTACGACAACGCCGTCGTGTGCGACAGCGAAGGCCATGTCGCCGAATTCGCCACCGCCAATATCTTCTTTGTCACGTCCGCCGGCCAGGTGGTGACGCCGGTGCCGAACGGCACCTTCCTCTCCGGCATCACCCGTGGCCGCGTCATCGCCCTGCTGAAAGACGCCGGCATCGTGGTCGAAGAGCGCAGCGTCAAGCCCGAGGAGCTGAACAGCGCCGTCGAAATCTTCAACACCGGCAACTTTGGCAAAGTCACGCCCTGCATCCGCTACGAAGGCCGCGACCTTCCGGTCGGCCCCATCGCCAGCAAGGCCCGCGAGCTCTACATGGCCTACTCCGACGCCAACTAAGCCCGCCTTTGCGCCAAATCAAAGAATGTCCAACCCTGGTGTCAGGCACGGGAACCGGACATTCTTTGCGCAATATCAAACAATGTCCTACCCTGGTGCCTGACACCGGGGTGGACATTGTTTGCGCTGGATCAAACGGTGGGGCTTAGCGGGGTTTGGGGGCGGCGCCGCAGTCGGCGCTGAGCCAGCGGCCGCTGCCTTCGACCATCATCTGCTGCGGCGCGCCGTGGGCGTGGCTGGTGACGTCCATGCGCATGGTGTAGCCGGTGTCGCCTTCGAAGATAACTTGGCCTTTGCCTTGCGAGGGCGGTTTGGTGCAGTGGAAGCTGACGTTCATGCCGCCCGGGACCGGGGTGCTGGTGCTGCGGCAGTCGCCGGGCTGGCCGGCCGGTAGTTCGCGCTTTTCGGCCATTTCCTTGGTCATGCAGTAGGTGAGCTTGACGCCGCCGCCTTCGGCCAGATTCAGGCCGACGCCGCGCTGGGCCATCATCTGTTCCAGCATCTTGCGCTGGTCGGCTGGCAGATTCGCCATTTCCTTTTGCGCGCGCGCCATGGCTTGCATGGTTTCCGTACTGCCGCCGGCGATGCGGTTGTTCATCTCCCACAGGCCGGGCTTGAGGGTTTGGGCGCTGGCGCTGCTGCCCAGAAGCAGCAGGGCGCAGGCCAGCAGAGTGGGGCGGATGGGCATGGGCGAACTCCGGTGACTCAGCTGCGCGGCTGAGGCTCGGCAACAAAGATTTCTACACGGCGATTGCGGGCGCGGCCGGCATTGTCTTCGTTGGGAGCGATCGGTTCGCGCGCGCCTCGGCCTTCGACCACGATGCGCGTAGGGGAGACGCCGCGCGTGGCCAGGTAGTCGCGGGTGTGCGAGGCGCGGTCCACGGACAGGGGCTGGTTGATGGCGTCGCTGCCGGTGCTGTCGGTGTGGCCGACGATGCTGACCGTGGCGGCGGGATTGTCGTTGAGCGTGCTGGCGAAGCGGTCGAGGATTGGGCGGAAGTTGGCCTTGATGTCGGAGCGGTTGGTGTCGAAGGAAATATCGCTGGGGATTTCCAGCTTCAGCCGGTTGTCTGGCGTCTGGCTAACCTGGACGCCGGTGCCCTTGGTGGCCTGCTCCATGGCCCGTTTCTGATCTTCCATGCGCTGCGACCAGATATTGCCGGCGATGGCGCCGACCGCTGCGCCCAGCACGGCGCCGCCGGCCGCGCGGCCGCTGCCGCCGCCGCCGGTGCTGGCGCCGAGAATGGCGCCCAGGCCGGCACCGATGCCGGCGCCGGTGGCCGTGCCGCGCTGCGTCGCGTTCATGTCGGCGCAGCCGCTGGCGGCCAGAGCGAGGAGCAGGGCCAGCGCGCCGGCCAGGGGTTTGGTGGATGTCTTGTGTTGGAAGTTCATGTCAGTCCCTCCTGAATTGTCCAGCAAGTGTAGACCGAAACGGAAAGCGGCGCTGTACCTTCGTGTACAGCGCCGGGGAACAGGAGTGGCTGGCGCGCAACGCCGGCTAGACGCCGCGTCCGCTGATCAGGCGCAGCAGCACCATGATGATGGCCACCACCAGCAGCACGTGGATAAAGCCGCCAATGGTGTAGGACGTGACCAGACCCAGCAGCCACAGGATGATGAGGATAACAGCCAGTGTGTACAACATGATGGACTCCTTCTCTCGGGTTGATGGGATGATTTTTGCCTGTCTCAGCTTTTAACTCTGTACGCTGACGAACAGTACTAGCCGCGCCGCAATTGGCCTTTGACGATGCGGATGCGCTCGCCCTGCTGCCAGGCCGCGGCGCTGTGGAAGGTGCGGCGTTTGCCGTCGTCCAGGCGCACCGTCACCTCATAACTGGTGCGCGCATTCATATTGCCTTCCACCTGGTTGCCGACCACGGCGCCGCCGATGGCGCCGGCAATGGTGGCCAGGTTGCGTCCGCTGCCGCCGCCGATCTGGTGGCCCAGCAAGCCGCCCACCACCGCGCCACCGGCCGCGCCGACGCCGCTGCCTTCGGCGCGGGTGCGGATGGTGCGCACCGCTTCCACCACGCCGCAGTGATGGCAGACGGCGGGCGCCGCGGCTGTTTGCGCGACGTAGCGCGCCCCGCCGTCACGGCTGGACGCCGGCGCGGCGGCATACTGGTTCTCGCCCAGGCTGGCGCCCGGTGGCGGCGCGGGCGGCAGGGGTGCGCTCTCCGGTAATGGCGTCGCCGCACCGGCCGCGCCATGGCCAGCAGGCGCGGCCGTATCACCGGGCGGCGCACTCAGCGTTTGTGTGGCGGCTGGCGCGCCATGACCCGCAGAGCTGGGCAGCCAGTCCATCAGGGCGGCGATGCCGACCGAACAAAACAGCAGCACGGCGACGGCGGCCGTCATCAGCAGCGGATGCAGGGGCTGTTTGCTGGCGGGGGGAATGAGGGGAGTCATGATGAGCTTTCCAATTGCATGTCGATGCCGTGATTGTCGGCCGCGGGCGCAGCCGTTTCAGTGCGTCAGCGTACATACAGGGAAAATACTTGCCGGTAAGCTAGCCCTGACCGACGTGCAGAAGCCACCCACTCTGACCCGACCGCGATGATTGTTAACTTTGACACCGCTCATGGCAGCGCCCTGATCCCCGCCCGCGGCAGCAACCGCCTGCTGGCGAGCTTGCCCGAGGACGACCTGGATCACATCCAGTCCTTGTGCGAGCTGGCGATGGTGGACGAGGGCGAAGTGCTCTACGAACCGGGCCAGCCGATCAGTCACCTCTATTTTCCGCTCGACGCCCTGGTCTGCCTGCTGGCTGTGGCCGAAGGCCGCATGACCCTGGAAGTGGGCGCGGTGGGGCGCGAAGGCATGCTCGGCGCCTCGGTCGCGCTGGGCCATCAGACGGCCCAGGTGCGCGCCGTCGTGCAGCGCGCCGGCTATGTGCTGCGCCTGGAAGCGGGCGACTTTTGCCGCGAGTTCGCGCAGATGGAGTCCTTGCAGCGCTTGCTGTCGCGCTATACCGATGCGCTGCTGGCGCAAGCCATCCAGATCGCCGTGTGCAGCCGCTTCCATGTGCTGGAAGCGCGCCTGGCGCGCACCTTGCTTGTGACGCGCGACCGGCTGCAATCGGAACGCTTTCATTTGACGCATGAATTCCTGGCCCACGCCCTCGGCGTGCGCCGCGTCGGCGTGACCAAGGCCGCCAGCGCCCTGCAGCAGCAGGGGCTGATCAGCTATAGCCGGGGCAATATCGAGATTCTGGATGCGGCGGGACTGGAGGCGGCATCCTGTGGCTGCTACGCGCTGGTCAAGGACGATGGCAGCATCGGCATGGGCAGCGTCTTCCTGTAAGGCTGGCGCTGCCCGGCAAAGCGTGGAAAAGGCTTAACGCGGCGGCTTGCTGACCTGGTTGCCGATCACGCCGCCGACGGCGGCGCCGCCCACGGTGCCGACGGCACTGCCGCCGGACAGCACGGAGCCGGCCACGGCGCCGACGCCGGCACCGACGGCGGTATTACGGTCCTGGCGCGACATATTCGAACAGGCGCTCAGGCCGAGGAGGGCGCTCAGCAGTACGCAGCCCCTTACGATTTTCTTGATGTGCATGATGATCTCCTTGTGTATGCAGCCACGCGGGCTTGGCGGAAACCAGCATAGAACGGGCGCATCGTACGCTCTGTTCGTCAGCTCACTTAGTTACGCTTAGTTACGCATTCCTGGTTTTAGCGCCGCGGCGCCAGCTTCTTGCCGGGCGGCGGCGCCACCGGCTTGCGCGCCGCTTCGGCCAGCAGCGGGCCGCAGGGCGTATCGCTGCTGCCGCCCCCGCTGATCAGGGGCGCCAGCGCGGCCACCGGTGCGGCCAGGGTGGCCAGCGCAATGGCGCCGCCAGCGCGCAGGGCCAGCACGCCCTTGTCGATGGCGACATCGGGGTGCTTGAAAGTGCCGCGCACATAGATCGGCGAACGCAGCGAGATGATGCGCAAGCCCTTGCTGTCGGGCTTCAGGGTCAGGTCCAGGCGCTCGTCGTCCAGGCTGACGGCGCCGCTGATGCGCACCGTGGCGTCCTCGGTGTCGACGACGAAGCTGCGCGTCTGTGCCAGGCCGTCGGTGACGGCGAAGTCGCCCGCCAGGCAGTTCAGCTTGACCTGCTTGTCGCCCACCAATTTGGTCAGCACGATGCTGCCGATGTTCAAGCCCATCTGTTCCAGCAGCAGCTTGCTGATCTGGCCCTGGCTGATGCGCGTCTTCAGTTCGCCGTTCGATTGGGCCAGCAGGGTGGCGACCGAGTTGCCGGTGGCGCTGAGTTTGGTGTCGGCATTGATCGTGCCCACCGTGGCCTGCAATTGCGGCAGGTGCGGGAACAATTCCTTCAAGCGGATGCCGCGCGCGCTGGCCGCCAGGTCGGCGCGGATGGCGTTCTTGCCGTCGCGCCCGCTGCCATCGAGGGTGACGGTGGAGGCCAGCTTGCCGCCGGCGAAATCGAAGTTCAGGGGCGTCAGCTTGAGCACCCCATCGCGCAGGTGGAACTCGGTTTCCAGATGGCTGATGGGCAACTGTTCGGTGCGCACGATGCGCGCGGCGCGGTAGTTGACGTCGGCGTCGATGCTGGTCCAGCGCTCGGTCTTGAAGGTTTCCACCGGCAGCACTTTCTCGCTGGGCTGGACGGCGGGCAGGCCGCGCGCCTGCTTGCTGGCATTGGAGTCGGCGCCGATCAGCGGGCCGAGGTCGGCAAATTGCAGCAGCTTCGACTGCACCGTGCCGCTCAGGTGGCCGCGCGGCTGCTTTTGTTCATACACCAGCTTGCCGGCGATATCGCTGGAGCCGACGCGGCCCGTGAACTGGTCGTAAGTCCAGCGGCTGTGCTGGCCAGCCAGGGTGCCGCTCAGGCGGCCCTCGGTGGAGAAGGGCGGCGTTTCCGGCAGCACCAGGCCGGTCAGCGCGTACAGGCGCGCCATGCTGGCGCCGCCGACCTTCAGGCGAAAGTCGATGGCGGCCAGTTGCAGGGGCCGCGTCAGCGTGCCTTCGGCAGCGATGTTTACCAGGCCGACCTGGGCCTTGCCCTGCAGGGGGAAGGGCTGGTCGCTTTGCAGCGAGAGCACGGCGCCGGCCTTGCCCAGGCCGCTGATCGGCTGCTTGTTCCAGCGCCCTTCGGCGCGCCAGGACACGCCGTACTGGCTGTCCTGTTCCAGCGTGTCGAGGTGGGCGGTGGCGTCGATCTGCTGCACGGCGTCGACCAGGTGCACGCTGCCCTTGCTGAACACCACGCGCTGCAAGTCCAAGCGCCAGGGCGATTGCGGGTTTTGCTTGAAGGTCCAGTTGTTCTTGCCGTCGGCGGTGCGCTGCAGATAGACCTGGGGCGCCGTGAAACTCAGCAGGGGAATCGCAATCTTTTGCTCCAGCAGCGCCAGGGGATTGAGCGAGAAGGACAGCTCGGCCGCGCTGGCCATATCGGCCGGCACCGCGTCGCCGCTGTGCGCGGCGGCCGCCAGCATGGGCGCTGGATTGCCAAGGTGGACATCGCGCGCCAGCAAGTGCGGCCAGGGCACGAGGCCGCGCCAGCCCAGTTCCTGCGGCTGGCGTTGCCAGCTCAGCGCCAGATTGCCGCGGATGGCGAAGGGACGTTCGATGGCGGCGCTGACTTTCTCGTTCAGCCAGGGCCGGGCCTTATTCCAGTCGTAATGGTAGAGAACGACCAGGGCGGCGGTGGGGACGGCAAGCAGCACGCCCCCGGCGGCGAGGGCAAGCTTGGTGCGGCGGGACAGGCTCATATGCGTCACTTTCATTTTTTTCGGAGCATACCAAAGCCTAACTCACGACGGCAAGCCTCTGTGTGCGCTCCCGCACGCAAGGCGGCACAGGCTGGACGGTATGTGCGTCTGCGTACAGAAAGAGCGCGGCGGCGCACCTTATAAAGGTACTACCTTCAACGCAAACAAGGAGAACGACATGGCCCCAAGCAAAGTCTGGCCCGCCCTGTGCGGCTTGTCCCTCGTGCTGCTGAGCGGCTGCGCCAGCGGTCTGAAAACCCCGGCCACTGCCGATGTGGCGGCCTCGCGCGAAGCGGTGGAAAGCGCCGGCTCCTCCGGCGCGGCCGAGCTGGCGCCGGACGAGCTGAGTTCGGCCCGCGACAAAATGATGCGCGCCAACCAGGCGCTGGCCGCCCGCGATTATCAGCTGGCCCAGGATCTGGCCCAGCAAGCCCAGGCCGATGCCCGCCTGGCGCAAAGCAAGGCCAATTCGACCAAGGCCACGAATGCCGTCGACGCCCTGCAGGAAGACTTGCGCGTGCTGCGCGAAGAACTCGACCGTGCCAATAAATAAGCCCGAATGAAAGGACCGATCATGAACAAGCTCTTGCTCAAACCCGCCGCCCTTATCCTGTCCCTGGGCCTGGTCGCCTGCTCCAGCACGCCCACCACCACCAGCCTGCTGGATCAGGCGCGCGCCGACTTCAGTGCGGCGCAAAGTTCGCCGGCCGTGGCCCAGTATGCCCAGCCCGAACTGGTTCAGGCCGGTACGGCACTGGACCAGGCCAATGCCGCCGCCGCCCGCCGCGACAGCCTGAATGAAATCGACAAGCTGGCCTATGTCGCCAAGCAGCGCGTCGCCACGGCGCAGGAAGTGGCGAAAGCCAAGTCGGCCGAAGCCGGCCTGGCCGATGCCGCGCGCCAGCGCGACCAGGTGCGCCTGCAAGCCCGCACGGCCGAGGCGGAACAGGCCAAGCGCAGCGCCGAACAGGCGCAGATGCAGGCCGCGAATGCCACCGCCGCCCAGCGCGACGCCCAGGCCCAGGCCGAGCGCCTGGCGGCCCAGCTGGCCGACCTGCAAGCCAAGAAAACCGAACGCGGCACCGTCATCACCTTCAGCGATGTGCTGTTCAATGTCGACCAGGCGCAGCTGACGGCGCAGGGCGTGGCCGTGGCCCACAAGCTGGCCGACGTGCTGCAGCAGAACCCCGAGCGCAGCGTGCTGATCGAAGGCTTTACCGACAGCACCGGCACGGCCGCCCACAATCTGCAGCTGTCGCAGCGCCGCGCCGAAGCCGTGCGCGCCGCCCTGGTGGGCATGGGCATCGAACGCAGCCGGGCCGAGACGCGCGGCTATGGCGAAGCCTATCCGGTGGCCGGCAATGGCACCTCGGGCGAACGCCAGCTGAACCGCCGTGTCGAAATCGTGCTGTCCGAGGCCAATAGCCCGATCGCGGCGCGCCGCTAATCACTGTAAAGGACCATCATGCCGCAAATTATTTCCACCCCGCCCAAAGGCGTCGACAAGGCCGCCATCCGCGCTGCCGCCGCCAATCTCGCCGACGGCCCCGTGACGCAAGGCTATAAGGGCGACCGCGCCGCCATCGTCAGCATGCTGAACGGCGCCCTGGCCACCGAGCTGGTCTGCATCAACCGCTATAAACGGCACTATTACACCGTGAGCGGGCGGCAGAACGCCGCGATCAAGGCCGAATTCCTGGAGCATGCCCAGCAAGAGCAGGAGCATGCCGACTGGCTGGCCGAACGCATCATCCAGCTCAACGGCGAACCCGATTTCAACCCGGCAACGTTGCTTGAGCGCAGCCATGCCGAGTATGATGACTCCACGGAGGTCCAGGCCATGGTGCGCGCTAATCTGGTGGCCGAGCGCGTCGCCATCGAGTCTTACCGCCAGATGATCGAGCAGATTGGCGAGTCCGATCCCACAACACGCCAACTTTTGATCAAGATCATGGCAGTCGAGGAAGAACACGCCGACGATATGCGGGATTTGCTTGATTAATCGCGGCGCGTTACAGTGCGTTCTTTCTCACCGTTTATAACAAGGAGCTTCATCATGCTGGAAAATAACATCAGTACCGTGAACAACGACGTGAAAACCCTGGTCAAGGACGCCCAGGCGCTGTTCACGGCGGCAACTGCACTGTCGGGTGAGAAAGCGGAAGAACTGCGCGGCCGCGGCATGCGCGCCCTGGAATCGGCCCTGGCCAAGGCTCAGGAAGCGCAGGCCAGCGCGGTCGCGGCCACCAAGGAAGCGGCCAAATCGACCGATGCCTATGTGCATGAAAACCCCTGGCGTTCGGTCGCCATCGCGGCCGGCATCGGCCTGCTGGTGGGCGTGATCGTCGGCCGCAAGTAAGCGGTGTCCGGTGCCGATATGAGCCACCCCGATCCGCAGCACCCGGCAGGACTGATCGCTTCGCTCTCGGCCTTGCTGAAGAGCGCCATCCGCCTGCTGCTGTCGCGCCTGGAATTGGCGGCGCTGGAGCTGGGCGAGGTGCGCCAGCACCTGATGCAGCTGGCCGTGGTGTTCGCGCTGGCGCTGGTGGCCTTCTGGTTTGCCATCGCCTTCGGCACGGCGGCCCTGATCTATCTGGCCTGGCAGAGCATGGGCTGGACCATCCTGCCGGTGCTGGCCGGGGTCTTCGTGCTGGCGGCGCTGGGCTTGCTTTGGTATGGCCAGCGCATGGTCAAGCAAGGCAAGCTGGGTCTGCCTGCCACCATGGCCGAGCTGAAGGCCGACCGCGATATGCTGCTGTAAGGGGATGCCATGAGCAAGGAAGAGCAGAAAGCGGCCCTGGCCGCGGCCAAACAGCGGCTGGTGGCCGAGGGCGAGCTGCACCGCCTCACCACGCTGCACGCCAAGATGCAGCTGCGCCAAGCCCTGCGTCCCGAAGCCCTGCTGCATGGGGCGGTCGACCATGCCGTGGGCGTGGCGCAGTCGCGCCTGGGCGGCTTGCTGAGCCCGGGTGGCCTGAGCCAGCTCAATTTCAAGACCATCATGCCGTATGCGCTGACGGTCGGTTCCTTCATCGTGCGCAAGCGGCTGTACAAGCCGGCGCTGGCGGTGGCTGCCGTGGTGGCGGCCGGCGCGGCCTGGCTGATGCGGCACAAGCGTTCGGAGGTGGCAGCCGAGGCTGAAGCGGAGGAAGCGCCCTGGGAGTGAGGCCGCGCTGTGGCCCAGAAAAGCAAAACGCCGCGGCATGCGGCGTTTTGCTTTTCTGGGGAACTTTATTCGCCGGTGACGTCAATCTTGGGCGGCTGGTGCGCGTCGGCATTCAGCTGGACCAGATTGGCCATATCGTCGCGGTAGGTCTGGCGCGCCGCCGTCAGACAATCCCGGCGTTCGGCGGCCGGCTGCTGGCGGCAATCGGCCAGCGCTTCGTTGAGTGCGGCGCCGATTTCCTTGCGCAGCGTGGCCAGTTGCGCCTTGCTGCCGCGGTCTTCCTTGTACCAGCGCGCCGGATCGCCGCGCGCCAGTTCCTGCCTTTGGTGTTTGGCCGTGTCCGGCGGTGTAGTCTGGGCGGCGGCGCTGCCGCACAGGCCCGCTGCCAGCAGGCTGGCGAAGAGCATCTGTTTCATGATGAACTCCCGAAAACAAGCGGGGCGCCGCGGCGCCCCTGGTTACGCTTACAACCTGCCGGTGAGCAGCAGGATCAGCAGCACGACAACGATAATCCCGGCCAGACCGCTCGGTGCATAGCCCCAGTTGCGGCTGTGCGGCCAGGCCGGCAACGCTCCGATCACGAGCAAAACAAGAACAATCAGCAGTATGGTGCCCATGCGGCGCCTCCTCTCTCAACGGAGCCATTGTTTCAGTAGCGGTAGACGCGGCCGTCGACCAGGCGCACGCGGTTGCCCACGCGCAGGTCGTAGGCGCTGTCCTGGTTGATGGTGCGGTAATCGCCGTTATCGAGGCGGATGCTGATCTGGTAGACCTCTTGCGTCTGGTTGCGGTTCGATTCGATATTGTTGCCGAGCACGGCGCCGCCGATGGCACCCGCCGCCGTGGCCGCCGCGCGGCCGCTGCCCGAACCGATCTGGTTGCCGACCAGCGCACCGACCAGGCCGCCGGCCACAGCGCCGGCGCCGCTGGTGGCTGGGTCGACGCGCACCATCTGGATGGAATCGATGGTGCCGTAGCTCGACGCATCGGCTTGGTTGGAATAGGAAGTGTTCTGCGGGTAATTACTGCTGGCGCAGCCGGACGCCAGCGCCGCCACCGCCACCATTACCGCCAACAGGGTGGTATTCGTTTTCATCTTGTCCTCCTGGAAAAAGGTGAGTTCAGCTTAGTCAAGCGGCAGCGCCGGGTCTGTGCGATGCCGCACCATGCCGCGCTGAGACGGCTGAGTGCTGTTTGGCGCAAATCATTTTTCTATGTTCGTCAGCGTACAGAAGCAACGCGACAGTTACGCGACACTGCCTCTGTGCCCGGAAGCGGGCAACGCAGAAAGAACCGAAACTACCCAAGGAGATATGCCATGAAAATCGCACACAAAATTGCCAGCGCCGTATTTGCCGCCGCGACCGTGTTGACCCTGGCCGGTTGCGCTTCCACCCCCTCGCAGGAAGGTGCCGGCGAGTATGTCGACGATGCGGTGCTGACCACCAAGGTGAAAGCCAGCATCTTTAATGAGCCTAGCCTGAAATCGACTGAAATCAATGTCGAGACCTTCAAGGGCACTGTCCAGCTGAGCGGCTTCGTGGCCCAGCCGGCCGACATTTCCAAAGCCGGCGAAGTGGCGCGCGGCGTGAAGGGCGTGAAGTCGGTGAAAAACGATATCCGCGTCAAGTAAGCAACAAGGCCATCGGCGCGGCTGACGCGTCGATGGCATGGGCCTGGCCATGAACATGCCGTCTCCTCCACTGCCGGAAACGGTGCCGTCCGCCAGCCCGCAAGAGGCGCCTACCGACGGCTTGCGCCTGCCGCTGCCGGTTCCGGCGCGCGGGTTGGCGCTGGCCATCATCGCCACCGTCGTCTTCCTGTATGCCCTGCAATGGGCGCGCGATTTTCTCGTGCCGCTGGCGCTGGGCATCCTGCTGTCCTACACCCTGAATCCCGTGGTCTGCTGGCTGGAACGCTGGCGCGTGCGGCGTTCCTTCGGCGCCACCCTGATCACGGCCGCCATCCTGTGCGGCTCGGCCGCCACCATCGAGCAGGTGCGCGGCGAATTCCTGAATATCCTGGGCGAGCTGCCGGCTGTCACGCATAAGCTGTCGCGCCTGCTGACCGGGCAGGGCGGCGCCCTGCAGCGCATTCAGGCTGCTGCCACCGAGATCGAACAGGCCACCGCCGGCAGCGGCGCGGTGGCGCCGGCCGCCGTCGGCGCCAAGCGCCCGCCGCGCAAGACGCCGCCGCCCGCGGCGGTGGCGGCGGGCGGCAGCAGCATCAAGGTCATCGACTGGGTCTGGGCCGGTTCGCGCGGTCTGGCGGCTTTTCTGGGCCAGGCCGCGATGGTGATCTTCCTGCTCTACTTCCTGCTGCTGTCGGGCGACACCTTCAAGCGCAAGCTGGTGCGCCTGACCGGTCCTTCGCTGAGCAAGAAGAAGATCACGCTGCAAATCCTCGACGATATCAACACCTCGATCCAGGCCTATATGTTCATGCTGCTGGTGACGAATGTGCTGCTGGGCTTGCTGATGTGGCTGGCGCTCAGCGCCATCGGCCTGGAGAATGCCGGCGCCTGGGCCGTGGTGGCGGGCTTGCTGCACCTGATGCCTTACTTCGGCACCTTGCTGCTGGCGGCTGCCACCGGCGCCGCCGCCCTGCTGCAGTTCGGCGCCCTGCAGCCGGCCCTGATGGCGGTCGGCGCGGCGCTGGCGATTGCCACCCTGGTCGGCACGGTGGTGACGACCTGGATGACGGGGCGCATCGCGCGCATGAATGCGGCGGCCGTCTTCGTCAGCCTGCTGTTCTGGGGCTGGTTGTGGGGCGTCTGGGGCTTGCTGCTGGGCGTGCCGCTGATCGTCATCGTCAAGGTGGTGGCCGAGCGCGTGGCGGGCCTGGAAGTGCTGGCCGAACTGCTGGGCGACTAGAAGCGCAGATTGCCCTCGGCATCGCGCGCATGGTGGCGCAGGCTGCCCAGCTGCAGCGCATACTGGCGCGCGAATTCGGCGCCGAGGAAAAACACCTGGGCCGAGTAATACACCCACAGCAGCAGGGCGATCACGGAACCGGCCGCGCCGAAGCTGCTGGCCACGCCGCTATTGCCGATATAGGTGCCGATCGCGTATTTGCCGATGCTGAACAGCAGGGCGGTGCCGAGGGCGCCGGCCAGCACGTCGCGCCAGGACAGGCGGATGCGCGGCAGCATCTTGTAGATTACGGCGAAGATGGCGGCGATCACGGCGAAGCCGATGGCATTATTCAGCCAGGCCAGCACAATGGCAGCGCCCTGCCAGTGGCTGTTCCAGAATTTCTCCACCAGGCCGAGGGCGGCACTGACCACCAGCGACACCGTCAGCAGGAAGCCCAGCACCAGCACCATGCCGAAGGAGAGCAGGCGGGTGCGCAGCGCGTCCCACAGCGAGCCTTCTTCCAGCGGCGGCAATTGCCAGATCTCGTCCAGGCTCGATTTCAGTTCGGCGAACACGGTGGTGGCGCCGAACAGCAGCAGCGCGGCGGCGATGGCGGCGGCCCAGCGCCCTTCCGCTTCGTTCTTGGCCCCGGCCAGCACCAGCTGGATGGCCGCCGCGCCCTGGTCGCCGAGCAGGCCGCGCAACTGGGCGAACAGCTCGCCCTGGGCCGCCTGCTTGCCGTAGAACAGGCCGGCGATCGAAATCACCAGCACCAGGATGGGCGCCAGCGAGAACAGGGTGTAGAAGGCCAGGGCCGCGCCCTTGCTGCTGGCGCGGTGGGCGAACCACTCGCTCAAGGTGCAGTAAGCGATATGGGACAGGGAGCGGGCATGGTGGCGCCAGCGCTGCAAGCTCATGGCAATCTCCTCGTTCAAAAAGAAAAAGGGGCATGACGCCCCTTTTTTCCTACTGCCTTGCCAGCCTTACTGCACGCGGCGTTCGACGGTGATCTGTTCGACTTCCACGCGGCGGTTCGGTTCCAGGCACTTGATCAAGTCGACGCGCTTCTTGTCGGTGCAGGTCACGACCGGATTGGCCTTGCCCTTGCCCTGGGCGTTCAGGCGCGAACCGGCCACGCCCTTGCTTTCCAGGTAGGCCTTGACCGCGTTGGCGCGGCGCTCGGACAGTTTCTGGTTGTACTTGTCCGTGCCCAGGCGGTCGGTGTAGCCGGTGATGGTGATGTCGCCGATGCTCGGATTGTCGTTGAGCAGCTTGGCCACGTCGTCCAGCTTAGGCTGGGCGCCGGCCAGCTTGTCGCTGTCGAAGCCGAACAGCTCGGTCGCCGACATCGTCACTTTCTCGAAGCGTGGCGGCGGCGGTGGTGGTGGCGGCGCGACGGGCGGCGGTGGCGGCGGCTGCACGGCCGCTGGCGGCGGCGCAGGCGGGGCTGGCGGCGCCGGCGGCGCGCCGAAGGCGTAGTTCAGGCCCAGGTTCAGGTAGACATTATTGACCTTGGCCGGACGGAATTCGTCGCCGCGCAGCATGCCGTGCACATTGCGCACGTCGGCCTGGAAGGACCAGCGGTCATTGATGGTGGACTGGAAGCCCAGGCCGGCGCTCACATAGGGCGAGCTGCGGCGGGCCGAAGGCGAACCCACCAGGTTCAGCTTGTCGCGCTCGGCGCCCACGCCCAGCAGCAGGAAGGGGCGGAAGGATTGGCGCGAGAACATATACAGGGCGTCGATGCCCAGGGTCTGCTGGGTGTATTTCGAGCCGTTTTCCTTGGAGCGGGCGTGGGTCAGGCCCATCTGGATATCCCAGTCCTGGGACACGGCTTTACCGAACTTCAGGCCGACGCCTGGGCCGGTTTTGTCGACCAGCCAGTCGCTATCGGGTTTGAAAGCGCTGATGCTGGGTTGGATATACCAATTGGGGTTGATCGTGGCGTCCTGCGCCGAGGCGGCGGCAGTGGCACACAGCAGGGCTGCGGCAAGGGCAATTTTCTTATTCAAATTTGACTCCCGTGAGTTGAGAAAAAGTAATACAGCAAGGCCTGAGCCGGACTGTTACACCTCAGCTTAGTGGCCCAACGCCGTACGGGTCAGTGCGCTAGCGCACAAACTGCATTGTGATTTTGCGCAATGTTGTAATTTTACCACGGGAACCCCCGCAGTGCTGGGCTGTCCAACAAAAAGCGCGCCGCTCCGGAACCGGAGACGGCGCGCGGGCCG
>NZ_JABWEB010000031.1 GCF_013369485.1 Massilia sp. BJB1822
GTCTGCTCGTCATACGGGGCGCGCGCCCTTCATCTTACCAAATATTATGCTTTCCTATAGTGAGGACCATTTTCCAGGTTTCAAGACAGGACCGCTTCCGGCCCGCCAGATCAGCGCGGCAGGTCGAACAGCAGGACTTCGGCGTCTTCCGCTTGCTCCAGCACGACCTCGCTTTCGCCGCTCAGCTTGGCCGCATCGCCGCCTTGCAGGCGCTCGCCATTCACCGTCAGGCTGCCGCGGATCACATGCACATAGGCCAGGCGACCGGCTTCCAGGCTGTGGCGCAGGGCCGGGCCGCCGTTCAGGATGCTGGCGTACAGCGAGGCATCCTGGTGCATCAGCACCGAACCGTCGCGGCCGTCGGCGGAGGCGATCAGACGCAGCACGCCGGTTTTGCTCTCGGCCGTGAAATGCTTTTCCTCATAGCCTGGCTCGATGCCGCTGGCGTCCGGCATGACCCAGATTTGCAGGAAATGCACGCCGTCAGTCGCCGAGTGGTTGAACTCGCTATGCCGCACGCCGCTGCCGGCCGTCATGCGCTGCACATCGCCGTAGTGCAGCACGGAGCCGTTGCCCATGCTGTCTTTGTGCTCCAGCGCGCCGTCCAGGACATAGGAAATGATTTCCATATCGCGGTGGCCGTGGGTGCCGAAACCCTGGCCGGGCGCCACGCGGTCTTCATTGATCACGCGCAGCGGGCCGAAACCCATATGTTTGGGGTCGTGATAGTCGGCGAACGAGAAGCTGTGGTGGGAGTCCAGCCAGCCGTGGTTGGCATGGCCGCGGTCTTCGCTTTTACGTACTTGCAGCATGGTCTTGCTCCTTTCGACAGATTTATTTGCGATAATTTCGAATACAGGACTCATTCTACGCGGGCCTGTAAAATCCAAAAAACGGAAAATTTCTCAACTCATTATCGAAAATTTCGAATGCTCAGACTCAGCCTCGACGCCCTGCAGATCGTGGACGCCATCGACCGCCGCGGTTCCTTCTCGGCCGCCGGCAAGGAATTGCACCGCGTGCCTTCGACCATTTCCTATACCGTCGCCAAGCTGGAGGAAGACCTGGGCGTGCAGGTGTTCGAGCGCAATGGGCCGCGCGTGGAGCTGACGCCCGCCGGGCGCGAGCTGCTGAAAGAAGGGCGCTACCTGCTGCACGCGGCCCAGGATCTGGAACACCGCGTGCGGCGCGTCGCCTCGGGCTGGGAAACTGAACTGATCCTCGGCACCGATTCCATGTTCGCGCCGCTGGCGCTGGCGGCCGATATCCGCGCCTTCTACGCCGTGGCGAGCCGGACCCGGTTGCGCCTGGCGCAGGAAACCCTGTCCGGCACCTGGGAAGCGCTGCTGGAACGCCGCGTCGACCTGCTGGTGGGCGCGCCGGGCGATGGTCCGGCCGGCGGCGGCTATGTGTCGCAGCCGATGGGCCGCATGGACTGGGTCTTTGCCGTTGCGCCCAGCCACCCGCTGGCGGCGGTGGAAGGACGGCTCGGGCGCGCCGAGCTGCAGCGCCATCGCGCCATCGTCACGGCCGACACGGCGCGCCGCATCGCGCCGCGCACCGTCGGCCTGCTGCTGGGCCAGGATACGCTGACCCTGCCCACACTGGAGAGCAAGTACGGCGCCCAGCTGGCCGGCCTCGGTTTCGGTTTCCTGCCCGCGCCCTGCGCCCGCGCCGCCATTGCCGCCGGTTTATTGATGGAAAAGCAAGTCGAGGAACCCAAGCCGGCCGAAACCTTCTACCTGGCCTGGCGCAGCGGCGAGGGTGGGGCGGCGCTGGACTGGTGGCGCCAGCGCATGGCCCAGCCCGGCATGTTCGAACGTCTGTGCCGCCATCTGCCGGGCGTGGCCATCACCGCGCCGTCTTGATGTTTGACAGGAAATGACGACAGAATGTTGGCCTGCGCCAACTGTTTTGGGAGTACCATTATGAGTCCGAATCCTCTGGCCCGATCCGATTCCGCATGATAGCTCCGACCCTAGCGCCCGTTTTCCTGCACCTGCTGGCCGACCGCAAAGGCCAGCCCACCGCCCTTTTGTTTGCCGGTGGCGGCCTGGCGTCCGATGGCGCAGCCAGTCCGCAGCCGGCGCTGCCGGGCGTGCTGAGCGTGCTGCCGGCCGCCAGCAGCTGTTTCTATCCCGAGACGCTGGATGGGCCGCTGGCCGAGGCGCTGGCCGGCGCCGGCTGGCAGCCGCTGCCGGCCGCTGAACTCTGCCGCGCCGACAGCATGGCGGCGCTGGATGATGTGCCGCCCGGCGCGCGCTGGGTGCGCGGCGACTGGGCGCTCGACACGCCGGCCAAGGGCGCCGCGGGCCAGGCTGGCGCCTCGCGCGGACTGGCCCTGCAACTGGTGCAGCTGGTGGCGAACGACGCCGATACCCACGAAATCGAAGCCTTGCTGCGGCGCGACCCGACCCTGTCCTACCATCTGCTGAAGCTGGTCAACTCCCTGGGCATGGGCACCGGCCGGCGCGTCACCAGCTTTTCGCAGGCCATCCTGATTCTGGGCCGCCAGCAATTGCGCCGCTGGCTCAACCTGATGCTGTTCGCCGCCCGCGACGGCGACCTGCGCACGGCCATGCTGCTGGCGCGCGTCTCGGTGCGCGCCATGGCCATGGAACTGCTGGCGCGGCGCGCCGGCCTGGACAAGCACCAGCAGGAGCAAGCCTTCATGACGGGCATGTTCTCGCTGCTGGGCGTCCTGTTCGGCATGCCGCTGGCCGAGGTCCTGCAGCCGCTCACCATCGGCGAATCCGTTAAGCAGGCGCTGCTGGCCAAGGAGGGCGAACTGGGCGCGCTGCTGCGTCTGCTGGAGCAGGCCGAGCAGGGCGACTTCGCCGCCGTTGCCGCCAGCCTGCAGCAGTTGCAGCTGGAGGCGACCGACTTCAACGCCGCCGTGGCCGAAGCCAATCAATGGATGCTCAGCGTCACCAGCGGCGCGGGCCAACCCCATGCTTGATACCGCCATTGCGCGCTGCCAAGCCCTGAGCCGCGCCGCGCGCGGTCTGCAGGGCGAGGCGCAGCTGCGCGCCCTGGGCGAACTGGAGGCCGCGCTGGAAGAGCTGCGCGGCTGGCAGATTGCCGCCGTGCCGGCGGCCGGCCTGACGGCCATGCTGGAACTCGATCTGGCCGGCTATGTGCGCGAATGGAACGAGGGCGCCGAGCGCATGTTCGGCTACCCCGCGCGCGAAGCGCTGGGCCAGCACATCCTCTTCCTGTACGACGGCAGCGAGGAGGGCGGCGATATCGCCGAACTGCTGCTGGAGGCCGGCAACGCCGTCACCGCCGTGCGCCGCCGCAAGAAGAATGGGGAAGTGATCTGGGTGCATATGGCCATCTCCCTCATGCACGATGCGCAGCGCGAGCCGGTCGGCATGCGCGTCCAGCTGGAAGAGGTGAACAAGGCGCTGAGCCATGCAGAAAAGCTCAATCTGCACGCGCGCATCATCGAAGACAGCGACCAGGGCGTGCTGATCACCGACGCCAACGAGCGCATCGTTTCCATAAACGGCGCCTTTACGCGCATCACCGGCTACAGCCCGGCTGAAGCGATCGGCAAGACACCCGACCTGCTGCGCTCGGGCATGCACGACGCCGAATTCCGCGCCAAGGTGCAGGCTGCCATGCGCGGCGCCGGCCCCTGGCGCGGCGAGATCGTCGGCAAGCGCAAGAATGGCGAGCTGTTCCCGCAAGCGGTTACCATCAGCGCCGTGCGCGACACCGAAGGCCGCATCAGCCATACCTTCTCGCTGTTCACCGATATCAGCGTGCACAAGGACGCCGTGGCGCGCATGCAGCGCATGGCCAATTACGACGCGCTGACCGGCTTGCCCAACCAGGGCTTGCTGCAGCAGCTGGTGGCGCAAGCCCTGGCCGAGGCGCGCCGCAGCCAGGAGCACGGCGCCCTGCTGGTGATCGACATCAGCCGCATCGGCGCCATCAGCGATACCCTGGGCCACGAAATCGGCAACCGCCTGCTGGTCGAGATCGGCCGCCTGCTGCGCCTGTGCCTGCGCGAAGGCGATATCCTGGCGCGGCTCGACGGCCACCGTTTCGGCATCGCCCTGCTGCATATCGAAAAGCGCGAACATGCCGCCATCGTCGCGCAAAAGCTGATCGCCTCGCTGGCCGCGCCGCTCCAGATCGACGGCCAGCACCTGCAGACCGGCGCCCATGTCGGCATCGCCATCTATCCCGAGGATGGCGAGGATGCCGACACCCTGCTGCGCGGCGCCGACGTCGCCATGACGCGCGCCGCCCTGCAGCCGGAGTCGGGCTTCCTGTTCTACAGCGAAGAGATGAACCAGCGCGCCAAGGAACATCTGCGCATCGAAAGCGAGCTGCGGCAGGCGCTGGCGAATAATGAGCTGATGCTGTACTACCAGCCCAAGGTCAGTCTGCGTAGCGGCCGCATCGTCGGCGCCGAGGCGCTGCTGCGCTGGAAGCATCCGGTGCGCGGCCTGGTGTCGCCGGGCGTCTTCATCCCGGTGGCCGAGGAAACCGGCCTGATCCTGGAGCTGGGCAACTGGGTGATGGAAGAAGCCTGCCGCCAGATCCGCGTCTGGCAGGACGCCAATCTGCTGATGCCGCCGATCGCGGTCAATCTGTCGGCGCGCCAGTTCGACCGCGGCCTGCCGGCGCGTATGGCCGACGTCATGGCGCGCCACGGCGTGCAGCCCGAACAGCTGATGCTGGAAATCACGGAAAGCCTGCTGGTGAAAGGCGCCGACAAGGTGATCGCCATCATGAACGAGCTGGTGGCCATGGGCCTGGCGCTGGCGCTGGACGATTTCGGCACCGGCTATTCCAGCCTGGCCTATCTGAAGAAATTCCCCATCAGCACGCTGAAGATCGACCGCGCCTTCGTCATCGGCCTGCCGTATGAAGAGAACGATTGCGCCATCGCGCGCGCCATCGTTACCATGGCCCAGCAGCTGCGCCAGGAAATCGTGGCCGAAGGCGTGGAAACGCCCGAGCAGATGAGCTTCCTGCGCGAGCTCGGCTGCGACCAGCTGCAAGGCTATCTGTTCAGCCAGCCCGTGCCGGGCGCCGACTTCGAACGCATGCTGCGCGAAGGCAAGCGCCTGAGCTTCGGCACCCGCTGAAGGGCGCCGCCTCTCGCCCCCTAACAGCTGAGCCCGTGTCCACCTTGGGGTCAGACCCCATTCGGACACGGGCTTAGCGGGTGCTGCGCTCAATTAACGCTTGTCGTCGTTTTTATGGCTTTGACGGCCGGCCTCGGCATGCTGCTCTGGCGTGCCGCCGCGCGTGCCGCCACTGCTGCCGCTGCGCGAGCCGCTGCTGCGGTCGTCGTCGTCGGAGCCGCTTTGCCGGCTGCCGCCGCCGCTACCGCCCCGGTTGCCGCTGCTGCGCTGCTTGTCATCCTCGTCCTGCTCATTGGAGGCGCTTTGGCGGCTGGGGTCGTTCTTGTGGCTCATGCTGCCGGCGCGGCGCGCTTCTTCCGACGTGAACTCGTGGGCGTTGCCGGAGGCGTGCGCGGCACGTCCGCCTTCAGAAGCAATCTCACGCTGGCGTTCCGGGTCCATCGAGGCGAAGCCACGGTTGCTGGTGTCCCCGCCCTGATTACCGCCACGGTTGTCGTCCGACTGCTGGTTGTCGCTGCGGCCGCCTTGCTTGCTGCTTTGATTGCCGCCCTGGTTGCTGCCTTGATTCGACGATGCCATGATGTTCTCCTCTTGTTTCGGTTGAAGGAGCGCACATCTTAGGCCGCGGACGAGAGCAGGGTTATAAGATCACATGAGGGTACGTTGTAGGACAATGCCCCAGTAAAAAGTAACACAGCCGTAGCCGTCTTCCCTTCTGCATGAGGTGAACATCATGGGCGATATTTTCGATCTGCAGCGTTTCATCAGTGCCCAGCGCGACGTGTACCCGTCCGTGCTGGACGAACTGCGCGCCGGCTGCAAGCGCAGCCACTGGATGTGGTTCATCTTTCCCCAGATCGCCGGCCTGGGCCATAGCGCCATGGCGCAGCGCTATGCACTGTCCGGCCTGGACGAGGCGCGCGCCTACCTGGACCACGCGCTGCTGGGTGCTCGTCTGCGCGAATGCTGCGCCCTGCTGCTGCAAGCCGAGCACAGCGCCCACGCCATCTTCGGCGCGACCGACGAAATGAAGCTGCGTTCTTCGCTCACCCTGTTCGCCGCCGCCGCGCCGGCCGAGACCTTGTTTGCCGCCTGTCTGCGCCAGTTCTTCGACGGCCGGCCCGATGCGGCCACCTTGCAGCGCTTGTCCTAAGCAGCGCGGTCAGCGGTAGTGCGCCAGCACGCGCTCGATATCGCCATCGCGCAGCAGGCTGGCGATGGCGCGGTCGGCCTCGGCGATGTCGATGTGGGAACGCAGGGAAAAGGCGCATTGCGCCTTGAAGGGATCGAATTCGAGATCGGCGCGCAGGCCCAGTCCCGGCTGTTTGCGCTGCAGGTAGGCGAAGGTGGTTTTTTCCAGGACCGCATACTGCATGCGGCCCAGCAGCAGCTTGCGGATATTGTGCTCCATCGATGGCGCGTCGTCGCGCCGGAAGTGCGCGCCCAGGGTGCGGCTCAGGGCCGCATAATGGTAGCCCGCCACGGTGCCCACCGGCCGCCCGTCCAGCTGCGACAGCAGCTTGAGCAGCGGCGCATCGGCGCGCGCCACCACCACGCCGGCATCGGGGATCAGCGGCGCGCTCCAGTTGAAATTGCCATCTAGCCACTCCGGCAGCACATAGCAGACCGCATCGGCGCCGCCCTCGGCCAGGGTGCTGGCGACGCGCCGCGGCGGCACGCTGACAAAGCGCGCCTGGCGTCCGGCGCGCTGCGCGATGGCCTCGCCCAGTTCCTTCAGCAGGCCGCCGCTCAGTTTGCCGTCGGCAAAGCTGGCCAGCGGCATCGTATGGTTGGTCGCCGCGATAAACACCATCTCCCGGCGCTCGTCCGCCCGCGCCGCGGCTGCCAGTAGCAGCGACCCCAGCAGCATCGCGACGCCCCAGCACTTTGATCTTCCGCAAACAATGTCCCACCCTGGTGCCTGACACCAGGGTGGGACATTGTTTGATCTGGCGCAAAGCGGCATGGCGGGTGGGGATGGTGTGGCGGAATAGGATGTGATCAATGGAAAGTGTAACGCAAAGCATGGGGTGGGGGCATAATGCTTGAGCTGGCTTTCTTGGGGGAGGGGCGCATGGTGCGGTTCGGATGCTGGGCGCTGGCCGGGGTGGCGTTTGCCGCGCCGGCAGGGGTGTTGGCCCAGCAGGATGGGACGATGCCGGTGGTGCGCATCAGCGCGCCGGCCTTGGGCGCGGGCAGCGCGCGTTCCAGCAGCGTGCTGGAGGCCGACGTACTGGCGCGCCAGCCGCCCGGCCTCGATCCGTTCAAGCAGCTGGCCCGGGTGCCGGGCCTGCAGGTCAGTTCGGGCGATGCCATCACCGGCAGTTATTCCATGCGCCTGACTTTGCGCGGCTTGAATAAGGAGCAGATCGGCATCTCGGTGGATGGCATTCCCAACGGCTCGACCTTGTCGAACGGCGGCACGATGCCGCATCGCCTGCTGGAGAGCGCCAATCTGGACAGCATCGAGGTGTCGCCCACGGCGGGCGATCTGGGCACGCCGTCGAACCAGGCGCTGGGCGGCTATATCGATTTCCGCACGCGCGATCCGGCCTTGACGCGGGCGGTGTATGGCGAGCTGTCCGGCGGCAGTGCCGGTTACCGGCGCGCTTTCCTGCGTGTTGACAGCGGCCAGTCGGCATCGGGCTTGAGCGCTTACGCCGACATCAGCCGCAGCTTCCAGCGCACCTGGCCGGGCGAGCAGAGCGGACGCAATCTGCGCTGGCATGCCGATCTGCGGCTACTGCAGGATCTGGGTGGCGGCTCCAGCCTGCGCGCCACGCTCAGCTATAACCGTTTTGCCGACAACGATTACGATCCGGTAGCCCTGCGCGCCATCTCGGCGCCGTTCTACAAAGCCACTTTCGAGGGCGATCCATCCAGCGATGGCTTGAGCGACCGCTGGACGGGCGATCCAGCTCTGGACCAGAACTACCGCGGCACCCATGGCATCAACAGCCGCGACATCCTGGCCCACATCGACTGGACGCAGCGTTTTGGCGGCAGCGCGCAGCTGGTGCTGAAGCCCTATCTGCACACGCAATATGGCTATGGCTGGTTCTACGTGCCTTACCAGCAGGCGCCCGCCGATGGCCAGGCTTACAGCGCCGTGCCGCCAGGCGGCGCGCCCGTAGCCAGCGCGCAGGAATGCTTCGCCGGCCAATACCGGCGTAATGCCGACGGCAGCTTGCAGCCGCTGTCCCGTGCCGAATTTCCGGCTGGCGCCAGTGCCGCGATGCTGAAAGCGCTGGGCTGTCCCTCGGCTGCCGCTTTTGCCATGAATCCGCCGGCGCAATGGGGCGCGCGCCTGGCCACCACGCGCCGCAGCGATTACCGCATCCGGCGCCAGGGCGTGCTGACGGAATGGTCGATGGCGCTGGGCGATTACCAGCAGCTGCGCGTGGGCGCCTGGTACGAACACATCGACCGCAGCAAGTCGCGCAACTGGTATGCGGTCAGCGATCCGCAGCGCAATGGCGATTTCGACGCCGCGCGCGGCCCGTATTCGGTGACGCATGACCGCCGCTATCTGGTGAATACCGTGATGGCGTATGCCCAGGATCGGCTGGAATTGTTGTCGCGCCGCCTGCAATTGAGTGTTGGCGCCACCTGGCAGCGTTCGCGCGAAAGCTATGCCTCGCCGGTGGAGTTTTACGGCACGCGCTCGCTGAGCGCCGCCTCGGGCCTGCTGCCCAAGGTATCGGCCCTGTACCGCGTCGATGGCGGCTGGGAGCTGTTCGCCAGCCGCGCGCGCAATTTCAGCGCCATTCCGGACAGCGTGTTTGAAGGCACGGCCGCCATCAGCGCCAAGCGCGGCATCCAGCCCGAAACTTCGGTGAACAGCGACGTGGGCTTGCGCTGGCTGCGCGGCGCTTATGGCTTTGGCATCACCGCCTATGCCATCGATTACCGCGACCGCATCTCGATCCAGAACGGCAAGCCCGACGCCGATATTTTCTCGCGCGACGCCACCACGACTTTCTCCAACCAGGGTGGCATCCGTTCGCGCGGCCTGGAACTGAGCGGGCAGGCCAACTGGCGCCAGCTGGAACTGGCGCTGAACTACACCATCAACCGCGCCCGCTATGCCGAGGACACGCCGGCCGAAGGCATCCGCGCCGGCGATCCCGTGCTGGGCGCGCGCCGCCGTACCGGTTTTGCCGAGATCACGTGGAAGCCGCGGCGCGCCTGGCGCCTCAGCGTCAACGCCAGCTATGCGGGCGCGGCGGCCGGCACCTACGGCGAGGTGCCGAACACGGTGATCGCGGGCGGCCCGGCAGCCTATTCGCGCGAATACATGCCGGCATATACACTGGTGGGGCTGGCGCTGTCTTACCGTCCGGGCGCGGAATGGGGCGGCTGGTGCCGCCACTGCGAGCTGCTGCTGAATGCCGACAATCTGCTGAACAAGCGCTATCTGGGCGGCCTGGGTTCGGAACTGGCCAATTCCAATCCCCTGACGACGGGCCGCTACTTCCTCGGCAGCCCGCGCGCGCTGTTCCTGACCTTGCGCAGCAGCTTCTGAGGGCCTTACTTGACGCCGATGGGTGAGCGGAGAGGCTTGCTGCGCAGCGGGTCGAGCAGATGGCGCAGGGCGTTGTGATCGAGCTCATACATCAGGGCCAGCAGGGCGCCCAGCTCGCCCTTGGGGAAGCCCTCGCGCGCGAACCAGCCCAGGTAGTGGCCGGGCAGGTCGGCCAGCAGAAATCCCTTGTATTTTCCATAAGGCATTTCGCGGTTGACCAGGAGGGGAAGGAGTTCAGCGCTCATATTCTTGACTTGAAATCAAATATCTTCTGTTTTTCAACGGCTTTTTCTACACAAAGAAAGCCGGGATACTGCGTGGCATCAACTTTACAGGAGTGTATGCCATGCCTCTCGCTTTATTGGCGCTGACCATCGGCGCTTTCGCCATCGGAACCACCGAGTTCGTGATTGTCGGGCTGCTGCCCACCATTGCCGCCGACCTGGGCGTCGACCTGCCGTCGGCCGGCATGCTGGTGAGCCTGTACGCCATGGGCGTGGCGGTTGGCGCGCCGGTGCTGACCGCGCTCACCGGCAAGCTGCCGCGCAAGCTGCTGCTGCTGGCGCTGATGGTGCTGTTCACCGCCGGCAATCTGCTGGCCTGGCAGGCGCCCGGCTACGCCACCCTGATCGTGGCGCGCATCCTGACCGGCCTGGCGCACGGCGTCTTCTTCTCGATCGGCTCGACCATCGCCACCTCGCTGGTGCCGAAGGAAAAAGCGGCCAGCGCCATCGCCATCATGTTCACCGGCCTGACCGTGGCCCTGGTGACGGGCGTGCCGCTGGGCACCTTCATCGGCCAGCATTTCGGCTGGCGCGAAACCTTCCTCGCCGTCTCGGCGCTGGGCCTGATCGCCTTCCTCGGCAGCCTGCTGTTCGTACCGCAGAATATCCAGCACAACAAGCCTGCCTCGCTCTTGCAGCAGGTGAAGGTGCTGGGCCAGCCGCGCCTGCTGCTGGTATATGCCATGACGGCGCTCGGCTATGGCGGCTCGTTTACCGCCTTCACCTTCCTGGCGCCGATCCTGCAGGAAGTGTCGGGCTTTAGCGCCGGCTCGGTGAGCCTGGTGATGCTGGTGTATGGCGTGTCGGTTGCTTTCGGCAATATCTGGGGCGGCAAGCTGGCCGACCGCCGCGGCCCGGTGGGCGCGCTGAAACTGGTTTTCCTCGGTCTGGCCGCGGTCCTGGTGGTGCTGAGCTTTACCGCGCCGCATGCCTGGCTGATGCTGGCCACGGTGCTGGTCTGGGGCATTTTCGCCTTCGGCAATGTGGCGGGCCTGCAAGTGTATGTGGTGCGCCAGGCGGAACATTTCACGCCGCGCGCCGTGGATGTGGCCTCGGGCTTGAATATCGCGGCCTTTAATCTGGGCATTGCCGGCGGCGCCTGGGGCGGCGGCCATATCGTCGAGAAACTCGGCCTGCTGCATACGGGCTGGATCGGCGCCATCGTGGTGCTCGGCGCTTTCGGCCTGACCGTGCTCAGCGGCCGCCTGGACCGGCTGAATCCGATTCCCTTCCATGTCGGCCAAACCGGCAGCCGGGTGGCCGCGCATTAAAAGAATTAATATCGGATCAATAAAGCCGCCTCCTTTGCGAGGCGGTTTTTCTTTATAACTTTCAAATTAAAACTATCTAATTGTCACAATTGCTTCAGGTTTTAGAGGGAAATTAACATAGATAATCGTTTTCTTAACTGAAATTGCCTAATGGAAACAATTTAATTAGAATTAGTTGAATTAATAGTTCCTCAAGGCAATAATGCAACACCGTCTCAAGCTGTACAGTACGGCTGCCATGCTGTGCAGTGTTTTTGTTCCAGCCGTCCATGCCCAGGATGCCGCCGGCATCGCCGCCCAGCAGTTGCAGCGCCAGCAGCAGCGCGAACGGGCCCAGGCCGAACAGGCCGAGCAGCGTCCCGATGTGCGCCTGCAGGCGCCAACCGCCGCCAGCACTTCCAGCTACCCGGCCGATGAGTCGCCGTGCTTTCCGATCCGCGATATCCAGCTGCAAGGCGAGCAGGCCAGCCAGTTTGCCTGGGCGCTGAAGGCGGGGGATGATGCCCTGGGCCGCTGTCTGGGCAGCGCCGGCATGAATGTGCTGCTGGCGCGGATTCAGGATGCGCTGGTGGCTAAGGGCTGGGTCACGACGCGCGTGCTGGCCGCGCCCCAGGATTTGCGCAGCGGCACGCTGGTGCTGCAACTGGTGCCGGGCCGCATCCGCGCCATCCGCTTCGCCGATCCGGCCGCGCGCACTGCCTGGCGCAGCGCCATTCCCGCCCGGCCCGGCGATCTGCTGAATCTGCGCGATGTCGAGCAGGCGCTGGAAAACTTCAAGCGTGTGCCGAGCGCCGAAGCGGACATCGAAATCGTGCCGGGCGATGCGCCGGGCGAAAGCGATCTGCTGGTGAAATGGCGCCAGGCGGCACCCTGGCGCCTGTCTTTCTCGGTGGACGACAGCGGCAGCGAATCGACCGGCAAGCGCCAGGGCGGCCTCTCCTTCGCGCTCGACAATCTGCTGGGCTGGCAGGATTTGCTGACCGTCTCGGCCAATCGGCATCTGCCCGGCTCGGGACCGGCCAGCGAGCATGGCACGCGCAGCACCTCGCTCAACTACTCGCTGCCGTATGGCTACTGGCTGTTTTCCCAGCAGGTCAGCGACTACCGCTACCACCAGACGGTGGCGGGCGCCAACCAGGACTACATCTACAGCGGCACCAGCTTCAGCGCCGAGCTGAAGGCTGCGCGCCTGGTCTACCGCGACGCGGTGCGCAAGACCACGCTTTCGCTGCGCGTCTACCAGAAGCGCAGCCGCAATTTCATCGATGACACCGAAGTCGAAGTGCAGCGCCGCCGCATGGGCGGCTTCATCCTCGGCATCGCGCACAAGGAATTCATCGGCCAGGCCACGGTCGACGCCAGCCTCAGCTACAAGAAGGGCAGCAGCGCCTTCGGCAGCCTGCCCGCACCGGAAGAGCTGTTCGGCGACGGCACCTCGCGGCCCACCATCCTCAACGCCGACCTGAGCGTGACCATCCCATTCGGCAAGCAAGTGCAGCTGCAAAGCGCCTGGCGCGCCCAGCGCGAGCGCACGGCCCTGATTCCGCAGGACCGCTTCGCCATCGGCGGCCGCTTTACCGTGCGCGGTTTCGATGGCGAGTCGAGCCTGATGGCCGAACGCGGCTGGCTGAGCCGCAATGACCTGGTGTGGAGCTTGCCGGGCGCGCAGCAGCTGTACCTGGCCCTGGACTACGGCAGCGTGTCCGGCCGCAGCGCGCCGCAGCTGCTGGGTACCCGCCTGGGCGGCGGCGCCATCGGCTGGCGCGGCCAGTTCCATGGCCTGCAATACGACTTGTTTGCCGGCGCCCCGATTGCCAAGCCTGAACACTACCGTACCGCCGCCGTTACCGGCGGCTTCAACCTGAATTACGAGTTCTGAGAACTGCCATGAATAAGCTCCGTTACCGCCTTATCTTCAACAAACGCCGTGGCCAGATGGTGGTCGTGCATGAACTGGCGCGCAGCCATGGCAAGAGCCCGGGCGAAGGCGCGCCGGCCGGGGAGCTGGCGCTGGAGGCGGGGCCATGGCCGGTCTTGCGCACCCTGGGTCTGTCGATGCTGGCGGCCTTCGGCGTGCTGCTGTGCGGCTCGGCCGTGGCGCAGATCATTGCCGATCCGCGCGCGCCGGGCCAGCAGCGCGCCACGGTGCTGAACACGGCGAACGGGGTGTTGCAGGTGAATGTGCAGACGCCGAGCGCGGCAGGCGTGTCGCGCAACAGCTATGTGCAGTTCGACGTGCCGAACAGCGGGGCGGTGCTGAACAACTCGCGCGTCAATGTGCAGTCGCAGATCGGCGGCTGGGTCCAGGCCAATCCCTGGATGGCCGAAGGCAGCGCGCGCGTGATCCTGAATGAGGTGAACTCCAGCAATGCCAGCCAGATCCGCGGCTTTCTCGAAGTGGCGGGGCAGCGCGCCGAGGTGGTGGTGGCCAATCCGGCCGGCATCGCGGTCAATGGCGGCGGCTTCATCAACGTCAGCCGCGCCACGCTGACCACCGGCGCCCCCATCTTCAATGAAGGGCGGTTGGACGGTTATTCGGTGCAGCGCGGCTTGATCAGCATCGATGGCGCCGGCCTCGACGCCAGCCGCACCGATTACACGGCCCTGATCGCGCGCGCCGTGGCGCTGAATGGCCGCGTGTGGGCGCAGCAATTGCAGGTGACGACCGGCGCCAACCTGGTCAAGGAGGAGGGCGGCGCGGCGCAGGTCCAGGCGGGCGAGGGCGCCGCGCCGGGCTATGCGATCGACGTGGCGCAGCTGGGCGGCATGTATGCCAATAAGATTTTCCTGGTCGGCACGGAAAAAGGGGTGGGCGTGCGCAATGCCGGCGAGATCGGCGCGGCGGCCGGCGACCTGGTCGTGACCAGCGAGGGCCGGCTGGAAAACAGCGGCAAGCTGCTGGCGACCCAGCAGGCGCAGCTTGCCGCCAGCACGGTGGGCAATAGCGGCACCATCAGCGGCGATGCGGGCCTGCAGCTGAAGACCGGCGTGCTGAGCAACAGCGGCAAGATCAATAGCGCGGCCCAGGCCCGGCTCGATGTGCAAGGCGAACTCGATAACCGCCAGGGCAGCGTGCAGGCGCAGCGCCTGGAGGTGAATAGCGGCGGTGCGCTGCTGAATGCGCAGGGCAAGATCGTCCAGACCGGGGCGACGGGTCTGGACATCAAGTCCGCCTCCCTCGACAACCGCAATGCCGGCATGCTGGGCATGCCCATGGCGGAGGGTGCGGGCAGCAATTCCGGCACGGGCAGCGGCAACACCGGCGGCACCGGCTCCAGCGGGGAAGTGGGCAGCGGCAATAACAGCGGCAATACCGGCAGCAGCGGCAACAATGGCTCGGGTACGGGGACCGGTTCCACACCCGGCACAGGCGCAGGCCAGGATGGCGGCAACGGCAAGCCGCTGCCGCCGCCTTTGCCCAGCGGCGTGATCCGCGTCGCCCAGGCACTGAACAACGATGGCGGCACCATTACTGCCGGCGGCGAAGTCAATCTCGACACCGGCAATCTCGACAACACTGGCGGCAAGCTGGTGTTGAATTCCCTCAGCGCCAAGGGCAGCGACTTCAGCAACCGCAAAGGCATGCTCAGCGTGCTGCGCGGCGTCACCATCCACAGCCAGAATTTCAGCAATGAGGAGGGCAAGCTGCTGGCCGGCGGTCTGTTCGACGCCAAGCTGGGCAGCATGCTGAATGGCCAGGGCTTGCTGCAGGCCGGCCAGCTGGCGCTGACGGCCAAGCAAGGCCTGAGCAATGCCCAGGGCGTGATCCGTCAGACCGGCGCCAATGCTGGCCAATTGGCGGTGGGCGGCCAGCTGAATAATGACAAGGGCGTGTTCGAAAGCGCCGGCAATCTCGATCTCGCCGCAGGCACCCTGAGCAGCAAGACCGGCAAGCTGAATGTGCTGGGCGATCTGCAGCTCAAGAGCGGCACAGCCAGCCTGGAAGAGGGTAGCGTGACCGTGGCCGGTTCGGCCAGCCTGCGTACGGCGGAATTGCAGAATGCCGGCGGCGCCATCTCGGCCGGCAAGGACTTGAACATCGATAGTGCCGGACTCGGCAACCAGGCCGGCAAGCTGGTGGCGGCCGCCACGGTGCGGATCAATGCCGACGGCATGCTGGACAATGCCAGCGGCCACATCCAGTCCGGCCAGGACCTGCAGCTCAAGGCCAGCGGCAGTTTCGACAATCACAGCGGCCGCCTGGAAGCGCTGGGGACCGGCAGTGGCCTGAAACTGGAAGCGGCCGCCATTCTCAACCAGAGCGGCCAGATCCTGAACAGTGGCCCGGGTGAGAGCAGCCTGCTGAGCCGGGGCACGCTCGACAATGGCGGCCAGATCGCCGTCAACGGCAAGCTGGCGGCGACGGCGGAAACGCTGAACAATGCCGCCGCCGCCACCATGACATCGGCCCAGGACATGGCGCTGGCTGTCGGCCGCAAGCTCGATAACAGCGGCAATATTCTCAGCGGCGGCAAGCTGGGCTTCCAGGGCGGCAGCGCCGAGCTGCGCAACGCCAACACGATCCTGGCCCAAGGCGATATCCGGGTCGAGGCGGGGCGCGTGGACAACACGGCCGGCCGCCTGGCCACGGCCGATGGCGGCACTGGCAGCATCCAGCTGCATGCGGACGAACTGCAAAACCACGCGGGCCTGATCCAGGCGCAGGGCAAGGTCAGCCTTGACTTGCGTAACAATCTGGAGAATACAGCTGGCCAGATCCGCAGCGTGGGCGATTTGGCCGTGATGGCTGGGGGCCGGGTGAATAATGACGGCGGCCAGCTGGAGGTGAGCGGCAAGGATGGCGGCGTGAACCTGAGCGCCGACAGCATATCGAACCGGGGCGGCCGCATCATCAGCGTCGGCAGCGCAGGGAGCAGCCTTGTCGGCCGCACGGAAATCGTCAATAACGGGGTGATCGGCGTCAATGGCCGGCTGTCGATGGGGGGCCTGGTGTTTCGCAATCAGGGCTTGGGCGTGGTCTCCGCCCAAGGCGACCTGCAATTCAGTGTTTCCCGGCTGCTGGACAATGCCGGCGCCATCAGCAGTACCGGCATGCTCAGCTATTATGCCCCCGATGCCCGCCTGTTGAATCATGGCCGCATTGTGGCCGAGGGCGGGGCTAGCTTGAACATCGATTACTTGAGTAATGACGGGGCGGCGCTGGCCGTCAGCGGCGCGGGCCGCGGGCTGAAGCTCAATGTTTCGGGCCTGAGCAATAGCGGCGGCCAGATCAGCAGTGCCGGTAGCCTAGGCTTTCATGTGACGGGCGCGGTCATCAATCGCAAGGGTGTGATCCAGGCCCAGGATGGTCTGCAGCTCCAGGTGGGCGGGACACTCGACAACAAGGAAGGCGCGGTCGAAGCGATTGGCCAGACGGCCTCCCTGGCCGTGCACGCCGGCAGCATCGGCAACGAGCAGGGGCGCATCGTTAATCTGGGCACGGGCGGCAGTGTGGTCGGGGCAGACAAGGAGATCGCCAATGGCGGTCTGATCGGCGCCAAAAAGGATTTGAGCGTGAGCGCCGCCACCATCCTGAATAGCTCCGCCGGCCAGATCAGTGCCGGCCAGGCGCTCGCCCTGGCGGCGACCGTGAAACTGGACAACGCCGGCGCCATCAGCAGCGGCGCCCAGCTGACGCTGGGCCAGGCCAGTGCCGACGTGATCAACCGCGGCAGCATCGTGGCGGCCGGCGACGCGACCATCAGCGCCGCCCACCTCGACAACCGGGGCGGCCAGATCGCCACCGTCAAGGATTCCAAGGCCGATATGCTGCTCAGCGCGCAGAACCTGAGCAACCAGGGCGGCGCCATCCTCACCGACCGTAGCGCCACGCTGAAAATCGGCAGCGCGTTCGACAATAGCAAGGGCTTGATCCAGGCTGGCCAGGATCTGCAGGTGGCGGCGGCCGGCAAGCTCGACAACAGCACCGGCGTGCTCGAAGCGCTTGGCGCCAGCGGCAAGATCGACGTCCAGGCGCAGTCCCTGCAGAACGACGCGGGGCGCATCGTCAGCCTGGGCAAGGGCGACAGCCGCGTGCGGGCCGAGGCCGACCTGCATAACTCCGGCCTGATCGCCAGCAAGGGCCAGCTGGAGGTGGGGGCGCAAACCGCGCGCAATGAAGCGGGCGGCAGCATCGCCAGCGATGGCGATATGCGGCTTAGCGTGCACGGCCAGCTCGACAATCTGGGCTTGCTCAACACGCAGGGCAGCCTGAGCATGGCCGAAGCCGGCGTCACCCTGAATAACCGCGGCCAGATCAGCGCCGCCGGCCAGGTGCAGCTGGCTGGCCGCCACTTGAATAACGACGGCGGCCTGATCGCCAGCGCCAAGGGCGGTGGCGCCGATATGGCGCTGAGCGGCGAGAGCCTGAGCAACCGCCAAGGCAAGATCTTGGCCGACGGCCAGCTCGGCGCCAGCTTCACGGGCGGCATCCAAAACGAGCAAGGCGCCATGCAGGGCATGGCTGGCGTGGCGCTGACGGCGGGCGGCGCGCTGGGCAACAAGGCCGGCGTGATCGAAGCGGTCGGTGCCGGCGCCACATTGGACGTGAAAGCGCGTTCGATCGCCAACGAGGCCGGGCGCATCGTCAACGTCGGCAGCGGCGCGGCCAGCGTCAGTGCGCAAGAGCTGCTGCTGAACAGCGGCCTGGTGGCGGGCAACGGCAGCTTGCAGGTGGCGGCCGCTACGCTGGACAATAAGACGGGCGCCACCCTGGCGTCGGCCGGGAATATGGAGCTGGCCATCGGCCAGCGCATGGACAATGCGGGCACGCTCAACAGCAAGTCCACGCTGACGCTGACAGGGCCGGCGGCGGCCGTGAACAATAGCGGCCAGATCGTGGCCGATGGCGCGCTGGACCTGCATGCCGCCCGCCTCGTCAACGATGGCGGCCAGATCGCCACCACCAAGAACGGCGGCGCCGACATCAGTCTGCAAGCCCAGGAGCTGAGCAACCGCAAGGGCGCGATTGTGGCCGATGGCAGCGCCACGCTGGCGCTGTCCGGCGGCATGGAGAACAGCCAGGGGCTGCTGCAGGCGGCCCGCGACCTGAAGCTGACGGCGGCCGGTGCCGTCGTCAACAATGCCGGCGTGATGGAAGCGACGGGCGCGGCCAGCACGCTGCAGCTGCAGAGCGGCGCGCTGGAAAGCCTGGGCGGCCGCATCGTCAACGTCGGCAGCGGCGACAGCCAGGTGAGTGCCGAGCAGAGCCTGGTCAATAGCGGCCTGATCGGTGGCAATGGCGCGCTTGCCGTGACGGCGGGCAAGCTTGATAACCGCAGCGGCGGCAGCATCAGCGCAGCCACCGGCATGGACATGACGGTGCGCCAGGCCATGCTCAATGCCGGCCTGATCACCAGTCGCGGCAGCTTCACGCTGAGCGCTGCCGGTGCGGGCGTCGGCAATAGCGGACAGATCGTGTCCGGCGGCAAGGCTACTTTGGCCACGGCGGCGCTGGACAATAGCGGCGGCCAGATCGTGACGCTCAAGGATTCCGGCTCGGCTATTGCGCTGAACGCGGCCAGCATCGTCAACCGCAACGGCCAGATTCTGGCCGACGGCGGCGCCAGCCTGACGGTCGGCGGCGCGCTGGACAACAGCCAAGGCACGCTGCAAGCCATGCATGGCATGCGGATCAGCAGCAGCGGCCTGCTGTCGAATACGGGTGGCGTGATCGAAAGCAGCGATGCGGTGAATACCCTGGTCCTGCAAGCCCAGGCCATCGACAACGGCACGGGCCGCATTGTCAATGTGGGTACGGGCGAAACCAGCATCAGCGTGCAGGATTATCTGCGCAGCAATGGCCTGATCGCAGGCAACGGCAAGCTCGATGTGCAGGCGCAAACGCTGCAGCAGCAGGCGGCGGGCGTGCTGAGCGGAGTTGGCGATGTCGAACTCGGCATCAGCCAGAAGCTCGACAATGCCGGCGCCATCAGCAGTGGCGGCCAGCTGCACCTGGACCAGGCCGGCGCGACGGTGCGCAATAGCGGCAATATGGCGGTGCGCGGTCCGGTCTTGCTGCATGCGGCCGAGATCAGCAATGACGGCGGCCAGATCGCCACGCTCAAAGGCGGCGCCGCCCAGATCGTACTGGATGCCGGTACGCTCAGCAACCAGGGCGGCAGCATCCTGGCCGACGGCGATGCCAAGCTGAGCGCCAGCGGCAATTTCAACAACGCCACAGGCAAGCTGCAGGCCCAAGGTGTGCTGCATGCCAGCGCAGGCGGAACGCTGAGCAATAACGCCGGCCTGATCGAGATCGCCGGCGGCACGGCGGCGCTGACGGTGCAGGGGCAGACCATCAGCAATCTGGGTGGCCGCATCGTCAACGCCGGCAGCGGCCACACCAGCGTCGACAGCCAGACCAGCCTGAGCAACAGTGGAACAATCGCCGGCAACAGCACCCTGCAGATCGGTGCCGCCAGCCTGCAGAACAGTGCACCGGGCATGATTTCGGCGGCCGGCGCGCTGGAGCTGGCCGTGCGCCAGCAGCTCGACAACCAGGGCGGCACCATCAGCAGTGGCGGCACGCTGAACTTCAACCAGGCCGGCGCCAGCTTCAGCAATAGCGGCAAGCTGGTCTCGGCCGCGCAAGCCACGGTCATCGCCAGCACCCTGAATAACGATGGCGGCCAGATCGCCACCGTCAGCAATAGCGGCGCCGACATTGTGCTGCGCGGCCAGAGCGTAAGCAACCGGGGCGGCAAGGTCGTGGCCGATGGCCGTGCCAGCGTGGAGGCGGGCAGCAGCCTGGACAACAGCAGCGGCACCATCCATGCAGGCCGCGACCTGGACGTGGCGGCCGGCTCGACCCTCAGCAACAACGGCGGCGTGATCGAAGCGGCGGGCGCGGCGGCGCGCCTGGACTTGCGCGCCGCGCAAATCGCCAATGGCAGCGGCCGCATCGTCAACGCCGGCAGCGGCGACACCAACGTGTCCAGCCAGAGCGAGATCAGCAGCAGCGGCCAGATCGCCGGTAATGGCCAGCTGATTCTCACTGCGCAAAGCCTGCGCAACCAGGCCGGCGGCAGCATCGGCGCCGGGCGCGATCTGGAATTGCTGGTCGGCCAGCAGCTGGAAAACCAGGGCAAGATCGACAGCAATGGCAAGCTCACCTTCAACCAGGCGGGCGCCAGCTTCAGCAATAGCGGCCAGATCGCCTCGGGCGGCGAAGCCACCCTGATTGCCGCCAGCATCAACAATAATGGCGGCAAGATTTCCACGGTCAAGGGTTCGGGCGCCGACATCACGCTGACGGGTGCCTTCAGCAACCAGGGCGGCTCGGTGCTGGCCGACGGCAAGGGCACGTACACCGTCAGCGGCGCGCTCGACAACAGCAAAGGCACGCTGCAGGCGGGCAAGGAATTGCAGCTTAGCGTGAGTGGCGCCCTGGCCAATACGGGCGGCGTGATCGAAGCGCTGGGCCCGGCCAGCACCCTGACCATCGAAGCCGAAGCTATCGACAATGGCACGGGCCGCATCAGCAATGTCGGCACGGGCGACACCAAGCTGACGAGCAAGGGCGCGATCAGCAGCAGTGGCGCCATCGCCGCCAATGGCAAGCTGGTCCTCGACGGCAAGACGCTGGACAACCAGGCCGCTGGCAGCATCGCCTCCGTCAAGGACCTGGACCTGCTGATCACCGAAAAGCTCGACAACAAGGGCAAGATCAATAGCGGCGGCGCGCTGACCTTCAAACAGGCCAATGCAACCTTGAACAATAGCGGCCAGCTTTTCGCCGGCGGCAAGTCCGTGATCGAAGCACGCAATGTCAACAACGCGGGCGGCCAGCTGGGCACGGCTACCGGCTCGGGCGCCGACCTGACGCTGACCAGCCAGCAGCTCAACAACCAGGATGGCCGCATCGCCACCGACCGCGACCTGAGCGTGAACACGCATACGGTGCAAAGCGCCGGTGAGATGTTCGGCGGGCGCGACCTGGCGCTGAGCATGGATGGCGACTACACCCAAACCAGCGGCTCGCAGCGCTTCCACTCCAACCGCGACCTGAGCTTGACGGTGACGGGCAATATCACCAATACCGCCACCTTCGAAGCGGCGGGTAAGCTCAGCCTGTCCGGTAACCAGCTGACGAACCAGGCCGGCGCTACGATCCAGGCGCAGGACCTGGTGCTGAACGCCAAGGGCAATATCGGCAATGCGGGCGAGATCAATGGCCAGGGCAAATTGGAGATGAACAGCGGCGGCACCATCGACAATACCAAGGGCATTGTCGGCGGCACCGTGAGGGTCACGGCGCAAAATTTGAATAACAGCGGCAACGCGGCCCTGATCGGCGCGACCAATGATCTGACGCTGGGTGTGACGGGAACGCTGAACAATACTGATACGGCCACCCTATACAGCTCGGGCAACCTGAAAATCGACGGCAACGGCGGTTCAACCGCGCTGGTCAACAACGACTCCTCCACGATTGAGGCGGGCCGCGACCTGGAGATTTCCGCCGGCACGATCGAGAACGTTCGCCATAACGTGAAGGTCGAGCGTGTCAAGACAGTTGATGAAACGCGGGAAATGCATTTGCCAAGCTGGTACAACCACGGCGATAACCACGAAAGGTATGAGGCTAGCTCATCCAATTACTCGCCGTTCGAGATTTACTACATCAACCCGGCCTCCGTTCTGGAAGAAGAGAAATTTGTGACTCCAGATGGGAATCTGGTTGGACGCATCAGATTTAAGACGCAAGCCAACGATTCGGCCTTTTTTGCGGCCAGGAGCGGTTTACGTAGTTCGTATGGCCAACGCAGACGGATCAATCTGGGCGATGGTGTGCAGGAAATTTACTATATCGCGCGTAGCGATAACCAGCTCAATCCTGACCATGGCGGGCCAGCCGACGGAGCAACGCAAAATGCCGGTACGGTAACAAACTGGGGTGGCACAACGATCGATTTTTCTAATCAGTATGGTAATTGCAGCAGCAATTGCGTCCGGCTGGTGACTCAACCCGACTATCGGGATCCTGCCACCACCATTCAGCGGGACGCGGTGCTTGCACTGATCCCTGCAAAGGGGAAGCTTGAGACAAGCCGGTTGGCCCACCATACAGCGGAGGAGGACCGGCTCTTACCTGGTTCTGGCCCGGCCGCGCGTATCGTTGCCGGCGGCAATGCAAATCTGAATGCGAGTGCCATCAACAATCGATATGCGGAGATTTCGATCGGTGGCGATTTGACTACAACGGCTGCGAATGGTGTGTCTAACGAGAGCGTCACCTTGAAACGGGAGCATAAATTCGACGGCACTTTCCGTACTGGTGATGGGTCCACAGGGGTCATGGCGGAAAAGCTCTACAGCGAAGATTACGATAAGATCGGCGCAACCATTAAGGGCAAGAGTGTCACCATCAATGCGCGCAGCTTTATCAACGTCGATGTCGGTGCTGGGACTACCGGCAACCTCCTGGAATCCATCAAGGTAATCGGTAGCGGCGCCACAGGCGCATCGTCCGCAGCGGCGAATGCTGGGACCAGCGGCGCGAATGGCGGCTCGGCTGCTGGCGGCCAGGCAAATGGCAGCGGTACGGCGAACAACGCCAATGCCCGCGGCAGCGCCTTTGGCAGCGGCATTGCAAATATACTGCGTACGCTTTCCAATGCCGGGGGCAGCGGCATCCAGAACCAGAACCAGACAGGCGGGAATGCGGACGGCAGCGGCACGGCTGGTCATACCGGCTTCGCTAGCAATGTCGATGGCAGCGGTGTCAAGAACGGCGCCAATACCGCCGGACCGGCCTCTCACAGCGGCTATGTGAACCGTATGGGAGCCGATGGCCGTATGGCCGAGGGCATGGCTGCCAATGTGGCTTTGGGCGACCTTCAGGCCCGCGCTGGGAATAGCGTGGCCAGCGCCGCCGGTGCAGTCCGGGGCGAGAGCCAGCAGGGCAATGCGGTCAAGATCGCTCCCGGTGGCCTGTTCAAGCGCAATCCCGATGCTAGCGGCAATGTGCTGTTTGAAACCCGTCCGCAGTTTGCCAATCATGGTAATTGGATCAGCAGCGACTATCTGCTGAAAGAAGTCGGCAACGACCATGCCATTACGCAGAAGCGCCTGGGTGATGGTTTCTATGAGCAGCGCATGGTGCGTGAACAACTGGCGCAGGCAGGCCGCAGCGTGCAAGGCAACGGCAATGACGATAGCCGATACAAGGAGTTGCTAACCAGCGGCATCAGTGTGGCCAAGCAGTTTGATTTGCGGCCCGGTATTGCCCTGACCCCCGATCAGGTCAGCCGCTTGACCAGCGATATTGTCTGGATGGAGAACCAGACTGTCGAACTGCCAGACGGCAGTACCGAAAACGTGCTGATACCCAAAGTCTACCTGGCACATCTGGATAAGGATGCGGTGAAGCCCTCTGGTGCTGTGGTGCGTGGCGATGCCATCGAGATTAATGTTTCCGAAAGCATCGTGAACCAGGGTGGTGTGATCGACAGCGGCAAGGGACGAACTGTACTGATCGCTAAACAAGATATCGTGAACCGTGGCGGCACAATTTCTGGTGGCGACGTCACCTTGCAGGCTGACCGTGACGTAAGGAATGAAACACTAACTACCAGCCGCAGCTACGCGAATTCGATGGCCACCGGCAGCTATACCGTGCTGTCCGACCAGGCGAAGATTGTGGCGACTGGAACGCTGAATATCAAAGCAGGCCAGAACGTCAGCGATACCGGTGGCCAGATCAGGGGCGGTAGCGCAGTCATCAATGCTGGTAAGGATGTCAATTTCGGCACGGCGCAGACGGGGTACACCTTTAAATCCCAGATTGGCGAATACGTCAGAAACGAAAGCTCGATCACGCACGTCGTCAGCCAGCTTAACGCCAGCGGCAATGTGAATATCAGCGCCAACCGTGACCTGAGTTTGAGCGGAACTCAGCTCGCTTTCGGCGGGGACGGCAAGCTGACAGCAAATGGCAACCTGAACGTCGTCTCGGTAAGCAATGAGACGAAGTTGGACATGCATAACGATGCAAGCAACAAAGTTTACGATAAGCAGATTCACGAAAACCAGATGGTGGTTGGCAGCAATGTCACCGCCGGCAAATCCCTGGAGCTGAAAGCGGGCAACGCTACCCAGACGGGCACACTGAATCTCACGGCCAGCAATATCTCCGGCGGCGATGCGGTTAAGCTGTCCGCCTCCGGCAGCGTGAACATCAATGAAGCGATGGAACGCCACCTGTCCGACACGGCTTCCCATCGTGAATCGAAGAGCACCTTCCGCGGGAAGGCAACAGACACGGCCGATTTCAGTGACGTGAGGCTGGCCATTGGCAGCAGCGTGAGCGGCAAGACGGTTGCGATCGATTCCGGCAAGGACTTGAACATCCGTGGCAGCGCCATCGCTGGCGACGGCGACGTCAACCTGTCGGCAGCCGGCAAGGTCGACATTGCCGCGGCCACCAGCACCAGCACCGAGAAACACCACAAGAAGGTGACTGAAAGCGGCTTCCTGAGCGGCGGCGGCTTCGGCATCAGCTACGGCACGCGCACCACCACCACCGACCAGGAACGCGATGCCACCACGCAAAGCGGCCAGTCGCGCAGCCTGATCGGCAGCACGGGCGGCAATCTGACGATCACGGCAGGCGAAGCCTTGAAAGTGGGCGGCAGCGACCTGAATGCCGCCAAGGACATGAGCCTGTCCGGTAAGAGCGTGACCATCGACCCGGGCAAGGACGCGGAGAAAGGCAAGTTCGAACTGACCCGCGTGCAGGATGGCCTGACGCTGGCGATTGGCGGCACGGTGGTGGAAGCGATCCAGGCCATACAAACCGCGAACAAGGCGACACAAACGAAAAACAGCCGGGTCCAGGCCTTGGCCGCCGCCACGGCCGCCATGCAGGCGGCGAATATCGCCAACAATGTGGCCCAGAACGGCGTCAACGTGAGCATCAGCCTGACGGCAGGCCATTCCGAGTCGAAGCAGACGCAAACCACGGCCAGCCTGACCAACTACGGCAGCGCCCTCACGGCCGGGAACAACCTCAGCATCAGCGCCACCGGCGCCGGCAAGGACAGCAGTATCGACATCATCGGCAGCGACCTGAACGCCAAGGGGGATATCAAGCTCAAAGCCGACAATGCCGTGAATCTGGTCGCCGCGCAGGACACGGAAAGCCAGCACAGCGACAGCAAGAGCATGAGCGCGGCGGCCGGCATTGGCGCATCGATCGGCACCAATGGCATGTCGTTCGGCTTCACGGCCAGCGCGAGCCTGGGACGCGGCAAGGAAGACGGCGAAGGCAGCACGCAGCTGAACAGTCATGTCACGGCTGGCAAGCAATTGGAGATCACAAGTGGCGGCGACACGACCATCAAAGGCGCCGTGGCCAGCGGCCAGCAGGTGGTCGCCAACGTGGGCGGCGATCTGAAGCTGGAAAGCCTGCAAGATACGGCCAAGTTCGACGCCAAGAACCAAAGCATGAGCGTAAGCGGCACGGTGGGCATGGGCGCAAGCGTCAGCGCCAGCATCAACCAAAGCAAGATCCACAGCGACTATGCGAGCGTGCAGGAGCAAAGCGGCATCAAGGCGGGAGATGGCGGCTTCCAGGTCAAGGTCGGCGGCAACACCGACCTGAAAGGCGCCGCGATCAGCGCTACGGCCGCCGGCGCCGCGACCAGCATTCTCGACACGAAGACCCTGACCAGCAGCGACATCGCCAACCATGCCGTGACCAAGGCCAGCAGCATCGGCGGTGGCGGCACTGTAGGGATGGCGGGCAGCGGCGGCGATGGCAAAGGCGCGGGCCCGGGTGGTGTGGACCTGATGAAAGCGGGCAGCTCCAAGGTCGATACGCCGATTGCCGTGGCGAGCAACGACAAGAACAACAGCACGACCAGGAGCGGGGTGGGCGCAGGCCAGCTCGTGATCCGCGACGACGCGGCGCAGATCGCAGCGACCGGCAAGAGCGCCGCGCAAACGGTGGCCGAGACCAACCGTCAGGTGGAAACGGGCGTGGACACCAGCGGCAAGATCGCCAACAACTTCAATGAGAAAGACGTCCGTCTGGGACTGGAGTTGGCGGCCACGCTGCAGAAAGAAGTTGGCTCGTTCCTGAATAATAAAGCGCAGGAGGTAACTGCCGCAAAAGCCGCGCTCGAAGAGGAGAAAGCAAAGCCTGAGGAGCAGCAGGACTTGGCTAAGATTTCCCAGTTGACGCAGGCACTGAAGGACAACGCAACATGGGAGATGGGTGGGGCAGCTCGCACTGTGCTTACTGCGGTAACAGCGGCAGCAGGCGTGAACGTGGCAGGAACGACTAGCGCGTTTGTTCAAGCGGCATCGGTGAATTATTTCCAGAGTCTGGCAACGGAACAGCTGAAACTGGTGGCAGACGCGCTGGATAGCGAGACTGCACGTACGGCATTGCAGAGTCTGGCGGCCTGCGCTGGAGCTGCCGCACAGCAGCAGAGTTGTGCGGCAGGCGCAACGGGAGCGGCTTCCAGTGTTGTCTTGAATAATCTATTGAATGGTTTAAGCGGTGAAAGTGCCGCGACTTTGACTGCAGAGCAAAAGCAAAATCGGGAAAACCTGGTAGCGAGCATTGTGAGTGGGGTAACCACTGCACTTGGGGGCGATGCTGCCGTTTCTACTATCGCAGCGCAAATTGAAACGGAGAACAACGCTCTTAATGATGTAGCGAAAAGGCTAATGGAGCGGATTAAGGCTATCACTACAAGCCAGCAGGTTGATGTTGCGGCAGTATCGAAAAAGCCGGTAACCCCCGAGAAAAACTATGGTGATCATTGGCCCGAGTATAAGCGTGAGGTTCCTTTTTCCGGTGGCGATGGTCCTTCGACCAATGCAATGGGTTACGCTGATTGGGCGCTGGGCAAAGGGTATATAACGCAGGAGCAGTGGAATGCGATTGCAGAAGCAAGAAAAGATGGTGTATTGATTGGTGGTAGTCTTGTCGGAGGTTTTGCATTAAGTAAAATTGCTGTTAGCGAGGTGCCAGCAATTGTTAATGGTTTGATCAAAAGCCTGAAGGCGCTTGAGAATGCGGGTAAGCTCGCTGCAGGCGAAGTCGCATCGATACAGTCGATGGGCTTGAAGGACTATTGCACGGTGAACTGGCAGTTTTGTTTGGCTGCAGCCGATGCTTTTGCAGGTATTGCATCAGGTGCGCCGGTAACTGGTGTAGCACTGCCGAGTAATGTCGGTGGAAAAGCTGGCAGTGTGGTTAGTGCACTGAATGCGGATGTTAAAATTGCGACGGCGATAGATGGTTCGACAGCTAAGGCAGCAGAGGCTGGTTGGCGTGCGACAGGATATTTAAATAATGCAACATCTCCTGAAATTCAAAAACGATTAGCAGATGCCGTTAAGATTCTACGTACAGAACTAGGAGTGGAAAAAGGAAGAGTAGGAGGAAATTTAAGTTTCGCGGAAATTGGTATTCCTGCAATTTCTGAAAAGCAGATGGTCATGAAAGCTTTTAGTGGGTATGATGAAGCGGTAGGTTCTTTCTTGCCGAAGCCACCTGGTTCGTTAGAGACATGGACTCTGAAACCTCTTCGCGCTTCAGCAGATAGAATTGATAGTAAGTTTGCTTATTTAAGAGATGCTGATACGGAATTTAAGATATTGGAAACTCTTGCTCAACGGCTTGGGAATAACTTCTCAGCCAAAGGGCAAGTGAATTTATATACAGAGAAGGCGGTTTGCCCTAGTTGCACTGATGTGATTGGCCAGTTTAGGCAACGTTATCCCGGCATTCAGTTGAATATATTCACCGATGTAAAAAAATAAGTATTTTTTGAGATAGTAAAAATGAAATATTCAAACATATTTAATTCAGTTGATTTTTTATTCTCGGAGGCGTTGAGGGGGCGGGGTTTTAGTTGTCATCAGGCATTTGCTTATGCTTACGATGAGATGGAGCTGCTTCGGGAGGGTGAGAATAAATTTGAAGTCCTAGCGACACTCACTGCTTTATTTGTTCTTGCAAAAAAAAATGGGGTGGACTTTCCTTCGAGCGATGATTTTGCTAATGATGTGCTTGCTGAACTAAGCAGAGTTTATGAGAGATATTCCTCTGATTTGAGTGGCTTTGAGCTGAGCTTGGAGGAAAAAAATCGGTTGAATTCGGATATGAAAATTGTGGCTGAGGAATTTTTGGTATGAAAACAATTTCCTTGATTGGTTTGTTGTTTTAATGGGGTTGATAAGGTAGGCTGGCATTCTCCAGTAGCACGGATACTTTCGCTAGCCTCATTTTTAACTTTTAAATGCTACCCTTGATCGGAGTGATGCCGCACTGACTTTGACCGACCACGGCGAAACATCGCCATCAGCAAGGCATCCATAACCAATTGAGCGGTCATCGTGGGCTGTATTGGCCAGCCCACAACACGCCTCAAATACAGGTCTAGCACGACAGCAGCAAACAGCCAGCCTTCACCAGTTCAGACATTGGTGAGATCAGCCCATTTTGGGTTTGGCCTACTTCCCCGGTTGCGACTTGAACATCCGTGGCAGCGCCATCGCTGGCGACGGCGACGTCAATCTGTCGGCAGCCGGCAAGGTCGACATTGCTGCGGCCACCAGCACCAGCACCGAAAAGCACCACAAGAAGGTGACTGAAAGCGGCTTCCTGAGCGGCGGCGGCTTCGGCATCAGCTACGGCATGCGCACCACCACCACCGACCAGGAACGCGATGCCACCACGCAAAGCGGCCAGTCGCGCAGCCTGATCGGCAGCACGGGCGGCAACCTGACGATCACGGCAGGCGAAGCCTTGAAAGTGGGCGGCAGCGACCTGAATGCCGCCAAGGACATGAGCCTGTCCGGTAAGAGCGTGACCATCGACCCGGGCAAGGACGCGGAGAAAGGCAAGTTCGAACTGACCCGCGTGCAGGATGGCCTGACGCTGGCGATTGGCGGCACGGTGGTGGAAGCGATCCAGGCCATACAAACCGCGAACAAGGCGACACAAACGAAAAACAGCCGGGTCCAGGCCTTGGCCGCCGCCACGGCCGCCATGCAGGCGGCGAATATCGCCAACAATGTGGCCCAGAACGGCGTCAACGTGAGTATCAGCCTGACGGCAGGCCATTCCGAGTCGAAGCAGACGCAAACCACGGCCAGCCTGACCAACTACGGCAGCGCGCTCACGGCCGGGAACAACCTCAGCATCAGCGCCACCGGTGCCGGCAAGGACAGCAATATCGACATCATCGGCAGCGACCTGAACGCCAAGGGGGATATCAAGCTCAAAGCCGACAATGCCGTGAACCTGGTCGCCGCGCAGGACACGGAAAGCCAGCACAGCGACAGCAAGAGCATGAGCGCGGCGGCCGGCATTGGCGCATCGATCGGCACCAACGGCATGTCGTTCGGCTTCACGGCCAGCGCGAGCCTGGGACGCGGCAAGGAAGACGGCGAAGGCAGCACGCAGCTGAACAGTCATGTTACGGCTGGCAAGCAGCTGGAGATCACAAGTGGCGGCGACACGACCATCAAAGGCGCCGTGGCCAGCGGCCAGCAGGTGGTCGCCAACGTGGGCGGCGACCTGAAACTGGAAAGCCTGCAAGACACAGCCAAGTTCGACGCCAAGAACCAAAGCATGAGCGTAAGCGGCACGGTGGGCATGGGCGCAAGCTTCAGCGCCAGCATCAACCAAAGCAAGATTCACAGCGACTATGCGAGCGTGCAGGAGCAAAGCGGGATCAAGGCGGGAGATGGCGGCTTCCAGGTCAAGGTCGGCGGCAACACCGACCTGAAAGGCGCCGTGATCAGCGCTACGGCAGCCGGCGCCGCGACCAGCATTCTGGATACGAAGACCCTGACCAGCAGCGATATTGCCAACCATGCGGTGACCAAGGCCAGCAGCATCGGCGGTGGCGGCACTATAGGGATGGCGGGCAGCGGCGGTGATGGCAAAGGCGCGGGCCCGGGTGGTGTGGACCTGATGAAAGCGGGCAGCTCCAAGGTCGATACGCCGATTGCCGTGGCGAGCAACGACAAGAACAACAGCACGACCAGGAGCGGCGTAGGCGCAGGCCAGCTCGTGATCCGTGACGACGCGGCGCAGATCGCAGCGACCGGTAAGAGCGCCGCGCAAACGGTGGCCGAGACTAACCGTCAGGTGGAAACGGGCGTAGACACCAGCGGCAAGATCGCCAACAACTTCGACAAGAAGGAAGTTGAAACCGAGTTGGCGGTGACGGAGGCGTTTATTAAGACGGCTGGTCCGGTTGCGGCGAAACTGGTGGGCAAAATGGGCAATGAGCAGATGGAAGCGGCGTTACGTGACCAGGTCGCTTTTACGCTCAAATCTGAGAAGGCCTACGCCGAGGGTGACACGGAAACGGCGGCAACATATGCCACCAAGGCTATTGAAGCAGGCGAGATTGCTAGCAAGTGGGATGACAATGGTATTTATCGGCAGGGCCTGCATGTAGCGACGCAGAGTTTGATTGGTGGTGCTGCGAATGGCGGGACAGGTGCTGTGGGGGCTGCCGGCGGTGTAATTGCTGGAGATCAAGGGCAGCAACTGGGTAAAAAATTTGGCGAAGAAGAAGCAGAAAAGCAGGGATTGAAGGGGGAAGCCAGGGATAAATTGGTTAACGCTTATCAGGAGGCCTTCGCAACACTGGGGGGGGCATTAGGTGGTTTAGTGGTAACCGGCGCAACTGGAGAGAGCGGTTCCAGCGTGTTTAATGGTGCGGCGCAGGGGGCGAATGCTGCTGGGACGGTCGATATCAATAATCGCCAGCTACACTCGGGCGAAATCAAGTTGATACGTGAAATTTTGGCCAAAGAGTATGCGTCTAAACATCCCGGCATGACAGCGACGCAGGCTGCACAATTGCTTGAAAGCCAGTTGTTGCGCCAAGTTGATGAGAAGGCGAAGGCTGCTGGTGGTTGGAATCAAGAAGCTTCAAGTTATTTGAATGCCTATAAGAATACCCATCCTAGCATTATTGGTTATGATCAAAAAGGAAACCCAGTTCCACTATTTGATGTTTCTTCAGATTACCAACGCTCCGATAAAATGCTATTCTCTGAAAATGGCGTTGAAGGAAAAGGTTTAACGCAGATGGATAGGGCGGTAATTGATAGCTTGATCAAAGAATATCCACATACGCCTCATTGTAGAAGTGCTACATGCTCAATGACTGAGAAAATACAGGCATTTGGAGATGGTGCATGGTCCATTGCTACAGGAACTGGGAATGCTATTCGTTTCATCGCACGAGGCACAGGTCTGATGGGTACAGAGGAATATGGGCGGTGGGAGCAGGAAGGCAATGCAGTACAAGATTTTGCAAATAAATATAGGAACGATAAAGATTTTGCTAAGGAAGTTGATCGGGCAATGGGACAAGCCTTAGGGAAAATGTATGCCGATAATCAGGATGGATGGTTGAAGTCTTTTCTGCTTGGACGGGTAACTACGGGTATATTTACTGGATTTGGTCCGGCGGCATTCATTGGAGACACTACTCGTAAAGCTGAAGAGGGTCATAATGTTGCCGACTCATTGTTGAAAGGTGGGATATTGGGGAAATAACATGAGTAAATCTATTTTTCTTTACAAGGCGAAATACTTTGTATTTTTTATTATTGCTTTTGTTGCTTCATGTGGTTTTTCTTGGGCTTTGTCGAGCTACAGGCTTTTATATGCAATAGTATTGTTTGGTTTGTATTTTTTTGGCGGAATGGGTTTTTTTTCATTTAAAACATTGGGGCAAAAATCTTTTAGTTTTGGAGTTTTTTTTGGAATTTTAACGGGCCTTCTATTATATGCTAGGGGTGTAACTATTTAGGTGCCTAGATAATGCTACAGCAGCCTACCCATGTGGTGCTGGTTATACTAATCCACAAATATTCCTGGGAACCCCATGAAATGTATGAAATATACAATAAACATATAAGCCGTGACTTTTCGGATGACTATTGGTCCGATATAGGAATTGGCGAAGCAGCCTTAATTTTTTCAAAGTTTGATAATGGGGATTGGGGTTTACTCAAACAGGAGCTGGATGATAAGGATTTAATTTGGTTGCGGCGATGTGCTGAAACTCTTAGTGAGGTGGAATCTTTGTCGGCAACTGAGATTGTTGTCGAATTAATTTCTCATCCAGATGATGAGGTGGCAATGGCTGCTGTAGATTCTTTAAATGCTATGCTTTCGATGGGAGTAGTGGTTGAGCTCGACAATAAATTAATGAAAAGATTGGGTGAAATAAAATTAAATTCTGAAAAAATAGGGAAACTGGTTATTGAAAATATGGAAAAACGTTTTTTTGGTGGATAGTTGAGAAGAACCGAATGCGTAGCTCGAAAATCGAATTCGTCGTGGCCTTGAACTTCCGTTTGTGCTTGCAAAGCAGGCCAAGCTCTCGCCGCAGGCGCACGATCTGGTCGCGTCCAGCCTTGAACCCTTGCGAGGTCAGCTCCGTCTGCAAACGCAAGGGGCCATATGTCTCGCGCGTCTGTACGTGAGCGGCGTTGATCGCGACCTTCAAGTGCTCGTCGTGTTGCTCGCGCTGCGATGGTTGGCGCACGAGCGTTGCGTAGAAGCCGCTGGGTCATTACAACACTTCAAAGACGCGGCACAACAAGCCATGAGGATAATCGAGCCGCACCGATTTCATGAACGCGTACCGGGCAGCGACTCCCTCGCGAAGTACGCGGTGGCCTTTTTTAGCACGTCCTTTTCCATCTGCTTGACTGCCAATTCTTTGCGCAGCCTGGCTATTTCAGCTTGCAACTCCGCGACGCTTCGGCTACCCGGCAGTGCGGCCGGATCGGTGCCGCGTTTGGCCGCGCCCACCCAGTAGATCTGGTCGATTAGATGGGTTTCGATGAGAATGAATAATACAAAATATATCGATTGGCTTAAGGTTTTGCCTACTGATGACTTGCGCTATGATGAATGTGCTTGTCCGGAATGTGGGTCTTTAGGCCTTAAATATCAATATTTTGGCCTCAAAAAAATAGGCTTTGGTTGGAAGTTGATTTGGTGTGATGCTTGTAAATCCGCCGTGAATATTTCTAGAGCAAAAATTCCAGAAGGAGTGAATTGTCTTGTTGATGGGTACGAGCAGGCAGAATTTAATGCGCAGCATTCGTATCTGAGATTAATTTCTTAATAATAACTATGATTTGGGGGAAGTTGTACTTAGCTTAGGTGTTTAGGTGCATCCAGGTTCCCTGATACCTAAAAAATTTGAACTTGTATTGGAAAATGGTGGGAAGGTCTGGGCAGATGGACATGCTACTAAACACCTTGCGGAGTATGCGGCAGGTAAAGCAGTAGACTATACACCTGAAGCTGTCCGCTTAGCGAGCCAAGTACAACTCAAAAGCCTGGGCGATGCAGTCAACATGGCGGTGAAAAATGGACTGGTATACCGAAATGCGATTTATGTAAACAATTGGGAGTTGGTATTCGCGCCCCCGAAATCAGCTGAACAATTGCCAGCTTTGTATCATGCACTTTATAAGGGAAAGCCAAATGTTAAGAGTAATTGATTATCAAGATTGTGAGAATGTTGAATGTGAATTTGGTGATTACTTGCCATTTAAGATTTGGCAAAATCTCCCATCAAATGGTCGAAATGTTTACTGGAGAACTGGAAACTTTAAGTCCACCCTTCTTGAGTTGGAGATTGATCGGATAACAAGCCAAATTGTAAGCATGTCTTTGGTTTTGCCTGGAAAGGTAGAAAATGGCTTCCCTGAATTAAATATCCCCGGAGAATTTAGATCACTAGGCTTTCCTAGGGTGGCCATTGATGAATGGCCAGATAATGGCTTTAAGGATGAGGTGGGGGCGTTCAATATATTTGTTGATTCAAATCGCCTATTGATTGCCTTCTCGGATGAACTCTTGATTAAGAGCGTGATCTCTAAGGGCGATGTTGTATTTTGCGTGGATTCCGAGAATCATATGGTGGCGATATTGGTTAATAATTTAAATGAAAGTGAATTGGAGGAATTTAAAAAATTATGTAATTAAATTCTTGGGTAACTCCCACTTTTAATTGCAAGTGTATGTGGTGCGCCAGGCGGAACATTTCACGCCGCGCACCGTGGATGTACCCTCCGGCCTGAATATCGCGGCAGTTAACCTGGGCATTGCCGGCGGCGCCTGGAGCGGCTGAATCCGATTCCCTACAACCGCGGAGCCGAATTCCGCGCAGCCGCCAACCTCTGATCTAGCACAAACAATGTCTAACCCTGGTGCCTGGCACCGGGGGCCTCGGCGGCCCCGCCGGACACCAGGGTTGGACATTTTGATTTAGCACAAAGTGCCATCAGGCGGGATTTATAAGGCTCTTACGGGAATGCACAGCTCACAACTGAATTCGCCAGTCTGGGGATTGAGTGCCGTCTGCGGCGAGAAGCGTTCGAGCAGCGGCCGATCGTCGCATTGCAGGCCGCTGGATGGCAGCCATTCGCGGATGAGGCTACTCCATGCCGCCGCGATCGTGGCCGCCGGCCCTGGAACTGCGCCACCGCATAGCGGCCGCCCGGCAGCGTCGAGATGCTGGCCTGACCGCCGTTCTTGAATCCTTCCGGCACTTCGACGCAGGCGTCGTAGCGGCATTTCTCCGCTGCCGTGATGCTGGGGTCGTCGTGGCCCACGCCGTAGCAGGTGGCGCTGTCCAGGCCATGCGAATGCATCCACGGCGACACGGTGCTGCGCCAGAATTCGCTGACGCTCATGCCATAAGGGCCGATATGGCGCTGATAGGCGATGGTGACGGCGGGCAGGTCGATTACGCGTACTTCCATTTGGCTTTCTCCATTTGGTGATTGGGAGTCGCCATGTTCGCCGAGCGGCAGGAATCCGGCCTGACCGTCATTGCCATTCACCTGATCAGGATTGCTATTGGCCGCCTCGCGCGCTTGGCGCAGCCCGGCCGCCAATGCGGCCAGGCGCTCGCGCGTACCGTCGCGCCAGGCGCTGGGCGAGCAGCCGAACTTCTGGCGGAAGGCGCGCGCCAGCGCTTCGCCCGAGCCGAAGCCGGTGGCCAGCGCCACCTCCAGTACGCCCGCCTGGGGGCGGCAGGACAGGTGAAAGGCTGCCCTTTCCAGGCGCCGCCGCCGCACATAGTCGCCGATGGTTTCGCCCATCCAGGCGGCGAAGATGCGGTGGAAATGGAAGCGCGAGAAGTTGGCGATGTCGGCCAGTTCCGCCGTTTCCAGCGCGCTGTCGAGATGGCGGTCGATGTGGTCGATCACGCGGTTCATGCGGCGCGTGTATTCCGCGCGGTTGAGCTGGGGGAGATGCTCGGCCATGGTTTTACTTCTTCCAGTAGATGGCATCCAGGCTGCCCTCGCCGAAGTACTTTTCGTACTCCTGGGCGGCGTTTGAATCCATCATGCCGGAGATGTAGTCGATCACCAGGCGCTCGCGAGAGTCCTTCAGGCAGCGCAGTTCGGGCGGCAGCAGGATATTGTCCTTGTTGTACTGCTTGTCGCTCAGCACCTCGAACAGGCCGCGGATGATCTTCTCGCCGCGCTTTTCGTAAAGCTGCACATCCTTCTTGCGCAGGATGGCCTTCCACAGGAGGCTTTTCAGGCCGCGCGCCAGCTCCGCCTTGGTCTTGTAGCCCAGTTCCGGCCCATGCTTGCCTTCGACCACGCTGATGTCGCGGCACAGCTCATGCACGATTTGTGACGTCATTTCCTTGCGCAGCACGATGGAGTATTCCTCCGAACTGTCCTGCGCCTCGCATTTGAGCGCTTCGGCATGGGCGTGTTCGGCGATGGCCGAGAACTGTTCGTAAGCACCGGCGAAGTCGCGGCTGATCTTGAATTCGTGGACGATCTCGCCCCAGGTGATGATGCCGAAGCTCAGCGCATCCTCCAGGTCATGCGCGGCGTAGGCGATTTCGTCGGACAGGTCCATGATCTGCGCGTCGATGCTCTTGCGCACGGCGATGCCATGGCCATCCAGCGCCGCGCTGAGAAAGGCGTAATCATCCTCGTACAGGAACTTCTTGGGATTGTCCTCGCGACGGTGGAAGTACTTGGTGATGCCGAACAGGGTGCGCACGGTCAGGTTCAAGCCCGCGTAGGCGTAATGCTTTTTCTCCAGCGTGCGCAGGATGCGGAAGGCCTGGGCGTTGCCTTCGAAGCCGCCGCCGTCCGCAATCAGCTCGTTCAGGATTTTCTCGCCGTAGTGGCCGAAGGGCGGGTTGCCGATGTCGTGGGCCAGCGAGCAGGTTTCGGATACCACGCTGCGCTCCAGTCCCAGGTCGGCGGCGATGGAGCGGGCGATCTGCGCCACCTCCAGGCTGTGCGTCAGGCGGTTGCGGTTAAAGCTGTTGGCGTCCACGCCCAGCAGCTGCATCTTGCCTTGCAGGCGGCGGAAGGAGGCGGAGTAGAGTACGCGCGCATAGTCGCGCATGCACTCTTCGCGGCCTTCGCCGCGGCCATCGGACTGTGAGTGGGCGCGGTACTCCAGCGGTAGCACCAGTTTTTCCTGTTCGCGGGCGAATTCTTTGGTTTCGGCTGAATACATGGCTGTTCCTGTGTTTTTACCCAGTGATTTTAGACGAGAGCTTGCCCGGGCGGTGTATATTGCTGCCCACTGTTTTTCAATCGGATCTGGAATGTCTTCTTTTTCCCTATTTTCACTGGTGTTCGGCTACTTCGGCCTGCTGCTGCTGGTGGCCTGGTTCACCTCGCGCAATGCGAACAACGACAGCTTCTTCATCGGTAACAAGAGTTCGAACTGGATGCTGGTGGCCTTCGGCATGGTGGGCACCACGCTGAGCGGCGCCACCTTTATCAGCGTGCCGGGTGGGGTGGGACGCGACGGTTTCGGCTATCTGCAGCTGACCATGGGTTATGTGGCCGGTTATGTGGCGGTGGCCTATGTGCTGCTGCCGCTGTACTACCGGCTCAAGCTGACCTCCATCTACCACTATCTGGACATGCGCCTGGGCCGCCGCTCCTATCAGAGCGGGGCGGCCTTCTTCATCCTGTCGCGCACCCTGGGCGCCACGGCGCGCCTTTACCTGGTGGTGAATATTCTGCAGGCGACCATTTTGGACAGCCTGGGCGTGCCGTTCTGGCTCACCAATCTGGTGATCCTGCTGATGATCCTTCTCTATACCTACGAGGGCGGCGTGAAGACCATCGTGTGGACCGATACCCTGCAAACCGTGGGCATGCTGCTGGGCCTCGTCAGCTGCGTGGTCTTCCTGATGCATGAAATGCGGCTGGATGTGGCGGGCAGCCTGGCGCAGATGGAGGCGAAAGGCCTGTCGCGCATCTTCACGCTGGACGTGGACAGCCCATTCTACTTCTGGAAGCACTTCTTCGCCGGCATGTTCATCGTGGTCGCCATGACGGGCATGGACCAGGAGATGATGCAGAAGAATATCTCGGTCAAGACCCTGGCCGATTCGCAAAAGAATATGCTGGCGCTGACGGCGATCCTGGTGGCCGTGCTGTCGCTCTTCCTTTTCCTGGGCGGCCTGCTGTACCTGTATGCGCCCCAGGTCGGGCTGGCGGCCAGCGGCGACAAGATCTTCCCTGCCGTGGTCATGGGCCATCTGCCCGCCGCCATGCAGATGGTCTTCTTCATCGCCCTGGTCAGCGCCTTGTTCCCCAGCGCGGATGGCGCGATCACGGCGCTCACCTCGTCCTACTGCATCGACATCTTGGGCCTGAAACGGCGCGTGGACCTGAGCGAGGCGCAATGCCTGCGCATGCGGCACCGCGTCCATCTCGGCTTCTGCGCGCTCTTCCTGGTGCTGGTGATGGTGTTCAAATGGGTCGATAATCCCAGCATGATCGGCGTGATCCTCAAGCTGGCTGGCTACACCTATGGTCCGCTGCTTGGCCTGTTCGCCTTCGGCCTGTTCACGCGCCGCCGCGTGCAGGATGGCCGCGTGCCGCTGGTGGTGCTGGCCGGGCCGGCGCTGTGCTTCCTGGTCGAGCAGTATCAAGGCTTATTATTTGGTAGTTACAAGATCGGCCTGGAACTGTTGATACTCAACGGTTTGCTGACCATGGGCGGCCTGTTCCTGATTTCGCGTCCGGCCGAAAGTAAAGAAATGCTGCCGACGCACTGACTAAACTTGCTTTTTCGCTTACAGTAGTCACGGAATCATCTTAATTTTAGGAGAATTGATGTCTCGATCGGTTTCATCTTATGTCGGCGGCGCCTTCCGCTTTGTCTGGCGCGCGCTGGACGTTGGCCGCCGCGCGGTACTGAACCTGCTGTTCCTGATTATCCTGATCGCGCTGCTGTATGCGATCTTCGGCGGTGGCGCCAAGCCGTTGGGCGACAAGACCATGCTGGTGATCGAGCTGAAAGGCCAGTTGCTGGAGCAGGGCCGCAATGGCGCGCGTGAAGCCGTGCTGGCCAATCTGAATGGCGACGACCCGCGCAAGCAGATCCAGCTGCGTGATGTGCTGTCGGTGCTGGAGGCGGCTGGCAAGGACGCCCAGATCGGTGGCGCCGTGCTGGTGCTGGACGAAATGCAGGGCGGCGGCCAGGCGCTGGAACGCGAGTTCGGCGCGGCACTGGACCGTTTCAAGGCCAAGGGTAAGAAAGTGGTGGCCTGGGGTGCCTCCTACAACCAGGCACAGTACCAGGTCGCTTCGCATGCCGATGAAATCTATCTGCACCCGATGGGCATGGTGATGCTGGACGGTTTCGGCCATTACCGCAGCTATTACCGCGATGCGCTCGACAAGGTGGGCGTGACCGTGAACCTGATGCGGGTCGGCACCTTCAAGAGCTTTGCCGAGCCATTCGTCGCCAATGGTCCTTCGCCGGCTGCGGCGGAAGCGGACGCCTTCCTCATCAACGATCTGTGGGCGCGCTATACCAAGGGCGTGGAGACGGCGCGCAAGCTGCCGGAAGGCCAGTTGATGAAGGTCATCAATGGCTTGCCTGAGCTGTCCAAGGCCGCCAATGGCAATATGGCCAAGGTGGCGCTGGATGCGAAACTGATCGATGGCGTGAAAACCCGCGACGATATCCGCAAGCTGATGATGGAGCGCGGCGCCACGAATGCGGAGGGCAAGACCTTCCGCCAGGTGGCGTTTGATGATTATCTGGCGCGCCAGCGTCCGAAATTCACCGGCGATGCCATCGGCGTGGTGATGGCGGTGGGTGAGATCGGCGATGGCGTGGCTGGTCCCGGCGCCATCGGCGGCGAATCGACCTCAAACCTGATCCGCATGGCGCGCGAAGACAGCAGCATCAAGGCTGTGGTGCTGCGCGTGGATTCGCCTGGCGGCAGCGCCTTCGGCTCTGAGCTGATCCGTCGCGAGCTGGAACTGACGCGCGCCGCCGGCAAGCCGGTGGTGGTGTCGATGGGGAATGTGGCGGCATCGGGCGGCTACTGGATTTCCATGGCGTCCGACGAGGTGATTGCCGATCCGGCCACCATCACCGGTTCCATCGGGGTGATTGCTCTGTATCCGACGGTGGAAAAAGTGGCGGACAAGCTGGGCATCCATACCGCCGGCCAGACCACCACCTGGCTGGGCGATATCGATAACCGCCTGCGTCCGATGGACCCGCGCTTCGGCCAGGTCATCCAGGGCATGATCAACCACACCTACGACGAGTTCACCACCAAGGCCGCGCTGGCGCGCCGTACCACCCCGGCCAAGATCGATGAAGTGGGTCAGGGCCGCGTGTGGACCGGCGCCCAGGCCAAGGAACGCGGTCTGGTGGATACCCTGGGCAGCTATCAGGACGCGCTGAAGTCAGCCGCCAAGCGCGCGAAGATGGAGGGCGAGCCGCGCATCGTCTACATCGAGCGCGAAACCTCGCGCTTCGACCGCGTGCTGGAATACTTCGGCGGTTCGGCCGCCAAGGCTGTGGGCGAGCAGGTGAAAGTGGCGCTGGCGCCATCCGGCCTGCCGCTGGGCGTGGCTGCCGGCGTGGCGAAGGATCTGAGCTGGCTGAACGATCTGACCCAGCAGCGCAAGCCATTCACGGCGCTTACGCACTGCCTCTGTGAATCGCCGCGCTAGGCCGTATCGATTTGCTGCGTAATGTAGCCAATTTGTAACCGGGTTTGACAGCAAAACGCCATCGGCAGCCGCCGGTGGCGTTTTCGTTTGAGGGCCGGTTTTGCGCGCTTTGCGCGTCTTTCGGGCTGTTTTCACGAGCCGAAGGACGTTTTGGACGGAATCGGCCTGGCGCGGGATGCCGTCCGGCGGCGGCCAATTGTATCGGCCTTGAAGCATTTGCCGGAAAGCCCTGTGCTAGAGTCATTCAACACTCTGACCCAGCAAGGACTTGCGATGGATGCGCACCCGAACACTTCTCCAGCCCCCCAATCGCGCCGCCGCAAATGGCTGGGTGCCGTTATCGCGGTTGCGGCCATGGCGGGGCTGGGTGGTTTGGCCTGGCATTTGACCCACAAGGCGCCGGAAGGGGCGGGGCAGGGTGGGCCGGGAGCGGGCGTCCCTGGGGCTGGCGGATCAGGTGGGGCAGCGGGTGGCGCCGGACGTGGTTCCGGGCGCGGCGGCCGTGGCCCAGCCAGCACTGTGGGCGTGGCCACGGCTGAAAAGGCCGATATCCCGGTTGTGCTGGAGGCGCTTGGCACGGTGTCGGCAGCGGCCACCACCACCGTGCGGCCCCAGGTTTCCGGCATCCTGCAGAAAGTGCTGTTCAAGGAAGGGCAGATGGTCAAGGCGGGCCAGGTGCTGGCCCAGATCGATCCGCGCCAGTTCGAGCTGTCGCTGATGCAGGCCAGCGGCCAGCGCCAGCGCGATGAAGCTCAGCTGGAAAACGCCCGCCTGACGCTGGAACGCTACCGCACCCTGCTGGCCCAGGATTCCATTGCGCGCCAGGACGTGGATACGCAAGCGGCCCTGGTACGCCAGCTGGAAGGCACGGTAATGACGGACAAGGCGGCCGAAGGCACGGCGCGCCTGAACCTGGGCTATACCAAGGTGGTGGCGCCGATCAGCGGGCGTGTCGGCCTGCGCGTGGTCGACGTCGGCAATCTGGTGGGTTCGGGCGACGCCAACGGCCTTGCCGTCATCACCCAGATTTCGCCCATCGATGTGGAATTCGCCGTGCCCCAGGACCAGGTGCCGGAGCTGATCGCGCGCGCCAACGAAGGCGCCGTGCTGCCAGCGCTGGCGCTGGACCGCACCCGCAGCGCCACGCTGGAACAGGGGAGCTTTGCGGCGCTGGACAATCAGGTGAACACGCAGACCGGCACGGTGATGGCGAAAGCGCGTTTCGAGAACGCCAAGATGGCGCTCTTCCCCAGCCAGTTCGTCAACGTGCGCCTGGAGCTGCGCACCGTCAAGGATGCGGTCATGGTGCCGGTGACGGCACTGCGGCATGGCTCGACCGGCGATTTCGTGTATGTGCTGAACCAGGACAAGACCGTTTCGCTGCGCCCCGTCACGCGCGGCCAGGCCACGGTGGACAAGGTGCAGCTTAAAACCGGCGTGCAGGCGGGCGAACAGGTCATCACTGAAGGCGCCGATCGCCTGAAGGACGGCGCCCGCGTCACCTTGCCGGGAGAGCGGGGCGGCAAAGGCGCTGGCGTCGGCGGCCAGGCGGGCGAAGGCGGGGAGGGACATCGCCGCCATCGCCGGCAGGCCGAGGATGCGCCCGCAGCCTCCACGCCGGCATCCGCTGCGCCTGGCGAGGAGCGCAAGCGGCGCGACGGCGCAGGCCAGCAGCCGGGAGGCGGCGCGCGATGAGTCCTTCGGCGCCATTCATCCAGCGTCCGGTGGCGACCTCGCTGCTGATGCTGGCCATCGTGCTGGCGGGCCTGGTCGGCTTCAAGCTGCTGCCCTTGTCGGCGCTGCCCCAGGTCGATTTCCCGACCATCCAGGTGCAGACCCTGTATCCCGGCGCCAGCCCAGAAGTCATGGGCCAGACCGTGACCGCGCCGCTGGAGCGCCAGTTCGGCCAGATGTCGGGCTTGCAGCGCATGAGTTCCACCAGCGCGGCGGGCGTTTCCATCATCACCCTGCAATTCAGCCTGGGCCAGACGCTCGACGTGGCGGAGCAGGAAGTGCAGGCCGCCATCAATGCGGGCGGCTCGCTGCTGCCGGCAGACTTGCCGGCGCCGCCCGTCTACGCCAAGGTCAATCCGGCCGACGCGCCCGTGCTGACCTTGGCCATCACCTCCGATACGATGCCGCTGACCGAGGTGCAGAACATTGTCAACACCCGGCTGGCGCTGAAGATCTCGCAGGTCAATGGCGTGGGCCTGGTCACGCTGAGCGGCGGCCAGCGTCCCGCCGTGCGCATCCAGGCCGATACGCTGGCGCTGGCATCCTATGGCCTGGGGCTGGACACGCTGCGCAGCGCCATTTCTGCCGCCAACGCGAATAGCGCCAAGGGCAGCTTCGACGGCCCCACGCGCTCCTTCACCATCAACGCCAACGACCAACTGCTGACCGCCAACGATTACAAGAACCTGATCGTGGCCTTCAAGAACGGCGCGCCGGTGCGCCTGTCGAACGTGGCGCAGGTGGTGGACAGCGCCGAAAACGTCAAGCTGGGTGCCTGGTCCGGCCTGAAGCCGGCCATCATCCTGAATGTGCAGCGCCAGCCCGGCGCGAATGTGATTGCGACCGTGGATGCGATCAAGGAGCGTCTGCCCGAGCTGCAGGCCGGCTTGCCCGGCGCGCTGCGCGTCGATGTGCTGAGCGACCGCACCAATGGCATCCGCGCTTCGGTCGAACATGTGGAGATGGAGCTGGTGCTGGCCGTAGTGCTGGTGGTGCTGGTGATCTTCGCCTTCCTGCATAGCCTGCGCGCCACCGTGATCGCCAGCCTGGCCGTGCCGATTTCGCTGATCGGCACCTGCGGCCTGATGTACCTGTTGGGCTACAGCCTGAATAATCTGAGCCTGATGGCGCTCACCATCGCCACCGGTTTCGTGGTGGACGATGCCATCGTCATGATCGAGAACATCGCCCGCTATATCGAGGAGGGCGAGACGCCGATGGCCGCCGCGCTCAAGGGCGCGCAGCAGATCGGTTTCACCATCATCTCGCTGACGGTATCGCTGATCGCCGTGCTGATTCCGCTGCTCTTCATGGGCGATGTGGTGGGGCGGCTGTTCCGCGAGTTCGCCGTCACACTATCCATTACCATCCTGATTTCGGCCGTGGTGTCGCTGACCCTGGTGCCGATGATGGCGGGCCGCTGGTTGCGCAGCCATGCCGGCGATGCGCCGGGCAGCGTCGGCGCGCGCATCCAGCGCGTGATGGACCAGGTGATCCACCGCTACGACCTGTCCCTGCAATGGGTCTTGCAGCGGCAGGGACTGACCCTGCTGGCGGCGCTGGCCACCTTGGCGCTGACGGTGCTGCTGTATATCTACATCCCCAAAGGCCTGTTCCCGACGCAGGACACCGGCCAGCTGCAGGCGCGCATCGAAACCGCGCAAGCCGTGTCCTACAGCCGCATGGCCGAGTTGCAGCAGGCCGCCGCCAAGGCGATTCTGGAAGACCCGGACGTGGAATCCCTGAGCTCGCTGGTGGGCGTGGACGCGGCCAACAACACCATGCTGCACACCGGCCGCATGCTGATCAACCTGAAACGCGAGCGCGGCAACCAGGCCGACACCATGGAACGCCTGAAGCGCAGGGCAGGGACGGTGGCGGGCGTGCAAATCTACCTGCAACCGACCCAGGATCTGACCATCGACGCCGAATCCGGCCCCACCCAATACCGCGTTTCGCTGGAAGGCGCGGACAATGCCACGGTGTCGCAATGGGCCGGCAAGCTGGCCGCGCAGATGCAGAAGAAGGCGCAGCTGCGCAATGTGGTGTCCGACGCCGGCGCGACTGGCGCTGCCGCCTATATCGCCATCGACCGCGATACGGCCTCGCGCCTGTCCGTTACCGCCGCCGCCATCGACGACGCCTTGTACAGCGCGTTCGGCCAGCGCATCGTCTCCACCATCTTCACCGAAACCAACCAGTACCGCGTGATCCTGGAGGCGCAGCCCGGCATCCTCAGCACGCCCGAGTCGCTGGGCAATCTGCAGATTCGCACCGGCAGCGGCAAGCCCACGCCCTTGTCGGCCATCGCCACCATCACGGAAAAGCCCGCGCCGCTGCAGATCACCCATGTGGCCCAATACCCGGCCACCACCATCGGCTTCGATACCGCGCCCGGCGTGGCACTCGGCAAATCGGTGGATGCGATCCGCGCGGCGGCGCAGGACATCGGCCTGCCGCCTGCGGTGTCGCTGACCTTCCTCGGCGCGGCGGGCGCCTACCAGGCCTCGCTGACCAACCAGCTCTGGCTGATTCTGGCGGCCGTGGTCTGCGTCTACATCGTGCTGGGCGTGCTGTACGAAAGCTATATCCACCCGCTGACCATTCTCTCGACCTTGCCCTCGGCGGGCGTGGGCGCCTTGCTGGCGCTGCTGCTGAGCGGCCAGGATCTGGGAGTGATCGGCATTATCGGCATCATCCTGCTGATCGGCATCGTGAAGAAGAACGCCATCATGATGATCGACTTCGCCATCGAGGCCGAACGCGACGAAGGCAAGCCGCCGCGCGAAGCCATCCACCAGGCGGCGCTGCTGCGCTTCCGCCCGATCCTGATGACGACCCTGGCGGCCTTGTTCGCCGCCGTGCCGCTGATGCTGGGCTGGGGGGAGGGCGCGGAATTGCGCCGTCCGCTGGGCCTGGCCATTTTTGGCGGCTTGATCGTGAGCCAGATGCTGACCCTGTATACCACGCCGGTGATTTACCTGGCCTTCGACCGGCTGGGCCAGCGCTGGGGCGGCAAGGGCAGCGAGGCGTCGGCTGGAGTGGTCCTGCCATGAATCTCTCCGAGCCATTCGTCCGCCGTCCCATCGCCACGGTGCTGCTGACGATAGGGCTGGCGCTGGCGGGTATTGCCGCCTTCTTCGTGCTGCCGGTATCGCCGCTGCCCCAGGTTGACTATCCATCGATCTCGGTCAGCGCCAACCTGCCCGGCGCCAGCCCGGACACCATGGCCAGCAGCGTCGCCACGCCGCTGGAACGCAGGCTGGGCGTGATCGCAGGCGTCAACGAGATGACGTCGTCCTCCGGCAACGGCTCCACCCGCGTCAACCTGCAATTCGACTTGAACCGCAAGATCGATTCGGCAGCGCGCGAGGTGCAGGCGGCCATCAACGCCAGCCGCGCCGACCTGCCGGCCACCCTGCGCAGCAATCCCACCTACCGCAAGGCCAATCCTTCCGACGCGCCGGTCATCATTCTTGCGCTGACATCGCCTACGCGCAGCCCCGGCCAGATTTACGAGGCGGTGTCGAATATCGTGCAGCAGAAGCTGGCCCAGGTGAAAGGCGTGGGCGATGTGGAAATCGGCGGCGGTTCGCTGCCCGCCGTGCGCGTCGAGTTGCTGCCCTATGCGCTGAACCGCTACGGCGTGTCGATGGAAGATGTGCGGGCGGCCATCCAGGCCACCAATGCCAACCGGCCCAAGGGCGCCATCGAGAGCGAAGGACGGCGGTTGCAGATCTATTCCGCGCCCAGCACCGCCAGCGGCGGGCGCAGCGCCGCCGACTACCGCGATCTGGTGATCGCCTGGCGCGACGGTGCGGCCATCCGCCTGCGCGACGTGGCCGAAGTGCTGGACGGGGCGGAAAACAAGAATACCCTTGGCCTATACAACGGCGACCCGGCCGTGATCGTGCTGGTGACGCGCCAGCCGGGCGCCAACGTGATCGAAACCGTGGATGGCGTGCGGGCCTTGCTGCCGCAGCTGCAGGCACAGTTGCCGCAGGACGTGAAGCTGCAGGTGGCTTCCGACAGCACCAACTCCATCCGCTCCTCGCTGCACGAAATCGAACTTACCCTGCTGGTCTCCATCGTGCTGGTGGTGTTGGTGGTCAGCGCCTTCCTGCGCAGCGCCCGCGCCACCATCGTGCCGGCGGTGGCGACCATCGTTTCGCTGCTGGGTACTTTCGGCGTCATGTATCTGCTGGGTTTCAGCCTGAATAATCTGAGCTTGATGGCGCTGACCGTGGCGACCGGTTTCGTGGTCGATGACGCCATCGTGGTGCTGGAAAATACCTCGCGCCATATCGAGGCGGGCATGGACCGCTTCAAGGCGGCCCTGCTGGGCGCGCGCGAAGTGGGCTTCACCGTGCTGTCCATCAGCCTGTCGCTGGTGGCCGTGTTCATCCCGCTGCTGTTCATGGGCGGGCAGGTGGGAAGACTGTTCCGCGAATTTGCCGTCACGCTGTCGGCGGCGGTGCTGATTTCCCTGCTGATTTCCCTGACCACCACGCCCATGATGTGCGCCTGGCTGCTCAAGCCAGGGCAGGAAAGCAAGCCGGCTGGCGCGATCTCGCGCTTCTTCGAGCGCCTGTTCGGCCATGTGCTCAAGGCATACGAACATTCGCTGGACTGGGCGCTGTCCAGCGTCTGGCTGGTGATGGCGATCCTAGTCTTTGTGGTGGGCCTGAACGTCTACCTGTTCTCGGCCGCGCCCAAAGGCTTTTTCCCGCAGCAGGATACGGGCCAGATCAATGGCGGCATCCGCGCCGACCAGAGCATCTCCTTCCAGGCCATGCAGCAGAAGCTGCGCCAGCTGGTTGGCATTATCAAGCGCGACCCGGCGGTGGCGACAGTGGTAGGCTTCACCGGCGGCGGCAGGGCAGGGGGCGGCTTCATGTTCGTCAATCTCAAACCTGCATCGGAGCGCAGCGAAACCGGACAGCAGGTGATTGCGCGCCTGCGGCCGCAGCTGGCAAAGGTGACGGGCGTGTCGCTCTTCCTCAACACGGTGCAGGATTTGCGTATGGGCGGTCGGCAAAGCAACTCCACCTATCAGTACACGCTGAAAAGCGATAACCGCGCCGACCTGAAAAACTGGGCCGCGCGCCTGGCCGATGCGATGAAGCAGCAGAAAGCCCTGATCGATGTGGATACCGACCAGGCGGACAATGGTGTCGAAACCTTCGTCACCATTGATAAGGATACCGTGGCGCGCTTCGGCATGACGGTGCGCGACGTGGACAATGCGCTCTACAATGCCTTCGGCCAGCGCCAGGTCGCCACCATTTACGATGAGCTGAACCAGTACAAAGTGGTGATGGAAGTCGCGCCAGAATATGCCCAAAGCCCGGAAGCACTGAAGGATGTGCATGTGGCGGCGCGCGCGGCGGCCACCGCCACGGCCTCCAGCAACGCCAGCGCGAACAACACCATGGCTTTGCGCGATGCGGCCACCGGTTCGGCCCTGAGCGGCGCGCCCAGCACCATGGTGCCGCTGACGGGCATTGCGCGCTTTTCGGAAAGCGCCACGCCGGCCTCGGTCAACCATCAGGATGGCGAGCTGGCCACCACCATCTCCTTCAACCTGGCTGATGGTTTCAGTCTGAGCCAGGCGCAGGACGCGGTGAAACAGGCGGAGGCCGATATCGCCATGCCGAACAATGTGCGCGGCAGTTTCCAGGGCACGGCGCGCAGCGCCCAGGAATCGAACAAGCAGCAACCCTTGCTGATCCTGGCTGCGATTGTGGTGATTTACATCGTGCTGGGCATCCTGTATGAAAGCCTGGTGCATCCGGTGACGGTGCTGTCCACTTTGCCCTCGGCGGGCGTGGGCGCCGTGCTGGCGCTCCTGATGTTCAATATGGAGTTCTCCATCATCGCGCTGATCGGCGTCTTCCTGCTGATCGGCATCGTCAAGAAGAACGCCATCCTGATTATCGACTTCGCGCTGGAGGCGGAACGCGCGCGCGGCCTGACGTCGGTGCAGGCGGTGCGCGAAGCCTGCCTGCTGCGCTTCCGCCCCATCCTGATGACGACCTTGGCCGCCGCCCTCGGCGCGCTGCCGCTGGCCATCGGCTTCGGCGAAGGCTCCGAACTGCGCCAGCCGCTGGGCATTGCCATCATCGGCGGCCTGGTCGCCAGCCAGCTTTTGACCCTGCTGACCACACCCGTGGTCTATATCCTGATGGACCGCTTGCGCGCGCGCGGCCCGAATGAACGGCATTTGAGCCGCACCGGCGGCGCGCAGGCATCTGCCGCGCCGATTACGCCATGACTTCAAAGATGAAACAGATTTTGCGCCTGCTGCCGCTGGCCGCCTGCTTGCTGACCGCTTGCGCTGTCGGCCCTGCCTATCAAACGCCCGCCACGCCATTGCCGGCCCACTTCAAGGAGGCGGAAGGCTGGCAGCCCGCCGCCCCGGCCGATGCGCTGGAACGCGGTCCCTGGTGGACGCTGTTCGGCGATCCCGTGTTGAACGAGCTGGCCGCCAGTGTGGAAGTGTCGAACCAGAATGTGGCGGCGGCCGTGGCCCGCTATGCGCAGGCGCGCGCCATCGTGGCCGAGCAGCGCGCCGCGCTGTTCCCGGTCTTGAACCTGACGGGCAGTGCCGACCGCTCCGGCGGCGAAGGCGCTGCGCGCACCGGCAACCAGTACCGTGCCAGCATCGGCGGCAGTTGGGAACCGGACATCTGGGGACGCCTGCGCGCCGGGGCCGGCGGCGCAGCCGCCAGCGCCCAGGCCAGCGCCGCCGACCTGGCCTCGGCCCGCCTCTCGGCCCAGGGCGAGCTGGCCCTCAACTATATTGCGTTGCGCCAGAGCGACTATCAGATGCAGCTGCTGGACACCACGGTGGCCGGCTACGAACGCGTGCTGGAAATCACGCGCAACCGTTTCGCGGCCGGCCTTGCCGGCCATGCCGA
>NZ_JABWEB010000032.1 GCF_013369485.1 Massilia sp. BJB1822
GCTACTGATTTATCGAGCGTTGTGGTATGCCACAGCGCCTATTGGCTTACTGAATACCGATATAGAAGCCAATAATTCCAAATGTCTATTGGAGCGCGGCCCAGTCCTGAGAGCATGTTTCAATTATTTCCCAGGAGAGAGATGTAAGCCCATCGCAAGGGCAGATGAATGGAGCAAAACAAAAAAGCCCACGAACCGAAATTCGTGGGCTTCCTTGATAATTCTTGGTAGGCCGTGCGGGATTCGAACCTGCGACCAACGGATTAAAAGTCCGCTGCTCTACCAGCTGAGCTAACGACCCAAAGGTATGAAACCTTGGCTTCTTTCGAGTGGTAGGCCGTGCGGGATTCGAACCTGCGACCAACGGATTAAAAGTCCGCTGCTCTACCAGCTGAGCTAACGACCCCCGAAAGAAGCGAGATTATAGGATGCCCCGGCGACCTTGTCAAATGCCTCTTGGCATCTTATTTGCGCCGGGACACCGCTCCAGCCCGCTTATTTGCCGCGCAGGCGCTCCTTGGCGGTGGCGGCGGCTTCCGAACCTGGATACTGCTTGATCAGTTCGGTCAGCGTCTTCTTGGCGTTGGCCACGGCTTTCAGCTCGGTCTGGCAGCTGGCAATGTTGAGCATGGCGTCGGCCGCTTTTGGGCTGTCGGGATAGTTCTTCACCACGGCTTGCTGGGCCAGGATGGCGGCCTTGCAATCGCGCTGGGCGTAGAAGGCGTTGCCGAGCCAGTATTGCGCGTTGGCGGCGTAGCCGGACTCGGGATAGCGGCGCACGAATTCCTGCAGCGAGATGGCGGCGTTCTTGTAGTCGCCGTCCTTGAACAGCTGCAGGGCGGCGTCGTAGGACTTTTGTTCGGACAGGTCGACCGAGGCGGCTTTGCCGTCGATCGTGACTTCGCGCGGTTCCAGCTTGCGCAGGCGGGCGTCGAGGTCGGTGTACAGGTCGCGCTGGCGTTTTTGCACGGTGGCGATGTCGTTGGCGAGGATTTCGATCTGGCCGCGCAGCTTGGCGATTTCCTGCAGGGTTTGTTCGTGCTGGGCTACCAGGTCCAGGGTCGAGCTTTTGTCGGTCTTGGTTTCCAGACGGGTTTGCAGTTCGCGCGTGATGTTCTCTACCTTGGCGCGCAGGTCGAGGATGGCTTTGCGGGCTTCGTCGTCGTCGAAGATGCCGGCTTGGGCCTGCATGGACAGGGCGGCGAGCAGGGCCAGCACCAGGGCTTTGGGAGTGAATTTCATCATGGTTGGGACGCTTTCAGTTACAGGTTCTGGCTGTGGAAACGGGGCAGGGCGCAGTTCACACTGCGCGCCGCCCCGTATTATTGCCTGTTACTTGAATCTGCTGACAGATTACTTGTAAACGATGTCGGCACGGCGGTTTTGCGACCATGCTTCTTCGTTGTGGCCTTCAGCCTTTGGTTTCTCTTTGCCCAGCGATACGGCTTCTACTTGCGCTTCTGGCACGCCCAGGGTGGTCATCGCTTTACGCACGGCTTCAGCACGTTTCTGGCCCAGGGCCAGGTTGTACTCGGCGCCGCCGCGTTCGTCGGTGTTACCTTGGATCAGGATGGAGCGCTTGCTGTTTTTCGACAGGTAAGCGGAGTGGTTTTCCACCACTGGCTTGCCGTCGGCGCGCACTACATAGCTGTCGAAGTCGAAGTACACGCTGCGGTTAGCCAGCACGCCTTTTGGATCGTCCAGTGGATCGATCGATTGGGTTTGCACTGGAGCTACTTGGCGGGTGTTGTCCACTACTGGAGCAACTGGCTTTTCCACTACTGGTGCTGGTGGAGTTTCTTTCACTGGGGTGCTCGAGCAAGCTGCCAGCAGGGCGGCACTGGTGATGAGGAAGGCTGCACTTTTTACGTTACGCATTTTTGCTTCTCCTGGTCATTGTTAAACAAACTACTGCTTTACTTCATGAAAGGACCCCAGGTGGGCTCCTTGATATTGCCCGCTTGAGTGGTCAAGCGCTGCTTTACTCGGCCGTCCACCGACACCACGGCGAGCGACTTGCGGCGCGCCGATTCGGTCGCGTACAGAATGTACTTGCCGTTCGGCGAGAAGCTTGGCGATTCATCGCTGGTTGTGTCAGACAGGCGTTGCTCCTGGCCGCTTGCCAGATCCAATACAAAGAGCTGGAAGTTGCCGCCGTCGCGCCGGGAAATGTAAGCCAGCGTTTTTCCATCGGAGGAAATGCGCGGGCTGATGTTGTAGCTGCCGCTGAAGGTGACGCGCTGGGCATCGCCGCCGTTCACGCTCATGCGGTAGACCTGCGGGCCGCCGCTGCGGTCGCTGGTGAAGTAGATGGACTGGCCGTCGGCCGAGAATTGCGGTTCGGTGTCGATGCCGGAGCTTTGGCTCAGGCGGCGCAGACCGCTGCCGTCGGCGTTCACGAGATACACCTGGGTATTGCCGCTCTTGGACAGGGCCACGGCCAGGCGCTGGCCGTCGGGCGACCAGGTCGGGGCCGAGTTGCTGCCTTTTTCATTGGCCACCACCACGCGCGCGCGGGTCACGAGATTCTGCACGTACACCACCGGCTTTTTCTGCTCGAAGGAGACGTAAGCGACCTTGGTGCCGTCCGGCGACCATGATGGCGAAATGATCGGTTCGTTCGAGCTCAGGGCCAGTTGCACGCCTTCGCCGTCGGCATCCGCCACTTCCAGGCGGTAGGAGCGGCCTTGCTGCGTGACGTAGGCGATGCGGGTGGCGAACGCGCCTTTCACGCCGGTCAGCTTTTCATAGATGTCGTCGGCGATCTTGTGGGCCGACAGGCGAGTGAACTGCGGCGTGGTGGACTGGTCCAGTTGCGACAGCTTGGACGATTTGATGGTGTCCATCAGCTTGTAGCGCACGTCGAAGGTGCCGTTGGCCAGCTTTTGCACGCTGCCCACCACCAGCGCGTCGGCGCCACGCGCTTTCCACGCGCTGTAATCGACGTTGGCGGCATCCGAGATGGTGCCGGCGTCGATGATCTTGAACACGCCGCTGCGTTCCAGGTCGGCCTTGATGATGGCGGAAATCTGGGCCGGGGCCACGCCTTCGTCGGCGAAGGCGGCGATCGCCACCGGGATCTGGTTGCTGCCGACGCCGGAAATCTCCACGCGCAGCTGCGCATGGGCCGTGCCTGCCAGGCCGGCCAGCATGCCGGCGGTCATAAAGAGGACATTCAGTTTTTTCATGGTTCGCATCAAGGTAAGTCTTTCATATTGAACACCAGATCAAGATCTCTTTCCACTGTGCCATCCTTTTTCTTTGGCAAAGGTGAAGATTTGTTGATGGCGTTTTCCACAGCGGCATCGTAAGACGGGTTGCCGCTACTCTTGATCTTTCGGACCGAAATAATTTCCCCAGTTGGCATCTGCGAGACGCGGAAGACGGCTTCGATATCCTGCTTGGCGCCGCCATAAGCGACATTGCTTTGCACCTTGGCGCGCAGCGCGGCCAAGTAACCGCCATCGACGCGCGAGCCGGTGGATTTCGCCGCCGTGCCGGTGGAGCCGGTGCTGCCGTTGCCGACCGCGCCCGTGATGCGGCGCATTTCCGCCTCACGGTTCTTGGCCAGCTTGTCGGCTTCCTTCTTCTCGGCCAGCTTCTTCGCCTTTTCCTCGTCCAGCTTTTTCTTCTTGTCTGCTTCTTTTTTCTCTTCGGCCAGGCGCAGTTCTTCCTGCTTTTTCTTTTCCTCGGCCAGTTTCTTCTTCTCTTTTTCGTCTTCCAGCTTTTGCAGGCGTTTTTCTTCCGCCAGCTTGCGCTCTTTCTCTTCTTTTTCTTTTTTCTTCTTCTGCAAGGCGATTTCAGGATCGGGCTGCGGCGGCGCGATCTTTTCCGGCGGCGGCGGGGCTTCCACCGGCGGCGGGGTAGGCGTCGGTTCCGGCTGCGGCTCGGGTTCCGGTGCCGGTTCGGGCGGCGGCGCGGCCGATTGGACCGTCATATCCCATACCTCGGCTTCCACCGCCACTGGTTCGGTATTCTGCCAGCGGATGCCGCCCCACAGGAAGAAGAACAGCACGGCGTGCATCGCCACGGCCAGCGTGAATGCGCGCCAGCCGTTTTGCCGCTTGGGTACCCGGTAAGGGCCGCCTGCTGTTGCCGGTTTCGTCGCCATGCCTTATTTCGTCGCCAATCCAACGCGCACGATGCCCATCTTCTTCGCTTCCGAAATCAGCTGGATCACATCGTCGTACTTGCTTTCCTTGTCGCCGGCGATCAGCACCGGGTACTCGGGATTATCCGTATGCAGGGTTTTCAGTTTCTTCACCACGGCGTCGCGGTTGGGCGCGGTTTCCGGCGCATCGGCATTCTTGCCGGCGATGCCGATCGACAGCGCGCCATTCGGCTTGATCGAAATCTGGATATAGGAATCGGGCGGACGCACGGCCTTCTCGGCGTGCGGCAGGTCGACCGAGCTGGGATTGTTCGAGCTGGGCATCACCATGAAGATGATGAGCAGACACAGCATCACGTCGATATACGGCACGACGTTGATCTCGGACTTCAGCTTGCGGCCGCCGCGGCTGCCGCGCATGCTGCTGGAGAAGGAAGAAGCCATGGCTTGCCTGTCCTCTTAGCGCGACTGGCGTTGCAGGATGTTCGAGAATTCTTCCACGAAGCTCTCGAAGCGGATCGCCAGACGGTCGATGTCATGCGAAAAACGGTTGTACGCGACCACGGCCGGAATCGCCGCGAACAGGCCGATGGCGGTGGCGATCAGCGCTTCGGCAATGCCGGGCGCCACGGCCGACAGCGTGGCCTGCTGCACATTGGCCAGGCCGCGGAAGGCGTTCATGATGCCCCAGACGGTGCCGAGCAGGCCGATATACGGCGACACGGAACCGACCGAAGCCAGGAAGGCCAGGTGGGCTTCCAGCGCATCCATCTCGCGCTGGAAGGCGGCGCGCATGGCGCGGCGGGCGCCGTCCAGCACTGCGCCCACGTCCAGCGATTCGCGGCTGTTGGCGTAAGCCTGTTTGCCCTTGATGAATTCACCCATGCCCGCTTCGAAGATGCGCGCCAGGGCGCCGCTGCTGGCGCGGTTGCTGCCGGCGCTCTGGTGCAGGGCGTGCAGATTGCCGCCGGCCCAGAAGGTTTTTTCGAATTCGATGGTCTGGCGGCGCGCCGAGCGCACGTCGAACAGTTTCTTGAAGATGTAAGTCCAGCTGATCAGCGAGATGCCGAGCAGCAGCGCCATGATCAGCTGAACGATCAGGTGCGCATTCGAGATGAGGGCGATGAAGGAAAGGTCTTGGGTGACGTTCATTGGATCTCAGTCTGGATAGATAGGGGCGGGCCTTAGAGGACAAAGCCGCGCATGCGGGCGGCGACATCGTCCGGCACGGCGCGCGGACGCAGGGCCGAATCGACGCAGCCGATTTTCACGCGCGCCGTATTCAGCAGGGTGCCGCCGGTCCTCGCCTCTTGCACGACGACGAGGGAAGCGCGGCCCAGCTTCTCGATTTTGAGGGACAAGTTTAGTACATCGTCCAGCTTGGCCGGCGCGTGGTAATCGGCGCTCACGCTCTTCACAACAAACATGGCATCTTGCTCCTGGAGCAGCTGGTGTTGACCAACGCCGATCGCGCGCAGCCACTCAGTGCGCGCGCGTTCGAAGAACTTCAGGTAATTTGCGTAATAAACGATTCCGCCGGCATCCGTGTCTTCGCAATAGACACGCACCTCCCAGTTGAACTCTGAAGACATGTTTGTTTTGCTACAAATGTAATTGGGCAACATTTTACGCGATTTTTATTAGGAAAGTCGCTTAAAAATTGCTTATTCCGAAAAACTGCCCAGTAGAACCGATTGCTGTGTTAACGCCAAGAAATGTAACAATCGCTTACGTTTCCACAATGTAAAGCCCATTCTAGCCGCGTTTGATGTTAAATGGCGAGAAACCCTGGCAAGTTGGCATCAGCTCGATCAGGTTCACATTGATGTGCGGCGGCAGGGTGGCGATCCAGTAGGCGGTGGCGGCAATGTCCTCGGCCGTCAGCGGCTGGGTGCCTTCATACACCTTGGCGGCGGCCGCGTCGTCGCCCTTGAAGCGGACATTGGAGAACTCGGTGCCGCCGCACAGGCCGGGCGCCAAATTGGTGGCGCGCACGCCGGTGCCGATCAGGTCGGCGCGCAGATTGAGCGTGAATTGCTCGACGAAAGCCTTGGTCGCGCCATACACATTGCCGCCCGGGTAAGGGTAGTGGCCGGCCACCGAGCCGAGGTTGATGACGGTGCCGCGGCCGCGTTCCACCATGCCGGGCAGGACGGCGCGCGTCATCGTCACCAGGCCGGTGCAATTGGTGGCGATCATGGTTTCCCAGTCTTCCAGCGGCGCTTCATGGGCTGGTTTCACGCCCAGCGCCAGGCCGGCGTTATTGATCAGCACATCGATCTCCTGCCAGCCGGCGGGCAGGGCGGCCAGTGTGGCGTGGATGGCGGCCTTGTCGCAGACGTCGAGGGTGAGCGGCAGCGCCAGCTCGCCCAGTTCGGCGGCCAGCGCCTGCAGACGGTCGGCGCGGCGGCCGCTGAGGATGACCTTGTGGCCCTGGGCGGCGAAAGTGCGCGCCATGGCGGCGCCGAAGCCGGCCGTCGCGCCGGTGATGAAAACGATCATGGAGCGGTCCTTGTGGATAGATGAGTGCAAGGGAAATTGTAGCCGAAACGCCAGTATTTCCGGGACTTGCCATGCTGTTATCGCTTTTCTTGCTCTAATCAGGCACATCACATACAATTTGCGCTCCATTACGTCTCACGTAACTGGCGAAAAGCGGATGCGGCGCGCTGGGCGCGACATCGGCGAAAGGTGGACATCCACCGGGGAACGTGAGAATTTCAACAGCCGTTCGCCTGGGCAGCCTATCGATGGACTCGTGCGAAGAGGCTGCCTATACCCTATCCGGCTCCCCTCATTCGATCCAACCTGCCAGTAATACTCTCAATTGGAGTTTTTTCATGTTTGCAAAAGATCACACCCTCGCCAACGTTGACCCAGAGCTGTTTGCCGCCATCCAGAACGAAAACGTGCGCCAGCACGACCATATCGAGCTGATCGCGTCCGAGAACTACACCTCGCCAGCCGTGATGCAAGCCCAGGGCTCGCAGCTGACCAATAAATACGCCGAAGGCTACCCAGGCAAGCGCTACTACGGCGGCTGCGAACACGTGGACGTGGTCGAGCAGCTGGCAATCGACCGCGTGAAGAAGCTCTTCGGCGCCGAAGCGGCCAATGTGCAGCCGAATTCCGGTTCGCAAGCCAACCAGGGCGTCTTCTTCGCCGTGCTGAAACCGGGCGATACCATCATGGGCATGTCGCTGGCCGAAGGCGGCCACCTGACCCACGGCATGGCCCTGAATATGTCGGGCAAGTGGTTCAACGTCGTGTCCTACGGCCTGACCGCTGAAGAAGACATCGATTACGACGCGATGGAGCGTCTGGCCCACGAAAGCAAGCCTAAGCTGATCATCGCCGGCGCTTCGGCCTTCTCTAAAAAGATCGACTTCGAGCGCTTCGCCAAGGTGGCAAAAGCCGTTGGCGCCTACTTCATGGTGGATATGGCCCACTACGCCGGCCTGATCGCCGCCGGCCTGTATCCGAACCCTGTGCCGCACGCCGACTTCGTCACTTCGACCACCCACAAATCCCTGCGCGGCCCGCGCGGCGGCATCATCCTGATGAAGGCTGAGCACGAGAAGATCATCAACTCCTCGATCTTCCCAGGCATCCAGGGCGGCCCGCTGATGCACGTGATCGCCGGCAAGGCCGTCGCCTTCAAGGAAGCGCTGAGCCCTGAATTCGTGGAATACCAGAAGCAAGTGATCAAGAACGCCGACGCCATGGCCCGTACCCTGATCGAGCGCGGCCTGCGCATCGTCTCCGGCGGCACCGAGTCGCACGTATTCCTGGTGGACCTGCGTCCGAAGAAGCTGACCGGCAAAGCTGCCGAAGCGGTGCTGGGCCAAGCCCACATCACCTGCAACAAGAACGGCATCCCGAACGATCCAGAGAAGCCATTCGTGACTTCCGGCATCCGCCTGGGCAGCCCGGCCCTGACCACGCGCGGCTTCAAGGAAGCGGAAGCGGTGCAGGTTGCCAATCTGGTGGCCGACGTGCTGGATAATCCGGAAGATGCCGCCACCATTGAGCGCGTGAAAGCCGCTGTGAAGGTCTTGGCTGACAAGTTCCCAGTTTACGCCTGATCGGGCGGTTGGTAATATCGGGGCGCCGGGCCGGAAGGTCCGGCGCTTTTTCATTCTTTATATAGCGCACACCCTATGAAATGTCCGTTCTGCCAGCACGGCGAAACCCACGTCCTCGATACGCGCGTATCGGAGGAGGGCGACGTCATCAAGCGCCGCCGGCGCTGCGGCAACTGCGACAAGCGCTTTACCACCTATGAGCGCATCGAGCTGATGATGCCGTCGGTGGTGAAAAAGAACGGCAACCGCACCGACTACGATCCGGCCAAGCTGCGCGGCAGCCTGTCGCTGGCTTTGCGCAAGCGTCCGGTGGCGGCATCGGCGGTCGACCTGGCGATACAGTCGATCGAGGAAAAGCTGCTCACCAGTGGCAAGCGCGAAGTCGATTCCGGCTACGTGGGCGAGCTGGTGATGCAGGAATTGCAGCGGCTGGACAAGGTCGCGTATATCCGCTTCGCCTCGGTGTACAAGAACTTCGAAGACCTGACCGAATTCCAGGACGCGATCGAAGAAGTGGGCCAGGGCCGCAAGCCGCGCCAGGGCTGATTCCCTTACATTCCATTTGCAAGTCTTGAGCACAAATTTCATGTGGAAATTTGTGCCGATCCTGCCCGCCTTTGCGCGAGCGCAAACCCGCACCTGAGCTAGCTGCTAACTTTCCTGTATAGGGACGGGAGGCGGATCATGGGCACTCGGAAAATGATGGCCGCAGCTGGCTTCAGCCTGCTGGAAGTGCTGGTGGCGATGTTGCTGCTGGCGGTGGGCGTGATCGGCGCCTCGGCCATGCAACTGCACGCGGCGCGCATCCGGCATGAATCGGCCATGCTGTCGGCGGCGCTGCAGATGGCGGCCGATATGGCCGACCGCATCCGCGCCAACGGCGCTTCGGCTTCCCTCTACCTTGAACTCGACTACCAATCGGCGCGCGAAGGCGAGCCGCAGCTGCCTGCGCGCCACTGCCGTGCCGCCGCCTGCACCAGCGGCGAAATGGCGCGCTTCGATACTTACCAGTTCCGGCAGCTGGTGCATGACAGCCTTCCCGGCGGCCGCGCGCGCATCTGCCGCGATGCCGCCACCTGGGCTGCTGGTCGGCCGCGCTGGGCATGCAGCGGCGCGGCGGGCGCACCCTTGGTGATCAAGCTTGGCTGGCGCGCCCGCAATCCCGATGGCACGCCGGTTCTGGAAGCGGCGGGCGAACAACCGCCGGCTGCGGTGCTGGTGCTGGCCGGGGTGACCTTATGAGCCGGCGCTGTGTCGGCCGCGCCGCTTGCGCCGGCATCGGGCTGGCCGAAATGATGGTGGCCCTGCTGTTGGGCATGGTGCTGGCGCTGGCCGCAGCCGGCATGCTCGTTGCCAGCAATGGGGCGTATGTGAATCACGGCGCCCATGTGCGGCTGGACGACGGCGGCAGACTGGCGCTGGCCCTGATCGGACAGGCGCTGCGCCAGGCCGCTTTCACCAACTGGGAACCGGGGCAGGCGCCCGGCGTGCCGCAGGACCGCAGCGCCAGCATCGCCGGCCTGGATGCGCACACCTTGCCGCGCGCCAGCCAGGCCATCGACGGCGCGCGGCCGGGAGCCGTCAATGGCAGCGATGTGCTGGCGCTGCGCTTTGCCGGTTCCGGTTCCGGCAGTGCGGCGGCGGATGGTTCGGTGCTCAATTGCGCCGGTTTCGCCGTGAGTGGTGGCACGTCTGAAACGGAGCAGGGCTGGAGCATTTTCTATGTGGCGCTGGCGGCCGATGGCGAGGCCGAACTGCGCTGCAAATACCACGCCGATTCCGGCTGGACCTCCGATGCGCTGGTGCGTGGCGTCGATGCCTTCCAGGTGCTGTATGGCCTGGATACCGACACGCCGCCCGACGGCATCCCCAACCGCTTCCTGAACGCGAGCGAAATCAATGCGCTGGACGAGGCGCTGGTGCTGGCGGCCGGCAGCGCCAGCGAACGGCTGCACGAGCGTAATCGCAAGACCCATTGGAAGCGCATCGCCAGCGTGCGCGTGGCCTTGCTGCTGCATGGCGAGTTTGCCTCGCGCCCAGCCGGGCCGCCGCTGCGCTACGCGCTGTTTGGCCCGGAGCACGCGGATGATGCCGATGCCGTGGTCGACGAAGCGGCCATGCCGAAATCCCTGCAGGAACGCGCCCGGCGCCTGTTCGCCATCTCGGTTGCCTTGCGCAATACCGCCAAGGGCTGAGGCATGTGGCGCAAGCGGGAAGCGGGCGCCACCCTGCTGGTCGTTTTGCTGATGCTGGTCGGGATACTGCTGCTGGGCGCATCGGCTGCGCAAATGGCTTTGCAGGACGAGATGGCGGCGCGGGCCGAGCGTGACCGGCTGCTGGCTTTCCAGGCTGCGGAGGATGCCTTGATGGACGCGGAAAAAGATATCGGCGGCGCGCCCGGCGTCCCGCCCGAGCGCAGTGCGCACTTCAGCGGCGACGGCAGCGCTTTCACCGCCGATTGCGGCGGCACGGCATCGGCTGCGGGCCTGTGCCGCGGCATGGAAGGCGAAGCGCCCGTATGGCAGAGCGTGGACCTGGCTGCGGCAGGCGTGCCTTTCGGCCGCTTTACCGGCGCCGCCATGGAAACCGGGCGCGGAACCTTGCCTTTCGCGCGTCCCCGCTATGTGATCGAGCGCCTGCCATACAGCTTGCCCGGCGAGGATGCCGCCACGCCGCAGCACCACTATTACCGCGTGACGGCCATCGGCTTTGGGCCGCGTCCGAGCGCCGAAGTGGTGCTGCAAGCCACGCTGGCGGACAAAGCCGCGGCGCGGCTGAGCTGGCGCGAAATATCCAACTGGCGTGAACTGCACGAGTCGGCAAAGCGCAAATAGCTTGAAAAGGAGACGCACCATGCGCAGGCAAGGTTTTTCGCTCATCGAAACGATGGTCGCGCTGACTATTCTCGCCATCGTCGCCGGGGCCGCGCTGCCGGCCTGGAACAGCGCCGTGATCCGCGCCCGCCGCATCGAGGCGCAAGCCTTGCTGCTGGCGCTGATGCAGCAGCAGGAGCGCTACTTCACCCAGCACAATACCTATATCGCCTTCTCGTCCGGCGCCGCTGATCCGGCGGCGCGCCAGTTCCAGTGGTGGACGGGGCGCAAAGCCGAAACCAGCGCCTACGAGGTGGAAGGGCGGGCCTGCGAAGGCGAGGAAATCCGCAACTGCATCCAGCTGGTCGCCACGCCCGGCACGCGGCGCGTGGACGCCAGCTTCAAGGACCGTCAATGCGAAGCTTTGACCTTGACCAGCACCGGCCTGCGCCTGGCCTCCGGTCCGGCCCTGCAATGCTGGCGCTGAAAGGCCGGCGCCCCGGTTTCAGCCTGCTCGAACTGCTGCTGGTGCTGGCCGTCGCAATGCTGCTGCTGGGGACTGCCGCGCCCAGCTTCCGCGCCGTCATCGAAGGCCAGCAACTGCGCGTTGCCGCCGCCGATCTGCTGTCGGCCATCCATCTGGCGCGTTCGCAAGCCATTGCGCGCGGCCGCACCGTGCTGCTCGCGTCCAGCGGTAGCGACTGGACGCAGGGCTGGCAGGTCTTCATCGACCGCAACGCAAACCAGCGCCGCGATGCCGGCGAAGAGCTGCTGGCGCGCCATGATCCCCTGCCGCAAGGCTTGCGCAGCGATTCGAAATTTTCCTCGCCCGCAAGTCCGCCCTATATTGCCTATAATATGGCCGGACGCGGTTGCGCCGCCGCCAACAGTCAGGCCGCCCGCTGGGGCACGCTGACGCTGGAACTGGGCGGCCAGCGCCGCCGCATCGTAATCAATATGCTGGGCAGGGCGCGCGTATGCGACCCGCTCGGCGAACCGGCCGCCTGCGGCGCAGCGGCCCCTTAGGCAGACAAGATGAAGATTGCAAGCGATCTGGAAGGCATGCGCCTGGCCCTGGAATGGGCGGCGAAAGGCTTGTACACCACTTCCCCGAACCCGCGCATCGGTTGCGTGATCGCGCGTGACGGCGAGGTGATCGGCGCCGGCGTGACCCAGGCCGCAGGCCAGGACCATGCCGAAATCCAGGCCATGAAGGATGCGCAGCAGCGCGGCCACGATGTGCGCGGCGCCACCGCCTATGTGACGCTGGAACCGTGCAGCCATCATGGCCGCACCCCGCCTTGCGCCGATGCCCTGGTGCGCGCCGGCCTGGGACGCGTGGTGGCGGCGATGGAAGACCCGAATCCGCTGGTGGCGGGGCAGGGCATGAGCAAGTTGGCGGCGGCCGGCATCGCGGTGGCAAGCGGCCTGCTGGCGGCGGAAGCCCATGAAATGAATATCGGCTTCTTCTCGCGCATGCAGCGCGGCCTGCCCTGGGTGCGCATGAAGTCGGCCGCCAGCCTGGATGGCATGACGGCCCTGCACAATGGCCAGAGCCAGTGGATCACTGGTCCCGAAGCCCGCGCCGACGGCCATGCCTGGCGCGCCCGCGCCTGCGCCATTCTGACCGGCATCGGCACGGTCAAGGCCGACGACCCGCAGCTGAATGTGCGCGCGGTGGAGACGCCGCGCCAGCCGCGCCGCATCGTCATCGACAGCAAGCTTGAAATCAGCCCCTCCGCCCGCATTCTGGAAGGCGGCGGAACGTGGATCGTGGCCGCTGCCGCCGATCCGGAAAAGGAAGCGGCCTTGCGCGAGCGCGGCGCCGAGATCATCGTGCTGCCGAACGCGCATGGCAAGGTCGATTTGCCGGAACTGATGCGCGAGCTGGGACGGCGCCAGATCAACGAGCTGCATGTGGAAGCCGGCTCCAAGCTGAATGGTTCCCTGATCCGCGAAGGCTGCGTGGACGAGCTGCTGCTCTACCTGGCGCCGACCCTGCTGGGCGATGCGCAAGGCATGTTCGCGCTGCCCGCGCTCACTGAGCTGAGCGGAAAACACGATTTGAAATTCCATGAGTTTAAGCAGATCGGCAACGACCTGCGTATTCTTGCCCGATTCAACCCACAATAGATTGGTATTCCCATGTTTACTGGTATCGTTGCCGCAGTCGGCAAAATCAACACCGTCACCCCGCTGGAAGGCGGCCTGGATGCAGGCGTGCGCCTGAATATCGATGCGGGCGGTCTGCCGCTGGCCGACGTGGCCCTGGGCGACTCCATCGCCATCAACGGCGCCTGCATGACGGTGGTGGAAAAGAGCGCCAGCGGCTTCACCGTCGACGTCTCGCGCGAAAGCCTGAACTGCACCGTGGGCCTGGACACCACCACCGAAGTGAATCTGGAAAAAGCCCTGACCCTGGCCGAACGCCTGGGCGGCCACCTGGTTTCCGGCCACGTCGATGGCCTGGGCGTGGTGCGCAAGTTCGAGCCGGTGGGCGAATCCTGGGAGCTGGTGATCGAAGCGCCGCGCGATCTGGCCAAGTACCTGGCCTTCAAAGGCTCGGTGGTGGTCAACGGCGTCTCGCTGACCGTCAACCGCGTCGAGGATATCGGCAGCGGCGACGGCATGGTCTGCCAGTTCTCCATCAACCTGATCCCACACACCATCCAGGTCACGACCCTCAAGCACCTGAAAGCCGGCGTCAAGGTCAATCTGGAAATCGACCTGATCGCGCGCTATGTGGAGCGCATGCTGTCGGTGGAAAAAGCCGCCAGCTGAGGCCGCGCCGCATGGCATCCAGGCCGACAATGTCCCGCCATGGATCGTAAGAATTTTATTTTTGCAATATTCGTGGCATTTCTGCAATGATATAATTGCAGATTTTGCTCAAGGATATTGGCGATGTTGCGTCTTAATGTAGGTTTTATTGCGGCGGCCATGGCACTGACCGCATGTGGCGGCGGCGGTGCTGGTGGCGGCTCTGGCGGAGAACCCGCAGGGCCGCGTTCCTACTCGATTCCGGCGCCGAGCCTATATGATTTTACGACCTATGCCGTGGAGCAGAAGACCTCGCTCTCTGCGGAAACCGCTACTTTCCTGAAAAGCAGTGTGATGCAAAGTGGTATCAGTCTCAGTGACGGATTCTATATTGAGACGATGACTTACCGCGAGTACGAAGGTCGCAACGATTATCATCTGACCGGCGATCGCGGAATGACCGGGCGATCCTCATCCTGCGAGTATACTTTTGAACCGGTGATGTATGAGATTCCGGCTACTCTGACCCTGGGGCAGACCTGGGATCATTCCAGTGTAGTGAACCGAGAATGCCGTGGCAAGAAAATGCCGGCCTATACTCACCGAAGCAAAGGCCAGGTGCTTGGCCTTGAGACGGTTACGGTAAAGGGCGGTACATTTGATACCGTCAAGCTTGTGAATACCACTTCCTGGGAACTGAGTCCAGATAAAGCTGTCAGTGAAAGCACTATATGGCGTGATGTGCGCAGCGGCCGGATTGTGAAGGAGGTCAGGGTGGCTACACGGAGTTCCCTGACGGATGGAAAGGTGTCTTATGTTGTCAATGCGACTGACGAGTTAACGGCCTTCTCTATCGCGGCAACTGGCCAGCGCAAGATGATGATCGAGCAGTATGCCGGACCATGGCGTGGTTCGGTTATTGGCGATATCTTCCTTCAATGTCGGACGACGGTCGACAATGCCGGCGCTGTTTCTGTCAGATGCATGGATACCTCTGGCTTTACTCGGTTTTCGGCCAGCGGCACAGTGGACGCTGAAGGAGAAATCCACTTCGCTCCGAATTCGGATGCCAGCTTTACCGGCAAATTCACCTCGCCGCAAAATGCACGCGGCACTTGGACCTCGGGCAACCTGAAGGGTACCTGGGCGTTTTCGCATCTCTGATGCGTAGGGGCGGATGGCCGTTCGTAGCGTCCGCCTTCCTCTTACATTCCCTTGAAGCGGTGCTGGTAGCGCTGGCTGACCGGCAGCCGCGTGGCATGGTCGCGCAGTTTCAGCCACAGCGCGCCATCCTCGTCGCGCACGGCGGCGGCGATGCGGCGCACCGCGACCACGTAAGCGCGGTGGACCTGCCAGAAGCCTTCGCCCAGGGTGTCGGCCAGCTCCTTGAGCGGCAGGCGGATATGCGCCTCCAGCTGGGCCGTCACGACGCGCGTGTATTTGGCTTCGGCGCAGAAGTAGATCACGTCCTCCGGCGCAATAAAGTGGATGGTGTTGCCGACCGAGGCCTGCAGCCAGGCCGGCGCTGCCGGCTTGACCGCCAGCGTGTGCGCGAGCTGGCGCAGATCGGGCGGCGGGCTGCTCATGCGCGTCCGCAGGCGTTCGATGGCGCGCGCCAGGCGCAGCGGATCGGTCGGCTTCAGCACGTAATCGAGTGCGCCGCTGTCGAAAGCGGCCAGCGCGTGTTCCTGATAGGCCGTGACAAAGACCACGTGGGTGCGCAGGCCAAAGGTCGCGGCCAGCTCCAGTCCATTCAAGCCAGGCATGCGAATGTCGAGAAACGCCGCGTCGGGCTGGTGTTCGCGCGCCAGGCGCAGCGCTTCGTAGCCATCGGCCGCCTCGGCCACGATATCCGCCTCAGGCCATAGCTGGCGCAGCGATTCGCGCAGTTCGGCGCGCAGCAGCGGCTCGTCGTCGGCGATCAAAAGGCGGGGGCGGAAAGCATCGGTTTCTTGCATTTATTCTTTCAGGGGTAGCAGCAGTTCGGCCTCGGTGCGCCCATGGACGCCGATGCGCAAGTCGAAGCGGGCCTTGCCACTGTAGTGCGCCGCCAGCCGCTCGCGCAGATTGCGCAAGCCGACGCCGCTGCCCATTGCCGTGGCTTCCAGGCCGGCGCCATTATCGCTGACCATGATCTGCAAATGCGGGCCTGCCGCCAGCGCAGCTACTTCCACATGCACTGCGCCGGGTTGTGGTTCCACGCCATGCCGGATCGCGTTTTCCACCAGGGACATCAGCAGCAGCGGCGGCATTTCGCTTGCACCCAGCGTCGAGGGATAAGTCACCTGGAAGGACAAGCGCTCGCCAAAGCGTATCGCCATCAAGGCTAGATAGTGCTCCGCCAGCTCGCATTCACGTGCCAGCGTGGAGGCATGGCTGCGCATATCGGGCAGGGCGCTGTGCAGATAGGCGATCAGGTGATCCAGCATCTGCACTGCTTTCTGCGGATCGTGGCGCGCCAGATAGCGCGTATTGGCCAGGGTGTTATAGAGGAAGTGCGGCTCGACCTGGGCTTGCAGGGCTTTCAGTTCGGCCGACAGGGCCGCCTGCTTGAGATGCGCCAGTCGCAGCGCCCCGGCCTGATTTTGTGCCTGCCACAGTGGAATACCGAGCAGCAGGGCGCCGGAGACCAGGGCGCAGGTCAGGGCTTGTTCGTCGGTGAGGCCGAGAAGTTCATGGCTGGCATTCCAGGCCAGATAGGCACGCAGGGCCAGATAACTGCCTGCTGCCAGTGAGATGGCCAGAACCAGCCAGCTGAGGCGCCAGCCATTGCTCCGTCGCGGCAGCTGCCGGGCCAGGCGCGGGCGGGGCGCCAGCCATTGCAGCAGCAGGCGCCAGCCTTGCATGCCTGCGCTGCCGATCACAGGCGGCAGCAGGAGCAGGATGAAGGTGGCCAGCCATAGATACTCCCTGCGCAGCCACGCCAGGCCCGCCACCACGGCCAGCGCCAGCAGGCTCAGACCTGCCTGCGCAGCGCCGAATCGTGGCAGGCCGGCCAGCAAGGTTTGCGCGCGTTCCGGCGGCGCTGGCGCGGCGCCGCCGCCAGTTTGAGTGGGGAGCATCAAAGCTGCGGCGTGATTGGCAAGGGGTCGGAATTCGGCTGCACGTTCACGGGCACATCGTTGCCCACGATTTCCAGCGTCAGCGCATCGATCCAGACCTGGCCCTTGCCGCCGCCGATGACGCCAAACGAGATCGAGTTCGCATCCTGCGGCACGTCCAGCACCACGCTGCGCAACTGCCAGCCGGTGCTGCCCTTGATTGGCTTGTCTTCGCTGTTATAGAAAGGGGATTTGGAGCGGCGCGGCGTGTCGATGCGCATCCATAGACCAGCCCATTCGCTGATGTCCTTGGTCTTGACCTTGGCCTGGAAGCGCACGCGCTTGCCCAGGTAGCGGTCCGGTGCGATCTGCTGCATCACCGTGGCCCAGCTCTGGCCATTGCCCTTGGCGTGGCGCAGGAACTTGGCGCCTTTGCCGCTGACGGTGGTGTCCATGTCCACGCCGGCCACGTACTGGCGTGGCGATTCGCCGGCCAGCAGCCATTGCGCAGGCAGGGGTACGGCGTTGTCGGCCAGGGCGGTAATGGCGCTGGCGCCCAGGGCGGCGGCGATCACATAAGCGATTTTCATATGCAGGTATTCCAGAGAGCGGACGGGATTGTCTGGCGCTACTTTGCCCGAGAGCGACCGGTCGCGGCACGGCATGCGACCAGCGCGCCGCCATGCGGACAAACGCCGCCGGCTGCCGATAAGCGCGCAATTTTATCAATTTGTGCGCCGCTTCTGATGGTGTAGCGCCGCCAGATATTATAAGTATAACTTGCCTTGCGGTAATATTAATTTATATAATACTTTTTTTATATAAAAGGCAGGGCAAAATGGTAGCCAGGATTATTTGGGGTGGTTTGCTGGTAGTCGGTACTTTGACAGCATGTGGTGGCGGGGATGGCGGAAAGGCCGCATCAAATACAGACAAACCTGCACCGGTGGTTCCGCCAGTACAGCCTGTAAGCTACTCGATTGCCGCTCCGACCGTCGATGATTACACGAACTATGAAGTGCATATAACGACCAGCAAATCCGGCATAGCCCCGGCACCGGCAGCCGTTTCCTATCGTTCTGAAATGCTTGGGTATGCACCGATTGGGGGCTCGTCATGGATAGAATACAACGTCGCATCCGATAAGATGCAGCAAGATCAGTTTTCCGCGCAGATGACGGTGGATCGGGGGGTACTGGCGCACTATTACGGAAACATATTAGTAAGCTGTTTCTTTAGTTATAAGACGCCTCTGCGCATGATCCCGAGCACAGTTACCATTGGTCAGAAATGGACACTGAGCTTTGAAGGTACTGGCGATACATGCTCCCGGATCAAAGATATCTCGCCAGTCAGCTTCACTGGACAGGCATTAGCGGCGGAAACCTTGGCAGTTAAGGCTGGCGTTTTCAATACTGTCAAGGTGGGCATTGAGCAGTCTCCAATCAAACAAGGCAACTATTCCAAGGTCATCTCCTATACCGTTTGGCGTGATGCTTTGAGTGGCCGCGATGTCAAACAGGTGCGCACCACGACCGCGACCAATTTGCTTAACGGTCAGGTAGAAGTGGAAAGCTATGAAGAAGAGTTGATCGGCTTGTTGATTGCCTCGACTCGCCAGAAAAAATTTGCCTTGGAGAGCTTGACTGGCAAATGGCGTGGTGAGTTTAGAGGCGAAAAATTGGGGTATTGTCACTTTGAGATCAGTACCCAGGGCGACATGCAAGGCAAATGCGACTTGAGTGGCGCCGACAAAGCTCTTGCGCTGAAGGGGAAGTTAGATGCTAGGGGCGCAGCGAGCCTTGATATTGGTGGCGGAGCGGATGTCTTGCACCTGAGCGGCATATTTGATAATCCAATGTCGGGCGAGGGACGCTGGTCGGTCGGAGGCAAGTCGGGCGCAGAGAATAATAAATGGGTCTTCGTGCGCGAATAAGTGCCTGGGCTACTCCGTGCGTAGCGCTTCCTGCTGCTCGGCCAGCGCGAAGGCGTTGCGCACGGCTTGTTTCAGTTCCTCGCCATCCCAGGGTTTGCTGAGGAATTTGTAGATGGCGCCGCGGTTGATGGCGTCGGTGACGGTGGCCAGATCGGCGTAGCCGGACAGCACCATGCGTACCGTGTGCGGGTACAGCTCGCGTGCCCGCGCCAAAAAATCGGTGCCGCTCATTTCCGGCATGCGCTGGTCGGAAATCACGACCTGTACCGGATTGGCCGCCAGCAGTTCCAGCGCCTGGCGCGCGCTGTGCGCGATCAGCACGCGGTAGCCTTCGCGCCGGAACAGGCGCACCAGGGCGTACAGGATGCTCGGCTCGTCGTCCAGCAGCAGCAGGGTGCGCGATGGCGTCAGCTCCAGGTCTTCCAGCGTCTCCGGCAGCAGGCGGCGGCCTTCGCGCAGCAGGCTTTCGAATTCGCCCGCTGCCAGCGGGGCGCTGAACAGGAAGCCCTGGATCTTGTCGCAGCCGATGCCGCGCAGATAACTGAGCTGGCCCGCCGTTTCCACGCCTTCCGCCACCACCACCAGATTCAAGCCATGCGCCAGCGCTACCGTGGCCTGGGCGATGGCGGCGCTGCGCGGCTCGCTGGTGATATTGCGCACAAAGCTCTGGTCGATCTTCAGTTTGTCCAGCGTGAAGCGCGACAGATAGCTGAGCGAGGAATAGCCGGTGCCGAAATCGTCGAGCGAGATCGAGACGCCGAGACTGGCCAGTTCGGCCAGCTGCGTCTGCGTATGTTCGACATCGCGCATCATCACGCTCTCGGTCAATTCCAGTTCCAGGCATTGCGGCGGCAAGCCGCTGGCGGCCAGTGCTGCGCGCACCTCGTCCGGCAGACGGCCGCTGGCCAACTGGCTGGCTGACACGTTCACGGCCACCGGCAGCTCGCCCAGGCCGGCCGCATGCCAGAGCTGATTCTGACGGCAGGCCTGCTGCAAGACCCAGTGGCCGATGTCGTGAATCAGGCCGCTGTCTTCGGCCAGCGGAATAAAGTCGGCCGGCGAGATGCGGCCCAGCTCCGCGCTATTCCAGCGCAGCAGCGCCTCCATGCCGCTGATGCGGCCGTCGCTCAGCGCCACCTGCGGCTGATACACCAGCTCCAGTTCCTGTCGCTCGATGGCGTGGCGCAGATGGGTTTCCAGCGTGACCCAGCGCAGGGCGTGGGCATTCATTTCGGCGGTGAAGAAGCGGAAGCCGTTGCGCCCGGTCTGTTTCATATGCGAGAGCGCGGCGCCGGCGCCGATCAGCAGGGCGCTGGCGCTGGCGCCGTCGCGCGGCGACAGGCTGATGCCGATGCTGGCGGTGACATATACCTCCTGCCCATGAATGGTGAGCGGTTCGGCCAGATGTGCCAGCAGGCGGCGCGCGGCGGCGATCACTTCATCCACATCGTCGAACTGGGTGAGCAGCAGGGCGAATTCATCGCCGCCCAGATGGGCCAGGGTGTCGGCCGGCCCCGCCGTCAGGGTCAGGCGCCGCGCCAGCTTTTGCAGCAGCAGGTCGCCGGCCTCGTGCCCCAGGCTGTCGTTGATGCGCTGCAGGCGGTCGATATTGAGCAGCAGCAGGGCGGTCTGGCGCGTGCCGGCTTCCGCGGTATGGATGGCTTGCTGCAAGCGGTCATTGAGCAGGGCGCGGTTGGGCAGCTGGGTCAGGGGATCGTGGCTGTGCAGGAAATCGAGCTGGTAATGGGCCTGCGTCAGCGCGCTGATGTCGCTGGACACCGAGACATAGGCAGCCACCTTGCCCTGTTCGTCGCGCATGGTGTCGATGCTCATGCGCTCGGGATAGACTTCGCCATTCTTGCGGCGGTTCCAGATTTCGCCGCGCCAGTGGCCCTTGGTTTCCAGGCAGTGCCACATTTCGCGGTAAAAGCCCGGCTCCTGGCGGCTGGAGCGCAGCAGGCGCGGATTCTGGCCCAGCACCTCGCCTTCCGCATAGCCGGTGATCTGGGTGAAGGCCGGGTTCACCGCCACGATGCGGCCGGCGGCATCGGTGATGGTGATGCGCTCCTGCGTGCTGTCGAAGACGCGCGCCAACAGGCGCAAACGCTCTTCCATGGCGCGCCGCTGCGTGGTGTCGCGCAGGATCACGGTAAACAAAGGCGCGCCGTCGGCACTGGCCACCGACAGCGACAGCTCGCCGATGAACTCCTCGCCATTCTTGCGCAGTCCATGCAGTTCCGCCAGGCGGCCGCTGTAGGCGGTTTCGCCGGTGTCGCGGTAGCGTTCGAAGCGGGCCTGGTGCTCGGCCTGGGAGCGCGGTGCGATCAGCAGGGCGGCGTGCCGGCCCAGCACCTCGCTGGCGGCGTAGCCGAACATGGCTTCGGCGGCGCGGTTGAAGCTGAGGATGCGCTGTCCGCTGTCGAGCGCGATGATGGCGTCCGGCGCCGACTCGCTCATGGCGCGGTAGCGCGCTTCGCTGGCCTGGCGCGCGGCGGCCTCCACCTGCAAGTGGGCGGCATGGCGCTGCACCACCTCGTACAACTGCATATTGCGGTAGGCGCCGGCCAGTTGGGCGGCCAGCAGCAGCAAGGTTTGTTCGTCCTCGCCGCTGAAGGGCCGGTCGCGCGGATTGGCCGCATACACCCAGCCATGCAGCGCCAGCCCGTCGCGGATCGCCAGGCCCAGCGCCTCATGCACCGGCGGGTGGCCGGCCGGCAGCGCATGCAGTTCGGCTGCGCCGGCGCGCAGATGCAGCAGGTGGCGGCTTTCCATCATCTGGCCCGGGAAGCGTTCATGGCTGCCGGCCTGTGGCTGCAGCAGGGCCGCGTCGAGGCCGTGGGCGGCCAATTGGTCGATGCCGCTCTCATTGCTATGCAGCAGACAGAGGACCACCACCTCGGCATCGAGCAGGATGGCGGCGCCGCGCGCGAAGTCGGCGGCCATCTGTGCGCTATCGCGCTCGCCGTTCAGGCGCAGGCTGAGTTCCTGCAGGGCCACCAGGCGGCTGGCCGCGCCGGGCTGGCTGGACAAAAAAGCGGGACGGCTGGCGGGTGGCGCGGCGGGCGGCACCAACGCGCCGGCCAACGCGGAGGCGGCCATGCCCGGCGCGGCGCCGGCCGCTACGGCCGTGCCCAGGCCCAGTTCGAGCGCCACGGCGTCGAGTATCGCCTGCTGCTCGCAGGGCTTGGGCAGCACCGTGCGTACGCCGCAACTGCTGGCCATGGCCTGCATCTCGTCGGGCGAATAGGTGGCGCTGTAAAAGATGACCGGCGTGGCCGCCAGTGCCGCATCGGCGCGCAGCTGCTGCACGAATTCGAAGCCATCCATGCCCGGCATGAGGATGTCAGTGATCACCAGGTCGGGATACTCGCGGCGCGCCAGCGCCAGCGCCTGCACGCCGTCGCAGGCCTCGAGCAAGTGGTGCGGCGTGAAGCCCAGCAGCGTCACCAGGTATTCCCGGTTGCTGGGACGGTCGTCAACGATGAGAATAGTAGCCATGGTGTTTGCCTGGCAGGGGTGAAGTCGATGCTACTCCGCAGTTAAGGGGGAGGGCGCACGGCTGTGGTGCACTTAAAAATTACCGTCTTGATAATATGGTGTTTTTGGAATCGGAAGAATTGCAGCCAGCCGCAGGGAATTACGGCCGGCAAGCGCCAAATCCTTTAAAATAGCGGGTTAAGAAATATTTGCCGTTCCTGCATTTCACAAAAGGATACAATAATGTCTATTTCCAGCACCGAAGAAATCGTTGCCGAACTGCGCGCTGGCCGCATGGTGATTCTGGTGGACGAAGAAGACCGCGAGAATGAAGGCGATCTGGTGCTTGCCGCCGATTTCGTCACGCCCGAAGCGATCAACTTCATGATCAAGCATGCGCGCGGCCTGGTGTGCCTGACCCTGAGCGAAGAACGCTGCGACCAGCTGGAACTGAGCATGATGACCAGCCGTAATGGTACCTCTTTCGGCACCAACTTCACCGTTTCGATCGAAGCGGCGGAAGGCGTGACCACCGGGATTTCGGCGGCCGACCGCGCCAAGACCATCCAGGTAGCCGTGGCCAAGAACGCCAAGCCGAGCGACATCGTGCAGCCGGGCCATATCTTCCCGCTGCGTGCGGTGAAGGGCGGGGTGCTGATGCGCGCCGGCCATACCGAAGCTGGCTGCGACCTGACCGCCATGGCCGGCCTGACCCCGGCCTCGGTGATCTGCGAGATCGTCAAGGACGACGGCACCATGGCCCGCCTGCCCGACCTGCTGGAATTCGCCAAGGAACACGGCCTGAAGATCGGCACCATCGCGGACCTGATTCACTACCGCAGCCAGAACGAATGCATGGTGGAGCGCGTGGCCGAACGTCCGCTGCGCACCGCTCATGGCGACTTCCAGATGATCGCCTTCCGCGACAAGCCGAGCGGCAGCGCCCACCTGGCGCTGGTGCATGGCGCAGTGGCGCCGGACCAGGATTCGCTGGTGCGCGTGCACCAGCCGGTGTCGATCCTGGACCTGCTGGAAACGGAAGCCACCACCCACTCGTGGAATGTGTCGTCCTCGCTGAAAGCGATCAAGGCGGCGCCGCATGGCGTGATCGTGCTGCTGAACTGCGGCGAGACCGCCGAACAGCTGTTTACCCAGTTCGCCGCGCTCGGCCAGCCGGCCGCCAAGCCGCAAGGCCGCGCCGCCAGCATGGACCTGCGCAGCTACGGTATTGGCGCCCAGATCCTGCGCGAGCTGGGCGTGAGCAAGATGCAGTTGCTGGCCAGCCCGCGCAAGATGCCGTCGATGACGGGCTTCGGGCTGGAAGTCAGCGGTTTTCTGGCCAAGCCGGCCGCGTAAACTATATTAACCATTTATCGAAAGAGGCAAGTCATGACCGTAGGAAGCTACGAAACCAATCTGGATGGCGAAAGCCTGCGCATCGGCATCGTACAGGCGCGTTTTAACGAAGACGTCTGCCACGGCCTGCTGTCGGCCTGTCTGGCGGAACTCAAGCACCTGGGCGTGGCCGATGAAGACGTGCTGCACGTGACCGTGCCGGGCGCGCTGGAAATCCCGCTGATCCTGCAAAAGATGGCCGAGACCGAGCAGTTCGACGCGCTGATCGCGCTGGGCGCCGTCATCCGCGGCGAAACCTACCACTTCGAACTGGTCTCGAACGAGTCCGGCGCCGGCATCACGCGCGTCAGCCTGGATTGCAATATCCCGATCGCCAACGCTGTGCTGACCACCGAAAACGATGAGCAGGCCGAAGTGCGCATGGCCGTCAAAGGCGCCGAAGCGGCGCGCGTGGCCGTGGAAATGGCCAATCTGGCCATCGCCCTGGAAGAGCTGCACCAGGACGACGACGGCGACGAGTAATCCCGAGCGGCCCGCGCGGCCGCTCCCCATATGTATTTAAGAATAGGTAGGAAACCATGACCGATAAATCTGCACACGCCAATCCGAGCAAGAACCGCACGCCGCGCCACCGCGCGCGCGAGTTCGCGCTGCAGGGTCTGTATCAGTGGCTGCTGAATAACGAAGATGCGACCACGGTCGTCAACAATATCCGCGCCGCGCACGGCTTCGACAAGGCCGATGCCGAGTACTTCACCAATCTGCTGTACGGCGCCATCAAGGATTCCGTCTCCCTGCGCGAGACCTTTGCGCCGCTGGTGGACCGCGGCGTGGCCGAACTGTCCCCGATCGAGCACGCCGTGCTGCTGATCGGCGCTTACGAGTTCAAGAACCATCCCGAGATCCCGTACCGCGTGGTGATCAACGAAGCGGTCGAGCTGACCAAATCCTTCGGCGGCATCGACGGCCACAAATACGTCAACGGCGTGCTGGACAAGCTGTCCGCCAAGCTGCGCGCCGACGAAGTTGCCGGCGACAAGAAACGCTGATTTGCGGCGGGTCCGCGCACCCGCTTCCGGCACCCCAATGCCGCCCCGCCATCTTGGCCGGGCGGCATTTTTCACGCCGCTTTCACACATCGGCTGATAAGATGCGGGTCCTGATGCACATCTGCAGCGCCTGGCCAAGGGATAGACGACGATGCACGTACTGGTGGTGGAGGACAACGCGCTGCTGGCCCGCAACCTGGCGGAAGTGCTGGAGCAGGACGGCCATAGCGCGGACTTTGCCGGCGATGGCCCACATGGCTTGAAGCTGGCGCTGGAACAGGACTACGATGTGCTGCTCCTCGACCTGGCCTTGCCGGGCATGGATGGCCTGGAGGTTTGCCGCCATCTGCGCCAGCAGCTGCCGCGCCGCCTGCCTGTCCTGATGCTGACCGCGCGCGACACCTTGCAGGACAAACTCGCCGGCTTCGACAGCGGCGCCGATGATTACCTGGTCAAGCCCTTTGCGCCGGAAGAGCTGCTGGCGCGCTGCCGCGCCCTGGCGCTGCGCCGGCAGGATTATCAACTGGCGGTTGGCACTTTGCGCATCGACCGCCGCAGCCAGGCGGCCACGCGCGCCGGGCAGACGCTCAAGCTGAATCCCCAGGCTTACCGCATTTTGCTGGCGCTGGCCGAAGCCCATCCGCGCATCCTTACGCGCTCCGAGCTGACACGCAAATTGTGGCAGGACGAACCGCCCGATTCGGATGCCCTGCGCAGCCACCTCTATCTGCTGCGTCAGGAGCTCGACAAGCCTTTCGACAAGCCCATGCTGCATACCGTGCACGGCGTCGGCTTTCGTCTGGATGCGGCAGCATGAAGCCCGCCGCGAGCCTGCGCCGCCGGCTGATGCTGGCCTTCGCCCTGGTGGCCTTGTTCACCGCGCTGTGCTTCAGCGTTTTTGGTCTGCTGTTTGTGTACTCGGTCGAAGATGATTTCTTCGCCAATATCCTGAAGCAGGAAACGGCGCATCAGCAGCGCAGCTGGTCTGAGCATGGCATATTGGCGCGGCCTTTGCGCGACACGGTGCGCCTGCTGGACGGCGCGGACCGGATGCCGGCCGACTTGGCAGCCCAGTTGCCTGCCGGGCCGCGCAGCGGAGAGTTCTTCGGCCAGCAAGGCCGCCACTACCATCTGCGCGAACTGCGGCTCGCGGGCCGGGCGGCTCCGCTGTATTTATTGGCTGAAGTTAGCGGCGAACTGGTGGTGCGTCCGCGCCTGCCATTTATCCTGGCTTTCCTTGGCATCGCGATGCTGGCCATCGTCGCCTTCACGCTGCTGCTTGGCTACTGGCTGGCGGGGCGGGCAAGTGCGCCGCTGACGCGGCTGGCGCAACTGGTTTCGGGCGCGAAGCCGGAGCAATTGCCGCGCCGGTTTGCCGCGGATTTTCCCGACAATGAAATCGGCGCCCTGGCCCGCTCCCTGGAAGATGCCTTGGCCCGTACCGCTGCCTTCATCGAACGCGAGCAGCATTTCACGCGCGACGCCAGCCACGAACTGCGCACGCCGCTGGCCGTGATCGGCGGCGCGGCCTATCTGCTGGAGCAGCAGCCGCTCGCGCCGCAAGCGGCCGGCCAGCTCGCGCGCATCCGCAGCGCTGCCGGTCACATGGAGCAAAGCCTGGCCGCGCTGCTGGCGCTGGCGCGTGAAGACGAGACGCCGGCCGCCAGCGCCAGCGCGCTGTTGCCGTCCATCGAAGCGGCTGTGGTGCGCTTCGCCCATCTGCTGGACGGCAAGCCGGTGCAGGTCGCCGTTGAGGTGGATGCGACCGCGCAAGCGAGCTGCCCCGTCGCCGTGCTCGATATCCTGCTGTCCAATCTGATCAGCAACGCCTTCGCCAATACACAGCAGGGCGAGGTGCGGATTACCTTCGAAGACAACCGCCTGATGGTCAGTGATAGCGGCAGCGGCATTCCCTCCGCCGTGGCCGAGCACCTATATAAAGCTGGTGTTAAAGGGGAGGGGAGCCAGGGACTTGGCTTGGGCCTGTCGATCGCGCACCGCCTAGCTCAGCGCCATGGCATAAGACTGCATGTCGCCAACGCCAATAGCAGCGCCAGCGGAGTGCGCGCCAGCCTGCATTTCCCGGCGTAAAAAGCCGAAGGTGCCGAGCATTTGCGCTGCATCTAAAGCTGGCGAGGGTATGCGTGGGATCATGGCATAATCATTCCACAGACGGAGTTGCATATGGCTGCCGCCACTTTCGATGCCCATCAATACGCCAGGCGTCTGATTGACGCAGGTTTTTCATCTTCCCAGGCAGATGTGCTGGCAGAAACGACGGGGGAGATCATGCTGGAAATCACAAGCGTTGCCACTGCAGTTGAAAAGCTCGAGTGCAAGATGACGGCCGAGTTTGAAAAGCAGCGTGCTTATATCGACCAGAGATTGGCCGAGCAGCGTCAAGCTATGGCTGAACAAGCTCAGAGCATGATGCGTTGGATATTAGTAGTCGGTGCATCCTTTGGCCTCATTCAGACTGGCCTGCTCACCGCAATCGTTGTGAAGCTGCTGTTCTGAGACGAAAAAAAAGCCACCGCAAGGTGGCTTCATCGTTTCCGCAGGCTGGATTACAGGCCAGCCAGTTGTTCCGTTTCCATCGGCTTGGTGCCACTGCTGGCGACGGCGGTGGCTTTAGGCGCTGGAGCGGCGGCCATGATCGGCGTGATCGTCGGCACTTTCTTGCCTGCCGAGACCTGCTTCAGGCGCCGGTATTCGGCCAGCACTTTCGAGCCATAGCCATCGTCGGTTTCAAAGGCCGCAGCGCCGACATAGGTTTTCAGGCCGGCTTCGACCGAACCGCCACGGGTCACATAATCCTTCAGGATCTGCGAACCGACGCGGATATTGGCCACTGGATTCAAGGCTGCCTGCACGCCGCCCATTTCCTGGAAGCGGTCGTGGTGCACCTTGGACATCACCTGCATCAGGCCTTGCGCGCCCATCGGGCTTTCCGCGAACGGATTCAGGCCGGATTCGATGGCCATCACGGCCAGGATCAGCAGCGGGTCGAGCTTGATCTCATGCGCGGTCAGATATGCGGTCGAGACCAGCATATTGGCCGCATCGCCGGCCACGCGGTAGCGCTTGGACAGCCAGCTGGTCACCCACTCCTGCTGCTTGCGGGTGCCCATCAGGGCTTTTTCTTCCGGCGTCAGCGGGGCTGCTGCGCTGGTTTTGGTGGTGGCGGCCGACGCGTCCATCAGTTCGGACAGCGGTGGCGCGGTGACGGCCACCACTTCGGGGGCCGGCTCTTCCGTCAGACTTTTGCTCAGTTGGCGAGCCAGGTCGGGACGGACAAACAGTACTGCAATTACTACCAGGGCGGAAACGCCAAAAATCGTCAGCGTGTGCTGAGCCGTAGTCAAGAGACTACGCACTGAAATTTGCGGCATGGTCAGCCGCGCAATCAGATTATGGTTCATAGAAACTCCTCTGGAATGACCGCCGAGGACGCACCATCGCCGCGCAAAAGCGCGGTCGTGCCGGTGTGCCAAAGCCGTGCATCAGAATTATCATCGCCCGCCGCGGCCGTAGGCCCGCGCGCTGGACGCCATCATTGCTTGCTAGAGCTGATTACTGATATGTAGTAGAACCAGTCGCAATACAACTTTTTTCGGGGGAGGAGGCAGACGCCTCGTGAAAAACACTCCTTAAAATGTCATGTGGAGCCCCGACTCCGTGAATGAATGAGCGACAATTAGTTGGCGTTCTTGCCATGTCCTCTTCAAGTAGGGTGGATTGTAGGAGGCACAATATACCACGTCAATACTAACGAATCGATTCTTTATTACTTTTGGATATGATTTTGCCAGGCAGGTTTGAGCAAAAACCAATAGAATCAAGCACTTGATCGAAACTCTTCAGTTAGCCTGTTTAAACAGAAAAAATCGTAAAAAAGTATGAAATATTCGGATCTGCGAGATTTTATTTCCCAACTGCAACGGATGGGCGAACTAAAGCACATTTCCTTGCCTGTTTCGCCACATTTGGAGATGACCGAGATCTGCGACCGCACTTTGCGCGCCGAAGGTCCGGCCCTGCTGTTCGAGAAACCGGCCGGTTTCGACATCCCCGTGCTGGGCAATCTGTTCGGCACCACGCGCCGCGTGGCGCTGGGCATGGGCGCCGAGGATCTGGGCGAGTTGCGCAAGATCGGCCATGTGCTGGCGCGCCTGAAAGAACCGGAGCCGCCCAAGGATTTCAAGGATCTGATGGGCCTCGGCTCGCTGGTGAAAGCCTTATGGGATATGGCGCCGAAGGAAATGCGCGGCGCGCCTTGCCAGGAAATCGTCTGGGAGGGCAATGACGTCGACCTGGGCCGCCTGCCGATCCAGCATTGCTGGCCGGGCGACGTGGCGCCGCTGATCACCTGGGGCCTGGTGATTACCAAGGGACCGAATAAGAAGCGGCAGAATCTGGGTATCTACCGCCAGCAGGTGCTGGGCCGGAACAAGGTCATTATGCGCTGGCTGGCGCATCGCGGCGGCGCGCTCGATTTCCGCGAGCACGCCATTAAGAATAAGGGCCAGCCGTATCCGGTGGCGGTAGCGCTGGGCGCCGATCCGGCCACGATTCTGGGCGCGGTGACGCCGGTGCCGGATTCTCTGTCCGAATACCAGTTCGCCGGCCTGCTGCGCGGCAGCCGCACGGAGCTGGTCAAGGCCATCGGCAGCGAGCTGCGCGTGCCGGCATCGGCTGAAATCGTGCTGGAGGGGCACATCTATCCGGACGAGAATCATCCATCCGGCTACGAGCATGCGCTGGAAGGACCGTATGGCGACCACACTGGTTACTATAATGAGCAGGACTGGTTCCCGGTCTTCACCATCGACCGCATCACGATGCGGCGCGATCCGATCTACCACTCCACGTATACAGGCAAGCCGCCGGACGAGCCGGCGGTATTGGGCCTGGCGCTGAACGAAGTCTTCGTGCCGCTGCTGCAAAAGCAGTTCAGCGAAATCACCGATTTCTATCTGCCGCCGGAAGGATGCAGCTACCGCATGGCCGTGGTGCAGATCCGCAAGCAGTATGCGGGACACGCCAAGCGCGTGATGTTCGGCGTGTGGAGCTTCCTGCGCCAGTTCATGTATACCAAGTTCATTGTGGTGGTGGACGAGGACGTGAATATCCGCGACTGGAAAGAGGTGATCTGGGCCATTACCAGCCGCGTCGATCCGATCCGCGATACCACCCTGGTCGACAACACGCCGATCGATTATCTGGACTTCGCTTCGCCCATCAGTGGCCTGGGCAGCAAGATGGGCATCGACGCGACCAATAAGTGGCCGGGCGAAACCAGCCGCGAATGGGGCACGACCATCCAGATGACGCCGGAAGTGAAGGGGCGCGTGGACCAGATCTGGCAGCAGCTTGGCCTGTAAGCTCGGCTTGCAAACAGCAGGGTGCGATTCCGCACCCACGAAATCCGCCGGTCGGTTATAATTGCGTCTGGCGGGCCCCTGCGCATTGTGGCACGGTTAACCTGGTCAGGTCGGGAACGAAGCAGCCAAAGCTGTTCACCGCAAGTGCCGCAGATCAGGCTCGCCTCTTATCGAAAAAGCTGCTTATGGCAGCTTTTTTCATTTCCGGCCCGCTGCGCGACAGGCGCGCGCCGTCTAATCTTGTCCGCTGGACTGGCATCTACGGTAAAATCAGCGAATGTCCTATCAAGTCCTAGCTCGCAAATACCGTCCCCGGAACTTTGAAACGCTCGTCGGCCAGGAGCACGTCGTGCGCGCGCTCACGCATGCGCTGCACAGCGGCCGCCTGCACCACGCCTATCTGTTCACGGGTACGCGCGGCGTCGGCAAGACCACCTTGTCGCGCATTCTGGCCAAATCGCTCAATTGCGTCGGACCGGACGGCACAGGCGGCATTACCGCCACCCCCTGCGGCGTGTGCGAAGCCTGTACCGCCATCGACGGCGGACGCTTTGTCGACTATATAGAGATGGATGCGGCGTCGAATCGCGGCGTCGATGAAATGGCCCAGCTGCTGGAGCAGGCGGTGTACGCGCCGTCCAACGCGCGCTTCAAGGTCTATATGATCGACGAGGTGCACATGCTGACCAACCACGCCTTCAACTCGATGCTGAAGACGCTGGAAGAACCGCCCGAGCACGTGAAATTCATTCTGGCGACCACCGACCCGCAAAAAATTCCGGTCACGGTGCTGTCGCGCTGCCTGCAGTTCAATTTGAAGCAGATGCCGCCCGGGCATATCGTCGGCCACCTGGAAAACATCCTGGGCCAGGAAAACGTCAGCTTCGAGCATCCCGCCCTGCGCCTGCTCGCCCAAGGCGCGCACGGCTCGATGCGCGACGCGCTGTCGCTGACCGACCAGGCGATTGCCTACGCTGCCGGCGCTGTGACGCTGGATGCGGTGCAGGGCATGCTGGGCGCGCTCGACCAGTCCTATCTGATTCGCCTGCTCGATGCGCTGTCCAAGCAGGATGGCGCCGACCTGATGGCGGTGGCCGACGAAATGGCCACGCGCAGCCTGTCGTACAACGGCGCCTTGCAGGATCTGGGCACTTTGCTGCACCGGATCGCGCTGGCGCAGACCGTGCCTGCGGCCGTGCCGGAAGACTTGCCGGAGTACGCCGACATCGTGCGCCTGGCCGGCGCCTTCGATGCGGAAGAAGTGCAGCTCTATTATCAGATCGCCGTCCATGGCCGCAATGAACTGGGCCTGGCGCCCGATGAATATGCCGGCTTCTCCATGACGCTGTTACGCATGCTTGCCTTTCGGCCCGGCATCGGCGGGGCAGACGGCGTACCGGCCGCTGCCCCGGTAGCGGCGCGTCCGTCCGGCGCGAATCCGGCCCGTGCCGCCGCAGCCGCTGCGGGCATGCCAGCGCGCGCGGCATCGGTTTCCACCGTCAGCCACGCCAGCGTGATTCCGAATCCGGCCGCCGCCGCGATGGCCGCCGCTTCCCAGCCCGCAGCCGGCGATGCGCCCGCGTATGGCGCGGCCGCTGGCGCGCCCATGCCGCAAGCGCCGGTGGCGGCAGCGCCGATTCCGGTGGCGCCGCCCGCATCAGCGCAGAGCCATGCCCAGCCGGCGCAGCAACAGCCGGCCGCCGCGCCAGCCGCTCGTCCGGCTGCCGCCGCTGCGCCGCTGAGTCCCGCGCGCGCCGCCATCAATGCGGCGCTGGAAGCGGCCCGCGCGGCCACGGCCGCCCGCACTGGCGCGCGGCCACCAATGAAAACCGCGCCGCTGGAAAGCGAGGCGCCCGCCGCCGCGCCCGCGCCAGCAGCTCCAACGCCGGCCTTTGCTCCGGCGCCCGCGCCAAGCGCTGCGCCTTCGTCCGGCAGCTTTAGCGCAGCCACGCAGCCAGCAGCCGCGCGTCCCGCACCATGGGAAGATGCGCCGGGCGGGCAGGGTGGTGCGCCGGTTGCCCGCGCCGCCGCGCCTTGGGACGATGCGTCCGCCGGCGCCGCCGTGATGGAAGCGCCAGCGCAAGCGGCGCCGCAGTCCGCCGCACCAGTCGTGATGCCATCCGCCGCGCAAGCCGCGCCGCAGGCAGCGCCACGCGCCCCGGCGCGCCAGCAGTCCGAGGACGAAGATCTGCCGCCCTGGGTGACGGAATTCTCTGACGATTCCGCCATGCCGGCCGGTGCTTCGCATCTCGGCTACGAAGAGGCGCCTGCCGCCGCAGCTGCCGCGCCGCGCCAGGCAGCGCCAGCGAAGCCGCCTTATGAATATGTGATTACCCCGGTTCCTGAGCTGAGCTGGGACGGCAACTGGCCGCTGCTGGCCGCCCACCTGCCGCTGCGCGGCGTGGCCCAGCAGTTGGCCACGCAGTCGGAGCTGATCGATTGCACGATTGACGGCAACGCGGCGCTGTTCCGCATCCGCTGCCCGATCGAAACCTGGCGCACGCCGGCCAACGTGGAAAAACTCACGGCCGCCCTGGCTGAGCGCTTCCAGCGCGTGGTGCGCGTGGAGTCGGAAACCGGCGCGGTGTGGTACACCACCAGCGCCGAAGCCCAGGCCCACCGCGAAGCCTGCCAGCGCGCGGCGGAAGCAACGGTCGCCAGCGATCCTTTCGTGAAAAGCATGATCCGTGAATTCGGCGCTTTCATCGTACCGGGATCGATAGTGGCGCCGCAGACGCCTGCGCATTAAACTGAACACAAACCCTAGCCTTACGGAGAAACACCATCATGATGAAAAATCAACTGGCCGGCCTGATGAAACAGGCGCAAGCAATGCAGGACAATATGAAGAAAGCCCAGGAATCGCTGGGCGGCATCGAGGTCGAAGGCCAGTCCGGCGCCGGCCTGGTGAAAGTCGTCATGACCTGCAAAAACGACGTGAAGCGCGTCACCATCGATCCATCGCTGCTGGCCGACGACAAGGACATGCTGGAAGACCTGGTGGCCGCCGCCTTCAACGACGCCGTGCGCAAGGCTGAAGCCACCGCCGCCGAGAAAATGAGCGGCCTGACCGCCGGCATGAATCTGCCAGCCGGCTTCAAGATGCCATTCTAAACATGTTCGTCATCGCGCTGACCTACCTGAAGCCCGCCGCGGAGATCGATGCTCTGCTTGGCGCGCATCGGGAGTATTTGCGCGAACAATATGCGAACGGCACCTTCCTGCTGTCCGGCCGCATGGTGCCGCGCACCGGCGGCATCATCCTGGCCATGGCGGACAGCCGGGCCGATATCGAAGCCGTGGTCGAGCTGGACCCGTTCAATCAGGCGGGCGTGGCCAGCTACGCGATCACGGAATTCGTCCCCACCATGGCGGCCGAGGCGCTGAGCCAGTTCCAGCATCAGGGTTAGCCATGTCCAAATCGCTTGAATTCCTGACGGAGGCGCTGCGCCGCCTGCCCGGCGTTGGGCCGAAATCGGCGCAGCGCATGGCTTTCCACCTGCTGCAGCACGACCGCGAAGGCGCGGCCCAGCTGTCGCGCGCCCTGTACCAGGCGGTGGATGCGGTGCACCACTGCGCCCTGTGCAATACCTTCACCGAAACCGAGACCTGCGATACCTGCATCGACGAGGAACGCGACCGCCGCCTGCTGTGCGTGGTCGAAACCCCGGCCGACCAGATGATGATCGAGCAGACCCTGACCTACAAAGGCCTGTACTTCGTGCTGATGGGCCGCCTCTCGCCGCTGGATGGCATCGGGCCCAAGGACATCCACCTGGAAAAGCTGCTGGCGCGCGCCAGCGACGGCGTGGTGAGCGAGGTGGTGCTGGCGACGAACTTCACCAACGAGGGCGAGGCCACGGCCCACTACATCAGCGAGATGCTGAAGGCGCGCGGCCTGCAGGTAAGCCGCCTGGCGCGCGGCGTGCCGGTCGGCGGCGAACTCGAATACGTGGATGCGGGCACCATCGCCCGCGCCATGCTGGACCGGCGCAGCACCTAGGTGCCGGACCGCGGGACGCTCAGCAGGCGCTGCCGGTTGAGCATCTGCGCGATCGATTCCTGCGGCGATGGATGGCCGAGGAAAAATCCCTGCACCAGATCGCAGCCATACTGCTCCAGCAAGTGAAGCTGGGCATTGGTTTCCACGCCTTCCGCCACCACCACCATTTTCAAGCCATGCGCCATGGCGATGATGGCGCGCGTGATGGCGGCATTCTCCGAATCCTGCGGGAGGCCGCTGATGAAGCTCTTGTCGATCTTGAGCGCGCGCACGTCGAAGCGCTTCAGATAGCTCATGGATGAATAGCCGGTGCCGAAATCGTCGATCGACAGATAGACGCCGATGCCGCGCAGCTGATCCAGCGTGGCCATGGTGGCGCGCGCATCGTCCATCAGCGTGCCCTCGGTCAGTTCCAGCTCCAGCAGGCGCGGCTCCAGGCCCGTGTCGTGCAGGGCCGAAACCACGATCTGGCTCAGGTTCTCGTCCTTGAACTGCTTGGCCGAGAGGTTGACCGCCATGCGCACCGGCCGCTGGCAAGCCTGCTGCCAGGCGCGCGCCTGCTTGCAGGCGGTACGCAGCACCCACTCCCCGATCGGCACGATCAGGCCCGTTTCCTCGGCCAGTGGAATGAACTCATTGGGCGGAATCACGCCATGCTCGGGATGGCGCCAGCGCACCAGCGCTTCCACGCCCACCAGCTGGGCGCTCGGCACATCGACCTGGGGCTGGTATAGCAGATACAACTCGTTGTTCTGCAAGGCCTTGCGCAGGCCGACCTCCAGCTTCACATGGCTCATGATCTGCATCGTTAGCGAAGAGCTGTACAGCTTCGCATTGTCCTTGCCGCAGTTCTTGGCGTGGTACATGGCGGTGTCGGCGTACTTGAGCAGGGAGCTGCTGTCCTCGCCGTCCTGCGGATACAGCGAGATGCCGATGCTGGCGGTGACGAAGATTTCGTGCCCGTCGAGCTGGAAGGGGCGGCGCATGGCGTCCTTCACGCGCTGCGCCACATGCAGCGCATCCTCGACCTGCTGCAGATCGGGGATCAGGATGGTGAACTCGTCGCCGCCCAGGCGCGCCAGGCTGCCATGGCCGACCAGGGACACCGTGTCGCCGGGCCGGATGGTTTCGTGCAGGCGCTCGGAGACGGCCTGCAGCAGCAGGTCGCCCACATTGTGGCCCAGCGTATCGTTGATGCGCTTGAAGGAATCCAGGTCCATGAACAGCACGGCGAACTTGCGCCCCCCCGCGCGCGAACGCTGCAACTCATGCTCCAGCGACTCGAGGAAGGCCTGGCGGTTGGGGATGCCGGTCAGGCTGTCGCAGTAGGCGAGACGGCGGATCTGGTCCTCCGTGCGTTTGCGCTCGCTGATATCGCGCACCAGGCCCAGCACTTCGCCGGCGCCGGTATTGACCAGGCGCGCCTCGAAGTGGTGCAGCACGCCGCCGTTGAACAGCTCATAGTCCACGGAGCGGATGTCGTGGGTGTCGAGCACGCATTCCAGTTCGTGCATCAGATGCTGGGCGATGGGGGCGGGCAGCACCTCGCTGATATGGCGGCCCACGCAGCGCGTTTCCGACAAGGTGGCGCCGGGGCCATGGCCTTGTTCATAGTCCAGATAAAAGCCCTCGGGGCTGAGGCGGAAGAAGGTGTCGGGAATCGCCGCCAGCACGGCGCGGTTGTGGGCGTCGGCGATGCGCAGGCGGGCGATGGCATCGCTGGCGCGCAGCACATACAGCACGCGGTGGCCGAGGATGGGCCAGTTGATCGGCTTGGAGATGAAATCCGTGGCGCCCACCTCGTAGGCCTGCGTCACCGCCTCCAGATCGTCGCCGCCCGTGACCATGATGATGGGAACCGTGGCGCCATGCTCCATCTTGCGGATCTCGCGGCAAACGGCAAAGCCATCCAGGCCCGGCATGTCCACATCGAGCAGCACCAGGTCGGGGCACATCTGGCGGAAGCAGGACAGGGCCGCCGTGCCATCCGCCGCCTCCACCGCGTTCAGGCTGACCTGCGCCAGCATTTCCAGCATCAGCAGGCGCATGACGGGATCGTCGTCAGCCACCAGCACGGTGCCGCGTTTGGGGGAATGTAGTGTGCCCATATCAGGTTTCCTTCTCTAGGATGGCACTCAGGGAATGACGCACCGTCTGGAACTCGCGTTCCATATTGGTCAGCAGTTTGTCCGCGCCCTCGGTGGAATCGGCGCGGCCCAGCAATTCCATTTCCTTGCACAGCCGGGCCAGCGCATCGGCGCCGACATTGGCGCTGCTCGATTTCAGGCTGTGCGCGGCCTTGCGGATGCCGCCCGTATTCAGGCTGGCAATGGCCTCGCGCAGGGTTTGCAGATGGGCGGGGGTATCGTCCACATAGGCGTGAATCACGCGCTGCAGCAGCGCCTCGCCATCGGCGCTGAGGGCGCGGATGGCCTCCAGCGCGTGGCGGTTCAGTGCCGCCGCTGCCGGCGCGGTGGCCGGCGGCGGCGCAGTTTGAGCCACTGCGGGCTTTTCGGGCGGCGGCGCCAGATCGCCGTGATGCATGCTGGCGGCGCGCGGCAGGGCGATCCAGCGCGACAGGGTATCGGCCAGCGCCTGGCGGCTGAACGGCTTGCTCAGATAATCGTCCATGCCCGCCGCCAGGCAGTTTTCGCGATCGCCCTGCAAGGCATTGGCCGTGATGGCGATGACCGGCAGGTGATGGGCATGGCCGCTCTGCTTTTCGCGGCGGCGGATTTCCTTGGTGGCGGCCATGCCATCCATCACTGGCATCTGGCAGTCCATCAGCAGCAGGTCGAAATGCCCGGCGCCCACCGCAGTCAAGGCCTCTTCGCCATTGACTGCGCAAACGGTTTCCAGTCCCAGGCTATTCAGCATGGCCAGCGCCACCTCGACATTGACCGGATTGTCCTCGGCCAGCAGCACGCGCAGCGGACGCTTGATGCGCGGCAGCCGTGCCCCAGCCGGCGCCAGCGCCGCCATCGGCCGCGTGCCTTCGCCGCTGCGGGCAGGCGTCACCAGGCACTCATACAGATCGCAATCGCGCGCCGGCTTGATCAGCTGGAAGGCCACGCCGGCCTCGCGCCGCTGCACCGTGTCGGCCGCGCTGCGCTCGGTGCTGAGCAGCAGCAGGCGCACGCCGGACAGCGCGGCATCGGCCTTGATCTCGGCCGCCAGCGCCAGCCCGCTAATGCCCGGCAAATCCATATCCAGCAAGGCCGCATCGTAAGGCTGGCCGCTGCTGGCGCCGGCGTGCAGCAGGCGCAGCGCCTCCGCCGCCGTGGCGGCGCTATCGCAGTGCAAATGCCAGCGTCCCAGCAAGCGTTCCAGCACGGCGCGGCTGTCCGAATGCGGATCGGCGATCAGCGCGCGCAAACCTTTGCTCTTTTGGCTGAAGCCGGATTCGTCGCCATCGACGCGGCGCTTGTCGAACTGCACGGTGAACCAGAAGACCGAACCCTGGGCGAGCGCGTTGTCGACGCCGATCTGTCCACCCATCAGCTCTACCAATTGGCGTGAAATCGCCAGACCCAGGCCGGTGCCGCCATGCTTGCGCGTGGTCGAGCCATCGGCCTGGGAGAAGGAATCGAAGATGCGGCTGCGCGCCTCGCGCGCCACGCCCACGCCGGTATCGTGTACCTCGAAGCGCATGCGCACCGTTTGCGCATCCTCGCCGGTGACGTAGACCTTGAGCTGGATGCGCCCCTTGTCGGTGAACTTGATGGCATTGCCCATCAGGTTCACGATCACCTGGCGCAGCCGGTTTGGATCGCCGCAGATGGCGATCGGGATATCGTTGGCGATCTCGAAATGCAGGTCCAGCCCCTTGGCCTGCGCCTGCGGCGAAAACACATAATCGATATCGTCCAGCAGCTCGCGGAAGTTGAAATGGATGTACTCCACCGTCAGCTTGCCCGCCTCGATCTTGGAGAAGTCCAGGATATCGTTGATGATCACCAGCAGATGCTCGCCGGAGCGCTTGACCATGCTGGTGTAATGGCGCTGCTCTTCGCTCAGGCGCGTGGCCATCAGCAGCTCGGTCATGCCCAGCACCCCGTTCATGGGCGTGCGGATTTCGTGGCTCATGGTGGCCAGGAAGGCGCTCTTGGCCTGGCTCGCCGCCTCCGCCGCGTTCTTTGCTTTCTCCAGCTGCTCGGTGCGCACGCTGACCTGGCGCTCCAGCTGGTCGCGGTACTGGGCCAGGCGCGTATCGCGGTTCTCGATCTGCGCCAGCATATGGTTGAAGCTATCGATCAGCGTGCCCAACTCGTCGCTGCGGCTGTGCTGCACCTGAGCATAGGTCTGGCTGCTCGACACCTGTTGCGCCGCCGCCACCAGCTTGCCGATCGGCTCCGCAATACTGCCCTTGAAACGCGCCGCCAGCATCTGAGCCAGCAGGAAGGAGAGGGCGGTTGCCGCCCCCGTGATGCCCAGGCTCTTGAGAATGCCCAGCCACATGCCGAGCTGCCCCGCCTCCACCATGACAGCGCCGATCGCATGCGGCCCCACGCGCACTGGCCGATAGAGGCGGGTCAGCGGATGCCAAGGCGCGCCGGCCCGTTCGCTGAGCGGGCGCCTGGCCAGCGCCGCGATGCCTTGCGGCGACAAGGAAGGCGGCTGCGGAGAGGCCGCCGGAAAACGGGCGAACTCCCGTCCCTCGCGGTCGAACAAGGCCGCCCGCGTAATCTCATCCTTCACCGCCAGCGCCGCCAGGTTCTGCTCCGCCTGCACGCGGTCGGCAAACAGCAAAGCCTGCACGCTGCTGGCCCCGACCACATCGGCCAGAGACGCCAGCTGCTTCTGCTCATCATCCGCGTGGCCAAGCACCGTCGTCAGCGCGAACGCCAGGAACACCAGCAGCAGCGCACTGCCGGTGGACAAGACCGAAATAATGGTCAGTTTTTGACTAAGGCCGGAACGTTCGAAGTTGAGCATTGCCGCCGCCGATAAAGGATTCCAACAGGAAAAATATAGCCTCCCGTCCATCCCCCACCTTGCGCCGACGCAACCCCACCCCATCCCCTTTGCGCCAAATCAAAAAATGTCCAACCCTGGTGCCTCGGCGGCCCCGCCTGACACCAGGGTGGACATTTGTTGAGGAAGATCAAAGTTAGCAGCAGCCGCCGCGCTTGCCGGCGCCGCCGTAGCGGGCTTCTTGCCGCTCGCGGAAGAATTCTTCGTAGCTCATCATCGGTTCGCCGGGGTGGGTGGCTTCGCGATGGGCGACGTAGCTGTCATATTCGGGCAGGCCGACCATCAGGCGCATGCTTTGCCCGAGGTAGCGGCCTGCTTTGACGATTTCGTCGAGCATTTTTAGGTAGCCGGCATCAGTTGCACCGGGCTTTCCTTGTGGCTGGGCTTGGCGTTGGCGCGGGCCGCGAGGGCGGTACGCACGCCGAAGATCAGCACGGACAGCACGACGATGATGAAGAAGCCGGCCAGCGAGGCGTCGAGGTAGTCGTTGAAGATCACCTGGCGCATCTGGTCGAGCGATTTGGCCGGGGCCAGTACTTCGCCCTTGTCCAGCGCGGCCTGGTATTTGGCGGCGTGGGCGAGGAAGCCAACCTTGGGATTGGCGGCAAAGATTTTCTGCCAGCCGGCGGTCAGGGTGCACAGCAGCAGCCAGACGGTGGGCAGCAAGGTGACCCAGGCGAAGCGGGCGCGCTTCATCTTGAACAGCACGCAGGTGGCGAGGATCAGCGCGATACCGGCCAGCATCTGGTTGGCGATGCCGAACAGTGGCCACAGGGTGTTGATGCCGCCCAGCGGATCGACCACGCCCTGATACAGGAAGTAGCCCCAGGCGGCCACGCACAGGCCGGTAGCGAGCAGGCTGGCGAACACGGAGTCGGTGCGCTTCAGCGATGGGGCGAAAGCGCCCAGCAGATCCTGCAGCATGAAGCGGCCGGCGCGCGTGCCCGCGTCGACGGCGGTCAGGATGAACAGCGCCTCGAACAGGATGGCGAAGTGGTACCAGAAGGCCATCATGGCCTTGCCGCCGATGACGTTCGACAGGATATGCGCCATGCCCACGGCCAGCGTCGGTGCGCCGCCGGCGCGCGAGATGATGGTGTGTTCGCCCACGTCTTTTGCGGTCTGGGTCAGCATTTCCGGCGTGACGCGGAAGCCCCATTGCGAGATCGCTTGCGCGGCCGATTCGGCGGTGGTGCCGATCAGCGCGGCCGGGCTGTTCATGGCGAAGTAGACGCCGGGTTCGATGGTCGATGCGGCCACCAGGGCCATGATGGCGACGAAGGATTCCATCAGCATGGCGCCATAGCCGATGAAGCGGGCATGGGTTTCGTTCTCGATCATCTTGGGCGTAGTGCCGGAAGAGATCAGGGCGTGGAAGCCAGAGACGGCGCCGCAGGCAATCGTGATGAACAGGAAGGGGAAGAGGTTGCCCGACCATACCGGGCCGCTGCCATCGATGAATTTGGTCACGGCCGGCATTTGCAGATACGGCGCGGCGATCAGGATGCCCAGTGCCAGGCCGACGATGGTGCCGATCTTGAGGAAGGTGGACAGGTAGTCGCGCGGCGCCAGCAGCAGCCACACGGGCAGCACGGAGGCGATGAAGCCGTAGCCGATCAGCATCCAGGTCAGCTCAGTACCGGTGTAGGTGAACAGTGGCGCCAGGGCCGGATTCTCCTGCACATACTGGCCGCCGAAGATGGCCGCCATCAGCAGCACGAAGCCGATCAGCGATACTTCGCCGACGCGGCCCACGCGCACATAGCGCGAGTACACGCCCATGAACAGGGCGATGGGGATGGTGGCCATCACAGTGAAGCTGCCCCAAGGCGAGCCGGCCAGCGCTTTGACCACGATCAGGGCCAGCACGGCCAGGATGATCACCATGATCATGAAGGTGCCGAGCAAGGCGATATTGCCGGGGATCGGTCCCAGTTCGGATTTGATCAGGTCCCCCAGCGAGCGGCCATCGCGGCGCATGGAGATGAACAGCACCATGAAGTCCTGCACCGCGCCGGCAAACACCACGCCGGCCAGAATCCACAGCATGCCGGGCAGATAGCCCATTTGCGCGGCCAGTACCGGGCCGACCAGCGGACCAGCGCCAGCGATCGCGGCGAAGTGGTGGCCGAACAGCACGTTCTTATTGGTCGGCACGTGGTCCAGGCCATCGTTGAATTTGTAGGCGGGCGTCATGCGTTTCGGGTCCAGGCCCATCACGTCGCGCGCGATGAACAGGCTGTAGAAACGGTAGGCGATCAGGTACACGCAGACGGCCGCGATGACAATCCAGATGGCGCTGATTGGTTCGCCGCGCTGCAGCGCGACGACGCCCAGCGCACCCGCGCCAGCCAGCGACAGCGCTGCCCAGCCGAATTTGCTCAAAACAGGGTTCATTACTTCCTCCAATGGGTAGCGGGATGGCGGGCGAGGGATTTATTCTTATGGTCTGCGCTCTGCCTATATAAAGTATTCAGGAAGCGAATATCTCGGGCAAGCGCAGGATTACGCAGGTTCGCTAGGTAGTACTACGTAGGAGGTCTACCCCGGTCCGGCGTACAATGCCCTCCACTTACTGGTCGCTACGAGCTTGCAATGAAGTTGAAGCAGAAAGTCATTTTCCTGGCCATCACGCCGCTGTTTCTGGCGCTGTGCGCCATTGCGCTGGCCGTGCAGTACCAGGCCAACACGCTGGCGCGCCAGCAGAAGGAAACCATTGAGCAAGCCTACCTCGCCAGCAAGGAGGCGGAACTCAAGCACTACGTGACCCTGGCCACGCATTCCGTGTCCCATCTATACCGCTCCGGCCGGCGCGATCCTGCCACGCTGGACGAGGCCAAGCGCATCCTGTCGTCCCTGAGCTTCGGCGACGATGGCTACTTCTTCGTCTACGACTTGCAGGGAAATAGCCTGATGCACCCGCGCCAGCCCGAGCTGGTCGGCCAGAACCTGTTCGAGCTGCGCGACGAGCAAGGCCGTCCCACCATCCAGCGCCTGCTGGCGCGCGCCCGCGCCGGCGGCGGGCTGGAACGCTATTCCTGGGTCAAGCCTTCGACCCACAAGGCGGCGCCCAAACTCGGTTACGTGATCCAGCTGGAGCAATGGGGCTGGATGATGGGCACCGGCATCTATCTCGATGACGTCGATCAGGCGCTGGAAAAAGTCGATGCCCAGCAGCGCGGCAATATCCGCAACACCATGCTGTGGATTGCGGGCATTGCGGCCCTGAGCGCGCTGGCCGTGGGCTTTTCCGGCCTGGCCTTGAATCTGAGCGAGTCGCGCGTGGCCGACGCCAAGCTCAAAGCCCTGGCCCAGCGCGTGGTCGAATCGCAGGAAGAGGAGAGGGCGCGCCTGTCGCGCGATCTGCATGACGGCATCAGCCAGTGGCTGGTGTCGATCAAATTGCAGATCGAGGCCGGCATCATCCGCCTGACCGGCAATCCTGAACAGCAGAAGGCGGCGCAAGCCGTGTTCGAACACACCGCCGAGCAATTGAATAATGTGCTGGGCGAAGTGCGCCGCATCTCGCATAATCTGCGTCCCGCGATTCTGGACGATCTGGGCCTGGCCGCGGCCCTGGCCCACCTGGCCGAAGAGTTCGAGCACGATAGCGGCACGCCGATCGATTTCAACGCCGAGGGCTGCACCGAAGGCCTGGCCGATGTGGCCAACACGGTGCTGTTCCGCATCGCCCAGGAAGCGCTGACCAATATCGAGCGCCACGCGGGCGCCAGCCGCATCGAGATCCGCCTGACCGGCACGCCGGAGCGCGTCAGCCTGCGCATCACCGACAACGGCAGCGGCTTCGACGCCGACGGCATCGCCGTCCACCCCAAGCGGGGCATAGGATTGCGCAATATGATGGAACGCATGGACGCGATCGGCGGCAGGTTCGAGATCGCATCCTCGCCGGCCGGCACCACGGTGCTGGCCCAGGTAGACAACCGGAGTTAGCTTATGACGATCAGGATACTGCTGGTGGACGACCACCCCCTCGTGCGCGACGGCTTGCGCGCGCGGCTGGAGGCCATGCCGCAGTTCGACGTGGTGGCCGAGGCGGGCGGCGCGGCCGAGGCGCTGGAACAGGCCCGCGTGCAGAAGCCCGACCTGGTCCTCATGGATATCAATATGCGCGGCGTGAACGGCATCGAGGCCACGGCCCAGTTCCGCGAACGCTTCCCGGATATCGCCGTGCTGATACTGTCCATGCACGACAAGCTGGAATACGTATCGCAGGCGATCCAGGCCGGCGCGCGCGGTTATGTGCTGAAGGACGCGCCGGGCAAGGATATCGTGGTGGCGATTGAAACCGTGATGTCGGGCGGGATCTACTACAGCGCCGCGCTGGCGCGCCAGCTGGCCCGCCCGCAAAACCAGGACAACCAGCTGACGTCGCGCGAGCACGAAGTCCTGCAGCACATTGCCAACGGCCAGTCCAACAAGCAGATCGCGCGCGACCTGGACCTGAGCGTGCGCACGGTGGAAACGCACCGCCTGAACATCAAGCGCAAGCTGGGCATCGAAGGCCAGGCGGAGTTGATCAGGTACGCCGTCCAGCATGCGCAATTCGAGGGCAGCAAGCCGGAGTAAGCGCGCCGCGCAAGGGTAAATTTTTGAGCTTGCACTCTAGTAGGCGGGCCATGGTTTCTTCGACAATTTCTGGTATATTCCTGCGTCCGGTTCGCCGGCGCCACTTTCATAGTTTGAGATAAAGGTCTGGGGTGCGTTGCGTCGATGAAAAATGGTTGCTTAGAGTTAATACTTGTTCTACCATTTGACGCATAACCACACCGAGAAACTGATGTCCGCATCTGATTCAAGTACCTTCCCGCTCGTGGGATTGCAAGCGGTGTCCAACGCCCAGCATCAATGGGTGGCACTGGCTTTCCATCTCACTCCCCAAGCCGGGCTGGCCGCGCCAGCCTTGGCACAGCTATTTGCCTATCCCGACATGCGCGCCGCGCTGGCGCCGCTCGATTTCATCGTCTCGCTCGACGATCCGCTGCATGTGGACGAAGCGCTGGCTACCAGCCTGCCCGCCCAGCACACCATCCTGCGCGTTCCCGCCGCCGCCTGCGCCAAGAGCGAGGTGCAGAACAGATGCCGTGAACTGTCCGAACGCGGCTTCCGCCTGATGGTCGATGGCGAAGCTGGCCTCGATGCGGGCAAGGCCGGCATGCGCGCCTTGTCGGCCGATGCCGGCGGCGGCTTGCCGTCGATGGTTTCGATCCTGACGCTGGCCGGTCCGCACTGGGCCAGCAATGTGGCCGACAAAGCCTGCCTGGAAAACTGGCGCAGCGCCGGCTTCTCCTGGTTCAGCGGCGCGTACACCCGCGAGGGCGTGCCCGAAGCGCCGAACGGCGACGGCACCTCGCGCAAACGCCTGCTTGCCCTGCTTGGCCTGCTGGCGCGTGACGCCGACTCGCGCGAACTGGAAATCCTGCTCAAGCAAGACCCCGCGCTGGCCTACCACCTCCTTAAGCTGGTCAACTCCGCCGCGTTCGCGCCCGCCGCGCCGATCCACAGCTTCACCCAGGCCATCAATGTGCTGGGGCGCCGCCAATTGCAGCGCTGGCTGCAGCTGCTGCTCTACGCGCGCCAGCAGGACGAAGGCGGCGCCAATGCGCTGCTGCCGCTGGCCGCCGTGCGCGGCGCGCAAATGGAATTCCTGTGCAAGGAGCGCGGCGGTGACCGCGACGCGCAAGACATGGCCTTCGTTGCCGGCGTTTTCAGCCTGCTCGACGTCCTGCTCGGCATGCCGATGACGGAAATCGTCAGCGCCCTCAGTCTCGACCTCGACGTGGTGCGCGCCTTGCTCGACCGCGCCGGCCCGCTGGGCGATATGCTGGCCCTGACGGAAGCCGAACACCCCGATCCCACCCGCTTGCAGGCACTGGGCATCGACACAGAAACCCACTGGCGCGGCCTGCTGCAGGCCTACCACTGGGCGATCCAGGTCAGCAGGAATCTATGAACACGCTGGCGCATCCGGTCTCCGACTTCCTGGGCAACAGCGCTGCACTCTGCGACGCAGTGCTGCGCCTGCGCGGTCCAGCCCTAGCCGAAGAACTCGGACGGATCGCCCGCAGCGTCATGAACAGTCCCGAGGGCCGCTACGTGCCGGCGGGCGAAGAAGAAGCGATGCTCCTGCTTGGCACCGGCGAAGGCCTGCGCCAGGAAGTGCGCTTCGACGAACACTACTTCGGCCGTTTCGAAGTCTCCGGCCGCAGCGGCTACAGCGACGCCGATCGCCAGCACCTCGCCAGCCTTGCCACCCTGGCCGCCAGCGTGCTGCAAGTGCATTCCGTGGCCCAGCGCACCACGCACGCCTATGTGCAGGTCGAAGCCCAGCTCCAGCACCAGTCGCAAATTCTGGAACAGATCCACGAATCCGTGCTGACCATGGACCTGAACGGCTTCATCACCAGCTGGAACAAAGGCGCCGAGCGCCTGTTCGGCTACAGCGCGGTGGAAGCGGTGGGCCGCAACATCCTCTTCCTGTACGACGACGAAGACGCCTCCTTCCACGACAACTTCCTGGAGCAAGGCGGACGGCTGATGGAAGTACGGCGCCGCAAAAAATCCGGCGAAGTATTCTGGGCCAGCCTCTCGCTGTCGCCGCTATGCGATATGGAAGACCGCTCCATCGGCCTGATCGCCTATCTGACCGACATCACCGAGCGCAAGCTGGCGGAAGAACGCATCCACCACCTGGCCTATTACGACGCGCTCACCAATCTGCCCAACCGCACCCTGCTCACCAAGCTGGTGGACCAGGCCTTGACCGTGGCCCAGCGCAGCAAGCTGCATGGCTGCGTGCTGTTCATCGACTTGAACCGCTTCAAGCTGATTAACGACACCCTGGGGCGCAAGACCGGCGACGAACTGCTGCGCGAAGTGGCGCAACGCTTCCGCCATGTGCTGCGCGAGCAGGACGTGGTAGCGCGCCTGGGCGGCGACGAATTCGCCGTCGGCCTGTTCGAACTGGGCCAGCACTACGAAGCCAGCATGGTCGCGCACAAGCTGCTCGCCGCGCTGAACGAACCCTTCATGATCGACGGCCACGATCTGCGCGTGGGCGCCAGCATCGGCATCAGCGTCTACCCGCAAGACGGCGGCGACGCCGAGACCCTGCTGCGCCTGGCCGACATTGCCATGTACCGCGCCAAGCAAGGCACGGGCGACGGCGAGCATGTCGCGTTTTATAGCCAGGACATGAACCAGGGCATGCAGGAACGCATGCGCGTCGAATCCGGCCTGCGCCACGCGCTCGGCAACGGCCAGCTGATGCTGCATTACCAGCCCAAGTTCTCCATCCAGACGGGCCACATCATCGGCGCCGAAGCGCTGGTGCGCTGGCACCATCCAGAACGCGGCATGGTGCCGCCCGCCGAATTCATCCCCCTGGCCGAAGCCACGGGGCTGGTCGTGCAGCTCGGCGAATGGGTGCTGGAAGCCGCCTGCGCCCAAGCACAGGCCTGGAAAGAAGCCGGGCTGCCGCCGATCCGCCTGGCCGTCAACGTCTCCGCGCGCGAATTCACCTCCGCCTTGCCGGGGCGCGTCAAAGACACGCTGCTGCGCTATGGTCTGGAGCCATCGTGGCTGGAGCTCGAGATCACCGAAAGCACGCTGATGCACAATATCGACCGCGTGATCGGCATCATGGATCGCATCACCGCGCTTGGCGTGACCCTATCGCTGGACGATTTCGGCACCGGCTACTCCAGCCTGTCCTATCTGAAGCGCTTCCCCATCGACACGCTCAAGATCGACCGCTCCTTCACCACCGGCATCCCGACAGATGCCAACGATTGCGCGATTGCCAGCACCATCATCAGCATCGCCCAGCAGCTCAAGCACAAAGTGATTGCCGAAGGCGTCGAGACGGTCGAGCAGCTCGCCTTCCTCAAAGATTCCGGCTGCGACGAAGTGCAAGGGTATTTGTTCTCCAAGCCCCTACCTGCGGCCGAATTTGAGAAAGCGCTCAAAGAGAGCTGGGGACGGGAAGGATGAGTTGGTGGCACGCCACCGTGAAATCTGTATAATGCAGGCCTTCAGGAAGCGTGGCCGAGTGGTTGAAGGCAGCAGTCTTGAAAACTGCCGACGGGTTAAACCGTTCGTGAGTTCGAATCTCACCGCTTCCGCCAGGAAATAAAACAAACCGCCGTCAGGCGGTTTTTTTATTGC
>NZ_JABWEB010000033.1 GCF_013369485.1 Massilia sp. BJB1822
GCAAAGTGCCCGGCGGTTCGCTGCGCAGCGTGCTGCCGGCCGATGGCGTGGATGCCCCGGCTACCGTCGCCCCCTTCCTGCTGCGGACCACTCCCGTCAGCGTGGAAGAATTCCGTAACTTCCTGGCCAGCCATCCCGAATGGCAGCGCGGCCAGATCCCCGGTCTGTTCGCCGCTCCCGGCTATCTCGCCGCATGGCAGGGCGATATGGACAGCGCCCCCCTGCAAGCCAACTCCCCCGTCACCCAGGTCAGCTGGTATGCCGCGCGCGCCTTTTGCGAGGCCGAAGGCGGCCGCCTGCCGCGCTGGTATGAATGGGAATTCGCCGCCGCCGCCAGCGCCACCCGCGCCGACGCGCGCGAGGACGATGAGTGGCTGCTGAAGATTTTGAGCTGGTACGAAAGGCCGGGCAATGTGCGCCCCGGCGCGATCGGCATGGACGAGGCCAATCTGTACGGCATCCACAACCTGCATGGTCTGATCTGGGAATGGGTGGACGATTTCAGCGGCCTGTTCGTCAACGCCGACAGCCGCGCCAAGGGCGAGCAGAAGACCATGGAGTTCTGCGGCGGCGCCGCCGTCTCGCTGGCCGACCGCCGCAATTACGCCATCCTGATGCGCCTGGCCCTGCTGGCCGCGATGGAGAGCAAGCAGCACGGCGCAAACATGGGCTTCCGCTGCGCGCGCGACGTCGCGCCCCAGCCCCAGACCGCCGACGCACAGTAAAGCTTGAAGCAAAAAGGAGTAGATATCATGCAAAGACGCGATTTCCTGCACGCCGCCAGCGCCGCCCTGGCTTTGGGCGGCGGTCTTGGCCTGCCCTCGCTGGCCGGCGCTTTTTCCCTGCCCGGTTTTGCCAACTCGCTGCCGGGCGATTCCCTTTACCGGCTCGACGCCCAGCTGACCGACCAGGATGGCAAGCGTTTCCGCCTGGCCGACATGGCGGGCCGCCATCTGCTGGCCACCATGTTCTACGGCGACTGCAACACGGCCTGCCCCATCATCATTGAAAATCTGCGCCAGACGATTGCAAGTTTGAAGGCGCCATCCGGCAAACTGGGCGTGCTGATGGTCAGCCTCGATTCCATGCGCGACGCACCGCCCACGCTGGCGAACCTGAGCCGCACGCACAAGCTGGACCCGGCCATCTACCGCCTGGCCGTAGCCAAGGACGAGATCACGACGCGCGCTGTGGCGGCAGCTTTGAACGTGAAGTTCCGCGTGCTGGGCGGCGGCGACATCAACCACAGCAACCGCATTTCCCTGCTCGATCCGCAAGGCCTGGTGGTGGCTTACAGCACCGCGCTGGACGTCTCGCCCGACCCGGAACTGCTGCGCGCGACGCGCAAGGCGCTGAAATTGACTTGAATCAAGGATTTTCAACCCCGCAACAGTTTAGCTTTGACCACGCCATATTTAGCCATTAATCTCTACGCATACACTAAATCTAGTGTTTTACGGAGAGATTATGGCTACCGACGTGGTACAGATTACGAGCAATATCATCAAGCGCGACGGCCGCAGCGAAGCGTTCGACGCTGCCAAGATCACCGCCGCCCTGCGCAGTGCCGGCCAGGCCAGCGGCGAGTTCAATGCCGACGAAGCGGAGATCCTGTGCCAGCAAGTGCTGCTGCGCGCCGCGACCCTGACGCCTTCGCGCATGAGCGTGGAGCAGGTGCAGGACATCGTCGAAAGCGTCTTGTATGACGCCGGCCACCGCAAGACCCTGCGCGCCTACGTCGTCTACCGCGAGCAGCACAGCAAGCTGCGCCAGGACCGCAAATCCCTGGTGGACGTCGAATCCTCGATCAACGAATACCTGAACCAGCAGGACTGGCGCGTCAACGCCAACGCCAACCAGGGCTACTCCCTGGGTGGCCTGATTCTGAACGTATCGGGCAAGGTGATCGCCAACTACTGGCTGAACCACGTCTATCCGCCGGAAGTGGGCCAGGCCCACCGCGAAGCCGACATCCACATCCACGACCTCGATATGCTGGCCGGCTATTGCGCCGGCTGGTCGCTGCGCACCCTGCTCAACGAAGGCCTGAACGGCGTGCCGGGCAAGGTCGAAGCCGGCCCCGCCAAGCATATGTCGAGCGCCGTCGGCCAGATCGTCAACTTCCTCGGCACACTGCAGAACGAATGGGCCGGCGCGCAAGCCTTCAGCTCTTTCGACACCTATATGGCGCCATACATCCGCAAGGATAATCTGGACTACACCGCGGTGCGCCAGTATATGCAGGAGCTGATCTACAACCTGAACGTGCCGTCGCGCTGGGGCACCCAGACGCCGTTCACCAACCTGACCTTCGACTGGGTCTGCCCGGAAGACCTGCGCGAACAGATCCCCCTCATCGCCGGCCAGGAAATGCCGTTCAGCTACGGCGATCTGCAGACCGAGATGGACATGATCAACCGCGCCTACATCGAAGTGATGATGGCCGGCGACGCCAAGGGCCGCGCCTTCACCTTCCCCATCCCGACCTATAACATCACGCCGGACTTCGACTGGACCAGCCCGAACGCCGAACTGCTGTTCGAGATGACGGCGCGCTACGGCCTGCCCTACTTCCAGAACTTCATCAATTCGGAACTCAAGCCGAATATGATCCGCTCCATGTGCTGCCGCCTGCAGCTGGACCTGCGCGAGCTGCTGAAACGCGGTAACGGCCTGTTTGGCTCGGCCGAGCAGACCGGCTCCCTCGGCGTGGTCACGGTCAACTGCGCGCGCCTCGGCTATCTGCACAAGGGCGATGAAGCGGGCCTGCTTGCAGCGCTCGACCGCCTGATGGAGCTGGGCAAGGTCAGCCTGGAAATCAAGCGCAAGGTGATCCAGCGCCATATGGACAATGGCCTTTTCCCATATACCAAGCGCTATCTGGGCACGCTGCGCAACCACTTCTCGACCCTGGGCGTGAACGGCATCAACGAGATGATCCGCAACTTCAGCGGCGACCAGGACGACATCACCACACCTGAAGGCCGCGCCCTGGCCATCCGTCTGCTCGACCATGTGCGCGCCCGCATGCTGGAATACCAGGATGAAACCGGCCATATGTACAACCTGGAAGCCACGCCAGCCGAAGGCACGACTTACCGCTTCGCCCGCGAAGACCGCAAGCGCTTCCCGGACATCCTGCAGGCCGGCACGGTGGACATGCCTTACTACACCAACTCCTCGCAGCTGCCGGTCGGCTTTACCGACGACCCGTTCGAGGCGCTGGAACAGCAGGACGAGCTGCAACGCAAATACACCGGCGGCACCGTGCTGCACCTGTATATGACCGAGGCGCTGTCCACCTCCCAGGCTTGCAGCTCCCTGGTGCGCCGCTCGCTGGAACGCTTTGGCCTGCCCTATATCACGGTGACGCCGACCTTCTCGATCTGCCCGAAACACGGCTACTTGAGCGGCAAGCACCAGTATTGTCCGAAATGCGATGCAGAACTGCTCGCCCGCAAGCAGCGTGAAGCTGCCTAACCTTGAAACCACCGAAGGAGAAATCATGACCGATCTGAGCCAGGCCACCCATCTTGCCAACGCCGCTGTCACCCTGAGCGACGCCGAGCGACAGCCCTGCGAAATCTGGACCCGCGTGATGGGCTACCATCGTCCGGTATCTTCGTTCAACACGGGTAAGAAGGGCGAGTTCCATGAGCGCAAATACTTCCGTGAATCCCGTGCAGCCGCCTGCCGCAGCTGAACGCTCGGCCAATGCGCTAAAGGTGGGCGGCGTCACGCCGTTCACCGCGACCGACTTCCCCGGCAAGCTGGCGATGGCGGTCTTTGTGCACGGCTGCCCCTGGCGCTGCGGCTATTGCCACAATCCCGAGCTGCAGCGCCGTCCCGAGCAATCTGCGATCGCCTGGCAGGAAGTATTGGAATTGCTGGAGCGGCGCAAGGGCTTGCTGGACGGCGTGGTGTTCAGCGGCGGCGAGCCGACCATCGATCCGGCCCTGGAAGCGGCGATCGCCGAAGTCAAAGGCCTCGGCTACGCGGTCGGCCTGCACACCGCCTGCATCTATCCGCAGCGGCTGGCGCAGATCCTGCCGATGCTCGATTGGGTGGGCTTCGATATCAAGGCCAATGAGCGCCTGTATCCCGGCATCACGGGCGTACCGGGCAGCGGCTCGGCGGCCTGGGACTGCGCGCGCCGCATCATCGCCAGCGGCGTCGATTACGAATGCCGCACCACCGTCCATCCCCAACTGCTGCTGCCTGAGCAGATCTATGAATTGGCTTTCGATCTGGCCAGCATGGGCGTGCGCAATTTCGTGCTGCAGGAGTTTCGCCAGGAAGGCTGCGGCGATGCGGCACTGAACGCCAGCGCCCTGCCCGGCTATCCCGGCACCGATCTGTTGCGCCGTATCGCGCCGCTGTTCGAGCGCTTCCAGTGGCGCGGCGCCGCGTAGAGGAAGGCGTGCAATAAGCCCGCGATGCCTATTCAGGCTTCGCGGCTATTGTAACCACGCCTTCTTCGTAGCTCACGCTGTAGCGTTGACCAACCGTTGGGCTGGTGCTCCACCTGGATGAGTTATGAATAACGAATACCTCGGGTTCAACTTCCTGAACCACCCGGCTTGCGTCCGCATACAGAATTTCGCCGGTGTAGTAGTGATTGTCGTCCAACAGATTGGCAACGCGTGCTTGAGGGTATGATCTCAGGGTAGCGAGCAACTCATGCCGTAAGGTGCCATCCTCATTCCGTGCGGCGCGATGCGATCGAATACCGTTATAGACTCGACGCGTATCGTCCTCACCGGGGTAGTCAACTCCAAACTGGGCTCTACCTTCGATGATATCGAGGTCAAGAAGGCCTGCCTCCAAACCAGCATCAATCCATCGAAAATCGTTCTCGGCGCTGCGCACATATTTGGAAATCGCAGTGTCGTTCACATCGAGGAAGTAGGTGCGAATGCCTCCGAACTCCAATATCACCAAGCGCTCCATCCATCCGGAAGGGAGCACTAAGATGCTACTGCTGATCGGGTCGAGATAGTAGCCATGCTGTTCGTGAAAGGCCGAGTCCTCACCCAGTTCGGCGACAATACCCTGTACCTGCGTCGGATCATGCAACGGGAAGAAGTCGATGTCGATCGACATCGACATCATTTCGGGAGGCGCCTCTAGGAGGCCCAAAACGGAAAGGCTGCCGGCAATAACAAATTCAGTATGCGGACCACACTTCGCAGCCGCCTCTAAAGCAAGCAGTATCTGCTCACGCCGCATTCGCTAGTGTCTGGAACTTGCGCACGGAAGCAACGAAGGGGGAATTTTGGCGTAGTGCGGCCGCCCGGGGTGACCGCTCTTCGAGAATCTGAGCTGCCCGCAGAGGATGTTGCAGCAACTCCTTCCAGGCGTCTATATAGTCCTGACTACACAAGTGTCCTCGTTCCCATAGCGCGATCTGGGCATGTGCCAGAGCCAGCACTTCATCTGCACCAGCTGCGGCACCACCACGCAGCGCGCGAGCTACCGGCCGGTGTTTCTCGAGGCGGCGCTCGTTCACATCGGCAACCGACACCACGGCTTGCGCTGGATTGTGGTGGTTTCTTTCCATCAGAGAGCTTGCGATTCAAGGATAGGAATGGAGTTCTATACACTCATCGTACCACAATTGCGCCCAAAAAATAGGCAATAAGGCTAACCTGGATGCTTAATGGATTACCCTGAGCACGTGGCTAGCTATCACAGGAATGCAAATGCCGCCTTCATCAACCGGTCTTGATATTCGGATAAAAGCGTCCTTGTTCTATAGAGCCCAAGAATAGAAAATCTCCGCTATCGAAACCCGCTGCAGCACCTCTCAACGATGCAAGGTTGGAGGCAAGTAGCCCATCTTCTCGGAATGTTTGAACGGCCACAATCGCTCCATACGCCAATGCTAGAGGGTATTCGGCGTGGTTCCCGAGAGCTCCACTTCCGTCCCGGTATGCCTTGGCATATATTTCGTGCAGCACGCGAGAATTCAGATAATTGCATTCGGTGATTGCAAATATTTCGGATATCCAATCTATAGCGCTGTTATCAAAATCCGGGCTACCACCCACGTAAATATCGGAGGTCGTGTTGCAGCCATCACTCAGGTTAACTAGCCCAAACCACAGTCCGCGCATGCAATGCTGCTGCTCTGGGTTGCCGAAAGCGGAGGACAACCAGTCGTGGATCGCAAGCGCATCAGCCTCGAAGTCGATATCCGAGAAGACGTCCCAGTCTGGGTGTGGCTTCTGGCGAGAGCACTCCTCTATAACCGCAAGCATGCGTTGAGTTACGCTTGCGTCAGCACCAATTACCTCTATGATTTTCTCAAGTAGTTTTTTGTAATCGTAGCTCACAAAATTTGTCCCCTAAAGTGTTTAAACCTCTTCTGCATCTCTGAATCAATACAAATTGCCAATTCTGGGCGACAAGCGCCCTTGAGAACCTTAATACCATACTAACCTACGCTGTGCAGTCAAATGGCCATGGACAGGCAGCTGGCGTAGCGCAAAAAAAAACGGGGACTGCACGTCCCCGCTTTCCCTTCTATTTAAGCAGTTTTCAGCAACCGGCCCCGCCACCGGATTGTAGGCGGCGCACGCCCGCCACAAAGCGATTCAGAGTATCGGACAACACGCCGCGCGGGATCATGGCTTCGATCAGCTGGAAGCGGCCGCGCATTTCGACGGCGTGGTCGAGGGCGGCTAGCAGTTCGGCACGGGTGCTGACGCGGTAGCCCTCGCCGCCCATAGGCTTGGCCATATCGGCGAAGTGCCAGTCACTCAGGTTATTGAAACCCGATTCGGGCTGGAAGGTGCGCAGCATCTCCCAGCTGCAGTTGTTGAAGACGATGACGATGGGGTCCCAGCCATAGCGCTGGCAATTGCCCAGTTCCCAGCCCGTCATCTGGAAGGCGCCGTCGCCGACCAGGATGATGGGCCGCTGGCTGCTGTCGGCCTGCAGGCCCAGGCCGGCCGGCACGCCATAGCCCATGGTGGCGTAGTAGCCAGGCGCCAGCAGGTCGGTGTGTTCGATATCAAGGGCGGTGAAGAAGCAGTCGCCGATGTCGGAGACGATGGGAAAACTGCCGCGCTGCTTCATCAGATCGTTCACGGCGCGCGCAATGTCCATCGGCGCCAGCGGCGAGCTGTCGGCCACCAGGCCGTAGGGATATTCGGCGCGGCGGCATGGCGGTGGCGTGCAGGCGATGCTGTGGCCGCGTTCCAGCAGGCCGTCGACCAGGGCTTCCAGCGGAATATTCGGATAGATATGGTGGCCCATCTCGACCTGTCCATCCAGCGCCAGGATGGCTTTGCGCATATCGATGGTCTTTTCGGAGACGCCGAAATTGGTGTCGGAGACGATCACGCCCAGCATCAGCAAGGCGTCCGAGCCTTCCACGGCATGGGTGATCTGCGGATCGCCCGCCACGCCAAGATAGGTACCTAACAGCGGCGCCTCGGCATTGGCCAGCAGGCCGCGGCCCATGATGGAGGTGGCGACCGGCAGATGCAGCAGGCGCGCCAGCTTGGCGACCTTCTCTTCAATGCCGAAGCGGCGGATTTCGATCCCGGCCAGCAGCATCGGCCGTTCGGCCGTCGCCAGACGGGCCAGCAGCTCGGTGACACAGGCTTGCAGCGCTTCCGGATCCCAGCTCGGCGCGGGCAGGCGCGGCACGGGGCCGCAAGGCACAGCCACCATATCGCGCGGCAGTTCGATGTAGACGGGGCGCGATTGCGCCAGGCAGTTGCCCAGCACGCGGGCGATCTGCTCCGGGGCGCGGGCCGGATCGTCCAGCACCACCTGGTCGCAAGTGATCTCGCGGAACATCGCCATCTGCGAATCGAGGGAACGGGTCTGGTGGTGCAGCAGGAAACCGTTGCGGCGCTCATTGGCGCCGGGCGCGCCAGAGATCACCACCATCGGCACTTTTTCGGCATAGGATGCAGCCACCGCATTAACCATATTCAGCGCGCCCGCGCCGTAGGTCACGGCCGCCACGCCCAATCCATGCGAGAAACGCGCCGAGGCATCGGCCGCGAAGCCGACGCCCGGTTCATGGCTCAGGGTGTACAGCGGCAGGATGGCGGAGTCTTCCAGCTGCTTGAAGAATGGCAGCACAAAGTCGCCTGGCAGGCCGAAGACGGCGCGCGCGCCGTGGTCTTTCAGGGCGTGCAGCAATGCGGTGGAGAGATTCATTTCACTCTTTCTTTTCTATGGTGGTGGAGATAGTGGTAGATGCGGCGGCGGAAGGCGGCGGCAGCGCAGCCGCGAGATTGCCCGCAATCGCGTCCACCTGGTCGGCGTCGAAGTCAGCGTGGAAGCGTTTGCGTATGCCCATTTCATTGAGCAGGATGTGGTGCGTGGCATGCACGCCATGCCGCTCCAGGCATTGGCGGGTGCAGGCCAGCGGACAGCCGTCGATGGCGACGATGGGGCGGCCCGATTTGGCGAGTTTGACCAGGGAGGGTACGTCGCCCCCTACCCCGGCGATGCAGGACATTTCGGCCACGCCAAGGCGGTCCAGGCGGATCGCCACGGCGTTGGCCGTCTGCGCCGCGCTGGAACAGCCGGAGCATGAATACACTAAAGGTAAATCCCGGTTTCTGACGGCCATGGCGCGAGTCCCCGGTATCTGGCCTTAAGGACGGCGTTCGAACAGGCGCGAGGGATGCAGGCGGGCCGGATCGAACAGCGGGGCATCGATGGCGTCCAGGGTGTTTTTCACCAGCAGGCCCAGTTCCGTATTGCCTTCCATTTGCAGGCGGCGGCTGAAGAACAGGGTGTCTGGATCTTCGCGGCGCTGCGCCAGCACCAGGAAGTCATGCACGCTGGCGGCGATCAGCAGGTCGATCACGCCGCCCGGCTGGCAGGCCTGGAAGCGCGAACCGTGCCACATGAAGTCGAAGGCGACGCCGGCATCGCTGACGCCGATGCGCAGGCGGCGGCCTTCGAGCTGCTGGCGCACGTCCTCGGGCAAATGGCGCAGCAGCACCAGGTTCAGGGCGCCGACGAAGAGCAGCGAGCCAGGATACGGCGGCAGGCGGCCCAGCAGTGCCGCAACCGGCGCGGGCAGGCGGAAGTTCACTGGTGCTTTCATGCTGCTTTCTCCGTGCTTTGTTCCAGACCGGGTTTGCCATGCCAATAGCCGTCGCAAGGATCGGCCGGCATCCATTCGCGCAGCGATTCGGCCGCCTCGCAGGCTTGCGTCGGATCGCGGCGCACCGCGTCGAAAGCGGCGATCACCTGTTCGGTATGCATGGACTGTGGGCTGATGCGCACCACGTCCACGCCCATGGCTTCCATGCCGCCCAGTTCCGCCGCCAGGTTGTAGACCAGGGCCGATTGGGTCTGGATGCCGTTCAGCACCAGGAAGGATTCGCTTTCGCGGGTCTGCATCAGCAGGCCGTCCGGATGGTCGATGCAGCTGAACTGGCAGTTATCCTTGGGCAGATTGCGGTTGCGCGCGGTGAAGCAGCGCGCCGAGAAAGCGAGCGGCATGCGGCCGTAGGCGAAGACTTCGGTCTCCAGGCCGGCCGGACGCGATTTGAGCATCAGTTCCAGACCGAGCTTGCCCATTTCCAGCGGCATGACCCAGCGGCTGGCGCCCAGATCGTGCAGCAGGCCCAGGGTGTCCGGGTTGTACACGTTCAGGTGCGGGCCGGCGACGAAGGGCGTATTGCCCGACAGGCAGTGCACTGCGCCCATATCGTTGGCTTCGACCAAGAAGCGGCCATTCTCGGCCACGCGGCGCAGGGTGGTGACGTCGGCGGTCGATTCCAGCAAGGCCTGGGTGGAGAGCACGGCCTGCTTGCCGGCGCTGGCCAGCAGCTCGGCCAGGGCCAGCCAGTCGCCTTGGCGCAGCTCATGGCGGCGCGAACACACGGTCTCGCCCAGATACACGATATCGACCGGGCTTTTCGCCACGTCTTCGTAAAACTTCATGACCGTATCGCGCGGCCAGTAGTACAGAATGGGCCCGAGGGATAGTTTCAACATGCTTTCTCCAACCTTATTTCCATGAGCGGTGATAGGCGCCCAGCGTATGCTGCTGGCCTTCCGCTACCTTGTTCAATTCCGACATCCAGTCCGGGCGCACCGAGAAGCGCGCCGGATTGCGCATGCAGTGGTCGATCGCCTCGCGCCACACGCGCGTGACCTGGGCCGCGTAGGCCGGGCTGCGCTGGCGGCCTTCGATCTTCACCGCGCTGATGCCCATATCGATCAGTTTGGGCAGCAGTTCCAGGGTATTCAGGCTGGTCGGCTCTTCGATGGCGTAGTAGTTTTCGTCGCCGACGTCGAAGCGGCCCTTGCACAGCGTGGGGTAGCTGGCGTTTTCGTCTTCGCTGTAGCGGTCGATCAGCACGCCGTTCAGGCGCGATTCCAGGCCTTTCGGCGTTTGCTGCCAGCGCACGGCTTTCGCCGGGGAGCAGACGCCATGGGTGTTCGGCGATTCGCCCGTCACATAGGAGGACAGCGCGCAGCGGCCTTCCACCATGACGCACAGGCTGCCGAAGGCAAACACTTCGATATCGACCGAGGTATTGCGCCGGACCAGTTCGACCTGGGCCAGCGACAGTACGCGCGGCAGCACGGCGCGGGCGATATTGAAATGCTTGTGATAGAAGTTGATCGCTTCGTAGTTGGTGGCCGAACCTTGCACCGACAGGTGCAGGCGCAGGTCGGGGAAGTTATCGGTGGCGTAGCGCATCAGGCCCGGATCGCAGAGGATGACGGCATCGACGCCGACATCGGCGGCGCGCGCGATGGCGCGGCGCCACAGGTCCGTGGCGCCCGGCTGCGGGTAGGTATTCAGCGCCACCAGCACCTTGCGGCCCCTGCGGTGGGCATATTCAATGCCCTGGGCAATGGCCGCGTCGTCGAAATTCAGGCCGGCGAAGTTGCGCGCGTTGGTAGCATCACGGAAGCCGAGGTAGACCGTGTCGGCGCCATTGTCGATGGCCGCCTTCAGGGCCGGCAGGCTGCCGGCCGGGCAGACCAGCTCGATCTGGGGCGGCAGGGCGACATCCATGGGGATCGGGTTTGCGGTTTGATTCATAGTGTGGGCTTAGCTCTTTATATATAGGAGCCGTCTTTCCTTTTGATGAGGCCGAACTGTAACGCGCCACAACTCAATAAATCTTTGATCTGTGTCAAAGATTTTGATCTTGACCAAATGTGACAATGCAGCCTGCTTACACAGGAAGGATTTTTTCAAATGGACACGATAGGCAGTTTTCTCGGCCAGGACCATCAGGATTGCGACGAACAGTATCTGCTAGCCGAAGCGCATGCCGGCAGCGGCAACTGGGCGGCGGCGGAACTGGACTTCGCCGCTTTCGCCAAGGTGCTGGAACAGCATATGCAGATGGAAGAGCAGATCATGTTCCCCGCGCTGGAAGCGGCGATCGGCAGCAATTACGGCCCCACTTCGGTGATGCGCAGCGAGCACCAGCAGCTGCGCCAGATCGTCGGCCGCATGAGCGATTCCATCGCCCAGCGCAGTACCGACGCCTTCTTCGACGACGCCGACACCCTGCGCATGCTGCTGCGCCAGCACAATCTGAAAGAGGAAAGCATCCTGTATCCGATGGCTGAGCGCGTGCTGGGCGAGGAGCAGGCTTGCATCCTGGCGGCGATGGAAGCGCTGGCCTTCGGCGAACATCAGACCGAAGAAGCCGGCCAGGCCGACGGCGGCTGGAGCGAGCAGCCGCTCGACGTGACGGGCCTGGAAGCCCCCGAACCGATGGTGCGCGTGCTCGATGCGCTGAGCCGCCTGGGCCAGCAGCAAAAGCTACGCGTGCTGATCGACCGCGAGCCGCATCCGCTGTACCGCATTCTTGAAAACTACGGCTATGAGCACCGCACCGAGCCGCGCGAGGACTTCTTGTTCGATGTGCTGATCTGGGAGCAGGCCGACAAGACGGGCGCGCAAGCGGCCCCGCGTCCACCGGTATTCTGACGATTCATGCAGCGCGCTTTATCCTTCGACCACAATCCGCCGCTGATGGCGCCGATGCGCTTCTTCCTGAGCGTACCGCTGTTCGCCACGCTGGCCGCCCTGCTCCTGCTATGGCAGGGCGACGCGGCGCTGGCGACGCGCTGGGGACCGTCGACGCTGGCCTTGACGCATTTGCTGACCCTGGGCAGCCTGAGTGCGGCCATCGTCGGCGCCCTGATCCAGATGCTGCCGGTGGTGGCGGGCATTTCCCTGCCCAATGCGGGCCAGCTGGCGCGTGTGGTGCATGGCCTGCTGTGCGGCGGCACCCTGCTGCTGGCCGCGGCCTTCCTCGGCCAGTGGCCGCTGCTGTTCCCGCCCGCCATGCTGCTCCTGCTGGCGGCCCTGCTGTCCTTCCTCGGCATCTGCACGGTGGCGCTGTGGCAGCAGCACAGCAGCGGCGCGGCGGCCACGGTGGCGGCGATCCGCCTGTCGCTCGGCGCGCTCGGCATTACTGTGGTGCTGGGCGCCTTGCTGGCTTGCGCCTTCGCCTGGCCCGGCCATCTGCCGCTGCGCGTGCTGCAGCTGACCGACCTGCATGCGATGTGGGGCTTGCTGGGCTGGGTGGGGCTGATCGTGATCGGCGTCGCCTACCAGGTCATTCCCATGTTCCAGGTGACGGAGCTGTATCCCAAGCCGCTGACGCGCATGCTCGGCACCGCCCTCTTCCTGCTGCTGCTGGCCTGGTCGGTCAGCACCGGCTTCCTGCACGACGAGGCGGGGCGACCGCACGCGGCGCCGGCCTGGCCGGTGCTGGCGGCGTATCTCTGCTTTGCCGGCGTGACCCTGTATCTGCTGGCGCGGCGCAAGCGGCCCAAGGCCGATCCCACCACGCTGTTCTGGCGCGCCGCCATGGTCAGCCTGATCGGCTGCGGCGTCTTGTGGCTGCTGCCGCAGGACCCGCTGGCCAAGCCGCTGGCCATCGGCCTGCTGTTCATCGTCGGTTTCGCCTACTCCACGGTGAACGGCATGCTGTACAAGATTGTGCCCTTCCTGGTCTGGTATCACCTGCAGGAAATGCGCGTCCACGGGGTCACCGTGCCTGGCGTGAACCAGGTCATTCCACAGGGCCGCGCCACGGCGCAATTCTGGCTGCACGCGCTGGCCCTCCTTCTTTTGCTCGGCGCCGCCTGGTGGCCGGACGCACTGGCGCGCATTGCCGCCATTGCGCTGGCCGCATCGGCGCTGGGCCTACTGTTTAATTTATTTACCGCGATACGCCTTTACCGGCGCCTTCGCCCATTGCCTGCGGGGACATCAACATGCTGAACGACTGGATTGAACGATATATGGCGCGCAGCGCGCCCAGTTCCACTGCCCTGCTGCGGCTCGCCTTTGGCGACCAGCAGCTGGCGCAGGGACAAACCATCTGGCTGCGCGACCTGATCGCGCTCATGAAGCCATTCCGCTTCAGCGAACGCCTGACCCGCACCAGCGTCTCGCGCCTGGTGCAGCAAGGCTGGCTGACGCCGCGCCGCCAGGGCCGCCACGCCGCCTACGCCATCGCCTCGAGCATCGGCGAGCAGGCTGCCGCGCCATGGCGCTGCACCGCCGCCTCGCCGCAATGGCCCTGGAAAGGCGAATGGACCCTGGTCATCAACGCCCCGGCCGACGATGGCGCCCTGCCCGCCGCCCAGCTGCGCAGCGCCCTGGTGCGGCAAGGCTATGGCGTGCTGGCGCCGAATGTGCTGGCGCGTCCCGTGGCCGACTGCGGCACGCCGGCCATCGACGCCGGCAGCCAGCCGCTGGACAGCCAGGTGCCGGTGATCCGCCTGAACGGCACCCAAATGGCCGAACTGCCGCCGCTGCGCCGTCTGGCCCAGGACGCGTGGAATCTGGCCACGCCGCGCATGAATTACGAACGCTTCCTGACCCAGTTCGACGGCCTGCACGAGCTGCTGGCGCAAGGCGAAAAGCCCAGTCCCGAAACCGCCTTCCTGATCCGCATGCTGGCCGTGCATTCGTACTGCAAAGCGCGTCTATGCGACCCCTTGCTGCCGGCCGAATTCCTGCCCGAATCCTGGCCCGCCATGCAAGCCTACCAGCTGCTGCACGAGCTCGACGGCAGCACCGCCGACACCGCCAGCCAATACTGGCGCAGCGTCGTCACCGCCCACTAAACAACGGCCCAGCCCGTGTCCACCTTGGGGTCAGCCCCCAATCGGACACGGGCACGACCGTTAATCGGCGTCTTTTTGCTTACGGAGCAGGCGGCTGACGGTTTTGGCCGAGATGCCGAAGTGCTGCGCCAGCTCATACATGCGAAAGGCGCCCGAGCGAAAAGCTGCAATTAAGGCCTCGTCTCGGTTGGCGTAGCGGGAGGCGTAGTCATCCAAAGAAATAGATCCTACGCAGCTGGGCTGACATCCAGCATGCACGAACTCCTGGTAGGCAGTTTCCGGTACCGCCTGAGCAAACTGGCTTAACAGCCATGCGGTGGTGAGCCAGCGCGGCGCCGATCGGGGATTGAGCATGGCCCGGTGACTACTCCAGCGCCATTCCAGCGGGTCGGACACCAGTTGCGCGCGCACAGGATTGAGCGAAATGTACCTGGCCAATTCCAGCAAGTGGCTTTGCTTTTGCAGCAGCACGGCATGATAGCGCCCTTGGATCACATGTCCCACTAACTCATGCCGGGCATTGAAGTGCTGGGCATAGACCCCATTCAGAAACTGCATGCCGGCTGCCAGATTGCCATCCGGTGTTTCCACCAGCAGGTGGAAATGGTTGGGCATCTGGCAAAATCCATGGACGACCAGATTAAAACGCTCAACCGTCTGCGCCAACAGATCCTGCCAGATCAGATAATCGCGCTCGTCAAGATAAATGTGGTTGCGACGATTCCCCCGCGCTGTCACATGGTATAGCGCCCCCGGGAATTCAATGCGTGCAAGTCGGCTCATAAATGCACTGTAGGCCAGCGCCCGCCACTGCATGCCGATGCAAATCAAGCTCCCCGAAAATACAACATGGCCGAGTCCGTGTCCGATTGGGGTCTGACCCCAAGGTGGACACGGGCTGGGCTGTGGTACGGGCTTATTGGAAGGCGACTTCGGCGAAGCTGCGCAGTTTGCGGCTGTGGAGCTTGTCGGTGCCGAGGGCGCGCAGCAGCTCTAGCGCGCGCACGCCGATGCGCAGGTGCTGGTCGACGCGTTCGCGGTAGAACTGGTTGGCCATGCCGGGCAGCTTGATTTCGCCGTGCATGGGCTTGTCGCTGACGCACAAGAGCGTGCCATACGGGACGCGGAAGCGGAAGCCGTTGGCGGCGATGGTGGCGCTTTCCATGTCGAGGGCGACGGCGCGGCTTTGGCTGAAGCGGCGCTCGGGCGTGCGCTGCGGCAGCAGTTCCCAGTTGCGGTTGTCGGTGCTGGCGACGGTGCCGGTGCGCATCACGCGCTTCAAATCATGCCCTTGCAGCTGGGTGACTTCGGCGACGGCTTGTTCGATCGCCACCTGGACTTCGGCCAGCGGCGGGATCGGCACCCACAGCGGCAGGTCTTCGTCGAGCACGTGGTCTTCGCGCACATAGCCGTGGGCCAAGACGTAGTCGCCCAGTTGCTGGGTATTGCGCAGGCCGGCGCAGTGGCCGAGCATGAGCCAGGCGTGCGGACGCAGCACGGCGATGTGGTCGGTGATGGTCTTGGCATTGGCGGGGCCGACGCCGATATTGACCATGCTGATGCCGCTGCCGTCGGCGCGGATCAGGTGATAACCCGGCATCTGCGGCAGGCGCGGCGGCTGGCTGCCGAGGGCGTCGCCCGGCTGCATGGCTTGGCCGACGCGGCGCGTGACGATATTGCCCGGTTCGACAAAGGCAATATAGCCATTGGCTTGCTGGCCGTCGGCGGGCTGGCGCATGATGTCGTGGCCGAGGCGCACGAATTCGTCGATGTAGAACTGGTAGTTGGTGAACAGGACGAAGTTCTGGAAGTGTTCGGGCGATGTGCCGGTGTAGTGGCGCAGGCGCTGCAGCGAGTAGTCGACGCGCGGCGCGGTGAACAGGGCCAGGGGCTGGGCTTCGCCCGGCGCCGGTTCGAAAGTGCCGTTGGGGATGCCATCGTCCATGGCCGCCAGGTCGGGCAGGTCGAAGACGTCGCGCATCAGCAGGCGGCGTTCAGCGTCCATGCTGCCTTCGATGTGATCGTGCTCGGCAAACGAGAAGTGAATGGGAATGGGCTGGGCGCTCAGGCCCACTTCAAGCTGCACAGGTTTGTGCTGACCATGGTTTTTCAGCAGCAGGCGGAATTGTTCGAGGTAGTAGCGCGCGAACAGGTCGGGCCGGGTCAGCGTGGTTTCGAAGACGCCAGGGCCAGCCACGAAGCCGTAGGACAGGCGCGAATCGGCGCGCGCCACGGTTTCGGTCTGGATGCGGACATAGGGATAGCAGGCGCGCACATGTTCGGCCGGGGTGTCGCCTTCGACAAAGCGCTGCAGCGATTCGCGCAGATGGCGGATGCTGCCATCGTACAGCGCTTGAACCTGGGCCAGGGCGGCGGCGGGATCGGTGAATTGCTGGGGGGCGGCGAAGGGGCGGCTGGACATTGTGTAAGACTCCTTGTTGACTTACACAATGGTACCATCGGCCGCCCGGCCGCGTGACTCAGCCCGCGATGGCGGGCGCGCGGCGCGCGGTGTTGGCGGCCACGGACTGCATGGCGCCGGCAGGCACGGCGCGCATCGTGCTGAAGGACGCAGCAGCAGCGCCAACCGGTGCAAGCGCTGCCGCCGATGCCACTGCCGCGGCGACCGCAAGCTCGGCTTGCGTCTGGGCCTGGGCCTCCTGGCGGCGGTTGCGCTGGCGCGCGATCAGGCCGCCCATGGTGTAGGCGGCGCACAGTCCGCCCCACACCAGATGGGCGCCCCAGCCGCTGGCCATCAAAGTGGCAACCAGGAAGATCGTGGCGCAAGCAAAGAACATGCTGTCGGTGGCGGGTTTGTCGGCTTCCATGGGAACCTCGTAAATATTTCCAAATAACAATTTTAGTTATTTAAAGGAAATTCTACCAGAGTCCGCACTTGCGCGCTCACTCAACAGCAAAAATCTCTCCAATTGTTGCGCTTTTCTCTTATACGTCGCTCAATGTTTCTTGCGACGACGATACGTCATCGCGCCGATCAGGCCCAGTCCGGTCAACACCAATGCGATACTGCCGGGCTCTGGAATCACGCCGGCGCTGTCCTCAATGCCGAAGCTCCCCCCAATATAAGGTCTCCACTGGATGTCATAACTGAGCGAAGGAAATTGCGGCGCAGTTAATAAATGAAAGTCAATAAAAAGCCCGCGATTGCTCGCGGGCTTTTTGGCGGCCGGCTGGCGGCCGGACCGAGCTTGATCAGCCCTGGCGCAGCTTCAAGACATCGGGCCGCGCCTCCACCAGCTCGAACACCTGGCCTGGCATGCCTGGGCCTTCCAGCCGGAAGCGGTTCATGCCCAGGGCCGTCAGGTTGACATGGCTATGCTGCTGGCGGTCGTCCGCCCCCGGCATGCCGCGCACCACTGGTCCAGCGCCCGCGCCGAAGTCCACCGTCTCGCGGCCGCGCCGGGCCGGCGGAAAATCGAACGATTGCGTCGGGCGGAAAACCTGGACACTGCCTTCATCTTCCTCAAAGGAATGGGTCCAGCTGCCAGTCAGGTTGATCACGGGTTCATGCTCCCTAAAGGTTGGCGCAGCTCACGCTGCAAAGAGGCGCCGGCCGGCACAATCAGCGTCTGCAAGTCGGGCGTCACGTCCTGGGCCGGCAGCAGCGTGCCTTGCGGCGCGGCGGCCTGCGGCGCTTCGCGGAAGGCCGAAATCACGCCGCCCAGGTTCTCGTAGCCGGTGACCGAGGGCAGCCAGGCGCTGCCGTTCCAGGCCTTGTGGTACAGCGCGCTGTCGGTGCCGGTGACGAAGACGTCGAGACGGTTCGGTCCCCACGAGGCCACGCGCGGCTGCGAGGTAAGAATGCCACCCATGAATTGGAAGCCGGTGGCGGACGGCCCCCAATTCGTGCCATCCCACCATTTATGATAGAGCGCGCTGTCCGTGCCCTGCACGAAGATGTCGAGCCGGTTCGGTCCCCAGGCCACCACTTCCGGTTCGCCCACGCAGACGCCACCCAGCCGTTCAAAGCCGTTTTGCGACGGTCCCCAAGCCGAACCATTCCACCATTTGTGATAGAGCGCGCCATCGGTGCCGGTAACGAAGATGTCGAGCCGGTTCGGTCCCCAGGCCACAGCATGCGGCGCGGACGTGCAAACTCCGCCCAGGCGTTCATAGCCGGTGGCCGACGGTCCCCAGGCCGAGCCATCCCACCATTTATGGTAGAGCGCGCGGTCGGTGCCGATGACGAAGATGTCGAGCCGGTTCGGTCCCCAGGACACCACTTCCGGCTGGCCGACGCAGATGCCGCTCAAGTTTTCATAACCGGTGGCCGACGGCCCCCAGGAGGCGCCATTCCACCATTTGTGATAGAGCGCGCGGTTAGTGCCGAGCACGAAGACGTCAAGCCGGTTGGTGTCCCAGGACACGATGCGCGGGTCGCCGACGCAGATGCCGCCCAGATTTTCATAGCCGGTCAGCGACGGTCCCCAGGCCGAGCCGTTCCACCACTTATGGTAGAGCGCACTGTCCGTGCCAGTGACGAAGACGTCGAGCCGGTTGGCGCCCCAGGACACGGCTTGCGGCACGCTGGTGCAGATGCCGCCCTGGTTTTCATAACCCGTGACCGATGGTCCCCAGGACGAACCGTTCCACCATTTATGGTAGAGCGCGCGGTTGGTGCCGAGCACGAAGGTGTCGAGCCGGTTCGGTCCCCAGGCCACCACCGGCGAGGAGCTGCGCCGGATGGCGCCCACGCCTTCGGTGCCGATGCTGCTGCGCACGCCGTCCAGGCAGGCCTGCATGCGCGCCACCTGGCCGGCGGTAAACATGAACATGGCGCGGTCGTCCACATAATCCATATAGTTCATGAACAGGTCGCCGTTCGGCCCGTTGCTGCAGGAGACGCGCGGGAAGGTCGGCGCGCCGGTATTGGCGCCGCCCTGGTTCGGCGTGTCCGCCACATTGTCGGTGCCGGCGCAGCCGGTGCCGTCGTCGCCCCAGATGTGGTTGAGGTTGAGCCAGTGGCCGATTTCATGGGTGGCCGTGCGTCCCAGGTTAAAAGGGGCGGCCGCCGTGCCGGTGGTGCCGAAGGCCGATTGGCGGATCACCACGCCATCGGTGGCGGCCGGGCCGCCAGGGAATTGGGCATAGCCGAGCAGGCCGCCGGCCAGCGGGCAGACCCAGATATTCAGATAGCGCGCCGAAGGCCAGGCATTCAGGCCGCCGCTGGCATTCGACTTGACCGCGTCGTTGTCGCTGAAGCTGGTCACCGTGGTCTGGCGCCGCTCAATGCCGGTGGTGGGCGCGCCGCCCGGGTCGGTGGTGGCTAGCGCGAATTCAATGCGCGAATCGGCGGCCAGGGGCAGAAACGGCGCCGGCGTCAGCGCCACATCGGGATTGGTGCGGCGGAAGTCGCGGTTCAGCACCTCGATCTGGCTGGCGATCTGGGCGTCGCTGACATTCTGCGCGGCGGTATTCCACACCACGTGCACCACCACAGGAATGCGGGTGATGCCGCTGCGCGCCGAGACGGCGCCATTGCGTTCGAACTGTTCGGTCTGGATTTCGATCTCGTCGCGCGCCCGCGCATACTCGGGCACGGTCGACAGCAGGCGGCGGTGCACATTCATGGTGCCACACTGGCGCGCGGTGGGCGCGTCATTGTCGCGCCCACCGGCTCCGCCGCCTCCTCCGCCGGCGCCACCGCTGCCAAAGCCATCGCCGCCCATGCCGTTCCCGCCTGGCATGCCGCTATCGTCGCCGTCCTCCTCGCCATCCATGCCGCGGGCGCTCGGCATGCCGCCCGCCGCGCTGCGCACCGCGCGCTGCAAGCCCGGCATGCCGCCGTCGCCCGGGCCGGCCGCGGCCAGCGCTTCGTCATTCGGCATGGCGTAGTCCGCACTGCCGTTCGCCGCCGCCGCGCCTTCGCTGGCGCCGCAGCCGCAATCGTCTCCCTTGCCTGCCACCCCCTTGGACTGTTTCGCTTTCATGTTGCCTCCTCAATGAGTGCCAACTGTGTGAGCTTTCTTGTCCTGCTGGTGTTCGATCCGAGACCGCTGAAGAAGGTTCCCGAGTGGGTGTCGAGTAGCATGCCGGCACGCACCTTCGAACGAGGCGTTCGCGCCATCGGCAGCGGCCGGCGGACGGCAGCAGAACTTGCCGTCCGCATGCTCAAACTGTAAAGCTTGAGCCGGGGACCACAGGTAGCGTAGCGCACCGGCAGCGCCCGATTCTCGCCAATAATCACGGCCGCCGAATATATTCCGATCTTCTTTTCGGCACCGATAGGCGGGCGCTAAAGCCGCCGCGCCACCATCCAAATGATAGTGATTCTCATTTGAGACTTGCTTATGCTAAGATGGCAAGTCCACTCCGATTCGATCCACCATGAGCAGCCCGCCTACCACCGCGACGCAGTTTGAGCAGACGCGCCAAGAGATCAGCACCGGCTCGGGCGTGAAGATTGTGCATATCGATTTCACGCCGGAACAGAACTGCGTGGTGACGAGCGAAGCGCCGCCCTGCCTGGCCGTCTGCGTCTTCCTGCAAGGCGTGGGCGAGAGTGTGATGGCCGACCAGACCCGCATCCGCTATGCGCCCGACCAGGCTTTGCTGTACTACGCGCCGCGCCCTTCGCAATCGCAGACCCGGGTGCCGGGCGGGCAGCAGCTGCGCGCGGTGGAGATCCTGTTCACGGCGCAGGTGCTGGAGCAGATCCAGGACATGCAGATCCAGCCCATGCTGCAGACACTGGCCGCGCGCGCCAGCATGCGCCCGGCCGGCGCCGGCAGCTTTGTCTACCAGACGCCCGCCTCGACCGCCCTGCGCGCCATTGCCGAACAAATCTTCCGCACCCGCGCGCCGGACGGCGTGCAGCAGCTTTTCTTGCACAGCAAGGCGCTGGAGCTGCTCTCGCTGCTGGTGGAGGCCTTGCTGGCCGAACCCGTGCTGGCCGATGCGCCGGCCGTGCAGCGGCGCGACCAGAAAAAGCTGGGGCATGCGCGCGATTGCCTGCTGGCCCGGCTCGATCACAACTGGTCGCTGGCGGAGCTGGCGCAAACGGCCAGCCTGAACGAACGCAAACTGAAGGAAGGGTTCAAAGCCCTGTTCGGCAGCTCGGTGCACGCGTATCTGCAGGAAAAGCGCATGCAGGCGGCGGCCACCCTGCTCAGCGAAACCAATCTGAGCATCACCGAGGTGGTGATGCAGACCGGCTATGCCAATCCCAGCCACTTCAGCAAGCTGTTCCGCCGCCACTTCGGCATGACGCCGCGCGAATTCATTCAAGCCAACTCATCTTGAGGGAGGCGCAAGCGTCCCTCCCAAGCCAAGCTGCCGGCCACGCCGGCCTCTTCCTTTGCGCTCTTCATGAAGTAGCGGGCCAGCATGGTTTGCGGCACGGCCCGCATCGCCAGATTGCGCAGGCGGCAGGCCAGCGCGCTGTCCGGCACGTAGAGGCGGGCCGCCTTGCGGCCGCGCTGCTGCAAGGCCTGGATCGCCGGCTGCAGACAATGCTGGTAGCGCAGCAAGGCCGCCGGGCTGGGATCGACTGCCAGCTCGCGCGCCAGGCAACGCGCCCCGGCCAGCGCCATGCTGGCGCCCTGCCCGTTCGCCAGACTCAGGCAGTGGGCTGCATCACCCAGCAGCGCTACCCGGCCGCGCGTCCATGCCGGCAGCTCGACCTGCATCACGGCATCCAGATACAGTTCATCCTGCGGCGGCAGTTGCGCCAAGCCTTGCAGCACGCGCGCATGGCTGCCGCTGAAGGCCGCCTCCAGCGTGACGCGCCGCAGCGCCGGCGGCACCGCTTCCTGCTGCGATTTCCAGATATGCAGGGCGGCGATGCGGCCGTCGCCGATGCGGTAATACATACTCATGCGGCGCGGCTCGGCGTAGGTCAGCATGTCCTCCTCTAGCTGCCCTACATCGGGCAGCCAGTAAGCGCCAGCCCATAGGCCCAGGTGGCGGCAGCAATCCTGGTCGGCGCCGAACACCAGGCGCCGCGTGGCCGAGCGGAAGCCGTCGGCGCCGATCACATAATCGAAACGCCCGCCCGAGCCATCGCTGAAACGCACATCGACGCCGCCGCTGTCCTGCGCCAGGGCGGCGATGCTAGTATTCAGCTGCAGGCTGGCGCGGTCGCGCATGCCTTCGTACAGCAGCGCCGCCAGGTCGCTGCGCAAGACCACCATATGACCCAGCTGCGCCATCAGGCGGCCATGGTCGAGGCTCATGATGCGGCGCCCCGCCCCATCCAGGTACAGGCTGCGTTCGAAGGGAATGGCGAACTGGCGCAGGCGCGGCAGCAGCCCCATTTCATCGAGCACGCCATGCGCCAGGCCGGCGACGCCGATCATATAGCCCTCTTCGCGCAGCGAAGCGGCCTTCTCCACCAGATGCACTTCAGCGCCCATGCGCGCCAGCCACCAGGCGGCGCACAAACCGCCAATGCCGGCGCCGGAAATCAGGATGCGGCTCGGAACCATGACTACTCCCTATGCAGCCTGCGCCGTCAGCGGCGCGGCAAGTTCTGGCGCGACGGCGCGCCGGTACAAGCGGGGCGCCAGCAGCAGACCGGCCAGCGCCAGCACGCTGGTCAGCGCAAAGCTGACGCCATAGCCCCAACGCGCCGTCACGGCGCCGGCCGTCAGGCCGAACACCAGGGCGCACCAGGCGTCGGTGCATTGCAGCAGCGAAAAATCGGTACCCGCCTGCGCCGGCGAGGCCAGATCCATCATGATGGTGTACAGCACGACGAAGCCAAAGGACATGGCGGCGCAGAAGCACAAAAAGATCCCGGCCAGAACGGGCTTCGCCTGCCCGCCTTGGCCTTCGATCAAGAGATAGCCCAGTTGCAGCAGCAGATGGGTGGCCAGGCTGGCCGTCAGCAGCGTCTGGCGCGCGCTGCGCTTGAGCAGCCAGCCCGCCAGCAGCGCGCCGCCGACGCCCGCCAGCGCAACGCCACCGCCCGAGAGCAGGCCGACTTCGGCCACGGCAAAACCGCGGTCCACCAGATAAGTAAGCATGATGGCGCTGAACCAGCGCAGCGCGGCCTGGCTCAATACGATGGTGGCCATGCCCCAGCGCAGCGGCGCGCGGCGCCAGGCGGTGCGCAAGCTGGGCGGCGCTGCGGGCGATGCAACATCGCGCGCTGGCGGCTGGGCGGTCAGGCCGCGCTGGCGCAGCCATAGCAGCGGCAAGCTGCAGAGGCCCAGCAACAGAGCCAGATACAGCACGCCTTCGCGCCAGCCGCTGTAGCCCACCAGCGTCACCAGCAGGCCGCCGCCGAGGATATACCCCAGATAACTGCCGCCGATCTGCATGCTGTTGCCCAGGCCGCGCTGCGGCGCGGACAGCGTCTGCACCGCCATGCCGTCGGTGACGATATCCTGCGTGACCGATACCAGCATCAGCGCCAGCAGCAGGCCGATTACCGCCAGCAGCGCCGTTTCCAGCGGCAGCAAGAGCAAAGCCAGCACGCCGCCCAGCAGCAAAAGCTGGAAGCGGCCCGCCCAGCGCAGGCGCTGCGCCGGGCCGTCCGCGCACAAGCGGTCCATGCGCGGCGCCCACAGGAATTTCAGGGCACAGGGCAGGAACAGCAGCGACAGCAAGCCAATCTTGTCCAGACCGATGCCGCGTGCGCGCAGCAGCACAGGCAAGCCTTCATGCACCAGGCCACTGAGCAAGCCCTGGGTCGCATACAGGCCGCCCAGCGTGGCCAGCAGACCGCCGGCTGCCAGCGCGGAAGGCCGCGCCGTCACAGCTGGACCTTCAGGCGCAAGCCCGCCATGCGGCCCCGCGAGTACTGGGCGAAATTGCCCAGCGGGCCAAAGGAGAAGGCATAGGTCGGCACCACCTTGTCGCCCAGATTATCGACATAGGCGGTCAGGCTGTAGCGCTTGCCGATATCCAAGCTGAGCGAAGTGTCGGCCAGCGCATAGCCCGGCTGGCGCAGGGTATTGGCGGCATCGAACCACAGGTCGCCGGACGCGGACACGCTGACATTCCAGCGCAGCGTGCTGCCGTCGCTGAAGGGATGGAAACGCATTTCTCCCGAGGCGCGCAGGCTGGCCGGCGCCACATACGGCACGCGCTTGCCGTTCAGGTCCACATTGCCGGCCGGCGCGTGGAAATTGCGGATGGTGCTATGCGTCCAGCTGGCGCCGGCGCGCAAGGTCAGGTCCGGCGTGGCGGCATAGGCCGCGTTCAGTTCCAGGCCGCGGGCGCGGGCATCGCCCACATTGCTCAGCATCTGGAACAGGCTCGATTGCACCTGGGCTTGCAGATCGCGCGTGCGGCTCTGGAAAACAGCGCCTTCCAGCTGCAGGCGGCGGTTCAGCAGATCGCCCCTGATGCCCAGCTCGGCATTGCGCAGGGTTTCATCCTCATACGGCAGGCTGCCGCCGCTGTTCTCAGCCACCCGGTTAAAGCCGCCCGCCTTATAACCCTCGCTGAACAGCGCGTAGCCGCGCCACTCCGGCGCCAGCTGATAGCCCAGCGCCAGTTTCGGGCTGACGTGGGTAAAGCGCTTGCTGCCATTGAAGTTCAGGGCAGCCGCGCCGCTGCGACTGAAATCGATGCGTGCCTTATCCACGCTGTAGCGCAAGCCTCCGCTCAAATCCAGGCGCTCGCTGATATGCCACACGGCTTCGCCGAACAGCGCCATCGATTTATTGCTGGTCTGGCCCAGGCTGGGACCGGGGAAGAGGAAGGCTGGCACATTCGCCACCGCCACACCGCGCGCGCGTTCGAAGTCCTGCTTCTCGTAGTAAAGGCCGAAAACACCATCCAGCGCGCGCTTGCCGCTGCCGATGGTCGCCATGCGCAGTTCCTGGTAATAGCTCTTCTGCTTTTCCGGATCGGCATTGCCGGTGCTGAGCACCCGCTCGAACTTGCGGTCCTGGTAAGAGGTGCTGGAAGTCAGCTTCCAGTTATCGAAGTAATAGTCCAGCGACAGGGCCGCATTGTTGACGGTGCGGCGGATATCCGGATCGGTCAGATCGAAGGGCGTGCCGGCAATGGCATTGCGCTCCTTGAGCGGAAAGGCCTGGAAGTATTCGTCATGCGCGTGATAGCTGTCGCGGCTCACGGTCAGCATGGCGTCCAGGCCGCTGTCGGCCGGCGTCCAGCGCAAACGCACGCGCCCCATGCTCTCGCGGCCTCCGCCCAGCTTGTCGCGCCCATTCGCCAGGCGCAGCTTGCCCGGCCGCTCGTCGGCATAGGCGGTGATATCGCCATACAGGGCATTTGGCAGCAACGCGCCGCCCACTTGCGCATCGGCGCGCCGCATCAGGCGGTTTGCGTCGAGATTGAAGCGCGCCAGCGGCGTATTGCCCGGCTTCGCCGTCACGATATTGATCACGCCACCCTGGGCCGAACGGCCGTACTGCGTGCCTTGCGGCCCTTTCAGCAGCTCGACCTGTTCGATGCCGGCCAGCGGCTGGGTGAAGTAGGCCAGATCCTGCGGCACGCCATCGACATACACGCTGACGGCCGGATTGTAAAAGTCGATGGACGGCACGCCGCGCATGCTGAACAGCGAATACACGCGGGTACTGCGCGGCATCACGGTCAGCTCGGGAAAGACCTTATCCAGTTCATCGGTGCGCGCCACACGGGCGCTTTCCAGGCGGGCCGCCGTTGCCACGGCGCTGGCGCCATCACTCGGCGTACCGGTATTCAGCTTGTTCGCCGTTACCACCACCGGCGACAGCGCCTCCACTTCCTGTGCAGCCGTCAATCCCACTGCCCCTACCGCGCCACCAGCCAGCAGCACGCCACGCATATAACGCATTCCCATCCCGACCCCTCTCGATTCAGATGCAGCGAGTATCGGGACAAGCGGCGTGGCGCACTACCGCGATCGGGGCCAAAAATATCGCGATCCGGACTTTTAGTTGATAATCATTCTCATTTAGGCGATACTGCGGACTCTGCGCCGCTCACGCATGGCACCGGGTTCGACGGGCAGGCGGCGCGCGCTGCTGCAGCGGGCAAGCGCGCGCACCTGCTCGCCGACACTACTCCAGGCAACTCAGCCATACGTGCTAGGATGCGGGTATGACTCACCTCATTCGAAGCACCATGAAGCACCGACTCTTCCTTTTTGACTTAGACGACACCCTGCTCGATTTCAAGGCCTCCGAAAAACTCTCTTTCGTGCGCACCATGCAGCAACTTGGCCTGCATGAGGCGGTGGATGGGCTTTTCCTCCAATACCAGGCGATCAACACGGCGCTCTGGAAAAGCTTTGAAATGGGAGATGTCAGCAAAGACTTCCTGAAAGTCGAACGGTTCCGCAAGGCCTTCCAGAGCCAGGACATTCAACTTGACCCCGAAGCGGCAAGCCGCCTCTATCTGGAATCGCTGCCGGAAACGGTGGTACTGATCGACGGCGCCGAACAACTGTGCCAGACCCTGGCCGGCATCGGCGAAGTGGGCATTATCACCAATGGCGTCGAATCCATCCAGAGCCGCCGCATCGCCAGCTCGGGACTCAGCGAGCACATTTCCTTCGTGGCGACGTCCGAATCCTCCGGCTACGCCAAGCCCGACGTCCGCTTCTTCGAATACGCGACGCAGATGGCGCGCTCCTTCGCAAAGGACACAAGCATCATCGTCGGCGACCGTCTGGATGCCGACATCCTCGGCGCAAACCGGTTTGGCATAGAGAGCTGCTGGTTCAATCCCGACGGCCTGCCGAACGAATCGGATGCGCGGCCCACATACGAAGCCGCCAGCTTGCACGAGATCCTACCGTCGCTGCGGGAACTCGCAGCGGCTTGATAGGAAGCGTGCAAGAGCATCACGCCATGTTTCGAAAAACAGGCAAATCCAATCTGCTGCATTTGCTGGGTGCAATGGCTTTTAGCGCGGTAGGAGTGTCCGGAGCCATGAAAGGAGCGATACCTTGGTGGCCATCCATATTTTTTGGATTTTGCGCTTCGTTCATGCTGCTTGAGCAATTCGGTTGGAAGCCGTATGTAAATAGATTGGAGATCTCCTCTTCCGGCATCCGGCGTACATTCGGCCCTGCGCTGCGCGCCAAGAAAGTCGAAGAAGTAGCCTGGCTGGATGTGTCGAAAATAGAAGTCGAAACAACAGACGCCGGTCCCGCCGCAGATGACATGTTCTTTTGGATACACGGCGCAAGCGGCAAAGGTGTTGTGGTGCCAAGTGAAATTGCAGGGAAATATGGGCTGGTCAAAGAGCTTCAAGCCCGCTTCCCTGAGCTGAATAATCACGCCTTGGCGGAAGCATCCGGATGCTGCACAAATGGCTACTTTCTCCTTTGGGAAAAGCTCGCATCGGAATGAGTCAGTTACTGATCGCCAGCTCGACTGTGCCACCTAAGGTTTATATTGCGATGGATGCCTTTAAACGGCTACTAAAAAGAATGGAGCACTCCCGAGTTGCTTCTTCACAAAATGTACTCGGTTGTACCGAACAAGAAGTAATAGCTATTGAGAAGAAGTATAAGCTGCGCCTTCCTCAAGTGTACCGCCGCTACCTGGAAACAATGGGGCATAGGTCTGGCCGCTTATTTGCCTTCGATCACGTAGCAGCCTTTTATTCAGCGGTTCTCAATTTGACTGCTGATGCGCCAAACGACTGGAGTGAAGACGGACTGGATCCGCCATCAGACTTTTTGCTACCACGGAATCACCTACTCATTAGCGAACGCTTGGGAGATCAATTTGAATTCATTTGTTGCAATGGAGACAATGAATCACCCGTATGGTACTTCAATACGTGGGACTGGGAAATAAGGCTGCAACATCAATCAGTGCAAGAATGGCTTGAGTGTTGGTGTACTCAGTCGGAAGATGCTATCGCATCCGGATATTTTTCCCAGCATCCTGACGGAATTACCAATCCTATCCGCACCGCCTTAATTGAAGGCGAGGATAGTGGTGATCCAGAGTCCTTCAACATCGATGACTTTAAAAAGAAAATGGTAAACTCACATGGTTAAGCTTACTGATCAACGCACTGCATTAAGAATAAGGCAAGTGACATGAAAGACGCTCATTTCATAGGGAAAACGCTTGACGAAAGCATCGAGCACTTCGGTTCACTAGCCAGTTTATATTCTGATGGCATGTGGCCAGGAGAAGATGTTTATTTGGAAATCCCATCCCAAGGCATTTGCTTCATAGCCAACAATAAGGGGGTTATTTTTTGCATACAGTTGTTTGGAGATGGAAAAGATGAGACATATTCCACCTATTCGGGTGAGGTGTATAACGGAATAAAATTATCTGACTCGCGTGAAATGACACGAACAAAGCTTGGCCAACCTTATGATAGCACTTTGGGCAAAGCCGAGATCGGAGATGCTGAGCATTGTTTCTATCCTTGGGATATCTTCAGCACACCGAAATTTAATATACATTGTGAATATTCGCATGACGCTAGTCGAATATTGCTGGTTTCCATACAGGCCAAGAGCAATTCCATGACATAGCTGAACCGTCTGATCAGTGCTTCCTTCGCGGAGGCATCCGGATGCTGCACAATTTCCACTGTCTCCTGTGGGAAACCTCGTATCGGAATAGACAAATTCGCATCAGAGTTCACTTGACACCAAGACGAACAGATCCCAGCCAACCGATGCAATCGGGGTTGGTATTGGATTGAAAATAAGACTTGCGCCAACATTATCGAGGTTCGTGCTCCATCCTTTGAAATTTGTGACGACGGTACAGCTTCCCTACCCTATTGCCGGCGCGCTCCGGCCATAGCCTGCTGATTCCCTTTCACGATTTCCTTGCGCGTCTGCTCGATCAGGCGGATCTTTTCCACGACCTTGGTAATTTCCTGCTCGGGGATGCCAGCGGCGCGGGCGCGTTCGACGTCGGCGCGCAGGCGCGGCAGCTCGGCTTCGGCGGCGCTGGCATAAGAAGCCAGCAGGCGGGCGTGCTGGCTACCTTCGAATTTTTGATAGGCCTTATGATCGGCCAGCTGGTTGGCGTCGGGCGCTGCCTGCGCTTCGGCGTCGCGCACGATGGGCGGAGTGCGCGCATCGCCATGTTCACGCGCCTGCGCCATACTGAGCCACGCGGAGCCGCTGCTGTCGACTGGCGCCAGCGGCACGCGCTTCAATTCCTTCTTCTCGCCTTGCGGCAGGGCGCTGAACCATTGACTGCCTTGCGCCTCGCCGCTGCCGGTCGACTGCGGCACCGCGACGGTTTGGGATGCGGTGCTGGCAGCTACGCCGACCGCGCGCTCGGAGTCGGGCCACAGCGCCCACGTAGCGACGCTGGCTGCGGCAAGAACGGCGATGGCGTATGGGGCTTTCATGATTTATTCTCCAGCAGGCTGGCCGGTTTATCGAGCAGGCTGCGGTTGATGTCGATGCGCGCTTCACGCAGCAGGCGGACGCGCAGCGCCGTCAGCTGCTCCACCGCCGCATCGCGGGCGATTGCCTGGCTGGCGACGTAGCGCACCGATTCGGATTCGGGGGCCTGGTAACCGTTGACGCGCTTTTCAACCAGTACGATTTCCCACGAGGCCTTGTCATGCGGACCGGCCGGCATGCGGATCGGCTTGGAGACCTGGCCCTCGGGCTGGGCGAACGCCATCTGCGCCAGCCAATCGAGCTTGGCTTCGTGGCGTATCCAGCCCAGATCACCGCCGCTGGCGGCATCCGCCGCGCTGGAGTAGCGCTTGGCCAGCGCGGCGAAGTCGCCGCCGGCAGCCAGCGCCTTGGCGACCGACTGCGCCGCCGCTTCGTCGGGCAGGCGGATATGGCGCGCTTTGACTTTTTCGATGCGTTCGAATTCTTCGCGGTGCTTGCGGTAGTAGGCCGCAATTTGCGCCGGTTTGACTTGCTTCGCCAGTTGATCGACTACCGGGCTGGCCGAATCGGTGTCGGCGCCGATGCCGTGCATCTGCTGCAAGGCCACCACCACCTGCTGTTCGGACAGAGCCTGGCGCAGATCGGCCAGTGCAGCTTCGCCAAACTTCTGACGCGCCCATTGCTGGACGAAGATCGAAGCCAGATGCTGTCTGGCCTGCTGCAATGCAAAGCCAGGCTGGCGGGTGAACAAGGCCACCCTGCCCTGCACGTTCTGGCGCTGATAGATGTCGTACAGGCTGATGCTTCCTGCCGCGCCTTGCGGCAGCTGGTAGCGCAGCAGCGTTACCTTCCTTGCGCGTTCCAACTGGGAGGGGTTCAGCACATGCTCCAGCCGCAGCGCATCGGGCTTGCCGAAGACGGCATCCAGCGTCGCGCCATCCGGTTCGCTCTGGGACGCGATCAGCGCATCGAGCTTGCCGCCGGGCTGACGCTGCACGGCCTGATCCAACTCCTTGCCATACACGGCGCGCAGGGTGGAGAGCAATTGCTCGTCCAGCGTCACCTCACGCGAGAAGGCCACGCGCTGGTTAGCGTGCAGCGCGGCTTCGCCGTAGGTCTTGCGCGCCGATGCGGCCAGCAGGCGGTTGGCGACGATGTTTTCCAGCGCCTCCGTGCGGCTGGCCTGGCTGTCCTTCAAGCGCGCCAGCTGCCACATGGTCTCCACGCTGAACGCCTGTACCGGCGCGCCGTCGATGCGCGCGGCCAGAGCTGGATCGTTCAACTTGAATTCGGTGACGGCTTGCGCCGCCGGCTGCAAGGCCGGCAGGAAGGCGCCGCTTCCGGCCAGCACGGCAAATACGCCATGCAGCAGGAGCGGACGCGGATTGAAGGACAGCTTTTTCATACGCTTAATTCCCCAGACGTTCGGCGGCGCGGTTCAGCACATGCACCACCATGGCGATGGAATGTGGGATCATCTGCTTGCCCACATTACGGCGGTCGCCGTGGTCCTTGGACGAAAGCACGATGCCGCCGTTCGCATACGAGTAGCTGCCGCCTTGGGTCAGCAGCGGACGGATGTCGGTTGCGCTGGGCGCGACCGGCGTGAAGTCGGCCAGGGCCGCCGTCACCAGGGCCGGATCGTTCAGCTTTTCCTTGTCATAGTAGTCCTGCACCCACTGCTCCCAGCCGCCGTGGTCGTGGGCGGAGCTGGTCCAGGTATGGTGGGGCTGCAGCAGATCGGTGGTATGCAGCACGAAGCCCAGGCTCTGCGCGGTCGGTTGCGCCAGGAATTGCTGCCACCAGTACTGGCCCAGATTGTCGATCGGCTGGAAGGGCGCGGTTTCAAAGTCCGCATACTGTTCCGGGGTGGAGCTGCCGCCGTGGCGGTAGTGGGCCTCGGTAATGCCGTAGCTATTGTATTTGCTGCTGTCGCCGAACCAGCCTTTCAGGCCGCCCGCGCCATCGTCCAGGTAATCACCGTGCAGCCAGGCAGCCGCCATATTGTCAACGTCACCGGCCACGGTCAGCTTGGCGTAGTTATAGCCGCCGAAAGGGTTGCCGTGCACGTCGGCGCCCGCGCCATGGTTCTGGAAGTGCCAGTACGAGGTGTACTTGACGATGCTGGCGCCCGCGCCCCATACCGGCGCCTGCTGGCAATTGCCGGTGCTGGCGCCGCACAGATAGGTATCGGCGAAATCGTCCACATCGTAAGCGCCCTGCCCCATCGCCTGCGCGAACTGATCGATGGTGTAGCCGGCGCGAGTGACGCCTGCCAGCAGCTTGTTGTAGTTGGTGCTGGACGGGTTGTTCTTCATGTATTCCACCGCGTCGAGCACGATTCGACGGTGGGTTTCCTGCTGCCAGGCTTGCGCAGGGGCGCTTGCCAGGAAGGCCAGGGCCAGACTGCTTGCTATCAAAGTAGACTTCATCGTTTCTCCCTCAGTAGTCGCACGGTCGTGCTATTTGTGAAAACAATTATAAGGAAGAGGTTTTTAAATTTACAAGGAAAATCGTTGCCATGCGGCAACGCTATGGTTACTTATTTCTCTTGACTTTATACGATTTATTTCCATGTGGAAATTTTATGGTGGTATTTGGGTAACTCCAAAGCCGCTCCTAAGCTTGTGGCCCTACTACTTATTTCGCTTGACGGCGTATCGTCGCCTAGATATGTTGATAGTACCGGTCGCAAGGAGATATCAGTGATGGACACGCAGGAAAAGGACGACGAGATAGCCTTCCACTACCGCAGCGTCGACAGCGCGGCAGGGATTTCTCGTGAAACGGCCCAGCGCCTGGCGAAGCATTTAGATATGGATGAAACGCAGATCATCCATCACGCGCTGTCCGAGCTAGCGCGCCGAGTCTTACCTCAGTATGAAGCGGACGACGGCCCTCTAAGCGATGCGCAGCTTGCACAAATCAAGCAGCAAGCCAACAGCCCTACTCCTCGTTCCGTACGCTCCACTCTTCTCAGTGACGATGCCGAGGCGGCATGAAGCCCATGTGGTGGCCGGAACCCGACGCTGGTCCATGCCGTTCAAGCAGCCTGGCGGGCGATTCGCAGTTAGGCTTATCTTGGTGCGGAACCGGTATCCATCCTCGCCCGCATGGCGGGCGTCATGAGGATATTGCGCTGGGCGTCGACCATCATCACTTCGTTCAGGCCAAGACGCTTGGCCATGGCTTCCCAGCCTTCGGCGCCGGTGATGAAGAGCGGTTTGGAGTTGCCGTCCGAGCGCAGGCCGACGTCGCTGCCGCCGGAAATGACGATGGTCACGGAAGCCACCAGGTCGATGGTTTGGCCGGTGCGCGGGTCGACGATGTGGGGATGACGTTTGCCGTCCTTCATGAAGTAGCGCTCATAGTCGCCGCTGGTGCCGACAGCTTCATTGTCGTGCAGCGAGACGGTGGCGATGGCGCCTTCGCCGCGCGGGTCGCGGATGCCGACCTGCCACGGACGCGCGCCCGGCTGGCCAACGGCGATTACGTTACCGCCTACATTGACCAGCGCCGCCTTCACCTTGGCGTCGCGCAGGATGGCGGCGGCGCGGTCCAGCGCATAGCCTTTGGCGTAGCCGCCCAGATCGATCATCACGGCGGGATTCACGCTGGACACCACCGTTCCCTGGTAGCGCAGATCGGATAGGCGCGGATCGGCATCGACCCAGCGTTTGATCTCGGCGGCCGACGGGCCTTGCGCGGTGATGTCGTTTTTCTGAAAGCCCCACAGCCGTATCAGGTGGCCGATGGTGGGGTTGAACAGGTAATCGGAGCGGGCCGACAATTCGGCTGCGGATTGGAGCAGGCTGACCATCTCTTCGTCGGCCTGGAATGGCTCGCCGCGCGCGATGGCGTCGTTCAGCGACGTCAACATGCTAGGCTGCCAAGCATGGTATTTGTGGTGCAGGCGGTCGAATTCCTTGAGTACCTGGGCGCCCAGTTCATTGGCGCGCGCTTCGGACTCGCCGTAGACGCTGATTTCAACCGTGGTGCCGAATACATGGCCCTGGGTCTTGACGATTTTGTCCTGGCGGCTGCATCCGCCCAGAAGCAGCAGCGTGGCTGCAGCCATGGCGGCGAGTAGTACGATGGCCTTGCGCATGACAGGTTCCTTAAAAAAACCCGCGCCGCGCAGAGCCACCCATGACAGAGCTCCACGCGGGCGGTAAAAACGGTTTACTTCGGCATCATGTAATCGACGGCGGCTTTGACTTCGTCATCTTTCAGGCCGGCATTACCGCCTTTTGGCGGCATCATTTTGAAGCCCTTGATGGCGTTGTCGTACACGGCTTTTTTGCCTTTGGCGACGCGCGGCTGCCATGCGGCTTTGTCGCCGGCTTTCGGCGCACCCAGCACGCCTGCGCCGTGGCAGGACTGGCAGGTGGCTTTGAAGATTTTTTCGCCCAGTGCTGCGTCGGCGGCGCCGGCAGATGCGCTGGCGAACGAGGCGATGGCCAGGAACAATGCGGATACGGTGATTTTCATAGTGGTCTCTTTCTAGGTCTGAGAAACGGAAAAATGCTGCGAACAGCGGAAAGACGGCAGTTTTCGAGACTGCCGCCGAATTTCTTGCGAGGCTTAGTGGCCCCCGCCCATGCCGGAATCATGGCCGGCGCCGCCGCCCATCTTCACCATATCGGGCTTGACATCGCTGAAGTTCAGCACCGAGCCGCCTTCCTTGGCAGCGAAGGCTTGCGCTTCATTGGCGTTGGCGAAAGGCACAATGGTCGGACCCATGGAACCGTGCTTCTTGCTGCCCAGGACGTAGATGGCTTTGCGCGCATCGATCCAGTTGCCGCTGGGCTGGTCCCAATTGGCCTTGCCCATGTCCTGCACGTAGAGCGCGCCCACGACGCGCTTCTGCTCCGGTGCGAAGACGGTGCCGAACAGCTCCATCACGTCGCAGTAGTAGTCGGTCTTGCCGTCGGCGTAGCGCACCTGGGCTTTCGAGCCGGGGAAGTCTTTCAGCACCATGCCGTCCAGCGAGCAGCTGGCGCCGGCGTCCGGCTCTTTGGCGGAGATGTCGGTCGCGCTCTGGCTGCATGCGGTGAGCAGCAGCGCCGCCAGCACGGTTGGAATACTTAATTTCATCGGAATCTCCTGATTGCAAAGATAAAGGGCAGTACGATCCAGGCCAGCATGATGGCCATCAGTACCGCCGGATTGGTAAGGCCCTCCGGCATCACGGTGGACAGGCCGTACATGTTCTGAACCTGTTCGGAGCTGAAGATATTCAGCAGGCGGAAAATGTCGGCCGGATTCAGCATCAGAATCCCGGCGAAGACCGCGTTGCCCAGACTGCCCTGGCTCAGCACCAAGGCGCCCATCAGCACCAGATCGAAGATCAGCACAAAGAAGAACCACAGGCCGACCGCCGCGCCGCTGGCGCGCACGCGGTCGCTGGAGAGCACCGACACCAGCATCGAGATGCTGAGGAAGGCCATGCCCATCAGGATGGCGCTCAGCACAAAGCCGGCGTAGTGGTAGGCGTCATTGGGACTGAGCTGGGCCGCCAGCGGCAGCAGGCCCGCGCCGAAACCGAGCACGGTGGAACTGGCCAATGCCGCCGCCAAGCCGAGGTATTTGCCGAGCAGGATTTCCAGCCTCGTGATCGGCATGGACAGCAGCAGCTCAAGCGCTCCCCTCTCCTTTTCGCCGACGATGGCGTCATAGCCGAGGATCAGGGCGATCAGCGGCACCAGGTAGATGACCAGGCTGACCAGACTGGCCACCGTCGATTCGATGCCGTGGAAGCCGACTTCGCCCTGCTGGGCCGTGCCGAACAAGGCGATCGCCAGCGCGAACATGGCAAACAGCACGGCCACCGCCAGCACCCAGCGGTTGCGGATGCGGTCACGCCACTCTTTGGCCGCGATCACGCGGACTTGGGTCCATTCAATGCGCGCGGACATGGGCGCCTCCATAACCAAGGAACAATTCTTCCAGCGTCGGCTCGTGAATCACGATGTCGAGCGCCTTGGCCGACAGGGCCGACAGCACCGCCATCTTGCGTTCGCGCTCGCAGCTGACCGTCAGCTTGCCGCCTTCGGCGCTGGCTTTCACGCCAGGCACGCCATGCAGCGCCTGCAGGCCTGCGCCCGCCGCCTCCTGATCGGCCATGGCCGCCTCCACCAGCAGCGGCAGCGACATGCCGGCGCGCAGCTCGTCCAGCGTTCCTTGCGCAGCTAGTTGGCCCGACTTCATGATGAACAGGCGGTCCACGCGCTGCTGGATCTCGGCCAGGATGTGCGAGGTGATGACGATGGTCGCGCCGCGCGCTTTCACCTTGCGCAGCGTGGCGTAGAAGTCGGCAATGCCTTCCGGATCGAGGCCATTGGTCGGCTCGTCGAGGAAGAGCAGGTCCGGCTCGCCCAGCAAGGCTTGGGCAAAGCCGAGGCGCTGGCGCATGCCTTTCGAGTAGGTGCCGACGCGGCGGCCGGCGGCGTGCTGCAGGCCGACCAGTTCCAGCGTGCCGGCGCAGGCCGAACGCGGCACTTTTTTCAGGTCGGCGAACAATTGCAGCACTTCGAGGCCACTCAGATTGTCGTAGGTAACGAAGCTCTCGGGCAGGTAGCCGATGCGGCGGCGCGCCTGGCGGAAGCCGGGACCGGACGTGTCGGCGCCATGCACGCGGATGCTGCCGGAGCTGGCCGGGATCAGTCCCAGCATCAGCTTGAACAGCGTGCTTTTGCCGGCGCCGTTATGGCCGATCAGGCCAACCATTTCGCCCTTGTTCACGTTCAGCGAGACTTCCTTCAGCGCCTGCAGGGCGCCGAACTGCTTGCTCACGCTCTTCAGTTCAATGGGGGGATAAGTCATTCCATTTTTTCCAATTCGGGTTCAAGGGGCGCGTGCGTGGATGACGGTCGATCACGCTGGGCGCGCGCAGCACGGGGAACTGGCGCGCCACGAAACGCAGGGTCTGCAGCGACGGGCTGGAAAGCAGGAGCTTCATCAGCGGGTACTGCCAGTTCAGGCGGTCCACCAGGTCGTTGGCTTCATAGGGAATGTCGCCGACCTTGTCGCCGTCCTGGTCCCAGCCGCTGTAGTTGCTCCAGTAATTGCCCGATTTGCGACCCCATTCCACGTCGCGCGAGGCGACGAATTTGACTTGTTCCTCGTTGCCGATAAAGTCGTTGCCGCCCACCTCATTGTTCGACGAACCGGCCGACAGGTGGACGCCGGTGCGGTTGTGCATCACCAGGTTGTTGCGCAGGACGTTGAATTCGGCGTCGTAGATGAAGAAGCCGCGGTCGTTGCCGGCCACCACATTGTTCTCCACCACCGAGTCCTGAATGGTGCGCAGCATGATGCCGTGGTCCTCATTGCCCCAGGCCTTGTTGTTGCGCACGATCAGGTCACGCACTTCCATCAGGGCCAGGCCGCCACGGTTCAGGTAGGACTCGTTGTTCTCCCACAGGCTGTGGTGGGTGTTCATATAGTGGGTGCCGTAGCGCACGTGGTGAATGCGGTTGCCCCGGAACACGGCATGCGAAGAGACGTCCACATAGATGCCGTCGCGCGTGTAGCTGACCTGGTTGTCGATGATCTCGGAGCGGCGCGTGTTGTACACCTGGATGCCGTTGCCGCGATGGACCGACATCAGGTCGCGCCGGCCGACGATCAGATTGCGCAGCACTTTGGAATCGTCGGACTGCTCCAGCCAGATGCCGAACAGGGTGTAGATGATGTCGCAGTCGGCGATGGTAAAGCGGTGCGCGCCCGGCACCACGTAGACGCCGGAGTTCTGCTTGCCCTGGTCGATGCCGCTATCGCGCACGATCAGCCCTTGCAGCGTGACGCCGCTGGCGGTGATGCGGATCACGTCGCCCTTGCCGCCGCCGCTGATGGTGGGCTTATCCTTGCCTTGCAGGGTGATGGGTTTGTCCAGCAGCAGATTCTCGCGGTAAGTGCCGCGTTCCACCAGCACCGTATCGCCGGAATGGGCGCGCTGCACCGCCTCCGCGATGGACATGCCGGGTTTGACCACCAGGGTGGCCGCCGCCGCGCTGCCGATGCCGGCCAGCAGGACGGCGATCGACAGCGCCGCCGCAGCGGCGCCCTTCCCGGCGCGTATTAAGCCAGGTTCTTTCATGCGGACTCCTTGTCCGCCTTGGCGGATTTCAGAGTGCCGCGCAGGCTGTCCAGCGAGACGAAGTAGCCGTCGGCGCCGATGCGGGTCAGCGCTTCGCCGGCGTTGCTGCGGCGCTTGCGCTCCTTGACCAGCGGCGGGCAGGCGTGATCGTCGTAATACATCACCATGCAGTCGAGGCAGAGCAGGCATTCCATCTGGTCGATCTTGCCTTTGGCGTCGATGGCGTGCGAACCGCAGCCGGAGGCGCAGGCATGGCAGGTTTCGCATTCAGCCTTGCGTTTCAGGCCGAACAGGCGGAAGCGGCCAGGAATGGCAAGGCCGGCGCCCAACGGGCAGATGTACTTGCAGTAGGGACGCTCGCTGATCAGGGACAGGCCCATGATCGCGCCGATGAAGACCCAGAACGGCCAGGTGCGGTTCCACACCCCGACCAGGAAGGTGGTCTTGAACGGCTCGATCTCGGCCAGATGCTCGGCCAGTTCCATCGAATACAGGGACACGCCCACCAGCACGGCGAACACGCCATATTTGACCCAGCGCAGCTTGTCGTGCAAGGCTTTCGGCAGCAGGCGCTGATAACGTTTCAGGCCGATGATCTCGCCCAGCTTGAACGTCAGGTGCTGCAGAGAGCCGAAGGGGCACAGCCAGCCGCAGAACAGACCACGGCCCCACAGCAGCACGCTGGCGATGATGAACCACCAGAAGATGAAGATGAAGGGGTCGGACAGGAACAGTTCCCACTTCCACTGGTTGAGCAGGGAGTGGAACCAGGTCATGACCTGGGTGATGCTGGGCTGGGCCTTCAGGTAGAAGCCGAAGAAGCCGACGCTGGCGATCCACAGGAAGGTGCGCGGACGGCTGATCCACGGTTTGCTCTTGCGGTTGGACATACGCACCAGGCGGTCGCGCTGGGAATACAGCGCAACCGTTGCGGCCAGCAGAGCTACGAACAGCACGATCTCGGGAATGCGGCTGGACCAGATGCCCTTCCACAGCGCTTCCGGTTTCACGACCTTGGGATGGCCGCCTTCCAGGTAGCGCGCAGGCAGCCAGTATTCCTGGTCGAAGTGGACGAAGCTGCGCTGGCCGGTCTTGTTATCCTGTTTGTTGGCCAGCAGGGCCAGTTGCCAAGGCCAGGCCGGGTTGAATTGCTCCGAGCGCACGATGAAGATGGCCGATTCCTTGAATTCCGGCGTATCGCTGGGCACCAGGCGGTAGAGGTTGAGGTAGTCGGTGTCGCGGAAGGTGAAGCTCAGCGCGTCCTGGCGCACCTGGATACGATCATAGATGCCGCCGCGCACAAAGCCCGAACCCTTGAACGAGGCTTGGCCCTTGGCGATGATGAAGAGCGCGTGGTCGGTCGGCTTCAGATCCACCATCAGGCGCTGGTAGCCCTGCTCGCCGAGGATGCTCTTGCCGATGGTCGGCGTATTCAGGTAGCCGAAATACAGGTCGATGTAGGGTCCGGCGCTATTGTCGCCGCCCACTTCGGAGGCTTTCACCACCATGTGCTGGATACTGCCCTCGGCAGCCAGCTGCTCCCAGTTCAGGCGCTCGTCGACGCCTGTGAAACGGGCCGGCGGCCGCGCTTCCACGGTGAAGATGCCGACCTGGCGGCCGATCTCGTAGGCGCTGCGCGAAATGACCTGGTTCTCGGCGATGGCGGTGACGGTGGCGCCGCTGATGGCGTCCAGGCCGGCGCCGGCAGCGGAACCGCCATGACCGATTTCCAGCTTAGCGTCGCCGCTCTTGCCCACGTATTGCTTGACGAAGTCCAGCAGCACGGATTCGGGAATGCCGGCCAGCAGAATCGGTTCGGAGTGTTTCAGCACGCGCACGCCGCTGATGATGCCCTTCTTATCCATGCCGATCAGGGTGACGACCGGTTTGCCGGAGTAAGCGGGAATGTCCACCACGTCGGTGGAGAGGAAGACGTAGCCGACGATTTCTTCCTTGCCGTCCTTGCCGGGGCCAAAGGCTTCCACATAGGTGGGCGAACCTTTGCGCTGCGAGAATCGGGTGGCCTGCGGCATGACGTCGCGGCAGGGAGCAAAGCCGCACAGATCGGGGCCATGCATCAGTTGTTCGGGAAGTTCGGCTTCGTAGGTGGCGGCCCGTCCCGGCTGCGGCAACAGCAGGATGATAAGGGCGAGCACCAGCGACAGCAAGGCTAGCGTCTGCTGCCATGCCGTGCGGCTTGGTTTGATCGGTTTCATATGATGGCGATACAAAACAGCCGCCCCCCCCCGC
>NZ_JABWEB010000034.1 GCF_013369485.1 Massilia sp. BJB1822
CCCCGCGCTGCCGGCTGGTCGATCCCGACCGGCACATATACCCCGCCGGCCCACAGCACGCCCAGCACTGCAGCGATCTGCTCCGGCCCTTTGGGCAGGGTCAGCGCCACCGTTTGGCCAGGCTGCAAGCCGTGCCGGCGCAGATGGGCGGCGATGCGGCGCGCCCGCAGCGCCAGCTCGCCATAGTTCATGCTGCCGCTTTCCCCCCACAGCAGTGCCGTGCGGGCCGGTTCGCGCGCGGCCTGTTCAAAGAAGGCCTGGTGCAGCAAATAGGCCGATTGCGGCGCCGCGGTGGCGTTGACACGCTCGCGCACCAGCCGCTGGGCAGCTGGCGGCACCACGCCAGCCAGTGCCGGCAGCGACCAGTCGCCCTCAGTCAGCCGGGCCAGCAAGCCGCAATAGGTGCTGAACATGGCATCCAGCACGCCGGCCGGGAACAAGTCCTCGACCGCGTCCCAGTTCAGGTGGACGCCGCCATCGAGTTCGGTCACCTGGTGATCGAGCCACACCTGCGGCGTCTGCGAAATGCCCCAGGCCGGGCGGCCCAGGCTGCGCTGGAACAAGGGATCGACCAGGTCGCCGCCACTCAGGTTGCAGGCAAAGACCACGGGAGCGGCCACCCGCCCGCCGTCGCGCGCGGCCAGCTTGCGCAGCACGTCGATGCCGGAATACTCGGCATGGCTGATATCGGCGCGGAAGCGCGCCTGCAGAGCCACGGCCCGTTCGGCGAAGCCGGCCTGGCCGCGCGCATCCACTTCCAGCAGAATCAGATTGGTGAAGTCGGCGACCATGTGCTCGACTTCGGGCCGGGTCGAATGGCGGTCGAACACGGGAAGATTAAGCAGGAAATGCGGCGTCGCGCTCCAGGCGGCCAGCACTTCGGTAAAGGCTGCGGCCAAGGCCATCGCCGGCGTCACGCCGTGGCGCCTTGCCTGGCCGGCGAAACGCTGCCAGGCAACCGCGCCAAGCAGGTGCTCGCGGCGGCGGAATTGCGGCCGGCCCGCTTCGCGCGGATCGCGCGCCAGCGGCAGCTCCGGCCCGCCGGGCAGCGTCGGCAGACGCGCCAGCCAGTAGTCGCGCGCCTCGGCCAATGCTTCGGCATGGGCGCCGCGCTCTTGCAGGTAATCGGCAAAGCCATAGTCCAACGGCTTCGGCGCCTCGCCCTCATACAGCTGCGCCAGATCGCGCAGGAAGATTTGAATGCTTTTCACGTCGGCCACCAGCAGGTCGACACTGATATAGAGCCGCGTGGCGTCGCCGTCGCGCAGCGCAAGCTGCACGTCGAACACCTGGCCGGCCGCGACATCCAGGCGGCGGTGCGACAACGCATCGCGCACGGATGCCAGCACCTCGTCGGCGCCGCCGCGCGCATCATGCACGGTCAGGCTGGTCCAGCTGCCGTCGGCGTCCACCAGCTGCGTGCCGTCCTCCAGAAACCGCGCGCGCAATTGCGCATGGCGGCGCTGCAGGCCCAGCACGGCTTGTTCCAGGCGCGCCGGCTGTACCGCGCGCCCATCGAATTCGGCATAGAAATGGCAGCCCACGCCGCCCAGTTCCTGATCGGCTTCGCGGCCGATCCAGTAAGCATGCTGCACCGGCGTCAGTTCGAACGGTGCGGCGGGCGCGGGCGCGGCGCCCGCCGGCGCCACAGGCGGCGCCAGACTGCCGCGGCGCGCCTCCACCAGCGCCCACCAGGCCGCCAGCGTCGGGTTGTCGACCAGTTCGTCGAAGCGCAGGCGCACGCCGCTGTGACGCAGCGTGCCGATCAGGCTCATGATGCGGATCGAGTCCAATCCCAGCAATAAGAGGTCTTCGTGCTCGTCCAGGCCGTCCTGGCCACCGTCGAGCAGCGCGCCGACCGCGCGGCGCAAGTCGTCCTGGACCCGCATCATTTGGTCGCCATCACGAAGATGTTTTCGAACTCGTTGCGGCGCTCGATGACGCTGGAGAAGCCCGCCTCTTTCATCCAGCGGCGGTAGTCGGCGCAGGGGTACATCATGCCTTCGCCGCTGGCCAGCAGGAAGAAGTACAGCGAGCCCCAGGCCGCCATATCGGCATTGTGGCCGCTTTCCTCATCGTCGCAACCCATGCCATAAACAATCAGCTTGCCGCCCTTGGGCAGCGCATCGTAAGCTTTTTTCATCAGGAAGACGATCTTGTCTTCGCTGAAGATTTCCAGCAGGTGGGAGAACTGGATCGCATCGACGCCGCTCGGGAAGGGATCGGTGAAGAAGTCGCCGGGATGGACGTCGAGGTCGGCGCTGAAGCCTTCTTCCTTGAAGGTCGCCTGGGCGCGCTCGCACACGGTCGGCAAGTCGAAGATCGTGATCTTGATCTGCGGATTTTCCTTCTTGAGCAGACTGGCGATCAGGCCGGGGCCGCCGCCGACGTCGAGCAAGTGCTTCACGTCGCCGAATTCCTTGGCGTCGAAGTAGAAGCTGCGGCTGTTGCGGTCCTTGGGCGCCATCGCATCCTGGAAGATGCGTTCCAGTTCCGGCGACTGGGCCAGGCGCTTGTACAGGCTGTTGCCCTCGCCCGGAATGGTCTGCAAGCCGACATTGGTGTCGGCCTTGAGGGACTCGGCCAAATATTGGAAGGCTTTATACTGGACAACGTCGTTATATTTGGTGAAATTGGCGATCGGGAAAATCGACTTTTCCGTCAGGAATTGATCAGCCATGCTGGTATTAAAGTACTTGCCGTCTTTACGCTCGGTCAAACCATAGGTGCAAGTGGCCAGCAGCATAATACGGGCGGCATGTTCCGACAGCTTCAGGTTTTCTGCAACTTTCTTGCGATCAATCCCTGGATAATCGGAGAGCAGCTGAAATAGTTTCAGTTTCTCGCCGGCCACCAGGGTTTGAAAGGCGGAAAAGCCCAGCATCAGGCGTTTCATTTTCTCGAAATTTTCCATGTAGTCTTGCATTTGCCGTTCCTTAAAAGTGAACAATCAAAACAAATACACGCAGCGTCTCGTTAATAAATGTCGCGCGCGCACCTTCCCCATCGCCCCCGGGGAATAAGCCGTAGGCGATTTGAATATATGCAGTGTTTTTTGGCTTAGCCGGGCGTCATATCAGCCGGCAATGCCAGGCTTGCCGCAGGCGGCCGCCAATTCACGTGCCAGCCCTTCGAAAGCCTCGGCCAGCACGGGATTGACGTACTGCGACAAGTGGGGCAAACCGGAGTCGAACTCGATCCGGATCTCCAGTTCGCTGCCCTGGCCCTGCTCGCGCACCTGCCAACTGCCCTGGTAGTGGGCAAACATGCCCTGGCTCTGGTGGAACTCAAGGCGCATGGCGCGCGCGTCAAGCACCTGCGCCTCCTGCCATTGCAGCTCGAAACCCTTCAGCCACACCGTCCAGTCGACCAGCCGCCGGGAAGCGTCCGCGCCCGGCGCCACGGCGATATGGCGCACATCCGGCACCGTCTTCGCCATCCGCTGCAAGTCAACCAATGCGCCCCACAGTCCCTGCGGGCTGACGGGAATGCTCTGCCGTATCACGGTATTCGCTACGCCTGTAGTCATAAGCTTCCTCTGCTGAAGTCATTGTTAATTCCGCACAAAATAATTCAATGCGGCGTGCCCAAATTTCGGCACATAAAAATTTAGACAACACCCTCCCTATCCGGAAAATAAACCGGGCAATAATTTACTAATGGAATTTATTGTTTTTGTATCTACTAAATTCCAAGAGAAAATATTTAAATCAGGAAATTTCCTATAAATTTCTTGCGACTTAAAAATATCTCTGGATTGCCGTTGATTTCAAGCATCAAAAACCGAGGTAACATATTACTTTTCCAACTGACGAAGAGCGTATCATTCTCGAAAAATAAATCAAAGAATAAAAAAAACATTATAGTCACTCGTCATAAATTAACCTCAGGAATGAAGATTATCCAAAATTCAACATTGATGGCGCGGATATATAAGGGGCCAGAGCGGCCTATCGAAAAAGAAAAAGCCCCTGAAAAATCAGGGGCTTTGCCGGTCTTGCGCACCTAGGCGCGCCAATACGCCTTCGCCGAATATCCTCTGGAACGGTAGATCCTTGCGCTGCGCATAGCCTATATAGCAATCACACTTAAAGCGCGGACAACTACGCTCCCGCAGCAGCCCGGCCAGATCATGCTCATACAAATTGCCCAGCCGCTCAGGCACAAAGTGGCAGCGCGTCAGGCTGCCGTCGCCATCGACCGACAGCGACGCTTCTCCAGCCAGGCAGCCCTTGCCGCGTGACGGTGCGGGACGGCGGTTTTGCGCAAACCAGGGATCGATGGCGTCAAGCCACACCAGGTCGTCGCTGGCGTAATAGCCAGGGCCACGCCGGTCATACGCATTCAGCCAGAGATAAACATGGGCCGGCAGGTTCGCGCGCAACTCGCGGATAGCATCGTAGTGCTGGTGCAGCGCCACCATGCCAACCGAATAGCGCGCGCCCATCGCGTCGAGGCGGGCGCAGCGTTCGAGAAACCGCGCGAGCGTCGTCTGCCCTGGATGGTAGGTACACCACAGGCCGATCTTCGCGCGGCTGCTGTCATCCAGCGCCGCCAGCCACGCCAATGGTCCGGAAAGATTGGTCTGCAGCGCCACCTGGCGCACGTGAGGCAGGGCCGCCAGCGCCTGCATGGCATCGCGGTAGTGGCGCCGCACCAGCGCTTCGCCCCAGGGCGTGAACAGCACGCTGATCGGCCGGCTCTGGGCCGACACCCAGCCGGCAAAGCGACGCACCTCGCGGGCATCGCGCGCCAGCACGGCGCGGCTGTCCCGCTTCTTGGCAAACGGGCAGTAGGCGCAGGCGTAATTGCAGCTCGATAGGGTTCCACGGTACAGCAGGGACAGGGCATCGCCCTGAAGCGCCTGCCATTGCGCGCTCAACATGCCTGGCCGCTTTCGGCCATCAGCGCGCGCACGGTGTTCGACGCCAGCCACGGGCCGATGGTATCGGCGTAGGCATAGCCGTGCTCATTCAAGCGCATCAAAGCCCCCTGCTGCGTCACCAGTTCCAGCGCGCGCAATTCAGCCAGTTGCGGCAAGTCGTCTTCACAGGCCGTACCGAAGCGCGCGCTGTAAGCATCGCGGTCCAGCCCCGGTTCGGTCAGCAAGGACTGGATCACGAAGCGTCGCTGCTGATCTTCCTGGCCGAGCAGATAGCCATGTTCGGCCTGCGCGAAGCGCACCGGCTCAAGCGCCAGATAGCGTTCGATGATGTCCATGGTTTCGACCCGTCCTACTGCGTATTCGCTGGAATAATGCAAACCCGAGGTGTAAGAGCGCGCGCCCGCGCCCAGGCCCACCATGCCGTCGCTCTGGCAGCAATAGGCTGGTCCCGCGTCTTGCGGCGCATGCGGCGCGCGGAACATGCGCATCGACACTTGCGTATAGCCGCGCGCGCGCAGATGGTCGCGCGCAGCCGTGTACAGATCCAGGCGACTGTCGCCGTCGCGCGCCAGCATGATCGGAGCCAGGGTTTGTGCCCCTTGGCGGCGCGCCACCTTGCCCAGGCCCGTCTGCTCGCGCACATACAGCGGATAGAGATAGATTTCTTCTGGCTCGAAAGCCAGTGCGCTGTCGATCGACGCCAGCAGGCTGGACACCGTCTGCCCGGCGATGCCGTAGATCAGGTCCAGGTTCAAGGTCGGAAAACCCGCCGCGCGTATCAGCGCGATGGCCTGGCGCACGGTGGCATTCTGCTGCGGCCGCGCCAGCGCGCGCATCTCGCCGGCAGCAAAGCTCTGCACGCCCACGCTGATCCTGTCGATGCCATGGGCGCGGCACACGGCCAGGCGTTCCGCCGTAATGGTTTCGGGCGAGGCCTCGATGCCGGCCGGCGTCGCGTGCAGATCGATGCCGAGCCTATCCCGCGCGCCGCACAACAAGGCATCGAGTTGCGCCGCCGATAAATACGTCGGCGTGCCGCCGCCCAGCGCGAAGCGGGCAAAGCGCCGCTCGCCCAGCACGCTGTCCATCACGCGCATCTGCACCAGTACCTGCTGCACATAGCGCTCGACCAGCGCGGCGTCGGGCCGCGCCATGGCGAACAGATTGCAAAAGCCGCAGCGCATTTCGCAGAAAGGGATATGGATGTAAGCGAACAGCGCGGAACGATCCTGCTGCGCCCAGAGCGGCGCAAGCGGCGCCGCTTGCGGCAGCGCGCGGTACGCCGCCTTGTGCGGATACGAATAGGAGTACGCCTGGTAAGGCGTGTGGCGCATGCGCTGCGCCAGGCTGCCCGGCTGTTCAAAGCTATTCACGATACGGCTTCCTTGGAATGCTGGGTGAAGAATCAGTCTGCGACGCGGCAATGAAGAAGTGCGCATAGGGCACGTTCCAGACACTGTCGTGCGCGATACGGTGGCCGCGGTAGCCGTCCTCGCCATACGCGCTGCCATGGTCGGAGCAGACAATGGCGAAACTCGGCGCGCGCGCCGCGCAGGCCTCGAACAAGGGCGCCAGTGCCTGGTCAACATAGCGCAAGGCTGCGGCGTGACTCTCCAGGTTGTCGGCCTGGCAGCCCGGCAGATAGGCGCGGTTGGGCGCGTGCAGTGCCGCGACATTGATGAAGAGGAAAGTGCGCTGCCGGTTTTGCGCCAGCAGCTTGCGCGCCAGCGCCACCTGTTTTTCCGTCGAATGGCGCGCGGCCACGCCCATGCCGGCGCTCCAATGGCTTTCCTGGAACAGGGCCGGCAGCACGCGTCCCAAGGCAGTCTGCTGGTTGAAAAAGCCGACGCCGCCAATACAGATGGTGCGATAGCCCTGCGCGGCCAGCGCCTCGGGCAGGCTCGCCTGCTCGAAAACAAAGCTGCTCGGCGAGGTGGTTTCGCTGCCGCCAAAGGCGCTGGCAAACAGGCGCGGATGGCGGCCGGGTGCTGCCGGCGTGGGCAGGAATCCGGCAAAGAAAGCCTGATGCGCCGCATAGGTAAACGTGGCGGGCGAGTGGCGCCGCTCCCAGCCCGTGGCGGGCAGAAAACGCGCCAGTACGGGCAGCTCGCCGGCTTCGAACAGAGCCTGGGCCACGTCGTAGCGCAAGGTGTCCAGGGTAATGAAGACGATATCGTGGCTGCCCACGATATCGGGCATATGAGGAATTGTGTGTTCAGGCATGGTGGTTCAAGGCGCGTAGTTGCGCCGCATAGGTATCATGGCCCTGCCACAGCAGGCCAGGCAGCAAATCGCCAAATGCGTTCGCTTCCAGTACATGGGCCTGGCCGCGACGCACAACCAGGTCGTAGCCGGCCACGCCGCTGGCGGGAAAAGCCCGCGCCGCCTGCAGTACTGCCGCTTCCAGCGCTGCCATGTCGGCCGCGTTCAAGAGCGTGGCAACATCGCCGCGCTGATTATCGAGGTGCAGATTGGTCATCATCTGCGCACCCAGGCGCGCAACCCGGTGCGCAGGCCGGCCAGCAAGTGCGACCACGCGCAGGTCGTAATGGCGGTCGCCGCAACGTGGCTTGTCGAGCCAGGCTTCCGCATACAGTTCCTGCGCGGCCAGCGCGTCGACCAGCATGGCGATGTCGGCGGCGCGCTCATGGCGCGCAATGCGCTTGACGTTAAACAGACGCACTTCACCGCCAGCCTGCACGACGCTGGCCGAGGTGGTGGCCTGTTGGCGCCCTGCCCGATTGCGCCGGTAAGCCACCACGCCCGAGGCGGAAGAGCCGTAGCGCGGTTTCAGATACAGGCGGTCGAGCGCATAGTCGTCCAGCAGGCACTGCAGGTGGTCGTAGCCATGCACGCGCCCAAGCAAAGCGGGCGTGCGCGCGCCATGCGCGGCCAGATGGCGCTGGCAGGCCAGTTTGTCGGTCATCAGCACGATCTCGGCCGGGGCGTTGACGGCCTGCGCCAGCGGCAGCTGGGCCAACTGGCGCGAGAGGCCTTCCATCGCCGCCGAGAAACCGGCGAACCAGGCATCCATCGCCATCAGTTCGCCGTACTCCGGCGCGCGCGCGGGCGGCCGCGCCAGCAAGCGGCAGCCCTCGCGCAGCAAACGCAGGTGCGCGACCGGATCGTCGCCGGGCGGTTCGATCTTGAACAGACAGGGTTCGGCCAGCGCCAGCTCCAGCAAGGCCGGCTGCGCCAGCCAGTCTTGCCATGCCAGCACGCGCGCGGCCGGCAAGCCCAGCTGCGCGCGCGCCGCCTGCAGCAGGCGCACGCGCTTGCTGCCGCTGGCCGCCAGCAAGAGCATCGCAGTCAGGGGAAGCTCCGGTGCTTACTCGCCGACCGCCACATAGCGGTAGACTTCGCCGTCATCCTCCTCGTCTTCCTGCGGGTCGTCCAGCACCACGGCGAAGGGCAAGGCCTTGAGTTTTTCCTGCTTGGCCGACGAGATATAGTGGTGCGACAAGTCCAGGCGCGTCAGCGTGCCCAGTTGCGTGCCGTTCAGCAGCGCTTCGGCGCCGACGTCGCCCAGCGTGCCCAGCGACAGGTCCAGCGTGGTGATGCCGGCCAGGAGCGGCTCCTTGGCCAGCCAGACCGCCAGCTGGTCGGCAATTTCGGCATCGCGCAGGCCCAGGTAGCGCAGGCTTGGCGTCGCCAGCTGCGCCAGCACCTTCTGGTAGAGGGTGACATCGCCCGAGAAGCCATAATCTTCAGTGCCCAGCCACAGCTCCAGGTGTTCCAGCTGCGGCATGCTCGACTCGGTCAGCGCCTGCGCGATCTGCTGGTCCAGGCCGCCGGATTCGATGGTGAATTTGCGCAGCTTCTGGTGCGCGAACGGTTCGAGCTTCAGCCCATTGCCGCCGCGGATGCGCAGCTCTTCCAGTTGCGGGAAGGCGTCCAGCAAGGGCTTGTAGCTGCCTTGCACGATCCACGAGATTTCACATTCCTCGTAGGTCATGTCGCCGATAAACAGCGCTCGCAGTTTCGGCAATTGCGGGGCATGGCTGACCAGGGCGGCGATCACGTCGTCCGCGCTTGCCTCGTAAGGCTCGCCCCACATGCCGATGATCAGCGCTTCGAGCGTCGCCTTGTCGGCCTGCTCCAGGAAACTGGAAATCAGGTCTGCCATCTTGCGCTCGTCATCATAGTCGAGCGACAAGCGATAGACCACATCAGGCGATGGGTTGAAGGCGCTCTCTGGATCGTACTGCAGGACTTGTTTATTGTGGAAGCTGGTGGTGCTGTCGGAAATGGTCATCGTCGGGGCTCCATGGCGAACAGTGGGAGGCTGGAGCCGCGATATGCCGAAGCGTGCCGCAACGGCCTGCACAGACATCCAGGCCAGGAAATCTTAACTATTCCGAAATCTTAACATTAAACATAGTTGCCCGCTGCCGAGCCGGCAGCTCATCGCGCGCTCCGCGGGACAATAGCAAAGGAGCACAATTAAAGTTTCGCAAACAGGTTGCCGTTAAGTGGGAATGAGCTCCATAACCACCCTCTCCAACTGGCAGCCGGCCACCCGCTACACCGCCCCCACCGTCGGCCGGAATAGCAATCCCCTCGCCGCCAAGCTTGATACGCCGGAGGCGGCGTCGCCGTCAACGATCGTCACACTGAGCCCAGAAGCGATCGCTGCCGCCTCCGCCCCCATCTCGACCAGCCTACGCTACCAAGACCTTGGGGCGGACATGCTCAAGCAGCTTGGCTCCGGTTTGGTGATGCCGCCGGACCGCGCCAAATTGCCGGATGCAGTCGATAACAAGTTCAGCTTGAGCATCACCACCCGAAGCGGCACCAAGGTGGACCTGACGCTGGCCAATGTGGACGATGAAATGATCTACCAGGTCAGTTCCAGCGCCAAACTGAGTGATGACGAGCGCAAAGCCCTGTCCAATCTGGCGCAGGGATTCCAGGCCGCCATTGACGGCATGGCAGGATCGAACCCGCAAGTCCGGCTGGCCGGACTGACCCAGTTCGACAGCAAGTTCGTGCAATCCATCGACTTCCACGCTGAAGTGGAAGGTCCGGATGCCATACCGCAGACTCTGGATTTCCACATTGACGACGCGAAGCGGAAAGTGAGCATCGGCGGACCTGACGGGCAGGCTGAAGTGAACGTCGACACAGGCGCCTTGGAGCATGTGGGCAGCAAGCAGCAGCAGGAAAAAGCCATCAAGAATTATCTGGCCCAATTCGACCAGGCGGCGTCGCGCGGACGCGGCGATAAGCAGTTGATGTCGATGTTTAAAGACGCCTTCTCCGATATGAATCGAACGGCCATCCGGGAAGACCTGCGCAACGACCTCAGTACACGGCAACATTGGCAGCTGAACTCCGACGACCGCGCTACGCTGACAGGCCTATCCGATTTCAGCGCTGCCCTCACCCAGACGCCCAAATCCAGCAATCCGCTCAAGGCGCGGGAAGAAGATACCTTCGCCTATGATATTTCGCAGCAGACTGTGGTGGATAACCGCATCCATGACGAGCGCGCCGTTAGCCAAACCCAGCAATCGCACATGGAAGCGAAGTTCCATACGGAGATTGGCAAATCCGGGCCGCCCAAATTCGATGGAACGCTGGAAACGCAAAACTATGACTACCATCACATCCAGGACAACGCCCGCAGCAATGTCTCGCTGGAATACAGGCGAGGCAAGCTGGCCAAGGCGACCTTGGAGCAGACGGCAAGCCAGTCCGAGCAAATCCAGACCTTCATACTGGGCAAGCTAACTGCCGACAAGACCATCCCGAGCCAGCAGGCACTCATGCGCGACCTGCTGCCCTCGCTGACGCCGTACAGGCAGTACAAGGGCGACGACACGCTGAACAACAACATCTTCCTGCTCGGCTCACCTGGCGAACTCTTGGCGCGCAACCAGCAATTCTGAGTTTACGTATTTAATGTGCTGCGGCCAAGGAGTCAACGATGCACCATAAATCGTGGATGGCGCCAAGCAGTCGGCGGCATAGCGTGGCTGGACGGATTGGGTGGGCGTTGGTCAGCCTGGTACTTGCATGCATCTGGATGCACGCAGCCCACGCGGCCACCGAGCTTGTGCTGGCGCGCGCGGAAATGCCATTAAACGGCCCATGGGCTTTCCGGTTCGGAAACGATGCGCGGTGGGCCTTGCCCGCGTTTGACGATCGTGACTGGGAACGCGTGGACCTTACGCCAGCGCCCGGCGCGCATGACGGCGATGTCGGCCTTCCTGGCTATGTTCCCGGCTGGACTTCGCGCGGCCACAGCGGCCAGTGGGGGCATGCCTGGTATCGTCTTCGCATCCGCTGGACCATGCCAGAGGGCTCCGCTCCTGTGCTCATTGGACCAACCCTGGTCGACAGTGCATATGAAGTCTACTGGAGTGGCCGCAAGATCGGCGGCATCGGCACATTCAGCGAGACGCCACCGCGCGTCTTCGGCATCCGGCCGCAGCTGATTCCCCTCGGCGAAACAGCCTCCGCTGGCGAAGGCGTTTTGGCCATTCACGTCTATCTACCGCGCGAGTCGGTCAACGATACCGAAGCGGGTGGCATCCATGTTGCGCCGATTCTCGCCGAACCGACCGCGGCAGCCGCGCGTTATCAGGTGCAATGGTGGCAAACTTTTTGGGGCTATGTGGTCGACCTGCTGGAACCGCTGGCGCTGCTGGCACTCGCGCTCTTCGCTCTAGCACTACGCCGGTTTGCGCGCAAGGAGCCATTTTTGCTGCTGGCCGCAGGAGCAGTGTCGGCGATCGCTGCATCGCGCCTCAATCAGCCCTTGTTCTACTGGACCGAAGCTGAAAGTTTGCAGGCCATCATCGTCGCGCGCTACGTTGTGCTCAATCCGCTGGCGATCGTCCTATGGCTGCTCGCTGGCTATCGCCTGGCGGGAGTCCGGGAGCGCCGATTGGACATTGCCACCGGCTTGCTTGGAATGGCGGCCGGCCTTGCGGCGCTTCCTGGCTTTGAGTTCCCGCTGATTCAGACTGGCGCGCGAGCTATATTACTGCTGCTATTCTGCTTGTCGTGCGTGGGCATCGTCCGATACGGTCGGCTGCGGCTGCTGGCACTTCCCACCACGCTCATCATGGGAGTGGCCTTGTTCCCCGGGGAGCTCTCGGCGCTCGGGCTTCCCGGCATATGGTTCCCTTTTGGAGTTGGCGTGTCGCGCACTCAGTACGCGCTTGCGCTTGAGATTCCACTTCTCGCCTGGTTCATGTACCAGCATGCATCCACCATCGCGGCCGCAACAAGCGCTGGCCAGCTCGGTGCACCGCCCCGTCGAGGATCGTAGGGCGGTTGCGCCATTTACTGAACCTCCAGCAGCTCAACATCAAAGATCAGGTTGGAGTTCGGTGGAATCGGTCCAATGCCGTTAGCGCCGTAGCCCATCTCCGCCGGCACAATAATCGTGCGCTTTCCGCCCACCTTCATGCCCTGCACCCCAACGTCCCAGCCCTTGATGACCTGGCCGCCATCGATCTTGAAGCTGAACGGCGAACGCCCCACCGACGAATCGAACTTGGCGCCATGCTGCGACTCAGCCTTCGGCTCATACAGCCAGCCCGTGTAATTGACTACGGCGGTAGAGCCGGCAGTAGCCTCCTTGCCCGTGCCAACTACGGTATCAATCTTTTGCAGGGAAATCGCCGGAGCGGCCTCGGACGAAGTTGGAGCAGGCGACTCGGCGCGCTTGCAGGCGGACATGGCCAGGGCCATCGTCAGGGCAACGGCGGAATAGGAAAGCAGTTTTTTCAAATGAATATCTCGCATGAGTGAGTGATGGTAAATGCCGCAGCAGCATACATCTGCCAAGGCTGTGAAGACAAGATCTTTGGCATGAACTAAAGCAGCGTCACGCCAGGGCCGGTGCCGGCTTCCTTTGCCAACTCTTGCAAGTAGCTTCGCAACATTGCCGATCGCCGGGGTCTGAAGCTCTCGCCCGTCATTTCAACATTCCGGATGCGGCTCGCCAAAAACTTGCGAAAATCATTGCGCAAGCAGCACCACGCCAGCACCACAAGCATCCGATCGAGATAGACGATTGCGAGAGGCCAAATCCGCCTCTCGCTTTCGCCCCCATTTCGGTCCTGGTAGCGAATGTCCAAAGCCAACTCGCGCCAGCAGGACTCGCGCACGATGTCCATGTCAGCCAACGGCACATAGCGGTTTTCCAGCCGATGAACCTGTGAAACCGCATGAATCAGCTGTTGCTGCCCAAGCGATGGCAGGGTCGCGACAACCTTGGCCAGCACGGAGTTCGCGGCTTTAACGAGGGCCGGATCCCCCATGTGGCGCACTTCGGCAAGCCCAAGAACGAGCGCCTCAATTTCGATGCGGTCAAACGTCTGCGGTGGCAGCGTTCCGTCTTCAACCAAGGTGTAGCCGTAACCACGCTCTCCGGCGATCTCGGCGCCCCCGGCACGCAAGCTTTCAATGTCCCGATAAATCGAGCGCACGGAAACCTGGGTTTCCCGTGCCAGCTGCTCGGCCGTCGCGGGAGATGGCAGGGTGCGGAGTACCTGCAGCAAACGCAATAAACGGTCGGAACGGGACATTCGGCAACTGACAAATATTGACAGGATGGCTCGATAGAATAACACCGCCAATGACAATTGGTAAATCCTGACCGCGAAGGTCCAAACTCTGTAAGGAATAGAAAATGTCCGTCAAATCCGTTACTCACATCAATCTGCAAGGCAACGCCCGCCAGGCACTGGAAGCGTATCACTCTGTCTTCGGCGGCCAAATCGCCTTGGTCGCATACAAGGATGCCGGGGGCCATGAACCGGCACAGGCGGAGCAAATCATGTGGGGCCAGGTGGTATCCGAGAACGGCTTTCACGTGATGGCGCATGATGTGCCGGACACCATGAATTGGAGCCAGGGAGAAAACGCCTACTTCGTATCGCTGCGCGGCGACACGGCTGACGAGATATCAGGCTATTGGGGGAAATTGTCGCACGGCGCCACGATCATTCAGCCGCTGGCGCCCTCTTCCTGGTCGCCGCTTTACGGCATGCTGAAAGACCGGTTCGGCGTGACTTGGGTGCTGGACGTCGCGGTTGCGCCATGAATTGATGATCAAAACCGAAGCCTGCCCCTTGCTCCTGTGGCCGGTGATTGTCTGGTCATCGCTTGTAATCGGCGGTAATGGTAACGCTCAAGTTTAAGAAGGATATTACGTAGGCAGGCAGCGAATGCGACCTGCTTCCGAAACGAACCCAGGTGTCGCTCCTGCCCCATCGCATGATTTATTCAAAACCACATTAAAGGAAATAAAATGTCTGATTACTACGTATGGCTCGAATACTACGCTGATGCTCCGGTTAGCCGGAACGTAAAGTCGAATGAGCTTAAGTACTTCACCGGGCACAAACACGGCGCTCAACCGACGCAGGAGCAAGTCGACAAACTGCAATCCTCGCTCACGGACAATGTCACGGAAGCTTACGAGGACTACAACGACAAACATCCGGCTAATCCGGCCACAGCACCAACCGATGATGCTATAACGCAGGCGCGCGTAGTCAAGACCAGATCAGCCTACTAACACGGGCTGGCAATTGAATCGTAAGCCGGTAAGCCTCCCAGAGGCTCTTGATTCTCTGGGAGCACCCAATCTTCGGTATAGCGAGTAACGCGTTTGATCCGTTTGGATTTTCAGATCAGATCAGCTGCGTCCGGGTGCGACGAAGGCCAAGGCCTCCTCGCAGGACTGCAGCACGAGGTCGACATGTTTCGCCACTTGCGACAGTTCCTCAGCCAGGCTGTCATGCGGCCGGATGGTCGCCAGCGGAACGTCTGGCAGCGCGGCGCGCAGCTCGGTCACGGCGGCGGCCCACGCAGGCAGTTCACTTTCGACCGGATAGGCAATGAAAACGGTGGAGATCAGTTGGCCGGCATCGGGCGCGCTGTCGGCATTACCCTCATCTTGTTTGAGGACGAAACTGCGCGCATCCAGGCGCGCTTCGCGGAACACCAGCACCAGCAGCTCGCTCATGAACTCTTCGCGAACACCTGGCATGGCCGTCGACAGGATGACGGAGCGCGCCGGAACGTCCAGCGAACCTTGCCAGCGCCCCAGCCTTTCCTCGCGCCGGTGCCGGAGATGCGCGCCGATGCTTTCGTTCAGCATGGAGATCCTGCGCCGACGCGAACGGCTCGGCGAATGGCCGCTAGCCAAGGTATCCGCCACCATTGCGACGGTCGCCCGCAAGCGCTGCTCCTGGCTGACTAGCAGGTCCGAGCTGGCAAGCAGCATGCCGGGCAGCAGCACCTTGTCGCAATAGCGCGCCAGGGTCGACTTGCGCAAGAAGGTTCGCGCATCCTCCAGAATGGCGTCGGCATCGCCGCTGAGCGCCCGGTGGTGGAAACGCTGCGCTTCGTTGGTGTCCGGCGCCTCCGCCAGCAGGATGCTGATCGGTTCCAGTCCTTTGATATAGCGGCCTGCGACCACGATACACAGCGTCAGCGGTGTCGACAACAGCAATCCCAGCGGCCCCCAGATGGCGCCCCAGAACAGCGCGGAGACGATGACCGCGAGCGGCGACATGCCGACACTGTGGCCGTACACCCGCGGCTCAACCACGTGCGCGACCAGGAGTTCCAGGAGCAGGAACAGCACCAGCGCATAGGCGGCAAGCATCCACCCCGGCTCCACCGCCGCCGCAAACAAGGCAATCGCGGCGCCTGCGATCAGGGCGCCGATATAGGGAACGAAGCGCAAGGCAGCACAAATGGCGCCCCACAACGCTGCGTGCGGAATACCGATCAGCCACAGGGCGATGCCGATCACCACGCCGAACGTCACATTCAGCACCAGCTGGGCGAAGAAGAACCGGGACACGCCTTCGGCCGCATCTTCCAGCCCTTTGATGGTGCGGCTCACTTCGCGTTGTCCCACCAGACGCAGAACGCGGTCGCGCAGGCTCTCCCGATCCAGCAGGATGAAAATCAGCAGCACGAGTACCAGGAAAATCTCGCCCAAGGGACCAGACACCACACCGATCGCTTTGGCGATAGCATCGCTGGTGCTGGCACGTTCATGAATTTCGACCGGCAAGGGCCGCGTACTGGTTTCCTGATTCGGCGTCGCGGGCGGCCCTTCCAGCAGTTGCGGGGCCAGGCGGGCCAGGGGATGCTGGGTCATTGCCTGCAATGATTTGGACTTGGCGCGGATCTCAGCGCTGTAGCGTGGCAGTTCGGACGTCAGGGCCAGCACATTTGCGCCAAGCACGGAAAAAGCAGCGGCAAAGACGACGACAACCAAGCCCAATGCGCCGAAAGTCGCACCCATGCGCGACAATCCAAACCGCCCCGCCGCACGGATCAAGGGGGCCAGCGCCAAGCTGAGTACCAGGGCCGCCACCACGGGCTGCAACACCTCCCGTCCAAAATACAAAAGACCAAGCACACATGCCGCCGTCACGGCAAAATTCACATTCATATAGCGTACGCTCCAAGCACCATGAACAGGGTAAAGCTACCCAGGCCGGCCACTATAATGGCCGGCAGCCATACTACTTGATTTTTGACCTCCGACGAGAAACACGAGTTGCCGCCTTATGCGCCGCCACCTTGCAGTACAGCGACAGCAGAAGGATGCGCCGACCAACCAGGACATCATCGCGGCGGCCACCCGTATCGTAATGGGTGCGCTGGCCTAATGCTTTAAGCAGCGCGGCCTTAGCATGGCGCTCAATCGGGCCGACGCGGCCGGGATGGTGTAGCGTCGTGGGCGGCTGCCACCATCTGCACCTCATTGGATCACCTGGCCATCTGCGTCCCGACAGGAGATCGTCCACGGTTTCAATGAATTGGGCATGCCAAAAACTCCCCTTGAGCGCGGGACAGCATACGCCGCAGGTGGATGCTGGTTTCCCCCATGGTATTAAAGGTTTTCGCTAAATGAGACGCTTCATGCAAAACCTCCGTCTAATCGGGGGGAATGCCACTTTGAGATTCTACCGACAGATGATGAAACAGCGCTTAGCTCGTGCAATCCACCGAATTCCACGCCGCAGTAGAGGGTCCAGACGCCACATCGCAGACCTTGGTTTCCTAGAATAGGTTGGCGGGCAAGCGCCTTATTCACTGCCCGTTAAGTCTGTGCCAATAACGCCCGATGGACCTCATCGGGCGTTTTGTATTTATGGGTCCACACGCAGAATTTCTGACAGTTCCCCTCCAGTTGACAAATAACTAATTAAAAAATATTATCTCCATTCTATTAGACCGTTAACCGATCGTAATTAGTGATTTCCTTCCGCCGCCCCCTCAGCACGCTGTGCCGGGTACTACTCGGCTTTATCACAGGCCTCCTGGCCTAGAGGAAAACAATGCCGTCGAAAACAATATGGAGTGCTCGGCCATTACTGACGCGCCTAATGATTTGGGTCATCTTGCCGCTTGCGGCATTGTTGGGTTGCGCCGCGGTTTATCTCTCCCGCAGTTTGCCTGTGCAAGACGGCATATTGCAAGCCGCCGGCTTGCACGCCACCGTCAGCATAGAACGCGACCGCCACGGGGTCCCAACGATCCGGGCTGAGAACGAGCACGATGTGTACTTTGCACTGGGTTTCACCCACGCGCAGGATAGGCTGTGGCAGATGGAAATGAATCGGCGCATAGCCGCTGGTCGTTTGAGCGAAGTCCTGGGTGAAACAACCGTCGGCTCCGATGTTTTCTTCCGCACGCTCGGCCTATACCGCAATGCTGAACGCATCCTGTCCGCCCTGGATCCGGCCAGCAGGCAGGCATTGCAAGCCTATGTCGACGGCGTCAACAGCGGGATCGCCAATACCCGCACACTGCCGGTTGAGTACCATTTATCGCGTTTTACCCCGGAAGCCTGGCGTCCCGTCGACTCTCTGGCTTGGCAACAGCTCCTGTCGTGGAAGCTGTCGAGCAATTTCGGCGATGAGTTTCAGCGCTCTGCCTTGAGTCAGCTCTTCGGCATGGAGAAAACCAACCAGCTCATGCCGGCGGTTCCGGCCGATGCAGCGCAAGCTGCGATGACGCAGCTGCCGCGCACGCTGCCCGATTACATCGGGCAGCGCCATGCCGCCCTGTTCGAACCGCAACGCTATGTCGGCAGCAATGCCTGGGTAGTGTCAGGCAAGCTCACCGCCAACGGAGCGCCACTGCTGGCCAATGACCCCCATCTGCCCATCTCCCTGCCCTCCCCCTGGTATCTTGCCAAGCTGCGGGGAGGTTCCATCGACGCCGAAGGCGCCACGTTCCCCGGCCTCCCCTTCATCGTTGTGGGCCGCAACCGGCAAATCGCCTGGGGGATGACGACCACAATGGCCGACACGCAGGATGTCGTGCTCGAACGATTGAATCCCGCCGACCCCAACCAATATGAGGTCGCCGGCCGCTACCATGACATGGATATCCATTATGAAGAGATCCAGGTCAAATCCGACCTCCTCAAACCACCTAAGAAACCGGTCCAAATTGCCGTCCGCCGCACTGTACACGGCCCCATGCTGAGCGACGTCGGCGGGCCGGTTTCAGCACTTCCTTACAGTGTGCGCTGGAGCGGCGATGACGACCAGGGCGGCAGCTTCGCCAGCTTCCTGAAGCTGAACCAGGCACGCAACTGGCCGGAATTCAATGCGGCCTTGTCCAACTATGTCGCGCCGGTACACAACTTTATGTACGCCGACCAAGCCGGCAATATCGGATTCGTCACTGCCGGCAAGCTGCCGTTGCGCCGGGTCGGACGTGGCGCGGTACCCACCGCCGGGTGGCTCAGCGGACAGGTTTGGGATGGCTGGATACCCTTCGCCGAGACGCCCCGCCAATACAACCCGGAGCGAGGCTATATTGTGACAGCCAACAACCGGGTGGTTGCGGAAAACTACCCCTATCATATTAGCTATGACTGGGCGCCTGACTTCCGTGCCACGCGCATCAGTACGCAGCTAGACCAGTTGCTGGCGACCCGTCACCGCTTGACGCCAACCCAGATGATGGCCTTGCAGGCCGACGTGGTCGGCTATCCCGCAAAAGGCATATTGTCTTATCTGAAGCAGTTGCGCGGCGTCAGCCCGCGACAGCGCCACGCGCTGAACCTGGTGCGCAACTGGGATGGCGCAATGCACGCTGACAGCAGTGCCGCCACCCTGGTGACGGCTTGGCTGGCGCGGTTCAATCAGCTCCTGCTCGATCGCCAGTTCGAGCGCACCGAGCGCGCCAGCCTGGCCAAGCGTAAGCTGCCATATCTCTACACCTCTTCCAATGGCGCCTTTGTCGACAAAGTCCTGGCGGCACAAGGCGTCGGATGGTGCGACGCGCCCGCCAGCCCGCAAGTTATGCCGTGTCAAGTGGAACTGCTACGTGCTTTGGATCATGCCCTAGACGAGCTGCACAGCGAGCTCGGCGACGATAGTGCGCAATGGCAGTGGGGTAAGGTCCATCAGATGCAGTTCCCCCATTTCCCCTTCAGCGAACCGCGCTTGATGCCGGGCATGCCCACCGTGCCGCGCAGTGTCTTTGCACGGTTCTTCCACCGGGAGGTGTCCAATGGCGGCGGCGACCATACTGTCAATCTGGCGCCATCGAGCCTGGCAGCCGACACCCGCTACCAACAATTCTATGGCGTCAGCTACCGGCAACTGATCGAGCTCACACCGCAAGGAACCGCCTTGTTCATTCAAAATACTGGTCAATCCGGCAACGTGCTGAGTCCTCATTACGACGACCTGCTGCATCTCCAGCATGCCGGCGGCTATTTGCCGTTAGCGCCGGAACCAGCCCGTGCCACCCTGACCCTTACTCCCGCCCGATAGGCCGCGTTATGGAACTGCATCGATTAAGTGACCTTTACTGGAAGAGCGCACCGAATCTGTTCTTCCTCTCAGCCATGCTTGCCATCGTCACCGGCGGCTGCTACGCGGGCTTGGTGCCGTTTGTCATGTATGCAATCGACACCGCAGCGCCGCTGCGCAGCGAAGTCGCGGGTGAACGCTATAGCTACTTCCATTCTCCCACTGACGAGCTGGCCAGCTGGTTTCTGGTTGCTTGTGTGGCAATTATCGTCATCAAAGCGCTGTCGGCAGGCTTATCGATGTATGTATCGCAGCGGGCCGTCGCCAGCCATCGACTGCACCTGTATGGGCGCGTGCAGCGCCTGTCGACGCTCGACCTCGAAAGAATCGGCCTGGCGCGCGTGCAAGCCATTCTATCGGTGGACCTGCCGCAGATTGCCCTTGGTGCCGCCAATCTGCCAATCATCTGGGTCAGCTCGGTCACCGTACTGGGTACCCTGACCTACTTGATCCAGCTGGACCTGCGAATTTTTTCGGTCGTGCTCGGATGCCTGTTGCTGGTTACGCTGACCTATCAATTGCCGATGCTGTTAGCCATGCGCTTTTTCCGCCGCGTACGCGCCAGCCAGGAAGCGCTGCAGCAGAGCGTCGTCGCCCTGGTGCGCGGCGCCAAGCAGTTGAAGCTGAACGCGAGGAAAGCGCAGGACTTTTACCACCATGACCTCGCAGACCACGAAGCCGCAGCGCTGGGCAATCGGGCCAAGGGGGACTCGATCATGTTGCTGGCGCAATGCTATGGCGAGATGGGATCCTTTCTGGTCATCGGCTTGATCCTTTTCCAGCTACGCTATACCTTCCAACTCGGGCACGCCGAGCTGTTTGGCATCATCGTCGCCGTACTCTACCTGACCGGCCCGACCCATTCCGTGATGACGTCGGTCAGCGCAGTGCTGGCCGGACGGATCGCCGTCGGCAGGGTCAGCGCCTTTTACTCGGAGCTGGCGCACGAGGCCAGCGGCGACGAGCGCATCGCCGACAATTGGCGGAGTCTGCATGTCCAAGACCTGCATTTCAGCTATACCGGTGATCAGCAAGACTTCTCGGTGCGCGACGTCAGCCTGCGCTTTGAGCGCGGCCAGGTCAGCTTCATCGTCGGCGGCAACGGTTCCGGCAAGTCAACCCTCAGCAAATGCCTGTCGCTACACTATATGCCAACACGCGGCAGCATCAGCTTCGATGCCCAGGACGTCCATGCCGCCAACCTGCAAGCGGCCCGGCAACACATTTCTGTCGTCTACTCCGACTATTTTCTGTTTCCCCGCCTGCTACGCGATGGCGCGCCAGCCAACGACGAACTGATCCAGCGCTATCTCGTTGACCTTGAGCTTGACGCCAAAGTGCAACTGACCCCCACCGGCTTCAGCACCACCGACTTATCGGACGGCCAACGTCGCCGGCTAGCCTTGTTGGTACTGCTGCTCGAGGATCGCGATATCTGCATTTTCGACGAATGGGCTGCCGATCAAGATCCGCGCTTCAAGGACATCTTCTACGCGTCCATTCTGGCCGACCTGAAACGTCGCGGCAAGATCGTCATCGTCATCTCGCATGACGACCGCTACTTCCAGTTTGCCGACCAGTTGATCACCATGGAGAACGGGCAAGTGAAATCCGTGCACCCGGCCGGCCCAGCAGGCCCGGCACTGAGCCAGGCTGCTTGACCCCCTTGTGCGCTGGCGCCCTCCCATTTACCACTCCAGTCCAACATGAATAATTGGCTTTTGCGTCTCCCCAGCCGCCATCCTGCCAGGATGCGCTTGTATATTTTTCCCCATGCCGGCGGTAGTCCTGCCAGTTTTCTTCCATGGCAGGAGCTGCTCGCGCCGGCCATCGAACTGGCGGCCATCCACCTGCCTGGCCGCGGCGCCCGCTTCCACGAACCGAATGCGCAATCGATCCAGGAGATCGTGGCGCCTCTGGCGCAAGAGCTTGCGCGCCAACCGCTGTTGCCATTTGCCTTCTTTGGACATAGTCTCGGCGCCCTGGTCGCGTTCGAATTGACGCGCTACCTGCACGCCAACGGCGCCCAATTGCCGCTGCACCTGTTCGTTTCTGGCTGCCATGCCCCGCGCTACCGGAACCCCTCACGCCAGTTACATCGCATGGACGACCACACCTTGCTCGAGGAATTGCGCACGTATAACGGCACGCCGGCCGAACTCCTGCAAAGCCGGGAGCTGATGGAAATCGTCCTTCCCATCATACGTGCCGATTTTGGCTTAGCGGAACGGTTTGCGTACCAGCCGGCGCCGAAGCTGGACGTGCCTATGAGCATCCTGGCTGGCCGGGGCGACGACTATGAAACGCCTGAACAGTCGGAAGGATGGCAGGAGGAAACCGACGGGCCATGCGCACTCCATTGGTTTGATGGCGACCACTTCTTCATCCATTCCGAATGTCAGCGCGTGCTGAGCCATGTCAACCAGACCATGGCCACCTGCCTAGCGTGCCTCTGAACCGAGGCCGGGTCGCAGCACACCGCGTTCTCAGGACGCTCTCACGGCCTGCGCCAATGCTCGCAATCCCTGCTCCAGCAAAGGCAAGGGGACATTCAAAGCAGGCATCAGCTTGACCACCTGATCATGGGCGCCGGACGTTTCAATGAGCAGGCCGCGTTCGGCCGCCATGATCCTGGTCCGCTCGGCCTGGGCGGCCTCCGAGAACTCAATCCCCATCAACATGCCACGCCCTTTGCATCTGGCCACATGTGGCGGCAGGCTTCCGACGATGTCGGCCACTCCCCCGCTCAAGCGCTCAATCCGGGTAGCCAGCCCAGATACAAACTCCCGCTCCTGCCAGAACGCCAGTGCCGCCGTTGCGGCAACGAACGATAAATTCCCACCTCGGAAGGTGCCGTTGTGCTCACCGGGCGCCCAGACGTCAAGCCTGCGATCAATCAGCAACATCGCCATCGGCAATCCCAGGCCACTGATCGATTTCGACAGACAGATCAGATCCGGCCTGATACCCATCGACTCAAAGCTGAAAAAGCTGCCGCTGCGCCCGCAGCCGGCCTGAATATCGTCGACGATCAGCAAAGCGTCGAGTTCACTAGCCAGGGCGGAGAGTCCTTGCAGCCATTCTACCGATGCACAATTGACGCCGCCTTCTCCCTGGATTGTTTCAACGATAAATGCAGCGGGCAGATCGATTCCGCTGCTGGGGTCACGAAAGAGCTTGCGAATATAGTCGAGGGTGCTCCCCCCCTCCCCCATATAGCCGTCGAAGGGAAGCCGAATGACGTCGCCAAGCGCAACCCCTGCCGCTTCGCGCTTTGAACGGTTTCCAGTCAGGGCAAGCGCGCCAAGGCTGACGCCATGAAAAGCGTTGGTGAAGGCAGCAATCGGCCGCCTCCCCGTGACCTTGCGGGCCAACTTAATGGCCGCTTCCACCGAATTAGCACCTGTCGGCCCGGTAAACTGCATCTTGTAATCCATTTCCCGGGGCTGCAGGATTTTTTGGTTGAAATCCCGAATAAAATCGACTTTTGCTGTGCTGGTAAAATCCAGCGTCTGTGTAATGCCATCAGCGGCCAGATAATCGATCACTGCCTGCTTCAACGCTGGATGATTGTGCCCGTAGTTTAACGAACCCGCGGCCGTCAAAAAGTCGATGTACTCTTTTCCCTGATTATCCCTGATCAGGGAACCGGACGCCGATGCCAGAACCGCCGGAAACCCCCGGCAATAAATCCGGACATTCGACTCAAAGCGTTCGATCACGTCACTTTCAGTAAATTCTTGCATTACAAACCCTCGCAATTTTCAGTTATCGTTGCTGGCACATTCAACCCACCCAGACCTGCGAACAAGCGATCGGCGAGGAATTGAATATTGGGCTCCTTCATCATGGTCAAATGGTCTCCCGGTACATCGGCCACCGCCAATTGATGTTGACAAGCTGCCGACCATCGCGCGATCGTCTGGCCGCGTCGCGCCTCAGCCGTTGCAAAATACGTCACAGGCAGCGCCACCATACCGACTTGGTGGCGGCGCACCGCCAGCCGGAACGCCTGGTAGACATCGAGATACCTTTCGATCAGGTCGTTCCTTAGCGACGAGGCAATCAAATGGTGCTCGCGCGCCAGTTGAATCACCCCCTGCAAGTCGTCCATCCTGGCCAACTGCTCAAGCGCGTGCGCCAACGGATGGCTTTCCGGCAACGCCAGCCAGTTGGCCGCAACTGCGGCACGGGACCAATGCGGCGGCTCGCCCGCTCCGTCGGCATCGTAATAGTACGTATCGATTAAGCCGACAAAGGCGACGTCCTGCTTTGCCGCCGAGAGCTGCCTCGCCATTTCAAAGGCCACGATGCCGCCGTCTGAATAGCCGGCAATTCGGTACGGTCCCTCCGGCGCTATGCTGCGCAACTCGCTCACGTAGCGCGCCGCCATCAACTCAATCGATGGCAAAGGGCTTTCGCCTGGTGCAAGCCCCGCCGCTGCGACGCCATAGACCGGAACATCGTCAGGCAGCCACCGGCTCAGGCTTTGCGCATAGCCAATGTCGCCGCCGGCCGGGTGAATCAGGAACAAAGGCGCTTGCCTGCCATGCGGGCGTAGGGGTACCAGGCATCTGCTGGCTTCTTCCTCAAGTACGGCTGCCGCAAGGGTGGCGAGCGTGGGGTGGACGAAGAGCTGACGCATAGGCATTTGAATGCCGAGTAAGTCGGAGATTCGCGAAATGACTTGCACCGCGAGCAAAGAATGGCCCCCCAGCTCGAAGAAATTGTCATAGCGTCCGACGCGCTCAACGCCCAGCAGCTCTTCCCACAGTTGTGCCAGTATCTGCTCGCGTTCGCCTTGCGGCGCCTCGAAGGCACGGCTTGCCATGGCGCCCTGGTCCGGCGCCGGCAGCGCTTTGCGGTCCAGCTTGCCATTCGGCGTCAGCGGATAAGCCGCGAGCGTGACGAATCCCGCCGGTACCATGTAGTCCGGCAGTTGCGCCATGAGCGCCGAGCGCAACGTGGCCGGCTCCAGTACCGCCCCTTGCTGCGCGGTGAGGTAGGCCACCAGGCGCTTGTCGCCCGGCTGATCCTCGCGCGCGATCACCACGGCCTCGCCCACCCCGGCACACGCCGCCAGTGCCGCCTCGATCTCGCCCAGTTCGATACGGAAGCCGCGCACCTTCACCTGGAAGTCGTTGCGGCCCAGGTATTCGATATTGCCGTCGGCCAGCCAGCGCCCCAGGTCGCCTGTCTTGTACAGGCGCGCCCCCCGCTCAGCACTGAACGGATCGGTGATGAAGCGCTCCGCCGTCAGTTCCGGACGATTCAGGTAGCCGCGCGCCACGCCGGCTCCGCCGATATGGATCTCGCCAGCCACGCCGAGCGGCGCCGGCTCGCCATGCTGATCAAGAATATAGATCTGCGTGTTGGCAATTGGACGGCCAATCGGCACGTTCGTTCCCAAGTCATCATCGCCAGCCGGCTCGTAGGTGATGCACCCAACCACCGTTTCCGTCGGACCATATTCATTGATGATGCGCGCAGTTGGGCATAGTTCCTTCCACAAGGCCACCGTTGTCACCGGTAGTGCTTCTCCGCCGACGACGAACAGGTCCACCGATGGTTTCCTGTTCAGTGTTCGGAGAGACTGTCCCAACACTGCGAGGTGAGCGGGTGTTATCTTGATGAGTCCCCAACTGTCCCCCGATGCCAGCAATTGCTCCAGGCATTCGACTTCGTTACGACTTGGCAGCAGCCACATCTGTTTTCCGGCCAGCAGCGGCAAATAGAGACTGGTAATGGTGGCGTCGAATGCCAGCGGCGAACTGACGATCGAATTTTTCAGCTCCGCCGCCCGGTAAGCATCCATCGCCCACCGCAGATAATTATTCAGGCCGGCATGGTAGATTGCGACG
>NZ_JABWEB010000035.1 GCF_013369485.1 Massilia sp. BJB1822
AAAACCCCGCCAGTGCACGAAATCGCCATGATGTCGATTTCGGCCTTGGCGGGGTTTTTTGTTTTGCTGCTTACTTTTTGGGCGGATTTAACATACTTGTCTTGCGCACATTATCACCAAATCTATCATTGTAAATAAATAAATATTTTCAGCAACAAGGTGTCAAACTAGCAACTACCTCTGCTATTCTTTTGCTCCCTATGTCCTCGATCCAAGAGAGACATGGCGTATAAAAAAATTCCGGGGGTTCGTAATGTTTTTGTTGACGCGGCTGGGCTTGCAACGCACTTACTTTGCCGATCGGTTCCGGGCGTTCGCGGCCGGACTCCTAGTTTTCTTCCTTCTTCTGTCTATCGGCGCGGCGCATGCCGCCGGGCCGACCATCAGCAAGCGCGCGCCGGAGCTGCCGCAATCCAATCCTATGCCGGATATCGGCGCTACTTACCAGGCCAACGGCAGCGACATCGATCTGCGCCGCGTGGTGCTGATGCTGGACGGCGTGGACATGGGCGGCAAAACGACCATCAGCGCGACCGAGGTCCGTTATACCCCACCCAAGCCTTTGAGCGATGGCCGCCACAATGTCTCACTGATGGTCGGCGACAAAGCAGGCAGTTTTGGCACTGCCAACTGGTCCTTCCTGATCGATACCAAAGCGCCGCTGATCAGCGGCCAAGCGCCGCGCGACGTCAGCAACGCCCCTGTGGATGCCACCATCAGTGCCAGTTTCAGCGATAAAGGCGGCAGCGGCGTCGATGTGACCAAGCTGGTGCTGCTGTTGGACGGCACCGATGTCACGGCCCAGGCTACCAAGAGCGCCACGGCCATCAGCTATAAAGGAAGCACGCCGCTGGCGGCTGGCGCGCACAAGGTGACGCTGAAGGTGCCGGATTTGGCGGGCAATATCGCAAGCGAGGAATGGAGTTTCAGCGTCGGTGCGCAGGAAGGCGTGCGCATTACTCAGAAGCTGCCTGCCGAAGGCGCCGAGCTGGCGGCGGATAGTCTGCCCAAGATCAGCGCAGTATTCGAAGGCAGCGTCGGCGAACTGGATCTGGCCAAGACCGTCCTGCTGGTCGATGGCAAGAATGTGACGGCGCAGGCGCAGCTGTCGAATACCGGCATCAGTTATACCCCCAGCGCAGCTCTGAGCGAAGGCGCGCATGCGGTGCAGCTGTCTCTGAGCGAGAAGTCCGGCCGGGTGGTGGAAGCGGCATGGAGCTTCATCACGCGCAGCAAGCCGGTGGTCAGTGCGCAAACCCCTTATTTCACCGTGCTGCAAAGCGCGGCCAAGCCAGTGATCAGTGCCACCTACAGCGATGTGGGGGCGGGCATCGATCCGGCATCGATCCGCCTGTATTTTGACGGCGCCGATGTCAGCGCCCAAGCCGTGCTTGGCGCCATCTCCTTCAGCTATCAGGTACCGGCTGCACTGGCTGATGGCGAGCACAAAATCAAGCTGGTGGTGGCCGACCGGGCCGGCAATAAGCTGGAAGAGAACTGGAGCTTTGTGGTTGCCACTCCGCCCCAGATTACGGCGCTGACGCCTAAGGATGTGACCTTGCCGGCGAATAGCAAACCGGTGATTTCGGCGAATTATTCGGCGGGCGCCGGCATCGACACGGGCAGTGTGCGCCTGTTCGTGGACAAGATCGACGTCACCGCACGCGCCCAGGTCAGCGAGAGCGGCATCAGCTATACGCCGTCCCAGGGACTCGCTTCCGGCGCGCACAATGTGCGGCTGGAAGTGGCGAGCCGCGCGCGCGTGATCGCGCAAAGCGGCTGGGGCTTCCTGGTCGATACCGCGCCCAGCTACCAGGTCAATATTGTGAGTCCCGCGCCCGGCCAGGCGGTACTGAACGCGAAAGCGGAAATCGTCGCCAGCGCGAGCGCCAGCAAAAGCTATCCAACTGCCTTCAGCGTGAATGGCAAGGCGATGAGCCTGACTGCGCGCGGCACCGGCCAGCTATACGCCGCCGAACTGGATCTTCAGCCAGGACCGAATGCGGTTACGGTCGAAGTCAAATTCGCCGACGGCCATACGGCCACCACTTCCGCCGAGGTGGAATATCAGATCGCGCCGGTGGTGACCATCAGCAGTCCACAGGACCGCAGCACGCTCGGTCCCGCCGTGGATAGCAGCCCGCGTGATCTGACCGGCAATGTGGAGCGTCCGGTGACGATCACCGGCACGACAAACTATCCGATGCAAAGCGTGACCATCAATCAGCAGCAGGCCAGCCTGAATGGCAAGGAGTTCCGCTTCGATCGCTTCTTCCTGCATGAGGGCGTGAACCTGATCACGGTGGCGGCCACTGATACGCATGGCCGCGTCGGTACCGCCTCTGTTACGGTCTCGGTGGACCAGACTGCGCCCTTCCTGGCGCTGGAGGCGCCGCTGAACAATAGCATCACCTCGTCCAACAGCATTGCCATCCGCGGCACGGTGAACGATGCGGTGGAAGGCTATTACGCCGCGCCGGAACCCAAGGTCGTGATCAGCAACGGCCAGCAGAGCGTCAATGCCAGCGTGGGCGACAAACAATTCCTGGCTAGCGCCGTGCCGCTGGCTCTGGGCGAGAACACGATCACGGTCAGTGCCACCGACGAAGTTGGCAATGTGCGCAGCAAACAGCTGAAGATCATGCGCGTGGCGGCCGGTTCGGTGCGCCTGACCGGCTATGGCGGCAATGGCCAGAGCGGTGCGGCCGGTTCGGCGCTGCCGGCGCCGTTGACCGTGGCGGTATTGGACCAGAATGGCAACCCCTTGCCCAACACGGCGGTAACATTCGACGTGATGCGCGGCACCGGTGCACTGGGACGGACACAGGCCGCATTGGGCACGCCGGCGGCAGCCCGCAATCTGGTGGTGCAGACCAATGCCGAAGGTCTGGCCAGCGTCTGGCTGATGCTGGGCAAGCAGAGTGGCCCTGGCAGCAATGCGGTGCATGCGCGCGCAGCCGGCGTGGCGGAAGACCTGACCTTTATCGCCAGCGGCGAGAAGGGTCCGGCGCGCCATATCCGCGCCGACCTTGGCATCAACCAGTACGTCGCCACCGGCACCCAGCCGCTGGAGCCGCTGACGGCGGTCGTGACGGACGATCACGAGAACCGCATTGCCAACGCCGCCGTCACTTTCAGCGTGGTGGCCGGCGAGGCGCGCTTTGAAAATGGCCAAAGCAGCATCACCGTCAACAGCGACAAGAACGGCTACGCTGCCGTGCGGCCGGTGCTGGGCAAGCAGCCCGGCATGACCATCGTCAAGGCGGCGCCGGCCCAGGGCGGCGAGTCCTTCTTTGAAGCCACCTTCACCATGCAGGGCTTGCAGCCCAAGGATGGTCCGACCCGTTTCAGCGGCATGGTCATGAACGACAAGGGCCAGCCTTTGCCGGGCGCGCGCATGTCGATCGGCCGCACGGCGCTTAGCACCACGGTTGATGAAAAAGGCCGTTTCGCTTTCGACGACATCCCGCCCGGGAAGATCGACCTGTTTGTCGATGGCCGCACCGTGGTGCTGCCGGGCCAGCAGTATCCCGCCCTGCACTTCGAGGCCAGCGCCATTCAGGGCGCCGAGAATCAGCTGCCGCACCCCATCTATTTGCCCGCGCTGGAAATGGCGGAAGCCAGGGTGGTTGGCGGCGACAAGGATGTCGTGCTGAAAATGCCTGGCTTCGAAGGCTATGAGATGACGGTGTTCGCCAACAGCGTCACCTTCCCCGACGGCAGCAAGACCGGCCCGGTGGTGGTGAGTCCGATCAGCTTCGACAAGCTGCCGATGACGCCGCCCGGAGGCTATGCCGGTTTCATGGCGCCCGCCGCCACCATCCAGCCGTCCGGCACGCGCTTCGATCCGCCGGTGCAGCTGAAGATTCCGAATACCGCCGGTTTGAAGCCGGGCGAGAAGAAGCCGGTATACCAGTGGGACCACGACCTGGCCACTTTTGTGCAGATGGGACAGGCCACGGTGACCGAGGATGGCGCCTTCCTGATCACCGATGCCGGCACCGGCATCAGCAAGGCGGGCTGGCACCCGATTCCCAATCCGCCGCCGCCGGACGACTGCCCGAACAGCGGCGGTGCGCCGAAGTGCGATGAATGCTCGACCATGGAGTCGTCCGGCGGCAAATGTCCTAAGAAGTCGTGCAAGCCGCTGCCGCCTTGCAAAGCCGATCCCCTCACCACGACGGCGATGGCGGAGGTGCCGAAGGGCGAATACCTGACCAGCCAACTGTCCGCCCTGATGCGCAAGGTGCCCATCATTTCCGTGGCCGAGATCACGCTGGAAGGCAAGGGCCAGAAGAAGGATGGCGGCGAATGCTGCGGCACGCCGGTCTGCGGCAAGCCGAAGCCATTTACCGAGGCTTCGGGCGAAGGCGAGTTGAAGGCGGAGCTGGGCTTCGGTCCGAAGTTCCTCAACCCGCCCGAGATCGACACCAGCTTGTCCTGGGGACCGGACCGCTGGCATCTGGTCGCCAAGCTGCAGGTATCGGCGGTGAAGTTCACCGTGAAAGGCAACGGCGCCGCCAAACAGAAGACTTCGCAGTGCAACAACATCGACTGCTTCAGCATCAGCGGCACGGCCAGCGTCAACCTGAACCTGGCCGACGTGAAGGCGACCGGCAGCCTGACGCTGGAGGAAGTGGTGGGCCGCCCCAGCTGGAATAAGTGGCGGGTGATCATGGGCGCCGGTGCGGAAGGCACGTTCGCCCTGAAAGCCGGCGGCATCAAGACCGAATACGCCATGAACTCCGGCGGCCCGGATTGCGGCCCGCCCAGCCCTCCGCCTAAAACGCAATGGGATGAGGTGGCGCTTGAAGGCAAGTTCAAGGTGACCGCTGAGATTCCGGGGTTGACCTGGCTCACCGGAGGTTACGAGTGGGAATACAAGTACGTGATTATGGAAGCATCGGATTTCTGATGAACGCATTTTCTATCCTTCGCAAGACGGCGGGTATCGGCGCGGCGGCCTGGCTATTGGCCGGCCAGGCCGCGCTGGCCGCGCCCGTCAATCTGCAATTCGCGCTGCGCAACCTGCAGCAGCCCAGTGCAGTGACCATCAGCGCCTTCATCGAATCGCATAAGCAGGCGCCGCAGGAGCTGCTGCACGGCGGCGAGGCGGACAAGGGCGCCAGCGATGCCGGCGCTTTCCTGGCGGCTTACTACCAGGCGGCGCGCAGCGGCAACCGCAGCAAATTCATCGCCAGTTATGCCGACGAGATGCAGCCCGCCTTGCAGCGCAAAATCGCCGGCGATGCCGATGTGAAGAACGAGTTCGCGAAACTGAGCCGGGTGGACCTGGACGCGATCCTGTTCTGGGACGTGTACCGCTTTGCCCTGATCCGCCACTGGGCGGCGGTGGACGGCCAGCAGCGCGCTTTCAACGTAATGCACGTGCTGAAATGCGCGGCCCAGCAGTGCCGCATCGTGCAGGACCAGCAGCTGATGCAGGCCGGCGGCATTGTGCTGTCCTCCTTCATCGCCGACGAGAAGGCGGGCGCGGTGCAACCCCTCAAGGCCGGTGCGCTGGAAATCGCGCTGCAGGTGGAAGCCCAGGCGGCGCCGGGCCGGGTGGCAGCCTACCCGCTGGCGGTGCGCATCCAGCCGGCTGCGGCCGACACGAATGCGGCCATCACGGCCACGCTCGACCGGCTGGCGAAGCAGTTCCCGCTGGCGGAGGGCAAGGAAGCCGAAACGCTGCTGCAAGCCTTCTACAGCGAGGGCGCGCCGTCTTCGGTGCGCCTGTACCGCGGCGAGCCGGTGCTGACGCAATACGCGCTGCCGGCATATGCCGCCTGGTATGGCCGCCAGCTGCCATGGCGGCTGGCCGCTGTATACGAATTGGGAAGCGCTTCCAAACTGGTGATCCTGCAATCGGAAAAGACAAAAGCAGTGCTGCCGCAGCTCTGGGAAAAGGTCGCGCATGGCTGGGCCATCGCCACCAGCCCGTCGCGGCAATCGGCATGGGATCTGGTTTCATCGGCCGCTTTCAACCAGGCGCTGAGCGCCCGGCTGGCGGCGCCGACTAAATAAGCATCGACCGCCGCCCGCAAGGGCGCGTGCGGCAAGAGCGGCAGGGCAAGCCATCAAAGGGGAAACAGTTGAGTACTAGCGCCATTTTCAAGTCACGTCATGGATGCGGTTTGCTGCGCCTGTGCGCCGGGCTGCTCCTGCTCGTCTGCCAACTGGCCTGGAGCCAGCCTACGCCCCAAGTGCCGGCGCCCGATGCGCGCTGCGTGGTGAGTGCGCTCAACCGCAACGCCACCCTGGAAGGGGACTACTACATGATTCCGGGCGTGCCCTCCCAGCTTGGACTGTACCGCGTGCGCGCCGTGTGCAGCGACGGTACGCTGGGACAGACCGGCATCGTCAAACCGGCCGGCGGCAATGAATTCGTTGCCGGCCCTATTGTCTGGGGCAATGTGACGCCGGTGCCGGTCGCGCTGGTCCTGGACGGCCCGGGCAATGTCAGCTACGGACAAAGCGTGCAGCTGAGCGTCAAGGGCAAGGCCAGGGACGGCAGCACTTTCGACGTGACGCGGGCGGCTGATGGCACCAACTACAATAGCAGCAATCCCTCGCTCGCCAGCGTCAGCGCGGATGGCTTGCTGACGGTGGCAGCCGGCAACGGCAATTACGGCCGCCAGGTGGTCATCAGCGCCACGAATGAGGGAACCGCGGTTTCGCGCCTGATCAATATCGGACCGCGCGGCGCAGTCGCCGGCAAGGTAACCCTGGCCGATGGCGTGACGCCGGTGGCGGGCGCCCAGGTCACCATTCAGCTGTCCGCTCCACTCACCGTTTTCCCGGTGCAGACTACCGATGCGGCGGGCGCTTTCCGCCTGGCCGATGCGCCAGCTGGTGACTACACCTTGTCGGTGCTGGTACCGGCCAGCGGTGCGCGCGGCAGCGCGAGCGGCACGCTGACGGCGGGTGGCTCGGCGGGCCGTTTCGACGTCAAGCTGAACGGCCAGGGCAATATCCATGTGACGGTGCTGGCCGGCGGCCAGCCTGCAGCAAATGCGCAAGTCCTGCTGACCCACGCCCAATACCAAGGCGAGGTGCGCTCCGCGCAGAGTGGGGCCGATGGCGTGGCGCGGGTGGAGCGCTTTAGCGCCGGTGCTTTCAATATCACGGTGCGCGATCCTGCCAGCGGCGCGGTAGCGGTGGCGCGCGGTGAACTCGGTGCCGGCGCCGTCAGCAATGTGAGCGTCAACCTGCAGGCTGCGGGTGCGATTGCCGGCCGCGTGCTGGCCCTGGCTTTGCCGCAGCCCGGCGTGCAGGTGCGCCTGCTATCGGCCGCCAAGGGCCTGGTGAGCCAGGCCCTGAGCGACGGCCAGGGAGCGTTCCGCTTCGATTCGCTGGTGCTGGCCGACGGCCCGTACACCCTGCAAGCGGTGAAGGACGGCCGCGTGCAGGGTAGCGTGGGCAATCTGGTGCTGAACGGCGCCGGCCAGGAATTGCAGCAGGACGTGGTGCTGGGCAGTTTTGCTTCCGGCGGCAGCGTCGGCGGCAAGGTCACGGATGTGCAAGGCAAGGTCGTGCCAGGTGTCGAGGTACGCTTGACGAGCGCCAAGGGCCAGCAGCTCTCCGCGACCACCGACGCGCAGGGCGCGTATCTGATCGGCGGCGTGCCGCTGGGCGCCTTCACCGTGCAGGCCAGCCTGGCAGGCGCGAATGCGAGCGCCAGCGGCGAACTGAAAGCGAATGGCGAGCAGCTCAATATTGATCTGCAATTGCTGGCCAGCGCCCAGGTGGGCGGCAAAGTGCAGCTTTCCGGCGGCCAGGCTGCAGCCGGTGCGCTCATCGAGCTGCGCCATGCGACCGCCGGCAAACGCCAGGCGACGGCAGACCAGAATGGCGAATTCCGCTTTGCCGATGTGGCGGTGGGCAGTTATGTGCTCGATATCGTGCATGCCGCCAGCGGCGAGCGCGCCCTGGTGCAGGGCGCGCTGTCCGGACCGGGCCTCTCGCGCAACCACAATATCGCGCTGGCGGGATTGAGCAAGCTGCGCGTGCAGCTGACCAAAGACGGCGTCGCTGCGGCGAATATGCGGGTGGCGCTGGCGCTGCAAGGCGCACTGCCATATGGCGCGGTGGCCACCACCGACGCTGCCGGCGTGGTGGAATTCGCCAGCGTGCCGCGCGGCGGCTTCAGCCTGAGCGCATATGAGCAGCAGGGCGGCGGTTACGCGCACGGCCGTTATGAGGGTGTGCTGAGCCAGGCCAATGAGTCGGTGCAGTTCGAAACGAGCAACAGCTTCTATCTGGGGAACTACACGGTGCGCGGCACCTTGTACGATGCGCAAGCCCGTCCGCTGGCGGGCAAGTGGGTGCGTTTGAGCACGCGCGACATGCCGCTGGGCGGCACCGTGCCGATCGCCAATCCGCTGTGGGACGAGCATCTGGTGCAGACCGATGCGGCAGGCAAATTTGAATTTGCCGCCGTCTCCCTGAATGACGATGGCCGTGGACGCCTGAAGCTCGATGCGCTGATCGATGGCCACCTGCAGGGTCGTGTCATCTTGTCCACGCCGGCCAACCAGGACAGCGCGACTCAGGATATCGTGCTGTACGAAGCAGGCTTTGTCGCCGGTTCGGTACGTGGCGCCAAAGGCAATCCGCTGTCTGCCTTCGTGGCGCTGGCGGGCTTTGACGACCGTATCTTCTCTGCTGGCGATTTCACGCAGCAGACCGAAACCGATGGCAGCTATCTGATCGCCGCGCCGCTGGGCGACTGGACGGTGAATGCCGCCACGCTGAATGGCGGCCAGCGCGCCAGCCTGGCGCGCCGCCTGGAAGGTGCGCAGGCGACGGTGAGCGCCGACTTCACCCTGAGTGCCGCCGCGGGCTACGTGCGGGTGTCGGTGGCGCAGGCATTGTCCGGCCGCGGCACGAGGCTGTTTATCGACGGCGCCGAAGTCGCTCAACTCAATGGCTCCGGCCTGTCTTCCTACTTTGCGCTGGCTGCGGGCGAGCACCAGATCGAGGCGCGTACGGATTACGGCGACACGGCGGTGGAACGCATCAGCGTGGCGAGTGGCGACGAGGGCCGCGTATTCAACCTGGCCTTCAGCTTCAATCCGGCGCGCCTGAACGCGACCATCAGCAACACGGCCTATGGCCACAATGTGGTGGTGCTGCTGAACGGCGTGCAGGTTGGCAGCGTGTGGAGCAACGGCGTCGTTGCGAATATCCCGCTGGCGGTGGGGCGCCATGAAGTCATTGTCCGCACCGATTACGGCGACGAGATCAAGGAAACCATCGAGATCACGGCTGCCGACAGCGGCAAGCTGATTGCCCGTACCTTTGCTTTCAATCCGCCTGTGCTGAATGTAAGGGTGGACGCCAATGATCATGAGACCAGGGTTGCGGTCAATGGCAAGGATATCGGCCAGTTCTATAGCGGACAGACACGCGAGTTCGTCGGCCTGAAAGTGGGCGTGAACGAAATCCGCGCCAGCCGTTCGGACGGCCAGGTGCAAACCCAGCAGATCACTGTGGGCGAGGGCGATGCCGGCCGCCGCTTCGACGCGCGCTTCATCTTCAATCTGGCGCTGTTGAACGTGCATGTCGAACATCCGCAGGTCAACAGCAACACCTACGTCTACGTGGACAATAATTACGCTGGCACGATACGCGGCAGCGGCAACCTGGAGCAGCCTTACCTGGTGACGGCAGGCCAGCATACTGTTCGAGGCGACACCAGCGACGGCATGAAGCAGGAAGTCAAGATTACCGTCACGCCGGCCGATATCGGCAAGATCGTGAACGCCGACCTGGTCTTCCGTCCACCGCAGATCAAAGTAAACGTGACCAATACCGCGCCGGTCGAAGTGACCCGGATCCGCATCAATGGCTACGACGTGGGCACCATCGCCGGCAGCGGCAATATCGCCAGCTTGCGTGTGGTGCAGGGCAACAATACGGTGATGGCGGTTGCCGCCGATGGCGATACCCAGCAAATCAGGCTGAATGTGCCGGCGCTCGGGGAGGGCTTGACGCTGAATGCGAACTTCGTCTTCGACCGGCTGCTGGCCAAACGCGGCAACCTGGCCTTCCGCGAGGCGCGCCATCTGTACTCGATCCCGGTGAAAGCAGGCGATGTGCTGGCGGTACGCGCTCATGGCAGCAGCCATGATGGCAACAGCCCGCTGTGGAACGTGAAGCAGGAAGTGTATGGTCCGGACAAGGCGCTGAAAGCCAGCGGCAACGGCTATGGCTACCCGTTCGGCTATGAGCAGAGCAACACCTTGGGCGATCTGATGGCGGTCCCCGTGGCTGCCGATGGCAACTATACGATCGGACTGCAGGCGCAGGACAACTACGCCACCGGCGCCTACTTCCTGAGCGTATTGCGCAACGGCCTGCCGGTGGAGATCCAGCCGTATCTGGATGGCGGCACCGTGCGCGGCCTGGTCTACCGCGGCGACGGCGTTACGCCGGCCGCGAATCAGACGGTAGCGCTGCGGATTGAGGACAAGCCGGGCATCCATGTGCGTGCCACCACGGCAGCCGATGGCAGCTTCGCCTTCGAGCATGTGCCGGTGGGCGATGTGGCCTTGTCCGTGCTGGTGGACGAGCGGGTGGTGGGCAGCGCTCAACTGCGCCTGGACGGTGCTGGCCAGACGGCGGTGCAGAACCTGTCGCTGCCGAAAGAAACCCGCCTGCAGGTGACTGTGGCTATTACGCCGGGCATGGATAATCCGGGCGATATCTATATCGATGTCAGCGATGCAAGCGGCACGCGCGGCGAAGGTCCGTTCTCCTTCGGTTCCGGACCAGTCAGCAGCATGCGCGAAATCTCGGTGCTGGGCGATAGCATCACGCTCAAAGCCGTGCATCCGCGCCACCCCGCGTTTGACGTGACGCAGACGATAGCCGGCGCCGATGGCCAGACCGTGCCGGTGGCGCTGGTGCTGCGCGCCTCCAAGGCCAGCGGCCGCGTGCTGTTGTCGAACGGCGCGCCGGCTGCGGGCTTCCGCGTCAGTGCGATCCGGGCCGATACTGCCGGCAAGGTGGCGCGCGCAGGCCGTGCCTCGGCCACTCCGGTGGACATCGAGTACTCGGCCGCCTATACCGATGCCCAGGGCGCCTACGTGCTGGCGCTGCCGGTCGGTATCGACGTGGTGGTGCGCGCGGTCGACCATCGCTTCGATTCGTATGTGCAGCTGCCGGTGCCTGCCGCGAATGGCCAGGACATCGCCGTGCCGGATATCCGTCTGGCCGCCACCGCCTCGGTCACGGCCCTGGTGCGCTATAGCTCGGGTGCGCCGCTGGCCAATGCCGACGTGAGCATCAAGGCCGCGGTGGATGGCAAACCGTTCTCGGCGAACGGCCAGACTGGCCAGGATGGCCGCTTCCTGATCGATGGCGTGCCGGCCAATGTGCCGCTGCAGGTGTCGGTGACGGCCGGGCCGTTCGGCACGGTGCAGACGCAGAACGCCACGGCCGCGCTCAACCAGGTGCTGGAACTGCCCGACTTCGTGTACGAGGAAGGCAGTACCCTGAACATCGTGCTGCTGGATGGCGAGAGCAAGCCGAACCCCTTGTTGAGCATGCCGACAATCGGCGAATGCGGCTCGAACAAGCTGCGCATCGTCACCAATGCCGGTACCACCGAGGTGCGCCTGCATGAACTGCGGCCGCTGGTGGGCGTGCCAGTCGGTCCGGCGACCGTGCATCTGTTCGACGCCTGCGCGTATGAGGATACGCTGCCGCTGGCCAGCGTCAGCCTGGAGATCGGTCACCAGGCAGAGTACACGGCGACGCTGATCGTGCCTATCCTGAGTGGCACCGTGAAATATGCGGACGGCCGTCTGGTGCGCTATCCACAGGTGACGCTGACGCAGAAACGTCCGGATGGCGTGGAGAAGAGCCTGTACAGCGTGACCGACAATTATCATAGCCATCAGCATTCCCGCTTCGGCAAATTCGATATGGTTGGCCTGGATCTGGGTGACTACACGGTGACGGCGACCGGCAACGACGAGCAGCGCGTATCGGTACAAGGCAATCTGCCTAAACCGGCGAATGTGAAGCTCGATCTGGTGCTGCCTGCCAGAGCGTACAGCGGGCAGGATTCCGACGTGGTGGGCCTGGTCACGGCTGACGGCAAGCCGCTGCCAGGCGCGGAGGTGTTGCTGGAGATGGCGAACTTCGGTTCGTGGTCGGTGTACACGAACGATGAAGGCGTGTACCAGTTTGCTGAAATCCCGGCCGGCAGCTTTAAAGTCTCTGCGCGCCATTACTTCTACCGCGCGGAGGCAACCGGCAGCAGCGGCGGCACGCCTGTCGTCAATCTCGACCTGGCAATGCAGGAAGCGCCATATGACGGTTCCGCTTCGGATGTGAAAGGCGTGGTGACGGTGGATGGCGTGGCGAAAGCGGGTGTGCCGGTGACGCTGGTCTTGGAAAGACGGGATCCGATTCCTACCAAGACCTCGGGCCAGCGTGCCAAGCCGGCTCAAGCGATTGCGACGACACAGGATGGCCAGTTTGAGAATGCCTATACGGTGCTGACCGACGCGCAAGGCGCGTATGAGTTCAAGCTCATTCCGGCTGGTCCCTTTGTCGTGAAGGCCAGCTCCTCCTGGGATAGCGTTAGCGCCGCCGCCCATTCCGGCTCGGCGCGCACTATTACGCTGAACCTTGCCATTGTCAGCGAACCGTTCAACGGCAGCGCATCGAATGTGCGCGGCCGCGTGACCTCGCGGCAGGAGGGCGTGGCTGGCGCGTTCCTATTGCTGGAGCGGGATAACGGCGAGCGTCTGTATGGCCAGAGCGACGGCGGCGGCTACTATGAATTCGCGCGCGTCAAGGCTGGCCCCTTCCGCGTGACGGCAACGTGGGACGGCGTGGGCGGCAGCGCCACCGGCGCGGCTGGCGCGCAGCCGGTGCTGACGCTGGATCTGGATCTGCCGCCGCGCACCAGCGGAGCGCACGTCACCGGTACGCTGAGGCACAGCACCGGCGCCATGCTGAAAAACCCTGTGGTGCGCATCTTCCAGAATGGCGCCATGTACCACTCGTGGTCGGCGCCTGATGGCAACTATGGCGTGGGCGGCGTGCAGGCCGGCCCGTTTGAGCTGTTCGCGCAGGAAGGCGAAACCGGTCTGTCCACCACGGTTGTCGGCGTTGGCGCGGCAAGCGGCACCGTCAAACTGGACGTGGTGCTGCCGCCTTCGGCCACGGTCAGCGGCAAGATCCTGGACAATGCCGGCCGCGCACTGGCCAAGGCCAGCATATATGCACGCAGCAGCGGCTTGCCGGACTTTGACCGCTATGCCGAAACGGATGCCGAAGGCAAGTACCGCCTCGAACAGCTGGCACTGGGCCAGGTTGCGGTGCTGGCGCAGGACAGCCCCACATCGCTGCTGGCGACTGGGGCGCTGACCCTGTCCTCCGATCAGCAGCAGGCCACGCTGGACCTGGCCTTGCCGTCTGAAGTGGCTGCTCTTGAGGGCAGGGTGGTCACAGCCGACGGCAGCGCCCCGGTCGCTGATGCTCCGGTCGCCTTTGCCACCAGCCGCAGCTTTGCGCTGGCCGATTCCCTGTGGGTGCAGACCAAGACCGACAACGCCGGCAAGTTTGCGTTGCCGGTGCTGCCGCTGGGACCATACCAGGTGGTGGCGATCGATCCGGCGAATCCTGAGCTGGTGGGCATGAGCACGGGAACCGCCGTAGCTGGTCCAGCCGCCCAAAGCGAGATCCGCCTTGGCACGGCCATTGCCGGCGAAAGTCGGCTGACCGCTCCGGATGGCGCTTTCTATGGCCTTGGCTGCGCGGCGCAACTGACCAACGGCCGCGTCGCCGGCAATGAAGGCAGCAACTGGTTCCCCAATCTCTTCCTGCTGGACGTGGACGGCATCAACTTCCCCTGCCTGGTTGGGGTGAGCGCCTCGGCCGATAAGCGCGAACTGACTTATGGTCCGATCCGCATGAATACTGTGCAGGTCAAGCGCCGTGTCTTCTCGCCGGAAGCTGGCGGCTACCTGCGCACCATCGACACTTTCAGCAATACGGGAAATAGCCCGGTGACGATCAAGGTCAATATCGGCACGCCGGAATTCAATAATGGCCTGGCATTGCGCGTGAATCCGGCCAATACTTCCTACCGCTATGCGGTGCTGGACTTCCCGCCGTTCGCAGTGGCCTTTGGCGGCGCGGGTGCGCCGGACAATCTGCCGTCCTACTTCGTGCTGACGCCGCGCGGCGGCTCTAACTTCACCGATCTGGGCGTGGCTTACCGCCGCACCCTGAGCGTGCCGGCCGGCGCCAGCGTCAGCCTGATGCATTTCACGGTGCTGCATGCCGACGTGCTGGGGGCTGGCGCCATGGCCGAAGCGCTGTCGAACAATAGCGCGCCGTCCATGTTCGACAAAATCGAAGCGGCAGAGAAGGCCACGATTATCAATTTCAAGGTTCCTTGATGGGTGGGCAGCAAAATGAATGAACGCATGACTTACTTACTGGGCGCCGTGCTGTTGTGCGGCGCGGCCGGCGCAGCCGCAGCACCGGGTACGGCGGCGCCGCTTGCCACGGCCGCGGCCAGTGCGCCGTCCCGCCCCGTCACCGCTCCCGCCAAACGCCTGCTGCCCGAGCTGGCGCTGGAGGATCGCAACGGCCGTCTGGCCGGCACGGCCTCGCTGCGCCGTGCGACGCCATGGGTGCTGCTGGTAGTCGACGCCAACCGGCCGCAGACGCAGGGCACGCTGGCGCGCCTGGAATTGCAGGAAGGCTGGGGCGACGGCGTGAGCATCATCGCTCTCGGCAGCGAGATGGCTTTCCAGGCCATGGTGCAGCGCCACGCCAGGCTGCGCGGGGTGCAATGGTTCCGCGATGGCGGCGGCACGATGAAGGCGCTGCGTCTTCCCGGCCTGCCTGCGGCGCTGGGCATCGATGGCGAAGGCGCGGTCGAATGGCAAAGCCTGGGCCTGCCGGCCAATGGCGGCAAGGCGCAAAGTCTGCTCTCCACCTGGCTGAATGGGAATAAGCGATGATGGCTTCCTGGTACCGCTGGCTGGGCGCCATGCTGCTGGCCCTGGGTTGCCTTACCTTGGCCAGGGCGGAACAGCCATCCAATCTGCGCGGCGACCCGGATGCGCCGGTCACCATCCTTGTCTTCTCCGCCTTTGCCTGCCCCTACTGCGCCGAAGCGCGCGGCACTCTGGAGCAGATCCTCGCGGCGTATCCGGGCAAGGTCAATCTGGTGTTCAAGCATTCGCCGCTGGGAGCCGACAGTGCGGCCTATCTGCCGCATGAGGCAGCGTTGGCTGCAGCGGAACAGGGCAAGTTCTGGGAAATGCAAGACGCCCTGTTTATCCGCCAGAACCAACTGGGCGAGCGCGGCATGGTTGATTCCGTGGCCAAAGAGCTTGGGCTGGATATGGCGCGCTTCGATGCGGCGCTGGCCAGCCGCGCCGGCCTGGCCCGCATCCGCAGCGATGTGGCCGAAGCCAACGCGCTCAAGGTCCAGTCCACGCCGACCTTCTATATCGGCGGTTATAAATTCGAGGGTGCGCAATCGGCTGCCGTCCTCAGAACCGTCATCGATCATCTGCTGGTTCCCGGCCCTGCCAGCAGAGCGCAGTCCTTGCAGGACAAGCTGCGCGACGCCCAACAGCGCCTGACCCCGGCCATCGAGCGTATGCAGCAAGCCAGACAGCAATAGGCGCTACCCTTTTATCCCAGTGAAGAAGCGAGAACTATGCACTCCCCCAAATGCCTGAAAACCCTGCTGCCGCCGGCTTTATCCGCGCTGGCCGCCACTTTCCTTATCCTACCCGTACAGGCAGCGGATAACCCTACTCCTTCGCAGCGTCTGGCCACAATGGGGCTGGAGGCGACACCGGCGCGCCTGGTGCAGTTTGCCGCGCAAGGCGATGCCAACGTCGTCGCCCTGCTGCTGCAGGCCGGTGTCGGCGTGAACGCGGCCGAACCCCTGCGCCAGGTAACGGCCTTGCACAACGCCGCTGCCCAGGGCCATGTCTCGCTGATGAAAAAACTGCTGGAACAGGGCGCGAATGTGAATGCCGCCGACTGGTATGGCACCACGCCCTTGATTGCCGCCGCCTACTTTGGCCAGACGGAAGCCGTGCGTCTGTTGTTGCAGCAAGGCGCGACCGTCAATGCCGTCTCGAAACAGGGCGAAACTGCGCTCACCGCTGCCGTGTACAGCGGCAAGGAAGCGCTGCTCGACATGTTGCTGGCGCAGGGAGCGTCTCCCGCCTTGCCTGCCGCTGGTATGCAGCCGCTGGCGATTGCCCAGCGCGCGGGCCGCAGCAATATGGCAGCCGCCCTGCAAAAAAGTGCAGGAGGTGCGAAATGAGCGCAACGGCACAACGAGTCCGGACCGGCTTGCGTGCAGCGGTCTTGATGCTGGCGGCATGCGGCAGCATGAAGCTGGCGCTGGCCGCGCCATCGGCTACCATTCTGCCGTCGGAGGGGGGCGGTGCGGCGGTAGCGCCGTATGATCCCGCAGTCTTCGGTCCTTCTGCCGTCGCGGACAAGGAAGGTGAGCGTATCGTCAAGGCCTGGCAAAGCGAGCCTCTGACCCTGCCCTGGACCACGCTGACGCTGGACATGATCGTCAAGCACAAAGGCTCGCCCACGCGCTCGGCGCGCGGCCTGGCGCTGACCCACGTCGCCATGCACGACGCATGGCAATTGGCGCCGGACGAAATCAGCCGCAAAGTGGCCGTCTCCACCGCCGCCAGCAAAGTGCTGGCCTACTGGTTTACCGCCGAGGAGCATGGCTTCGACCGGATTCTGGCTGCGGTGCTGAAGCAGGCCGGCGTGACGCCGCAGCAGGCGGCCAAAGGCTTAAAGATCGGCAGCGAGGTGGCGCAGCGCGTCATCGCGCGCGGAGAGTCGGATGGCGCAGCCCGCGGCTGGAATGGCGTGCGCCTGCAGTGGTACGGCGAAGGCCGCTATTACGGCCCCGGCGCCTGGGTGCCGACCCCGCCATACTTCTACTATCCGCCTGACGAACCGTTCGCGCCAACCTGGAAAACCTGGGTGCTGGAAAACCCGGGGCAGCTGCGTCCTACGCCGCCGGACTTTGGCTCCGAACGCTTCCTGAAGGACTTGAAGGAAGTAGTGGAAATCCAGCAGAACCTCACGCCGGAGCAGCTGCGCATCGCCAAATTCTGGGTGGATGGCAGCGGCAGCGTCACGCCGCCCGGCCACTGGAACCAGATCGGCCAGGACTTGGTGCGCAAATATAAGCTGAACGAGGAAAAGACGGCACGCCTGTTCGCCATGCTGAACGTGGCCCTGGCCGACACCTTTATCGCGGTCTGGGAAGCTAAATACCACTTCTGGACCGCGCGTCCCGTGACGATGGCGAAAACCGTGCTGGGCGTGGAACTGAAGCCGGCCATCCTGACCCCACCTTTCCCATCCTATGTATCGGGCCATGCCGCCTTCAGCGGCGCCGGTGCGCGCATCCTGGGCGCTGTCTTCCCGCAGGAAGCCGGCAGTGTCGACGCCATGGCGGTGGAAGCGGCAACCTCGCGCATGTATGGCGGCATCCATTATCGGCACGATAATGAGGACGGCCTGCTGCTGGGCCGTTCGGTTGCCAACGTGGTGCTGAAAAAGCTGAACCAGTAAGCTTGCGGCGGGCGCCAGGGCGCCCGCTGTCATCGTCCTGTCACAGGCGATCTATACACTGCGTTCCTTTCAGTTTAACAATCTGACGAGGTCCGCATGAAACTCCCCCAGCTCACCGTATTCGCCGTCGCCGCGACCTTGTTGGCCGCCTGCGGCAGCAGCAGTGACGATACGCCTGTTGTTGCGCCGGTCAAACCGCAGCTGAGCGGCGTCTTCCTCGACGGCGCGGTGGAGGGGCTTGATTATGTGGCCGGCACCGCCGCCCGCGCCAGCACCAGCGCCAAAGGGGAGTTCAGCTGCGCCCAAGGCGACACCGTCAGCTTCAGCATCGGCGGCATCGCCCTGGGCAGCGCGCCTTGCGCCGCCACCATCACGCCGCTGCAGCTGGCAGCCAGCACCGACGTGAAGGATGCCAAGGTCGTCAACCGCCTGCTGGCACTGCAACTGCTGGACGAGGACAACGATCCTTCCAACGGCATCAAAATCACCGCCGATGTGAAAACCGCGCTGGCCGGCAAGAGCCTGGATTTTGGCGCAGCCAATGCCGCCTTCCACAGCGCCCTCGCCGCGAACCTGGCTGCAGCCGGTTCCAAATATGCCGCACGCAGCGTGGACGACGATCGCCGCGCCCTGGTCCGCGAGCATTTCGAGGACACGCTGGCATCCAAGACCGGCGCGCCGGTGAATGAGAGCTTCACCCAGAATAATGTGAGCGTTAGCGTTACCCGCTACCAGATCCAGGCCGCGAACAGCTTCTACGTTCCCTACGAAGGCAGCAATGCCAAGGTGAAGGAAGAGTTCCCGCTCGGCTTCCTGCCGTCCTATGGCTCCGCGCTGGCCTTCAAAGGCACCAACGCCAACGGCGATCTGGAGTTCTATGGCCTGACCGACCGCGGTCCGAACGGCGACGGCCCGAACGTGCCGGCATTGACCGGCAGCGGCACCATGGGCAGCAAAATCTTCCCATCGCCGAGTTTCACGCCTTCCATCGGCATCATCACTGTCGGCAAGAATGGCGCCGTGCTGACTTCGAATATGCCGATCAAGGCTTCCGCGACCACCAACAGCAGCGGCCTGCCGATTCCTGCCGGCTCGCTGGGCAATTCGGCCGAAATCCCGGTAATGGATGCGATGAAGTTCGACGCCAACGGCAAAGCCATCTTCAATGCCAACGGTATCGATAGCGAAGCCGTCGCCCTGGATAAGAAGCGCAATGCGCTGTGGGTGTCCGATGAGTATGGCCCCTTCATCGTGAAGATTGATGCCGCGACCGGCGTCATTCTGAATAAATACGCTCCGGGCAGCGGCCTGCCGGCCATCTTCGGCAAGCGCCGCGCCAATCGCGGTGTCGAAGGCATGGCGTTGGATACCGTCACCGACAAACTGCACGCCTTCCTGCAAAGCCCTCTGACCGATGGCAGCGTGCCATACAGCGTCACCGGCAAGAGCGAGCAGGTTGAACGCTTCGCCCGCTTCACGCGCTGGATCGAGTTCGACCCAGTCAGCGGCACGGCGACCAAGATGTATGCCTATCCGCTGAACGGTGCCGAATACCAGGATGGCCGCACCGGCAACGCCAAGCTGGGTGATATGGTCGCGCTGGGAAATGGCAAATTCATCGTGATTGAGCAGGGCGCGGCGCCAAACGGCAAGGTATTCAATAAGCTGATGCTGGTGGAAATCGCCGATGCGACCGACATCAGCGCCAAGCCTTTCAATGCCGACAGCTCCGATCTGGAAAAGAGCAGCATGGGCGGCGCACCGGTGAATGGCGCCGACTGGAGCAAGGTTGTGCCTTTGAAGAAAACCCTGCTGCTGGACCTGAATGCGATCGGCTGGCTGGCCGAGAAGGCGGAAGGCCTGACCATCGTCGACGGCTCCACGCTGGCGCTGGCCAACGATAACGACTTTGGCCTGAAAACCAAGATCTTCACGCCAGCCGGCGAAATCGTGGCCGATGCCGATGTCACCAAGTGCAATATCGACGCCAACGGCACCATCATTACCAGCAGCGCGGCCGGTTGCAACGCCGCCAACACCATCCGCGTGGCGCGCGGCGATGACCGCGAGCGTCCGGCGCGTTTGTGGCTGATCAAGTTCTCCAAGGCGCTGAACACCTACTAAGCTGTTCCCGTCCTGCGCGGCAACCGGCGCCCATCGTGGCGCCGGTTTTCATTTGCGGTGCTAGAACTGCAGCTGGACGCTGGCGCCCGCAGCCCAGTTGCGCTGCGGTGCGGCCTCGTAATAGCGTTTGTTGGCGTCGGCAACGATGACCGAGCCAACGTAGCGCCGGTCGAACAGATTATTCAGGCGGATGAACTGCTTCAGACGCCAGCCGCCCATGCTCTGCGCCGCCGTCAGCCGCAGGTTTGCCAGCGCATAGCCCGGCGCCGGGCGTTCGCTATTGCTGTCTTCCACATAAAGCTTCGAGCTGGAATAGGCTTCCAGTGCCGTGCCGAAGCGGCCGGCACCGGCCTGCCACGCCAACTCGGCATATGCCTGGCCGCTGGCCACACCCGGCAGGCGGCTGCCTTGCGGGACATTGCCATGAGCCTGGTCGTAGATGGCATGCAGGGCGCTCAGGGCCAGCCTGGCGCTGAAACCGTGTGCCCACGCCGCCGACAAGGAAAGCTCCGCGCCTCGGCGCAAGGTCTGACTGGCATTGCGGTAGCTGGTGCGCCCTCCGCTGGCCGCATTGACCGCCAGCTCATCGTCTGTCCGGACCTGGAACAGGGCGGCATCGATGCGCGCCTCCTTGCCCAGCAAGGCCTTCATGCCCAGCTCCGCATGCGTGCTGCGCGCCGCCCGTAGACCGTAATTGAAGCCGCCGCCCGTGCCGGAGTAAAAGAGTTCATTCAGCGTTGGCGTTTCGAAGCCGCGTGCCGCGCTGGCATACAGATTGAGCGCAGGCGTCAGCTTATAGAGAAGTCCGAGTGTTGGCGTGCTGCGGCGGTAGGACAGCTGTCCGCCGTCGTTGCCATTGCTGAGAAAGTGGTCGTTTACGCCGATCTTGACGCGGCTATGGCGCAGTCCCGCACTCCATAGCCAGCGGCCACGCTGCCATTCCGCTTGTATATAGGGATCGAGGCTGGAAACGGTGTCGGTTTCGTCGCGCCGCAGGGCGCCCCGCACGCCAGTCTGGGTGCCGGCGAAATTCTCATATCCCGTTCGCGCATCGCTTGAACGGTCCAGCTCCAAGCCCAGCGTCGTGCGCAAGCTGCCATCGGCCAGCGTCTGCACATGCTGCCAGCTCAGGGCCGCGCCGTAAAAATCGCGCTTGAAATCGATAACGCCGCCGGAATGGGTGGCCGGCGCCTGGAAAGTGCGCGAGAAGGCCTGAAACTGGACGACGCGGCGGTTGCCGCCATAGATGGAGGCAAGCAGCCTGTCCGTGCCGAGGCGCTGTTCATACTGTGCGCCAAGCTGATAGTGGTCCAGGCTTTTGCGGGTGTTATAGCGCTCCGCGTAGCTGCGCTGGGGCTGGACGCTGTCGGATGGATCGATTTCGCCGGCTCGCGGGGCGCGCACAAAGCTGGCCCATTGCACGCCCAGTGGATCTTGCGTGCCATGCTGCTGCAAGCCATTGGCCACGATGGTCAGCTTGCCGTCCCTGGCTGGAGCCATGGTGAATTTGGCGTATTGCTGTTCGCGCCGCGCCGCACTATGGGCGCGGTAGCCGTCGGTGTCGAAGCGGGACGCATCGAGCACATAGCCAAGGCCGGCACTTTCGCCCTGGGCGGCGATGTCGGCTTTGCGCGTGCCGTCGCTACCACTCATAAGGGAGAACTCAATGGAGGGTGCGCCCTTGCCATCCGCCGTGAAAAGTTGGATGACGCCGCCGGCATGGTTGCCATATAGAGCCGAGTAGGGGCCGCGTAGCACCTCGATGCGCTGCGCCCGGTCCAGATTAAAGCTGGCAGCCTGGCCTTGCCCGTCCGGCATCGAGGCAGGAATCCCGTCCGCAATCAAGCGCACGCCGCGCACGCCAAAAGCCGAGCGAGCGCCAAAACCACGCGAGGAGATTTGCAGATCTTGCGCGTAGTTCTGCCGGTTGAGTGCCGTCAGGCCCGGCACGGCCATCAGGGACTCGGAGGCGTTTACCCGCAGCTGCCCCTCTCTAATGCGCGCCGCATCAATAACATCGATAGCAGCCGGCAGGCCGAAACTCCTATGTTCGGCGCGGCTGGCGCTGACCACCACGATATCCGACAAGGCCGGCGCAACCTCCTGGGCAGCTGTAGCCCAGGGGAGGGTAGAGCAAGCGCTGATAAAGGCAATCCGGCGGAGTGGGTAGGGCATGGCAATCCTTAATGCGGCGACTGCGCATTTTAAAGCCTTGCAAAGGGCTGGGGCGTTTGCTATAGTTCTGTCCCTCGCAACGCAGCGCAAGCAGCGAAGCGAAGTAAGAAAAACAGGAAGCTTGACGAAACGTCTGAAACACTAGATAATCTCGCTTCTCTGCTGCTGG
>NZ_JABWEB010000036.1 GCF_013369485.1 Massilia sp. BJB1822
GACCAAAGTCCCGGGCACATCATCAAACGCCCACACTTATCGACTGTTAATTTTTAAAGAACCGCTGCATCAAGACAAAGCGTTGTGTTTGTCAGCAGCAGAGAAGCGAGATTATCTAGTATTTCCGATGAACCGTCAAGCTTCTTATCTTTCGTTTCGCAGCGCTTGGCGCTTCGAAACTCCCTCGCTGCGCTGCTTACGCTGCGTTGCGAGGGACAGAACTATATCAAAGACCATCGAACTTTGGCAAGCGCTTTTCGAGGAAGGCATGCATGCCTTCGCGCTGGGCCGGCGTGCCGAATGCGGCGTGGAACAGGCGGCGCTCGTAGTTCACGCCTTCGGTCAGCGTGGTTTCGAAGGCGCGGTTCACGGCATCCTTGATCATCATGGCAACCGACAGGGGCATGGCGGCGATCGTATTGGCCGCGGCCAGCGTCTCTTCGATCAGCTTATCGGCAGGGACGATGCGCGAGACCAGGCCGATGCGCTCAGCTTCGGCAGCATCGATGGTGCGGGCGGTCAGCAGCATGTCCATGGCCTTGGCCTTGCCGATGGTACGTGGCAGGCGCTGGGTGCCGCCGGCGCCGGGCGTGACGCCAACCTTGATTTCGGGCTGGCCGAATTTGGCGCTGTCGGCCGCGATCAGGAAATCGCACATCATGGCCAGCTCGCAGCCGCCGCCTAATACATAGCCGGCCACCGCGCCGACCACGGGCTTGCGCACTTTGAGAATGTGCTCCCAGTTGCGGGTGATGTAGTTGTCGCGGTAGGTGTCCTGGTAGGTGTAATCGGCCATGGCGGCGATGTCGGCGCCGGCGGCAAAAGCTTTTTCACTGCCGGTCAGGACGATGCAGCCGATATTCGGGTCGGCATCGAACTTGGCGAAGGCGTCGCCCAGCTCATTCATCATGCGGTCGTTCAGCGCATTCAGCGCCTTGGGACGGTTCAGGCGGATCAGGGCCACTTTGTCGTGCACTTCAACGATCAGGTCTTCGTATTGCATCGATGTATCTCCTCCATAGTGAAAGGTGTGCGGCGATTGTAGCCTTTTCATCCGCCGCACTGGTATATTCAAGCCTCAATGTTTACGGTCTTTCGCTCCTACCTCGCCGAACAGCTTAGCAAGGACGCCCTGCTGCGCAGCGCCGATTTCCGCCGCTACTGGATCAGCAGCATCCTGAATGGCTTCGGCGGCCAGATCAGCGCCCTCGCCCTGCCCCTGTGTTCCGTGCTGCTGCTGCATGCGACGCCGGCCCAGATGGGCATGATGACGGCGGCGCAAGCCATTCCCTTCGCCCTGTTCGCCCTGCCCGCCGGCGTCTGGCTGGACCGGCGCGCCAAGCAGCCCATTCTTTTGGCAAGCAAGATCGTGCAGGCCCTCACGCTGGCCAGCGTGCCGCTGGGCTGGTGGCTCGGCATGCTGTCGATGCCGTGGATGTATGCGGTGGCCTTCACCATGGGCATGTGCTCGGTGGTCGGTGGCGGCGCGGAACAGATCTTCCTGACCTTCATGGTGGGCCGCGATGGGCTGATCGATGCGCAATCCAAATTCGCCGCCACCGATTCCGCCTCGCGCCTGATTGCGCCGGGACTGGCCGGGGTGCTGATCCAGTGGCTGAGCGCACCGTTCGCCATTCTGGTCAATGCCTTCACCTTTCTGATGTCGGTGCAGCTGATGCGCAAGGTCAGCGTGCGCGATCCGCTGCCGCCGCCCTCCGACAAGCATCCGCTGCGCGATATCCGCGATGGCCTGGCCTATATATGGGGACAGCCGCTGCTGCGCGCCCTGGCCTGGTCGGCCGGCGCCTGGCATTTGCTGTTCTATGGCTATTCGGCGCTGGTCGTGCTGTTTGCCACGCGCGAACTGGGCATGTCGCCCGGCGTGCTGGGGACGGCGCAGATGCTGGGCGGGATCGGCGTCTTTGTCAGCTCGCTGCTGCTGAAGCCTCTCAACAAGCGCTATGGGCAAGGCGTGACCATTCTGCTGGGCGTGGGCGCGACCGCGCTGGGCTTCGTGCTGATGCCGACCATCCCCGCCACGCTGTTTGGCAGCGCGACGGCCAGCGCCGTGGCGTATGCGGCCCTGATCTTTTTCTTCGATTGCGGCGTGATGCTGTACTTCGTGCCCTATATGGCGCTGCGCCAGAAGGTGACGCCGGACGAATTCCTGGGCCGCATGATCTCGACCATGCGCTTCCTGACGGTGGCGACGGCGCCGCTGGGCGCGCTGGCGGCGGGCTATGTGGCCGACCACTTCAGCATCCGCACCGGCCTGGCCTGCGTGGCGGCGGGCGGCGTGGCGCTGACGGTGGCGATGCTGCTGTCTCGCCCCATCCGAAGCGTGCGCCCCTGAGCCAACAAGGGTTCTACACTGACCTCTATATAGGAGGTTGCCATGTACAAGAGTATCCTGCTGCCGACCGACGGCTCCGAGCTGTCGCACAAGGCGACCGAAACCGCCATCCAGTTCGCCAAGTTAAACGGGGCGCGGCTGGTGACGATCTCGGTGGCTCAGCCCTTCCCCTTCGTGCCGATGGGCGATGGCGTGATTGTTCCCGATGCCACCGTATTCGAACGCCAGATGGACGCGGCGGCCCGCGCCAGCGTGGAGCGGGTCGTCTTAGCCGCCAAGGAGGCGGGCGTGCCTTGCGAAGGCGTGGTGGCGGTATCGCCCACGCCCTATGATGAAATCGTGACGGCCGCCGAGAAGTTCGGCTGCGACATCATCCTGATGGCCTCGCACGGACGGCGCGGCCTGAACAAGCTATTCCTCGGCAGCGAGACCCAGAAGGTGCTGGCCCACACCACGCTGCCGGTACTGGTGCTGCGCTGACGCGGCGCCGGTTCAGCGCTGCAGCCGTGGCAGCAGCACCCAGACATTGCCGGACTGCTTCATGCGGCCGGCGTTTTCCGCCGCTTCCGGGCCAAAGCCAAAGAAGTAATCGACGCGGATGGCGCCTTTGATGGCGCCGCCCGTATCCTGCGCCATCACCAGCCTTTGCAGCGGCACTTCGCTGTTCGGCTGAGTGGTGGCGATGAACAGCGGTGCGCCCAGTGGCAGCTGCGCCGCGTCGACAGCGACCGAGCGCTGCGGCGTCAGCGGCACGCCGAGCGAGCCTTTCGGCCCCACTTTCGGGTCGGGCAGCTTTTCTTCGCGGAAGAAGATATAGCTCGGGTTGGCGTTGAACAGCTCCTGCTGGCGCGTCGGATGGCCGGCAATCCAGGCCTTGATGCCCTGGGCCGAGGCCTGATCAGCCGTCAGCTCGCCCTTCTCCACCAGATATTTGCCGATGGACTTGTAAGGATGGCCATTCTGGTCGGCATACGCCACGCGCACGGTTTCCTGCGTATCGCCCAGCTGGACGCGGCCCGAACCCTGCACCTGCAGGAAGAAGGCTTCCACCGAATCGTCCACCCACATCAGCTCCTTGCCTTTGAAATCGGCCTTCTCGATTTCGGCACGGGTCGCATACGGCACCACCTTCTTGCCCTGCAGGCGGCCGCGCAAACGCATGCCTTTCAGCTGGGGATAGACGCTGGCCAGCTCCACCGTCACCAGATCGTCCGGCGCTTTATACAGAGGTGTCTGGAATGGTCCACCGCGTTTGCGCGAACCTTGCAGCAGCGGTTCGTAATAGCCCGTGACCAGGCCACTATTGGCGCCATCGGCCGCCACCACCTGGTGCGGCTGCAGGAAGGATTCGAAGAACAGGCGGATCGCCTTCTCGTCATTGCCGTTCACGCCACGCGCAATGGTGCACGGCTCCTTCCAGTCGGCCTGTTTGGCCAGCACGCCGCAGGAAGACATGAAGGCGGGCCAGGCGGCGCGCACATCGTCGCGCGTCCAACCCGGCAGGGAGGAGAAGCGCACCGGCACGAATTCGGTCTTGGCCGGACGCGCTGGCGCGGCGGGCGCGGGTTGCACCGGCGCCGGCTGGGCGGGCGGCGTGGCCGGCTGCACTGTCGCGGGCACGGGCTTGAGCGGCTGGGCGGGAGGCGGCGTGGTGCCGCAAGCGCTCAGGAACAAGGCCAGAGCGGTGGCGGCGACGGGGGCGGGAGAAACGAGTAGACTACGGCGTGCGAATAACATGAGGATTATCTATGTGGTATCTAATGATTGAAGCGCTGGTGGCCCTGTTCCTGCTGGTCTTTATCGTCTGGTGGACGCTGCCGAGCAAGAAGAAAACTCCGCCGGTCAAGGCTCTGCCGGAAAAGAAGGACGACCAAGGCGTCGAGTAAAGCAGGCAGCCCGCAGGCTGCGGCACGCCCACCACCGGCGTGCCTGGATGCCGCTCCTGCCGATCAGTGCAGGGTGCGCGGCAGGGACAGAACGAATTCCGGAATCTTGGCTTCGAACTGGTGGCCGTCTTCGGCCACGCAGAAGTATTCACCCACCATCGAGCCTTGCGGCGTGGCGAGCTGGGTGCCGCTGGTGTATTCAAAAGTTTCGCCCGGCTGCAGCAGCGGCTGATGGCCGACCACGCCCAGGCCGCGCACTTCTTCCTTGCGGTTGTTGGCGTCGGTGATGATCCAGTGGCGCGAGATCAGCTGCGCGGCCACGGTGCCCGTGTTCTGGATCGTGATCGAATAGGTGAACACGAAGTTGGTGCGTTCAGGATCGGACTGTTCCGGCAGATACTGGGTTCTGACCGCAACGGTGAATTCATACTGGGGCATCGAGTTTCCTTGATTGGGCGGCAAACATGCCTCGAACGTAATTATGGCGTTTTGGTATCGCGCGTCCCACATTGCACCGCAAATCCGGCGCGGGCGCAAGGTGTGTCCCCCTTAAATGTCTCGCCGCGGCTGCGGGATGTGTCACGGCAGCGTAAAATAGCGCATCTTTTTAAGGCAAGCCCCACCATGACTACTTTCCGCATCGCTCCCAGCATCCTGTCCGCCGACTTCGCCCGCCTGGGCGAGGAAGTGCGCAATGTCGTCGCCGCCGGCGCCGACATCATCCACTTCGACGTGATGGACAACCACTATGTGCCCAACCTGACGGTCGGCCCACTGGTGTGCCAGGCCATCCGTCCGCACGTGCAGGTGCCGATCGATGTGCATCTGATGGTCAAGCCGGTCGACCGCATCATCCCCGACTTCGCCAAGGCGGGCGCCAACATCATCACCTTCCACCCGGAAGCCTCGGACCATATCGACCGCACCCTGCAACTGATCCGCGACAACGGCTGCAAGGCCGGCCTGGTGTTCAACCCGGCCACGCCGCTGCACCACCTGGAACACGTGATGGACAAGATCGACATGATCCTGATCATGTCGGTCAACCCCGGCTTCGGCGGCCAGTCCTTCATCCCGCAGGCGCTGAAGAAGATCGCCCAGGCGCGCCAGATGATCAATGAATCCGGCCGCGACATCCTGCTGGAGGTGGACGGCGGCATCAAGGTCGACAACATCGCCGCCGCCGCGGCAGCGGGCGCCGACACCTTCGTGGCCGGTTCCGCCATCTTCGGCCAGCCGGACTACAAGGCCGTGATCGACGCCATGCGCGCCCAGCTGGCGACGGTGTAAGCATGACGGCGGCGTCTGTTCTTCGCGGCGTGCGCGCCGCCATCATCGATCTGGACGGCACGATGCTCGACACCGTGCCGGACTTCCACGTCGCCATCAACCGCATGCGCGCCGATCTGGACCTGGCGCCCATCAGCGCCGAGCGCATTCAGATCATGGTCGGCAAGGGTTCGGAAAACCTGATCCGCAGCGTGCTCGCGCTGGACCATGCGGCCGATGGCGTGGAGCGCCATTTCCCCGCCGCGATGGACGCCTATCAGCGCCACTACCTGGCCATCAACGGCAATCACAGCACCTTGTATCCCGATGTGATGGCCGGCCTGCAGGCATTCAAGGATGCGGGACTGCGCCTGGCCTGCGTCACCAACAAGCCGATCGCCTTTGCGCGTCCGCTGCTGGCGCAAAAAAAATTGGATGGCTATTTCGAGATTGTGTATGGCGGCGACTCGCTGCCGAAGAAGAAACCGGACCCGCTGCCGCTGCTGCAGGTATGCCGCGATTTCGGGCTGGAACCGGCGCAGGTAGTGGCCATCGGCGACTCCTCCAACGACGCCGAGGCCGCGCGCGCAGCGGGCTGTCCAGTGCTCACCGTGCCATATGGATATAACCACGGAGAGTGTATACACAAAATCAATTCTGATGGTATAGTTGGCTCGCTGCTCCAAGCGGCTCAATTAATTAGCTTGCAAAACCCAATCGCAAACTGACCTTTCTAAAGACGATGTTTCTCAACAAAAGACACAATGTCACCCACCGCGGCTCGATTGAGGCCTGGCTGTGGCGACGCTGGCAATCGTTGGCTAACTAAGCCGTATTGATTGCTGCCGTTGCGTTCCTACGCGTTCGCTCCTGGCAGGTTTTTTGAACCTCACCGCCACCACCACATCCAAAGCTGGCGGAATGGAGAGAAGCATGACCGAACTCGAATTCAAATCGCTGGCCAAGGAAGGCTATAACCGTATTCCTCTGATCGCGGAAGCTTTCGCCGATCTCGAAACGCCCCTGACCCTCTACCTCAAGCTGGCCCAGATCCAGAACAACGGCAAGAACACCTTCCTACTAGAATCGGTAGTGGGCGGCGAACGCTTCGGCCGTTATTCCTTCATCGGCCTGCCCGCCAGCACGGTGCTGCGCACCACCGGCAACCGCACTGAGGTCGTCAAGCACGGCGAAGTGATCGAGACGCATGAAGGCAATCCGCTGGAATTCATTGAGTCCTTCCAGGCCCGCTTCAAAGTGGCCCTGCGTCCTGGCATGCCGCGCTTCTGCGGCGGCCTGGCCGGCTACTTCGGCTACGACACCGTGCGCCATATCGAGAAGAAGCTGGCGCATACCCAGCCGAAGGATGACCTGGGCCTGCCCGACATCCAGCTGATGGTGACGGAAGAGCTGGCGGTGATCGACAACCTGTCCGGCAAGCTGTATCTGATCGTGTATGCCGACACGGCGCAGCCGGAGTCCTTCTCCAAAGCGCGCCAGCGCCTGAAAGACTTGCGCGCCCTGCTGCGCCGCGGCGTCGATACGCCGCTCACCTCGGCCTCGGTGCGCACGGAAATCATCCGCGACTTCAAGAAGGAAGACTATCTGGCTGCTGTCGCCAAGGCCCACGAATATGTGATGGCCGGCGACCTGATGCAAGTGCAGATCGGCCAGCGCATCCGCAAGCCGTATGTCGATTCGCCACTCAGCCTGTACCGCGCGCTGCGCTCGCTGAATCCTTCGCCGTATATGTACTTCTACAATTTCGGCGATATGCAGATCGTGGGCGCATCGCCGGAAATCCTGGTGCGCAACGAGACCCTGCCGGACGGCGAAAAGAAAGTCACGCTGCGCCCGATCGCCGGCACCCGCCCGCGCGGCGCCACGCCGGAACGCGACGCCGAGCTGGCCGAAGAACTGCTGGCCGATCCGAAGGAAATCGCCGAACACGTGATGCTGATCGACCTGGCGCGCAATGACCTGGGCCGCATCTCCGACATCGGCACGGTGAAGGTCACCGACCGGCTGGTGATCGAAAAATATTCGCATGTGCAGCACATTGTCTCGAATGTGGAAGGCAAGCTGAAAGCAGGCATGTCCAACCTGGACGTGCTGCGCGCCACCTTCCCGGCCGGCACCTTGACCGGCGCGCCGAAAGTGCGCGCCATGGAAGTGATCGACGAGCTGGAAATTTCCAAGCGCGGCATCTACGGCGGCGCCTGCGGCTATCTCTCCTTTGGCGGCGAGATGGACGTGGCCATCGCCATCCGCACCGGCGTGATCAAGAACGGCATGCTGCATGTGCAGGCCGCCGCCGGCATCGTGGCCGACTCAATACCGGAGATGGAATGGCAGGAAACCGAAAATAAGGCGCGCGCTGTGCTGCGCGCCGCCGAACAAGTGCAAGATGGCCTGGATGGGGGGATCTAACATGCTGCTGATGATCGACAACTACGACTCCTTCACCTATAACATCGTGCAGTATTTCGGCGAGCTGGGCGAAGACGTGCGCACCTTCCGCAACGATGAAATCACCATCGCGGAAATCGAAGCGCTCAATCCCGACCGCATCTGCATTTCGCCCGGCCCGAAAGCGCCGGCGCAGGCCGGCATTTCCGTCGAGGTGCTCAAGCACTTCGCGGGCAAGAAACCTATTCTCGGCGTTTGCCTGGGCCACCAGGCCATCGGCGAAGCCTTTGGCGGCAACGTCATCCGCGCCAAGCAGGTCATGCATGGCAAAACTTCCTTCATCGCGCATACGGGCGTTGGCGTGTTCAAAAATCTGCCAAGCCCCTTCACGGTCATCCGCTACCACTCGCTGGCTATCGAGCGTGCCTCCCTGCCGTCCTGCCTGGAAGTGACGGCATGGACCGACGACGGCGAAATCATGGGCGTGCGCCACAAGGAATTCGATATCGAGGGCGTGCAGTTCCACCCCGAGTCGATCCTGTCGGAACACGGCCACGCGCTGTTGAAGAATTTCCTCGAACGCTGATTGCTGCCGGACGCCACGCGTCCTGCACCACCGTTTTGCGCTATTCATTCTATTGAAGGAATTGTCATGCCAATTAGCCATCAAGAAGCCCTGCTGCGCTGTATCGAACACCGTGAAATCTTCCACGACGAGATGCTGCACCTGTTCCGCCAGATCATGTCCGGCGAGATGTCGCCCGTGATGATCGCCGCCCTGACCATGGGCCTGCGCGTGAAAAAGGAAACCATCGGCGAAATCACCGCCGCCGCGCAGGTCATGCGCGAATTTTCGACCAAGGTGCCGATGGCCGACACCACCAACCTGCTCGACATCGTCGGCACGGGCGGCGACGGCGCGCACACTTTCAATATCTCGACCGCTTCCATGTTCGTGGCCGCCTCCGCCGGCGCGCGCGTGGCCAAGCACGGCGGACGCAGCGTGTCTTCCTCCTCCGGCAGCGCCGACCTGATCGAGTCGCTCGGTGCAAATATCAATCTCAAGCCGGAGCAGATCGCGCAGTCGATTGCGCAGAGCGGCATCGGCTTCATGTTCGCGCCCAACCACCATGCGGCCATGAAGCATGCCGCACCGGTGCGGCGCGAGCTGGGCGTGCGCACCATCTTCAATATTCTGGGACCGCTGACCAATCCGGCCGGCGCGCCGAATATCCTGATGGGCGTGTTCCACCAGGATCTGGTCGGCATCCAGGTGCGCGTGCTGCAGCGCCTGGGCGCGCAGCACGCCATCGTGGTGTATGGCCGCGACAATATGGATGAAGTGTCGCTGGGCGCTGGCACCGTGGTGGGCGAGCTGGTGAACGGCGAGATCCGCGAGTATGAAATCCATCCGGAAGACTTCGGCCTGCAGATGACGGCCAGCCGCAATCTGAAGGTGTCCAATGCGGCGGAATCGAAAACCAAGGTGCTGGAAGCGCTGCAAGGCGTGCCAGGGCCAGCCAGCGATATCGTGGCGCTCAACGCCGGCACGGCGCTGTATGCGGCCGGCGTTGCCAGCTCGATCGAAGACGGCTTGCAGCGCGCGCGCCATGCGGTGTCCTCCGGCGCGGCGCTGGCGAAGCTGAAGCAGTTCGTGGAAGTGACGCAGGCGCTGGGCGCAGGCAATTAAGGAAGCGCCATGTTCGGCATCCACGACCTGACGCTGTTCATCATTTCCGGCCTGCTGCTGAATATCATGCCGGGACCGGATTCGCTGCTCATCATGGCGCGCAGCGCGACCCAGGGCTGGCGCGCGGGCTGCGCGGCGGCTCTCGGCATCGGCACGGGCACCATGGTGCATGTGCTGGCGGCGGCGGTGGGTCTGTCCGCCCTGCTGGCAACATCGGCCGCCGCTTTCAATGCGGTGAAATGGGTGGGCGCGGCTTACATCGTGTACTGCGGCATCGGCATGCTGCGCGCGCGGCTGAAGAGCGACACCGACACGGCGGAACAGCAGGCGCAGGCGGCAGCCACCGCAGCGCGTCCCCTGCCCTATGGCCGCATCTTCGCCCAGGGCTTTCTGACCAATGTGCTGAATCCGAAAGTGGCGCTGTTCTTTCTCGCCTTCGTGCCGCAGTTTATCGATGCCGGCGCGCCCAACAAGGCGCTGGCTTTTGTGATTCTGGGCTGCATCTTCAACTTCAACGGCATGTTGTGGTGCAATGGCCTGGCCGTGTTCACCGCATTTGCCAGCGCCCGTCTGAAAGTCAAACCTCTGGTGGCCTTATGGCTGAACCGCGTGACCGGCGGCCTTTTCCTCGCACTGGGTGCGCGCCTGGCCCTGTCCGACCAACATTGAGAGCAAGAGCATGTCCGACATTCTAAATCAAATCCTGGCCGTGAAGGCCGACGAGGTGGCTGCGGCCAAAAAACGCCGCAGCCTGGAAAGCCTGCGCCGCGACGTGGAAAGCGACAAGGAGGCGCGCGCCGCCATCCGCGGCTTTGAAGCGAGTCTGCGCAAGCGCATCGATGCCGGTGCGGCCGGCGTGATCGCCGAAGTGAAAAAGGCCTCGCCATCGAAAGGCGTGCTGCGCGCCGATTTCCGTCCAGCCGACATCGCCGCCAGCTATGCAGGCAATGGCGCGGCCTGCCTGTCGGTGCTGACCGACGAGCAGTTCTTCCAGGGCGCCACCGAGTATCTGCAGCAGGCGCGCGCCGCCTGCGCCATTCCCGTGCTGCGCAAGGACTTCATGGTCGATATGTACCAGATCTATGAAGCGCGTGCCATGGGCGCCGACTGCATCCTGTTGATCGTGGCGGCGCTGGACCATGGCCTGATGGCCGAAATGGAAGCCTGCTCCCACGAGCTGGGCATGGACGTGCTGATCGAATCGCATGACGGCGACGAGCTGGCCGCCGCGCTCAAGCTGAAGAGCCGTCTGATCGGCATCAACAACCGCAATCTGCGCACGTTCGAAACCTCGCTCGACACCACGCTCGGCCTGCTGCCGCGCATTCCCAAAGAGCGTCTGGTGATTACCGAGTCGGGCATCCTGAATGGCGACGATGTGAAGCGCATGCGCGACGCCGACGTGCATTCCTTCCTGGTGGGCGAAGCCTTCATGCGCGCCGCCGATCCGGGCGCGGAACTGAGCCGCCTGTTTGCCTGATCCCGCGCGGCCTGTTCAGGCCACGCTGCACCATTCCATCGAGCAGGGATCGTCGTCCAGTTCGACGCGGTTCCTGCCATTCGCCTTGGCGCGATAGAGGGCCACATCGGCCCGCGCCAGCAGATTGTCCAGCGATTCATGCGAGGAGTATTGGCAGGCGATGCCGATGCTGGCCGTGTACGCCGGCAGATGCGCGCCGCGCAGCTCGCGCAGCATGTTCTGGATGCGCTCAGCGGCGCCGGCCGCCGCCTTCAGCGTCGAATCGGGCAGCAGCACCACGAACTCCTCGCCGCCGAAGCGCGCCACGTAATCGCATTCGCGCACCGCATAGCGGATAGCGCCCGCCGCATGCACCAGCACCTGGTCCCCAGTCGAGTGACCATGGCGGTCGTTGATTTTCTTGAAGTGATCGAGATCGATGTGCATCAGCGCCAGCGGACGGCCTTCGCGCCGCAGCAGGGCCAGCTGCGCATCATAGCAGGCGCCGAAGCCGCGCCGGTTCAGCACATTGGTCAGCGGATCATGGGTGGAGCGGCGTTCCAGCACGGTCTGCAGGCGCCGCATCGCCATCATCAGGAAGCCCACCGCCAGCAGCAGCGACATCATATTGGACACAGCCAGATACACGGTGGCCAGGGCGCTGCCTTTTTGCAGATCCACCGTGGACAGGTCGGCGGTCAGCGCCATTACGCCGCGCGCCAGCACCGGCAAGGCTTGCAGCACCAGCAGGCCGGTGAAGAAATAGCTGGAGAAGTGGTGCGCGCCGTAGCGCAGCACGGCCACGATCTGCACCGCGTAAAAGGCAAAGGCGACGGCCGAGAACACGGCGATGCGCAGCGGGAAGCTGGAAATGGCGGCGAACCAGCAGAGCAGCGAGGCGCCGCCCGCCCAGCCGGCATGGAACAGCAGCCAGGAAGGACGGCGGCCCAGCAGCATCTGCGTGCCGAGCATGGCGCGCCCCAGTCCCCACAGCACCACCCCGTTGGCGATCGGCACGATCACCGGATCAGGCAGGACGCCGTACAACTTATACAGCCAGATGCTGGGCGCCAGCGCCAGCAGGCCGGCCGCCCACAGGTCCAGGCCTTGCACCTCGCGGCCTGCGCTGCGATGCACGGAATACAGCACCACGCTCATGACCGCGCACATCAGCGTGGTCATGATCATGATGGTTCTGACGTCGAGCGAGGCAATCATGCGCAGGCGGAATTACACTGCCGTCGGACGCTTCGGTCCCGCGCCTTTCTTTTTGGTCTCGTCCAGCGCCATGCTCACCGCCGGCGCGCGGTCGCCTTCGAGCTGCGCGCTGAACGTCAGCAGTTCGTCGCGGCGGAAGGCATGGATTTCCACCGTTTCGCCGACCTTGTAGCGCCCCAGCAAGCCTTCCAGATTGGATGGGCTGCCGGTCACGCGCAGGCCGTCCACCGCCACCAGCAGGTCGCCCGCCGACAGGCCGGCACGATGCGCCGCGCCGCCTTCATGCACGCTGGCCAGCTTGCAGTCGGCGCCGTCGCGGCCGATGTTCACGTCCAGGCTAGGCTTGCTGCGCTTGCGCTCATCGCTGTACTTGACGCCGAACGGCGCCAGCAGCTTGGCCAACGGCAGGTCTTCAGTGCCGCGGATATAGCGCTCGAAGAAGGACTTCAGCTTCATGCCGCTGATTTCGTCGAACAGGGCTTCCACCTCGGCCGGGGTCACGCCGCGCGCGCCGCCTTGATAGAAGTCGCGGCCATAGCGCTGCCAAAGGGCCAGCATGATGTCGTCCAGCGAGCGCTTGCCTGCGGTCTTGGCGCGAATGGTCAGATCCAGGGCCAGGCCGATCAGCGAACCCTTGGTGTAATAACTGACGATGGCGTTCGGTGCGTTCTCGTCCTGGCGGTAGTATTTGCCCCAGGCGTCGAAGCTGGAATCGGCCACGCTCTGTTTGGTGCGGCCGGCGCCGCGCAGCACGCCGTTGACGGTTTTGCCGAGCAGCTTGTAGTAAGCCGCCTCGCTCATCAAGCCGGCGCGCACCAGCAGCAGATCGTCGTAATAGCTGGTAAAGCCTTCGAAGAGCCACAGCAGCGGGGTGTAGTTCTCCACCTGCAGATCGTAAGGCGCGAAAACGGCTGGCTTGATGCGCTTGACGTTCCAGGTGTGGAAGTACTCGTGGCTGCACAGGCCGAGGAACTTCATATAGCCCTCGCTCGGCTCCTTGTTCTGCTGTGCGGTGGTGGGCAGGTCGGCGCGGGAGCAGACCAGGGCCGTGGAGGCGCGGTGTTCCAGGCCGCCGTAGCCATCGCCCAAGACCATGGTCATGAAGACGTAGCGGTCCATCGGCGCTTTCTTCGTTTTCGGTTCGAAGAAGGCGATCTGGGTTTCGCAAATGGCTTTCAGGTCGGCGCACAGGCGGGCCAAGTCCAGATTCGGCACGCGGCCGGTGAACACGATATCGTGCGGAATGCCGTGGGCCTTGAAGCTGGCGAGCGCGAAGTCGCCCATTTCGACCGGGCTGTCGATCAGCTCATCGTAATTGACGGCGGCATAGGTGCCGAAGCCGTAGCGCTTGGCCTTCAGCTCCTTGAGCGCGGTCGCCACGCGCCAGCTGCGCGCCGCTTCATCGGCGGGACGCTGAATATCGACCACATGCTCCGCCTCCTCCTGGCCAATCACGCGCAGGAAGACGCTGGTGCCGTTGAAGAAGCCATGGCTGCGGTCGAGGTGGGCGGCGCGCACCGACAGGTCCCAGGCATAGACTTCATAATGCACGACCAGCTTGCCCTTGACCGGAGCGGCTTGCCAGGAGTGCTTATCCAGCTTGGTCAGCGCCACGGCCTCGCCATTCGATTCGGCGCTGATCCGCACGATATTGCGCGAGAATTCGCGGATCATATAGCTGCCGGGAATCCAGGCCGGCAGCGCCAGGATCTGGCCTTCCGCAGCGGGCGCATCGACGGTCAGCGTCACCTGGTACAAGTGGGCGGGCAGGTCCTTGCCGACAATGGCGTAAGCGATGCCGGATTTTTTCTGGATGGTTTTCTTTTGCGTGGTCTTGATCATAGTAGGTCGGATGGGGTGTCGATATCCAGCAGTATGCCGGAATCTTCCACCACCACTTCATTGACAGGAAAATTCTTGACGATAGCGCGCGCGCCCTGGTCGCCTTCCAGCGCCAGCAGCAGGGGCAGATGGCGGCGGCCGAAAGCGATGGGATTGCCGCGCCGGCCTTGATAGATGGGGGCGGCGATATCGGCGCCCTGCGCCACCGCGTGCGCCAGCGCGGCGATGGTGGCAGGCTTCACATAAGGCATATCGCCCAGCGCCAGCACCCAGCCTTCGGCCTGCGGCGCCTGGCGCAAGCCATGCACCAGCGAGGCGGCCATGCCCAGGGCAGCTTGCGGACAAAGGCTTACTTCGCAGCCCAGGCCATGCAGCAGGGCGGCGCTTTCTTCATCTTCGGGACGCACCACCGCGACCACGCGCGGCAGTGCGGCAAGCATGTTTCGCGCGCTGGCTTCCAGCACGCTGGCAGGGCGGAAAGCCTCGCCGGACGCGGCAGCGCGGGAAGGCAAGGCTTGCAGCAGCTTGTTGCGCACACCGGCCGGGTCGAAGCGGCTGCCTCGCCCGGCCGCCAGCAGAATGCCGACGATGCTCACGCTGCTGCCGCCATCATCATGCCGTCGCCAGGTCGAAAGGCAGTTTGCGCAGGCGTTTGCCGGTCAGTTTGAATAGCGCATTGGCGAAAGCCGGCGCCAGCGGCGGCAGGCCTGGCTCGCCCATGCCGGTAGGCGGTTCGGTGGACGGCACGATATGCACTTCCACCTTGGGCATATCCGGCATGCGCGCAATCGCGTAGTCGGCCAACTGCGACTGCTCCACCACGCCGTCTTTCAGCGTGATGGCGGCGCCAGGCAAGGTGGTGCCGACGGCCATCAGGATCGCGCCCTGGATCTGCGCTTCGATGGTCAGCGGATTGACCGGCTGGTTGCAGTGCACGGCGGCCGTGACCTTGTGCAGCTTGGGCACGCCATCCTTGACCGAGGCAACGACGACGTAAGCCGCCACGGTATTGAAGGATTCGTGCAGCGCCACGCCCCAGGCCTGGCCCTTGGGCAGCGCCTTCTTGCCATAGCCGGACTTGGCGACCGCCAGGTCCAGCGCCGCATGGTGGCGCTTGTGCTTGGGATCGATCAGCTTTTTGCGGTAAGCCACCGGATCGGCGCCAGCCGCGTGGGCCGCTTCGTCGATCAGGGTCTCCATCACAAAAGCCGTATGGGTGGAACCGACCGAGCGCCACCACAGCACCGGCACATTGGCCTTTACGTTATGCACGCTCAGGTTGAGCGGCACATCATAAGGGTCGCCCATGCCTTCGACCATGGTGGCGTCGATGCCGTCCTTGATCATGAACTGCTCGAAAGGCGTCCCCGTCAAAATCGACTGGCCGACGATCACATGGTTCCAGCCCACAATCTGGCCTTTGGCGTCCAGCCCCAGTTCGGCGCGGTGCACATGGGAGGGACGATAGTAACCGCCCTTGATATCGTCTTCGCGGCTCCAGATCACCTTCACCGGGCCGGCTTTGCCACTGGCCTTGTAGGCCTTGGCGACATTCACCGCCTCCACGATATAGTCCGAAGTCGGCACGGCGCGGCGGCCGAAACCGCCGCCCGCCATCATGGTGTGCAAGGTGACCTGTTCCGGTTTCAGGCCGGCGGTGCGCGCGGCCGCCGCCAGGTCCAGGGTCTGGAACTGGCTGCCGGCCCAGACGGTGCAGGAATCGGCTTTCAGATCGACCACGCAGTTCAGCGGCTCCATCGGCGCATGCGCCAGGTAGGGGAATTCATAAACGGCGCTGATCTTTTTCGCCGCCGAAGCCAGCTTGGAGGTATCGGCCTTCTTCGCCGGCAGGCCGGCCTTGGTGGACAACTCCTTGTACTCGGCCAGCTGCTTGTCGCTGCTGACCTTTTCCACGCCGCTGCTGTCCCATTCGATTTCCAGCGCCTCGCGGCCCTGCTTGGCGGGCCAGTAGCCGTTGGCAATCACCGCCACGCCGCTGCCGCCACGGTCGGTCGGCACTTGCAGCACGTCGACCACACCGGGAATCGCCTTGGCCTTGCTGGCGTCGAACTTCGCCACTTTCGCGCCGAACACCGGCGGCCGCGCCACCACGGCGACCTTGCAGCCCTCCGGCTTGAAGTCCATGCCGAACTGCTGCTGGCCGCTGGACTTGGCGCGCGCGTCGAGGCGCGGCGTGGGCTTGCCGATGATCTTGAAGTCTTTCGCTTCCTTCAGCGCGACCTTTTCCGGCATGGTCTGCTTCATCGCCGCATCGGCCATGGCGCCATAGCTGGACTTCTGGCCGTTCGGCCCGAGCAGCATGCCTTTCGAGGTTTTGACCTGGGCCGGATCGACCTTCCACTGCTCGGCCGCCGCCGCGATCAGCATCAGGCGCGCCTTGGCGCCGATCTCGCGGTACTGGGTCCAGGAGTGGGCCACCGTGCCGGAGCCGCCCGTCATCTGGATGCCGAAGGCCGGGTCTTTATATGCGTCGGCCGCCGGCGCCAGGGCGCCGCGCATCTGGCGCCAGTCCACGTCCAGCTCTTCGGCGATCAGCATGGGCAGTGCCGTATGCACGCCTTGGCCGAATTCCAGGCGGTTGACCTGCACCGTCACCGTATTGTCCGGCGCAATCTGCAGGAAGGCATTCGGCTGGTATACCGGCTTGGCCTCTTCGGCCGCGCGCGCGAAGCGGTTGCCGCCGCTGATAAAGAAGCCCAGCACCAGGCCGCTGCCGGCCAATGCGCCCGCCTTCATAAAGCCGCGGCGCGACACGCCGGCGCCCTCGCCCGCCACCGCCGCATTGACCATGGCCCCCATCGCTGCATCCTGCTTCATCCATTCTTTACGCATGGCGCTCTCCTTCAGGCGAGGGATTTGGCCGCGTCCTTGATGGCGGCGCGGATACGCTGATAGGTGCCGCAGCGGCAGATATTGCCGGCCATGGCGCTTTCGATGTCGGCATCGCTGGGCGATTTATTGGTTTTCAGCAGGGCCGTGGCGCTCATCACCTGGCCGCTCTGACAGTAGCCGCACTGCGGTACGTCGTGTTTGACCCAGGCGTTTTGCACCGCCTTGCCCACCCTGTCGGCCTCCATCGCCTCGATGGTGGTGATTTTCTGGCCCACGGCCGAGGAGATCGGCGTTACGCAGGAACGGATGGCCTGACCGCCCATATGCACGGTGCAGGCGCCGCACAAGGCCGCGCCGCAGCCGAACTTGGTGCCCGTCATATTCAGGTTATCGCGCAAGGCCCATAGTATCGGTGTCGATGGATCGGCATCGATCTTGGTATCGCGTCCGTTGATATTCAGCGTAATCATCTCTTACTCCTTGGCGTTGGCTGGGGCTTAGTGAAAGAGGTACAGGCACGCAAGCGATATGCGCGCCAATATGATGCTGCGGGATGGCGGGCCTAAGCCCGGACATCCCTTCCGACGATGCTTACTGCTTGATTGCGGACAGCTTGGATTCCAGCGTCTTGGCGTCGATCGCGCCAGGAACGCGGCTGCCGTCGGCGAAGAAGATCGCCGGCGTGCCGTTGATGCGCAGTTTCTGGCCCAGGGCCAGCACCTTGTCGTTCGGCGCCACGCAGCCTGCCGGTGCGGCCGGCGCGGCCTTATTGCCGACCATCCACTCGTCCCAGGCCTTGTTGCGGTCGGCCGAGCACCAGATGTTTTTCGACTTGGTGAAGGAATCTTCGGACAGGATGTTGTACATGAAGGTGTACACGGTCACATTGTCCATCTCGTTCAGGGTCTGCTTGCGGAAGCGCTTGCAGTAGCCGCAGTTCGGATCTTCGAACACGGCGATCACGCGCTTGCCGTTGCCCTTCACGGTTTTCAGCGCCAGTTCCAGCGGCAGATCGCTGAACTTGATCTTGTTGATATCGTCGATGCGGGCCTGGGTCAGGTCTTCGGTGGTCTTCAGATTGAAGATATGGCCCACCATCAGGTAAGTCGCGGTCTTGTCGGTATAGCGGATCTCGTCGCCGATGCGGATCTCATACAGGCCGGCGTAAGGGGTTTCCTTGACCGAATCGACCTTCACATTGTCGCCCAGGCGCGGTTCGATCAGCTTTTTGATATTTGCTTCGGTGGGGTTTTCCGCGCCGGCGCAAGACATCAACAGGGCCGACATGAGCATCAACGCAAACTTACTCTTTTTCATACATTCTCCGATTTACTGCTTACCAAGTGCTTGAGAAATCAGCCGGCGCTTCAGGCCCGGCAATTTATCCAGCAAGTTTAATCCCAAATTGCGCGCGACGCGCACCGGTTCCAGATCGGCGCCGAAAAGACGTTGCAAACCATCGGTGGCGATCTGCATCAGCAGCACGTCTTCCTTGCGCGCGCGGGCATAGCGCGCCAGCACGCGCTCGTCGCCCACGGAACGCTGCTCCTCGCGTTCGGAGATCACGCGGAGCAGGTCTTCCACATCGCCAAAGCCCAGATTCATGCCATGGCCGGCCAGCGGATGCACCACATGGGCGGCGTCGCCCACCAGGGCCACGCGCTGCGACACCAGGGAATGGGGGCGCATCAGGCGCAGCGGGAAGTCGCGCACCACTTCCGGCTGCAGCGGCGTCAGGGCGCCCAGCTTGTCGGCCGCGAATTCGGCCAGGCGCGCGGCCAGACGGCCCGCGCCTTCGCTGCACAGGGTATCGGCCAGCGCATCGGGCGCCGACCAGACCAGGGACACCTGATTGCCCGGCAGCGGCAGCAGGGCCACAATGCCCTGCTCGCAGGTGAACCATTGGTGGGCCGCGCCATGGTGCGGCTTTTCGCAAGCGAAGTTGGACACCACGCCGCGCTGGTGGTACGGACGGTAATCCATGCCGATATCGCACTGGCCGCGCACCCAGGAATTGGCGCCGTCGGCGCCCACCACCAAGGCGGCTTTAATCACGCTACCATCGTCCAGGCGCACGCTGGCGCCGTCGACCTCGCGCACCAGGGCAGTGGCGCGGCCGGAAACCGTGTGCACGTTCTGCGCAAAGCGCAGGGCCGCATCCAGCGCCTGGTCCAGATTGCGCTCTTCCACGATCCACGCCAGGGTGCCGGTATGGGCGCCATAGGCGTCGAAGTGCAGGCCGCCGGCATGCGTGCCGTCGCCGTTGACCAGCATGGCGTCGACCGGCGCGATGCGCGCCTGGTCCATCGCGCCCCAGACCTTGAGGCGGGACAGCAGATTGTAGGCGGTGTGGTTCAGCGCATAGACGCGCACATCCCAGCTCGCCTCCTCGCCAGGCTTGGCGGCGCCAGACGGCGGCGGCCCGAGCAAAGTGACGCTGTGCCCGGATTGGGCGAAGGCCAGAGCCGTGGTTTTGGCGATGGCGCCGTTGCCGACAATGCAAACCTCAGTCTGCACGTGGTGCCGCGTGGACGGTGTGGACAGATTGTTCATCCGGCCATTATAGCCCTTGCCATAGGGCAGAATGCCTTGGGCGAGAGGGAAATTCTGGCTTGATACAGAGCGCGCAGCCACCCCGTCCGCTCCCGAGTCGGCAATTTTCCGCAGAAAACTTTCCTGAGGCTATTGCAAAAGCATTTTCGCGTGCTATAATTTTGCCTCTTGGCCTGGTAGCTCAGTTGGTAGAGCAGAGGATTGAAAATCCTTGTGTCGGTGGTTCGATTCCGCCCCGGGCCACCAAGAACATCCTTGACGAAACGCCGATCCATGTAGATCGGCGTTTTTGTTTTCAGACCAAGCAGTCCTCGTGTCCGGTCTATTTCCGGCGCCCCCCCTCAAGCCCGCGCATCCGTCCGAATCGTCCAATCGTCCGTTCGCAGCCTTGCGAACCTTCATGCCCCCCATTTCCGACTCACCAGATCCAGGCGCACACAACTGCCCGAATCGTCCAATCGCCCGGTGTTTTTTTCGACTCCTAGCACCCTGGCACTCAGCAAACAAACCGACCGGCCCAACATCTATTGGGCCTCCGCCTGACTGAGCAGGTATTGGCTTGAGGCCATTGCCGCTCTTGAAATCGGGCAATTGAACTACTATCTATTGATTGGCTTTCAATCAGCGAGGACCACAATATGACAACGGCAGACGACCTATACCCACAACTTAAAAGTTCATTGGAATCTTTCGAGAAGATGTCCGCAAAGGAGCGTGAAACGAAAGTAAGCGCTTATTATGCCGAACGTGTTAATGACTTGCTGGAACTGAGCAAGGCGGCAATGCCTGAAATTGCGGGCAAGCGCTGGCCTAACGCCATTCCGATCACAAAGCCATCTATGGGGCCGGGGCATGGAGAGGCTAGCTATGCCGATGTACGAGCAATCCTCAGCGAGCTTGCAGCGATTGTCGCTACCGGCCAAACTCCATCCGGATTTTCCTCTCTATAAACCGATCGAACGGAATGTGGAGGCGCGTACATTGGTACGCGCCTTCCATGCTGACAAAAGCGCCCCTCATACGCCCATACGCTACGCCCCATAGTTGCTCGTGCTATATTGCAAACTTGTGATGTACAACTGTTGAGCCTCAATCGAATTCGGAGTACTGAAGAAATGCCAAGGGAGAATTTACTGTTCTATGAGGGCGATTTGGACAATACACTTCGATCTCAACAAAGTTCGATATTGTCGCGCATCGATTCA
>NZ_JABWEB010000037.1 GCF_013369485.1 Massilia sp. BJB1822
GTTTTGGGCGGCGATCTTTTTAGCTTATGCGCTGCCTTTGCTGATTGCCTCGCCGTCCGCCGGGCGCAAGGTCCAGAAAGTGAGTGAGGACAATATCGTCAGTGCGGCCAGGGTCAAAAAAGCGTAATGCAGGGCACTGCTGAGCATGGCCCGGTCCGATTGGGGCGCATCGCCCAAAAAGAATCCCGTCACCAGCGAGCCGCAGGCCAGACCGAAACTTACTGACAGCTGCTGCATCGAACTGGCTATTGTGCTGGCCATGCTGGAATCCTGCGCATCTACATCGGCATAAGCGATGCTGTTCATGCTGGAGAATTGCAGCGAATTGAAAAAGCCCAGACAGAGGCTGATCGCCACGATCAGTGGCAAGGGCGTTCCCACCTTCACAAATGAGTACATGCTGATCGTGAGCCCGATCAGCACCGTGTTCACCACCAGCACCTGGCGATAGCCGAAGCGTCCCAGCAGCCGTGTTGAAATGAACTTCATGCCCATGGCAGCGGCGGCGGAAGGCATCATCAGTAAACCTGATTGCCAGGCGGGCAGGCCAAGCCCCAACTGATATAGCAGCGGCAGCAGGAAGGGCAGGCCGCTGACGCCGAGCCGCGTGGCGAAGCCGCCGAAAACGGACACGCGGAAGGTGCGGATGCGGAACAGATCGAGCCGGAGCAAGGGATGCGCTTCGCTGCGCGCATGCCAGGCATAGGCTGCCAGCAGGCTGCAGGAAATCAGCAGCAGCACTGCGCCTGAAGTGGGATCGATCTTGTGTTCGCCGAAGACTTCCAGCAGCCATGAGAGCAGGGCGATGCCGGTGCCGAACAAGACCAGGCCTATCATGTCCAGTGGCCGCGTCTTCTCGCCGCGATAGTCGGGCATATAGCGCCGCGCCAGATAGATGGCAGCCAGTCCGACCGGCACATTGATGAAGAAGATCTCGCGCCAGGACAGCCAGTGGACGATCAAGCCGCCCACGGTTGGTCCCAGCAACGGTCCTATGAGCGCCGGAATGATGACGAAGTTCATGGCGCGCAGCAGTTCCGACTTGGGGAAGGTGCGGATGATGGTGATGCGCCCGACCGGCATCATCATGGCGGCGCCGAAACCTTGCAGCAGGCGCGCTGCCACCAGCATGGGCGAATTCACCGACAGGCCGCACAGCATGGAGGCGACCGTGAAGATGGCGATGGCGCTCATGAAGACGCGCCGCGTTCCGTAGCGGTCGGCCATCCATCCGCTGACGGGAATTGCTACCGCCAGGCTGAGAATATAGCTGGTGACAACGGCTTTCAGGCTAAGTGGCGTGACTTGCAGGCTGGCTGCGATGGCGGGAACGGCGGTGTTGACGATGGTGGAGTCGAGCTGCTCCATGAAGAGGGTTGTAGCGACAACCCAAGGCAGATAGCGTTTGCTGGAATCGGGGGCGGTCATGGGAGGACACAGAGCTGGTGTCCAATGATTGTCACATAAAAGCCGAAGCTCTGTTTTTCCCTGACTTATTTGCCGTTCGTCCCCCAGCTGTTTTCGTAGACGATTTGCTCAATGGAGCGGCGCTTGTCCCAGCCTTCCAATTCCAGCATCGGCGCCTTGTAGAATTCGTCGACCTGGCCCACGCACAGCACGGCGATGGGCTGGCTGCCTTCGGGCATGCCGCATAGCTGGCGCAAGCGCTGCGGCTCGAACAGCGAGACCCAGCCTACGCCGATGCCTTCGGCGCGCGCCGCAAGCCAGAAGTTCTGGATAGCGCAGGAGGCCGAGGCCAGATCCATCTCCGGCATGGTGCGGCGGCCAAAGACGAAGTCCTCGCGCTTGTCGATCAAGCCCACTACCAGGACTTCGGCGCATTGCAGGATGCCTTCCACCTTCAGGCGCATGAATTCTTCCGAACGCTGGTTCAGCGCCTGTGCCGTCAGCTCGCGCTCTTCATCCACCAACTGGTGGATGGCGCGCCGCAGCTCCATGCTGCTGATGCGGATGAAACGCCAGGGTTGCATGAAACCGACGCTGGGGCCATTGTGGGCAGCAGTGATAAAGCGTTCCAGCTGGCCCTCCAGCAGCGGCCCGGGCGCAAAGTGGCGCACGTCGCGCCGCTCGCGGATGGCGCGGTAGACGCCTTCGACTTGTTCGGGAGGGTAGGCGTGACTCATTTTTTCAGCTGTATCAAGGCGTCCAGCAAGGGTTGGGTGGCATCGGCCAGGCGTTCAAGACTGGCTTCGCGCAGGGCGGATGTATCCACGGTGGTGTCCGAATGCAGGCCGGCCCAGCGCAGCAGGGCATTGCCCGCTTGTGGCGTGTCGAACAGCCCATGCAGATAAGTCCCCAGCACCTGATTGTCCTCCGAGATGGCGCCCTCCGGACGCCCGCCGATGTGGAAGACGGGGCGCTCCATGCTGCTACCGGACGAGACGCCCATATGGATCTCGTAGCCGGTCACGCTGGCTTCGGCAAAGGCGCAGCTGCCGCTGACCTGTTCCAGGCGCTTGTCCTGCGTCAGCTCGGTGCGGATATCGAGCAGGCCGAGACCGGCCGATTCGCCGGGTTCCCCTTCCATGCCATGCGGATCCAGGACGCTTTGGCCCAGCATCTGGAAGCCGCCGCAGATGCCGATCACCTTGCCGCCATAACGCAGGTGGCGGGCGATCTTTTCCTGCCAACCCTGCGATTTGAGCCAGGCCAGGTCACCGCGCGTGTTCTTGCTGCCGGGGAGGATGATCAGATCGGCGGCGGGAATCGGTTCGCCTTCGCGCACGAAGCGCAGATCGACTTCGGGGTGGGCGCGCAGCGCATCGAAGTCGGTATGGTTGCTCATGCGCGGCCCGCTGGGAACGACCACGCGGAAAGCGCCTTGTGCGGCCTGCACTGCTTGCACCGCATCCTCGGCGTCGAGGAAGAGGCCATGCAGATACGGCAGTACCGCCAGCACGGGCTTGCCGGTCTGTTGTTCCAGCCATTCCAGGCCCGGCTCCAGCAGCGAGATATCGCCGCGGAAGCGGTTGATGACAAAGCCGATCACGCGATTGCGCTCGCTTTCGGAGAGGCAGGACAGGGTGCCGACCAGGTGGGCGAATACGCCGCCGCGGTCGATGTCGGCCACCAGGATGACCGGGCAATCCACCGCTTCGGCGAAGCCCATATTGGCGATGTCGCGGTTGCGCAGATTGATTTCGGCCGGGCTGCCCGCGCCTTCCACCACCACCTTGCCGTATTTTTGCAGCAGGCGTTCATGCGATGAAAGCACTGCCTCCATCGCCACCAGCTTGTAGTTGTGATAGTCGCGCGCATTCATATTCGACAGTGCCTTGCCGTTGATGATGACCTGGGCGCCGATATCGCTGGAGGGCTTCAGCAGCACCGGATTCATGTCGGTGTGCGGTTCCAGGCCGGCGGCAATTGCCTGCAAGGCCTGGGCGCGGCCGATCTCGCCGCCATTCACGGTAACGGCGCTGTTGAGCGCCATATTCTGCGGCTTGAAGGGCGCCACGCTGACGCCATTGCGCTTCAGCAGGCGGCACAGGGCCGCTACCACGGTGCTCTTGCCCGCGTCGGATGTGGTGCCTTGCACCATCAGGGTGGTGTAGGGGAAGTCCATTTTCAATGCTTGCGGTGCTGGCGCGCCAGTTCGAGTTTTTCGCACAGAATGGCCGTGCCCTGGATCATGCGCGGGCCGGCGCGGTTGAGCAGGTCGCCTTCCACCGTGAACAGATTGCCCTGGCGCGTGGCTTTCAGCGTGCCGTACTGGCGCCACAGATTGACGCCGCCATAGTCCTTCTCGGCCGTGCCGAAGATGGCTTCCGGATCTTCCTGCAGCACGCCTTCGACGCTGACCACGGGTGCCGTGATTTTCATGCTGGCGAAGATGTTCTCGCCGCCGCAGACGCGCAGGGCATCGCTGACGATATGGCTGCCGTTCAGCGTGTATAGCGGCTTGTCCCAGACCTGGTAGAAGGTGCGTACCGGCGGACGGCCTGCATACTGGGCGCGCAGCGCGGCCAGCTTGCGTTTCATTTCGGCGGCGGCCGGCTGGGCCGCGCTTTCGGTGCCCATCAGCTGGCCGAGACGGATCAGACCTTCGGGGATGGCGTCCAGCGTTTGCGGTTCGCTGTGAAAGATGGGGATGTTCAACTGGCGCAGCATGTCGATCTGACGTTCGGAGCTGCCGTGGCGCCAGACCACCAGCAGGTCGGGCTTGAGTGCGATCAGGCGTTCCATATCGACCTGGCGGTTATCGCCGACGCGCGGGATTTTTTTTGCCGCCTCTGGATAATCGCTATAGGTGACGGCGCCCACGATCTTATCGCCGCCGCCAGCTGCGAACAGCAGCTCGGTCACATGCGGCGCCAGCGAGACTACGCGCTGCGCAGGCTTTTGCACCGTGACGGCTTTGCCGTCATCGTCGTTGACGGTGATGGCGGCTTGCGCCTGGAGCGCCGCCAGACAGGCCAGCGTTGGCAGATATTTTTTCATCGTTTCTCCTTGCTCCAATGTTCAAGTGCGGTTTGCAGGCGCTGCCAGCCCATTTCGTTCGGCGGCAGTCCGAGGCGGATGCCGCGCGCTGCTTGCGTAAAGAGGCGCACCCAGATGCCATGCTGCGCCATGAATTCGTGGAACTGTTCGGGCCGCGCTTCCGGCCACCACTGGAACAGGTCCGTGCCTTGCGAGGCGATGCCATGCGCCGCCAGCAGGCCGCGCAGGCGCTGGCCGGAGTCGCGCAGCCGGCGACGGGTCTGCTCCTGCCACGCCCGATCGCGCAGCGCGGCAATGGCGATCTGCTGGGCTGGACCGCTGATGCTCCATGGCCCGAGCATGTCGGCCAGCGGCTTGAGTATCCCCTCATGGGCTGCGACGAAACCCAGGCGCAGACCAGCCAGGCCGAAGAATTTGCCGATGGAGCGCAGCACGATCAGACCCGGCAGATGGGTGTGGGCGGCGATGCTGTTGCCGCCGTCGGTGTCGCCAAAGGCTTCGTCCACCACCAGCCAGCCGCCGCGAGAGGCCAATTGAGCATGCCAGCGCAGCAGGTCGGAGGCGGGTACGGTGGCGCCGGTCGGGTTGTTGGGATTGCAGATGACGAGAACATCGGCCTGCTCCGCCGCGCCATCCAGCTCCGCATAAGGAACCTGCTTCATTGTGTGGCCGTGCTGCGCCCAATGGTGGGCGTGTTCGGCATAGGAGGGCGCGGCTACTGCCACGCGCGAGGGCGCGCGCAGGCGCGGCAAACTCTGGATCGCCGCCTGTGTCCCCGCCACCGGCAGCATGTTTGGCGCGCCATAGAATGCGCATGCCGCCGCCGCCAGCGCCGGATCGCTTTCGGGCAAACGGTGCCAGGCCTGATCCGCCAGCTGCGGCACGGGATACCAGGCGGGATTGATGCCGGTCGAGAGGTCGAGCCAATCGCTGCGGCCGAAGCGCAATGCGGCGTCGCGCAGATTGCCGCCATGTTCAAGCATGTGGCGTCTCCTTGACGATAATGTGGGCCGCCGCCGGTGCGGCCAGATGGACCAGCGCGGCGGCGGCGATGGCCATGCCAAGCCATAGCAGCGTGGTATTCAGCACCAGACGCCAGGCGCGCCGGATATCGGCCGCCGTTGCAGGCTGTCCGCTGCCCAGCGGCGGGCGCTGTTCCACTTCGCCGTCATATGTGGCGGCGCCGCCCAGTGCCAGACCGAGTGCGCCAGCGCCGCTGGACATGACCGGACCCGCATTCGGGCTGCTCCAGGCCGGAGCCTGCGTCAGCCAGCAGCGCAGCGCGCGGCGCTTGTCCTGCAGGGTGGGAGCCAGCAAGATATAGGACAGGGCCGTCAGCCGGGCCGGCAGATAGTTGAGTGCATCGTCGATGCGGGCGGCGGCCCAGCCAAAATGCAGGAAGTGCTGATTACGGTAGCCCCACATGGCGTCCAGCGTGTTCGCCAGCCGGAACAGCACAGCGCCGGGGCCACCCGCCACGGCGAACCAGAATAGCGTGCCGAAAACGGCGTCGTTGCCGTTTTCCAGCAGGGACTCGGCGCTGGCCTTGGCCAGATCGGCTTCGCTGGCCTGCTCCGTGTCGCGGCTGACGATGCGTGCCGTCAGCATGCGTGCCGCCGGCAGGTCTTGCCGCTGCAGGGCGTCGGCAATCGGCAGATTGTGGTCGCGCAGGCTGCGCAGGCCGATGCAGAAATAGAGCAGGATGGCATGCAGCGCGATGGCCAGCATGCCGCCAGCGGCATCGAGCAGGAGAAAGGACAGTGCGACAAGAGGCGCGACCGCCAGCAACCAGGCGAGTATGCCGCGCCAGCGCCGGGCCGCGCCGCGATTCAAGGTCTTTTCGATGCGCATTGCCAGATTGCCGAAACCGATCAAGGGATGCAAGCGCCGCACCTCGCCCAGCAGCAGATCGAGCGCGATGCCGGCCGCCATCAGCAGTGCGAGCAGCGGCCATCCCAGTCCCGTCAGCACGGCGCGCCTTTCAGCACCAGCGGCAAGCCCGCTGCCACGAAGACGGCCCGCTCGCATACAGCGGCAACGGCCTGGTTCAAGCGGCCCGCTTCGTCGGTGAAGGCACGGGAAATGGCGCCGTAAGGCACGATGCCCATGCCTACCTCGTTCGATACCAGGATGATGTCGCCGGTTTGCTGCGTCTCGCCCAGCACCGCCAGCAGGGCCGCGCGCTCCTGATGGAAGCGGGCAGGCAGGGTAAGCTGGCCCACATCGGGATAATCGCTGCCATCGGCGAACAGCAGGTTGGTCAGCCACAGGGTCAGGCAATCGACCAGCACCATGCGCTGCGGCGCGCGCCATTGCTGCAGCGCCTGGGCCAGCGCGAGCGGCTCTTCCACCGTGATCCAGTGCGCCGGACGCTGTTGCCGGTGATGTTCGATGCGGGCCGCCATTTCGCCATCGCCTGCTGCGGCAGTGGCGATATAGACGATCTCCTTGCCCGAGGCGGCGGCCAGTTTTTCGGCATACAGGCTTTTGCCGGAGCGCGCGCCGCCCAGCACCAGGGTATTGCTCATGATTCGCTCCGCGCGAACAATGCCGCAACCGCCTCCGGATTGGAGGGGAAGTAGGCGTGGAAATAGGAGGCGTGCAGGGAGCCGATCTTGTATACAGCTTCGCCTTCTAGGCCGGAAGGATTTTTCACCGTATGCGCGACAGGCGCTGTTTCGGTCGTCAGCCGCGAGTAGTGGAAGGTATGGCCGCGCAAGAGGCCATGCTCCGTCGGCAGCGCTTGCGCACCCAAGCCGGCCAGGCGCTTCTGCATTTCGACTCGGCCCGGCAGCAGGCCGGCCATAGGCCACTCCCTGCCATCGCTGTCGCATAGCATATCGGCCAGCGCCATCATGCCGCCGCATTCGGCGACGATGGGCAGGTTGGCCGTGTGGGCGGCGCGGATGGAGGCTGTCCACTTGGCGGCGGCGGCCAGCACGCCGGCATGCAGCTCGGGATAGCCACCTGGCAGGTAGACTGCGTCGGCACGCGGCGGCAGCGCCTCGTCGGCCAGCGGAGAGAAGAATTCCAGGCGCGCGCCCAATGCCCGCAGCGTCTCCAGGTTGGCGGGGTAGAGGAACATGAATGCCGCATCGCGCGCGATGGCGATGGTTTTTCCTTGCAAATGCTGGCGCTGGGGTTCCGGCGTGGGCGGCAGCTCCAGCTCGACCAGCGGCTGGCTGTCCCATGCCTGCTGGTTGAAATCCAGCTGCGCCGCCAGCTCGTCCAGCAGGGTATCGAGATCGGCGACCTCGCCGGGCAGCACCAGGCCAAGATGGCGTTCGGGCAGGGAGCGCGCCTGCTTGGGTAGGGTGGCAAATAGCGGAATATCGCGCAGCGAGGCGGCTACCATTTTCGCGTGGCCGGGACTGGCGACGCGGTTGGCGATCACGCCAGCCATTTGCACCGGACCATAGTCGCGCAAGCCGTGCACCAGCGCACCAGCCGTTTGCGCCATCGCGCCGGCATCGATCACCGCCATGACCGGCACGCCGAAGGTGCGCGACAAGTCGGCCGAAGAAGGCGTGCCGTCATATAAGCCCATCACCCCTTCGATGAGGATCACATCGGCTTCGCGCGCGGCCTGCGCCAGTTGCTGGCGGCAGGCATCTTCGCCCACCATCCACAGGTCGAGCGATTTGACCGGCGCGCCGCTGGCGCGTTCCAGCAGCATGGGGTCGATGAAATCCGGGCCGCACTTGAATACGCGCACGCGCTGGCCCTGCTGCACCAGCTTGCGCGCCAGCGCTGCAGTGACCGTGGTCTTGCCCTGGCCCGATGATACGGCGGCCAGCAGCATGGCGCGCACGGCGATCTTTTCGCTCATTACCACTCCGTTCCGGCTTGCGCCGCAATGCCCGCCTTGAAGGCGTGTTTGACCACATTCATCTCGGTCACGGTATCGGCGATTTCGATCAGTTCCGGCGGCGCGCCGCGGCCGGTGATGACGACGTGCTGCATGGCAGGACGTTCCAACAGGTCGGCGATGACAGTCTCCACGTCCAGATAGTGGTATTTGAGGGCGATATTCAGTTCGTCCAGCACCACCATGCCGATGGCTGGATCGGCGAGAAAGCGCCTGGCCTGCTCCCACGCCGCCTGCGCTTTTTCGATATCGCGCTCGCGGTTCTGGGTTTCCCAGGTATAGCCTTCGCCCATGGCGTGGAAGCTGACTTCTTCCGGGAAGCGGCGCAGGAAGAGTTCTTCGCCGGTCGCCATCGCGCCCTTGATAAACTGCACCACGCCCACTTTCATGCCATGGCCCATGGCGCGCACCGCCATGCCGAAACCGCTGGAGCTTTTGCCCTTGCCATTGCCGGTGTTGACGATGATGATGCCGATCTGCTTGTCGGCGGCGGCGATCTTGGCGTCGATGATGGCCTTCTTGCGCTCCATGCGGGCGCGATGGCGCTCGTTCAATGCGGCGGTGTCGTCGGAAGTCATTGGGTTCATGCGCTTACCTCAAGTGGAATGAAGATGCTGCGGTTGCCGTGGCGGATGATGTCGATCGGGTGGCCCAGGTAGTCGCTCAGGATGGCAGGTTGCATGGTCTCGTCCACGCTGCCTGCCTGCCAGCGGCCGTCGCCCATCAGCAGCAGGGCGTGGCTCGATACGCTGTGCGCCAGATTCAGGTCATGTCCGACCATGACTACGGTTTTCTTCTGCTCGCGGCACAGGCGCGCGAGCAGGCTCATAACGCTGACCTGGTGCGCCAGGTCCAGGGCATTGGCCGGTTCGTCCAGCAGCAGCAGCGGCGTGTCCTGGGCCAGCATGGCGGCGATGGCGACCCGCTGGCGTTCGCCGCCGGACAGGGTGCGCACATCGCGCGCTGCCAGATCGTCGACCTCCATCGCGGCCAGGGCACGCATGGCGATTTGGTGGTCGTCGCTGTCTTCCCAATAGCGCTGGCTATGGTAGGGATGGCGCGCCGACAGCACGGTTTCCAGCGCGCTGTAGGAGAAGGCATCGTTGCGCGCCTGCGCCAGGAAGGCGCGGCTGCGCGCCAGCTCTTCCAGCGGCCAGTCCTGCAGTGGACGATTTTCGACCGCCACCTGGCCACCATCCGGCTGGCGCAGACCGGCCAGGGTGCGCAGCAAGGTGCTTTTGCCGGCGCCATTGCGGCCGATTACGCTCCAGCATTCGCCATCGCCCACCCGCCAGTCGAGGTTTTCGACTAGCGTGCGCTGGCCTATGCACAGCTTGAGTTTCTGGGTCGAGAGCATCTTATTTCCTCAGCCGGTGCAGTTGATACAGGAAGACCGGCGCGCCGATCAGGGCTGTGATGACGCCGACCGGCAGCTGCTGCGGCGCGATGATGGTGCGCGCTACGATATCGGTCAGCACCAGATAGGCGCCGCCGGCCAGCGTGGCCGCCGGTACCAGCAGGCGGTGGTCGGGACCGAAGGCGAAGCGGCAGGCATGCGGAATAATCAGGCCGACAAAGCCGATGCTGCCGGCACTGGTGACGGACGTGGCGGTCAGCAGGGCAGAGCAGAAGAACAGGCTTTTGCGCAGCGTGCCGACGCGGATGCCCAGCGTGGCCGAGGCTTCCGCATGCAGGGCCATCACATTCAGGGCGCGCGCATTGCGCAGTGTGAAGACCAGCACCGCCGCCAGCACCACCCATGGCAGAAGGCGCAGCGGCGCGCCGGCCAGCTCGCCGATCAGCCAGAACACCATGCTGCGCAGCCGGCTTTCCGGTGCGATCGACAGCATCAGCGTCACCAGGGCGATACAGACGGAAGAAAAAATCTGGCCTGTCAGCAGCAGCAGGGCGGTGCCGCCATCGGCCGCCGCGCCGCCGCGCAGGTCGCGCCGCGCCAGTGTGTACAACAGGATCGAGACCACGACGGCGCTGGCGAAAGCCGCGCTGTCCACCATCCAGGCGGCGCAAGCGAAGAAGAGGGCAGCCAGGGCGCCGACCGAGGCACCAGCGGAAATGCCGAGCACATAAGGGTCGGCCAGGGGATTGCGCAGCAAGGCTTGCATCATCACGCCCGCCAGCGACAGCGAAGCGCCGGTCACGAAAGCCACCAGCGCGCGGCTCAGGCGCAGGTCGAGCAAGGTGGCTGCCAGCGAGCTGGCTTCGCCGCGCAGCAGTTCCAGCAGCGCGCCGGGAATCTCGGACAGGGAAACGGTGACCGAGCCAACCATGCCCGCCAGGACCAGGCTGGCGAGGGTGGCGGCGATCAGCGCCAGATTGAGGACGGCGGCGCGCTTGCGCAGCCGGACGGGATTTGCTTGCATGTACTGCCTTCAGAATTCGGGGTACTGCGTTGGGATACTGCGCTGCCGGGCGCATTCGCTACGCCCGGCAGGTTACACCATTTACTTCATGCCGTAACGCAGGCCGGCGAAGAAGGTGGAACCGGCGCTGCCATAGAAGCGCGCCACTTCATACTTCTTGTCCGCCACGTTATTCCAGCGCACCAGGGCCGACCAGTCGCGCGAGAACTGCCAGGTGGCGTGCAGGTTGAGCAGGCTGTAGCCGCCCAGCGCCACGCGGTTGGCCTGGTCCTCGAAGCGGCGGCCGGACAGTTGCAGCTCGGCGCCCGCATGCAGCGCGCCCAGCGCATATTCCGCGTTCAGGTTGGCGTGACGCTTGGCGCGGCGCTGCAGCAGCTTGCCGGTGGTGTCGTCGCGCGGCTCCTGGAAGTCGGTGTTGGCGCTCAGTTTCAGATTGCCGAACTGGCGCTCGGCCGACAGGCTCAGGCCTTTCAGCACGGCCTTGTTGACGTTGTAGGCACAACCGTATTTGTAGCCTGGATAGGGGCAGGGCGTGGTGCTGACCAGCAGGTCGTCCAGCTTATTGTGGTAGTACACGGCGCCCAGCTGGGTCTTGCCGTCGTCGTAGTGCAGGCCGATCTCGCCGTTGCGGCCTTTTTCCGGCTTGTTGTTCTCGTTGCCGTAGCCGGTGTAGTACAGCTCATTGAAGGTCGGCGCGCGGAAGCTGGTGCCGACGCTGGCGTTGGCGCGCAGCGCTGGCGAGATGCGGTAGCCATAGCCCAGCGAGCCGGTGGCCTTGCTGCCGAACTGCGAGTTGTCGTCGTGGCGCGCACCGGCGCTGAACAGATGGTCGCCGCGCTGCATGCCATAGGTGGCGGCCAGCGAACGGGTATGGCGCTTGCGCTCGGCGATGCCGGCCGAAGTGGACGTCACTTCCTCCTTGCGGAATTCGTACAGCAGCTGCAGGGTGTCGCGGCCCAGTTGCACATCGTTCTGCCAGGAGAAGCCGGTCTGCTTGGTATCAATCTGGCTGGTGGTGGATGGAACGCCGGTGAAGCTGCCCGATTTATCGCTGCTTTCCGACGCTTGCACCAGGCTGGTCCAATTCGGCAGGATGCGGTTGCGCAGATAGGCCGAGGTATTGCTGATGCGGGTTTTGCTGCGCGCATCGTAGTCCGATTTGCCGTTGTCGAACTGGGCGTCCACTTTGCTGTACAAGAAATTCGCGCCCAGCTCATGGCCTTCCGCCAGTTGCAGCGACACCTGGCCGGCGGCGCTGCGGCGGTCGTAACCGTCATCGTCCGGGTTGTAGCCCGAAGCGCCGGGCAGGCTGGCCGAGAAGCCGTCGGAACGTTCGCGGCCGGCGCTCAGCGAGTAGTTGACCGGACCCGAGCTGCCCGAGATGGCGGCATCGGCGGCGCGCGTGGCATTGCTGCCCGCGCCAACGAATGCCGTCACGTCCACATCGCCCTTACCCTTCTTGGTGAAGATCTGGATCACGCCGCCGATGGCGTCCGCGCCGTACAAGGTGCTCAGCGGGCCGTACACGATCTCGATATGGTCGATGGCGCTGAGCGGAATCGCATTCCAGCTGGCCGTGCCGGTGGTGGCCGAACCAATGCGCACGCCATCCACCAGCACCAGGCTCTGATTGCCGTTGGCGCCGCGGATGAATACATTGCCGCTGGTCCCCGGGCCGCCATTGCGGGTGATTTCGATGCCGCGCTGGCGCTGCAGCAGATCGCTGATGGAGCCTGCGCCGGAGCGCAGGATTTCATCGGCGCCAATGGTCAGGGTGTCGCGCAGCACCTCGCTGGCTGGCTGCGGCGTGCGGCTGGCGGTAATGAGAACGGTGCTATGCGCAGCGTTTTGTGCGAATGCGGAGGGCGCGGCAATAGCCAGTGCGAGCGACGCAAGGGCCGCCTGCCGTGATACAGGAAAGGTCATGACAATCTTCGTAAGTGAGCAACCGGCCTATGTCCCCGTGGGCCGGGTTGAACAGAAACGCCTGCCGCGGGCGGCGGCGTCTCCACCTGATTTGGCCGGTATCCGGGCTGGCAGGTTTGGCCGTCTCACCTTCCCATGCGAAGCACAGTGGTTGCAAAAGACGGCTGCCGCGGAGCGGCACTTGCTTACCGTTGCGGGGGCAGCACACGTTGGCCGCCTGGGCGGTTCCGTGTTTCCCGTTTAACTGCGCTCAAGGACTCAAGCGCGGGCACCAAAACCTCGACATTATACGGACTTGCATGCCAAGGGCAACCGCAGCACGGCGCCATAGGCGATCTTGTGTGGGCTGCTGGCGGCGGCCAGTGCAGCTTCCTGCAGGGGCAGGCCGGAGGCGAGGGCGCTGATGAGACGGATGCTGCCGGCATGGCAGACCAGCAGCGGCTGGCAGGGCGGCTGCTTGGCCATCGCATCCTGAAGGCCTGCCAAGAACTGCGCGACGCGCTGCGCCATCATCAGCACGGATTCCCCGCCGCCGGGGCGGTAGTGCAGCAGGTCGGCGGCCCAGGCATCGATCTCGGCGCGCGCGATCTCGTCCCACTGGCGCAGCTCCCAGGCGCCGAAATCCATTTCGGCCAGGCGGGCGTCGAAGCAGGCCTCCTCGTCCATCAGCCTGGCCAGACTGGCGCAGCGCCGCAGCGGACTGGAATAGATGCGCAAGGGCGCCAGTCCGGGCATGGCAGCCAGCTCCGCGCGCAAGGCGGCATGGACGCGTAGCATTTCCTCATCGTCCACCGCCAGATCGCTGCTGCCATAGCAGACGCCCGGGGCAGCCAGCGGCTGCGGGTGGCGCACCAGGATCAGTTCCATGCTGGATGCAGGGTGCTGGCGCTGGCCAGCACGCATAAATAGAAGACGGCCTCCGTGAGTTGCTGCACGGCGCCCAGACAATCGCCGGTATAGCCGCCAACGCGATGCTGGAATTTGCGCGCCAGCCAGAAGGCCGCCAGCGCCGACGCCAGCAAGCCGCAGGCGAGGGAGCGCCAGGACAGCCAGCCCATGGCTCCGGCCAATAGCAGGGGCAGGGCGGCGCACAGGGCGGCGATGGCGAATTCGCCGCCGCTCATTTCCTGTGCCAGCGGCTTGGCCTTGCCTTCGGCCCGCGCATACTCCATGCGCCAGATCAGCGCCGCCGCCATCAGGCGAGACACGGGATGCGCCACCAGCAGCGCCGCCAGTGCGGTCAAAGCAGGCATGCAGGCCAGCGCTGTGATTTTCACCGCCAGCAGCAAGACGATGCCGATCGCGCCATAGGCTCCGACGCGCGAATCCTTCATAATCTCCAGCACCCGCTCGCGCGTCAGCCCGCCGCCGAAACCGTCGCAAACATCGGCGAAACCGTCTTCGTGGAAGGCGCCGGTGATATATATAGTGGCAGCGGTCGAGAGCAGGGCCGCCAGCGGTGCGGGCAGCACCAGGGCCGCCAGGGCATACGCAGCGCAGCCTATGGCTGCGACCACCAGCCCCACCAGCGGGAAATAGCGCGACGAATGCTGCAGCCAGCCCGGCTCAAAGCCTACCCAGCGCGGAATCGGCAGGCGCGTGAAGAATTGCAGGGCGATGAAGAAGAGGCGCAACTGCTGCATGGCTTATTCGGACTTCTCGCTGACCTGGGCCGATTCGAAGGTCGCCATCTCGTTCATGAAATTGACGGCGGCCTGAAGAAGCGGCAGGGCGAGGGCGGAGCCGGTGCCTTCGCCCAGGCGCAGGCCCAGATGCAGCAGGGGACTGGCGCCCAGCTGCTCCAGCATCTGCCGATGGCCGTTCTCGTCCGAGCAATGGGCGAAAACGCAGTAATCGAGAATCGCCGGCTGCACGCGCGCCGCCACCAGCAGGGCGCTGGTGACGATAAAGCCGTCAATCAGCAACACCATGCGGCGCTCGGCAGCTTTCAGCATGGCACCTGCCATCATGGCGATCTCGAAGCCGCCGAAAGTGGCCAGCACGTCCAGCGGCTCGCTGACGCCGACATGCCTGGCGACTGCCGCCTCGATCACTTGCTGCTTGCGCAGGACGCCTTCGGCCGACAAGCCGGTGCCGGCGCCCACACAATCGCGCACCGGAATGCCGGTCAGCTTGTGCATCAGGGCGGCGGCGGCCGTGGTATTGCCGATGCCCATTTCGCCAAAGCCCAGCACATTGCCGGGCAGCTCGGCGGCCAGCGCCATGCCGTGCTGCAGCGCGCGGTCGCACTCGGTGGCCGTCATGGCCGCTTCCTGGGCGAAGTTGCGGGTGCCATGCGCCACCTTGCAGTCCACCAGTCCCGCGCGCGGGCCGAAATCATGGTTGACGCCCGCATCCACCACTTGCAGGGCGCAGCCGTTCTGGCGCGCGAATACATTGATGGCAGCGCCGCCGGCCAGGAAGTTCTCCACCATCTGCCAGGTCACGTCCTGCGGATAGGCCGAAATCCCTTCCGCCACCACCCCGTGGTCGCCGGCAAAGACCAGAATGGCCGGCGCGTGCACGGCAAGTGCGGTGCTTTGCTGGATCAGGCCAAGCTGGCGCGCCAGCGTTTCCAGCGTGCCAAGGCTGCCGAGCGGCTTGGTTTTATTGTCGATGGCCTTGCCGAGTTGCAGGGCAAGCGCCGCGTTCTGTACGGGGGCGATAGTAGGAATGGACATAGGTTTCAGCGGATTGGCAATCACGGAATTATAATTCCAGCATGCGCCTGCTCATTATTGAAGACAATCCGGACATTATCGCCAATCTCTACGGCTTCCTCGAACCCAAGGGTTATATTCTTGATTCGGCGGTGAATGGCTATGGAGGGCTGGCGCTGGCCGCCCAGAACCAGTACGACGCCGTCGTGCTGGACGTGATGCTGCCTGGCCTGAATGGCCTGGAACTGTGCCAGAAGCTGCGCGGCGAACTGGGAATGGACACGCCGGTGCTGATGCTGACCGCGCGCGACACGCTGCAGGACAAGGTGGCCGGTTTCGAAAGCGGCGCCGACGATTATCTGGTCAAACCCTTCTCCCTGATCGAGCTGGAAGTGCGCCTGAAAGCTCTGGTGCGGCGCGCCCACGGCAGCCATGGCCGCAGCAGCACCATGACGGTGGGTGATCTGGTTTTCGACACTGCCACCTTCGATGCCCGCCGCGCGGGCCGTCCGCTGGTGCTGACCAAGACCGGCTACACTATCCTGGGCTGCCTGATGAAACAGTCGCCGCGCGTGGTTACGCGCGAGCAGATCGAAAACGAGGTCTGGGGCGACAATCGGCCCGATAGTGATGCGCTGCGCACCCATATCCACGCCGTGCGCCAGGTGCTCGACAAACCCTACGCCTTCGCCATGCTGCGCACCATTTCCGGCATCGGCTACAAACTGGTAGCCTCGCATGAAGAGGTCTAACTCCCTGCGCCGGCCCATTGTCGTCGCCTATCTGCTGTTTGCGCTGATTTCATCGGCCTTCTTCGCCATCATCGCCGGCATCGCGGTGGAAGGCATCGAAACCCGGCTGGTGGACGAGCGCCTGGAAGATGTCGCCATGTGGGCTTCGCCGCGCTATGCCGGCAAGCTGCCGGTGGAAATGCCGGCCGGGATGAGCTTCCACCACGGCGCCGATATTCCCCTCTCCCTGCGCAATCTGCCGCCCGGCGTGCAGGAAAAGACCGTGGACGGCGTGGATCTGCATCTGCTGGTGGGACAGGATGAAAATGGCGACTACGTGGTGGTGGACCACGACAGCGAATACGAAAAGATCGAGCTGGTGGTGTATTCGCTGTTCGCGCTGGGCTTCCTCGGTTTCCTCGGCTGCTCGGCGGTGCTGGGTACTTTCGTCGCCAACCGCATCATCGTGCCGATCATGCAGCTGGCCGGTGCGGTGGAACAGCGCAAACCCGATCTGCCGCTGCAGGAGCGCAAGGATGAACTGGGCCTGCTGGCACGCTCCTTCGCCGGCCACACCGGGGAGCTGACCCGTTTCCTCGACCGCGAACGCTTCTTCACCGGTGACGTCAGCCACGAGCTGCGTACCCCGCTCACCGTGATCAGCGGCGCGGCCGAGGTGCTGATGGCGCAAACCCAGGATCAGCCGCAATTGCACGCGCCGGCCGAACGCATTTACCGCGCGGCGCGCGAGGCGGCCGAATCGGTCTCCGTGCTGCTGCGTCTCGCCCGTTCGCCCGAGGTGCTGGAATGGGCCTCGCTGTCGGCCGCCGCGCTGGCGCAGGACGAGGTGGCGCGCTACCAGCATCTGGTGGCCGAGCGCCCGCTGACCCTGGACTATCTCGGCGGCGAAGATTTCGCCGTGCGCGCGCCGCGCGAACTGCTGCTTGCTGCTATTGGCAATTTGATACGCAATGCCTGCCAGTACACGGAGCGCGGCGCGGTCAGCGTCAGCCTGGGAGCGCAGTCCATCATCGTCGAAGATACCGGGCCGGGCCTACCGCCCGCCGCCATGGCCGCGCTGCGCAACGAGCCGATGCCGGCGGAAGCGCGCGGTTCTTCCGGAACGGGCCTGGGGCTGGCGCTGGTCCAGCGCATCAGCGCTTACCTGGGTGCCGACTTGCAAGTGAGCGAGGGAACTGACGGCGGCACGCGCTTCGAGTTGCGTTTTCGAGAGCTCTTAACGAAATCTTAATCTGCCCTTCACAGGATACTTACCCATCCTTCATTAAGATCACGGGATTGTCCAGACGGAGTCCCGGTAGTGAACCTGAAAGCCCAGCCGCGCATCAATGCGCCATTGTTTACTCTTTTGGCTTCGGCATTTCTTGTTCTTGCGTATAACGTCAACTTCTGGCGCGCCTTCGTTCAGGCGACCGGCGGGATCAAGCTCAGTAACCTGCCTGTCTATGCCGGTTCCTTCCTGGTGCTGGTCTGCATCTTCAATGCCTTCCTGACCATCGTCAGCTTCCGGCCGCTGATCAAGCCAGTCCTGATTTTCCTCTTTCTCGCCACTTCGGCCCTCAGTTACTTCATGAGCCAATACGGCATCGGCATCGATGCTTCCATGGTGCAGAACGTGGTCGAAACCGATGTCCGCGAAGCCGGTGAGTTGTTCAGCTGGCGGATGCTGCTGACCATCGCGCTGCTGGGCGTCCTGCCTTCGCTGCTGGTATGGCGCACGGACCTGCGCTTTGCCTCGATCGGCAAGGGCTTGCTGATCAAGGGCGGCATTTTTTGTCTATCCCTGCTGGCTGCTGGCGCCTTGCTGCTCCTGCTGTTCAAAACGCTGGCGCCCGCCGTGCGCGAACACCGCGAGCTGCGCTTCCTGCTCACGCCCACCAATATGTTCCAGGCCACCCATGGTTATCTGAAGCGCAAGCTGGCCGCGCCGACGGTGGTCGCGCCTCTGGGCAGGGATGCGAAGAAGGGCGCGCTGTGGAGCGCCGCCGGCGCCAATGCTAGGCGCACGGTAACGGTGATCGTGGTCGGCGAAACCGCGCGCGCCATGAACTTCTCGCTGAATGGCTATGCGCGTGAAACCAACCCGCAGCTGGCGCGCCAGACTGGTTTGGTGAATTTCCAGGACGTCAGCTCCTGCGGCACGGCCACGGCCATCTCGGTTCCCTGCGTCTTTTCCGCCTTTGGCCGCGAGGATTATTCGGCCGACAAGGCCCGGAATCAGGAAGGCCTGCTCGATGTGCTGAAGCACGCCGGCTTCGATGTGCTGTGGCGCGACAATAATTCCGGCTGCAAGGGCGTCTGCGACCGCGTGCAGTATGAAGACCTGTCCCAGCCAGTGGCCGGAGACCCATTCTGCAATGACGAGGAGTGCTACGACGAGCGTCTGCTGCAAAATCTGCCGCAAATCATCCGCGATGCGAAGAAAGACCTGGTCATCGTCCTGCACCAGAAGGGTAGCCATGGTCCGGCGTACTGGAAGCGCTATCCCAAGGAGTTTGCCAAATTCACGCCCATCTGCCAGACCAATGAACTGGAGCAGTGTTCGCGCGAAGCCATCATGGCCGCTTACGACAACACCATTCTGTATACCGACCATGTGCTGAACAAGGCAATCGAAGTGCTGAAGACCGCCGGCGCCGATAGCGGTGTCGATACCTCGCTGCTGTATTTCTCCGACCACGGCGAGTCCTTGGGCGAAAAGAATATGTATCTGCATGGCGCGCCTTACATCATCTCGCCTATCGAGCAGCGCCATGTGCCGATGATGCTCTGGCTGTCCGACAGCTTCCGCTCCCGTTTTCATATCGACGGCGCCTGCCTGGCTGCGCGTGGCCGGCAGGAGTTCTCGCACGATAACGTCTTCCACTCCACCCTGGGCATGCTGAATGTGAGCACGGCGGTGTATAACCCTAAACTGGATCTGTTCCATGCCTGCAGCACCGGTACTTGAGTCGGCAAATGCTTCGCATTCCAGCCGCATCGCGGCTGCGGTGCTACTGAACACGGCTCTGCTCATTCTTTGGCTTGGCAATTACACCGATATCGACTTGCGGCTGGCCGATGCCGCTTACGATGCGGCCAGTCGCAGCTTTCCCATGCAGCACGCCTGGATTGCCGAGAAGTTCAACCATGTGATCCTGAAGGCTGCGCTCTCCATGCTGGGCGGCGCCTTTGTCGCCCTGTGTATCTGGGACTGGTTCCGCCCAAGCCCACGTTGGGATGGTTCGCGCCGCATCGCCTTGCGTGTGGTCGCCATATCGGCCGTGCTGGTGCCGACGGTCATGAGTGTGCTCAAACACTTCAGCCAGTCGCACTGCCCATGGGACTTGCAGCGCTATGGTGGCACCGAACCCTATATAAGACTGCTGGAAATCTTCCCGGCAGGGCTGAGCGCAGGCCACTGCATGCCGGCCGGCCATGCCTCAAGCGCCCTGTGGTTGGTGGCGCTGTCCGCCTTCTGGTGGCCGCGGCGTCCGCGCATGGCGGCGGCGGTAGCCGGCGCCATGCTGCTATTCGGCGGCATGGTCGGCTGGATGCAGCAGTTGCGAGGCGCCCACTTCCTCACGCATACCTTGTGGTCGGCCTGGATCGCCTGCGCCATCGTCTATTTCACATATAAATTCGTGAAAGGCCTTGCAAACCCCACGCCCTTTGGCTATAGTTCTGTCCCCGCCGCAACGCAGATGCAAATCGCGAAACGGTAGGAAAAGAAAGAAGCTTGACGAATCGCACGAAACACTAGATAATCTCGCTTCTCTGCTGCTGA
>NZ_JABWEB010000038.1 GCF_013369485.1 Massilia sp. BJB1822
ACTTGCATTCTCGAGTTCGTGGGATGATGAGCAAGTACCCAGTATTGATGAGTTGAGTGAAGAGCAATAGCCGAGCGAACATCAAATAGCCACCAGCCCAAACGCCTTCAAGCTCACCGAGTTCGGTATCTCGGCCATGGACAGGATGCGCAGGTGCGGCACCACGCGTTCGGACAGGGCGCGGATGTGGCGCCGCAGTTCCGGTGAGCACAGCAGTACCGGCAGCATATTCCCCTTCATCATGCGCTCCGACTGGGCCGACAGCCGCGCCAGCAGCTGTTCGGCGTATTTCGGCTCCACCACCAGCGTGCTGCCCATGTCCACGTTGCGCACGCTTTGCAGCAGGGTCTGTTCGATATTCGGGTCGAGCGTCAGCACGCTCAGGGCGCCGCCCTCCCCCAGCAGCGACTGACAGATCGCCGCGCCCAGCTTTTGCCGCACCGCTTCGGTCAGGTAGCTCAGATCCTTGCTGTTGCGCGCCACATCGGCCAGCGTCTCCAGAATGACTTCCAGATTGCGCACCGAGACCTTCTCGCGCAGCAGATTTTGCAGCACCTTCTGCACATCACTGATCGACAGCACCGTCGGAATCAGTTCCTCCACCAGGCCAGGCTGTTCCTGGCGCACGCGCTGCAGCAGGCGGTCGGTTTCATTGCGCGTCAGGAGCACCGGCGACTGCTGCTTCAATACCTCGCTCAGATGCGTGATGAAGACGGTGGCCGGATCGACCAGCGTGTAGCGCGCCGCACGGGCGATTTCCTTATCGCTTTCCTCGACCCAGACGGCCGGCAGGCCATAGGTCGGCTCGCGCGTTTCGATGCCGCGGATCTGACGCGCGTCGCCGCCGGCGCGGATGGCCAGCGTGCGGTCGGTCATGATTTCGCCGCGCCCGGCCGGAACGCCGAATACCTGCAGCTCGTAAGCGTTCGGCGCCATCTGCGCGGCTTCGCGGAATTTCACGCGCGGCAGCACCATACCCGATTCCAGCGCGTACTGCTTGCGGATCGATGCGATGCGTTCCATGAAGATGGTCTGCTCGCCGCCCACCATCGGCGCCAGCCCTGTTCCCACCTGCACTTCGACCGGCTCCACCTTGAGCAGGCCGTAAGTGTCCTGCTCCGCTTCGCCCTTGGCATCGGCTTCTTCGCTGGCCTCTTCCTTGCCGCCTTCCTGTTTGGCGCGGCGCAGCACCACCAGGCCGGCGCCCAGCAGAACCAGCACCAGCACCAGCACCGGCGTGACCGGAATCCCCGGCAGGAACACCAGCACCGACAGGGCTGCCGCCACGATGAACAGGGTCTTGGGGAAGGAGGTGATCTGGCGCAGCACTTCGCCGCTCAGGTTCCCGTCCGAAGCGGAGCGGGTCACGATGATGCCGGTGCCGACGGCGATCACCAGCGCCGGCACCTGGGTCACGATGCCGTCGCCCACGGTCAGCAGGGTGAAGGTGTGCAGCGCCTGGTCCCAGCGCATCCCCATCTGCATCACGCCGATCACCAGGCCGCCGACGATATTGATCAGCATGATGACGATGCCGGCAATGGCGTCGCCCTTCACGAATTTGCTGGCGCCGTCCATGGCGCCGTAAAAGCCCGACTCCTTTTCCAGCAGCTTGCGGCGGCGCTTGGCCTCATCCTGGTCGATGAAGCCCATATTCAGGTCGGCGTCGATGCTCATCTGCTGGCCCGGCATGCTGTCGAGCGTGAAGCGCGCCGCCACTTCGGAGACGCGCTGGGCGCCGTTGGTGACGACCACATACTGCACCACCACCAGGATCAGGAAGACGATCAGGCCGATCACATAATTGCCGCCCACGACATAGGAGCCGATGGCGCCGATCACCCGCCCCGCCTCGGCGCTCGACAAGATCAGGCGCGTGGCCGCCACGTTCAGTGAGAGCCGGAACAGCGTGGCGATCAGCAGCAGCGAGGGAAAGGTGGAAAATTCCACCGGCCGCGCGATGTAAAAGGTCAGCAGCAATATCAGCAGCGCGAAGCTGACATTGGCCAGGATCAGGAAGTCCAGCGCGGCCGAAGGAATCGGCACGAACAGCACGGTCAGGATTCCGATCACCAGCAGCACCATGACCAGATCGGTATTGCGGTCGAACACACGGCGTAGAGACAGCAGCATCAGGCAACCTTTCCTTGATCGCGCCTGGCGGCGCGCATTGAATACACCCAGATCATGATCTTGGCAATTTGCGGATACAGCTTTTCCGGCACATAAGCGTCGTAATCGACTTCGCGGAACAGGGTGCGCGCCAAAGCCCGGTTCTGCACCACGGGAATGCCTTTGCGGGCGGCCAGTTCGCGCATCTTGCGCGCCAGCTCGCCCGCGCCCTTGGCCACCACCTGGGGCGCGCCCGATTCGCCATGACGGTAGCTCAGGGCCACGGCCAGCCGGGTCGGATTGGTGATCAGCACATCGGCCGAACCGGCCTTGGCCAGCGAGCGGCTGCGCTTGAGCATTTCCTTGCGCAGTTCGCGGATGCGGGAGCGGATGCGCGGGTCGCCCTCGCGGTTCTTGGTCTCGTCCTTGATATCGCGTTTGCTCATGCGCATGCGCTTGGCGAACTCCCAGCGCGTGAAACCGAAATCGAGCAGCGCAATCGCCAGCAGCGTCAGCACGATCTTGCTGAGCAGGGAGGCGGTCAGGTCCAGCATCACCCTGGCATAACCCTTAGGATCGATCTGCGGCAGGCCGACCAGGCCGGGAATCATGCCGCGCAGCGTGAAATACACCACCGTGCCCAGGATCAGCAGCTTGAGGATGCTCTTGCCCGCCTCGAACAGGGTGCGGATGGAGAATATCCGCTTCATGCCGGCCACCGGGTTGAGGCGCTGCATATCGGGAATCAGCGGATGGAAGCTGATAATCGGGCCGGTCTGCATCAGGTTCACCAGCACGGCGGCGATCATCAGGGTCAGGAACAGCGGCCCCAGAATGCTCAGCATCTCCACCAGCAGGCCGCCCAGCCAGGACATGATCACGTCCGCCTCCCAGTTGCGGCGCCCGGCCTGGGCCAGCACCCGCTGCTGGATGCGCACCAGGGCCGTCATGGCGGCGCTGCCGTTGGCATACACCACCAGCACCAGGGCGGCCATGATGCCGAGCGCCGTGAAGTCCATGCTGCGCGCCACCGAGCCCTTTTTGCGCGCCTCTTCCAGCTTGTGCGGCGTGGCCTGTTCTGAGCGGTCGGAATCCTGTTCTGCCATTTATGCCAGCACCTGTTCCCAGTAGTGGAAGATCGTGCCGTAGACCTTGGACATCGCCGGCCCAAGCGTGGGCAGGGTAATCGCCAGCAGGGCCACGCCGCCGACGATCTTGACGGGCACGCCGACGATGAACACATTCATCTGCGGCAGCAGGCGCGAAACGATGGACAAACCGGTTTCGATCAGCAGCAGGCATAGCAGCACGGGAATGATCAGCGCCACGCCCAGCGAAAACATCAGGCCGAACTGGCGTATCACCGGTTCCGCCTGCAGCGCCGCCAGGCCGGCGCCGGGCGGCACCTGCTGCAGCGAAAAAGCCAATCCGCGCAAGAAGGCGTGATGCCCGTCCATGCCGAAGAAGACCACCACCGCCAGCGTATTCAGCATGGTGGCGAACATGGGCGCGCCGGCGCGCGTCACGGGGTCGTACACGGAACCCAGACCAAAACCGGTCTGCACGTCGAGCAGCTTGCCGGCCACCGAAAAGGCGCCAAAGGCGGCGAAGACGCCGAAGGCCAGCGTGGCGCCCAGCACCAGCTCCTGCAACGCGCCGGCCACCACCGGTCCCAGGGCGATGGGCATGGCCGCCGCCGGCAAGGCCAGTCCCTGCACCAGCAGCACGCTCAAGGCCAGCGTCAGCAGCACGCGCACCGTGGTCATGCCGCCCAGGCTGGCCAGGATCGGCGACAGCAGCAGCAGCGCGCCCACCCGGATCGAGGTGAAGAACACGGCCAGCGCCCAGGCGGAATCGATATGGATGCGCAAGGCTGGCCTGCTTAAAAGTAGGACGGGATATTCCCGATCAGCGCGGTGGAAAAGGCCAGCAGCCGTTTCAGCATCCACGGGCCGCAGACCACCAGCACGATCACCGCGGCGATGATCTTGGGGATGAAGCTGAGCGAGCTTTCCTGCACCTGGGTCACGACCTGGATCACGCTGATGAGCAAGCCCACGCCCAGCGTCACCGCCAGCAGCGGGGCCGAGATCAGCAGGCCGCTCCACAGCATATCGGCCAGCATCTGCAAGGCCAGGTCCGCCCTCATGCTCCCTCCCCGCCGCCGCGCCGCATTCAGCGCGCCTCCCGCTGCGCCAGCAGGTCGCCGATGCTGCCGCCCAGCGGCGCCGGACGCCCCGCCAGGATGCGGCGCGCCAGCACGGAGAACTTGACCGGGTCGGCCGCCTCGCCCGAGAGCACCATCTGAGCATAGCGCGCCGACAGGCTTTGCCGGTCCAGGCGCAGGGCGCGCTCGATGCCCTCCTCGGCCAGCGCGCGCTGGCCTTGCAGCGCCTGCACCGCCGCCAGGCCGCCATGGCTGTCGCCGAAATTGCGGTCCATTTCCAGCGCGGTGCGGAATGCCGCTTCCGCGCCTGGCAGATCCTGGCGGAAGATGCGGCACCAGCCCAGCGCATGCCAGCTGCCGATATGCTCCGGCAGATAATGCACCGCCTGCTCCAGCTGCTGCTGCGCCTTGGGCAGCTCCAGCTCCAGCATGCTGGCGATGCCCAGCCCGGACCAGGCGCGTCCCTCGGCCGGATTGCGCGCCAGCGCCTGTTCGAAAGCCTGGCTGGCGCGGGCGCCGTCGGCATGGCCCAGCGCCAGCGAGCCGCTCAGCACCAGCGCCTCGGTGCTCGCCTGACCTTGCGCCAGCGCTGCCTCGCTGCAGCGTTGCGCGTCCTGCAACTGCTCGGCATCGAGGAAGACCACGCCGGCCACGGCGAAGAAGACGCCATCGGTCTGGCCTTGCGCTTCCTGACGCGCGATCAGCGCCAGGGCGGCATCGAAGTCGGCCAGATGGTGCAGGGCGCGCAGCAGCACGGTGGCGGCCGGCGCTGCCAGCGCCGCGTCGCGCGCGAACGGTTCCAAAGCCGCCCGCACCTCGGCAAAGCGGCCCTGGGCCTGGCGCGCAAAGGCCAGGTTATACGCCAGATTGGCGTCGGCAAAGCGCGCCAGCAAGGCGCTGAACAATGCCGCCGCCGCCTCCCACTGGTGCTGCGCCAGCAGGACGTGGCCCAGGCGCGACTGGAAGAAGCTGTCCTCCGGGTGCTGCCGCAAGGCCGCTTGCGCATGCGCGGCCGCTTTCTCCGCATCGCCGGCCGCCAGACCAAGGTCGATGGCGCGCGCCAGCAATTCGGTATTGCCCGGATCGACCGCCAGATAGCTTTCGGTGCGCGCCAGCTGGGCTGCCGCCTCCGCTTTTTTCTGTTCCAACTGCATGGACATCCTTTCTTGCGTGGTGTTAGGGGGTCGGCGCCAGCAAATAGCCGATCGCGTCATCGACCAGGGCGCGGCAGGCGGCATCGGCTTCCATCGCGCCTTGCACATCGCTGACCACCTGATGAAATGCCGGATCGTTGACCAGGCTCTCGCCGAAATGGGACAGCAGCACGGCCTCCAGAAAAACGCGGAATGCCTTGCGGCCGCGCTGGGGATCATGGCGGTCGATCTGCCTTACTCTTTTTTCGATCAGGCCGGCCAGCTTTTGCTGGGCCGACTGCTGCGCCAGCGCCGACGGCCGCTTGCCGGCCACGCGGGCCGCCGGCCCGCGGCTGGCCAACTGGGCTTGAATCACCGCCACCAACTGGCCCACCGGCCCGATCGACGTGCTCATGGTATTGCTCCTCTTGCCGCCTGCTCAGTCAGTTGCTCTGGTTGCCGGCATAGGCCGACAGCAGGATATGCTGGCCCCCCTCTTCCGGCGCGGCGCCTTCGCCGGCCGCTTCGGCCTGCGACATGGCCTGCACCTGGGCGATGATGCGCTGCATATCGCCGTTCAGCGGCGGCACCGCCAGATTCAGGCCGATGCCGCGTTCCAGGCTGGCGATGGCGCCCGCGCTGTCGCCGCCGATCAGGCGCAGCAGGCCGGCGCCGAAGTGGTGCAGCGCTTCCTGCTCGCCCAGCTCTTCCAGCGGACGCAAGGTGGCGGCGGCGCGCTCATTCTCGTTCTGCCCCAGCCACAGCATGGCCAGCTGCAGCCGCGCCGTGCCCAGCGCCGGGTCAAGCGCCAGCGCCGCTTCCATTTCGTCGATGGCGCGCGCATACAGCTTGATCTGGGCATATTCCGCGCCCAGCAGATAATGCGCGTTGGCGCTGGCATCGCTGCGCGACACGGCTTCCTTCAGATAGGCGATGGTGCTGGCGGAATCGCCGCCGCTGCTGGCATTCAGGGCCAGCTGAAACAACTCGGTCTGGTCCAGTATCGAAAGTGTGGCGTTGTTCATATGAGATCCGGTCTCGAAGCCGATTCGGCTTGTGGTTGATAAAATCCGCGCTGTCCTGCTTGTCCGGCGCCGCTAAAAACTCCATTCCCTGGCGGCGCCGCGTCGTATTCGCTCGCGCAGGGTGTGCAAACCCTCCTTGTGCAGCTGGGCCACGCGCCCCTTGCTCAGCTGCAGTGCCGCGGCGATCTCCTCGAAGGGCTGGCCCTGCAGATAATGGCCGGCGATCACGCGCCGCTGCCGGGCCGGCAACTGCTGCACCAATTCCACCATCCGCTGGCGCAACTGGCGCAGCTCGATGCCGGCATAGGTATTATCCGGGTATCCCTGCTCGCCGGCGCTGTAAATTCCCTGCCCCTCCAGCGCAAAGCCCAGCGCCAGGCCGATGGCCACCTCGGCCAGGTAGCCGAACAGGGCTTCGGGATCGCGGCCATCGGGCGCCGGCTGGCGCAAGGCGCCCACCCGCTGCGCCACGATCTGCTTGCGCGCGGCCACCTGCTCCTGCACCTCGCTATAGGATTGGATGCCGCTGAGTATAGCGCCGTTGATGCGCGGCGCGGCATAGGTTTCGAACTTGACGCCATGGCTGATGTCGTAGCGGTCGATCGCTTCAAGCAGGCCAAGGCGCGCAAACTGCAGGTAATCGTCGAATTCCAGGCCGGCAAAGCTGCGGCCGGCGTACAGCTTGCCGGCCATGATGCGCGCAAAATCGAGGTAGCAGCCGGCCAGCCGTTCGCGCGCGGCCGCATCGCCGCTGGCGTGGAAGGCCTGCCATAAGTCGGCATGCTGCCGCTGCTGATCGATTGCCGCCGGCATCCGCGCTTCCTAAACAAAAGTACCCAGCAGCGAGCGCACGATCAGATTCCAGCCATCCATCAGCACGAACAGCAGAATCTTCAAGGGCAGCGAAATCGAGGCCGGCGGCACCATCATCATGCCCAGTGCCATCAGGGCACTGGAGACGATCAGGTCCACCAGCAGGAAGGGCAGAAAGATGACGAAACCGATCTGGAAGGCGGCCCGCAGTTCCGACAGCATGAAGGCCGGGATCAGCTGCACCATGCTGATATCGGCCATGCTTTGCGGCTGCTCGGCCTTGGCCAGCTCCACCATCAGCGCCAGATCCGGTTCGCGCGTCTGCCGCACCATGAATTCGCGCAGCGGCGCGATGGCCGCTTGCGCCGCCGTGTCGCTGGCCAGCTTGCCCGCCATATAGGGCTGGAAGGCCTTGCTGTTGACTTCCTGCAGCGCCGGCGTCATGGTGAAGAAGGTCAGGAACAGCGCCAGGCTAACGATCACGGTATTGGGCGGCGTTTCCTGCATGCCCAGGGCGTGGCGCAGCATGGACAGCACCACCACGATGCGGATAAAGGACGTCATCGACATCAAAATGGCCGGCGCCAGGCTGAGTACCGTCAGTCCGAGCAGAATCTTGATGGCCGAGGAGACTTCGCCTGGCGTGGCGGCGCCATCCACGCTGATGCCGATGCCGCCCACGCTGGCGGCCGGCGCCGCCCAGGCCGCGCCGGCCGCCGCCAGCAAGGCCAGGGGCAGCAGGCGGCGCGCCCACATCCCATCCTTAAGGCGCATCGGCACCGTCCTCCGCCGCCTTGGGCGCTCCCTCCAGCGGCGCGCTGGCTACGCAGCTCACGCCCTGCTCGGTTTGCGCCAGCAGATAGCGCTGTCCCGCAAACTCCACCACGCTGAGCAAGGCGCGCGGGCCAAGGCGGCGCGTTTCCAGCACGCGCAGCAGGCTACCGCCGCCCTCCTGGCGCGGCCCTGGCTGCCAGCGGCGGCGCAGCAGCAGCACCGCGCCGATCGCCAGCAGGGCAATCAGCAGCAGCCCGACGCCGGCCCCGCTCACGGCGCTGGCCTGCACCGCGCCCTCGCGCTTGAAGGGGATCGCCTGCCCAGCCGCCGGCTCGGCATGTGCCGTCAGCCACGCCGCCAGTCCGCAGCCGGCCAGGGCCACCCGCCGCAGCCACTGCTTCATGCCGCCGCCGCGATTTCGGTGATGCGCACGCCGAAATTGTCGTCCACCACCACCAGCTGGCCGCGCGCCACCACCGTGCCGTTGACCACCACGTCCAGCGGCACATCGGCGGCGCGGTCGATCTTCAGCACGGCTTGCTGCTGCAGCGCCATCAGCTCGCCCACCGTGGTCTGGATTTCGCCCACCATCACCGCCAGCTTGACGGGAACGCTGTCGAGCAGGCGCAGATTGTCGCCCAGGATGGCGGGACCGCCGGGCTGCTGCGCCTGGAATTCGGCCAGTTCGACGATTTGGGTATGGCCAGCGGCCTTGCTAGTGCTTGTCATGGTTTACTCCGTAGTGTGGTCTGCCGGCAGCACTTCGAGCGCCACCGATTGTTCCGCCAGGCCCAGATAGCCGGCCAAAAGAGCCCCGCCCTGCGGGCCGGCGATGCGCAAGGGCTGGTCCGCCAGGGCGTCGAGGCGGATCACGTCGCCCGGCGCCAAGGTGCGCAAGCTACCCAGCGACAGCTCGGCGCCGCCGACACTGACCGGCAGGCGCAAGGCGGTTCCGGCCAGCACCTGGCGGTAGTCGACGCGGCCCAGCGGCGGCGCAGCGGCCGGCGGCAGCGCTGCGCCGCCCAACTGCGCCACCAGCGCATCATTCAGCACGCAATGCAGCACGCAGCGCCCGCTGCGCAGCACCGCGCAGACGCCGCCGGATGCATAGGCCAGCACGGGTCCGGGGCCGTCTTCGTCGGCGGCCAGCAGCGGCGCCGGCGCGATGTCGGCCAGACCTGCCAGCGCATCGACCAGTCCCTGCAAGGCGGCGCCGGCCGCGGCCGCGGCCAGGGACGCGGCTTGCGGCGCGGCGCTGCGGTCGGGCGGATAGATCAGTCTTTGCAGCTGCGCCGGCAAGTCGTCGCCCCAGCCGAACCAGATGGCGGCGTCGGCGCGGCGCCGGCTATGGCGCCACAGCGGCCAGCGGCCGCCGCTCTCCCAGGCGCGCTCGCAGCTCAGCTCAAACGCCACGCGCTCCAGCCCCCAGTCGGCACACCAGCCATCCAGCGCGGTCGCCAGCGCCCGGCGCACCGCCGTCAGCGCCGTTCCGCTCAACAGACGGTAGCTGCGGCACGCCATCAACGATTACCCTTCATATCGAATAATTGCTGGATCATTTCGTTGGCCGTGCTGATCACGTGGGACGAGGCCTGGTAGCCGCGCTGCATCAGGATCAGGTTGCCGAATTCCTCGGCCAGGTCGACATTCGAGCCTTCGCGCCGTCCCGCCTGCAGATAGCCGAAGGACTCCGCCGCGGCCACGCCGTAAAAGACGCCGCCGCTGTTCTTCACCTCGAACATGCCGCCGGGCAGCTGCTCCAGCTCCTTTTCCGAATGGAAGTCGGCCAAGGCCAGGCGCTGGCCCTTGGCCGTCTGGCCATTGGAATAGCGCACGGTGATGGTGCCGTCGGCGCCGATGCTCTGGTCGGCCCGCACCCCGCCCACATAACCGTCCTGGCTGGCCGCCAGCGTCGATGGCGAGGCTTGCGAATTCACCGCGCTGAAATCGATCTTGACGGCAAAGGCCGGCACGTCCGGCGCCGAGTAAAAGAACTTGACATCGTTATTGCCCGGATCGGGCGCGATGCCGTTGAACTTGACGGTGCCGCTGCCCAGCTGACCGCCACCGCTGGCCGCCTCGTTCACATAGACTGTGTACGTGCCCGAACCGGCCGCCTTGATCGTCAGGTTGACCGCGTGCACCACGCCGAGCGAATCGATCACCGTCACATTGTTCAGCACCGTGTCGGTCGGCGTCGTGGGCGGGGGCGGCGGCGAAGGCAGATTGCCGGTCAGCTTGACCGTGGCCGTGGCCTTGGCCGGCGAGCGCTGCAGCGGCTGCAGGCTGATATCCGTCAGTTGGCCGCCACTGCCCAGTCCTTGCACATGGTCGCCGCGGCTGTTAACCAGCACATTATTGGCGTCGAACTGGAAGTCGCCGCTGCGCGTGTATAACAGCTTGCCGTCACGTTTGACCACGAACATGCCGTTGCCGTTGATGCTCATGTCATAGGGGTTGCCTGTACCCTGCTCATTGCCGGCCTTTAGCAGCAGGCGCGTGCCGACGATATCAACGCCATTGCCCATGGCCTGGCGCGCCGTGGCAGCCGGCGCACCGCCGCCGCCCTGTTCGAACAGCGCGCCAAACTGCAGCTGCGAACTCTTGAAGCCTGGCGTATTCACATTGGCCAGATTGTTGCCCACCACGCGCAAGCCCTTGGCGTGGCTGAGCAGGCCCGATGTTCCGATGTATAAGGTATCCAGCATGCGGCAGTCCCCTTAACGAATATTGCTGATTTGCGAAAGATTGATATTGCTCTGGAAGCCGAAGTTGGTGTTAATGGTCAGCAAGGGCGTGCCGCTGGCGACGTCGACCGCCGTCACGCGGCCGCTCAGCGTGGCGCCGTTCTGGTTGACGTCGATCAGCTTGCCCAGCAGGCCGATGGCCTGCATCGACGATTGCACCGACAGCAAACCTTCGATTTTTTCGTTCAGCTGCCGGCTTTGTTCCAGCGTGGCGAACTGCGCGATCTGCGCCACGAACTCCTGGTTGTCCACCGGTTTCAGCGGATCCTGGTTGTTCAGCTGGGCGGTCAGAATCTTCAGGAAGTCCTGGATGCCGATGGTGGCCGATTGCGATGCCGGGCCGGTCCCCACTGCGCTGCTTGCAGTAATCGCCATCAGTTGCCTCCCTTTGCATGCGGTACCTGGAACGTGGCGGACGGCCAGTCCTGGCCACCGCCGCGCATGCCGCCGGGACGCTCGTCCGCTTCCCGCAGCAGTGTTTTGCCGTTCAGCGTCAGCGCCGTCAGGCGGTTGCCGCTGCCTGCCAGCTCGCTGGCCATGGCCTGGGCCAGGGCCAATGCCTGCCAGCCGTCGAGCTGGGCGTCGCGCACCCAGGCTTGCACGCCATGCTCATCCTGATAGATGTGCAGGCGGCGGGCGCCGACTTCCTCGCCGCCAGCTCCGGCACCGGCCGGCGCCTCTTCCTGTTCGGCCGCCAGGGATGCCACCTCGGCGCCATCCTCGGCCGGCGCGCGCGGGGCCGCAGCTAGCACAGCATCTTCTTTTTCCTGCACTGGCGCGGGCGGCGGCTGGAGTGCATCCAACTCCTGCTGCGAGGCGGTGGCCATGCGCGCGGCGACGCCGGATGACGGCATGGCATCGTCTGGCATCTGCTGCTGCCGCCTGCAAGCATCTAGCGGTGGCGCCGCGCGCACCGGCAAGGCGCTGTCCGACAGCGGGTCAGTCAGGCTGGCCACCAGCCTGCTCAGGCTACGCAGGTCATCGCCGACGCCAGCCGCCGCGCCTTCCGCTCCGGCATCCGGCGCTGTTCCCGCCTGTCCTTGTCCCGATTCCAGCGCGTTCGCGGCCCGCTCCGTGGCCGATATGCCCGGCTGCGGCGCGATCTTTTCCTGGGCGCCGGGCAGCGGCGCCCGTAGTGGCGGCTGCGCCTTCATCGGCGGCGGCGCCGTCTCCTGCGCCGGCCCAGCGGCTCGCTCCAGCGGTAGCCGGACTTTCTTGCGTCCCTGTTCCAGCAGCGCGTGCTCCAGCTCATACAGCCAGCGCCCTGGCGCCGGCGTGGCGCCGGTCCAGGCGCGCCGGCGCCGGCTGACTATTCAGCGATTCCAGACTGATTGCCATCTCTGCCCATCCCTCCTTGCAAGATTCCCCATTGATCGTCGGCATCCTTGAACTCACCGTTCTGTCTTTGCTTCTGAAACCGGGCCAGCGCCTGGTCCCGGTGCTCTTCCAGCGCATCCAGCGCGCGCCGCGCCGCCAGCACCTGATCCATCAAGGCATCGCGTTGCGTCTCCAGCGCGGCGGCCTCTTCATCCAGCGCGCGCGCATTGGCATGGCAGTCGGCGATATAGCGCTGCATCAGCAGCAGCTCGCTGGCCGTCACGGCCTGCTGCCCCCCTGCCACGTCCTGCCACTCGGCGATGCCGGCATGGGCCCGCGCCCAAGCCGCGCGCTGCAGCTCCTGCTGCTGGGCCAGCGCCGCATTGCATTCGCTCAGCTCCAGGCGCAGCCGGTCCAGCGCCCATTCGCGCGTCAGGCGCAGCGGTTCCAGCGCGTAAAGAAAACGCCGTGCCGTCATGGCGTCCCGCCCGCGCTGACGGCCGCCGCCAGGCGCTGCATGGCATCCTGGCGCGAAGAGCTATCCTGCACCGCCTGGCGCAGCACGGCGCGCAGCGCCGGCGCCGCCGCGATGGCGCGGTCGATGTCGGGATTGCTGCCGCTGCGGTAAGCGCCCATGTCCACCATCTGGCGGTTGCGCTGATATGCCGCCAGCAGGTCCACGGCGGCGGACATCAGTTCGCGCTCGGCCTGGGTACTCAGTTCGGACGCCAGCCGGCTGACGCTTTGCAGCACGTCGATGGCCGGATAATGGCCCTCGTGGGCCAGCTCGCGCGACAGCATGATGTGGCCGTCGAGCGTGGCGCGCACAATATCGGAAACCGGTTCGTTGAAATCGTCGCCCTCCACCAGCACCGTATACAAGGCGGTGATCGCGCCGCCCGAATCGGTGGTGCCGCAGCGTTCGCACAGGGCCGGAATATCGCTGAACACCGAGGGCGTGTAGCCGCGCGCGGTGGGCGGCTCGCCGGCGGCCAGCCCCACTTCGCGCCGCGCCATGGCAAAGCGGGTCAGCGAATCCATCATCAGCAGCACTTGCCGGCCCTGATCGCGGAAGTGCTCGGCGATGGCGGTGGCCGCATGGGCGGCGCGGATGCGCACCAGCGCCGGCTGGTCGGAGGTGGCCACCAGCACCACGCTGCGGCGCAAGCCCTCCTCGCCCAGCTGCTGCTCCACAAAGTCGCGCACTTCGCGGCCACGTTCTCCGATCAGGGCGATCACATTGACGTCGGCCCGCACGTCGCGCGCCAGCATGCCGAGCAAAGTGCTCTTGCCCACCCCGCTGCCGGCGAAGATGCCGACACGCTGTCCCTGGCCCAGCGGCAGCAAGGCATCGATGGCGCGCACGCCCGTTTCCAGCAGGCGGCCGATGCGCGGCCGGGTCAGTGGATTGATCGGCGCCGCATGCAGGCTGCGCAAAGGCATCGGCGGCAGCGGTGGCGCACCGTCGATAGGCTGGCCGAAGGCGTCGATCACGCGGCCCAGCAGACCGTCGCCGGCCACGATGCCGGGCGCCTGGCCATTGGCCTCGATCTCGCAACCGGCGCTGACGCCGCGCGTATCGCCGTAGGGCATCAGGATCACCCGCCCCGGACGCAAGCCCACCACCTCGGCCAGCAAGGGGCTGGCCGCATGCGCGCCGCGCACCAGGCAGACTTCGCCTAGGGCGGCGTCCGGTCCCTGCGCCTCGATGCTCTGGCCGGAAATGGCCAGGACGCGCCCGAGCCGGCGGCCCAGCGGCACATTGCGCGCGGCGTCCAGATAGTCTTGCATCAGTCGGCAACCTCCGGCGCGGCGCGCTGGCGGCGCGCCGCCAGCAAAGCCTGGCCCAGCTGCTGCAATTGGGTTTCCAGGCGCAGGTCCAGGGTGCCGCGCTCGCATTCGAGCAGGCAGCCGCCCAGCTGCACAGCGCTGTCGCCGTGGATGACGAGGCGAACATCGGGGCGGTAGGCCTGCGCCTCCATGCAGCTGCGCAGCAGATGGGCGTCGTCGGGATGCAGGCGCAGGCGCAGTTGCTCGCTATCGCGCACCTGCTGCAGCTGCCGCTTCACCTCCGCCAGCACCGCCTCGCGCGAGGCGGCTGTCTCGCCCAGCAAGCGGCACAGGGCGGCGTGGACGATCTCCACCAGCATGTCCTCGCGGGCGGCAGCGCCGCCACTGCGCGCCGCATCGAACGCGGCCACAGCGCCATCGAGCAGGGCCAGACGCGCCGCGCTCTCCTGCTCCACCTTGCGCAAGGCCTGGGCTGCGCCCTCGGCCTGGCCATCCTGCCGCGCCGTTTCCAGAATTTGCGCGGCCTGCTGCTCCAGTTCGCGCCGCGCCTGTGCCAGTTGCGCCTCTCTGGCCGCCAGTTCGGCCAATCCCTCGGACAGCTCGCCATCGCGGCGGGTCCACTCGTCCTCGCGCTGCTTCAAGCTGGCGGCACGCTCGTTCAGCTCAGCCTCCTGCTGCGCCAGAGCGGCGCGCAAGTCCTCGTCATCAGGCAGCACGCCTGCGGCGGGCGGCGGCGGCGCCATCGCCGGCAGCATAAAGGCCGGCAGCAGCGGCTGCGGCAGCGCGGCGGCTTCGCCCGCCTGCGCCAGCAGCGCCGGCATGGCCGGCAGCGGGGTGGCATGCGCGCCGGCTGCTGCCATGCCGGCCGGCGCCTGCACTGCTTCCACTGGCGGCACCGGCGTCGCCGACGACGCCCCGGGGCGCCGCAGCACACGGGCCTGGGCGGATAAGGCGGCCGAGCGGATTATCGCGTCCATGCGCCCAGCCTGGAAAAGATGCACTGCCCCCAGCCCGCGCGCCGCATGACGGCGGCACGCGGCGCGGCCAGCCGCTCGGCCAGCGCTTCCAGCACGAAGCGGCTGCGCACCGGCACGGCGCGGCGCGGCGCGGCCAGTTCCAAACCCTGCCGCCGGGCCGGCGTGCACAAAGCCAGGAAATCCGCCTGCCAGGCCCATTCGCCGGCAGCCAGCACCTCGGCCACCAGGGACGCCGGCTCCCAGGCCAGGATGTCATAGACTTGCTGGGCCGATGCGGCCTGCAGCCGCTCCTGGCCATTGGCCGGCCGCGCCGCACCCGCCATGGCCGCCTGCATCAGCGTTTCATTCGCGCCCGATGCGAAGCCAAGTTCTTTCAGCTCGGCCAGATAGCTGCGCAAGGTGCGCTGGTCGGCAGCGGGCAGCTGCGACAGGATCTGCTGCCGATCCGCTTCCGCCAGGCCATGCAGCGCCACGGCTGCCTGCCGGTGCCCGCTCATTTCCCGCCCTCCGCCGCATCCTTGACCGGCACCGCGCCTATCCACTGGCGCACGTTATGCAGCATCTGCTCGCGCTGCGCCGCATCCAGGCGTGCCACGCCGGCTGGGCGGCGCCGGCGCGCCAGCCAGGCCAGGAGCGCGGCAAGCAGCACCGCAGCCAACAGCACCAGCAGCACATTCACCGCCTGCTGCGGCAAGGCCTTGTCCGGCGCCGGCGCCGCGCCGGCGGGCGCTTCGGCTGCCGCGGCCGGGGCCTCCGCGCGCGCGCCGGGCGCCGCGAACTGTTCCATCGACTGCACCACGATCGCGTCGCCGCGCCCGCCGTTAAAACCGGTCGCCAGCGCCACTACTTCCTTCAATCTCTCCAGCTGGCCCTCGTTCAAGGGCTGCTTGACCAGGACCGCGATCGTCATGCGCTTGAGCTGACCGCTCGCCGACACCTGCTGCTCGACGCGGCGGCCGACCTGATAATCGGTCTCGGTGGTGCTGGTGGCGTCAGCTTTGGGCGCGCTCGCCGCCACCGCCGCCGCGCCGCCTTCGCGCGTGCTCTGGCGTTCGCGCACCATGACGCCGGCCGGCAAGGCGTCGCTGGGCGCGCCGCGCGCCGGCAGCACTTCTTCGGTCGTCACGCGGCTCTGATCCATATTCAGCACCACGTCCACGCTGGCCACCGCCTCGCCGGGGCCGAAAGTGCGCTCCAGCACCAGATTCACTTTCTTCAGCAGGTATTCCTCGGCGCCGCGCTTGGACTCCAGCTGCACGCTGGCGCCCGCCTCCGCCTCGCTGCCCTCGGCCGGCACCGGCCGCGTCAAGGCGATGCCATGCTGGTTCAGCACCGTGACGTCGGCGCTGGCGATGTCCGGCACCGAGGCCGCCACCAGGCGCTGAATGCCGCTGACCTGGTCCGCGCTGAGCGCGCGGTTGCGCTTCACGGTCAGGGTGACGGAAGCCTTGGGACGGGTCGCGGCTTTCTTGAACAGGCCTTGCTCGGGCAGCGCCAGATGCACGCGCGCCGCCTGCACTTCCTCGATCGACAGAATGGTGCGCGTCAGCTCGCCCTGAATGGCGCGCTGGTAATTCACCTTCTGCACGAACTCGGTCATGCCGAAGTCGGCGTTATTGAACACCTCGAAGCCGACCGCGCCATGCAGCGGAATGTCCTTGCCCATCAGCTGCAGCCGGGTCTTGTAGACCAGATCCTTGGGCACCAGGATGGTGTTGCCGCCATCGGCCAGCTGGTAAGGCGTTTTCATGCGATCCAGCTCCGCCGTCATGGCGGCGGGCTCGGCCCCCCCCA
>NZ_JABWEB010000039.1 GCF_013369485.1 Massilia sp. BJB1822
TACTTGATCGCCATGCCTGCCCATCTGGGCGTTGCCCGTCAGTCCGCGCTGCCCCAGCGTCGCGCCGGAGCCGTTCAGTAGACCCAATCCATTCCCGCCAACAATCGCAACCATACCATCCCCTTTGTAAGATCCGTGACTGCCTCCAAGGCCAAGTCAACGGCCGAGACAATGCGTTCAAAGGAAGGTATCCAGAGATTTTGGGAAATGTTTAGTTTTTTTTAAGCCTATTGGTTTCGCAGCAAATTTAGAGCCTTGTCGGACAATGGCGTTACATTAATTTTCCTCATGAAATTTTCAGTTGAGCCGTAAATACGCCTAGATGAAGTGTCCGTCGAATTGGATGAGTGCCAAAAACAAACCCCGGTGCGCTAATGCTGACTTGGCAATGCGTTGCAAGCCAACTCCACACCGGCATCTTGTAACTGCTGTTTCGCCGCACTCAAGAGCTGATTAGCCGAGCCTATCCTGCATTGGAGTAGGCCGGGCGCGAAACCTTGGAAATACCAAGGCTTGCCACTCGTCGTGTGCTGCGTATTAGCGGAGCTTCTTTACATCAAGGTTGTAGATCATTAGGATCGCCTTGCTACCTGCGGCCTTCTCTTTGGCATCAAAGGCAAAAAACGCTTCCTGTAGCTTGCTCTCGATGAACTCGGCCTGTTCCACGTCCTTCTTCAACTTGGGGCGAATTTCCGCCCACAACTCCTTGAGGTCAGCCATGTTGCTCTCGTAAGTCGTATATCCCCATTCAGGGTAGTCGTCGGGAGCATCCGTTGATGCAACGGCTAAGGCTCCAGCGAAGTCACGTAATTTTTCGGTCAAAGACATCATGAACCCTTCAATTTAGAATTTTCGGCCAGGCAGCTTTGGCATCGGCACATAGGGTTGGATCGATTGGCGAGGAACCACATAAGGTCCGCCCAGTTCCGTCGGTCGAATGATCAGGAAGTTACCCGGTCGGATGGCGTTCCACTTGCTCAACTGCGGAGTGTAGCCGTCCTTCCGCGCCAGTGTCGTGTCGTGGAAGATGTTAAAGCCAATCCGCCCATCGGGGATACCATAACCCTCGACCAAATCATTTTTGATGCGGCGGTTGATGGCCCAGATATTCGATATCGAGCTATCGTTAATGCCTTCGGCCTTTGCCATATCACGCAGGCGGAGTCGCACCTGATCGTCGATAAAGCTACCCAACGTGCGAGCATACTGGCCATCTTTGACTGCCAACTCTCCATTAGCAATCAGATCAACACCTTTTCCGTAGGCTCGATTCGTCGCTTGCAAATGCACGTCTAGCACCCTCTTCTCAAACTCCAGTACGGTCATCTTGGACTTGCCGACGCGGATCGACTCGTAATCGTCGCCCCAGGTCTCCCGCAGACGCTGATCCCGGACATGGCTCTCGTAAACGTTACCCAGACGCTCGGCCGTTCCACGGAAATCGATACCGCTGCCTGAGTTGCTAATATAATACTCGTAGTCGGTTGGAACATTTTTGACACCTGCCTTGATTATCGCTTTGCGCATCGCGTCTACTTGATTCTTCGCTTTCGCCTGCGACATCCTGGCCAGTTCATCTATGATTCCAGGAACTTCGCCCACCAATCCGAACGGATCAGACGCTATGTTCATGGCGTTGTCCCAATTGTTGTTCTTGACCATCTCGAAGCTGCCAGGACGATAGCGAGCGGCGCCGCGTACAGGGCCGCCGGTCTGTAACATTTCTGGCGTAAGCAGCGAATCTTCGCGTGCTTCCTCGCCCAGGATGTCCAGCATGACACGGCGTTTGATCTCATCGGCGGTCATCACGCTGCCGGTTGAGGTCGAGCTTGAAGCGCCCCGTGCCCCCCAGGCATCTTTCTCGATTTGGGCTTCCTCGCGGCCAGATCGCATCTGGTCTTCGGCTAACTGGTTACGACGTGCGCTGTCGTTGAAGTTTTCCACCAGACTGGAACCCAATGCATTGCCGAACGCATCCGTCGCAATCCTGGCGATCTCAATTTTGCCGCCGCGAGCAATAGCGCCAGCGGCGCCAGCGGCCAAGCCGCTGACGGTGCCACGGGCCAGGTCGGCGAAGGTGCCCAGGTTAGCGAAGGCGCGTGCTTCACCCAAGGCCCGACTGGTGGCCGCACCTACGCCCGCACCGGCCGCAGCCACGGCCACATTACGCCAATTGAAGCCGCTTTGTAGGCCCACGGCATTGCCGATCGCCTGGCTAGCCACGCTACCCAAGGCAGCACGCGCGACCAGGGCCGGCGTCTCTGAACCGGCGAAGGCCACGCCCAGCGAGCCGCCAGCGCCCAGCGAGGCCACGCCGGCCGAGGCGCCGCCGCCGAGCGCCGAGAGCGCCACGCCTTTCCAGCTGAACTTGTCCTGCATACCGAGTGCAATGCCCACGGCCTGGCTGGCGATGGAGCCGACCGCGCCGCCGATGGCGCCGGCGACGAAGGCCATGCTGGTGGTTAGACCGGCGGCGGTCCCTGCGGCTACCGCCCCGGCTGCCGCGGCTGCGGAGGCGGTGGCGGTCGCGCTACCTGCGGCCGCCAGAGACGAGGCGGCCGCACCCGCGCTCAGTACCGTCGCCACTACCGCCACTGCGACCATGATCAGTTGGCCCACGCCGCCGCACTTGCCCTTCTTCGGCGCCGGCGCCGCCGGCTGCGGAATGGCCAGTTCGGGCGTGGTGCTGCCCACCAGCTCGCCGGCGTTGTAGGGTTTGAAGGTATTGGCGCCGTTGTAGATGGTGCTCAGGCGCACCGGAATGGTCAGTGGTTGGCCGGCTTTCAGGGGTTCGTTGCCGGTCAGGCCGTTGGCTTGGGCGATCATGTACCACAGGCGCTCGTCACCCCACACGGCTTTGGCGATATTGCCCAGGTTCTCGCCGTCGCGCTGCACTACGTAGACGGTGGGATTGCTTTGCGTGTCGGTGCCCGACAGGCTCTCGTGCACGCTGCTGAAGGTTTCGCTACTGGTGCTGCTGCTGCCGAGGATCTCGCCGTTGGCGATCAGGCTGCGGGTGACGAAGGGCATGCTTTGGCCGGCCGCGGTTTCCTGCTTTTCCAGGATGTGGCCATAGGCGTCGCTGAGCAGCTCGCGTGTTTCGCCGTTCATGAAGACCTGGCTCAGGTTGCCGTTGATGTCGTACTTCTGGACGCTGCTGCGGCTGTCGCCGTTGGCGGTGTTGCGCACCACGGTGTCGGTGAGCAGGTAGCTGCCGCGCAGCGTGCCGTAGACGTTGCTGGTGATTTGCTGCACCTTGCCGGCGGCATCGCTGAGGGTATAGCTTTCCAACTGGCCGCTGGCCTCGTGGTATTTATAATCGACCGTGTTGAAGGTGGTGGTTCGGTTTTCGTTCAGGGTGCGTTGCCTGTCCAGGCGGCCGATGGCGTCGTAGCGGCTCAGGCGCACTTTGCCGTTGTCGAGGGTGGCCACGGTGCGGCCGGCGGCGTCGTAGTGGCGGTAGCCGATCAGGACATTGTTTTTGCGGATATCGCTGAGGTGGCCGGCGGCATCGTAGCTGTAGCTTTCATCGTTGTCGCTGAGGCGGCTGCCGTCCCAGTCGTAGCTGATGTTGTGGGCGGTGATGGTCGGGGTGAAGTCGTTGGACCAGCTGGGGGCTTCGGGCGTTGCTTCCTCCTCATCCATGATCCGCTTGTAGGCTTGCAGACGATCCTGGCCGTCGGCGCTCTTGCTGGAGGTGGTTTCGACCGTGCCCGCCACATAGGTTTGGCGGTTCATGGCATCGAAGCGGTACTCGACCTTGATGGTCTTTCCCAGGCCGGCCGCCGGGTGGTAGCTGGTGGTGACGTTGCTGCGGTTGCCGTAGGCGTCGTAGACGTAGCTCAGGTGGTAGTCGGCGTTGCGCACGCGGGCGGTGATGGTGGCCAGGCGACTCTGGGCGTCGTAGCTGAGGCTCTGGTCCTGGATGTAGCGCCCCTCGTTGCGCAGCCACACGCGTTCGCTGACGCGGTTGCCGGCCCGGTCGTAGCTGTAGTAGGTGAACTGGCCCAGGGCCGTGTCGGTGATCTGGGTCAGCTGGGCGCTGCCGTCGTCGTAGCGGTAGTAGATGTCCTGCCTTTTCTTCGGCTGGCCTGCCTCCATCGTCACTTCGCTGGCGATATGGATCAATTGGCCCGAGGCATTGTAGTCATAGCTGGCGGTGTTGCCCCCCAGGTCGGTATATTGCAGGGTGCGGCCGAAGCGGTCCACGGCCCAGGTCTTGGCGATATCGTTGCGGTAGCGCTCGGCCGTTTTATGGTTGCGGCCGTCGTAGGCGAAGAAGGTGGAGTTGAAGCCGTCGCTGGATTCGACGATGTTACCGCTCAGGTCGTAGCGCAAGAGCGTGGTTGCGCCGCCGCCCCACACTCCCTGATTATCAGTTCGGCTGGCGATGCGCCGGCCCAGCTCGTCATAGGTATACCGGTCGATGAACGTGCCGCTGGCGACAGTTTCCTGGTTGCTGGAACCGTCCCAGCCATATACCTTCACACTCTCGATCGTGCGCTCGGTTTGACGGCCCAGGCGGTCGTACTTGTAGTTGCTGACGCGGCTTGTGCCATCCCGCAGCGACTGACGCATCTGTGTGCGCTGGCCGAAGTTGTCCAGCTCGTAAGTCACCACGCCGCCATCGGCGTGGATTTCCTTGCTGACCTGGCCGTTGGCGTCGTATTCCAGCTTGTTGATATGGCCGGCCGCAATCGTGGCCGCATTCAAGCCCTCGCGCTGGGTGGTCAGATGCGCCAGCTTGTCGTACCAGAAGTCCTTGTAGTAGTCGGCGCCGTTGCCGGTGTTTTGCAGGGAAATGCTGGCGACCTGGTTGTCGGCGGTATAGCTGTAATTGGTGACCCAGCGCGCGTTGCGCGCATCGATGCGGCTCAGCACATTGCCCCAGCGGTCCAGCTTGAGCTTGTCCGGCCCCGCGCTCACGCGCGAGGAACTGACGGTGATGCTGTCGACGCCGCGCGCCGCATCCACATAGCGGCCGAAGGCGGCACTGAGCTGCGCCTGTATGCCTTCGAGGAAGCTGGTGGTGAAGGCGGCGTTGTAGCTGCTCATGGTGGTCGCCAGCGCATTCAGGGCCGTGTCCACCCGGCCGATGAACCAGCTTTGGGCTGCCAGACGCGCGGCATCGCCGCCGGCGTAGGCATACACCTCGCCGATCAGACGGCTCACCAGGTCTTCGCGCTTCAAGCCGCTGGCCAGCTGGTTGCTCAGTTCCGCCACTTCAGCCGGCGCGGCATCGCGGTTCATGCCGATTTTGATGAGTTTGCCGACAAAATCGGCATTGCCCAGGGAGGAGGGCAGGCGGCTCTGGATTTCCTCGGACTCGAGTATGCTGCGCACGATTTGCGCCGCCGGCGTGCCGCCCTTGCGCTGCAGGATGGCCGAGATCAGGGCCGAGGGTTCCGGCGTGCGGCCAAGCAGGGTGACGTAGAGCTGGGTGATCTCGGTGGCGTACTTGGCGTCGGCCGTCATGCGGCTGGTGGCGTCGCCGCCCGCGTGGATGGCCTGCTGGCGCAGGGCGAGCGCAATCCCGCCCAGATAGGTGGCGAGGCTGCCGGTATTGGCGGCGCTCTGCAGATCGCGCTGGATGTCTTGCATGACTGCATTGACCTTGCGCGCAAACGCCGAGGTATCGTCGTTCAGGGTGCCTTTCGTCAGGCTGAACATCAGGCCCACGACCAGGTCGGCCCGGGTGAAGCGGTCGACCGGCCTGGTCAAGGTCTCTTCCCAATACTGCAGGCCACCGCCGCTGAGCTCCCGGTCTGTGCCGTTCCGGAATAGTCTCTTGATGAAATCGGTATTCGAAACGCCGGGACCATACAGGCTGAGCAGGCTTTCGATGAGATTGCGCGCCACCAGGGCCAAGGCCTTTTCATCGCGCTGCGCCAGATCCGGCTGGCTCTGGTCCAGATAGGTGTTGAGCTGGTACATGGCGGCGTTGATTTCCACCGCCGTTGGCGCGCGCCCCATCAGCAGCACATACATCTGCCCCAGTTTCAGGATGCGGCGGGTGGTCGTGTCGGGATTGGCGTTGGCTTGGGCGCTGGCGGCCACCAGCAGGTTGGCGCGGGCCAGTTCGGCCAGCCGCTGGCTGAGTTGGACATCGGTCGGGATCGCGTTGCCCGCATTTTCCGCCTGGTTGGCAAAGTTGCGCCATTCCACCTGCGTCCAGCTCACGGCGTTGGGGTCTATGCTTTTGGCATAATTGCTCAGCTCGACCCCTTTGTACAAGGCGGCCGCCTTCGCCTTGGCCGCCAGGACGGCCGCGGTCTGAATCCGGCCCACGCCGGCGAATGCCGTGCCGAGAGAGCCGGCGTGGCGGTTGTCCCGCTCGGCGTTCGCGACATCTTGGCTGCGTAGGCGGACTGTGAGCTCGGCGGCTTCGCATGCCCCGGCGGCTGTTCGAATTGCCTGGCTGGCGTCCTCAACTGCCTGGGCATAGTTTGCCGCCAAAGCCCGGGCGAGACTCCGGTTCGGTTCCTCGGCGCGGCTGACTTCTCCCGCGAAGTCTCTGCGGACCCGCCAGGCATTTCCGCTAGTGAGCTCGTTGTCGATACAGCCCAGCGCAAAATTGATGGCGTAGTCGGTATAGGTATAGACTGTCGGATTGTTGTTGTTGATCCACCAATTAATCCCCAGATCTGGCGGACTTTGGTTGTACGGGTTCCGGCCCAGAATCGTCGTGTAGAGATTGAGGTAAAAATCGGCCTTGTTGGTGAACCCAGGCAGGGCGGAAGCGACGATTCTGGCAAGGGAGGTATTGCCTGCATCTAGATCGGCAAGATACCTTTGCACGGTGTCGTAATCCGTGCTCATTTGGAAGGCGACGAGCACCTGATGTAGCCGGTGCCGGTTGGCGGAAGACTCGAAAGCGCTGGCGCGCTGAGCGCGCACGACAGCGGGCGCGCCATAAACGCCCTGGTTGCGCAATTGGATGTAGGTATCTTGCGCCGCTCGATAATTGTCGTTGGCTGTTCGCAGCGCTACCCGCGCCGCACTTTCGACATTGGCTGCCTCCTGTAAGCCCAATTGGAACGCCGCGCTACCGTTAAATTGCTGGACGGCGTCCTGCACGCGCTGATCGAACCAGGCTTTGCACTCGAATTCACTGGCGAGATTGTACGTTTCGCTGGTCAGGCTGCGGATGATGGACGCGGCGACCTGGCCGCGCGAATAGCCCTGGTTTAAGTCGTTCAGCCAGTAGTCGTCGCGGTACGGTTCGCGCCGCCGCCCCAGGATTTGCAGGTAGAGCTTATCCAGGAAGGCGGCGTTGCTGGTGCCCTCGTACAGGCGCCGGCCCTCGGTGCTATTGATGAAATCGTTGGCGATTCCCGCCAGGGACTGCTGACCGTTCAGCAGGTTTTTGAAGTGGAAGAAGAAGCCGGACTCGAGCGGGGTGCCGTTGGCGCTGCGGTTGAGCACTCCCACATACAGGCGTGCGATGTCGAGCGCGGCGCCGGCATTGGTTCCCGCTTCGGCTTGCCGTGCCGCGGCGGCCGCCTGGGCGGCGTTGGCGGCGTTGGCATTGGCCTGCGCCAGTTCGCCGGCGAGCCTGGCGCCCGTGTTGGCCTGGGCAACCACATCGCTGACATGGCGCTGCACGGCTTCCAGTGCCGTGCCCAGCCTATTCTGGAAGGCTACCCGGCCATTCAGATTGTCCACCATGCCCGGACCGTCCTTGATCGGGGCATACAGGAAGGAATCCAGCATTTCGACGGCAATGCGGCCCATCCAGGTGGCGCCGTAAGTGGTTTGATAGGCCGTGGCCGCGTTGGTCCAGAATTGCAAGCCACCCGCATCCGGATTGGCCCGGCCCTGGGCTTGCAGGTACATCTTTTTCACGAAGGCCAAGGGCGTGCGGTCCGCCGGCGGGATGACGAGTTTGCCTTCGGGCGAGTCCAGCATGTTCTGGGCTTCCGCGAAATCGAGAACGCTGGCGTTGGCATCGGTGGGGTTGCTGCCGCCCTTGGCCAGCAAGCCTTGCGCCAGGCTGATCAGACCAGCGGCATCCAGGCCCACGCCCGAGCCGCGGTTCAGCAAGGCCACATACAGCTTGGCGGCGCGCAAGAGCGGGCTGGCCATGGGATATTGGCGCTGCAGCTGCTGCTGCTGTTCGACCGAGAGGGTGGCGCTGCGCAAGGCATCGGCGGCGGTGAGCGCCTGCGCCATGAGCGCGGCGGCTTTTTGGGCGGCGGCGGCATTGTCGCGCGCCACCGCTTCGGCCAGCTGGAGCGAGGGGGCGTATGCTTCATTGATCGCCGCCGTCAGACCGGCCGTGGCGACCGTGACCAGCACCTTGCGGGCCAGGTCCAGGTCGTTGAGCTGCATGTTCTGGGCGTAAGTCAGGCTGAGCGCCGCCTTGTTGTTGAACAGGGCGCGCGCCGTGGCTTCGGAAGCGGCGCTGCCCGTCAGCACGCTCTCCACCAGCTCGGAGGCCAGCTGGCCGCGGCTCTGGGTCGCCAGGCGCGCCTTCCAGGTGTTCAGCTGCAGGCCATCGATCTCCTGGCCGAAGGCGTTGCGGTAAATGGCTTTCACAAACTCGTCATCGGACAGACCGGACGGGTAGTTCCGTCCGCCTTCACCCAGCAGCATCTGCTCGCCGATGGAGGCGAAACTGGCCCGGTTGTTTTCCAGCGCGTCGAGCCAGAAATTGAAGCCGCCGGCATCGGCCGCGCGGTTCAGCAGGGTGACGTAGAGGCGGGCCAGGCGCAGCCGCTTTTCTTCGAGCGGACGTTCGGCCTCGCTCAGGCGCATGGCCGCGGCATAGCTGGGCGCGGCGCGTTGCTGGGCCTGGATCGCCAGCAGGACGCGCTGCGCGGCCGAGGTGACGCCGGCGTTGTCGTTCAGGCTGCCCAGCAGGACGCGGCCGATTTCGATCAGGGTCGGCGTGTCGGTGCTCGGCTGCGGCATGCTGACATACGCCATGGTGATGGCGACTTTGTCGAAAATCGCCTTGCGCTCGGCCAGCAGGGTGGTGTCATTGCCCGTGTAGCTGGTCTTTTCCTCGATCAGCTTGTTGATGAAAGTGCCGCGGCTGAACTGTCCGCTGTCGAGCTTTTGCTGCCAGCCCTGAAGTTCTGCCGCCGATGGGCGATGCCCCACCAGTGAAGAGTAGACGCGGTTGATCAACTGCTCGTTGTATTGGGCGCTGGTCTGGCCCACATCGGGCAGCAAGGCGCGCCACTCGTTCATCGTCAGGAACTGGTCGGCGATGGCGTCCAGGGGCTTGCCGGACTCGACCCAGAACTGCAGCCCGCCCTTGTCCGCCGCGCGGCCATACAAGGCAATGTACAGGCGCGCGATCTGCACCTGGCGCAGCTCCTTGGCTGCCGCTTCCTGTCCCAGTCGCTTGGCCCCGGCCGGGTCGGTGTCGGCCATGGCCAGCAGTCTTTGCGCCATGGCCGGGTCGTTGCCTTTGTTGAGGATTAGGTAGTCGCGCAGCACATCCAGGCGGTTGGCCAGCGCCGCCTGGTTTTCCTTGAGCAGATCCTGCAGGATCTGGCCGATGGAATTGTCCAGCGGCTTGCTGGTGTCGGTCAGGGCCGCCCAATGGGCTTGCAGGCGCGCACTCCAGCCCGCAACCAGCTGTTCGTAGTCGCTGCGCGAACCGGGGCGGATGCCCAGGCTGTCCGCGAACATGCCTTCGACAAAAGCGCGGGCACTGGCCGAGCCGCGCGCGATGATGGAATTGCGCAGCATTTCGGCGCCGATGGTGAGCATGATGCTGCCGCTATTGGCGCGCCGTACCCAGTAATCGAAGCCGCCCGCATCGGGCGCGCGGTTTTGCAGCAGCAGATACATGGGCAGGACTTGCTCGGCCTTGGCATCGCTTTCCCTGGCCGCGATTTCCAGCACGCCGCCATCGGAGTCGAATTCGCTGCCGCCCGGCGGCAGGATGCTGACGCGGTACTCGTAACGGCCGCTGGCCATGCCGGCGGTGCTGAAGACGGGAATGCCGTCGACCCAGGTGACGCGCTGCTCCCCCAAGATCCAGTTGCTGCTGCCTATCACGCGGTAGCGCACCTGAATGCGGCTGCCCGCATCCGAACGGTCGCCGATGACCACCAGGCCATCGACCGGCTGCTGGCCGCTCTGGCGCAGCACCTTGGCCCAGGAGCCGTCTTCGTTCTGCTGCAGGAATTCGAGCTGGTCGCCTTGCAGGCTGCCGGCATCGACCACCTGGCCGAGCAGGTTGTAGCGGATGGTCGTGCGCTGCAGATTGCCCAGGCGCGACAGCTGGTCCACGCCGCCCAGCGTGAGCAGGGGACTCTCGCCCATGGGCTGGTTGGGTACCGATGCTGCATTGCTGACGACCCTGGCCGTGACGTTGCCGCGGGCATCGAACAGGCTGACTTTGAAGACGCCATCGCCTGAGTTGCTGAGCCAGGCGCGGCCGGCATTGTCGTAGCGGGTTTCCTCGACCAGCTGACCGTCGCCGACCGCCCCCAACAGGCGCCAGCCCAGTTCGCCGAAGGCGTTGTAACTATAGTTTTCGATGATGGGGGCGCCGACCGTGTTGCGTATCAGGTCGACATTGCCTGGCTTGTACACCGTCAGCAGGCGGCCCAGGGCATCGTAGCGGGTAATCTGGTAAGCCGTGTCAACGCGGTTGGCGTTGTCGGTGACGGTGCGCCACTGGTATTGCAGGCGGCCGTGCCGGTCATACGAGTAGTTGATGAGCTTACCCTCGGCATCGAGGGTTTGCATGGCCCGGCTGTTGGCGTCGAAGGCCGTCATCGTCACGCGGTCCCTGGGGCTGCTGGAACCCGTCGGCGGGACGCTCTGATCGATATTCTGCGGCGCGCCGGCGGCAAATTCGATGCGCGCCACGGCGTTGCCGTGCGCATCCAGCTTCAGCATCGTCAACTGGCTGTTCTGCGCTGTGGCGCTGGCGCTTGGTTTGCGCGCGGTGGCAATGGTGCGGCCCAGCGCGTCGTAGTAGGTATAGCTGTTGTGGCCTTCCGCATCCGTGGTGCGGGTCAGGTTGCCCAGCACGTCATAGCCATAGGTGGTGACGATGTCGCCGGCGGCGCTGCCGGCGTCGGCGCCGGCATGGGCGCCGACGCGGGTTTCGCTTTCCTTGCGGTTGGCCGCGTCGTACTTGTACTTGACGGTGCGGTCCTCTTTCGCCGCCCGAATGCTGTTCGCATCGTAGCCGCTCTCATTCCAGCCTACGGCGTTGCTGTACTCCGTTTGCGTATCGAGGTTGCCGGCGTGGTCGTAGACATAGGTGTTGAGATAGGCGCTGGACGCGCCCGCCGTGTCGTTCAGGACTTGGATCTGGGCGCGCTTGTTGCCGCGCGCATCGTAGTAAAAACGGGTTTGCGCGGCGCGCGTAAGCTGCTTGTATTCCAGGTCGGCGCCATAGGTCTTTTGCACGACCACCTCGCCGAAGGCATTGTAAGAGGTGTCGGTGGTGCGCCTGGCCTGGAAGGTGTTGTTCCCGCTCAGGCTATGCTGGTCGTACATCCATACCAGCGGTTCGCTGACCTTGACGACCCGGCCCAGCCTGTCGTACTGGCTTTCGATGGTGCGGTCGTCGGCCGGGTTGGCCCGCTGGCGGAGGATGGCTTCCAGGCTTGCTTGCGTGTAGACGGCGGGCGCCGGATCGCTGGCAGACAGGGTATTGGCGTATCGGGTCAGGGAAATGACCTCGCCAAAGGCGTTGCGCTTGTAGCCGGTCACGCCCCTGGCGGCATCCACCTCGTACAGCACCTGGCCGCGCGTATCGTACACCTTGTAGCTCGGATTGCCGCTGACGTCGGAACTGAAGACGGCATTGCCCAGGGCGTCGTAGCGCGTGGTGATGGTGAGATCCTTGACCACGATTTCCGAACGCACCCCCGGGGTTTGGGTGGGATACTCGGTGCAGACGCTGGCAGTAGGCAGGATGGTCTGGATCTGGCGCCCGGCATTGTCGTAGCGGTAGCTGGTGGTTCTTTCCTGGCTCGTGCCTTTGGCCTCGGTGCGCGAGAGCAGATTGCCTAGCGCATCGTAGCTGAACGCGGTCTGCAAGGCGATTGTATTGTTGGTATAGCTTTCCCAGGATGGATTCGAAGGGGGGATGGTATTGCTGTAGACCGCCACCGTGGGACTGGTTTCCAGCAGCAGATGTCCAGCGCCATCGTAGGCATAAGTCCACTGGCTGCGCATCTTGTTGGTGAAGGATACTTTGTTGTTCAGCGCATCGTAGACATAGTATTCCGTTTCGCCCAGGGCATCGGTGGTCGAGGCCAGATTGCCGTGTCCATCATAGGTATAGCTGGTGCCGCGCACGCTGCCGCTCTGGATCTTGGCCGCATCCTCAATGCTGGCGGCATTCGGCACCGGTTGTTTGTAGATGAAGGTGCTTTTCACCAGGCCCAGGCCATCGTAGCGTTTTTCGTGGATGTAGCCTTCGGCATCCAGAGTGAAACGCAGGCGGTTGGCGCCGTCGTACTCCGCGCGTTCGACACGGTCGATGGAACTGTCTTTGACGATGGTGTCGCCGTTCATTGAAGTCATCGCCGCCGCATAGCGCGTAGTCTTGACGATGTTGCCGCTGCCGTCGAACTCGCGGATCGTTCTGGCGCCAAGTGAATCGATGGTGCTGGTCTGGCGATTGGCCTTATCGTAATAGAAGCGGGTGATTCGCGTGCGGAGGCCGCCGCCGGCCAGGGCTTGCATCCAGCTGGAAGAATGTGTGCTATTCGGGCCGGTGGGTAGCTCGCTGAAGGGTTTGGTGTCGGCATATTCGATGCGGATGATGACGTTTCCTGCGCCGTCGTAGTTCTGGCACGTGACGGCCCATTGCATCACGCCGCTTTCGTTCTCGCCCAATGCGGTGGCGCTGGCGATCTGGCGGTTGGCATGGTCATAGGCAAAGCGCTTGATGGCATCGAGCTTGGATGCGGTCTGCGGGTTGCTGCAATAGGCCGCGACTTCTTTCTCTTTTGGTATGGTCGAGGACTGCACACGGTATGGGCTTTGCAGAGAGCGGGTTCCGGTCAGGTTGCCGTTGCCGTCGTATTCATTGAGCGTGACCGCCCACATGGTGGATTCGTTGCTCTTGCTCAGGGCAAGGGCGCTGATGGTCAGGCGGTTGGCCGCGTCATAGCCAAACACTTCGCGCCGGTGCGCCGGCGAATAGAGAACCGTTCCGCCAACGACCGTGGCCAATGCGGCAGTAATCTCATCGCCGGTCGGAACCTCCTTCAGTCCGGCCAGGGAAATAGGCGTGGCATAGCGGATACGCTCGGTCACGTTGCCGTTGCCGTCATACCCGAACTGCGTGACGGCGCCCGCGCCATCGATGCTGTATTTGGTCTGGCCGTCCTTGTTGTAGACGGTATAAGTGTTGCGGTCGCGCGCTGCATCGGCTGTCACGCGCTGCAGCAGCCAGACGATATCGCTACCCACGCTGCGCGGCTGCGGGATTTGCGGCTCCAGCTTGGCCAGGTCGAGCGCGTTGGCATAGGTGAAGGTGTGCGTAAGGCGGCCGACCGCATCGTAGTCGAAGCGGGTGACGGCGCCTGCGCCATCGATCTGGGTGATCAGGCGGTTGTTGGCATCGTAGCTGAAACGGCTCAGATTCTGGTTGGCGTCGCGGCGTGCGATCACATTGCCGTTCGCGTCGTAAGTGTAGGCCGTGATCAGCGCCAGCTTGTCGGGATCGACTATCTCGGCGGTGCGGCGGCCCAATTGGTCATACTCATAGCGAATAGCGCGTAGACCGGGGTCGGTGACCTTCAGTGTTTTGCCCCGGCCGTCATATTCGAAAGTCGTTTTCAGCGGCTTGCCATTGTCGTCGACCGTGACCGCAACCAGTTGGCCCTTCTTATCGTATTCGTTGCGCGTGACGATGCCGCGGGGGTCGGTCACCGTCTGTACCTGACCGCGGGTCTCGTAGGTGTAGGCGGTGGTGAGATTGAGGCCCGTAGGATCGAGCGTCTTGCTCAGAATCCGGTTGGCGGCGTCGTAGCGGTATTCTGTGACATTGCCGTTGGCATCGACGCTTTGGAAAAGGCGGCCCGCATTGTCATAGACGCTGCGGCTTTCCTGCGCTGCATTGACGGTTTTGAGCAGTTTGCCGTCAAGGTTGTACTCGAAGGTGGTGGTATTGCCATTGCCGTCGGTCAGGCCGATCTGCTGGCCGTGGCGGTTGTTGCGCACGGTCTGGGTCACGCCTTCGGGCGTGGTCAGGGTAATGCTGCGCTGCTGGGTGTCATAGGTGGTGCGGGTTGTGGCGCCATTCGCATCGGTCTGCGTCAGCATGCGGCCGAAGGCGTCATAGGTGGTTGTGGTACTGCCGCCAAGCGGCAGCTTGACGATCACTTGGCGGCCAAATCCATCGTACTTCGTCTCGGTGATCTTGCCATTGGCATCGCTGCGCTGTTTGACGCGGCCGAAGGCGTCGTAAACGGTAACCGTCCGGACGCGCTGGCCGCTGTTGTCGGCGCCGGCGGCGGTCAGTTCGCCACGGCGGTTGTAAGCCATGGTCTCGGCGAGGAAACTGCCGGCCTTGTCGATCTGGTTAGAGCGGGAATCGAGCTGGCCGAAGGCATTGTAATGCAGGCTGGTGGTGAAACCCAGCGCGTCGGTTTGATTCGTCAGCAACCCCCGCTGGTCGTAGAAGTAGCGTGTGCTGGCATCGTCGCTGCTGGCCAGGCCTGTCAGGAGGCTGGCGAAAGCGGCATCATTCTTCCCGCCGTTCAATGTGGCCAGAAGAGCCGGATCGATGCGCTTGGCATAGAGCGTGGATTGTTCCAGGCGGTTCAGCACATTGTATTGGCGCCCCTCGACCTCGCCGGCGGCATTGATGGTATGGGTCAGACGACCGTCGCGGTCGTAGTAATACAGGGTGCGATTGCCGGTAGGGTCGGTCATGCTGATGCGCTGGCCGGCGGCGTTGTAGCTGTATTTCTTGGCGTAGTTATTCCATACGGTTTTGATTTGCTCGGATGTCGTAGCTAACGCCAATTGTGCCGAGCCTTCACCAGAAAGTTCCGCCAGCAGGAGGGCGCGTACATCATACAGTCGGGTGACAGTGCGCTGGTCGGTGCTGGCGGCTGCCACGGTGGAGCCTATGCGGTTCCCTGCCAGATCGTAGGCATGCGTGGTGACGGTACCATCGGCAGCCGTCTCCCTACTCAGCTGCCGCATGGCGTTGTAGTCGTAGCTGACGGTTTGGCGTTCGCCGCTGGCGGGACGCAGATCGGCCAGGCGCATGCCAACCGTATAGCTGACGCTTTGCGCATAGCGGGTTTTGCCGATGAGCTGGCCATTGGCGTCATACGCCATCTCGGTCAGATAGCGGTCGCCGTCGATGGTGGCAATCAGCTGGCCCTTGCCGTCATACAGCCGATGTTCGCGGAAGGCGTCACCTTGCGGAAGCCGGTCGTTGGTCCTGTTCTCGGCATACGCGACAGTTTCGATCAACTGGCCAAGCGCATCGTAGTTGTATTCGGTCAGATAGCCCTCGGCATCGAGGGTGGCGCGTAGACGGCTTTCCTTGTCATAGGACCGGCGATTGATGCGATCGACCGACGAAGCGTCAGCGGTTGGCAGTTTGTTGGGATCGCTGACGGTGACCTGCGTGGCGTAGCGGATGGTGGCGGTGACGCGCGACTGGCCGTCATAGCTGGTTTCGGTCAGATAGCCGCCGGCATCGATGGACTTGACCAAGCGGCCAGCCGCGTCGTAGCCGCGATATTCGACTTCATCCCCGGCCTTGGCGCCACGCGGCAGTTTTTGCATCGACAGGGAACTGATCGGAATGCTGCCTGCCAGTGCCGCCACATTCACAGGCTGCGCGTGGCGGATCAGTTGCGTGAGCTGGTCCTGATTGTTGTAGACGTATTCGGTATAACTGCCGTCGGCGTCGATGTCGGCCGCCTTGCGTTTGAGGCCATCATAGAAAGTATAGCTGCGTGCGCCGGTCGGACCTTCGGTCCATAGGGGGATGCCGCGGTCGTCGTAGCCATACAGGGTTTCGCCGATGACGGCACCACTGGCATCGCGTTCCAGAACACTGACCAATTTGCCTTCGCTGTCAAAAGTGGACACCGTGATCAAGCCGTTGTATTGGGTGCTGGTGCTCTGCGTGGTCAGGAGAGTGACGCCGCCGATCACGCGTGAAACCGGCACGTCGTTGTATTCGGTGCGGATGCTGAACTCATTGGGCTGGCGGGTGGCGATGATGCGGCCCGCGCCATCATAGGCATAGCTGGTGCTGCCTTTTTTGGCATCCATGGACTTGATCAGACGGCCAGCCTGGTCGTAGACGTAGGTGACGATGCTTTGGCCGCCGTCGCTGATGCCGTTGCCGCTGTCGTCCAGTGCGGCGTAGCTGGTGCTCGACGATAGCAGGCCGCGCACATCGTAGCTATAGTCGGTGCGGATGCCCTTGGACTTGGTGGCGAGGCCGTTGGCCCAGGTAGCCAGGGCGTCGGCCCTGGTGCTGCCCACCAGGGCCGGGTCCAGCGTCGCGGCGTGGGTGATGCTGCTGATGCGCTGGCCCTTGCTGTCATAGCGCATTTCGGCAACGCGGCGCTCGGCGCCGATCACAAAGCGCAGATGGTTTTTCTCATCATAGAGATAGCGCGTGGTTTCGGGCGCGGAGGGCAGGGCGGCGCCGTCGCCATCCGGGTCGGGCTGGGCG
>NZ_JABWEB010000004.1 GCF_013369485.1 Massilia sp. BJB1822
GAAAAAAAGCCCGCTGCGGGAGCGGGCGAGTTCCAATGTTCTTTGAACGCTTGGAGGAGACAGTTCCACTATAGGCTTCTCGATGTTGCGCTGCAATACCGTAGAACTACGATGACGAAATGTCCATCATGTCGCTTGTTTCAGACTGGGCTGCGGCGAGCTGGGCGTCGATGGCGGCGGCGAGCCGGCTCGGATCGAGCGGATGGGACAGCTGCTGCACGGGCCGGCTGCGGCTGGACGGCGGCGCGGCGCCGGCGGGCTGGATCAGGATGGCGGGCAGCTGCGGGAAGCTGTGCAGCGCTTGCGCGACCAGCGCCTGGCGGCCGGCGTCGGGCAGGCCCATGTCGCAGAGCAGCAAATCGAAATGCTCGACCGTGCAGGCCGCGATCTGGGCCGCTTCCGCGACCACGGTCAGGCGGTAGCCGAAGTGGGACAGCAGGCTGCGGCTCAGCCCCGCATATTCGGGCGCGGCGTCCAGCAGCAGGATGTGGAGGGCGGCGTGGCCGCCGGCCGGCGTGGCGGGCGCCGCCACGATTTCTTCATGCCCGGCCGGCAGATGGCCGATGCGCAGCGCGGGCGGCAGATACGCTTCCAGCGCCGGCACCAGCACGTCCGGCTCCAGCGATTTGGGCACGCAGCCGGTAAAGCCGGCGCGGCGCAGCGCGGCGCCGTTGTCGTTGACCGGCAGGGCGCTGGCGGCGATCACGGGAATGCCGCGCGTGACGGGATGGCTGCGCAGCGCCTGCAGCACGCCGTGGCCATCGAGCTTGGGCAGGTGCAGGTCGCAGACGATGAGGTCGGGCCGCTCGCTGTGCGCCAGCGCCACGCCCTCTTCGCCATCGAAGGCGGACAGCGGCTGGTGGCCCACGGCGTCCAGCAGGTAGACCAGCAGATCCATATTGGCCTGGTTGTCTTCGATGATCAGTACGCGTGCCGCCATCGCCGCCTCCCCAGGGGTGTCAGCGTCCCCTATTGCAGCTTGCTTTTCATTGCCAGCGTAAATACGCTGCCCTTGCCGAAGTCACTGGTGAAGAACAGGGCGCCGCCCAGCAGATTGGCCAGGTTCTGGCACAGGTAGAGACCAAGACCGGCGCCTTCGGCATGGCGGGTGGAGGTCGAATCGAGCTGGGAGAAGGCCTGGAACAGCTTGGCCTGGTCCTCTTCGCGGATGCCGGCGCCGCTGTCGGCGACGGCGAATTCGGTGATGCGGTGGCCGCCTTCGCTGCGCTGGCTCAGGCTGATCTTCACCCGGCCCTTCTCGGTGAACTTGATGGCATTGTTGGCCAGGTTGATCAGGATCTGGGTCAGGGCGCGGCGGTCGGTGTCGAGGTCCGCCGGTTCCGGCGCCAACTCGATTTCCAGCTCCAGTCCCTTCTGCACGGCCAGTGGGCGCAGGGTGTCGGCCACTTCGCGGATCAGATCCTGGCACTGCACATGTTCGACCGAGAGCGTGACCTTGCCCGCCTCGATCTTGGCCACGTCGAGAATATCGTTGATCAGCGAGAGCAGGTGGCGCGCGCTGTTGCGGATGGTGTTGAGCTGGCGGTCCTGTTCATCGGTCAGCGGGCCGGGAAGCTTCATCAGCAGGGCGCCGGTAAAGCCGATGATGGCGTTCAGCGGCGTGCGCAGCTCGTGCGACATATTGGCGATGAAGGCCGATTTCATGCGGCTCGCTTCGGCCAGCTCCAGATTCTTCAACGCGATTTCGCGGTTGATGGTTTCCAGCTCGCCGGCGTGGTGGGCCAGGCGCATATTCAGCTCGATCACCTGGCGTTCGCGCGCCTGCAGTTCGCTGTTGACCTGCACCGCCTGTTCGTAGGTGGAGATCAGGAGGTCGAGGATCTGCTGCCGCTCGGCGTTGATGAAGTGCTTCTGGTCGCCCAGATAGAGGGCGATGCCGACCTCCATATTCTGGTCCTTGCGCAGCTTCTGGTTGACCAGCATATGGCCGATGCGGTTGAGCAGATAGTCTTCCGCATAGGGCTTGCGGATGAAGTTATCGGCGCCGCATTCGATGCCGCGGATGATGTCCTTGGGGTCGGTCAGCGAGGTGACCAGGATGACGGGAATATCGCGCAGCGCGGGATCGCTTTTGATGGCGCGGCATAGCGTGTAGCCGTCCATCTCCGGCATCACGATATCGGACAGCACCAGATGCGGCTTGCGTTCGTGGATCGATTCCAGCGCCAGCTTGCCGTTGGCCGCCACGCGGGCGCCATAGCGCATGGACTGGATCAGGCGGCGCAGGCGCTCGGCCTGGGTTGGACTGTCCTCGACGATGAGAATCTCGATCTCATCCGGCTGGATTTCATAGCTTGAGTCCACGAACTACCTCCCTATGAGGATGCACAGCTGTTGTGACTATATCGGATTTTGGCCCCGAGGCCTTGCACTTTCGTGCACCACAGCCACAACTCAGTTGCTTTCGCCCTGGAAGCAGCCGGCGCGGTAGGTCAGCACCAGGGTGTCGCGGTGGCCATGATCCGTCAGTGGCTGGATTGGCGTCGATTCGTGTATCACCACGGCGTCATCCATCAGCAGCAGCGACCATGGCTCGCTCAGCGTGAAGCGCTTGCCGTTCGGACCATCGGCTTCAAAGATGCGCGTTTCGCCGCCCTTGATCTCGTGGCGCGCCACCAGCAGCACGGCGACGAAATCGACGCCGTCGCGGTGCGCGCCTTCCGGCGTCGGGCGGCCGATGCCGTCGGTGGTGTCGATGCGGAACTGGTGGGCTTCCACATACCAGGCTGGCTGTGGGCGCGCGGCGAAGCACAGGCTGCCGATGCCGTTCACCAGGCCTTGCCAGGCCGGATTCGCGACCGTCTCGGCCAGCACTGGCTCGAACAGGCGGTGCATGCCGCCGTGCAGGGCGTTGTATTCGACTGGCTGCCAGTGGGCGCGGTGCGGCGCCTGATTGAGTTCCTGCGGCGTTTGCACGAAACAGGCGTGGCGGCGGCGCCGATAGCGGCCGCCGTCCTTCAGGTAATTGTCGAGCTCCAGTTGCTCCCAGCTGGGCAGCAGGCTATCCAGGTCCGCCACCTTGCAGCCGGCCAGCGCCGCCACGTCCTGCGGCGGCAGCAGGGCATAACCATGGGCGCGCAGCGCCTCGCTGACCTGGGCGGGATGGGTGAAGGTGGGGGCGGCAGAACTCATGGGCGGCAGCGGTAGCGGTGGATGATGGTCTATTGTATTACTAACTAGAAAGTTCGGCTCAGGGTCAGGCGCAAGGAGCGCGCCTCGATCGGGTGGAAGTGCACATCCTCCACCGCCTCGGCTTCGCCGCGCAGGCGGGAAGCATAGTAGTAGTCGATGGCCGAGACGCGGCGGTTGGCCAGGTTGAAGGCTTCCAGCTCCAGGTGCGTATCCTTGTTGAAGCGGTAGCCGATGCGGCCATTCAGCGTGGTGCTGGCCTTGGAGCGCACCTGATTGTCCTCGGCCAGCGGGCGCGGGCCGAAGTAGCGCAGGCGCAGGGCGCCCGACCAGGGGCCGAGATTGTCCACCGTGACGGCCAACTGGCCCACGCCTTCCACCGCGCCGGGAATGCGGCGGCCGGCCGGGTCGTCGTTGCGGTAGCGCGCCTTGGCGAAGGCGATATCGGCGTCGATGCTGAGCCAGGGCAGGGGCTTGTAGTAGTTGGAGAATTCCACGCCGTAGCGGCGGCTCGGGCGGCCCGCCTCGGTATTGCCGGCGTCGCCGATGAAGACCAGCTCGGAGTCGAAGTCCAGGCGGTACAGCGAGAGGGAGCTTTGCAGGCGGGGCACCCATTCGCTGCGCACGCCGACTTCCAGGCCGCGCGAGCGGGCCAGCGGCGTCACCTTGTCCACCGCCTCCTTGCTCTTCGGATCGACCGTGATGGTGGTGCCGCGTGCATCGTTGCTGTGGAAGCCGTTGCCGGCGTTGACATACAACTCAGTTTGCGCCCAGGGTCCGAAAATCAGGTTCAGGCTGGGGCTGAGCAAGGTGTCGTTGGCCTTGCCCGAATTTTCAGGATGGTCGCTGGCGACCTTGAAGCGGTAATGGTCGGCGCGCACCCCGGCCACGGTGCGGAAGGTGGGCGTCCAGCGCGTCTGGTTTTCCACATACAAGCCCAGGCTGGATTCCACGATATGGTCTTGGCGCGTCACGTCCAGCGTCTGGCGCGCCTGGGTGTGGTACAGGCCATTGTGGATATTGTCGTTCTGCGCCTGCAGGCCGATGGTGGTGGTGGACGCCAGGTCGCCCTCGTGCCGGTGCCAGCTATGGCTGGCGTTCACGCCGCTGGTGACGCGGCGGTCGGGCTGGGCGAACTGGTCGCCGTTGACCGGATCGTCCATGAAGTAGGTGAAGTTGGAGAACAGCTGCAGGCGGTTGGCGATCAGATAGGCGCTGACCTTGGACGAGCTGTCCTCCGCCGTGCGCCGCCATTGGCCGGACAGGCTGAAACGGCGCGCCGCGCCGCCGTCGCTATTGTCGATGGCGTCGAAGCGGCCCAACTCCCCGCTGGCGACGGCGCGCTGCGGAATCTGGTCGGTGGCGTTCCAGTTGGCGCGGTAAGCCATGGCCGTGATATTGAAGCCGTTGTTGGCATAGCCTTCGCTGTAGCGCAGCACGCCGTTGACCTTGCGGTAGTTGTCGCCGCGCGTGAAGGGGCCGTCGTTGTGCAGGGCTTCGATGGCGTACAGCAGGGCGCCCTTGCCCAGTTCCGGGGAGTCGGCCAGCAGGGCGCGCGCATAGCCGTTCTGGCCGCCGGTGACGCTGGCCACGCCGCGCAGCAGGCGGTTGGCATAGGTGATGGACGCCGCGCCGGCCGAGGCGAAATCGCCTTCGGCCGCCGAATACGGGCCTTTCTTGTAATCGAGGCGGGCCGACAGTTCGGGAATCAGGAAATTCAGGTCGGTCCAGCCCTGGCCGTGGCCATGGCTGCGCTGGTTGACCGGCATCTCGTCGACGGTGGTGCGCAGGTCGGTGCCGTGGTCCAGATTGAAGCCGCGCAGGTAGAACTGGTTGGCCTTGCCCTCGCCGCTATGCTGGCTGACGATCAGGCCGGGCGTGGCTTCCAGCAGTTCGCCGGGACGGTAATTGGTGCGCGCTTCGAGCTGGCGCTGGCTGACGCTGCCCATGCCCGCCGCATCGGCCAGGCCGAGCTGGCTGATGCGCGAGCCGTCGACCAGCACGCGCTGCACGAAGGGATCGTCGGCCAGCGCCGCGAGCGGGGCGCACAGCAGCAGGAAAGTGGTGGAGCAAAGACGGAGTGCGGAAGAATGGCGTGTCATGAAGGCGGTCTGCGAACAGGCCGCGCTCAGGGCAGCGTCTGTTCGTTCTTTTGCGAGTTGAAGATGAGGGTCTGGGCGGCGCGGCCGTCGCTGGCGGCGCCGATATTGACGGTATTGATCTGCGTGGGCAGGAAGTCGCTGAGCACGGCGTTGTGCAGCAGCGCGCCCGCAGGCAGGGCGGTCTTTGTGATTTCCTGGAACACGGTCACGGTGTCCGAGCGCAGCTGCATGCCGACCCATTGCAGCGGCAGGCGGCGGCCGTCCACGCTCAGGTGGAACTGCTTGTCCAGATAGCGGCGGAAGGCTTGCTGGTCCTCTTCCCGCCCCAGGTCGAACTGGCGCTGATAGAGATTGGTCAGCAGCGCCTCCACATCGTGCGCCGTGTAGGTGTGCACCACTTCCGTGCTGCCGGTGCGCGCATTGTGGCTGATGTCGGCGATGCCCATATGGTAGTTATGGGCATGGCCGGCCGCGCTCAGGCAGAGCAGGGCGGCGGCCACGGTGGCGCGCAGAAGACGGGAGACTGGCATTGGCATTACTTCTTGCCGATCTCCGCATCCGCCTTGGCATCCTTGCCGTTGGCGGGTTTCTTCTCGTCTTCCGGCTCCTTGGTCTTGAGCGGGGTGGCGAAGTCCTTCATCAGGTTATCGCGGCCCTGTTCCATCTTGTACAGCTCCAGGCGCGACGGCGTGACCTTGCGCGGCCAGGAATTATTGCTGTTGTCGATGTCGGCCGTTTCCCAGTAAGGATCGTGGGTCAGGCTCACCAGCGGCTCGTCGGTGACGATCAGCTTGGTGATCTTCTTCGGCGAGTAGCGCCACACTTCGGCCGGCACGCGCTCGATGTATTTTTTGCCCGACTTCAATTCCAGCTCCAGGATCAGGGGCATGACCATGCCGCCCAGATTGCTGAAGTCCACCAGATAGATATGCTTGCCCTGGGCCAGCAGCTCCTTCTCCCATGGTTCCAGCTTCTCGACATCTTCCTGGTACTTGTTGCGGTCCTTGTTGGTGACGGTGAAGTCGTCGTGCTCGTTGTAGAAGTCCTTCAGCTCTGGATGGGCGTCGAGACGGCGCGCCATGCCCTTGTTGCGCTGGTCGGTGACCGATTCCGGCTCGGCGTCGCGGCGCGCCTTCTTCCAGGCCTTCTCGGTTTCCGGGTTCTTGCTGCTCACGCCCACTTCGCTGATGCCGTCGACGCTGATGTCGACCGGGTCGGTGGTGTAGAACCAGCCGCGCCAGAACCAGTCCAGGTCCGTGCCGGAAGCGTCTTCCATGGTGCGGAAGAAATCGGCCGGTGTCGGACGTTTGAACTTCCAGCGCCGCGCATATTCGCGGAAGGAATAGTCGAACAGCTCGCGGCCCAGGATGGTTTCGCGCAGGATGTTCAGGCCCGCCGCCGGCTTGGCGTAGGCGTTATTGCCAAACTGGAGCAGCGACTCCGAGTTGGTCATGATCGGCACCTGGTTTTTCGAGCGCATATAGTCGGCGATGGCGCGCGGTTCGCCGCGCGACTGCGGATAGTGCTCTTCCCATGCCTGCTCGGCCAGATACTGGACGAAGGTGTTCAGGCCCTCGTCCATCCAGGTCCACTGGCGCTCGTCGGAATTGACGATCATCGGGAAATAGTTGTGGCCCACTTCGTGGATGATGACGCCGATCAGGCCATATTTGCTGCGCTTGGAATAGGTGATCTCGCCGGTCTTCTTGTCCTTCACGGGACGCGGACCATTGAAGGAGATCATCGGATACTCCATGCCGCCCACCGGCCCGTTGACCGAGATCGCGGTCGGGTAGGGGTAGTCGAAGCTGTACTTGTTGTACTGCTCGATGGTGTGGATGATGGCCGGGGTCGAATACTTTTCCCACAGCGGATTGCCTTCCTTCGGATAGTAGGACATGGCCATCACGTCCGTGCCATCCTTCTTGTAGCCCTGCGCGTCCCAGATGAATTTGCGGCTCGAAGCCCAGGCGAAGTCGCGCACGTTTTTGGCCTTGAAGTGCCAGGTCTTGCTGGCCTTGCTGACCGATTTCTCGGCCGCCTCGGCCTCGGCCTGGGTCACGATCACCACCGGCTTGCTGCTGCTGCGCGCGCGCTGCAGGCGCTCGCGCTGGGCCGCGCTCAGCACCTCGTTCGGGTTTTGCAGCTCGCCGGTGCTGGCGACCACGTGGTCGGCCGGCACGGTCAGCTTCACGTCGTAGTCGCCGAATTCCAGCGTGAATTCGCCGGAGCCGATGAACTGCTTGTGCTGCCAGCCTGCCACGTCGTAATAGGCCGCCATGCGCGGGAACCACTGGGCGATTTCGAACAGGGCGTTCTTGTCCGCTTCGAAGTACTCGTAGCCGGAACGGCCGCCCAGCACTTTCTGCTCGTTGATCTTGTATTCCCAGTCCACGCCGAAGCTGAAACGCTCGCCCGGCTTCAGCGGCGTGGGCAGGTCGATGCGCATCATGGTCTGGTTGATGGTGTACTTCAGCGCCTGGCCGCCGGCCGTTTTCACGCCGGCGATCTTGAAGCCGCCGTCGAACTCGCGGCCGGCCAGAATGCCGCGCAAGCCTTCGAACTTCATGCCTTCTTCTTCGTTGCGGGCGCGGGTCCAGGCTTCGCGCGATGGCGCGGTCAGCATGCGGCGCGCGTCGGAGTCGGGCTTGTAGATGTTCTGGTCCAGCTGCAGCCACAGATAGCGCAGGGTGTCGGGCGAGTTGTTGTGATAGGTGACCTGGCCGCTGCCGCTGATGGCGCGCTTGGCCTCATCCAGCGTGGCGCGGATGGTGTAATCGGCGCGCTGCTGCCAGTAGGCGTGGCCGGGCGCGCCGGAAGCCGTGCGGTAGGGCGTGGCGGTGGGCAGCAGTTCGTCGAGCTGGCGGAATTTGTCGTCGAAAGGTTCGGCGGCAAAGGCCGAGAGAGCCAGGCTGAACACAGCCAGGCCGAAAGGCAAACGCTTCATTGAATCCCCTGAAATATTTTAGTTTTAGGAAATATTGCAGGGTATTCTAAGCGCAGAAAATGTGTCATGGTTCGACTGATTTGTAAAAACCATGAAACAAAAACGAATATCAGGTCAGTAAGCCCTTCAGGCGTTTTTCATCAGGCTGGCCCGTAGGGTATTCAAAGTTTCCTTCATGTCGACAATCTGCGCCACATCGCAGCCGCTGGCGCACAGCACCTGCTCGGGCAGCTTGGCGGCTTCCTCGCGCAGCTGGTCGCCTTGCTCCGACAGCGAAATGATGACCTGGCGCTCGTCGTTGGGACAGCGGTTGCGGTGGATCAGCGCCGCCTGTTCCATGCGCTTGAGCAGCGGGGTCAGCGTGGCCGAATCGAGGAAGAGGCGCTCGCCCAGGGCCGACACGGTTTGTTCGTTCTGTTCCCACAACACCATCATCACCAGGTATTGCGAGTAAGTCAGTCCTAACTTGCGCAGCAGTTTGCGGTAGAGCTTGTTCATCGCCAGCGAAGTCGAATACAGCGCAAAGCAGAGCTGGGCATCCAGGCGGGGCACCTGGTGCAGGGGATTGGAAGAGGGAGTAGCCATGTGGTCAGTATAGATAGTGCGCTATCTACTTGCAAGCTATTTTGGATGGGCGCAACACCCTGTTGATGAATAAAAAAACAACAATCCCAAGGAGACAAGCTTGCATACAATAACGGCACAATTGATATTTTTATAATTATTGCTTAAGGTCAGGGTTCCCCGGCTCAGCCGTATCGGCCGGGTTTAGGCGCCATGGACATCCATGGCATTGACGATTAGCGGTACTAAATAGCGACGCAAATACTATGATCAAATCTCATAAGAAGTCGGTATATGGTTCTGGTGTCTTCCTGGCTCTGCTGCTGGCAGCAGCCCCCTCTCAAGCGCAGGTGCGCGCCCTGGCGGACGATGTGCTGGTCCACCTGCAGGCGGCAGAAAAAAGCCGCGAGCTGAAGGCGGCCCAGCAGCTCGACACCTTGAAAAGCGAATTGGGGCTGGATGTGCGGACGGAGTTCAAGCCCATCAAAACCATCACCGATTCCTTCGGGCAGAGCCACACCCGCTTCCAGCAGCATTACGCCGGCCTCAAAGTCTGGGGCGGCGAAATCATCACCCACCTGGATGCCGAGGAAAAACACGCCGCCCCCACCAACGCGCTGGAAAAAAATATCTCGCTCGACCCCGCCCCAACCCTGAGCGCGGAGGACGCCCTGGCCATCGCGGCCGCCCAGCTGGGCGTGAAAGGCCCATATGCCTATCAGCCCAAGCTGGAATTGCTGATTTTCCCCATCATCGTCAAGACGCCGACCGTCGACAGCAAGAATGGCCAACTGGACGCCACCCAGGTGCGGCGCGATGTGCTGCGTCATGCGCTGGCCTACCATGTGCACGTGGAGCTGCACAATGCGGATGATGGTGCCCAGGCCGTGGACTTCATGATCGACGCCCACGACGGCGCCATCCTGAAGCAATGGAACAGCCTGCAGACGGCGCACGTGGTAGCCAGCGGCGCGCGCTCCCAGTACAGCGGCACGGTGTCGCTGAACACCAATAGCGCCAACGGCGGCTATGAATTGCGCGATATGCAGCGCGGCACGGGCGGCAGCTATGGCAATAATGTGGTGCTGCGCTATGTGACGGCCACCCCGGCCATCGGCGATATCTTCACCGACCCCACCAATACCTGGGGCGATGGCCAGAACTATCTGCCCGGCTCGTCCACCACGAGCGATACCTACCAGACGGCCGCCGTGGACGTGGCTTACGGCATAGGCGCGACCTGGGACTTCTACAAGAAAATCTTCAACCGCAACGGCATCGACGGCACCGGCAAGGCCACCTTCGCCGTGGTGCACGACCCGCAGCTGAAGTCGGGCGGCGTAAATGCGAGCTGGAGCGATGCCTGCTTCTGCATGCGCTTTGGTGATGGCGACAGTTCCGGCTACTACAAGAATCTGACCAGCCTGGACTTGGTCGGCCACGAAATGGCGCATGGTCTGACCGGCAGTACGGCCCAGCTGGTTTATATGGACGAGTCCGGCGGCTTGAACGAGGCCACTTCGGACATTCTGGGGACGGCACTGGAATTCTATGTGCGCGGCGGCGGCCTGGCTGCCGGTTCGTACGGCATTCCAGCCAGCGGCGGCAATTGGAGCATCGGCGAGGGCGTGATGCAGACCTTGACCCGCTATATGGACAAGCCCAGCCGCGATGGCGTCAGCTACGATGCCTGGAGCCTGGCCCTGGGCGAGAAAGACGTCCATTATTCCAGCGGTCCGATGAACCGCGCCTTCTATTTCATGAGCAAAGGCGCCACCACCTCGGGCGACACGTCCAGCAGCTATCTGCCGGGCGGCATGAGCGGCATCGGCATCGACCGCGCGGCGCGCATCTGGTACCGCGCCGTGGCCGTCTACCTGACCGCGACCAGCGATTATGTGGCCGCGCGCCAAGCCGCCATCGTTGCCGCCAAGGAGCTGTACGGCGCCGGTTCGGCCGAGGAAATCGCCGTGTGGAACGCCTTCCGCGCCATCAATGTGGGACCGGCCTGGAACGCCCAAGCTTGCGGCCGTCTGGACGCCGGGCGCGAGCTGGCCGCCGGCGAGAGCGTCAAGTCCTGCAATGGCCAATACACGCTGATCATGCAGGGCGACGGCAATCTGGTGCTGTACCGCGGCGGCAATGTGCCGGTCTGGAACGCCCAGACCTATGGCAATCCGGGCGCCTACAGCATCTTCCAGGACGACGGCAATCTGGTGGTCTACCAGAGCGCCAGCCGTACCCCGCTGTGGAATGCCAGCACCTACCACTCGCCCGGCGCCCAGCTGGCGATCCGGGATGACGGCAATATGATCATCACCAGCCCGAACGGCTTGCCGGTCTGGTTCGTGACGGCGCCGGCCGGCATTGGTCCGGTGCAAGCGGCCTCGGGCAGCAACACCGCCTTCGGCAGCGCCGATGTGGTGCAGGCGGGCGCGGCCGGTGTGCGCGGCGCGGTCGATGTGACGGCCAGCCAGTACTTCCGCCTCAGCGTGGCGCCGGGCAAGACCGTGACGGCCGATTTTGTGGGAGGATGGATTCCGAAACGCGGCAGCGACTTTACCTTAACCGTCTTCAATAGCGCCAATGCGCAACTGAGTTCGGCCACCTCGTCCTACCACGCGACCCGTCTGCTGCAAAGCTATACCAATAATACCGGGGCGGCGCAGGACATCGTGCTGCAGGTGTATCGCAATTGGAATAGCATTGCGCCGTTCTATGGTCCGGTGCCGTATACCATCGCCATCAAGTAGCGGCGGCAGGGCGGCGTGCCCAGGAGTTGATATGCAAAAGCGGCAATCATGACGTTTTTTCCTCTTTGGCTTAGCCTGGGCGCGCTGCTCGGCGCCTGCGCGGTGGCGGCTCCCGCCCCCGAGCTGGCGCCGTTTCTAACGCTGGAGCAGGAGGGCGGCTGCGCGCCGCGCCTGCGCCTGTATCTGGTCGACGAGCGCTATGTGTATGTCGAGTCCGATAGCCAGGTTTGCTCGGACGCCAATACGCGCAGCCTGTTCGACCGCCGTCCCGAGCATTTCCTCTGCGGTAGCGGCGGCCTGGCTGCGGCCACGCATTGCCGCGACGAGCGTTTCCGCGCTTTGTTCGAGCAAGTCCGGCGCCATGTGGGACGGCCGGGCCTCGACAGGCCGGGCCAGGACAGGCCCGGCCAGGCACTGGAAGGCGGCCACCGCCTGCGTCTGCTGTACGACGGCGAGGCCGCCGGCAGCCCCCCTGGTTTGTAGCTTGCTAGTCCATTTTTTGCTTGTCAGGCGATGGCAATTTGGCTATCGTTCAAGCGTAGCTCCGTTCACAATGCGGCAGGGGGATGACAATGGATTTGACAGTGCACCGCCGCACGGCTGGTTCGCCGTTGCCGGAACAACGCCTGGGTTCGCTCCAGCTCAATCTGGTGGAATTGGACCCAGTAGCTATCGTCGATGGCACCCGCTACGACGATAACTATCTCGCAGACGATGTCTACGCCTGCGGTTCCATGCGCGAAATGTGCCCGATTTGCGAAGAAGGTCACCTGCAGCTGGTGTTGCGCCAGCGCAGCGTGCGCGTTGCCCATCTCTTCTGTCTCCACTGCACCCGCTGTTTCGGCGCCTTTTTGCCCGACGGCACGCCCGCCCTGTCCGACTGACCCGGCCTTGCCCGCCTCGGGTATCATGCTGGCAGTACGGCCATCCGGGCCAGGGGAGACGTTTTAGATGAATGTGAAAGCAAAGCCAGTGGTGCTGGTCGCCGACGCGGTGGCCAGCAACCTGATCTGGATGAACAGCCTGCTGCAAGAGCGTTACGAAATCAAGCTGGCCGACAGCGGCGCCCAAGCCCTGCGCATCGCCCAGCAACTGCCCCGCCCCGACCTGATCCTGCTCGCTGCCGACCTGCCGCAGCCGGACGGTTTCGCCGTCTGCCAGCAGCTCAAGCGCGATCCCGACACGGCCGGCATTCCCCTGCTGCTGATCGCGTCTGCCGGCGCCGACGCCGAACAGCGCGGCTTTGCCGAGGGCGCGGCCGATGTGCTGCTGCGTCCGCTGGTCGCCGAGGCGGTGCTGGCGCGCAGCGCCCTGCAAATCGAGCTGGGCCAGGCGCGCGGCCTGCTCAAGCACGAAAGCCACCGCCTGGCGCATCTGGTGGACGAGCGCACCGGCGAGCTGCGCCAGATGGTGGACGCCGTGATCTGGGCCTTGGCCTCGCTGGCCGAAACGCGCAATTACGAAACGGCCAACCACCTGCGCCGCATGCAGTACTATGTGCGCGCCCTGGCCCAGCGCCTGCAGCAGCATCCGCGCTTCGCCCACGAGCTGAGCGACGAGAATATCGCCTATCTGTACAAGGCCGCGCCGCTGCACGATATCGGCAAGGTCAGCATCCCCGATTCCATCCTGCTCAAGCCGGGTCGCCTGACCGAGGCCGAATTCGCCATCATGAAGCTGCACACCGTGTATGGCCGCGACGCCATCGTCGGCGTGGAGGAGCGCCTGGGCTTCAGCAATACCTTCCTGCGCTTCGCCAAGGAAGTGACCTACTCGCACCAGGAAAAATTCGACGGCAGCGGCTATCCGCAAGGCTTGGCGGGCGATGCGATTCCCGTCTCGGCGCGCCTGCTGGCGGTGGCCGATGTGTACGACGCCATGATTTCGCGCCGCGTCTACAAGCCGGCCTTCACCCACGAGACGGCGCTGGAGCTGATACGCCAGTCCAGCGGCCAGCAATTCGACCCGGATGTGGTCGATGCGCTGCTGGCGGTGGAGCAGCAATTCCAGGACATCGCGGCGCGCTACGCCGATGCGACAGAGTAAGAAATTTCCCTTGTGAATGGGCCATTGCCCTTGATATAGTCAATTCACGATCAGCTGAGCGGGGCGCCTGGAATGCGGATACATGGATACCTGGCTTTTCTTGTCGGGGTTTGCGTAACCGTCTGGGTCTGCCTGTTCGTGATGGAGGTGCAGGATCAGCAGATCCGCAACGGCTTCCAGCGCGACACCGAGAAAGTGGCGCGCGACACCACGCTGCGCCTGCAAACCTATTTCGACATGCTGCTCAGCATCAAGGGCGTGTTCGCCGTCAGCGAAAATCTGGACCGCGCCGCCTTCCACCGCTATGTGCGCGAGCTGAACCTGACGGAACGCTATCCCGGCTTCCAGGCCATCCAGTTTGTGCGGCGCGTGCCGCGCGCCCAGCTCGGCGCCTATGCCGACGCCATCCGCCGCGACGCGGCCTTGCAGGCGGGCGGCTACCCAGAATTTAAAATTCATCCCGCAAGCCTTCAGGATGAGCATTTCATCATCGAGTACAACGAGCCGATGCGCGGCAACGAAAACGCCTTCGGTCTCGATCTGGCGGCGCTGCCGATGCATTACGAAGCGCTGCGCATGGGGCGCGACAATGGCGGCGTGATCGCCACCGAACGCATCACTCTGGTGCAGGACGCCAGCGGCCAGCCGGGCTTCGTGGCGCGCCTGCCGGTGTACCGGCCCGGCGTGGTGCTCGACTCGCTCGCCAGCCGGCGCGCCGCCTTGATCGGCTTTGTCGCCATTGTTTTCCGCGTGAATAATCTGATGCGCGAAGTGATCGACAGCCCGCTGCTGGGCCATCTGTATGTGCGCATCAACGATGGCGGCTATCTGCGCGATGGCGGCACGGCCGCGCCCAGCCTCGACAATCTGCTGTTCGACAGCGCCGGCAAGGCGGGCGAGGCGCGCCTGCCGGCCTTGCCCGGCCTGTCGCGGCGCGTCAGCCTGAACGTGGGCCAGCGCCGCTGGCTGCTGCAGTTCGAAGGCCACGCTGGCCTGCGCTATGGCCGCAACTGGATGGTGATTGGCGTGACCGGCGCGGCGGGCGTCATCATCAGCGCCCTGATCGCGGCCCTGCTGGTGGCCTGGCAGCGCCGCCGCGCCCTGGCGCGCGAGCTGCGCAATGCGCTCAACGAGCAGCGCGCCTTCCAGGACACGGCGGTGGTGGGCATAGGCTTGTTCAGCAATGGCCTGATCCTGCGCTGCAACCGCGGGCTGGAAGAGATGGCCGGCTATCCCGGCGGTGGACTGGTGGGCATGCGCAGCAGCGTGCTGCTGCGCGCCGGCGGCGCCATCGATCCCTTTGCCTGCGGCCCCTGCGGCGAGCCGGCCCACCTGGAGCTGGAACTGCTGCGCCGCGACGGCAGTCCCCTGTGGTGCATGGTGAACGGGCGCCGGCTCGATCCCGAGGAACCGGCCAAGGGCTGCGTGTGGGTGATTGCCGATATCAGCGACCGCAAGGCGGCCGAAGCGGCGCTGGTGGAAACCAAGCAGGGACTGGAGCGCAGCCTGGCCGAGCTGGCGCGCGAGAAGGCGCGAGTGGACGAGGCGCACAAGGAGCTGTCCTCGGCGCTGGCCGCGCTGAAACAGGCCCAGGCCACCTTGATCACCTCGGAAAAAATGGCCTCGCTGGGCGCGCTGGTGGCCGGCATCGCGCATGAGCTGAATACGCCGATCGGCAACAGCCTGCTGACGGTGTCGGCGCTGAACGATATGGTGGCGGATTTCGAACGCAAGCTGGCCGAAGGCGGCATCAAGCGCTCGACCCTGGACGTCCACCTGGCGGACGCCAAGGCTGCCTGTACCATCATCGCCGGCTCGCTGGGGCGGGCGGCCGATCTGATCACTTCCTTCAAGCAGGTGGCGGTGGACCAGACTTCCGACCAGCGCCGCCGCTTCCATCTGTCCAGCGTGCTGCACGATACCCTGGCCACCTATGCGGCCCAGCTGCGCCGCGTCAGCTGCGAGGTGAAGGTGGAGGTGCCGGAGGCGCTGGACTTCCTGTCCTATCCGGGCAGTTTGAGCCAGGTGCTGAGCAATCTGATTAACAACGCCATCCTGCATGCCTTCGAAGGACGGGCGCAGGGCTTGATCACGATCACGGCGCGCGCCGAGGGCGAGGAGGAAGCGGTGCTGGAATTCAGCGACGACGGCATCGGCATGAGCGCCAAGACCCTGCGCCAGATTTACGATCCCTTCTTCACCACCAAGATGGGGCAGGGTGGTTCGGGACTCGGCATGAATATCGTTTATAACATTGTCACCGGCGTGCTCAAAGGCCGCATCGATATCCGCTCGGAACCGGGGCAGGGCACCACGGTGGTCCTGACTTTGCCGCGCCGCGTGCCGGCGCGGGAGCTGGAGCAGGCGGCCTGAGAGGCCGCCTGCGCAGTTTGAGAAGCTGCCTGCCTTCCAGCCGCGATCAGCGGCGGCGGCCGTAGCGGGAGCGCAGCAGATTCAGCATCGCCACATTCAATTCCCAGGCATTGCTGACCGGGCGCTGGCTGTAGGGCAGCTGGAAGGTGTAGGGCGCCGGGCCGAATTCCGGCGTCAGCGTCATGCGCTGAGCGCCTTCCGACTTGCGCAGCTCGATGATGCGATCCCACCAGCCCAGGTGCGCCTCCAGTTCGGCCGCCGCTTCCGGCGCGCGGAAGTCGGCCACCTGCGGCCCTTGCGCATGGCCGACGCGGGCGTGGATGTGGCGCACGCGCGGTAGGGTGGCGGCCAGCGTCTGCGGCTGGTCTTCCAGCAGCGATTCGCAGGCGCAGCACCAGTGCGACAGATCCGCCGTCAGATGCAGGCCCGGCATGCGCTGCAGGTAAGGCAGCAGCAGCATTGGGTGGCCGCTGAAACGGCTGCGGTGGATCTCATGGACGATAGCCACGCCGTGTTCCTGCGAAATGGCGTCGGCTAGAGCGATCAGTTCCTCGTTCTGTTGAGGCGTGTAGTAATCCTTGCCCGTGTGCGAATTCACCAGCAGCGGGCGGGCCGCGCAGGCATTGTTCAGCAGCTGGGCCAGCGCATGCTTGTGCGCTTCGAACTGAGGATGGAAAACGGTTTCCCACTGGGCCACGATCAGGCCCAGGCCGGCGTCGGCGATCAGGCGCACCCACTGATCGCGTTCGGCAGCGTCCAGCGGCAGCGACATTTCGATGCCGTCGAAACCGGCCGCCAGAACGCGCTCGATGAACACTTGCGGCGCCAGCTCATTGCTGCCCCAGTGGGGCGCGAAAATGCGGATATCCATGCTTTAGATGAAGCCTCGTACCGGGAAGGAAGCGTCGCGCTGAATCCAGTTCTGCGGCGAATACGCGGTGCCGGCGTCGGTCGCATGCAGGGTGTAGGCGTGGCGCGAAACCGGCGAGCGGTTCGGCGCGCTGTAATGCGGCAGCAGGCCGTGGAAACATACCAGGCTGCCCGCCTTGCATTCCAGCGGCACGGCGGTCGAATCGTCCGGCCACGGCGTGCTGTCGAGTTTTTCCACGCTGATCTTGTCGCCGTGGCGCAGGAAGCGCTCGCGCAGCGGGCCGCGATGGCCGCCCGGCTCGGCCCACAGGCAGCCGTTGTCCAGGGTCGCGTCTTCCAGCGCGAACCAGAAGGTGGTGACGCTGATCGGCGTGGTGTCGAAATAGGTGGCGTCCTGGTGCCAGCGCACCTCGCCGCCGATGCCGGGCTGCTTGAAGATATACATGGACTGCCAGACCTGGGGCTGGGCCAGGCCGACATCGGCCGCCAGCTGCACCAGGCGCGGATCGGCGCTGAAGGCGCGGAAGACCGGATCGAGATCGTGCATGGCGTGGCCGATCTTGTTGATCGACAGTTCCTTGGCCTGTTTCAGCTCGCCGTTCGGGCCGAAAGCCTCTTCCTCGAAGAAGCAGCGGATGGTGTTGTCCGAGGCCAGGAAGTAATCGTCGGCCTTCTTCTCCTGCTCCTTGGTGGTGAAGATGCCTTGGGCCACGGCTGGATTGAAATCGTTGACAATCTGGCCAGCGCGGGCGCGCAGAGCGGCGATTTCCTCGGCCGATTTGAAATGGGGGATGACGATGAAACCGTCGCGCAGGTATTGCGCTTTCTGCACCTCGCTCAGCATGGCTCGTGGCTCCTAGATTGATTCAATGCCCGCATTGTACGGAGGTGGGCTGTATCAAACAATGCGCGAACGGTTGACACATTGTCTCTGAAATGGAGACAATTGGCGGCATGGACCAGCTAAGAGCAATGGAGATTTTTGTCGAAGTAGCGCGCCTGCGCAGCTTCAGCGAAGCGGCGCGGCGGCTGGGGCTGACGCGCGCCATGGTCAGCAAACACATCATGCAGCTCGAAGACAAGCTGAATGCCCGCCTGCTGCACCGCTCCACGCGCGAAGTGAGCCTGACCGATGTCGGCAGCGCCTATCTGGAACCGTGCACCGCCGCCGTGCGGCAAGCGCAGGAAGCGGCGCGCATCGTCACCCATGCCGGGGATGGGCTGGCCGGGCCGCTGCGCATCCAGGCGCCATCGAGCTTCGGCAGCGAATGGCTGGCCGATGCCCTGGCGCGCTTCGCCCAGCCGCATCCCCAGCTCAAGCCCCTGCTGCATGTGGACGACGCCCTGCTCGACCCGATTGAGCACGGCTTCGACCTGACGATACGGGTAGGCGGCATCCCCGACAGCCACGCCCTCTCGATCCGGCCGCTGGCTCCCTGCCGCGGCGTGCTATGCGCCGCGCCATCGTATTTGGAAAAATGGGGTCATCCCCAGCACCCGAGCGAGCTGCATGGCCACAAATGCCTGCATTTCAGTCACCTGACCGACGGCACTGCCTGGCACTTCCGGCGCGGCGAAGAAGAGGAAGTCGTGCGGGTCGAAGCCAGCTTCACCGCCAACAATGGCCTGGTACTGCAGCACGCCGCGTTGCGCGGGCTGGGCATCGTCTACAGCACCACTTTTCTCGCGTGGCGCCAACTGCTCGAAGGCAGCCTGATTCCTGTTCTGAAAGACTGGCAGCTGCCCCTCAACCACCTCAGCGCCCTCTATCCAGCGAGTCGTCAGCCATCGCCCAAGGTACGCGCCCTGATCGACTTCCTACTGGCCGAATACCACCCCATCCCGCCCTGGGACCGCGCCCTCGCCTCCATCCTTTGATCCAAATCAAAAAATGTCCCACCCTGGTGTCAGGCACTAAGGTAGGACATTCGCTGATTTAGATCAAAGAATGTCCGCCTCTGGTGCCTGACACCAGGGTTGGACATTGTTTGAGATAGGTCAAACTTGCCAGGCGCCGTCGGCGTAGATGCGCTCGCCGTCGAGGTGGACGGCTTCGGTGACGGCGAAGACGTCGATGTGGTAGCGGGTGTCTTTGCGCTTGAATTGGGGTTTCTGGTATTGGCCGTGCTTGGCGCCCAGCGAGAGGTGGATGCCGCACATGCGTTCATACGTGCCGATGTCGTCGACCATCCTGTCGCGCGAGAAGGCGCGGTTCATGCCGAAGCCGAGTTCGCGCACCCACACTTCGCCTTCGTGGGCGCGGATGATGGACAGCATTTCGTCAAACGCGGGCGTGCTGTTTTCGGCGCCGACCACGCGGCCCCTTTCGACGATCATGGTGATCGGCACGTCGGGGCAGTTGACGTGGAAGGTGGTGTCGCCAAAGACGAAGACGCGCACGCGCCCATTCACCGCTTCCAGATCCTGGGCTTCGGTGAACACTTCGCCGATCGGGAACAGGCCGCCGACATTGTTCATGGCGCTGTAGTCGCCGATATTCAGCTTGGCGCTTTCGAAGGGGCTGCCGAAGACCAGTTGCGCGCCGTCGCCGCTGTCGACCACGCCGCCTTGGGCGCCGTCGATGCGCGCTTTCAGCGCATGGCCGACGCCGCGGTAGTAGGCCGGGTCGTAGGCCAGCGCTTCGATATAGGCCAGGCCTTGCGCGCCGGGCATGCGCGACAGGTGCAGGTGCTCGATCACTTTCAGCCCGCGCTTGAACAGCTCAATGCGGATGCGGAAGGCTTCCAGGCGGAAGCTGGTGGTCTGGATCAGGGCCACCAGGTCGCCGGACTGCATTGCGGCGAAGGCGTCCAGCACTTCCTGTGGTTCGACGGCGTCGAAGTCGATGAAGCGCGCATCGGGGATGGCGCGGCAATAGGCTTCGGTCAGCACCGCATTCAGGTCGCTGCGGCGGTCGTGCACGATCAGGGCGCGCTGGGGCGGGGCGTATTCGATGGCCATGGCCAGCAGGTCGCCGACATGGCGTGCCGCCTGGTCCTGGACATCAGGTGAAAAGGACATCATTTTGAACTATAACGTTAGAAGGGATGAGCGTTGCGCATTATACGACGCGGCAATGCCGCGACAGTCTGCTTGTCCCCGCCCGGGGGGCGTTGTAGAATCAACCAAATATAGCCGGTGGGAAACATCCCTTTGAACCGGCCTCACATGGAGCGGGGCAAGAATGAGCATACAGTTTGGACAAGATTTGCCCTTGCAGCGGCCGGATAAGGAAGACAGCCGGGCCGCCCTGTTCGTCCCCACGACGAATATCAAGGAAGAGGTGTTGCAGGCGCTGCGCAATGGCGCGGCCATCGTCGGTTTCGGCAACCATGACCGCACGCTGACGATCTACTACGAGTGCAACCGCTTCAACGAACCCGAAATGGCGAAGTGGGAGCAGAAGGCGCGCAAGGCCTATGACCGCCTGCTCGACAACCTGCCCACTACCTCGAAGATGGTGGTGAAGATCGAGAGCTTCGAGCAGATCGGCTATATCAGCAGCAAGGGCATCAATATCCGCCGCATGGAGAGCCTGGTGCGTTGGCTGGAAAATTCCGGCATTCCGGAATCGGCGCCAGCCGAGGCCCATGTGACCTGGGCGCCGCCGCCGCCGCCGAAAAAGATCGTGGCGGGCGATTAAGCCGGGCGTTGTTGTTGCCGTATGGATTTTTTCATGCGGCATGATTTATTGCTGAATTGCATGTGCTAATCTGGTTTCGGGCTGTCACGCGGCCCGCCACAACACGGTCGCAGACCGGATTCCAGAGGAGACAATGCAAGATGAAACGAGTATTCCAGACCCTGCTCGCGACCCTGTTCGCATTCGCCATGGGACAGGCCCTGGCCCAGGACGCTCAGCGCGGCACTGCCGACGAGGCGGTGGCGATGGTCAAGCGCGCCGGCGCCTTCCTTGAAAAGAATGGCCGCGAGAAGGCGATTACCGCATTCAACGATTCCAAGGGTGAATTCATCAAGGGCGACCTGTACGTCTTCATGTTCGGCATGAATGGCGAGGAGCGCGGCGTGGCCCTGGCCCACGGCCAGAACGCCAAGATGGTTAACAAGAACCTGACCGAGCTGAATGCCGGCGGCGTGTATCCGATCAAGGAATTCCTCAAGCTGGCCGGCAGCGCGGCGGGCAAGGGCTGGGTGTCCTACAAGTGGCCGAATTCCATCAGCAAGAATATGGAAGACAAGTCCACTTATGTGGAGAAGTATGGCGATGTGCTGATCGGCGTCGGCATCTACAAATAAGACGGCGCCCCGCTCTGTGCGGGGCGTATTTTTTTTGTCTGGTGCAATGTGGCAAATGCGCTATGATTGCCCTCACACCCAAGGGGGCAATATAGTTGATGAAGCATGGCTTATAGATGGGAATCCGAGGATAGCGTCTGGCTGGAGCAGGAGAGCGGCCAGTTTCAACTTGCAGAAAGCAATGGACTGGGCCGCACCGAGTGGCCCGCCCAGGCGCGCAGCCGGCTGCCGGATGTGGCCAGCCTGCTCGGCGCGGCGCTGCCGCTGACTTGCGAACATGGTTCCATCTACCCCGAAGACTTCCAGTTCTGCCCCGAATGCGGCGCTGCGCTGCGTCATCCGGCCCCTGCTGCCGACGCGCCGGAGTGGTGGGGCGCCACCAGCGCGCCCTTGCCGGACAGCTCGCACCCCTTGCCCAAGCATGCGCCGCATGGCCTGCCGCTGACCGCCTTGCCGCTGGCCGCCGCGCTGGAAAGCCGTCCGCCCGAGCCGCATGTGGGACAGGCCGAACGCCGCCTGCCCGCGCCGCCGAATGCCGTTTGCGTGTTTGCCGCGGCCAGTTTCGGCTTCCGCGCCCAGCGTCTGCTGGCGCTGGCCTATACCCGCAATGTGCTGCAGTACTGGGATCCACTGGCCCAGCACTGGCAGGTGATGGCGGCAGAAGACTATGAATCCGACCTGCGCTTCACCGCGTCCGACTATGCCTGGCTGCCGCTCGACGCGGCGGCGGGACGGCGCGGCGATGTGGCGCTGGTGCCGGCAGCCCAGGGGCTGTTCCGCCTGCGTATCAATCCGGTCAGCGAAAGCTACCGCACCGAGGCGGTGTTCCTGGCCCGCCTGGCCAGCGCGCCGGGCGCAGTGGGCAAGCATATCGCCTGCCTGTTTGCCGACGATGACGGCGTCCACCTGTGGGCGGCCGATGCCGACGGCGCCAATCCCGAGGCGCTGGCCATTGCTGGCGGCGCCGCGCCCAGCGGCGGCTGGTCGCGCCCCGTCAGCTATGATGGCAGCTTGATCTGGCTGCACGAACAGGGCCATCTGGTCTGGCGCCCCGGCGCCGCGCCGCAATGGCTGGCCTGGCCCTTCCCGTGGACGCCGCGCCTGATCCTGGGCGGCCCGGTGCGCAGCCGCGATGGCCGCCTGTGGCTGATCGGCCATGATGGACAGGGCTATTCCTTCCGCGAGCTGGGCGTGGCCCAGGCCCAGGTGGAGGCCATCGACGGCGCGCGCCTGGGTTTCGGCACCTTGCTGTTCCGCCGCGGCCACCAGGTCAAGGACGAACCCTGGGCCATCGAGGACGTGGAGGACCAGCGCCACAGCGATGCGCTGGTACTGCCGCTGCTGGAGAACCTGAGCAGCACGCGCAGCCAGCCCACGGGCCTGGTGCTGCGTTTCGAGAAATTCACCGGCAAGGCCGAAGCGGCGCTGGAAAGCGCGACCCTGCCGCGCACCCTGATCGAGTGGATCGGCCAGCGCAATGTGATCCTGGACGAAGCGGTGCGCCTGAGCCGTCCCGGCGACTGCGTCCCCTTCGTGTACGACGATTGCCTGTGGCTGCACCATCCCACCTGGAACGAGATCCGGGGCTGGCAGCTGAAGGCGCTGGCATGAAGCGCCTGCTCGTGAGCGCAGCGGCGGCCCTGCTGCTGCCGGGGGCGGCGCTGGCCGTGCCGCAGGTTTTCCTGGTGCAGAACTCGGGCTGGATGGAACCCTTCTTCAGCGATCCATCCTCGCAGTACAAGGCGCTGGTGACCGAAGTGATGCTGGCCGCGACAGGGCAGGGCGATGCCGTGGTGCTGGCTTCCTTCAACCAGAGCCAGCCCGGCGCGCCATCGCCCAAGGCCTTGCTGGCGGAGCGCGCCGACGGCGCGCAATTGCGCCAGCATGTGGCGGCGGCGCTGTCGCCGCTGGGCGTGGCGAAAAAGCCCGGCGGCAGTGCGCTGGCCGACACCGATCTGGGCGAGGCTGTCAGCGCGTCCATCGGCACGGCGCTGGAGAATCAGCCAGGCCTGGTCTGGCTGTTCACCAACAACAAGAACAGCCCGAACAACGACCAGGCCACGGCGGCGCGCAACCGCGAATTCTATGAGCTGATCCACCATGGCGGCGCGATCCGCAAGGCGCTGGCCTTCCCGCTGCATATGCCGGTGAAGGGTAAGACCTATAGCGCGAATGGTTTGATGGTGTATGTTTTCGCCATCCACGAGGCGGGGGCGGCCCAGCTGGATGCGCTGCTGCGCTCCGGCCGCTTGCGGCAGGTGATTACCGAAACGCCGGCCCGCCTCAAGCCGCTGGACCAGGATACGGTGCGTCTGCGCCCGGTGCGGGTCGAGAACGTGCCGGGCGTGAATTTCTCCACGCTGCCGAACGGCATGCTGCGCGCCGATGTGGATGCGGGCGCCACGGCCACCGCGAAAGGCGGCAGCGCACCGGCCGCCCGTATCGGCTGGCAGCTGGAAAACGCCATTTACCCGTACACCATCGTCAGCGCTCACCTGGAGGCCGCATCGGCCCTGGCGGGCGAGCAGAAAGCCATTGCGCTGGGCAGCGACAGCGTGCGCCAGCTGGCGCCGGGCAAGCCGCAGCCGCTGTCCTCGTCGCTGCAGCTGCCGGTGGCCCAGCTGCCCGGCAAATGGTCGCTGGCGGCGGTGAAGGCAGCCGGTTCGGCGCAACTGCTGCCGGGCCGTGTCGAGGTGCGGCTCAGCGAGCAAAAGCTGGAGTTGTCGCAAGCCTTCCGCCAGCGCATGGCCACGCTCTTTCCCGGCGATCCGCTGCCGGACATCTTCACGCCGCCGGAACAGATCCAGGGTTCACGCGCCGTGCTGCCGGTCGAGGTGCGCGTCAATTATGGCATCGCGCCGCTGCTGGCCGCCCTGGGCCTGGTGGGCGCGCTGCTGGCGCTGGCCGCCGGCCTGGCGATCGCCCTGACGCGCGGCCGCAAGGTGCGCCTGGTGGTCGAGGGCGAACCGCGCACCATCCATACAAAACCTGGCATGCGCACGCCGATCCACGACAAGGCGGGCAACAAGATAGCCGAACTGCATACCACGCTGTTCACGAGCACATTGAACGATCTGCGCGAAGGCGCGCAGGTCCGTCTGGAAAAATGACCTTCAGAGGAAATCCGATGCAGAAATCAAACGATATCCGGCTGGCCCAGGCCAACACCGATCCCGGCTTCAAGATTCCAGGCGGCGACAAGCCTGCGCAGCCGGGCAGCCAGCCAGCGGCCAGCGCGCCCGCCGGCACGCCGGCCGTGCCCGCGCCGGACGGCAGCAACGGCGGCTTGAGCGGCACGCCGCCGGCCAGCGGCATCGAAGTGACGCCGGTAGCCGGCGCGCCCGCCACCGATACCAGCTCGCGCGACCTGATCATCGGCGGCGGCATCTTTGTGGTGCTGCTGATTATCTTCGTCTTCGTGCGCAATGCCTTCGCCAATCACCTGGTCAAACGCCGCGTGGCGCCATCCTCGGCTGATACGGCGGGCTGGCTGCTGTTCTGCGGCCTGTCCTTCCTCAGCGCGGCTGCCGTGCTGGGCGTGATCAACTCCGACCGTTTCCTGAGCGTGGCGATCACCGGCACCTTGCTGGTGTTCGGCATCGCCTCGCTGGTGGGCGCCGCGCTGACCGGCCGCCGCTGAAAGAAAGAATATCGCCATGGCTGAATTCCCCAATCCCGGCATCGAGAAAAAGGCCGAGCAGAAGGTCGACCTGCGGCCCACGCTGTTCATCGGCGCGGGCGGCACCGGCATGGAAGTGATGATGCGCATCCGCCGCCGCATCCTGGCCGAAGTATGGAACCGCCGCCATCCGGTGCGCGTCGATTCCATCGGCCAGTTCCCGGTGGCGCGCTTCCTGCATGTGGACCTGGACAGCGGCGCCCTGATCGACGAGGGCAAGTCGCAGCGCACCGACCCCTGGTATGAGCTGGTCAAACTGAGCGAGGAAGAGCGCCTGGTCGAGCATATCGACCTGCCGCAATACCATGAATCGGACGACAGCCTGGCGCGTTTTCCCCTGATCGAAAACTGGATGCCGCTGCGGCCCAAGAAACTGCGCTCGCTGGGCATCGACCCGTCCAAGGGCGCGGGCCAGATCCGCGCGCTGGCGCGGCTCTACCTCTTCGACAAATATCCCAAGCTGCGCGGCCGCATCAAGGGCGCGCTGAATTTCCTGAGCAGTAATGCCGGCAATGAGCGCAAGGAGAATTACCAGCGCCTTGGCCTGCAGGTCGATACCTCCAAGTTCCGCATCGTGGTGATCGCCTCGAACGCGGGCGGCACCGGCGCCGGCAGCGCACTCGATCTGGGCTGGATCGCCAAGGCCGTGGCGTCACAGGAAGTGGCAGCAAGCCAGGTCGATCTGGTGATGCTGATGCCGTCCGGCTACGCCAAGGCGAATAAGGAGCGCACCGAGGCCAATGCCTACGCCACCATGATGGAGCTGGAAACGGCGATGCGCGATATGAACGCGCAAGTGCGCTGGGCCGATCCCGACAGCCTGGTGGGACGCGGCGCGCCTTTCGACGATGTGTATTTCGTCGATACCGCCAACCTCGCCAACAAGGCCACGATGGACGTCAAGGACGTGTATCAGATGGTGGCCGATTCCCTGTTCGAGGATTTCGCTTCCGCCGATTTTGCCAACCGCAAGCGCTCGGTGGCGGTCAACCAGCAGCAGCACAAGCTTGGCCCCTTCAATCCGCGCGTGCCGGAACAGCGTTTCGGCGATATGCGCCTGTCCTACTCCAAGGTGTATTCGGCCTTCGGCCAGGCGGTGCTCGATACCCAGCAAAGCCTGCGCGACGATATCCGCGCCTATGAACTGTCGGCCCTGATGGTGAAGGCCTTCTTCGGCATCATGGGCAGCGACGGCGTGCCGGCGCGCCGCGCGGGCGACCAGGAACGCGACGTCTTCATGCGCGAGCAGATGGGCATGAGCGAGCGTCCCTTCGACGAATTCCCCGATTTCCGCAAGGGCACGGTGGACGTGACGCCGTTCTACGATTACGCCCTGACCGACCAGCTGCTGCTGGACAAGGACCAGCGCTCCCTGCTGGAGAGGGTGGAAAGCAAGGTGCAGCTGGAAATCGACCGCATCATGGGCTCCTACGAACTGAAGGCATGGCGCGAGAAAATGGCGGAACTGCTGCCGCATCTGGAGCGCGATGCCATCCGCGAGGCCGGCGCCACCGCCGAAACCAGCGAGGACAGGCTGAAGCGCCACACCGCCGAGCTGCTGCAAAGCCTAAAGGGCCGCGTGCGCGAAAAGCTGTACCAGTTGCTGGACGACCGCAAACAGGGCGGCCTGGAATTCGTGCTCTCGCTGCTGGAGCAGATCAAGGGCCGCATCTCGCTGCGCGATCTGGCCCATGTGGAGCGCAATGCGCGCCGCTACCGCGATATGCGCGACGCCCTGCGCACGCGCCAGGTCGAGGAATCGCTGAACAATCTGTCGCAGGCCGCGGGCAAGCTGTTTGGCCGCGAAGCGCAGGCGCGCGAGGTGATGGGCCATTTGAAGCGCGACATCTCCGATTATCTGCGCTTCCATCTGCTGGCGGTGGCGGCGGGACAGGCAATGGAAGTACTGCGCTATATGTCGTCCTGGCTGGGCGATATCGAAACGGTGGACGAGAAAGGCCAGCCGGTATGGAGTGGCGTTGCCGGCGAATTCCAGGAAGGCCGGCGCTGCGTGGATGCGATGCTGGTGGCCATCGACCAGCGCATCGCCCAACTGCGCGCCGATGCCCAGCACGAGCATGCGACCTATATGAAGCTGGCGCCGGAAACCCTGCCCGAACCGGTCAAGCTGACGGGCGATGTCAGCGCCTGGAGCGAGGAGGTGCTGACCGAATTCGGCGGCTCCGAGCGCCTGTTCCCGCAACTGGGCGACGAAAAACTGCGCGCCTCGCTGCTGCTGCAATTGTTCCGCCGCGCCCAGACCCAGCTCAGCACCGAGCAGTTGGGCGACACTGCGCCGCCCGATCCGCTGCTGGAAAGGCTCACGGCCCTGTCGCCGCAGGAGCGCCAGCGCATCTTCGGCGAATGGATACGCAGCGCCATGCCCTGGATGAACGCGCGCTTCAGCGCCGAGTTCACGCCCAATGCCGACCAGTTCAAATGCTTTATCGGCGTGGGCGACGTGAATGCCTGGCGCAAGCTGGAGGCCGAGATCAAGGCCGCCGTGCCGACGGGCTTCTTCCACGGTGAGCTGGTGAATATCGTGAACACGGGCATCTCGGGCAAAGCGGTCTGCTATATCGAGCTGTCCGGCTTCCCGATGACGGTGCTGCGCGGCTTGCCGACCTGGCGCACCTCCTACCAGATCGAGAATCCCAAGATCCCCACCCACCTGCATTTCGATGCGACCCGCTTCCGCCATCCGATCGCGCCGAATATGGATGAATTGAACCGGCTGGCCGACGATTACGAGTGGTTCCTGCAAGCGATCGCGCTGGGCGTGATCAAGCGCAAGGCCGATCTGGCCGACCGCGAAGCGCTGTTCCAGCCCAAGGGGCAGTATCTGTTCGAAGTGGAGCAGGGTTCCGGCGAGTGGCTGCAGATCGGGAATGAATTCGCCATCCGCTCCAACGGCTTGCCGCCGTATTACCGCGAACAGGTGATCGCCGCGGTGCGCCAGCGCCTGGCCCATGTGGGCGCTTGCCAGCTGGTGCTGCTGGCGGCCTTGATGCGCCACTACCAGCTGCGCGTGTATCAACCTAAACTGGAGGTGGACGAAACCGGGGCCGAACTGCCTTCGCCATCCCTGCCGAATATCACGGCCAAGCGCCTGCACGACGAATGGCTGCGCCGAGCGCAGTCGCTGGACGCCTCGCTGTCGCCCGCTTCGGTGGAGCAGGCGCTGGCCGCGCTGGCGCAGTGGAGCGAGGCTGTGGATGGCTCGGTCAGCGATGCCTATGTGTGGGAAGTGCAGAACCGCGTCGAGAAGCGCGTGCTGCGTCCCGAATATCTGGCGAGCGAAAATGCCGCAGTGGCCGTGTTGCGCGGGCCGCAGCAGCGTGTCGCGCAAGCGGCGCATGTCACGCCGGCCGCAGCCGGGGGCACGCTGTACAAGGTCTTCCTGAATAAGGCCCAGCAGGGGCCATATTCGCTGGCCGAGCTGGCGCAGCGCATTGCGCGCGGCGAAGTGGAACTTGCCACCAAGGTGTGGAATATGGCGTGGACGCCGCATGTGGACCAGTGGAAGGCGGCTGGCGATATTGCGGAAATTGCGGCGCTGTTCTCGCCTGCGATTCCCGATCCGTATGATGATATTCCCGATCCGGAGTAAGGAAACCGGCCAGTGACTCAAGAGTTGAACTATCGCTGCAGCAACGATGCCTGTGGCAGGGGATGGCCAAGGCAGGTGGCCTTTTGTCCCTATTGCGGTACGCAGCAGCAGGCGGCAAGCGAAGCGCCGGTTGAGCAGCGCGCTGCTACGCCGGCCGCCGCGCCGCCGCATCCTGCCGCTATTGGCGTCAGCGCCGACGCCGCGCAAAACGAGCTGGATTTCGAGCCGCCATCGCTGACGCATGCCAATGCCGCGATCCGCGATCTGGCGCCGCCATCGCTGGCGAAAACCATCGCTTCGGCGCAGGCCGAAGTATCGCGTGGAGATGGCGAGTCCGAGGGTGCGCAGCGCGGTGGCAATCTGGCCTGGAACTCGGGGCAGGGTGGCGCGAACAAGCCGCCTGCGGTTCAGGGGCCGGCATTGTCGTCCGCCATGCCCGAGTGGGCATCTCCCGCGCCGCCAGCGCGCAAGCTGGTGCCGGATGAAATACCCGAGCCGCCCGCTCAGGGCAGCAATTCCCGCAAGCAGGCCAATACCGGTGGCGGCAAGCAGTCCGCCGCGCCGCGCGCCGAGCCGCCACGTCCCGGCACGCCCCTGCGCAAGCCGATCAGCAAAACCACCTGGGCCATGGTGGCGCTTTGCCTGCTCGCGGTCTGGCTATTGATGCGCCCCGAGAGCGCCGCCAAAAAAGCCGCGCACCGCGTCGATGAGGCCATCGCCATGCTGCCCGAGTGCCGCCTTGCCGATGCGCGGGCCGAGCTGGCGGCGCTGACGGAAGCCAAAGCTCCCAAGGCGCAGACCAAACGCCTGCAGGATGCCATCGCCGGCGCCGTTCCCGGCTGCGAGAAGAAAGTCCGGCGCGACAAGGCATGGAAGGAGCTGGCGCCGATTCTGGAAAGCGCCATCAAGTCCGGCACGGCGGAACGCGCCGCCGAGCGCCTGTCCGGCTTCACGCGCAAATGGGGCGAAAGCGCGGAGACGAAGGAGCTGGCGGGGCGCATCGACGCCAAGCGCGCCGAGAACCTGCTGGACGAAGCCGACGCCTGCCTGCGCAAGAACGATCGCGCCTGTCTGGAGGTCCGCATCAAGGCCGCTGAAAAGCTGAAGCGTCCGGAGACCGAGGAACGCATCCGTCAGTTGAAGGAGCGTCTGTCGCACCTTCTGGAATCGACCTTGCTGGACCAGGCCTCAAGTCCGGCGCCGCAGGGCGAAGCGGCTAGCGCCACCGCGCGCGAGGTGCAGCGCCTGCAGGCTGACGCCGTGCGCGAGATGGCCCAGGGCAACTACCGCGCCGCCATCGGCCGCGCCAGCCAGTGCATGACCCAGACCGATCCCGGCAACCGCGAGTGTCAGCAGTTGCACGAGAAGGCCGAGCGTCTGGAGCGGGAGTACCAGCGCTGCATCATGGGCGGCATGACCTGGTCTAACGGTCGCTGTCTGTAGTGGCCCTGGACGCCATGCCAAAGCGTGTATTGTCGAGGAGGCGCTGCTGTGTCCAGCGCCGGTTGGCAAAGACGATCAGTGCGGCACTACCGGCCAGTAGGCAGGCCAGGTAAGCCGGTCCTACGGCGAGCGACTCGAAAGGCGTTGGCGGCAGATCCTTGAGGTAGAGGTAGGATGCCCATCCCCCGAGGGCAAGAAGCGTGAAACCCCAGCCAAAAACTATGAGTGATCTGGAGCGTATGGCGATGGCGCATGACACGACGAAGATCATTTCGGGCAGTGCGATAATGTGTCCGGTGAAGGATCGCAGGATCTCGAGCGGCGCATTATCCAGGATCGCATACGAGAACAAGAATATTATTGCGCATCCGAGCAGCCAGCATAGCATCATGAGCTGTATGGTCGCCAGCAGAATACTGGTGCCGATGCGTCCGCGTTTCAGTCCACCGGGCATCACAAAAGAGCGCCAGTGCAGGTCGCGAATGGTTAGCACACTTGCGGCATTGGCGCACAGGACGGCCAAGACGAATAGATTCATGATCGATAACGGTGCTCCCCACGGCTTGCCCAGCCAGTTGGGTACCATATAGGCCAGCAGGATGGTATTGAGGCCGCGAGCGAAGTTCATGCCCGTGGCATTGCGCTCCGCGCCTGCGGCGCTGTTTTCCATGGCCGAACTCCATAGCAGGGGATGAAAGCGTTGCAGATAGCTTTTGAGCGGTTGCCAGAGCTTCATGCCCTCCGCAGCGCCAGATTTCCCGCGCGTGGATGCCGTTTGCCAGTACTGATGCAAAGTCCATGCCGCCGCAGGCAAAGCCAGGGCGATAGCCAGCAGCAGAGGCGGTGGCAGGGTTAAGAGTGGTTTGAGTAATTCAACTGGCCCCAACAGCAGTATGATCGCCAGCAGCGCCACCAGACCATACAGAACGACCTTATGTTGGCGGAAGGGCAGCAGATTCTGCTTGCTTAGGGGATAGGCGATGCCGGCGCACAGTGCCAGCGCCGCCAGCGCGAAGGCCACGCTCCATTCAGCCCGCGAGGAACACAGCACGATCTGCGCCGCGCCGGCCAGGCCGATGCCGAACCAGGCAAGCGTCAGTTGCCGGATGAAGCGCAGCGCGGCCTTGCGCCACAGTCGGGACGGTGTGCGCAGGCCGCCGAATACGGCGAAGGCACGCGCCAGCGAAGCGGCGCGCAGGAAGGCATAGACAAAACCTCCCAGCACAATCACCATCAGCAAGATCGCCGAACCGGCGGTAGCCTCGTCAACGGGCGCTTTCGCCAGTAGGATGGTGGCGATCCAGGCAATGCCGATGGCACCCAGTCCCGCCTTGCTCAAATTCTGTTGCAAGGGGCTTGCGTAATCCTTGTTCTCGGCAATCATGCGTTCAGCTCCACGAACAGTTCATCCAGCGTCAACGGGCGACCTTCCTCTGCGTGCTGCGGTGCGCGGCGGGTATCGACCACGCAGATGCGCTCCGTCTTGCGGGCGCAGATGATGGCCTGCGGCGGCAGCGCTGTAGTGTAGGTCATCAGGCGGTAGTGTTCCAGGATTGCATCCCAGGTATCGAACAGCTGCAGCTTGCCTTCGCGGATAAAAGCCAGATGCGATACCACGCGTTCCAGATCGCTCAGGATATGGCTGGAAATCAGCACCGTGCGCTCGCTATCTTCGCCATCGAACAGCGAGCGCATGAACTCGCGGCGCGCCAGCGGATCCAGATTCGATACCGGCTCGTCCAGCAGCAGCACTTCGGGATTATGCGCCATCGCCAGCACCACCGACAGTGTCTGCTTTTCGCCGGCCGACAGGTGGGGAATGCGTTTGCCGATGGGCAGATCGAGGCGCGCCGCCAGCGCCAGGCAGCGGTGCAGATCCCATTTCGGATACGCCTTGCCCACCAGTTCCAGATGCTCGGCCACACCCATCCACTCGAACAGGTCGGGCGTCTGCGCCACATAGCCCAGGCGCTCGCGCACTGGGTCGCTCAGGTCGAGCGAAGGGCAGTCGAGCAGGGTGGCCTTGCCGCTGGTCGGTTCGTTCAAGCCTGCCAGGCAGCGCAGCAGCGTCGATTTGCCGGCGCCATTGCGTCCCACCAGGCCGACCACGGCGCCGGCCGGAATCGCCAGCGAGATATCGTCGAGGATGGTCTTGCCTTCCTGGCGCAGGGACAGGTGTGTCGCTTCGATCGCGATGTAAGTCATGCGGATTCCTTGTTGTGTTGTTCTTGCAGACAGGTTTGGAACAGGGCGAGCGCTTCCTTGTCGCTGAGCGCCAGCTGGTGGGCCATGCGGGCTGCCGCCTCCAGCGCGGGACGCAGCATGGCCGCCTTGTCCTGCGTTGAGGTTTTGCCGCGCTGGCCCGCCACGGCCATGCCGACGCCGCGCCGGCGCTCCAGCAAGCCTTCGCTTTCCAGCATGCTGTAAGCCTTGCTGACGGTCATAGGATTGATCGCATGGTGCTGCGCGACCGCCCGCACCGAAGGCATATCCTCGCCCGGCGCCAGCTGTCCGCTCGCCACCATGCGGCGCACCTGCTCCACGATCTGCTTGTAGATCGGGACGGGTGAGGTAGGGGCGATGTCGAAGTTCATGCGAATTAGTGTATCACTACAATAATACACATCGCAACAAGATATTTTTTTGAAAAAGTTAGCGGAGCTGTGCGCAGCAACACGAAGTTTTTTGCTAATCTGAAAGGCAAGAACTGTTTTCAGGAGACTGTGATGCAAGCCAAATATTGGGTGATGGGGATGGTGATGGCGGCCGCGCTGGCAGGCTGCAAACGCGAGGAGCCGGCGACGCCGAAAGTGGGGCCGGCGGAAAGTGCCGGCCGCGAGATCGATAAGGCGACCGCCAAGGCGGCGACGGAGCTGGAGAAGGCGAATGAACAGCTCAGCGGCGCGGCCAAGGAAACCGGCGAGCAGCTGAACAAGGTCGCTGGCGAGGCGGGACAGAAGCTGAATCAGGCGACCGAGGAATTAGGCCGCAAGGTCGAACGCGCGGGAGAGAAGATGCAGGAAACCGCCCGCGAACGGCGTGAGGAACGCAAGGAAGGCGCGGGGCACTAAGCGTGGCGCATGCTATTTAGCTGGCTTTGAAGCCAGGCTTTAAAGGCACCACATTGCTATGCTCCCCGGCGGCGGGCGGCGGCGTTTCGGGCGAGCCGCCCAGCACCACGCTCATGTCGACAAAGCCGGCGCGCCAGGCGCGTTCCAGATCCTGTTCGATGTCTTCCATCGAGGTCTGGCTGAAGTTGTCGAAGCCGCGCACGCCATAGGCGCGGTTGCGGCCGTGGGCCTTGGCCAGGTACAGCGCCATATCCACCAGGTTCACCGCGCGCTCCCATGGTAGCGGGGTGTCGCCCGGGATCAGCGGGAAGGGCGCGAAGCCGACCGAGACGTTGACGCTGATCGGCACGCCCTGGTAGTCGAGCTTTTGCGCCGAGATGGTGTTCAGGATCCGCCGCGCCACTTCTTCCACGCCGTTGCGTGGAATCGCCGGCAGGAAGGCGAGGAATTCCTCGCCGCCCCAGCGCACGATCATATCGGTCTCGCGCAGCGCGATGCGCAGCTGCTCGGAGATCATCTTCAACACCGCGTCGCCCGCCGCATGGCCGTAGCTGTCGTTGACGTGTTTGAAGTGGTCGACGTCGAGCAGGAACAAGGCGCCGACGATATCCTCGTTGCCCATGCCGCGCCGCTCCGGCTTGTGGCTGCGCATAAATTCCTGGAAGTGGCGGCGGTTGTAGAGCAGGGTCAGAGGATCGAGCGCGCTTTGCTGCTTGAGTTCCTGGTTCTTCTCTTCCAGTTTGGCGTTGGCATGACGCACCTTGCGGTACAGCAGGCCGACGATGATGGCGGTCAGCGCCAGCACCACGGCCAGCAGCCACCACACGCGCTGCTGCAGGCGGCGGTTGTCGATCTCCGCGCTCTTGACGCGGTTCTCTTGGCTCAGTGCTTCGATGCGGCGCTGCTTCTTTTCGGTGTCGTACTTTTCCTGCAGCTCCAGCATGGTTTTCTGGCGCTGGCGTTCGAACAGTTCGTTGGAGAGGGTGCGCTCGCGGTGGTAAGCGGCGATGGCGCCGGCGAAGTCGCCTGCGCGTTCCAGCGCCGAGCCGTATTCCTGCAAGATCACCTGCAGTTCGACCTTGCCGCCGGTTTTTTCGAAATGCGCCAGCCCCGCTTCGAAGCTCTTCTTGCCTTCGGCCACGCGGCCCATGCCCAGATAGGCCTGGCCGATGTTGACGCGGGCGGTGGCTTCGGTGGCGGCGTTGTTGATCTCGCGCGCGGCGATGATCGATTCCTGGCCGTAGCGCATGGCGCGCTGGTAATCGTGCTCTTTCAGATAGCTGTCCGAGAGGTTGACCAGCAGGTCGGCCACCATGCCGCGTGCGCCGAGGCGGCGCGCCAGGTCGAGGGCGCGCAGCAGGGCTTGCAGCGCGCGGCGCGGCTGCATGGAGTCGATGGCCAGGCCGTATTCGGTATTCATGGCGGTGGCAAGGCGGCCGGGCGAATTCATTTTCTCGGCCACTTCCACCGATTCGGCCAGGGTTTCCCAGCCCTTGCCGAATTCCTTCATCTGCGTGTAGAGCTGGGTCAGGGCGTTCAGCGCGCTGACCAGGGGAATCAGGTCGTCCTTGATCTGGCGCGCCTGGTCGGTGGCGGTCTGCAGGCGCGCCAGCGCGGCAGGGAAGTTGCCCTGTTCGGCATAGCATTGGCCGGCCGTGATGGTGGCCTGCACGCGCAGCTTCTGGTCGTTGGTGGCGTTGGCCAGCCTTTCCGCCTCGAAGGCGAGGGCGTGGGCGGTCTTGGCGTCGGCCATGGCCGAATACACGTAGACGCGCGTCAGCACGGCTTTGGCGATCAGTACCGGGTCGTTCTGGGCTTTGCCGAAGGCCTGCAGCTCGTCGGCCAGCACCATGGCCGTTTCGTACTGGCCCAGATAGCGCCAGGCCAGGCTAAGCTGGGACAGGAATTCGCCCTTGGTGGCGGGCGGCGCGGCGCGCGCCGACGCTTCCATCTGCTGCAGCTGCATCAGCGCCTTGTCGGGCGTGAAGCGGACCTGTTCGCGGATGGTGGCGATTTCCACATCGAGCGATTGGCCGAAGGCCAGTGCCGGCGCCAGCAGCCAAGCCGCTGCCAGCAGACGAATGCGATGCGAAATCGGCTGTTCCTGTAGACCTGACAACGTGGGAGTCCTTGTGCTGCACTGCGCGGATTTGAGGCGCTAAGTGTCCGGACAATTATATGCTCGTTGCAAGTAGGAAACGTCAATACCCTTGCAGATTTTCCTCAAAATTGCACAGTTTTTGTGGTGTCATCGACAAGTTTATTAACGTTTTAATCAGGCGGCGAGCTGCTGCAGCAGATAGAGGCGCTGGTATAAACCGCCCTCGATCTGCATCAGCGCATCGTGCGGCCCGGCTTCGGTGATGCGGCCGTGATTGAGCACGATGATGCGGTCGGCCTCGCGGATGGTGGAGAGGCGGTGGGCGATGGCGATCACCGTCACCTTGCCATGCAGCTCGCTGAGCGCGGTCTGCACGATTTGCTCGGTTTGACTGTCGATGTGCGAGGTCGCCTCGTCCAGCAGCAGGATGCGCGGCTGGCCAGCCAGCGCGCGGGCGATGGCGATCAGCTGCTTTTGGCCACTGGACAGGCGCGAGCCGCCTTCGCCCAGCAGCGTGTCGTAGCCGTCTTCCATGGCCAGGATGAAGTCGTGGGCGTGGGCGGCGCGCGCGGCGGCCTCGATCTGGGCTTGCGTCAGGCCGCGGCCCATATCGATGTTCTCGCGCGCCGAAGCGGCCAGCAGGAAGGGGTCTTGCGGCACCAGGCCGACGTCGGCGCGGAACTGCTCATTGCCCAGGTCATCGAGCGGCTGGCCGTTCATCAGGATGCTGCCGTGCGGCGCGGGATAGAAGCGCAGCAGCAGCGAGAGCAGGGTGGACTTGCCGCTGCCGGTATGGCCGACGATGCCGAAGAAGGCGCCCTGCGGAATGTCCAGCGACAGATTGTGCAGCACGCGCTGGCCGGCGTTGTATTCGAAGTCCAGGGCACGGATCGAGACGGCCGGCGTATCGGCGTCGTTCGCCGCGCGCGTACCGGTGCCGGTTGCCTTGCCGGCGGCGCGGTGTTCCGGCGCGCCTTCCTCGTCCAGCAGCGCCGCCACGCGCGAGCTGGCAACCACCGACTGCTGCAACTGGCTGAACTGCATGGTGATCTGGATCAGCGGCTCGATCACGCGCGCGATGTAGTTGATGAAGGCATACAACACGCCCACCTCGGCCGCGCTGATGTCGCGCTGGCCGAAGGCGAAGATCACGCCCGCCAGCAGCAGCACGTTCAAGAGGTCGAGCGCGGGCCGCAGCAGCCAGGCGTTGGCGCGAATTTCGGCCATGCGCTGCGTATAGTGATCGGCATTGGTCTTGCCGAAGCGGGCGGCGAAGCGCGCCTCGGCATTGCTGGCCTGAAGCACGCTCATGCCGCCGATGGATTCGGCCATCTGCCCATTGATCTCGCTGCGCAGCTGGCGCGCCTTGCTGACGGCCGGGGCGCTCATGCGCTGATACAGCCAGACGATGGCCAGCACGCAGGGCAGCAGGGCCAGCACGATCAGCATCAGGCGCCAGTCGAGGAAGGCCATGGCCGCCACCGTGCCGACCAGCACGATGCTGCTGTCGAGGATCACGAACAGCACCTGCACGTACAGGCTCTTGACCGCCTCGGTATCGTTGGTCACGCGCGACACCAGCTGGCCAGTGATGGCGCGGTCGAAGAAGGCCATGGGCAGGCGCAGCACATGGCTGTAGACCTGTTCGCGCAGGCGCTGCACCGAGCGCATGGCCAGGCCGGACAGGCGCACCAGTTGCAGATAGCGCAGGCCGGTGGAAATCCAGCCGGTCAGCAGCACGCCGGCCAGCAGCAGGGACATGCGCGGCCAGTCCAGATGCTTGGGCAGCAGATGCTCGTCGATCAGATGCTTGCCCAGCAGCGGGCCGACCACCTCCAGCGCGGCGGCCAGGATCAGCCACAGCACGGCCCAATACAGATGGTGCTGGTCGGGGCGCGCCGCCTCGCGCAGCAGGGCGGTGGCCTTGGCGGCTTGGCGCTTCAGCGAAGTGTCTTGCGGTTTAGAGAGCATCGAGGCTGGCCTCCAGTTGTTGATAGCGCCACTGGCTGGCATACCAGCCGTCCAGGGCCAGCAGCGCATCGTGGCTGCCTTGTTCGACGATGCGGCCATGGTGCAGCACCACGATCAGGTCCGCGTTGACCACGGCGCTCAGGCGGTGGCTGGCGATGACGGCGCTGCGTCCGGGACGCGCGGCGCGCAATTCTTCCAGGTGTTCGAGGATGGACGTTTCGGTGCCGGTATCGACGGCCGACAGCGCATCGTCCAGCAAGAGCAGGTCGTTATCGGCCAGCAGGGCGCGCGCGATCGCCACGCGCTGGCGCTGGCCGCCGGAGAGCGTGATGCCTTTCTCGCCGACCTCGGTCTCATAGCCCTGCGGGAAAAGCAGGATATCGTCGTGGATTGCCGCCAGGCGCGCTGCCCGTTCGACTTCGGCGCGGCTGGCTTCGGGACGCGCCAGCGCAATATTCTCGGCAATCGAAGCCGAGAACAGGAAGGATTCCTGCGGCACCCAGCTGATCGCCGCGCGCAGGGTCTTGAGCTGGTACTCGTCGAGGCCATGGCCGCCCCAGCGCAAGGCGCCATGCTGCGGCGCCAGCTGGCGCAGGACCAGGCGCAGCAAGGTCGACTTGCCGCTGCCGGTCGGTCCCACCAGGCCAAGCGTCTGGCCCGGCTGCAAAGTGAGGGTGATGTTCGACAGCGCCGGCTCCAGCTGGCCGGAATAGGCATAGCCCACATCGCGCAGTTCTAGCGCGCCGGGAGCGCGCTTGTTCAGCGTGCCGTGATCGTCGATCGCCAGCGGCTCATCCAGCATGGGTTGCAGGCGGGCGAATGCCGCGCGGCCACGTTCGATCAGCGACAGCACCCAGCCGGCCGCGAACATGGGCCAGATCAGCTGGCCCAGATACATGCTGAAACTGGTCAGCGCGCCGATCGTCAACTCGCCATTCCACACCAAGTAGCTGCCCAGGCCCAGGGTCAGGCCGGTGGCCGCCGTCAAGGTCAGGCCGACCGCGGGTTCGTAAGCGGCTTCCCAGCGCTGCGCCGTCAGGCTGGCGGCGGCCGCATGGCCGGCCAGGTCCGAGAACTGGGCGCTGCTGCGCTGCTCCAGTCCCAGGGCGCGCAAGGTGCGCACGCCGGACAGTGTTTCCTGTACATGATCGTTTAGCGCGCTAAAGCGCTTGAGCGAATCGGTGGACGCCGTATGGATATGGCTGGAAATGCGCCAGAAGGCCAATCCCATTAAAGGGAAGGGCAGCAAGGCGATCAGCGCCAGACGCCAATCCACGCCCAACAGCATCACCCCCAGCACCATCAGCAGCGACAAGCTGCCGTCGAAACCGGCCAGCATCGCCTCGCCGGCCGCCATCTCGATCGCATCGATATCGTTGGTTGCCAGCGCCATCAGGTCGCCGGTGCGCTGCTTCTGATAAAAGCCCGGACCCTGCAAGGAAAGACGGCGGTAAAAGCGCGTGCGCAGCTCCACGCCCAGCTGATAAGCCGCCGCGAACAGCTTCAAGCGCCAGCCCACGCGCAAAAAATAAATCAGCGCGCCGATCAGCAGCAGTTCACCGATTTCCAGCAGCAAGGCCGAACCCGACAGCTCATGCGCCGCCAGACGGTCGATCATCGTGCCGATCTTGCGCGGCACCAAAATAGTCAGCACCGCCACGCCCGCCAGCATAGCGCCGGCCGCCGCGTACGCGCGCCATTGCACACGCACGAAGCCGCCAATAAGCCTCGATAAACTCATGAAGTATCCCCGGGAACAAGCCCGCTAGCATACCTCACCCCACAAAATCCCGCAGACCCCCCAGCGTTTGCGCTAAATCAAACAATGTCCAACCCTGGTGTCAGGCGGGGCCGCCGAGGCACCAGAGCTGGACATTCCTTGAGAAAAATCAAAGAATGTCCTACCCCAGTGCCTGGCACCAGGGTTGGACATTTTTTGCGCTAGATCAAAGGGAGGGCCGCTTATTTCTTCGGCTTGGTGCTGACGGATTTTAGATTGACGGCGGGCTTGACTTCGGGGAAGGACGCGGCAGCAGGTTTGGCCGGGCTGATGTCTTCCGGCTCGACGGGGGCGGCTTCCAGCGGTGGTTTTGCGGCGGCGGCGGGTTTGGCTTTGACAGCGCTCTTGACGGCGGCGGCAATGTCGCTTGGCTCGTCTTGTTCGTCGTCATGTTGCTCGGGCTGGACCACGACCAGGGGTTCGGGAGCGACGACCGGGGCGGCGGCTTGTACGGCCTGGACTGCTTGCGCGACCGGTTCGCTGGCCACTTCGCTCAGCAGGGGAACGGCGGCGGTGACGGCGGCGCTGGCATCCTGGAACTGGTCCTTGGCCGCTTGCAGCAGGCCGGCCTGGGTCTTGCTGACGATGGCGAACAGTTCGCGGCCATAGGCAAAGACGCGTTCAAAGCCGGGTGCTTGCACCAGACTCAGCAGGTCGCCGGTATCCTTGGCTTCGAGCAATTGTTTGGCGGCGGCGGCGGAGTTTTCGACCGAGGCTTTGGTGGTGCTCAGATTGAGCGCGATCACTTGCTGGGCGCCGTCAAACGTGGTGCTGGCGATATTGTTCAGAATATTGAGCTGGGATTCCAGCTGCGTTTTCGTTGCTGCAGACAACTGTTCAGTAATCGAAGACATAAGCTCTCCTGAGGCGATTGGAATGGTGCGCTGCAATAAACTGATTTTAGCGGTGATTTTAGGCGCTGGGAAGTTATTTTTCTCATCATTAGTGGCTTAATTTATGCAATGCAGCATAGGTTTTTGGCGTTAGGAAATTCGGCCGCCGATTGCAGGGAAGTACAGTCTCTGAAACAATCGCCCCATCATTCATATGCAGGGAGCAGCCATGGATCTGGTCATCCGCAACGCCAGCTTGCCCGACGGTCGCCGTCATATCGATCTTGCCATCGCCGATGGCCGCATCGCCGCCGTGGGGCCGGCCTTGAAGCTGCGCGGCGCGCAGGAAATCGATGCCGACGGCGACCTGCTGGCGCCGCCGTTTGTCGATGCCCACTTCCATATGGATGCGACGCTGAGCTACGGCTTGCCGCGCGTGAACGCTTCCGGCACGCTGCTGGAGGGCATCGCGCTGTGGGGCGAATTGAAGCCGCAGCTGAAGCAGGAAGCGCTGATCGAGCGCGCCCTGCAATACTGCGACTGGGCCGTGGCGCGCGGCCTGCTCGCCATCCGCAGCCATGTCGATATCTGCGACGACCGTCTGCTGGCGGTGGAGGCGCTGCTCGATGTCAAGCGCCGCGTCGCGCCCTATCTCGACCTGCAGCTGGTGGCCTTTCCGCAGGATGGCTTGCTGCGCAGCCCCAGCGCGCTGGCCAATCTGCAGCGCGCCGTCGCCATGGGCGTGGACGTGGTGGGCGGCATCCCGCATTTCGAACGCACCATGGCCGAAGGCGCGGAGTCGGTGCGCATCCTGTGCGAATTCGCCGCCGCCCAAGGCTTGCGCGTCGATATGCATTGCGACGAGTCGGACGATCCCCTGTCGCGCCATATCGAAACTCTGGCCTACGAAACGCAGCGCCTTGGCCTGCAAGGCCGCGTTGCCGGTTCCCACCTGACCTCCATGCATTCGATGGATAACTACTATGTCAGCAAGCTGCTGCCGCTGATGCGCGAGGCGGGCGTGGCCGCCATCGCCAATCCGCTGATCAATATCACCTTGCAGGGCCGCCACGACACGTACCCGAAACGGCGCGGCATGACGCGCGTACCGGAATTGCTGGCGGCCGGCATCGACGTCGCTTTCGGCCACGATTGCGTGATGGACCCCTGGTACAGCCTGGGCTCGGGCGATATGCTGGAGGTGGCGCATATGGGCCTGCATGTGGCCCAGATGATGGGGCAGGACGCCATGCGCGCCTGCTTCGCCGCCGTCACCGAGGCACCGGCGCGCATCCTCGGCCTTGAAGGCTATGGCCTGGAGCCGGGCTGTCACGCCGATCTGGTGCTGCTCGATGCGGGCGATGCGGTGGAAGCGATCCGCCTGCGCGCGGCGCGGCGCCTGGTGCTGCGGCGCGGCAAAGTGGTGGCCGAGTCGCCGCGCGCGCAAGCGCGCCTGAATCTGCCAGGACGTCCGCCACAGACCGACTTCCGCCTGCGGCGCGGCGCTGGACTTGAGCCGGAAAATACCTGAGAATTTATTATCTCCCCGAGCCATGGAGCGACCTTGAACGATATTCAGATCCGCCCGGCCACGCCGGCCGACTCCGAGTCCATCTGGACCATCTTCCAGGAACTGATCGCCAGCGGCGACACCTATTACTTTGCCGCCGACACCAGCCGCGAAGACTGCTACGATTTCTGGTTCGGTCCCGGCGTGCAGACCTGGGCCGCCACGCGCAGCAGCGGCATCGATGGCGAAGAGCGCCTGCTCGGCATGTACCGCATCCTGCCCAACCAGCGCGACCGCGGCGGCCATGTGGCGACGGCCTCGCTGATGGTCAGTCCGGCGGCGCAAGGCGTGGGCATCGGCAAGCTGCTGGGCCGCCACTGCCTGGAGCAGGCGAGTGCCAGCGGCTTCCTGTCCATGCAGTTCAATTATGTGGTGAGCACCAATGTCTCCGCCGTGCTGCTGTGGAAGCGGCTCGGCTTCGCCGTGATCGGCACGCTGCCCAAGGCTTACCGCCATCAGCAGCTGGGTTTTGTCGATGTCTACGTCATGTATAAATTCCTGTCCGACCCCAGCGGGTGGCCGGAACAATGAAGATACTTGCCACCGCGCGCCTCACGCTGCGCACGCTGGAAACCAGCGACGCGCCTTTCTTCCTCCAGATGATCAACGATCCTTCGTGGATCGAGAATATCGGCGACAAAGGCATCCGCACCGTGGAGGAGGCGGAAAAGAATATCGAACAGGGGCCGGTGCTGATGCAGCGCCGGCTTGGCTATTCGCTGTATCTGGTCGAGCGCAGCAGCGACGGCGTGCCGGTCGGCCTGTGCGGCTTGATCAAGCGCGATGCGCTGCCCGATGCCGACATCGGCTATGCCATCTGGCCCGCATACTGGGGCGAGGGCTATGCCTATGAAGCGGCGGCGGCGGTGGTGCTGCATGCGCGCGACAGCGTCGGCCTGGTGCGCCTGCTGGGCATAACTTCTCCGCAAAATTTACGATCGAATAATCTGCTGAAAAAGCTGGGTCTGAGCTTTGTGAGGGTGGTGCGCTTCAAGGATGATGGCAGCGACACCAATTTGTATAGCCTGGAGTTTCCTTCGCGCCACGCTTGATACTTGAATGCTAGTTCCTCCTTGGCTTTTGCCCATCCACGGCGCATGATGTATTACACAGAGACCGCGTATCCATAAGGAGAAAGGCGGCTTGCAGTCTGTCCAATAGAGACATTTTGCTCACACAAGGGATACATCATGAAACTCGCCAATCTGAAAATCGGCGTGCGCCTGGGGCTGCTCGGCGGCTTCTTCCTGCTGGCTATTCTGGCGGTGGGATTCGAGGGCTGGACCGCGCTGAACTTCATCAAGGAACGCAATGCCGAAGGCATGCAGCGCTCGGTGCTGCTGACCAAGGCGGTTGATGCCGCGCGCAGCTCACAGGTCGAGTTCAAGATCCAGGTACAGGAGTGGAAAAACATTCTGCTGCGCGGCAGCGATCCTGCTGTGCTGGACCGCTACACCCAGGCCTTCGTCAAGAGCGGCAAGCAGACTGCAGGCGAGCTGCAAAAGCTGAATGGTCTGTTGAAGGAGCTGAAACTCAGCACGCCGCTGGTCGATGAGGCCATGCGCGCCCACGAGGATCTGGGCAAGAAGTACCTGTCCGCCTTGCAGAAATACGATTCGGCAAATCCCGACAGCGCCAAGGTGGTCGATGGCCTGGTGAAGGGCATGGATCGCGCGCCAACCAAGCTGATTGACGATATCGTCGCCTTCATCGACGAGCAGTCGCGCCGCCTGATGGCCGAAGTGGCCGCCGACAGCGAGAAGGCCAACCGCAGCGCCACCATCTCGCTGCTGGTGATGCTGCTGGTGACGGTGGTGCTGGGCAGCGTGATCCTGGTATGGCTGGTGCGCGGCATCACTGTGCCGCTGACGCAGGCCATCGACATCGCCAAGACCGTGGCGGCGGGCGATCTGCGCTGCGACGTCGACGTGAAAAGCAGGGATGAAGTGGGCGACCTGCTGCAGGCGCTCAAACAAATGAGCCAGAACCTGGCGAATATCGTTGGCCGCGTGCGCAGCGGAACGGAAACCATCGCCGGTGCCAGCAGTGAAATCGCCACCGGCAATATGGATCTCTCCTCGCGCACCGAAGAGCAGGCCAGTTCGCTGGAAGAAACTGCTTCTTCGATGGTCGAACTGACCAGCACTGTGCGGCAGAATAACGAGAACGCCGGACAGGCTTGCAAGCTGGCCAGCGTGGCCTCCGAAGTGGCCGTCAAAGGCGGCGCCACGGTATCGGAAGTGGTGCAGACCATGGGCGCCATCAACGAATCTTCGCGCAAGATTGTTGACATCATCGGCGTCATCGACGGCATCGCCTTCCAGACCAATATTCTGGCGCTGAATGCTGCGGTGGAAGCTGCGCGCGCCGGCGAACAAGGGCGCGGCTTCGCTGTCGTTGCTGGCGAGGTGCGCAACCTGGCCCACCGCTCCGCCGCTGCCGCCAAGGAAATCAAGGAACTGATCGGCGACTCCGTCGAACGCGTGGAAGCCGGCAGCCGCCTGGTGGGGCAAGCCGGCGTCACGATGGAAGAAGTGGTCGCCAGCGTCGAAAGAGTGACCGCCATCATTGGCGAAATCGCCGTCGCCAGCAGCGAGCAGCAGGAAGGCATCGAGCAGATCAGCAACGCCATCAGCCAGATGGACAGCGTCACCCAGCAGAATGCCGCGCTGGTCGAACAAGCCGCCGCAGCTGCCGACGCCCTGCAGCAGCAAGCCAGCAGTCTGGCCGAAGCCGTCTCCATCTTCAAGCTCCACGACGCCCCTGGCCTCTCAGGCTCCCGCGCCCTGCGCGCCCTCCCTGCTTGATCTGGCTCAAAGAGGGCTTAGCGCAGCTCGAGGATGAGGGGGCTGCGGGCGGGGAGTGTCAGGGTGTCGCGCAGAAGAAAGTCTTTGCCGCTGATGATGTCGGTGGCGCCGGTGTTGTTTGTCAGCATTTCGTGGAAGCGGCTTAGCTTGAGCTTTACCTCCTTGGCGTTCTTGTTGAGGATGACCATGAGCTTTTTCTGGTTCTCATGACGGAAGTAGACGTAGACCTCGTTCTCGGGGCCGTAGTGCATCATTTCTCCGTGGTGGACCAGGGGCTGGGTTTTGCGCCAGTTGACCAGCTTCTTGACGAAAGCCTGGGCGGCGCGCTGTTCGTCGTTCAAGCCTTCGCCCGTGAATGCATTCACTTTGTCGCCGGGCCAGCCGCCGGGGAAGTCCTGGCGATAGGAGGGGTCGTCGCGGCCTTTGACAGTGCTAGGCATGAGGATTTCGGTGCCGTAGTAGAACTGGGGAATGCGCGGGACGGTCAGCACATAGGCAATCGCCATGCGGAACAGGGCTGGGTCGCTGTTCAGTGCACTGTACAGGCGCGAGAGGTCGTGGTTTCCCTCAAATAGCACCAGCTGGCCGGGATTGGGATACAGGTGATCCTGCGCCAGGGTTTCGTATAAATCCTTTAGTCCATTTTCATCTTCCGGGCCAGCGACGAGTGCTTTGCGCAGCACATCGTTGAGGGGGAAGTCCATCATGCTGGGCATGTGGGAGCGGTAGCCGTCGTGGTTTTGCTTGCCTTCCTGCCAGCGCGCGACGAAGGGGATGTGCGCGCTCCATTCTTCGCCGACCAGATTGAGCTTGGGATATTCCCGCATCACGCGCTGCGACCATTGGCTGAGGAAGGCATTGTCGGAGTAGCCGAAGGTGTCCACGCGCAGACCAGACAGCCCCGCATATTCAATCCACCATATGCTGTTCTGGATCAGGTAAGCCGCTACCAGCGGATTGGCCTGGTTCAGGTCCGGCATGGTGTCGACAAACCAGCCGCTGGTGAAGTTGCGCACGTCCTCTTGTGAGGCATACGGGTCTTGCGCGGCGGCGCGGTGGTGGGCGGTGGGGACGTATTTGCCTTGATGGGTGATCCAGTCGCGCGCCGGCATGTCCTGCATCCACCAGTGGCGGCTGCCGATGTGGTTCAGCACCACGTCCTGGATCACGCCCATGCCTTGCGCACGCGCCTGTGCCACGTAGCGGCGGTAGTCCTCATTGCTGCCGTAGCGCGGGTCGATGCGGTAATGGTTGGTGGCAGCGTAGCCGTGATAGCTGTGCTGCGGCATATCGCTTTCGAGCAGGGGCGTGGGCCAGATCTGGGTGAAGCCCATCTCGGCGATATAGCCTAGGTGTTCGCTCATGCCTTGCAGATCGCCGCCGTGGCGCCCCGAACCGTCGCGGCGATTGGCCGGGTCGCCCATGCCGAGCAGGCTGTCGTTGCTGGGATTGCCGTTGGCGAAGCGGTCGGGCATCAGCTGGTAAATCGTATCGGCGCTGCTGAAGCCTTGGCGCTGGGCTGATCCGGGCTGGCGCGGCAGCAGGCGGTAGTTATATGTCAGCGCTGTTTTGCCTGCGTGCTGGAAGGCCAGCTCGAAGCTGCCCGGCTGCACGCTGTCGGCCAGCTCCAGGTCGAGGAACAGGTAATTGGGATTGTCGCTGCGCTGCACGCCCTTCAGACGTACGCCGGGATAGCTGAGCGCCGGCTCCAGTTCCGCGATGCGCGGCCCGTGCACCATCAGCTGCAGCTGCTTATGCGCCATGCCCGTCCACCAGAACATCGGCTCCAAGTGCTGAATGCGGTAATCCGGCGCGGCGCTGGCCAGCAGGGGCAGGGTGCTGAAGAGGGCAAGGGCGTGCAATCGCATGTGATCTCCATCGGTGACGCGGCCGCCTGATTGTAGGCTGCCGCACTGGGCTGGTGACGCTAAAGTGGTATTAATAGAGTAATTGTAGTATCACTACACAATCTCTCTATTTTTCGTGTAGCTCAAATACAACGCGGCTTCCAGATGTGCAGAGAGGGCTTCTACGCAAATCCTTGATATTGCGTAGTTCTACTGAGCTTCAATTGACATGGTATCTAGTTTTAGTACAAAATTCTTGCGTAACGTCTATAAGAACGTTTGCTTCCTTGGATCCCGTGTAGTCGAATTCAAATGACCTAGGCTTGAGTTGCGGGAAAATTTCGTACTGTTGAGAGGGGACTTTTTAAAATGGATAAATTCGCAACTGAGCGCCGCCAGCGCGCCTTCCCACTGAGTCCGGTCGCGGCCGGCTGCGCGCTGTTTGTGACGGCCATGGCGGCGGTGCCGGCATTCGCCCAGAGCAGCGGCCAGGCGGCGGTCCAGGAGCCGATCACGTCGGTCAAGGTGTCGGGCATCCGCCGCGGCATCGAAGACGCGATCTCCGTGAAAAAAGATTCCACCTCCATCGTCGAAGCCATTTCCGCTGAAGACATCGGCAAGCTGCCCGATGCTTCTATCGCCGAATCCATCGCCCGCCTGCCAGGTCTGGCCGCCCAGCGCGTTGCCGGCCGCGCCCAGGTGATCAGCGTGCGCGGCCTGTCGCCCGACTTTGCCACCACCCTGCTGAATGGCCGCGAGCAGGTCAGCACCGGCGACAACCGCAGCGTGGAGTTCGACCAGTACCCCTCCGAGCTGCTGAGTGGCGTGACCGTGTACAAAACCCCGGACGCCGGCCTGGTAGGCCAAGGCTTGTCCGGCACGCTGGATATGCAGACCGTGCGCCCGCTCTCCTTCGGCGGCCGCACTGTGGCCATGAACGTGCGCGGCGAAAAGAATTCGCTGGGCCGCATCGCCAACGCCTCAGCGCGCGGCAACCGCTTCAGCGCCAGCTACATCGACCAGTTTGCCAACCGCACCATCGGCGTGGCGATCGGCTATGCCCACTTCGAATCGCCCATCCTGCAGCAGGAAACCGGCCTGTATGAACCATGGAAGAAGGAAGACCGTTCCGGCATCCCGACCGGCACCTTCATCACCGACGGCATCAAGTCCCTGGGCCGCAGCGGCAAGAATGAGCGCGACGGCATCATGGGCGTGCTGCAGTACCGTCCGAACAAGCAGTGGACCAGCATGCTCGACGTCTATGCGTCGCGCTTCAAGCGCGAGGAAACCGCCAACCAGTTCGAAGTGCATGTCGGCGGCTTCAATGGCAATAACAAGCCAGGCCTGGACTTCCAGAACGTGGTCCTGGATAACGGCACCTTCGCCGGCGGCAGCGCCAGCGGCGTGTATCCGCTGGTGCGCGGCATGTACAACAAGCGCAAGGACGACATCAAGGCTGTCGGCTGGAGCAACAACATCAAGTTCGAAAAATGGTCGCTGTTCGCCGACGTGAACTGGTCCAAGGCCACGCGCGATGAACTGAACCTGGAAGCCAATACCCAGCTGACCAACGCTGCTCTCGATCCCTTCCTGGACACCGTCAACCTGACCCTGCGCCAGGGCGGCTTCCCCACTCTGACCGCCAACCGCAATTACAGCGACGCCAGCAAGCTGTATGTCGGCCCGACCATCTACGGTTCCGGCTACGGCAAAGTGCCGCGCGTGGAGGATGAGCTGAAAGGCTTCAAGCTGGTCGCCAGCCTGCCGATGTTCGACGCGTTGGAAAAAGTATTCTCCGGCGTGGACGTGGGCGTGAACTACGCCGACCGCAGCAAGGCAAAGCGCCAGCCGGAAGGCGCCATGCTGCTGAAGGATAAGCCTTTCATCATTCCGTCTGAGTTCCTGTACAACTCCGTCGATCTGGGCTTCTCCGGCACCGGCGTGATCCCGGCGTGGAATGTGCCGGGCGTGGTTTCCAAATACATGATTTTCGCGCCGAACGACACCCAGAGCTACCTGATTTCCAAGGGCTGGGACGTGAGCGAGAAGATCACCACCGCCTACGCCAAAGCCAATATCGAAGCCGAAATCGGCGACATCAGCGTGCGCGGTAATGTCGGCATTCAAGCCCAGCACACCAAGCAGGAATCGGACGCCAAGTTCTGGGACGGCACCGCGCCGGCCGGCCAGCAAGTCAAGCCAGTCCACGACGGCAAGACCTACACCGATTACCTGCCTAGCCTGAACCTGTCCTTCGGCCTGGCGCACGACCAGACCGTGCGCTTCGCCGCCGCCAAGCAGCTGGCCCGCCCGCGCGTTGACCAGCTGCGCTCCGCGCTCGACTTCAACGTCGCCACCAACACCTTCAAACCGGGCGGCGAAGGCGGTAACGCCCAGCTCGACCCATGGCGCGCCACGGCGCTCGACCTGTCGTATGAGAAGTACTTCGGCAAAAAAGCCTATGTGGCGGCTGCGGCTTACCACAAGAAGCTGAAGACCTACATCTACACGATGACGCAGAACTATGATTTTTCGAAGTTCACGCCAGGCACGCCAGCGATCACCAACTTCGGCGACTACAAGGCGCCGCGCAATGGCCAGGGCGGCTCGCTGAAAGGCGTCGAGCTGTCCGGCTCTCTGCCGCTGAACATGCTGACCCCAGTGCTGGACGGCTTCGGCGTAAGCGGCAGCTGGAGCTATGCCGACTCCTCGATCAAGATCGAAGATCCGGACAGCAGCATCGGCAAGAACATCCCGCTGCCAGGCCTGTCCAAGCACTCCTCGAACCTGACGGTGTACTACGAGAAGAATGGCTTCGAAACCCGCGTCAGCCAGCGCAAGCGTTCTGATTTTGTCGGCGAGATCGGAAACTTCGCCAACAACCGCACCCTGCGTTACGTGGTCGGCGAAAACATCATCGACTTCCAGGTCGGCTACACCTTCAACACCGGCAGCCTCAAAGGCCTGGGCCTGCTGCTGCAAGTAAACAACTTGCGCAACGCCGCCTACGAAACCTACGCCGGCAGCCGCAACCAGCCGCTCGAGTACCAGAAATACGGCCGCACCGTCCTGCTGGGCGCCAACTACAAATTCTAAAAACTCTCCCGCAACGCTTCAAAACCTCGCCCCGGCGAGGTTTTTTTTCGCCACAGCCGAGTTCGTGTCCGATTGGGGTCAGACCCCAATCGGACATTTCGCGGTCCAGTCCGTGTCCACCTTGGGGTCTGACCCCAATCGGACACAGGCTGGACCGTTGGCTTAGGTACTGAGGAAGGTGAGCATGGCGAACGCGGCGGCGAGGAGGGCGCTGCGGCCGGTCAGGCGGGGCATGTAGGAGAGCAGGAGGACGAGGGCGATGGCGGCGGCCGTCAGTCCGCCCAGCCAGAGCAGGATGCCGTGGCCGACGCTGCCGTCGCGCAGGGCGGCGGAGAAGGCGAGCAGCAGCGCCAGTCCACCGCCCATGCGTAGGCTGCGGCAGACGGCTGCGGGCGGCGTGGCGCCGCGTCCGTGGATGTCGGCGTAGTGCCGTTCCATGGCCAGCGAGAGGGCGGCCAGCCCGGTGAAGCAGAAGGCGAACATGGCCGCCATATTCAGCACGCCGTTCATGCTGCCTCCTGCATCGCTTTTGCATTCGCGGCAGCGGCGGCGGGACGGGCGGCTTTGGCCTGCCCGCGTCCCAGGCGCCATGCGGCGTAGCCAAGTGCGGCGCCAAGCAGCAGCACGGTCAGATCGAAGCCAGCCAGCGCCCACGCGCCTTGCGGCAGCGTGACGCCAAGGTGGGCCTGGCTGGTAAAGAGGTTCACCAGCGGCAGGGCCATGAAGGCAAAGGCGCCGGCGCCAAGTTGGATGCGCCACATGGCGCGGTTCGGCATCAATTGGGCCAGCAAGGCTGCAATGCCCCAGACCGCGAAGAAGACGGTGATCTCGCCCTCGGCGCGTTCCGCCATCCCCACTGGCAGCAGGCGGTTGGCCCAGAAGTAAGCGGCGTAAGCGATCGGCAAACCTGCGATGGCGCCGATATTCAGCGCTTCCACCAGGCGCGTGCCGAAGCCGATGCGTCCGCCCGCCGCCAGCACCTTGGCCTGGCGCTGGCGGCTCTTGACTGCCCACAGCAGCGCGCCCGTCGCCACCATCGCGCACCCGGCCAGGCCGGAGATGAAGAACAGGGCGCGCAACAACGGCCCGGCAAAGCGCGCCAGGTGCAGGCCATACATCACGCCATGCGTGCTGCCGCCGTCGATCAGTTCATCGCCGGAAGTCGAGAGCAGTGCGCCGGTCTTGCCGTCGAACTGCATGGCAGGCTGTTTGTGCGACAGATTCTTGCCCGCAGCGCGGGTGATCGAAACGGTGGCATTGGCGTCGTTCGGCGCGGTGATGGAAATCGAACCGGCATGCTGGCCTTGCCAATGCTTCTCGGCCTGCTCCAGCATGGGGCGCAGCGGCGCCAGCGGCGCGGCCTCGCCGGAAGCCTTGCGCGGCTTGCCGGCGCTGGGGAAGACTTCGGCGCTGAAGGTATCGTGGTCGCCCTTGTAAGCAACCGTGGAGGCGGCGGGCATGAACATGAACATCAGCGTCACCAGCCCGGTGTAGGTGATCATCAGGTGATAGGGCAGGGCCAGCACGGCGGTGGCGTTGTGCGCATCAAGCCAGGAGCGCTGCCCTTTGCCGGGACGGAAAGTGAAGAAGTCCTGGAAGATGCGGCGGTGCGTGATGACGCCGCTGATGATCGCCACCAGCATGAACATGGCGCACACGCCGACGATCCAGCGCGCCGTCAGCGGCGACATATAGTGCAGATCGAAGTGCAGGCGATAGAGGAATTCGCCGCCGCGCGTTTCGCGTGCTTCGGCCGCTTCCGCGCCGGTGGCAGGATCGATCAGCATGTTCTTGAAACGGCGCCGGCCTTTCTTTTCGCCGCCGCCTTCCTTCTCCTTGGGCGACCAGCCGATGCGTGTTGCCGGCGCACGCTCGGTCGGCAGCGTGATGAACCAGCGCGAGGCGTCGGGTGCTTTTTGCTGCAAGGCCTGGATGGCTGTCTCGGTGGCTTGCGCCACCGGCACCGGCGTCATGGCCGACGCGTGCAGCTCAGGCTTCATCCACAGCGTGATCTCGTCGCGGAAGTAGGTTGCCGTGCCGGCACTGAAAACGAGGAACAGCACCCAGCAGACCAGCAACCCGGTCCAGGTATGCAGCCACGCCATCGATTGGCGGAATCCTTCTTTCATGGCAGGCTCCGATACAGGGCGTAAGCGATGCCACTCATAACGGCGGACGGCAGCAGCAGTCCAAGCCAGGCGCGCGCGGCGCTGCGGGCGGCAAAGGCCCACAGCACGGCGCAGGTCAGCAGGGCGAAAGAGAGCAGTGTGGAATTGACGACGGCATCGGCGCGCGAAGCGCCCATGGCGGGCAGCGCGAGCGCCAGCAGCGACGCCGCGGCGGAGGTGGCCAAGTAGCCCCCCAGCACCGCCGCCAGCGTGCGCGAGGCGATGCCGGCGCGGTAGCTGGCGTTTTCCGAAAGTGTCGGTAGACGCATGGGGAACTCCTTGGCTTGGAATAAAAAAAGGACAGAGAGCTGATTGGGGAGTACTCCCTGTCCCGAAAGGGTGGTCTTTACAAGCCTTACCAGATATAGCGTGCGGTAAGGGCGGCGGTGCGGCGCTGTCCATAGAAGCAGTCGCCGCGGTTCAGACAGGTGGTGATCTGCACCTTGTCCGTCAAATTCGTTACGTTCAGGGCCAGGCGCCATGGGCCGGATTCATACGACAGCATGGCGTCGAGCAGGGTGGCCGACGGCGTGACGATATCGTCCATGCCGTCCCACGATTTGCCTACATAGCGCACGCCGCCGCCGGTGCTGAAGCCGGAACGTCCTGCCAGGGCGAACTTGTGCGTCACCCACGCGGAGGCGCTGTGCTTCGGCGTGCTGCTCACGCGCTTGCCCAGGTCCGGGCCATTGCTGCGCGAAACGGTGGCGTCGGTGTAGGCATAGGATGCGATCCAGTCCCAGCTATGGTTGATGGCGCCCGTGCTTTCCAGCTCCAGGCCGCGCACCTTCACCTCGCCCACCTGGATGCTGTTGGTCGGGTTGCTTGGATCGGTTGTCTTGCGGTTCTGGTCGCGCAGATCGTAGACGGCCAGCGTGGTCGTCATATTTCGGCCGGCCGGCTGCCATTTCAGGCCCGCTTCCCATTGCTTGCCGCGCTGCGGCACGAAAGGCTTGTTGTTGAGGTCCACGCCGCCCAGCGGCTGGAACGATTCTGCGTAGCTGATGTAGGGCGACCAGCCGCTGTCGGCGATGTAGAGCAGGCCGGCGCGGCGCGTATTGGCCTTGTCGTCGGTGCGCGCGGTGGGGCGGCCCTCGATATCATTCTGCACAGAGTCGTGACGCCAGCCCAGTTGCGCCACCCATTTCTGCGCAATCTTCATCTGGTCCTGCACGTACAGGCCTTTCTGATGCAGATTGGTGGTCGGCTGATGCAGCATCGGGCCAGGGCGGGTGAAGTTGCCATACACCGGCGCATACACGTCGATGGCCGGAGCCGCCAGACGCGCTGCAGCCTGGCGCGTTTCCGCGCGCTGCACGTCGAAGCCCACCAGCAGGGTGTGCTCGACGGGACCGGTCTTGAAATGTGACTCCAGCTGGGTGTCGATCAGGGTGGAATCCAGCTCATTGAGCTGCTGGACCAGATCGCGGTTTACGGTGCGCTGGTCGGCATTGAAGACGGGACGTGCCGGGCGGCCGGTTTTCTTGTCGGCGGCGAAGCTGGTGTAAATGCTGCGGTAATCGACCTCGCTCTCGCTGCGGCGCAGATTCTGGCGCAGCGTGATGTTGTCGTTGAACTTGTGGCTGAACATATAGGCCAGCATTTTCTGCTTGGTGTTATACGCGTCCCAGCCCGGTTCGCTGATGAAGGTATCGGTCGGAATCTGGCCGTATTTGGATGGCAGCAGCGTGCCTTGCCACGGGAAGAAACCGATCATCGAGCCGCTTTCATCCTTCTGATACTGGCCCATCAAGGTCAGCGAGGTATTCGCGTCCGGCGCCCAGGTCAGGGACGGGGCCAGCACCTTGCGGTCGTCGGCAACGTGCTTGACCTGCGTATCGCTGTCGCGGCCCACGGCCACGATGCGCGCCATCCAGTGGCCCTGCTGGTCAAGTACCTGATTCACATCGGCCGAAATCTGCTTGCGGTTATGGCTGCCGATTTGTACCTGCACTTCGCGACGGTCCTGCGCCTGCGGGGTTTTCGACACCATATTGACGATGCCGCCAATGCCGCCCTGGCCATACAGCACGGACGAAGGGCCGCGCAGCACTTCCACGCGCTCCAGCGTGAACGGGTCGGGACGGGCATTGTTGTAGAAGCCGAAGTTGGTCTGCAGGCCGTTCAGCATCTGCGTGGACGAGCCGCCGCGCGCGCTGATGCTGTCGCCACGGCTGTCGAAGTAGCTCGATACCATGCCTGCGCTGTAGCCCACGGTTTGGCGCAGCGTCTGCGCGCCCTGCACCTCGAACTGCTCGCGCAGCACTACGCTGATGGCTTGCGGCGTTTCGATCAGCGGCGTATCGGTCTTGGTGGCGGCGCCCGCGCGCTTGGCGTTGAAGCCCACATCGCCGTCCTCGCGGCGGCCCTCGACCTTGATCACGGCCATGGTGGCTTCGGCGGCTTCGCTATTTGCGCTTGCCGTGTCGGCGCCGCGCGCCTGGGCAACGCCGCCGCCAGCGGCCAGCAGCAGCGCGCAAGCGGCTGCCAGGGGAGTGAGTTTGATCTGATGCGGGTACGCCATTACCTTGAAGTCCTGTGATGCGAAAAGGCTGGCGATGCGGAGTGCGGCTGGCTATTCGTGAATGAGAATTATTCTCAATTGTAGCTTGGAATTGTTGGGCTGGCAAGGATGTATCATCGGATTGGCGGGATACAATTGGCGGAACGAATGGGGAGGCGAGTATGGAACTGTCAATTCAGGAATGGGACGAGAGCGCAGCCGTGAAGCTGCCCGCAGCCTTGCTTACTCAGTTGAAGCTTACGCTCGGCGACAAACTGGTGGTGGATGTGCGGCCGGATGGCATCATGCTCAAGCCCGTGCGTCCCTCCTATACGCTGGAAGAGCTGATCGCGCAATGCGATCCGGATGCGTCCATGCCTGCCGATATGGAAGCCTGGCAGGAAATGCCTTCAGTTGGACGTGAATCATGGTGAGGCGTTCGATCTTTCAACGCGGCGATATTGTGCGGGTCAGTTTAAATCCGTAGTCGGCCGCGAGCAGCAGGGCGAAGCACGGCCGGTGTTGGTGCTGTCATCGTCGCTATTCAATGCGCTTGGCGTGGTGCTGGTGAACATGGTGCGGTCGCTTGATCTGGAAGTGCGTGCTGCCAAAAAGGTTGAAGCTGTGCCGCAGTTTGTTGTGGATGATGCGTTGGCGCGCTTGCAGACCATACTGGTGTAAACCACTTCGTCTTAATGTTGCGGGACCTGAGACTGACCCAGGTTCATCGGCGCAGTATTGCTCTCGGTCAAAATTCCAATTTAGACAGCAGCTAGAGTGAAGTTTCCAAGACGCAAAGGAGACTGCCATGGCTCGCGCTGTGATCTGCAAAGGTGATCCGACCTCTCATGGGGGAAAGGTTCTCGAAGGTAATGAGGACGCCACTATCGACGGCCGTCCCATTGCGCAGCGGGGGCATCAAACTTGGTGCCCGCAATGCAAAGGGAAATTCCCGATCAATGATGGACTGGACTTCCATACTTTTGCAGGGATAGGCACAGCCGTTGAAGGCATGAAGACGGCTTGCGGTGCGATCTTGATCGCCACCCAGCATCAGATGACCATCGACGATCAATCCGGCGCCGGCAGCGCCGCAAATGACGCGCTCGCGAAGAGCCCGGGCGAGTCCGACGGGCAGGAAACCTCGGCGGCATTGCCGGAATGGGATGCAGACGTTCTTCCTGGCGCATCTTCAGTGATCGATGGCCTGAATTATGCGGCATCCGGTAGTGCAGCCCAAATGCTTCATACGGCCCAAGCGGGAGGACATTACTATCTTCCCTTAATGCTCGGGAAAATGGTTGGCCTTTCTGATGAACGCAGCAGAGCCATCGCAGCCTACTCTCAGTTCCCGGACCAGGTATCGGCCCTAGATGGCTACACGAATGGGGTTCGAAGCAAGATGTCGGGGCGAAATTATGAACCTGCCCAGATTGGAGAATATTCGGAGCGCGCAATTCATGCCTTGAATGGCAGGACTACTGGCGAGAATCTGACTTTCTACCAAAAGGAAATCGCCAACTATAAAGATGACGATGCGCGAGTCGGCATCGCCATGCACGGTTTGGTGGATTCGATCTTTCACTCCCGCTCTGTTAATGGCGTAAACCTTACTTATGAAGCTCCCCTTGGTCACGGGCTGCACGGCAGCGAACCAGATTACATTTCGGAAGATCAGGCGCGAGGTGCAGCAGGACAACTGATGAGTGCATTCGAGAGCTTAGGAGGCGTACGTTTGAGCGACGAGCAGAAGGCTCAGGCCATGGCTTCGGTGAATGCAGCACTTAGTCGAGCACGAGCGCTCACAATTGAAGAAGATCTCCATTTCAGCCGAATGGATGAGTTTTATGGGGCTAGGGCGGCGAATTCTCTACCGAAACAAAACGAACGAATGGAGCTGAATTTTCGTAAGGTGGTAACGGAAATGCTGGGGGCGGAAATGAAGCCTCTTTCTCCGACTGAAGATTTGCCGACACCGTTCTGGCGCGGAAAAATCACTTATGAAGAAACCGCGGCGGAAACCCGGAATTTTTTAGGCGGCACTGAAGAAGAGGCCCGTATCTTTGCCAGCAGAGGAATGCAGGCAGCACAAGACATTCTGCAGGATTTTTCCCAAACATCGCCTGCCTTCTCTAAATATAAGAATATGAAAATTGATCAGATATATGACACAAAAATATGGTCCTTGAAAGGTATCGTGCCTGGATATCAGGTTGGTACACCTTCTTCAAGTATTAAATTCTGAGGAATTTTTTTCAAGGAGGTATTGATATGTCATGCTCAAACATGAAAATGATTACTTTGTATTTCTTTGTTTTCCTTGTTGCTGGATGCGGCTCAACTGCTGGGAGGGACTCAAAATCATATGCGCAGTTGTGGGAAGAAACAGTCAGGCAAGCAGACACTTTGATGGCGATCGAAAGGGAATTTGAAAAAGCGCATCACTTCAATGGGGAAGTTGCGCAGACGGCAATGCGGCAGTTAAGCAACGAGGGGTTTCAATGTGCTCTAAGATATAAAATGCTTCCTACCTTGGCAAAGGGGAGCATAGATCGTTTCACTATTGAAAACGTACCTATGATTTATTGTTCAAAGCTTCATGCGAAGCAAGGCCCTGATGATACATGCCGCACTTTCTGGGCTGCTTTTGAAGTGAATTGGCAAGACCCTGCGCTGCCGCCTGAAGTACTGGAAGCGGAGTTTGTCAGCAGCACGATAAAGAAAGAGATGTATTTTTGCCGTTCCACGGATCATGGATGATGGCCGAGATTTCGTCCGGCACCCAGTACCGGACGAAATCTGCTTACTCAAGCATCAGCTCTTCTGATACTTCGCCGCCAGCTGGCGGTTCTGCTCATCCAGCCAGGTCTTCAACGGTGCGAAGTAGTCCAGCAGCGCGCCGCCGTCGATGCGCTCTTCGCCGCTGATGGCTTTCAGCGCTTCCGGCCATGGTTTGCTTTGGCCCATTTCCAGCATCGCCTGCAGCTTCTTGCCTGCCTTCTCGTTGCCGTACACCGAGCAGCGATGCAGCGGGCCGGTGTAGCCGGCTTCGCGGCACAGGGCGCGGTGGAATTGGAACTGCAGCATATTGGCCAGGAAGTAGCGGGCATACGGCACATCGGCGGCGACGTGGTATTTAGCGCCGGCGTCAAAGCCGTTGACGTCGATCGGAGCAGGACGTTTCACGCCCATGTACTGCTCGCGCAGCTGCCACCAGCTCTTGTCGTAGTCGGCCGGCTTGGTCTTGCCGGAGTAGACGTCCCAGCGCCATTTGTCGACCGAGTAGGCGAAGGGCAGGAAGGCAACCTTGGCCAGCGCGCGCTTGAGCAGTTCGCCCACGTCGGCATTGGCGTCCGGCGCCTGGTCCATCAGGCCGACCTTTTTCAGGTAGTCGGGCGTGATCGACAGGGCCACGGTGTCGCCGATGGCTTCGTGGAAGCCGTCGTTGGCGCCGTTGCGGAACAGGTTGGGCTGCTTCTGGTACGCGAGGAAGTAGTAGATGTGGCCCAGCTCATGGTGGATCACGGTGAACTCTTCGGCGGTCGGCTTGATGCACATCTTGATGCGCACGTCTTCCTTTGCGTCGATCGGCCAGGCGGAGGCGTGGCACACCACTTCGCGGTCGCGCGGCTTGGTCAGCAGCGAACGCTCCCAGAAGGTCTCCGGCAGCTTCTGCATGCCGAGCGAGGTGTAGAAGCGTTCCGCGTATTGCGTCATTTCCTTGGCGCTGGTCTTGCGGCCTTCCAGCACAGTGGTCAGGTCGAAGCTGCTGGCGCCGGTCGCCGGTTTCAGGATCGGGTAGAGATTGTCCCAGCTCTGGCTCCACATATTGCCGAACAAGTGGGCGGGCACGGGGCCGTTCAGCGGCACCACGTCCTTGCCGTAAGTTTCGTACAGCTTGTAGCGGGTGTAGGTGTGGAGGGACTCATACAGCGGCTTGACCTGCTGCCACAGGCGTTCCATCTCGGCGGCGAAGGCGTCGGCCGGCATATCGTACTGCGAGCGCCACATGGCGCCGGTGTCGGCGAAGCCCATTTCGCGCGCGCCCTTGTTGGACAGGACCACGTAGTCGGCATAGCGCTGTTTATACGATGGCGACTGGCTGTGCCAGCCCAGCCACATTTCTCTCAGCTTGGCTGGATCGCGGTTGGTGGCCAGCACGCTTTCCATATCGCCCAGCGCCAGGCAGCCTTCCTTGCTGTCGCCGGTGCCGGGTGGGCAGTATTTGGCCTTGCCGTAAGCGCCTTGCAGCGCGGCCTGTGCGCTGGCGTAGGCTTCGCGCTCTTTCGGATCGGACAGCACGAGGTTCAGTTGCAGCAGCTTGAGTTTGCGCTCGGCGTCGGCCGACAGGCGCAGGCCGTTGAAGCGGCGCGCGGCCACGGCGGCTTCACCGGTGGCGTTCAGGGTCTTCTCGCCGAAGTAGGTGGCGAGGGCTTCGGTATCGTCGGTGATGAAATTGGCGGCGATCCACTGGGCTTGCGACTGCTCCAGATTGAGCTTGTCGAACTTGGCCTCAGTGTCGGCCAGGAAGCGCTCGGCTTCCGCAACGGTGGGCTTGCCTTTCTTGGCCGGAGCCGCAGCCTGGGCACCAACGGCAGCCAGGGCCAGCATCACAGCGAGTACGGCTGGTTTTTTCAGGATTTGTTTTGGCACTTCTGTCTCCCTTTTTTGCGTGAAAATGCCCGCTAATATAACCCAAGCATCCTCTGATATTTTCTTTGCCGGATAAAATTCTCTGTGTTATTGTTTTTGCATCAATGGGTGGTCAGGGGCATGCTTGCAATCTGCTTCTAGCTATTCCACATTCAATCCTGAGGTGTCCTCTGATGAAACTTCCCCGTCTGCTTTTGCTGGCCACCGCGTCTTTGCTGTATGGAAGTGCGAGCGCTTCGCCTGAAACGGAATTCTGGAAATGGTTTCAAAAGAATGAGGCGGAGCTCTTCGATTTCGAAAGAAATCAGGAGAAGATGTTCGATCGCCTGGAAACAGAGATGCAAAAAGTCGATTCAAGCCTGACGTTTGAATTCGGCCCTAAGCAGGGTAGTCAGCGCGAGTTCGTCATCAGTGCGGACGGGATTCGGAGTGCTTTCCCAAGCGTGGAGAAGCTTCACGCCACCGCGCCGCCGCTGAAAAAATGGAAGTTCATCAAATTCCGCCAACGCAGAGAGCCGCTCGATATTGATTTTCATGGCATATCGGTCAAGGCCAAGGCAGTGGCTGTGTCGCTGGAGCGGGATGGCGCCAAGGTAGGGCTTACTGTTTTGATTCCGGGCTATACGAAGGAGAAGCATGAGAGCTTTGCCGGGATTGCTTTCCTTTTCCTTGACCAGGCTTTAGGCGAGTTCGATGTCGAAACCCGTGTGGGATTTATCGAAGTCGCCGCACCTTCGAAGAAATACGCTCAAGTGCAGTCTTTGCAGAGTCTTCCGGCGACATTCGACGGTTTCTTCAAGCGCTAGTCAAAGCCAGGCTGGCCTATTTTTCCGCAGGCGCCAGCAGAATGGTGGCGTAGCGGCCCCTGGTCAGCACCTTGCCCCCCTTGACGGTGTAGCTGGCGCTCGAGTAGTGGTCGCGCAGCTTGGCGCCATCCTTGAAGACGCCCGCGACGCTGACCGGCAGCGGTTTGCCGGTTGGCGCTTCAAGGGCGATCACCACCTTGTCGTCGATGGCGCCGCGCTTGAGCGTGCGCGTGAAGGTGTAGGGCTGGTCGGCCAGCTTGGCATGTTCGCCGGCGCCGATGGCGGGATGCAGTTGGCGGAACAGTCCCAGCTTGCTCCAGTGCTGGCGCACCTCGGCGATGCGGTAGCCGTTGCGCTGGGCGTTTTGCGCCAGCTCCGGCCAGTTCATGTCCGAGCGCAGCTTGGCGTCGCCCTGGGCTTGCGGCCAATCCAGGCGGCGCGCGGTTTCGTCGCCATAGTAGATTTGCGCCGCGCCGGGCGCCAGCAGCAGCTTGTTGGCGGTTTCGAAAGGCTTCTTGCGCGACGGGTCGAGCGGATTCCCGTCGTCGTGGGAATCGATGTAGTTCAGTACCGAGTAACCTATCAGCGGGCCATTCAGCTCGGCCGAGTATTTGCTGAACAGGCTTTCGTAATCCTGCTTGGCGTCGTGCACCAAGCCGAAGTTGATCAGGCTATCGAAACCGTTGTCGTAGAAGTCCCAGTATTCGCCTCCGCCCATATCGAATTTGTGGCCGTGCACGATGTTGTAGTTATAGACCTCGGCCACCATGAAGAATTTGCCGTCGCCCAGCACCTTGGCCGGATTGGCGCGCTTCCAGTCCGTGTGGGCCGCTTCTGCGACTGCGCGCAGTTCCTTCCATACGCCGGGCTGGGTATGTTTGACGGTGTCGCCACGGAAGCCGTCGATGCCGTATTTGCGCACCCAGTCGGCGTGCCATTTCATCAGGTAGTAGCGCGGCGCGCGCGGATAGCCGGTGCGGGCGAAGAATTCGTCCAGCTCCTTGACTTCGCGTTCGTAGCGGCCCTCGGCTTTCCACTTGGCGGCCAGGAAGTCGGGCAGTTCAACCGGTGTATCGCTTTCGGTGCGCACGTCGGGCAGATTGGGAACGAGGGTGCAGAGCGTGGTGGTGGGCGCGTCCTTGTAGGTGCAGGTCGGTTCGGTGCGCACCCAGCCGGAAGGCCAGACGGTATCGGTATCCGTGACCGGGCCGGTATGGTTCATCACCACATCCAGCAGCACGCGGATGCCGCGCGCATGGGCCGCGTCCACCATCTCGCGGAAGTCCTGCTCCGTGCCGAGATTGGCGTCTACCGCAGTCCAGTCGCGCGCCCAGTAGCCGTGGAAGCCGTAAGTCTTGCCTGTGCCTTCGTCGGTGCCGGCGTGGATTTGCTCGACTGGCGGCGTAAGCCACAGCACGTTCACGCCCAGGCTGTCGAAGTAGCCTTCCCTGATTTTGGCGGTGACGCCTTTCAGGTCGCCGCCCATCATGCCGCGCAGCGGCGCGGCGTCGGCCTTGCGGCCGTAGGCCAGGTCGTTGCCGGTATCGCCGTTTTGGAAGCGGTCGGTGATCATGAAGTACACGGTCGCGTTCTCCCACAGGAAGGGCTTGGGAGCGGCCAGCGCCGGATTGCCAATGGCGGCCAGCAGAAGGGAGAAGGCGAGTGCGTGTAGTTTCATGGGCTTCCTTGTTGAGGTCAGGTGATGACGGAGGGATTGTTCCGTCCCGTGTGCATAATGATGCTGGCCACGCTGTCTGCAATGGCAATCAGGCCCGCCAGCGCTTGCTGGGTGGGGATGCGGTGCTGCGTGGTGTCGGCTTCGTAGCGCTCCAGGTAGACGCGCAGGGTCGCGCCTTCGGTGCCGGTGCCGGACAGGCGGTAGATGATGCGCGCCCCATCCGTCATGATGATGCGTATGCCTTGCTGGCGCGCCAGCGAGCCGTCCACGGGATCGGTGTACTCGAAATCGTCGGCGCTGGCGACGGTGTAGTGGCCAAGCTGCTGGCCTGGCAGATAGGGCAGCTTGATGCGCAGGTCTTCCATCAGCATGTGCGCGCCTTCGGCGGCGACGTTTTCGTAGTCGTGGCGCGAATAGTAGTGGCGGCCGAAGCGCACCCAGTGTTCGGCCACGATCTGCTCGACCGGCTGGCGCTGCACAGCCAGCAGATTAAGCCAGAACAGCACGGCCCACAGTCCATCCTTTTCGCGGATATGCGAGGAACCGGTGCCGTAGCTTTCCTCTCCGCACAGCGTGGCCTTGCCCGCATCGAGCAGATTGCCGAAGTACTTCCAGCCGGTCGGCGTTTCGTAGCAGGGAATGCCCAGGCTTTCGGCCACGCGGTCGGCGGCGCGTGAAGTGGGCATGGAGCGGGCGATGCCTTTCAGGCCGTCCTTGTAGCCGGGCGCCACGTCGGCGTTGGCGGCCAGGATCGCCAGGCTGTCGGAAGGCGTGACTTCGAACTTGCGGCCGACGATCATATTGCGGTCGGCGTCGCCGTCCGAAGCGGCGCCAAAGTGCGGTGCGTCGGGCGCGGCCATCAGCTCGATCAATTGGGCGGCGTTGACGGGATTCGGGTCGGGATGATGGCCGCCAAAATCTTCCAGCGGCACGCCATTGATGACGGTGCCGGCGGGCGCGCCCAGCATGCCTTCCAGAATAGCTTTGGCGTAAGGGCCGGAGACGGCGCTCATCGCGTCGAAGCACATGCGGAAGCCGCTGCCGAACAACTGGCGGATGGCGGTAAAGTCGAAGAGCTGCTGCATCAGTTCCGCGTAGTCGCCGACCGGGTCGATCACCTCCACATCCATCGCTTCGATGCGCGCATTGCCGATGCGGTCGATATCGATTTCCGGCGCGTCGCTGATGCGGTACTGGGCGATGGATTCGCTGCGGTGGAAGAATTCCTCGGTATAGCTTTCCGGGGCGGGGCCGCCGTTGGCGATGTTGTACTTGATGCCGAAGTCGCCTTCCGGTCCGCCCGGATTATGGCTGGCCGACAGCACGATGCCGCCCAGCGCGCCGTGCTTGCGGATCACGCAGCTGACGGCAGGCGTGGAGAGAATGCCGCCTTGCCCCACCAGCACGCGCGCAAAGCCGTGCGCCGCCGCCATGCGCAGGATCACGCGCACCGCCGCGCGGTTGTGAAAGCGGCCATCGCCGCCCAGCACCAGCGTTTTGCCCGACACATCGCCCAGCGTGTCGAACACACTCTGCACAAAATTTTCCAGATAGTTGGGCTGGCTGAACACAGCCACTTTCTTGCGCAGGCCGGAAGTCCCCGGCCGCTGGCCGGGGTAGGGGGAAGTTGCTACGGTGTGGATTGCCATGATTGCTCCGCGTTTGCTAAAAATATGCCGGATGGTGGCACAATTGCAACATCGGTGTAGCGCAATACGGGCGGCGCAGAACGCCGCAAAATCAGGCTGCGGGAGCCGCCGAGTCCTTGACGATCATGGTCAGCAGGCCCGCCAATGCCATCGAGGCGCCGCCCAGCGCCAGGGTGCTGATCGTGTGGCCGCCGAAGAAGTGGGTGGTGACGTAACCCAGCAGCAGGCCGCTGACGATCTGCGGAATCACCACGAAGAAGTTGAACACGCCCATATAGTAGCCCATGCGGCGGGCCGGCAAAGCGCCCGCCAGGATCGCATACGGCATGGTCAGAATGCTGGCCCAGGCCACGCCCACGCCGACCATCGGCGCCAGCAGCAGCTGCTTGTCCTGAATGAAGAAGATGCTGACCAGGCTTAGGCCGCCGATCAGCAGGCAGCTCATGTGAACGAATTTGCGGCTGGTGGCGCGCGCAAACACCGGCAGAATGAAGGCCGCCAGCGCGGACACGCCGTTATACACCGCAAACATGGTGCCGACCCAGTTGCCCGCATCCTGGAAGGCGGCCGACTGCGCGTCGGTGGTGCCGAACACATTGTCGGCTACGGCCGAGGTGCTGTAGATCCACATGGCGAACAGGCCGATCCAGGTGAAGAACTGCACCACGGCCAGCTGCGCCATGGTCTTGGGCATGCGCAGCAGGCCGCCGAAGATTTCGCTCAGCGCGTGGCCCATGCCTTTGCTGCGCTGGCGTTCGGCGCGGAACTGTTCCAGATTCTCAGGCGGCAGTTCGTCGGCCGTCAGCACGGTCCACAGCACGGCGAAGAAGAACACCGCGCCGCCGGCATAGAAGGAATAGCGCACGGTATCGGGAATGCCGCCGTTGACGGGCACATTGCTTACGCCCAGCACATCGCCGAACAGCGTAGGCAGCAGCGAGGCGATCACCGCGCCGCAGCCGATGAAGAAGGTCTGCATCGCAAAGCCGGCCGTCTGCTGCGAGGCATTCAGCTTGTCGCCGACGAAGGCGCGGAAAGGCTCCATCGATACATTGATAGCCGCATCCATCATCCACAGCACAGCCACCGCCATCCACAGCGCGGAGGAATTCGGCATCAGGAACAGGGCGATGGAGGCGAGCAGGGCGCCGATGAAGAAGAAGGGGCGGCGGCGGCCCCATTTCGGATGCCAGGTATTGTCGCTCAGGTATCCGATGATGGGCTGCACCAGCAGACCGGTGACGGGGGCGGCGAGCCAGAGCAAGGGCAGTTCATCCGGATTGGCGCCGAGCGTGGAAAAGATGCGGCTGGTGTTGGCATTTTGCAGGGCAAAGCCGAACTGGATGCCGAAAAAGCCGAAGCTCATATTCCACAGCTGCCAGAACGACAGCCGCGCCTTGATGGTTGAAGGATTCATGCCTGCCTGGTCCCCGTTATAAGTATGCTTGCGTAAATTTGTAGCAAAATAACATGGCGTATTTTGCCTGTCAATCGGACATTCCACCGCAATTATGGGCTGCGGCGGAACGAAATGTAGTCAAACAACATATTATTTGCTGTGCCGATTACAGGCTGACGGCCAGCTTGGCGGACAGTTGGCGGCCTGCCGGCACGCTCACCTGCAGCAGTTTGCGCGCCGCGTTCCAGCTGAACTTCACGGCGCGGCCATCGAGCAGCACGCGCCGCGGCTTGGCTGCCACATTGTGCACGCTGACCGTGTAGCCACGTTCGGCGGCTTGCGCGGCGCGGCCGGTTTCCGTCTCCAGCGACAGCAGCAGTTCGCGGCCTTGCAGGCTGCTGGCGAAACGCACCAGCTCATACTTGCCCTGCTCATAGGCTTGCGCGGTGGCGCCATCGTCGTCATACAGTTTGCCGCTGGATGCACTCACCGACTGGTCGTGGTAGTAGTGCAGATCGATCTGGCGCGTGGAGTAATCCTTGGTGCTCTGCACCGGCTGCGCCAGCGGCACGAAGGCGCCAGCGCGCACGAAGACCGGAATATGCTCGGGCACCACGCTCAGCGCCTCGGTGATGCCGCCGCCGTGGCGCTGGCCGCTGTAGAAGTCGAACCATGCGCTGCCAGCCGGGAAGTACAGCTCCTTGCGCGTGGCCCCCGGCTCCACGATGGGCGCCACGAGGAAGTCCTTGCCCCACAGGTAGGCACCCGAGATGGAACGCGCCGCATCGTTCTGCGGTTCCTCGAACAGCATGGGGCGCATCAGCGGCATGCCGTTTTGGCTGTTCTCGAAAGCGGTGGTGTAGTTATACGGCAGCATGGCGTAGCGCAGGCGGATCGCTTCGCGCGCCAACGCTTTGGCACGCTCGCTGCGGAACACCGGTTCGGCCGGCACCTCTTCCTGTGCGTGGGGGCGGAACACTGGCTGGAACACGCCGTATTGCAGCCAGCGCGCGTACAGCTCATCATCCAGCACGGCGGAGGCGAAGCCGCCCAGGTCTGAGTGCATATAGCCCAGACCCTGCATGCCCATCTGCAGCGCGATCTCCATCTGCGATTGCAGTCCGCCCCAGCTGCGGCCCACATCGCCCGACCATGGAATCAGGCCGAAACGCTGGGAGCCGGAATAGCCGGCGCGCATGAGGATGAAGGGCCGCTCGTTGGGGAAGTCCTTGCGGTAGCCTTCCGCGATCAGACGCGCCCAGTCATGACCGTAGATATTGTGGACCTGGTCGGCCGAACCGGTGACGTGCTGCAGGGCCGAGGGATGCACTTCCGGCTCGCCCAGATCGCCCCACCAGCCGGTGACGCCGTCGCGCTTCAAATCCTTGTAGATATTCCAGAACCATTCGCGGCCCTGCGAGCTATACAGGTCGATCAGACCCGTGTTCCCGAAATAGAAATCATAGGTGTAAGGCGCGCCGTCCTTGGTGGTGGCCAGCACCTTGCGCTGCACGGCTTCCTGCCAGCGCGAGGAAGTGGTCAGCACGAACGGTTCGGTGATGACGACGGTTTTCACACCCTTGGCCGCCAGGTCGGCCATCATCTTTTGCGGATTGGGGAAGCTGTCCTTGTCCCATGCCAGATTGCCCATCGTGCCTTTCACCGTCTTGCCGAACCAGTAAAGGTCAAGCACGATGGCGTCGAGCGGGATTTTCTCTTCGATGAATTTATCGACCGTGGCACGGGTTTCCGCCTCGGTGTGGTAGCCGAAGCGGCTGGCGAAATTGCCGAAGGCCCAGCGCGGCGGCAGCGGCTGGCGGCCGGTCAGGCTGGTGTAGCTGGCCATCACGTCTTCCCACTTGCCGCCCGCAATCACCTGATAGGTCTTGCGGCCGCCGATGGTTTCGTAGCTCAGGGTATTGTCCTTCTTGCTGTCGAAGTCCAGATAGCCGATCTGCGGATTGTCGAAGTGGATGGCGTAGCGCTTGGACGACAGCGCCATCGGAATCGTGAAGTTCATCAGCTCCGAGCGATTGCCATAGCCGTAGTGCGCCTTGTTATACAGCTGGAAGCGGTTGCCGCGCCGGTTCATGCCCACGGCGCGCGCGCCGGCGCCGTACAGGGCTTCATCCTGGTCCAGATTGAACTCGATGGCCTGCATGCCATTCTTCTGCGTATAGCCCAGCTTTTCCGATACCAGCGGCTGGCCTTTGTAGGCATAGCTGATGCGGAAGGGCGACTTCTGCACCGTGACCACAATGCCGGGCGTGGCGAATTCGATGCTGGCCGCGCTGTCCTTCAGCGTGGCAGGCAGCGCCCCGGGCGCCAGCACCACGGCATGCGAGTTCGCATCGTACTGCTCGCCCTTCGGAATGAAGGCGGTTTCCACTACGGTGGCGGAGTAGGGGCGGATCAGGTATTTGCCGTCGCTGGTGCTGATTTCCAACGTGTTCTGATGTTGTGCGAAGCTTTCCAGGCGGCGTTCGGTGTTCTGAGCGAGGGCGGTGCTGGCCAGCAGGCACAGGGCGGCAAGGGCGATCGGGTTCTTCTTCATGATGTCTCTGTATTCTTATTCGACGAAAACAAGCGCTGTGCGGGCGGGAACGGTGAAGCGGCCGCTGGCGGCATCGTAGCGGGCTTGCGCGGCGCGCTTGTCGGCGGCGCTGGCAGCGCTGTGTACCGGATGCAGGCGGAAGGCTTTACCGGCCTGGCCTGCGATGCTTTGCTCGAACTTGCCCACATTTATCAGGTAAGTCACTGACTTGAAGCCCGCACCAGCATAGTCGCTGCCATCGATATGGGCGGCGATCACGGTCGGCGCCTGCGACGGGCCGGTGTTCAGGAAGTGCAGGCGCTGCTTGATATCGTCAGCGGTACGCATGCGGAACAGCGTGCTGCTGGCTCGGATTTTCAGCAGGTCGCGGAAGGCGTCGCGGGTGAAGGCGATATCCTCGGGCGAGGGCTTGAGCGCGGCATTCGCCAGCAATGGGCGCAGCAATGTGTAGTCCTTGCCATTGTCGGCGGCAGGCGGCAGGCCGGTGCCGAAGTAATTGTCGCGGTAAGTCCAGTCCAGGCGGTTGAACCAGTCGCCCGATTCGAAGCTGTTGCGGTCCAGCGATTTGGAACGCAGCACGTCGAAGCCCGCGTGATAATAAGCCACGCCCTGGCTGAAAGCGTTGATGGCAGCGCCCAGAATCTGCACGCGGGCGCGATCGGCGCTGCTGGTATTCAGCGGCAGCTTCATGGCGTTGGCGTCGTACAGGGTCTGGTTGTCGTGGTTCTCCACATAGTTGACCACTTCGCCGGGCTGGCTCGCGTAGCCGGCCGGCTGGCCAGCATAATCGATAGCCTGCAGCTCGCGCACTTCGCCGGTGTGGGTTTGCATAGGATAGCTGCGGATTGAACCGGCCAGCCCCACCTTCACCAGATCGGATGCTTTCAGCAGATCCGCCAGCGGGCGTGGGCCGGCCATGGCATTGGCGTCATACACCAGGCCATTGATATAGCCCTGCTGCGAGAACATGCGCTCGCCGGAATCGCCCGCACCGCCGCCGCGCACCGCATCGCGCGCGCGGTCGCTGAAGGTGCCGATGCCGCTGCCGTTCAGCGAAAGCTGCGATGCCTGCACAAAGCGCGCGCCATTTTCGACCTCGCCGAAATTCCAGCCCTCGCCAATGAGGTTGATGTGGCGGCCCGCCGCCTTGTTGACGCGCGCCTGCAGCGTCTCCATCACGGCGCGCGGCTGGTGGCCCATCAGGTCGAAGCGGAAGGAATCGATGCGGTAATGGTGCGTCCACAGTTCGGCCGAATCGACCATCAGCTTGCCCATCATGCGGTTCTCGGTGGCCGTGTTGTAGCAGCAGGTCGAGCGCTCGATGTCGCCTTTGAGGTTCAAGCGGTGATAGTAGCCAGGCACGATGCGGTCCAGCACCGATTTTTCATCCTGGCCCGCGATATAGGTATGGTTGTACACCACGTCCATGCCCACGCGCAGGCCGGCTTTATGCAGTGCCATCACCATGTCGCGGAACTCGCTGATGCGGCGCGCGCCATCGGCCGGATCGCTGCTGTAGCTGCCTTCCGGCGCGCTATAGTGGTATGGGTCATAGCCCCAGTTGTAGCAGTCCGTCTTGTGCGTCGCCATGACGGCGGCTTGCTGGGCATCGCTGTCCGGCGCGCCTTGCGGTGCCGGGACGGCACAGCCTTTTTCCGGCACGCTGCCGATGTCGTACACGGGCAGCAGATGGACGTCGGTCATGCCGGCCTTGCTCAGCGCGGCCAGATGGCGCATGCCGTTCGAGCCGCTTTCCTTGAAGGCCGCGTATTTGCCGCGATTCGGCGCGCTCACGCTGGCGTCATTGATCGAGAAGTCGCGCACATGCAGCTCGTAGATCGACATATCGGGCTGCGCCTGCACGCGGGCCGGGCTGCGGTGCTGGTCCCAGCCCCTGGGCTTCAGCTTCGGATCGTCCAGATCGGCGATGTAGCTGCGTTTGGAATCCGTGGTCAGGCTGACGGAGTAAGGATCGGTGACGAGATTGCGCACCAGTCCAACGCTCGGCGCATGCACATCCACCAGATAACTGTAATACTTGCCCGCATGGCTTCCGCGCTTGCTCATCGACCAGATGCCGGTCTTGGCGTCGAAGCGCATCGGCTCGATGCGCGCGGCCTTGCTGTAGCCGGTGTCGTAGCTGCACACGGCGACCTGGCGCGCAGTCGGCGCCCATAGGCGGAAGCTGGTGCCGGTCTTGCGAACGGTGGCGCCGAGGTCTTGTTCCTGTTCGGCTGCGGCATAGAGATCGTCCAGCGCACCGGCCGTTTGCAGGCTGGTGACATCGCGCACCGTGCCGTCCGCATTTTCCTGCACGATCAGTACTTGCTGCTTGAGCAGTTCCGGCAATTTGGCGGCATCGGCCGCTTGCAGGCTCAGAACCGGTGCGTGGCCCAGATACTTGAAGCGTTGCTGAAGTTCGGCGGACAGCGCCGCATCGTGGGTCTTCAGCATCAGCGCGCCGTCGGCGCCGCCGACCTTGGCGCCAGGCTTCGCATTCAGCAGGCCTTGCGCCGAGTGGTACAGCTTGAATTGTGCCTTGCCGTCCGCACCGGGCCACTTAATCAGATGGCGGTCGAGCCAAACGGCGCGCGCATCGAAAGTCTGCGAAGCTTGCAGTAGTTGCTGAAACGGCGCGTCGCAGCTGGCCAGCTGCATGCCATTTGCCTGCGCCTGCGCGCCAAAAGCGGCCAGCACAAGCGATGCTCCCAGCGACCATTTCAGGACGTGCCGACGCCCGCGCAGTACCTTCTCTGCCATAAACCTTGTCTCCAGCGAATTTGGTAGTTTGACTACATTGAAGCGCTCTATTGAGGCTTAAATCACCTGTATGGTAATCCAATTTATGTAGCTGTACTACTAATTCGTCGAAACGAGGCTATTTCCGGCCGGTGCCGATCTGATACTTCTTAAGTTTGTCGTAGAGGGTTTTACGAGGGATCATCAGGTTGTCCGCGGCGAGTGCCACATTGCCTTCAGTGGCGTCGATGGCACGCAGAATCAGTTTGCGCTCGAAGGCATCGACCTGCATGGGCAGGGCGGCGTCATCGCAGGCAGCCTCGTTTTCGGACAGAGTGTTCGTGACCGGGTTTTGCGCCGATGGCTCGGCGACGTTGGCGCGGGGCGCGGTGGCCGGCAGCATCGGTGCAAGGCCCAGCGTCAGGCGTTCGGCGAAATTGCGCAGCTCGCGCACATTGCCCGGCCAGTCGGCAGCCTGCCAGCTTTCCATCTCCTGCGTCGTCCAAGTGGGCAAGGGGCGCTGATAGCGCAGCGCCGCCTCCTGCACAAAATGAGCCAGCAGCAGGGGAATATCCTCGCGCCGCTCGCGCAGGCGCGGCAGATCGATGCTGACCACGCCGATGCGGTAATACAGGTCTTCGCGGAACAGTCCTTGCGCGCTCAATTGCAGCAGATCGGCCTTGGAAGCGGCGACGATGCGGCAATCCAGCTCCACCCCTTCGTTCGCGCCAAGGCGTTCAAGACGGCGCTCCTGCAGCACGCGCAGCAGCTTGACCTGCAAGGCCATGGGCATGGTTTCGATCTCGTCGAGGAAGACCGTGCCGCCGTTGGCGTATTCCAGCTTGCCGATGCGGCGCTTTTGCGCCCCGGTGAAAGCGCCCGGCTCATGGCCGAAGATTTCGCTTTCGAACACCGATTCCGGCAGCGCACCGCAATTGATCGCCACAAAGTTACCCTTGCGTCCACTGGCCGCGTGCAGCAGGCGCGCCACCACTTCCTTGCCGGTGCCGGTCTGCCCGTTGATCAGCACATCGACGCCGGCCGGCCCGATATTGCGGATCAGGAGCTTGAGACGCTCGATGGCATCGGAGCGGCCGATCAGGTCCGGCGTATCGGGATGCAGGGCGCGCGCCGCGCGCAGCTGCCGGTTCTCCAGCACCAGGCGGCGGCGTTCCTGGGCACGGTCGACCGCGTCCATCAGCCGCTCGGAAGCGAAAGGCTTCTCGATGAAATCATAGGCGCCGCTGCGCATTGCCGTCACCGCCATGCTCACATCGCCATGGCCGGTAACGACGATCACCGGCAGCTCCGCATCCAGCGCCACCACCTGGGCCAGCAGCTCCAGGCCGGAGCGTCCCGGCAAGCGCACATCGGTCACGATCACGCCAGCGTAATCGGCGCGCAGCAGGGACAATGCCTCCTCCGCGCTGGCGCAGGCCTGCACGGCAAAGCCGCCCAGCTCCAGCGTCTGCGCGGTCGCCATGCGCAGGGTGGCTTCATCTTCTACCAGGATCGCTTGCAGCGCGCTCAAATCGTGCCTCCATCGGTTTGCAGCGGCAGGCGCATCTCGAATTCGGCGCCGCCTTCGGGGCGGTTAGCCGCCCTCAATTGTCCATTCATCGCCTGCACGATGGACGATGAAATTGCCAGGCCAAGCCCCAGACCCTTGCCGGATGGCTTGGTAGTGAAAAACGGTTCGAACAGATGGGCCGCCACCTGCTCGGGAATGCCTTCGCCGCTATCGCTGATGCGCACCACGGCTTGATTGTCCTCGCGGCTTAAAACGAGATGGACGCGGCGCAGCGGCGCAGCTTCCACCGCATCGAGCGCATTGCGCAGCAGATTAATCAGCACCTGCTCGATGCGCACCGCATCGCCCGCCACGATCATCGCGCCCGCGCCGGTATCGATATCGAGCAGTGCCTCGCGGCGCTGGAACTCGCTCTCCAGCAGGAAGGCCGAAGCGCGCACCGAATGCGCCAGGTCGACCGCCGCCACATTCTGGTCCTTGCGCGCAAAGCCCTTCAACTGTCCGATGATGGCGCCCATGCGCGCGCTGGCCGCGCCGATATGCACCAGATTGCTGGCCGCCTGCTCGGGTTGGCCGCGTTCCAGATACGTGCGCGCATTGTCGGCGAAAGCGCGGATCGCCGCCAAAGGCTGATTCAGTTCATGCGTGATCCCGGCCGCCATCTGGCCCAGCATGGCCAGCTTGCCCGCCTGGACCAGCTCATTCTGCGTCGAGCGCAGCATGTGTTCCGTCTGTTGCAGCGTGTGGTACTTGGCTTCCAGATGCTGGTTTGTCTCGCTCAGTTGCTGCGTGCGCTGCGCGATGCGGCTCTCCAGCTCCTGCGCCGCCTGCTGCAAGGCCTCGCGCGAAGCCAGGCGCTCCTCCATGCGGCGGCGGCGCTGATGCAGCGCCCACAGCGAAGCCGCGGCAAACGCCAGTAGCAAAGCCGTTGCCAGCGCCCACAACGTACCCACGCGCGTGACGCGCGACTGATTCGGAAACAGCATCAGCTGCCAGCCCAGGCGTCCCACCGGAAGGGTGACGAAGGGGCCGGGCGTCTGCTGCAAGGGTGTGATGTTCTTGCCGGTGTACTGTTGCGTGTGATTCAGCTCGGCCAGCGTGGCCTCGCGTAGGGGATGCAGGCTGTGATACTTCCAGTCCGCGCGGTTGCTCAGGAAGACCACGCCATGGCGGTCAGCCAGCGCGATCGGATCATCGCTGCTGCTCCAGGTACGCTCGAATTCCGCCAGGCTGATTTTGACCGCGATCACGCCCGCCACCGGCCCGCCCGCGCTGCCATTCGCGTACACCGGCTGGGCGATAAAGTAACCCGCCTCCGAGGTGCTGGTGCCGATGCCATAAAACAGTCCCGCATGCCCGCGCAGCGCCGCATGAAAATAAGGACGATAAGAGAAATTCTTCCCGACGAAACCCAGAGGCTGATCCCAATTGCTCGCCCCCAAAGTCAGACCATTGCGGTCCATCAGATACAGCGCGCCGACCTTGGCCTGCTGCTGAATGATTTGCAGCGTCCCATTCAAACGCGCGATTGCGGCGGGATCGCTGGGATGAGCCAGCGCGTTCGCCAAATCCGGCTGCCGCGCCAGAACGAAGGGCAGCGTCTCGAAGCGCTGCAGCACCGACTGCAAATCCGGCGCCATCAACTGAAGCTGGCGATGCCCCTGCAGCAGCGAATCCTCGCGCGCCCGCAGCGTCCCAAACCAGAACGCCGCCACCACGGCCGCCACGGCCCCCAGCAGCCCCACCAGCAATAAAAATGAGTTTCTCGCGCGCATCCCGAATTCTACAACGCCACCCCACAGTTTGATCTGCCTCAACAAATGTCCCACCCTGGTGTCAGGCGGGGCCGCCGAGGCACCAAGGTCGGACATTCTTTGATTTTTCGCAAAAAATGTCCGACTCCAGTGCCTGACACCACGGTGGGACATTCTTTGAGATTAATCAACGGCGGCGAGGCGCATTTCGTCGTTGTGGTGGCGTTGCTGCTCTTCCATCACGAGCTGGCCGAGTTCGCGCTTGAGGGCGTTGAATTCGGCCGAGGCGGGGTCGCGCAGGCGGGGCAGCTCGACTAGGATGTCGCGCTTGACCGTGCCGGGACGATAGGTCATGACGATGATGCGGTCGGCCAGGTAGATCGCTTCTTCAATGCTGTGGGTGACGAAGATGATGGTCTTTTTCAGCTCGGACCAGATGCGCAGCAGCTCGTCCTGCAGATTGCGGCGGGTCAGCGCGTCCAGCGCGCCGAAAGGTTCGTCCATCAGCATGATCGGCGAGTCCAGGGCCAGCACGCGGGCGATGGCCACGCGCTGGCGCATGCCGCCCGACAGGTCTTTCGGATAGCGGTGGCGGAAGTCGCTCAGCGACAGCATGCCCAATAACTGCGAGACGGTCTGCTCGATCTTGTCCTTGGCCATGCCTTTGACTTCCAGGCCGAAGGCGATGTTCTTTTCCACGGTCATCCATGGGAACAGGGCGTATTCCTGAAACACCATGCCGCGTTCCGGCCCCGGTCCGGTGATCAATTGCGCGTCGGCCGTGATCTCGCCGCTCGATGGCAGCGAGAAGCCGGCAATCGCATTCAGCAGCGTCGATTTGCCGCAGCCCGATGGACCGAGCAGGCAGACGAACTGCCCCTGCGGAATGTGCAGATTGATGTCCTTCAGCGCGACCACTTCGCGGCTGTCGGTCTTGAATACCTTGTTGACGCCTTTAACGGTGATATGGCTCATCTCAGTTCTCCAGGCCGCGGTGCCAGCGCAGCAGATGGTTATTCAGTTTGTTCATGCCCACGTCGATGATCAGGCCAAGCAGGCCAATCGAAATCATGCCGGCGATGATCTTGTCGGACCAAAAGTACTCGCGCGCTTCGAGGATACGGAAGCCGAGGCCATTGTTCACCGCGATCATCTCGGACACGATCACCACGATGAAAGCGGTGCCGATGCCGATGCGCACGCCGGACAGGATGTAAGGCACGGCCGCCGGCAGCATCACGCGCACGAACATGGTGCGCTGACTCACGCCCAGATTGCGCGCGGCGCGGATGTAGATGCCGTCGACCTGGCGCACGCCGGCGATGGTGTTCATTAGTACCGGGAAGAATGCGCCCAGCGCGATCAGGAAAACGGCCGGCGCGTTGCCCAGGCCAAACCACAAGATCGCCAGCGGAATATAGGCGATCGGCGGGATCGGACGCAGCACCTGCATCAATGGATTCAGCCACGCATACATGCGCGGGCTGGAACCCATCAGCAGGCCAAAGGGCAGGGCCAGGCCGGCGCCCAGCGCGAAGCCGACCAGCACGCGGTACATGCTGCTCAGCGTGTCGGTCAGCAGTTCGCCCGACAGCGCCCAGCCCAGCCAGGACATGCCGGCCGCCGGATCGTAAGGCGTCAACGGCAGCAGGTATTCCACCCACTTCTGCACCACCGCCAGCGGCGATGGCAATACCTGCGGATTGATCCAGCCCAGCTGCGCGCTGGCCTGCCACAGGGCGATGACAACAACGGGCACCACCGCGCCCGCGGCGATTTCACGCCAGTTCTGCTTTGCCATGATGTCTCCGTCTTATTTGATGTTCAGGCTTTTCTTGGCTTCGTCCAGCAGGTCGGTCTTGACGAATTCAGTGGCGACCGGCGGCTTGCGCATCTTGCCGATGCCGTGTTTGGCCATGACGTCGGTGGTGATCTGGATATGCTGGGCCGAGATATCGTAGGTGTAGGGCGAATTGCTGATCGCGTCCTCGAAATCGTCCTTGGTGATCTGGCCTTTGAAGATCACTTCGCGCACGTATTTTTCAGCGACCGGTTTCTGGTCAATGAAGGTCTTGGTCGCCTGCATGAAGCAGTTCATGAATTTGACGGCGGTGGCGCGGCGCTCCTTGTAGAACTTCTCGCTCATCACCATGGTGCGTACCGGTTCGCCGATTGGCGTGTCGTAAGGCTTCATCACTTCGACGCCGAAGCCCTTGTTGATCGCCTGCGAAGATTGCGGCTCCGACTGCATGATGGCGTCCAGGTTCTTGCCCAGCAGCGCCTGATTCAGGTCGGCGAAAGCCAGGAAGACCAGTTGCACGTCCTTGCCCGGCTGGTCGGAAGCGGTCAGACCGTGCTGGGCCAGCTCCGCCACCAGCAGCACCTCATGGATGCCGCCGCGCGTCACGCCGACTTTTTTGCCCTTCAGATCCTTGACCGACTTGATGCCGGCATCGGGACGCGCCACCAGCCGCGCGCCGCCCTTGGCGAAACCGGCCACCACATAAATCGGCGCGCCATTGGCGCGGCCCGCGATTGCCGCTTCCGACGCCGTGGCGCCCACATCCAGCTCGCCCGCCAGAATCGCCTGCATCACATCCGGGCCTTTGGCGAAGACGTGCTCCTCGACCTTGATGCCGCACTTCGGTGCGATTTCCTTGATATACGAGACAGCGCCGTAATGCGCGAATTTGAGATTACCGAGACGCACCACTTCCTGCGCACCGGCGGTGGTGCTGAAAGCGGTGGCGAGGGACAGGGTCAAGAGGTGAAGCTTATTCATGCTGGTCTCCAAAGCAGGGTTATTGTTCCCTGCCAGAGAGCAGCTTTCATGCCAGCACTTGCATACTAGCTAAGCCTTTGATTTACTTCATTTGCTGCAATGCCGCAAGAAAAACCGTATCAGATACGCCGTGCGGATTCCCGGAATCATCCAGCCCGCTGTGCGGATTTCCGCCCATCACCTTTGAGAAAAATCAAAAAATGTCCCACCCTGGTGTCAGGCACCAGGGTGGGACATTCGTTGATGTGGATCAAACGGCTTAGGACTTGGTGGGGACAGTGCCGTAGCAGGTCTGGGTCTGGCCGTCGTCGCTGCGGTAGTTGTCGACCATGCGGTAGCGGGTGGCGTAGAGGCCGAACGCCAGTGCCGTCAGCAGGGCGAAGCCGGCGAAGAAGAACATCTGGAAGGCGATCACGCTCATGCCGCTGGTGGCGATGTGCCCCAGTACCGCGTCATTTTTGACGCTGGAGTTGACGATCAGTACCCACAGGTTGCCGACCGTGACGGCGAGGGTCCAGAAGCTCATGATCGAGCCTTTCATCGGCGCCGGCGCCTGGCTGTACGCGAATTCGAGGCCGGTGGCGGAAACCAGCACTTCGCCCATGGTCAGCACGGCGTACGGCAGCAGCTGCCACAGGATGGACATCGGGGTGCCGGCATCCATCGAAAGCTGGATCCAGCCGATGATGATCCATGCCAGGCCGCTCAGCGCAATGCCGGCGGTCATGCGGCGCAGCGGGGTCGGTTCGATGCCGATCTTGCGCAGCAGCGGGAAGATGGCGAAGTTATTGAAGGGGATCAGCAGCATCACCAGCAGCGGGTTCACTGCCTGCATCTGCGCCGGCAGTACCTTGAACTCCCAGCCGAACAGGGACAGCATCGGGCTTTGCATATTGTTCGCCTGCAGAATCCAGGTCGATGCCTTCTGGTCGAACAGGGACCAGAATGGCGTCACCAGCGCGAATACGACCAGGATGCGCAGGACGGCGCGCACGCCTTCCACGGCTTCATCCGGGTGCGCGCCGCGCGCACGTTCCAGCTGCATGGCGGTGCCGATGCCGCCGAAGGCCAGCAGCAGTACCAGCGCGGTACAGGCGGCGATCACGAAGCCCCAGGAGAAGGACATGCACAGCGATGCGACGGCCGCTGCTGCGCCGAACAGCGCCACGCTCAGGCCTGGGCGCGACTGGCCTGGTTTGCGCGCCAGCAGGGCAGTGCGCGCCACGTTGGTGAAGGAATTGGGGTTGTGCTTTTGCGGTGCGATATGCACGTACTTCTTGTTGCCGAGCCAGAAGACCAGCGTGGCGACGGCCATCAGGATGCCGGGAATGCCGAAGGCCACGGCGGGGCCGTAGTTCTTCAGGAACAGGGGCATCAGCAGCGAGGCGAAGAAGGAGCCGAAGTTGATCATCCAGTAGAAGGCGTCGTACACGACTTTGGCGCGTTTCTTATTGGTCTGGTCGAACTGGTCGCCGACGAAGGCGGAAACCAGCGGCTTGATGCCGCCCGAGCCGAGCGCAATCAGGAACAGGCCGAAATAGAAGCCTTTCAGATTGTCTTCAAAAATGGCGAGACAGGCATGCCCGGCCACGTATACGAGGCTGAGCCAGAAAATGGTGTTGTACTTGCCGAAGAAGCGGTCGGCCAGCCAGCCGCCCAGCAGGGGGAAGAAGTAGACGCCGATGACGAAGGTGTGGAATACGTGTTTGGCTTCGCTGGCGCGGTCTTCCAGTGGAATGAACAGCAGCAGGGTGCTGATCAGGAAAGGCGTCAGGATATTGCGCATCCCGTAAAAACTAAAACGTTCGCAACCCTCGTTTGCGATGATGTACGGGATCTGGCGCGGTAGCGGCCCGTTGCCTGCATGCTGGTCAGCTTGTGACATGTAGAAGTCTCCTGATTTTGTCAGATCGGGATGCTATGCGAAGCCCTTTGGCTTGGCAACTGGTATGTACCGGTGTTTGCTGTGCGAAATTTTGATGAATTTATGTAGTTTGGCTACTCAATCGAATCGCTCGAAAACTCATAAGTATTTGAAATATATATGTATTAAATGATTTTAAGTACTTGATTGGGTGATTGAATATCGGGTATTCATCATGTATATTGTCTACAAATCCACTCCCATTCCTAAGGAAGCTAACGTGAGCAAAGCATTGTCCCCGACCTGGTGGCGCGAAGCGATCATCTATCAGGTCTATCCGCGCAGTTATCTCGATACCAACGGCGACGGCGTGGGCGACCTGCCCGGCATCACCGACCGCCTGGAATACATCGCCAAACTGGGCGTGGATATCGTCTGGATTTCCCCCTTCTTCAAATCGCCGATGCACGACTTCGGCTACGACGTGTCCGACTACTGCGACGTCGATCCCCTGTTCGGCACCCTGGACGATTTCGACAAGCTGATCGCCAAGGCACACAGCCTGGGCCTGAAGATCATGATCGACCAGGTGATGTCGCATACGGCGGAGGAGCATCCCTGGTTCGTGGAGAGCCGCAAGAGCCGCGACAATCCCAAGTCCGACTGGTATGTCTGGGCCGATCCTCTACCGGACGGCAATCCACCGAATAACTGGCTGTCCGTGTTCGGCGGCTCTTCGTGGCAATGGGATTCGCGTCGCAAGCAGTACTACCTGCATAATTTCCTGGTCAGCCAGCCCGACCTGAACTTCCACCATCCCGAGGTGCAGCAAGCCCACCTCGATTGCCTGCGTTTCTGGCTGGAGCGCGGCGTGGATGGCGTGCGCATGGATGCCTGCAACTTCCACTTCCACGACCGCTCGCTGAAGAGCAATCCGCCGGCCCTGGTGCGCGACACCGCCACCGTCAGCGATGTGAACCCATATGGCATGCAGGCCCATATCCACGACAAGAGCCAGCCCGAGAACGTGGCTTTCCTCGAACGCCTGCGCGTGCTGCTGGACGAATTCGGCGCGGTCGCCATCGGTGAGGTGGGGGCCGACGATTCGCTGGCCGTGATGGCGGAATACACGGCGGGCGGCAACAAGCTGCATATGGCTTACAGCTTCAATCTGCTGACTTCCGTTTGCACCGCCAAGCATATCCGCACCCAGGTCGAGGACTTCAAGGCGCGCGTCAAGGATGGCTGGGCTTCCTGGTCGGTCGGCAACCACGATGCGCAGCGCGTGATGACGCGCTGGGGTGGTGCGCATCCGACGCCGGCTTTCGGCAAGCTGGTGTTGGCGATGCAGCTTTCGCTGAAAGGCACGCCTTGCCTGTATCAGGGCGACGAGCTGGCCTTCACCGAGGCCGATGTGCCATACGAGCTGATTCAAGACCCTTACGGCAAAACCTTCTGGCCCGAGTTCAAAGGCCGCGATGGCTGCCGCACGCCAATCGCCTGGACCCAGGCGGCCAATGGCGGCTTCACCAGCGGCCAGCCTTGGCTGCCGGTGGCGCCGGAACATATCGCCGCCGCCGCTTCGGTGCAGGAGGCGGATGCCGATTCCATGCTGTCCTTCGCGCGCCGCATGATCGCCTGGCGCCGCAGCATGCCGCAGCTGACGCGCGGCGAGATCGTCTTCTTCGATGCGCCGGAGCCGGTGCTGGCGCTGCGCCGCGATCTGGAAGGGGAGCGCAGCGTGATCGCTGTGTTCAACCTGGGTGCGCAGCCGGTCAGCTTCGCGCTGCCCGAAGCGGCAGGCGCCGAGACGCTGGACAATCCCGGCCTGCCGGGCGAGGTGGTGGATGGCCAGGTCAGCCTGCCGCCGCATGGCGCCTGGTTCGGCTACGCTCGCTGAAACCGTGCGCCTTTGCGCCGCCGTTTCGGTGGCGGCGCAAGACTAGCGGACTGGAAGTAGAAGGACTGCTCGCCTCTTGTTCTTTTTAACATCGTGCATTTCAGGTATGCTGCCGCCTTCTGCAGTGATTGATTTCCAGAGAATCGAATCGACGATGAAACAAGCCGACGCTGATCTTAAACTGAGCCGCACCGCCTTTGCCGACGGCCCCCGTCTGCTGGCCGATATCGGCGCCACGCACGCCCGCTTTGCGCTGCAAACCGCGCCCGATGAATTCCGCTCCGTGCGCGTGCTGCAGTGCGACGACTTCAGCGGCATCGTGCCCCTGGTGCGCAGCTATCTGGAAGACCATCCCGGCCTGAACCTGAACCATGCGGCGCTGGCGCTGGCCAACCCGGTGCATGGCGATTACGTCAGCATGACCAACCGCGACTGGCAATTCTCCACCGACGAGGTGCGGCGCGAACTGGGCCTGCATACGCTGCTGGTGGTGAACGACTTCACCGCGCTGGCCATGTCCATCCCCGGCTTGAAGCCGGCCGATCTGATGCAGGTCGGCAGCGGCACGGCCGCGCCGACCTCGGTGATCGGCGTGCTCGGTCCGGGCACGGGCCTGGGCTGCTCCGGCGTGATTCCGACGGTGGACGGTTTCATCACCCTCGGTTCGGAAGGCGGCCATACCAACTTCGCGCCGGCTGACGAGCGCGAATACTTCATCCTGCAATACGCCTGGCAAACCTGGTCCCACGTATCGAACGAGCGCCTGATTTCCGGCCCCGGCATGGAGATCATTTACCGCGCGCTGGCCAAGCGCAACGGCGTCTCGGTGCGCGACCTGACGTCGCAGCAGATCATCGCCGGCGCCTTGAAAGACCAGGACGCGCTGTGCAAGGAGGTGCTGGAATGCTTCTGCGCCATGCTGGGCGGCGCGGCCGCCAATCTGGCCGTGACGCTTGGCGCTTTCGGCGGCATCTTCATCGGTGGCGGCATCGTGCCGCGCATGGGCGAGTGGTTCCTCGAATCGCCTTTCCGCGCCCGCTTTGAAGCCAAGGGCCGCTTCTCGTCCTATCTGGCGGAGATTCCGACGTATGTGATTACCACGCCGAATCCGGCCTTCTACGGCGTGGCCACCATCCTGTCCGAGCATCTGCGCGGCCGCAGCGGCGCGAATACGCTGATGGACCGCGTGCAAAGCCTGCAAAGCGAGCTGACGCCGGCCGAGCAGCGCGTGGCCCAGCTGGTGATCGAGCAGCCGCGCCTGGTGCTGAACGAGCCGATTGCCGATATCGCGCGCCTGGCCGAAGTGAGCCAGCCGACCGTGATTCGCTTCTGCCGCTCGCTCGGTTTCCAGGGCTTGGCCGACTTCAAGCTGAAATTCGCCAGCAGCCTGACCGGCGCCATTCCGGTGCGCCACAGCCAGGTGCGCGTCAGCGACAGCACCCATGACCTGAGCGCCAAGGTGATCGACAACACCGTGTCGGCCATCCTCAAATTCCGCGACCAGCTCGACGTGCGTTCGCTGGACCGCGCGATTGCGCTGATCAGCAAGGCGAAAAAGGTGGAGTTCTACGCGATGGGCAATTCGCGCGTGGTGGCGCTGGACGGCCAGCACAAGTTCTTCCGCTTCCGCATTCCCACCTCCCTGTATGGCGACGCGCATCTGTTCACGCTGGCGGCCGAACTGCTGCAGGCGGGCGATGTGGTGGTCGCCATTTCCAATTCGGGCAAATTGCCGGAACTGCTGCAGGCGGTGGAGGCGGCGCGCGCGGCGGGCGCCGATGTGATTGCGATTACCAGCAGTCAGTCGCCGCTGGCGAAGAAGGCCACGGTCTGCCTGACCGTCGATCATGCCGAGGACAGCACCACCTTCCTGTCGATGATCTCGCGCATCCTGCAGCTGCTGCTGATCGATATTCTTTCGGTCGGCATTTCGCTCGACGAACAGAACGCCTCGCTGGTGCTGGAGCATAAGGGCAATGGCGGCAGCCAGGAAAGCCGCCGCCTGCTGATCTCCCACCTCGACAGCTAGGCGCTGCCGGGACGGATCAATCGAGCCTGGTCAGGTCGATGGTTTCCGTCTTGTCGAAGGCCACGCTGGCATGCTGCGCGAGCAGGGCTTCCAGTCCGGCCTTGCTCACCTTGAGTTCGCGGAACAGGGAACGGTCCCTGGATTCAGCCGGCAGCTGCATTTCCTTCAGCAGCGCTTCCACGCGCGTGGCATCCATCATTTCCAGCTTCATGCTGGCCGCGTTGGCGGCGGCGACGTGCAGGATCATATAGCCGCCGGAACGGCCGTCGTTGACCAGGGCCAGATAGCGCTGGCCGGCATGCTCGTGCAGCTGCGCCTTGCCTTCCTTATCATCGTCATCCCAGCGCAGGACCAGGGTTTCGTCCTCGATGCGTATCTGCATGCGGCGGTTTTTCCCGTTCTTGCCCATTTTCATGTCCACCTTCCAGTATCCGGCCATTTCCTGCGGAATGGGCAGGCGTTTGCCCACCGGCTGGTCGACATAGATGCAGGCGCTCAGCAGGGCGGCCATCGATAACATTGCGATATAGCGGAGCAGGATTTTCATTGTTTCCTTATGGATTTGAGGCAATATTGTTCTGACGATAATACCACTCGCGTTTGAAAAAACTGCTTGAGTTCTGTAAAAAAGCGTTTAAGATATATCTCAATTCGACATATCTTAAGGAGAAACACCATGTACCATTTCTTTCGCGGACACCATCGCCACATGCACGGTCACGGCCACTACCATCGTGGCGGCGGCGGACGCGGTCCCAAAATGTTCGACGCCGGCGCCATGCGCTATGTGGTGCTGCAGCTGATCGCCGAGAAGCCGCGCCACGGCTACGAAATCATCAAGGAGCTGGCGCAGCGCGCCGGTGGGACGTACACGCCCAGCCCAGGCGCCATTTACCCCCTGCTATCCATGCTGCTGGACATGGGCCACGTCTCGGCCAGCGCCGACGGCAATAAGAAGCTGCACACCATCACGCCCGAAGGCGAAGCCTTCCTGGCGGAGAACCGGCAGATGGTCGACGCCGTGATGGCGCGCATGTCGCAGCCGGTCGATGAAAACGAAGACCTGCGTTCACTGATGCACGCCTTGAAAGAGGTCATCATCCTTCGGGCGCGCGACTACACGGCCACCGAAACGCGCCTGGCGCAGATCCGCGCTATTCTGAAACGGGCGCGCGCCGAGATCGAAGCACTCGATTGAGCTTCGCCCGCTTTGAAGGAACAAGATGAGTACCAACTTACACCTTACCCCGGCGCGCGAGCGCGCCATTCTCTGGCTGCTGGCCTTTATACAATTCACCGTCATCATGGACTTCATGGTCATGATGCCGCTGGCGCCGCAGCTGATGCAGGCCTTCTCGATCAGCGCCTCCAAGGTGTCGAGCGCGGTGTCGGTCTACGCCTGGTGCGCCGGCCTGTCCGGCATCCTGGCGGCCACCTATATCGACCGCTTCGACCGCAAGCGCCTGCTGCTGACGGTCTTCCTGCTGTTTAACGTATCCAACCTGGCCTGCGCCTTGGCGCCCAACTTCCACGTGCTGGTGCTGTCGCGCGCCATGGCCGGCCTGACCGGCGGCGTGATGGGTGCGATGGGCATGGCCATCATCGGCGACATCATCCCGCCCAACCGGCGCGGCTACGCCACCGGCATCATGATGACGTCCTTCAGCATCGCGGCGATCGCCGGCGTGCCGACGGGCGTCATGCTGTCGGCGCACTATGGCTGGGCTTCGACCTTCTATCTGCTGGTGCTGCTGTCGATGGTGGTGTGGCTGGCGGGCGTCAGCCTCCTGCCGTCGCTGCGCGGCCATCTGGGCAAGCCGGTGCCGCTGGCGGCGATCCTGCCGAATCTGCTGGCGCTGTTCACCGTCGGCGCGCACCTGCGGGCCTTTCTGCTGAGCGGCTTGAATGCGATGGCGGGCATGATGGTGATTCCCTTCATCTCGCCGGTTTTGGTGAGTAACCTCGGCATTAAGCCGGCCGAGATTACCTGGATTTATCTGGCGGGCGGCATTGCGACCCTGTTCAGCGCGCGCCGCTTGGGCAACTGGTCGGATAGCGCGGGCAAGCACAAGATCTACCGCATTGTGGCGCTGGCTTCCATGATTCCCATGCTGACGATCACTCATATGCCGCAGATGTCGCTGACGGTGATCATCTGCCTCTTCCCCATCTTCATGGTGCTGCTGTCGGGACGGAATATTCCTTTGCAGGCCTTGATGACGACGGTGCCCGATCCGGCGCAGCGCGGCGCTTTCCTCAGCGCGAATATGGCGGTGGTGCAGATGGGCACCGGGATCGGCGCGCTGGTGGGCGGCATCTGCCTGGTCAATGGCGACGATGGCCATATCTATGGCTACGGCACGGCAGGCTGGATCGCCGTCGGCCTGACCTTGTTCACCAGCTGGTGGGTGAGCAATGTGCGCAGCGCGCCGTCGCAGGAAGTTATCCGTTCGCCTGCTTGACCACCAGGTCGAGCAGTACCTGCGCCTGTTTCAGCACGGCGCTGCTGGCCGATTTGCCATGCAGTTCGGCGAAGCTGCCTTCGCTGATATGCAGGCCGTCTGCCGCCAGCACCGTCACGCGCAGCGTTCCGGCGCCAGGAGGAGGGTGGCGCAGCTTGCCGCCTTCCTGGCCGGTGTTTTTCGCCAGACCGCGCGCGGCGCTTTGCACCAGCGCCTTGGCCTGCTGCACCACCTCGGCCGGACTGCCTTCAAACACGGCCAGGCGGCCGGTCTGGTTGATGTATTGAACCTGGCCGTCGGCATAGGCGGCCAGCACGTCCAGGCCATTCTCCAGCGGCACTTCAACCACCACGCCCAGCGCTTCCTTGGGCGGCACCGCGTAGGTGCGTTCGCGCAGCCAGTTGAAGGCGAGCAGGCGCACGCGGCTCTCTTCATTGCTGTCCTGCGCGATGGCGCGGATCACTTGCGGATCTGGGCTGTCGCCGAATAGGGGCAGGGTGCTTTCCCGCTGCGCAAACAGCGCGGCTTCGTCGCAGAACATCAGCTTGTAGACGAGGTTCAGCTCATCCTGCCGGTACGGCTGGTAGGCCGCAGGATCAAAGCTGGTAGGGGCGGGCGCCGCCTTGGCGCCGAACAGGGATTTCAGTTTATCGAACATATCTGCCGCTGGCTTCATGAATGCCGCCATGATACGGCATCGCAGCCGGGCGGCGGCGATTTCGACGCCCGCAGCCTTTCAGTCCAGCAGCGTGATATTGCCGCGATGCGCCACAAAGAAGGTGGCGTCGCTCAGCGCCTGGGCATCATGCTGCTCGCCCTGCTGGAGCAGCAGGGTATCGCCGGCGGACAGCTCAATCTCGCCAAAGCGGATGCGGCCACTCAGCATCAGGATTTGCTCCCAGCCGTCGTGGTCATGCAGGGGGAAGCGCGCGCCTTCGTCGAAGCGGACGAAGTAACTGCCATCGGCGTTCTCGCTCCAGACAGTGGCGACCCGCATGCCGGGAATTGCGGTCTCCGCCCATTGGCGGTCCTGTTGTCGTTCCAAGATCATTGATTTTCCTTGATGGCGGTTGCTAAGGAGCGCTAGGTTGCATTCTTGCCGCAGGCACCGTCAAGGAATTCGGCCCGCCTCGGGCATTCACCCGAGGCGTCCTGCCCGGCTATGGATTTTTTTCTTTCGTGCTGTCGATGGCGCGCAGCAGGCGCTGGACGGCTGCGTTCAGCGCCTTCAATTGTTCCGGCTTCATCCCGGTCGCGCCAAGCAGGACGTCGGTCAGCGTGCAGCGCTGCCGCAGCGCGCGGCCTGCTTCGCTCAGCGTTACCAGCACCTGGCGGTCGTCCAGGGGATTGCGCTGGCGCGTCAGCAGCCCCGCCGCTTCCAGGCGCTTGATCAGCGGCGTGATATTGCTGGATTCCAGCGACAGGCGCTCGGCGATTTCGCCGATGGTGCGGCCGTCCTTTTCCCACAGCGAGTTAAGCACCAGGAATTGCGGATACGTGATGCCCAGAGTGTCGAACAGGGGCTGATAGGCGCGGCCGATTTCCAGGTTGGCGCGGTAGAGCGAAAAACACAACTGGTCTTCCAGCGGGGCGGTGGGCGGCGTTCGCATAGGTCTGGGATGGAAAATACTTATCGTGACATATTTTACTGGACATCGGTATTCAAAGCGGATATCGTAAATACATATCGCGATATATATTTATGCGATATACATTTTCGATTTGAACCAGCCACCAATGAAAATCTCCACTGCCGCATGCCTTCCGGACTGCGTCAGCATTGCCGAATGCTTGCGCGCGCTGGCGTTCGTCGGCGACCTGGCCGCTGAACGGCAATGCGGCCCGCCGCATCCGCCTTGGCTGATGGCGGCCTTGTGCCGCCCTCCGCTGGCATTGGGCGAACGCTCCAGCGGCATGCTGTTGCTGGAGCAGATGGCCGATCTGATCGACCTGCAGCAGCCCTGGCTGTGCGGCCATTCCCGTCGCGTGGCTATCGCTGCGCAGCGGGCCGCCAGCCAGATGGGGCTTGATGAGCAGATGCAGCAGCGCTGCTACCGTGCCGGCCTGGTACACGGTATCGGCCGTGGCGCCATCCCCAGCGAACTTTGGAACGTGGCCGGTCCATTACCGTCGGCGGTGCGCGAGCAATTGCGGCTGGCGCCATATTGGACCTTGCGCGCGCTGCGCACAGTCAGTGGCTTGGCGCAGGAAGCGGAGATCGCCTCCTATGTGGGCGAGCGGCTGGACGGTTCCGGCAATTTTCGCGGCGCTACCGGTGCCGCCACGCCGCTTGAGGGGCAGGTGCTGGCTGCCGCATCGGCCTGGGTTGCACTGCAGGCGTCACGCCCCTGGCGTCCTGCGTATTCAAGCGAGCTGGCAGGCGCGGTGTTGGCGCAGGAAGCGGACGCCGGGCGCTTTCATTCCGGTGTGGTCGACGCGCTGCGCGGCACGCGCGCTGCCGTAGCGCCATCCGCATGTGAGGCAGCCAGCATCAGCCTGAGTGAGCGCGAGAGCGAAGTCCTGCGCGCCATCAGCCAAGGCCAGACCAACAAGCAAGTGGCGCGTCAACTGGCGATCAGTCCCCGCACCGTCGGCACCCATGTGGAAAGCGCTTTCCGCAAGCTCGGTTGCAGTACCCGCGCAGCGGCAGCACTGAAAGCCCGGACGCTGCGGCTGATTTGAGTGGATTAGAGGGCGTCCGGAGCTTAAGGGGCGCGTTGCAGCGGCTGCTTTTCCTTGCGCCAGCGGGCCAGGGACAGCAGTTCGCCGCTGATCTGGTCTTCGATCAGGATTTCGCCGTCGGGGGCGATCAGGAAATTTTCCCAGCGCTGCACGGCTTCGGGTGTGTTTTCGACGAAGCTGAACTGGTAGTAGGTTTTGCCCTTGTGCTCGAAGGGCGTGGCGTCGAATTCGATCAGGGCGCCATGGGATTGGCCTTTGGAGTTCTTTTCGATCTTGTCCGACCAGGCTTTCAGTTCGGGCAGGTCCATCAGCACGCCGATAGCCTGGTCCTTGCTGAGCTTTTTGGCTTGGGCCGGTGCGGCGGACTGCGGCGCGGATGGGGCCGCGGTTTCCGCCGGCATGGAGGCGGGCGCGGATGCTGGTGCGCTTGCCGCTGGCGCTTCAGCGCTGCGCGGGGAGCAGGCGGCCAGGCTCGCAGCCACGACGGCACTCAGCACGGCAAGGGAGCGGCGCGAGAGGGGAAACATGGAAGGGCGGCCTTTGGCAAAGAAAGAAAAGTTGCCTGCATACTAAACCAAAGGCCCAGGGGCGGCAAGACGCCGCCCGCGGTGAAACTGGGGGCCTGTTTAGGCGGTCGGACGCTTGCGGCGCGCGCAGAAGCCCAGCAAGCCCAGGCCCAGGCCCATCAGGGCCATGCTGCCCGGTTCCGGCACGGCCGACGTCACGGACACATTATCCAGGCCGCCGCCGAAGCTGTCGCTGGCGCCGACGGCGCGGAATTCCAGCGCGGTCGAGGGACCGAAGCCGGTCACATTGAAGGAGTACTGCTGCCACAGATTGCCGTTGCTGCCGCCATTGGCGCTGAAAATGCCTTTCGACACGCCGTTCCACAGCACTTCGATGCCGTTGGTGCTGCTGCTGGTGAATTCGCGCGGCGAGTAGTAGAAGCTCAGGGTGTACTTGCCGCCGGCCGTGGTGGCCAGGTTCTGGCTGATCGAGCTGTTGCCGTAAGTGTCCAGCTCCACAAAGTTATTGCCGCCGAAGGCCTTGCCGGCGACGTCGTTGCGGATCTCGACGCCATTGGCGCCCACCGTCCAGCCGCTCAGCGTATTGCCCTGAATCCAGTTGGAATTGCCAACGATATCGCTCTCGAAGCCGCCATTTTTGACCAGCTGGATCGGTGCAGCGAAGGTACTGGCAGCCGCCAGCAGGGTAGTAGCGCCCAGCAGGGCGACTGACAGTTTTTTCATCTTATTGAACTCTTGTAGTTAATGAAAGGAAAAATATATTTCTTTTAATTAAGCGTAATTATATCAGTAACAAGACGAAATGCCTGTTTTTTAGGCGTAACAAAATGAAAAAAGCCTGCAAGGCGCGAACCTTGCAGGCTTTTTTGCGGCGAACCGGAAGGTTCAGCGCGGAGGCTATTACATCATGCCGTCCATGCCGCCCATACCGCCCATGCCACCCATACCGCCCATGCCGCCGGCTGGTTTGTCTTCTACGACTTCAGCCACCATGCAGTCGGTGGTCAGCATCAGGCCAGCGATCGACGCGGCGTTCTGCAGCGCGGAGCGGGTCACTTTGGCTGGGTCCAGCACGCCCATTTCAACCATGTCGCCGTAGGTGCCGTTGGCGGCGTTGTAGCCGTAGTTGCCTTTGCCGGCCAGCACAGCGTTCACCACCACCGACGATTCTTCGCCGGCGTTCTGCACGATCATGCGCAGAGGCTCTTCCATGGCGCGCAGCACGATCTTGATGCCGGCGTCCTGGTCTGGGTTGTCGCCTTTCAGGGTCAGGGCAGCGCGGGCGCGCAGCAGGGCAACGCCGCCGCCTGGCACAATGCCTTCTTCCACGGCAGCGCGGGTTGCGTGCAGCGCGTCTTCCACGCGGGCTTTTTTCTCTTTCATTTCGACTTCGGTGGCGGCGCCAACCTTGATCACGGCAACGCCGCCAGCCAGTTTGGCCACGCGCTCTTGCAGTTTTTCACGGTCGTAGTCCGAGGTCGCTTCTTCGATCTGAACGCGGATCTGTTTCACGCGGCCTTCGATGGCCGACGCTTCGCCAGCACCGTCGATCACGATGGTGTTTTCCTTGCCCACTTCGATGCGCTTGGCTTGGCCCAGTTCGGCCAGGGAGACTTTTTCCAGGGTCAGGCCGACTTCTTCAGCCACAACTTGGCCGCCGGTCAGGATGGCGATGTCTTCCAGCATGGCTTTACGGCGGTCGCCGAAGCCTGGCGCTTTCACTGCGCAGGTTTTCAGGATGCCGCGGATGTTGTTGACCACCAAGGTCGCCAGGGCTTCGCCTTCGATGTCTTCAGCGATGATCAGCAGCGGACGGCCGGCTTTGGCCACTTGCTCCAGTACCGGCAGCAGGTCGCGGATGTTGGAGATTTTCTTGTCGCACAGCAGGACGAATGGGTTGTCCAGAACGGCAACCTGTTTTTCCTGGTTGTTGATGAAGTATGGGGACAGGTAGCCGCGGTCGAACTGCATGCCTTCCACGATGTCCAGCTCGTCGTTCAGCGACTTGCCGTCTTCCACGGTGATCACGCCTTCCTTGCCGACTTTTTCCATCGCTTCAGCGATGCGCTCGCCGATCGAAGCGTCGGAGTTGGCGGAAATGGCGCCAACCTGGGCGATTTCCTTGGAGGTGGTGCATGGCTTGGCGATGTTTTTCAGCTCTTCCACGGTGGCGGCGACCGCTTTGTCGATGCCGCGCTTCAGGTCCATCGGGTTCATGCCGGCGGCCACGAATTTCATGCCTTCGCGCACGATGGCTTGGGCCAGCACGGTCGCGGTGGTGGTGCCGTCGCCGGCGTTGTCGCTGGTTTTGGAAGCGACTTCCTTGACCATCTGCGCGCCCATGTTCATGAGCTTGTCTTTCAGTTCGATCTCTTTAGCGACCGACACGCCGTCCTTGGTCACGGTTGGGGCGCCGAAGGAGCGCTCCAGCACGACGTTGCGGCCTTTTGGACCCAGGGTGACTTTCACTGCGTTGGCGAGGATGTTGACGCCTTCAACCATTTTGGCGCGCGCTGCGTCGCCGAACACTACTTCTTTAGCTGCCATGTTTATTTCTCCTGAATTCAGTCAAATACGGTTGGGCGTGATTACTTGTTGACCACGGCCATGATGTCTTCTTCGCGCATCACCAGCAGCTCTTCGCCGTCAACTTTGACAGCCTGGCCGGAGTATTTGCCGAACAGTACGCGGTCGCCGACTTTGACTTCCAGCGGGCGCACTTTGCCGTCTTCCAGCACTTTGCCATTGCCCACGGCCAGTACTTCGCCTTGATCCGGCTTCTCAGCAGCGGCATCAGGGATGATCAGGCCAGACGCAGTTTTGGTTTCCTGGTCGAGACGTTTGACGATAACGCGATCGTGCAAAGGGCGAAGGTTCATACAAAACTCCTTTTTTCAATGGTTTGTTGCTAAACGGGTAAGGAAAGTCTTTGTTAGCACTCTCTACTAACGAGTGCCAATTATAGGGACGCTTATATGCGATTTCAAGACGGGCATATAAAAGAAATAGTCTTGTTGAGGGTGTTTGCAACTTTTGCCTTTGTATCCGGTCTACATTTTGCTTAAATTGTCCATGGCAAAATATTCAGCTGATCCGCAGCGACTGCGCCAGCAATGCCAGCATGGCGTCCACCTTGGGCAGCAACTGCCTGCCGCGCGGCCAGACCAGATTCAGCGGCAGACCATCCATATCCAGTTCCGGCAGCAAGGCAATCAGCTCGCCGTTTTCCAGTGCATCGCGTATCAGCCAGGTGGCCAGTTGCGCGACGCCGCAGCCCTTTTTCACCGCCTCCACCTGCGCCTCGGCGCTGCTGCTGACGATGCGGCCTTCCATGGTCCAGCGTTCGGCGGGGCCGGCATTCTGGGTAATCAGCCAGGGATTGGAGCTGCCGTCGGCCCGGCCGAAAAGCACGGCGTCATGCGCCAGCAGATTGGCCGGCGTGGCCGGTGTTCCCCGCCGCGCAAGATAGGCGGGCGCGGCGCAGAAGATCAGCTTTTCGTTGCCAAGGTAGCGGTGGCCCAATGCGGGCGGCCGATGATCCGGCCCGCCAATGCGCACGGCGATGTCGATGCCTTCATCGACCAGATCGACAAAGCGGTCGCTGAATGAGACATGCGGACGCAGGCCGGGATGCTGTTCGCTGAACTGCAGCAGCAGCGGCCACACTTGCAGGCGGCCAAAGGCGAGCGGCGCGTCCAGCCGCAGGCGGCCCACCGGCTCCGTGCGTTGCGCGGCGAGTACCGCTTCGGCCTCGCCCAGGTCGGCCAGCACCTGCACGCAGGTGCGGTAGAAGGCGGCACCCGCTTCGGTCAGCGCCAGGCTGCGCGTGGTGCGTTCGAACAGCCGCGTGCCGAGACGTGCCTCCAGACGCGCCACGCTCTTGCTGACGGCGGAGTTGGTGAGGTGCAGACGTTCGGCGGCGGCCGTGAAGCTGCCCGCGTCCGCCGTGGTAACGAAAGCTTCGATGCCTTTCAGGCGTTCAGCCGGGATCATGCTGGAATGTTGATTGTGGAAATGAATTCCATAATATCAGGAATAAATACCGGAGATGGGAATCTGTATCTTCAATAAGCTGTGAGCCTTTCGAACTCACAGGAGCTTATCGTGATGCCCTCTCTTGATGCGACTGCGCCAGACCTGGCACCGGCTACACGCAGCGGCGTTGCCATCGCCGTGCTGGCCGTGGCAGCCTTCGCCATCGTCACCACCGAATACCTGATTGTCGGCCTGCTGCCCGGCCTGGCGCGCGATATGCGCATTTCCATTTCCGCCGCCGGCCAGCTCGTTACCTTGTTTGCCTTTACCGTGATGCTGTTTGGGCCGCCGCTGACGGTGCTGTTGTCGCATATAGAACGCAAGCGCCTCTTCGTCGGCATTTTGCTGCTCTTTGCCGCTGCCAACGCTCTTGCCGCCGTGGCGCCGAATATCTGGGTACTGGCGCTGGCGCGCTTCATTCCGGCGCTGGCGCTGCCGGTATTCTGGGGAACGGCCAGCGAAACGGCCGGCCAGCTGGCGGGCCCGCGCCATGCCGGACGCGCCGTGTCCCAGGTCTATCTGGGTATTTCGGCCGCGCTGCTGTTTGGCATTCCGCTTGGCACGCTGGCTTCGGACGTGATGGGCTGGCGCGCCACCTTCTGGGGTTTGTCCGCGCTCTCGCTGTCGATGGCGCTGCTGATGCTGGTCTTCATGCCGACGCTGGCGCAGCCGCAGCGTCAGCGCATCGGCGAGCAGGTCCGGATTTTCCGCGATCCGCGCTTCGTCGCCAATGTGGCCTTGTCCGTGCTGGTCTTCACCGCCATGTTCGCCGCCTACACTTATCTGGCCGATATGCTGGAGCGCATCGCGGGCGTGCCTTCATCGCAGGTGGGCTGGTGGCTGATGGGCTTTGGCGCGGTGGGCTTGCTGGGCAACTGGCTGGGCGGGCGCTATGTGGACCGCAATCCGCTGCGCGCCAGTGCGCTGTTTACCGCATTGCTGGGTGTGGCGATGGCGCTATGCGTGCCGCTGGCGCATGCCCATGGCTGGCTGGGCGTGTCGCTTGCCTTGTGGGGCATTGCCTATACCGCCTTGTTCCCGATTTGCCAGGTGCGGGTGATGAAGGCCGCTTCGCATGCGCAGGCGCTGGCGGGAACGATGAACGTCTCGGCCGCAAATGCCGGCACCGGATTGGGCGCCATCCTTGGCGGCGTGGCGATCCAGCAGTGGGGGCTGGCCAGCATAGGCTATGTGGCGGCGGGCGTGGCGCTGCTGGCCTTGGTATTGACGCCCTGGGTTGCGGGCTTGCGACCTTTGGACCGGCAGGCCTAGAGTGCGGCGGGCAGGCAAAGGCGGAAGCAGGTGCGTTCCTGATCAGCTTCCGCCAGCAGCAGTTCGCCGCCATGGGCGCGGGCGATTTCCCGCGCCAGCGACAGGCCGAGGCCCACGCCTGGAATGCGCCGGTTGTGGGCATGGTCGGCGCGGTAGAAGCGGTCGAACAGGCGTTCGCGGTGTTCGGCGGCGATGCCGGACGAGGCATTCGACACATCGATCTGCCATTGACCGCCATGCTGGCGCGCCGACAGGCCGATCCAGCCGCCGGCCAAGCCGTATTTCACGGCATTGCTGGCCAGATTTTGCAGCACTTGCCGCAGTAGGTCGGCATCCCCCTTGACCAGCAGCAGCGGCGGCAGGTCCAGCCGCACTTCGCGCTCCGCGTCGAGCAGTTCGATATCTTCCGCCAGCTCGTCCAGGATGGGGCGCAGGTCGAAGGGGCTGAGTGGAATCTGCAACTGGCCCGCATCGGCGCGTGACAGCATGAGCAGCTTGCGCACGATGCTGTCCAGACGGCGCACCTCTTCCAGCATCTCGACCAAGGCTTCTTCCTGTTCCGGCTTGGCCGCGTGGGTGAACGCGTGTTCCAGCTGGCCTTGCAGGATGGTGAGCGGGGTTTTCAGCTCGTGCGCGGCGTCGCCGGAAAATCGGATGGCTTGCAGGAAGCTGCGCTGCAGGCGGTCCAGCATGGCGTTGAACACGGTGACCAGCTGGGCGAATTCGATGTCTTCCTCGTCGGCCGCCACGCGCTGATCGAGGTCGCTGGCGTTCAAGCCCAGCATCACGCCGGTCAGATGCTCGACCGGCCGCATGGCGCGCGCCGACAAATACCAGGCCAGCAGCGCAATCAGCGCCCCCAGCACGGCCGCCGCCGCGCCAAAGCGCCACAGGCTGACGCGCAGCTGGGCGTTCGACAGGCTGCGGTTGACGCCGACCCATACCGTCATATCGCCATGGCGCACCTGTCCCAGCCGCCATTCTGTCGCGTCGTCGGCCACCGTTTGCAGGCCTGAATCGTCGGGCAGGGCTTTCACATCCAGTGCGGCCGGCCAGGAAGGGCTGCGGTAAACCAGGCTGCCGTCCGCGCGGCTGGCGCGCAGGATGGCGTACCCGCCTTGCGAGCCTTGCGGCGCGAAGGCGCTGAAGCTGGCGTTCAGATGAGCGTCGATGGCGGGCCACAGCGCCGGCGTGGCGACGCCGAAGCCGGGACCGGATAAATGGGCCGACAGAATATGGTCGAGGATCTGGGCGCGCCGCGCCACGATGGTGGTGCTGGCGGCAACGAACAGGATCAGGATGGCCGCCAGCGCCGTGGCGGTGGACGTCAGCGTGATGCGCAGGCGAAAGGAGCGCAGGCGGAAACGCCCAGCGCCGGTTTTGTCCGGTCCTGGCGGCGCGGCGCGCTTCACGCTTCGCCGTCCGGCTTGCGCAGGCGGTAGCCGACGCCGCGCACCGCTTCGATAGCCACGCTGTCGGGCAGGTTCAGCTTCTTGCGCAGGCGCTGGATGCAGACGTCGACCATATTCGTCTGCGGCTCGAAGTCATAGCCCCACACATGCTCCAGGATCTGGGTGCGCGCATAGACGCGGCCCGGGGAGCGCATCAGGTATTCCATCAGATTGAACTCGCGGCTGGTCAGCTCCACCGGGCGGCCATCGACTTCGGCCACGCGGCTCAAACGATCCAGTTTCAGCGGCCCCACGCTCAGCACATTCTGCCGCTCGCCGCTGACCCGGCGCAGCAGGGCATGAATGCGCGCCACCAGCTCTTCCACGAAGAAGGGTTTGGCCAGGTAATCGTCGGCGCCCAGGTTCAGGCCTTGCAGGCGGTCGTCCAGTTCATTGCGCGCCGTGAGCAGGATCACCGGCGTGTTGCGGCCTTCACGCCGCAAGCCTTTGAGGATGGATAGGCCGTCGCGGCCCGGCACCATCACGTCGAGCAGGATCACATCGTATTCGCGCGACAGGGCATGGTCGTAACCGAGATTGCCGTCTTCGCAATGATCGACCAGGAAGCCTTGCTCGCGCAGGCCGGCGCACACAAAGCTGGCGATGCGCTGTTCATCTTCTACCAGTAAGGCTTTCATAGGAGGATTGTTGCTGATGGGTCGTAGAGCGTCAATGCGGCCTTCGATTACAGAATTGTAATCAATCTGTGGGGTGTTCTGTCATTTTTTGTTGATTTAATGCAAGAGTACTAAAACCCTCAGAAAGAGAAAAAGCCCATGAGCATTGGAAGCTGGTTCAAGAAAAACGTCGTCAAACCGATCGCGAAAGTGGTCGACAAAGTAGGCGACACCATGAAGGATATCGGCGGCGACCTGAATGGCATCGGCGATGCGTTCGAGTCGGTCGGCAAGGATATCGAAGGCGTGGCCAAGAAAGTGGCGGAGCTGGGCTACACGAAAAAGAATCTCGGCGGCGGCAACGATAATTACACCGCCAGCTCGCTGGGGGCCAACATCATCCACGGCGAAAACGGCAACGATACGATTACGGTGACGGCCGGCGCCTACAACAATATCTACGGCGACGACGGCAACGACACGCTGGTGGTCAAGGTCGGCGGCTACAACCGCATCGACGGCGGCAACGGCGACGACACCATCCGCGTCGACGTGGGCGCCTACAACAAGATCAGCGGCGGCAACGGCAACGACACGGTGACCGTGGCGGCCGGCGCGGCGGCCGATGTGGATCTGGGCCAGGGCAACAACACGCTGACCGTCAACAGCGCCTACAACGAGATCGACGCTGGCGATGGCGACGACCGCGTGACGGCCAATGGCGGCTGGAACGATATCGATCTGGACAACGGCAACAACACCGTCACCGCCAACGGCGGCGCGAATATCGTCAGCACCGGCAATGGCGCCGACAATATCAGCGTGGCCGGCGGCTCCAATAAGGTCAACGCAGGCGACGGCAACAACACCGTCAACGCCGGCGGCGCATCGAACCTCATCAACACCGGCAATCATAACGACGTGGTGACGGCCGATGGCGCCAGCAACGTGATCAACACCAATGGCGGCGACGACCGCATCACGGTGAAGGCGGCCAGCAATGTGATCAACGCGGGCGAGGGCAACAACAACGTTAGCGCCGCGGGCGGCAATAACAATATCACCGCTGGCGGTGGCGACGACACCATCCGCGCCGACGGCGCGGCCAACCAGGTGAAGGCGGGCGACGGGAATAACAATATCACCGTCAACGGCGCATCCAATACCGTGAACGCGGGTCGTGGCAACGACAGCATCACGGCCAATGGCGGCGCCAACATCATCGATGCAGGCGATGGCGGCAATAACGTCACGCTGAACGGCGCGGCCAATAAGCTGAACAGCGGCAGCGGCAACGACAAGGTGACGGCGGCCGGCGGCGCCAACATCATCAGCACCGGTGGCGGCGACGACAATGTGCAGGCCATCGGCGGCGCCAACATCATCACCGCAGGCGGCGGCCGCGATACCGTCGTCGGCCTGGGCGGCGCCAATGTGATCACCGCCAGCGACGGCAACGACAGCGTGGTCGCTGGCGGCGGCGCCAACGTGGTGGTGGAAGAGGGCGGCAGCAGCAGCATCGTGCTAGGCGGCCTGCTGAACGTGGCCTATACCGGCGGCGCCAATAACAAGGTCGGCGCGCTGGGCGACACCAATGCCCTGGTCAGCAATCAGGGCGGCAATATCGAAGCGGCGGTGGGCCTGAACAATGTCATGCTGGCCAACGGCAGCGGCAATACCCTGCTGGGCGTGGGCAGCGGCAATCTGGTGGCGAGCACGGTGGGCGGCAATACCGCCGTTGCCATCGGCGGCGCCAACGTGGTGCTGACGGAGTTGGGCGGCATGGTCAAGGCGGCCAGCGGCAGCTTGGGCAAGGTACTGGCCGACGTCATGCCGAGCAAGGACGCGGCCAAGGCCGTGAGCAATGCCACCGGCAAGCTGACGGCCGCCATCAACAGCGGCGCGGGCAACGATGCCGTGGTGGCGCTGGGCGGCACCAATGTGGTCTATACCGGCGGCGGCAAGGATGTGGTGACGGCCGTGGGCGGCAACAATATCCTGCTGGCGAATGGCGGCGACAATATCACCACCGCCATCGGCAGCAATAATATCGTGGTCAACACGGCCGGCAACAATGTGGTGACGGCGGCCGGTTCGGTGAACGTGATCGTGACTGGCCTGGGCGAAGGCGTGGCCGATGTGGGTGCGAAGCTGGGCAGCGCCGCAGGCGGCGTGACCAAGGCCGTGACCACCTTCATCGGCAATAGTCTGGCCAACAGCGCGGGCAACGATGTGGTGACTTCCGTCGGCTCCACCAATGTGATCTATACCGGCGGCGGCAACGACGTCGCCACCGCCATCGGCGCCAACAATGTGGTGTGGAGCGGCACCGGCAACGATACGGCCACCGTGATCGGCGCGCGCAATGTGGTCTGGGCCGATGCCGGCGCGGACACCGTGACGGCGGCTGGCGCGAACAATCTGGTCGTGGCAGGCAACTATGCCGAGACGGCGGCGACCGCCGTTGGCCTGATCGACTCCATCACCGCCGGCGTGGCAGCCACCAATCTGGTCGGCAAGGCCGGCTTGTCCGGCGCGGCTTCCGGCCAGTCGGGCCGCGATGTGGTCACCGCCTTCGGCAAGAACAATGTGCTGGTGGGCGGCAGTGCCGACAGCACCGTGACGGCGGTAGGCGTGAACAACCTGGCCGTGACCGGCGCGGGCAATGACGTGGTGACGGCCGTGGGCAGCAAGTCCGGCATCGCCACCGGCGCCGGCAACGACGTGGTGACCGTGATCGGCCAGTACGATGTGGTGGCGGCTGGCGAAGGCCGCAACGTCGTCACCGCGCTGGGCAAAGGCAATCTGGTCGAAGGCGGCAGTGGCGACGATGTGCTGACCGCGCTGGCTTTCGGTACGGCGGCCAAGGCGGTCAATGTCAATGGCAACCTGCTGGTGGCGGGCGATGGCAATAACGTCGCCACCGTGGTTGGTAAGGACAATGCCGTCATCACCGGCAGCGGCAAGGATACGCTGGTGATGGTCAGCTACGGCGGCGGCAACGAGAAAACCAGCACCACCCAGCCGGAAGGCTCGCAGCAGACCACCACCAGCACCACCAAGGGCAGCACCCAGTTCAACCTGGGCTGGACCGGCGCGGGTGACGACACCGCTGTCGTGTATGGCGACCACAATGTGGTGCTGGCCGATGCCGGCAACGATTTCCTGCTGGTGGTGAACGCGGGCAGTACCTTGAGCTACGCCAGCAAGACTACCGAAGCCATTGAGGGTTCGGACAAGGCGCAGACCACCAAGGAGACCAAGGTCAGCATCGACACCGGCATGAACTTTGTCCACGCCGGCGACGGCAACGACACCATGATCCTGGCCGGCACCACCACCATCGGCATGGGCGGCAATGGCAATGACCTGATCGTTTCTTCGGGCCAGAACAATGTGGCGGTGGGCGGCGCTGGCAACGACACCATCATCGGCCTGGCCGAGATCACCGTGTTCAACGCCGCCGAAGCCATCGTGGAAAACGATTATGAGTCCGCCGGCGACTGGGTGGGCGCGGCCATGAATGCCAATTTCATCCGCTCGCAGTACGGCGCGCTGTCCAAGGGCGAGCTGGGCAAGCTGAACCTGGTGGGCAATGTGATCGTTGGCGGCGACGGCGACGACACCATCTTCGCCACCAATGCCGGCAGCTATGTGGGCGGCGGCAAGGGCAACGACACCATGATGGGTCTGGGCTGGGGCGTGATCGACCATCTGCTGGTGGGTAAGGCCAACGCCCTGAACGGCGTGTGGAAGGATGCGGGCGCGGGCTTCGACGCCGTGACCAAGTATCTGAATACCGCGCTGGGCGAAGAGCTGAGCAAGGGCTGGAACAGCATCGCCACCAATATGAAGTCGGAGCTGAACAAGGCCACCGCCAATGCCGGCTCGCTGGTTGATGGCCTGAACAAGGCGGGCAATGACGCCGTGGCGGGCATTACCAATGCGGCGGGTCTGTCCTCGGCCGATTTCGATATCGCCAATCCGCTGAAGAACGCATTGAACACGGCCAAGGGTGGCTTGAACTCTGCCATCAACGGCATCGGCAGCGGCGTGGACGCGGTGGCCGACGCCGATGTGGGCACGGCGCTGTCCGATGCCGCGTCCTGGCTGGGCGATGCGCTGAAGACCGCTTCCAATTCCAGCGGCGACGGCGTCGACTGGCTGGGCAAGACCCTGGGCGTGAATGTGCACCTGAGCGAATTCAAAGGTGCGGACTTCTTTATCGCCGGCCTGCTGGCCTATACCTTGGGCTATAAGTACGCGGGCAATAACCGCCTGTTCGGCGGCGCTGGCGACGATACCTTCTACAGCGGCATGGGCAACGATGACCTGTACGGCGGCGAGGGCAAGGACGTGTACGTGATGTCGATGGGCGACGGCAAGGACACCATCCATGAAACGGCCGGCGGCAACGACATTCTCCAGTTCAGCACCAACAAGCTGTTCTCGAAAGTGACGATGAGCGCTGACAAGGTGAAGACCCATATCGACGGTTCCGACCTGGTCATCAACTACGTCGACGGCGGCAAGTCCTACGCCCGTCTGACCGTGGCCGATTACGCCAAGGTCAATGTGCAGGAGCTTGACCTGGTGGACGCCAGCGGCAAGACCGTAGCCGCGCTCACCATGGCGCAGCTGGTGGCGCAGGCGGAGCGGGGTGGCAGTCCATACGAGATGGCGTCGGTCTGGACCGCCGACCGTCTGCACGACTTCGCCGATCTGCTGCAGGCTTCCATCACGGGCGGCAGCAGTGCCGTGCAGCTGGTGGGCGTGCTGCATGCCTGACGCGGCATAAGCGGCATAGGCAAGCTGGTACAATGTCGGTCTCTTTTGACTGGCGGCGTACCGGCTTGCCGGTCATAAGAAAAAAATTGTTGACAGGCGCGGGATTCGGTTGACGCGCCTTAACTTGCCGCCCTATAGTTGCGGGATGATTTCAGACTTCCAAGAACTTTCAGACAAAATCGACCAGTTGGCTGAGCTGACGCTGACGCTGCGCCGCGAGAATTCGCAGCTGCGCCAGGCGAATGCGGCCCTCGTCGCCGAGAGCATTGCGAATCAGCGCCGTCTGGGCGAGGCCCATGCGCGGGTGCAGGCTTTGCTGGAGAAGATTTCTCCGCCGGAGCCTACAACGTCCGAGACGCCGGTCGCCGAAGCTGAAGATGCGCTGACGAAAGGTGAGCAATGATACAGCTGGACGTCAGCATCATGGGCCAGCCCTATCGCCTGGCCTGCAAGGAAGGCGAGGAGCGCGCGCTGCGCGAAGCGGCCAGCCTGCTGGACAAGAAAATGTCGGGCATCCGCGATGCCGGCAAAATCAAGGGCAATGACCGCATCGCGGTGATGGCCGCCCTCGGCATGGCCGCCGAATTCCTGACGGCGAAATCGCCGCAAGGCCCGCTGTCCGATATGTCGCTGCTGGAAGTGCAGCAGAAGATCGCCGCCATGCAGAAGGTCCTGGACGGCGCCCTGACCCCGCAAGAAAATCTCTTCTAATTGGCCGAAAGGGCTTCCTTTGCGGGAGCGGGAGGAGTAAACTGCTGTCACCCTGCAGTGTTCGCGATTGTCATATATTCCTTGAACCATTTACATGCATCGGTTGCGGGAATTTGCTCGGCGGGCGTGAGCGTCGCTAGTCCGATGAACCCGAAGCTGAACTAACTGCAACCACCTTGAACCGTAAGGTTCGGGATGCCGGCATAGCGGCACAGGCGGGGCACTTATTCCGAAAAACGGTTGCCTGCATCTCACGATGCGCAACCGTTTTTTTACGTCCACCGTTTCGGGAGGAAGGCTTATGCGATATTGGTTGATGAAGTCCGAGCCGGACGAAATCAGCATCGACGATGTGCTGGCCGCGCCAAAACAGACCATACCCTGGTTCGGCGTGCGCAACTACCAGGCGCGCAACTTCATGCGCGACGGCATGCAGCCGGGCGACGGCGTGCTGTTCTACCATTCCAGCTGCCCGCAGCCGGGCATTGCCGGCATCGCCGAGGTGGTGAGTTCCCCCTATCCCGACGATACGCAGTTCGATCCTTCCAGCCACTATTACGACGCCAAGGCCAAGCGCGAAGAGCCGCGCTGGATTTGCGTGGACGTGAAGGCGCTGCGCAAAACCCGTCTGCTCCCTCTGGCCGAGCTGCGCACCATTGCCCAGTTGGAGGATATGGTCGTGCTGCAGAAAGGCAGCCGTCTGTCGATCACGCCCGTCACGCCGGGACAGTGGAAGACGATCGCCACGCTGTTGAAGGAGTAAACAAAGCCGATGGATTGGGGACTGGTTTTGATCCTGCTCGCCATGGGCGCGGCAGGCGGTTTTGCAGCGGGTCTGCTGGGCATAGGCGGCGGCATGGTGCTGGTGCCTTTCATCACGATGATCTTCACCGCGCGCGGCTTCGCGCCCGAACTGGTGGTGCATATGGCGATTGCCACTTCGCTGGCGACGATCTTGTTTACCTCCGTATCCTCGGTGCGCGCCCATCACAAGATGAAAGCGGTGCAGTGGCGCATTGTGGTCCTGCTGGCGCCGGGCATCGTGCTCGGTTCCTGGGTGGGGCCGTGGATCGCCAAGCAGATGAATTCCTCGGCGCTGGCGCTGTTTTTCGGCATCTTCATTACCTTCTCCGCAACCCAGATGCTGCTGGGTAAAAAGCCTTCCGCCGCGCGCGAGCTGCCCGGAACGGGCGGCATGTTCGCCGCCGGCGGTGCGATCGGCGTGGTGTCGGGACTGGTGGGCGCGGGCGGCGGCTTCCTTTCGGTGCCGTTCATGAGCTGGTGCAATGTGAAGATCCACAATGCGGTGGCCACCAGCGCGGCGCTGGGCTTTCCGATTGCGCTGGCCGGCACGCTGTCGAATATCTACTTCGGCTGGGGCGAGCCAGGATTGCCGGAGCACTCGCTGGGCTTCATTTATGTGCCGGCCCTGCTGGTGATTGTCGCCGCCAGCATGAGCATGGCGCCGCTAGGCGCGCGCACCGCGCATCGCCTGCCGGTGGCCACGCTGCGCAAGGTGTTCGCCGTCATTCTCTACTTCCTGGCGGCGTATATGCTGTGGAAGGCCTTCCACTGAGGACGAAAAAAAGGCCGCTTGAAGCGGCCTTTTTTATGCTTTCTCCAGCAGCACCGGCACTTGCTTGAAGGCCGGCGTATTCGAGCCGCGCGCCACCAGTTCGGGGGAGATCAGCGGCGTCAGCTCGGGGAAGTAGCCGATTACATCGTCGCCCTGCAGCGCGTATTCGATCAGGCGTATGCCTTCCACCTTGCGCTCGATGCCATCCGGCGCGGCGGCGCGCACCGTCACCAGCTCGCCGTCGCTGAAGCCGAGGCGGCGCAGCACGGCGGGGCCGACGAACAGCACCTTGCGCGAGCCATGCACGCCACGGTAGCGGTCCACTTCCCCTTTCGGGTCGCGGTAGACGGTGGTGTTGTACTGGCGATGGGCGCGGATGGTCGCCAGGCACAGCACCTTATCGCCGTACTGGGCACGGGCGCGCGACATGATGGTGTCCGCCGGCAGGGCATGGGCGATGAAGCGCGCCTTGCCGGTGGCGGTTTTCCAGATGCGCTCACCGGCCGTATTCGGCAGGCGGAAGCCGCGCTGCTGACGGATTTTCTCGTTGTAGTTTTCAAAGCCGCTGACGGCGCCTTGCGCCACCTGCTCGATCAGCTTGCGCGTCAGATCGTAATTGCCGCCCATGCCTTGCCAGTCGATGTTCAAAGGGGGCAGGGTGCGTCGCGCCAGTTCGCTGACGATGTACGGCTCGGAGCGCAGCAGATCGCTGGCGGGGCGGTTGCGGCCGGTGGAAGAATGCACCACGCTGGCCGTGTCTTCCACGCTGACGAATTGCGCGTCGCCCGACTGGTCGTCCAGCTCCGTGCGGCCCAGGCAGGGCAGCAGCAGGCCAAGGCGGCCGGGGTACAGGTGGGTGCGATTCAGTTTGGTGGCGATATGCACGGTCAGTTCAGTCCTGCCCAGCGCATCCAGCACGCGCGGGCTGTCCGGCCCCGCCACGGCGAAATTGCCGCCCAGGCCGACGAAGCCCTGCACCGAGCCATCGATCAAGCCCTTGATGGCGCCCACCGCGTCCAGGCCCGGCTGGGCCGGCGGCGTAAAGCCGAACACGCGTTCCAGGCCGGCCAGCCATTCGGCCTTGGGCTTGTTGGTGATGCCCACCGTGCGGTCGCCCTGCACATTCGAGTGGCCGCGCACCGGCATCAGGCCGGCGCCGGGTTTGCCCACATTGCCGCGCAGGAGCGTCAGATTGACCAGCATCTGCAAGGTCTCGATGGCGAATTCGTTCTGCGTCAGGCCCATGCACCAGGCCGAGATGGTGGCGTTGGACGCGATGTAGTAATCGGCCGCCTCGTTCAATTGGGCGCGCGTCAGGCCGCTGGCCTGTTCGATATCGGCCCAGGACTGCTGCTGCATGACAGCGACGAAAGCGTCGAAACCGTCGGTATGTTCTTCGATGAAAGCGCGGTCCAGCGCATCGCGTTCCAGCACGGCCTTGGCGATGCCGGTGATGGCCGCCAGATCGCCACCCACGCGTACTTGGAAGTAGGCGTCGGCCAGCTTGGTGCCGTGACCGCTCAGCAGTTCGGTGGGCGACTGCGGATCGGCAAATTCCTCCAGCCCGCGCTCGAACATGGGATTGAAGATGACGATCTTGCAGCCGCGTTTTTTCGCCTCGCGCAGATCGCCCAGCATGCGCGGATGGTTCGAAGCCGGATTGTGGCCGAAGCTGAAAATCGCTTCGGCATGTTCGAAGTCCTCGCGCGTGACGGTGGACTTGCCCACGCCGATGGACATGGTCAGCGCCTGGCCCGACGATTCGTGGCAGTAGTTGGACGAATCGGGCAGATTATTGGTGCCGAAGGCGCGCGCAAACAACTGGTAAGGGAAGGCCGCCTCATTGCTGCTGCGTCCCGAGGTATAGAACACCGTGCGTTGCGGACCGAGCGCGCGCAGGCGCTCGCTGGCCAGCGTGAACGCCTGTTCCCAGCTGGTTTCGCGGTAGGTGTCGCTGGCCGCGTCGTACAGCATGGGCGCGGTCAGGCGGCCGGCCGCTTCCAATTCCCAGTTCTCCTTGCCGCGCAGGGCACCCAGCGTATGCTCGGCGAAATATGCCGGCGTGGCGCGCGCCTTGCTGCCTTCGTGGGCGATGGCCCAGGCGCCTTGTTCGCAAAAGTCCACCGATTTGCTGCTGGGCGAATCGGGGTAGGCGCAGCCGGGGCAATCCACGCCCTGCGGCTGGTTCAGGCGCGGCAAGGTCGCCAGCGCCGGATACGGGCCGTTGCTGGTCAGCGCCTTGGCCGTGCCGTGCAGCGAGCCGAAACCGCCGGCCGGCTTGTCATAGGCGCGGATGGGAATAGTTTTCTTGCTCATTGTCTCAGGCGTGGGCGGGCTTGGCGCCGGCGCTATATTTATAAGACCACAGCAGCATCAGCAGCGCGGCGGCAATCATCGGCAGCGACAGCAGCTGGCCCGAAGTGATGGTGACGCCGGCGAAATGCACTTCATAGTCCGGCGTGCGGAAGTACTCGGTGAAGAAACGCGCGCAGCCATACAGCAGCGTGAACATGGCGCCCACGGCCAGACGCGGACGCGCCTTGCGCGCGAACGGCCACAGAATCGCAAACACCAGCAGGCCGTCGATCAGCGCCTGGTAGATCGGCGAAGGGTGGCGCGGCAGCGCATCCACATTCGGCCAGATCATGGCCCAGGGCAGGGAAGGATCGGCGACGCGGCCCGGCAGCTCGGCGTTGATGAAATTGCCGATGCGGCCTGCGGCATAGCCGAGCGGCACCAGCGGCGCGATGAAGTCATACACGTCGAGCAGATTGCGCTTGGCCTTGCGCGACCACAGCCACATGGCCAGCAGCACGCCGAGGAAGCCGCCGTGGAAGCTCATGCCGCCATGCCAGACCTTGAAAATCTCGATTGGATTGGCCAGGAAGAATTCGGGACGGTAGAAAATCACTTCGCCCAGACGACCGCCGACCACTACGCCCAGCATGCCGTAGAACAGCATATCGTCCAGGTCCTCGGCCTTCCAGCCTTGGGCGGCGATATGCGGCTGCTTTACGCGCAGGCGGCCCAGCGCCAGAAACATGGCGAAGGCCAGTACATACATCAGGCCATACCAGTGGATCTGGACGGGTCCCAGCGAAAAGGCAACCGGATCGGGCATCGGGTGGATCAGCATCTAGACTCTCTTTCTCAGTAATTCCAAAAAGCCGCGCAGCACAGGCGAGGCATTGTCGCAGCGCCAGGCCAGGCCGGTTTCGACCAGGGGCGTGGGCTGCGTCAGCGGGCGGTATTCTACCCCGGGGCGGCGCAGGTTCGAGACCGATTGTGGCACAAGTGCGATACCCATGCCAGCCGATACCAGGCTGACAATGGTCTGCATCTGGATCGCTTCCTGGCCGATGGCGGGCGTGATGCCGGCGGCGCGGAAAACCGCCAGAATCGCATCGTGCAAGCCGGGCGAAATAGCGCGTGGGAAGACGATCAGGGGCAGCGGCGGCAGCGCGGCCAGATCGACCGCGCCCTCGGGCGGCAGGCCCGCCAGATCGGCCGGCGCGGCCAGGATCAGCGGTTCGCTCAGCACGGGCAGATATTCCAGCTCAGCCTTGGCTTTTTCCGGCAGGGGCGGAATCAGCAGGCCGGCGTCGATGCGGCCATGCAGCAGCTCGTCGAGCTGCAAGTCGGAAGTCGCTTCCTGCAGGCGGATCTGCACCTGGGGATAGGCGCTGCGGTAGGCGCGCAGGAAGGGCGGCAGCACGCTGTAATCGGCCGACGACACGAAAGCCAGCGACAGCCGCCCCGCCTCGCCCGCCGCTGCGCGCTGCACGATGGCCGGCAGCTCCTGCGCCTGCTCGAGCAGGCGGCGCGCCTCAGGCAGCAGGGCGTCGCCGGCCGGGGTCAGCGCGACGCCGCGCCGGTTGCGCTCAAACAGGCGGGCGCCCAGTAGTTCCTCCAGGCCCTGGATGGCTTGCGAAAGTGGCGGCTGCGTCATATGCAGACGCTTGGCGGCACGGCCGAAGTGCAATTCCTCGGCCACGGTAAGAAAATAGCGCAACTGGCGCAGTTCGATATTCATGCTGTGATATGTTTGGCGAATCACTGAGGTGGGAATGATATATTTGACACTGGGTTCGGCGCAAGGCAATCTGATGGTCTTACCGAGGAGACTGGCATGCCCCAATACCGTTCACGCACCACTACCCACGGCCGCAATATGGCCGGCGCCCGCGCCCTGTGGCGCGCCACCGGCATGAAAGATGGCGACTTCGATAAGCCCATCATCGCCGTGGTCAACTCCTTCACCCAGTTCGTGCCGGGCCACGTGCACCTGAAGGACCTGGGCCAGCTGGTCTCGCGCGAGATCGAAGCGTCCGGCGGCGTGGCGAAAGAATTCAATACCATCGCCGTCGACGACGGCATCGCCATGGGCCACGGCGGCATGCTGTACTCGCTGCCTTCGCGCGACCTGATCGCCGACTCGGTGGAATACATGGTGAATGCCCACTGCGCCGACGCCATGGTCTGCATTTCCAACTGCGACAAGATCACGCCGGGCATGCTGATGGCCGCCATGCGCCTGAATATTCCGGTGGTCTTTGTGTCGGGCGGGCCGATGGAAGCGGGCAAGGTGGTCAAGGTCGTCAACGGCGGCCAGCAAGTCATCAAGCTCGATCTGATCGACGCCATGATCAAGGCCGGCGACGCCAGCGTGTCCGACGCCGATGTAGCGGAGGTGGAGCGTTCCGCCTGCCCCACCTGCGGTTCCTGCTCCGGCATGTTCACCGCCAATTCGATGAACTGCCTGACCGAGGCGCTCGGCCTGTCCTTGCCGGGCAACGGCACCATCGTCGCCACCCATGCCGACCGCAAGGAGCTGTTCCTGCAGGCGGGCCGCCTGGTGGTCGATCTGGCACGCCGCTACTATGAACAGGACGATGCCTCGGTCCTGCCGCGCAGCATCGCCACCAAGGCCGCGTTTGAAAACGCCATGGCGCTGGACGTATCGATGGGCGGCTCCACCAACACCGTGCTGCACCTGCTGGCCGCCGCGCATGAAGCGCAGGTGGAATTCAGCATGGCCGACATCGACCGCATTTCGCGCAAAGTGCCCTGCCTGTGCAAGGTCGCGCCGATGACCGACAAATACCATATCGAAGACGTGCACCGCGCGGGCGGCATCATCGCCATCCTCGGCGAACTGGCACGCGCCGGCCTGCTCGACACTTCGCTGCCCACGGTGCACAGCAAGAGTCTCGGTGAAGCCATCGAAAAATACGATATCAAGCGCAGCGATGATCCGGCCGTGCACCAGCTCTTCCGTGCCGCGCCGGGTGGCGTGCCGACCCAGGTCGCCTTCTCGCAAGCCGAACGCTATGCTTCGCACGATGCCGACCGCAGCACCGGCTGCATCCGCGACAAGGCCCACGCCTATTCGCAGGACGGCGGCCTGGCTGTTCTGTACGGCAATCTGGCGGAAAACGGCTGCATCGTGAAGACGGCCGGCGTCGACGAAAGCATCCTCACATTCAGCGGCAAGGCGCGCGTATTCGAGAGCCAGGACGCGGCGGTGGAAGGTATCCTCGGCGACACTGTGCAGGCGGGCGACGTCGTCATCATCCGCTACGAAGGCCCGAAAGGCGGGCCTGGGATGCAGGAAATGCTGTATCCCACCTCCTACATCAAATCCAAAGGCCTGGGCAAAGCCTGCGCCCTGCTGACCGACGGACGCTTTTCCGGCGGCTCATCCGGCCTGGTGATCGGCCACGCCTCCCCCGAAGCAGCCGAAGGCGGCGCCATTGGCCTGGTGGAAGAGGGCGACCTGATCGACATCGACATCCCCGCCCGCAAGATCAGCCTGCGCATCAGCGATGCAGAGCTGGCGGCACGCCGCACTGCTATGGAAGCGCGTGGAAAAGATGCCTGGCAGCCCGTAAACCGCGAGCGCCTCGTATCGCAAGCCCTGCAAGCCTACGCCGCCCTGACCACCTCCGCCGACCGCGGCGCCGTCCGCGACCTCAGCCAGCTCAGGCGCTAACCCCGTTTGATCTAAATCAACAAATGTCCGACCCTGGTGCCTCGGCGGCCCCGCCTGACACCAGGGTTAGACATTGTTTGATCTGGCGCAAAGGGCTTATTTGCGGGTTTTGTCGAAGTTCTTTTTGACGCGGTCTTTGCGGCGCTGTTCGTCGATGTTGTGGGCTTTGCGCTTGTCGAGGCCGAGCATCGGTTCGAGGAATTCGAACCAGAGGAAGGCGAGCGCCATCAGCCCGACTATCCACCACCAGGAGAGCTCGGCAAAGCGCCAGACTTCGAAGTAGCGTAGCGCGCAGAGCGCGGCAATCAGGATGATGATGGGCATGGCAGCTTTCCTCCTGCTTCCATCTTACAAAACATTACGATTTTCTGGGAGGAATAGCGCCCCGCGCCGTCAACCGCACCCCATAATAGCCCGTTGTCGGAGCATCCTTCGGATTCTGCAAAACACGGTAGAATGGCGTGGGTTTTATTTTGGAGAGAAAGATGAAACGTATTCTGATGGTTGGTGCTGTTGTGGTTTCTGCATTCGCTTCCCAGGCAGCTCTGGCTAACGCCGATCTGGCCAAGGCTAAGAACTGTATGGCTTGCCACGCGGTTGCGAACAAGCTGGTCGGTCCTGCTTACAAGGATGTGGCGGCGAAGTACGCGGGCCAGAAGGACGCTGAAACCAAGCTGGTGCAGAAGGTAATGAAGGGCGGTTCCGGTACCTGGGGCGCGATTCCGATGCCGGCCAATCCACAAGTGAGCGAGGCTGAGGCGCGCACGCTGGTGAAATGGATTCTGACTCAAAAATGATCTGAGTTAGCCTTAAATGCATGAAAAAAGCCGGGTTTCCCCGGCTTTTGCTTTTTACGGCGCGGATATCACTGCTTATTTCACGACTTCCATCTTGGTCTTCTTGCCGTCCACGTAGTGGAACAGGGTCAGGGCGCCGTCTTTGATGTCGCCTTTCGGATCGAAAGCGATGAGACCGGTGACGCCCTGGTATTTGACCTTGGCCAGATACGGCAGGTATTTGGCCGGCTCGGCCGATTTGGCGTCGGCCATGGCAGTGGCCATGGTCATCACGGCATCGTAGACATAGGGCGCGTACAGCTGCACTTCCTGGCCGTATTTTTGCTTGTAGCGGGCGCGGAAGTCGTCCATGGCTTTCTGCTGGTCGGGCATCACGCCGCCGGCTTCGGCGCAGGTGACGATGCCGTTCACCGCGTCGGCGCCAGCCAGGCGGGCCAGCGGTTCGGTGCAAGTACCGTCGCCGGCCATGAATTTGGCTTTGATGCCGAGCGCCTTGATCTGGCGCAGCATCGGGCCGCCAACCGAATCCATGCCGCCGAAGAAGATCAGATCGGGGTTTTTAGCCTTGATACTGGTCAGGATGGCGGTGAAATCGCTGGCTTTGTCGGTGGTGAACTGTTTGTCCACGATCTGCACGCCGGGCAGGGCTTTTTTCGCGCCTTTGACGAACTCGTCGGCCACGCCCTGGCCGTAGGCGGTACGGTCGTCGACCACGGCGATTTTCTTGGCGCTCAGTTTCTGCACGGCATAGGCGCCCAGGGTGCCGCCCAGCTTGTTGTCATTCGCCACCACGCGGAAGGCGGTGTTGAAGTTTTGCTTGGTGTATTGCGGCGAGGTGGCGGCCGGCGAAATCTGCGGGATGCCGGCGTCGAAGTAAATCTTGGAGGCCGGCACGGTGGTGCCGGAGTTCAGGTGGCCGATCACGCCGTTGACCTTGGCGTCCACCAGCTTCTGCGCGACCGAGGTGCCCTGTTTCGGGTCGGCGCCGTCGTCTTCCAGCTGCAGCACGAATTTGACGGCTTTGCCGTTGATCTTGAAGCCTTTGGCGTTCAAATCCTCCACGGCCATTTTGGCGGCGTTCTCATTGTCTTTGCCGAGGTGGGAGGAGGGGCCGGATACCGGGCCCACATGGCCGATCTTCACAACTTCCTGCGCGCCGGCGCCGCCGGCAAACGCCATCGCAATGGCAAACGGAATGAGCTTGGTTTTGAACGACATAAACATTCTCCAGTGTTATGAAATCGGCAGCGTCTCGTGGACAGCTTGTAAAAATTGTACAGGCAACAAGGTACATCAAATCCCCGCCGTCGCAAAGCGGGAACTTGAGCTTATTTCATTCTTGAATCCGTGCCAATAGCCAACACCGGAGAGTGTGGCGCGCCCTATTTTTTGCGCGCTTGCAGATGGGTCAGTTCTTGCGCGACGGCGCGGCTCACCACCTGGTTCAGCGTGCCCTGCAGGCCGCTGCGGATTTCCTGGGTCAGGCCGTGCAGGGCATGGTTGAGCACCTCGGCCATGCTGTCCTTGATGCGCTGTTCCAGCACGAAATCCACGCGCGATTGCAGCTGCTGCAGGATGCGTTCGGCGAGGCGGCGTTCCAGCTGCTCCCAGCCGGCGGCGTCCAGGCTGCCCAGCACCGCATCCTGCGCGATGGCGGGATCGGCGCTGTGGCTGCTGGCGCTGGCGGGAGCCGTGCCATGCACCGGCGCGGCATGGCTGCCGATCTCGGCCGCGGCGGACGGCGTATCGCGCAGAACTTCGGTCAGAACCGGGATGCTGGAATCGAATGGGCTGCTCATGTTTGGGCGCCGATGGTCAGGTGGCTGGGCTGGAAATCCTGTCGTTTATACGCCACGAAACGCTGGCGGCCGGCCGCCGTGTCGGCCTCGTCGCTGGCAACGACTTCGATCAGGCGCGGGAAATTCTCGAACTGGGCCGGGGCACGCCGCGCCAGATTGACCAGCAGGTCGGCCGCCGGCAGCTCGCAGTCATCGCTGCAGGCCAGCACGATGGGCGTGTCGGGCGCCAGCGGATTGTCCACGCTCACATGGGGCAGGAAGTCGGTGGCTGAGAACGTCCACAGGGCGGCGTCAAGTTCCGCCATCTGTGCGGCATCTTCGGTCATCACCACCACGCGGTTGCGCGCCGCGCTGGCCTTTCGCAACAAGCGGCAGGCGTAGGCGATCTTGTCGGGAACATTGCTGTGAAAGTCGATACGGGTCATGGTGCTCATCTTAAAACTGGAAATCCGGTGGCGCGTTGGCGGGTGGCGGTGGACGCTTGCTGCGCGCTTCCTCCTCGGCGGCGGCGCGGGCCGCTTCCTGCGCTTGCCGCTCGCGCTCGGCAGCCGAGGGACGGCGCGGCGCGGCGCTGCCCACGGGCGGATTGCGGTAGCCGGGCGGCAAGGCCGAGCTGGCGGGATAGCCTGCTGAACTCAGCAGCCCATCCCAGGTCGCCGTTTCAAAGCCGATCTGCTTATTCTGCCCGACCAGCAGCAGCGGCAACTGGCCGGCACTGCCCGCTTTCTTGAGCACCGCATGATCGTCCGCCGTGCTGACGGTTTTCTCGCTATAGGGAATGCCGCGCGCCTGCAGCAGGGCGCGTCCCTCGGCACAGGCGGCGCAATCGGACGCCGTGTATAGCACCACCGGATGGCTGCGCGCCACCTCGGCCAGCAGGGCGGGCAGGTCCGCGCCCGGCGCGCTATTGAAATTCTTGACCTCGGCCTGCCTGGCCGAGGCGGGCGGCGGCGTGTCGCTGTAATGGGTGACGCCCTTGGCATCCTTCCACTTATACATCTGGGCGCCGGCGGTGCCGGCGGCCAGAAGCAGCAAAAGGGTGAGGGCGGCGCGCATCACATGCCTCAGGCCGCCATGCCGCTGTGGCGCAGCAGCGCGTCGATGCTCGGTTCGCGGCCACGGAAGGCGGTGAACGATTCCAGCGCCGGACGCGAACCGCCCACGGCCAGGATCTCCTTCTGGAAGCGGCGTCCGGTTTCCGTGGTCAGCGCGCCGCCGCCCAGGGCCGCCGCTTCCTCGAAAGCGGCATAGGCGTCGGCCGACAGCACCTCGGCCCATTTATAGCTGTAATAGCCGGCCGCATAGCCACCGGCGAAGATGTGGCCGAAGGAATTCTGGAAGCGGTTGAAGGCGGGTGGCACTACCACGGAGAACTGGCGGCGCACGGCATCGATCACGTCCTGCACGGCCTTGCCGCCGGCCGGATCGTAGTCGTAGTGCAGGTGCATATCGAGCAGCGAGAACTCGACTTGGCGCAGCGTCTGCAGGCCGGACTGGAAGTTCTTCGCGGCCAGCATTTTTTCGTACAGGCTGCGCGGCAGCGCTTCGCCGCTGCGCACATGGGCCGTCATATGGCTCAGCACTTCCCATTCCCAGCAGAAGTTTTCCATGAATTGCGATGGCAGTTCCACCGCATCCCATTCGACGCCGGAGATGCCGGACACGCCCAGTTCATCGACCAGGGTCAGCATATGGTGCAGGCCGTGGCCGAACTCGTGGAAGAGCGTGATGACTTCGTCGTGGGTAAACAGCGAAGGCTGGGTTTGACCATCGATGACGGCCGGTTCGGTGAAATTACAGGTCAGATAAGCGACTGGCGTCTGCAGCTTGCCCTGCTCGACACGGCGGCCGCGGGCATCGTCCATCCAGGCGCCGCCGCTCTTGCCGGCGCGCGCATACAGGTCGAGGTAGAACTGGCCGACCAGTTTGCCATCGCGTTCGATGCGGTAAAAGCGCACATCCTGGTGCCAGGTGCTCGCTTCGTCGCGCACGATGCTCACCGAGAACAGCGACTGCACCAGACGGAACAGGCCGTCGATGACTTTGTGTTCAGGGAAGTATTGCTTCACTTCCTGGGCCGAGAAGGCATAGCGGCGTTCCTGCAGCTTTTCGGAGGCATAAGGCAGATCCCAGGCTTGCAGCTCGGCGATGCCCAGCTCGTCCTTGGCGAACTGGCGCAGTTCGGCCAGATCCTGCTCGGCGTACGGACGGGCGCGCTTGGCCAGGTCTTCCAAGAAGCCGATCACCTGTTCCGGGCTTTGCGCCATCTTCGGCACCAGGGACACTTCGGCGAAGTTGGCATAGCCCAGCAGATGCGCTTCTTCGGCGCGCAGCTTGAGCAGGGTGACGATGTTTTGGCTGTTGTCCCATTTCTCGCGCTCGCTGAACGCTTCGGCCAGCTCGGAAGCCTTGGTGGCGTTGGCGCGGTAGACCTGCTCGCGCAGCGCGCGGCTGTCGGCAAATTGCAGCAGCGGGTAGTAGGACGGGAAATGCAGGGTGAACTGGAAGCCTTGCTTGCCTTCTTTCTCAGCCAAGGCCTTGGCGGCGGCCTTCACATCGTCGGGCACGCCGGACAGCTCGGCTTCGTCGGCGATCAGCAGTTTCCAGTCGTTGGTGGCATCCAGCACGTTTTCCGAGAAGCGCGTCGAGGTTGCGGCATGCTCTTCCTGGATGGCGGCGAAACGCTCCTTCTTGTCGGCCGGCAGTTCGGCGCCGCCCATGCGGAAATCGCGGATCGCATTTTCGATGATGCGCTGGCGCGCGGGCGACAGGCCGGCAAACGCAGCGCTGGCCTTGATCGCCTTGTATTTGGCGAACAGCGCCTCGTTCTGGGCCAGGGCGGTCCAGAACTCGGTCACTTTCGGCAGATTGTCGTTATAGGCGGCGCGCAGCTCGGGCGTGTCGACCACATTGTTCAGGTGACTGACGATGCCCCAGGCGCGGCCCAGCTGCTCGGTCGCGTTCTCCAGCGGGGCCACGAAGTTTTCCCACGTCACTTGCTCGGCGGGCGCTTCCAGCCGCGCCACGGCGGCCCGGTTCAGCTCCAGCAGATGCTCGACGGCAGGGGTGACGTGTTCCGGCGTGATCGCATCGAAGCGGGGCAGGCCGGAGAAGTCCAGCAGGGGATTGTTCAGGGCGTCGTTCGTCATGGTTATCCTTTTATATGGCCGGCTGCACGCAGCGGCTTAGCCGCGCTCGGCCGACTCGATAGTGTTCATCAGCAGCATGGTAATCGTCATCGGACCCACGCCACCCGGCACCGGCGTGATGTGCGAAGCCACTTCCTTGATATTGGCAAAGTCCACGTCGCCGCACAGCTTGCCGTTCTCGTCGCGGTTCATGCCGACGTCGATCACCAGTGCGCCCGGCTTGACCATGTCGGCGGTCAGCGTGTTGCGGCGGCCGACGGCGGCCACGATCACGTCGGCCTGGCGGGTGTACAGGCCCAGATCCGGCGTTGCGCTATGGCAGATGGTGACGGTAGCGTTGGCCTGCAAGAGCAGCAGGGCCATCGGCTTGCCCACGGTATTGCTGCGGCCGATCACCACGGCGTGCTTGCCGCGCAGGTCGGTGCCGGTCGATTCGATCAGTTTCATGCAGCCGTACGGCGTGCAGGGACGGAAGCCTTCCAGGCCGGTCATCAGCTCGCCCGCGCTCAGCACCGAGTAGCCGTCCACGTCCTTGCTGGTGGCGATGGCTTCGATCACTTTATGCGGATTGATGTGCTTGGGCAGGGGCATCTGCACCAGGATGCCGTGGATGCTCGGATCGGCGTTCAGGGCCGCGATGCGCTCCAGCAGGGCCGCTTCGCTCAGGTCGGCATCATACTTTTCCATCACGGAATGGATGCCGACGTCGCCGCAAGCCTTGACCTTGTTGCGCACATAGACCTGGCTGGCCGGGTCTTCGCCGACCAGGATCACGGCCAGGCCAGGCTGGCGGCCTTGGGCCGTGAGGGCGGCGGCGCGTTCAGCGATTTCAGCGCGCAGTTTTTGGGAGAGGGCAATTCCGTCGATCAGTTGTGCAGACATGATTTATGGTGGGTGGGAAGTAAAAACGCCATTATAAAGCCGCCGCCCTCTGAACCGTATGCCGGGTAGAGGCTGGGATAAATCGCTAAGGTGTCATACTGGCAATAATGGCGTTATGGGGGGATCGGATGAGCAAGAGCGCGCTTCCTGCAAATGTGAAAACCGCTGCTGTGCCGGCTGGGTACGCCGGGATTCATGGTGGTATTGTGGAAATGCTTGATGCTGCCCGCCATGCGGCGGCACGGCATATCAATGCTTTGATGACTGCGAGCTATTGGGAAATCGGCCATCGCATCGTGGATGCCGAACAGAAAGGCAAACGGCGGGCAGGTTATGGCGAGCAGTTGATCATAAGGTTGTCTGGCGATCTAAGCAGGCGGTTTGGGCGCGGGTTTAGCGTGGACAATCTGGAGAATATGCGGCGGTTCTTCCTGGCATATCCCCCGGCTTTGATTTCCGAGACGCTGTCTCGGAAATCTGAAGGCGGATTGTCTGCCAAGAAATCTGGAGCAGTATCGGTGACTTTCGACCTCTTGGATCTGGCGCAGATATTCGCGCTGCCGTGGTCGGCCTACGTCAGTTTGCTATCGGTGAAGGATGCCCACGCCCGGCAGTTCTATGAGGTGGAAGCCTTGCGGGGTGGCTGGAGCGTGCGTCAGCTCGAGCGGCAGATTGGCAGCCAGTTTTATGAACGCACGGCCCTTTCCAAGAATAAAGCTGCCATGCTGGCAAGAGCAGCCGTATCGAAGCCAGTGGATGCCCTCACGCCCGACGACGCCATCAAAGATCCCTATGTGCTCGAGTTCTTGAACCTTAAGGACGAGTATTCGGAATCGGACCTTGAAAGCGCTTTGATCCAGCGGCTGGAAGATTTCCTGCTTGAGCTAGGGGAGGGATTCACCTTCGTCGGGCGCCAGCGCCGCTTGCGCATCGACCAGACTTGGTATCGTGTAGATCTGCTGTTCTTCCATCGCCGCTTACGTTGTCTGGTCATCATAGACCTGAAGCTTGGCAGTTTGAGTCCTGCCGACGTGGGGCAGATGCACATGTATTGCAACTACGCTAAAGAGCATTGGTCGCTCCCGGATGAAAATCCTCCGGTAGGCCTGATTCTCTGCGCCGACAAAGGCCATGCTCTGGCGCGATATGCCTTGGATGGACTACCTAACAAAGTCATGGCAGCGAACTATCGGACGGTGTTGCCCGATACTGAATTGCTGCAAAACGAGCTGGAGGTCACCAGGCGCATGTTGGAGTCCTACGCAGTGGCTCGTCTCAATTCCCGCTAGTAATCAAGCTTGATGCTCGCATCAGCCAAAGCCTGGCGCCATGCGGCATTGCAGCATTAATTTCATAATACGGAATGTACTTCCGTAATTTGAAAAAGCGTAAATTCACTGCTAGAATCCTCACACTTAGCCAAAGTCTTAGTAAATAATCACAGCGCCTTCCGATAGTGCGATACAGCGACGGTTTCGGGCGGGGCACCCACTTACATAGGAGACTAGATACATGTCAGCTCAACTAGACCAGGTCACGGCCCAAACCGCCAACGATCCTGACGCCCAGGAAACCAAAGAATGGCTGGAGGCGCTGGAAGCGGTGCTGGAGAAGGAAGGCCCGGACCGCGCCCACTATCTGATGGAGCGCCTGGTCGATCTGGCCCGCCGCCGCGGCGCGCAAATCCCGTTCTCCGCCAATACCGCCTACGTCAACACCATCCCCGCCCACCTCGAAGCCCATTGCCCCGGCAATCTGGAATATGAAGAGCGCCTGCGCTCCTGGATGCGCTGGAACGCCATGGCCATGGTGGTGAAAGCCAACCGCGCCGACGGCGACCTGGGCGGCCACCTGTCCTCCTTCGCCTCGCTGGCGAATATGCTGGGCATTGGCTTCAACCACTTCTGGAAAGCGCCGACTGAAGAACACGGCGGCGATCTGTTGTACATCCAGGGCCACTCCTCGCCCGGCGTGTACGCGCGCGCCTTCCTGGAAGGCCGCCTCTCCGAAGAACAGCTGGTGAACTTCCGCCGCGAAGTGGACGGCAAAGGCCTGTCCTCCTACCCGCACCCGAAACTGATGCCGGACTTCTGGCAGTTCCCGACCGTGTCCATGGGCCTGGGCCCGCTGATGGCGATCTATCAGGCGCGCTTCCTGAAGTATCTGCACGCGCGTTCCATCGCCAAGACCGAAGGCCGTAAAGTCTGGGCCTTCTGCGGCGACGGCGAGATGGATGAACCGGAATCGATGGGCGCTATCGGCATGGCCGCGCGCGAGAAGCTGGACAACCTGGTCATCGTGGTCAACTGCAACCTGCAGCGCCTGGACGGCCCTGTGCGCGGCAACGGCAAGATCATCCAGGAACTGGAAGCCGATTTCCGCGGCGCCGGCTGGAATGTGGTCAAGGTCATCTGGGGTCCGGGCTGGGATAACCTGCTGGCCCAGGACAAGGAGGGCATCCTGCAGCGCGTGATGATGGAAACCGTCGACGGCGAATACCAGAATTACAAAGCCAAGGATGGCGCCTACGTGCGCAAGCACTTCTTCGGCAAGCATCCGAAGCTGCTGGAAATGGTCGCCAATATGAGCGACGACGACATCTGGCGCCTGACCCGCGGCGGCCACGATCCGCACAAGATTTACGCCGCCTTCAAGATCGCCCAGGAACACAAAGGTCAGCCGACCGTGCTGCTGGTGAAAACCATCAAGGGCTTCGGCATGGGCAAATCTGGCGAGGCGCGCAATACCGCCCACCAGACCAAGAAGCTGGACGACGAGGCGATCCGCGAAATGCGCGACCGCTTCAACATTCCTATTCCTGACGACAAACTGGCCGAGATCCCGTTCTTCAAGCCGTCCGACGACGCGCCTGAGATCAAGTACCTGCACGAGCGCCGCAAGGCACTGGGCGGCTACCTGCCGCAGCGCCGCGTGAAAGCCGACGAGCAGCTGACCGTGCCGGGCCTGGACGCCTTCAAGGCCGTGCTGGAGCCGACCGCCGAAGGCCGTGAAATCTCCACCACCCAGTCCTTCGTGCGCATCATCACCGCGCTGCTGCGCGACCCGAGCCTGGGCCAGCGCCTGGTGCCTATCCTGGTCGACGAGTCGCGTACCTTCGGCATGGAAGGCCTGTTCCGCCAGATCGGCATCTTCAACCAGCAAGGCCAGTTGTACGAGCCGGTCGACAAGGACCAGGTGATGTACTACCGCGAAGACAAGGCCGGCCAGATTCTGCAGGAAGGCATCAACGAAGCGGGCGGCATGAGCTCGTGGATCGCTGCGGCGACCTCGTACTCGACCAATAACCGCGTGATGATTCCGTTCTACACCTTCTACTCGATGTTCGGCATGCAGCGTATCGGCGACCTGGCCTGGGCTGCCGGCGACATGCGTGCACGCGGCTTCCTGATGGGCGGCACCGCCGGCCGTACCACGCTGAACGGCGAAGGCCTGCAGCACGAAGATGGCCACAGCCACATCATGGCTGCTACCATCCCGAACTGCGTGCCTTACGACCCGACCTTCGGCCACGAACTGGCCGTGATCGTGCAGGACGGTCTGCGCCGCATGGTGGGCGAACAGGAAGACGTGTTCTACTACATCACCCTGATGAACGAGAACTACGCCCACCCAGGCCTGAAAGCCGGCCAGGAAGAGGGCATCCTGAAGGGCATGTATCTGCTGCAAGAGGGCGACAAGGACGCCAAGCAGCGCGTGCAGCTGATCGGCTCCGGCACCATTCTGCGCGAATCGATCTTCGCCGCCGAACTGCTGAAGAACGACTGGAATATCGCCGCCGACATCTGGTCCGCACCGTCGCTGACCCTGGTGGCGCGCGAAGGCCAGGACGCCGACCGCTGGAACATGGTCAACCCGACCAAGCAACAGCGCGTGCCTTACGTGACCGGCCTGCTGCAGAACACCAGCGGCCCGATCGTGGCAACCACCGACTACATGCGTACCTTCGCTGAACAGATCCGCGCCTTCATGCCGAAAGGCCGCACCTATAAAGTGCTGGGCACCGATGGCTTCGGCCGCTCGGACAGCCGCGCCAAGCTGCGCGAGTTCTTCGAGGTGAACCGCTACTACGTGACCGTCGCCGCGCTGAAAGCGCTGGCCGATGAAGGCAAGATCGACGCATCCGTGGTCGAGAAGGCTGTCGCCAAGTACGGTATCAACCCGAACAAGCCGAATCCGGTGACCCAATAACGAGAATACGGAGCGAACGCTATGAGCATTGTGGAAGTAAAAGTCCCGGATATTGGCGACTTCAAGGAAGTTGAAGTCATCGAGCTGATGGTGAAAGTGGGCGACACGATCAAGGTGGACCAGTCCCTGGTCACGGTGGAGTCGGACAAGGCTTCGATGGAGATCCCGTCCTCGCACGCTGGCGTGGTGAAAGAGCTGAAGATCAAGGTGGGCGACAAGGTGGCGGAAGGTTCGCTGCTGCTGCTGATCGAAGCGGATGGCGCTGCCGCCGCTCCTGCAGCGGCGCCAGCGGCCGCCCCGGCCGCCGCTGCTCCGGCGCCTGCCGCTGCAGCGCCTGCGCCGGCCGCCGCCCCTGCGGCATCTGCTGGCCCGGTCGAAGTGAAGGTGCCGGACATCGGCGATTTCAAGGAAGTGGAAGTGATCGAGCTGCTGGTCAAGATCGGCGACACCGTCGCCAAGGACCAGTCCCTGATCACCGTGGAGTCGGACAAGGCTTCGATGGAAATCCCATCCTCGCACGCCGGCGTGGTGAAGGAACTGAAGGTCAAGGTTGGCGACAAGGTGGCTGAAGGCTCCCTGGTGCTGATCGTGGAAGCGACCGGCGGCGTTGCCGCTCCGGTCGCTGCACCGGCTGCGGCGCCTGCGCCTGCCGCCGCAGCTTCGGTTCCGGTTGCTGCCGCAGCGGCTGCACCGGTTGCCGCGCCTGCACCGGCTGCATCGCCTGCCGTCAGCGGCGCGCTGGCTCACGCCTCGCCATCCGTGCGCAAGTTCGCCCGCGAACTGGGCGTGGATGTCGGCCGCGTGCCGGGTTCCGGCCCGAAAGGCCGCGTCACCCAGCTCGACGTGCAGAACTTCGTCAAGGGCGTGATGTCCGGCGCGGTTGCCGCGCCGAACGCCGCTGCTGCCGCCGCTGGCGGCGGTGCTGGCCTGAACCTGCTGCCATGGCCATCGCTGGACTTCAGCAAGTTCGGCGAAACCGAGCTGCAGGCGCTGCCGCGCATCAAGAAGATCAGCGGTCCGAACCTGCACCGCAACTGGGTGATGATCCCGCACGTGACGCAGTTCGAAGACGCCGACGTGACCGACCTGGAAGATTTCCGCGTCGCCTCCAACGCCGCAACCGCCAAGAACAAGGACGCGGTCAAGCTGACCATGCTGGCCTTCGTCATCAAGGCATCCGTGGCCGCGCTGAAGAAATACCCGGCCTTCAACGCGTCCCTGGACGAGAAGGGCGAGAACCTGATCCTGAAAAAGTACTACAACATCGGCTTCGCCGCCGACACGCCGAACGGCCTGGTAGTACCGGTGATCAAGGACGCCGACAAGAAGGGCGTGGCGCAGATTGCCCAGGAAATGGGCGAGCTGTCGCTGGCTGCGCGCGAAGGCAAGCTGAAACCGACCGATATGCAGGGCGCCTGCTTCACCATCTCCTCGCTGGGCGGCATCGGCGGTACGGCCTTCACGCCGATCGTCAATGCGCCTGAGGTGGCGATCCTGGGCCTGTCCAAATCGGCCATCAAGCCGGTGTGGGACGGCAAGGTCTTCCAGCCGCGCCTGATGCTGCCGCTGTCGCTGTCCTACGATCACCGCGTGATCGATGGCGCTTCCGGCGCGCGCTTCGCTGTGTATCTGGCCGAGGTTCTGGCCGATATGCGCAAGATCCTGCTGTAAGGAGGCCGCGCGATGACCGAAGTAAAAGTACCGAATATCGGCGACTTCAAGGAAGTGGAAGTCATTGAGGTGATGGTCAAGGTGGGCGACACCATCAAGGTCGACCAGTCCCTGGTCACGGTGGAGTCGGACAAGGCTTCGATGGAAATTCCATCGACCCATGCCGGCGTCGTCAAGGAGCTGAAAATCAAGGTCGGCGACAAGGTGGGCGAAGGCTCGCTGCTGTTGCTGGTCGAGGAAGGCGCGTCCGCTGGCGCTGCTGCTCCGGCAGCCGCACCGGCGCCGGCCGCTGCTCCTGCCGCTGCACCCGCCCCCGCACCGGCTGCCGCCGCCGCGCCTGCCGTGGCTCCGGCCGCCGGCGGCTACAGCGGCCAGGTCGACGTGCAGTGCGACATGATGGTGCTGGGCGGCGGCCCTGGCGGCTACTCGGCCGCCTTCCGTGCCGCCGACCTGGGCATGAACACCGTGATCGTGGAGCGCTATGCGACCCTGGGCGGCGTCTGCCTGAACGTGGGCTGCATCCCGTCCAAAGCGCTGCTGCACCTGGCGGCCGTGATCGACGAGACGGCCACCATGTCCAAGCATGGCGTCACCTTCGCCAAGCCGCAGATCGATATCGATGAAGTACGCAAGTACAAGGAAGGCGTGATCGGCAAGATGACCGGCGGCCTGGCCGGCATGGCCAAGGCGCGCAAGGTCAGCGTGGTGCAGGGCGTGGGCCAGTTCGTCAGCCCGAACCACATCGAGGTGACGGCGGCCGACGGCACGAAGAAAGTCGTGCAGTTCAAGCAGGCCATCATCGCTGCCGGTTCGGCCGTGGTGAAGCTGCCTTTCGTGCCGGAAGATCCGCGCATTGTCGATTCCACCGGCGCGCTGGAACTGCGCTTCATGCCGAAGCGCATGCTGGTGATCGGCGGCGGCATCATCGGTCTGGAAATGGCGACCGTGTATTCCACCTTCGGCGCGCGCATCGACGTGGTCGAAATGATGGATGGCCTGATGCAGGGCGCCGACCGCGACACCGTCAAGGTCTGGCAGAAGCACAACGAGAAGCGCTTCGACCGCATCATGACCAAGACCAAGACGGTGGGCGTGGAAGCCCTGCCGGAAGGCATCAAGGTTACCTTCGAAGCCGCCGAAGCCGGCGCCACCGCACCGGAACCGCAGGTCTACGATATGGTCCTGGTGGCCGTGGGCCGCAGCCCGAACGGCAAGAAGATCGCTGCCGACAAGGCCGGCGTGATTGTCGGCGACCGTGGCTTCATCCCGGTCGACAGCCAGATGCGCACCAACGTTCCGCACATCTTCGCCATCGGCGATCTGGTGGGCCAGCCGATGCTGGCGCACAAGGCCGTGCACGAAGCCCACGTGGCGGCGGAAGCCGCCGCCGGCCAGAAGTCGCACTTCGACGTCAAGGTGATTCCATCGGTGGCCTACACCGATCCGGAAGTGGCTTGGGTCGGTCTGACCGAGGACGAGGCGAAAGCCAAGGGCATCAAGCTGGAGAAGGGCGTCTTCCCATGGGCCGCGAGCGGCCGCGCCGTGGCCAATGGCCGCGAGGAAGGCTTCACCAAGCTGCTGTTCGACGCTGAAACCCACCGTATCGTGGGCGGCGCCATCGTCGGCACCCATGCCGGCGACATGATCGGCGAGATCGCCCTGGCGATCGAGATGGGCGCGGACGGCGTGGATATCGGCAAGACCATCCACCCGCACCCGACCCTGGGCGAGTCGATCGGCATGGCTGCTGAAGTCTACGAAGGCGTCTGCACCGACCTGCCGCCGCCGCGCAAGCGTTAAGCTCAGCGCAGCAAGCGACAATAAAAAAGGGCCAGTTCATCGAACTGGCCCTTTTTCCTTATGCGTTCTACTTACTCGGCAGGTTTGGAGCCGTCCCAGTTCTGGTATTGCTCGTAGTTGTTTTCGTAGTCGGTGACGTTATCGCGCAGCATCTGCTCGAACTGGCCCATGAAGTACTTGATGGCCTCTTCCTTCTGTTCCAGGAAGTGCTCTTTCGAGGTGCTGGTGCCTGCCAGCAGATAGGCGCAGAAACGCGAGGAGGCGAACTGCAGGCCTGCGCTCACCATTTGCGGCGGCGTGGTCTTGGCCTTGTCGTTGGCCAGAACGACGAAGGCGTCGATGATTTCGGAGAATTGCTTGTCGTTGTCGTTTGCTTCTGGGGTGCTCATGCTTATTGGCCTTTCTGGTGCTGCTCGAAGTTGGTGTCGAAATCGTCGAGGTTATCGCTCAACATTTTATTGAACTGCTCGCGCAGATAATGCGCGGCTTCTTCCTTGCGTCCGGCGAAGACTTCGCGCGTGCCGCTGCCAGCGGCCAGCAGGTAGGAGTTGAAACGGGCGGCGGCAAACAGCAGGGCTGCACCGGCGATATTGGCGCGCGCAGGATCATTTTGCAGCTGTTCGTTGGCCAGCAGGATATGGGCGTCGATGAACTTCCAGAATTGCTGGTCTTCGGTTTGCTGCTCTGCGCTTAGCTTGTCGGTCATGGTGAATTCTCGGTGGAGTCCGTCCGGGAAAGGCCGGAGCAAAGACGAAGCGGCTATGCTGCCATGAATGCCGGTGCGCCGCAAGAGTGAGCGCTCAGCGCATGGTCCCGCGCAGGAAAAGGTCGATGGCCGCCTTCAGGTGCTGCTGCACCTGTTCCGGCGTATTGTGAGTTTCCACGTCAAAGAGGTAGCGCTTCATATGGTCGCCCATCACCAGATTCAGCAGGTAGATGGTCAGCATATTGGGCGGGATGTCATCGCGCATCTGGCCGCGGATGTCGGGGCGCGAGAAGAAGCGCGTCAGCATTTCGCGCGTCTGCTTGGGACCACCCTCGTAAAACGCTTCGGCCAGTTCGGGATTGAAGTGGGCTTCGGCGATCACCATGCGGTGCAGGCGCAGCGCGGAGGAGGAGGTGATCAGGTCGGTGAAGCGCTGGCTGAAATCGAGCAGGATGTCGCGCAGCGGGCGCACCGTCGTATCCAGATCGTCCAGCGAGGCCATGAAGTCCTCGCGCTTATAGGTCAGGATGGCATGGAACAGGCCGGCCTTGCCGCCGAACTTCACGTAAATCGTGCGCACCGCCACATGGGCTTCGCGCGCAATCATCTCCAGGCTGACCTTGCTATAACCTTTTTCCAGGAACAGGCGGGCAGCCGTGTTCATCAATTCCAACTGGCGCGCCTCGGCTTCGCTGGCGCGCGGGCGGCCGGCCTTGCATTGGATGCAAGGCTCGCTCTCGGCTGGTGGCTGGGCAGTAGTGGGGAGTTCGGACATTGTTGATGACATGGCAAGAAGTATACGCGAAGCCTATCAGATGCCGGCACTTTATTCCAAATTCAAATGAAATGCAATCGTTTCATTTCTTGACTTCATTTCCGCTTTGTCGAATAATGCACAGACACAATTTCATTTTGGAGCGTCACCATGTCCAATCAGGCAGAACAAAAAGTGCTCAGCGCCGTCCCCCATTCCGCTCCGGCGCCGGCCGCAGCGGCCGCGCCGGCCGGCAAGAACCCGCCGAATCCCCGCGTCATGATCGTGGCCGGCCTGATTGCCCTGGCCGCCATCGGCGCCGGCGGCCGCATGTGGTATCGCAGCCATTACTTCGTGGAGACCGAGAACGCCTATGTGGCCGGCCACGTCCATCCCGTGTCCTCGCGCATCACCGGCGTGGTGAGCAAGGTGCTGATCGAAGATAACCAGCTGGTCAAGGAAGGCCAGGTCATCGCCGAACTCGATCCCTTCGACCAGCATGTGAAAGTGGAGCAGATCCAGGCCCAGATCGAAACGGCCGAACAGCAGGTGCTGCAGTCGGAAGCGCAGATCGCCCAGGTCAACGCCCAGGCCAGCGCCGCCGCCGCCCAGGTGGCCCAGTCCGAAGCCCAGCTGCTGCGCGCCAAGCAGGACGCCGATCGCTATGGCCAGCTGTACACCAGCCAGATGAAGGCCGTCTCCAAAGCCGAACTGGATGCCGCCACCGCCGCCCGCACCAGCGCCGCCGCCGACCTGGCCGCGCGCAAGGACAGCGCCGCCGCCGCCAAGGCCCAGATCACCGCCGCCACCTCGGCGCGCGAAGTGCAGAAAGCCCAGATCAAGGTGCTGCGCGTGCAGCTCAAAGACGCCCAGCAGCAGCTGGCCTACAACCAGGTGCTGGCGCCCGTCACCGGCCGCATCGGCAAGCGCACCATCGAAGTGGGCCAGCGCGTGCAGGCCGGCCAGCAGCTGACCGCCATCGTGCAGGACAATGTCTGGGTCACCGCCAACTTCAAGGAAACCCAGCTCGCCGAAATGCACGTGGGCCAGCAGGTGCACGTGATGGTGGACGCCTTCCCCGGCAAGGAACTGGTCGGCCGCGTGGACAGCTTCGCCCCCGCATCGGGCGCCCAGTTCGCCCTGCTGCCGGCCGATAACGCCACCGGCAACTTCACCAAGATCGTGCAGCGCGTGCCGGTCAAGATCACGCTCAAGGCGGAAGACATCAAAGCCATGGGCGGCCGTCTGGCGCCTGGCATGTCGGCCATCGCCGAAGTGGCGCTGAAAGAAGGCGACCTGAAAGAGGGCGGCCTGAAAGTCGCGGCCCACTAAGGAGAGCAGCGATGAGCGCTACGCAAACCCTGTCTGCGGCGGACCCGCATGCCCTCGGCAAGGTCGATGCCCGGACCTGGATCGCCGTTGCCGCCGGCATGCTGGGCGCCTTCATGGCGGTGCTGGATATCCAGATCACCAACAGCTCGCTGAAGGACATCCTCGGTTCGCTTTCCGCCACCCAGGAAGAGGGTTCGTGGATCTCCACCGCCTATCTGGTGGCCGAGATCATCGTCATTCCCCTGACAGGCCTGCTGACCCGCGTCTTCGGCCTGCGCGGCTATATGATGGGCACCACCGCCCTGTTCCTGGTGTTCTCCACCATGTGCGGCATGGCCTGGAACCTGGAGAGCATGATCGTGTTCCGCATGCTGCAAGGCTTCACCGGCGGTGCCCTGATTCCGATGGCGATGACCCTGGTGATGGCCAAGCTGCCGCCCTCCAAGCGCGCCACCGGCATGGCCATCTTCGGTCTGACCGCCACGCTGGCGCCGGCCATGGGACCGACTTTCGGCGGCTACCTGAGCGAAATCTATGGCTGGCCTTCGATCTTCTACATTAACTGGGCGCCCGGCATCCTGCTGATGGTGGGCATGGCCTATGGTCTGGACAAGGAAAAGGCCAAGCTCGATCAGCTGCTCAAAGCCGACTGGCTGGGCATCGGCTTCATGGCCATGGGCCTGGGCTGCCTGACCATCTTCCTGGAAGAGGGCAATAGCAAGGACTGGTTCGACTCTGCCTTCATCATCGCCTTCGCCACGATGTCGGTGATCGGCATCCTGGGCTGGGTCATCACCAGCAATACGCGCGCCCAGCCCTTCGTCAACCTGGGCCTGTACAGCCAACGCAACTTCCTGGTGGCCACCGCGCTGTCGGCAATCATGGGCATGGGCCTGTATGGTTCGTCTTTCCTGCTGCCGCTGTTCCTGGGCCAGATCGCAGGCTACTCGCCCATGCAGATCGGCGAAGTGATCATGTGGGTGGGCTTGCCGCAGCTGTTCGTCATGCCCTTCGTGGCCAAGCTTTCGTCGAAGATCGACAACCGCCTGCTGTGTTCCTTCGGCCTGCTGCTGTTCGGCGGCTCCTGCCTGATGAATGGGTATATGGACGCCACCACCGGCTACGACCAGCTGCTGTGGTCCCAGGTGCTGCGCGCGCTGGGCCAGCCCTTCATCATGCTGACCCTGTCGAACTTCGCCATGAACGGCGTCGGACCGAAAGACATGCCCTCGGCATCGAGCCTGTTCAATATGACCCGCAATCTCGGCGGCTCCATCGGCATCGCCCTGCTGGCCACCGCGCTGACCAAGCGCGAGCAGTTCCACTCCGCGCGCCTGGGCGAATCGGTGACCGCGTTTTCCAGCGAGGTGGTGCAGCGCCTGGACGTGCTCACGCAATCCTTCATCAGCCGCGGCATGGACCCCAGCACGGCTTCGAATATGGCGATGAAAGCCATCGACAACCTGGTGCGGCGCGAAGCTTTTGTGATGGGCTATAACGACGGCTTCCTGCTGGTCGGCTGGATTCTGCTGGCCTGCATCCCGGTCCTGTGGCTGTCCGACAAAGTCAAGTCGCCTTCGGGCGGCGGTGGTGGCGCGCACTAAGCGGCGCGCAAACTAGAAAGAGGAAAAGAATATGTTCGCAACTACGCTCCAAAGCACCAAACGCCTGGCGCTGGCCGCCGCCGTTGGCCTGGCCCTGTCGGCTTGCAGCACGGTCGGCAGCGATTTCAAGGCGCCGAAAAACGTCGGCGACAGCGCCTTCCGCCACGCGCCGCAAGGCAGCGCCGCCGAAGCGCGCCTGCCGCAGCAATGGTGGACCGTCTTCGGCGACGAAACCCTGAACCGCCTGGAACAGCAAGCCCTGCGCGACAATCCCTCGGTGCAGGCCGCCGCCCAGCGCCTGCTGCAGGCGGAAGCCCAGCTGGGCGTGGCGCGCGCCAGCCAGCAGCCCTCGCTGAGCGTGAACACCTCGGTGGCCAACTCGCGCACCTCGGCCAATACCTCGCAAGGCATCGCGTTGGGCCACCGTTCCATCAGCGGCAACCAGTACTCGCTGGGCGCCTCCATGTCCTATGAGCTGGACCTGCTGGGCCGCGTGCGCCGCGCCGTGGAAGCGGCCGACGCGCAAGCCCTGGCCGCCCAGGCCGACCGCGACGGCGTGCTGCTGCTTCTGTCCTCGCAAGTCGCCACAAGCTACTGGCAATTGCGCGGCCTGGATGCCGAACTGGCCATCCTGAACAATGCGCTGAGCACCCGCCGCGAAAGCGAAGAACTGGTCAACGCCCGCTTCAACGCCGGCCTATCGAATGAGCTGGACACCTCGCGCGCGCGCATCGAACGTGCCAACGCCGAAGCCGACCTGCAGGAAGTGCAGCGTCAGTGCAACCAGCTGGAACACGGCCTGGCCGTGCTGCTCGGCGCGTCGCCTTCGGCCACAGTGCTGCCTGCGGTTGCCGGCAGCGCGATGCCGCAGCCGCCCGTGATTCCGGCCGGCTTGCCGGCGAGCCTGCTGGGCCAGCGTCCCGACCTGGCAGGCAGCGTCGCCACCCTGCGCGCCGCCAATGCGCAGATCGGCGTGGCCGAAGGCGCCTTCTATCCCGCGCTGACCCTGACCGGCAACTTCGGCTTCGCCTCCGAAAAACTCAGCGATGCGCTGAAGAGCGGTTCGCGCGTCTTCAGCGCCGGCCCGCTTGGCCTGTCCCTGCCCATCTTCGACGGCGGCCGCAACAAAGCCAATCTGGCCCTGGCCAAAGCCCGCTACGAAGAAGCCATCGCCAACCACCAAGGCAAGCTGCTGACCGCCCTGCGTGAAGTGGAAGACGCCCTGTCCGACGCCCAGCAGCGCAAACAGCAGGGCGAGCTGCAGAGCGCCTCGCGCGATGCTGCCGCCCGCGCCTACCAGGTCGCCCTGGCCCGCTACGAGCGCGGCATCTCCACTTACCTCGACGTGACCGACGCCCAGCGCAGCGCCCTGTCCACCGAGCGCGCCGCCGCCCAGATCGGCACCCAGCGCCTGCTGGCAGCGGTTGCCGTGGCACGCGCCCTTGGCGCCGGCTGGCAACCCGATGCCCGCCTCGCCACCGTCACCCAATAAGGTTTGCGCCAAATCAAACAATGTCCAACCCTGGTGCCTGACACCACGGTCGGACATTGTTTGAGCAAAGTCAAACCTTGCGCCTTACGCGGAAGAGGCCGGCAGTCATGGGACTTGCCGGCCCGAAGCGTCTATTCCTAAGCATGGCTTAGGAGTCTTATTCATCCTGCTGCATTTATTCCTTTTGTTTGGTAATCGATACTGGCTGCACTTTGCAACCTGTATAGGAGAACTAGATGAAAGCAGTAGTAATCGGCGCCAGCGGCACCATCGGACAAGCCATCGTGGAGGCGCTGGGCCAGCGCCATGAGATCGTCGCTGTGGGCAGCCATAGCGGCCAGCATCAAGCGGACGTGAAGGACATCGCCCAGGTGCGCGCCCTGTTCGAGCAAATCGGCAAGGTGGACGCGGTGGTGGTGGCGGCCGGCATCCTGCATATCGGCCCGCTTGACGAGATGACGCCGGAGCAGTTCTACGTTGGCCTGAACAGCAAGCTGATGGGCCAGGTCAATGTGGCCCTGGTCGCCCAGCACTATCTGAACGATGGCGGCTCCATCACCCTGACCAGCGGCGTCGATGCGCACCAGCCGATCCGCCACGGCGCCAACGCCAGCACCTCCAATTCCGCCGTCGAAGGCTTCGTGCGCGCCGCAGCGCCGGAACTGAAGCGCGGCTTGCGCATCAATGTGGTCAATCCCACCCTCGTCACCGAATCCGCGCCCAAGTACGGCCACCTGTTCCCCGGCTTCGAAACCGTCCCCGCCAAGCGCGTCGCGCTCGCTTACGTGCGCAGCGTCGACGGCATCGAAACCGGCCAGACCTACAAAATCTGGAACTAAGCCCCCAGCCGTTTGCGCCAAATCAAAAAATGTCCAACCCTGGTGTCAGGTACTGGACCAGGACATTCTTTGAGAAAAATCAAGCAATGTCCAACCCTGGTGCCTGACACCAGGGTTGGACATTAGTTGATGCAGATCAAAGGCGGGGGCCGGTGGGCGGCCAGGGGGCGCTGGGGCCGAAACGCTCGAGCAGGAAGTCGACCAGGGTGGTGAGCTTGGGCGTGGGCTGGCGGTCGCGCGAGTACAGCAGGTGCATGGGGCGCGGCTGGGGAATATGTTCCTGCAGCAGCGGCACGAGGCGGCCGGCGGCGATATCCCGGGCGAGCATCAGATCGGCCTGCATGATGATGCCGAAGCCGCTCAGCGCGGCCATGCGCAGCGATTGGCTGTTGTTGGAGCGGAAGCGGCTGGGCGGCACGGCATTGCCGTTCTTCTGTCCGCGCAGCCGCCAGCGTGCTTGCGGATTCCAGTTGAGGAAATCAAGACATTCATGCTGCACCAGTTCTTCGGGCGTCTGCGGCGTGCCGCGCTGGGCCAGGTATTCGGGCGCGGCGCAGATCACCACGCCATAGGGCCGCAGCGGCCGCGCCACCATGCTGGAATCCTGCAGGGTGCCGATGCGCAGGCCTATGTCGAAGCCTTCGTCGACCAGATCGACCACGCGGTCGCTCAGATTCAGGTCGACGCTCACTTCGGGATACAGGTCGAGATATTCGGTCAGCGCGGGACTGAGCCACTCGGCGCCGAAGGAGACCGGCGCCGTGATCTTCAGCCGTCCGCGCGGCACGGCGCGCATCGCCTCGGCCACCGATTCGGCGCTCTGGATCTGCGCCAGGATCAGGCGGCATTGCTCGGCGTACTGACGTCCGATCTCGGTCAGCGACTGGCGCCGCGTGGTGCGCGAGAGCAGGGCGGCGCCGAGGCGCTGCTCCAGCGCGCGGATATGCTTGCCCACCATGACCGGCGATATCTCGAAGCGCTCCGCCGCCGCCGTGAAACTGCCGGCATCGACCACGGCGACGAAAATTTCCATGCTGCGTAACTTGTCCATCGATTGCTAACTGCTGGTTAGTAATGTTATTCATATTAGCGTATTTATTCCTCGCGCGTACTGGCCGATACTGGCTGCACTTCACAACCGAACAGGAGAGCAGTCATGAAAGTCGTCATCATTGGGGCCAATGGAGAAGTCGGCAAGGCCGTGGCCAAAGAGCTGGGCCAGCGTCACGAAATCGTCAGCGTCGGCAGCAGCAGCGGCCAGTACCAGGCCGACATCACGGACATCGCCCAGGTGCGCGCGCTGTTCGACAAGATCGGCAAGGTGGACGCGGTGGTCGTCACCGCCGGCGCCCTGCATTTCGGCCCGCTGTCGGAAATGACGCCCGAGCAGTTCCACATTGGCCTGAACAGCAAATTGATGGGCCAGGTGAATGTGGCCCTGGTCGCCCAGGAATACCTGAACGACGCCGGTTCCATCACGCTGACCAGCGGCATCGTCGGCGAGCAGCCGATCCGCAATGGCGCCAATGCCAGCGCGGTGAACGCGGCGGTGGATGGCTTCGCGCGCGGCGCGGCGATCGAGCTGAAACGCGGCCTGCGCATCAACTCCATCAGCCCGACCCTGCTGACCGAATCGCAGCCGAAATACGGCCCGTATTTCTACGGCTTCGAAACGGTGCCCGCCGCCCGCGTCGCGCTGGCTTACAGCCGCAGCGTGGAAGGCGCGGAAACGGGCAAGACTTACCGCATCTGGTAAGCCGTTCTGGGATTACAATGTGGCCTCTTTTTCATCTCAATCGAAGGCCACATGAAAAAACTCCTGATCCCGCTGCTGCTGGCCATGGCCGGCAGCACTGCATCCGCCGCTCCCGCCAGCGTCGCCGACTTGAACAAGATGAGCAAGCGCTTCGCGCCGGTCGAATTGAAGGCCGATGTGTCGAAGCTGTCGGCAGGCGACAAGAAAGCCATCGCCAAACTGATCGAAGCGGCCAAGATCGTTGATGTGCTGCAGCTGCGCCAGCGCTGGTCCGGCAACGAGGCGCTGTGGGCCGCGCTGCAAAAGGATAAGTCGGCGCTGGGCAAGGCGCGTCTGGATTACTTCTGGCTGAACAAGGGACCGTGGTCCATCATCGACGGCCACCAGTCCTTCCTGCCGGCCGAATACGCGGGCATCAGCATCCCGGCCAAGAAACCGGAGGCGGGCAACTTCTATCCAGCGGGCGCTTCGAAGGAAGCGGTGGAAGCGTGGATCAATTCCCAGTCCGCCGATGCGAAGAAGGATGCGCAGTGGTTCTTCACCACCATCCGCGCCGGTGCCGACGGCAAATTCAAGACGGTGAAGTATTCGGAGGAATACGCGGCCGAGATGCAGAAGCTGTCCGTGCTGCTGAAGGACGCGGCGGCAGCCACCGATAACGCCTCGCTGAAAAAATTCCTCAGCCTACGCGCGGAAGCCTTCCTGTCCAACGATTATCTGGCCTCCGACTTTGCGTGGATGGATCTGGATTCGCCGGTCGACGTCACCATCGGCCCATACGAAACCTATAACGACGAGCTGTTTGGCTACAAGGCCGCCTTCGAAGCCTATGTGAGCATCCGCGACCAGAAGGAAACCAGCAAGCTCGATTTCTTTGCCAAGCATATGCAGGAACTGGAAGACAATCTGCCGCTCGATGCGCAATACCGCAATCCGAAAGTCGGCGCGGTGGCGCCGATGGTGGTGGTGAACCAGGTGTATGGCGCGGGCGACGGCAATATGGGCGTGCAGACCGCCGCCTACAATCTGCCGAACGACGAGCGCATCATCAGCCAGCGCGGCTCCAAGCGCGTCATGCTGAAGAATGTGCAGGAAGCGAAATTCAAGTCCACGCTGACGCCGATCGCCAAGCTGGTGCTGCGTCCCGTCGACCAGAAGGATCTCGACTTCAACTCCTTCTTCACGCATATTCTCGCGCATGAAATCACCCACGGCCTTGGTCCGCACATCACCAAGGTGAACGGCCAGGAGTCGACGCCGCGCCAGGATCTGAAGGAAGCCTACTCCACGATTGAAGAAGCGAAAGCCGACGTCACCGGCCTGTTCGCCCTGATGTACATGATGGAGAAGGGCCAACTGAAAGGCGTGCTGGGAGAAGGCGAAGCGGCCGAGCGCAAGCTGCACACCACCTTCCTCGCCTCCGCCTTCCGCACGCTGCATTTCGGCCTGACCGACTCGCACGCGCGCGGCATGGCGATCCAGGTCAACTATCTGCTCGATAAAGGCGGCTTCGTTTCGCACGGCGACGGCACCTTCTCGGTCGACTTCAAGAAGATTCGCCAGGCCGTGATTGAGCTCGACCGCGAATTCCTCACGATCGAAGCCACCGGCGACTACGCCCGCGCCAAGCAGATGATGGACAAATACGTCGTCATCCGTCCCGACGTGCAGAAAGCGCTGGACAAGATGAAGACCGTCCCCAACGACATCCGCCCGAGCTTCCCCACCGCCAAAGCCCTGCTCGCCCACTGAGCCTTTGATCTTCCTCAACAAATGTCTAACCCTGGTGCCAGGCACGAGGGTTGGGCATTGTTTGCGGAAGATCAAAGTTGATGCTTGTCTCACGGAAATATTTTGTAACACCTGCGGGATAGCAACCGTTACTTGATGCAAGGCATGTATAGTTGGATTTCGTTATTGGAGTCCGCCATGCTGAAGTCTGCTGCCTTGCCTCTCTTGCTTTCCCTTGTTGCTAGTGCTGCCGGGGCGGCTCAGCTGACCGAAATGGAGACGCGCTGGCTGGGCGCTTCTGCATCGGTGCTGTCGTATGCGAAGCAGCTCAAGCTGCCGGTCGATATCGTGGTGCAGCCGGAGGCGGGGCCGAATGATGTGCCGCTGGCGATGGGCTTTGCGGACGGCCGTTGCAAGCTGGTTTTGTCGATGCGCGGCAATCCGCAGGCGGAGGCTGTGCTGGCGGGCGTGCCGTCCGATCAGCAAGCCTTGCTGATCGAGGCGATGGCGGCGCATGAGATCGGCCATTGCTGGCGCTATGCCGAAGGTGTCTGGCATGCGCTGCCGGCCGGCTTTGTGGAAGCGCCCGAGGATGCTTCCACGCCCGAGCTGCGCAAGCTGGCGCGCGAGCTGCGCGATACGCGCCGCGAGGAAGGCTTCTCCGATCTGCTGGCGCTGGCTTGGACGCAACGTCAGCATCCGGCGCAATACGCGGTCGTGCATGCCTGGCTGCTGCGGCTGCGCAGCGAACAACCCACCGAATATGGCTCGCACGATACGCGTGCATGGCTGAAGCTGGCTCCTGATGGCCAGGTTTTTGCGGCCGGCCAAACTCCCTTCGAACAGGCGCGCGCCTTGTGGAGCAAGGGACTGTTGAGCGATTGATTCCCCCGCATATGTACGGTCGCGCACAGAGCGATTCAACGCGACAGCGTTTAATCGCTCTTGCCTATCAACCGAAAGGGGACACATCATGAAAAAACTCGCATTGATCACCCTGGCCATGATGGCCAGCGCAAGTATTGCAGTTGCTCAGAATGCCGATAGCTCTGCCTATAAGGCCGCGCACGATAAAGCCACCAGCGACTACAAGGCCGCCAAGGATAGATGCAGTGACACCTTGAGCGGCAACGCCAAGGATGTTTGCCAGGAAGAGGCGAAAGTGGCCCGCGCCCGTGCTGAATCCGATGCCGTGGCTCATCACAAAAACAATAAGCGCGATCTGGAGAAAGCCCATAAAAAAGTTGCGGAGGCCGAGTATGACCTGGCCAAGGAAAAATGCGATGACTTGAGCGGCGATGCCAAATCGGCCTGCGTCAGCCAGGCGAAAAGCGTGAGGGATACCTCGCTGGCTTCGATCAAATCCGGCAGCTACAGCACCACGGCCGCCGTGGCCGATACCATGCGCGAGAAAACCGCCGATGCCGGCGAGGCGATGTCGGACTCGGTGATCACCGCCAAAGTGAAAGCCGATATGGCCGCCGATTCGCATGTGAAGGCAATGGACGTTCACGTTGAAACGCAAAAAGGCGTGGTGACGCTGAGCGGCTTCGTGCCAAGCAAGGCTGAAGCTGACCGCGCCGTGCAGCTGGCGCGCGGCGTGAAAGGCGTGAATGAAGTGAAAAGCGCGATTCAGATCAAGAAGTAATGCCGCTGTGATGCGGTAAACGCGGCCCGCCTTGCGCGGGCCGTTTTCATTCGCCCATCAAGATGGGCATTGTTCGGCTTTTTCTCTGCGCGCCGATGGTTCGCTGGCGAAGTGGCCTTTCTCGCCGCGGCTGACGATGGTGGCCGCGCAGCCGCCGCCATTGTCCTGGAACAGAATGTAGTAGTCCTTGCCCGGTTCCGCCACGAAGCTGAGCGGGATGGTGCATTTGCGGCCATAGCCCAGTCCCAGCGAGGAGGCGCCTGCCTCGACCCAGAGCCGGGTGTTGGCCGGGATCGTAGTCGCGTTGCCGTTATGTTCCACCGATGTTTTGGGACAGCGCGCTTCGCTGGTCAGATATACGAAAGCCGGTTTGCCTTCGCCCACGCGCAGGGTGGCGGTGGGCGCCCCCTCCTCGGGATGGTATTCATAGCTTTTGCCGACGCATCCGGACAGCAGCGCCAGGCTGAGGGCGCAAATGGTGAAGAGTTTCATTGTGCTTGTTTCCGCTGGCCCTTGCACAGGCCAACAAGTGCATCCATGAAACAAATTTTAACATGCGCTAATAAACTATAAACACTTGGTGTATAAAAGAAAGTTTTGTTGTTATTTGTTAAAACGGCCCCGGAGGCTTGCGCATCCGGGGCCGTTTCAGTAGGAGAGGCTGGTTTTACTTCAGGTACTTGGCGAGCCAGCCGTGCACCTCGTTATAGAAATAGCGGCTGTTCTCGCCCTTGAGAATCCAGTGGTTCTCGTCGGGGAAGACCACCAGCTTGCTCGGCACGTTCAGGCGCTGCTGGGCGGCGAAGTTCATCAGCGCGTTGTTGATGGGGACGCGGTAATCGAGTTCGCCGATGGTGATCAGGATCGGCGTTTTGAAGCCGGTGCCTTTCTCGTGGTTCCCGCCTTGCATGATGGGGCTTTGCTCGCGCCATACCGGCAGATTGCTCCATACCGGGCCGCCGCTGTTGACTTCGCGGCCATACACGCTGTCGCTGGTGCCCCACTGCATGATCAGGTCCATCTCGCCGGCATGCGAGACGATGGCCTTGTAGCGCGTGGTGGTGGCTTGCAGCCAGTTGGCCAGGTGGCCGCCGTAGCTGGCGCCGCCGGCGGCCAGTTTGTCGCCGTCGATGAAGGCGTATTTTTTGACCGCTTCATCCACCGCCTGGTTCACATCGTCGCCCGGACCTTTGAGCGGGTCGAACTGGATGGCGCGCGCGAATTCCTCGCCATAGCCGGTGGAACCTTTGTAGTCGGTCAGCAGCACCACATAGCCTGGCTTGGCCAGCAGGTGGTAGTTCCAGCGCAGGACAAAGCCGTCGCGCCACATATTGTGGGCGCCGCCGTGGATCACGGAGAACAGCGGGTACTTCTTGCCTGGATCGAAGCCGGCTGGCTTGATGAGCATATTGTGGACCTGACGTCCGTCGGCGGCCTTGAACCAGAAGTGCTCGGGAGCCTGCCAGTCGATGGCGCCGGCCTTCTCCACATTGAAGGAGGTCAGGCGCTTCGGCGTGCCGTTGAAGGCGTAGATTTCCGGCGGATTGACCGAGGACTCCCACACGCCGACCATGGCCTTGCCGCCCGCGTTGAGGGAGTTAATGACGCCGGTCGGCAGGGACGTTTCCTGGCGCTGCTCGCCGCCGGCGTAATTCATCGAATGCAGCTGCTCCAGCCCTGCGTGCTCGTAGGTGAAGTAGATGCGCTTGCCATCCGAGGGCAGGGCGATGCGGGAGATGGAGCGGTCCAGCGTGGCGCTCAGAATCTTCGGCTGGGGATTGAGCAGCGGCCAGGCGAAGCTGGCGAGACGGGTCAGATCGTAGACCTTGCCTTGCGCTTCTTCTTGCGTCAGCGTCAGCAGGGTTTTGCCGTCGGGGGAGAATTTCAGGCCGTGGTAGCTGCGCGTGTCCTTGGTCAGTTGCTGCGGCTCGCCGCCGCTCAGCGGCAGCGCATAGATCTGGGTGAAGCTGGAGGCGCGCGCCGCTTCGTCGCGGTTGGTGGAGGCGGCGAAGACGATGGACTTGCCGTCCGGCGCCCAGACCGCATCCAGCGATTGTCCTTCGTCGCCCTGCGAGCCGCCGAAGCCCGGCAGGTCGGCCAGCTTGCTGCCGCTGAGCAGGTCGCGCGGCTTGGCCTCGGACTCTGCGTTCATCACAAACAGGCGGGCCTTTTTGTCGTCCAGCCATTTGTCGAAGAAGCGCGGCGGGAAGGATTCGTAGGCGCGGGCGCTGTATTTGCGGTCCTTGCGTTCCTTGGCGGCTTTTTTCACCGCTTCCTCGTCGGCGGTGCCGGGATAGACGTCGCTGATGAAGAGGATCTGTTTGCCGTCCGGGCTGTACTTGGGCTGGCGCGCGCCCAGGGTCAGCGTGGTCAGGCGCTGCGCTTCGCCGCCGGCGGCGATGTCGATGCGGTAGATCTGGCCAGCCTCGTCGCCATCGCGCTTGGCGACAAAGATCAGGTGCTTGCTGTCGGGCGACCAGTTCAAGGCGCCTTCGCCGCCTTTGCTGAAGGTCAGGCGGCGCGCCGGCGTATCGTCGTTCAGGGATTTGATCCACAGATCGGACCATTGTTCCTTGCTGTCGTAGGCGCTGTCGGTGACGGAGAAGACCGCCCACTTGCCGTCCGGGCTGGGTTGCGGCGCGCCGACGCGCTTCATCAGCCACACGTCTTCGTGGGTGATGGCGTGTTTGGCGATGGCCTTGGCCGGCGCGGCGTCGGCGGCGTGGGCGGCCGGCAGGGCGGCGCCCAGGATCAGCAAGGCGGTGAGGGGATGCAGCAGGCGGGATGATTTCATTGTGCGGCTCTGATGGTGGCTCGAAGCGCATGATAGTGGCCAAAAGCGCTGTTACTGTCAATCGGCCCGCCTTTCAATTTACATTTCAATACATGGGCCGCTGCGCCGGCTGGCCGCGTTCCTTGAGCCGCATGCGCAACTGGCCTGGCCCCATCACGAAGCCGAGGATTTCGCTGACCTCGCCTTGCGCGTCCGGCTTCACCGCATCGACCGACAGGATATCGAAGCGGCCCAGCAAGGCGGCAATGGCGACCTTGATCTCCAGCAGGGAGAGGTAGCGGCCGGGGCATAGGCGCGGGCCGCCGCCGAAGGGCATGCCGAGCTGCCTGGGCGCATCCGGTTGCAGCCAGCGCTCCGGCAGAAACTCGCTGGCTTTGCGCACGTATTCCTCGTCCATGCTTTCGCGCCGCAGCACGCACCAGACCACGGTGTTGGCCGGCACCTGCACGTCGCCGATGACGGTGTCGCGGATGCTTTCCAGCGGCATGAAAGGGGCGGGCGGCTTGAGGCGGATGGCCTCGTGGGCGCAAGCTTCCACATAGTCCAGCGCATCCATTTGCTCGATGGTGAAGGCGGCGGGATCGGGCGCGATGCGCCTCACCTCTTCCTGCGCCTTGCGCAGCGCTTCGGGATGGCGGCCAAACAGCCAGATCAGCCATGCCAGCGCGCTGGCGGTGGTGTCCTCGCCTGCCATCAGCATGGTCGAGACATTGCCGATCACCGTGCTGTCGTCGATGCCGCTGCCTTCCTGGTCGGCCGCCGCCAGCATGGCTTCCAGCATATTGCTGGGACGCTCCGCCAATGCCGGATTCTCGCGCAGACGTTGGCGCGAACCGGCGATAAAGCCGTCCACCGCCGCCCGCAGCGCCTGGATGCTGTGGTCTACGCGCCGGTCGGCGGGCAGCTTCACATAGCGCCAGTAAGGGAAGGGGAACATCGAGCGCCAGGAAGCTGCGTTCAATATCCGTTCGATATGCTGCTGAATCAGGTCGTCGCCGTTCTCGATGGTGTTCACTTCGGTGCCGAAAGCCAGGCCGGCGATCACGTCCACCGTGTAGCGTTTCAGGTCGCTGTTCAGCTCTATCGGCTGGCCGGCTTGCGCGGCGCGCAGCCAGCGCGCCTGCAGACGCGCGCCGACGCGCGCCAGCAGCGGAAAGTAGGCTTTGACCGCGTGCGGCGCCAATGCCTGCATCACCATGCGCCGCTGGTTCTTCCAGTCCGCGCCTTCGGCCAGGAAGATGCCGCGTTCCCCGCCCATTTCGTCGCTGACGCGCGCCATCACGGAAGGGCGGCGGAAACCGTCCGGGCGGTCGCGCAGAATGGCGTTGATGAGTTCATGGTCGGCCACCACCAGCGCCGTGGTGCGTCCCAGACGGATGGTGAACAGCGGGCCATGGATGGCGGCCCAGGCTTCCACATCGCGGTGGATGCGTTCGGCGCGTACCTGCAGGGCGTTGCCCAGCAGCGGCAGGCCGCGTGGGCGGGGCAACTGGTCCAGACGGCGCAGGGTGCGGTCAGGCGCGTGCGCGGCGGGGTTCAGCACTGATTCGGTCATGGCTTCCTCATTCTTTGCAATCGTTACGGCCATTCTCGCGCCGGTGCGGCTGGCCGGTCTTGAAGATTTGCGACATGGCCGTTTGCCCGCTGCGCTACAATCCGGGGCATTCCATCTGGAGACTTCGATGCCGGCAGCCAGTCCCGATACCCGTCTAGTGGCGCCCAGCCTTGCGCTGGCTTCCTGCATCCGCGCCATTGTGCTGCGCAATACCTTGCAGCGTCCGCCGATGGCGGAGCGCGACCGGTTGAACCACCATCCGGCCACGCCCTTTTGCAGCATTTACTGGCTGTTCGAAGGCGATGCGCGGATTCTCGAGCCGGTGCTCGATCCGAGTCCGGTGGCCGCCGCCGGTTCGGCGATTTTCTGCGGGCCGCAGTTGCAGCCCACTGTCAGCTTCAATTCCGGGCCGGTGCACTTCATGACGATCCTGTTTTTTCCCGACGCCTGGCACCGGCTGACGGGCATGGATATGAACGACCAGATGAACCGCCTGGCGGATGTGAACGAGGCGCTGCATGCGGACTGGCAGGATCTCTCGCGACAGGTGCTGGCGGCGTCCGATGACGAGGCGCGCATTGCTCTGATCGAAGCCTTCCTGGAGCCGCGCTGGCGTGCAGCGCGCAGCGGCAGCGGGGATGGCTTGATGGCGGATTGGGTGAACCGTCTTGGTGCCCAGGCCGCAGCCGCCGGCATCGGCCGCAGCATGCGCATGGTGGAGCGCCGCGTGCGCGAATGGGCGGGGCGTCCCTTGCGCACCCTGCGCCGCATGCGCCGCGCCGAGCAGTCTTTTCTGGAAGCGCGCAGCGATTTCCTGGACGGGCGGGTGTCGCTCAGCGATGTGGCGGCGCGCGGCGGCTATGCCGACCAGGCGCATATGAGCCGCGAGGCGCGCGAAATCACCGGCATCAGCCCCAGCGAACTGCTGCGCCGCATCCGCGAGGAAGAGAGCTACTGGATGTACCGCATCTGGTCCTAGGCGGCCTGCAGCACGCTGAACTCGACCATTACCGTCAAGCCTTGTCCCTGCAAGCCATCGGTCAAGGTGATGGTCGCGCCGTTGCGTGCCGCGGCCTGTCGCGCGATGGCCAGTCCCAGGCCACTGCCCGGCTGCTGCTGGCCCGGCAGGCGGAAGAAGCGTTCGAATACCTTGTCGCGCAGGGAGGCCGGTATGCCAGCCCCCTGGTCGCTGACGGTCAGGCGGATATGCTGCCCATCGTTCTGCAAACTGAGCGTGACGCGCGCTTTGTCGGGCGAGTACTTGATGGCGTTGTCGATGATATTGTCCAGCAGCGAAGCGGCCGATTCGCGGTGCAGAAGCAAAGGACAGGGCGTGGCGGCATCCAGTTCGATCTCGATGCCGCGCTGCATCGCCACCGGCGCGGCCTGGGCCAGGCGGTCGCGCAGGAAGCGGGCCAGGTCCATCTCCAGCATGGCGCCGTCTTCCTGATCGCTGCGGGCGCGTTCCAGCGCCAGGAGCTGGTGCACGGTATGCGGGGCGCGCGCCACGCCCTGGCGCAGGCCGGCGTCGGCTTCCTGCAGGCGCCGCAAATCGTCCTGCTGATTCAGCAGGAGGTGGGCGTTGAGCTGGATTACGGAGAGTGGTGTTTTCAGCTCGTGCGCGGCATCGGTGAGAAATTCCTTATCGCGTTCGACGCGGGCGATCAGGCGCTCCATCAGGCTGTTGACCGAGGCGACTAGCGGCGACAGCTCGCGGTAGGGCGATGGCGGCAGCGGCGACAGATCGCTGGCCGAACGTTCCTCGATGGCGCTGACGATGCGGCTTACCGGCTGCAAGCCGCGCCGCACGATGATCCATGCCGGTAGAATCAGGAAGGGCAGGCTGTAAAGCAGGGGCGCCAGATAGTAGCTGGCGCCCGCGCCGGTAAACAGCCAGCGGCTATCGTGCATGGCGTCGCGCCGCACGGTGATGCCGGTGGCCGGATCGCTGGCGCTGAAACTGACCCAGTGATCGCCCAGCGTGCCACCGTTCTGCTGCGGCACTCCCACGCCGGACGGCAGATAGTATTGCGAGAGATGGATGCGCTGCTTTCCCTGCCAGACTTGCAGCAGCGCCGGGCGCGGCATCCGGTTCATTTCCTTGATAGTGGAGCGGCGCAGCTCCTCGATGCCCTCCGCGGCGCGCGCCATTTCCTCCGGCTTGCCGGAGAGCGCCACCATGTTCAGCAGGATCTGTTTGGCCAGTCCCTTGTTTTCGGCATCCGTATTGCGCGCCTGGACCACGGTATTGTCGTAAATTGCCATGGCGACGATGACCAGCCAGATTGCCAGCATCACCAGCAGCAGGCCGCCCAGCAGGCGCTGGAAGAGGGATTTGGGCGCTTTCATTGCTGGATCATGTAGCCGACGCCGCGCACGGTGCGGATGCGGCGTTCGCCGATCTTCTTGCGCAGATTGGAGATATGCACGTCGAGCGTCTGGCTCTCGCTGCAGTTGAGGGCGCGGTCTTCCAGCTCGCCGCGCGTGACCACGCGGTCGGATTTTTGCAGCAGCGCGAGCAGGATGCTGAATTCGGTGCGCGACACCGGCACCGCGCGCCCGGCGCAATTGATCGCCATGCGCTTCTCGTCCAGCTGCAGTTCGCCGCAATGCCAGACGCCGGTGCTGCTGCCGCCTTGCACGCGGCGCAGCACGGCGCGCAGGCGGGCCAGCAGTTCGGGGATGTCGAAAGGCTTGATCAGGTAATCGTCGGCGCCCAGGCCGAAGCCGTTCAAGCGGTCTTCCAGGCTGTCGCGCGAGGTAATCAGCAGAATCGGCAGCTCCACGCCGCTGGCGCGCGCATGGCGCAGCAGATCGATGCCGTCGCCGTCGGGCAGGCCGAGATCGAGCAGCATAGCGTCCGGCTCCGCCTCGGTCAGCAGGCGGCGCGCATCGGCCGCCATGCGCACCCACACCACGCTGAAGCCTTCGCCCTGTAGCACGGACTGAAGGGCGCGGCCCAATTCCAGATCGTCTTCCACCAGCAGGATTTTCATGCCGAAGAGTGTAGCAGCCCCTTGCTTGAGCGGCTGAATATTTTCTGAACCCATGCTGAAGGAAGCGTGAAGCTTGGCGGGAGTGCTGCCGCCTAGAATCGGCGTCTCTCTTTTCCCGATTGAAGAAAGGACGCCATGTTTTACTTTCGAATCCTGCGTTGCCTGTTGCTGGCCGCCTGTTTTGTGCTGATGCTGCCTTGCCGTGCGGCTGCCGTTCCCGATGTGAGCCGCCTGAAGCTGGACGGCCAGCTCGACTTGCATGCGCAAATTACCGCCACGCCTGCGGTGGCGCAAGGCATCCTGTACGTAGGCGCGGAGGATGGCAACCTGCATGCAATCGATCTGGCCAGCCGCAAGCTGCTGTGGCTTTTCCACTGCCATGGCGGCATCGCGTCCACGCCCGCCGTGGCGGACGGCCGGGTGTACTTTCTGAGCCGCGACGGACGCTTTCACGCGCTCGATGCGCTAACCGGCGTGCAGCTATGGGAGTTCGCCACCATGGGGGAATCGGTGTATTCCGCTTTCGGCCTGTACGGCAGCCCCAAAAGCGTGACGCCAAGCCGCGATGCCTGGGATTTCTACCTGTCCTCCCCGCTGGTGCATGAGGGCAGAGTGTATTTCGGCAGCAGCGATGAGCGCGTGTACGCGTTGGATGCCCGCAGCGGCGCCCTGCAATGGGCGTTCAAGACGGGCGGCATCGTGCATTCCTCGCCCGCGCTTTCAGGCCGCAGCCTGGTGTTCGGCAGCTGGGACGGCGCGGTGTACGCCGTCGATGCCGTCAGCGGCAAGCAGCAGTGGCGCTATCAGATGCAGATGGAGCACGGCACCAGCACCATGCTGGGCGTGCAGGCTTCGCCCCTGATCGACGGCGGCACTGTCTACATCGGCTCGCGCGACGGCTATTTCTATGCGCTGAACCTGGCCGATGGCCGCATGCTGTGGCGTCACAATGTGGGCGGTTCCTGGGTGGTGTCGGGTGCGGCGGTGGATGGGCAGCGCGTCTACTTCGGCACCTCGGATACCAATCGTCTGGTAGCGCTGGAGCGCGATAGCGGCAAGCCGGTGTACCAGCACGACAGCAAGGTATGGGTCTACGCCACGCCCGTGCTGCTGGGCGATGCCGTGCTGGGCGCCAGCATGCGCGGCGAGCTGTTTGCGCTGCATGCAGCCAGCGGCAAGCTGCTCTGGTCCTGGCGCACGCCGGAAAGCCTGGCAGACAGCTACGGCGTGCTGGACGCCGCCAGCGGCAAGCTGAATGAAAAGCGCCTCTTAGGCGGCAGCATGACGAACCATACGGCGCTGGAGCATATCAAGCGTCTCGGCGCCTTCCTCGCCACGCCGCTATGGCATGAGGGACAGCTGATTGCCGCCACCGCCAACGGCAAGCTGCTGTTCTTCCGCTGACGCTGAGAAGCGATGCCAGCACTCTAAAACTTGCAAGACGATATTGATTGCCGCCTTGCTGGCAAAGGCGTCTCTTGGTTTTGTTGTTCAAATGGAGCTTGCGGCTAGCATGGCGGAGCCAATTGGCGATAACCATGGTCCGCAAGACCATCTTGGAAGGGATGCTGGCATGATTGTGAAAGCAGTGCGTCTTACTGTCCTGGCGCTGGCCGGGATATTGGTATCGTTTGCCTTGCCGGCGGCGGCGCAAACGCCGGCCACACTGGCCGACTATTGGAACGGCAATGCGCAATGGGACTTCGTCCGAAAATGGACCACGGCCACGGTGGGCGATAAGCTTGCCAATACCTCTTCGCGCATCAAGGTGGTCAACGGAAACTGGTATCTGTTCCAGCGCGAATTTTCCGGCGGCCAGTGCGCGGTAGGCGGCGTCAACGCGCCCTGGAAGCTGGGCATTCGCGTCTATAAATCGACGAACCAGGGCGAAACCTGGACTGCGGCACCAGAGCTGAGCGTCCAGCCGCTTGCGGGTAGCGATTTTTCCTGCGAGGCGACCGATGGCGATGCTGTTTATGATGCGGCCAATAACAAGTGGCGCATCCTGTTCCAATGCCTGAACGATGCCGGAACCTGGCAAGGCTGCTACGCGGAACGCAGTGGCGCCGATCCTATGGGGGCTTTCGATTACACGTCCGCAGCGCGCAGCCGCGCTGTGATTACGCAGGGTTCGCTGTGGCGGCAAATCTGCAATACGGGTTCGGACGTTTGCTTTGGCAAGAACGTGGTCGATGAAGGCACCTTCAATATCTTCCGCCAGGACGCTTCAGGCTATTTCTGGGTCAGCTTCCATGGCTTCGACGGAAAATACGGCTATCGCGGCATCGCCAAGACCACTGACTTCAAGACCTGGATAGCGGGCAATCCAGCCTATGGCGTGCCGGCCGACGCCACGCTGAGCGCGCGCGATGGCGCCAACTGGCGCGAAAGCTGGAATGGCGGCACCATCGGTCCCGGCAACGGCAGCATGCTGGAGGAGGGCGGCTACAGCTACGAGCTGACCGAGTTCACAGACCGCAATCTGGCTTGCACCGACAACCAGCGCTGGGATCATGGCCTGTTCCGCACTTCCAATATCGCCGGCAATCAGTGGTCGCAACTGCCGCAGGGGAATCCCATCGTCTATTCCAGCCTGGCGCTTGAAAACGGCAAGCCGCGGATCTGCAATCTCGCGTATGGCGATATTTTCCGCGATACCAGCGTGACGCCGAATGTGATCTACCTGAAGTTCGGACGCGAAAGCGGCGATCCGCAATACGCCGGCAATTATCTCTATCGCCTGAACAAGAGCAGCAATGTGCTGAAGAACGGCAATCTGTGGATGGCCGATGCCACCGGCTGGCAGCGTTTGCCGAGCGGCGCCGGCACGCCGAATCTGACGGTCTACCGCTATCCGGACATGTCGCCCGATGGCACGCAATTCCTGGCCACGAACTGCGGCAGTTTCACGGCCCCGTGCACCCCGGGTTCATCCTTCTTCCAGGACGTGGATGCCAGCGCTTATGCTGGCCGCAGCTTCAGGTTTGGCGGCAAGTTCGCCACTGCGGGTGGCAATGGCGGAACGCCAAGCCTGGTAGTGTTCCAGCTCGACGCGAATTATGCCGTGCTGCGTTCGGATACGGTGGCGCTGCCGCTGCCCGATGCGACGTATAGGCCTTTCTCCAGCGCGCCGATCCAGATCATGGCTCACACCAAGACCTTGCGCTACCAGTTCTATCACGCCACGAATGGCATCACCTACTTTGCGGCGAATATGTACCTGAACCTGGAATAAGCCAGGTCGCCGCGCCACGTACCCGCCGCAGTACGGCGGGTACGATCAGCTTATTGCTCTCTTCCGGCTTTTCCAATGGCCGCTTCAGCCCTTACGGAATCTGGAAGCGCGCGGCCATGACCTTGCCCAGATATTTTTCAATATCGGACTTGCGCTGGAACTGGCCCCACAGCACCAGCTTCGCATTGTCGAAGACGCGTTCGCTGGCATCGGCCGAGCCGGTGTTGGTGGAGACGCGCACCCAAGGATTTCTGCGGCTGGTATCCAGCGACCATATCGCATAGTCGCCGGTGGCCGTAACGAAGGCCGATTCCGGCGCGCCGCGGTCGACAGCGATCTTGCGCACATTGCCGCCGGAAGGCGTGTAGCGGATGAACAGGCCGAACCAGGCCGCCGGTTCCATGAAGTACCAAGTTTTTACCAGGCCGCGCACCTCATCCTGCTGTGCCTTGCTCAAATCCGGATAGACCTTCATGTCCATGGTCGAATTCACCGCGCTCTGGCCGCCGCGTCCCGTGTACTCGCCGAAGATCTGGTAGTTGAAGTCCTGGCTTGGGTAGATCACGTTCGGCAGTACCGCATAGCTCTGGTTCACCACCAGGAACATGCCGTCCACCGGCAGGCTTTCCTGCGGGCCGTTCTGCAGATAGGCTTCGCGCGCCGTTTGCAGCTCATAGAACAGATTGCACTGCATCTTGTAATTGACCCCAGCAACTGGCGTCAGCGGGCAGGAGGCGAAGCGGATGCCGTTTTCCTGGTCCAGCGCGTTGTAGTACTCGATCAGCAGGTAGTAGGACAGGATGTTGATGTCATCGTAATAGCGCACGAAGTTCTGGATCGAGTTGATGACTTTGGGGCCGAAGAAGACATCCTTGGCCATATCGAGGATGGCCGGCTTCGGGAACTCGGAGTCGACCACGCTGGCGATCAGGGATGGATTGCCGGCGGTGCCGGCCAGCGTGGCCGAGATCAGGGAGCGTTTGCTGATCAGGTTTTCGATGGCCGTCTTCAGGCGCTTGCGCTCACTGGCCTGGATGGGCAGCGGCTGCGTGCCGGCGCGGCGCAGGTCCAGCGTGATGTTCTTCACTTCCTCCACGTAGGAGACCAGGGCCGTGGTCTGCGTCAGCACGCGCTGGGCCAGTTGGCGGCGGGCCAGATCGTCCAGTTTGATGTCGATCTGCTCCAGTCGGCGCAAGGTTTGCTTCATGCCGGTTTCGATGACATCCAGCTGGCGGCTCATGGTGTCCAGGCGGCGGTTGACGTCGGCCAGCTGACCCTTGATCTCCTGCAGATCGCGGCTCATCGAATCGTCGCTCAGGCCCAGCAGGCTCATGGCCTTGCCCGCCAGCTCGCCGCCGACTGCGCCGATCGCGCCCTTGGCCAGTTCCACGCCCACCGTTTTCACGATCGGATTCAGCGCCAGCAGGGGCGGGTATTTGCGCTGCAGCGCGGGATCGGCTGCCAGCTTGTCGGCCAGCGCATCGATCTGCTTATCCAGGCTGATGCCGCTGGCTTGCGCCTCCTTGAAGGTCTCGCTCACAAAGCGGGCTGGGTTGAACAGGTTCGGATCGACCATGTCCTGGGACAGAATGCCCTCGTCCAGGCCCAGATAGCTGGTGACGCGCTTCTCCGCATCGGCGCGGCTCATCTGCTTATTGCGCACCAGGCGGTCCACCAAGGTGCTGCGCACGCCGACGTGGGCGACGCCGGTCAGCGGCGCGCCTTCCAGCGATGCCGACAAGGTGGCGCAGCTCAGGATATTGGCCGCGTCGACGCAGGCTTGCTGCTCCACGCGCAGCGCCTTCAGCGCCTGCGCGGTCAGCGGAATGGTGGTCAGCGCAAAGCTGCCGTTATCGATGGTGGTGTCGGCACCCACTTCGCTGGCGCCGCTCAGGATGCGGACCTTGGCGCCGGCGACCGGCGCGCCCAATGTCACCTCGCCACGCAGCAGCTGCGCCGATTTCGGTTGCTCCACGACAGGCGGCTGTTCGACATTGCTGGTGCTGTTGCCGGAGCAGCCCAGCAGGGAAGTGGCGGCCAGCGCGGCCAGCAGCGCGTGCATGCGGCGCGGCTTCGCGGTCATGCTCAGGGAGCGGAGGTGCATTGCGGTTTCCTTATGGAGTGGAGGCGCCGCGATTATCCCCAAGGCGGAAAATAGGACTTGACCACATGTCTCACTTTTGGCGAAAAATCCGCAAAAAATGCGACATTTTATGCTGTTAAATTATCAATTTAACTTTACATGGTTCAAGTTTTTCACTAAAGTGGCGCACTCCACGCCGCGCCGCGCAAAGGCGCATTCCCGCTTGTTTTCGCGCTGCTCGCACCATGCTCAACGGCTATTCCGAGATTGTTAAAGCTGCAATCTCCAATCAACACGGACGCTATCTCTATCCCGGCCCGGCGCCGTCCGAGCCGCCCTTCGTCCACCGCCATTTTTCCGTCGCCAAGGAGAAGACCGAACTGCAAAGACTGGCCTGGCGCGACTATGTGGGCCGCAGCATGGACGCGCCCCTGTCGCGCGCCCATCTGGCCACCGGCTTTCAGGCCCAGGTAGACAGCTATGTGCTGAAGGATATGGTGTATATGGATTGCCGCACCGATCCCGTCTCGCAGATCCGCACGACGGCGCGCATCTCCACCGACAGCATCCGCGACTATGTCTTCCATGTGGCGGTGGAAGGCATCATCGAAACCGCGACGACGCCAGGCGGCAGCGGCAAGGCGACCCAGTTCATTCCCGGCATCCTGGCATTGGATATGGGCCAGCCCTTTCACATGGAGCGGCCAACGTGTGCCCACCTGCTGGCCTTCTTCCTGCCGCGCGCCATGGTGGAGGCGGCGATTCCCGATGCGGAGGCGATCCATGGCCGCGTCATCAGCTACAGCGCGCCGCTCACGCGCCTGATCTTCGACCATCTGCTGGCGCTGTGCCGCAGCCTGCCCACGCTGGATGAACGCGAAGTGGAGCAGACCATCCGCAACTGCGCGCACCTGATCCTGGCAGCATTCGGCAAGCAGCAGCGCCTGAGCGGACAGGCGCGCGCCGCCGCCAAGTCCGTGCTGCTGGCGCAGGTGCGCAGCCATGTGCAAGCCAATCTGCATATGAAGGAGCTGACGCCGGACAGCGTGCAGCAGGCGTTTCGCCTGCCGCGTCCCACGCTCTATCGCATGTTTGAAGCGGAAGGCGGATTGGGCACCTATATCCGCAACCTGCGTCTGCGCGAAGCGGCCAATGAGCTGGTGCAGTTCCCGCATTTGCCGGTGGCGGCGATCGCCTACGGTCTATGCTTCAACAGCGCCTCCGACTTCACCCGCGCCTTCCGCCGCGCCTATGGCAGCTCGCCGCAGGACTTCCGCGCAATGTCGCTGGATATGCGCTATCTGGAATCGATCCACCGCAGTTGAGATGGCAGTAGCCGTTACTTGTTCCCCGCCATATGTCTAAGATGGAAGCCGGGCAACTCGTGCCGACTATTCAGTGCGGGCATCTGGTATTGCGGAGCCTCAAGCGGTTTGAAAGACGCAAAACAAAAACGCCAACCCGAAGGTTGGCGTCTCTGTTGTATTCGTGGTAGGCCGTGCGGGATTCGAACCTGCGACCAACGGATTAAAAGTCCGCTGCTCTACCAGCTGAGCTAACGACCCGAAAGAGGCCGTATTATATACAAGCCCAGTGCCGTCTGCCAAGAGGCTTTTCATAAAAATGTCATATATGGCCTCACACCAGGGCGGCGGTCACCTTCAGCACTTCATCCACTGTAGTGGCACCGTCATGTACTTTATAGGCGCCAGCCACGCGCAGGGGTTTCATGCCGTCGGCGATGGCTTGCCTGCGCAGGGCGGCCAGCTCGGTTTCTTCCTGCACCAGCTGGTTGAAGCTTTCTGTCACCGTCAGCAGCTCGTAGATGCCGGTGCGGCCGCGATAGCCGGTCTGGCGGCATTCGGGACAGCCTACGGGACGGTAGACCTTATCCGGCTTGGGGATATCCCATGCGCCGCCCAGGCCGCGCCACAGATCGTCGGCAATTTCGCCATCGTCGCTCTTGCAGTCCACGCACAGCGTGCGCACCAGGCGCTGGGCCATGATGCCGATCAGCGTCGCCTCCAGCAGGTAGTAAGGCACGCCCAGTTCCAGCAGGCGCATCACGGCCGATGGCGCGTCGTTGGTGTGCAGGGTCGATAGCACCAGATGGCCGGTCAGCGCGGCCTGGATCGCCATTTCGGCCGTGGCCAGATCGCGGATTTCGCCCACCATGATGATGTCCGGGTCCTGCCGCATCAGGGCGCGCACGCCGTCGGCAAAGGAGAGGTCGATGCCCGGCTGCACCTGCATCTGGTTGAAGGAGGCTTCCACCATCTCGATCGGATCTTCCACCGTGCAGACATTGACCTCCGACGTCGCCAGCGCTTTCAGCGTGGTGTACAGCGTGGTGGTTTTGCCTGAACCTGTCGGGCCGGTGACGAGGATGATGCCGTGCGGGCGGTTGGTCAGCGCATCCCAGCGCGCGGCATCGTCGGGCGGAAAGCCCAGTTCCGGCAAGGTCTTCACCACCACATCGGGATCGAAGATGCGCATCACCAGTTTCTCGCCGAAGGCCGTGGGCAGGGTGGACAAGCGCAGCTCGATTTCCTGTCCGCCCGCTGTGCGCGTTTTGATGCGGCCATCCTGCGGCCGGCGCTTCTCGATCACGTCCATGCGGCCCAGCAGCTTGATGCGCGCGGTCATGGCGATCATCACCACGGCCGGCACCTGATAGACCTGGTGCAGCACGCCGTCGATGCGGAAGCGGATGGCGCCGATATCGCGCTTGGGTTCCAGGTGGATGTCCGAGGCGCGCTGCTCGAAGGCGTACTGCCACAGCCAGTCCACGATATTGATCACATGCTGGTCGTTGGCATCGACCTGCTTGTTGGTCTTGCCCATCTCCACCAACTGCTCGAAATTATTGCGCAGGGCCAGATCCTGGCCGGTGGATTTATTCGCCTTCTTGATCGATTTGGCGAGGCTGAAGAATTGCGCCGTGTACTGGGCGATATCGAGCGGATTGGCGATCACGCGGCGGATCACGCGGCGCGCCACCTTGGCGATTTCCGCTTCCCACTCCAGCGCGAAAGGATCGGCGGTGGCCACCACCAGCGTATCCATATTCATTTCGACCGGCAGGATATTGAAGCGCGCCGCGTAACTGGCCGACATCACATCGGCCACGCGGGTGAAATCGATCTTGAGCGGATCGATGCGGTAGAAGGGCAGGTGGACGCGGTTGGCCAGCCACTCGGTGAGCAGGTCGAGCGTGAGCAGCTTATGCGGCGGCTGGTGCGAGAGCAGCTTGCAGTGCGCCACCGCGCACAGGGGATGCATGGAGCCAGCCGTGTTTTTCAGGATGGCCTGGGCCTGCGCGTAATAGGATTTGGCCTGGGATTTCTCCACCATGCCATCCGCCAGCAGCCAGCTGAAAATCTGTTGCAGATCAAGCGCTTTACTCATGGCGTTTTCCTCTGGCGTTTTCAGCTACTGACGGTGGCGGCGGAACTAGCTTTGCTGCTGCTTCAATCCTTTGACCCAGGACTTGGCGGGCAGCTTGGTTTCGGCCACGATCTGCGCGGCGCGCGCCGTCAATGCCTCGTAATCGATCTGGCGGCCGCGCTTGAAGGCGATGGCCACCACATTGCCGTCATGGACCTGGGGCAGACACAGTACCTGATCGAAGGCGAACTTCATCGCTTTCAGATTCTTCGCATAGCTTGGATGGTCGCCGAACAGATTCACCGTCATGATGCCATCGTCATTCAGGCAGGCGGCGCAAGCCTGGTAGAAGTCGGGCGTATCGAGCACGGGACCACGTGCGGTGGCGTCGTACAGATCGACCTGCAGCGCATCGAGCGTGCCGTGGCGCGCCGCATCGCCGACGAAATCGAGGGCGTCCATCTCCAGCACCTGCAGGCGCGCATCGTTCTCCGGCAGCTTGAACATCGAAGCGCAGATCGCGATCACCGATGGATTCAGCTCCACCGCCGTCACCTCGGCCTGCGGGAACTGCTTGTAGCAGAACTTGGTCAGCGCCGCCGTGCCCAGGCCCAGCTGGGCGATGCGCTGCGGCGTTTCGATCCACAGCATCCACGCCATCATCTGCTGGGCGTATTCCAGCTCCGGCCAGTCCGGCTTGCGGATGCGCATGGCGCCCTGCACCCACTCGGTGCCGAAATGCAGATAGCGCACGCCATCCTGCTCCGACAGCGTGACAGGGGCGTACTTCGGCTTGCGCGTCGCCGGACGCGAAGATTCTTCTTTTTCGATGGATTTGCGTTTGATAAGCATAAGAGAAGCCTGAATTGATCGGCCAATTATCCCGCGCCGGCTTACCGCAAAGCAAGCTGATGACGCAAAAAAGCCGGCCTGAAGCCGGCTTTGGTACAGCGCGGGGCGCTGGTTTATTGCTGCATCGGTTCGACCGAGACGCGCAGGCGCACGCGTTGGCCTGGGTCGTAGGACATGACGCTGGTGTAGTTGCGGCCGCGGTAGTCGTACACGACTTCGTAGCCGTTGGCGCGCGATTCCCAGTGGTCGACGGTGCGGCACTGTTTCACGGCTTGTTCGGTCACGCCGGCAGGCTGGGCGTTCTGGTTGTCGATGCGGTCGCCGACCACGGCGCCGGCAATCGCGCCCGCGGCGGTGGCGGCGGTGCGGCCGTTGCCGCCGCCGACCTGGCTGCCCAGCAGGGCGCCGGCGACGCCGCCGATGATGGAGCCGCCCACGCTACGCTGCTGCGGCTGCTGGACTTGCACGTATTCGGTGCGGCATTCCTGGCGCGGACGGTTCACTTGTTCCATTTGCGGGGTCACGCGGATTACGCGGCCGAAATCTTCGAAGTCGGCGGCTTGTGCCAGCGGCAGGGCGCTCAGACACAGGGCAGACACCATCAGTTTCGCTTGCAAGTTCATAGGGTACCTCGTTATGGGTTATGTGTTGGATGCTGCAATTTGCGGCAGTTCTCTATGTATTTGGAATTGCACACGCTTATGGTAACGCCTGCAAGCGACAAAAAACGAGCCGCGTGGCAACAAATTGTAACCTTCTGGCGGTGAGGTGCGAGGCGGGCGCTGTGTCTGCCGGGGCCATCTTAAAATGGCTTTAATATGTTCTGTTTTTAACAAAACTTGCGTAAGACATCATATACGTGTTGATTCATAGTGTACAACACGCTACCCTAATAGCCGTATGGGATCAGATTGACAGAGAGAAATGCGACTTCCAGTACTGTTCGCGCCTTGACCCGCCAGCAGTGCCAAAGTGTATAGGTGTAATCACTATAGCAAAAAGCAGAAACCGTACATAACAGGTCGATTTGAGGGAAAAATGAGTTTGTTGATAACTGTGCCGCCCAATCTTGTCCAGTCGATTCGCGCCTTCCGGGTGCTTGAATTGCAAGAGGAAGCGGCGCGTCTGGGGCAGCATTTTTTGTACGCACACTGCAATGCCGGCCTGACCAAGCAGCAAGTACTGGGCATCATCGCCGAATCGTTTCACTTTCCGAAGCCCTGCGGTAAAAATTTCGACGCCCTGCGCGCCACGCTGACCGACACCCTGCACGCGGCCGGCCCCCAGCCCGGCTTTCTGACGGTGCTGGAGCAATTGCCAAATACGCAAAAATTCGACCGCGAAGCGCGCGAAACCCTGCTCGATGTGTTCCGCGACGCCGCCGACTACTGGGCCGAGAAAAAAGTGCCGTTCCGCGTGTTCTATTCCTTCGAATAGCCCGGCCCGCCTAGCTTTGCCTCCTGCTGCGTCGCAGCAAAATCAGCGTCTTTCTTGGTTCGCTCAGCCGTAGCGGGTACAATGGCGGCCATGAAAAATATCGTCATCCTCATTTCTGGCCGCGGCAGCAATATGGAAGCCGTAGTGCGCGCCGCCCAGGCCGAGCAGTGGCCTGCCCGCATCGCTGCCGTCATCAGCAACAAGGCCGATGCCAAAGGCCTGGAGTTCGCCGCCAGCCATGGGATTGCGACCGCCGTCGTCGCCAACAAGGATTATCCGAGCCGCGAAGCGTTCGATGCCGCGCTGCAAAGCGTGATCGACGGCTACGCGCCCGACCTGGTGGTGCTTGCCGGCTTCATGCGCATTCTGACGCCGGGCTTTACCGCCCATTACGCCGGCCGCATGCTGAATATCCATCCCTCGCTATTGCCGCTGTTCCCCGGCCTGCACACGCACGAACAGGCGCTCGCCTCGGGCCTGGCCCAGCATGGCGCCACCGTGCACTTCGTCACCGCCGAGCTGGACCATGGTCCCATGGTCGACCAGGTGGCGGTGCCGATTTTGCCGGGCGACACGGCCGACACGCTCGCCGCCCGCGTGCTGGAACAGGAGCACAAGCTCTACCCGCGCGCCATCCGCTGGTTTATCGAAGGTAGACTGACGGTTGAGGATGGCAAGGTCCACGTGGACCACACAACCCATTAACCAAGGATTTACATGAGATTGCCACCAGCAATTCTCGCCAGTGCTGAAGAAGTGCTGCGCGAGATTCTGCGCTTTGCTGCGCCCGCCGATACTACCCTGTCCCGCTACTTCAAAGACCATCCGCGTCTGGGCGGCCGCGAGCGCGGCGCCATCGCCGAGTGCATTTACGCCGTGCTGCGCAACAAAGCCTTCTTCACCGATTTCTCGGAAGCGGGCGGCGGCGCCACCATGCGCCGTCTGGCCCTGCTGGGCATGAGCGACGCCGTCGGCATCGACGCCCTGGGTGGTCTGACCCAGGACGAGCGCGAATGGCTGGACCGCGTGACCCAGATCGACCGCAAGCTGCTGCATAAATCGATGCGCACGAATATGCCGAAGTGGCTGTTCGACAAGCTGGTCGCGCAGTACGGCGAGGAAGAAACCCTGGTGCTGGCCGACGCCCTGAACACCCCGGCGCCGCTGGACCTGCGCGTCAACGCGCTGAAAGCGAACCGCGACGAGGTGGTCGCCGAACTGGCCGCCGCGCCGATCGTCGCCACGCCGACGCCGTACTCGGCTCTCGGTCTGCGCGTGCTGAAAAAGCCGGCCCTGCAAAATCTGCCGCTGTTCAAATCCGGCGCGATTGAAGTGCAGGACGAAGGCAGCCAGGTGCTGGCCCAGATCCTCGGCGCCAAGCGCGGCGAGATGGTGGTCGACTTCTGCGCCGGCGCCGGCGGCAAGACCCTGGCCCTGGGCGCGCAGATGCGCAATACCGGCCGTCTGTACGCCTTCGACGTGTCGGAAAAGCGCCTGGCCAAGCTGAAACCGCGCCTGGCGCGCAGCGGCTTGTCGAATGTGCACCCGGTCGCCATCGCCCACGAAAAGGATGCCAAGATCAAGCGCCTGGCCGGCAAGATCGACCGCGTGCTGGTCGACGCGCCATGCTCCGGCATGGGTACGCTGCGCCGCAATCCCGACGTCAAATGGCGCCAGCAGCCGGAAGCGATTGCCGAGCTGCAGGAAAAGCAGGCCGCGATCCTGGACGGCGCCGCCCGCCTGGTGAAAGGCGGCGGCCGCCTGGTCTACGCCACCTGCAGCCTGCTGGATGAAGAGAACGATATGGTCGCCGCCAAGTTCATCGAAAGCCATCCCGACTTCGTGCTGATCCCGATGCACCAGGTGCTGGCCGAGCAGAAGATCGAGCTGGAAATGGGCGACTACCTGAAACTGCTGCCGCACAAGCACCAGACCGACGGCTTCTTCGCCGCCGTCTTCGAGCGCAAACCGATGCCGAAGAAAGCCAAGGAAGAAGAGGCGGCTGAAGACTAAGCCCCAGCCGAGCCCGTGTCCGATTGGTGCCTGGCACCAATCGGACACGGGCTGAGCGATAAATTGAGTTCTTTTTTTGCGAAGCCTATGAAACAAGTGCCATTGACGAATTTACTGAACGATCTGGTGGAGGATTTGCATAATCCCGGCCTGTTGTGGCAGTTGCTCGCCGTGGCCGCGTCGATCTTGCTGGGCTGGGGGCTGTCGCGCTGGTTGCGCGCGCGCGTCGAGCAGCAGCGGGCGCAGACGAATGTGGGACGCTTCGGCGTCGAGAGCTTCGCGCGCGTGGTCGGGCCGCTGGCGATCGTCAGCTTGCTGGCGCTGTCGCAGGCGGTGCTGGCGCGCTGGCAGCATGTGAACCTGATCAAGGTGGCGCTGCCGATCTTCGGCTCGCTGGCGGTGATCCGCTTCACCTTCTATCTGCTGCGCCGCGTGTTTGCGCGCCAGGGCCAGATCGGCGCCACCATGCTGACCTTCGAGAAGATGTTCCAGTTGCTGGTGTGGCTGGCTTTTGCGCTCTACATCACCGGCATGTGGGACGATATCTTCTATTTCCTCGACCATACCGTCGTCCCGCTCGGCAAGTACAAGGTGACGATCGCGGCCATCCTGCAGGGCATCGTCTCGGTGGCTGTGATGCTGATGCTGGCGCTGTGGGCCGGCGCGGCGCTGGAAGAGCGTTTGATGCATGTGGCAGGCATGCACTCGAATCTGCGCGTGGTGCTGGCGCGCATGGGCCGCGCCGTGCTGATCCTGGTGGCGGTGCTGGCCAGCCTGTCGATGGTGGGCATCGATCTGACCGTGCTGTCGGTGTTCGGCGGCGCGCTCGGCGTCGGCCTCGGCCTGGGCTTGCAGAAGATCGCCAGCAACTATGTGTCGGGCTTTGTCATCCTGCTGGACCGCAGTCTGACCATCGGCGACACCATCACGGTCGATAAGTACAGCGGTCAGGTCACGCGCATCAATACCCGCTATACCGTGCTGCAAGGCCTGGATGGCGTCGAATCCATCGTGCCGAACGAGATGCTGGTGTCGGGCGCGGTGCAGAACTCCTCGCTGTCGAACAAGAACCTGGCGCTGACCACCAAGGTGTCGGTGGCTTACGATACCGACCTCGACCTGGCGCTCCGGCTGCTGGAAGAGGCTGCCGCGTCCATTCCGCGCGTGATGAAGGAGAAGCCGCCTTCGGCCATGCTGCAGACCTTTGGCGCTGATGGCCTCGATCTGGCCGTGGTGTTCTGGATCGCCGATCCGGAAAACGGCCGCGGCGGGGTGACCTCGGATGTCAACCGGGCAATCTGGAAAGCCTTGAAAGAAAACAAGATCTCTGTACCTTTCCCGCAACGCGAGATGCGTATCATCGGCCCTCTGCCGGGCCAATCTGCCTAAGAAATAATCAGTGATTCAGGGAAATCCCCTCTCTTGGAGGGGCTGAATCAGCGTACAATTGCGCCCAGAATCACTGAGAACACTGGCCGCCCAAGGCCGGGATGGGACTTCACTCTGGAGCAGTAATGGATTTCAGCTTACACGCAGTACTTCAATTTCTCGATCAAGGCCTGACCGGCTTTTCCGGCTGGCAGACCGTTGCCTTCACGCTGATCGTCACCCACATCACCATCGCCGCCGTCACGATCTATCTGCACCGCCACCAGGCGCACCGCGCGCTGGAGCTGCATGCGATCCCCAGCCACTTCTTCCGCTTCTGGCTGTGGCTGACCACCGGCCAGGTGACCAAGCAGTGGGCCGCGATCCACCGCAAGCACCACGCCAAATGCGATACCGAGGAAGATCCGCACAGCCCGGTCACGCGCGGCATCAAGAAAGTGTTCTGGGAAGGCGCCGAGCTGTACCGCGCTGAAAGCAAGAACCAGGAAACCCTGGATAAATACGGCCACGGCACGCCCGACGACTGGATCGAGCGCAATCTGTACACCCGCTTCAGCTGGCAGGGCGTGGCCCTGATGCTGATCGTCGACCTGCTGCTGTTCGGCGTGAAAGGCGTGTCCGTCTGGGGCGTGCAGATGCTGTGGATTCCCGTGACCGCCGCCGGCATCATCAACGGCATCGGCCACTACTGGGGCTACCGCAACTTCGATTGCTCGGATGCGGCCACCAATATCATCCCGCTGGGCCTGATTATCGGCGGCGAGGAGTTGCATAACAATCACCACACCTATGCGACGTCGGCCAAGCTGTCGTCGAAATGGTATGAGTTCGACATCGGCTGGGGCTATATCCGCATGATGGAGATGGTGGGCCTGGCCAAGGTCAAGAAGCTGCCGCCCGTGCCGAAGTTTGCTCCCGGCAAGGTGCAGGCTGACTTCGATACCCTGCAGTCGGTGATCGCCAACCGCTACGATGTGATGGCGAAATATGCCAAGTCCATCAAGCATGCCTGGAAGGAAGAGCTGGAGCATTTGAAAGAGAAGGCGCAGCTGGAAAACCGTTTCCTGAAATCCTCGCGCAAACTCCTGCAGCGCGAACCGGGCAAGCTGGAAGCGCCGCAGAAAGAACAGTTGAGCGAGTTGTTCCAGCATAGCAAGGCGCTGGAAACCATGCACAATATGCGCGTCGAATTGGGCGTGATCTGGGAGCGCTCCCATTTCACCCGCGACCAGCTGCTGCAAAAACTGCAGGACTGGTGCGAACGCGCCGAAGCCTCCGGCATTAAATCGCTGCAGGAATTCTCCCTGCGTCTGCGCAGCTACGCCTGATAATCGAATCGCAGTAAAACAAAACGGCCCTTCGGGGCCGTTTTGTTTTGGGTCGAAGATTCTGCGTTTGATTTGTATCGCAGCAGGCCGATGTGGGAGCTTGCCTCTGGTGAGGGGCGAAATCACGCCAGAAGATGACGCGAACGAACTGATTTCTAGTTCGATAACTATATCGACTTAATACGGCGGGCATAAAAAAACCGCTCCGAAGAGCGGTTTTTTGCGGAACAAAGATCGATTATTTGATCTTGGTTTCTTTGTAGGTCACGTGCTTGCGGGCTTTAGGATCGAACTTCATGATCTCCATTTTGCCCGGCATGGTGCGCTTGTTCTTGGTGGTGGTGTAGAAGTGACCGGTACCTGCGGTCGATTCCAGCTTGATTTTGTCGCGGCCAGTTTTTGCCATGATAGCTCCCTATTTAGACTTTTTCGCCACGAGCGCGCATGTCGGCCAGAACGGCGTCGATGCCGACTTTGTCGATCACGCGCAGACCGGCGTTGGACAGACGCAGGGAGACCCAGCGGTTTTCAGATTCAACAAAAATGCGACGGTTCTGCAGGTTAGGCAGGAAACGACGTTTGGTTTTGTTGTTTGCATGGGAAACATTGTTGCCGACCATCGGCTTCTTCCCAGTGACTTGGCAAACACGTGCCATGGTGCACTCCTTTGGTAACTTCCGAAATTGGAAAAAACAAGAGTATATAGAAAAAACTCTGCTTTTTCAATCACTTGCGAAAAACAATTGTGTCATGCAACTGTTGGAAAATTTAACATTTTTCCCGCCCTGCGCCAAAGCCTTGTTTCATAACGGTAAACCGTCAAATCTGCCCATGTTCGGCGAAGGAATGCACGGTCGGGCCGGCCACCACGAAATGGTCGAGCACGCGGATATCGACCAGGGCCAGCGCCTGGGCCAGCGCCCGCGTCAGCCGCAGATCGGACTCGCTGGGATCGGCGGTGCCCGAAGGATGGTTGTGCGCCAGCATGACGCTGGCGGCGTTCTGGTTGAGCGCCTCGCGCACCACTTCGCGCGGATAGACGCTGGTATGGGTCAGGGTGCCGCGAAACATTTCGCGCGCCGCGATCAGGCGGTTCTTGACGTCGAGAAAGAGGACATGGAAGGATTCGTGGGGCTGACTGGCCATGGCCAGACGTAGATATTCCTTGACCGCCTGGGGCGAGGCCAGGGCATGGCCGCTTTGCAGTTCTTCATTGATGGCGCGCCGCGCCAATTCCATCACAGCCTGCAGTTGGGCGAACTTGGCGCTGCCCAGGCCGGGAATGCGGCAAAACTCCTGGAGTCCGGCGCCGCACAGGGCGCGCAGGGAGCCGAAATGGCGCAGGGTGTCGGCTCCCAGCTCCACCGCATTCTTGCCGCGCACGCCCACGCGCAGGAAAACGGCCAGCAATTCGGCATCGGACAGCGCTTGCGCGCCGAGCCGGATCAAGCGTTCGCGCGGCCGTTGCTGTTCCGGCCAGTCTGCAATTCCCATCATGCCTCCTGCTTGGTGGAAGAAGGCAATTATGGCGGCCCTTCAGGGAGTCGGCCTTGAAGCGGCGCAAGCCGGGCTTGCGCAGGTTTCAGGAGCGCGACAGCACGAAAGCGCCGGCAATGATCAGGCCGGCGCCGGCCAGGCGGGTAGGGCTCAGGTTTTCGCCCAGAATCATAAAGCCGATCAGCATCACCAGCAGCATGGTGAAAGCCGTCATCAGCGGATAGGCCAGGCTGATCTGCAGGCGCTGCAGAGCGATGCTGTAGCAGATGAAACCCAGGCCGTAAGTGCCGCAGGCGCCGCCCAGATAGGCCAGGCGGCTCAGCGTCCAGCCAGCATTCTCCTGGTGCGAGAGTTTGATCAACAAGGTGGCCATGGCGCTGGCCAGGGAGGCCAGCACGCTCCAAAAGTAACCGCTCAGGACAGGGGACATGGGTTTTACTCAAAAATTAGGGATCAATGACTGGCAAGGCCGGCCAGCAGTATACATCCGGCAATGACTACCAGGCTGACGCGGTCGCGGCTGACATAGAGCAGCGGGTCTTCGTTGACTTCGCCGCGGAAGGACAGGGTCCACAGGCGGCCCAGCCAGAAGGCGAGTAGCGGCACAATGCCCATCAGGAAGGCCGGATGCGGGTAAAGAACTTGCACTGTCGTCGAGCTGAAGTAGAGCATGAAAACCAGGACGGACAGAAAGGCGCAATTGATGCCCATGATGCCCAGGGGAGCGCGGTCAGCCGTGGTGTAGCCGCGGCCACGCGTCTTGTCCTTGCCTTGGCGGTGCAGATTGAACAGTTCGCTGTGCCGCTTGAGCAAGGCCAGCGAGAGGAAGAGGAAGAAGGAAAAGCCCAGCAGCCAGTAGGACGGTTCGATATGGGTGGCTGCGCTGCCGCCCAGGATGCGCAGGCTGTACAGCAAGGCCAAGGTCACGATATCGACCATCAGCAAGCGCTTCAGATGCAGCGAATACGCCAGGGTGCAGACGAAATACACCGCCATGGCCAGCAGCAGCCAGGGATCGAGCCAGGCGCTGAGCAATAGACCAGCCGGGGCCAGCAGGGCGCTGGCGGCCAGCGCTACCGGTAGAGGCAGGGTGCCGGCGGCGATGGGACGGTGGCGTTTGCTGGGGTGCAGGCGGTCGTCCTGGGCGTCCAGCGCGTCGTTGAGCAGATAGGCGCTGGAGGCGCACAGTGAAAAGGCGAGGAAGGCCACGGCCGATTGTGCCAGCGTGTTCAGGTGCAGGGCATGGCCGGCCAGCATGGGGACGAAGACCAGCAGATTCTTCAGCCATTGGCGCGGCCGCATGGCGCACAGCAGCGGCCGATGCCAGCCGGTCCGCATGGCGCCGTGGCGGCTGGCATCGAGCCGCTCGCATACCGTGTCCGCTGCAGCATGCCAACGATCCTGGCCGCTCGTGCTGCTCGGCTGCACGGTGCGGTCGAATAATTGCAGATGGCTGGCGACCTGCTCAGCGGCCTCCTGCTGCGAGGCCGCACCGAGCAGGATGCGGCGCCCCTGGGCACGCTGCTCGCCCAGGAATTGCAATAATTGCTGGTCATACGGCAGGGTGGCGGGATTGATCTGCACCGCTGCGGCCAATTTCCGGTCCAGTGTTTGCCGGCCCTGGCATAGCCAAAGGGGCAGCAGCCAGCTGCGCAGCAAATGGCGCTTCACAAAGAGCAAGAGCGCTTCCCACAGCAGGCTGGAGGAAATCAGCATGCCGTCGAGCTCCACCAGCAGCGCCGGCGCGCTCGCCAAGCCGGCGTCTTGGCTGCCGGGCGAAGTGTGCGCCATCTCAGGCTCCCGCCGTTGTTGGCGCAGCGTCGGGGCGCCGCCAGCACATGGCGAAGGGAATCAGCAGCGGATACAAGCTCCACACCGCGCGCCCGTCCACGCGTACGGACAGCGCTGCATACAGTGGCGGCAAGGCCAGTAGCAGGAGCAGGCTTTTCAAGGGACGCAAGGCGGGCGGCGCCTGGCGCATGCCAAGCAGGCTGAGCGGCAGCACCAGGCTGACGGCGGCGGCGATCGAGGCCAGCGAGCGCACGTCGGCCAGGGCATTGAGCAGCGTTTGCAGGCTGGGCGCCCAGACATAGCTGGGCAGGCCGGTAATCAGCCACCAGCGCACCGCGAGCAGCCAGCCGCCCGCCGACGCCAGCGCGAGCAGGCCGGCGCCGAGCGAAATCTGGCGTGCCGCCAGCAGCCAGAACAGCAGCACGATATTTTCCTCGCGCACGGCAGTGGCCAGGATGCCGGCGCCCGCCGCCAGCCAGGGCTGGCCCGACACCACGGCCAGCACAAAGGCGGCGCGGGCGCAGATGGCGCCCGGGTCGACCAGCAGATAGGGCGCATACCAGACGGTCGGCACGGATACGATCAGCAGCAGGCCGCCCACGATGGCGCGCTCGCGGCCCAGTTGCAGGCGCTGCACGGTCAACGCGATCATCACGGCAGCGGCCGTGATGCACAGCCAGTTGAGCGTGGCAAAGCTGTTATGCAGCTCGCCCGGTGCCAGCGCCGCCAGCGCCGGCACCAGCAGACGGTAAGGGAAGGGCGCGCGCAGCTCGCCCACCGGAATTTCGCCGCGCAGATAGCGCGCCGTGTCGTAATACGCCAGTGAATCTTCCACCGTGCCGCCCCAGCGCCACCACATCAGGGCCAGGGCCAGCGCGGCAAAGCCGCCAATCAGAAGGAGCAGAGTGGAGCCTTGCAAACGGGGAGAGCGGAAGCGCGAGGAAGAGTTCAGCAATTTCTACAACCGGAGATTGGTAAACTTGCCATTATAACCAAGTCGACGGCTGATATTTCTGAAGGGAAATTAAAGAAGCGCAGCCTGGATGGCGCCGGCTGCGCTCCTGGCGCGCAAGCTGGCTTACAATACTGGTTTGCAAGCTCACTGAAACGCCATGTCTAACGCGCAAACTGCAGTCGTCACCAAATCGGCTTACCTTACTCTCCATTACCGTCTGGCCACGCTGGACGGCCAGGACATCGTCACCACGTTCAACGGCACCCCGGCAACGCTGATGCTGGGCCAGGGCCAGTTGGCGCCCGTGCTGGAAGAACTCCTGCTGGGCCTGCCGGAAGGCACGCACCAGACTTTCGACCTGGCGGCTGGCCAGGGCTTCGGCGAACGCAATCCGGAGCTGGTGCGCGTCGTTTCGCGTGCTACCCTGGATGAAAACTCCGCCGCCGATGCCGACTACAAGGTCGGCGACCTGGTTGAATTCAATGCCCCGGGCGGCGGCCGCTTTGCCGGCGTGCTGCGCGAGTTGGGCGAGACGGAATGCCTCTTCGACTTCAACCACCCGCTGGCCGGCCAGCCGCTGCGTTTTGAAGTGAACCTCATCTCGGTGCTGTAAAACACTATGGAAAAAGAAATCCTCCTGGCCCAGCCGCGCGGCTTTTGCGCCGGCGTGGACCGCGCCATCGAAATCGTGGAGCGCGCGCTGCAGCAGTTCGGCGCGCCGATCTATGTGCGCCACGAGATCGTGCACAACGCCTATGTGGTGGCCGATCTGCGCGCCAAGGGCGCCATCTTCATCGAGGAGCTGGACGATGTCCCGGCCGGCAACACCCTGGTGTTTTCGGCCCACGGAGTGTCCAAGGCGGTGCGGGCGGAAGCCGAGGCGCGCGGCCTGAGCATCTTCGACGCCACCTGTCCGCTGGTTACCAAGGTGCACGTGGAAGTGGCCAAGATGCGCAAGCAGGGCTGCGAGATCGTCATGATCGGCCACGACGGCCATCCCGAGGTGGAAGGCACCATGGGCCAGACCGAGGCGGGCATGTATCTGGTGGAAACGGTTGCCGATGTGGCCACCTTGAATGTGCAGAATCCCGAGCAGCTGGCGTATGTCTCCCAGACAACGTTGTCAGTAGACGACACTATTGACATCATTTCGGCCCTGAAACAGCGATTCCCGCATATCATCGAGCCGAAAAAAGGGGACATCTGCTACGCCACCACCAACCGCCAGGAAGCCGTGAAGTTCATGGCGCCGCAAGTGGAAGTGGTTATTGTGGTCGGCAGTCCGAATAGCTCGAATTCCAACCGCCTGCGCGAAGTGGCCGAGAAAAAGGGTACGCCCGCCTATATGGTGGACAATGCGGCCCAGATCGACGCCGCATGGCTGGAAGGCCGCCAGCGCGTCGGCGTGACTGCCGGCGCCTCGGCGCCTGAAGTCTTGGTGCAGGCCGTGATCGACCGTCTCAAGGAGCTGGGCGCGAAAAGCGTGCGGCCGCTGGACGGGGTGCAGGAAGCGGTGACTTTCCCGCTGCCTAAAGGTCTGGAAGGGAGTAAGAGCGCCTCGGCCTGAATCGTGTTGCAGTCCGCTTCGATTGTGTGAATATAATTTGGCGGTGTCCCCGTATTTTAAGTATTAGTTTTTTGTGAACCTCGCTATGATTGGCGAAGTCATGGAAGATTGTCGTTTCGACCTTTTTCTGCGAAATCCAGGAAAAAGCCGGGACGGCCAAGGTGCAGTAGGGATATCGCAGTAGATGGATGCAGGACCGGCCAGAGGCATCTGGCCGGACAGGCGGCGTCAAACGGCGGCACCATGGGGCTCATCCCCTGGTGCCGTTTTTCTTACGCAGCCGCAGAAGTGTTTCACACAACGCGAACTGAAGGGGCAATCTCACGATGGATACCTTTATCCAACAAATTCTCAACGGCCTGGTGCTGGGCAGCATGTATGCGCTGGTCGCCCTCGGTTACACGATGGTTTATGGCGTACTCAACCTGATCAACTTCGCCCATGGCGACGTGCTGATGATCGGCGCCATGATCGGCATGTCCATCCTGCATTTACTGGGCGTATATGCGCCCGGCCTGCCTGGCTATGTCCAGCTGGCCATCGCCATCATCGGCGCCATTCCGGCCTGCATGCTGGTCAACATCCTGATCGAACGCATCGCTTACCGCCGCCTGCGCAATGCGCCGCGCCTGGCACCGCTGATCACCGCCATCGGCGTCTCCATCCTGCTGCAAACCTTTGCCATGATGATCTGGAAGCGCAATCCGCTGCCCTTCCCGCAAGTGCTGCCGACCGAACCCATCATGATCGGCGGCGCCGTCATCAGCCAGACCCAGGTGCTGTTGCTGGTGCTGGCCACCCTGTCCATGGTCGGCCTCGTGCTGCTGGTCGAGAAAACCCGCATGGGCCGCGCCATGCGCGCCGTGGCCGAAAACCCGCGCGTGGCCGGCCTGATGGGCGTGGACTCGAATAAAGTCATCGTCGCCACTTTCGCCATCGGCGCGGCCCTGGCCGGCGTGGCCGGCGTGATGTGGGGCGCCAACTACGCCACCATCCAGTACACCATGGGCACCGTGCCGGGCCTGAAGGCCTTCTCGGCAGCGGTCCTGGGCGGCATCGGCAATATCTACGGCGCCATGATCGGCGGCCTGGTGCTGGGCGTGATCGAAAGCCTGGGCGCCGGCTATATCGGCGAACTGACGGGCGGCTTCCTCGGCAGCCACTACCAGGACATCTTCGCCTTCGTGGTGCTGATCCTGGTGCTCACCGTGCGTCCTTCCGGCATCATGGGCGAGCGCGTCGCCGACCGCGCCTGAGCGCAGAAAGACAAGAGGATACAGAATGGCACTCCTGAATTTCGACCTGCAAAAGAACCGCGCCAAGGCCTACACCAGCATCGCCCTGGTGCTGGCGCTGATGATCATCTTCCCCTTCGCGGCGGCGCCCTTCGGCAACTCCTGGGTCCGCATCGTGGATCTGGCCCTGCTCTACATCATGCTGGCCCTGGGCCTGAACATCGTGGTCGGCTTTGCCGGCCTGCTCGACCTGGGCTATATTGCCTTCTACGCGGTGGGCGCCTACATGACCGGCTTGCTGGCGTCGCCGCAATTCGCCACCTTGCTCGAATCGCTGATCAATATGCACCCGGCCTTCGGCGAGGCGCTGGCCGTCATGCTGGGCGAAGAGATCCGCACCAGCGGCATCCACCTCTCGGTCTGGTTCATCGTGCCGCTGGCGGCGGCGCTGGCGGGCCTGTTCGGCGCCATCCTCGGCGCGCCGACCCTGAAGCTGCGCGGCGACTACCTGGCCATCGTGACCCTGGGCTTCGGCGAGATCATCCGCATCTTCATGAACAATCTGAACGAGCCGATCAACTTCACCAACGGCCCGCAGGGCATCAATCTGATCGACCCGATCCGCGTGTTCGGTCTGTCGCTGGCGGGCGAGCCGGGTTCGCGCGCCACCGTGGTGCTGGGCGGCTTCTCCATGCCCTCGGTGAACGCTTACTACTTCCTGTTCCTGTTGCTGACGATCGCCACCATCTTCGTCACCGCGCGCCTCAAGCACTCGCGCCTGGGCCGCGCCTGGGTCGCCATCCGCGAGGATGAGATCGCGGCCAAGGCCATGGGCATCAACACCCGCAACGTCAAGCTGCTGGCCTTCTCCATGGGCGCCAGCTTCGGCGGCGTGGCGGGCGCCATGTTCGCCTCCTTCCAGGGCTTCGTCTCGCCTGAATCGTTCGCGCTGAACGAATCGATCGCCGTGCTGGCGATGGTGGTATTGGGCGGCATCGGCCACATTCCCGGCGTGGTGCTGGGCGGCGCGCTGCTGGCGGCCCTGCCCGAAGTGCTGCGCCACGTGGTGGAACCGGCGCAGGAAGCCATGTTCGGCCATGTGCTGATCGAAGCCGAAGTGCTGCGCCAGCTGCTGTACGGCCTGGCCCTGGTGGGCATCATGCTGTATCGTCCGGCCGGCATCTGGCCCGCGCCCAAGCATGAAGACCGTCCCGACGCGGACGCCGACACCAAACAGCAATCGAGCGGCGTGATCGCGGCGTGAGGATAGTAGACATGAGCAATGAAGTCATTCTGAATATCGCCGGCGTCAACAAACGCTTCGGCGGCCTGCAGGCGCTGACCGATGTCGGCATCAAGATCATGCGCGGCCAGATCTACGGCCTGATTGGTCCCAACGGCGCGGGCAAGACCACCTTCTTCAATGTGATCACGGGCTTGTACCAGCCCGACACCGGTACCTTCGAACTGGCCGGCAAACCGTATTCGCCTTCGGCCCCGCATGCCGTGGCCAAGGCCGGCATCGCGCGCACCTTCCAGAACATCCGCCTGTTCGGCGAAATGACGGCGCTGGAAAACGTGATGGTGGGACGCCATGTGCGCTCGCACCAGGGCGTGTTCGGCGCCATCTTCCGCCACAAGGCCGCGCGCGAAGAGGAGGCATCGATCCGCCGCCGCGCGCAAGAGCTGCTGGACTTCGTCGGCATCGGCCAGTTTGCCAGCCGCACCGCCAAATATCTCTCGTATGGCGACCAGCGCCGCCTGGAAATCGCGCGCGCCCTGGCCACCGATCCGCAGCTGCTGGCGCTGGACGAACCTGCGGCCGGCATGAACGCCACCGAGAAGCTGGCCTTGCGCGAATTGCTGGTCAAGATCAAGGCCGAAGGCAAGACCGTGCTGTTGATCGAGCACGACGTCAAGCTGATGATGGGCCTGTGCGACCGCATCACCGTGCTCGAATACGGCAAGCCGATCGCCGAAGGTCTACCGGCGGAAATACAAAGCAATCAGGCCGTCATCGACGCCTATCTGGGAGGATCGCATTAATGAGTGCCAATGTTCTGAAAGTAGCGGGACTGAAGGTCGCGTATGGCGGCATCAAGGCAGTCAAAGGCATCGATCTGGAAGTGAACAAGGGTGAGCTGGTGACGCTGATCGGCGCCAATGGCGCCGGCAAGACCACCACGCTGAAAGCCATCACCGGCACGCTGCCCGACTGCAAGGTCGAAGGCACGATCAGCTATATGGGCCAGTCGCTGAAGGGCAGCAAATCCTTCCACCTGGTCGAGAAAAAGCTCGCCATGGTGCCCGAGGGGCGTGGTGTGTTCACGCGCATGACCATCCACGAAAACCTGATGATGGGTGCCTACACGCGGGACGACAAGGCCGGCGTGGAGGCCGATATCGCCAAGTGGTACGACATCTTCCCGCGCCTGAAAGAGCGCTCGGCACAGCTGGCCGGCACCCTGTCCGGCGGCGAACAGCAGATGCTGGCGATGGCGCGCGCGCTGATGTGCCATCCCGAGCTGCTGCTGCTGGATGAGCCGTCGATGGGCCTGTCGCCGATCATGGTCGATAAAATCTTTGAGGTGATCCGCAACGTCTCGAAAGAAGGCATCACCATTTTGCTGGTCGAGCAGAACGCCAAGCTTGCCTTGGAAGCCGCCGACCGCGGCTACGTGATGGACTCCGGCCAGATCACCATGACCGGCAATGCCGACGACATGCTGCACGACCCCCGCGTCAAAGCCGCCTACCTCGGCGAATAAACCTTTGATCCAGCGCAAAAAATGTCCACCCTGGTGTCAGGCGGGGCCGCCGAGGCACCAGAGGTGGACATTTTTTGATTTTTATCAAACGCCGTTGGCGAGCAGGGCGGCGAGGCGGGGGAGGTCGATGTTGCCGCCGCTGAGGATGATGCCGATGCGTTGGCCGTGCAACTGTTCTTTCATCTTGCGGGCGGCAGCGTAGCCGAGGCAGCCGGTGGGTTCCACCACCAGCTTCATGCGGGCGGCGAAGAAGCGCATGGCGTCGACCAGCTCGGCATCGCTGGCGGTCAGGATATCGGTCGCTTCGCGCAGCACGATGGGGAAGGTGTAGTTGCCCATGTGCTGGGTCTGGGCGCCGTCGGCGATCGTTTGCGGGGTGTCGATGTGGACGATCTTCCCGCTGCGGAAGGATTGCTGGCCGTCGTTGCCTGCTTCGGGTTCGACGCCGTAGACCTTGCATTGCGGCGACAGCGCGCGCGCCGAGAGCAGGCTGCCGGACGTCAGGCCGCCGCCACCCATGGGCGCGAACAGGGCGTCGAGCTGGCCCACTTCTTCGAACAGTTCCTTGGCGGCCGTGCCTTGGCCGGCGATGACGTCGGGATGGTCATAGGGCGGAATCAGGGTCATGCCATGTTTCTGCGCCAGGTCGCGGCCGATCTGCTCGCGGTCTTCCTTGTAGCGGTCGTAGATGATGACGGTGGCGCCGTAGCCGCGCGTGGCGGCGATCTTGGATTCGGGCGCGTCGTGCGGCATGATGATGGTGGCGGGAATGCCCAGTATCCTGGCCGCCAGCGCAATCGCTTGCGCGTGGTTGCCGGACGAGAAAGCCACGACGCCGGCCTTGCGCTGCTGCGCGTCGAATTTCGACAGGGCGTTGAAGCCGCCGCGGAATTTGAAGGCGCCCATGCGCTGCAGGTTTTCGCATTTGAAGAAGACTTCGGCGCCCAGTTCTTCGTTGACGGTGCGCGAAGTCAGTACCGGCGTGCGGTGGGCATGGCCTTCGATGCGGCGCGCGGCCGCTGCAACGTCTTCATAAGTGGGCAGTATCAGTTCGCTCATTGCTTTCCTTTCGTTTTACCAGGGCCAGGCGATGCTGCTGCCTGCGCCTTCCGTTACGGCGCGTTGGTACAGCATGCGCGCCACCGTCAAGTCTTGCAGGGCAAGGCCTGTCATATCAAAAATCGTGATGCTGTCGTCTGCCGGACGCTGGCCGCCTTGCGCCAGCAGCGCGCCGATTTCTTCGGCCGGCAGCGTGGGCGCCCATTGCAGCTCGCCCACTTGCCGCGCTTGCGCCAGATCGTCGGCCCAGAGATGGGCGCGTTCCAGCAGGCCTGGTGGCAGCTCGCGCTTGCCGCGCGTGTCGGCGCCAACGCCGTTCAGGTGGGTGCCTGGCTGCACCGCATCGGCTGCAAATAAAGGGGTTTTGCTTGGCGTGGTGGTGATGACGATATCGCTGTCCGCCACGGCCGCATCGGCGCTGATGCCGGGCGCGATATCGCAGCGCTGGGCGAATGCGGCTTCGAAGGCGCTGTCGCGGCGCGCGCCGGAAGCGAGGTAGCGCACCTGGCGCAGGCCGGGCAGGGTGCGCAGCGCGTAGTCGAGCTGTGCGCGCGCCTGCACGCCGGTGCCGAAGATGCACAGGCGGCTTGCATCGGCGCGGGCCAGCGCCTGCAGGCCGAGAGCGCCCGCCGCGGCGGTACGCTCGGTGGTGACGGCGTTGCCGTCGATGAGGCATTGCGGCCGGCCCGTGGCCGGATCGTGCAGCAGGATGGTGGCCTGGTGCGCGTCGCCGCCCACGTCGCGGTTGGCGGGCCAGAAGCCGGCCGCCTTGTAGCCGAGCAGGCCTTGCGCCGCCACGTCGCCGGCCTTGATGCCGAAGACGGCGCCGCCCGGCAGCGCTTCGCGCACCAGCGGGAAGATGCGGCCGGCGCGCTGCTGATGCAGCAGGAAGGCTTCGCGCACCGCGTCCAGCACGGCGTCGGGATGCAGCAGGGCGGCGACCTGGTCGCGGTCGAGCAGGAGCAGGCGGGCGTTATTTCGCATAGTTGTACACCGTGGCGCGTGAGACGCCCAGATGCTGGGCGATGATTTCCATGGCGCGCCGCATATCGAGCAGGCCGGCACTTTTCAGTTCGCGCAGCAGGTTGCGGCGCTCGTCGGCTTTAAGCGCGCGCGGCGTGGTGGCCAGGCGCGCGGCAAACTGGTCGATGCGGGCGCGGATGGCGTCGGCGCCGGCCGGGTCCAGGCTTTCCTGGATGGCGGCGTTGGCGTCCACGCTGCCGAACTGGCCGAGCAGGCTATGCAGGCTGCGGAACAGGCTCAGGTCGACGTTCATGCACAGGGCGGCGACGTAATTGCCTTCATCGTCCTTGATGCCGATCGAGGTGCTTTTGGCTTGCCGCCCATCGGGAAAGTGGTTGGGGTAGTTGGCCAGCACTTGCGGATAGGCGGGATCGGCGATGCGCGCCAGCCCCAGCTCGGTGGCCGGATCGCCGGGCTGGCGGCCCGACAGATTGTTATGGATGGCCAGCACGGTGCTGTGCGGGTCGCGCAGATCGTGCAGCACCACTTCGCAAAACGGGGCCAGGGTCTGGCCCAGGCCGGCGGCGATGTGCTGCAGTTGCTCGATCAGGTGGTCGTGGTCTTTGCTTTGCATTTTTACAGATTATCTCGTTTTGGATTAAATGTAAACTCACCTTCGATCCAGTGCGATTTAATATTGCCGTAAGGAAATATTGCTAAGGTGGCGTTTTGCCACTCAAGGGATGACTATGCAAAGCAAGCTGATTTTTTCCGCCACGGTGCTGGCTGCGCTGCTGGCCGGCTGCGGCGGCGGCAATGCGCCGGCCGGCGACAACGCGGCTGCGGAACGCGCGCGCAGCGCTGCCGCCCCGCAACGCGCGGCGCCGGCCAAGATGGTGCTGGCCTACTACTCCGGCTATGCCAATAACTACAAGGCGCTAACCACGCATTACGCCAACTTCAATGCGGTGGCGATCGATTATTGGAATATCACGGCCGAGGGCGTGGTGGTGGGCAATGGCGATCCCGCGCCGTCGAATGCGATTGCCTTCCTCAAGTCGAAAAAGATCCCGATCTACGGCTGCATCTCGAATGTGGACGGCGACTGGAGCCAGGCCATTGCGCATGGCGTGACCGGCACCTTCCGCAAGACGGCCATTGCCAATCTGCTGGCTTTCGCCAAGAAGAACGGCTTTGCCGGCATCAATATCGACTTCGAAAACGTGAATAAGGATGACCGCGCCAATCTGAGCGCCTTCACCGCCGAACTGGGCACTGTCCTGCATGCGAATGGCCTGAAGCTGATCATCAGCGTGCCCGCTTTCTCGGCCGCCGACGAGAATCATGAGTACAATCAGGCTTTCGATTTGGCCGCTCTCGGCCGCGCCGTCGACTACCTCCAGATCATGAGCTATGACCAGGCCATTCCCGCCTGGGATCCCGGTCCGGTCGCCAGTTCCGGCTGGATGGAAGATGCACTCGACTATGCGGTTGCCAAAGCACCTGCCGAGCGCATCCTGAACGGCTTGCCGGCCTATGGTTACGACTGGATCGCGGCCGGCAATGGCAAGCAAGTGTTCTGGAATGCCATCCCCGGCATGCTGAAGCAGTATGGCATCACGCCGCGCTACGACATCGGCAGCAATTCCCTGACCTTCAACTACACCGCGACCGATGGCCAGCCGCATACGGTATGGACGGAAAACGCCCAAAGCATCACGCTGAAAGCCAGCCTGGTCAACGCCTATGGCCTGGGCGGCACCTCGGTCTATGCGCTGGGCATGGAAGACGCCAGCTTCTGGAAAGCCGTCCAAGCCGGCCTGCAAAAATAAGCAGGGACGAAAAAAAGCCCCGGGATGGACCCGGGGCAGAAGAAAGCATCCGCTGGAGAGGAAACCACGGATGCCGAGGAGACCTTTGGACAGCGGGGAGGCCCGAGGGCCTTCCGATTAAGCTTGCTTTTTGACGGCGGCAGCCGGGGCAGCCTTGGCGGCGGCGGCGGTGAACTGGTTCACGGCGGCGCTCAGGTTGGCTTCCACGGTTTCAGCGGCTTGCTTGGCGGTTTTGGTGAATTGCTCGTAGCCGGCGTGGGCGCTGCCCAGGGCCGATTTGAACAGGGCCACGGCGTTTTCGGTGCCGGCTGGGGCGTTTTTGCTCACTTCTTCCACCAGCGAGATCACTTTGCGGTTGGTTTCGGCGATCTGGGTTTCAGCGGCTTTGCTGAATTCGGCTTGGGTGCCGGAAGCGATCGAGGCCAGGTGACGGCCATAGGCGATGGCTTTTTCAGCGGTCGGCTGGGCCTGAGCAGCGGTCAGCGAGAAGAATTCTTGCGGGTCTTTGGCAGCCAGCAGTTGCTTGGCGGTGACGGCGGACTCTTCCAGCGAGGCTTTCGCGGCGGTCAGGTTCAGATCGACAAACTTCTCAACGCCTTCGAAGGCTTTGTTGGTCAGCGAGGAAAAGATGGCGAACTGGCTCTCGAAATTGGCCTTGGTCGCATTGGAAAATTGCTCAGGAATCGAAAACATTTAACTCTCCAGTAAGTAAATAGTCGTTGATTGAATACGCTGTTTGCTACCTGCGGTGAAGCGCAAAACGGTTTTTCAGGGGCCGAACAACAAATTGTGCAACGCAACAAACCCAATTTTACGGAACTGGGAAAAGATGTCAAGGAATATTTTGTGCGTTGCACAAGGGCACTAAATACTTGTTGTTACAGGGTTTTTTCTTGCTAGCGCAGGGTTTGAGTCAGGAAAAAATGCAGCGCCGCAGCGAAGCCGGGGTGAGCATGCGCTGCCGTGTTAGACTGCCTGTCCTGTTTTCAGTTTGCTAGCTGCCATGTCTGATACCTCTACAGCCAGCCCAGCCACGGCTTTGCTCTCGCCGGTGCCGCTGTTTTTCGTCTTTCTGTGGAGTACGGGTTTCATTGTTGCCAAGTATGGTTTGCCCTATGCGCCGCCGCTGACTTTCCTATTGCTGCGTTTTCTTGGCGTGCTGGCCATCCTGGCTCCGGCCATTGTGCTGCTGAAAGCGCCCTGGCCGCGGGGCAAGGTGGGCCATATTGCCGTGGCCGGCGTCCTGGTGCAGGCCGGTTATCTGAGCGGGGTGTGGTGCGCGATCAAGCTGGGCATGCCGGCCGGCTTGTCGGCCCTGATCGTCGGCATGCAGCCGATCCTGACGGCTTTTGCCGCGCCCCTGCTGGGCGAGAAAGTGCGGCCGCGCCAGTGGCTGGGCCTGGTTTTCGGCCTGGCGGGCGTCGGCCTGGTGGTGGCGGCCAAGGTCACGCTGGTGGGCTTGAGCTGGCAGAGCCTGGCGCTATGCGTGGGCGCGCTGCTGGCGATGACGGCCGGCACGCTTTACCAAAAACATTTTTGCCCGCGTTTTGACTTGCGCAGCGGCACGGTGATCCAGTTCTCGGCTTCGTTTGTGGTGGTGCTGCCCTTTGCCGTGGCGCTGGAAGGCCTGGGCTGGGATTTTGCCGTGGTGAACTGGACGCCGCAATTCTTCGGTGCCTGGGCCTGGTCGGTGCTGGCGCTGTCGATCGGCGCTATTTTCCTGCTGTTCGCCCTGATCCGCCGCAGCGACGCCACCCAGGTTAGCAGTCTGATGTATCTGACCCCGCCCACCACCGCCCTGATGGCCTGGCTGCTGTTTGGCGAGGCTTTCAATCTGCTCGGCCTGGCCGGCATGGCGCTGGCCGTGCTGGGCGTGGTCTTCGTTGTGCGTCCATCCAAAAACTAGAGAGAATGCAGGCATGATTTCCAGTCCAGAACAGCAGGCGGTCGACGCCGCCATCACCTCGCGCCGCTCGATCCGCGCCTTCCTGCCGACGCCGCTGGCGCGCGAAGATATCGAACAGATTTTGCAGGTGGCGGCGCGCGCGCCCTCCGGCACCAATGTCCAGCCCTGGCGCGTGCATGTGCTGACGGGTGAGGCCAAGGAAGAGTTGAGCCGCCGCATTCTGGAGGCTTACCATGACCCGTTCCAGGCCGCCACCCATACCGAGCCGTATGCCTATTACCCGCGCCAATGGGTGGCGCCGTATATCGACCGGCGCCGCAAGGTGGGCTGGGATCTGTATGCGCTGCTGGGCCTGACGCGCGAGGACAAGGCTGGCATGGCGGCCCAGCATGGCCGCAATTACGCTTTCTTCGACGCGCCGGTGGGGCTGATCTTTACCATCGATAACATCATGGAGCAGGGTTCCTGGCTGGACTATGGCATGTTCCTGCAGAACATCATGGTGGCGGCGCGCGGCCGGGGGCTGGACACTTGCCCGCAAGCAGCGTTCACCCAATATCACCGGATTATCAGCGAATATTTGCGGTTGCCCGACAACGAAACAGTAGTCTGCGGCATGGCGCTGGGATATGCTGATCTAAGCAAGATAGAAAATACGCTAGTGACCGAGAGAGTCCCCGTTGCTGAATTTGTTAAATTTGCGGAGTAAATAAGCCGTTGCGCGCCAGCGTCAAAGAATGAACATTGTGTCTTGCTCTTTGGCAAATTCTAGTGCCATCAACCTTAATTTTACTTGCGCTGGAGCAGTGTTTTGTTACACTGCAACGTAGGACCTTCTCTTCCGTACTGGGGAAAATCGAATGTATAAACTTGCCATCAGCGCGTTGATCTCCGCGCTCTTCATTTCCCTGCCCGCAGCGGCGGCTCCGGTCAAGCACGGGGCGAAGGCTGTCAGCGTCAAGAAGAGCAAGGCCGGCGTGCGCCGCCAGGCCGCTGCCGACGAGCCGCGCATGGTCAAGCGCGTGGTCATGGTGCATGGCAAGCGCAAGGTCGTGTACCAGCGTCTGGTGAGCGTGGGCGATGCCATTCCCGCCCGTCCCACCGTCGGCGATATGGCCGGCCTCAACCTGACGCGCGACCCGCTCGACCTGAAATCGAATGTGGCCCTGGTGCTGGATCAGGCCAATTCCGAAGTGCTGTTCGAAAAGAATGCCAATGTGGCCCTGCCGATTGCCTCCATCACCAAGATGATGACCGGGCTGGTGGTGGTGGAAGCCAACCAGGATATGGACGAGATGCTGACCGTGAGCGAGGATGACGTCGACCGCGCCAAGTTCAGCAGCTCGCGCCTGAAAGTCGGCTCCCAGCTGAGCCGGCGCGATATGCTGCATATCGCCCTGATGAGTTCGGAAAACCGCGCCGCCTCGGCGCTGGGCCACAATTATCCGGGCGGCCTGCCGGCCTTCGTCGAGGCGATGAACGCCAAGGCGCGCCAGCTGGGCATGAGCGAAACCCATTACGTCGATTCCAGCGGCCTGTCGAAAAACAATGTCGCCAGCGCGCGCGACCTGGCCAAGCTGGCCCAGGCCGCTTACGAGCATCCCTTGCTGCGCGAATATTCGACGGCGCCGAAAGCCGTGGTGGAAGCGAATGGCCGTCCCATGCTGTTCGGCACCACCAACCGTCTGGTGGCGCCCAATTCGGGCTGGGAAATCGGTTTGCAGAAAACCGGCTTCATCAATGAAGCGGGCCGTTGCCTGATGATGCAGGCCGTGGTCGAAGGCCGTGCCGTGATCATGGTGCTGCTCGACGCCAAGGGTTCGGCCGCACGCGCCGCCGATGCGCTGCGCATGCGCAAATGGTTGAGCGCCTTGAAACCGCCGGGCTTCTCCACCTCCACGGCGGCCAGCCCGGCCGTCACTACTTCTTACTCGGCAGCAGGCATGTAACCGAGGGTGGCCGAGATCTGGTTGGCGGTGGTGACCAGATCTTCCAGCCACTCTTCCTGCAGACGGTCGGCCGGGGCCGAGATCGACAGGCCCGCCACCAGCTTGCCTGAATCGTCGCGGATGCCGGCCGCCATGCAGCGCACGCCCAGTTCCAGCTCCTCATTGTCGCGCGCATAGCCGCGCGCGCGCACCAGGCTCAGTTCCCGCTCCAGCTTGCTCAAATCCGTGATGGAATTCTTGTTGTGCCCGGCCAGGCCGGTGCGCGTGGCATAGGCGCGGATGGCTTTCGGCTCGTCCACCGACAGGAAGAGCTTGCCGGTCGAGGTCAGGTGCAGGGGGCCGCGGCCGCCGATGGCGCGCACCACTTGCATGCCGGAGCGTTCGGAGAAGGCGCGGTCGATGTAGACGATCTCGTCGCCCTGGCGCACCGACAGATTGATGGTCTGCTGGGTTTTCTTGTGCAGGGAGCGCATGAAATCGAGCGCCGCTTCGCGCACGGAGAGCCGGCTCTTGACCACATTGCCCAGTTCCAGCAGGCGCATGCCGAGGCGATAAGTGCCCGGTTCGACGCGGTCGACGAAACGGGTCAGCACCATATCGTTGAGGATGCGGTGGGCGGTGGAAGGGTGCAGGCCGGACACCTTGGACAATTCCTTCAAGCTAACAGGGTCGGGATATTTGGCCAATGCGTCCAGCAAGGCCACCATGCGCTCGATTACCTGAATGGTCGTCTTTTGTTCCGGGACGGATTCAATTTTCATGATGCGGTTGGTGCAGTGCAGTATTCGGTACTGCATTTATACCATGATGTGAAAAAAATGGGAATTCTGTGTCATATTGGTGTCTGGAAAGTGTGAATAAATACTCACGCCCAGGCATAATGGCGCACCGAACCATCCCAGATCAGCGAGCATAGAAACATGGAACAGCCTGTCAGCGAATTCAAAAGCAAAAGCGGTTTGAAGCGCATCCTTTCCGCCTTCTTTTATTCGGTGGATGGCTTGAAATCTGCCTGGCGCCACGAGCACGCCTTCCGCCAGGAGTTGATGCTCTTCGTTTTCGGCGGCGTGATCGCCATGTTCCTGCCAGTGTCGGCTTTCCAGAAACTGGTGCTGATCGGCGTGCTGGTGCTGGTGCTGATCGTGGAGCTGATCAACTCGGCCATTGAAGCCGTGGTCGACCGCATTTCTCTGGATCGTCACCCGCTGTCGAAGAATGCCAAGGATTTTGGCAGTGCAGCAGTCTTGCTGGCCTGCTTGCTGGCCGGCGCCACCTGGGCGGTGGTGCTGTTCAACCGCTTTTACTGAGCGGCATGCCGGCTATATAAGTTTGGGGTATATAAAACTTCCAAATCCTTAGTTCGCTTTTATAAACGGTGACAGTATCCTGAGGCTTCCAATTCAAAGGGGAATCCTGATGCTGTCCAAGAAAATCTTTGCTGCTGCTGCCTTTGCTTCCGCCATCCTGCCCGCGTTCGCCGCCGATGTGAACCTGCTCAATGTGTCCTACGACCCGACGCGGGAACTGTACCAGGACGTGAACGCGGCCTTTGCCAAAGACTGGAAGGCGCGCACCGGCGACAATGTGAAGATCAAGCAGTCGCATGGCGGCTCGGGCAAGCAGGGCCGCGCCGTGATCGACGGCCTGGAAGCCGATGTGGTGACGCTGGCGCTGGCTTACGATATCGACGCCATCGCCGAAAAAGGCTTGCTGAGCAAGGATTGGCAGAAACGCCTGGGTCACAATGCCACCCCTTATAGCTCGACCATCGTTTTCCTGGTGCGCAAGGGCAATCCGAAAGGCATCAAGGACTGGGGCGATCTGGTGAAACCGGGCATCGCCGTCATCACCCCGAACCCGAAAACTTCCGGCGGCGCGCGCTGGAATCACCTGGCCGCCTACGGCTACGCCCTGCGCCAGCCGGGCGGCAATGAAGCCTCGGCGCGCGAGTATCTGAAAAAACTGTACAAGAACGTGCCGGTGCTCGACTCCGGCGCGCGCGGCGCCACCACCACCTTCGTCGAGCGCGGCATCGGCGACGTGCTGCTGGCCTGGGAAAACGAAGCCCTGCTGGCGATCAAGGAGCTGGGTCCGGACAAGGTGGAAATCGTCGCGCCTTCCGTCAGCATCCTGGCCGAGCCGCCGGTCGCCATCGTCGACAAGGTGGTCGACAAGCGCGGCACGCGCAAGGTGGCTGAAGCCTATCTGAACTTCCTCTACACCGATGCGGCGCAGGAGCTGATCGCCAAGAACTACTACCGTCCGACGGTGGAAAAGGAGGCGAAGAAATACGCCGCCCAATTCCCCAATGTGAAGCTGTTCACGCTGTCGCAAGTGGCGGGCGACTGGGACAAGGCGCAGAAGACCCACTTCGCCGATGGCGGCGTGTTCGACCAGATCTACCAGCCGAGCAAGTAATCCACGAGGGGAGAGGGCATATGGCAGCCAGCTTGCTTTCGCACTACCGGGTTCTGGTGGCGCCAGGCCTGCATAACAGCGGGCCGGATCATTGGCAGAGCCGCTGGCAGCGCCTGTATCCGAGCTTTCGCCGCGTCGAGCAGGAGAATTGGGACGATCCCCATCTGCCGACCTGGGGCGCGCGCCTGGATGCGGTGCGCGCCGAGCAGCCGCGCCCCACGCTGATCGTGGCGCACAGCTTCGGCAGCCTGACCACGGCCTACAGCCTGGCGCGCGATCCGCATCTGGTCGCCGGCGTGCTGCTGGTGGCGCCGGCCGATCCCGAAAAATTCGGCGTCACGCATTTGCTGCCGCATGAAAAGCTGCCCTGTCCCTCCATCATGATCGCCAGCACCAACGATCCCTGGATGTCGGCCGCGCGCGCCGCGCTGTGGGCCAAACGCTGGGGCAGCGAATTTATCGACGGCGGCGCTCTGGGGCATATCAACTCCGAATCCGGCTTGGGCGACTGGATTTTCGGCCAACGCCAATTGCAAATATTGGCGGAACGAGTGCACAATGAGCGGCTGTTGTCTGTTTAATCATCTTAGGAGACCATTATGACTTTACGCCTTGGCGACACCGCGCCGGATTTCGAACAAGACTCTTCGATTGGTCCAATCAAATTCCACGAATGGGCAGGCAATTCCTGGGTGGTGCTGTTCTCGCACCCAGCCGACTTCACCCCGGTCTGCACCACGGAACTGGGCCTGACTGCCAAGCTGAAACCGGAATTCGACAAGCGCAATGTGAAAGCGATTGCCCTGTCGGTCGACCCGGCCGAAGCCCACAAGGAGTGGATCAAGGACATCGAAGAGACCCAGAAAACCGTGGTCGGCTTCCCCATCATCGCCGACTCCGACAAGAAGGTCTCGGTACTGTACGACATGATCCACCCCGAGCAATCCGTGACCGCCACCGTGCGCTCGCTGTTCGTGATCGACCCGAGCAAAAAAGTGCGCCTGTCCATCACCTACCCGATGAGCACCGGCCGCAACTTCGACGAAGTGCTGCGCGTGCTCGACGCCCTGCAACTGACCGATGCCCACACCGTGGCCACCCCCGGCAACTGGAAAGACGGCGACGACGTCATCATCCCGCTGACCGTGCAAGACCCGGAAGTGATCAAGCAAAAATACCCGAAAGGCTACACTGCGGCCCGTCCGTATCTGCGCGTGACCCCGCAGCCGAACAAATAAGGCTTTGCTGAGTGGGTTCAGCTTGGACGCCCTGCGGGGCGTCTTTTTTTTTGCGGCCGAGCCCGTGTCCACCTTGGGGTCAGACCCCAATCGGACACGGGCTGGGCTGTATGGGGTGGGTTTTTTGTGGCAACCCCGGTTTTAGCATCTAAGCAAATGACGAAAGGTTAGTTTGTTTTATAACGCGGCAATGCGATTATGCGGCCCTATTATCTGGAAATGTAATAAGAGGGAGCCCTATGTCAGCAGTCGCTTTGCCGGCTTCAGTGCCGGTGCCAGCCCAAGCCAGGAGCGCGCCGTATCGGGTGATGCCGGGCTTTAATCTCTCGCTTGGCTTCACCATCTTTTACCTGACGCTGATCGTCCTGATCCCGCTGTCGGCCGTCTTCCTGAAAACGTTTACCATGAGCTGGGAGGGTTTCTGGAGCGCCGTCTCGTCCGAGCGCGTGGTGGCCTCTTATCGCCTGACCTTCGGCGCGGCCCTGATCGGCGCCTTCCTCAATGTGATCTTCGGCGGCGTCGTGGCATGGGTGCTGGTGCGTTATAACTTCCCCGGCAAGCGCCTGATCGATGCGCTGGTCGACCTGCCTTTCGCGCTGCCGACCGCCGTTGCCGGCATCACGCTGACGGCCCTGTATTCCTCGAATGGCTGGTTCGGCCGCTTCATCGAGGGCGTGCTGGGCATCAAGGTGGCGTTCACGCCGATCGGCGTGGTGATCGCGCTGACCTTCATCGGCCTGCCTTTCGTGGTGCGCACAGTGCAGCCGGTGCTGGAAGACGCCGAGCGCGAACTGGAAGAGGCGGCGGCCAGCCTGGGCGCCAGCGCGCTGCAGACCTTTATCCGCGTGGTCTTCCCCACCATCCTGCCGTCGCTGATGACCGGCTTCGCGCTGGCCTTTGCGCGCGCCACCGGCGAATACGGTTCGGTGATCTTCATCGCCGGGAATATGCCGATGGTGTCGGAGATTACGCCGCTGTTCATCATCACCAAGCTGGAACAGTATGACTATGCCGGCGCCACCGCGATTGCGGTGGTGATGCTGGTGGTGTCCTTCTTCCTGCTGCTGGCGATCAATCTGCTGCAAGCCTGGGCGCGCGGCAAGGGAGGCAAGAAATGAGCGGCGCACCTGTATCGACGCCACGCCGCGGCGAGCTGCCGTCGGCGCCGAATGTGCTGGAACCGGTCTGGGTGCGCGGCGTACTGATCGCCGTGGCGCTGACCTTCCTCACGCTGTTCCTCTTCGTGCCGCTGGTGGCGGTGTTCGCCGAGGCGCTGAAGAAAGGCTGGGAAACCTATGTCCACGCCATCGTGGAAGACGACGCCATCTCGGCCATCAAACTGACTTTGCTGACGGCGGCCATCGCCGTGCCTTTGAACCTGATCTTTGGCGTGGCCGCTTCCTGGTGCATCGCCAAGTTCGAGTTCCGCGGCAAGAGCCTGCTGCTGACGCTGATCGATCTGCCGTTCTCGGTGTCGCCGGTGATTTCGGGCCTGATCTATGTGCTGCTGTTCGGCGCCCAGGGCTGGTTCGGTCCCTGGCTGCAGGAGCATGACATCAAGATCCTGTTCGCTGTGCCGGGCATCGTGCTGGCGACCATCTTCGTCACTTTCCCCTTCGTGGCGCGCGAGCTGATTCCGCTGATGCAGGCGCAGGGCAATGAGGAAGAGGAAGCGGCCGTGGTGCTGGGCGCGTCCGGCTGGCAGACCTTCTTCCGCGTGACGCTGCCGAACATCAAATGGGGCCTGCTGTATGGCGTGATCCTGTGTAATGCGCGCGCCATGGGCGAATTCGGCGCGGTGTCGGTGGTGTCCGGCCATATCCGCGGCGAGACCAACACCATGCCGCTGCAGGTGGAGATTCTCTACAACGAGTACAACTTCGCCGCAGCCTTTGCCGTGGCGTCCCTGCTGGCCCTGCTGGCCCTGGTGACGCTGGCGCTGAAAACCTTTATCGAATGGCGCTTGCACGAGAACCGCGCCGACGAAGCTACGGAGCATTGATATGACCATCGCAGTCAAGAACATCAACAAGCGTTTCGGCGATTTCGTCGCCCTGAATAACGTCTCGCTCGATTTCCCGCAGGGCGAGCTGACCGCGCTGCTCGGCCCATCGGGCTGCGGCAAGACCACGCTGCTGCGCTGCATCGCCGGCCTGGAGCATCCCGATTCGGGCCAGGTGCTGCTGGATGGCGAGGATGCTTCCGACCGCCATGTGCGCGAGCGCCAGGTGGGCTTCGTGTTCCAGCATTACGCGCTGTTCAAGCATATGACGGTGTTCGAGAACGTGGCGTTCGGCCTGCGCGTGAAGCCGCGCAGCGAGCGCCCGTCGGAAGACCAGATCCGCCGCAAGGTCAAGGATCTGCTGGAGCTGGTGCAGCTGGACTGGCTGGCCGACCGCTATCCGCCCCAGCTCTCGGGCGGTCAGCGTCAGCGTATCGCGCTGGCGCGCGCGCTGGCGGTGGAGCCGCGCGTGCTGCTGCTGGACGAGCCATTCGGCGCGCTCGACGCCAAGGTGCGCAAGGAGTTGCGCCGCTGGCTGCGCCGCCTGCATGACGAGTTGCATGTGACCTCGATCTTCGTCACCCACGACCAGGAAGAGGCGCTGGAAGTGGCCGACCAGGTGGTGCTGATGAACAAGGGCACGGTCGAGCAGTTGGGCGCGCCGGAGCAGGTCTACAACCATCCGGCTTCGCCCTTTGTCTACGGCTTCCTGGGCAATGTGAATGTCTTCCACGGCCGCGTGCATGAAGGCGTGCTGGCCAGCGGCGATATCAGCTTCAATGTGCCGGACCACGGCGGCGTGCGCGATTCGCAAGGCACGGCGTATGTACGTCCGCACGATCTGGAGATCGACCGCTATACCAGCGGCGCCGAAGGCATCATCGTCAAGCTGCGCCGCGCGCATGCCATCGGCCCACTGGCCCAGCTGGACCTGGAGCGCGCCGATAACGCCGAATTGATCGAGGCCGTGATGTCCAATGAACGCTTCAGCCATTTGGGCTTGAAGGATGGTGAAACCCTGGTCGTGCGGCCCAAGCGCCTGCACGTCTTTGTCGATGGAGGTGCGACCCTATGAATTTCCAGCAACTGCGTTCGATACGCGAAGCGGCCCGCCGCAATTACAACCTGACCGAAGTGGCGAACGCCTTGTTCACCTCCCAGCCTGGCGTGAGCCGCCAGATCCGCGAACTGGAGGACGAGCTGGGCGTGGTCATCTTCGAGCGCAATGGCAAGCGCCTGACCGGCCTGACGGAGCCGGGCAAGGGCATCCTCAAGATCATCGACCGCCTGCTGGTGGAAGCGGAAAACTTGCAGCAGGCCAGCATGGAATACACGGGCCAGAACAGCGGCACGCTGACCATCGCCGCCACCCACACCCAGGCACGCTATGCGCTGCCGAAAGCGGTGCAGAGCTTCCGCACTTCCTTCCCGGATGTGCGCATCGCCTTGCAGCAAAGCGCGCCTGACCATATCGCGGAGTGGGTCTTGTCGGGCAAGGCCGATATCGGCATCGCCACCGAAGGCCTGTCGCAGTTCCCGGACCTGGTGTCCTTCCCTTGCTACCGCTGGAGCCACCTGGTGGTGGTGCCGGACGGCCATCCACTGCTGGCGCGTACCCCGGTCAAGCTGGAGGACCTGGCCGAGTTCCCGCTGATTACCTATGATGTGGGCTTTACCGGCCGTGGCCACATCGACGCTGCCTTTGCGCGCGCCGAAGTGCGCCCCGACATCGTGCTGACGGCGATGGATTCGGACGTCATCAAGCAGTATGTGGCGCTCGGACTGGGTGTGGGCATCGTGGCCTCCATGGCGTTCGACCATGGCCGCGACAAGGGCTTGCGCGCCATTGAGGCATCGCACCTGTTCGCCGCCAACACCACGCGGCTGGCGGTGCGCCGCGGCGCCTATCTGCGCGCCTACGCCTATGAGTTCATCCAGCAGTTCGCGCCGGAGCTGCGCCGCTCCGATATCGACCTGGCTTTGAACGGCGCCGAAGCAGCCTGATTGTCAATCTTTCTGCGAGGGCAAGAGGCGTGCTGCGGCGCGCCTTTTGTTTTTGTTGCAGCGACTCGACAGCATTCCTTTTTTCACGGAAGCCATATTCCGATCGGCCTATACTCTTCGATATCAGCCCTACCAATGCGAGGAGCGAGAAATGAAGATTGGGAACTGGAAGATAGGCGCGCGTCTGGCGGCGGGATTGGGATTGGCGTTGCTGTTCATGATCGGCATCTCCGCCATCGGCATTCTGAATCTGGGCAAGCTGGATGAAGGCACTGATGATCTGGCGACCGATAAAGTACCCAAGGTGATCGAAGCGTATGAAGCCATCGGCGGCGTCAATGATATTGCCCGCGCCATGCGCAATGCGATGCTGAGCAGCGATGCCGACACCGTTAAAAAAGAACTCAAGCGCGTCGAGGACAAGAAGAGCGAAATCGCCGGCCACCTGGACAAGCTGGGCAAACTGATCGAAGACGATACGGATGCCGAGAGCAAGGCCAAGCTGAAAGCCGTACTGGAGGCGCGCGACCGCTATCTGGTGGTGCAGGCCAGCTTCCTGCAGAAATCCGCTGACAGCAGCAAGCGCGATGAAAGCGTGGCCTATCTGCTGAGCGCCGTGCGCAAGGAGCAGACCGCGTATCTGAACGCCTTGACCGATCTGGTGAAGTACCAGACGGCCGCCGTGACGCAGGCCAGAATGGCGTCCGCCGCCGCGTATGCCAATGCGCGCAATCTGATGGTGGGATTGACTTTGCTGGCGACGCTGCTGGCGGCTTGGGTGCTGTGGCTGGTCACGCGCAGCATCACCAGCCCGCTCAACCGCGCCGTGGGCATGGCGCAGGCGGTGGCCAGCGGCGACTTGACCATGCGCGTGGAATGCCATACGCAGGATGAAACAGGGCAGCTGCTGCGCGCCCTGATCCATATGAACGACAGCCTGGCGAATACGGTCGGCAAGGTGCGCTCGGGCAGCGACACCATCACCACTGCGTCCAATGAAATCGCCAGCGGCAATCTCGATCTTTCAAGCCGCACGGAGCAGCAGGCTTCCAGCCTGGAGGAAACCGCATCCTCGATGGAGGAGCTGACGTCGACCGTGACGCAGAATGCCGAGAATGCGCGCCAGGCGACGCAGCTGGTGGTGACGGCGTCCGAATTTGCCGTCAAGGGCGGGCAGGTGGTGGGCGAGGTGGTCTCCACCATGGGCGCCATCAAGGAAAGCTCCAGCCGCATCGTGGACATTATCTCGGTGATCGACAGCATCGCCTTCCAGACCAATATCCTGGCCCTGAATGCGGCCGTGGAAGCGGCGCGCGCCGGAGAGCAGGGCAGGGGCTTCGCCGTGGTGGCATCCGAGGTGCGCAATCTGGCGCACCGCTCTGCGGCTGCAGCCAAGGAGATCAAGGAACTGATCGGACATTCGGTGGAAACCGTGGATGCCGGTTCGCGCCTGGTGGCGCAGGCGGGCAGCACGATGGACGGCATCGTCAGCTCGGTGCAGCAGGTGGCCGACATCATGCGCCAGATCAGCGCCGCGAGCCAGGAGCAGAGCAGCGGCATCGCCCAGGTCAATGAAGCTATCGTGCAGATCGACGACGCCACGCAGCGCAATGCCGCCCTGGTGGAGGAAGCCGCAGCGGCAGCGCAATCGATGCGCGATCAGGCGGAAATGCTGGCCGAGGCGGTGGCCGTGTTCAAGATCGGCGGCGCGCACCATGCGCCGCGCGGTGGGAAAGGGCCAAAGCTGGCCCTTGTGGCGTAGTGCCGGCGCGAAGCACAGCTTACTGGCCGGGGTTGGGCAGGCTGGCGTGGATGGCATCGACCGCTGCCACCACCTCAGGCGGCAGGCGCAGGCTGTAGGCGTCGATGTTTTCCTTGAGCTGGACGAGCGTAGTCGCACCGATGATGGTGGAGGCCACGAACCAGCGCGTGTAGCACCAGGCAAGGGCCAGCTGGGCTGGCGTCATGCCGTTGGCGCGCGCCAGCTTGGCGTAGTGGCCCACCGCTTCCAGCACGCCGGGACGCACATAGCGCGGACTCCAGTTGGGCGGGAAGATGGTCAGGCGGCCGTGCGCCTTGGGGTTGTCGTGATACTTTGCCGTGAGCTGGCCGAAAGCCAGCGGGCTGTAGGCCAGCAGGCTCACTTCGGAGCGGTAGCAGGTTTCGTCCAGCAGGCTGGTTTCGAAATGGCGGGCCGTCAGGTTGTACAGGTTCTGGATGGTGGCGATGCGCGGCAAGCCTTTCATCTCGGCCTGCTTGATGAATTCCATCACGCCCCAGCAGGATTCGTTGGAGACGCCGATATGGCGGATCTTGCCTTCTTCCTGCAATTTGCCCAGCGCCGCCAGCGTGTCTTCGATGGCGACCGAAGGGCGCTCCTTTTGCGGATCGAATACGCTGGCGCCGAAAATCGGCACATTGCGGCTGGGCCAGTGCAATTGGTATAAATCGATATGGTCGGTTTGCAGGCGGCGCAGGCTGGCCTCGACGGCGGCGCGGATATTCGCCTCGTCCAGATTGTGCTGACCGCCGCGCACCCAGCGCATATTCGGATTCGGTCCCGCCACCTTGGTGGCCAGCACCACCTTGCTGCGCTGGCCGGATTTCTTCAGCCAGCTGCCGATATGGCGCTCGGTGGCGCCTTGCGTTTCCGCGCGCGGCATCACCGGATACATCTCGGCCGTGTCGATGAAGTTGATGCCGCGTTCCAGCGCATAGTCGAGCTGGGAGTGGGCATCGGCTTCCGAATTCTGCTCGCCGAAAGTCATGCTGCCGAGGCAGATGCGGCTGACCTGCAGATCGCTGCGGCCGAGGGTGATGTAGTCCATGCGCGCCTCCCGAAAAGAGTTTAGCGGCGCAGCGCGTCGGCGCAGTCGCGCACCAGGGCCGGGCCGGCGTAAATCAGGCCGCTGTACAGCTGCACCAGCTGGGCGCCCGCGTCGATCTTGGCCTTGGCGTCGTTGCCGCGCATGATGCCGCCCACGCCGATGATGGGCAGGGCGTCGCCCAGCTCCGCCTTCAGCAGGCGGATCACCTGATTCGACAGCTCGAACACCGGCGCGCCGGACAGGCCGCCCGCTTCCGCGCCATGCTGCATGCCTTCCACGGCGGTGCGGCTCAAGGTGGTGTTGGTGGCGATCACGCCGTCGATCTTGTGGCGGATCAGGGCGTCGGCGATATTCTTCACCTGTTCGCCATCCATGTCCGGCGCGATCTTCAGGGCCAGCGGCACGTAGCGCTTATGCTTGTCGGCCAGGCGCTGCTGGGCGTCCTTCAACTGGCCGAGCAGGCCATCGAGTTCGGAGCCGCCCTGCAGCTGGCGCAGGTTCTTGGTGTTGGGCGAGGAGATGTTCACCGTCACATAGCTGGCGTAAGGGTAGACCTTTTCCAGGCAGTGCAGATAGTCGTCGGCCGCACGTTCGATCGGCGTATCGGCGTTCTTGCCGATGTTCAGACCGAGCACGCCCTCGCGCTTCTGGTAAAAGCGCGAAGACTGCACATTCGACACGAAGGCATCGACGCCGCCATTATTGAAACCCATGCGGTTGATGATGGCGTGCGCCGCCGGCAGGCGGAACATGCGCGGCTGGGGATTGCCCGGCTGGGCGCGCGGCGTGACGGTGCCGACCTCGATGGAACCGAAACCCAGGTCGGCCAGCGCGTCGATATAGGCGCCATCCTTGTCCAGGCCCGCCGCGAGGCCCACCGGATTCTTGAACAGCAGGCCCATGACGGTGCGCGGATCGGGCTTGGGCTGGCGCACGAAGGCGCGCGTCAGGCCCAGCGCGGAGCTGCGCTTCAAGGCGGGCAGGGTGAAATGGTGGGCGGATTCGGCGTCCATCGAGAACAGCAGCGGACGGGCGAGGGAGTACAGGAATTTGTCGGACATGGAGGGCCAAAAGTGAGAATTTGCGCGTATTTTACCGCGCCAGCCTTGGTCCAAAGCCGGTTTTAGCGTTGCAGCACGCTCCACACGCCCTTGATGCGCGCTTCCAGCGGCTGAAACTTGATCTTGTAATTCATCTTCGGGCTCTCCTCGATCCAGTAGCCGAGATAGATATAGGGCAGGCCCAGTTCCTGCGCCTGGGCGATCTGCCACAGCACGTTATAGGTGCCGAAGGAGGCGCCGGGCACGTCGGGATCGAAGAAGGTGTAGACCGAGGACAGGCCGTCCGACAGCACATCGATGATGCTGACCATGCGCAGCGTGCCGTCCGGCTCGCGAAACTCGACCAGGCGCGTATTGACCCGGCTTTGCAGCAGGAATTGGGCGTACTGGTCGCGGCTGTCCTGGTCCATGCCGCCGCCGGCGTGGCGCGTGCTCTGGTAGCGCAGATACAGCTCGTAGTGTTCGTCGGAGAAGGACAGGGTGGCCACGCCCGTCGTCAGATTGGCATGGCGCGCCCAGGCGCGGCGCTGGCCGCGCGTCGGCTGGAATTCATTGGCGACCACGCGTACCGGGATGCAAGCCTGGCAGCCGTCGCAGTAGGGCCGGTAGGTGAAGATGCCGCTGCGGCGGAAGCCGCTTTTCACCAGCTCGGAATAGACGTCGGCATTGATCAGGTGCGAAGGCGTCGCCACCTGCGAGCGGGCTTGCCGCGTGTCGAGGTAGCTGCACGGATAGGGCGCAGTGGTATAGAACTGCAGCGTGGCAAAGGGAAGGTCGTTTAAGTGCGTCATGCCCGTCCTTGTTGATAGCCGTCTGGACATATCATAACGCGTTCTGCGCGCAAGAGTGAGCGCATGCGCCGTTCAGGCCGCGGAAATATATGGCGGGATGGGCGTCCAGTCGCTGATCTGTGGCGCGGCGATATTCTTTTGTACATGTTCCAGGAAGTCGCTGCGCGGGATGGGGCGGGCGCCGAGCGAGGCCAGGTGGCCGGTTTCCTGCTGACAGTCGATCATCGCCACGCCATGCCGGCGCAGGAAATGCACCAGGTAGGCGAGGGCGATCTTGGACGCGTCGGTAACGCGGGCGAACATCGATTCGCCATAGAACATGGTGCCGATCGAGACGCCATAGGCGCCACCCACCAGCTCGCCGTCCAGCCACAGCTCGGACGAGTGGGCGTAACCCAGCTTATGCAAGCCGGTATAGCCTTCGATGATGTCTTCCGAGATCCAGGTGCCGGGGCCATCGCGGCGCGGTGCGGCGCAGGCGCGCATCACGTCCTCGAAGGCGGTGTCGAAGCGCACCTGCCAGCGGCCATCGGTGCGGCTGCTTTTCTCGATCTTCTTCAGGGTTTTCTTCAGGCTCTCTGAGATGCGGAAATGCTCGGTCAGCAGCACCATGCGTGGATCGGTGCTCCACCACAGGATGGGCTGGCCCTCGGAAAACCAGGGAAAGATGCCGCGCTGGTAAGCGGCCAGCAGGCGCTGCGGCGAGAGGTCGGCGCCGGCCGCCAGCAGGCCGGGCGCGTCGGCCGTCAGCGCTTCGGAGACATCGGGAAAAGGCGTGTGGGCGTCGAGCCAGGGAATCATGTGCCGGTGGGACTGCGCATCGGGCGGTTGATGTCCTGGGTGTGGAAGCCATAGCTGCCGCCGGCGCGGATGCGCGCGCGGTCGGCAAAGAAGAATTCCAGGGTGTTGTGGATGGTGGGGAAGGCCAGCTCGTCCCAGGGGATTTCCGCCTCGGTGAAGAGTTTCACGTCCAGGCTTTCCTCGCCGGGCGCAAAGTTCAGGTCGCGCAGGGTGGCCAGGTAGAACATATGCACCTGGTGCACCTGGGCCACGTTGAGCAGGGTGAACAGATTGCCCAGTTCGATATTCGCGCCGGCTTCCTCTTCCGTTTCGCGGATGGCGGCGGCCGAGGTGGTTTCATTGTTTTCCATGAAGCCGGCGGGCAGGGTCCAGAAGCCGTAGCGCGGTTCGATGGCGCGGCGGCACAGCAGCACTTTCAGTTCGCCATCCTGTTCCCAGACAGGGATGGAACCGATCACCATTTTCGGGTTCTGATAGTGGATGGTTTCGCAGTGGACGCAAACATAACGCGGCCGGTTATCGCCGGCCGGCACCATCAGTTCGACGGGATGGGCGCATTCGGAGCAGAATTTCATGGATGGCAGTGGTGTAAGTCTTGGATGTGAGTCATGTCTCATGCTTACTTTACACTGATTGCGGCCGGATCGCGTACATCCTTTGCGCTCCGCGCCCCAGCTTTTTGCGGCTGGGGTGTGCATAAATGCCATCTATCGTGAGAAGAAGTGGCATAAATATTGCCTAAAGTCGCCGCTTCCCCTATAATACGTTCATCAGACGCGGGGTGGAGCAGTCTGGCAGCTCGTCGGGCTCATAACCCGAAGGTCACAGGTTCAAATCCTGTCCCCGCAACCAGAATTTAGAAAAAGCCGTTGATTCTTTTGAGGAATCAGCGGCTTTTTTGCGTTTGTGGCATTATTTCTGCCGAGGAAGTAAACCCTGAAGCTGCCTGGGCGGCTGTGACCATTCAGTTGATACTCATCAATGTAAGATGACTTTACTGAACCCGACTTACAAGAACTCCGGAACCATCGATGCCACTGCAAATGTCCATGATTCTCTTCAACGAGACGCCTGTATTCTCTGTTGAAGCTTTGCAAACCAGTCTGTCAAGCAATTGGCCCGAGCTTGCCCCTATTTCTGATATTGCCGAGCAGGCGGGTACATTGTCGTTTCGTTTAGATACGGCAGATATCGTGATTGGAACGATGCCAGCGCCCATTCCCTGGTCAGACTTGGAAGGGCCATGTGCAAGCAGCAGGCTTTGGCCTGATGCGGCATCTGCCGTGCGTGAGCACAAAAGCCACGCGATCGTCACGGTTAGCGGAGAACTGCTCCCGGTGCCGCTTTCCACCTTGCTCACGCAAGTCACGGCAGCGCTGATGGCCTCGACGCCCGCATCGCTTGGGGTCTTCTGGACCAATGCCGCCTTGCTTGTGCCGCAGAGCCTATTTGCCGACTTCGCCGTCGAAGTCCTGCCTTTGGCCCCACCATTGGCCATTTGGGTCGACTGCCGTGTGGGATGGCTTGAGGGAACCTCCCTCAGTGCGGGCTTTACCACCGGCTTGGCCGAACTTGGGCTGATGGAATTGGAAGCGCATGGAGCGACAGAGTCGCCGGCCGAGCTAAAGAAGCGATTCGACGCGATCGCTGAATACCTCCTGGAAAATGGCCCGGTCATCAAGGACGGAGATACCATTGGCGAAAGCGCCAGCGAAAAGATTCGCATTGTGTATTCCAACTCAATCTTTGGCGCAAAGGACGAGGTTATGCGGCTCGTCTACGAAGCCGACTCAGAGGGGAGCGCGTAAAGCGCCCGTCTTGAAAACCTGGAGCGGCGCTGCGCTTCCTTGTTCGCCTGGTTTTTCTGACAAATTGTTACAAGGAAACATGTGGCAGGTTTCCAGAAAATCATTTATAACAGGCAAATCTTTCATAGTTGGAGATGTAATGAGTATTGCCGCAAATGTGATTCGTGCCGCACTGGGTGCTGCTTTGGTGCTGGGAACCGGTTCCGCGATGGCGCAGATGTCGCGCGCCGTGACGGCCTCGGACAAGATTTCGATCGGCACCATGTCCATCATCGCGGCGCCGGTGGCCAGCGTGGCGGGCAGCGCCCATGGCAGCGAAGGCGCCTCGGTCGGCGTGGCGGCGGTGGGCGTGGGCAGTGCTTATGTGGTTTCGGGCATCGCCCAGGGCGTGGGCGATACGGTGGAGATTTTGCTGTCGGCCGTGGGTTCGGCGGGCAAGCTGTCGATCAAGGTCACGGGCAAGACGCTGGGCGCCATCGGCGTGTCGGTCGGCACCTCGGTGCAGGTGCTGTCGGAAACGACGGGCACGGTGCTGGTGGCGTCGGGCAAGGTGCTGGCTTTTATTCCCAATGAGATCGGCCAGGCGCTGCTGAATCAGAGCCGCCTGCCGGCCAACTGAGGCTGAGCCATGAATTTCGCTACCCGTGTCGCCGCCTGCGCGCTGATCGCCGCGGCGTTTGCCGCGCCGGCCCAGGCGGGACAGTCCTGCGAAGAGCGGCCGATGACGCCCGCCGCGCTGAGCGAGGCAATGGGAACGGGCCGCATGCTGATGGGCGAGTTGAACGACTCCGGCAGCGATGTGGTGCTGATCGGGCGGCAGGGACAGGATTTGTCCAAGTACCGCGTGAAGTACACGCACCTGGGCATCGCCTTCCGCGCCGCGCCGAATCAGCCTTGGCGCGTCTACGAGCTGCTGAACGAATGCGGCACGGCGCAATCCGAGCTGTGGATGGACGGCCTGGCCAACTTCTTCCTCGACGATCCGTTTACACTCGACTCCATCATGCTGGTGCCGCCGCCGCGCGTGGCCGCCCGTCTGGCGGAGTATCTGCGTTCGCCGGCGCTGCTGCATGGCCTGCACGAGCCTAAATACAATATGGTGGCCTATCCTTTCTCCACCAAGTACCAGAACTCGAACCAGTGGGTGCTGGAAGTGGTGGCGGCGGCCATGTCGAGCGATGTGAAGGTGAAGAACCGCGAGCAGGCGCAGAGCTGGCTGAAACTGGCGGGCTATGAGCCGACCGAGCTGCATATCGGGCCGCTGACGCGTTTGGGTGGCCGCATCGTCAAGGCGAATATCGCGTTTGACGACCATCCGAGCGCGCTGCGCTTTTCCGACCGCATCAACGCGGCGACGGTCGATTCCATCGCCGCCTTCCTGCGCAAGCGCGACGAGGGCTGGAAGATCCGCGAACTGCGCGGCAAGCGCTAGGCGCTTTCAGGCCTGTGCGGGCAGCGCCGCCATGGCGCTGCGCACATAGGCCAGCATCTCGGGCTTCATCCAGGTGCCCGTCAGCAGGACGGGCTGTTCCTGCTGCGCCCTGCGCATTTTCGCCTGTGTCTGCGGATTGTCTCCCGCATAAGCGCGGAACAGGGCTTGCCATTCGCCGGCCAGCGCCTGCGTGGCGGGAGCGCTTGGCGCGGCATCCGCATCCATCTGCCGCTGCACGCGGGCGATCAGGTCCAGCCACTTTTCCCGATTGCGGCCGCTGTTGACGCGCAGGTGCTGCAACTCTTCCGCATCGAGATAGCGCGCATAGATGGCGAGCTTGAAGGCGGAGAACGCGGCCATCACATAGGCCGTCACTTCCGGCGTGACGCCGGTCAGATACTGGATGCCGGCGTCGCCCGCCATCATGGCGGCGATGCGGGCTGCGGTGGCGGGGTCCGAGGCCGTATCCTTTTCCAGCATTTCCATCCAGCGGCGCGCCAGCGCCTGCGACGCTTCGCTCTCCGCTGCCTGGCCTTCGGCCATGGCGCTGCGCACCTGCGCCACCAGTTGCGCCCAGCTGCGGTTGCGCTGTCTATCCTGCGGCTGGAAGGGCAGGCGCGCCAGTTCCTCCTTGCTGAAATACCTGTCGTACACCGCCATCAGCTCCATGGTGCGCAGCCAGCCGGCCAGCTCCGGCGCTTCGCCTTCCTGCAACTGGCCTTGCAACTGCTTGAGGCGGCGGCGCAGCAGGCTGGCTTGCTCGATCTGGTGTTCCAGCGCCTCGATCTGGCGCGCCACCGTGTCGGCCAGCGGGTGGGCGGGATCGTCGAGCATGGCGGCGATATCGCTCAGCGCGATGCCGAAGCGGCGCAGTGCCTGGATCTGGTGCAGGCGCGCCACGTCGTTCACGTTGTACAGGCGGTAGCCTGAATCGGAACGGGCCGATGGCTTCAGCAGGCCGATGCTGTCGTAGTGGTGCAAGGCGCGCACGGTCAATCCCGTGCGCTTTGCCAGCTCGCCGATTTTGAGGGCGGTGTTATCGTTCATGGTTTCAGGTGAAGGCGCGCAGCAGGCGCGTGGTGCCGCCCAGGCGCAAGCCGTCGCTGCGGCCGGACAGATAGCGTTCGCTTAATTGTTCGGCAGCGAAGTGTTCGACCTGGCGGAAGCCGAGCTGGCGCAGGCGCGCCTCCAGCTGCTCCGGAACGAAGTGGCAGCGCCATGGTTCCCCCTGGGAGGCAAGGCGGGCGCCGAACATCTGCATGGCGCTGCGTTCCATGGCGCTAAGCAGCTCGGGATCGAGCAGGTAGTCGAAGACGATGCTGCTGCCCGGAGCACTTTGGGCGACGGTGGAGAGGGTTTGCATGACCTCATCTTCGCACAGATACATGCTTACGCCCAGCCAGGAGAAGAAGGCGGGCTGCTCCCAGCTGAAGCCTCCGGCGCGCATGGTTTCATGCAGGTTCTCGCTGGCGAAATCGACCGGGATGAAGTGCAGTCCCTGCGGCTCGCTCATGCCCGCTGCCTGCAGGCGCTCGCGCTTCCACTGCTGCACGCCGGGCAGGTCCACCTCGTAGACGGCGGCTGGCGCTGGCAGGCTGCCGCGCCAGGCGGAGGTGTCGAGGCCCGCGCCGAGGATGGCGTATTGGTTCACGCCTTGCTCTTGCGCGGCGTGCCAGCAATCCTCGGCCAGCCGGCTGCGCACGGCAATGGTGGTGCGCATGACGGCGGATACCGGATTGTCATACTGCTGTGGATTGGCGCGCAGCGCGGCTTCGCCATCGGGACCGAGGATTTTGAGGGCGAGCGGATCGTCCAGGATCAGTGGCTGGTCCAGCAGCTGGTGCACGGCGCGCAGATGGGCGACCGAGAGTGCGCTGGGCTTGGGGCCGGCCGCTTGAGTGTCGCCGGCCGGCAGGGGCTTGTGCAGGTGGAGCAGGGCGTGGCGCATGAAATCCCGCACTTGCGCACCGATGTGGGCGGAGAGGCCCGGCTCGCGTTCATAGGCGAAGCGGATCTTGGCATCCAGTGCGGCGTCGCTGCCGGCATGCGAGTTGCGGAACAGGACGGCCCAGCGAATGGCCAGGGCGGTGGCGGCGTCTTCCTGCGGTGCTATGCCATTGGCGATGGCGTGGGCGGCATCGGCCACCAACTGCTGCCAGTCGGCGGCGTGGGACAGGGTGCGCTGGCGCACCTCTTCCATCTCGCTGGGCGTCAGATAAGACGCCAGCAGGGACAGGCGCGCTTCAATGGTATCGATGGTATCTGCTTGCATGCTTCTTCCTTTCTTGGACGGTGAATGCAAGCAGGGTAAAGCCTCACGCAGCGTGAGGGTCAAGCGCTTTCGTTGGGGCGGTCGTTCAGGCTGGCCCACAGGTGGGCGGCGGCCATGGTGCGGTGTGGCTGGTATTGCTGGAGAATGCGTTCGGTGCGCGCCATATCCGGCTTGCTGTCCTCGCCCAGCAGGCGTTGCAGGGCGGCGCGGATGGCGACGTCGCCATGCAGCGAGCAGTCGGCGTAGCCGTAGCCGCGCAGCAGGCCGTAGTTGACGGTCCAGGGGCCGATGCCCTTCACGGCCAGCAGGGCCTGGCTGATCGCGTCGATGCTGTTATCGGCCGCTTCCTCCAGACGCAGTTCGTCGCTGGCGACGAGGGCGGCGAAGCGCAGCAGCGTCTCCGCCTTGGCGCGCGAGAATTTGCGGCTGGTCAGATCTTCGGTGTTGAGGCGGGCCGCATCGGCGGCTTCGGGATAGCACCACAAACCGCTGGAATGCTGGCGTCCCGCCTGCAGGATGAAGGTGCGGCGCAGGGCGATGGCGAAGGGCAGGTTGATCTGCTGGCCGATGATGGCCCAGGTCAGTGCCTCGAACACGGTGGCCGACTGCACGATGCGCAGGCCGGGATTGGCCAGCACCAGCGGGCCGAGCATGGCATCGTCGCGCGCGAAGTCGAGGAAGGTTTGCGGATCGATGCGCAGTCCCAGCATATTCAGCGCCGCATCGCGGATGCGCTGCTGGAGCGATGCGGGCAAAGGCTGCTGCGGACAGTCCGCATCGGCCTCGCATTCGGCAGCGGTGGACGACAGATGCAGCGTCAGCGCCACGGCCACGCCGTCGAGCAGCATGCCCTTGCGGATGCGCTCCGGCCGCACCTCCTCCGCCACGCTCTCCGCATCGCGGCTATGAAAGGCCAGCACATCCTGCAAACGGTAATTGGCAGGCAGTGAAATCGTAAAGCGCATTCTCATCTCCAACAAATACGAACCGTCGAGCTCGTGTCCACCTTGGGGGCAGACCCCAAATCGGACACGGACTCAGCAGTCCCATACCCCACAAGCAGAAAATTTGTAGTTGAGCTCGTGTCCGATTGGGGGCTGACCCCAGGGTGGACACGGGTTCAGCTATTGGGCTGGTATTGTGGCGCAGGGGCGGGGGAGACGCTAGCTGTTTCTTGCGCTGATATGGCGGCGTGGGGGACTTGCAGGGTGGCGGGGACGCCGTTTTTGACGGCGGTGATTTCGGCCAGGATCGAGATGGCGATTTCGGCTGGGGTTTTGCTGCCGATGTAGAGTCCTACGGGGCCGTGCAGGCGGGCCAGCTGGTCGGGCGTGAGGTCGAATTGCTGCAGGCGTTCGCGCCGCTTGGCATTGTTGGCACGCGAGCCGATGGCGCCGACGTAGAAGGCGGGCGATTTCAGGGCTTCCATCAGGGCCAGATCGTCGAGCTTGGGATCGTGCGTGAGGGCGACGATGGCGCTGCGCGAGTCGGGCTGCATTTCCAGCACCAGGTCGTCGGGCATGGCGTGGACCAGGGGCACATCGGGCAGCTGCCAGCCGGCGCGGTAGTCTTCGCGCGGGTCGCAGACGGTGACGTGGTAGTCCATGGCGCTGGCGATCTGCGCCAGGAAGCGCGAGAGCTGGCCGGCGCCGATGATGAGCAGGCGCCAGCGCGGGCCATGCTGGGTCCAGAGTTCGTCGCCGTGCCGTTCCAGCACGGGGCCGGCGGCGGCAGGAGCCAGCGTCACGGCGCCGGTGGGCAGATGCAGGCGGCGCTGCACCAGGCGGTGCTGGGCCAGCTGGTCCAGCAGCTCGCCGATGCGGCTGTGGGCGCCCAGCGGTTCGAGCGCCAGTTCGATGGTGCCGCCGCAGGGCAGGCCGAAGCGGTGCGCTTCGTCGGCGCTGATGCCGTAGCTGACCAGCTCCGGCGTGCTGCGGGCGATGCCTTCGCGCCGCACGCGGTCGATCAGGTCGTCCTCGATGCAGCCGCCGGAGACGGAACCGACCACGCGGCCGTCTTCGCAGATGGCCAGCATGGCGCCGATGGGACGGGGACTGGAACCCCAGGTCCGCACCACGGTTATCAGTTCGCAGCGCAGGCCTTGGGCGAGCCAGGCGGCGCTGGTTTTGAGCACTTCGAGGTCGATGCTGTCCATCACCGCACTATACTACGCGGCCGGGCGGGATGCCGATCGGGCTTGTATCAGCTTAGCGTTTGCGGGCGCAGACGGCTTTCAGGGCGCGCTCGTACCGGCTGCCTTTTTCCACCGGTTCCGCGTCGTAGGATTCGTATCTGTAGGTGGCGAGGGCTTCGCCGCGCGCCATCGGCTCGGCGTAGTAAAGCTGCGACACTAGGGTGATGCTGCGCTCTTCGCAGGAATACAGGTGCTGCTGTTTGACGGAGCGGTAGCTTTTGCCGTCGGGCGCGGTCTGCGTCTGGCGGAAGGATTGCAGCAGCCAGGCTTTGCGTCCGTCCTTGCCGCGCTGGATGCTGCCGCGCTCAAGATAGAAGGTGCTTTCCTTGTCGCTGCCCAGTTTGCGCAGCGGCGCGGCTTGCGCGGCGGCGGGCAGCAGGGCGGCCAGCAGCAGGATGGAAAACGCGAGCTGGCCAGAGGTCTGCATGGTCTTACGGGACGAGCGGGCGCTTGCCGGCCTGCTTTGCCTTGATCTCGCCCACGGTCCTGTCGATGGCGGCGTAGCGCGCCGTGGTGGCGGGATGCACGGCCATATAGCCGTTCAGCACCGAGGCCGGATACTGGGCCGCCAGGCGCTGCCAGAAGGCTTTGGTACGGTCGATGTTGTAGCCGGCGCGCGCCAGCATGTACAGCGCGAGCTGGTCGGCCGCTACGTCCATTTCCTGCGGCATGGGCTTGATGCCACCGCTGCCGATCAGCAGCGAGAGGTCGGGCCGCACGCTGGTGAGATTGTCGATCATGCTGGCCAGGGCGGCGTTCTGGCGCAGGGTGCCGGCGTGGCCCAGCACATTGTGGGCGATGTCCTTGGCCAGCACGAAGGCAATGGCTTCGTCGCTTTGGGCGAAGCTGATCATGCCGCGCGTGAGCAGCACGCGCGAGCCGTCGGCGTAGGAGTTGATATTGTCGGCGTTGCCCAGGTCGACGCGGTAAGCGCAGGCGCGGGTCACGGGCATGTTCAGCACCTGTTCGCGGCCGTTGCGCGAGATGGTCATGCTGAGCGAGGCGCGGCTGGAGACCAGGGGGCCAAGCACGCCGGCCGCTTCGGTTTCGGCGTCGCGCCCGGTGGGCAGGGTCTTGCCGTTGGCGGCGACCAGGCCGTCGCCCTTGCGCAGGCCGGCGCTGGCGGCGCCGCTGCCGGCCAGCACGCCCGACACCTGCAGGCGGTCGTTATAGCCCAGCACCGCGCGCGCGGCGTCGGCGTATTCGCCCGGGTAGGAGTATTTGTTCTTGGCGGTGAAGCCGAGCAGATTGCGCGCCTGGGTCTTGCACAGGTCGGCGTTGTTGATCAGCAGGGGGGCGGCCACGCGGTACAGGCGGTCCTGCAGCGCGACCATGGTTTTCAGGGCATCCTGGGCGGCCAGCATGCGCGGCGTGAGCACCGGCGCGGTTTCGGCCGGCGGCGCGGCAGGGGCGGGCGCCTGGCTTACCGGAGCCTGGGGCTGGAAGGTGGAGCAGGCCGATAGGAGCAGGGAGGCTGCCGCGAGTGAGATAACCGGCCTTGCGGCCCGTACGATCCATTCAAGCTTGTTCTTCCCTGCTGCCATAAACCTGTCCTCAGTGTTTGCCGGTGCTGCCGAAACCTCCGGCGCCGCGTTCGCTGGCGTCGAAGTCGTCCACGATATTAAAGCCGACTTGCAGGACCGGCACAATAATCAATTGCGCCAGGCGTTCCATGGGGGTCAGCGTGAAGGTGCTGTGGCCGCGGTTCCAGGTGGAGACCATGAGCTGGCCCTGATAGTCGGAATCGATCAAGCCTACCAGATTCCCCAGAACGATGCCGTTCTTGTGGCCCATGCCGCTGCGCGGCAGGATCATGGCGGCGTAGCCTGGATCGCCGATATGGATGGCCAGGCCGGTCGGCACCAGCACGGTCTGGCCGGGTTCGATGACCAGGGGCGCGTCGATGCAGGCGCGCAGATCGAGGCCGGCGCTGCCAGGCGTTGCGTAGGCCGGCATCTGTTCTTTCATGCGCGGGTCGAGGATTTTGACGTCGATGGATTTCATGGGATTACTGGAACAGCGAGTTCTTTTCAATGCGTTTGGAGATTTCCGATACCAGCTGGCGCGCCAAGGTGAGCTTGTCGGCGCGCGGCAGGATGGTATGGCCGTTTTCATCGAACAGGATGATGGTGTTGTCGTCCTGGCCGAAAGTCTGGTGGCCGATATTGCCCACCAGCAGAGGGATGCCTTTGCGTTCGCGCTTGGCGGCGCCGTATTCCAGCAGGTTTTCCGATTCGGCGGCAAAGCCGACGCAGTAGGGATAACCGGCCAGGCTGGTGCGCGCTGCCACGGCGGCGAGGATGTCGGGATTCTGCTCGAACTGCAGCTGCGGCACGCTGCCGTCGGCGCTTTTCTTGACCTTTTGCGTGCTGGGATTGGCCACGCGCCAGTCGGCCACAGCGGCCACCGAGATGAAGACGTGCTGGCCGCCCAGCGAGTCCATCACGGCGTCGTGCATCTGCTGCGCGCTTTGCACGTTCACGCGCTGCACGCCGAAAGGCGTTTCCAGTGCCGTGGGGCCGGACACCAGCAGCACTTCGGCGCCCGCTTCGCGCGCGGCGCGCGCCACGGCATAACCCATTTTGCCGGAGGAGAGATTGGTGATGCCGCGCACCGGATCGATCGGCTCGAAGGTCGGGCCGGCCGTGATCAGGATGCGCTTGCCCGCCAAGGCCTTGGGCTGGAAGGCGGCGATGATTTCCGCCAGCAGCTGTTCCGGTTCCAGCATGCGGCCCATGCCGGTTTCGCCGCAAGCCTGGTCGCCGGCGGCCGGGCCGAGAATGGCGATGCCGTCGGCCAGCAACTGGGCGGCGTTGCGCTGGGTGGCGGGATTGGTCCACATCTCCACATTCATCGCGGGGGCCACCAGCAGCGGCACATGGCGCGGACGCGCCAGACACATGGTCGAGAGCAGGTCGTCGCAGACGCCGTGCGCCAGCTTGACCATGAAGTCGGCCGAGCAGGGCGCGATGACCACGGCGTCGGCGTCGCGCGTGACGTCGATATGGGCCATATTGTTGTTCACGCGCGGATCCCACTGGCTGCTGAACACCGGCTTGCCCGACAGGGCTTGCATGGTGACGGCGGTGATGAAGTGGGTGGCCGCATCGGTCATCACCACCTGCACCGAAGCGCCTTCCTTGCTCAGTGCGCGGCACAGCTCAGCGGCCTTGTAGCAGGCCACGCCGCCCGACAGGCCGAGAACGATTTTTTTGCCAGCGAGTTCCATCATGCTTCTCCCTCGGATTACTTATTCACCCGGCGCAGCTCGTCGAGTATGAACAGGCCGACGCCGACGCAGATGGCCGAATCGGCGATATTGAAGGCCGGGAAGTGGCCCAGGCCGCGCCAGTGGAAGTCAAGGAAATCGATCACATGGCCATACACCATGCGGTCGATCACATTGCCCACGGCGCCGCCCAGGATCAGGGCCAGGGCCCAGCAGAACAGGCGCTGGCCGGCATGCTTGCGCAGCAGATAAACGATGAACAGGGCGGCGGCGATGCCGATGGCGGTGAAGAAGTAGCGCTGCCAGCCGCTCTCGTTGGAGAGGAAGCTGAACGCGGCGCCGCGGTTGTAGGCCAGCACCAGGTTGAAGAATTTGGTGACGACCAGTTCATCGCCCAGGCGGAACATCTTGGTGATGGTGATCTTGCTGAGCTGGTCGAACAGGATGACGATGGCAGCGATGCCCAGCCAGGGATTCATGCTGGCGGGAGAAGTCGAGAAGGTTTTCTTGTTGGTTGCCATGGATATTTGCCAGGATTGCGTGACCGTCAGCGCGCCTTGACGCGCCGACGGGACGGTGGTGATGACTTAAGCGTACTTGCGCTGTTCGCCGGCGCCGAACAGATTGCTGTGGCAGCGGCCGCACAGGGTCGGGTGGTCCGCATGGCTGCCCACGTCGGCGCGGTAGTGCCAGCAGCGCTCGCACTTCTCGGCGCTGGAGGCGGCCACGTTCACCGCTTCATCGGCTTCTGCTGCCACTTCGACGGCTTTCGCCAGCGAAGTGATGAAGACGAATTTCAGCTCGTCGTCCAGGCTGGCCAGCACTTTGTACTTGTCGCCGGCAGCCTTGATCTCCAGTTCCGCCTGCAGCGAGGAGCCGATGGCGCCGGAAGCGCGCAGGTCTTCCAGCTGCTTGGTCACATCGTTGCGCACGGCGCGGATGGCGGCGTACTTCTCCAGCAGGGCGGCGCCGTCGGCCAGTTCCGGCAGCTGCCACCAGGTCTGGGTGTAGATGGTTTCGTCGCTGGCCTGGAAGGTTTCCGCACCGGCGAAGATGGCCCAGGCTTCCTCGGCCGTGAAGCTGAGAACAGGGGCCATCAGGCGCAGCAGGCTTTGCGTGATATGCCACAGCGCGGTCTGGGCCGAGCGGCGCGCCTTGGAATCGACGGCCGTGGTGTACAGGCGGTCCTTCAGGATGTCCAGGTAGAAGCCGCCCAGGTCTTCCGAGCAGAAGTTCTGCAGCTTCGACACCACCGGATGGAACTCGTAGTTCTCGTAATGCTTCTCCAGCGTGGCCTGCAGGGCGGCCATATTGGCGATCGCATAGCGGTCGATTTCGGCCAGTTCGGCCAGTGGCACGGCATTCTTGGCCGGGTCGAAGTCCGAGGTGTTCGCCAGCAGGAAGCGCAGGGTGTTGCGGATGCGGCGGTAGGACTCGGTGACGCGCTTCAGGATCTCGTCCGAGATCGACAGCTCGCCGGTGTAGTCGGTGGCAGCGATCCACAGGCGCAGGATGTCGGCGCCCAGGGTGTCGGAGATCTTCTGCGGCGCCAGGGTATTGCCCAGCGACTTGGACATCTTCTTGCCTTCGCCGTCCACGGTGAAGCCGTGCGTCAGCAGCGCCTTGTAAGGCGGCTGGCCGTTCAGCATGGAGGAGGTCAGCAGCGAGGAGTGGAACCAGCCGCGGTGCTGGTCCGAACCTTCCAGATACAGGTCGGCCGGGAAGGCGCTCTGCTCGGCGTGCGAGCCGCGCAGCACGGTCTGGTGGGTGGTGCCGGAGTCGAACCACACGTCCAGCGTGTCCTTGTTCTTCACGTACATGGCCGCTTCCTCGCCCAGCAGGGTGACCGGGTCGAGCGTGAGCCAGGCTTCGATGCCGTTCTTCTCGATCAGCTGCGCCACCTGCTCCAGCAGCTCAGGGGTGCGCGGATGCAGGTCGCCGGTTTCCTTGTGCAGGAAGAAGGCCATCGGCACGCCCCACTGGCGCTGGCGCGACAGGGTCCAGTCCGGACGGTTGGCGATCATGCCGTGCAGGCGCGCCTGGCCCCAGTCGGGGAAGAAGCGGGTCTGCTCGATGCCTTTGAGCGCGGTCTGGCGCAGGGTCGGGCCGCCGTCCTTCGGATGGGCGTCCATGCCGGCGAACCACTGCGAGGTGGCGCGGTAGACGATCGGGGTCTTGTGGCGCCAGCAGTGCATATAGCTGTGGTCGAACATCTTCAGTTCGAACAGGGCGCCCGCTTCGCGCAGCGCGCCGCAGATCGGCTTGGAGGCTTCCCAGATGGTCATGCCGCCGAACAGCGGCAGGCTGTCGACGTATTTGCCGTCGCCCATCACCGGTTTCAGGATCTCGTCATCCTTCATGCCGTGCGATTTGCAGGACACGAAGTCGTCCAGGCCGTAGGCCGGGGCCGAGTGCACCACGCCGGTGCCGCTGTCGGTGGTCACGTAATCGGCCAGGTAGATTGGCGAAGTGCGGTCGTAGAAGGCGTCGCGCGCGTGCAGCGGGTGCTTGAAGCGGATGCCGGCCAGCGCCGCGCCGTCGCAGGTGCCGAGGGTGGTGCCTTCGAGCTTGTAGCGCGCCAGGCAGGATTCCACCAGATCCTGGCCCAGGATCAGCAGCAGGGGCTTGCCATCGCGCTCGGTCTGCACCAGGGCGTATTTCAGCTCGGGGTGCACGTTCAGCGCCTGGTTGGACGGGATGGTCCATGGCGTGGTGGTCCAGATGACGATGAAGCCGTCGGCGGCAGGCAGGGATGGCAGGTCGAAGGCCTTGGCCAGCTTGTCGTGCTCGGCGAAGGCGAAGCCGACGTCGATGGCCGGGTCTTTCTTGTCCTGGTATTCCACTTCCGCTTCGGCCAGGGCCGAGCCGCAGTCGAAGCACCAGTTGACCGGCTTCAGGCCGCGGTAGACATAGCCTTTTTCCAGCAGCTTGCCGAGCGAGCGCAGTTCGTCCGCTTCATTGCCGTGGGCCATGGTCAGGTAAGGGTTGTCCCACTCGCCCAGCACGCCCAGGCGCACGAAGCCCTGCTTCTGGCGTTCCACCTGCTCGGAAGCATAGGCGCGCGCCTTGCTCAGCACTTCGGCGGTCGGCAGGTTTTTGCCGTACAGCTTTTCGATCTGGATTTCGATCGGCATGCCGTGGCAATCCCAGCCCGGCACGTAAGGCGCGTCGAAGCCGGCCAGGGTGCGCGACTTAACCACGATGTCCTTCAGGATCTTGTTGACGGCGTGGCCGAGGTGGATGTCGCCGTTGGCGTAAGGAGGACCGTCGTGCAGGATGAATTTTGGACGGCCGGCGGCAGCCTTGCGGATGCGCTGGTAGATTTTCTTGTCCTGCCACTGCTTGACCCAGTTCGGTTCGCGCTTGGACAGGTCGCCGCGCATCGGGAATGGGGTTTCGGTCATATTGACCGGGTATTTGCTCTCGGCCTTCTTTGCTTTGTTGTCGGACATATCGGATCTTTATGTGTTCGTATAAGGGATGCGCTGGGCGCTGGATGGAAGCGGGCCAGGGTCAAATTCGGTCGGTTGCGTTGACGGCGCCGCTGCGCTCCATGAAGAAGGCGCGCGCCTGGTCGGAATCGCGCTGGATGGCGGCCGTCAGGGTAGGCAGATCGATGAATTTTTCTTCGTCGCGGATTTTGCGCAGGAACTCCACGCGCACCGCCTGGCCGTAGCACTGGCGGGCGAAGTCGAAGATATGCACTTCCAGCAGCACACGGCCGCTGTCTTCCACGGTGGGGCGCACGCCGAGGCTGGCCACGGCGGGCAGGGGCGCATCGGCCAGGCCGTGCACCTGCACGATGAAGATGCCGGACAGCGCGGGGCGGTGCGGCACGCGCAGGTTCAGCGTGGGGAAGCCGAGCGTGCGGCCCAGCTTCTGGCCATGGATCACATGGCCGGAAATCGAATAGGGATGGCCCAGCAGCTGTTCGGCGTGGGCGAAATCGCCTTCGGCCAGCGCGGCGCGCACGGCGGAAGAGGAGATGCGGCTGGCGCCGTTCATCACCGTGGGCAGGGCTTCGACGTGGAAGCCGTACTCGCGGCCCGCTTCCATCAGCATCTGCACATTGCCGGCGCGCCGGGCGCCGTAGCAGAAATCGTCGCCCACCATCAGCCATTTCACGTGCAGGCCTTCGACCAGCACGTCGCGCGTGAATTGTTCCGGTGTCAGGGCGGCGAAATGTTCGGAGAAATGTTCGACGATGACGCGGTCGATGCCGTGGTCGTCCAGCGATTTGAGCTTGTCGCGCAGATTGGCGATGCGCGGCGGCGCTTTCGACATATCGCGCGCCTTGCGCGCAAAGAATTCGCGCGGATGCGGCTCGAAGGTCATCACGGCCGCTTCCAGGCCAAGCCGGTCGGCGGCTGAGCGCACCTGTGCCAGCAAGGCCTGGTGGCCCAGATGGACGCCATCGAAATTGCCTATGGTCAGGGCGCAGGGCGCGCGCGCCGCTGCATTGGGAAGTCCGCGAAATACCTTCATGGGGATTCTGTACTTAAAAAACGGGTCCGGAATGGTGGATTATACAGATTCAACTAAGAACCTCGCAGTGCAACATTCCAGGGCCGGCGCTGCCACCCAAAGAAAAAGCGCTGCCTGCGGGGCAGACAGCGCTTTGCGGGACGCGCCCGGCCCGTTACCGGGGCCGATACTTACATCGGATGATTGATGTACATGGTCCAGTAGCGTGCCAGTTCGGCTTCGCCGTGCTCGCCTTTCACACTTTTCAGGGTGCTCAGGGCAGCCGGTTTCTTGCCGGCGTTGAACTGGGCCAGACCGTAGTGCAGTTTCATTTCTTCAGGACGCTTGGCAGTGCCGAACTTGATGGCTTGCTCGATCAGTTTCAGACCCTGATCGCCCTTGCCTTCGGAGACCAGGGAGAAGCCCATATTGGCCAGGCCATCGGCATCCTTGTTCTTGACCAGCTCCGCTTCCTGGGCGGCCTGGGCCTTGGCATTGTCGGCCTGGGTTTTCACGGCCAGGTCTTTCAGACGCTGGTGACGGCCGGCATCGGCGCCGGTACCCAGCGCGCCTTTTTTGTAGCCTTGCTCGACGATCTTCAGCGCTTCGGCTGGATTGCCCGACTGCAGGGACAGCTGCGACATTTCCATGTACTCGCCCGGCTTGGCCAGCAGGCCCAGCGCCAGTTTCAGGCGCAGCACGTCCAGGTTCAGGGTGCTGGAGGAGAAGCCTGGCTTGCCGACCACGCGGTTCAGCAGGTCAGCCCAGTAACTGGTTTTCGGATAGCCGGCAGCCAGTTTTTCCAGGGTGTTGACGTAGCCCGCCTTGTCGTTCTGCTTGAGCTGGATATTGGCCAGCATCTGCAGGCTTTCTTCGCTGGCCTTGCCGCCTTGGGCTTGCAGTTCCTTGGCCGCTTCGGCGTATTTGCCGCTCTGGTAGTAGGACTGGATCAGCAGCTGGCGCATCTGGCCGTCGTTGCTGTCCTTCAGCGAACGCTGAATCCAGGTGATGGCTTTTGGATAGTCCTTGGCGCGGTAATAGATGCTGGCCAGGGCTTGGGTGAATTTCGGCGATTCGGCGGCGGACAGGCGGCCGGAATTGAGCACCGTTTCGAGCGCTTTGACGGCGGTATCGTTGTCGCCGGCAGCCATGGCGGCCGACACGCGGGTACGCTCGATCATGTATTTTTCGTTGTCGGATTTGCCGCCGACCGCATCGGCTTCCTTCAGCTTGGCCAGGGCTTCCTTGTTTTTGCCGGCCTGTGCCAGTTTCTGTGCTTCTTGCAGGGGCTTGCCGACTTCGGCGCGGATGGCGTCGGCGGCATGGGCTACCGAGCTCAGGCCGACCAGGGGGGCAGCTGCGTTAAAACCAATAGCGGCCATCACCAGGCCGAGATGAGCGAGACGAAACTTAGGCATGGGAAAAAGTTCTTTCATCAAAAAGCGAAATAGGCAGGGGAGGCCTGCCTATCCGGGAATAAAACGTAGCTTTATTGGAACTGTTCGTTACCGACCAGGCCAATCTTGGTTACGCCCAGACGCTGGGCCGAAGCCATCACGCCTGCCACCACTTTATACGACACCAGCTTGTTGGGGCGCAGATGCACCTCAGGCTGGTCAGCTTGCGCTGCCACGGTCATCAACTTCGCTTCCAGGGTCGAGCGGTCAGGAATAACCGCGTTGTCCCACAGAATGGTGCCGTCGAAGTCCACGTCGATCGTCACAACCACGGGTTCCTTGGTCGGCGGCGGCGGAGTGCCCACCGGCATGTTCAAGTTCACCGAGTGATTCGCTTTCGGAATCGTGATAATCAGCATGATGATCAGCACCAGCATGACGTCGATCAGCGGCGTCATGTTCACTTCCATCATTGGTTCCGGATCCGCGCCAGCAGCGCTACCCGAACCGACATTCATACTCATGAGTGTGTTCCTTTAAAGATGGACATCCCGCCAGCAGGGCGGACGGGACGTCCAAGGCCTTACATCTTATCAGGCGGTTCGGTGATGAAACCGACCTTCTGGATGCCAGCACGCTGGGCAGTGTAGATGACCTTGCCGACGAATTCGTAACGCGCATCGCGGTCGCCGCGAACGTGTACTTCCGGCTGGGGCAGTTTCACTGCTTCAGTCTTCAGAAAATCGAACAACTCATTGGTGTCCGCCATTTTCTTCTGGTTCCAGTAAATGTCACCATCTTTATTGATAACGATGTTGACGTTCTCTGGCTTAGGTTGCATAGCCTGGTTGGTCTCTTCCGGCAGAGTGATTTTCTGCAGTTTGAGCACGACCGGGCTGGTGATCAGGAAGATGATCAGAAGAACCAACATGATGTCCACGAGGGGCGTCGTGTTGATCTCTGACATTACGGTATCTTCTCCGCTATCGGAGCCAACGGACATCGACATGGTTAATTACCCAATCTTTTTAGCACCGGCAGCGCGGCCAGCAGCTTCGCTGGTGGACATGGCGCCGGAAATCAGCACGGAGTGCACGTCAGCGGAGAAGGAACGCACTTCTTCCATCGCGGACTTGTTACGGCGTACCAGCCAGTTGTAACCCAGAACGGCAGGAACGGCGACCAGCAGACCGAAAGCGGTCATGATCAGCGCTTCACCCACAGGACCAGCGACTTTGTCGATCGAGGCGTTACCGGTCATGCCGATGTTGGTCAGCGCGCCGTAAATACCCCACACGGTACCGAACAGACCGATGAACGGTGCGGTCGAACCCACGGTTGCCAGGAAGGACAGGCCGTCTTGCAGGCGGGACTGCACTTTGTCAACAGCGCGCTGGATGGACATGGTCACCCAGGTCGACAGGTCGATTTGTTCCAGCAGGGCGCCGTCGTGGTGAGCGGTTGCCTTGGTGCCCGATTCAGCGATGAAGCGGAATGGGGAGCCTTCGGTCAGGGTGGCGGAGCCAGCAGCGATCGAGGAAGCTTTCCAGAACTTAGCCGAAGTTTCTTTGGCTTGACGCATGATTTTCATCTGGTCGATCAGTTTGGTGATGATGATGTACCAGGAACCCATGGACATGATGATCATGATGATCAGGGTTGCGCGTGGCACGAAACCACCATTCCACACGGCTTGCAGACCGAATGGGTTTTCCACTTCTTCCATATTGCCATGTTTGCCGGCAGCTGGAGCGCTGGCTGCAGGAGCGGCAGCAGCGTCAGCAGCTGGTGCAGCGGCCGTATCCGCTGGGGCGGCTGCAGGGGCGGCAGCGGCTGCCGAGGCTGGCGCGTCAGCGAAAGCTGGGGCGCTCACCAGGGCGGATGCTGCGGTCACCGAGAACAGCACAGCGGCCAGTACAGCGGACAAACGGGTATTCTTAAACATGCTTCCTCCAAATTGATAAAATAATCAGTTCGCTGGCTTAAATGACAACGAATTACTAAGTTGTGGGACGGTAGTGCTGTCCCGGTTTACTCCAGCGTCCAGACGTATTGCATTTGCTTCCACGCTTGTTCCGGCTTGCCGTCGACCGTCGCAGGTTTGAACTTACACTTGCTGATGCCCACTTGCGCGGCCTTATCCAAGTCCCTAAAGCCACTGGATTTCACTAATTTGGATTCGACGACGCGGCCGTCGACTCCAATCAGGAACGATAAGGTTACCGTACCCGTTTCTTCGTTACGCAGGGACGACTTAGGCCATTCCGGTTTCGCGCAGACGTTGAAGTCAGCCACTGCTTCGACGCGAACCGATTGTGCTGGCGGAGCAGGCGGGGCTGGCGGAGCAGCCGGTGCCGTCTTCTGCAGATCAGTTGTCGCTGGCTTCACGTTGGTCGCGTTGGCGATCACGTTCTGCTGCGGCGGGGGTTGCTGCACGTTCACCTCAACCGGTGGAATGAAGGGCGGTGGTGGCGCTTTCATTTCCGGCGGCGGCGGTGGCGGTGGCAGCTCCTTTGGCGGAGGAGGGGCAACCTCCTCGATGATCTTGGTCTCCACTGGCTCGGTCATCTTGCTGACCAGGCGCTTGCCCAAGCCAGACACGACGCCATAGCCAATCAGGATGTGCAACAAGATTACGATGGTAATGCCGGTGTAGTTCTTCTGGCTCTTACCGTTATGCGTGAAATTCATGCCTGCTTTCTCCAATACCTACTCTTTGCTGCAACTTAAACCCCTAAGGCGACAAAAAGCTCCAGCCGCATCCGGGACGTCGGCGAATTATACATACGAATTCTTGATTTTACATAGAATTTTGATCCCTAAAACCGGTTAAATTTCATGCCCTTAGCGGGCTCTGGAAGGCCCGTCAAACATGGTGCACTGCACCGTTCTGATACAAAACGCAAGACAAATCGGCCCAACTTTGGGGAGGCATGGCGGCCGCTATGGGGAAGTTTTCCGATCCTGGAAAAAACGGAATATTCTGCGTAGATAACCGTGGGTTGGCAATGATTTATTTGGTATTCGATGTTGCTTTGTTGCAACCATTGCTGAACGTCTCCTCCGCCTCAGTATATGCAATTTCCGGGGCAAACGGCGCTCAAACGAATGGTGAATTAGCTAACATGAAAAAATACTACATACGGGAGTAGGGGTATGCATGGACTAGGCCGGCCGGACCAGTCGCGGCAGCCGGTTTCCAGAGCAGAAGGGGAAGGGGGCGGCGGCCCCCGGGTGCAGATTTAACTATTGCGGGCGCGCTTTTCACGTTTGACTTCGAGCGTGCTGACCACCTGGCCGTCCGGCGCCACGGTATCGAGGTGGACGTCGAAGCCCCACAGCCGGGCCACATGCTTGAGCACTTCGGCGGCCTGCTGATTCAAGGGGCGGCGCTGGAACTGGGTATGGCGTAGCGTGAGGGCGCGGTCGTCGCGGGTATTCACCGACCACACTTGTATATTCGGCTCGCGGTTGCCCAGATTGTATTGCTCGGCCAGCTGCTGGCGCACATAGCGGTAGCCCAGCTCGTCATGGATGGCCGAGACCGACAGCTTCTCGTTCTTGTCGTCGTCGAGCACGGCGAAGAAGTGGAACTCGCGGATCAGGCGCGGCGACAGGAATTGGGCGATGAAGCTCTCGTCCTTGAAATTGCGCATGGCGAAGTCCAGGGTCTTGCGCCAGTCGCTGCCGGCAATGTCGGGGAACCATTCGCGGTCTTCGGCGGTCGGGTTCTCGCAGATGCGGCGGATATCGCTCATCATGGCAAAACCCAGGGCATACGGGTTGATGCCATTATAGTAAGGGCTGTGCACCGGCGGCTGGTACACCACATTGGTATGGCTCTTCAGGAACTCCATCATGAAGCCGTCGCCGATCACGCCTTCGGCATACAGCTGGTTGAGGATGGTGTAATGCCAGAAGGTGGCCCAGCCCTCGTTCATCACCTGGGTCTGGCGCTGCGGATAGAAATACTGGGAAATCTTGCGCACGATGCGCACCATCTCGCGCTGCCAGGGTTCGAGCAAGGGCGCGTACTTCTCTATAAAGTAGAGCAGGTTTTCTTCGGGTTCCTGCGGGAAGCGCGGTGCCGGCTTGTCCACTTCCATTTCCTCGCGGCGCGGCACGGTGCGCCACAGCTCGTTGATCTGCGATTGCAGATAGGCTTCGCGTTCCTTCTGGCGCGCCTGCTCCTGGGCTAGCGACAGCTTGGCCGGGCGCTTGTAGCGGTCCACCCCGTAATTCTGGATGGCGTGGCAGGAGTCGAGCAGCAGCTCGACCGCGTCGATGCCGTGGCGCTGCTCGCACTCGGCGATATAGTTTTTGGCAAACACCATATAGTCGACGATGGCGTCGGCATCGGTCCAGGTGCGGAATAGGTAGTTGCCTTTAAAGAAAGAGTTGTGGCCATAGGCGGCATGGGCGATCACCAGCGCCTGCATGGTCAGGCTGTTCTCCTCCATTAAATAGGCGATGCAGGGATTGGAATTGATGACGATCTCATACGCCAGTCCCATCTGGCCGCGCTTATAGCCTTTTTCCGTGGAGAGGAAATGCTTGCCGAAAGACCAGTGGTTATACGAAACCGGCATGCCGACCGAGGTATACGCATCCATCATCTGCTCGGCGGTGATGATTTCCAGCTGGTTCGGGTAGGTGTCGAGGCCGAAGTTTTCCGCCACGCGGCGGATTTCCTCATGGGCCTGCTCAATCAGCTCGAAGGTCCACTCCGACTGTTCGGGCAGGGCGCGCGGATGCGGCTGGCGTTTGATCATCTGGTTCATGATTATTTCGGCTGCTTCTTGAACAGTTCGCGGAACACCGGATAGATATCGGCCGGCGTGACGATTTTTTGCATGGCAAAGTTCGGATGGTGGTCCGGCACCTGGGCGTACTGTTCCCACAGATTCTGCGGCGGCCCGTCGGTGATCTCGACATAGGTGTAGTACTGCACCTTGGGCATGATGGTATTGATCAGCAGCTGGCGGCACAGCACGGAATCGTTGTCCCAGTTGTCGCCGTCCGAGGCCTGGGCCACATAGCTGTTCCACTGGCCGGGCGCAAAGCGCTCGTCGACGATCTTGTTGAGCAGGTGCAGGGCCGAGGAAACCACGGTGCCGCCCGACTCGCGCGAGTGGAAGAATTCATCCTCGCTGACTTCCGAGGCGGCCGTGTGGTGGCGGATGAAGACCACCTCGATCTTGTCGTAGACGCGCTTGAGGAAGAGGTAGAGCAGGATGAAGAAGCGCTTGGCCGTATCCTTGCGCTGCTCGTCCATCGACCCCGAGACGTCCATGATGCAGAACATCACGGCCTGGGTCATGGGCTTGGGCACCTTGATCCGGTTGCTGTAGCGCAAGTCGAAGGGGTCGATGAAGGGGATGGCCAGCAGCCGCGTGTGCAGGTGGTGGATCAGCTTTTTCAGCTCGACCACGTCCGGGTCTTCCAGCGGGGCGCCGGCCAGCAGCAATTCCTCCAGCTCGCGTTCGGCCTCGATCAGGCGCTTGCGCGAATTGCCGCCGACGGCGATGCGCCGCCCGAGGGCGCCGCGCAGGGAGCGCAGCACATGGATATTCGATGGCGTGCCCGACACCGTGTAGCCGGCGCGCTGCTGCTTGAACTCGGTGGTCGCGGTGAGCTGGGTCTTCACCATATGCGGCAGCTCCAAATCCTCGAAGAAATAATTCATGAATTCTTCGCGCGACAGTTCGAAGATGAAATCGTCTTCGGTGAGCTGGTCGCTATTGCCGGCGCGGCCGCGCCCGGCGCCGCCGCCGCCTTTGGGGCGGGCGATCTGGTCGCCTTTCTGGTATTCCTGGTTGCCGGGGTTGATCACTTCCCACACGCCGCCATGGGCATGGCCGAAGGTGGGCTCGTTCACGTCCTTGACGGGAATCGAGACTTTCTCGCCATTCTCAATATCCGTGATGGAGCGGCCCTTGATGGCGCGCCCCACGGCATCCTTGATCTGGCCTTTGTAGCGGCGCAAGAAGCGTTCGCGGTTGACCGCGGACTTGTTCTTGCCTTGCAAGCGACGATCGATGAGGTAGGTCAAAACATGCCTCCTGCTGCTGCATTGGGACCGGCGGGCGGCGGGAACCAGGCAGCTCCCGCCACATATTATCGCACCGTCGGCCTAGGATGACTTCCTCACGCGCAGATACCATTCGCACAGCAGGCGGACCTGCTTGGCCGTATAGCCTTTCTCCACCATGCGCGCCACAAAGTCGGCGTGCTTGTTGGCGTCCTCGGCGCTGGCCTTGGCGTTGAAAGAAATCACCGGCAGCAATTCCTCGGTGTTGGAGAACATTTTCTTCTCGATCACGGTGCGGAATTTCTCGTAGCTGGTCCAGGCCGGATTCTTGCCGCCGTTATTGGCCCGCGCGCGCAGGCCGAAGTTGACGATCTCGTTGCGGAAGTCCTTGGGATTGGAAATCCCGGCCGGCTTCTCGATTTTCTCCAGCTCGTTGTTGAGCGCTTCGCGGTCGAAGCTTTCGCCGGTGTCCGGATCGCGGTATTCCTGATCCTGGATCCAGAAGTCGGCAAAGGTCACATAGCGGTCGAAGATGTTCTGGCCGTATTCGGAATAGCTCTCCAGATAGGCGGTCTGGATTTCCTTGCCGATGAACTCGACATAGCGCTGGGCCAGATGCTCTTTTATATAGGAGAAGTATTTCTGCTCGGTTTCGGGCGGGAACTGCTCGCGCTCGACCTGCTGCTCCAGCACATACAGCAGGTGCACCGGATTGGCCGCCACCTCGGTCGAGTCGAAGTTGAAGACCTTGGACAGGATCTTGAAGGCGAAGCGGGTCGACAGGCCGTTCATGCCCTCGTCCACGCCGGCGTAGTCGACGTACTCGTGGATGGACTTGGCTTTCGGGTCGGTGTCCTTGAGGTTCTCGCCATCGTAGACCAGCATCTTGCTGAACACGCTGGAGTTTTCCGGCTCCTTCAGGCGCGACAGGATGGCGAACTGGGCCATCATGCGCAGGGTGCCGGGCGCGCAGGGCGCCTTGTCCAGCGAGGAGTTGGCCATCAGTTTGTCGTAAATCTTGATCTCGTCCGTCACGCGCAGGCAGTACGGCACTTTGACGATATAGATACGGTCGAGGAATGCTTCGTTATTGCGGTTGTTCTTGAAGCTCTTCCATTCCGATTCGTTCGAGTGGGCCAGGATGATGCCGTCGAATGGGATGGCGCCGAAGCCTTCCGTGCCCTTGTAATTGCCTTCCTGGGTGGCCGTCAGCAGCGGGTGCAGCACCTTGATCGGCGCCTTGAACATCTCGACGAATTCCATCAAGCCCTGGTTGGCCAGGCACAGGCCGCCGGAATAGCTGTAGGCGTCGGGATCGTCCTGGGCATAGTCTTCCAGCTTGCGGATATCGACCTTGCCCACCAGCGAGGAGATGTCCTGGTTGTTCTCGTCGCCCGGCTCGGTTTTCGAGATGGCGACCTGCTTCAGCACCGAGGGATAGCGCTTGACCACGCGGAACTGGTTGATGTCGCCGTTGAATTCATGCAGGCGCTTGACGGCCCAGGGGCTGGGGATATTGCGCAGATAGCGGCGCGGGATGCCGTAATCCTCTTCCAGGATGACGCCGTCTTCCTGCTCGCTGAACAGGCCCAGCGGCGATTCATTGACCGGCGAACCTTTCAGACAGTAGAAGGGCACTTGCTCCATCAGGGACTTGAGCTTTTCCGCGATCGAGGACTTGCCGCCGCCGACCGGACCCAGCAGATACAGGATTTGCTTGCGTTCTTCCAGGCCTTGCGCGGCGTGGCGGAAATAGGAAACGACCTGTTCGATCACTTCCTCCATGCCGTAGAACTCGCGGAAGGCGGGATAAATCTTGATGACCTTGTTGGCGAAGATGCGCGACAGGCGGGTGTCGTTGCGCGTATCGACCAGGGTCGGTTCGCCGATGGCGGCCAGCATGCGTTCGGCCGCCGAGGCATAGGTCAGCCGGTCTTTCTTGCATAGGGCCAGATATTCGGAAAGCGACATTTCCTCTTCCCTGGTGCGCTCGTACCGTGCTGCGTAGTTGTCAAAAATGGTCATTTGAATGTCCTTTAATGTAAACCTGCTAGCTTGTCACGCGGTCGGCAGTCATGAAGGACGCTGCTGGCCTGATTCTGGTATGTGCTGGTTCTCCTGATTCTTATTGTTTTATATGCTGCCAGCTTCCTGTGCCAGTATGGATTGCCCATACCTTGGAGCTGGCCTTCTTGTTGGTGCGGCAGCGTTGTGCCGGATGTTTGTGTGTTCGCCGTAACGCATCTTACGTCTATGAAATTTATTATTGCTCCGTTGCTGCAGGAAGTCAAAACATATGTCGCAATATCGTTAATAGGCCAATCTAAATAATTGATTTAAAAAGGGAATATTGAATATTTTTCGAAATATTCCATGGCTTTTATGTGGGGTTTTGCACGCATTTCTGCCACAGTAACATGCTTGCCTGAGCTGTGCAGGCCGGCGTGTAAAACGTGCGGCATGGCCGCCTGAAAAACAAGGCTGCGCGCATCGGTTAAGATGGCTGGTCTTCACGCCACACACCCAGGGGAACAATAAAATGAATACATCGCTGCGCTCCATCGTGCAGAACATGCCCAAGGCCGAGCTGCATATCCATATCGAAGGTTCGCTCGAACCCGAACTGATTTTCGCGCTGGCCGAACGCAATGGCGTCAGCCTGCCTTACGCTTCCGTGGAGGCGCTGCGCGCCGCCTATGCCTTCAAGGATCTGCAATCCTTCCTCGATATTTACTATGCCGGCGCCAGCGTGCTGCTGCAGGAACAGGATTTCTACGATATGACGGCGGCCTATCTGCGCCGCGCCGAAGCGGACCATGTGCGCCATACCGAAATCTTCTTCGACCCGCAGACCCATACCGCGCGCGGCGTGCCGATGGCCACCGTCATCAACGGCATCCACCGCGCCTGCCAGGATAGTCCGGTCAGCGCCACCCTGATCCTGTGCTTCCTGCGCCATCTGAGCGAGGACGACGCCATCGCCACCTTGGAAGCGGCGCTGCCCTACCGCGACAAATTCATTGGCGTGGGCCTGGATTCCTCCGAGGTCGGCAATCCGCCGGAAAAATTCGCGCGCGTCTTCTCGCGCTGCAAGGATCTGGGCCTGCGCCTGGTGGCCCACGCCGGCGAGGAAGGTCCGCCAGCCTATATTTATGCCGCCCTCGATGTGCTGCACGTCGAGCGCATCGACCATGGCGTGCGCTGCCTGGAGGACCATGCGCTGACCCGGCGCCTGGCCGAAGAGGGCATGCCGCTGACGGTCTGTCCACTGTCGAACATCAAGCTGTGCGTGTTCAAGGATATGCAGCAGCACAATCTGCTGCAGCTGCTGGACGCCGGCCTGGTCGCCACCGTCAACTCGGACGACCCGGCCTATTTCGGCGGCTACCTGAATGAGAATCTGCTGGCCGCTTTCGATTCGCTGCCTTTGGGCCTGCAGCACGCTTACCAGCTGGCGCGCAATAGTTTTGTGGCATCCTTCCTGAGCGAGGCGGACAAGCAAAAACATCTGGACGATGTGGATGCCTATTTCGCCGCCTTCAATTTGACCTAAGCGCTGACTAAGCGCTGACCTGATCGAAGTAAATGGCGGACGGCCTGTGTCGCCCGCCCTGCAAGGAGACGCATGTTCCTGCAAGCCCTGAGAATGACGGCGCGCGACTGGCGCGCCGGCCAGCTGCGCTTTCTGTTGCTGGCGCTGATCGTTGCCGTGGCCGCGCTGTCGGCCACCGGCTTCTTCATCGACCGCCTGCGCACGGCCCTGAACCGCGACGCGCACCAGCTGCTGGGCGCGGACCTGCTGGTGTTTTCCGACAAGCCCCTGCCCGAAGCCTGGCGCGTCGAAGCGCGCCAGCGCGGCCTGCTGCTGGCCGAGACGGTAGCTTTCCCCAGCATGGCCCAGGCGGGCGAGGGCGACGCCACCCAGTCGCTGCTGGTGGCGCTGAAGGCGGTCAGCCCCGGCTATCCGCTGCGCGGCCGCTTGAAGGTGACGACCCGGGCGGCGCAGGCGCATGAAAGCATCGGTTCTTTTGCCGAAGGCATTCCGGCGCCGGGTACGGTATGGATCGATCCGAATATTCTGGCAGGCTTGCAGGTCGAGGTGGGCAGCACGCTGCGCCTGGGCGACAAGAGCTTTACCGTGGCCCAGCTGATCGCTTCCGAGCCGGATCGCGGCGGCGGCTTTATCAACTTCGCGCCGCGCGTGATGCTGCCGCTGGCCGATCTGGCGGCCACCGGGCTGGAGCAACCGGGCGCGCGCATCGGCTACCGCCTGCTGCTGGCGGCGCCGTCCACGCGCCAGATGGCAGCGGTGGACGCCTATGGCGATTGGCTGAAAGCCAAGATCAAGGATGAGAAGCTGAAAGGCGTGTCGATCGAAACGCTGGCCGAAGGGCGCGGCGAGATGCGCGCCACGCTGGAACGGGCCGACCGCTTCCTCTCGCTGGTGGGTCTGCTGTCGGCCATGCTGGCGGCGGTGGCCGTGGCAATGGCGGCGCGCCGCTTCATGACGCGCCATCTGGATTCCTGCGCCATGCTGCGCTGCCTGGGCCTGACGCAAAACCAGGTAACAAGGATTTATCTGACCGAATTCCTGCTGGTCGGCCTGGCCGGCAGCCTGCTGGGCGCCTTGCTCGGTTTCGCCAGCCACTTCCTGCTGCTGGAAATGTTGGGCAAGCTGGTGACGGCCGATCTGCCGCCGCCGACCGTCACGCCGCTGCTGCATGGCGTGGCGACCGGCATGCTGCTGTTGGCCGGCTTCGCCCTGCCGCCCATCCTGCAACTGCGCAATGTGCCGCATAACCGCGTGATCCGGCGCGAACAGGCGCCGCCGCGTCCCATGGCGCTGGCGACGTATGGCCTGGGCCTGGCCAGCTTCTTCGTGCTGCTGCTGTGGCAGGCCGGCGATGCGCAGTTGGCCGCCTACACGGGGCTGGGCTTCCTCGGCGCCTTCGCTGTTTTCGCCCTGATCGGCTGGCTGGGCTTGAAGGCGCTCAAGCCGCTGCGCGGCATGGTCAACACCCAGAGCTGGCGCTTCGCCATCACCTCGCTGCAGCGCCGTCCTGGCGCCACCGTGGTGCAGGTGGTCGCCCTGTCGCTGGGCCTGATGGCCTTGCTGCTGCTGACGGTGGTGCGCGGCGACCTGATGACGGCCTGGCGCAATACCTTGCCGCCCGATGCGCCGAACCGCTTCATCATCAATATCCAGCCGGACCAGAAGGAGGCGATTGCCGCCAAGCTGGCGCAGGCCGGCGTGCAGCGCGCGCCCATGTATCCGATGGTAAGGGGCCGCCTGGTGGCGGTGAACGACAAGGCCATCACCCAGGAAACTTACGAGGAGGAACGCGCGCGCAATCTGGCCGACCGCGAATTCAATCTGTCGACCATGGCAGACATCCCGCAGGGCAATGAGATCGCCGCCGGCCAGTGGTATGCCGACCGCGCCGGCGCGCCGGCCGAAGCCTCGGTGGAGAAGGAGCTGGCCAAGACGCTCAAGCTGAAACTGGGCGACACCATGCGCTTCGATATCGCCGGTTCCATGGTGGAGGCGAAGATCACCAGCCTGCGCAAGCTGGAATGGGGTTCGATGCGGGTCAACTTCTTCGTCATCATCAATCCTGCAGCGATGGCCGAGACGCCGCAGACCTGGATTACCTCCTTCCATCTGCCGAAGCAGGCGCTGGCCCTGGGCAATACCCTGGCGCGCGAATTCCCCAACCTGACCATCATCGATATCGGCGGCGTGCTGCGCGAAATCCAGACGGTGCTGGACCAGGTCATCGTGGCGGTGGAATTCCTCTTCGTCTTCACGCTGGCCTCGGGCGTGCTGGTGCTGTATGCGGCGCTGATGGGGTCGCAGGACGAGCGCACGCGCGAAGCGGGCTTGCTGCGCGCCCTGGGCGCCACGCGCAAGCAGCTGGCGCAGGCGCAGCTGATCGAGTTCACCCTGGTGGGTGGCTTGTCCGGCCTGCTGGCGGCCAGCGGCGCGGCGGCTCTGGGCTGGGCGCTGGCGACCTACCAGTTCAAATTCGCCTGGTCCTTCTCGCCGGCCGTGTGGGTGGCGGGACTGGCGGCCGGGGCGCTGTGCGCCATCGTCGGCGGCTGGCTGGGACTGCGCTCGGTGCTGAGCAAGCCGCCGCTGCAAACCCTGCGCGAAGCCTAAAGCAAAAAATCCGGGATGCCGCGCAAGGCGGCGTCCCGGATCAAGGCCAAAGCCATGGTTATCAGGCCGCGAAACGCTTGGCCAACTCGCCCAGTCCATCTTCATAGATGCCCTGGAACAGGCGGTTCACTTCTTCCTCCGTCGCGCCATGCGGCGTGAAGGAACCGAACCATTCGACCTTGGATGCTTTCGGGCCATTCTCGCGCACGCGCAAGGTGGAGCGGTAGCCTGTCACCGGGAAGGGCGCTTCCAGGATGGCGTAGGTGTAGCTGCGGTCCGACTCGTCGAAGGCCACCAGGCGTTCGACGATGGCAGCGCCGGCCGGGTTGCGCAGGCTGCGGATGCGGCCGCCTTCACTGAGCTCGCTGTCCGGGATATAGGACAGCCAGTCGGGCAGGGCGCCGAAGCCGCCGATCAGTTGCCACACCTGGTCAGCCGACGCAGGCAGTTCAATGCTCGTAAATGCTTGTGCCATTTTCAGTCTCTCCAATTAACGATCGATGGGCAGTGGTGCGTTGGCCGCAACCAGGCCTTGGTTCCGCATTTCGCGCCAGAAGTCGGCCGGGATCACGGTGTTCAGTGCCGCCAGGTCTTCGGCGATGCGTTCCGGACGGCTGGCGCCTGGAATGACGGCCGCCGTGGCGGGATTGGCCAGCGAGAATTGCAGGGCCGCGGCCTTGATCGGCACGCCGTAGCGGTTGGCGATGGCCTTGATCTTCTCGACCTTGGCGAGGATTGCCGGCGAAGCCTTCTGGTATTCGAAGTGGGTGCCGCCGGCCAGCACGCCCGAGCTGTATGGACCGCCCACGACGATGCCCACGTTCTGCGCGGCGGCGTTCGGCATCACGCGCTGCAGGGCGCGCTCGTGATCAAGCAGGGTGTAGCGGCCGGCCAGCAGGAAGCCGTCCGGCTTGGCTTCGCTCAGGTCCAGGGTCAGCTCGATCGGTTCGACGCGGTTCACGCCCAAGCCCCAGGCCTTGATCACGCCCTCTTCGCGCAGCTTGCTCAGCACGCGGAAAGCGCCGGTGCGCGCCACTTCGAATTGCGCCAGCCATTCGTCGCCGTAGAAGTCCTGGGCGATATCGTGCACCCAGACGATGTCGAGGCGGTCGGTGCGCAGGCGCTTCAGGCTGTCCTCGATCGAGCGCAGGGTGGCGTCGGCCGAATAGTCGTTGACCAGGCGGTTGGGACGGCCGAACTCGAACAAGCCGCCTTTTTCGCCCAGGTCGCGGGCGCTGACGTCTTCCACTTCGTCCAGGATCAGACGGCCGACCTTGGTGCTCAGCACATACTCGTCGCGCGGCTTGCCGGCCAATACTTCGCCCAGGCGCAGTTCGGCCAGGCCGGCGCCGTAGAACGGTGCGGTGTCGAAGTAGCGAATGCCGCTTTGCCATGCCGCTTCAACCGTGGCAGCTGCCTCGGCGTCGGGGATGTTGCGGAACATATTGCCCAGTGGGGCGGTGCCGAAGCCCAAGGGATTACCGGCGGGAAGTTTGTCTTTCAGACTCATCATTTACTCCAAAAATTAGGAAAGTGAAGCCAGTCTAGCTTGCCAATTTAGGACCGTCCAAGACATAATTCGACATAGTTAAGTTAAGTGAGGTCTTATATGCTGGACATGCGTCAATTGCAATATTTCATCGCGGTGGCTGAGGAAGAGCACGTCGGCCGTGCTGCGGAGCGCCTGCATATTTCGCAATCCCCGCTCAGCCGCCAGATCGCCCAGCTGGAAGAAAAACTGGGTCTGATCCTGTTCGAACGCAGCCAGCAGCGCATCAAATTGACGCGCGATGGCCGCACCTTCCTGAATGAGGCGAAAGCCTTTTTGACGCACGCCAACCGCCTGGAGTCGCTGGCGCGGCGGCTGGGCAAGGGCGATGAAGGCGGCTTGTGCATCGGCTATCTGGAAACGGCCATGCACTCGGGCGTGCTGCCGCGCGCGCTCAAATGCCTGCGCGGCGAGCGCCCCGCCGTGCACATCGCCTTGTACAGCTATCACTCGGCGGCGCAGCTGGAAGGCTTGCGCGAACGCAGTCTCGATCTGGCCCTCGTCAACGAGCCGCCGGCCGCCGACGATGCGGACCTGGACTCGGCCCTGGTGCTGAACGACCCCATGCTGCTGGCCTTGCCCGAAGGCCATGCGCTGGCCGGGCAGGCGGCGCTGACGGCCGACGACCTGGCGGCGCAGAACTGGATCGGCGTGATGCAAAAGGAAAGCGCCCTGCGCCACGATGCCTTCGTGGCCGCTTGCGCCAAGGCGGGCTTTGTGCCGGCCATTACGGTGGAGGCGACCGAACCGCTGGCCGCCTTGGGCCTGGTGGCCGCCGGCCTGGGCGTGACGATGATCCAGCAAAGCCTGCGCCACCAGGTGCCGCAGGGCGTGGTGCTGCGCGAGCTGCCCTGGTTCGGCTACCGCAGTTACCTGTGGGCGGCCTGGCATAAGGTCAATCTGCGGCCCCTGGTGGGCATCTTCCGCGAAACCCTGACCACGGCCGCCGTGCCGGATGAAGGCGGCGCAGGCTAAAGCGCCAGTTGCGCCGCCTCTTCGTGGCGGTACTGCTCGAAAGCGAAGACCGGGCTGTCCAGCAGGTGGGGCGGCACGTCGAACAGCGCCCAGTAATAGGTTTCGGCGCCACGGCAGATCTGCGGCGCGTTGCAGTAGCGGTGCCAGCGCTCGCCCACCTCGGCCGAGTACATGCCGTCGTTGCCGGGAATCTGGCTGAAGAAGGGGACGACGCGCTTGTCCTGCAAGGCTTGCAGCAGCGAGTCCGGGGCGCCGCTGTCGCGCGCCATCTCGTATTGCGCTTGCAGGCTTTCGGCCGTTTCGATAATCATCAGCGTGGCTTTGCCGCTGCGTTCGCAAAACAGGATGCCGGCCGGCTTGGGGAAGACATAGTGTTCGACAAAGCCACGCATCTCGTACAGCTCGCGCACCACGGCCGCCAGCTGCGGGCAGCGCAGGAAGCCGTAATCGTGCAAGGCCAGCATATCGCGCAGGGTTTCCGAGCGGTCCAGGAAGAAGGCATGCTGCAAGACGCGGATTTCGCGTTCCAGCAGGTCCAGCGCGCTGCGGTCGTTCTTGCGGATGTAGCGGTCGATCAGGCCGCGATTGAAGGCGTCAACGGCGATCTTTTCGTCGCCGGTGCCGGTGAACAGGATCTTTTTGCAGGGCAGTTGCTGCACGGCTTTGCAGAAATCGATGCCGCTCATCTGCGGCATGGAATAATCGACCACCAGCACGGACGGAATGGCGAAGCGCTCCGGCTGGTTGGCGATGCGGTGGATGCGCTCCACATCGATGGCGATATTGCGCTGGTCGGCTTGCTGGCCGTGGATGTCAAAGCTGACGCGCAGCGGCAGGCCGGTGCGGCGCGGACTGTTATGCAGCCAGACCAGGGCATCGGTGGTGTCGCTGAAGCTGCGGCAGGGCTGCGGACCCAGGTGGTAGCTCAGGCTGCGCAGGAAGGTCGGGCTGTCGTCGACCAGCACGATGGTCGACGGGTGAGAGTAGACGGACAGTTTCATGGCTTACCCGGCATACGCCGCGCAAAATGGTTGAATCTGCATGATGCCGGGGAATGCAGCGGATTTGATTAAAATCCAATCGATGATTGATCCAGATCAATATGCTTTCACCGGCTGCGCTATCATTGCACTATGAACGAGAATGAAACTGCATCCCCCACTTTGTACGACGTGATCGGCGGCGAAAGCAAGCTGCGCGAGATGGTCGACCGTTTTTATGATTTGATGGAGCTGGAGCCGGAATTCGCCGGCATTCGCACCATGCACCCACCCTCCACCGAAGGTTCGCGCGACAAGCTGTTCTGGTTCCTCAGCGGCTGGATGGGCGGCCCCGATCTGTTCGTGGAGCGCTTTGGCCACCCGCGCCTGCGCGCGCGCCACCTGCCGTTCGCCATCGCCAGCGATGAACGCGACCAGTGGCTGCGCTGCATGGCCTGGGCCATGGAAGATGTCGGCATCGCGGAGGATTTGCGCGTGCGGCTGATGAATTCCTTCTTCCAGACCGCCGACTGGATGCGGAACAAGGCCGGCTGATGGAGGCGACCCTGCTCTGGCTGCTGCTGGCCGCCTGCGCCCTGATCGTCGGCCTGCAGATCGTGCTGATTTTGCGCGGCCGCAGCGGCGGCGTGGGCGCCGACCTGGCCGAGCGACTGGACCGTGTCGAGCGCGAAGTGCGCCTGCAGTTGCAGGCCACGGCCCAGGCTCAGCGTCAGGAAATGGGCAGCACGCTGACCCAGGCCCATGCCGCCACGGTGCAGCAGCTCGACGGCATGCGGCGCCAGATCGAGGCGCTGACGGAATCGAATGCGCGCCGTCTGCTGGAAGTGCGGCTGACGCTGGAAAACAAGATGCGCGAGCTGCAAACGGATAATGGTACGCGCCTGGAAGAAATGCGCAAGACGGTGGACGAGAAGCTGCACGCGACGCTGGAAACGCGCTTGAGCGAGTCGTTCCGCCAAGTGTCGGAGCGCCTGGAGCGCGTGCACCAGGGCTTGGGCGAGATGCAGCAGCTGGCGCTCGGCGTGGGCGACTTGAAACGCGTGCTGACCAATGTGAAGACGCGCGGCACCTGGGGCGAGGTGCAGCTGGAAATGCTGCTGGAGCAGGTGCTGACGCCGGAGCAGTATGCGAAGAATGTGGAAACGGTCATTGGCAGTAATGCGCGCGTGGAATTCGCGCTTAAGCTGCCGGGCCAGCAGGAAGGCGGCGCGCCGGTGTGGATGCCGATCGACGCCAAGTTCCCGAAAGAGCAGTACGAGCGCCTGCTGGAAGCGGCGGAGCGGGCCGACGCCGAGGGCGTGGCCGTGGCCGGGCGCGAGCTGGAACGGGCGGTGCGCAACGAGGCGCGCACCATCGCCGAGAAATACCTGGCGCCGCCGGCCACCACCGATTTCGCCATCCTCTTCCTGCCGACCGAAGGCTTGTATGCGGAAGTCATGCGGCGTCCCGGCCTGGCCGACGAGCTGCAAAGACAGCACCGCATCAGCATTGCCGGTCCCTCGACCTTGACGGCGCTGCTGAACAGCCTGCAGATGGGCTTCCGCACGCTAGCGCTGGAAAAGCGCTCCTCGGAAGTGTGGCAGGTGCTGGGCGCGGTGAAGACGGAGTTTGCCAAGTTTGGCGATGTGCTGGCCGCGACCCGCAGCACGCTGGAGCGCGCCGCCCGCAATATCGAATCGGCCGAAGTGCGCAGCCGCCAGATGGCGCGCAAGCTGAAGTCGGTGGAGGCGCTGCCCGCCGAGGCGGCCCAGCTCTTGCTGGGTGCGGCGCAGGAACAGGATTCGGAAGAACTCGACAGCCTCTGAACGGGCGCGGGCACGGGGCCGGCGGCGCGGCGGTGCAGGAGGAGGGGAGATGTCCAGCAGCCCGCGCAGCAAGATCGTCAGCGCCGCCGACGCCGTGGCGCGCATCCGCGATGGCGATACGCTCGCCACCGGCGGCTTTGTCGGCATCGGCTTTGCCGAGAATGTCGCGGTGGCCTTGGAACAGCGCTTCCTGCGCGAAGGCGGGCCGCGCGGCCTGACCCTGCTGTACGCGGCGGGCCAGGGCGACGGCGGCGAGCGCGGCCTCAACCACCTGGCCCACGAAGGCTTGCTGCGGCGCGTGATCGGCGGCCACTGGGGGCTGGTGCCCAAGCTGCAGCAGCTGGCCATCGGCAATCTGATCGAAGCCTACAATCTGCCGCAGGGCGTGATCAGCCAGCTGTTCCGCGACACGGCGGCCGGCAAGCCGGGCATGCTGACCCATGTCGGCCTCGGCACCTTCGTCGATCCGCGCCATGGCGGCGGCAAGATCAATGCGCGCGCCAGCGAAGACCTGGTCGAGCTGAGCATGCTGGGCGGGCGCGAAAGCCTGTTCTACAAGGCGCTGCCGGTGCAGGTGGCCATCATCCGCGGCAGCACGGCCGACAGCGCCGGCAATATCACCATGGAGCGCGAGGCGCTGACGCTGGAAGTGCTGGCCATTGCCATGGCGGCGCACAATAGCGGCGGCCTGGTGATTGCCCAGGTCGAAGCGCTGGCGCCGCGCGGCACGCTCAATCCGCGCCAGGTCAAGGTGCCCGGCATCCTAGTCGACTGCGTGGTGCTGGCGGAAGACCCGGCACACCATATGCAGACTTTCGCCGAAGCCTTCAGTGCCGCCTATGCCGGGCTGGAACGGATCGAGCTGGCCGAACGCGAACCGCTGCACGTCAACGAACGCAAGATCATCGCCCGTCGCGCCCTGATGGAATTGCAGGCCGGCGACGTGGTCAACCTTGGCATCGGCATGCCCGAAGGCGTGGCCGATGTGGCCGCCGAAGCCGGCCTGCTCGAACAACTGACCCTGACCACCGAAGCGGGCGTGATCGGCGGCCTGCCGGTGGGTGGCCTGAGTTTCGGCGCCGCCGCCAATCCCGACGCCGTGATCGACCAACCCTACCAGTTCGACTTTTACGATGGCGGCGGCCTCGACGTCGCTGTATTGGGCTTGGCGCAAGCTGACCGCGAAGGCAATCTGAACGTCAGCAAATTCGGCCAGAAGCTGGCCGGTGCGGGCGGCTTCATCAACATCAGCCAGAACGCGCGCAAGGTGATCTTCGCCGGCACCTTCACCACCGGCGGCCTGCGCATCGCCGTGGAAGAGGGCCGCCTAAGCATTGTGCAAGAAGGCAGCGCCCGCAAATTCGTCGACGTGGTCGAACACCGCAGCTACAGCGCCGCCCACGCCCTGGCGCGCGGCCAGCAAGCCCTGTACGTCACCGAACGCTGCGTCTTCCGCCTGAGCGTGCAAGGCCCCGAACTGATCGAAATCGCCCCCGGCATCGACCTCGAACGCGACATCCTCGCCCACATGGACTTCCGCCCCGCCATTAGCGCAACGCTGCAGCCCATGCCCGCCCACCTGTTCCACCTTTGATCTGCCTCAAAAAATGTCTAACCCTGGTGTCAGGCGGGGCCGCCGAGGCACCAGGGTTAGACATTTGCTGATCTAGATCAAAGAATGTCCACCTCTGGTGCCTGACACCAGGGTGGGACATTGGTTGATTTAGATCAGACCTTCGAAGGGGAGGATGGCGACGGACTCGCCGGGGGCGATGTTGCCTTGCTCGTCGGGGAGGATGATGATGCAGTTGGCTTCGGTCATGGAGCGGAGGATGCCGCTGCCTTGCGCACCGGTCAGGCGTACTTCGGGCTGGCCGTCGGCACCGAGGCTGACGATGCCGCGCTGGTATTCGGTGCGGCCGGCTCTTTTGCGGATCGCTTCGGCCGCGCGGGCGCGCAGCAGGGGCATCTCGTTGCCGCTATCGACGCCCATCATGCGCAGCAGGGCATTGCGGGCGAAGAAGTAGAAGGTGACCATGACGGCCACCGGGTTGCCGGGCAGGCCGAACAGGAAGGCCGAGCGGCCGTTGGAGCGGATCTGGCCAAAAGCCATCGGCCGGCCGGGACGCATGCCGATTTTCCAGAAGCTGACTTCGCCCAGCTTGTCCATCACTTCGCGCGTGTAGTCGGCGTCGCCCACCGAGACGCCGCCCGAGGTGATGATGGCGTCGGCGCTTTCGCAGGCTTCGCGCAGGGCCGCTTCGAGGGTGGCCGGGTCGTCGCGCGTGACGCCCATATCGATGATGTCGCAGCCGAGCCGGCGCAGCATGCCGTACAGCGTGTAGCGGTTGCTGTCGTAGATGCAGCCTTCCTCGAGCGGCTCGCCAATGGAGCGCAGTTCGTTGCCGGTGGAGAAGAAGGCCACGCGCAGGCGGCGCCGCACCGGAACTTCGGCGATGCCGAGCGAGGCGATCAGGCCGAGGTCGGCCGGGCGGATGAGCTTGCCGGCCCGCAGGGCGGGCTGGCCGGCTTGCAAGTCTTCGCCCTGGCGGCGCCGGTTGTCGCCGCTGCGCACGCTGTTGCCGGCGAAGGTGACGCTGGCGGCGTCGCTGGCGCTGGCCAGTTCCTGCGGCAGCACGGTGTCGCAGCCGTCGGGCATGACGCCGCCGGTCATGATGCGCACGCATTCGCCGGGGCCAGGACGCAGTCCCGAGGGCTGGCCGGCGTAGGCGATGCCGATGATGCGCAGCGTGAGCGGTTCCGCGCCTTGCAGCTGGGCGCCGGCGAAGGCGTAGCCGTCCATGGCGGAATTGTCGTGGGCCGGCACATCGATGGGCGAGATCAGGTCGGCCGCCAGCACGCGGTCGAGGGCGCTGCGCAGCGCGACTTTTTCGACGGCGCGCACGGGCTGGATGAAGTTGTGGATGATGTGCTGGGCGTGGCGCACCGGCAGCGCGCCGGGATCGTAGTCCGACAGGCAGCTTATCACCTGCTGCAGGCTGGGCGCGTGGCCACGCTCCTCTTGCTGCAGCTGCTCCAGCGTGTTGATGTTGCGGAAGGCGGCGGCGTCGCTGAACAGCACTTCGGCTACGCGCAGCTCGCCATGCCAGCCGCCCATGCGCCGCATGCCGCTGTCGAGATAAGCTTGCAGCTGGGGCAGGGCGCCGCGCTTGACCAGGCTGAACACGGGATGGCGCTGGCGCTGCGGCACGCCATGCTCGTCCGGTTCCAGGGTGACGGCCACGGCCAGGTCAGCGTCTTCGGCCTGCAGGGCGGCTTGCAGGCGCGCCGCCAGATCGGTGGGCAGGAAGGGCGAATCGCAGGGGACGGTGAGCAGCAGCTCGGTGCGGCATTCGCGCAGCCCCACTTGCAGGCCGGCCAGGGGGCCGGCAAAGCCGTCCAGCGCGTCGGCCAGCACGGGCAAGCCATAGGCGGCATAGGCTTCGGCGTTGCGGTTGGCATTGATGGCGATATGGGCCACTTGCGGCTTGAGATTTTCCAGCACATGGGCGACGAGGGCGGCGCCGCGCAAGGGCTGCAGCCCCTTGTCCACGCGGCCCATGCGGGTGGCGCGGCCACCGGCGAGGATCAGGGCGCTGATCTGGTTCTTATCGGTCAAACTAACCCCCAATATAGGACATTTCGACGCGCCGTTCGCTGCCGGAGCGCGACAGGCCGTCGGTGTTGATGGTGCGCAGCTCGGAGTAGCGGTCGCTGCGGACGCGCCACAGCGCGCCAATGGCGGCGCTGATTTCGGCATCGCTGCGGCCGCCGCGCAGCAGGCTGCGCAGGTCGTGGCCGCGGCTGGCGAACAGGCAGGTGTAGAGCTGGCCTTCGGTGGACAGGCGGGCGCGCGTGCAGTCGTGGCAGAAGGCGTGGGTGACGCTGGAGATGAAGCCGATTTCGCCGCCGCCATCGGCATAGCGCCAGCGCTGCGCCGTTTCGCCGCTGTAGTTCGGATCGGCCGGCAGCAGCGGCATCTCGGCGTGGATGCGGCGGCGCAGCTCGTCGGATGCAATCACATCGCGCATATTCCAGCCGTTGGAGGCGCCCACGTCCATGAATTCGATGAAGCGCAGGATGGTGGGCGTGCCCTTGAAATGGCGGGCCATGGGCAGGATTTCCTGCTCGTTCAGGCCGCCCTTGACCACCATATTGACCTTGATCGGCCCCAGCCCGGCCTGCTGGGCGGCGTCGATGCCCTTGAGCACATCGGCGACGGCGAAATCGACATCGTTCATGCGCTTGAAGGTGGCGTCGTCCAGGGCGTCGAGCGAGACGCTGACGCGGCTCAGGCCAGCATCCTTGAGCGACTGCGCCTTGCGCGCCAGCAGGGAACCGTTGGTGGTCAGGGTCAGGTCGAGCGGCTTGCCGCTGGCCGTGGGCAGCTTGGCCAGCATCTCGACTAGGCGCTCGATGTGGCGGCGCAGCAGAGGCTCGCCGCCGGTCAGGCGGATCTTTTCCACGCCGTGCTCGATGAAGAGGCGCGCCACGCGCGTGATTTCCTCAAAGCTCAGCAGGGAGGAGTGCGGCAGGTACTGGTAATTCTGGTCGAAGACTTCCTTGGGCATGCAGTAGACGCAGCGGAAGTTACAGCGGTCGGTCACCGAGATGCGCAGATCGTGCAGGGGGCGGGCGCGACTGTCCAGCACGCTTCCTGTCGCTGGCGCCAGGCTGGCGGGAATGGCCGGGACCGCACTGCGGCCGTCCGACACAAGGATGATTTTCTCGGTCATGGGTGTTGCAAGGGGAAAAGCGTTCAACCCGGATACGATAGCACGACGCCAGCGATTGCACAGGTGACCAAAAGGACTATGGTGCCCATCTTAAAACGGACGAGGGCCAGGCAGGCGAGAGCACTGAGGGCGATGGCCGGCCCGTCCCAGTGCCCATCCGGACGGAAAACATGTTGCCCGAAAAATACGGCCAGGCTGAGGATGACGCCCACCACGGCAGCCGAAATGGCGGTCAGCGGCGCCGTCATGCGGATATTGCCGCGCGTGGCTTCCACCAGGGGGCCGCCGGCCAGGATGAAGATGAAGGAGGGCAGGAAGGTGAACCAGGCCGCCACCGCCGCCCCGGCCAGTCCACCCGCCGCCAGCCAGGGACCGCAGACGGCATGGGTCCAGCCGCCGACGAAGCCGACGAAGGCGACGATCATGATCAGTGGGCCGGGCGTGGTTTCGCCCAAGGCCAAGCCATCCATCATCTGCGCCGGAGTCAGCCAGTGGAAGGTTTCCACGCCACCCTGGTAGACATAGGGCAATACCGCGTAGGCGCCGCCGAAGGTCAGGAGGGCGGCCTTGCCGAAGAACCAGCCCATCTGGGCCAGTGGCGCGCGCCAGCCGAAGACGCCGGCCAGCAGCAGCCAGACGGCGCCGGCCAGGAGCAGGCCGCTCAGGCCCGTGCGCAGCAGGCGGCGGCCGCTGAAGCGGGCATGGGATGGTGTCGGCGTGGCATCGTCGATCAGGGCGGGGCCGTAGTGCTGCGGGCCGGCGCCTTGCGCCGACGCCAGCTGGAACCAGGCGGGGCGCCAGCGGCCGCCAAGCCAGCCGGTGAGGGCGGCTGCCGCGACAATAGCGGGAAAAGGCAGATGGAGCAGGGCAATGGCGACAAAAGCGCAGAGGGCGATGGTCGCCAGCGCGGCATTGCGCAGGGTGCGGCGGCCTACGCGCCAGGCGGCAGCCAGCACGATGGCAACCACGGCCGGCTTGATGCCGTAGAGGATGCCGGCGATCAGCGGCAGGCTGCCGTAGGCGAGGTAGATCCAGGATAAAGCCATCATGATGAGTAAAGATGGCAGGATGAAGAGCGTGCCGGCGATGATGCCGCCGCGTGTTTTGTGCATCAGCCAGCCGATATACACGGCGAGCTGGGTGGCTTCCGGGCCGGGCAGCAGCATGCAGTAGTTGAGGGCGTGCAGGAAGCGCTGTTCCGAGATCCAGCGCCGTTTTTCCACCAGCTCGCTGTGCATCATGGCGATCTGGCCGGCCGGGCCGCCAAAGCTGATGAAGCCGAGTTTCAGCCAGTAGCGGAAGGCGCTGCGCAGGCTGACGGGGGCGGGGATTGCTTGGGACATGGCTTAGCCTTGGTGGGCATGGCAGGGGCGGAAAAAAAGGGAAGCCGGAGGCTTCCCTTTCTTCAGATTAGCAAGGGCGAGGCCCATGCCGATCAGCGGCGGGTGTCAACCTGCACCAGCGGCTCGTCCGATACCGGCGGCAGCGGCTTGCGCTCGCGTGGCACGCGCACGGGGGCCACCACTTGGGCAGCGGCTTCCTGGGCGGCGCGCAGCTTGGCTGGATCGGTCGCGGCCATGGTCAGGCCAACCGAACCCAGCAGGGCGTTCAGGTCGGCTGCCGGAGCAGCAGGCTGGGCAGCGGCTGGCGCTGCTGCGCTGGCCACTGGCGCGGCGGCCGGAGCCACGGGAGCCGGCGCTGGGGCCGGTGCTGCCACGACGACGGCCGGTGCGCTGACTGGCGCAGCCACGGTTTCCACGGCGGCGACAGCTGGGGCGCTGGCTTGCGGAGCTGCGGCTTCGGCGGCCAGCGCTGGCGCGGCAACTGCTTCCGCTGCAACGGCTGGTGCGGCTACCGGTGCGGCGGCAGGCGCAGCCACGGCAGCTGCCGTGACGCTGGCTGGTGCAGCTTCAGCTTGTACGGCGGGCTGCGCTTCGGCGGCGGCCGGGGCAGCAGCGGCCTCGGCAACAGCTTCAGCTGGCACGGCGACAGCTTCCGCCACGGCCTTGACCGGCGCAGCGGCAACGGCAGCTTCGGCTTGCACTGGAGCAGCAGCGGCGACGACTTCGGCCATGATGGCTGCGGCAGGCGCAACTGGCGCAACCGGTGCGGCGGCTGGCACAGCAGCGGCTTCAACAATGGTGTCGGCCACCACGGCGGCTGGCGCGGCCGTTTCCACGGCAGCGTTCACGACCGGCGCAGCGGCTGGGACCACGGCTTCGGCTGCCGCGACGGCGGCGATGGCAGGCGCCACGGCCTGGATCGCGGCTTCACCGGCGTCGCCGGCTTCGCCATCGGCGGCGAATGCGCCATCCTGGCCTTCACCGTCGCGTTCGCGGCGGTTGCGGTTGCGGCCGCCACGACGGCGGCGGCGGCGCGGTTCATCGCCACCTTCGGCACCGTCTGCATCCTCGCCGTCCGGACCGGCATTGGCCGGCACTTTCACCAGGTCTGGCACGTCCACGGCAGGCGTGGCGCCGGCAGGGCCGACACCGGCTGCGGCCAATGCCAGCTCTTCCGCTTTCACTTCCGTGACGGCAGCTTTTTCGCCGCGCGGTTCGCGTGGCGGACGTGGCTGGCGCTCGGCGCGCTCGCCGCGTTCCGCGCGTTCAGGACGCTCGCCGCGCTCTGCGCGTGGCGCTTCGGCCGGCTGGCCTTCACGCGCTTCGCGTGGCTCGCGCGGTGGACGCGGCGGACGGGCTGGACGGCCTTCGGCCACTTTCGGCGCTTCATCCGTGCCGGCGGCGCGGGCGCCGCCTTCGCGTTCGTCGCGCTCGCGGCCCTTGGCGTTACGGTTGCGGCCGCGTGGACCACGGGCGTTGCGGTCGCCGCGCTCGCTGCTCGACGATTTGCTGACGACGGCCGGTGCGGCTGGCGCTGCAGCTTCTTCTTCTTTCTTGCCGGTGAAGAAGGAGATCAGCTTGGCGAAGAAGCCTTGCTCGGCCGCTGCGGACGCGGCTGGCGCGGCTGGTTTGACGGCTTCGGCGGCCGGTTTGCGGTCCACCATTGGCGCCGGCTGGGCCGGGGTGATGGTCTTGACCACGGCTTCCTGGCGCGGCTTGGCTTCTTCCTTCTGGCGCTTGCTGAAAGCCATATCGGTTTCGGCCTGCTCCGCCATGGTGTAGCTGGCGGCGCTGTCTTCCAGGCGCGGATCGTCGTGCTTGATGCGCTCGAGCTTGTAGTGCGGGGTGTCCAGATGCTTGTTCGGGATCAGGATCACGGTGATGCGGTGGCGGTTCTCGATCTTCAGCACCTCGCCGCGCTTCTCGTTGAGCAGGAAGGCAGCCACGTCGACCGGCACCTGCACGTGGATGGCGGCCGAATTTTCCTTCATCGCCTCTTCCTGGATGATGCGCAGCACCTGCAGGGCGGACGATTCGGTATCGCGGATATGGCCGGTGCCCGAGCAGCGCGGGCAGGTCACGTGCGAGCCTTCGGACAGCGAAGGACGCAGGCGCTGGCGCGACAGTTCCATCAGGCCGAAGCGCGAAATCTTGCCCATCTGAACGCGGGCGCGGTCATGGTGCAGGGCGTCTTTCAGGCGCTGCTCGACTTCGCGCTGGTTCTTGGCCACTTCCATGTCGATGAAGTCGATCACGATCAGGCCGCCCAGGTCGCGCAGGCGCAGCTGGCGCGCCACTTCTTCGGCCGCTTCCAGATTGGTGTTGAAGGCGGTCGTTTCGATGTCGGAACCGCGCGTGGCGCGCGCCGAGTTGACGTCCACCGACACCAGCGCTTCGGTGTGGTCGATTACGATGGCGCCGCCGGAAGGCAGGGGCACGGTGCGCGAGTAAGCCGTTTCGATCTGGTGTTCGATCTGGAAGCGCGAGAACAGCGGCACATCGTCGCTGTAGCGCTTCACGCGATGCACCATATCGGGCATCACATGGCTCATGAACTGGTGGGCCTGGTCGTAGATCTCGTCGGTATCGATCAGGATCTCGCCGATATCAGGCTGGAAGTAGTCGCGGATGGCGCGGATCACCAGGGACGATTCCTGGTAGATCAGGAAGGCGCCGGAGCCGGCCTTGGACGCGCCTTCAATCGCGCGCCACAGCTGCATCAGGTAGTTCAAGTCCCACTGCAGCTCTTCCACGGTGCGGCCGATGCCGGCGGTGCGAGCGATCACGGACATGCCTTGCGGCAGGTCCAGCTTGTCCATGGTTTCGCGCAGTTCCTGGCGTTCTTCGCCTTCGACGCGGCGCGAGACGCCGCCGCCGCGCGGGTTGTTCGGCATCAGCACCAGGTAGCGTCCGGCCAGCGAGATGAAGGAGGTCAGGGCCGCGCCTTTATTGCCGCGCTCTTCCTTTTCCACCTGCACCACGATTTCCTGGCCCTCGCGCAGCGCTTCCTTGACGGAAGCATTGCGCACGTCCACGCCTTCGCGGAAATAGCTGCGCGCCACTTCCTTGAACGGCAGGAAACCGTGACGGTCTTCGCCATAGCTGACGAAACAGGCTTCCAGGGAGGGTTCGATACGGGTGATGACGCCTTTGTAGATATTTGACTTGCGCTGCTCGCGTCCAGCAGTTTCGATGTCGATATCGATCAGTTTCTGACCGTCGACAATTGCTACGCGCAGCTCCTCTTGCTGCGTAGCATTAAACAACATGCGTTTCATTTTTATAAACTCCGCGACCCGAAGGCCGTCTCCAGGCCGCTCCAAAGAGCGGCAAACGTACACGGATATACGCGGGAGTTAAGGAGGCTGCGGGGAAATGCCTCGTCATGCGGCGCAGCAGCGCAGAAGCGCTACCGCCGCAAAGGGCGCATGAGGCTGATCGTCATGCCGAGTGCACGCACCGCGGGCAACTCATCCATGCGGCCCGACAGGGTCGGGGGCGGGAGTATGCGGGCGTGCGCAAAGCGTCGGGCCGGGCCTCTCCAGGATCCCGGCGAAACGGCAAGCGTTATCAGCTTCATCAACCAGCGAGCAACGACTTGGGGGCTTGCTCGCCGGACTTATCCTAACAATCCAGCCAATCTAATCCCAGCACTCTTGCGCGCTATCCGATGGCCACAGTGGTGACCACCTTGATTCGCGCATGGGTGTGCGTATACATTTTTTTCCACCGAATTTGCATTTAGGCGAGGCCAGTGGATACGCCCCTGTGTAAAATGTGCTTTTATTCTTACACGTGCAGCAGCTTAAACCGCGGCAAAACGATTATATATTCAAAATGAAGGACTTAGAGAGATTTTCTGGGAAGACAGGGCAAAACAAGGCCTCCCAGGCCCAGTCAGCTTCCCCCGCACCGGTCCTGCCGCAAGCACAATTCGTCACAATCACCGAAGAAGAGGCCGGACAGCGCATAGATAATTATCTGTTGCGTGTTTGCAAAGGCGTGCCGAAAAGCCATATCTACCGCATCCTGCGGTCGGGCGAAGTGCGCGTGAACAAGGGCCGCATCGACCAGTTGTACCGTCTGGTACAGGGCGATCTGGTGCGCATTCCGCCGATTCGTGTTGCTGAAAAGAACGAGGCTAGCGTGCCGGCCGCCGAATTCAGCATTATTTTCGAGGACAGCCACCTCCTGGTCATCGACAAGCCGGCCGGCGTGGCCGTGCATGGCGGCTCGGGCGTCTCCTTCGGCGTCATCGAGCAATTGCGCGCCTCGCGTCCGGATGCCAAATTCCTCGAGCTGGTGCACCGCCTCGACCGCGAAACCTCGGGCTTGCTCTTGCTCGCCAAGAAACGTTCCGCCTTGACCAGCCTGCATGAACAGATGCGCGACGGCCACACCGACAAGCGCTACCTGGTGCTGGCGGTGGGGGACTGGAAGAATAAGCGCCAGCATGTAAAATTGCCATTGCATAAATATACGACGGCCGATGGCGAACGCCGGGTGACGGTGGCGGCCGACGGCCAGGCTTCGCATACGGTATTCTCCCTGCTGCGCAAGTTTGAAAAATTTGCCTTGCTGGAGGCCGAACTGAAAACCGGCCGTACGCACCAGATTCGCGTTCATCTGGCATCGTCGGGCTTCCCGATTGCAGGTGACGATAAATACGGCGATTTCGCCTTGAACAAAGCTTTGCAAAAAGCCGATGCCACGCGTGGTGCCCTGAAACGCATGTTTCTGCATGCCCATCAGATCACGTTTACCCATCCGGAATCGGGTAAGCGCATGACGCTGAATGCGCCGCTGGCCGCCGAGTGCGATCGCTTCCTGCAAAGCCTGGGTCCGGCGCTGCCGCACTAACATACTATATAGAGGAGCCAGCCGCTGGCCGGCTGGAGAAAATGTCGAGAAAGCAATTTGATCTGATCGTCTTCGATTGGGATGGCACGCTGATGGATAGCACGGCGGCCATCGTCAAGTGCATCCAGGCCGCGGCCAAGGACTTGGGCTTGCCGGTGCCGGGCGAGGCCGCCGCCGCCCATGTGATCGGCCTCGGCCTGCACGAAGCCATGCAGGCTGTGCTGCCCGACGTCGACCCGAAATACCATGCGCGCATGGTGGAGCGCTACCGCTACCACTTCCTCAGCCGCGACCATGAGCTGACCCTGTTCCAGGGCGTGCGCGAAATGCTGCAGGAATTGGCGCAGGAAGGCTATTTCCTGGCCGTGGCCACGGGCAAGAGCCGGGTCGGCCTGAACCGCGCGCTCAACGATGTGGGCCTGCTGTCGGCCTTCGATGCGACGCGTTGCGCTGATGAAACATTCTCCAAGCCCCATCCCGCCATGCTGCAGGAACTGACGCGCGAGCTGGGCCAGGATCTGAAGCGCACCGCGATGATCGGCGACACCACCCACGACCTGCTGATGGCGCAGAACGCCGGCGCGGCCGGCATCGCCGTCGAATACGGCGCCCACCCGATCCACCAGCTGCAAGCCTGCAATCCGCTGTTCTCCGCGCGTTCCGTGGCCGAGCTGCACCAATGGCTGAACGAGAACGCCTGATGAGCGAGAATCCCGACATCCTGATCTGCGCCTCCGACGACCTGGCCGAAGGCGGCAAGGGCGTGCGCTTCCCCGTCACGGCCGGCGGCGAGGACGGCACCGGCTTCGTGGTGCGCTATGGCGGCAAGGCGTACGGCTATCTGAACCGCTGCGCCCACGTACCGATCGAGCTGGACTGGGCGCCCGGCGAGTTCTTCGAGTCGAGCGGTCTGTATATCATGTGCTCGACCCATGGCGCCGTGTATGTGCCGGAAAGCGGCCACTGTGCCGGTGGCCCATGCAAGGGCGGCCGCCTGCGGCCGATCACGGTGAGCGAGCGCGATCAGCAGATTTTCTGGCAACCGGACGATTACGTCCGTCCGGCGCGCGCCTGAGGCGCCGTCTTTCACGAAAAGTAGAGCATGAACGAGAACACTGAGAATCCCGGCAACGCCGCTGGCCTGCCGCCGCCCCCGCCACCGGCGCCGCCGGCCGCGCCCGCCGACGAGGGCGTGCCGCCCATCAAGTGGGAGAGGGAGGTGCTGGAGAAGCTGGTGTTCGCCACCCTGAAGGAGCAGCGCGCCAACCGCCGCTGGAGCATCTTCTTCAAGGTCTTCATGCTGGTGATCGTTTTCCTGGCCGTGATCAGCTATTTCGATATCGACCTGATGGGCGGAGATGCTGAGTCTTTAGGGCGACATACGGCCCTGATCGAGATTGAAGGCAATATCGAGGCAGAGGGCAGCGGCGCCGCCTCGGTGGTGATTCCGGCCCTCAACAAGGCGTTTTCCGACAGCGGCTCGGTGGCCGTGGTGCTGCACATCAACAGCCCGGGCGGCAGCGCGGTGCAGGCCGGCATGATCGTCGACGAGGTGCACCGCCTGCGCAAGGGGTATCCGGCCAAGCCGCTGTATGTGGTGGTCGACGAGATCTGCGCCTCGGGCGGTTATTACATCGCCGCCTCGGCCGACAAGATCTATGTCGATAAGGCCAGCCTGATCGGCTCGATCGGCGTGCTGATGGACGGTTTCGGCTTCACCGGCACCATGGACAAGCTGGGCGTGGAGCGCCGCCTGCTGACGGCCGGCGCCAACAAGGGCTTCCTCGACCCGTTCAGCCCGCAGTCCGACAAGCAGAAGCAGCATGCCCAGAGCATGCTCAATGAAATCCACGGGCAGTTCATCGACGTGGTGCGCGCGGGCCGCGGCAAGCGCCTGAAGGAAACGCCTGAGATGTTCTCGGGCCTGTTCTGGACCGGTGCGCGCGCCATCGAGATGGGCCTGGCCGACGGACTGGGCAGCGTGGACAGCGTGGCGCGCGATGTGATCGAAGCGCCCGACATCATCGACTATACCCAGCATGAAGGGCTGCAGGAGCGCGTGCTGAAGAAATTCGGCGCCGCCGTGGGTTCCGGCGCGATCAAGGCGGCCACCGAGGCGGCCCGTCCTGCACTGCGCTGAATTGCGTTAAGAGAGTAACAGACAAGATTGGCAGTTTGCTCTTATTACGCCTTGTATATTCCCGGCCGTGGGCTATAGTGGTGATGTAGTTCGTTCCAAGGGAGGGCTTATACAAGAAGTTGATGCTTGGCTTCAGCTGACATTGCGATGGAACTACTCCCGGCGCATCGCGCATGCGCCTACCGAGTGAAATCACTTCCTCGAATGTGTTCCGGGATGGAACAAGAGAACGGCGGCCTCTGGCCGCTGTTTTCATTTCAGCCCATTCTCATCGGCATGGAAGCCGCCCGCCTGCAGCCAGTCCTGGTAATGCTGCTGCAGGTGCGCATGCCAGCGCCATTGCACGGTATGGCCGCCGAACGGGGCGCCGCCGCGCCAGCGCGCCAGGGCGGCGTCGGTTTCATGTTGGGCTGCCTGTTCGGCGGTGGCACGGATATCGCTGTCGTGGATTTGCATGATCTGGCTCTCCCGTAAATTCTGACCGTGCTCGATGAAATCCTAGGGCACGTTAAGTAGATTCCTACATTTGTTTCCAGTGTATCGATGGGGCCGGTCAGCAGTTTGATTTATATCAATCGCTTGGCGGGTGCTCAGGCAAATCCGGTAAAATCCCGCCCCATGAGTAAATTATCCCTAGACCGCATCCTGCAATCGCAGGGTTTCGGCACCCGCAAATACTGCCGCGCCCTGATCGAAGACGGCGACGTCCTCATCGGCGGCGCGGTGCAGGACAATTACAAGACCACCTTCGAGACGGACGGCCTGGTGCTGCACGTTTTCGACGAAGAGTGGGTCTACCGCGAACACCTGTACCTGGCCCTGTACAAGCCGGCCGACTATGAATGCTCGCGCAAGCCGAGCCACCATCCCGGCGTGCTGACCTTGCTGCCCGAACAGTTCAGCTGGCGCGAAGTGCAGCCGGTGGGCCGTCTTGACCATGACACCACAGGCATGCTGCTGATGTCGGACGACGGCCCCTTCATCCACGCCCAGTCCTCGCCCAAGCGCCATGTGCCCAAGGTCTACCAGGCCACCACCCATGATCCGGTGACGCCGGAACTGATCGCGCAATTGCGCGCCGGCGTGCAGCTGCACGACGAGCCGGCGCCGCTGGCGGCCCTGGTCTGCGAGCAGCGCGGCGCGCACCAGCTGGAAATCGTGCTGGAGCAGGGCAAATACCACCAGGTCAAGCGCATGCTGGCGGCGGCCGGCAACCATTGCAGCGCGCTGCACCGTTCGGCCATCGGCGGCCTGGAACTGGCCTCGCTCGGCCTGAAAGAGGGCGAGTGGTGCTATCTGACGCCGGAACAGCTGGCCCTGCTGGCCCCGGCCTGAGCGGCGCCGCCCGCCGCGCCAGGCGGGCATCTGCTACAGTTTTGCTCTTCGCAACCCACCATTCCCGCCCATGAAACTGGCAACCCTGAAAGACGGCACGCGCGACGGCCAGCTGGCCATCGTCGCGCGCGATCTCAAAACGGCCGTGCTGGCCGACGGCATCGCCGCCACCCTGCAGCGCGCGCTCGACGACTGGGCCTTTATCGCGCCCCAGCTCGACGAATTGTCGCGCCAGCTCAACGAGGGCAGGGCGCGCCGCAGCTTCGACTTCGACCCGCAGCGCTGCATGGCGCCGCTGCCGCGCGCCTACCAGTGGGCCGACGGCTCGGCCTATGTCAACCATGTGGAACTGGTGCGCAAGGCGCGCAAGGCCGAGATGCCGGCCGCGTTCTGGGAAGACCCGCTGATGTACCAGGGCGGCAGCGACGATTTCCTTGGTCCCTGCGACGATATCGTGCTGCGCCATGAGGAGTGGGGGCTGGACTTCGAGGCCGAGGTGGCCGTCATCACCGGCGATGTGCCGATGGGCGCCACGGCCGACCAGGCGCAGCAGCAAATCCGCCTGCTGACCCTGGTCAACGATGTCTCGCTGCGCAATCTGATTCCCGAGGAACTGGCCAAGGGCTTCGGCTTCCTCCAGTCCAAGCCGGCCACCAGCTTTGCCCCCGTGGCGCTGACGCCGGACGAGCTGGGCGAAGCCTGGCAGGACAGCAAGCTGCATCTGCCGCTGCGCTCGGCCTGGAACGGCAAGCTGGTGGGCCAGCCGAATGCCGGCGTCGACATGGTGTTCAACTTTGCCCAGCTGATTGCCCACCTGTGCAAGACGCGCAATGCGCGCGCCGGCACCATCGTCGGCTCCGGCACGGTGTCGAACCAGGATGCCAGGAAAGGCTATTCCTGCATCGCCGAGCAGCGCTGCCGGGAAACCATTGCCGACGGCAAGCCCAGCACGCCGTTCATGGGTTTCGGCGACACCATCCGCATCGAGATGCTCGATGCCGACGGTAAATCGCTGTTCGGCGCCATCGAGCAGCGGGTGTGCGCGGCAGCCTGAGATTGTTTCTAATTTGCAATAAAATGGAACAGGGTGGGGAAAACCCGCCTGTTCCGCCGATGGCCGCCATGGCCTAGAAGCAATAATGTCTCCTGCCAGGCCGCCGGGTGTCCGCGCCGGCCTTACCAGGAGCAGTAGATGGCTGAAGACAGCGAAGCCGAAAAGACCGAACCCGCGTCACAGAGGCGCCTCGAGCAGGCGCGCGAAGAAGGCGACGTTCCCCGGTCGCGCGAAGTGGCGACTTTTACCGTGCTGATGGCGGCGGGCGCCGGCCTGTGGCTGACCGGTTCCGGCCTGGTGCGGCAATTGAGTGCGGCCCTCGTCTCCGGCCTGTCGCTGACGCGCGAGCAAGTCTTCAATCCCGATGTGCTGATCACCCGCATTCTGGTCGATGTGGTGCAGGTTATCGTCGCCTGCCTGCCGCTGGCGGTGGCGGTGATGATCGTGGCCCTCGCTTCGCCCTTGCTGGTGGGCGGCTGGCTGTTCAGCGGCAAGGCCGTCACCCCGAATTTCATGAAGCTCAATCCGATCAACGGCTTGGGCAATCTCGTCTCCAAGAATGCGCTGGTAGAGCTGGTCAAAGCCATCCTGAAAACCCTGATCGTGGCCGCCGTCGCCTGGCTGGTGGTGCTCAAGCAGAAGGAGGCCGTGTTCGGCCTGGTCAACGAGCCGCTCAAGCTGGGCAGCGCCCACCTGCTGGATATGCTGGCCATGAGCTTCCTCTTCATCGTCGGCGCGCTTGGCTTCATCGCCGCCATCGATGCGCCTTACCAGATGTGGCATTACGCCAACAAGCTGAAGATGACGCGCCAGGAACTGATCCAGGAATCCAAGGAGTCGGACGGCAATCCCCAGATCAAGGGCAAGATCCGCCAGCTGCAGCGCGAGATGGCCAAGCGCCGCATGATGGCCGAGGTGCCGACCGCCGACGTGGTGGTGACCAACCCGACCCATTTCGCCGTCGCGCTCAAATACGTCGATGGCGCCGGCGGCGCGCCGAAGGTGGTGGCCAAGGGCACCGACGCGGTGGCGGCCAAGATCCGCGAACTGGCCAAGGAACACAAGGTGGCGATCCTGGAAGCGCCGGCTCTGGCCCGCGCGCTGCACAAGCATACCGAGATCGGCGACGAGATTTCGCCGCGCCTGTATGCCGCCGTGGCCGAAGTGCTGGCCTACGTCTTCCAGCTGCGCGCCTACCGTCCGGGCGGCCAGTATCCGGACCGTCCGCGCAAACTCGAGGTGCCGGACGATATGGACCCGCTGCATCCAGCCTATCAACAAGCGCAAGCACAAAACAATACGGGAGCTAATCCATGAACAGCCTGAAACTGCCCGCCTGGCTGAGCGGCATGAACCTGTCCGGCGCCGCCGGCAAGAGCCTGGCCGCGCCGATCCTGATCATCATGCTGCTGGCGATGATGATCCTGCCGCTGCCGGCCTTTGTGCTCGACCTGTTCTTCAGCTTCAATATTGCGCTGTCCATCATCGTGCTGCTGACCAGCCTGTACACCGTCAAGCCGCTCGACTTCATGGCCTTCCCCACGGTGCTGCTGGTGTCGACCATGCTGCGCCTGTCGCTGAACGTGGCCTCGACCCGCGTCGTGCTGACCGAGGGCCATACCGGCGCCGATGCAGCCGGCAAGGTGATCGAAGCCTTCGGCCACTTCCTGATCGGCGGCAATTACACGGTCGGCATCGTGGTCTTCGTGATCCTGACCATCATCAACTTCGTGGTCGTGACCAAGGGCGCCGGCCGGATCGCCGAAGTGGGCGCGCGTTTCGCCCTGGATGCGATGCCGGGCAAGCAGATGGCCATCGACGCCGACCTGAACGCCGGCCTGATCGGCGAACCGGAAGCGCGCCGCCGCCGCAACGAGGTGTCGCAGGAAGCCGAGTTCTACGGCGCCATGGACGGTGCCTCCAAATACGTGCGCGGCGATGCCATCGCCGGCATCATGGTGACCATCATCAATATCGTCGGCGGCCTGCTGGTCGGTCTGATCCAGCACGATATGGCCTTCGGCGACGCGCTCAAAAACTACACTCTGCTGGCCATCGGCGACGGCCTGGTGGCGCAAATTCCTTCGCTGGTGATCTCGATCGCGGCTGGTATCGTGGTCTCGCGCGTGGCCAGCGACAGCGATATCGGCACCCAGGTCATCGGCCAGCTGTTCGGCAAGCCGCAGGTGCTGTACATCACGGCCGCCATCATCGGCGGCATGGGCCTGATTCCTGGCATGCCGAATCTGGTCTTCCTGCTGCTGGCGGCGGCCCTGGGCGGTTCCGGCTACATGATGGCCAAGCGCGCCAAGGAGCATGCCGAAGCGCCCGAGGCGGAAGCGGCGGCGGCTGCCGGCGGCGCCCAGGCGGCGGCGCCGGAACAGGAAGAGGCCAGCTGGCAGGATATCCTGCCGGTCGATACCCTCGGCCTGGAAGTGGGCTACCGTCTGATCCCGCTGGTGGACAAGGCCCAGGGCGGCGAGCTGCTCAAGCGCATCAAGGGCATCCGCAAGAAATTCGCGCAAGAGGTGGGCTTCCTGGCGCCGCCGGTGCATATCCGCGACAATCTGGAACTCAAGCCTTCCGCCTACCGCATCGCGCTGAAGGGCGTGGAAGTGGGCGCGGGCGAAGCCTTCAACGGCCAATTCCTGGCCATCAATCCGGGCATGGCCTCGGGCACCCTGCAAGGCATGGAAACCACCGACCCGGCTTTCGGCTTGCCCGCCGTATGGATCGACGCCGCTCAGCGCGATGAGGCGCAGAGCATGGGCTATACCGTGGTCGATGCCGGCACCGTGGTGGCGACCCACCTGAACCACCTGATCACCACCCACGCTTCCGAGCTGCTGGGCCGGGCCGAGGTGCAATCCCTGCTCGACCATCTGGGCAAGGATTCGCCCAAGCTGGTGGAAGACCTGGTGCCGAAAATGATCTCGCTGTCGGGCTTGCAGAAAGTGCTGCAGAACCTGTTGGCCGAGGGCGTGCACATCCGCGATATGCGCACCATCATCGAAACCCTGGCCGAGCATACGCCACAGACCCAGGATCCGAACGATCTGACCGCCCTGGTGCGCATCGCGCTCGGCCGCGCCATCGTGCAGCAGCTGTTCCCGAATGGCGGCGAGCTGTCGGTGATGACCTTGGATAACCGCCTGGAGCGCCTGCTGATGCAAGCCTTGTCGACCGGCGGCGAAGCCGGCATCGAACCGGGCCTGGCCGACACCATCGCCCAGCAGGCTAATGCCGCGGCCCAGCAGCAGGAAGCGCTGGGCCTGACGCCGGTGCTGCTGGTGCCGGGACCGTTGCGTGCCTTGCTGTCGCGCTTCCTGCGCCGCGCGCTGCCGCAGCTGAAGGTGCTGTCGCATGCCGAAATTCCGGAAACCAAGACCATCCGCGTCACGGCCCTGGTCGGCGCCGGCTAAGCGGGCGGATACGCCCGGGGTTTGCGCCAGTCGGCCTTGCTGCGGCAGCGGCGGGGCTAGACTGGGGCCATGCCTGCCCCGTCGCGCCATGATTACGATACGCCCTGGAAGGATGCGTTGACGCGCTACCTGCCGGACTTCCTCGCCTTTTATTTTCCGGCGGCGCATGCCGCTATCGACTGGACACGGCCCCACGTCTTCCTCGACCAGGAGCTGGCGCAGATCTGCCACGACAGCGCCCTGGGGCGGCGCCTGGCCGACAAGCTGGTGCGCGTCCATTTGCGTGAAGGCGGGGAGCAGTGGGTGCTATTACATCTGGAGGTGCAGGCGGGGCGCGACGGCAGCCTGGCCGAGCGCGTCTTCACCTGCAATTACCGCAGCTATGAACGCTACCGGCGGCCGGTGGCCAGCCTGGTGCTGCTGGCTGACCGCAGCCCGCGTTGGCGGCCGCAGCAGTTTTGCTATCGCCTGCTGGGCAGCGAGATGCGCCTGCAGTTCGCGCTGGCCAAGCTGCTCGATTACGTGCCACGCCTGCCGGGCTTGCTAAGTGAAGACAATCCCTTTGCCTTGGTGACGGCGGCCCACCTGATGGCGCAGCGCAGCCGTAAGCAGCCGCTGCTTGCTTATGCCGGCAAGCGTTATCTGATTCGCCTGTTGTTCCGGCGTCAGTGGGATAGGCGGCGTATCATGGATTTGCTGCTGGTGATCGACTGGATATTGTGCCTGCCAGCCGAACTGGAGCTTGAGTTGCGCAGCGATATTCGGGAAATGGAAGGAGAAAATGCCATGCCATACGTATCGTCATTTGAAAGAATAGGGCGCCAGATTGGGTTGCAAGAGGGGCGTCAAGAAGGGTTGCGGGAAGGGCTGCGGGAAGGGCGGCAGCAAGGATTGCAGCAAGGGCAGGCTGAACTGCTGGGCTGGCTGCTGACGCGGCGTTTCGGTGTCTTGCCGCCAGCGGCGCAAAGCCGCCTGGAGCGGGCCAGCGCCGCGCAATTGCTGGCCTGGAGCGAGAGCCTGCTCGATGCGGCGACGCTGGACGAGGTGTGGGGCCGGGAAGAGGGGGAGGCGGCCCCCTGAAATGCGGGGTGTTTCGGCACTTGTTCGAGTGATGGTTTCTCCTGTGCATCGTGAATAATTTCACCATGAGAATTGAGTCGCTAACTGGCGGCGCATCGTGACACAGGAGCTGCAATGAACGTCAAAAAATTTACCGCACCCACATCGCGTGAGGCTTTGCGCAAGGTGCGCGAGGCTCTCGGCCCCGACGCGGTGATTTTGTCCAACCGCCAGGCCGATGGCGTGGTCGAAATCCTCGCCCTGGCCAATGACGATGCCGCCTCTCTTGCGATGCCGCCGGGCGATTCGCCGATGGCCGCCCCGGCTCCGCGCCTGGAGCTGCCCGCCGTGCAGGACTTTGCCGCCGAACTGCAGCCGGCCCTGGCCGCGCGCGCCAGCAGCCTGGCTGCTGCCGCGACCGCCGCGTTTGGCGCCGCCACCGCTGCCGGAGCCGCTGCACCTGCCGCTGCGGCGCCAGCGCCCCGCCCGCAGCCGCGCGTGCCGGCCGGCGCCGCCGCCGCAGTGCCGGCCCGTCCCGCCGCGCCGCAGGGCAGCGCGCCGCGCGCCCCGGCCAATGCAGCGCCGCCGGCGCCGGCCGCGCCTGCCCTCGATATGGAGCGCATTTCCGCCCTGGTGGCCGATGCCGTGGCCTCGGCCAAGGCCAATGCCGCCGCCGAGATGAGCGGCATGATGAACGAGATCCGCGCCATGCGCGGCATGATGGAAACCCAACTGGCCGAGCTGTCCTGGGGCGCCACCCAGCAGCGCGATCCGCAGAAAACGGCGGTGCTGCGCGAGATGCTGGGCGCCGGTTTTTCGGCCACGCTGGCGCGCTACCTGATCGACAAGCTGCCGGCCGGCCGCGACGGCGCCGCCAGCCTGCACTGGATCAAGACGGTCCTGGCGCGCAATATCAGCGCCATGGCCAATGAGCAGGCGCTGATCGAGCAGGGCGGCGTGTTCGCCCTGGTCGGTCCCACCGGCGTCGGCAAGACCACCAGCACCGCCAAATTGGCGGCGCGCTGCGTGATGCGCCACGGTCCGGAAAAACTGGCCCTGATCACCACCGACGCCTACCGTATCGGCGCCCACGAGCAGCTGCGCATCTACGGCAAGATCCTGGGCGTGATGGTGCACTCGGTCAAGGATGAAGCCGACCTGCGCATCGCCCTCAAGGAACTCAAAAACAAGCACACCGTGCTGATCGATACCGTCGGCGTCAGCCAGCGCGACCAGATGGTGACCGAGCAGGTCGCCATGCTGCAGGGCGTGGACGCGAATGTGAAGCGCCTGCTGTGCCTGAACGCCACGGCGACCCAGGAAACCCTGAGCGAAGTGGTGCGCGCCTACCAGGGCAGCGGCCTGGCCGGCTGCATCATGACCAAGCTCGACGAAGCGGCCTCGCTGGGCAATGTGCTCGACGTGCTGATCCGCCAGAAACTCAATCTGTTCTACGTCTCCAACGGTCAGCGCGTGCCGGAAGACCTGCATCTGGCCGACCCGGCCCAGCTGGTCGAGCGCGCCTTCCGCCGCGAGAGCAGCAGCCGCCAGGTGGCCGATGCCGACCTGCCCCTGCTGATGGCCGCGGCCGGCGGCGACACCCTGGCGCGCGAGGTGCATCTTGGCTAACTTCAATTTCGACCAGGCCGAAGGCCTGCGCCGCATGCTGGCGGGGCCGCAGCCGCGCATCATCACCTTCCTCTCGGCCACGCCGCGCGACGACAAGGGTTCCATGCTGGTCAATCTGGGCGCCTCGCTGGCGCGCGCCGGCAACGATGTGGTGCTGGTCGATGCCTGCGACAGCGAACACGGGGTGGCCTCGCGCCTCGGCCTGGACGGCGGCGCGCGCCTGCTCGACGTGGCGCGCCAGCAATGCGCGCTGAATGAAGTGATCCAGCACGCGCCGCAAGGCTTCGGCGTGGTCTCGATGACGGGCGGCGAAGCGCGCCGCGGCCCGGACGAAGGGCGCCGCCTGGCCAAGGCCTTCGACGTGCTGGCCAAGCAGACCGGCATCCTGGTGGTCGACGGCGAGTTCGATGGCGAGGCCTTCCCGGTGCCCATCATGGCCAGTTCCGAGATCGTGGTGCAGGTGTCGAACAGCGCCGAATCGATCAAAAATGCTTATCTAATGATTAAGCGTCTGAGCCATGAACTGGGCCGGCGCCCCTTCGGCATCCTGGTAACCGGTGCGACAGAGGCCGAAGCGAGGTTGGTTTACGATAATATGGCGCAGGCGGCAAGCCGTTACCTGGCCGTGAACCTGGTTTCCATGGGTTCCGTGCCGGCCGACGAGTATCTGCACCGCGCAGCGCGCCTGGGGCGCGCGGTGGTTGACGCATTCCCGCTGGCCGGTGCTTCGGTCGCGTTTCGTCAGCTGGCTGGCCGCTTTGCGCTGGCTGCTGCGCCGTCCTTATCCACGGGGAGCAACAGCCATTTTTAGTGTTCAAGAACAAAACTAGAATTTATGTACACGGTCAAAGGGAAGGTGGACAAGGATTCGCTGCTGACGGAGCATATGCCCTTGGTCAAGCGCCTGGCCCACCATATGAAGGCAAAATTGCCGCCCAGCGTAGAAGTGGATGACCTGGTACAGGCAGGAATGATCGGCTTGCTCGATGCGATCAACCGCTACGAAGAAACCCATGGTGCCCAGTTTGAAACCTATGCGGTGATGCGCATCCGCGGCGCCATGCTGGACGAATTGCGCAGCAGCGACTGGATGCCGCGCAGCATGCGCCAGGATATGCGCAAGATCGAAAGCGCCATGTCCACGCTGCAGCAGCGCCTGGGCCGGCCGCCGAGCGAATCGGAAGTGGCGAAGATGCTCAAGCTCTCGCTCTCCGACTACCAGGAAATGCTGTCCGAAGGCGGCGGCCACCAGCTGGTGTACTACGAGGATTTCCACGACGAGGACGGCAACGACAGCTTCCTCGACCGCTATGCCCACGACGAGGACGCCGATCCGCTGCGCGCCTTGCTCGACACCGACTTCCGTCAGGCCGTGATCGATGCCATCGATGCGCTGCCGCCGCGCGAGAAGATGCTGATGGGCCTGTATTACGAGGAAGAATTGAATCTGAAAGAAATCGGCGCGGTGATGGGAGTCTCCGAATCGCGCGTATCGCAACTGCATACCCAGGCCGTGGCACGGCTGCGGGCGACTTTGAGGGAGCAGGCATGGACTGGGCCAGCGTAATCGGTGTGTTGCTGGGACTGGCCGGGGTGCTGGTCGGCCAGGGCCTGGAGGGCGGCAAATGGTCGTCGCTGGTACAGCCGGCTGCCTTTGCCATTGTGGTGGTCGGCACTTTCGGCGCCGTGCTGCTGCAAACCCGCCCGTCCACCCTGCGCCGCGGCGTGTGGATGCTGCGCTGGGTGTTTGCGCCGCCGGCCGATAGCCGCGCCGCGCTGGCGCGCGACATCAATGCCTGGAATCTGGCGGCGCGGCGCGACGGCCTGCTGTCGCTGGAGCGCTTCATGCTCTCGTCCAAGGACAAGTTCAATGCCAAGGGCTTGCGCATGATCGTCGACGGCGTTGCGCCCGACAAGCTGCGCCAGCTGCTCGACACCGAGATCACGGCTTTTGAAACGGCCGAGCGCCAGGCCGTGCGCATCTGGGAATCGGCGGCCGGCTATTCGCCCACCATCGGCATTCTGGGCGCGGTGCTGGGCCTGATCAGCGTGATGGAAAACCTGAGCGACCCGAGCAAGCTGGGGCCGGGCATTGCCGTGGCTTTCGTCTCCACCATTTATGGCGTGGGCCTGGCCAATCTGTTCTTTTACCCGATCGCCAACAAGCTGAAAAACATCGTCACGCAGCAGGTGCACCAGCAGGAAATCGCCGCCGCCGTGTTCTATGACATCGCCAGCGGCGACTTCACCCGCATCATCGACGAGCGCGTCGCCACGCTGCTGCGGGAACACTGATGGAACGCCGCGCGCGCCGCAAATTCGATGACGAGCCGGAAAACCACGAGCGCTGGCTGATTTCCTACGCCGATTTCATCACCCTGCTGTTCGCCTTCTTCGTCGTGATGTATGCGATCTCCTCGGTCAATATCGGCAAGTACAAGGTGTTTTCCGATGCGCTCGGCGACGCCTTCGGCGGCCAGGGATCGGCCGAACCGATCAATACCCAGGTGCAGAATCTGCCCATTCCCAATCCCGGCTTGAAGCGGCGCACCGAGCTGATCCGCAAGGAAAAAGAGCAGATGACCAAACTGGCCCAGGATCTGCTGTCGACCCTGGCGCCGCTGGTCAAGGAAGGCAAGGTGCGCGTGACGCAGAATAGCCGCGGCGTCAGCGTCGAGATCAATGCCAGCGTGCTGTTCGATCCGGGCGATGCGCGCCTGACGGCCGAATCGCGCGAGGCCTTGCAGGCGGTGGCCATCCTGCTCAAGGATGACAGCCATGCGGTGCAGGTGGAAGGCCATAGCGACAATGTGCCGATCCGCAACGCCATCTTCCCCTCGAACTGGGAATTGTCGGCCATGCGCGCCGGCAGCGTGGTGCGCCTGTTCATCGAGGCGGGCGTACCGCCCGAACGCATGACGGCCGTCGGCCATGCATCGAATTTCCCGGTGGCGCCCAACGACACGCCGGAAGGCCGGGCGCGCAACCGCCGCGTTGCGGTCACCATCCTGTCCGGCATTCCCGATCCGAGCACGGAAATCCCCACCGAGGCCGCACCACAGCCTGGAAAAACTGGGACAGACCACGTTTTCCGGGCAATATTGCTCGGAAAACGTGGTCTGTCCCCGGTCTTGTCCAATGCAAAAAGCCGGCAGCGCCGGCTGGTTCATTTCTGCGAAAAAAACTTAGCGGGCGAGGAAGCCGCGGCTATTGCGGCTGGCCGTGGCGTGGCCGCTGGGGCCGTAGACCTGGCTCTGGGTCTGGGGACGCAGCGCGTTCAGCGCGCCTTGCGTGTGGTTCAGGTGTTTATTGATCAGCACGCCATTCAGGCGGTTCATTTCCTTGGCTTCGCGCGTCAGCTCGAGCACTTGCTGCCACAGGGTGTGGGCTGTGGCGTCGCCGCTCGTGGCGAGCCAGGCTTCCATGCCGCTTTCCTGGGCGGCGTAGCCGGCGGCGCCGAGGGCGCTGTGACGCTGGCTGGCCAGCACCGCCATCTGGTTCACCAGCGCGGTTTTCTGCGGGGTGAGGGCGGTCAGGCTGTCGATGTCCGCGGCCACCAGATGTTTTTGCTCCAGCTTCAGGATTTCCAGCAGGGCGGAAATCAGGCTCTGCTCTTCATGCAGGCTGGCCATCGGGGACACGGTGTTCATGCTTGATCCTAACGTTTACGCGAGTGCAGCAGATCCTTGACCGTTTCCAGCAAGCCGTCCGCTACTTTTTCCGAATTGACCTGGAACTGGCCGTCGGCAATCGCCAATTTGATGCGCTCGACTTTTTTGCTGTCGAACACGGCGTTGCTGCTGCTGGCTGCTCCGGCCGCCATGGCCTGTCCTTGTGCCGACAGGCGTACATTGTCTGCCCCGGCCTGGGGCGCCGGGGCGGCCGCCTTTTCCGCGCCGCGCGCGGTGCTATTGGCGGGCGCCGGCGTGTTCTGCAGGCCCGGCGTGGTGTTAACTGAATTATTGATCTTCACAGCTTTATCCTCGTCTGGTTGGAGTCTTTACTCCGGGATACGAGTCTTATATCGGCAGCTATTCGCCAAACTTTAGACCCACCAGACCACTTTTCTTGTCAGAAAGCTACCTCGACCAGCCCGCCGGCCCGCGCCACGCCGGAAACCGACTGGCCGCTGGCCGTTCTGACCTGGACAGTCTGGCCTTCGGCCGCATTCGCCGCGGCCTTGCCCTCGGAGGAAATGCTGAAACCGTTACCGCTGCTGACCAGGCGCACCAGCTGCCCCTGCAAGACCACTTGCTGGCTGCGCAGCGTGTCGAGGCGCAGCGGCACGCCGGCCGGCAGCGAGAGATTGCTGCTGCGGCCGACCACCTGGCTGGCATCGGTGGCCACGCCCGGCGGCAGCGCCGTCAGATCGCCCTTGAGCGTCGTCAGCTGGGCCGCCACGATGGGCTGGCCCTGGGCCAGCGGCACGGCGCTGGCAACATAGTCGCCTTGCACCGTGACCCTGGCTTGAATATACACCGTCCATACCGAGGGCGCCGCACAGCGCACGCCCACCGTGGTGCGGCCCCAGGCGCGCGCGCCCGGCATCAGAAACGCTTCCGGCGCGGCGCAGGCGCCCAGGCTCAGGCGCGGCTCGATGGGGCCGACGCTGAGGCCGACCTTGCCCGGCAGGCCGCCCGTCTGCACTTGCAGGAATTGCTCGACTGTCTGCTGCAGCACGGCGGCGTCGGTGCGCGCGGCGGCAGGCTGCGCCAGCGCGGCGCCGGCCGACAGGAACAGGATGGAGAGAGTCAGCAGTTTCATTGCAGGCCGGGGACAAGATAAGAATGCTGCCATGATAGTCCGCCCGCGCGCCGCGAAAGCGGGGAATAGGACCGGAAAGCCGGTCTTTCTCGAGCGATCCCTTGGCGCCCGGCCGCCGTAAGATCGATGCTGTCATCACCGTATTTTCAGCGGAGCCACCATGCTAGGGAAACTTGACGAACATTTGCGCTTTAACGAAACCGTGCTGAGCTTGCGCTCGCAGCGCCAGACCGTGCTCGCGTCGAATATCGCCAATGCCGATACGCCTAATTACAAGGCGCGCGACATCGACTTTGCCAGCGCCCTGCAAGGCGCGCTGGACAGCAAGGCCGCGCTGAACACCACGGCAAAAAAACATTATCCAAACCCGCAGCAGCCGGGCCAGGCGCTGGCGGATGGCACGCCGCTGCTCTACCGCGGCGTGGTGCAGGGCGCCGTCGACGGCAATACCGTCGATATGGATGTCGAGCGCAACCAGTTCGCCGACAATGCGCTGCGCTATGAGGCCGGCGTCACCTTCATCAATTCCCAGATCAAGGGCTTGCTGGCGGCCATCCAGGGAGGACAGTAATCATGTCGCTATTCAGTATTTTTAATGTTTCCGGTTCGGCCATGAGCGCCCAGGCCCAGCGCCTGAACGTGGTCGCCTCCAATCTGGCCAATGCCGACAGTTCCACCAGCGCCACCGGCGAGGCTTACCGCGCCAAGCAGGTGGTGTTCGAAGCCACGCCCTCGGCCAATAACGCCTCGACCGGGGTCAAGGTACAGCGCGTGGTGGAAGATCCGGGGCCGATGAAGCAGGTCTACGACCCCAAGCATCCGCTGGCCGACGAGAAGGGCTATGTGACCATGCCCAATGTGAACGTGGTCGATGAGATGGTGAATATGCTGTCGGCCTCGCGCTCTTACCAGACCAATGTCGAAACGATGAACGCAGCCAAGTCGCTGCTCTTGAAAACCCTGACCATTGGTCAGTAACCGGAATTAGATCATGGCCGTCGATACCAATACCTCCGTCCAGGGCAGCGGCCCGTCTGGCACGCTGATGAATGCCGTCAACCCGAAAAAGGCGACGGCCACCGACAGCACCAAGGCCGACCAGGACAAGTTCATGACCCTGCTGCTGACCCAGCTGAAAAACCAGGATCCGCTGAACCCGATGGACAACGCCCAGATCACCAGCCAGCTGGCCCAGCTGCAAACCGTGAGCGGCGTGAACAAGCTCAATGCCACACTGGATTCGCTGCGCGGCGACTACAAGGCATCGGCCTCGCTGGCGGCCACGAATATGATCAACCATGGCGTGCTGGTGCCCGGCTCGGCCCTGCAGCTGGCCAGCGGCAAGGCCGTCTTCGGCATCGATATGGGCACGGCCGCCGACCAGGTGCAGATCGAGATCAAGGACAGCAGCGGCAAGGCCATCCATGTCATCGATATGAAAAACGTCAAGGCTGGCACCATGCCCCTGGTATGGGACGGTACGCTGGCCGACGGCAAGAAGGCGCCCGACGGCGCCTACCGCATCGCCGTCACGGCCACCACCGGCGGCGCCAAGCTCAAGGATGCCGCGGCGCTAACCTTCGGCACGGTGGCCAGCGTTTCGACCGGCGCCGCCGGCATCAAATTAAACATCCCCAACGTCGGCACGCTGACGATGGACGATATCAAGCAAGTGTTGTAAGCCAGCCCATACTGAAGAGGGGAATAGCATGTTTCAACAAGGTCTCAGCGGCCTGAACGCCGCAGATATATCGCTCAAAACGATCGGCAACAATATCGCCAACGCCAGTACCGTGGGCTTCAAGGGTTCTGTGGCCCAGTTCGCCGACCTGTACGCGAACTCGCTGAACGGGGTCAGCGGCAACAATCCCGGCATTGGCGTGTCGGTCGCGCGGCTGGCGCAGCAATTCACCCAGGGCGGGATCGAGACGACCAATAATCCGCTCGATATTTCCATCAATGGCGGCGGCTTCTTCCGCACCGTGGTCAATGGCGCCGTCCAGTATTCGCGCAATGGCCAGTTCCTGCTCGACAAGAACGGCGGCATCATCAATGCCCAGGGCGCCCAGGTGACGGGTTATCTGGCCAATAAGGATGGGGTGATCCTGTCCGGTGCGCCGGTGCCGCTGGTGATCGACAGCTCCGACCTGAAACCGAAGCCGACGGATAACGCCAATTTCTCCATCAACCTGAATTCCAAGGAAGAGCTGCCGGTCAAGACGCCGTTCAGTCCGACTGATCCGACCAGCTTCAACAAGCAGACCTCGCTTAACGTGTACGACAGTCTGGGCAACTCCCATGTGATGGGCGTCTATTATGTGAAGACGGCACCCAATACTTGGGACGTCTACATGTCCAACGATGGGGTGGAGTTGCAGACGCAAAAAGTGTTGAGCGATGCTGCCGCTACTGACCCGGTTAAAGCAGCCCGTCAGGCATATTATGACGCCGTCGTCGCCGTGCCCCAAGGTGATATTCTGGCGGCAAATATTGGCTATGCTACCGCTCTGGGGGAGCAATTGGAAACCGCCATACTGGCCATTGATCCCGCGGCCGATGTCACCAAGCTGCATGCGATGTGGGCAGACGCTGCTACCAATATTGGCAACCGTGCCAATACCAATCCGGATGAAATCGGCGCCACCATGGCCACGGCCTTTATGGTGCCGGCGGTGAAGCAGAGCACCTTGGTCTTTGACCGTTCCGGCGCCATGGACTTGACCGCGATGGCGGCGCTGGTTCCGCCACAAAAGTTGCCATTGACCGTTAACCTGCCGATCTTCCCTGACCTGGGTTCGGTGCAGCCGATGGTCATCAAGGTCGACTTTGCCGGCACCACGCAATACGGCGCGCCCACCAGCGAGAAGGCCAGTACCCAGGATGGCTATTCCGCAGGCAGCCTGGAGCGTTTTGCCGCCGACGAGAAGGGTGTCATCGTCGGCCAGTACAGCAACGGCAAATCGCGGCCGCTGGGCCAGTTCGTGCTGGCCAATTTCGCCAGCCCGGACGGTCTGGTCCCGCTGGGCAATAACGCCTGGGCCGAAAGCTCGGCCTCGGGCGCCCCCCAGGTTGGCGTGCCGGGCGACGGCAAGATGGGCAAGCTGCGCTCGTCCTCGGTCGAGGTGTCGAACGTGGACTTGACCAAGGAACTGGTGAATATGATCACCGCCCAGCGCGTCTACCAGGCCAATGCCCAGACCATCAAGACCCAGGACTCGGTCATGCAGACCCTGGTCAATCTGCGTTAAACCCGGCGTAAGCGCGGCAGGGGAGGGCGCCGCCTTCCCCGCGCCGCGCGCCGCTTTCGGAGCTTTCCATGGATCGACTGATCTATACCGCCATGACGGGCGCCAGGCACATCCTGGACCAGCAGGCCACCACCTCGAACAATCTGGCCAACGCCACCACCACCGGCTTTCGCGCCCAGCTCGACTCTTTCCGCGCTGTGCCCGTGGTGTCGGAGGGCTTGCCCACGCGCACCTTCGTGGTCGATTCCACGGTGGGCACGGATTTCCGGCCCGGCCCGATCCAGACCACGGCCAATCCGCTCGATGTGGCCATGCGCGGCGAAGGCTGGCTGGCGGTGCAGTCGCCCGACGGCTCGGAAGCGTATACGCGCAGCGGCAGCCTGAAAGTCAGCACCAATGGCTTGCTGCAGACGCGCGCCGGCCACAATCTGATCGGCGAAAACGGGCCGATCGCCATTCCGCCCGACAGCGAAATCAGCATCGCCTCGGACGGCACGGTGTCGGCCATCAGCACGGTACAGACCCAGCCCGGTCCCTCGAATGTGCTGGGACGCATCAAGCTGGTGAATCCGCCGCCCACTGAGCTGCTGCGTGGCGACGATGGCCTGTTCCGCCTGCAGTCGGGCCAGCCGGCCGATGTCGACCAGAATGTGCGCCTGGTCGATGGCGCCGTCGAGGGCAGCAATGTCAACCCGGTTGACGCCATGGTGAGCATGATCGCGCTGGCGCGCTCCTTCGAGACGCAAATGAGCTTGCTGAAGAATGCCGAGAATAACGCGGCGAAAGCTACCCAGATCCTCGCTTTGAATTGACCTTGGCAGCGGCATAATGTCTCCATGAAAACTGGCTTGGCGCGCGCCGCCGGCCTCAAGGAGAAAGCACATGATCCGTTCCTTATGGATTGCCAAGACCGGCATGGAGGCCATGCAGACGCAGATGGACGTGGTGTCCAACAATCTGGCCAACGTCAGCACCAATGGCTTCAAGAAATCGCGCGCCGTCTTCGAAGATCTGCTGTACCAGAATATCCGCCAGCCCGGCGGCCAGTCCTCGCAGCAGACCCAACTGCCTTCCGGCATGCAGCAAGGCACGGGCGTGCGTCCGGTGGCCATCGAGCGCATCCACACCCAGGGCAATCCCCAGTCCACCGGCAACGACAAGGACTTGATGGTCAACGGCCCCGGCTTCTTCAATGTGCTGCTGCCCGACGGCACCACGGCGTATACCCGCGACGGTTCCTTCCAGCGCGACAATAACGGCCAGATGGTCACGTCCAGCGGCTTCCCGCTGCAGCCGGCCATCACCATTCCCATCAATGCCAAGGAAATCACGGTCGGCCGCGACGGCACTGTGTCGGCCAAGATCGAGGGCCAGATCGCCGCGCAGCAGATCGGCAGCATCCAGCTGGCGACCTTCATCAATCCCACCGGCCTGGAGTCGCGCGGCGAGAACCTGTATGTGGAAACCGGCGCCTCGGGCGCGGCCCAGAGCAACCAGCCCGGCACCAATGGCACCGGCCTGATCCTGCAAGGCTATGTCGAGGTGTCGAATGTGAACGTGGTGGAGGAGATGGTGAATATGATCCAGACCCAGCGCGCCTACGAGATCAACAGCAAGGCCATCACCACCTCGGACCAGATGCTGCAGAAACTGTCCCAGCTGTAATGGAGCGTGCCATGAAAACCGCGTATACCGTTTTTGCCGCCGCAGCCCTGCTGGCCGGCTGCAGCGTCGCCCCGACGTCCATCGTGCAGGGACCGACCACGGCGCGGCCGCTGACGGCGGCCCAGATGCCGGCCCCGGCCAATGGCGCCATCTTCCAGGTCAACGGCTACCGTCCCCATTTCGAAGACCGGCGCGCGCGCCAGGTTGGCGATCTGATCAATATCGTCATCACCGAGCGCACCTCGGCGGTGAAGAACGGCAGCAGCACCGGCAATAAATCGGGCAGCGTCAACTTCGGCGTGCCCGGTCCGCTGCAAGACCGCCTCGGCGCCAGTGTGACGTCCAGCGGCGCCATCAAATACGCCGACGGCGACAACCAGACCGCCAACAATACCTTCACCGGCAATATCGGCGCCACCGTGGTCGAGGTGCTGCCGAACGGGAATTTGATCGTGGCCGGCGAAAAGCAGATCGGCATGAACCGCGGCACGGAATTCATCCGCTTCTCGGGCATGGTCAATCCCGATTCGATCGGCGCCGGCAATACCGTGCAGTCGACCGCCGTGGCCGACGCCCGCGTCGAATACCGCACGAATAGCCAGATCGACCGCGCCGAAGTGTCGGCGATGATGTCGCGCTTCTTCCTCAGCCTGCTTCCCTTCTGACCATGAACACCATGCTGAAAATCCTCGGCCTGTGCGCGGCGCTGCTGCTGGCGCCGGGCGTGCAGGCGGAACGCCTGAAAGACTTGGCCAGCATCGCCGGCGTGCGCCAGAACCAGCTGCTGGGCTATGGCCTGGTGGTGGGCCTGGACGGCAGCGGCGACCAGACCACGCAAACCCCGTTCACCGTGCAGAGCGTGGCCTCGATGCTGCAGCAGATGGGCGTGGCCCTGCCGCCCGGCACCAATCTGCAATTGAAGAATGTGGCGGCGGTGATGGTGACCACCTCGCTGCCGGCCTTCGCCCAACCCGGCCAGCTGCTCGACGTGACGGTCTCGTCCATGGGCAATGCGAAAAGCCTGCGCGGCGGCACGCTGCTGATGACCCCGCTCAAAGGCGCGGACGGCCAGGTGTATGGCATGGCCCAGGGCAATGTGCTGGTGGGCGGCGTCGGCGCCCAGGCCGGCGGCAGCTCGGTGGTGGTGAACCACCTGTCGGTGGGCCGCATCTCGGGCGGCGCCACGGTCGAGCGCGCCGTGCCCACTTCCCTGGGCCAGGACAATATGATCCGCCTGGAATTGAACACCACCGATTTCGCCACCGCCAGCCGCGTGGTGCAGGCGATCAATGACAAATACGGCAGCGGCATCGCGTATGCGCTCGACGGCCGCGTGATCCGCGTGCAGGCGCCGTCCAGCAGCGATCTGCGCGTGGCCTTCATCGGCACGCTGGAAAGCCTGGATGTGAAGCCGGCCCAGGGCGCGGCCAAGGTCATCATGAATGCGCGCACCGGTTCGGTGGTGATGAACCATGCCGTGACCTTGGAGACGTGCGCCATCTCGCACGGCAATCTGACGGTGTCGGTGTCGTCCGAGCCGCAGGTGAGCCAGCCCAATCCGCTGTCGGGCGGCCAGACCGTCGTTACCCAGAGCAGCCAGGTCGATGTGAAGAAGGATGGCGGCAAGGTGCTGATGCTGAAAGGCGGCGCCTCGCTGGCCGAGGTGGTCAAGGCGCTGAACGCGATCGGCGCCTCGCCGCAAGACTTGCTGGCCATCCTGCAAGCAATGAAGGCCGCAGGTTCGCTGCGCGCCGAACTGGAAATCATCTAAGAAGAGGCTGCCATGATCCGCCAAAGCAGCACTGCCGACCTGTCCAGCCAGTTTGCCCTCGATACCAAGGGCATGGGCGAGCTGCGCCAGTCGGCCCGCGCCGGTTCGCCGGACGCGCTGAAAACCGCCGCCACCCAATTCGAAGCGATGTTCGTGAATATGATGTTGAAGAGCATGCGCGAGGCGACGCCGCAGGACGGCCCGCTGGACAGCCAGCAAACGAAGATGTTTACCACCATGCTCGACCAGCAGACCAGCCAGAATATCGCCAAGAAGGGCGTGGGCCTGGCCGATATGCTGATCCGCCAGCTGTCGCAGGGCGGGACGCCATCCTTCCCCGGCTCGGCCGAGCTGCAGAGCGGCCTGGACAGCAGCGCGCGCCTGCAGAAATCCATCGAGGCCGTGGGCGGCAGCGCCGTCGCCAGCGGCAAGGGCGCGGCCCTGCCGCATGTGCGCGCCTTCCAGGACAAGCTGGGCGCCCATGCCGACGAGGCCAGCCGCGCCACCGGCATCCCGGCCAAGTTCATGCTGGGCCAGGCGGCGCTGGAGAGCGGCTGGGGCCGGCGCGAGATCAAGCAGCGCGACGGTTCCACCAGCCACAATCTGTTCGGCATCAAGGCCGGTCCGGACTGGAAGGGCAAGGTGGTGACGGCCACCACCACCGAATACGTGAACGGCAAGGCCCAGACCCGGGTTGAACGCTTCCGCGCCTACGACAGCTATGCCGACAGCTTCAAGGATTACGCCAAGCTCATCACCGAGAACCCGCGCTATGAAAAAGTGCTGGCCAGCGCGGGCGACGCCAGCAAGTTCGCCCAGGGCTTGCAGCGCGCCGGTTACGCCACCGACCCGAATTATGCGGCCAAGCTGACCAGTATTATCAAACGGACATTGGCCTGAGTCAGCAGGCAAGTTCTTCCCAGGGGCGGACACTGTAGCCGCCCGGTATTTCAAGTTTCGGCGCGTTTTGCCGTAAACTGCTTAACAAGCGAAAGTTACGATTATGTCCAGTCTTCTCAGCATCGGTCAAAGTGGTTTGCTGGCGGCCCAGGTGGGTCTCGCCACGACTAGCCATAACATTACCAATGCCAATGTGCCGGGCTATCACCGCCAGGTGGCCGTGCAGAGCACGACGCCGGGCCTGGATACGGGCGTGGGCTTTGTCGGCACCGGCACCGAGGTGGCGCAGATCAAGCGCTATTACGACGATTTCCTGAACAAGCGCGTGCTCAACGCCGAATCCTCGCAAGCGGCCTACACCGAGTATTACACCCAGATCAGCCAGATCGACAATATGCTGGCCGATACCACGACCGGCCTGTCGCCGGCCCTGCAGGATTTCTTCAAGGGCGTGCAGGACGCCAATTCGAACCCGTCCTCGGTGGCCTCGCGCCAGGCCATGCTGTCCTCGGCCGAGTCCTTGGCTTCGCGCTTCCAGGGCATGGCTGGCCGGCTCAGCGAGCTGCGCAATGGCTTCAGCAGCAAGACCACGTCCATCGTCAATGAGATCAATACCTATGCCTCGCGCATTGCCGACCTGAACAACGAGATCGCCGGCCTGTCCATCGACAAGCTGCGCCTGCCCAATGATTTGCTGGACCAGCGCGATCAGCTCATTTCCGAACTGAATAAGCGGGTCAAGGTCACGGTGATGCCGGGCGATAACAATATGCTCAATGTCTCGATCGGCACCGGCCAGCCCATGGTGGTGGGCAATAAACCGTTCGAGCTGGCCGTCACCACTTCGCCGACCGATGTCAGCCGCCTGGCCATCGGCTACAAGACGGCCAACCAGCTTGGCGTGCTGCCGGAGAGCACGTTTACCGGCGGCAGCCTGGGCGGGCTGATGGACTTCCGCACCACGGCCCTGGACCGCGCCGAAAACCAGCTGGGCCAGATCGCCGCCAGCCTGGCCGCCACCTTCAATTCCCAGCACCAGCTCGGCATTGACCTGAAAGGGGCGGCAGGCGGCAACTTCTTCAACGATATCAAGGCGGTGGTCGGCTACGACAAGCGCAATTCGATCAGCAGCACCCTGGATATCCAGGCCGTCATCAAGGATGGCACCCAGGTCACGGCCAGCACCTACGATATGAATTTCGACGGCACCAATCTGGTGCTGACGCGTGCCTCGGACGGCAAGCAGACCACGATCACGCCTTTCCCGCAGACCGGGCCGCAGATGATCGATGGCGTGGAGTACACCATCACGGGCGTGCCGGCCAACGGCGATCACGCGGAAATCCGGCCGGTGGCCAATGCCGCCAACTCGTTCTCGGTCGCGCTCAAGGATGCCAGCAAGATCGCGCTGGCCGCGCCCATCGCCACCAGCATGCCGACCACCAATACCGGCACCGGCAAGATCGATCCGGGCAGCGTCGACGCCGCCTATCTGCAGCCGGGCAATGCGCTGACAGCGCCTTTGCCGCTGACGTATGACAGCACGGCCAATACCCTGAACGGCTTCCCGGCCGGCCAGGACGTGACCGTGACGCCGCCGGGCGGCGGCACGCCCGTCACCTATCCGGCCGGCACCCCGGTGCCGTTTACCGACGGCGCCAAGGTTAGCTTCGGCGGCATCAGCTTCAGCATCAGCGGCAAGCCGGCCAATGGCGACCAGTTCGTCATCAGCCCGAATGCCAATGGCGTCGGCGATAACCGCAATGGCGTGGCGCTGGCCGGCCTGCAATCGAAGAATGTGGTGGGCGGCACGGCGACCTTCCAGAGCGGTTACGCGCAGATGGTCAACTATGTCGGCAACAAGGCGCGCGAATCGCAGATCAGCATGGATGCAGCCGATGGCGCCGTGGAGCAGGCGAGCAAGGCGCAGCAGCAGCTGTCCGGCGTCAACCTCGACGAAGAAGCGGCCAATCTGCTACGCTATCAGCAGGCGTACCAGGCTTCGGGCAAGGTGATGCAGGTGGCCAGCCAGCTGTTCGACGTGCTGTTGACGCTGGGCCGCTGAGCCAGGAATTTTTAAGGAAGAGCATCATGAATATGCGCGTCAGCTCCCGCACCATTTTCGAGACTGGACTGAACCAGCTGACCAGCTTGCAGTCGCAGTTATCGCGTACCCAGCAGCAGCTCGCCACCGGCCGCCGCGTGCTGACCGCGGCCGACGATCCGGTGGCCTCGGCGCGCGCGCTGGAAGTGACGCAGTCCAAGGAAATGAACGACCAGTTCAAGATCAACCGGCAGAATGCGCGCGCCTCGATGTCCCATGTCGATCTGGCGCTGGGCACCTCCGGCGATCTGCTGAAGGATATCAAGACCCTGATCGTGAACGCGGGCAATCCGGCGCAGACGCAGAAGGACCGCGACGCCCTGGTGGTCGAGCTGGAAGGACGCTTTAACGATCTGCTGGGCCAGGCCAATACGGCCGATGGCAATGGCAATTTCCTGTTCGCCGGCTACCGCCTGAACACCCAGCCCTTCACCCAGACGCCCACTGGCGCCGTGTACAGCGGTGACCAGGGCCAGCGCGATCTGCAGGTCGGCTCGGGCCGCCAGCTCAGTATCAGCGAGTCGGGCGCCGCCGTGTTCGAAGGCAGCCTCACCGGCAATGGCACTTTCGAGACGAAGGCCGATCCCGCCAACAAGGGGCGCGGCGGCAGCGGCGTCATCTCGCCCGGCTCGGTGACCGATATCACCAAGCTGACCGGCCACCAGTATGCGCTGACCTTCAGCGTGGTGCCGGCCACGCCCGGCGTGCCGGCCCAGACCAGCTATACCGTGATGGATACCACCACCGGGGTGCCGGTGACGCCGGCGCCGGTGCCGTACAAGAGCGGGGAAGCGATCACCTTCGACGGCATCCAGTTCGACGTCAAGGGCGATGTGGCGGACCAGGATGTGTTTACGGTCGATCCCAGCAAGAATCAGTCAGTGTTTACCACCGTGCGCGACCTGATCACGGCGATGAAGACGGCCGGCGACGGGCCCACGGCGCGCACCGACCTGACCAACAAGCTCAACAACGCCAACCAGAATATCAATAACGCGCTCGACAATGTGCTGTCGGTGCGCGCCAAGATGGGGGCCGGACTCAAGGAACTCGATTACCTGGACAATGCCGGCGACGACGTCGACATCCAGTACCAGACCACGCTGTCCAAGCTGATCGAAGTCGATCCGGTGGTGGCGATTTCCATGTTCACCCAGCAGCAGATGACGCTGGAAGCGGCGCAGAAATCGTACAAGAACATCTCCGGCCTCTCGCTCTTCAACTACATATGAGCGAGGCACCAGCAAGCAAAAACGGGAACCACGGTTCCCGTTTTTTTTTTTAGCAGCCGAGTCCGTGTCCGATTTTGGGGTCTGGCCCCAAAATCGGACACGGACTCGGCTGTGGTGGCGCTTATTTCGCGGCCAGCAGCGGTGCTTGGGGCTGGGCGCGGCGCTGCCAGTCGTCGCTGCCGCCGTTACCGCCGAGGGCGGCAGCGCTGGACAGCCCGGCCGCTTGCGCCTGGCGCGCGGCTTGGGTGAGGGCGTCGGCGGCGGGCAGGCCGGCAGCCGGCAGGGTGCTGGCGCCGAAGTGCTGCAGCTGGCGCGTCAGGGCGGCGACGCTGGCGCTCAGGCTGATGCCGTCGGCCGCGCCCAGCGATTGGGCGGCCATCGGCGTCAGCGTGGGCAGGCCGGGCTGGGTGGCGTTGTTGCCGTACTGGTAGCCGGACAGGGCATCGGTCAGGGCGCCGACTTTGCCGCTCAGGCTGGCCGGATCGCTGTTGCGCGCGGTCAGGAACCAGACGTCGGCCACCTGCCCCTGGCTGCCGTCGCTGCGCTCGTAACTGCCGCGCAGGCCGATCCAGTTGCCTTGTTCGAGTTCGCTGGTGGCGCGGGCGCCGGTGCCGAGGCGGGCGATGCCCAGCGCGGCCAGGCCTTGCAGCTCGCCGGCCTGGCTGACGCCGTCGGCATTGCTGTCCTGCCAGACGCGCAACTGGCTGTAGGCCGCGTCCTGGCTGTCGATGACGCCGTCGGCATTGCTGTCGAGCTCGGCGAGCGCGGCGAAGCCATGGGCGGCTTTGCCGCCGGCCGTGCGCGTGGCCGTGCCGAACAGTTCGCTGCCATCGTCGATCTGGCCATTGCCGTTGCGGTCCAGGGCCAGCAAGCCGTCGCCTTGACCGACCCAGCCGGTGTGCTGCAGGCGGCCGTCGGCGTCGAGGTCGAAGCGCACGCCCTGGTCGAGCGAGAGGGTGCGGATGCCGTTGCCGTCGAGGTCGAGCACGAGCGGGCTTTCCAGGCCGGCCGCGTCACGCTGCTCGGGCTGCATGGCGGCCAGTTGATCGGTGGTCAGGGCCGCGGCCTGGGCGGCGGTAAAGGCTTGGAATTCGCTGACCGTCATGGCGGCCAGCTGGGCCGCGGTCAGGGCGCGGATCTGGCCGGCTTTCAGCGCGCGCACCTGGTTGGTGGTCAGGGCGCTGATCTGCACCGTGCTCAGGGCCGCGATCTGGCTGGTGCCGAGCGCGGCGAACTGGCCGCTGCTGAGCGCCTGCACTTCGTTGACGTCGAGCGCCTGCACCTGGTCGGAATTGAGCGCGCCCAAGGCCTTGGTGGCCATGGCGGCGATCAGGGTGGTGCCGAGCGAGGCCAGTTGCAAGGTGGTCAGGCCGGCCGCGGGCGGGAACTGGTTGCTGCGCATGGCGCTCACGAGATCGGCCGCCAGGGCGCCGATCTGGGCCGAGCCGAGGGCGCCGATCTGCACCGTGTTCAGGCTGTTGAGCGTGCCCAGCGCGGTGAGCTGGTCGGCGCTCAAGGCGCGGATCTGGGCCGTGCTCAGCGCTTGCAGGGCGCGCGTGGTCAGCGAGGCCATCTGGTCGGTGGTCAGGCCGGCGATCTGGGCCGATTTCAGGGCCGTCAATTGCAGGCTGCTCAGGGCGGCCAGGTCGGGCAGCTCGATGGCAGCGACCTGGGCGCTGCCAAGGGCGCCCAGGGCGGCCACGCTCAAGGAACGCATCTGGCTGGTGCTGAGGGCGGCGATCTGCTCCGTGCTGAGGCTGCCGATCTGGCGCGTGCTCAGGGCCGCGATCTGGGCCGTTTTCAGCGTGGCGATCTTGTCGGCGCTGAGCGAAGGCAGTTGCAGCGAGGTGAGGGCGGCAAACTGCAGGGTGCCGAGCGCGGCCAGCGTGCTCAGCGCGGCCAGCTGGGCCGTGCTCAGGCTGGCGACCTGGCCCGTGCTCAGGGCGGCGATGTCGCGCGTGTTCAGTGCGCCCAGCTGGTCGGTGCTGAGGACGACGAACTGGGCCGTGCGCAGCGCGGCGATCTGCGCCGTGCCGAGGGCGGCGATATCGTCGAGCGCGATGGCGGCCACCTGGGCCGTGCTGAGGCCGGCCAAGGCGGCCGGATCGAGGGCGCGCATCTGGGCCGTGGTCAGGGCCACGATCTGGTCCGTGGTCAGCCAGCTCAGCTGGCGGCTGCTCAGGGCATCGATCTGGCGCGTGCTCAAGGTCGACAGATGGGCTTCATCGAGACTGGCCAGCTGGCTGCTGGACAGGGCGGCCACCTGGTTGCTGCCGAAGCCGCCCAGGCCCGGCAGGCTGGCCAGCTGGGCGTTGCTGAGGGCGCGCACCTGGGCGCTGGTCAGCGCGCCGAGTTCGGCCGTGGTCAGCACTTGCAGCTGGTCGCTGTTGAGGGCGGCAATCTGCTCGGTTTTCAGTGCCGCGAACTGGTCGCTGCGCAGCGCGGCCAAATCATCGCCCTGGATGGCGGCGATCTGGTCGGTGCTGAGCGCGCGCAGCGCGGCCGTGTGGAAGGCGCGCCATTGCGCCGTGCTGAGGTCGGCCAACTGGCTGCTCGACAGGGCCGGCGTCTGGCGGCTCGTCAGGGCCGCGATCTGGCTGGTTTTGAGCAGGGCCAGCTGGGTCGCGTCGAGGCCGGCGATACGTGCCGTCGGCAGGGCCGCGATCTGGTCGCTGTTGAAGGCGGTCAGGGCGCCCAGTTGGGCGAACTGGTCGGGCGTGAGCGCCGCCAGCTGGGCCGTGCTGAGGGCCGCCACCTGGGCATCCGTCAGGGCGATGATCTGGTCGGACGTCAGCGCCGTCAGCTGGTCGGAATACAGGGCGCGGATCTGTTCGCTGCGCAGGGCGGCGATATCGTCCAGTTCGATGGCCGCCACCTGGCTCACGTCGAGGGCGCGGATGGCGCGCGTGCTCAGCGCGCGCACCTGGGCCGTGGTCAGCGCGCGCAGCTGGTCGACCGTGATGGCCTGGATTTGCGGAATGCCGAGCACGCCGATGGCGGCCGTGTTGATGACGGCGATCTGGTCGGTGTTCAGCGCGCCGAGCTGGGCGGCCGAGAAGGCCGCCACCTGGGTCGAGCGCAGCGCCGCGATATCGGCCAGTTCGATGCCGGCCACCTGGGTCGGGGTCAGGGCTGCGATGGCGCGGCTCGACAGGCTGGCGAACTGGCGCGTTTCGAGCGCCAGGATCTGGTCCGGCGTCAGCGCCTGCACCTGGCTGTCGCTGAGGGCGGCCAATTGGCTGCTCGACAGCGCGGCGACCTTGTCCAGCGGCAGGGCGGTGAGCTGGGCGTCGCTCAGGCTGCGGATCTGGGCCGTGGTCAAGCCGCGGCTGTTCAGGCCCGCGATCTGGGCCGGGGTCAGCACGCTGATCTGGATAGTGCGCAGGGCCGCCACGTCGCCGCTGCTGAGTACGCCCAACTGGTCCAGATTCAAGGCTTCCAGCTGGTCCGAGCCGAGCGCGGCCAGTTGCGAGGTTTTCAGGGCGGCGATGTCTTCCAGCTCGATCTGCGGGATCTGGGCGGCGCTCAGGCCGTTCAGGGCCGCGGTCGAGAGGGAGGCGAATTGCGCCGTGCTCAGCACCTGCAACTGGCTGGCGCTGAAGACCGAGAGCTGGGCCGAATTGAAGGCGGCCACCTGGCGCGTGCTCAGGCTGGCCAGGTCGTCCACGCTCATGACGATGATGCGGTCGGTCGACATGGCGGCGATCTGGGCCGTGCTGTAGTCGCGCAGCTCGCCCAGGGCGGCCAACTGGTCAGCCGACAGCGCCGCCAATTGGGCCGGCGAGAGCACGGCGATGGCCTGGCTGCTCAGCGCATGCAACTGGCTGGTCGACAGCGCGGCCAGCTGGGCCGGGGCCAGCGCCGCGATCTGGGTGGTGAGCAGGGCGCGCACGTCTGCCGCTTCCAGCGCCTGCAACTGGGTGGCGTCCAGATTACCCAGGGCGCGCAGGTTCAGCGCGCGGATCTGGGCGGTGGAGAAGGCGGCGATCTGGCCCACGGTCAGGTGGGCTGCCTGGTAGCTGTTCAGGGCGGCCACCTGGCTGGTCTTGAGCGCGGCGAAATCGGCCATGCTCAGATTGCTCAGCTGTTCGGTATTCAGGGCTGCCATCTGGGCCGTGGTCAAGCTGAGCAGGCTGACCATGGCGTCGATCTGGGCCGTGCTCAGCGCGCCGATCTGGGCGGTGGCGATGGCGGCGATCTCGCCCGTGGTCAGCGACATGATCTGGGCCAGGCTCAGCGCCTGCAGCTGGCTGCTGCCCAGACCGGCGATCTGGCCGGTGGCCAGGCTGCGGATATCGGTCAGGTCGATGGCCTGGATTTGCGCCGGACTGAGCGCGCGCAGCACATCGGTGGACAGGGCGCGCATCTGGGCGCTGCTGAGCGCCTGGATCTGGTCGGTATTGAAGAAGGTGAACTGGCCGGTGGTGAAGGCGGCGATCTGCGCCGTTTTCAGGCTGGCCACCTGGTCTGGCGTCAGCGCGCCGATCTGGTCGCTGTTCAAGCCCTGGATCTGCAGCGTGGTCAAGCCGGTCAGGCCGAGCGCGCCGAGCTGGGTGGTGCTCAGGGCGCCCATCTGGCGCGACGTCAGGGCCGCGATCTGGGTCGAACTCAGGGCGCCGAGCTGGCCCAGCGTGAGCGCGGCCATCTGCTGGGTCTTCAGCGCCTGCACCTGGCCCGTGCTGAGGGTGGCGATATCGACGGCCTCGATGGCGGCGATCTGGGCCGTGCTCATGCCGCCCAGGGTGGCCGGGCTCAGGCTGCGCACCTGGGCCGTGTTCAGCGCCACGATCTGGTCGCTGCTGAGGGCGCCGATCTGGGCGCTGCTCAGGCCGGCCAACTGGTTGGTGCGCAAGGTCGTGATGCGGTCCGGCGCCAGCGCGCCGATCTGGTCGGTGGTGAGGGCGGCGATCTGGGCGCTGCGCAGCGGGGCCAGCGAGGCGAAGCTGGCCACCTGGGCCAGCGACAGCGAGGCGATCTGCTGCGTGCTCAGCGAGGCGATCATGGCCGTGCTCAAGGCGCCGAACTGGTCGCTGGTGAGGGCGGCGATCTGCTGCGTCGCCAGGCCCGCGATCTGGGCCGTGCGCAGCGCTTGCAGGTCGGCGATCTCGATAGCCGCCACCTGGTCCGAATTCAAGGCATTCAGGGCGGCTGTGCCCAGGGCGCGCCACTGGCTGCTCTGCAGGGCGACGATGCCGGCCGTGCTGATGGCTTGCACCTGGGTCGTGGTCAGCGCCGCCACCTGGTTGCTGCGCAGGGCGGCCAGCACGGCCAGGCTCAGCGAGGCGATCTGGCCGGTGGTGAGGGCGGCAATGGCCGCCGTCGAGAACGAGGCCAGCGTGACCAGGGCGCCCAGCTGGTCGCTGCTGAGCGCGGCTTTCTGCTCGGGCGTCAGGGCGGCGATCTGGGCTGTGGTGAGCTGGGCGATCTGGGCCGTGCTCAGGGCCGGGATCTGGGCCGTGGTGAGCTGGTTCAGCTGGCCGGTGCGCAGCGCCTGCAAATCGTCGAAGGCGATGGCGGCCAGTTGCGCGCTGTCGAGGGCGCGCAGGGCATCGCTGCCGAGGGCGCGGAACTGGGCCGTGTTGAGGCCGATGATCTGGAGCGTGCTGAGCGCGCCGATCTGGGCCGTGCCGAGGGCGGCGATCTGGGCCGTGCGCAGGCCGCTCAGGTCGGCCGTGTTCAGGCTTTGCAACTGGGCAGTGCTGAGCTGGCCGATCTGGCGCGTCGTCAGCGAGGTCAGGGTCAGGGCGTCAAGCTGGCCCGCCGTCAAGCTGGCCAGCTGATCATTGCTCAGGGCGCCCACTTCGGCCGAAGTCAGGGCGGCCAATTGGGCCGTTTGCAGGGCGGCCAGCTGGTCGGTCGAGAGGGAGACGATCTGGCGCGTGGCCATGGCGGCCAGGTCGGCCAGCTCGATGGCGGCGATCTGGGTGGCGTCGAGCGCGGCCAGGGCATCCGTGCTGAGGGCGCGCACCTGGGCCGTGCTGAGCGCGGCAATATGGCTGACCGACAGGCCCGGCACCTGGCCGGCCAGCACAGCGGCGATCTGAGTGCTGCTCAAGCTGGCCCAATCCTGGGTGGTCAGGCTGGCCAGCTGGTTGCTGCTGAAGGCCTGGATCTGGCGCGTGCTGAAGCCGGCAAAGCTGGCGAAGGCATCCAGTTGGGCCGCGCTGAGCACGGCGATCTGGTCGCTGTTCAGGGCGCGCACGCCGGCCGTGCTGAGGGCACGGATCTGGTCCGTGCCGAGGGCCATGATCTGGTCGGTGGTCATGGCGGCGACCTGCTGGCTGCGCAAGCCCGGCACATCGCGCGTTTCGATGCCGCCCAACTGGCTGCTCTGCAAGGCGGCCAGGGCGGCGCTGCTGAGCGCGGCCAACTGGCTGGCGCTCAAGGCCTTGATCTGGGCCGAACTCAGCACGCCAGCCTGCAGCGGCGACAGGGCCGCCACCTGGCTGCTGCGCAGGGCCGTGATGCTGGCCGTGCTCAGCGAGATGATCTGGTCGGTGGTGAGGGCGGCGATCTGCGCGCTTTTCAGGGCGTCGAGCGCCTTCAGCGCGGCCAGTTGGGCCGTCGTGAGGGCGGCCACCTGATCAAGCGTCAAGGCTTGGGTGGCGGCGCTGCCGAGGGCGGCGACTTGCTGGACTTGCAGCTTGCTGAGCTGATCGGTGCTCAAGCTGGCGATCTGGCGCGTCAGCAGCGCACCCACATCCTGGCTTTCCATCGCCCGCAGCTGGTCGGTGCTGAGCGCCTGCAGCGCCACGGTGTTCAAGGCTTGCACCTGGCCTGTGCTCAGGGCCACCAGCTGGGCCGTGTTGAGGGCGGCCGCCTGCTCCGGGTTCAGGCCGGCCAGCTGGCCGCTGGCCAGGCTGGCCAGATTGCGCGTCGACAGACTGGCGACCTGGTCGCTGCTCAGCACCGCGACCTGCTTGCTGCCCCAGGTGGCCAAGGTTTTCAGGGCAGCGAGCTGGTCGGTGCTCAGCACCGGCAACTGGTCCGTCGTCAGTACGGCGATATCGTTGCTGTTCAGGCTGGCGAATTGGGCGGTGTTCAGGGCGCTGAGCTGGCCCGGCTGCAGGGCCGCGATCTGGGCCGTGCGCAGGGCGGCGATGTCGCGCGTTTCGATGACGGCCAGCTGATTGCTGCCGAGCAGGTTCAAGGCTTGGGTCGACAGGTTGGCGAACTGGGCGGTACTGAGCGCAATGATCTGGTCGCTGTTCAGCGCCTGCCACTGGTAATCCTTGAGCGCGCCGAGCTGCTGGCTGCCAAGGCCGGCGATCGCCTGGGTGGCGAGCACGGCCAACTGCTCGGGCGCCAGCGCGCCGATCTGGGCCGTGGAGAGGCTGGCCAGCGAGGGCAGGGCGGTGATCTGGTCGGTGCTCAGGGCAGGAATCTGGTCGGTGGTCAGCGCGGCCAGGCCGCGCGTGCCAAGGGCGCGCATCTGGTCGGTTGTGAAGGCCGCGATCTGGCCCGGCTGCAAGGCGGCGATCTGCTGGCTGGCCAGGGCGGCGATGTCGCGGCTTTCGATGGCGGCGATCTGCTCGGTCAGCAGCACGATCAGGGCGGCGCTGCTCAAGCCATTCAACTGGGCGCTGCCGAGGGCGATGATCTGGTCGCTGTTCAGCACTTGCAGCTGGGCGGCGTCGAGGCTGTTCAACTGGCTGCTCGACAGATAGGCGATGCTGCTGGAGACCAGGCGCGTCGGGTCGAGCGCGCGCAGCGCCTGGGTGCTCAGGGCGCGCAACTGGCCCGAACTGAGGGCGGCCAGCTGATCGCTGTCGAAGCCGGGCAACTGGTCGCTATTCAGCACGGCGATCTGCTGGCTGCGCAGGCCGGCCAGCTCCTGGGTTGTCAGGGCGCCCAGTTGCACGGCGCTGAGGGCGGCCAGCTGGCTGCTGGAGAGGGCCGGCATGTCCTGGCTATCGATGCCGCGAATTTGCACCGTGTCGAGGGCGGCGATCTGGCTGCTGCCGAGGGCGCCGATCAGGCGGCTGCCCAGCCAGCCGATCTGGTCCGAAGTCAAGGTGGCCAGGTCGGCGTTTTCCAGGTATTTGATTTGGCTGGTCGACAGCGCATTCAGCTGCGCGCTGCTAAACAGCGGCATCAGTTCAGGTGTCAGGGCCTTGATATCGTCCGACGTCAGAAGACTGATCTGATAGGTCGTCAGACCGGCAATCTGTTGGGTTTCAAATACGATAGTCATTTATACGCTCTCCGGGCAGCATGACCATGATAAGCCAATTATTGCCACATGGAAATCAAACATTTGTAACCGGCCAGGTCACTATCAGCACTCAAGGCGCCGGGCGCGGCGCCGGCGGCTTGGCCGGCTGGCCCCAGTCGCGCGGCAGCTTGCGCGCCGTTTCCACGCCCTGCAGGAAGAAGGTCTGCATGGGCGCCGCCAGATAGGGCAGGGACAGCGCCAGCACCAGCAAGCCCACGCCCAGCGTGACGGGAAAGCCGATGCCGAACAGGTTCAGCTGCGGCGCCGCCCGCGTCAGGATGCCGAGCGCGACGTTGGTAATTAACAACGCCGCCACCACCGGCAGCGAGAGTTGCAGGCCGGCGCTGAAAATCTTGCCGCCCCAGTCGGCCAGCTGCTTGAACGGCCCGCCGACGAAGGGCTGGGCCGAAACCGGCAGCGTGATGAAGCTTTCCGCCAGCACCTCGATCAGCACCAGATGGGCGTTGACGGCCAGGAAAGCCATGGTCGCCACCAGGGCCAGGAACTGGGCGATGGCCGAGGAGCGCCCCGCCGACATCGGGTCGAAAAACGTGGCAAAGCCCAGACCCATGGTCAGGCTGCTGATCTCCCCCGCCATTTCCACGGCTGCGAACACGATGCGCATGGCCATCCCCATTGCCAGTCCGATAATCATTTCCTTGACCAGGATCAGCAAGCCCGCATAGGAAAGCGGATCGGCCGCCGGCAGCGCCGGCACATTGGGCGCGATCACCATGGCCAGCATTACGCCCAGGCACAGCTTGACCGTCATCGGGATGCGCGGATTGCCGAATACCGGGGCGGCCGTGATCAGGCCCAGGACACGGGTCAGCGGCCACAAGAGGCCGGCGATCCATGTGTTGATATCGGCAGCGGAGAGGGAAAGCATGAGGGCCGGTTCAGCTGACGAGGCCGGGAATGCCCGTCAGCACCTGGCGCATATAGTCGAGCATGACGGACAGCATCCACGGCCCGGCCACCACCAGGGCCACGAACACGCCCACCAGCTTGGGGATGAAGGACAGCGTCGATTCATTGATCTGCGTCGCGGCCTGGAAGATGCTGACCACCAGGCCGATCACCAGGGCCACCAGCAGCAGCGGCGCGGCCACCATCAGGGTGACTTCCATGGCCTGGCGGCCCATGGTCATGACGGTTTCGGGCGTCATCGCGGCTTCCTCCTTAGTAGAAGCTCTGGGCCAGGGAGCCCAGCAGCAGTTGCCAGCCATCGACCAGCACGAACAGCATGAGCTTGAACGGCAGCGAAATCACGGCCGGCGACATCATCATCATGCCCATCGACATCAGCACCGAGGCCACCACCATATCGATGATGAGGAAGGGGATGAAGATGGCGAAGCCGATCTGGAAGGCGGTCTTCAGCTCGCTGGTGATGAAGGCCGGCACCAGGATGCGCAGCGGCACGTCTTCCGGCCCCTGCAGCGCCGGCGAGCGCGAAATCTTGACGAACAGGGCCAGGTCGGACTGGCGCGTCTGCTTCATCATGAAAGTCTTGAGCGGGGCCGCGCCCTTGTCCAGCGCCTGCAGCATGGTGATCTTGTTTTCCTGCAGCGGCTGGTACGCCTCGGTATAGATACGGTCGAACACCGGCCCCATGGTGAAGAAGGTCAGGAACAGGGCCAGGCCGATCATCACCTGGTTGGGCGGCGCCGACTGCGTGCCGAGCGCCTGGCGCAGCAGCGAGAGCACGATCACGATGCGGGTGAAACCGGTCATCATCAGGAGCGCCGCCGGGATGAAGGTCAGCGCCGTCATCAGGATCAGCGTTTGTAGCGACAAGCCGTAATTGGTGCCGCCGCCGGCTGCCGGCGTGCTGGTAAACGCGGGTATCGTCGGTTCCGCCGCCGCCCACAGCGGCAAGGCCAGCGCGGCGCCGGCCAGCAGGAGCTTGCCCGCGGACTGCTTATTTCTCATTGCGTTTTTCGATCGTTTGTTTGAACCACTCGGCGAAATTGGCGCCCGGCAGGTTCTGCTGCGGCAGTGCTTCGGCCACGCCTTCCTGGCGCGGCATGGTGGCCAGCGCATTCATGCGGCCGGGCGAGGCGCCCACCACGATCCATTGTTCGCCCACTTCCACCACCAGGATGCGTTCGCGCGCGCCGACGCTGAGCGCGCCCACCAGCTTCACCGTATTGCCGCTGGCGATGCTGCGCGGGCCGAAGCGCTTGAGCAGCCAGGCCAGGCCGACCAGCAGGCCCAGCACCACGGCCAGGGCCAGGGTGGTTTGCAGCAGGGAGCCGGCGGCCGAAGGGCCGCTGGGCGCCAGTCCCGCATTCTGCGCCGGACGCGCCCCGGCCAGCGCCGCTTGCTGTTCCGGCGTGGCGGCGGCAGCGCCCGCGGCAGGCGCGCTGGCCGCCGCATCGGCCGCGCTCGCCGTCCCGTTCGGGGCCGGGGCTGCGCTGACGGACGCGCCCGTCTCCTGGCCGGCCGCCGCGGGAGCGGGGCTGGTCTGGGCGGCGATGCTGCCGGAGGCGCTGTGCTGGGCCGGCGCGGGGCCGGCGGCGAGGAGGAGGGTGCAGCAAGCCGCCAGCAGGGCGGCGCGAGGGAAACCAGGCTTCATTTATTCAGTTTTCGGATGCGTTCGGAAGGCGTGATGATATCGGTCAGGCGGATGCCGAACTTGTCGTTCACCACCACCACCTCGCCCTGGGCGATCAGGCAGCCGTTGACCAGCACGTCCATCGGCTCGCCGGCCAGGCCGTCCAGTTCCACCACCGAACCCTGGGCCAGTTGCAGCAGGTTCTTGATGGCGATCTTGGTGCGGCCCAGCTCCACCGTCAGCTGGACCGGAATATCGAGGATGAAGTCGATATCGTTATGGGTTTCCGATTTCGCGGTGGTTTTCGAAAAGTCCTTGAAGACGGCGGCCGTGGCGGCCTGGCTTTGCAGGGCTTCGGCTTCCGCCTTGGCCTGCTCGGCAATGGCCGCGCCCCAATCGTCTTCCATGCTTTGATCGTCTTGATTGTCCGACATTCTTACTCTCCTGTGTTGCTGTTCCCGGCGCAATGCCGCTTCGAGTCCATTTCAAAATGGCCTCTTATTTGAGGTTATCGGCATTGGCCAGCAATTTCTCCACCTTCAGCGCGTATTGTCCATTCATTACCCCATAGGTGCAATCGAGCACGGGCACGCCGTCCACGGTGGCCTCGATGCTTTCCGGGATGGACAGGGGAATGATGTCGCCCACGCGCATATTCAGGATCTCGTCGAAGCTGACGCGGGCCGTGCCCAGGCGCGCCACCAGCTCCACCTCGGCGATCTGGATCTGCTGCGTCATCAGGCGAATCCAGCGCTTGTCCACTTCCAGCGCCTCGCCCTGCAGCGAGGACGTCAGGGCGTCGCGGATCGGCTCGATCATCGAGTAGGGCATGCAGAAGTGGATCTGGCCCGAGACCGAACCCAGTTCCACGGTGAAGGTGGAGGCCACCACCACCTCGTTGGGCGTGGCGATATTGGCGAACTGGGTGTTCATCTCGGAACGGATGTATTCGAATTCGACCGGATACACCGGTTCCCAGGACTTGGTATAGGCTTCGAACACGATATCCAGGATGCGCAGGATGATGCGCTGCTCGGTCTGGGTAAAGTCGCGGCCTTCGACCCGGGTGTGGAAGCGGCCGTCGCCGCCGAACAGATTGTCCACCAGCAGGAAGACCAGGCCCGGATCGAACACCATCAGGGCCGTGCCGCGCAGCGGCTTCATGTGCACCAGATTCAGGTTGGTCGGCACCACCAGGTTGCGGATGAATTCGCTGTACTTGGAGACGCGCACCGAGCCGACCGATACTTCGGCGCTGCGGCGCAGGAAGTTGAACAGGCCGACGCGCAGCAGGCGGGCGAAGCGTTCATTGATAATTTCCAGGGTCGGCATGCGGCCCCGGACGATGCGCTCCTGGGTGGCCAGATTATAGGTCCGGACACCCGCGACTTCTTCCGGCGCCTGGGCGTCGTCCTGGTCGCCGTTGACGCCCTTTAAGAGGGCATCGACTTCTTCCTGGGAGAGAAAATTATCAGCCATGACTCGCTACGAACGGTACGGGTTACTGAATGATAAAGGAGGTGAACAGGACTTCGCTGACATCCTGCGAATCGCCCCGGTCCTCGAACGGCAGCTTCATCTGCTCGATGATTTCGCTGCTGAGCTGCTGCTTGCCTTCCGGCGTATTGATTTCCGAAGCATGCTTGCTCGACAACAACAGCAGCACGCGGCTGCGCACCTTGGGCATATTCTGCTTGACGATTTCGACCTCTTCCAGGCTGCCCACCTGCAGGGTGAAGGCCAGCTGCAGATACTGTTCCGAGCCTTCGGTGTCGGGCTGCAGATTGACGGTGAACGGTTCGACCGGCACATACACGGGCGGACCGGCCGCCTTGTGCGATTTCTTGCCCTTCTTGGCCTTCGGCGCTTCCTCTTCATGGTCGGCGCTGGCGCCCTTGGTCAGGAACCAGGCCGCGCCACCGCCGCCGGCGCCCAGCACCAGCACGGCGGCGAGGATGATGATCATCATTTTTTTCTTGCCGCCGCCCGCTGGCGACGCATCGGCCTTGGCTTCCGCTTTCATCTTAGGATTCGCTTTCAAGTCTGCCTTGCTGCTGTCTATCGGGGATGCCGACATTATGTCCCATTATCCGCAATCGCAGTCCGCCGGGATCGGCGGAACAGAGGGCGAATCTGGGTGTTTCTTTGCGGTATTGTAACTTGAGGGCAAGCGAATTGGGCGGCGGCGCGTGCCGCCGTCCACATTAAGCAAAGGTATCGACCACACCGAGGCCGCTGCGCGCGCGCTGCGGAGCCGCCGCGGCTGGCGTGCCATCGTCGCCCGCGCCGCCGCCGGAACCCGTGCCGCGGCCACCCTGGCCCCGGCCGCCGGCCTGGCGGGCGAAGGCTTCCTGCTGCTCCTGGCTGCCGGCCGAGACGGTGGCGTTGCCGAGCTGGATGCCCGCTTCATTCATCATGTCGCGCAGCTTGGGCAGGGCGTTTTCCAGCGCCTGGCGCACTTCCGGCTGGGCGGCCGTGAAGCTGGCGCTGGCCTGGTCGTTGGAAATGCTCAGCACCACTTGCAACGGTCCCAGATCGGGCGGATTCAGGGTCAGCGAGGCGCTCTGCTCGCCGCCGGCCGCCATCCACACCACTTTCTGGCCCAGCTGCTGGTCCCAGGCCTGGCTGCCGACGCGCGCCTGCAGCTGGTTGGAGGCGACCGCATTGGCCGCCTGCAGCGTGGCCTGACCGGTCTGGGCCATGGCGGGCATGGCTTGCGGCGCGGGTGCGCTCTCGCGCTGCACCGTCATCACTTCGCCCTGGGTGTTCTGGGCGCGCACGCCACGGCTGATCTCGTCGACCTTGGCCTGGGCCGCGCCCAGGGCTGGGGCTGTGTCTTATACCCATCTGACGTGGCGCCTCCTCGCTGCCTGGACGGCGCACGTACGGTTCGGGTTGCCGTATCGCTGAGTCCGGTCGTGGTCGGCGGCATCGCCCGCCTTGGCTTCCGGCGTGCTGGCCTTGTTCAGGCTGGCCAGTTGGCTTCGGCCAGCTCGCTGCCGCTGGCGGCGTGGGCGCTGGCCTGCGGGGCAGGCGCGGCCTTGGCCTGGGCCAGGCTGGCGCTGAAATCTGCCGGCACGGCTGGCTCCGCGCCGTCGGCATTGCCGCTGCTGCCGGCGCTGCGCGCCAGGGCGGGGTCGATGGCCGGCAAGCCGGTTTTGTCTTTGGCGGCATCGGCTGCGCTGGCGGTGAGAGCTGCCAGCGTCGCGGCATCCGCGCCGGCTGCTGCCTGGGTGCTGTCGCCGCTGCTGGCGGTGACGCTGGCGCTGCCGCTCAGGGCCGCTTTGGCGGCGGCTTCCGCTGCTGCCGCCTGGGCTGCTGCCGCAGCGGCGGCGGCCGCGGCCGCGGCGGCGCTATCGGCGGCCGGCGCGGTGTTCTGGCCGTTCAGGCTGGCCATCATGGCCAGCAGCTGGGCGGCGGCATCCTCGGCGCTGGCCGCTTTCGTGCCGTCTTCCGTGCCGTCCTTGGCGCCGGCGGCGCTGCCGGCTGTCGTCGTTGCCGGGGCGGTGGCCGGGCCGGCTTCGGCCTGGCTGGCGCTGCCGCCCTGATTCTGCGGTTTGGCCGGCGCGCTGTCCTGGACGCCCTGGGTATTTTGCGTATTCGGGCTGTTCTGGGCGTTGGGCGCCGGCTGGGCCGGTTTGGCCGGTGCGGCTGGATTGCTGTTCGCGGCGGGCGCCGGACGCGGCGGCTGGGCCTGGGCCGGTGCCGGACGTGCCGCCGGGGCGGGCGTCATGGGAGCGGGCTGGCGCTGCTCCATCTGGCGCGCCAGCGTGCTGCGGAACAGATCATCGGAGCTGCTGCCTGGCGGCTGCTTGGGCGGCGTCATGCCGGAAGCCGGGGCCAGGAAGGGATTGGTGGTGATCGGTGTCTGCATGATAAAGCCGTCTGGTTAGTGCCGCCGGTTTGGCGCCGAGCTGGGCTCAGCGCTTGAAAAATGCTTGCCGGGACGCGTGTTCGTCCATGGCCTTCTGGTCGCGCTTGGCGTCCACCTTCTGCTGCTGGGCTACAGCCCGGTCGCGCAAGGTGGAATACGACATGCGCTTGCGTTCGGCCGCCTGCCAACTGCTTTTCTCCAGCGCGCCGCGCTGCTGCATATGCTGCACGATGTCGCGCTGGCCCTGGATTGCCGTATCCAGTTTCGCCATGAAAGCCTGGAAATTGCGGTAAGCCATGGGCGTGATGCCGGCCTGCTGGGTTTCATCGAAGCGCTTGCCGTATTCGTCGCGGTAGCCGAGCAGCATATTCAGCTTTTCCTCGGCCTCGCTGGCCGCTTTCAAGGCTGCGCCCAGGCGCTTGGCCGCATCGTCGGTTTCGCGGCGCGCCAGGTCGATCAGGGTTTCCAGTTGGGTTTGCGAGGCCATGATCGTCGATTATAGGCTTCCGGCGGCCGCGTCAATCAATCGAATAGAGCGGTAAGTTGCCCCAAACTCTGGGCCATATCGACGCGCTCGGTGATCTGCTGTTGTAAAAAATGCTCGATCTTGTCATGCAAGCCGATGGCCTGGTCCAGCACCGGGTCGGTGCCGGGCGTGTAGGCGCCGACGGCGATCAGGTCGCGGCTGCGTTCATAGCGCGAGAACAGCTGTTTCAGGTGGCGCGACTCGTTCTGGTGTTCGTGCGAGGTGATCGAGTGCATGGCGCGGCTGATCGACTGTTCGATATCGATGGCTGGGTAGTGGCCGGCCTCGGCCAGGCGGCGGTTGAGCACGATATGGCCGTCGAGGATGGCGCGCGCCGAGTCGGCGATCGGGTCTTGCTGGTCGTCGCCCTCGGTCAGCACGGTGTAGAAGGCGGTGATCGAGCCGCCGCCGAGCTGGCCGTTGCCGGCCCGTTCGACCAACACCGGCAGCTTGGCGAAGACCGATGGCGGATAGCCCTTGGTGGCGGGCGGCTCGCCAATGGCAAGCGCGATTTCGCGCTGCGCCATGGCATAGCGCGTCAGCGAATCCATGATCAGCAGCACATTCTGGCCCTTGTCGCGGAAATGCTCGGCAATGGCCGTGGCATAGGCCGCGCCCTGCATGCGCATCAGCGGCGGCGTGTCGGCCGGGGCGGCCACCACCACCGAGCGCGCCAAGCCTTCCTCGCCGAGGATTTGCTCGATGAATTCCTTGACCTCGCGGCCCCGTTCGCCGATCAGGCCGACCACGATGATGTCGGCCTCGGTGTAGCGCGCCATCATGCCCAGCAGCACGGACTTGCCGACGCCGGAACCGGCGAACAGGCCCATGCGCTGGCCGCGGCCCACGGTCAGCATGGCGTTGATGCAGCGCACGCCGACATCCAGGGTTTCCACGATGGGCGCGCGGCCCAGCGGATTGGCCGGACGCACATTGATCGGCGCGCTGTCGGTGGTATGGATGGGGCCGAGATTGTCGAGCGGGCGGCCGGCACCGTCGAGCACGCGGCCCAGCAGTTCCGGCCCGACCGGCAAGTGGCGCGCGCGGTCGCTGGGACGGCGGCGCGGATGGCTGACGCTGCCCGGGCGCGGAATGGTCTGTTCGACCGGGAAGACGCGGGTGCCGGGGATGATGCCTTCGACATCGCTTTGCGGCATCAGGAACAGGCGCTCGCCCTCGAAGCCGACCACTTCGGCCTCCACCTTGCCGCCGCTGGGCAGGGGCACCGTGCAGGCCGCGCCCACGGCCAGGCGCAGGCCGACCGCTTCCATCACCAGGCCGGCCACGCGCGTGACGCGGCCCGACACCTGCATCGGTTCGACAAAGTCGCTGAGCACGGCGCAATCGTTGAGATAGGCGCGCCAGCGGCCGGCGTGAGCCTGGGCGCTGCCGGTATCGACCGGGGCGCGCGGCGCACGGGCCGGGGCCGCACCGTCGTCTGCGTCGCCGTCCAAGTCCGCATCGCCGGCTATCTCGTCGCTATCGGCCATGCCGTCGCCATGGCTCATATTGCGGCCATCGGTCATGTCGTCGCCGCCGGCCATGCCGTCGTCATTGCCCATCTCGCGGCTATCGGCTAGGTCGCCGCCGTCGGCAAGCGCGTCGGCATCGGCATGGTGGGCTGCGGGTTCGTCGAATTCGGCGTCGAGTTCGGCCATCGCGGCGGCCAGGTCGGCCATGGCGTCGGCATTAGCTTGGGACAGGCCAGCCGGATCGCCGGGCTGGGCGGGTGCAGAGGAGGCGGGCAGGTCCATCTCAGTCCAGCCAGTTCAAATCCTTGCCCAGCGCATGGGTCAGGCGCTGCCAGCGCGATGCCGCCTGGGCGTCGATCTGGTTGCTGGCGGTATCGATCTTGCAGCCGCCGCGGCCGATGCTAGGGTCTTCGATCACGCTCCAGCCATCCTTCTCCAACTCCTCGCCCAAGCCCTCGCGCACCACTTGCGCGTCTTCGGGATTGAGGGCCAGGATGGCGGGCTGCTGCAGCACCGGCAGATACTGGATGGCGTCGCGCACGATGGGCAGGATGAGTTCCGGCTTGGCCGGCAGCGCGGTCTTGAGCATGCCTTTGGCCAGATGCAGGGCCAGCTCCAGCACCTCGTTGGCGATCAACTGGTCGGCCTCGCGCAGCGCGGTGCTGAAATTGCCGGCGATCTCGGCCACCGGTTCCAGCGTCTTGGCGGTCGCCTCGCGCGCCTCGTCTAGCGCCTGGGCCTGGCCGTCGGCATGGCCGGCCGCATAACCGGCCTCATAGCCCTGCTGGCGCGCTTCCTCGCGGATGGCGTTGAGTTCTTCCTCGGTGGGGTAGTCGGGATGCGGCTCCGGCTCGGCATACATGGCCGCCTCTTCGGCGGCCTGGGCTTCGGCCAGGGCCGCCTGCTCGCGCGCCAGACGCTCCTCTTCCTCCTGCTGGGCTTGACGCGCCGCCAGCGTGCTGGGGCGGTTGTCGCCGAAGGATTTCATTTCCCAGCGCTGAAAGGCAGGCTGGGGCTGTTTGGAGAAAATATCAGACAAACGAATCCTCGCCTTTGCCGCCTAGAACGATCTGGCCTTCGTCGGCCAGGCGCCGCACGATCTGCAGAATCTGTTTCTGCTGGGTTTCCACTTCCGACAGGCGCACCGGACCTTTCGATTCCAAATCTTCGCGCATCATTTCCGAGGCGCGCGCCGACATATTGCGGAAGATCTTGTCGCGCAGCTCCTGCGACGCGCCTTTCAGCGCGATGATCAGCATTTCCGACTGCACCTCGCGCAGCAGCAGCTGGATGCCGCGGTCCTCGACATCGATCAGGTTGTCGAACACGAACATCTCGTCCATGATCTTCTGCGCCATATCGTTGTCGTAGTTCTTGATATTGTCCATGACCGAGCTTTCCTGCTCGCCGCTCATGAAGTTCAGGATCTCGGCCGCCGTGCGGATGCCGCCCAGCGTCGATTTCTTGATGTTTTCATTGCCCGACAGCAGTTTGGTCAGCACATCGTTCAATTCGCGCAGCGCGGCCGGCTGCACGCCGTCCAGGGTGGCGATGCGCAGCACCGCGTCGTTGCGCAGACGGTCGGTGAAATGGCCGAGAATCTCGCAAGCCTGGTCGCGCTCCAGGTGGACCAGGATGGTGGCGATGATCTGCGGGTGCTCGTTGCGGATCAGTTCGGCCACCGACTGCGAATCCATCCACTTCAAGCTTTCGATGCCGGAAGCGTCCTTGCCGCCCAGGATGCGCGACAGCAGCACCGAGGCCTTGTCGTCGCCCAGCGCCTTGGTCAGCACCTGGCGGATGTACTCGTCCGAATCGAGGCCCACGGTGGAGGCCGCCGCCACATGGTCGCGGAAATCGTCGAGCGTGGCCACGACCTGCTCATGCGGCACGTTTTTCATGGTGGCCATGGCCGCGCCCAGCTTCAGCACTTCGCGCGGGCCGAGGAATTTCATCACCTCGGCGGCCTCGGCCTCGCCCATCGCCAGCATCAGGATGGCGGCCTTTTGCAAGCCGGTATTCTCAGTCATTTGCGCCTATCCAATCCTTGATGACGTTGGCGACGATGCGCGGATCGTCGTTGGCCAGTTTTTTGGCCAGGGCCAGGTTGTCGCGGTAAGTCCGCGCGGTATTTTCTTCCAGCGCCGCCAGCTCGGCGGCCAGGATTTCGTCCGGCGTCGGGCCGGTCGGCTCCTCGACGACAGGCTCTTCCGGTTCCGGTTCCGGCGCATTGATTTCGTCGATCTTTTTGAACACCGGGCGCATCATCGGGCGCACGATGCGCAGCAAGATGTAGAGCAGCACCAGGGCCACGATCAGGAATTTGACCAGATCGCCCAGCAGCGGCAGATTGGCCGGATCGCGCCACCAGTCTAGAGCAGGCGGCGCATCCTTGTCCACGCCGTCGAAGGGGGCGTTGGCCACACTGACCGAGTCGCCGCGCTCCTGGTTGAAGCCCATGGCTTCGCGCACCAGGCCGTTGATCTTGGCCATTTCCTCGGGCGTGTAGGGCTTGATCGTGACCTTGCCGGTCTTCGTGTCGACGATGCGGCGGTAATTCACGGCCACCGCCACCGTCATGCGCTTCAAGCCCGCCATGCTCTTTTGCTCATAGCGCACGGTCTTGTCGACTTCGTAATTGGTGGTCGACTCCTTGTGCGAAGGGCCATTCGCCGCGGCCGCGCCGTTCGGCACCTGGCCGGGCGCCGGCGCCGTGCCGGGCGGATTCTGGGTCAGCGGCGCCGTGGCCGTGCCCGGCGGCTGGTTCGACAGCGCGCCCGGAATGCCGTTCGGGTTGGCGTTGGCATTGCCATTCGTTTCGCTGCTTTGCTGGCTGCGGATGGCCGAGGCGGCCGGCGGCGAATTCGGCTTATAGCTTTCGGCGGCCTGCTCGACCTGGGAGAAGTCGACGTCGGCCACGGCCTCGGCGCGCACATTGCCCTCGCCGACGATGGGCAGCAAGATCGATTCGACCTGCTTGGTGATCTGGCGCTGCAGCTCTTGCACATACTTGAGCTGGGTCGCATCGAGGTTCTTGGCATTGCCGGCCGCATTGCCGTTCTTGTTCAAGTCCGATACCAGGTTGCCGGCCTGGTCGACCACGGTCACATTCGCCGGCTGCAATTCCGGCACGCTGGAAGCGACCAGGTGCACGATGGCGCTGACCTGCTGCGGATCGATCATGCGGTTCGGATGCAGATTGAGCAGCACGGAAGCGGTCGGCTTCTGCTGGTCGCGCACGAAGACGGAGGGCTTGGGCAGAGCCAGGTGCACGCGCGCCGAATCGACGGCCGCCAGCGACTGGACCGAACGCGCCAGTTCGCCTTCCAGGGCGCGCTGGTAATTGACCTGCTCGAGGAATTGCGAGACACCGAGCTTCTGGTTCTCCATCAGCTCGAAACCCACATTGCCGCCCTTGGGCAAGCCCTGGGCCGCCAGCTTCAGGCGCACATCGTGCACCTGCTCGGTCGGCACCAGGATGGCCTGGCCGTTTTCCGAGAACTTGTGCTTGACGTTCATCTGGTCGAGGGCGGCCGTGATGGCGCCGCCGTCGCGGTCGGTGAAATTGGCGAACAGTACCTTGTACTCGGGCGGCTTGTTCCACAGGTAGAGGATCAGCAGGATGGCCAGGAAGCCGGCCACGGCGCCGCCGCGCACCAGGTTCTTGCCCATGGGCGTTTGCAGGAACGGCGGCTTCTCCTCGGGCGGAGGGGCGTCTGCCGGGGCATCGATATCGAGTTGTTCGGCGGCTGCGGCCATAGTTAGGTTCCGAAGGCTTGGAAAGCGTCAGGTTGGTGGGCGCCCCGTCACGGGAAAACGGGCAGTGTGCGCATTATCGGCCACGCCGGCGCGCTTCAATCGCGGGAACAGAAGGCCGTTTCCCCTGCTGCTCCAGGCGGCGCGCCACCGGGGCGGCGGGTATTCTGGCACCCTGACCCTGCATCCAGGGACATATTGTAGCGCGGCAACACGGGACTGTCCCCGGTTGTTTGGCTAAAGCAACAACACAAGGAGTCCATAAAAATGAGAACAGGCGGCATCGACAGCAGCCAGATCCAGGCCATGATCGCCCAATTGAAGGCGGCGGCCACGCGGCCGCAAGCCACCCCGCCGGCCATCCAGACCGAAAAGCCGGCCACCAAGGTCGACTTCTCCGACGCGCTGAAAGGCGCGCTGGACGCGGTCGCCACCAGTCAGAACAAATCCGAAGCGCTGGCCAAGCGCTTCCAGATGGGCGACGACAGCGTCAACCTGTCGGACGTGATGGTCTCGATGCAAAAAGCCAGCATCAACTTCCAAGCCACAGTCCAGGTACGCAACAAGCTCGTCTCCGCCTACCACGACATCATGAACATGCAAGTCTAAGGCGCTCCGGAGACAGCCGTAAAGATGGCCGAGCCCGTGTCCGATTGGGGTCTGCCCCCAATCGGACACGGGCTCGGCTGTTTGCGTTTCAGCTGGGTTTCAGGCGAGGCCGGCGATGCGGGCGTTGCGTTCGCGCTCGAGCTTGGTGATGTAGCGCTGGACGGCGTTCAGGGCGCTGCGCGGGATGTCGGTGAACTGGCAGCCAAGCCGGCGGTTGGTCTTGTTGTTGAGCAGGGTGAGGTCGGTGCAGTTGCGCACCTGCAGGCCGGTGGCGATCTGGCCGATTTCGGGCAGCTCGATGCGGCAGTCGGCATATTCGCGGCCAATGGCTTCGCCCAGCAGCAGCTTGTTGTCGAGGATGGCAATACCGCCGCAACTGATGTCGGCCAGCGGGAAGCTGTTGGCGCCGCCGCCGAATTCGGCCGGGAAGGGGATCAGCACGCGCACCGGATTGCCGACCGGCGTATTCATGCGGTAGAACTCGCGCCGCTGCAGGCGGATCAGGCTGGCCGGCAGGGTGATCTTGAATGCCGGGCTGCCTTCGTACACGCAGCTGACCGCGCGCTCGCTGCGGAACAGGATGCGGATCTTGTCCAGCGTGGTTTCATACGAGATGACCGGCGCGGCCAGGATGCGCGCATTTTGTTCGGGGTTGACCGAGCAGTCGAGGATGACGGCATTGTTGTCGGCATCGACTTCCAGGATCGAGGTCACGCAGACGTCGGCTTCGCCGCGCACCAGCATGCGGATCAGCTGATTTTTCTCGCCGATGCTGCGCAGCAGGTTAAGGATCTCCTTGCGCGATTCCACTTCGAAATCGTGCCAGTTTTCCAGGTCGGCGTCCTGAAGGTATGAGTGCATCAATGTCCACCAGTGGGTTCGGTAAGGGGAGCGCTGGTGTCGGGCGCCGGTGGAAGTGGCTGGCCCGCTTTTTGCGCCTCTTCAATATGATAAAGCCAGGCCAAAAGTTCCGCAATTGTCCGGTAAAGCAGGGGCGGAATCTGGCCGTCGAGGTCGACATCCATCAGCAAGGACACCAGCTCCTTCGACTCGTGCACGAAGACGCCGTGCTCGGCCGCCACCGCGATAATCTGCTCGGCCACCAGGCCGCGGCCCTTGGCCACCACCTTGGGTGCGGACTCGCCTTCGCGGTAAGCCAGCGCCACCGCGCTTTGCAGCGGCCTGCGGCCGTCCTGTTCGGCGGCGGGAGTGGCTAGGGTGGGACGTCCGCTTTTGTCGACGGCATTCACCGGCAAGGGCAGGCGCGGCTTGTTCTCACTGGCCATCGCTGCCTCCCACACCGCCTTCGCCGCCGATGGTCAGCGAAGCCAGCGGCGCGCCGGCCGCCTCCATCGCCTGCTGCAGCTGGCTGGCCCAGGCGCGCAAGGTGCCGACCGTGCCGTCCGAATCGGATTGCACGGCGATATGCACCTGCTCACCGACGATGGTGACGCTGGCCGCCAGCGCGCCCAGGCGCGGGAAGCGGAAACGTACGCCGCTGCGCCACACCGGTTCGTGCGGGTTCTCTTCGCGCCCGCCTTGCTGTTGGCGGCCTTCGCGCTCGTCGCGCCGCACTTCCCACTGCATGGCCTGGCCCGGCCAGGCTTCACCCTGCCACAGCACGCGCTGCTGCTCGTGGGCATGCAGCTGCTGATTGATCATCTGTGCGGCCGACAGGTCGGGGCCGTTCAGCGCGCGCGCCGCTGTCTCGGCTGCCGATTGTGCGCCGGCCTGGGTGAAGCGCTGCATCTGGGGCTCGCGCGCCAGGTCTTGCAGGCTGCGCTTGCCTTCGGCCCATTCGGCCACATGGGATTCATAGAACAAGCCGCTCTTGCCCAGTGCGTCCTGCAACTGCTTGCTGAGCTGGGTTGTGTCGGGCGCGCCGCCTGGCACCAGCGGCACCTTGCCATTGATGGTGGCGGGCACGCCGGGTGCCGTATAGGCATTCACCAGGACATTGGCAATGGCGCGCGCAGCCGGACTGAGCGTGGCGGGCAGGGTATTGCGGTCCAGGGCCGGCAACTGCTCGGCCGGCGTCAGCGGCGCCTTGCTGAGCAGAGTGGCAGCCAGGCTTTGCGGCCGCGCGCCTTCGGCCGGCGCGGCGCCAGCGGCCTGGCCCGGCTTGCCGGCCGCGGCGCTGGCCGCTGCATTGGCCGCCGCGCCGGCTGCCGTCTGCACCAGAGTGGCCGCTGCATTGGGCAGGGCCGTCTGGCCTGCGGCCGGGTTGGGTGCCGCATTGGCAGCCGTCTGCGGCGTGGCGGCAGCGGCATTGCCTGGTGTCGTCGTGGCGCCGGACGGCGCGCGCCGCCCGCGCCGGGCTGGGACGGCAGACGGCCGCTCAGCGCGGGATTCGTTTGCGAGGGCAGGGTGTCGGCGTCGGCCGGCAACTGGCCGCTTTCGCTGTAGAGCACGGCCTGCTGGCCGCTTTGCGTGCCGACCTGGAAGGTGGGACGGGGATTGGCCGACATCACCGTCAGCGGCAGCTCGGCGCCCAGTTCGACGCCGGCCGGCAGCATCATGCGCGCATTGGTATTGGCCACGCGCACGAGGAAACTGCCGTCGTTGAACTTGGACAGCACCTCGCCTTTGATGGTTTGCCCGACCAGCGACTGCAGCGAGCGCTGGAAGGCTTCCTGGCGCGCATCGCCGACTGGTGCGGCGGGCAGCCGCGTCTCAACCGGCGTCGGTGGACGGACGCCGGGGGCATCGATGCGCGGCGGAATGGCCACAGCGAGGGTCAGACGCTGCCGTAGGCGTTGACCAGGCGGCGCTCGGTACCGGTGCTATTGATCAGCTTGGACAGCTGGGCCATCCAGGGCATGACCAGATCGCGGATCTGGCGGTCATCGTCCAGCATCTTCTTGATCAGTTCAGCCTTGCGCGCGCGCGCCTCGGCTTCCAGCTGGATGGCCGTTTCATTCGCTTTGAGCAGGGCCACCTGGGCCGAGACGCGCGCTTCCAGCGCTTCCAGCTCGTCCCAGTCGGCGGCGCCGGCCGCGGCCAGCATGCGGCCGGTCAGGTCGCCCATGGCCTCGTAGGCCGACAGCACATCGTGATTCGTCATCGTCATGGATTACACGCTCGCAAAAGCAGGTTTGTTCTGGGCCTGCGGCTGGGCCGCAGGGCTGCTGCCGATCTGGTTCCAGGTATCGCGCAGGTCGGCCAGCAGGCCGCGCACTTCCTCCAGAATTTCCGGCTTGTTTTCGAGATTGGCCGTCAGCAGGCGCGCGCTCATGTATTCGTACAGCGCGTCCAGGCTTTCGGCGATCTGGCCGCCGGCTTCCTTGTCCAGGCTGGCGCGCAAGCCATTGTCGATGATCTGGATCGCCTTTGAAATCGCCTTGCCCTTTTCGGCCGGGTTGCCCGACTTCATATGGGCCAGGGCGCTCATCACGGCTACCAGGGCGCCGTCGTAGAGCATCACGATCAGCTTGTGCGGCGATGCGGCGGCGACGCTGGTTTCCAGGCCGACCTTGGCATAAGCGCCGACGCCGCGTGGGGTTGATCCGAACATTGTGGTCCTCCTCTTGTTGCTGTGATCAGCGGTTGGCCGAGAGCTGCGCCAACTGCTGGGACAGATAATTCTGCGTGCTTTGCATTTTGGTCAGCGAAACGTCGAGACGCGAGTACATGTCGCGGTAGCGTTTTTCGATACCGTCCAGCCGGTCGGTGAATTTCTCGCGCTGCTTGGCCACATCCTTGATGCTGTTATTGATACCATCGGTTTTGCCTCCAATCAGCCCCTTGCTGTCCAAAATGGCCGTGGCCAGATTGTTGAGCTGGTAGGCATAACCTTGGGAGAAGCTGACGGTGCCGCGGTTGCCGACAGTGCCGCCGGTGATGTCGATCTTCAGGCCCGCCGTGGGGCCGCCGTCAGCACCGGTCATGGACTGGCCTTTGCCAATCACCGCTTGCCCTCCCAGCGTCCCGGCTACATCTACGCCCACCACCGGCGTGGCGCCGCCGAAAAGACTGGCAATGGTAGCGCCGCTGACATCGCCCAGACCGATATTCGAGTCCGATCCATAGCGGCTGGATGCCAGCACTAGTTTGCCATCGGCATCGATACTAGCTGCGACGGTGGAGCCAGCCGATGCAAAAGCCGGCACGCCATTGATTGCGGCTTGCAAGACCTTGGCCATCTCTGCCGGGGTGTACGTGCCGGGGGGGATATTGACTTCCGCAATGTTTTTGGAATTGCTAGGTTTGGTGTCATTTAGCACCACCGACCATTTCGTATTGGGCGCAATGGTGGTAGTGGCCGCTAGCGGACTGCTACTGGTCAGCGAACCTTGCGAGGCCATGGTCGTGATCGTCAAGTCATAGCTGCCTGGTTTGGTGGCAGCCGTCGAGCTGACGAAATTGACCTGGGTATCGCTGGCTGATCCGATGGCGGCAAATAGGCCGGCGATGCTGTTGAAATTCTGGTCAATGGCTTTTTGCAGCTTGGTACCGTCCAGCGACATTACCCCTTTCTGGTCGATGCTCAAGCCGATCTGGTTCAGCGTGCTAAGGTCGCCGCTCAGGCCCGTAATAGAACTACTCAGGACGCGCCGCACCTGCGCCTGCACCGACTGTACCGTGGCATCGCCGACCAAGGGGCCTGCCTTCTTGGTTTCCGGGTCGTAGGCCGTCAAATCCTTGACCGATTTGTTCAGCTCGTTATACGCCTTGATGAAGCCCTCAATGCTGGTTTTTAGGGATGAACCATCTTTGCTGATCGAGAGACTGCTGCTGCCGACCTTGGTCACGGATAGCGAGACGCCCTGAATGGCATCGCTGACCGAGGTATTGGGGCTGCTGACGGCAATGCCGTTGACTGTCAGTTTGGTGTCCTGCGCGGCAGCGCTTTGGACCATATTTTGCGTGCCGCCCGGATCATAGCCGAACAGGCTGCTCAGGGCCGCATCGGGGGGATCAGTGCCATCGCCATTGAGCGTGATCTTCATCGAGGAGGCGGCGCCGGTCTTGTTCGAGGTTAATACCAGGCGGTTGGGGGCGGCGCTGCCGTCCGAGATAATGCTGGCCGTCACGCCAACTCCGGCCTTATTAATGGCGTCGCGGATGCCCTGCAGCGAGTTATTGCTGCTGTCGATTAGCACCGAACCCGATGCCTGAGTGGCATCCTGCGAAAAACCGCCGCCCAGATAACTACCCGAAGTGCCTTCGACTAGGCCTGCGGCGGCGGCATTGGTGCCGCCCACCCGAATTTGGCTGCCGTTGGTCGATGTCAGGGTGATATTGCTACCTGCGGTCACGGTAAAGCCGCTATTGACAGCGCCCGCTGCATTGCCAATGCCGCCACTCGCGGCCGCGGCGCTGCCTGACACCGCTTCGGTGATCGTGAGATTGGAGCCATCAGCGCGAGTAAATTTCAGGTCGCCCGCCACGGCAGTGCCGCTCACGGTGATATTGGCGGCGGCCAGTGCCGTAGCAACTGCGCCCGAACCGGTCAGTGCCGCGTCCACGCTGGCAGCGGTAACGCCGGCTCCGGCCGCCACATTCGACCCCTGGGCGGCAATCTGCACTCCACCCACCGTCAGCGTATAAGTGCCATCAGGACCGGTCGCCACGTCACCGAACGTTGCAAACAGATTGCCCGCAGTGGTGGTCGCGCCGGCTGTGGCTGTCACGCCGGTGGTGGTGCTTTTGGCATTGATGGCTTCGGCCAGTGAGCGTGCGCTATTGGTGGTACTGTCGGTGGCGATGGCGGTGCCGTTGAGCATGAGCGAACCGTTGCTGATACCGCCGCTCAGGACTGCATGACTGAGGGTGCTGCCATTCAAACCGAAGTTGCCGCTGGTGGTACCAAACTGGAAGAAGAGGGTGGTCTTGCCGCCGAGGCCGATGGCTGAGGTAGTGCTTGCCTGGCCCTTGGAAACCAGGCTTTGCGCCTGGGCCAATTGCGAGACATTGATATTGTAATTGCCGGCAGCCGCCTTGCCGCTGGCCGTTGCGGTCAGCACGGATTCATCGCCAGCTTTGGCGGTAAGCGATTTAAAGTTGGCGACCGAGCTGAGGCTGCCCAAGGAACTCTGGAACTTAGCCACCGCGCCGCTTAAGGAACCAAACGCGCTCAGCTTTGCCTGAAAGGAGGAAGTCTTTTTCTCAAAGGCCGCCAGCGGGCGCGTTTCCACCGACATGAGTTTTTCAACGATAGCGTTGACGTCGATCGATCCACCCGAACCAATACCTGATGTTGAGGCCACAGCTTGCTCCTGAGAAAACGATAATATAGATGATTATCGGCAGAATCAAACGCGACTTGAGAAGGGGATTTCCCGTTTTGTTTGCAAGGTGCAAGCCTTGCCTGGCTTTGCTTGCAATCCACTTCAGCATAATGCAAAAAAGCCCCGGCTGCCGCCCGCGAAGGGACGGCGACCGGGGCCGGGATCGGCAGCCCTTAGGCTTCTTGCTGAATCAGCAAACCTTTGGTACTGCCCAACGACTTTGCAAGCTGCAGCGCCTCCTTGCTCGGGATTTGCCGTAGTACTTCCTTGGTGCTCTGGTCGATAATCTTGACCACAGTCCGCTTGCTGTCGGTATCGATGGAAAATTCCAGGCTCTGCGCACTGGCCTGCACTGATTTGTTCAGCTCCGCCACCGCGCTTTCCAGCTCCTTTTGCGAAGGAGCGGCTTCCTTGGCCTTGACGGCCTGCACGGTTTCTACGGCCGCAGCGGGCGTGCGCCCGTTGACGGCCTGGGCGGCGGCCGGCTCGGCCCCGCTCACGGGTCTGTCATTTCTTGCAGGGGCGGCCGGGACGATCGAATCGATAGTCATGATGCCTCCTAGTGAAAAGTTCCCCGACTGGAAATCCAGGCGGGGAACCGGCTTTTAGCTAAATTGTTGCGCTAGCGATTAGCCACGCAGCAGGCTCAACACGCCGTTCGGCAGCGAGTTCGCCTGGGCCAGCATTGCGGTACCGGCCTGTTGCAGGATCTGGCCGCGGGTCAGGCTGGCCGTTTCCGCCGCGAAGTCGGTATCCTGGATACGGCTGCGCGAGGACGACAAGTTTTCAGTCGTCGAGGCCAGGTTGGAGATGGTCGAGGCGAAGCGCGATTGCAGTGCACCATATTGCGCGCGCTGATTGTTGACCGTTGCCAGAGCGGCGTCGGTAATCTTCAAGGCTTTTTGAGCGCCGTCGAAGGTGGTGATGTCGATATCGGCTACCGCCATCAGTTTCCCCGAGGTGTTGGTCGCAACCAGGCCGGAACCGCTGTCGTTCACCGAGAAGCTGCTTTCCGAGTCATACGTCACGCGGCCATTGACCACGAACTTTGCCGCTGCGGCCTGCATGGCATTCATGGTGCCGTCAGCTTTGTAGGACGCCATTTGAACGGTTGGATTGGTACCAGCGTCAATCGTGATATCGGTGCCGCTGGCATGCGTCAGTTTGATGCCACCGTTGACGGTATCGAACTGGGCGGTTACGCCCGTGCTGGCCGATTTGGCATTGATTGCGTTAATGCCGGAAGCGTAGTCGGTGGCCGTGTTGCCGGCACCCGTGGTGAAGGAGATGGTCGTGGCCTTGCCAAGATTGTCGCCTTCCAGGGTGAACGAATAGGCCGTGCTAGCGGTCAGCGTCAGGTTTGCATCGGTACGAGCGGAGGCGGTAACGCCGGTGGCGCCAGCCTGCTTGTTGATGCTTTCGGAGATCGATTTTGCCGTGCTCTGCACTTCTGGAGGCGTCGCACCAGTGTTGCCAGTTTTGATAGTGGCCGAGCCGCGTACACCGTTGATGGTGATGCTCTTCCCGGTGTTATCGATATGGTTGGTGGCGTCGATGGCAACAAACTGGTCGTTCTCGACGCGATTGTTACCGTAGGTGTTGGTCAAGAAGTTTGCACCGTTCGCCGAGATCAGCTGGTTGGCATCAGCGCCGACCTGGAAGTTCGCGGTACCCATGGTGCCGTCCAGCAGAGTCTGGCCGTTGAAGGAAGTGGTTTGCGCAATGCGGTTCAATTCCGATGCCAGTTGCCCCACCTCGGTCTGCAGTGCCTGACGGTCAGATGCCGAGTTGGTGGAGTTGGACGATTGAACAGCCAGTTCGCGGATACGTTGCAGAATGTCGCCGGAGCTCGACAGCGCGCCTTCAGCGGTTTGCGCCAGGGATACGCCGTCGTTGGCGTTACGGCTTGCCTGGGTCATGCCGCGGATTTGCGAGGTCATCCGGTCTGAAATTGCCAGGCCTGCCGCGTCATCTTTCGCGCTGTTGATACGCATACCCGAGGACAGGCGTTGCAGTGAGGTGTTCAGTGCCGATTGCGATCCGCTCAGGTTGCGTTGCGAATTCAGGGAGGCGATGTTGGTGTTAATAACTGAGGCCATGGTATTTCTCCAAAACTGGTACTACTGGTTGGGCAATCTGCTCATTCACTTTGGCCCGCCCCGCTGTTCCGGGACGATCAAGCCGCTGTTATTTTGGGTAACGGTTGCCGTACGGGAAGCTTTAGGGTGTTTTGGAGAGGAAAATCTGCTGTTCCCCCTCTAAAGTGGTGAGGGGGATGGCCGCTTAGGCGGCCTGTTTTTGGGGAACTTTAGCCCCAAAAAATATATTTTTTCTTACTCAATATAAAAAGGGCGCTACCCCAGTAGCACCCTGATTGATTGTCTATTTGGCACTTATTCCTTACGGGCGTTCGCCAATAAGGAAGTATCTTAGGTAAACTCAAGCATGGCTACCCCCACAAGTTCCACTCCCGCGCTTTCAGTATCAATAATATTTTCGATATTGCCCGATGTCGCTTTAGCTGGAGAGGCATACATGGCCAACAGCTGCGCTGGAGTTAGCACCTGACCGTCAGCAAATAGCATTTGCGAAGGGTTCGTGGTTGGCTGCAGGAAGACTTTTTGGGCAGTGAGCTGATCTCCTGTGCCGTAACTGATGACCAAATCATCGCCAGCGCGTACTACGGATTTCAGGCCATTCGCCAGGATGCCTTCAAACTGGACGGTAGCCATGTTGGTCTTGTCGTTAATGCCAAGTATCAGCGTGTCTTTACCGGAACCGGCTCGCAGCAGAACCAGGTCCAAGCCGGTACCGACCTCAAGCACGTCATCGCCTGCGCCGCCATCCAGCGTATCGTTGCCAGCCAAACCTCGCAAGTTATCGTTGCCGGCATCCCCGAACAAGAGGTCATTGCCCAGACCGCCGAAAAGGTCGTCGTTGCCGGCACCACCGTAGGCCAGGTCGTCCCCATCGCCACCGTGTAGACGGTCATTGCCGTTTTCGCCGTACAGGGTGTCGTTACCTTCGCGGCCCTCTATCCCATCGGAGTTGTCACCACCGTATATTTTATCGTTGCCCAGCCCTCCGAGTAAGACATCGTCGCCTGCATCGCCAAAGAGGATGTCATCGCCGCTTCCTCCGTCGATGGTGTCGTTGCCTAAGCCAGCATGGATAATTTCATTGCGGGCTGTCCCGGTGAACTGGTCGGGCTTTTCGCTTAGTAGCACGGGGCTGCGGGCGATGAAGTCATCCATGGTCAGCGTCATGTCGGCAAACTTAAAGATGTCGACCTGGCTGTTGACGTTGGTAAAGTGTTCAAGTAGTGTCAGTTGATCGCTGTCTCCATAGGTAAGGACGAGATCGTTGCCCACCTTCCGTACCAAAGTGACGTCACTGAATTTGACGTCTTCGAACTGAATCGTCTTGATGGTTGTCGCCGTTGCAGCGCCGTTCTGCTTGATAAGATCCTGACCGTCGCCGTGGCGGAAAATATAGGTGTCATTGCCTATCTCGGCGCCGTCCAGCGTGTCGTTACCAGTGCCACCATCAAGGGTATCGTTGCCGCCATCGCCTCGCAGCTGATCATTGCCTGCACCGCCAACTAACAGATCGTCGCCGGCTTCTCCGAATATGGTGTCGTTGTCGGCACCGCCGTAAATGGTGTCGTCACCGTTGCCTGCCTTGATATAGTCGTTGCCGTCGCCGCCTAAAACGCTGTCATTGCCATCGTATGTGCTCAGGGTATCGTTGCCGTCTTCACCCAGAAGCGTGTCGTCGCCAGCGCCCATTTGCACAATGTCATCACCATCACCTGCCAGAACGTGATAGCTATATTTAAGAAAGGCAACGTTTATGTCGGCTACCTTGCTTAGATGAATAGGATAGTTTTTGTAAAGCTCTTCGAGCGTGAAGGTCTTATCGGTAAATTCATAGCGGCCCACTGGGGCAGAATTGTAATAGATCGAGGTTGTGACGCTATCCCCCATGCCATATTCAATATTAATAGCATCGTATGATACTCGGGTGATCTTGCTGATATCGCTTGAGGCAACATCCAGGAATTTGATGGTTGAAATATGGTCGTGATCAGTAACGTCGGTATATATCTGATCCTGTCCAGCGCCAAGCTTGACGATGAATGTATTGTTACCCTTTCCGCCGTACATTGCGTCGTTACCGGCACCACCAATGATAGTGTCGTCACCGTCATCTCCTATGATGCGGTCGTTGTCGTCGCCACCGGTCAATAAATCATCCCCGGTTCCGCCGACGAGGGTATCTTTTCCCGCGCCCCCATCCAAGGTGTCGTTACCGTCGTCACCCTTCAAATCATCATTACCACCCCCGCCGTAGGCCTGGTCGTTGCCGGCCCCCATGGACAGGATGTCGGCATTATCCGTGCCATAAATGCGGTCATCTGTCGCCCCGAAGCTCAATTTATTTTCACCTGTCGGTGAATTGAGCAAGCGAATGGGGTACTTCGCATAGAGTTGACTCAGGTTAAAGCTGACGCCATCCGAGAAATTTATCTGGTCGATCTGATTGATCGAGGCGAAATGGCCACTTACAGTAATCTTGTCATTGTCGCCATAACGAATGATCAAATTATTGACCTCGCGCTCCAAAGAGGTGAGCTCGTTCGATGCGACGTCGGTGAAGCGGATAGTTTTAATGCGTCCTGCGGTTTGATCGGCGGCATTGATCAAGTCCTGGCCGGAGCCTACACGGAAAACGTAAGTGTCATTGCCGGTGCCGCCAATCAGCGTGTCGTTACCGGTGCCGCCATCCAGCGTGTCGTTGCCGCCCTCGCCATTCAGAACATCATTCCCCCCGCGTCCGGTCAAGAAATCATTACCGGTCTGGCCTTGGACGGTGTCGTTGGCATCGGTAAAGATTGGCTTGTCATTCCCCGTGCTCATCACGTACTTGCGCGTAGCCAGGAAATCGTTGAGCGAGTACGTCACCAGCTCATTCGATGTGGCCGACTTGCGGAACTGCAGGTGGGTGATTTCATAGCCAGCATTGATGAACATATTTTTTATCGTCACGTCATGCTGCGGCCCCCAGGTCGGCCCCCAGTTGATGACCATGTCGTCGCCCACGCGCTTGACGTCGGTCAGGGCGGACAGGTCGATATCGCGGAAGACCAGCGTATCGATATGGCCTGCGCCGCCGTCGCGGTTATCGATCACCGTGTTCAGCGAGTTGGCGCCGATGATGTAGGTATCGTTGCCCGTGCCGCCCACCAGCGTATCGGAACCGTTGTCGCCGATCAGGGTATCGTTCCCGGCATCGCCTTGCAGCAGGTCGTTGCCGGCGCCGCCGTCCAGGCTGTCGTCGCCCGCGCCGCCCAGCAGCACGTCGTTGCCATTGCCACCGATTAGAGTGTCATTGCCGCTGCCGCCATCGAGCGTATCGTGGCCTTCGCCGCCGCGCAGCAGGTCGTTGCCGCCTTCGCCGGACAGGCGGTTATGGCCGCTGATCACGCTGATGCTGTCGTTGCCTTCGCCGGCCTGTACCTGGATGCTGTAGGCGGTCGTGAAATTGACCGTATCGTCACCGTTGCCCAGGCGGATCGGCGTGACGGCCAGGATTTCTTCCGTGGTGAAGGTTTTGCCGTCGGCGAATTCGAAATGGTGGACTGGGTTGCCATTGAAGTGTTTCTGCACCGTGATGCTGTCGCCATTGCCGTAGGAGATCAGCAGATCGTCGCCGACGCGGGCCAGGGCAGGGCGCTCTTCCACGCTCAGATCGGCGAAGCGCAGGGTTTTGCTGCCCGCGCTTTCGAGGATGGTGTCCTGGCCGCTACCGCGCTGGAAGACATAAATGTCATTGCCAGCACCGCCGTTCAGGGTGTCGTTGCCCAATCCTCCATTCAAGGTATCGTTGCCATCGCCACCTTCCAGCAGGTCGTCGCCATCGGTTGGGGGAGTACTGCCCAGCGCATTCAGAGCTTGCATAATTCGGTTCCTTTTAAAATAGTAGTGGTTTTATAAATATTTATTTAAAACCATCAAAAATATTACCTTAGGGAAAAATAAATTGCTAAGTGACTTGATATATCGTTTGGAAATAAAAAAGCCCGGGAACCCCGGGCTTTTAGTTACTTCAAAAATAATAGTTTATATTCTTAAGTTGATGGTCAGGAGAACTGAGCAGGGGAAATGCCCACCAGTTCAGCAGTGCTCAGATCGATATCGTTGGAGCCAGTCAAGCTGATTGGCGCTGCTTTGGCTGGCGAGGAGTACATGGCCAATAGCTGCGCTGGTGTCAGCACCTGGCCGTCGGCAAACAGCATTTGCGAAGGGTTTGTGGTTGGTTGCAGGAAGACTTTTGGGGCCGTGAGCTGATCGCCTGTGCCGTAGCTGATGACCAAGTCGTCGCCCGCACGTACCACGGATTTCAGACCATTGGCCAGAATGCCTTCAAACTGGACGGTGGCCATGTTGGCCTTGTCGTTGATGCCAAGCACCAGGGTGTCCTTACCGGAACCGGCTCGCAGCAGAACCAGATCCAGGCCAGGGCCGACCTCCAGCACGTCATCGCCTGCGCCACCATCCAAAGTATCGTTGCCAAGTCCGCCTCGCAAGCTATCGTTGCCAGCCTCACCGTACAGGAGGTCGTTGCCGACTCCGCCATCGAGCGTATCATTGCCTAAACCGCCGAACAGCAAATCATCATCCTCGTTGCCAATTACCTGGTCATTGCCATTCTCGCCATACAAGGTGTCGTTGCCAAGGCCGCCATATAGGCGATCGACATGGTCGCCTCCATAGAGCTTGTCGTTACCCAAGCCCCCCATGAGGAGGTCGTCGCCCGCTTCGCCGAAGAGTATGTCATTACCGGCTCCACCATCGACGCTGTCGTTGCCTAGACCTGCACGGATAATGTCATCGCGGCCCGTTCCTTTGAAATCGTCGGGCTTATCGCCCAGTAATACGGGGCTGCGGGCGATGAACTCGTCCATGGTCAGCGTCATGTCGGCAAATTTGAAGATGTCGATTTGGTAGGCAACACTGGTAAAATGTTCAAGTATTGTGAGCTGATCACTGTCGCCATAGGTCAGGGCGAGATCGTTGCCCACCTTCCGTGCCGAGGTGATGTCACTGAACTTGATATCTTCAAATTGAACCGTCTTGATGGTTTCAGCCGCCACACCGCCGTTCTGTTTGATCAAGTCCTGGCCGTCACCACGGCGGAAAATGTAGGTGTCGTTGCCTGCATCGACTCCATCCAGGGTATCGTTACCGGTACCGCCATCGAGGGTGTCGTCACCGAGGCCGCTGCGCAGGTCATCGTTGCCCGCGCCGCCAAAGATCAAATCGTTGCCGGCTTCTCCCCATATCGAGTCATTATCGGCGCCGCCGTAGATGGTGTCGTTGCCGTTGCCGGTCTTGATGTTGTCGTTGCCATCGCCACCTAAAACGCTGTCATTACCCTCACCTGTGAGCAGGGTGTCATTGCCATCTTCTCCCAGAAGCGTGTCGTCGCCAGTGCCCATTTGTACGATGTCGTCGCCATCACCTGCCAGGACGTGATAGCTGTACTTGTGAAAGTAAACGTTAATATCTGCCACTCTGCTCAAATGAATGGGATAGCTTTTATAGAGTTCTTCAAGCGTCAAGGACTTGTCGGTAAATTCATAACGACCCACCCCAGTTGAACTGATATAGATGGGGGTAGTAATGCTGTCCCCCATGCCATACTCAATAACAAGACTGTTCCCTACTCGGGTGATCTTGCTTAGATCAGTAGAGGCCACATCCAGAAATTTGACGGTTGAAATATTGTCGGGATTGTCTGGATCGTTGGCAGAAATCAGATCCTGTCCTGCGCCAAGATGGACAACGAATGTATTTTCTCCTTTTCCGCCATTCAGCGAGTCGTTGCCACTGCCACCGATGAGCGTGTCGTTGCCATCTTCGCCTGAGAGATAATCGTTATCATCGCCGCCGGTTAGCAAGTCGTTCCCAGTTCCCCCGGCAAGAGTATCTTTTCCAGCCCCTCCGTCCAAGGTGTCGTTGCCATCATCGCCCTTCAAATTGTCGTTGCCGCCGCTGCCGTAAGCGATGTCGTCACCGGCACCCATGCTGAGGAAGTCGCCATCATTTGTTCCATAAATGCGATCATTTGTTTTCCCGAAAGCCATATAACCTGGGCCCGTCGAGGCGCTTGAACTGATCAGCTGGAGCGGGTACCGATCATAGAGCTGGTTCTGATTAAAGCTGACTCCGTCAGAGAATTCAAAACGGGTGATCTCCCGATCTGAGGAAAAGTGGCCACCAATGGTGATCTTGTCATTATTACCGTAGTTGATGATCAGGCTGATAGCTGAGCGCTCCAGTGATTTCAGCTCGGTTGAGGCAACATCAGTGAAACGAATGACCTTTGTGCGATCGGGCGTCGCGTCCGTGGCATTGATCACGTCCTGTCCGGAGCCGACGCGGAAGATAAATGTGTCATTACCTGTGCCGCTGATCAGCACGTCGTTACCAGTACCGCCGTCCAGTGTATCGTTGCCGCCTTCTCCATCAAGAACGTCATTACCACCGCGCCCAGTCAGAAAGTCGTTGCCGGTCTGTCCTTTGACGGTGTCGTTGGCATCGGTAAAGATCGGCTTGTCATTGCCGGTGCTCATCACATACTTGCGGGTGGCCAGAAAATCGTTAAGCGAATACGTCACCAGCTCGTTGGAAGTGGTTGATTTGCGGAACTGCAGGTGGGTGATTTCATAGCCAGCATTGATGAACATATTTTTTATCGTTACATCATGCTGCGGCCCCCAGGTTGGTCCCCAGTTGATGACCATGTCGTCACCCACGCGCTTGACGTCGGTCAGGGCGGACAGGTCGATGTCGCGGAAGACCAGGGTGTCGATATGGCCTGCACCACCGTCGCGGTTATCGATCACGGTGTTCAGCGAGTTGGCGCCGATGATATAGGTATCGTTGCCCGTGCCGCCCACCAGCGTATCGGAACCGTTGTCGCCGATCAGGGTATCGTTGCCGGCATCGCCTTGCAGCAGATCGTTGCCGGCACCGCCGTCCAGGCTGTCGTCGCCCGCGCCGCCCAGCAGCACGTCGTTGCCATTGCCACCGATCAGGGTATCGCTGCCGCTGCCGCCATCGAGCGTATCGTGGCCTTCGCCGCCGCGCAGTTGGTCGTTGCCACCTTCGCCGGACAGGCGGTTATGGCCGCTGATCACGCTAATGCTGTCGTTGCCTTCGCCGGCCTGTACCTGGATGCTGTAGGCGGTCGTGAAATTGACCGTGTCGTCGCCGCTGCCCAGGCGGATGGGCGTGACGGCCAGGATTTCTTCCGTAGTGAAGGTTTTGCCGTCGGCGAATTCGAAGTGGTGGACTGGGTTGCCGTTGAAGTGTTTGAGTACGGTGATGCTGTCGCCATTGCCGTAGGAGATCAGCAGATCGTCGCCGACGCGGGCCAGGGCAGGGCGCTCTTCCACGCTCAGATCGGTGAAGCGCAAGGTCTTGCTGCCCGCGCTTTCGAGGATGGTGTCCTGGCCGCTGCCGCGCTGGAAGACATAAATGTCATTGCCGGCGCCGCCGTTCAAGGTGTCGTTGCCCAATCCCCCGTTCAAGGTATCGTTGCCATCGCCACCTTCCAGCAGGTCGTCGCCATCGGTTGGAAGAGTACTGCCCAGCGCATTCAGAGCTTGCATAATTCGGTTCCTTTTAAAGTAATAGTGGTTTTATCAATATTTATTTAAAACCACCAAAAATATTACCTCAGGGAAATATAAATTCCAAAGCTATTTTATATATCGTTTGGCAATGAAGGAGCTAGGAAATCCTCGATATTCAATTACTTGCAAAATTCTAGTTGCAAGAATAAAGCGGAGTAATAGTTGGTAAAAGACTGTAATTTCGGTGTGTGGGCAGAACGAGCGGTCATTTTTTTAAGAGTAGTCACCGTTAATTGCATTGACGAAATTTTATTTGCATAATAGAATTATTGTTATTCGCAATGAAAGAGATTAATATGAATTTCCCACGTTTGCTTCAAGTCCTGGTCGCTGCGTTTATTGCTCTAACTGCCGGGAGCTCAGTTGCTATGCCTATCCAAGTCGTGGATGTGCATAGCCCATTTAATCCCTATGCTCCAAGTGGCCCGGATAATCCCTACCGAGGCGCCGGTACGAACACCATAAATAGTATTTATCAGCAAACATTTATGGCGGGGAAAACAGGATTACTCTCTGGTATGGCCATTTATGGGGGGCGCGGGAGGTTTGGAAGCTATCTCAACCAGCTCAGAATCAAAGTTGGTAGTGCTAATGGATGGTATTCTGGCCCCTGGGATGCTGAACTATTCGCACCAACGTCGGGCTCCATATTTGATTTGACACCGTATAACCTCCACATCAATGCTGGAGACCTGGTGATGTTTGAACTTGGGCATTGGGGCTATGGTATAGATTCAGGTATATACCTAATTCAGCACCCACTCGTTTCTCTGATGAACCAGCAGTTTTCATCTGGTCCACCGCGGACCTATTATCCGCCTGCGACGATGAATCATTTGTCTATCGCTTTTTCAACCTACGTCACAACGGACCCGGATGTGAAACCGGAAAATCCGTCGACTCGGATTCCAGAACCGTCCACGATTTCCGTGATGTTGCTGGGCATGGGGTTATTGGCCTATGTCCACCATCGTAATCGGCGCAAAAAGTCGTAAAAAAAGCCCGGGAAACCGGGCTTTCTTGCTTTTTCAAACCGTTTAATCCGCCACCACCACCCGGTTCTTGCCGGTCTTCTTGGCCGTGTACATGGCCTGGTCGGCGCGCTTGACCAGATCGGTCTGCGCCTCGTTCGGGCGGCGCAGGGCGACGCCGGCCGAGAAGGTGATCAGCAGCTTCTCGTTCTCGTGCATGAAGAAGTGGCGCGTCAGTTCGCGCTGCAGGCGGGTCATGGTCGCGGTGGCCGCTTCGACCGAGGTTTCCGGCAGCAGGATGAGGAATTCCTCGCCGCCGAAGCGGGCGATCACATCCATCGAGCGCAGGGTTTCCTTGACGATCTTGACCAAGTGCTTGAGCGCGCCATCGCCGGCGATGTGGCCATAGGTGTCGTTCAGGCGCTTGAAGTCGTCCAGATCGAGGATGGCGATGCACAGCGGCGTGCCGCGCCGCTCCGAGCGCGCCACTTCGCGTTCGAACACATCGTCCAGGCCGCGGCGGTTCAGGCTGCCGGTCAGCTGGTCTTCTCGCACCAGCTCGCTCATATGCTGCAGCTTCGCTTCCAGGGCGTGGATGCGCGCTTCAGCGTCCTGCACTTCCTGGCGCGCCGTCACCATATTGTCGCGTGCCTTGAGCGCTTCGTTTTGCACGATGCGCGTTTCCTTCAGCACTTCGTCGAGGATCTGGTTCAGCTCGGTGATGTTCTCGGCCTTGCTGATCTTCTCGGAATAGCCGCCGATCTTGTTGTGGAAGTCGCCGGTGCTGGTAGCCACTTCGCCCAGGCGGTCGATGAAGGTCATCATCATATTCTTGACCGTCAGCTTGACGTCCGAGATGCTGTGCTTGAGCTGGCTTTGCTTGTAGATCACGTCCTTCAGGCTGCGCGTGGCTTCCTCCAGCGCGCGCTGGTCGATCGGGCCGGCGATCAGGTTTTGCACGGCGTCGATCTGGCCGCGCAGCCAGGAATCGTCGTCCAGCAGCTCGCTGACGTTTTCCAGCAGCAGGCGGAACAGGCGCAGCAGCAATTCCTGCTGCTCGGCCGTGTCGCCGCTCTTGAGTTCGATCTGGTAGCACAGCTGCTTGAGGCGCACGGCGATTTCCGACAGCGCCGCCTCGGTATGCGCTTCCTTGGTGGCCGCGCCCAGCGATTCGGCCTCGGCCACCAGGGCCGGGGTGCCGCTCAGGAGCGAGGCGACGGCAAAGGTCAGGGTGCGGCTCAAGAGGTCGCGCAGCACGCGCGTCTGCTCGCCGGCGGGCGCCGGCGCCACTTCGATGCCGCCGCCGCGCTTGACGGGACGGTCGGCCAGCGCCGACAGGGTGCGCGCATAGGCGTCCCAGTCGCGCGCCTTGACGGCGCGGTTCATGCGGCGGCCGAAGTCGGCCAGCTCGCCGGCCTGGGCGCTCAGATTGCTGGCGAAGGTGTCGAGCATGGTTTCCGCGCCCTGGTCGGCGGCGGGCGCGGCCGTGCCGAGCGGGGCGGCGGGCGCCTCGGGCGTGTCCGGCAAGCCGGCGATCTCGTTATAGATGCTGCGGTAAGCTTCCGGCGTCGGGGCAATCCGGCGGGTGGCAAGGCGGCGGAAGGCCTCGCGCGCGATATCGGCCGGGTTTTGTTCCGCTCCGGCAGGATTCGGGGATTTTGACATCTGACGTACAGCCTCTTCCAAAAAGGTTTACCGATAGCCTGCATCATATGCCACGGCCGCGCCCGTCAATGCGGGAATTAGCGGGCAGAAGTGGCCTTACTTTGGGGCATCTAACCTTAAGCAAAAATCAAAGGCAGCGCTTATTCGATCAGCTGGTTCTTGATGGCGTAGTGGGTCAGTTCGGCGCTGTTTTTCAGTTTCATCTTGACCAGCAGGCGGGCGCGGTATTCGCTCACCGTCTTCACCGACAGCGACAGTTCCTTGGCGATGGTGCCCACCGTCTTGCCGGAGGCGATCATGGTCAGGGTCTGGTATTCGCGGTCGGAGAGGGACTCGTGCAGCGCCGCCTCGTGGTCTTCGCCCACGTGGTTGGCGAGCTCTTGCGCCAGTGCCGGACTAATGTATTTTAATCCGCTAGCGACCTGGCGGATAGCCGTGACCAGTTCTTTCGGCGCGCTCTGTTTGGTCAGATAGCCGGCCGCGCCGGCTTTCAGCGAGCGGATCGCATACTGGTCTTCGCGGTGCATGGACAGCATCAGCACGGCCAGCTCGGGCTTTTCCTTCTTGACCTGCTTGAGCACCTCGATGCCGCTGCGGTCGGGCATGGAAATGTCGAGCAGCAGCACCTGGCAGCCCGATTTGCGGAACAGCTTGACGGCATCCAGCCCATTCTCGGCCTCGCCGGCAACGACGATGTCCTTGGTATCGGCCAGGATCTGTTTCAGACCCTCGCGCACGATCGCATGGTCGTCGGCGATGAAGACCTTGATGACGGCTTTTTCACTCATATCGTTCAGCTAGCTTGATATTTCGGTACGGCAACAGTTGCTATTGTAGCCCCGCTGCTGCCCGCCGGGGGCGCCGCATCGTCCATTTCCCGTTTTATTTTAATGGCGACCACCGTACCGCCACCGGGAGCGTGGCTCAATGTCAACGTTCCGCCCAGGGCATTGGCGCGTTCGGCCATGCCGCGCAGGCCGAAGGATTGCGGCTTGCTGCGGTCGGCCTGGCGGATGCCGTCGCCGTCGTCGCTGATTTTCAGGCTGATCTGGTGGCGCGTGCGCGTCAGTTTGACGCTGACCTGGCTCGCATTGGCATGTTTGGCAATATTGGTCAGCGCTTCCTGGCCGATGCGGAACAGGGCGGCCGCCTGGTCGGGGTCGAGCTCGAGTTCTTTCACGTTCGAGGTAAAGCTGCAGGCGATGCCGGCCTGGGTGGTGAAGTCGCGCGCCTGCCAGTCGAGCGCCGCCACCAGGCCGAAGTCCAGGATGGAGGGGCGCAGGTCGAGCGTGATGCGGTGCACGGCGTCGATGGTGCGGTCGACCAGGCTGTCCACATAGGCCGCCTTCTCGTGCAGCGGACCGGGCGCCTCGGGCAGGCGCGCCGCCAGCATGGCCAGTGCCATCTTGATGGCGGTCAGATTGCCGCCCAGGTCATCGTGGATTTCGCGCGCGATGCGGGTGCGTTCCTGCTCCTTGACCTTTTCGATGTGGGCGGTCAGCTCGGCCAGGCGGGCGCGGCTCTGGCGCACTTCCAGCTGCTCCAGCTTGCTTTCCGTGATATTGGTCATGATGCCTTCCCACTGCACGCCGCCGCCGGGCAGCAGGCGCGGGGTGGAGCGCAGATTGATCCACTTCACGTCCTTCCAGGCATCGACCCAGATGCGGCCCTCCCAGTTCCAGCTCCACAGGCTGCTGGCCGAGGCGCGCATGGCGTCCTGATAGGAGTCGCGGTCTTCTTCCAGGATCAGTTCCAGAAAGCGTTGCGGCGCCGCGTGCAGGGCCGCGGCCGGCAAGCCCAGCAAGGCCTGGCAGCCGTCGCTCAGATAGGGAAAGGCCACGCTGCCATCGGCCGCCAGCACGAACTGGTAGACCAGGCCCGGCGTGTGCGTGACGATGGCATCGAAGCGCGACTGCACCTGGCGCAGCGCGTCGTCGGCGGTGCAGCCGGCGCACTGGTCGTCGGCCATAGCCAGGATCAGCGCCTGGCCCTCGTGCTGCACCGCTTGCAGGCAAAGCTGCACGGCATACTCGCTGCCGTCGGCGCGGCGCAGGCGCGCGGCCAGCGGCTGCCGGCGCGCCAGTGCCGCTTCGAACGCGGCCCGCGCCAGCTGCGGCGCCAGTGCCGCCAGCGTCAGCTGGCGCAGCGCCGCCGCCTCATAGCGGTTGTTGCGGCAGGCGGTGGCGCTGGCCTGCACGATGCGCAGGCTGGCCGGGTCGAGCAGATAGATTTCCGCCTGGCTCGCAGCCAGCAGGATGTCCAGGCAGGAGGAAGCGGGGGTCATATATGTGTACAATCAGGAAGCATGCCTGATGATACGTGAAACATAGCCCCATGAATAAAGCTTTCGTAAAAGAAACGGATAACGACGATGACGAAGACGGCGCCCCGCAGGCGCCGCCGATCCCGCCCGGCTCCAAGAATTACATCACGCCGGCCGGTTACCAGCGCATCAAGGACGAGCTGCTGCAGCTGATCGATGTGGAGCGGCCCGAAGTGGTGAAAGTGGTGCACTGGGCCGCCTCGAACGGCGACCGTTCGGAAAACGGCGACTACATTTACGGCAAGCGCCGCCTGCGCGAAATCGACCGCCGCATCCGCTTCCTGACCAAGCGCCTCGACCTGGCTGCCGTGGTCGATCCCAGCGTGCACCATGGCAGCGACCAGATCTTCTTCGGCGCCACCGTCACTTACAGCAAGCCGGATGGCGAGGAACACACCATCACCATCGTCGGCATCGACGAATTCGACCCGCTGCACGGCAAGATCAGCTGGATCGCCCCCGTCGCGCGCGCCATCACCACGGCGCGCGAAGGCGACACCGTCACCCTGCGCACCCCGACCGGAGTGGAGGAGCTGGAAATCCTTGAAGTGAGCTATCCGGCCCCGGCCTGAAGCGGGGAGGGCGGAAAAAGAAAACCGGGCCTCGGCCCGGTTTTTTATGCGCGCTCGCGCGAGACGCGGTTGACGCCGGCGACGCGGCGCACATTGCGCAGCAGGCCGGCCAGGTGCACGCGGTCCTTGACCTGGATGGTGAAGCGCAGCTGGTGCAGGATGTGCTCTTTGTCCTCGTCCATGCCGACGAAGGTGATGTTGCCGTCGGACTCGCCGATCTCGGCCGCCACGCGCGCCAGGATGCCTTTTTCGTTATTGATGAGCAGCTTGATGCGGGTGTCGAAGCGGCGGTTCAGTTCGGGCGCCCATTTGACGGCGATCCAGCGGTCCGGCTCTTTCTGGCGCTGGCGCTTGGCCACCGTGCAGTCGCCGGTGTGCACCTGCAAGCCCTGGTCGCGCCGCAACTGGCCGACGATCTGGTCGCCTGGAATCGGCAGGCAGCAGGGCGCCAACTGCACCGACACGCCTTCGCTGCCGTAGATCGTCACCGGATCGAGTTCGGCCGCGCTGGTATGGTCGACCGGCGCGCTGGCTGCTTCGCCGCCCAGCATGCCGAAGATGTGGCGCGCCACCAGGGCCGCCATGCGCTTGCCGATGCCGATGTCGGCATACAGCTCGTCGAGCGATTTGGCGCTCGATTCATTGAGCAGGCGTTCGGTCAGGTTGTCGGGCAGTTGCGGATCGATATTGATCGCGTGCAGCGCCTGGTTCAGCAGCTGCTGGCCGAGGCGGATCGATTCCGGCAGGTTGATGGTGCGCAGGTGGTGGCGGATCGCCGAGCGCGCCTTGCCGGTGCGCACGAACGAGAGCCAGATCGGGCTGGGCCGCGAGCTGTTGTCGGTGACGATTTCGATGATGTCGCCGTTGCGCAGCTCGGTGCGCAGCGGCGCCGCCTCGCCATTGATGTTGACGCCCACCGTGTGGTCGCCAATGCCGGTGTGGATGGCGTAGGCGAAGTCGATCGGCGTGGCGCCGCGCGGCAGGGCGATGATCTTCGACTTGGGCGTGAACACGTAGACCGAGTCGGGGAACAGGTCGACCTTGACGTGTTCCAGGAATTCGGCCGAGTCGCCGGTCTGCTGCTGGATGTCGAGCAGCGATTGCAGCCAGGCGTGGGTGCGCTGCTGCAGGTCCGACATATTCGCGTCGCTGTTCTTGTACAGCCAGTGCGCCGCCACGCCCGATTCGGCAGTGCGGTGCATTTCCTGGGTGCGGATCTGGAATTCGACCGGCGTGCCGTAAGGGCCGATCAGGGTGGTGTGCAGCGACTGGTAGCCGTTCAGCTTACGGATGGCGATATAGTCCTTGAACTTGCCCGGCATGGGCTTGTACAGGCTGTGCAGGGTGCCCAGCGCCACATAACAGTTGGCGAAGCTGTCCACCACCACGCGGAAGCCGTACACGTCGAGCACCTGGGAAAAGCTCAGGTGCTTGGCGCGCATTTTCTTGTAGATGCCGTACAGGGTTTTTTCGCGGCCGTACACTTCGGCCGAGATGCCGGCCATGCCCAGCGTGTTCTTGACCGATTCGAGGATTTTTTTGACCACCTCGCGCCGGTTGCCGCGCGCCGCCTTCACGGCCTTGGAGAGCACGTGGTAGCGCAGCGGATACAGGTGGGAGAAGGCCAGGTCCTGCAGCTCGCGGTAGATATTGTTCAGGCCGAGGCGGTGGGCGATCGGCACATACACTTCCATCGTTTCGCCGGCGATGCGGCGCTTCTTGGCCGGCGCCATCACTTCCAGCGTGCGCATATTGTGCAGGCGGTCGGCCAGCTTGATCAGGATCACGCGCACGTCCGAGGCCATGGCCAGCAGCATCTTGCGGAAGTTTTCCGCCTGCGCCTCGATCTGGCTCTGGAACTCGATTTTCTCCAGCTTGGACAGGCCGTCGACCAGGTGGGCGACGGGGGCGCCGAAGCGCTCGATCAGCTCATCCTTCTTGACGTCCTGGTCTTCCATCACATCGTGCAGCAGGGCGGCCATGATGGCTTGCGCATCGAGCTTCCAGTCGGCGCAGATCTCGGCCACGGCGATCGGGTGCGAGATATACGGTTCGCCCGATTTGCGCACCTGGCCGAGATGCATCTCGTCCGAGAAACGGTAAGCTTCGCGCACCTTTTTCAGGTCGGCCGGCGTCATGTACTCGGCCAGTTTTTCGCTCAGGTGGCTGATGGTGGCGACACCGGCGGCAACAACGGGCGCGGCCAGCGGGGAAGTGGGAATGGAGGAGGCAGAGGGATCAACGCCCGGCGCAGACTTGGCCGGGCGTTTAGCCCGGCTGGCGGGCTGATCGCTAATGCTGGTTTCGGACAGGTTCATACGGTGTCGCAGTATCGGTCAGACTGGGAGAACCTGGGACAGCAAGTGCAGGGAACCGGAGTTCCCACAATTACATTGGCACCTTTTTCAGCATTTCCAGGCCAACTTTGCCGGCGGCGATTTCGCGCAGGGCCACCACGGTCGGCTTGTCCTTGGCTTCGACTTTCGGCGTATGGCCTTGCAGCAGCTGGCGGGCGCGGTAGGTCGCGGCCAGGGTCAGCTGGAAGCGGTTCGGTACATTCTTCAGGCAATCTTCAATCGTAATACGGGCCATCTTAACTCCTCAGATACGGTATTTATTCAGCGTGCTCGGCGTGGATACCCAGTTGGGCAAACAGCTCGACATTGCGGGCCGCTTGTTGCGCAAACCGGCAACGGGCCGATCGGACGATCGCACCCAGTTGGGACAGTGCGACCGAAAACTCTTCATTGATAATAACATACTCGAAGTCGGGCGCGTGGGCGATTTCGCCGCCCGCCGCCAGCAGGCGCCGCGTGATCACATGCGGTTCGTCCTGGCCGCGTTTATGCAGCCGTTCTTCCAGCGCCGCGATCGACGGCGGCAGGATGAAGATGCCGGCCGCCTGCGGGAATTGCTTCTTGACCTGGCGCGCGCCCTGCCAATCGATTTCCAGCAGGATGTCGGTGCCGGTCTTCATCTGTTCTTCGACGAAGATGCGCGAAGTGCCGTAGTAATTGCCGTGCACTTCGGCCCATTCCAGGAATTCGCCGGCCTGGGCGCGCGCCACGAAATCCTCGGCGGTGGTGAAGAAGTACTCGCGGCCATGCTCTTCGCCCGGGCGCGGCTGGCGCGTGGTGGTCGAGATCGACAGCTTGATGCCGGGTTCCTGGGCCAGCAGGGCATTGACCAGGGTCGATTTGCCGGCGCCGGAGGGGGCGGCCACCATGAACAGGCTGCCGGAGAAGTGTTGGCTCATGTTTCGGACTTTCAAAAAACGGAGCAGGCGCGCTAAGCGAGCGCCCAAAGACGTATTTTACCAAGAGCAACCGTATTTGCACCGGGTTTTTGCGGCGCAGCGCAAACTTTGCTTGACCTCTGGACCGACTGGTCTATAGAATCGTTTGCATGATTACCCCTGATTACTCGACCGAAGCGGCGCCCCAGACCCGCGAGCGCCTGATCCAGACCATGATCCACCTGCTGCAGACGCGCGGCCTGCACGGCGCCGGCCTGAGCGAGCTGCTGGCCTTGGCGCAAGCGCCCAAGGGCGTGCTCTACCACCACTTCCCCGGCGGCAAAACGGCGCTGGCCGTGGCTGCCGTGGAGGCGACCGTGGCCTGGAGCTGCAACAAGCTCGACGAGTATCTGGGCGACGGCGCCGATGTCGGCCAGGCGCTGGGGATGTGGATCGAACGCGCCCAGCGCGGCTTGCACGGCAGCGGTTTCGAACGCGGTTGTCCGCTGGCGGCGGTGGCGCTGGAAAGCACGCCGGCCGACACCGAGTTGCGCGCCGCCCTGGCAGCGGCCTTCCAGGCCATCCGCGAACGCCTGGCCCTCGGCTTGCAGCGTAATGGCCAGACGCCGGCGGCGGCCCAGGGGCTGGCTGCGCTGATCGTCGCCACCTATGAAGGCGGGCTGCTGCAAGCCCGCGTCGCCAACGACACCGCGCCCATGGCGCAGGCCACCGCAGCGCTGCTGGCGCTGCTCAAGGAAAAGGAGCAGAAATGAGTCAGTCCGAACGGGCCGCCGTGCCCGTGTCCGAAGCCGCGCCGGCGGCAGTTGCATCTGAAGTGCTGCTTCCATTGGATGGGGCTGTGTCGCAGCCCGCAGGCGAGGCGCTGACCTTGTACGCCGCCGATGGCTATGCGCTGGCCGCCGTGCGCTACCGCGCCGCCGGCATGGAGCGTGGGCGCCTGATCGTGGCCGGCGCCACTGGCGTGCCGCAAGGCTTCTACCGCCGCTTCGCCGAATTTGCCGCGGCGCGCGGCTACACCGTGCTGACCTTCGACTACCGCGGCGTCGGCCGCTCGGCGCCGGCCTCGCTGCGCGGCTTCGATGGCGACTTCCTGGTCTGGGGCCGCCAGGATCTGGCGGCCGCCGTGGCGCATATGGCCGATGGCGCAGCGCCGCTCTACCTGGTCGGCCATTCCTATGGCGGCCACGCCCTCGGTCTGCTGCCCGAACCGCACAAGGTCGACGGCATGTACGTGTTCGGCACCGGCGCCGGCTGGCATGGCTGGATGCCGCGCCTGGAGCGCATCCGCGTGCTGCTGATGTGGAATGTGGCCGGTCCGCTGCTGGTGCGCTGGAAGGGCTTCCTGGCCTGGAGCAAGCTCGGCATGGGCGAAGACCTGCCGCTCGGCGTCTACCGCCAATGGAAGCACTGGTGCCGCTTCCCCCATTACTTCTTCGACGACCCGAAAATGCGCGCCACCGCCGACGGTTTTGGCCGCGTGCGCGCCCCCATCGTTGCCGTCAACGCCACCGACGACGCCTGGGCGCCGCCGCGTTCGCGCGACGCCTTCATGCGCGGCTACCGCAACGCCGCCTGGTCCGGCATCGACGTACACGGCCAGCACAGCGGCCTCGGCCCGATCGGCCACATGGGCTACTTCCGCGCCCCCGCCCAGCCCCTCTGGGAAGCCGCCCTGCACTGGTTCGACAGCCTCCCCGCCAAAACCTGAAACCCCCGCCTTTGATTCAAATCAAAAAATGTCCACCCTGGTGTCAGGCACGAAGGTCGGACATTCTTTGATCTAAAACAAAAAATGTCCCACCGTGGTGCCTGACACCAGGGTGGGACATTTGTTGATGCAGATCAAACGGCTGGGGCTTATTCGAGGTTTTGCACCTGCTCGCGCATCTGCTCGATCAGCAGCTTCAGTTCCATCGAGGCGTCGGCCAGTTCTTTGACCGAGGCTTTGGCGCCGAGGGTGTTGGCTTCGCGGTTGAGCTCCTGCATCATGAAGTCGAGGCGCTTGCCGACCTGGCCGCCTTTTTTCAGGATGTGGCGGGTTTCGCTGAGGTGGGCCGACAGGCGGCCCAGCTCTTCGGCCACGTCGATGCGGATGCCGTACAGGATCACTTCCTGGCGGATGCGCTCCATGGCGTCCTGGCGCGAGGGGGAGTTGTTGGAACCCTGGCAGGCCAGGCCCAGCGCTTCCTGCATGCGCTCCACGGCTTTCTGCTGGAATTGCGCCACCACCTGGGGGATCAGCGGGGTGATGCGCTTGACGATGCCTTCCATCGATTCGATGCGCGACACCAGCATCGCTTCCAGCGCCGCGCCTTCACGCTGGCGGCTAGTGACGAAGGCTTGCAAGGTGCGGCCCATGAGGGCGGCGACGTCGGCTTGCAGCGATTCCTGGCCGATCTGGGCTTCTTCCACTACGCCGGGCCAGCGCAGCAGTTCGGCCACGCTCATCTGGGCGGCGTCGGAGAAGTGCTTGCCGACCTCGCCTTGCAGACGGGCCAGTTCGTTCAATAAGGGGATGTTCAAGGCCTGGGTGCCGGCGCCGGCGGCCTTGCGGCCAAAGCTCAGGCGCAGCTCGACTTTGCCGCGCGTGATGGCGGCCATGATGGCAGACCGTAAATCGGGTTCAAGCGCGCGTAAATCGTCGTTGATGCGAAATTGAAGGTCAAGGAAACGCGAATTTACGCTCTTGATTTCGATCGTCAAGGTTCCCGCCGCGCTCTCGCTGGTGGCAACCGCGTAGCCTGTCATGCTGGAAATGCTCAATGTATATCCCCGGAATATTTTATCTTTACAATGCGTTCTTTTATCCCACACAATCCGGTCGTTGAGGCGAGGAACACCACCATGGCTGCTCAAAACAACGCCCCGTTGCCGGATGGGCTGGATATAGCTGGATACCGCATTGTAAAGAAAATTGCCTCGGGCGGGTTCAGTATTGTGTATCTCGCCTACGATGCCGAAGACAATGCGGTAGCCATCAAGGAGTATTTACCAAGCGCCCTCGTACTTCGTCAAGAGGGGGAACTACTGCCCGCCATCTCAAAATCCAACCTTCCGGTCTTTAGAATCGGGCTGAAATGCTTTTTTGAGGAGGGTCGGGCGCTGGCGCGGATTTCGCATCCAAATGTTGTAAGAGTGTTGAATTTCTTCCGCGCGAACGATACCGTGTATATGGTGATGGCCTATGAATCGGGCCATTCCTTGCAGGATCAGATTCAGCGCCAGCGCGCCAAAGGGCGGCAATTGGGCGAGGCTTTTATCCGCCAGATTTTTATTCAGGTGCTGAAAGGGCTGCGCGAGGTGCATGCCAATCAGCTGCTGCATCTGGACCTGAAACCGGCGAATATCTATCTGCGCACCGACGGCACGCCAATGCTGCTGGATTTCGGCGCGGCGCGCCAGACTATCAATAACGATAGTCCCAAGCTGATGCCGATGTACACGCCAGGCTTTGCTCCGCCCGAACTGTATGTCAAGAACGAGGCGCTCGGCCCCTGGACTGATATATACAGTATCGGCGCTTCCATCTTCGCCTGCATGGTCGGCTCGCCGCCGCAGCCGGCCGACCAGCGCCGCCAGGACGACCGCATGGAAAGCCATTTCGAGCGCCTGAACGGCCGCTATTCGCCCGAGCTGGTGAAGCTGGTACGATGGGCTTTGAGCGTCGATCCGCTGGCGCGGCCGCAAAGCCTGTTCGAGATGCAGAAGATTTTGCAGCAGCCCGGCACGCCCGTCGCGGCGCCAGTGGCCGAGGCGCCAGGCACGCTGGAACGCCTGGGCAGCCAGCTGCGTGGCCTGTTCGGACGCGTGGCGGGACGTCGCGCCGATGCGCCGCAGGATAAGTCCGGGGATGGCGAGACGCGCTAACCGTGAGGGAGGGCCGCATGCAGTTTTCGGTGTATCAGGAAAGCCACATCGGCGGCCGCAAGCTGAATCAGGACCGCATGGGCTACAGCTTCACGCGCGACGCCTTGCTGCTGGTGCTGGCCGACGGCATGGGCGGCCATCTGCATGGCGAGATCGCCGCCAGCGTCACGCTGCAAACCCTCTCCACCATATTCCAGCAGCAGGCCTTGCCCTATGTGAAAGGGCCGGAGCGCTTTCTGGAGGACGCGCTGCACGCCGCCCACCGCGAAATCCACCGCTACCGCAATGTGCACCAACTGGCCGATACGCCGCGCACCACGGTGGTGGCCTGCCTGATCCAGCACAATATGGCGACCTGGGCGCATTGCGGCGATTCGCGCCTGTACTGGCTGCGCGGCGGCCAGCTGCTGGGGCGCACGCGCGACCACTCGCACGTGGAAAGCCTGATCGACAAGGGCCTTGTGCCGCCCTCGGCGCGCGCCACCCATCCCGACCGCAACAAGCTGTATAACTGCCTGGGCGCGTCCACGCCGCCCAAGGTGGAAGTGTCGCGCCGCGCCAGCCTGTTGCCGGGCGACGTGGTGTTATTATGCTCGGATGGCTTGTGGTCCATGCTGTCGGACGAGGAGCTGGCGCAGCGCCTGTTCGCCCAGACCGTGGTGCGCGCCGTGCCCGATATGCTGCAGACGGCCTTGTCGCGCGGCGGCGCCGCCAGCGATAATGCGACCGCGCTGGCCATCATGTGGCAGGGCAGCAGCGTGGCCGACAGCGTGCCGACCCTGGCGGGCGACGCCTCCACCGTGATCTCGACCGAAACGCTGCCGGCCGACCTGCTCAGCACCACGATCCACGGTCCGGAAGCCGGGGCGCCGCCATCCTCCGGGAAGACCGCCGCCGACGCCTTCGACGAAGCCGAAATAGAACGCGCCATCGCGGAAATCCGCGGGGCAATCGAGAAATCCTCGCAAATACTACGGAAAGACAGCAAAGAATGAGTTTTGAATCCCGTCCCAGCGGCCGCGCCGTTGATGCCCTGCGCGCCGTGCGCCTGACCCGCAACTACACCAAGCACGCCGAAGGTTCGGTGCTGATCGAATGCGGCGACACCAAGGTGATCTGCACCGCCAGCATTGAAGAGAAAGTACCTGGCTTCCTGAAGGGCAAAGGCCAGGGCTGGCTGACGGCCGAATACGGTATGCTGCCGCGCTCCACCCACTCGCGCATGGACCGCGAGGCGGCCAAGGGCAAGCAAAGCGGCCGCACCCAGGAAATCCAGCGCCTGATCGGCCGCTCGCTGCGCGCCGCCTTCGACCTGGAAGCCTTCGGCGAGCGCACCCTGCACCTGGATTGCGACGTGATCCAGGCTGACGGCGGCACCCGCACCGCCTCCATCACCGGCGCCATGGTCGCCGCCTATGACGCTTTCAGCAAGCTGGTGGCATCCGGCGCGCTGGCCGCCGTGCCGCTGCGCCACTTCGTCGCCGCCATTTCGGTCGGCGTATATCAGGGCATGCCGGTGCTGGACCTGGACTATGTGGAAGATTCGGGCTGCGACACGGATATGAATATCATCATGACCGAGAGCGGCCACTTCATCGAAGTGCAGGGCACGGCCGAAGGCGAGGCGTTCGACCGCGCCGTGATGAACCGCCTGCTCGACCTGGCCGACGGCGGCATCCGCGACCTGGTCAAGCTGCAAAAGCAGGCGCTGGGACTGGCGGAGTAAAATAGCGGCATGCAAAAGCTTATCCTCGCCTCGAACAATCCGGGCAAACTCAAAGAATTCAATGAACTGCTGTCCACCGTCGGTTTCAGCGTGCACGCCCAGGGCGAGTACGACGTGCCGGAGGCGGATGAGCCTTATTTCACTTTTATTGAAAATGCACTGATCAAGGCGCGCCACGCGTCGCGCCTGACCGGCCTGCCGGCGCTGGCCGACGATTCCGGCGTCTGCGTCAATGCCCTGGGCGGCGCGCCCGGCGTGTTCTCGGCGCGCTTTGCGGGCGAGCCGAAGTCGGACGCGCGCAATAGCGAGAAGCTGATCGCCGACCTGGCCGCGCATGCCGACAAGTCGGCTTACTACTACTGCGTGCTGGTCTTCGTGCGCCATGCCGACGATCCGCAGCCGGTGATCGCCGACGCGCGCTGGAATGGCGAGATTATCGCCGAGGCGCGCGGCAACGGCGGCTTTGGCTACGATCCGCATTTCTACATCGCGGAACTGGGCAAATGCGCCGCCGAACTGGCGGCCGACGAGAAGAACCGCCTGTCCCATCGCGGCCAGGCTTTGCGTCTGTTGGTTGAGAAGCTGAAGAAATGATCCCGATTAAGCCGGTGGGCAGCAAGCCGGTGTCCACACCCTCCAGTCCGAATGGCACCAGCGGCGTGAGCGGCGCCGCTGGCGTCGCCCTGCAGTATCTGCAGCCGGGCGCGCTGAACCTGAGCGCGCTGCCGCCGCTGTCGCTGTACATCCACTGGCCCTGGTGCGTGCGCAAATGTCCGTATTGCGACTTCAACTCGCACGAGGCCAAGGCCGATGAAAATCTGGAAGAGGCCTATCTGGCGGCCTTGCGCGCCGACCTGGAAATGTCGCTGCCCCTGATCTGGGGCAGAAAGATTTATACCGTTTTCATCGGCGGCGGCACGCCCAGCCTGATGTCGGCCGCTGGTCTGGACCGGCTGCTGTCGGACCTGCGCACCTTGCTGCCGCTGGACGGCGCCTGCGAAATCACGATGGAAGCCAATCCCGGCACCTTCGAGGCGGAGAAGTTCAAGTCCTATCGCGCCAGCGGCATCAACCGCCTGTCGATCGGCATCCAGAGCTTCAACGCCCAGCACCTGAAGGCGCTGGGCCGCATCCATGACGATGGCGAAGCGCGGCGCGCGGTGGAAATCGCGCAAGCCAACTTCGACAACTTCAATCTGGACCTGATGTACGCGCTGCCTTCGCAGACGCTGGACGAGGCGCGCCGCGATCTGGAAACGGCACTGTCTTTCCGTCCGCCCCATCTCTCGCTGTACCACCTGACGATGGAGCCGAACACGCTGTTCGCCAAATACCCGCCGCAGCTGCCGGATGACGACCTGAGCGCCGACATGCAGGATCTGGTGGCCGAGATGACGGCCGCCGCCGGCTACGGCCATTACGAGGTGTCGGCCTACGCCCAGCCGGGCCACCAGGCGCGCCACAATCTGAACTACTGGCAGTTCGGCGATTATCTGGGCATCGGCGCGGGGGCACATTCCAAGCTGTCCTTCCCGCACCGCGTGCTGCGCCAGGCGCGCTACAAGCAGCCCAAGACCTATATGGAACAGATGGCGGCCGGCACGCCGGTGCAGGAAGAGCACGAGATCGGACGCGGCGAGATGGGCTTCGAGTTCATGCTCAACGCCTTGCGCCTGCAAGGCGGCTTCTCGCCCAATCTGTTCGCCGAACGCACCGGCACGACCATGAACACGATCGAGAAGGCGCTCAACGAGGCCGAAGCCAAAGGCCTGCTTTACCGCGACCACCTGCTGATCAAGCCCACGGAACTGGGCCAGCGCTTCCTCAACGACCTGCAGCAGATGTTCCTGGCCGACTGAGGCCAGGACGCCGCTTTAGAACTCTTCCCACTCCCCGTCGGCGGTATTCACGGGGGCTGCTGCTTTCGCGGTGCTGCGCGCAGCCGGCTTGGCGGCGCTGCCAGCCGCGTTGGCGGCGGCGACTTTGGGTTTGCTGCGTGCCGGCGCGGCAATGGCGGCGCGCGGCGGCGGCGCCATCGGCTTGGCGGGTTTGCTGGCGACGGCTGCGGGGGCGGCGCGATACGGCGAGCCGTCCGAGCCAAGCTTGAAGGACGAGGCCACGGCAGCCAGGCTGGCGGCTTGCTCCTGCATGCTGGCCGCAGCTGCCGCCGCTTCTTCCACCAGCGCGGCGTTCTGCTGCGTGACCTGGTCCATTTGCGTGATGGCTTCGTTCACCTGGTCGATGCCGATGCTTTGCTCGCGGCTGGCGGCGGTGATTTCGGCGATCACGTCGCTGACGCGGCGCACGCTGTCCACCACCTCGCCCATGGTCGATCCGGCCTGTTGCACCAGGCGCGCGCCGATGTCCACCTGTTCCACCGAATTGCCGATCAGTTCCTTGATTTCCTTGGCCGCCGCCGCGCTGCGCGCCGCCAGATTGCGCACCTCGGAGGCCACCACGGCGAAGCCGCGTCCCTGTTCGCCGGCGCGCGCCGCTTCCACCGCCGCGTTCAGCGCCAGGATATTGGTCTGGAAGGCGATGCCGTCGATGGTGCCGATGATGTCCACGATTTTGCGCGCCGAGGCGTCGATGGAACCCATGGTGCTGACCACCTGGCCCACGATGTCGCCGCCGCGCGCGGCCACGTCGGAGGCGGCTTGCGCCAGCTGGTTGGCCTGCTGGGCGTTGTCGGCGTTCTGGCGCACGGTGGAGGTCAGTTCCTCCATCGAGGAGGCGGTTTCCTCCAGCGAGCTGGCTTGCTGCTCGGTGCGCGAGGACAGGTCCAGATTGCCGGAGGCGATTTCGCTGGAGGCGGTGGCGATGGTGTGGGTGCCGGTCTGCACCTCGCTGACCACGCGCCGCAGCGAGTCGTTCATGGCTTTGAGCGCCACCATCAGGTCGCCGATTTCATCGCGCGCATGCTTGTCGGAGAAGCTCAGCGTCAGGTCGCCGTCGGCCACGGTGTTGGCGATGTTCAGTGCCGAGGACAGCGGCACGGTGATGCTGCGTGAAATGGCATAGGCGCCGGCAGCGCCGGCGGCCAGCAGCAGCACGCCCAGGATCAGCACCAGCCGGGTGCTGCGGGTGTTCGCGTCGTCGATGGCGTGGGCGGTATCGTCGATGGCCTTGCGCTGGAAGGCCAGCAGGGCTTGCACCTTGTTCTGGTAAGCGTCGGCGGCGGGCGAGAAGACGTCCTTGTACATGCGCTCCGCCGCGGCCGCATCGCCCGTCTTGCGCGCTTCGGTGATCTTGGTCTTGGCATCCTGGTAGACCACGCGCAGCTTCAAGGCGTCCTTGAAGATGGCTTTTTCCTCTTCGCTTTCGAGCATGCCTTCCACGCTTTTCAGCAGCTCGCCGCCTTTCTTGGTGCTGGCGGCGATCACGTCGGCGAAGGTGGTGCCCAGGGTTTCGTCGCTGCTGCGCGCGATCAGGGCGGTGCGCGCCACGGCCGAATAAATCAGCACATACCAGTCGGAGACGATGCGTTCCTTGGTCAGCGGCTTGGCCATCATTTCGCGTGTGGCGGCGGCCGTGTCGCGCGCATGGATCAGGGCATAACCGGTGGCGCAGGCCGCCAGCAGCAGGACGATGGCGAAGCCGGCGGCAAGCCGCGCGGCGATGCGCATATTCGACAGAAAACTCATGAAAGCCCCCGTTCAGGAATCGGCATGGCCCGGACCAGCGCCGGGACCGCAAAACTAGCTACTTAGTATGCGCCGATACCGTTTTTGGAAGCGAGGGCTTGTGCGTGAGTCGTTGCCATTTCGCAACAAATGGTGCTTGGGTTCAGAAGGCGGCGGTTTGCTTGAGGTCGGGCTTTTCGACCCAGCGCGCCAGGGCTTCGGCCATGCGTTCGCTTTCGCCCACGGCCTGGCTCCAGTCGCGGATGCGCGCCGCGTGGTCCTGGCCGTAGTGCTGGAAGTCTTTGCGGTCGGGCTGGCGCCCATTGGGCAGGCGCGCCTGGAAGGACGGCGAGGGCGAAACCAGGATCACGTTCTCCAGCGCTGCGTCGCGCGCGCGGCGCCAGGGCAGGGACTTGTCGAGCCAGCCGGGTACGATGTGGTCGGAGAAGTGCGGATACAGCACCAGGCCCGGATCGCGCTGGTAAGGCAGGTGCAGGTGGTAGTCGATCAAGCCGCCGTCCCAGTAATTGCCGGGCGGCGCGCCGGCGATATCGCGCACGGCCTGCAGCACCAGCGGAATGGAGCCGGAGGCGAGCAGCGCATCCTGCAGATTGGCGGCATCGAGGCCGACGAAGTGCGAGGGGAAGGCGTCGAACTCGGCGCGCAGCCAGGCTGCGTCGTCGCGCGCATTGTGGAAGACCACGCGGTCCATCAGGCCCGCCAGCTTGCTGCGCGAGACGAAGTTGCCGGCCGCCGCGCGCAGGAAGCCCGCCGTTTCGCGCCAGCGGCTGCCGCCCGTCTGCGCCAGCGCGCCGGTGCCGCGGATGGCCAGCACCGTCAGCAGATAGTGGGGATTGGCCAGCATTTCCAGGCCGCGGCCATCGAGCACATTGTCGAGCAGGGCGCGGCAGTTGCGGCTGACGTAGGCGGCATCGACCTTGGCCGGATAGGTCTGGTGGATATAGTGGTAGGCCAGGCGGCGGTGCGCCGCCAGCGGGTCGGCAAAGGCCGATGCCGCCATGCGCCAGGCGCCGATGGAAGCGCCGATCAGGCGCCGTTCGCGCGGCGCCTGTTTCAGCCAGTCGCCGAACAGCCAGCAGTCGATGCCGTGCAGGATCAAGCCTTTCGGCCCGCCGGCAGCGGCGGGGATGAGGGCGATGTCGGCGGCCTGCAGGCCGTCGCTGGCGATGCGCTGGCGCGCCCGCGCGCCGAGGCGGATGGTGATCGGGGAGTCCATGGCGTTTACCTATTCGTGCAAGACGCCATTGTAGCGGCGCATGGCGCGCCGCGCTTGTACCAGGACGCCAGAAATCAGGATTGCGGCAGCAGGCGCTGGTGCAGCTCGGCCGTCAGATGGTCGATGCGCTCGGCCATTTGCCTGGTGGCTTCGGTCAGCGCGGTGTTTTGCTTGAGCAGTTCCATCATCTGCGTTGAATGGCGCGCAGCGGCCAGGGCCAGTGCTTCGCGGTGGCGGGCATCGGCATCGGCATGCGCCTTGTCGCGCTCGGCCTGGCGCGTCTGCGCCAGCAGGATCAGCGGCGCGGCATACGCGGCCTGCACGCTGAAGGCCAGGTTCAGGAGAATGAAGGGATACTGGTCGAAGTGGGCGAAACCCATCAGATTGGCCACGATCCACAGGATCACGCCGATGGTCTGCACGCCGAGGAAGAGCGGAGTGCCGAAGAAGCGCGCAAACGCTTCGGCGCGCAGGCCAAAGCGGTCGTTGCCAAAGGTCTTGCTCAGGTGCTCGTGCTGGTGGTGGAAGCGGTAGTGGTCGGGTTCGTGGTTGGCGTTGGCGCTCATGGGCGGCTCCGGGAATTGAAGAGAAAAATAGTAATGGCAGGAATCGGTCTGACATCGTTTGCCAAATAGTTTACAGTCTTGCAGGCGCTGGCTGCCGATTGTCCAGCGCAGTATGGCAATTATTTGAAAGCGAGATCCATGGAATATTTGAAGTCGCAAAATGAAGAGCAGCTGCGGGCCTTGGGCGTTGGCGTCAACCTCCACCTGCCTTGCATCGAGTCCCTTGAAGAGGTGGAACCCAGAAGCGCGAGCGACGTGGCGAAACAGCTGGTCGCCCTGTCCTACATGATACGGATAGGCTATGACTATCCGATTGCCGAAGCACGGGAAGGTCTGGCGCAGCTTGAGATATTGGATATTCTTGGCAGTACGGCCAAGAAAATTCTGGAATCGGGAGAACTCACCGAGCAGCAGAAGATCGACCTGACCTGGCAGGCGGAAGCGGCACAGTCCCTGGCCTGGGCCTTGGGCATGACGGAGCTTGACCATACCCGTCCCTGCGACGAGGACCTGGCCGATCGTACGCCGTTTGGCGAAGGGGAGAGGGAATTCATCCAGGCTGCCCAGCTGCGGCCGATGAGCGAAATCCAGCAGCAGGTGGACCTGATCTACCGGATGCACTGGTACGCGGTTAATTGCCGCCTGGTCGGCGAAGCCTGCGTCCTGAACGAGAGCATCATCCGCGAGCGGCGCCGCGCCCTGGACTGGATGTATGGGGTTGCCGAGGATTGGGACCAGGTTCCGATGGATACCTGATGCGGCCAGCCTTGGCCGGCTGCTAGCGCGGCGTTTCCGGCTCGCTGGCTTTGGCGTAGCTCAGTACATGGTGGGCCAGCAACTGGCCCGCCTGGCCGAAGGTTTCCACGCTGCCGTAAGCGCTGCGGCGCCCCATCCGCAGCACGCGTGCCCTGCATAGCAGCGCTTCGCCGATGCCGGCGCGCAGAAAGGCCGTCTTCATATCCGATGTCACCCAATGTTCTTCCGTGCCGCGCTGGGTCATGATGGCCAGCCACATGGCGACATCGGCCGCGCCCATGATGCTCATGCCGCTGACGATGCCGCCCGGCCGCTCAAGCTCCGGCTTGAAAGGCACCAGCAGCTCGCATTCGCCGGCGGCGCAGGCCGTCACTTCAAAGTTGTAGCCGGCCAGGAAGCGGGCGCCTTCGAGTACGCGGTTCAGGTCTTGCAGGGAGGCGAGCAGGGTTGTCATGTGCGCGTAGCTTTCAGTCTTGATGGAGAAGCTGGCAGGGAGCGGCAGGCAGGCGGCCGGAACCTGCATCCAGCCGCCGCCCAGGCTTACATTTACTTCAAACCGCCGCCGAGGGCGCGGTACAGGTCGACGGCGCTGGTGGCGCGCAGCAGGCGGGCCTGCACCAGCGACTGCTCGGCGCTGAACAGCTCGCGCTGGGCATCCAGCACGTCGAGCGAGCTGGCGACGCCGTTTTCAAAGCGCAGCTGCAGCAGGCGCAGACGCTCGCTTTGCGCTTCCTGGATGGCGCGCTGCGCCGCCACCTGCTCGCCCAGATAGGTGCGCGCAGCCAGCGCGTCGGCAACTTCGCGGAAGGCGATCTGGATCGACTTCTCGTAGTCCGCCACGGCGATGTTCTTGCGCACTTCGCTGAGCTTGAGGTTGGCCTTGTTGCGGCCGGCGTCGAAAATCGGCAGGGTCAGCTGGGGCACGAAGGACCAGCTGCCGGTGCCACTGTCGAACAGACCGGAGAAGCTCGGGCTGGCGCTGCCGATCGCCGCCGTCAGCGAGACGCGGGGGAAGAAGGCCGCGCGCGCCGCGCCGATATTCGCATTGGCCGCCTGCAGGCGCTGCTCGGCGGCGCGGATGTCGGGCCGGCGCGCCAGCAGGTCGGACGGCAGACCGGCGGGCAGGGCACTCATGGCGTCGATCTGCGCGTCGCTGGACATGGCGCCGTCGGCACTCACGCCCTGGCCTACCAGCAGGGTCAGTGCATTGGCGGCTTGGGCACGCTGGCGCGCCAGCGCCAGGGCCGAGGCGCGTGCCGTCTCCATCAGCGTTTCGTTGGAGCGCAGGTCGAGGCGTGAGGAGGCGCCCACCTCGACCCGCTGCTGCGTCAGGTCGAAGGTGCGCTTGCGCGCTTCATAGGTGCGCTGGGCCAGCGCGTACTGTTCGGCGAAGGCACGTTCGGTGAAGTAGGCTTTCGCCACTTCGGCCACGATGCCGATCTGCGCCGACTGGCGTGCTTCGTCGGTGGCCAGATAGCTGGCCAGGGCGGCATCGCTCAGGCTTTTCACGCGGCCGAAAAAGTCCAGCTCGAATGCGGGAATCGCCAGGTTGGCGTCATAGCGCTGGTTGCGGCTGACCTGGCCGTTGTTGGACACCGAGGCGGGGGTCTTGCCGCGCGTTTCGGACAGGCCCACGTTCAGATTGGGCAGGCGGTCGGCCCACTGGATGTCGTAGGCGGCGCGCGCCTCTTCCATGCGCAGCACGGCCACGCGCAGGTCGCGGTTGTTGTCCAGCGCGGCGGCGATCAGCTGCTGCAGGCGCGCGTCGGCGAAATATTCGCGCCAGCCGGTATCGACGGCGGCCTTGGCATCGGCTGCCGGCGCCGGCTGCGCTTGCGCGCCGCCGGCCGGCGGCACGGCCGGGAATTCGGCCGCCACCGGCGCGGCGGGGCGCTGGTAGGTTGGCGCCAGCGAGCAGGCCGACAGCAGGCCCGCCGCCAGCATCAGGGCCAGCGCCGGTTTCAGGGGACTACGTTTCATCATGCTTTGTTCTCCGGCAGGTCCAGTTCATGCGCGGCCAGACGGCGCTGGCGTTCGCTTCCCTTGAATATCTTGCGCACCACGACGAAGAAGACCGGCACCAGGAACACCGCCAGCACCGTGGCCGTGATCATGCCGCCCATCACGCCGGTACCGATGGCGCGCTGACTGGCCGAACCGGCGCCGGAGGCGATCACCAGCGGCAGCACGCCGAGGATGAAGGCGAGCGAGGTCATGATGATGGGACGGAAGCGCAGGTGCACCGCTTCCAGCGTGGCTTCCATCAGACCCATGCCTTGCGCCTGCAAGTCCTTGGCGAACTCGATGATCAGGATCGCGTTCTTGGCCGACAGGCCGATGATGGCGATCAGGCCGACCTTGAAGTAGACGTCGTTGGGCAGTTCGCGCAGGTGCGCGCCGAGCAGGGCGCCCAGCACGCCGAGCGGCACCACCAGCAGCACGGCCACCGGAATCGATTCGCTCTCATACAGCGCGGCCAGCACCAGGAAGACCGCCAGCAGCGACAGGGCGAACAGCGCCGGCGCTTGCGAGCCGGAGATGCGCTCTTCCAGCGACTGGCCGGTCCATTCGATGCCGAAGCCGGGCGGCAGCTGTTCGGCCAGGCGCAGCAGCTCTTCCATCGCCTCGCCGGTGCTGTGGCCTGGGGCGGCGTCGCCGGTCAGCTTCACGGCCGGATAGCCGTTGTAGCGCACCAGTTGCACCGCGCCGTTGATCCAGTGCGTGTTGGCGAAGGAGGAGAACGGCACCATGGTGCCGCTGCTGCTGCGTACCTGCAGGCGCAGCAGGTCTTCCGGCTGCAGGCGGCGCGTTTCGTCGGCCTGCACGATGACGCGCTGCTGGCGGCCGCTGTTGGTGAAGTCGTTGACATACGAGGAACCGAGGGCGCTCGACATGGTGCTGTTGATGTCGGCGAAGTTCACGCCCAGGGCGTTGGCTTTCTCGCGGTCGATATCGAGCTGCAGCTGCGGCGCGTCTTCCAGGCCTTCGGGACGCAGGCCTTTCAGCACCGCGCTCTTGCCTGCCATGCCCAGCAGCTGGTTGCGCGCGGCGATCAGCGCTGCGTGTCCTTGCGAGCTGCGGTCCTGCAGGCGGGCCGTGATGCCGGTGGCATTACCCAGCTCGCGGATAGGCGGAGGGCTGAGCGGGAAGACGATGGCGTCGGCGATGCCGGACAGGGCGCCGAAGGCCTTGCCGGCGATGGCCGATGCCGACTGGTCCGGACCACGCTCGCTCCAGTCCTTGAGCGGCACGAACACCAGGCCGGCGTTCTGGCCATTGCCCGAGAAGCTGAAGCCCGCCACCGCGATGGTGCGCGCCACGCCGGGCTGGGCGCGGAAGTACTCGTCCACCTTGGCCAGCACGGCCTCGGCGCGGCTGCGCGAAGCGCCTGGCGGCAGCTGGACGTTGGTCACGATATAGCCCTGGTCCTCGTTCGGCAGGAAGGAGGAGGGCAGGCGCGCGAACAGGTAGCCGACGATGCCGAGAATGGCGAGGAAGACCAGCATGAAGCGGCCGGTGCGCGTCAGCATCTTGGCGACCATGCCCTGGTAGCCGGTGGCCGTGACGGCAAAGCGGCGGTTGAACCAGCCGAAGAAGCCGCGCTTCTCATGGTGATGGCCGGCTTCCACCGGTTTCAGCATGGTGGCGCACAGGGCCGGGGTCAGGGTCAGCGCCATCAGGGCCGAGAACACCATGGCCGAAACCATGGACAGCGAGAACTGGCGGTAGATCGCGCCCACCGCGCCGCCGAAGAAGGCCATCGGGATGAACACGGCGATCAGCACCAGGGTAATGCCGATGATGGCGCCGGTGATCTGCGACATGGCTTTGCGCGTCGCGTCGCGCGGCGACAAGCCTTCCTCGCTCATGATGCGTTCCACGTTCTCCACCACCACGATGGCATCGTCCACCAGGATGCCGATGGCCAGCACCATGCCGAACATGGTCAGCACGTTGATCGAGAAGCCGAACACCTGCATGGCGGCGAAAGTGCCCATCAGGGCCACTGGCACGACGATGGTCGGAATCAGGGTGTAGCGGAAGTTCTGCAGGAACAGGTACATCACCAGGAACACCAGCAGCACCGCCTCGAACAGGGTCTTCACCACTTCCTCGATGGAGATCTTGACGAAGAGCGAGGTGTCGTAAGGCACTTCGTACTTCAGGCCGGGCGGGAAGTATTTGGACAGCTCGTCCATCTTGGCGCGCACCAGGTTGGCGGTGGCCAGCGCGTTGCCGGTCAGCGACTGCTGCACGGCGATGGCGACGAAGGGCTTGCCGTTCAGGCGCGCACTGATGTTGTAGCTGGCGCCACCAAGCTCGATGCGGGCCACGTCCGACAGGCGCACGGTGGAGCCGTTCGGATTGGCGCGCAGCACGATCTTGCTGAATTCCTCGACGGAGGTCAGCTGACCGGTCACCACCACCGGCGCGTTATAGGTCTGCGAGGCGGGGTTCGGCAGGTCGCCGATGGTGCCCGATGCCACCTGCGCATTCTGCTGGCGGATGGCGGCCGTCACGTCCGCCATATTGAGCTTGTAGCCAACCAGCTTGTTGGGATCGACCCAGACGCGCATGGCGCGTTCGGTGCCGAAGAGCTGGGCCTGGCCCACGCCGGGCAGGCGCTTGATCTCGTTGACCACATTGCGCGCCATATAGTCGCCGATGGCGGTCGGGTCCATCTTGCCGTCGGTCGAGGTCAGACCGACGAACATCAGGATGTTGGAGCGTGCCTTGTTCACCTGCACGCCCTGCTGGGTCACGGCTTGCGGCAGGCGCGATTCCACGCGCTTGATGCGGTTCTGCACATCCACCGCGGCCAGGTCGGGATTGGTGCCGGGCTGGAAGGTCACGGTGATCGTGACCTGGCCATTGGCCTCGCTCTGCGACTCGACGTACTGCAGGCCGTCGGCCCCGTTCATCTCCTGTTCGATGACGCTGGTGACGGCGTCGTCGAGCACCTGGGCAGTGGCGCCGGGATAGGTGGCGTTGATGACGATGGACGGCGGCGCGATGGTCGGATATTGCGCCACCGGCAGCATGGTGATGGCGAGCGCGCCGCCAAGCAGGATAAAGAGGGCGATCACCCAGGCGAATACCGGGCGATCGATAAAGAATTTTGCCATTGCGTCCCCTTACTTGGCGCTTGCCGCAGGAGCGGAAGCGGAGGCTGGCGCGGCCGCTGGTGCCGCGGCGGCACCATTCGCCGGCGCTGCGGCGGGAGCGCCCGCGCCATTGCCGCCTGCTGGCGCACCGCCCTTGGCAGTGACCGGACCTTGCCACGGCACCGGATTGACCGTGCCGCCCGGCTTGGCCTTCTGGAAGCCTTCCACGATGATGCGTTCGCCGCCTTTCAGGCCGGAGTTGATGATCCAGCGGTTGTCCTGCGAGGCGTCGGCCTTCACCGGCTGCGCCGTCACCTTGTTGTCGGCGCCCACGATCATCACGGTCGCGCCTTCGGCGCCGCGCACCACGGCCTGCTGCGGCACGGTGATGGCCGCCTCGTTCACGCCCTGTTCCAGATGGGCGCGCACATACATGCCGGGCAGCAGATTGCGGTTCGGATTGGGGAATTCGGCGCGCATCGAGACGGAGCCGGAGCTTTCATCCACCGCCACGTCGGAGAACAGCAGCTTGCCGACAGCCGGATATTCGCGGCCATCCTCGGTCACGAGGGTCACGCGCGCCTGGTCCTTGCCGGCGCTTTTCAGCTTGCCGTCGGCCAGCGCCTGTTTCAGGCGCAGCAGCTCGGTGGAAGACTGGGTCACGGTCACGTAGATCGGGTCGAGCTGCTGCACCACGGCCAGCGGCGTCGCTTCGCCCTGGCCCACCAGCGCGCCTTCGGTGACGAGGGCGCGGCCGACGCGGCCGGAGATCGGCGCGGTCACGGTGGTATAGCCCAGATTCAGGCTGGCGGTCTGGCGCGTGGCGCGGGCCGTCGCCAGATCGGCGCTGGCCTGCTTCTGCGCGGTCAGCGCATCGTCGTATTCCTGCTGGCTGACGGCTTGCGCGGCCAGCAGCGGCTTGTAGCGCTTCACTTTCAGCTCGGCCTGGGCCAGGTTGGCCTCGGCCTTGGCGACGGCGGCGCCGGCACTGTCGAAGGTAGCCTGGGTCTGGGCCGGGTCGATGCGGAACAGGGTTTCGCCTGCCTTCACATCGCCGCCTTCCTTGAAGACGCGCTGCAGCACGATGCCGGGGGTCCGCGCGCGCACCTGGGCGATGCGCGACGCCTCCACGCGGCCGGGCAGCTCGTCGCTGATGGCGACGCTGGCGGCGGCAACGGTGACGACCGAAACGGTGGGAGGAGGTGGCGGCGCGTTACTGGCGTTTTTTTTGTCGCCGCAAGCTGCCAGCAGGGTGAGGGAAACAATGGCGGCAGCTAGGGGCGTGTAACGAGGGACAGATCTCATGGATGTCTCGTGAGGTGAAGTTAAACAAATAATGCTTCCCTTGACTTGGAGCAAGGGAGGTGCGGGACATTGTATAACAGTGTCAAATGTAACGTTTTGTACATGCCGGTGGGAAAATTTCCCGCAAAAAGGTGTGCGGGGCGGCAAGGTGGAGAGTGGCGATGCGCGGGTTTGGCTAGGTATGCCGGCCGATTGCTAAGGAGTTTTGCGCTGTACCTCTTGGTTCTCCCAGCCGCAGGAGGCACCATGATAGGCCGCACAATTTTTGCCTTCAACGACCTTGCCCTTGGCCCATTTCTGGTCAAAGGATATTTGCAACACGCATTGCTCCCCACCTTCGGCTTTTACGTAAGGCTCAAGCAACAGCGTTCTGCCATGAATTTTTCCAACGCCGGCAATACGGCCGGAGCAAGCCCCTTCAGTGATAGTTGTCGACGCGGCTACAATGCCTTGTTCTGGGTCCAGCAAGAGCGTTTTAAGGTGCGTGGATTTGGAAGAAAATTCTCCTTCTGCCTGCATGAATTGCGCATGCGAGTTGAGAGAAATGAGCAATAAGGCGGGTATAAAATTTTTCATCATGGGTTATTTCGCCTGCGATAAATTTCTAGCCTCGTCAGCATATTGCTGCCCCCCAGCCATTGCGGCGGACATTCTCTCGTAGGCGTCCTGCAGTGTCAGCGAACCGTTCCCGTATAAGGAGGGATTGCCTTTGATTACTTCTTTGCTTAAGACATCCGCCACCGACGTGTTGTGGTCTTTCGCCAATGCTCGAAGGAAGCGCTGGCCATCGCCTGAGCCGAGATTGTGCAGTGCATAGACATTTGCATTGTCATCAACGCCTCCCAGTACCCGGCCTTTTGCAATGTTTGCCTTGGTGAGTTCCGCCAGCATCTCTGCCTGGAGGTCTTTGTTGGTCCGATACTTTGCGGCATTCCTGTTGCTTAGCGTACCGGCGCTGTTTATCTCGTATTTCTCGCCGTACCGATTTAATGCATCCATCCAGCCCGCATCGGTGAACTGCCCATAGCCATGGGCGGTAGAAACCGCCATGACCCCATCAAACTGGCACACTGTATTGCGCGACTTGTCATGCGCGATTGGTCTGGCATCTGGATTGAAGCGGCTTTCAAACGCGGCAATTTCACCACTGTTTCTGGATTGACGCCAGCATGAACTGATGCGTTTACAAGCCGAATTTTTGCGGTATCCCATTGTTGCTTGATGGATGCGCTTTTGCTTTGAGAGCGTTTTCGCCGAGCCGCCTTATTTTTGAACGAGGCCAGCACTTGCAATGTTGATGCTCGCATCAGGTACTTATCGTAGTCCTCGCGTTGCTGCGCATTTAATCGTTTGTGCGGAATGTAGACCATGGCAATGTGCGCTGCAGCGGGAGGCTTCACTGGCGTTGCAATAGCCGTATGCTTTGCGGACCTTTCTGCCTTACTGCGTGCGGTAGTGCTCGCGCCGGGTTGATCATCAACCGTCATTTGGTGCTGAGTCGCGATCAGGATGGCGCCGCAGCCGGTCTTCATTCCCTCAACGGCCGTGCCCAGGCCGCCGAAAGTATGAAAGACCAGTCCTTCGCTGATTGGGAACTTGCCCTTGCATAAAGGACAGTAAGTTAAGTGTCCACGCAGCGCGATAGGGCGGCCATCGATGGTCGCATCCGCACTGCCTTCCAAAACTTGGCCGCCGTGTGAGGTCGGGTCGCCTTTGCAAATGATAGCGCGCGCCATGGTCGTCTCCTTTTGCGTTCAGGAAACTTCACTCTAGCCGGTGTCCAAAGGCAGGCATTGATACGCGGCAAACAAAAACAGCCGAGCTCGTGTCCGATTGGGGTCTGACCCCAAGGTGGACACGGGCTCGGCTGTGAGACGCGGGGCTGGGCTTAGCGCAGGGCGGTGATCATTTGCTTGAGCTTGCCGGAGTCGGCGCAGAAGGCGCGGATGCCTTCGGCCAGCTTTTCGGTGGCCATGGCGTCTTCATTGAGCATGAAGCGGAAGGTCTTTTCGTCGACGCTGAGCTTGATGATGCCGGCCGCCGGCAGGTTGTCGGCGCTGAGCTTGCGCTCGACCGGGGCGCTGTCGTCGGCCAGCTTTTGCAGCAGGTCGGGGCTGATGGTCAAGAGGTCGCAGCCGGCCAGTTCCAGGATCTGGCTAGTGTTGCGGAAGCTGGCGCCCATCACCTCGGTCTTGTAGCCGAACTTGCGGTAGTAGTTGTAGATGCGCTTGACCGATTGCACGCCCGGGTCTTCGGCGCCCTGGTAGTCGATGGCGGTGGATTTCTTGTACCAGTCGTAGATGCGGCCGACGAAAGGCGAAATCAGCTGGGCGCCCGCTTCGGCGCAGGCAATGGCCTGGGCCAGCGAGAACAGCAGCGTCATATTGCAGCGGATGCCTTCTTTTTCCAGCACTTCGGCGGCGCGGATGCCTTCCCAGGTGGAGGCGATCTTGATCAGCACGCGTTCGCGCGGAATGCCGGCCTGTTCGTACAGGGCGATCAGCTCGCGGCCCTTGGCGATATTGCCTTCGACGTCGAAGGACAGGCGGGCGTCGATTTCGGTCGAGACGCGGCCCGGAATCACGTCGAGAATTTCCTTGCCGAATGCAATCAGCAGGCGGTCGATGATGTCGCCGGTGGAGGCGTTCGGGTTGTCGCGCACGGCTTTCTGCAGCAGCGGCTTGTATTCGTCCTTCTGCACCGCTTTCAGGATCAGCGAGGGGTTGGTGGTGGCGTCGCGTGGGGTGTAAGCCTTGATCGACTGGAAATCGCCGGTGTCGGCAACGACGGTGGTGAATTGTTTGAGCTGTTCGAGTTGGTTCATGGCTGCGGCAAGGTTGAGGGGTCAAAGGCGGAAAGACTTATTGTACCCAATTGCCGGCCACGGCCGGTATTGCCTGCATCTGCGGTGTGGTGACTTTGTGTGAACATTTTCGCGCCACGCCAGTCTAAATTGAGCCTATCTGCTCAGTAAGGGGGAAACATGTTGTCCCAGAGCTTGAACGGCAAGCTGGTGGAGGACTTGCGCGAGAGGCTGCGCAGCTACGGCCGGCGCCGCTTTCCCGCCTTGCGCGAGGAGGTCGATGACCTGGTGGCGCAGACCCTGGCCGATGTCTGGCAATACCGGGAGGAGGGCAGCATGCAGGAAGGAAGCGAGGCGGAGGACGCTTGGCGCAAGCTGGCGCACACCGTGTTCCGCCGCCGCGCCGCCGATCTGTTTCGCCGCAAGGCGCGCCAGGAGGTGTTCAGCCTGGAGGACTTGCCCGAGGCGGGACAGATCGAGGGTGCCGCGCCGGAACGCGGCCGTGCCCTGCTGTACCAGCGCATGTTGCGCATCTGCCTGCGCCAGCTGGCCGAGGCCAGCCGCGAGGACCGCCTGCTGTTGACGCGGGCCGCGGGATTGGGCCGCAGCGGCGAGGCGGCGGAGGATGCGCGCGGCATGGCGGCCATGACGGCGCGCGAGCGCCAGCGCTTGCGCCGTTTGCGGCAGGCGCTGGCCGAGGCGATCCGGCGCGACTTGGGGGAGGATGCGCGGCAATTGCTGCGCAGCGATTTTTAGAAAGGATGGATCATGGCTATCTCCGGCGGGGAGCAGGACGATGAGAGCGACTATGAAGCCTTTTTGCACATCGTCCATCTCTCCGATATGCACTATCGGGATGAAAGCGGCGCCAGCGATTTGCGCATGGAGCGCGGCGCGCGCAAGATCTCGGGCTATTTGCAGCGCTGCGGCGCGCAGCGCCTGAGCGAATGGATGCTGCGCAAATGGCACCAGGGGACGGCGGGGCAGGACAGCACGGCGCATGAACGGCTCTGCACCTTCCTCACGCAGTTTGCGGACAATCCCCAGTTTGCCGGCGTGGAAACCTGGCTGCTGGATACGGGGGATCTGAGTTCCCTGGGCGATCTCGGCTCGCTGCAAAACGCGGTGGCTTGCCTGAAGGAGTATCAAGACATCCTGGGCGCGAGCAAGCTGCTGACCTTGTACGGCAACCACGATGCCTGGCCTGGCAAGTTTCCGCTGCGCGCCAGCCGCAAGGAGCTGCATGCACACCGCACCCAGGTGCGCTCGACCAAATTGTTTCCGCCCAGTTGGCCGATGATGCCGCTGAGCATAGCGATTCCCCATTGCCAGTCGCGCCTGCTGCTGCAGGGCGTGAGCAGCGTGATCGATGACCGCTGGCTGAATGCGCGCGCGCTGGGACGCGTGGGCATCGATCCCAACTGGCTGCCGGCGCGCGAAGGCGTGCACCAAATGCGCAAGCTGGCGGCCGACGCCGAGCAGCGCTGGCATGCCGATGGCCGCACGCGCGATTTCCGCATTCTGGCCGTGCACCATCCCATCCACTATCCGCCGCCGCGGCCGGCCTGGACCATGCACATGAAAAACGATGCCGATGTGGCCGACGCCTTGGCCGCGTTCGGCCAGAAGGGCCGGGGCAAGCTGGCCCATCTGGTGTTGAGCGGCCATACGCATGAGACGTATCCGGCCTGGGGCGAGCTGCCGGCCCAGGTCGCAGCCCACCTCTATCCGCCGCTGGCGGCCGGCCAGGTGCAGCTGGTGGCGGGTTCGCAGGCGCAGGCCACCTATACCGAGGGCGGCAAGCTGAAAAAGCGCGAGCAAGCCCTGCCGCAGGAATTCCAGATCCTGACCTTCTTCGCCGCGCCGCGCAATGCGCATCGGCAATTAGTCATCGAGCGGCGCGTGGTGCGCCGCACGAATAATAATGGGCCTTACGATTTGATGAAAGCGGCGGATGGCGAGGTCGAGGCCATCACCCTGAGCTATTGAGCCTAGCGGTTGCCGTGGTGGGCCAGTCCCGCCGAACGGGCGGAAAAGGCTTGGCGCGCCGCGCGCTGGCTCTGCTGGTTCAAGGACGGGGCGGCACGGCCCTGGTGACGCTGTCGCGCCAGTTCGTGCGCGCGCGCCAGCAGGCGGTGGGCCTGGTGGGTGTCCAGATAGAAGCGCGAGCAAGCCAGTTCCAGCGCATGGCGCCGGCTGCTGTGGCTGTCATCGGCGAAGTCTTCCAGCAGGCGTTGGCAGGCCGCCTGCCGCCCGCTGTAGGTGTCGGCCAGGTCGGTCCAGAAGGCGGCCACGGTATGGGCCAGATCGTGGCCGCGTGCCAGCAGCCAGGGTTCGTCGTTGAGCGGCTCGTCGCTGGCATCGGCTGTCTGCAGCTGCTGGCTGAGCTGGCAGCCCAGCTGGCGCAATTCGGCATCGAGCTCGGCCTCGTCGCCCAACTCCTCGAGCAGGTCGCGCAGGATGTCGTTGGCTTCTTCGGCCAGCGTGTCGGCGCTTTCCGTGGCGGTCAGATAATGGACGGTGGTTTTGAACAGGGTATAAGTTTCGGGGGCAAGATCGGCGCTTAAGGCTGTTACCCAAGAGTTCCGCTCGGTAATTTGAGCCGGTGTGGAACTCATGCCCTCAGGAATGTAGTTGCGTTTCATCTCGTTGGCCTTTCAAGCTGTAGAGCTGCATGATGGTTCTCCTTTCGAAGCGGGTCGCCTCCGTTTTTCCGGAGTACCTAGCTATATCGCCAGCGCGCTGAAAACGTGACAAAAATTTTTATAACAGCTGCGCCCCCGCGCCTTGCGCCCCCAATGCGTCATGCGGATTGCGCAAACGGCAATTTTCCACGGACAGGCAGCCGCAGCCGATGCAGTCGCCGAGCTGGTCGCGCAATTTGCTCAGAGTGGCGATCTTCTCGTCGAGTTCAGCCTGCCAGCGGCGCGACAGCCTGGCCCAGTCGGCCGCATTGGGTGCGCGCCCGGCAGGCAGCTCGGCCAAGGCTTGCTGGATGGAAGCGAGGGAAATGCCGACCCGCTGCGCCACCTTGATCACGGCCACGCGGCGCAGCACGTCGCGCGTGTAGCGGCGCTGGTTGCCGGCATTGCGCTGGCTGCCGATCAGTCCTTTTTCCTCGTAGAAATGAATTGCCGAGACGGCCACGCCGCTGCGCCGCGCCACCTCGCCTACCGTCAGTTGCCGGCTGCATTCGGCCGGATCGCATGTGCTCATCAGAAAGTCCTTGACCTCAAGTTAAGTTGAGGTTTTACACTGCTTTGCAATTCAACGCAAGCACAGGAGAACAGCATGAGGGCTATCGACAATGTGGCGCGCAATAAGGCCGTGGTGCGCAAGCTGTATGAGGAATGTTTTAACCAGGCCAATCTGGCCTTGCTGGACGAGCTGATCGCGCCGGATTTCATCGGCAGCAAGGGCGAACTGGGGCCGCGCGAATTCGCCGCCACCGTGGCCTCGGTGCAGACCGGCTTTCCCGGCGTGCAGTTCCGCATCGAGGATTTGTTTGGCGAAGGCGACCGCATCGCCGTGCGCTGGACCTTCAGCGCGGCCCATGGCGGCCCGTTTGCCGGCGTCCCGCCCAGCAATGTGCAAGTGACCCAGCAGGGCAATGTGATTTACCAGCTGCGCGACGGCCAGATCATCCGCGCCTGGCTGCAGCTGGACCGGCTCGGCGTGCTGCAGCAGATCGGCGTGATGCCGCCCAGTTTCGCCGCGCCGCGGCCGGTGGCCGTGGCGGCGTGAAAAGGATGGCCGTATGGATCACAAGCAATTCCTCGCCATGTGGCGGGACGATGTGCCGTGCAGCTGTGGCGCAGCTCAGCCGATGAACGAATCGAATTGCAGGTCGAATTCCTGCAAGGCTTTCTGCGCGTTCTGCATCTTCTTGCGGAACTCGGGACCGCGCTGCAGCGCCAGTCCCACCGCCAGCACGTCGATCACCACCAGGTAGGCCAGACGCGCCGAAATCGGCGTGTAGGGGTCGGTGTTGAAGATCAGGTCGATCGGAATCAGCACCGTCGCCATCTCGGCCAGCGGCGTGCCGGACGGCGCCAGCACAATGACGTCGGCGCCGCCGCGTCGCGCCAGCTTGACCGAACGCACCAGGGCCGGGCTGTTGCCGCGCTGTGAGATCGCCACCACGGCGTCGCCGGTGCGCAGTAGCGCGGCGGCGATGCTGTGGATGGCCGGGTCGGCGTAGGCCACGGTGGGCACGCCAGAGCGGAAGAATTTATGCTGGGCGTCGGCCGCTACGATGCCGGACGTGCCCTGGCCGTAAAACTCGATCTTGCTGGCGCGCGACAGGATGTCGAGCGCCTGCTGGATCGGTTCGGCCTGCAGATTATTGCGCAGGTCGAGCAGGGTGTTGATCGAGCGGCTGCAGATCTTGTTGACCAGATCGGCCGCCAGATCGTCCTGGGCCGGCTGCTCGTTCAAGCCGGGCAGGGCCAGGGCCAGGCCTTGTGCCAGCTTCAGCTTGAACTCGTGCCAGCCGTCGTAGCCCAGGGTGCGGCAGAAGCGCACCACGGTCGGTTCCGACACCTGGGCGTGCTTGGCCAGGCAGGTGATGTTTTCGTTCACCGTGCGCGAAGGGTTGTCGAGTACCGACAGGGCGACCTTGCGCTCGGACTTCGACAGCGAGTCGAGCTGGGTGCGGATGGAATCGAGCAGCATCAGTCTTCCGGCAGCGCTTCTTCGCGCCACTGCAAACCGTCGCGGCCGATCAGGGCGCTGGCCGCCGCCGGACCCCAGGTGCCGGAGGCATAAGGCAAGGGGGCGCTATCGTCCTGTTCCCAGTTGTTGAGGATCGGTTCCACCCATTCCCAGGCCGCTTCCAATTCGTCGCCGCGCATGAACAGGGTGAGCTGGCCGCGCAGCACGTCGAGCAGCAGACGTTCGTAAGCGTCCATGCGCGGCATCTTGAAGGTTTCGCGGAAGTCCAGTTCCAGCTCGGCCGGTTTCAGGCGCATGCCTTCGCCCGGCGTCTTGGCCATCAGGTTCATGCGCAGGCCTTCATCCGGCTGCAGGCGGATCACCAGGGAATTGGGCTGGAAGCTCGATGTCGGCTGGTTGAAGATCGAGTGAGGAATCTGCTTGAAGCGCACCACGATCTCGGCCAGCGAGTCGGCCATGCGCTTGCCGGTGCGCAGATAGAAGGGCACGCCGGCCCAGCGCCAGGTGTCGATTTCGGCCTTCATAGCGACGAAGGTTTCGGTGCGCGAGTGCTGCGGCGCATCCGGTTCGTCGCGGTAGCTCGGCACGGGCTTGCCGTCCACATGGCCGGCGCGGTACTGGCCGCGCACGATGTTCTGCGCCAGCGTGGTCGGGGTGAAGCGTTTCAGCGAGCGCAGCACCTGCAGCTTGGCGTCGCGCACGGCGTCCGGCGCGATCGAGGTGGGCGGCTCCATGGCGACGATACACAGCAGCTGCAGCAGGTGGTTTTGCAGCATGTCGCGCAGGGCGCCCGAGGTGTCGTAGTAGCCGATGCGGTTGCCCACGCCGAGTTTTTCGGCGATGGTGATCTGCACGTCGGAAATCCACTCGCGGCGCCACAGCGGCTCGAACAGGATATTGCCGAAGCGCAGAGCCAACAGGTTCTGCACGGTTTCCTTGCCGAGGTAGTGGTCGATCCGGTAGATTTGCGATTCGGAGAAGACTTCGCCCACTTCAGCGTTGATCTGCTTGGCCGACGCCAGGTCGCGGCCCAGCGGTTTTTCCAGCACCACGCGCGAATTCGGCGTGGCCAGGCCGTTCTCTTTCAGGTTGTCGCAGATCTGGGCGAACAGGTGGGGCGGCGTGGCCAGGTAGTAGACGCGGGTGATGGCCGGATCGGCGCGCAGCGCTTCGACCAGCGGGGCGTAGGTGCTCGATTCGGTCGCGTTGAGCGAGACGTAGACGATGCGCTTGGTGAAGCGCTCCCAGTTTTCGGCCGTGACGGCGGGCGATTTGATATGGGGTTTGGAGGTGGTGCTGACGGTGTTCAGGAAGTCTTCCTGGCAGCAGTCCTGGCGGCCGACGCAGATGATGCGGGCCGAGGGCGGCAGGTCGCCGCAGACGTCGCGGCTGAACATCGCGGGCAGCAATTTGCGCATTGCCAGGTCGCCGCTGCCGCCAAACAGAACCAGATCAAAATCGGTAAGTGCCATAATGTGTGAGTGCCGGTGGAATGTTTTGAAAATTTACTACGTAAATCTGCTTTTTGCAAGAAAAATTACTACATTTTTGACTGACGCTCAGTCGCGGTAAGCGGCTTCTTCGCGGCCGGCCACGGCCACTTCCACCGCCAGCACGCGGCCGCTCAGCGGCAGTTGCGCCAGTTCGGCGGCCGGGCGCTTGCCGGCGCTGGTGATGTACAGCGTGCGCAGTTCGGGGCCGCCGAACGCCACCATGGTCGGGCAGCGCACCGGCAGGCGGATCTCGTCGAGCTGCTCGCCGGCCGGGGACAGCTTCAGCACGCGGCCGCCTTCGAACATCGCCACCCAGTAATTGCCTTCGCTGTCGACGGCCGCGCCGTCGGGACGGCCGCCATAGCTGCTGCTGGCCTTGTCGGTGGGGAAGCGGCGCACATCGCGTTCGTTCCATACCTGGCCGGTGAGCGGGTCGAAATCGAAGCGGGTGACGCGGTGGCTGGTGGTGTCGGCGTGGTACATGGTGCGCCCGTCCGGGCTGAAACCGAGGCCGTTGGACACCGTCATGCCGCCCGACCAGATCTTGCGCAGCTGGCCGCGCTCCAGGCAGTACATCTCGGCGGCCGGCTTGTCGCGCGGCTCGTAGATGGTGCCGCACCAGAAGCGGCCGGCGGGGTCGGTCTTGCCATCGTTGAAGCGGGTGGTGGCCATGTCGAAGGGCGCGGGCGCCACTTCGCTCAGGGCGCCGCTTTCCGTGTCGAGATGGGCGAAGCCGCTGCGCAGGGCCACCATCAGGCCGCCGCGTTCGGCGCGCGCGATGGCGGAAGGTTCGGTGGCCATCTTCCAGCTGCGGCGCGCGCCGCTGGCCGGATGCAGGCGGTGGATGGCGAAACCTTCGATATCGACCCAGTACAGGGCTTGTTCGGCTACGTGCCAGAGCGGGCATTCGCCCACCACCATGGCTTCGTCGCAAGCGGTGTGGATGCTGTATTCGTTCATATCGTGTCTGCCGTTACTGTACTTTGGCGGCTTTCGCCATCAGGATCAAACCATTGGTCGAGCTGTCGTGGCGCGCCGGGTCGCTTTCGCCGGTCAGTTCGGATTCAATCTTCTTGGCCAGTACCTTGCCCAGTTCCACGCCCCACTGGTCGAAGCTGGCGATATCCCACAGCACGCCCTGCACGAAGGTCTTGTGCTCGTAGAGCGCGATCAGGGCGCCCAGGGTGGCGGGGGTCAGCTGGTCCATCAGGATGGTGTTGCTGGGGCGGTTGCCGGGGAAGGTCTTGTGCGGCACCAGTGCTTCGATCTGCTCGGGCGGCAGCTGTTGCGCCGCCAGTTCGGCGCGCACCTCGTCCGCGGTCTTGCCCTTCATGAAGGCTTCCGACTGGGCGAAGCAGTTGGCCAGCAGGGCGTCGTGGTGGCCGTCCAGGTCGTGGGTCGGGCGCAGCGCGGCGATGAAGTCGATCGGGATGATGTCCGTGCCCTGGTGCAGCAGCTGGAAGTAGGCATGCTGGGCATTGGTGCCGCACTCGCCCCAGACCACCGGGCAGGTCGGCGTGTCGACCGGCTGGCCGCTGCGCGTGACGCGCTTGCCATTGCTTTCCATATCGAGCTGCTGCAGATAGGCCGGGAAGCGGTTCAGATCCTGGTGGTAGGGCGCGATGGTCAGCGAGGCGGCGCCGAGGAACTGGCGGTTCCAGAAGCCGGTCAGGGCCAGCAGCACAGGCATATTCTGCTCCAGCGGCGCGGTGCGGAAATGCTCGTCCATCGCCTGCGCGCCTTCCAGCAGGGTGCTGAAATAGCCGAAGCCCACGCTCAGCGCCACCGGCAGGCCGATGGCCGACCACAGCGAATAGCGGCCGCCGACCCAGTCCCAGAAGGGAAACATGTTCTCGGGATCGATGCCGAAGGCCCGCACGGCGGCGGTGTTGGTGGAAACGGCGACGAAGTGGCGCGCCAGGTGCTCTTCCTTGGCCGAGGCCAGGAACCAGCGCCGCGCTGTGTGCGCGTTGAGCATGGTCTCGGCCGTGGTGAAGGTTTTCGAGGCCACGATGAAGAGGGTGGTGTCGGGCTTGACCTGTTCCAGCACGGCGTCCATATCGTGCCCGTCCACATTCGAGACGAAGTGCATCTTCAGGCGCGGATGGGCGTAGGAGCGCAGCGCCAGGCAAGCCATCTTCGGTCCCAGGTCGGAACCGCCGATGCCGATGTTGACAATGTCGGTAATCGGCTTGCCGCTGTGGCCGAGCCAGGCGCCGGCGCGCACGCGGTCGGTGAAGGCCTTGATGCGGTCCAGCACGGCGTGCACATCGGCGCCCACGTCCTGACCGTCGACGATCAGCTGCTTGCCGCGCGGCATACGCAGCGCCGTGTGCAGCACGCTGCGGTGTTCGGTAAGATTGATTTTCTCGCCGGCGAACATGGCGTCGCGCTGGGCTTCCACTCCGCGTTCGCGCGCCAGGTCGAGCAGCAGGGCGATGGTGCGGGCGTTGGCGCGGTTCTTCGAATAGTCGAGGAAGAGGCCGGCCGCGTCCGTCGTCATGGCCGGAAAGCGCTGGGCATCGGCGGCGAACAGCTGGCGCAGCTGCCAGTCCTTGGCCTCGGCGGCGTGGGATTCAAGAGCCCGGAAGCTGGCGGTGGAGGTCAGGGGAGGCTGGCGCATAATATCCGTGTAGAAGAAATGGAATTTGTCTAACTATACAATAAAATCAGGTAAATTCACTACAATTCAATTGCGGGCAGCTGTTACATTGGTTTTCCGTGCTGCACATAATGAGTCTCAAAGGCAATTTTGATTGCCATTCTGCCTAATCTGCTCAATCCTGCGGCACGCAAATGCGCGGTTTGCTGAAAAGTGTAGTAAAATTTCAGTAAATTCATCGATAAGGAATGATTATGGCCTTGCATCCGGTTCTGGAAAAAGTCACCGCACGGGTGATCCAGCGCAGCCGCCCCTCGCGTGGCGCCTACCTGGCTCATCTGGAGGCAGCCCGCGTCAAAGGACCGCAGCGCGGCACCCTGTCCTGCACTAATCTGGCCCACGGCTTCGCCGCCTTCCCCGCCAACGACAAGCTGGTGCTGAAGGAAGTGAAGAAGCCCTCGGTGGCGATTGTGTCGGCCTATAACGATATGCTGTCGGCGCACCAGCCCTTCGAGCACTTCCCGGCCATTATCAAGGACGCGGTGCGCGAAGTTGGCGCCGTAGCCCAGTTCGCGGGCGGCGTGCCGGCCATGTGCGACGGCGTGACCCAGGGCCAGCCCGGTATGGAGCTGTCGCTGTTCTCGCGCGATACGATTGCCATGTCCACCGCCGTGGCCCTGTCCCATAATATGTTCGACGCCGCCCTGTACCTGGGCGTATGCGACAAGATCGTGCCGGGCCTCTTGATCGGCGCCCTGCATTTCGGCCACCTGCCCGCCGTGTTCGTGCCGGCCGGGCCGATGACGTCCGGCCTGTCGAACAAGGAAAAAGCGGCCATCCGCCAGCGCTACGCCAAAGGCCTGGCCACGCGCGAAGAGCTGCTGGAAGGCGAGGCCAAGTCCTATCACGGCGCCGGCACCTGCACCTTCTACGGCACCGCCAACAGCAACCAGATGCTGATGGAAGTCATGGGCCTGCACCTGCCCGGCGCGGCGTTCATCACGCCCGGCACGCCGCTGCGCGATGCGCTGACCGCCGCCGCCGCCCAGCGCGCGGCCCTGATCACCGAGCAGGGCCAGGAATACATCCCGGTCGGCCATGTGGTCGATGAAAAATCCATTATCAATGCCGTGGTCGGCCTGCTGACCACCGGCGGTTCCACCAACCACACCCTGCATCTGGTGGCGATCGCCAAGGCGGCCGGCGTGGTGATCGACTGGGACGATTTCGACGAGCTGTCGGCCGTGGTGCCGCTGCTGGCGCGCATCTACCCGAACGGCGACGCCGACGTGAACCACTTCCACGCGGCGGGCGGCACCGGCTTTGTGATCCGCGAGCTGCTCGACGCCGGCCTGCTGCACGATGACGTCACCACCATCCTGGGCAAGGGCTTGCGCAAGCATTGCGCCGAACCTTTCCTGGCCACGGCGGGCGAGGGCGGCGTGGTGTTCAAGGATGCGCCGGCCGAAAGCGGCGACCTCAATGTGCTGCGCGGCGCGGCCGAGCCGTTCTCGCCGGACGGTGGCATGGTGCTGGTCAAGGGCAACTTGGGGCGCGCCGTGATGAAGGTGTCGGCGGTGAAACCCGAGCACCGCTCGGTGGAAGCGCCGGCCCTGGTCTTCGATTCGCAGGAAGCCTTCATGGCCGAATACAAGGCCGGCAAGCTGGACCGCGACTTCGTGGCCGTGATCCGCTTCCAGGGGCCGCGCGCCAACGGCATGCCCGAGTTGCATGCGCTGACCCCGGCCCTGGCCAATCTGCAGGATGCGGGTCGGCGCGTGGCCCTGGTGACCGATGGCCGCATGTCGGGCGCGTCGGGCAAGGTGCCGGCGGCGATCCACGTGTCGCCCGAGATTCTGGCCGGTGGTCCGCTGGGCCTGGTGCGCGACGGCGACATCATCCGTCTCGACGCCGCCAGCGGCACGCTGGAAGCGCTGGTCGCGTCCGACGTCTGGCATGCGCGCGCGCTGGCGACGGCCGACCTGACGCCGAACCAGATCGGCATGGGCCGCGAACTGTTCTCCATGTTCCGCAACAGCGTGAGCGAGGCCGAGCAGGGCGCCACCACCTTCCCGCTGCCCTCGCCGATCCAGACCACGGTGAGCCTGCATGACGCCGGCAATATCGGCAACAGCATGCCCGGCTCCGATGAAGACTTCCTGATCAACAAGAAAGCCTGAGATGACCTTACTCGACATTATGCGTACTTCGGCCGTGATCCCCGTGATTGCGATTGACGATCCCGAGCATGCCGTGCCGCTGGCGAAAGCGCTGGTGGCGGGCGGCATCCGCGTGCTGGAAGTGACGCTGCGCACCAAGCACGGCCTGGGGGCGATCCGCGCCATGAGCGCGGTGGAAGGCGCCATCGTCGGCGTGGGCACCTTGACCCAGCCTGAAGAATTCGCCGCCGCGCGCGATGCCGGCGCCGTGTTCGGTGTCTCGCCAGGCCTGACCCCGGCCCTGATTGCCGCCGCAAAGTCCAGCGGCCTGCCGCTGCTGCCGGGCGTGATGACCCCATCCGAAGTGATGGCCGCGCGCGAGCAAGGCTTCCAGCAGCTGAAGCTGTTCCCGGCCGTGCCGGCCGGCGGCGTCGGCATGCTGAACGCCATCAATGGCCCGCTGCCCGATATCACTTTCTGCCCGACCGGCGGCATCTCGCAGGTGACGGCGTCCTCCTTCCTGGCCTGCAAGAACGTGGCCTGCGTCGGCGGCTCCTGGCTGACCCCGAAAGACGCCATGCAGGCCGGCGACTGGGACAAGATCACCGAACTGGCCAAGGCGGCCAGCAGCCTGCGCGGCTGATCCCGGTCAGCTTCGATTGAGGTGGCGCCTGCGGGCGCCATTTTCGTTTCTGCCTTGCCTTAGGAACGTTTGTCGAGTTTGCTTGTCGAACTGAAGGAACCCGTGGAGAGGATGTCTTTTCTACTGCGTAGCGGAACCTGTCTGAAATGACTGCCTGATTCTGTCTGAATCTGTCTGGATTTGCCTGAGCGCGGTTCCTAGGTGCAATTTCAGGCATTTTCAAACAAATCCAGACAGAAGCAGGCAGTCATTCCAGACAGATTCCGCGAGGATCCCGGAAAGGATTAGGTAGGCCTCAATATCCGGTAAGCGCTCTGTACCATGCCGCCTTCGTAGATTTTTGTGCGCAGGTGTTCGAGCTTGACGTCATGGGGCAGGGCGCCGAACAGGGTGATGCCGGCGCCGATCAGCACCGGCAGGCGCGAGATGGTGATTTCGTCGATCAGGCCGGCGCGCAGGAAAGCCTGGATCGTTGCGCCGCCATCGACGTACAGGCCTTGGCAGCCATCGGCGGCCAATTGCGCCGCCAGCGCTTGCACCGGGCCGCGCTGCAGCTCGGCCTTGCCAGCCACGCTCTCCGGCAGTGCTGCCAGCGTCGTGCTCAGCACCACCACGCGCTTGCCTGCATACGGCCAGATGCCCATGGCCAGCACGGTGTCAAACGTCTTGCGGCCCATCAGCACCGTATCGATGCCGGCCATGAAGGCATCGTAACCATGTTCGGGCGGCGTGCTGCCAGGCTCCGGCGTGCCCATCAGCCAGTCGAGTGCGCCGTCGGGGCGGGCGATGAAACCGTCCAGGCTGCAGCCGACGAAGACGCTGGCCTTCATGCCGGCGCCTGCGTGGCAATGCGGTTGCGGCCGTCGCGTTTGGCGTCGTACAGGGCGCGGTCGGCCGCGCCGATCAGTTCCTGCGCTTCGGCCGGATGCTCCAGCGTGCGGGTGGCCACGCCGATGCTGACCGTGACCTGCTTCAGCTCCACCCCGCTGGCCGCATGCGGAATGTGCAGCGCGATGACGCGCGCGCGCAGCACTTCGGCCATGTGCGCCGCCTGTTCGGCATTGGTATCGGGCAGGATCAGCACGAACTCTTCGCCGCCGTAGCGCGCGATCAGGTCGGCGGCGCGCTGCAGCATGCCGCTCAGGGCCGAGGCCACGCGCACCAGGCATTCGTCGCCGCGCTGGTGGCCATAGTGGTCGTTGAAGTTCTTGAAGTGGTCGATATCGATCATCAGCAGCGACAGCGGACTGCCGTTGCGCTTGGCGCGCCGCAGCTCCTTGTCGATGGCGACGTCGAAGTGGCGGCGGTTGGCCACGCCGGTCAAGCCGTCGGAGAAGCTTTGCGAGCGCAGTTCCAGCGCCTGCTGGCGCAGCAGCTTCTCGCGTCCGACAGCGATGCTGACGTCGTGGATTTCGATCATGCAGTGGCGCGGCGCGCCTTCCACCGCCAGCGGTGTGACGGCCAGCGCCTGCTGCAGGCGTTCTTCGCGCTGGGCCGCCGCGGCATTGGCGAACAGCGCAAAGGGCGAACGGTTCAGCGTCTGCGACAGCAGGGAGGGGAAGTTGTGCTCCAGCGCCTGGGTGATGGCAGCGTCGACGCGCCGTCCGCGCAGCTCGGGGAACAGGGTGGCGAAATCCTGTCCCAGCACGGTGGCGGCGGCCGTGCCGGAGTGGCGGCTCATCCACTGGTTCCACAGCACCACGCGGCGCGCGCCGTCGAGCACGATGATGCCCAGGTCGACGGCGGCCAGCACGCCTTCCAGCAGGGGGAGTCGGCCGGTCTGGTTCATCGCTCGGCCTGCCCCATGATGCGCGCCAGATAGCGCCGTATCTGTTCCTGCAAATCCTGCAGAGCCGTGAGGTCGAGGATGAAGGCGACGTAGCCCTTGATCTCGTGCACTTCCAGCGCAAAATCGATGTGCAGCATCAGCACCACCGTGTCGGCCGGGCCGCAGGAGGCGCTCAGGATCTTGTCGCAACTGCCGACGTGGTAAGCCGGCAGCGAGCCGTGCAGCTCGTGCTCGAAGATATTGGCCAGCGTGCCGACGCAGGAATTGAGGATGATGTTGCCGATCTCGCTGAGCGCCTCCTGTTCCATCTCGGTCAGCTCCAGCAGCGGCACGCTGCCGCCCACCATTAGGCGCACCAGGTCCAGGCTTTTCTCTTCGGGGAACATGAGGATCGCTTCGGTGCGGAAGGCGCCCTCGTAATGCTGGCTGACGCCGCACACGCGGCTGGCGTTGCGCCCGCCCGGCCCGAGCAGGCGCGCCGCGTCCGAGCGGTTGAGAAAGCTGATCGAGGGCACCGACATGCTGACTGCTTCATTGACGATGGCGCTCATGGCCGCCGCGGCCCGTCCCACGCCGATATTGAAGATCTCCACCAGCGCATCGTGCTCGATTTCGCTGAGCGGCAGCATGGGTCAATGCTCCAGCGGGGCGATCAGTTGGGCGATGCGTTCGTCGGTGATCGGTTTTTCCACGAAGCCGACGCCGATTTCGCTGGCGCGGTTGCGCGTGGCGCTTTGCACATTGGCGGTCAGCAGGGAGATATACGCTTGCGGCAGCAGGGCGCGCAGCTTTTCGGCGGCGGCCACGCCGCCCATGCCGGGCATATTCACGTCCAGCAGCACCAGGTGAGGCCGGCTCAGGCGCGCTTTTTCCAGCGCTTCCTCGCCATTCGCCGCCTCTTCCACCACCCAGTCGGCATGCTTGCTGAGGATGTGCTGGCGCGCCACCAGACGCGAGACGCGGCTATCGTCGACGATCAGTACGGTTGGAGTCACTTCCATATCGCACCCTGTGTTGAACGGTCGGAGTGGTCCATTTTCGCACAGAGTGGAGGGAGCGGGCGGGCGATCCGTTAAAATAGCGGGATTGCGCCGCACGCCGGCGTCGCTTATTTCCCGCATTCCCGCTTTTATTTTTCCTCTTTATTTTTCCTATTCATTTTCCCTATTATTTCCGCACTCATCATGACTCAAGACGAACTGAAACAAGCTGTTGCCCGCGCCGCCATCGACTATGTGGTGGATGGCGAAATCATCGGCGTCGGCACCGGCTCGACCGCCAATTTCTTCATCGATGAACTGGGCCTGATCAAGCACCGCATCAAGGGCGCGGTGGCCTCGTCGGAAGCGACGGCCGCGCGCCTGGCCGGCCACGGCATTCCCGTGTTCGACCTGAACGAGGTTGAGCGCATCGCTGTGTATATCGACGGCGCCGACGAGATCACCAATGCCGGCGCCATGATCAAGGGCGGCGGCGCGGCGCTGACGCGCGAGAAGATCGTCGCCTCCGTGTCGGGCCAGTTCGTCTGCATCGCCGACGGCTCCAAGCTGGTCGAGACCCTGGGCAAGTTCCCGCTGCCGGTGGAAGTGCTGCCGATGGCGCGCAACGCCGTGCTGCGCCAGCTGGCGGCCCTGGGCGGCCAGCCGAAGGTGCGCACCAAGCCGGGTTCGGACGAGGCTTTCGTCACCGACAACGGCGGTAACATCATCGACGTGGCCGGCCTGGCGATCGCCGATCCGGTGGCGCTGGAAACCCAGATCAACCAGATCGTCGGCGTGGTCGCCGTCGGCCTGTTCGCCGCGCGCGGCGCCAATGTCTGCCTGCTGGGCACCGCCGACGGCGTGCGCACGCTGAAGTTCTAAGCCGCCAGCGGGCGCCGGGCCGCCGCTGCGCGGCCCGTCCGCGCTTGCATTTGGCGCGCGCCAGCCATATTCTGTAATTCCACCCCGGCTGCGCGGAGGCTGACGATGAAGCACGATTTCCCTAGCCTGCTGCGGCTGGCCTGCCCTGTGCTGGCAGGCTTGCTGGGCGCCTGTTCCTATCTGCCGTTTGCGCGTCCGGCCGCCGCGCCCGAGCGCACTGCCATCGACCGTCCGCCGCCCCTGGCGCTGGCCGCCGACGGCACGCCGCAGGTGCAGAGCAATGGCGTGGCGATCCAGAAGGTCGAGTTCCGGCCCGGCGTGTCCTCGGCCACGGTGGAGCATCTGGCCGGCAAGGCCGCCTGCACGGGCGGCTGGGGCGCAGGCCTGGTGACGGAACCGGGTCCGGTCGAGATTTACCGCATGGCTTGCGATGATGGCCGCGTTTTCCTGGCGCGCTGCGAGCTGCGCCAGTGTAAGCCGATGCCAAAATGACAAACGGCGCCGCAGCGCCGTTTGTTTAGCAGGAGACTGGCTTAGGCAGTCGGCGGCACATAGCCGGCGGCGGCATCGGCGCCATCGCCGAAGAAGTGCTTCTCCATCTGCGCCATCAGGTATTTGCGGGCGCGCAGATCGGCCAGGTTCAGGCGGTTCTCGTTGACCAGCATGGTCTGGTGCTTGAGCCAGGCCGCCCATGCTTCCTTCGACACCGACTCATAGAGTTTCTTGCCCAGTTCACCGGGAACGGGTGGGAAATCCATGCCTTCGGCTTCCTTGTTGAGTTTAATGCAATGGACAGTACGGGCCATCTGTGAAGCTCCTAAAACAAGTGTCTGAAATCCAGATTATAAGGTTTTAATCAGAACCTGGGATTTTCGCTGCCAGTTATACATGCGCTGACGGTCCGGCGGCAGCGCGTCGACCGAGGCGGCGACGAAGCCGCGCTTGAGGAACCAGTGCGCCGTGCGCGTGGTCAGCACGAACAGCTTGCTGATGCCGATGGCGCGCGCGCGGTTTTCCATATGCTTGAGGATACGCTCGCCGTCGCCCTGGGCCTGGACCTCGGGGTTGACGGTCAGGCATGCCATTTCGGCCATCTTCTGTTCCGGGAAGGGGTACAGCGCGGCGCAGCCGAAGATCACGCCATCGTGCTCGATCACGGAGAACAGGTCGATTTCGCGCTCGATCAGCTCGCGGCCGCGCTTGACCAGGGTGCCGTCCGCCTCCAGCGGTTCGATCAGCTTGATGATGCCGCCCACGTCCTCGATGGTGGCCTGGCGCAGGCTTTCCAGGTTCTCGTGGCTGATCATGGTGCCCACGCCATCGTGGGTGAACAGTTCCAGCAGGGCCGAGCCGTCCATCGCAAACGGCACGATGTGGGCGCGCGGCACGCCGTTATTGCATGCCTTGACGGCGTGTTGCAGATAGAATGCGCTATCGGCCGGCAGGAAGCCGGCCTGCAGCACGGCTTCGGCCTGGTGCGAGGACAGTTCGCGGATCTCGGCGCCGCCGGCATCCTGCATCATCGCGGTTTCGGTGATGAAGATCAGCTTGTCGGCATGCAGGGTCACGGCCGCCGTGACGGCCACGTCTTCCATGGTCAGATTGAAGGTTTCGCCGGTGGGCGAGAAGCCCAGCGGCGAGAGCAGCACCAGGCCGCCCGCGCCGAGGATGGAATGGATGGTTTCACCGTCCACTTTACGCGTGACGCCGGTCAGTTCCAGGTCTACGCCATCGATCACGCCGAGCGGACGGGCGGTGACAAAGTTGGCGGAAATGATACGGATGGCGGCGTGCGCCATCGGCGTATTCGGCAAACCCTGGCTGAACGCGGCCTCGATGTCCAGGCGCAGCTCGCCGGCCGCCTCCTTGGCGCATTCCATGGCGGCGGTGTCGGTGATCCGCACGCCATTGTGGAAGCGGCCTTCCACATTCCGCAAGGCCAGCTGCTCGGCCACCTGCGGGCGCGAGCCATGCACCACCACGACCTTGATGCCGAGGGCGTGCAGCAGGGACAGGTCGTGCGCCAGCACGGGCAGGGCGCCGGCGGCGACCAGCTCGCCCGGAAAGGCGACGACGAAGGTCTTGCCGCGGAAGGCGTGGACATAGGGCGCGACGGAGCGCAGCCAGTGGACGAATTCGATAGGGTTTTCCATTGGCCGCATTATAATTCGCTGCGCGGTTTTCGCAGCAAATACATGTAAAAAACAATGTCAGAAGCAAGCAATAAGTCCCCATCCCGCCCTGCGCCAGCCGAAAAGGGCGCGTCACAGGCCGTCCCTCAGCCCGCCCGCCAGCCCGGCGCCCGCCCGCAGCGCGCGCCCGCGCCCGCACAGGGCCGGCGCGAAGAGCGTCCGCGCCTGACGGATGAAGAGCGCGCCGCGCGTCAGACCGCGCGCGCGGCGGAAACGGCTTTCCGCAACCCGATGCCGCCGATTACTTTCCCCGAAGAGCTGCCGGTGTCCGGCCGCCGCGAGGAAATCGCGCAGGCGCTGCGCAAGCACCAGGTGGTGATCGTGTCCGGCGAAACGGGTTCGGGAAAAACCACCCAGCTGCCGAAAATCTGCCTGGAACTGGGACGCGGCCAGAAAGGTCTGATCGGCCACACCCAGCCGCGCCGTATCGCCGCCTCGTCCACCGCCAAGCGCATCGCCCAGGAACTGGGCACGCCGCTGGGCGAGAACGTCGGCTACAAGGTGCGCTTCAACGACACCCTGAGCAAGGGCGCCGCCGTCAAGCTGATGACCGACGGCATCCTGCTGGCCGAAACCCAGACCGACCCGCTGCTCAAGGCCTACGACACCATCATCATCGACGAGGCGCACGAACGCAGCCTGAACATCGACTTCCTGCTCGGTTACCTGAAGCAGCTGCTGCCGCGCCGCCCCGACCTGAAGATCATCATCACCTCGGCCACCATCGACGCCGAGCGCTTCGCGCGCCACTTCGGCCTGGAAGGCAAACCGCCGGTGCCGGTGATCGAAGTCTCGGGCCGCCTGTACGCGGTGGAAGTGCGCTACCGCCCGGTGGAGCGCGATCCTGTGGCCTTGCCGGGCGCCGACAGCGGCAAGCAGCCGTCGAAAGCCGCCGCGGCGCGCGAAAAGCGCGACCTGATGGATGCCGTGATCGATGGCGTGGACGAGGTGTGCCGCATCGGTTCCGGCGACGTGCTGGTCTTCCTGCCTGGCGAGCGAGAAATCCGCGACGCCGCCGAAGCGCTGCGCAAGCACCATCCGCCGCATGTGGAAATCCTGCCCCTGTTCGCCCGCCTTTCGGTGGAGGAGCAGGACCGCGTCTTCCGCACCACCAATGCGCGCCGCATCGTGCTGGCCACCAACGTGGCCGAGACCTCGCTGACCGTGCCGGGCATCCGCTACGTGGTCGATGCCGGCCTGGCGCGCGTCAAGCGCTACAGCTACCGCAACAAAGTGGAGCAGCTGCAGATCGAGCCGGTGGCGCAATCGGCCGCCAACCAGCGCGCCGGCCGTTGCGGCCGGGTCGCCGACGGCGTCTGCATCCGCCTGTACGACGAGCAGGACTACCTGCAACGCCCCAAATTCACCGATCCGGAAATCCTGCGCTCCTCGCTGGCTTCCGTCATCCTGCGCATGAAGTCCCTGCATCTGACCGATGTGGAGACTTTCCCCTTCATCGAGCCGCCGCTGGCGCGCGCGATTGCCGACGGCTACCAGCTGCTGCAGGAATTGGGCGCGGTGGACGAGAGCAACCGCCTGACGCCGCTGGGCCGCAAGCTGGCCAAGCTGCCGCTCGATCCTCGCGTGGGCCGCATGATCCTGGCCGCGCAGGAAAACGCCTGCCTGACCGAGGTGCTGATCGTGGCCGCCGCGCTGTCGGTGCAAGACCCGCGCGACCGCCCCATCGAGCACCAGCAGGCGGCCGACGAGGCGCACAAGAAATTCGCCGACGAGAAATCCGAATTCCTCAGCTATCTGAAAATCTGGCGCTGGTTCGAGCAAGCCATCGAGCACAAGAAAACCAACCGCCAATTGCAGGACAATTGCCGCAGCAATTTCCTGTCCCAGCTGCGCCTGCGCGAATGGCGCGATGTGCATTCGCAGCTGCTCACCATCGTCAAAGAGCAGGGCTGGCGCATGAACGAAGCGCCCGCGACCTACGAGCAGTTGCACCTGGCCCTGCTGACTGGCCTGCTGGGCAATCTCGGCTTCAAGCAGGACGACGAGCCGGGCGCCGGCTACCTTGGCGCGCGCGGCATCCGCTTCCACGTCTGGCCCGGTTCCTCGCTGTCGAAAAAGCCCGGCAAGTGGATCGTCGCCGCCGAACTGGTGGAAACCACCCGCCTGTATGCGCGCTGCGTGGCCCAGATCCAGCCGGAGTGGGTGGAAAAGATCGGCGGCCATCTGCTGAAAAAATCCTGGGGCGAGCCGCGTTGGGAAAAACGTCCGGCCCAGGTGACGGCGGCCGAAAAGGCCACGCTGTACGGCCTGACCGTGTACAGCCAGCGCCGCATCAACTACGGCTTGCGCAATCCGGTGGAAGCGCGCGAAATCTTCATCCGCGACGCGCTGGTGGGCGGCGACTTCGATACCCGCGCCCCGTTCTTCGTCCACAACCACAAGCTGGTGAAGGAAATCGAGAACCTCGAACACAAGTCGCGCCGCCAGGACGTGCTGGTGGACGACCAGCTGATCGAAGCCTTCTACGACAAGCTGATTCCGGCCGATGTGGTGAACGGCGCCGGTTTCGAGAAATGGCATAAGGACGCCACGGCCGGCGACCCGAAACTGCTGTTCCTGAACCGCGACGACCTGATGCGCCATGAAGCGGCCGGCGTGACCACGGAACTGTTCCCGAAAAAGATGATGGTGACGGGCCTGGAAATGCAGCTCAGCTACCACTTCGAGCCGGGCAGCCTGCGCGATGGCGTGACCCTGACCGTGCCGCTGTACGCGCTGAACCAGCTGCCGCGCGAGCGCTGCGAATGGCTGGTGCCGGGCATGCTGAAGGAAAAAGTCCATCTGCTGCTGAAATCCCTGCCGCAGAAGCAGCGCCGCCATATGGTGCCGCTGCCGGACTACGCCGCCAAATTCTGCGAGCGCGTGCAGGACGCCAACGCCTTCGGCCGCGGCGACCTGGTCGACGCCATCATCGCCGACATTCGCACCCAGATCACGATCAATGTGCTGACCACCGACTTCAAGCCGGAACAGCTGCCCGCCCACCACTTCATGAACTTCAAGGTGGTGGACGAGCATGGCCGCCAGCTCGATATGGGCCGCAATCTGGCCACCCTGCAGGCCGAATACGGCAGCCAGGCGCGCCAGAGCTTCCAGAAGATGGCCGAGGCCACGCCGGCGCAACTGGCGCAGCTGACCGGTGGCGCGGCCCCGGCATCGGCCGCCGCACCGGCGGCCGGCAAGGCACACGGCGGCATCGCCGCGGGGCAGCGCGACAAGGCCGCGCCGCCGGGCACTCCCGCCTCGGCGCCGGCCACGTCATCGGCCCACAGCAATATCACGGGCTGGAGCTTCGGCGAACTGCCCGAGCTGCTGGAAATCACCCAGGGCAAGCTTAGCCTGATCGGCTTCCCGGCCCTGGTGGACAAAGGCACGCACTGCGACCTGGAAGTTTTCGACGATCCGAACGTGGCCGTGCGCACCCACCGCATCGGCTTGCGCCGCCTGTTCGCCCTGCAGATGAAGGACCAGATCAAATTCGTCGAAAAGAGCATCCCCAATCTGCAGCAGATGGGCATGCAGTTCATGGCCATGGGTACGCAGGAAGAGCTGCGCGACCAGATCATCGCCAAGGCGCTCGACATCGCCTGCCTGCAAGACCCGCTGCCGACCGACGAAGCGAGCTTCATCAAGCGCAAGGACGAAGGCAAGTCGCGCCTGGTGCTGCTGGTGAACGAGATCGCGCGCCTGGTTTCGCAAGTGCTGACCGAATTCCACGGCCTGCCCAAGCGCCTGCAAGGCTTGAACCCGCAAGCCGCGCAGGATATGCAAGGCCAGCTGCAAGGCCTGGTGCACAAGCGCTTCCTGCAAGACAGTGAGTTCAGCCAGCTGGCCCACTTCCCGCGCTATTTGAAGGCGATGAACGTGCGCATCGAAAAGCTGCGCGCCGATCCCGCGCGCGACGCCAAAGCCATGTCCGAATGGCAGCAGGCCGCCGCGCCATATCTGCGCATGACGCGCGACAAATCGGCCGGCAAGAACACCGACCCCAAAATGGCCGAATACCGCTGGCTGCTGGAAGAGCTGCGCGTCTCCCTGTTCGCGCAAGAACTGCGCACGCCGATGCCGGTGTCGGTCAAGCGTTTGGCCAAGGTGTGGGAGTCGATGTTGCGCTAAACTGAAGTCCCCGTGCCGCTATGCCCATATGTCCGCATCACTGATTAAAGGATCTGGAAAATGCGTACTGTAATCGGTAGCCACTGCACCAGCATGTGCTGATAAGCGAATCAGAGGCGTGCCATGCAGGGCAAGCTCCCCATCAACCTCGCCGACCTGCTGCGCCAGCGCACGGTTGAGGGGGAGCGTATTGAGTACAAGGCGGGATGGAATCCGGACGCCGTCGTACGCACACTATGCGCCTTCGCGAACGATTTTGAAAATATTGGCGGCGGCTATATCGTGATCGGACAGGCATTGCAATGCCGAGGGGTTGCCGCTATTCCCACCCATAGGCGTGGCTGATAAGCAGATCGATAAGATTCAGCAAGAATTGCTGGCCGCTTGCCAGCTGATTCGACCTCCCTATTTTCCTTTGCTGAGCGTGGAAGTATTCGAAGGCCGCAAGCTTATTGTGCTGTGCGCGCCGGGTGGAATGAACCGGCCCTATAAGGCGCCGCTCGCTGTTTCATCCAGACACAAAAGCTGGCATTACTATATTCGCCGCTATGGCAGCACGGTCGAGGCCAGAGGCGAGATCGAACAGGAGCTTTTAAGCCTGACGGCCAATGTGCCATGGGACGACCGGCTCGCGCATCAGCCGCGATGAGCTGCTTATTCTGAGCTTCCCTGGTCCAGACCGTTCGATTCGACTGGCTGATTTTGAAGCTGGCCGCGTGGTGAGTCGTCGCTACCGTAACCGGCGCATTGGCGAGTTCCTGAAAGAGCTGGATTTGACGGAAGGGCGCTCCACGGGCGTGCCCAAGATTTTTCGGGCCATGGCGGCCAATGGCTCGCCTGCTCCAGTATTTGAAACGGATGAGGGGCGCAGCGCCTATCTGATTCGCTTGCCGGCGCACCCGCTGGCACAGATTCCCGAAGCGCCATTCATTGGAGCGGCCGGGGAAGTTACCGGGGAAGTTGAGCGCCTGCTGCGGGTTATGGCTGGCGAGATGTCGCGTCAGAAAATACAGGGCGAGCTGGCGCTCAAGCATGAAGACCACTTCCGTGCAGCTTACCTGATCCCTGCTCTTGCCGCAGGCATGATTGAAATGACGCTGCCGGATAAACCTCGCAGCGGCAAGCAGCGTTACCGATTGACCGTCAAAGGTCGGCAATGGCTGCAAAGGCATCCAGCCTGAGGCTCCTCGTTATCTTGAGCCCTTGCCGATAGAAGAAAACCCGGGACGGGCAGGAGTGCCGAATCACGGGTTTTCGGGCAGTGCTTAGTAATTGCGGCCGGTTTTGTCGCCGCTCAGATTGCCGGACTCGCTGCCTTGGCTGTAGCCGCTGCCGCTTTGCAGACTGCTGCTGCCTTGGCCCATCACGCTGCCGCTGGTGGTGCGGTGGCCGGGCAGGGCTTCCTGGGTGCCGTAGAAGTCATGGACCTGGGTGCCGAATTCGGCGCTGGCCATATCGGGCCAACGGTCTTTGTCGAAGCCCGGTGCGTTGCGCAGGCTCTCCTTGTCGATATCGAGCAGGAAGCGTTTGTTCACGGTGTCGAGCTGCAGGCTTTGCCACGGCACGGCGAACAGCTTGTCGCCCATGCCCAGCCAGCCGCCGAAGGACAGCACGGCATAGGCAATCTGGCCGGTCTGCATGTCGAGCATGATTTCCTTGATGTCGCCCAGGTCTTCTTCCTGGCGGTTGTACACATCTTCGCCGACCAGCGTGTCGGCCCCCATCAGGCGCGGACCCGGGCCTTGCTCATCGCGGTCGCGGTAAATGCCAAATGGATCTCGGTCTAGATAGCTCATCTGCTTCTCCTTGAATCGGATGGAAGTCCGTCCGGACGGACGGCTGAAAATCAGCATAGTCCAAATCATTTTTGCGCGTACTTGACCGGATTCAATGGTGTGCCAGCGCACCGATGCGTCTGCACGGCCGGGTTAGACTGCGTACATTAGGGATTCGTGCGGGAGGCGCGGATGGCGAAGCTGACGGCGGGAACACGCTTGTTGCGTAGTCTGATGAAGGCCGGCAAGGCCCAGCAGCGCGCGGCGGACAAGATGGTGAAGTCGGTATTGAAGGCGTCGGCGAAGGCGGTGAAAACGGCGGAGGCGGCGAGCAAGGCGGCCGCGAAGAGTGCGGCGAAAACCGGCGCCCGCCCGGCCGTCAAACGCAGCGCGGCTGCCGCGCCTTTGCCGCTGCGCGCGGAGCCTGTCGCACCGGGCAAATGGCTGGCCGCGCATCACGCTGTTCCCGCGCAGGCGGGCTTGCCGCCGCGGCGCATGAGCTATTGGCTGTACCTGCCGCACAGCGCGCCACCCGATGCCCCTTTGCCGCTGCTGGTGATGCTGCATGGCTGCCATCAGACCGCGACCCAGTTCGCGCAGGGCACGCGCATGAATTGGCTGGCCGAGCGCAAAGGCTATGCGGTGCTGTATCCGCAGCAGCTGCTCAGCTCTCACTCGCAGCGCTGCTGGAAGTGGTATGACAAGGCGATCCAGGAAGGCGGCGGCGATACCGCGCTGCTGGCGGGCATGGTGGCGCGGGTGATGGCGCAGCATCCCATCGACCGCCGCCGCGTCTATGTTTGCGGCATCTCAGCGGGCGCCGGCATGGCGAATATCCTGGCGCTCAACCATCCCGAATTGTTCGCGGCCGTGGGCCTGCATTCCGGCCCCGTGTTTGGCGGCGGCCATAGCCGGATCGGCGCGCTGGGCGTGATGCAGCACGGCGCCGGGCCGCGCGGCGAATTGGCGATCCGCGAGCTGCTGGCGCGCCGCCCCGGCTTTCCGTCCATGCCCACTATCCTGATCCAGGGCGAAGGGGATAAGGTGGTGCGGCCGGTGAATCAGCAGCAGCTGATGCAGCAAAGTCTGCTGCTGCATGGCCTGCCTGCGCATACGCCGGCCAAGACGGCTTTAAAGGCGGGAAGGGGCAGCCGCCACAACGCCCACCGCATCCAGGATTTTTACGTGGACCGCAAGCTGCTGCTGCGCGTGGCCAGCGTCGATGCGCTGGACCATGCCTGGAGCGGCGGGGATGCCAGCTTCGCCTTCAACGCCGCGGCGGGGCCGGACGCCAGCAAGATGATGCTGGACTTCTTCGGCCGCCACCGGCGCGGCTAATCTTGTACAAAAAGCGCTTACAGGAAGAAGGCGGCGGCCGCCACGGCGGTCGGCGCCAGTGCGCCCAGCAGCAGGCCGATGGCGCTGATCGATTCGTCGCGGAAGCCGCGCCGCAGCAGGGCCACGCCGGCCGGATTGGGCGCGTTGGCGATGACCGTCAGGCCGCCGCCGGCCACCGCGCCCGCCACCAGCATGTATTGCGCTTGCGGCGCCATGCCTTCGATCAGAGAGCCGAGATAGGTGAGGGCGGCATTGTCGGTGATGGCGGTCAGACCGAGCGCGCCGAAGAACAGCGCCACCGGCTGCAGTTGCGAAACGATGGGCTGCAGCCACCATTGCTGCATGCCGCCCAGGACCACGAGGCCGGCCAGGAAGAAGCCGACCAGCAGGCCTTCCTTCAGGATCAGCGGACTTTGGTAGCGCTGGTACGCCTGGGTGAAGCCGAGGAAGAACAGGAAGATGCCGAGGAAGAGCACGGGATGGTGGGCCAGCATCACCACGGCGGCCAGGCAGCCCAGATGCAGCAGGCAGACCGGCAGCGGCACCGCTTCCGGCTTGCTCAGCGCGTCCTGTTCATCGTTGGCGGCGCGCAGGTGCTTGGCCAGCATGAAGGTAACGACGCTGGCGTTGAGCAGCACGGCCAGCGCGGCCTTCCAGCCGAACTGGGACGCCATGAAGGCGCTGTCCCACTGCCAGGTGGCAGCCACCATCAGCACCGGCGGCGCGGCGTAGGACGTCAGCGTGCCGCCGATGGAAACGTTGACGAAGAGGACGCCCAGCGCGCCGTATTTCAGCCACTCCGGCACGCCGGCGCGGAACACCTGCGGCGCCAGCATCAGCGCGGCCAGCGTCATGGCGGCCGGTTCGGTGATCAGGGAGCCGGCCAGCGGCACCAGGGCCAGTCCCAGCCAGACCAGGGCCACTTCGGTGCGCGCCGGCGCCAGGCGGGCCAGCCCGCTCAGCATGCGCTGCACGAAGTCCAGCACCGGGCGCGAAGCCGCCACCACCATCACCACGAAGACGAACAGCGGCTCCGTGTATTGCCGCGTTTCGGCGTAGGCGATGGCGTTTTCGCCGCCGGCCACGAAGGCCATCAGCACGATCAGGATAAAGGCCCAGAAGCCGAAGACCACCTCGACTTCACCCAGCAAATGGAACAGGCCCGCGTGGCGCGGATAGCGGTGCGAGAGTTTTTCGAAGGATTTGGCGCTGAAGGTGTGCAGTAGGGCGAGGGCAAACAGGATGGCGCCGATCAGTTGCATGGTTTTCAAGGGGGCGGTCCTTTGGGCGGGTAGCAATATTGATGATTCTATCAGGTGGGGCGCACGCTTCGTCCGCAAGTAAACCTTGCCAAAACCGGCGCCAGCTAGTACTGTGTATTTATACAGTGCTCATCACTTTTATCGACCATGGCCCGATCCGACCAATCTTCACCGCCCGCGCCCGAGGAACTGCACCCCTCGCTGTGGCTGGCTTCGCAGCTGGCGCAGGCGGCCACGCGCTGCGTGGATACCGGCTATGCGGCCTTGTCGGCCCAACTGCCCGGCGGCGGCTGGCCGGCCGGCCAATTGATCGAGCTGCTGCTGCAACAGACGGGCATGGGCGAAATCCGCCTGCTGCATCCAGCCCTGGCCAGCTTGCAGCGGCCAGTGGTGTTGCTGCAGCCGCCCCAGGTGCCGCAGACCCTGGGCTTGTCCGAACTGGGCCTGCCGCCTTCGCAGTTGATCTGGATACGCAGCAAGGGCGCCGACAGCCTGTGGGCCGCCGAGCAGATCCTGCGCAGCGGCTGCTGCGGCGCCTTGCTGCTGTGGCAGCAGCAGGTGCGCGGCGAAAACCTGCGCCGTCTGCATCTGGCGGCGCAAAGCGGCGATACCCTGTTTTACCTGATGCGTCCGCTGAGCGCCGAACGCGAAGCCTCGCCCGCGCCGCTGCGCCTGGCGCTGCGCACGGCGGCGGGCGGCATTGACATCGGCTTCGTCAAACGGCGCGGCCCGCGGCGCGATGCGCCCCTGTTTTTACCTTTATTACCGTCACTGCTACAACGTCATGCACCTCTGGATCGGCCTGCATCTGCCCCGGCTCCCGCTCGAAGTATTCAGCCCGCGCTGGTCGGTTGATACCGGCATCGTCGTGTTGGAGCAGGAGGCCGTGCTGGCCGCCTCGCCGCTGGCGCGCGCGGCCGGCGTGCGTCCCGGCATGCGCCGCGCCGGCGCGCTGATGATGGCGCCCGAGGCCCAGCTGTACGAACGCGCCCCCCTGCTGGAGGCGGAAGCGCTGCAAGCCGTTGCCATGGCCCTGCTGCAATTCACGCCCCAGGTGGCGGAAGGGGAGGAAGCGACCCTGCTGCTGGACGTGGGTGCCAGCCTGCGCCTGTTCGGCGGCATCCGCAGCTTATGCCGCAAGGTACGCCACAGCTTGCGCGCACTCGGCTACAGCGCCCGTCTCAGCACGGCGCCCACCGCGCGCGGCGCCTGGCTGCTGGCGCGCAGCGGGGCAGGGCGCGCGCTGAAACTGGCCACGCTGGAACGCAAGCTGGATGGCCTGCCTGTCAGCCTGCTGCCGCCGCTGCGGCCCTATCTGAGCTGGCTGGAAGGCATCGGCTGCCTGACCCTGGGTGAGCTGGGACGGCTGCCGCGTCCCGGCCTGCAGCGTCGCTGCGGCGCCGCCGTGCTGGAGATGCAGGATGCCGCGCGCGGCGAACGCCCTGAAATGTTTGAGTGGATTGAAGCCCCGGCCAGTTTCCGCGCCCGTCTCGAACTGTTCGACCGCATCGACGACGCGGCCTTGCTGCTGTCCGGCGCCTGCCGCCTGTTGCAGCAGCTGTGTGGCTGGCTGTGCGCGCGCCACTTTGCCGTCGAACGCATTAGGCTGTCGCTGGAGCACGAAAGGGGAAGAGTGGCGCGCCCGCCGAGCGTGATCGAAATCGCTCTGGCCGAGCCGGTGTGGCGCGACGAGCATCTGCTGCGCCTGCTGAAAGAACGCTTGGCCAAGACCCAGCTCGAAGCCCACGTCATCGGTCTGATTCTGGAAGCGCCCGAAGTCAAACCGATGGCGCCGCTCAGCGACACCTTGTTTCCCGAACCGGGCGGCAGCAAGGAAGACCGCCAGCGCCTGTTCGAACTGCTGGTGGCGCGGCTGGGGGCGGAGAATGTGCTGCAACCCTCACCGCGCGCCGACTACCGTCCCGAGCATGCCAACGCCTGGGTGCCGGTGCACGAAAAGTTGCGTCCTGCGTATGTACAAGCGCAGATGCCGCCGCAGCGCCTGCCCCGTCCCGCCTGGCTATTGGCCAAGCCGATCGAGCTGATCCTGCGCGAGCACCGTCCCTATTACAATTCCCCGCTGCGCATGGTTTCGCCCCCCGAACGCATCGAAGGCGGCTGGTGGAACGGCACCGAAGCACGCGACTACTTCGTCGCCGAAGGCCAAGACCACGCCTACTACTGGATCTACCGCGAACGCCTGGGCGGCGCCGCCACCCCCCGCTGGTACCTGCACGGCATGTTTGGCTGAAAACACCACCCTAAAGCCGAGCCCGTGTCCACTTGTCGAAGTGGACACGGGCTCGGCAGTGGCGTGCTTATTTGCGGGGCTGGAGGATGGCTTCGAGGCGGTCGGGCGTGCCTTCGATGCGTTCGAGACGTGGATACTTCAGGCCGCCGTGGTAGTCGAGGCTGACGGTGCGGTAGTGGCTGCCGCGCTTGAGCAGCAGGTCGATCGGCTTGCTGTCGGTCTTGGCGGCGGTGACGGCCTTGCGCAGCACGTCGGGCTTGTAGGCACGGCCGTTCACGGCCAGCAGGACGGTGCCGCCGGCCAGGCCGGCCTTGAAGCCGACGCCATCCCATTGGATCGATTCGATCTTGCCTTCGGCGCCCACCGAGAAGCCTAGCGAATACTGGAAGTCGGCGCTGCGGCTGCGTTCTTCGACCATTTTCAGAAAGTCGGTCGGCTTGTCGCTGTAGGCCAGCTTCCAGCCGGCGCGCTTGAAGCCGTCCAGCGGCGCGGGGCCGTTTTCGTCCAGGCGGCTGCGCAGGAAGGGCGCCCAGTCATAGGGCTGGATGGCGTTGAGCGCTTTGACCACGTCTTCGAACTGGTAGAAGTTGGCGAAGCGGTTGCCGTCGGCGATGCCGAAGAAGTCGCGCGCGAAGTTGTCGAGCGAGCGCTTGTCGCCGGACAGTTCGCGGATCTTGGTGTCGACGTCGAGCCAGATCAGGGCGCCCTCGGTGTAGTAGTCCTCGCTGCGCTGCCAGCTGTTCCAGCCTTGCGGACGGCGCGCGTTGACGATCGGGTCGTTGGTGGTGTCCTGCACCGGACGCCAGCTGCGGCCCGCCATATTGTCGTAGCGCGCCGCCATCGAGGCCAGCACGTCGCGCACATGGGCCAGCTTCACCAGGCCGGAACGCGCGGCCAGCACATTGCCCCAGTACTGGGTCTGGCCTTCGTACACCCACAGCAGATCGTTCTGCAGCGGCGTGTTGAAGTTGGGGACGTCCTGTCCCGCGGGACGGCGGAACTTGCCGTTCCACGAGTGCGTGAATTCGTGCGGCAGCAGGGCGCGTCCCGCCTCGCTCTTGGTCCAGTCGCTGAAGTAATCGAGCTTGACGCCGTTCTCGCTGGACTCGTGATGCTCGCGTCCCACACCGCCGAATTCCTCGCTCAGCGACAGCAGGAAGTCGTAGTGACGATAGTGCTGGGAGTTGAACAGCTTATACGCCTGCTTGACCAGATTGCGGTGCGCCTCGATCTGCTCAGGCTTGGTTTCCAGTGCCTCGGCGTTGTCGGCCACCACGTTCAGGTGCACCGGCAGCTTGGCGCCTGGATCGAGGTCGAAGCGCTTGAAGTGGCGGCCCGCGAACAGCGGCGAGTCGATGAAGGTTTCCAGGTCGGTGGTCTTGAATACCAGGTCGTCGCCCTTGCGCTCGGCCAGTTCCAGCGCGCTGCCGTATTGCCAGTCCTTCGGCACGGAGAGCGTGGCCTGGATCGGAATGCGGCGCGTGAAGTAGCCGGCAGGGTAAAGCGTCATCGACTGCCATTGCACGCCGAGGATGTCGGTGGTCATGGTGGTGCGGCCTTGGCTCGCATCGGTCGGCGACAGGTATTGGTACTCGACTTCCAGCTGCGATGCGCCCTGCGGCACTTCTAGGTGGAAGGCGTGCACGTGCACGTTGTCGCGGTGCCATGCCACATGCTTGCCGTTGGCCGTGATCTTCAGGCCGGCGAATTGATTCAAGGCGCCGCTCGGGCCGTGGTTGGCCGGCACCCATTGCGGATACAGCAGCGTCATCTTGCCCGGCGTGACGGGGATGCTTTGACGGACGCGGAAGATGTTTTGCGCAGTGTCGGAAGCATCGACCTTCATCACGATGGTGCCGGGATAAGCCTGGTCGATTGGGGCGGGGATGGGCTCGGCCTTGGCCTCGGCCTGCACCTGCAGGGCCGTCGCCAGCAGCGTGGCAAGCAGGGCGCGCTTGATGGAAGGAGAAATCATTTCATTCCTAAAGGAAACTCAAGCGGCCGAGTGTAACATGCACCCCGCTTAGGAATGTTACAAAACGTAACGCTGAATTTTTCTATTTGAAGCACTCTTGAAAACCCTGGACCGCAGCCGTATATCGGAATCAGCGGTTGCCCAGATGGGGACCGCGGGACATATCGCTTAACTTGAAAAGGATATACATCATGCGTAATTTCGACCTGACTCCCCTGTATCGCAGCGCTATCGGTTTCGACCGCCTGGCCCAAATGCTGAACGACGCCCAGCGCACCGATTCGCAACCCAGCTACCCTCCCTACAATATCGAACTGGTAACGGAAGACCAGTACCGTATCGTGATGGCGCTGGCCGGCTTCGACCGCAGCGAGATCGATATCACCACCGAACGCGAATCGCTGCACATCGTCGGCCGCAAACAGCGCGACGGGGCGGAGCGCACCTATCTGCACCGCGGCATCGCCGCCCGCGATTTCGAGCAGCGCTTCCAGCTGGCCAACCACGTGAAAGTGACCGGCGCCTCCTTCAAGGACGGCATGCTCACCATTGAACTGGTGCGCGAAATTCCGGAAGCGCTGAAACCGCGCAAAATCGCCATCGACGGCGTGAACGCCAACGTGGAAGTCCTGGAACAACGCCAGGCAGCGTAAGGCTTAACAGCCCTTAGCAGCAAGCAAAGGCCGGTCTTCCGGCCTTTCTGCATTGCGTGCCGCCGTTTCGGCTTTTGTGACGGGCTTTTCGGGGTTTTCGCGCTGCGCATCATTAAGCGGCGCCTAAGACTGATGGCCCATATTGGTAACATCTAAACTTCAATCACCAAGGAGTGCGGAAATGCGCAAAACTCTTCTCGGATCGATGACTACCAAACGACTGATTCTGGCCCTGACTGCTGCCGGCATCCTCGGCGCAGGCGCCGCCATTGCCGTACAACAGAACGCGGCGCACCAGGCTGCAGCGCCCGTGCCCGCCGTGAATGCCGCTGCCGGCGCTCCCGCTCCCGTGCCTGCGCCCATGATCGCGCTGCCGGATTTCAGCGTGATTGCCTCGCGCAACGGCCCGGCCGTGGTGAACATCAGCGTCACCGGCAGCACCAAGGCATCGTATGAGGGACGCGGCGAACCGTTCACCGACGATCCCTTCTTTGAATTCTTCCGCCGCTTCCAGGGGCCGCAGCAGCGCGGCCAGCGCGATGTGCCCAGCCATGGCGTCGGTTCAGGCTTTATCGTCAGCGCCGACGGCACCATCCTGACCAATGCCCACGTGGTGCGCGATGCGCGCGAAGTGACGGTGAAGCTGACCGACCGCCGCGAATTCCGCGCCAAGGTGCTCGGTTCCGATCCGAAAACCGATGTGGCCGTGCTGAAGATCGATGCGAAAAATCTGCCGGTGGTGCCGCTGGGCCGCTCGACCGAATTGAAAGTGGGCGAGTGGGTGCTGGCCATCGGTTCGCCGTTCGGCCTGGAAAGCACCGTGACCGCTGGCGTGGTGAGCGCCAAGGGCCGCTCCCTGCCGGACGACAGCAATGTGCCTTTCATCCAGACCGACGTGGCGATCAATCCCGGTAATTCGGGTGGTCCGCTGTTCAATACGCGCGGCGAGGTGGTGGGCATCAACTCGCAGATTTATAGCCAAAGCGGCGGCTACCAGGGCCTGTCCTTCGCCATTCCTATCGACGTGGCGAACAAGATCAAGGACCAGATCGTCGCCACCGGCAAGGTGGTGCACGCCAAACTGGGCGTGACCGTGCAGGAAGTGAACCAGGGCTTTGCCGATTCTTTCAACCTGGCCACGCCGGAAGGCGCGCTGGTGTCGAATGTGGAGTCGGGCAGCGCGGCCGAGAAAGCCGGCTTGAAAGCCGGTGACGTGATCCGCAAAATGAATGGCCAGAAAATCGTCTCTTCGGGCGACCTGCCGGCCATGGTCTCGCTGGCCGCGCCTGGCGACAAGATCAAGCTGGAAGTGTGGCGCCAGGGTAAGGCCGTGGAACTGAACGGCGAATTGGGCAACGCTTCCGAACGCAATGCCCTGGCGGCACGCGATAATGGCGGCGATAGCGGCAAGCTGCGTCTGGGCCTGGCCCTGCGCCAGCTCGATCCGCTGGAGCGCCGTCAATCCGGCCTGCCTTCCGGTCTGCTGATCGAGGATGCGGGCGGCGCGGCGGCCAATGCCGGCGTGCAGCCGGGCGACGTGCTGCTGTCGGTGAATGGCCGCGCGGTGAACAGCATCGAGCAGGTGCGCGATGTGGTGTCCAAATCGGACAAGTCGGTGGCCCTGCTGATTCAGCGCGGCGGCGACCGCATCTTCATCCCGGTGCGCCTGGGTTAAGATGGATGCCGGTGAGAGGCAGTATAAAAAAGAAAGGACAAAACAATGCGGCTTCTGCTGGTTGAAGACGATACGATGATCGGTGAAGTGGTGCTCGACTTGTTGCGTGCCGAGCACTACGCCGTGGACTGGGTCAAGGACGGCGATATGGCCGACACGGCCCTGCAGACCCAGACCTACGATCTGGTGCTGCTCGACCTGGGCCTGCCGCGCAAGGATGGCCTGGAAGTGCTGCGCTCCATGCGCTTGCGCAAGGAGTTGACTCCGGTGCTGGTGGCGACCGCGCGCGATGCGGTCGACCAGCGCATCGCTGGCCTGGATGCGGGTGCCGACGATTATGTGCTCAAGCCCTACGATCTGGACGAGCTGCTGGCGCGCATCCGCGCCTTGCTGCGCCGCGCCGCCGGCCGCGCCGAGCCGGTGTTCGAGCACAAGGGGGTGTCGATCAATCCGCAGACGCGGGAAGTGATCGCCAACGGCCAGCCGGTGAACCTGTCCGCCCGCGAATGGGCGGTGCTGGAGGCGCTGATCGCGCGTCCCGGCATCGTGCTGTCGCGCGCCCAGCTGGAGGAAAAGCTGTACAGCTGGAAGGATGAGGTCAACAGCAATGCCGTGGAAGTGTATATCCACGGCCTGCGCAAAAAGCTGGGCAGCGAACTGATTCAAAACGTGCGTGGCCTCGGCTATATGGTGCCCAAGCTATGAAGGGTGTGCCTCGGGTTTCGGTGACGCACTCGCTGCGTGGCCGTCTACTGTGGTTCCTGCTGGCCGCCATCACCATGGCGGCCATAGCCCAGGCCATGATCGCCTACCGCAGCGCCCTGAACGACGCCGACCAGATCTTCGACTACCACATGCAGCAGATGGCGCTCTCGCTGCGCTCCGGCGCGCCGCTGGCGAATGCCGGCAGCACCAATGCCGATCCGGGCAACGATGAGATGGTGGTGCAGGTGTGGACGCCGGACGGCATCCAGGTGTTCCGCTCCATCTCTCGCGCCGAGCTGCCGCAGCGCGCCGTGCTGGGTTTCTCGAATGTGCGCGCCAATGGCACGACTTACCGCGTGTTCTCGGTGCAGACCAGTAATCAGACGGTGCAGATTGCCCAGGATATGGCTGTGCGCAAGCGCATGGCCGGCAGCCTGGCCCTGCGCACCGTGGGGCCGATTGCCTTGATGGCGCCCGTGCTGATGCTGATTGTGTGGTGGGTGGTCAGCGGTTCGCTGGCGCCGGTGGCGCGCGTGCGCCGCCAGGTCGCGGCGCGCCAGGCCGACGATCTGTCGCCCGTCTCCGAAGCCGATCTGCCGGACGAGGTGCGGCCGCTGGTGCAGGAATTGAACCTGCTGTTCAGCCGCGTGCGCACCGCCTTCGACGCCCAGCAGCACTTTGTGGCCGATGCGGCGCACGAGCTGCGTTCGCCGCTGGCGGCCCTGAAATTGCAGGTGCTGAGCCTGGAGCGCGCCGAGGATGAGGGAGCGCGTAAGGTGGCGGTGTCGCGCCTGAGCGCCGGCATTGAGCGCGCCACACGCCTGGTGGAGCAGTTGCTGGTGCTGGCGCGCCAGGAGGCGGCCGAAGCGAAGCTGCAGCCGGTCGAACTGGGCGAGCTGGCGAAACGCACCCTGGGCGATATGGCCGGTGCGGCGGCGCAGCGCAATATCGATCTGGGCCTGTTCCATGCCGATGAGGCCAGCGTCTCCGGCCAGTCCGACGCGCTGCTCATCATGCTGCGCAATCTGGTGGACAACGCCATCAAGTACACGCCGTCCGGCGGCACGGTGGACGTGGAAGTGCGCAAGAACGAGAAGAGCGTCACGCTGGCCGTGGAAGACAGCGGCCCCGGTATTTCGCCGGAAGAGCGCGAACGCGTCTTCAGCCGCTTCTACCGCGTGCCGGGCAGCACGGCCAGCGGCAGCGGCCTGGGTCTGGCCATCATCAAGTCCATCGCCGAACGCCATGGCGCCACCCTGGCGCTGGAGCAGTCGGCGCGCCTGGGCGGTCTGCGCGTGAAAATCGACTTTCCCGAGACCCGTAAAGCCGCCGCCAGCTAAAATATCGCTTTTGACAACGCGTCGGAGCGGCGAATGAAGAAAATCGGTTTTTCGGGCACCCTCGATCCGATCACCAACGGCCATATGTGGGTGATCGGCGAAGCCCGTTCGATTGCTGATGAAGTGGTGGTCTTCCTGTCAGAGAACTCAACCAAGCAGCCCAAGTTCTCGGCCGAGGAACGCCGCGCCATCGTGCTGGAAAGCTGCCGGGAACGCGGCTGGGACGATGTGCAGGTGCAGATCGTGAAAAGCGACTACACGGCGCGCGTGGCGCGCAAGCACGGCGCCGAGTATCTGATCCGCGGCATCCGCACCACCGCCGATTTCGATTACGAGAACCTGATCCAGCAAACCAATGTGGAAGTGATCGGCGGCGCCAAGACCATCTTCGTGATGCCGCCGCGCGACCTGGGTTCGGTCAGCTCCAGTTTTGTCAAGGCGCTGGAAGGACCGGTGGGCTGGAACTGGACCATGAAGAAATTCGTGCCCGGTCCCGCCTACCGCGCCTGGATTCTGAGCTGGCTGCGCAAGGAGTGGGATGGGCTGTGGCAGCGCTGCGATGCCGATGCGGCGCGCCAGGCGCATATCGACCAGTGGTTCGAGCGCCTGACCGGCGCCGCGGCCTACGGCGGCACCAATCGCCACTACCACAACCTCGATCATCTGGTGCATGGCCTGGCCGAAATCCGCGCCTGGAACGCCAATGTGCAGCCGGCGCGCGCCGATGCCGATGCGGTGCGCGCGGCCTTCTGGTTCCATGACGCCATCTATGAACACGAGGCGGGAAGCTCCGTCTCGAACGAGGAGGCCAGCGCCCAGTTGTGGCTGGGAAGCGGCCTGGCCGGCGATGCGGCCATGGCCGATACGGTGGCGCTACTGATACGCGCCACCGACCATTTCCAGGGCGCGTCCATCAGCCATCCCTTGAAGGACGCCATGCTCAGCGTCGATCTGGCCATCCTGGGCCAGGACGACGAGGTGTACCGCAGCTATGCGCGCGGCATCCGCGCCGAATACGCCCATGTGGAAGAAGACCATTACCGCAGCCAGCGCGGACAGGTGCTGGCCTACCTGCGCGGCAAGGCGGAAACGGGCAGCTTGTTCGGCGATGCCTATTTCGCCGAGCAGTACAGCGAGCAGGCCATCGCCAATATGAATGGCGAGCTGGCCTGACTGCAAGGCTGATCCCCGTTCAAGGCGCCAGCGGCAGCGTAAGTTCCAGGCGCAGGCCGTGCGCTCCTGCCTGGATGGCAGGGAGGGGCAGTGGGGCGGCGGCTATGCGCGCCATTTGAGCATACGCGCGCAGGTGGCAGTCAGCGAACGTTATCTGCCCGCATTGCGCGGGCTGTTCGGCTAAGAATCAGAACTCTTCCCACTCGTCGGCGCTGGCCTTGGCAGCGGCCTTCGGCTGTGACGCAGGCTTGCGCGAAAGCTGTGGGCGCAGCAGCGGTTCGGCCGGTTTCAGCACCACCGAGGCTGCGCTCCTTGGCGCGGCAGTCTTGGCAGCGGCCGGTGCGCGCGCGGCAGTCGCGCTGGCGTCCAGGCGGAATACGCCCACCAGCTCCGCCAGACGCGATGCCTGTTCCTGCAGCGAGGTGGCAGCGGCGGCGGCTTCCTCCACCAGCGCGGCATTCTGCTGGGTGACGGAATCCATCTCCGCCACGGCACCGTTGATCTGTTCGATGCCCGCTTCCTGTTCGTGGCTGGCGTTGGTGATTTCGCCCATGATATTGGTGACGCGCTGCACGCTGTCCACGATTTCGCCCATGGTGGCGCCGGCTTGATCGACCAGTTGCGCGCCGGCGTTGACCTTCTCCACCGAGTCGCCGATCAGTTCCTTGATCTCCTTGGCCGCGCCGGCCGAGCGCTGCGCCAGATTGCGCACCTCGGAGGCCACCACGGCAAAGCCGCGGCCCTGCTCGCCGGCGCGGGCCGCTTCCACCGCCGCGTTCAGCGCCAGGATATTGGTCTGGAAGGCGATGCCGTCGATCACGCCGATGATGTCGGAAATCTTGCGCGAGGATTCGTTGATCGCGCTCATGGTATCGACCACCTGCGACACCACGGCGCCGCCGCGCACGGCCACGCTCGATGCCGACTGCGCCAGCTCATTAGCCTGGCGCGCCGAGTCGGTGTTCTGCTTGACGGTGGAGGTCAGTTCTTCCATCGACGATGCGGTTTCTTCCAGCGAACCGGCTTGCTGCTCGGTGCGCGCCGACAGGTCCAGATTGCCGGCCGCGATCTGGGCCGAGGCGGTAGCGATGGAATCGGTGCCGAGGCGCACCTCGCCCACGATCTGGGCCAGGCTGTCGCGCATGCCGCGAATGGCGTACAGCAGGCTGCTCTTGTCGCCATCCTTGATGTCGATGCGCACGGCCAGGTCGCCGGCTGCGATCTGGCGCGCGATCCCGCTGGCGTATTCCGGCTCGCCGCCCAGCTGCTTGAGCAGGCTGCGCGTGATGATCCAGGCGGCGGCAATGCCGGCAACCAGAGCCAGTGCGCCCATGATGATCATGGTCAGACGGCCGCTGGTATAAGCGTCTTCCGCATTCTGGCGGCCAAGTTCGATCACGCTGCTCTGGTGCTTGATCAGGGCACCGATAGCGTCCATATAGGCCAGCTGCGAGGCGCGCATATTTTCCAGCATGGATTTCACGGCTTCGTCGCGCTGGCCGGCTTCCTGCAGGCGGATCACCTCATCCAGCGCCGTGTCATAGGTTTTGCGGGCCGACTGCATGGCGGCCAGCAAGCCCTTGCCCTTGTCGGACTTGATCAGCGGCGTCAGACGGCCGTAGGCTTCTTCGATTTCCTTACGTTTGGCCTGCACGGTGGCGATTTCCTTGGCGGCCAGCGCGGTGTCGGAGATCAGCAGGGAGTTGCGCAGCGAGCGGGCGATCTTGTTATTCAGGTCGAGAATGCTCTGCGCTTCCAGCACCTTGGGGTACTGTTCGCGCACGATGATGTCCATATTCTCGTTCATATCGGCCATGCGGCTGATGCTCAACAGGGTTGCAAACGCCAGCATCAACAGGACTGCGGCAAAACCCAACGTTAATGTGGTGCCTACTTTCAGTTTGTTCATAGGTTGCTGCTCCGCTTCTTCAGATGTGTGTCAGCCTGCCGCGGACGGCATGGCATAGGCAAGGATTAGGCCTGAGGGAGGAAGTCGGGGGCCGCGGGGTTTGGGCGGCCGTCCACTTAAATTAGTGTAACTATTGCTTAAGAAATATGGCCGCACTATAGCGCCAAATTTGCTTTAAAGCAATAATTTACTTGCAATAATGTAGTGTCTTGCTCGGGTTTACTGCGGAGAAGAGGAGGCTGCGGGCGCAGCCTCCGGCGGGAAGCTTAGAAGCGGTTCGACATGCTCACATAGATATTGCGCGCCTTGCCCACCTGGGCCGTGTTTTCCGGCTTCATCGCATTCAGATATGGACGGTTGAACAGATTGCGCACGCCGGCCACCACTTCCACCTGGCGTCCCAGCGCTTTCCAGGGCGAGGCGGCGGGCTGCCAGCGCAGGTTCAGGTCGGCGATGGTGTAGCTGTCGCGCACATAGTATTCAGTCTTCTTGCCGCTGACGTAGGTGGCGGGATTCTGATCCGGCTTGCGCCAGTGCGATACGCCCAGGCCGATGCTCGCTTCCGGCGTCAGCCAGTAACCGACGCCCAGGCGCAGCTTGTCGGCGAAGGCATTGGGGTAGTTCTTGCCGGTAGTCTGATTGACCTGTTTCAGATGCTCGTAGCTGGCGTCCAGCTGCCATAGCGGCTGGCGGTATTCCAGTTCGATCTCGTAGCCGCGCCGCTTCACCAGATCGGCATTGGTGTAGCGCGCGTAGCTTTCGCTTTTCGGCGGCGTTCCCATTTCCGGCAGGGCCGTTAGGCCGATCATCTGCGAGATCTTGCCGTTGAAGTACATCGCCTTGGCGAACAGTCTGTCCTTTTCCGCAAACAGGGCGTTGCGGCTCAGCGAGGCGCCCAGCTCGCGCTCCTTCGAGTGCTCCGGCTTCAGGTCGGGATTGGGCAGGAACCAGTAGAAGGGATTGAGCGCGCCGCTGGACGAGGTTTCATGCGGCGTCGGCGCGCGGTAGGTGCGCGAGACGTTGCCCAGCAGGATAAGGCCGCCGCCCACGGCGTAACTGGCGCCCAGGCGCGGCGAGAAGTTCGAATCGCTATAGTCGTTGTTCTTGTTTTTGACCTTGCGCCGGAAGCTGTCGTAGCGTCCACCCATATGCAGTACCAGCTTGTCGTCCAGCAGGCTCATTTCCTCCTGCACGAAGAGGCCACTGTCCTGGTAGGTGTTCGGCATGGAGCCGAAGTCGCTCAGCTCACCGTTCGACACCATGCGCGCATCCTCGTGGCGGCGTTCATAGCTCAGGCCCAGCACCAGCCGGTGCTTCGCGCCCAGCGCGGAGAAGGCGAAGCGGTTCTGGATATCGACGCCGGTGCGCTTGTCCTGATTCAGGTAGTCCATGGTATTGCGCTTGCCGCCGCTCACATAGTCGTAGCCGCGCTGGTAGCTGGCTTCGGCGGTGTACAGCGAAGCCTCCAGGTTGAGCCAGGGCAGGCCGGCCGGGCTGGCCGTGTAGCGCAGCGACCAGTCGCGCTGGCGCAGTTTGCCGCTGATCGGTCCTGTAGACGGCGTTTGCGCATGCCACAGCGTTTGCCAGGCCGTTTCCACGCGCTCGCCCATATCGAAGTACGACAGGCTCAAACGCTGGCGCGGCGCCAGATTCCAGCCCGCCTTGAAGAAGTAGTTGCTGCCGTTTTCATCGTTGTCGGTGTGCTGGAACTGGTTCGGCGGCGTGCCGACCACGCGCGCCAGCTTGATGTCGCCGTCATGGGTTTTCTTCACATAGGCCAGCACGTCGAAGGCGCTGCCGGTGGGGGCGCTGGCCAGGGCCACATAGCCTTCGCGGTGGTTGTTATGGTCGTAGCGCAGCTTGGTGGAAATGCCGTTTTCCGCGCCCGGCGCCAGGAAGTCGTTGGCGTCGGCCGTGGTGCTGGACACCACGCCACCGATCGCGCCGCTGCCGTGCGCCACCGAGGATGAACCCTTGACCACCTCGACCCGCTTGAGCAGGTCGCCATCCATGCGGAAGCTGGAGATATGGTTGGAAAACAGCGAAGCGGAGCGGCGGATGCCGTCCTGCTTGACGATCACCCGTTCCTCGCTCTGGTAGCCGAAGCCGCGGATGTTGAAGTGCTGGCCGATTTCGCGGCCGCTGCCGCCGCCGGCGCTGAAGCCTGGCACCTGGGACAGCGCATCGATCACGCCGGTGCTGATGGACAGGTTGTCGCGGTCCAGCACCGTCACCGAGCCAGGATAGGCGGCGCGCGAGACGCCGATGCCGGTGCCGCTGACCGTGGTTTCCGGCATGACCTGTTCCACCGTGGCGTGGCGCGCGGACGCCGGTGGTCCTGCTTCCTGCTGCGCGTGGGCGGCGGCGGAAACAGCCATCAGGACGGCGGCGCTGAGCGGGCGCAAACGGGGGGAGTGCATGCCAGACATGGGAAATCCTCAAAAATAAGTGGTGAACGAACGTTTGAGGGCCGGCGGGTGCCTGAACGATAGGAATGCAATTCGTCAGACGTGATGCGAATGCGAATTATTCGCAATGGTAATCAATTAGAAATATTGCTGCAATATAAATTTTGGAAACGATAAGATGGCCGGGAATTTTCACTCCCGGCGCTGCTTAGAAGCGGTTCCAGTTATTGCGGCGGTGCTCGTGGGCTTCCTTCAGCAGATGGCCGGCGCGTTCGGCATCGCTGTCGGCCACCGCCATGGCCAGCTCCTGCAGGGCCGGCGGATATTCATGTTCGGCCGATTCTTCCAGCCAGTGCTGGGCGCGGGTCGCATCGCGCGGCACGCCCTGTCCTTCGCGGTAGACATAGGAGAGCAGGAACATTGCATGCGCGTTGCCCAGCTCACTGGCCGCTTCCAGCCAGCGCGCGCTGCGTGCCGCATCGCGCGGCACGCCTTCGCCATTGCGCGCCAGCAGGCCAAGCATCAGCGCCGCTTTCGCATGCTTCTTCTCGGCTGCTGCCAGATACCAGCGCCAGGCCAGCGCGCCCGGGGAGGTGCCGCTGCTGGCCGCCGCGTTGCTGATGCCGCTCGTGCCATTGGCGATGCCGCGATACGACTCCGCCAGATGGAAGGCCGCCTGTGCATCGCCGCTGCGCGCCGCCTGTTCCAGCAGGCGCATGGCTTCCTCCTGCTGGCCGGGACGGGCGCGGTACAGGATGCCCAGCTCGCGCTGGGCCACCGGCATGCCGCGCGCGGCCCAGCTGCGCAAGCGCTGCTCCGCCTCGGCATTGCCCTGCTGCGACGCTGCCATCGCCACCGACTCGATGCGTGCAGCGTCCGGCCCGGCGCCATCGGCGCCAGCCGCCATATGCGGCCCGCCGTCGCGGCAGGCCGTCAATGCGGCCAGCGACAGGCAGGCCAGCAGGGTAATGCTCCAGCGTTTCATACTGCGTGCTTCCTTTTGCGCTTAGGTGCTTACTTGCTCAGGTCAATGCTGTACTTGGCGAAGCCGGAGGCATCCAGCCCGCCTTCGGCCGCGACCTGGGACAGGCCGGCATTCTTCGCCAGCGGCAGATGGCCTGGCGCCGAACGCAGGAAGACTGGGCCGGCCGTCTTCACTTTCACGAAGCTCCAGCTTTGCGCGCTGCCGTTGTCGGCCAGCGTGACCTTGCCGGTAGTCTTGCCCAGTTTCTGCAGGTAGTTGCTGACCACGGCCTGGTTTGCATCCGGCGACTTGATGATGGTCTTGCTGCCGTCGATGCCCGGCACATTGCCGCCGCCGCCGGCACGGTAGTCATTGGTCGCCACGATGAAGTCGTCGCCGTCGGCTACCGGCTTGCCCTGGAACGTCAGGTTGGCGATGCGGCTGCCGGCTGGCTTGCTGACGTCGATCTGGTATTTCAGCGCATTGCCTTCGGCATAGAATACGTCGAAGTTAAAGATCGTGCCGTAGGAAGGCACCAGATCCTGCTCGCTGGTCTTGGCCGGATCGATCTGGCCGAACTGCTTGGCTGACATTTCCAACCAGGCTTTCAGGTCGGAGCCCTTGATCTTCACGGCTTGCAGATTGTTGTTGCCGTACAGGTAAAGGTCGCCCGGATTGCGGATTTGCAGACCCACCGGCTTGGCGGCGCTGGCATCCGGCGCCACATCGGTAAAGTCGGAAGCGCCGTTGCGGCCCGCCTTGAACGGCGCGCTGCACGAGATCACCGGAATGTTCTTGTAGGTCGACAGCACAGGATCGGTGCTGCTGGCGATGAAGTTCTTCACGTAGTCGAGCTGCGCCTGGTTCACCAGCTGGATCGCGCTCACGTCGCCCACCAGCGAGAAGTAGGACGACATTTCGAAGTCGGTCGACACGCCCAGCGGCTGCTTGGCGTAGGCCACGGTGGCTTCGTGTTCGTCCTTGATCAGTTTGGACAGTTCTGGATCGGCCTTCACCAGGGTGCTGCCGTCGGTGTATTTGAAGCCGCGCGATTCCACATTGGTCTTGGCCGGCTGCGTCACCCATTTGCCGCCTTGATACACCATGGTCATCTTGATGATGCCAAGACGGCGGCCCCAGCTCTGCGCCATCACGGTTGGCACATTGTTGACGAAGCCGTTGACGGCGTCGATATTGGCGCTGGCCGGCAGGGCGGCGAAGGATGGGTCGAGGGCCGGCGCGTTGGCCTCTTTACCTTTCGGGAAGACCAGGTGCGAGTGGCCGATCAGCAGCGCGTCGATGCCGGTGCTGGTCAGGTGGTAGCTTTGGTTTTCCATTTTCGGGCTGTACGGGCTTGGGTCCAGGCCACCGTGCGACAGCGCCACGACCACGTCCGCGCCCTTGCTGCGCAGCTCAGGCACATACTGCTTGGCCGCTTCCACGGAACCGGTGACGGCCACTTTGCCGGCCAGGTTTTTCTGGTCCCAATCAAGGATTTGCGGCGGCACGAAGCTCATGATGCCGATATTCAGCTTGACGGTCAGCTTGCTGCCATCCGGTGCGGTGGCCGCGAAATCGCGCGGCAGCACGGCGTATGGCTGGAAGATCGGCTTCTGGCTGGCGACGCCGGTGACGTTGCTCAGCACCAGAGGGAAGGTTGGCGCGCCGCAGGTGCCGGTAGGCTTGCTCACGCCGGGGATATTGAACTCGGTGTTGGTGACTTGGCTCAGGTAGGGCAGGCCGTAGTTGAATTCATGGTTGCCCATGCCGCCGCCGTCGAATTTCAGCGCGTTCATGGCCTTGTGGATAGCCAGGGTGCCGGAGCAGGGCACCGGCGAGGTCAGGGCTTGCAGATCGCCCAGCAGGGTGCCCTGGATGGTGTCGCCATCGTCGAGCAGCACATTGTTCGGATTCTCGGCGCGCGCGGCCTGGATCAGGGTGGAGGTGCGCTCCAGACCGAGGCTGGTGTCTTCCGACAGTGAATAGTAGTTATAGCTCAGCACATTGGCGTGCAGGTCGGTGGTTTCCATCAGCGCGAAGCTGACGGTCGTGCCTTCCGGGATTTTCGGCGTTTCAGGCTTCGTCACCAAGGTAGTGTTGTCGTTGCTGCTGCTGCCGCAACCGACCAGACCCGCCGCGGCCAGCGCCGCCACCATCACCCAATTCGTTTTCATGCCATTCCCTGTGAGAAGAAAATCAAAGCCGCGACTTTAATTGTCATTCGTGACAGGGTTATGACAGGGCATGAAGGAATTATGAAGAAGGCAATTGGCGCTGGCTGCGGATTTTCAAAATGAGCACCGTATCAGTAGTCGCATCGTAGCGATAGACTGCTGTGTATCCACCATGATGACGACCTATTAGCAATTCCCTGCAGCCCTTGGGTGCCGGGCGTCCTATCTGCGGTGCATGCTTGAGAATGTCCAGCGCATCGCGAATATTCTTGAGTGTCGCTGTTGCAAACGTGGGGTTTGTCTGGGCCAGAAAATCGAAGATGTGCTCGGCATCAGCCCTTCCTGACTCTACCCATACCAGCTTGGCCATATCAGGCCTTAATTTTGCGCGCCTTGGGAGGATCTACCTTTTCGCCAGCCATGCGTCGTTCAAAATATTCGATGACTTCTTCGTGAGGGATGGCCATTCCGGTTTGCTGGAACTCCTGCCAGCGGCGCTCGGCTTCATCGTAGTCGTCGAGAGCTGGATCGTCGTAAATCAGTTTTTGGTGGATGGCGGCCAGAATATAGTCGTGTTCCGACATGCCTGTGCGCTGAGCGGCTTCGGCGATAGCGGCTTTCAATTCGGCGCTGAGCTGGATGGCGGTGTTTGTCATATAAGCCCTCCGTTAGGCATACATTGATTCTAGCACCGGCAAGCGGAGAAGAAAACGCCCCGCGCGTTGCCGGGCGGGGCGTTCAGATGCGGCGGGACGGGATCAGAACTTGGCGTACAGACGGGCGAAGTAGGAGGCGCCGTTCAGGCCGAATTGCACGCTGTCGTATTTGAAGCCATTGTCGGTCTCGTCGCGGTTTTGCGGCGAGGGCTTCACGTTGAAGATGTTGTTGCCGCCGAAGGTGGCCTTCCACGTTTTGTTGATCGTGTAGGTGAAAGCCAGGTCGGCCGAGGTCTTGGCCTCGTAGTGCGCGTTTGGCACGCCGGCGGCGGTGCCGCTGAAAGTGCCCAGGGTCTGCGGGCCGAAGTGGATGATCTTGAAGTCGGTTTCCAGCTTGCCGGTCACGTAGTCGAAGCCCAGCGTAGCCTTGCGGCGCGGGCCGCCCTGCTCGATGAACAGGCGCTCGCGTTCGGACAGCAGCACGTCCTCATAGCCTTTCAGTGATGGCGGCGCGTGGATGCCTTTCACCTCGGTCTTGCTGACGTTCAGTGCGAGGAAGGTGGTCAGCTTGTTGTCGAGGAAGCTGCCGCGATGCGACACGGTCAGGTCCAGGCCCTGGGTCTTGGTATCGACCGAGTTGACGAAGAACTGGGCCTGGCCCACGCCCAGCGTGGCCAGACGGGCCGCCAGGTCGGGGTAGTTGTCGGCGGTGAAGCGGCCCGACAGCACGATGCGGTCCTTGATCTTGATGTGGTAAAGGTCCGCCGTGATCGAGGTGGACTGCGTTGGCGTCCACGTTGCGCCCAGGGTGTAGGAGCGCGACTTCTCTTCCTTCAGCTTGGGGATACCCGCCAGTTCGGCCACCGCGCCGCCATTCGGTGCCAGCACCACGTCGGTCGGCACGCCGGAGATGAAGTCGGTGAAGGTGGACGAGAAATACTTCTGCTGCAGCGACGGCGCGCGGAAGCCGCTGCTGAGCGAGGCGCGTAGCAGCACGGCGTCGGCCACGCGGTAGCTGCCAGCCAGCTTGCCGGTGATGGTGGAGCCGAAGTCGCTGAACTTCTCCCAGCGCAGCGCGCCTTGCAGCTTGGCCTGGGCATTCAGATCCGCTTCCAGGTCGATGTAGGCGGCGCTGCTGTGGCGCTTGGCATTGGTCACGTCGCCAGGCTGGAAGCCGGGGAAGCCCTGGCTGCCGGCCGCGCCGCCCACGCCGACGCCGTCGGCGTCGACATAGGAGCCGCGTTCGCCCGCGAAAATCTTGTATTTCTCGGCGCGATATTCGGCGCCGAAGGCCACGTTCAAGCCTTGTCCGATCAAGCCGTCGAAGTAGCGGTTGATGTCGAAATTGGTGGTTGACTGCTGGAAGGAGAAGCCGCCCGCATCGAAGCTGCTTGGGCTGATGCCCTTGCCGCCTTTGAGGATGTCGGCATTGGCGATGGATGCGTTCAGCGTATTGCTGATGTTGTACTTCAGGCGGTTATAGCCATAGGTCTGCGAAAGGTCGGAATTCCACTCGCCGATCTTGCTGCGGAAGCCGACGATGGCGTAGCGGTCGTCCAGATCGCCGTTGATGAAGGGCACAAAGCCGTTCGGATACATCGGGCCGATATTGCGGTTGTCCTCTTCCGGCGTGCCGCGCGCCCAGGCGCCGCTGGAGGCGTCGCGCGTCTGCACGCCCGCCGTGAAGTAAAGCTTGCCCGCACCGCCGGTGGGGAATTCGCCGTTCAGGTACACGGTCTTGTTCTTGGCCTTGGTGTCGCCGATGGTGCGCGGGTTGCCCGGTTCGGCGCGGTTGGAGCGGCCACGGTCCAGATATTCGCCAGTGATGCCGACTACGCCGCTGCCCAGCGCCACGCCGCAATAGGCCGACGCCATATAGTTCTTGCCGTCGCCCGCCGAGTACTGGCTGTAACCGGCTACCGATTCGCAGCCAAGGCTTTTCTTCAGGCCGACGTCGATCACGCCGGCGATTGCGTCCGAGCCGTATTGGGCGGCGGCGCCGTCGCGCAGCACCTGCACATCCTTGATCGCCAGCAGAGGGATGGCATTCATATCGGTGCCGGTGTTGCCGCGATTGCGCGCGCCGAACAGGTTCACCAGGGCCGAGGTGTGGCGGCGTTTGCCGTTCACCAGCACCAGGGTCTGGTCCGAACCCAGGCCGCGCAAGGCGGCGGAATCCACCAGGTCGGCGCCATCGGCCCCGGTCTGGCGGGTGGAGTTAAAGGAGGGGGAGATGTAAGTCAGCGTTTGCGCCAGATCGAACTGGCCGCCTTGCTCGGCCACCTTGTTCATCGGGATCACATCGATCGGCACCACGGTGTCGGTGGTGGAGCTGGTGGCGCGGCGCGAACCCACCACGCTCACGGTCTGGATTTCGCCGGACTTGGCTGCGGTGTCGGCGGTCTGGGCCAGGACGTGAGGTGCGGCAGCCAACGAAGCGGCGCCGTACAGGCTGAACAATACGGCTTTGCGGAGCTTAGAAATCGGAAACACTTAACAATCTCCCATGGAAAGATTGAACGATTCTAAGCGATACTTTCTACGCCTAACTATTACTTATTTCGACACTGTGACAATTTCGCACAGCTTGGATTTTACTAATTGTGCGGGGGAGGAAATCGTGTATAAAGGTCGTATTTCCTAAGGGTATGTTCTATTGTAGTGCGAAAATTCCGCAGCGCCGCCGATCTGGATTGTGTCTTGCACCAGTCTGGTGCGTATCATGCAGGGCTGTCCTAAATGTGACCCTTGGTAGATGAGAAGTGCACTTTGCAAGTGCGCCGTGAGCGCGCCGGCCGCCACGCCGGTCGCCGAATCTTCCGCTGCCGGGTCGAGGTGATTGAAGTTGCGTCCTTCCAGATGGCCGTCCGCGCGGCGGCACCACACATAGCAGCCGTTCACCCCATATTCCTTGCCCCATTGCGTGATGCGCGCCAGATCGGGGCGCAGGCCGAGCAGCGTGGCGCTGTCGCGCACTTCCAGCAGCAGCTTGGGACTGCCGACCGAGGCAACGACGGGTGCGGATGCCAGTTCCAGCGTTTCATCGTTCAGCAATTGTTGCGCCAGGCCGGGCTGTAGCTCAGGGGAGGGCGCTGGCTGGCGTCTCAGGCTGATGAAAACATCGCCCCCTGTCTGCGACAACTCAAGCAACTGCCCGCGCATGGCGGTGCGCACGGTAAGCGGCTGCGTCCGCTCTTCCTGCAGCACACGCGCCGCCGCCAGCGTGGCATGCAAGCAAAGCGGGCTGCGCGCATGGGGATAGAAATAATCCAGCACATAAGCCGCCTGCTCATCGCCCTGGTCCACAAAAACGCAGGCGCTGACGCCGCTCTGCGCCGCAAATGCATGCCTTTCCGCGATATCCTGCGTTCCCTCCAGTACCACCAGCGCCGGATTGCCTTCGCCCGCCTGCGTTCCAAAACACTTCAGCTCATGAATCACCGTCACCTGCCGCTCCCGCATATGCAAAACATGCAGTATGCAGGCTTTTTACTGGGACTGCTCGGTAGCACTGGTTGATGGCTCTGGTTGCTTACCCAATACAAAAATAACTGCGAGACTGGTGATTGTGCTCAGCGCAATACATCCCGCTAGCCAATCATGATCGAAGTAGCCGAGTATCCCTGCGATGATGCCGAAGAGTGAACTAAGAACTGCCGCAATTGCTTGCCCGCGCCTCTTCGCTTGGATATCTGCGTTTACAAGCTGCAGCTCAATTGCGCTGCGGTGCGCTGCTTGTTTTTCCAACAGCATCAGTAAGCGTTCCGCGCCTCCTGGAATGATCTGCTCATATTCCTTCAAAAGATGTGGTGGCGGCAGTGGACCTTCAAATTTGGTGAGTTTGGCGATTGCACGATGAATTTCGTGTTGTTGCGAAACTGGTAGGTCGCAAATAAGCGGAGCAATGCTCTCCGCGACCTCGTGAGAGGAGGGCGGGCATTCTTTGTTCATGTTATTTGCAGGAGCCGAATTGGTAGGCGTGAATTAGCTGGCGGAAATCCTTGCTAGTCGCCAAGAAGTCAGTGCATAAAGTGGCATAGTCCTGCTCAAGCGATGCTTGCGATAGGACGGGGGCGCGGAAGCCGCGAATGTCCAGAATACTAGCTGCGCCCTGGAGAAAAGGATGTTTTGACCATCCGCGATGGCAAATCCACAGATTCATATGAACCTCCTGTTTAAGCTTAGTTCTCATATTTTTCCATGGCAAGCTGAGCCGGTTGATGATTCTGCACAACTCTTGCGAATACGAAATTGAGTGCTAAAATACTGTATTTATATACAGTTATTCTTGAGCATCCATGTCCGTGCCGCCGCTAAAAATCGGGCTACCCGCCTATGCGGAAGTGTTCTGTCTGACGAACTTCTCCTTCCTCGAAGGTGCTTCGCATGCCGAGGAGCTGGCGACGCGCGCCGTGCAGTTGGACTACGAGGCGCTGGCTATCACCGACGAGTGTTCGCTGGCCGGCGTGGTGCGCGCTCACGGCGAGGCAAAGCGGGTGGGTCTCAAGCAGCTGCTGATCGGCAGTTTTTTCCATCTGATGAATCCGGACGGCAGTCCGGCCCTGTCGCTGATCGCCATCGCGCAGAACCGCAACGGCTACGGCAATCTGTCGGAAATAATCACCGTGGGACGCACGCGCGCCGACAAGGGCACGTATCTGCTGCACCCCGACGATTTCGCCAATCCGCCGCCGGAACGCGCCCACCTGAAAGACATGCCTGACTGCTTGCTGATCCTGCTGCCCGCCTATCCGGCCCAGGAAGCGCAGGAAGTCGACCGTCTGCATGCGCAGGCGGCGTGGATGGCGTCCACCTTCCCCGGCCGCTGCTGGATCGGCCTGACCCTGCTGCAGCGCGCCTTTGATGAAATGCACCGCACCGGCGTCGAAGAGGTGGCGCTGCAGCATGGCTTGCCGGTGGTGGCGGCAGGCCACGTCTGCATGCATGTCCGTTCGCGCAAGCCGCTGCACGATACGCTGAATGCGATCCGCCTGGGCAAGCCGGTGGGGGAGTGCGGCTATGAGCTGGGGCAGAACGCCGAGCAGCGCCTGCGTTCGCGGTTTCGCCTTGCGAACGTTTATCCGGCGCAGGCGCTGGCTGAAACCATACGCATTGCGCAGCAATGCACGTTCTCGCTCGATGAGCTGCGCTACGAATATCCCGATGAGCTGATCCCATCCGGCTACACGGCTACCAGCTATCTGCGTCAGGAGACGTATGCCGGGGTGCGCGTTCGTTATCCGGACGGCTTGCCTGAGAAGGTGGAGAAGCAGATCGAACATGAGCTGGACCTGATCGCCAAGCTGCGCTACGAGCATTACTTCCTCACCGTGTACGACATTGTGCGCTATGCGCGTTCGATCAATATCCTGTGCCAGGGGCGCGGTTCGGCGGCCAATTCGGCCGTCTGCTACAGCCTTGGGATTACCGAAGTTGATCCATCGCGCAGCAATCTGCTGGTCGAGCGCTTCATTTCGCTGGAGCGCGCCGAGCCGCCTGATATCGACGTCGATTTCGAGCACCAGCGGCGCGAGGAGGTGATCCAGTACATCTACGAAAAATACGGCCGCCATCGCGCCGCGCTGGCCGCCACCGTGATCTGCTACCGGCCCCGCAGTGCGCTGCGCGACAGCGGCAAGGCGCTCGGCGTCGATCTGGACATCGTGGAGAAAGTGGCGAAGGCGCACCGCTGGTTCGACAGCAAGCACGATCTGCTGGCGCGCCTGGCCGAGTGCGGCCTCGATCCGGAATCGCTGCTGGCGCGGCAATGGGCGGCGATGGCCGAGAAGCTGCTCAAGTTCCCGCGCCATCTATCGCAGCATGTGGGCGGCTTCGTCATCGCCCGCGACAAGCTTTCGCGCCTGGTGCCGATCGAGAACGCGACCATGGAAGACCGCAGCGTCATCCAATGGGACAAGGACGATCTGGAAGAGCTGGGCCTGCTCAAGGTCGATGTGCTGGCGCTGGGGATGCTGTCGGCTCTGCACCGCGCTTTCGATCTGATCGGCCAGCGACGCGGCTGTGAGTTCCGCATGCAGGACGTGCCGAAGGAAGACGAGGCCACCTACGACATGATGTGCGAGGCCGACACCATGGGCGTGTTCCAGATCGAGTCGCGCGCGCAAATGAGCATGCTGCCGCGCCTGCGTCCGCGCAAGTTCTACGATCTGGTGGTGGAGGTGGCGCTGGTGCGTCCGGGGCCGATCCAGGGCGGCATGGTGCATCCGTATCTGCAGCGGCGCATGGGCAAGGAGAAGGTCGATTATCCGCCAGGCTTGGAAGAGGCTTTGGGGCGCACCATGGGCGTACCGATCTTCCAGGAACAGGTGATGCAGGTGGCGGTTATCGCAGCCGGTTTCAAGCCGGGGGAGGCCGACCAGCTGCGGCGCGATATGGCGGCATGGAAGCGCAAGGGCGATGTGAAGAAGTACCAGGAGCGCATCATTGCAGGCATGGTGAAGCGTGACTATGACGTGGAATTCGCCGAACGCATTTGCAAGCAGATCCAGGGCTTCGGAGAATACGGTTTTCCCGAATCGCATGCGGCCAGCTTTGCGCTGCTGACGTATGTGAGTTCGTGGGTCAAGTGCCATGAGCCAGCCGTCTTTCTGTGCGCGCTGCTGAACAGCCAGCCGCTGGGCTTCTACCAGCCTTCGCAGCTGGTGCAGGATGCGAAGCGCCATGACGTGGAAGTGCGGCCGGTTGATCTGAGTGTCAGCGATTGGGATTCCACGCTGGAGGAGTGGGAAGGCAGCCGCGCGCCGCATATGGGCCAGCCCGCCGTGCGGCTGGGCTTTTCCATGTTGCGCGGCATGCGTCCCGAAGCGGCGGAGCGCATCGTGGCGGCGCGCGAGCAGCGTCCCTTTGCCAGCGTGGCCGATCTGGCGCGGCGTGCCGATCTGGATCGCCACGATTTGCAGATACTCGCTGGCGGTAACGCCCTGCACGGTCTTGCCGGCCATCGCCGCCAGGCACTGTGGGATGCCGTCGGCGCCGTGCCGGACAAGGATCTGCTACGACCCACGGTGCCGCAGGAAGCCGCACCGGTATTGAAGCCGCCCAGCGAGGGCGAGGACATCGTCGGCGACTACCGCGCCCAAGGATTGACTCTGCGCCGCCATCCTGTCGCGCTGATCCGTCCGCAACTGCACGCCAAACGCTTTCTGCCCGCTGAGGTGCTGAACACCTTCACCGACGGTCAACTCGCCCGTGCCTGCGGCATCGTCACCGTGCGCCAGCGTCCCGGTACAGCCAAGGGGGTGCTCTTCATCACCATCGAAGATGAAACGGGTAATGTGAACGTCATCATCTGGCCCGCCCTGCTGGAAAAGCAGCGCGCCGAAGTACTGACCGCGCCGCTGCTGGGCGTCTATGGCATCTGGCAGCAGGAAGGCATCGTGCGCCACCTGGTCGCCAAGCGCCTGGTCGACATGTCCCACCTGATCGGCCGCCTGCCCACCATCAGCCGCGATTTCTGCTGAAGCTTAGCCTTTTGCTTGTGCGTCGAGTGTGGAATTGGCAAACTCCATCAAGACATGGCGGATGAGTGGTTGATAATCAATGCCCCGCATGTGTGCGATTTGCAGGAGCTTTTCAATCAGCTCACTGGGCAGTCTCAACGACACCAACTGCATACCCAGTGCGTCATCAATTTGTGAGCGTAACTCCGGTGCGGCAGGAACCGCATACTGTGGATCTCGTCCTAGCTGGCCGCTTTCCCATGCTTGTGCGGTACTGGGTATTTGGGGAATGTCCATAGATACTCCTGGATGAGTCAGGCGTTGAACGCGCTGTATAAGTGTAAGTCTTTTTTGCTCGGCCCAAATGCACTTTTGGCGCGCTCAAGAGGCTTATTCCTGTATGATTGCAAGGATTGTAACGAGTGCCTGATTTGATGATGCGTTTTTCTGTTGGTCTGATTTGCCTTCCCCTGATTTTGAGCGGCTGCTCGCGCGATAAGGCGCCGGCGGCGCCTGTGCCGCAGGCCGGCGCGAGTGCTGCGGCTGCCGCGCCAGCGCCGATGTCTGCGCCGGTTGCTGTGGATGAGAAAGTGCTGCTGCCGCAGCTGATGCAGGCGGTCTTCGCGGACGCTTATCGTCCCGCCAGCAAGGATGCGCTGACCGAATTGCCGGAGCCGGATGAGCGCAGCGTGCGCAGCCTGCATCTGATTACGCCGACCGCCGCCAAGGTGCTGGAGAATGGTCTCGCCGCGCTGGTGGTGAATGGCGAGATGGCCGACGAGCAGGGCATCACCAGCACGGCCCACGTCACGCCGGGCCGCCTGAGCGTATATCTGCTGCGCCAGGAAAATGGCCAGTGGGTGCTGCTGCGCCGTCACGAGAACGTGGCTGAACTGGGCTCGATGGGGCAGTCGGGTTCCGCGCAATGGGTCACGCTGGCGCCGGGCAAGCCCGGTCTCGCCATGCTGCATGGCGGCACGTGGCAGGGCTACAGCATCCGCTTTCTATCGCTCTTCGATTTGAGCGACGAGAATATGCGCCACATGCTGGGCGAGCAGGTCGAATCGGACAGCGAAGGCGCTTGCGGACCCGAAACCTCCGAGTGCTGGCAAGTGGCAGGCAACTGGCGTATCGCCGCCCCCGCCGAGGGACAGCGCTACGGCGATGTGCTGATGGACTTTTCCGGCGCGCGCGAAGCCTTGCCGCAAGGCGCGGAAGGCGGCAAGCGCGTGAAGCATGCAGTCAAGGGCAGCGCGCGTTACAGCTACCGCGACGGCGCCTACAAGCTGGTGAGCGGCGCCAACCTGGTGCCGGGTGTTTAAGGAACGAAAATGAAGCTGCGTTTTGCCGAAGCGGCCGATGCGGATGCGATCAGTGCCCTGGTCATCGGCCTGCTGCCATTTCTCACCATTAGCGGCGATGCCAGCGGCGCGGATAACTTCCTCGCCACGATCCAGCCGGATGCCATTGAGCGCAATCTGGCCGACGCCAACTTCCGCTATCAGCTGGCGGAACGGGCCGGTGCGCTGGCTGGTGTGGTTGCGCTGCGCGGCAATTCGCATCTGTACAACCTGTATGTGGCGCGCCAGTTCCATGGCCAGGGTTTGGGCCGCCTTCTATGGGAAGCAGGGCGCGACGATGCGCTGGCGCGCGGCAATCCAGGCAGCTTCACGTTGAACTCCTCCATCTATGGCTTGCCCATGTACGAGCGCCTGGGATTTCAGTCCGAAGGCCCGGTGATGGAAAAGGATGGCTTGCGCTACCAGCCCATGCGCCTTAGCCTCAGCCCCGGCCAATAAAGCCATCTTCTTGCGGCGCTTGAAAGGGTTTCAAGCGCCAGACCAATTATCGCGTGCGGCCCGCCTTGGCAGAATCGTTTGCCTGATTCATAGCCAAGGAGCACCCTGTGTCAAACCAATCCACCTCGCGCCGCCGCTTCCTCGCTCAAGCCGGCACTGGCGCCACGCTGCTGGCAGCCGGTGTTGCGCTGTCCGGCGCGCCAACCACCGCTACTGCCGCCTCGCCCACGCCAGCGGGCGGCTTCTGGCCCGATGGCGCGCGCCTCGTCATCTCGATCTCGATGCAGTTTGAAGCGGGCGGCCAGCCACCGAAAGGCGCCGACAGTCCCTTCCCGAAAGCCGACTTCCCGGCCTCGATGAAATCCGATCCGGCCGCGAATACGTGGTTTGCCTATGGCTACCGCGAGGGCGTGCCGCGCATGCTGGACCTGTGGGACAAGCACGGCGTCAAAGTCACCTCGCATATGATCGGCGAGGCGGTGAAGAAAAATCCGAAGCTGGCGCGCGAGATCGTGATGCGCGGCCATGAGGCATCCGGCCACGGCCCGCGCTGGAGTTCGCAATTCCAGATGAGCCGCGGCGAAGAGAAGGCCTTCCTGCAGGCGGCGCGCGATATGGTGGAGGAGGGCAGCGGCCAGCGACCGCAAGGCTATAACTGCAACTGGCTGCGGCGCGGTCCGAACACCCTGTCGCTGCTGCAGGAAATGGGCTTCCTCTATCACATCGATGATCTGAGCCGCGACGAACCGTTCATCGAACAGGTCAACGGCAAGGACTTCGTGGTTGTCCCCTACACCTTGCGCAATAACGATATCCTGCTGGTCGAAGGCCGCAATTACACGCCGGAGCAGTTCCGCGAGCAGATCACCGCCGATTTCGACCAGCTCTATGAGGAGGCGGGCACGCGCCGCCGCATGATGTCGATCAGCGCCCACGACCGCATCAGCGGCACGCCGCAGATGGTGCGCGCCTGGGACCAGTTCCTGGCCTATGCCAAGAGCAAACCGGGCGTGGCCTTCATGCGCAAGGACGATATCGCGCGCTATGCCCTGAATAGCCCGCTCACGCTGCGCGAAAGCGAAACCATTTAAGCGGATGAAAAAAGGGGCGCGTCCCTTGCTGTGCGCGCCCCAAACCCACAGGAAAATACGGTTTTAGCGCAGATTGTCGCCGCTATACGTGGTGCCGTAATAGGTGTGCACTTCGGCGGCCCAGGCCTGGTTCGCCATATCGGGCCAGTTGTCCTTGTTGAAGCCGGGCGCGCTCTCGATGCGCTCCTTATCGATATTCAGGGTCACGCGCTTGTTGGCGGTGTCCAGGGTCAGCGCCTCCCAGGGAACGGCGAACAGCTTCTCGCCGATGGTCAGCACGCCGCCGCTGGCCATCACCACGTAGGCCACGCGCCCGCTTTGCATATCGAGCATGATTTCCTTGACCGTGCCCAGGTGCTCGTCCTTCAGATTATGGATATGGTCGCCGATCAGCGTGTCGGCGCCCATCAGGCGCGGACCGGGACCGGTATGGCCGGTGTCTACATAATTACCGTAAGCGTCGCGTTCGGTGCTCATTCTCGCCTCCTGTTGCGTGTTGAAATAATGCTATTTTCCACGCGGGCGGCGGGCGCTTCTGTTCGGACGCGCACATAGGCAATCTTGGCAGTTTGCCCAGCAAAGCACGGGGTTGGCGGATTTTTTCGGGGCGTTGTGATGAAGAAGCGGCCAGTTTGAGCTATAATTTCAATTTCCCGCATGTGCCGTTCGGCACCCGATCTCGCAATGACCAAATTTGTCTTCGTCACCGGTGGCGTTGTGTCTTCCCTTGGTAAAGGGATTGCCGCCGCCTCCCTCGCCGCGATCCTCGAATCGCGCGGCCTCAAAGTCACCATGCTCAAGCTCGACCCGTACATCAACGTCGATCCGGGTACCATGAGCCCCATGCAGCACGGTGAAGTGTTCGTTACCGACGACGGCGCCGAAACCGACCTCGATCTCGGCCACTACGAGCGCTTCATCACCACCCGCATGCGCAAGGTGAACAACTTCACCACCGGCCAGATTTACGAATCCGTAATCCGCAAGGAACGCCGTGGCGAGTACCTGGGCAAGACCGTGCAGGTGATCCCGCACATCACCAATGAAATCCAGGACTACATCCGCCGTGGCGCGGAAGGCTACGATGTGGCGCTGTGCGAAATCGGCGGCACCGTGGGCGATATCGAATCGTTGCCATTCCTGGAAGCGGCCCGTCAACTGAGCCTGCGCGCCGGCCGCAAGAACGCCGCCTTCGTGCACCTGACCCTGGTGCCTTACATCGCATCGGCTGGCGAACTGAAAACCAAACCGACCCAGCACTCGGTGCAGAAACTGCGCGAAATCGGCATCTCGCCGAATGCGCTGCTGTGCCGCGCCGACCGCGCCATTCCGGAAGACGAGCGCGCCAAGATCTCCTTGTTCTCGAATATCGAAGAGCGCGGCGTGATCTCGGTGTGGGACGTTGACACCATCTACAAAGTGCCGCAGATGCTGCACGACCAAGGCCTGGACGCGATCATCTGCGAAGCGCTGGACCTGACCCCGGCACCGGCCGACCTGTCCGTGTGGAGCAAGCTGATTCACACGCTGGAACACCCGAAAGCGGAAGTGTCGATCGGCATGGTCGGCAAATACGTGGAACTGACCGAGTCGTACAAGTCGCTGACCGAAGCGCTGCGCCACGCCGGCATCCACACCGAGAGCCGCGTCAACATCGAATACATCGACTCCGAAGAGATCGAAGCCAAGGGCTGCGGCGAACTGGCCAAGTTCGACGCCATCCTGGTGCCGGGCGGCTTCGGCAAGCGCGGCGTGGAAGGCAAGATCCTGGCCGCCCAATTCGCCCGCGAAAACAAAATCCCTTACCTGGGCATCTGCCTGGGCATGCAAGTGGCGCTGATCGAATACGCGCGCCACAAGGCTGGCCTCACCAACGCCAACTCCACCGAGTTCGAGCCGAACACCGACCAGCCGGTCGTGGCCCTGATCGACGAATGGCAGAACCGCGACGGCAAGGTTGAGAAGCGCGACGAGAACTCCGACCTGGGCGGCACCATGCGTCTGGGCGCGCAAGCCTGCGCCGTGAAACCGGGCACCCTGGCAGCCGAAATCTACGGCAGCGTGGTGACCGAGCGCCACCGCCACCGCTACGAAGCGAACAACCACTACCTGGGCCGCGTGGAAGAAGCGGGCCTGATCGTGGCCGCGCGCACCCCGACCGAAGACCTGTGCGAAATCATGGAACTGCCGCGCAGCGGCGACAACGCCCACCCATGGTATGTGGGCGTGCAGTACCACCCTGAATTCAAATCCACCCCGCGCGACGGCCACCCGCTGTTTACGTCCTATATCAAGGCGGCGCTGGCGCACAAGGCAGCCGGCGGCAACGCCCGTCTGCACGCCGTGGGTGATCTGCAAGGAGACGCAGCATGAAATTGTGTGGCTTCGAGATTGGCCTCGACCAGCCGTTCTTCCTGATCGCCGGCACTTGCGTGATCGAATCGCGCCAGATGGCCTTTGACACGGCGGGCGCGCTGAAGGAAATGACGGCGGAGCTGGGCATTCCCTTCATCTACAAATCGTCCTTCGACAAGGCCAACCGTTCTTCCGGCACCTCGTACCGCGGTCCCGGCATGGACAAGGGTCTGGAAATCCTGGGCGACGTCAAGCGCGAGCTGGGCGTGCCGGTGCTGACCGACGTGCACTCGATCGAAGAAATCGCCGCCGTCTCCTCCGTGGTGGACGTGCTGCAAACCCCGGCCTTCCTGTGCCGCCAGACCGATTTCATCAACGCCTGCGCCGAATCGGGCAAGCCGGTGAACATCAAGAAGGGCCAGTTCCTTGCGCCAGGCGACATGAAGAACGTCATCGACAAAGCCCGTGCCGCCGCGCGCGCCAAGGGCCTGAACGAAGACAACTTCATGGCCTGCGAACGCGGCGCCTCCTTCGGCTACAACAATCTGGTGTCGGATATGCGCTCGCTGGCCATCATGCGCGACACCGGCGCGCCGGTCGTCTTCGACGCCACCCACTCGGTGCAGCTGCCGGGCGGGAACGGCACCTCCTCGGGCGGCATGCGCGAGATGGTGCCGGTGCTGTCGCGCGCCGCCGTGGCAGTGGGCGTGGCCGGCCTGTTCATGGAAACCCACCCGACGCCGGCCACCGCGCTGTCGGACGGCCCCAATGCCGTACCGCTGGGCCGCATGAAGGAATTGCTGTCCGTGCTGATCGAATTGGACCGCGTCACCAAGAAAGCCGGTTTCCTCGAAAACGGCTTTAACTGATCTGTCATAAGGGCGGGCCTCGCGTTCTATACGCCAGGCCCGCTTCCACATCTGGCGGTCCTCTGTTACCCTTGCAGCAATTTTGGCGTGTGAACAGGCAGGCAATGCCGGCACGCAGACCAGTTTCGCTTAACTTTGGAGAATTACATGAGTGCTATCGTTGATATTATCGGCCGCGAGATCATCGACTCGCGCGGCAATCCCACCGTGGAATGCGACGTGCTGCTGGAATCGGGCGTGATGGGCCGCGCGGCGGTGCCGTCGGGCGCCTCCACCGGTTCGCGCGAAGCCATCGAGCTGCGCGACGGCGATCCGAAGCGCTACTTCGGCAAGGGCGTGCTGCAAGCCTGCGAGAACATCAACACCGAAATCTCGGAAGCCATCATGGGCCTGGACGCCAATGAGCAAGCCTTCCTGGACCGCACCCTGATCGATCTGGACGGCACCGAAAACAAATCGCGCCTGGGCGCGAACGCGATGCTGGCCGTGTCCATGGCCGTGGCCAAGGCTGCCGCTGAAGAAGCCGGCCTGCCGCTGTACCGCTACTTCGGCGGTTCGGGCGCCATGCAGATGCCGGTGCCGATGATGAACGTCATCAACGGCGGCGCGCACGCCGATAACAACCTGGACATTCAGGAATTCATGATCATTCCAGTGGGCGCACCGACCTTCAAGGAAGCCATCCGTTATGGCGCCGAAGTGTTCCACACCCTGAAAAAGATCCTGCACAAGAAAGGCCTGACCACCGCCGTGGGCGATGAAGGCGGCTTCGCTCCTTCCGTGGCCAGCCACGAAGAAGCCATCAAGCTGATCATCCAGGCAATCGAAGAAGCCGGCTACGAGCCAGGCACCCAGATCGCCCTGGGCCTGGACTGCGCCGCTTCCGAGTTCCACAAGGACGGCAAGTACGTGCTGGAAGGCGAGGGCATGAGCCTGACCGCCGCCGAATTCACCAACCTGCTGGCCACCTGGTGCGACAAGTACCCGATCATCTCGATCGAAGACGCCATGGCCGAAGGCGACTGGGAAGGCTGGGCCACCCTGACCGCCGCCCTGGGCAAGAAAGTGCAGCTGGTGGGCGACGACCTGTTCGTGACCAACACCAAGATCCTGAAAGAAGGCATCCAGAAGAACATCGCCAACTCGATCCTGATCAAGATCAACCAGATCGGTACCCTGACCGAAACCTTCGCCGCCATCGAAATGGCCAAGCGCGCCGGCTACACCGCCGTGATCTCGCACCGTTCGGGCGAAACCGAAGATTCGACCATCGCCGACATCGCCGTTGGTCTGAACGCACTGCAGATCAAGACCGGCTCCATGTCCCGCTCCGACCGCATGGCCAAGTACAACCAGCTGCTGCGCATCGAAGAAGATCTGGGCGACATCGCCTCCTACCCAGGCCGTGACGCCTTCTACAACCTGAAGTAATAGCAAGACCATGCGGCCGGAAGCGATTCCGGCCGCAGTACCAGAATATCCATGCGCCTGATCACCCTGTCCCTCGCCCTGCTGCTCGTGCTGATCCAGTATCCCCTGTGGCTGGGCAAAGGCGGCTGGCTGCGCGTCGGCGAACTCGAAGAGCAGGTCGCCGCGGCCCACAAGAAAAACGACGAACTGGAACGCCGCAACGCCAAGCTCGACTCCGAAGTGCGCGACCTGAAGGACGGCACCGGCGCCGTCGAAGAACGCGCCCGTTACGAGCTCAGCATGATCAAGCAAAACGAGATCTACGTGCAGATCCTCGGCAAAGGCCAGACCCGTCCCGCCCCCGACGCCGCCAACCCCACCCCCTGATTTGACTTTCATCAAACAATGTCCACCCTGGTGTCAGGCGGGGCCGCCGAGGCACTGGAATCGGACATTGTTTGCGATACATCAAAGCGATGTTGCCTTGCGAATGAGAATCATTCTTGATAAGATGGCGTCTTTGCCAGCCATTCCACCGTTGTAACGCGCCTGTCGCGCCGGGTTGAGGAGCCAGCTTTCTACTGACCCCTTTTCCCTGGATCGATATGTCTGCTTTTCCTCGTCCGCACCGTTTGGCGGTGCTGCTGTTGGCCGCTTTCAGCCCTGTGGCGCTGGCCCAGAACGCTGCTCCCGCTTCCCAATTGGGCGAAATCCTCGTCACCGCCAAGCGCGATGAAGCGGCATCGGCCCGTACCGGCACCACCACCAAGCTTGGCGCCGAGGAGCTGAACAAGCGCGCCGTCACCGATATGTCGGGCATGGCGCGCTATGAGCCTTTGATCAGCGTGCCGTCGGCCGCCAGCGGCTCGGGCAATATCTGGGATGGCGCCGGCAATACCGGCTTCAATATCCGCGGCGTCGAGGGCAATCGCGTCAGCCTGGACCTGGACGGCATCGCGCTGCCGGATGCGGCACCCAAGCCCGATGCGACCACGCTGGCGAGCTTCGGCATCGGCCGCGATTATTTCGACCCTGAGACCTTCCGCGAAGTGCGCATCGGTTCCGGCACTTCGGCGGCCGGTGCCGGCACGCCGGGCCTGGGCGGTTCCGTGTCCTTCGCCACCAAGTCGCCGGAAGACTTTGTGAGCGAGCAGCGTCCCACCTATGCCGAATACAAATTCGGCTATACCGGCGTGGACAAGGCGAAGATGCACGCGCTGACCGGCGCCGTGCAGTCGGGCGCGATGAAGGCGATGGCGCTGTACGTGCACCGCAAGGGCGAGCAGCAGCGCAGCGAAGGCAATGTGGCGCAGAATCCGGACGACTGGTCGTCCGACGCGCTGCTGGTGAAATTCAGCTGGACGCCGCTGGCTGGCCAAAAGCTGGGCTTCACCTTCGACGGCTACCGCAACGAGCATGAGCGCCAGTTCATCAATAAGCTCAGCACCAACTATCCGCAAGGCGCGCTGCAAACCTCGAAGACCCGCCGCAACCGCCTGAGCGCCGATCATGAGATGCGCGGCAGCAGCTGGTTCGACACGCTGGAAAGCCGCATCTACGTGCAGGATTCCAAGGTGGACGACCGCACCAATGCGCGCTACACCTACGGCTCGCCGGCCCAGCGCCTGATCGATACCGGCTACTACAACAAAAGCGTTGGCCTGGCCAGCAATGCAAGCAAGCAGCTCAATCCCCAGCTGCTGCTGAACTATGGCCTGAGCTTCGAGAAGACCGAGAGCCGCCGCCCATGGCGCGAAGACCGTACCGTCCTCGCCACCGGTGCGCATCAGATCACCAACAAGAATCGCATGGCCGATGTGGACACGCGCAAGCTGGCCGCCTATGTGCGCGCCGAGTTGGGCTTTGAACTGGGCGGCTACAAGAGCGTGTTGACTCCAGGCCTGCGCGCCGAGCATCAGCAGATGAAGCCGAAGAATCTGCAGAATTACGTGGTCGCCGTGCCCAACGCCGCCAAGGAACTGGGCAAGGAAGATTACAGCTATCTGACGCCGAGCCTGAACCTGAGCGTGTACCTGAAGCCGGAGCTGAGCGCCTACCTGCAATACCATCGCGGCACGCGCATTCCGACTGCTATTGAAATGACCGGCACCTTCGACTCCTTCAGCTATACCGGCGCAGGCCATGGCTACGCGGTGCTGGGCAACCGCAATCTGAAGAAGGAAACCAGCGATGCCTTTGAACTGGGCTTGAAGGGCGAGGCGGCCAAGGGCGTGCAGCTCAGCGCATCCGTGTTCAACACGCGCTACAAAAACTTCATCGAGTATGCGCCGCAGGCGGACGATCCGGTCAACTACCCGACGCTGACCGTCGGCCTTTACCGCCCAGAGAATATGGGCAAGGCGCGCACCTGGGGCGCTGAAGCCTCGGTACGCCTGGACCTGGGCGCATTCTCGGCACCGCTGAATGGCTTCAGCGTGGACCTGGCGGCCGGTGTCGCCAAGGGCCGCTCGCAGGACAAGGAAACCGGTAAGAAATCGGATCTGGCTTCGGCCCTGCCGGCCAAATTCACCACCACGCTGGCCTGGGACGATCCCGCCAAGCGCGGCGGCGCGGCTCTGAGCGCGGTGCATGCGCGCGGCCGCCAGGCTGAATCGAGCATCACCGATCCGCGCAGCGGCAAGATCCTGCCGATGTTCGACGTTCCGGCATCGACGGTGCTGGACCTGACCGGCTATTGGAATATCGGCAAGAACGCCACCATCAACGCCGGCATCTACAACCTTGGCGACCGCAAATACTGGGACTACGCGCAAGCGCGTGGCCTGGCGGCGAACGCCACGGCCGATATCGAACGCTATGCGCGCCCAGGCCGCACGGCTGCAGTAAGTTTCAAGCTGATGTACTAATCCACCCAAGGAGACTGATATGAAAACCAAACATCGTTACGCGCTCGCGCTAGCCGCTTCCATGCTGCTGAGCGCAGCCTATGTGAGCGCTGCGCCCGCGCTGAGCGAACGTTGGGCCACGCTCAAAGCGGAGCAGCCAAAGCTGCAGATCCGCGATGCGGCGCGCGCACTGAATGTATCCGAGGCAGAACTGCTGGCCACCGGCATCGGCAAGACCGTGACCCGCCTGAGCGATAGCGAACACGCTGCCAGCGACATCATGCGCCGCGCCCTCGACCTGGGCACGGTGATGGCCCTGACGCGCAATGAAAACGCCGTGCTGGAACGCACCGGCGTGGCCATGCGCGTCAAGCAGGAAGCGCCGACCGGCGACAAGGAAAAGGACAAGGAAAGCGAAGCGCGCCTGCGCAGCGTGGCCGGCGGCTACCTGGGCGGCGATATCGACCTGCGCTTCCACTTCGCCAACTGGAAGCATGCCTTCGCCGTGGTGCAGCCAGGCCGCGACGGCGCCATCACGCGCAGCCTGCAGTTCTTCGACGCGCAGGGCAATGCCGCGCACAAGGTCTACCTGAAGAACGAAGCCGGCATCGCCGCCTTCGACAAGATCGCGGCCGACTTCCGCCATCCGCAGCAAACCGGCGAACTGAAAATCGCCGCCGCCGTGCCGAAAGCAGCGGAAAAAGCCGACAGCGCGGTGGACGTGAAAGAGTTCCAGCTGGCCTGGCAAGAGATGACCGACGTGCACCAGTTCAACCGCATCGTGCGCGAATTCGGCCTGACGCGCGAACAGGCCATGCGCCTGGCGCCGGCGGGCGTGGTGCAGCGCATCTCGCCGCAAGCCATGCGCAAGCTGCTGGACGACTCGGCCAAGCAGCAACTGTCCATCATGGCCTTCCTCGGCAATGAAGCGGTGACGCAAATCTTCAGTGGCAAGATCGAAAAGACCGCCGCCAGCGGCGAGTGGTACAACGTGCTTGACCCGAACTTCAATCTGCACGTGCGCGAAAGCGCCCTGAAAACCGGCTACGTCGTACAGCGCGCCGGCGTCACCTCCGTCGAATTCTTCGACAAGGACGGCGAGCTGGTCGTCACCTTCTTCGGCGTGCGCGAACGCGCCAAGCCACAGCCGCAAAGCTGGGTCGACCTGACCCGCAGCCTGCCCAAAGCTTAATCCCCTTTGCGCTAAATCAAACAATGTCCGCCCCTGGTGCCAGGCACCAGGGGCGGACATTTCTTGAGAAAGATCAAAGAATGTCCACCTCTGGTGCCTGGCACCAGGGTGGACATTTTTTGCGTTGGATCAAAGGTGGTTAGCTGTCGGCGGCGAGGCGGCCGAGGGCGGGGTCGTCGGTGAAGAAGCCGTCGAGGCCGAGCTTGAGGTAGCGGCGCATTTCGGCAACCGAGCCGGCGGGGTTGCGGGCGTGTTCGCTGCCACCGTCGCGGAAGTCGGCGGCGAGGAAGCGGTTTTCGGGACGGAATGTCCAGGTCTCAACGCGCAGGCCGGCGGCTTTGGCGTCGGCAGTCAGGGAGGTCGGTTCGGCCAGCTTGCCGTCGGCTTTCAGCGGGATCAGGGCGCGCGTCGGCGGGGCGAAGACGTCGGCATACGCGGCGATTTCGCGCAGGCCGGCGGGCGTGCTCATTTGTTCGTACGTCAGGCTGCCACCGGCGGCGGCAACATCGCTCGGCTTGCGCGGGCCGACGCCGACCAGCTGCATCAGGCGCAGATTGGCGCGCCGGCCCAGTTTCTCGCGCACGTATTTCAGGTTGGCCACTTCAAACGACTGGATTTCCACCGGGTTGCGGCGCGTGTATTCGTGCTCGGCCAAGGTGGCGATGAAGCGGTCTTCCAATTTCAATCCAACGCTGGCGAAGTAGGTGGAGCTTTTCAGCTCGGGCACCAGGCCGATCACGCGGCCGGCAATCGCGGCTTGCGCTGCGACGAAATCGATCACTTCCTCAAAACTCACCACCTGGAACATGCCGTCGAATTCCGCACTGCCGGGACGCGATTGGGGAATGCGTTCGATGGCGCGCAGTTTCTTCAGTTCGGCCAGGGTGAAGTCGTCGACGAACCAGCCTTCATGGGTTTCGCCGTCGATGGTTTTCCTGGCTCGGCGGCCTGCGAATTCGGGACGGCGCGCGACGTCGGTGGTCTCGCTCAGATTGGCTTCGTGGCGCGCCACCAGCACGCCGTCCTTGGTGCAGACCAGATCCGGTTCGATGTAGTCGGCGCCGTCGGCAATGGCTTTGGCATAGGCGCCCAGGGTGTGCTCGGGACGCAGGGCGCTGGCGCCGCGGTGGGCGAAGACCAGCGGCCGCGCGGCGCCGCTTGGCGCGGCCAGCAGCGGCGAGGCTGCGGATGCCGCAAACGGCGAGGCGGCGAGGGCGCCGCCCACGGCCGCCGCCGCCGTGATGAAGCCACGGCGCGACAGCACGCGGCCTGTGCCGCCAGAGGCGAACAGGCCGTTCATCAGAAGTCCGCCATCAGGGTCAGGAAGCCCTGGCGCGGGGCGATGGGGAAGGTGTTGTAGGTCTTGTCGGCCGCACCCACCACCACGTTCTGGCTGCCGCGACGGTCGGCCAGATTGCTGATGTTGAGGCGATAGCGCGCGTTCTTCAGCCAGCCGCCGTTCATGAAGGGCAGCTTGCCCGACACGCCAAGGCTCATCAGGAAGTAGCTCGGCACGCTCAGGTCATTGGTGTAGGTGGCGTAGCGCTTGCCCACGTAGTCGCCGATCAGCTGGAACTCGGTATCGGCCACGTTGACGGTGGCGACGAATTTGTTCATCCATTCCGGGCTGCCCGGCACTTTCTTGCCGGAGGTCGGCACCAGCGACGCGCCGTTGTTGTAGTTGTCTTCGTACTTGGAGCGGTTGTAGGACAGCGCATTGTAGAAGGAGAACTGGCGGCCGAAGTGGAAGGTGCCGGACAGGTCGACGCCATCGGTGCGCACATTGCCGACGTTGGCCAGCACCGGATTGCCGCCGATGATGGCGGAGATCACCGGCGTCGGGCTGATTTGCAGCAGGCGGTCCTTGAAGCTCACGTGGTAGAAGTTGACCTGGCCGTCAAAGGCTTGCAGCGGTCCCCAGTTCAGCTGGCGGCTGGTGCGCAGGCCGGTTTCGAAGGTGACCGAGGTTTCCGGCTTGGCGGTCTGCTTGAACAGGTCGAAGGCCGACTGGCTTGCCAGGCTCCATGGCGAAGCGCCGCCGCCGCCGTAGGTTACGAACTGGCGCATATTTTTTTGCAGATTGATGAAGACCTGGTCTTGCGGCGTCACGTCCCAGCGCGCGCCGATCTGCGGCAGGAACCATTTCTTGGTGTCGATTTCGCCCACTGGCAGGGCGGTCGAGCCGCCGGCAATCGCGCCTTTGCGCGGCTGCACCGGGAAGTCGCCCTTGGCGAACTGCAGGCTGGATTTGAAGCCCGCCAGCAGCGAGATATCGGGATGCACGCGCCACTCGTCCTGCGCATGCAGCTGCACCACGGTGTTGCGGATTTCGCTGCCGTATTGCGTGATCAGCGGATTCGATGGACGGTCATACGGGCTGCTTGGATTGTTCACGTCCAGCGCGTACCAGCGGCGGTAGGCTTCCGATTCATTGCGCTCGACCCAGATGCCGGCCTGCAGCTTATGCTCGCCGATCTCGGTGCGCAGCGTGGACAGCAGGCCGCCGCGCTTGATCTTGTATTCGGTGGTGCGGGTGGCATAGCCGGAATTGCCGAACACCTGCTTCAGGTTCTGGTTCGGATAGTAGACCGCGAACAGCGCCGGCAGGCCCGCCACGCCGATCGGACCGGCCACCACGCCCACGCCGTCATCGTAGTGGTAATAGACCTGGTTCGACCAGCTGGTGTTGTCGTTCAGGTGCCAGTCATATTTGGCGTAGGCCAGATAGTCCTTGCGCTGCGCATCGCTGTAGTAGTTGCGGTAGTTGTTGCCTTCGGCCGCAGGCGTGGCGCCGGTGGGCGACAGGTAGGACAGGGCTGCGTTGAAGTCCGGGTACAGGAATGGACGGGTGTAAGGCGCGCTGGTTTCGCCGGCCACGTGCACCGTGCTGTCCTCATTCGGTTCGATCTTGTCGTTGTAGTTGAAGTAGAGCGTCAGCTTGCCCTTGCTGTTCAGGTTCACGTACTTGGCGTTGACCTGGTCGCCGCCCTGGCGGCCCTTGAAGTCCCAGGCGCGCGCTTCGTGGTGCAGGGCCGAGATATAGGCGCTGTTGCCGTCGCCGAAGCTGCCGGTGTCGTAGCGCACAAAGGTGCGCGAGGTGCGGTGGCTGCCCACCGTCTGCTGCGCCGAGAAGCCTTGCTTGCTCGATGGGTCGCTGCTGAAGGTTTCGATGGTGCCGCCCAGATTACTGGTCGAGGCGGTGGCCAGGTCGCCCGCGCCGGACGAGAGGATCACGCTGCGCACGTTCTCGCTGGTGACGGCGCGCTGCGGCGACAGGCCGTTGTAGTTACCGTACTGCTGGTCGCCCAGCGGCACGCCGTCCATGGTGTAGCCCAGTTGCTGGCCGCTGAAGCCATGGATGAAGAGCGAAAGGTTCTGCTCATTATTGCCCCATGGGTCGGCGGTCTGGAAGCTCACGCCGGGCAGGGTTTGCAAGGCCTTCAGCGGATTGGTGCCGGGCAGGATTTTCTGGATCTCATCGCGCTTCAGATCGACCGAGGAGCGGGTCTTGCGCGACACTACTTCCACCGAAGCGATCGGGCCGGCTGCTGCTGCGGCGTGCTCGCTGCCGCTCGCGTTCATGTTCGCATCGGCATTCGCCGCCATCTCGGCCACCGCGGCCGCCACGTTCTCCGCCATCGCCAGCGGAGCCAGGGTCATCGCCGCGCATGCGGCAACGGCCGCCTTGAAATGCTTGTTCATTGTTCTTGCCTGTCGTCGTGTTAGAGGGAATTGCAACGACGCGCAGGGTAACGGCCAGTTATGACAGCGTGATGACGCGGCGGTTTTTTTGCCGGGCCGGCCAGCTTAAGAATTTGTAAAAACTGGCGTGTTTATACAAGCCGCTGCTGCACTGCGGGAATGACAATAAGACAACTAAAACGGCGGAAGAAAGAGTAGGTCAGCGCTTTAAGCAAGCCTGCGCCAAGCCGTAACTTTGTCATAAACAGGGTGCATCAAGTCCTCAGCCAGGAGTGCAAAAAATGTTTCATCTCAACTTAAGCGGGCGCAGTCTCGCCTTCAAGCTGGTCGGCCCCGCCGACCCTTACTACGACCAGGCGGTGCGCCTGGCGCAACATGTGTACCAGCAGTGTTATGCCGCGCGCATCGCGCCGCGTCCGCACCGCTTTGTCGTATGCATCGACGTCGACAAGAGCCAGGCGCTGGCCTGCGCCGGCCTGACTTTTGCCGGCAACGGCAGGCTGTTCTCCGAGCAGTATCTGGAGCAGCCGCTGACACAAATATTGGCCGATATCTTCCAGCGCGAGGTGGCGCGGCGCGACGTGGCCGAAGTCTCGGCCCTGGCCACGCTGGAGCCGAGCATCGGCACGGAGCTGATGCGGGCGATGGCGCTGATCTGCTGGTATCTCGGCCTGCGCGGCGTGCTGTGCACCGCGACCACCAAGCTGCGCCGCTCCTTCCAGTATATGAAGCTGCCGTTCCAGGAAGTGGCCGTGGCCGACGTCAATCGCCTGGACAAGGTGGCGGGGGTGGACTGGGGCACTTACTACGACACCCGTCCCGTCACCGGCCTGGTGCGCCTGGATGCGCTGGGCAGCTTCTTCGACACCGTCAGCTGCCGCTACAACCAGCAGCTGCTCGATATCGAGGCGCCGGACGAGCTGGAAGACATGAGCAGCATCGCGCGCGGCCTGCCGCATCTGGTGGCGGCGCGGCAGCGGAGCGGGGTGGCGCTATGAGCCATTTCATCGACGCCATCCTCGCCACGCTGCAGAAGGCGCCGCAGGCGCCGGCCATTGTCCAGCTGGGCGGCGCGGGCACGGCGCAGTACACCGTCAGCTATGGCGCCCTGGATCATGCCTGCCGCGCCATCCAGCGCGCACTGGGCGGCAAGCATGCGCCGGGCGCCACCCTCGGCCTGGTAGCCGCCAACTCGGTGCGCTGGATCGAGGCCGATCTGGCCCTGCTGCTGGGCGGCTATGTGGAAGTGCCGGTGCCGCTGGCCTTCTCGGCCGAGCAGGCGGCGCATCTGCTGTCGGCCTGCAGCGCCGTGCTCACCGACGAGGAAGGCCAGCGCCGCTTCGACGCCTGGCGCGCGGTGGCGCCGCAAGCCTTTGCCGCCATTCCCTGCCTGCGCATCGACCAGTTGCTGGGGGCCTCGGGCGCGCCGCTGCGTCGCCTGTCGCGCGAGGACCGCGTGTGCAAGGTGATCCACACCTCGGGCACCACCAGCAAGCCGAAGGGCGTGCGCATCCGCGAACATGGGCTGGATGCCTTGCTTGCTTCGCTGTGGCAGCGCGCCAAGCAGGACGACTACACGCGCTACCTGAACCTGGTGCCATTCAGTCTGCTGATCGAACAGGTCACGGCGCTGTACATGCCCTTCATGGCGGGCGGCTGCGTGGTGCTGCCGCCGGTGGGCGAGGCGCCGCTGGGCGATCCGGGCGCCGTCGCGGCCGACAAGCTGGCCCTGATGCAGCGCGCCGCGCCCAGCGCCATGACCTTGCCGCCCTCGCTGGTGGAAGCTCTGGCCGCCGCCGCCGACCGCGTTGTGGCCGATGCCATGGCCCATGCCGGCGTCGATGCCGCGCTGGCCGAAGCGGAGGCCGCGCCGCCGCAGCAGGCAGCGCTGGCCGCCGCCGCCGTGGCGGCGTGCCGCGGCGAGCATCTGTGCCGCGCCCTGTTCGGCCGCGCCACGCCGCCCCTGATCGCGGCCGGTGGCGCGCCGGTGGCGGCGGCCACCATCAAGCGCCTGGCGCGCCATGGCATCCCGGTGCTGCAGGGTTATGGCCTGAGCGAGAACAGTTCCGTGGTGTCCTGGAATACGCCGCGCGAGAACCGCATCGGCACGGTGGGCAAGCCGCTCTCCCATGTGGAATGCCGCCTCGGTTCGGACGGCGAGCTGGCCATCCGCAGCGCCTCGCTGTTCGCCGGCTACAGCGGCAGCGATCCCAGCGCCTGCCACACGGATGCCGACGGCTGGCTGTGGACCGGCGACCTGGCCAGCATCGACGCGGACGGCTACATCAGCATTGTCGGCCGCAAGAAGAATCTGATCATCACCGCCCACGGCCGCAATGTGTCGCCGGAACCGGCCGAAGCGTCCTACCGCAGCGTGCCGGGCGTGGCCGACATCGTGCTGCTGGGCGAGGGCGCGGACAGCCTGAGCGCCTTCGTGCTGACGGCGGCGGGCGCCGACCCGATCTCGCTGCGCGCGCGCCTGCAGGCGCATGGCGAGCGCTGGCTCTCCGGCGTGGAACGTGCCGCCGATTTTGTATTCGAAACCGACGCGCCGGCCCTGCGCCAGCGCCTCTTCACCGTCACCGGGCGGCCGCGCCGGCAGGACATTGAAAGCTATGTGCGCAGCCGCCGCCACGCGCAGGAGCAATATCAGCAAGGAGAACATGGTGCAAACTGAAGCTCATACCAAACAAGCCGGCCTGGTGGTCAAGGCTTCCGCCGGCGATACGCTGGCCTCTATCGACAAGCCGACGCTGGCCAACTGGCTGAGCCGGCACGGCTACATCATCCTGCGCGGCTTCGACTGCGATGTGCAGGCCTTTTCCGATCTGGTGCGTTTCCACTCCAGCCGCATCAGCCTCGATCCGGCCCGCCAGTTCCACGACAAGGACGGCAAGGTGCTGGCGCAGAAGGTCGATGCCGGCGTCGACGCCATCGGCCTGCACTGCGAGAACGGCAACAGCCCGTTCTGGCCCGACCTGTGCTGGTTCTACTGCGAGCAGGCGCCGCGCGTCGGTTCGCAGACCACGGTGTGCGACGGCGCCGCCGTCTACCGCGACCTGTCGCCGCAGATGCGCAATGCGCTGCTGGCCCAGGACATCGTCTACACCCGCCGCGTCGGCGAGGAGCTGTGGAAGAACTATGTGCGCCACGCTTTCGCCGGCGGCGCCGAGGCGGCCAATACGCAGTCCTGCTTCGACCGTCTGCTGGCCCTGGTCAACGACAACGACAGCACCAAGATCGAGCTGAATGAGGATGCCTCCGTCACCTACAGCTTCCGCACCCCGGCCATCCTCGACCGCTCGCTCTTCAGCCCCGGACGGTATGCCTTCGCCAACAGCATCTTCGGCCCGTCCTTCAACTACGAGCGGCCCAGCATCGCCTTCGCCGACGGCACGCCGCTCAACGCCGCAATACGCCGCGTGCTGGATGAAGTCTGCCAGCGCCACACATTTGACGTGGGCTGGAAGAGCAGGGACATCGCGGTGATCGACAACGCCCGCGTCATGCACGGCCGCAGGCGGATCGAGGATACGCAGCGCACCATTTACAACGCACTGAGCTACTACTGAGAAGGGATTGTCCATGAAACCCAAGCTGACCTACACCGTCATCATGTGCTACAACTTTTCGAACACCTGGCTGGGCATGACGCGCGACCAGCGCAAGGCCTTCGAAATGGAACACGTCGTGCCCATCTTCGCCCACTACGACAAGCTGCTGCGCCGCCGGGCCTACGATGCCGAAGGCTTCTGCACCGAGTTCACCGATTTCATGATCATCGAGACCTCGGACCTGGCTTATTACTACTACATGGTGGAAGAGCTGCGCGATTCGCGCCTGCTGTCCGATGGCCTGTGCAGCATCGACAAGGTCTTCATCGGCATCGAGGACGGCTATCACCAATTCGAAGAAGACCTGGCCAAGGAGGTGGACCATGAATCCGTCGCTGCATAACATCAATCTGAGCGCCCACCAGCACTTCCTGCACCCCAACCACATGCCCTGGCATGCGGTGCGCGCCGAGGAAGAACTCGACTTCCTCTCGCAGCAGGTCTGCGGCCGCAAGGACGAGCAGCTGCGCGCCACCGCCTATCTGTACAAGGAACTGGCGCAGCTGGCCGAGATCGAGTTCCACGTCGCCTCGGTGATGGTGCGCGTGATCGCCGAAAGCCAGATGCGCGGCAAGGGCGAGCTGTGGGAGGGCAGCGATCTGGTGCACGCCCTCGGCTGCTTCGCCTCGGAAGAGGTGCAGCATGCGAACACCTTCTACCGCTATGTGCGCACTTTGACCGGCTGCGACTACAAGCTGGAAAACAATTACTTCCAGGAGCGCATCACGCTGTTCCAGGGCGAGCATTCGCCCCTGGTCAAGCTGGCGGCGCTGTGCGCCACGGCCTATGTGGGCGAGTCGGTGATCACCGTGTTCGAGACGCGCATGCGCAATATGGACCCGGAAATGAAGTCGCCGTTCACGCGCCTGCTGCACCTGCATGGACTGGACGAGGCGCGCCACATCCGCACCGACCACTTCGTGATCGACCATGTGCTGCCCAGCCTGACGCCGCTGGAACGGCGCCAGATGGAAGAGCTGATCAACGCCACCGAGGAACTCAACACCACCCTGGCCTTGACCAGCGCGGCCCAGCTCAAGCGCCAGTTCGGGGTCGACTTCCAGACGCAGAACCGCAGCGCCGAGGTGCAGCTGGCCATCACGCTGGCCTTCCGCCGCGCCATCCTGGCCGGTGACTCGTTCCGCAAGGTGGACGATTTCCTCGACAACGATACGCGCGCCCTGCTCAAGGACTTTTCCCAGTCCGAGCGCGTGCACTTCCATTGATATATGCGACAAGGAGAGATCATGAGTACGCCGAAAATCGTCTACAGCATCGTCATGTGCTACACCTTTTCCAACGAATGGCTGCACAAGCCGCCGGGAGAGCGGCGGGACTACGAGGGGCAGCACATCTTCCCCATCCTGATCCGCTATGGCGACCGCATCAAGCGCGCTTCCTTCGATGCGGAAGCCTTCACCACCAGCTTCTCCGATTTCATGATCATGGAGACGGAAGACCTGAGCGCCTACTACTTCATGATGGAAGAGCTGCGCGCCAGCCCCATGCTGACCAAGGGCTATGTGACGATTTCCAACGTCATCATTGGCATCAACAACGAATACAAGCAGCAGCAGGCGCTGTTGTAAGCGCCACCGCAACCACCTTTACCGATCAAGGACCATTATGAACGCGAAAGAGCAAAACGGCCGCAAAGTGGCTTTCGTCACCGGCGCCAACCGCGGCATCGGCTTCGGCACGGCGCTGGAACTGGGACGCCAGGGCATCCATGTGATTATCGGCGCGCGCGACGAGGCCTCGGGGCGCAAGGCGTTGGCCGAATTGGGCGAGCAGGACGTGCAAGCCGAATGGCTGGAATTCAATGTCGCGAATGCGGCCGACCACCAGCGCGCCTACGACTTCATCGAGCAGAAATACGGCAAGCTCGATATCCTGGTGAACAACGCCGGCATCATGCTGGAAACGCCGGAAACGGAATTCAACCAGAAGAACACCACCAGCGTGGTGTCGGGCGATGCGCTGCGCGGCACCTTCGAAGTGAATTTCTTCGGCCTGGTGGGGTTGACCCAGACCCTGCTGCCGCTGATCAAGCGCGCGCCGGCCGGGCGTATCGTCAATGTATCGAGCGTGCTGGCCTCGCTGAATATCCACGCCACCAGCGACGATCCGCGCCTGCCCAACCACCGCCAGTTCGCCTACAACGCCTCGAAGACGGCGGTGAATGCCTTCACCATCCATCTAGCCAAGGAGCTGGCCGGGAGCCGCATCAAGGTGAATGCCGCCCATCCGGGCTGGGTGCGCACCGATATGGGCGGACCCCATGCCGAGATGAGCATCGAGGAGGGCGCGGCTACCAGCGTGCAACTGGCGCTGCTGGGCGACGATGGACCGAGCGGAAGCTATATGCACAAAGGCCAGGTTCTGCCCTGGTAAGCCACTACTATCTGGAAAGGAAATGACCATGACTGATACCAAACAACGCGTGTGGTTCATCACCGGCTGCTCCAAGGGCTTCGGCCGCGTCTTTGTCGAGACGCTGGCCCGGCGCGGCGACTATATTTTTGCTACCGCCCGCGTCGCGTCCACACTGGACGATCTGCGCGGGCTGGCGCCGGAACGCATCCGCACCGCCGCGCTGGACATCACCGATATGGCGGCCATCGAACGGGCGGTGGCGGAGTGCCTCGCCGCCTTCGGCCGCATCGATGTGCTGGTCAATAACGCCGGCTATGGCGTGGCCGGGCCGATCGAGGCGGTGTCGGATGCGCAGACGCGCGCTATCTTCGACACCAACTTCTTCGGCACCCTGAACATGACGCGCGCCGTGCTGCCGCATATGCGCGACCGTCATCAAGGCCATATCATCCAGCTATCCTCCAGCCATGCATGGGGCGCGCCGCCGGGACTGGGCATGTACAGCGCCAGCAAGTGCGCGCTGGAAGGCGCTTCGGAAACCATGGCGAAGGAGATCGAAGGCTTCGGCATCCGCCTCACCATTCTGCAGCCCGGACCCTACAAGACCGACTTCCTCGGCGTGGGCCTGCAGCTGGCCGAGCGCAAGCTCGATGCGTATGCTAATCTGATGAATGGATTGGGCGAGGCGCGCGCGGCCAACCACCTCAAACAGCCGGGCGATCCGCTTGGCGTGGCGCGCGCCATGATCGAGGTGGTGGAAGCCGAGCAGCCGCCTCTGCGTCTGTTGACGGGCAAGATCGCGACCGAGCGCGCGAAAGCCAAGATCGAGCAAGTCAGCAATGAGTTTGCGCGCTGGGAACCGCTGGCGCTGGCGGCCGATTTTGCCGCCTGAGCAAAACGCAGCCCAGGCGCGGCGCTGGCTGGCCGCACCTGGGTTGCGTGATCCGCTTCACTGCGAAATGCGGGAGTAGCATGAACAGCTATCATTTACTGAGCCAGGCATTGGAGCCGCGCGACGCCTCGTCGCCGCGGCTGTTCTCGTATGCGGTCATGAGTGCCGTGAACGGCTTCGTGCCGCACGCGGACTATGTGCGCCAGGCCGCCGATGCCGAACGGGCGCCGCCCAGCGATCAAACGCTGGAAGAGCAGGTCGGCCTGCTGCTGGCTTGCGACGCCAATCCGCTGTCCGAGCTGGTGCAATGCGCGGCCAACGGCGAACAGTTTGCCGAGCGCTGGAACGGCATCAACCGCAAGGTCTCGCTCGGCGTCGCCACCCTGGTCGAAGGACCGGGCCTGAGCCGCCAGCCGCAGCAGGGCCGCGACAGCCCCCTGCGCCAGCGCGTGATGCATGCCTTCATCGACCAGCTCAAGCCCGGCAGCCATTCGCCCGGACTGGGACGCGGCGAGCGCCGGCTGGAAGCGGTGGCGCGCCACGTCGGCGCCGGCAGCGCCATGATCGAACTGACCGAAGCCCTGTACGATATGCCCGACGCCGAGCTGTTCGACTGCGCCGGCGCGCTGGGCTGCTCCGCCCGCACCCTGCAGCGTCAGCTCACGCGCAATGCCGTCACCTTCGGCCAGGTCAAGCAGGCGGTGCGCATCTGCATGTCCGCCGCGCTGCTGCGCAACGGCGACGCCTCGCTCACCGAAGTGGCCCTGGCGGCCGGCTTCTACGACTCCGCCCACTTCAGCCGCGCCATGAAACTCTCCTCCGGCCTCAGCCCCTCCGAATACCGCCTGCTCAGCGCCTGAGCCCGCCTCCGCATTTGATCTGCCTCAAACAATGTCCACCCTGGTGTCTCGGCGGCCCCGCCTGACACCAGGGTTGGACATTGTTTGATTTGGCGCAAACGGTGGTTGGCACTTATATACAAGCCAGGCGGAGGGACGGGGTGGAATACTGGCTTCGCCTTGTGTGCCACGCAATGGCTTCCGTTTAATAAGGAGTATAAAAATGAGTGATAAACCGTTACAAGCTGCGTCCGTGGCTCCGCCGAACCGGTGGGTCGCTTTCGCTATCCTGGCCGTGCTGTTCCTGGCCGCGACTGATACCACCATCATCGGCACGCTGCTGCCGGTGATCGCCGGATCGGTCGGCGGCGGACAGGCGCTGTTTCCCTGGCTGATGTCGGGCTTTATGGTGGCGATGGCGCTGGCCGGCCCGCTGACCGGCGCGCTGGCCGACCGCTACGGCGTGCGTTCGGTGCTGAGCTGGGCCATCCTGGTCTTTCTGGCCGGTTCCGCCGGCGCCGCGCTGTCCAGTGACATGCTGATGCTGGTGCTGGCGCGCGTGGTGCAGGGCGCTGGCGCCGGCATGATCATCGTGCTGTCCTATGCTTCGCTGGCCATCATCTATGGCGCTTCGCAGCGCGGCCGGGTGCAGAGCATGGTCAGCATCGTGTGGGGCGTGGCGGCCATCGTCGGGCCGCTGGCCGGCCTGGCGTTTACCCATGCTTTCGGCTGGCGTGCCGCCTTCCTGATCAATATGCCGGTCGGCCTGGTGTGCCTGCTGGTGCTGCGTTCCAAAGCCCTTAGCGCCCATGTGCGGCGCGGCGTGGCGGTGGACTATCTGGCCCAGGGCTTCTTTGCGCTGATGCTGCTGGGCGTGATGGTGGCATTGTCGGCGGCCCAAGTGGGATTGTCGCGCGACAGCTTCTGGTCGATGCTGGTATTGGCTGCGGCGGGCGCGTTGCTGCTGGTGCTGCGCGTGATGGGGCGGCCGCAGGCCAGCCCGGTGCCGCTGGCTTTCTTCCAGCAGCGCAGCCTGGCGGTGGCCATGGTCATCGTCATCTGCGGCAGCATCGGCCTGTATGCCTCGATCACCCTGGTGCCGATCGCCCTGCATGCGCGCCATGCCATCGATACGGCGCAGACCGGGATCATCGTGCTGCTGGCGGCGCTGGGCTTCGTGGTCAGCTCGGCCGTGTGCGGCATGCAGATCCAGCGCGTCGGTTATCGCAGCAGCATGCTGGCCGGGGCGCTGGCCCTGGTGGCGGGCGCCTTCGTGCTGGCCATGGGCAGCACCAGCTTGCCGTGGCAGGCGATTGCCGGCGCCGAGCTGCTGATCGGCCTGGGCATGGGCTGTGTGGCCGTGGGCGCCGTGGTGCTGGCGCAGAACGCGGCGCCGGCTGATGCCGTGGCGACCTACACCTCGACCATCCAGCTGCTGCGCAATGTGGGCGCGGCGCTAGGCATCAATGCGCTGGCGGCGATCCAGTACGCGCTGGAGTCGCAGCACTTGTCGAACGATTCCCTGCGCAGCGTGTTTTCGGTGCTGGGGCCGGTCTTCGTCGTGTGCGCGCTGCTGGCCTTGCTGCTGCCCTCGAATTATCAGCTGCAGCCGGCCGCCGTGCCGGGCCAGCCGGCACCGGCGCGCCGCTGAACCATCGTAAAAGGAGCTTAAGATGACTCTGGCAAATCAGGAAACCCTGCCGGTGCTGACCGGCTTCATCGTGGTCAAGGCCTTGCCGGCCTGGACTTCGCTGGGCTTCGGCGAGCAGCTGGTGCTGCTGCAAGCCCACGTGGAGCCGGTGCTGCAGCGCTACCACGAGCAGGTGCGCCTGCTGATGTATGACGTGGAAAAAGCGCTGTCCTCGGCCGCCACCGATATCTGGGTGTGGGAATCGACCGACCGCGCCGCGTACAATCAGCTGATGGTCGACTTGCAGAAGACCCCGTTCTGGGGCCGTTATTTCGAAGTGCTCGATATGCTGGACGGCGCGCGCGGCGATGCCATCTTCCAGCTGTCATCGTGGCAGTTCCGCACCGGCGTGCCGGTCATGGAATAAGGAGAAGCGCAATGAGACAACATCGACATCGCGGCCGCCATGGCCACGAAGGCGGCCGGGGTGCGCCGCAAAGCGCGGCCGAGATCGCGGCCCTGCAGGCGGCGGCCCGCTGCGGCGAGCCGGGCAAGGTGATGCCGCAGATCGACCGCAACCGCTGCGAGGGCAAGGACGATTGCGTGCGCGTCTGTCCCTACCAGGTGTTCGAGGTGCGGCGCATGGATGCGGAGGATTTTTCGGAGCTGAGCTTCAAAGGCAAGGTGAAGGCCGTGCTGCATGGGCGGATGACGGCGTACACGCCCGCCGCCGACGCTTGCCGCGCCTGCGGCCTGTGCGTGACGGCCTGTCCGGAAGATGCGATCCGTCTGGTGAAGAATCCGGCGCGCCAGACGCAGCCGGCGGCAGCGGAGTGAGGGCAGGGCGCGGCCAGGACGGCCGCGCCTTGTTGTGGTGCTTGGCGCTGGTGTTAGTGCTTGGCGCCGGTGGCGTGCATCAGGGCTTCGGCGGGCGCGTTGCTGGCGAACAGCTGGGCGCAATCGACCGGGTCGTAGTCGTAGTGCTTGCCGCAGAAATCGCAGTTGATGCCCAGCTTGCCCTGCTCGGCCAGGGCCGCTTCGACTTCCTCCTGGCCCAGCATCTTCAGCATATTGCCGACCTTGTCGCGCGTGCAGCTGCAGTGGAATTGCGGATGCACGGGCTCGAACAGGCGCAGCGTGTCTTCCCAGAACAGGCGGCGCATCAGTTCGTCGATGCCCACCGTCAGCATCTCTTCCTGCTTCAGGGTCGAGGCCAGCGTTACCGCGTGGGTCCAGGTTTCCAGCGCCTGCTCGTGGCTGAGCGGATTGGCTTCGGCCTTGCCGCCATGCAGCGGCAGCTTTTGCAGCAGCAGGCCGCGCGAGACTTCGTCATCGGCCGCCAGCCACAGCTTGGTGTCCAGCTGTTCCGAGCGCAGCATATAGTTTTCGATCACGGTCGCCACATCGTCGCCGTCCAGCGGCACGATGCCCTGGTAGGGCTGCTGGCCCGGCACTTTTTCGGCCGGGTCGAGCGTGATGATGAAGCGGCCCTTGCCCTGCGCATTGAGCAGGGCGGCCAGGCTGGCGTCGTCGGCGATCGGCAGGGCCGGATCGAGCTTGGCCGTGGCGCGCAGGCGCAGCTCGGAATCGCATTCCACCACCAGCAGGCGCACCGGACCGTCGCCGTGGATCTGCATGATGATGGAGCCGTTGAATTTCAGGTTGGCCGAGAGCAGGGCGGCGGCCGACACCATCTGGCCCAGCAGACGCTTGACCGGCGCCGGATAGGCGTGGCGCGCCTGCACTTCGCGCCAGGTGGCCGAGATGTCGACGAACTCGCCGCGCACGGCCGCGTTTTCGAAAATGAATTTTTGCAGGGTGTCCTGCGGCGCTTGGGTATCCTTGGTGGTGCTCATGTTTTATCCAATCTTTTTTAGTTGCGTCTTGAACAGCGCGCTGCGCTGCACATAGCTGTCGGCGCTCGCTTGCAGGCGCGCCACATCCTCGGCCGTCAGTTCGCGGATGGCCTTGGCCGGCGCGCCGACGATCAGCATATTGTCGGGAAATTCCTTGCCTTCCGTGATCAGGGCGCCGGCGCCCACCAGGCAGCCCTTGCCGATCCTGGCGCCGTTCAGCACCACGGCCTGGATGCCGATCAGGGCGCCGTCGCCGATCGTGCAGCCATGCAGCATGGCTTGGTGGCCGATGGTCACGTTCTTGCCCACGTTCAGCGGGTAGCCCATATCGGTATGCATCACCGCGCCTTCCTGCACATTGCTGTTCTCGCCGATGACGATGCGCTCATTGTCGCCGCGCAGGGTGGCGCCGAACCACACCGAGCTGCTGGCTGCGAGCGTGACCTTGCCGATCACCGTGGCGGAATCGGCCACAAAAGCCGAGGCGTCGATCTCGGGCGCAATCTCGCCCAATTGGTAGATACTCATGGTGGCCTTCGCTAGACGTGGGGTGGCGCTATTTTACGCTGTGCCGGCTTGGCGCCGGGAATTTGTATCTGGCCTGAAATTTTCGCACGGTCGTGCTAATATCGTTTTTCCCGGCCAGCAAGGCTCCGATATAGTGATGGCGGCTTACTTTTCAAGGCATAGCGAATATGAAACCCTTCCGATCCGAATTCATCACCGTGCGCGGCGCGCGTACCCATGTGCGCCACTGGGGCCGGGACGGCGCGCCCAAGCTGTTCATGGTGCACGGCTGGATGGACGCCAGCGCCTCCTTCCAGTTCGTGGTCGACGCGCTGCAGGGCGACTGGCATGTGATCGCGCCGGACTGGCGCGGCTTCGGCCTGAGCGACTATCCAGCCGTGGACACTTACTGGTTCCCCGACTATGTGGCCGACCTGGACGCCATCCTGCGCCATTACCAGCCGGAAGGGCAGGTTAATCTGCTGGGCCACAGCATGGGCGGCAATGTGGTCGGCATCTATGCCGGCGCGCGGCCCGAGCGCATCCGCCGCCTGGTGAATCTGGAAGGCTTCGGCCTGAAATCGGCCCTGCCCGAGCAGGCGCCCGGCCGCTACCGCAAATGGATGGACGAGTTGCTGGTCGAGCCGGAAATGAAGGGCTACCCCAGCCTGGCCGCCGTCGCCGCCCGCTTGCAAAAGACCAATCCGCGCCTGAGCGACGAACGCGCCGCCTTCCTGGCGCAATACTGGTCGGCCCAGGGCGCCGACGGCGAGTGGCGCATCCTGGGCGACGCCGTGCACAAGCGCACCACGCCGCTGCTCTACCACACGGAAGAGGTGATGGCGTGCTGGAAAGCCATCACCGCCCCGGTGCTGTGGGTCGAGGCCGAACACACGAATATGTGGCTATGGATGGGGCCGAAGGAAGAGGCGCGCGTCGAAGTTGACCGCCGCCTGGGCCACCTGGCCAATGTCACGGCCAAGATGATGCCCGACGCCGGCCATATGCTGCACCACGACCAGCCCGAAGCGCTGGCCCGCATGCTGGAGGAATTCCTGGCCTGAGGGAAGCCAGGCTCGCAGCTCATACTTGCCGCGTTCCTGTCGACTCTTGCTCGAACGCGGCTTGTCCCCGCTCCAGTTCGAGGCGAAGCTCAGCTTCACTGGGCAAGACCAGGCGGTATTTGCTGGCAAATAGCTGTGCGCTTTCATGTAACACCGAATAGCGCACGATCGACAGGTCTTTGTGGCCGCATAATAAAATGCCAACGGTAGGATTGTCTCCTTCGCCACGGCGCTGCTCGTCGTAGATGCGAACGTACATATCCATTTGGCCGATATCTTGGTGGCTGAGTGCACCGGTTTTCAGATCGATCAGCACGAAGCACTTTAGCAGATAGTTATAGAACACCATGTCGATATAGAAATCTTGTGTTTCCGTGCTAATTCTTTGCTGACATGCAACGAATGCGAAGCCCTTGCCCAGTTCTAGCAAGAAAGACTGCAATTTGTTCATTAACGCCTGCTCTAGGTCTGATTCAAGCAGGTGGCCGCTTGCGGGCAGCGAGGAATTCCAATAGGACTGGATCGTGGACAAAATCGCGCGCACCGGCAGGCGCCGCCACGATCAGGGACTTGGCTTCTGCTTTCACAGCAGCTTTGCCGCGACTGGAGAGCAGACGTTCATATTAGAGTGTGCCAATCTGGCGCTCGAGGACTCGGGTGCTCCAGTTTTCACTGGCGGCTTCGGCCGCATACCAGTCGCGGACAGTGGCCTCATCCACCCGCAGCAGTAGACGATAGTGAGTCCAACTCAATTCGGAACGCAGTGCGTTCCGATTCGGGAAAGCTAGGAAGAATGCGCGCATATTACGTAGGTTGCGCTCGTCAAATCCCTTGCCGAATTCACCCGTTAGTGTTTGGGCAAGCTGTGGCAACAGCCTTGCTCCATATTCGGCACGAGTTTCACCACCCTGTTCGAATTCGATGATATGGCGGCCGACGTCCCAGCAGGTTTGCACTTGCGTCAGGTGCACAGCGCGCAGGATGCGTTGACGGCTTTGCAGAATCAGTTGACGCAAGATGTTCAATAGCTCGACTGGACGGGGAGGATTCTGGTTCATGTTTTCTCCCTTAAGTTGCCGCGGTTACGAAGCATGGTATCAATGTATTGCTTTGCTGAGGTTTTGCAATACCATTAATCTTGGTCGGGGCGGAATGGCTCGCACGACCGTCCCGGGGAGCGCGCCACCCGGCGCGGCCCCGCTCGGCGTACAATAAGGCCTTAGCAAATGTTAAAGATGCAAGCCTTATGCTGAAAGTCGATTTACACTGCCATTCCAATGTTTCCGACGGCGTGCTGGCGCCGGCTGCCGTGGCCGCGTATGCGCGTAAGGGTGGCGTCGATGTGTGGGCGCTGACCGACCACGATGAGGTGGGCGGCGTGGCTGCGGCGCGCGCCGCGGCGCAGGAGCAGGGCATGCGCTTCGTGCCGGGCGTGGAGATTTCGATCACCTGGGCCGGCGAAACCGTGCACATCGTCGGCCTGCAGTTCGACGAGACCAATGCGGCCCTGCTGCAGGGCCTGGCCGAGACCCGCTCCGGGCGCGATGCGCGCGGCCGCGAGATCGGCGCCCAGCTGGCCAAGGCCGGCATCCCCAACGCCTACGAAGGCGCGCTCAAATATGTGGACAACCCGGCCCTGATGTCGCGCACCCATTTTGCCCGCTATCTGGTGGAATGCGGCGCCTGCGCCAATGTGCCGGAAGTGTTCCGCAAATACCTGTCGGACGGAAAACCGGGCTATGTGCCGCACCGCTGGGCCACCCTGGAGCAGGCCGTGGGCTGGATCCGCGGCGCCGGCGGCATCGCCGTGATCGCCCATCCGGGCCGCTATAAATTCACGGAATTGCAGCAGGGCGTGCTGTTCGACGAGTTCAAGCAGCTGGGCGGCGCGGCCATCGAGGTGGTCACGGGCAGCCACACGCCCGAGCAGTACCCGATTTATGCCCAACTGGCCAATGCCTACGGCTTCCTGGCCTCGCGCGGCACCGACTTCCACGCGCCGGGCGAGGCGCGCGTCGACTTCGGCCTGCTGGCGCCGCTGCCGGGCAATGTGACGCCGATCTGGCATGACTGGTTCTGAATACCCCTACTGACGGCTCTTGTATTTCCGGCTGCTCGACCTTATCTTAGAGGCCGGCCAATCCGACCGGAGTATTAATATTATGAAAAGAATTATCCTGTTTCTCGTCACCAACCTCGCTGTGATGCTGGTGTTGTCCATTGTGCTGTCCCTGCTCGGCATTGGCCGTCCGGGTCCGGGCAATATGCAGATGGGCAGCCTCTTGGCCTTCGCCGCCGTGGTGGGCTTCACCGGCTCCATCATTTCGCTGCTGATGTCCAAGCCGATGGCGAAATGGAGCACCGGCGCGCGCGTGATCGACGCCCCGTCCAATTCGACCGAGCAATGGTTGGTGTCGACCGTGCAGACCCTGGCCCAGCGCGCCGGCATCGGCATGCCCGAAGTGGCCGTGTACGAGGGCGAACCGAACGCCTTCGCCACCGGCGCCTTCAAGAATTCCGCCCTGGTGGCCGTGTCCACCGGCCTGCTGCAGAATATGAACCGCGACGAAGTGGAAGCGGTGCTGGGCCATGAGGTGGCCCACATCGCCAACGGCGATATGGTGACCATGACCCTGATCCAGGGCGTAGTGAATACCTTCGTGGTCTTCTTCGCCCGCATCGTCGGCTCCATCGTCGACAAGGCGCTGAGCGGCAATGAGGAGCGCCGCGGCCCCGGCATCGGCTACACCATCACGGTCTTCGTCTGTGAGCTGATCTTCGGCCTGCTGGCCTCGATGATCGTGGCCTGGTTCTCGCGCCAGCGCGAATTCCGCGCCGACGCCGGTTCCGCCAAGCTGCTGGGCAGCACGGTGCCGATGCAGCATGCGCTGGCCCGCCTGGGCGGCATGGAGCCGGGCGCGCTGCCGCAGAATATGGCCGCTTCCGGCATTTCCGGCGGCGGCGGCTGGTCGGCCCTGTTCTCGACCCACCCGCCGTTCGAGGAGCGTATCGCAGCCCTGCAGGCGCTGCGCTGAACCATGACCCAGTTCTTCCAGATCCATCCCGTCAATCCGCAGGCCCGCCTGATCAAGCAGGCGGCCCAGATCATCCACGGCGGCGGCATCGTCGCCGTGCCCACCGATTCCTGCTACGCCCTGGTCTGCCACCTGGACGACAAGCAGGCGGTGGAGCGCCTGCGCCGCATCCGCGGCATCGACGAGAAGCACCACCTGACTCTGCTGTGCCGCGACCTGAGCGAGATCGGCGTGTATGCGCGCGTCGATAACCGCCAGTTCCGCCTGCTGAAAGCGGCCACGCCCGGTCCCTTCACCTTCATTCTTGAAGCCACGCGCTGCGTGCCGCGCCGGCTGAGCCATCCCTCGCGCAAGACCATCGGCCTGCGCGTGCCGGAAAACGCCATCATCGAAATGCTGCTGGCCGAACTGGACCAGCCGCTGCTGGGCACCACCCTGATCCTGCCCGGCGACGAGGAACCGCTGACCGAACCCGACCTGGTGCGCGAGCGCCTCGACAAGCAGGTCGACCTGATCATCGACGGCGGCGCCTGCAGTTTCGAGCCGACCACCGTGGTCGACCTGAGCGGCGACGAAGCCGAGCTGGTGCGCCAGGGCCGGGGCGATCCGGCCATCCTGGGCCTGTAAGCCGGCGCGGCCCACCCATCCACCTGATCCGGGCCGTCCTGGGCGGTCTGGTAGAATTTTGCCCATGAACGATTTCAGTCACGCCATCCAGACCATCGCCATTTACGCGATTCCCGTCCTGTTTGCGATTTCCCTGCACGAAGCGGCCCACGGCTATGTGGCGCGCTACTTCGGCGACCCGACGGCTTCCCAGCAGGGACGCCTGAGCTTGAACCCCATCCACCATATCGACCTATTCGGCACCATCCTGCTGCCGCTGATGCTCTACCTGTCGCCGCTCGGCATGCCCTTCGGCTACGCCAAGCCGGTGCCGGTCGACTTCAATCGCCTGCGCAATCCGAAAAAGCAGATGGGCTTCGTGGCGGCGGCCGGCCCGGCCGCCAACTTTGTCATGGGCCTGGGCTGGAGCGTGGTCTACTACGTGCTGTTGTATGCGCTGCATGTGAGCGAACCCTTCCTGCTCGGCATGGCGACGGCCGGCGTCACCGTCAACGCGGTGATGTGCGTCTTCAACCTGCTGCCGGTGCCGCCGCTGGATGGCGGCCGCATCCTGACGGCCCTGCTGCCGATGGACCTGGCGCGCCGTTTCGCCAGCGTCGAGCGCTATACCCCATATATCTTCATCGGCCTGATTCTGCTCATGTATACCGGCATGCTGAGTTCCCTGCTGGGCGGCATGGTGCGCCTGGTGCTGAATCTGTATGCAACGCTGATGACGCCGCTTAGCATGCTGCTGGGCTGATCATGTATCCCGACCGCGTCGTTTCCGGCATGCGTCCCACGGGGACGATGCACCTGGGCCACTACCACGGCGCCTTGCGCAACTGGATCAGCATGCAGTCCGAACAGCCCTGCCTGTTCTTCGTGGCCGACTGGCATGCCTTGACCACGCATTACGACGACCCCTCGGTCATCGAGCGCAGCACCTGGGACATGCTGATCGACTGGCTGGCGGCCGGCGTCGACCCGTCCCAGGCCACGCTGTTCATCCAGTCGCGCGTGCCCGAGCACGCCGAGCTGCACCTGCTGCTGTCGATGGCCACGCCGCTCGGCTGGCTGGAGCGGGTGCCCACTTACAAGGACCAGATCGAGCACCTGGCCCAGCGCGACCTGGCCACCTACGGCTTCCTCGGCTATCCGCTGCTGCAGGCGGCCGATGTGCTGATCTACCGCGCCTCCGAGGTGCCGGTGGGCGAGGACCAGGTGCCGCATATCGAGATGATGCGCGAGATCGCGCGCCGCTTTAATCATTTGTACGGCAAGGAAAAAGGCTTCGAGGAAAAGGCGCAGGATGCCGTCAAAAAGCTGGGCAGCAAACGCGCCAAGCTGTACAACGAGCTGCGCACGGCCTACCAGCAGGACGGCAAGGACGAGGCGCTGGAGCAGGCCAAGGCCATGCTGGACGGCGCCCAGAGCCTGTCGATGATCGACCGCGAGCGCCTGTTCGGCTATCTGGAAGGCAGCCGCAAGCTGATCCTGGTCGAGCCGCAGGCCAAGCTGACGGCGGCGCCGCGCCTGCCCGGCCTGGACGGGCGCAAGATGTCCAAGAGCTATGGCAACGCCATCGCCCTGCGCGAGGACAAGGACGTGGTGACCAAGCAGGTGCGCACCATGCCGACCGACCCGGCGCGCGTGCGCCGCAGCGACGCGGGCGAGCCGGAACGCTGCCCGGTGTGGCAATTCCACCAGGTGTATTCCGACGCGCCCACCCAGCAATGGGTGCAGCAGGGCTGCCGCTCGGCCGGCATCGGCTGCCTCGAATGCAAGCAACCAGTGATCGACGCCATCATCCGCGAACAGGAGCCGATGCACGAACGCGCCCAGCCCTATCTGGATGACCCGACCCTGGTGCGCGCCATCGTGGCCGACGGCAACGACGTGGCGCGCAAGCTGGCCCAGGAAACCATGCGCGATGTGCGCGAAGCCATGGGCCTGGCCTATACCTGACGCGCCGCCCCGCCTTTTCCGAATGACGAGACCCGCATGACTGAACTGAAAGAACCCCTGATCCTGTCCGGCGACGCGCAAGCCTCGCCCTGGGTGCAGCGCTTTGCGCCCCTGATTCCCGGCGGCGAAGTGCTGGACCTGGCCTGCGGCAGCGGCCGCCATGCGCGCCATGCGGCGGCCCTGGGCCACGCCGTGGTGGCGGTGGACCGCGATGCCGAGGCGCTGGCGGCGGCGGCCGGCCTGGGCATCGTCACCAGCCAGATCGACCTGGAAGAGGAGGGCGCCGCCTGGCCTTTCGGCCCGGCGCGCTTTGCCGGCATCATCGTCGCCAATTATCTGCACCGGCCGCTGCTGGCGTCCATGCTGGAGAGCCTGGCGCCGAACGGCCTCCTGATCTATGAAACCTTCGCCGAAGGCAATGCCGCTTTCGGCAAGCCTGCCAACCCGGCCTTCCTGCTGGCGCCCGGCGAATTGCTGCAATTGGCGGCCGATCACGGCTTGCGTGTCATCGCATTCGAGGATGGCGTCGTTAACAGCCCGAAGCCGGCCATGGTGCAGCGAATTTGCGCCGTGAAAGCGGACTTCCCCCGGGAGGCGGCCTTGTTGCCGTCATTTTGAGCGGCGATTCTAGCGCGGGAATGCACCACAGCCCCGGCCTATCGTCTACAATCGTGTTTTAAATTATTTTGCAAGTGGTTTCCTATGATTAAGGGCAGCATAGTAGCAATCGTCACCCCGATGCACGCCGACGGCAGTCTGGACTACCCCGGCCTGCGCCAGCTGATCGACTGGCATATCGCCGAGGGTACCGACGGCATCGTCATCGTCGGCACCACCGGCGAGTCGGCCACTGTGAATGTGGAAGAGCACTGCGCCCTGATCAAGGCGGCCGTCGACCACGCCGCCAAGCGCGTGCCCATCATCGCCGGCACCGGCGGCAATTCGACCGCCGAAGCGATCGAGCTGACCCGCTACGCCAAGGACGCGGGCGCCGATGCGGCCCTGCTGGTCGTGCCTTACTACAACCGCCCGACCCAGGAAGGCATGTACCAGCACTTCCGCGCCGTGGCCGAGGCAGTCGAGCTGCCCATCATTCTGTACAACGTGCCGGGCCGCACCGTGGCCGATATGTCGAATGAGACCATCCTGCGCCTGACCAGCATCCCGAACATCATCGGCGTCAAGGATGCGACCGGCAATATCGGCCGCGGCCTCGACCTGCTGCGCCTGGCGCCAAAAGAGTTCGCCGTGTATTCCGGCGACGACCCCACCGCCATGGCCCTGATGCTGGCCGGCGGCAAGGGCAATATCTCGGTGACGGCCAATGTGGCGCCGCGCATCATGGCCGAGATGTGCAAGGCGGCGATGGAGGGCGACATCGCCCGCGCCATCGAACTGAATAACAAGGTCTTCCCGCTGCACCAGAAACTGTTTGTCGAGCCGAATCCCGTGCCGGTCAAATGGGCGCTGGCCGAAATGGGCAAGATCCCGAGCGGCATCCGCCTGCCGCTGGTGCCGCTGGCGCCGGAATTCCATGGCGCGGTGCGCGCCGCTCTGGCCGAGGCGGGTATCGCCGGCAAATAAGCCCTGGCCCGCAAGGGCCGGGACCGTTCCAGCTCTGCTGGTTTTCAGCATCTATTTTTTATCCACATGACTATTCGCAAGAACGCTTTTACTCCCCAGCGCGGCCTCGTACTCGGTGCCCTGGCCATCAGCCTGACGGGCTGCGGCATGATTCAATCGGTCGTCGGTAACGACAAGGTGGACTACAAATCGGCGAAGAAAGCCAGCACCCTGGACGTGCCGCCGGATCTGACCCAGCTGCAAAAAGACAACCGCTACGCGCTGCCGGACACCAGCCGCGGCGTGGCCACCGCTTCGGGCTATATCGCCCAGCGCGGCGGCGCCCAGCCGACGGCGGCCGTGGCCAGCACCAATGAGGTGGCCAGCACCGGCGTCGGCAGCATCCGCGTCGAGCGCGCCGGCAACCAGCGCTGGCTGGTGGTCAAGCAGACGCCGGAAGCGCTGTGGCCGCAATTGAAATCGTTCTGGGAAGACTCGGGCTTCACGCTGGCGCTGGACAATGCCACGGCCGGCGTGCTGGAAACCGAGTGGAATGAAAACCGCGCCAAGATTCCGCAGGACTTCATCCGCAACACCCTGGGCAAGGTGCTTGACCCGCTGTATTCGAGCGGCGAGCGCGACAAGTACCGCACCCGCGTCGAGCGTCTGGCCGACGGTTCCACCGAGATTTACATCAGCCACCGCGGCGCTCAGGAAGTGTTCGTCGGCGCCCAGAAGGAAAGCACCACCTGGACCGCGCGTCCCAACGATCCGGCCCTGGAAGCGCTGTTCTTGGCGCGCCTGATGAACAAGCTCGGCAATACCGACGACAAGGTGGCCGCGCGCGCCGCCGTCGACAACGCCATCGTGCAGCCGCTGCACGCCAGCCTGCAGGGCGCCGGCGCCGAGCGCCATGTGGAAACCGATGAAGGCTTCGACCGCTCCTGGCGCCGCGTCGGCCTGGCGCTGGACCGCGCCGGCTTCACCGTGGAAGACCGCGACCGCGTGCAAGGCCTGTACTTCGTGCGCTATGTGGACGATGCGGCCCAGACCAAGGGCTTCTTCAGCAAGCTGTTCAGCTGGGGTTCGTCCGATAAGGACAAGGAAGCCCAGCGCTACCGCATCGCCGTCAAGGCCGGCACCGGCAGCACCAGCAAGGTCAGCGTGCTGAACGCCGACAACCAGGCCGACACCTCGCCGACGGCCGAGAAGATCCTGACCCTGCTGCACGAACAGCTGAAATAAAGCGCGCTGCGCAGCATGCCAAAAGGCCAGCATATGCTGGCCTTTTTCATGTCCGCGCGGTTTGAAAAGGGGCGGTGGCCGCCATGCCTGGTCCGCAGCGGAATGTAGGGGCGAAAAAAAACCGGCCAAAGGCCGGTTTTTTTCCCTGCGTGCCGAATTACTTGGCAGCGGAAGCAGCCGAAGCGGCAGCGGAAGCAGCTGGAGCAGCAGCGTCAGCGGCTGGAGCAGCAGCTGGAGCAGCAGCGTCAGCAGCTGGAGCAGCGGCTGGAGCAGCAGCGTCAGCAGCAGGAGCGGCTGGAGCAGCAGCTGGAGCCGAAGCTTCAGGAGCGGCTACTGGAGCAGCAGGAGCGGCTTCTTCTTTTTTGGAGCAAGCAGCCAGGGCAACAGCCAGCAGGGAGGCGATCAGCAGGGATTTTTTCATGGGTTTTCCTTGATTAATTCACAAAAAGTAAACAACGATGTTGCGATGAATAATTACCGGTAATTATCGCTCTTTAGGGTGTCTTCGAAGCCTTTTGTACCGTATGGTTCCCCGGACAACGGAAACTTCCTAACCCAATATTATAGCGAATTTTGATGCGTCGCAATAGCGGCCGGAGCCGAATTCATAACTATTTTGCGTTACCGCAATGTTTTTTTCTGCCCCGATCTACCTGCTTTTGGGCGCATCGCCGGCTTACCTGTCGAACAGCCGCATTTTACATATTTCTGGATCATAATCCAGCAATGTTTGCATGCAGGCCAGGATTTGTGTCATTCCAGACAGCAATAAAACGTTCAGCGCTGATTTGCGTCTCGGCCGGCGCGTCAAACGCCGCTTCGCCGCGCAAATGGTCGGCATGGAAACGGCGCACGATGTCGCGGCCGTCGGCAATGACGAAGGAGTCGGTGAGCTGGCGCAGGGCGGGAATGGTGAGGCGGCACTCGATCAGGTGGCTGTAATCCTGCAGCAGGCGCAGAAAGCGCGGCGCGTCGCGCTCCAGGCGGGCATTGCTGTGGGCCACCAGGCGCAGCCGGCCCTGGCCGTGCAGGAATTGGCGCAGCAGGGCGTCCATCTCAGAACTGCCCAGCTGCCACCAGCCGAAGTCGGGATCGAACAGCTCCAGCGTCAGGCGGGCGCGGGAGAAGCAGGTGTGCAGCAGGCTTTCAAACTCGGCCCGGCTCGAAAAGGGCTGCTTCTCCATCGCGTTCTCCTTTACTGGGCCAGCTCCAGCCAGCCGTCGTGATACCAGGCGTACAGGGCTTCCATCACGTCTTCCGAGGCGGCGGCCACGCCGGCGCCGTCGAGGGCGCGGCTATTGGCCAGGGTTTCCAGCGTCACCTTGTCGGATTTGCCGATGGCAAAGGATTCGCCATTGATGAAGACATTCTTGCCACGGTAGAACATCTGGCTCTTAAGCGAGAGCTTCACGCCCTTTTTCGCCGCAGTCTGGGCGAAGCGCTCGGTCGTCAGCGGCTTTTCCGGCCCCTTGAAGAAGACATTGTGCTTCGGCTCGGACAGGTATTCGCCCAGGAAGATGGTCACATCGTCCTCGGTGAAGCGCACCTTGTTCAATTCCTCGGCCACGGTGGCCAGCATGTGTTTCGGGATTTCGGCTGGCTTGGCGGTCGGCTCCAGTTCCGGATCGCCGTAGATGCCCGGCAGGTCGATGGAATCGCACATGAATTGCAGGAAAGCCTCGCCCAGCTCCTGGTAGGCCGGCGCGCGGAAGCCGATCGAGTAAGTCTGGCAATCGCCGATGGCGATGCCGTCGTGGGCGTAGTGGGGCGGCAGGTAGAGCATATCGCCCGGCTCCAGCACGAATTCCTCGGTGGGCTTGAACTTGCTCAGAATCTTCAGCGGCAAGCCTTCGACCAGATCGAGGTTCTTCTGCGGGCCGATGCGCCAGCGGCGCTGGCCCTGGGCCTGCAGCAGGAACACGTCATACGAGTCGAAGTGCGGGCCGACGCCACCGCCATCGGTGGCGAAGCTGACCATCAGGTCGTCCAGCCGCGCATCGGGGATGAAGCGGAACTGGCGCAGCAGCTCGTCGGCGCGGGCGTCGTGCAGGTTCACGCCCTGCACCAGCATGGTCCATTCCTTCTGGCTGCGCGGCGGCAGCTCGGTCAGCGGGCCGTGCTGCAGATCCCATTGGCCGCCGGTCAGCGTGACCAGGCGCGATTCCACATAATCCTTGGTCGCCAGCTCGGCCAGCGCCTCGACCGGCAGCAGGGGCTGAAAGCCCGGCACAGCCTGACGGATCAGCAAGGGTTTTTTATGCCAGTATTCGCGCAGGAACTGCGCCGGCGTGATGTCGCCGAGAAGAGTGAGTTTTTTCATGGCGCCATTATAGCAACCGGCCGCCGGACGGCGGCGGCCGGACAGCCCAGGAGGTATAATCTGCCTGCGCTTAAAAACGAAAGGAAGCCATAATGAAGATCGCCAAGAATACCGTCGTGACGGTGAACTACAAACTGTCCGACGCACAGAACAATCTGATCGAAGACGGCCGTCAACCCATGGTCTACCTGCACGGTGGCTACGAGAACACCCTGCCCAAGATCGAAGAAGAGCTGGACGGCAAGGAAGTCGGCTACAGCAACACGATCCAGATCGAACCTGAAGATGCCTTCGGCGATTACGATGCCAATCTGGTCAAGGTCGAAGACCGCGCCCGCCTGCCCGAGCCGCTGGAAATCGGCATGCAGTTCGAAGGCATGCCGGACGGCGAAGATGGCGAAGAAGAAGCCATGATCTTCACCGTGACCGAAATCGCCGACGACAAGGTGGTCCTGGACGGCAACCACCCGCTGGCCGGCATGGCCCTGCGTTTCGAACTGAAAGTGGCTGAAGTGCGCGCCGCCAGCGAAGAAGAAATCGCCCACGGCCACGTGCACGGCGCCCACGGCCACCACCACGACGAAGACGACGAAGGCGAAGAGGGCGACCACTTCCGCACCCACCCGATCCACTGATCGCGTCCCGCAAGTCAAAAAAGGCGAACCCC
>NZ_JABWEB010000040.1 GCF_013369485.1 Massilia sp. BJB1822
CCGCGCGAACTCGATCTTGCCACCGCGCATGATGGTGGCGGCGGTGCCGGCGGCGAAGCCGCTGACGGTGCTGCGCGCCAGATCGCCCCAATCACCCAGGCTGGCGAATGCCCCCGCGTTGTTCAGAGCTCTAGTTGTGGCAGAACTCACAGCGGCTCCTGCCGCTGAGGCGGCGACGTCGCGCCAGTTGAAGCCGCTTTGCAGGCCGAGTACATTGCCGACTGCCTGGGCGGCGACGTTGGAGAGTGCGGCGCGGGCTACTAGTCCAGGTGTTTGCGCCCCTTCAAAGAGGGCGCCGAGGGAGCCGCTCATGCCTGCTGACGCAACGCCCGCTGAGATCCCGCCTCCGATAGCCGACAGCGCCACGCCTTTCCAACTGAAGCCGTCCTGCGCGCCAATCGCAATCCCCACAGCCTGGCTGGCGATGGAGCCGACTGCGCCGCCGATTGCCCCAGCGGCGATAGCCATGCCGGCGCTCAGCCCCGATGTTCCTGCCGCCAGCATGCCTGCGGCGGCGAAGCTGCCGACACCTGCCGCTCCACCGGTGACGCCGGCTGCGGTGGCCAGGGCCGATGCAGCTGCACCGGCAGTCATTACCGTCGCCACCACGGCCACTACCACCATCACCAGTTGCCCCAAGCCGCCGCACTTCTTGCTCTTGCCTTGCGGCGCCGGCTGTGGAATGGCCAGTTCCGGCGTGGTGTTGCCAATCAGTTCAGCCGCGTCGTAGGGCTTGAAGGTGGTCGTATCGTTGTAAATCGTGCCCGCTTTCTGCGGGATGGTCAGCGCCTGGCCGACCTTGAGGGTCTCATTGCCGGTCAAGCCATTGGCGTCGGCGATCAGATACCACAGGCGTTCGTTGCCCCAAATCGCCTTGGCGATGCTGCCCAAATTATCGCCATCCTTCTGCACCACATATACGGAGGGATTGTTCTCGGTGCCCGAGCCGCCGATCAAGGGTTCGTAGGCGGTGCTGAAGGTTTCCAGGCTGCTGTCGCTGCTGCCCAGCACTTCGCCATTGGCAACCAGGGTGCGCAGCACCGAGGTGGCGGTGCGGCCTTTCAGCTCGATCTTCTCCAGTACCCGGCCTTCGGCGTCGTTGAGGAACATGCGTACTTCCTCGCCCATCGTCAGGGACTTGAGATTGCCATTCAAGTCGTAGTTGCGCGTGCTGGATTTGCTGTCGCCGTTGCCGGCGTTGCGGACAATGGTTTCGGTGAGCAGCAGGCTTTCCCGCACCACGCCGTAGACATTGCTGGTGGTTTGCAGCAGGGCGCCTTTGGCGTCGCGCAGCTCATAGCGGTCCAGTTCTCCGCCTCTGCGGTAGAAGTAGCTGATGTCGTTGAGCACCTTGGAGCTGCCGCGTTCCAGCACCCGCTGCGTTTGCAGGCGGCCGGCGCGGTCGTAGGTATGCAGCCGCACTTCGCCTTTATCGAGAGAGCTGATGACGCGGCCGGCGCTGTCGTAATGGCGGTAGCCGACGACAACGTTGTTCGCCTTGATTTCCGACAGGCGGCCCAGCGCATCATAGGTGTAGATTTCGCCGTTGTCGCCGGTGCGGTTGCCTTGCCGGTCGTAGCTGATGGTGTGGCTGGCGATGGCCCCGGTGGTGTCGGCCCAACCTGGTCCGGACTCGGTCAGCACGGGGTTGTAGTCGTACATCACGCCATCGCTGTTGACGGCGATCGGCTTGATCCACGGGCCGCTCTTGCGTTCGATGCGCACGCTGCCCGACACCGACGTTTGCCGGTTCATGCCGTCGTAATCATATTTGACAGTGACGGTTTTCTTCTCGTCCAGCACGGTGTTGAAGATGGTCTGCACCTGCGTGCGGTTGCCGGCGTTGTCGTAGTCGTAGCTCAGATCGTAGTCGGCGCCGCGCACCATGGATTTGATCTTGCCGAGCCGGTTCTGATTGTCGTAGCGCAGAATCTGGTCTTGCACGAAGGTGAACTTGTTGCCAGCCCAGACCTTCTCGCGGATGCGGTTGCCCAGCACGTCGTAGGCGTAGAGGCTGATCTGGTTGAGCGCTTCATCGGCGATCTGGGTCAACTGGCCGGTCGTATCCTCGTAGCGATAGCGTATGGTTTGCGTCCGGAGCACGCCCGGGTTGTACTGGTCGCGCACCGTGCTGACCGCGCTGAGGGTCTGGTTCGAGGCGTTGTGGGTATACGTCGTGGTATTGCCGCCCAGGTCCGTATGGCTGACCAGACGGCCCTCGTCATAGGTCCAGCTTTTCGCCAGACCGTCGGCGCGCAGTTCGCGAATCTTGCGGTTCAGGGCATCGTAGACAAAATGGGTGACGTTGTTTTCACCATCGCTGATCTGGGTGACGTTGCCGCTCAGATCATAATGCGCGCGGGTGATCGTGCCCAGATTCGGATCGGACAGCAGCACGCCCGGATTGCGCGGATTGTCGGCCGTGCTGGCCGTGTTCATGGTGCTGATGCGCCGTCCCAGCTCATCGTAGGTATAGCGTTCGACGATATTGCCGGCCAGCGTTTCGATGGCGCCGCCATAGCTCCAGTAATACAGCATGACGGTGCCGCTGGTACTCGTGAGCTGGCGGCCCAGCTGGTCGTAGGTGAAGCTGGTTTCCGCGTACTCGGACGCCGACTTGAATTTGCGGACCAGGCGGCGCTGGCCCAGCCGGTCGACCTCATACTCGTTGATCTTCTCGCCCTGGTGCAGTTCGCGAATCTGGTAGCCGTTGCTGTCGTAATTGAGCGATGTGACGAAATTGCGCTCGTCGACCTTGGCGACGACCCGGCCCAGCGCATCGTAGCGGTTCTGGACAATGGGCGCGGGCACCGAGGGCAGGGTGTAGAAGCTCTTGGTGAGCAGCTGGTTATTATGGTCGTAGGTGTAGATCGCCTTGTAGTTCTGGTCGCGCAGATCGGCGGCCGAGAGCACATTGCCCCAGCGGTCCACGGTGTACAGGTCGGGACTGAGCAGGCGCCGCGTGCCGCTGATGCTCATGCCGTTTACCGGCAGCACAGGGGTGTTGTAGGTCTGGACAATTCCGCCGGTCACGGCCTGATTCAATACGCCGATGGCGCCGTTCAGCGACTTGACGAAGTTCGTCTGTGCCGTGTGCAGCCGCAGCAGGGCGTTGGCCACCTTGTCGATGAAGTTGGTGCGCGAGGTGTCCGAGAACAGGTCGTTGCCGGCCGGCGCCAGAACGGCGTCGATGATGTTCAGCGCAACCTGGCCCCGGTCGGCGCCGGCCAGCTGGGCGCCGTACTTGGCCAGTTCGGCTTCGCTTGGCGCGCGCGCGAAAGCGCGCTCGAAGAACGCCTTAACGAAATCGGCCGCGCTCAGCGCGCGTGGATACAGGCGGACGCCTTCCTCGGATTCGACGATGCTCTTGGCCAGCGCCTCTTTGGACAAGCCTCGCGTCTTGATCTGGTCGAGCCAGAAGCGCATGCCAGAAGGTTCGGGATTGCGGCCAAGCAGGGCGATGTAGAGGCGCGTGATATGCATCGCATTCATCGCATCCGGCGAACCGTTCATGAGGGCGGCACTGGGACCATCGCGGCGGCTGGCGGTCAGGCGCGCCTGCTCGTTGCGCAGGCTGATGGCGGCGTCGATTTCAGCCCGGCTGACGGCGGCCGTTTGCAGTACCTTCAGCGCATCGCTGGTTTTTTTGTTGAAGCGTTCCGTATCCTCGTTGGCAGCCTTGTTGACGGAGTCGGTGATGACCACGGCCATCTGCTCGCGCGAGGCGTTGTTGGCGCTCATCCAGTTCAGCCAGAAAGTTTGGCCGCTGGATTCCATCTCCCTGCCCAGTCCCTGCCTGTAGAGCTGCATGAGGAACTGCAGATTGCTCATCGAATCGGGATAAAGGCCTTTCTGCTTCGCCTCCACGCTGCCGAGCAAGTCTTTTGCCAGGATTCCAAGCGTGATGCTGCCGTCGGCCAGCTTGCCGATCCAGCTTTGCAGCTCAATTAGACTGGGACTGCGATTGAGCAGGGTGAAGTAGAGCTGGGTGATGCGGTGCGCCGAACTGCCTTTGGCATTGCTCTGGTATGCGCCGGCAGCCTGCGCTTGCGCGCCCTCGGCTTCCTGCCGCTTGCCGACGGCGGGCGTGATCTGGGCGTAGAGCTGGCGTGCCGCGGCGTAGCGAAGATAACGCGTCCGGGTCAGGTCGTCCAGGCGCAGGTCGGCGATCTGCTGCTGCAGACCGGCGACGCTGGCCTTGGCATTGGCGGCGGCCAGCATCTTCTCGTCGGCATCCAGCACCTTGGGGTGGGCACTGACCAGCGCATTGATGGAAGCCGCGCGGGCGTTGGCGGTGCTGTAGTTAGCGTTGACCGTGGCGGGGTCAAGGCCGGATTGGCTGAGTGCGCGCTGGGCAGCGGCCAGATCGTTGATGGCTGCGGTCAGGTTCTTCTCGGCTTCACTCTTCAACGCGATGTCGTCGTTGGCCTTATTGGTCAGCCGGCGCTTTTCTTCGGCGGCCTTGCTGGGCCAGTTCCCTTTTCCTTCCGCCGAGTCCATGAAGATTTCGGCGATCTGCGAGCGCGTCTTGCCGGCGCGCAGCTGATTCAGGCGCAGGTCGATTTCCCCTTGCGTAGGTGTGGCCGCGCGGCCCAATACCTGCTTGTACAGTTTGAGCACGAAGCCCGTGTCGTCGCTTGGGTAGTGGTTGCCGATCAGATCGCGCCGCAGGGTATCCAGCGAGGCCCGGCCCTCGAGAATGGCCTGCACCTGCCAGATGACGCCATCGAAATCGGCGTCGCCGCGTATGGCCGCATAGGTGTCGACCACTTGCGAGAACAGGGTGCTGTTCAAGGCGAGCAGAGTGCGGCCCTTGTCCGCCGCCGGGCTGAGATCGCGCACCCGCTGTTCGTAGTACGCCTTGTTGCCGTTGGCCGTCGCTATGTCGCGCTGCAGCTGCTGCAGGCGTTCGTAGGAGGACTTGGCGGCGCTGTTGCTGCTTGCGGCCTGCTGCTGGATGATGGAGAGCAGACCGGCAACCTGGCTATCCCAGGTTTTCTTCCGCTGCAGCTCTTCCGGCCGGCTATCCGTATACTGCAGGAAGCAGTCCAGAATGTGTTTGGTCAGGGCAGGGCGGTTGCCGCCGAAGGAGGCGAGCATGCTGACATAAGTACTGATCTCGCCGGCATTCGGCGTCCTGCCGAGAATATGCTGATACAGCTGCGTGACGAAGTCCTGCGGCGTGGAGCCTGATGGGAAATGACGCTTGCCTTCGCTGCTGGCCATGAAGCTTTCTATCAGCTGCAGCGGCGTGCCGCCACGGTTGACATGTCCCTCGACGTCGGCCAGTGGTGGCGGGTCATTGCTCGGCGTGCGCTGCAACAGGGCCGCATACAGGCGCACCACAAACAACCTGCGTTCTGCCAGGCCATCGCCTGCGGAGTTGGCACCGGCCAGCGCCTGGGTGGCGGCGGCCGTTGCCTGCCCGGCCGCTGTGTTGGCGCTGTCCAATGTGCGGGTTGCCTGGGCCAGTTGGGTATTCAGCTCATCGTAGCGTGTCACCAGCGGCGCCAGGCGCGAGATTTCCTGGGCCGTGAGGGTATCCACCACGCCGAAGACCTCGACCAGCCTCTGCGTGAAGCCGGCCCGGGCCTGGATCAGGGCAGCGCTGGCCGCATCGGGGGCGGCATCGGCATGCGTCAGCACATCGTTGATGATATCGAGGGCGACACGGCCACGCGCCGTGGGATCGCTGGCCTGCAGCCGGGTCAGATCGGGCACCCATTTGTTCAGCAGATAGGCTGGAATCGGCGCCTGGGCGCCTAGCATTTGCGCATAGACTTGCTTGACGAAGCTTTCCGCATCCTGGCCGCGCGGGAAAATACCCTGGCCTTCGGTCCCATCGAGGAAGTTTTGTGCCAGCCGCTCGATCGCGACATTGTTCTCGGTCAGGTTGAACTCCAGCCCCGGAATATCTGGCGGATACGTGGCCGTGCGCTTGAGCAGAACCATGTAAAGCTGGACGCATTGCAAGCGTTTCTGCGCCGCCGGATTTGCCGCCAGGGCGTTCAGCGCGGCTCTGGCGGCAATGCCGGCCGGTCCCGTCCTGGCCAGCGTATCGGCGATTGCCACGGCGCTGCCGGCCGCGTCGCGGGCCGGCTGCAGCAGACTCTCCACCCGGCGGACGTGGGCATCGTACGCAGCCTTCAGCGCTCCGCTCATATCGCTGGCCGTCACCTGCTGCAGAATATTCTGCTGCAGCGCCTCGTCGTTCAGATCCAGCGCCTGGCCCACGCTGATGGCAACGGCGGTGCGGTTGTCCAGCAAGGATTTGTGTACCAGATCACCCGGCAGAAGATTGGGCGTCATCAGCATTTCGTCGGCGATGCGCACGGCGATGGTGAGCCTGTCCGTGCCGGACGCCAGCTCCGCCGTGAAGCGCCGTATCTCTTCCTGGATGGCGGGACTGGCGGGCAAGTAACCGATGGCATTGGTGTACAGGGCCGTGACGAATTCGGCATTGCCCATGCTGCGCCAGTTGGGCAGAATGCGGCGGCCTTCGGCGCTTTCCATGAAGCCGCGCGCCAGATCGCTCCATTGTTCGGCTTTTTGCGGGTCGTAGCGCTCATAGAAATCCCAGCCCTGGCGATCGGCAGTCCGGCGCAGGAACATCATGAACATGCGGCCCAGCGTATGGCGCTGGTTTTTCAGGGGCTGCGCGCCGGCGGCCAGCTTGATCCAGTTTTCCTGCTGCAGCGCGGCGTCGCGCTGGGCCTGCAGGTTGAGCAGGGCCAGCTTGGCCGCGTCCTGGGCGGTGGCGGCGGACGTGATGGCCGAGACCAGGGCGGTGGAGCCGTCTTCGTCCAGATTGTGATTGAGCACAATGCCGGTGGTGTAGGCGACCGCCACCTTGTTGTCGAAGAGCGATTTGTCGGTGCGTTGGGCTGGATCGGAACCGTTGTAGCCCCTGATTTTCTCGATCAGGGCCACGGCGAACTGGCCGCGGCTAAGCGGCGGCACGCCATTCAGCTTGCCGCCCCATTCAGCCAGCTCGCCGGCGCTCGCATCGCGGCCCAGCATCTGCGTGTAAGCACGCTTGACCAGCTGCAGATTGTATTGGACCGCGGTCAGGCCGGCCTGCGGGTACAGCCAGGGATGCTGCGCCTCCACGCTGCTTAGCAAGGCGTCGGCCATGCCTTCGATGCTCAGGCCATTTTGCATTGCCGTGACCCAGGTATCGATGCCCGCGCGCTCGGGGGCACGGCCGAACAGGGCGATATAGGTGCGGATCGCCTGCATGCGGAAGCCTTCGAGCTTGCCTTGGGACAGCCCCAGGGCGATGGCTTCCTGCGGCTTGTCCAGCGCCATGGCCATGAGCTGTGCCATGAAGGGGCGGTCGGTGCCGCCGCTGCCCAGATAATTGCTCAAGGCAGCGGAACGGTTTTCCAGCAGCTTGCCGGTCTCGCCGTTGTAGGCCAGCACGGCATACAGAAGATCGGCCAAGACCTGGCCACGGCTGTCCGGTTCCTGTTTGGCCGCTTGCTCGTAGCGGCGTGCCCAATCGTTGATGAAAGGCGCCTGCGCCTGCATCTGCGCCGGCGTCTGATTGAAGGCGCTTTCGTAGATGCGGCTGATGACGCCCACCGGATCGAGTCCCTTGAAGCGGTCGATGGCTTCCTGCGACAGCAGCATATTTTGCAGAATGCTGCCGCGGATATAGCCGTTGCTGGCCACGTTCAGCCAGTTGTTCAGGCCTTCGATCTCGGGCGCGCGGTTAAACAGCAGCATATACAGCAGGATGATTTCCCGCGTCAGGCCGCCATTCGGGTCGCTCGCCAGGCGCAGCGTGCCGCTTTCTCGCTCATAGGGCGGCAGGGAGCCGGCTTGCACCAGGATCTGGTATTCGTAGTCACCGCCCGCCAGGCCGCGCGTGCTGAATACCGTGCTGCCGTCCACGATCTGGATGCGCGGTGCGCCCGCTTCCAGCCAGGTCGAACTGCCGGCCAGGCGGTAGCGCATGATGATTTTCTTTTCCAGGTCGCTGGAATCGCCGATGACCAGCAGGGTATCGGTCATGGCCTGGTTCTGCGCCAAGGGCACGCGTATCCATTCGCTGCCGGTGCGCTGCAGGACGCTCAGGCGCGAGTCGCCGACGACGCGGCGGTCGACGACATGGCCCAGCAGATCGTAGCGCGTGTCGGTGCGTACCAGCTTGTCCATGCCGACCGCTGCGGCGCTGTCGCCCAGGCGGCGCAGGACCGTCCGGTCCTCGCTGGTGCTATGCATCACGGCCGTGGAGCGGCCCTGGGCGTCGTACAAGGCGATTTTATCGATGCCGTCGCCACTATTGCTGATCCACGCGCGGCCGGCCCGGTCATAGCGGGCGAAACTGGTTTCCACTGCGGGACCGTCGCCGGCGGCAACGGAGGTCGAGGTGACTTCACCAAAACCGTTATAGGCATTGATCTTGCGCGTAAACGGCACCGCCGCGCCGGTGATGACGTTGGCGTTCCCCGGCGTCCAGACTTCGCTCAGGCGGCCCAGCACGTCATAGCGGTTGATCTCGTAACTGCTTTCCACCACATTGTCGAAGCTGACGGCGCGCCATCTCTTTGCCAGGCGGCCGTATTCATCGTAGGACATCATGGTGCTGCGGCGCTGTCCCATGAACTGGACAGCGTCCAGCGTCTCCATTTCCCGGCCCAGATTGTCGTAGCGGGTGGCGGTGATGCGGTTCCTCTGGCTCGACGGCGCGGTGGCGCGGTAGCCGTTCGCGTCCACCGAGCCGTTCTCCGCCCCCAGCTCATGCTCGATGCGCAATACGGCATCGCCATGGATATTGAGCTTGAATTCGGTGAGCTGGTTGCCGCCATCCTGCAGGTCGGTGCCGGCCAGCTGGGTTTTGGCGATGGCTGTGACGCGGCCCAGGACATCGTAATAGCTATAGGTCCGGCCCAGCAGCGCGTCGGTCACGCTGCGCTGGTTGCCCAGCGCGTCATAGGTATAGCTGGTGCTCAGATCGCGCAGGGTGGCGTTGGCATTGCCGTTGTTGTCTGCAAAGAGCACGCCGACCTTGGTCTCGGTGCGTTTGCGGTTGAGGGCATCGTAGGTAAAGGTCGTGGTGCGGTCGCTCGGTGCTTTACCGGGCGGGGTGTAGCTGGTGTCGCTCCAGTTGCCAAAGGCGGTCGAATACTCGACCTGGGTGAGCAGATTGCCGGCCGCGTCATATTCGTAGGTGCTGAGATAGCCGCTGCGCGTTCCCGGCTTGTCGGACAGGGCGGAAATTTCGGCGACTTTCTGGCCGCGCCGGTTGAAATAGCTGCGGCTGACCGCCGCCTCGGTGAGCGGCGTGCCGTCGGCAGCGGCGCCATACACGGAGCGGCGCTGCACCTCGCCATAGGCGTTGTATTCGTTGCGCGTGGTCTTGGCCGCGGTCAGATAGGGCGAGGAACCCAGGGCGAAACGGTCGTAGATCAGGGCGGACGGCTCGCGCGTGCTCAGGACTCGGCCCAGTTTGTCGTAAGTGTTTTCCAGCGCGCGGTCTTCGCTGGCGCTCAGGCTCAGTTGCTGCTGTACTTCACTGGTGGTGCGCTGCAAAACACCGGCGGCGGCGGGCGCCAGAGCGATGGCATGGCGCATCATCCTGGTGGCCGAGCCAAAGGCATCGCGCTCGTAGCTGGTCACGTAGCCGGCGGCATCGACCTCATAGTTCACGCGCCCGGCAGCGTCATAGCACTTGAAACTGAGCTTGCCGCCAACGTCCTTATTGGAGACGGCATTGCCGAGGGCGTCGTAAGTGACGGTGGTGATCAGCAGACCGGAATCCTGCTCGATGGCGCCCAGCGCGCCCATGCCCACGGTGCGGTCATATACGGGATCGTAGATGCGCGCATTTGGCCGGATGGTTTGCGTCTGGCGGCCGGCCGCGTCGTAGCGGTATTCGGTCGAGCGTTCGGCATTCGAGCCGTAGCCTTCCTTGCGCGACAGTAGATTGCCCAGCGCATCGTAATCGAGCTTGGTGACGAGGGACTCGGATTTGGGCGCGCCCAGATTGTCCCAGGTGGCGAGCAGACCGTTGCTATCGTAGGCCAGCACTTGCGGGCTGGTTTCCAGCACCATGCGGCCGGCGCCGTCGTAAGCGTAGCGCCAGGTGTTATTCAGCTTGTTGGTGAACTCGGTCTTGTTGCCGAGCGCATCGTACTTATAGGATTCCTTGGCCTGCAGCGCATCGGTGACAGAAGTGATATTGCCCTGAGCGTCAAAGACATAGCCGGTGGTGTTCGCGGTGCCGGCGCGCGCTGCCGCGGCGGCGGCGATGCTGGTGGCGCCGGGTGCCGGCTGGTCGTAAGCGATGGCGAACAGCACGCGGTCCAGGCCATCGTAGCGCCGTTCCTGGATATAGCCCTCGGCATCGAGCGAGAAGCGCAGACGGTTGGCATTGTCGTACTCGGCGCGCTCGATCCGGTCGCGCGCGGCATCAGCGTTGATGCTGTTGAGGGCATCCCTGGCCAAAGCGCCGCGCGGCAGGAACAGGGCGGGATTGGCGTAGCGCGTGGTTTTCTGCACATTGCCGCTGCCGTCGCGTTCGCGCTTGGTGATGGCGCCGGCGGCGTCCACGACGACGTCCTGGCGGTTGGCGCCATCGTAGCCGAAACGGGTAATGCGGTCTCCGTCATTGGCGGCGGCTGCGCCCAGCCAGGCGGCATAGGCCGCCGCATTGGGATTGACGGGCAGGGCGCTGGACAGCAGTGCCTGCGCGAACTCGGTACGCGTGACGATATTGCCGGATTTGTCGTAAGCCTGGGCCGTGACCGCCCATTGCATCACGCCGCCGCTGTTCGGGCCGAGCGCCTTGGCACTGGCGATCTGGCGGTTGGTGCTGTCGTAGGCAAAGCGCGTGATGGCGTCGAACTGGGAAGCCGTCTGCGGATTATTGCAATACTCCGCGACATCCTTGTCCTTCGGCGCGGTTGCGGAATGCACCCGGTAGGGGTTCTGCAGCGAACGGGTGGCGATCAGATTGCCGTTGGCGTCGTATTCGTTGCGCGTGACGGCCCACATGTTGTATTCGCCGTTCTTGCTCAAGGCAAGGGCGCTGATGGTCAGGCGGTTGGCGGCATCGTAGCCGAATATCTCGCGCCGGTGCGTCGGCGGATTGGCGCCGGCTGCAGCGATTGCCTGGTTCAGTGCAGCGCTAATCTCCTCGGCGCTGGGGACGATCTTCAATCCGGCCAGGGAAATGGCCGTGGCATAGCCGAGACGCTGGCTTAGGTTGCCATTGCGGTCATATGCAAACTGGGTGACGGCACCCGCGCCATCGACGCTGAATCTGACCTTGCCGTCCTTGCTGTAGACCGTGTAAGTGTTGCGGTCGCGTGCCGCATCGGCGGCAACGCGCTGCAGCAGCCAGGCGATGTCGCCGGCCACGCTGCGCGGCGTGGGAATTTGCGGTTCCAGACTGGCCAGATCGAGCGCTTTGGCGTGCGTGACCGTATGCGTGAGGTGGCCAGCCGCATCGTAGTCGAAACGGGTGACGGCGCCCGCACCGTCGATCTGGACGGTGACACGGTTCTCGGCGTCGTAGCTGAAGCGGGTCAGGTTCCGGTTGGCGTCGAGGCGCGTGATGACATTGCCGTTCGGGTCGTAGGTATAGCTGGTGCGCAGTGCCAGAACGCCCGGATCGGTTACTTCGGCGGTGCGCCGGCCCAATTGGTCATATTCATACGCCGTGACGCGGCCGGCCGGATCGGTGACGCTCAAGGTCTTGCCGCGGCCATCGTACTCGAAGGCGGTCTTCAGTTTCAGGCCATTCTGGTCGACCGTGATGGAGCGCAGCTGGCCTTTCTTATCGTACTCGCTGCGGGTGACGATGCCGCGCGGGTCGGTCACGGTCTGCACCTGGCCGCGCGTATCGTAAGTATAGGAAGTGGTCAGGTCCAGGCCCGTCGGATCGACGGTCCTGCTCAATACGCGGTTGGCGGCGTCGTAGCGGTACTCGGTGACGGTGCCGTTGGCATCGATGCTCTGGAACAGCTGGCCGGCCTTGTCATAGACGTTGCGGCTTTCCTGCGACAAGCCATTGACGGTTTTGAGCAGCTTGCCATCGCGGTCGTACTCGAAGGTGGTGGTGTTGCCATTGCCATCGGTCAGGCCGATCTGCTGGCCGTGGCGGTTGTTGCGCACGGTCTGGCTTGCGCCGTCGGGCGAGGTCAGGGTGATGCTGCGCTGCTGGGTGTCGTAGGTGGTTCGCGTGGTGAAGCCATTCGCGTCGGTCTGCGTCAGCACGCGGCCGAAGGCATCATAGCTGGTCGTGGTGCTGCCGCCGAGCGGAAGCTTGACGATCACCTGGCGGCCGAGTCCATCGTATTGCGTGTCCGTGACCTTGCCGTTGGCGTCAATGCGCTGTTTGACACGGCCGAAGGCGTCGTACTCGGTGCGTGTCCGAACTCGTTGGCCGCTGTTGTCGGCGCCGGTGGCGGTCAGTTCGCCGCGGCGGTTATAGACCATCGTTTCCAGCAAAGTGCTGCCAGCCCTGTCGATCTGGGTCGCGCGGGAATCGAGTTGGCCGAAGGCGTCGTAATGCAGGACGGTGGTGAAACCCAGCGCGTCGGTTTGATTCGTCAGCAACCCCCGCTGGTCGTAGAAGTAGCGGGTGCTGGCGTCGTCGCCGCTGGCCAGGCCGGTGATGAGGGCTGCGAAGGCGGTGTCATTCTGGCCGCCGCTCAGCGTTGCCAAGCGCGCAGCGTCAATGCGGGTGGCGTAGACGGTGGCCTGTTCCAGCCGATTCAAGACATTGTATTGACGACCCTCGACTTCGCCGGCGGCGTTAACAGTATGCGTCAGACGGCCATCGCGGTCGTAATAATACAGCGTGCGATTGCCGCCGGGTTCGGTCATGCTGGTGCGCAGACCGGCAGCGTTGTAGGTGTATTTGGTGGCGTAGCTGTTCCATACGGCAGGGACCCCGCCCAGTGAAGCAGCCAATGCCAATTTGGCCGTGCCCTCTCCAGAGAGTTCGGCCAGCAGCAGGCCGCGCGCATCATACTGCCGCGTGATGCCTCGTTCGTCAGTGCTGGCCGCGGCCACAGTGGAAGCCGTGCGATTGCCAGCCAGATCGTAAGTGTGCGTCGTGGTGGTGCCGTCGGCCGCTGTCTCCCTGATCAGCTGCCGCATGGCGTTGTAGTCGTAGCTGACGGTTTGGCGCTCGCCGCCGGCTGGACGCAGATCGGCCAGGCGCATGCCAACCGTATAGTTGACGCTTTGCGCATAGCGGGTTTTGCTGGTGAGCTGGCCATTGGCGTCATACGCCATCTCGGTCAGATAGCGGTCGCCGTCGATGGTGGCGATTAACTGGCCCTTGCCGTCATACAGCTTGTATTCGCGGAAGGCGTCACCCTGTGGACGCAGATCGCTGGTGGTGCGCTCGGCATAGGCGACAGTCTCAATGACCTGGCCGAGCGCATCGTAATTGTATTCGGTGAGATAGCTCTCGGCATCGAGGGTGGCGCGCAGGCGGCCCTCCTTGTCGTAGTACCGGCGGCTGATGCGATCGACCGACGAAGCGTCAGCGGTTGGCAGTTTGTTCGGATCGCTGACGCTGACCGGAGATGCGTAACGGATGGTGGCGGTGACGCGCGATTGGCCGTCATAGCGGGTTTCAGTCAGATAGCCGCCAGCGTCGATGGATTTGACCAGGCGGCCCGCTGCATCATAGCCACGGTACTCGACTTCATCGCCGGGCTTGGCGCCGCGCGGCAGACTTTGTACTGTCAGGGAGCTGATCGGATTGCTGCCCGCCAGGGCTGCCACGTTAACGGGCTGCGCGTGGCGGATCAGTTGCGCGAGCTGGCCTTCATTGTTGTAGACGTATTCGGTGTAGGTGCCATCGGCGTCGATGTCGGCGGCTTTGCGGTTGAAGCCATCGTAGAAGGTATAGCTGCGCGCGCCCGTCGGGCCTTCAGTCCATAGCGGACGGCCACTATCGTCGTAGCCATACAGGGTCTCTCCGATGACGTTGCCATTGGCATCGCGCTCCAGAACGCTGACCAGCTTTCCTTCGCTGTCGAAAGTGGAGACGGTGACCAAGCCATTGTATTGGGTGCTGGTGCTTTGCGTGGTCATCAGCGCTACGCCGCCGATCACGCGCGATACCGATACATCGTTGTATTCGGTGCGAGTGCTGAACTCATTAGGCTGGCGGGTGGCGATGATGCGGCCCGCGCCATCATAGGCATAGCTGGTGCTGCCTTTCTTGGCATCGATGGATTTGACCAGACGGCCAGCCTGGTCGTAGACGTAGGTGACGGTGCTTTGGCTACCATCGCTGATGCCGTTGCCGCTGTCGTCCAGCGCCGCATAGCTGGTGCTCGACGACAGCAGGCCACGCACATCGTAGCTATAGTCGGTACGGATGCCCTTGGACTTGGTGGCCAGGCCGTTGGCCCAGGTAGCCAGGGCGTCGGCACTGGTGCTGCCCACCAGGGCCGGGTCCAGCGTTGCGGCATGGGTGATGCTGCTGATGCGCTGGCCCTTGCTGTCATAGCGCATTTCAGCAACGCGGCGCTCGGCGCTGATCACAAAGCGCAGATGGTTTTTCTCGTCATAGAGATAGCGCGTGGTTTCAGGGGCGGAGGGCAGGGCGGCGCCTTCGCCATCAGGATCGGGTTGGGCA
>NZ_JABWEB010000041.1 GCF_013369485.1 Massilia sp. BJB1822
TTGGGCGACATCGACCTTGCCGCCGCGCGCGATGGCGGCGGCGGTGCCGGCGGCGAAGCCGCTGAGGGTGTTGCGCGCCAGCTCACCGGCCTCTCCCCAGCTGGCGAATGCCCCGGCCTTGTTCAACGCTTGACCAGCGGCTGAGCCGGCAGCAGCGCCTGCCGCTGATGCAGTCACGCTACGCCAGCTAAAGCCGCTTTGCAGGCCGAGTACATTGCCCACGGCCTGGGTGGCGACGTTCGAGAGTGCGGCGCGGGCGATCAGACCTGGCGTTTGCGCCCCTTCAAAGATCGCGCCGAGGGAACCACTCGCGCCTGCCGACGCAACGCCTGCGGAGATACCGCCCCCGATAGCCGACAGTGCCACGCCTTTCCAACTGAAGCCATCCTGCGCTCCGATCGCCATGCCTATAGCTTGACTGGCGATAGATCCAACCGCGCCGCCAATCGCTCCTGCGGCAAACGCCAAGCCTGCGCTCAAGCCCGAAGCCCCGGTAGCGAGCATGCCGGCGGCGCTGACGGCGCCGGCCAACGTGGAAGCTGCTCCGGCTGCGCCACCAATCACGCCACTGGCGCTGGCCAGGGCCGATGCCGCTGCGCCGGCCGTCATCACCGTCGCCACCACCGCCACGGCCACCATCACCAGCTGGCCGATGCCGCCGCATTTCTTCTTCTTCGCGGGGGCCGGTGCGGCCGGCTCCATGATCGCCAGTTCCGGCGTGGTGTTGCCCACCAGCTCGGATGCGTCATACGGCTTGAAGGTGGCGGTGTCGTTGTAGACCGCGCTGGCGCGCTGCGGGATGGTCAGCGTTTGCCCGGCCTTCAGCGTTTCGCTGCCGTTCATGCCATTGGCGTCGGCGATCAGATACCACAGGCGTTCGTTGCCCCATACGGCTTTGGCGATGGACGCGAGGTTTTCGCCGTCTCGCTGCACCACATAGGCGCTGGCATTGTCCGCCGTGGCCGAATTGCCGGTCAGCGATTCATGCACGCTGCTGAAGCTTTCGTAGCTGCTGCTGCTGCTGCCCAGCACTTCGCCGTTGACGATCAGCGTGCGCGTGGTCGCGTCGGCGATGCCGCGCTTGATCTCGATCTTTTCCAGCACGCGGCCGGCGCTGTCGTTGATGAAGAGGCGGGTCTCATCGCCGACCACCGCGCTTTCGAGATTGCCGTTGACATCGTATTTGCGCGTGCTCGACTTGGATTGCGAATCGCCGGCATTGGTTACGTCGGTGCGCGTCAGCAGGCGGTTTTCGCGCGCCAGGCGGTATTCGTTCTTGGTGGTCTGCATCAAGCCATTGCTGGCGTTGAACAGCTGGTAGTAGTCGACTTCTCCGGTCGCCAGATAGGCGTACTTGATGTCGTTGCGGATGCGCTGGCCGGAGCCGTCGAGCACGCGCTGCATTTCCAGCCGGCCGGTCCGGTCATAGGCGCTCAGGCGGATTTCATCCTTCTCCAGCGAGGCGATGACGCGGCCGGCGCTGTCGTAGTGGCGGTAGCCGGTGACGGCGCCATTGACAGTGATTTCGGACAGACGGCCCGCCGCATCGTAGGCGTACTTCTCGTTGTTGTCCTCGATGCGGTTGCCTTGCCAGTCGTATTTGATGTCGTGGGTGGCGATGGCGCTGTCGGTGGAGCTGGGGTTGTTCCAGGCCAGATTGACATCTTCCTCTTCCATCTGATAGCGCCCGGTACGGCCGCGGATCTCGTTCGGCCGCATCAGGACGCCGCTGCGCTTGAACGAGTTCACATTGCCGGAAACATAGGTCTCGCGGTTCATGGCGTCATAGCGGTATTGCACGCTGACGGTCTTCTTCACATCGAGCATGGTGTTGAAGACGGTGGTGGCCGTGAGGCGGTTGCCGTTGTTGTCGAAGGTGTAGCTGAGCTGGTAGTCGGCGCCGCGCACGCGGGCATCGACTTTTTCCAGGCGCATCTGGCGGTCGTAGTACAGGATCTGGTCCTGCACCATGGCTTGCTTGCCTTGCGAGTAGACCTTCTCGCTGATGCGGTTTCCCAGCACATCGTAGGTGTATTTGCTGAGCTGGCCCAAGCCCGTGTCGTGGATTTCGCTCAGATTGCCGGTGGCATCCTCATACACATAGAAAATGTTTTGCTCGTTCGAGATGCCGTAGTCCGGGCCGTAATTGGTGGTGGCCACGCGCAGCTGGTTGCTGGCGTTGTACAGATACCTGGTGGTGTTCTGACCCAGGTCGACGTGGGAGGTCAAGCGGCCCTGGGCATCGTAGGCCCAGCTCAGTTCACCCTGGTCGGCGCGCCGCTCGCGCAGTTTGCGGTTGAGCGCATCGTAGACATAGCTGGTGACGCGGCCTTCCGCATCGGTGCTCTGCACCACGTTGCCGCTCAAGTCGTAGCGGGTGGTGCTGCGCGCCAGCGAGGAGGGATCGTTCACGCTGCCGGAGCTCCACTGCACATTGGCGGTGGTGCCGATGCGGCGGCCCAGTTCATCGTATTGATAGAACTCGCCCAGTTGGCCGCGGGCGCGGTTGGTGAACAGGCTGCTGCGGTCCCAGGCGTAGATATCGACATCCGCGGTATTGCGGGTGAGCATGCGGCCCAGCTGGTCGTAGGTGTAGTTGGTGACGGTGCCCACGTTCGCCGAACGCAGGCTGTTGCTGCTGAGGCGCTGGCCAAAACGGTCCATCGTATAGAAGACCTTGCCGCCGTCGGCATGCGCTTCCATCACCTGGTAGCCGTTGCTGTTGTAGCTGACGGTGTTGGTATTGCCCTGCGCGTCGACGGTGGCCACCACGCGGCCCAGGGCGTCGTAGCGGTTCTGCACAGTGGGCGCGTTGACTCCGGGCAGGGCATAGTGGCTCTTGCTCAGCAGCTGGTTATTGTGGTCGTAGGTATAGGTGATCTGGTAGCGCTGGTCGCGCAGATCGCCGGAACTGAGCACATTGCCCCAGCGGTCGACCGCGTACAGATTGGCGCCGCTGGCCAGGCGCTGGCCGCTGACGCTCAAGCCTGCGATCGGCGTGAACGGCACTGTGTACAGCGTGGTGACGCCGGCCGCTACGGCCTTCTGCACGATCGGGATGGCCGCCCGCACCGAGGCGCTATAGCTGGCGGTATCGGTCATGGCCCGTTCCAGCGCCACGCCCATCTTGTCGATCAGCAGGGTGCGCGTGGTGTGCGAAACCAGATCGTAGGCGGTCGAGTTCAGCACATCCTTGATGATGTTGACAGCCACCTCGCCACGCGTTTTGCTCGCCATCTGAGCGGTATAGCGCGCGATCTCGGCCTCGCTGGCGCCGCGCCCCAGGGCCTTGCGGAACAACTGGTCGATGAAGGCTGCCGGCTGCATGCCGCTGGGGTAGAGCGTGGCCGCTTCCGTGCTGTCGAACAGGGCGTTGGCCAGGGTCAGCTGGCTGTTGCTGTTGCCGGGACGCAGTGCGTTGAAGTAGTAGCGCAGGCCGCGTGGATCGGGTGCGCGCTGCAGCACGAGCAGATAGGTCAAGACGATCTGCTGCATCAGCTGACCGTCGGGCGATGCCGCCAGAGCCGTCTGGGCATCCGTATCGATGCGCGTGGCCTCATTGCGTGCAATCTGGTTGGACAGTTCGATGGCCGCATCGGCTTCGGCATTGCCGATGACGGCCGTGGACAGCGTCGCCAGGATGGCGCTGGTTCGCGCGTTCAGCTTGAGGGTGTCGCCGCTGAAGTTGTTGATGCCGCCGCTGCTGATGGCGACCGCGATGAAGTCGCGCGAGATGCCTTCATTGAGGCGCGCGGTCCAGAACTGCACGCCGTCGTCGCTGGCGGCCACGGTGCGGCCAAAGGCGGCCTGGTAGATACGGATGACGAAATCGCTATTCGACATGGCCGGCGGGAACAGGTTCCGCCTGCTGGCCTCGGGGCCGGTCATCAGCGCCGTGGCAAGCGGCACCAGGGCTTGTTCCAGCTCGCCGGGCGTGGCGCGAATCTTGTCGAACCAGATTTGCAGCTCGGTGAGGCTGGGGGCGCGGTCCAACACGCTCAGGAAGACGTGGGTGACGCGCTGCGCAATCCCGCCCTCGGGTTTGGCGCGGTAGGCGTTGCCTTCGGCTGCCTGCAGCTTGGCGGCATTGGCGGCGCTATTGGTCGCCGCGCGGATCAGGCCACCGGTGGCAGTGCTGGCTTCATAGTTGGCCAGCACTTCCTGCTGCGAATCCTGATACGCCTTGCGGGCCTTGGCCAGATCCTGTTCCACCGTGGCGTAGCGGTCGCGCGCGCGCACCGCATTGATGGCAGGATCGTTGACCTGCCACTCCTGGCTGAAGGCGGCCTTGATTGCGTTCGCCGACGAATAGGCCAGGCGGCTCTGGGTTTCCTGTGTTTCGGCGCGCTGCAATTCTCCCGAGTTGATGAAGTTGTTGTAATTGGTCCGGGCGTTTTGCAGACTCCCGGCCAGGCTATCGCGGTAGGCCAGCGCGTCGTTGTACGCCCTGATATCGGCCCGTGCCTGATCTGTCAGCGCGCGTTCGATGTCGGGAATCTTGCGCGGGTACTTGCCTTGCGCCTCTGGCGACTGCATGACTTCCCATGCGAGATCGGCGCGGGTGCGTCCATTCTTCAGCTGCTGGAGATAGGCATTGATTTCGCTTAATGGCGGCCGGAAGTCACGCATTAACGTCGTGGCGTATAACTTGTACAGGAATTCCAGATCATCGGCGGGATACTCCTCGCTGATAATCCCCGCCACAACTCCTCTGAGGTTGGAGGCATCCACCTCGACATTGCGCACGTAGAAAAGCACGCCGCCATAGTCGGCGCTGCCGCGCAGTGCGGCGTAGACATTGATAACGGCGGCGCGCGCGGGAGAGCTGAGCATTTTCTGCCCGCCTTCGGCTGCGTCCCTTTTCGGTTTCAGCGTGGTTTCGCTGGCCGCGTCGTTGTACTGCCCTTGGTAGCTGGAGACCGCGCCGCTCAACTGGTCGCGCTGGTAGCGCGCCGCTTGGGCGGCGCTTTGCGCGCTGCTGTAGGCCGCCTGGTAGGCATCGCGCAGCGTGGTCATCATCGCGTCGATATTGCCGTCGATGCGCTTCTTGTATTCCAGTTGGGCGACGTCGGCGTTGGCGTAGTCGCACAGGCGGTTGATCAGGGCAACGGCCAGCTCGCCCTTCACATAGGTGTGGCTGGCGTTCTGGCTCAGGAAGCCGGTGTCGCGCAGCACTTCCTGCGCGCTCGGTGCCCGGCCCAGGATGCGCTGATACAGCTTGCCGACAAAAGTCTCGGCCGAATCGCCGGAGCGGAAGTAGTCCTGCTGCTCCGCGCTGGTGATAATGGAATAGGCAACGGCCGATGAATCGATGTTCAGCCAGTAGTCGATTTCAGACGGCTGCGGCGGATAGTGGGAGGGCGTGCGCTGATGCATGAGCGCATACATGCGCATCACTTCCATGCGTTTGGCGCCCTTCATGTCGCCGATGACGGCCACTTCGCTCATGGCCCGGCGGGCAAAGGTGAGCGCCTCGTTCAGGCTGGCGTTGGCCGAGTTGCGGCCGCTGTCGGCGCTGCGGAGTTCAGCCTCCAGACGATCGACCTCCCGCTTCAGCGCTTCCTGGGTGGCGCGCCAGGTCTGCACCTTGATCTGGGCGTTCTCGTCCACTTTGACGAAGGTGTCCGCCACTTTCTGCATGAGGACCGCGCGCGCGTTCATCCGTGCCAGGGAGTCCGGATTGGGCACGGCGTCCGTATAGCCCAGGACGTACTGAATGATATTCCACGCCATCTTGCCGCGCGTGGGCGGCGTGCTGGAATTGAGTTCGTTGAGCCATTGCGCCAGCTGCGGCGCCGGCACGCTGACGGACGATCCCAGCATGCGTTCGCAGATCTTTTCGATAAACGCGCGGTTGCTCAGCGAAGGCGAAATGATCTTCTGGGCTTCGGCACTTTGCAAAATGCTGTCAGCCTGGGCCTCGACCGGCACCCGGCCAGGGCCGCTCAGATAAAACTCCATGCCGCCCAAGTCGGGCGGATTGTTGGGATTGCGGTCCAACAGCACGATGTAGAGCTGGGTGAGGCGCAGGCGCGCCAGCGCCAGGGCATTGCCTTCCACCGCCGTCATGGCGTTGCGGGCATCGATCGTGGCCTGCGCGGCCTGGGCCAGCAGGTCGGCCAGCGCGCGGCCGGTGCCGGCCGCGGTGCGCGTCAGCTCCAGGCGGGCGCGCATGGTGTCCAGGTTGCCGGCGTAGGCCGCGTCCAGGGCGGCCTTCATGTCGGTGGCCGTTACCAGCTTCAGCACATTGTCGCGTACCGTATCGTTTTCCAGATTGAGCGACTGCGCTACCGTGATGGACACGGCGGTACGGTTGTCGAGCAGGGATTTATGCACCTGGTCGTCGCGCAGCATTTGCGAGGTGGTCAGCATCTCCTTGGCCAGTTTGGCCGCCACCGTGAAGCGGTTCGTGCCGCGGGCCAGTTCGGCGGTATAGGCCGCGATCTCTTCTTCGACAGCCTTGCCGGTCGGGACGTAACCCAGGGCGTTGCGATAGAGGCGGGTGATAAAGTCCCTGTTGCTGAGGGTTTGCCAGTCCGGGAATACAATCTTGGCTTCGGCGCTGCTCAGGAACCATTCGGCGACCCTGGCCCATTCGGCTTCCGTGCTCGGTTTGCCGGCGATGTAGAAGTCCAGTCCGCCCTTGTCGGCCAGGCGGCCCATGACCATGAGGTACATGCGCGCCATGGTGCGGCGCATGCTTTCCAGCGGATTGGCGTTGGCTGCCGTGGCGGCGCCGCTGGCGGCCCATTCCGAAGTGCGGGCAGCGGCCTGCAGGGCCAGCAAGGCTTTTTCCGCCGCTTCCTGGGCGGTGGCGGCCGAGGTCACGCCGCTTAGCAGAATCGAGGCGCCATCGCTATCCAGGGTCTGGCCTACGGTCACACTCGCCGTGTAGGAGAGCGCCACCTTGTTGCTGAACAGCTTGCGGTCATTTTCCCGCACCGGATCGTTGCCCTCATAGTTGGCGACGCTGTTCATCAGCTGGACGATGAACTTGCCATAGCCGATGGCGTTCGGACCGCTCAGCCGGCCTGTCCAATCCGCCAGCTCGGCGGCGCTGGGCGCGCGCTCCAGCATCAGTCCATAGGCGCGCGTCACCAATTGCTGGCGGTACTGTTCGGGCGTCAGGCCAAAGTCCGGATAGAGCCAGGGCGAGCGCGCCTCGGCGCTGCGCAGCATGGCGTCGGCCACGCCTTCCAGCGTCACGCCGTCCGACAGCGCCTTGACCCAGAAGGCGAAGCCGCCCTGGTCGGGGGCGCGGCCGAACATGGTGATGTATAGGCGCACCAGTTGCATGCGGCCGGTTTCCTGGATGCCGATCCTGCGCGCCTCATCGACCACGGTCGCGGGCTGGCTCACGGCCATTTCCATCAGCTTCAGGGTGGTCGCCGGATCGGTGCCGCCGCTGCGGATATAGGCGGCGATGGCTTGCGAGCGGGTCTCCAGCAGCTTGCTGAAGCCATCCTGGCGCGCGATGACGGTGCCCAGCAGGTCGGCCAGCACGGTGCCGCGCTTGTCGGGAGCGGTGGCGCGATAGTATTGCTCGGCCCAGGAATAGATCTCGGATTGGCTCTGCGCCAGTTGCGTATCGTTGTAGCCGAGCGCAGTCTTGTAGATGGTGCGGATGACGTCGATGGGCGCGAGATTGGCAAAGCGGCCGTTGGCTTCCGCCGACTGCACCATGGACTGCAGGATTTCATCGCGGCGCAGGCCCATATTGTAGGCCTTGAGCCAGAAATTCAGGCCGCCATTGTCCGGCGCGCGGCCGAACAGCAGCATGTACAGCATGACCATTTCGCGCATCGGATCGCTGGCGCCATCTTCCACCAGGCGCAGCGAACCGGTTTCGCGTTCATACGGCGTTTCGCCGGCCGGCTGGATCAAAACCTTGTACTCGTACTCGCCCGGCGCCAGGCCACGGGTATTGAAGACGGGATTGCCATCCAATACCTGCAGGCGCGGCTCGGCGGCGTTGATCCATTCGGTGCTGCCGATTAGCCTGTATTGCAGCAGCAGCCGCCTGCCGTTGCTGGTGTCGGTGGAATCCCCCAGCAGGACCAGGCTGTCGGCGGCGGACTGGTTGCGGTCCAGGGGCTTGGGCACCCATCCCGCCTCCACGCGCTGCAGCACGCGCATGCGCAGATCGCCGCCGGGGCGGCGGTCCACCACATGGCCCAGCAGATCGTAGCGGATATTGGTGCGCACCACCTTGTCGATCAGGTTGATCTCCGCAGCGCTATTCATGCGCCGCAGAATATTGACATCGTCGCTGGTGGTCTGGATCAGCGCCGTGTTCTGGCCCTGAATGTCGTAGAGCGCGATCTTGTCGACGCCATCGCCGTTATTGCTGATCCAGGCGCGGCCGGCGCGGTCATAGCGCGCGAAATAGACTTCGGTGACGGGACCGTCGCCCACGGCGAAGCCGGAGGAGGTCACTTCGCCAAAGGCGTTATAGAGGCTGGTCTTGCGCGTGAATGGTGCGCCCGTCTGGCTGATGATGTTGGCATTGCCGGGCATCCAGATCTCGCTGACCCGGCCCAGATCGTCGTAGCGCGTGATCTCGTAGCTGTTATCCAGTGTGCTGCCGTTGCGCACGGCGCGCCATTTCTTGGCGACGCGGCCATATTCGTCGTAGGACATGACCGTGCCGCGCCGCTCCTGCATGAACTGCACGGCGTCCAGCACCTGGCGCGCGCGCCCATAAGCATCGAATTCGGTGGCGGTGATGCGGTTCTTGGGATTCAGCGCCGACGAGGCGACATAAGCGCTCTCGCTCACGCCGCCAGCCAGAGCGCCTTGTTCGTATTCGATGCGCAGCACGGCGTTGCCGTGAATGTCCAGCCGGAATTCGACCAGCTGGTTGCCGCCATCCAGAATTTCCGGCACGGCCTGCACCTGGGTTTTGGCGCTGGCGGTGAGGCGGCCCAGGGCGTCATAGTAGCTATAGGTACGGCCTTGCAGCGCATCGGTCACGCTCTTCTGGTTGCCGACCGCGTCGTAGGTGTAGCTGGTGGTCAGATTGCGCGGCGTGGCATTGGCGTTGCCGAGATTGTCCGCAAAGACCACGCCGACCCTGGTTTCCGTCAACTTGCGGTTCAGGGCATCGTAGGTAAAGGCGGTGGTGCGGTCGTTCGCGGCCGCGCCGGGATTGGCATAGGTATAGTCGGTCCAGGTGCCGAAAGCCTTGGCGTATTCCGCCTGGGTGAGCAGATTGCCCGCCGCATCATAGGTGTACGCGGTCAGATAGCCGCTGCGGTAGCCGCCCTTGTCGTTGAGCGCCGCGATCTCCGCGATTTTTTCGCCGCGCTTGTTGAAGTAGCTGCGGGTGACGGCGGCCTCGGTCAGCGGCTGACCGCTGCTGTTGGCGGCGTAGACGGAGCGCTGGCGGACTTCGCCGAAGGCCGTGTAATCGTAGCGGGTGATCTTGGATGCTGTCAGGTAGGGCGAGCCCAGGGAGTTCTGGTCGAAGACGGCGACTTCCGGTTCGCGCGTGGTCTGCACGCGGCCCAGGCGGTCATAGGTGGTTTCCAGCGTGCGGTCTTCGTTGGTGTTGGCGCGCAGCAGAGACTTGACGCCGGCGCTGGCAAGCGACAGGCGCTGGCCCACCACGATCGGCGTCGCATGGCGCGTCATTTTCGTGGCGCCGCCGAAGCTGTCGCGCTCATAGCTGGTCACGTAGCCGGCGGCGTCCACCTCATAACGCACCCTGCCGGCGCTGTCGTAGGTTTTGTAGCTGATCTTGCCGCCCACGTCCTTGTTCGAGACGGCATTGCCCAAGGCATCGTAAGTGACGATGGTGGCGAGCTGTCCGGAGTCGCGTTCGTTGGCGACGAAAAGATCCATGCCGATCTGGCGATCGTAATTGAGATCGTAGATGCGCTGCGATGGACGGATGGTATGGGTCTGGCGGCCGGCGGCATCGTAGCGGTACTCGGTCAGGCGCTCGACATTGCTGCCGGCCGCCTCGCGCCGCGCCAGCAGATTGCCGAGGGCGTCGTATTCCAGCCTGGTGATGAGCGATTGCAGTGTTGGCGTGCCCAGATTGTCCCTGGTCGCCAGCAAGCCATTGCTGTCGTAAGCCTGCACTTGCGGACTGGTTTCCTGCACCATGCGGCCGGCACCGTCATAGGCATAGCGCCAGGTGTTGTTCAACTTGTTGGTGAACTCGGTCTTGTTGCCCAACGCGTCGTATTTATAGGATTCTTTGACCAGCAGCGCATCGGTAGCTGAAGTGAGATTGCCTTGGGCGTCGAAAACATAGCTGGTGACGCGCGCGGCACCGGCGCGCGCGGACGCCGCTGCGATGCCGGCAGCATCCGGCACGGGCTGATCGTAAAGGATCGAACTGGTGACCCGGCCCATGCCGTCGTAGCGCTGCTCCTTGATGTAACCTTCGGCGTCCAGGGTGAAGCGCAGGCGGTTGGCGCCGTCGTACTCGGCGCGTTCAACGCGGTCGGGAACGTTATCCGTGACGATAATGTCGCCCATTGCCCGCAGGGGGCGCGCATAGCGGGTAGTCTTGATAACGTTGCCGCTGCCATCGAGTTCGCGGATCGTTCTGGCGCCAACCGAATCGGTTGTGATAGTCAGGCGGTTGGCATTATCGTAACCGAAGCGCGTAATGCGGTTGTTAATGGTACCGGGCATTGCTTGCGCCCAGCTGGCATAGAGGACGGCGTTCTGGCCAAGGGGCAGGGCGGCGGCCGGTTTCGCTTCGGCATACTCGGTGCGGCTGGTCAAGTTGCCTGCATTGTCGTAACCCAGCAGCGTGACCGCCCACTGCATGACGTTGCTGTCGTTCTCGCCCAGAGCCACGGCGCTGGCGATCTGGCGGTTGGCACGGTCGTAGGCGAAGCGCTTGACCGCATCGAGATTGGAGGCCATCAGCGGGTTGTTGCTGTAGGCGGCGATATCCTTTTCCTTGGGAACGGCCGACGACAGGGTCTGATAAGCGTTTTGCAGGGAGCGCGTGCCGGTCAGGTTGCCGTTGGCGTCGTACTCGTTGCGGGTCACCGCCCATGTGGCGTAATCGCCGCTCTTGCTCAGCGCCAGGGCGCTGAGGGTCAGACGGTTGGCGGCATCGTAGCCAAACACTTCGCGCCGGTGCGCCGGCGAATAGGCGCCATTTCCTGCCACGACCTTGCCCAGCGCAGCCGCGATGTCGTCGGCGCTGGGAGCTGCCGTCAGGCCGGCCAGGGAAATGGCCGTGGCGTAGCGGGTGCTTTCAAGGATGTTGCCGTTGCCATCATAGGCGAACTGGGTGACGGCGCCGGCGCCGTCGATGCTGTACTTGGCCTGGCCATCCCTGTTATAAACGGTATAGGTATTGCGGTCGCGCGCCGCATCGGCGGCGACACGCTGCAGCAGCCAGGCTGTGTCGCCGGCTGCGCTGCGCGGCGTGGGAATTTGCGGTTCCAGACTGCTCAGATCGAGTGCCTTGGCGTGCGCAATCGTATGCGTGAGGCGGCCAGCCGCATCGTAGTCGAAGCGGGTGACGGCGCCAGCGCCGTCGATCCGGGCCGCCAGGCGGTTGTTGGCGTCGTAGCTGAAGCGGCTTAGATTCTGGTTGGCGTCGCGCCGCGCAATGACGTTGCCGTTGGCGTCATAGGTATAGCTGGTGCGCAGCGCCATAGCGTTTGGATCGACGACTTCGGCGGTTCGGCGGCCCAGCTGGTCGTACTCATAGCGGGTGAGGCGCAGGGCGGGGTCGGTGACGCTCAGGGTCCTGCCGCGGCCATCGTACTCGAAAGAAGTCTTCAGCTTCAGACCATCGCCATTGCTGTCGACGGTGACTGAAATCAGCTGGCCCTTCTTATCGTATTCGTTGCGCGTCACGATGCTGCGCGGATCAGTCACGGTTTGCACCTGGCCACGGATATCGTAGGTGTAGGACGTGCTCAGGTTTAAGCCTGTGGGATCGACGGTCCTGCTTAGTACGCGATTGGCGGCGTCGTAGCTGTATTCGGTGACGGTGCCGTTGGCATCGATGCTTTGGAATAGGCGGCCTGCCTTGTCGTAGACGCCGCGGCTTTCCTGTGCCGATGCATTGACGGTCTTGAGCAGCTTGCCGTCGCGGTCATACTCGAAGGTGGTGGTGTTGCCATTGCCGTCGGTCAGGCCGATTTGCTGGCCGTGGCGGTTGTTGCGCACGGTCTGGGTCACGCCTTCGGGCGTGCTCAGGGTGATGCTGCGCTGCTGGGTGTCGTAGCTGGTGCGGGTGGTGAAACCGGCGGCGTCGGTCTGCGTCAGCACGCGGCCGAAGGCGTCGTAGGTGGCGGCGGTCGCTGGGCCAAGCGGCAGCTTGACGGCCACCTGGCGGCCCAGACGGTCGTAAGCCATTGTGGTGGTTTGGCCGTTGGCATCGCGGCGGCTGATGGCGCGGCCGAACGCATCATATTCGGTATGCGTCGCGATCTGTTGGCCGCCATTGTTTGCGCCGGTATCGGTCAATTCGCCGCGGCGGCTGTAGCGCAGGGTCTCGATCAGCGCACTGCCGCTCTTATCGATCTGGGTGGTGCGGGTATCGACCTGGCCGAAAGCATCGTAGTGCAGGGTGGTGGTGAAGCCAAGAGCATCGGTTTGGCTGACCTGCAAGCCACGCTGGTCATAGTCGAAGCGGGTGCTGGCGTCGTTGCTGCTGGCTAGACCGGCGATAAGGTTGGCGAAGGCGGCGTCATTCTGGCCCCCGGTCAGTGTCGTCAACTGGCTGGCGGAAAGGCGGATGGCGTGCAGCGTGATTTTCTCAAGCCGGTTCAGGACATTGTACTGGCGGGCTTCGACCTCGCCCGCGCCATTGATGGTGTGGCTCAGGCGGCCGTCGCGGTCGTAGTAATACAAGGTGCGGTTGCCGGCCGCGTCGGTCATGCTGGTGCGCAGACCGGCGGCATTGTAGGTATAGCGCGTGGCATAGGCGGCCCACACTGCCTTGATCTCGGCCTCCGTTTTGGCCTGGCTGAGTTGATAGGCGCCTTCGCCGGAGACTTCCGCCAGCAGTTGGCCGCGCGCGTCGTATTGACGCGCTGCACCCCGTTCCTCGCTGCTGCCTGCGGCCACGATGGAAGCGATGCGGTTGCCGGCCAGGTCGTAAGTATGTGTGGTGACGGTGCCGTCGGCCGAGGTCTCCCTGGTCAGCTGCCGCATGGCGTTATAGTCATAGCTGACGCTCTGGCGCTCGCCGCCGGCTGGACGCAGATCGGCCAGGCGCATGCCGGCGATATAGTTGACGTCCTGCGCATAGCGGGTTTTGCCGACCAGCAGACCGTTGGCGTCATACGCCATTTCGGTCAGATAGCGCTGGCCGTCGATGGTGGCGACCAGTTGGCCCTTGCCGTCATATAGCTTGTATTCGCGGAAGGCCTCGCCTTGCGGGCGCAGATCGTTGGTAGTGCGCTCGGCATAGGCGACGGTTTCGATGACTTGACCGAGAGCGTTGTAATTGTATTCAGTGAGATAGCCTTCGGCATCGAGGGTGGCGCGCAGGCGGCCCTCCTTGTCATAGTACCGACGGTTGGTGCGGTCTGCTGTCGATGCGTTGCCGGCAGGTAGCTTGTTTGGATCGGTGACGCTGACCGGAGTGGCGTAGCGAACGGTGGCGGTGACGCGCGATTGGCCGTCGTAGCTGGTTTCGGTCAAATAGCCGGCGGCGTCGATGGATTTGACCAG
>NZ_JABWEB010000042.1 GCF_013369485.1 Massilia sp. BJB1822
GGTGGGCGGCCGCGGCGCCGGCGCCGGCGCCGCCGCTCAGGTCGCGGCTGAACAAGTTCATATTCGAGAAGTTCGGTATGTTGTCGGCATTGTTGAGCCATTCGATCTTCCAGCTGCCTTGCAGGGTCTGGCCGGCGCCAATCGCCTGGTTGTCGAACAGGAAGGCGGTGCCGGCGTCGCCGGTGTGCATGGAGAAGGCGAGGTCGAGCACGACCTGGGCCACGCCCAGATTGGTGATGGACCAGGTGCCGCTCTTGTTGCCGGCATTCTTGCTGAAGCTGTAGTTGAAGGCGCTGTTGGCGACGGTGAAGGAGTTGCCTTGGGCCGTGCCCATCAGGCTCCAGGCGCCGCCATTGCCATAGCTGGCGAAGGCGGCCGCAAAGCTGCTGGCATCGCTGCCGGGATTGCTGCCGTAGTAGTTGAGGGCGTCGGCCCAGTAGGCGGTCGCACTGCCGCCCAGGGTCACGTCGTCCAGGGAGGCGGCGCCGATGGTGCCTGCCTGCGCAGCGCCGGCCAGCACGAATGCGGCGGCGGTTGCCAAGAGTCTTGCCTTGCGAGTATGTTTGTTCATATTGCACCCATTCGTGTTGTGGTTGCAGGCGGGGTCGAGGGCTGCGCAGAGAAGGCCGGCGTTTGGAGGGGCCGTTGGAATGATCCTAGCGCGAGAGCATCAGCCATTGCAACGAAGAACTTGCGATTTCTCTATGGAAACTATCGAAAAATCACCATCGCCGCAGAGTGAGAATGTGCGTAAATTGCCGCGTTTGCGGCGCCGAAATGGGCGCTGGGGAATGTCGCTCATCAGCAACGCCATGCGCTTCTGCGTGCTGTTTTTTGCGCTGGCTTTGAGCGGCGGGCTTGCGCAGGCGGCGCGCCATGGCGCGCCCGCGCACGGCCAGGAGGAGGGCGGCGGCGCGCGCGTGCTGCGCGATATCGCGTATGGCGAGCTGCCGCGCCAGCGTTTTGATGTCTATCTGCCGGCCCAGCCGCGCGGCCCGGTGCTGTTCATGGTGCATGGCGGCGCCTGGCGCAGCGGCAGCAAGAGCGAGGCGGCGGTGGTGGAAAACAAGGTGCCGCATTTCACGGCCCAGGGCTATGTGGTGGTGGTGGCCGATTACCGCCTGCTGCCCCAGGCTGAACCATTGGAGCAGGTGCGCGACGTGGCGCGCGCGCTGGCGGCGGCCCAGGGCATGGCGGCCTCCTGGGGCGCGGACCGCAAGCAATTCGTGCTGATGGGCCACTCGGCCGGCGCGCATCTGGCGACGCTGCTGGCGGCCCGTCCGGCCCTGGTGTCGGAGGCGGGCTGTGCGCCCTGGCTCGGCACCATCGCGCTCGACAGCGCGGCCTATGATCTGGTGGCGCTGATGGAACAGCGCCATCTGCGCCTGTACGACCAGGCCTTCGGCAAGCATCCGGCCACCTGGCGCAGCCTGTCGCCCTACCATGCGCTCGATGGGGCGCACGAGGTGCGGCCGCTGCTGCTGGTGTGCTCGCTGCTGCGCGAGCAGGCTTGCCCCCAGGCCCAGGCCTTGGCCGGCCGCGCCCGCGCGCTGGGCATCATCGCCGATGTGCTGGAGCAAAAACTCAGCCACCGCGACCTGAATCTGCTGCTGGGCAAGCCCGGCGCCTACACGGCCGGCGTGGACGCTTTCATCGCCCGCCTGCCCGGCTTGCAGCTGCGCGCCGAGGACGGCGGCGCGCCGGGCAGCCGCTAGCGCACCGGCGCAGTTACTTTCAGCTTGCGCCCTTCTTCCTCGCGGCTGAGCAGCCAGATGCGGTCGATCAGGCCGTCGCGGTCTTCGGTGTAGGCGATGGGCAGCTGGCGGCCGCGCAGCGTGGCCGGGGTGTCGATCAGATTGTCCTGGTTGAAGATGCGCCCGGCCGGCGCCAGGCGGCGCAGGCGGCCATCGATTTCCACTTCCGGGAAATAGCCCGGCGTCAGCACGCCCTTGCGCGCCTCGGGCGGGAAGCTGCGCTCCTCGGCCCGCGCGGCCGGTAGAAACAGCAGACAAGCGGCAAGCGCGCAGGCGAGGCGGTTCGGCATGGTCGGCTCCGGCGGATGGGATTGCTGTACAGCTTAGCCCGATGTGAGCAGCATCGCCAGTACCGCCAGCGCCATGGCCGCCGTGCACAGCCAGCCCAGCACGCGCAGCCAGGGCGCCAGCGGCAGCGGCCCCATGACGGCGGGCCGGCTCGCCAGCAGCATCGTCACCGCCATGATGGGCACGGCGATCACGCCATTGATGACGGCGCTCCAGTACAGGGCCTGGATGGGATCGATGGGCAGGAAGCCGATGCCCACGCCGGCCAGCGTGGCGGCGGCGATGATGGCGTAGAACTTGCGGGCCGCGCGCGGCCGCAGTTCCAGGCTGCTGCGCCAGTTGAAGGCGCCCGCCACCGCATAGGCGGCCGAGCCGGCCAGCACGGGAATGGCGAGCAGGCCGGTGCCGATGATGCCCAGGCTGAACAGGGCGAAAGCCAGCTCGCCGGCCAGCGGCCGCAGCGCGGCGGCGGCCTGGGCCGAGGAGCTGATGTCGCGCACGCCCTGGGCATGCAGGGTCACGGCCGTGGTCAGCATGATGGACAGCGCCACCAGATTGGAAAAGCCCATGCCGACCAGGGTGTCGAGGCGGATGCGGCGCAGCTCGGCCGCGCTGTGCTGGGGTGCCTGACGCAGCGGGGCGGCGGCCGGATCGGCGCGCAGCTCTTCGACTTCCTGCGCCGCTTGCCAGAAGAAGAGATAGGGACTGATGGTGGTGCCGAACAGGGCCACCACCGTGGTCAGGTAGCCGCGCTCCCACACCAGTTGCGGCAGCAGGGCGGCGCGCAGGGCCGCACCCCAGGGCACCTGCACCACCAGCACCGTCGCCATATACGCCAGCAGGGCCAGGGTCAGCCATTTCAGCAGGCGCGCATAGCGCTGGTAGGGCAGCAGCAGTTGCAGCAGCAGCGAGAGCAGGCCGAAGCCCAGGGCATACAGCTGGGGGCGTCCGCCCAGCACCAGGCGCGCCGCCTCGCCCATGGCGGCGATGTCGGCGGCGATATTGATGGTGTTGGCGAGCAGGAGCAGCAGCACGATGCTGTGCAGCAGCCAGGGCGGGCAGTGGCGCCGCATATTGCCGGCCAGGCCGCGCCCGCTGACCCGGCCGATGCTGGCGCTGGCCATCTGGATGCCGACCATCAGCGGATAGGTGAGCAGCATGGTCCACAGCAGGCCGAAGCCGAACTGGGCGCCGGCCTGGGAATAGGTGGCGATGCCGCTGGGGTCGTCGTCGGCCGCGCCCGTAATCAGGCCGGGGCCAAGCTGGCCGAGCAGGCCGGCGCCGCCTTTGGGCGTGTCGGCGGCAGCGGAAGGGGCGGGCGGGGCGGTCGTCATGGCAGCCCAGCATGGACCGGCTGCGCCGCCGCGTCGGTACGCTGGCGTACCCTGTTGCAGGGGCGGATAAAACAAAATTTCCCTTCTGGCAATTCTGTTTGTACAATTTCCGCGAGCAACCGCTTAAGACGTTCCCGCGTCACGGGATTTTCTGGATTACTTTTATGCGCCTTCTGATTGCCCTGTTCCTGCCCTGGCTGGCCTTCTTCACCATCGGCCGTCCTTTCGCCGGCATTATCTGCCTGTTGCTGCAATTGACCGTGCTGGGCTGGATTCCCGCCGCCATCTGGGCCGTGTATTCGCTCAGCCAGTACAACACCGACAAGAAAATCAACGAAGCGATGCGCCAGCGCAGCTAAGCGGCCAGTGCCCCCCGCCCCAGCTTCAGGACGCCTGGCGCGCCTGCCATTCGGCCAGAGCGCGCCGGTAGCGCTCGAGCGCGGCCTCGTATTCGTCGAGCACGCACCAGTCGCAGCCGCCGCGGCAGCATTCGTCGGCATCCGGGCGCGGCGGGGCGGCGGGACGGGGATCGGCGGGCGTGGGCAGGGGGGATTTTGGGGGCATGGCAGGCTTATATTGTCTTAATTTGCAAGATTTTCCAGCAAAATCCCTCGTTTTTGTGCGAAGGACTGCTGAAACAGGTATCATCCAGGGTTGGCCGCCGCGGCCTTTGCTCGCGCAAATTGTTGTTTTCCTGAAGAAAGATGGCCATCGCTGAATGGCCGACCATGAATATGTCTGACACCGAGATCACCCTGGCGCCGGAGGGCGCCGCTGCCGCCCCGGCGCAAGTCCGCTTTTCCGACTTCGGCCTGTCGCCGGATATCCAGCGCGCGCTGACCGAGCAGGGCTATACCCACCCGACGCCGATCCAGGCCCAGGCCATTCCGGTCGTGCTGCAAGGGCGCGACGTCATGGGCGCGGCCCAGACCGGCACCGGCAAGACGGCCAGCTTCTCGCTGCCGATTATCCAGCTGCTGCTGGCCCATGCCAATAGCAGCATGTCGCCGGCGCGCCATCCGGTGCGCGCCCTGGTGCTGACCCCGACCCGCGAACTGGCGGTGCAGGTGGCCGACAATGTCAAAGCCTATTGCAAGCATACGCCGCTGCGCTCGACCGTGGTGTTCGGCGGCATGGACATGAAGCCGCAGACGGCGGCCCTGCGCAGCGGCATCGAAATCGTCATCGCCACGCCGGGCCGCCTGCTCGACCACGTGGAGCAGAAGACCGTCAGCCTGGGCCAGGTGCAGATGCTGGTCATGGACGAGGCCGACCGCATGCTCGATATGGGCTTCCTGCCCGATCTGCAGCGCATCATCAATCTGCTGCCCAAGGCGCGCCAGAACCTGATGTTCTCGGCCACGTTCTCGCCCGAGATCAAGAAGCTGGCCAACAGTTTCCTCAACAACCCGGTCTCGATCGAGGTGGCGCGCAGCAATGCCACGGCCGACAAGGTCACCCAGGTGGTGTACAAGGTGGCCGAAGAGCATAAGCGCGACGCCGTCGCCCACATCCTGCGCCAGCGCGAGCTGAAGCAGGTGATCGTGTTCTCGAATACCAAGATCGGCGCTTCGCGCCTGGCGCGCGGCCTGGAGCAGGATGGCATGAAGGCCACTGCCATCCACGGCGACAAGAGCCAGCAAGAACGCATGGCGGCGCTGGACGCCTTCAAGAAGGGCGAAATCGATGTGCTGGTGGCCACCGACGTGGCGGCGCGCGGCCTCGACATCTCCGACCTGCCTTGCGTGGTCAACTACGACCTGCCGTATAATGCCGAAGACTATGTGCACCGCATCGGCCGCACCGGGCGCGCCGGCGCCTCGGGCGACGCCATCTCGATCTATTCGGACAAGGACGAGCGCCTGCTGGCCGATATCGAAAAACTGATCAAGCAGACCATCCGCCGCGGCGAGCTGCAGGGCTTTGCTCCCGGCAGCCACGGCGGCGACGAGCGCCATGGCGAGCGCCGCGCGCGCCGTGGTTCGGAAGCGGACCGCAGCCGCGGCGAACGGGGCGGCGCCGAGCGCGCGCCAGGCGGCGAACGCGAACGCGAACGCAGCCGTGGCCCGGCCGGTCCCGGCCCGCGCCGCGAGAAGGTCGATCCCTGGTTCCTGAAACCGTATGAGCCGAGCCGCAGCGCGGCGCCGACGGCCAGCGCGCCGCTGCCGGCCGCCAAGCCCAAGGCCAAGCTGGCCGCACTGTTGGGCGGCCTGCCCAAGGCTTAAGCCGGCTGCCGGCAGAAGCCGGCCGGCGATGCGCCGGCTTCTTATATAATCGGCAGCTTTTCCACCGTACGCGGACAGGCCGGGCCTGTGCCGCCAATGCCAGATTACTGTGTCCATACTCGACCAACAACGCATCGCCGTCATCGTTCCCTGCTATAACGAGGCGCTGACCATCGCCGCCATCGTGCGCGACTTCCAGGCTTGCCTGCCGCAGGCGCCGGTCTATGTTTTCGACAATAACTCCAGCGACGCCACCGTCGCCGTGGCCGAGGCGGCCGGCGCCATCGTGCGCCGCGTCCCCTTGCAGGGCAAGGGCAATGTGGTGCGCCGCATGTTTGCCGACGTCGAGGCCGACATCTACATCATGGTCGACGGCGATGCTACCTATGACGCCAGCGTGGCGCCGCAGCTGGCGGAAAAGCTGCTGCGCGAAGGGCTGGACATGGTGGTGGGCAGCCGCGTCACGGAAGAACAGGCCGCTTACCGCTTCGGCCACCGCTTCGGCAACCGTTTGCTGACCGGCTGCGTCGGCCTGGTCTTCGGCAATACCTTCGGCGATATGCTGTCGGGCTATCGCCTGTTCTCGCGCCGCTACGCCAAGTCCTTCGCCGCCCATTCGGCCGGCTTTGAAACGGAAACCGAGCTGACCGTGCATGCGCTGGAGCTGCGCATGCCGGTGGCCGAAGTGCCGACCGTGTACAAGGCGCGCCCGGAAGGCTCGGTCAGCAAGCTGAACACCTACCGCGACGGCGCGCGCATCCTGCTGATGATCCTCAAGCTGTTCAAGAACGAGAAACCCTTGCATTTCTATGCGCTGGGCTCGGCCGTGTTCATGGCGCTGGCGCTGGTGCTGGCGGCGCCGCTGTTGCAAACCTATCTGGCCACCGGCCTGGTGCCGCGCTTGCCGACGGCCGTGCTGTGCACCGGCATCGGCCTCTTCAGCGTGCTGCTGCTGTGCTGCGGCCTGATCCTCGATACCGTGACCAAGGGCCGCATCGAGCAAAAGCGCTTCGTCTATCTGAGCTTGCCGGCGCCGGGCCAAAGCTGAGCTTGGTCGGCACGCGGCTCGGCGCACCTAGCGCTGGGCCTGGGCTTTCTCGTCGCGGACCACCACTTGCAGGCGGTAGAGGGCGATGCCGAGTGCGCGCTGGTCTTCGCTATAGCCCAGCTGCTTGGGCGAGATGGGTTGCGGCACCTCGATGGTGAGGGTGCGTGTGCCGGCATCGGGGGCAAACTGCAGTTCCAGCGCATGGCGCTCCTGCGCCACGCGCACCTGCCGCATTTCCTTGCCGAGCCGGAAGGTGAAGGGGTGGTTGGCATTCGGGCCATAGGCGGCCACCTCCAGGCGCAGGGTGAGGTTGGCAGGTAAGTCTTCCTTGAATTCCAGGGTGACCTGACGCCCCTCCGACCAGCGTCCCCATGACTCCACGCCGGTCAATCCCTGTTTGCCTTTCACGCTCCATTCATATTCGGGTTCGGCGAAATTGGTCAGCTGGCGCTGGTCGGCCGACGGGGCCAGGCGCAGCAGCTGGTAGCCGCGTTCGGAGATATGGCTGCGCACCCCCTCGGGCAGCACATAGTCGCCAAAAGCCAGTACCCAGGCATTCGGCCCGCCCAGCTGGGCGGCCGTCAGCGCCTGGCCTTCGGGCTGAATGATGAGCTGGGTGCGCGCGTTATCGATGAAGAAGCGGGTTTTGAACAGCGCGGCGGCGTCGGGGCCCACCAGGGTCAGATGATCGCGCTCGCCGGGCGACAGATAATGGTGGGCGAAGCTGCCGGCCTTGGCATACACATCGGCATGCTGGGCTTCGCGCAGCTTGGCGTTGACCTTGAAGCTGACGGCCAGCACGAACAGCGGGGCCAGGCCATACAGGAAGAGGCGGGCGCCGCGGCGCAGATCGCTCAGCCAGACCAGCAGGCAGAGCAAGCCAAGCCCGGTCAACGCATAGCGCATGGTATTGGAGACGGCGGCGCCGAACAGTTCCGGGCTGTCGATATAGTTGGGGGAGAACTGCGGCAGGCGCCAGCAGGCATACAGCAGCAGGGCCGCCAGCGGCAGGCCGGCCAGCAGGCGCGCCAGGCGCGAGGCCTGGGCCTGGCGTGCCGTGGCATGGGCCGCCACCAGGATCAGCAAGAGCGGCAGGATGAAATCGTAATAGCGCATATGCAGGCGCGCATTGCTTTCCGCACCAAAGCCGGCCACCGCGGCCGTAAACAGCACGGTCACGGCCAGCAGCTGGCCCAGCATCAGCAAACTGTAGAGGGCCAGGGCGTTCAGCGCGGGCGCCGTGCTGCCGCGCAGCTGGCGGCTCAGGCCGTGCAAAGCCAGGCCGGCCAGGGGCACGCCCAGCATCAGGGTCAGCCCCATCAGATGGCCCCGCAAATTGTCCAGTGCAGCCGGCAGCAGGGCCAGCACGCCCGCCTTGCCCTGGGCTTGGCCGCCATACAGCGGCCCCATCAGATTCAGGCTGCTCGGCCCGGCCAGCAGGTAGCCGATGCCCCAGCGCAAGGCCAGCATCAGCAGCACACTCAAGCCTGCCAGCAGGATGCCCCGCACCAGCCAGGACCGGCTGCCAGCCTGGCGCTGCATATAGACGCTATACAGCAGGAACAGGCAATAGCCGGGCAGCAGGAAGAGCGCATGCAGCTTGACCAGCATCAACAGGCCGAGCAGCAAGCCGGCGCCGGCAGCGCGGCGCCAGTCCGGCTGCGCATACACCCGCAGGCAATACCAGCTGAACACCCAAAAGCCGCAGTAATACATGGTTTCAGGCATGAAAAAGGCGGTGTAGCTATTGGCCGGCCGCAGCAGGGCGAGCAGGGCGACGAAGGCGGCCGTATTGCGCGTGGTCACGCGCCGCGCCAGCAAATAGATGAAGGGCGTGCTGGCCAGGAAGAACAGTACGTTCAAGCTGCGCGCGCATTCAAGGAAGCCATCGCCGCAGCGGTTGGTGCTGCCGTACAGCAGGAAGTACAGATACGAGGGCAGCGGCGCCTCGCTCAGCGGGGTCAGGCGCGCGGCGCTGCTATACGTCCATTCATCGCCGAAAATGCTGGGATAGATGCCCATATTGCGCATCGTCATGTAGACGAAGGCGAGGAAGAGGGTCAGCAGGCACAGGCTGCGGAAATTGATCGGGCTCAGCCGCGAAGCAGGGGAGGACATGAAGGAAGAGATCACGTTAGCGGAAGATCCAGCGTTTGCCGAGAAGATAGCCATTCACGGCCGTCAGCGGCAGCGACAAGAGCTTGCCGGGTAGCACGCTTTGCCAGAGTGCCACCGACGCTGCCACGCAGGCCAGGGTCAGCAGGTAATTGGCGCCCACCACGCACAGATAGCGGCCAAACGTGGCGCTATCGGCCAGGCGCTTGAAGGTCAGGCGCGCGTGGTAGCTGAAATTGAGCAGCAGACCGGCCGCAAAGCCGCAACTGGCCGCCAGCATGGGCGGCGTGCCGGCGTTGACCAGCAGTTGCAGCAGGCCGATGTCGAGCGCGGCGCTGAGCACGCCGCCCAGCAGATAGGTCAGGAACTGGCCGTGCTGCCGCCACAGCTTATCCATGCCGCACCAGGGTCTTGGCTTTCTTGTTGCGGTGGATGGGGCGGCGCGGCACCGAGGCAATATCGTAGGCCAGGAAGGCCAGCAGCAGCTGCATGCCCATCAGCACGGGCAGGGCCGACAGCATGACCGTGCCGGCCGGCGTCGGGATATTCAGGCGCGCTGAATGCACCCAGTGCCACAAGCCATAGCCGCCGCCCAGCAGCAGCAGGCCCAGGCCGAGCGGGGCTTCGATCGAGGCCAGCGACATATTGCGCAAATAATAATTGTAGAACACCCGCTTGCCGAAATTGCGCGCATGTTTCAGCGCAAACTCCGTAATGATTTTAGAAATCTTTAAATTACTGACTTCATCGCCATAACTGGCATCCATCGGCACATCGACCACGACGGCATGCAGGGTATTCAAGCGGAACAGCATGTCGGTTTCAAAGAAATAGCGCTGGCTGATTTTCTTGAACGGCAGATGGCGCGCCACGTCGGCATGGATGGCGGTATAGCCATTGGTGGGGTCGAACAAATTCCAGTAGCCCGAGGACAGCTTGGTCAGCAGCGACAGCATGGCATTGCCGAACAGGCGCATGGGCGGCATCTGGCCGATCTGCTCCAGGTTGAAGAAGCGGTTGCCCTTGGTATAGTCGGCCTGGCCGGACAGGATCGGCTCGACGAAGTCGGGCAGCAGGCTGGCATCCATCTGGCCATCGCCATCGATCTTGACGATGACGTCGGCGCCATCGTCGATTGCCGCCTGATAGCCGGTCATGACGGCGCCGCCCACGCCCTGGTTTTCCGCGTGGCGCAGCACGCTGACGCGCGGATCGCGGCAATGGGCAGCGACGAAATCGCCGGAGGCGTCCGGGCAGCGGTCGTCCACCACATAAATGCGCTGCACTTCCGGTCCGATACCGGCAATGACGCCGAGAATATGGCGCGTGACTTTATAACTGGGAATAACGACGGCAATCACCGGGTTGCGCGGCAGGGAAATATCGTTCATGGTATGAAAATTCAATAGGCGGCAAAAATTATACGTGAACGATTAGTGCTGAGTTTATAAGAAACAAATTATTACATCGCTGGACATTGCTGTCCATTAATCAAAGCGAGCAGGCGCAGGACATTGTCGCGCCAGCTGATCCACTCCAGGGCGGCGGCCGGATGGGCCGCTTGCTGGTGCAAGGCCAGCCAGGCGCGCAGCGCCTGGGCCAGATCGGCGCCTTCCAGGCCGCTGAAATAATAGGCCGCCGTCCCCGCCACCTCGCGGAACACGGGCAGGTCGCGCACCAGCAGCGGCAGGCCGAAGCGGGCGCCCTCGATCAAGGGCAGGCCGAAACCCTCGCCTTCGCTGGGCGCCAGCAGGCAGGCGCTGGCCTGGTAAATGCGCTGCAGCAGCGCATCGTCCACGCCGCGCAGCCAGAAGAGGCGGCGGCCCAGCTCGGGGTGCTGCTCCAGGCGCTCGACGATGCGCGGGATGGTGCGGCGCTCGGCAGCCGGCAGCGGGCGCCAGCCCTCATTGCCGACGATGACCAGATGGACCGGCACGCCGGCCGCCCACAGCAAGTCGAAGGCGGCCAGCGTTTGCAAATGGCCTTTGCGCGGCTCGATGGTGCCCACCATCAGGAAACAGGGCGCGCTGCCGAGCTGGGCAAGCAGGGCGGCATCGGCGGCGTTGGGCTGGGCGGGCGCCTGGGGCGCCAGGATATCGGCGCCATGGTGCAGCACCGCCAGTTCCGGCGCGCGCGGCGCGGCGTCGGCCTGCTGCGCCAGCCAGCCAGCCAGCTCGTCGCGCACGGCGCCCGAGATGCACAGCAGGCGGTCGGCTTCGGCGGCGATGCAGGCCAGCCAGGCGCCATGGGTGAGGTCGGCGCGCGGCGGGAAGAATTCCGGCCGCAGCACCGGCAGCAGATCATGCACCAGGAAATTGACGGCCACGCCGCGTGCGCGCAGGCGGGCGTACACCCCGCCCTGGGCCGCGGCCAGCACGGCGCTGGGCGAATAGTCGGCGCTATAGAACACATCGCCCGCTTGCAGGTCGAGCAGGCTGTCCTCGCCCAGCACGCCGTCCGGCACGCCGAGCAGGCGGCCGGCATACTGGCGCGCATAGCGGTAATGCCAGCGGCCTTGCGCTTCGCTCAGATACACCGGTTCGACCCGCAGGCCGGGGCGTTCCAGGCGCAGCAGTTCCAGCAGCTGGGTACGCACCACGCGCTCGATGCCGGTGTGCAGATCGTGCTGGGCAATGGCCGTGACGTCGACCAGCAACTGGCGCGGCGCCAGCGCATTGGGCGCGCGCGCCACGGCGCGTGCCAGCTGCTGCAGCTGGGCCTCGTCCGGCGGCGCGTCGGCCTCCTGCGCCAGCTGGGCGTACAGGGCCGGGCGGCGCTGCGGCGCGTCGAGCAGGGCCTGGTCGAGGGCATCGCGGTAGAGGGCGGCGCAATGCGTGGGGCTGTGTTCGCGCTGCAGCAGGGCGGCGCCGGCCGCGCCCAGCGTGGCGCGGTGGGCGCCGTCGGCATGCAGCCGTTCCAGGGCGCTCGCCAGCTCGGCCTGGCTGAAGCGCTCGGCCAGGCGGTACACGGTGTCGGCCGGCAGGTCGGCCATCGAACCGTTGGCGTTGACGATGGTGGGCAAGCCATAGTTCAGGCAATCGAGCACGGCGGCCGAGGTTTCGCCGCGCGAGATGGCGCGCAGCTGAACCCCGACATCGGCCGCCTGCAGATAGCGCTGGTAGTCGGCTTCGTCGGTCCAGCCGGCGATGCGGATGCGCTGGCCGGCACCGGCGGCGCGGATGGCCGCGCTCATCTGCGCGCCATAGTCGCCGCCATGGTTGGCGCCGACAAACACCAGGGTGCAGCGGGCGTCCTGGTGCAGGGCCGAGGCCAGCCAGGCTTGCAGCAATTCCAGGCTGTGCTTGGTGGGCGCGAGGAAGCCGAAGCTGCACACCAGGAAGCCGTCGGCCGCGATGCCGAGGGCGGCGCGGGCGGCGCCGCGCTGGCCCTGGAGCGGGGCGCTGCGCGGCAGCGGCACCACGCTCCAGTTGTGCGCTGCGGCCGGACCATACCACTGCGCGGCCAGCGCGCGCGCATGGGCGGAATGCACGATGACGCGGGTGGCGCCCTCCAGCACGGCCAGATTGCAGGGGTAGCGGTCCTTGGCGCCGTCTTCGTCGGCCAGCGCCGCCTGCAGCGCCGCCGGGCCATGGCCGTGCAGCAGCGCCTGCTGCCAGATGCCGGGCAGGCCGCCCGTCATCTGCTCATAGGCGAGCACGCTGCTCAGGAAGAAATCGTGCAGCACCACCACGCCCGGATGCGCTTGCAGCAGGTCGAACATATGGCTGTGGAAAGGGCTGTTGCCAAACTGATAGAGGATTTGCTCATACTCGTGGGCATGGGCGCGGAACCAGTCCACGCTGCGGCGCGGCAGCGCGGCCAGCGCGGGCGCCACGTTCAGCTCGCTTTGCTGGAGCACCAGCTCGATGTCGAAGTAGGGCAGCAGGGCCGGCAGCAGCTGGGCCGCGTAATCGGCGATGCCGGTGCGCTCGGGCGGCAGCGGCGTGACGAAGGCCAGGCGCCGCTTGCGCGC
>NZ_JABWEB010000043.1 GCF_013369485.1 Massilia sp. BJB1822
TATCTTAAGCACGGAGTAATGCTCAAATTTTCCAAATACGGATTAATTCACTAGACGCAACCGGAAGCGGAGATGACGCTTGTTGAGCGGGCTTCGATTGCATGACTTTGGCATCTCAGACTAAGCTGTACTGGCTTAGGCTTGAGCTAACACGTGATGTCTGGTCACCGGCGGCAGCCGCCCCATCTCGGACCTTCGCATTTATTATCGAATTCGCCCCGTTGGGACCTTCAGTTAACAACCTCAATCTCGGCTTCAAGCCAGACGGTTGGCTTGGCATTCAACATCGACACCGGGTTCGGGTTCAAGTTGAACGTCAATGACTTCGGAACACCACTTACCTTAAATTTTGCACTCGAATCGGCTAACGGTTGTGGTCCACAGATAGAACAGAGCGGAATAGCATCAGGAGGTACTACACTCACGCTCGCAGTCGCAAAGGTAATGGGGCCTTTGGAAATTGCGATTGCCCCGCTTACCGAAATTCTCTGGTTCTTTCCCTTCCAAGTCATATTGCAGCCCGAAATCTCCCGAGTATTTGATAGGGTGGCACTGCCGTTATCAGAATAGACTGGAATTTTACCGCTAACCCTGCAGAGCTTAGTTATCTTGGTCACTTGCCCATTATGTGCTTCAACCAGCTTGACCGTAGCAGTCATCCGGGCGTTGCTCAGTATGGGAGGTGCAGGCGGTGGCGGCGCGGTTGCATGAGCTGGTATCGCGCTTAATACTAGCGACAAAGCTAACAACCGACTTCGAGACAAATCCGCTAGTTTCATAAGTTACTTCTTTTTTTACTAAGGCTGGTTTTTCCGTTACTGACGGTCAGGCGCGTTCGAAAGAAGCCTTGTACATTCCGTCTCCAACTCACCGATGGGTAGCCTGCGCACTTCACGCTTCAAGTCATTTAGTTTGATTTGGAAGTCAACGTCAGCATCTACCTTCGCATATGCCTTAGGATTCTCTGCGACCATTTTAGCAAGTGCCGTTTTGTAATTTGAAGAGCGCTCCGGGTACGTTTCTGAGCAGACTTGAGAAAAGCCGACAACTAAAATGTAAAACGGGTTTGGCCCGCACTCTTTCACGTCACCGGGACATTGGCTTAGCGCGAAGGCGCTTTGGGCTATCAGTAGTCCCGCAACAATGGTAATACTTTTCAATTTCATATTCTATTCCATTCAACGGCTCCTACTGGCCGTTCGCGTCTCTTTTCGGAGCCTGTCTGCAGTTACCAGGCTCTACTTTCAAATGACGGGAGGTGCTCCAGTGGAAATGGGAATTTCGGCTCGAGGGAATTCGACTTCACCACTACTAGCGACTCTTACCGACGATGTCGCCGCGCGGCCACTGCAAATATGGCACTATATCTTCCTTTTCCTGATCTGATAGTGGGGCGTTTAAGGTACGCCCCACAGCAACAACTTGAGGCCAAGGTGCCGCTAGTGCAATCGGTGCCGCCCATGCCATCAGCCGTTCGACGCCTTTTACACGGTCCCCTCTCGATAAAGCAGCTAAATCATACAAAGAATCGTATTCAAATGTATTCATTCGCCTCCACCATTCGTTCTCTTTGAATAGGCGGTCTTGCGATTCATAAAGCATAAAGTTGACGATATTGATTCCTTTTACCTCTGGGCCACGCAACTCTTCCTTAATTGGTTTAAGACGACACTCAAAGCACTCGGCAAATCCCCACAATTTAAAGGTTAACGACTTTTCCCGTATCGGCGATTGAGGGTAAAAATAAAATCTCACACTGGAAATGGTCACTTAATCTCCTTGAAGGGGTATCGTTGCTAAATTCCCGATGGTCTGCTAATGGTAGCCGAACACCGTCATCCTAACGATCCAACTTTTCAACAGAAATCGCTACTTCAAGCACCACCTTGGAATAATTGGTTCCTTCATCTATCGCTGGTTGGGACTTGAGTTCATCCAGCGCAGAGATCATAAGAATCATAGCTCCAACTACAAAAAGGCCGCGGTCATTTTTTTTCGCCGCATAAATGCTCTGCTCAATAAGCGAGCCATCCATTAACCGAAGAGAAAAACTATTTACTTGGTTTCCCCAGCGTGAGTCTTGTCCTGAGAAATAGGTTCGTTCAATTACGCCGGAATGAGTAACCGTTTTTATGCGTTCATTCTTGATACTTTCCCACCATTCTTCAGAACCAAACAGGCCGTGATTGCCTCTCAGACCCATACGTGGTCGGGATGCATCTAACGTTAACGCCTGCGCTAATTTGACGCGTTCAGTATCTTCTTCCAGAACCTTAGCGAAGTCGTAAACGAGCTTCATTTTAGGGCCATGGTTAGATAAATTCAGCAACATAAATTCTTGTACTCCTGAAACTTTACTAGACTGGAAAATTCCCCGCGTCCGGCTCTGGCCGTTAGTGTGCCCGATGGCCATCGTTCACTGAAATGACATCCGAAAGGATAAGCAACTCACTATATAGCCAATAATCTAATGCGGATACGAGCCTCCAACGCAATGAGGTCAGACTGGAACACACCAACAGGCCGCCCCAGCACTGGCTCAATCTTTTGCTGATGCAACTCGACGGATCTATCAATAATCATTAAACGTCCAACATTCCGTGATTAGAGAATGGGCAATATATCATGAGGGCCATGCGGTGAGAGTTTCTGTCAGATACTGTCTCGATTTTCAAGTGTTGTACCTGGACCTGTAGCTAGGACGGCATCCTCAGGCGGGCACATCATCATGGCAGAACACGTGCTTGTGCCTTGCCCTTCCCCTGTCAGTTTGGGCTTGGCTCCGGTATCATGGCGGTATGAATGAGATTTCCCCTCCCCCGTTTATCATTGGTGTCGCTGGCGGCAGCGGCAGTGGCAAGTCCACGGTTTCCCAGCAAGTACTAGCTTCGTTCGGCGCAGATATGGTTTCGGTCGTGATGCAGGACGACTACTACTGCGATCAAACCGACCTCACCCTTGAGGTTCGTCGCCAGCAGAATTACGACCATCCGCAGGCCTTCGACTGGCCTCTCTTGATCCAGCATGTCCAGGCCTTGCGCAATGGACAAACAATCGAGATGCCGGTGTACGACTTCACAGTCAGCAACCGTTCCAACAAGACCATTCCCGTCAAACCAGCCCCGGTCATCGTGATCGAAGGGCTGTTTACCTTGTATAACGCGGACTTGCGCAAAATGATGTCGCTGAAGATCTTTGTCGACACGGCCCCCGACGTGCGCTTCATCCGCCGCATGCAGAGGGATGTTGCCGAACGCGGCCGCTCGCTGGAAAGCATCGTCTCCCAGTACCTGGAAACGGTGCGTCCGATGCACAAGCAATTTATCGAGCCGACCAAGCGCCATGCCGACGTTATTCTGCCCCATGGCGCAAATGGGCCGGCAGTCGATATCATTACCACCAAGGTGGCGAGTGTCATCGGCCAACTGAAGCGGCCCTGATCTTCCCCCTATGCCGTAATGCTATAGCTTTTTAGACATAAAGATACGGCTGATTCCTTCGCGGTCAGAACTCACCTCCCCAAATCTGACCCATCCATTTTTCTCATAGAATCCAGGCGCCTGGAAGTTGATGGTGTAGAGCACGGCTGAACCACAGCCGCGTTCGCGCGCCTCGTTCTCAAATGCTTGCAGGATTTTTGTGCCTAATCCTGAACCGCGCAGGGAGTCCGGCAGGTAGAACAGGTCGAGAAACGCCAGACCAAGAGAGGTTCTGCCCACGGCGCCGCCAAGCACTTCGCTGCTATCAGGATCCCTGACAATCACACTCAGGGACCGTCGGTCGTTGAGTCCTGCTTTCAGCTCATTGAACTCATCCAAGCCTTGGCCGATAATTTTTTCGAATTCAGGATCGGTTTTATCGCTAACAACAATAACACTCTGTTTCAAAATATCTCCTTCTTTTTCTAAAAAATTCCCTATTTAACATTGGGAATGCCCATGGTCGCCATTACTCTGACTGCATTATCCTTGCAATCAAGATCGTCAGGCCTGGAGCCGATAAGCTGAATCAAGGAGCGCAGATGCGCCTTGTTTTGCGCCAGCCGGACTTCCAGCGATTCAATGTCGGCAACCTTCTTGTGAAGAGCGGCGATCAATGCATCGTGCCGCCATGAAGAAATGTCTTCTGGCAGCACTTGCCTGATTTCCTCCAGCGAAAACCCGACTCTTTGCGCGTCGTTGATGATGGCAAGCAGTGCTACGGCTTCAAGCGGATAGTCCCGGTAACCATTCGAGAGCCGGCTTACGGCCTTCAACAAGCCTTTGGACTCGTAGAAGCGAATGGTCGATGCTGCTATACCACTACGCGTGGCTAATTCACCGATTTTCATTGAGCCTCCTCTCGAGCAACCTCCGGCGCGGACTTACTATCAACTATAACCTTAAAGCCAGCTTGAATGTCAACCAGTGGATTTTTTCGCTTTTAACGCTTGACCTTGAAGTGAGCTTTAAGCTTATCGTGGGGCCATTGCAACCCTGGAGCTAGCAATGAATCCCTTTAGTGAACTGGTCTTACCCAACGGCAGCGTCATTCGGAACCGTCTTGCCAAAGCCGCCATGGAAGAGAACATGGCCGACGAAAACCAAGCCCCCTCCGATCATCTGATCAGGCTATACCAATCGTGGGCGGAAGGTGGCGTCGGTCTGATCATCACCGGAAATGTGATGATCGACCGCCGCGCCATGACCGGCCCCGGTGGCGTTGTCCTCGAAACAGAAGAATTTACTGAGCGCTTTGAGCAATGGTCGAAGGCAGCCCGCTCGCAAGGGGCGCAAATCTGGATGCAGATCAATCATCCGGGACGCCAGATGCCGGCCGCGCTTGGCCAGGAAACCATCGCACCATCCGCCGTCGCAATGGATCTGGGCAATCTGTCCAGCCAGTTTTCCAAGCCGCGCCAAATGAACGAGGAAGACATTGCCGACGTCAAGCGCCGTTTTGTAAGAACCGCGCAGCTGGCAAAGCAAGCCGGCTTCAACGGTGTGCAGATTCATGCCGCACATGGTTACCTGATCAGCCAATTCCTCTCCCCGCTCACCAACAAGCGCAGCGATCGCTGGGGCGGCTCCATCGAGAATCGGGCCCGCTTTCTGCTCGACATCGTCAAAGACGTGCAAAAGGCCGTGGGCAAGGATTTTGCCGTGTCGGTCAAGATCAATTCGGCCGATTTCCAGCGCGGCGGCTTCAGCTCCGACGACGCGAAAAAAGTCGTCGCCATGCTCAACCCTTTGAAGCTGGATCTGATCGAGCTGTCCGGCGGCAGCTACGAAGCGCCAGCAATGCACGGACAAGCCCGCGATGGCCGGACATTGGCTCGCGAAGCGTACTTTCTCGAATTCGCCAAGGATATTGCCACCGTCGCCGAGATGCCGGTCATGGTCACTGGCGGCATCCGGCGCTATCAAGTCGCAGAGCAGGTTCTGAGCAGCGGCATCGATATGGCCGGAATGGGTACGGCCCTGGCGCTCAATCCTAAATTGCCTGGGGAGTGGCGCTCGGACCGGTCTGCAACCGCCTTGCTGCGAGCCGTTCCCTGGAAAAACAAGATGATGGCTTCCGCTGCCCACATGGCGATGGTGAAGTAGCAGCTGCGCCGCCTCAGCAAAGGAAAAGGCACCAACCCGAATGTGCTGCCCGTTTTGGCGCTGCTTGAACAGCGTCTGCAGACCAGGATTCAGAACAGGAACTATCGCCGCAGAATGAACAGCTCCCTCGTCGCGGCATAACGATCGATAGAAAGGTTAAAGCATGAAGATCAAAAAGATGATGGTGGCCTGGGGCTTGGTTTTAAGTTCTTTTGCGGTGCCATCCTGGGCGGGCAATACAGTTGAAAGCAAGCAGGTTCTGATCAATCTCGGCGGCCATGATGTGCCAGTCGTCGCGGGCGGCTTGTACGACCGCTTCCGCTCCAATCCGCCGCTATCCGCGATTGCCGCGGAGGCGCCGGACGTCGATCTCAGCTGGTTCAAGGGGCTCAGGAAAGAGAAAGTCGATATCGGCTTTGAATCCTATTCCCCTAACTTCTACTACAAGAACAGCAAGATCACCGCCGTGTTCACGGCCGACATTGGGCGCTTACGCGAGCTGATGCCGGAGAAAATCCTGAAAGAGGTGCAGCCGCTGCAGGTTTGGCCGGGGCGCGGCGTGGTTGCCTTGACTGCCTACAGCTACCAGTACTGCGACAACGACAGCTACAACGAGATTTCGCTCTCCATCGTTACCAACAAACCGGGCAAATCCAGCTTCGGCCCATTCACCCTGCTGGGGCAATCCTCCTCGGGCGATTTCTGGGGCTTTGTGCTGAAGCTGCCGGTGAATACCGAGCTGGCGAGGGTGCGAGGTGTGGTCGGCTACAACCTGCCCAAATGGCTGACCGGCATCGAGTACCAGGAAAGCGACCAAGCCGTGTCCTTCGTATTGAACGACAGCGAAACCGGCAAGGTGGACTTTGTTTTGGAGGGCAAAAAGCTAAGCGATCTTTCGCATAAGGCCGAGGTCGTGAAAAGCAGCTTCACGAACCTCGACAAGCAAGGCCAACTAACCTACGGCTACGCCCTGTCGCGGCAGCTTGGCTACGCCGCCAGCACAAACGCGGAATCCGTCGATCTGAAACTAAGCGATGGCAGTTTTTCGGCCTACCTGAAATCGCTGAAGCTGGGCAAGATGCTGAAGTACGAATATGTTCCGAAATTCCAGAGCGCGCTCTACGCGCCAAAGCCATTGACGGAGCTGCTCAAGTAGTCTCAAGCATTCCAAAAGAGCCAACTGCGGGAAGAGCTTGCGCTTAACATCTAGTGCTTCACTCTTGATCTAACAGGAGCTGTCAGCTGGGAGGCGGCTCTCGCCTGCGGATTCCGCCGGCTTCCAGGAGATCGCCGTCGCCCTAAGCAGTCAGCTCGCTAATCGAAGCAATCATAGCTGATATCAAGGCGGGAAATTGTGAAGTCGACATGCCCATCACTTAGCGCGCCCATCTCGATTAAAAAACCGTGTACTTCGTTATGGAGTGCTTAAAATGTTAGGAGGTTGGATCGAACCTGAGCCACCGTTATGGCTAAAGGATTCCGCATCTAGTATTTATTAGAAGCAGTCCGTAGCGGCCTTATACCTCAACCCATCGAGCCTGCGCGATCTGATGCGTTACCTTGCTGACACCCTTATAAAAGGCTTGCAGCCTAAT
>NZ_JABWEB010000044.1 GCF_013369485.1 Massilia sp. BJB1822
GGGGGGGCTGGCCGGCCCATCCGCCAGCCGCAACTGATCCGTCAGCCGTTCGGCGCTGTCGCCCCAGATCGCTTGCGCGGGCAAGTCCTGGTCGTGCAATTCGGCCTGCGACTGTGCGCAGAAATGCCGCAGATAGCCGCTGCGAAAGCGCACGGCGACGAAGCCGAGGTCGCCATTTTCTTCAATCGCCATGGCGCGGGTGCGCAGGCATAGGAGAACGGCCTGCGGCGCCTCCCGCCCATCCAGCAGGAAGGGCGTGCCGTAATGGAAGAAGCACTCCGCGCCGGTGCCGGGCGGGAGGCGGGGAGGAAGCTCATGCTTGCCTTCCCAACCCCAGTAACGGTCGATATAGGGACGCAGTTGTGCGGTTGGACGAAGTTGCCAGCGGTGTGGGTGCATTAGGAAATGTTAACCGATTCCGGGAAAACCAACCGGCCCTGCCATACCTGTTGGTATCGGAAACTTGGCGGCCCCATTCATTACCGAATGACACGCCATTCGGCCCTCAGTTGCTCTTGGTATTCGAGGCCATCATTAGGAATGTCCGTGCGATTCTTCCATAGTCCTTCAGCCGCCTTCAGCGCGGCGATACGCCGACGGCGGCGCTCCTCCTGCGGGTCGAGGGTAGGATCAGGATCGGTAGTCGGGGCAGGATGTTTGGCAAGGTCGGGCAGAGTGCTCATCAACGCCTCACGCGATGCACGGTTGATAAAGGCAGTGTAATGCAAAGGAGTATGTGTGTGGAGCGCGCATCGCGATTTGTCAAACTTGCATATTTCGCGTCACTGACCTACCATCGAATCCCATCTTAATTTATGTGCAACATGCTCAAGAAAATCTTTTTAGCCCCTGCCGCATTGGCCGCGTTTCTTTGTTGTCCGATGGCGTTGGCCGGCGAAGCGACTCAGGTCTTTATCGACAATGGCGAACTGAATTATTTTGGCCATTTATCGGCGGAAGCCAATAAGAAGGCGCTTGAGCTGCTCAATGCACAAGCTGCAGCCATCACGACCCTCTCGATTCGCAGCGGCGGCGGGCCGACGGAGGTGGGCATGGAATTGGGCAGACTGGTGCGCAAGCATAAATTGCGCGTCAAGGTTATGGAATTCTGCTTTTCCTCCTGCGCGAACTATGTGTTTACGGCGGCGCCGCAAAAGATCGTCAGCAATTTTGCTGTGGTCGGCTATCACGGCGGCGAAACCAGCAGCGACTTCCAATTCGACGATGAGCAGGAAGCGAAGTTCGATGCGCTGCCCGCCGAGCAGCGCGCCGCCGCGCGCCAGCAGCTCATCGATGCCATCAAGCGAGGGCGCGCGCCGCAGGCGGAACAGGAACGATTGTATTTCCAGGAAATTGGCGTCCAGCAGCGTATTACGACGCTAGGCGAATTACCCGAGTATGCCAAGAGCCGCTATGCCGAAGGGAATTCGCCAGGCTGGACTTATTCGATCGACGACTTTGCCAAGCTGGGCGTGACCAATATCACGGTGGTCAACGGCCCCTGGAATCCTCGCTTCGTTAGCGCGGCATTGACTGTGCAGCGGGTTCGTGTCGACTAAAGTCCGTGCTTGCGAGATGAGCCGACGGCTCGACAGCAATCGCGATTTTTCCCCGGACACCGTTGTTGGGGCTTTCCAGTCGGGCGTGGGCGAGGGGAATGTCGGCCAGCGAATAGACGGCGCCAACGTATGGCCGCAGCTGGCCGCGCGCTACCAAGGCGCTCAACTCATCCAGCTTGCCGCGATTTTGTCTGGTGAAAACGAAGTGATAGCTGGCATTCTTGCCCCAGGCTTGAATAAGGTTTTGCGGCTGCGCGATGTCCACGATGCTGACAAGGCGGCCAAGCTGGGCGAGGGCGTCGGGGCTGCGCGCTAGCGTGTTGCCGCCGATGGTGTCGAACACGACATCGACGCCGCGGCCATCCGTTTCCCGCATGATGGCGGCAACATAATCTTCCTTTGCGTAGTCGATCAGCACATCGGCACCCAAGCTGCGCGCGAACTCAAAGTTTGCTTCGCGCACGGTGGTGAATACCCTTGCTCCCATGGCTTTTGCCAGCTGGATCGCCACGTGACCGACGCCGCCCGCGCCGCCGTGGATCAGAATGCTTTCCCCCACTCTGAGCGCCGCGCGAGCGACCAGGGCTTCCCACGCCGTCCCGCCAACCAAGCTCAGGCTCGCCGCTTCAAGATGGCTTAGCGAGGGCGGCTTTTTGCCGATAATGCTTTCGGCCGCTACGTGGTACTCGGCATAACTTCCTGGACCGTCAAAGATTTGCGGGGTGTACCAGACTTCGTCTCCGGGAGAGAAGGTCGTCACGCCCGGCCCGACTTCCTCGACAACGCCCGATACGTCGTGGCCGGTAATGGCGGGCAACGGCACCAGGTCGGGATAGTCGCCACGCCGGACCTGGTAATCCAGGGGATTGACGGAGCTGGCATGTACCCGGACCAGGACTTGGCCCGCTTGCGGCACAGGCTTGGGTACGTCGCAAAGTTCGAACGATTCCGGGCCGCCAAAAGATTTCAGTAACATCGCTTTCATTGCAAATCCTTATTTCGTTAAAAAGGGATATCGGGAATTATCGATATTATCGGGTAAAAAATTACAGTTCTTTACCGATGATCTCGGCAAGAGCACTGATGGTTGCTTCGTTCCGCTTGTAATAGGTCCACTGACCGATGCGCCTGGCTTCGACCAGACCCGCTCGTTGCAGAGTCGCCAGATAATCGGACACCGTTGACTGCGACAGCCCAACGCCTTCTTGAATGCTGCTGACGCAGACGCCCACCGTCAGAACGTCGCCTTCGTCCTGCGGAGGGAAGTTTTTCGCCGGATCCTTCAAGCCTTTCAGGATTTCAAGGCGGGTACGGTTCGAGAGGGCTTTGAAGATTTCGAGCAAGTCCATGAGCCGAGTATATCGAAATTTGCCGATATGTCAATGTGGGGGCGACAGTCGTCACGGCGATGGCCGCAGCAGGGATGGCATCGCAGCTCGCGACCGTGCATGAACTCAGGTGTCGCTGATCGGCGCGGCGGCGGCTTCGGCGATGCCGCTGGCGGCCATGCTGCGGCAGTAGTTCTCCAGTTTCGCCGTGTCGCAATGGATCTCCAGCTTGTGCACGCGGCCCCAGCGCAGCTCGAATTCGTGCACGCCCTGGTTCGAGCCGGTGCTGCCGTCGGGCAGGGCAAAGCGGTCCTTCCACGTCACCGTGGCTACCGTCCGCCACGGCCAGCCGGTGACGGCGATGGCGTCGATATCGAACTTCAGCCCAGGCAGCAGCCGCGCCAGGCGCGCATACCATTGCGCAGTCGAGTTCATCGTATGGCGCTCGCCCGCCAGTGGATGATGGCCGTGCATTACGTGACGATGGGTTGCCGCAAACTGCGGCAGCACCCGTTCATAGGCGCCGGCATTGATGTCGCCGAAGGCGCGCCGCAGTTTGCGGCCAACGATAAAGTGGTACATGGCGCACTCCAATCTTTACACTGGAAAGATCTGTATAGTGCGATGGTATCTTTCTCGTGTCAAGATAACTTTATGGCCACAAAACCTTACCACCACGGCAATCTGCGCGACAGCCTGCTTGATGCCGCTGACGCCCTGCTGGCGCAGACCGGCGCCCAGGCGCTCACCTTGCGCGAGGTCGCCAAGGCGGCGGGTGTGTCGCACGCCGCGCCGTACCATCACTTCCCTGGCCGCGAACATTTGCTGGCTGCGGTGGCGGCGCGCGCCTTCGTCAAGCTGGCAGCGGCGATGGCAGCGGCGGATGGTGACAGTACGCGCGAACAAGGCGAGCGGCTGATGGATATCTGCGAGGTGTATGTGGAATTTGCCCGTGCCCGACCGGCGCAGTTTCGGCTGATGTTCGGGCCATTGCTGGCGCATAAGTCCCTCTACCCCGAATTGAAGCAGGCGGCCGAAGATGCGTTCAACGTGCTGGTCGCGGCGGCCACGGCGTTCGATGCCGCACGCGGTCCGGAGCTGGCGCTGACCGGATGGAGCCTGGCGCACGGTCTGGCGAACCTGGCGATCGACGAAGCGCTGACGGACTTGCCGATCGAAGTACCTGCGCCGTCCGTGCTGGCAAGGGCGATGGCGGCGCGGATGCTGGGACTGCGCGTCATGTTTTCCAGTGCGATATAGCCCCGCGTTCAGACTAATTCAGGAATCTTTCAGACCTTTTTGAAGGCGCGTTTGATACAAGACTGGCAGCGGCGCCGACATCCGGCCGCGCAGACTTTCTCAATCAAGGAGCCTTCATGCGACATGTTTATCGATTCGCCTTTGCCGCGCTGCTGATGCTGCAAGCAGCGCTGGCCCACGCAGCGCCCGTCACGTACACCATCACCAGCAAGCTGGCCCGCGTCAACCTCAGTATCGAGCACCAAGGTTTTATCCAGCTCAGTGGGACGCTCAAGATCACGCCGGGCAGTTTTGTGTTCGATAACGACGACTGGTCCAAATCATCGGTGCAGGTGACGATGCCGACCCGTACGCTGGATATGGGCGACGCCATGTGGAACCAGCAGCTGCGCGGCGACGAGAGCTGGCAGAAGCTGTTCAAGGCGCCCTACATCTCTTTCCGCAGCACGCGCCTGGAACGCAGTGACGCCACCCATGGCGTGCTGCGCGGCGAGCTGACGCTGGCGGGCGTGACCAAACCGGTGGCGTTGATGGTGCGCTTGAATAAAATCGGCCGCAACCAGGTCAACGAATTGCCATCCATCGGCTTTACGGCGACCGGTACCATCAAGCGTTCAGAATTCGGATTGGATGCCTATCTGGACCTGGTCGGGGACGAATTGGCCGTGCAGATCCAGATGGAGGCGGCGGTGGGGCCGGACAAGGATGCGCCGCACCAAGCCGGCGCCAGCGCGCAAGGCGTGATGGCTCAGTGAAGCGGAGCCAGCGCCAGCGCCTTGCTGACTTCCAGCGCGATGTCCTGCTGGATTTTGAGCTTGTCGTTCCACGCGCGGTCGTACGACTCGGACCAGACCACCAGGCCGTCGCTGGTGCGCATCAGCCGTGCCGCGACGCGCAGCGTGGCGTCCGATTTGCGCACGCTGCCGTCGAGCACAAAGGCCACGTGCAGCGCCTTGCCGATCTCGCCTACCGCACCGCGCTTCTCCTTGTAGTAGTAAGACGATGCGGGTGGCGCCACCGCCAGGCCGGGCACCTTACTGAGCTTGTCGATCAGCTCCTCGGTCATGCCATCGGCAAACGGTTCCTCGTTCATGTCGTCTGTGATGTCGAGCAGCGGCAGCACGGCGATGGTGCGCTGGGCCGCAGCAGGCTTGGTCGCCAGGACGCCGCCTTGCCAGGCCAGGACAGTCAACGCCAGCATGGCGGCCAGCGCTGCAAACATGGCGCCGCGCCGCCGTGGCCGCGGTACGGCGATGGATGGCAGCTCCAGCGCGCGGACGGCGGTTCCATCCGCCGGTGCAGGCGCCAGATCGGGCGTAGCCGTAGCGGCGACCAGGGCCACTGCTGCGATCAGCCGGTAGCCGCGCCGTGGCACGGTGGCGATGTACGTGGGACGTTTGGAATCGTCACCCAGCTGGCGGCGCAGCGCGGTGACAGCCTGATAGACCGAGTCCGGCGAAACGACCACGTCCGGCCAAACACGGGCCAACAGCTGTTCCGCGCTGCGCACCTCGCCCGGCTGTTCGGCCAGGCAAAGCAGCAAGCGTAGCGTGCGGTCTTCCAGCCGTAGCTGTTTGCCGCCGTCCGTCATTTCTCCTGTGACGGGATCGAGGGTCCAGTTACCGATGCGTAGTGGCGTTGAGTGTGGTCGGTCCAAAGGCATGGTGTCCTAAGTTGGTATTTAAATAATGTGGCGAGTATAGCAGCCGCTTACCGGTGCGCTGACGTCATCCGAGTCTTCAATTCGTGAATCGCCGAAGCAGGCGGGATGGAAATTACTTTTGTCTGGCGGCGTTCAGGAAAAAATCTTCCCAACCCAGCGCAGCTCGAATTCGTGCACTCCCTGATTGGGCCCGGTGCTGCCGTCGGGGAGGGCAAAGCGGTCCTTCCACGTCACGGTGGCTACCGTCCGCCATGGCCAGCTGGTGACGGCGATGGCATCGATATCGAACTTCAGCCCTGGCAGCAGGCGTGCCAGGCGCGCATACCATTGCGCCGTCGAGTTCATCGCATGGCGCTCGCTCGCCAACGGGTGATGGCCGTGCATTACATGACGATGGGTCGCCGCAAACTGCGGCAGTACCCGTTTAACTTTATGGCCAGAAAACCTTACCACCACGGCAATCCGCACGACAGCCTGCTTGATGCCGCTGACGCCCTGCTGGCGCAGACCGGCGCCCAGGCGCTCACCTTGCGCGAGGTCGCCAAGGCGGCAGGCGTGTCGCATGTCGCGCCATACCATCACTTCCCTGGCCGCTAACATTTGCTGGCTGCGGCGGATGGCGACAGTACGCGCGAGCAAGGCGAGCGGCTGATGGATATCTGCGAGGTGTATGTGGGGTTTGCCCGTGCGCGACCGGCGCAGTTTCGGCTGATGTTCGGGCCGTTGCTGGCGCAGAGGTCCCTTTGAAGCAGGCGGCCGAAGGCGCGTTCAACGTGTTGGTCGCAGCAGCCACGGCGTTCGATGCGGCACGCGGCCCGGAGCTGGCGCTGGCCGGGTGGAGTCTGGCGCATGGCCTGGCGAACTTGGCGATCGACGAAGCGCTGACGGACTTGCCGATCGAAGTGCCTGCGCCGTCAGTGCCGGCACGGGCGATGGCGGCACGGATGTTGGGAGTACGCGGTGGCATAGATTAGTAGCTGCAGTTGCAGTGCGCGGATTTGCTGTTCGGCAATGATTAGCCCTGCCACTTTTGGGTACTATTTATCATGTAGTTAATACCGATATGAACTGGGCTTTTTAACTCTTTCCGAAACATGCTTGGTGACTTTTAGCCACGGACGAATGCGGACGGATCTCTTGAAATGCCTGAACGTTGTCGATATTTGCTATAACACGATATCGGCACTA
>NZ_JABWEB010000045.1 GCF_013369485.1 Massilia sp. BJB1822
TGCGCCTGGCGCTGCGCCAGCCGCAGCGCCGCGCGCTGGTCAGCGGCGAGCGCGAATTCACCTACGGGGAGCTGGCCGGCCATGCCGCCGCCATCAGCGCCGCCTTGCGCCAGGCCGGCTGCGCGCCGGGTCAGCTGGTGGCCGTCTGGATGGACAAGGGTTGGGAGCAGGTGGCGGCGGTGCTCGGCGTGCTGCACGCCGACGCGGCCTGGCTGCCGATCGATACCAACCAGCCGCCGGCGCGCCGCGCGCAATTGCTGGCCGATGCGGGCGTGCAGCTGGTGCTGACCCAGTCCTGGCTGGCCGAGAGCGCCGCGCCGGACGCCGGCCAGCGCCTGATCGCGGTCGACGCGCTGACCGCGCTGGCGGCGCTGGCGGAAGCGCCGCCGTGCCGCGCCAAGGCCGGCGATCTGGCCTATGTGATCTACACCTCGGGTTCGAGCGGCAAGCCGAAAGGCGTGATGGTCAGCCACGCGGCGGCCCTCAACACCATCGTCGATATCAACCAGCGCTTCGCCGTCACTGCCGACGAACGGGTGTTCGGGCTGGCCAACCTGGGCTTCGACCTTTCGGTATACGACGTGTTAGGTCCCTTGTCGCTGGGCGCCTGCCTGGTGCTGCCGGACGCCGCGCGGCGCGCCGATCCCTCGCACTGGGCCGAACTGATCGCGCGCCACCGCCTGACCTTGTGGAATTCCGTGCCGGCCCAGCTGCAAATGCTGGAACACTGTCTGGCGGCGATGCCGCAGCTGGATCTGGCCTCGCTGCGGCTGGCGATGCTGTCGGGCGACTGGATTCCGCTCGGCCTGCCGGAGCAGATGCGGCGCCGCCTGCCGCAGCTGGAGGTGGTCAGCCTGGGCGGCGCCACCGAGGCGGCGATCTGGTCGATCTACCACCGCATCGGCGCGCCGCAGCCTGGCCTGTCCAGCATCCCCTATGGCAAGCCGCTGGCCAACCAGCAGTTCCATGTGCTGGCCGAGGGCTGGCGCGATTGCCCCGAGCTGGTGGCCGGCGAATTGTATATCGGCGGCGATGGCTTGGCGCTGGGCTATCTGGGCGATCCGGTGCAGACCGCGCAGCGCTTCGTGATCCATCCGCGCAGCGCCGCGCGGCTGTACCGCACCGGCGACCTGGGACGCTATCTGCGCGACGGCAGCATCGAATTCCTCGGGCGCGAGGACGCCCAGGTGAAAATTCGCGGCAACCGGGTGGAACTGGCTGAAGTGGAGGCCGCGCTGGCCGCGCATCCGGCGGTGCGCGAGGTGGCCGTGATCGTCGATGGCGACGCGCGCCTGAACCGGCGACTGGTGGCCTTCGCCGTGCCGCGTGCCGGCCTGGATGGCGCGGCGCCGGACGCCGCGGCGCTCAGCGCCCACGCCGCGCAGCTGCTGCCACCATATATGGTACCGGGCCGCATCGAGATCCTGTCGGCGCTGCCGCTCAGCGAGAACGGCAAAGTCGACCGGCGCGCGCTGCGCAACCTGGCGGCCGACCTGCCGAGCCAGGAAGCCGATGCCGGCGAGGGACCGCGCAATGCCCTGGAAGAGCGGCTAGAGCGGATCTGGGCCGAGGTGCTGGAATTGCCGAAGGTCGGCCGCGAGCAGGATTTCTTCCGGCTTGGCGGCGATTCGCTGCGTGCCGCGCGCCTGGTGGGCCGGGTGCGCGAGAGCGTGCCCGAGGCGGCCGGCATGTTTTTCGACAGCCTGGTGCGGCAATTGCTGCCTAGTCCGACCATCGCGGCGCTGGCGGCCTATCTGGCGGGCCAGCGCGCCGCGCGGCCCGCAGTGGCGGCCGTTGCGCCGGCCAGTTCGCCGCTGCTGCGCCTGGACGGCGCCGGAACGGCCAGCGCCGCCGGCACCGGCCCGGCCCGCGTGCTGGTGCACGATGGCGCTGGCCGGTTGGGCGCCTTCCGCACGCCGCTGGCGGCCATGGCGGAGCAAGGGCAGGGCGGCGGGCCGCTGTTCGGCCTGTGCGTCAACGAGGCGGCATCGTATCTGCACCCCGGCCCGGCGGCCTTGCTGGAACGGCGGGCCATCAGTTATGCGCGGCTGTTGCAGGCCCACGGCCAGCGCAGCGTGCAACTGGCCGGCTGCGGCTTCGGCGCCTTGCTGGCACTGGAGCTGGCGCGTCAGCTAAGCGAAAACGGGGTTGATGTGCTCAGCCTGGTCTTGCTGGCGCCGCGCGCGCTGGCCCGGCCTGTCGACGCGGCCGAACTGGCGGCGCTGTTTGCCCAGGAGACGGACGCCGCGCCGGCCTGGCCGGACATCGACCGCATCGACGACCCGGCGCAGCTGCAAGCGATATTCGGCGACAGCGTGCGCGCCGGCGCCAGCTATGCCGCCTCGCCGTATCTGGGCGACGCGACGCTGCTGCAGTGCGGCGCCACGCCGGCCGGCGGCGTCGACTGGGACCGGCTGATCGTCGGCGAGCTGCGCCGCATTGAGCTGGGTGGCGACGCCAGCCCCGGCGCACTGGCGGCCAGCCTGTTTCCAGCGGCCCTGATGGCGGGAGCGGGAGCATGAAGGCACCGCTGGTAGCCGTGCTGGGCGCCTATGGCGCGGTGGGCCTGGCGGTGGTGGAGGCCTTGCGTGGCCAGCCGGCGCCGCTGCGCCTGCGGCTGGGCGGACGCCGCGCCGCATTGCTGGAGCAGCTGGCCGATCCGGCGCGCCCGGACGACCAGCTGTGCGTGGCCAACGCCTTCGACGCGGCGGCGCTGGCCCGGCTGTGCGAGGGCTGCGACCTGGTCATCAACTGCGCCGGGCCGGCGCACCGGCTGTTCGATCTGGTCGGCCGCGCCGCACTGGCGGCCGGCGCCGACTATATCGATCCTGCAGGCGGCGCGCCGCTGCAAACCAGCCTGGCGGCGCTGGCGGTGGCCGATCCGCGCCGCCGGGTCGTGCTGTCGGCTGGCATGCTGCCTGGCCTGTCGGGCATTCTGCCGCGCTGGCTGGCGCGCGGCATGGCGCCAGGCGCCAGCCTGAGCGTGCATATCGGCACGCTGGACCACTTCTCGCTTGGCGCTGCCGAAGACTATCTCGCCGGCATGGGCGACAACGAATCGCTGGCGGCCTGGCAGGACGGCCGCCGTCTGGCCGGCGCGGCGCGGCGCGAGCATGGCGTCGACCTGCCATTCTTCCCGGCCGGCCTGACCACCCACCCGTATCTGCACCATGAGGGAGAACAGCTGGCGCGCGCGCTGGCCCTGAAGCAGGCGCGTTTTTACAATGTGTTCGACGGCGCCCATCTGCTGGCGGCGCTGGGCCGGCTGAGCGGGCGCCGCCTCGACGCCGTGCAACTGGGCAGCGCCGCGCGCGAACTGGTGGCGGCCGCCGCGCTCGACCTGGCCGGCCGCAAACCCTACTTGCGCTATTTGTTCCAGCTCGACGGCAGTTGCGACGGCGCGCCGTGCAGCCGCACCCTGATGGTGGCTGCCAGCGGCGCGGCCGCCGCCAGCGGCGCGATGGCGGCGCTGGCGGCCCAGGCGCTGCTGGCCGGCGAAGTGCCGGCCGGCGTGCACCAGGGCGCCGAGGTACTCGATGCGCAGCGCGCCGTGCAGCGCCTGCGCGCCGGCAGCGCGCTGACGGCCTGGCAGATGCTGGAACGCGCGCCGCACGAAGCGGCGCTGGAGGAGGGCGCGCTATGAACGCCGCGCGGCCTTTGAAAGTGGTGGTGTGCGGCAGCACCTTCGGCCAGTTGTACCTGCGCGCCTTGCAGGACGGCGGCCTGCCGTTCCAGCTGGCCGGCCTGCTGGCCAACGGCAGCCCGCGCTCGCATGCCTGCGCGGCCCGTTTCGGCCTGCCGCTCTACACCGATCCGGCGCAACTGCCCGGCGATATCGAGGCGGCCTGTGTGGTGGTGCGCGGCGGCGCGATGGGCGGCCGGGGCACTGAGTTGGCGCAGACGCTGATGGCGCGCGGCCTGCATGTCTTGCAGGAGCAGCCGCTGCACCACGACGAACTGGCCGCCTGCCTGGCCCAGGCGCGCCGCTGCGGCGTGCAGTACCGCGTCAACACTTTCTACACCACGCTGGCGCCGGTGCAACGCTTTCTGCAAGCGGCCGCCCGCCTGCTGGCCTGCCGCCGGCCGCTGTTCGTCGACGCCGCCTGCGCGGTGCAGGTGTCGTATCCACTGTTCGACATTCTGGGCCAGATGCTGGGCCAATTGCGGCCCTGGACGCTGCGCGCAATGCCGGCCGCGCCGGAGCAGGAGCAGGGTAGCGCGGTGTTCCGCAGCCTGGAAGGCAGCATCGCCGGCTTGCCGTTCACGCTGCGCGTGCAGAACCAGATCGACCCGGCCGACCCGGACGCCCACCTGCACTTGCTGCACCGGATCACGCTGGGCACCGACGGCGGCAGCCTGACCCTGGTCGACAGCCATGGCCCGGTGCTGTTCCAGCCGGCCCAGCATCTGCCGGCGGCGCTGCGCGACGCTTTCGACCTGCACGGCGCCTTGCCCGAGCACCTGGACTTCGCCAGCACGGTCGAGCTGGGGCCGGCCACGGCGCCCAGTTTCCGCGACATCTTCGGCGCGCTGTGGCCGGACGGCGTGCGCGCCGCCCTGCTGGACTGGCACGCCGCCATCGCCAGCGGCGCCGATCCGCGCAAGCTGGGCCAGTACCAGCTGGCCCTGTGCCGGATCTGGCAGGACACCACCGCGGCGTTGGGCTATCCCGACATGGTCAGCCAGTCGCCCGCCCGGCCGCTGGCCGGCACGGCGCTGGCCGATCCGGCCGCCATCGACAAGGAGGCAGCATGAGCTACGTAGCCGAATACCGTAACGAGACCAGCGAGCACAGTCCAGCGCTGTGGCTGCGCAGCTGGCGCCGCGCCGCGCCGGCCGCGGCCCGCGTGGTGATGTTCCCGCACGCCGGCGGCGGCGCCAGTTTTTACCGTGGCTGGAGCGAGGAATTCCCGGCCTCGGTCGACCTGCGGGTGGTGCAGTATCCAGGCCGCGAGGACCGCCTGAACGACCGCTTTGCCCCCAGCCTGGGCGTCCTGGCCGACAGCTTGGCCGCCGTGCTGGCCAACCTGCCGGCCGCGCCGCTGCTGCTGTTCGGCCACAGCATGGGCGCGCTGCTGGCTTACGAGGTGGCGCTGCGGCTGGAGCGGCGCGGCGCGCCGGCGCTGCGCCATCTGTTCGTGTCGGGCCGCAGGCCGCCCGGCTGCCGGCCCGGCGGCAGCGTGCACCGGCGCGACGACGCGGGACTGATGGCGGAACTGGCGGCCCTGGGCGGCACGCCGTCGGCGCTGCAGCAGCAGCCGGAGCTGCGCGCGCTGGTGCTGCCGGCGGTGCGCGACGATTACCGGCTGGTCGAGACCCATCCCTCGCGCGCCGGCACGGCGCTGGCCTGCGCGCTCAGCGCCTGCAACGGCGAGGCCGATGCCGACGCCGCCGACATGGACGGCTGGGCCGCCCACACCAGCGGCCCGAGTGCCCTGCATCTCTTCCCTGGCGATCATTTCTACCTGCAGGCGCAACGGCGCCGGCTGGTCGAGCTGATGCTCGCCTGTCTTCCCGGCGTGGGGCCCCCCGCGCCCCCCGCTCC
>NZ_JABWEB010000046.1 GCF_013369485.1 Massilia sp. BJB1822
GCTCCAGCCGGAGAGCGATCCGGAGCGTGCCGGCCAGCGGCCGGACCATCTGGCTTATGTGATCTATACCTCGGGTTCGACGGGGCGCCCGAAAGGCGTGATGATCGCGCACGTCAATGCGGTCAATCTGATCTGCTGGGGTGGCGAATGGTTCGACCGCTACTTGCAGCAGACGCTGGCGTCCACTTCGATCAACTTCGATCTCGCGGTCTTTGAACTGTTCGTTCCGCTCAGTTTCGGAAAATCCGTGCGGGTCGTCCGCAATATCGTGAATGCAGCCACTGGCCTGTCAGGCGTTACCTTGCTAAATACAGTGCCATCGGCCATGCGCGCAGTACTCAGTAGCGGAAGGCTGCCGGAATCGGTTCAGATGGTCAACCTGGCTGGCGAGCCACTCAAAGAATCGCTGGTATCGGACATCTTTAGCGGTTCGCAGGTGGAGGTAGTGGCGAATCTCTATGGCCCAACGGAGACGACCACTTATTCGAGCTGGATCACCTTTGAGCGGCAGAGGGGGTTCTTGCCGGTGATAGGCCGTCCGATTGCAAACACCCAGATCTACATTCTGGATCGGCATGGTGTGCCGGCACCGCTCGGCGTGGCAGGGGAGATCCACATCGGCGGTATCGGTGTGGCGCGCGGCTACCTGAAGCGGCTGGAACTGACGGCCGAACGCTTTATCACCGATCCGTTCAGCGCTGCACCGGGTGCGCGCCTGTACAAGACGGGCGACCTGGGCCGCTGGCTGGCCGACGGCAATGTCGAATACCTGGGTCGCAACGATTTCCAGGTGAAAGTGCGCGGTTTCCGTATCGAGCTGGGCGAGATCGAGGCGGCGCTGGCGGCATGCGCCGGTGTCGGGGAGGCGATGGTGATCGCGCGCGAAGACCAGCCGGGCGACCAGCGCCTGGTGGCCTATTTCACTGCGCAGGAGGGCGCTGTGCTGGAACCGGGCGCACTGCGTGCGGCGCTGGCGGCGCAGCTGCCGGAGTACATGGTGCCGGCAGCGTTCGTGACGCTGGAAGCTTTCCCTATGACGCCGAACGGCAAGCTGGACCGCAAGGCGCTGCCGGCGCCGGAGCAGGGTGCGCTGGCAAGCCGCACCTATACGGCGCCGCAGGGCGAGGTCGAAGCGGCACTGGCTGCTATCTGGCAAGAACTCTTGGGCGTGGAGCGGGTCGGCCGCGACGACCACTTCTTCGAACTGGGCGGCCATTCGCTGCTGGCAGTGCAGCTGGTGTCGCGTATCCGCCAGGCGCTCGGCGTGGAATTGCCGCTGCGCATACTATTCATACACGCGACACTGGCGGCGCTGGCTGTGGCTGCTTCCCAGGCTCAAGGCGCGATTCTGACGCCGATCAAGCCCATTGCACGGGACGGCGCGTTGCCGCTGTCGTGGGCGCAGCAGCGACTGTGGTTCATTGACCAATTGGGGCAGGAGACTGGTTCCGCTTACCACATGCCGGCGGCCCTGCGCCTGTCGGGCGAATTGGATGAAGGCGCCTTACAAGCCACGCTAGACCGGATCGTGGCCCGTCATGAAGCATTGCGGACCACATTCGTCAATCTGGACGGCATACCGCAGCAGCACATCGGCGCTGCCGACTGTGGCTTTGCCTTGCGGCACGTTGATCTGCGCGGCATCCCCGACCAGGAAGCAAGGGTGGTCCATCTGGCGGGTGAAGAGGCGCAAGCGCCGTTCGACCTTGCCAGCGGTCCCTTGATCCGCGGCCAACTGCTGCGCCTAGCTGAGACGGAATATGTGTTGCTGTTGACCCAGCACCACATCATCTCTGATGGCTGGTCGATTGCCGTCCTGGTGCAAGAGGTAAGCACCCTATATCGGGCATTCCACCTGAGGCAGGTAGACCCGCTGCCAGCGCTGGCGGTGCAGTATGCGGACTACGCCGCCTGGCAGCGTGCACGGCTGCAGGGTGAGGAACTGCAACGCCAAATCGCGTTTTGGACGGCGCAACTGGGCGGCGCGCCAGCCCTGCTGGAATTGCCGACCGACCGGCCGCGTCCGGCGGTCCAGAGCCATCGCGGCGCCAGCCATGAATTCATGCTGTCAGCCGATATGACAGCGCGCCTGGAGGCTCTTGGCCAGCGCCATGGAGCGACGCTGTTCATGACCCTGCTCGCTGGCTGGGCAGTGCTGCTGTCACGTCTGAGCGGACAGGATGATGTCGTCATCGGTACGCCGGTAGCCAACCGCTCGTGCCTCGAAGTCGAACCGCTGATCGGCTTTTTCGTTAATACCCTGGCGCTGCGGCTGCGTCTGGACCGCGAATTGAGCGTCGCCCAGGTACTGGCGATGGTCAAGTCGACGGCCGAGGCCGCCTTTGAGTATCAGGAACTGCCTTTCGAGTACTTGGTTGAGGAGTTGCAGCCGCAACGCAGTCTGAGCTATAACCCGCTGTTCCAGGTTTCCTTCACGATGCACCACGCAGTGCCGGGCGGGGTGCTGGATCTGCCTGGTCTGCGGCTTGAATACCTGGACAAACAGCATACTGCTGCCCAGTTCGATCTCTCGTTAAGCGTCGGCAAAGGAGAGCAGGGCCTGTTCTGCCAACTGATCTATTCAAGCGAACTGTTCGATGCCGCCAGCATAGTGAGCTTGGGGGAGCAATACGCCGCCTTGCTGGTGGCGATGACGGTTGACGATAGTCAGGCAGTGCAACGCATTGCCTTCCTGCCGCCAAAACAGGAGGCTCAATTGCTTGCGCTGAGCCAAACTGCAGGGGCGCCGTCTAACCTCGGGCTGGTGCATCGGCATTTCGAGGCGCTGGCTGCACGCCAGCCTGACGCCACTGCGTTGAAGCAGGGCGACACAGCCGTCAGCTATGCGATGCTGAATCGGTGGGCGAATCAGTTGGCCAATTATCTGCAGCAATACGGCATCCAGGTTGAGGACCGGGTGGCGATTTATATGGAGCGTGGTATTGATTCGGTCGTCGCGATGCTGGCGGTCTTGAAGACTGGCGGCGCTTACGTCCCGCTGGACAACCACGCCTCATCGCAGCGCATAAGCGAGGTGTTGGCTGATTGCATTCCGGTCGTGTTGCTGACGCAGCCCAGGATGAGGGAGACGCTGCCAGACGACGTGCAAGCGCCTATCGTCGTCGTCGACAGCGGCGCTTTCGATGACGGCGCGGTATTGGCGCAGCAGAACGATGCCAATTTGCCGCTGGCTGCCATTGAGGCGAATCATCGTCTTGCCTATGTCATGCACACCTCTGGGTCGACCGGGCGTCCGAAAGGCGTCATGATCGAGCACGGCAATATTCTGCACCTGGCCTTGAACCGTCAATTTGCGCCGCTGGATCAGGCCGACTGTATTGCACACTGTGCCAATCCAGCCTTCGATGCGGCGACGTGGGAGGTCTGGGGCGGCCTGCTATCCGGCGCCGCAGTGCTGGTGGTGCCACAGGAGGCTGTGCTTGATGCGAGGCAACTCACGGCAGCCCTGATCAAGGGACAGGCCACGGCGCTTTGGCTGACTGTTGGCCTGTTTAACGACTATGTGGACCATATGGAGGCAGCATTTGCCCGCCTGCGTTGGCTGCTGATCGGCGGCGACGCACTGAATGCCATGCTGGTTCGCCGGGCACTGGAAAAACCGTGCAGGCCGCAGCATCTGGTCAACGGCTATGGCCCGACAGAATGTACGACGTTCTCCACCACTTACCAGATGGACGATCTTGCCGCCTTCGAGCACTCGGTGCCGATCGGGCGACCGATTGCCGGTACTCGTGCGTATATCCTGGACAAATTCCAGCAACAGGTGGTACCTGGAGCGGTGGGCGAGCTCTACATTGGCGGCGCCGGTGTGGCGCGTGGCTACCTCGGCCGTGCAGAGTGGACTGCCGAGCGCTTCATCGCTGACCCGTTCAGTGCCGAGCCGGACGCTCGCTTGTACAAGACAGGCGACCTGGCCCGTTATCTGGCGGACGGCAATATTGAGTACCTTGGACGCAACGACTTTCAGGTCAAACTACGCGGCTTCCGCATCGAGCCAGGCGAAATTGAGGCTCGTTTGATGGACGTGTCCGGTGTGCGAGAAGCCGTGGTGCTGGCGCGCGAGGACCAGCCGGGCGACAAGCGCCTGGTGGCCTATCTGACCGCCGAGGAAGGCGCGACACTGACGCCGGCGGCGCTGCGCGCCGCGCTGGCGAATGCCTTGGCTGACTATATGGTGCCATCGGCCTTCGTCGTGTTGGCGGCGCTGCCGCTGACGCCGAACGGCAAGCTGGACCGCAGGGCGCTGCCGGCGCCGGAGCAGGGTGCGCTGGCAAGCCGCACCTACGCGGCGCCGCAGGGCGAGGTCGAAGCGGCACTGGCTGCTATCTGGCAAGAACTCTTGGGAGTGGAGCGGGTCGGTCGCGACGACCATTTCTTCGAACTGGGCGGCCATTCGCTGCTGGCGGTGCAGCTGGTGTCGCGCGTACGCCAGACGCTGGACGCGGAATTGCCGCTGCGCGCGCTGTTTGCGCAGCCGACGCTGGCGGCGCTGGCGTCGGCCGTGGCGCAGGCGCAGCAGGCGGCGCTGCCGGCCATCGACCGGGCCGACCGTAGTGGCGCGCTGCCGTTGTCGTGGTCGCAGCAGCGCCTGTGGTTCCTGGCGCAGCTCGATGCGGCGGCGGGGCAGGCGTATCACC
>NZ_JABWEB010000047.1 GCF_013369485.1 Massilia sp. BJB1822
CTGCGTGGCTTCCGCATCGAACTGGGCGAGATCGAGACCAGGCTGGGCGAGTGCGCCGGCGTGCGCGAAGCAGTGGTGATTGCGCGCCAGGACCAGCCGGGCGATCAGCGCCTGGTGGCCTATCTCACTGCGCAGGAGGGCGCTGTGCTGGAACCGGGCGTGCTGCGCGCGGCGCTGGCGGCGCAGCTGCCGGAGTACATGGTGCCGTCGGCGTTTGTGACGCTGGAAGCTTTCCCGCTGACGCCGAACGGCAAGCTGGACCGCAAGGCGCTGCCGGCGCCGGAGCAGGGGGCGCTGGTGAGCCGCATCTACGCGGCGCCGCAGGGCGAGGTTGAAGCGGCACTGGCTGCTATCTGGCAAGAACTCTTGGGCGTGGAGCGGGTTGGCCGTGACGACCACTTCTTCGAACTGGGCGGCCATTCGCTTTTGCTCGTGACCATGGTCGAGCGCCTGCGTCAGCGTGGCATGGCATTGACGGTCCGGGAGGTCTTCCAGTCGCCAGCATTGTCGGCACTGGCTGCCGCTATCGTGCGCGGGGACCGGGAGCAAGGCGTCGCGGTACCTGCCAACAGAATCCAAGCGGAAACCGAAGACATCACGCCTGAACTCTTGCCGCTGGCCAATCTGAAGCAGGCAGAGATCGACCGGGTAGTCGCTGCGGTGGCGGGCGGTGTCTCCAATGTGCAGGATATTTATCCCCTATCGCCGCTGCAGGAGGGGATTCTATTCCACCACCTCCTGGCCGAGCAGGGGGACGCCTACCAGCAACGCATTCTGCTGGCTTTTGACACGCGCTCTCAGCTCGAAGCATTTGCCCGCGCCTTGCAAATGGTGATTGATCGCCACGATATTTTGCGTAGCGCCGCCCATTGGGAAGGTCTTGGCCGGCCCATGCAGGCAGTCTGGCGCAAAGCGAGCCTGCCGCTGGTGGAAGTGGTGCCGCAAGCCGGCATGGATGCCGCCGAGCAGTTACGCCAGGAGACGAGTTCCGTGCACTTCAGGTTCGATGTGCGGCAGGCGCCAATGCTGCACGCCCATGCGCTGCATTGGGAAGACGCCGGAGAATGGCTGCTAATGCTGAGTTACCATCATCTGGTGAGCGACCACGTCACGCTGGCCCTGATTGTGGAAGAGGTGCGCACTATCCTGGCCGGCCAGGCGGCAGTCCTGCCGGACCCGGTACCTTACCGCAACTTCATTGCACACCTCGGTGCCATACCGGCGATCGATCATGAACAGTACTTCCGCTGCGCCCTGGCAGGCGTGGAAAGCCCTACCGCGCCATTCGGTATCCTTGACACGATGGGCAACGGTGCCGGTGTGACGGAAACCCGCCTGGAGCTGGATGTAGAGCTGGGTATGGCCGTTCGCGCCTGCGCACGCGAGTACAGGATAGCGCCTGCGGCGCTATTCCATCTGGCGTTTGCGAAAGTGCTGGCGGCCTTCAGCGGTAATGACGATGTGGTGTTCGGCACCGTGCTCTCAGGCCGCTTGCAGGGCGGGGCTGCAGCGGATCGGATACTGGGCATGTTCGTCAACACCTTGCCACTGCGGGTGCGCCTGCAGGCCCGGACAGTGCAAGGTGCGCTGGCGCAGGTGCAGCAAGGCCTGCATGAGCTGATTGAGCATGAGCAGGCCTCGCTGGCGCTGGCTCAGCGCTGCAGCGATATTGCGGCGCCGCTGCCTCTGTTCACCAGCATTCTCAATTACCGCCACAATGACCTGGCTGCGAGATTGACTGAAGAAGAGGCGGATCTGCAGGGCATGCGTCTTCTGGAGGCGGAAGAACGCACCAACTATCCGGTGACCGTTTCAGTTGAAGACAATGCGCAGGGATTCGCACTGACAGAGCAATGTATCGCCGGCATTGAGCCCGGCCGCATAGCGCGCCATATGCAGGTCACGCTGGAGAACCTGCTCGATGCTTTGCGCGAGGCGCCGGAAACGCCGCTTGAAGGTGTCCGGACCATACCGCTGGCCGAATACGAGCAGCTGACGCAGGCATTCAATGCGACGGCGGCGGCGTATCCCCAAGATAGGCTGGTTCATGAGCTGTTTGCGGAGCAAGCGCAGGTACAACCAGAGGTAACGGCCCTGGTGTATGAAGGCCGCGAGTTGAGCTATGGCGAATTGAACCGCAAGGCAAATCAGTTGGCGCATCACTTGCGCGCATTGGGTGCGGGGCCGGATGTGCTGGTGGGCATCTGCATGGAACGCAGCATCGAGATGGTGGTGGCCCTGCTGGGGATCCTGAAGGCCGGCGGCGCTTATGTACCCCTCGACCCGTCGTATCCGCAAGAGCGGCTGGAGTTGATGCTGGAGGACAGCGCACCATTGGTGGTGTTGACACAGCAGGCTTTGCGCGATGGCTTGCCACGGTTGCTGCCTGCGTCGCAGGTAGTTCTGTGTTTGGACGGCCAAGCCGAAGCGGCGCAACTAGCGCTGCAGCCGGATAGCAATCCAGAACGCGCTGGCGAGCGGCCGGATCACCTGGCCTACGTGATTTATACCTCTGGCTCAACGGGACGGCCGAAGGGGGTTGAGATCACCCATGCCGGCCTGAATAACTACTTGCGATGGGCGATGAACGCCTACAGGGCGTCAGACCTGAAGAACGCGATCGTCAGCTCACCGTTGGCCTTTGACGCAACAATTACCAGCCTTTACTTGCCGCTGCTGGTAGGAAGGCAGGCATGGCTGCTGCCAGGTGGCCAGGAGCTTGAATCCCTTGAAGGCCTGCTGGCATCGGGAGACAGCTGGGGTCTCATTAAGATCACGCCGGCCCATCTTGCTGTGGTGGGACAGTCGCTGCGGGCACGGAACAGAAAGCCATCCGTGGATCTGTTTGTCGTTGGCGGCGAAGCATTGCCGATGGCGACAGTGCTCCTGTGGAATGAGCTGTGCCCCACGGCGAGGATTGTCAATGAATACGGCCCGACTGAAACCGTTGTGGGCTGCATTACCTACGAACCCGGAGCTGGTGATCGCGCGCGTGCGAACGTGCCGATAGGTCGCCCCATTGCCAACACGAAAATTTACATCCTCGACAAGAACGGTGGGGTGGCGCCCCTCGGCACGGCCGGTGAGATCTTTATTGGTGGCGCAGGCGTAGCGCGCGGTTACCTGAACCGTCCAGACCTGACGGGAGGCCGCTTCATTACCGACCCGTTCAGTGAGGTACAGGGCGCGCGGCTTTACAAGACCGGTGACCTGGGATATTGGCAGGCCGACGGCAATATCGAATACCTGGGCCGTAACGACTTCCAGGTGAAGATACGCGGATTTCGGATTGAACTGGGTGAGATTGAAGCTGCGTTGGTGGCTTGCCCGCAGATCCGCGAGGCTGTAGTTATCGCACGCGAAGATCATCCTGGCGACAAACGACTGGTGGCGTACGTCACGGCGAAGGAAGGGGGGCTGCCGGAGGCGGCTGCCCTGCGTGAGGTATTGGCGGTGCAGTTGCCAGAGTACATGGTGCCGTCGGCGTTTGTGATGCTGGAGGCGTTGCCGTTGACGCCAAACGGAAAACTGGACCGAAAAGCGTTGCCGGCGCCCGACCGCGATGCCCTGGTCAGCCGGGAATACGAAGCGCCGCATGGCGAGCTAGAGCAGGCGCTTGCTTCTATCTGGCAGGAATTGCTGGGATTGGAACGCGTCGGGCGCCACGACCGCTTCTTCGAACTGGGCGGCCATTCCTTGTTGGCGGTGCAGCTGGTGTCGCGCATCGCCGAACAGATGGGCGTCGAGATTTCCATTAGGGCTGTTTTTGCAGAGCCGGACTTTGGCTCCCTCGCAAATCATATCGTGGATAAGCAGCTGGAATCTTTCGCCGGTAACGAGGAGCTTGCTACGTTGAACGGGCAGCTGGACGGATTGTCAGAACAGGAATTGTTAGAAATTTTATCTGGGGATGTAAAGAATGACTAAGAAAGTTGAAGGAGATCTCGAACAGTTGAAGCGTGCAGCACTGCTCAAGCTTCTGCGTCAACAGCAAGGCATTCTGCCCCCAATGCGTGAGCGTTCCATCCTTGGGAAAGCCGACCGCAGCGGCGCGCTGCCGTTGTCGTGGTCGCAGCAGCGCCTGTGGTTCCTGGCGCAGCTCGATGCGGCGGCGGGGCAGGCGTATCACA
>NZ_JABWEB010000048.1 GCF_013369485.1 Massilia sp. BJB1822
CACTTGATCGCCATGGCTGCCCATCTGGGCGTTGCCCGTCAGCCCGCGCTGCCCCAGCGTCGCGCCGGAGCCGTTCAGTAGACCCAGTCCATTCCCGCCAACAATCGCAACCATACCATCCCCTTTGTAAGATCCGTGACTGCCTGCAAGGCCGTATGCTCGGCCGAGGCGATGCTTTCAAGGAAGGTATCCAGGGATTTTGGGAAATGTTTAGTTTTTTAAGCCTACTAGCTTCGCAGCAAGTTTAGAGCCTTGTGGGACGGTGGCGTTCGGATCAGCGTGAGGTAGGCAACTTTGAAGCAGTTAGTGTTGGACGCGCCAGTACAATCAACCTAATGCCCCAGCACATAGCCAAATGCGTCGGGTGCTAACCATTACAGCGAGATACCGCAAGCGATATAGCTCGTCCAACTTCCTCCGCTGTTGCATGGCGGCTTATTTGAACTACTCGAATATCAGACTGGCCCGCCCAACCTTCGCCTTCTTGATGATCAGTGGGACGGATGGAAATCACTTCGCTCTCGCATTCAACAGTACAATGCTTCATCGTCCTAAATAGCTTTCTACGGTCGAGTTCACCCGTATGGTGTAATAAGGTGGCGACCCAATCCTCATATCGTTCTTTCAAATTCGCTGGGTCGAAAAATTGCCGAATTTCACTCGAATCCAATACACGGCTTGCATCTAATGCCTCAAGTAGGCCTTGGCCAATGCGTTCCAGTACAGCATCCGGTTCAAACAAAAAAATGTCTCCCGCCCAGATATAGGGCTGCTACTCGAAGGCCTGAATGCGTTAGGACAGAAATAAGCATCTCATTTGCGTAGATAGACGAGCATTGCTTTTGAGTAATTTTATTCAATGGTATGGCCGAGCGTTTCAACGGGCGCATCAATGAATTGCTGCAGCAGGCCCGTTTCGATAGTCGGGCCGACTTGCAGACCATCTTGCTAAACTATTTGAAGTTGTATAACCACCACATTCCACAACGCGCTATCGGCAGTAAAACGCCCGTTCTCGTGCTCAAGGAATGGCAACAGAAACGACCAGAATTATTCATTAAACGCGTCTACGATCAAACGGGATTGGATAATTATAGAGCTCAAGTTTTCGATCAATTGTATTAACTATCTTATCTCTTCCGCGCTGGTGCTTTGCCTGTCGTTGGAATCAGGCCCATCGCCTTGAGTACCGCCAGTGTTTTCTGGCGCTTAGGCTCAAAGTCAGGAGAGAGCGGACGATCATTTACCTCCCAAGCCAGCAAAGGAAGATTGTTGTCGAACCCATGTTCCAGCAAATAGATCACTACATCGTATTGCGCCAAACTCGCCGCGCTTACTGCAACTGGTTGGCCAGTTGAGTCCGCAGAGTTTACATCGGCTCCAGCTTGTACTAATAACTTTACATTTTCGAACTGCATAATTGCGTGTCTTAATGCATTGAACTCATACCCTTTGTGGGGAGCATTGGGATTGCCTTTGAAGTTCAGTAAAACGCGTAATGGCTCTGGCGTATCCATCCCAGCTGCGAGCCATACAGGATGAAATTGCCGCTCGGGTCCAATACTCTGATTAGGATCCGCTCCCGCTTGCAACAAGGCGCGCATGCCGTCAATATTACGCGCGGTCAAGGCCCATACGAGCGGACTCATATTCTTTTGGCCAACCGCGTTTATGTTTGCCCCCTTGGTGATCAATCGCACTATTTCGTCAGTTTTTCCTGTCGCTGCGGCACGCGCCAAGTCTGCTTCAGGGGTATCGCCAAAATAGTATGATGCAGTTTCCCCTGCAACCTTCATTTCACAACCTCCAATCATAGGCATGCCCAGCACAGCTAACAACAATAGCCAACGGCGTAAAGTATTTTTCAATTCCATTTAATGAACCATCCCGGCTGTGCCGTAGTAGCGATACGTCGATACAAGCTGTTGAGTACATTGCTCATTCCGTGTAAATCGAGAGAAGTTGTTGGCGAGATAGCAGTAAAGGCGTTTCCTGGGGCAAGGGTGCTCCCCATCTTAACAGGATCACCCACCGCGTCCAGCGCAACTCGCAGACCGGTCGCCTTCGGCAACCTCGACAACGCGGCATAACTGCCCACCCCTAGGAGTGGTGATCCCAACCAAGCGGCGGTACTTGATACCACGGTTGCTCCGGAATCTTGCATGGTGCTGAGAAGCTCTCCTTGAACATAATAGGCACGTATGCTAGGAGCGCGGGTCATCAAGTTGGGGCCATAGGGGGCGACCGTTGCTGGATTTAGTCCTGCAGCATTAAAGGTAATTCCAGGAATCCCTGTGACAATCGATTGTGCGGATGCCAAGCCACCACCTAAAGAATGTCCCGTAAACGTCAGCTGTGCGGCAATTTCACTACTTTTCAACCGTCGCGCAATTTCAATTGCTCGCTCATATTGCGAAGATGATTTTCCAACGCTTTGTAGGAAGTTATGTGCCCAATCAATTCGCTCATCCGTCCCCCGGTTAGCATAGACGTAGGTTTCGGTATTTTTGTTTCTATATAAAGCTCCAAAATACCCCTGATCCTTATCAATTAGTATTTCGGAAGAAATGCCAAATGCTCTTAGATCGGACTCAACAGTTACCCGCCCCCAACCACGAGGCATTAACTCGGAAATTTCATTTTGGAAATATACATCTCGATTTAACAAACCAAATACCATCTCCTGATGCATATTTCGCAAGGTCTCGGCCCGTCGGGAGTCGGTTCGCTGCACCGTATCGATCTCCAACTCAATACTATCAGCGCGTTGCCTTATTGCGACATCTTTTGCAGTAAGCCATGCGTCTGCTGGCGTTTTGCCCACCATATGCAGGACTTTGTCATATGCACTAGCTTGCTCTGGATCGGATGGGCGTACCAAATACTTCGCATCAGGGGCGGCGGCAGCGCTACCGAAATCCAAAATTCCCGAAGTATCATCGATCAGGTCGGCATACTGTTGCATATATTGTTTTGCAACAGTTTCAGAGCCGCTGGCTTTCAGCAATGCATCGAATGCGCGCTGCTGACGGTCTCTATTTGCCATGGAGCCAGGTTTTCGCGCGCTGTTGGCTACGCCCGTCGGCTCCTCTGTAGAGAGAGTGTCAGCCAAACTATTCCCCAGCGCATTGCCGAACGCATCTGTTGCAATCCTGGCGATCTCAATTTTGCCTCCCCGTGCAATAGCGGCGGTGGCGCCCGCGGCGAAACCGCTGACCGTGCCACGGGCCAGACCGGCCAAGCTGCGTAGACCGGAGAAGGCGCCTGCTTGCTCCATTGCCTTGCCAACGGTTGAGCCGACAGCGGCGCCGGCCGCGGCTGCCGCCACATTGCGCCAGTTGAAGCCGCTTTGCAGGCCTATTGCATTGCCAATCGCCTGGCTCGCCACGCTACTCAACGCGGCACGCGCGACCAGGGCTGGTGTTTCTGCGCCGGCGAACACCGCACCCAGCGAGCCGCCAGCGCCCAGCGAGGCTACGCCGGCCGAGGCGCCGCCGCCGAGCGCCGAGAGCGCCACGCCTTTCCAGCTGAACTTGTCTTGCACGCCGAGTGCCATGCCCACGGCCTGGCTGGCGATGGAGCCGACCGCGCCGCCAATGGCGCCAGCGGTGAAGGCCAGGCCAGCGCTCAGTCCCGAGGCGCCCGTGGCGAGCAAGCCAGCAGCGTTGGCTGCGCCGGCGACGGTGGTGGCGAGACCTGCGGCGCCGCCGGTCACGCCACTGGCGCTGGCCAGGGCCGAGGCGGCCGCACCCGCGCTCATCACCGTGGCCACTACCGCCACCACGATGATGATCAGTTGCCCCACGCCGCCGCACTTGCCCTTCTTCGGCGCCGGCGCCGCCGGCTGCGGAATGGCCAGCTCGGGCGTGGTGCTGCCCACCAGCTCGCCGGCATTGTAAGGCTCGAAGGTGTTGGCGCCGTTGTAGATGGTGTTCAGGCGCACTGGAATGGTCAGCGGCTGGCCGGCTTTCAGGGGCTCGTTGCCGGTCAGACCGTTGGCCTGGGCGATCATGTACCACAGGCGCTCGTCGCCCCACACGGCTTTGGCGATATTGCCCAGGTTCTCGCCGTCGCGCTGCACCACGTAGACCGTGGGATTGCTTTGCGTGTCGGTGCCCGACAA
>NZ_JABWEB010000049.1 GCF_013369485.1 Massilia sp. BJB1822
GTAGGTTTCATCGTTGTCGCTGAGGCGGCTGCCGTCCCAGTCGTAGGCGATGTTGTGGGTGGCGATGGTGGAGGCGAAGTCGTTGGACCAGCTGGGCGCTTCGGGCGTGTCCTCATTCCAGTCCACAATCTGCTTGTAGGCTTGCAGGCCATCCTGACCGTCATAGCCCTTGCCGCGCGTGGTGTCGACCGTGCCCGCCACATAGGTTTGGCGGTTGGCAACCTCATCGGCGAAGATCCGTAGCTACGACGCCCAAAGCCGATTGGCCACCATCACCGCGCGCGTGCGCAACGCCGACTACCGCCTGAGCTACGTCTACGACGCCTACGGCAACCGCAGCAACGTCACCACCAGCTACCACCCCTCGGCTGGCCTCGGCAAAACCATCAAGGTCGAATACCGCTTCGATGCCATGAACCCCGTGATGGCTTATAACCACCAACGGGGATAGAAATCATTAAAAAATGCTACTTTGATAAATTTAGCCAATAAGCCGAATCATTACTACCTACGTCTATCAGGACTTCCTTTGCAAGATTTGTTTTGTCGCTGTTAGAGCGGCGTAACATAATAGTTCCAATGCCACGTATGTATTTTTCGAAGTCTTTGGCTATTAACTTCGCAGATTTCCAGCCTAACTCTGGATCTAATGCGAGAACATTGTTATTTTTGACATTAAGTAAGATTCCATAAGGATCAGAATTTGCAATAAGCAGTAAATTCGGAGGGCGAAATCCCTCTCCCCACCAAGAGTTAGAAATGTTTAGCTCAATCAATTCTTTTAAGTAGTTGCCATTGTTGCAAAAGGCAATGGGTCCAATGGTTAAATTTCCGAAATTGAATTTCTTAAGCATGTCTTTGAAATCATTTGGGAAACCCTCTTTAATATTGTTTTCAGCTATTTCGATTTCGGACTCTGATACACCTCCAGCGATAAGACGAAAGCCGTTAAGTAATGGCTCAAGAGGAAGGAATTCTAGGTCAAGTCCCTGTTTTATATCTTCAATTGTCAATAAAGTCATAATTTAACCTTCATTTCTGATGCCATGGGCCACCAGATCCAATATGTGTTTTCCCTGGGACTGGAATTGTATATTGTCTAAAGTTTACGTGATGATGAATCAATGTGTCTCCCATATAGTTTCCATGCTCGGGGAATGCTTTAATCCATTCTTGATCAACTCGAGGGGAGATTTTAAGACGATTGAAATTTTCAATTAAATACCGATTGCTGGAGCTGAGTGAGTCAGGATTTTTTTCAACCCAATTACGCCAGAACTCACCAGCATCACGAGGGAATCCAAGCGCATTGTATCCGGCAGGGTCCTTGAAAATCAACGAATTGAGCGAGTACTGTGGATCCGGCCTACCCGGGAAACTTGGATCATAGCGTGTTACATACGGAGCGTCTTTTGAGAAAGCGCCCGACGTGGTTTGAGTCCACATTCCAGTGTCCTCTACCACACTCATTATAAGACCCATACGCTGTCCATAATTGAACAGCATTCTGTCGGCAGTCGGCCCCAAAGTCTGCAGGCTCCAGCTTGCGCCTTGCTTTGCTAAATTTACTGTGCTCAGCACTATGTCAGGGGTTGCTGGCGCAGCTATGCCAATAGCAGCGCCGACACTCTCCACGCCAGCACTGTAATAATTTCCATGAAACATCGAGTCGAATGGTTTTAGCGAACTGCTTGCGTATATCGCATAACCAAGTCTGTCAGCAAGACCGTTGATACCAAGATCGGATGCCCGTTGTCCCCAACCAGTCACCCGCATGATGCTCTCGGAATCGCCATAACCCGCTCCGGCTAACGTATTGGCAATATCAAAAACGTCGTTGGCGGCATTGACCGCTGCGCCCGGGAAGCTGGTAATACCATACCGCAGTCCAGCGCCAATATCCGCCGTTTGCAGGTCGCTCAAATTCGGCATGGCGTATGGTGCACGCGGACTCATGATTTCCCCGGTCCCTCGGTCACGCCAGAACGCTTGGCCGGAGCTGTCAAACGTGTACGCAAGATCGGCAGTTAAATAACTTGGCTTTGCCGTTACCGTGTAGTTAGTATTGGTCAACAGGCCGTCAACCTTGAAGCCAGCACCGTCCTTCTCTGCGTAGTAGGGTTGCTTGTCGCTCCTCCAGCCCAGAAATTTTCCAAGATTGTCCGGGGTCCCGCCAAGATCAATCGCATAGCCGCCTGGACGCCGAATGACACCGTCCGATCCGCGAATACTGCCATCCTCCAAAATGGTGGCTTTACCTGCAGTGATAGATTCGGCATTACCACTTTGGCTCTCGGGCATCTCAGCGATGTCACCCATCGACTCATTCCCGAACTGCTGACTGCTACCCGCCCAATTCATACGCATCAGGCTTGCTCCCAGCGCATTGCCAAACGCATCTGTCGCAATCCTGGCAATTTCAATCTTGCCGCCATGGGCTATGGCCGCTGTGGTGCCCGCGGCGAAACCGCTGACCGTGCCACGGGCCAGACCGGCAAAGCTGCGTAGACCGGAGAAGGTGCCTGCTTGCTCCATTGCCTTGCCAACGGTTGAGCCGACAGCGGCACCGGCCGCGGCTGCCGCCACATTGCGCCAGTTGAAGCCGCTTTGCAGGCCCACCGCATTGCCGATCGCCTGGCTAGCCACGCTACCCAAGGCAGCACGTGCGACCAGGGCCGGTGTCTCTGCGCCGGCAAAGGCGGCACCCAGCGAGCCGCCAGCGCCCAGCGAGGCCACGCCGGCCGAGGCGCCGCCGCCGAGCGCCGAGAGCGCCACGCCTTTCCAGCTGAACTTGTCCTGCATGCCGAGCGCCATGCCCACGGCCTGGCTGGCGATGGAGCCGACCGCGCCGCCGATGGCGCCCGCGGTGAAGGCCAGGCCAGCGCTCAGTCCCGACGCGCCTGTGGCAAGCAAGCCAGCAGCGTTGGCTGCGCCGGCGACGGTGGTGGCGAGACCTGCGGCGCCGCCGCTCACGCCACTGGCGCTGGCCAGGGCCGAGGCGGCCGCGCCTGTGCTCAGCACCGTGGCCACTACAGCCACCACGATGATGATCAGTTGGCCCACGCCGCCGCACTTGCCCTTCTTCGGCGCCGGTGCTGCCGGCTGCGGAATGGCCAGTTCGGGCGTGGTGCTGCCCACCAGCTCGCCGGCATTGTAAGGCTCGAAGGTGTTGGCGCCGTTGTAGATGGTGTTCAGGCGCACCGGAATGGTCAGCGGCTGGCCGGCTTTCAGGGGCTCGTTGCCGGTCAGACCGTTGGCTTGGGCGATCATATACCACAGGCGCTCGTCGCCCCACACGGCTTTGGCGATATTGCCCAGGTTCTCGCCGTCGCGCTGCACCACGTAGACGGTGGGATTGCTTTGCGTGTCGGTGCCAGACAG
>NZ_JABWEB010000005.1 GCF_013369485.1 Massilia sp. BJB1822
GAACAGGGTGGGGCTGCCGGGGGCAACGCGGATGGCGGTCCAGCCGGGGCTGAGGCTCAGGTGGGCTAGGTTGCCGCGCCAGTGCAGGGCGGTGTCGGCGTTCGGCGCGGAGGCCGTGGCGCTGGCGGATGTGCTGGCGGCGCCGTTCTGGGATGCGGGCGCCTTGGCGGGCTTTTTGGCGCTATCGATCAGCAGCACCTTGCCTTTGAATTTGTCGGCCAGCGCGCGCACTTGCTTGCGCGTTTGCGCGAAGCCATCCTGCTTGCTGGAGAAACCATTCAGCAGCGAGAAGCCTTCTTCCTGGTGCGCGCCGATATCGCCGTCCGACACCAGCACGATGCCATCCAGCTTTTTGCGCTTGGCCTGGGCGAACAGGCGCTGCAGCCAGCTGCGGTTGGCCACGGTACGGTCTTCGTATTCGCTATTGCGCCCCGCTTCCGTCAGGAAGTGGTTGTTCTTCGCGGGCAGATTGATGGTGGCGAACAGCACATTGCCATATTCCCAGTAGGCGTTTTCGGCATAGCTGCGGAACTGGCTGGAGTTCGACAGGCGGTTCAGCGCGAGTTTTTTCTCGCCCAGCGATTCGTCCTGATCGAAGAACAGTTCGCGGATGCGGTTCAAGCGTTCGATCGCATTCGAGCGGCCCGCCGAGTTGCGGCAGGCGGTCCAGTCGCTGCCCGCCAGCGACAGCACCAGCGGACGCGGAGACTTGTCGAGCAGGACGCGGCGCTGGGCGTACAGCTTGTCGCTGCAAGCCTCGCTGGCCGATTTGATGCCAGTCACGAGCAGGAAGGCGGCGCGCTTTTGCTCCGCGTCTTCCAGGGTGCGCTGCAGCTCGGCCTCGTCGGCCTCGCCCTTCAGCACCTGGGCGGCGACGGCGAACTGGAAAGGTTTCTTCGCTGGCGCGGCGGCGGCCGGCGCCAGCGCGAACGCCAGCAGCGCGGCAGCGCTCAAAGGCGGCACGGCGGCGCGCCGCATGCTCATGCCAGCGCGGGTTGCGCCAGGCGCTTGAGCTGGTAGAGCTGTTCCAGCGCCTCGCGCGGCGACAGGGCGTCCGGATCGAGTTCGTCCAGGGCGCCCAGCAGCTCCTGCAGCGCGGGATTGGCTTCGGCCGGCGCGGCGGCGGCTGGCGCCGCCGGCGCTTCCTCGTCGTTGGCGTCGGACGTGGGCGCGGCGAACAGGTCGAGCTGCGGCGTGGCGTCGAGCGCCTGCGATTCGAGGCGGGCCAGATGCTTGCGCGCCGCCTTGATCACCGGCTGCGGCACGCCCGCCAGCTGGGCCACCTGCAGACCATAGCTTTGCGAGGCTGGGCCGGCTTGCACCGCGTGCAGGAAGACGATGCTGTCCTTATGCTCCACCGCCGACAGGTGCACGTTTGCCGCCGTCGGATGCGCTTCCGGCAGCTGGGTCAATTCGAAGTAGTGGGTGGCGAACAGGGTGAAGCTGCGGCTGGCGTCGATCAGGTGGCGCGCGATGGCCCAAGCCAGGGCCAGGCCGTCGAAGGTCGAGGTGCCGCGGCCGATTTCATCCATCAGCACCAGCGAATGCTCGGTGGCGCCGTTCAGAATGGTGGCCGCCTCGGTCATCTCCACCATGAAGGTGGAACGGCCGCCGGCCAGGTCGTCGGTGGCGCCGATGCGGGTGAAGATGCGGTCGATCGGGCCGATGGTGGCGCTGGCCGCCGGCACATAGCTGCCGACGTAGGCCAAGAGGGTGATCAGCGCAACCTGGCGCATGAAGGTCGATTTACCGCCCATGTTCGGACCGGTGATCAGCAGCAGGCGGCGTTCGTCGAGCAGCTTGCAGTCGTTGGCGATGAAGCGCTCGATCTGGTTTTCCACGACGGGGTGGCGGCCTTCGACTATATTGATGCAGGACTCGGCCACCAGCTCCGGCGCGCACCAGTTGTGGCGCAGCGCATGCTCGGCCAGCGCGGTCAGCGTGTCCAGCTGGGCGATGTTCTGGGCGATGGTCTGCAGCGTGCCGATATGCGGCGCCAGGTCGGCCAGCAGCTGGTCGTACAGCACCTTTTCGCGCGCCAGGGCGCGGTCCTGCGCCGACAAGGCCTTGTCCTCGAAGGCTTTCAGCTCCGGCGTGATATAGCGCTCGGCGTTCTTCAGCGTCTGGCGGCGGCGGTAATCGTCCGGCACCTTGTCAGCCTGGCCGTTGGTGACTTCAATATAGAAGCCGTGCACCTTGTTGTATTCCACGCGCAGATTGGCGATGCCGGTGCGGGCGCGCTCGCGCGCTTCCAGGTCGATCAGGAACTGGCCTGCGTTTTCCGACAGGCCGCGCAGCTCGTCCAGCTCCGCATCGAAGCCGCGCGCGATGACGCCGCCGTCGCGCACCATATTTGCCGGCTCTTCCATCACCGCGCTTTGCAGCAGGTCGAGGCAGGCTTGCGGCGTGTCGATGGCGGCGTGGATATGCGACAGCAGGCTGGCGTCGTTATCGTGGCTCAGGCTGCGCTGCATGGCGTGACGCAGATCCGGCAGCTGGCGCAGGCCGTCGCGCAGGCTGGCCAGGTCGCGCGGGCGCGCCGTGAGCAGGGCCACGCGGGTGGTGATGCGTTCGATATCCGGCACCTGGGCCAGATGGTGGGACAGCGAGCCGGTGACATCGTTCTGCATCAGGGCGGCGATGGCGTCGTGACGCGCGCGCGCCACCGATTGCGCGCGGCGCGCATGGTGCAGCCAGTGGCGCAGCAGGCGCGAACCCATGGGCGTGCGGCAGTGGTCCAGCAGCGAGAACAGGGTCGGCGATTCCTGGCCGCGGATGGTTTCGGTCAGTTCCAGATTGCGGCGCGTGGCCGAATCGAGGCCGATGAATTCGGATTCGGTTTCGCAAGCGAGGCTGCGCACATGCTGCAAGCCGCGGCCCTGGGTCGATTGCGCATAGCGCAGCAGCGCGCCGGCCGAACCGAAAGCGGCGCCCAGGCCATCGGCGCCGAAGCCGGTCAGCGTGGCGACGCCAAGCTGGTCGAGCAGGGCCTTGTGGCCGTGCACCACGTCGAAATGCCAGTCCGGCACGCGGTTGACGTGGCACAGGGAGCTGTCCTCAAACAGCTCGCCATTGTCGCCGCGCAGAATTTCGGCCGGCACGATGCGCTCCAGCTCCTGCTGGATGCGTGCAGTGACGGCGCGCTGCTCGCCCGAGAATTCCATCAGGCGCAGCGAGCCGCTGGCCAGCGAGAGCCAGGCCAGGCCGGCCGTGTACACCTTGCGGTTGGCGATCACGCACATGGCCAGCAGCGGACGCTCGGATTTCTCCGGCAGCAGGTCTGAATCGGTCAAGGTGCCCGGCGTGACCACGCGCATCACCTTGCGCTCCACCGGACCTTTGCTGGTGGCCGGATCGCCGATCTGTTCGCAGATGGCGCAGGACTCGCCCAGCTTGACCAGCTTGGCCAGATAGCCGTCCAGCGAATGGAAAGGCACGCCCGCCATCTTGATCGGCACACCGTTCTGCGAGCCGCGCGCCGTCAGCGTGATGCCGAGGATGCGCGAAGCCTTTTCCGCGTCGTCGAAGAACAGCTCATAGAAGTCGCCCATGCGGTAGAAGACCAGCATCGTGGGGTGTTCCGCCTTGATGCGCAGATACTGCTGCATCATCGGTGTGACTTTTTCGGCAGGGCTGTTTTTGATGGCGGCGGCGTTGATTTCTTTGGGAACGGTGGTCATGTCGGTATGTCGGTAGTGCAGCGCGCGGAGCGCGTCGTAAACCTGACATTTTACCTCTTTTGCAAAATTGTCCGCAGGATGGGATTGACCGTGTTTAGCGCAGGTAGGCGGGAAGCCAAAAAGTCAATGGAGTGATGTGGCCGGTGATGCTGTCATTCGCAGTTTCGAATGCCGCATAAACATGCACCGGCAGGCCAGGCGGCTGGAAGTCTCCCCACACCTTTGGCTCGGTAAAAAGGGGACTGCTGTGCCGTTTGCACGAATATGATGACTGGAAGTTTCCTCAATCCATGCCGGTTGCATGTGCAAGACTATCGAGGAATGCGTCGTGGAGAGGGGCGTCTGCTGCGGCGAACTGGCACAGCTTGACTGCAAAATCGGCTTGCGAAAGGTAGAGCGTGACCGATTCCATCACGGTAGAAAATCCTCATCCAGCAATTGCTCGGCCACATAGGGCAGGGCGGCTGGAAAAACCACGGAAGGCAAGCCGGTTTCTGTTGCCGCTTTTCTGACGGCTATAGCATAAGCTTTGTTGGCAAACTGCGCGATTTGCGGCAGCAGGCTTGGGCTGTCCTCCAATATCGTGTGAATTCTTGCGCGTTGTTCGATGATCGTAGAAGTCCAGCTAGGCGTTTTTCGCTCGGGCTGAAACTGGCATTTCAGCAGATGCTGAATCAAGACCTCCAGCCTGCTTTTCAGAGCGTGACGTTCGTGCCGGGACATGCCGTTCAACTCCTCGATCAGGTTCTCGATATCCAGCTGGGCAAACTGGCCGTTGCGTAGCAGCGCGGCCTGGGCGTCAAGCCACAGCGCGAAGTCCTCCTCGTAGCCGGGCAGGGCGGGTGTTTCGTCTTTGAAATCGAGCATGATCGGCACCTCCACTCATCACGTTAGCGGTGCAGACGGGGATGTCCAGAGGAATACGGCGGGCTTATGTGGAATATCAGCGTTATTCGTATTTGCTGAGGATGCGCTGCCAGGCCGGATCGTCCTTGAGCTTGCGGATCACGGGCGCCAGGCGCTCGTAGACATCGGCCTGACCCTGCGGCACGAGGAAGCGGCGTTCGGTTTGCCGCCCGGGCAGATTGAATAGCGTGAAGCGGCTTTCGGCGTTGTGGCTCTTCAGGTAGTAGCGCGCCACCGATTCCGAGACGGCGACGCAGTCGATGCGGTCCAGGCGCAGCTTTTCCAGATTGATTTCTTCGCTCAGGGCGTCGGCGCGGTGCAGGCCTTCGCGGCGTATCCAGTCGTCGAGGCCGGGATAGACGTAGCCCAGCGTCAGGCCGATGGTCTTGCCGTACAGGGCGCCGGCCACGGCCGGGTTGATGGGGTGTTCGCGGCGCGACACCAGCACGAAGCGGTCGATGGCGAAGGGCGCGGTCCACAGGTATTTGCGCTGCTCCTCGTCATTGAGCCAGGCCGGCATCATGCCGATGACGATACCGTCGAGCTTGCCGTTTTCCAGCCGCATCTGCAGGCGCTTGCGCGGCAGGTAGTTGAGGCGGAAGCTGAGGTCGCCAAGCTGCTGGCGGTTGAGATAGTCGATCAGGTCGGGATACAGCCCGTGACTGCCGCCGCCGCTGAGGAGGGGCGCGAAATTGGCGCTGGTGTAGACATTGACGACCTCGGCTCGCGCCAGCGGGGCCGTGAGCACGGCACAAAGCAGCGTCAGGACAGACAGGACTTGTCTCATAGTGGGCAATATAGCACTGCGGTTTCTGGCCGGATAGCCAAGCTTTTCGGCCCTACCCAGGGTTCTTGTTTGATAGTTGTTGCAAAGCACCATTAATTCTGCAACAGATTCTCACCAAATGTCACGTCTTAATAGTAAATCGGCCTATGATGGAAACAAGCCGTATCGCACGGCAATCCAAGTGCTCCCCACGACCGCAGCGAGGTTTCGTCATGAATACCAACTCCCTTCTGGCCAGGCTCAAGCTCTGGCAAAAGTTCCTGATTCTGAGCGTGATCGCGGTGGTGCTGGCCGCCATTCCCACCTATTTGTATATGAACGAAGCGGGCAAGGCACTGGCTGCCTATGAAAGCGAGCTCGATGGGTTGCCGGCCGCCGTCAACGGCTTGCGGGTTGTGCAGCTGACGCAACAGCACCGCGGCCTGTCGGCGCTGGCGCTGGGCGGCATCGCGGCGGCGCAGGAAAAACGCCGCGCCAAACAGGCCGAAGCCGATGCGGCCTACGCCGAACTGGATAAGCTGGTGGCCTCGCTCAACGACCGCGCCATCAGCGATGCCAAGGATGTCGCCAAGCGCGAATGGGAAGCGCTGCGCAGCGCCGTCAGCGACGGCAAGATCACGGTGCCGCAAAGCTATGCGGCGCATACGGCCCTGGTGCCCAAGCTGCTGAAGATGAACGACTTGATCGGCGATGCCTTCGGCCTGAGCCTGGACCCGGACAAGGAAGGCTATCAGCTGATCCAGGCCATGTTCTACCAACTGCCCTATCTGACCGAGGAGCTGGGCAAGACGCGCGCCAAGGGCGCCGGCCTGCTGGCCAAAAAAGAAGCCGGCATCGAAGACCGCCAGATGCTGTCCGGGATCACGGGCCGCGTCACCGACCGCCTGGACCAGACCGTGACGGCCTTCGGCAAGGCCGCTGCCGCCAGTCCGGAAATCGGGCGCGAGCTGGGGCCGGCGATGCAGGAGGCGGCCGACATCGCGCGCAAGGCCATCGAGCTGGCACAGGAAAACATCGTCAAGCCCGAGCAGTTGACGTACTCCGGCGAGGAGTATGTGGCCTTCACCACGCGCGCTATCGATATGCAATTCGCCTTGAATGCAGCGGCGGCCAAGCTGCTCGACAAGATGCTGACTGAGAAGATCGCGCGCTTCCACCAGCAGCGCTGGATCATGCTCGGCTCCATGTTCGCGCTGGTGCTGCTGGCGGCCTATATCGCCGTGCTGATCGCGCGCTCCATCACGGTGCCGTTGCATTCGGCCATCGGCGTGGCGCAGCAGGTGGCACAGGGCCGGCTTGGCACGCAGTTTGAGGTGGGGCCGGAAAACGAGGTGGGTTTGCTGCTGCGCGCCTTGAAGGCCATGAGCGAGAGCTTGCGCGGCATCGTCGGCGAGGTGCGCGGCAGCATCGACAATATCAATGCCGCCAGCCGCGATATCGCCACCGGCAATGCCGATGTGTCCTCGCGTCTGGAATCGCAGGCCTCCAGCCTGGAAGAAACTGCGTCTTCGATGGAGGAGCTGACTTCCACCGTCAAGCAGAACGCCGACAATGCGCGCGAGGCGAACGGCCTGGTGGCCACCGCCGCCGGCGTGGCGGAAAAGGGCGGCGAAGTGGTGTCGCAGGTGGTGCGCACCATGGGCGAAATCAACGAAAGCTCGCGCAAGATCGTCGACATCATCGGCGTCATCGACGGCATCGCCTTCCAGACCAATATCCTGGCCTTGAACGCAGCGGTGGAAGCGGCGCGCGCCGGCGAGCAGGGACGCGGCTTTGCCGTGGTGGCCTCCGAGGTGCGCAATCTGGCCCAGCGTTCGGCCAGCGCCGCCAAGGAAATCAAGGATCTGATCGGCCATAGCGTCGAACGCGTGGAGCTGGGCAACAAGCTGGCGGGCGACGCCGGCCGCGCCATGCAGGAGGTGCTGAACAGCGTGCATGGCATCACCCGCATCATGGCCGATATCGCCACCGCGTCGCACGAGCAGGGCATGGGCATCGACCAGGTGAACCAGGCCGTCACGCAGATGGACGACACCACGCAGCAGAACGCGGCCCTGGTCGAACAGACCGCCGCCGCGTCGGCCAGCCTGCAGGAGCAGACGCAGACCTTGGTGAAGGCAATCAGCATCTTCACGCTGGGTGAGGAACCGCAGACGGCGTTGATGAAATTGCCGCCGCCAGCGCCGCCGGCGCCGCGCCGCCAAGGCAGTGCGCGCAGCTTGCGCGCGGCCACAGTATAATTTTGGAATGGAGAAGATCAAGGACTTTGCACTCATCGTATCGGAAGCCCAGCGCGGCGAGCTGGTTTTTCCCACCAGCGTCAATGCGGCGCTATCCCTGCAGCTGACAGTCGCCAATCCCGACTGCCATGATGAAGACGTCATCCGCAAAGTCCTTGCCGAGCCGGTGCTGGCGGCGCGCGCCGTCGCCCTGGCCAATTCCGCCGTGTTCCGTTCCAATGGCGCCGCCCTGGTCACCAGCGTGCGCGCCGCCGTGCAGCGCCTGGGCTACCGCAATCTGTACACGCTGGCCGCCGCCATGGTGGTGCGCCAGTTCGGCAGCCGCATCCGCGATCCGCAATTGCGCGCCAAGGCCGAACAATTGTGGAAGTACTCGGCCCATGTGGCGGCGCTGTCCTATCTGATCGCCAAGCGCATCACCCATGTCGATGCCGACACCGCGCTGTTCGCGGGTATCATGCATGAAGTCGGTGGCTTCTATCTGCTGTCGCGCGCCGACACCATGCCCGGCCTGCTGGAAGAGCCGGAGGACTGGATGGGCGCCGCGCTGGAAATCGTGGCGCGCGAGCTGATGAAAAAGCTGATGGTGCCGGAGCCGGTCAGCGCCGCCATCGTCGCCCTGCGCGGTGGCGCGGTCAGCTTCCCGCCGGCCGGCCTGCGCGACACGCTGCTGCTGGCCAAGCATCTGTGCCCCGTGCTGTCGCCCATGCCCCATTCCGACGACCATGTGCTGCAGCGCACGGCCGCCCTGGCCCAGTACCTGGCCGACTATCCCGCCATCTCCGCCTTGCTGCAGGAAGCTGCCGGCGACGCCGACGCCATGAGCGCCGCGCTGCTGGTTTAAGCCGCCTTCTCTCCGCCCAGCATGCGCCGGGCTTGTTCCTGCAGCGCCGTCAGCGCGGGATGCGCGCCCGCGCTGGCCAAACCCAGCCCCACAGCCAGCTCCGCGCCTTCGTCCAGCGCGCGGTAAGCCACGCCCTTGCGCCGCAGCGCGGCAAAGGAAGCGGGCAACAGGGCGATGCCGCGTCCGGCCGCGATATCGCCCAGCAGCACATGGTGGTCCTGCGGCTCGCGCAGGAAAGCCGGCGCAAAGCGGTGGCGGCGGAAGACCTTGTGGCAGTGGTCGAAGAATGCCGGCTGGCGCGCGCGCTCGAACCAGAACAGCGGCGTGTCCTGCAAATCACGGAGCGCCAGGCGGCGCCGCCGCGCCAGCGGATGCGCGCTGGGCAGCGCCGCCAGCATGGGTTGCGGCCCGAGCGGCAGCACGTCCAGCTCATGGCTGCGCGTGGGCAGGGCGATGACGGCGGCATCCAGGCGGCCGTTGCGCAGGGCCGCCACCAGGCGCGGCGAGGAATCGAAATGCAGGTCGAGCACCGCGCTGGCGGCCAGGGCGTCGGTGAAGGGGCGGAACAGGCCCGATTCGACCGAGGTGGTCAAGCCCAGGCGCAGGCGGGGCCGGGCCGCAGCCGGTACTGCCTGGCCGGTGCAGCCAGCAGCCGCAGTCTGCGCTGGATGGCGCCCCGCATCGCGCTGCGCATTGCCGTTGGCCGCTGCGCGCACGGCGTCCTCGGCCCCGTCGAGCAGGCCGAGGATGTGCTGGGACAAGGGCAGCAGGGCAGCGCCGGCCGGCGTCAGCGCCACGCGCTGGGTGTCGCGCTCGAACAGGCGCGCGCCAAGGCGCTGTTCCAGCTCGCGCACGGCACGGCTGAGCGGGGGCTGGGTCATGTGAAGCTGGTCGGCCGCCTGGCGGAAACTCAGGCAGGTGGCCACGGCGCAGAAGATCTGCAGGGAGCGGGTATCGAGCTTTCTCATACCGAAAAGGTATCACGTTTCCGGACATTCCCTGCGCGCCTGCGGCGGTGCACACTGCCTCCACTTTTCAACGCATGGAGACAAGCATGGAACAACGCAAGGCAGGCGGCATCGCCGTCTCGGCACTGGGGCTGGGCTGCATGGGCATGTCCGAGTTTTATGGCGCGACGGATGATGCGCAGTCCCTGGCCACGCTGGAGGAAGCTTTCGATCTGGGAGTGACATTATTCGATACGGCCGACACCTACGGCGCCGGCCACAACGAAAGCTTGCTGGGCCGCTTCCTGCGGGGCAAGCAGGGACGCGCCGTGGTATCCAGCAAATTCGGCATCGTGCGCGAGGCGGGCAGTTATGCGCGCCGCATCGACAACCGTCCGGACTACATCCGGCAAGCTTGCGAAGCGTCCCTGCAGCGCCTGGGCGTGGAGCGCATCGATCTGTACTTTATCCACCGCCTGAGCCGCGACACGCCGCTGGAAGAGGCGCTGGAAGCCTTGCTGCGCCTGCGGGAGCAGGGCAAGATCGGCGGCATCGGCCTGAGCGAAGTCTCGGCCGCCACGCTGCGCCGGGCGGCGGCCTTGGCGCCGATTGCGGCCGTGCAGAGCGAGTATTCCCTGTGGACGCGCGACCCCGAGCAGGAGGTGCTGCAAGCCTGCCGCGACACGGGCGCCAGCTTCTTCGCTTACAGCCCGCTGGGTAGGGGCTTCCTGACCGGCAGCATCGACCGCACCCCACTCGACAGCCAGGATGCCCGCAGCTTCAATCCGCGCTTCAGCGTCGCCAATCTGGACGCCAACCAGCGCATCGTGGCGGCGCTGCGCGCGCTGGCGGCCGACAAGGCTTGCACGCCAGCCCAGCTGGCGCTGGCCTGGCTGCTGGCCCAGGGCGGGGACATCATCCCGATTCCCGGTACTAAGCGAAGCGCGTATCTGCGCGAGAATCTGGGCGCGCTGGAATTGCGCCTGACAGATGCCGACCTGGCGCGCATCGGCGCCGCCCTGCCGCCCGGCATGGCTGTCGGGGAGCGTTATAGCGAGGAAGGCATGAAGGGACTGAATATGTGAGCGCGGCAAGGGAGTCGCGTAGGGGGGCGTCCGCTTGAACATTCTGTTGGCAAAAGGTAAAAAACTGGTAGCATGGAACGCTGCCCAACCTTAGCAAAGAATGAAGAGCTGTAATGTGAGCGCCCCCATCCATATCCTGCTTGTCGACGATACCGAAGCCAATCTGCTGGCGGTCGAAGCTCTGCTGACGCGGCCGGGCGTGGTGGTGCTGAAGGCGGCTTCCGGCCCGCAGGCGCTGGAACTGCTGCTGCTGCATGAAGTGGCGCTGGCCCTGGTCGATGTGCAGATGCCCGGCATGGACGGCTTCGAGCTGGCCGAGCTGATACGCGGCAGCGAGCGCACCCGCGCCATTCCCCTGATCTTCCTCACCGCCGCCACGCGCGAAGCGGGCTACAGCTTCCGCGGCTACGAGGCGGGCGCGGTCGATTTCATGTTCAAGCCCATCGACAACCAGGCCTTGCTGAGCAAGGTGAATGTCTTTGTCGAGCTGTATCAGCAAAAGCGGCAGATGGCGCAGCAGATGGCCGAGCTGGAACGCGCGCTGCGCCTGAACGAGATGTTCACGGCCGTGCTGGGCCACGACCTGCGCACCCCGCTGTCGGTGGTGATGAACGGCGCCATGCTGCTGCCACTGATGACCGACCATCCCAAGGTGGCGGTGACGGCGCAGCGCATCCAGAGCAGCGCGCGGCGCATGGCGCAGATGGTGGACCAGCTGCTCGACCTGTCGCGCATTCGTTCCGGCCAGCTGCAGCTGAACGCCAAGCCGCAGGATATGGACGCCTTGTGCCGCGCCATCGCCGACGAGTTCCATCCGCCCGATAAGCCGCTGCGGGTGCGGATCGTCAGCCAGGGCGATACCCTGGCTGGCGTCGATGCCGGCATGTGCGCGCAGATCTTGTCCAACCTGATCGGCAATGCGCTGCTGCATGGCGAACCGGAACACCCGGTACAGCTGGTCATCGACGGCAGCGCGGCCGATACCATCCGGCTCGCGGTGCAGAACCAGGGCGTGATTGAGGCCGCGCGTCTGGCGCATCTCTTCGAACCCTTCCAGAGCGCCGAGAACCGCCGCTCCGGCCAAGGGCTGGGCCTGGGCCTGTACACCGCCAGCATGTTCGCACGCGCCCACGGCGGCGATATCGAGGTGGCCTGCGATGCGGCCTTGGGCCAGACCGTGTTTACCGTCACCCTGCCGCGCCGCCAGGCTGCGGAGGCGGCTGCATGAGCGGCCAGATGAGCGCGCACATGAGCGGACATATGGCAGCCGCGCTGGCGGCCGGACGCAGCGAACCGGCGGCAGCGCCGGCGGGCTGGCGGCCCATGGGCGGCGGCGCTTGCGGCCAGCTGGTGCGCGACTTCGACTGGGCGGCCACCAGCCTGGGGCCGATGGCGCAGTGGCCGGCCGGTTTGCGCAGCACGGTGGAGCTGGTGCTGAATTCGCCGATCGCCATGGTGCTGATGTGGGGACCGGAGCACATCATGCTTTACAACGATGCCTACGCCATCGTCGCGGGCGGCCGCCATCCGGCGGCGCTGGGCGGTTCGGTGCCGCTGATCTGGCCCGAGGTGTGGGACTGGAATCAGGCGGTGCTGGAGGCGGGCTTTCGCGGCGAGCCGCGCGAGCACCGCGGCGCCCACCTGGTCCTGGAACGCAACGGTGTGCCGGAAGATGTCTGGCTCGACCTGTATTACAGCCCGGTGCGCGATGGCGCCCAGGTGGGCGGCGTGCTGGGCACCGTGGTGGAAATCAGCGACCGCAAACAGGCCGAGCAAGCCTTGCGCACCAGCCAGGACCGGATGGCGGCCATCTTCGGCCAAGCCTCGGTGGGCCTGGCGGAGCTGAGCCTCGATGGCCGCTTCCGCCGCGTCAACGGCGCGCTGTGCCAGATGCTGGGCCGCGAGCGCGCAGAGCTGCTGGTCCTGCATATGGACGACATCATCCATCCCGACGATATGGGCGAGAACCGGCGGCGCGTGGCGCGCCTGGTGGCCGACGGCACGCCCTTCACGCTGGAAAAGCGCTACCGCAAGCCGGATGAGAGCTGGGTCTGGATTTCCAGCAGCATGAGCCGCCTCGATGACGAGCAAGGCCAGCCCCTGGCCCTGATCGCCGTCAAGACCGACATCACCGAACGGCGCCGCGTGGAAGTGGCGCTGCGCGACCTGAACGACACGCTGGAACAGCGCGTCGGCCGCGAAATCGCGGAGCGCGACAAGGCTGAGGCGGCGCTGCACCAGTCGCAGAAGATGGAGGCGGTGGGCCAGCTCACGGGCGGCGTGGCGCATGACTTCAACAATGTACTGCAGATCATTTCGGGCAGCCTGCAGATGCTGTCGCAGCAGCTGGGCGAGGATGCGCTGGCGCGCAAGCGCCTGGGCATGGCGGTGGCGGCGGTCGAGCGCGGCGCCAAGCTGTCCTCGCAGCTGCTGGCCTTCGCCCGCCGCCAGCCCTTGCAGCCCGTGGTGGCGGACCTGGGCCGGCTGGTGACGAATATGGACGAGCTGCTGCGGCGCGCCCTGGGCGAGGCCATCGACATCGTCACCATCAGCGGCAGCGGCTTGTGGAATACGCTGGTCGATCCGGGCCAGATCGAGAACGTGATCCTCAACCTGGCCATCAATGCGCGCGACGCCATGGGCGGCGCCGGCCGCCTGACCATTGAACTGGGCAACGCGGTGCTGGACGAGTACTACGTCAACAATCTGCTGGACGTGGCGTCCGGCCAGTATGTGCTGCTGTCGGTGAGCGACACCGGCTGCGGCATGGCGCCCGAGGTGCTGGAGCGCGCCTTCGAACCCTTCTTTACCACCAAGGCCGAAGGCGAGGGCACGGGCCTGGGCCTGTCCATGGCTTATGGCTTCGTCAAGCAAAGCCGCGGCCATATCAAGATCGTCAGCGAGCCGGGGCAAGGCACGACGGTGCGCATCTATCTGCCGCGCAGCATGCAGGCCGAAACGCCGGAAGCAGCCGAGGCTTCGTCCGTCGTCAGCGGCGGCAGCGAAACCGTGCTGGTGGTAGAAGACGATGCCGGCGTGCGCGGCGTGGTGGTCGATATGCTGCAAGCCTTGGGCTACCGCGTGCTGCAGGCGGAGGACGCGCAGGACGCCTTGCGGGTCTTGCAGCGCGATGCCGCCATCGACCTGCTGTTTACCGATGTGGTCATGCCCGGCCCGCTGCGCAGCACGGAACTGGTGCAGCAGGCGCGCGAGCAGCTGCCCGATCTGGCCGTGCTGTTTACCTCCGGCTATCCGCAAAACGCCATCGTGCATGGCGGCCGCCTGGATGCCGGGGTTGAACTGCTGAGCAAGCCGTATAAGCGCGAAGACCTGGCGCGCAAGCTGCGCCAGGTGCTGCAGGCGCGCAGCCATGCCATGCAGCTGCGCCGCCGCCAGCAGGAGATGGAGAGCCGCGACCGTCTGCTGCCGCCGCAGCCGGTGCTGCCGCATCATGGCTCGCTGCGCGTGCTGGTGGTGGAGGACAATCCCGATTCGCTGGAGATGGTGTGCGAACTGGTGGGCATGCTGGGCCACACCGTGACCGGCGTCGGCGACGGCGAGCGCGCCTGGGCGCTGCTGGAAGACCAGGGCTTCGACATTCTGTTTACCGATGTCAGCCTGCCCGGCATTTCCGGCATCGAGCTGGCGCGGCGCGCCCTGCGCGGCCGTTGCGCGCGCCGCATCATCTTCTCCACCGGTTATGGCAAGGATGCGCTGGAGCAGCTCGATTTCAGCGCCAGCCTGCTGCGCAAGCCCTACGATCTGGCCGATCTGCAAGCGGCGCTCGACATGCCGCTGTGACGCGCTGCCGCGCCAGCGGACCTGGAACTGTTGCTTGTATGCGGCAAGTGTCACCGCCATGCTGGCCTTGCCCTGTTTCGGTGCATAGAGCGGTGGCCAGACGTCCATACCGCTGCCCTACGAGTGGATTTTCTTGACGGCAGATGATCTTGTTTTCCCGACAGAAAGTTGGTCGCTGGAATGTAAGGAGAAATCGCTAAAGATTTGAAACCGGTACACAGATTCTTCCTACAGTTGCTCTTGCGGGCGTCCTATACTTTCCCTCAAGGGCATGCACTACTATAAGCCCTCCTTTATAGATCAGGAGAAGTATCATGGCTTCGACGAATCAGGGAAACCGGCAAGGCAATAAGACAGGCAGCAAGCAGAGCGGCGACACCAGCACGCGCGGCTTCGCCTCCATGGACCCGCAGCGCCAGCGCGATATCGCCTCGGCCGGCGGCCGCGCCGCGCATGAAAAAGGCACGGCCCACGAGTTCACGCCGGAAGAAGCGCGCCGCGCCGGCGCGATGAGCCACAAAAATGATGGCAACCGCCAGAGCGCAGCGGCCGGCAGCCGCAGCGGCGGCAAGCCCAATCAGCAAAGCGCCGACACGGCCGACAATCTGCAGGAGCAGGAAAATCTGGCTAGCCAGCAAGGCGGCAACCACAGCGGCGACAAGGCGTAAGCCGGCCGCATCACTTGGAGCGCAGCGCTCCACCATGAAAAACGGGGACGTGCCCGTCCCCGCTATCCCCCTACAGCCTGCTGCAAGGAGGCAATATGAATTCCCAGAAGGATAAGTCCAGCCAGAATTTTGTGCTGGTGGATACGGAACATCCCGAAATCGGCAATGTGGACCTGGTTGGCGACGTGGCCGACCTCGAAGTCCGCCCCGTCAACAGACCCCTGCCCGGTAACCGCCAGAGCACGGTCAATCCCGGTTCGCGCCAGGGCGGCGAGCCCCCCGGCAGCGAAGGCGGCGCCCCCGGCCCCGACGCCAGCTCCGGCGTCTAAGCCCCTTTGATCTAGATCAGCAAATGTCCACCCTGGTCCTCGGCGGCCCCGTCAGGCACCAGGGTGGGACATTCTTTGATGTAGCGCAAAGCCGGGGCGGGCCCGGCGGCTGGTTTAGAAGGTGAAGTTGGCGCTGACCTGGCCGGAGCGGCGGGCGCCCAGCACGACGCGGCTGCCGCCGTTGTTCAGCGATTCAAGGTAGAACTTGTCGAGCAGGTTGTACACATTGAGCTGGATGCTGACGTTCTTGTTCACCTTGTAGCTGAACATGGCGTCGGCCACGAAGTAGGATGGGATGCCTTGCGTGCCGGCAATCACCGGGGTCTTCGGATCGACATTGCGCTTCTGCTCGGACGAGTAGCGCATGCCGCCGCCGAAGGTGAACTGGTCGCCCAGCTTGTAGCTGCTCCACAGGGTGGCGGTCAGGTCCGGGGTCCAGCGCGTGGCGGCGCCGGCGGCGCTGCTGCCCGTGGTGCCTTCGATGATCTTGGAATTCATGGTGGCGATGCCGGCCGTGATATTCCAGTTCGGCGTGATCTGGCCGACGGCGCCCAGTTCCACTCCTTCCACGCGGCGCTTGCCGAGCTGGGACCAGGTGTGGCTGACCGCGTCTTCCAGCGTCAGCTCATTCTTGTTCTCGCTGCGGTAGACGGCGGCGGTCAGGGCCAGCTTCTTCTCCAGCACATCCCATTTGGTGCCGAATTCGGCATTGGTGGTTTTCTGCGGCGCCATATTCGGATTGGCGACGGAGCCGGCGGAGGCGGCCAGCGAGAAGTTGGCGCTGCCCGGCGGGGTTTGCGAATTGGCGAAGGACAGGTAGATGCTGCCGTTCTCGGCCGGTTTGTACAGCGCGCCCGCTTTCCAGCTGACCAGCTTGCCCGATTTTTCCAAGCGGGAACCGATCACGGTGCCGACCGGAATGGTTTGCGGCGAGGTCGCAGCCTGCACCGTGGCGCCCGTGGTTTCGGTGTTGTAGCGTTCGACGCGCAGGCCGCCATTCAGCTGCCATTGGGCATTGAGCTTGATGGTGTCGAAGGCGTACACGGCGGCGGTGCGGGTGCGGCCCTTGGTGAAGGCGCCGGTCAGGGCCGGGGCGTAGCCGGGCAGGGCGTCGTCGCGGTTGGGCTGGTACAGATTGGCGTTGCCGGCGGTGCCGAGGCCGCCGCGCACGGGCGCGAACTGTTCTTCCGACAGCAGCTCGAAGCCGGTGGACAGGGTGTGGCCGATGGCGCCGGTATTGAATTCGCTGACGATATTGGTGCTGTTGCCGAGGATTTCGTTTTCCTGCAGCACGCTCTGGCGGATGCGCATCACGCTCCAGTCGGCCTGGGCCAGCGGCACGACCACGTCCTTGCCGTCGACTTTCACGGTCTTGCTGGTGGTGACTGAGTGCACGCCGGTCAGGATGCGGTCCATCTTGGTCTTGCCGTAGCGCGTGGTATTGGTCAGCGTGGTCTTGCCGCCCAGTTCGTGCTCGATCTTGGCCGTGACCATATCGGCATCGACCTTGGCGAAGTCGCTGGCGTAGCCGTAGAAGTTATTGCGGTCGACGCGCGGCGCGGTGCGCAGGCGGTCTTCGGCCTGGTAGTAGCTGGGTACGCCCACGGCCGGGGTGCCGCCGTCCGGCGTATTGTCCTGGCGCACGTGCTGCGAGTACAGGTAGAGGCGGGTGCCGCTGCCCAGGCCCCAGGCGATGGAAGGGGCCAGCGCGTGGCTCTTCTTCTGGATGACCTTGCGGCCCATGACGCCGCCGTCCTGGACCATGGCGTTGATGCGGAAGGCGCCCGAGTCGCCGAAGCGGCGGTTCATATCGACGGTGCCGCGCTTGGTTTCGCCGCTGTCGTAGCCGAGGGTGGCGCTGGTCGCGTCCTCGCGCGAAGGCAGCTTGGTCACCAGGTTGACGTAGCCGGAAGCGGCGCCGCGGCCGATGTCGGCGCCGGCCGGGCCTTTCGCCACTTCCACTTGTTCCACATTAAAGGCGTCGCGCGTGACGGCGCCCAGGTCGCGGATGCCGTCGACGAAGATCGAGCTTTGCGCCGCGAAGCCGCGCATCTGGAAGGTGTCGCCGGCGCTGGTATTGCCGTTCTCGCCCAGCTGCAGGGTGATGCCGGGGGTGTTGCGCAGCGCTTCCACGATGGAGGAGGCGCCTTGTTCCTGGATCACGTCCTTCTTGATGACGGTGATGGTCTGGGTGGTGTCGAGCAGGGGCTGGGTCAGCTTGGGCGAGGAGACTTTTTCGACCTTGTAAGGCGCTTCGGCATTGGCTTTGGCCTCAACCTTCACTTCCGACATGGTTTTCTCGGCGCTCTGGGCCTGGGCGGCCAGCGGCAGGCCGACGGCGGCCAGGGCAAACAGGGATTGGCTCAGCAGAGGCTGAGCGGCAAGCGTATGCTTGCGGCTGCGGATATGGGACAAGGGATTCTCCAGGTGACGTAGGTGTGGCTGGCGGCGTCCGTCTGCGACTGGAGCTGGCTGGCTGAATATTTTTTAGGAGCGCAGATGATAATGCTTCTCAGTTGCATTATCAAGGTAACTTTCATGTATCAAGTCACATCTGTTGCGGCAAAAGTATCGTAATGTAACGGTTGTCGAGGCTACATTGACTCCGCAAATGATAATCATTATCATTTAGTGTTCGTATCAAATAATTTGAAGGAAAGTGCACAGTGAGCGGTCCCATGCAAGTCCCCGCGGCAGCCCGTCAAGCCAGCCGCGCCGTCTGGTTGCGGCATTTACACCAGTGGCACTGGATCAGTTCCGCGCTTTGCCTGCTGGGCATGTTCCTGTTCAGTATTACCGGCATCACCCTGAACCACGCCTCCCAGATCGAAGCCAAGCCCAGCGTTGTGCGCCAGCAGGCCAGCGCGCCGGCGCCGCTGCTGGCCCAGCTCAAGACGTTCGGCGAGGCGCATGACGGCGAAAAAGCCCCGCTGCCGGAAGCGGCCGAGCAATGGCTGCGCGACACCTGGTCGCTGAAGGCGGGCGGGCGCAGCGCCGAATGGTCGGCCGATGAAGTCTATCTGCCGCTGCCCAAGGCGGGAGGCGATGCCTGGGTGCGCATCGGCTTCGAGGACGGCGCGGCCGAATTCGAAAACACCGACCGTGGCTGGATTTCCTGGCTCAACGATGTGCACAAGGGGCGCAATACCGGCGCCGCCTGGAACTGGTTCATCGACATCTTTGCCGCCACCTGCCTGGTGTTCTGCATTACCGGTTTGCTGATTCTGAAATTCCACGCCACCAACCGTCCCTTCACCTGGCCCATGGTCGGACTGGGCGTGCTGATACCATTTGTTATAGCCCTGCTGTTTATTCATTAAGGACCACCATGAAATTACGCTACTCCATCGCGCTCAGTCTTCCCCTGGTCAGCGCCACGGCCATGGCTGCCGACCTGTCGCTCAAATTTGAAATTCCCCAACTGAACGTGGCGGAGTACCACCGTCCTTACGTCGCCGCCTGGCTGGAAAACGCCGACCAGAAAGTGGTCGCCAACCTGGCCGTGCTGTACGACACCAAGAAGAAGGACAATGCCGGCACCAAATGGCTCAAGGATATGCGCCAGTGGTGGCGCAAGAGCGGCCGCGACGTCGCCATGCCGCTGGACGGCGTGAGCGGCGCCACCCGCGCGCCGGGCGAACATACGCTGAGCTTCCCGGTCGCCCAGGAAGCCATCAATAAGCTGCCGGCCGGCCAGTATCAGCTGGTGGTGGAAGCGGCGCGCGAAGCCGGCGGCCGCGAGCTGGTGAAAGTGCCGGTGGCCTGGCCGCCGAAATCGGCGCAGAACTTTGCTGGCAAGGGCAAGGAAGAACTGGGTGCTGTCTCCGTGCTGGTTAAACCATAAGAGGCGCAGATGAAACTGACTAAGACCCTGATCGCGCTGGCCCTGGCCGGTGCCGCTTTCGGCGCCCAGGCGCACCGCGCCTGGATGGTGCCGTCGTCCTCGCTGGTGGAAGCGAAAGAACCCTGGGTGACGGTGGATGCCGCCATCTCCGAAGGCCTGTTCGACATCGACCACGTGCCGCTGAAACTGGACGGCATCTTCGTGCTCGGTCCGGACGGCGCCCGCGTGCCGCTGGAAAACGCCAGCACCGGCCGCCTGCGCTCGACCTTCGACGTGAAGATGGCCAAGCCGGGCACGTACAAGATCGCCCTGGTGTCGCAAAACGTGACGGCCAGCTGGAAGGTCAATGGTGAAGTGAAGCGCTGGCGCGGTTCGGAAGAAGCGTTTGCCAAGGAAGTGCCGGCCAATGCCGACGAACTGAAAACCACGCGCACCAATGCGCGCCTGGAAACCTTCGTCAGCGCCAATTCGACCGACGAGACGGTGTTCAAGCCGACCGGCACCGGTCTGGAACTGGTGCCGGTGACCCACCCGAACGATATGCGCGCCGGCGAGAAGGCCACCTGGCGCTTCCTGCTGGATGGCAAGCCGGCGGCCAATCTGGGCTTCAGCCTGGTGCCGGGCGGCGTGCGCTATCGCGGCACGCTGGGCGAGATCCGCCAGAACACCGACGCCAAGGGCGAAATCAGCTTCACCATCCCGGCAGCGGGCATGTATATGGTGAGCGCCAGCTGGCCGGCCGCCGCGCCTGCGGTTGCGGGCCAGGCGCCGCAGATGCCGGCGCGCCGCGTGACCTATACGGCCACGGTGGAAGTGCTGCCGCAGTAAGCGGCGCTTCCTCGCAATACAACAAGAGTAGCGATGCGCCGGGTTCTCCTGCCTCACCATATCTCCCCGGACCCGGCACCCGCCGCTGGTGTGCTGCGCGAATTCGGCGGCACGAGCATGGGCACCAGCTGGTCGGTGCGGCTGGTGGAGCAGGGAGGACCCGCGCCGCTGCAGGAAGGCTTGCAGCAGCAGCTCGATGCGGTGGTGGCCGAAATGAGCCACTGGGAAGCGGATTCCGACCTGGGCCGCTTCAACCGCGCCGCAGCCGGCAGCTGGCAGGCCTTGCCTGCGGCTTTCTATGAAGTGCTGTCCTTCGCCATGAACGTGGCGCGCGATTCCGGCGGGGCGTATGATCCCTGCGCCGGCGCGCTGGTCAATCTGTGGGGCTTTGGCCCCGGTTCCCGTTTCAAAGACGACGATTTCGCGCCGCCTGCTGCCTCACAGGTGCAGGCCGTGCTGGCGCAGCGCGCCGGCCAGGGCGTGAAGCTGGACCAGGCCACGCGCGCCGCGTGGCAGCCGGGCGGCGTGCAGCTCGACCTGTCGGCCGTGGCCAAGGGCTACGGCGTGGACCGGCTGGCGCAGTATCTGGAAGCCCAGGGCATCCGCCACTATCTGGTGGAAGTGGGCGGCGAATTGCGCGGCGCCGGCGTCAAGCCGGACGGCCAGCCCTGGTGGGTGGCGCTGGAACAGGTGGGCGCCGAGGTGCAGGATGCGCTCGGCGTGCCGCAGATTGTCGTCGCCCTGCATGGGCTGGCGATCGCCACCTCGGGCGACTACCGCCGCTTCTTCCAGCAGGGCGGCCAGCGCTACTCGCATACGATAGATCCGCGCTCCGGCGCGCCGATAGAAAACAGTCTGGCTTCCGTCAGCGTGGTGCATGTGCACTGCATGGCGGCCGATGCCTGGTCCACCGCGCTGACGGTGCTGGGACTCAAGGACGGACTGGCGCTGGCGGAAAGCCGGCGCCTGGCGGTGCGCTTTGTGGCGCGCGAAGGGGAAGGGCTGCGCGAATATATGAGCAGCCATTTCCGCGCAATGCTGGAAGAAGAATGATCCTTACCAATGATCCCGGCAGGCTGGCATTGACCGCCGCCTGCGTGCTCGGTTACGGCCTGGTGTGCCTGCTGCCGTATCTGCGCGTGCGCCGCAAGCGCCAGGCGGCGGCTGCCGCCAAGGCTGCGGCGGCGCGCAATCCCGGCTGGATAGTCGCTTACGCCAGCCAGACCGGCAATGCCGAAGAACTGGCGCGCCAGACCGCCGACACGCTCGGCCTGGCCGGCATTGCCGTGCGCCTGGCCGAACTGGGCGAGCTGACGGCCGCCGAGCTGCAGGGCGCCGAGCGCGCGCTATTCCTGGTTAGCACCTACGGCGAAGGCGACGCGCCCGATGCGGCGGCCGCTTTTGCCGGCCGTCTGATGGGCGGCGCCGTGCCGCTCAAGCAATTGCACTACGCCGTGCTGGCGCTGGGCGACCGCAGCTACAGCCAGTATTGCGGCTTTGGCCGCGGCCTCGACCAATGGCTGCAGGAGCAGGGCGCACAAAGCCTGTTTGAGCGCATCGAAGTGGACCGCAGCGCGCCGGCCGCGATTGCCGCCTGGCGCCAGCAACTGAGCCATCTGGCCGGCACCAGCGATGCGCCCGACTGGAGTGCGCCCGCCTTCGACGGCTGGCTGCTGGCCGAGCGCCGCCTGCTGAATCCTGCCAGCGTGGGGGCGCCGCTGTACCACATCGAATTGCAGGCGCCGTCCGATGCGCCCTTGAACTGGCAGTCGGGCGATCTGGTGCAGATTGCCGCGCCGGGCGATCCGGCGCGCGCGCGCGAATACTCGATCGCCTCGATTCCGCAGGACGGCCGCGTGCATCTGGTGGTACGCCTGCATCTGCATGACGACGGCAGCTGCGGCATGGCTTCCGGCTGGCTGTGCCGCCAGGCCGACATCGGAGACACGGTGCAGATGCGCCTGCGCCAGCACAAACGCTTCCGCCTGGAAGGCAATGCCGGCCGGCCGCTGATCCTGATCGGCAACGGCAGCGGCATCGCCGGCCTGCGCGGCCACCTCAAAGCGCGCGCCCTGGCCGGCCCGGCGCGCAACTGGCTGCTGTTCGGCGAACGCAATGCCGAGCACGATGCCATCTACGGTGAAGAACTCGAGGCCTGGCAGCGCGCCGGCCTCCTGCCGCGCCTGAACCTGGCCTACTCGCGCGACGAACCGCGCAGCTATGTGCAAGATCAATTGAGTGCCCACGCTGACGAGCTGCGCCTCTGGGTCGACGAAGGCGCCGCCATCTACGTATGCGGCAGCCTCGACGGTATGGCCGCCGGCGTCGACAAGGCGCTGGAAACTATCCTCGGCCGTCCCGCCCTCGACGCCCTGACCGCCTCCAGCCGCTACCGCCGCGACGTCTACTAAGCAAACAGCCGAGCCCGTGTCCACCCTGGGGTCAGACCCCAAATCGGACACGGGCTCGGCTTTGCCTGCGCAAAAAATCGACAGCAGATCAAGACTGACTGCGGCCGACTCCGTGTCCGATTGGGGTCTGACCCCAAGGTGGACACGGGTTCAGCTGTAGGCTAGGGGGTGAGTTCTTCCAGGCCGCGCTGCAGGCTGGAGATGCTGGGGTTGTCGATGAAGACGCAGCGTTTGCCGGTGCGTTTGCAGAAGTCTTTCACGCGCCAGTAGGCGCTGTGGCTGATGCAGCCGGTCTGACAGATCACGAGATCGGCGGCGGCCAGGCTGGCTTCGAGCTTGTTGGCGTTGTCTTCGAGCCCGCCGTCGTGGTGGGCGAACTGGGCGCCGACGCGCTCGATGAGGGCGCGGTAGGTGGCGACATTGCCGCTGCGCCCGCCCACGCACAGAACGCTGCGCTCGTTCAGGCTGACCGGCATCTTCATGATGTGCTCGACCACGGGTGGCGCTTGCGGCGGCGCTTCGGCGGCCAGGGCGGCGTTCAGCGTGGCGTCCTGGACCTGGGCCTGCAACTGGGCTTGCGCCAGGTTCAGCTCGCGGCGCAGCTCGGCTACCTGGTTGCGCAGCAGGCGTTCGCGTTCGTCGGTCTGGCTCAGGCGCTGGGCCAGGCGTTCGCGTGTTTCCAGGCCGGGGATCGAGCTGCGCAATTGCTCGAGTTCGCTGCGCAGCGAGTCGATGATGCTGTCGCGGCCCACCAGTTGGGCGCGCAGCTGCATCAGCTGGCTGGCCTGCTGTTCCTGTTCGGCCGTGCGTTCCAGCTGCACGGCAGCGCTGCGCTGCTGCAGGCGCATGATTTCGCGCGCCTGGCGCGTATTGTCTTCGAGCGTGGCGTTAAAGCGGTTGAGGTCGGCGCGCACGCAGGCGCCGGCCTGGTGCTGGATCATGTGCAGGTCGCGGCACATGCGTTCTTCCAGCTCGGTGGTGCAGCGCGGATGGGTCAGGCCGGCCCAGAAGGCGCCGGCCACGTCGCCATTGGCGACGGCGGCGCGCCACAGCTCTGCCAGCTGCTCGCTGCATTTGGCGGCGCGGAAGCGCAAGAGCACGGCCGCGTAGCGCCGTTCCAGCTCTTTCTGCACCGCTTCCGACAGCTTGTTGCGCGTGCCGCATTCGCTGACCGTGCCGACGTGGATTTCGTAATCGTCGGCCAATACCTTGCCGCCCGTGATCTTGCCTACCAGCTTGCGCAGGACGGCCAGGGGCAGGCCCACGCCCACCAGCGGACAGTGGCAGGTGTGGCCCAGTTCCCAGATGCGGCGGCGGCGCGAGGTCTGGGCCTCGGCCGGCGCGGCCGGCAGTTGGTGTTTATCGCACATGCTGGCCGGCTCCTTTAGCAGGCGGCTTGGGCGCTGCCGCGGCCGCGCGCCATGATGCGGCTGAGGAAGGTCGATTCTTCCTTGACCGGCTGGGGCGGGGGCAGGGAGCGCTCGACCACGGCGGCCCACTGCTCGGACAGCTGCTGGCAGGTGGCGCTCAGCACGGGCGCCAGGTCGGGCAGGCTGGCCAGGGCCTTGAGGTGGCGTTCGATGACGGACGCCAGCTTCACGCAGGCGCCGCTGTCATTGGCGCTGGACGTGTAATGCGACATCAGGTGCAGCACCGCGGACAGCATCAGCTCGGGATGCTGGCCTTTCTGGGGCGCGAGAAAAATCGGATCGGTACGGTCGATGGCCATCGGGGCACTCCTCGGGTCGGTATGGCTGGCGCGCGCGGATGGCTTGGCTGGCTGGGGCTGTCGGGGATTTAAGCGGTCAGAATCAGTTTATTGAGCTGGGTGATGCGCAAGCGGTAGATGCGGCCGGCATGTTCGATCTCGACTTCGCGCTGGTCCTGCATCAGGCCGGCGGTGGTCAGGCGGCGCACCGGTTGGGCAACGGCGGGAGCGGCAACGGTCGGGCGGATAGCGGGCGATGGGCTGGTGTGCATGAAGTTTTTCCTTAAATAAGAATGATTCGCATTTGCATTATTAGCTGCCGCTGCCAGAAATGCAAGTGCTTTTTGACATGTGAAAGTCACTTTTTTGCACGGGATAAAAAAAGGCCCGCCGAAGCGGGCCAAACGCTGGGTGAAACGAGAGTAATGCGGGGGAAATCAGTAGGCGGCCAGCAGCGGTTCGGCCGGCAGTTCGGCGGCGGCCGGTTCGGCGCGCGCATTGGCGCGCAGGCGCGCCTGCACGCTCTTGCCGCGCGTGCGCGAAGGCGGCAGGCGGCGCAGCGAGCGCAGCGCGTCGGCATCCTTGATGCCGATGGTGCGCTGGTCGACGCTGATCATGCCGATCTCATTGAAGGCCGACAGGGTGCGGCTGACCGTTTCCAGAGTCAGGCCCAGGTAGCTGCCGATTTCATGGCGCGTCATGCGCAGGTTGAACAGCTTGCTCGAATAGCCCATCTGGGCGAAGCGTTCCGACAACGAGACCAGGAAGCGCGCCACGCGCGCCTCGGCGCTGAGCGCGCCCAGCATGCCGATCATGGCTTGCTCGCGCACCAGTTCGCGGCTCATCACGCCGTACAGCATGTTTTCCAGTTCCAGGTGCACGCGGCTGAGCGCGGTCAATTTCTTGAAGGGCAGCAGGATCAGGTCGCAGTCCGACAGCGCCACCGCCTCCGAGGTGTAGTGGCGGCTGTGGATGCCGTCGACGCCGAGCAGGTCGCCCTTCATCGGGAAGCTCAGCACTTGCTCATTGCCGAATTCGTCGATGAGCACGGTTTTCAGGAAGCCCGAGTTGACGATGTACAGGGTATCGAAGCTTTGGCCGATGGTGTGGATGCGCTGTCCGGTCTTGAATTGGACATGCTGGAACAGCAGCTCTTCCGCATTGAGCGTGCTGATGGCGGGCAAGTGCAGCAGCTCGCAGACTTCCTTCATATTGGACCAGAGCCGGCCTTGGCGCTGGCGGCCAGCTTCCATCGACGATGAAGCGGACACGGCGGGGCGAAGCTCGGACATGGGCGTAGAGAACATGCTTATCTCCTGTAGCACGGCAAGGCAATGACGCAGACTCGGGACTTGGACCTCCGCCCATGCAGGGCGGGAAGTATTCTTGTTCGCTCGCCAGAGGCCTATGGCCTACTGGAAACTTTAGCTTGGTTTCAGTATGCCAACACGACCCGACAATTGATATCAGCGGGTGCTGAATATGGCGTAGGAGCTGGCGCAGGCGGGTAGGAGTATTCCTAGTGGGGCGGGAAGCGGGCCGAACGGCGGGCCGGACGGGCGTCCGGCCGCGCGGGCTGAACAGGACTTAGCTGCCGAAGGGCGAGAGCAGGCGGTGGGCCACGGCATACTGCACCATCTCCGACAAGGAACCCATGCCCATCTTCTGCATGATGCGCGTCTTGTGCGTGCTCACGGTCTTCACGCTCAGGTGCAGGCTGTTGCCGATGTCGGTGATCGACTTGCCGGCCACCAGCAGCGAGAATACTTCGAACTCGCGGTCCGACAACTGCTTGTGCAGCAGGCTCTCGTTGGGCGTCATGATGTTCAGCGCGAGCTGTTCGGCGACCTCGGTGCTGATATACGGCCGGCCCGAGGCGACCTTGTGGATGGCGCCCACCAGCTGGGTGCCGGCGCTCTCCTTGGTCAGATAACCCTGGGCGCCGGCGCGGATGGCGCGCACCGCGTACTGTTCTTCCTCGTGCATGGTGAGGATGAGGATGGCCAGCTTGGGCGCTTCGCTGCGGATCTGGCGGATCAGGTCGACGCCGCTGCGGCCCGGCATCGACAAGTCCAGCAGCAGCAGGTCGAAGCCGCCCTGGCGCACGCGGTTCAGCACTTCGAAGCCGTCGATGGCTTCGCCCACGATTTCTATATCCTTGGCGCCGTCGAGGATGCGCTTCAGGCCTTCGCGCATAATGGTGTGGTCGTCGGCGATGACTATTCTGATCATGGCAATGGATTTGGCGAAAAAGGGAAAATACTACTACGAACTCCCGCAGGAGCTTGCTTTTTTTGTAAGGCTGTGCCGCGCCTAGTCGGGCAGCGGTTCCTTGAGCAGGCGGTGCACCAGGACCGGAATGCGCGTATGCGACAGCACCTTGTTGGTGACGCTGCCCAGCAGCAGCTGGCCCCAGCCGCTGCGTCCGTGCGAGCCGATGAAGATCAGGTCGCAGCCATGGCGCGCCGCCACGTCGATGATTTTCAGCGCGGCGCTCTCGGCAAACGCGGTCATGCCCTCGGCCCGCACCGCCTTCTTGGCGCAGGCATCGAGGATGGGCTGCACATGTTCGCTGCCGGCGCGCTCCATCGCGGCGCGGTATTCCTCCTCGCTGGGATAGCTGGGCGGAATGATCTCGACATAGATCGGGTACTGGTATTCCGGCGCCACGAACAGCACCAGCGCTTCGGCACCCATCTGCTGGGCGAAGGAGACGCCGGCGCAGGCAGTCATGCGGGAGACGGCCGAGCCGTCGGTGGTGATCAGGATCTTGCGGTACATATCACTCTCCTTGTGAAAGTCCTTCCCCAACTTCATTGTAGTCTGATTTTGCATATTGTCTGGATGCAAAGACTTGATGTAGATCAATAAAGCACCAGGAAGCGACAGGGGCGGGCGGCCGCCGACATTTATGCCGCATTTGTTGTCGCCATGGATAGATTTGTGGCCTGGCGAGGGGCAGCAATGCTAGTATCCCCAAATACAACAGAAAGTCCGGCTTTTGCGTAGGCGGTGCGGCTTTGCCTTTCTTTTCCCCCAGGGAGATTGAACAAGGGGGGCGCGCCCTGCTACACTCGCGTAAATGCGGTAATATTGCCGGGCGTCATCTACGATTGCGCCGGGCAGCAGTTTAGGCAGCAATTTTTTACATGGAGAAGCAGGAATTATGACCGACGCCGCTGATGATTTCGACGCCTTATTTGAAGAAGTGTCCGCGCAACGCGCCACAGCCGCTCCTGCTCCGCCCCCGGCCCCGGCTCCTGCCGCAGCGGCGGAAGATGACCTGGAAAGCCTGTTCGACGAAATTTCCTCCACCCGACCGCCCGATGCCGCCGCTGAGCCTGCGCCCGCGCCTGCTGCCGGCGAGGCCGACGCCCATGCGGCCGACAAGCCGATGTTCGAGCGTCTGGGCGGCATTGTGCGTCTGCTGCACGATTCGCTGCGCGAGCTGGGCTACGACAAGGCCTTGACCGAAGCGTCGACCCAGATCGTGGACGCCCAGGACCGCCTGGAATACGTGGCCAGCCTGACCGAGCAGGCCGCCAACAAGGTGCTCAACACCCTGGACGACGGCATGCCGGCCCAGGACGTGCTGTCGAAAAAATCCAAGGAAATGGAAGACCGCTGGGCCGACCTGTTCGCCGGCAAGCTCAGCATCGATGAATTCAAAACCCTGGCAGGCGACTCGCGCGCTTTTGCCCAGGCCGTATCCGAAGCCACCGAGGCGGAAAAAGCCCGTCTGCTGGAAATCATGATGGCCCAGGACTTCCAGGACATCACCGGCCAGCTGATCAAGAAAGTCGTGGTCATCACCAAGACGGTGGAAGCGGAACTGGCCCAGCTGCTGCGCGACAATGCGCCAGTAGAGGTGCGCGAGAAGATTGCGCAAAAAGAGGTGTCCCTGATGACAGGCCCGTCGGCTCCGACGGTGGCCCTGAGCCAGGACAGTGTCGATGATCTGCTTGCCGATCTGGGATTCTAATGGACGATATGCTGAAGGAGTTCGTCGTTGAGGCGATGGACTTGGCAGTCAACGTGGAGGAGCACCTGCTGCGCCTCGAACGTGACCCTGACAATAAAGAAACACTGAACGCGGTTTTCCGCTCCTTCCACACCATCAAGGGCGGCGCCGGTTTCATGAACCTGGGCGCCCTGGTGTCGGCCTGCCACCTGACGGAGAACCTGTTCGACGCGCTGCGCACCGGCGCCGCGCCGGTCACGCCGCTGTCGATCGAGGCGGCGCTGCAAGCGTCCGGCTTCGTGGCCGACCAACTGGCCGAACTGAATAACGGCGCCGCGCCGGAAAGCCTGGGCGGCATGCCGGGCGATCTGGAAGCGATCCTGAAGGACGCCATCGAGGGCAAGAGCGAAGCCCCGGCCAAGGCCGCCGCGCCGGCCCCGGCGCCAGCGCCCGTTGCCGCCGCCCCGGCGCCTGCCGCTGCCGCTGCCGCTGCCGCGCCCGCCGCAACGGCATCGGCCGACGGCCTGGATTGGGAAGGCATGTACGAGGCGGTGATGCCGCCCGGCAGCTACACCCGCTCGGCCGCCGCCCCGGCCGCCGCTGCGCCTGTGGCGGCTGAAACCGCTGCCGCGCCAGCCGCCGCCGAAGCCGCCGCGCCTGCCGCCGCCGTCGCCAAGCGCGAAGCCCCGGCCCGCGAAGAAAACAAGCCGCACGCCCCGCCCGCCAAGGAAGAAAGCATCCGTATCGACGCCGTCAAGCTCGACGCGCTGCTGGAAGTGGCCGGCGAATCGGTGCAGGCCGCCAATCAGGCCGCCGTGCTGCTGGAACGCCTGCAGCAGTTCAAGTTCGAAGGCCAGGCCGCCTCCCTGATGTCGGCCCTGACCGAAACCCTGGAGCGCGCTTCGCGCTACTCCACCGAACTGCAGCGCGCCACCCTGGCCACCCGCATGCAGCCGGTGGGCCGCCTGTTCCAGAAATTCCCGCGCCTGGTGCGCGAGCTGGCGAAAGACCTGGGCAAGGAAGTCGAGCTGACCATCGAAGGCGCGGAGACCGAAGTCGACCGCGTGGTGGTGGACAGCCTGTACGATCCGCTGGTGCACATGCTGCGCAATGCGCTCGACCACGGCGTCGAAGCGCCCGACGTGCGCCTGGCCGCCGGCAAGCCGGCCAAGGCCTTCATCTCGCTCAAAGCCTGGCAGGAAGCGAATAGCGTCATGATCGTGCTGCAGGACGACGGCAAGGGCATGGACCCGGTCGGCCTGCGCAAGAAGGCGGCCGAAAAAGGCCTGATCTCGCCGACCGCCAACCTGAGCGACGAAGAATCCTACCAGCTGGTATTCTTGCCCGGCTTCTCGACCAAGGAAGTGGCGTCTTCCGTGTCCGGCCGCGGCGTCGGCATGGACGTGGTGAAGACTGCCGTCGAGAAAAACCGCGGCGCCATCCACATCGATTCGGCGCTGGGCAAGGGCACCAAGTTCGCCATCCGCCTGCCGATCGAGCTGTCCATCGTGCCGACCATGCTGGTCTCGACCTCGGGCGCCTTGCTGGCGCTGCCGATGGCCGTAGTGCAGCGCGTGGTCGAACTGCCGGAAACCTTCATGGAAGTGGGCGGCGCGCCCGTGCTCAAAGACCAGGGCCGTCCGCTGCCGGTGCGTTCGCTGGCCGGCGCCTTGGGCTACGAACTCGGTTCCGAGCGCGTCGGCATCGTGGTCAATTCGCCGCAGCCTTACATCCTGGCCGTGGAAGCCGTGGACGGCACCGCCGACCTCGTGATCAAGCCGATGACCGCGCTGGCGGTGGAAGGCATTACCGGTACTGCGCGCTCGGCCGAAGGCGAGCTGGTGCTAGTGGTCGGCCTATCCTTCCTGATGGACGGTTGCAGGGGAAGTGTACGCATGGCGGCATAAGCATCAAGCACCAAGCAAGACACCAAAGCCTGCGGCCGAAACCGCAGGCTTTTTTTTCGCGTAGTCTTTTGTATTTATTTTCACAAGCTTTACATAAACATCAACAAAGGGCGCCAGATCGAACAGGCAAATTCCCAGGACGCATCGGCTCACGAGGCGGAAAGACGGGCTTGGTTTTGCGTTGCACAAATATGGCATAATCAAATTGGATCACTCAAAAATTAGGCAGCAGCAGCAACCATGAAGACGCTTTACGACAAACTCTGGGAATCCCATGTGGTGCGCACCGAAGACGACGGCACCGCCATCCTCTACATCGACCGCCACCTTGTGCACGAAGTGACCAGCCCGCAGGCATTCGACGGCCTGCGCGCCGCCAACCGCCAGCCATGGCGGCTGTCCGCCAACCTGGCCGTGGCCGACCACAATGTGCCGACCACCGACCGCTCGCACGGCATCGCCGATCCCGTCTCGCGCCTGCAGGTCGAAACGCTGGACAAGAACACCCAGGCTTTCGGCCTGACCTATTTCAATATGAACGACAAGCGCCAGGGCATCGTGCACGTGATCGGCCCGGAGCAGGGCGCGACCCTGCCCGGCATGACCGTGGTGTGCGGCGACTCGCACACGTCCACCCACGGCGCTTTCGGCGCGCTGGCGCACGGCATCGGCACCTCCGAAGTGGAACACGTGCTGGCGACGCAGACCCTCTTGGCCAAGAAATCCAAGGCCATGCTGGTGCAGGTGGACGGCGCGCTGCCGGCCGGCGTGACCGCCAAGGACATCGTGCTGGCCGTGATCGGCAAGATTGGCACCGCCGGCGGCACCGGCTACGCCATCGAGTTCGCCGGTTCGGCCATCCGCTCGCTGTCGATGGAAGGCCGCATGACCGTCTGCAATATGGCCATCGAAGCGGGTGCGCGCGCCGGCATGGTGGCTGTCGACGAGATCACTATCGACTATGTGAAAGGCCGTCCTTTCTCGCCGGTGGGTCCGCACTGGGAGCGCGCCGTCGAATACTGGCGCACCCTGCATTCCGACGCCGGCGCCAAATTCGATCTGGTCGTCACCCTCAACGCCGCCGAGATCAAGCCCCAGGTGACCTGGGGCACCTCGCCGGAGATGGTGGTGGCGGTCGATGGCCGCGTGCCCGATCCCGACCAGGAAAAGGACAGCGTCAAGCGCGACGCCATGGAAAAAGCCCTGGTGTATATGGACCTGAAACCGAATACGGCCATCGAGGACATCCGCATCGACAAGGTCTTCATCGGCTCCTGCACCAACTCGCGCATCGAGGATCTGCGCGCCGCCGCCGCCGTGGTGCGCGGCAAGCAGCGCGCTTCGAACGTGAAGCTGGCGCTGGTGGTGCCCGGTTCCGGCCTGGTGAAAGAGCAGGCCGAACGCGAAGGCCTGGACAGCATCTTCAAGGCCGCCGGCTTCGAGTGGCGCGAACCGGGCTGCTCCATGTGCCTGGCCATGAATGCCGACCGCCTCGACCCGGGCGAGCGCTGCGCCTCCACCTCCAACCGTAATTTCGAAGGCCGTCAGGGCCAAGGCGGACGCACCCATCTGGTGTCGCCCGCCATGGCGGCCGCCGCCGGTATCGCCGGCCATTTTGTCGATGTGCGCGCCCTGCGCTGATTAACCGATCCAAGAGAACACAATCATGAAAACCCTATTCGCCATCGCCATCACCGCCCTGTTCCTAAGCGGCTGCAACACCGTCGCCGGCATCGGCAAGGATGTGCAAAAGGTCGGCCAGGCCGTTGAAGGCGCCGGCAAAAAATAACACCGCAGTACGGCGGGCCCGACGGTCCGCCGTCGCTCTCCTTTAGAGAATCATGGAAAAATTTACCGTCTATGAAGGCCTCGTCGCACCGCTCGACCGCGCGAATGTCGATACCGACGCCATCATCCCCAAGCAATTCCTGAAGTCCATCCACCGTACCGGCTTCGGCCCCAATCTGTTCGACGAATGGCGCTATCTGGACCACGGCGAACCGGGCATGGATAACAGCGGCCGTCCACTCAATCCCGACTTCGTGCTGAACCAGGCGCGCTACCAGGGCGCTTCCGTCCTGCTGACGCGCAAGAACTTCGGCTGCGGCTCCTCGCGCGAGCACGCGCCCTGGGCGCTCGACCAATTCGGCTTCCGCGCCATTCTCGCGCCGAGTTTTGCCGACATCTTCTACAATAACTGCTTCAAGAACGGCCTGCTGCCCGTGGTCTTGAGCGAAACCCAGATCGATCATCTGTTCAATGAAGTCAAGGCCTTCCCCGGCTACCGCCTGGTGGTGGACCTTGAGCAGCAGCGCGTTACGACGGCCAATGGCAGCATCTCCTACCCCTTCGAGATCGATGCCTTCCGCAAATATTGCCTGATGAATGGTCTCGACGATATCGGCCTGACGCTGCGCCACGCCGACAGCATCCGCGCCTTCGAAGAGCGTCATCTGGCCAACCAGCCCTGGCTGGCCAACGTCATCTAAACTCAAAGAATAATATGAAAATTGCTATCTTGCCGGGCGACGGCATCGGCCCGGAAATCGTCGCCCAAGCGGTGAAGGTGCTGAACGCACTCGACGAAAAATTTGAACTGGAAAGCGCGCCGGTGGGCGGCGCCGGCTATGCCGCGCATGGCCATCCGCTGCCGGAAGCCACGCTGGCGCTGGCCAAAGCGGCCGACGCCGTGCTGTTCGGCGCCGTGGGCGACTTCAAATACGATACGCTGGAACGCTCGCTGCGTCCGGAACAGGCCATCCTGGGCCTGCGCAAGAACCTGGGCCTGTTCGCCAATCTGCGTCCGGCCATCCTGTATCCCGAGCTGGCCGGCGCTTCGACGCTGAAGCCGGAAGTGGTGTCGGGCCTGGACATCCTGATCATCCGCGAGCTGACCGGCGACATCTACTTCGGCCAGCCGCGCGGCGTGCGCGAATGCCCGGACGGCCCCTTCAAGGGCCAGCGCGAAGGCTTCGACACCATGCGCTATGCGGAAGGCGAAATCCGCCGCATCGCCCACGTGGCTTTCCAGGCGGCGCAAAAGCGCGGCAAGCGCCTGACTAGCGTGGACAAGGCCAATGTGCTGGAAACCTTCCAGTTCTGGAAAGACGTCGTCACCGACGTGCACAAGGAATACCCGGACGTGGCGCTCGACCATATGTATGTCGACAACGCCGCCATGCAGCTGGTGCGCGCGCCGAAGAAATTCGACGTCATCGTCACCGGCAATATGTTCGGCGACATCCTGTCCGACGCGGCGGCCATGCTCACCGGTTCCATCGGCATGCTGCCATCGGCCTCGCTGGATGCGAACAACAAGGGCTTGTACGAGCCTTCGCACGGCTCGGCGCCGGACATCGCCGGCAAGGGCATCGCCAATCCGCTGGCGACCATCCTGTCGGCGGCCATGATGCTGCGCTTCTCGCTGAATCGCGCAGAGCAGGCGGACCGTATTGAAGCTGCAGTCAAGAAGGTGTTGGCGCAAGGCCTGCGCACGCCGGATATCCATGAAGCCGGTACCCAAAAGGTCGGCACCGAAGAAATGGGCGACGCCGTGGTGCGCGCTCTCGCATAAATAAAGCGAAGAAGGCAGGGGTGGGAGCCACTGCCGCTCTTCTCATTCAACCCAAGGGAAAGCAAAATGAAACTCGTAGGTCTAGTTGGTTGGCGTGGCATGGTCGGTTCGGTCCTGATGCAGCGCATGCAGGAAGAGGGCGATTTCGCCCATATCGAGCCGGTATTTTTCACCACTTCGAACACCGGCGGCGCCGCGCCTGCCATGGCGAAGAACGAAACCACGCTGAAAGACGCGACCAATATCGATGAGCTGAAACGCTGCGAGATCATCATTTCCTGCCAGGGCGGCGACTACACTTCCGACGTGTTCCCGAAACTGCGCGCGGCCGGCTGGAACGGCTACTGGATCGACGCCGCGTCGACCCTGCGTATGGAGAAGGATGCCGTCATCGTGCTCGATCCGGTCAACCTGAACGTGATCAAGGACGCCATGGCCAAGGGCGTGAAGAATTTCGTCGGCGGCAACTGCACCGTGTCCTGCATGCTGATGGGCCTGGGCGGCCTGTTCAAGCACGACCTGGTGGACTGGATGACCTCCATGACCTACCAGGCGGCATCGGGCGGCGGCGCCCAGCATATGCGCGAGCTGCTGACCCAGTTCGGCACCATCAACGCCTCCGTCAAATCGCTGCTGGACAACCCGGCTGCGGCGATCCTGGAAATCGACCGCCAGGTGCTGGCCACCCAGCATGGCCTGTCGGCTGAAGAGACCAAGCAGTTCGGCGTGCCGCTGGCCGGCAACCTGATCCCGTGGATCGACAAGGATCTGGGCAACGGCCAGTCGAAGGAAGAGTGGAAGGGCGGCGCCGAGACCAACAAGATCCTGGGCCGCGGCCTGGACTTCGGCAGCCAGCCGATTCCGGTCGATGGCCTGTGCGTGCGCATCGGTGCCATGCGCTGCCACTCGCAGGCGCTGACCATCAAGCTGAAAAAGGATGTGCCGCTGGACGAGATCAACGACATCATCGCCAACGACAACCAGTGGGTGAAGTTCGTGCCGAACACGCGCGAAGCGTCGGCGCGCGACCTGACCCCGGCCGCCGTCACCGGCAGCCTGACCATTCCGGTCGGCCGCGTGCGCAAGATGTCGATGGGCGGCGAGTACATCTCGGCCTTCACCGTGGGCGACCAGCTGCTGTGGGGCGCGGCCGAACCGCTGCGCCGCATGCTGCGCATCGTGCTCGATAAATAAGCAGCTTTGGCTGTATCAGGGTTCGTTTGCGAACCCTTTCCGAAAGGCCGATTTCATAGGGAAATCGGCCTTTTTTCTTGGCTTTGCACGCAGAATTCGGCATTGTGGGGACACCCGGGGCGCGGCGAGGGGGCGGAATGCTTGCACGCTTGATGCCATGATGTTATGTTGGGATATCCGGGAAAGTAACTTTTCCCCAGTTAACCTATTTAAGCCCCACACTATGCCTGTACAAAAACGCTCCAAGCTGGTTTCGTTCGCATTGAAAACTATCACCGGCGCTGTCGCCAGCGCGGTTTTATTGTCTGCCTCTGCAAACGCCGCCGGTCTGGGCAAGTTGACTGTGCTGTCATCGCTGGGGCAGCCGCTGCGCGCCGAAATCGAACTGACGGCCGTCACGCCGGAAGAGGCGGGCGAGCTGGCGGCCAAGCTGGCCTCGCCGGACGCCTTCCGCCAGGCCAATATCGATTTCAATCCGGCGCTGCTGTCGCTGAAATTCGACGTCGAGCAGCGCAATGGCCGCCAGTTCATCCGCGTCAGCTCCAGCCAGCCGATCAACGAACCCTTCGTCGACATGCTGCTGGAATTGAGCTGGACTAACGGCCGCCTGGTGCGCGAATACACCTTCCTGCTCGATCCGGCCGACCTGCGCTCGGCCCAGTCGCCGCAGGCGGCGCCGGCCGCCGCCGCGCCCACGGCGGCTGCGGCGGCCCCCGGTGCACCCACCGCCGCCGAACGCGCGGCCGCCGTGCGCGCCAGCCGTCCCGCGCCGGCCGCCAGTCCCGCCGCCAGCCAGGCCAAGCCGGCAGCGCAAGAGGATGAATACCGCGTCAAGCAGGGCGACACGCTGGGCCGCATCGCGCGCCAGCTCAAGCCTTCTGACGTCTCGCTGGACATGATGCTGGTGGCGCTGTACCGCGCCAATCCGGAAGCCTTCTCCGGCAAGAATATGAACCGCCTGAAGTCGGGCACCATCCTGCGCGTGCCGGATGCCGATAGCGCGCGCGCCACCGCCCAGGGCGAGGCGCATGGCGTGGTGGTGGCCCATGCCGCCGACTTCAACGCCTACCGCGCCAAGCTGGCTGGCCAAGTCGCCTCCAGCACCCCGGCCAAGGAGCCGGAAGCGGCGCAAAGCGCCACCGGCAAAATCTCGGCGCGGGTGGAAGAGCATGCGAAACCGGCCAGCGAAGCGAAGGACAAGCTGAAACTGTCGAAGGCCGGCGAGCAGTCGGCCCGCACCGGCAAGACCGGCAGCGCGGAAGACAAGATCGCCAAGGACCAGCAGGTGGCCGAGGCCAGCGAGCGCGTCAAGGAACTGGAAAAGAACGTCAGCGATCTGGAAAAACTGATGGCGGTGAAGAGCAAGGCCGCGGCCGAGGCGCAGAACAAGGCCTCGGTGCCGGCCAAGCCGGAAGCCTCCGCCGCCGCGTCGGCCAAGGAGCAGGCTTCGGCAGCATCGTCGGCCGCTGCCGCGTCGGCTGCCGCCTCCGCCGCCAGCGAGCCTGAGGTCAAACCGGCCAAGCCGCCGCGCAGCGTGGTGGGCGCGGCCAAGTCGCCGGTGCAGGAACCGTCCCTGGTCGATACCCTGACCGAAAACGCGCAGTACATCGGCGTGGCCCTGGCCGCGCTGCTGGGCGGCGCCTTCGTGCTGGCGCGCCGCCGCAAGCAGAAAGCCGAAACGGCGGCGCCACCGGAAGAGAGCAGCGTGCTGGGCGATCCGGGCGTGACCGCGCCCGCGATGTTCGCCGAAGCGGGCGGCCAGAGCGTGGACACCAGCAACAGCGTGTTTAATTCCAACTTCGCGCCCTCGGCCAGCCAGCTCGATACCAATGAAGTCGATCCGGTGGCCGAAGCCGACGTCTATATCGCCTATGGCCGCGACGCCCAGGCCGAGGAAATCCTGAAAGAAGCGCTGCGCAACCATCCGGAACGCCATCCGGTGCGCCTGAAACTGCTGGAAATCTATGCCAACCGTCGCGATACGCGCGCCTTCGAAGCCCAGGCCAGCGAGCTGTATTCGCAGACCAGCGGCGAGGGCGAGGAGTGGGCGCAGGCGGCGCAGCTGGGCCGCGGCATCGATCCGGCCAATCCGCTGTATGCGGGCGCGGCGCCGGCCGCGGCGGGCGGCGAGGTGGCGGCCGGTCTGGGCCTGGCGGCTGCTGGCGCCGCCGGCGCTGCCTCGCTGGCCGACGACGATCAGTCCATCTTTGCCGCGCCGCCGGCGGAAGCCGCCGCCGAGGAAGGCCTCGATCTGGACCTGAGCAAGGACGCCACGGCCCTGGCCGCGCAGGCCGACGGCGGCCTCGATTTCGCCCAGGAGCAGACGGCGCTGCCGGCCGAACCCGCACCGGCCGCCGAGACGCCCGACTGGGCCTCGTCCGGCGCCGCCGCCGAGCCGGCGTGGGCGCAGTCGAGCGCCAAGCCAGAAGGCGATCCAAGCAGCTTCCTCGACTTTGACCTGGGTGGCCTGAGCTTCGACCAGGCCGCGGCGCCGGCAGCGGCGCCGGCCGCCGCCGCCCCCGCAGCCAGCCTGGCCGAGGAAAGCAAGGCCGCGCCGGATCTGGACCTGGCGCTGGATATGCCGTTTGAAAGCGCCGCCGCGCCGGCACCCGCGCCGGCCGATGATCTGGGCATGGACTTCAATCTGGACCTGCCGGGCGAGACGCCGGCGCCAGCACCGGCCGCCGAGCCTGAGGCCCTGGCTGACCTGGATATGATGGACTTCGACCTGCCGGCCAGCGCCCCGGCGCCAATCGCCGCGCCGACCATCGCCGCGCCGGACCTGGACGACCTGCGCCTGCCGGATATTGAGGATATGAAGCCCGCTGCGGCTGCCGCCGCGCTGCCCGATATCGAAGACATGAAGATGGGCGGCGCCATGGCCGATGCACCCGCCCCGGCGCCCGCCGACTTCGACCTGAGCAGCATCGACCTGGACCTGCACGGCGACGCCGCCCAGCCGGCCGAGGCGCTGACCGCCGCCCCGGTGGCCAGCGAGGAAGCCCTGTCGGCCCACCATATGGAGATGGACACCAAGCTCGATCTGGCCATCGCCTACCAGGAAATCGGCGACAAGGAAGGCGCGCGCGAGCTGCTCGATGAGGTCATCCGCGGCGGCAACGACGACCAGGTCGGCCGCGCCAGCTCCATGCGCGCCCTGCTGGGCTGAGCGGAAGCGCGGGGCGGCACGGCTGTATAATGCCCCCCTCGCAGACCACACCATAGAGCAGGAATTGAAACGGATCGCATTAGGAGTCCAGTACAACGGCGCCGACTGGCACGGCTACCAGATACAGCCCCACGGCATCACCGTGCAGGACAAGCTGGAACAGGCGATCCAGCAATTCGCCTGCGCCCACCTGCCCACCACCTGCGCCGGCCGCACCGACGCCGGCGTGCATGCGCTGGGCCAGGTGATCCACTTCGACACCGAACTGACGCGCGAGACCCATGCCTGGGTGCGCGGCATCAATGCCTTCCTGCCCGATTCCATCGGCGTGCGCTGGGCCAGGGAAGTGCAGGAGCTGGAGCCGGTGGCCGAGGGCGAATACCGCGAAGGCGAGTTCCACGCCCGCTTCAGCGCCCGTTCCCGCACCTACCACTACCTGCTGTACAACCACCAGGTGCGTTCGCCGCTGCTGGCAGGGCGCGCCGGCTTCTGTCACCGCCCGCTGGACGTGGAACTGATGCGCGCCGGCGCCGCCCACCTGATCGGCGAGCATGACTTCAGCGCCTTCCGCGCCGCCCAGTGCCAGGCCAAGACCCCGGTCAAGCAGATGTATGAGGTGAACGTGGCGCGCCACGGCGATATGATCCTGTTTACCCTGCGCGCCAGCGCCTTCCTGCACCATATGGTGCGGAATCTGGTAGGCTCCCTGGTTTATGTGGGGCAGGGCAGGGAAAAGCCGGAATGGATGGCTGAACTGCTGGCTGGCCGCGACCGCACCGTCGCCGCGCCCACCTTCATGCCGGATGGCTTGTATCTGGCGAATATCGAATACGATGAAAAATGGGGCTTGCCGGCCGAAGCGGCCAGCATCTTGCCCGCTTTTTAAAGGACGAAGATATATGCAGCGCACCCGTATCAAGATTTGCGGCCTGACCCGCGAGGAAGACGTGCAGGCGGCGGTGGCCGCCGGCGCCGATGCGGTGGGCTTTGTCTTCTACCCCAAAAGTCCGCGCCATGTGACGCCGCAGCGCGCGGCCGAGCTGATTGCGCTGCTGCCGCCCTTCGTGACGGCGGTCGGCCTGTTCGTCAACGCCAGCGCGGAAGAGGTGGCGGCCACCGTGGCCGTGGCCCCGATCGGCCTCCTGCAATTCCATGGCGACGAGACGGCGCAGCAGTGCGCCGCGGCGGCGGCGGCCGTCAACCGGCCCTTTATGCGCGTGTTTCGCGTCAAGCCGGACAGTTCTTCCGCCGAACTGCTAGAATACGAACAACAGTGCCGCGCATCCAGCAAGCTATTCAATGGCTTGCTCTTCGATACCTTCGTGGATGCATATGGCGGCGCAGGAAAGGTTTTCGATTGGTCTCTCATTCCAAAAGATCTCGCGCGTCGGGCCGTTTTGAGTGGTGGCTTGAACGCACAAAATGCGACTGGCGCAGTGGTGCGCGTTCGCCCTTGCTCGGTTGACGTCAGTAGCGGCGTCGAAGCGGCCAAGGGTATTAAAGATTCCCTCCTGATCGACGGCTTCGTCCGCGCGGTCCGGGAAGCCGATGCCACTATCGAAAGAGAAACCTATCATGAAAGATCTGCCTGACGGCGTTTCCGCCCTGTTCCACACCCACGACTACCAGCAGCCCGACCTGAACGGCCACTTCGGTCCTTACGGCGGCTCCTTCGTTGCCGAAACCCTGACCTATGCGCTGGACGAGCTGAAAGCCGCCTATGCGCGCTACAGCAAAGACCCGATCTTCCTCGACGAATTCCGCTATGAGCTGAAGCACTTCGTCGGCCGTCCTTCGCCGATCTACCACGCCAAGCGCTGGTCCGACCTGGTGGGCGGCGCGCAAATCTACTTCAAGCGCGAAGACCTGAACCACACCGGCGCGCACAAGATCAACAATGTGATCGGCCAGGCCTTGTTGGCCAAGCGCATGGGCAAGCCGCGCATCATCGCCGAAACCGGCGCCGGCCAGCACGGCGTGGCGACGGCCACCATCTGCGCCCGCTTCGGCCTGGAATGCGTGGTGTATATGGGCAGCGAGGACGTCAAGCGCCAGGCGCAGAACGTCTACCGCATGAAGCTCCTGGGCGCGACCGTGGTGCCGGTGGAATCCGGTTCCAAGACGCTCAAGGATGCGCTCAACGAGGCCATGCGCGACTGGGTCACGAATATCGAAAACACCTTCTACATCATCGGCACCGTGGCCGGCCCGCATCCGTATCCGATGATGGTGCGCGACTTCCAGTCCGTGATCGGCGAAGAGTGCCTGCATCAGATGCCGGAGATGGCAGGCCGCCAGCCCGACTACGTGCTGGCCTGCATCGGCGGCGGCTCGAACGCCATGGGCATCTTCTATCCCTACCTCGACCACAAGGAAACGCAGCTGGTCGGCGTGGAAGCGGCGGGCGAGGGCCTGGACACAGGCAAGCACGCGGCCTCGCTGACGGCCGGCGTGCCGGGCGTCCTGCACGGCAACCGCACCTACCTGCTGCAGGACGAGAACGGCCAGATCATCGATACCCATTCCGTCTCTGCCGGCCTGGATTACCCGGGGGTGGGGCCGGAGCACGCCTATCTGAAGGATGCGGGGCGGGCGCAATATGTCTCGATTACCGACGAGGAAGCGCTGAAAGCCTTCCACGACTGCTGCCATATCGAGGGCATCATCCCGGCGCTGGAATCCTCGCACGCCCTGGCCTACGCGGCCAAGCTGGCGGCCACGCTGCCCAAGGACAAGCTGGTGCTGGCCAATCTGTCCGGCCGGGGCGACAAGGATATGCACACAGTAGCGGCCCGCATGGGCCTGAACTTCAACTGAGCTGGCGCGCGGCCGGGGCGGGTGTCCTGGTCTGCGCAACACCATTTCTGAATCCCATACTACTGAGAGCATAACCATGTCCCGTATCGCACCAACCTTCGCAAAACTGAAAGAGCAAGGCAAGACTGGCCTGATCACCTTCATCACCGCCGGCGATCCCGCGCGCGAGCAGACCGTGCCCCTGATGCACGCCCTGGTCGCGGGCGGCGCCGATGTGCTGGAACTGGGCGTGCCGTTTTCCGACCCGATGGCCGAAGGCCCGGTCATCCAGCGCGCCTGCGAACGCGCGCTGGCGCTGGGCGTCACCATCCACGACGTCTTCGGCTACGTGCGCGAATTCCGCCGCACCAACTCGCACACGCCCGTGGTGCTGATGGGCTATGCCAACCCGATTGAGCGCATCGGCGCCGACGCCTTTATCGTCGCCGCACGCGAAGCAGGGGCGGACGGCGCCATCGTGGTTGACTACCCACCGGAAGAATGCGAGGAATTCGCCGCCAAGATGCGCGCGGCGGGCCTCGACCTGATCTTCCTGCTGGCCCCCACCTCGACCGAGAAACGCGTGCAGCAGGTGGCCAAAGTGGGTGGCGGCTTCAGCTACTATGTCTCGCTCAAGGGCGTGACCGGCGCCGGCCACATCGACACCGCTGAAGTGGCTGAGCGCATCGCCGGCATCCGCCGCCACGTCGAGCTGCCAATCGGCGTCGGCTTCGGCATCCGCGACGCCGCCACTGCCAAAGCCCTGGCCAAGGTCGCCGATGCCGTGGTGATCGGCAGCCGCATCATCCAGGAAATTGAAGCCAGCCCACCGGGGCATGCCGTCGCCGCCGTCCAAGCCTTCACCAGCGGCATCCGCAGCGCCCTCGACGCCGCTTAATCCGGCGCAAACCAGTGGCGTTCTCATCGGTCTACAGTAGGCCGATGAGAACGCCACGCTTCGAATGGAATTCCGGTAAAGCCGAAGCCAACCTGCGCAAGCACGGCATCAGCTTCGAGGAAGCCGCTACGGCTTTTGAGGATGACTATGCCAAACTCTTACCTGATACCGCACACTCGGACGGCGAGGAGCGTTTCTATCTGCTGGGTTGTACGGATCAAGGCCATCTGCTGGCGATATGCCACTGTTATCGCAGTGCTGGTGAGGTGATTCGTCTGATCTCCGCCCGTAAAGCGGATTATCATGAAGTTAGCATCTACCGGGAGGGTTAGCCATGCGAAAGCAAGCAGAACTGGATTGGAGCAAGGCGGTGAGAAACCCCCATGCGGAACAGCTCACTCAGCCTGTGACCGTGCGCCTTGACGAAGCGACGATCCATTATTTTCAGCAGCATGCGGAAGAATTACGCATGCCATGGGAAAGCTTATTGGGACTATATTTGCGCAACTGCGCGCATTCCGGTTTCAAAATACCCTTCGAATGGGCGCAGGAGCAGCTGTGAAGGCTTGTAATTTGCAAAAGGTTGCGCGATTGCAATGTTCGACAGGGCAGGCAGAAACGGCTACACTGCGGGCCTAAGTTAGTGCAAGAGGAGAAATTATGAGCTGGTTGGAAAAACTGCTGCCCCCGCGCATTCAGCGTTCGGAAGCTGCCGCACGCAAAACCATGCCGGAAGGTCTGTGGGTCAAGTGCCCCTCCTGCGAGGCCGTTTTATACCGTACCGATCTGGAATCGAACCTGCACGTCTGCCCGAAGTGCGACCACCATATGCGCATCCGCGCCCGCGAGCGCCTCGACGCGCTGCTGGACGCCGGCGGCCGCTATGAAATCGGCCAGGAAACCCTGCCGGTCGATACGCTCAAGTTTAAAGACAGCAAAAAATACCCAGACCGCCTGAAACAGGCGATGGAAGCGACCGGCGAGACCGATGCGCTGATCGCCATGGGCGGCTCCATCATGAGCCTGCCGGTTGTGGTGGCTTGCTTCGAATTCGAATTCATGGGCGGTTCCATGGGCTCCGTGGTCGGCGAACGCTTCGCCCGCGCCGCCCAGATCGCGCTGGAACAGAAAGTGCCATTCATTTGCATTACCGCCACCGGCGGCGCGCGCATGCAGGAAGGCTTGCTGTCGCTGATGCAGATGGCGAAAACCACCTCCATGCTGACCAAGCTGTCCGAGAAGAAGCTGCCGTTCATCAGCGTGCTGACCGATCCGACCATGGGCGGCGTGTCCGCCTCCTTCGCCTTCATGGGCGACGTGGTGATGGCCGAGCCGAAAGCGCTGATCGGTTTCGCCGGTCCACGCGTGATCGAAAACACCGTGCGCGAGAAACTGCCGGAAGGCTTCCAGCGCGCCGAGTTCCTGGTGCAGAAGGGCGCCGTGGACATGATCGTCGACCGCCGCAAGATGCGCGAAGAAATCGCCCGCCTGCTGGCCCTGCTGCAAAATCAGGCTGCCGAGGTTCTGGCTTAATCCAGTCCTGCTGCCTCCATCGGCACGCCAGCGGTTCCGCCGCCTGCGTGCCGATTGTTTTCTGAAGTCCCCGCCATGACCAATCTCCCGACTACTCTGAATAACTGGCTCGCGCTGCTCGAATCGCGCCATGCCGAAACCGTGATCAATATGGGCCTGGACCGCGTGCGCGCCGTCAAGGAACGCATGCAGCTGCAGTTCAGCTGTCCGGTCATCATGGTGGCCGGCACCAATGGCAAGGGTTCGACCTGCTCCATGCTGGAGTCGATCCTGATGCGCGCCGGTTACAAGACCGGCCTGTATATCAAGCCGCATTTCCTGCACTTTAACGAGCGCGCCCGCCTGAATGGCGATATGGCCAGCGACGCCGACCTGGTGGCCAGCTTCAACGCGGTGGAAGCGGTGCGCGGCGATACGCCGCTGACCTATTTCGAATTCACCACCCTGGCCATCCTGCACCTGCTGGCGCATGCCGGCCTGGACGTGGCGATCCTGGAAGTGGGCCTGGGCGGCCGTCTGGACGCGGTGAACGTGATCGATGCCGATGTTTCCATCGTCACCAGCGTGGATATCGACCACGTCGATTATCTGGGCGGCACGCGCGAGCAGATCGGCTTCGAGAAGGCCGGCATTTTCCGCACCGGCAAAACGGCGATTTGCAGCGATCCGGTGCCGCCGCAGTCGCTGATCGACCACGCGATGGAAATCGGCGCCGACCTGTGGCTGATGGGCCGCGATTTCAATTATTCGGGCGACAAGCAGCAGTGGAATTACGGCGGCCGCGGCATGCGCCGCAACTCGCTGGCCTATCCCAGCCTGCGCGGCGCCAACCAGCTGCTGAACGCCTCGGCCGCGCTGGCCGCGCTGGAAGCGCTCAAGCTCGAACTGCCGGTGGGCGCGCAGGAAGTGCGCCATGGCCTGGTGACGGTGGAATTGCCGGGCCGCTTCCAGGTGCTGCCGGGCCGTCCGTCCGTGATTTACGATGTGGCGCACAACCCGCACGCGGCGGCAGCGCTGAATCAGAATCTGGGCAATATGGGCTACCACCCTTACACCTACGCGGTGTTCGGCTCCATGCACGACAAGGATATCGATGGCGTGATCAAGGCCATGTCCGAGCATGTGGACCACTGGTGCCTGTGCACCTTGCCGTCGCCGCGCGCGGCCACCGCCTCCGAGCTGGCGGCCAAGGTGCAGATGATTCAGCCGGACCAGCATGAAAAAACCGTCAATATTTTCGATGATCCGGCCCAGGCGTTCGCAAATGCGATCAGCCGAGCCAGCGAGAATGATAGAATTGTGGTCTTTGGATCATTCCTGACCGTTGCCGGCGTCATGGCCGCGCAAAAATCCGCACTCCACTGACGCACTCGACTGAGATAATCACGCATGGGCTTGTTCTCGAAATTTGGCAAAAACAAGCAAGAGTCCACTGGCGAAGACAGTGGCTATTACCGCGCAGCCGACGACCAGTCGGTGCTTGAAAAAACAGCCCGTTCCAAGCGTGCTTCGCATGCGGGCGGCGCCACCCGCGGCAGCCGCGCCCGTGCCGGCCGCGATGCCGCCGATCCCGTACTGCCCGAGAAAAAACGCGCGCGCCGCCGCCTGGTCGGCGCCATCGCGCTGGCGCTGGCCGTCGTAATCGGCCTGCCCATGGTGCTGGACTCGGAACCGCGTCCTGTTGCCAACGATATCGCCCTGCAGATTCCGTCGAAAGACAAGCCGCTGGAGCAGGGCGCGCCCGCCCCTGCGGCATCCGCCCCTGAATCGCGCGTGGCGCCGGGCGCCGCCCTCGATCAGAGCGAGGAAATCGTCAACGAGCCGCCCCGCGCAGCCGCGCCGGCCGCCAAGCCTGCTGTCACGCCTGTGGCACCCTCGGCCGCACCCGCCGCGGCACAGGTGGCGCCAAGCGCCAAGCCGGCCGCCACGCCCACGGCGACCGCCGCCCACACCGTCAGCGAAGTGAAGCTGGCCGAACCCGTCAAGCCGCCAAAAGCGGAAGCGAAAGAGGCGCCAAAAGCCGCCGACACCAAGACTGCCAAGGCTGAGCACAAGCCGGAAGCGAAAGAATCCAAAGACAAGCACGACAAGCCGGAAGCCAAGCCCGAACCGAAGCATGCCGAGGCCAAGCCGGAACCGAAGGACGTCAAACCCGCCCACAGCGAGGATGCGCGCGCCCTGGCCATCCTGGAAGGCAAGCCGGCCGCCGCCGAAAGCGCCAGCAAGTATGTGATCCAGGTCGCGGCGCTGGCGGCGCAGGACAAGGTGGACGAGCTGCAGGGCAAGCTCAGTGCAGCCGGCATCAAGTCCTATTCGCAGAAGGTGAATACGGCCAACGGCGAACGCACCCGCGTCCGCGTCGGACCCTTTGCCAGCAAGGAGGAAGCGGAAAAAGTCCGCGCCAAGCTGAGCAAGATGGGCCTGAACGGCAGCCTGGTTCCCGTCTAAGCCCCGCATACTGAACGGACCTGACTGAAGTGACGATTTTCGATTATCTGGTGATATTCGTGCTGATCGCCTCAGTGGTCATCAGCACCATGCGCGGCCTGGTGCGCGAGATGCTGTCGCTGGCCAGCTGGATTATTGCCTTTGTCGTCGCCAATGCCTACGGCGCCCAGCTGGCGCTGATGCTGCCGGCCTCCGTGCCGGGCGAGGTGCTGCGCCTGATCCTGGCCTTCATCGCCCTGTTTATCGGCACGCGCATCTTGATGAGCTTACTCACGCTGGCCGTCGACGCCCTGATCAAGGCCGGCGGCCTGACCCTGGCCGACCGCGGCCTGGGCAGCCTGTTCGGCTTCGGCCGCGGCTTGCTGATCGTGCTGGCCGCCGTCATATTGTGCGGGATGACCACCATCCCGCAGCAGGATTTTTGGAAGAACGCGCTGTTGAGTCCCTTGGCGGAATCCGGCGCGCGTACCCTGAAACCTTTCCTGCCTGCTGAATACGCGCAGCATGTGCATTACTGAATTCTTTAAATCCGTAGCACCAGTCTAGGAGCAGCTCCCATGTGTGGCATCGTCGGCGTCGTTTCCCATCAACCCGTCAATCAACTGCTGTATGACGCCTTGCTGCTGTTGCAGCACCGCGGCCAGGATGCGGCGGGCATCGCAACCAATCACAGCAGCATGTTCTCCATGCACAAGGCTAATGGCCTGGTGCGCGACGTGTTCCGCACCCGGAATATGCGCGCGCTGATGGGCAATTCCGGCATCGGCCATTGCCGCTATCCGACCGCCGGCTCCTCCAGCGAGGAAGAAGCGCAGCCGTTCTACGTGAATGCGCCGTTCGGCATCACCCTGGCCCACAACGGCAATCTGACCAACTGGGAACAGCTCAAGAGCGAGATGTTCAAGAACGACCGCCGCCACATCAACACCGATTCCGACTCGGAAGTGCTGCTGAACGTGCTGGCCCACGAAATCCAGAAAGCCACCACCGGCTACTCGCTGGAACCGGCCACCCTGTTCCAGGCCGTGACGGTGCTGAACCGCCGCGTGCGCGGCGGCTATGCGGCCGTGGCGCAGATCGCCGGCGTCGGCATGCTGGGCTTCCGCGATCCTTACGGCATCCGTCCGCTGTGCCTGGGCGTGAACGAAACCCCTGAAGGCATCGAGTACCTGATCGCCTCCGAATCGGTGGCGCTGGAAGGCGTGGGCTTCCGCTTTGTGCGCGATGTGGCGCCGGGCGAGGCCATCTTCATCGATGCCGAGAACAAGCTGCATTCGCAGATTTGCGCCGACAATCCTTCGCTCAATCCTTGCGTCTTCGAATTCGTCTACCTGGCCCGTCCCGACTCCGTGATCGACGGCGCCTCGGTCTACGCCACCCGCCTGAAAATGGGCGAGTACCTGGCCGAGAAGATCAAACGCGAAATCCCGGATGGCGATATCGACGTGGTGATGCCGATCCCCGACTCCTCGCGTCCGGCCGCCATCCAGCTGGCGCTGCGCCTGGGCGTGGAATACCGCGAAGGCTTCATCAAGAACCGCTATATCGGCCGCACCTTCATCATGCCGGGCCAGGCCGCGCGCAAGAAATCGGTGCGCCAGAAGCTGAACGCCATCGGCGACGAATTCAAGGGCAAGAACGTGCTGCTGGTGGACGACTCCATCGTGCGCGGCACCACCAGCCGCGAGATCGTGCAGATGGCGCGCGAAGCCGGCGCCAAGAAAGTGATCTTCGCCTCCGCCGCGCCGCCGGTGATCTACCCGAACGTGTACGGCATCGACATGCCGACGCGCGATGAGCTGATCGCCTACGGACGCACCACTGAGGAAGTGTGCAAGGAGATCACCGCCGACTACCTGGTGTACCAGGACATCGAGGCGCTGAAGCAGTCGATCGCCGACGTCAATCCGGCCCTGACCAAGTTCGAAGCTTCTTGCTTCGACGGCGTGTACGTCACCGGCGACGTGTCGGCCGACTACCTGGACAAGCTGGAATACGCGCGCCACCATCCGAAGCAGAAGGGCGTCGAGGATGCCGCGCGCACCCAGCTCAATCTGAACATCGCCACCACGGAAGCGTAATGAAGAACTACGGTTTCACCACCACCATCCTGCACAACGACCGTCAAAAAACGATCGAGCAGGGTTCGCTGCACAAGCCGGTGCACACCTCGGTCGCCTTCGGCTATGCTGATGCGCGCCAGCTGGCATCGGTCTTCCAGGGCAAGGAGCCGGGCTTTCGCTACGGCCGCCAGGGCAATCCCACCGTCTCGGCGCTGGAGGACAAGGTCAACCAGATGGAGCAGGGCGTGGCCACGCTATGCTTCTCGACCGGCATGGGCGCCATCGGCGCCGTGTTCCAGGCCTTGCTGCGCGCCGGCGACCATATGGTGTCCTCGGCCTTCCTGTTCGGGAACACCAACTCGATGTGGCAGACGGTGGCGGGGCAGGGCGTGGGCGTGGACTTTGTCGACGCCACCGACGTCGCCCATGTCGAAGCGGCGCTGAAGCCGGAAACGCGCATCGTCTTCGTTGAAACCGTGGCCAACCCGCGCACCCAGATCGCCGACCTGCAACGCATCGGCGAACTGTGCGCCCAGCGCGGCATTCTCTACGTGGTGGACAACACCATGACCACGCCCTATCTGTTCCGTCCCAAGGATGTGGGTGCGGGCCTGGTGGTCAATTCGCTGACCAAATCGATCGGCGGTCATGGCAACGCCCTGGGCGGCAGTCTGACCGACACCGGCGCCTACGACTGGAACAAGTTCCCGAATATTTACGAGAACTACAAGAAGGCCGCGCCGGCGCAATGGGGCATCGCCCAGATCCGCGCCAAAGGCTTGCGCGACTTCGGCGCGGCGCTGGGACCGGAAGCGGCCCACCACATTGCCGTCGGCGCCGAAACCCTGGCCCTGCGCATGGAGCGCACCTGCGCCAATGCCCTGGCCCTGGCGCGCCTGCTGGAGCAGGACGAGCGCGTGGCGGCCGTCTACTATCCCGGCCTGGAATCGCATCCCCAGCACGGCATCGCCAGCGAGCTGTTCAAGAGCTACGGCTCCCTGCTGAGCTTTGAGCTGAAAGACGGCATCGACTGCTTCGACTACCTGAACCGCCTGAAGCTGGCCGTGCCCGCCTCCAACCTGGGCGATACGCGCACCCTGGTGATCCCGGTCGCCCACACCATCTTCTACGAAATGGGCGCCGAGCGCCGCGCCTCGATGGGCATCGCCGAATCCCTGATCCGCGTCTCCGTCGGCATCGAAGACACGGCCGACCTGCTCGACGACTTCGCCAGCGCCCTCAACGCCTAACACGGCCCAGCCCGTGTCCACCGTGGGGTCAGACCCCAATCGGACACGAGCTCGGCTGTTTTTGTTTTTCTTGCAAATGAAAAGTGATTAAATAGGCGGTATTGCAATCAAAACGAAAGGGAGACGATGAAGCGGATTACTCTGGCACTGCTGGCCATGGCTTGCCTGTCGAATGCCTGGGCGGATGGGGCGCGCGCGGCGCGCCAGGCGGAGATCGATTTTTACTTGAGCCAGTATGAGGGCAGCGATGTGGGGCTGGAAAAGTTCCACTGCGCGCGGCCGGTCTTCCCCGAGCTGTCGCGCACCAAGGCGGAAATCGAGAAGGTGGGCCAGTCGGTCGATGCCTGGCTGGCTTGCTATAACCGCTTTGTCCAGGGCTTGAATGATTCCCTGCCGGTGGGGAAGGGCATTCCGGCCGAGCTGCAAGCCTTGATGACGCCGGCTGAACTGGCGCAGGCCAAGCAGCGCATGGGCCGGGTCTATCAGGTGGTGTCGGAGGAGGGCGAGGAGGCGCTGAAAGCCGTGCTGGCCGCCAGCGCGTCCTGGAAGGAGAAGACCGATGCCTATGTGAACGCCGAGGCGGCCAAGCTGAGTACGGTCAAGAACCATCAGGACACGGCCGAACGCATGCGCATCCTGAAGGGCAAGCAGTAAGCTGGCTCAGTGCCAGCTGCGCAGCAGGCCGACAGCCAGGCCTTCGAGTGCGAATTCGTCGGCTTCGGGGTGGACGGTGATGATCTTGAAGTCGGGATTTTCGGGCAGCAGCTCGATGGTGCTGCCGGTCTTGCGGTAGCGCTTGACCGTCACTTCGCTGCCGATGCGGGCCACGACGATCTGGCCGTTCTTGGCGCTATCGACTTTTTTCACGGCCAGCAGGTCGCCATCCATGATGCCGATATCGCGCATCGATTCGCCGCGCACCTTGAGCAGGAAGTCGGGCTTGGCCGAGAACAGGGCCGGATCGACGTTGTAGCTGGTTTCCAGGTTTTCCTGCGCCAGGATGGGCGAGCCGGCGGCCACGCGGCCGATGAGCGGCAGGGCCAAGAGCGGTGTGGCGGGCGCGGCCGGGGCGGCCGGCGCGTCGGCATGGCTGCCCAAGAGGCGGATGCCGCGCGAGGTGCCGGCCGTGATTTCGATGGCGCCCTTGCGCGCCAGCGCCTTCAAATGCTCTTCGGCCGCATTGGCGGACTTGAAGCCCAGCTCGGCCGCAATCTCGGCGCGGGTGGGCGGGAAGCCGGTATTGGTGATGGCATCCTTGATCAGGTTGAGAATTTGTTCTTGCCTTGCAGTGAGCTTGATCATGATGCGGTAGCTGTGGATATAGACAGACTGTATTTTTGTACAGTGAGACGCCGATTGCAAGGGGATTTCTTGTTTTTGGCGAAATATTTTCATCTTGCTTCCCTCTGGGGACGCGGCGCGGCGCCCCGGGGCGGCTTGAGTTGGCGCGCAAAAGCTGCTATGCTTGCGGGCTTACCTCTTCCCACACTCGTCTTGACGCCGGGGTGGGCTATTTTTTACAGTCCTTAAGGGAGTTTTCATGCGTCACTATGAAATCGTATTTATCGTCCATCCGGACCAAAGCGAGCAAGTGCCCGCGATGATCGAACGTTACAAAGCCAGCGTGACCTCGCGCGGCGGTAACGTGCACCGCGTGGAAGATTGGGGCCGCCGTCAAATGGCGTACTCGATCCAGAAACTGGCTAAAGCACACTACATCTGCCTGAACATCGAGTGCGACAACGAGACCCTGGTCGAACTGGAAACCGCATTCAAATTCAATGATGCCGTGCTGCGTCACCTGACCGTGAAAATGAAGAAAGCGGAAACCGCTCCTTCGCCGATGATGAAATCGGTACAGCGTGAAGACGCGGCCAAGAGCCATCGCGCCGAAGCCCCAGCCGCTCCTGCTGCCGCTGCTGCTTAATTCTCTCCAGGAAAGCAACTGAACCAGACACAGTTTGTCGCCCTCATCGCCGAACGGGAAATGCTGCGGTATACCCCGGCCGGCCTGCCGATCGTGAATGCTGTCTTGCAGCACCGTTCGCAGCAGATGGAGGCCGGCATTGCCCGCCTGACCGAGTTTGAAATTGCCGCGGTAGCCGCGGGCGAGATTTCGAACCGCTTCAGCCAGGCAGCCCTCGGGGGCATGTACGAGTTCAGGGGATTTCTGGCCAAGAAAAGCCGCAATAGCAAAAGCCTGGTGTTTCACATCATTGATTTTCGTGCTGTTTAACAGCGCAATTTTTAAATACAGGAGCCTAAAATGGCATTCGGTAAAAAGTTCGACAAAAACAAGCTCAAGCTGAAAGAAAAGCGTAAGCAACAAAACCCTCTGTTCAAGCGTAAGAAGTTCTGCCGCTTCACCGCCGCTGGCGTGGTGCAAGTGGACTACAAAGATGTAGACACGCTGAAAGATTTCATCCAGGAAAACGGCAAGATCATGCCAGCCCGCCTGACCGGCACCAAGGCGCACTACCAGCGTCAAGTGGACACCGCTATCAAGCGCGCACGCTACCTGGCCCTGCTGCCTTACACCGATCTGCACCACGCTTAATTAGCGGTCAGATAAGATCCTGGAGAGAACTATGCAAATCATTCTGTTGGAAAAAGTTGTTAACGTCGGCAACCTGGGCGACGTGGTGAAAGTCAAGGACGGTTACGCCCGTAACTTCCTGATCCCGCAAAAGCTGGCCCGCCGCGCTACCGCTGCAGCCGTGGCTGAATTCGAAGTCAAACGCGCTGAACTGGAAAAAGCTGCTGCCGAGAAACTGGCTGCTGCACAAGCCCAAGGCGAAAAACTGGCTGGCATGACCGTGACCGTGTCGCAAAAAGCGGGCGTGGACGGCCGTCTGTTCGGTTCCGTGACCAACTTCGACATCGCTGAAGCCCTGAGCAAAGCTGGTTTCGCTGTGGAAAAAGCTGCCGTGCGCATGCCAACCGGCCCGCTGAAGGTCGTGGGCGAGCACCCAGTGTCCGTGGCACTGCACACCGACGTCGTGGTCGAAGTGACCGTGGCCGTCGTGGGCGAAGCTGCCTAAGTCTGGCCGGGATTTTCCTCCGCCAAGACTGTTGCACAAATAAGAAAGCCGGGTTCGCCCGGCTTTTTTATTGCCAGCAAAAAACCAAATCCGAGCACCGAACGCAGGTATAATTCGCGCCATGAACGCCGCCCCATCCGACCCGCAAGTCGACTCCCTGCGCATTCCGCCGCATTCCATCGAAGCAGAACAGTCCGTCATCGGCGGCCTGCTGCGCGATAACGCGGCCTGGGACCGTATTGCGGACTTCATGCACGCGGACGACTTTTACCGTTACGACCACCGCATCATCTTCGAACAGATGATCCGCCTGATCAATGCGGGCAAGCCGGCTGACGTCATCACCGTCTTCGAAGCCTTGACCATGCTGGGCAAGGCCGACGAGGTGGGGGGCTTGGTGTACCTGAACGCGATGGCGCAGAACACGCCGTCGGCGGCGAATATCCGGCGCTACGCCGAGATCGTGCGCGACCGCGGCGTGCTGCGCAAGCTGATCACGGTGGCCGATGAAATCTCGGGCAACGCCTTCAATCCCCAAGGCAAGGAAGTCAAGCAGATGCTGGACGAGGCGGAGTCGAAAATCTTCGCCATCGCCGAGCAGGGCGCGCGCGGCTCCTCGGGCTGGACGGCGGTGCAGCCGCTCTTGACCCAGGTGGTCGAGCGCATCGACGAGCTGTACAGCCGCGAAAGCACCAGCGAAATCACGGGCGTGCCGACCGGCTTCATCGACCTGGACCGCATGACCTCGGGTCTGCAGCCGGGCGACCTGGTGATCGTGGCCGGCCGTCCGTCGATGGGTAAAACCGCGTTCTCGGTGAATATCGGCGAGAACGTGGCGATCGAAGCGGGCCTGCCCGTGGCCGTGTTCTCGATGGAGATGGGCGGCGCCCAGCTGGCCATGCGTATGCTCGGTTCGGTTGGCCAGCTTGACCAGCACCGTCTGCGGACCGGCAAGCTGATCGACGAGGATTGGCCGCGCCTGACGCACGCCATCCAGAAGATGAACGAAGCCCAGCTCTACATCGACGAGACGCCGGCGCTGAACCCGATCGAGATGCGCGCCCGCGCCCGCCGTCTGGCGCGCCAGTGCGGCAAGCTCGGCCTGATCATCGTCGACTACCTGCAGCTGATGACGGGCAGCCAGGCGGGCGATAACCGCGCCGCCGAGATTTCCGAGATTTCGCGGAGCTTGAAAGGCCTGGCCAAGGAACTGCATTGCCCGGTCATCGCGCTGTCCCAGCTGAACCGCTCGCTGGAGCAGCGTCCCAACAAACGTCCCGTGATGTCCGACTTGCGCGAATCCGGCGCTATCGAACAGGATGCGGACGTCATCATCTTCCTGTACCGCGACGAGGTGTACAACCCCGATTCGCCGGACAAGGGGACCGCCGAGATCATTATCGGCAAACAGCGTAACGGTCCTATCGGCGCGATCCGTCTGACATGGATGGGCATGTATACCAAGTTTGGCAATTACAGCGGCAATCTGTCTATCTATCAGGGCGACTAATACCCCCAGGCGGCCATGGACGGCGGCCTGTAGCAGTAAAACGAATCAACCAACGGAGAATAAAATGTTTGGACGCTTGATGCCCACCGAGGGCAAGTTCTTTGATCTGTTCAACCAGCACGCCGAACTGTGCGTGAAGGGCGCGAAAGAGATGCTCGGTCTGATGACCAATTTCGACGACCTGGAGAACCGCGTACACGCCATCGAAAGTATCGAAAAACAGGCCGACAAGATCACCTACACCTGCGTCGACCTGCTGCACAAGACCTTCATCACCCCGATCGACCGCGACGACATCCACAAGCTGATCACGCGCATGGACGACATCCTGGACCTGATGGAAGATGCCGGCCAGACCGTGTCCCTGTACGACCTGCACTCCGTGACCCCGGAAGCCAAGCGCCTGGCCGAACTGGTGCTCGCTTGCACCGAGAAGGTCAAGGAAGCCGTGGCCCTGCTGCACAATATGGACAATGCGCGCCAGATCGTCGCCATCTGCGAAGAGATCGACCGCCTGGAATCGGACGCCGACCACGTGATGCGCGCCGCCATGTCCAAGCTGTTCCGCGACGAGCCGGACGTGCGCAACCTGATCAAGATGAAAGCCATCTACGAAATCCTGGAAACGGTCACCGACCGCTGCGAAGACGTGGCCAATATCATCGAAGGCATCATCGTCGAGAACGCATAAGCACGCGCCTGTCCTGAAAAGCTAAAAAAGATAACCATGCAAACCCTCCAAATCAGCATCTATGCGCTGGCCTTGTTGATCTTCCTGGCGCTGGTGTTTGACTTCATGAACGGCTTCCATGATGCGGCCAATGCAATCGCCACGGTGGTCTCCACCGGCGTGCTGAAACCGCAGACCGCAGTGGCGATGGCGGCCTTCTTCAACTTCATTGCCATCTTCATCGTCGGCCTGAAAGTGGCGACGACCATCGGCAAGGGCACCATCGATCCGGCCGTGGTCGACCATTACGTGATCTTCGGCGCGCTGGTGGGCGCCATCGTGTGGAACCTGATCACTTGGTACTACGGCATTCCGTCCTCGTCCTCGCACGCCCTGATCGGCGGCCTGGTGGGCGCGGCCGTGGCCAAGTCCGGCACCGGCGCCCTGATTTCCGGCGGCCTGATCAAGACCGTCACCTTCATCGTGCTGGCGCCGCTGCTGGGCTTCGTGCTCGGTTCGGTCATCATGCTGATCGTTTCCTGGATCTTCGTGAAATCCACGCCGCGCAAGATCGACGGCTGGTTCCGCCGCCTGCAGCTGGCGTCGGCAGCCGGTTACAGCCTGGGCCACGGCGGCAACGATGCGCAGAAAACCATGGGCATCATCTGGATGCTGCTGATCGCTTCCGGCCACGTCGCCGCCAGCGACGCCACGCCGCCGACCTGGGTCATCGTCTCCTGCTACGCGGCGATCAGCTTCGGCACGCTGTTTGGCGGCTGGCGCATCGTGAAAACCATGGGCCAGAAGATCACCAAGCTGAAACCGGTGGGCGGCTTCTGCGCCGAAACCGGCGGCGCCATCACCCTGCTGATGGCTTCGTTCTGGGGCGTGCCGGTCTCGACCACCCACACCATCACCGGCGCGATTGTCGGCGTCGGCTCGGCGCAAAAGATGTCCGCCGTGCGTTGGGGCGTGGCCGGCAACATCGTTTGGGCCTGGATCTTCACCATCCCGGCGTCGGCTTTCGTCGCCGCGATCGCCTGGTGGATCGGCACCCACATCATGTAAGCAGCCAGCATCGGCACAAAAAAGGGAGTCTTCGGACTCCCTTTTTTCATCCCTACAGCCCAGCCCGTGTCCACTTTGGTGTCAGGCACCAGGGTGGACACGGGCCGTGCCGTAACTCGGCCTTAGTGGCTGCCGTAGACGATTTTGTCGTCGACCATATACAGCTGACAGGCGCGGTGGGCGTAGTCCTGGCATAGCTGGAGGGCGCGGGCGCGCGGGTCGGTAGGCAGGGCAGGATTTTCGGGATGGGTGCCGGCCACGGAGACGGAATAGCCGTTGTCGGAAATGGCGAAGGCGCGCGGTAGCGGTTTTTGCAGGAAGAGGCGGAAGCGTTCCTGCCCCTTGGGCGAGAGGTTCGGCACCGGGTCGTCCACCGTCAGCGGCGCGAAGGGCAGTGTCAGCGCGACCGGCTGGGCCGGCTGGCCGAGTAGTTCGTGCGAGAGCTGTTCGCCGCAGGCTTCGGACAGGACGGCCAGCGCGCGCTTCAGGCGCGCGGCCTGGTTGGCCAGCATTTCGTCGTAGGTGGGCGGCTGCAGCTTGCGATCGCTCTGGGCCTGGCAGTTGGCGTTGGCCACTACTTTTTTCGTGGCGGTGTCGATCAACTTGGCGCGTGCCCCGTATTCGACCTGGTAGTGGCTGGTGTCCAGGCCCAGATAGGCGAATTTCCAGCTGCCCTGGACGTCAACCAGCAGCCTGCTGTTCGGCGCCGGCGCGGCAAGGGCGGCGTTATCGCTGTCGTCCACCGCCAGCGCCTGCGGTGCGGCGAGCATGCCGTAGCTGGCGGCGAGACGCTGGGCCAGCGTGCGGCTCAAACGCGGGGTGGGATCTTCGATCTGGTTGTCGGCCACCAGTTTGTCGCCGCTTGAAACGCTGGATAGGGCGCCAAAGACGCCAAACAGGGCATTCCCGGCCGAGAAGGCGGTGAAGCGGGGCGCCGGACGCTGTGTCGGCTGCACGGTCTGGCCGTTGAGCGTGGCGGCAAATTGCGGATCGAGGGCGGCGGCGCCGGCGCTTTGGCTGGCGCCCAGCAGCAGGGCGAGGAGGGCGTGTGGTTTCATGCGCTCATGCTGTCATATTGTCATTATCAAATCAATATTTTCTGGGTGATTTGTGCTGATTCCCATAATTGAGATATGATCTCATTTATGGGAAATTCGAACATGGAAGAACGTCTGGTGCAGCGGCTGGCCGGACTGCGCGAAGCACGCGGCTGGTCGCTGGAGGAATTGGCGGCGGCGAGCGGGATCAGCCGCGCCACCTTGTCGCGCCTGGAGCGCGGCGAGAGCAGTCCGACGGCGGCGCTGCTGGGCAAGCTGTGCGCGGTGTATGGCATGCCGATGTCGCGCCTGATCGCCGAGGCCGAGGCGCAGCCGGCGCAATTGATCCGCCATGGCGAGCAGGCCGAGTGGCGCGATCCGGATACGAGCTTCCTGCGGCGCATGGTGTCGCCGCCGGCGCGCGGTTTCGGCGCGGAGCTGATCGAGGGCCGTCTGCCGGCCGGCGCCGTCATCGATTACGAGCAGCCGCCGGTGCGCGGCATGGAGCAGCATCTGTGGATGCTGGGCGGCGTGCTCGATTACACGCTGGAGGGACAGGTCTACCGCCTGCAGCCTGGCGACTGCCTGCGCTTCCACCTGTTTGGCCCCACCCGTTTTTCCTGTCCCGGTCCGGACGATGCCCACTATCTGATAGCCATATGCGAACCATAGAAGAACTGGACGGCGCCGGCCTGCGCGCCAATCTCGACGCCTTGGCCGAGGTGCTGCACGATTGCGTGCGACATGGCGCCAGCGTCGGCTTTGTCTTTCCCTTCACGCTGGACGATGCGCGCGGCTTTTGGCGCGAGCTGGTCCCGCAGATCGAGAGCGGGGCGCGCAAGCTGCTGGTGGCGCGCGATGCCGAGGGTGTGGTCTGCGCCACGGTGCAGCTAGGACTGGCGATGCCGCCCAACGGCCGCCACCGTGCCGACGTCAACAAGATGCTGGTGCATACGCGGGCGCGCCGCCAAGGCTTGGCCGGCATGCTGCTGGCGGCGGCCGAGGAGCATGCGCGTGCCCTGGGCCGCAGCCTGCTGGTGCTCGATACCTGGAGCTGCAGTCCCGCCGAGGATTTGTACCGCAAGCAGGGCTACCAGCTGTGCGGCCAGATTCCACAATACGCGCTGGCGGCCGAAGGCGGCCTCGGTGCGACCACGGTGATGTACAAGCTGCTGGCGCCAGCCTTGCAGGTGGGCGAGGAAGATCCATCTTCAGATGAGGCCCGCCTGCTGCTCGATGAGTTGTCCGCCGCGTTGGCCGGGATCACGGGCGACAGCGGCGCCTCCTCCTTCAATGTGGACGATGTGCGCGGCGCCGGCGGCCGCTTCGTGGTGGTGCGCGATGCGCAGGGCAGGGCGCTTGGCTGTGGCGCCATCCGCCCTCTGCAGGATGGCGTGGCAGAGTTGAAACGCATGTACGCCAGGCCCGGTACGCGCGGCGTGGGCAGTGCCGTGCTGGCGCATCTGGAACAGGCGGCCGCCGATCTCGGCTACCGCGCGCTCTGGCTGGAAACGCGGCTCGTCAATAGCCGCGCCCTCGGCTTCTATGCGGCGCGCGGCTATCTGCGCATCCCCAATTTCGGCAAATACGCGGGCAACAGCGCCGCCGTCTGCATGGCAAAGCGGCTGACAGGGCCGGAGTAAAACCGGGCAGGCTGGCGGAATAGGGTGCTACCCATCTTACTGCGAGGTATTGTCTCGTTTTGTCTCGCTGCGTCTCGCATTGTCTCGCAATCTTGCTTTTGCGACGATTTTTACCCTTGGCGCCGTGTGCCTGAGGAAAAAACGCGAGACAAAGCGCGACACAACGAGACAAAACGAGACGTTGGCTACCAGTAAGAAGGCATAGTCCCTATACCCCGCTTATTTGATGCACACCGCCCGCACCATCTTGATGTCGGTGATGCCGAGCAGGACTTTCTCGATGCCGTCCATCTTCAAGGTCAGCATGCCGTCTTCCAGCGCGGCAGCCAGCAGTTCGGCCACGCGCGCGTGCTCCTGCAGCAGCTTCTTGATGCGGTCGGTGCCGAGCATCAGCTCATGCAGGCCGACGCGGCCCTTATAACCCTTGTTGCATTCTTCGCAGCCCACCGCGCGGTAGAGCGTGAAGCGGCCATCCTCGCCGCCATAGCGTTCGCGCCAACCGGCCAGCACCGTGGCGCGGCTGGCCTTGGCATCCTTCTGGAAGCCGGCCGTATGCTGCAATTCGCTGCAAAACTCGGTCAGCAGCAGGTCCAGCTCCGCCGCGCCAGGATGGTAGGCCTGCTTGCATTTGCCGCACAGGCGCTTGGCCAGGCGCTGGGCCAGGATGCCGAGCAGCGCATCGGCGAAATTGAAAGGGTCCATGCCCATATCGAGCAGGCGCACCACCGATTCCGGCGCGCTATTGGTGTGCAGGGTGGCGAATACCAGGTGGCCGGTGAGCGAAGCTTCGATGCCCATGCCCACGGTTTCCTTGTCGCGCATCTCGCCCACCATGATGATGTCGGGATCGGCGCGCAGGAAGGCGCGCATCACCGTGGCGAAATCGAGGCCGGCCTTGCGGTTGACCTGCACCTGGCGCAAGCCTTTCTGCGTGATTTCGACCGGGTCTTCCGCCGTCCAGATTTTCGTGTCGGGCGTGTTCAGGTAATTCAGCACCGAGTGCAGGGTGGTGGTCTTGCCCGAGCCGGTCGGGCCGCAGACGAAGAACAGGCCATACGGCTTTTCCACCGTGGCGCGCAGGCGGTCCAGATTGAAGGGCAGCACGCCCAGCTTGTCGAGCGGGATCGGCTCGCCCGCCGCCAGAATCCGCATCACCACATCTTCCACGCCGCCGGTGGAGGGAATGGTCGCCACGCGCAGCTCGATATCCAGCGGCCCGTATTTCTTGAACTTGATCTTGCCGTCCTGAGGCTTGCGGCGTTCTGAAATATCGAGGTCGCACATGATCTTGATGCGCGCCACCAGCGCCGCGCGGTAGGCGGCGGGAATCTCGATATACGGCACCAGCGTGCCGTCCTTGCGGAAGCGGATGCCGGTCTTGCCTTTGCCGGGCAGCGGTTCGATATGGATGTCGGACACGCCCTGGCGGTAGGCATCCGTGATCACCTTGTTGAGCAGCTTGACCAGCTCATTTTCCACCGCCTCCGGCACTTCGGCGCTGTCGAATTCCTCGTCGCCTTCCTCCATGCCCGACAGCAGCTCGCCCACGCTGGAACTGTCGCCTGCCGCACCATAAAACTGGTCCACGGTCTGCTGGAATTCGCGCGCCGTCGTCACGCGGAACAGCAGCTTGGCCTTGGGGAAGATCTGGTTGACGACGCGCGCGCCCATCACCCGTTCCGGATCGTGGGCCAGCACGGTCAAGCCGTCTTTGCCATCCTCCAGCGGCAGCCAGCCCGCTTCCTCCACGTATTGGCGCTTCAGGTTTTTCAGCAGCTCCACCGGTTTCAGGCGCTCGGTCTTGAACGGTTCGTAAGGCAGGTTGTGGAAGTGCGCCAGCGACTGGCCGATGTCGGGCAGGCGCACCTGGAACTGATCGAGCAGCACCTCTTCCAGCGGCAAGCCTTTCTGCCGCGCCGAGCGCACCGCCAGTTCCAGCTCGCCCGCCGCCAGCACGCCGTCCGTCACCAGGCCGTCGTACTTGGTGCGCACCAGCTGCGGCGGTTTCATGCGCTGGCTGAAAGCTACCGACAGGGTTTCGCACAGCTCCTTCACGCCCTCCAGCACGATGGAGGAGAACGGCCCGCCGTCGCGGTTGTTGATGAACTGGACCACGCCCAGCAGATCGTGCGACTCCACCGAGATCAAGGGCGCCACCAGCATTTCGCGCGTGCGGTAGCCGGTGCGCTGGTCCACGCCTTTCTGGAAGCGCAGGTCGGCCGAGATGCGGTGCAGCTCCGCCTCGTCGTACACGTCGGCGATGTTCAGGGTTTCGCGCGTCAGCGCCACATAGCCAGCGATGCTGTGCGGCGACACCGCCAGCTTCAGGTCGCGGAAGGTGGTCAGGCCGGTCTTGACCTTGGAGACGATGTAATCCTTCTCATGGTCCATCGCATACAGCGTGAAGCGGTCGCAATGCAGCAGGTCGCAGAATTCCATGCCCAGGTCGAGCATGATTTCATCGAGATTGCTGGTGGCGTGGATCTTGGTGCTGACGGTCTGCAGCTTGCGGAAGAAGGCCAGGCGCAAGCTGGTATCACTGGGTTCGCTGACGGGGTCGCGGGGAATATAGGCGTCATTCATCGGCTGCTCTGCTCTTAGAGTTCGACTTCCAGACCTTCATAGGCCAGAAAGACTTGCAGTCCTTCCGGCAGCGGCGCATGGCGCGCCATGACTTCGGCAAACACGGCCTCCAGTTCGTCGTCGCTGCGGGTCGGCTCGTGGTGGGTGCAGTACAGGGCTTTGGCACCGGTGCGGATCGCCATGGCCAGCGCCGCGTCGAAAGTGCCGTGGCCCCAGCCGCGCTTGGAAGGATACTCGTCGCGCGTGTACGAGGAATCGACGATCAGCGCGTCCACGCCCTGGGCCGCCGCGTCGATGGCGCGCGTGCGCTGGTCAACCTGCAACTGGCAGGCCGCATGTTCGGGATGGCCTTCGGGGAAAAGGTTGTACAGCGGCTCGTGGTCGCCGGTAAAGAACAGCGACTTGCCGCCGCTTTCGATGCGGTAGCCCAGATCGGTGACGGGGTGGCTCATCACCACATTGCCGATGCGCGCATCGCCCACTTCCACGGTTTCGCCAATCTCCAGCGTGCGGTAATCGATGGTGGCGTCCATCTCGGCCTCGCCCACCGGGAAGTAGCTGTTCTGCAGCTGCACCCCCATCACATGGGCGATGCCGTTGCCGGTGGCAGGATCGCTGGCGCCGTGAATGCACACGCGGCTGCCCTTGATGAACAGCGGCGTGAAAAAGGGCAGGCCGTGGATATGGTCCCAATGGCTGTGGGTGATGAAGATATTCGCCTGCACCGGTGTCTTGCCCTCGGCCAGCAGCGCCTGGGCCAGGGCGAAGATGCCGGTGCCGGCGTCGAGCACAATCAGGGTGCCGTCATCGCTGCGCACTTCGATGCAGGTGGTATTGCCGCCATAGCGCACGGTGCGCGGGCCGGGGGAGGGAATCGAACCGCGCACCCCCCAGAATCGGAATTTCATTACCGGACTCCCTCCTTGCTGTCTCGCGTATTTTTATGTTTTTGTCGGCTGTGTCGTGCATGGTAAAGACTTGCCGATGATAGCCTTTTTTTCACAATTCCTGGCCGATTCCTTGCGAATTTCCTGCCTTGCAGGCAGGATTCCACTTGGTACGCTGCGTGCAGTACTGGCGCGGTGCGCATCGATATTGCCGAGGATAAACTTCATGCATGAACCGACGCCCAGCCAGATCGCCCAGCGCCTCGACCAGCTCACGGAATTGAGCGTGGCCCTCGGCGCCAGCGAGGATACGACCCTGCTGCTGGAGCGCATCCTGCATGCGGCGCAAAGCCTGACCCATGCCGACGGCGGCACCCTGTATCGCCCCAGCCGCGACCGGCGCAGCCTGGAATTCCACATCTCGTTCAACAATAGCCTGAAGCTGCGCCAGGGCGGCAGCAGCGGCGTGACGGTCGATATCCCGCCCGTGCCGCTGTACGACGCCGAAGGGCGGCCGAATCTGGCCTCGGTGGCGGCGTGGTCGGCGCATCAGGGCCGGGCCGTGAATATCGAGGACGTGTATCTGGACGACGTCTTCAATTTTTCCGGCATGCGCAGCTTCGACCGCCAGTTCGGCTACCACTCGCAATCCTTCCTCACGGTGCCGATGCGCGACCACGAGGGCGCGCTGGTGGGCGTGCTGCAACTGGTGAACGCGCAAGACCCGGCTACCGGCCAGGTGCAGGCCTTCAGCGCCACCGACCAGCGCTTTATCGAGGCGCTGGCGGCGCAGGCCGGGGTGGCGCTGACCAACCAGCAGCTCTTGCACCAGCTGGAAGAGCTGCTGCTGGCCCTCGTCAACCTGATCAATATCGGCATCGACGAAAAATCGCCTTACACCGGCCGCCACTGCCAGCTGGTGCCGGTGCTGACCATGATGCTGGCCGACGCCGTGCACCAGACCGATACCGGCCCGCTGGCCGATTTCCATATGAGCGATGCCACGCGGCGCGAGCTGTGGCTGGCCGGCCTGCTGCACGATTGCGGCAAGATCACCACGCCGGTGCACGTGGTGGACAAGGCCACCAAACTGGAAACCCTGTTCGACCGCATCCACCTGATCGATACCCGCTTCGAAGTGCTGCTGCGCGACGCCGAGCTCCACGCTCTGCGCGCGGCGGCGGCCGGAGGCGATGCGGATGCCCTGCGCGCGGCGCTGGACGAGGAGTGCGCTGCCTTGCGCGCCGACCGTGCCTTCCTGCACCATGCCAATGTGGGAGCGGAAAGCATGAGCGAGGCCGACCAGGAACGCGTGCGCCGCATCGGCGCGCGGCGCTGGGTCGGGCCGGACGGCCGGGAGCAGCCCTTCCTCAGCGAGGACGAGCTGAAGAACCTGCACATCCGCGCCGGCACGCTGACCGAGGATGAGCGCAAGATCATCAACAACCATATCGTGATGACGGTGCGCATGCTGGAATCGCTGCCCTGGCCGCGGCATCTGCAGAACGTGCCGGAATTTGCGGGCGGCCACCACGAGCGCATGGACGGCAAGGGTTATCCGCGCGGGCTGACGAAAGAACAGATGTCGGTGCCGGCGCGCGTGATGGCGATCGCCGATATCTTCGAAGCGCTGACCGCGCGCGACCGGCCCTACAAGAAGGGCAAGATGCTGTCCGAGTCGCTGCACATCCTGGGCAAGTTCAGCGAGAACGGGCATATCGATCCCGACCTGTTCGATATCTTCATGCGCCGCAAGGTCTATCTCGACTATGCGCGCAAGCATATGGACCCGCGCCAGGTCGATGTCATCGACGAGGCGCTGATCCCCGGCTATACGCCATGAAGCGGCTGGCGCTGCGCTATGGCGCGCGCTGGCTGCTTGGCCTGGGGCTGGCCCTCTTGGCGGGCCTGCAGGTGGCGGGAGTGCTGCACAGCGATGCGGTCGAACGCATGGACGCCTACTTCGCCGGTCTGCGCATGCGCGCCGAGGCGCCCACGCTCGATCCGCGCATCGTCATCGTGGATATCGATGAGCGCAGCCTGGCCGAGGTGGGACGCTTTCCCTGGAGCCGCGATGTGATGGCGCGTCTGGTGCAGCGGCTGACGACGGGCTACCAGGCAGCCGCCGTCGGTTTCGATATTTCCTTCCCCGAGGCGGACACCAGTTCCGGCTATGGCGTGCTGCAAGGCCTGGCCCAGCGCGAGCTGAAAGGCGTGCCGGGCCTGGAGGCGCAACTGGCCCGCCTGCAGCCCCAGCTCGACTATGACGGCCTGCTGGCCGCCGCCATGAGCGGCCAGCCCGTGGTGCTGGGCTATAACACCTCGGGCGGCCAGCCCAAGGGCGCGTTGCCCAAACCCGCTTTTACCGCCGAGCTGCTGAACGGGCGCCGCCTGGACGCGTTCGAATCCAGCGGTTACGAGGCGAATATCGCGCGCCTGCAGCAAGCCGCGCGCGGCGCGGGCAGCTTCACCGTGCTGCCCGACAGCGATGGCGTGGTGCGCACCGTGCCGCTGCTGCGCAAGATCGGCGACGGCTATTATCCGGCCCTGTCGCTGGCCACCGCCGCCGTCGCCCTGCAGGCGCGCGCCATCGCGCCGGTGCTGGATAATACGGTCGACACCCTGTCGCATGCCGAACGCGAATACGGCGGCCTCGAAAACATTGCCCTGTTCACGCCCGAGGGCATGCTCAGCATCCCGGTGGGGGAAGGCCTTAGCACCACCGTGCAGTTTCGCGGCAAGGGTGGGCCGCAGGGCGGCGCTTTCCGCTACCTGTCGGCCGCCGAGGTGCTGCGCGGCGTCAGTGCGCCGCAGTTGCTGAACGGCGCCATCGTCCTGGTCGGCACCACCGCCCCCGGCTTGAACGATCTGCGCGCCACGCCGGTCAGCGCCGTGTACCCCGGGGTGGAAATTCATGCCAACATTATCAAATCCATCCTCGACGGCAGCTTCAAGGCGCGCCCCGATTTTGCCCTGGCGGCCGAGCTGTTGCAGATATTGCTGGCTGGGCTTGCACTGAGCATCGTGTTGCCTCTGTTGGCGCCTTTCTGGACGGTAGCGCTGGCGGCGGCCAGCGCGGCGGCGGCGCTGGGCTTCAATTTCTGGCTCTACCGCAGCGCCGACGCGGTGTTGAATGTTTCGGCCATCCTGCTGCTGATCCTGGCCCTGTTCATTCTCAACCTGGCCTGGGGCTATTTCTTCGAGGTGCGCCGCGGCCGCGCCCTGGTGTCGCGCTTTGGCGAATACGTGGCGCCCGAGCTGGTGGCCGAAATGGCGCAAGACCCCGAGCAGTACAGCATGGAAGGCGAAAGCCGCGAGCTGACCGTGATGTTTGTCGACGTGCGCGGCTTCACCACCATTTCCGAAGGCCTGCCGCCGCGCCAGCTGCGCGAATACATCAATCTGTATCTGACGGCCATGTCGCGCGATATCCGCGACAGCCATCGCGGCACCCTCGACAAATACATCGGCGACGCGGTCATGGCCTTCTGGGGCGCGCCCGTGCCTTTTGCCGACCATGCCAGCCGGGGCGTGGCGACGGCCCTGCTGATGCAGGCCAGCGCCGTCCGTCTTGACCAGAGCTTCCGCCAGCGCGGCTGGCCGCCGCTGAATATCGGCATCGGCCTGAACACGGGGCTGATGCATGTGGGCGATATGGGTTCGGAGATCCGCCGCGCCTACACGGTGATGGGCGATGCCGTGAATCTGGCCTCGCGCCTGGAAGGCATCACCAAGGTGTATGGCGTGGGCATCGCGGTCGGCCAGGCTACGCGCGAGGCGGCGCCGGACTTCGTCTACCGCGAATTGGACCGGGTGCGCGTCAAGGGCAAGAACGAGCCGGTCGCCATCTTCGAGCCGCTGGCCCACGCCGGCCAGGCCGCTGCTGCCGCCTTGGCGCAGCTGGAACGCTGGCACGCGGCGCTGGCGCTGCTGCGCGATCAGCACTGGGACGCCGCCGCTGCTATTTTGCTTGAACTGCGCGCCGCCGATCCGGCCTGCCAGCTCTATCAGTTATACATGCAGCGCATAGACTTCTACCGGCTTCATCCTCCCGGTGAGAACTGGGACGGCGTTACGAGCTTCGACAGCAAATAGCGTTTCGCGCGCGCCACGCTAGCAAAAAAATAGTCCGCCACGCCGCGCAAAGCGGATTAAACTTTGAAGTAACAACAATTACACTCCGCTTAAGCTGGAGAGAGTTTGTTGGGTAGACAGGAGGAGGCTCAAATGACATCCTGCGACAAGCTCGTGCTGGCCGGCGCCGCATGCGTCGACCTGTTGGCTGTCCTTGCATCTTCAGCTGCAATGGCGGCCCCGCCCGACCCCTTGCCCATCGGCGCACCCGGATATAGCAGCGTCTATACCCGCGATAAGCGCGACTGGAAATCCACTTTCGAAGTAAGCGGCGCGCGCGCCCAGCCCGACGAATTCGGCATGCAGGCCGGCCCGCCGCCGGAAGGCTACACCGTGCGTCTGGCCGCCACGCTGACCCACGCGCTGCCGCGCGATTGGCAGCTGCGCGCGACGGTGAACGGCCAATACAGCAGCGAGGCGCCCACCGAGCAGCAGCTGTATGGCGCGCCCGCCACGCGCGCGCTGCGCATCTACAGCTCGCGCGAGGTGCTCACCGACAGCGGCCTGGCGGGCAATCTGGAGCTGCACTCGCCGAATCTGTGCGGCAGCTACCTGCGCAACGAATGCCGCGCCCTGATGTTCTACGACCGCACTTACTTCAGCCGCGTGCGCGAGGTGCATGGCGTGCTGCGCACGGGCTGGGTGCGCAGCGTGGGCGTCGGCCTGCGCATGAAAATGACGCGCCATACCGATCTGCAGCTCGATTATGGCCGCGTGCTCGGTAACAGCGCGGTGGGGCCGGAAGACCGCAACCGCATCAATCTGCGCCTGGGCTTCTCCTTCTGATCACTGTGCCCGCCGCCTTGCAAACTGGGAGGCGGGCCGTCTTGTCTGACCGTCATCGCGGCTGTCGCATGGACGGTACAAACTGTCGCATTCGCGGCAAAAATTTCCTCAAAGCACGATCAAATCTAGGGCGCGCAGGCCGGGATGCGCAATAATTTTCCCATCGCCGCAGCGCCGCAGGATCTGGGTATTTTTATCCATATTGATCGTGAGACCATAGATGACATACCGCTTCGCGCACCTTGCCGCCAGCACTGTCTTTGCCGCCGCCTGCTTCTCCGTCCAGGCCCAGGAGGGCGTGATCCGCTTCGAGATCAGCCGCTTCGACGTGCGCGGTAATACCTTGCTGGCGGAGGACGAGGTGGCGCGCGTGCTGGCGCCCTTCACCGGCAGGCAGCGCGATTTCGGCGATGTGCAGCGCGCGCTGGAGGCGCTGGAAGCGGCCTTCCATGCGCGCGGCTACCAGGTGGTGACGGTGGAATTGCCGGAACAGGAGCTGGAGCAGGGCGTGGTGCGCCTGAACGTGGTGCAGACCCGCATCGGCCGCATTGCAGTCAAAAACAACCGCCGCTTCGATGAAGCCAATGTGCGCCGCGCCTTGCCCGGGCTGCAGGAGGGGCGCACGCCGAATCTGCCCCAGATTTCGAACAGCCTGAAACTGGCGAACGAAAATCCGGCGCGCAAGCTGACCCTGAAGCTGCAAAGCGGCGAGCAGCATGACGAAGTCGACGCCGTCGTCGAGGTGGCGGACGAGAAGCCGTGGAAGGCCATGCTGAATGCCGACAACAGCGGCACCAGCCAGACCGGCCGCACGCATCTGGGCTTCGTGCTGCAGCATGCCAATCTGTGGGGCCGCGACCATGTCGCAAGCCTGCAGTACACCACCACGGCGGAGGAGCCGGGCCGGGTCAAGGTGTATGGCCTGGGTTACCACATTCCGCTGTACGCGCAGGGCGATGCGCTGGACTTCTACGCCAGCTATTCGAATATCGATTCAGGCAACGTGGCGGCCGGTGTGCTTAGCCTGGCCGTCAGCGGCAAGGGTGCGGTGTATGGCGCGCGCTATACCCATAATCTGGCCAAGCGCGGCGACTATGAGTCGAAGCTGGTGTATGGATTCGATATCAAGGCCTTCAAGAACAGCGTGCAGTTCGAGGGGCAGGAGCTGGGCAATAACGTGACCGTGCATCCGCTCAGCGTCGCTTACGCGGGCGATTGGGCTTTGCCGCAGGGAGAACTCGATGTGTCGGCCACCCTGCTGCGTAACCTTCCCGGCGGCTCGCGCGGTGGCCAGGCCGACTTCACGCGTGCGCGCATCGGCGCGCGCGACAACTACAACATCCTGCGTCTGGGGCTGAGCTATAGCCGGGTGCTGCCGCGCGACTGGCAGCTGCGCGCCATCGTCAACGGCCAATACAGCAGCGATGCGCTGATCCCCGGCGAGCAGTTTGGCGCCGGCGGCGCTGGTTCGGTGCGCGGCTTTGCCGAACGCGAACTATCCAACGACGTGGGCGTCAACGCCAATCTGGAACTGTACACGCCCAATCTATGCGGCGGCGAAGGCAAGCGCCAATGCCGTCTGCTGGCGTTCTACGACAGCGCCTACCTCAAGCGCAATAAAGCCCTGTCGGGCGAGTTGCGCAGCACATCCATCGGCAGCGCGGGCGTGGGCCTGCGGCTGCTGCTATCGACTTATGCCAGCTTGCAGCTGGATTATGGCCATGTGCTGAAGGAGGGCGCGACCGCGCGCTCCGGCGGCAACCGCCTGCATGTGCGACTTGGCCTGGCGCATTGACGGTTTATCGAGTAGCGGAGCAAGACCATGAGGCATCAGCGTTTTTCCTGCGCCGCGAGCCGGCGCCATCGTCTGCAGCGCACCATGCTGGCGGCAGCCATCGCCGCCGCTTTCGGCGCGGCGCAAGCCAATCCCACCCTGCCGCAAGTGGTGGCGGGACAGGCGGCATTCAGCCAGGACGGCAAAACCTTCTCGGTTCGCAATGCGCCGAATACCATCATCAACTGGCAAAGCTTCTCGATCGCGAAGGACGAGATCACGCGCTTCATCCAGCAGGGGGCGGATAGCAAGGTGCTGAACCGCATCACCGGGCAAGACCCCAGCCGGATTCTGGGGGCGCTGCAATCGAACGGCCAGGTCTTCCTGATCAATCCTAACGGCGTCCTGTTCGGCCGGGATGCGCGCATCGATGTGCAAGGGCTGGTGGCCTCCAGCCTGGCGCTTTCGAATGCTGACTTCCTGGCCGGGAAGCACAGCTTCAGCGGCGCGCCCGGCGCGGGCAAGGTGGAAAACCAGGGCAGCATCGTGACGCCGCAAGGCGGCCGCGTATTTCTGATCGCGCCCGATGTGGCGAACAGCGGCATCATCGCCTCGCCCCAGGGCGAGGTGGTGCTGGCGGCGGGACATAGCGTGCAGCTGGTGGATTCTGCCAATCCGGCCCTGCATGTGGTGGTGTCGGCGCCAGCCGACCAGGCGCTGAACCTGGGCCAGGTGGTGGCGCAGGGCGGCCGCATTGGCATCTATGGCGCCTTGCTCAGCCAGCGCGGCACGGTGAATGCCGATAGCGCAGTCGTTGGCGCCAACGGCAAGATCGTGCTCAAGGCCAGCCATACGGCCTTGCTGGAAGCGGGCAGCCGCACCTCGGCCACCGGCGCGGGCAAGGGTGGCGCCATCGAAGTGCTGGGCCAGCGCGTCGGCGTGATGGGCGATGCGCGCATCGATGCCAGCGGCGCGCAGGGCGGCGGCAGCGTGCTGCTGGGCGGCGACTATCAGGGCAAGGCCAGCGCGGCGCGCGGCAATGCGCTGCAAAGCTATGTGGGCAAGGAGGCGCAGGTGGCGGCCGATGCGCTGGAGGCGGGCGACGGCGGCAAGATCATTGTCTGGGCCGACGACACCACGCGCGCTTACGGCAGCTTGTCGGCGCGCGGCGGCAAAGCCGGCGGCAAGGGCGGGCTGGTGGAAACCTCGGGCCATTACCTGGACGTGGCGGGCATCCGCGTCGACACCCGCGCCGCCAAAGGCGCCTCCGGCACCTGGCTGCTCGATCCTTACGACATCGAAGTGAAGGCAGGCGGCACGGCATCGGTGGGCGATGTGGCGGCCTTCGCCGCGGGGGCGTCGAGCGGCGTGACCCTGGTCGATCCGGCCGCGCTGGCCGCCACCGCCAGCAATGTGCTGCTCCAGGCCAGCAATGACCTGACCATCACCGATGCGCTCGACCTGACCCCCCCGGGCCTGGAGATCAAGGCGCAGGCGGGCAATCACATCAATGTCAACGCGGCGCTGAAGACCACGGCGGGACGCATCACCCTGTGGGCCAACGATGCGGGCGCGCCGGGCAGCGATCCGCTGCTGGGCAATCTGAATATCAATGCGCCTGTCGATACGCGCGGCGGCACGCTCTCGCTGAGCGGCGCCAATTTGAATCTGAACGCCATCGCCAGCATCGGCACGGGTAGCGCCGATCTGCGCACCAATGTGGCCGACGGCACGATCACGGTTGCAAGCACGGGCGGCGTGAATGGCCTGGCCTCTGTTGCCAATGTGCCGGTGCTCTCCTTCCTCGCGAATAATGTGGTGCTCGATGGCAGCGTGAGCGCTGGCGGCCCAGGCGACAATAGCGTGGTGTCCTTCGCGCCGCTGGACGGCAGTCGCCCAATGGAAATCGCTGCCGGCAAGACGGGCAGCAGCCTGATACTGAGCGCCGATGAATTGAATCGCATTGCCGCTTCCGAGATCGTTCTTGGCAATTCCGCGCATGGCGGCGGCATCGCCGTGTCGCAGGCGGCCAATCTGCATGCCGAAGTGCGCAAGCTGTCGCTGCGCACGGCCAAGGATGTGGTATTCAATCAGCCCATGGTCATGGCGAACGCCAACGGCAGCCTGGAGGCCTCGGCCTTTGGCAGCGCGGGACGCATCGCTTTCGCTGGCATGGGCAAAGCAAGCGCGTCGGCCGTGAGCCTGCGCGCCGACAATATGGATCTGGGCAGCGCGGCAGGCACCGTGAGCGCTTCCAGCTACGTGATGCTCGATACGGATTCCGACAGCGCCGCCATCCGGCTGGGGCAGAACGCCAGCGGCGGCACGGGAACCCTGGTGCTGGACGAGGCGGAGCTGAAAGCCATTTCCACGCCCTTCCTGGGCATCGGCACGCGCGCCACCTACAGCGGTGCATTGAGCGTGGACGGGCCGCTCAATCTTGCATCCATCAGCAATCCCTCGCTGGCGGCGGCCATGCCGGATGCCGGCGGCGCGGCGCCGGCTGGCGCGTCAAACCGCGTCACCAGCGCTGGCGTCATCGGCGGCTCCGCCATCGGTTCCATGAAACTGCGCGGCGGCAGCCTTGCGCTGACGGGCGATATTGCCGTGACAAATGAGCTGGGCCTGTCCAGCGCTGGCGCGATCACCCAGGGCGGCAAGCTGACGGCGCAGAGCCTGAACGCGAGCGGCGCGTCGGTCGCGCTGGAAGGCGACAACCAGATCGCCAATATCAGCGGCAGCGCCAGCAGCGGCGACTTCCTGCTGCGCACCAGGGCCAGCTTCCTGCGCGTCGGCAATGGCCAGACGGTGCAAGGCATCAGTGCCAGTGGCCGCATCAAGCTGACCGGCGCCGGCTTTATCGGGCAGTACGACAATGCGCCACTGAGCGCTGCTTCGCTGCTGCTATCCGCGCCGGACGGCGTCGATCTGATGGCCGCCAACAATCAGGTTGGCGCGGTAGCGGCGCAGGATGTGGCCCGCTTCAATTTCCGCAATGTTGGCCCGCTGAAAGTGGGCGTGGACGGCAAAGGCGTTTCGCTCTCGTCCAGCGGCAGCGGGAGCGGCACCAATGCGGCCCTGAATATCGAAACCAGCGGCCAGCTCGATGTGGCCGAGGCGGTGAACGGCACCGGCCAGATGGTGCGCCTGGGCGGCAGCGCTGTCCATATCGGCAATGCTGGTGCGCCTTCGCGCGCCAGTGTCACCGGCTCGAACGTGACGCTGGATGCCAAGGGCGGCGCCGTTACGCTGGACAGCGGCGCTGCGGTGGGAGCGCGCCGCGTGAACCTGATCGCCGGCCAGGTCGGCCTCGATCCGGCATCGTCCATCAGCGCCGATGGCGGTGCGGCGACGGCCGATGGCGCTGTCACCATCATGCCGGGCAGCGGACGGCTGGTGAAGATCGGTGCGGGCGCGATCGACGATGCGTCCACCCTCGGCCTTTCCAGCGACGAACTCAAAACCATTAGTGCCGATGCGCTGTTTGTGCAATCGGCTTCCGGCAGCAGCGGCATCAGCATCGTGGTCGATACTTTGGACCTGAGCGGCGCCAAGCTGCGCAGCGGCCTGTGGCTGAATGCCAGCGACAATATCGATCTGAATGGCAGCGTCACTTTGCCGGTCGACCTGTTTGCAACGGCGGGCGGCTATATTGGCAGCACTGGCCTGGTCAAGGCGCGCAATATCCATTTGAACGCCAGCGATTTCCTGCTGGCCGGCGGCGCAGGCAAAGGGCTGGTGGCGAACGGCCAGACCGGCGTGGTGGCGCTCGATTCGGGCACTTCGTCCAAGGCCTTGCAATTGGGCGGCGCGGGCGTGACCACCGGTTCCATCCTGTTGTCGCAGGAGATGCTGGCTTCGATCCAGGCGAGTGAGGTGGCTCTGCTCTCGGCCAGCGCCATCAATATTGCGGGCGATGTGAGCCTGCCGGGCGCCAGCCTGGATTTGAAAGCGCCCGTGCTGGGCGTGCAGGCTACGCTGAGCGCAGGGAAAATCGATGTCCGTGCCGACAGCGCCGACATTGCGGGCAAGCTGAAAGCCGATATCGTCAGCATCGCTCCCGTCACTGCAGGCAAAGCGATTTCGGTCGGTGCAGCTTGCGCCAACTGCCTGTCGCTGACCCAACTGGCGAATATCGAAGCGCCTACCGTGGGCATCGGCTCCAGCGATCCGCAGAACACGGCGGGGGCGATCGACGTGGCAGGCATCGGCAGCAGCGCCGGCATCACCCAGCGCAATGCCATCACGACCCGCATCGGCCTGATTACCGGTGCGGGCATACTGCAAACCGGCGCCATCGATGTGCGCGACCTTGGCATCGATGCCGGCAATAGTGTGGTGCTGAACGATGCGGGCAATAAGGTGGAAAACCTGGCCGGTATGGTGAAGGGCGATTTCAGCTTCAAGAACAGCCAGGGTTTGACGATTGCCCGCCTGACTGGCGCCGCTGGCAGCAGTGCCCACTACGATGTGAGCGGCCTGAAAGTTGACGGCAATGTGGTGCTGGATGTGGCCGGGTCGCTTTCGCGCAGCGATGGCGCCACGGCCGCCGACAAGGGCGTGATCGTCGCCAACCGGCTGGACATGAAGGCCGGCGGCAGCATTGGCGGCGTATCCCTGGCGATGCTGACCAGCGTGGCAGGCCTGTCGGCGGAGAGCACGGCCACCAGCGGCGCCATGCCGATCAATATCGCCAACGTCAACAACACCGCCTATGACAGCAAACTCACGGTGTACAAGCTGAAACTGGCCGACGGCAATAGCGGCTCCGTCACTTTGAACAATACCGGCGCGACCGTGGTGCCGGCCGCTGGCCTGGTGCGCAGCGACAGCGGCAAGATCACGCTGGTGGCGCATAGCCCACTCAGCATCGCCGGCACGGTCAGCAGCGCCAGCGGCGATATCGAACTGGTGGCCGGCGCCAGCGGCTCTGCAGCGGACGTGCTGTCCTTCGCTGCGGGCGCGATGGTCACGTCCACCAGCGGCAGCATCAAGCTGGCGGCGGGCCAGTCGATTACGGGAGTGGATGCGACCACGGTGCAGGCCGCGCCGGGCAAGTTGGTCACGCTGCCGAACCAGAATACGCCGCCGCCGGTCGATCCGCCGCCGACCAATCCGCCGCCACCGGTGGAACCGCCGCCGGTGACGCCACCACCGCCGGTCGAGCCGCCACCGACCAATCCCCCGCCCCCGGTCGAACCCCCGCCCGTGACGCCGCCCCCGGTTACGCCGCCGCCGGTGAACCCGCCGCCGGTTGAGCCGCCACCCGTGACGCCACCGCCGGTCACGCCACCGGTCAGCGTCGATCTGTGCCAGATCACGCCTTCGCTGCCGGTCTGCCAGGTGATTGCGCCGCCCACGGCGCAGGAACCGGTCAAACCGGTGCAGCAGGCGGTGAACCAGGTCGTCAGCTCTGTCAATACGCAGACGCAGATGCTGGCCGACGCATCTGGTTCAGGTTCGGGCGCTGCGAAGAGCGAGGACAAAAAGCCGGAGAAGAAGGACGAGGGCAGCAAGGGCAATTCCGCCACCGATAAGACTGGAAGCAAAAATGAGAAAGCCGCACCCAAAATGTATTGCAACTGAGGCGGCCGGCCTTGGCAGCCTGCTGCTGCAGGCCGGCTTGTGCGCCGCCCTGTGGCTGACCGCGATGCAGGCCTGGGCGGCGGTGGCCGGGACGGTGGTGCAGCTGAGCGGGCCGCTGCTGGCGAAGAAAGCCAATGGCACGGTCAAGATCCTCTCGCTCAAATCCGAGGTGGAAAACGGCGACACCCTCGTCACCGAGAAGAACACCTATGCCATGCTGCGCTTCATCGACAATAGCGAGATCACGCTGCGCCCCGCGTCCACCATGACGATCGAGAACTTCAGCTTCGACAAGGGCAAGCCCGAAGGCGACCAGGCCCATTTCAACCTGGTGAAGGGCGGCCTGCGCTCGATTACCGGCCTGCTGGGGCAGCGCAATGAGGAAAAGTTCTCGCTCAAGACCCCTGCCGCCACCATCGGCATCCGCGGCACCACCTTTATCGTCGAGTATGTGGCGCCGGACGAGGCGCCGGCCCTGGCCTCGGCGCGGCGCTTCCTGGGCGCCAGCACGGCGGCGCTGGCGCCGGACAGCCTGCCGCCCGCGCCGCTGCAACTGGCCCAGATGGCGCAACCCTTGCTGCCTGCGGGCGGAACGCGCCCCGCCGGCCTGTATGTGCAGGTGGTGGCAGGCCAGATCAATGTCAGCAATGGCGGCGGCGGGCTGAATTTCAGCGCCGGCCAGTTCGGCTACGTGCCCAGCACGACGCTGCCGCCCATCGTCTTGCCGGCCAATCCGGGCCTGCAATTCACTCCGCCGCCGGCCTTCAGCGCGGCCGCCAACCCGGCTGCCCAGGCCAATCCCGGCAGCGACAGCGGCAAGGGCAAGGCTGTCGATTGCGAGGTGCGCTGAACCGTTTTGCAAAAAATGCTTGACCTTCCCATCATGGGATACTTGATGCTGGCGCTATATTCAGGCAGAGGAGTATCCCGTGACGAGTTCCACTTATACCCAGACCGTCCGCATCGACGGCATGACCTGCGCCTCCTGCGTCGCCCGCGTTGAAAAGGCGCTGGCCGCCGTGCCGGGCGTGGGCAAGGCCAGTGTCAACCTGGCCACCGAAACGGCCCGCATCGAGTCGGCCGATCCCCTGGAGTTTGGCGCTCTGCGCCAGGCTGTCGAAAAAGCCGGCTATGAAGCCGCGCCGGTGGCGCCCGATGCGCCGTCCAGCGCCGCTGCCAAGGATGCCGAACCGGCATCGGCCCTGCCGCTGATCCTGTCTGCCCTGTTGTCCCTGCCGCTGATGGCGCCCATGGTGGCCGGCTGGTTCGGCGGCCACCTGATGCTGGACGGCTGGCTGCAATGGCTGCTGGCCACCCCCGTGCAATTCGTTTTCGGCGCGCGCTTCTACAAGGCCGGCTGGAAGGCGGCGCGCGCCGGTGCCGGCAATATGGACTTGCTGGTGGCCCTCGGCACCAGCGCCGCCTATGGCTTGAGCGTGTATCTGGTGCTCTCGGGCGGCGCCATGGCCCATCTGTATTTTGAGGCGTCGGCCGTGGTCATCACCCTGGTCCTGCTGGGAAAATGGCTGGAAGCGCGCGCCAAGCGCCAGACCACGTCGGCCATCCGCGCCCTGCAGACCCTGCGCCCCGAGGCGGCGCGGGTGCGCGGCCCGCAAGGCGATGTGGATACGCCGATCGCCGAGGTGCGCCTGGGGGACCTGGTGGTGGTGCGGCCCGGCGAGCGCATCGCCGTCGATGGCGAGGTGGTGGAGGGCAGCAGCCATGTGGATGAATCCCTGATCACCGGCGAAAGCCTGCCGGTGGCGCGCCATGCCGGCGACCGCGTGACGGGCGGCGCCATCAACGGCGACGGCCTGCTGCTGGTGCGCACCAGTGCCACCGGCGCGGAAACCACGCTGGCGCGCATCATCCGCCTGGTGGAAGACGCCCAGGCCGAAAAGGCGCCGGTGCAGCACCTGGTGGATCGCGTCAGCGCCGTCTTCGTGCCGGTGGTGCTGGTATTGGCCCTGCTTACCTTGCTGGGCTGGTGGTTTGTCAGCGGCGATATCGAACGCGCCACCATCAATGCGGTGGCGGTGCTGGTGATCGCCTGTCCCTGCGCCCTCGGCCTGGCTACGCCCGCCGCCATCATGGCCGGCACCGGCGTGGCGGCGCGCCACGGCATTCTGATCAAGGATGCGGAGGCGCTGGAAATGGCTTACCAGGTTGGCACCGTGGTGTTCGACAAGACCGGCACCCTGACCCAGGGCAAACCCGCGCTGGCGGCCCTGATCCCGCATGGCATTGAAAAAGAACGCCTGCTGCAGCTGGCCGCCGCCGTGCAGCGCGGCAGCGAACACTCGCTGGCGCGCGCCGTGCTGGATGCGGAGCGCAGCGCCATCGAAGCAGGCGGCGCCCCGGCCAGCCTGGATGGCAGCGCCATTACCGCCCTGGCCGGACGCGGCCTGGCCGCCAGCGTGGACGGCATGCGCCTGCTGCTGGGCAGCACCCGCCTGCTGGAAGAGCAGAAGATCGACATCGCGCCGCTGCAGGCCCGCGCTGAAGTGCTGGAGCGGGGTGGTCATACCGTATCCTGGCTGGCCGACGCGCGCGGCAAGCAGCTGCTTGGCTTGCTGGCTTTCGCTGATCAGGTCAAGCCGCATGCCGCCGCCGCCGTGCGCCGCCTGCACAGCCGCGGCATCGCCACCGTCATGCTCACCGGCGACAACCAGGGCAGCGCCCAGGCAGTGGCCGCGCAGACCGGCGTGGGCAGCTTCGTCGCCGGCCTGCTGCCGGCCGACAAGACCCTGCACATCGAGCGCATCAAGGCCGAGGGCCAGCGCGGCGCGCGCATCGCCATGGTGGGCGACGGCATCAACGACGCGCCGGCGCTGGCGGCGGCCGATGTGGGCATCGCCATGTCCACCGGCACCGACGTCGCCATGCATGCCGCCGGCATCACCCTGATGCGCGGCGATCCGCTGCTGGTGGCCGACGCCATCGACATCTCGCGCCGCACCTTCAACAAGATCCGCCAGAACCTGTTCTGGGCTTTCGTCTACAATCTGGCGGGTATTCCGCTGGCGGCGTTCGGCCTGCTGAATCCCATGCTGGCCGGCGCGGCGATGGCGCTCAGTTCCGTCAGCGTGATCAGCAACGCCTTGCTGCTGCGCCGCTGGCAAGCACTCAAGGAGCAGGAATGAATATAGGACAGGCGGCCACCGCCTCCGGCGTCAGCGCCAAGATGATCCGCTATTACGAAAGCATAGGCCTGGTCAGCGAGAGCCGACGCAGCGACAGCGGCTACCGTATTTACAGCGACAAGGATCTGCACGCGCTGCGCTTCATCAAGCGCGCGCGCAACCTGGGTTTTTCGCTGGAGCAGATCCGCGACCTGCTCTCGCTGTGGCAGAACAATGCGCGCGCCAGCGCCGACGTCAAAGCCATCGCCCTGGCCCACGTCGATGAGCTGAACCAGCGCATCCGCGAACTGAGCGAAATGCGCGACACCCTGGCCAGCCTGGCCGATTCCTGCCACGGCGACCAGCGCCCCGACTGCCCCATCCTGCAGACCCTGGGCAAGCCCTGCCACTAGACCGGAACGTGTTAATAAACGTATAATATCCACCGTTTGGTGCCCGGGTGCGAATTCTCGCGCCCAGTTAAACGGGAAACACAGGCCGCAGCGCGGCCAAGGTGTGCTGCCCCCGCAACGGTAAGCAAGCGCCGTCTTCCGACGGCAGGCTATCTCTCAGCAACCACTGTGCATCTGGCATGGGAAGGTGGGATGGTCCGACTTGCCAGCCCGGATACCGGCCAGACAGGTGGAAGCGCGCCATCCCGCGCTTCTGTTCAATCGCGCCCACGGGGAAGTGGGCCGGATTGCATTCAAAGATGGATTTTCCATGACCGTGCGCAGCACCATTCTGGCCGCATCCCTGCTGGCCGCCTTCCCATACGCCCACGCCGAAGAGGCGGAGAAAACCGTTCCCGTCGTCCCGCTGGACGTGGTGGAAGTCACCGGCCATTACAATAACAGCGTCGGCACCTCGGACGCCGCCAGCCAGGGTCAGGTCAAGGCCGCGCTGATCGCCAACCGTCCGGCCCTGCGCCCCGGCGAGCTGCTCGAATTCGTGCCCGGCGTGATCGTCACCCAGCACAGCGGCGACGGCAAGGCCAACCAATACTTCCTGCGCGGCTTTAATCTCGACCACGGCACCGACTTCGCCACCTTTGTCGACGGCATGCCGGTGAATATGCGCACCCATGCCCATGGCCAGGGCTATACCGACCTGAATTTCCTGATTCCCGAACTGGTGGAGCGCATCGCCTACCGCAAAGGCCCGTACTATGCCGATGAAGGCGACTTCGCCTCGGCCGGCGCGGCGCATATGTCCCTGTTCAACCAGCTGAAACAGAGCATGGCGACCCTGACCGTCGGCGAAAACCGCTATATGCGCGGCATGCTGGCCGGTTCCAGCGCGGCCGCCGGCGGTACCTTGCTGTATGGCCTGGAACTGGCGCATAACGATGGCCCATGGGTGCATCCCGAAGCCTTCCGCAAGAACAGCGGCGTGCTGCGCTACAGCACCGTCAGCGGCGCCGACCAGTATGCCGTCACCGCCATGGCCTACAAGGGCTCCTGGCACGCCAGCAACCAGATTCCGCTGCGCGCCGTGGAAAGCGGGGCGCTGAATCCCTTCGACGCCATCGATCCGACGGACGGCGGCCGCACCGCTCGCTACAGCCTGTCCGGAGAGTGGAAGCGCCGCAGCGGCGAGGCGCAGAGCCAGGCCAATGTATACGCCGTGCGCTCCGACCTGACCCTGTTCAACAACCATACCTACTTCCTTGACGATCCGGAAAACGGCGACCAGAACCGCCAGACGGAGCGCCGCCGCATGCTGGGCTTCGCCGCCTCGCACAGCTGGCCCGCCACGCTGGGCGATTTCAGCATGAGCCACAAGATCGGCGCGCAAGGCCGCTACGACCATATCTCGCCGCTGTCGCTGCTCGCTACCAGGAACCAGCAGGTGCTGAGCACCGTCAGCGAATCGAAGGTGAAGGAAGCCAGCCTGGCCGCCTACTACGAGAACACCCTGCATTGGACGCCATGGCTGCGCAGCATCGCCGGCCTGCGCTACGACAGCTACCGCTTCGACGTCGCCAGCAATATCGCGGAGAACTCGGGCAAAGTGAATGCCCATATCACCTCGCCCAAGCTGTCCTTTGTGCTGGGACCATGGCAGAGCACCGAATTCTTCCTGAACTACGGTTCCGGCTTCCACAGCAACGACGCGCGCGGCACGACGGCCCGCCTGTCGCCGAAAGAGCGCGAACCGATCGAACCGGTGACGCCGCTGGTGCGCACGCGCGGCGGGGAAATCGGCGTGCGCAGCGAAATGCTGCCCGGCCTGCAAAGTTCGCTGGCGTTGTGGAAGCTGCGCTCGGCCTCGGAGCTGGTGTTTTCGGGCGATGCGGGCGACACGGCGCCCAGCCGCGCCAGCAAGCGTTCCGGCATCGAGCTGAATAACCATTATGTGGCGCGCAGCTGGCTGCTGTTCGACCTGGACCTGGCTTATTCGCGCGGCCGCTACAGCGAAGCCGATCCGGCCGGCGACCATATCCCCGGCGCGGTGGAGAAGGTGGCATCTTTCGGCGCCACGGTGAACGATATCGGCCCCTGGTCGGGCGCTTTCCAGATGCGCTATTTCGGCCCGCGTCCGCTGATCGAAGACAATAGCCAGCGCTCCAAAGGCACGGCGATTGCCTATCTGCGCGCCGGCTACCGCTTCAACCGCAACTGGCAGCTGTCGCTGGACGTATTCAATCTGTTCGACCGCAAGGCCAGTGATATCGACTACTTCTACGCCTCGCGCCTGCCGGGCGAAGCGGCCGAAGGCGTGCAGGACGTGCACTACCACCCGGCCGAGAGGCGCAACTTCCGCCTGACCCTGCGCGCCAGCTTCTGAATCCGGGGCGCGGACCGTCAGCGCAAGAACATATAGACGGTCAGCAGCGCGCCCACGATGACGACGAAAATGCGCATCAGGCGCGGCGGCAGGCGGTAGATCAGCCAGGAGCCGGCCAGGCCGCCGGCAATGCCGCCCGCGCACAAAGCCAGCGCGGCGGGCCAGCTGATCAAGCTGGAAAAAGCGAAGATGGCCGTGGCCGCGGCGTTCATCGCCATCGCCAGCATATTCTTGGTGGCGGTGGCGGCGCGGATCTGCTGTCCGGCGATGGTCAGCGCGGCCAGCATCAGGAAGCCGATGCCGCCGCCGAAGTAGCCGCCGTAGATGGCGATGCAGCTTTGCACCAGCACCAGCACGCCTTTCGGCATGCTGCTGGCGGCGTGCATGGGCTGTTTGCGGAAAGCGCCCCAGGCGAACATCGAGGTGGCGAACAGCACCAGCCAGGGCACCAGGCGCGCAAAGAAGGTGGGCGGCGTAATGCGCAGCAGGATGGCGCCCAGCACGCCGCCCACCACGCTGATCAGGAACATCTGGCGGAAAGTCAGCGGTCCCACATCGTCCACCAGCTTGCGCCCGGCCACGGCCGACGTGGCCTGGCTGGGGAACATGGCGATGGTGGAGGTCATATTTGCCGCCAGCGGATTCAGGCCGGCCAGCAGCAGGGCGGGGAAGGTGATGAAGGAACCACCGCCGGCTAGCGCGTTCTGCACGCCGGCGAACAGGCCGGCGGCGGCGATCAGGACGATGGTATGCAATTCCAGCGGCGGGACAGGAGGCATGCGTGCTTTCGGTAGCGAAATTTCACGTCCGATTATAACCGTGGCGCCTGCCGCGTCCTGTAGGCTTTGTCAATACACAACAATGCAAAAACAACCTTGTTGAAATTATTTCATTGAAATTATTGCATCGTTTTCGTAGCTGAGATACATTGAAAGCGTAGTGGCTTTTATCTTAAACAACGCACTATCTAGAGAGGAGTTGCCTTGCTTATGATGTCCCATACCTTTAAATCGATCGCCGTGGGTGCACTGCTGCTGGCTGCCGGCGCGGCCAATGCAGATATCAAAGTCTATACCGACAAATACGATTATCGCGGCGCCGTGACCGTGTCCGGCCTGGATACCTTCAATGATCTGAAGGTTGCACCCTACGACGGCCCGCTGTCGCGCAGCGCGGGCAGCTATAAATACACCGCTACCGTGGGTCCAGGTTCGGAGTCGTTCTGGGGCGGCAGCGGTGGCAACGTGGATGCCTGGCTGACCACCGACAACCGTACCGACACCATTGTCTTTACCGACTTTGGCGGCAAGGTGAACGGCGCCGGCCTGTTTGCCTTCGGCAGCGATTCTGCTGGCACCTATGTGGCTGCGAACAGCATCACGTTGACCGCCAAGGACGAATTCGGCAAGTCGGCAACCTATACCATCAATAAGCCAACCCAATCGTCCTTCATCGGCTTCGTCTCGACCGGCAAGCTGCTGGAACTGACGATCAAGCTGACCGCGCAAGTGGGCGCGTGGCCGACTGTGAACGACCTCTATCTGTCCTCCGTGACGGCCGTGCCGGAACCTGGCACTTATGCCATGCTGCTGGCAGGCCTGGGCATTGCCGGTATGGCTGCTCGCCGCCGCCGCAACGCTCAGTAACTCCCCCTCACGCTGCGGCTAGCCCCCTTTGCGGGGCGAGCCGCAGCGCCAGGCCATCCACGTCCGCCTCGGCGCGGGCGATGGATTGCGCCAGGCGCTCATCGCCGAATTCATCGTACTCGATAGCGGCGCCAAAACTCTCCCGTATCCCCATATAGCCGAACGCAGTGTGCAGCGACGGTTCCACATGATTGATGGCGGCAATCCGTTCTCCCTCGCCGTAGCCGTAGTCGCCGCGTGAGGACAGGATCACCAGCTTCTTCCCCGCTTCCGCCAGCAGCGGCCAGTAAGGATCGCCGGGGCGGCTGCGATCGAAGCCGAAGGTGCGGCCGACGCGCACGATATTGTCGATATAGGCCTTGAACTGGGCGGGTGGACCAAAGTTATACATCGGCACGCCGGCCACGATCACATCGGCCTGCAGCAGCTCGTCGATCAGCGCATCGCTTTCGGCCAGCACTTCGTGCATCCACGCTTCGCGTTTGGCGGGCGGCGTGAAGGCGGCTTGTATCCAGCTGCCCGTGACCGGTGCCGGCGGCTGCATGCCGACATCGCGATAGATGATTTTCGTTTCAGGGTCTTGCTCCAGCCAGCGGTCCACGAAGCGCTGGCTCAGGCGCCGCGTATGGGAGCCGTAAGGATCGCTGCCGGAGCGGCCGCTGCGCGCGCTGGAATCAATATGCAGAAGGGTTGTCATGGTTGTTTCATCCTTTTGGTGAGGTCTCGATGGACTCTACTGTGAGGCTTGGAACGGGGCCGGACAAACGATCATTTTTCTGCTCACGGGTGAGTTGTATTCAGGTATATTCAAAGCCATGAAACGACGCCTTCCCTCACTCTCCGCGCTGCGCACCTTCGAAGCGGCGGCGCGCCTGCAAAGCTTCAAGATGGCGGCCGAAGAGCTGGCCGTCACCGCGACCGCCGTCAGCCATCAGGTGCGCGCGCTGGAAGTAGAACTGGGCTGCCCGCTATTCCTGCGCAAGACGCGCGCCGTGGAATTGACGGCGGCAGGCCAACTGCTGCTGCAAGCCGTGCGCGAAGGGCTGGATGTGATGGCAGCCGGCGTCGAGCGCCTCAAGCAGCGCGCGCGCAGCACGGTCACGCTGTCCGTGATGCCGGCTTTCGCCGCCAAATGGCTGGTGCCAAGGCTGGCCGGCTTTCAGCAGGCGCATCCCCAGATCGACCTGCATGTGCAGGCCACCGGCCAGCCGGTCGATTTGCTGGCCGGTGCCGCCGATCTGGCGGTGCGCGGCGGCAGCGGCCATTATCCGGGACTGGATTCCACCTGGCTGATGCAGGCCGGCTTTGCGCCGGTGGCGAGCACCCGCCTCAAGCTGCGCCGCCCGGCCGATCTGCTGCGCCAGAATCTGATCCACTTCGACTGGCAGCGCGGCTTTCGCGGCGCGCTGACCTGGGCGCGCTGGGCGCAGGCGGCGGGCATGCCGCAGCTCGACACGGGCAGCGGCGTGCGCTATACCGATGAAAGCCACGCCATCCAGGCCGCCGTGGCGGGGCAGGGTGTGGCCCTGATTTCCCTGGCCCTGGTGCGCGATGAAATGGAAATGGGCCTGCTGCAAGCGCCTTTCGGCCCGGTGCTGGACGATTTCGCCTACTACCTGGTGCATCCCGCCGGCCGCGAACCAGCACCCGCCGTGGCGGCGGTCGCAGCGTGGCTACAGGGGCAGGCGCAAGCCGCTACAATCGGCACGACGCGATAAGGGGAGGCGATATGCAGCCATACATCCTGTATTACTGGCCGAGCATTCAAGGACGGGGCGAATTCGTGCGGCTGGCGCTGGAGGAAGCCGGTGTGCCTTACCGCGACGTGGCGCGCGAACCCAAGGGCATGCCGCAGATGCTGGCCGCCATCGATCCGGCGCAGGTTGAACGTCCCGCCTACGCGCCGCCGGTGCTCAAGGCGGGAGAATTGCTGATCGGCCAGACCGCGAATATCCTGCTGTATCTGGGCGCGCATCATGGCCTGGCGCCGCGCAGCGAAGCGGGCCGCCTGTGGTGCAACCAGCTGCAGCTGACGGTCGCCGATATCGTCAACGAAGCGCACGATACCCACCACCCGATTTCCACCAATCTGTATTACGAAGACCAGAAAAAAGAGGCGAAGCAGCGCGCCCGCGATTTCACGACCGAACGCATTCCCAAGTACCTGAGCTATTTCGAGCAGGTCTTGCAGGCCAATCCGGGCCGCGGGGGCTTCATGGTGGGATCGCGCCTATCCTATGTGGACCTGTCGCTCTTCCAGCTGATGGACGGCTTGCGCTACGCCTTTCCCAAGGCGATGGCGCAACAGCAAGCTGCTTGGCCAGGCCTACTGGCCTTGAGCGACAAGGTGGCGCGCCGCCCGCGCATCGCCGCCTACCTCGCATCCGAAAGGCGCTTGCCCTTCAGCGAGGAAGGCATTTTCCGGCATTACCCGGAACTGGAAAAATAATCAGGAGGCAGCCGTAACAGGGTAGCCGGCTTGCACAATGGCCGCCTTCACCTCGTCCAGCGAGGCGCTGCTATCGACCATCACTTTTTTGTTGGCCAGATTGATTTCCACGCCGGCCGTCATATCCAGTGCGCGTACCGCATCGCTGACTTTGGCGATGCAGCGGCCGCAGCTCATATTTTCCACTTGCAGTTCATACATTTGAAGCTCCTTTCGCATGGTTGATGGCGCCACTGTAAGCCTTCCCATGGAGGGAAGGTCAAGCTAGGCCTGCGAATTTATCCAATCGGCGATTTCCTGGCCGATGCGCTGGGCGTGGTCCTCCTGCACATAGTGGCGTCCGGCGCCGAGGTCCACCAGCCGGCAGTTATGCAGGGCGGCGGCATAGGCTTGCGCCACGGCGGGCGGCGTTAGCACGCCAGGCGCGCTTTGGAACAGCAGCTTGGGATAGGTGGAGGCGCGCAGGGCGCGGTCGTTGGCCGCGATCAGTTCAAAAACATCGGCCGGCTCGCCGGCAATCGGCAACTGGCGCGGCAGGGCTAGTATCGGACGGCGCGACTCGGGCGTGGGGAAGGGCGCGCGGTAGCCCGCCATTTCCTCTTCGTTCAGCTGGCGGATCACGGAATTGGGCAGCACTTTTTCGATGAAGACGTTCTGTTCCAGGATCAGCGCCTCGCCTTCGCCCGGCGTGCGAAATTGGCGGAACAGCTCCCGTACCTGGGCTTGCGGATGGAAGTCCTCCCAGGAAGACATGGGGCGCATGAATTCCATGAAGGCCAGTCCCAGTACGCGCTGCGGATGGCGGGCGGCGAAGTGGAAGGCCAGCGCACTGCCCCAGTCCTGCGCCACCAGATAGAAGCGCTCCAGTCCCATGCGCTCGATAAAGGCGTCCAGATAGCGCGCCTGGTCCTGGAAGTTGTAGGCGATGTCCGGCTTGCCCGACGCGCCAAAGCCGATCAGATCGGGCGCCACGCACCAGCGGCCCGGCGCCACCTCGGGCATGATGTCGCGCCAGATATGGGAGGAGGTGGGATTCCCGTGCAAGAACAGCACCGGTGTATCGTCCGGCCTGCCCAGCGCGCGGTAAGCCATGCTCGAATCCAGTACCGGCAGCGATGCCCTGATCCATTCGCGTATTTCCATTTGAGACCTCCTTGGGTTGGCGATGCTTTCGGCTATTTTAGCTGCATTTGCGTGAAATTTTGCCTATATGTTAACAGTGCGTGTGGACGCTGGGCGGCAGGCGATTGCTGCTATGATTTTGTTTTTCATTCAAGGATTCTGCATTGAAACATTTTCTTCTGATAGTGGCGCTGACGCTGCTGAGCGCCTGTTCATCCAAGCAGGAGGCGGGCGGCGCGCAAGGCGGCGCGGCCAACGCGAGCCAGCCGCGCGGCAAGCACCTGGCGTATGAACACAGCATCGCCGTCGATGCCGCCGAAGACGCCGTCAAGCCGCTGATGGACAAGCTGGTCGCCGCCTGCAACGCCGAGGCGCAGCAAGGCTGCGTGCTGCTCGACGCCAGCCTGGATACGGGGCGCGACAAGCAGGCCCATATCCGCATGCGCGCCAAGCCCGAGGCCGTGGTCCGCCTGAGCGCCCTGGCCACGGCCGGCGGCACGGTGGCGCGCCAGGAGACGCGGGCCGAAGACTTGGCCCGTCCCATCGCGGACAGCGAAAAGCGCCTGGCCATGCTGCGCTCCTACCAGCGCAAGCTGGAAGACTTGGAAGGCCGCTCCGCCAATAACGCCGACAATCTGATCAAGGTGTCGAAAGAGCTGGCTGCCGTGCAGTCGGAACTGGAGCAGGCCAGCGGCGAGAATGCGCGCCTGCTGGAACGCGTCAACCTCGATGTGCTGAGCGTCGCCATCTACTCGCAGCGCAGCCGCTCCTTCTGGTCGCCCATCGCCCGCGCCTGCGACGAATTCGCCAGCAACCTCTCGCAAGGCATCGCCAGCGCCGTGGTGGGCCTGGCCTACATCATTCCCTGGAGCTTGATCTTGCTGGCGCTGTTCTTCGGCGGCCGCAAACTGTGGCGCCGCGCGAAAAGTAGGCGCGCATGAAAAAGCCCCGCGCAAGGCGGGGCTTGTAGATGCAGCGGGCGGCGCTTACAGCACGTCGCTCGCGTGGTCGGCCAGGCGCGAACGCTCGCCGCGCGCCAGGGTGACGTGGCCGCTGTGCGACCAGCCTTTGAAGCGGTCCACTACGTAGGTCAGGCCGCTCGAACCCTCGGTCAGGTAAGGCGTGTCGATCTGCGCGATATTGCCCAGGCAGAGGATCTTGGTGCCGGGACCGGCGCGCGTCACCAGGGTCTTGACCTGCTTCGGCGTCAGATTCTGCGCCTCGTCGATGATCAGGAACTTGTTGACGAAGGTGCGGCCGCGCATGAAGTTGAGCGACTTGATCTTGATGCGCGAACGGATCAGATCCTGGGTCGCGGCGCGGCCCCATTCGCCGCCTTCGCCGTCGGACTTGTTGAGCACTTCGAGGTTGTCGTCGAAAGCGCCCATCCATGGCGACATCTTCTCTTCCTCGGTGCCAGGCAGGAAGCCGATATCTTCGCCCACCGGCACCGTGACGCGGGTGACGATGATCTCGTTATACAGCTTGGTTTCCAGCACCTGGGCCAGGCCGGCGGCCAGGGCCAGCAAGGTCTTGCCGGTACCGGCCTGGCCCAGCAGGGTGACGAAATCGCACTCGGGATTCATCAACAGGTTGAGCGCGAAGTTCTGCTCGCGGTTGCGCGCGGTCACGCCCCACACGCTGTTCTTGTTGTGGCTATAGTCGCGCAGGGTCTGCAGCACGGCGGTCTTGCCGTTGATCTGCTTGACCTGGCCGTAGAAAGGCGTCTCGCCATTCTTCGGTTCCAGGAACACGAACTGGTTCACCAGCAGGGACGGCACGAAGGGGCCGGTCACGCGGTAGAAGGTGGCGCTCTGGCCGTGCTTATTCTCCTGCCACGACTCCATGTCCTTGCCGTGCTTGTTCCAGAAATCGTCCGGCAGCTGGACGATGCCCGAGTACAGCAGGTCGGTGTCTTCCAGCACATGGTCGTTGAAGTAGTCCTCGGCCGGCAGGCCGAGCGCGCGCGCCTTGATGCGCATATTGATGTCTTTCGACACCAGCACCACGGCGCGTCCCGGCTGCTCCGCTTCCAGCGAGCGCACCACGGCCAGGATCTGGTTGTCGGCCTTCCCTTGCGGCAGGCCTTCCGGCAGGTCGGCGACCTGCAGGCGGGTCTGGAAGTGGAGGCGGCCCTTGGCGTCCTTGTTGCCCAGCTTGGACAGCGGGATGCCTTGTTCGATGGCGTCGTCGTCGGTATTGGCGACCAGCGCGTCGAGGGTGCGCGAGACCTGGCGCGCATTGCGCGCCACCTCGGACATGCCCTTCTTGTGGTTGTCCAGCTCTTCCAGCGTCATCATCGGCAGATAGACGTCGTGTTCTTCGAAGCGGAACAGCGAGGACGGGTCGTGCATCAGCACATTGGTGTCGAGTACGAACAGCTTGGTGATGCCGATCTGGTCGGCATGGCGGCTGGTGGACGACTTGAGCACCACTTCCACCGGCTTATGCTTGGCTGGATGCGGCGCTTCGGCCTTGAGCGGCGTGGCTTTGCCGCGCGCGGCCGGCGTGGCTTTGGCGCGGGCGGGCGCTGGCGCTTCGACCACGGGTGCGGCCGGCGCGACCAGGATGGCCGCCTTGCTCTTGCTGGTTTTCTTGGCCACGGCCGGTTCGGCCGCGGGCGCGACTGCTTTGGCTTTCACGGTTTTGGCAACCGCCTTGGTGGCCGCTTTCTTCGGCGCGGGCGCTGCTACTTCTTCGGCGGGGAAGGGGGCCGGATTCGCTCCGCTCGCCTTCGGATAATCTTTGGCCAGCAGCAGGGTGGCTGGCTTGCTAGGCAGTTTTGGCAGTGGCATCAGGATCTCAATCTGAAAAAGTTCCGCCCGCGCTTGGCCGCCACGGGGACGGAACGCGGGATGGATGCGGTAAATCGGAATAATAAGGCTGCCTGCGGGCGCTGATCTGGCCCGTTAAACATACCGGGTGGTGGCCCTGCGGCCACCGGGTACAGTGAGAGGAAGAACTCTGTTGACTCAAAATGGTCTTTTATTTGCTGCGGTTAAGCACTCGTGCGGAGCTTGCAGCGCGCCCCTTTTCAAGCCTGGCTTGCCACAAATTCCAGCACTTCATCGACGTGACCTGGCACCTTCACGCCTCTCCATTCTTTCACTATTTTGCCGGTAGCGTCAATCACAAACGTGCTGCGCTCGATGCCGCGTACCTGCTTGCCATACATTTGTTTCAGCTTCATGACGCCGAACTGCTGGCATAAGGCTTCTTCCGGATCGGAGATCAGTTCGAAAGGCAGTTCCAGCTTGGCCTTGAAGTTCTCGTGCGAGCGCAGCGAATCGCGGCTGATGCCGTAGATCTCGGCGCCGGCCTGGGCGAACTGCTCATGCAGGTCGCGGAAAGCCATGCTCTCGGTGGTGCAGCCCGGCGTATTGTCCTTCGGGTAGAAATACAGCACGGTGTATTGGGCCGGCCGGCCGCTGAGCTGGAAGGTCTGGCCGCTGGTCATGGCAGCGGAAAAATCGGCTAAGGGGGCGAGGGTGGGGCGTTCAGCCACAGCTTTTCTCCTGGGCGGGGTGGTTGATGTTCTTGTTAGTGTTTTTATGTTGGGGCAACTCCGGCCGTTTTCAAGCGGCCGGTTTTTCGATGATCAGCGCGAGCATGGCCTTGCGGCCTTCTCCCATCAGGATGTTGTAGGTGCGGCAGGCGGCATTGGTGTCCATGCACTCGACGCCGATGCGGCGCTCGGTCAGCGGCGCGGTCAGCTTCGGATGCACGAAGCGCTGGCGCTCGCCGGTGCCGAGAATGACCACGTCCGGCGCGTCGGCCAGCATCTGCTCGAAGTGCTCCTGACCCAGTTCCTCGAAGCGCGCCACATTCCAGGCGCGCGGCGCCGTTTCCGGCAGCACCAGCAGGCTGTAATCGAAAGGTTTGGCGTTGATTTCCACGCCGCCGGCGAAGTAGCCGGTCACGGTCTGGTATTGTTGGGTGCTGTTGGAATGGAGCTTCATGGGGACTATTTCACGCCAGGCGGCGCGTATCTGTTCGCAAAAGAGCGCCTATTGTAACGTTTACCTTTTATTTACGGACCCGGAAGGTTGATTAAATCAGGCGCTTTCGGCAGAATGGGTATTTTCGCAATGCAGCATCGGGCCGCGCGCCCGGCGCCATTGGGCCTCAGACGAGATAGGGATGTGATTTTGCGACCGATTCAAAAATCGAACAAGCTGGCGGAAGTCTGTTATGAAATTCGTGGTCCGGTGCCGGAAAAGGCGCGCCAGATGGAAGAAGAGGGCCACAAGATCACCAAGCTGAATATCGGCAACCTGGCGGTGTTCGGCTTCGATCCGCCCGACGAAATCGTCCACGACATGATGGTCAACCTGCCCAATGCGGCCGGGTATACCGATTCCAAGGGCATGTTCGCGCCGCGCAAGGCCGTCATGCACTACACCCAGAGCAAGAACATCGCCGATGTCGGCATCGACGACATCTACCTGGGCAATGGCGCCTCCGAGCTGATCGTGATGTCGATGAACGCGCTGCTCAACAACGGCGACGAAGTGCTGGTGCCGGCGCCCGACTATCCGCTGTGGACGGCGGCGGTCAGCCTGTCCGGCGGCCGCCCGGTGCACTATGTCTGCGACGAGCAGCAGGACTGGTATCCCGACATCGAGGACATGCGCCGCAAGATCACCTCGAACACCAAGGCCATCGTCGTCATCAACCCCAACAACCCGACCGGGGCGCTGTACCCGGACGAGGTGCTGTTGCAGATCATCGAGCTGGCGCGCCAGCACCAGCTCATCATTTACGCCGACGAAATCTACGACAAGGTGCTGTACGACGGCAACCAGCACACCTCCATCGCCTCCCTGTGCGAGGACGTGCTGTGTGTGACCTTCAACGGCCTGTCGAAGAACTACCGGTCCTGCGGCTACCGCGCCGGCTGGATGGTGGTATCGGGCGAAAAGAAGCATGCCAAAGACTATATCGAGGGCCTGAACATGCTGGCATCGATGCGTCTTTGCGCCAATGCACCGGGGCAGTTTGCCATCCAGACTGCACTCGGCGGCTACCAGAGCATACAAGATTTGGTGGGGCCGGGCGGGCGCCTGCTCAAGCAACGCGATCTCGCTTACCAGCTGCTGACCGAGATTCCCGGCGTCAGCGTGGTCAAGCCAAAAGCGGCGCTGTACATGTTCCCGCGTCTCGATCCGAAGATCTACCCGATCGCGGATGACCAGCAGTTCGCTTACGATCTGCTGGCTGAAACAAAAGTCCTGATCGTTCAAGGCACTGGCTTCAACTGGATCGCGCCGGACCACTTCCGCGTCGTGTTCCTGCCGAATACCGATGACATGAGCGACGCCTTCGGCCGCATCGCCCGCTTCCTGGACGGCTACCGAAAGCGGCAGGGCTAACCGATCAACCGCGCCGGCCAGCCGGCGCCGTACTCAAACGAGATTTATGAAACCCATCAAAGTAGGCCTGTTAGGCATTGGCACCGTCGGTTCCGGCACCTTCAACGTACTGTCGCGTAATCAGGAAGAGATTATGCGCCGCGCTGGCCGCGGCATTGAAATTGTGGCCGTGGCCGACCTGAACACCGCGCGCGCCACCGAACTGACCGGCGGCAAAGTGCGCGTGGTGGCGGACGGCAACGAGATCGTCAACGATCCCGAGATCGACATCGTCATCGAGCTGATTGGCGGCTACGGCATCGCCAAGGAGCTGGTGCTGAAGGCGATCGCCAACGGCAAGCACGTCGTCACCGCCAACAAGGCACTGCTGGCCGCCCACGGCAACGAAATCTTCGCCGCGGCGCAAGCCAAGGGCGTGATGGTCGCTTTCGAAGCAGCGGTTGCGGGCGGCATCCCCATCATCAAGGCGCTGCGCGAAGGCCTGACCGCCAACCGCATCGAATGGATCGCCGGCATCATCAACGGCACCACCAACTTCATCCTGTCCGAGATGCGCGATAAGGGCCTGGACTTCGACACCGTGCTGAAAGAAGCGCAGAAGCTGGGCTACGCCGAAGCCGACCCCACCTTCGACATCGAAGGCGTGGACGCCGCGCACAAGGCCACCATCATGTCGGCCATCGCCTTCGGCATTCCGGTGCAATTCGCCAAAGCCCACGTGGAAGGCATCACCAAGCTGCAGGCGGTGGACATCAAATACGCCGAACAGCTGGGCTACCGCATCAAGCTGCTGGGCATCACCAAGCGCACCGTGGTCAATGGCGCCGAAGGCATCGAACTGCGCGTGCACCCGACGCTGATCCCGGCCAAGCGCCTGATCGCCAACGTCGAAGGCGCGATGAACGCGGTGCTGGTGCACGGCGACGCCATCGGCGCCACGCTGTACTACGGCAAGGGCGCCGGCGCCGAGCCGACCGCTTCGGCCGTGATTGCCGACCTGGTCGACATCACCCGCCTGGCCACGGCTGATCCTGAGCACCGCGTGCCGCACCTGGCCTTCCAGCCGAACGCGCTGACCGACATCGCCATCCTGCCGATGAGCGAGATCACCACCAGCTACTACCTGCGCCTGCATGTGGCCGACCGTCCCGGCGTGCTGGCCGATCTGACCCGCATCCTGGCCGACGGCGGCATCTCCATCGACGCCATGCTGCAAAAAGAGCCGGCCGAAGGCGACACCCACACCGACATCATCATGCTGACCCACCAGACCCAGGAAAAGCATGTCGACGCCGCCATCGCCAAGATGGAAGCCCTGCCCACCGTGGTCGGCAGCGTCACCCGCATCCGCCTCGAAAACCTCAGCTAAAAAAAGCGGGCGCTGTCGGTGAACAGCGCCCGGTAAGGGGAGGTACTTCTACTACTCTCTCGGTACAACTTACTGCGGTACTACGGGTACAACGGGGAAAGCTTATTTGCTGGCGACGGTCAGTTCGCTTTTCACTTCCTTGACCCCAGCCACGGCGGAGGCGGCCTGAATCGCCTTGGTGCCGACATCGGTGTTGGCGACAGTGCCGCTCAGTACGACCACGCCTTGGGTGCTGCTGACGTTGATCTGTTTCTGGTCGGCCAGGGCGGCCTTCACTTTCGCGGCCAGCGCGGCATCGGTGGTGGCGCCTGCGCCAGCCAGAGCGGCGTCTTGTTGCGGATCAGCGGCAACGGCGGCGAACGAAGCGGTGCCCAGGGCGGCGGCGGTCAGCAGGGTAGCGATCAGATTGGTTTTACGCATGCTCTTATCTCCTTTGAGTTGATGAAAACGCCGTGTGACGTTACTGCTCATATAGCAAAGGGCGTGCCAGCTATAAAAATTCCCATGAAATCAAGGGCTTGAAGTTGTGGGCTGATTTTGCCGAGGAAATCGGGGCGGAAAATGCAGTGAATCTGTCGTGATACAGCGACAGATTTCACCGTCCTGCGATTAAGTGCTTGATATTTCACGAATTATTCCTGTCGCTCCGGGGCGACAGCGGCATTTTCAGTGCGAAATTGGCTGGCGTGCAGGTCGTATTTCTGCAGCAGGCGGTAGAACTCCGTGCGGTTGCGCTCGGCCAGGCGGGCGGCGTCGGCGACATTGCCGTCGGTCAGTTTGAGCAGCTGCACCAGGTAGTTGCGCTCGAAGCGCTGCTTGGCCTCGGTATAGCTGAGCACGTCCAACGAGGGCACGCGCAGGGCGCGCTGCACCAGCGAGAGCGGCACCAGCGGCGCCGTCGCCAGCGCGCAGACGTGTTCCACCACGTTGTACAGCTGGCGCACATTGCCGGGCCAGGAAGCCCGCGTCAGTGCCTCCAGCGCGTCGGGCGCATAGCCTTTCACCGATTTTTGATACTTGGCGGCCAGCGCGTGCAGGAAGCGCGTCGCCAGCAGGCCGATATCCTCGCGCCGCTGCGCCAGCGGTGGCAGGGTCAGGGTGATCACGTTCAAACGGTAATACAGGTCTTCGCGGAACTGGCCTTCCAGCATGGCGGCATCCAGGTCGCGGTGGGTGGCGGACAGGATGCGCACATCGACCGGCCGCCCCGCATCGGAACCGAGCTGGCGCACCACCCGTTCCTGCAGCACGCGCAGCAGCTTCACCTGCAGCAGCAGCGGCATATCGCCGATCTCGTCGAGGAAGAGGGTGCCGCCGTCGGCCGCCTGCACCAGGCCTTCGCGGCTGGCCACCGCGCCGGTGTAGGCGCCTTTCACATGGCCGAACAGTTCGGATTCCAGCAGCTGCTCGGGAATCGCGCCGCAGTTGACGGCGATGAAGGGCGCGGCGGCGCGGCGGCTGGCGCGGTGGATGGCGCGCGCCAGCAATTCCTTGCCGGTGCCGCTTTCGCCGCGTATCAGTACGCTGGCGTCGGAGACGGCCACCAGGCGCGCTTCGGCCAGCAGCTCGGCCATGGACTGGCTGCGGCTCACGATCTCCTCGCGCCAGCTCTCGTCGCTGGATGGCGTGGCGGCCGGCGGGGCGCTCAGGCTCAAGGCCTGTTCGATGCGCTCCAGCAGCAGCTTGGCGTCGAAAGGCTTGGTCAGATAGGCGTAGGCGCCCAGCGTGGTCGCTTCCACCGCGTCGGGAATGGTGCCGTGGGCGGTGAGCAGGATCACCGGCAGGGCCGGATACTGCCGGCGGATCTGCTGGAACAGCGCCATGCCGTCGCGCCCCGGCAGGCGGACATCGCTGATGACCAGTGAGGGCAGCTCGATCGACAGCCGCACCAGCGCCGCTTCCGCGCTGTCCACGCCCGTTACGCGGTAGCCGTTGGCCGACAGGCGCATCGATAGAAGACGCAGCAGGTCGGCATCGTCGTCCACCAGCAGCAGGCGCGGTCCGTGTTCCATGGCGCTCATCCCTTGCTCCCGCCGCCCGAGCTGGTGCCGGCGGAAGGCCGTACCGGCAAGCCGCGCTCGATGGCTTTCAGCGCTTCCAGCGTATCGTTGAGTTGTTCGGTCTTGCGCTGGTTGTCCTTCAATTGCACTTGCAGCTTCTCGTTCTGTTCGGACAGGCGGCGCGCTTCGGCGCAATGGCTGGACATGAGCTGGGCCAGCGGCTTGAGCGTCACGGCTTCGGCCTCGCTGGTGCTGGCTACGCTGTCGAACAGGGACTGGGCGCGTGCCAGGTCGCCGCCGCCGCGCGTGAGCATCAGAATCATCCCTGTCTGCAGCGCGATCTTGGGCGTTTTCTGCTGCAGGCTGATGCCGCTCAATTCCTTCAGCAGCTCGCCCTGGGTCATGCGCCGCAGCGACTGGTGGTAGGCCAGCAGCGGCGCCACCTCGTCCGGCGGCGCCACTGGGAGCATGGCTTGCGCCTGCGGCGCGACGGCGGGCAGCGCCGGCATGGCCGATGGCTGCTGGCGTGGATGGTAGGCGCAGGCGCTCAAGAGCGCCAGGCAAAGCGGCAGCAGGCCTAGCCAGCGGCCGGACGGGGGCAACGCGATGGTGCGGAGTTTAGTCGTCATAAGGCAGTTCGAGATGGAAGTGCGCTCCTTGCAGGGAGGGCAGGAGTTGCAAGCTGCCGCCGTGCGCCGCGATGTACTCGCGCACGATGGACAGGCCTATGCCATTGCCGCGGCGCGCGCCCTGCGGCTGGCGTTCGCCCTGATAGAAGGGCTCGAAAATATGTTCGGCGTCGGCCGGCGCCACGCCCGCGCCCTGGTCCATGCAGTCCAGGTGCAGGCGGCCGCCATGCTCAGCCAGCGTAAAGCGTACCGTGCCGCCGCGCGGGCTGAAACGCACGGCGTTCGACAGCAGGTTGCCGATGACCACGGCCAGCTTGTCGGCATCGATGGTGATGGGAGATGCCGCGCCTTCCAGCGCCACGCCCACGCCTTGCGCCTGCCATTGCAGGCGCTGGCTGTCCACCACGCGCCGCAGCAGGGCCGCCATATCGGTGCTGGTGCGGCGCAGATGCTGGGCGTCGAAGGTGGCGGCGTTGTAGCGCAGCAGGTCTTCGATCTGGTTTTGCAGCGAGCCGGTGTTCTGGCGCAGGATGGCGGCGATCTCGCGCTGGTTCGGCGTCAAAGGGCCGGCCACCTGGTCTTCCAGCAGGGAGACGCCTTCCACCAGCGCCGCCAGCGGGGTTTTCAGTTCGTGCGAGATATGGCGCAGGAAGCGTTCCTTGTCTGCTTCCAGTCCGGCCAGGCGCTGGCGCAGCCAGTCCAGGTGGCGGCCCAGGTGCTGCAGATCGTCCGGCCCCTGCACCTCGACCGGCAGGTCGTAGCGCCGCCCGCCCAGTTGGCCGATGGCGCTTTCGATCTGGCGCAGAGGACGCGACAGCCACATGCCGAAGCCCAGGGCCAGGGCCGCCGCCAGCGCAATGGAGAACAGCACCTGGCCGGTCAGCACATTGCGGCGCTGTTCCAGTTCGGCCAGTAGCAGGCCGTTGCGGCGCTCGACTTCGCGTTTGACCTCGTCGGCCAGCGTGTCGTTCAGCACGGGCAGGCGGGCCAAGGCCTGGTTCAGGATCTGCTGGCGCGTGCCGCGCCGTCCTTTGGCCGTTTGCAGCACGGCCCATGCGGCTTCGCCATGCTGGCGCCATTCGGCGAAGGCGGGCGCCGCCTCGCCGGGCAGGCCGGTAGCCAGCGCATCGAGGGCGAGGCGGGCGTCGCGCCAGGCTTCGACATAGCGTTCGCGGAAGGCGGCATCGTCCAGCACCAGGAATTGGCGCGCGCTGCGCTCCATGGTGATGCTGCGCTCGGCCAGACGCTGGGCGCTGGCGCTCAGGGCCAGCGCATCCTGGCCCATGGCGCGGCTGTGTTCAGCCAGCCGGTCCAGCGTCAGCAGGGCGTGGATCGAGGTGGCGCTCAGCAATAGGGCTATCAGCAGGAAGGCGCCCAGCAGCAATTGGCGAAACGAGAGTTTCGTGAACATGAAGATGGCGGGCTTGGAAGCGTTAACCCGGCCATCTTAGACAAGTCGGCTGAAACCCGGCGTCCGATTGGACGGGCTATTCGTCCATATTCCACACATACTGCATGCGGGTCCAGGACTCCTGGGCTACACCGTCCACCGTACCCGGCTTGAAGCGGCACAGCCCCAGCCCGGCCTGGGCGGCGCGGTCCAGCTCACGCGAGCCGCTCGATTTCTCGATGCGCGCTTCTTTCACCTTGCCATCTACACCGATCAGGAAGGCCAGCATGACGGTGCCGGTATCGCCGTTGCGCAGCGCCTTGGGCGGGTACTCGGGCTTGGCGCAGGCGCTGGCGTCGACCACGGCGGCCACGCGCAGCGGAGCGCGCGGCGTTTCCCTGGCGGCGGGAGCTACCTCTGTTGCGGAGCCGCTGCGCGTGCCGCTTTCCGGCGGCGGCGCATCGTCGGCGGGGCGGGTGCGGATGACCGGCTCGCTCGACTGAGTGACGTTGTCTGGCAGGTGCGGTGCTACCGGTGCCGGCGGCTGGCGCAGATTGTCCAGCGGTTCGGGTTGCGGCTCCGGCGGCTTGGGTTCCTCCCAGGGCGTGTCCACCAGGTTGACGACATGGGGCGGCGTCCGGGGCAGGCGGATGGTGTTGTTGTGCAGCAGGAAGCCGAAGGCGGCCAGATGCAAAAGGGCGATGGCGACGGCGCTGCTTTTATTGCGCGGCTGCTGGAGGGAATAGCTCATGCCGGACTCCTTGGGTGGTTATGGAAGAGTAAACTGCCAATACATGGAAGAATATTATTCCAGTAAATGGTAATTGAAAAGGGGTTTTTGTGGCGTCGCTATGGTGAGATAATCTTCCCGTACATAGAAATCCAATTTCCTTTAGGTAGAAGATGAAGAAGAAAAATACAGCCGTGCGGGTACTGCTGGCTGACGACCATCCTGTCGTGATGACGGGTTTTGCCCTGTCCCTGTCCGAGCAGGGCATCGAGGTGGTGGCGCAGGCGCGCTCGCCGCAGGAAGCGCTGGAGCAGTGCGCCGCGCTGCAGCCCGACGTGGCGATTCTGGATATCCGTTTCGGCGCCGAGCTGACCGGCCTGGACGTGGCGCGCCAGCTGCTGGCCGAGGATGGCAACGCCCGCATCGTCTTCCTGACCCAGTTCGACCAGGACAGCATGATCCGCGAGGCTTACCGCATCGGCGCGCGCGCCTTCATTACCAAGGATTGCGATCCGGCCGAACTGGCGGCTGCCGTGCAGCGCGCGCACCAGGGCGAGCTGTATTTCATGCCACGCATTGCCGAACGTCTGGCCACGCTCTCGGTCAGCGGCGACCAGTCGCCGCAATCGCAGCTCGACGAGCGCTCGCTGGAGATTTTCACCATGATGGCCGAGGGCTTGACCAATACTGAAATCGCCGAGCGGCTGGATGTATCGAGCAAGACCATCAGCAATACCAGCCAGGCCATCAAGGAAAAGCTGGGTGTGCACCGCGCGGCCGACATCACGCGGCTGGCGGTGCGCCATGGCCTGATCCAGGCCTGAGATGGCGGGCCTTGCCACCTTGCGCGTCCGCTTCTGGACGCGCTGGAGCACGCGCACCCGCCTGCTGCTGATCACCGTGCTGCCGGTGACGGCCATGTGCCTGACCCTGGTGTGGTACAGCTACCAGTCGCGCCAGAACGAGGTGCGCGCCGAACTGGCCGAACGCGGCCTGCTGCTGGCGCGCGTGCTGGCCGACGGCAGCGAGGTCGGTCTAAGCACCGGGCGTTATGCGGAGCTGCGCCAGACGCTGGAAGGCGTGGCGCAGTCCGACGCCAGCATCTACCGCGTGGCCTTGTTCGACGCCGCACACAAGGAGTTGCTGCGCGTCGATGGACGCGCAGGCAGCCAGCCGGAAACCCGCTTGTATGAGGCGGCGGTGCTCAAGCGCCTGATCTGGGTCAGCATGCCGGACCTGCGCGCGGCGCCCCCCGCACCGCCGGGACGTTCGGTCGAGACGATCGGCTATGTGCGGGTCACGATGTCGCCAACGCGCTTGCTGGCGCGGCAGGAAAACCGCTTTTATCTGGAGTTGCTGGTGGCCGTGGCCGGGCTGCTGGCGTGCGGCCTGCTGGCAGCGCGCATGGTGCAGGGTTTCGATGACTCGCTGCAGGCCTCGCTGCGCGCCTTGCGCGAGGCTGATGCGGAAAAGCGCCGCCTGATCCGCCGGGTGAATGGCGCGGTGGAGGAGGAGCGCAAGACCATCGCGCTGGAAATCCACGATGAGCTGAACGCCACCTTGATCGCCGTGCGGCTGGAAGCGCAGGGCATTGCCGGACTGGCGCGACAGGAATCGGCCGCTGCGGAGGCTGAGGCGCAGGCGGTCAGCCCGCGTCTGGCGCTTATCGAAAGCAAGGCGCAATCGATCACCAAGCTGGCGCTGCGCTTATACAACAGTGGCCGCACCCTGGTGCGCCGCCTGCGGCCCGAGATGCTGGACATGCTGGGCCTGCAGGGCGCCGCCGAGGAAATGGTGCGCCACTATGACGAGACGCATCCATCCTGCCGCTTCAGCTTCGCGGCCGAGGGCGATTTCTCAAAGCTCGATGGCGCGATGGCGATTTCCGCATACCGCATCATCCAGGAGGCGCTTTCGAATATCGTCAAGCATGCGCAGGCCAGCCACGCCACGGTGGCGCTGGCGCTGCGCGAGGGCAGCCTGCATATCGAAGTACGCGACAATGGCCGCGGCTTCGATCCGGCGCAACAGGCCGAAGGCATCGGCATCGTCGGCATGCGCGAACGCGTGGCGGCGTTCGAGGGATGCTTTGATCTGCATAGCGGCGGCGAGGGCAGCGTGGTCGAGGCCAGCCTGCCGCTCAAGGGTGATGCCGCTCTCAGTTCGCCGGGAAACGCAGGCGGATAAACAGGCCGCTGCCGGATGCCGCATCGTCCAGTTCCAGGCTGGCGCGGTGCAGCTCGGCGATATCGCGCACGATGGCCAGGCCCAGACCGGCGCCGCCGGGATTGGTTTCCAGCGCGGCGCTGGCGCGGTAGAAGGGCGAGAACACTTTTTCCCTTTCGGCGGCAGGGATGCCGGGGCCGCTGTCTTCCACCTCCAGCATCGCGCCGGCGCCATCCTGGCGCACGCGCAAGGTAACTTGGCCGCCAGGTGGCGTGTAGCGCAAGGCGTTATCCACCAGATTGGTCACCAGCTCGTGCAGCAATAAGGCCTGTCCTTGCACGACGGCTTCCTGCTCGCCCTCAAGCGACAGGTCGATGCGGCGGTTGACGGCGTTCAGCGCGAACTCCAGCGCCACCTGCTGCACCATGGCGCGCAAGGCCACCGGCTCAGGGGCTGCGCCGCCGCTATGCTCTATGCGCGCCAGCATCAGCAGGCGATTTGCTAGATGGACGGTGGAGTCGGTGGTGCCGGCGATGCTGCGCACGATTTCGCGCAGCGTGGCTTGATTGTCGCCATTCTTCTCGCGTTCCAGCTCGCGCTGCGCCAGTTCGGCCTGGGTTTTCAGTACCGTCAGCGGCGTGCGCAACTGGTGCGAGGCGTCGGCGATAAAGCGGCGCTGGCCAGCGATCAGGTTCTGGATGCGCGTCATCGAGGCGTTCATGGCCGCCACCAGGGGGCGCACCTCCTTATGCACAAGCGATGGATCGAGATCGGACAGGTCGGATACCTCGCGCGACTCGACCGCGATCTTCAGCCGCATGAGCGGCCGCAGCACCAGGCGCACGGCAAACCACACCAGCAGGGCGGCGGCGGCGAGCACGATAGCCTGCCACAGCAAGGTGTCGAATAGGATCTGGTTCGACAGGCCGCGCCGCGCATCCAGCGTTTCGCCGACCTGGATCAGGGCGATGCCGCGCATGGTGTCGTCATACACCGGCTGCAGCAGGGCGGCGATGCGGATAGGCTGGCCGTTGTAGTCGGCGTGATAGAAGCGCACCAGTGCCGGATAGTTTTCCGAGCGCGGCACGTTCGGCGGCACCGGTGGCAGGTCGGCATAGCCGGACACGGTCTCGCCGCGTATGCCCGTCACCTTGTAATAGATGCGGCCCAGGGTGTCGGTCTCGAAGCTGTCGAGCGCCACATACGGCACATCGGCCACCACCTTGCCGCCGACGATGGAGACCCGTTCCGCCAGCGCCCGCGTGGAGGCCAGCAGCGAGCGGTCGTAAGCCATGTCGGCCGCGTCGAGCGCGTTGCGGTAGACCGATACCGCATTCAAGGCTTCCAGCAATATCAGCGGCAGCAGCAGCCAGCGCAGCAGCTGGCCGCGCAAGCTGCCCAGCGCCTGCGGTGCTCCCGCCTTGCGACGCAAGAGTGCGGCCAGCGCGCGCATTCAGGCTGGCGTATTGCGCGGCTGCAGCAGATAACCGATGCCGCGCAGTGTGGTGATCGCCGCCGCGCCATCTTCCGGTCTTTCCAGCTTCTTGCGCACGCGGTGGATATACAGCTCGATCGCGTCCAGATTGGCGTCGTCGGCCAGCGAGAAGACTTCGTCGAACAGCTTTTCCTTGGAGACGGCGCGGCCGCTGCGCGTGATCAGCGTCTCCAGCACCGCATGCTCGCGCGGCGTCAGGTTCAGCACCGCGCCGAAGTAGCTGAACATGCGCGTGACGGTGTCGAAGCTGAGTTCTCCGCATTGATAGACCAGGGTTTCGCTGCCTTGGCTGCGGCGCAGCAGCGCTTTCACGCGCGCTTCCAGCTCGGCCAGTTCGAAAGGCTTGGCCAGATAATCGTCGGCGCCCAGGTTCAGACCCTGCACCCGGTCTTCCAGGCCGCCGCGCGCGGTCAGAATCAGCACCGGCGTCTTGCCGCGCGCGCCTCCGCGGGCGCGCAGGCGCTTGAGCACTTCCAGCCCATCCATTTTCGGCAGCGTCAGATCAAGGATGAGCAGCGCATATTCCTGCGTATGCAGCAGGGCGTCGGCATCGGCGCCGTTGTCGGCGCATTCCACGCTGAGGTGGGCGTCGCGCAAGGCTTTGGCCAGCCAGTGTTGCAGTTCGGTGTGGTCTTCAACCAACAGGATACGCATGAAAGCCTTTTGAAAGGTAGACGATTTTATAGTGGCAGCGTGCCAATGCAGCAGGGCACCTTAGAAAACTATAATCCAGGAGACAGCTTGTGAAAAGAACTTCCATCACCTTGGCCGTGCTGGCGGCCGCGGCCGCGCTCAGCGGCGGCGCGCATGCGCAATCGAATGTGCAGATCTACGGTCTGCTCGATACCGGCGTCGATTACTCGTCCGATGCAAAGCCGGGCGGCGGCTCGATGACCCGCGTCAGCTCGGGCGGCATGAACACTTCGCGCTGGGGTTTGCGCGGCACGGAAGATCTGGGCGGCGGCCTGAAAGCCGTGTTCCAGCTGGAGGGCGGCATCCTGATGGATACCGGCGCCATGGACGGCACGCTGTTCCGCCGCCAGGCCAATGTCGGGGTGGAAGGTCGTTACGGCCGCGTTGTGCTGGGCCGCTCCTTCACCAGTGTCTACGACACCGTGATCCAGTTCGACCCGATGGGCTTTGCGCCTTTCTACTCCTGGGCGACGACCGGCAACGCCACTGGCCCCAGCAAATACGGCATGACCACCGGCTTTGACAATATGGTCAAGTACTCCGGCAGCACGGGCGCCTTTAAATACGGGGTTTCCTACGGCTTCGGCGAGCAGACCGGCAGTGCCCGCGACGGCGCCAAGATTGCCAGCGCCGTCAGCTACAGCGCCAATGGCCTGGGTCTGATGGCGACCTGGGAGAAGGTCAACGGCAATACCGTCGTCGCCACCGGCCGCCGCGACCAGACCACGGTCTACCACCTGGGCGGCAATTACGAAACCGGCCCGTTCAAATTCACCCTGGCCGGCCGCAATTACCGCACCGAGTCCGGCAAGGCTGCCACGCCCGATGTGAAAGCCACGACCTACTGGACCGGCCTGGCCTACAAGCCAGTGGAAAACGTCACGCTGACGGGCGCCATCTACTACGTCGACGTGAAGAACGTCGCGGCAGGCAAGGACGCCGACCCGATCATGTATGTGGCGCGCTACCGCTACGCCGCTTCCAAGCGCACCGACCTGTATGCCACGCTGGCTTACGCCAAGGCCAAGCACGGCCAACTGGTCGGCCTGTCGCGCGACGATGCCGGCTTCGGCGACAGCCAGCGCGGCCTGATACTGGGCATCCAGCACCGCTTCTAAGCCATGAATAGCGCTGCCATCGCGTTTGTCACTGCTACCGCCGCCGGCTTGCTGGCGGGCGGTGCCGCCCATGCCGCTGGCGTGGAATGCATCGTGCCGTCCAAGCCGGGCGGCGCGATGGACCTGACCTGCAAGCTGGCGCGCAAGGGCTTGCAATTGCTGCCGGAGCAGGAGCAGCGGCCCATGCGCATCAGCTATCTGCCGGGCGGCATCGGCGCCGTGGCCTGGCACTCGCTGGTGTCGCAGCGGCGCGCCGAACCGGACACCCTGGTGGCGTTTTCCGGCGGCTCTTTGCTGAATCTGGCCCAGGGCAAGTTCGGCAAGGCCAAGGCGGATGATGTGCGCTGGGTGGCCGCGCTGGGCGCGGACTACGGCATGATCGCGGTGCGCGCCGATTCGCCTTACAAGACCTTGGCCGAGCTGCTGGCCGCGCTGAAAAAGCATCCGCAGAAGGTGCTGATCGGCGTCAGCGGCACCATCGGCAGCCAGGACTGGCTGAAGATCGCAATGCTGGGCCGCGCCGCCGGCATCGATCCCAAGAGCCTGCGCTTCGTGGCGCTGGAAGGCGGCGGCGAGGCATTCACCGCCATGCAGGCCAACCATGTGCAGGTGGTGTCGGGCGACGCTTCCGAAGCGAGCCTGCAGGGCAAGGGCATCCGCGTGCTGGCCGTGCTGTCGGAGCAGCGCCTGCCTGGCGCGCTGGCTGCCGCGCCCACCGCGCGCGAGCAGGGCTACGACCTGGTGTGGCCGGTGATCCGTGGCGTCTGGATGGGACCACAGGTGGCGGAAGCCGATTACCGCCACTGGGTCGCCCGCTTCGACACCATGCTGGCCAGCCCCGAATACGCGCAACAGCGCGCCGCCTCCGGCCTTTATCCCTTCAGCCTGACCGGACAGGCGCTCAGCGATTACGTCAAAAAAGCCGTGGACGACTACGGCAAGCGCGCCAGCCAGTTTGGCCTGATGCGCTGATCCATATAAAACCAGAGGAGACAAGCATGTTCAAGCAAACCGCCATCGCCACCGCAGCCATCCTGTTCGCGGGCGCGGCCCTGGCCCAGGTGCCGGCCGGCTATCCGGCCGACTACCAGAAAATCATCGACGCGGCCAAGAAGGAGGGCAAGCTGGTGGTCTACGGCGCCACCGACAGCAAGGCCACCCAGCCACTGATCAAGGATTTCAACGCCCTCTATCCCGGCATTACAGTCGAATACAACGATATGAATTCCACCGAGGTGTATAACCGCTTCATCTCGGAAGTGGCAGCGGGCGGCAATACGGCCGACGTGATGTGGTCCTCGGCCATGGACTTGCAGATGCGCTTGGCCTCGGACGGCTACGCCCTGAAATACAAATCGGTGGAAGCGCCCAAGGTTCCCGGCTGGTCGGTGTGGGACGACCAGGCTTACGGCACGACTTTCGAGCCGGCCGCCATCGTCTACAACAAGCGCCTGGTCGATGCCAAGGAAGTGCCGCAGAACCACGCCGACTTCGTCAAACTGATCCAGCAGCCCAAATTCAAGGACAAGGTCACGACCTACGATATCGAAAAATCCGGCGTCGGCTTCATGTTCATGACGCAGGATGCGCGCGAGTTCGGCAAATACATCGACCTGGCCAATGCCTTCGGCGCGGCCAAGGTGCGCGTGCAATCCTCGACCGGCACCATGATGGAGCGCATCTCTTCCGGCGAAAACCTGATCGGCTACAACGTGCTGGGTTCCTACGCCCTGGTGCGCGCCAAGAACGATCCTTCGATCGGTGTGGTGCTGCCCAAGGATTACACCCTGGTGATGTCGCGCGTGGTCTTCATCAACAAGGGCGCCAAGAATGTGAACGCGGCCAAGCTGTGGCTGGACTATATGCTCTCGCACCGCGGCCAGACCGTGATCGCCAACGATTCCCGCCTGTACGCTATCCGCGCCGACGTCACGGGCGAAACCACGTCGGCCGATCTGATCAAGCAGATCGGCAAGGACAATGTGAAGCCGGTGCCGGTCCATCCCATCCTGCTGCAATTCCTTGGCCCGGCCAAGCGCATGGCTTTCCTGAAGCAGTGGAAAGAAACCGCAGGCAAGAAGTAATCGCAGTCCGATACCGGGGAATCCGTCATGCATACCGCAAGCCTGGGCAAGCCGCCCATACTCAATCTGAACTGGCCGCGCGGCCTGGTGGCGGCGCTGACAGCGCTCGCCATCTTCGTGCCGCTGTTCCTGATCTTTTACCAGAGCTTCCTCTCCGCGCCTTTCTTCATGCCGGGCAAGGAGCTGGGACTGGAAGCTTACCGCTTCATCTTTGATGATCCCGACTTCATCATGGCCTTCAAGAATGGCTTGATGCTGGCCACGGGCCTGGCCCTGATCGCCGTGCCGCTGGGCGGCATGCTGGCCTTCCTCATGGTGCGCACCGACCTGCCGGGCCGCAGCTGGATCGCGCCCATGCTGCTGGTGCCGATCTTCGTGTCGCCCATGGTGATGGGCTTCGGCTATGTGGTGGCGATGGGGCCGGTGGGCTTCTATTCCACCTGGGTCAAGGAGCTGCTGGGCTTCATCCCCTGGAATATCTACTCCTTCACCAGCATCGTCGTGATCGCGGGCCTGACCCACGTGCCACACGTGTATCTGTACGCCTCTTCCGCGCTGAAAAGCCTGGGCTCGGACGTGGAAGAGGCGGCGCGCGTGGCGGGCGCCTCGCCGCTGCAGGTGATGTTCAACGTTTCGCTGCCGATGATCATGCCGGCCCTGGCTTATGCCGGCGTGCTGGTGTTCTTCCTCGGCTTCGAAGTCTTCGGCCTGGTGCTGGTGCTGGGCGATCCGGAAGGCCATCTGGTGCTGCCTACCTATTTGTACAAGCTGACCAACAAGCTGGGCACGCCGTCCTACCATCTGATGGCGGCCGTCGCCGTCTGCCTGGTGATGGTGACGATGCCGCTGGTGATGCTGCAGCGCCGCCTGCTGAAATCGGCCAATAAATATGTGTCGATCAAGGGCAAGGGCGCGCGCAGCAAGGCCATGCCGCTGGGGCAGTGGAAGTGGCTGGCCTTCGCCCTGCTGGCGGCCTGGCTGCTGTTCACCATCATCCTGCCGATTTCCGGCATCGCGCTGCGCTCCTTCGTGCAGTATTGGGGCGAGGGCGTGAAGCTGGCCGACGTGCTGACCCTGCAGCACTTCCGCGATATTTTCGAACAGCCCGCGCTGATCCGCGGCATCGTCAACACCATCCTGATCGGCGTGATCGGCGGCGGCCTGGCCGTGCTGTGCTACAGCTTCATCGCGCTGGCCATGCACCGCAAGCAGGATCTGGTGGCGCGCCTGCTCGACTACAGCGTGCTGGTGCCGCGCGCCGTGCCTGGCCTGCTGGCCGGCCTGTCCTTCCTTTGGGTCTTCCTCTTCGTGCCAAGCTGGCTGGATGGCATGCTGAAGGGCATGGACAACGGCCTGGCGCTCTGGCTCAGCGAGCATCTGATTCCGGCCCTGCGTTCGCTGCGCTCGACCATCTTTGCCGTCTGGCTGGCCTACTCGGTGGTGTGGATGGCTTACGGCATGCGCCTGATCTCGACTGCGCTGCTGCAGGTCGGCCCCGAACTGGAGGAGGCGGCGCGCGCGGTCGGCGCCCGCCGTGGCCAGGTGACGCGCGATGTCACGCTGCCGCTTATCAAATACGGCCTGCTGGGCGCCTGGCTGATGATTTTCCTGATCTTCGAACGCGAATACTCCACCGGCGTGTATCTGCTGTCCCCTGGCACTGAGGTGATCGGCGCCATGCTGGTGTCGCTGTGGGCGGGCGGTTCCACCGATCTGGTGGCGGCCCTTTCCTTCATCAATATTACGCTGGTCGCCATCGGCCTGGGTATCGCGCTGCGCTTCGGCGTCAAGCTGCACAACTGAGCGAACAATCATGAAACGAGACCTGATTATGAATGAACTGACCGTCAGCGACCTGCATCTGGACTACGGTAGCGGCGCGCATGCGAATCCCATCCTGAAGGGCGTCTCCATGCATCTGCAGAAGGGCGAAGTGGTGGCCTTGCTCGGCCCCTCGGGCAGCGGCAAGACCACCCTGCTGCGCGCCGTGGCCGGACTGGAAAGCCCGAAGCAGGGCTGCATCGATATCGGCGAGCGCCGCGTCTTCGACGGCGAACGCAATTACGAGATGCCGGCCGAGCAGCGCAATCTGGGCCTGGTGTTCCAGTCCTATGCGCTGTGGCCGCACAAGACGGTGGCCGAGAACGTGGCCTATGGCCTCAAGCTGCGCCGCATGGCCAGCGCGGAAATCGGCCAGCGCGTGAGCGAGGTGCTCAAGCAGCTGGGTTTGGGGCATCTGGGCGAGCGTTATCCGCACCAGCTGTCCGGCGGCCAGCAGCAGCGCGTGGCGATCGCGCGCGCTCTGGTCTACAACCCGCCCGTGATCCTGCTGGACGAGCCGCTGTCGAACCTGGACGCCAAGCTGCGCGAGGAGGCGCGCGCCTTCCTGCGCGAGCTGATCGTGCGCCTCGGCCTCTCGGCCCTGATGGTGACGCACGACCAGGACGAGGCCATGGCGATTTCCGACCGCATTCTGCTGCTCAATAACGGCAAGATTGAGCAGCAAGGCACGCCGCAAAGCATGTATGAAACGCCGGACACCCTGTTCACGGCCGAATTCATGGGCAGTAACAACCGTCTGCCCGCCAAGCTATTGCAGCGCGAGGGCAGTGCGGTGCGCATCGAGGTGGGCTGCACGGTGCTGCAGGCCACGGCGCGCGGCGCCAATAGCGGCAGCGAAATCGCGCCCCTGATCCGGGTCGAGGATGTGCGCGTCAGCAGCACGCCGGTGGACAACGCCCTGCAACTGGGCCTGTCCACCTGCATGTATCTGGGCGACCGCTGGGAATGCCTGTTCAAGAGCGCGGCGGGCGAGATTGCCCTGCGCGCCCACAGCAAATACCGCCTGCAGCCGGGAAGCTATTGGCTGCAGATGCCGGCCGACCGCCTCTGGGTCTTCTGATGTGCAGGCCGCGGCGCCGGATGCCGCGGCCTGCGGAAATTCCATCTTTTCAAATGTAATTATTAGTAGTAAATGTTGGTCGATCACCTTTACGTGGGCTTAAGATATCGATTGCCTAGGGTAACATTTGCTTATCATTATTGCAGGATAAAACTATCAACATTAACTAAATCTCGGCAATTTCGTGATAATTGGTGAGATTTGACGGCAATTTCGATGAGATTTGCCATTGTTTTGCGCATATTTCTCTTAGTCAACCGACATCCCTTCGATTATAATTTTGCAGACTAAATTTGCCTGTTGGTAAATAAGTAAAGGCATATAAAAATATTTCGGGATCGTCAACACTGATGCGTGTTCAGTCAGTTTCTTTTTCCATTGCGGCGCATGCCGCATGGGCGCCGGGTCTATGCTCGCCGGAGGCGTGGCTGGACTGGAGCGCGTCACCATTTCGCATAGAAGGCGCGGCCGAACCGGCCGTGCGCGCCATGCCGCCCATGCTGCGCCGCCGCGCCGCGCCGCTGGGCAAGATGGCGCTGGAGGCGGCCTATGCCTGCCTGGGCGAACAGCGCGGCATTCCCATGGTATTCAGTTCGCGCCACGGCGACGTGGCGCGCGCGGTGGAGCTGCTGGGCCAATTGGCGCAGGGCGAAACGTTGTCGCCGACGGCTTTCGGCATGGCGGTGCATAACGCCACGGCCGGCCTGTTTTCCATCGCGCGCAGCGAGCGCGCCAACCATGTGGCGCTGGCCGCCGGCGCCAGCTCGCTGGAACACGCCGTGATCGAAGCCTGCGGCCTGCTGGCCGACGGCGCGCCGCAGGTGCTGCTGGTGGCCGCCGATTGTCCTTTGCCCGCAGTGTTCGGCGCATTCGCCGATTGCGACGAGCAGCCTTTTGCTTTCGCCTGGCTGCTGGCGCCAGCGGCGGCGGGAGGCTTGCGCCTGTCGTGGGAAGGCTGCACCGAGGCGGATGCCGCGCCTGCCGGCGCGCAGCAAGGCCCGGGCGAACTGGATGTGCTGCGCTTTTTCCTGGCGCGGCAAACGGAATTGACGCGGCAGGCGGAACGCCGCCGCTGGCGCTGGCAGCGCGATGTTTGAGCGCCTGGGGCGCTGCTGGCGCGTATTTGCCACCGGCCTGAGTTTTGCACTGTTCGGCATTGGCGGCTTGCTGCTGCGGGTGGCGGTCTTCCCCATGCTGCAATTGCTGGTGCGCGATCCAGCGCGGCGCGTGGCGCTGTCGCGTGGCGTGATACGCGCCAGCTTCCGCGTGTACGTGGAGATGATGCAGGCGCTGGGCGTGCTGCGCTACGAGCTGTCCGGCATGGAGAAGCTGGAGCGCGGCGGCCTGCTGATCCTGGCGAACCATCCGACCCTGATCGATACGGTGTTCCTGATGGCCTTCGTCAAGGATGCCGACTGCATCGTCAAGGCCGATTTATGGAATAACCCCTTCATGCGGGGACCGATCCTGGCGGCCGGCTATATCGCCAACCATGGCGGGGTCGAACTGGTGGACGATTGCATCGCTTCACTGGAGCGGGGCAATAACCTGATCATCTTCCCGGAAGGCACGCGCACCGGGCGCGATGGCGTGATCAGCATGAAACGCGGCGCGGCCAATATCGCCGTGCGCGGCGCGCGCGACATCACGCCGGTGGTGATCGGCTGCCAGCCGGCCACGCTGGGCAAGGGCGAGAAATGGTGGAAGGTGCCGCCGCGCGTGGTGCGCTTCCGCATCGAAGTACAGGAAGATTTGCCGATCGGGAGCTTTATCGGCAATGGCGCGAGCGAGGTACTGGCGGCGCGCCAGCTCACAGAATATCTGCAACATTATTTTACGGGGAAGTCTCAAGGCCATGTTTGAACAGGAAGTCAAGGAACTGATTATTGAAGTGCTTCAGCTGGAGGATATCGCGCCTGACGATATCGACAACGAAGCTCCGCTGTTTGTTGAAGGCCTTGGCCTGGATTCCATCGATGCGCTGGAACTGGGCGTGGCGCTGCAAAAGCGCTACGGGATTTCTTTGTCGGCCGATTCGGCCGATACGCGTCGTCACTTTGCATCGGTGCGCGCACTGGCAGCCCTGGTTGAAAGCCAGGGCAAGAAGTAAGAGGGAAACGGAAATGGTAGATCTGAACCAAATGAGCCGCGACGAAATGCAGCAATGGGTCGTCAAGCTGCTGGCTGAAATGTTTGAACTGGATGCGGAGGAACTGAAGCCGGAATCGAATCTGTATGCGGACCTGGACATAGACAGCATCGACGCTGTCGACCTGGCCGTGCAGCTGAAACAGCTGACCGGCAAGCGTCTGCAGCCGGAAGTGTTCAAGAACATCCGCACCATCAACGACGTGGTGGATGCGCTGAGCGGCCTGGCCGTGGCCGAACAGACGGCTTGAGATGCTGCTGACCGCGCTCACGGTGCTGCTTACGCTGCTGTATCCCCTGGCCATCTGGCTGGGGCATGGCAGGGTCGAGCCGCGCTGGCTGGCGCTGTTGCTGCTGTTGGCCGCCGCCAGCCGCCTGCCGGCCTTGAAGCTGAGCAGCGCGGCGCGCTGGTCGGTGGCGGGCGCGCTGGTGCTGGTGGGCTGCGCGGTGTGGAGCAATCTGCTGCTGCCGCTGAAGCTGTACCCGGTGCTGGTGAACGCCGCCTTCCTGGCGGCCTTCGGCTATAGCCTGACCACGCCGGTTTCCATGGTCGAACGGCTGGCGCGCCTGCGCGAGCCGGACCTGCCGCCCGAAGGCGTGCGCTATACGCGCCGCGTGACCCAGGTCTGGTGCGCCTTCTTCGTGTTCAACGGCAGCGTGGCGCTGGCCACCGCGCTGTGGGCGCCGGAAGCTGTCTGGACCCTGTACAACGGGGTGATTTCCTATATTTTAATGGGCGTGCTGTTCGCGGGAGAACTGCTGGCGCGCCGCCGTTTCCGCCGCATGCATGATGCCTGATTCACTGTCCAGCCTTGTCCCCGCGCTGCTCCAGCGCGACCCTGCCGCCTGCGTGGGCTGGCGCGCGGACCAGCCTCTGTCCAACGCCTGGCTGCTGGCGCGCGTGCGCGCCTGGGGCGCTTTGCTGGCCGGGCAACCGGGCCGCGACTATGCCCTTTACCTGGACGACAGCCTGGAATTCGGCGCGGCCCTGTTGGGCGCCTGGCAGGCCGGCAAAACCGTGTGGCTGACGGCCGACACCCTGGATGCCAGCTGCGCCGCACTGCAGGGCAAGGTCAATGGTTTCCTCGGCCAGTTCCCACCGCAATGGCAGCCGCTGGCAGTGCCGGGCGATGCTGCGCCGGAAACCGCCGCCGTGCCGCCGCCGCGCGCGCTCCCCGACGATTTCCCGGCACTGGTGGTGCATACATCGGGCAGCACGGGTGCGGCGCAGGCCGTGCCCAAGCGCCTGTCGCAGCTGGCCAGCGAAGTGGCAGTGCTGGAGCGGATGTTCAGTGCGCGTCTGGGCGATGCCGCCATCGTGGCGACCGTCTCGCACCAGCATATCTACGGCCTGCTGTTCAAGGTGCTGTGGCCTTTGTGCGCGGCGCGGCCGCTGCAGGCGCTGAGCGTGCAGTATCCCGAGGAACTGGCGCAGGCACTGGCGCAGCGGCCATCGGTGCTGGTCAGCAGCCCGGCGCATTTGAAGCGTCTGCCCGCGCATCTGGATTGGACGGCGGCGGCAGACCGGCTGCGCGCCGTATTCTCTTCCGGAGGCCCGCTGCCGGAAGAGGCGGCGCTGGGGGCCGGCGCCATGCTGGGCCAGGTGCCGCGCGAAATTTACGGCAGCAGCGAGACCGGTGGCGTGGCCTGGCGCCAGCGCGCGGCCGGTGCCGCAGCGTCGGTCTGCTGGCAGGCCTTTCCCAATGTCGAGTGGCGCATCGCCGCCGATGCTGAGCAGGGCGAAGGCGCGCTTGAAGTGCGCTCGCCCCATCTGCCGGATGCAAACTGGCTGGCGCTGGCCGACCGTGCTCGCCCCGCCGGTTCCCAGGCTTTCGAGCTGCTGGGCCGGGCCGACCGCATCGTCAAGGTGGAAGAAAAGCGCGTCTCGCTCGATGCGCTGGAGGCGGCCCTGCAAGCCAGCGGCCTCGCCGAGCAGGTGCGCATCGTGCCGGACGATGGCGCGCGCATTCGCCTGGCAGCCTTCGTGGTGCTAAACCAGGAGGGCAGGGCGCTGCTGGCGGCGCAGGGCAAGGCGGCACTAAACCAGCGTCTGCGCAGCGTACTGGCCCCGGTGGCCGAAGCCGTGGCGCTGCCGCGCCGCTGGCGCTATCTGGACAGTCTGCCGCTCAACGCCCAGGGCAAGACTACGCGTGCCGCCTTGCTGGCCTTGCTGGACGAGGAACCGGCCGCGCTGGAGCAGCGTCCGCGCCAGCCGCATTGGCGCGAGCTGGAACGCGGCGAACAGCGCCTGCTGCTGGAGCTGAGCGTGCCGCCCGATCTGCTGTACTTTGAAGGCCATTTCCCCGGTTCGCCGATCCTGCCCGGCGTGGCCCAGCTGGATTGGGCCATAGTCCAGGCGCGCAAGGCCTTCGACCTGCCGCCCGTCTTCCGCGAAGTCGCGGCCCTGAAATTCCAGCAGGTGATTGTGCCCGGCGCCACCGTGCAGCTGGAACTGCTGCACGACCGCGCCAAGGCCAGCGTGCAATTCCGTTATCTCTCGGCGGCCGGCCAGCATGCCAGCGGTCGCCTGCTGTTCGCCGCACCCTGATCCAGAAAGAGTCCATGCAAGACAAGTCCTTCTCTCCGCCCCGCCAAACCGCTTTCGCCGCCCGCTACGAAGCGCAGAAAATCGCTTTCGGCCCCGTGGTCTTCCAGTGCATTCGCTATGCCTGGAAGCGCGGCATGCTGCAGGCGCTGGCCGATGCCGGCGCCACCGGCATGAGCGTGACGGAGCTGGCGGCCGGCGGCCAGTGGAGCGAGTACGCGCTGAAACTGGTGCTGGAAACCTGCCTCTCGGCTGGCGCCGTGCAGCTGCAGGGCGGCCGCTATGTGCTCGACAAGGTGGGCTACTGCGTCCTGACCGACAAGATCACCCAGATCAATCTGGACTTCAACCATGACGTCTGCTACCTCGGCCTGTACGACCTGGATAAGTCGCTGGACCAGGAAAAACCGCTGGGCCTGAAGGCACTGGGCGACTGGTCCACGCTGTATGAAGGCATGTCGCAATTGCCGGAACCGGCCAAGAGCAGCTGGTTCGCCTTCGACCACCATTATTCGGACACTTCCTTCCCCCAGATCCTGCCGGACGTCTTTGCCACCGGCCCGCGCCGCGTGATGGATATCGGCGCCAATACCGGCAAATTCACGCTGGCGGCGCTGGGCTACAGCGCCGAGGCGGAACTGCATCTGGTGGATTTGCCGCGCCAGTTGGCCGTGGCAGAACAGAACCTGCAAGCGGCCGGCCTGCGCGAACGCGCCCACTTGCACGCCGTGGACCTGCTGGACGCGGACAAGCCGCTGCCGGCCGGCATGGACCTGATCTGGATGAGCCAATTCCTCAGCTGCTTCAGCGAGGCGGCCATCGCCACCATCCTGCAGCGCGCTGCCGCTGCGCTGGCGCCGGGCGGACAAGTGCTGATCATGGACACCTTCTGGGACCGCCAGCAGTACGATATCGCGTCCTACTGCCTGATCAACACCTCGCCGTATTTCACGGCCATGGCCAGCGGCAACAGCAAAATCTACGAGAGTACCGACTACATCCGCCTGGCCGAAGCGGCCGGCCTGCGCCTGCTGACCGCGCGCGACGGAATCGGCTACTGCCATTCCCTGCTGCGCTTCGCCCACGCCGGAGCGGCCGGTGTATAAACCCTGCATCGTCATCCCCGTCTACAACCACGAGCATGCCATTGGCGGCGTGCTGGCGGGGCTGCTGCCGCATGGCTTGCACTGCATCCTGGTGGACGATGGCAGTTCGCCCGCCTGCGCCGCCGTGCTGCGCGAACTGGCGCAGCGCCATGGTGAACATATCACCCTGGTCACGCATGAAGTGAACCAGGGCAAGGGCGGGGCGGTGATGAGCGGCTTCCGCCGCGCCGTGCAGTTGGGCTTCAGCCATGCGCTGCAAGTCGATGCCGACGGCCAGCACAATCTGGATGATGTGGCGCGCTTCCTGGAGCAAGGCCGCCAGCATCCGGACACCCTGATCGTGGGCTGCCCGATCTATGACGATTCCGTGCCCAAGGGCCGGCTGTATGGGCGCTATGCCACCCACGTCTGGGTCTGGATCAATACCCTGTCGCTGGATATCCGCGACTCCATGTGCGGCTTCCGCGTCTATCCGCTGGCGCCGGTGCTGGCCCTGCTGGAGCGGCGCGCGCTTGGCCGCCGCATGAACTTTGATATCGAGATCCTGGTGCGCCTGTATTGGGATGGCGTGCCGGTGCTGAATCAGCCAACGCGCGTGGCCTATCCGGCCGACGGCGTCTCGCACTTCCAGGCCTGGCGCGACAATGTGCTGATCTCGCGCCTGCACGCCACGCTGTTCTTCGGCATGCTGCCGCGCGCGCCGCGCCTGCTGGCCAGAAAGTGGCTGCGTCCATGAATGCCGCGCCGCGCCACTGGGCCGCCATCAACGAAGTGAGCTTCGTGGCCGGCATGCGCCTGCTGTTCTGGGTGTTCCGGGTGGCGGGGCGCTGGCCTTTCCGTGTGCTGCTGTATCCAGTGCTGGGCTGGTATCTGCTGGCGATGCCGCGCGCGCGGCGCGTTTCTTCCGCTTATCTGAAGCGGGTTGCGGCATACGCGCCGGTGCCGCGCCTGGGTGTGCTGCGCCACTTTGCGGCCTTTGCCGAGAGCATCCTGGACAAGATGCTGCTATGGGGCGGCCTGTTTGACACCAGCCGTGTCAAGCTGGTGGGCGTGGAGGCGGTCAACGCCATGCTGGCGCGTGGCCAGGGCGGCTTGCTGGTCTGCTCCCACTTCGGCAACCTGGAACTGTGCCGCGTGCTCTCGCTGCAAAGGCCGGACGTGAAACTGACGGTGCTGGTGCATACGCGCCATGCGCAAGCCTTCAACCGGATGCTGGGCCGCCTGAATCCGGCCAGCCAGCTGAATATGCTGCAGGTGACGGACATGTCGGCCGCCGCCGCCATGCTGCTGGCCGAGCGGATAGGGCGGGGCGAGCTGGTGGTGATCGCGGGCGACCGCGTGCCGGTGTCGGGCCAGCCGCGCGTGACGGCGGCCGAGTTTCTGGGCGCGCCAGCGCCTTTCCCCATCGGACCCTATGTGCTGGCCGGCGTGCTGCAATGTCCGGTGTACATGCTGTTTACCCTGCAGCGCGGCGATCAGGCCGAGCTGCATTTCGAGCTGCTGCGCGAGTCGCTGCGCCTGCCGCGCAAGGATCGCGATGCGGCGCTGGCCGCCGTGGCGGCGGAATACGCTGCGCGCCTGCAGCACTTCTGCGTGCAGGCGCCGCTGCAGTGGTTCAATTTTTACGATTTCTGGCAATTTCCCGAACTGGAACAAAACGATGCACCTGGCTGACCTGAAACATACGCGGCGCACCGTGCGCTTTGACCAATCGCGTCTGACGATCGAAGATGTGGTCGATATCGCCCAGGGCCGCGCCGACGCCGCCCTGTCCGACGATCCTGCCTTCCGCGCCATGATCGCGCGCGGCGCCGATTTCCTCGACCGCCTGCTGCGCGAAGACGGCACCATCTACGGCGTGACCACCGGCTATGGCGATTCCTGCACCGTGACCGTGCCGCCCGAGCTGGTGGCCGACCTGCCACACCACCTCTACACCTATCACGGCTGCGGTCTGGGCGAGCATTTCTCGCCGCCGCAAACGCGCGCCATCATGGCTACGCGCCTGGCTTCGCTGAGCAAGGGCTATTCCGGCGTCAGCGTGGCCTTGCTGGAACAGATCGCGCGCCTGCTGGACGCCGGCCTGCTGCCGCTGATCCCATCGGAAGGCTCGGTCGGCGCCAGCGGCGACCTGACGCCGCTGTCCTATCTGGCGGCGGTGCTGTGCGGCGAGCGCGAAGTGTGGCGCGACGGCGTGCAGGTGCCGGCGGCGCAAGCCTTGCAGGAAGCGGGCATCGCGCCGCTGCGCCTGCGTCCGAAAGAAGGCCTTGCCATCATGAACGGCACCGCCGTGATGACGGCGCTGGCCTGCCTGGCCTACGACCGTGCCAGCTATCTGTCCCGCCTGACCACCCGCATCACCGCCATGGCGTCCTTCGCCCTGGACGGCAACGCCCACCACTTCGACGAAGTGCTGTTCTCGGTCAAGCCGCATGCGGGCATGCAGCAGGTGGCGGCCTGGCTGCGCAGCGACCTGCCGACCACGCAGTGGGAACGTAATGGCAAGCGCCTGCAGGACCGCTACTCGATCCGCTGCGCGCCGCATGTGATCGGCGTCTTGAGCGATGCACTGCCTTTCTTCCGCAGCGCCATCGAGAATGAACTGAACAGCGCCAACGACAATCCCATCATCGACGGCGAGGGCGAGCGCGTACTGCACGGCGGCCACTTCTACGGCGGCCATATCGCTTTCGCCATGGACGGCATGAAGAACGCCGTCGCCAATCTGGCCGACCTGCTGGACCGCCAGATGGCGTTGCTGGTCGATAGCCGCTACAACCACGGTCTGCCGGCCAATCTGTCGGGCGCCACCGGCGTGCGCGCCGCCATCAACCACGGCCTGAAGGCGCTGCAGATCAGCTCCTCGGCCTGGACCGCCGAAGCGCTCAAGCTAACCATGCCGGCGTCGGTCTTCTCGCGCTCGACCGAATGCCACAACCAGGACAAGGTCAGCATGGGCACCATCGCCGCGCGCGACTGCCTGCGCGTGCTGGAACTGGTGGAGCAGGTGGCCGCTGCCTTGCTGATTACCGTGCACCAGGGCGTGTGGCTGCGCCTGCGCCACAACCCGGAAGCGGGGCTGCATCCGCAACTGGCGCAGATGCAGGAACTGCTGGCGGCCGATATCGCCGCCGTCGAGGAAGACCGCCGTCTGGACCCGGAACTGCGCGTGCTGCTGGCGCGCATCCGCAATCAGGAGTGGGAGCTGTATGCGTAAATCGCCCGCCAGCCGCTGGTCGGCCGAAATCGAAATGCAGGTCCAGTTCTTCGACCTGGACCCGATGGAAATCGTCTGGCATGGCCGCTATGTCAAATACCTGGAGATGGCGCGCTGCGCCTTGCTCGACAAGATCGGCTACAACTATGTGGAGATGAAGGCTTCCGGCTATGCCTGGCCCATCATCGACATGCACTTGCGCTATGCCGCGCCGGCCACTTTCGGCCAGGTGCTCAAGCTGCGCGCCGACATCGTGGAATGGGAAAACCGCCTGAAGATCGAGTATGTGATCAGCGACGCCGCCAGCGGCAAGCGCATCAACCGCGCCAGCACCACGCAGGTGGCGGTGGATATCGCCACGGGCGAGATGTGCTTCGTCTCGCCGCCCGTGCTGTTCGAAAAACTGGGAGTGCAAGCGCCATGAAAAAAATCGTATTGAGCGCCGTGCTACTGGCGGCCAGCGCGCTGGCGCAGGCCGCCGCGCCGGTGGCGAAGATTCAGGCCATGTTGGCCAAGCCGGACGTGCTGTGCGGCCGCTTCGACCAGACCAAGCATCTGGCGGGCATGAAAAAGCCGCTGGCCTCGAATGGCCGTTTCTGCGTGGTGGCCGGCAAGGGCATCCTGTGGCGCACGCTGAAGCCTTTCCCAAACACCCTGCGCCTGACGCGCGACGAGATCGTCCACTTCCAGGGCGAGCGCGTGGCCATGCGCCTGGAGGCGAAGAACGAGCCGGTGGTGCGCATGATTAACAGCGTACTGTTCTCGCTGCTGGGCGGCGACCTGGCCCAGCTGGACAAGCTGTTCGAAGTCGACGGCACGGCCGATGCGGCCAGCTGGCAGGTGGCGCTCAAGGCGCGCGAGCCGGGCCTGGCCAAGGCCATCGGCGCCATCAGCCTGGAAGGCGGCGCCTACGTGAAAAACATCGTCATGAATGAAGCCAGCGGCGACAAGACGGTGATCGTCTTCTCTGCCATGCAGACCAGCGCGGCGGCCCTGACGGCGGAAGAGGCGGCGCTATTTTGAGCAAGTCCCGGCAATTCGCGCTGCTTTGGCTGCTGGCGGCCAGCCTGCTGCTGGGCCATAACGCCTGGCTGTGGCTGGGCAAGCGCATCGTGCCTGATACCGACATCCTGGCTTTGCTGCCGGTGCAGGAACGCGACCCGGTGCTGCAGCAATCCTTCCTGCATATGGTCGATGCGGCCCAGCAGCGCGTGGTGGTGCTGGTCGGCGCGCCCGATTGGGACGACGCCAAGCGCGCCGCCGCCGCCTACCGCGCGGTGCTGGCGCGCCAGCCCGGCATGTTCGAGTCCACACCGGTCAACGAGAAAACCCAGGACGATTGGCTGGCCCTGTTCCAGCGCCACCGTCTGACCCTGTTGACGGCCGCGCAGGAAGCCCAGTTGCGCGAACAGCCCGCCCAGTTCTGGCAGGAGGCGGCGCTGGGCCGCATGTACAACGCTTTCGGCGGCCCCAAACTGGGCAGCTGGCAGGACGATCCTTTCGGCCTGTTCGCCGGCTGGGTGCAGGAAAGGGCGCAGGAGACGCCGGTGCGTCCACGCGACGGCCAGCTCTTCGTGGCCGACGCCCAGCGCCAGTACGTGCTGCTGCCGATGACGCTGAAAGTGCCGGCCTTCTCCATCACCGCCCAGAAAACTGTGCTGCCCTTGCTGGAGCAGGCCGGCGCCGCCGCGCGCCAGGCCGTGCCGGGCGTGGAGCTGCTGCCGGCCGGCGTGATCCTGCATGCGGCAGCGGCCAGTGCGCAGGCCGAATCCGAAATGTCCACCATCGGCATCGGCTCGCTGATCGGCATCGTGCTGCTGACCTGGCTCAGTTTCCGTTCGCTGCGGCCGATTCTCCTGATCCTGCTTTCCATCGGCATCGGCTGCCTGGGCGCGATCTCGGTGTGCTGGCTGCTGTTCGGGCGCATCCACTTATTGACCCTGGTGTTCGGCGCCAGCCTGATTGGCGTGGCCCAGGACTATGGCATCTACTTCCTGAGCAACCGCATGGCGGCCGATCCGGCCCTCGATTCGCGCGCGCTGCTGAAGCGCCTGATGCCCGGCCTGTCCCTGACCCTGCTGGCGGCCGTCATCGGTTATATGGGCCTGGCCTTCACGCCTTTCCCCGGCCTGCGCGCCATGGCCGTGTTTTCGGCCTGCGGCCTGGTTTTCGCCTGGCTGACGGTAGTGTGCTGGTTCCCGGCCCTGATCGGCGGCGCCACCCTGCGCGCCGGCGCGCTGGCACGCGGCTACGGCAATCTGCTGCCGCGCTGGCCGCTGCTGCGCCTGAAGCGCGGCACCGTGCTGGCCGGCCTGGCGCTGGTTGTGCTGGCGGGAGCTGGCATCGCCCGTCTGCAACCGAACGACGATATCCGCCTGCTGCAAAACTCGCCCAAGCAGCTGGTGGCCGACCAGATCAAGCTGGGCAAGCTGCTCGACGCGCCGACGCCGGTGCAGTACTACCTGGTGCGCGGCGCCAGCGAGGAAGAGGTCTTGCAGCGCGAGGAAACGCTCAAGCAGCGCCTCGACGCGCTGATCCCGCAGGGACTGATCGGTGGCTACCAGGCCATGTCGAACTGGGTGCCTTCGCTGCGCACGCAGGCGGCGCGCCGCGCCCTGCTGGAAGAAAAGCTGCTGGCGGCCGATGGTCCGCTCAAGGATGTTGCCGTGCAGGTGGAGGAGGACGCGGCCTGGGTCAAGGCCACGCGCGAACGCGCCCTGGCCGCCGCCGCGCCGCTGCGCATGGACGCCTTCCTGGCCGCGCCATCGAGCGAGCCATGGCGCCATCTGTGGCTGGGCAAGGTGGAGGGCGGTTATGCCAGCATCGTCGCCCTGCGCGGCATGAACTATTCGGGCCTGCCGCGCCTGCGCAGCGCCGCCGACGGCCTGCAGGGCGTGCAATGGGTGGACAAGGTCGGCGAGATTTCCTCGGTGCTGGGCCGCTACCGCGCCAATATGGCCTGGGTGGTGGGTGCCGCCTATGTGCTGGTGTTTGCGCTGCTGTTCCCGCGCTACCGTGGCCGCGCCTGGCGCGTGCTGGCGCCGACCGCGCTGGCCAGCGTGATCACGCTGGCGGCCCTGGGCTGGGCGGGACACAGCCTGCAGCTTTTCCATGTGCTGGCGCTGATGCTGCTGCTGGGCGTGGGCGTCGATTACGGCATCTTCATGCAGGAGCATCCCGACCGGCGCGACCGCACGCCCTGGCTGGCGGTGGGCCTGTCGGCCGCCAACACCATCCTGTCTTTCGGCTTGCTTGGCCTGAGCCACACGCCGGCCTTGCAGGCCTTCGGCCTGACCATGCTGCTCGGCACCCTGGGCGTATGGCTGCTGGTGCCTTGTTTTGGAATTGCAAAGGAATATGACGATGCCGCAAAGGCTTGAACTCTTGCCGAGCGCGCGCCGCGCTGTTGCCGCCGCCGGCCTGCTGGCGGCCGTGCTGCTGGCCGGCTGCGCCACCACGCCGCCGCCGGCTGCCCGCCTGGGCCTGAAGCTGGCGCCGCAGGCGCTGGGCGAAAGCATCAGCGTGCAGCAGCATTTGCGCGTGGAGCGCAACGGCCGCAGCGACGAACTCGATGTGGCGCTGGAAGTCGATGCCGCGCATATCGAGCTGGTGGGCCTGGCCCTGGGCCAGCGCGTGCTCTCGCTGAGCTACGACGGCAGGGACATGAAGACCTGGCGCCACCTGATGCTGCCGGCCCAGGTCAAGGCCGAAGACGTCTTGGAGGACGTGCAGCTGACCCTGTGGCCGGCCGCCGCCCTGCGCGCCGCGCTGCCTGCTGGCTGGCAGATCGAGGAGGATGCGCAGCGCCGCATCTTGTCGCTGAACGGCGAAACCATCATGCGCATCGATTACAGCGCGCCGCAGCGCTGGCTTGGCACCGTGGTGCTGGAAAATCTGCGCTACAAATATCGCCTGACCATCGAATCGGCGCCGGCCGAGGAGGGCCAGCCATGAGTTTTTATCTGAACGACTGCGGCATTGTCTGCGCCCTGGGCGCCAGCCGCGCCGAGGTGCGCGCAGCCCTGCTGCGCGGCGCCAGTGGCGTGCAGCCGACCGAACGCTATTCGCCGGGACGCGCGCTGCCGCTGGGGCAGGCCGCAGTGGCCGAATTGCCTGCGGTGGACTATTTGCCGCGCGCCCAGCGCAGCCGCAACAACCAGCTGGCGCTGGCTGCGCTGGCCCAGATCCGGCCGGCCGTCGATGCGGCTATTGCGCGTTATGGCGCCGACCGCGTCGGCGTGGTGCTGGGCACCAGCACGTCAGGCATCGCCGAAACGGAGCTGGCCTTGAAAACCATGCAGGAGCAAAGCGCCTTGCCGCCGCAATTCCATTACGGCCAGCAGGAAATGGGCTCGCCGGCCGGCATGCTGGCGGCTGAACTGGGCATGAGCGGACCGGCCTACGTGCATTCCAGCGCCTGCTCATCGAGCGCCAAAGCCATGGCCAGCGCGGCGCGCCTGATCGCCATGGACTTGTGCGACGCTGTCGTCACCGGCGGCTCGGACAGCCTGTGCGGCTTTACCGTGGCCGGTTTTTCCGCGCTCGAATCGGTCAGCACCGAACGCTGCAACCCGCTCAGCGCCAAGCGCAAGGGCATCAATATCGGCGAGGGCGCGGCCCTGTTCCTGATGAGCCGCGAGCCGGCCGCCGTCGCCCTGTGCGGCTGGGGCGAGTCCTCGGATGGCCACCATATCTCGGCACCCGATCCTTCCGGCGCGGGCGCCAAGCTGGCCATCGGCCAGGCCTTGCAGCGTGCCGGCCTGGAGGCGGGCCAGATCGACTACATCAACCTGCACGGCACCGCCACTCCGCAGAACGATGCGATGGAAGCGGGCGTGGTGGCGGACCTGTTCGGTGCCGCCGTGCCGGTCAGCTCCACCAAGCCGCTCACCGGTCACACGCTGGGCGCGGCCGCCGCCATCGAAGCGGCCCTGTGCTGGCTGCTGATGCAGGACGATAACCCGCAAGGCCATCTGCCGCCGCAGTTGTGGGACGGCGAGGCCGATCCTGCGCTGCCGGCGCTGAACGTAGCCGCACCGGGCGCCAGCCTGGGACGGCCGCTGCGCCGGGTGCTGAGCAATTCCTTTGCCTTCGGCGGCTCGAATGCCGCTCTGGTGCTGGGGAGGACGGCATGAGCATGCCCGCATTCCGCAGCCTGGTGCCGCACGCCGGCCCCATGGCCTTGCTCGACCGTGTGCTGGAGGCGGACCAGGAAAGCCTGTGCGCCGAAGTGGCGATCCGCGCCGACAGCCTGTTCTACGCTGACGGTGGCGTGGGCAGCTGGGTCGGCATCGAATACATGGCGCAGGCAGTGGCGGCCCACGCCGGCTATCTGGCGCGCCAATGCGGCGAGGCGGTCAAGCCCGGCTTCCTGCTTGGCTCGCGCCGTTATACCACCACCAGTCCCTTGTTCGCGCTGGGCGCTGTGCTGCACGTGCGGGTGCGGCAGGTGCTGCGCGGCGAGAATGGGCTGGCGGCTTTTGAATGCAGCATCGCCGATGGCGGCGCTGTGGGGCAGGAGGTCTTGGCCAGCGCCACGCTGACCGTGTTCCAGCCCGAGGATGTAAATGAATTTCTGCAAGGATTATCGAATGGGAATGCAGCATGAGCGAGCATAAGAAAAACGAGAATAAAAGCGTCTTGGTGACTGGATCTTCGCGTGGCATCGGCAAGGCCATAGCGCTGCGCCTGGCGCGCGACGGTTTCGACGTGGTGGTGCATTGCCGCAGCCAGCGCGCCGAAGCCGATGCGGTGGCGCAGCAGATCACCGACCTGGGCCGCGCCGCGCGCGTGCTGCAGTTCGACATCGGCGACCGCGATGCGGCGGCTGCCGCGCTGCAGGCCGATATCGCGGCGCACGGCTGCTACTACGGCGTGGTGTGCAATGCCGGCGTGGCGCGCGACAACGCCTTCCCGGCCATGAGCGGCGAAGATTGGGACATCGTGCTGCAGACCAATCTGGACGGCTTCTACAACGTGCTCAATCCCCTGGTCATGCCGCTGGTACAGCGCCGCAAGCCGGGCCGCATCGTCACCCTGGCTTCGGTTTCCGGCCTGGTGGGCAACCGCGGCCAGGTCAATTACAGCGCGGCCAAGGCGGGCATCATCGGCGCCACCAAGGCGCTGGCGCTGGAACTGGCCAAGCGCGCCATCACCGTCAACTGCGTGGCGCCCGGCCTGATCGACACCGATATGACCGAAGATCTGCCGATGGATGAAGTGCTGAAGATGATCCCGGCGCGCCGCGTCGGCACCGCCGATGAAGTGGCGGCAGCCGTCAGCTTCCTGGTAGGCGAAGAAGCCGGCTACATCACGCGCCAGGTCATTTCCGTGAACGGAGGCCTGGCATGAAGCGCCGCGTCGCCGTCACCGGCATGGCCGGCATCAGCCCGATCGGCAACGATTGGCCGGCCATCCGCCAGCGCCTGGGCGAATACCGCAACGCCATCGTGCGCATGGATAGCTGGGCCGATTACGAGGGCTTGAATACCCAGCTGGGCGCGCCCGCCGCACCCTTCGAACTGAGCGAACGCTTCAACCGCAAGAGCATGCGCAGCATGGGCCGCGTGGCCCTGATGGCGACGCGCGCCACCGAACTGGCCCTGGCAGATGCCGGCCTGCTCGATTCGCCGCTGCTGCAAAGCGGCATGATGGGCGTGGCTTTCGGTTCCTCGGCCGGCACGCCCAGCGCCATCGGCGACTTCGGCCGCATGATGGAGGAGCGCAGCACGCGCGGAATCAACGCCACCACCTATATCAAGATGATGGCGCACACGGCGCCGGTGAATATCGGCGTCTTCTTCGGCGTCACCGGCCGCGTGATCACCACCTCCAGCGCCTGCACCTCGGGCAGCCAGGGCATCGGCTACGCCTACGAGGCGATCAGCTCGGGCAAGCAGACCGCCATGATCGCCGGCGGCGCCGAGGAGCTGTGCGCCACCGAGGCGGCGGTGTTCGACACCCTGTTCGCCACCAGCACCCGTAACGATGCGCCGTCCACCTCGCCGCGCCCTTACGACCAGTCGCGCGACGGCCTGGTGATCGGCGAGGGTGCCGGCTGCCTGATCCTGGAAGAGATGGAGCATGCCCAGGCGCGCGGCGCCACCATCTATGCCGAGCTGGTTGGTTTCGGCACCAATAGCGACGGCTGCCACGTGACCCAGCCCAATGCCGCCACCATGCAGCAAGCCATGCGCCTGGCGCTGGAAGACGCGGACCTGCCGCCGTCGGCCATCGGCTATATCAATGGGCACGGTACGGCCACCCAGCATGGCGATATCGCCGAATCGCAAGCCACTTTGCAGATGTTCGGCGGCAGCGTGCCGATCAGCTCCTTGAAGAGCTATATGGGCCACACCCTGGGCGCCTGCGGCGCGCTGGAAGCATGGATCAGCATCCAGATGATGCGCGAGGGCTGGTTCGCGCCCACCGTCAACCTGGACAGCGTGGACCCGCAATGCGCGCCGCTCGACTACATCGCGGGCGAAGGCCGCCGCATCGAATGCGACTATGTGATGTCGAACAATTTCGCCTTTGGCGGCATCAATACCTCGCTGATCTTCAAGCGTTATACCAGTTCCTGAAGTACCGCTTCAACTACAAGAGAGAAAGGCAACAACAATGAAAAAAAACCTGAGCACCGCGCTAATTGCATGCAGCCTGCTGGCCATGGCCCTGCTGCAAGGCTGCGCCACCAAGATCAAGGCATCGACCAACCAGAATCCCGCCCCAACCGAGAGCTTCAACAAGTTCGGTCGCATCGAAGTGAAACACGCCGCGTTCAAGCCGGGCTATCACGGCCACGCCGCGGCGCTGAGCAAGATCGACGAGAATATCCAGAACGATCTGAAAGCCAAGCTGGCTCAGTGGAATAGCGGCGCGGCAAATGAGCGCACCCTGATCATCGAGCCGGTGGTCGAACAGCTCTCCTTCAAGAGCATCACCAAGCGCGTCTTCCTCGGCCCCATGGCGGGCAGCTCGGGCGTGCTGGTGCGCATGAACATCCGCGACAGCCAGGGCAAGCTGATCGCCACTCCCGAATTCTTCCAGCGCGCGGCGGCCTTCTCCGGCGGCTTCACGCTGGGCGTGCAGGATAACCTGATGCTGACGCGCGTGGCCAACCTGGCCAGCAGCTATGTGATCGCCAACTATGATGCAGCCGTGGGCGGCCCGACCGGCGCCGACGAGCCAGCCATTGCCGAGCAACACCCATCCAACTGAAAGAGGAAAACAAGATGAAAAAACTGATTTCGATGACTGCTGTTCTGGCCCTGTCGGCCGCCGCCATGCTGCCGGCGCAAGCGCGCGACACCAAGCTGACCTTCCCGATCGCCGCCGCCATGGCCGACAACGATGCACAAGGCCGCCTGGGCGACTCCGTCAAGTTCTACTTCGGCGACCAGCCGCACCCGAAAGTGCTGGAAACCCTGAGCACCGACAAGACCAGCCAGAAAACCAATAGCGTGGGCAAGAGCCCTGACCGCGCCTGCAACTGGGCCTTCCTGTCGGCCATGCTGCAGCTGCAGAAGCGCGCCAACGCCCTGGGCGCGAATGCGGTGATCAACATCGTCAGCAACTACAACAACCAGCCTTGGTCCAGCGCTACCGAGTATGAGTGCCATGACGGCGCGATCATGAGCGGCGTGGCGCTGAAGGGCGAATTCGTCCGCATCGAAGCCAAGTAATCCGCATGGCTGCCGCTGCCCAGGCGGCCGTCTGGCTGCTGGACGCGGCCGGACTGGCCGCTGCCGACCCCGGCCCCTGGCTGGCCCGTCTCGGCGCCGGCGAGCGGCAGCGCTATCAGCGCTTCATCCGCGAGGAGCGGCGGCGCCAGTTCCTGCTGGGCCGCATGCTGCTGCGCCAGGCCGCGTGCGCGCTGCTTGGCCTGCCGCTGGATGCCTTCACGGTGGAAGAACGCATCGGCCAGGCACCCTTGCTGCAACTGGCCGGCGGCGCTGCCGCACCGTATTTCAGCCTGTCCCATAGCGGGCCTTGGATTGCCTGCGCCATCAGCCGCGACACCCCTCTGGGCCTGGATATCGAACGCATCGATCCGACGCGCGACCTGGCGGCCTTGGCGCAGCAAGCTTTCAGCGCGCAGGAAAGCGCCGCGTTCCTGGCCTTGCCCGAACCGCGCCGCAGCGCCGCCTTCTTTTCGCTGTGGAGCCAGCGCGAGGCCGAATACAAGCTGGGCCAGCCGGCCAGCGCCCCCCACTGCCATTTCCTGCCCCACCCCCAGCTCTCCATCGCCGTGTGTGCGGCCGTGCCGCTGGCGCCCGCGCTGCACGCCATCGCCGCACTGGATTGAAGCCGCCTAAGGCAGTTTGACCGTGACGCTGCGGAAGCTCATGGCGGCCGGATTGCAATTCCCGCCGTCATCGCTCAATAGCACGAACTTATTGCTGTTCGGGATGGCGAATACCGCCTCCGGCGACAAGCCTTCCAATCCTTCCACCGCCAGCTTGCGCGGCAGTTCGCCGCTCTTGCCGGACCAGCGGTATAAGGCAAAGCCACCCTTGTCGCCGCTGGGGCCAGCCACGATCAGATAGCCGGTGCCGGCCGGTTCGATGCTGCGTATGCCCAGCCCATTCAATTCCAGTTCGATCGCCTCGCCGAAGCGGGCCACCGCATGCTTGGCATCGGCTATCAGTTCAGCGGGATTGAGCAGCGGCACCAGCAGGGCGCGGCCGCGCGGCAGCGGATTGCGGAAGCCGATCAGCAAGCTATGTTCGGGCGTGGCTGTCAGCCCTTCGATATTCAGGCCGCCTTCTTCTTCCGGCTTTTTGCCGGAGGCTTCCTTCAGTCCGTATTTTTGCGCCAGCGGCGTTTTCAGCAGGTCGTCCAGCAGGCGGGTATACGGCTGGCCTTCGGGCCGCAGCGGTTGCTGGCTGGTGTCGATGGCGAAGAAGCGGTGGCGCTCGGGTTTCAGCTCGCCTTTTTTGCTGAGGCTATGGGAGGAAATCCAGTAGATGCGCTGACCGATGGTGGCCGAGCCTTCCAGATCCGATTTTTTCGCCTTGAGGAAGCTTTCCAGTTCCAGCTTGCCGAGGGGCTGGGCGTTCTCGCGCTCATACAGCAGCAGGGTATTCGATTCGTCGCTGGCGACGATGAAGCGCTTGGCGCTCAGCGCGGCGGCGGCAGACGCTTCGCACATGCCTTGATAGACGAAGGGCTCGGAGCCGGCCGCCGGCAGGGCCAGGCACGGTACCGCGGCAGCGGCGCAAAGACGGGGCAGGATGGCCATCTCGCTCTCCCTAGAGGATAAAGCCCTACTCTACTATGTGCGGCGGGGCAGGGCGCGGCATGGCCGGAAATGAAAAAGCCCGCCATAACAGGCGGGCTTTTCGTGCATTCCAATCCGGAAGGGACTTAGAACTTGTAGCGCACGCCGAAGGACAGCAGGTTGGCTTTCAGGTTTGCGTCTTCGCCTTTAGCCACTTTGCCGAAGTGTTCGAACTCGGCAACCAGGGACACGTTCTTGTTGAACTTGTAGGAAGCGCCGATGCCCAGCAGTGGGGAGGTGCGGTTAGCGCGGTCGGAATCGTGGTAACGGCCTTCGGTGATGTCGGCGGTCACGCGGTTGCGTGCGAAACCGGCTTTAGCGAACACGTTGAATTGTTCGTTCAGTGGCAGGGTCGCGGTGCCGGCAACGTAGAAGTTGCGGGTTTTCACGCTGGCGCTGATTGGGCCAACCGATTTTTCTGCTTTGCGCAGGTCGTTGAAGCCGCCTTCGATGCCGAAGGTGTTGTTGAATTCGTAGCCAGCGTACAGTTTGTAGCCGGTGCTGTGGTCTTTCAGGGAAACGCCTTCGGCGCTCAGTTTTTGCTCGGCACGGCCGACGTTGCCGCCAACGTAGATGCCTTCAGCTTGGGCGGCGAATGGGAAAGCGACTGCTGCGCCGATCAGGGCGGCGATAAACTTGGTTTTCATCTTGTATTCCTAAAATTGTTAGCGGTGGCGTATGGCTGCTTCCGCTCCCCTTTTACAGGGGATCGCATTATATACTAGGAGTTAAATATTGCGCAAGGGCAATATTTTAAAGGATTGCCTATTGTTTTTTGCAAGGTAGTGCAGGGTTGCCGCCGCCAGGCTTGTCCTGTATGTTGCAGCTATTTCCATTTCCGCCCACCCCTTATGAGCCACTCCAGCCAGTTCGCCCTGCTCGGACAGCGCCGTTTCGCGCCGTTTTTCTGGACCCAGTTCCTCGGCGCCTTCAACGACAATCTGTTCAAGACCGCGCTGATCGTCATCATGACTTACGATGCCGCCAGCTGGACCGATCTGTCGCCGTCCACGATCACCAATCTGATCCCCGGCCTGTTTATCCTGCCCTATGTGCTGTTTTCGGCCACCTCGGGCCAACTGGCCGAGAAGTTTGAAAAGTCCGCGATGGCGCGCTTCATCAAATGGTTGGAGATCGGCATCATGGCGCTGGCTGCCGTCGGCTGGCTGACGCATTCGCTCTGGCTGCTGATTGCGGCGATTGTCGGCATGGGCACCCACTCGACCCTGTTCGGCCCCGTCAAATACGCCTATATGCCGCAGCAGCTCAAGCCGGAGGAACTCACCGGCGGCAACGGCATGGTGGAGATGGGCACCTTCGTCGGCATCCTGCTGGGACAAGTGTTCGGCGATGTGCTGGTGATGCAGCAGCCGGGCGGCCTGATGCTGGTGGCTGGTGCCACCATGCTGTTTGCCGTGCTTGGCCTGTTCAGCGCCTACCGCATTCCCCATACGCCGGCCCCGGCGCCGCAGCTGAAGGTGGACTGGAACCCGGTGCGCGAAACCTTCCGCAATCTGGCCTTCGCGCGCAAGAACCGCAGCGTCTTCCTCTCCATGCTGGGCAATTCCTGGTTCTGGTTCTATGGCGCCATGGTGCTGGCACAGTTCCCGGTCTTCGCCAAGGATTATCTGCATGGCGACCATAGCGTCTTCGTCATGCTGCTCACCGCCTTCTCACTCGGCATCGGCGCCGGTTCCCTGCTGTGCGAACGGCTGTCGGGACGCAAGGTGGAAATCGGCCTGGTGCCGTTCGGTTCCTTCGGCCTGACGCTGTTCGGCATCGACCTGTATTTCGCCACCCAGGGCTATGTGAACACGGCCGCCGTCGATGCTTTCGGCATGCTGGCGCAGCAGGGCGCCTGGCGCATCGTCTTCGATGTGGTGATGATCGGCGTGTTCGGCGGCTTCTTCATCGTGCCCCTGTTTGCGCTGATCCAGCTGCGCTGCGATCCCCAGCATCTGTCGCGCACCATCGCCGGCATGAATATCCTGAACGCCGTGTTCATGGTGGTGGCGGCCGGCGTGGCCATGCTGCTGCTCCAGCACGGGCTGACGATTCCCGAACTCTTCCTCGCCACGGCGGTCATGAATGCCCTGGTGGCGATCTACATCTTCTCGCTGGTGCCGGAATTCCTGATGCGCTTCCTGGCCTGGCTGCTGATCCATACCGTGCACAAGGTGAAGACAATCGACGCTGAGCGCATTCCCGACGAGGGCGCGGCGGTCTTGGTGTGCAACCACGTGAGCTATGTGGATGCTATCGTGATCGGTGCTGCCAGCCCGCGACCGATCCGCTTTGTGATGGACCACCGCATCTTCAAGCTGCCCTTGCTGGGCTGGATCTTCCGCACTGCGCGCGCCATTCCCATCGCGCCGGCCAAGGAAGACCCGTGGCTGATGGAGAAGGCTTACGTCGATATCGCCCAAGCCCTGCACGAGGGCGACCTGGTCTGCATTTTCCCGGAAGGGAAGCTGACCGTGACCGGCGACGTCAATGAATTCAAGGGCGGCATCGCCAAGATCATCGAGCGCAGCAAGGTGCCGGTGATTCCCATGGCCCTGCGCGGCCTGTGGGGGCATTTGCTGAGCCGCCACCAGGACAGTGCCCTGGAGCGCGCCTTCCGCAAAGGCTGGCGTTCGCGGCTGGCCCTGGCCGTGGGTCAGCCGCTGGCGCCGCATGAGGTCACGCCGGAGCTGCTGCGCAGCCAGGTGCTGGAATTGCGCGGCGACTGGAAGTAGGGTGCTTAATGATGGTGCGGGTGGCGCGGCGCCATGTCTGCCTGTGCCAGCTGCAGGATGGTGTCGAAGGCCACCGGCTTGACCAGGTGGTAGTCGAAACCGGCGCTGTCGGTGTGGTGGCGCGCTTCGTCCTGGCCCCAGCCGCTCAGCGCCACCAGCACTGCATCGTGGGCCGCGGGATGCTGGCGGATCAGGCGCGCCGCCTCGTAACCGTCCATGCCGGGCATGGACAGATCCATCACCACCAGATCGGGCGGATCGTGCTCCACGGCGGCCAGCGCGGCATAGCCGTCGTAGGCCGTGCCGACCTCGCAATCGAGGGTGGCGAACATGGCGCTGAGCGAATCGGCGGCGTCATGGTTGTCGTCCACCACCAGCACGCGTTTGCGGCGGCCGTCGCCGGCGGCGCTGGCTTGCGGCGACGGCAGGGCTGCGCTGCCATCTGCCTGCACTACTACCGGCAAGCGGATGGTAAATTCGCTGCCGCGCCCCGGCCCCGCGCTGCTGGCCGTGATGCTGCCGCCATGCAGCAGCGCGAACTGGCGCGCCAGGCTCAAGCCGATGCCCAGGCCCGTTTTCAACTGACCGCCGCCCGGCTTGTTCTGCTCGAACATGGTGAAGATGCGTTCCAGCGCCTCGGCCTCCATGCCGATGCCGTCGTCGCTCACCGTCACTTGCAGCCATTCGTCCTCCGCTGCGGCCTGCAGCGCGATATGGCCGCCTTCTGGCGTGAATTTGATCGCGTTCGACAGCACATTGGACAGCAGCTGCACCAGGCGCGCGCCATCGGCCCATAGCAGCACTGGCTGCGGCGGCAGGATGAGGGCGAGGCTGATCCGCTTTGCCGCCGCCGCGGCTTCGCACAGCTCTTCCACATGGGCGATCACCGCCGCCAGCGTTTGCTGCGCATACTGCAATGCCACTTTGCCGCTGGTGATGCGGGCTACGTCCAGCAAGTCGTCCACCAGCCGAGTCAAGTGGCCGGTCTGGCGTTCGATCACGGCGCCGATGCGTTCCAGCTCGGGCGAGGCGGGGGCTATGCGCCGCAGCAGGGCGGCCGAGGTGCGGATGGGCGCCAGCGGATTGCGCAGCTCGTGGCCCAGGCTGGCCAGGAATTCATCCTTGCGCTGCTCGGCCTCGCGCACCTGGTACTGCTTGCGGCGCGCGCGCAGCAGGGTGTGCAGCACGGTGACCAGGGTCAGCGTGAGCACCGGGCGCTCCAGCAAGGTCAGATTGCCCAGCTTTAGCACGGCTTGCCGCGCCTGCGGGCTGTCGATGCCGCGCCGCGTCAGCAGCAGGATGGGCAGGTCGGACCAGGGCGGCTGGCCATCGACGAAGCCTTCCAGCACGCCAAAGGCGCCGACGCCCAGCGCCTCTTCCACTGTCAGCACGCCGCCGGCCCCGGCGTGCAGGGCTGATGCCAGATCCTCAGCCGAAGCGCAGACATGGCAGCCTATCTGCGCTGCCGTCAGCACTTGCTCGGTCAGTGCGGCGTCGCGGCCGCCCGGCGCGAAGATCAGGATGCGTCTTTCCATGGCCTCAGTTGTCCGGTGGCTCGGCCGTGACCGGCACGACCGAGGGGAGAATGCGCGGCACGCCCGTCAGAATGCCGTGAAAATTTTGCAGCACCGGACCCACATGCACGCCCTTGCCATCCACGGCAAAGCCGCGGATGGTGCGCTCATGACTGCTGCCGCGTTTCTTTGCGACGGAGATGGCCTGCTTGAGCATGCCCTGGGCCTCGAAGTAGCGCAGCATGATCACATTGTCGGCGATATAGCTGGCATCCACGCCGCTGCTGGGTGGTTGGCCCAGCATGCCCGGCTGCACTGATACCACGATGGTGACCACGCCGCGCTGACCCAGATACATGAGCAGCTCGTGCAGATAGGTGGCCATGAAGCGTTCGTCCGGCACCGCATTCATATAGCCGTTCAAGCTGTCGATGACGATGACGCGCGCGCCGCTGCCCGCCGCATCGACCACCGCCTGGGAGAACTGGCCAGGCGAGAGTTCGGCCGGGTCGATCTGCTGCACGGTGAGCTGGCCGGCGCGCATCAAGCCGCTCAGGTTCATGCCCAGGGCATTGCAGCGATTCAGCAGATTATTGCGCGACTCTTCAAACAGGAACATGGCGCAGCGCTCGCCGCGTGTCCCGGCGGCGGCCACGAATTGCGCGGCCAGCGTCGACTTGCCGCTGCCGGCCGGGCCGGTGACGAGGGTGCTCATGCCTTCCTCCAGCCCGCCGCCCAGCAGCTGGTCCAGTTCCGTCAGGCCGCTGGAGAGCTGCAGCCGGACGTCGGATACGCGGCTCTCGGCGGCCACCAGGCGCGGATAGACGTGCAGCCCGCCAGTAGCGATGCGATAGTCGTGCGCGCCGCCGACGAAAGCGATGCCGCGGTATTTGACCACGCGCAGGCGGCGCCGTTCGCCGCCGTAAGCCTGGTGCATCACGTCGAGGGTGATCACGCCATGCGCCACGCTGCGCACCTGCAGATCGGTATTCAGGGCAGTGCGGTCGTCGAGAAAGATGGTGGTGCAGTTGCGGCTGGCGAGATACTGCTTCAGGGCCAGCACCTGGCGCCGGTAGCGCAGCGCGCTGTCGGCCAGCAGCTGCAGCTCGGACAGGGAATCGAGCACCACGCGCACCGGCTGCGCGCTTTCCACGGCGGCCACGATGCGCTGGCTGGTCAGCCCCAGTTCGATTTCGGACGGGTGGAAGATGGTGTACTGCTGGTCGGGCGCCAGCGAGTCCTCGTCGGGGATGATTTCCTCGATCTGGATGCCCGCCATATCCCAGCCATGCGAGGCGGCGACGGCGCGCAGCTCGACCGCCGTTTCGGCCAAGGTGATGTAGAGCGCCCGTTCGCCCTGGCGCACCCCCTCGTTGAGAAACTGCAGGGCCAGCGTGGTCTTGCCGGTGCCCGGCTCGCCCTCGACCAGATACAGGCGGTCGCGCGTCAAGCCGCCGGCCAGCACGGTATCCAGGCCGGGCACGCCGGACGCGAGGCGGTGGAAGGTATCGCTGTTCTGATTTTCCATGGTCGGCTGCCTTTTCAATGCGTACCAGCAAAGTTTAGCCGAGATCGCAAAACCACCGTTTCCGATTCGATCTACCCATGTTTTTCATCTAAGTTTGCCAATTTCACCAAAAAAGAATCGCTTGACACATTTAGAATGATCGTTCATTCTATCGTCCATCCGAATGATGTATTAATAAAAGGCAAGATATGACGACTCTCTTTTCGACTCCATTCCCACGGGTGGCGGGTAGCGCGATTGTCCTGGCGGTAGCGGCGCTGGCTGCCGGTTGCGGCAAGTCCGACGCCCAAGGCGGCGCCGATGCCGCCGCCCAGATGCCGCCGGCGGAAGTGGGCGTGTACACCGTGGCCCCGGCCGCCCTGAACATCACCACCGAGCTGCCGGGCCGCACCGCCGCCTTCCAGGTGGCTGAAGTGCGTCCGCAGGTCGGCGGCCTGGTGCAAAAGCGCCTGTTCACCGAAGGCACCGACGTGAAGGCCGGCGCCGCCCTGTACCAGATCGACCCGGCCCCGTTCCAGGCCAGCTTCAATTCCGCCAAGGCCAGCCTGGCCAAGGCCAAGGCCAATCTGATGACCAGCGGCCCGAAAGTGGCGCGCTACAAGGATCTGCTGGCGATCGAAGGCGTCAGCCGCCAGGACTATGACGATGCCGTGGCCCTGCACGAGCAGGCCAAGGCCGAAGTGGAAGCGGCAACGGCCGCGCTGGAAACGGCGCGCATCAATCTGAGCTACACCACGGTGGCGGCGCCGATCGGCGGCCGCATCGCCCGTTCCAGCGTGACGCCGGGCGCCCTGGTGACGGCCGGCCAGGCCAATGCCCTGACCACGGTGCAGCAGCTTGACCCGATCTATGTCGACGTGACCCAGTCCAGCGAAGAATTGCTGCGCCTGAAAAAGCAGATGGATGGCGGCAGCCTGAAAAAAGAGGGCAGCCAGCCGCGCGTGACCCTGATCCTGGCCGACGGCAGCAAATACGCCGAAGCGGGCAAGCTGCAGTTCTCGGAAGTGAGCGTCGATCCGGGCACCGGCAACGTGACCCTGCGCGCCCTGTTCCCCAACCCGAAACACGATCTGCTGCCCGGCATGTTCGTGCGCGCCGTGCTGGAAAACGGCGTCGATGAAAAAGCCATCGCCGTGCCGATGCAGGGCATCACGCGCAACCAGCGCGGCGAAGCCACGGCCCTGGTGCTGAACAAGGAAGGCAAGGTTGAACAGCGCACGCTGAGCACCGGCGGCACTTTCGGCGACAAATGGCTGGTGAAAACCGGCCTGGCCGCAGGCGACCGCGTGATCGTCGAAGGCGTGCAGAAAGTGCAGCCTGGCGCGCCAGCCACCGTCGCCAAGAAAGCGGCAGCAACGGCGGCAGCGGAACCTGCCAAGGCAGCGCACTAATCCCGGAGAAGAATAAATGGCTCGTTTCTTTATTGATCGCCCCATCTTTGCGTGGGTGATCGCAATCGTAATCATGCTGGGCGGGGTGATGGCCATCATGGGCCTGCCGGTGTCGCAGTATCCGGACATCGCGCCGCCGTCGATCAGCATTGCCGGCTCCTATCCAGGCGCCTCGGCCAAGACGGTGGAAGACGCCGTGACCCAGGTCATCGAACAGAAGATGAAGGGCATCGACGGTCTGCGCTATATGTCCTCGACCAGCGATTCGACCGGCGGCATCAGCATCAAGCTGACCTTCCGCAACGGCACCAATCCGGACATCGCCCAGGTGCAGGTGCAGAACAAGCTGCAGCTGGCGACCCCGCTGCTGCCGGCCGCCGTCACCCAGCAGGGTCTGGTGGTGTCGAAAGCCACCGATAACTTCCTGGTGGTGCTGGGCTTCGTCTCCGAAGACGGCAAGATGAACCAGGACGACCTGAGCGACTATGTGGCCGCCAGCGTGGTCGACTCGCTGGCCCGCGTGCAGGGCGTGGGCGAGGTGATCCAGTTCGGTTCCCAGTACGCGATGCGCATCTGGCTCGACCCGGCCAAGCTGCACAGCTACCAGCTGACTCCTGCCGACGTGGCCAATGCCATCCGCGCGCAGAATACCGAAGTGTCGGCCGGTGAGCTGGGCGGCGCGCCTTCCGTGCCGGGCCAGCAACTGAACGCCACCGTCACGGCGCAAAGCCGCCTGCAGACGCCCGAGCAGTTCGGCGCCATCCTGCTGAAGACCGCCGCCAGCGGCGCGACCGTGCACCTGAGCGACGTGGCCACCATGGCGCTGGGCGCCGAGAACTACAACTTCGTGGCGCGCTTCAACGGCAAGCCGGCCGCCGGTATCGCCATCAAGCTGGCCACCGGCGCCAATGCGCTGCAGACGGCCAAGCTGGTGCAGGAACGCGTCGACCAGATGAGCCCCCAGTTCCCGAAAGGCATGAAGGCCGTGGTGGCTTTCGACACCACGCCTTTTGTCAAGATCTCGATCCAGGAAGTGGTGAAAACCCTGGTTGAAGCGGTGATCCTGGTCTTCCTGGTGATGTACCTGTTCCTGCAAAACTTCCGCGCCACCCTGATCCCGACCATGGCCGTGCCGGTCGTGCTGCTGGGTACTTTCGGCGTGCTGTCCGCGCTGGGCTATTCGATCAACACCCTGACCATGTTCGCCATGGTGCTGGCCATCGGCCTGCTGGTGGACGACGCCATCGTGGTGGTGGAAAACGTCGAGCGCGTGATGACGGAAGAGGGCTTGCCGCCCAAGGAAGCGACGCGCAAATCCATGGGCCAGATCACTGGCGCCCTGGTGGGCATCGCCCTGGTGCTGTCCGCTGTGTTCGTGCCGATGGCCTTCTTCGGCGGCTCCACCGGCGTGATTTACCGCCAGTTCTCGATCACCATCGTGTCCTCCATGGTGCTGTCGGTGATCGTGGCGATGGTGTTTACCCCAGCGCTGTGCTCGACCTTCCTGAAACCGGTGGAAAAAGGCCACCATATGGCGACCACCGGCTTCTTCGGCTGGTTCAACCGCACCTTTGAGCGCAGCAGCATCGGCTACCAGGGCTGGGTCGGCTCCATGATCAAGCGCAGCGGCCGTTCCATGGCCATGTATGCGGCGCTGGTGCTGGTGCTGGGCGTGGTCTTCATGCGCCTGCCGACCTCCTTCCTGCCGGACGAAGACCAGGGCGTGCTGTTTGCCCAGATCCAGCTGCCGACGGGTGCTACCCAGCAGCGCACGCTGAACGTGATCGAGAAGGTTGAGCATCACTTCATGGAAGACGAGAAAAAGGCCGTGTCCTCCATCTTCACCGTGGCTGGCTTCAGCTTCGGCGGCAATGGCCAGAACACCGGTATCGCTTTCGTCAAGCTGAAGGATTGGGAAGAGCGCAAGGGCGCCGACCTGCGCGTGGACCAGGTGGCCGGCCGCGCCATGGCCTCGCTGTCGCAGATCCGCGATGCCATGGTCTTCGCCTTCGCCCCGCCAGCCGTGCTGGAACTGGGCAATGCCAGCGGTTTCGACCTGCAGCTGCAGGACCGCGCCGGCCTCGGCGCCGCCAAATTGATGGAAGCGCGCAACCAGCTGCTCGGCATGGCTGCGCAGAATCCGAAGCTGATGGCGGTGCGCCCCAACGGCCAGGAAGATACGCCGCAGTACAAGATCACTGTCGACCAGCAGAAGGCCACGGCCCTGGGTCTGTCCATCGCCGAGGTGAACGATGTGCTGAGCACGGGCTGGGGCAGCTCCTACGTCAACGACTTCGTCGACCGCGGCCGCGTGAAGAAGGTGTTCATGCAGGGCCAGGCCGATTCGCGCATGCGTCCGGAAGACATGGACAAATGGTTCGTGCGCAATGTGCGTGGCGAGATGGTGCCGTTCTCCGCCTTCACCACCGGCGAGTGGATCCACGCTTCGCCGCGCCTGGAACGCTATAACGGCGTGTCTTCGATGCAGATCCTGGGCATGCCGGCGCCTGGCGTGAGCTCGGGCGTGGCCATGGCCGAAATCGAGAAGATGGCGGCCCAGCTGCCGGCCGGCATCGGCCTGGAATGGAGCGGCCTGTCGCTGGAAGAGCGCGACTCCGGTTCGCAGACCACCACCCTGTATGCGTTGTCGCTGCTGATCGTGTTCCTGTGCCTGGCCGCGCTGTATGAAAGCTGGTCGGTGCCGTTCTCCGTGATGCTGGTGGTGCCGCTGGGCGTGATCGGCACGGTGCTGGCCACCTGGGGCATGCATATGTCGAACGACGTCTACTTCCAGGTCGGCCTGCTGACCGTGGTCGGTCTGTCGGCCAAGAACGCGATCCTGATCGTGGAATTCGCCAAGGAGCTGCAAGAGAAGGGCGTTGAGCTGCGTGAAGCGACGCTGCAGGCAGTGCGCATGCGTCTGCGTCCGATCCTGATGACCTCCATCGCCTTCGGCCTCGGCGTGCTGCCGCTGGCCCTCGCCAACGGCGCCGGTTCCGGCAGCCAGAACGCGATCGGCGTTGGCGTGCTGGGCGGCATGCTGACGGCCACCTTCCTCGGCATCTTCTTTGTGCCGGTGTTCTTCGTGCTGGTGCGCAGCATGTTTGCCTCGCGCAGCAAGGCCGCGCCAGCCCCTGTTTTGGAAGCTGAATGATGATGAAAAAGACGATAATGACCCTGGCCGCGCTGGCGCTGCTGAGCGGCTGCAGCCTGGCCCCGGTGTACGAACGCCCGGCCGCCCCGGTGGCCCAGGCCTGGCCGCAAGGCGATGCCTACAAGCCGGCCGCCAGCAGCGAAAGCCGCGCCGCCGCCAATATCGAGTGGCGCGAGTTCTTCGCCGACGACAAGCTGCGCCAGGTGATTGAGCTGGCGCTGAAGAACAACCGCGACCTGCGCGTCTCGACCCTGAACATCGAGAAGGCGCGTGCCCAGTACGGCATCGAACGTTCGGCCCTGCTGCCGAAAGTCTCGGTGGCCGGCGGCCAGAACGCCACCCGTACCGCCAACAATATGACGCCGGGCGGCGAAGGCGAGATCCAGCGCCAATATACCGGCGGCCTGGCCCTGGCGGCCTATGAGCTGGACTTCTTCGGCAAGCTGCGCAATCTGTCGGAAAGCGCCCAGCAGCAGTATCTGGGCACGGTGGAAGCGCGCCGCGCCCAGCAGATCACGCTGGTGTCGGAAGTGGCCAACGCCTGGCTCACGCTGGCGGCCGACCGCGAACACCTGCGCCTGGCGCAGGACACGCTGAAGAACCAGCAGATCAGCTATGAATTGAGCAAACGCCGTTTCGAGGCGGGCGCCACCTCCGGTCTGGACATGTATGAAGCCCAGACCAGCGTGGAAGCGGCCCGCAACGATATGGCCCTGTACACCGCCCAGGTAGCGGCAGGCGAAAACGCGCTTGCCCTGCTGGTCGGTTCCTCCTTGCCGGCGGACTTGCAGCCGTCCGGCGCGCTGGACGCGGTGACGCGCCTGGCGGAATTGCCGGAAGGCTTGCCCTCGGACGTGCTGCAGCGCCGTCCCGACGTGCTGGAGGCGGAACGTAGCCTGCAGGCAGCCAATGCCAATATCGGCGTGGCGCGCGCCGCCTTCTTCCCCAGCATCTCGCTGACGGCGTCGGCGGGCAGCGCGAGCAGCGCCTTGTCCGGCCTGTTCAAGGCCGGTTCCGGCACCTGGAGCTTCATGCCCCAGCTGAATCTGCCGATCTTCGACGGCGGCGCCAACCGCGCCCGCCTCGACATCGCCAAGGCCGACCGCGACATCGCCGTGGCGCGCTACGAGAAGTCGATCCAGTCGGCCTTCCGCGAAGTGGCGGACGCCCTGGCCCAGCGCGGCACGCTGGACGAGCGCCTGACATCGCAGACGGCGCTGGCCCAGGCTTCGGAAAAGAGCTACCGCATCCACGAGGCGCGCTACCGCAAGGGCACGGATTCCTATCTGAACGCCCTGGTGTCGCAGCGTGCCCTGTATTCGGCCCAGCAAGGCTTGATTAACGCGCGTTTGGCAAAAGCCTCTAATCAAGTCACCCTGTACAAGGTGCTGGGTGGCGGCTGGCAAGGATAAAATAATGTCTTCAAGCTTATTTAATTGCCAGATGACGCCATGAGTAGCACAGAAAAACGACATTACAACCCGGCGCGCGCGCAGCAGCGCCGCGAGCAGGTACTGGAAGCGGCGGCGCAGTGTTTTGCGCGCCGCGGCTTCCACGCTGCCAGCATGGCCGAGATTTCCAAGGTGGCCGGGATGAGCGCCGGCCATATCTACAACTACTTCTCGGGCAAGGATGAAATCATCAGTGCCTTTATCGAGCTCGATACCGAGCGGGTAGGGGAGCTGCTGGGGGAGCTGGGCCAGGCCGAGGATCCCCTGCAGGAGATGGTGGAAACCACGCGCGAGCATGTGGACGAGAGCCTGGATCCAGCCAACTGGAAGCTGTATCTGGAAATCAGTGCGGAGGCTTCGCGCAACGAGAAGATCGCGCTGCGCGTGCAGGAAGGCGACCGCGTCTCACGCGAGCAGTTCGGCGGCTTGCTCAGGCGCTGCCGTGAGGCGCGAGGCCTGAGCACCGATGACGCCACGATCGACGGCCGCATGGAAATCATCATCGCCATGTACCAGGGCTTGCCCCTGCGCCTGCTGCATAATCCGGAGCTGGACCGGGATGCGCTGAGCGAGTCCTTCAAGGTGGCCCTGAGAGCGCTGTTGTTCAGTTAAACTGGGTGTTTTGGTTTGACAGGACTCGCTATGAGCAACTTCGTTTTCCCGCCGCAGCAGGCCGTCGGCCTGCCGGTGGCGGGCAGCGCGGCGCTGTTTCCGGTGCGCCGCGTCTACTGCGTGGGCCGCAACTATGCCGGCCATGCGCGCGAAATGGGTTCCGATCCGGAGCGCGAACCGCCATTCTTCTTCTGCAAACCCAACGACGCGCGCGCCATCGTGCCGGTGGCAGCCGGCGCCACGGCTGAACTGCCGTATCCGCCGCAGACCGCGAATTATCATTACGAATGCGAGCTGGTGGTGGCAATCGGCAAGGGCGGCAGCGATATCGCCGTGGCCGACGCGGCGGCGCATATCTTCGGGTATGCCGTGGGCTTCGACATGACGCGGCGCGACCTGCAGTTCAAGATGCGCGACAGCGGACGTCCATGGGAAATCGGCAAGGCCTTCGATTTTTCCGCACCAATCGGCCTTTTGCATCGCGTGGAAGACGCTGGCGATATCGGCCAGGCCGCCATCACGCTGGACGTGGACGGCGCGCGCAAGCAGTCCAGCCATATCAGCCATCTGATCTGGTCCATTAGCGAAACCATCGCCAATCTCTCGACCCTGTTCCGGCTGGAGCCGGGCGACCTGATTTTCAGCGGCACGCCGGAAGGCGTGGGCGCCGTCATGCCGGGCCAGACCCTGGTGGGCAGCATCGATGGCCTGAGCAGCCTGACGGTGAAAATCGTTTAAATCGTTTATTCCGTTGCGGACAGCGCGTACCCGATGGCCAGCAGGCCTTCGAGCGCGCCGGCCGCCAGTCCCACGTCGCGCCGGTCGGCCACCTCCGGCTCGCGCGGATTGATGCGGATCAGGCGTCCGCCATGGCTATGCAGGACATGCTGGCTGAAATGGCGCACCGAAGGCACAGCCGTTCCGGCGCCCAGCTCGATCACCAGCGGGTGCTGCACCCGCTCCAGCCAGGATTGCAGGCGTCCAGCCTGCGCCGCGCTGCGGCGTTCGATCCAGTCCCAGTCGCTGAACATCAGGATATTCGGCCGCGCCAGCCCGCCGCAATGCGGGCAGACCGGCGCCGCGTTGAGCAGGCGGCAGGCGTCCGCATCCACCTGCGGCGCGAAGGCGTCGGCCTCCCAGATCGCCTGGCTGCAGGAGTCCAGGCATTGCAGATGGTGGATGGAACCGTGGCATTCGTAGATGCGCTGCGCATCGAATCCGGCTTTCTGAAACTGCCCGTCGACATTGCTGGTGAAGACGGCGCAGCCCTGCGGCATGCGTTCAGCCCAAGCGCGCAGCAGGCCAAAACCTGCGTGCGGCACGGTGCTGCGGTATAGTGCCAGGCGGTGGCCGTAAAAGCCCCAGGCCAGCGCTGGATCCTGCTCGAAAGTGCGGGGTGAGGCGGCGCTGGCGAAGTCCATGCGCGCCCGTCCCAGCGCAGGATAGGCCTGCCAGAAACCGCTGTTGCCGCGGAAATCGGGCAGGCCGGAATCGACGCCCATGCCGGCGCCGGCGGCCACGATCAGGCCATCGGCTTGTTGAATCAGTTCGGCGGCGCGCGCCAGCAATACGGGGGAAAGGGACATGAAATGCGCAAAAAACAGGCAATTCAATAAGTGTGCAGCAAGTATGACAAAAATTCAAATCTCTCTGTTATAATTCGCAGCTCGTCGGGGCGTAGCGCAGCCTGGTAGCGTACCTGCATGGGGTGCAGGGGGTCGGAAGTTCGAATCTTCTCGCCCCGACCATTAGATTCAATGAGAGAGGCCAATCTTCGGATTGGCCTTTTTCATTTGCGGCTACAGAAGATTGTTGATCCGCGCCACCATGGCCAGCAGCGACATAAAGCTGGTAAAGATAATCCCCAGCAGCCAGCGCATATAGGTGGCCATTTCCCGGCGCATTTCCTGCATTTCGCTGCGGTGTTCCGCACGCATCTCGGCGATTGCGCTGTGCAGCTCGGTCCTCAAGCTGTCAATCGAGCTGTGCAATTCGGCCCTCAAACTGTCAATCGAGCTGTGCAGCTCGGTTCTCAAGCCGTCAATCGAGCCGTGCAGTTCGGTTCTCAAACCGTCAATCGAGCTGTGCAGCTCCACCCTTAACTCTGTCACTGCGTTATCCACCCTGGCGTTTACACTGCGGAAGCCTTCGCGCATATCCAGTTGCATTTGGTCGATGACTTTGACGAGCTGTTCCATGGTGGTTTCCAGGCGCGTGAGGCGGGCCTCGGTTTTCTCAGCTTCGGTGGCGGGGTGGGGTTTGTCAAGCTGAGGAATAGGGGTATTGCTGTTCATGGCGGCCTCCCTCGGACGATGATCAGCCTATCTTCCTCCTTGATGGGAATGGCTGTTTGCGCTGGCGCAGAGTGCGGGCGTTTGTGGTTTGGCGCATAATTCCTGGACTAAGCAAATTGCGAGGCCTGAACGATGAGAATTGCAGCCATTTCCGATATTCACGGCAATCTGGGCGCACTCGATGCGGTGCTTGCCGATATCGCGCGGCGCGGTGTGGACGTGACGGTGAATCTGGGCGATATCCTGTCCGGCCCCTTGCAGCCGCGCGAAACGGCCGACCGCCTGATGGCACTGAACCTGCCCACTATCGCCGGCAACCATGAGCGCCAGGTGCTGGAGCACGATCCGGCGCGCATGGGCGCATCCGACCTGTATGCCCACCAGCAGTTGCGCCCTGAGCAGCGCGCCTGGATCGCCCAACTGCCGGCGTCCCTGCGTCTGGCCGACGATGTGCTGCTGGTGCATGGCACGCCGACTTCCGACCTGGTGTACTTCATGGAGACGGTGACGGAAGCGGGCCAGCGCGCCGCTACATATGAAGAGGTCATCGAGCGTGCCGGCACGGCCCAGGCCTCGCTGATTCTGTGTGGTCATACCCATGTGCCGCGCGCCGTGCAGTTGGACGATGGCCGGCTGATCGTCAACCCCGGCAGCGTTGGCCTGCAGGCGTATGAGGACGAACATCCTTTCCCGCACAAGGCAGAAAACGGCACGCCGCATGCGCGTTACGCGATCGTTGAGCGCAAGGGCAAAGGCTGGACGGTGGAGCAGTATGCAGTGGCTTACGACTGGGATGCCGCCAGCACGCTGGCCGCGCGCAAGGGACGTAAGGAATGGGCGTTTGCGCTGAAGACGGGGCGCATGCCGGTTTGATTCACAGCAGATGATTGATTCGCGCCATCATCGCCAGCAGAGACATGAAGCTGGCGAAGACGATGCCGAGCAGCCAGCGCATATTCGTGGCGACCTCTTTGCGGAATTCATTGATTTCGTGCCGTAGTTCAGCAATGTCGGCGCGGTGCTCTGCACGCATGGCGGCAAAGCCCTCGTCCATGCGCTTTTCCAAACGTTCAATGGCCTTCGCTAAATATTCCACTGTGGTCTCCGCACGAGTCAGGCGGGACTCGGTCTTTTCATCTTCGTTTGAGGGTTTGGGCTTGTCAAGCTGAGGCGCTGGCAAATGGCTGTTCATGATGAATTCCCGCAAAGGCTGTATTGTCATTTTCCGCCTTACTGTCGCGTGCCGTTTGCGTTTGCGCAGAATTGGTTACAATCGCCGCTCGGATTGCATGGGAGACGAGATGGCGGTCGAAAGCAAGGGCAGGTCCATGCCGGGGCAGGTCGTCCTGGTATTGCAGGGCGGCGGCGCGCTGGGCGCCTATCAGCTGGGCGTGTACGCGGCAATGCAGGAAGCCGGGGCCGAGCCGGATTGGGTGATCGGCACTTCCATCGGCGCCTTGAATGGTGCCATCATCGCCGGCAATCCGCCGCAACAAAGGCTGGCGCGTCTGCGCCAGTTCTGGCAGCAGATGGAGCAGCACGCCGAACTGTTTCCGGGCATGCCGCGCGCCTTTGCCAACGCGCTCACGATCACGCAAGGCATTCCCGCCTTCTTCGAACCGAATCCCGCCAGCTGGTGGAATCCCGCCGCCAAAGTCGGTGTGGAAAGCGCTTCCTACTATCGCACCGAACCGCTGCGCCGCACGCTGGAAGCCCTGGTCGATTTCGATTATCTGAATAACGGCGGGCCGCGCCTGACGGTGGGCGCGGTGAACGCGCGCAGTGGCGCCATGCGCTACTTCGATACGCAGAAGGAGAAGTTGGACGTCTCCCACCTGATCGCCTCCGGCGCCCTGCCGCCCGCCTTTCCCGCCATGCGCATCGATGGCGAGCCATACTGGGATGGCGGCATCTACTCCAATACGCCAATCGAGGCGGTGCTGGACGACGAGCCGCGCCGCGATTCAGTGATCTTCTCCGTGCAGCTGTGGAATCCTGATGGACAGGAGCCGCAAAGCATGCTCGACGTGCTGGAAAAGCATAAGGAAGTACAGTACGCCAGCCGCGTCGCCAACATCGAGCAGCAGCGCCGCCTGCACCGCCTGCGCCATGTGATCCGCGAACTGGCGGCCCAGCTGCCGCGCGAGGTGAGGGCGCAGCAAGCGGTGCGCGAACTGGCCTCATGGGGCTGCGGCACGCAGATGCATATCGTGATGCTGAAAGCGCCGCGCCTGAACAGCGAAGACCACACCAAAGACATTGACTTCAGCGCGGCAGGCATCGAAAACCGCTGGCGCGCCGGCTACGAGGATGCCCGCCGCGCTTTCGCGGCCGCGCCGTGGAACGCGCCGGTCGATCCGATCGAGGGTATAGCCTTGCATGCCGGGTTTTAGCGAGCATAATAAAAGCCATTTGAATTAATGGAAGCGCAATATTTAATATTGCGCACTTAATTTGGTTTTAATTAATTATTTTCGCGGTTTTCATCTTTAATTCTCTCCAATTATAACCTTGCTCAAATAAAAATCCGCTTTGCTTCGATTAATGTAGTGCTTGCGCAACGATTATTTCAATTTCCTGTGGCACTATAAATATGCATTAAAGGTTCGGTTCGGACGTTTATTGTTTATTGAATAATCGGAGGTGCAAAATGGATCCAATTCTAGGCCAGATTATCTTATGGCCGGTTCCCTGGGTGCCGCAAGGCTGGGCCTTGTGCGACGGCTCGGTCCTGAAGGTCAGCGACTACCAGGCCCTGTTCTCCCTGCTCGGCAATAAATACGGCGGCGATGGCCGCACGACCTTCGCCTTGCCCGATCTGCGCAGCAAGATCGCACTCGGCACGACGACGATGAATGCGGTGGGCCAGACCAGCGGCGCGGCGACAGCCACCACCACGGCCACCGCCAGCGGCTCGCTCTCTATCGGCGTGAACAACCTGCCGGCGCATAGCCATGCCGCCACGTTCACGGCGGGTGCTGGCTCCTCCGTCAGCGTGGCCATTCCGGCAGACAGCACCAGCTCCAGCGACAATGTGCCGGGTACCGGCCTGGTGCTGGGCAAGGGCATAGCGGGAGCGGCAGCGGCCAAGATTTACAGCAGTACCGCTTCCAATACCACGCTCAAACCATTCAATATTACCGTTCCAGCCGGTAGCGGCACGGTCAGCAATGATAATACCGGCGGGGGGCAGCCGCTGGCTTTCACCGCCAATGTGCCGGTATCGCTCAGTACTCTGCAGCCAGGGGTTACGCTCAATTTCATTATTGCCACCGAAGGTATTTATCCCTCGCGTCCCTGAATGCAATATGCCGCCCATGGCAGTGGGCGGCATATTGCAATTTGGCTAAAGTGGAGAAAATAACCTTTTTAATTTCCTGAATAGCACAATTTATTCCACTTGCCATGTGTTGTTTAATTCTAATTAATTGGCAGGGTTAGAAAATGCAAAGCGCTACCTTTGATTTCACCAGCAACGTCACCGCACATACCGACTTTGATTCGGGCCATGTCACCACCGCATCCCAGCTTGTCAATGGCCACACCCTGACCTTGACCGCCTCATCTGGTTCGGTTGCTGTGGGAGATGAAACCGTCTATGTGGGGGCCGACACCGCCAATCTTGATGGCCAGATTTTCGGTGTCGATGTATCCGACGTTCCCGGACCGTTGACGCTGACAATGTCCTTGGGTGGCGGCAAGATATTCGATTTGACATCGATTTCGATACTCGACTGGACGCTCAGCATCACCCAGTTGCAACTCACGACCAGCAAGGGCACGGTAGTGCTCAACATCCACAGCGCCTTTAATACGGCGGAAACCTTTGCGCTCAATGACCCCAAGCTGAAAGGCATCAGCTCCGTCGTTTTGACCGACCAGGCCGGCAATCCGATTTATCTGGGCCTGGACAATATTGTGCTGGACAACATTACGCTGCCCAATACCACCCCCACCTTCGTCGGCGCCACCACCACGCTGACGCTGGCGCAGAACGCGGGCGCCACCGACATCCGCGCCCTGCTGCATGTGAGCGACAGCGACAGCAGCCAGACCGAAACCTGGAGCCAGAGCACTGCGCCCAGCCACGGCACGCTGAGCTTCAGCAGCGCCACGGCCAGCTCGGGCAGCACCGATATCACGCCCGGCGGCACGATCACCTACACGCCGACCGCAGGCTTTGCCGGCACGGACAGCTTTGTGGTGCAGGTGACGGACGGCAGCGCCACGTCGACCCGCACCATCACCGTCAGCGTGACCCCGGCCACGCCCGGCGCGCCCGATCTGGCCACCGCCAGCGACACCGGTTCCAGCAGCACCGACAATATTACCGGCGCCACCAGCCTGTCCTTCAGCGGCACCAGCGCCGCGAGCGACAGCAGCAGCACGGTGCGCGTCTTCCTCGACAAGAACAACAACGGCAGCTATGACGCCGGCACCGACTCCACGGCCACGGCCACCGTCGCCAACGGCAGCTGGACCGTCAGCGGACTGAGTACCAGCGGCTATAGCGATGGAAGCTACAACGCTTACGCGATCGTGACTTCGGCCACCGGCGCGCTGAATAGCGCTGCCAGCAGCGCCCTGAGCGTCACGCTCGACCATACGGGACCGGCCACCACTATCGGCAGCCTGGCCCTTTCGGCCGACAGCGGCAGCAGCGGCTCGGACTTCATCACCAATACGGCGGCGCAGACCATCAGCGCCACGCTCAGCGCCGGTCTGGCGGTGGGGGAGGTGGCGCAGGCTTCGCTCGACAATGGCGCGACCTGGACCGACGTCAGTTCCATGGTCAGCGGCACAACGCTGAGCTGGACCGGGGTCACGCTGGCGGGCAGCGGCACGCTCAAGCTGCGCGTGATCGACCAGCATGGCAATGCCGGCACCGCCGCCAGCCAGGCCTATGTACTCGACACCACGGCGCCGGCCACCACGTCCGCCACCACGGCCTTCTCCGCCGATACCGGTAGCAGCTCGTCGGACCTGATCACCGCCACGGCGGCGCAGACTTTGTCCGGCACGCTCAGCGCCAATGTGCAGGCGGGCGAGCTGGTGGAAGTCTCGCTGGACAATGGCTCCACCTGGAGCACGGCCAGCAGCACGGTGGGACAGAGCAGCTGGAGCCTGGCCGGGCAAGTCTTAAGCGGCAGCGGCACGCTGAAAGTCCGCGTCAGTGACGCGGCAGGGAACCACGGTAGCGCCTCCAGTCAGGCCTATGTGCTTGATACGGTCGTACCCACTGCCGCTACCCCGGTGCGCGCCAACCTGGTGACGCCTACCGGCAGTTCCTTCACCTTCACCGTGACTTATGCCGACAGCGGCGGCGCAGGCATCGACGCCAGCACCTTCGGCACCGGCAATGTCACCGTCAAGGACAGCGGCAACAATGCGCTGACCGTCAGCGGAATATCCACCAGTGGCAATACCGTCACCTATACCGTGACCGCGCCGGGCGGCAGCTGGGATGGCGCCGACGCCGGCAGCTACACCATCGGCATCGCCGGGAACTCGGTCAAGGATTTGGCCGGCAATGCGGTGGCGGCCAATGCCAGCGCGCATGGCTTCAATGTGCTGTTCAGTACCGCGCCGGCGGTCAGCGCGCTCGGGCTGTCGGCCGATAGCGGCAGCAGTAATTCCGACTTCATCACCAATGTCGCGGCGCAGACCATCAGCGCCACCTTGGGCGCGGTGCTGCCTGGCGGCGCCGTGGTGAAAGGCTCGCTGGACAATGGCGTGACCTGGACCGATATCACGGCCATGGTCAGCGGCACCAGCGTGCAATGGACTGGCGTCACCTTGAGCGGCAGCGGCACCATCATCATCAAGGCGGTCGACTCGAATAATCTGGATGGCGCCGTCGCCACCCAGGCCTATACGCTTGACACCACCGCACCGGCCACGCTCAACAGCAGTTCCAGCTTCTCCGCCGATACCGGCAGCAGCAGCACCGACCTGATTACGGCGACGGCGGCCCAGTCCCTGAGCGGTGTCCTGGGGGCTGCCGTGCAGACGGGCGAGGTGGTGGAAGTCTCGCTGGACAATGGTTCCACATGGAGCACGGCCAGCAGCATGGTTGGCCAGACCAACTGGTCGCTGGCAGGGCAGACCTTGAGCGGCAGCGGCACCCTGAAAGTGCGCGTCAGCGACGCGGCAGGCAACTATGGCAACGCTTCCAGCCAAGCCTATGTGCTCGATACTGCAGCGCCTACGGCCGGTACGCCGGCACGCGCCGATATGCGCGTGCCAAGCGGGAGCAGCTTCACTTTCACCGTAATTTATGCCGACAGCGGCGGCGCGGGCATCGATGCCAGCACCTTCGGTACAGGTAATGTAATCGTCAAAGATCCCGGCAATACTGCGCTGACGGTGAGTGCTGCCGCTGCCAGCGGCAATACCGTGACCTACACCGTGACCGCGCCAGGCGGCAGCTGGGATAACGGCGATGCGGGCGGCTATACCATTGGCATCGCGGGCAATTCGGTGAAGGACTTGGCCGGCAATGCGGTGGCGGCCAACGCCAGTGCGCACACCTTCAACGTTACGGCCAACAATCTGCCACAGCTGGGCGGCACTTTCAGCACCGCCTTGAGCGTGAACGACAACAGCACCGCCACGCCATTTTCAGGTGTCACCGTCAGCGATGCCGATGGCGATCCAATCAGCATTGCTATCAGCTATACCGCCGGGAACGGCTTGCTGAGCGGCACGGGCCTGAGCGGCACTGCAGGCAGCTATGTGCTGACGGCAGCCAGCGCCGCCGCCGCGCAAAGCGCCTTGCAGGCTCTGGTCTTTACGCCCACCGCCAACCAGGTGGCCTTTGGCAGCACCACCAGCACCGCCTTCACGCTGACGCCGAACGATGGCAATGCCAATGGCGCGCTCAATTCCAGCACTGTCGTAATCGCGGCGCCGGTGCGTCCGACCGCCACGCTTGCGCTCAGCGACAGTGCGCTGACAGCAGGCGAAACCGCCGTGCTGACCGTGACCTTCTCGGAAGCGGTGACAGGCTTCACCAGCGCTGATCTGGCCATCCCCAGCGGCACATTGGGCGCCTTGACCAGCAATGACGGTGGCCGTACCTGGACAGCCACCTACACGCCTACAGCCAACACCACCAGCGCCACCAATGCCTTTACGCTCGACCTGACCGGCGTGCAGGATGCGGGCGGCAGCAGCGGCTTAGGCACGGTCAGCACCGCCAATTTCAGCTTGAATACCGTGCCGCCGAGCGAACCGCCGCCCACCGGCACAATAGACGGGGTGCCGGTGGTGCAGCAGCAGGGCACTGATCCGGTGACGGGCCTGAGCACGACCACGCTCACCGTGCCACTGGTGCAGCCCACCCGTAACGAAGACCCGAATACGCCGAACGCGAATATGGCCGATATTCCGCTCTCTGTCAGCACGGGCGGCGTGCGTGCCGGACTCACCGTGAGCCTGCCGACGGGGACGGGGCTGCAGGCGGAAGGGCCGAATACGCTGCTGAACCACGAACAGGGCTTGCTGGATCTGATCCGCCGCATCGAGCAGAAAACCGTGGCCGGTTCCAGCGTGCAGCAGGAGATGACGGGGCAGGGCGCCAACTTCCTCAATGACCTGCTGAGCAGCGTGCTGCTAAAGACGAATACCCTGGTTCCCACGGCTGCGGCGGGTCAAGGCAACCGCACCATCATGATCGAGGGCAGTTCCAGCACGCCGGCACCGGGTGGCGAGCCGAATAAATCGGCCATCGGCCTGGTCATCGATGCCACCCAGCTGGGCGGCAACGCCACGCTGCAGCTGGATAACGTGGACTTTGCCGCTATCGTCGGCAATGCCACGGTGCGCGGCGGCGACGGCCGGAATATGGTGGTGGGCGATGGCGCCAGCCAGAATATCTTCCTGGGCGCCGACGACGATCTGCTGTTCGGCGGCGCGGGTAAGGATATTGTGGGCAGCGCGGGCGGCAACGACCGGCTCGATGGCGGCGCGGACGATGACTTCGTCGCCGGCGGCATTGGCGACGATATCCTGATCGGCGGCAGCGGCAACGATATCCTACAGGGCGGCCGCAGCGACAGCGGCTTGTGGGACTTTTACATGAAAGCCGATGGCACCTTGTCGGCGCGCCACCAGACCGCGATTTTCGCGCCGCTGGAAAAAGAAACCGTGCAGCTGGCCGAGATCAATACGGGTTTGCGCGTCATGGACTTCCTGGCGGCCAACAAGGCCACGCTGGGCGATATCGCCCTGCTGTACCACGCGGCCTTCAGCCGTGCGGCTGATATCGGCGGCCTGAATTTCTATCTGCGCGGGAGCGGCACGGCGGCGCAGGTGGCCGAGTCCTTCACCCATTCCACCGAATGGGCGGGGCTGGGGCTGGACCAGTTGAGCGACAGTGCTTTCGTCACCAGGCTGTATCAGCAGGTGCTGGGCCGGACCCCGGATGCGGACGGCTACCAGTTCTGGATGGACGACCTGTCCGGCGCCCATGGCGTGAAAGCCAGCCGCGCCAGCGTGCTGACGGGCTTTGCCCTCAGTGCCGAACATCGCGCCCTGCAAAATACGGCCAGCGGCCTGGCTTTGGCCCAGGGGAGCGTGACGCAGGAAACGGCGTGGTTCTCCAATAGCGGCAATGACCGCCTGGAGGGCGGTGCCGGCAGCGATGTGCTGGAAGGCGGTGACGGCATCGATACCGCCGTGTACGCGGGACAGCTGTCGGGCTATCAGTTTGTGCTGGCGCGCGACGGCCAACTGCACGTGGTGGACAAGGCCAATGGCGACAGCGACACCCTGCACGGCATCGAGAAGGGCGAGTTCGCCGGCCAGCAGACCGACCTGGCGTTTACCCAGGCAGGCCAGGCGCGGCTGCAAACCCTGGGCCTGCTGTATGAAGCGATACTGGACCGGCCCGGCGATTTGCCCGGATTTTCCTGGTGGGCCGCGCGCCAGCTCAATGCGGCGCAATATGCCGATGGCTTTACCTGGTCGGCGGAATTCCGCGCCCGCTACGATGGCATGAGCAACAGCGCCTTCGTGCAGACCTTGTACGCCAACAGCGGCCTTGCGGAGAGCGCGGCGGGCGGCGCGGCGGCCTGGGTCGGTTATCTAGACACCCACAGCCGCGCGGAGCTGATCGGCAGCTGGATCGGCCAGCAGGCCGTGATCGACGCGCAATACGCCAGCCAGGGATTGTGGCTGGTGTGATGAAGGGCTAGGGCTGCGGCGCGCCCAGCACGTCGCGGCAGACTTCCAGCCAGGCGCGCGCCGCATGCGAGAGATAGCGCCCATTCCATACATGGGCCACCTGCCAGTGCAGCACCGGCTCGCTGACGCGCACCGCATGTACGCGCTCGTGCGCCAGGCGGTGGATGAAAGGCTCGGGCAGCAGGGCCACGCCAATCCCGGCCGAAGCCATTTCCACCAGCCAGTCCCACTGGCTGCTTTGCGCCGCGATGCTGGGGACGAACCCGGCGGCGGTAAAGGCATTGCGCAGACTGCGCGTCAACGCGAAATCGTCTTCCAGCAGCACCAGGGGCAAGTCCTTGAGCGCCTTCAAGGGCAGGGTGCGGCGGTGGCGCTGGAAGGTGCCGTGCGCCGCCAGCGCCCAGATCGGGTAACTGGCGATTTTCACCGTTTCCAGTTGCAGCGCCGGATCGGCCGGCAGTACCGTCATGCCGATTTCCAGCTCGCCGGCCGCCACCAGGCGCTCGATCTCCTGGCCGGTATCCTCGCGCAGCCGCAGCGTGATGGCCGGATAGCGTTCGCGGAAGGCTTTCAGCACAGGTGTAAACAGCAGGTTGATCATGGGCGGTATGCCCACCGTCAGGTTGCCGCGCTGGCGTTCCTGGGTGTCGCGCACTTCCAGCTGCAATTGACGCATGGTGGCCAGCATCTGCTGGCCGCGCTGATACACGACCTGGCCGGTATCGGTCAGCGTCAGGCGGCGCCCATCGCGCACCAGCAGGGGCGCCTGCAATTCCTCCTCCAGCTGGTGCACCATCTTGCTGATGGTCGATTGTGTAACGTGCAACAGTTCGGCGGCCTGGGTGAAGCTGCTCAGGCGGGCGGTCTCGATGAAGTAGCGCAGGGAGCGGATGTCCATGAATATTTCGACTGAAGTCAGGGAATAATAGTCATAAATCGACTGCTGGCCGAATTCTATACTGCTTTGTATCAGAGCAGAAAATAGTGAGACCAGCATGTACGCAGACCGCATCCGCCATCCAGCCTTACAGCAAAAACTGATGCCCGCCGCCGACGCGGCCAGCCTGTTCCGCGATGGCATGACCGTCGGCATGAGCGGCTTTACCCGCGCCGGCGACGCCAAGGCGCTGCCGCTGGCGCTGGTGGAGCGCGCCCGCCGCGAGCCCTTCAGCCTGACCCTGCTCACCGGCGCATCTTTAGGCAACGACAGCGACGGCCTGATGGCCAATGCCGGCCTGCTGGCGCGCCGCATGCCGTTCCAGGCCGATGCCGCGCTGCGCCACAAGATCAATAACGGCGAGGTGATGTTCATCGACCAGCACCTGTCTGAAACCGCCGAGCAGCTGCGCAGCGGCGCCCTGCGTCCAGTCGATATCGCCGTCATCGAGGCGGTGGCGATCACGGAAGATGGCGGCATCGTGCCGACCATGGCGGTTGGGAACAGCGCCAGCTTTGTGCAGCAGGCCAAGCAGATCATCGTGGAACTGAACCTGAGCGCGCCGCTGGCGCTGGAAGGCTTGCACGATATTTATGTGCCCCAGCCCCGCCCCGGCCGCGCGCCGATTCCGCTGACCGAGCCGGGCCAGCGCATCGGCACCACCGCCATCCCGGTCGATCCGGCGCGCATTGCCGCCATCGTCGTCACCGCCAGTCCGGACAGCCCGTCCAATGTGCTGCCGCCCGACGAGGAAACCGACGCCATCGCGCGCCACGTCATCGCCTTCCTGGAAGGCGAGGTGGCCGCCGGCCGCATGACGGAGAAGCTGCTGCCGCTGCAGGCCGGCATCGGCACCATCGCCAACGCCGTGCTGCATGGGCTGACGCAATCGTCTTTCCGCGAGCTGACCATGTATTCCGAGGTGCTGCAGGACAGCGCCATCGAGCTGCTCGATTCCGGCCAGCTGGCCCTGGCCTCGGCGTCCTCGATCACGCTGTCGGCCGCCAAGCATGAACACTTCCTGCGCAATCTGGAACGCTACCGCGAGCGCATCGTGCTGCGGCCGCAGGAGATCAGCAACCATCCGGAAATCGTGCGCCGCCTCGGCATCATCGGCTTGAACACGGCGCTGGAATTCGATATCTACGGCAATGTGAATTCCACCCATGTGGGCGGCACCCATATGATGAACGGCATCGGCGGTTCCGGCGACTTTGCCCGCAATGGCGAGCTGGCCATCTTCGTCAGCAAGTCGGTGGCGAAGGACGGCGCGATTTCCAGCGTGGTGCCGATGGTGGCCCACGTCGACCACACCGAGCACGATGTCGATGTGCTGGTGACGGAATGGGGGCTGGCCGACCTGCGCGGCCTGGCGCCGCGCGAACGCGCGCTGCTCATCATCGAACGCTGCGCCCACCCGACTTACCGGCCAGCCTTGCTCGCCTACTATGAAGAGGCCTTGCGGCGCGGCGGCCAGACGCCCCATGTGCTGGAAAAAGCCCTGTCCTGGCATGAGCAGTACTGGCTGTACGGCAGCATGAATTATAAAAATCTATCGATCTGATTAAATCAATTGTCTTTGTTAATTTTCTGGGCTTCTCTAGAATGATTCCATCGTTCACCGCCAATAGAGGAGCAAGCAATGAGCAAGCCAATCACCACCGCATCCGGCATTCCCGTCGCTGACAACCAGAATTCGGCCAGCGCCGGCGCCCGCGGCCCCTTGCTGCTGCAGGACTTCCACCTGATCGAGAAGCTGCAGCACTTCAACCGTGAACGCATTCCTGAGCGCGTCGTGCATGCCAAAGGCTCCGGCGCCTACGGCACCTTCACCGTCACCCACGACATCAGCCGCTACACCAAGGCCAAACTCTTTTCCGCCATCGGCAAGCAGGCCGAAACCTTCGTGCGCTTCTCCACCGTGGGCGGCGAAAAGGGCAGCGCCGATACCGAACGCGATCCGCGCGGCTTCGCCTTGCGCGTCTATACCGAGGAAGGCAACTGGGACCTGGTCGGCAACAACACGCCGATGTTCTTCATCAAGGACGGCATCAAATTCCCCGACTTCATCCACACCCAAAAGCGCGATCCGCAGACCAATCTGAAATCGGCCATCATGATGTTCGATTTCTGGAGCAAGGCGCCGGAAAGCCTGCACCAGGTGACGATGCTGTTCAGCGACCGCGGCACGCCGGACGGCTACCGCCATATGGACGGTTTCGGCAGCCACACCTTCAGCCTCATTAACGCGGCCGGTGAGCGCGTCTACGTCAAATGGCATTTGAAGACGCAGCAGGGCATCAAGAACCTGGCGGCCGCCGATGCCGTGCGCCTGGCCGGCGAAGATCCCGACTATGCCCAGCGCGACCTGTTCGGCGCCATTGAGCGCGGCGACTTCCCGCGCTGGGACGTCAAGCTGCAGGTGGCGACCGAAGCGCAATTGGCCGAATGGGAAGCGCGCACCGGCTGGAATCCCTTCGACCTGACCAAGGTCTGGCCGCACAAGGACTTCCCGCTGATTCCCGTGGGCGTGCTGGAGCTGAACCGCAACCCGCTTAACTACCACGCCGAAGTGGAGCAGGCCGCGCTGTCGCCAGCCAATGTGGTGCCGGGCATGGGCTATTCGCCGGACAAGATGCTGCAGGCGCGCCTGTTCGCCTATCACGACGCCCAACTGTACCGCGTCGGCACCAACCACCAGCATCTGCCGGTGAATGCGCCGCGCTGCCCCTTCCATAATCAGCAGCGCGACGGCGCCATGGCCATCGCCAATGGCGGCGCCGAGCAGAACTACCATACTGTGGAAGCGGGCGGCAGCCAGCCGCAAGGCCTGGGCCATGGCGAGCCGGCGCTGGCGCTGCACGGCGGGGCAGGGCGCTACGATGGCCGTGGCCAGGAAGACGATTACACCCAGGCTGGCAATCTGTTCCGCCTTCTGCCGGAGCAGGAGAAGCAGAACCTGTTCGCCAACCTGGCCGGTCCCATGAGCCAGATCAGCGATGAAATCATCAATCGCCAGCTGGGCCACTTCGACAAGGCCGATCCAGCCTACGGCGCCGGCGTGCGCGCCGCCTTGAAAGCGCGCGGCCGCAATATCGGCTGATGCAGCATGAGCATGGCCGGCCTGAAAAACCGGCAAGCTTAAGAAAAGGGCAAGCAGAAATGCTGGCCCTTTTTGCGTAAACCGCGCAAAGCGTGGACAATAGCGCCATCGCAATTCACTACAACGGAATAGCCAATGACGATCAAAATCAGCCAGAACTTCGACTCGGGCGCCATCGAGGTGCTGCGCGCCGACAGCGCCGCCACCATTGAACTCAATCTGCGCAAGGACTCGCACGCCGACATCCACCAGTGGTTCCACTTCCGCCTGCAGGGCGCGCGCGGCGAAGCCGTGACCATGCGCTTCCTGAACGCGGGCCAGGCCACGTATGCCAAAGGTTACGAGGACTACAACGCAGTGGCGAGCTACGATGGCGATAACTGGTTCCGCGTGCCGACCTCTTTCGATGGCGAAGTCATGACCATCAAGCACACGCCTGATCTGGACAGCGTCTATTACGCCTATTTCGAGCCGTATTCCTGGGAACGCCATCTGCGCCTGCTGGGCGAAGTGGCCGAGAACCCGATCGCCCGCGTGGTCGATATCGGCAGCACCGTCGATGGCCGCGACATGAACCTGGCCATCATCGGCAACCCGCAAGCGGAGAAAAAGATCTGGGTCATCGGCCGCCAGCATCCGGGCGAATCGATGGCTTCCTGGTTCGTCGAAGGCCTGCTCGACAGCCTGCTGGACGATGCCAACCCGATCGCGCGCAAGCTACTGCAGCGCGCCGTCTTCTACATCGTGCCGAATATGAATCCGGACGGCTCGGTGCGCGGCAATCTGCGCACCAATGCCGCCGGCGCCAACCTGAACCGCGAATGGATGACGCCATCGCTCGAGCGTTCACCGGAAGTGCTGTGCGTGAAGCAGAAGATTCACGAAGTGGGCGTCGATATGTTCTTCGACATACACGGCGACGAAGCGCTGCCGTACAACTTCGTGGCCGGCAACGAGATGCTGGAAAACTTCACGCCCGAGCAGGCCGCGTCGCAGAAGGCCTTCATTGAGCGCTACAAGAACGCCAGCCCGGACTTCCAGGACAAATACGGCTATGCCGCCAGCAAGTACAAGGAAGACATGCTGACCCTGGCCTCCAAATATATCGGCCACCACTTCCAGTGCTTGGCCCTGACCCTGGAGATGCCGTTCAAGGACAACGCCGACCTGCCGGCACCGCATGTGGGCTGGAACGGCGCGCGCAGCGCGGCTTTGGGCGCGGCGATTCTGCAGCCGATCCTGCTGTCGCTGGACGACTAAGCCATGGGCGTCGAGATCGAGCGCAAATTCCTGCTGCAGAACGAAGGCTGGCGCGCGCAAGGCGAGCCGGTGCTGCTGCGCCAGGGCTATCTGTCCTCGCACCCGGAGCGCGTGGTGCGGGTGCGCATCGAGGGCGAGGGCGCGGTCATGACGATCAAGAGCAAGGCGGTGGGCGTCAGCCGCGGCGAGTGGGAATACCCGCTGCCGCTGGCCGATGCCGCCGAGTTCCTCGACCGCTTGTGCGAGCAGCCCATCATCGAAAAATACCGCCGCCGCATTCCTTATGCGGGCTTCGTGTGGGAGGTCGATGAGTTCCTGGGCGCGAACGCGGGTCTGGTCGTGGCCGAGATCGAGCTGCCTAGCGAAGAGCAAGTCTTCGACAAGCCGGACTGGGTCGGCGAGGAAGTCACACAGGATGTGCGCTACCTCAACTCCAACCTGATCGGCAAGCCTTACTCCAGCTGGTAAGCCTCTCCTGCGTGGTCTATGCTTGAAGCATGGACCACGAATTTCATGCCTTCCAGGCCCGCATCGAAGCCATCCTGCCGACCTTGGCCACCAAGGCCGATATCGAGGCTGTGCGCGCAGATATGCTGCGCCTGGTGCATGAAACCCATAAATGGATGCTCGCTTCGGTGATCGGCATGTTCATCGGCTTCGGCGGGCTGTTCATGGCCGTTGGCAACGGACCGCGCCTGCAATTGCAGTCTGTGCCGCTTCCAGCATCTGCACCGGTTACGCAACCGGTGCCCGCCAGCACGCCGCAGACTCAGCTACAGCAGGGCAGGCCGCCCCAGCTGGCATTTATTATCATCAATCAGGGCAAAGCACCCGTGAAATAAAAAGCCTCGCACATGGGCGAGGCTTTTTGCATTTTGGCTTGAACGGCTCAGTGGAAATGCTCGGTGCCCGTGGGCGCGTCTTCCGGCATTTCGGCGTGGACCAGCTCGCCGGATGGATCGGCGAACAGCGGCGCGCCGCAATCGTCGCAGAACTCGACCACATAGCGCTCGCCCAGCTTCTTGATCTGGGTGACGCCGGCCGCGTTCAAGTGTTCGACGATTTCATCCACCGGCGTGCGCGGCTTGACCAGGGCGTCGAGCAGGCCGCCGATCGGGCCTTCCGGCGGCGTGCCTTCCTCGTCCTCCTGGCCGTACAGCGGCCACACCACGCCATAAATCACATCGCTGTTGGAGCGGCGCGTGAAGCCGACGCGGTATTCGTCGATCGGCGCATCGGCCGCTTCCTCGCCGAAGCCGGCCACCACGGCGCGCAGTTCGGACGGCTCGCAAGCCAGCGAATGCGTCAGATAGTGCACGGCGGCGCGGATCGAGACCGGGCGAATCAGCTTATCGGCCTCGCGGCAAGCCATGTAATACGCTTCCGGCAGCAGCAGCTCGACGCCGCAGCCGGGCAGCAGGCGGCTGACGGTCGGCGTGGCCTGGCTGCGCCACTGTTCCAGCGCGGCCTGGCGTTCCTCGGCCTGGTGCGCGTGGGCCGACGGCATCTGCCAGCGGAACATGGCTTCGCCGGCCGGCGCCACCACGGCCACCAGCAGGTAGCGCGTGTCGGCCAGGAAGGGCGCGGTTTCCGGCGTCTTCGTGTCCGATTTCAGCGCCACGCCTTTCAGCGCGGACTGGGCCAGCTTGTGCAGCTTGCCGTAGGTGTCGGCATGGGTGCGCGGCAGCTGGTCGATGGAGTACAGGGTGGAGGCCATCGCCATGCGCGTGCCGTCGGCCAGGAGATGGGCCGAGAAGTGGGCCGACAGCGTGTTCAGGATATCGCCCGGAATTGCGCCGGAGGCGATGGCGAAGCGGGTCCAGGCCAGCACCGGCGCCGCCACCAGCAGCACATCGTACTGCGCCGGGCCGTTCTCGCCCTCGACGGTGATGGTGGCCGATTCGCTGGCCGCTTCCACGCCGTCCATCAGCACGTCGTAAGCATTCAGGTCCGCGCCGAACAGTTTGTTCAGGGCGGCATCGATGGTGTCCTGGTGGCCGGTCTTCAACAGTTTCAGCAACTGCGTATCCAGACTGCGTTCCCAGCCGCGTTCTTCGAGCCGGCTGGCCGCCTGGCCTACGGCCTGGGCGAGGGAAAGAAGGCGCTGGCTGTCGGCGGACAATTTATGAGATGAATCTTTAGATGGTCGACGCATAGCGCTACAGGTTTTCTGTCAGTGTAAAAGTTCTTGTTACTCGTATTGTAGTGGATTCGGCAAGGATGGGCTGTGCAAATAAAAAACGCCGGGCATGCCCGGCGTTTTGCGCGCAGCCGCCCGCGAGGGCGGCCTTGGCTATTAAGCAGCCAGCAGCTGGCGCAGCACGAACGGCAGGATGCCGCCATGCTTGTAGTAGTCCACTTCGATCGGGGTGTCGATACGCAGCAGCACAGGCACTTCCTGCTTGGAACCGTCGGCGCGGTGGATCACCAGGGTGACTTTCTGCTGTGGCTTGATCTCGCCTTCCAGACCTTTCAGGTCATAGATTTCCTTGCCGGTGATGCCCAGCGATTCCACGCTGTCGTTGCCGATGAATTGCAGCGGCAGCACGCCCATGCCCACCAGGTTGGAACGGTGGATACGCTCGAAGGAGCGGCAGATCACGGCTTTCACGCCCAGCAGCTGGGTGCCTTTGGCCGCCCAGTCGCGCGAGGAGCCGGTGCCGTATTCTTCGCCGCCGAAGACCATGGTCGGCACGCCGGAGGCCACATACTTCATGGCGGCGTCGTAGATCGACATCTGTTCGCCGGAAGGCTGGTGGATGGTGATGCCGCCTTCGACTGCGGAACCGTCGGCCTTGGCCGGGATCATCTTGTTCTTGATGCGCACGTTGGCGAAGGTGCCGCGCATCATGATCTCGTGGTTGCCGCGGCGCGAGCCGTAGGAGTTGAAGTCGGCCTTCATCACGCCGTTCTCTTTCAGCCATTTGCCGGCTGGGCCGTCTTCCTTGATGGAACCGGCTGGGGAGATGTGGTCGGTGGTGATCGAGTCGCCGAATACGCCCAGGGCGCGCGCGCCGCTGATGCCGGAAGCAGCCGCTTTCGGGGTCATGGCGAAGTCGTCGAAGAATGGCGGCTCGGCGATGTAGGTCGAATCCGGCCAGTTGTACACCTGGCCTTCGGTCGAGGACACGGCTTCCCACAGCTTGCCTGGCGCGCCTTTGACGTCGGCGTAGTTATCCTTGAACACTTTCGAGTTCATGGCGAACTTCATCAGCTTGGCGATTTCCGCCGAGGTCGGCCAGATGTCGCCCAAGTAGACGTCCTTGCCGCCTTTGCCCTGGCCCACTGGCTCGGTCATCAGGTCGCGCGTCACATTGCCGGCGATGGCGTAAGCGACGACCAGCGGTGGCGAGGCCAGGAAGTTGGAGCGGATGTTCGGGTGGATGCGCGCTTCGAAGTTACGGTTGCCCGACAGGACGGCGGCGGCCACGATGTCGTTGCCGGTGATGGCAGCGTTCAGTTCCGGGGTCAGGTCGCCGGCATTGCCGATGCAGGTGGTGCAGCCGTAAGCGGTCACGCCGAAGCCCAGTTTTTCCAGGTAAGGCAGCAGGCCGGCGGCGGTCAGGTACTCGGTCACGACGCGCGAGCCAGGGGCCAGCGAGGACTTGATGTGCGGAGCGACGGTCAGGCCGGCTTCCACGGCTTTCTTGGCCAGCAGGCCGGCCGCCAGCAGCACGCTCGGGTTCGAGGTGTTGGTGCAGGAGGTGATGGCGGCGATCAGCACGTCGCCGTTTTTCACGTTCACGCCATTGCTGGTGGTGTAGGTCTTGGTCAGGTCTTCAGGCTTTTTGTTGAAGCCGTTCTCGCCGGTCGGCTTGGAGAACAGTTCGGTGAAGGTCGATTTTACATTGCCGATTTCGATGCGGTCTTGCGGACGTTTCGGGCCGGCCAGCGAAGGCGCCACGGACGACAGGTCCAGGTGCAGTTCGCGGGTGTAGTCGATATCGCCTTTTTTCGGCACGCCGTACATGCCCTGGGCTTTGAAGTAGGAAGCGAAGGCGTCGATTTCCGCCTTGGTGCGGCCGGTGCCTTCGAAGTATTCGATGGTGGCGTCGTCGACCGGGAAGAAGCCCATGGTGGCGCCGTATTCCGGAGCCATATTGGCGATGGTGGCGCGGTCGGTCACGGTCAGGGACTCGGTGCCTTCGCCGAAGAACTCGACGAATTTGCCCACGACTTTCTCTTTACGCAGCATTTCGGTGATGGTCAGCACCAGGTCGGTCGCGGTGCAGCCTTCGCGCAGGGCGCCGGTCAGGTTCACGCCGATCACGTCCGGGGTCAGGAAGTACACGGGCTGGCCCAGCATGCCGGCTTCCGCCTCGATGCCGCCCACGCCCCAGCCGACCACGCCGATGCCGTTGATCATGGTGGTGTGCGAGTCGGTGCCCACCAGCGAGTCAGGATAGTACACGCCGGAGCCGTTGTGCACGCCGCGCGCCAGGTATTCCAGGTTGACCTGGTGGACGATGCCGAAGCCTGGAGGCACGACGCCGAAGGTGTCGAAGGCTTGCATGCCCCATTTCATGAACTGGTAGCGCTCGTTGTTGCGCGAGAATTCCAGCTTCATGTTCAGGTCCAGCGCTTTTGGCTCGCGGAAGTGGTCGATGGTCACGGAGTGGTCGACCACCAGGTCGACCGGCACCAGAGGCTCGATCTTCTTCGGGTTCACGCCCATTTTGGAGGCGACGTTGCGCATCGCGGCCAGGTCGGCCAGCAGAGGAACGCCGGTGAAGTCCTGCAGCACCACGCGCGCCACCACGAACGGGATCTCGTCCGTACGTGCGGCGGTCGCGCCCCAGCTTGCCAGTTGCTTGACGTGTTCTTCCGTGACTTTCTTGCCGTCGCAGTTACGCAGGACGGATTCGAGCACTACGCGGATCGACACCGGCAGGCGGGAGACTTTGATGCCCAGGCTTTTTTCCAGTGCCGGCAGGGAGTAGAACTTACCCTTCTTGCTGCCAGAAATAGTGAAATCCTTGAGCGTATTCAGTGTGTTGCGGGACATGACCTCTCCTTCAGGTGGGTATCGTCTGTTATTAATATTTCAGGGTATTGCAGCGCCCCTTTGAGGGGGCGTTTCCTCTTCCAGCTTGCCTTACGCAGCTGCGGCCGGAGTCTCCGCCGGCTTGTTCTGCTCTGGGCTCTTGCATTCGTTCGCCAACTGGCGGCTCTGCTTCGAATCGAGCAGCATGCTCTTGGCCGGGATGCCGATCCAGACCAGGCCATACAGCTTGTTCTCGAAGCGCTGGGCGCCGGTGGTGGTGGCCACGCGCTTCAGGCGGTGCAGGCGTTTTTTCCAGCGCAGGGCGATGAAGTTCTCATCCTCGGTGTTCTGGTAGATGGTGACTTTGTTGCCCAGTTCGCAGGCGAATTCGGTGACGGCGGAACCGGTCACGCTTGGCTCGGCGGCTTCGTCCTCGCCATCGGCGGCGGCAGCCGCGGTGGCGCCGGCAGCAGCGGCGGCGGCAGCCGGCTTGGCGGCTTTAGCGGCCTTGCGTTTGGCGGGTTTCTTGTCCGCCTTGGCGGCCGGCTGGCCTTCGGCGTGGACGGCAGGGGCCAGGCACAGGGTGGCGGAACCGAGGGCGAGGCTGCAAGCCAGGAAGAGTTTGGAGATGGACATCAGTGTGTTTCCGTTGCTGGGTGTTCAGGGGTGGCGTTCATCAGGGCGGCGACCGATTCGGGCAGCGGCAGGCCGGCCAGGCGCGCGCGCTGCAAAACCGTCCAATAATATCGGTAGCTGGCGCGGTCGTGCAAGCGGCCGTTCTGGGCAATCGGTCCCCAGGCGGCGCGCTCGGCCTCGTGCAGGATATTAGCCGCCTCGTTCACTTCGGAAGCGCGCGGCGTAAAGGCCTTGATCACGGGCTTGATCTGGTTCGGGTGGATGCTCCACATGCGGGTGTAGCCGAATTCGGCGGCGGCGCGCTGGGCGTCGGTGGCCACTACCGCGCTGTCCTTGATTTCGGTGGTCACATTATGCGAAGGCACTTTGCCGTGGGCATGGCAGGCGGCCGCGATATCGAGCTTGGCGCGCACCACCAGCGGATGGGCGAACTGGCCCGGGGTGCGCATGGCGTTGCCGGGAATGGCGCCGTAGTGGGCCGAGACGAAATCCATGATGCCGAAGGACAGGCATTCGACCTGGGGCAGGGCGGCGATGGCGAAGACGTCGCGCAGCGCGCCGTGGGTTTCGATCAGCACGTGCACCGGCAGGTTGCTGCGGCCGGCTTTCAGGGCGTGCTTGTTGATGGTGGCGATGGCCTTTTCCACGTCCTGCACGCCGTCCGGCTTGGGCAGCACCAGGTAGGCCAGCTTGTGCGCGGCGGCACCGACGATGATCTCCACGTCGCGCTCGAAATGCGCGCTGGCGGCATCGTGCACGCGGGCGCCGATGCGGCCGAAGCGGTTGGCTTCGTCGAGCAGCAGCTGGGCCACCAGCTGGGCGTGTTCCTCTTCCTTGCCGGCGGCGGCGCCGTCCTCGCAGTCGAAGGTGATGTCGAACAGGGGGCCAAGCTCTTGTTGCAGGGCCATCGACTTGCGCATCAGCTTCTCGGACCCTGCATAGTGGTCGCAGGCGGGAAGCAGCAGCGGTTGGCGTTTGCCCTGGAATAAAACCTCGGATGGGTGCATCTTGGCGTTCGTGTTGGCAGAATCAGGGGTTGCAGAAAGCGCTAAGGCCGCACTGCTTTCGGCAGTGCGGCTTTTGCGGCGGATCGGTGGTTTAACCGGTTCCACGTTGTGCGGCGGATTTATCCGCGATGCCTATTATGGCAGCAGATGCTTCACGCCTTCGCGCTCTTCGGTCAGTTCCTTGAGCGTGATGTTGATGCGTTCTTGCGAGAAGGCGTCGATTTCCAGGCCCTGGACGATTTTGTATTCGCCGTTTTCGGTGGTCACTGGGAAGCCGAACATGGTGCCTTCAGGGATGCCGTAGGAGCCGTCCGATGGGATGCCCATGGTGGTCCACTTGCCGTTGGTGCCCAGTACCCAGTCGCGCACGTGGTCGATGGCGGCGTTGGCGGCCGAAGCAGCCGAGGACAGGCCGCGCGCTTCGATGATGGCGGCGCCGCGCTTGCCGACGGTCGGCAGGAAGGTGTCGCTGTTCCAGACCGCGTCGTTGATGGTTTCTTTCACCGACTTGCCGTCGATGGTGGCGAAACGGTAGTCAGCGTACATGGTTGGCGAGTGGTTGCCCCACACGCACAGTTTTTCGATCGAAGCGACCGGCTTGCCGACCTTGGCGGCGATTTGCGACAGGGCGCGGTTGTGGTCCAGGCGCAGCATGGCGGTGAAGTTCTTGGCCGGCAGGGAAGGGGCCGATTTCATCGCGATGTAGGCGTTGGTGTTGGCAGGGTTGCCGACCACCAGCACTTTCACATTGCGCGAAGCGACGGCGTCCAGCGCCTTGCCTTGCACGGTGAAGATCTGGGCATTGGCTTCCAGCAGGTCTTTACGCTCCATGCCTGGGCCGCGTGGGCGGGCGCCCACCAGCAGGGCCACGTCGGCGTCTTTGAAGGCGGTCATCGGATCGGCGTGGGCGGTCATGCCGGCCAGCAGCGGGAAGGCGCAGTCGTCGATTTCCATCATGACGCCCTTCAGCGCTTTCTGCGCTTTTTCGTCAGGGATTTCAAGCAGTTGCAGAATGACTGGCTGATCCTTGCCCAGCATGTCGCCGTTGGCGATGCGGAACAGCAGGGAATAGCCGATCTGGCCGGCGGCGCCGGTGACGGCAACACGCATTGGGGTTTTAGCCATGATGAATCTCCAAGTGGAATAAAAACGATCTGAAGCTGGACCTACGCTTGTAAAAATATAATGATACCAAATGCGCCGCACATATTTGACGCGCAAGGCATCAGGAACTATGCTTTTTCTGTACTGCGCAACGCCCTCGCGCGGGCAGCCGGAAACCGCATCGACGGCGAGTGTAGGCCTCGAATGCCCGTCTGTCAATCATATCTTATGTCTTATATAAGACAGATAACTTGTCGGGTTTTGCTGGACGAATAGACCCTTTTGTGGTGAAATCTCGCCCTATGAATTCCGTCCCGCCCAACCAGACCAGTCCAGCCGCTGCCGCCAGCGCGCCGGCGACCCCGGCTCAGGGCGCGACCGCCTTCTCCACCGTTGCGCCGAGCGCTTCGCCCACCTTCTCCCCGCTGTACCAGCAGATCAAGGCCTTGATCACGCAAAGCCTGCAGTCGGGCGAGTGGAAGCCGGGCGAGCTGATTCCCAGCGAAGTGGAGCTGGCCAACCGCTTCAAGGTCAGCCAGGGCACGGTGCGCAAGGCCATCGACGAGCTGGCGGCCGAGAACCTGGTGGTGCGCAAGCAGGGCAAGGGCACGTTCGTGTCGACCCACCATGAGGCGCGCGCCCACTTCCGCTTCCTGCGCCTGATGCCCGACGAGGGCGTGCCGCACTACCCGGAAAGCAAATTCATCGAAGTGCGGCGCCTGCGCGCGCCGGCCGACGTGGCGCGCCTGCTCGACCTGAAGTCGGGCGATGCGGTCATCTATATCAAGCGCGTGCAGTCCTTCGACGGCGTGCCGACCATCGTCGAGGAGCTGTGGCTGCCCGGCCTGCTGTTCAAGGGGCTGACGGCGGAACGGCTGAATGAATACAAGGGGCCGATGTACGGCCTGTTCGAGTCCGAGTTCGGCACCCGCATGATACGGGCGGCCGAAAAAATCCGCGCCGTGTGTGCCGCCGAAGCCGATGCTGCACTGCTGCACACGGCGGCCGGCACGCCGCTGCTGTGCGCCGAGCGCGTCTCGTTCACGTATGGCGACAAACCGGTGGAATTGCGCCGCGGCCTGTATCTGACGGAGCGTCATCATTATCAAAATGACCTCAATTAGATAATCTTGTTGAGCCGCTAAGAAATGGGGCGGCGCAACATAATTTTTGTTATATGTAACAATACATATTGGTGGGGAGGACGAAAATCGGCGAAAATCGCGGTCTTACCGCAGTTTTACTTTCGCTGCCTCGTCGCAGTATCGAAATAATTAGCACTAAGCCATAGGGAGGTTAATGATGTCTGAAGCCGTAAGGGAAGCACCAAAAAAAGAACGGCCTGAGTTCCGTAATATCCACGTTACGCAACTGTCGAACTACCGCTTGCCTTTAGCCGGAGTTGTATCCATCTTGCACCGCATTAGCGGTTTCCTGATGTTTGCCCTGCTGCCTGTTGTCCTGTATCTGCTCGAGCAGAGCATCCGATCGGAACTTTCCTTCGCTTACTTCCAGGGCATCGCCTCGCACTGGTTCGTCAAGCTGGTGATCCTGGCCCTGGTCTGGGCGTATATGCAGCACTTCTGCGCCGGCGTGCGCCACCTGATCATGGACACCCACGTCGGCCTGGACAAGGATTCGGCGCGCAAGAGTGCCGCCACCGTGCTGGCAATCAGCCTGACCCTGACCGCCCTGGTGGCCCTGAAATTGTTTGGAGTGTTCTAAATGGCGAATAATAATATCGGCCCAAAACGCCTGGTCGTCGGCGCCCATTACGGCCTGAAAGACTGGCTGGCGCAGCGCGTGACCGCGATTCTGATGGTGGTGTATACCGCCGTGCTGCTGTTTTCTTTCCTTTCCGGCAGCAACTTCACCTATGAAGGCTGGGCTGGCCTGTTCGCCCAGCAGTGGTTCAAGCTGTTCAGCGCCGTGACGCTGTTCGGCCTGTTCTACCACGCCTGGGTTGGCATGCGTGACATCTGGATGGACTACGTTAAACCAGTCGGCGTCCGTCTGTTCCTGCAAATTGCCACCGTGCTGTGGTTGATCGCCTGCGCCGCATGGTCGGTGCAGATTCTGTGGAGTGTGTAATCGTGGCAGCAATCAAATCTGCAATCCCTACCCGCCGCTTTGACGCGGTGATCGTTGGCGCCGGCGGTTCCGGCATGCGCGCCTCCCTGCAACTGGCGGAAGCCGGCCTGAATGTGGCCGTGCTGTCCAAGGTCTTCCCGACCCGCTCCCACACCGTGGCGGCGCAGGGCGGCATCGGCGCCTCGCTGGGCAATATGTCGGAAGACAACTGGTTCTGGCATATGTTCGACACCGTCAAGGGCGGCGACTATCTGGGCGACCAGGACGCAATCGAATTCATGTGCCGCGAAGCGCCGAAAGTCGTGTACGAGCTGGAACACTTCGGCATGCCGTTCGACCGCAACCCGGACGGCACCATTTACCAGCGTCCGTTCGGCGGCCACACCGCCAACTTCGGCGAAAAAGCCGTGCAGCGCGCCTGCGCCGCGGCTGACCGTACCGGCCACGCCCTGCTGCACACCCTGTACCAGCGCAATGTGCGCGCCCGCACCCACTTCTTCGTCGAGTGGATGGCCCTGGACCTGATCCGCGACGCCGAAGGCGACGTGGTCGGCGTGGTGGCCCTGGAAATGGAAACCGGCGAGTGCATGATCCTGGAAGCGAAGACCACCATCTTCGCCACCGGCGGCGCCGGCCGCATCTTCGCGGCCTCGACCAACGCCTTCATCAACACCGGCGACGGCATGGGCATGGCGGCACGCGCCGGCCTGCCGCTGCAGGATATGGAATTCTGGCAGTTCCACCCGACCGGCGTGTCCGGCGCGGGCGTGCTGATCACCGAAGGCGTGCGCGGCGAAGGCGGCATCCTGATCAACTCCAACGGCGAACGCTTCATGGAGCGCTATGCGCCGACCCTGAAGGATCTGGCGCCGCGCGACTTCGTTTCGCGTTCGATGGACCAGGAGATCAAGGAAGGCCGCGGCTGCGGTCCGAACAAGGACCACGTGCTGCTGGACCTGCGCCACATCGGCTCCGAGACCATCAAGAAGCGTCTGCCTTCGATCCTGGAAATCGGCCACAAGTTCGCCAACGTCGACGCCACCAAGGAACCGATTCCTGTCGTGCCGACCATCCACTACCAGATGGGCGGCATTCCGACCAATATCCACGGCCAGGTGGTGGCACCGACCGGCGACGGCAGCCAGAAAGTGGTCAACGGCCTGTACGCGATCGGCGAATGCGCCTGCGTCTCGGTGCACGGCGCCAACCGTCTGGGCACCAACTCCCTGCTCGACCTGGTGGTCTTCGGCCGCGCGGCCGGCAACCACGTGGTGGCGCAGAACCTGAAGCAAAAAGAATTCAAGCCGATGCCGAAAGACGCGTCCGAGTTCGCCATGGGCCGTCTGAACAAGCTGGAAACCTCGACCGGCGGCGAGCGCGTGCAGAACGTGGCCAACGATATCCGCGCCACCATGCAGAAGTACTGCGGCGTGTTCCGTACCGACGAGCTGCTGACCCAGGGCTACCAGGAAATCATGAAGCTGGACGAGCGCCGCAAGCACGTGTCCTTCCAGGACAAGTCCAAGGTCTTCAACACCGCCCGCGTGGAAGCGCTGGAGCTGGACAATCTGATTGAAACTGCCAAGGCCACCATCACCTCGGCTGTAGCACGCAAGGAATCGCGCGGCGCCCATGCGCACAGCGATTATCCGCAGCGCGACGACGACAACTGGATGAAGCACACGCTCTGGTTCTCCGAAGGCAACCGCCTGGAGTACAAAGCCGTTGTCACCAAACCGCTGACGGTCGATACCTTCAAGCCGAAACCACGTACTTTCTAAGCAAGGGCCTTACAACATGGCACGTACTCTCAAATTCAAGATTTACCGCTACGATCCGGACAAGGATGCCAAGCCTTACATGCAAGACCTGACGGTCGAGCTGAAAGACACCGACAAGATGCTGCTCGACGCACTGCAGCGCATCAAGTCCGACGTGGACGATTCGCTGGCCCTGCGCCGCTCCTGCCGCGAAGGCGTGTGCGGTTCGGACGCCATGAACATCAATGGCAAGAACGGTCTGGCCTGCACCACCAACCTGAACGAGCTGAGCGAGCCGATCGTGCTGCGCCCGCTGCCAGGCCTGCCGGTGATCCGCGACCTGATCGTCGACATGACCCAGTTCTTCAAGCAGTACGACTCGATCAAGCCGTTCCTGATCAACGACTCGATCCCGCCGGAGAAAGAGCGCCTGCAATCGCCGGAACAGCGCGAAGAGCTGGATGGCCTGTACGAGTGCATCCTGTGCGCCTGCTGCTCGACCTCCTGCCCGTCGTTCTGGTGGAATCCGGACAAGTTCGTCGGCCCGGCCGGCCTGCTGCAAGCCTACCGCTTCATCGCCGACAGCCGCGACGAAGCCACCGGCGCGCGTCTGGACAACCTGGAAGACCCGTACCGCCTGTTCCGCTGCCACTCGATCATGAACTGCGTGGACGTTTGCCCGAAAGGCCTGAATCCGAACAAGGCCATCGGCAAGATCAAGGAATTGATGGTCCGCCGCGCGATCTGATATGAGCGAAACGAACAAACATGCGCATCAATCGGACCCGGCAAACCGCGCGCGCCTGCGCTGGCGCTCGCGCCGCGGTCTGCTGGAAAACGACCTGATACTGACGCGTTTTCTCGATGCGCATGAACTGGAATTGACCGACGAGGAAGTGGACGCGCTTACGCGGCTCCTCGACTTGTCGGACAATGCGCTGATGGATCTGGTGCTGGCTCGCAGCGAGCCTGAAGGCGAGATCGATCTGCCGCATGTGCGCGCACTGCTGCAACGGTTACGCCAGGCGTAGAAATACGCGGCACCGGAAAGTTTGTGAGTTTTTTTTATTTCGCACCTCTCCAAGAAGGAAGAGTCCATGAATATCTCTGAAAATAAAGCCACCCTGTCGTTCTCGGACGGCAGCCCATCGATTGAATTTCCGATCTACAAGGGCACCGTCGGCCCGGACGTCATCGACATCCGCAAGCTGTACGGCGGCACCGGTAAATTCACTTACGACCCTGGCTTCATGTCCACCGCGTCGTGCAACTCGTCGATCACCTACATCGACGGCGACAAGGGCGAGCTGCAATACCGCGGCTTCCCGATCGAGCAGCTGGCGGTGAATGCCGACTTCATGGAAACCTGCTACCTGCTGCTGAACGGCGAACTGCCGAACGCAGTGGACAAGAAGAAGTTCGTGGAAACCGTCACCAAGCACACCATGGTGCACGAGCAGATGCAATTCTTCTTCCGCGGCTTCCGCCGCGACGCGCACCCGATGTCCGTGCTGGTTGGCACCGTCGGCGCGCTGGCATCGTTCTACCACGACTCGCTGGACATCAACGACCCGCACCACCGCGAAGTGTCGGCGATCCGCCTGATCGCCAAGATGCCGACCCTGGTGGCGATGGCCTACAAATACTCGATCGGCCAGCCTTTCGTGTACCCACGCAACGACCTGTCCTACAGCGCCAACTTCATGCGCATGATGTTCGGCAATCCATGCGAAGAGTACAAGGTCAACGACGTGCTGGTGCGCGCGCTGGACCGCATCCTGATCCTGCATGCGGATCACGAGCAGAACGCGTCCACCTCGACCGTGCGTCTGGCCGGCTCCTCGGGCGCCAACCCGTTCGCCTGTATCGCAGCGGGCATCGCCTGCCTGTGGGGCCCTGCCCACGGCGGCGCGAACGAAGCCGCGCTGAACATGCTGAAAGAAATCGGCTCGGTCGACAAGATCCCTGAGTTCATCGCGAAAGTGAAAGACAAGAACTCCGGCGTCAAGCTGATGGGCTTCGGTCACCGTGTGTACAAGAACTTCGACCCGCGCGCCAAGCTGATGCGCGAAACCTGCCACGAAGTGCTGAACGAACTGGGCCTGCAAGACGACCCGCTGTTCAAGCTGGCCATGGAACTGGAAAAGATTGCACTGAACGACGACTACTTCGTTTCGCGCAAACTGTACCCGAACGTGGACTTCTACTCGGGCATCGTGCAGTCCGCCCTGGGCATCCCGGTCTCGCTGTTCACCGGCATCTTCGCCATGGCCCGTACCATCGGCTGGATCGCCCAATGGAACGAAATGATCGCCGACCCAGAGCAGAAGATCGGCCGTCCGCGCCAGCTGTTCGTCGGCTCCGCCGTGCGCGACGTACCACCGCTGGCCAAGCGCTGATCCGCGCCTGCCGCCACTGAAAAGCGAGCCCTTGCGGCTCGCTTTTTTTATTTCGTGACGGCGTATGCTAATGTGAAGAGAGGAGGGCGGAATCATGTCGGAAGCGGATGCACAGAATTTATCGATACAGCTAGAGGCCTCTACTCATCAGCGCCTACTGGCCCTATCCCGCGAATGCGGGCTGCCGGTGGAGCAGCTTATGGTGCAGGTAGTGGAACGCTATCTGGGATGGGTCGACAGCTTGTCGTCCCAGGACCGCGCAGCCGTTCAGGCCTGGCAGGAGTATCGGCGTACCGGGTTTCATGTGAGTGAGACTGAAGCCGATACATGGCTGGCGCAGTTGGAGGCCGGCCACGTTGCTGAGCTTCCCCATGCCGGATTGTGGTGCAGCGTGGCGTCATACCGGCGTAACAATTCGTGCAATTAGGTGTATATTGGGCAACGTTGCAGCTTCCCATATATCCCTGATTGCGAGGCGTACTTGAGCATTCTGTCGAAACTTTCCCTGGCGGCGGCCGCGCTGCTGCCGCTGGCGTCCCAGGCACTTCCGAATACTTCCGATACCCGTTTGCTGACCGAACCGGCGGTGTCGGCCAGCCATATCGCCTTTGTCTACGCGGGCGATGTGTGGTTGGCCAATCCCGATGGCAGCGGCGTGCGGCGCCTGACGTCCGACGTCGGCGAAAAGTCCAATCCCGTGTTTTCGCCTGACGGCAAGCTGCTGGCCTATAGCGCCACGCTGGACGGCAATACTGATGTGTATGTGCTGGCCGTAAGCGGCGGCATGCCGCAGCGCCTGACCTGGCATCCGGGGCCGGATCTGGTGCAGTCCTTCACGCCGGACGGCAAGGCGGTGATGTTTGCCTCGCCGCGCGCGGCCTTCAATAACCGCTACCGCAAGCTGTTCACCGTGCCCGTCACCGGCGGCGTGGAAGCGGAGCTGGAAATCCCGAACGCCGCGCGCGCTGCCTATTCGCCGGATGGCAAGTCCATCGTCTATAACCCGACCTCGCCCGCCTTCCTGCAATGGAAGCGCTATCGCGGCGGCACCCATTCGGTGCTGTGGATCTTCAACCGCGCCAGCCAGGCGGTCGAGAAGATTCCGCAGCCGGCTTCGCGCGTCAACGACGTCGATCCGGTATGGCTGGGCGATACGATTTACTTCCGCTCCGACCGCGACGGCGAATTCAATCTCTACGCTTACGATACCAAGACCAAGGCGGTGCGCGCGCTGACCCGCCACGCCGACTTCCCGGTGCTGAACGCGGCGGCGCAGGGCCGGCGCATCGTGTACGAGCAGGCCGGCTATCTGCATGCGCTCGATCTGGACGGCGGCGCGGCGCGCAAGCTGACCATCGGCGTGAGCAGCGATCTTGGCCTGTCGCGCCCGCGCTGGGTGCGCGGCGCCTCGTATATCCGCGATGCCTCGATCTCGCCGTCTGGCGCGCGCGTGGCCTTCGAATTCCGCGGCGATATCGTCACCCTGCCGGCCGACAAGGGCGATGTGCGCCACCTGACGCAAAGCCCGGCCGTGCATGAGCGCAATCCAGCCTGGTCGCCCGATGGCCGTTCGCTGGCTTACTTCTCGGACGAATCGGGCGAGTACGCCCTGCATGTGCAGCCGCAGGACGGCAAAGGCCCGGTACGCAAGTTCAAGCTGAGCGGAGCCGGTTTCTACGAGCGCGCCAACTGGTCGCCGGACAGCAAGAAGATCGCCTTCATCGACAATGCCTGGAGCCTGTATGTGCTGGACCTGGCCACTGGCGTGCAGAAGAAGATCGCCACCGAGCCGATTTACGGTGTGACGAAATCGCTCAGCCCCGCCTGGGCGCCGGATTCGCGCTGGGTCGCCTACACGCTGAACTCCCTGAGCTACACGCGCACCGCCTACATCTATTCGCTGGAGCAGGATAAATCGTATGCCGTCACCGATGGCCTGTCCGACGTTGCCGATCCGGCCTTCGACCGCAGCGGAAAATACCTGTACTTCTTCGCCTCCACCAATGCCGGTCCCACCAACAACTGGTTCTCGCTGCAGAACGAGGATAACCGCGCCACAAGCAGCATCTGGCTGGCCGTGCTGCGCCAGGATCTGCCGTCGCCGCTGGTGAAGGAGAGCGATGAGGAGAAGGGCGCCGCCGCCAAACCGAAGGACGCCAAGGATGAGGCGTCAAGCGAGAAAAAAGAGAATGGCAAGGCTGACGAGAAACCAGCCGTCGATCCCGTCACCGGCCGCGACGATCCGAAAGTGAAGGTGGCGCCGGTGGCACCCATGCGCATCGACTTCGACGGCATCTCCACCCGCATCATCGATTTGCCGGTGCCGGTGGCGCAGTTGTCCAATCTGGAGGCTGGTGGGGAAGGGCAGGTCTTCTTCATGCGCGAAAGCGATGGCAAAAAATCCCTGCAGCGCTTCGACCTGAAAGACCGCAAGACGGAAACCGTGGTGGCGGAACTGGACGGTTACGGCATCAGCGCCGACGGCAAGAAACTGATCTATCGCCTGAAGGAGAGCTGGGCCACCGGTTCGGCCACCGGCAAGACCCTGGCCGCCAGCGAAGGCAAGCTGCGCGTCGATGCGATCGAAGTGAAAGCCGATCCGCGCGCCGAGTGGACGCAGATCTACCGCGAAGCCTGGCGCATCAACCGCGACTACTTTTACGATCCTGGCATGCACGGCGTGAACTGGCGGCAGATGCACGACAAATACGCCCAGTTCCTGCCCGATCTGGCCACGCGCTCGGACCTGAACCGCGTGATCCAGTGGCTGCACAGCGAGCTTGGCGTCGGACACCATCGCGGCGGCGGCGGCGACAGCTTCATCGAGAACAAGCCGGTGCCGGGCGGACTGCTGGGCGCCGACTACGAGGTGGCGAACGGCCATTACCGCTTCAAGAAAATCTACGGAGGCCTGAACTGGAATCCGACCCTGCGTTCGCCGCTGACCGAGCCGGGGTTGAATGTGAAAGTAGGCGAGTATCTGCTGGCAGTGGATGGCAAGCCGCTGGCGCCGCCCACCAATCTGTACGCGCCGTTCGAGAATAGCGCCAACCGGACCATCGACATCACGGTCGGCCCGAATGCCGATGGCAAGGGCGCGCGCACCATCACCGTGGTGCCGGTTGCCAGCGAGGATGCGCTGCGCAACCGCGACTGGGTCGAAGGCAATATCCGCAAGGTGAATGCCGCCACCGGCGGACGCGTGGCCTATGTCTACGTGCCGAATACGACCACCCTGGGCCACACCTATTTCAAGCGCTACTTCTATCCGCAGTCCTACAAGGACGGCGTGATCATCGACGAGCGCTTCAACGGCGGCGGCAGCCTGGCCGACTACTACATCGAAATCCTGCAAAAACAGGAAATCGCCTGGTGGACCATGCGTTATGGGGCCGACATGAAAACCCCGTCCGCCTCGATCCAGGGGCCGCGCGCCATGCTGATCGACGAAACGGCCGGTTCCGGCGGCGACCTGCTGCCGTGGATGTTCCGCAAGAATAAGATGGGACCACTGATCGGCAAACGCACCTGGGGTGGGCTGGTTGGCATCCTCGGCTTCCCCGTCTTGCTCGACGGCGGCTTCATCACCGCGCCCAACCTGGCTTTCTGGACGCGAGAGAATGGCTGGGGCGTGGAGAATGAAGGCGTGCCGCCGGATATCGAAGTCGAACAGACGCCGGCCGACGTGATTGCCGGCCGCGATCCGCAGCTGGAAAAAGCGATTGAAGTGGTGAAGGCCGAGCTGGCGAAGAATCCGCCCAGCAAGCCGCCCCGTCCGGCATTCCCGGACAAGAGCAAATTCATCCCATGATGAACAAAGCGCGCCCTGGTGGCGCGCTTTTTATTTAGGCTGATCCTCGTCCAGCAGCGCCTGAATCTCGGCGCGCTCGCGGGCGCTCACATGGCCGCCACGCAAGGCCGCCAGCACCAATGCCTTGCCGGAGCCGGCGAAGGCCTTATTGATCAGATCCTTGAGCAAGCCGGTCTGGATCGAATCCTGTTCCTGCACGGCGGAATAGACATGGGCGCGCTGGCTCTCATCGCGCGCCAGCAGTCCCTTTGTATGCATCACCTGCAGCAGGCGCAGCACGGTGGCGTAATTGATCTCCGGCCGCGACTCCAGCGCCGCCTGATGCACCTGTTTCGCCGTCGCCGGCCCCAGCGCAAACAGCAGGCGCAGCATTTCCAGCTCAGATGGTGTAGGTTTTGGCAAAGAAGTAGACATATGGAGAATAGAAAAAAGCCCAGGCTCCCATCTAGAATAAAATATCTAGACAGAAATGTCTACCGCCTTTGCGCCAAATCAAACAATGTCCCACCCTGGTGTCAGGCACCAAGGTCGGACATTCGCTGATCTGGATCAAAGAATGTCCACCTCCAGTGCCTGACACCAGGGTGGGACATTTGCTGATTTAGATCAAAGGGCTTACCACTTGATCTCGCCTTTGGCGACTTTGGCGCTGGTTTGCAGGGCGCCGTCGAGGCCGACCGTCGGGTAGGCTTTTTTCATGGCGGCGACCAGCTCGATGGAGTTGGCGGCTTTCGGGGTCTCGGCTTCGAAGCGGCGCAGGTAGTCGGCGGTGTAGGCGATGCTGTCGGGCGTGAAGCTGCTGCCGACGGCGAAGTGGCCAGGCACGACCGTCACCGGTTTGAGGGCGGCGATACCGTCCAGGGCGGCCAGCCATTGCTTGCGCGATTCGACCGTCTGGGTGTCAGCGGTCCAGACGTGCAGGCCTTTGAACAGGACCACGCCGCCGGCCACGGCTTTCAGCGAGGGAATCCAGACATAGGTGCGGTCCGGGGTGGCGCCGTCCAGGCCTTTGATCTGCAGGGTTTCGCCTTCGAGCTTGATGGTGTCGCCTTGCAGGGCTTCCGGCATCACGATGGCTTGCGGGGCATTGGCGCCCAGGATCGGACCCCAGTAGGCGACCTTGGCCTTGGCTTTCTTTTCCATGGCGGCGATGGTGCCGGCGGTGGCCACGATCTTCGCTTCGGGGAAAGCGGCTTTGATCACGTCCAGGCCGAAGTAGAAGTCAGGGTCGCCGTGGCTGACGTAGACGGTGCTCAGCTTGCGGCCGCTGGCCTTGATCTTGTCGACCAGTTTCAGCGCTTCGCCACGCGAGAATTGGGCGTCGATCAGCACGACTTCCTTCTCGCCTTTGACCAGCACGGAGGCGACCGGGAAGATGGCGGCTTCGCCCGGATTGAACACTTCCAGCTGCAGCGGTGCGGCGGAGGCGGCGAGGGTGGTGGTGGCGAGGGCGGCGGCGGCCAGGGTTTGCTTGATCATGCTGTGTTTCCTTTCAAGAAGAATTTGGTATGCACGCAGTGTAGACCTGTCCATTCAAACGAAAAATGCTCTATATTGAAACGGTTTGTTGCATAAATCGATCATATGGATAAAATCGCCGCCGCCGAAGTCTTTGTCGCCATCGCCGAACGGGGCAGCATGGTGGCCGCCGCCGACGCCCTCGATATGTCGCGCGCCATGGTGACGCGCTACCTGGCCGAGATGGAGGCGTGGGCCGGCGCCCGCCTCCTGCACCGTACCACGCGCCGCCTGAGCCTGACGGCTGCCGGCGAGGTCACGCTGGTGCGCTGTCGCGATATGCTGACGCTGGCGGCCGCCATGTCCAGCGCGGCCGGCGAAGAGCCGGATTCGCCCCACGGCCTGCTGCGCATGGCCTGCGCCCAGTTCCTGGCGCAGGGCGCGCTGGCCGGCGCCGTGCGCGCCTTCCTGGAACGCTATCCGCGCACCAGCATCGATCTGCAGGTGGATAACCGCTCGGTCAATCTGGTCGAGCAGCGCATCGATCTGGCGATCCGCATCACCAATGCGCTGGAGCCGAGCATGATCGCGCGCCGCCTGGCCGATTGCGCCTCGGTGGTGTGCGCCGCCCCCTCTTATATACAGAAGCATGGTGTGCCGCGAACGCCCGCCGATCTGGCCGCCCACAACTGCCTGACCTATAACTACTTCGGCAAGAGCTTGTGGCAGTTCAGCCGGGACGGGGAGGGCGTGGCCGTGCCGGTGGGCGGCAATCTGTCGTCGAACGAGTCGATGGCGCTGCTGGCGGCCACGGCCCAGGGTGTGGGGATTTCGCTGCAGCCGCGCCACGCTGCCGCGCCGCTGATTGCCGAGGGCCGGCTGGCGTTGTTGTTGCCAGACTGGCAAGCGCAAATGCTCGGCATATATGGAATTTATACCTCGCGCCAGCATATGCCGGCCGCCTTGCGCGCCATGCTCGATTTTCTCGTCGACTGGTTTCACCATGATCCTGAATGGCTGGACCACGCTTAATATTCAGATATCATTGGTAAAAAGGCAGGCTGACCAAATAAAAAACATCGCGTGGACGCGACTTTTTAATGTGACGGTGGTTGTTGGGATACAATTCCACGTGCTATGCTAAACGACCGTTTTTGGAAATTCTGAAAGCAACAGAGCCCTTCCCCCACAACTTGATGTGCAATCCGCTAACCGGTCAGGCCGTGTCGCGGAAGGTTAGATTAACCCGCTAATCTCGCGAAGCGCGAAGAAAGGTGAGCAAGAATGATGCAACAACAGACGTCCAACTCCTACCTGTTCGGTGGGAATGCGCCTTACGTAGAGGAACTCTACGAAGCGTATCTCGCTAATCCAGGTTCCGTGCCAGATAACTGGCGCGCTTACTTCGACGCCATGCAGCACGTGCCGGCTGTCGATGGCTCCAACAAACCCGACGTCGCCCACGCCTCCGTGATCGCCTCCTTCGCCGAACGCGCGAAAGCCGGCCCGATCCGCACCGTGGTCGCTTCGGCCGACGCCGAAATGGGCCGCAAGCGCGTGGCCGCCACCCAGCTGATCGCCGCTTACCGCTACCTGGGTTCGCGCTGGGCCAACCTGGACCCGCTGCAGCGTCAGGAACGTCCATCGATCCCGGAACTGGAGCCAAGCTTCTACGGCTTCACCGACGCCGATCTGGACACCGTCTTCAACATCAGCAACACCTACTTCGGTCCTGAAACCGCTTCGCTGCGCGATCTGACCAACTTCCTGCGCGACACCTATACCCGCTCCATCGGCGCGGAATACATGTACATCTCCGACCCAGCCGAAAAGCGCTGGCTGCAAGAACGCCTGGAATCGATCCGCTCGACCCCGAACTTCACCGCCGAGAAGAAAAAGCACATCCTGGAGCGCCTGACCGCTGCTGAAGGCCTGGAACGCTATCTGCATACCAAATACGTCGGCCAGAAACGCTTCTCGCTGGAAGGCGGCGAGACCTTTATCGCCTCCATCGACGAGATCATCCAGCGCGCCGGCGAAAAAGGCGTGCAGGAAATCGTCATCGGCATGGCCCACCGCGGCCGTCTGAACGTGCTGGTCAACACCCTGGGCAAAGCCCCGAAAGACCTGTTCGAAGAATTCGAAGGCAAGCATGGCGACGACCTGCCGGCCGGCGACGTGAAATACCACCAGGGCTTCTCGTCCGACATCTCCACCGCAGGCGGCCCGGTCCACCTGTCGCTGGCCTTCAACCCATCGCACCTGGAAATCGTCAACCCTGTGGTTGAAGGTTCGGTGAAAGCCCGCATGGACCGCCGCGGCGACGTGCATGGCGCGCAAGTGCTGCCGATCCTGGTGCACGGCGACGCCGCTTTCGCAGGCCAGGGCGTTGTGATGGAAACCCTGAATCTGGCGCAGACCCGCGGCTACGGCACGGGCGGCACGGTGCACATCGTGATCAACAACCAGATCGGTTTCACCACCTCCGACCCGCGCGACGCGCGCTCCACCATCTATTGCTCCGACGTCGTGAAGATGATCGAAGCGCCGGTGCTGCACGTGAACGCCGACGATCCTGAAGCCGTGGTGCTGGCCTCGCAAATCGCGATGGACTACCGCCAGCAATTCCAGAAGGATATCGTGGTCGATATCATCTGCTACCGTAAACTGGGCCACAACGAGCAGGACACCCCGGCGCTGACCCAGCCGCTGATGTACAAGAAGATCGCCAAGCACCCAGGCACCCGCAAGCTGTACGCGGATAAGCTGGCTGCCCAGGGCGTGATCGCTGCCGATGGCGGCGACGCCATGGTGGCCGCTTACCGCGACGCCATGGACGCCGGCAAGCACACTGTCGATCCAGTGATCTCCAACTTCAAGAACAAGTACGCCGTCGACTGGCTGCCGTTCCTGAACCGCAAGTGGAGCGACGCCGCCGACACCGCCGTGCCGCTGACCGAACTGAAACGCCTGGCCGGCCGCATCACCACCGTGCCGGAAGAATTCAAGGTCCACTCGCTGGTGGAAAAAGTGCTGGGCGACCGCGCAGCCATGGGCCGCGGCGAACTGAATCTGGACTGGGGCATGGGCGAGCACCTGGCTTACGCCTCGCTGGTATCGTCCGGCTACGCCGTGCGTCTGACCGGCCAGGACGCCGGCCGCGGCACCTTCGTGCACCGCCACGCCGTGCTGCACGACCAGAACCGCGAACGTTGGGACGCCGGCATCTACGTGCCGCTGCAGAACATCGCCGAGAACCAGGCGCCGTTCACCGTGATCGACTCCGTGCTGTCCGAAGAGGCGGTGCTGGGCTTCGAATACGGCTACTCGACCGCCGAGCCAAACACCCTGACCATCTGGGAAGCCCAGTTCGGCGACTTCGTCAACGGCGCCCAGGTTGTGATCGACCAGTTCATCAGCTCCGGCGAAGTGAAGTGGGGCCGCGCCTCCGGTCTGGTGATGATGCTGCCGCACGGTTACGAAGGCCAGGGTCCGGAGCACTCCTCCGCGCGTCCAGAGCGCTTCCTGCAGCTGTGCGCCGACAACAATATGCAAGTGGTGCAGCCCACCACCGCGTCGCAGATCTTCCACCTGCTGCGCCGCCAGATGGTGCGCCAGTTCCGCAAGCCGCTGGTCATCATGACCCCGAAATCGCTGCTGCGTAACAAGGATGCAGGTTCGCCGCTGTCCGAACTGGCCAAAGGCGCCTTCCAGACCGTGATCGGTGAAGTCGATGAGAAGATCGACGCCAAGAAGGTCAAGCGCGTGATCGCCTGCTCCGGCAAGGTGTATTACGACCTGGCCAACGCCCGCAAGACCCGCGGCCAGACCGACACCGCCATCGTGCGTGTCGAGCAGCTGTATCCGTTCCCGCACAAGGCCTTCGCCGCCGAACTGAAAAAGTTCCCGAACCTGGCGGAAGTGGTGTGGGCACAGGACGAGCCGCAGAATCAGGGCCCTTGGTTCCAGATCCAGCACAACATCTTCGAGTCCATGGATGCGGGCCAGCGCCTGGCGTATGCCGGCCGTCCTGCTTCCGCGTCGCCGGCTGTCGGCTACTACGACAAGCACTACGCCCAGCAAAAAGACCTGCTGGAAACGGCGTTCTCGAAGCTGAAGGGCTTCATCCTCACCAAATAATAGGCAAGGCGCGCCGCGTCCATAAGACGCGGCGCCAGAAAAATACCAAGTTACGGAGTTATACATGGCACAAATCGAAGTTAAAGTTCCTCAACTGTCGGAATCCGTCGCAGAAGCGACCCTGCTGTCCTGGCACAAAAAAGTCGGCGAAGCAGTTGCACGCGACGAAAACATGATCGACATCGAGACCGACAAGGTCGTTCTGGAACTGCCGGCCCCTAGCGCTGGCGTGGTTGTTCAGATCATCAAGAACGACGGCGCTACCGTGGTCGCTGGTGAAGTGATCGCCATCATCGATACGGAAGCTACCGCTGGTGCCACCCCATCGGCTCCTGCCGCCGCCGCTGCGCCGGCTGCCGCCGCACCTGCCGCCGCTGCTCCAGCTGCTGCCACCGGTGGCGCTAAAGGCGACGTGGCCATGCCGGCCGCCGCCAAGATACTGTCCGAAGCCGGCCTGTCCGCTTCCGACGTTGCCGGTTCCGGCAAAGACGGCCGCGTGACCAAGGGCGACGCCCTGGCTGCCGCCGCTGCACCGAAACCAGCCGCACCAGCACCGCTGGCGCCAGCCGCTGCCAAGCCAGCGCTGCAGAAAATCGCCGCGCCAGTGGGCGCCCTGAACCTGGGCGACCGTCCGGAAGAGCGCGTGCCGATGAGCCGTCTGCGCGCCCGTATCGCCGAGCGCCTGGTGGAATCGCAATCGACCAACGCCATCTTGACCACCTTCAACGAAGTGAATATGCAGCCAGTAATGGACCTGCGCACCAAGTACAAGGACAAGTTCGAGAAAGAACACGGCGTGAAGCTGGGCTTCATGTCCTTCTTCGTCAAAGCTGCTGTGGCCGCGCTGAAGAAATACCCGATCATCAACGCCTCCGTTGACGGCAACGACATCGTCTACCACGGTTACTTCGACATCGGTATCGCCGTCGGTTCGCCACGCGGCCTGGTGGTGCCTATCCTGCGCAATGCCGACCAGATGAGCATCGCCGACATCGAGAAGAAGATCGGCGAATTCGGCGCCAAGGCGAAAGAAGGCAAGCTGACCCTGGACGACCTGACCGGCGGTACCTTCTCCATCTCGAACGGCGGCACCTTCGGCTCCATGCTGTCGACCCCGATCATCAACCCGCCACAATCGGCCATCCTGGGCGTGCACGCGACCAAGGACCGCGCTGTTGTCGAAAACGGCCAGATCGTCATCCGCCCAATGAACTACCTGGCGATGTCGTACGACCACCGTATCATCGACGGCCGCGAAGCCGTGCTGGGCCTGGTGGCAATGAAAGAGGCGCTGGAAGATCCAGCCCGCCTGCTGCTGGACCTGTAATCGCGCAGTAAACCACCCCTGAGCTGCGGCGTTTCGGCGCCGCGGCTCCCTTATTTGGAAGAGAGGTTGCATGAGCGTCTCGGAAGAAATCAAGCGCCTGCACGAGCTGCATCAGGCTGGTGCGCTGAGCGACGAAGAGTTTGCCCGCGCCAAGGAGCGCCTGCTGAACGGCGCGCCGCCGTCCAGCGCCGGTTCCGACCTGGCCACGGAGTTCAGTAATTTCCGCCGTTCGCGCGCGGACCGCTGGCTCGGTGGCGTGTGCGGCGGCTTGGGCCGCGCCTCCGGCGTCGAGTCCTGGATCTGGCGTCTGATCTTCGCGCTGTTCACCATCTCTTTCGGATTTGGCCTGGTGATTTACATCCTGTTGTGGATATTCGTCCCGGACGAAGAACTGATTGGAAAATAAGATATGAGCAATAAACAATTCGACGTAGTGGTGATCGGCGCCGGTCCTGGCGGCTATATCGCGGCCATCCGCGCAGCGCAGCTGGGCTTCTCGGTCGCCTGTATCGACGAGTGGAGCAATGCCAAGGGCGGTCCCGCGCCAGGCGGCACCTGCACCAATGTGGGCTGCATCCCATCCAAAGCCCTGCTGCAATCGTCGGAACACTACGAACACGCAGGCCACGCCTTTGCCGAACACGGCATCGACGTTGCGGGCCTGTCGCTGAATCTGGGCCAGATGATCAAGCGCAAGGATACCGTTGTGAAGCAGAACAACGACGGCATCCTGTTCCTGTTCAAGAAAAACAAAGTGACCTTCTTCCACGGCCGCGGCGCGTTCGCCGGCGCCGCTGGCGCTGAAGGCTACCCGATCGCCATCTCCGGCCCGACCAACGAAACCATCAACGCCAAGCAAGTCATCGTTGCCACCGGTTCCAATGCGCGCGCGCTGCCAGGCACCCCGTTCGACGAGAAACTGATCCTGTCGAACACCGGCGCGCTGGCCATCGAATCCGTACCGGCCAATCTGGGCGTGATCGGCGCCGGCGTGATCGGCCTGGAAATGGGTTCGGTATGGCGCCGTCTGGGTTCCAAAGTAACCGTGCTGGAAGGTCTGCCGACCTTCCTCGGCGCCGTGGACGAGCAGATCGCCAAGGAAGCCAACAAGCTGTTCACCAAACAAGGCCTGTCCATCAACCTGGGCTGCAAAATCGGCGCCATCACCACCGGCGAGAATAACGTCAAAGTGGAATACACCGATGCCAAGGGCGAAGCGCAGAGCGTGGTGTTCGACAAGCTGATCGTTTCGATCGGCCGTACCCCGAACACCAACGGCCTGGGCGCCGATAAGGCCGGCCTGGCGCTGGACGAACGCGGCTTCGTGACCGTGGACGACGACTGCAAAACCAATCTGCCTGGCGTCTGGGCGATCGGCGACGTGGTGCGCGGCCCGATGCTGGCGCACAAAGCCGAAGAAGAGGGCGTTGCCGTGGCCGAGCGCATGGCCGGCCAGCATGGCCACACCAACTTCAACACGATTCCTTGGGTGATCTACACCTCGCCGGAAATCGCCTGGGTTGGCCGCACCGAGCAGCAGCTCAAAGCCGACGGCGTTGCGTACAAAGCCGGCACCTTCCCCTTCCTGGCGAACGGCCGCGCGCGCGCGCTGGGCGACACCTCGGGCATGGTGAAATTCCTGGCCGACGCCACCACCGACGAAATCCTGGGCGTGCACATCATCGGCCCAATGGCTTCCGAGCTGATTTCCGAAGCCGTGGTCGCCATGGAATTCAAGGCATCGGCCGAAGACATCGCCCGCATCTGCCACGCCCACCCATCGCTGTCCGAAGCAACCAAGGAAGCCGCGCTGGCCGTCGATAAGCGCACCTTGAACTTCTAAGAGCGCCTTATCGGCCGGAACGGGTTCACAAGACCTGTTCCGGCTTTTGTTGTTTTTGAAGCGAATCCGTATGAATGTCCTGGAGTTCTACCAGCACGCGCTGGAGCAGCGCGACTTCAAGGCCGACGAGGCGCAGCGCCGCGCCGTCGACCGCCTGCAGCAGTGCTATGACGAGTGGGTGGGCTACAAGGCCCAGCGCTCGAACAGCTTCAAGCGCCTGATCAACCGTCCCGACGTGCCGCGCGGCGTGTATATGTGGGGCGGGGTGGGGCGCGGCAAGTCCTTCCTGATGGATTCCTTCTACTCGGTGGTGCCGCTGGTGCGCAAGACGCGCCTGCACTTCCATGAGTTCATGCGCGCCGTGCACATGCAGCTCGATGAGCTGATCGGCGTGGAAGACCCGCTCAACGAAGTGGCGCGCCGCATCGCCAAGAAATACCGCCTGATCTGCTTCGACGAGTTCCACGTCTCCGACGTGGCCGACGCCATGATCCTGTATAACCTGATGAAGGCGCTGTACGACAATGGCGTGTCCTTCATCATGACCTCGAACTACCAGCCGGACACCCTATATCCGGATGGCCTGCACCGCGACCGCATCCTGCCCACCATCGCCCTGCTCAAGGAGAAGATGGATGTGCTGAATGTGGATGCCGGCATCGATTACCGCGGCCGCGCGCTGGAACAGGTGCATGCCTATTACACACCGCTGGGCGCCCAGACCGACGAGTCGCTGCGCGACGCCTACAGCCGCATCGCCGAAACGGCCGACGAAGATCCGAACATCCACGTGGAAGGCCGCGAACTGCGCGCGCTGCGCCGCGCCGGCACCATCATCTGGTTCGATTTCGCCACCCTGTGCGGCGGGCCGCGCTCGCAGAACGATTACCTGGAGATCGCCAGCCGCTTCCATACCGTGATATTGTCCGGGGTGCCGATGATGTCGGCGGCCATGTCCTCGGAAGCGCGCCGCTTTACCTGGCTGATCGATGTGTTCTACGACCAGAAGGTGAAGCTGATCATGTCGGCCGAGGTCGAGCCGGAGGAGCTGTACACCGCCGGCGTGCTGTCCAACGAATTCCATCGCACCGTGTCGCGCATCGTCGAGATGCAGTCGCGCGAATACATGGACAAGGAACAGCGCGGCGCCGCCGACGCGCTGGCCTGAAGTCCAAACCCCAACGCCGGACAGAAACCATGCAAGCACATACCCTGATCCTCGCCGCCGTGCTGGCGGCGCCCGCCGCCCTGGCGCAGCAGATCGGCCAGGAGCCGCTCGGCGCGCCGGCCGTGCCGCCCACCCATTCGGTCGAGCAGGCCGACGCCAAGCTGGCCCAGGTCGCGCGCGAGCGCGCCGCGCTGGAAGCCGAATTCGCCGCCAGCGAGAAGGCCTGCTATGAGCGCTTCTTCGTCAACAACTGCCTGGACAAGGCCAAGGAAAAACGCCGCGCCGGCCTGGTTGCGCAGCGCGCCATCGAGGTCGAAGCCCAGCACTTCAAGCGTCAGCATGCCGTTGACGTGCGCGACCGCGATCTCGAGGAGCGCGCCAAGAAGGATGCGGCGGAAGCGGTGGCGCGCGCCGCCAAGCCGCCGGTCAAGCATACGGCGCCGGAAGACAAGCCGCTGCCGCGTCCGGCCGCCGTCTCGCTGGAGCAGCGCCAGGCTGCGCACGATGCCAAGATCCAGCAGCTGGAAGCGCAGGACGCTGCCAAGGCCGGCGCGCGCGCCGCCAATGTGAAGAAGTACGAACAGAAAAAGGCCGACTCGGCGAAGCGCCAGGCCGATATCGCCGCCAAGCGCGCCGAAAAAGCCGAGAAGCTGCGCAAGCGCCAGGAAGCCGAGGCCGAAAAGGCCGCCAAGGCCCAGGCCGGCGCGCCCGCCTCGCAGCCCAAGCAGTAAGCCGCGCGCGGGGCGGCTCAGACCGCCTTGCGCAGCTGTTCCACCGTATAGCCGGGCGCCCCTTTCGGCTGGGCCGCCAGCTTCAGGATCACCATCGAGCAATTGTCGGCCGCCCCCTTGGCCCGCTCGCGCGCCTTATTGATCAGCATTTCGCTGGCCTCGCGCGGCGTCTTGCGCACCAGCACCGTCGCCAGTTCCACATCGGTAAAGTATTGCCACAGCCCATCCGAGCACAGCAGGAAGGCATCGCCCGCCTGCAGGCATTCCTGCACGCCGACGGTGACGTAGGGCGGCTTCAGGCGGTTGCCCAGCAAATTGGCCAGCAGCCGGGCGCTGCGGTGGCGCCGCGCCGCCTCCAGCGGCAGCCTGTCGGCCTGCACCAGATGTTCGATATAGGCGGCGTCATTGCTGCGGCCAATGCATTGGCCGTTGGAAAAACGGTAGAGGCGGGAGTCGCCCACATGCGCCCACACCGCCTGGCGCTGCGGCGTGAGCACCAGCAGCTGCATGGTGGCTTGCGGTTCGGACGCGGCGCCCAGCGGATTGATCAGCAGAATTTCGTGGGTCTCCTGCGCAATATTGCGCAGCAGTTCAGACAGGCGCGGCAGGCTGGCCGTGTCGCCGGCGCGGTAATCGTCGAATAGATGCTTGCTGGTATGCAGGACTTGCTCGGCGCCGAGAGCGCTGTCGCCGCCATCGGCCAGCACCGCCAGCACATAGCCGGGCGCCTTGCTGGACGTGAAGAGGGCGGTGCGGTCATGTTGTTGTGGCCGGTTGCCGATGTGCTGGGCGGTGCCGGCTTCGATCTTGTATGCGCTCATAGCTGCCCGGAATCCTTGCCTGCTTCATTATGGGGTCCACCTGAGTTACACTATGCACCGGTAAGCAGTTTTGTTGCAAGCTAAGGTTGTTCTCCAAACGAAACTGTTGGTTAGACGAATGTTTCTAGAAGTTCAACCATGACGAATGAAGAAGAGATCCGGCGCCGGATCGTCGAGCTGGATGTCGAGCACCGCGACCTGGATGCCGTCATCGAGATGCTGACCCTGGATGGCCACCATGACCAGTTGCAATTGCGTCGGCTTAAAAAACGCAAGCTGCAGCTAAAAGACTATATCACCCTGCTGAAAATGCAATTGGTGCCCGACGTACCGGCTTGAGCGGCTTGCGCCGCGCGGCCGCTTTTCCCGCTTTTATTTTGACGCAAGAATCCCAGACGCCCGCCGCCGCGCCGGCCCCGGCCGAACCCGCCCTTGAGCCCGCGTTGCCGCCGGGTAAGCACGATGCCGAGATCGAACGCCTGTTTGGCGCCGGCGGTCCGCTCGGCCCGGCCGTGGGCGGCTTCCGGCCGCGCCGCGCCCAGACCGAGATGGCCAAGGCCATCGCCGACGCCATCGCCAAGCAGCAAACCCTGATCGCTGAGGCCGGCACGGGCACGGGCAAGACCTTTGCCTATCTGGTGCCGGCCCTGATGTGGGGCGGCAAGACCATCGTCTCGACCGGCACCAAGAACTTGCAGGACCAGCTCTTCCTGCGCGATATTCCCACTGTGCGCGCGGCCCTGCAGGCGCCCGTTTCGGTGGCCCTGCTCAAGGGCCGCGGCAACTACGTCTGCCACTACCACCTGGAACGCACGCAGCAGAACGGCCGCATGACCTCGCGCGACGATGTCGGCTATCTGCGCGAAATCTCGCGTTTCCTGAAAATGACCAGCTCGGGCGACAAGGCCGAGCTGACGCGCGTGCCGGAAAACGCCCTGATCTGGAATCTGGTCACGTCCACGCGGGAAAACTGCATGGGCGCCGAGTGCCAGTACTACCAGGATTGCTTCGTGATGAAGGCGCGCAAGGAAGCGCAGCAGGCCGACGTGGTGGTGGTCAACCACCACCTGTTCTTCGCCGACGTGGCGCTGAAAGACACCGGCGTGGCCGAACTGCTGCCCTCGGCCAACACCATCATCTTCGACGAAGCCCACCAGCTGCCCGATACCGCCACCCTGTTTTTCGGCGACACCTTCTCCACCTCGCATGTGCTGGAGCTGTGCCGCGACGTGCTGGCCGAAGGCTTGTCGCATGCGCGCGACGGCGCCGACTGGGGCAAGGTGGTGACGGTGGTGGAAAAGGCCGCGCGCGACCTGCGCCTGACCTTCCCGCAGGACATTGTGCGCATGTCGCTGCCGCAGATCGCCCCGTCGAGCGAGTTCTTCCCGGCGCTGGAAACCCTGAAAGACGCGCTGGACGGCATGCTGGCCGTGCTCGACAAGCAGGCCGAGCGCGCCGAAACCCTCGAGCAGTGCCGCGTGCGCGGCGTCGAGCTGGCGCAGAAGATGTCGGCCTGGAAATACGATCCCAAGGCGAAAGTCACGCCCGGCGAAGAAGCCGTGTACTGGGTGGAAGCGTTTGCCAGCTCGCTGCAGCTGCACAAGACCCCACTGTCCATCGCGCCGATCTTCAACGGCCAGCGCGAAGGCGTGCCGCGCAGCTGGATCTTCACCTCGGCCACGCTGGCCGTGAAAAACGATTTCAAGCACTTCTCCCAGCAGATGGGCCTGGAAAACGAAGTGGCGCGCAGCTGGCCCAGCCCCTTCAATTATGAAGAGCAGGGCATCCTCTACGTGCCGAAAGACTTGCCCGATCCCAATTCCTTCGGCTATACCGATGCCGTGCTTGACTGTGCCCTGCCGATTATTGAGGCGGCCGGCGGCCGCACCTTCCTGCTCTGCACCACCTTGCGCGCCGTGAAGCGCGCCGCCGAGCGCCTGCGCGACGAATTCGACAAGCGCGGCTGGGACTTCCCCCTCTTCGTGCAGGGCGACCGCGGCCGCACCGAGCTGCTCGACCAGTTCCGCAAGGCCGGCAATGGCGTGCTGATCGGCAGCCAAAGCTTCTGGGAAGGCGTCGACGTGCGCGGCGAAGCCCTGTCCCTGGTCATCATCGACAAGCTGCCCTTCGCCCCGCCCGACGACCCGGTGCTGGCTGCCCGCATCGAAGTGATGGAAAAGCAGGGCCTGAACGGCTTCATGCACCACACCCTGCCCGAAGCCATCATCAACCTCAAGCAGGGTGCCGGCCGCCTGATCCGCGACGAAAGCGACCGCGGCGTGCTGATGCTATGCGACCCCCGCGTCATCAGCAAACCGTATGGCCGCCGCATCTGGCAAAGCCTGCCCCCCTTCAAGCGCACCCGCGAAGCCGCCGACGTCATCGCCTTCTTCCGCCCCGTTTGATCTCCCTCAACAAATGTCTAACCCTGGTGCCTGACACCAGGGTGGGACATTGTTTGATGCGGATCAAAGGGGAGGGCGTGCCAGCGGATGGCGCGTTCCCGCCACCATTTGGCGTGTTGCGGCGCGGGCTTCCTCTGGCGGAGGTTTGCGCTGGCGCAAAGAGCTGGCGATGGGGCTTGTTAGAGTGGCTACGTAGAACGCCCTTTTCAGGGGGATGCGATGACTATCCGCTACGGTTGTTTCTTCAGTTACGCGCACGGGCAGCATGCTTATATGAGCAAGTTCAAGAACGACCTGGCCGATGCGCTGCGCTGCTATCTGGAACCCCATCTCGATACCGAAAAGGAATTGTTCGTCGATAGCGAGCAGCTGGGCGGCGGCGACGATCTGGACCGCAAGATCGCGCTGGCCCTGTGCGAGAGCGTGTGCATGATCGTGATCTATACGCCCAAATACGAAGCCCATCCCTATACCCGGCGCGAGTTTGCCGCCATGCAGCTGATCGAGGACGAGCGTCGCCACTGGTATCCGCTGCCCAGCCATCTGATCATCCCCGTCATCATGACGCGCCACCCGCTCAGCCTGCCGCCCCAGATCAGCGAGCCGGGCATGTATGTGGATTTCTCGCGCTATACCCTGGCCACCGCCGACCTGAAAACCAATCCCGACTATCTACCCGATATCGAGCGGATCGTGCAGCGCGTGGTGGCCCATTACCACTATCTGAAGTACTGCATTCCACCGGAGCACGATTGCAGCCGCTTCGTGCTTCCCGCCATGCCACCGGAATGGCGCGCCGTTCCGCCTCCCCACTTTCCCCGCTAGAGGTCCGCCATGGAACGTTTCCGATTTTCCCTGCCGCCGTTGTCCACGTCCGGCGAGGTGAGCAGTTTTTATTCGCATCAGGATGGCTGCGGCCGCAGCGCAGCGCTGGCGCATCTGGCGGCGCTGCTGGCTGGCGGCCAGCGCGCCGCCACTCCCATCCTGATGGTGGACTGGAATCTGGAAGCGCCGCGCCTGCACCAGTATTTCCCTTTGCAGGATGACGGTCCCGGCGTGCTGGAATTGTTCGAAGCTTGCCGCGCCGCCTTGGCGGGCCGGCAGAACGCGGGCCGCGACAGCGCCGCCGTGGCGCGCGAGGTGCTGGATGCGGTAGGCTGGGAGCAGTATGTCTGCCGCGTCGACGAGAGCCGCCCCCTGTACCTGATGCGCGCCGGCCGCCAGGATGCCAGCTATGAGCGCCGTCTGGCGGATCTGCGCTGGGAGCTGCTGTTCGACGCCTGTCCGGCCCTGTTCCGCTGTTTCGCCGCCAGCTTGAACCGCCATTTCCGCCATGTGCTGGTCGATTCCTGCAGCGGCCGCGCCGATATGGCCGGGATTTGCACCACCTTGCTGCCGACCCGCCTGGTGCTGGCCTTCCCGCCCGGCCGTCAGCATCTCGACGGCCTGACGGCGCTGCTGCAGCGCGCCACCACCTACCGCCGCAGCCATGAGGACGAGCAGCGTCCGCTGCTGGCTTACCCCTTGCCGATCCGCGGCGGCAGGGATGACGCGGCCCAGCGCTTGCTGTGGCGGCGCGGCGATCCGGCACGCGCCGTGCCGGGCTACCAGCCGCTGTTCGAGCAGGCGCTGGGCGAAGCCTATGGCATGGCCGATCTGTCGCTGGAAAGCTATTTTGATGAGGTGCAATTGCCGCCCTTGCGCGAGGCAAGTGGCGGGGAGCCGGCGCTGAGCGCGGCCGGCGGCGACCAGTTTTCGCTGCTGCGGGCGCTGGGCGTCTTCCGCGAGTGGCTCGGGGGCGGCCATGCGCCATGGCAGTCGCGCGCCGAAATTCCGCTGCAGGAGGCGATTGCCGCCGCGCGCCTGAGCATGCAGGATGGCGGGGCCGCCCTTAGCCTGCCGCTGGCGCACAGCCTGGAGCGTCTGGCTGGCGTGTATTGCCAGGAAAATCGCTTGTGGCAAGCTATGCAATGTTTGCAGGAAAGCCGCACGCTGCTGCTGCGTCTATTGGGCGCGGAGCATGCGGATACCCGGCGCTGCACGCGCAGTCTGGCCGCCCTGTTCCAGCGGCAGGGCCGGCCGGATGAGGCGCGCCGCTTGCAGGACGCGGCGGCGGCATGGTCCGCGATCCGCGAGGAAGGCGAGGAAGGCGTGGACAGCGCGGGCGAGGAGGGCGAACGCCGCCATTGCATGCTGAAAGTGCAGCAGGAGCGGCGCGCCTACCATCTTGGCCCCGCTGTGCCGTGGGCCGGCGCCTTGCCGGATGCGGGCCTGCAGGAAGCCGCGGCCATGCACGCCAAAGTGGGCTGATTTTCGTCTATCCATATGCGCCCGGCGCCAGTAGTCCCAGCCAGCGCCGGGCGCAAATTTTATCGGTGGCGGCGCTTGCCAATTGCGCAAGCGGAGCGTTGCTTCGGGTAAAATCTGTCGTATGAGAATCCTTATCAGTAACGACGACGGCTACCTCGCCCCCGGCATCAATGCCCTGGTCGAGGCGCTGGCCCCGATTGCCGACATCGTGGTGGTGGCGCCGGAAAGCAACCGCTCCGGCGCGTCCAACTCGCTGTCGCTGGACCGTCCGCTGTCGGTGCAGCAAGCCGCCAATGGTTTCTACTTTGTGAACGGCACGCCGACCGACTGCGTCCACATCGCGCTGACCGGGATGGGCCTGCCGCGTCCCGACCTGGTGGTGTCCGGCATCAATAATGGTCCGAATATGGGCGACGACACCCTGTATTCCGGCACCGTGGCCGCCGCCACCGAAGGCTATCTGTTCGGCATTCCCGCCATCGCCTTCTCGCAGGGTTCCTGGGGCTGGGCGCATATCGAGGATGCCGCCCGCGTGGCGCGCGATATCGTCGAACGCTATGCCGCCACCCTGGCCGCGCCTTATCTGCTGAATGTGAACATCCCCAATCTGCCGTATGAGCAGATGGGACCGGCCACCGCCTGCCGCCTGGGGCGTCGCCACCAGGCCGAGCCGGTGATCAAGGCGCTCGATCCGCGCGGCCGCGATATTTACTGGATCGGCCCGCCGGGCGCCTGCCGGGATGCGGGCGAGGGCACCGATTTCCACGCCGTGCAGCAAGGACGCATCGCCTTGACGCCCTTGCAGATCGACCTGACCCACAAGACCCAGCTCGATGCGCTGGCAAAGGCTCTGGCATGAACGACAAGACCCGCACCTTCCCGCTGCCGCTGTCCTCCGTGGTGGATAAGTCCCAGAAGAAGCAGCCGGTCTTGTCCAGTATTGCCACGCCGCAGACGGCGACCCAGAACGCCGCGCGCAGCGCCGCCCAGAATGCCGCCGCCCCGGCCCTGCGGGTGCCGCCGGCCGCGCCGGCCCGGCCGCAAGGCTATGCCGCCGACCGCGCGCCAGCGCCGGCCGCCGCGCCGCGCCAGAATCCCCTGGTGTCGGAAGCGGTGCGGCGCGCCATGGTGGCGCGCGTGGCCAAGCAGGGCGTCAAGGACCAGGCGGTGCTGGCCGCCATGGAAAGCGTGCCGCGCCATTTGTTCATGGATGAAGCATTAGCCTCGCAGGCGTATATCGATGCCTCCCTGCCCATCGGCCACCACCAGACCATCTCCCAGCCCTATATCGTGGCGCGCATGATCGAGGTGATGCGCAACGGCGGCCCGCTGCAGCGCGTGCTGGAAATCGGCACCGGCTGCGGCTACCAGGCGGCCGTTTTAGCGTGCCTGGCGCAAGACGTGTATTCCATTGAGCGCATTAAACCGTTACATGAGCTGGCGAAGGCGAATCTGCGGCCGATGCGCGTACCAAATCTGCGCCTGCACTACGGAGATGGTATGCTTGGCCTGCCGCAAGCCGCGCCGTTTGACGGCATCATCCTCGCCGCCGCTGGTCTGGAAGTCCCTCAGGCCCTGCTGGACCAGCTCAGCATCGGCGGCCGTCTGGTCGCCCCCGTTGGCGGCCGCACCCAGCATCTGGAGCTCGTAACCCGGATCGGCAAAGCCGAATGGCTGCGCCAGACGCTTGAGGATTGCCATTTTGTGCCCCTGCGGCCCGGTATCGTATAGAGATTTAAATGAGTATGACGAAAAATAGTTCCCTGTTGTTGCTGACCCTCTCGCTCGGCTTGCTGAGCGCCTGTACCTCGACCGTCCAGGCGCCGGTGGAAGAGCGCCTGCCGCCGCTGGCCGTGTCCAAGCCGCCCGCGCCGGAAGAAAGCCCGAAAGACCGCGAAGAGCGCGGCCTGTATACCGTGAAAAAAGGCGATACCCTGCTGCGCATCGCCCTGGAGCACGGCCAGAATTACCGCGACCTGGTGGCCTGGAACAATCTGGCCAATCCGAACGACATCAAGGTGGACCAGGTGCTGCGCGTGGCGCCGCCCGAAAACGGCGTGCAGACGTCGTCCGTGGCCATGCCGCCCGAGACCCGCACCCCGCCCGCGCCGCCGCCGCCGAAGAAGAATACGCCCAAGGGCGACAAGAAGCCGTATAGCGAATCCAGCCTGGCCGACCTGCAAAGGCCGGAAGGCGCGGAGCGCGAAGGCCGCCCGGATAAACCCGAACGCGCCGAGAAGCCGGCCGAAAAACCGGTGCAGCTGGCCTCGACCCAGCCTTCGGCCGTGGCGCCCCTGAGCGCCGAGGACAAGGAATTGAGCTGGATGTGGCCTTCCGAAGGCCGCGTCGTCGCCCATTTCGACGAAGGCAAGAACAAGGGCATCGATATCGCGGGCCGCGCCGGCCAGCATGTGTTGGCTGCAGGCGCCGGTAAAGTGATGTATGCAGGCAGCGGCATCCGAGGTTATGGTAATCTCGTTATTGTGAAACACAGTAATAGCCTGCTATCGGCTTACGCGCATAACCGCACCATCCTGGTCAAGGAGGGGCAGAGCGTGAACAAGGGGCAGACCATTGCTGAAATGGGGGATTCCGATACCGACACCGTCAAGCTGCACTTCGAGATAAGGCAGCAGGGCAAGCCGGTCGATCCGTCAAAGTTCCTGCCTAACCGCTAGATACGCCCATGACCCACTCGCCGCACGACCCGATGGATGAGGACTCGGCACCTGAAGAATTCAGGGACGAGCAAAGCGACGATCTCCCGATCGACGCCATCGAGGCCGAGGGCGAGCCGCCGGCCGAAGCCGGGGCCGTGCTGGAAACGGTCGACGAATTAAAGAAGGTGCTGGCGGCCGAGCTGTCCACCGACACCACCCAGCACTATCTGAACCAGATCGGCACCCGGCCGCTGCTCACCGCCCCGCAGGAAGTGCATTACGCCACGCTGGCCAAGCAGGGCGACTTCGCCGCGCGCCAGACCATGATCGAGCACAATCTGCGGCTGGTGGTGTCGATCGCCAAGCATTACATCAACCGCGGCGTGGTCCTGCTTGACATGATCGAAGAGGGCAATATCGGCTTGATGCGCGCCATCGACAAGTTCGAGCCGGAGCGCGGCTTCCGCTTTTCGACCTATGCGACCTGGTGGATACGCCAAAGCATCGAGCGCGCCATCATGAACCAGGCGCGCACCGTGCGCCTGCCGGTGCATATGGTGCGCGAGCTGAATCAGATCCTGCGCGGCAAATACCATCTGGAAGCCCAGCACCACAACGGCAAGGACGCCAGCGCCGAGGACATCGCCGACCTGGTGGGCCGGCCGGTGGAGGAGGTGCAGGACATCCTCGCCCTGTCCGAGCACGCCACCTCGCTCGACGCGCCGCTCGACAACGACCCCCAGTCCTCGCTGATGGACATGCTGCCCGGCGATGCCGAGGACAGCCCCGACGCCCGCGCCGAGCACCACGAAATGACGGTGCTGGTGCGCGACTGGCTGACCAAGTTGCCGGACAAGCAGCGCATCGTCATCATGCGCCGCTTCGGCCTGGATAACGACGATCCCGCCACCCTGGAAACCCTGGCCGAGGAAATGGGCGTCACGCGCGAGCGCGTGCGCCAGATCCAGCAGGAAGCCCTGGTCAAGCTCAAGCGCGCCATGGCCGCGCGCGGCGTGGTGCGCGATTCCCTGCTGTAAATCGCCCGCGTCCGACCCTGGGCGGGCGGCTCTCTGCTATCATATTGCCCTTCCTGAAAGTCCTTGGCGTCTGTCCCGGCCCGGCCGGCGGCCTGCCTTATCTCCCAGTCAAATTTGAACGCTATGCAAGAGAACATCATCATCGACATCAAATCGCTCGACATGGACGCCCGCGGCGTCGGCCACATCGACAACGAAGACGGCACGCCGGGCAAGGTGGTGTTCGTGGAAGGCGCGCTGCCGGGCGAGCGCGTCAGCTATGAAGTCTTCCGCAAGAAGAAAAACTGGGAGGCGGCGCGCATGACCGTGCTGCATAAAGAGTCGGCCATGCGCGTCAAGCCCAAGTGCGAGCACTTCGACTATTGCGGCGGCTGCTCGATGCAGCATCTGGAGCCGACGGCCCAGGTGGCGATCAAGCAGCGCGTGCTGGAAGATAACCTCTGGCACCTGAGCAAGGTCAAGCCGGAAACCATGATGCGCCCGATGTATGGCCCGACCTGGGGTTACCGTTACCGCGCCCGCCTGTCCTCGCGCTTCGTGGCCAAGAAAGGCACGGTGCTGGTCGGCTTCCACGAAAAGAAATCGGTTTTCGTGGCGGACATCCAGAGCTGCCAGATCCTGCCCAAGCACGTCTCCGACATGATGATGCCGCTGCGTGGCCTGATCCACTCCCTGTCGATCTTCGACAAGGTACCGCAGATCGAGCTGGCCATCGGCGAAGACCTGACCGTGCTGGTGATGCGCAATATGGAACCGCTGACGGCCGACGATGAAGCCAAGGTCAAAGCCTTCGCCGACCAATACCAGATCCAATGGTGGTTGCAGCCGAAAGGCCCGGACACGGCATACCCGTTCTACCCGCTGGACAAAGAGCTGCACTACCTGCTGCCCGAATTCGGCGTGAAGATGCCGTTCAAGCCGGTCGACTTCACCCAGGTCAACCACCACATCAACCGCGTGCTGGTGGCCAAGGCCCTGCGCCTGCTGGAAGTGCAGCCGGAAGACCGCGTCGCCGACCTGTTCTGCGGTCTGGGCAACTTCACCCTGCCGCTGGCGACCCAGGCGCGCGAAGTGGTGGGCATCGAAGGCAGCACCGCGCTGACCGAGCGCGCCCTGTCCAACGCCAAGGCCAATGGCCTGGACGCCAAGACCACCTTCTACACGCGCAATCTGTTCGAAGTCACGAAGGACGACCTGATCGCCCTCGGTAAATTCGACCGCATGCTGATTGACCCGCCGCGCGACGGCGCCATGGCCCTGAGCCTGGCCCTGGCCGAGCTGAAGGACAGCAATCCCGAGCTGCTGCCCAAGCGCATCGTCTACGTCTCGTGCAGCCCCTCGACCCTGGCGCGCGACGCCGGCGTGCTGGCGCACCGCGCCGGCTATGTGCTGAACAAGGCCGGTGTAGTGAACATGTTCCCCCACACCTCCCACGTCGAATCGATGGCCGTCTTCGACCTCGCCTGATACCGCCCAGCCCGTGTCCACCTTGGGGTCAGACCCCGATCGGACACGAGCTCAACCGCACTAGCGCATCCAACTGAGGGGTGGCTATTGCTGAGGCCGTGTCCGATTAGGGTCTGACCCCAAGGTGGACAGGGGCTCAGCAATAAAAAAGCCGGCGCGAGGCCGGCTTTTTCTATGGGGAGGGGTGCTTAGTCGCGGCTGCCGCCCAGGCCCAGCAGGTTCAGCAGGCTGCTGAAGATGTTGTACACATCGAGGTACAGGTTCAGCGTGGCGCTGACGTAGTTGGTTTCGCCGCCGTTGACGATCTGCTGCACGTCGAACAGGATGTAGGCGGAGAAGATGGCGATCGTCAGCACGGAAATGGTGATCGACAGCGCGCCCATGCCCAGGAAGATATTGCCGATCGAAGCCAGGATCAGCACGATCACGCCGGCGAACAGCCATTTGCCCAGCATCGAGAAGTCGCGCTTGGTCACGGTGGCGTAGCTGGCCAGCGCGGCGAACACGGTCGCGGTGCCGCCGAAGGCGGTCATGATCAGCTGGGCGCCGTTGGAATAGCCCAGGGTGCGCGTGAGCAGCGGAGTGAGCAGCAGGCCCATGAAGAAGGTGAAGCCCAGCAGCAGGGCCACGCCGACGCCGCTATTCTTGTTCTTTTCGATGCCGTAAATGAAGCCGAAGGCCACGGCCATGAACAGGATGAAGCCCATGAAGCCGCGTGGAATCGGCACGCCGAAGGATACGCCGATCACCGCGCCCAGCACAGTCGGGATCATCGACAGGGCCAGCAGCCAGTAAGTGTTGCGCAGTACGCGGTGCTGGGCCAGCTGGCGGCTGCCAGACAGGTCATACGGTTGTTGCATTTGATTCATAAGTGCCTCCAGTGTTGGTTCGCGATACAGCTTTGCCAAAAGCATAGCACGAGTGGCAAAAAATGCGAAAAATCGGCCCGCCCGGCCCGTTTCTCCGCGCCGCAACCGGAAGTTGGCGGCCTGCCATGCCTTTTCCTCGGTAGATGGGGTGTTCTATGGTAAAATCAAAGGTTGATCCAGCTATCAATTTTGTTTTAAACCTTTCTTTTTATTGGAGTTTTTTAAATGGCAATCGAACGCACCCTGTCGATCATCAAACCAGACGCAGTCGCCAAGAACGTAATCGGCCAGATCTACAGCCGTTTCGAAGGCGCCGGCCTGAAAGTGATCGCAGCACGCATGGCCCAGCTGTCGCGCGCTGAAGCCGAAGGCTTCTACGCCGTGCACCGCGAGCGTCCATTCTTCAAGGATCTGGTGGACTTCATGGTTTCCGGTCCTGTCATGATCCAGGTTCTGGAAGGCGAAGGCGCGATCCTGAAAAACCGCGACCTGATGGGCGCAACCGATCCGAAGAAAGCTGAAAAAGGCACCATCCGCGCCGATTTCGCTGACTCCATCGACGCTAACGCCGTTCACGGTTCGGACGCTGCCGAAACCGCCGCTGTGGAAATCGCTTACTACTTCCCAGCACTGAACGTGTACTCCCGTTAATTTTTGCTTCGGCAAAAATTAGCGTCGTACTGACGGTATAGAGTAGTATCTGTTTGCCTCCCGCACCGGTTCGCCCGGCACGGGAGGCAAGCGCATTTTAGAAATTGTAATGAGCAAGACTATGGAAACGACCCTCACCAATCTGCTGGACCTCGATCCCGCGCAACTGATCGCCTACTGTGCGGAGTTGGGTGAGAAACCGTTTCGCGCCAAACAGCTGCAGCGTTGGATCCACCAGTTCGGTGCCGCCGACTTCGACAGCATGACCGACCTCGCCAAATCGCTGCGCGAGAAGCTGAAGACGCGCGCCCATATCGTGGCGCCGACCGTCATCAGCGATCACACCTCGACCGACGGCACGCGCAAATGGCTGGTCGACGTGGGCAATGGCAATGCGGTGGAAACCGTGTTCATCCCGGAAGAAAACCGCGGCACCCTGTGCATCTCGACCCAGGCCGGCTGCGCCGTCAACTGCCGCTTCTGCTCGACCGGCAAGCAAGGCTTCAACCGCAACCTGAGCGTGGGCGAAATCATCGGCCAGCTGTGGATGGCCGAATTCGAGCTGCGCAAGACCAAGGGCATCGAGCCGGGTCCGAAAGGCGAGCGCCAGATCACCAATGTGGTGATGATGGGCATGGGCGAGCCCCTGCTCAATTACGAGCCGACCGCCACCGCGCTCAAGCTGATGCTGGACGATAACGCCTACGGCCTGTCGCGCCGCCGCGTGACCCTGTCCACCTCGGGCGTGGTGCCGATGATCGACAAGCTGGCGCAGGATGTGCCGGTGGCCCTGGCCGTCTCGCTGCACGCTTCGAACGACGAGCTGCGCAACGGCCTGGTGCCGCTGAATAAGAAGTACCCGCTGGCCGAGCTGCTGTCGGCCTGCAAGCGCTATCTGGAATTCGCGCCGCGCGACTTCATCACCTTCGAGTACTGCATGCTGGACGGCTTCAACGACAGCGACGAGCATGCGCGCGAGCTGGTGGCGCTGGTCAACCATCCCCAGTATGGCGTGAACTGCAAGTTCAACCTGATCCCGTTCAACCCCTTCCCGGAATCGGGGCTGACGCGCTCGAAGAACCCGCGCATCAAGGCCTTCTCCCAGATCCTGATGGACGCCGGCATCGTCACCACCATCCGCAAGACGCGCGGCGACGATATCGACGCCGCCTGCGGCCAGCTGGCCGGCGAGGTCAAGGACCGTACCCGCGTGCAGGAGCGGATGGAGAAGATGGCCGAATATCAGGAGAAGTTCGGCGCCAATTTCGGCAAGATCGTGGAGATCCGTTCCTGATGACCGCCGCCGCCCCGCGCCGCTACGCCCGCCTGGCCGCCTTCGGCCTGGCCGGCCTGCTATGCGGCTGCGCGGCGCCGGACGCCAAGGTGAAGGCCGACCTGCCTACCGCGTCCGACCAGACGTCGGCGCAGAAGCGCGCCGAAATCCGCATGCAGCTGGCGGTCGGCTACTACGAGCAGGGCCAGTACGCGGTGGCGCTGGACGAGGTGAAGAAAGCCATCGTGGCTGCGCCGGAAAACGCCGATGCCTATGGCATGCGCGCCCTGATCTATATGGCCATGGGCGAGGTGACCCTGGCCGGCGACAGCTTCCAGCATGCGCTCAAGCTGGCGCCGCAGAATCCGGAAATCAGCAATAACTACGGCTCCTATCTGTGCCAGACCGGCAAGGTGGGCGAGTCGTTCAAGTACTTCGATGCGGCGCTGGGCAACCGCGCCTACCAGTCGCCGGCGACGGCGCTGAATAATGCGGGCGATTGCGCCCTGAAGCTGAAGGACTTTGCGCAGGCGGAGAAATATCTGCTGCCGGCCTTGCAGCTGACGCCGGATCTGGCGATTACGAACATCAACCTGGCACGGGTGTATTACGAGCGCCGCGACTATCCGCGCGCCGGTTTTTTCATCACCCGGCTGGGCAAGGTAGCCAAGACGGACGGCCTGACGGCGGACGTATTGTGGCTGGCGATTAAAGTGCAGCATAAGCTGGGCGATACCGGCGCGGAGCAGGGCTGGGCGACGCAATTGCGCCGCCACCATTCCGCCTCGTCCGAGTATGCTGCGTACCAACGTGGGGCGTTTGATGAGTGATACAGGGGTACCAATGGATTCAGAATGGCAGGACGAGCCGAAAGACCAGCGCAATGCTTCCACGCCCGGAGCGCAGCTGGCGGCGCAGCGCGAGGCGCTGGGCCTGACGGTGGAGCAGATCGCGGACCAGCTCAAGCTGGCGCCGCGCCAGGTGGCGGCCATCGAGAGCGGCGACTATGCCGCGCTGCCGAATATGGCCGTGACGCGCGGTTTCGTGCGCGCTTACGCCAAGGTGGTCCGGCTGGACGCCGCGCCGCTGGTGGCGATGATCGAAGTGCCGTCCGATACGGTGCATGAACATGCGCAGCCGGTGCGGCGCGAAGCGATCGGCACGACCTTTACCGAGTCGCGCTTCCCGACGCTGACCGAGCGCCGCCAGTCGCGCATCGGCATGCTGGCCGCCGGCGGCGCCGTGGTGGTGCTGGCGCTGGCCGTGGCCGGCGCCTGGAAAGCGGGCGTCATTAATCCCGCCATGTTCAGCCGTGGCGACAGCGCTGCGCCGGCCGCCGAGAGCGCATCGGCCTCCGCCAGCGCCGACGTGCAGACGCCGGTCACTGTGACCAGCCCGAACGCCGACACCGCGCCGCTGCAATCGAATACGGTGCCGCTGGTATCGGTGCCGCCGCAAGGCGCCGCCGCCACCGATGCGCCGCAGGCTGGCGTCAATACTCCAGCTGCAGCGCCGGCCGCCAGCCCGGCGGCGACGCCTGTGGCCACCGCGCCGGCTGCCGTTCCGGCCGCAGCAACCGTGCCGCCGCCGACTGCCGCTGCCGCAGTCAAACCGGCCGCGCCGCTGGCTACTACGCCTGCCGCGACCGCACCGGCAGCAGCGCCGACGCCGGCGCCTGCAGCCGCCGCGCCAGCCGCTGCTGCGGGCGGCACCCTGGTGCTGAAGGTGAACGAGGATTCGTGGGTGGAGATTCGCCGCCAGGGCGGTTCGCCGCTGATTTCGCGCCTGGTCAAGGCGGGCAGCACCGAGACTTTCGAGATCAAGGACCCGGCCCTGCTGATCGTCGGCAAACCGGGCGGCGTGCAGGCGACCCTGCGCGGCGCGCCGCTGGAGCTGCCGCATGTGCCAGGCGGTACAATCTCCCGCGTCAATATCAAGTAATAACCGTTTTTAGCCAGCAGATACAGCCATGTCTTCTATGAATACAGCCATTCCGTCGGGACCGAGCCTGCGCCGCACCAGTTGCGGCGTGCTGGTGGCGCACGGCGAGCGCAAGGTCTGGGTGGGGGGCGCTGCGCCGGTGGTGGTGCAGTCCATGACCAATACCGACACCGCCGACGCGGTGGGCACCGCGATCCAGATCAAGGAACTGGCGCGCGCCGGTTCGGAGCTGGTGCGCCTGACGGTGGACCGTCCGGAGTCGGCCGCCGCCGTGCCGTATATCCGCGAGCAGCTGGACAAGATGGGTGTCGACGTGCCCCTGGTCGGCGACTTCCATTACAACGGCCACACCCTGCTGACCGAATACCCGGACTGCGCCCAGGCGCTGTCCAAATACCGCATCAATCCGGGCAATGTGGGCAAGGGCGCCAAGCGCGATACCCAGTTCGCCCAGATGATCGAAGTGGCGATCAAGTACAACAAGCCGGTGCGCATCGGCGTGAACTGGGGCTCGCTGGACCAGGCCCTGCTGGCACGCATCATGGATGAGAATGCGGCGCGAGCCAATCCCTGGACCGCCCAGGCCGTGATGTATGAAGCCCTGGTCACCTCCGCCATCGAGAACGCGGTGCGCGCCGAGGAACTGGGCATGGGCCGCGACAAGATCATCCTGTCCTGCAAGGTGTCCGGCGTGCAGGATCTGATCGCCGTCTACCGCGAGCTGGCCAAGCGCTGCGATTATGCTCTGCATCTGGGCCTGACCGAGGCGGGCATGGGCAGCAAGGGCATCGTCGCCTCGACCGCCGCGCTGTCGGTGCTGCTGCAGGAAGGCATCGGCGACACCATCCGCATTTCGCTGACCCCGGAACCGGGCGGCGACCGCAGCAAGGAAGTGGTGGTCGGCCAGGAAATCCTGCAAACCATGGGCCTGCGCAAATTCACGCCGATGGTGATTGCCTGCCCGGGTTGCGGCCGCACCACCTCCACCGTGTTCCAGGAGCTGGCGGACGATATCCAGACTTATCTGCGCGAGCAGATGCCGGAATGGAAAAAGACTTATCCGGGCGTGGAGGCGATGAACGTGGCCGTCATGGGCTGCATCGTCAACGGTCCCGGCGAATCCAAGCACGCCAATATCGGCATCAGCCTGCCCGGCACCGGCGAGTCGCCGGCCGCGCCGGTCTTCGTCGATGGCGAGAAGGTGGCCACCCTGCGCGGCGAGAACATCGTGCAGGAGTTCCAGACCATCGTGCTCGATTACGTGCGCAAGAATTACAGCAAACAAGCAGCTTAAGAAACAAGCTTAGAGAATCCTATGTCCGAAAACAAAAAAGCCGAGAAAATCGTCGCCATCAAAGGCATGAATGACATTCTGCCGGCCGACGCCCACCTGTGGGAACTGTTCGAAAATACCGCCCAGTCCATCATGCAGAGCTATGGCTTCCAGCAGATCCGCACGCCGATCGTGGAAGAAACCCGCCTGTTCGCGCGCGCCATCGGCGCCGTGACCGATATCGTGGAAAAGGAGATGTACTCCTTCACCGATTCGATGAACGGCGACCAGCTCACCCTGCGTCCTGAAAACACCGCCGGCGTGGTGCGCGCCGTGCTGGAACACAATCTGGTGTACGAAGGCCCGAAACGCCTGTGGTACAAGGGCCAGATGTTCCGCCACGAGAAGCCGCAGCGCGGCCGCTACCGCCAGTTCCACCAGTTCGGCGCCGAGGCCGTGGGCTTCACCGGCCCGGACATCGACGCGGAACTGATCATGCTGTGCCGCCGCCTGTGGGACGACCTGGGCCTGCAGAACATTCGCCTGGAACTGAACTCCATCGGCGACGCCGAGGAGCGCGCGCGCCACCGCGTCGACCTGATTGCCTACCTGGAACAGCACGAGGACATTCTCGACGCCGAAGCCAAGCGCCGCCTGCACAGCAATCCGCTGCGCATCCTGGACACCAAGAACCCTGCCATGCAGGACATGGTCAACCAGGCGCCCAAGCTGCTCGACTACCTGGGCGCGGAATCGCTGGCCCACTTCGAAGGCGTGCAGAAGATCCTCAAGGCGAACAATATTCCCTTCGTGATCAATACCCGCCTGGTGCGTGGCATCGACTACTACAACCGCACCGTGTTCGAATGGGTGACGGACGAACTGGGCGCGCAAGGCACGGTTTGCGCCGGCGGCCGCTATGACCCGCTGATCGAAATGTTCGGCGGCAAGCCGACGCCTGCCGTGGGCTTCGCCATGGGCATCGAGCGCCTGATCGAACTGATGAAGGCCGCCGGCGACATCGCCGAGCCTAGCCAGTGCGACGTCTACATGGTGCACCAGGGCGAGGAAGCCCAGATGCAATCCTTCGTGCTGGCCGAGCGCCTGCGCGACGCCGGCCTGGATGTGGTGCTGCACTGCGCCGCCGCCACCGGTCCTGGCAGCTTCAAATCGCAGATGAAGAAGGCCGACGCCAGCGGTGCCGCCTTCGCCGTCATCATGGGCGAGGACGAAGTGGCCAACAAGACCGCCAGCGTGAAAGCGCTGCGCGGCGAAGAGGGCGAGCAGCAGCAAGCCACCGTGCCCTTCGACGGCGTGGTGGACCATATCGTGGACCAGATCGCAGGCTGTGGAGACGACTGCGACCATGACCACGACCATGTGCATCACCACCGCTTTCACTGATCCGAGCAGCACTCCTTCAACCCGATAAACGATAAGCAGACAGACAATGGCATACGATCTCGAAGAACAAGAACAGCTTGCTTCCCTCAAGGCTTGGTGGGCGAAGTACGGCAACCTGACGTCCTGGGTGGTGATCGCCGGCCTGGCCGCCTTCTCCGGCTGGAATGGCTGGAACTACTATCAGCGCAACCAGGCGGCGCAAGCCTCGACCCTGTATGATGAAATGCAGACGTCGGTGGGCAAGGACAACGCCAAGGTGCAGCGCGCCGCCGGCGACATCCAGAGCCGCTTCGGCGCCACCGCCTATGCGCAGATGAGCGCCCTGGTGGCCGCCAAGAGCGCCTTCGATGCCAACGATATGAAGGCTGCCAAGGCCCAGCTGCAATGGGTGATCGAGAAGGGCAATGAAGAGTACAAGGCCGTCGCCAAGCTGCGCCTGGCCGGCGTGCTGCTGGACGAGAAAGCCTACGACGAAGCGCTGAAAGTGCTGGCCGGCGACAGCTCGCCGCAGTTCAGCGGCGCCGTGGCCGACCGCAAGGGCGATATCCTGGTGGCGCAGAACAAGCTGGTGGAAGCCCGCGCCGCCTACAAGGCCGCGCTGGATGCGACCGACAAGAAGAACCCCGGCCGCCAGCTCATCGAGCTGAAGCTGGAAGCCATCGGCGGCAGCGTGCCGGAAGAGAAAGCCGCCGCCTAAGCGCCGCGCTCCCACGATCAGTACCCCCATCTCCAGGATTGAGGTAAACATATTTATGCGTATCACCGGAAAAGTAATTGGCGTCAGCCTGCTGGCTCTGGCTTCGGGTTGCAGCTCCCTGAACCCTTTCGCCTCGGAAGAGAAAAACAAGCCGGCCTCGCTGGTTGAACTGAAGTCGCCGATGGCCGTGCGCACCGTCTGGAAGCATTCGGTCGGCAAGGCCGGCACGGCGGTCTTCTCGCCCGCGCTGTCGGGCGCCAGCCTGTACCTGGCCGACGCCGACGGCGCCATCGAGCGCATCGACGCCGCCAGCGGCAAGCAGCAGTGGCGCATCAAGGCCGGCAGCGACCTGACCGCCGGCGTGGCCACCAACGGCAGCGTGGTGGTGGTGGGCGGCGTCAAGGGACAGGTGCTGGCCTTCGACGCCGACGGCAAATCGCTGTGGAAGGCGCAAGCCAGCAGCGAAGTGCTGTCCAACCCGGTGGTGGGCGAGGATGTGGTGGTGGTGCGCACGGTGGACAACAAGATCACCGCCTATGAAGCCAAGACCGGCAAGCAGCGCTGGACGGTGCAGCGCACCACGCCGGCCCTGACCCTGCGCAATGCGCCGGGCATGGTGATCGCGGGCAGCAATGTCTACGTGGCCCAGCCGGGCGGCAAGCTGCTGGCCCTGACCCTGGCGGCCGGCCTGCCGCGCTTCGAGGTGGCTGTGGCCGAACCGCGCGGCGCCACCGAGCTGGAACGCGTGGCCGACATCGCCGGCACGCCGGTGGTGTATGAGCAGGATATCTGCGCCGTCACCTATCAGGGCCGCGTCGGCTGCTTCGACCTGAACACCGGTGTCGGCCGCTGGAACAAGGATACCTCGTCCGATGTGGGCGTGGCCGTGGACCAGCGCTTCGTCTTTGTCTCCGACGACAAGGGCGCCGTGATCGCTTACGGCCGCGAAGGCGGCCAGAGCGCATGGAAGAATGAAAAACTGGAGAACCGCCGTCTGTCCACGCCGCTGTCCTATGGCCGCGCCGTGGCGGTGGGCGATCTCCAAGGCTATGTCCACTTCCTGTCGCGGGAAGACGGGGCATTGATTGGCCGCGTCGCCACCGATGGCAGCCCGATTCGTTCGGTGCCCCTGGTGGCTGGCACGAATTTGATTTTCCAAACCCAAGCAGGAACAGTGACCGCTCTCGCGGTCGAGTAATACTTATAAAATGAAGCCGGTAATCGCACTCGTAGGTCGCCCGAACGTCGGGAAATCGACCCTATTCAATCGTCTGACCCGCTCGCGCGACGCGCTGGTGGCGGACTTGCCTGGTCTGACGCGTGACCGTCACTATGGCGAGGGCCGCGTCGGCGAACGTCCCTTCCTGGTCATCGATACCGGCGGTTTCGAGCCGGTCGCCAAGGATGGCATCATGTTCCAGATGGCCCTGCAGACCAAGCAGGCCGTGGCCGAAGCCGACGTGGTCATTTTCCTGGTCGATGGCCGCCAGGGCATGACCCCGCACGACAAGACCATCACCGACTTCCTGCGCAAGAGCGGCCGTCCGGTGCTGCTGGTGGTGAACAAGGCCGAGGGCATGCGCTACACGGCCGTGGTCTCGGACTTCTATGAGCTGGGCCTGGGCGAACCGTACGCCATCTCGTCCGCCCATGGCGACGGCGTCAACGATCTGGTGCAGGAAGCGCTGGACAAGGCCTTCGAGTCGCGTCCGGCCGACGAGGATGAGCTGCTGCCCGAAGAGCGCGGCGTGAAGATCGCCCTGGTGGGCCGCCCGAACGTGGGCAAGTCCACCCTGATCAACACCCTGGTGGGCGAAGAGCGCGTGATCGCCTTCGACATGCCGGGCACCACGCGCGACTCGATCGAGATTCCCTTCGAGCGCGAAGGCAAGAACTACACCCTGATCGACACCGCCGGCATCCGCCGCCGCGGCAAGGTGTTCGAAGCCATCGAGAAATTCTCGGTGGTGAAGACGCTGCAGTCGATTTCGGAAGCGAACGTGGTGATCCTGATGCTGGACGCCCAGCAGGACGTGTCCGAGCAGGATGCCCACATCGCCGGCTTCATCCTGGAGTCGGGCCGCGCCCTGGTGCTGGCCGTGAACAAATGGGACGGCCTGCAATCGCACCAGCGCGACCAGATCAAGATGGACCTGGACCGCAAGCTCGATTTCCTCGGCTTCGCCAAGACCCACTTCATCTCGGCGCTGAAATCGACCGGCATCGGCCCGCTGATGAAATCCGTCGATGCGGCTTACGCGGCGGCCACCGCCAACCTGGGTACGCCGAAGCTGACCCGTGCCTTGCAGGAAGCGATCGAGAAGCAGGAGCCGAAGCGCAAGGGCGGCCTGCGGCCGAAGATGCGTTATGCCCACCAGGGCGGCATGAATCCGCCGGTCATCGTCATCCACGGCAATTCGCTGGATGCGGTGAGCGAGCCGTATAAGCGTTATCTGGAAAAGCATTTCCGCGACACCTTCTCGCTGGTCGGCACGCCGCTGCGCATTGAGTTGCGTACTGGCAAAAATCCTTTCGATAAAAGAGAGAAATAAGCGGAAGTCATTTCCAACGTTGGAAATATTTTTGCTGGAGCGGATGCGCAATCTGCAAAAAGCGGAAAAACAGGTTACAGTATCCTTGGAGCCGCCTTCTCTGCCATTTTTATTGCAGAGAAGTGGTGGGCTGGCACTTGAAATCAAGCGTTTCGCCTCCAATTCCAACACAACAACATAAAATGGAGCTGTTATGAGCAACAAAGGGCAATTATTACAAGACCCATTCCTGAACGCGCTGCGTAAAGAGCATGTTCCTGTTTCGATTTATCTGGTTAACGGCATTAAGCTGCAAGGCCATATTGAATCGTTCGACCAGTACGTCGTCCTGCTGCGCAATACCGTCACCCAAATGGTGTACAAACACGCCATTTCGACCGTGGTGCCGGCGCGCGCCGTCAACCTGAATATCGAATCCGAGGCGGAGTAAGCGCGTTGACTTTAATGGCAACGCAGCTTCGCCTTTTAACTTCTTTTGCCTGACCGTCGTATGCGCGCAGCACTAGTCGGAGTCGATTTCGGTCAGGGCGATTTCGCCGCCAGTATCGAGGAATTGATGTTGCTCGCCCGTTCGGCGGGCGTGAACCCTGTCGCCACGGTGACGGGCAAACGCTCCAGCCCGGACGCGGCGTATTTCGTCGGCAGCGGCAAGGCCGACGAAATCGGCCATGCCGTGCAGGATCAGCAGCTCGAAATCGTCATCTTCAACCACGCCCTGTCGCCGGCCCAGCAGCGTAATCTGGAAAAGCGCCTGAATGTGCGTGTGCTGGACCGTACCAGCCTGATTCTCGATATCTTCGCGCAGCGCGCGCAGAGCCACGAGGGCAAGCTGCAGGTGGAACTGGCGCAGCTGCAGCACTTGGCCACGCGCCTGATCCGCGGCTGGACCCACTTGGAACGGCAGAAGGGCGGTATCGGCCTGCGCGGTCCGGGCGAGACCCAGCTCGAGACCGACCGCCGGCTGATCGGCGAGCGCGTCAAGATGCTGCGCGCGCGCCTGGCCAAGCTGCGCAAGCAGCACGAGACCCAGCGCCGCGCGCGAGGCCGCAACAATACTTTCTCGGTGTCCCTGGTCGGCTATACCAATGCCGGCAAATCGACGCTGTTCAACAGCATGACCAAGGCCGGCGTGTATGTCGCCGACCAGCTGTTCGCCACCCTGGATACGACCTCGCGCCGCGTGTATATGGGCGAAGAGGTGGGCACGGTGGTGGTGTCGGATACGGTGGGCTTCGTGCGCGAACTGCCGCACCAGCTGGTGGCGGCTTTCCGCGCCACGCTGGAAGAAACCATCCACGCCGACCTGCTGCTGCACGTGGTCGATGCCGCCAGCCCGGTGCGCATGGAACAGATCGAGCAGGTCAACCTGGTGCTCAAGGAAATCGGCGCCGATCATATCCCCCAGATCCTGGTGTGGAACAAGATCGACGCGGCCGGCCTGGAGCCTTCGGTTGAGCGTGATGAGTATGATAAGATTTCCCGCGTTTTCATCAGTGCGCGCACGGGCCAGGGCCTGGATCTGCTGCGCGGCGCGATCACCGAAGCGGCCAGGGATGCACAGGACAGGGCCGGCGCCGAAGAGGACTATATGGCGCCGGACAGTATTTCCACCTTCACCCATGTCGGATCACATTAAAACATGCCTCTTCCCCTCCTAAAAAGAATAGGCTTGAAGCTGTCGCTGAACGACCCTCGCTGGGGTTCGGGCAATAAGGATGGCAACAAGCACGCCCAAGAAGGCAAAAAGCCCGGTAACGAAGGCCCACCGGATCTGGACCAGCTGTGGCGCGATTTCAATCAGCGCCTGAATGGCCTGTTCGGCCAGAAGAACCGCGGCGGCGGCAGCAATGGCGGCGGCAGCGGTGGCAGCGGCGGCGAGATGAAGGGCGCCGGCGCCACCTTTGGCGCGGTCGGCGCGATCGCGGCCCTGGTCTGGCTGGCCAGCGGCGCTTTCATCGTCCAGGAGGGGCAGACCGGGGTCGTGACGACCTTCGGCAAATTCAGCCACACCACGCCGGCCGGTTTCAACTGGCGCTGGCCTTATCCTTTCCAGGCTGACGAAACGGTCAACGTGTCGCAGGTGCGCACGGTGGAAGTGGGCTACCGCTCGAACGTGAAGAACAAGCAGGCGCGCGAATCGCTGATGCTGACCGATGACGAGAACATCATCGACATCCAGTTTGCCGTGCAGTTCAAGCTGAAAGACCCGGTGGCCTGGCTGTACAACAACCGCGACCCGGAAGACACGGTGCGCCAGGTGGCCGAGACCTCGATCCGCGAAATCGTCGGCAAGAGCAAGATGGACTTCGTGCTGTACGAGGGCCGCGAGAAGGTCGCGTTTGAAACCCAGCAGCTGATGCAGCAGATTCTGGACCGCTACGCCTCCGGCGTGCAGGTGACGAATGTGACCATGCAGGGCGTGCAGCCGCCGGAGCAGGTGCAAGCCGCCTTCGACGACGCCGTGAAAGCCAGCCAGGACCGCGAGCGCCAGAAGAATGAAGGCCAGGCTTACGCCAACGACGTGGTGCCGAAGGCGCGCGGCGAGGCATTCCGCCTGCTGCAGCAAGCCGAGGCTTACCGCGCGCAAGTGACGGAAAACGCATCCGGTAACGCCGACCGCTTTAAGCAGGTGCTGGTCGAGTACCAGAAAGCGCCGGCTGTGACGCGCGACCGCATGTATCTGGACACCATGCAGCAGATCTTCGCCAGCACCAGCAAGGTCATGGTCGATTCCAAGGCCGGCAGCAATCTGCTGTATCTGCCGCTGGACAAGCTGATCTCCCAGGTGGCTGCCACCGATGCCGCAGCGCGCGCCAATGCGACGCCGCCGCCGCCGACCGCCATCCTGCTGCCGGATAATCCGCCGCAGATGGACTTGAACCGCCGCGACAGCCGTTCGCGCGAATCGTCTCGTGATCGGGAGAGCCGTTAATGAACCGTATAGTCAGTACCCTGATCGCGGGCTTCGTGGCCCTGATGCTGCTCTCGTCCACCGTCTTCGTGGTGGACCAGCGCAAATACGCGATTGTGTTCGCCCTGGGTGAAGTAAAGCAGGTGATCAACCAGCCCGGCCTGCACTTCAAGCTGCCGCCGCCTTTCCAGAACGTGCTGTATCTGGACAAGCGCATCATGACCATCGATTCGCCCGACGCCGACCGCTTCATCACGGCCGAGAAGATGAATATCCTGGTCGATGCCTTCGTCAAATGGCGCATCAACGATCCGCGTCTCTACTTCGTCAGCTTCAGCGGCGACGAGAGCCGCGCGCGCGACCGCATGTCGCAGATCATCAAGGCGGCCCTGAACGACGAGATCACCAAGCGCACCGTGCGCGAAGTGATTTCCGGCCAGCGCGGCAAGGTGATGGAGGCGATCCGCTCCAAGGTGATCGCCGAGGCCAAGCAGATCGGCGTCGAGATCATCGACGTGCGCCTGAAGCGCGTTGACTATGTCGAGCAGATCAACAACTCCGTGTACGAGCGCATGAAGGCCGAGCGCGTGCGCGTGGCCAACGAGCTGCGTTCCACCGGTGGCGCCGAGTCGGAGAAAGTCCGCGCCGACGCCGACAAGCAGCGCACCGTGATCCTGGCCGAAGCCTACCGCGAAGCCGAGAAGATCAAGGGCGAGGGCGACGCCAAGGCATCGCAGATTTACGCCGACGCCTTCGGCCGCAATCCGGAGTTCTACAAGTTCTACCGCAGCCTGGAAGCTTACCGCGCCTCGTTCAAGAACAAGGCCGACGTGATGCTGGTCGACCCGAACTCGGACTTCTTCAAGTACTTCAAGAGCAGCGGCGCCTCCGGCGGCGGTGCACCTGGCAAGAAGTAAAAGCTGAAGAAAAGACAAGCTGGGGCCGCGCGCCGCAAGGTGCGCGGCCCCAAGTTTTTTCCTGTTAGCTTATGATTTCGCGTAAAATACGCGGTTTGGCCCGCCGCTTATTGCGTTGCGGCGCCGCGTCGCATAGTCTATTTTTTTAATCAATCCCTATCCGGTTTTCCCATGCCGAATTGGCTATTGCCTGAACATATTGCCGACGTCCTGCCGTCAGAAGCGCGCAAGATTGAAGAGCTGCGCCGCCAGATGCTGGATAACTTCCGCCTGTACGGTTACGAGCTGGTCATGCCGCCGCTGCTGGAGTACGTAGAGTCCCTGCTGGCTGGCGCCGGCCAGGACACCGACCTGCGCACCTTCAAGCTGGTGGACCAGATCTCCGGCCGCATGCTCGGCCTGCGCGCCGACATGACCACCCAGGTGGCCCGCATCGACGCCCATCTGCTCAACCGCAACTCCGTCACGCGCCTGTGCTATGCCGGCTCGGTGCTGCACACCCGCCCGTCCGGCCTGCACGCCACGCGCGAACCGGTGCAGATCGGCGCCGAGATCTACGGCCATGCCGGCCTGGAAGCGGACGCCGAAATCCAGGAACTGGCCCTGGCCTCGCTGGCCCTGGCCGGCTTCACCGAAGTGCGCCTCGACCTGGCCCACGTCGGTGTGCTGCGCGCCATCCTGGACCTCGACAAGGCGGCCGAGAAAGACCATATCGCCATCGTTCAGCTGCTGCGCGCGAAAGACGTGCCCGGCCTGCGCGAACTGACGGCCCATTACGCCCCGGCCACGCGCGACGCGCTGTTGGCCCTGCCGCATCTGTACGGCGACGTGGATGTGCTCAAGCGCGCCCGCGCCGAACTGCCCGACGTGCCGGGCATCGCCAAGGCCTTGGCCGAACTGGCGGCGCTGTCGGCATCGGCCATCGGCCGCGCCAAAGTGGCGATCGACCTGGCCGATCTGCGCGGCTATCAATACGAGAGCGGTGCCATGTTTGCGCTGTACGTGCCGGGCCTGCCCAATGCGGTGGCGCGCGGCGGCCGCTACGATCACGTTGGCGAAGCTTTTGGCCGGGCCCGTCCCGCCACCGGCTTCTCGCTCGACCTGCGCGAGCTGGCGCGCCTGCTGCCAACGGCGGAGCGCAAGCATTCGATCCGCGCACCGTGGGGCAATGCGCCCGAATTGAAGGAAAAAATCGCCGAACTGCGCAAGTCCGGCGAAGTTGTGATCCAGTCCATGCCGGGTCACAGCAATGAACAGGACGAGTTCGAGTGCGACCGCGCGCTGGTGCTCGACGATAATGGTAGCAACTGGATTCTTAAAAACTTAGGTTAGTGTGATGTCAAAGAAAACTATGGCAAAGAACGTCGTCGTCATCGGGACCCAATGGGGCGATGAGGGTAAAGGCAAGATCGTCGATTGGCTGACCGAGCACGCGCAAGGCGTGGTGCGCTTCCAGGGCGGCCACAATGCCGGCCACACTCTGGTGATCGGCGGCGTGAAGACCGCGCTGCAGCTGATCCCTTCGGGCATCATGCGCCCAGGCGTGGCCTGCTACATCGGCAACGGCGTGGTGGTGTCCGTGCCGGACGTGCTGCGCGAGATCGACAAGCTGGAAGCGGTGGGCGTGGAAGTGTCCTCGCGCCTGAAGATTTCCGAGGCTTGCCCGGTCATCCTGCCTTACCACACCGCGCTGGATGCGGCCCGCGAAGCGGCCCGCGGCGCCGCCAAGATCGGCACCACCGGCAAGGGCATCGGCCCGGCCTATGAAGACAAGGTGGCGCGCCGCGCCATCCGTATCGCCGACCTGCTGAACGAAAAGCGTTTCGCCGAGAAGCTGGCCGAGAACCTGGACTACCACAACTACGTGCTGGAAAACTATCTGAAGGCGCCGAAGGTCGAGTACCAGAAGGTGCTGGACGACGCGCTGGCCTATGTGCCGCGCCTGCGCCCGATGGTGGCCGACGTGTCGAGCGCCCTGTACGCCGTGCATAAAGCCGGCGGCAGCCTGCTGTTCGAAGGCGCGCAAGGTTCGCTGCTGGACGTGGACCACGGCACCTATCCGTTCGTGACCTCCTCCAACTGCGTGGCCGGCAACGCCGCCGCCGGTTCGGGCGTGGGTCCGAACATGCTGCACTACATCCTGGGCATCACCAAGGCTTACACCACCCGCGTGGGTTCCGGTCCGTTCCCTTCGGAACTGCCGACCGACGCCGGCGTTGGCCACCACCTGTCGGCCGTGGGCCACGAGTTCGGCACCGTGACGGGCCGCGCCCGCCGCTGCGGCTGGTTCGACGCCGCGCTGCTGCGCCGCTCGGTGCAGATCAACGGTGTGTCGGGCATGTGCCTGACCAAACTGGACGTGCTGGATGGCCTGGAAACCCTGAAGATCTGCACCGGCTACACCATCGACGGCAAACAGATCGACATCTTCCCGGTCGGTGCCGAAGACGCGGCGCGCTGCCAGCCGATCTACGAAGAAATGCCAGGCTGGAAAGACAGCACCGTCGGCGCCAAGTCGCTGGCTGCGCTGCCTGCCGCTGCACGCGCTTACATCAAGCGCATCGAGGAACTGGTGGGCGTGCCGGTCGATATGGTTTCCACCGGCCCTGACCGCGAAGAGACCATCGTCCTGCGCCACCCATTCGAATAAAGCAATTCGCACAACAAGAGGTATTTACATGAACACCCCTCAAACGAACGAAAAACACCTGTGGGTGTCGTGGGATGAGTATCACCGCCTGATCGAGCGCCTGGCGCTCAAGGTCCATGAGTCGGGCTGGAAGTTCGACATGGTGCTGTGCCTGGCGCGCGGCGGCGTGCGTCCTGGCGACGTCTTCTCGCGCATTTTCGACGTGCCGCTGGCCATCCTGTCGACCAGCTCCTACCGCGCGGAAGCCGGTACGGTGCAGGGCGACCTGGATATCGCCAAGTACATGACGATGACCAAAGGTCCGCTGTCCGGCAAGATCCTGCTGGTGGACGACCTGGCCGATTCCGGCGTGACCCTGACCAAGGTCATGAAGCATCTGAAGGAAAACTTCGAAGGCGTGACCGAAGTGCGTTCGGCCGTGATCTGGACCAAGGGCTGCTCCACCTTCAAGCCTGACTACCAGATGGAAGAACTGCCGCACAACCCATGGATCCACCAGCCGTTCGAAGACTACGACGGCCTGCGTCCGCACCAGCTGGCCGCATGGATCAAGAAAGGCGAAACCGCTGCCTGAGCGTAGCGGCAAACGCAAGCCATAAAAATGGCGGGAAGGCTGAAAAGCCTTCCCGCCATTTTCTTTTATGCCGCCGTGCGGCGGTGCGCCAGGCGGTAGAGCAGGGGCAGGACCAGCAGGGTCAGGGCGGTGGAGGACAGGATGCCGCCGATCACCACGGTGGCCAGCGGACGCTGTACCTCGGCGCCGGTTCCGGTAGCCAGCGCCATCGGCACGAAGCCCAGCGAGGCCACCAGCGCCGTCATCAGCACGGGGCGCAAGCGCGTCAGCGCGCCTTCACGGATCGCCTGATCCAATCCCATGCCTTGCTCGCGCAAGCTGCGGATGAAGGACAGCAGCACCAGACCATTCAACACCGCCACGCCGGACAGCGCGATAAAGCCCACCGCCGCCGAAATCGAGAGCGGAATGCCGCGCAGGGCCAGGGCCGCGATGCCGCCGGTCAGCGCGAAGGGAATGCCGCTGAACACCAGCAAGCCATCCTTCATGCTGCCGAACATGGCGAACAGCAGCACCAGCACCAGGGCCAGCGCGGCCGGCACCACGATCTGCAGTCGCTCGGCGGCCGATTGCAGCTGCTCGAACTGGCCGCCCCAACTGGTCCAGTAGCCGGGCGGCAGCTTGACGCCGTCCTGCATGGCTTGCTGCGCCTCGGCCACGAAGGAACCGATATCGCGGCCGCGCACATTGGCGCTGACCACGATGCGGCGCTTGCCGTCTTCGCGGCTGACCTGGTTCGGGCCGGGCGCCACGTCCAGCGTCGCCACCTCGCTCAGCGGAATATGGCTGATGCGTTCATCGGCGGTGGCGCTGCCATTGCTGGCGGTGCTGCCTTTCTGCAGCGGCAGCGGAATCGGCAGGCGCGCCAGCGCTTCCGGATCGCTGCGCACCTCGTCGGCCAGGCGCACCACGATGTCGAAGCGGCGGTCGCCCTGGAACAGATTGCCCGCTTCCTTGCCGCCCAGCGCGATGGCGATGGCATCCTGGATATCGCCCGTGTTCAAGCCATAGCGCGCCGCCTTGGCGCGGTCGACGCGGATATTCAGCATCGGCAGGCCGGTGGTCTGCTCGACCTTGACCTCGGCCGCGCCGCGCACCTTCTGCAGCACGGCGGCGATGCGCGCCGCCTGCGCGTCCAGCACCGCCATATCGTCGCCGAACAGCTTCACCGCGACGTCGCTGCGCACGCCGGAAATCAGCTCATTGAAGCGCAGCTGGATCGGCTGGGAGAACTCGTAGTTCTGGCCCGGCAGCTTTTCGGCCGCCGCCTGGATCGCCGCCAGCAGCTCGTCGCGCGTCTTGCGCGGCTGCGGCCATTGGTCCTGCGGCTTGAGCATGATGTAGCCGTCCGAGATATTCGGCGGCATCGGGTCGGAGGCGATTTCCGCCGTGCCGGTGCGGGCGAAGATGCGCTCGATTTCAGGGAGCTGGCGTTTCAGTTCGCGCTCCAGCTGCATCTGCATGGCCACCGACTGCGTCAGGCTGGTGCCGGGAATGCGCAGCGCCTGCACGCTGAAATCACCCTCGTTCAGGCTTGGCACGAACTCGCTGCCCATGCGGCTGGCCAGCAGGCCGGAAAGCAGCACCGTTACGGCGGCAAAGGCCAGCACCACCGGCTTGTTGGCCAGGGCCAGATCGAGCGCGCGCGCATACCAGGCGCGCGCGGCCAGCATGAGGCGGTTTTCCTTCTCTTCCACCTTATCGCCGATGAAGAGGGCGACGGCGGCCGGCACGAAGGTGATGGACAGGATCATGGCGCCCAGCAGGGCAATGACGACGGTGATCGCCATCGGATGGAACATGCGGCCTTCCACGCCGGACAGGGCGAACATCGGCAGGTAGACGATCATGATGATGAGCTGCCCGAATAGCAGCGGACGGCGCGCCTCGCGGGCGGCGGCGAAGACTTCCTCGAAGCGCTCTTCGCGCGTCAGCTTGCGGCCCAGTGCCGCCTGGGCATGGGCCAGGCGACGCACGCAGTTCTCCACGATCACCACCGCGCCATCGACGATGATGCCGAAGTCCAGCGCGCCGAGGCTGAGCAGGTTGGCGCTGACCTTGTAAGCCACCATGCCGCTGAAGGTGAACAGCATCGACAGCGGAATCACCATCGCTGTCACCACGGCGGCGCGGATATTGCCGAGGAAGATGAAGAGCACCGCGATCACCAGCACCGCGCCTTCCAGCAGGTTCTTCTTGACGGTGGCGATGGCCTTATCCACCAGCACCGTGCGGTCATACACCGTGGTGGCGCTCACGCCCTGCGGCAGGGTGCGCGCAATTTCGTCCATGCGCTTGGCGACCGCTTGCGACACGGCGCGGCTGTTCTGGCTGATCAGCATGAAGACCGTGCCGAGCACCGATTCGTGGCCGTTGGCCGTGGCAGCGCCGGTGCGCAGCTCGCGGCCGATGCGCGCCTCGCCGATATCGCGGATGCGGATCGGCACGCCGCGCACATTGGCGACCACGATGTCGCGGATATCGTCCAGCGTGGCGACCTGGCCCGGCGCGCGCACCAGCAATTGCTCGCCGCGGCGCTCGATATAGCCCGCGCCGGTATTGCCGTTATTGCGCTCCAGCGCCGTCACCACGTCCTGCAGGCTGAGGCCATAGGAAGCCAGCTTGCCCGGATCAGGCGCCACCTGGTATTCCTTGGCATGGCCGCCGATGGAGTTAATTTCGGTCACGCCTGGCACATTGCGCAGCTGCGGCTTGATGATCCAGTCCTGGATTTCGCGCAGATCGCTCAGGGAATAGGGCGTGCCGTCGGATTTTTTTGCGCCGTCCTTGGCTTCCACCGTCCACAGATAGATCTCGCCGAGACCGGTGGAGATCGGGCCCATGGCCGGGATCACGCCGGCCGGCAGGCGCGCGCGCGCCTCCTGCAGGCGTTCGTTGACCAGCTGGCGCGCGAAATACAGGTCGGTGCCGTCGCGGAAGGTGACGGTGATCTGCGACAGGCCGTAGCGCGACAGGGAGCGCGTCTGCTCCAGGCGCGGCAGGCCAGCCATCACCGCTTCCAGCGGCTGCGAGATGCGCTGCTCGGTTTCCAGCGGCGAGTAGCCGGGAGCGGCGGTGTTGATCTGCACCTGGACATTGGTGATGTCCGGCACGGCGTCGATCGGCAGGCGCTGGTAGCTGTAAATGCCCAGGATGGACATGCCCAGCACCGCCAGCATCACCAGCCAGCGCTGGCCGATGGCGAAGCGGATAAGTTTTTCAAACATGGTCGTTATCCTCTTCGCGTCAGTGGCTATGCTCGGCGCCGGCCTTGCCTTGCTGGGCCTTGACCACGAAGCTGTTGACGGCGGCATACTGCGCGCCGGCTTTCAGGCCGCTGAGGATTTCGGTGCGCTTGCCGTCGCTGCGGCCGGTCGTCACCGGCTGGGCCAGGAAGCCCTGTGGCGTGCGGACAAAGACGGCGGCCTTGCCTTCCACCGTCTGCACCGCTTCGGCGGTGACGGTGATGGCAGCGTTGGATGCCTTGGATGCCGCGTCGACGCTGACGAACAGGCCAGGGCGCCAGGCCAGGTCGGGATTGCGCAGCGACAGGCGGGCCATGGCGGTGCGCGTCTGCTCGCCCAGCAGAGAGCCGACGTGGATCACCGTGCCGCTTGCACTGGCGTTGAGTGCCGTGGCCTTGACCGTGGCTTGCTGGCCGACGCGCAGCGCGTCCAGGTCGGACGGCGACACCGCCACCTCGGCCCATACGGTGGAAAGGTCGGAGATGGTGAAGACGTTCGCATCCTCCTTCACCGCCTCGCCTTGCGAGATATGCTTTTCCAGCACCATGCCGTCGAAGGGCGCGCGGATCTGGTAGGCCGACAGGCGTGACGAGGTGGTGGCGCTGGCGTCCGCGCCGAGGGCATCGAGCTTCTGCTGGGCGTTGCGCACGGCGATTTCCGCCTCGTTCATGGCTTGCTTCGCCTGCAGATAATCGAGTTCGGGCGCGACCTTGTCCTGCCACAGCTGCTTTTCGCGTTCGGCCGTGGTGCGCGCCAGGTTCAGGCGCTGGCGCGCCGACAGCAGCTCGCTGCGGCGTTCCGATAGGTCGGCGCTGGCGACAACGGCCAGCACCTGTCCCTTCTTCACATGCTGCCCGAGGTCGGCGCTGACGCTTTCCACCACGCCGGCGACGCGCGGCACCACATGGGCGGTACGGTCGCCGTTGAAGCGGATTTCGCCGGGTAGGGTCACGCTGCTGCCGATCAGGGCTGGACCGGCCGCCTCCAGCGCGATGCCGGCGGACTGGATTTGCTGGGCGCTGAATTCCACCAGCTCGGCGTGTTCCTCGCTTGCGGCGGCGGCCTTGTCCGCGCCTTTGGCATCAGCCTCTTTGCCGTGCGCATGGCCGTGGTCTTCCTTGCCGCCTTCCTTGTGATCGTCCTTATGTCCAGCTTCGGCGTGCGATGGTTCGCCGCCGGTGGCCTTGCCTGCGCCGCCCGGCAGCAGGATCAGCGCCGCCAGCAAGGCGCCAATGCCGGCAATGGCGCCGATGGCGATGGTTTGTTTGCGTGTCAGAGTATTTTTCATGATGGTGCTTTCAGTGTTCGGCGCCGAAGGAGGCGTGGCCGAGCAGGCGTTCGATGGCGGCAGCGGCACGGTGGCCGTCGGCGAGGGCGTTCAGATGCTGGGCGCGCACCTGCAGCAAGGTGCGCTGCGCATCCAGCACGTCGATGAAGCCCAGCTTGCCGTATTCGAAGCCCTTGGTGGCGGCGTCGTAGGCGCTGATGGCGCCGGGCAGAATGTCGTTGCGCAGGGCGGCCACGGTTTCGCGCGCGGTGGACAGGTCGGCCACGGCTTGCGCCAGTTCGCTATCCAGTTGCAGCGTGGCGGCGTTCAGTTCCGCCTCGGCCTTGCTGGCGCGCTGCGCCGACTCCAGCACGTTGCCGCGGTTGCGGTCGAACAGGGGCAGGGGCACGGAGAAGCCGAGCAAGGCCTGGTTGCGGCCCATTTCCTCAGCGCGCTTGACGCCCAGGCTCAGCGTCACGTCCGGCGCGCGGTTGGCCAGGGCCAGCTGCGACTCGGCCTTGCGCTGCTCCAGCGCGCGGCGCGCCACCTGCACATTGGGCGCGCCGCTGCGGCGCGCGGCCAGCATGGCGGCATCCGGAATCTCGGGCAGGGGATCGAGGCGGCCCTCGGCCTGCTCGAAGTCCGGCGCCGGTGCGGCCCATATGGCGGCCAGGCGCTGGCGCGCCGTCGCCAGCGCAGCGGCGGCCTGCGACTGTTCCAGGCGCACGCCGGATTCGGCGACGCGGGCGCGCGTCTCCTCCACCGGCGAGACTTTGCCGGCCGCCACGCGGCGCGCCGTGGTGTCGCTGGCGCGCTTGGCTAGTTGCAGCGCATCCTGGGCCAGGCGCAGGCGTTCCTGGGTAATCAGCACATCATAGAAGGCGCCGACCACCTGGGCGTGCAGCTCGGTGCGCTGCGCATCGAAACCGGCGGCGGCGTACTCGCGGCCACGCTCGGCGGCAGCCACGCGGGCGGCGCGTTTGCCGCCCAGTTCCAGCGGCTGGCTAAGCTGCCAGGTGGTTTCGCGCGTCTCGCGGCGGCGGTCCTGCAGGTCGAGCGACAAGGTCGGATTGGGGCGCGCGCCAGCCTGCAGCACGGCGCCGTCCTGCGCCAGCACTTCATAGCGGGCCGCGTTCAGGCCCGGATTGGCTTGCAGCGCGCGATTGAGCGCCGTCTGCAGCGTCAGCGCGGCAATGGCCGGCGCAGCAGGCACCACGGCCGGCACCGGGTCGGCCATGGCGGATGAAACGGGCAGGGCGAGCGCACCCAGAATGAGGGCGCGCCAGCCTGCGGATACAGCGTGGGAATACATCGAATTCTCCTGGAAAGGGATGAAATTCGACGAGACTGGTCTGTCTGGCTAAATTGTCGTAATGCTCAGGGTAGAGGCAAGTCTCGCCGCGTCAGGCGAGACGGCGCCAATCGGGGCGCTTGGGCCCGTCGGCGATGAAGGAGGTGAAAGGCGGCGCCTCTTGCGGCGGCCAAGCCCCGCTGTCCGGCGACAGCACGGGCGTGGGAGCGGGCAGCAGCGACGCTTGCAGCGACAGGTGGCAGACGCCGCAATCGTCGTGAATCTTGGTGGACTTTTTGATCTCGATCGGCTTTTCCACGCCAGCCTTGTCTTTATGCTCATGCGCGTGATGGCCGAAGTGCTGGCTCTTGCCCGACTCGTGTCCGCAATAGGCGGCAGCCGCCGACCAGGCATACTGGAGCGGGAGGATGGCGAGCAGGAAAATGAGCACAAGTCGTTTCACGCCGGGGATTTTAGCATTATCTGCCGCCAAATACCCTTATCGGAAAACCGGATTTGCCGCCGCCCCGTTGCGCAAGGTACCATATCGCAAACGGCTTGCATTTTCGCAGTCAATCCCCAAGGCTTTTCATGACTCAGAACTTCCTCCAGACTTTTATCCTGTTGCTGCTGGTGACAGACCCCTTTGGCAACGTGCCCTTATTCGCCGCCGCCATGTCCTCGGTGCCGCCGGCACGCCGTCCGCGCGTCGTCATCCGCGAATGCCTGATCGCCAGCGCCGTGCTGCTGATCTTCATGTTCTTCGGCCGTCACTTCCTGAACGCGCTGTCGCTGTCCGAAGCCTCGCTGCGCATTGCCGGCAGCGTGATCCTGCTGCTGATCGCCATCCGCATGATCTTCCCGCATCCCGACGGTGTGCTGGGCCGCACCGAAGGCGGCGAACCCTTCATCGTGCCGCTGGCGATTCCCGCCCTGGCCGGCCCTTCGGCCCTGGCCACCGTGCTGCTGTTCTCGCGCGAGAGCACTCACGAAGTGCTGGTGCATGTGGCCGCGCTGGGCGCGCTGCTGGTGGTCTGGCTGGCCGTCTTCCTCGGCGCCGAGCGCCTGCAGAAAGTCCTCGGCCCGCAAGTGATGACGGCATTCGAACGTTTGATGGGCCTGATCCTGGCCGCTATGTCGATCGAGATGCTGATGGGCGGCATCCGCGAATTCGTCAAAACCCTGTAAGTCCGCACCTGAAATTGCCGCGCTTGACGCGGCAATTTTTTCATCCTATATTTCGATATATATCTAATTAGATGAATCTCATAATTCGATGAGCGCGACCAACGATACTTTCAAAGCCTTGGCCGATCCGGCGCGGCGCGAGATTTTGCGCCTGCTGCGCCAGGGCGAAATGACGGCCGGCGAGCTGGCCGCGCATTTCGATATGAGCCGTCCCACGATGTCGCACCATTTCGCGGTGCTGGCCGACGCCGACCTGATTTCGCGCCGGCGCGACGGCCAGACTATCTGGTATTCGCTGAACACCACGGTCCTGCAGGACATGCTGGCCTGGATGATGGAATTGACTGTGACCGAACCGAAAGGGAAGAAGGCATGAGCAAGCGCTATCTGGCAATCTGCTGTCTGTTGATCCTCGTATCCGCCGCCATTACGGCTTATTGCTACCCGCAGCTGCCGGAGATCATCCCCAATCACTGGGGACTGGACGGCAAGGCCAATGGCTTCGGGCCGCGTTGGCAGGCATGGCTGCTGGGGCCAGGCTTGATGGCCTTGCTGCTGGCGCTGGGCCTGGCCTTGCCGGTCCTGTCGCCGCGCAAATACGAGATAAAGCCATTCCAGGGTACGGCCGATTTCGTCGTCACCGCCATCGTCGGCGCGATGGGCTATTTTCAGGCGGTGATGCTGTTGCAGGTGCGCGGCGTGGAGTTCGATATCGGGCGAGCCATCATGCCGGGCATGTTCCTGCTGCTGATCCTGATCGGCAACCCGCTGGGCAAGGTCAAGCGCAATTTCTATCTGGGCATCCGCACGCCCTGGACCTTGGCCGACGAGCGCGTATGGCATGCCACGCACCGCTTCTCGGCCCGCTTCATGGTGGCGACCGGCGTGCTTGGCCTGCTGGCGGCCTTGCTGAACGCGCCGCTGCCGCTGCAGGTGCTGCTGCTGGGCGCATGGGCGGTGGTGCCCATCGCTTACTCCTTCATTTTCTACAAGCGGCTGGAGCAGGCCGGCGCGCTGAAATAAAAAACGCGCCGCTGGGATGGCGGCGCGTTTCGGAGGAGGGCGGGCTTAGATCACATCGGCGCCCGGCGCGCCGAAGAGCTGCTCCTTCAGATGGTGCAACTGGTCGCGCACTTGGGCGGCTTTTTCGAACTCCAGATTCTTGGCGTGGTCGATCATCTGCTTCTCCAGGCGTTTGATCTCCTTGCTGATCTGCTTCTCGCTCATGGCTTCGTACTTGGCCGTTTCCTGGGCCACGCCCAGCTCCTCGCGCGCCGCGCTTGGGCTGTAGACGCCATCGATCATGTCCTTGATGACCTTGTGCACGCCGCGCGGCACAATGCCGTTCGCTTCGTTGAAGGCGATCTGCTTGGCGCGGCGGCGTTCCGTCTCGCCGATGGCGCGTTCCATCGAGTCGGTCATATTGTCGGCGTAGAGCAGGGCCACGCCGTTCAGGTTACGCGCCGCGCGGCCGATGGTCTGGATCAGCGAGCGCTCGGAACGCAGGAAGCCTTCCTTGTCCGCATCCAGGATCGCCACCAGCGACACTTCCGGCAAGTCCAGGCCTTCGCGCAGCAGGTTGATCCCCACCAGCACGTCGAAAGTGCCGATACGCAGGTCGCGCAGAATCTCCACGCGCTCCACGGTTTCGATATCGCTGTGCAGATAGCGCACCTTGATGCCGTGGTCGCCCAGGTATTCGGTCAACTGTTCGGCCATGCGCTTGGTCAGCGTCGTCACCAGCACGCGCTCGTTTTTGGCGACCCGGTCCTGGATCTCGGACATCAGATCGTCCACCTGGGTGCGTGCCGGACGCACGATCACCTGCGGGTCGACCAGGCCGGTCGGCCGCACCACCTGCTCGACCACTTGGTCGGCATGCTTCTTCTCGTAGTCGGCCGGCGTGGCGGAGACGAACACGGTCTGGCGCATCTTGCCCTCGAACTCTTCGAATTTGAGCGGGCGGTTGTCCAGCGCCGAAGGCAGGCGGAAGCCGTAGTCGACCAGATTGGTCTTGCGCGAACGGTCGCCGTTGTACATGGCGCTCAACTGGCCGACCAGCACATGCGACTCGTCGAGGAACATCAGCGCATCCTTCGGCAGATAGTCGATCAGCGTCGGCGGCGGCTCGCCGGGCAGGGCGCCCGACAGATGGCGCGAATAGTTCTCGATGCCCTTGGTGAAGCCGATCTCCGACATCATTTCCAGATCGAAGCGGGTGCGCTGCTCCAGGCGCTGCTCCTCGATCAGCTTGTTCTCCTTGCGGAAGAAATCCAGCCGCTCGCGCAGCTCGGTCTTGATGGTCTCGATGGCGCGCAGCACGGTGGAGCGCGGCGTCACGTAATGCGAGCCGGGATAGACGGTGAAGCGCGGGATCTTCTGGCGCACGCGGCCCGTCAGCGGGTCGAACAGCTGGATCGATTCCAGCTCATCGTCGAACATCTCCAGGCGCACCGCCAGCTCGGCGTGTTCGGCCGGGAAGATGTCGATGGTGTCGCCGCGCACGCGGAAGGTGCCGCGGCCGAAGTCCACCTCATTGCGCGTGTACTGCATCTGGATCAGGCGCGCGATCACGTCGCGCTGGCTGACCTTGTCCTTGGCGCGCAAGGTCAGGATCATCTGGTGGTATTCGTTGGGATTGCCGATACCGTAAATCGCCGACACCGTGGCCACAATGACCACATCGCGCCGCTCCATCAGCGACTTGGTGCAGGACAGGCGCATCTGCTCGATATGCTCGTTGATCGAGGAATCCTTCTCGATGAACAGATCGCGCTGCGGCACATAGGCTTCCGGCTGATAGTAGTCGTAGTAGGACACGAAATACTCGACCGCATTCTCCGGGAAGAACTCGCGGAACTCGCTGTAGAGCTGCGCCGCCAGCGTCTTGTTGGGTGCGAACACGATGGCCGGGCGGCCCATGCGCGCGATCACGTTGGCCATCGTATAAGTCTTGCCGGAGCCGGTCACGCCGAGCAGGGTCTGGTACGACAAACCGTCGCTGATGCCCTCGCACAGGCCTTCGATGGCGGTCGGCTGGTCGCCGGCGGGAGGGAAGGGCTGGTGCAGCTTGAAGGGCGAATCGGGGAAAGTAATCACTGTCGGCTCTACAACGCCGGGAGTAGCTAGATCAGCCATTTAGTCGGGACCTTTGATAGAATATTGGATTGCCGGACGCCCTGACCGGATTTTCTTCGGGCGATGGCAAAATTTCTGCGAACCGCTTCCAATCGAATCCAATCTTATCATGACGAACCCTTCCGTTTTCAGTGCCATCGAAATGGCTCCGCGCGACCCGATTCTGGGGATCACCGAAGCCTTCAACGCAGACACCAACCCAGCCAAAATCAACCTGGGCGTCGGTGTCTATTATGACGACAACGGCAAAGTGCCGCTGCTGGCATGCGTGCAGAAAGCGGAACACCTTCTGATTGAACAGCCCACGCCGCGCACCTACCTGCCGATCGAAGGCCTGGCCGCCTACGACAAGGCGGTGCAGGAGCTGGTATTTGGGGCCGACAGCGCCGTAGTTCAAGAGCGCCGCGCTGTTACTGTGCAGGCCATCGGCGGCACCGGTGCACTCAAGCTGGGCGCCGACTTCCTCAAGCGTTTCTCGCCTGATTCCGAAGTGTTCATCAGCGACCCAAGCTGGGAAAACCACCGCGCCCTGTTCGAGAGCGCCGGCTTCAAGGTCAACAACTACACCTATTACGACGCGGCCACCCACGGCGTGAACTTCGCCGCCATGCTGGCCGCGCTGAAAGCCATGCCGCGCGGCTCCGTCGTTGTGCTGCACGCCTGCTGCCACAACCCGACCGGCGCTGACCTCAGCCAGTCGCAGTGGGATGAAGTGATCGCCGCCGTCGTGGCGGGCGGCCTGATTCCATTCCTGGACATGGCTTACCAGGGCTTTGGCGCCGGCATCGCCGAAGACGGCGCCGTGGTGCGCCGCTTCGCCGCCACCGGCGTGCCGCTGCTGGTGTCGAATTCCTTCTCCAAATCCTTCTCGCTGTACGGCGAGCGCGTGGGCGCCCTGAGCGTGGTCGCTGCCAGCGCCGAAGAGGCTTCGCGCCTGCTGTCCCAGCTCAAGCGCGTGGTGCGCACCAACTACTCCAACCCGCCGGTCCATGGCGGCAAGGTGGTGGCGACCGTGCTGTCCACTCCTGAGCTGCGCCAGATGTGGGAAGACGAGCTGGCCGGCATGCGCGTGCGCATCAAGGAAATGCGCGACGCGTTTGTGAAAAAGCTCAAGGAGAAAGCCCCGGGCCGCGACTTCGACTTCGTGCGCGAGCAGGTTGGCATGTTCTCCTACTCGGGCCTGACGAAAGAGCAGGTGGGCAAGCTGCGCGAACAGTCGATCTACGCCGTGGACACGGGCCGCATCTGCGTGGCCGCGCTGAACTCGCGCAATATCGACATCGTTGTTGACGCCATCGCCAAGGTGCTCTAAAATCTTGGTTCTTCGCGCTGCAATAGCAACGCGAAAGGCAGCAAAATAATACTGGAAAGAAAGAGTCTTGCAAGACTTGGATTGAAAGTGTAAAATGTTGCCTCTAATCCCTGATAGCTCAGTCGGTAGAGCGACGGACTGTTAATCCGCAGGTCCCTGGTTCGAGTCCAGGTCGGGGAGCCAGAATAAAGTGAAAAGCCCAGCCTTTATTGGTTGGGCTTTTTGCATTTCAGCCTTCGATCGCGGGGCAGCATATTTTTCTTATTCGAGCTATACACATGGAAAGCAACGATCAGCGTTATCTGGTTCAGCAGAACAAAATCGGCGACAGCAGCAAGCCGCCTGTCTTCGCCAGGGTCATGCGCAGCAAAGAGGGCGTGTTTGAAGGCGTGTCCTTTATCAAAAACAAGGAAAAAGCGACGGTGATGACGATCGCCCAAGCTGAGGAAGCCATTGCCTGGGCCGCAAAAAAGAAATCCGGGGCGAAGGAATACGCGACCAAAATCATCTGCGTCGGCCAATAAGGCGGCAGAAAGCCGGCCGGCACGCGCGGTGCCGAAAGTCATGCCGTCGAACCATGCCTAGTGGCACATGCGCCACCGCTTCCGCTTCCCTAGAATTGATGCACTGATCTGGCCCGCAAGGGCCGCTGGAATCAGCATTCAAATTTCTAAGGAGTTCTAATGTCCAGGCAATTGCACCTTTCTCTTCTGGCTGCGGCCGCGCTGCTTTCTTCGACGGCGCTGGCGGAGGATCTGTATGTGGGCGCTACCGTAGCCAACGGCGGCAAAATGACGTTTGGCAATCCGGTCAGCGGCAAGTCCGCCAAGGTCGATGGAAAAGCCGAATACAAGGTATATGGCGGTTACGCCTTGAGTGAGTTGCTGGCGGTGGAGGCGGGTTATGCCCAGAGCGGGACCGTGCGTTTCGATAAGGCCAGCATTGACTTGCCAAGCGATGTCAGCTTCAAAATGAATCACTTCTATCTCGCGGGCCGCCTGAACCATCGCTTCAATGACGAGTGGTCGGTGTTCGGCAAGGCTGGCGTGGCGCGCAGCCGCTTCAAGGCGAGTGGCGGTGGCGAGTCGGACAATATGTCTTCCACCAAGCCTTTGCTGGGCGTGGGCATGGCCTACAACTTCACCAAGAACGCTGCGGCAACCGTGGAATATGAGCATATCGGCGCCACGCGCAAGAATGGCATCAACATCAAGCAGGGCCGCCTGCAGCTGGGCGTGAGGTTCGGTTTTTAAGCGTTCAATAGCTGTAGCGCAGCATCAGCGAGTTCGTCACCCCAGTGCGCTGGACGGTGCGCGGACTCGCTGCGGCATCGCCTTGCAGACGGCTGACCTGCACCGATGTCACCAGCGTGTACTTGCGGTTCAACTCCCAGCTCCAGCGTAGATACGCATAGCTGTCGTGCAGCCCACCGCCAGGCTGGTAACGGGCCGTGCCGAAATCGGACTGCATATAGGCGCGGTCCGCCAGATTCACGCCGGCACCCACGGCCAGAAAATGATGGGGCACGAGCATGGATTGCGTGCCGGCTTGCAGGTTGAGCAGGGCGCCTCTGCCGTCGTTGCCGGCGGGAGCATAGGCGTGGGCGTGCAGCGACAGCTCACTGAGCGGATGGTAATCGACGAAGGCGCCGAACACGGGGCGCAACAGGATTCTGCGGCCATCTGCGCGGCGGATGCCAAGATCGAGCGTCATCAGCGGCCCATATTCCAAGAGCGGCTGTTTCGACATTTTCATGCCCAGCATCAGGCCATCGAGAAACAGGCCGTTATCCCATTGCACCGAAAACTGCGGCGCCATATAGATCGAGCGTTTGGCGCTGCCTGGCCGATCCGGCGCGCTGCCCATCAGGGCGCCAATAGAAATGTCTTTCGATCCTTCCGGCAGCAGGCCGCCCGCCGATTGCGCCCATGCGGGCAGGGCGGCGGCCAGAGCGCCAGCAGCGATAAGGTATTTCACCATCTCAGATATGTCCCAGTTCAAGTCCGCGCAGCACGGCGCGCACGCGGTCGCGCACCCCCAGCTTGGCGAGAATGCTGGACACGTGATTTTTGATGGTGCCTTCGCTCGGCCCCAAGGCCTGGCTGATTTCGGCGTTATTGAAACCGGCCGCCATCAGCGCCAGGATCTCCGTTTCGCGGCTGGTCAGCGGCGTGGATAGATCGGGCGCAGGCGCGGCATTCACTGGTTTCTCGTAGGCGGCGCGGGTGCGCTCGGTCAGCGCTGGCCGGAACAGCGTGCCGCCTGCGGCGACGCTGCGTATGCCCTCGGCCAGGCGCTCCAGCGAAATATCCTTGAGCAGAAAGCCGCGCGCGCCGGCGCGCATGCCTTCGAACAGCGCGTTGTCGTCGTCAAATGTGGTGAGCAGGATGGTGGGCGGCAAACGCCCTTGTTCGCGCTGCAGCAGCTCGATGCCGCTGCAATGGGGCATGCGCACGTCGAGCAGCAGCACGTCGGCTTCGGTTTGCGCGATGAGCTGGGCCGCTTCCGCGCCATCGGCCGCTTCGGCGATGACGCGGATGTCCGGCGTCAGCTCGAGCAGGCCGCGAATGCCGCTGCGCACCAGCATCTGGTCGTCCACCAGCAACACGCGGATCATGCTTGCGCTCCCTTCATCGGCAGGGAGAGTTCAAGCCAGAAGCCTTGCCGCGCGGTGCTGCCGGTGTGCAGCGCGCCGCCTTGTGCGGCAAGGCGTTCGCGCATGCCGCGCAGGCCGTTGCCTTCGGGCGCGTCGCCGCTGCCGTTGCCGTTGTCGGCGATATGCGCCAGCAGCAGGTCTTTGTGTCCCCGTATCTCGATGACGAGACGGCTTGCGCCGGCATGGCGCACGGCGTTGGTGACGGCTTCCTGCACGCAGCACAGCAGCGTGTGGGCGGCGGCCGGCGAGCAGGCGTCGGCCTGCGCGTCCATGGTCAATTCGATAGCCGGCGTGGGAATGCCGGCGCACAGCAGCTGCAAGGCCTGGCGCAGATTGATGTCCTGCTCCTCCCTTTCCGCGCTGACGATGCCGCGCACCTCGGCCAGCAGCGAACGTGATAGTTCGCGCGCCGTGGCCAAGGCCGTTGCGGGCTTGTCGCCGGACTGGCGGCTGGCCAGGTCGAGATGCAGATTGAGCGCGGTCAGATGGTGACCGACAGCGTCATGCAGGTTGCGCGCGATGCGCATGCGTTCGGAGGCGCGCACCGTATCGCCGAGCAGGGATTGGGTTGCGCGCAGCTGGGCATGGGAAGCCGCCAGCTGCATGCGCCCCTGCAGCTCCTGGCGCGCCAGCCAGGCCAGGGCAAAGCCGAGCATGAGCAGGCAGCGTTCCATGCTGAGCATGACCATCATCGTGAAAACCCCTCTGTCGGCCAGGTTCTCGCTGGCGCTGGACAGCGTCAGCATATCCACGCCGATGCCCAGCAGAATCTGGATTGCCAGGCAGGCCAGTGCGCGGCGCAGCGGCAGCAGGGCGCCGAGCTGCACCGCCACCAGCAGATGAAAGGCGAGTGAATCGAGGGCGAGGGCGGCCAGCAGCTGGGCGGCAAGGGCCAGCTGCTTGAGCGCCGGCGCGCATTTCAGCGCGGGACGGGTGCGCCACCACATCAGGCCAACGATGCCGATGGCCAGCAGGGCTTTCAGCGCCAGAAAAAGCTGGAAGCTCAGCATCATACGGTCGCTGCCGGCGCGCAGCAGGGATGGTGCAGGCGTCAGGAAGGTGGCCAGATAGCGCGCCAGCAGGCCAGGTGGATTGCTCATCTCGGCCGATTGCGGGCCGCCCGCCAGCGCTGCGCCCAGTTCGAGGGCGACAAAGACGGCGGCGGTCAGCAGCCCGGTCGCGCGGTAGCGCCGAATGGTTCGAAGGGCCGGCTTGGCGGGGACTGCAATCGGTATGGCGGTCATCAGGCCTGTCATTTTGGTAAGTTTGAGCGGGGCCATTCTACGCGGTGCGGACATGCCGGCAAAGTGCCGGAAGTCATGCGGCCTGACTTCCGGCATATGCCGCGCCCGGCGCAATGCCGTAGAATCGCTGCCGTACCAGTCTTTTATGCCGGGGATAAGCTTGATGAGAATGCCGAAGTGGATGGCGCTGCCCTTATGCCTGCTGGCTTGCGCCGCTGCAGCGGAGGAGATAACCAAAGTGGTGGTGGTGGCTGAGCGCGACGCCGAATGGCACGGCTATCGCCAAGCCTACAAGGCGGTGCGCTCCGTCGAGCCTTTGTTGAAAAACCGCCCCCTGATCCAGGCGCATATGCAGATCCGGCCCAACCAGCCGGAAGAGTCCATGGAGGGATTGCAGCTGCAGTTGAGCGGCGAGAGCGTCAATCTGAGCATCCCCGTCGATGCGCTGGGCCGCGTCACCCTGCCCATGCTGAAGCAGGCCTATGACGAAGACGCGGTGCTGCGCCTGAACCGCCAGCGCGGCTATTACCATTTCAGCGGCCGCTATTCGATCCGCGAGCGCGAAGACGGCATTTACAGCGGCGCCGATCTGCGCGCCGCCTGCGAGCAGCTGCTGAGCGCGCAGCGCGAATCGGGCTACCGTTTGCGCCTGCTCGGCAAAAAATGCGTGGGCGTGAAATTCGTCTATCCCGCGTCCGACCCCGCGCCGGAAGTCGAGCACCGGGGCGCCGATGGCCAGCTGACGCCGCTTGCCACGGCGCTGGGCCATCCCTTTGAAAACCCGACCATGGGCACGTATCGCCTTGCCATTTACCGCTTTGCCGATTGGCCCGTTAACGGCGAGGTGCTTGCGCACAGCAAGCCGCTGGCGGTGGGAACCGTGTACGAATAAGCCAGAATTGACCGTGCCGCGTTGCGAAACGCGGTCCTTTTTGTTTTTTCTGCGCAATTCGGGTGGACGGGCGGTTACCGCTTCGGTATTCTTTCAGTATCCAGTAATCCCTCAGCTAGCCGCGACCCGGCATGGAGAGATGAAGTTAGCTGCCTGTCAATACAGGCTGTTTTAGTTGTGTATTGCGCAAGCCGCCTCGGCGGGCCGCAATATTTACCGGGGTTGCAAATGAATATGGAAGAAGAACGGGTGATTTACGGAACGGAAGACCTGCTGGCCAGCTTGTGCACATCGGTTACGCGGGTACTGAATGTAGCAACGCAAAGCAAGATCAATTACTCCGCGATGGTTCAGCGCATCACGAAGATCGGCCTGAAACCCGACATCGGCTGCTTCGTGCTGTTTGACGGCGGCTTTACCGGCCTGGTGGTGCTGAACTTCGCCGCCGATACGGCGATGGAGATTTACGAACGCTATATGCTGCACATGGGCATGCCGAAGTCGGAGCTGGCTGGTTCCTACACCTCGGACGAAGTGGCCAATATCATGGGCGAGCTGATGAACCAGATCGTCGGCGATTTCACCGGCAAGGTGCGCCGCGAGCTGCAAACCAATATCACCCAGAACCAGCCGAAGATGCTGGTGCTGACCAAACAGGTCATGCTGAATGTGGATACGCCGCTGGACCGTCCGGAAATGCGCCGCGTCTCCTTCTTCACCGAGAAGAACAATATCTTCTATCTGGAACTGGCGATCGACCGCACCGAATTCATCAAGCTGCATGATTTCGAGGTCAACGAGATTGCCGACCCGGACGCGCTGCTGGATATGGAGCGCGCCAACAGCCAGGGCGCCGCTCCGGCCGCCCCGGCTTCCGCCATCGACGACGATGCCGACGAGCTGCTGAAATCGCTGGGCATGTAAGACCTGCCGGCTGCACAAGAAAGGCCGCATGCGAATGCGGCCTTTCTCATTTGCGCTTCGTTTGCGCTTAGAAGTCCATCGTGGCCGAGATCTGCACCGTGCGTGGCGCGCCTAGGCCCAGGCTGGCCAGCAGCGGCATGCCCCAGTAAGCTTTGTTCGTCACGTTGTTGACGCTGGCGCGCAGCGTCAGCGGCTTGCCCGCTGCCTTGGTGGCATAGCGCGCGCCCAGGTCAAACACGGTATGGCCGCCCGCCGCCAGGGAGTTGTCGGCGCTGATGTACTGCTTCGATACCGACGTGGCGTTGGCCGTCAGCGCCAGACCCTGCAGCGCGGACACATCCCATTCCGCACCGAGCTTGCCTTGCAGCTTGGGCAGGCCGGTGGCGATCTTGCCCTCGTTGACGCCGCCCGCGCTGCGCGTCAGCTTGGGGTCCACATAGGCGATGCCGCCCATCAGGCGCACATTGCGCAGCGGCGTGCCGAAGAAGCTCCACTCCACGCCGCGGTTGCGCTGCTCGCCGCCGAAGGAAAACACATTCGTCACGGGATCGGTATAGCTGCTGGGGCGCTTGATTTCATACAGGCTGGCCGTATGGGCGAATTCGCCCAGGTCGATCTTGAGGCCGAGCTCTTTCTGCTTGGTCTTGTACGGCGCGAAGATTTCGCCCGCATTGGCGGCCGTCATCGGAGCGGTGGCGCCCTGGCTCAAGCCTTCCACATAGTTGGCGTACAGCGAGATGTGCTTGGTGGCCTTGAACAGCAGGGCGGCGGCTGGCGTCACGGCGCTTTCGTCGTAGCGCGAGGTGCGCGCGCCGGTGGCCACGCTGAAGGAGTCGCTGAGCACGCGCTGGTGGCGCGCGCCCAGGGTCAGCTGCACCTTATCCTGCGCAAACGAGAGGGTGTCGGCCAGACCCACGCTGCTCAGGCGCACCTTGGTCTTGGCAATATGCGGCAGGACGAGGGCGGGCGCGCTATTCCACACCGGATTGTAGATATTGGTGGTCCACTCCGCGCCCGGCACGCTGCGGCGGCCGTAGTCGTCCTGGTGGTGCTGGTAGTGGGTGGCGTTCAGCGCCCATTGGTGGCCGATGTCGCCAGTCCGGAACTTGCCTTTCAAGCCCACGTCTGCCGCTTTCTTCTCCACGTCGAAACCGAGCTGGCCGATGATGGTGCGGTAGTCGCCTGCCGCGTTGAGCACCTGGCCGATCGCTGCGCCGTTGTACTTGTAATCGGTCTTGCTGGCGCCAAAGGCGGCGTAGGCTTGCAGATTGTCGCTCAGGTCGAAGTCGCCGCGCGCGATGACGCCCTTGTCCTTGGTTTCCACGAAGGACCAGTCGGGATTCAGCAGGGTATCGGCCTTCGGCGGGCGGGGAATTGCCACGCCTGGCGCCAGGCTGATGCCGCGCGTGACGCCGTCCACGCGGTCGGTGCTGGTGTACATATCGAGCGACAGGCGGGCACGGTCGCCGCGCCAGTCCAGGCCCAGGGAAGCCAGGTGGACTTTCTTGTCCTGCCGTTTGACGGCGCCTTCGCCATCGCGGTAAGCGCCATTGAAGCGCAGGCCGAACTGCTTGTTCTCGCCCCAGCGCCGGCCCACATCGAGGTGGCCGCCGAACTGGGAATCGGACATATAGCTGGCCGTCACGCGCGTGAGCGGTGTGTCGCCCGCGCGCTTGGGCACGAGATTGACGGTGCCGCCCACCGAGCCGCCCGGCGGCATGCCGTTGAGCAGGGCTGATGGGCCTTTCAGGACTTCGATGCGCTCGAACATTTCCGGCGAGGTGCGGTAGTAGGGCGCCATGCCGAACAAGCCGCCGATGGTCATATCGCTGGTGCCGGAAGAGAAGCCGCGGATGGAGTAGTTCTCGCTCCAGGCGCCGGTGACGCCGTTGCTGAACACCGTCGGGTCGGTGGCGGCGATCACGTCGGCGATATTGTGCGCCTGGCGGTCGGCGATGAATTGGTCCGTATAGCTGATGGTGCTGAACGGCGTTTCCATGAAGTCCTTGTCGCCCAGCAGGCCGACGCGGCCGCCCGACGCCACCTGGCCGCCGGCATAGGCGTCGGTGTTGGAGATGGCTTGCCCCTGCACCGTCACCGTGGCCATTGTGGCCGTATCCTGCGGCGCGTGTTTGCGGGCGCCGGCTGCGTCACCGGCGGCCTGCGTTTGCGCCAATGCCATGGGAACGGCGCCCACGGCCAATCCCAGCAACAGCGCGATCCGCGTTGCGGCGCCGGGTTTGAGCGCAAAGGGCAGGGAGGTGTGCGCTGGCGGCTGTGCGGTGCTGGCGTGGCGTTGGTGGGGACGGCGGTGAGTCATACAGCTTCCTTTCAGTTGAGGCTTGGTCCGCGCGCGGCGAACTCTTGGTAAAAATGAGAACTATTACGCTTTAAGGTGAAAATGAGGGGAGGGTCGGCGCTTAGCCTTGGTAGCCCTTGAGCACATCGTCCACCACGATCTTCAGGGCGCTCAGGCAGGCGCCGGTGGTGTACCAGGCATCGGCATCGACGAAGACCACGCGGCCGTTTTTCCAGGCCTTGGTCTGGCGCAGCAGCGGGTTGCTGACCTGGGCGGCATCGATGACGGGACGGCGGTCCATCACGGCCGTGCGGTCCACCACGTAGAGGATGTCGGGATCGGCTTGCTGAATGAATTCGCTGGAGATGGGCTGGCCGTGCAGGCTGGTTTCCACCGCCGTGCTGGCGGGCTGCACGCCCAGGGCGTTGAAGACGAAGCCATAGCGCGAGCGCACGCCGAAGGAGCTGAAGGCGCCGTTATTATGCAGCACGACCAGCGCTTTTTCGGGCCGGCCGGTGGTCGCGCGGCGCGCTGTCTGTACCTTGGCATCGAGTTCGGCCGCCTTGGCGCGCGCCAGGTCTTCCTTGCCGAAGATGCGGCCTAGGGTCAGCAGATGGTCCTTGACGACGTCGAAGTGGCCGCTCTGGCTATTGCCGAAGTCCACGTCGAAGTGCAGGGTGGGCGCGATCTCGGTCAATTCCTGGTAGTGGTTGGCTTGCAGCGGCGTGATCAGCACCAGGTCGGGGTGCAGGGCATGCACGCGCTCCAGATTGGGCTGGACGATGGCGCCTAGGTCTTGCACCTGCGCGTCGTCCTTGTACTTGGCCAGGAAGTGCGGCACATAGTCTTTCACCATGCCCGCAATCGGCACGCCAAGCTGATCGAGGAAGTCGGCCTCGTTCATTTCCAGCGCCGCCACGCGCTGCGGGCGCTGCTGGAGCGTGGTCGTGCCCAGCTTGTGCTTGACGGTGATCGGTTCGAAGCCGGGCGTGGCGGGCGTGGCGGGCGGTGTCGCCGCTGCGGCCGACGTGGATACGGATGGTTCGGACTTGCGGCCGCAGCCATACAGGGCCGCCGAGGCGGCCAGCGCCAGGAGGAAGGTTCTACGCTGGATAGTCATGCTTGGATTTCCTATGGGTTGAAGTAGTTGCACACGCAGCCGCGCTCGCTGCGCACGATTTCGAAGTCCAGTTCGTACAGTTCGCGCAACCGCTCCTCGGTCACGACTTCGTCGGCCGGGCCGCTGAAGCGGACCGCACCGCTTTTCAGGGCCACGATGTGGTCGGAATAGTTGGCGGCGAAGTTGATGTCGTGGATGACCAGGATCACGGTGCGCCCCTGTTCGTCGCACAGGCGGCGCAGCGCGCGCATGATCTGCACGGTGTGCTTCATGTCGAGGTTGTTAAGCGGCTCGTCGAGCAGCAGCACGCTGGTTCCCTGGGCGATGGTCATGGCCAGGAAAGCCATCTGGCGCTGGCCGCCGCTCAGTTCGTCGAGATAAGCATGGCGCAGCGGTTCCAGCGCCAGAAAGCCGATGGCCTCGTCGATGGCGCGGCGGTCGTCGGCGGTCAGCGCGCCGCGGCTGTGCGGAAAGCGGCCGAAGGCGACCAGCTCTTCCACCGTCAGGCGCAGATTGAAGCCGGGCGACTGGCGCAGCGTCGCCACCTGGCGCGCATAGTCGGCGGTGCGGATGTCCAGCGCGCTGCGGCCATTGATCAGGATGTCGCCCGCGCTCGGTTCCAGCAGGCGCGCTATCGTCATCAGCAGTGTCGATTTGCCCGCGCCGTTGGGACCGATCAGCGAGCTGATGCGCCCCGTCGGGAACGTGGTGTTGATGTTGGAGAGAACGGTCTTGGCGCCATAAGCCTTGTGCAGATTGCGGATGGTAATCATGTGCTGCTTCGTTTGCGTACCGTCAGCGCCAGGAAGTAGGCGCCGCATACCAGGTTGACCAGGATGCTGACGGTGGTCTTGTAATTGAACAGGTGCTCGACCAGAAGTTGGGCGGCGATGAAGATGCCGATGGCGACCGCGCAGCCCAGCGGCAGGGTGAGCCGGTGCCGGCTGCTGCCGGCCAGGGCATAAGCGGTGTTGGCGACGAAGATGCCCATGAAGGCCGTCGGCCCGATCAGGCTGGTGGACACCGCGACCAGGATGGCGATCAGCGCCAGATAGCGCCGCGTATGGCGCCCATGATCCACGCCCAGGGAAATGGCTTGCTCGCGGCCCAGGGCCAGCACGTCGAGCACCGGCAGGGTCTTGCGCGCCGTGGCGCAGACGGCGGCCAGCGCCAGGACCGCGACCATGAGTGACTCGGGCCGCGCCCGGTTGAAGGAGGCGTAGCTCAAACCCTGGAACACGGCGAATTCGCCGGGGGCGATGCGCAGCTGGACGAATTGCGTGAAGCTGCCGATCACCATGGTCAGCACCAGGCCCAGCAGCAGTGGACGGTACAGGTCGCTGCCACTGCCGCGCAGCAGCCAGTGGTGCAAGCCCCAGGAATAGGCCAGCATCAAGAAGATGGAAACCAGGAAGTTGCCGCCCACGCCCAGCAGCGCCTGTCCCTGCGCGCCCAGCAGCAGGAGCAGCAGCGCCTGCCACAGCAGGTAGACCGCCTCGTAACCCATGACCGCCGGCGTCAGGATGCGGTTGCCGGACAGGGTCTGGAAGGCGATGGCGGACAGCGCAACGCAGACGCCGCCAATGGCGATGGCCGCCAGCCGCAGCAGGCGCTTAGGAATGACGTAATCGAAATCCAGCCCCGCGCCCGCAAAAACGAACACGGCGGCAAGCAGGACGACGGCCAGCCAGATTGCCCACAGCGGGATAGCGCGCCTCATCGCGCGCCCCGCAACAGCAGCACGAAGAACAGCACGCCGCCCACGCCGCCCGCCGTCAGGCCAATCGGCACCTCGAAGGGATAGAGCAGCAGGCGGCCCGCGATATCGCAGACCAGCAGCAGGGCCGCGCCGGAGAGGGCAATCAGGGGCAGGGTGCGGCCCAGGTTCTCGCCGTAGCGCCGCGCCACCAGATGCGGCACGACCAGACCGACAAAGGGAATCGCGCCCACGGTGATGACGGTGGCCGCCACGGTCACGGACACCAGCAGCAGGCCCAGCGTCATGGTGGCGGCATAGCTCAGGCCCAGGCTGGTGGCCATGTCCTCGCCCATGCCGAGCACGGTGAAGCGTTGCGCATACAGATAGGTCAGCGCGACGATGGGCAGCACCAGGTAGATGAGTTCGTAGTGCCCTTCGACGATCTTGGAGAAGTCGCCCAGCAGCCAGCCCTGCATGCTTTGCAGCATGCCCTGGCGGTAGGCATAAAACTCGGCGGCGGCGCTGAGCACGCTGCCGTACATCAGGCCGATCACCGGCACCAGCACCGTGTTGCGGAAGCGGATGCGGCGAATCAGGGCGATATACAGCAAGCTTGCCGCGAAGCAGAACACCAGGGCGAACAGCATGCGGCCCAGCGTGCTGTCGGCCAGCGCTGGCGGCAGCGCCGTCAGCGACACCAGGATGCCGAGCTTGGCCGCATCCAGGCCGCCCGAGGTGCCTGGTTCGACAAATTTATTGCGTACGATGTGCTGCAGGATCACGCCGCAGACGGACAGGCCGACGCCGGTCAGCACCAGCGCCGCCAGGCGCGGCAGGCGGCTGGCCGTCAGCGTCAGCCAGGCGTCGCCCGACAGCGAAACCAGCTGCGGCCATGCCAGCTGGCGCGCGCCGACCAGCAGCGAGGCGCCGCACAGCACGATGAACAAACCAAACAAACGAATCGGCATCAGCTATTTGCCTCGCTTGCTGTCATAGCCGTTGCCTCTGCAACCGTCGTCGCAGCCATTGGCTGTGCAGCAACCACAGCCGGAGCGGAGGGCGTTTCCGCTACCGTTTGCGCTGGCTCTGACGTTGCCGTATCAGGTTGCGCCGTCACCGGTGAATCCGCTTTCCTCGTCGTTTCTGCTGCCGCTGCTGTCGTCACTGGGCTGGCGGCGATGCGCCAGCCTTTGGCGGCTTGGCGCTGGGCCAGGAATTGCGCGTAGAGGCCTTGCTTGGCGCGCAGTTGCGCCGGCGTGCCTTGTTCGACCACGCGGCCTTCATCAAGCACCACGATCTGGTCGGCCATGGCGACGGTGGAGAGCTGGTGCGCGATCACGATCAGCGTGCGCTGGCCGCGCAGCCGCGCCAGCGTGTCGGCGATGGCGGCCTGGTTTTCCGCATCGAGTGCGGCGGTGGCTTCGTCCACCAGCAGGATGGGCGCGTCCTTGACCAGGGCGCGGGCGATGGCGATGCGCTGCCGTTCGCCGCCCGACAGGCGCGCGCCGCCTTCGCCCACCAGACTGTCCATGCCTTGCGGCAGGCGCTCGATGATCTCGGCCACGCCGGCCTGGCGCGCTGCCGCCATGATCTCGGCTTCGCTGGCATCGGGCTTGCCGGCGCGGATATTGTCGGCAATGCTGCCCGCGAACAGGTAATTGTCCTGGAAGATCTGGCTGATCTGGCCGGCCAGCTGGCCGTGGGACATCTGCCGCACATCGACGCCGCCTACCAGGACGCTGCCCTGGTCCACGTCGAAGAAGCGGGCGATCAGGCGCGCCAGCGTGGTCTTGCCCGAGCCCGATGTGCCGATCAGCGCCGTCATGCTGCCCGGCGCGATGCGCAGGCTGACGCCGCGCAGCACTGCGGGTGCAGCCGCCGCATAGTGGAAGTGCACCTCGCGCAATTCGACCGAAGCGTCGCGCGGCGCCTGTGGCGCGGCAGGTTCCGGCAGGGGCTGGCCGGCATAAATCTCCTCGATTGCTTCGAGCTGGCCGCGGGCGCCGCGCAGCACCTCGCCATAGGCGGCCAGTTCCAGCAGCGGGTCGATGAAGCGCACCACCAGCAGCAGGGCGACGATGGCGCCGATCAGGTCTGCGTTGGCCAGCGTGCCGCCCAGATGCTGGTTCATCCACAGCGTAGCGGCGATCAGCAGGGTGGCGAAGATGGCCTGCACGGCCCAGACATTGCAGACCGCCGCCAGCGCCGATTGCCAGATCAGCCGCGCGCCCGCCTGGCGCTGCCGCTCGACGGCTTGTTCAAGGAAGCGCGTGCCGCCGCCTTCGCCATTGAAGGCGCGCAGCACCGACTGCGCCTGGGCGAATTCCACCATGCGCTGGCTGGCGTCGGCAAAGTGCGCGTGATAAGTTTCGTCGGCGCGGCGCGCGATCCGCGCCGTCAGCACGAAGGCGCCCGCCAGCAGGGGCAGACCCGCCAGCGCGATCAGGCCCAGCGGCCAATGCAGCGCGAACAGTGCCGCCACGATCACCAGCGGCGTCACCACGCCGCAGATCACGGGCGTGAACACATGGGCAGGCAACTGGGCCACGGCCATCATGCCCTGGGTGACGACGTGGCCGAGGCGGGCCGTATTCTGTGCCGTGAACCAGCCCACCGGCAGACGCGCGACGTGCTCGCCCAGACGATGGCGGCCGCTTTGCAGGAGGGAGACGCCGACGCGGATGCCGGCCCGCTCCACCTGGCGCCGCCAGGCCCAGCAGATGGCCATGCCGATCAGCAGCGCGACCAGCCAGGGCGCGGCCCCGGCTGCATCGCCTACAAGCAGGAGACCCAGCGCGGGCGCCAGGGTCGTGATGGTCAGCCCGCACAGCAGGCCGTAGCTCACCGCCAGCCAGAGGTAGCGGCGCAGGATGGCGACATCCTTGCCCAGCAATTGCAAAAAGGTTTTCAGCATGACGATTCCTCCGGCTCGGTGGATGTGGTGTAGCCCCCCTGGGCCCACAGCCGCGCATAGCGGCCTTCCTGTGCCAGCAGTTGCGCATGGCTGCCTTGTTCGACGATGGCGCCGCCGTCCAGCACGAGGACGCGGTCGGCCTGCATCACCGTGTCGAGCCGGTGCGCGATCACCAGCAGGGTGCGGCCCTGGGCGAAGCGCGACAGGGCGTCCTGGATCGCCACCTCGTTGCCGGCATCGGCGGCGGCCGTGGCTTCATCGAGCACGAGGATGGGAGGATCGAGCAGCACGGCGCGGGCGATGCTCACGCGCTGGCGCTCGCCGCCGGACAATTGGGCATCTTCGCCCACCACCGAGTCGTAGCCGCGCGGCAGGGCCAGGATGGTTTCATGGATATTGGCGGCGCGTGCCGCCGCTTCGATTTCCTGCTGGCTGGCAGTAGGGCGGCCGAGGGCGATGTTGTCGCGCACGCTGGCATGGATCAGGCGCACTTCCTGCAGCACGAAACCGATGCGCCGGTAGAGCTGCGCACTTTCGATCTGGCGCAAATCCGCGCCGCCGAGCGTGATGCGGCCCTGGCTCGGATCGAAGAAGCGCAGCAGCAGGCGCGCCAGCGTCGACTTGCCTGCGCCCGAAGGGCCGACGATGGCCGTCACCGTGCCGGGAGCGAGGGTGAAGCTGATGTCTTGCAACGCCTGCTGTTCCGCGCCGTAGGCATAGCCCACGTTCTCGAAACGGACTTCATGGCCGCTGGGCAGCGCTTGCTGGCCGGGCGCGGGTGCTGCCAGTACGGGCGTATCCAGCAGCGCCTGCACGCGCTGGGCGGCGCCGGTAGCGCCCTGCAGATCGTGCAGCAGCGTGTGCAGCAGGAGAACGGGAGCGCAGATGCCCGGCGCCACCAGGGCGAAGGGCAGCACGTCGGCCGGGGCGATCCAGCCCAGGCTCGTGAACAGCGCGCCGAAGCCCAGCACCACGCCCAGCACCGTCACCGGGGCGACCAGCGCGTGGGCATGGGCCATGGCCGCCACCAGGGGCCGCGTGAAGTTGGCGAAGGATTGGGCGAAGCCATCGACCGCCTCGCGGTAGCCCTCATGCGCCTGGCCGCTGGTGCCAAAGGCCTTGACCACGGGGATGCCGTTCACGAATTCGACGGTTGCGCTGTTGAGGCGTCCGAGGCGGCCGACAAACTCCTGCATATTCACGCCGCTGGCTTTCATGGCCCGTTGCAGGAACAGGAAGAAGCCGGGGAAGGGCAGCAGGGCGGCGATGGCCATGCGCCAGTCGAGCGCAAACAGGTAGATGGCCGAGATCAGGATGGCGCCCGCCGCCCGTCCCACTGCCGTGTAGAAGTGGGCGGTCAGGCTGTGCAAGGTGGCGATATCGTCCTGCATCGCCTGTTTGACCTCGCCCGAGGCGCGCTCGGTGAACCAGCCCAGCGGCACCTGGGCCAGGCGCTGGGCGGCGGCCCGGCGCAGATGGTGGGTAATGTGGCCGTCGGCCATATGGGCCAGCAGCTCGCCGGCGGAAACCAGGGCCATACCGAGCAGCATGCTGACCACGCTGACGATCACGATGCGCCAGATGGCGTCTTGCACGGCATTACCGCTGTCGGCCAGGACGGTCGCCGCGATCTGGGCGATGCCGGCCAAGGGCACCAGCGTCAGCGCGGTGCCTAGCGCTGCCAGGATGGCGGCAGCGATCAAACGCCCATGGATGGGCTGCAATACCCGGCGGATCGGGCCGGGTTCCTTGGGCTTGGCCGAAGCCGTGTCATGAATGCTCATAATGGCATGGTCCTTTGGGAAATAATATAAAGACGAATCATAATGAGAATCATTTACAAAATTGGAAACACTTTAGCCCGCCGAAGAAGCATGACATCGTGTGAGTACGGCACGCAGGGTGGGTGTTAAGATCGCGCCTCAAAAAATGCCACACGATTTAGTTTCATCATACTAAACTAATTAAAGTGAATGAACAAGACGGACAATTTGTCCGCCTGGCTGCGGCCATCGATCAAGGAACCAGCATGAACTCGCCACAACAGACGCCGGCGCGGGGACGCCCGCGCACCATTACCCGCGAACGCATCGCCGATGCGGGCATCGCGATCGGCCTGCCCAGCATTACCTTCGTCGGCGTCGCCGCCGCGCTTGGGGTCAGCCATATGGCGCTCTACAAGCATGTGGCGAGCCTGGAGGCGCTTAAGCATCTGGTGGCGGAGGAGATTTTCAGCCGCTGGCAGATTCCGCGGGCCAGCGCGGCGGAACGCTGCGATTTGAAGGACTACCTGATCGCCTTCACCAATTCAGTCAGGGAGTTCGTCAAGGCCCACCCTGGGTTGACGCCCTACGTCATCCGCCGCGTGGCCGCCACCCAGCCCATGCTGGACAAGATCGACGAACACCAGAACCATATCGCCGCGGCCTATGGTGTATCGAAGGAGCAGGCACGCTGGCTGCTGGCGACCGTGGCCTTCCACGGAATCGCCGTGGCCGACACCATGTATTCGGTGGCCGGCCGCGAACCGGTGGTGGCGGCCGACCGCGCTGCCGAAGAGGCGGAGATGGAGGCGGAATTCAATCAGGGCATGTATGCGCTCATCGTCGGTGCGCTGCTTATTCTGAAGGACGGCTCTCTCCCGGTTTGAGTCCTCCTTGCGACAGTTTCGCTCCCGATTGGGCCGGTTTCGTCGCAGCGGGGTTGCCAGGCCGGCAAGCTCACGCAACAATGCGGCTTCCGAACCGCAGCGACCCGTCCCATGAACCGCACCGCCTCCGTTCCCGCCAAACCAGGCCGCAGCCGCCTGCACCGCTTCCTCATCGACGCCTTTTACGTCCTGATCTTCAACTTCGCTTGCGCGGTGATGATCACCTATGTTTTCGGCAATGGCCGCGAGTTTTGGCGCACCCTGCTGATCTCCAACTGCATAGGCTTGATTGCCTTCACCATGATCGACGGCATACGCCTGCTGGTCTGGGGGCATGAGAAAAAGCCGTCCTGGCCTAAGTTCATCCTGATGCTGGCCCTTTCCATGCCGATCGCCCAGTTCCTGGGGGCGCATCTGGCCGGCTTGCTGTTGGGCGCGAAGCTCGAGTATCTGTATTCCCTGCACGCCGGCCTGATCAACGGCCTGGTATTTACGCTGATGACGACGGTCGCCGCCACACTCTTCTTCGGCAATCGCGACCGCCTGATGCGGGCCCGCGCTGAAGCGGCGCTGGAAAAGGCGCGCGCCGAAGCGGTCGAGCGCCAGGCTTTGCAAGCGCAATTGCAACTGCTGCAGGCGCAGATCGAGCCGCATATGCTGTTCAACACACTGGCCAATCTGCAAGGCCTGATCGCCATCGATCCGGCGCGCGCCCAGCAGATGCTGGACCAGCTGATACGCTATCTGCGCGCCACCTTGCTGTCCTCGCGCGCGCAAAGCACCACGCTGGAGCAGGAATTTGCGCTGATGGATGCTTACCTTGGCCTGATGTCGGTGCGCATGGGCGAGCGCTTGAGCTATGCCTTCGAACTGCCTGCCGAATTGCAGGCAGCCAAGGTGCCGCCCATGCTGCTGCAGCCGCTGGTGGAAAACGCCATTGCCCACGGCCTGGAACCGAAGATCGAGGGCGGCCATATTGCCGTCAGCGCCCGCATGCAGGCAGGGCGGCTGGAACTGAGCGTGGCCGACAATGGCCGCGGCCCCGACGCCGGTCCCGGCAAGGAAGGCACCAATGTGGGCCTGTCGAACACGCGTGAACGCCTGCAAGCCCTGTATGGCAACGCTGCCTCGCTGACCTTGGAAGCGGCGGCGCCGGCCGGTGCGCTTGCCCGCATCCTTCTCCCCATCCAAACCCTTTGACACAAGCAAGATGACGACAGCATTGATTGCAGAAGATGAACCTATTCTGGCCGCGACCCTGGTTCAAGCCTTGCAGCGCCTGTGGCCCGAACTGGAGATCGTGGCGACCTGCCCGAACGGCGTGGCCGCGCTGGAACAGGCGCTGGCTCTGCGCCCCGACGTACTTTTCTTCGATATCAAAATGCCCGGAAAAAGCGGGCTGCAAGCGGCTGAGGAATTGAGCGAGCATTGGGCTGGCGACCAGCCTTTCCCGCAAATCGTTTTCGTCACGGCCTATGATGAATACGCGCTCCAAGCCTTCGAGCGCGAGGCCGCCGACTATGTGCTGAAGCCGATCAGCGATGAGCGCCTGGCACGCACCGTGGCGCGTCTGCGCCAGCGCTTGCAGGCCAGACCGGTCAGCGGCGGCATGGACGATCTGCTGACCCAACTGCGCGCGCTGACGGCTGGCCCGGCGGCGCAAGCCCTGGCGGCACCGGCCGCCGAACGCCTGACCCTGATCCGGGCCGCTGTCGGCAACCAGGTGCGCATGATCCCGGTGCAGGAGGTGGTGTTCTTCGAGGCGCTGGACAAATACGTGAACGTGGTCACGGCCGATAGTGAAGCCCTGATCCGCACCAGCCTGAAGGAGCTGCTGCCCCAACTGGACAGCCAGCAGTTCTGGCAAGTTCATCGCGGCACCATCGTCAACTCGGCTTGCGTGGTCAGCGCGGTGCGCGATGAAAGCGGCAAGCTGACGCTGAACCTGCGCAGCCGTGACGAGAAGCTGCGCGTCAGTCCCCTCTACGCCCACCTGTTCCGCCAGATGTGATTTCGCCGGATGCGATCAGAATCCCGGCTGGGCGCTGAAAAGATTTGCTGACATTGTGCAGCGACAGCAGCGGCTCGGCGGCGCGCATCATTGGCCCAGCTCTTTTAGGCGTGCCTCGGCGGCGGTGCTGTATTTGCTGGCTGGCGTGATTGCGGCCAGCTGGCGCAGATAGGCGATTTCGTCGGCGCTGCGCTTTTCGTCCTCGGCGATACTGGCGGCCAAATTCAGCAGGCCGGCGCGTACCTGGGGCGACGCTTGGCCGAAGACCTTGGAGTCGATGGCCGCCTGCACGGCGCGCTTGCCGCCCGCGCCGCGGTTCATGAAGCCGGGCAGGGAGAGCAGGGTGTTGGCGGCCACCAGGCGGGTTTCGATGCTTTCGGGCGTGCCGTTGAACAGGGCTTCGTCATGTTCGGGCGTGAGCTGGGCCAGCGCCTTTTCGATGGCGTTGGCGCCTTTTTCGGCATACTTCAGCTTATCCCAGGGCATCATGGCGTTGCGGCCCTTCAGGGCGGTGGCGGCGCCTTCGTAGGCGGCCAGCAGCGGATGGGAGGGATTGGCGGCGGCCAGTGCGGAGAAGGCGGCAATGGCGGCATCGCTTGCCTTGCTGCCGCCCTTCATCGCCGCCTTGAACTGCTGGTGCGCCTGGGAGAAGCCGTCGGGCGCCGCCTCCTGCGGGGCGGCGCTGGAGGCGATGGCTGCTGTTGCCAGCATGGTGGCGACGAGGGTTTTCAGGGTGTATTCCATTCCAGGCTCCTTGTGGTTGGCTGATCGATGTGGCAAGACTATCGATGGCCGGAACCGGCATCCATGCGGATGCGACGAAACAGGGTTATCTGGCGGCGAAACGGGGATGGCATGGCGCCATCTGGTCCATTGACGAAAAAACGTAAAACTGTCTCGACATTTGAAAAACGGCTGTATATAATGCGGCCTCTTTTCCCTGATAGCTCAGTCGGTAGAGCGACGGACTGTTAATCCGCAGGTCCCTGGTTCGAGTCCAGGTCGGGGAGCCAGAATATAGAAAAAGGCCCCGCGAGTAATCGCGGGGCCTTTTTCATTTGTGCCGCTGCCAGGCCATTATCTTTTCATTTAATAAAAGTTAAATGAAGTACAATTTCCTTTTGAAATTTCAATGTTCGGAAAGCAGACAATGAAAAGACTGATCGCAAGCTTGGTAGTCGGCGTTCTCGCCAGTGGATGTGGTGGCGGCGGTGGTGGAAGTGGCGGAGGCGGTACTTCCACGGGGCCGGTAGTGACCCCGCCCCCTGTGAATAGCCCCAACCTGACGCTGTCGCCAGCCAGGGTGGACCTGAGCCTTAGCGAAGGTAAGACCGGTACGTTTACCATCAAAGCCACGGCCAACAAGGATTTTCCAGGTACGTCCAATATCGGAATCATCGATACGCGCGGGGTAATCAACCCTAATGCGCGCGTCTATGCGCTTGACCTGTATAACTACCAGGCCGAGTTGACAACCGCGCAAAACCTGGCGCCCGGCATCTACGATGGCGTGATCGAAATCCGCGTGTGCAAGGACAACCCTGTGAGCTGTGCGCAGCCGCACGAGGGTTCGCCGTGGAAGCTGCCGTATCATTTCGAAGTCAAGGCCGACCTGAAAGTGGGCAGCAGCGCGCCGATGAGCGCTGCCGTTGCTGAAGCGAGCAGCCATGATTTTCCGTTGGTGCCGATCACCTTGGCCAGCGGGCAAGCAGCGCTAGACTACGAGGTGGTCTACAGCCAGGGTGCGGGCTGGCTGAGTGCTCTCGCCGTCAACGGCCAACTGAAAGTGACGGCAAGCTCCAACGGCTTGGCGCCGGGATCGTATGCCGCCACCTTGAAATTGCGCGGACTGAGCGCGTCGAATACGGTGGTTGGCATCCCGGTCTCCATTACTGTCGGTGCCGGTTTTTCCGTGCCCGCCCAGCTGGCATTGCAGATCGATGGTAATACACCCGATACCGCCGCCGGACAATCCATCACCGCAACCATCGCCGCAGTAAGGGCGACGAAGTGGAGCGTCAGTTCGAATCAGCCGTGGCTCACGGTTGATACGGTCAATGGCGAAACCGGTAGTGCCGGTAATCTGCGCATCCATATCGAACCCGCCCAGGTCCATGCGCTGGGCAATGACCGCACCGTTAGTGCCACCTTGACCGTAAACGACCTGTCCAACGCGTACCGGGCAGCCACGATTCCCGTCAATGTGACACTCAAGCTGCCGGAATTGAGCGGCACGGCGCCATTCCATCTCTTCTCTGGCAATGCAGAGACCGTGACGGTGTATGGCAAGAACCTGGACCGCTTGCCGCTGGCTTCATTGCGTTTTGGCGGTCAGGCTGCGGCGAATCCCACGCTTATCAATGCGGGCGCCATCAGCTTTAAGGCGCCGGCCATCGCCACGGCGGGCAAGTACAGCTTTAGTGCCGCGCGCGTAGCGGCGCCGCTTGCGATGCCGGTCGTCGATCCTGGCGGTGATCACGTGGCGGCCTTCTTGCCGGTGGCCAGCAGCAACGAGCTAGACCAGACGCGCCGCATGGTATTCGATGATGCCCGCGATGACTTGTATGTCTCGAACCACAACGGCGTCGCCAAATATCATTACCAAAGCGGCGCATGGACTCGCAGCTGGTTGAATATTCCCGATGCGGTATATGCGATTGCGCTCAGCCCAGACCGTACCACCCTGGTGGCAGCGGCGCGCAACTCGCTGCACCTGATCGATGTGGCCAGTTTCACCGTGACGTTCAGTCAGCAGTTCAGCTACCCCGACGCTTGGCCTCTCGATGCAGGCACGGGGACGATTGCGTTTGCGCCGGGTGGCAACCTGTTCATGAAAAACAGTATGCTTGCTTTCGATCTGAAGACGCGCAAGTTCGTCGCCACGGCACAAGCTTTCATGGGCGGTACGCTGTCGGCCAACTCTTTTGGCAACTTGCTGCATGCTAATAGCAACCCGGACTCTTCAACTGCTAATCATGACTGGATCCGCCTGCGTGCTGGCGAGCAGGTGTTCAGCCCGATCAAGCCCGGTTTTGAGTGTAATACCTATGTGGTATCGACCAGCCGCTATGGCGAAGTGAGTTCGTGCGATCACCGCTTCTACTCTGCGACGGGTGGTCAGATTGGTCTCGTTCCGTATGATGACAATGGCGGTTGGGGCTTCAGCGTGATTTCCCCGGATGGCCGCTATGCCTATACAATCCTGCCGCGCGGCCAACGCATAGTCCAGTATGGGTTGGAGGGCGGGCTGCGCAAGCTAGGCTTCTACACCCATCCTAAGCTTTATAATACTAACTGGGACTACGGGCTGTATGGCAGTATCAACGACGCGCTCATCTCACAGAATGGCCGCACCTTGTTCGTTGCAATGCCGGGTGGCCTGCACATAATTCCTGTAAGTGCGATGACGCCGGTGCAGTAAGCTTTGGGAAGTGGAATACCGAAAGTCCAACCTCAGGGTTGGGCTTTTTGCATTATGGATTTTGAAAGGATTTGCATGGCGAAGAAAAAGGAAGAACTCGATCCGGAAACCCTGGAACTGATCCAGTGGTGCATCGAGGTAGAAGGCTGGCTGGTCAAGGGCGGCGCGACGGTGGAGCAGGCGCAGGATCATATTGAAGAGCAGATCGAATGGTTCACCGACCTGTTTTACGACGGCTTGACGCCGGAAGAGGCGGCGAAGGAAGCCTTGGCCTGATCTGGCTTTACAAGTACTGGTGCGCCGCCAGGGCGATCAAGCCGCCCATGGTGGTGAGCTGCATGCCAACGATCCATTTGATGAAATAATCCAGCTTGGCCTCAAGCCGATCAATCTTAGCCTCAAGCCGGTCAATGCGTACAGTAGTCTGCTCGTCGGCGCTCTTGAATTCCAGCTTGATTTTCTCGTAGAGCTGTTGCTGAGATTCCTGAAATTCGAGCCTCAGCTTGTCTGCAGTATGCGCAATCTCCGCGCGCAGGGATTCGAAGCCGCAATCCATGTGCTGCCTTAGCAGGGCTATGTCGTGATGCAGGTCTACCACGGCTTTTTCCAGCGCAGTAATGCGCACCTCGTGATTTTCATACTGTGAAGTGAGACCGGTTTCATTTGATGGAAGGTCCATGGCGCCAGTTCCCTATCTAGATTTATCCATTAACGGCCGCTTGGCAAGCTCAGCCTTGAATGCTCAGGGCGAGAATGTCGCCCTGAGCTATTGCTAAGCCTGCTTCAGCCAGCGCCGCCCGCCGGTTTCGCCGGTTTGTGGCCATGGATCTGCTTCACCTCGATGGCTTTATCGGTGGTGTACAGCGCCGTCACGCTGACTTCGCCCGGCGCGCTGATTTCGAGAATGCCGATGCTGAGCGCATCGACGGCGGAGCCGAACAGCAGCTCGGTGATGCGGCAGCAATCGTCCATCGTCGCCGAGTGCTGCGGCAGCACGACAGTGTCCTCGGCGCGCGGCAGGCCCACCTTCGGCTCGCGCCCCAGCGGTGCGCCCGCCAGCACCACGGGGATGAAGCGTTTGCGCAGGGTCATCGGCGCATCCGTGTGGTTGTGGATGGTGATCTGCGTTGCGTAGTGGCCGGGGCGTACCGGCGTGCAGCAGCATTCCGGATGCTTGTGCTGCGTGCCGCAGACGAATTTGACGGAGTACACCGTCAGCTTCGGCCGGCAGGGCGGCACGGTGATCTTCACGGTTTTGGCGGCGGCGACGGCGCCGTCCGCCACCACGTCCAGCGTGCCGTTGACGATCTTCTCTTCCTCCGCGCAGGTAATGCCGTGGAACTTCACCCTGAATTCCAGCACATGTTCGCGCTCTCCAGCCAGCGGTCCATAGCCGCCTGCCGGATCGATCGAGACGACGAAGGGCGCGATGCTGGCGCTGGGCACCAGCTTCAGATTGGCGATGGAGGATACGGCACCCGTCACCATATCGATGATGGTTTTGACGATGGTATCGGGCTTGATGCCGCTGACGAAGGCGCCGCCGGTGGCTGCCGCAACGCGCGTTCCCTGGCCGGCCGAGCCGCCAGGCGCGCCGCAGGGGCCGGAGTAATCGCTGGACAGTGCGACGGGATCGTCGTCCAGTCCCGGCGTTGCGGTGGAAATCGCCAGCACAGCGATTCCCTGTCCGCTCAGCGCGGCGGTGGCGCTGGCCTCGGTGATGGCGCTGGCCAGGCCCGAGATCGCGGTGCAGATCGGATCATGACCCGGCGCATCGCCAATCCAGACGATGATGCGCTTGGCCCCGTTGCGCCAGCCTATGCTGCCGCCCGGCGCCTGCGCCAACTGTTCCAGCGCGAGGAACTGGCCTTCGGCCGTATCGCCGCCGCCGCTGGCCGACCATGCGCCGATTGCTGCCGTGACGGCGGGCGCCGCATTGGTAGGATTGAGCTGATGGCTGAAAGGCGAGGGCGCCTTGGGTGGAAAGTCGCGGTAATTGCCGACGCCGAACATCAGGTCCATGCCCAAGCCGCTCAACGCGGTCAGCACATTATTGGCGCCGGCCTGCACGGCGGCCAGCACTGGCCCCATGGAGCCGGTGGTGTCGGCCAGGAAGTAGATGTCGGCTTTCGCCACGCCGGCGTTTTTCGGGACGGTGACGGTGATGGTTTCGTCCAGCGTGTCGTCCGGGTTCAGCGTCAGCACATTGCTGTCCGGGTGAATCGTGATCATTCCCAAGGCTGCAGCGTCGATCTCCACGCGGCGCGTGGCGATGTTCATTGGCTCCAGCGCGGGATGGCGTTCGCGCTCATTGCCATCCTCCGCCAACAGGATGCGCCAGGATGGGCCGTTCGGGTCGTCCGGCTTGACGGCCGTGAAATCGTGCAGGGTCGCGCCGCTATCGGGGTCGCTGATTTCGGCGGAGTGGGTGATCTGCATGCGGGATACTCCATGCTTTTTTTGCATCAGGGAGAGGGCGCGCTGCGCCAGGGCGGTCGATTTCATTTCGGGCACCTTGAGAATGAAAAAAGGGGACTTTCATCATAGGACTGCCCTTTTTTGCCCCGGCTGCGCTAGATCAAAAGCAGCTTTGCCTGGACTCCTTGCGCATGTTTTTTTGCTATTGCTTTGCGCTGCGTCAGGTCGTGAAGCCTTGAAAATAGTGTTGTTGGCCCGGCTTGGCACGTATATAATGCGGCCGACTTTTTCCCTGACGGCCCAGCCGGTAGAGCGATGGAGCGCGTTTGCGTTCTTGCTTCGAGTCGTGGTCGGGGAGCCAGAATATTTTTGGGGGCTGCGTTGATCAACGCAGCCCTTTGTTTTTCGGCGCAAGAAGAAAAAGAAAACACCGAGTCCCCCGCGCATCGAGGATGCTGCCGTGATGAGGACAGGAGACAGCCGTTGTATACCTTCGCAGAATTTATTTCAAACTAAGGAAAGCAAATGATGAAACTGTCCAAGATGCACAAGCGTCTGCTGGCTGTAGGCGCTTTGGTGCCGATGGCCGCAATGGCGCAGGAAGCCGCCCAGCCAGCCAAAGGCCAGCTGGAAACGGTGACCGTGACCGCCCAGCGCCGCGCCGAGAATATCCGCGATGTGCCGGTCTCGGTCTCGATGCTGAAAGACGAGAAGCTCGACGTGATCGTCTCCAGCGGCCAGGATATCCGGGTACTCGCAGGCAAAACCCCCAGCCTGAACGTTGAATCCTCCAACGGCCGTACCTTCCCCCGCTTCTACATTCGTGGCTATGGCAACACCGACTTCAGCGTGTTCGCTTCCCAGCCAGTTTCCCTGATTTATGACGACGTCGTGCAAGAGAACCCGATTCTGAAGGGCTTCCCTATGTTCGACATGGCCGGCGTTGAAGTGCTGCGCGGCCCGCAGGGCACCCTGTTCGGCCGCAACACCCCGGCCGGCGTGGTCAAATTCGAATCGGCCAAGCCGCACCTGAAAGGCATCGACGGCTACTACAACGTCTCCTACGCCACCCACGCCACCACCAATGTGGAAGGCGCGGTCAACGTGCCGCTGTCGAAGGAATGGGCGATGCGCGTTTCCACCCTGCGCCAGCACCGCGACGGCTATGTGGACAACACCTTCACCGGCAAAAAGGACGAGCTGGAAGGCTATAACGAGCACGCCGAGCGCGTACAGTTCCTGTACCAGCCGGGCGGCTCCTTCAACGCCCTGTTCAATTTGCACCAGCGCAGCACCGGCGGCAGCGCGCGCCTGTTCCGCGCCAACATGATCAAGAAGGGCACCAATGAAGTCGTGGACGGCTTCAACCCCAACGAGATCCACACCAATGGCCAGAACTTCCAGAACCTGAACACCAAGGGCGCGAACGTGCGTCTGAGCTGGGATCTGGGTCCGGTCAAGCTGTTCTCGATCACCGGCTATGAAACCGTGGGCAACTACGTGAGCCGCGGCGACATCGACGGCGGCACGCCAACCGGCACCGGCTTCATTCCTTTCCAGGTTGAGACCGCGGGCGGCATCAGCGATATGAAGCAGTACAGCCAGGAATTCCGCGTCGAATCGAAAAACGCAGGTCCGCTGAACTGGCAGACCGGCGTCTACTACTTCAACGAAGACGCCAGCGGCTTCACCAATAACTTCAACAGCGATACCGGCGTGCAGTTCTCGCACCTGTCGAGCCGCCAGAAGAACACCGCCTGGGCGGCCTTCGGTTCGCTGAACTATGCCTTCTCCGACGCTTTCACCGTGCGTGGCGGCCTGCGCTACACCAAGGACAAGAAAGACTTCAACACCATCAAGCGTGAAAATGTGGTGCAGATCGGTCCTGATTCCTTCGGCGAGAGCAAGAACAAGGCTAACTGGGATCTGAGCGCCAACTACACCGTGAACAAGGACGTGAGCGTGTACGCCCGCGTGGCAACCGGCTTCCGCGCGCCAAGTATCGCGGCCGCTTCCGCCAATGCGCCGATCACCGTGGCTGATGCTGAAACCATCACCTCGATCGAAGCCGGCGTGAAGGCTGACCTGTTCAACCGCCGCGCACGCATTTCCATGAGCGTGTACGACTACGACGTGAAGAACCAGCAGCTGACCGTGGTTGGCGGCAACAGCAACGTGACCCGCCTGATCAACGCCGCCAAGACCAAGGGCCGTGGCGTGGAGATGGACTTCGAAGGCTTCATCACCAACGACTTCAAGGTGTCGACCAGCGCTTCGTACAACTACACCCAGCTGCGCGATCCTTCGCTGTCCGTGCAGCCATGCCGCCAGTGCACCGTGACCGATCCGCTGAACGCGGCCGGCCGCGCCATCATCGACGGCAACGCACTGCCGCAAGCACCGAAGTGGATCATCAACGCCAGCGCGCGTTACAACTTCCCTCTGGCCGAAGGCAATCTGTTCATCCTGACCGACTGGTCCTACCGCAGCAAGATCAACTTCTTCCTGTATGAGTCGAAGGAGTTCACCGGCAAGGCCATGACCGAAGGCGGTCTGCGCGTGGGTTACAACTGGCAAGGTGGCAAATATGAAGTGGCTGCATTCGGCCGCAACATCACCAACACCCAGCGCATCACCGGCGGCATCGACTTCAATAACCTGACCGGCTTCATCAACGAGCCGCGTCAATGGGGCGTGCAGTTCAAGGGCAGCTTCTAAACGCTACACCTGATTGATCAAAGAACGGCTCCGCGAGCAATCGCGGGGCCGTTTTTGTTTGGGCCATATGGGCTACACTGGCGGCGGGAGGATGAACGATGAGATCATGCTTTGTTTTGCTGGCGGCCCTTGCCTGCGCGGCGGGCAGCCAGGCAAGTGCGCAGCAGCAGCCCTTCATATGCCGCTCGGTGGAATCAGGCCTGGGCCAGCCCCTGGTGGACAACCAGGATGGCGTCGGCCATCCGGTGCGCGATGCCGACGGCAAGCTGCTTGGCTACAGCCGCAATTGCGCGGTCAATGCCCAGGTGCGCTACTTCTATTACAACGGCAGCACCTTCAAGGCTTACGACCCGGCGGCCGAACCGCCATCCGATTTGAAGACTACGAGCTGGAAGGGCGCAACGGTGCCTTTCGTGGTGCGGGTCGAGGCGGGCAGCATCAACCGTTTTCTCTACACCATCGCCATGCTGGCGCCGCAAGCCGGCGGGCCGGGTGAGTGGAATAATAAGCTGGTGTACTGGTTGCGTGGCGGCGTTGGCATCGGCCACCAGCAGGGTACGGCCATGTGGTTCAAGGAGGCGCTAGGCAGCGCCGAACGGCGCATGATGCCGCGCCTGCTGGCCCAGGGTTATGCGGTGGTGACTTCCTCCGGCAATGAAACCGGGGTTCACTACAATATGCGGCTGGCCGGGGAAACGGCGGCGCTGACCAAGCAGTATTTCGCGCGCACTTATGGCGCGCCGCGCTACACCATCGGCATTGGCGGCTCGGGCGGCGGCGTGCAGCAGTACCTGTTTGCGCAAAACCAGCCAGGCTTGCTGGATGCGGGGATACCGATTCAATCCTATCCGGATATGATCACCCAGACCATTCCCGTATCGGACTGTCCTTTGCTGGGCCAGTATTTCCGGGAGGAGGTGGCGCGCGATCAGGCTTCGCCCTGGTCGCAGTGGAGCCGCCAGGCCTGGATCGAGGGGATGAACGCCAGCGACAGCGCGCGCAATCCGCTTACGGGCGGCAAGGGTTCCACCGAGTGCATCACGGGCTGGTGCATGGCCATGCCGAATGTGCTCAATCCGCAGTACAAAGATCCGCGCTTCGACCTGGCGATCAAGGCCTATGGTTATTCCGACAGTGCCTTTGCCAGCGTCAAATGGACGCATTGGAACGACCTGTCCGATCTCTACGGCGTGGACAGCCGTGGCTTCGCGCCCATCACCATCGACAATGTGGGCGTGCAATACGGCCTGGAGGCGCTGGCGAAGGGCCAAATCGGCACGGACGAATTCTTGCGCATCAATGCCTGTTCCGGCAGCTGGAAGGAGCAGGCCGATTTCGTGCAGTGGGACGCCAGCGGCGATCCCTTCGATGCGCGCAATATGCAGCGCAGTGCCAGCTGCCGCGATCCATCCGGCACGCCGGCGCCACGGCGCCAGGGCGATGTGCCGGCCATACGCAAGGCCTACGCTTCCGGCGAAGTATTTACCGGCCGCCGTCTCGGCATTCCGATGATCGATCTGCGCCCTTATCTGGAGCCTGAGCTGAATATGCACAACGCGCGCCAGGCCTTCTCGGTCAGGGCGCGGCTGGAAGCGGGCGCACCGTCCGAGGTGACGCGCCAGGTGGTCTGGTTCGCTGCGTCCGAAGCGGCGCTGGCCGATACGGTGATGGATGCCCTGGGTGTGCTGGACCGCTATCTGGTCGATGGCAAGCCGCCGCCCGGCTTCGCCGACAAATGCCTGGATGGCAGCGGCGCGCCCATCGCCGCGGGCGCCGGGGTGTGGGACGGCATTCTGAACAAGAAGGCGGCGGGCGCTTGCACCCGGGCCTTTCCGCTGTTTAGCAGTCCGCGCATGGTGGCGGGGGATTCCATCAAGGGCGACATCTTCAAATGCGCGCTGAAACCGGTCGCCACGGCGCTGGAGGATGGCACCTATCCATCCGCGCTGGAATTCACGCCGCCGCAGCGCGCGTGGCTGGCGCGCATCTTCCCGCAGGGCGTGTGCGATTACCGGCAGGAGGGCGTGGGGCGGCCCTGAATCTGGCGTAAATGAAAAGATTTCAGCCGATGTTTCAAAAAATGGTTTGCAGGCGGCTGCAAGCCGTATATAATGCGGCCTCTTTTCCCTGATAGCTCAGTCGGTAGAGCGACGGACTGTTAATCCGCAGGTCCCTGGTTCGAGTCCAGGTCGGGGAGCCAGAATACAGAAGGGGGTTACGAGTGATCGTAACCCCCTTTTTCTTTTGCCAACTATTCAGAAGCTAGCAGCTTAGGTATATTCGTGATAATCCTGCTACTTCTGCCGATACGAGCCGATTGCGATGAAAAACATATGGCTGAAGCGCGCGCTGCGCGCTGTTCTTGTTCTTGCCGGTCTGGTGCTGCTGTATGCGGCGCTGGGCTTTCTGGCGCTGCCGGCCCTGATCAAATCGCAGGCGCAGCAAAAAGCGGCCGATATTCTGCATCGCCAGCTCACCATTGAGAAGGTCGAACTAAATCCCTTCACGCTCGCGCTGACCGTGCATGGCTTGAAGATGATGGAGCCGCAGGGCGACGCCGTTTTCGCCAGCTTCGACCGGCTGGCCGTGGACCTGTCCGGCCAGTCCCTGCTGCGCCTTGCGCCGGTGGTGCAGGAGGTCCGCTTGAGCAAGCCCTATGTGCATCTGGTGCGCAAGGACGCCAACCATTACAGCATCGACGACATCATTGAGCTGATCGCCAGCCAGCCGCCTTCGCCGGAACCGGCGCGCTTCTCGGTCAACAATATCCAGATCGAGGAAGGCGGCATCGCCTTCGAGGACAAACCGGCCGGCAGCAGCCATAAGGTGGAAGGCCTGAAACTGGGCATTCCTTTCGTCTCATCCATGCCGTCCGATGTGCAGCTGTTTGTGGAGCCGCTGTTCAGTGCCGTGGTGAATGGCGCGCCGCTGCATCTGAGCGGCAAGCTGCGGCCCTTTGCCGACACCAAGGAGGTGGTGTTTGAGCTGAAGCTGGACGCTGTGGACGTGCCGCGTTACCTGGCCTATCTGCCGACCAAGCTGGCCTTCCGCATGCCGAGCGGCCGCCTGGATGCGCAACTGCATGCCAGCTTCCGCCAGCCGAAGGAGGGTGGCCCGGCGCTGGTGCTGGGCGGCGAAGCCAAGGCGCAATCGGTGGAGCTGACCCAGGCCGACGGCAAGCCTGCTTTGAAAGCCAAGGAGCTGGCGGCCCAGCTGGGCAAGATCGATGTATTCGGCAGCCGTTTCGATTTCGAGAGTCTGGTCGTGGACGGGCTGGAAGCGAATGTAGTCAGCGATAGCAAGGGCCAACTGAATGTGGCGCGCATGTTCGGGCCGGAACAGCCGCAGCCTCCAGCTCCAACGCCCGCCAAGGCGCAGGTCAAAGCACCTGCCAAGGGCGAGAAAAGCTCGACCGGCTCGCACTATGCCCTGAAAACGCTGGAGTTCCGCAATACCACGCTGCGCTACGCCCACGAAGCGCCGCATGAGCCGACGCGCGTGGCGGTGGACAAGTTCGCGCTGGCGCTGCGCGACATCGCCGTCGAAACCAGCAAGCAGACCGTCAGCATCGGCGAAATCGTGTCCGACAGCGCCAGCATCGACGTCAACTTCGACAAGCCCCGCGCCGCCGCTCCCGCGCCGCAGCCCAAGGCCGCCGCGCCGAAAGATGACGGCGCCTACGTGCTGACGATTGCCCGCCTTGGCATCAAGAACTGGACCACGCACCTGGTGGACAATGCCCACGCCAAGCCGCTGCAAATTGCCGTCGCGCCGCTGTCCCTCGATCTGCAGGATATTTCCACTGCGCCTGGCTCGCGCATCAAGGCGGACCTGAAAACCACGGTGAACAACGACGGCCACCTGGCCTTGAACGGCAGCTTCGTGCTGGCGCCTTTCAGCACCGAGCTGGCGGTGGAGGTGAAGGATCTCGGCATTCTGCCGCTGCAGCCTTACGTCACCGATTACGTGAACCTGCGCCTGGTGCATGCCGACGTCTCCACCAAGGGCAAGCTGCTGCTGGAAACCGGCAGCGACGGCGCCTTGAAGGGCGGCTTCAAGGGCGATGCCAGCGTGACCAACCTGGCCACCGTCGACAAGGCCAGCTCCAACGACTTCCTGCGCTGGAAAGCGCTGACCTTCGGCGGCGTGGACGTGCGCCTGCAGCCGTTTGCGCTGAATATCGACAAGGTCGGCCTGAGCGACTTCTTCGCCCGCATCATCATCGATCCATCCGGCCGCATCAACGTGCAGAACATCATGCGCGACAAGGATGGCGAAGCCAAAAGCCTGACCGAGGCTGATCCATCCGCGCATGCCAAAGCCAAGGCGAATGCACCCAAGGCGCAGGCTGTAGCCGAGGCCAAGCCTGCGCCGAAGGAAGCCGCCCAGCCGCTGCCGCCTGTGCGCGTCGACAAACTGGTGCTGTCGGGCGGGCGGGTGCGCTTCACCGACAACTTCATCAAGCCAAACTACACGGCCAATCTGAATGATCTGGGCGGTACGGTGTCCGGCCTGTCATCGGACCCGAACAGCAGCGCCAATGTCGATTTGCGCGGCGTGGTGAACAATGCGCCGCTGGTCATCGGCGGCCGCGTCAACCCGCTCAAGCGCGACCTGTCGCTGGACGTGAAGGCCGAGGTGCGCGGCATCGAACTGGCTTCGCTGTCGGCCTATTCGGACAAGTATGTGGGTTATGGGATCGAGAAGGGTAAGATGTCCTTCGAAGTGGGCTACAACATCGAAAACCGCCAGCTCAAGGCCAGCAACCGGCTGATTCTGGAGCAACTGACCTTCGGCCGTGAAAACAGCAATCCCGACGTGACCAAGCTGCCCGTCGGCCTGGCCGTGGCGCTGCTGAGCGACCGCAATGGCGTGATCGACATCAATGTGCCGATCGGCGGCTCGATCGACGATCCCGAATTCTCTATCGGCGGCATCATTCTCAAGATCATCGGCAATGCCATCGTGAAAACGGTAACGGCGCCGTTCACCTTGATCAGCTCCCTGTTTGGCGGCGGCAGCGCCGAAGAGCTGTCCATGCTGGCCTTCGATCCGGGCCGCGCCCAGATTCAGACGGCAGGCGAGGAAAAACTCAAGCCGCTGGCGCGCGCCCTGGGCGAACGACCCGGCCTGAAGCTGGAAATCACCGGCCGCTACGATCCGGCGCTGGATACCGAGGCGCTCAAGCTGCTGTCCATCGACCGCAAGCTGCGCGCGCTGAAAGCCAAGGATATGCAGGCGCGCGGCGAGGTGCTGCCTGACAGTGTGACGGTGAAGGCGGAAGAGCGCCTGGCACTGTTAACGCGCGCCTATAAGGAAGAAAAGTTCGACAAGCCGCGCAACGCCATCGGCTTGCAAAAGACGCTGCCGCAGGCGGAGATGGAAAGGCTGATGCTGGCCAATACCAAGGTCGAGGACGAGGACTTGGTCGCGCTCGGCAATCGCCGCGCGCAGGCTGCCAAGGATTGGCTGACCAAGACCGGCCAAGTGCCGGCGGAACGCATCTTCATCGTCGCCGCCAAGGCTGTGCAGAAGGACGCGGGCAGCGAGAAAGCTCAGTCCACCCGCGCCGATTTTTCGCTGCGCTGATCCGCGCAGCGGGGCATGAATGTAGAGCGCCTGGGCTGAGCGCTTGTGCGGGGCGCTTAATTGCGCTTCGCGCTCGCCGCCTCGCGCAGCAGCGGCATGGGATCGACGTCGGTGAAGGCGCCCGACTGCACGGCGAATTCGCGCAGCAAGGGGATATGGCCCGAGCCATAAATCACCAGGATGCGGTCCTTTGGACTGTCGGCCAGCTTCACCAGATTGCCGAAAATTTTCAGATTGCGGCCATACCAGCTGGCGACCCAATTGGCGCCTGGCTTGGCATCCTCATTGCCCAGCATCGCGTAGTCGAAGTAGCGGCGGTGGCGGGCCGCCAGCTTTTCCGGGGCATTGTTCTCAATCAGCCAGCTGGTTACCGGCGTGGTCTTCATCAGTGCGTCGTTGAGCGGCGAGGTCGCCGTCATGGCGGCTAGCCGTTCTCCCATGCCGTTCGATTTGGCCCAAGCCTGATAATCCAGATCGCTTATCTGCCCCGGCGGCATCTTGTTCCAGTCCACCGCGTACATCGTCGGCAGTTTATTGGCGGCGGCGATGCGCATGCCAAATTGATCCATTTCGTTCCGGCTCAGGGTATAGCTGCCCGCCAGCATGCCGGTGTAGTGCTGGTGTAGTTCGGCCTGTTTTTCGCTTGCCAGTTCAACCGCGATCTTCGTCGGCTTGAAGCGCGCCAGCGCCGCCACCACGTCGGCGATTTCAGCCTGGCGCTCGGGCGTCAGGACGTCGGGTACGGTGGTGGTGATGACGTCGCGGTTATGGTTGGCCAGATGCGGCGAACCGACGAACATGATGGCGGGGCGTTCGGCTTCCGTCCTGTCGCGCAGCAGCTTGGCCTCCTGGCCTTGTGCCAGGGCGCTTGCGCACAGTGCGGCAATGCCGATCAGACAACTATTAAAACGGTATGGCATGTTTCGGACTCCTCGTTCTTGTTGGGATATTCGAAAGACCGATTATAGGACTGTGGTTTCAAAATGCTATGATCGGCCATCGTTAGCTTCATCTAATCTTAAGGAGTGGAAGCATGCCGGTGTTGAACCTGGGGGGCGGACTTGATCTAAGTTATGAAATGATCAATCGCGAGGCGGGCAAGCCCTGCCTGGTCTTCCTTCACGAAGGCCTGGGCAGCATCGCATTGTGGAAGGGGTTCCCGCAGCGATTATGCGAAGCCACCGGCTGTTCCGGTCTGGTGTATGAGCGCGAAGGCTATGGCGCGTCCAGCGCCTTGCGCCAGGCGCGCAGCATCCATTATCTGCACAACTACGCGCTGAGCGAACTGCCGCAAGTGCTGGAGCGCCTGATACCGGGCCGCGAATATATCGTAATCGGCCATTCGGATGGCGGCAGCATCGCGCTGATACATGCTGCCGGCAATCCTGCCGGCTTGCGTGGCGTCGTAACCGAAGCGGCCCACGTTTTCGTGGAAGACCTTACGGTGCAAGGTGTGCGCGCCGCGAAGGACTCCTTCAATCCCGGTCTGCTGAAGGCGCTGGAGCGTTATCACGGCGATAAGGCGGAGCAGATTTATATGGCCTGGGCTGACACCTGGCTGCTGCCGGGTTTCAAGCACTGGAATATCGAGTACCTGCTGCCATCCATCGCCGTTCCCACCCTGGTCGTGCAGGGAACCGAGGACCAGTATGGCACCGAAGCCCAGGTGGATGCGATTGCCGGCACCGTGCCGGGGGCGCGCAAGCTGATGCTGGAAAGCTGCGGCCATAGTCCGCACTTGGAGCAGCCCGACGCGCTGCTGGAATCGATACGCGGCTTCCTGCGCGAGTTTTAGTCGCGCTGCTTTTCCTTCGGCTGCCCGGTCGCGCCGCGTCCAATAGACTGCAGGGGCGCGTCCACGATCGCCCTGGCCTTGCGCTGCATATCGCTGGCCGCTATTTCCGCCTGCCTTTCGCGTTCCTCCAGTAGGAAGGGGCTGTCGTCATCCGGGCTGGTATCGCGATAGTCGGCGATGATGGCGCTGAGCAGCCAGATCAGCACCGCAACCGCAGCTCCGGAAAGCGTCAGCGCGGCGAAATGCTGAGAAGCGCCCGGCATGCTTTGTGGCTTGGCTTGATTCGGCTGCTCCAAAATACACCTCCACCTTGATCCAGCGTTGAACGGAGAAATCCGCGCCGCCTACCATGAAGCATCTGCGCAGCGCACACGATGCAGTGTGTGGTCTGAGCCGCAGCCCTGTTTTGATGGAGCGCACCATGGTTCCCGTTTTTCTTTTTCTGACTTTCTTCTGCGTGTGCTTTGTAGCGTGGATGTTGATGTTCCCGCATAACCGGACGGCGCTTGCCGATGTGGCGGGCCGCCTGCGCATCCGTCTTCCCGCTGGCCGGCATGCCTTGCTGGTGGCTGGGCTGATGCTGGCGGTTTGCCTGCCTCCTTTGCTGGCGCTGACGGCGGGCGGACGCATTACACTGCCCGGCTTTGAGGAGCAGGGCCGAAGCGTCAACGTGCAGATCGAGGCCTTGTTGAAAGGCGAGCAGCTGGTGCCGCCGCAACCCCTGCCGCCCGCCATGTTCACCACGGCCGAGGTGGAGTTGGTACGGCCCCAGCTTGCAGGCGCAAGCCGCAACTGGCAGTTGCTGGATGCGGAGTTTGCGCAACGCCTGCTGCTGGTGTTCCGCATCATGCGCGAGAAGCATGGCTATGAAATGGTGCTGTTGGAAGGCTACCGCAGCCCTGAGCGCCAGAACCAGCTGGCGGCAGCCGGTCCGCATGTGACGAATGCGCGCGCCTTCCAGAGCTATCACCAGTATGGCCTGGCTTCCGACTGCGCCTTTCTGCGCGAGGGAAAACTGCTCATCTCCGAAAAAGATCCATGGGCCATGCGCGGCTATCAGCTGTATGGCGAAACGGCCGAAGCGCTGGGCCTGACCTGGGGCGGGCGCTGGACCATGATGGATTTCGGCCACGTCGAATTGCGCCGTGCGCGCCGCTGAATTTGCTTTTGCGCAAGGATGCGCGCATTGATTACTGGCACTATGGATCGGGTCTGCCAACCATTGCTCATAAGGCGGCCTGCCATGATGCGACGAATCTGGAACTTCCTAAGCGACTCGCGCCACCTGACTATCATTGGCTTTATAGCCATGGCGGCGTTCTTCTATCTCGGCGCCGAACTGCTGGAGCTGGCCCTGATATGGGCCATTGCCGCCACGCTGGCCGGGGTGATTCTGTATTGGCTGGCGCGCTGGCTGCGGCGCTGGCTGGCGATGCGCAAGGTGGCGCAGCTGGAGCAGGCCATCGAGCAGGATGCGGCCGTGCCGGATGCCGCGGCGCAGGATAACAGCGCGGCGGACGCGCTGCGCGCTGGCTTGCTACATGCTATCCATACCATCAAGACTTCGCGCATCGGTGTCGCCACCGGCGCCAAGGCCTTGTATGAGTTGCCCTGGTATCTGGTGATCGGCAATCCGGGCGCCGGTAAGAGCAGCGCCATCGCCCGCTCCGGTCTGCAATTTCCGATGGCCGAAGGCGGCGCGGCCGCGGTGGCGGGCGGCACGCGTAATTGCGACTGGTTCTTCAGCACCGACGGCATTCTGCTCGATACGGCCGGGCGCTATGCGGCGGGCGAGGAAGACCGCCAGGAGTGGCTGGGCTTTCTCGACCTGCTCAAGAAGTACCGCAAGCGCGCGCCGGTCAACGGTGTCCTGCTGGCGGTCAGCATCGCCGAGCTGCGCGGCGAAGACCCGGAAACGGTGCAGCGCCTGGCGCGCAATCTGCGTCGCCGCGTGCAGGATCTGATTGAGCGGCTAGAAGTATTTGCGCCGATTTACGTGGTGTTCACCAAGGCCGACCTGATCGCGGGATTCACGCAGTTCTTCGCGCAGTCCGAAGCCGGCGACAGGGAACGGATCTGGGGCGCCACCATGCCCTACAAGCGCAAATCCACCAGCCAGGACATTTTGCCATTCTTCGACCAGGCCTTCGACGAGCTGCACGAAGGCTTGAAAGAGCTGAGCGTCAACAGCATGGCGCAGCAGCGTCCCGGCTGCCGCGCTCCCGGCGTATTCGGCTTCCCGCACGAATTCGCGGCGCTGCGCGCGCCGCTGCGGGCTTTTCTCGGGACGCTGTTCGAGGACAACCGCTTCCAGTTCAAGCCTGTTTTCCGCGGCTTCTACTTCACCAGCGCTGTGCAGGAAGGCATGCCTGGCAGCTTCCTGGCGCAGCAGATCGCCGGCCGCTTCCGCCTCTCGTTGCCGGTTGCGCAGCAAGCTGCGGAAAGCCGTTCCTGCGGCTACTTCATGCCGGAGCTGTTCCGCAAGGTGGTCTTTGCCGACCGCTATCTGGTAACGCAATACGCCAGCCGCAACAAGATCCGCCTGCGCTATGGCGTGTTCCTGGTGTCGGCGGTTGCGCTGGGCGCCGCATTGGCGGGATGGAGCTGGGCCTATATGGCGAATCGTCAATTGGCCGCGAATGTCAGGGCCGACCTGGAGAAAGTGGTCCAATTGCAGGCACGCAGTCCGGAACTGCAGGCGCGCATGGAAGCGCTGGAGATACTGCAGGACCGGATAGAGCAGCTCACGCGCTACCGCCATGAGCGTCCATGGCCGCTGCGCTTTGGCCTGTATCAGGGCGACACGCTGGAACACAAGCTGCGAGGCGAATACTACGCCGGCATGCGCGAGATTCTGCTCAAGCCTGTTGCCGGTAGCCTGGAAGCGCAGCTCAATGAATACAATGCGCGCGCGGCGGCGGAAGGCAGTACGGCGAAGGCGGAAGAGGTTTATAACGCGTTGAAAGCTTATCTGATGCTGTCCGAACGCGTGCATGCGGAACCGGGGCATTTGAACGATCAGGCCAGCCGCCATTGGCGTGGCTGGCTGGAGGCCAACCGGGGTGCGATGACGAGCGAAAAGCTGGTGCGCATGGCCGAGCATTTGATGAGTTTCTATCTGGCGCAGGCCGCCGATCCGGCCTGGCCGCAAATCGAGCAGAAGCTGGTGCTGGCCGATACCACACGCGAAAATCTGCGCCGCGTGGTGCGCGGCATGCCGGCCCGTGATCGCATTTACGCAGAAATCCGCGCGCGTGCCGCAACCCGTTTCCCCTCGATGACCGTGGTGCGCATGGTAGGCGATCAGGACCGCACCCTGGTTGCTGGCAGCCATGCGGTTTCCGGCGCCTTTACCCGCGAGGCTTGGGAAAAGTATGTGCTGGGAGCGATCCGCGATGCCTCCAACGGCGCGCAAAGTAGCACCGACTGGGTGCTGAAGACGGCGCGCAAGGACGATCTGACTCTGGATGGCAGCCCGGAACAGATTCAGAAGGCTTTGACTGAGCTGTATCTGGCCGAAAAGGCTGCGGCATGGGGCGAGATGCCGCTGCATCAGTGGCTGCATGCCGTGGTCAAGGAGCAGGCGGCGCTCAGTCATCTCGATGAGCTGCTGGGGATTGCGCCACCGGCGCAGTAGGCGCAGCGGCTACAATGCGGGCATGAAGACGAAACGTGCCATGTGCCCGGCCTGCCTGCGGCCGCAAACAGGCTGCATTTGCCGCTGGCGCGTGCCGGTGGAAAGTGCGGTCGAGCTGCTGATTTTGCAGCATCCGATGGAAGTGGCGAACGCCAAGGGCAGTGCGCGGCTGCTGCATCTCTGCCTGCCGAACAGCCGCCTGGAAACCGGCGAGCAGTTCGGCGAGGCGCAATTGGCTGAATGGTTAAGCGGGGAGAGAAGGGCGGTTTTGCTGTATCCCGAAACGCCGGGCGATGCGTCGCTCGGCATTCCTGCCGCACCGCCCTTGGATAGCGGCTGGCTGGCCGCACCGGAGAAGCTGTTGCTGGTGGTGCTGGATGCGACCTGGCGCAAGAGCCGCAAGATGCTGTATCTGAATCCAGCCTTGCAGCGTCTGCCCCGCCTGGCGCTGCAAGCGACGCCGCCTTCGCATTATCTGATCCGCAAGGCGCATGCGCCGGACCAGCTCTCCACGCTGGAAGCCAGTGCTTGGGCGCTGGCCCAGCTGGAGAATGCGCCGCAGCGCTACGATGCCCTGATCGCCGCCTTCGACGGTTTCGTGGCCCAGCAGCAGGCGCAGGCCGCCAGCGGTGCCGCGCACCAGCGTGGCGCCTAGGCCAGCAGTTTCAGGCCGGGAGGCAAAGCTTCTCCCAGCATGCGCTTCTCGCTGGCCTGGTCCAGCTGCACCACTTCGCGCACCATGGCCGGCCAACCCGGCGGCGCGCCTGCGGCGGACAGGCGGCGCAGGATTTCGGCGCGCAGCTCGTCATTGATGTCGCGCAGGCGGTCGCCCGTCATGCGCGCCAGATGGGCGGCGGCAAAGCCGGCCGGCTCCACCTTGCGCCAGTCCAGCGCCAGAATGATGTGCAGCCACTCTTCCACTGTTGCGGTGGGTGCGGCATCGTGGGCGCTGCCGTGGAAGGGCTGGCGCGCGCCGACCCGGCCCAGCGCCCACAGATAGCGGGTGTAGACGGCGTCCGTTCTGGCATCGGCCTTGGCATCGGGTGCGGGCAGCTGCTGCACCATCCAGTTGCCGATTTCAGCCTTGTAGGCCGAGGGAATGCGCTCCAGCGAGGCGCCCAGGCGCAGCATATCTTCTTCGCTGCCGTTGACCAGGGTGATGGGACGGCGGCCGCGTTCATGCTCGTCCGCTTGCAGATTGAAGGCAAAATCGTCCAGCAGGCGCAGTTGGGCCTCGGCATTCAGGCCGCCGCAGACGCGCCGCCACAAGGTCCACCATTCGGCGCAGACCTGGCTGTCCTTGTGCGACTGCACGCCGCCGTCAAACAAGGCCCACAGCTGCTCGATGCGCCACTCGTCCAGTGTGTAGCCGAAGCCAGGGCGCAGGCAGTAGCCGCTCAGGTTGAGCCAGACGCGTTCATGTTCGGCCGAACGGCGGCGGCCCTTGGCGCGCTGCAGCAGGGCGTCGAACAGGCGGCGCAGCAGGGGCGTTTCCCAGCGTTCGCGGCTGCCCAGAAGGTTTTCCAGCGCGGTGCGCAGCTGGCGCACTTCCTTGCTGTCCACCTGCTGCGCGCGGCTGCCGAAGATGCGGTCGATTTTCTCCAGCGCTTCGTTGAAGCGGGGCGGCGGTGGAATGTCGCTATCGCCGTTGCTGTCCGCGCTGTCGCTGGTGTCGTTGGCATCCTGCTGGCGCAGCTGGAACTCCAGCAGCCAGCGCTGCGCCGTTTCGCTGGCGGCGCAATGCACTTCCAGCGTGCCGACTTCGCTCAGCGAAGCTTCCAGCTGCACCGGGATTTCCTTGCGCGCGGCAGCATCGCCGCTGTCGCGCAGCACGGTGGAAATCGGCGGCAGGCGCACGAAATCGGCCGAGTCGAGTTCCGCCAGTTCGCCCGCTTGCGGCGCGCGTCCCGCGTCGGCCGTGACGGAGACGATGTGGAAGCGCACCGGCCGTCCCAGGCGCAGCGCAAAGCTGCGTTCTGCCAGGCGCACCTCGCGTCCCGGCTCCGTGCCGCGCGGCAGGATGCAGATGGCGCGCTGGGTCTGGCGCACGTCGGCCGGGCCGCGTTCGCCGTCCAGCAGCAGGTAATAGCTGCGCGGCGAGCCGCCGCCGATGGCGGGTGCCTGGCCTTGGCGCGCCAGCGCGTAGGCCACGCCGCCGCGTGCCACCGCCACGTCGGGATCTTGATTGTGCAGCACGCGCAGCGGTGCGCCGCGCCATGCGCCCAGCACTGCGGCCAGGCGCTGTGCCAGCGCCTCGGCGCGGAACACGCCGCCGTTCAGCAGCAGGGTGTCGGGGATGGGCAGGCTGCCGTCGTCCGGCAGGCCAAGCGCTTCGCGCGCTGCCGCCGCATGCTGCTGCAGGAAGCTGACCAGATGGCGGGTAATGGCGGGATCGCTGGCATACGGCAGGCCGAATTCCACGATGCCGCCGCGCGCGCGCTTGGCCGCTTCGCGTTCGCTATTGAGCGGGAAGAAGCCATCGACCACGATGCGCTGCAATTCCTCGCGCTCCAGCGTGATGGAGCGGCTGCCGCCGATCAGGCGCGAGCCGCTGCCCAGCAGCGTAATCGTGGCCTGTTCCGGCGCATCGGCCGCCAGCAGCTCTTCCTTGGCTACACGGCAGCGCTGCGTCAGTTGCGCCAGGCGCGCGGCGGAGAGCCGCCCGCTTGCGCCAGTCCCCGTGCCGGCATCGGCAGCGAGCGCGCCCGTTGCGGCAGCCGTGCCCGCGCCGGTAGCCAGGCGCTGCTCGGCCAGATGGGCCAGGGCCAGGTCCATATTGTCGCCACCCAGGATCAGGTGGTTGCCGACGCCGATGCGGGTCAGCTTCGGTTCATTGTTTTCCAGTTCAACCTTGATCAGGCTGAAGTCGGTGGTGCCGCCGCCCACGTCGGCCACCAGCACCAGCCGCGTTTGCGCCAGCTCGGCGGCCAGCCTGGCGCGGTGGCGGTACAGCCAGTCGTAGAAGGCGGCCTGCGGTTCTTCCACCAGACGCAATGAAGGCAGGCCGGCCATGCGCGCCGCCTCCAGCGTCAAGGCGCGGGCGCCTTCGTCGAACGATGCGGGAATGGTGAGAACGATCTGCTGGCGTTCCAGCGGATGTTTGGGGAAGCGGGCATTCCATGCCGAACGCAGGTGTCCCAGATAACTGGCGCTGGCCGCTACCGGCGACACCTTGGCCACATCGGCCTCCGCGCCCCAGGGCAGGATGGGCGCCATGCGGTCCACGCCCGGATGCGAAAGCCAGCTCTTGGCGCTGGCCACCATGCGCCCTGGCACTTGCGCGCCCAGTGTGCGGGCCAGGCGGCCGACCGCCACGCGCTCCAGCCCCGCCGCATCGGACTGCGGCCAGGGCAGCTGCAATTCGCCCGCCGCCAGCTCGCCCTCGGCCGGATGGTAGCGCGCCGAAGGCAGCAGGGCGGCGCCGGCTACTTCGCCGGGCGCCACCAATTGTTCGATCTCGAACAGCTCGACCTTGCCCGATCCCGGCGCCGCGTAAGCCAGCACCGTATTGGTGGTGCCGAGGTCGATGCTGACGAGATATTGCGTCATTGTCCTTCGGCCGTGGCGCGCACGTCGAATTCCACCTTCCAGCGCTGGCCGTCCTGCGCCACCGCCAGCAGTTCCAGCGTGCCCGCTTCGCTGGCGTAGGCATGCAGGCGTACCTGCACCACATCGCCCGCCACGCGGCCCTCAGGCGAGAGCGTGGCCTGAATCTCGTTCAGTTCCACCAGCTCATCCGGCGCCCAGAAATCGAGCACCGCGCCAATCTGGTCCTGGCGGCGCACGGAGGAGCCGAAGAAGCGGAAGTGCACCGGCTCGCCCACCACCAGGCCGAATTCCTGGCCCGGCAGTTCCAGCTCAGTGCCTTCTTCCATGCCGAACGGCGCCACGCACAGCGCCTGAATCGGCGGCTCCATGCCGGGAATGGCCGGCATGGACGATTCCACCGCCACGTAGTAGGAACGGGCCGTGCCGCCGCGAATGCGCACGCCGGCGCCGCGCCGCACATAGCTGTAATAGGCCGCGCCGCGCGCCACCGCCAGATCGAGGTCGGCGCCGCCCAGCATGCGCGCCGGTTCCGCGCCTTCCAGATACAGCCAGTCGTTGATGGTATCCATCACGCGCTGGGCCAGCAGTTCGGACTTGAACACGCCGCCGTTGAACAGCACCGCGCTCGGATGCAGGAAGGTGTGCTCCGGATTTTGCTGGCCGGCATAGCCTTCCAGTTCGGCTGTCGCGCCCAGCTGGCGCGCCAGGAAGGCGGCCAGGTGGCGCGTCACGGCCGCGTCCTGCGCATACGGCAGGCCAAGCTGGGTCAGGCCGGCGCGGGTGCGCACGGCCGGACGGGCCGACGCTTCCACGCGCGGGAAGAAGCCATCGGTGATGAAGGTGGTGACTTCCTCGCGCGTCAGTTCGGTGCGGATGGAGCCGCCGATCAGCTTCGAGCCGCGGCTCGGCACCACGATGGGCCAGGTCTGCGCATCGGCATTGGCCAGCAGGTTTTCCTTAGCGGCGCGGCAGCCATAGGTCAGGGCGCGCATCTGCCAGGCGTCGAGCTGCGTGCCGTTGGCGGCCAGCTTGCGCGCCACCAGGTGGGCCAGGGCCAGGTCCATATTGTCGCCGCCAAGCAGGATATGGTCGCCCACGGCCACGCGGTGCGGTTCCAGCTTGCCGTCGCGTTCCAGGATGGCGATCAGCGAAAAGTCGCTGGTGCCGCCGCCCACGTCCACCACCAGGATGATGTCGCCCGGCTTGACTTCCTTGCGCCAGCGGCCATCGCTGTTCTGGATCCAGCTGTACAGGGCGGCCTGCGGTTCTTCCAGCAGGGTCAAGCCTTCGTAGCCGGCCGCGTTCGCGGCAGCGGCGGTCAGCTCGCGCGCGGCCGGGTCGAAGGAGGCGGGAATGGTGACGGTGATAGCCTGCTCGGCGAACGGCGCGTCGGGATGCGCCGCATCCCAGGCCTGGCGTAGATGGTTCAGATAGCGCGTCGACGCCTCCAGCGGCGAGACGCGCGTCACTTCTTCCGGCGCGTCGTTGGGCAGGATGGCGGCGCGGCGGTCCACGCCGGGGTGGCACAGCCAGCTTTTCGCGCTCGACACCAAGCGGATCGGCGTAGTGGCGCCGCGGCTGCGCGCCATCTCACCGGCCACGCCGGTCTCGCTTTCGCCGCTGGACCAGGGCAGGGCCAATTCGCCCGCAGCCAGTTCCTCGGGGTGCGGCAGATACAGGAAGGAAGGCAGCAGCGGCAGCTCTTCCACCGTGCCGGGAGCGGTCAGCTGCGGGACGCCCAGCACGCCGTGGCTGGTCTTCTCGCCGTCGCTGCCGGCCAGATCTACGTAGGAGAGGGCGCTATGCGTGGTGCCCAGGTCGATGCCGATGGCGTAACGTGGATCGCTCACAGTTCCACCTCGGCCGGCGCCAGGATTTTCGCGTCATGCGCTTCCGCCAGTTTCGGCAGACGCACGCTGGCGGCACGCCAGCCGCGGTGGCTCAAGCTGCCGGTGAACGGCGCCTTGCCGACCACATTGCCGGTCAGGCGCACGCTGCTCGCGTCGAAGCCTTCCGGCAGGGTGACGCGACTGCCTTCAGCTTCGCTGCGCACCGGTTCGATGGAGAAGTGCTCGCGCAGCACCTTGCTGCAGCCTTCATGCACCACGCGCGCGGCGGCGCCGATGTCGGCGTCGGCATAGCCGCTCAGGTTTTCCTGGGTGAAGTCGATCAGGCGCGCTTCGCGCTGCAGGAGGCTAAGCAGCTGCAAGGCGGCATCCGGCGTGGCTTCGCGCAGCGGCGCTGCAACTGGGGCAGGCGCCGGAGCGGGTGCAGGCGCCGGGACGGGAGCGGCCACGGGGGCGGCTGCCGGTTCGTAAGGATGTTGGATGCGGCCCGCGAATTCGGCATCGGACAGCGTCTTGAAGAAGGCGCCGAAGGCAAGCGGGATGCGGCTCCAGAAGGACGGGAGTGTGGTCGATTTGTTCATTTTTGCTCTTGAGAGGTAAGCGGATCGCCGCGCCGCATGTCAGAGGGCGCCGGGAGCGATCTCCAGGGAATGCCCGCATCATACCAGCTAGCGCCGGGCGGCAGCAGGGAAAACGCTTGCCGTCCAGGCCAAAGCAGCATAAACTACTGTATAAATATACAGTTATAATGAGACCTCAATGCGGAACAAGGAAATCGAAGGGCAGGCCATGCTGCCGCCGCAGTCGCTGAAAGCGCAGAAAGGGCGCGGCGCCGTCACGAATATGCAGGGCCGTTACGAGCTGCACGCGCGCGAAGCTTTCGACGATGGCTGGGAGCAGGAGGAAGACGCGCCGAAAGTCTGGCGCACCCACGTCAGCGAGGAAACGGCGCGCACTATCCTGAGCCGCAACCAGTCGCCGGATATTCCCTTCAATGTCTCGCTCAATCCCTACCGGGGCTGCGAGCATGGCTGCATCTATTGTTTCGCGCGGCCCTCGCACAGTTATCTGGGCCTGTCGCCGGGACTCGATTTTGAAAGCCGCCTGTTCGCCAAGGTGAACGCACCGGAACTGCTGCGCAGCGAGCTGGCCAAGCCATCCTATGTGGCTGATCCGATCGCGCTGGGCGTGAATACCGACGCCTACCAGCCCTGCGAGCGCGATTACAAACTGACGCGGCGCGTGCTTGAAGTGCTGCAGGAATGCGAGCATCCGGTCGGGCTGATCACCAAGTCCGCGCTGATCGAACGCGATATCGATATTCTGGGCGCGATGGCGCAAAAGAACCTGGCCGCCGCCTCCATCACTATCACCACGCTCGATCCGAAAATTGCACGCACCCTGGAGCCGCGCGCTGCCGCTCCGGCACGCCGCCTGCGCACCATTAAGACGCTGAGCGAAGCCGGCATCCCGGTCGGCGTCAGCATCGCTCCCATCATCCCTTTCGTCACCGAGCCGGATATCGAACGCGTGCTGGAGGCGGCGCGCGATGCCGGCGCCATCATGGGCAGCTATATCGTGCTGCGCCTGCCGTGGGAAGTGAATCCGCTGTTCCAGCAATGGCTGGAAGCGCATTTCCCCGACCGCGCCCAGCGCGTGATGAACCGCATCCGCGATATGCGCGGCGGCAAAGACTACGACGCCAACTTCGCCACGCGCATGAAAGGCGAGGGCGTGTGGGCCGACCTCATTCACCAGCGCATCGAAAAGACCCTGGCCCGCCTCGGCATGATCGGCCGCGGCACCCGCTACAAGCAGCTCGACCGCACCCTGTTCAAGCGGCCCCGGCAAATTCCCGCCAGCGGCGCCAGGACGCGCGCCGCCGCTGCGGCCGGGCAGATGGATTTGTTCCAGTAATGAAAGGAGGCCGTCATGGGTTGGATACTGATTAGCATCATATTGCCGCTCACTGCGCCACTGATCGCGCTATCGTTCCTTCGACCACTGGCCATACCTGAATCGCTGCGGCCATCATTAGGTTTGATGGTGCCGCTCAAAGATGGACAGTTGTGCTGGGGAGCAATCAGTTTTTGCGCCGCTTCCCTGTATGAGCTAGGCATTCAGAGTTGGGTAAAGGCAGGAGCCGGTATCAGCCTTCAAGGCTACCTCATCGCCTGCCTGATCGTGCTGCTGGTGGTGTCGAGCCTGCTAGCGGCGGGCGGCGCCATTTTTCCTACGTCGAACACACGCCCCACTGGCGTCAAATGGCACCAGCACTACAGGTGTTTTCTGGTTTCGCTGGCGCTAACCTTTTGTGCCTCGCTTGCCTATATCTTGGTACACTACGATGTGATCAAACGCTGATCTGTTAAAGGGGCATTATTATGTCTTTCCCCAATATAAAAGACCGTTTCCGAAATGAAGACCAGGCCAGAATGACGCTATCGTTTTTCTGCGGAACGATCGGCCTTGCTTCTTTCCTGATGTTCTTGTTAGGCATTTGGTTCATACGCTGAGCCTGCCAGCTCCGCCAGATAACGCTCGATGGCAAACACATGCTCATCGTGGTGGCCCATTTCGCGCAGGGCGGCAGCCAGGTGCAGCAGGTAGTCGCGGTTGGGGCCGCTAGGTCCGGCGGCAGCGGCGATGTGGCGCGCGATCTCTTCTTCGCTGGCGGCGCCGAGGAAGGCGGCATTATCCTCGGCCGCGATATATACCAGGCCTTCCACGCTGTCGCCATCGCCGAAATCGATCTCGACCGCCAGGCGCAGATAGCCGTTCTTTTCGCGATGGTCGAGGTGGGCGAATTCTTCCGGCGTCACCAGATAGGCCATGCCGTGGCACACCGCGCCATCCTGCGGAATCAGCGTGACCACGCGGCCAGGCGCTTCGGGCGTGCCGCGATGGTCGTGCGAACCTTGCCAGAAACGCCGCGCCCAGCCTGTGATGCTGGCGGGACGTTTTTGCAGATAGGGAAAGTCGGCCTTGTAGATCAGCGAACCGTAGCCGAACAGCCAGACCTGATGGTGGCCGTCGAATTTGTCCATCGCGCGGTTGATTTCGATGGTGTTGTGGGACATGGCGCCGAACCTGCAAAAAACCGCATTATGAACTAGCTGGACGGAAGCTGCCGCGCCTGCACGAATTCCAGCAGGAAGGCGATGAAGCTTTCGGCCGCTGGCGACAGCGAACGCGCCGTCTTGGTGTAGACGAAGAATTTGCGCGTCAGTTCGGGCTGCGTCAGCCGGCGCATCTGCAGACCATACAGCCTGACCATGCGCTCGGCATAGGGCAGGCAGGCGGTGATGCCCAGTCCCGCGCTGACCATGGCCAGCGCCGTCGTCATGAAGGTCACCTCGTTGTAGGGACTCAGCGACTGCTCGCGCAAGGACATATCGCGCATCAGCCGCTCGGTGAATTGGCCTTGCAGCGCAATGAAGGGATGGTGGTTGACGTCGGCCCAGCTCACGCTGTTCTGCGCTTCAAGCGCATGGCCGGGCGGGAAGACGATCACGAAGGGCATTTCAAACAGCAGCTGCGCCTCGATTTCCGCCGTGGGATCGCGTTCCGGGCCGATGCCCACATCGACTTCGCCGCTGAACACCCGCCCCGACACATTCTCCACCGGACAATCGACCAGCTTGACCTGCACCTCCGGCACCGCCGCCTTGTAAGCTGCAATCACTTCCGGAAGCAGGGTGCAGGCCATCATCTGCGGCGCCGCCACCCGCACCATGCCTTTCTTCAGCGCCTTGCGGTTAGCGATATCGGCCATCGCCCCGTCCAGATCCTGCAGCATCTTGTCGAACAGGGGATACAGCTCGCGGCCCACCTCGGACAGTTGCACGCGGCGCGTGCTGCGCTCGACCACCTTCACGCCCAGCAGTTGTTCCAACTCCTTGATCTGCCCGCTCAGCGCGGACTGGGTCAGGTGCAGATATTCGGCGGCCAGCGTAAAACTGCCGGTACGGGCCACAGCCACCAGGGCGCGCATTTGGCGCAAACTAGGATTCATAAGAAAATCTGATAAATCGAGATGAAAATTCCGTTTGAATGATAGCTGAAACAGGAGTCTAATGTCAGCAAGTCAATAAGGAGACACCATGAAAATCAAGCGCATTCACCATGTCGCCTACCGCTGCAAGGACGCCAAGGAAACCGTGGACTGGTACGTCAAGCACCTGAATATGGACTTCGTGCTGGCCATCGCCGAAAACGAAGTGCCGTCCACCAAGGCGCCCGATCCCTATATGCACGTCTTCCTCGACGCCGGCCAGGGCAACGTGCTGGCCTTCTTCGAACTGCCGACCCAGCCCGAGATGGACCGCGACCGCAACACCCCGGCCTGGGTCCAGCATCTGGCCATGGAAGTGGCATCGATGGACGAGCTGCTGGCCGCGAAAGAGCGCCTGGTCGCCGCCGGCATCGAGGTGATCGGCCCGGTCAACCACACCATCTTCAAATCGATTTACTTCTTCGACCCGAATGGCCACCGCCTGGAGCTGGCGGCCAACACCGGCACCCCGGAAATGATGCAGAAGCTGGACGACGTCAAATGGGAAATGCTGGAAGAATGGTCGAAAACGAAGAAGGCGCCAACCCACGCCGCCTGGATGCACGCCCCACAGCCTGAAGGACAAGCATGAAACTCGCAACACTGAAAAACGGCACGCGCGACGGCCAACTGGTGGTCGTCAGCCGCGACCTGACCCAATGCGTGGCAGTACCCGCCATCGCAGCCACCCTGCAGGCCGCGCTCGATAATTGGGATGACACCGCGCCCCAGCTGGCCCAGATTTACGCCCTGCTGAACCAGGGCAGCGCCACCGGCGCCCAGGCTTTCGACGAAACCGCATGCCACTCGCCGCTGCCGCGCGCCTACCAATGGGCTGACGGTTCTGCCTACATCAACCACGTTGAGCTGGTGCGTAAGGCGCGCAACGCCGAAGTGCCGGCTTCCTTCTACACCGATCCGCTGATGTACCAGGGCGGCTCGGACAGCTTCGTCGGCCCGCGCGATGCGGTGTATGCGTTGACGGAAGACTGGGGCATCGACCTGGAAGCGGAAGTGGCCGTCGTCACCGGCGACGTCAAAATGGGCGCCAGCGACGAAGAAGCGGGCAAGGCGATCCGCCTGGTCATGCTGGTCAACGACGTCTCGCTGCGCAACCTGATTCCGAACGAGCTGGCGAAAGGCTTCGGCTTCTACCAGTCCAAACCGGCCAGCGCCTTCTCTCCGGTGGCCGTCACGCCGGATGAACTGGGCGACGACTGGTCCGGCCACAAGCTGCACCTGCCGCTGCTGGTCACGCTGAACGGCAAGCCTTTCGGCAAGCCGAACGCCGGCGAAGACATGACCTTCAGCTTTGCCCAACTGGTGGCCCACGCCGCCAGGACGCGCGAACTGGGCGCGGGCACCATCATCGGTTCCGGCACCGTGTCGAACAAGCAGGGCAGCCTGCATGGCTCCAGCATCGAGAACGGCGGCGTCGGCTACTGCTGCCTGGCCGAAGTGCGCATGTACGAAACCATCGAAAGCGGCGCGGCGCAAACCGGCTTCCTCAAATTCGGCAATACCGTGCGCATCGAAATGCAGGACAAGCAGGGCGCCAGCATCTTCGGCGCAATCGACCAGACCGTAAGGAATTATCAGGAGCGCGGCTGATGAAGCTCTATTCCTACTTCCGCAGCTCCACCTCCTACCGGACGCGCATCGCGCTTAATCTGAAGGGGCTGGAGTATGAGCAAGTGCCGGTGCACCTGCTGCGCGACGGCGGCGAGCAGCACGGCGAGAACTATCGCGCCGTCAATCCCAGCCAGCTGGTGCCGGCCCTGGTGGATGGCGACCTGACTGTCACCCAGTCGCTCGCCATCATGGAGTATCTGGACGAGGTGCATCCCGTCATGCCGCTGCTGCCGCAAGATGCGGCGGGCCGCGCCCGCGTGCGCGCGCTGGCACTGACGGTGGCCTGCGAAATCCATCCGCTGGCCAATTTGCGGGTGCTGCAGCATCTGAAAGGCGCGATGGGCTTGTCGGAGGAAGTGAAGAACGAGTGGCAGCAGCACTGGGTGAAAGAAGGCCTGGTCATGCTGGAAGCGCACCTGGCGCGCGACAGCGAAACCGGCCGCTTCTGCCACGGCGACACGCCCACCATGGCCGACTGCTGCCTGGTGCCGCAAGTCTTCAATGCCCAGCGCGTCGGCGTGGATGTGGGACCGTATCCCAATATCGCCCGCATCTACGCCAACTGCATCGAGCTGCCTGCTTTCAAGGCCGCCCATCCTTCGCAGCAGCCGGACGCCGAATAAGCATCCGCCTGCGCAGAGCCAAACAGGCCGCCACCTCGCGCGCTGGCCTGTTTGGACTTTTCACAAGACCGTATGGGCGATTGCCAGCATCACCAGCCACGCGCCGCTGCTCAGCATTTCCCACACTAAAATCAGCATTTGCGGGACCGAAGCGCGGTCCTGCTTGTTTGAAGACATGGCGTATGTGCGGCTGAGATAGTTAGCCGAGCCGCTTGCGCCAGCCAGCGCGATGACTGTCAACACCCCCAGTTTCGGATCGGCGACGCCCAGCCACAGCGGTACAGGCAAGCTCAGCAACAGCGCCGGTATCAGCGCCGCCCAGCGCTTGGCAGCGCTGATCGTGGCTGGCGCTGCCGGTGAGGATGTCAGCAAGTCCCACGTCTGTTCGCCGGATTCAATCAGGCGCGTCAGCGAGCCGGCCAGTCCGCCAGTGGCATAGACCGTGATGGCGGCAATGAGGAGGGGACGCAGGCTGCCGGTGCCTGCCGCCACAAGGGGCAAGACCAGCCAAGCCGACCTGGCGGCGAATTGCCCCAATAAGGCAGGCTGGCGCAAAATCAGCAACCACTCTTTGTACAACATCAGTCTGCCTATGCTGTGGCCAAAGCGCAGACTGATCCCGAACGCGCGGCCGGATGTTCGGCGCGGCAGATGGCGTCCCTGCTGCAGGGCGCGCAGGAAGCTGTGCTGGAGCAGAACGGCGGCAAGCTGCGCCAGCACGAGCGCGGCAAGACAAAACACCAGCAGGGCGACCGGGCTGCCCTGCAGCGCGTGCACTGGCAGCCACAGCGGGCTTGTCGGTCCCAGTATGGCGCCATCGTCCAGCAGGCTGCGCAAGCTTGTCTTGATGCCGGGGGGAATGGCCGGCAGTAATTGGGACATAAAATACAGTCCCAGGATGACGGTCGTGCCCATCACCTGCGCCGCAATGGAGGTACGGTGTGGACCAATGAATCGGGCGAGCTGGATGGCGAGCATCATCCCGCAACTGGCCGTGATCGTGGCCATCGCAATCAGGCCCGGATACAGCGCCAAGAGCTGTGGCCGGCCAGTCAACAGGCCGATATGGATGATCGGGCTCAGCAGAAACAGTACCAGCAGCAGCGTGCCCAGCACCACGCCGCCCAAGCGCGCGCGCAGGAGGGTGGCGCCAGGCACCGGGGAGCACAGCAGAAGATCCAGGTCATTGCGGCTGTACAGCACGTGCACGCAGCGTACCATTGCGGCCGACAGCATCAGGGTGAAGAGCACGGCAGCAGCGGCGCCGTCGAGATGGAGCTGCCTGATACTGTCCGTTGGCCGCCAATAAGGCAGGGTTGGGAGTGCGCCCAATGCGACCAGGTGCAATAGCAGATAAAGCGCAGCCATCCATCCCAGAATGGCGGCAGGCAAGGCGCGCCGGTTGGGGGCGCGTTGCAGGGCGCGGCTGATGGCTGCAGCCGAGTCGGCGACAAACAAGTGCAGCTCGTGCCGCATCAGCCAGGGCGCGCCTCCGGGGCGCAGCGCCAGCAAATCAGACAGCGGCTTCATCAATGCTCTCCGTCAGGCTCAGGAACACATCTTCTAACGAGGCATCACGCTGTTGCGCCTGAGTCCGCAATTGATCGAGACTGCCTTCGCCGATCAGGCGCCCCTGTTGAAGAATGCCGATGCGGTCGGCCATGCGTTCCGCCACTTCGAGAATGTGGGTGGTGATGACGACGGTGCCGCCGGCCGCCGTATGGCGGTGCAACAAGTCTTTGACCTGGCGCGAAGCGTGGGCATCGAGTCCCGTGAGCGGTTCGTCCAGAATAATCAGCTCAGGTTTGTGAATCAGCGCGCCGGCGAGTGCCAATTTCTGCTTCATGCCACGGGAATAGCTGTCGGTCAGCTGCTGCGCGTAGGGGGCAAGTCCGAGCAGCGCCAGTAAATCCTCCGCATCAGCGGCAGCTTGGGCGGCGGGCATCTTCCATAGGCCCGCCATAAAGGCCAGATACTCCAGCGCGGTGAGCTTGCCATACAGCAGCGGTTCATCGGGCAGATAAGCCAGTGGCTGCTTTGCCGCCTCTGGCTGGGCGTGCAAATCGAGCCCGAAGATGTGTACCGTGCCGGCGTCGGGCAGGAGCAGGCCGGTGGCCATGCGCAGGGTGGTGGTCTTGCCGGCGCCGTTAGCGCCCAGCAGCGCGTAGATTTCTCCGCGCCGTATGCTAAGGTCCAGCGCATTGACCACAGGCCGGTCAAATTTTTTGCTGAGCCCGCGTAGTTCAAGGGCGTTATGATGAGAGACGGACATGTTTATTTATTTATAAAATATTAAGTGAATATTAATGCAATGTCCGTACGGCAACAAGTAACCATTTTTAATAACGATATGACTTTGTTCCCAATCGTTTTTTTGATTGGCAAGAACGTATATGCCGAACTCCAGACTCCCCTCGTTTAAATTCCTGATTGGCTTTGAAGCGGCTGCGCGCCTGGGCAATTATTCGCGCGCGGCGGACGAGTTGTGCATTTCCCAGTCCGCCATCAGCCACCAGATCGCCCAGCTGGAACTGCAGTTGGGCCAGCCGCTGTTCCGGCGCAAAGGGCGCGGCGTCGAGCTGACTGTGGCGGGACGCCTGCTGCTGGACAGCGTGGGCAAGTCGCTGGAGCAGCTGCGTAATGGACTGAACCGCATTGAGACGTATATGGATGGCAGCCTTGCCACCGTGGTTTGTCCCGCCCACATCGCCAGCGGCTGGCTGCAGCCGCGCATTGAGCGCCTATTGCAGCTGCATCCGGGCCTGTGTCCCATCATTTCAATCGACGAAAGCGCCCGCTACATCGATGAACTGGACGTGGATATCGTCATCGCCACCGAGCCGCTCAAACAGCCCGGCTTGCACGAGGTGCCGCTGCTGAGCGATGAGCTGATTGCCGTGTGCGCGCCCGCGCTGGCCGGCAAGACCGATCTCGGCATGGTTTGTCTGGAGGGCGACCTCACCAGCGACTGGATCGGCCCCTTCATCCGCCAGCACTTCGGCAGCCTGCGCAAGATTGCCATTTATGATGATCCGCGCCTGGTCTTGAATGCGGCACTGCGCGGCCAGGGGCTGGCGCTGGTCTCGCGGCTGCTGGCCGATGACGCGCTTTGTTCAGGGCAATTGCGGCGTCTGCCGGACTTTCCGGGCCTGCCCCTGGGTACCGTGTGGATCGCCCGCATCGAAGGAGAAACGCGCATTCCGCTGGTGCGGGCCATGTTCGACAGCCTATTGCAGTTTGCCCAGGACGACGCGCAAAACATGAGCTGAATCGATTAATTAAAGCAAAAAACATCAATTGTCTGCATGAATTGCCGTCCATAGAATGCGGGTTTTCGGGCAAGCAACCATAGGAGACTTCATGCCAAGCCGCCGACACTTCATCCAGCAACTCGCCGCAGGGACCGCCATCGGACTGACGGGAGGCCTGAGTTTTGCCCGTGGCGTGGGCGCCGAGAACTGGTATATGCCCGATGAGCACCTGCCGCAGGAGCGTGTCTTTGTTTCTTACGCCGCCTCCAGCGCCATCTGGAAGGAATGGGCGCCGTCCGTCAATGCCACTGTCGCCCGCCTGGCCCAGACCATCGCCCGCTACCAGCCGGTGACGGTGCTGTGCCGGCCCGGCCAGCAGGCGCAGGCACAGCGCGATTGCGGCCAGTCCAATATCGATTACCTGCCGCTGGCGCTGGACGATATCTGGGTGCGCGATTACGGCGGCTGCTTCGTGGTGGACGGCGCCGGCAATCTGGGATTGGTGGACTTTAACTTTAACGGCTGGGGCGGCAAGCAGCGCGCCGGCAGCGACAAGCGCGTGGCCGGCATCCTGGGCGAAGAACTGGAAGCCAGCTATATCGCCAGCAGCCTGACCGGCGAGGGCGGCGGCATCGAGGTGGACGGCCACGGCACGGCCATCCTGACCGAAAGCTGCTGGATCAATTCCAACCGCAATCCCGGCATGGGCAAGAGCCAGATCGAGGCGGAATTGAAGCTGCGCCTTGGCCTGCGCAAGATCATCTGGCTGCCCGGCATCCGCGACAAGGACATCACCGATGCCCACGTCGATTTCTACGCGCGCTTCGTCAAGCCGGGCGTGGTGATCGCCAATCTGGATAACGACCTGGAATCCTACGACCATGCGGTGACGCGCAAGCACCTGGAAATTCTGCGCAATGCCACCGATGCCGACGGCCGGCGCCTGCAAGTGCATACCCTGCCGCCGCCGCGCAAGCTGCGCAGCAACCGCTTTACCGACGATAACCAGGATTTCGCAGCGGGCTATATCAACTACCTGCCGATCAATGGCGCCGTGATCGCGCCGCAGTTCGGCGATCCCGCAGCGGACAGTTATTGCCGCGAGCTGTTGGCCAAACTCTATCCCGGTCGCGTGATCGAGCAGCTGGACATCGATCCGATTGCGGCCGGCGGCGGCGGCATCCACTGCGTCACGAAGCAGATGCCGCGCGTATAAAGCTGCCCTTGCGCCGGCGTCAGGCCGCCATCAGCTCATCGATGGCGGCAAAGGCAGCTGAACGGTCGATCGCGGTGATGCGGTCGGTCGGCGAGAGCATGATGCGGAAGCGCTCGCACATCGGGTAGAACCAGCGGTGGTTGCCGCTGTTGACGTAAAAGCCCAGCACTTTCTTGTTGTAGACCGAGGCGATGTGGATGACGGCCGTATCGGGCGACACCACCAGATCGCATTCGCGCACCAGGGCGGCCAGTTCCAGCACATGCTCGGTGGGGAAGGACAGCATGACATTGGCGCGCGCGCTGCCCGCCACCACGGCGGCGGCCCGTTCGCGGTCGCCGGGCGGATAGAGCACGATGACGGCGTGGTCGGGGTAGCGGTCGGCCAGGCGCCGGCACAGGGCTTCAGTATCGTCCTGGGGCAGGACGCGGTTGGCGCCGCTGCCTTGGTAGTTGACGCAGAGCAGTCCCTGGTAGCGCCCCTTCAGCCGGGCGACAAAGGCGTTGGCCTTTTCCGCATAGGCGTCGACGTTGTACAGCTCATAGCGGTAGTCGATCTTGGCCGGCTTGAAATCGCCCAGCGATTCGAAATAGGTCTGCAGGATGTGGCGGTCGCTCGGGTACTCGATGGTGTGATCGTACATGCCGAGATTGCCGGTATGGGTGCCGTACTTGGCGACGCGCGGGCCGTGCAGATGGCGCGCGCCCAGCATCTTGAGGTACAGCTGGAAGGCCGGCGAGAAGCGCAGCGACATGCTGAGGATCAGGTCATAGCGCTCGCGCCGCAGCCGCAGCACGGTGCGCAGGCTGTTCCACACGCCGCGCCGGTCCCACAGGATGGTCTGGCGAACATGCGGGCAGTCGCGCACGATGTCCTGGTTGACGCTGCTGGCCACCACGTCGATGGCCGCGTCGGGCCAGGCCGCCTTCAGCTCGCGGAAGAGCGGCGTGGAAACGATCATATCGCCGATCCTGTCGTTCCTCAGGATCAGGATCTTTTTCACCTTGGCCGGGTCCGGGACGGACTTGCGGCGCTTGTTCAGCAGGCGCTCAAGAATATATCTTTTAAACAATTTAAATTGATATAAGGATAGTAATATCCTCCAATTGTAACGTATTGTTACAGCTATTGGCTAAAATCGCACCACGCGATTGCGGCCTTCTTTTTTGGCGCGGTAGAGCGCCTTGTCGGCCCGGATCAGCATGGTCGACGAGGTATCGGCCGCCTCATGCAGATTGAGCGCGGCCACGCCGATGCTGACGGTCAGCGCTACCGCTGCGCCATCCTCGGCGCCCACGCGCACGCCGGCCACCGCTTCGCGCAGGCGTTCGGCCACATGCACGGCCACGCCGGCCTCGGTTTCCGGCATCAGCAGCACGAACTCTTCGCCGCCGAAACGCGCCGCCATATCGATGCCGCGCATGGATTCGGTGAGCAGCTTGGACACCGCCACAATGGCCTTGTCGCCCGCGTCGTGGCCATAGGTATCGTTGATGCGCTTGAAGTGGTCGATATCGATCATCAGCAGCGATAGCGGATGGTTGAAGCGGCGCGCCCTTTCGATTTCGCGCGCGATCTGCTCGGTCATCTTGCGCCGGTTGGCGATGCCGGTCAGCGGGTCGGTGGTGGCCAGCTGTTCCAGCTTCTTGTTGGCCATCAGCAGTTCCAGCGTGCGCTGCAGAACGCGGTCTTCCAGGCTGTTGCGTTCCTCGTTCAGCGTCGCCAGTGTGCGGCGGCGGTCGCGCAGGGCCAGCACCAGGGCGGTAATCAGCACGCCTTCCAGTCCGATCAGGCTCAGGCCCGCGATGATCTGCCAGCGGTACAAGTCCCACACATTGTGCGGCCGGTTCAGCCACACCGAGCCTTCCGGCGCATTGCGGATATGGAAGCGCTGCGCGGTCGGATAATCGAACATATAGGTTTGCACATCGAAGCTTTTGCCCGGCTGTCCCAGCAGGATGCGCGCGATGGCGCGGCCGATATGCTCGCCGCTCACCACATAGCCGCCGATCACGCCTGGCTGCACCACCGAGCCGATATGGGTGAAGATCGGCGCCTGCGATACCTGGGTCAGGCGGCGCGCCAGTTCCGGCGGCGGCATCAGCTTGCCGGCGCGGTCGCGCGTGGCGCCCATGATGAAGAGGGCGCTGCTGCCGTCCAGTCCCGCCGCGCGCTGCGGCAGGTCTTCAAACAGGTAGTCGTCCCAGTATTCGAAGGCGATGCGGCCGGCGTATTGCGGCTCCAGTGCGCGCACATTGCGTATCCAGCCCTGCACGCGCGCGCTGCCGTCGCCGACCACCACAATGCGCTTGACCTGGGGCGCGGTCTGCGGGATCACGCCGATGGAGCGCGCGAAATCGCTTTTCACTTCCAGGCCGGTGGCGTTGACCGGGGTCCAGTCATGCTTGCCGTGGTTGACGTAGTAGCGCGGCACGCCGGCGAACAGGCCGGGATGGGCGTCGAGGAAATCGGCCGCCACATAGTTCTCGGTGACGATGGCGTCGAATTTGATATTGGCGTACTTGGTGCGCAGATAGGGCGCCATGCTTTCGCGCGAGGCGCTTTCGCCGACGCGCAGGGCGTCGAAGCGCTCCTCGAAGATAGCCGGAGTGCTGCCGCGCTGCTGGCTGCCAAGTTCATCGTACAAGCCCTTATGCACCTGGCGTTGCCAGAGCGAAGCCGAGTCGGCGCCCATGGAGTACAGCACAAGAATCTGTCTCTGGTTCGCGTCCGGTTCCGCCCGTACCAGACCGCATAGAGCGAGCAGGCAAACAAGCTTGGTCAGGGCAAAACGCGGGAAGGATACTGACATAAGGATCTGGGAAAGGCGATTTGCTTGAAGAAAAGTTTAGCATGCAAGATTTCTTTTAAAGCAAGGATCATGACGATTTTGCCAGCCTTTTTCGGCGGATGGTCAGGCCGCTCTTAGTGCATCGACGATCTGCATGCGCGCCGCGCGCAGGGCCGGCAGAAAGCCGCCGACAAAGCCCATGAGCAGCGAAAACACGAGGGTTTTGAGCACAATCGCCGGGTTCAGGCGGAAGCCGAAAGCCAGTTCGGCGAAGGATTGGAAGTTGGTGGTGGAGAAGGAGATGAATTGCATGAATGAAGCGAAGAAGAGGCCCACCGCGCCGCCCAGAACGGCCAGCAGCATGGCTTCGGCCAGGAAGGCGGCGAGGATGCTGCGGCGCTGGAAGCCCAATGCGCGCAAGGTGCCGATCTCGCCCACGCGGTTGGCAACCGAGGCATACATGGTGATGGTGGCGCCGATCATGGCGCCGATCGAGAAGATCACCGACAGCACCATGCCGAGGATGCTGATGAAGTTGGACAAGGCTCTCGACTGGTCGGAGTAGAACACCTGTTCGCGCTTGGCTTCCAGCGTCAGGCGCGGATCGGCCTCGATCTCCTGCTTGAATGCCTCGAAGCGGCTGCCGTCGTTCAGGCGCGCGATCACCGAGGAATAGGCGTTGCGGCGGAAGGCCTGCATCAATTGTTCGGCGTCGCCCCAGATTTCCGAGTCAAAGCCGCTGTTGCCGGCATTGAACAGGCCGACCACCGTCCATTCGCGCTGGCCGAAGCGCAGGGTTTCGCCGATGCCCGCGCCGGCAAAGCGGCGCGCGATGCTGGCGCCGGCAATGATTTCCGAGGCGCCGGGACGGAACATGCGGCCCTGGGTCAGCTTCACCTGCGGCCGCAGCGCCATGCCTTGCTGGCCGATGCCGCGTATCACCACATTGGACGGCTTGTCCGAGCCACGCTTGACCAGGGAAATCAGCACTACCATTTCCTTCGACAGCAGCGGCGCCCCGTCCGCGCCCAGGGCCAGTGCGGCATGGCTGCCGGCAATGCTGGCCTGGCGCCGCTCCACGCCGCTCTGCACCTCGGTTTCCGCCGCGCGCCGTATGAGCACCACATTATCGTATTCGCCGGTGGTGACGAGGGTGGTGCGCAAGCCTTCGTCCAGCATCAGCACCGTGGCGAAGACGAAGACCACCAGGGCCAGGCCGCCCGCCGTGAGCACGGTGGTCAGCCGCCTGGCCCAGAGATTGCGCGCGATATAGGAGAAGGGGATCTTCATCGTCTCATCCTATGCTGCGCAAGCCTTCGACGATATTCACGCGGGTGGCGCGCAGGGTGGGCGCAATGCCGGCCACCAGGCCCACCGCCATGGCCGACAGCAGCTGCAGGGCCACCGTCAGCGGCGAAACCTGGAATACCGGGAACATGGTGCCCATGGCGGCGGCAAAAGCCGCGGCGACGGGGAACAGCAGCAGGATGCCGAGCGCCGCTCCGGCCAGCGCGAGCAGCATCGATTCGCCGAAGATCAGGGCGGCCAGATAGCCGGGGCCGAAGCCCAGCACTTTCAGCGTGGCGTATTCGGCCAGCCGTTCGCGCGCGCTCATGGCCATGGTATTGGCCATCACCGCCATGATGATGACGATCACCACGAAGGACACCACGCGGATCGCCACCACGATGGCTTCCGACATGGAGACGAAGCCGAGCTGGAAGGCCTTCTCGGTTTCCGTCAGCGTTTCGGCCAGCGAGTTGCGGAACTGGGCGTCGATGGCGCCGGAGATGGCCGCCGCATCCTCGGCATGGGCGATCTGCACCACATAGACGCCAACCTGGTTGGCGCGGCGCGGGATGCTGCGTTTCACCACCTCGTTGATGTAATCCCAGTGGAAGAACATGGTGGCGGTATTGGTCGTGCTTTGCCGCCCGTCGTAAATGCCGCGCACCACGAATTCCCATTGGCCTGGGAAGATGGTGCCGCGCAGCGGAATGATGTCGCCCACCTTGAAGCCGTATTGATTGGCCAGCTTGCGGCCGACGATGGCGCCCTTGCGGTCGCGCAGGAAGGCGTTGCGCTCGGCTTCCGGCAGCAGGTAGTCGGGATAGATGTCCAGATAGCTCTTGCCGGAAATGGCGAACTGGGCGAAGAAGTTTTTCGGGTCTTGATAAATGCCGCCGAACCAGTTGGCGTAGCCGACGCCGGACACGCCGTCCACGGCGCGCACGCGCTCCTGGTAGGACAGCGGCAGCGGAAACACCAGCGAGGTGGCGTTGCGCGTCACCAGCGTGGTGGCCGAAGCGCCTTCCGCGCCCGAGTACCAGGCGTCGACCACGGTCTGCAGCAGGCCGAAGGACAGCGTGGCGACCACCAGCCCGAGCACCGTCAGCGCCGTGCGCAGCTTGTGGCGCAAGGCGTTGCGGGAGATGAGGCGGAGCAGGTACATGGCGGCGCAGGCGCGGCGTCAAGCCGGCGCGGCCTCCCGTGTCAGCTCGCCTTTTTCCAGATGCACCAGGGTGCGCGCCTGCTGGGCGGCATGGGCGTCGTGCGTGACCATGATGATGGTTTTGCCCAGCTCGCGGTTCAGGCGGTTCAGCAGGGCCAGCACCTCGCCCGCCGAATGGCGGTCCAGATCCCCGGTCGGCTCGTCGGCCACCAGCAGGGTGGGGTCGGTGACGATGGCGCGCGCAATGGCCACGCGTTGCTGCTGGCCGCCGGACAGCTCGTTCGGCACATGGTCCATGCGGTCGGACAGGCCGACCATGGCCAGCGTCATCTCCACCCGCTCGCGCCGTTCGCGGCGCGAGAGTGGGGTTAATAACAGCGGCAGCTCCACGTTCTCGAAAGCCGACAGCACCGGCATCAGATTATAGAACTGGAAGATGAAGCCCACATTGGCGGCGCGCCAGGCGGCCAGCGCGCTTTCGGACATGCCGGCGATATCCAGGCCGTTCACGCGCAGCAGGCCGCTGTCCGGCTTGTCGATGCCGGCGATCAGGTTGAGCAGGGTGCTCTTGCCCGAGCCGGATGGTCCCATCAGGGCCGTGAAATCGCCGGCCTGGATGTCGAGCGTGATATCGGTCAGCACCTGCACCACCTGGTCGCCGCGGCGGTAGGACTTCACCAGATGCTCGATCTGCACCAGCGGCGGCGCGTTCATTTTTTGGCAATGGCCACGGCCTGGCCATCCTTCAGTTTCTCGTCCGGCTTGAGTACGACCTTGTCGCCCGGCTTGACGCCGCCGACCTGCACCAGCTCACCCACCTTGCGGCCCGTCGTGACCACGGTCTGGCGCGCCTTCTCGTCGGCCACCACGAAGACCACGTCCTTGCCGTCGCGCTTGACGATGGCGGCCGGCTGCACGGCAGTCAGGGCCTGGCGGTCTTCCGGCGGCACCGCTTTCGAGAGGAAGGCCACCTTGGCGCTCATATCCGGCAGCACGCGCGAATCGCGTTCCAGGAAGCGCACCTTCACCAGCAGGGTGGCCTTGCTGCGGTCCACGGTCGGCACCATGCGCGACACCACGCCGGCCAGGCGCAGGTCGGGGAAGGCGTCGAGCTGGATTTCGGCCGGCTGATCCACTTTAATGCGCGCCAGGCTCGATTCCGACACATCGGCCTCCACCTCCAGCGTGTCCATATCGGCGATGGTGACGACCGCGCCCTTGCTGTCGGCGGCGGAAGAGAAGGGCGTGATGTTGTCTCCCACATTGGCGTTCTTGGTCAGCACCACGCCGTTGAAGGGGGCGCGGATCAGGGTCTGGTCCACCGCCACTTGCGCGGCGCGGGCATTGGCCTGGGCCGCCGCGATGCCGGCGCGCTGGGCGGCAATGGCGGCCTTGGCCTTGTTGTAGCGGGCCTGGGCCGCGTCGTAACTGGCGGCGGCGATGAATTTCTGGTCCAGCAGCTCGCTGGCGCGCTGGAAGGCGTTCTGCGCATCCTGCAGCTCGGCTTGGCCCTGTTCCAGGTTGGCCACTGCCAGCTTCACATTGGCCTGGGCCTGGCCCAAGGTGGCGCTGACGTCGCGGCTTTCCAGGCGCGCCACCACCTCGTCCTTCAGCACCCGGCTGCCTTCCAGCACGCCCAGCCACTCCAGCCGCCCGGTGGCCTTGGACGAGAGCGCGGCCTTGCGCTGGGCCACCACATAGCCGGTGGCATTCAGCACCGTATAGTTCTGCGAGGGATAGGCTTGGGCCACGCTGACGGTGTCCACATTGGCCTTGCCGCCGCCCGCACGCAGGAAGAAGGCGCCGGCGGCCGCCAGGGCCAGCGCGATCAGGCCATTGCGCAGCCAGCGCCGGCGCCGCGAGCGCTGGCCTGGCAATTGGGTATTCGCACTGCGTTCTATCTTCAGCTTCGAAAGGTCGGGAGCCGTCACGCGCACACCTCAGCCGTCAGTGAATATTCTGGAAATATTCCACTACATTGCTGCGACTGGCAAGCTTTTCCTATGCAGGCAGCAGGGGCAGGCGCAGCTCGAACAAGCTGCCCTGGTCCAGTCCCGCGCTGCGGGCTTCGATGCTGCCGCCATGCAGTTCGACGAAGCTGTGCACGATGGCCAGGCCCAGTCCCAGGCCGCCGCGCGAGCGGTCCAGCGCCTGGCGCTCCTGCACGAATTTGCCGAACAGGCGGGACAGCATATCCGGCGCGATGCCGATCCCGTTATCGCTGATGCGCACCACGGCCCAGCCCTGTTCGGCCACCGCGCAGACTTCGATGCGGCCGCCGTTATTGGTGTACTTGACGGCGTTGGTCAAGAGATTGGTCAACACCTGGGTCAGGCGCAGCGGATCGGCGTTCACCGCCAGGCCGCGCGGCGGCACATTCAGCACCAGCTGGTGGCGCCGCTCCTGCACCAGGGCCGCCACCGTTTCCAGCGCCCGCGTGATCAGGACGGACAGCTCGCAGCGTTCGCAGCGCAGCTCGATTTTGCCCTGGGTGATGCGGGCCACGTCGAGCAGATCGTCCACCAGTCCCACCAGATGCTGCGACTGGCGCTCGATCACGGCCAGCTCCTTTTCGATATTCGGCACGCCCTTGAGCCGCATCAGCTGCGTCGCGCTGAGGATGGGCGAGAGTGGGTTGCGCAGCTCGTGGCTGAGCATGGCCAGGAATTCATCCTTGGCGCGGCTGGCGATTTCGGCCTCGCGCCGCGCCTGCGCCAGACGCTCGGCCTCGGCGCGTTCGCCGGCGCGCTGGCGGCCGCGCAGCAGCTGGGATTCGACCCGCGTCAGCAGCTCGCGCGCGCTGAAGGGCTTGACCAGATAGTCGTCGGCCCCGGCGTTCATGCCCTCGATGCGCGCTTCCTCGCCGGCGCGGGCCGAGAGCAGCATCACCGGGACGTCATGCAAAGCCTGGTCGGCGCGCAGGATCTGGATCAGGCCAAAGCCGTCCAGCTGCGGCATCATCACATCGCTCAGGATCAGGTCGGGACGCTGGCTGCGCGCCGCCGCCAGCGCTTCCCGGCCATCGGCCACGCTGTGCACCTGCCAGTGCTGGCGCAGCAGGCGCGCCAGATAGCCGCGCATATCGGCATTGTCGTCGACGATGAGAATGCGCGCCGCGCCGGCCGCCAGCGGGGCGTGGGCCGGCGCATCGTTGTGCATGGCGTGGCTGTCGCAGACCGGCGCCTCTTCCTCGCCGGGCAGCCAGCGCCGCGCCTCGGCGGTATACGCTTCCAGTGCGCGCGTCGGCGGATGCTGGGCCGCATCTTCATCCACCAGCTGCTGCCCTGGCAGATGGGCGCTGCCCAGGGGCAGGGCGATGGTGAAGCAGCTGCCGTGGTCCGGCGCGCTCTCCACGGCGATGCGGCCCTGGTGCAGTTCGACCAGGTCGCGCACCAGGGCCAGGCCAATGCCTGAGCCTTCGAAGGTGCGGGCGCGCGCGCCTTCGACTCGGTGGAAGCGTTCGAACAGGCGCGCCTGCTGCGGCCCGTCGATGCCGACCCCGGTATCGCGGATGCGCAGCACGGCTTCCTGGCCGCGCTGCCCCAGTTCGACCGTCACGCTGCCGTCGAAAGTGAACTTGAAGGCGTTCGACAGCAGGTTGAGTACGATTTTTTCCCACATCGCCACATCGACCCAGGTTTCGGCCTGCAGCGTTTCGCAGCGCACGTGCAGGGCCAGGCCGGCGCTCTCCATGATGGAGCGGAAGCCGCTGGCCAGGTCGCGCGTCAGCGCGCACAGGTCGACGCGGCGGTAACTGGCCTGCATGCGCCCGGCTTGCACGCGCGAGAAGTCGAGCAGGGTGTTCACCAGCTTTTGCAGACGCAGGGCATTGCGCTGCGCCAGTTCGAGCCGGGCGCGCTGGGGCGGCGCCAGGCGCTGGACGGGATCGGCCAGCGCATCTTCGATGGGCGCCAGCATCAGGGTCAGCGGGGTGCGGAATTCATGGCTGATATTGCTGAAGAAGGCGGTCTTGGCGCGGTCCAGCTCCGCCAGCGCTTCGGCGCGGCGCTGGCGCTCCTCGTCGGCCATGGCTTTTTGCACGGCGGCGGCGGCCTGGCCCGTGACCAGCTCGAAAAAGCTGCGGTAGGCGCCATCCAGCGGCCGCGCTGGACTGACGCCGGCCACCAGCATGCCGATCGGCTGCTCATAGCCGGGCATGGACAGGGGCAGGGCCAGGCACTGGTGCACGCGCTGGCCGGCCAGGCCGAGCGGCAGGCCGGGCAGGGCGCCGATGGCCAGCGCCACCGTGGCGCCTTGCTCGTAGACCTGAGCAAAAGGCCAGGGACAGCCTGCATGCGGCCGCCGGCCCGCCTCCAGTTCCACCAGGAGCGGCGCCAGCTCGCTGCCGCCCTCCACGTGGACCGCCTGTTCCAGGCGGGCGCTGCCGGTGGCCGGGTCGAACAGGTAGAGCAGGGCGAAGGGGATGTCGGCCGGATTTTCGCCGAGCACGGCCGCCGCCGCGGCGCAGGCGGAGACGACATTGTCCTGGCGCAGCGTGGTGGCGGCCAGGTCGGACAGCGTGGTCAGGCGCCGCGTGTGCAGATTAGCCGTGGTGACGTCGACGCAGGGACAGAACAGGCCGCCGATGGCGCCGTCCTCGTCCACGATGGGGCTGTAGGTGAAGGCATACCAGGTCTCTTCGCGCCAGCCGCCGCGGCTCATGAAGAATTGCGCCTTCTCCACCATGCAGGCTTCGCCATGCGTGAAGACGCGGTCGGCCAGCGGCCCGCAATAGTCCCACAGTTCGGGCCAGACCTCGCGCGCCGGCAGGCCCAGGGCGCGCGGATGCTTGGCCAGGCTGAGCACGTCGATATAGGCGTCGTTGTAGAGGAAGGTGATGTCCGGCCCCCAGCCTATCCACATAGGCTGGGTCGAATTGAGCATCAGGTTGATGGCGGTGCGCAGGCTTTGCGGCCACTGGCGCAGATCGCCCAGCGGCGTGGCCTGCCAGTCGTAGGCGGCGATCAGGCGGCCCATTTCGCCGGGCACCCGGAGGAAGTGCAGGTCGGCGCGGTGGTCCGGTTCTGCCAGCATGCTGATGGTCTGTGCCAATGGGTCTCCTGCCGGGCTGGTGATGGAGCGGGGCGCTTGTGCACTTTACGTCAGGCTGTTGCGCAGCACAATATGCACACGCTAAATTGCCACGGCCTGGTTTGACAGCGGCCGGCGGCCACCGCATACTCGGACGCATCCGCCGGAGTCCTCCCATGTCTGAAGCCAGTCCGCTCAGTTCGCATAACTCGCACAGCGCCCAGCCGCCGCTGCGCAAGGAGTGCCCGCCTGGCGCTTGCGATTGCGAGCGCGAACGGCTGCTGGCCGACCCCCAGGCCGACCGGCGCGTGCTGCTCTTGACCAGGGAAGAGGAAAAGCGCCTGATCGAGCGCATCGAAGCCATCGCCAGTCATGCCGAACTGATGCGCGTGGGCCAGCGCCTGCAGGAGCAGCTCGGCGTGTCCCTGAGCATCGCGCCCGGCAGCAACGAGGTGCGCACCATGCGCGGCTTCGTGATCCAGCTGGGCCAGCGTCCCGGCCTGTGCCGCAAGACGCGCCAGGCGGTGCCGGCCGCCGTGCGGCGCTGCCTGGAACGCCATCCCGAAATCGCCTTCGCCATCCTCAACGCCAACGACTTGCTCGGCGCAAGTTAAGCGTTTCCCAAAGGCATGTCGGCGCAGCAAGCCATGCTGCGTTGCGGTACAATCTTGCCTTTGATTTCAGGCCGTTTCTCCTCATGACTATCCCATCGCCCATCCTGCAAGCCCTCGACCGCGCCCATCCCTCGTGGCGGCCGGTCTTGCTGCAGGGATTGGAAGCGATGGCGGCCGCCAATCCCGCCTATCTGCCCGCACTGGCGGCGGATGAGTATCTGCCCACCGAAATGCGCCTGTTCGCCGCCTTTGCCCTGCCCATGGCGCAGGTGCGCTATGTGCTGGTGGGCGAGGGGCCGTATCCGCGCGCCGAGAGCGCGACCGGGGTCTGCTTCATGGATGGGGCGGTGCGCGGCCTGTGGTCGGAAGAGGCGGATGGCGGCCTGTCGAAACCGGTCAACAAAGCCACCTCGCTGCGCAATTTCATGAAGATGCTGCTGGTGGCCGACGGCCAGCTGGCGCAGGACAATACCGCCGGCGCAGCCCTGGCCGCTGTGGCCAGCCGCGCCCGTGCCGGCGGCGCCATCGCCACCCTGGCCGAGATGCAGACGCGGCTGACGGAGCAGGGTTTTCTGCTGCTTAACGCTTCCCTGGTGTTCCGTGCCCATGTGGCGCCGGCCATCGATGCGCGCGCCTGGCTGCCCTTCTTCGAGACGGTGGTTGCCGCGCTGGCGCCGCAGGCGCCCAAGCTGGTGCTATGGGGCAAGATCGCTGAACAGCTGAACAAGTTGCCTGTGGTTAAGAATATGCCGCAAATCGTCGCGGAACACCCGTATAACCTGTCGTTTATTGCGAATAAGGATATGCACGCCCTGTTCGGGCCGATGAATCTGCTGAAGCCCTGAAATAATGGGCGGCGGGGGCACAAGCACTTCCCCGCAGGCGGTTTTGGGGTCGCCTGACAAAGATAGCCAAGTTTGATATACTTGACTAAATCGTTCAACTAATCGGGAAATGCGATTGGTTGTGCAACACGATATTTTAACTGAGTTGAACCGAGGTTGTGATGCGTCTGACCACCAAAGGCCGTTTTGCAGTAACCGCGATGATCGATTTGGCGATGCGCCAGGGCAAAGGCCCGGTCACGCTGTCCGGCATCAGCCAGCGGCAGGCGATTTCGCTGTCCTATCTGGAGCAACTGTTCGGCAAGCTGCGGCGCCACGAAATCGTGGAATCGATTCGCGGCCCCGGCGGCGGCTACAGCCTGGCGCGCCGGGCCGACAAGGTGACGGTTGCCGACATCATTATCGCGGTCGATGAACCGCTCGATGCAACCCAGTGCGGCGGGAAGGAAAATTGCCATGGCGCCGACCACGCCACCGGCGCCCGCTGCATGACCCACGAACTGTGGACCACCTTGAACGAAAAAATGGTCGACTACCTGGATTCCGTGTCGCTGCAGGATCTGGTGGACCAACAGAAGCAAAAAAATGCTGATCAAAACGTGGTCGTCATGCACCGCGCCGCGCTCGGTTAAACATACGCTGCACTAGTATTGGAGTAATTGATGAACGCCCCTGAAAAGAACGTTGCCCAGGTTGCCCCGGTGGACTTCCACACGGCCCCGCACTTCCCGATCTATATGGATTATTCGGCCACCACGCCGATCGATCCGCGCGTGGCGGACAAAATGATCCCGTATCTGCGCGAACAGTTCGGCAATGCGGCGTCGCGCAGCCATATGTATGGCTGGACGGCGGAAGCGGCGGTGGAAGAGGCGCGCGCCCAGGTGGCGGCCCTGGTGAACGCCGATCCGCGCGAAATCATCTGGACCTCCGGCGCGACCGAGAGCAACAATCTGGCGATCAAGGGCGCGGCCCAGTTCTACAAGACCAAGGGCAAGCACATCATCACGGTGAAGACTGAGCACAAGGCCGTGCTGGATACCGTGCGCGAACTGGAACGCGTGGGCTTCGAAGCCACCTACCTCGACCCGCAGGACAATGGCCTGATCAGCGTCGAGCAGCTGCGCGCCGCCATCCGTCCCGATACCATCCTGGTCTCCGTGATGCTGGTGAATAACGAGATCGGCGTGATCCAGCCGATCGACGAAATCGGCGCCCTGTGCCGCGAAAAGAAAATCATCTTCCACTGCGACGCCGCGCAAGCGACCGGCAAGGTGGCGATCGACCTGCAGAAAACGCCGTGCGACCTGATGACCTTCACCGCCCACAAGACCTATGGTCCGAAAGGCGTGGGCGCGCTGTACGTTTGCCGCAAGCCGCGCGTGCGCATCGAAGCGCAGATGCACGGCGGCGGCCATGAGCGCGGCCTGCGCTCCGGCACCCTGCCAACCCATCAGATCGTGGGCATGGGCGAAGCCTTCCGTATCGCCAAGGAAGAGATGGACAGCGAAATCGCCCGCATCAAGGCGCTGCGCGACCGCCTGGCGCAAGGCCTGCAGCAGATCGAAGAGGTGTATATCAACGGCGATATGGAACACCGCGTGCCGCACAACCTGAACGTCAGCTTCAACTATGTGGAAGGCGAGTCCCTGATCATGGCGGTGAAAGACCTGGCCGTGTCGTCCGGTTCGGCCTGTACTTCGGCCAGCCTGGAGCCGTCCTATGTGCTGCGCGCCCTGGGCCGCAGCGACGAACTGGCGCACAGCTCGATCCGCTTCACCATCGGCCGCTTCACGACCGAGAAGGATATCGACTTCGCCATCGAGCTGATGAAGTCCAAGGTGAACAAGCTGCGCGAACTGTCCCCGCTGTGGGATATGTTCAAGGAAGGGATCGACATCAACTCGATCCAGTGGGCCGCGCACTGATCGCGCCGCCGTCATACGTTGAATTATTAGGAGCATCAAAATGGCTTACTCGGAAAAAGTTCTCGACCACTACGAAAATCCGCGCAATGTGGGCGCCTTCGAAAAAGGCGATGAAACCGTGGGCACCGGCATGGTCGGCGCCCCGGCCTGCGGCGACGTGATGAAGCTGCAGATCAAGGTCGGCGCGGACGGCCTGATCGAAGACGCGAAGTTCAAGACCTATGGCTGCGGTTCGGCCATCGCTTCGAGCTCGCTGGTGACCGAATGGGTGAAGGGCAAGACCCTGGACCAGGCGCTGGCCATCAAGAACACCCAGATCGCGGAAGAACTGGCCCTGCCGCCAGTGAAAATCCACTGCTCCATCCTGGCGGAAGACGCCATCAAGGCCGCAGTGCAGGACTACAAGGCCAAACACGCAGCCTAAATCGGCCACGGAGAAGAGTATGGCAATCACACTGACCGAGAAGGCAGCGAAACATATCAGCCGGTATATCGAACGGCGCGGCAAGGGCATCGGCCTGCGCTTCGGCGTGCGCACCACCGGCTGCTCGGGACTGGCGTACAAGCTGGAATACGTGGATGAATCGGCGGCCGAGGACACCGTCTTCGAGTCGCATGGCGTGAAGGTCTTTGTCGACCCGAAAAGCCTGCCATACATCGACGGCACCGAACTCGATTTTGCCCGCGAAGGCCTGAACGAAGGCTTCAAGTTCAATAACCCGAACGAGAAAGACGCCTGCGGCTGCGGCGAAAGCTTCCGTATCTGACTGGCCGGCCGTGCAAAACCATTTCGACCTCTTTCAACTGCCGCAGCAGTTCGCCGTGGACGGCGCCGCCCTGGACGCCGCCTACCGCGAAGTGCAGAGCCGCGTCCACCCGGATAAATTCGTCAACGCCAGCGACGCCGAAAAGCGCGTCGCCATGCAGTGGGCGACGCGCGCCAACGAGGCTTACCAGACCCTGAAGAATCCGCAGAAGCGCGCCCAGTATCTGTGCGAGCTGAACGGCGTCGATCTGAAGGTGGAGTCGAATACGTCCATGCCAATGGCTTTCCTGATGCAGCAGATGGAGTGGCGCGAGGAGCTGGCCGAGGCGCGCGCCGCCAAGGACGCGGACCTGCTCGACAAGCTCGATGGCCAGCTGCGCGGCGCGCGTAAGCTGCAGTTGCTGGAAATCGAAACGCAGATCGGCGGCGGCGACTTCCATGGCGCCGCCCAGGGTGTGCGCGCGCTGATGTTCCTCGAAAAATTCGGCGAAGAAGTCCGCTTCGCCTTCGACGCCATCGAAGCCTGATACAGGCTTGGCGAATGCCGGCGCGCTAGCCGGTGCATACAGAAAAACAGGTTTCACATGGCACTTCTGCAAATCTCCGAACCAGGCATGTCCACCGCGCCGCACCAGCACCGTCTGGCCGTCGGCATCGATCTGGGCACCACCAATTCGCTGGTCGCCACCGTGCGCAGCAGCATTCCCGAGGTGCTGCGCGACGAGGAAGGCCATTCCCTGCTGCCTTCCGTGGTGCGCTATCTGCCGAACGGCCATGCGAACATCGGCTACAAGGCCATGGCGCACCAGACCACCGATCCGCGCAATACCATCGTCTCGGTGAAGCGCTTCATGGGCCGTGGCCTGAAGGACGTGGCTTACGCGGAAAACCTGCCGTATGAATTCGTCGATGCGCCCGGCATGGTGCAGCTGAAAACCGTGGCCGGCGTGAAAAGCCCGGTCGAGGTGTCGGCCCAGATCCTGGCCACCCTGCGCCAGCGCGCCGAAGATGCGCTGGGCGACGAGCTGGTGGGCGCGGTGATCACCGTGCCGGCCTATTTCGACGACGCGCAGCGCCAGGCCACCAAGGATGCGGCCCAGCTGGCCGGCCTGAATGTGCTGCGCCTGCTGAGCGAGCCGACCGCCGCCGCCATCGCCTATGGCCTGGACAATGGTTCGGAAGGCCTGTTCGCCGTGTATGACCTGGGCGGCGGCACCTTCGATATCTCCATCCTGAAACTGAGCAAGGGCGTGTTTGAAGTGCTGTCCACCGGCGGCGATTCCGCGCTGGGCGGCGACGACTTCGACCACCGCCTGTTCTGCTGGATTCACGAGCAGGAAAAACTGGCCCCGCTGTCCGATGAAGATACCGCCATCCTGATGGTGAAAGCGCGCGAAGCGAAGGAACTGCTGTCCACCAAGTCCGAGGTGACGGTGGACGCGGTGCTGAATTCGGGCGAGGAAGTGCATCTGCGCATCAGCGCCGAAACCTTCGCCGACATCACCAAGCACCTGGTCGCCAAGACCATGAACGCCGTGAAGAAATCGCTGCGCGACGCCAATGTGGACGCCGACGATATCGACGGCGTGGTGATGGTGGGCGGCGCCACCCGCATGCCGCATGTGCAGCGCGCCGTGGGCGACTACTTCCACACCATTCCGCACGCGAATATCGACCCGGACAAGGTGGTGGCGCTGGGCGCCGCCGTGCAGGCCAATCTGCTGGCGGGCAACCGCGCGGCGGGCGACGACTGGCTGCTGCTGGACGTGATCCCGTTGTCGCTGGGCATTGAAACCATGGGCGGCCTGGTCGAGAAGATTATCCCGCGCAATTCCACCATTCCTTGCGCCCGCGCCCAGGAATTCACCACCTTCAAGGATGGCCAGACCGCGCTGGCGGTGCATGTGCTGCAGGGCGAGCGCGAACTGGTGTCCGACTGCCGTTCGCTGGCGCGCTTCGAGCTGCGCGGCATCCCGCCGATGGCGGCCGGCGCGGCGCGCATCCGCATCACCTACCAGGTCGATGCCGATGGCCTGCTGTCGGTCTCGGCGCGCGAGTTGCGCTCGAACGTGGAAGCCTCGATCACGGTCAAACCATCCTATGGCCTGGGCGACGACGACGTGGCGCGCATGCTGCAGGATTCCTACAGCTCGGCCGATGCCGATATGAAGGCGCGCGCCCTGCGCGAAGAGCAGGTCGAAGCCGAACGCATCATGCTGGCAACGCAAGTGGCGCTGGACGAGGACGCGGCCCTGCTGTCGGCCGAAGAACGCGCCGCCGTCGATGCGCTGATGGCGAACACCCGTGCCGTGCTTGAGCAATCGGCCACCGGCGCGGTCGACCACCAGGCCGTCAAGGTTGCGGTGGAAGCGCTGGCCCAGGGCACCGAGGAATTCGCCTCGCGCCGCATGGATCGCAGCGTGCGCAGCGCGCTGGCCGGCAAGGCGCTGGACCAGGTAGCATAAATCTGCAGAATATTTAAAGAGGTATCAAGTGCCACAAATCGTAGTCCTGCCCCATGAGAAGCTGTGCCCTGAAGGCGCCGTGATCGAAGCCCCAGCCGGCAAGTCCGTTTGCGACGTGCTGCTGGAGAACGACATCCATATCGAGCACGCCTGCGAGAAATCCTGCGCCTGCACCACTTGCCACGTGCTGGTGCGCGAGGGCATCGATTCGCTCAACGAAGCGACCGAAACCGAGGAAGACCTGCTGGACAAGGCCTGGGGTCTGGAAGCGGTGTCGCGCCTGTCCTGCCAGTCCATCGTGGCGGAAGAGGACCTGGTCATCGAAATTCCGAAGTACACCATCAACCACGCCAGCGAAGGCGGCCACTGATACGCGGAGCCAGCGATGAAATGGACTGATATTACGGCGATTGCCGAAGCGCTGTACGACAAGCACCCGGACGTGGACCCGACCACGATCCGCTTCACCGACCTGCACAACTGGATCGTCGATCTGGAAGAGTTCGACGACGACCATAAGCGCGGCGGCGAGAAAGTGCTGGAAGCGATTCAGCAGGCATGGATCGATGAAGCCAAATAAGAAAGCGGCCGCGCCACTGGCGGCCACCGTGACCGATATCCCTGAAGTGAAGCCTGGCCAGTCGGTCGCGCTGCTGCAGGAGCTGCACATTCTCACCCGCGACGGCAAACTGAATCAGGACAGCCGCCGCAAGCTGAAACAGGTCTACCATCTGTACCAGTTCATCGAGCCGCTGCTGAAAGAGGTGCAGGCCACGGGCAAGAGCATTTCCCTGGTCGACCATGGCGCGGGCAAGTCCTATCTGGGCTTCATCATCTATGACCTGTTCTTCAAGGCGTTGAGCGACGGTTCGCACATCTATGGCATCGAAACGCGCGAAGAGCTGGTGCAGCGTTCGCAGGAGCTGGCGGCGAAGTTCGACTTCCCTGGCATGTCCTTCCTGCCGCTGTCGGTGGCCGAATCGACCCAATCCGAGCTGCTGCCGCAGCAGATCGACATCGTCACCGCCCTGCATGCCTGCAATACCGCGACCGACGACGCCATCGATTTCGCGCTGAAAAAGCGCGCCAAATACATGGTGCTGGTGCCTTGCTGCCAGGCCGAAGTGGCGTCCGTGCTGCGCAAGAACAAAGGCAAGTCGCTGGCGAAAAGCGCGCTGACCGAAATCTGGCGCCACCCGATCCATACGCGCGAATTCGGCAGCCAGATCACCAATGTGCTGCGCTGCCTGCAGCTGGAAGCGCATGGCTACCAGGTCAATGTAACGGAGCTGGTGGGCTGGGAGCATTCGATGAAGAATGAACTGATCATCGCCACCTACAAGAATCTGCCGCGCCGCCGTCCGAGCGAGCGCCTGCAGGAAGTGCTGGAAACCCTGGGCCTGGAAGAAATGGGCCAGCGCTTCTACAGCAGCCATCTGGAAAAAGCCGAACACGCCGCGGCGGACGCGGTAGAAGAGTGACTCATGACTGAAGAAACGACGATCCGCCTCTCCAAGCGCGTGGCGGAAATGGTGCCATGCTCGCGCCGCGAAGCCGAGCTGTATATCGAAGGCGCGTATGTGAGCGTGGACGGCGTGCTGGTGGAAGAAGCCGGTGCGCGCGTCGCGGCGCACCAGCAGGTGGTGCTGGCGGCGAATGCCGAGCCGACCGAGATCCTGCCTGTGACCATTGTGATGCACAAGCCGGCCGGCGCCGCACCCCAGGCGCGCCTGAAGGAAGAGGCGCGTTCGGCCGAGGCGCAGAAGCAGCGCTTCCTCAAGCGCCACTTCGTGAATCTGACGCTGGCGCTGCCGATGGACGATATGGCCAGCGGCCTGTGCGTGTTCACCCAGGACTTCCGCGTGGCGCGCAAGCTGGTGCAGGATGCCGACACGGTGGAGCAGGAAATCATCGTCGATGTGGATGGCGCGATTGCCGAAAACGGCCTGGCGCAGCTGAACCAGGGCAGCGCCAAGGTCAGCTGGCAGAACGAAGGCCGCCTGCGCTTCGCCATCAAAGGTCCAAAACCGGGCCAGATCCGCAAGATGTGCCTGGCCGTGGGCCTGAAAGTCACGGCCATGAAACGCATCCGCCTGGGCCGCATTGCCATGTCCGGCCTGCCGGTCGGCGAATGGCGCTATCTGCAGGGCTACGAGCGCTTCTAAGCGCTAGCGCATATCCTCCGGCGCCGCCGCGCGCGGCGCATAATCCTTGACGAAACGCTTGGGCACTTCGCGGTAGCCCACCTGCTCATAAAACAGATGGGCGGGCTGGCGCCGCATGCTGCTCGACAGCTCCGTATGCGTGCAGTCGCGCGCCTGCGCCCGCGCTTCCGCATGGGCCATCAGCGCCCGTCCCGCGCCCAGGCGGCGCAAGGCTTCATCCACCACAAAGGCCGACACCACCGCGTATTCGCTGGTGGTGCTCAGCGGCAGAACGTAATTCTGCGTCAGCACGCCGACGATCTGTCCGGCCACTTGCGCCACCCAGCAATCGCCCTCGCGCCGCTCGAATTCGGGCCAGCGCCGTTCCAGGCTGGCCATGGTGTTGGGATAGCCGAGCTGCCAGAACAGCGCGGCGATGCGCGGCAGGTCGCCGCGCTGTGCATTGCGTATATCCATTTGGTCTTTCGATTCGTCTTTGGAGCAGGGCAGGGAGCGCAGCGCCCCCTGCCGCCGGCAATCAGAAGGCGTGGCGCAGGCCGAGATTGAATTCGCGCGTACCCGCCACGGCGCCGGTCTGTCCCGCGACGGGCAGGGTGGCGCTATACGTGTGGTAGTTGGCGCCGTTCTTGTTGCTTACTTTCGCCGTGGAGGCATAGGCGATGGTGCGCTTGGACAGGTCGTAGGTATAGGTCAGCGCCCACTGGTTGGCGTCCTTGTTGGCGATGGTGCGGTCGTTCTTGCGGATATAGCTGGCCAGGATGGTGCTCGCACCGAAAGGAATGGAGGCGCCCAGCAGCAGGTCGCGGCTGTCGGTGTTGCCGGTTCCCTTGTTGCTGCCGCTGATGATGATGGCCTTTACCACGCGGAAATCGTAGCTGCCGCCGATCACATAGTTGGTGGAATGGTCGGTGGCGGTGGCGTTGTTCTGGCGGTGGTAGCCGGCGCGGATGGTCAGCGGACCTTCGGCATACATCACCGAGCTGCCGATATGGCGGTTGGCGGCCTTGTTGTCTGCCACCTCGCCGAAACCATACAGGACATCGGCCGTCACGCCGCGCATGGTGGGCGTGGTGTACTTCACCGCATTGTTGACGCGCTTGCCGTTGGTGGCGAACAGGTTGCTGCCCGCGCCGGCAAAGCCGTCGTCCATCGGTTCCATCAGTTTCCACGCCAGATATTCCGGACCGTACTGGCGGCCCAGGGTAAGAGTTCCCAATTCCTTGTTTTTCAGGCCGACGAAAGCCTGGCGGCCGAACAGCAGGCCACTCTGGTCGGACGCGCCAGTGTCGGCCAGGATGCCCGATTCCAGCGTGAAGATGGTGGACCAGCCGCCGCCCAGGTCTTCCGTGCCGCGGAAGCCGATACGGCTGCCTTGCAGCGTGCCGCTCTGCATCTTGGTGTCGTTGCCGCTGAAGGCGGGCAGGGCGGCGGTCGGCGTATGCGTGCTGGCGATCGCGCCCGTGGTCCTGGCCACGCTGAGGTCAAGCACGCCATAGATGCTTACGTTCGATTGAGCCATTGCCGGACCGGCGCTGCAGGCGCACAGGGCGGCGGCCATGAGAGATTTCTTCATTCCTTGTCTTCCCGTTGAAAGTGGCGAAGGTGCCAGATTTAGGCGGATTGCCTGAGCGCCGAAGCTTAAACAGGGATTGTTACAAGATCGTGACGTCTAGATGACTAAATGATTTTGTTAAAATAGACGTCTAGATGTCATTGCGACGTCATATTCGCTCGATAAGATGCGCGGCATCCTGTTCAACTTCATGGAGCTGTGCATGTCTTTCCCCGCTACTCTCAAGCCGCTTGCCTTGACCTTGACCCTCACGTTGGGCGCCGCCCTGGCCCATGCCGAAACCACGCTGACCGTGTACAGCGCGCTGGAGGCCGACCAGCTGAAGGCCTACCAGGCCCGCTTCGAGGCCGATAACCCCGACATCAAGATCAAGTGGGTGCGCGATTCGACCGGCATCATCACCGCCAAGCTGCTGGCCGAGAAAGCCGCGCCGCAAGCCGACGTAGTGATGGGCGTGGCCGCCACCTCGCTGCTGGTGCTGGAAAAAGAAGGCATGCTGCTGCCGTATGCACCGAAGGATTACAGCAAGCTCAATGCGCGCTATGTGGACAGCGCCAATCCGCCAAGCTGGGTGGGCATGGACGTGTGGGGTGCGGCGGTCTGCTTCAACACCGTGGAAGCGGCCAAGCTGGGCCTGAAAAAGCCGGAATCGTGGAAAGATCTGCTCAAGCCTGAATACAAGGGCAAGATCACCATGCCGCATCCGGTCTCCAGCGGCACCGGCTACTTCGACGTGACGGCCTGGCTCACCCTGTTCGGCGAGAAGGAAGGCTGGGCCTTCATGGACAAGCTGCACGAGAACATTGGCCAGTACACCCACTCCGGCTCCAAGCCTTGCAAGCAGGCGGCGGCAGGCGAATTCCCCATCGGGATCGCCTTCGAATACCGCGCGGCCAAGCTGAAAGAGGGCGGTGCGCCGCTGGACGTGATCCTGCCGAAAGAAGGCCTGGGCTGGGATGTGGAAGCCACCGCCATCGTCAAAGGGACCAAACGCCTGGAAGCGGCGCGCAAGCTGGCCGACTGGTCGGCCTCGCGCAGCGCCAACGAGCTGTATGCGAAGAACTTCGCGCTGGTCGCCTATCCTGGCGTGTCCGTGCCGCATCCGGCCATTCCCGCCAACTATGAACAGCTGCTGATCAAGCAGGATCTGAAATGGTCGGCGCGCGAACGCGAACGCATCCTGGCCGAATGGAGCAAACGCTACGAAGGCAAGGCTGAGCCGAAATAATGAAGCAGAGCGATTTCCCGCTGAGCGGGCAGGAGGCTGCACTGGCCGGCGAGCGGCTGGACAATCTATCCGCCGCCTTCGATGCGGCCGGCGCGGCGCGGAGCCAGGCGCCCGCGCCGGGCTGGCTGCGCATCGAGGGCGTGAACAAGCGCTTCGGCGCCACCACGGTGCTGGACGACATCACCCTCGATGTGCGCCAGGGCGAATTCCTTTGCCTGCTCGGTCCTTCGGGCTGCGGCAAGACCACGCTGCTGCGCATCATCGCCGGGCTGGAAAAGCAGGATGGCGGCGTGGTGCTGATGGGCGGACGCAATATCGGCGTGCTGCCGCCGGCGCAGCGCGATTACGGCATCGTGTTCCAGTCCTATGCGCTGTTTCCCAATTTGACCGTGGCGGAAAATGTCGCGTATGCCCTGCGTCTGCCGCGCAAGGAAAAAGCCAAGCGCGTGGCGCAGCTGCTGGAGATGGTGGAGTTGGACGGCAAGCAGGAATGCTATCCCTCCCAGCTCTCCGGCGGCCAGCAGCAGCGCATCGCCCTGGCGCGGGCGCTGGCCACTTCGCCCAGCCTGCTGCTGCTGGACGAACCGCTGTCGGCGCTCGACGCCAAGGTGCGCGAAAACCTGCGCCAGGAACTGCGCGCCTTGCAGCGCAAGCTGGGCATCACGGCCATCATGGTCACGCACGACCAGGAGGAAGCGCTGGCGATTGCCGACACCATCGCCGTCATGGCCAAGGGCCGCATCGAGCAGGTCGGCACGCCGGAGCAGGTCTACGGTTCGCCGCGCACCCGTTTCGTGGCGGATTTCGTCGGCAGCGCCAACTGGCTGCCGGTCAGCCTGAACGAAGCGGGACTGGCGACCGTGGGCGACATCTCTTTCGGCCACGACCTGCCGGCCGGCGCGCGCGCGGCGCTGGCTTTCTGCCGCCCGGAAGACGTGCGCGTCGAGCCGCATTGGACGGCAGGCGGGTCGATGACCATGACCATCGTCGATCGCGTTGATTTCCTCGGCGGCGTGCGGCGCGGCATGCTGTCCCTGTGCGCCGACCGCAGCGTCCAGCTGATCGTGGACGTCGCCGCCAGCGAACCTGGCTACGACAGCCTGCGGCCCGGCCAGCGCGTGCCGGTATCGATTCCGCCGCATCGCGTGCGCTTCTTTATGGAGGGCGCGGCATGAGTGTCTCACTGGCCTGGCCGCGTGGCGGCAGTCTGCGCAGCGTGGACGAGCGCTTCGCTGGCCTGCTGATGTGGGGCGGGGCAGCGCTGCTGCTGGTGTTCGTGCTGCTGCCGCTGTCGGCCATCTTCGTCAAGGCGCTGCAGGACCGTTCCGGCGCCTTCGTCGGCGCGGCGCAGCTGCTGCGCGTGGTGCAGGAGCCGCGCATTGCCATGGCGGCCTGGAACAGCATCCAGATCGCCGTGATGACGGCTGTGCTGGTGCTGCCATCCGCCTTCGTCTTCGCCTTCGCGCTAACGCGCTCGCGCATCGCCGCCAAACCGCTATTTCGCCTGATCGCCTTGCTGCCGCTGCTAACGCCATCGCTGATGCCCGCGATTTCCCTGGTCTACCTGTTCGGTACCCAGGGCCTGCTGCGCGGCTGGCTGGGCGGGCAAACCATCTACGGTCCGCTGGGCATCGTCTTGGGCGAAGTGTTCAACACCTTCCCGCATGCGGTGCTGATCATGACGGCGGCACTGTCCGTGGCTGACGCCCGCCTGTACGAAGCCGCCACCGCCATGGGCGCCAGTCCGCTGCGCCGCTTCATGACCATCACGCTGCCCAACGCGCGCTATGGACTGGTTTCCGCCGCCACGCTGGTGCTGACCCTGGTCGTGACCGACTTCGGTGTGCCGAAAGTGATCGGCGGCCAGTTCAATGTGCTGGCGCTGGAAGCCTACAAGCAGGTGCTGGGCCAGCAGAACTTCAACCACGGTGCGGTGATCGGCTTGCTCCTGCTGCTGCCTGCCTTGCTCAGCTTTGCCGTCGAACGCCGCGTCAGCCGCCGCCAGCAGGCGGCGATGACGGGACGCTCGGTGCAATACCGTCCCAAGCCGAACGCCATGCGCGACATCCCGCTGCTGCTGGCCTGCTGCCTGCTCGCCGTCTTCATGCTGGCGCTGGTGGGCGTGGCCATTGCCGCCGCCTTCATCGAGCTGTGGCCCTACAAGCTGCAATTTTCCCTGGCCCATTTCGATTTCGACCAGCAGGATGGCGGCGGCTGGCTGGCTTTCCGCAACAGCCTGACGCTTTCGCTGTTGAGTGCCGTCGCAGGCAGTGCGCTGATCTTCCTGAATGCCTATCTGATGGAAAAGCAGCCCGCCGCGCGCGCCGCGCTACCACTGATGCGCTTTGCCGCCATCGTGCCGATGGCCGTTCCCGGCATGGTGCTGGGCCTGGGCTATGTCTTCTTCTTCAATGCGCCGGGCAATCCCCTGCATGGCCTGTTCGGCGGCATGGCCATTCTTGCCGTTTCCGCCATCGCCCACTTCTACACCACCGGCCATCTGGCGCTGACCACATCGCTGCGCCAGATCGACGGCGAAATCGAAGCGGCGGCGCGCACCCTGGGGCGCCCATGGTGGACCTGCTGCCTGCGCGTCAGCCTGCCCATCGTGCTGCCGTCGCTGCTGAACGTCTTCCGCTACCTCTTCGTCTCCAGCATGACCACGGTGAGCTGCGTGATCTTCCTCTACAACGCCGACACCGTGCTGGCCTCGGTGGCCGTGCTGAATATGGACGATGCGGGCGATACCGCCGCCGCTGCCGCCATGGCCACGCTGATCGTCGCCACCTCGGCCGCCGTATCGCTGCTCCTGAACGCGCTGGGCTGGTGGTGCGAGCGGCGCACCCAGGCCTGGCGTGGCCATTGAACATCTTCCTCTCTAAACCTTATGCAAAGTAAAACCATGCAAGCACCTCTGTTATTGACTCCCGGCCCTCTGGTCACGTCCGCGCTCACCAAAAGCGCCATGCTGCACGACTGGGGCTCCTGGGACAGCGATTTTAATACGCTGACCGCGCGAGTCGGCCAGCGCCTGCTCGCCATCATCGACGGCGCCGACGACTACACCTGCGTGCCGATGCAAGGCTCGGGCACCTTTGCCGTGGAAGCGGCCATCGGCAGCCTGCTGCCGCAGAATGGCAAGCTGCTGGTGCTGGCCAACGGCGCTTACGGTCTGCGCATGGCCCAGCTCACGCGCCAGATGGGCCGTCGGGTCATGGTGGCCGATTTCGGCGAAACCTCACCGGTCGATCCGGCCGTGCTGCACCGCCATCTGGAAGCCGACGAGAGCATTACCCACGTCGGCGTGATCCACTGCGAAACCAGCACCGGTATCCTGAATCCCATCGAAGCGATCGCGCGCGAAGTCGCCGACCTGGGCCGCAAATTGATCATCGATTCCATGAGTGCTTTCGGCGCGCTGCCCCTGTCGGCGCGCAATGTGCCTTTCGAAGCGGTGATCGGCTCTTCCAATAAGTGCCTGGAAGGCGTGCCGGGCATGGGCTTCGTGCTGGTGCGCACCGCAGCGCTGGAACAGGCCGAGGGCCGCTCCCATTCGCTCTCGCTGGACCTGCATGCGCAGTGGCGCTATATGCAGAAGACCGGCCAGTGGCGCTACACGCCGCCGACCCATGTGGTGGCAGCCTTCGATTCCGCCATCGCTCAATACGAAGCGGAAGGCGGCCAGCAAGCGCGCCTGGCGCGCTACCGCGGCAATTGCGACACGCTGATCGCCGGCCTGAAGGAAATCGGCCTCGCGTCCTTCCTGCCGGCCGAGATCCAGGCGCCCATCATCGTCACCGTACATGCGCCCAAGCACCCGGCATGGAATTTCGCCGAGTTCTATCAGCGTGTGAAGGCGCGCGGCGTGATCCTGTATCCGGGCAAGCTGACGGCGGTGGAAACCTTCCGTGTCGGCTGCATCGGCGCCATCGATTCCAGCGATATGCGCCGCGGTCTTGCCGCCATCGCCGCCGTGCTCGACGAAATGGGCATGCGCCAATAATCAAAAGAAGGAGAACAGCAATGCAACGCAATACAGAATCAAGCCCGGCCTATCGCGGCCCCCTGCAAGCCGTGGTCTGCGATTGGGCCGGCACCCTGGTCGATTTCGGCTCCTTCGCGCCGACCCAGGTGCTGATCGATGCCTTCGCCGGCTTCGGCGTCGAAGTCTCGCTGGAAGAAGCGCGCCGCCCCATGGGCCTGGCGAAGTGGGACCATATCGAAGCCCTGGGCAAGCAGGACGGCGTGGCTGAACGCTGGCTGCAGCGTTTCGGCGCGCCCATGCAAAGCAGCGACGTCGACGCGCTCTACGCCAGCTTCCTGCCCCTGCAGATCGAGCGCGTGGGCCACTACTCCGATCCGATCCCAGGCGCCATCGATGTGCTGGCGCAGTTGCGCCAGCGCGGCATGCGCATCGGTTCCTGCTCCGGCTATCCACGCGTGGTGATGAACCGTCTGCTGGAAAAGGCGAGGGCGGATGGCCTGCTGGTCGACCACGCCGTCGCCACCGACGACCTGGCGGCGGGCGGCCGTCCCGGTCCGTGGATGGCGCTGGACAATGTGGTCAAGCTGGGCGTGCCGGCGGTGGCGGCTTGCGTGAAAATAGACGATACCGTTCCCGGCATCGCCGAAGGCTTGGCTGCCGGCATGTGGAGCGTGGGCCTGGCCCTGTCCGGCAACGAGATGGGCGTGACGCAAGCGGAGCTGGCAGCCTTGCCAGAGGCTGAGCGCGCGCGGCGCGCGGACGCGGCGCGGCAAAAGCTGCTCGGCGCCGGCGCCCATTACGTGATCGACACCATCGCCGATCTGCCGGCCGTGATCGAGGCCATCGAGGCCCGTCTGCGCGAAGGGGAACGGCCTTGATGCCGGCAGCGCAGGGCAGGCAAATATGCGACAATCCGAGCGAAGATTTTTTGTGTCAGCCTGATACTGGAGTGTAGCTGCATGCTTGAAAACGCGATCGTCCGGCAAGCCGGCACCACGGTCTGGAAGCAGATCCAGGCCACGCTAGCCGACGAAGTGATGGCGGGCCGCCTGAGTGGCCGCCTGCCCAACGAAACCGCGCTGGCCGAGCGCTTTGCCGTCAACCGCCATACTGTGCGGCAGGCCGTCAAGGCGCTGGTGGAGCAGGGCATCGTGGAAGTCGTGCATGGACGCGGCACCTTCGTGCGCGAGGACTTCCTCGACTACCAGATCGGCCGCCGCACGCGTCTGGCGCATAGCGTGGTGAAAGCGCGCCGCGTCGGCAAGAGCGAAATCCTGAACTGGGAAGCGCTGCGCCCCACGCCCGAAATCGCCGGCATGCTGGAGTTGTCGGCGCGTGCCCGCACCCTGGCCGTGAACTCGCTCGACGTGGTGGACGGCAAGGTGATCGGCGTCTGCACCCAGTACTTCCCGCTGCCGCGCTTTGAAGGCTTTGGCGAGGCGTATGCCAAGGCGGGCAAGACGCATCTGGCGCTGGCGCAGTTCGGCGTGGAGCAGTTCCAGCGCCGCTTAAGCCGCATCACGGCGCGCCTGCCCAGCCTGGAGATTGCACAGCGCCTGGGGCAGCCGGTGTCGCAGCCCATCCTGTATGTGGAAACGGTGTATGTCGATCAGGACGACAAACCCTTCGAATACGGTATCTCGAATTTCAGCAGCACGGCGGTGCAGCTGGTGATCGAACCGGATTGAGGGAAGACAGCGCCGCCAGCGGCGGCGCAATGAGGGATCAGGCCTTGGCGGCTTCCGCCTTGGCCTTTTTCTTTTCCAGCTTGGGCAATTGCACCATGCGCGTGCCGGCGATCTTATCGTGCAGGAATTGGCGGTCCTTGTCGAAGAAAGCAGTCAGGGACCACAGCAGCACGCCGCCGAACAGCGCGTACAGCGCATGCCATTTTTCCAGGCCCAGCGCGTAGTCCAGCAGCAGGGCGGGCAGCACCCACATCCAGCTTGCCAGATAGCGCAAGGTCGCCACCTTGAGCGGCACATTCGCCTGGCCCGGCATCACCACTTTCAGGCGCCAGGTCTGCATCGCCAGGGTCTGGCCCTTGCGGCTCCACTGGTGGATGAAGTAGGCGCCCAGGATCAGGAAGGCCAGTGCCTGGCGCAGATGCTCGACCATCGGTGCGTGGCTGGCGCCGCTGATCATTTCAAAGATGAGGAAAGGCAGGAACAGCACGGCAAACGCTAGCAGCACTTCATACACCATCGAAATCAGGCGGCGCTTGATAGTCGGATGGGTGGTGGTGACAGGCGTGGCTTTATTTGCTGACATTGGGCGGTACGGCCGGAGCGGCATTAGGTGGTACGGAGGCCGCCGAGGCAGCGCCGCTGGCGTCGGCCGGAATGCTGGCCGTCGCCGGGGCGGTGGCCGCCGCAGGCACGGGACCGGCGCCCGGATATGAGCCGGGGATCACGTTCACCGCGCCAGGCGTCGCGACAGCGGGCGGCATGGCGCCAGCTGCGCCAGCCGGATTGACCAACGGCGCCGGCGCGACGGCGCCCGGCGCATGCGGCTTGATCGGCGGCGGGGTTTTCATCTTGCTCTGGGCCGGCGTCGGCGGTTTGGCGACCTGCGGCTTTTTGGCGGCAGCAGCGTCGGCCAGCTTCTTCTTCTGCTCCTGCGGCAGTTGCTGGTATTCCTCCCACTGCGCGGCCTTGGCCTGCTTGCCGGCCGTGATTTTCTGCGCGCGCGAGAAGTTCTCGCGCACCACCTTGCGCTCGGCCGGGGTCAGGCGCGCCCATTCGCGCATGCGCTCATGCACGCGCTGCTGCTCGTCCGGCTTCATGGAGGCGAAGCGGTTGGCGATCTCGAGCCATTTCTGCTTGCGCACCGGTCCCAGGTCGTCCCAGCCGCTTTGCAGCGGCGCCAGGGCGCTCTGCTGGGCGGGCTTCAGGTCCTTCCAGTACGGTTTCTCGCCCACGGCCGGCTTGGCCGCGCCCGGCGCGACGGCAGGCGGGGCGGCCACGGTATGCGGGACATTGGCGCCGGCAGCGGATGCGGCGGCGGGAGCAGGGGCAGCCTGGCGGGTTTCACCCACCCAGGCGGCAGCCAGCGCGGCGGCCACGAGGGCGCCACCACCGGCAATCAGGTATTTGCTGCGACCGGAAACACGCGCCATTGCTTACTGTCCGCGGGTTTCGAGATAGGCGTGGAAACCGTCGTCCAGATAGGCCGACAGCGGCAGCTCGTCGGACAGCACGGCGGCGTCCAGTTCGGCCAGTTCGGCGATCGATTGCTGCTGCTCGTACTGGAACACGCCCATCAAGCCGCCCACCAGCAGCATCAGGGGCAGGGCCACGCTGAAGCGGTTGAACCAGCCCAGGGGATTGGCGAAGAAACCATTGCCGCCGCCGGCCACGGCCGGCGCGCTACGCACTACCCGTACGGGAACATGCGCTTTTTTACGGGCAAGGGCGGCCTGACGCGCGGCGGCCAGACGGTCGCTGGTGGCGGCCGGCAGATCGTCGAGCTTTTCATTGAGCGCATGGCGCACTTTGTACGCGAAATTCAGGTCTTCGGTGTTCATAGTTTTATCCCCTTGGCTTTGAGCGATTCGGCGAGAGTGTGTGTTGCTCGTGAGCAATGCGTTTTCACGCTCCCTTCGGAACATCCCATCGCTTCGGCGGTTTCTGCCACGTCCATGTCCTGCCAATAACGCATGAGGAAGGCTTCCCGTTGACGCGCTGGCAGCTTTTGTACTTCATCTTCAATGACTTGCAAGACCTGCATGCGCTCGACCTGGTCGGCGCTCGATTCCGCTGCCTGGGAACCCTGTTCGGCCTCATAAGATTCAAGTATATCAAAATCCTCATGCTCGTCCGAGCTGGGGCCGAGGCCGGAAAACAGGCTGACCCAGGTGTTGCGCACCTTTTCGCGGCGGAAGAAATCGAGGATGGTGTTTTGCAGGATGCGCTGGAACAGCAGGGGCAGCTCGGCCGCCGGCTTGTCGCCGTATTTTTCGGCCAGCTTGATCATGGCGTCCTGGACGATATCCAGGGCCGCTTCGTCGCGGCGCACCGCGTACACGGCTTGTTTATAGGCACGCCGCTCGACGTTCTCCAGGAAATCCGATAATTCTTTGTCTGTGGCCATGCGTCGGGAAGCGTGCGGCGGCAGAAGAGGCCGCTGTTGAGGTCAGTCTAAACTGTGCGCATCCTAGCAAAAATTGACTCATTCCGCATGTTTTTTCCACGTTTTCCACCGTGGAAAAGCGGGAAGTGCGTAATTTCAACAATAGTTCTTGACCAAAATTGTGCAACGCAGTACCGTATGAATCGCTTTGCACACCACGAAGCGCCCCGGAAGTACCGCAGCAGGCACACAAAGCCGCCATGGTGCATCCAGCTTTCATTTGTCAGCAGTTTGCTCTAACCCGCGCCACAAGCGCGAGAGGTTTGCGCGAGTGCTGCAGAAACTCCAGCCAAACGAGTTGCGTTGAGCTGTATCTTGTACCTTGCCTACGGTCAAGGGAAGGGATGCCGCGACCGCAGAAAGAAGGGACGCTTGAGAGTACTGCAGTGCAACGCTTACTTCGATAGGCAAGAGCATCCGTTCAATCTCCTCTGGACCTTGAAAGGAATGTTTCATGAACACCGAAGCAGCAGCCCCCATCACGGGCGCCGAGATCGTCGTCCGCTGCCTGGCGGAAGAAGGCGTTGAACACGTCTTCGGCTACCCCGGCGGCGCCGTACTCTACATCTACGACGCCATCTTCAAGCAGGACAAATTCCAGCACGTTCTGGTTCGCCACGAGCAGGCCGCCATCCATGCGGCGGACGCCTATTCGCGCAGCTCGCAGAAAGTCGGCGTGGCCCTGGTCACTTCCGGTCCCGGCGTGACCAATGCTGTCACCGGCCTGTCCACCGCCTATATGGATTCGATTCCGATGGTGGTGATCTCCGGCCAGGTGCCCAGCCACGCCATCGGCCAGGACGCCTTCCAGGAATGCGACACCGTGGGCATCACCCGCCCCGTGGTCAAGCACAACTTCCTGGTCAAGGACGTCAAGGATCTAGCCGAAACGATCAAGAAAGCCTTCTTCATCGCGCGTACCGGCCGGCCCGGCCCGGTGCTGGTGGATATCCCCAAGGATATCTCCATGCACAAGCACGTCTATAACTACCCCAAAGACATCGAGATGCGTTCCTACCGTCCGATGGACAAGGGCCACTCGGGCCAGATCCGCAAAGCCGTGCAGCTGCTGCTGCAAGCCGAGCGTCCGATGATCTATACCGGTGGCGGCGTGATCCTTGCCAATGCCGCGCCCGAGCTGAACCGCCTGGTCGACAAGCTCGGCTTCCCGGTGACGAATACCCTGATGGGCCTGGGCGGCTACCGCGCCAGCGACAGCAAATTCGTCGGCATGCCCGGCATGCACGGCACCTACGAAGCCAATATGGCGATGCAGAATTGCGACGTGCTGATCGCCATCGGTGCCCGTTTCGACGACCGCGTGATCGGCAATCCCAAGCACTTCGCCACCAATCCGCGCAAGATCATCCACGTCGACATCGATCCCTCGTCGATCTCCAAGCGCGTGAAGGTCGATATTCCGATTGTCGGCAATGTGAAGGACGTGCTGGTCGAATTCCTGGCCCAGCTCGACGCCGCCGAAGCCAAGCCGAACGCGCCCGCCCTGAAAAAATGGTGGGGCCAGATCGAGGAATGGCGCGGCCGCGACTGCCTGAAATACAGCACCTCCGACCTGGTGATCAAGCCGCAGCAGGTGGTGGAGAAGGTCTGGGACATCACCCAGGGCGACGCCTTCATCACCTCCGACGTCGGCCAGCACCAGATGTGGGCGGCGCAGTACTACCGCTTCGACAAGCCGCGCCGCTGGATCAATTCCGGCGGCCTGGGCACCATGGGTGTCGGCCTGCCTTACGCCATGGGCGTGCAGATGGCCAATCCGGACGCCACCGTGGCCTGCATCACTGGCGAAGGCTCGATCCAGATGTGCATCCAGGAGCTGGCGACCTGCAAGCAGTACCACCTGACGCCCAAGATCATCCTGCTGAATAACCGCTTCCTTGGCATGGTGCGCCAGTGGCAGCAGATCGACTACGGCTCGCGCTACTCCGAGTCGTATATGGATTCGCTGCCCGACTTCGAAAAGCTGGCCGAAGCCTATGGCCACGTCGGCATGCGCATCGAAAAGCCGGGCGATGTGGACGGCGCCCTGCGCGAAGCATTTGGCATGAAAGACCGCCTGGTCTTCATGAACTTCATTACCGACCAGAGCGAAAACGTGTGGCCGATGGTGAAGGCTGGCAAAGGCCTCTCCGAAATGCTGCTTGGCTCGGAGGATCTTTGATATGCGACACATCATCTCTGTCTTGCTGGAAAACGAAGCCGGTGCGCTCTCGCGCGTGGTCGGCCTGTTCTCGGCGCGCGGTTACAACATCGAAACGCTGACGGTCGCGCCGACCGAAGACGCCACCCTGTCGCGCATGACCATCGTCACCAGCGGCTCGGACGACATCATCGAGCAGATCACCAAGCACCTGAACCGCCTGATCGAAGTGGTCAAGGTGGTCGATCTGACCGAAGGCCAGCACATCGAGCGCGAGCTTATGCTGATCAAGGTGAGGGCAGTGGGCAAGGAGCGCGAAGAAATGAAGCGCACCGCCGACATCTTCCGCGGCCGCATCATCGACGTGACCGAGAAGACCTACACCATTGAACTGACCGGCGCCAAGAGCAAGCTCGATGCCTTCATCGATGCCATCGACCGCACCTCGATTCTGGAAACCGTCCGTACCGGCGGCTCGGGCATAGGACGCGGCGAACGCATCCTCAAAGTCTGAGTGCTACACCCTACATTACACACGCAAAATACAAGGAATAAATCATGAAAGTTTTCTACGACAAAGACGCTGACCTCTCCCTCATCAAAGGCAAAAACGTGGCCATCATCGGCTACGGCTCGCAAGGCCACGCCCACGCCCAGAACCTGAGCGATTCCGGCGTCAACGTGACCGTTGGCCTGCGCAAGGGCGGCGCTTCGTGGCAGAAGGTGGAGAAGGCCGGCCTGAAAGTGGCCGAAGTGAACGAGGCGGTGAAAGCGGCCGACGTCATCATGATTCTGCTGCCGGACGAAAACATCGCCCAGGTCTACAAGGAAAACGTCGAACCGAACGCCAAGCAAGGCGCCGTGCTGGCCTTCGCCCACGGCTTCAATGTGCACTACGGCCAGGTTGTGCCGCGCGCCGACCTCGACGTGATCATGGTCGCCCCGAAAGCGCCGGGCCACACCGTGCGCGGCACCTACACCCAGGGTGGCGGCGTGCCGCACCTGATCGCCGTGCACCAGGACAAGTCCGGCATCGCCCGCGATATCGCCCTGTCGTATGCTTCCGCGAACGGCGGCGGCAAGGCCGGCATCATCGAAACCAACTTCCGCGAAGAAACCGAGACCGACCTGTTCGGCGAACAAGCCGTGCTGTGCGGCGGCACCGTCGAGCTGATCAAAGCCGGTTTCGAAACCCTGGTGGAAGCCGGCTACGCGCCCGAGATGGCCTACTTCGAGTGCCTGCACGAGCTGAAACTGATCGTCGACCTGATCTACGAAGGCGGCATCGCCAATATGAACTACTCCATCTCCAACAACGCGGAATACGGCGAATACGTGACCGGCCCGAAAGTGGTGACTTCGGCCACCAAGGACGCCATGCGCCAATGCCTGAAAGACATCCAGACCGGCGAATACGCCAAGAGCTTCATCCTGGAAAACAAGGCCGGCGCCCCGACCTTGATCTCGCGCCGCCGCCTGACCTCCGAGCACCAGATCGAAGAAGTCGGCGCCAAGCTGCGCGCCATGATGCCCTGGATCGCCAAAAACAAACTGGTCGACCAGTCCAAAAACTGATCCACTGCCGAGCCCGTGTCCACCTTAGGGTCAGACCCCAATCGGACACGGCCTCAGCTGTTTTAGCGCAGGGTTTCGGTGAGGACGCGGCCTTCGGCGGCGGCGGGCGGGCGGATGCGCAGCAGGTGGGCCAGCGTCGGCGCGATATCGACCACTTCGGCATACTGGCCGTAGGCGCCGGGCTTGATCCAGCGCTTGCCCATCACCATCAGCGGGACATTCGTGTCGTAGGCGTAGGGCGAGCCGTGCGAGGTGCCGCTGGTGCCGCTGCCGAAATACCAGTAGGGCTTGGTGACCGTCATCAGGTCGCCCGACAGCTCGCGGTTCCACGCGCGCCGCATCAGCGTCGCCAGGCGCGTGCCGCCGACGGCGCCGCTTTCCATCTGGCTGCGCGTGAACACTTCGGTCACGCCATTCTGCTTGAGCAGGAAGCGGGCGGCGGCTTGTTCCACTTCATCGCGTTTCAAGCCGCTCTTTTCGATCTGCGCGTAGTCGAGGTGGATGTTGGGCAGCGACCAGGCCGTCACCAGCTTGCCGGCCTTGAACTTCTCGTCCAGATGCTGGTTCAGCGCACCCATCAGCTTTTCGCCGTCAAGGCGCTGGGCGTCCATATGCTGGGACTGGGCGAATTCCGGCACGTTCGGGAAGCCGTGGTCGGCCGTCAGCACCACCAGCACATTGTCGAGGCCGACGCGCTGGTCGAGGTAGCCGAAGAACTGGGCCAGCATGCGGTCCAGGCGCTGCAGATGGTCGTGCGACATCTTGCTTTCCGGTCCGAAAGCGTGGTTCACATAATCGTGGCTGGAGAGGCTGACGCCCAGAATATCCGGCACGCCGGCCGGATTCTTGCCCAGGTTTTCCCCTTCGACGGCGGCGCGAGCGAAGTCCAGCGTCAGCTCATCGAGGAAGGGGCCGACTTTCAGGCGGCCATAGTAGCCGGCGTCGATATTGCCGCTCTCGCTGTAGTAGGAGAAGGGGAAGCGGTTGCGCGCCGCCGCAGTGGACGGTGTGGCGTCGTCGGCCGCATCGCCGGCATAGGCGGCATCGTCCAGCAGCGGACGCCAGCTCTTGCCGTAGTAGCGGTCCTGCGGCTTGCCAGCCTGGAAGCGCTGCACCCACTCGGGATGCTGCTTCATATAGAAGCTGCTGCTGGCGAAGTTGCCGCTCTTGTCCATATACATATAGGCGGTGCCGGTCTTGCCCGCCAGCAGAATCGCGCCGCGGTCCTTGCCGGACACGGCCACCACCTTGGAGCGCTGGCCGCTCGCATAGCGCAGCTCGTCGCCCAGGGTGCTCACGCGCAGGCGCGCCGGCGAGGTGCCGTCGCTGGGCTTGGTTTCTTCGCCAAGGTAAGTGTGCTCCCGGTCTTCGGTGCAATACACGGAAGCTTTGCTGACCGGGTCGATCCAGTTATTGCCGATTACGCCGTGCTGGTAGGGATAGGCGCCGCTCAGCACGGCCGCATGGCCGATCGCGGTGACGGTGATGCCATGCGCCTGGTGCGCATTGCTGAACCACGCGCCCTGGTCGAGCAGACGGCGGAAGCCGCCCTGGCCGAACTGGTCGCGGTAGCGCACCACCTGCTCTTGCGGCAGGCCATCGACCACGAGCACGACCACCAGCTTGGGCTGGGCTGCTGCGGACGTGGAGGAGGGCGCTTGCGTGGCGGCCAGGGCGCCATTGGCGAGCAGACAGGAGGCCAGCGCAAGCGCGCGCAGGGAAAGGGCAGGGGTTTTCAGCATAGTCATGGATGGTAAGCTCAGGTGAAATTCAGGCAGCCTACATCTTGCATGAATTTGATTTCAGGACGATGACAAGGCGCTGCATTACACTGATGCCAGCTCTGTTACAAACGTTCACGAGATCGTCCCTTGCTCAGCCGTAATATCGGTTAAAGTTGCTCCACTGCCTGACAGGCCTTACCAACAAGAAGGAGAAAACTCTATGAAAGTAATGCAAACCGTGGCCGCTGCCGCCCTGGTGCTGGGCGCTCAAGCCGTACAGGCACAATCCCTGCCAACCACCGGCACCCTGGTGGTCGTTCCCGCTTTTGGCGAAGTCAAAGCCCCGAACGACCAGGCCGTGGCCACCTTCGCCATCGAAGAGCAGGACAAGGACAAGGCTGCTGCCGCCTCGCGCGTCAACCAGAAAATGAAACAGGGTCTGGACATCCTGAAGAAGGAAGATCCGCAAGCCAGCCTGAAAACCCAGGGCTACTACACCTATCCCGTGTATCCGGAAGACCGTCCACTGCCGCCAGGCGTGAGCGCCAAGGCGCGCATTCCGACCGCATGGCGCGTTGGCCACTATGTGCAGATGACCACCAGCAATCTGAACGCGCTGCCGAAAACCGTGGCGTCGGTGCAGAAGGTGCTGACCCTGAACAATCTGCAATTCGGCCTGAGCCCTGCCGCCACCAAGAAACTGGATGACCAGCGCATCGCCGCCACCTACCAGAATCTGAACGAGCGCATCGCCTCCATCGCCAACGCCATGGGCCGCAAGCTGAGCGACGCCGTGCTGGATACCGTGGACTTCGAAGGCTCGGGCAACTACGCCCAGCGCGAATACGCGGCCGCGCCGGCCATGATGCGCAGCGCCATGATGAAGGATACGGCTGAAGTCTCCGAACCAAGCTTCGAGCCGGGCGAAACCACCCTGGAAATGCGCCTGGTGGGCAAAGTTAAGTTCAAGTAAAGCAAAGAGCCATTCTCTCGGCTGCATGTGCCACTATAATAGGGGCATATACCCGGCGGCCAGCGGGACCATCCCCGCCGCCGGGCAAGAATAATACGCAGTAAGAGAATGGAACTTTATGCCTCAATTCCCACGCCGCAGACCTAACCCGATCGGCAAGGCGCCCAAGAAGCCACGCTTCAGCAAGTTCATGCGCCAGCAGCAGGGCGCCGACGCAGCCAGCAAACCGCGTCCGCGCGGCATTTACCTGCTGCCTAATGCCTTCACCACGGGAGCATTGTTCTGCGGTTTCTACGCCATCGTCATGGCCATGAACCAGCGCTTCGAGCATGCCGCCTGGGCCATCTTCGTGGCCATGGTGCTGGACGGCCTGGATGGCCGCATCGCCCGCCTTACCAATACCCAAAGCGAATTCGGCGCCCAATACGACAGCCTGTCGGATATGGTGTCCTTCGGCGCCGCACCGGCCCTGGTGATCTACGAATGGTCGCTGCGCGGCCTCGGCAAGCTGGGCTGGATTGCTGCCTTCGTCTACTGTGCCGGCGCTGCGCTGCGCCTGGCGCGCTTCAACACCAATATCGAAGTGGTCGACAAGCGCTTCTTCCAGGGCTTGCCCAGTCCTGCCGCCGCTGCGCTGGTGGCCGGCTTCGTGCTGATGATGGTCGATCTCGAAGTGCCGGGCATCAGCCTGCCCTGGGTATCCTGGGTCATAGCGTTGTTCGCCGGCCTGACCATGGTCACCAATGTGCCGTTCTACAGCTTCAAGGACGTGAACTTCCGCAAATCCGTGCCTTTCATCGCGGTGTTCCTGATCGCGCTTGGCTTCGCGCTGGTGTCGATCGATCCGCCCAAGGTGCTGTTCCCCATCTTTGTCGCCTACGGCATTTCCGGCTACATCGTGTATTTCATCCGGCTCGCCAAGGGCAAGCCGGTGAGCATCGTCCAGACCGCGCACGAACCGGTCGATCAGAGCGAACGCCGCTGAGGTAGCGAGGCGGTCATTCAAGGAGCCAGCCATGAGTAACCGCCTTATCATCTTCGACACCACCCTGCGCGACGGCGAGCAATCGCCGGGCGCCTCCATGACGCGCGAAGAGAAGGTGCGCATCGCGCGCCAGCTGGAAAAGCTGCGCGTCGACGTGATCGAAGCCGGTTTCGCCGCCGCCTCGCAAGGCGACTTCGAGTCGATCCGCGCCATTGCCTCCTCGATCCGCGAATCCACCGTCTGCTCCCTGTCGCGCGCCAACGACCGCGATATCGCCCGCGCCGCCGAAGCCCTGCAGCCCGCCGCGCGCAAACGCATCCACACCTTCATCGCCACCTCGCCGCTGCATATGCAGATGAAGCTGCGCATGGAGCCGGAGCAGGTGCTGGAGCAGGCTAAACTCGCTGTGCGTTTCGCCCGCCAGTTCACCGACGATATCGAATTCAGTCCCGAAGACGGCAGCCGCTCGGAGGAAGACTTCCTGTGCCGCGTGCTGGAAGGCGTGATCGCCGAAGGCGCCACCACCATCAACTTCCCCGACACCGTGGGCTATGCCGTGCCCGAACTGTTCGGCGCCACCATCAAGCGCCTGCGCGAGCGCATTCCCAATTCCGACAAGGCCGTCTGGTCGGTGCACTGCCATAACGACCTGGGACTGGCCGTCGCCAATTCCCTGGCTGGCGTGATGATCGGCGGCGCGCGCCAGATCGAATGCACCATCAACGGCCTGGGCGAAAGGGCGGGCAATACCGCGCTGGAAGAGGTGGTGATGGCTCTGCGCACGCGCAATGCCTACTACAATCTGGAGCTGGGCATCGACACCACGCAGATCGTGGCGGCGTCCAAGATGGTGTCGCAGATCACCGGCTTTGCCGTGCAGCCGAACAAGGCCGTGGTGGGCGCGAACGCCTTTGCCCACGCCTCCGGCATCCACCAGGACGGCATCCTGAAGGCGCGCGAAACCTATGAAATCATGCGCGCCGAGGATGTGGGCTGGACCGCCAACAAGATCGTGCTCGGCAAGCTCTCCGGCCGCAACGCCTTCAAGCAGCGCCTGCAGGAACTCGGCATCGAACTGGACTCCGAAGCCGAAGTGAATGCCGCCTTCGCCCGCTTCAAGGAACTGGCCGACCGTAAATCCGACATCTTCGACGAAGACATCATGGCCCTCGTCACCGACGAAGAGCAGGCCCACGAAAGCGAATACTACCGCTTCGTCTCGCTGGCCCAGCGCTCCGAAACCGGCGAGCTGCCGCTGGCGAAAGTCGTGTTCTCCATGGGCGGCAAGGAATACAGCTGCCAAGGCAGCGGCGACGGCCCGGTCGACGCCACGGTCAACGCCATCGAAAGCGAGGCCAAGAGCGGTGCCGAACTGGTCCTGTTCAGCATCAACGCCATCAGCTCCGGCACCCAGTCGCAAGGCGAAGTCACGATGCGGCTATCGCACGCCGGCCGCATCGTCAACGGCGTCGGCGCCGATCCTGACATCGTAGTCGCCTCCGCCAAAGCTTATATCTCCGGCCTCAACAAGCTCCACTCCAAAATCGAACGCCTTAACCCGCAGACCGAACCGGCCCCTTGAGGCGGCATCAGCGGAAGAAGCCGCGGCGCTCGTCGTACATGGGGTCGGGGCCGCTCATGAGTTCGCGGACGGTGCCGTTTTTGTCGAAGTGGATGTGCATCATGGAATCCCACACGCCGGACTCTTTGTAGCGGTAGCTCCAGACGTCCATATCGCGCAGGCTTAGATGGGTGGTTTCGTCGGGCTGGCCGAGCAGCGCGCGCACGCTGGTTTTGCTGGCCTGGCCGAGCTGGATGGCGCTGAATTTGGCGCCGCGCTCCCAGCGCGGGTCGCCCTGGCCGGCACAGGCGCTTAGTATTGCTGCAAAAATGATAAGAATGAGACGGTTTTTCATGGCACGGACCCTCCTTTCCCGGCTAATTGTAGCCATCCCGGCGGCAATCGGGTTATACTTGCGGGTCTGGCTGAAAGGCTGGATTTTTATCAATCGAAGTTCACGATGTGCAGGGTTCAGACTCCGTGCATCGCATGTGAAAGGTTTATCATGACTGTAGAAAACATCAACAAGGCCGCGATCATTGCGGACAACGCACGTGGTCAAAACGACACCGGTTCCCCAGAAGTGCAAGTTGCGCTGCTGACCGCTCGCATCAACGAGCTGAACGGCCACTTCAAAGCACACAGCAAAGATCACCACTCCCGCCGTGGTCTGATCATGATGGTGAACCGTCGTAAGAGCCTGTTGTCTTACCTGAAAGGTAAGGACGCAAACCGTTACCGCGATCTGATCGCTAAACTCGGTCTGCGTAAGTAATTTTTGCGCCACCCGGTTTAACAGAGAAATGCCTGCGCCAGTTCGCTGTCGCGGGCATTTTGTCTTTCTGGGCGTTGAGAAATTGCTAAGCAGAACTTTTGATTGGCAAGTTAAGTAGTTGCAGTAGAGCAGTAATCGCAGTAAAGGCGGCGTCCCCACATGGACGGCGCCTGTGGTGAGGTGGAACGACAGCTCCTGAAAATCTGTCGGCAAATAGAAAGGGATTACCCATGTTTAACAAAGTTACGAAAACCTTCCAGTACGGCCAACACACCGTGACCCTGGAAACCGGCGAAATCGCTCGTCAAGCCTCCGGCGCCGTACTGGTTTCGGTGGACGACACCGTGGTGCTGGCCACCGTGGTGGCGCGCAAGGACGCGAAACCGGGCCAGGACTTCTTCCCGTTGACCGTCGACTACCTGGAGAAAACCTATGCTGCGGGTAAAATCCCCGGCGGTTTCTTCAAGCGCGAAGGTCGTCCTTCGGAAAAAGAAACACTGACATCCCGCCTGATCGACCGTCCTATCCGTCCGCTGTTCCCGGAAGGCTATATGAACGAAGTGCAGGTCATCGTGCACGTTCTGTCGGTCAATCCTGAAATCGATCCGGACATCCCTTCGATGATCGGCGCCTCGGCCGCCCTGTGCGTGGCTGGCGTTCCGTTCAATGGTCCGATCGGCGCCGCCCGCGTGGGTTACGTTGACGGCCAATACATCCTGAACCCGACCACCGCGCAGCTGAAAACTTCGCAGATGGATCTGGTGGTGGCCGGCACCGAAAGCGCCGTGCTGATGGTGGAATCGGAAGCGCAGCAGCTGTCCGAAGAAATCATGCTGGGCGCCGTGGTCTATGGCCACGAGCAAATGAAAGTCGTGATCGACGCTATCCATGATCTGGTGCGCGACGGCGGCAAGCCTGAGCAGGTATGGACCGCTCCGGCCAAGAACGACGCCCTGATCGCTCGCGTGACCCACTTCGCCGAAGCGAAGATCCGCGCAGCCTATCAGACCAAGGACAAGCAAGCCCGTACCGACAAGCTGCGCGCCATGTCGGCTGAAGTGCAGGCCGACCTGGTGGCCGAAGCCGCCGCTGCCGGCGCCGAAGCGCCGGACGCTGTCGAAGTGGGCAACATCCTCTTCGATATGGAAGCCAAAGTGGTGCGTTCCCAGATCCTGGAAGGCGAACCACGCATCGACGGCCGCGACACCCGCACCGTACGTCCGATCTCGATCCGCAGCTCGGTCCTGCCGCGCACCCACGGTTCCGCCCTGTTCACCCGCGGCGAAACCCAGGCGCTGGTCGTAGCGACCCTGGGCACCGCGCGCGACAGCCAGAAGATCGACGCGCTGATGGGCGAGTACACCGACGACTTCATGCTGCACTACAACATGCCTCCGTTCGCCACCGGCGAAACCGGCCGCGTCGGCACGCCGAAGCGCCGTGAAGTGGGCCACGGCCGTCTGGCCAAGCGCGCGCTGATCGCCGCGCTGCCTGAGCCGGAAGAGTTCAGCTACTCCGTGCGTCTGGTGTCCGAGATCACCGAATCGAACGGTTCCTCCTCCATGGCGTCCGTCTGCGGCGGCTGCCTGGCGCTGATGGATGCCGGCGTGCCGATGAAAGCCCACGTGGCTGGTATCGCCATGGGCCTGATCAAGGAAGGCGGCCGCTTCGCCGTGCTGTCCGACATTCTGGGTGACGAAGATCACCTGGGCGACATGGACTTCAAAGTAGCCGGTACCGCCAATGGCATCACCGCGCTGCAGATGGACATCAAGATCCAGGGCATCACCAAGGAAATCATGCAGGTCGCACTGGCTCAGGCAAAAGAAGGCCGCGAGCATATCCTGGGCGAAATGCAGAAGGCCGTGCCGACCGTGAAGACCGAGCTGTCCGACTTCGCGCCACGCCTGATCACCATCAAGATCAACCCAGAGAAGATCCGTGACGTGATCGGCAAGGGCGGCGCCGTGATCCGCGCGCTGACCGAAGAAACCGGCACCCAGATCGACATCAGCGACGAAGGCGTGGTCACCATCGCCTCCGTGGACGCTGCTGCCGGCCAGGAAGCCAAGCGCCGCATCGAAGAGCTGACCGCTTCCGTGGAAGTGGGCAAGACCTACGACGGCACCGTACTGAAACTGCTGGACTTCGGCGCCATCGTTCAAGTGATGCCAGGCAAAGACGGCCTGCTGCACATCTCGCAGATCGCCAACGAGCGTGTGAACGCCGTAGCCGACTATCTGAAAGAAGGCCAGCAAGTGCGCGTCAAGGTTCTGGAAACCGACGACCGCGGCCGCCTGAAACTGTCGATGAAAGCTGCCGCTGAAGAAGCTGCCGCCGCCGCACAGTAATCGCCAGCATGCACCGGGGTTCGCGCCCCGGAAATGCCAAAACCGCCCGCGCGCAAGCCGGGCGGTTTTTTTTATATGTGTTTAATTCGGCGCAAGCCGCGCCCCCGGCGTTTACGTCAGGCTTTTCCTTGAAACCCGTTTGCAGCGGGTCCTTCAGAGGAGTAGATTAGCCATGATAATTAGCTTTGCCAGTAGAGATACGGCGCTGTTGTTTGCAGGGACGAGAGTGGCGCGCTTCGATGCCATTGAAAGGGCCGCACGCCGCAAATTGATGGTGCTCCATGCTGTCAGCGATCTGCAAGAATTGCGTGCGCCTCCAGGCAATCATTTGAAAGCTTTGTCCGGAGACCGGGCAGGCCAATATAGCATTCGCATCAACGAGCGCTGGCGGATATGTTTCCGCTGGCTTGCCGATGGCGCTCATGATGTGGAAGTAGTCGATTATCACTAGGAGGAAAAATGGACGAGTCTCTAGAGGAAATTCACCCTGGCGAAATTCTGTTTGAAGAGTTTATGCGGCCTTTGGCTCTGAGTGCCGAGCAATTGGGAGAGGCTATCGGCGTACCTTCGCTAGGAATTGAGTCGCTTATCAAGGGGCAAGCACCGATAAGCGAGGACTTGGCGCGCTCCCTGGGCGCCTACTTTGAAATCCCTCCCGCTTTCTGGCTGAATCTTCAGGCTGAGTATAACCGGCGTATTGCCGCTTCGAATTCCGCAGCTCAGGCTTGACTATGCGCGATGTGAAAGTAGGGAATCTTTATCTGAACTCCACGCCGCCCGAAACCGGCGAGATCTTCGAACAGCTGCTGTCGCACAGGGGCGTGGTGATTGAACGCATCTTGAGTTCTGCGCGCATGGTGCCCGGCGAGTATGTGCAGGAGCAGGACGAGTGGGTGGCGCTGTTGCGCGGCGAGGCGTCGCTGCTGGTCGCGGGCGAGAACGTGATGCTGAAGGCGGGCGACCATCTTTTCCTGCCGGCGCGCACGCCGCATACGGTGCTCAGCGTGTCGGAGGGCGCGCTCTGGCTGGCCGTGCATATCCATGGGGAACAGGGCGGCGAGGCTTAAGATGTAGTAACTCAGATTTGACCTGACACTTGCTGTTAGATGGGCTAGAGTTTGTCTTGGGCCACTTCCGGCAGAGTCGGAAGCCCTACCAAGAACAAGTTCGGAGTGATTCGATGGCAGCAGATGTTGAGGCGATGCTGTTCCCATGCCAGGGCGCATTTGCGCAGTGGCTCGCAGTCCACCACGACAGCTCAGAGGGGGTGTGGCTGCAGCACGCGAAGAAAGGGGCTTCGACCCCTAGCGTAAGCTATCAAGAGGCATTGGAAGTCGCGTTGTGCTTCGGCTGGATCGACGGCGAGAAAGGTTCGCTCGACATGCATTACTATTTGCAGCGCTGGACACCGCGTCGGCCGCGCAGTCTATGGTCCAAGGTCAATCGTGAGAAGGCGCTTAGGTATATTGAAGAGGGTAAGATGCAGCCGAGTGGCTTGGCTGAAATCGAGCGAGCGAAAAAAGATGGTCGATGGGATGCAGCGTACGATTCGTCCAGCATGGCGAGTGTGCCGCCGGAACTTCAGGCCGCATTCGCCAACCACCCCGGCGCCGCCGAATTTTTCGCCACACTCAACTCGCAAAACCGCTATGCAGTGTTGTTCCGGGTGCAGACAGCCATAAAGCCGGAGACCAAGGTACGCAAGGCACAGGAGTACGCAGCCATGCTGGCTCGGCAAGAGACGCTTCATCCGATCATGGCGAAGAAGCGAAGCAAGGTTGTCGAGGACCGGGGTAAATGAAAAGGGGCAACTCATCGCGGTGACGAACGCAAACGGCCAATAACGGCCTGCCAGATTTATGGGAGGAAAAATGAAACTTCGTGAATGGATAGGAATTATCGCAGTAGTTCAAGCGGTCAGAGTTTCCTCCTTGCGCGCAGTAGTTAAAGCTCCGTGGCTACTTGTGTCATGGCGGCTCTCAAGCTAATGATTTGCTCGATCGTCTTGGGGAAATAGATGCACATCAGGATTAGCAGGATCATAACCGGCCATAAGCGGACAGTCGGACGTTCGGGAGCCCCCCTTTTCAATCATCTAGTAAAGTTTTCTGATAGGGTTAAAACAATGCGGACAGGACTTCTCTTATGTGCTGTGTTATTAATTTTGCATAAAACAGCGACGGCATGCATGCCACTACCGGAGCGATTCTGGGAGGAGACACCTGATCGGGTGAAAACAAACTTCGATGGGGCCAAATTTGTAGTCGTCGCCAAAGTGATCAAAGTAGTACTAAAACCTGCAGAGATATTGCCAGGCGAATTGGAGCTGGCGACCTTCCGCGTCGAACATTCTTATAAAGGAAAATTAAAACCTGGAAGCACTTTTACCGTCGAGTCAGGAAGAACCGCTTGCGCGCGAGGCGTTTTAGACGATACTTGGCAATTTTCAGTCCCTGGTAAATCTCCGCAAGGAAAGCCTAAATATCCAAAGCGATGGCTCATCTATTACACGCCTCCAGTATCGTTTCAGAATAAACCACTTGGCTTGCCTTTTGAAATACAAGAGACTCCTCTTAGCATGCCTGTAAGCCAAGCAACGTATGACCTAGATGTGCTAAAACAATTTTCTCGTCAATGGGCGCAGTAGAGGCATACCAGGGAATGTATTGATAATCTACTTAAAACTGCAAGGTCCGCAACGGGGCGAAACTGCCTTCCGACTGACAGCCTCTTTCAGGTTAAGTTTGAACTACTACGTGTAGAAGATTATTGAAAATGCAATGAATTCGTGCCAGCATAGCGCACCGCCTGCCACTCTTCCAAGGGAGTCCCATGCTGCGCCGTATCCTGCTGCTGCTTGCTTGTCTGCTGTCCCTGAACCTTGCCCGCGCTCAGACGCCGGCCGCCGTTGCGCAGGTGGCGCTTGAGCCGGTCGCCGTCTACCTCATCCCCACTGAAAATTTCCCCTTGCTGCTGGCGGGGAATATGGCCGCCATGCTGGGGCGCGATACCGGATTGACCATCAGGGCGTCGGCGGCCTTGCCGGTCGAGGGGCTGGAACCGCTGCGCAATAGCGGCCAGTATGCGGCTGAGGATTTTGTCGAGAAGGTGATGCCACTGGCGAAGACCCTGTCCGGCGTCACGCCGCAAACCTTTTTCGTGGTGCTGACCACACGCGACCTGAATACGCGCGCGCAGAATTCCCTCTTCTATTTTGCCTCGCGCGCCTCGGATACGAATATGTCGGTGGTATCGATGGCCCGCCTGCTGAACTACCAGGATGGTCTACTGATGCTGGACGTGACGGCGGCCACCCGCGTCTACAAGATGAGTAAGCGGGCCATCGGCGAGGCGCAATTGGGCTGGGTGCGCAACAACGATCCGGATGACCTGATGTTCGGCCAGGTATCCAGCATCGCGGCGCTGGACCGCATAGGCCTGGAACATAAAGGCGTCAAGCGGACAGCGGCACCGACGCCGACCGAGCAGCTCAGCGTCGCCACGGTGGACGGCATGCTCCGCCTGAGCATTCCCGCCAGCGCGCTCACGCTCGCCGTTCCGCGCCAGGACTGGACTGTGCGCGAAAGACAGCCCGGCGACGCCCCGCGCGCCTTTTACCTGAGCGCCCAGAATGGCACGCTGGTCATGGCGGGCAATTTTGAGAATGCCTACGGCTCCCACGGCGTGGGCCGGGCCTGGGACAATATCGAGGCCGACATCCGGGCGCGCGGCGAGCCGGAACCGAGCGAGGTGAGTATCGAGAATATCGGCGGCTGGAAAACCCTGCTGTTCGATCAGCGCGGAGCGAACAGTTCATCGCTGGTGGGGTATTACGTGCAGGACGGCACGTGGATCAGTGTGCGCTTGATACTGACTAAAACCGGCAAGCCGGATGCGCGCCGCGAGGCGCTGCGCCAGCAGCTGAAGGCGATGAAGGTAAGCGCCAAGGACGCTGCGGGAAAAACGCAGTAAGGGCTGGGCCTGGGCGGCCCTTGCTGCGTTGACCGCCGCTTGACCCGGCGAGGCTTGGCTTAACGCAGCCAGGTCGGCATGCTCAGCACATGCGACTGTTCGTAGTTCTTCGGCAGGGCATATTCCACCTGGCCCGGCACGCCGGCCAGCGCTTCATAGCGCACGGTCAGCTTCGAGACTTTTTCGCCGGTCTGGTTGTACACCGCCGCCACCTGGCCCGAGGCCAGCATGGACGCCAGCAGATAATTGGAATCGCTCGGAATGCCGCCGTTGATGCGTTCGCAGCCATGGTGGTCCAGCTGGGTCGAGGCGGCATTCAGGATGCCCAGGGCGCGGCGCTCCAGCAGATTGCCGCGCAGGCCCATACGCTCGTTCAGTGCATCCTGCTCGCCGTTCTGCACCAGGTGCTGCAGCAGGCGGCGCGACATCAGCAAGGTGGTGTTGCTGCGCTCCGGCACGTAGGAGATGCAGGGGCGCGCGGGTTCGCGCTGCAAGTCCACATTGAAGACCAGCTTGGGCGACTGGGCCGATTGCGGTTCGACGAACTGCGGTGCTTGCAGGCGCTCGGCGTCTCCCGAAACGGCGCAGCCGGCCAAGGGCAGGGCAAGCAGAAGGATGGGTTGCAAATACTTCATTTTTTGGCCTTTATTAATTTGCATAAGTGCGAACTTTACACCAAAAGGCTTTGGCCGGCACTTACTGACTCACAGCTTGCAAGGCACGTTCCAGCACCGGGTCGCGTCCGGCGCGCACATCGTCCAGCGTGGCATGGACTTCGATCTGCGGCGCGATGCCCAGGCCGACGAACTTGCCGCCATCGGGCAGCAGGTCGCGCTTGACGCAGATGCGCGCATTGCCGCCGCCCGGCAGCGGGAAGTGTAGCGCTTGCCCGGTGCTGCCGCCGGTGGCCGCGCCCACGGTGAGGCCGCGCTGCATGGCGCGGAAGGAGAGCACCATGTCTTCGGCGGCGGAATAGGTCTGCGGCCCGGTCAGCAGGACCACCGGACCGGTGAAAGGATGTTTTTGCGCATGGCGGTATGGCTCGCCGCCGCCGATCGGCAGCCAGTGGAAGTAGCTGCCGCTGTGGGCGCGCACCACGGCGCTGTCGATGCGCGCATAGCTGGCGGCCACGGGGATGGGCTGCTCGCTCAGATGGCCGAGGATGCGCAAGCCGTCCTCGCCATTGCCGCCGCCGTTGTAGCGCAGGTCGAGGATCAGCGCCTTGGCCTGCATGATCTGCGGCAGCGCGTTGCGGAAGGATTCCAGGATCTCGTCGCTTTCCAGGTGGCGGATGTCGACATAGGCGACGCCGCCCGCCAGCATGCGGAAGCTGAACGGCGCAGGCGCCTGCCAGTCGGTCCAGCCGGAACGCGCCAGGCTTTCTTCGCGCAGCACGCCGTCCTTGCCGCGCAGGCCGAGACGCACGGCTTTTTCCGCAGCGCCGGCCAGTAGCTGGTGGGTGTACAGGCGCACCTCGCGGTCCTGGGGCGAGGAGTAGCTGGCGAAAGGCGCCACGTGCTGCTCGGCATACTGCGTGACCGGCTGGCCGTCGATGCCGACGATTTCATCGCCCACCTGGATGCGGGCGGCGAGGCTGGCGCTGTGCACGCCGCGCACATAGACTTTTCCTGCGGCCAGCGCCGTGTCCAGCGGCGGTTTGGAGAAGAATTCCGCCATCAGCTCGCGCGGCGGATAGATATTCGTGTGGCCGTCGCGCAGCAGGGGCGCCAGCTGCAGCATGACGCGGTAGTACTCGCGGGTGTCGCGCGCGGCGATCACCTTGCTCAGATACTCCATGTACACCTTGTCCCAGTTCAGCGCCGGCACATTGTCGAAATGGGCGAAGCCGTGGCGCGCTTCGGCCCAGAACAGGGACAGGCCGGCCACGCGCTCTTCCAGCGACAGCTCGTCCTTGTAGATGGTGGCCAGGGCCTTGGTCTGCATGGCGCGTTCCGGTACATAGGCCGTCGCCAGCACGGCCTTGAAGCGCGGCTCTTCGCGCAGACTGGCAAAGCTTGGCGCGTCGCGCAGCGCCCGGCGCAACTGCGGCAACCAGGCCAGGGTTTGCATATCCTCCAGCGCGGCCAGGGCTTCATCCTTGCGGCCCAGGCGCGCATGAATTTCGGCGCGCGCCAGTTGCAGATTCAGGCGTTCGTTGAGCAGGGCGGGGGAGCCGTGCATGCGTTCGCGGTTGGCGTTCAGCCAGTCCAGGCCTGCGTCGAGCCGGCGCGCGGCTTGCTGCAAATCGGCGCTGCTGGCATTGGGACCGCTCAAGCCTTCGATGGCCTCGCGCATCTGGCTCAGCTGGGTGCTGCTGGTGATGGGGGAATTTGGCTGGTCCGCCGCGAGGGCAGGGACGGTGAGACTGAGGATCAGCGCCAGGGCGGCGTAGGGGAGGGGCATCGATGTGTAAGCTGGCCGGAAAAGGCGCAGCTTACACGATGCAAGCCAGGTGAAATCCTCGCTTTGTCACAAGCGAGGAAAGCTTCTAGCGGGGAGGGTATCAGCGGCGCAGGGCCAGCGCGGTGCCGGCGGTGCGGCCGCGCGCTTGCGCGCCGATGCTGGCGGTGGCGCCATCGACCTTGAACACGCTGACCACTTCTTCCAGCGCGGCTGCCTGGTCCTGCATGGCGCCGGCGGCGGCAGCAGCTTCTTCCACCAGGGCGGCATTCTGCTGGGTCACTTCGTCCATCTGCGCCACGGCCTGGTTGATCTGCTCGATGCCCGAGCTTTGCTCTTCGCCGGCAGCCATGATCTCGGCCATGATGTCGGTCACGCGGCTCACGCTGGAGACGATTTCATCCATCGTGGAACCGGCTTTGTCGACCAGGGCGGCGCCCGCGTCCACATTGTCCACCGAGGCGGAAATCAGTTCCTTGATTTCCTTGGCGGCGGCGGCCGAGCGCTGCGCCAGATTGCGCACCTCGGAGGCCACCACGGCGAAGCCGCGGCCCTGTTCACCGGCGCGCGCTGCCTCCACTGCGGCATTCAGTGCCAGGATATTGGTCTGGAAGGCGATGCCGTCGATGACCGAGATGATGTCCACGATGCGCTTGGACGATTCGTTGATGGCGCCCATGGTTTCCACCACTTGCGACACGATCTGGCCGCCTTTGACGGCGACGTCGGAAGCCGAGACGGCCAGCTGGTTGGCCTGGCGCGCGTTGTCGGCGTTCTGGCGCACGGTGGAAGTCAGTTCTTCCAGCGAGGACGCGGTTTCTTCCAGGCTCGATGCCTGCTGTTCGGTGCGGCTCGACAGGTCCATATTGCCGTCGGCGATCTCGGTGCTGGCCTGGGCGATGGCGCTGCTGCCTTCGCGGACGCTGCGCACGGTGCCCGACAGCTGCTGCTGCATCTTGGCCAGGCCGGCCAGCAGCAGGCCCATTTCATCCTGGCGCTTGATTTCGATGCGGTCGGCCAGATTGCCGGCAGCCATCTGGTCGAAGTGGCCCAGCAGCTGGCGCAGCGGGTGCATGATGGCTTTCATCAGGGTGATGCCCGAAACCACCATCAGGATGGCGCCGACCACGATCGCGCCCAGCGAAATGCTGACCAGGGTTTCATACAGGCTTTGGCTGTGCTTATAGTTTTCTTCGGCGGCCTTGAGCTGGAATTCGTCGAGCTTTTCCGAGCTGGCGTTAAAGCCGCGGTAGAGAATGGTCATTTTTTTCGAAGCCAGCTCGTCGACCAGTTCAGCGTTGTTCTGCTCCAGCGCCTTGCCCAGGGCCAGCAGGCCTTCGTTAATGTATTGCTTGCGCTTTTCGTCCAGGTCGGCGGACAGTGCTTTCTCTTCGGCCGACTGGGGCAGGGCCAGGTAGCGCTGCCAGCTCTTGTCGGCTTCGGCGACATATTCGCCGGCGCGCTTGACCAGGTTGCCCGCATCGGCGGCATCCGGGTGGAACACCACGCGGTCCAGGGTGAAGCGGGCGCGGTTCAGGGAGTTCTTGGCGTGGCCGATGGCGATGCTCGACACCAGCTGGTTCGAGTACACATCGTTCAGGGCCAGGTTGATCGACTTCATGCCATACATGCCGAGGCCGCCGAGGGACAGGATCAGCAGTCCCAGGAAAGCGAGAGTGGCAATAAGGCGTGTGCGTATGGATAGTTTATTCAACATCATTGATTCCGTTCGATTGTGTGGCGGCTCCAGCGGAGGGAGCGCAGTTCAGAGGGCGATGCGGAAAAAGGTGCTCGCATCGCTGCGGTCTTCGCTGCGCTTCAGTGGGGTAGTAGGAAAGGCCGCGCGCGTACTTTTGCGGATTTGAATTGAAAAGTACATTTATGTAGCGAAGACCGACAGTCTATCACGAAAGTTTCCATCTGGCAATTACTTGATGGGAATTGTCGGGCTTTTCGGCTGTCACAAACCGGGCCAAAAACACGGCCCGGCGGTATCAGCGGAAGTCTTCCGCCACCAGCTTGTATTTCTGCAGCTTGTGATACAGGGTTTGCTTGGGCAGGCCAAGCGCGACGCAGGCCTCGGCCACATTGCCTTTGCTGCGGCGCAGTTCCAGTTCGATCAGCGCGCGCTCGAAAGCGTTCACCTGTTCGGACAGCGGCAGCGCTTCGGCGGCGGCGCTGGCCGTCAGCGGGCCGTCGCCGCTTGTCAGTCCCAGCACGAAGCGGTCGGCCACATTGCGCAGCTCGCGCACATTGCCGGGCCAGCCATGCGCCATCAGCGCCTGCATCTGCGCGGCCGAGACCATGGGCGCGGCGCGCTGGTAGCGTCCCGCCGCATCGAGCACGAAGTGTTCGAACAGCAGCGGGATATCTTCGCGCCGCTCGCGCAGCGGCGGCAGGTTCAGCACGATCAGATTGAGGCGGTAATACAGGTCGCTGCGGAAGCGGCCCTGGTCCGACATCTCCTTCAAATCGCCCTTGGCCGCCGCGATCACGCGCACATTGACGGGCACCGGCTGGTTCGATCCCAGCCTTTCGATATAGCGCTCCTGCAGCACGCGCAGCATCTTCACCTGCAAGGGCAGCGGCAGGCTTTCGATCTCGTCGAGGAAGAGGGAGCCGCGCTCCGCGTGTTCGATCTTGCCCACCTGGCGCTTGGCCGCGCTGGTGAAAGCGCCCGCCTCGTGGCCGAACAATTCGCTCTCGAAGATATGCTCGGGCACCGCGCCGCAGTTGATGGCGACGAAGTTATGTTTGCCGCGCTCGCTGAACTGGTGCAGGCAGCGCGCCACCATTTCCTTGCCGGTGCCGGTTTCGCCGTAGATCAGCACATCGGCCGGCTGGCCCGCCACTTCGAGGATCACGCGGCGCAGCGCCTGCATGGCGGGCGAATTGCCCAGCAGCGTGGCATCGATGCCTTCGCTGTGTTCCAGTTTGCGGCGCAGCGTGTGCACTTCCTGCTGCAGGGCGCGCATCTCGGCGGCGCGGCGCACCACCTCGGCCAGTTGTTCGGACGAGTAGGGCTTTTCGATGAAGTCGTAGGCGCCGTCCTGCATGGCTTGCACCGCCATGGCGATGTCGCCGTGGCCCGTCACCAGGATCACGGGCAGGCCGGGATCGGCCGCCTTCACCGCCGACAGCAATTCCAGGCCGCTCATGCCGGGCAGGCGCACGTCCGTCACCAGCACGGCCGGATAATCGGCCGTCAGCAATGCGGCGGCCGGCTCGGCGCGGTCGAAGCTGCGCACCTCGAAGCCGGCCAGGTCCAGCGCTTGCGCACTGCCTTCCAGAACGGTGGGGTCGTCTTCGACCAGGATAATCTGTATGCCCTTCATCACGCTGTCTCCTGCTGTGCTGTTTTTAGTTCTATCACGAAGCGCGCGCCTTCTTCCACTTCGTCTGCCTTCAGCAAGCCGCCGAATTCCCGCACGATCTGTTCGGAAATCGCCAGTCCCAATCCCAGCCCCTGTCCCTGGGGCTTGGTGGTGTAGAAGGGTTCGAACAGGCGCGCGCGCGCCTCGTCCGTCAGACCGGGGCCGGTATCGGCCACCCGTATTACCACGCGCTCCTTGTCGCTGTACACATCCAGCGTCAGGCGCCGGCGCGCGCTGCCGGCCATGGAGTCGAGGGCATTGGTCAGGAGGTTGAGCAGCACCTGCTCCAGCCGGTTGCTGTCGCACAGCGCATACACATCCTCATTGCTGATATGCAGGCGGAACTCCACCTTGTCCAGCTCCAGCCGGCGCTCGATCAGCACCAGCGCGTTCTGCACCGCCGTATGCACCGAGACCGCGCTCAAGCCAGTATTCGACTTGCGCGCAAAGATTTTCAGCTTGCCGGTGATGCCGCCCATGCGCGCCACGATCTGCGAGATGCGCTGCAGATTGGCCTTCACCTCGTCCATGCGGCCGCGCTCGAACAGGATCACGGCATTGTCCGACATGGTGCGCAGGGCCGTCAGCGGCTGGTTCAATTCATGCGTGATGCTGGCCGACATCTGGCCCAGCACCGCCATTTTACCGGCCTGGAATAGCTCATTTTGCGTCAGGTGCAGCAGCTGCTCGGCCTTGCGCCGCACCTCGATCTCCTCGCTCAGGCTCTTGGTGATCAGGTTCAGGCTGGAGGTGCGCTCGGCCACCATCGCTTCCAGATTGTTGTAGGCGTTCTGCAGATCGGCCTTGGCCTGCAGGCGCTGCGCCACGCTGCGCTGGCGCTGGCGCACATACAGGAAGAGCATCAGCAGGAAACCAAACGCCACGCAGCTGAACACCGCCGCGGCCTGCGCGTTGGCGCGCGCCTGGCCCAGATCGGAAAGATAAATGAATTGCCAGTTGCGCGGCGCCAGCGAGCGCGTTTGCGCCAGCATGCGCGCCGGGCCGGGGAAGCGCACCGGATCGCCGGGGCGGCGGATGGCCACGATGCGGGTGCCGTCGTCGCGCATGCTCTCGTGCGCGAAGTCGAGCGGCTCCAGCGGATAGGAATGGTATTGCCGGGTTTTCTGCAGATGTTCGCGCACGGCGCCGGCCAGCGGCGCCAGCGTCTTGTACTTCCAGGCCGGCACGGAGGTGAGGAAGACCACGCCGTTGGCGTCGGTCAGCATCACCTGGTCGCTGCCTTGCGCCCAGTCGCGCTGCTGCGATTCGATATTCACCTTGACCGTCGCCACGCCCAGCATGCGGCCGTTCAGGTAGATGCCGTGGGCGAAGAAGTAGCCCGGCTCCAGGCGGGTGGTGCCCACGCCATAGAAGCCGCCGGGCGCGCCGCGCAGGGCGTCCTGTACATAGGGGCGGAAGGAAACGTTATCGCCGATGAAGCTGTCGCTGCTGCGCCAGTTGCTGGTCGCCTGCGTCACGCCCTGCAGATTGACGATGTAGATGGTGCGCGAACCGGCTTGCCGGTTGACGCGCTCCAGGTATTCGTTGACGGTGCGCCGCAGCGCCGGATTGTCCGGGTCTTGCAGCAGCGCGATCACGTCCTTGTTGAGTTCCAGCAGGCGTGGCAGGAACTCGTATTTGTCGAGCAGATTGTCCAGGCTCTTGGCGTAGACATCGAGCCGCTGCGCGCCGTTCACGCGCAGCCGCTCGATGCTGACTCTTTCGGTCCACCAGTAAGCCAGCCAGGCCGTCCCGATCCCGGCCGCCAGGGCCAGCAGCCAGCCCGCGACCCGCGAAGCGGACCAGCGCGCGCGCGCAATGGCAGGCGCGCCGCGGGACTGCTCCGCAGCGGTATCGGGCATGGCTGGGCTCCTAGGCTTTTACTGCAACTATGCCGCCTCAGAACACGTGGCGCAAGCCCAGATTGAAGGCCGCGTTGCCGCTGCCGCTTTCGGTGGCGTTGCCGATGGTGAAAGCGGCACCATTGCGATTATTGACATGGCCGTAGGAGGTGTACACGTCGGTGCGCGGCGAGAACGCGTAGGCATAGCCTACGGCGTACTGCTTGGCGTCCTGGTTCACGCTGCTGCGATCATTGTGCAGGATGGCCGAAACGGCCACGCGGTGCGGACCCTGGTCGAAGGCGAGGCCCAGCAGGGTGTCGCGGCTGGTGGCGCCGCCGATGGCGCGGTTGGCCGCTTGCGCGCCGTGCAGGGTGAATTGGCCGACCTTGTAGCTGGCGCCCAGGATGGTGTTGCGCGCGAAGTCCTTGCCGAATTCGTCTTCGCGGCGGTTGTGCGCCAGCGCCACGTTCACGGGACCGTTGGCATAGCTCACCATGCCGCTCATGACGCGGTTCTTCTTGGTGTCGCCCGCCACTTCGCCGAAGCCGTAGGCGAATTCGCCGCTGAACGGACCGGCTTGCGGCGCCTGGTAGCTCACCGAATTGCTCATGCGGAAATTGCCCACCATGATATTGCCGGCGGCGCCAGCGAAGCCGTCGCCGAATGGATCGGCGATATCGCGGATCACCTTGTAGTAAGGCGAGTACTGGCGGCCCATGGTCAGCGTGCCGAACTTGCCGGTCAGGCCGACCCAGGACTGGCGGCCGAAGGTCAGGCCGCCCTGGCCGGACGTGCCGTTGTCCATATTGATGCCGCTTTCGACGGTGAAGATGGCAGCCATGCCGCCACCCAGGTCTTCCTTGCCTTTGAAGCCGAGGCGGGAGCCGGAACCGACGCCGGAGCTGATGATGCTTTTGCTGCCGGTCGGGCCGCCGGTCTCGCGCGAGAAGCCGACATCGGCCACGCCGTAGACGGTGATATTGGATTCGGCGTAAGCGGTGGTGCAGCTGAGGGCGAGCAGGGTCAGGGCAAACTTCTTCATTGAATTCTCCTTATGTATTGTTGTAGGTATGTTTAAGCGGCACGCACGTAGGAAGCATCCTGCGCGTGTTCGTCCTGTTCTGGGGCGTCGCCGAGGGCGCCTTCCCATTTCGCCACGACTGCGGTGGCGATCGCATTGCCCACGGCATTGGTGGCGGAACGCCCCATGTCGAGGAACTGGTCCACGCCCATCAGCAGCAGCAAGCCTGCTTCGGGAATGTGGAATTGGTTGAGGGTGGCGGCAATCACCACCAGCGAGGCGCGCGGCACGCCGGCCATGCCCTTCGAAGTCAGCATCAAGAGCAGCAGCATGGTGATCTGGGTGCCCATCGACAGTTCGATGCCGTAGGCCTGGGCGATGAACAGCACGGCGAAGGTGCAGTACATCATCGAGCCGTCCAGATTGAAGGAGTAACCCATCGGCAGCACGAAGCTGGAGATGCGGCGCTGCACGCCGAATTTGTCGAGGGAGATCAGCAGCTTCGGATAGGCCGCTTCAGAAGAAGCGGTGGAGAAGGCCAGCAGGAAAGGCTCGCGGATCAGGCCGAGCAGCTTGAACACGCGCGGGCCGATGATGACGAAGCCGGCGGCGATCAGCAGCGCCCACAGGCAGAACAGGCCCAGATAGAAGCCGCCCATGAATTTGGCGAAGGTGGCCAGGATGCCCAGGCCATTGGTGGTCACGACCGAGGCCATGGCGGCGAAGACGGCCAGCGGCGCCAGTTTCATGATGGCGCCGGTGATGTGCAGCATGACTTGCGCCAGCTCGTCGATCATGCCGCTCAGGCGGCGGCCCGATTCGCCCAGCGCGGCCAGCGCGGAACCGAAGAAGATGGAGAACACCAGCACCTGCAGGATCTCGTTATTGGCCATGGCCTCGATCGGCGACTTCGGCACCACGTGGGTGATGAAGTCCTTCAGCGTGAAGGCCGAGGTTTTCAGGCCGGTGGTGGCGTCGACGGCCGGCAGCGGCAGACCGAGGTTGGTACCGAGCTGCATCAGGTTCGACAGGAACATGCCCAGGGCCAGCGAGACCAGGGAGGCGATGATGAACCAGCCGAAAGCCTTGGCGCCGATACGGCCGGCGGCCTTGCCGTCAGCCAGGTTGGCGATGCCGGAAGCCAGGGTGGAGAACACCAGCAGCGCGATAATCATCTTGATCAGGCGCAGGAACACATCGGTCACGAGCGAGATGTGGGCGGAAATATCGGTGGCGATCTTCTTGTCGGGGAAGACCGTGTGGCAGGCATAGCCGACGGCGATGCCAAGCAGCATCGCAATCAGGATATACAGGGTGAGGGGGCGTTTTTTTGTCATCTCCAGGTCTCCGGTTTTATATAGGTCCGAATCGCGGCGGGCTGCCGCAAAGTGAATCCTAAATAGCAAGTGTTGTGCCTGCTCGGAGGGAAGCTGGAAATTGGACGTAACTACTTGTTTACAAAGTATTTACTCCAACGATTACATTGCCTTAAGGCATCTTTGGTATGGAATGTTGGAATGGCGACTGGGGTGGGGTCCAAGTTTCCAGACGGGGTTTGGTTGATTGTTTCCCTGTGGAATTGAATTTCGAGTGTGCTGGTGCAGCATGCCAGCAAGGCGAAATTACCGGGCAGGCTGCAAAGGAGATTTGCGACTCAATGTCTCCCGATATCAAGCCAGAGTATTGCAGGTGGGACTTGCTGACGGCCGCCCGAGCCTTCTCGTGCGGCCGTCATGCTGTTAGATGCCGATGCGCCGTTCGGAAGCTGGATCGAACAGCACGGCCTTGGACAGGTCGAAGGCCAGGTTCAGGCGCTGGCCGGCAATTGCGCCGGCGCGGGGATGGGTGCGGCAGGTGGCGCGCACGCCGTTGAACCAGGCGAAGGCCAAGGTGTCGGGGCCGGTCGGCTCGGTCATCTCGATGGCGCAGGAGGCTTCGGCCGGGTGGTAATCCCCGCCGGCTTCGGCGCGGCGCGCGCTCAGCGCGTCGGTCAGGTGCTCGGGGCGGATGCCGAGGATCAGTTCGCGCTCAAGCCACTGCTGGAAATGCGATGCGGCTGGATGGTTGGCCGGCAGCGGCAGCTGGGTGGTCTTGCCTTCATGCTCCAAAGCGAAAGCGGCGCCCGCGCCGTGCGCCACCAGCCGGCCGCGCAGGAAATTCATCGAGGGCGAGCCGATGAAACCGGCCACGTAGAGATTGTCCGGCTGGTCGTAGATCTGCTGCGGGCTGCCGAACTGCTGCACCACGCCGTCGCGCATGACGGCGATGCGGTCGCCCAGGGTCATGGCCTCGATCTGGTCGTGCGTGACATAGACGATGGTCGCGCCCAGGCGCTGGTGCAGCAGCTTGATCTCGGCGCGCACTTCCACGCGCAGCTTGGCGTCCAGGTTCGATAGCGGTTCGTCGAACAGGAAGAGGGCAGGATCGCGCGCGATGGCGCGGCCCATGGCCACGCGCTGGCGCTGGCCGCCCGACAGCATGGCCGGTTTGCGGTCGAGCAGATGGCTGATCTGCAGGGTTTCGGCCACGCGGCCCACGATCTGCGCCTGCTCCGCCTTGGGCACCTTGCGGATGCCCAGGCCGAAGCAGATATTCTCGCGTACGGTCATGGTGGGGTAGAGCGCATACGACTGGAACACCATGGCGATGTCGCGTTCCTTGGGCGGAATGCCGTTCACCACGCGCTCGCCGATGCGGATCTCGCCCTGCGAGATATTCTCCAGCCCCGCGATCATGTTTAGCAGGGTGGACTTGCCGCAGCCGGAGCCGCCCACCAGGATCAGGAACTGGCCGTCCTCGATGTCGAGGTCGATGCCTTTCAGGATTTCCGCACCGTTGGGATAGGTCTTGCGCACATTACGGATCGATAAGCTTGCCATGTCAGTCTCCTTAGCCTTTGACGGCGCCCGCCGTCAGGCCGCGCACGAAGTATTTACCGGCGATCATGTAGATCGCCAGGGTGGGCAGGGCGGCGATGATGGCCGCCGCCATATTCACGTTGTATTCGGTCACGCCGGTGGAGGTGTTGACCAGGTTGTTCAGCGCCACCGTGACCGGCTGCGCATCGGCGCCGCCGAACACCACGCCGAACAGGAAGTCGTTCCAGATCTGCGTGAACTGCCAGATGAAGCAGACCATGAAGATGGGCAGCGACAGCGGGAAGATGATGCGGCGGTAAATCATGAAGAAGCCGGCGCCATCGATGCGCGCGGCGTTTACCAGCTCCTCCGGCACGGTCACGTAGTAATTGCGGAAGAACAGGGTGGTGAAGGCGATGCCGTAGATGATGTGGACGATCACCAGGCCGCTGGTGGTGTTCGCCAGTTCGGCCATGCCCAGCAGGCGCGCCATCGGCAGGATCACCACCTGGAAGGGGATGAAACAGCCCACCATCAAGGCTGTGAACACGGCGTTATGGCCGGGGAAGCGCCAGTGCGCCAGCACATAGCCGTTGAGGGAGCCGATCAGCGAAGAGATCAGCACCGCCGGTACGGCCATCGCCACCGAATTCCAGAAGTAGGGCCGCAGGCCTTCGCAGCGCACGCCGGTGCAGGCGCTGGACCAGGCCTTGTTCCAGGCGTCCAGCGTGGGATGCAAGGGCAGGTCGAGCAGGTTGCCGCTGCGGATCTGGTCCAGGGTCTTGACCGAGGTGCTCAGCATCACGTACAGCGGGGCCAGATAGTAGAGCGCGACCAGCACCAGCAGGGTGTAGATGGCGATGCGGCCCGGCGTCAGGCGCGGGGCGTCGTGCAGTTCAGCGGCCATGGCGCGCTCCTTTCGTTTCCAGATACATCAGCGGCACCAGCACGGCCAGCACGGTGGCCAGCATCATCATGGCCGACGCCGCGCCCAGGCCGAGTTGCCCGCGCGTGAAGGAGAACTGGTACATGAAGATGGCCGGCACGTCGGACGAGGTGCCGGGGCCGCCCGCGGTCAGCGCCATCACCAGGTCGAAGCTCTTGATGGCGATATGCGAGAGCACCAGCAGCACGCTGAAAAAGACCGGACGCAGCGAGGGAATCACGATGCGGCGGTAAATCGTCGGCAGGCTGGCGCCATCGACCATGGCGGCCTTGATGATGCTGTCGTCCACGCTGCGCAGGCCGGCCAGGAACAGGGCCATGACGAAGCCGGACGATTGCCATACGCCCGCGATCACCACGGTGTAAATCGCCATATCGGAATTCACCAGCCAGTCGAAGCTGAAGTTTGTGAAGCCCCAGTCATGCATCAGCTTTTCCAGGCCCAGGCCGGGATTGAGTATCCACTTCCAGGCCGCGCCGGTGACGATGAAGGACAGCGCCATCGGATACAGGTAGATGGCGCGCAGCGCGCCCTCGTGGCGGATGCGCTGGTCGAGCAGGATGGCCATACACAGGCCGATGGCCAGGCACAGCGCGATGAACAGGCCGCCGAACAGGCCGAGATTGGCGGCGGAAACCCACCAGCGGTCGATCTCGAACAGGCGCTCATACTGCACCAGTCCGGCGAATTCGAAATTCGGCATCATGCGCGATTCGGTCAGCGACAGCCAGGCCGTCAGGCCGATGAAGCCGTACACGAAGACCAGCGAAGCGATGATGGTGGGGGAGAGCACCAGGCGCGGCAGCCAGGTGTCGGCCAGCGCTCCCATGTGGCTGGCGGCTGGACGCGCCGCTGCGGCGGGCGCCTGCGGCACGATGGCCGCGCGGGGCGGGGAAAGGAAAGAGGCGGACATACAGAAATCTCCGGCAAAGCGGGCGGCGGCCCGCGCCGCCGCCTGTTTCAGGCTTACATGGTCTTGGCGGCTTTCGCCAGGGCTTGCACCGCCGCTTGCGGCGTCATATTCGAGTTCATGAACTTGGCCACCACGTCCTGGATCGCGCCCGCCTTGGCGGTGTCGATGGCCATGCCGTGCGCGAAGCTCGGCACCAGGCCGCCGCCCTTGCTGGTGGCCGCCATATCGTCCATCGATTTGGTGGCGCAGGCGTCGAACTTGGCGCGCGAGACGCCGGCGCGGACCGGAATCGAACCCTTGTTCAAATTGAACACTTCCTGGAACTCGGGACTCAGCACGGCATTGGCCAGCGTCAGCTGCGCCTTCTGTTCCTCGGCGCTCTTCATCTTGAACATGGTCAGCGAGTCGACGTTGAAGGTGAAGGCTTTCTCGGTGCCCGGCGCGGCCAGGCAGAGGAAGTCCTTGCCCGCCACCTTGCCGGCCGAAGTGAATTCGCCCTTGGCCCAGTCGCCCATGAACTGCATGCCGGCCTTGCCGTTGATGACCATCGCGGTCGCCAGATTCCAGTCGCGGCCCGCAGCGTCCTTGTCGATATAGGTCTTGATGCGCGCCAGATTCTCGAAGGATTTCAGCATGGTGGGGCTGGTCAGCGCCGACTGGTCCAGCTGCACAATGGCTTTCTTGTAGAAGTCCGCGCCGCCCGTGCCCAGCACCACGGATTCAAACACGGTGGCGTCCTGCCACGGCTGGCCGCCGTGGGCGATGGCTGTCAGGCCGGCTTTCTTGATCTTGTCGGCGGCGTCGAAGAACTCGGCGAAATTGGTGGGCGGCTTGGCGCCGGCCTTTTTCAGCACTTCGGGATTGACCCACAGCCAGTTCACGCGGTGCACATTTACCGGCACTGCAACGTAATGGCCCTTGTATTTCATCACGCTGTTGACCACGGGCGGCAGGCTGGCTTCCCATTTGCCTTCAGCTGCGGCGGCATCGATATTTGCCAGCACGCCTTCCTGGCCCCATTCCTGGATGGCCGGACCTTTGATCTGCGCGGCGGTCGGCGCATTGCCCGCCATGACGCGCGCCTTCAGCGCGGTGGCCGCATTCTCGCCGCCGCCGCCCGCCACGGCGAAGTCCTTCCATGCCACGCCTTTGGCTTCCATCATTTTCTTCAGTTCGGCGGCCGATTTGGCCTCGCCGCCCGAAGTCCAGTAGTGCAGCACTTCCACCTGCGGCGCAGCTTGCGCGGCGGCGCAAGCCAGCAGTGCGGAAGCCATGGCGCTCAAGGCTAAGGTATTCAGTTTCATGCTTGTCTCCTTATCTGTATTGGATTACCACCAGGCTTCCAGCTGCAGGCCGACCGACGTGCCGCTGGTCTTGTCGCCATACACCGGGCCGCCGTTATTGAAGGCGTTGACCGATTTCTTGGCCGCCTCATTCCATTTGCCGTAGCTGACGAAGGCGCGCAGCTCGGGACGCGACCAGTAATCCTCTCCCACGGTGATGGTGGGCGCGATGGTCAGCTTGGTCAGGCGCTGGGTGCCGGGGCTCATATCGGTTTTCAGCTGGGTCACGCCCAGTTCTGCCTGCAGCTTGAAGTTCTGGTGGAAGGCGTAGACGGGGCGCGTGCCGACCGTGGTCCAGGTGGACTTGCCGTTCTTGTCGGACTTGTCGCGCTGGTAGAGGGCCACGAACTCCATGCTGAATTCGCGCGTCGGCTGGATCACGATGTCGTCGAACACGCGCAGGCGGGTCACGTCGGAATCGAGCAGGGTGCTGCCGGATGGGCCCATGCGCGCGCAGCAAGGACCGTCGATGCCGGTGCCGGGGCCGACGCCGTACTGCACGCCGAAGGTATTGCCGCCGCCCAGCACCTTGGCCTGGCGGTGGAACAGCGACACCTGCCAGCCGTTGTGGCGCACATTGTCCTTGCCCTCGGCCTTGATCAGCGAGGTGGCGATGTCCAGCGTGCCGTTGCTGTTGACCGGCAGGCCCTCGTAGACGAAGTTCTGGCGCAGCGCCGAGCTGGAATCGTCGTACTTGCCGGTGACGGGATCGAACTTATTGAAGTCGTCGTCCTTGAAGAAGGCCACGCTCAATTTGCCGGGGCCGAGGGGCAGGGCGTCCACGCCGCCACCGGTGCCGTTCATATTGATGTACTGCATATCCAGCATGTGGATGTCGGGACGGTAGTAGTGGCGCTTGCCGGCCCAGATAATGCCGCCGTTCATGAAGGGCAGGTTCTTGGCTTCGACATAGGCTTTGGCGATGCCCAGTTTGGCGTCGCCGAAGTCGGAACTGTTCTTGTAGGCGTCGGCCCAGATGGTGGCGACGAAGCTGGCGCCGTTGGCCGATTTCGCCACTTCCTTGGTGTAGCCGAATTCGGCGAAGCTGTCGCACTCGTTGCCGAGGCGGAAGGACATGGTCATGCCGCCCAGGCCAAAGCAGCTCTGGCGGCCGCCGGACGAGGCTGAGCCGCCGCCGGCGCGCATATAGCCGTGGAAGCCTTCCGTTTCATGGTCGCCCGCCTGGGCGGCGCCGCAGGCGAGGGCCATGGCCAGAGCGGCGGGCAGGGTTTGCCGGATGAGGTGTTTCATCGTGCTTGTCTCCTTCGTTGTGGTTTTTTTGTACTTTTACTACTGTGAGGAGGACAGTAGCATCGCCAAAAATGTGACACCAACAGACCGGCTTCCAGGCCACAAGACGATGTTAAGTAATTGATTTTTATGAATTAAGGCCAGACGGCCAGCAGCGGCGCGCTAACAAAACTTTACAAAGCCTTAAGGAGGGCGTTGCCGCGTGCAGTAATACTTCGCAACAAAACCATACGTTTTATTGCAAAAAGGTTCAGTTGCTAACCAACGGTGGGGCGAATACTTGCGGTATAGTCTGAGCGCCAATAAAGACGGGAAGCCCAAAGAGGCGGGACAACAGGATGGAGACATGGTAAAGACGCTGCGCAGGATACTGGCGCTGGCCTGCCTTGCCGCGGCAAGCGGCGCGCATGCGCAAGGGGAATCGCTGCAGGTACTGCACTGGTGGAAATCGGCCAGCGAACGCAAGGCGGTGGACCTGATCGCGGCCCGCCTGCAGGAAGAAAATATTGGCTGGAGCGACAGCATGATCCCCAACGGCTCTGGCGTGGGCGCGGGCATCGTGCTGCGCAGCCGCATCCTGGCCAAGGATGCGCCCGAAGTGGCCCAGGTCAACGGCATCGTGATCCGCGACTGGGCGCGTCTGAATCTGCTGCTCGACCTTGATGCGGTGGCCGCCGCCGGCAAATGGGACCGCCTGCTGCAGCCCACCGCCGCCGCCGTGATCCAGTCCGATGGTCATGTCTACGCCGCGCCGATCGGCATCCACCGCATCAATATGCTGTTCTATAACCGCAAGCTGCTCGCCCGCGTCAACCTGCCGGCGCCGGAAACCTGGGCCGACTTCGAGCGCGCCGCCGTTAAGCTGCGCCAGGCCGGCATCGTGCCGCTGGCGCAAAGCAGCGAGCCGTGGCAAGTCACCACCCTGTTCGAAACCCTGGTGCTGTCGGAAGGCTTGCGCTTTTACCGCGACCTGTTCGAAAAGCGCGATGCCACCGCCTACGCCGATGCGCGCCTGGCCTCGGCACTGAACCGCCTGCGCGGCTTGAAAAAATGGATGGCCAATCCCGTTGCCGAACGCACCTGGGACGATACGGTGCGCGACCTGAGCGAAGGCACGGCCGCCATGATGGTGATGGGCGACTGGGCCAAGGGCGAGCTGCAGTCGCGCGGCATGGTACTGGACGAAGGCTTCGGCTGCGCCGCCGTGCCGGGCACCGCCAACTACCATCTCTACAACGTGGACACGCTGAGCATGATCGCCACCCGCGACCCGCACCGCCCGGCGCAGGAAAAGCTGGCCGCCCTGATCCTGTCGCCCGCGATCCAGGCCGACTACAATCAGATCAAGGGTTCGATTCCCGTGCTGCGCAATCCGAACCTGTCGAAGATGGACGCCTGCGCGCGCGCCTCCTACAAGCTGTTTGCCAGCGGCCCGGAAGCGCAGGTGCCCAGCCTGGTGCACCGCATGGCGACCGAGGAAATTGTTCGCGACGCCATGGTCAGCGAAGTGCACCGCTTCTTCCTCGACGATAACGTTACGGTGGCCGACGCCCAGCGCCGACTGGGTACCATCGCGCGCACCTTTACCAAGAACCGATAGCATCATGCGTAAGATTCTCATCGTCGACGACGACCAAAAAACCCGGACCCTGCTCAAGGCCTACCTGGAAAAGAACCAGTACGAAGTGGGGCTGGCCCATGACGGCGCAACCTTCCTCGCCGAATTCAACCGCTATGCCGACGAACTGTCCCTGGTCATCCTCGATGTGATGCTGCCCGATACAGACGGCTTCGCGCTGTGCAAGGTGGTGCGCCAGCGCTCGAATGTGCCCATCATTATGCTGACCGCTAGCTCGGACGAAACCGACCGCGTGGTCGGACTGGAGCTGGGCGCGGACGATTATGTGTCCAAGCCTTATAGCCCGCGCGAGCTGCTGGCCCGCATCAAGGCCATCCACCGCCGCACCGGCATCGCCAATGCGGCCGCGCCGCGCTTCTACCGCTTTGTCGGCTTTACGCTGGATACGGTGGCGCGCACCGTTACCGATCCCCAAGGGCAGATCGTGCCGCTCACCGGCCTCGATTTCCAGCTGCTCAAATATTTTGTGGAACACGCGGGCGACATCCTCGACCGCAGCGTCTTGTGCGAAGGCACGCGTGGCCGCGACGCCGGGCCGATGGACCGCTTCCTTGACGTGCAGATCAGCCGCTTGCGCCTGCGCCTCAACGACGGCGGCAAGAATCCGCTGCTGATCAAGACGGTGCGCGGCGCCGGCTATGTGTTCTCGGCCGACGTCGTCAGCTCCCATGCCTAAGCCGCTGCACCTGCTGGCGCGCCTGGTGCCGCAATCGCTGCTGGGCAGGCTGACGGCGGTAATGGTGGTCGGCGTGCTGCTGACGCAGCTGGCCGGGAATTTCATCTGGGCCGCGCAGCGCCGCGCCGAGGCGCTGAACGAGGTGAATGCCGCTTCCCAGCACCTGGGCCACAGCGCCGCCAGCGCGGTGCGCTTCTTTCTCAGCCTGCCGCCCAATTACCGTCCGCTCATCATCCAGCAATTCCGCGAGATGGGCGGCACGCGCTTCCTGGTCAATATCAACCGCGCCCCGGTCAATGTGCAGGCCATCGCCGCGCAGGAGCTGGCCGACGCGGCCCTGAAGCAGCTGCGTTCGACCTTGAAGGAAGACTTGCCCAATGTGAGCAAGCTGCGCATCGACTTTGCCTGGCCCGAGCGCCTGCCGGTCAGCGACGAGGGCGCGACCATCGGCGACCTGCCGGACAGCTGGGTGCAGCACATCCTGCTGACCAAGCCGGCGCCGGTGCTGCTGATCCAGGTCGAGATGGACCCCGGCCACTGGCTGTATCTGGCCACCTTGATGCCCAATCCCTACTTCCTCGAAACGGGCAATCCGCTGACGCACGACCGCCTGCTGCTGCAAGCTTTGTCATTGGCGGCGGTATTGCTGCTGTCGATCCTGGTGGTGCGCTGGACCACGCGTCCGCTGGCGGCGCTGGCCGAGGCGGCGACCGCCTTCGGCAACGGCGAGCAGGCGCCGGCCCTGCCGGAAACCGGCTCGCGCGAATTCATGGCCACGGCACGCGCCTTCGAAGCCATGCGCGAACGCATCCAGCGCTATATCGAGGACCGCGAGCGCCTGTTTGTCTCCATCTCGCACGATCTGCGCACGCCCATCATGCGCCTCAAGCTGCGCACCGAACTGCTGGACGACGACGATATGCGCGCCGAGTTCCATGACGATCTCGATGAGCTGGACATGATGGTCAAGGGCGCGTTGCAGACGGTGAAGGACAGCGATATCCATGAAAATCCCACAGAAGTACGCCTCGACGCGCTGCTGGGCCGCATGGTGCGCGATGCGCAACTGGCCGGCCACAAGGTCACGTTCGAACCGTCCGGCCTGACGGTGACGGCCAAGCCGCTGGCACTCAAGCGCGCCATCGGCAATCTGCTCAACAACGCCCTGCATTACGGCCAGCAGGCTGAAATCGCGGTGCGCCGCAATGCCGGCAATATCGAGATCGAAATCCGCGATCATGGTCCCGGCGTGCCGGAAGACGCTTTCGGCAGCCTGTGCGAACCCTATGTGCGGCTGGAACATGGACGCAAGCAGAATTCCAGCGGCATGGGTTTGGGGCTGGGCATCGCGCGTGGTATCGTGCAGGCCCATGGCGGCGAACTGCTGCTGGCGAATCATCCCGAAGGCGGCTTCCGCGCCACCATCGCGCTGCCCGGCGGCGCCTTCGATCCGCTGGCGCTGCCGGGACAGGATCATTGAACAGGAGTAGGTATGAGCAAGGCTTTGCGTTTGTCGGAGAAATGGTTTCAGCGCGGCTTGTGGCTGGTGGCGTTTGCCTTCGCCGGCTTTCTGATCGGCTTGGGCGGCAAGGTCGTCGCCAGCCTGCATGGCGTGGAACAGGTGCTGATCCTGGAGCAGTTCATGGACCAGGGCCAGGCCGGCGCGGCGCGCCAGCAGCGCGATCTTTCCGAAGCCGCGATGGAGCAGGCGCGCAGCGCGCTGGAACAGGCGCAGCAGCGCAACAAGGTGGCTGCCTCCAACACGCATGCGGCCAGCGAAACCTTCGACAACTGGGTGGCGACGCGGCGCGCCACCGCGCGTCCCGAGCAGGATGTGGAGCTGATCGAACGCACCCGCGCCCTCGATGTGCTGAAAGCCGAGGAGCGCAAGACGCTGGCGGCGGTCGAAGCCCAGGAACAGAAGCATCTCGATGCGCGCCAGGCGCATGAAGCGGTGCAGAAACGCTGGTACGAGCTGGAAGAGGGCGCACGTCCCGCCTACGAATCGGCCTTGCGCATGCAGGAGCTGCGCGTGTTCGGCTACCGTCTGGCATTGACCCTGCCGCTGCTGGCGCTGGCCGGCTGGCTGTGGGCCAAGCAGCGCAAGAGCACTTACTGGCCCTTCGTCTGGGGCTTCATCTTCTTTGCCGCCTTTGCCTTCTTTGTCGAGCTGGTGCCTTACCTGCCCAGTTATGGCGGCTATGTGCGCTACATCGTCGGCATCTTGCTCACGGTGCTGGTCGGCCGCCAGGCCATCGTCTCGCTGCAGCGCTATCTGGAGCGCCAGAAGGCCGCCGAAGCGCTGCCCGACACGCAGCGCCGCCAGCATCTGAGCTATGACGTGGCGCAGGCGCGGCTGGCCAAGGGCGTCTGCCCCGGCTGCGAGCGCGGCGTCGACCTGAAAGATCCGAAGATGGATTACTGCCCCCATTGCGGCATCGGCCTGTTCAACCAGTGCGGCCAGTGCGCCACCCGCAAGAACGCCTTCACCCGTTTCTGTTCCTCCTGCGGCAGCGCCGCCGCCACCGCGCCGGCCGACTAAGCCTTCGCCCCAGATCAAGGCCGCTCGCCGCATAAGCCGATAAGCTGGCTTATGCGGCGGTCCCGCACCCCGCTTATTCTGGGGAGATCATGTCGGCAAGAAAGCGCAAACGTTCGCAGCGTGCCAGGCCTGGTGAGATGCCTTCCTTTCTCAAGCTTCTGGGACTGTATGGCGGGCATCTTTTCAATGGCACGGCTTTACTTCTGCTCACCTTGCTTGCTACAGGCGCCGTGAGCATACTGATATCGTGGCTTCCATTGGTTATTGATGATGCCGTCTATCTGGGTTTTGCCTATTTGATGCATCTTGTCTTGCTGGTTTGCGATGGCTTGCTGTGTGCGTCCTGGATGCTCTACTGGGTGCTGAAAGGCATAAAGGAGTTGCTATGAACACCGGCTGGGAAGATTTCAAGGAAGGCTTCTGGCAAGGCTGGGATGAGGGCACGCGTATCTATTTCCTCCCCGTCCTCGTTCCCTACCACTTCGGCCGCCGCCGCCTGCGTTTGCTGCGCCGCCGCCTGCGCCGCGCGCTGCTTGCCCGCGCCAGTGCCTGGACCGGCTATTCCTCCTGATTTGCCGTCTGGCTCGCGTTTTTTGCAGCCTGTCGCATTCTGCGTGAGTGCCGGCGCGCCTTTGTGTAAGATGTTAGGTTGCCATCATTAACACTATTTTCAGGGGAGGATAATAAAAATGAAAACCGCTAAGTACACAACCACCGACGCCTTCGTGTTGATTGCCGCCGCATGCGTGTGCGCATGTGCCCGGGAGCAGGCCGCGTTTGCCTAAAGAATGGGCAGGTGCAGCCGCGAAGCTGCCCGCCCTTGAACGCAGCCGCTTCCGCCGGCGAACAAGAAAAACACGCGAAGGAATTCCTTTTATGAAGAACCATTTTAACTTTGGCCTGCTATTCACCGCATTCTGCCTGTTTATTAACAGCGCGTTTGCGGATGACACGGTCAGCGAAACCCGCGCCATCGACGCCAAGGTCGTGCGCGTCAAGCTGGACGGCGTCATCGACCTCAAGCTCAGGCAAGGGGCGGTGCCCTCGCTGGTGATCACGGGCGAAAAGCGCATCGTGTCCCGCATCACCGCCGCGCAGTCCGGCGACACCCTGTACCTCGATTCCGAGAGCCGGGGCGTCAAGCTGAACCGCAACTCGGTGCGCGCCGAATTGGTGCTGCCGCAGCTGCGCGAGGTGATTTCGGAGGGCGTCGGCACGACCGAAGTGAGTGGCTTCAGTGGGGAAGATATCGACATTACCCTGGACGGGGCGGGCAGCATGAAGGTGGTGTGCGACTACCGCCATATGCGGGCCAACCTCGGCGGCGTGGGCAGCATGCATGTCTGGGTCACGGACAACGACAGCGTGGACCTGGACTTGCGCGGCGCCGGCTACATCACCCTCGGCGGGCGCAGCAAGCAGCTGCGCGCCTCGCTCGGCGGATTGGGCGGCTTGAATGCGCAGCAGTTCCAGGCCGACTCCGTGAATCTGGAGTTGAGCGGCCTCGGCAACGCCACCGTGACGGCCAAGACCAACGCCACGCTGAATCTGAGCGGCCTCGGTTCGGTCACCGTCTACGGCAAGCCGCTGAACCGCAACGTGAGCGTGGACGGACTGGGTAAAGTCAGCTGGAAGTAAATGGTGTCCTGGAGACAGGGCAATAAAACGAGAACGAATCCATTTTCTTACGCAATATGAAAAAATTAAAACAACTAATCATAGCGATAGGCATCGCGCTGGGCATGCACAGTGCCGCGCTGGCCGGGTTCGCAGAAGGCGCCACGGCGTATAACAGCAAGAACTATACGGTGGCTTTGAGAGAAATTGAACCGCTGGCGAAAGCCGGCAATACCGACGCCGAGCATCTGCTGGGCCTGATGTACTACATGGGCCGCGGCGTGCCGCAGGACTATAAGCAGGCGCTGTCCTGGCACCGCCGGGCGGCGCAGAAGGGCAAGGCCGACGCGCAGTATGTGGTGGGCGCCATGTATTACACCGGCAATGCCGTGATCCAGGACCATAAGCAGGCCGTGGTCTGGTTCCGCAAGGCCGCCGAGCAGGGTCATGCCGATGCGCAGCAGGTGCTGGGCCTGATGTACCGCTATCACATCGGCGGCATGCCGCAGGATAATGTGATCGCCTATATGTTGTGGAATCTGGCGGCGGCCAACGGTTCGGCCAACGCGGCGGAGCAGCGCGCGGCCGTGATGCGCAATATGACGCAGGAGCAGATTGAGGAGGGCCAGTCGCTGTCGGCCTCGTGGAAGCGCGGCACGCCCTTGCCGCGCGCCTCGCGCACCGGCGGCGGTTGAGCCGAAGGCCAGTCTTACGATGCAAAAACCCGGGTCCGTCCCGGGTTTTTGCATTCTGCGCGCCGCGCGGCGGCAGGGTAGAATCGCCGTTTCAATTTGAGCGGGGAATGCCATGCGCGCCATCGAGATCAGCAAGCCGGGGGCAGCCGATGTGCTGCGTGTCTGTGAACGTCCCATGCCGGCGCTGAAACCGGGCGAGCTGCGCATCAAGGTGCATGCGGCCGGCGTCAACCGGCCCGACGTGCTACAGCGCATGGGGCATTACGCGCCGCCGCCGGGCGCCTCCGACCTGCCGGGCCTGGAAGTGGCGGGCGAGATCGTGGACGGCGACCTGGGCAGCAGCGGCTTCAAGGTCGGCGACCTGGTCTGCGCCCTGGTGCAGGGCGGCGGCTATGCCGAGTACTGCGCCGCGCCGGTGGGGCAGGTGCTGCCGATTCCGAAAGGCTGGTCGGCGCTGGAAGCGGCCTCCCTGCCTGAAACCTATTTCACGGTGTGGAGCAATGTCTTCGACCGCGCCGGCCTGAGCGGCCGCGAAACCCTGCTGGTGCAGGGCGGCACCTCGGGCATTGGCGTCACGGCCATCCAGCTGGCCCGCGCCTTCGGCCACCGCGTCTTCGCCACCGCCGGCAGTGAGGACAAGGCGCGTGCCTGCGAGCGCCTGGGCGCCGAACGCGGCATCAATTACCGTCATGAGGATTTCGCCGAGGTGGTGAAGGCGCTGACCGGGGGGCGGGGCGCGGACGTGATCCTGGATATGGTGGCGGGCGATTACCTGCCGCGCGAGATCGCCTGCCTGGCCGATGATGGCCGCCTGGCCATCATCGCCCTGCTGGGCGGCGCCAAGGCCGAGCTGGACATGGGCCAGCTGCTGCGCCGCCGCCTGACCGTGACCGGCTCCACCCTGCGCCCGCGTTCGGTCGAATTCAAGGCCGCCATCGCCGCCCAGCTGCGCCAGCGCGTCTGGCCGCTGCTCGAGCGCGGCGAGATCAAGCCGGTGATTTACCAGACCTTCCCGCTGGAACAGGCCGCCGCCGCCCACGCGCTGATGGAAAGCAGTGCCCACGTCGGCAAGATCATGCTGCAATTGGTCTGAATGGCCTAAAACGGTGCCGTGCCGCCGCCCTGGCGGCCGGCCCCGGTTTGACCGGGCTTTGCGCCGCAAGTTACAATTATGGGTTATTAAAATTTAGGCTACTATGCGACGCAAACTCGTTATCGGCAATTGGAAGATGAACGGCAGCCGTACCGGCAATACGGTACTGCTGTCCGGGATTGTGGCCGGCCTGGCTTCGGCCAAGGCCGATTGTGCAGTGTGCGCGCCAGCCCCGTATCTGGCCCAGTGCCAGGCTGAACTGGCGGGTACGCCGGTGGCGTGGGGCGCGCAGGATGTGTCGGCCCATGCGTCCGGTGCTTACACCGGCGAAGTGGCGGCCGCCATGCTGCAGGACTTCGGTTGCCGTTACGCGATCGTCGGCCACTCCGAGCGTCGTGCCTATCACGGTGAAAGTAATATAGTGGTGGCGCAGAAGGCGCAGGCAGCCCTGGCGGCCGGCCTGATTCCCGTGGTCTGCGTCGGCGAAACCCTGGCCGAGCGCGAAGCAGGGCAGACTGGCGCCGTGGTCGGCGCCCAGCTGCAAGCGGTGCTGGATCTGCTGGACAATGCCGCCCTGACCAAGATTGTGCTCGCCTACGAGCCGGTCTGGGCCATCGGCACCGGCAAGACCGCGACCCCGGCCATGGCGCAAGAGGTGCACGCTTTACTGCGCCAGCAAGTGGCCGAACGTAGCGCGGAAGCCGCATCCGGCATGCAGATTTTGTACGGCGGCAGCATGAAACCCGAAAATGCGGGAGAATTGCTGGCCCAGGCAGATATTGACGGCGGCCTGATTGGCGGCGCCGCACTGAAGGCGGCGGATTTCCTGGCGATTATCCGCGCGGCTGAATAAGCATTTTTGAAACAGCTTTATTTGAGAATGGAATAGCATGAACACCTTGTTCAATCTGGTTATTGTGGTACAGGTTTTGTCGGCGCTGGCCATTATCGGCCTGGTGCTGCTGCAGCACGGTAAGGGCGCCGATATGGGCGCCGCCTTTGGTTCCGGTGCCTCGGGCAGCCTGTTTGGCGCCACCGGCTCCTCCAACTTCATGTCGAAATCGACGGCAGTGGCAGCGGCGATCTTCTTCTCCGCCACCCTGGGCCTGTCGACCATGGCCACGCAGCGCGGTGCGGTCAACACCGGCGGCGGCGTGATGCAGAATGTGAACACCCCGGCGCCAGCGCCGGTAAAAGGTTCGGCGGCGATTCCTTTGGCAGCGCCGCAAGCGCCCGCAGAAGCGCCTGCAGCCTCGGTTCCAGCCGCTGCAGCTCCTGCCGCCGCTGCGCCTGCATCGAGCGCTCCTGGCGCGCAAATCCCCAAGTAATATCGGGCTTTGCAAAAGTTTTTCCGCTTTTTGTCCTTGTTTTACTGCAATTCGCATTAACAAAGTAGTGAAATCAGAGTAGAATAGCGGCCTTAATGCCGACGTGGTGAAATTGGTAGACACGCTATCTTGAGGGGGTAGTGGCGCAAGCTGTACGAGTTCGAGTCTCGTCGTCGGCACCAAAAAATCTAAAAGCCAGCAAGGGCGCATGGGCATCGGCTCTTGCCTAGGCTGGTTTTTTTACGAGGATGTGTCGTTTGATCCTGGTCTCAGCTTCTGATTGGGGTCGAGCGTTAAATGCACCGCAAAACACCGCGATGCTCTCCTGACCGATCGTTCAACATAAGCTAATCAACCGTGAACCTCGAAAATTACTTCCCCGTCCTGTTGTTCCTCTTAGTCGGCATTGGTGTCGGCGTAGTTCCCCAGCTGCTGGGCCGTTTCCTCGGTCCGAATAAACCCGATGCAGCGAAACTCTCCCCTTACGAGTGCGGCTTCGAAGCCTTCGAAGACGCGCGTATGAAATTCGACGTACGATACTACCTCGTCGCAATTCTGTTCATTTTGTTCGATCTGGAAACGGCATTCTTCTTCCCCTGGGGCGTCTCCATGCGCGAACTGGGCTGGCAGGGATACGTGACGATGATGGTGTTCATCGCCGAATTCGTGGTCGGTTTTTGGTATATCTGGAAGAAAGGTGCCCTTGATTGGGAATAAGCCATGTCTATTGAAGGCGTATTAAACGAAGGTTTCATCACCACGACGGCCGACAAGCTGATTAACTGGGCGCGCACGGGTTCCATGTACCCGATGACGTTCGGTCTGGCTTGCTGCGCGGTGGAGATGATGCATGCAGGTGCGGCCCGTTACGACCTTGAGCGTTTCGGTTTCATGTTCCGTCCATCCCCGCGTCAGTCCGACGTGATGATTGTTGCCGGCACGCTGTGCAACAAGATGGCGCCGGCGCTGCGCAAGGTCTACGACCAGATGCCTGAGCCGCGCTGGGTGATCTCCATGGGTTCCTGCGCCAACGGCGGCGGCTACTACCACTACTCCTACTCGGTGGTGCGCGGTTGCGACCGCATCGTGCCGGTGGACGTGTATGTGCCAGGCTGCCCGCCGACTGCGGAAGCCCTGCTGTACGGCATTCTGCAGCTGCACAACAAGATCAAGCGAACCAATACGATCGCGCGCTAAGGGCTGTACTGAATATGACTACACATCTGGAAACACTGGTCGCCGCCCTGCAAAGCACACTGGGCGAGCGGGCCGAAATCACGGTCGCCCTGGGCGAAGTGACGGTGGTGCTGAAAGCCGCCGACTACCACCAAGCAATGAAACAGCTGCGCGATGACGCAGCTTTGCGTTTTGATACGCTGATCGATTTGTGCGGCGTGGACTATCAAAGCTACGGCGAAGGCGCCTGGGACGGTCTGCGTTTCGCCGCCGTCACCCACCTGCTGTCGGTCGAGAAAAACTGGCGCGTGCGCGTGCGCGTGTTCGCGCCGGACGACGACATGCCGCTGGTGCCGTCGGTGGTGGACATCTGGCGTGCCGCCAACTGGTTCGAGCGCGAAGCGTTCGACCTGTACGGCATCCTGTTCGAAGGCCACAACGACCTGCGCCGCATCCTGACCGACTACGGCTTCATCGGCCACCCGTTCCGCAAGGACTTCCCGGTATCGGGCTATGTGGAAATGCGCTACGACCCTGAGCAGAAGCGCGTGATCTACCAGCCTGTGACGATCGAACCGCGCGAGAACGTGCCGCGCGTGATCCGCGAAGAAAACTACGGGATGAAATAATGGCTGAGATTAAGAACTACACCCTGAACTTTGGTCCGCAGCACCCGGCAGCGCACGGCGTGCTGCGCCTGGTGCTGGAGCTGGACGGCGAGGTGATCCAGCGCGCCGACCCGCACATCGGCCTGCTGCACCGCGCCACCGAAAAACTGGCCGAGCAGAAGACCTATCTGCAATCGGTGCCGTACATGGACCGCCTCGACTACGTGTCGATGATGTGCAACGAGCACGCCTACGTGATGGCGATCGAGAAGCTGCTGGGTCTCGAAGTGCCGCTGCGCGCGCAGTACATCCGCGTCATGTTCGACGAGATCACCCGCCTGCTGAACCACCTGCTGTGGCTCGGCGCGCACGCGCTGGACGTGGGCGCCATGGGTCCCTTCCTGTACGCCTTCCGCGACCGCGAAGACCTGATGGACTGCTACGAAGCGGTATCGGGCGCGCGCATGCACGCGGCCTACTACCGTCCGGGCGGCGTGTACCGCGACCTGCCGGACGCCATGCCGCAGTACAAGGCATCGCTGATCCGCAACGCGAAGGCACTGGCCGAGCGCAACGAGAACCGCCAAGGCTCGATGCTGGACTTCATCGAAGACTTCACGCGCCGCTTCCCGACCTATGTCGACGAATACGAAACCCTGCTGACCGATAACCGTATCTGGAAGCAGCGTACCGTGGGCGTGGGCGTGGTCTCGCCGGAAGATGCGAAAGCCATGGGCTTCACCGGCGCTATGCTGCGCGGCTCGGGCGTGGCCTGGGACCTGCGCAAGAACCAGCCTTACGAAGTGTACGACCTGATGGATTTCGATATCCCGGTCGGCACCAACGGCGACAGCTATGACCGCTATCTGGTGCGTATCGAAGAGATGCGCCAGTCGAACCGCATCATCAAGCAGTGCGTGGAGTGGCTGCGCAATAATCCGGGTCCGGTCATGTCCAGCAACCGCAAGGTGGCGCCGCCATCGCGCGTGGACATGAAGACCAATATGGAATCGCTGATCCACCACTTCAAGCTGTTCACCGAAGGTTTCCACGTGCCGCCAGGCGAAGCTTACAGCGCCGTGGAGCACCCGAAGGGCGAATTCGGTATTTACCTGGTGTCGGATGGCGCCAACAAGCCGTACCGCATGAAGATCCGCGCACCGGGCTTTGCCCACCTGCAGGGTCTGGACGAAATGGCACGCGGCCACATGATCGCCGACGCCGTGACCATCATCGGTACCCAGGATATCGTTTTCGGCGAAATCGACAGATAAGTCCCAGAGGCATACGTATGTTGTTATCAGAGCAGTGCTACAAAAAAATCGACCGCGAGTTGGCCAAATACCCGGCCGACCAGCGCCAGTCGGCCGTGATGGCCTCGCTGGCCCACGCCCAGGTTGAACTGGGCTGGCTGTCGCCGGAAACCATGAAGGAAATCGCCGACTACATCGGCATGCCGGCCATCGCCGTGCAGGAAGTGGCGACCTTCTACAATATGTACAACCTGAAGCCGGTCGGCAAGCACAAGATCACCGTGTGCACCAACCTGCCTTGCGCCCTGTCGGGCGGCGAGCGCGCGGCTAAACACCTGAAAGAGAAACTGGGCATCGACTACCGCGAAACTTCCGGCGACGGCGAGTTCACGCTGATGGAAGGCGAGTGCATGGGCGCCTGCGGCGACGCACCGGTGCTGCTGGTGAACAATCACCGCATGTGCAGCCATATGTCCAACGACAAAATCGATGCCCTCGTGGAGGAACTGAAGAAATGACCTCGCTCCACAACCGTCACATCGACCCGCTGATCCTCAAGGATCTGACCGGCGACAACTGGCACCTGGCCGACTACGTGAAACGTGGCGGCTACTCGGCGCTGCGCCGCATCCTGGAAGAGAAGATCGCGCCGGAAACCATCATCGCCGACCTGAAGACCTCCGGCCTGCGCGGCCGCGGCGGCGCCGGTTTCCCGACCGGCCTGAAATGGTCCTTCATGCCGCGCCAGTTCCCTGGCCAGAAATACCTCGTCTGCAATACAGATGAAGGCGAACCTGGTACTTTCAAGGACCGCGACATCATTCGTTACAACCCCCATGCCCTGATCGAGGGCATGGCCATCGGCGCTTACGCCATGGGCATCACCGTGGGCTACAACTATATCCACGGCGAGATCTTCCAGGATTACCTGCGCTTCGAGGAAGCGCTGGAAGAGGCGCGTGCCGCCGGCTTCCTGGGCGATAAGATCATGGGCAGCGATTTCAGCTTCCAGCTGCACGCCCACCATGGCTATGGCGCCTACATCTGCGGCGAAGAGACCGCGCTGCTGGAATCGCTGGAAGGCAAAAAAGGCCAGCCGCGCTTCAAGCCGCCTTTCCCTGCGTCCTTCGGCCTGTACGGCAAGCCGACCACCATCAACAACACCGAGACCTTCGCGGCCGTGCCCTTCATCCTGAACGTTGGCGCCGAGAAGTATCTGGGCATGGGCAAGCCGAACAACGGCGGCACCAAGATCTTCTCGATCTCGGGCGACGTCGAACGTCCCGGCAACTACGAAGTCCCGCTGGGCACGCCTTTCGCCAAGCTGATGGAACTGGCCGGCGGCATGCGTGGCGGCAAAAAGATCAAGGCTGTGATTCCGGGCGGTTCCTCCGCGCCGGTGATCCGCGGCGAGATCATGATGGACACCGATCTGGATTACGATTCGATCGCCAAGGCCGGCTCCATGCTCGGTTCGGGCGCCGTGATCGTGATGGACGAAACGCGCTGCATGGTTAAGGCGCTGGAGCGCCTGTCCTACTTCTACTTTGAAGAATCCTGCGGCCAGTGCACCCCATGCCGCGAAGGCACGGGCTGGATGTACCGCATGATCCACCGCATCGAGCACGGCCAAGGCCGCGCCTCCGATCTGGACATGCTGAACTCCATCGCAGACAACATCCAGGGCCGCACGATCTGCGCGCTGGGCGACGCTGCCGCCATGCCGGTGCGCGCCTTCGTCAAGCAGTTCCGCGAAGAATTTGAATATCACGTCGAGCACAAGCACTGCCTGGTGCCGGCATACATCTAAGCTGCGATCATCATGGTTGAAATCGAAATAGACGGCAAGAAAGTCGAAGTCCCTGCTGGTAGCATGGTGATGGACGCTGCCAACAAGCTGGGTACCTACATCCCGCACTTCTGCTATCACAAGAAATTGTCGATCGCGGCAAGCTGCCGTATGTGCCTGGTCGAGGTGGAAAAAGCGCCAAAGCCGCTGCCCGCCTGCGCCACCCCGGTCTCGGCCGGCATGGTGGTGCGCTCGCACAGCGACAAAGCGGTGCAGGCGCAAAAGAGCGTCATGGAATTCCTGCTGATTAACCACCCGCTGGACTGCCCGATCTGCGATCAGGGCGGCGAGTGCCAGCTGCAGGATCTGGCCGTGGGTTACGGCAAGAGCGAATCGCGCTACGAAGAAGAAAAGCGCGTGGTGAAGCCGAAGGACGCCGGTCCTCTGGTGTCCATGCAGGAAATGGCGCGCTGCATCCACTGCACCCGCTGCGTGCGTTTCGGCCAGGAAGTGGCCGGCGTCATGGAACTGGGCATGCTGGGCCGCGGCGAACACGCCGAGATCACCACCTTCGTCGGCGAAGCGGTGAACTCCGAAATGTCGGGCAATATGATCGACCTGTGCCCGGTCGGCGCGCTGACTTCCAAGCCATTCCGCTACAGCGCCCGTACCTGGGAACTGTCGCGCCGCAAATCCGTGTCGCCGCACGACGGCCTGGGCTCGAACCTGATCGTTCAGGTCAAGCAGGGCGAAGTCAAGCGCGTGCTGCCGCTGGAAAACGAAGCGGTCAACGAATGCTGGATTTCCGACAAGGACCGCTTCTCCTACGAAGCTCTGGGCAGCGCCGAGCGCCTGACCCAGCCTATGCTCAAGCAAGGCAATGAGTGGAAGCAGGTGGACTGGCAGACCGCGCTCGAATACGTGGCGCACGGCCTGAAAAACATCAAGCACGAACATGGCGCCGATGCCATCGCCTCCTATGCGACCCCGCATTCGACGGTGGAAGAACTGGTCCTGCTGCAAAAGCTGACCCGCGGCGTCGGTTCCGAGAACATCGACTTCCGCCTGCGCCACAGCGATTTCGCGCTGGATGGCCAGGTCGCGCCGTGGCTGGGCATGCCGGTGGCCGACGTGAGCAATCTGCAGCGCGTCTTCGTCATCGGCTCCTTCCTGCGCAAGGACCATCCGCTGCTGGCGACCCGCCTGCGCGCCGCCGTCAAGGCCGGCGGCAAGCTGTCCGTGCTGCACGGCGCCGATGAAGAGAACCTGATCACCGCCGCCAACAAGATCATCGCTGCGCCATCCGACTGGCTGGCCGCGCTGTCGGGCGTGGTCGCTGCCGTGGCCAAGGCCAAGGACGTCGCCGCGCCGGCCGGTTTCGAGAACGTGGCCGTGTCCGACGCTGCCGCCGCCATCGCCGCCAGCCTGCTGTCCGGCGACAACAAGGCCGTCTTCCTCGGCAACGCCGCCGCGCAGCATCCGCAAGCGTCCGCGCTGCACACCGCCGCGCAATGGATCGCCGAACAGACCGGCGCCAAGCTGGGCTACCTGACCGAAGCGGCCAACACCGTCGGCGGCTACCTGCTGGGCGCCACCGCGAAGAACGCCGCGCCGGCCTTCTCCGCGCCGAAGAAAGCCTACGTGCTGCTGAACGCCGAACCGGAACTGGACGCCGTCAACCCGCAAGCCGCCGTCGCCGCCCTGAAGGGCGCCGACATGGTGGTAGTGCTGTCGGCCTTCAAGCACGGCATGGACTACGCCGACGTGCTGCTGCCGATCGCGCCGTTCGCTGAAACCTCGGGCAGCTTCGTCAACTGCGAAGGCCGCCTGCAAAGCTTCAACGGCACCGTGAAACCGCTGGCGGAAACCCGTCCGGCCTGGAAAGTGCTGCGCGTGCTGGGTAATATCCTCGGCCTGGCCGGTTTCGACTACGAGACGTCGGAAGCGATCCGCGACGAAGCCTTCGGCAAGGGCGTGACCGACCTGTCCTCCAAGCTCAACAACAACGCCAAGCTGGCGCCTGTTGCCGCCGCCTTCGGCGCTGGCGACAAGCTGGAACGCGTGACCGATGTGCCGATCTACTTCGCCGACGCGCTGGCGCGCCGTTCCGGTCCGCTGCAAGCGACCGCCGACGCCGCAGCGCCGAAAGCCCGCCTGTCCGCTGCCCTGGCGCAGCAGATCGGCGTCAAGACCGGCGACAAGGTGCAGGTCAGCCAGGGTTCCGGCTCGGCCATCCTGGAAGCGCAGATCGACGCGGGCCTGCCGGCCAATGTCGTGCGCGTTGCCGCCGCCCACGCATCGACCGCCGCGCTGGGCGCGATGTTCGGTTCCATCACCGTTGTTAAAGCAGGGGAGGGCAAGTAATGTCTTTGCCTGAGATTATCGATACCATCAATACCACCGGCGGCGAGCTGGTGGGGTCGGCCTGGCCCTTCTTCTGGACCCTGGCCAAAATCCTGTGCGTGACCCTGCCCCTGATGGGCATGGTCGCCTACCTGACGCTGTGGGAGCGCAAGCTGCTCGGCTGGATCCAGATCCGTATCGGCCCGAACCGCGTGGGTCCGGCCGGTCTGCTGCAGCCGATCGCCGACGCGCTGAAACTGCTGTTCAAAGAGATCATCCTGCCGACCAAGTCGAACAAGGCGCTGTTCGTGATCGGCCCGATCATGACCATCATGCCGGCGCTGGCCGCCTGGTCGGTGGTGCCTTTCGGCCCGCAGGTCGCGCTGGCCGACGTCAACGCCGGTCTGCTGCTGATGATGTCGATCATGTCGATCGAGGTGTACGGCATCATCATCGCCGGCTGGTCCTCGAACTCGAAGTACTCCTTCATGGGCGCCATGCGTGCTTCGGCGCAGATGGTGTCCTACGAGATCGCCATGGGCTTCGTGCTGGTGATCGTGCTGATGGTGTCCGGTTCGCTGAACCTGTCCGAAATCGTCGCCGGCCAGCAAAAAGGCCAGATGGCGGCCATGGGCCTGAACTTCCTGTCCTGGAACTGGCTGCCGCTGCTGCCGATGTTCGTGGTCTACCTGGTGTCCGGCCTGGCCGAATGTAACCGCCACCCGTTCGACGTGGTGGAAGGCGAGTCGGAGATCGTCGGTGGTCACATGGTCGAGTACTCGGGCATGTCCTACGCCATGTTCTTCCTGGCCGAATACGCCAATATGATCCTGATCGGCGTCATCGCTTCGATCATGTTCCTGGGTGGCTGGTCCGCTCCGATCGCTGCGCTGGAATTCGGCGGCGGCTTCGGCGGCTTCTTCTGGCTGTTTGTGAAAACCTTCTGCATCGTGTCGCTGTTCATCTGGACTCGCGGTACCTTCCCGCGCTACCGCTATGACCAGATCATGCGTTTGGGCTGGAAAGTGTTCATCCCGCTGACCCTGGCCTACCTGGTCATCGTCGCCACCTGGATGCAGACCTCCTGGAACATTTGGAAGTAAGAGAGCGAATACGATATGGAACGAATAAAAGACTTTTTCGGCAGCCTGATGCTGCGCGAATTGTTCAAGGGGATGGCGCTGACCGGCAAATACATGTTTGCCAAGAAGATCACCGTCCAATTCCCTGAAGAGAAAACGCCGATCTCGCCGCGTTTCCGCGGCCTGCATGCGCTGCGCCGCTACCCCAACGGGGAAGAGCGCTGCATCGCCTGCAAGCTGTGCGAAGCGGTGTGCCCGGCCATGGCGATCACCATCGAGTCGGAACAGCGCGACGACGGCAGCCGCCGTACCACGCGCTACGACATCGACCTGACCAAGTGCATCTTCTGCGGTTTCTGCGAAGAGTCCTGTCCGGTCGACTCCATCGTGGAAACCCATGTGCTGGAATACCACGGCGAGAAGCGCGGCGATCTGTACTACACCAAGGAAATGCTGCTGGCTGTAGGCGACCGTTATGAAGCGGAGATTGCCGCCAACCGTGCTGCCGATGCGCCGTACCGCTGAACGCGGACGTGATCGACACTTAACTGTCAGGGTTTCTTATGGATTTTAAAACTGTCTTGTTTTACGTGTTCGCCGCCATCCTGGTGCTGGCAGCGACCCGCGTTATCACGGCCCGCAATCCGGTGCATGCCGCACTGTTCCTGGTGCTGGCCTTCTTCCAGGCGGCCGGCATCTGGATGCTGCTCAAAGCGGAGTTCCTCTCCATCGTACTGGTGCTGGTGTATGTCGGCGCGGTGATGGTGCTGTTCCTGTTCGTCGTGATGATGATCGACATCAATCTCGACAAGCTGCGCGAAGGCTTCTGGAACTATCTGCCGCTGGCGGCCACCATCGGCGGCGTGATCGTGCTGGAGATGGCTTCCGTGCTGTGGCGCAGCTTCGGCGTCAACGACTACCAGCAATCGCCGGCAGCGGCCAGCGCCATCGGCACCACCAAGGCGCTGGGCCTGAAGATTTACACCGAATATATCTACGCGTTTGAAATCGCCGCCGTCGTGCTGCTGCTGGCCATCGTGGCCGCCGTCGCCCTGACCCTGCGCAAGCGCAAGGACATCAAATACTTCGATCCGGCCGATGCGGTGCGGGTCAAGCGCAACGACCGTCTGCGCATCGTGAAGATGGATGCCGTCTCCACGCGCAATCAGCCGGAAGCAGCAACGAAGGAGGCACCATGACTTTATCGCTGGCACACTACCTGGTCCTGGGTGCGATTCTGTTCGCAATCTCGATCGTCGGTATTTTCCTGAACCGCAAGAACGTCATCGTTCTGCTGATGGCCATCGAACTGATGCTGCTGGCAGTGAACATGAACTTCATCGCGTTCTCGCATTACCTGGGCGACGCGGCCGGGCAGATCTTTGTCTTCTTCATCCTGACCGTGGCGGCTGCCGAATCGGCAATCGGCCTCGCGATCCTGGTGGTGATGTTCCGTAATCTGGACACCATCAATGTGGAAGACCTGGATAGCCTCAAAGGCTAAGTTTTAAACCTCGAATAATAAACAGTAAGGTTCATCATGGCGGGGCTTAACCCTAACCTTCTTCTTGCCGTTCCTCTGGCGCCCCTGGCGGGCGCCGCGATTGCGGGCTTGCTCGGAACCCGATTCTTCGGGAATTTGGTCGGCCGAAAAACGTCGCATACCGCGACGATTTTGGGCGTGCTGATTGCATTTATCATTTCCTTCCAGACGCTGCTGAGCGTGATGGATGGCGCCAGCTATAACGGCGACATCTATACCTGGATGACCGTTGCCGGCGTCAAGCTGGCGGTCGGTTTCCAGATCGACGCGCTGTCGGCGATGATGATGAACGTGGTGACGTTCGTGTCGCTGATGGTTCACATCTACACCATCGGCTACATGAAGGACGACGAAGGCTATAACCGCTTCTTCTCCTACATCTCGCTGTTCACCTTCTCGATGCTGATGCTGGTCATGTCCAACAACTTCCTGCAGCTGTTCTTCGGCTGGGAAGCGGTGGGCCTGGTCTCGTATCTGCTGATCGGCTTCTGGTATACCCGTCCCACGGCCATCGTGGCGAACATGAAAGCCTTCCTGGTCAACCGCGTGGGCGACTTCGGCTTCATCCTGGGCATCGGCCTGCTGCTGGCTTACGCCGGCTCCATGGACTACCAGGAAGTCTTCGCCAAGAAAGAGCAGCTGCTGGCCCTGACCCTGCCGGGCACCGACTGGATGCTGCTGACCGTGGCCTGTATCTGCCTGTTCATCGGCGCCATGGGTAAATCGGCGCAGTTCCCGCTGCACGTCTGGCTGCCCGACTCGATGGAAGGCCCGACCCCGATCTCCGCGCTGATCCACGCCGCCACCATGGTGACGGCAGGTATCTTCATGGTGTCGCGCATGTCGCCGCTGTTCGAACTGTCGGACACCGCGCTGTCCTTCATCCTGGTGATCGGCTCCATCACGGCCCTGTTCATGGGCTTCCTGGGCATCATCCAGAACGACATCAAGCGCGTGGTCGCTTACTCGACCCTGTCGCAGCTGGGCTACATGACCGTGGCCCTGGGTTCCTCGGCTTACTCGATCGCCGTGTTCCACCTGATGACCCACGCCTTCTTCAAAGCGCTGCTGTTCCTGGGCGCCGGTTCGGTCATCATCGGCATGCACCACGACCAGGACATCCGCAATATGGGCGGCCTGCGCAAATACATGCCGATCACCTGGATCACGTCGCTGCTCGGCTCCCTGGCCCTGATCGGCACCCCGTTCTTCTCGGGTTTCTACTCGAAGGATTCGATCATCGAAGCGGTGCACGCTACCCATATCTGGGGCGCGGGCTTCGCCAACTTCGCGGTGCTGGCCGGCGTCTTCGTGACCGCCTTCTACTCCTTCCGCATGTACTTCCTGGTCTTCCATGGCGAGGAACGCTTCGGCAAGGAACACCACCATGCGCACGCTTCGCACCATGACGACGAGGCGGAAGAGGACGACCACGGCCACCACGGCCTGGCGCCGGGCGAGAAACCGCACGAATCCCCATTCGTGGTCTGGTTCCCGCTGGTGATGCTGGCCATCCCTTCGGTGGTGATCGGCTTCCTGACCATCGGCCCGATGCTGTTCGGCGACTTCTTCAAAGGCGTGATCTTCGTCGGCGAAAACCACCACGCGATGCACGAGCTGGCCGAAGAATTCCACGGTCCTGTGGCGATGGTGATCCATTCGCTGACCAGCGTTCCGCTGTGGCTGGCCATTGCCGGCGTGGCGACGGCTTACTACTGCTATATGATCAATCCGCGCGTGCCGGCCTGGTTCTATGCCAAGTTCAAAGCCGTCCACACCCTGCTGGACAACAAGTACTACATGGACAAGATCAACGAAGCAGTCTTCGCCAAGGGCGCGCGCCTGCTGGGCGAAGGCCTGTGGAATGTGGGCGACCGCACCCTGATCGACGGTCTGCTGGTGAACGGCAGCGCGAAAGTGGTGCAGTGGTTCTCGTCGCTGGTGCGCGTGGCGCAAACCGGTTACATCTACCACTATGCGTTCGTGATGATCCTCGGCATCCTCGGATTCCTGGTCTATTTCCTGCCGTTTTGGCACGCTTGATAGCTGACACGCAAAAGAGATAAAAGATGCAGTCAACGATAAATAATCTTCCTCCTTACCTGAGCCTGGCGATCTGGCTGCCGGTGCTGTTCGGCCTGATCGTTCTGGCGGTCGGCCGCGACTCGCGCGCCGGCATGGTGCGCATGCTGTCGCTGCTGGGCGCGGTCGTGTCCTTCCTGCCGACCATTCCGCTGTTCACCAAATTCGACAATGCGGCCCATGGCCTGCAGTTTGTGGAAAAAGCGCCGTGGATCGAGCGCTTCAATATCTTCTACTCGCTCGGCGTGGACGGCCTGTCGCTGTGGTTCGTGCCGCTGACCGCCTTCATCACCATCATCGTGGTGATCTCGGCCTGGGAAGTGATCGAAGAGCGCGTGGCGCAGTACATGGGCGCCTTCCTGATCCTGTCCGGTCTGATGATCGGCGTGTTCTGCGCCATGGACGGCCTGCTGTTCTACTTCTTCTTCGAAGCGACCCTGATCCCGATGTACATCATCATCGGCGTGTGGGGCGGTGCTAACCGCGTGTACGCAGCGTTCAAGTTCTTCCTGTACACCTTCCTCGGTTCGCTGCTGACGCTGATCGCCATCATCTACCTGTACAACAAGTCGGGTAGCTGGGACATCCTGGCCTGGCACAAGCTGCCGCTGGCCATGGGCGAACAGATCGCCATCTTCTTCGCCTTCTTCATGGCTTTCGCCGTGAAGGTGCCGATGTTCCCGGTCCACACCTGGCTGCCGGACGTCCACGTGGAAGCGCCGACCGGCGGTTCCGCCGTGCTGGCCGCGATCATGCTGAAACTGGGCGCTTACGGCTTCCTGCGTTTCTCCCTGCCAATCGTGCCTGACGCCTCGAAAGAGCTGGCCGGCTTCGTGATCGTGCTGTCCCTGATCGCCGTGGTCTACGTCGGCCTGGTGGCACTGGTGCAGAAGGACATGAAAAAACTGGTGGCTTACTCCTCGATCGCCCACATGGGCTTCGTGACCCTGGGCTTCTTCATGTTCAACGACATGTCGGTGCAGGGCGGCATCGTGCAGATGATTTCGCACGGCTTCATCTCCGGCGCCATGTTCCTGTGCATCGGCGTGCTGTACGACCGCATGCACTCGCGCCAGATCGCCGACTACGGCGGCGTGGTCAACACCATGCCGAAGTTCGCGGCCTTCTTCGTGCTGTTCTCGATGGCTAACTGCGGCCTGCCTGCAACCTCCGGCTTCGTCGGCGAGTTCATGGTGATCCTTGGCGCGGTGCAGTTCAACTTCGTGACCGGCATCCTGGCCGCCACCGCCCTGATCTTCGGCGCGGCGTACTCGCTGTGGATGGCCAAGCGCGTGATCTTCGGCAAAGTGGGCAACTCCCATGTGGCCGAACTGACCGACATCAACAACCGCGAGTTCCTGATGCTGGGCATCCTGGCGCTGGCGGTGCTGGTAATGGGCCTGTACCCAGCCCCGTTCACCGACACCATGCAAACCTCCGTGGCCGATCTGCTCAAGCACGTCGCCCAGAGCAAGCTGCACTAAGAAAAACCAGGAATAGCTAAATGAATACCACTAACCTGATCCCGCTCTATGCAGAAGTCTTTCTGCTGATCGCCACCTCGGCGATCCTGCTGATCGATATGTTCCTGTCAGAGAGCAAGCGTTCGATCACTTATGTGCTGTCGCTGCTCGCGCTGGGCGTCTGCGCGGCCATCAGCCTGGCCGACTACAATGCCGGCGCCACCGTGTACGCCTTCAACAATATGTTCGTCTCGGATCCGATGTCGAACCTGCTGAAAGTGTTCTCCTACCTGGCCGTGGCCGTGACCCTGGTGTATTCGCGCCAGTACGCGCACCAGCGCGGCATGCTGGGCGGCTCGCTCGGCGGCGAGTTCTATGTGCTGGCCCTGTTTGCCCTGCTGGGCCAGATGGTCATGATCTCCGGTAACAGCTTCCTGTCCATCTACCTGGGCCTGGAACTGATGTCGCTGGCCCTGTACGCCCTGGTGGCCCTGCGCCGCGACAACGCCAAAGCAACCGAAGCGGCGATGAAGTACTTCGTCCTGGGCGCGCTGGCATCCGGCTTCCTGCTGTATGGCATGTCCATGCTGTACGGCGCCACCGGTTCGCTGGAGCTGACCGAGGTGGCGAAAGCCGCCGCCAGCGGCACGCTGAAACCGACCATCCTGGTCTTCGGCCTGGTGTTCATGGTGGCTGGTCTGGCCTTCAAGCTGGGCGTGGTGCCTTTCCATATGTGGGTGCCGGACGTGTACCAAGGCGCACCGACCGCTGTGACCCTGCTGCTGGGCGGCGCGCCGAAACTGGCCGCCTTCGCCATCTGCATCCGTCTGCTGGTGGAAGGCCTGCTGCCGCTGGCGCATGACTGGCAGCAGATGCTGCTGATCCTGGCCGTGCTGTCTCTGGCCATCGGCAACTTCACCGCTATCGCTCAGACCAATCTGAAACGTATGCTGGCTTACTCCACCATCGCGCAAATGGGCTTCGTGCTCCTGGGCCTGATGGCTGGCGTGGTCGGCGTCGACAAGAGCAATGCCGCCGCTGCCTACAGCGCGTCCATGTACTACTCGATCACCTACGTGCTGACCACCCTGGGCAGCTTCGGTCTGATCATGGCGCTGGCCCGTGCCGGCTTCGAAGCGGAAGAACTGTCCGACTTCAAGGGCCTGAGCAAGCGCAGCCCGATGTACGCGACCCTGATGTCGGTGCTGATGTTCTCGCTGGCCGGCGTGCCGCCGATGGTCGGCTTCACCGCCAAGCTGTCCGTGCTGCAGGCCGTGATGACCAACGGCCAGCTGTGGCTGGCCGTGCTGGCGGTGATGTTCTCGCTGATCGGCGCCTACTACTATCTGCGCGTGGTAAAAACCATGTGGTTCGATGAGCCGGAAGATACCGCGCCCATCGTCGTCAATGGCGACAAGAGCGTGGTGCTGGTGCTGAACAGTCTGGCCGTGGTGGCTCTGGGTATCATTCCAGGCCCGCTGCTGAACGCCTGCCTGAGCGCCATGAGCAAAACCCTGGCTTCCTGAGCCCAGATAGATGGACGTATCCTCCTCCAGCTGGTTGGTGATCCTGCTTGCATTTGCAGCCGCCAACCTGCCATTCTTTAACGACAAGGTGTTTGCCCTGATTCCGCTGAAGTCCGGCGGGGCAGGGCAGGAGCACCACCGCAAGGCGCTGTTCATCCGGCTGCTGGAAATGGTGGTGCTCTACTTTGTCGTCGGTCTGATCGCCATGGCGATCGAGGCGCGCATCGGCACCCGCTTCCCGCAGCAGTGGGAGTTCTATGCGATCACCGCCTGCCTCTTCATCGTGCTGGCCTTCCCTGGCTTCGTCGTGCGCTACCTGCGCAAGCGCCGCTGATACACTACTGATTTTCCGATTGAAAGGAGCGTGCATGGATGCGCACCTGAAAGAAACCCGTATCGACGGCGAGCTGGCGTACGACGGCCACTTCCTCAAGGTCCAACGCGACCGCATCAAACTGCCCAACGGCGCCGAAACCGGACGCGAATTCATCAAGCATCCCGGCGCCGTGGTGATTCTGCCGCTGCTGGACGATGGCCGCGTGCTGCTGGAGCGCCAGTTCCGCTATCCGCTCGACCGCGTCTTCATCGAACTCCCGGCCGGCAAGATCGATCCGGGCGAAGAATCGCTGGCCTGCGCCAAGCGCGAGCTGGAAGAAGAAACCGGCTACAGCGCCAGCGAGTGGCACTACCTGAGCACCATCCACAACGCCATCGCCTATTCGGACGAGCACCTGGATATCTTCCTGGCGCGCGGCCTGACAGCGGGCGAGGTGAAGCTCGATGAAGGCGAATTCATCGAAACCATCACCGCCACGCCGGAAGAAATGCTGGACTGGGTACGCACCGGCCGCATCACCGACGTCAAGACCGTCATCGGCGCCTTCTGGCTGGAACGCATCAATAGCGGAGCCTGGAAGCTCGGCTAAGACCATGTCGGCGCTGCGTTTCCTGCTCCGGCTGGCCTGCCTGCTGGCCGCGCTCGCACCTTGGTGCGCCAGCGCCAGCGGCGCCGCGGAGAAGCGCACGCCCTTCCAGATCCGCTGCGAGGACACGATCAGCAAGACCGCCTCGGTCATGTCGGCCCAGCAGAGCGGCTACTCGGTCAATACCCAGCTCTCCTACAAATCCCTGACGCAGATGAAGGGCGATTACCAGCCCAACAGCTATGTGCTGGGCCTGACGCGCACCGAATCGCGCGTGAAGGTGGGCTGGACCGGCCAGCTGCTGCAGGATCCCGAGAGCGGCTATGAATGCATCGCGCCCAAGATCGACGTCAAGCTCAGTTATGCCCCGGTGCGCATCTATGTCGGCAACGAGTTCCCCAAAGGCAGTTGCGGCTATGATGTGATCCTGGCGCACGAGATGCAGCATATGCAGATCTATATGGATAATCTGCCCAAGGTGGAAGTGGTGGTGCGCGAGGCGCTGCTCAAGCGCTTCGGCGACAAGCCGCTGTACGCGCCGTCGCGCACCGCGCAGTCTGCCCTGAACCATGAAATCAACAGCGGCTGGCTGCCCTTCATCAAGGCGGAGATGGAGAAGGTCGAGGCACAGCAGGCCAGGCTGGATTCCCCCGCCGAATATGAACGCCTGGGCAAATCCTGCAATGGCGAGATCCAGACTATTTTGAACAAGACGCGCGGCAGACGCTGAGCGCATACACGATGACAGCAAGCGATAACAAGAATCCCCCGCAGCCGGTGCGCTACTTTGCGCTGATCCCGGCTGCCGGCGTCGGCGCGCGCATGGCCGCCGCCACGCCCAAGCAATACCTGGCGCTGGGCGGCCAGCCCATGCTGGCCCATACCCTGCAAGCCTTTCTCGGCAGCGAGCTGATTGCCCACACCTATGTGGTGGTGAGCGCGGAAGACGGCTATATCGACGCCATCGTCCCGCCATCCGGCGTGACGGTGCTGCGCTGCGGCGGCGCCACCCGCATGGATTCGGTGCTGAACGGCCTGCGCGCCTTGCGTGACCTTGCCGCCGATTGCGATATGGTGCTGGTGCACGATGCCGCCCGTCCCGGCCTGACGCCGGAACTGATCCGCAAACTGATTGAGGAAGTGGGCGCGAATCCGGCCGGCGGCCTGCTCGCGCTGCCCGTGGTGGACACGGTGAAAAGCACGCGCGGCGGCGCCGTCGCCACCGTGCCGCGCGACGGCCTATGGCTGGCGCAGACGCCGCAGATGTTCAGCTATGCGCTGCTGCTGCGCGCGCTGTCCTCGGCGCCCGACGCCAACGCCATCACCGACGACGCTAGCGCCGTTGAAATGCTGGGCTTCGCGCCGCAGCTGGTGGAAGGCCATCCGCGCAATCTGAAGGTCACGCTGCCGAGCGATATTCGCATCGCAGAAATGTATCTGGAACAGGACAAGAAATGACAGCCACTCCCGCACTCCCATTCCGCATCGGCCAGGGCTACGACTGCCACAAGCTGGTCGAAGGCCGCAAACTGATTTTGGGCGGCGTCGACATCCCGCACGAAAAAGGCTTGCTGGGCCACTCCGACGCCGACGCCTTGCTGCATGCGATCACCGACGCCATTCTGGGCGCGGCCGCGCTGGGCGATATCGGCCGCCATTTCCCCGACACCGATCCCACGTTCAAGGGCGCGGATTCGCGCGCGCTGCTGCGCGAAGCGGCCAAGCGCGTGCGCGCCACCGGCTACGATATCGGCAATATCGACGCCACCATCATCGCCCAGCGGCCGAAGATGGCGCCGCATATCGGCGCCATGGCGGCGCATATCGCCGAGGATCTGGGCGTGGCGGTAGGCCAGGTGAACGTCAAGGCCAAGACCAACGAGAAGATGGGCTATCTGGGCCGCGAAGAAGGCATCAATGCCGAAGCCGTGGCGCTGCTGGTGCTGCGCCAGGCGTGAGCGAAGAGCGGCTGCTTAGCGCAGCTGCATCGCCTTGCGGTAAGGCGCGATCGGCGGACGCGGGAACTGCGCCGAGGCGTAGCTGTTGCGGAAGCATTGGGCCTTGCTGTTTTCCACATCGGTCATGCTTTGCGTGACCTTGCCGCTGGCATCGAGCAGCAGGATGATGGTCACGGGATACTTCGACTTCTCGTGGCAGCCGCCTTTCTCGTCGAGCTTATTGGCGTTGTTGAAGCGGATCGATTCCTCCTCATACTTCGCCACTTTCTCGTTCGGGAACTGGGCATTGAACTTGGCCATTTCGCCGGCGAATTCCGGATTTTTCGGAGCGGGAGCCTCGTCCTGGGCGGTAGTGGTGGACGGCATGGTCTGGCAGCCGGTGGCGAGGACAATGGCGCACAGGGCGCCGAGTTTATAGAGGTGAGTGCGCAAGCGTATTCTCCCAAGTGAATGAAGACGACCGCTGGCTTGGGCGGCGTGGCGATGGCCAACTGATCTGTCTGGCCGGTGTTTGCCCGCATTGTATAAGGCAAGCCCATCCCGCCGCGCACGATAGGCGCCGCTTACCTGGATAGGCGGCGCTGGCGCCGAAAGTAACTTTGCGAATCGAAATGACACGGATTTCTCCTTCCCGCTCTGTGTAGATAACTACGACCACCTTCTGTCCTAGCAAGCCGGTCGTTCGGGGCTGAAGTCCATTTTCCAGCTTCTGGAAGCGGCGGCTTTGAGCTAGCCAGCGCAGGCGAACACTTCTTATCGATGCGGGAGCGGCCGCCAGATGCTCCGCGTACTTTGTATCTCGTCGTCTTTCATGGACCGGATACGCTGCCAATCAGTCTCCAAAAATCTGCATTGCGTTCTCACGGCTGGCGCACGATTGCCGCGCGAGACTTGACTAATACCTATTCATTGATGTATTGGGCGCGCGGATCGATATTGCGCCCGGTTCCTCGTTAATCCCTTGAATATGCCGCCAATAAGCCCGGGCCATTCCGTAGAAGTGGCGCGGGCTTTATGCAATAGATCCGGAGTTGTGATGTAAAACCAACACCCGCGAATTCGGCAATCCCTACTACTTCATTTGGCCATTCCAAATAAATTCCGATTCGCTGAGATAGATATGTTTTAATTAATGTGAAGGTTTGAGAAAAACACCGTGATACAGATTGCGCAGCCATCTGGAATTTTGTGTGAATTGGCTATTCTGTCTTTCGGAAGTGTTAAATATCATTTTGATATCTACGTCTGTTTCCAGGATTAAATAAATGAATAGAATACGGAACATATTCTCTGGACCCGCGGTAAAGGTTGCCGTCATCCAGCTCTGTATTTTGCACAATCAAACCGAAAAGAATCTGGAAGCTGCGGTCAAGCTGATCCGCGAAGCGGCGGGGACGGGGGCGAACATCGTCTGCCTGCCGGCGACCTTTGCCACTGGCATCAACTTTCCCTCTCTGAAGCGGGATGCGCAAGCAGCCGACGGGCCTATCGTCAGCACCCTGCGAACGCTGGCCGCATCGCTCGGCATTGCGCTCGTATTCGGCTTGCTCGAACGGGATGGCAACGATATCTACGATGCCGCTTTCTATATAGACGAATCCGGCGCAATTGCCGGCAGCTATAGGCGAAACAGTATCTGGGAAGGCGAACGCGCCTATATCTCGCGCGGCACTCCGGCCCCTTTGATCGAAACCCGGCATGGCAAAATCGGATTACTGGTGAGTTACGATGTTCGTTTCCCGGAGGCATCTAGGAGATACTTTGCGGAGAATGCCGACATCATTATCTGCGTAGCCAGTCTTTTCCATATTTATGGCTTTGCCGTTGAATCCCTATGCCGCGCGCGGGCCGCTGATAATGCCTGCTATTTCGTTTTTGCTAGTTGTATTGGGGAAAATGGTTTTGCAATGTTGGAATATATGGGCGGCAGCCTGATTGCCGACGGCACGGTAATGAAAGTCGACCAGAACCGGGAATTGGACGTGCTCGCCCACGCCGGCCAGCAGCAGGAAATCGTGCAGGCTGAGCTGTTAATCGGCCGCAAGAAGAAAATCGGCAAGGAGCTGCCTTATCAAGCCGATTATGTGGCGAACTGGCAGCCGCCGCTGCGCGGGCAATTGCAGGCATGAGCGATATCGTGCAAAGCCGCATCGGCGCGGGCCGCCTCTGGCTGATCGATCTGTACCGCCAGGTCTACTGGGATATGGTGCAATTCTTCCGCTATCGCCTGATCGTCGTCTCCACCATGCTGACCTCGGTGTCCATGGTGCTGGCTTTCGGCTTCGGCACTTCCCATGTGCCGGCGGTGGGGCAGGGCGGAGCCAGCTATTTCGCCTTTGTCCTGCCCGGCATCGTCGGCGTGGGCATCATGTTCAGCTGCACCTACACCATCGGCTACGCCTTCATCGTCGACCACAACCGGCGCGCGATGGAGGATATCGTCCTCTCGCCCCTGTCTTACGGCGGCTTCCTGCTGGGGCGGCTGATCGGGATGATGCTCAAATGTTCCCTGCAGTTTGTCGCGGTCCTCGCGCTGGCGGCGTGGATGTTCGGCGTCCAGGTGGGCTTGCCCGGGCGCCTGCTGCTCGGCTTTGCCAGCGCCTGCGTGTTCTTCGCCGGTTTCGGCATCGTGGTGAGCTGCTTTACCAACGAAATCTCGTTCGCCAGCGTGGTGAATCTGGTGCTGATACCGCTGACCTATATCTGCGGGGTCTTCTTCCCGCTGGAAAATTTCGGCGCGGGCCGGACGCTGATCGCGTGGCTGCCGCTATCGGCCCAGATTGATGTGCTGCGCTCGGCCATTGCGGGCCAGGCCAGCACCAGCTTCGCTTACAGCCTGGCTTTGTCGCTCGGCTATGCCTTGATCATGATGGGAGTCGCGCTCTATGTTTTCAAGAACCGTGTCACCCGCCGCTAATACGGCCGGCGCCCAACCCGCATCCGGCGCGGTACCGGTGCTGGAGGTGCGCGGCCTGGGCGCGGCGGTCAACGGCCACTTTGCCATCGCCGAGGTTGAATTCAGCCTGGGCCGCGGCGAGACCCTGGCCATCGTCGGCCGCAACGGTTCGGGAAAGTCTTCGCTGCTGCGCCTGCTGTCCGGCCTGGCCGCGCCGGACGTGGGAACGGTGCGCATCGCCGGCCACGCCAGCACCGACTGGCAGCGCACGGCGCCGCACCTGGGACTGGTGCAGCAGGCGAAGGAGATGCCGTCGCACACCACGGTCGGCGACTATGTGCTGCAGCAGATCGATCTGCGCCGCGCGCGCCGCGACGCCGCACCGCGCCTGCTGGCCATGGCTGGTTTAAGCGATTTCCTCAAGCACGAGGTGACGGCGCTGTCCGGCGGCAACCGCCGCAAGCTGCAGATCCTGTGCGCGCTGGCGCACGGTCCCGAGGTCTTGCTGGCCGACGAGCCTTGCGCCGGCCTGGACGCGCAGTTCCAGAGCGAAGTGATGGCTTATCTGAACGAACTCAAGCAGCAGCTGGGGATGAGCATGGTCATCGTCACCCACCATCTGGACGAGGTCGAGGCGCTGGCCGATCTGGTCGGCGTGATGGATGGCGGCCGTCTGGTCCGTCTCGCGCGGCGCGGCGAGGGCGGCCGGTCGGAGGGCGCCAGCCTGGCGCTCGACTTCGACGACCCGGACCTGGTGGCGCAGCAGTGGAGCCGGCTGTCCGGAATGCTGCACGCCCTGCCGTGGACGCTCGATGCGCGGCGCGAGGGCAGCCAGGTGCGGCTGTATTGCCGCAGCGGGGAAGCCGCGCTGCTGGCGAAGACGGTCGGTGCGCTGGCCGAGCACGAAATTCATTTGCGCAACATCAGGTGGGGAGAACCCGGAATGAAGGAGTTGATCCGGGCCAGCGGTATGGGCGATCGCTAGCCGTGTGCAGGGCGGTCGAAACATCGGACAGGCGTTTAGAAAACCAGGAGGAGGGACTGTGAACAGCAATAGCCGCGATTTGCCATTTTGGAAGGAATATCCTGAGCGGGACAGCGAGTGGGTCCGGCAGTATCCGACCAAGCACGTTGCCGTGTGCGAAGAAGATGTGTTCCGCAAGGCGCCCATGGGCTTCTACGTCCACATTCCGTTTTGCAATCGTCTGTGCTTCAGCTGTCCCTACATCAAGCACCAGACCGACAAGAGCGTCACCCAGCGCTATGTCGATGCCCTGAAGAAGGAAATGTCGAACTATGCTGCCCGCCCCTATGTGCAGGAGCACCAGCTGACGGTGGGCTATATCGGCGGCGGCACCCCGACCGCCCTCAGCACGGATCAGCTGGTGGACTTGCTGACCCATATGAAGGCCGTGTTCGACATGAAACCGGGCCTGGAGATTTCCACCGAGTCGACCCCGCTCGATATCTCGGAACAGAAGGCCAGCGCCTTGCTCGCGCATGGCGTGAACCGCATCAGCCTGGGCGTGCAAACCTTCATCGACCAGGAGCTGGAAGACCTGGGCCGGGCCGGCAACGCGGCCATGATCATCGACGCCATCAAGATGCTGCAGCGCATCGGCGTACCGCGCATCAATATCGACCTGATGCACGGCCTCAACGGCCAGACCATGGAGAGCTGGCACCAGAGCCTGCAGACCGCGGTCGACCTGGGCGTCTCCAGCGTGTCCTTCTATACCTATATGGAATTCGCCCAGATCAGCACCAAGCGGCGCAAGCTGCCGCCCGTGCCGCCGCGCGAGATGGTCGACGAGATGTTCATCTACGCCGCCGAATTCCTGACCCGCAACGGCTACGAAGGCTATTTCGGCGACTGCTTCGCCTTGCCGGGCCAGCGGCCGGCTTATGGCAGCGTCACCTGGACCGAAGAGATGCCCATCATCCCGATGGGACCGACGGCCACCGGCCACTTGAAGGATTACTGGTACTTCAACGAACCCAGCATCGAACTGTATATCGATGCCATCAATGAGGGCCGCCTGCCGATCGCCATGGGCAAGCAGATCACCGCCGACGAAGCGCTGCGCCGCGCCGTCATGCTGGGCATTAAGTCCTCGCGCCTGGACCGCAAGCGCTTCGTGGAATTGCACGGGGTCGACTTCGCCCAGCTGTTCCCGGCGGAAATCGCCGATCTGGAAGCGAAGGGGCTGGTGCGCCTGACCGACGAGGCGATGGAAGTGGTGGGACCGAAGGGCTGGTACTACATGGACAACATCTCCAAAGCTTTCTATTCGCAGGAATACCGGCGCTATCCGCAGCACCTGGGCGCCAATATTTCCCCCTTCATCATCAAGGCCGCCTGAGCGCGCAAGGAGCAGAGCAAGATGGTCAATGCAACCCTGTTTGATCTGGACCACCGTGTCCCGCAAAGCAAGCCGTTTTCGGTGATCGACGAAGTGCGCAGCTACGATCTGGGCATGCGCAAGTCGGCCCTGGTGGCCTACCTGAAGCCGGCCAAGCGCATCCTGAGCTATTGCAACGAGAATACGCGCGACCTGTTCGAGGTCGGCACCGGCACCGGCCTGCTGTCGCTGTATCTGGGCGGCAAGCGGCCCGAGCACATCATTTCCAGCATCGAGGAAAACGTCACCCTGCTCGAAGTGGCCGAAGAAAACCTGAGCCTGAGCGTCTGGTGTTCCGCGCCCAGCAATATCGAGTTCGAGCTGTGCAAGCTGAACAAGTTCCCCGCGGCCGATGCCAGCGCCGACATCGTCTATTCGTTCTCGTCCCTGCACCTGTGGCGGCGTCCGGTCGAAACCTTGAAGGAGATCGGCCGCATCTGCAAGCCGGGCGGCGTGGTGCTGCTGTTCGATACCAACCGCCTGGCGGAAGAGGGCCATATCACCTTCGTCCTGCAATTCGTCAAGGAGGGCGCCAACGAGTTCATGGATTCCTTGCGCGCTTCCTACAGCCCGCAAGAGGTCAAAGGCCTGCTGGCCGAGGCCGGGCTGGCGCACTGGCACGTCTATGAGGACGAACTCGGCCTGGTGGTCTCCTCGGTCGTGCTGGACGACCTGGAGGAAGTCAAATGAACGGCCAGCCCCGGACCTGCGAGCAAATATTGGTCGACTGCCTTGAGAAAGCGCTGATGGCCTTGGGACAGTCTGCCGCGATGAATTTTCTGGGGCCGCTATGGTATGTCGATGAGGAGCAGCGCGAGGCGCCGCCGGCATCGGATGCCACTTTGAACGACACTCACCACACCGGGACTGCCTCATGAAAGTCGGTATCGTACAACTGGACTGCAAGATCAACCGCAGCGAGAGCAATATGCGGCGCGCCGAGCGCTATATCGAACAGGCGATCGAGGCCGGCGTCGATCTGGTCTGCCTGCCGGAAGCCTTTCTCACTTCCGGCAATATCCTGGAAGTGGCCGATGTCGCCGTCGCCATTCCGGGCAGCGCCACCGAGGCGCTGGCGGTGCTGGCGCGCAAAGGCGGGATCAGCATCATCGCCGGCCTGCTGGAAAAGGATGGCGATGCCCACTACAGCACGGCCATCCTGATCCAGCCCGACGGCAGCATCGCCGCCACCTACCGCCGGGTGCACTGCTTTGAGATGGAGCGCAAATACCTGGCTTGCGGCGACCGCTTTGCCTGCGTCGACACGCCGCAGGGGCGCATCGGCCTGATCCTCGGCTACGACCTGAACTTCCCGGAAACCTGCCGTGCCCTGTACCAGCAGAATGTGGACGTCATCTTCTGCCCGGCCCTGATTCCGGAACAGTTCGCCTACGTGACCAACCAGCTGCTGACCACGCGCGCCATCGAGAACCAGTGCTTCATCGTGTTCGTCTCCGGCGTCGGCATGAATGTGTATGCCGGCTTCAATTACATGGGCGAGAGCTGCGTCGTGGCCGATCCGCTCTTCCTCGAAGACGAGCTGTTCGACTTCGTCGATGGCGGCGAAACCTTGCTGCGCTTCGAGCAGGAAGAGGAATTGCGCGTGATCGAGCTGGATGTGGAACGCTTGCAGCGCTACCGCGAAACCCGCTCCCTGATCGGCGACACCCAGCCCGACGTCTATCTGAACAGCTGGCAAGGCTTGCAAGGCCGAGCCGCTGTTTCCGGCGGAAACTCCTAATAGGCCCATCATGCGCGTTCTTTTGATCTCGACCAACAAGATTCGTGTGCCAAGGCCGGCGCTCCCCATCGGCGTGGCCTATATCAGCGCGGCGCTGAAGGCGGCCGGCCATGAAGTGCATATGCTCGACCTGCTGTGGGAACCGCGCGAGCTCAAGGCGGTGCTGACGACCCTGCAGGAAGTCAAGCCCGACGTGGTGGGCATCGCCATCCGCAACCTCGACAACCTGACCTTCATCGATCCCGTCTTCTTCGGGCCGATCACCCACAAGATCGTGCAGTGCGTGCGCAAGTACACCAGCGCCTATGTAGTGATGGGCGGCAGCGGCTTTTCGGTCGAGCCGAAATCGATGTACGACTATGCGCGTCCCGACTTCGGCATCGCGGGCGAGGGCGAGGAAGCGATCGTCGAGCTGCTGGATTACCTGAAAACCGGCAACGGCAGCCTGACCACCATTTCCGGCCTGTGCTACGTCGATCCGGCCACCGGCTACTTTCACCAGAACCCGCCGCTGGGCAAGGTCAACGTCAAGGTGCTCACGCCCGACCGCAGCATCTACGATCCGCGCTATTTCGAGGAAACGGTGGCTGCCGCAACCGACTTGACGCGCGACTACCAGCCGGCCATCGAAACGCTGCAGACCAAGCGCGGCTGCAAGCTGCATTGCTCCTACTGCATCATCAAGAAGACCGAAGGGCGTGGCAACCGCTTCAAGGAACCACGCGAGGTGGTGGAAGAAATCCGCATGGCCATGCTCACCAATCCGATGGTGCGCGAGTTCGAGATCGTCGACGCCACCTTCAACTACCCGCTCGACTATGCGATGGAGGTGTGCGAAGAGATCGTGCGCTCCGAGCTGAACGTGCCCTGGTATTGCCAGCTGACGCCGAACGCCGTCACGCCCGAATTCGTCGACCTGCTGGAACGCGCCAATTGCATCCGCGTCGACCTGGGCACCGATTCCTTCTCGGACGCCTCGCTGGAAACGCTGATGAAGGGCTTCGACATGGCCAAGGTGGCCGAGGTCGACCTGCTGCTGCAAAAGAGCAAGGTGGAGCACACCCATTGCGTCTTCCTGGGCGGCCCCGGCGAGGGTTCGCGCGAGCTGCGCGAGTCGGTCCTGGCTCCGATCAAATACCTGAAACCGAAACAGATCTACGCCAACCTCGGCATCCGCATCCTCAGCGACACCAAGCTGCAGCGCATCGCCATCAAGAACGGCCTGATCGAGGAAGACCACAATATGTTCATCCCCACCTTCTATGTGGAACCGGAATTGCTGGACGACCCGGGCACGCTCAACTTCGTGCGCGACCTCTACCTGCAAAACAAGAACTGGTATCTGTGGTGGGGGCTGAAGGGCCAGGATCTCTACCTGCGCAGCAAGGAAACCATCAAGCGCGTGGAAGACATGCATAAGGAGTACCGGCACGCGATGCAGGGCGTCAAGCCGCTGGTGATGCCGCCGGCCAGGATACCGATTGCGACCCAGGTGCGTTTCACGCCGGCGGCGCAAGAGGCGCCGGCAGCATGAGGCGCGACGCGACAGGGGCGGGCGGCGCCGGCCAGGATGCCGTGGATGCCGAACTGGAAAGCGCGCTGGCGGCGGCCGCGTCGGCGCAGCTGGCGCAATCGCTGCAGCGCTACTTTCCCGAACCGGTGCAGGCGCTGGGCGTATCGAACACCGAGGTGGTCAAGATTGCCGCCGCCGCCTTCGCGCGCCACCGCGGCGTGACGGCCGAAGACTGGCTGGCGCGGGCCGAGCGCTTTGCGCAGGCCCATACGTATCACGAGTATTTCATCCTGGCCTCGGCGCTGGTGGCGAAAGTCGCGCGCGGCCTGGACGACGAGGGGCGCCTGCTGGAACGCTTGCGGGCCTGGCTGGAACACGATGTGAGCAACTGGGCGCAATGCGACGACCTGTGCATCAAGCCGCTCTACATTTATCTCAAGCAGCGCCCGCAGCTGCTGGAGCGGATCTACGCCTGGGGCGACTCGGACAGCCCATGGTGCCGGCGCGCCTCCAACGTGGCCCTGGTCAAATTCGCGGGGCGCAGCCAGCACGTCGACCTGGCGCGGGTATTCGCCAACTGCGAACGCCTGCTGGACGATGGCGACCCGTATGTGCAGAAAGGAATCGGCTGGATGCTGAAGGTGGCCAGCCAATACGAATTGCAGCCTGTGCAGGACTTCCTGCGCCAGCATCTGGGGCGGATGGAACGCCCCACCTTGCGCTATGCCATCGAAAAGATGCCGCGCGAGGTGCAGCGCAGCTTCACCCAGGCTTGAATCATCAGATAAGGGAAGGAAACAAACGATGTACATCGATGCCTATCAGCACCGCGCAGGGATGAATTGCGAAACCACCTGCATGCGCAATGTGCTTGCCGTGTCCGGCGTGGAATTCGCCGAAGAGGTTCTGCTCGGCCTGGATGGCGGTTTCGGCTTCGGCTACTTTGAGCGGCGCGACAACGGACCCGATATCGTGATCGGCCGCCAGCAGATCTTTTCGGGCCAGGCCATGCGCCTGCTCGGCGTGCGGGTCCGGAGTTCCCAGGCCAGCGGTTCGGCCATCCTGCTCGACCATCTGAAGCATGGACGGCCGGTGATTGCGCGCGTCGACCTGAGCGAACTGCCGTATTGGAACAACCATGGCGGCGCTCCGTTCGGCGGCTATTTCGTGAATGTGGTGGGCTACGAGGCGGGCCAGTTCACGGTGTCCGACGCCGGCTTCGAGCAGCTGCAGACCATCAGCGAGGAAGCCTTGAACAAGGCGCGCAGCAGCAAGCGCTCGCCGCCCATCAATCCGGAGAACTGGTGCCACGTGGTCGACTCGGTGTGCGGCAAGGCCGACGTGGCCAAGGTCGGCTACTTCGCGGTGGACAATTGCGTGCGCGAAGTGCTCAAGCCCAGCATCAACAATCTCGGCATGCCGGGCCTGAAGCAGTTCGCTGCGGGCGTGCGCAACTGGTCGCAGACCAAGACCGGGACCGTCACCATGCAACTCTGGTCCGACGGCGCCAACCATATGGTGCCGGCCCTGTTCTGCCAGCTGGTGAGCCTGGGGCGCGCGATCGAGGTGTTCGGCACCGGCGGCGGCCTGTTCCGCCCCATGTGGAGCCGCTTCCTGCAGATCTTCGGCGACCTGGTGGGCGACGAGCGCCTGCTCGAAGCCGCCAACACGATGGGCGCCAGCGGGGAGCTGTGGACGACGCTGGGCCGCAATCTGCTCCAGCTCGGCCCCGACACCAGCCAGGCCGCGCTGCAGGCGCAGCTGGCCGAGGTGATCGACACGGTGGAGCGCATCCAGCAGCTTGAGCGCAAGGCGATGGACGGCCTGCGCGGGGTCGGGCCGCGCGCCGCCGCCAAGGCTTCCTCGGCCGCCCCATCCACTGCCCATGCCCACTTCGCATAAGGAAAACCGTCATGGCCTATGACTATATCCGCCTGGAAGGCGTCCGCACCCACAATCTGAAAGGGATCAGCCTGCGCATTCCGAAAAACCGCCTGGTGGTCGTGACCGGCGTTTCGGGTTCCGGCAAGTCCTCGCTGATCTTCGATACGCTGTACAAATACGCCAAGGCGCTGTATCTGGGCGCGCTCGGCAGCGCCAATCTCGATGCCGGCGACAGCGATTACCAGGTCGAGCAGATCGCCGGCGTGCAAGCCCCGGTGGCGCTGGAACAATCGACGCGGCGCCTGTCCAATCCGCGCTCCACGGTCGGCACCATGCTCGGCATCGAGCGTTCGCTGCGGGTCTTGTTTGCGCGCTGCGGCACGCCGGCCTGCCCGGTCTGCCTCGGCGCCGTCGACGCCCACCTGCAATGCGGCAGCTGCGGCTGCTTTGCCGAGCCGCTCACGCTGAGCCACTTCAGCGCCAACCGCAAAGAGGGCATGTGCCTGGAATGCAATGGCATGGGCCGGGTGACAGCCTTCAGCGAAGAGAAGGTGGTGCCGGACACCAGCCGCAGCCTGACCTGGATCTGGGACAACGCGGTGGGCGGCACCTACAGCATTCCGAACGTGCGCAAGGTGTTCGAGGCGATGTGCGCCGACAAGGGCATCCCGCTCGATTGCCCGTATGCCGCCCTGAGCGAAGCGCAGCGCGCCATGGTGCTGCACGGCTGCGAGGATACCTACTTCGTCTCGGTGGGCAAGGTCTCGAACAATATGCGCTTCGACGGCATCCTCGGCTACCTCGACAAGCAATACCGCAATACCTCGTCGGCGGGACGGCGGGTGGCGCTGGAAACCTATCTGGGCGAGTCGAGCTGCACGGCTTGCGGCGGCGCGCGCCTGCGGCCGCAGTCGCTGGCCGTGCGGCTGGCCGGCCGCTCCATCGCCGAGCTGCAGCAGATGCCGGCCGAGAAGCTGGACGCCTTCCTGCAGCAATTGCCGCACAGCCTGCCGCTCTCGCCGGCCGCGGCCGAAGTGCTGCGCGCCTGCCAGCGCCAGTGCCGCCACCTGAGCGATGTGGGCTTGCCCTACCTGAGCCTGGCGCGCAAGATCACCAGCCTGTCCGACGGCGAACTGCAGCGCATTTTGCTGGCCCAGCATGTGGCCTCCGACCTGAGCGGCGTGATGTATATCCTGGACGAGCCTTCGATCGGCCTGCATGAGCGCGATACGCGCAAGCTGGTCTCGGTGCTGGCCCAGCTGCGCGACCGCGGCAATAGTGTGATCGTGATCGAGCACGATGAGACCATCATCCGCGCCGCCGACTGGCTGATCGAGATCGGCCCGGCGGCGGGGCAGGACGGCGGCCAGCTGGTGTTCGAAGGCACGTTCGCCGACATGCTGGCCAGCGCGGCCAGCGTCACCGCGCGCAGCCTGGCGCAGCCGCCAAGCCGCCGGGAACGGCGCGCGCTGTCCGGCGCGGCCTGGTTCGATATCGCGCCCAGCCACCGCCACAATCTGAAAGGGGCCACGGCCCGCTTCCCGCTGAATGCGCTGACCTGCGTTACCGGCGTGTCGGGGGCGGGCAAGAGCAGCCTGGTACGCAGCGCCTATGAGCAGGCCGTGCTGGCCATGAATGCGGCGCCGGTGCGCGAAGCCAAAGGCAGCAAGGGCGCCAAAGGGGCCAAGGCCGAAGCGACCGCGGCGCCGCGCTTCGACGGCGTCGTCAACGTCGAGCAAAAGCCGATCGGCCGTTCCAGCCGCAGCACCATCGCCACCTATATCGGCATCAGCGACGATATCCGCGACCTGTTCGCGGCCCAGCCGGCGGCGACGGCGGCCGACCTGGGGCGGGCCCATTTCAGCGCCAATGTCGCTGGCGGACGCTGCGAAACCTGCAAGGGCCAGGGCGAGGTGGAAGTCGATATGCACTTCCTGAAGAGCGATTACGTCGAATGCCCCGAATGCAACGGCCAGCAATTCCATGCCGACGTGCTGGCGATCCAGTGGCAGGGCCGCAATATCCATGAGCTGCTGGCGCTGTCGGCCGAAGAGGCCAGCGCGGTGTTCGCCGGACACGCCCAGCCGCAGTGCGAACGCATCCGCAAGGCGCTCGATTTGCTCAAGGAGTTCGGCATCGCCTACCTGACCCTGGGCCAGGCCACGACCAGCCTGTCCGGCGGCGAGGCGCAGCGCATCAACCTGGTGGCCGAACTGGCCGCCAAGAAGGCCGGCCAGACCCTGTACATCTTCGACGAGCCGACGCGCGGCCTGCACATGGCCGACCTGGCGCACCTGACGGAAATGGTCGAGAGCCTGCTGGCCCAGGGCCATACGGTGCTGATGATCGAACACAATATGGACATGATCGCCCTGGCCGACCACGTTATCGACGTCGGTCCCGAGGGCGGCGCCCAGGGCGGCAATGTGCTGTACAGCGGCAGCGTGGACGGCTTGCTGGAATGCGCGGCCAGCCATACGGGGCGCTATCTGGCCCAGCACCTGCGCCAGCGCGGCGCGGTGGCGGCGCCGGTGGCCGCCTCGGCGCCGATCCTGCCGGCGCGCACCAGCGCAGCTCTGGCGTCGGCCGGCGCGCTGCACTTCCCCCAGGCCAAGCAATTCCACCAGACCTGGGCGGCGATCCAGCAGCTGGCCGACTCGGTGCGCGACAGCGACAGCGCCGCGCTGCTGACCGAATTCCTGGGCGCGGATGCGCGCGACGAGCAGCTCGGCAGCCTGGACCGGGTGCACCACGCCGCCATCTATCTCGGCGACTACGAGGACGATGCGGACGTGTTTGCCTGGTTCGCCTTCCTCGACCAGCTGGCGGGCGAGGGTATCGTGCGCAGCGTCGAGCATGGGCCATCGCATATCGCACCCAAGCAATACGGCACGCCGGGCTGGTGGGCCTCGCTGCAGCGGGCGGACGGCTTCGTGATCGAGATGTTCTGCTGCCGCGCTTTCGGACCGTGGCTGGAGCGCACGCCGGCCCAGCGCGCGCGCCTGATGTCGCACGCGGCGCTGGCCGTGAACGAGCGGGCGCAAGTGCTGCCGACCCTGCAGGCGCTGGTGCGTTCCCAGCCGCAGCTGGAATTGATCGCTTTCACCGATGGCGATGAGCTGGGCCATTGCTACGGCCATCTGCGCAACAACCACAACCATTTTGTCATTGAGCTGGTCCATAGCCATGGCCCGGCAGAGGAGAAGCTGCATGCCTGAGGTGAAATTCAAGCCCTTCTCGGGCGAACACTGCGAATCGACCATGCTGGTCAACCTGCTGCGCCAGCAGGGCATCGAGCTGTCCGAGGAAATGGTCTTCGGCCTCGGCATGGGGCTGAGCTATATCCACTGGCAATCGAGCGCCATGCCCTATCCTTTCATCGGCGGCCGCGTCAAGCCGGATCTGCTGGCGGAAAACCTGTCCGCCGTGCTGGGGCTGGAATTCGATGTGCGCGAAACGGGATCGGCGGCGCGCGCCCAGGACAATGCGCTGGAAGCCCTGGAGCAAGGCAAGCTGGTCGGACTCAAGCTCGATCACTACTACCTGGAGTATTTCGGCGAAAAGCGGGTGCACTTCCATGCCCACTACGCGACCCTGTACAAGGTCGACGGCGAGAATGCCTGGCTGGTCGATACCAAGGATGGCGGCGGCGGCGGGCACACCAGCCTCGACAGCCTGAGCGAAGCGCGCTCGGCCAAGGGACCGATGAGTTCGAAGAGCCTGTCGCTCACGGTGAAGGATGGTCCTGCCCTGGAGGCGCTGCGCGCGCAACTGGCGGACAAGCTGCCCACCGCCTTCTTCGTCGCGCTGGCCGCCAACGCCCATACCTACCTCAATCCGCCCATCAAGAATATGGGGTATAAGGGCGTGCTCAAGAGCAGCGGCAGCGTCACCGGCTGGCTCGACGAGATCGCCGATCCCGCCGAATCGCTGCCCATCATCGCCATGCTGATGGAAAAGGCCGGCACCGGCGGCGGCATGTTCCGCAAGATCTACGGCCGTTTCCTGCAGCAGGGCCAGAAGCTGACCGGGGTGGCGGCGCTGGGCGCGGCGGCCAAGGAGTTCGAGGCCATCGCCGCCGAGTGGACCACGGTGGCCGAGCTGATCGATCGCGCCGGCGCGCGCGGCAGCCAGGACGCGCTGGCCGAGGCCTCCCGCCTGATGGCCGAGATATCCGAACGCGAGCATGCACAGTTCACGGCGCTCGAAGCGCTGGCCCGCGAGGCCATCGAGCAGGCCGCCTCCACCGCCGGAGCGCAAGCATGAACGCGCCGCTCAGTGGCGCGCCCGGCGACGGCCGCGCCCGCATCCTGGAAACGCTGCGCATGCGCGAGCGGGTCGCGGCCCAGGTCGGCGCGCTGTTCAAGATGCCGAGTGTTCCTTTTCGCCAGTGGCAGCAGGACGCCTTGCGCGCAGCCGTGGCCCACGCGGCCGATGCTTCGCCGTTCTACCGCGCCCACCTGGCCGGCAGCGCGCCGGCCTTCCTGGACTCGGGCCGCATCGCCGACTTCACCAGCCTGCCATTCACCACGCGCCAGCACCTCAACGATGCCTACCCCTTCGGCATGCTGGCGGTGGGCAAGGACGAGCTGGTGCGCTTCGGCGAAAGCTCGGGCACCAGCAGCGGCACTTCGATCGCCGCCTTCTTCACGGCCGAGGACTGGTTCACCAATAACTGCACCGTGGCGCAGATGCTGCAGCAGGTGCTGACGCCGCAGGACGTGGTCGCCGTCGCCGTTCCCTATGAGCTGGCCGGGGTCGGCCAGGATCTGGACCGGGCGCTGGAATTGGCCGGCTGCATCGTGATCGCGCTGGGCGCCGCGCCCCAGTTCTGCCCGCCCGAGCGCATGGTGCGCATCCTGCGCGATGCCGGCGTGACCGCCCTGATCTGCTCCGGCACGCGCGCCCTGCACCTGTCGGAAGTGGCGCAGCAGCTCGGCATCGATCCGCGCCGCGACTTGAAGGTGAGCAAGCTGCTGTGCGCGGGCGAAGGCTCGTCGCCGGCCAAGCAAGCCATCCTGCGCGAGACCTGGGGCGCCGACACCTTCGCCATGTTCGGCATGACCGAAACCAATACCCTAGGCATGTTTTGCGGTGCCAACCAGCTGCACCTGATCGAAAACCGTTCGTATTTCGAGCTGATCGACCCGGACAGCGGCGCGCCCGCGGCGCCCGGCGCGGCCGGCGAGCTGGTCGTGACGACCCTGTGCTCGCGCGCGCTGCCGCTGGTGCGCTACCGCACCGGCGACCTGGTACAGATTGAGGACCAGCCCTGCGCCTGCGGTTCGCCCTTCCACACCATGCGCCACCTGGGGCGGGTGGCCGACCATCTCCTGGTTCAGGGCCGCAGCATGAGCATGCTGGCGCTGGAACAGGATGTGCTGAGCGAACTGGCCTGCGCCCCTTACCACTTCGGCGTCAAGGTGGTGGATGGGCAGCTGCATATCGGCTTGACCGAAAACAATTATGCGGAAGAGGTGAGGGCGCGGGTGGCGGCGCGCTTTGCCGCCCAGCACGGACTCGCAGTAAGTTTTTTGCTGATGGATAAGGAGAAAGTCGACCAGGCGGTGCGCAACGCCGTCAAGCCGACCATGAAAAGCATCTATCTCAACTGATGTGACCCCCGACGGAGAACGCCCCATGGCCACGATTGAACTACGTACCCCGATGAATGTTGCCGGCAAATTCTATGTCGACGATTCCTGTATCGACTGCATGGTCTGCAAGGATATGGCGCCGAATAATTTTTCCCTCGACAGCAATACGGAAACGTATTACGTCTCGCGCCAGCCGGAAACGCAGCAGGAATTCGACGATGTGACCGATGCCATGGACTCGTGTCCGTGCTCGGCGATCGGGGACGACGGCGAGCGGGTGCCGGCCTGAGGGCGGCTAAGCGGAACAGGACGCGCCCTGCGGGCGCCATGACGAAGTGCAAACGGGAGAATAACGATGTTGGAAACGAAGACCAGCCCAGCGGGCAGCAATGAACAAGCGAATGCTTTGGGCGCCATCGCCGAAAGCTATGATGTGTTGCACAACCTGGCCATCCTGACGCAGGCGCGCCTGGTCAGCGAGGTGGCGGCGGGGACGCGCACCTCGGCCCTGCATGCGGTGTTCCAGTCGGCCGAGATCGCGCTGCTGAACCTGGTGCGCCTGACCGAGCGCGCCGGCAAGGCGCTGCAGGACGGCGATTTGCAGCGCGCCACGGAAGTCATGCGCTGGGTGCATGGCTTCCACCTGGTCATGCGCCGCCTGGGCGAAGTGCCCAAGCAGATCCATATGATGTGCCGCGACCGGGCGCCGGTGCGCACCATCGGCATCGTCGACTCGCCCGTCATGGCTGAGTTCCTGCTGGCCTCGGAGCAGCTGGAGCAGCAGATTGGCCGCTTCTTCGACGAGCGCGCCGCCCATGGGGGACGGAGCATCACGCAAACGCTCGGCCTGGGCCGGCATACCGATCTCGACTACGCCTTGCTGAACCTGGCGCGCTCCTCGGTCCACGAAATGGTGTACTGGGAAGCGAACCTGAGCGAGGTCGCCGTCGACCTGGGCGGCCGCGATTACGAGCAATTCGTTGCCTCCGACCTGCTGCGCCAGGCCGTGGCCGAGTCGCAATTGCGCATCGAGACCTGCTACACCGAGTTCGTTGCCCTGCACCAGGTGCCGGAAATCCTCAGCTGCGAGGCCAACGACCATGTCGACCATGCGGTGCGCGATATCCGCGCGGGACGCTATTCCCAGGCCACGGAACGCCTGCAGGTGGCGTCCACCCTGCTGCCGGCCATGGTGGAGGCGCAGCAGGTGATGGGCGAGTGCCTGTCGGCCAACGATTACCACATCTTCCGCGACAACCTGGGACCGGCCAGCGGCATGCATTCGCTGTCGATCCGCTACCACCTGCTGCGCGACCTGTTCACCTCGCTCTGGGGCGAGCTGGAAAGCCATTTCAGCGGCGGCAGCTATGTTTCGCTGGAGGCGGCGGTGGAGCAGATGGACCTGGAGCGGCATGACAGCGCCCAGAACTGGCAGTTGCACAATCTGTTGAACGCGGCCTTCCGCCTCTACGAGCTGATCGACGGCTGGCGCCACGAGCATCTGCATATGCCGCGCAACTGCCTGGGCGGCGGCGGCACCAAATCGATGATCGGCGTGCCGGACGGCCTGCTCACCGTGCAGCGCATGCGCGACGGGGCGAACGCGCTGTCCTCGCTCAACCGCCTGCACCGCGCGCGCGGCATGGTGGCCGGCCCGGCCCAGGGCAGCGCGGCGCTGGGCCAGCATCTGGGCCGCGCCGACTCGCTGGACCAGCGCCTGCTGCGCGAAACGGGGGCTTTCACGCGCGACCAGTTCCCCCACGTGCAGCAAAAGGAAACCTGCCCGTTCAGCCGCAAAGAGCCGGTGCGCCGCCCTTAAGCCAGGCCGTTTTCCGATGACAACCCACTTGCTCAGCACGCACACAATGATCAATCACCTACCGGATTACCGCGCCCGCGGCGCCACGGCGGAATATCAGCAAAGTCTTCAGATGCACCAGGCGGCGGGCGTGCATAGCAGCGCCTCCTTCGCCGCCAGCCTCGACGACGGGCGCGAGGTCTGGTACGACGGCCGCCGGGTCGACGTGTGCCGCCACCCGGCTTTTGCCGGCGTGCTGCGCGAGCTGGGGCGGCTGTACGATCTGCAGCACAGCGACGCCCACCACAAGGAGATGACCTGGACCTCGCCGCTGACGGGGAACCCGGTCAGCCTGTCCTATCTGGCGCCCACCACGCCGGCCGAGTTCGCGGCGAAGACGCGCAACAGCCACCTGTGGATGGCGCACAGCCATGGCCAGCTGCCGCGCATTCCGGACTTTGTCGCCAATGTGATCGTCGGTCTGTACGACTACCGCCACGAATTGGGCAAGCTCGATCCGCAATTCGCGCGCAATGCGGAAAACTATTATCTGTACTGCCGCGAGCACGATATCGCGCTGACCCACGCCATCGGCGATCCCCAGATCAACCGCTCGGCCTCGCTGGCCGACTATCCCGACAATGCCCTGCGCATCGTCGAACGGCGCGCCGACGGGGTGGTGGTGCGCGGCGCCAAGCAACTGGCGACCCTGGCGCCGTACTGCCATGAAGTGATGGTGTATATGTCGCCGGCCTTCTTCATGCGCAGCGCGCCCGAATACGTGATCTGGTTCGCGCTGCCGATCGCCACGCCGAACCTGCGCCTGATGTGCCGCGAGTCGCAGACCGAGCATGGCAACAGCTTCCGCCACGACCTGTCCTCGCGCTACGACGAGCAGGATGCCATGCTGTTCTTCGACGACGTGTTCGTGCCGAATAACCGCATCTTCCTGCTCGACGATTGCCAGACGGCGGCGGCCGGCTTCGCCCGCATCAGCGCCTGGGCCCTGTATGTGGGGCAGATCCGCTTCCTGCACCGGCTGCGCACCTTCCTCGGCGTGGCCTCGCTGGCCAGCAAGGCGATCGGGGTCAAGGATTTCCGCGAGATCGGCGACCAGCTGGGCGAACTGACCTCTTATGTGGAACTGACCCGGCTGGCCATCGTCGGCCTGCAGAACGAGTTGCGGCCCACCGATGGCGGCCACCTGGCGCCCGGCGTCACCTTGGCGCTGGATGCTTTCGCCGCCCAGATCTCGGCGCGCGTGACCCAGATCGTGCGCGTGGTCTGCGGCTCCGGCCTGGTGATGCAGCCGAGCGAGGCCGACCTGGCCAACCCCGTGCTGCGTCCGCTGCTCGAGCGCTATATGGGCGGCAAGGATGTCGGCGTCGACTTCAAGTCGCGCCTGTTCCGCCTGGCCAGCGAACTGGTGAGCGACCGCTACGGCCTGCGCCAGGAACTGTACGAACTGTGGAACCGCGGCGACATCGTGCGCAACCGCATCGCCCTGTACGAGCGCTATCCCGAACGCGAAGCGATCGAAGCGAACATCGTCGACCTGCTGGACGGCGCCAGCGCCGCCCTGCAGGCCGGCCACCTGAACCGGGAGACGGCATGACCATGCTCAATGTGCGCCACGTCAGCAAATCCTACCGCCTCGGCCGCGTGCCTGTGCCGGCCGTGCGCAATGTCGGCTTCAGCCTGCCGGACGCCAGTTTCAGCGTGCTGGCCGGCCCGTCCGGCAGCGGCAAGACCAGCTTGCTCAACCTGATCGGCTGCCTGGACCGGCCCGACAGCGGCAGCATCGAAATCGCGGGCACCGATGTCGGCAAGCTGGCGGAAAAGGCGCTCACCGACTTCCGCCGCCAGCACCTGGGCTTCGTGTTCCAGAACTTCAATCTGCTGGCCGCGCTGACGGTGGCCGAAAACATCGCCTATCCGCTGCAGCTGGGCAAGCAGGGCAGGGCGGCGCGGCGCGAACGGGTCGCCTTCCTGCTGGAGGCGGTGGGCCTGGCCGGCAAGGAGGGGCGCCGGCCGCAGGAATTATCGGGCGGCGAACGGCAGCGCGTGGCCATCGCGCGCGCGCTGGCGGCGCGGCCACGCCTGGTGCTGGCGGACGAACCGACCGCCAGCCTGGACCGCGCGACCGGGGCGCAGATCATCGCCCTGATGCGCAAGCTGCAGCGCGAGCAGGGCGTGTCCTTCCTGTTCGCCTCGCATGATTCCGCCCTGATCGACAGCGCCGACACGGTGCTCCATCTGCGCGATGGCACCCTGCAGGCGGCCGGGGAAACCCTCCGCGACGAACGGGTGGTGGCATGAGCGCCCTGGCTTTGGCGGCGCGCAATGTGTGGCGCAACGGCCGGCGCCTGCTGCCGACCTTCCTCACCATGACGGTGGGCGTGGCCGCGCTGCTGCTGCTGGGCGCCTATGTGCAGACGGTGGACCAGGGCTTGCAGACTAATTTCGTGCGCCATGGCGGCCACCTGGCAATCCAGCACCGCGACTTCCTGCTGTACGGCGACGGCAATCCGGCCGCCTACAGCATCCGCGATTACCAGCGCATCATCGATGCCGTGCGGCGCGATCCCGAATTGAACGCCCAGGTGCGGGTGATCACGCCCTCGCTCCAGCTGGGCGGCATCGCCGGCAATGCCGACGCCAATGTGTCGCGCACCGTGTTCGGCCGCGGCACGCTGCCGGACGACCAGAACCGCATGCGCAGCTGGAATGCCTATGCCTTGCCGCTCAAGCCGGGCAGCCTGGCGCTGCCGGTCGCGAATCCCGACGCCGTCGTGATCGGCACCGGCGTGGCGCGCGTGCTGCGCCTGTGCGGGCCGCTGGCGGTACCCGACTGTCCGCAGCCGGTCGCCGCGCGCGCGGCGGATGGCCCGGCACAGCCGGCCGGTCTGGCCGCGCTGAGCGCCCTGAGCCGGCAAGCTCAGCCACCGGGGGCGGGCGCTGCCGGTCCCGTCATCCAGCTGCTGGCGGCCGGGGAAACCGGCGCGCCCAATGTCGCCGACCTGAAAGTGGTGAAGGCGCAGAACCAGGGCGTGAAAGAGCTGGACGACAGCTGGATCGAGATGCACCTGGCGCGCGCCCAGCGCCTGATCTACGGCGACGCGGAGCCGCGCGCCACTTCGCTGGTGGTGCAGCTGAACGACACCCGCAATCTGGCGGCGGCGCGCGCGCGCATCGCGGCCATCCTCGAACGCGACTTCAAGGGTGAAGCGCTGACCGTGCTCGGCTTCGACACGATCAACCCGTCCTACCAGCAAATCCTGGGCATGTTCGGCGCCCTGTTCGGCTTCGTCGCTCTGCTCTTCAGCTGCGTGGTGCTGTTCTCGGTCGCCAATACGGTGAAGATGGCGGTGGCCGAGCGCACCGCCGAAGTGGGCACCCTGCGCGCCATGGGCATGCAGCGCGGCGCGATCCAGGCCATGTTCGTGTGGGAGGCGCTGCTGCTGGGCGTCGGCTGCGCCGTGGCCGGGCTGCTGGCGGCGCTGGGCGTGGCGTATGCCATCAACCATGCGGGCCTGAGCTGGATGGCGCCCGGCACCATCGAGCCGCAGGCGATCTCGGTCGGCTTGTGGGGCGAGTACGGGATTATCGCCAACGCGGTGCTGACCCTGCTGCTGGTGTCCCTGCTGGCCGCGTGGTGGCCGGCGCGGCGTGCCGGGCGCCTGTCCATCGTCGATTCGCTGCGCCATGTCTGAGGCCATGGCGGGACGCCCGCATCCGATCCGCTCGCGGCGGCGCGCCGTTCTGGCCCTGGCGCTGCTGGCCGCGGGCGCCAGGGCAGGCGCCGCCGCCAGCATGGCCGATGCCAATGCGCTGCTGGTCCAGAGCGATGCGATCCGCAATCCGCGCCAGCCCTTTGCCGTCGATATCCGGCTCAGCGAATACCGCGACGGCAAGCAGGTCGACGAGAGCAGCCTGAACATCTACGCCAAGATCGATCCCGACAGCGGCCAGTACCGCAACCTGGTGCGCTTCGCGCGCCCGCTGCGCGATGTCAACAAGCTGATGCTGGTCAACGGCAACGATATGTGGTTCTTCGACCCGTCCAGCAGCGCCGCGGTGCGCATCTCGCCCCAGCAGCGCCTGCTGGGCCGGGCGTCCAGCGGCGATGTGGTGACGGCCAATCTGGCGCGCGATTACAGGGCCGAGCTGGCCGGCGAGGAGCGCATCCAGGACGGCGAGCTGCAGGCGCGCGACTGCACCCTGCTCAAGCTGGCCGCCCACACCAGGCAGGCCAACTACCATGCGGTGCGCCTGTGGCTCGACAGCGCCAGCCGGCAGCCGGTCAAGGCCGAGTACTACAGCCAGAGCGGGCACCTGCTGAAGACGGTCATGTACCGGCGCGCCCAGCGCGTGCTGGGCGAGCTGCGCCCCACCGAAGCGGTGATCATCGATGGCCGCGATACCAGCTGGATCACGGTGATGGACTTCAGCGGCTACGTGGCGCGCGAGATTCCCGACGCCTGGTTCCAGCGCGACTATCTGCCGCGCTTCCGGCCGGAGCGCGAGCAATGATGCGGCGCGGCTGCGCCCTGGCTCCCGTGATGCTGGCCTGCTGCGCGCCGCCGCAGGCGGCTGGCGCACCCTGGGCCGGTTCGATGGAACTGGAAACGGGCTTGCGGCCGCCGGTGCCGGGCGCGCGGCGCGACACGCGCGCCTCGCTGGAGCTGGGCTGGGAAGGGCGGCTCGGCGCGGACTGGCGCTTCAAGCTGGCCGACCGCTTCGAGCATTTTGGCGGCAACGAGCGGCGTTCGATCAATACGGTCAAGGATGCTTACCTGAGCTGGAGCGGCAGCGCCGAAAGCGCCATCGACATCGGCCGCGTCAACCTGCGCCAGGGTGTGGCCACGGGCTACAACCCGAGCGACTATTTCCGCGCGCGGGCGGTGCGCACCATCGTCTCGGTCGACCCGGAGAAGCTGCGCCGCAGCCGCAGCGGCACGTATATGGTGCAGGGCCAGCGCGTGTGGGATGGCGCTTCGCTCAGCGCGGTGCTGGCGCCGCGCATCGGCCACGATGAGGACGGCACCAATGCCGTGGCGCGCGCCATGCTGGCGGGCAGCGTGCGGCTGGCGCCCGATTTCCAGCCCCAGGCGCTGCTCTTGCTGGAGGAGGGGGCCGCGCCCCAGTTCGGCCTGAACCTGTCGGCCTTGCTGGGCGATGCCGTCAGCGTCCATGCCGAGTGGTCCGGCGGACGCCAGCGCGACTTGCTGGCGCGCGCACTGGACCGGCCGGGCGAGGCGGCCTGGCGCAACCGGCTGGCGGCCGGCGCCACCTTCACCGCCGCCAACGGACTGTCGCTCACGGCCGAGTACCACTGGTGTGGGGCCGCGCTGGACGGGACGCCGTGGAAAGCACTGGCGCAGCAGCCCGCGCAGTACTGGCGCTATCGCAGCTTCGTCCAGCGCGAACAGGAGCCGCCCACGCGCGAGGCCGCGTTTGCGATGCTGCTCTGGCCCGATGCGCTGCGCCCCAGGCTCGATTGGAGCGCCATTTTGAAACGGGATTTGCAGGACAGCAGCATGCTGCTCTGGTCGGAATTGCGCTGGCGCCTGGACCGCGCCGACATCGCGCTGCAATGGACGCATCTGCGCGGCCGCAGCGGCGCGCAGTATGCGGCGTATGGCGAACGCAATAGCTGGCGTTTGATGGCTCAATGGTATTGGTAGACAAGAAAGGGATGAGGATGAACGCGAAACAGTGCCTGGAATACCGCCTGGGCGAGGAAGAGCTTCCCGCGCAGTGGTATAACTTTCTCTTGGATTTGCCCAAGCCCCTGCCGCCGGTGGAGGATGTGCACGTGCCGCCATCGGCCGAGATCATGGCCAAGATCCGGCCGGTGGAACTGCTGCGCCAGAACGCGCCCAGCGAACCCTGGGTGGCGATTCCGGACCCGGTGCGCGAGCGCCTGCTGCAGATCGGCCGTCCCACGCCCTTGCGGCGCGCGCTGGCCCTGGAAGCGGCCCTGCAAACGCGCGCGCGCATCTATATCAAGCGCGAAGACACGCTGGTGACGGGCAGCTTCAAGGTCGGCACCGCGGTGGCCCAGGCCTACTACGCGAAGGAAGAGGGGCGCGACAGCCTGGTGTCCGAGACCGGAGCCGGCCAGTGGGGCATGAGCCTGGCCCTGGTCAGCCAGATGTTCGGCTTGAAGTGCAAGATCTTCATGACGCGCTGCTCGCTGGAGCAGAAGCGCTACCGCGACCACTATATGCGCCTGCTGGGTACTGAAGTGTCGCCATCGCCGTCGCGCAGCACCGAGATCGGGCGGCGCCTGCTGGAACAGCATCCCGGCCACCCGGGCACGATGGGCACCGCCATCAGCGAGGCGATCGAGACGGCCCTGGCCACCCCGGGCGCCGCCTATCTGTCGGGCAGCAATGTCAACCATGTGCACCTGCACCAGACGCTGCTCGGGCAGGAGGTGCGGGCCCAGCTGGCGCTGGCGGGCGAGCACGGTCCCGACCAGCTGATCGCTTGCGTTAGCGGCGGCAGCAATCTGTGCGGCTTTATGCTGCCCTTCCTGCCCGACAAGAAGGCGGGGCGCGCGGTATCCTTCCTCGGCGCCGAATCCACGGCTGCGCCGCGCCTGACCCAGGGCACCTACGAATACTGCTCGTCCGACCCGGCCGGCTACACGCCGCGCGTGCTGGCCTATTCGATGGGACCGGACTTCATTCCCCTGCCGGTCCACGCCGGGGGGCTGCGCCAGCACAACAGCTCGCCGCTGGTCAGCCTGCTGCGCAAGGAGGGTCTGCTGGACGCCACGGCAATTGAGGAACGCGAGGCTTTCGAGGCGGGCCGCCTGCTGCTGCGCACCGAAGGTTTCCTGGTAGCGCCGGAGTCGGCCCATGCCGTCGCGGCGGCGATCCAGGCCGCGCTGCGCGCTCGCGCCGATGGGAGCGATCCCTGCATCGTGGTGCTGGGCAGCGGCAGCGGCATGCTGGACCTGGAAGGCTATCGCCAGGTGCTGCTATGAGCGCGCTGGCGCAAGCAAGCGTGGCGGACGTGCCGCTGGCGCTGGAAGGCTTCCATGCCCAGCCGGGCGTGCACTGCGAGTCCGGCACCTTGCGCATGATGCTGGCGCATGCCGGTATCGCGCACAGCGAGGCCATGGTGTTCGGCCTGGGCCAGGGTCTCGATTTCGTGATCTGGCCGGTGGCCGATGCGCGCCATGAGATGCCCATCCTGTCTGGGCGCAGCGACTCGGGCGAACTGGTGCGCCGCTATGCGGCCAACACCGGGGTGCAGTTCCGCTTCCAGGAGTCGACCAGTGCCGAACAGGCGCTGGAGCAGGCGCGCGCCATCCTGGCAGCAGGGCAGGTGGCCGGCCTGAAGCTGGACATCTTCCACCTGCCTTATTTCTCGGCCAAGCGCCACTTCTGCGCCCATTACGTGGCGCTGCATGCGCTCGACAGCGAGCAGGCCTGGGTAGTCGACACCGCCCAGCAGGGTGGTAGCCACCGCATCGCGCTGGCCGACCTGGCCCGGGCGCGCGCCTCGCGCGCCGGCCAGCAATCGTCGGACAGCTTGTCGGTCAGCGTCGTTTCGACAGCGGGCATGCGCGAGCTGCGCGCCGCGTTGCCCGCCGCCATCGCCGGCTGCGCCCGCAATTACCTGGCGTCCTCCGGCAGCACGCGCGGCCAGGCCGGCCTGCGCACCCTGCTGGGCGAGATGCCGGAGTGGTGGTCGCGCTTTGCCGATCCCGCCGCGACCATCATGGGCATTGCCAACTTTTGGGAATTCGCCGGCACCGGCGGCGCCAATTTCCGCGCCCTGTATCGCCAGTTCCTGTGCGAAAGCCAGGAAGTGCTGGGCCTGGACGGCCTGGCGGCCCTGCTGCCCGAAGCGCAGGCGGTGGAGCAGGGCTGGGCCGACTGCATCGCCGGCCTGCGCGCCAGCGCCGCTGCCGGTTCCGAGGCGCAGTTGCGCGAGACGGCCGCCCGCTTTGCCGCCACGGTGGCGCGCGAGCAAACCCTGATGGCGGGACTGGCGCGGCTGTTCGGCGAGGCGCATCCATGACGCCTCCGCGTGCCGATGGCGCAAGCGAGCAGCGCAGCGTCTGCCGGATGTGCCATGGCGGCTGCGGCGTCATTGTGCAGATGCATGATGGCGTCATCAGCGAGCTGAAGGGCGATCCGAGCAGTCCCGCCAGCGAGGGCTTTTTCTGCGTCAAGGGCAAGGCTTCGCTGGAGCTGCTGCAGCATCCGGCGCGCCTGCGCGAGCCGCTGCTGCGCCGCGGCGAGCGGCACATTCCCATTTCTTGGGACGATGCGCTGGACCTGGCGGCGCAGCGCATCGGCGAGCAGATCGCGCGCCACGGGCCGGAAACGGTGGTGCTGAGCCAGGGCACGGACCGCAACTACCAGGAGTGGGTGTTCCGCTTTGCCAATACCCTGGGCACGCCGAATGTGCTTGGCCCCGGCCATGTGTGCTTCTATCCGCGCGTCATGGCGTCCATCCTCACCTGCGGCGGCTTCACCTTCTGCGACTACGACGGTGAGCCGGAACTGATCGTCATCTGGGGCAGCAACAAGCTGCAAACGCATTCCGATGGCCTGATCGGCATGAAGCTGGCCAAGGCCTTGCAGCGCGGCGCGCGCCTGGTGGTGATCGATCCCCGTGCCACCGAGTTGAGCAAGCGCGCCGAGCTCTGGCTGCAGATCCGGCCCGGCAGCGACGGTGCCCTGGCGCTCGGCATGCTGCACCTGCTGATCGAAGAGGGCTGGTACGACGCCGATTTCGTGCGCGAGCATACCGAGGGCTTCGACGAGCTGCGCGAGCATGTGCGCCACTACGATCCGCAGCGCGTGGCCGGGCTGACCGATTTGACGCCGGAGCAGGTGCGGGCGCTTGCCGGCGCCTATGGCCAGGCGCAGCGCGCCTGCATCGAGGCCGGCACCGGCCTGTCGCAGAACGAGAATGGCTTTGCCACGCTGCGCAGCATCTGCATGCTCAGCGCTTTGAGCGGCAACCTGGATGCGCCGGGCGGCGACGTGCTGTGGGATTTGCTGCCGGTGGACGGGCGGCGCAGCTTTCCGCTGGCCGAGCGCCTGAGTCCCGAGCAGCAGGGCAAGCGCCTGGGCGGGCGCGACTATCCGGTCCTGTCGATGTCGGGCTGGGCGCATCCGGACGCGGTGTGGGATGCGATGCTGGACAAGCAGCCCTACCCGGTCACGACCCTGCTCAACTTCGGCAGCAACCTGCCCATGGTGTATGCCGATGCGCAGCGCGTGCACCGCGCCTTGAGTGGGCTGGATTTCCACATGAGCTGCGACCTGTTCATGACGCCGACCGCGCAGTTGGCCGACCTGGTGCTGCCGGTGGGCAGCTGGCTGGAGCGCGACCAGATCGTCGAGTTCAATGCCTACCTGGCGCCGCGCCGCAAGCTGGCCCAGGTGGGCCAGTGCCGCAGCGACGAGGAAATCATCCTGGGCCTGGCCCAGCGCCTCGGCCTGGGCGAGCATTTCTGGCCCGACCTGGGCGCGGCGCTGGACCACAAGCTGGCCGGCATCGGCCATACCTGGGCCAGTTTCCAGGGCCATGGACCGATCGCCATCCAGCCGAATTACCGCAAATACCGGAGCGGCGGTTTCCGCACCCGCAGCGGCAAGGTCAACCTGCTGCATGCCGGCCTGGCGAGGATGGGTTGCGACGCCTTGCCCCAGTACCAGCCGGGGCCGGATCTGCCGAGCGGGCATTTCCGCATGTCCAGCGCCCATTCCCGCCATTTCTACAACTCGGAATACCGCCAGCTGGCCGGCCTGCGCAAGCGCGAGCCGCTGCCCCGGGTCCAGATCCACCCGCAAGCGGCGGCGGCCCTGGGAATCGCCGAGGGCGACTGGGTGCTGGTGCGCAGCGCGAACGGCAGCGCGCGCTTTGCCGCCCAGCTGTACGAGGGCATCACCCCTGACGTGGTGTATGTGGCGCCCTCGTGGTGGTATCCGGAAGAGCAGGGCGCCGCCAGCTGGCAGCGCTCGAACGCGAACATGCTGACCGGCCGCGCCAGCCGCGGCGGCGGGATGGGGAGTTCGAATTTTCGCAACGTCGCAGTGCAACTTGAAAAGATCGAAAGGGATGATTCCAATGCTCAGTGAACGTGTTCCAGAAACCGACAATGGCTTGCAGGGCGCGTATATCGCGACCGAATACGACGAAATGCAGCGCCATATCCGCGACAGCGGCTGGCTGGGCGAGAAGATCGATCTCTTGCTCGAGTGCGAAGTGCGGGCCGGTAGCGCGCTCGAGATCGGGCCGGGGCCGGGCTACTTCGGCCTGGAGTGGCTGAAGACGGTGGACGACCCGGAAGCGCGCCTGACCGCGCTCGACATCTCGGACGGCATGCTGGACGTGGCGCGCCGCAATGCGGCGGCCTACGGCTTGACGGCGCGCAGCGAATACGTGCTGGGCGACTGCCAGCGCATGCCTTTCCCCGACAATCACTTCGACGTGCTGTTCACCCACAGTTCCCTGCACGAATGGGTCGATCCCGTCGCCGTGCTGCGCGAAGTCCACCGCGTGCTCAAGCCGGGCGGACGCTACTGCGTCATCGATCTGCGGCGCGACCTGAGCAAGGAAGCGATCGCCTTCATGCGCGGCAATATCAACATCGCCATGCGCAAGGGCTTCGCCAATTCGGTGAAAGCAGCCTACACCTCGGCCGAGCTGCGCCGCCTGCTGGAATCCACGCCCCTGAGCGGCGCGACCGTCCAGGATATCGAACTGGGCCTGTTCATCACCGGCGTCAAGCAGGCTGGCCCGCCGTCCGCTGAAGCGGCATCCGATCTCTACCAGGGCGCCCACACGCCCGAGCAATTGCTGGCGGCCCTGCTCGCGCCGCGGGCGCCGGCCGAGCGGCTGGACCAGTTGAATGCGGCGCTCAAGCATGCGGCGGCGGCCAGTCCCTTCTACCGGCGCTGGTACACCGTGCGTCCGCTGGCGTCGCTGGACGAGTTGGCAACGCTGGGCTTCACCAGCAAGGAAGACTTGCGCACCGAGTATCCGTACGGCCTGCTGGCCGTCGCCCCCGAGCGCCTGACGCGCTATGCCGAAAGCACAGGGACCACGGGCGGTGTCAATGCCGGCTTCGTGACGGCGCGCGACTGGAGCACCAACCAGTTCTGCGTCGCCCTGGCCTGGGCCGAGCTGCTCGGGCGGCACGACATCATGGCCGTCGCCGTGCCTTACGAACTGTCCTATGTGGGGGCGGACATCGACCGCGTGGCCGAGCTGCTCGGCGCCAGCGTGCTGGCAGTGGGCACCAACAACCGCTTATGTCCCTGGACCCGCCTGCTGGCGCTGCTGCGCTCGCACCAGGTCACGACCCTGGTTTGCGCGCCGATCCGCGCCTTGCGGCTGGCGGCGCTGGCGGCCGAGCAGGGCATCGACCTGCGGCGCGACCTGGCCGTGCGCCGCATCGTCTGCGTCGGCGAAGCACTGTCGCCGGCGCGCAAAGCCTATATCGAAGGCTTGTGGGGTGCCAGCGTCTACAACCACTACGGCATGACCGAGGCGATGGCGGTGGCCCTGCCTTGCCGCCAGGGCCAGCTGCACCTGGCCGAACAGCGTTTCGTGTTCGAGGTCATCAACCCGGACAGCGGCGCCGTACTGCCGCCCGGCGCAACCGGCGAACTGGTGCTGACCACGCTGGCGCAGGAAGCCATGCCCCTGGTGCGCTACCGCACCGGCGACCTGGTGCGGATCGATGCCAGCCCTTGCGCCTGCGGCAGCGCGCATGCCCGGCTGGTGCATCTGGGCCGGGTGCAGGACCGGGTCGGCGCCGCCGGCCAGCGTTTCCACATCGGCGAACTGGACGAGATCCTGCTGGCCGAGCCGGGCATCGAACCGATCTATTCGGTGCAGGGCGACGACCAGCATGTCGCCATCCACCTGATCGCGGCCGAGGGTGCGGATTGGCACGCAACGCGCGCCCGCCTGACGGCCGCGCTGGAAGCCTATTGCCGGCTGCCGGTGGAACTGGTGCCGAGCGACCGCGCGGCCTGGTTCGCGCGCATCGACAACCACTCCAAGCCGGGCACGGCGCCGCCGCCCGCATCCCCGCTATCAACCAAGGAGACTACCCAATGAAGACCGCCCTCGTACAAAGCGTCTGGCAAGCCGATCCGCGCGACAATCTGCCGCATGTGCTGCAGATGATCGACCAGGCTTGCCGCGAGCGCCGCCCGGATATCGTTTGCCTGCCCGAGTTCTTCCTGGGCCCGGCCTGGTATATGCCGGGCCAGGGCCACCTGCGCGGCGTCACCGACACCACGCTGGACAGCCCCGTCTTCGAGCAGTTGGCGGCCATGGCGCGCCGGCACCGGGTGTATATGGTGTGCGGCTCGGTGGTCGAGCAGATGGCCGACGGGCGTTACTGCAATACCTCGGTCCTGCTCGACCGCGACGGCGTGGCCATCGGCCAGGCCAACAAGATCCATCCCTTCGCCAACGAAGCCGTGTCCTGCGTGGCGGGCGACGAGATGAGCGTGCACGAGACCGAATTCGGCCCGATCGGCATCGCCGTCTGTTCCGACTTCTGGATACCGGAAACCATCCGCATCCTGGCGCTGAAGGGCGCCACCACCATTTTCCTGCCGGGCGGTTCGCTGCGCCAGAACCTGGCCGCGATGATCAATGCCTTCCGCTCCACCGCCTACCTGAGCGCCGTGAATATGGTGTATTGCGGCCCCGTCGGCAAGATCACCGGGGTGCGCGGCAATACCTCGATCACGGTGGAATTCGCCGGCACCAGCCTGATCGCCACCCCGCAAGGCTTGCTGGCCCAGGCGCCGCCGGACGCCGCCGCCGTGCTGGAGGCGACGTTGTCGAACGAAGCGATCCTTGAGTTGCGCGCGGCGAATGCGGCCGACGACACCTGGAAGGGATTGGGCCTGCGCCAGCCCCAGTCCTATGGCGCGCTGACCGAGGATTACGTCGGCCTGAACCGCGACCTGGCCGCGGAAATCAGCCTGCGCATGCGCCAGACCACCCCGAGCGCGAATGCGCACTGAACCGTTTAGGAGAAGCAAAGCATGAAAATTTCCATCATCGCCGGCAGCCTCCATACCAACGCTGAGCAGGCCTGGCAGCATATGCGGCAAGCGGTGCTCGCCAGCCCCGCGGCCGATTTCATCGTCCTGCCGGCCCGTTTCCTGGGCGAGGCTGAGAGCAGCGATGCCGCCCTGCTGGCCCGGGTGCAAGAGGGACTGGCCGAACTGGCGCGCGAAAAGCGCTGCTACATCGTGGGCGGCTCGCTGCTCGCGGCCGACGGAACGCAGGAAGTCACCTGGCTGTTCGACCGCCACGGCGCGCTGGCGCATACCCAGCGCATCCCCCTGGACCCGCAGCAGCGGCGCGCCGACCAAGCCTTCCCCGTCATTGAGACGGATTGCGGCCGTATCGGCATCCTCAACGGCGACGATATCTGGGTGCTGGAATCATCGCGCATCCTCAGCCTGCAAGGAGCGGAAGTGCTGTTCGTGCCGAGCCGCCTGTCGAGTCGGAACGTCGAATCGAAGATCGCTTCGCTGTGGGGGCTGTCCACCTTGAGCTGCGTCGCCATCGTGTTCGCGGGCGGCCCGCACGCCGACGGCCAGGCCCATGCCTCGGTGATCCTGCCCAGCGGCGTGCTGGCCGCCTCGGAGCAGGCCGATGGCGCGCCGCTGCTGGCCGAGATTGCGCCCGGACAGATGGCCAAGCTGCGCGATGCCGACCTGACCTTCGCCAATACCCTCTGGTTCGGCCTGTGGTCGCGCCGCAAGCAGTTGTACGGCCCGCTGCTGCAGGCTGCGGCGCCGGCGGAGCGTGCCCATGCGTAAGCACGGCCGCGCGCAAGACGAGGTGCTGGCCGAGCTGGCCCAGCTGCGCGAACGCGACGTGCCGTGGAAGCGGGTGCTGAATTCCATTTGCACCGTGCCGCACGAGGCCGCGCTGCTGGCGGGCCAGGCCGCGCTGGACAGCAATCTGGGCGATCTGCGCATCTTCCGCGGCTGCCGCGCGGCCGAACAGAAGGCGCTGGCCCTGATGGGGGACTTGCTCGGCAAGCCCGATTGCGCGGGCAGCCTGGTGTCGGGCGGCACCGAGGCCAATCTGCTGGCCATGTATGTGGCGCGCAAGCGCCGGCCCGATATCGCGCAGCCCGAAATCGTGGCCGGCGAAACCGTGCACTACTCGCTGGGCAAGGTGTGCGATCTGCTCGGCATCCGCCTGCGCACGGTAGCCCTCGATGCGCGCTTCCGCATGCGCCCGGACGCCGCGCGCGAGGCCATCAACGGCAACACCATCGCCCTGATCGGCACGGCCGGCAGCAGCGAGTTCGGCGCGGTCGATCCGATCGGGGAATTGGCCGCCATCGCCCAGCAGCACGAGCTGTATTTTCACGTCGACGCGGCGACCGGCGGCTTCATCATTCCTTTCGCGCGGGCGCTTGGGCATGACTTGCCGCAGTTCGACTTCAGCGTGCCGGGCGTGTGTTCGATCGCCATGGACCCGCACAAATACGGGCTGTCCATCATTCCGGCCGGCGCGGTCTTCTTCCGCACCCAGGAATTGCGCGACAGCATACAGCTCGAATCCTTCTTCAATGCCACCCCGACCCACCACAGCCTGATCGGAACCCGCAGCGGCGCGGCGGCGGCGGCCACCTATGCGGTGCTGGAAACCCTGGGCTTCGACGGCTATACAGAGATCACGCGCCGGAACTACCGGGTGATGGACTATCTGGTGGAACGCCTGGAGGGGCAGGGCTACCGGCTGGTCGCACCGCCCCAGCTGAATATCGTCAACGTCGATTTGCCGGACGCCGTCAACGTCATGCGCGCGCTGGAGGAATGCGGCTGGATCATCTCGGTGTCGAAGCGCTTCCGCCATTGCCTGCGCCTGGTGGTCACCCACCATGTGGACGAGGCGATGGTGGACGCCTTCGTCGAACGCTTGCTCGCCATTGCCGCACCGCCGGCGTATTAGAACGCGGATAACAACAATATCGGACATCGACTGGAGGAGAGACCATGGAAGGGGTTCTGGGCTTACTGTTTCCGCTGACCTATATCGTGTTCCTGATCCTGGAGCGGCTGTTTCCGGCGCGCGCGCTGGCGGCGGTGCCGTACTGGCGCGTGAAGGGCTTTTGCTTCTTCCTGCTGGGCGGCGCCATCGTCAATACCTTGCCGCTGCTGTGGCGCGACTGGGTCAATGCGCACCGCTTGATCGATCTGGACAGCTGGGGCATCGCGGGCGGTGCCGCCGCCGCTATCGTGTTCAGCAATCTGCTGGACTGGTGCCGCCACCGCCTGCAGCACGCGCTGCCGGTGCTGTGGCGCTTCCACCAGATGCACCACAGCGCGGAGCGGCTGGAAGTGGCAACGGCCTTCTACTTCCACCCCATCGACACCATCGGCTACACCCTGGTGTCGACCTTCCTGGCGGCCTATGTGGTCGGGGTGAATGTGGAGGCGGCCATCCTGAGCGGCTACTTCCTGTTTGCCTCGACCATTTTCACCCATGCCAATATCCGGTCGCCGCACTGGCTCGGCTACTTGATCTCGCGTCCGGAGGCCCACGCCGTCCACCATCAGACCGGTGTGCACCGCTACAACTACAGCAGCCTGCCGCTGTGGGACATGCTGTTCGGTACTTTCCGCAATCCGCGCGAATGGAACCATAGCTCCGGGTTCTGGCTCGGCGCATCGAGCCGGCTCGGCGATCTCCTGCTGGGCAAGAATGTCACCAGCCGTCCGGCGTCCCACAACGAGCCGGCGGCCGAGTTGCTGCGCCAGGCCGATTGAAGCGCCGCCAGGCGCAGCGCAAGCAGTTCGCAGCAGTCCCTTCATCTACTTAAGAAAGAGCCCATGGCAAACGACTATCTCTTTTCTTCCGAATCCGTGTCGGAAGGACATCCGGACAAAGTGGCCGACCAGATTTCCGATGCGATTCTCGATGCGATCCTGGCACAGGATCCGAAGGCGCGGGTGGCGGCGGAAACGCTATGCAATACCGGCCTGGTGGTGCTGGCCGGCGAAATCACCACCCACGCCAGCGTCGACTATATCCAGGTGGCGCGCCAGACGCTGCAGCGGATCGGCTATGACAATACCGAGTTCGGCATCGATTACCGGGGCTGCGCCGTGATGGTGTGCTATGACAAGCAGTCCCCCGATATCGCCCAGGGCGTGGATGAGGGCGCCGGCCTCGACCTCGACCAGGGCGCCGGCGACCAGGGCCTGATGTTCGGCTACGCCTGCGACGAAACGCCGGCACTGATGCCGGCGGCGATCCACTACGCGCACCGGCTGGTCGAGCGCCAGTCCCAATTGCGCCGCGACGGCACGCTGCCGTGGCTGCGTCCCGACGCCAAGTCCCAGGTGACTTTGCGCTATGAGAACGGGCGGCCGGTCGGCGTCGACACGGTTGTGCTGTCGACCCAGCACGCGCCCGATATTTCGCATGCCAATATCGAGGAAGCGGTCATTGAAGAGATCATCAAGCGCGTGTTGCCGCGCGCGTGGCTGGCCGGAACGCGCTACCTGGTCAATCCGACCGGGCGCTTCGTGATCGGCGGACCGCAGGGCGATTGCGGCCTGACCGGGCGCAAGATCATCGTCGACACCTATGGCGGCGCCAGCCCGCATGGCGGCGGGGCGTTTTCCGGCAAGGACCCGTCCAAGGTGGACCGCTCGGCCGCCTACGCCGCGCGCTACGTCGCCAAGAACATCGTCGCCGCCGGTCTGGCGCGTCAGTGCCAGATCCAGATCAGCTATGCCATCGGGATTGCCAAGCCGATCAATATCACCGTGTACACGGAAGGCACGGGCGTGATCCCGGACCGGCAGATTGTCGACCTGGTGCGGGAAAACTTCGACCTGCGGCCCAAGGGCATCGTCAAGATGCTCGACCTGCTGCGCCCGATCTACACGAAGACGGCTGCCTACGGCCATTTCGGACGCAGCGAGGACGAGTTCAGTTGGGAGCGCACCGACAAGGCGGCGGCGCTGCGGGAGCAGGCCGGGCTGGCCCCGCTGCCGGCGGGCGTGGACGCGCCGCGTTCCGCGCGCGAGGCCGAAGCCGCCTGCGCCGTCGAGAAGTAGCGCGGGCCGGGCAGCGCTTGTCCCGGGCCGGACTCAGATCGGGAAGATCAGGCAGGTGGTGGTGGCGTGGGCGTAGAGCTTGCCGTTAGCGTCGGTGATGCGGCCTTCGGCGATGCCGACCTGGCCGCCGACGCTGATGACGCGCCCTTCGGCGCGGATCGGGCCAGTCTTGTCGCTCAGGGCGCGGATGAAGTTTACCTTCAGTTCCAGCGTGGTATAGCCTTTGCCGGGCGGCAGGCAGCTGTGCACGGCGCAGCCGACCGCCGTGTCGAGCAGGGTGGCCGCATAGCCGCCATGCACGCTGCCGCTGGGATTGAAGTGCTGGGCGCCGGGCCGGCCCTGGAACAGGGTGCGGCCTTCGCTGACGGCGATCGGGGTCATGCCCAGCAGTTCCAGCATCGGTGCGGGTGGCAGATCGCCGTTGCCTATCCCTTGAAGAAATGCCAGGCCGCTGCTGCCGCGCAGCTTCTCGATTCCCGCCACGCCCGGTTCGGCCAGGCGCGCGCGCATCGCCGCCTCGTCGCTCAGCCAGTTTGCCGCCGTCTCTTGTGCTTCCATGCTGTCGTCCTCCAAAAATAGGTGTGACTACACTATAATGCAATTTAACTAACCAGTGTATTTACACTATGCTCCAGACCAGCCTTGCCATTCCCTGCACCTGCTTCCAGCTGCGCAAGTTGACGCGCACCGTCACGCGCTTTTACGACCAGCGCCTGCTGGCCCAGGCGGGTTTGAAGAATACCCAGTTCTCGCTCTTGAGCCATGTGCTGCAACTGTCCCTGCCCATGGCGCGGCTGGCGGCCGAAATGGGCATGGAGCGCACCACGCTGACGCGCAATCTGCGGCCCATGATCGAGGCGGGCTGGGTCGAGCTGCAGGCGGGCGGCGATCCGCGCCAGCGCATTGTTGCCATCACGGCGGCCGGGCGCGAGGTGCAGCGCGCCGCCCGGCCGGCCTGGCGCGCGGCGCAGAAGGAGCTGGAGGCGCTGCTCGGCGCGCAGGCCGTGGCCAGCCTGCATGGCAATATCGAGCATGCGCTGGCACGCTTGACGGAATTTCTCGACGGTAACTAATCTCTGCTGCTACCATACCGTATTGGCTTGATAACAGGAGGCGGCGTGGCGCGCGACATCTATGCCTACCGCGATGTGGCGGTGGAATCGTTCGAACAGGGTGGTGCGGTGCGGGTGCGTCCGGTGAATGGACAGGCTTACAGCTCCGAGCTGCGGGTCGAATGTTCGCGGCGCCTGCGCGATACCGCCGTCTACCCGCTGGGCAGTTATTTCCTGGTGTCGGCCAAGCTGACCGACCGGCTGGGCGGCATGCCCTTCCTGTATGTCTACCATGGCGATCCGGTCCAGGCGATGACGCCGCAGCAGACCAAAGCCTTTTTGGCCGAGTACCGGCGCCGCCGCATTTGAACTTGTTGGGAGCCCAAACGAATGAAAGCCCTGAAGAAGCAGGCGGCGCTGGCCCTGGGCGCCACGCTGCTGATTGCCGGTCCCGCCCTGGCCCAGGAGGCGGGCGAGTTCGAGCTGCCCGCCGCCAGCGATCTGCTGGTGCTGGCCTTCCCCAAATGGCAGGATGAAACCGCGGGCCGCGTGCAGACGGTGAAGCTGTCCAGCGGCCATCCCGATTGGACCGGCGCGGCGACCGATGCGCTGCCGCCGTCCGCGCGCAAGGGCAAGCCACGCCAGGTCAAGCGCGCGGTGCCGGCCAAGGCGGTGAGCCAGAGCGTGATCGTGGAACCGGCCTTTGTCAGCCGTCTGGGCGAGAAGCGCTATGTGCTGATTGCGCGCATGAGCAAAGCCACGGCCGACGGCATGCCGGACAGCAGCCATGGCACGCCGGTCGCGCTGGCCGCCTACACCTTCGAAACCAGCAAGAACGGCTGGAAGCTGGTACAGCGCCAGGAGCCGCTGGCCTATGTGGGGTATGAGTCGCAGGCCGATATCCAGCCGCTGCAGCTGTCGGCGCAGCGCATGGGGCTGAGCGCGAGCTACGGCAGCTGCTGGCAGGGCCATTGCAACGAGTGGCTGTCGCTGTACGAATTCGGCAAGGACAAGGTCAATCCTGCGCCCATCCTCGAACTGCAGCTGAACGACAGCAATGCCTACAGCCTGCCCGACTGCCTGGGACGCTTGCAGGAGGTGGTGCGGGAATTCCGCGGCCGCGTCGATGGCGGCTACGACGAGCCGAATCCGGCGCACGACTGCGCGGTGCTGCGCGGCGACTGGAGTGTGTCGACCTCGGCCCAGCAGCCGGGCGATATCACGGTGCGCTATACGGGCGCCGTCAGCGAGGGCGGCAAAAATGGCGTGCAGCCGGCGGCCGAAGTGGACCAGCTGCTGCGGCTGCAATACCGCAATGGCAAATACCTGCCGGTGGCGGGCCGCAGTCCGATCGCCAAGCCTTGGCGTTGAACGGATGTCCGGACGCGCGGGCGTCCGGACCGGCTAACACTTAATGCACCACGTGCAGGCGGCTCGCAAAACGGCGCGGGCTGCCGAATTTCAGCATCACGAAGACGGTAGCGGCGGCGAAAGAACCGCCGAGGAACATGGCGCTGAACAGACCGAAGTGGTCGACCGCCACGCCGCCCACGGCCGCGCCGCTGGCCAGCGCCACCTGGGCGGTGGCGACGAACAGGGCGCCGCCCGAATCCATCGCATCCGGCGCCGATTTCATCATCCAGCTCTGCACTGAAATCGGCATCGCGCCAAAGGCCAGGCCCCAGATGGACACCAGCACCGTGGCCGCCAGTGGATCGGCGCCCAGCAGCGGCAGGCTGGCCGTGGCCAGGCCCATCACCAGGGCGGTGCCGGTCAGCGCGCCGCGCACGCTTTTCTCCGCGATCCAGCCGCCGAGGATATTGCCGAAGAAGCCCGTCACGCCATAGGCCAGCAGCAGGGCGCTGATGGTCTTCGCATTCATGCGCGTGACCTGCTCGAGGAAGGGCGAGATATAGGTATAGGCCGAGAACTGGGCCACGAAAATCAGCAGCGTGGCGATCAGGCCGATGCGCGCCTTGGGAATATGCAGCAATTGCGGCAGGTCGCGCAGGGCCACGCCGCGCTGGACCGGCAGCTTGGGCAGCAGCAGGAGCTGGGTCAGCAGCACCACGACGGCCACGCCGGCCGCGGCGCCGAAGGCCACGCGCCAGCCCATGATGTCGCCTAGCAGGGCGCCGGCCGGCACGCCGGCCACGGTGCCGAGGGAGACGCCGGCAAAGATCAGGGAATTGGCGCGCGTCGCATACTGCAGCGAGACCAGGCGCGGTCCGACCGCCAGGCCCACGGCCCAGAAGCCGCCGACGGCCACGCCGAGCAGGGCGCGTCCGGCCAGCACCCAGGCAAAGTTCGGCGCCAGCGCCACCGCCAGATTCGAAACGAAGAGCAGGGAGAGCAGGGCGAGCAGCACGATGCGGCGGTCGGTCTTGCCCACGCCGATGGTCACGGCCAGGGCGGACAGGGCGGCGATATAGCCGGGCATGGTGACCAGCAGGCCGGCCTGGCCTTCGCTGATGCGCAGTTCGGCGGCGATCTGCGGCAGCAGGCCGACCGGCAGGAATTCGGTGGTGACGAGGGCGAAAGCGCCGACGCCGACGGACAGCACGGCCAGCCAGGTGGCCAGCGACGGTTTGGGCGCGGGGCTGGCGGCGCTGAAATCGGCCGCCGGGGCGCTGGAAGTGGACTGCATGGACTGCTCCTTGAATTTTTAACTGGTCGGTTATAATCTACTTATGCGATGATGGGTGTCAAGAACTTTTTTAACTGAACGGTATGAAAGAATCGAATAAGCTACCTTGCAAACTGGGCCGGCCGCGCACTTTCGATGAAGAGCAGGCCCTGGATCGCGCCATGGAAGTGTTCTGGGAAAAGGGCTATGAGGGCAGCTCCCTGCCGGAACTGACCACGGCCATGGGCATGAACCGGCCCAGCCTGTACGCCGTGTTCGGCAACAAGGAAACCTTGTTCCGCAAGGCGCTGGAGCGCTACCAGAGCACGCGCATGAACTACTGCGACGTGGCGCTGGAACAGCCGACCGCGCGCGCCGTGGTGGAAGCGCTGCTGCGCGGCGCGGTCGACGCCCAGACCCGCCCCGACAGTCCGCATGGTTGTCTGAACGTTAATGGCGCTCTGGCGTGCAGCGATGAAGCCAAGCCCGTGCGCGACGAACTGATCGCGCGCCGCGAGCACAGCGAAACGCGGCTGCGCGACCGGCTGCGCAGGGCGCGGGAAGAGGGGGATTTACCGGCCGACGCCTGTCCGGAACAACTGGCGCGCTATGTGGCGACGGTGCGGCAGGGACTGGCGGTGCAGGCGGCGGCGGGTGTGGAGCGCGCCCAGCTGCATACGGTGATCGATATTGTGATTCAATCCTGGCCGGTGGGAAAACTTGTACAATCGGCCAGCCAATAAATCACAATAGGAGACAGGCAATGATACGCATCCGCGAGATCGACCATATCGTGCTGCGCGTGGTCGATCTGGACCGCATGGTTCGATTCTACACCGAGGTGCTGGGTTGCGCGTTCGAGCGCCAGCAGGAAGAGATCGGCCTCTACCAGCTGCGCGCCGGCAGCAGCCTGATTGACCTGATCCCCGTCGACAAGAAGCTTGGCCTGGCCGGCGGCGCCGCGCCCGGCAAGGAAGGGCGCAACGTCGACCACTTCTGCTTCCGCGTTGAACCTTTCGACGCAGCCGCCATCCTCGCCCACCTGGCAGCGCACGACATCCCCCACGGCCCGGCCGAATCGCGCTACGGCGCCGAAGGCGAAGGCCCCTCCATCTACCTGCAAGACCCCGAAGGCAACGGCGTCGAACTCAAAGGCCCACCCGCCGCTTGAATTGTCCAGCCCGTATCCACCTTGGGGTCAGACCCCAAATGGACACGGGCTGGACTGTAACCACGGGCTGCGCTATAGCCGAGGCCGTGTCCGATCGGGGTCTGACCCCAAGGTGGACACGGGCTCGGCTGTGCTTAGTCGTCGTCGTTGTCGTCGGATTTGACGGTGTGGCGGCGGGCGGCGTCGGCGTTGGATTTCAGCTTGGCGGCGCTGTTCATGAAGTCGTCGACGCTGTGGTCCTTGCTTTGGCGTACTTGCGGCGGCAGCTGGACGGACATATACAGCTCGTCGCTGAGGCGGCCGGTGCTTTGCAGATTGCTCATCAGCAGCAGGCCGGAGCCGAGTGCGAGCAGGCTGCCGCAGAAGGCGGCCATGCGCCGCGGATGCTGGGGTTTGATCGTGGTGAGGTGGAAGTAGACCATGCCGCACACGATGGCCAAGGTCATGTGGTTGCCGTAGCGCGTGAAGAATTCGGCCGACCAGGCATAGGCCAGCACGCTGCTCACGGCGCGCCAGGCGCCCGCAGCAATCAGGCCGCCGCCCAGGATGAACAGGTGCCGTCCCATGCGCGCATGGCCGCCGAACAGGCGGTTGGCCAAGGCCCAGACGCCGCTCCACACCAGGCCCGCACCGAGGCTGGAGGCGATCAGCAGCAGATAACGGATGGCCTGGAACGATTCCACGTCGGACAGGGCTTCTTCCACGCCCGTGAACAGGGCGATCAGGGCCAGACCGGCCAGGGCCGGCGCGCCGCCTTCCCAGGCGTGCATGGTGGTGTCGGTCATCTCGGGCGCGACCGGGTAGGCGGCGCTGCGGATGCGCAGGCGCGTGTGGCCCAGGCGCACCACGGTATTGCCGTCCAGCGCCACTTCGCTGTGGCGCCGGCCCTGGTGGACCACGCCGTTCTGGCTGCCCAGGTCGCGCAGCAGCAGGCCGCCGTCGGGCGCCGCTTCCACGATGGCGTGGCGCGCGGCGGTGTGGGCGTCGTCCAGGATGAAGTCATTGTCGTAGCCGCGGCCGATGCGGATCGGCAGGCTGTCCACGCGGTGGCGGTGCAGCACGTCGCCATTGCGTGCCAGTAGTTCGACGAAATATGGCCCCGTCATTTGGCGCCCCCGCGCGCCAGCGCTTCGAGGAAGGCGCGCGAGGCGCGCATGCCGTTTTCATAGGAGACGCCGCGCGCATCCATCCGGCTCTGCAGGTTCATCAAGCCTTCGTCGGTGCTGGAGGTGAGCAGGGAAAAGTCGTACAACCCTTCGAATTTGCGGTAGGCGCGCACGCACAGCACGGCGCGCATCGGAAGGCTCTGGTTCTTGACGAATTGTTCGGTGCAGTTGGGGCCGGTCAAGCGGCTGTCTTTGTAGCCGCCGAAGGCTTCGTTCTTGAACGAGGCGCTGGAGAGCTGGGCGAAGCGCAGGCTGCCCATTTCGGTGCTGCGCATGAACTGGTGGCGGATGCCGATCTGTCCCGTCTGCAGCGAGCCGGACACGAAGATGGCCGATTCCATCGCGCAGTTGGTGATGTCAACGGTGAAGGGCTTGTCGGCCTTCTGGTTCGAGCGGCCCCAGCAGCGCATCTGCTCGGTTTCGCGCACCGGCACCTGGTACGGCCCCATGGCTTTCAGCGCCAGCGGCGTGGCCAGCAGCTGGTCGACCATGGCTTTCTGGTGCGCCAGCAATTGGGCGGCGACGACGGTGGTGAAATCCTTGGGCGGCTTGCCCTGGGCCTGGACTTTCTTCAGCAATTCCTGGGCATAGCGGGCCGGCACCAGGAAACTGACCAACTCGCCATCCAGGCGCTTGGACACGTTGACGCCGGCCACCTCGCCATTCACGGTGACGCTGGGGCCGCCGCTCATGCCGGAGTTGATCGGGCCGGTGAACATCAGCTGCTCGTAGAAGCTGCGCGTGATGACGCCGTTGAAGGCGCCTTCCGAAATGGCGAAACCCAGATCGAGCGGATTGCCCAGCGAGTACAGGTACTGGCCCTGGGTCAGCCGCGCCGGCTGCTCGGGCACGTTGAAGAAGCCGGTGCCGTAGCGGTTGACGCGCACCACGGCCAGGTCGTGCAGCACATCGACCGCCAGCAGTTCGATATTGCCGCGCTGGCCCGAGGTGTCGACCCATTCGCCGGTATAGGTTTCCGGGTCGAGCGCGAATTGCGAAACGACGTGGTAATTGGTGAGCACCAGATTGCTGGTGCCGACCAGGAAGCCGGAACCGACCGAGGACTGGGTGCGGCCGCTTTTCAGCAGCGAGCGCACTTGCAGCAGATCTTTCTTGGCGGCGGAATAGAGTTTTTGCGCCGTGCTCGACGGCGGCGGCAGGGCGCCATCCTGGAGCGCCAGCGTGGCCGGCGCGCTGGGGGCGTCCGGCGCAGCGGGGGAGGCGGGTGGGGCCGCCAGTGCGCTGGCGCAGCCCCAAGTCAGCATCAGCGTTACGGCAAGATTAGTAAATTTCATCTATTCCTGGGACTTGGGGTGAAGGGCGGGGCCGGCGCTTAGAGCTGGCCGTCCTCGGCAGCGGGCGGGGTCAGCGGCGCCATCATGTGGCCCAGCTTGCTCGCCTTGGTATCCAGATAATGCTGGTTGAAGGCGTTGCGGTTGACCAGCAGCGGCACGCGCTCGGCCACCGTGAAGCCCAGGTTTTCCATGGCCGCGATCTTGCGCGGATTATTCGTCATCAGGCGCAGGCTGCGCACGCCGAACTGCTTGAGCATGGGTTCGACCAGGGCGTAGTTGCGCTGGTCGGCCTTGAAGCCGAGCTGCTCGTTGGCCTGCACCGTGTCGGCGCCGGCTTCCTGCAGGCGGTAGGCGCGGATCTTGTTGACCAGGCCGATGCCACGGCCTTCCTGGCGCAGATACAGCACGATGCCGCGGCCTTCCTCAGCCACGCGCTTGAGCGCGCCTTCCAGCTGGGCGCCGCAGTCGCAGCGCTGCGAGTAGAGCACGTCGCCGGTCAGGCATTCGGAATGCACGCGCGCCAGCACCGGTTCGCCATTGCCGATATCGCCCAGCACCATGGCCAGGTGTTCCTTGCCGGTGGCATGCTCGACGAAGGCGTGCAGCGTGAACTGGGCCCAGGGCGTGGGCAGGGCGCAGGACGTGACGTAATCGAGTTCTTCTTTGGGTGCTTGGGCGGCGGCGGACTGCATGATGTGCTCTTCTTTTTCAGGACGGATAATTCAAAAAGCGCGCCGGTCTGCTCG
>NZ_JABWEB010000050.1 GCF_013369485.1 Massilia sp. BJB1822
ATTGATTGGTTATAGCTGAAGTACTCGTAATTGTTGATAGACAATCGCTACAAAAATCTTTATAATACTGCTTCCAGATTCAGGGCGGCGCGGAACGTAACGCGATGCCCGTACAAGTTAAGCCTGATGACCATAGCAAGTCGGTCCCACCCCTTCCCATCCCGAACAGGACCGTGAAACGACTTTGCGCCGATGATAGTGCTGCAACCAGTGTGAAAGTAGGTTATCGTCAGGCTAGTTATAGAGAAAAAGCCCGCTAGTGACCTAGCGGGCTTTTTCGTTTTCTGCGTTTCCTTTGACGCTGTTATAAATTAAACAGCAGTTTATTGTTTTGTCTCATTTGGCAAGTTTTTTGACTTCGCTATCCTGATCTCGCTAGTGTCTCGTTCATCCGGTGGCAGCCTGCCGCTGGCCGAATAAAATTTCAGACTAGGGAGATTACATGGGACTTCGCAAGACTCTGATCGCTGCCGCTGTTCTGGTGCTCGCAGGCCAGGCCGCCGCTTCCTCCGATCATCTGATGGCTGAAAAAGCCGTCTTTTCCCCTCAAGAAAATGCCCGCCTGCTCAGCACCTTGAACGGCGAGCGCAGCAAACATGGCCTGGATGCCGACCACGGCTATTCCATCCTCCAGCAGCATCCTGGCATCAAAGGCACGGCGATTACCCGCCTTAACCACACCTACAAAGGCGTGCGCATTTTCGAATCCGAATCGGTGGTGGTGACGGATGATGGCGGCAATATCGTGAGTGAGAGCATCGATGAGCGCCGCAGCGCCATCGCCGGCAAGCGTCTGGACGTGACGCCAGTGCTGTCGTCCAAGGAAGCGATCGCTGGCGTGGTGCGCAGCGTAGCGCCGGCTGGCGAGCATGTGGTGAAACCGACTGCTGAGCTGATTCTTTTCCCGCAGGTTAAAACCGTGCGCGTGGCTGGCGCCGAGAGCAAGGCTGAGAGCGAGCTGAACGCCGTCGATCTGGAAGACGTGGTGGAAGGCTATCAACTGGCCTATCTGGTGCAGACGCGCATGGACAAGGCTGGCAAGCCTGCCTTCTACAACACCATTGTCAGCGCCCGTGATGGCGCCGTCCTGAAACAGTGGGATATGATGCAGAGCGTTGCGGGCACTGGCAAGAGCCTGTACAGCGGCACCGTGCCGCTGGAAACCACGCTGTCCGGCAGCACCTATAAGCTGCTTGACAGCACGCGCGGCACCGGCGGCACTTACGGCGGCATGGCGATCACCAACTCCAACCATACCGCCAATCAAGGTAGTATTTACACCAACTCCACCAATGTCTGGGGCGATGGCGCCGCCTATATTCCAGGCGGCAGCACCACCAACGCCAACGGTCAGACTGCAGCCGTGGATGCCATGTGGGGTCTGAAAAACACCTACGACATGCTGAAAAATGTCCTGGGCTGGCTCTCGCTGAACGGCAACAACACGGCCACCTCGATTGCCGTTCACACCAATACCGGGTACGAGAACGCTTACTATCTGGACTCCTGCAAGTGCATGTTCATCGGCGACGGCGCTTCCATGTTCAAACCGCTCGCTTCGGTCGATGTGATTGCGCACGAGATGGGCCACGGCGTGACCGCCGCCACCTCCAACCTGACCTATAGCGGCGAATCGGGCGGCCTGAACGAATCGGCGTCCGACATCAATGGTGAAGCTACCGAAGCCTATGCCCGCGCCGGCGGCACCGGCAACGTCCTGCCTTGGCCAAGTGCCAACGATTGGGCCACCGGCAAGGAAATCGCGAAGAATGGCCAGCCGCTGCGCTGGCTGTGGAAGCCGAGTAAGGATGGCAAGAGCCCAGACGCCTGGAGCAGCACGCTCAAAAATCTGAACGTGCATTACAGCAGCGGTCCGAACAACCGCATGTTCTACTTCCTGGCCAAAGGTTCCAGCTCGAGCAGCAGCAGCGAGTATTACAGCCAATACCTGAACAAGGCACCCCTGGCCATGACCGGCATCGGTCTGGATAAGGCGTATCGCATCTGGTTCAAGGCGCTGACCACCAAGTTCACCGCCTCCACCAACTATGCGAATGCTCGCCTGAAAGTACTGCAGGCGGCGCAAGAGCTGTATGGCACCAATAGCGCGGAAGCAAAAGCCGTGCAGCGTGCTTATGCGGCCATCAATGTGGGCGCCGATATCGCCGAGTAAGAACAGCAGGCGTAAAAAAACCGCTGGTTCGCGCCAG
>NZ_JABWEB010000052.1 GCF_013369485.1 Massilia sp. BJB1822
CGTCCGGGTCACCATCACATACTCTGCCTGCGGCATCGACCTGATGCCGGTAAGCGGCATGGCCGGTTCATGGCGCAAGGCATCAACCATGTTCTGCAGCGTTGTCAACATGGCGCGCGCAATACATCCGGGTTCAATGCGCGCCGTGCATTGCTCGGTCAGCGCAAAGCTGTCCGCATTGTCCTCAACCGAAAGCGAGATCGGGTAGTTGGTGCGTTCCTCCCCGCCCAGCATGCGCATGCCATGCCAGTTCGCCACCAGCCCGGCCGCCAGTTCAGGCGATATCTCAGCAACGTCGTTATGCCGATAATTGAGAATGGTGGTGAACAGCGGCAGCGGCGCTGCAATGTCGCTGCAGCGCTGCGCCATCGCCAGCGAAGCCTGTTCATGCTCAATCAACTCATGCAGTGCCGCCTGCACCTGCTCCACGGCACTTTGCAGCGACTGCCCCAAGCTCACCCGCAGCGGCAAAGTGTTAACAAACATGCCCAAGATACGACCAGCCTCCGCACCACCCTGCAGCCGGCCGGACAGCACCGTGCCAAACACCACATCGTCGTTGCCGCTGAAGCTGGCCAGCACCTTCGCATACGCCAGGTGGAACAAGGCCGCCGGCGTTACCTTGAAGTCGCGCGCGCAGGCACGGATGGCTGCATCCAGTTCCGCATCCAGCGCCAGACTCGTTTCCGTCACATCGGAACCATCGCCCAAGGTGTCCAGGATGCCGAACGGCGCCGTCGGACTTTCCAGTCCACCCAGGACGCGGCGGAAGTACTGCTCATGCTCCGCCGGCGGGATGGCGTTCACTTGCGCGATGAAGTTACGGTAGGGTATCGGCGTCGGCAATTCTGCCACCCTGCCGGCCAGGATGGCTTGCACTTCCTCCACGATCAGCGCTAGCGTGATGTGATCGCTCACCATATGGTGGTAGCTCAGCATCAGCAGCCATTCGCCGCGTTCTCCCTGCTGCGCCACGTGCCCGTGTATCATCGGCGCCTGCCGTACATCAAGCTTAAAGTGCAGGGGATGGCTCACCGCGCGCAGCCGCTCGACAGCATCCGAGCCGGCCTGCGCCGCCATTTCCACCAGCGGCAGCTTGGCATTGCGCCACACCGCCTGCACCGGACGGCCCAAGCCTTCCCAATGCACCGCGCTACGCAGAATGTCGTGCCGCGCGATGACCTGAGCAAAAGCTACTGCGAACGCATCCAACTCGCTGCGTGCGTCAAAGGCCAGCAAAGTCCGCAGTTGATAGGCGTCGGCCTGGTCGGCCAGCAGGTGATGGAACAGAATCCCTTCCTGCAATGGCGACAGTGGATAAATATCCTGGACATTGGCGGCGCCACCCGGCACTGCGGCAAGCACCCGGTCGATTTCGGACTGGCTCAATGCCACCAGCGGCAACAAGTCCGGCGTGATGTGAACCGTGTCCCGCGTGATCCTGTTCGCCGGCACGCTGAACGTTTCCACGTCTTCGCCAAACACCACGGTCGATGCCAGCTGCCACAAAACCGGCGACTGGAAAACCGACCGCATGGTCAATGCCATGCCACACTGGCGCAGGCGTTCGACCAATGTCACGACCAGCAGCGAATGGCCGCCCAGTTCGAAGAAGTGGTCGTCGCGGCCGACCCGCTCAATCCCCAGCAGCTCCTGCCAGATGCCTGCCAGCACTTGCTCTACTTCCCCCTGCGGCGCCGCGTAGGCGCGGCTTGCCACCGCA
>NZ_JABWEB010000053.1 GCF_013369485.1 Massilia sp. BJB1822
AAAAAAATCTATGGTCACCCTCTTTTTTGCAAGCTGATTTTTTGTATGCTGTAAGTAGGCTCGCTTAAATCTATCCGGCGTCTGGTTGGAGATGGTCTCCGCGCCACGATGAGAGTCGCGCCTGTCGGTCCTAAAAAACCGGTCGGCTTTGAAAAGCCGATTTTTTCGCCAGGGTATCCGCCAGGCCGTTGTGCCGTTTACGTCATCCAATCTATCAGCAATCGCAAAACCGGTAGGTGTACTTCAACAGTGAGTCCGAGGCTCCGCTTATCGTCCAAGCGGGGCCTCTTTCATTTCAAATTGTGCGTGGTGAGCCGCGATGGCCCACGTGATACGTGCCAGCTTGTTGGCCAAGGCACATGCCACCACGTTGGAGTGGCGGCGCGTCAACATACTCCTGACCCACTGAGCCAGGCAACCACGCTGGCGTTCCAGGCGCAGCATATAGGCGCGGGCGCATTGGACCAACAAGCGCCTGAGATCCTTGTCGCCGCGCTTGCTAATGCCCAGCAGCTTATTCCTGCCTCCTGTACTGTACTGACGCGGCACCAAGCCGACCGATGCCGCGAAATCGCGCCCGCAGCGGTAGTGCTTGCCATCTCCTACCTCTGCGGCCAGTACACTGGCTGTGATCGGTCCGATGCCTGGCACGGTCATCAGTCTCTGGCCCAGATCATCCTCAGTCACCTGCCGAGTCAGCTCTTTTTCAATGTCGGCGATCTGCGCTTCAAGGTATTTGAAATGGGTTTGCAGCCGTTCCAGCACCTGCACGAGCTTTGGTGGTAATTCCTGCTCGGCCAGGATAACGGGCAGACGACGGATCGCCGCGTGGCCTATCGGCAGGCTGATGCCAAATTCCAGCAAAAAACCGTGGATCTGGTTGCTGGCCTTGACCCGATCATGCACCAGCGAGTCGCGCACCCGATGCAGTGCCGCTAAAGTCTGCTGGGCCTCATTTTTTGGCGTCACGAACCGCATCGCAGGCCGGCATGCCGCCTCGCAAATCGCCTCGGCATCGATGAAGTCATTCTTGTTGCTCTTGACGAAGGGGCGCACAAACTGTGGAGAAATCAACTTCGGTTCGTGCCCCAGCGCAGCCAGCTGCCGCGCCATGTGATGCGCGCCAGCACAGGCCTCCATCACAATGGTGCAGGGCGGGAATTTGGAGAGAAATTCGATGAGCTGCTTGCGGCCGAACTTCTTGCGCAGCAGTGCCTTGCCGTGGCGATCCTGTCCGTGAACATGGAAACTATGTTTGCCAAGGTCGATGCCGATCAACGTCACGTTGTCCATGATGGTGCCCTCCAAAAGTGAAAACACCCTATAAGCTTAGGACTTATAGGGTGAGGGTGACCATCTCATTAACCG
>NZ_JABWEB010000054.1 GCF_013369485.1 Massilia sp. BJB1822
GAAGCAATCGGAAGTGGTTCCAAGAAAAGCCTCTAAGCTTCAGTCATACGAGACCGTACCGCAAACCGACACAGGTGGGCGAGATGAGTATTCTAAGGCGCTTGAGAGAACTCGGGAGAAGGAACTCGGCAAATTGGTACCGTAACTTCGGGAAAAGGTACGCCTCGGTAGCTTGACCACTTTACTGTGGAAGGGCGAAAAGGTTGCAATAAACTGGTGGCTGCGACTGTTTAATAAAAACACAGCACTCTGCAAACACGAAAGTGGACGTATAGGGTGTGACGCCTGCCCGGTGCTGGAAGATTAAATGATGGGGTGCAAGCTCTTGATTGAAGTCCCAGTAAACGGCGGCCGTAACTATAACGGTCCTAAGGTAGCGAAATTCCTTGTCGGGTAAGTTCCGACCTGCACGAATGGCGTAACGATGGCCACACTGTCTCCTCCCGAGACTCAGCGAAGTTGAAGTGTTTGTGATGATGCAATCTACCCGCGGCTAGACGGAAAGACCCCATGAACCTTTACTGTAGCTTTGCATTGGACTTTGAACCAATCTGTGTAGGATAGGTGGGAGGCTTTGAAGCGGGGACGCCAGTTCTCGTGGAGCCATCCTTGAAATACCACCCTGGTTTGTTTGAGGTTCTAACCTTGGTCCGTGATCCGGATCGGGGACAGTGCATGGTAGGCAGTTTGACTGGGGCGGTCTCCTCCTAAAGTGTAACGGAGGAGTTCGAAGGTACGCTAGGTACGGTCGGACATCGTGCTAATAGTGCAATGGCATAAGCGTGCTTAACTGCGAGACCGACAAGTCGAGCAGGTACGAAAGTAGGACATAGTGATCCGGTGGTTCTGTATGGAAGGGCCATCGCTCAACGGATAAAAGGTACTCTGGGGATAACAGGCTGATTCCTCCCAAGAGTTCATATCGACGGGGGAGTTTGGCACCTCGATGTCGGCTCATCACATCCTGGGGCTGTAGCCGGTCCCAAGGGTATGGCTGTTCGCCATTTAAAGTGGTACGTGAGCTGGGTTTAAAACGTCGTGAGACAGTTTGGTCCCTATCTGCCGTGGGCGTTGGAAATTTGAAGGGGGCTGCTCCTAGTACGAGAGGACCGGAGTGGACGAACCTCTGGTGTACCGGTTGTCACGCCAGTGGCATTGCCGGGTAGCTAAGTTCGGAAGAGATAACCGCTGAAAGCATCTAAGCGGGAAACTTGCCTTAAGATGAGATTTCCCGGAGCCTTGAGCTCCTTGAAGGGTCGTTCGAGACCAGGACGTTGATAGGTCGGGTGTGGAAGTGCAGTAATGCATTAAGCTAACCGATACTAATTGCCCGTACGGCTTGTCCCTATAAC
>NZ_JABWEB010000055.1 GCF_013369485.1 Massilia sp. BJB1822
GGTTCTTCACGGATTACCGGGAAAAGCGGCTTTGATCTTGAGGAAAAAGAAGTCTGAGTCCCGGTAGCCGTAAGCCATTCTTTTCATCACTTTGATCCGATTATTGATCCCTTCGAGTTGGCCGGTGTGCATCGGCCAGCGCATCCGGGCCACAATGCCGCGCCAATAGGGCCGTAAGCGGCTGGCAAAACGGCGTAAGGGTTCGATGCCACTGGCGTAGGCCATGCGTAGCCAGTTGCGCCAGGCAATGCGCCATTGCCAGGGACTGGTGGGTTGCCAAAGTTCTTTGAGCGCGGCCTTCAGGACATAGGTCGTCATCAGCGCCCGATTGGCCGCCAGCAGTTCGAGCAGCTTAGGCTGTTGGTCGGCAGGCAGATTGCCCGCGTTGCGCAGCAGCAGCCAGCGTGCCCGCTTGACGATCTGCCGCGCGGGGCGCTCGTCGCGCAGGCGGTTGGCCTCATCAACCCGTACCCTGTCAATGACTTCCCGGCCATATTTGGCGATGACATGGAACAGGTCATACACCACTTTGGCACGACGGCAGTGCGCTCTGACCTCCAAGTCAAACGCCGTACTCATGTCCATCGCGACGGCGCGAATGGCCTGGCAGCGCTCCGGCCCAAGCCATTGGAAGAAGGGGCGGATCGCTTCGCGGCTACGTCCTTGGCCCACCCATAACACTTGCCGCGTGTCCGCGTCGAGCACGACGGTGGCATAGCGGTGTCCCTTAAAGAGGGCAAATTCATCCATGACGAGGCGCACCGGCTGCGCTGGCGGCCGTTGCGCCAATACCCGCATCAGATGCGCACGTTCAATCTTGCGGACGGTTTCCCAATGCAGACCGGTCAGCTGGCAGACATGGGCGACGGGCAGTTTGCTGCACCAGTGGGCGACAAATTGCATCAGGCCTTGGCTGATACGGGCATGGCGCGCAAGCCAGGCGATCGCTTGCGTGCGGGGACCACACTGGTGGCAACGCACACGCGCCACGGGAACCCGCAAGAGTACCGGCTCGCCAAACATCGGCAGCTCCCGGATTTGGCGCCAGGTAACATCGTGCACCGGAAGGCCGCTTTGGCCACAACAGGAGCAAATCAGCGGTGCCGCACTATCCCTGCTCAAGACAATCTCAATCCGGCAGGGACCGCGCGTTATGCCGGACACCATAAAGCCTTCCCAGAACGGGAGCGTGAGTCTATGATGGGCCATGAAAGTGGTGGGTTAGGTTTTTCTGATTGGTCGCACAACCAGAATATCCTTTCTTCACCACTTTCTTCGTTTACGGCCAGGTGTTTCCCGGTAATCCGTGAAGAACC
>NZ_JABWEB010000056.1 GCF_013369485.1 Massilia sp. BJB1822
GCGGCCAGCCGCGTCATAGCCACGGTACTCGACTTCATCGCCGGGCTTGGCGCCGCGCGGCAGTTTTTGTATCGACAGGGTGCTGATTGGATCGCTGCCCGCCAGGGCAGCCACGTTGACGGGCTGCGCATGGCGGATCAATTGCGCGAGCTGGCCTTCATTGTTGTAGACGTATTCGGTGTAGGTGCCATCGGCATCGATGTCGGCCGCTTTGCGGTTGAAACCATCGTAGAAGGTATAGCTGCGCGCGCCCGTCGGGCCTTCAGTCCATAGCGGACGGCCACTATCGTCGTAACCATACAGGGTCTCGCCGATGACGTTGCCATTGGCATCGCGCTCAAGAACACTGACCAGCTTTCCTTCGCTGTCGAAAGTGGAGACGGTGACCAAGCCGTTGTATTGGGTGCTGGTGCTTTGCGTGGTCAGGAGGGTGACGCCGCCGATCACGCGCGACACTGGTACATCGTTATATTCGGTGCGGACGCTGAACTCATTGGGCTGGCGAGTGGCGATGATGCGGCCCGCGCCATCATAGGCATAGCTGGTGCTGCCTTTCTTGGCATCGATGGATTTGACCAGACGGCCGGCCTGGTCGTAGATGTAAGTGACGGTGCTTTGGCTGCCATCGCTGATGCCGTTGCCGCTGTCGTCCAGCGTGGCGTAGCTGGTGCTCGACGACAGCAGGCCGCGTACATCGTAGCTATAGTCGGTGCGGATGCCCTTGGACTTAGTGGCAAGGCCATTGGCCCATGTAGCCAGGGCGTCGGCACTGGCGCTGCCCACCAGGGCCGGATCCAGCGGGGCGGCATGGGAGATGCTGCTGATGCGCTGGCCCTTGCTGTCATAGCGCATTTCGGCAACGCGGCGCTCGGCGCCGATCACAAAGCGCAGATGGTTTTTCTCGTCATAGAGATAGCGCGTGGTTTCGGGCGCGGAGGGCAGGGCGGCACCATCGCCATCGGGATCGGGCTGGGCATAGCGGGTTTCGGCCAGCAGCTGGTTTTGCGCCCCGTAACTGCGCTCGACGACATTGCCGGCACCGTCGCGTTCATAAATGCGGTTGCCGTTGCCGTCGTAGCGGTAGACGGAC
>NZ_JABWEB010000057.1 GCF_013369485.1 Massilia sp. BJB1822
GCCTTCAGCCAAGGCAAAACCGATCCGCTGCCGGCGTTGCCGCTGCAGTATGCCGACTATGCGGCATGGCAGCGCGGCTGGCTGCAGGGGGAGGCGCTGCAGGCGCAGCTCGCGTACTGGCGCGGCCACCTGGCCGGGGCGCCGGCCCTGCTGGCCCTGCCGGCCGACCGGGCGCGTCCGGCGCAGCAAAGCTACCGTGGCGAGAGCGTGGCATGCCGCTTGCCGGCCGAGCTGACGGCCGGCCTGAAGGCGCTGTCGCAGCAGCATGGCGTGACGCTGTTCATGACGCTGCTGGCCGGCTGGTCGGTGCTGCTGGGCCGCCTGAGCGGGCAGGACGATGTGGTGGTGGGGACGCCGGTGGCGAACCGCCAGCGCCGCGAGCTGGAGGGGCTGATCGGCTTCTTCGTCAACACGCTGGCCCTGCGGGTGCGGCTGGAGGACGACCCCTCGGTGGAAAGCTTGCTGCAGCAGGTGAAGGAGAGCGCGCTGGCGGCATACGGCCACCAGGATGTGCCGTTCGAGCAGGTGGTGGAAGCCCTGCGTCCGGTGCGCAGCATGAGCCACAGCCCGGTGTTCCAGGCCATGCTGTCGCTGAACAACACGCCCGCCATGCCGGCGCTGGCGTTGCCGGGGCTGACGCTGTCGAATGTGACGCAGGAGCAGCTGATGGCGCACTTTGACCTGACGTTGGCGCTGGAAGAGTCGGGGGACGAGCTGCTTGGCACGATCAGCTATGCGAGCGACCTGTTCGACCGTTCGACGGTGGCGCGCTGGGCCGGCCACCTGGAAACGCTGCTGCGGGCGATGGTGCAAGCGCCATCGCAGGCGGTCAGCCGGTTGGCGCTGCTGAATGCGGCCGAACGCCGCCAGGTTGTGGCCGGC
>NZ_JABWEB010000058.1 GCF_013369485.1 Massilia sp. BJB1822
CGCATCGAGACAAAGCGTTGTGTTTGTCAGCAGCAGAGAAGCGAGATTATCTAATGTTTCGGATGAATCGTCAAGCTTCTTGTTTTTTCTTCCTTGCTTCGCTGCTTGCGCTGCGTTGCGAGGGACAGAACTATAGCAAAGAGCCAGTGACTTTGCAAGTGCAATCCACATTTACGGCTGAAAGTAGCTGTGGCGCTAGCTTCAAGGCTCTTTTTCTATGTTATTGCCGGTTTGGCAATTTCGCCATATTATTTCCTTGATGGATATTTGGTCCATTAACAAATATGACTAAGGATAATTATGCAGAGCAGATTTACCGCTGGTGCGCTCCTGGCCTTGCTGGCCACAGCACCGGCATTCGCTGCGCAGGGTGAGGATAATGGTTTTTACCTGGGCGCCAATATCGGCAAATCCACGGTTTCTTCGAAAACTGTGGATGAAGATAACGACCCTGCTTTTGGCTTTGCCGCCGGCTATCAATTCAACAAAAATCTGGGAGTGGAAGTTTTCACGCGCTCCCTGAGCTTCCGCCTATTTGACGGCCTGGCAGGCGACTCCAGCTACTACCCAGACGCGCATTACGGTGTTTCGGTTCTGGGGGCAGTGCCATTGGGTGAGCAATTCAGTATTTATGGCCGGGCAGGCGTTGGCCGCACGACCATGAAATCAGCGCGAGTATCGAAGAAGGATTACAAGGAAACAGATCCATCCATTGGCTTGGGACTGTCTTATGCGCTGGGCCGGCATTGGAGCTTTAATCTTGAAGCGGCCCGCTTTACCAAAACCGATGTCACCACCGTGACCGCAGGTGCGCAATTCAAGTTCTAAAACG
>NZ_JABWEB010000059.1 GCF_013369485.1 Massilia sp. BJB1822
AGTCGCTGGGTGTAGACCCGAAACCAAGTGATCTACCCATGGCCAGGTTGAAGGTGCGGTAACACGCACTGGAGGACCGAACCCACTAATGTTGAAAAATTAGGGGATGAGCTGTGGGTAGGGGTGAAAGGCTAAACAAACTTGGAAATAGCTGGTTCTCTCCGAAAACTATTTAGGTAGTGCCTCAAGTATCACCACCGGGGGTAGAGCACTGTTATGGCTAGGGGGTCATCGCGACTTACCAAACCATTGCAAACTCCGAATACCGGTGAGTGCGAGCTTGGGAGACAGACATCGGGTGCTAACGTCCGGTGTCAAGAGGGAAACAACCCAGACCGCCAGCTAAGGTCCCAAAGATTGGCTAAGTGGAAAACGAAGTGGGAAGGCTAAAACAGTCAGGATGTTGGCTTAGAAGCAGCCATCATTTAAAGAAAGCGTAATAGCTCACTGATCGAGTCGTCCTGCGCGGAAGATGTAACGGGGCTAAGCCAGTCACCGAAGCTGCGGATATGCGTAAGCATATGGTAGGAGAGCGTTCTGTAAGCCTGCGAAGGTGGCTTGTAAAGGCTGCTGGAGGTATCAGAAGTGCGAATGCTGACATGAGTAGCGATAATGGGGGTGAAAAGCCTCCACGCCGTAAGCCCAAGGTTTCCTGTTCAACGTTCATCGGAGCAGGGTGAGTCGGCCCCTAAGGCGAGGCAGAGATGCGTAGCTGATGGGAAGCAGGTTAATATTCCTGCACCGTCGTATGATGCGATGGGGGGACGGATCGCGGAAGGTTGTCTGACTGTTGGAATAGTCAGTTTCTGGTTCATAGAAGG
>NZ_JABWEB010000006.1 GCF_013369485.1 Massilia sp. BJB1822
GGGGGGGGCCGCGGCCGCCATCACCGCCGTTCCCGAACCGACCACCTGGGCCATGTTACTGGCCGGCCTCTGCTGCATGGGCCTGGTCTTGAAGCGCCAACCCGCGCGCGTCAAGAAAAAAGCATAGCAACAACAATAAACAGCCGTACGCTAGCCCGGATCAGTTCATCCGGGCTTTTTTTCGCCCCAAAGTTTGCGCCAAATCAAACAATGTCCACCCTGGTGTCAGGCACGGGAGGTGGACATTGTTTGCGCGAGATCAAAGAATGTCCACCTCTGGTGCCTGACACCAGGGTGGGACATTGTTTGCGGCAGATCAAAGGAAGATGATGAGGGCGGCGATGCCGACGATCAGGCCAAGCTTGGTGAGCTTGTAGACGGTCTTGTTCCAGGCTTTGAAGCGGCGGCGGTATTTGCCGGCATAGAAGGAGACGCGGAACAGCTTGCTGACCAGGCCGACCTGGTCGCCGCTTTCATTGGGCGAGGCGGCGGCCGTCATCAGGGTGCGGCCCAGGAAGCGGTTGACCGCTTGCGCCCAGCCGAAACGCATCGGGCGTTCGACGTCGCAGAACAGGATGATGCGGTCGCTCTCGCTGCCGTTGATAGCCCAGTGGATATAGGTTTCGTCGAACATCACGCCGACGCCGTCGCGCCAGCTGTGGCGCTCGCCATCGACGTCGATGAAGCAGCGGTCATCGTTGGGCGTGACCAGGCCGAGGTGGTAGCGCAGCGAGCCGGCGAAGGGGTCGCGGTGCGGATTGAGCTTGCCGCCCGGGGGCAGCTCGGCAAACATGGCCGCTTTCACGCTCGGGATGCTTTGCAGCAGGGCGAAGGTTTGCGGACACAGTTGTTCGGCCGAGGGGTGGCTAGCGTCGTACCACTTCAGGTAGAAGCGCTTCCAGCCGTTCTTGAAGAAGGAGTTGAAGCCGGCGTCGTCATTCTGCTCGGAAGCCTTGATCTTTTGCAGGCGCAGCAGATTCTCGGCTTCGGCGCGGATCACTTGCCAGTTCTGCTGCAGCGGTTCGAGTTCCTTGAAGTCGGCCACCGGCAGCCAGGGCGTGGACGGCACTTTGGAGAACCAGTGCATGAAGATATTGATCGGCGCCATGAACGACGAGTGGTCGAACAGCTGGCGGCCGAACGGCAGGCGCACCTTGCCGCGGAAGTGGATGTGCAGGACGGAGAGCGCGTAAAAAGCAACAATTGCCCATTTCATGGTGCAACCTCGTTTCGGATTCCAAACCGGGCATTTTATCTCAGCTCGGCCGGGGCGGGGCTGGGGCGCTGTCTCATTGCAAAGAAAATACTAATAAAATAACAAGTGTGATAGCCTTTCTAGCAGGAAAACACTTTCCATCTTTTAAAGGAGGTTGCTGCGATGCCCCACTCTATCCGCAATTCCGTTATGGATGCGATAGGCAATACGCCTCTCGTCCGTTTGTCGCGCCTGTTCGGCGAGAGTGCCGAAATCGTGGCCAAACTGGAATACATGAATCCCGGCGGCAGCATCAAGGACCGCATGGTGCGGCATATGCTCGCGCGCATGCCGGCCGGCCGCCAGCGCGTGGTCGAAAGCTCGTCCGGCAACACCGGCGCGGCGCTGGCCATGGCCAGCGCCGTGCACGGCCTGCAATGCGATGTGACCGTGCCGGGCAAGACCAGCGTGGAAAAGGTCAAGCGCATCCAGGCTTACGGCGCCCAGGTGCATGTCTGCGCCGCCGACGTGCCGGAGCAGGACGTGCGCAGCTACTACGCGGTGGCCGAGGCGCTGGCGGCCGAACACGGCGCCCACCATCTGGACCAGTACCGCTCCGAGTTGAACCGCCAAGCCCACTACGCCGACACCGCGCCCGAACTGTGGCAGCAGCTCGATGGACAGCTCGACTACTTCATCTGCGGCATCGGCTCGGGCGGCACCATCTCCGGCATCGGCCGTTATCTGAAGGAGCGCAACCCGCGCATCACCGTGATCGGGGTCGAGCCGCGCCATTCGGCCTACCGCAAGCTGGTGACGGACGCGCCGCAAAGCGGCGAGTTCCGCAGCGCCATCGAAGGCGTGGGCAAGGGCGCGCCCTCGCTCGCCTTCGATCCGGCAGCGGTGGACGATGTGGTGCAGGTGAGCGACGAGGAAGCGCTGGAATACTGCCAGCTGCTGGCGCGCCGCGAAGGCATCCTGGCGGGCGGTTCCAGCGGCTGCGTCAGCGCCGGCATCGCCCAGTTGCTGCCGCGCCTGGCCGGCGCGCGCGTGGCCACCATCTTCCCCGATTCGGGCGTGTACTACCTGTCCAAGTACTTCTGAGGCGCCGCCGCGCCGCTCAGGCCAGGTTCCACAGCAGCATGGCCTCGGCGGCCAGCAGCGCGGGCCTTTCCTCCGGCCAGAACAGCTTGCTGCCCGGTAGGCGGCGCAGGCCGCGTCCATTGCCGAAAGCCTGCTCGAAATAGCGCGCGCTGGCGGCGGTGAAAATATCGTCGGCTTCGCCCCACAGCACGCGCACCGGCACCCGGCTGGCCTTCAGTGCGGCACTGATGCCCTGCAGCGAGTTGCGCTCCAGCGCCACGGCATAGGCGTGCATCTGCGCCTTGCGCTGCGGGCTGCTCACCAGCGGGCCGAGATAGCACTCCAGCGCCTCGTCGCTGGGATGGGCCGGATCGGCATAGCACATGCCGCCGATGCCTTGCGCGCTGCGCGCCAGCGCCTTGTCGGCCAGCCAGGGCTGGAACCACTGGTCGGCGAAAGTGCCGGCCTTGGCCAGTTCGATCACCGGCGCCAGCGCGGCGGGCGGACATTCCGGCTCGCTGTCGCAATTGGTCAGCAGCAGGCTGCGCACGCGCTGCGGGTAGCGCACCATGAAGAGCTGGGCGACGGCGCCGCCGCTGTCGTTGGCGATCAGGTCCACGCTATCGATCCGCAGGCGGTCGAGCAGCTCGGCCAGCATCGCCACCTGGTCCTGCGGCGCCATGCCCTGGCCCGGCGCCACCTCGGTATAGCCCAGGCCGAGGAAGTCGGGCGCGACGCAGCGCCGGTAAGGCGCCAGCAGCGGCAGCGCGCCGCGCCACTGGAAGCTGTTCAGCGGGAAGCCATGCAGGAACAGGGCCGCCGGCCCTGCACCTTGTTCGAGATAGGCAATGCGGCCGAAACGGGTTGGCTGGAAGCGTCGCGCCGCGTGAAAGGCGGCCGCGTCCAGCGGGGCGGTGGGTGCCGCCGATGCCATGCCGCCCAGGGCGGCGGCGACGGCCGCGCCGCCGGCCAATGTCAGGAAATGTCTGCGCTCCATGCTGTGCTCCTTGTGGGGAAGAGATGAACACATTATTGGCGCGCCGGGTTATCCGCTCAATAACCTCGGAGGTCATGGCGGCAAGCACCGGGCCGCGCTAAGATAAGCCGCATGCACACTCATGACGCCCCCCTCGCCTCCGCCCGTGTCGGCATCCTGCTGCGCGAATGGCGCGCGGCGCGGCGTCTGAGCCAGCTCGATCTGGCGCTCGATGCCGAACTCTCGGCTCGCCACCTGAGCTATATCGAAACCGGCAAGGCCCAGCCCAGCCGCGAAGTGCTGGGCCGGCTGGCCCAAGCCCTCGACATGCCGCTGCGCGAACGCAATGCCCTGCTGGTGGCGGCCGGCTATGCGCCGCAGTATCCCGAATCGGCGCTCGGCGCGCCGGATATGGCGCGCATCGAGCAAGCCATCGGCCTGATGCTGCAGCAGCAGGAACCCTATCCCGCCTTCCTCTTGAACCGCTACTGGGACATCGTGGCGGCCAACGATGCCGCCCTGCGCCTGAACCGCTTCCTGCTCGATGGGCGCGACAGCCCGCACCGCAATATGCTGCGCCACGTTTTCGATCCGCAGGACTTGCGCGCCGCGCTGGCCAATCAGGCGGAAGTGGCGGGCGATCTGCTCGGCCATCTGCATGCCCTGGTCGCGTCGTCGCCGGGCGACGCCAAGGCGCGCGCCCTGCTCGACGAGGTGCTGGCCTATCCCGGCGTGCCGCAGCGCTGGCGCCAGCGCGAACCGGGCGCCGCGCCGGTACCGCTGCTGAGCACCGTCTTCCGCAAGAACGGCCAGGAGCTGCGCTTCTTTTCCACCATCACCACCTTCGGCACCCCACGCGACGTCACCCTCGACGAGCTGCACATCGAATCCTGCTTCCCGCTTGACGAGGCCACGGCCGCTTTCTGCCAGGCGCTGGCGCGCGCCGAATAAATGCCGGTTTGCCGCTGGCAGCCGCGTGGATAAAACGGTTTTTATTGCAGTTGCTGCAAATTTGCAACTAAATCAAATAAAGTCGTTGCGAATATATTTTCACCCATGCGAAATTAATGGCTCCCGAAAAAGGGAGGCATGCGCGGTTAATTGCATAACAATAGTAAATGACCGCCCTGCCGATTAATTAGATGTACTTTTGCATTTCTTCGCACCACAACACTATTAATATGAAAGCGATAGTAATGATGAAGACTCTGAAAAAAGCCAGTCTGTGCCTGATGTTTGGTCTGGGCATAGGCCTGTCCTATTCCGCCGCCGCCCTCCCCAGCACCGCCTGGTGCGAAATGATGGCACCGATTTGCGACGAAAATCCCAAAGCCCACGGCTGCCAAGCCTATTTCCGCTATTGCCCACAAATGTAAATCCAAGGTGAAACTATTATGAAAAGCCTCAAAAAAATGATTTTCATTGCCGCGCTGGGTATGGGTCTGGGTGTTTCGCTGTCCGCGTCGGCATTGCCGCCGGAAGAAGATTGCCGCGAGGCTTGCTGGGCGTGCAAAGAAGGCGATCAAGCTTCTTGCAAATTCTATCGTGGCGTTTGCCGCGTCTATGGCCACCTGTGCTAATTGGGAGAACATATGAAAAAGCTGAAACTGGTTTTGCTGGCCGTAAGCATGGGCCTGGGCATCGGCATATCGCAAAGCGCATTCGCCCTGCCTGATCCGGATTGGTGCATGGAACTGGGCAGCGACTGCCGCGACGGCAGCGTGCCGGCCTGCGATCTGTTCCGCGCCTACTGCCACGGCTAACACGCCTTCAGCAGGACATCGCTGCGCCCCCTGCATTCACACTGCCGGGGGGTTTTTATTTGCTGAACCAGCCATCGCTATTCTTTGTCGGACGATCTACAATACAGCCTGCATTCAATCCACTCAAAGAGGCAGGCAGCATGGCAGGCAGACCAAGGGAATTCGACCGCGACAACGCGCTGAAGCAGGCGCGCGATGTATTCTGGACGCACGGTTATGAAGGCACGGCCTTGTCCGACCTGGTCGAAGCCCTGGGCATCGCCTCGGCCCGCATCTATGCCGCCTTCGGCTCCAAGGAGGCCCTGTTCCGCGAAGCGGTCGAACTGTATGAGGCGGAGGAAGGCAGTTTCGCCCAGCGCGCGCTGGCGCAGGAAGACGGCAGTGCGCGCGAAGCCATCGAGCGCATGCTGAGCGATGCCGCCGAGCTGTATACGCGGCGCGGCAAGCCGAAAGGCTGCATGGTGGTCAGCGCCGCCACCAATTACAGCAGCAGCAACGAATCCGTGATGACCTGGCTGGCCGAACACCGGCAGCAGCGCACGGCATCGATCGTGGAGCGCATCCGTCAGGCCGTGGTCAGCGGCGAACTGCACGCCAATACCGACGCCGAAGCGCTTGGCGATTTTTATGCCGCCCTGCTGCACGGCCTGTCGGTGCAGGCGCGCGACGGCGTGCCGCGCAGTCGCCTATTGGCCTTGATTCCACCAGCCATGAGTGTGCTGGCCGGAGTAACTTTAATAAAATAAAAAGTTTACTAGAATAGTAAATTATATTGATATGATTTTATTCGGCTATTTGGCCGAATAACTAGTAATGAGAAAGTGAGACGAGAAATGAAGAAATTGAAATTGGCCTTGCTGGCCCTGAGCATGGGTTTTGGCTTTGGCGTATCTTATCCAACCATGGCCGCTCCAGATCCCCAGCTGTGCGCTGACCTGGCTGACGATTGCCATATCATGCGTATTATCTCGGCCTGCAGGGAATACAATCGTCTCTGCCGCCATTAATCAGGTCTAGTTTCATCCTGACAAAAAGGCTCTTCCAAGGAAGAGCCTTTTGCTTTTATGCCACTTTATTCACCGCGCAGGAAAGGCAGCAGCTCGGCCAGGAAGTCGAGCGGGCTTTCTTCCGTCACGAAGTGGCCGCAGTCGGGCAGGATGGCGCCGCGCAGATCGGGCGCCAGCTTCTGCATCGTCAGCAGGGGCGCGTCGCGCGTCGCATGCTCGGCGCCCAGCGCCAGCACCGGCATGGGCAGTGGCGTTTCGGCGCGGCGCAGATTCTGCTCGATGGTCTGCGGGATCGCGCGGTAGTAGGCGAAGCCGGCACGCAGCGCACCCGGCGCGGCATAGGCTTCTGCATACACCTCAAACGCCACCGCATTGCGCCGGTAAGACCATTTGTCGAACATGAAGGACAGGTATTCGCGCTCGCGGCCCTGGATCAGCGCTTCCGGCAAATCGCGCACCTGATTGAACATGAAGTGCCACAAGAAAATGTTGTGCTCGGGCGGCACGAAGATCGAAGGCGCCGGCGCCAGACCGGGAATCACGGCTTCGGTCAGTGCCATGCGCTCCACCGCCTGCGGATAATCGCTGGCCAGCGCATAGCCTATCCACATGCCGATATCGTGGCCCACCACGGCATAGCGTTCGTGGCCCAGCTGCTGCATCACCTCATGCAGGTCGGCGGCGGCTGTGCCGGTGTCGTAGCCATCCAGCGGACGGTCGGAGTGGCCGATGCCGCGCGGGTCGACGGCGATGGCGCGGAAGCCCGATGCGGCCAGCGCGCGCATCACATGGCGCCAGGTGTACCAGGTCTGCGGCCAGCCTGGAATCAGCAGCACCGGCTTGCCTTCGCCGATGCTGACGTGGTGGATGCGGCCAGCCGCCGTGCGCGCATAGCCGTGGGTGAATTCAGTTGTCATGCCTTGTTCCGTTTTCTGTTGTTGCTGCGGGAGACTCATGCGATCCCCAGCAGGCGGTTGATTTCTTGCTGCGTGATGCCGGCGCCGGCGAAGTCGTCGAAGACCTTGTCCGTCACCTGGATGATGTGCTGGTTGATGAAGTCCACGCCTTCGCGCGCGCCGTCTTCCGGCTGCTTCAGGCAGCACTCCCATTCCAGCACGGCCCAGCCCGAGTAGCGGTACTGCGCCAGCTTGGAGAAGATGCCCTTGAAGTCCACCTGCCCGTCGCCCAGCGAGCGGAAACGGCCGGCGCGCTCGGTCCAGTTCTGATAGCCGCCGTAGATGCCCTGCCGGCCGCTCGGATTGAACTCGGCATCCTTCACATGGAACATGCGGATGCGCTCGTGGTAGATGTCGATATAGTCCAGGTACTTCAGCTGCTGCAGCACGAAATGGCTGGGATCGAACAGGATGTTGCAGCGTTCATGGCCGCCCACGCGATCGAGGAACATTTCAAAGGTGGCGCCATCGTGCAGGTCTTCGCTCGGGTGGATTTCGTAGCACAGGTTCACGCCCTGCTCGTCGCAGACGTCGAGGATGGGCTTCCAGCGCCGCGCCAGTTCGTCGAAGGCGGTTTCCACCAGGCCTTGCGGACGCTGCGGGAAAGGGAAGAAGTAAGGCCAGGCCAGCGCGCCGGAGAATGTGCCCATCTCGCTCAGGCCGAGACGGCGCGAAGCCTTGGCCGCGAGCTTGACCTGCTCGATCGCCCAGGCGCTGCGCTGCGCCGGCTTGCCGCGCAGCTCGGGCGGCGCGAAGCCGTCGACCAGCGCATCGTAGGCCGGATGCACCGCCACCATCTGGCCCAGCAAGTGGGTCGACAGCTCGCTGACTTCCAATCCGCGTTCGGCCAGCATGCCTTTCACGTCATCGCAGTAAGCCTGGCTCTCGGCCGCCGTTGCCAGATCGAACAGGCGGCGGTCCCAGGCTGGCACTTGCAAGCCCTTGAAGCCCAGATCGCCGGCCCAGGCGGCAATGCCGGACAGGCTGTTGAACGGTGCCGCATCGCCGGCAAATTGCGCCAGGTGCAGGCCCGGCCCCTTCATGGTTCCAATCGCAGACATGAGTTTTCTCCTTCATTGCTTGTCGAGCGACAAATAATACATCAGAGCGGATCAAGGTCAAAGAGTTTTTTAACGATCGACAAATAATAGTGAAGGATGAGGCATGCCGCGCGGGTCGGTAGATGGGCTGACCAAGCATCCGCAGCGCTGGAATTTTCCTCGGGAAAAGTGAGAATAATTGGTATTTTGTATTGCTTAAATTAAAACAAATAATGCTATGATGGTTGCAGCGTAGCAAGGAAAAAGCTTGGTTTTCCCTTGCTACGCCATCTCAGTTCATTGTGCAATCCAATAATCCATAAAGGCGACAAATGAATAAACTGAAGAAAGCCCTGCTCGTCCTCAGCGTAGGAACGGGCCTGGGCCTGGGTGTGTCGTATGCAGCATGGGCCGTGACCCCGGAAGCCTGCGAGCTCTATAACCAGGAGTGCCAGGAAGGCAATCTGCAATCCTGCCGAGACTACCGCAAGTACCACTGCGACCGCCTTCTTCCGCCACCAGGCTACAGCACCAACTAAGCCCGATGCAGCGCAAGCTGATCCGCAAGCCCTTGTCTTCGCGCAAGGGCTTTTCTTTGGCTGGCGCGGGGCGCCAGGTTATTTGGGTTATAATGAGACCAGACTAACCACCCTCACCAAGGAGGCAGCCATGACCAGCGCCCTCAAGCCTCTGGACAGAACCGCCGTGCAAACCCTGAGCGGCACGCCGGCCAATGTGCGCCACCAGCTGAACCAGGTGCGCGCACCCTACGTGGTGGCCGTCGCCTTGCCCGAGACCAGCGATAGCGAAGCGAGCCGCCTGAGCGAGCTGTTTTCCAAGGTCGCCCTGCTGGCCCGGCAAATCATGGCCAGCCGCCACGAAGCACGGCTGGCAACCCTGGTCGAGGCCTTGCTGCCCGACACCGTGCCGACCCCGAATGAATTGAAGGAAGTGACGATGCTGGCCCAGGCCCGCTCGGCCGTACTGAGCAGCGGCGACTGGATGAGCGCCGCCGACATCGCCCAGGCGGCCGGCTTCAGCGCCAGCAATCCCAGCGCCCAGCCCAATAAATGGAAACGCGAGGGCAGCATCTTCGCACTGCGTCATCAAGGCAACGACTATTTCCCCAGCTATGGACTGGGACCGGACCACCGTCCGCTGAAATCGCTGGCCAAGGTGCTGGCTGTATTCGGCGCAGCCAAGGATAACTGGGGCTTGGCCTACTGGTTCATGTCGGCCAACAGTTTTCTCGGCGGCCGGCGGCCGCAAGATGTGCTGGCCAGCGCGCCCGAGCGCGTAATCGCCGCCGCCCACGACGAAATGGCAGCCGTGGCCCATGCCTGAGGCCGGCATGCCCGGCGCCCCGCCCGCACGGCTGCATCTGGCCGTGACCGTCTGGAAGCAAGGCGAGCTGCTGCATCGCGTGCACCAGGACCAATACGCGGCCGATCAGTTCAATCCCGGCCTGGCCGGCAACGCCCGCTTCAGCCCGATCCAGGATGCCCACGGCCATCCCATTCCCACCCTGTACGGCGGCGCCAGCTTTGCCTGCGCGGCCATGGAAACCATGTTTCACGACATCCCCTTTGCCGCCGGCCTGAAGACCTTCGACAAGGCCAAGCTGGCCGGCCAGTTGCATTCCCAGCTGCGGCCCCAGGCCGACCTGCTGCTGGCCGATTTGAGCAGCAAGGCGCTGCGCCACCTCGGCATCGAGCGCAAGCAATTGATCGACACCGAAAAAGACCAGTACCCGTTCACGCGCCCCTGGGCGGCCGCCATCCACGCCCAGCGCCGCGATCTGCAAGGCCTATGCTGGACTTCACGCCAGGACGATGAAGCGAAAGCCGTGATGCTGTTCGGCGACCGCATCGCGCCCGGCCTGCTGCAAGCGGCCACGCCCTCACGCAGCCTGAGCGGCGACGCGCAAGCTTATGGCGAACTGCTCGACCTGGCGGCCCTAATCGGCGTGCTGATCGTGCCGGGCCAGCAAGGCAAGGGTGGCGGCTAAGCTCAGCGCTGCTCCAGCCAGTCCGGGAATTCCTGCAAGACGTCGGGATCCAGCTCCAGCAAGGCCGCGGCCAGCTCGGTCTGGCCTTTGGCGGCAGCAATGGCGGCCAGCGCGCAGCGCGTGAATCCCTCGTCCCAGGCGCGGCCGCTGGCTGCGGCGGCCAGGGCTGGCAGGCGCGCCAGCGCGGCGCCATAGGCGTCGGCCAGATCCTCGGGCAGCGTCAGCGCCTGCCGGCGGCGGCATACTTCGACCCAGGCGGGAAACTGGAAATAAGACGGCGCGGCCAGTTGCGGCGCCGTCGCCAGTGCCGCCACCACATGGGGGACAGCGGCCAGCGAAGCGGCATACACATCCCCCTGGTGGGCCAGCGCGCTCCACAGCGAAAACCAGGGTTCGGCATCGCCCTCGTCCGGCGGCAAGCTGGCCAGTTGGGCCAGCAGGGCCGGGATATCCTCGGCCGTGCCATAAGCGTGTTCCAGCCTTGCCCAGCGCGGGCTATCGAGACTCAGCATATGTATTATTTATTGGATGGGGTGGTGGGCAGGCGCAGCAGGTAAATCGTGACGCCGATGGCAATCAGCGCCAGCAAGATTTGTAAGGCCAGGAAACGCACGCGGTACATGGAGTACAGCATCGAGGGCCACATCATGCCGATCGCCAGGATCTTGCCGCGCAAGGGAATGCCGCGCCCATCCTCGTAATCGCTGAGGAATTTGCCGAAGGTCGGGTCGTTGCGCAGCCGGTTATGCAGACGCGTCGAACTGCGCGCAAAGCAGGCCGAGGCCAGCAGCAAAAATGGCGTGGTCGGCAGCAAAGGCAGGAAGGCGCCCAGGATGCCGAGCGCAACCGAAATACAACCGATGGTGATAAGCAGGATTCTCATGAGATAGCGCTAGTGTAACCGCTCGCGCCGTTTGCGCTACATCAAACAATGTCCACCCCTGGTGTCAGGCGGGGCCGCCGAGGCACCGCAGTAAGACATTTGTTGAGGAAGATCAAAGGTGTGTAGTTGCCATAAGATCGGGTTCACCCACAAACAGGGTGGCGGCCCAGGCGGCAAAGGCTTTCAGCTTGGGCGTGGTGGCGCGGCCCTGCGGATAGACCAGGGAAATCGGCAGCGCGGTGGGCGGCGCGTCGGCCAGCAATTCCACCAGCTCACCGCGCGCCAGATGGCCGCGCACCAGATAGGCGCCGGGCTGGATCAGGCCCAGCCCCTGCAGGCCGCAGCTCAGATACGCATCGGCATCGTTGATGGCAACGGCGCCGCGCATGTCGACCCGCTGCACGGCGCCCTCCACCACGAACTCCCAAGGAAAAGGGCGGCCAGTGCGGCCGGAATAGTGCAGCACGGCACGGTGCTGGGCCAGCGCGTCCAGCGTGGCGGGCCTGCCGTGCGCTGCCAGATAGGCCGGCGCGGCGCAGGTCAGGAAGCGCATGCTGCCGATGCGGCGCGCCACCATGGCCGAGTCCTGCAACTCGCCGACGCGGATGGCGCAATCGATGCCCTCGCGCGTCAAGTCCACCAGACGGTCGCCCAGACCCAGCACCAGCTCGATCTCGGGATAGGCGCGCTGGAACGCGCCCAGGCGCGGCACCACCCAGTTGCGGCCCAGGGTGCCGGGCAGCTCGATGCGCAGCTTGCCGCGCGGGCGCTCGGCGCTGGCGCGGAAGGGCGCCTCCGCTTCGTCCACCGCCGCCAGGATGGCCTGGCACTGGCGCAGATACGCGGCGCCGTCGCTGGTCAGGGCCAGGGTGCGCGTGGTGCGCTGGAGCAGGCGCGTGCCGAGATACGCTTCCAGCTGCTGGATGGTGGCCGTCAGCGAGGCGCGCGGCAAGTCCAGCGTGGCCGCCGCCTTGGTGAAGCTATTGGCTTCGACGATGCGGACAAAGGTGTGCATGGCTTTCAGCCGGTCCATGACTACTCCGATTGTTCATGAAAAATGAAAAGTAGAGCAGCATTATGCGGTAATTATCTTTGCTCCAGGCTTTTTTAGAATGGCTCCATTGCATCTTTCCCTGGAGTCCCTATGAAAAACGATATCTCACGCAGCATGGTCTGGCTGCTGGCCACGGCCTGCGGCCTCATCGTCGCCAGCCTCTACTACGCGCAAACCCTGGTCGGCCCAATCAGCGCGGCGACCGGCCTGTCGCCGCAGGCGGCCGGCCTGATCGTCACCCTGACCCAGGCCGGCTATGCGCTGGGCCTGCTGTTCATCGTGCCGCTCGGCGACCTGGTGGAAAACCGCCGCCTGGTCTTTATCGCCCTGCTGGCCGCCGCCGCAGCCCTGGCCCTGGCCGCCGCCAGCCACAGCGGCGCCCTCTTCCTGGCGGCATCGCTCGGCATCGGCCTCGGCTCCGTCGCGGCCCAGGTGCTGGTGCCGTTCGCCGCCCACCTCGCGCACGAAGCGACGCGCGGCGCCACGGTGGGCAAGGTCGTCAGCGGCCTGCTGCTGGGCATCATGCTGGCCCGTCCCGCCGCCAGCCTGATCGCCGACCATGGCAGCTGGCGCCTGGTGTTCGGCATCGCCGCCGTGCTGGTGGCCGGCCTGGCCTTCCTGCTGCGCGCCGTACTGCCGCAGCGCGTGCCCAGCTCCGCCCTGCCCTATGGCCGCCTGATCGGCTCACTATGGCACCTGCTGCGCGACACGCCCGTGCTGCGCCGCCGCGCCGCCTACCACGCCGGCCTGTTCGGCGCCTTCAGCCTGTTCTGGACCGTAGCGCCGCTGATGCTGGCCGATGCGCCCTTCCACCTGTCGCAAAGCGGCATCGCCCTGTTCGCCATTGTCGGCATGGCCGGTGCCGTCGCCTCGCCCATCGCGGGCCGGCTGGCCGATGCCGGCCACACCCTGCACGCGACGGCCGCCGCCCTGCTGCTGGGCGTGGCCAGCTTCGCCCTGCCGCTGCTGGCGCCCGCCTCGCGCACCGCCTCGCTGGCCCTGCTCGTGGCGGCGTCCATCGCGCTGGACATGGCGGTGGCGGCCAATCTGGTGCTGGGCCAGCGCGCCATCTTCAACCTGGGCGCGGAAGTGCGCAGCCGCCTGAACGGCCTCTACTTCGCACTGTTCTTCAGCGGCGGCGCCTTCGGCTCGGCAGCGGGCGGCTGGATGCTGGCCACCCACGGCTGGCGCGCCGCACTACTAACGGGAATGGCCTTGCCGGCGCTGGCTTTGCTTTACTGGATCAGCGAAGCGGTGAGTGGCGAGAGCATGTCTCAATCTCAGCTCCCAGATGCTTGATTGCATGCGACCGATCAACGGCGAAGATCTTTCCTGTCGGCACTTAGCTTGAGCAACAGCAACGCATAACCACAGGAGCTGAACAACAATGCCTTGTACTCCTTCAACAGATTCTGGAGAAATCATGGCAATTGACGTCTATCTCAAAATCGACGGCATCAAAGGCGAATCCAGCGACGTGGCACATATGGGCTGGATTGAACTCACCTCAGCACAATGGGGCGTCACACAACCCAAAAGCGCCACTGCCTCAACCGGCGGTGGCCATACGGCGGAACGGTGCGAACACCAGTGCATTTCGATAACCAAATTGGCCGATCTGTCTTCGCCAATTCTCATGCAAACCTGTTCTTCTGGCCGAATCCTTGCTAGGGCCAAGCTCGAGTTCATGCGGGCGGACGGCCTTGGCGAACGGGTGAAGTACTACGAGGTCGAGCTTGAAAACGTATTGATCGGCAATATCAGCCAAGTAGTTCATGAGGGCGACGTTTTACATGATTCCATCGGCCTGAAATTCTCAAAGGTTAGATGGAAATATAGTCAGCAAAAGATCGCTGGCGGCGCTGGCGGCAATACTTCAGGCGGTTGGGATCTGGCCATCAACCGTATCATTTAAGGAGTTTTTCATGCTAGAAGTTCAGCCCAAAGATAACCGCAGCTACCACAAGCACCAGAAGACGCAGGATATTACGTCTATGGCACGCCTACCCATGGCGCTGCACAATACGCTCACCCCAGAATGATGACCTTGATTCTTGCCGTGGAGCGGGATTGGCAAGCAAGCGAGCATCGTAAATTTGGTGTTGGCAATATCAGCCGAGCCGACGGCGTCAAAACCGATCACGCATCCCATATAAAGGGACTAGAAGTGGATATTCGCCCAATACGTAAAGATGGGCACCATGCTAGCGTCACCTATCTTGATAGCGCATATGATCGCGCCGCGACGGAGAAGCTGATAAATCTCTTCCACGCCAACGCCCCCGGACAACTGCAGATCTTTTTCAACGACAATCGAATAGCTTCCGTTGCCCCGCTTAAGAAGCATGACAATCACTTCCATGTCCAATTCTCCGAGCACCACAAGGAGGCCGAATGAAAAAGTTTCTGATACTGCTTGCGGTGGCATTGCCACTACCTCTGCTGCTGCACGCAAATACTGACAAGCCATGGGATGGGGGCTATACAGCATATAAGGGACGCTACTTCGTCTACTCAAATGAGCTGGGTGAGCAGCAACCACCCACACGCCAGGATCGCAAAATGGCATTTCTGATCGAAGGAAAGATCGCGAAAGAAATGTTCGAATCCATTGGCCCCGACCTAAAGAGTGCCTGCGGTGCTTCTGCCCGTCTGCGAATTAGAGAAAAGGGCGATCTCGAGTGCACTCTCGACAAAGACACGCCTTCATCGCCATATACCTGCCGCTTTGGCCTGAACCTCAAGACTGGCAAGAGTATTCCTGGTTCAACCTGCTAGTGCCAACGAATACGTGAACTGGAGGCGAGGTATGTATACGCACAGACTATTAATCCTCACTGCAAAGATCATTACATATTTTCACAGTCGGTTTATGCTGACGAGGCCGACCATGCGCCCAATCAACTGGCTTGGTTTAGGTGCAGTCACAGCAGCACTGTCGCTGGCCCATGCTGCCGATCCATCAAGTGATCCGTATGGCCTGTGGAAGCCATTTCGAAACGCCATCTACAAAATTCATTCAGGTGTGGTGGCGGATCGTTCGCCACCAACAGCAAAAGATCGCATGCTCACCATCCTTGTCGATGGCCCGATAGCAAAGGATATCTTCGATTCCATCGCTCCTGATTTGCCGGATAAATGCAGCTCGGAGAGCGGGGATCGGGAGCGTGCCAAAAAGGGCATCAAGTGCACATATTCGGTGCAGCTGGATGGCCCGAAAGACAGTCATTATCGTTGCTGGATCGGACTGGATCTGCGTACTGGCAATAGTGTCAGGACCGTAAGCTGTTAATTGAACTGGCCATCATCATAAGTCCCCATGTAGAAAGTGGCGGTGGTCATGATGTGCATTTCACGTCAAATGCTGGAGACGCTTCGCATGAACTCTCATCTGATTTTTATTGCTGCTATCTTAGCCTCTTCTCCACTCTCACAGGCTGAAGAAAAGAGAACTGAGGAGTGGGACGCCAAACCCACACCCCTCAAGGGTGATTACCAGGTGTACGGCGGCACATTGTCAGAAATGCGCCCACCCAGCCGTATCGATAGGAAAGTCGCATTCATGTTCACGGGTGCGTTGGCAAAGGAACTATTTGATCGCATCGACCCCGACGCAAAGCTGTCCTGCAGCGATGTGCAAGATTACCGGGAAAGGAATAGGCAGGATTTATCCTGCACCCACACAAAGGTTCAGGGATATGTATGTTATTTCGGCCTGGACGTAACAACAGGAAAAAGCACACGCGGTTCTATCTGCTGAGAACTGATGCCAACTGGAACCCAATCGATTTAAAATAAAAAAACTAAGCATGCACAAGCTACTGATTTTCGTGGCGGGCGCTCTGGCATTCTCTCCACCGACTCGCGCCGATGAAAGGGAATGGGATCAGCTCAGGGCGAGATACCTCATTCATTCCGGATCTGCAACCTATCCTGGGGCGCCGACAAAAATGGACCGAGCACTTACGGTCGTTATCGACGGCAAAGCAGCGAAGAAAATTTTCGACCTCATCGGTCCCAACTCTTCCCCGCAATGCAGTCCTGACAAGCGCGACAAGGAACGCCGCAAGAACGGCGTCGAGTGCATTTTTACGGCGCAGCTGGACGGTCCCAAGGATTTTCACTACCGCTGCTGGATTGGGATTAACCTCCGCACTGGCGACGCCGATGCGCGAATAGCGTGTTAATACTTTCTTTCCAATTGCGAATCTAGCCTCCCACCTAGCGCCAACTTACCCTCGTCTCATTTAAGCACCTCCACCACGTTAACGATATCCACGCCCTGCAACTGCCCAAGCCAGTCGTCGAACCACGGCTTGTGCGTGGCGCCGACGATAGTCAGGACGCGGGCGCCGGGACGTTCGCGGAAGGTTTCGCGGATGTTGGCAACCATGCGCAGATTGCGGATTTCCCAGCCCGCCACCCAGATCTGCGGATAGCCGTCCGGCGATTTGGCGCGCATGGAGGCGGCAACATTCCCCTCGGCCACCACCCGCAAGCTTTCCGGGTCGTTGATAAAGCGGTACAGCGGCAGCAGGTCGGCCGCCTGCGCCATGGCTTCTTCCTGCTTTTGCTGCGCCTTCATCGGCGCGCCGCCAGCGGCCCAGGCCGCCTCAATCGAACGCACAAAGGCTTTGATATCGGGCACGTCGATGCGGTCGCCGGTATGGTTGTCCACGGCGTGGACGCGCTGCAAGCCCAGCCGCGCCGCCAGGCGCGCGGCCAGCTGGTAGCTTTCGTTATTGCGTTTGCCGATCTTGTCGAGCTGCGCGACCAGCGCCGGGGCCAGGCTGTCGTCCGCGCGGCGCTCCGCCTCTGGCAACTGCAGCCATTGCACATAGGCCGAAGCGATGTCATTCGCGGCCAGGAACAGGGCGGCAAGGCGGCGGCGCTGGGCCGGTGTCGCTTGCGCCGGCCACGCCTTGAGCGTCTTGTCGACCTCGACCATGGCGGACGGCACATCCAGGCCGGTGGCCGCCTTCGCTGCGTCGGTCGAGGGACAGTAGTCGTCGCCATACTTGACCGGATGGCGCGCGGCGAGATCGCATTCCTCGCCGGATTCGGTTTCGATAGTGATGATCTCGGGCTTGTATGCCGCCAGCCGGTCGAGCAGGCCATCCAGCGCGGTGGGCTTGAAGCCGGGCGGCATGCTGTTCAAGTGCACCGTGCCGAGCACCAGTATCTGTGCGCGTGGACCGGCCATATCGCGGTCAAGATCGCTCAGCTTGACCTGGGAAAACGCCGGGATGGAAATCAGTGCACTCAGCAACAGCCAATATTTACGCATGGAACCTCCGGATAGTAGGAAGGTGCATGCTAGGACAAGTCGCGGCGCCAAAGGCCGGCGATGCGACGGGCTGCAAGATTGCTGGGCTGGATTGCAAAATTAGCAGAATGCCATGAAAACTACCGCGCCTTTGGCAAGCGGAACATGGCAGGATGGGCCGGCGCCTGCGAGCGCGCACTCAGCTTGAACACGCTCACCATCTTGGACAAATTGCCGGCCTGATCCTGCATGGCTTGCGCCGCCGCCGAGGCTTCTTCCACCAAGGCCGCATTTTGCTGGGTGACGGTATCCATTTCCGTCACCGCCCGGTTGATTTGCTCAATCCCCTGGGCCTGCTCGGTGCTGGCCGCCGTGATATCGCTCATGATGTCCGTTACGCGCTGAATGCTCTGCACAATCTCCTGCATGGTGGCGCCGGCTTCGCCCACCAGCCTGCTGCCGCTTTCGACCCGGCCAACCGAATCGTCAATCAGTTCCTTGATTTCCTTGGCTGCGGCAGCCGAACGTTGCGCCAGATTTCGGACCTCGGATGCGACCACCGCAAAGCCGCGTCCCTGTTCGCCGGCACGCGCCGCTTCCACCGCAGCATTCAAGGCCAGAATATTGGTTTGGAAGGCGATGCTGTCGATTACCCCGATGATGTCGACGATCTGCCTTGACGAGGCATTGATGCTGTCCATCGTGGCAACCACCTGGGAGACGACCGCGCCGCCCTTGCCCGCCGCCAGCGAGGCCGACACAGCCAATTGGCTGGCCTGCTTGGCATTGTCCGCATTCTGCCAAACCGTCGAAGTCAGCTCTTCCATCGACGAGGCCGTTTCTTCGAGCGCGCTAGCTTGCTGCTCGGTGCGCGAGGACAGGTCGAGATTGCCGGCAGCGATCTGGCTCGATGCCGTGGCAATCGTGTCGGTTCCGCTGCGCACATCGCTAACGATCCGGACCAGGCTCTCGTTCATATTTCTCAGCGCCTGCAGCAACTGCGCCGTTTCATCACGGCCCGTCACTTCAATGTGGCTGCCCAGATTGCCCGCCGCGACGACTTCCGCGATTTGCACGGCCCGGCTCAGGGGAACCGTGATGGAACGCGTGATCCCATACGCGGAACCGGCGCCAATCAGGACCACGGCCAAGCCCATGCCGACCATCAAGCGGTCGGCAAACACAATATCGGCCTCGGTCTTTGCGCCCGCCGCATCGGCAATCTGCTTTTGGAACGCGGACAAGGCCGAGATGGGCGCCAGCGCGGCATCCAAAGCCGGCATGGTTTCTGCCATCACCAGCTGCGCGGCCTCTTCCCGTTTACCTTCCCTCACCAATTGCCCGGCCTGGGTAAACGAGGCGACATAGCGCTGGCGTTTTTCCTTGAATTCCGCCAGCAGCTGCTTGCCTTTTTCGGCGCGCACAAGCTTATCCAGGGTTTTGATGCTGGCGTCGATGGCCTTTTTGTTGTCCGCGATATTGGCGAACACCTGATCCAGCTGCTGGTGGTCGGCCACGATAATCAACTCCATCGTACGGCGCGCATTGGTGCGCATGGATGCCGTAATCACATTGGTCGTGTCGGCTTTGACCCAATCCTCATTGATGAGCGTGTGGGTGGTTTGTCCAATCTCCGCGAAACGTAATAAAACTACTACGATCAAGACCAGTACCAAAGACAGGATCAGCCCAAAACCAAAAGCAAGACGTGATCCAATTTTAAAGCTCGATATATTCATTACTTTCAATTAAGAAGTGGCAAATAATCATGTGAAAAAAATATAATTCTCAGCATGAAATAGCGCAGCCAGTTCCTCACCTTCCCTGATGAAATTTCCACAACGCAACAATCTTTCCTTTATGAAACAATACCACTTTCGTGCCGCACAATGTTGCGGAGCGCAAAAGTTTGACATTGACAAACCAACTCCCGCACTGAGCGGGCAGAAAAACCAGGAGGAATATGGTTAACGAAAACCGCAGCATCCAGTCTGTAGAACGGGCAATGAAGGTGCTGGAAACGATGGCTGGAGCCGGCGGGGAAATGCGCTTGATCGACCTGGCCCAAAAGCTCGCCCTGCATAAGAGCACCTTGCACGGCCTACTCAATACCTTGGCCGCACTGGGCTATGTCATGCGCACCGACAATGGCTATGCCTTGGGACTCAGGCTGCACAAACTGGTGCTGCCGCTGGCCAACGCCGATCAGCGGCTGCGCACGCACTTTGCGCCGTCATTACTGGCCTTGGCAGGACTGACCAGGGAGACTTGTTATCTGGCCGTTCCAGGCGGAACCCGCAACTTCCTCTGCATCGACGCCATCAACGGCGATGGGACGCCTGCCACGCATCCCGGAATACGCCGCTGGAAATTGACCGCCTCGGCCTTAGGTCAGATATTTTTGGCCCATGATTGCACCCTCGTGCGGGCCTTGCGCCGCTCCGCGCAGATTTCGCCGGAACTCGAACGCAAATTGCAGCAAATCGCCGAGCAAGGCTATGCGCTGGACCTGGAAGAATCCGAAGCCAACCTCAACTGCCTAGCCTTCCCCCTGCGCAAAGATGGCCGCGTGGTGGCCGCGATGGCCGCCGCCGGACCGGTGGAACGCATGAGTTTGTCCGCGATGCAGGACTTTGCCATGCGCGCAATGCAGTGGAATCTGTAAGGGGGCGGCAGCCCTGGCGAGGCATCGGACCATCAACTCAACTGTTGACACCCACAAAAACGAGGATTAACCTATTAACAAATTCGTTAATAGGTTAATAGGAATGCTCCTCGACCTCGTCTTTGAAGCCCTCGCCTCCACCCCGCGCCGGCAAATCCTCGCGTATCTGTCGGAAGCAAGGCTCTCCACCACCGATCTCACCCAGCGCTTTTCCATGAGCGCGCCGGCAATCTCGCGCCATCTATCGATTCTTGAAAACGCTGGTCTCGTCACGCGCGAACGAGAGGGGCAATTTGTCTACTACCAGCTCAATCGCGATAGCCTGGTCAATACCTTGACCGGCTATGCCTTCGAAGTCTGCCCTGTGGCCCGGCCGCTGAAACGCGAGTCGCGCGCACTCAAAAAACGCAGCAGCACTGAATAGCAATTTGCTGGGAGTGACCATGACCGACCGGGCGGCGAGTCTACTGGGGCACCGCGCGCGCTGCGCAGACAATAACAGCGTGGTCGACGGCGAGGTCAGGTACGCGCCGGTCAAATCCCTCTGGTTCATTACGATGGCATGCGCTGCGATCATCGGCGGCGCGACCCAGTTTAGCGCCGGAGCATTCGGCATATTCGTCGGCGCGACCGGGGCGGTCTTGCTTCTGGGGCACTCACTCGGAAGCCACCGCAAACTGATCCACAATAGTTATCAGTGCCCTCAGTGGCTTGAATACCTGCTGGTCTACCTCGGTGTGCAAGTGGGACTGGCCGGTCCGCTTGGCCTGTTGCGCCAGCACGAACTGCGCGACTATGCGCAACGCCTGCCGGCGTGCCACGACTACCTTCGCCATGGCCGCGGCGTGTGGACCGACGCCTGGTGGCAACTACATTGCGAGCTACGCCTGGTCGCGCCGCCCCATATCGAACTTGAATCCCGCGTTGCCGACGACCGCTTCTACCGCTTCCTTGAACGCACATGGATGCTGCAACAAGTGCCGCCCGCGCTGCTGCTCTATTGGTGGGGCGGTTGGGGATTCGTGTTCTGGGGCGTTTGCGCGCGCGTGACAGCCGGCGTACTCGGGCATTGGTTGATCGGCTACTTCGCCCATAACCATGGCAGCATGCACTATGAAGTCGCGGGCGCGGCGGTGCAAGGCCGCAACATCCACCTGACGTCGCTCATGACCATGGGGGAATGCTGGCACAACAACCACCATGCTTATCCGGGATCGGCACGCCTTGGGCTGGCTGATGGCGAATGGGACCCGGGATGGTGGACCCTGCAGTGCCTGCAATGGGCTGGCTTGGCCTGGGATCTCAAACTACCGGCCGACCTTCCCGCCCGGCCCGAAGTGCGGACGATCGGCAATGACGCTTCGCCTGCCGTGCCCAACCAAGCGCCCTGAAGAGAATAGGAATTATTCGGACAAAGAACCTGTGCGGCAGCCAGCGTTTTCCAAATGGCAGCTCCGGCACATATGTATCAGGTGAAGCTTCAAGACAAAGAAATCCCTCGTTTATATTTTTATTCAAGAACAGAAATTATGACAATGATTTCATTGTCACTCCAATAATTATCACAAAATAAGTTATCATATTTGCAGCAAAAAACCAAACCGGCCCCCTGCATACCTTTTCATCCTTCATCAATTCAGAAATAGAAACATTTCTCTTAGACCAAAGATAAAGAACACGATTTGTTGATGACATTAGGTAGCACATTGCCATCCCCAAAGAAAAGAAGAAATTTCCAAAATCTCTGGCCGACAAGTACTCTAGAGCCCCATATAGAACATACAGAGCAAGAACTCTCATGGAGATTTTAACAATTGAGATAACAGAAGGCATAACGTCCTCCTTTGATCCCAAAAAGGATAATTCAGGTATTCAAAAAAACCATCACCAATAATCACATTTTCAAAAAAACAACAATATTGAGTCGATAGTATTTCGAAGAACACAACGTAAACGGCGAATGAATCCCCGACATGACTACTGTCGTAAAAATTATCGAGGATTCAAGTGTGCCTGCTGATGAGGCGGCGAGAGCAGTAGCTGCCCTAGAGCAGCTACTGAAAAGTGGTAGGCCTCCCCGGAGTCGAACCGGGCACCAACGGATTATGAGTCCGCTGCTCTAACCAGGCATGAGCTAGAGGCCCTGAGGTGATGCGGATGCGCTGGGGCCGGTACAGCCTGCCCTCTGACGCGCTCGCCAAGCTTGCAATGGCGAACACGCGAGGATAGGGCCTGCACCGGCTCCAGTCAAGTTTTTAGTTACCTTCCAGGAAGCTTTTCAGCTTGTCGGAGCGCGAGGGGTGGCGCAGCTTGCGCAGCGCTTTGGCTTCGATCTGGCGGATGCGTTCGCGCGTGACGTCGAATTGCTTGCCAACCTCTTCCAGCGTGTGGTCGGTCGACATTTCGATGCCGAAGCGCATGCGCAGCACCTTCGCTTCGCGCGGGGTGAGCGAGTCCAGCACATCCTTGACCACGCCGCGCATGGAGGCGTGCAGGGCCGCGTCGGACGGCGCCAGGGTGTTGTTGTCCTCGATGAAGTCGCCCAGATGGGAATCGTCGTCGTCGCCGATCGGCGTTTCCATCGAGATCGGCTCCTTGGCGATCTTCATGATCTTGCGGATTTTGTCTTCCGGCATTTCCATCTTGATCGCCAGGGTGGCCGGGTCGGGTTCCGCCCCGGTTTCCTGCAGGATCTGGCGCGAGATACGGTTCATCTTGTTGATCGTCTCGATCATGTGCACCGGGATGCGGATGGTGCGCGCCTGGTCGGCGATCGAGCGCGTGATGGCTTGGCGGATCCACCACGTCGCATAAGTCGAGAACTTGTAGCCGCGGCGGTATTCGAACTTGTCGACCGCCTTCATCAGACCGATATTGCCTTCCTGGATCAGGTCGAGGAATTGCAGGCCGCGGTTGGTGTATTTCTTCGCGATCGAAATCACCAGGCGCAAGTTGGCCTCGGTCATTTCGCGCTTGGCCTTGCGCGCCTTCATTTCGCCGGCCGCCATCTGGCGGTTGATATTGCGCAGGTCCGGCAGCGGCAGCACCACGCGCGCCTGCAGGTCGATCAGGCGCTGCTGCAGTTCCTTGATGGTCGGGATATTCCGGCCCAGGATGGCGCTGTAGGCGTGGTTGGCCGCCACTTCGCCATCCACCCAGTCCAGATTGGTTTCATTGCCGGGGAAGACCTTGATGAAGTGGGCGCGCGGCATGCCGCAGCGGTTCACGGCCACGTCGAGAATCTGCTTCTCGATATGGCGCACTTCGTCGACCTGGCCGCGCAGGGTGTCGCACAGCTTCTCGACCACCTTGGCCGTGAAGCGGATGCCCAGCAACTCCAGCGAAATCGATTCCTGCGCCTTCACATAGGCTTTGGAGTTGTAGCCATCCTTCTCGAAGGCCTTGCGCATCTTGTCGAATTGCAGGGCGATCTGGTCGAATTTTTCCAGCGCGGTCACCTTCATGGCTTCCAGCTGCTCGGCCGAGTAGCCGGCCGCCGCACCCGATGGGCTGGCCTCTTCCTCTTCCTCTTCTTCCTCTTCTTCCTCGTCGGCGTCCTCTTCCTCTTCCTCGGACGGCGGCGCGGCCTGGGCCGCGGCCTCCTCGTTGTCATTGACCAGACCGTCGACGATCTCGTCGATCTTGATCTCGTCGACGCGGATGCGGTCGGAGGTGGCGATGATCTCGGCGATCGTCACCGGGCAGGCCGAGATGGCCTGGATCATATCCTTCAAGCCGTCTTCGATGCGCTTGGCGATCTCGATCTCGCCTTCGCGCGTGAGCAGCTCGACCGAACCCATCTCGCGCATATACATGCGCACCGGGTCGGTGGTGCGGCCGAAGTCGGAATCGACGGTCGACAGCGCCGCTTCGGCGGCGGCCTCGGCTTCGTCATCGCTGGTGACGGTGGCCACGTTGTCCGACAAGAGCAGGGTTTCGGCGTCCGGCGCGTGCTCATAGACGGCGATGCCCATGTCGTTGAAGGTGCCGATAATGCCTTCGATCGCTTCCGGATCGACGATATTGTCGGGCAGGTGGTCATTGATCTCGGCATACGTGAGGAAGCCGCGTTCCTTGCCGAACTTGATCAGGGTCTTGAGTTTCTGGCGGCGGCGCTCCAGCTCTTCCTCGCTCGCTTCCGTGTCGGACGAGAAGGCGTCTTTGAGCAGCGCTTTTTCCTTGGCCTTGCGGTCCTTGGCCTTGGCCTTGTCGACGGCTTTCAGCTCGGCGCGCTCGACGGCGTTGAGCGCGGCCACTTCGTCGTTCTCCGGCTGGAATTCTTTCGGCTTGCGGCCACGGCGGCCCGGCACCTTGACCGACGGCAGCACATAGCCGGATGTATCGATGGCCGCCAGCGCGGCGGCATCCGTGGTCTGACTCACCGCCGGCGGCGCGTTGCTGACGCGGGTTTCCGGTTTGTCGGCCGCCTTGGCGGCTTTCGCGGTCACTTTGGCAGGCTTTGCAGCCGCTTTGGTTTCGGGTTTCTTTGTTGGCACAGGCGCTTTCGATTTCACAACGACTTGCTTTTCGGGATTAGGAAGTTCCCGAACCCGCCGACAACGCAGGTTCGGCACCGCTACAACGACTACTCCTTGCCGGCCGATCCGCAACGCACAGACCCGACCGCTACCGACGGCTCCAACAGGGCCGCGTGGCAGGAATTCTACTGTATGACAGCAAGCGGGGGCTAGAGGATGGATGCAGGCCGTTGACCTGACTTCGGCGACAAGAAACTCGCGCCGTCTCAACCCAAGTCTGGCCCTGGCCGCCAGCGCCGTCTTCCTGCGCCGATCAAGAGCCTAACTTACTGAAAACAAACACAAATTCTGAACTGAAAAACCATGCCAAAGTATTTAATACTTAGCGTTTTATTATAGCACGCAACTTTACAATTTCCAGAGCAAGCCCCGGGGGGCTGCCCTGCTGGTATTTAACGGTTGCCCCGCTCGGCTTCGGCCTCGCGCTGCAACTGGTCCAGCTGGGCCGAAATCTCGCGGTAGCGCGCGCCGATCTCGGCCGCCGACAAGCCCGAACCGGCCAAGGCGTTGAGTTCGGCTTTCAGCGCATCGCCCTTGATCTGGCGGATGGCGCCGTGGGTGAACACGCGCACGGCCTCGACATCGGACTCCGGCTCGGCGGCGATCTCGCCGATGATGGCGTCGTACTCGCTGCCCTGCTCTTTCAACTGCTGGGCCAGGGCGGCAAAACCGCCATGCTGTCCCAGCGCGCAACCCATCTGCACCAGCTGGCCCAGGCGCTCGGCCGCCGATGGACCGAGGGCGGCAAAGGCTTCCAGCGCCGAAGCATCGATTTCCAGCGCCAGCGCCGGGTGCGCCACCAGGTGGCGCACCAGCTGCAATTCCAGACCCACCGGTTCGGGCCGGCCGGCGCGGGGCGGCGCCTTGCGCGCCACCGACACCGGCTTGGCCAGCTCGAACAAGCCTTCGATCTCGGCTGGCGTACTCTGCGTCATGCCCGCCAGGCCGCGCACGATCTGCAGGCGCAGGGCCGAAGGCGCCATGGCCTGCAGCAGCGGCTTGGCGTCGAACTGGGTACGCGCGCGCCCTTCCGGTTCGCCCAGGTCGTGCTCGCCGGCCACCTCGCGCAGCAGGAACTGCGACAGCGGCATCGCTTCCTGCACCTGCTGTTCGAAGGCGGGGGCGCCATGCTCGCGGATATAGCTGTCCGGATCGTGCTCCGCCGGCAGGAAGAGGAATTTGATGGTCTTGTTGTCCGACACATGGGGCAGACAGGCTTCCAGCGCGCGCCGCGCGGCGCGGCGGCCGGCCTTGTCGCCGTCGAAACTGAAGATCACATCATCGGTCTGGCGCAGCAGCTTTTGCACATGGGTCGGCGTGCAGGCCGTGCCCAGCGTCGCCACCGCCTGGGGGAAGCCCATCTGCGCCAGCGCCACCACATCCATATACCCTTCCGTCACCAGCACATAGCCCGCGTCGCGGATCGCCTGGCGCGCCTCGAACAAGCCATACAACTCGGTGCCCTTGGAAAATAAGGGCGTTTCGGGGGAATTCAAGTATTTTGGCTCGCCCTGGTCCATGATGCGCCCGCCAAAGGCGATGACCTGGCCTTTGGTATTGCGGATCGGGAACATCACGCGGTCGCGGAAGCGGTCGTAGCGCTTGCTCTTATTGCCTTCCTCGTCGACGCGGTCGATGATGAGGCCGGCCTCGACCAGGGCCAGGGCTTCGTAATCGGGGAAGACGGCGCGCAGATTGTCCCAGCCGCCGGGCGCGTAGCCGAGGCCGAAACGGGCGGCGATTTCGCCGGTCAGGCCGCGCCCCTTCAAATAGGCGATGGCCGGCGGCGCCGTGCGCAGCTGGGCGCGGTAGTAATCGCAGGCCACCGACATCGCTTCCGACAGCGCCATGCTCTGCGCCTGCATCTGGGCGCGCTGGGCCGGCGGGATGCGGTCGTCGGCATCCGGCACCACCATGCCCACGCTCTGCGCCAGATCCTTGACGGCATCGACAAAGCCCATGCCCGAGTACTCGATCAGGAAACCGATCGAAGTTCCGTGGGCGCCGCAGCCGAAGCAGTGATAGAACTGCTTGGTCGGGCTGACCGTGAAGCTTGGCGACTTTTCGTTGTGGAAGGGGCACAGCCCCATGAAGTTGGCGCCGCCTTTTTTAAGCTGCACATAGCGGCCCACCACGTCCACAATGTCGACGCGGTTGAGCAGATCGGAGATGAATGACTGCGGGATCACGGCTGACGGCCTTGTTCTAAATCAGACTATACCGCCACCCCGCGCCGGACTTTGATCCGGCGCAAGGTGCGGCATCACAGCGGATTATCGCAACAGGCTTACGCCGGGGTCAGCGCTTTTTTCACCAGGGCCGAAACCACGGTCATGTCGGCGCGGCCGGCCAGCTGCGGCTTCAGCACGCCCATCACCTTGCCCATATCCTGCGGGCCGGCGGCGCCGGTGGACGCCACGGCAGCGGCCACGGCGGACGCCACTTCCTCGTCCGACAGGCCGGCCGGCATATAGGCGGCCAGCACGACCAGTTCGGCTTTCTCGATATCGGCCAGGTCGGCGCGGCCACCGGCCTCGAACTGGGTGATCGAATCCTTGCGCTGCTTGATCATTTTTTCGACGATGGCCACGGTCTGGGCGTCGTCGACTTCGATCTGCTCGTCCACTTCCTTGCGCTTGATTTCAGCCAGCAGCAGGCGGATGGTGGCCAGCTTGCCGGCTTCCTTGGCGCGCATCGCGTTTTTCATGTCGTCGGAGATTTGTGCTTTCAAGCCCATGGCTACCTCAAAAATATGCGGTTAAAAACGGAAAACCCGCTGCGGCGAACCGGAGCGGGTGGAAACTCTGTGCGCAGCGCAACCCGTGGCGAGCAAAGCGCCGAAAACGGGCCGGTTCTGCGAGAGCAGTATTAGTACAGCTTCTTCGGCAGTTGCTGGCTGCGGATGCGCTTGTAGTGGCGCTTCACGGCAGCGGCCAGCTTGCGCTTGCGCTCTGCGGTTGGCTTTTCGTAGAACTCGCGTGCGCGCAGTTCGGTCAGCAGACCCGTTTTTTCGATAGTGCGCTTGAAGCGACGCATGGCGACTTCGAACGGCTCGTTTTCTTTAAGGCGAATAGTGGTCATGTAAAAATTCAAACCGTTAGGGGTTTTAAGGAAGACAAAGATATTAGCAGCTTTTGTCCAGAAATGGAAGAGGCATGGACGCTAAACCGGCCCAGCAAGCGGTTCCCGCTACGAAAACCGCCTGAAAAAGGGCAATCTTTCCGCCCCGCTAACATCTGCTCCGGCATCGTTACATCACACCGGGACGGCAATGATATCAGATTGCCAGTCCGGCCGCCACACCTGAAGCCCAGGCCCACTGGAAGTTGTATCCGCCCAACCACCCTGTGACGTCGATGGTTTCACCGATAAAGTACAGCCCCGGCACCTTGGCCGCCATCATCGACTGCTGCGACAGCTCGCGCGTATCGACGCCGCCGCGCGTCACTTCCGCCTTGCGGTAGCCTTCCGAACCGTTGGGCACCAGACTCCACTGGTTGATCGCCTGACCCAGCTGGCGCAGGCGCGCATCGGGCAGGTCGGCCAGACGGGCTTCGGCGGCAAAGCCGTGCGCCTGCAGCAAGCCTTCGGCCAAGCGCGCCGGCAGCCATTGCGCCAGCACATTGCCCAGCTGCTTTTTCAGCGTCGCCTTGCCCTCGATCAGGGTCTGCGCCACATCCATCTCCGGCAGCAGATTGATGACGATGGGCGTATTCGGCTGCCAGAAACTGGAAATCTGCAGGATGGCAGGACCGGACAGGCCGCGGTGGGTGAACAGCAAATCCTCGCGGAAGCGCGCGCCCGTGGCGTTGCGGCCCTTCAGCGTGCCGGTCTCCACCTCCACTTCCAGCGCGATGCCGGCCAGCGGCACGAACGGCGCCCAGGCGGCGGCATCGAAGGTCAGCGGCACCAAGGCCGGACGCGGCTCGACCAGTTTCAGGCCGAACTGCTTGGCCACGCGGTAGCCGAAATCGGTGGCGCCGATCTTCGGAATCGACAGGCCGCCGGTGGCGATCACCACCGCCTCGGCCTGGATCGTCCCGCTATCGGTCTCGAGCACAAAGCCCTGGCCATCGAGCTGCTGCAGGTTCTCCACCTTGGCCGGCATGCGCCAATGCACATCGCCGGCGGCGCACTCGGCCTTGAGCATCTCGATGATCTGCTCGGCCGAATCGTCGCAAAACAGCTGGCCCTTATGCTTCTCGTGGTACCCGATGCTGTGCTTTTTGACGAGCGCCAGAAAGTCGTGCGGCGTAAAACGCGACAGCGCGCTCTTGCAGAAATGCGGATTCTCCGACAGGAAATTCGCCGGTCCCGCATTAATATTGGTGAAATTACAGCGCCCGCCGCCCGAGATGCGGATCTTCTCCGCCAATTTATCCGCATGGTCGATCAGCACCACGCGCTTGCCGCGCTGCGCCGCCGTCGCCGCACACATCATCCCGGCCGCGCCCGCGCCGACCACCGCCACATCAAACTGCTTCGCCATTATTTCCCGCCAAACTGAACGCCCAAAGGCGAGATTCTACGCGATCCTCCACCGCTTGCGCCAAATCCAGCCATGCTGAGTCCGTGTCCGATTGGTGCCAGGCACCAATCGGACACGGACTCAGCGGGCGCGTAGCTGGCGCGCGATGGCGATGCAGTGGGCCACTTGCTGGGCGATGGGGTCGGGTACGGGCAGCTCGCCACGCAGCACGGCGGCGATCCAGGCGGCGGTGGCTTCGGCGCTCTTGTCTTCGGGCAGCTCGGGCAGCACTTCGACCAGGGTCTGCTTTTCGACCAGCACGGTGCGCTCAGCGCCGTGGATCCAGTCGATGCGCTGAGCCTTGTTGGCGTTGGCGACCGTTTCACCCTCGGTGCCGCGCATCAGGAAGACGTCGCCGCGCGCCGGGTCGGCCGTGGTGGTGAAGAATGCGCCCAGCGTTTCGAGGTATTCGGGGTGGGTATAGGACACCAGCCGCAGCGCCGGTCCGGCAAACGGCTGCAGAATCTTGACCAGGGTATGGGTCGAGTTGCGCACGCCAAGAATGCGCCGCAGCGACAGCATCCACGCCAGACGCGGCGCCAGTGTATCAACGGTGATGAAGCTGACATGGCCCGACGCCAGCGCCGCTTCCGCCTCGGCCGCATCGCGCGCGGCAGGTACGCCAAGGGCGGCGAACACCTCGGCCGTCGCCACCCGGCCCACGTCATGGGCGACGCCGTGGCACAGCACCGGCACGCCTTCGCGCGCCAGCAGCATGCCGAGCAAGGCGGTCAGGTTGGCCATCTTGCGCGCGCCGTTATAACTGGGGATCAGTACCGGCGTATACGGGCCGTCGGGCGCGCGCAGCGGCGTGAACGAGGCCTCGGCCGCCGCCAGGAAGCCGGCCAGTTCGTCCACCGTTTCGCCCTTGATGCGCATGGCCAGCAGGATGCCGCCCAGCTCCAGGTCGGAAACGCGGCCGTCCAGCATGGCGCCGTAGAGTTCCTGCGCTTCGTCGCGCGTCATGGCGCGGGCGCCGTCTTTGCCGCGGCCGATCTCCTTGATGAAGCGGGCCGCCGGGAAGGGTTGCTGTGTAGTCATGGGCCACAGCTTACACGCTTTGTCCCCAGCCTTGAAGAATGCTGCTCCGCACAAAGCCGCCGTTTCGGCTACACTAGATGATCCCTGACGATAAAAAGACCCGTAGTAGCTGAGTACATCATGATTCAAGACCTTGAAAATATTAACGTAACATCCTTCGCGTCGATGCCGACGCCGGAGTCGCTGCACGCCAAGCTGCCGCTGAGCGAAGCCGCCTCCGCCACCGTCACCCAAGGACGCGAAGACCTGCGCAAAATCCTCGACCGCCAGGACAAGCGCCTGTTCGTCGTGGTCGGCCCCTGCTCGATCCACGACCCCGCCGCGGGCCTGGACTATGCACGCCGCCTGAAGGCGCTGCAGGAGGAAGTCAAGGATACGATGCTGCTGGTGATGCGCGTGTACTTCGAAAAGCCGCGCACCACCACCGGCTGGAAGGGCTATATCAACGATCCGGACATGGACGATTCCTTCCGCGTCGATGTGGGCATGGAGAAGGCCCGCCAATTCCTGCTCGATGTCTGCGAACTGGGCTTGCCCACGGCGACGGAGGCGCTCGACCCTATCTCTCCGCAGTACCTGGGTGACCTGATCGCTTGGACGGCGATCGGCGCCCGTACCACGGAGTCGCAGACGCACCGTGAAATGTCCTCAGGCTTGTCGACCCCGGTCGGCTTCAAGAACGGCACCGATGGCGACATCGGCATCGCCATCAACGCCATCCTGTCGGCGGCCAATCCGCACGCCTTCCTCGGCATTAACAGCCAGGGTACGGTGTCGATCGTGCGCACGCGCGGCAATCCGCACGGCCACGTGGTGCTGCGCGGCGGCGACGGCCGTCCGAACTACGACTCGGTGTCGGTGGCGATCGCCGAACAGGCACTGGCCAAAGCCAAGCTGCCCGCCAATATCGTGGTGGACTGCTCGCACGCCAACAGCTACAAGAAGCCGGAACTGCAACCGCTGGTGATGACCGATGTGGTCAACCAGATCATGCACGGCAACCAGTCGCTGGTGGGCGTGATGATCGAATCGAATATCGTGGCGGGCAACCAGAAGATCCCGGCCGATCTGTCGACCCTGACCTATGGCCAGTCCGTGACCGACGGCTGCATCGACTGGGACACCACCGTTGCCATGCTGCGCAGCGCCGCCGCCGAGTTGCGCAACCGTCCGTAAACCACTGCCCGCAAGCCCGCCCCGCGCGGGCTGCGGCAGCTGAGGGGAATCCGCTTTCATATTACAATGGCGGATTCCCCTTTTATTTTTGCAGCCTTCCATGATTGTTCTCGGCGTCGAATCCTCCTGTGACGAAACCGGCCTGGCCCTGTATGACACGCAGCGCGGCCTGCTGTCGCACGCCCTGTATTCCCAAGTGGCGATGCACGAGGAATATGGCGGCGTGGTGCCGGAACTGGCTTCGCGCGACCATATCCGCCGCGCGATCCCGCTGCTGGAACAGGCGCTGCAAGGCGCGGCCATCACGCCGCAGCAAATCGATGCCATCGCCTATACCCAGGGTCCGGGCCTGGCCGGGGCGCTGCTGGTGGGTTCGTCCGTTGCCTGCAGCCTGGGCCTGGCGCTGGACAAGCCGGTGCTGGGCATCCACCATCTGGAAGGCCATCTGCTGTCGCCGCTGCTGGCGTCCGAGCCGCCGGAGTTCCCCTTCGTCGCCCTGCTGGTCTCGGGCGGCCATACGCAGCTGATGCGCGTGGATGGCGTCGGCCAGTACGAGCTGCTGGGCGAGACGCTGGACGATGCGGCCGGCGAAGCCTTCGACAAGTCGGCCAAGCTGCTGGGCCTTGGCTATCCGGGCGGGCCGGCGATTTCGCGCCTGGCCGAATTCGGCGATCCCGAGGCGCACAAGCTGCCGCGCCCGATGCTGCATTCCAAGGATCTGATGTTCAGCTTCTCCGGCCTGAAAACGGCGGTGCTGACCGTGGCCAAGAACCAGGGACTGGCGAATATCTGCGAGCAGGACAAGGCGAATATCGCGCGCGGCTTCGTTGACGCCATCGTCGACGTGCTGACGGCCAAATGCGTGGCGGCGCTCAAGCAGACGGGCCTCAAGCGCCTGGTGATCGCCGGCGGCGTGGGCGCCAACAAGCAGTTGCGCGCTTCGCTCAATGCGGCGGCGGCCAAGAAGCGCTTCAAGGTCTATTATCCGGAACTGGAATTCTGCACCGACAATGGCGCGATGATCGCCTTTGCCGGCGCCATGCGCCTGCAGATCAATCCCAATGCGGCGCAGCGCGACTACGCCTTCAATGTGCGTCCGCGCTGGCCGCTGGACGAGCTGAAAGTCGTCTAATCCTGATCTGAGCAGCGCAATGAAGGCTCGGCGCGCAGCCGGGCCACCATCACGTCGATAAAGGCGCGGATGCGCGCCGAACCGTGGCGGCTGTCGCGGTGGACGATGTGGATGGGCAGCGCCGGCGTTTCAAATTCCCTCAGCAGGCACTGTAACTCCCCCCGTTCAAACGACGGCGCCGCCTGATACGACAGCAAGCGGACGATGCCCAAACCCAGGCGCGCCGCTTCGATGGCTGCGTCGTTGCTGTTGACCGTCAGCCGGCTTTTCATGCGCAGCGACTGCGCCGTCCCGTCGCGCATGAAGCGCCATTCAGGCGCGGCGCTGGAACCGGTGGAGGAAATGATGGTGTGCCGCGCCAGTTCCTCCGGCGTGCGCGGCATGCCATGCTGTGCCAGATAGGCTGGCGCGGCGCAGATCACGCGCCGCACATGGCCAACCGGAATGGCGCGCAGGCTGGAATCGGGCAGCTCGCCGATGCGCACGCCCACATCCAGCCCCTCTTCCAGCAGATTGGTGACGCGGTCGACAAACACGGTCGACACTTCGGTCTCCGGATAGCGCTGCAAATACTCGACGATCCCAGGCATCACATACATGCGGCCGAACAGCACGGGCGCGGTCACGCTCAGGTGGCCGCGCGGCGCGGCGTTGATGCCGGCGGCTGCTTCGTCGGCTTCGTCCACTTCGGCGATGATGCGGCGCGCATCGTCCAGATAGCGCAGGCCCGCCTCGGTGACGCGCACATGGCGCGTGCTGCGGTCCAGCAGTTTCAGGCGCAGGCGCTCTTCCAGCGCGGCGATGGCACGCGTGACGGCGGGCGGCGACATGCCCAGGCGGCGCGCCCCGCCCGCAAAGCTTTCCTCCTCGGCGACGGCGACGAAGACCGTCATCAGGTGCAGGCGGTCCATGCTCAGCCGCCCTTCCCTGCCGCGGTGTCGGCATGCGCCGGCAGTTCCTTGCCGCAGCTCTTGCAGAAGCGCGCGCTATCCTCGTGGCCGCCGGCCATGCAGCCGGCACAGACGCGGCGCCAGCGCAGCTGGCCCGCGCGCTGGTAGCTGATCTCCGAGCTGATGATCCCGGTCGGCACGGCCAGGATGCTCCAGCCAAGCAGCATCATGACCGAGGCAATGGCGCGTCCCAGATCGGTCTTCGGCACCAGGTCGCCGAAGCCCACCGTGGTCATGGCGCTGATGGCCCAGTAGACGGCGGTCGGAATGCTGGTGAAGCCGCTCTCGGCGCCCTCCACCACATACATCACGGTCCCCAGCAGCAGCACGATCATCATCACCACCGACAGGAAGATCAGGATCTTGCGCCGGCTGGCGACCAGGGCGCTGACCAGCATGCCGTATTCCTCGATGTACTTGGTCAGCTTGAGGATGCGGAACATGCGCAGCAGACGCAGGATGCGCACATCCAGCAGCACGTGCGCGCCGGGGACGAGCCAGGACAGATAGGTGGGCAGGATCGCCAGCAGGTCGATCATGCCAAAGAAGCTGCGCGCATACGCCAGCGGGCGCTGCACGCAAGCCAGACGGGCCAGATACTCCAGCGTGAACAGCGCGGTGAAGACCCACTCCGCCGCCTGTAGCCAGGTACCCCATTCAGCGGCGATGGAAGCGACGCTGCCCGCCACCACGGCGGCTACGCTGAGCGCAATGGCGGCGATCAGCAGCAAATCGAAAGCGCGTCCGCTGCGGGTGTCGGATTCAAAAATAATGGTGTACAGGCGCGCGCGCCAGCCATCGGCAGGCTTGCCGAACGGTGGCGCGGAAAAGCGGGAATCAATGGCATTCATGGAGCGGCATGATACCGCACGAGCCGCACCCTTGATCCAGATCAAGGGGGACTAGGGTGGGGTCAGCAGGTCGGTGCGAGGCTGGCTCCAGTGAGGGATGTTGGCGGGACAGGCGCGGGGGACGGCGCTGGCGACGTCCATGGTGGTGAAGTTGCCGCGCGGGGTGCTGGTGAAGCGCAGGTCGCTGGCGTGCCCGCTGTCGACGGCGGGAATGCGGGCGAAACGCAGCCAGGCGTCGAGCTGGCAGTCGCTTTCGCGCAAGCGGCGCAGCAGGGAGAGGCTGCCGTTCCATTCGCTGTGCAGCTGTACGCCAGCCTGGACGCTGCGCGGCGGCGTGGGGTCGAGCATGCTGGCCGGGCATTGGGCGGGCGGCAGCCAGCCGGGCGCGAGGCTGAGCATGCCGCGCCGCACGCGGTAGCTGTCGCGCGCTTCGTTGCGTTCGATGGCGGCGAAGGTCCAGCACAGGGGCTGGGCCGGGAAAGCCGTTAGCGCGACGTCGAGCAGTTGGGCAGCGCCGTCTTCCTGGCGCAGGGCGGCCGCGATGCGTTCGCGCGCCAGCGAGGAGGCGCTCTTCTGCACCCCGATGAAGCCCAGGCAGAGCGCCAGGGCCAGGACTAGCGCGCGGCGGCTGCGCAGATGCAGCAGGCGCAGCGCGGCAATCGCGGCGCCCAGCAGGAGCAGGCCGGCATAGGAGGCCCAGCCCAGATAGCCGTGCAGGGTGAAGTACAGCAGGGCGACGGCCAGCACCGCCACCATCAGCCAGCGCACTGGACGCCAGGGTATGGCCAGCGCCAACGGCACGCCGAAGGCGACCCAGAATACCGGTTCAATGATGAAGATCATGTCGCCGAAATACCAGTCGGCATTGAAGGGATAGAAGGGATGGACGCCATAGGAGTTCATGAAGTCCATGCCGAGATGCAGCAGGAAGCCGGCCGTCATCGCGCCCAGCAGGCCAAGCCGCGCCACCCGGCTCTCCTTGAGCAGGGCGCGCGCATTGGGCCAGAACAGCCACAGCGCCGCTAGCAGCAGCAAGGCTTGCGGCAGCAGGAACAGCAGCGTGTGCGTGTGGCCGCGGTGCTGCAGCAGATAGCCGAGCGGCGGCGCCATCAGCTTGGTCAGGAACAGATCGAGGTCGGGAAAGTTGCTGGCCAGGGCGCAGGCGGTGAGCAGCAGGCGGTGGCGGGTGCGCTGGCGCGCTTCGCTGGCTTCGGCGGGCAGGCTGCGTTGCAGCAGCTCGCCCACGCCCAGGCCAACGAGGGAGTGGGTGATATTGTCCATGCAGTTTTATTCGGGTTTCAGCAATGGCTGCTTCCAGACCGGTGCGGCCCAGCCCTTCTTAGTGCGCGACTTCGACGCCATGCCAGAAGGCGATGCGGCCCTTGATCTGGCGCGCCGCTTCGCTTGGCGTGGGGTAGTACCAGGCGGCGTTCTGATTGACCTTGCCATCCACGACCACGTCGTAATAGCTGGCCACGCCCTTCCACGGACACAGGGTGGTATGGCTGTTCGGCTGCAGGTATTCCTGGTTCACGCGCTCCGGCGGGAAATACACATTGTGTTCGACGATTTCGACTTCATTGGCGCTGGCTTCGGCGATCACCGCGCCATTCCATGTTGCTTTCGGCATTCCATTCTCCATTCCATTCAGTTCTCCACCCGGTTGCGCCCATTCTGCTTGGCGCGGTACAGGGCGGCATCGGCCTGGCGCAGCAGGCTGTCGGCATCGTCGATGTCCATATGGTTGAAGGAGCCGATGCCGAGGCTGGCCGTGACCTGGATGCTGCGCGCGCCGTCATGATGCACCTGCGCGGCGATTTTTGCACGCAAAGAATCAGCGAATTTGCGCGCGCCGTCGGGCGGGGTGTTGGGCAGCAGGATGCACAGCTCTTCGCCGCCGTAGCGGCCTGGCACGTCGATCACGCGGATATTGTCGCGCACCAGCTGGCCGATATCAGCCAGTACCTGGTCGCCGGCGGCATGGCCGTATTCGTCGTTGACCCGCTTGAAGTGGTCAAGGTCGATCATCACGGCCGACAGCGGGGTGCGGAAACGGCGCGTGCGCGCCACTTCGAATTTCAGGCGGTGCAGCAGGGAGCGCCGGTTGTGCAGGCCGGTCAGCTCGTCGGTGGTGGCCAGCTGCTCCAGCTCGTGCAGCGAGACTTGCAGCGCCTTTTCCTTGGCGCACAGCTCGATCAGGGCCATCGCCTGACGCGCCAGGCCTTGCAGCAGGCCGCGCTGCTCCGCGCTCAGACGGCCGGGCTTCACGTCCATCACGCACAGGGTGCCGAGGGCATAGCCGTCGGACGTGGTCAGGGCCACGCTGCTGTACATGCGCAGATGCGGCGCGCCCACGGTCAGCGGCATGCGCGCGGTGCGCGCATCCTCGCTCAGGTCGGGAATTTCGGTGGCGTTCTCGCCCAGTACGGCCAGCGAGCAATAGCACTGGTCGCGCGGCAGCTGGTCGATGGCCAAGCCGGTATAAGACTTGACCCATACCTGCTCGGCATCGACCAGCGTGATCAAGGCATAGGGCACGCCGCAGATGCGGGCGGCCACTTCGGTGAGGAAGCGGAAATCTTCCCCGGCCGGTTCTTTGAGTACATCGTAGCGGTGCAGGGCGGCCAGGCGGTGCTGGTCATCCTGCGGCCGCCGGAAAGGCAGCGTCTGGATCGGTTCTGCGGCTAACATGTGTCTCCCTGTAGCGTCGTCGGCTTATGTAGGCTCACTTCTTGCTGATGTGCTACGCGGGGCCAGTGTAACGCAAAACAGGGGCTTGTTATACGTCCGATAAGAGCGCGCTTTCCGGGTTTATTTCTGCGCCAGGATCTCGCGCAGCGCTTCCTCGAAGGCTTCCGGCGGCTGTCCGCCCACCATCAGGTGGCGCTCGTTGATGATGACGGCGGGCACCGAGCTGATGCCGTTCTGCTGGTAGAAGCGTTCGGCGGCGCGCACCTCGTCAGCATAGCGGCCCGAGGCCAGCACCTCGGCGGCGGCGGCCGGGTCCAGGCCGGCTTCGGCCACAGCTTTGAGCAGCACCTCATGCGAGCTGGGATCTTCGCCGCGCGTGAAGTAGGTGCCGAACAGGGCATGCTTCAGCGCCTTCTGCGCCGGGCCCGCCGTTTCGCCGGCCCAGTGCAGCAGGCGGTGGGCGTCGAAGGTGTTGTAGATGCGGCTGCGCTTATCCATGGCGAATTCGAAGCCGACATCGGCGCCGCGCTGGCGGATCACGGCGCGGCTCTGCTCCTGCTGCTCGCTCGTGGCACCATATTTCTGCGTCAGGTGTTCGGTGATGTCCTGCCCTTCCTTGCCCATATTCGGGTTCAGTTCAAAGGGCTGGAAGTGGATCTCGGGCTGGACTTCGGCGCCCAGGCGCTGCAGCGCGGTTTCCAGCGAGTTCAGGCCAACGGCGCACCAGGGGCAGGAAACGTCGGAAACGAAGTCGATACGGAGGGAGGTGGACATGACGGCCTTTCTGTAGGGGCGCCGCCGGCGGCGGCTCGTCTATTGTAGTTGAGGCCGCCGATCCCGATTGCAATAGCGCTTACTTCTTCTTGCTGCCGATGCGGCTTTCCTTGCCGGCCATCAGGTTGGAGATATTCTTGCCGTGGCGCCAGATCAGCAGGCCGCTCATGACCAGCACCGCCACCAGCTGCGGCTCGGTGCCGAACAGCAGGCCGTAGTAGAACGGCGCGAAGATGGAGGCGATCAGGGCCGCCAGCGAGGAATAGCGGAAGGCATAGGCCACCACCAGCCAGGTGACGAGGGTGCCCAGGCCCAGCCAGGGATTCAGCGCCAGCAGCACGCCCAGCGCCGTCGCCACGCCCTTGCCGCCGACGAATTTGAAGAAGATGGGCCACAGGTGGCCGAGGAAGACGGCGATCGCCACCAGGGCGATGGTCATATCGCCCACGCCCAACTGCTCGGCGAAGTGCTGCACCAGCCAGACCGCCAGCCAGCCTTTGACCGCGTCGCCCACCAGGGTCCAGATGGCTGCGCCCTTATTGCCACTGCGCAACACATTGGTGGCGCCCGGGTTTTTCGAGCCATAGGTGCGCGGGTCGGACAGGCCATACACCTTGCTCACCACCACGGCGAAGGAGATCGAGCCGATCAGATAGGCGGCGATAACCAGTAATACTGTATTCATATTTTCCCTTTTATCCTTATCTTTTTATACTTATCCTGGCCCGGCCATGCGGGCCGTCGGACTATACACCAGCGCCTTTAATCGGCCAAGGCGCAGTGCACCGGCTTGGCCGCCAGCACGTCCAGCAGCACGCGCGGCGCGATGCCGATCAGGAAGCCGCGCCGCCCGCCATTGATATAAATCGTTTCCAGCGCGAGGATGCTCTCCTCCACATACACCGGCATGGCTTTCTTGGTGCCGAAAGGCGAGGTGCCGCCGATCATATAGCCGGAATGGCGCTGCGCCACCTCGGGCTTGCACGGCTCCACCGATTTGCAGCCGATATTGCGCGCCAGGTTCTTGGTCGAGACCTTGCAGTCGCCGTGCATCAGCACGATCAGCGGCTTGGCCGCCTCGTCCTGCATCACCAGGGTTTTCACCACCTGGTGTTCATCCACGCCCAGCGCCTGGGAAGACACGCCGGTGCCCCCATGTTCCTCGTATTCATAGGGATGTTCGCTGAAAGCCACCTTGTGCTTGCGCAGCAGCGCGGTGGCCGGGGTTTCGGAAATGTGCTCTTTCTTCGCCATGCCGTGATACGCTAATTGTTCGAAAAGGAGTTTCTAATTATGCAGCAAGAAATTCGCTTTGCCACTTTCAATGTTTGCAATCTTGCCCCACCGGGCGCGAAATTGTACGACAATCTGCTCCCGCTCACGGCCGAGGAATACGAGGCCAAAGCCGCCTGGACCGCCCAGCAGCTCGATGAGCTCGACGCCGATGTGATCGGTTTCCAGGAAATCTTCTCCCAGGCCGCGCTGCGCGATGTGCTTTCCCGTACGCGCAAATACCAGGACGCGGTGCATGCCGGCTTCGATCCCGATCCGCGCGCCGAACGGCTGACGCCGAATGTGGCCCTGGTTTCGCGCCTGCCGCTGGCCGCGCCGCCCGAGGTGTATGCGAATTTTCCGGAGGGCGTGCCGTCCGACTCGGGCAGCCGCGACGCCGACCGCTTCGCGCGCGCGCCCCTGCATGCGCGCGTAGTCCTGCCCGGCGGCACCGTGGCCGATGTGATCGTGGTGCACCTGAAGTCGCGCCGCCCCGATTACCGCAACGGCGACAATGGCGACGACCCGCTGCTGTACGCCATGGCCAATCTGCGCTCGCTGGTGTGGCGCGGCACGGAGGCGGTGGCGCTGCGCGTGCTGCTAAGCAATCTGCGGCGCGAAGGGCGCCGGCCCTGCATCGTCATGGGCGACTTCAACGACACGGCCGACGCCGTCACCACCACCATCGTGCTGGGCAGCGGCGCCCTGGCCCAGCCCGGCGAAGAACTGAATGGCCGCATGTTCGACTGCAACCAGATCCAGCGCCGCCAGGACACCTTGCGCCACGTCGGCTACACCAATATCTATGAAGGCCACTACACCACCATCGACCATGTGCTGGTGTCGGAGGAATTCCATCCCGCCTCGGGGCGCGCCATCGGCGAGGTGCTCGACGTCAGCTATCTGAACGACCATCTGCGCCAGGAGCGGCCGGAAGTGTCCGACCATGGCCAGGTGCTGGTGCGCCTGCGCCTGTTCGAGACGGCCGGCACGGCGGTGGCGGGCGGCGCGGCGGCGCGCTAGGCGCCCTGCCGCCGCCGCAGGCCGCTGGCACGCACTCAGTGCAGCAAGGCGGCCAGGCCGCTGTGCTGCCAGGCCGCGCTGGCATGCTGGCCCTGGTACAGGTCGCAGCCTTCGGCGCGCAGCAGGTCCAGCTGTTCCGCCGTTTCCACGGCTTCCGCCACCACGGCTATGTGCAGGCCATGGGCCAGGGCGATGATGGCGCGGATGGCGGCCAGGTCACCGCCACCACCACGCAGAAAGGCTGGCGCGATCTTCAGCTTGTGGATGGGATAGCTGCGCAACTGCTCCAGGCTTGAATAGCCGCTGCCGAAGTCGTCCAGCACCAGGCGCACCCCGAGCGCATCCAGGCTGCGCAGACTGTCGGCCGCCTGCGGCCCGCTTTTCTGCAGCATGGATTCGGTCAGCTCCAGTTCCAGCCTGGCCGCCTCCAGCCCCGACTGCTGAAGGGCCTCGGCCACCTGGGCGCTCAAGCCCTTCTGCATGAACTGGGCGGCCGAGAGGTTGACGGCCACCGTCAGCGCCTGCCCCGCGGCCTGCCAGCGCCGCGCGTGGTGGCAAGCCTGCTGCAAGACCCAGTTGCCGGCCGAGATCATCAGCCCGCTCTCCTCGGCCGCACCGAGAAAGCGTTCCGGCAGCAGCAAGCCCTGCTCCGGGTGGCGCCAGCGCAGCAGCGCCTCCAGGGCCACCGGCGCGCCGCTGGCCAGCTCCAGCTCGGGCTGGAATTCCAGCTCGAACTGCTCTTCACTGAGCGCGCGCCGCAAACCGCTTTCCAGCTTGCTGCGCTCCAGCGCCTTGGCATTCATGTCCGCGCTGAAGAAGTGGAAGCGGTTGCGCCCCGCCTCCTTGGCGTGCAGCAGGGCGACATCAGCATGGCGCAGCAGGCTGTCGGCATCCTCGCCATCGTGCGGGTAGGCGGCGACGCCGACCGAGGCCGAGATATTCAGCCGGTGCCCGCCCAGCTCATACTCCTGCCCCACCGCCTGCAGCACCGCCGCCGCCACATGGGCTGCCTGGCCGACGCTGCCGATATCGGGCAGGATCAGGATGAACTCGTCGCCGCCCTGGCGGCTCACCGTATCCACCCCGCGCACGCAGCGGATCAGGCGCCGCGCCACCTCCTGCAGCAGCAGGTCGCCGGCATGGTGGCCCAGGGTATCGTTGACGGCCTTGAAGCGGTCCAGGTCGATGAACAGCACGGCCAGCATGCTGTGCTTGCGGCGCGCCGCCGTCAGCGCCTGGTTCAGGCGGTCGGCCAGCAGCACGCGGTTGGGCAGGTCGGTGAGGAAGTCGTGCTCGGCCAGATGGCGCGTATGCTCTTCGCTCTTCTTGCGCTCGCTGATATCGGACAGGATGGCCATATAGTGGCTCACTTCGTCGCTACTGTCGCGGATGGCCGTCAGCGTCACCCAGGCCGGGAACACGTGCTCGTCGCGGTGGCGCAGGCGGATTTCGCCCTGCCAGTGGCCGGTGGCCTCGACCACGCCCCACAGCTGGCGAAAGAAATCCTCATTTTCCTGGCAGGCGCGGAACTGGCTGATGTCCTGCCCCACCATGGCGTCGGCGCCAAAGCCGGTGATCGCCGTGTAAGCGCGGTTGATGGCAACCACCTGGCGGCGGCGGTCGGTCAGGAGGATGGCGTCGTGGCTGTTTTCGAAGACCTGGGCCGCCAGGAAGAGCGTGCGCTCGGCCCGCTTGCGCTCGGAGGCGTCGCGCACCAGCGCATAGAAGCATTGATGGTGGTCCTCGGTGATCGAGGTCAACAGTACTTCCCCCCAGAACAGCTCGCCTTTACAGCTCACGAAGCGCCAATCGAAAAAGCGGTTGGTCTTGCCGTGCGCCTCGTGCATCAGGGCCGTCACCGCCACGCCCGATGCCGTGCCGTCAGGCTGCTGCAAGGGCGAGAAATCGGCCAGGCAGCGCCCCACCATCTGTTCCTTGTGCTCGCAGGAAAACATGGCCAGGGCGGCCGGATTCACGTCCACGATGGTGTTTTCGCGGATCAGCAGCATGGCTTCGCCCGAATTGCGGAACAGCAGGCGGAAGTTGATGCTGGCCTGGGTCAGCTCCTCTTCCTGCTGCTTGCGCTGGGTCAAATCGATGTGCATACAGAAAACCTGCTCCAGCTGGCCATCGCTGAAGATGGGAATGCAGGTGGTGTACAGCCATAAATCGCTGCCGTTGGCCGAGCGCGCCTGCCACTCATCGGCCTGGCTGGGCTGGCCGCTGCGCCAGACGGCATCGACCATGGCGTCGTATTCCTGCTGGCGGGCGCCATGGCTGAACAGCTCGCGCAGCGGACGGCCGCAAGCCTGGTCCGGCGTCATGCCACACAGGCGGGCGCAGGCGGGGTTGCAGAAATGCACGATGCCTTCCCGGTCGAAGCTGCAGGCGGCGACCAGGGGCGTCATTTCCAGCGCGGCAACCATGCGCGTAATCAGGTGCAGGGCGTCGTATGTGGCGCGCGACGGCGCCGGATGTACCAAGGGGGAGGCAGCAGGCGCCGGCACGGCGCCGTTCTGCGGTTCGTCGGGCTGGACCACCTTAACCTCGCTGCGGCAGACGGGGAACCTCCATCTTGCATGTCACACGGCGCCCTACCTTTGCGCTGCATCAAACGAACAAGCTTGACCTTTCCTGCGAGACAACATTTTGCCGCCTGTCCGGCCCCGGACACCGTCTGTCCGCCAAATCGGACGCCTGGGCCAGGCTTTTTGCATTTCAGGCGCGCGATTTTGCGCTTCATCGCATTCCCCCCACTTTCACGCTTGCAAATCCGTAAAGTGCCAGCATCGCCTCACCCGCCGGCAGCGGCCCAACACCAATAGAGAGACAAGCATGACATTCGAAACCCTGCCCCTGAAACAGTCCCGCAAGCCGCACTGGCGCAAGCCCGTGATCGCGCTGGTGCTGCTGGGCGTGGTCGGCGGCGGCTGGACGGTCTTGCACCGTGCCAAGGACGGCGCCGCACTCGCCACGGCCGCCCATGAAGAGGGCAAGGATGGCAAAAAAGATAAGGTCGAGGTGTATGAACTGGCCGGCAGCGACGTCGCCGCCGTCGAGGCGCGCGCCCTGGCCCTCAGCCTGCCGCTGTCCGGTTCCCTGGTGCCGGTGAGCCAGGCCACGATCAAGGCCAAGGTGTCGGGCCAGGTGCATGATGCGGCGCTGCGCGAAGGCATGGCTGTCAGCGCCGGCCAGGTGCTGACCCGCATCGACCAGGCCGATCCCCAGGCTCGTCTGAAGCAGCAGCAAGCCCTGCTCGACGAAGCCCAGGCCCGCCTGGCGCTGGCGCAGAAGAACGAGGGCAATAGCCAGGCCCTGCTGCGCCAACAGTATATTTCGCAGAATTCCTATGACAGCACGGCCAACGCGGTGGAACTGGCGCGCGCCAATGTCAAGGCTGCCGCTGCCCAGGTGGAGCTGGCGCGCATCGCGCTCAACGACAGCACCATCCGCGCCCCGTTCAGCGGCATCATCAGTAAACGTCATGTGCAGGCGGGCGAAAAAGTCGCGCCTGACATGCCCGTCTATACCATCGTCAACCTGGCCGAACTGGTGCTCGAAGCCCAGGTGCCGAGCACCGAAATTCCGCGCGTGAAAGTGGGGCAGGACGTGCAATTCAAGGTCGATGGTTTCCAGCAGCGCCCCTTCCACGGCAAGGTGGCGCGCATCAACCCCACCACCGAAGCCGGTTCGCGCGCCATGCTGGTGTATGTGAGCGTGGCCAATGCCGACGGCGCCCTGCGCGGCGGCATGTTCGCCAAGGGCAGCATCGTCACCGAGAAATCGGCCGTCATGCCCCTGGTGCCGCTGGCGGCCCTGCGCAAGCACGAGGGCAAGGACGTGGTGTTCAAGGTGGAACAGAACAAGGTGGTGGCCCAGCCGGTCGCCATCGGCCTGCGCAGCGAGGATGAGGGCTATGCCGAAGTGACCGGCGGCCTGGATCAGGGCAATCAGGTCATTGTCGCCAAGCTCGAAAATGTGAAGCCGGGCGACAAGGTCAAGCTGCCCGCCGCGCCCGCCGGCGGCGGCGCCACCCCGAACAAGGCCGCCATGCTGGCCAAGCAGGATTAAGCGCCATGTGGATTACCAAGATCAGTATCCGTAACCCGGTCTTCGCCACCATGGTGATGGTGGCGCTGATGGTGCTCGGCATCTTCTCCTACCGCGACCTGGGCGTGGAAAGCATGCCCAATGTGCAGATCCCGTTCGCCGCCATCGAAGTCAATTATCCCGGCGCCTCGCCGGAAGCGGTGGAAAACGATATCACGCGGCCGGTGGAAGACATCGTCAACACCGTCAGCGGCATCAAGACCATCCGCGCCAACTCCTGGGAAGGCAAGTCCGGCGTCTACATCGAATTCCAGCTGTCCACCAATATGGACAAGGCGATGCAGGACGTGCGCGACAAGGTGGCCCTGGTGCGCCCGCGCTTCCCGAAAGAAGCGAAAGACCCCTTCATCGCCCGCGCCGAAGGCGACAACGCCCAGCCCATCGTCAACCTGAGCATGACCTCGGAGACGCGCAGCATCCGCGACCTGTCGACCCTGGCCGACCAGGTGGTGGTCAAGCGCTTCCAGGGCGTGCCCGGCGTCGGCCAGGTCAACACCTTCGGCCTGTCCAAGCGCCAGATCCTGATCAGCCTGAAACCCAACGAGATGACGGCCCAGGGCATCGGCGTGGATGAAGTGATGCGCGCCATCCAGGCCACCAACACCAATCTGCCGGCCGGGCGCATCAGCCGCGGCGTCAGCGAGCAGCTGGTGCGCGTGGAAGGCAAGCTCAAGGATGCGCGCGAATTCAACAAGATCATCGTGGCGCGCCGCGCCAGCGGCCCGGTCTACCTGGAACAGGTGGCCGAGGTGGTGGACGGCGAACTCGAAGAGGAATCGCTGTCGCGCGTGAACGGCAAGCGCGCCATCTCCTTCGACATCACCAAGGTGCAGGACGCCAATGTGGTGGAAGTGGGCAGCGGCGTGAAAAAAGTGGTCGAGGAATTGCGCCAGACCCTGCCGGCCGATGTCAAGCTCAGCATCCTCGATTCCGAATCGGACCGCGTGCAGAGCCAGTTGAACAATGTGAAGCGCACCATCGTCGAAGGCGCGGTGCTGACCATGATCATCGTGTTCTTCTTCCTGCACTCCTGGCGCTCGACCGTGATCACCGGCCTGACCCTGCCGATCGCCGTGCTGGCCACCTTCATCGCGCTGAAAGCCTTCGGCTTCACGCTGAATTTCCTGACCCTGATGGCGCTGTCGCTGTGCATCGGCCTCTTGATCGACGATGCCATCGTGGTGCGCGAAAACATCGTGCGCCACCTGGGCTTCGGCAAGGGCCACCGCAAGGCGGCCGAGGACGGCACCAACGAGATCGGCCTGGCCGTGATGGCCACCACCTTCGCCATCGTCGCCGTGTTCGTGCCGGTGGCCTTCATGAAGGGCATTATCGGCCGCTTCTTCCTGCAGTTCGGCATCACCGTGGCGGTGGCCGTGATGGTGTCGCTGTTCGTCAGCTTCACGCTCGACCCGATGTTGTCCTCGGTGTGGCGCGATCCGTCCAAGGACCGCTTCAAATACCTGCCCTGGCTGGGCCGCTTCATGGAATTTTCCGAGCGCGGCGTGGACCAGCTGCACGTCTGGTACGGCAAGGTGCTCGAGCGCGCCCTGCACTGGCGCAAGACCACGCTGGCGGCGGCGGTGCTGATCTTCGTTGGCTCCCTGATGCTGGTGCCGAAGATCGGCGGCGAGATGTTCCCGGAAACCGACCGCGGCTGGATCAGCCTGACTTTCAAGGTGCCGGTCGGCTCCAGCCTGGAATACAACGATGCCAAGATCCGCCAGATCGAAGCGGTCTTGAAAGACTTCCCGGAAATCGAAGCCGTGCTGTCGAACGTGGGCAAGCCGGAAGGCCGCCATATGTCGGACATGCACTTGAAGCTGATCGACAAGAACGTGCACCAGCGCCGCACCCAGAAACAGCTGGAGGAAGCGATCCGCGTGCGCCTGGCGCCGATCGCCGGCGTGACCACCTCGCTGGGCGACGGCGACAAGCCCATCTTCATCGCCATTCTCGGCACCGACGAGGGCAAGCTGGACAAGACGGCCCACGAGCTGATGGCCAAGATGCGCAAGATCAAGGGCATCGCCGACCTCGAATACAGCCAGGAAGGCGCCAACCCGTCGACCACCATCAAGATCAACCGTGAGCTGGCCAGCGACCTGGGCCTGAACGTGCAGCAGATCGGCGTCGCCCTGCGCCCCTTCGTGGCGGGCGAAACCGTGAGCTACTGGCTGGCTGGCGATGGCCAGAACTATGAAGTCAATGTGCAGCTGCCGAAGTCGGGCCGCCAGCGCGTGGCCGACCTGGCCGACCTCTCGCTCGCGTCGAGCAAGCTGGACGCCGATGGCCGCCCCATCATGGTGCCTCTGCGCCAGGTGGTGGACTTCGTGCCCGCCTTCAGCCCGCAGGTGCTGAAACGCCAGGCCCTGCAGCGCCGCGTGGCGATTTACGCCAACGTCGAAGGCCGCCCGGCCGGCGACGTCGACAAGGACGTGAAAAAAGCCATGGACACCATGCAGCTGCCGGCCGGCGTGCGCTTCGACGTGGGCGGCAACGCCCAGCAGATGGCCGAAACCATGGGCGGCGCGGCGACGGCGCTGAGCATCGCGGTGATCTTCATCTACCTGGTGCTGGCTTCGCAGTTCGGCAGCTTCCTGCAGCCGATCGCCATCATGGTGTCGCTGCCGCTGTCCCTGATCGGGGTGCTGCTGGCCCTGCTGGTGACGGGCAGCACGCTGAATATCTTCTCGGTGATCGGCATCATCATGCTGATGGGTCTGGTGACCAAGAATGCGATTTTGCTGGTGGACTTCGCCAACCATGGCCAGCAAGGCGGCCAGGACCAGCGCGCAGCGATTCTGGCGGCCGGCCAGGTGCGCCTGCGGCCGATCCTGATGACCACGCTGGCCATGATCTTCGGCATGCTGCCGATGGCCATCGGCTTCGGCGACGGCGGCGAAACGCAGGCGCCGATGGGACGCGCCGTGATCGGCGGCGTGATCACCTCCACCCTGCTCACGCTGGTGGTGGTGCCGGTGGCCTACAGTTATCTGGACACGCTAGGCAAACGCTGCGCGCGCTGGTTCGGCAGCGCCGAGGCCGAGCATGAAGAACAGGGCAGCCATGCCCCGCTGGCCATCGCCGGCAAACAAGACAAGGCGGCAGAAGTCGCCTAAACGGTTCGCCCACCCCGTCCCCGCGCCGTGCGGGGACGATTCGGCGGCTTATCACCAAACCCGGGGCGGGGCTGCCGCGCCCCGGGTTTGCACCACACAGCGGGGAGGCGCAGAGCGCTCTCCCCGCTTCTTTTTTGCCCACAGTCCAGCCCGTGTCCACTTTGGTGCCTGACACCAGGGTGGACACGGGCTCGGCTGTGGCGGGCTTAGTCGTCGGCGGTGCTGGTGTCGGTTTCGCTGCTGTCGAAGCCGGCTTCGTCGGCGTCCTGCTCGCCGGCTGGACGGCTCTTCGCTTCCTGCTTGCGGCGCGCTTTTTCTTCGGCCTTGCGTTTCTTCTCCAACTCGCGCTGCCGCTTCTCGTACTGGAAATTCGTCTTTGCCATGGGGCACCTCCTGCCCCCCATTATGCCCCAGTGCCTGCCCACGCCCTAGCGGGCAGATCAAACCGACATGCCAGCAAGAAAGATGGATTGGTGCTAGAGTGTGGCGCGCATTGATATTTCGACTAGATTAATACCAAAGCCATGGCCAATCCCTATCGCAAGCTTTTCCGCGCTCCCGGCAGCCGCGGCTTCGCCCTTGCCGCCCTCTTGGCGCGCATGCCCATTTCGATGACGGGCATCGGCCTGATCACCATGCTGGCGCAGATGCGCGGCGCCTACGGCCTGGCCGGGGCGGTGGCCGCCACCTTCGCCTTCTGCACCGCCCTGCTCTCGCCCCAGGTGTCGCGCCTGGTGGACCGCTACGGCCAAGGCCGGGTCTTGCCGCGCGCGGCCGGCGCCAGCATCGCCGCCATGCTGGCCCTGCTGCTGTGCGCCCACCTGCAGGCACCGGACTGGACCCTGTTCGTCTTCGCCGCCCTGGCCGGCTGCATGCCCAGCATGTCGGCCATGTCGCGCGCGCGCTGGACGGAAATCTACCGTGGCCAGCCCGAGCTGCAAACGGCGTATGCGCTGGAATCGGTGCTCGATGAAGTCTGCTTCATCGCCGGGCCGCCGATCTCGGTCGGCCTGAGCGTGGCCGTCTTCCCCGAGGCCGGGCCGCTGGCGGCCTTGCTGCTGCTGGGCCTGGGCGTGGCCGCCTTCGTGCTGCAGCGCGCCACCGAGCCGCCGGTGCATGCGCGCGTCAAGGGTTACCAGGCGCCGCTGCTGGCCCAGAACGGCATGCGCGTGCTGATGCTGCTGATGGTGGCCATGGGCACCATCGCCGGCACCGTGGACGTGGTCAGCGTGGCATTCGCGCGCCAGGAAGGCGAACCGGCGGCGGCCAGCATCGTGCTCTCCATGTATGCCATCGGTTCCTGCGTTGCCGGCCTGGCTTTCGGCGCCCTGCGTCTGCAGCAGCCACTGCCGCAATTGCTGCGCCTGGCCGGCCTGGCAACGGCGGCCACCACCCTACCCCTGCTGTTCGTCAACAATATCCTCAGCCTGTCGGCGGCCGTGCTGCTGGCCGGCCTGTTCTTCGCGCCCACGCTGATCGTGGCCATGGGCCTGGTGGAACGCATGGTGCCGAATGCGCGCCTGACCGAAGGGCTGACCTGGCTGGTGACGGGCCTGGGCATCGGTCTCGCGCTCGGCGCGGCGGCGGCCGGCCAGCTGGTCGATATGTATGGCGCGCGCGCCGGTTTCGGCATGGCGCTGGCGGCCGGCTGCGTGGTGCTGTTTACCGTGCTGTATGGCCAATGCCATCTGGAAGAAGTGGCCGCGCCGGAACGCCAGCGCAGCGCCGGCTGAAGGGCCGCCCGCTAGCCGCGCGGGTGGTGCGCGGCGTGCAACTGCTTGAGCCGCTCGCGCGCCACATGGGTGTAGATCTGCGTGGTGGAAATATCGGAGTGGCCCAGCAGCAGCTGCACCACGCGCAGATCGGCGCCGTGATTGAGCAGGTGGGTGGCGAAGGCGTGGCGCAGGGTGTGCGGCGAGAGCGGGGCCGTGATATCGGCTTTCAGCGCATGCTTTTTCACCACCACCCAGAACATCTGGCGCGTCATCGGGCCGCCACGGCCGGTAACGAATAGGGCGTCGTCCTGCTGACCGTTGAGGATGGCGCCGCGCGCCTCCTTCAGATAACGCTCGATCCATAAGCGCGCCTGCTCGCCGAACGGCACCAGGCGCGTCTTGGCGCCCTTGCCGGTGATGCGCAACACGCCATCGTTCATGCTCAGTTCCAGGGTTTTCAGTTCCACCAGTTCCGACACGCGCAAGCCGCTGGCATACATCAGTTCCAGCATGGTGCGGTCACGCAGGCCGAGCGGCGTGCGCAGGTCGGGCGCAGCCAGCAGGGCTTCCACCTGGGCTTCGCTCAGGGTATGCACGAAACGCTGCGGCTGCTTGGCCGAGGCCAGCTTCAGGCAAGGGTCTTCGGCGATGCGGCGTTCGCGCAAGGCCAGCTGGTAAAAGCGCTTGAGCACCGACAGGCGGCGGTTGGCCGAACTGGCCTTGGTCTCTTCATGCCGCGCCGAGAAGTAGGCTTCGATATCGTGGCTGGCCACGGCCAGCAGGCTGCCGACAGTGGGCCGCGCCACTTCCAGCCAGCGCGCGAACAGGCGCAGATCGCGCCGGTAAGCATCCAGGGAATTTTTCGACAGCCCGTCTTCCAGCCACAGGCTGTCGCAGAACTCGTCGATCAGAGCAAGGTTGTCTGCTGCCATGCGTATTCAGTATGTCCTTCATGCGCCAGCAGCCAGCGTTTCACGCCCAGCGTAAAGCCCTGCTGGTTGTCGTCGCCGGCAAAGCCGCCCAAGCCGTTGGAGCCGGTCACGCGGTGGCAGGGAATCACCAGCGGGAAGTAATTGGCGCCGCAAGCCTGGCCCACGGCGCGCGCCGCCGAACCGAGGTGGCGCGCCACCTCGCCATAGGTACGCACCTGGCCGCGCGGGATGCTGCAGATGGTGTCCCACACGCGGCGCTGGAATTCGCTGCCCAACTGGGCCAGCGGCAGATCGAATGGATAGTCGGGGTCGGCGCAGTAGGCCAGCACTTGCTGCGCCGCGCGTTCGGCCAACGCATCCTGCGGCGCTTTCTCGTCATAGCTGGCGGGCAGATAGAACAGCTCCGTGATCAAGGCACCCGCGGTGCGGATGCCCAGCGCGCCAAACGGCACATGGATAATGGCGGAAAAAAGTTCGCTGCCTTGTTGCGTTTTCATCACAATTGCTCCCCTGCTTCTTGTGGCATTCATGCTACACCAGTGCCGCGCTGCGGCCAAGGGCGCACCAATTCACGGGCGAAAAAAAAACGCACCTTGCGGTGCGTTTTAACATATTGCGCGGCCCCGGCCGTTTGGCGCGCTGTAGCTGGCTTGTGACCGCCCTCAGCTGCTTTCCAACGACATTCTGTAAGCCACGTGTCTCCTCATGTATCCGCGGTATTGATTACCGTTTCTTCTACACTCCCCACTAAACCCGATGTCCTTGCTACCTTGGTGCATTTCCATATGCAATCTGCACCATTTGGGAGCGACGCCATCATAACCGATGGCGCGCCGATTTTCCCTGTTTATTTTAGGAAAGGATTTATTTGATTCAGGAGTAAATCAAGTTAGGCAACCAGATCGAAATCTGTGGTACGTAGGTCACCAGCAGCAGGAAACCGAGCATGGTCAGCAGCCACGGCATGACGGCCACGGTCAATTCCGAGATGCCCATCTTGGTGATCCCTGAAGCCACATACAGGTTCAGCCCCACCGGCGGATGGCACATGCCGACCTCCATATTCACCACGATCAGGATGCCGAAGTGCACCGGATCGATGCCCAGCTTCATCGCCACCGGGAACAGGATAGGCGCCATGATCAGCACGATGGACGAAGGCTCCATCACATTGCCCGCCAACAGCAGCAGCACGTTTACCACCAGCAGGAAGCTGACCACACCCAGGCCTTTGCCGGTGATCCATTCCGCCATGGCCTGCGGGATATTCTCGCTGGTCATGAGGAAGGAGAACAGCACGGCATTGGTGATGATGTACAGCAGCATGGCCGACATCGAAGCCGAATCGAGCAGCACCTTGCCCACCTGCCTGATCTTCAGATCCTTGTAGACGAAGACGGCGATGAAGAAGGCATACACGGCAGCCATGGCGGCCGCCTCGGTCGGCGTGAACACGCCGCTGTAAATCCCGCCCATCACGATCACGATCAGCAGCAAGCCCCAGGCGCTTTTGCGGAAGGTGCTGAAGCGCTCGCCCCACGTCGCTTTCTTCAGGCGCGGATAGTTGTGCTTCTTGGCCAGGAACCAGGTGGTCAGGCCGAGCAGGAAGGCCAGCATCAGGCCCGGCACCACGCCGGCCATGAACAGCTTGCCCACCGAGGTGTTGGTCGTGACCGAATACATCACCATCACGATCGAGGGCGGAATCAGGATGCCCAGGGCGCCCGAGGTGGTGATCACGCCCGCGCCGAAGCGGTTCGGATAACCTTGTTTCACCATGGCCGGCAGGATGATGGAGCCGATCGCCACCACGGTCGCCGGGCTGGAACCCGACACCGCCGCGAACAGCGCGCAAGCCATCACGCCCGCCAGCGCCAGGCCGCCGTGCCAGTGGCCCACCATCGAGCTGGCGAAGTCGATCATGCGCCGCGCCACGCCGCCGTGGGTGAGGAAATTACCGGCCAGGATAAAGAAGGGGATCGCCATGATCTCGAACTTCTCGATGCCGGTAAACAGCTTCAGCGCCACCGATTCGATCGGCACATTGGTCATGGTGAAGAGGAAGGTCAGTACCGTCAGGCCGAGCGAGATCGAGATCGGCATCCCGGTCAGCATCAGCACCAGCAGCAAGACGAAAATAATCAAGGCGTTCATGCTTTCGCTCCTTTTTCCAGCTCTTCGTCCAGCCCCTCGACGTGGGCATGGTCATGTTTCGGCAGTTCGCCGGTGCGCACAAACTGCACCATCACCTGCAGGAAGCGGAAGCACATCAGGTAGGAGCCGCAAGGCACGGCCAGGTACACCAGCCACATCGGCACTTCCATATCGGCCGAGGTCTGGTCGGTATGCGCCATCTCCCACACGAAGCTGGCGCCCAGGGTGCCGACGATGCCGGTGAACAGGGCGCCGGCCAGCAGGCCGAAGATCACAAACTTGGACCGCAGGGCGGGGCTGAGGCGGTTGATCAGCACATCGACCCCGACGTGGATGCCGGTGCGCACGCCATAGGCGGCGCCGAACTTGGCCATCCACACGAACATATAGATGCACAGCTCTTGCGCCCAGCTGGTGTTGATCTGGATCAGGAAGTCCTGCACGCCGGGGATGGGCAGGCCCGCCAGATAGCGGTGCACGACCGCGACGAAAATGATGAAGGTGGCTGCGCCCATCAGGAACGCAATGATCCACTCTTCCAGGTGGTCCAGGAATTTCATGGTGTCTCTTCCGGTATTGGAGAAAAAAAGGGACGGCGCCTTGGCCGTCCCCGGATTGCGCTTACTTCGCGCTTTCCTTGTTGATGGCGCCGATCAGGTCTTTGCCGATCCGGTCTTCCATCTGCTTGTGCACCGGCAGCAGGACCTTGCGCCATTCCGCCGTTTCCTGGGCGCTCAGCGTGTAGATCTGGGTCTTGCCGGCCTTCTTGATGGCTTCCAGCGCCATATCGTTGTCGCGCTGGGCGATGGCTTTCTCGTAGGTGGTCGCTTCGCGCATCGCGCCTTCCAGCTGGCCGCGCACGTCGGCCGGCAGGCCGTCCCAGAACTTCTTGTTGACGATGACGGCATAGCCCAGGTAGCCGTGGTTGGACACGGTCACATGCTTCTGCACCTCATGCATCTTCTGGGTGTACATATTCGATGGCGGATTCTCGGTGCCGTCCACCACGCCGGTCTGCAAGGCCTGGTAGACCTCGGAGAAGGCCAGCACCTGCGGGTTGGCGCCCAGGGCGCGCATCTGCGCGTCCAGCACCTTGGAGGACTGGATGCGCAGCTTCTGGCCCTTGAAGTCGGCCGGCATCTTCAGCGGCTTGTTGGCCGACATGACCTTGAAGCCGTTATCCCAGTAAGCCAGGCCGGTGATGCCCTTGCCTTCCAGCTTTTTCAGCAGGCCTTTGCCGATCGGACCTTCGGTCACGTTGTACAGCGCGGTCTTGGTCGGGAAGATATACGGCAGGTCGAAGACTTCGAATTCTTTCACGCCCAGCGGGCCGAATTTGGCCAGCGAAGGGGCCAGCATCTGCACCGCGCCCAGCTGCAGGGCTTCCAGCTCTTCCTTGTCCTTGTACAACTGGCTGTTCGGATACACTTCCACTTTCACGCGGCCATTGGTGGCCTTCTCGGCCAGCTGCTTGAAGCGCTCGGCGGCCTGGCCTTTCGGCGTATCGGTCGCCACCACGTGGCTGAACTTGATGACGATGGGGGCTTGGGCGAAGGCGTTGGAGGTGATGCAGGCGGCCGCGCTCAACGCGACCAGGATGGACTTGAGTTTCATGCTGTCTCCACGAATGAAAAAGGGCTGAATTATTATTCTTGCATGTTGATTTTGTCCAATGGAAATTTGCATTTCAACTGTGGTTAACCACAATAGCCCTTGTTTTTAAAATCGTTACGCTCCGAAAATGCCTAATTCCGTCCCCACAGCGTCCAGCCGCCTGCATTTCGCCCATCCGGTGCGCTGGCTGCTGCCCGTGGTGCTGGTGCTGTTCTTCCTCGCCATCCTGATCTGGCTGCCCTGGCAGGCGCGCCAGATGGAGCGCAGCGAGCGCCAGGAACAGCTGATCGCCGACACCTTGTGGGTGGAACAGACCATCCGCTTCCAGCTGGGCCGCCATGAAGAGAGCTTGCGCGGCCTGGGCGGCGAGATCGCCGCCGGTCAGTTGCACGGCGCGCGCCTGCGGCAACGCCTGGAAAACCTGCTGAAGAACGGCCGCGAGCTGCGCCGCGTGATGTGGGTCGATGCCGAGGGCAAGGTGCTGGCCTCCAGCGAGGAAGCGCCGCCGGCCTTGGCCAGCCTGTCGCCGGCCTCGCTGGCCGCCGCCGAACGCGCCCGCCTGTCGCGCAATCCCGTCTACGCCCAGCCCGAAGCCCAGGCCGAGAATCCGGCCGGCCCGCCGGGCGCTATCATGATGGACTTCCACGTGCCCCTGTTCAGCGGCGAGCGCTGGCTGGGCAGCCTGGTCGCCACCTTCCAGCTCAGCGCCGTGCTGGAAGAGATGGTGCCATGGTGGTTTGCCCAGGACAATCAAATCACCCTGCTCGACCGCGACGACAAGGTGCTGGCCCAGCGCGCCGCCGCCGGCCCCGGCCACGGCGTCTACACGCACAAGCGCGCGCTCGACCTGCCCGGCACCGTCATCACCCTCGTCACCGACAGCATCAAGAGCGAACCGCGCCTGCTGCCCAATCTGCTGGTCGGCTCGGTCATCGCGCTGTCGCTGGCGCTGTTATGGAGCCTGCTCGCGCTGTGGGGCCACATCTCGCGCCGCCTGGCGGCCGAAGGCGCGCTGCGCCAGCAGATGAGCTTCCGCACGGCGATGGAAAACTCCCTGGTCACCGGCCTGCGCGCGCGCGACCTGGAAGGCCGCATCACCTACGTCAATCCGGCCTTCTGCCAGATGGTGGGCTATCCGGCCGAGGAACTGGTGGGCAAGCTGCCGCCCATGCCTTACTGGGCGCCGGAAGCCATGGCCGAATACCAGGGCCGCCTGGCCAGCGTGCTGGCGGGCGCCGTCACGCCGCAGGTGGAAACCATCTTCCAGCGCGCCGACGGCGAACGCGTGCCGGTGCTAATCTTCGAAGCGCCGCTGGTGGACAAGGACGGCCGGCAGACCGGCTGGATGGGTTCCATCCTCGACATCTCGGACCGCAAGCGCATCGAAGAGCTGAACCGCGAACACCAGGAAAAGCTGCAGGCCAGCGCGCGCTTGGCCACCATGGGCGAAATCGCCTCCATGCTGGCGCATGAGCTGAACCAGCCGCTGGCCGCCATTTCCAGCTACACCACGGGCGCCCTGAATCTGCTCAAGCGCAATGCCGAGGAACACAAGCCGGTCGAGGCCACGCTGCTGCGGCCCGCGCTGGAACAGGCCAGCAGCCAGGCCCAGCGCGCCGGCCAGATCATCCGCAGCGTGCACGAATTCGTCAAAAAGCGCGAGCCGGAACGCCAGGACGTGAGCCTGGCCTCGATGGTCGACAGCATCCGTGCCCTGATCGAAATGCAGGCGCGCCAGCACTACGTCTCCTTCGTGCTGGACATTCCAGCCGCGCTGCCGTTGGTGCGCGCCGACCGCGTGATGATCGAGCAGGTGCTGCTGAACCTGACGCGCAACGCTATCGAATCCATGGCCGACGTGCCGCCCGCGCGGCGCGTGCTGAGCATCGTGGCCGAATACGCGCCCGGCGGCGCGGCGGGGCCGGAGCAGGTGCTGGTGAAAGTCATCGACCGCGGCCACGGCATTCCGCGCGAAGTGGCCGAGCGCCTGTTCTCGGCCTTCTTCAGCACCAAGGCCGAAGGCATGGGCATGGGCTTGAACATCTGCCGCACCGCCATCGAATTCCACGGCGGCACGCTGGAACACGGCGACAACCCGCAAGGCGGTACCATATTCACATTTACACTGCCGGCATCGACCGCAGGACACTGAACGAGGGGACACAATGCTGCATATAGTTGACGACGAAGAGGTGGTGCGCGATTCCCTGTCCTGGCTGGCCAGTTCGCGCGGCATCGCCGCCACCGCCTACGCCAGCGTGGCCGATTTCCTGGCCTACGCCGCCGCCGGCCAGTTCGACGTCGACGGCGACTGCGTGCTGCTCGACGTGCGCATGCCCGAAATGAACGGCATCGCCGTCTTCGACCAGTTGGCCGCGCGCGGCCTGACCCAGCGCCTGCCCGTGATCTTCCTCACCGGCCACGGCGACGTGCCGATGGCCGTCGACGCCCTCAAGCGCGGCGCCTTCGACTTCTGCGAAAAGCCCTTCAACGACAACCAGCTGATGGACCGCGTGCAGGAAGGCCTGGCCGCCGCCCGCCACGCCAGCGCCGCCGACGCCGTGCGCGCCCGCCTCGCCACCCTGTCCACGCGCGAACGCGAAGTACTGGACCTGATCCTGGCCGGCAAGATGAACAAGGTCGTGGCCGACGAACTGGGCATCAGCATGCGCACGGTCGAAGTCCACCGCGCCCACATCTTCGACAAGATGCAGGTCAAGACGGCGGTGGAGCTGGCGGGTTTGCTGAAATAGGCTCGTTTATTCGGCAAACATGCCGACATCAAATGGGCCATACCATTTGATAGAGCCGGTCATGCTTTGAAAATCCCGGAAATATACCTGCCTGCGCGATATATCCATATACAATGCCCTGAAGGTATTATCCAGGCGCCATCTGGACGCAAGCAGCGCCGTATTCGGAGGAGCCGGGTCGGTTTTTCCAGGAGCTGCTTTCGACAACCATACGGCATCATCGTTGCGGTCAATTTCCTTTTCAAATGCGGCGCTGTAGATAAACATCTTGTTTATCTGATCGCCATCCAGCCCAAACCGCTCCTTATCGATCGGCAGCTTATCGCATAGCAATTCACCCGATGGGTTTTTCACATCCTGCTCGCATTGCGCATGCACCGAAAAAGGAGCAAGAAACAAAAGAGTGGCAAAAAATAGGATTTTCATTTTAAAACTTATCGCGGATATTCGATATGTTCATAAAATTCAGTTTCGCCCCTGAAGCTCTTATAAATATCCACGCCGTCCTTGCTGACCGTCATGATCACGCTTGGGCCTTGCTCATTCCGGCCGTTTACGGTTGCCTCAGAAGCGAAGACGAAGGTGTGGTTATCGTCAGGCGCCGTCGCATGGTAAATCGAATGTTTGACGCCCTCCTCGGTGATGAACACATCATAACTGGTCGAAGCCCCATCGCCTTGGATGGTAACGGATTCAGAAACAAAGACCGCAAAATCGTCAAGCGAGCTGAAACGACTCTCGAAATCATTGGAGATTGGCTCCCAAGAAAACTCCATCCCGCCCAACCCCTCCAGCGGCGGCAATGGCTCCATCGTTTCCAGGCCGGGCGAGAACAGCATCAAATGCGGGGCATGCTCATCCTGAACGCCAACAATACTAATAGGTAAAGACATGTAAACTCCTAAAATCAGTTTCCCCAAAAAGGATTTTTTGGGGAAACTGATTTTAATTTACAAAATCTTTATAAAAATCAATAAATGTAACAACCCGGCAATACGAAGGGTTATTTCCAGCTTAACTTTTGAAAAAGCAAAGGCAAACAGCCGCATCTGCCCTTGCTTCGCAAACGCTTATTTGATCGGCAGGGCGATCGGGCGCATCGGGGCGGCGTCGGCGCCGCGCAGCTTCAGCGACGCGCCGATGAAGGCGAACTGGTAGACCTTGTCGCGCGCCAGGCCTTCCAGGTTCACCAGCTCCATGATGGGCACGCCGTGCTCGGCCAGCAGATAGGTGTGCAGCGGGATGTAGTTATCCTTGACTTCGGACGGGAAGGTCTCGAAGCTCAGATTGTCCGCGCCCACTACCATGGCGCCCTTGTCTTCCACCAGGAAGCGCGCCGCGTCCAGGCCCATGCCGGGCGGATTGGCCATGTATTCCTGCGCCTTCTCGTACTGCTGCATGCGGCCGGTGCGGATCAGCACCACATCGCCTTTTTCCAGCGCCACCTTCTGCTTGGCCAGCGCATCGACCAGATCCTGGCGCGTGATGCGGTAAGCATCCGGCAGCATGCTCACGCCCTTGGCGGCGGCCACGTCGATCATCACGCCGCGGGCGATGATGGGCGGCAGCTTCTCGGCGCCGGTCACGTCCCAGCCGCGGTCGCCCAGGTGCTCGGAGGCCTTGAAGCCGTTATAGATCTTGCCGTTCAGGCCGAAGTGGTTGAGGGCGTCGATGTGGGTGCCCATATGGGAATACATGGAGATGGCGGCGCCCGTGTAGCTGACGTGCTCGTTCATCTTCTTGCCCGTGCCCATGGGGTCGGACACGCCATTGCCGTGCGGCGTATGCGTCATCCACATCAGGTAGGGCGGATCGCCGGCCGCCTGCCAGCTCGGCATGCCGACGAAGTAATCCACCGACAGGTCATACGCCGCGCCGCCCGTGACGCGCGCCATGATGGCGGCGCGCGACGCCGGCGTGACCAGGTTCAGGCGGCCGATCTCGTCCTTCGGCCCCCAGGGGCTGATGCCGACGTCGGCAGCCTGCGCTGCGCCTTGGCCCAGCACGCCTGCGCCCAGCAGCGCCAGCACCGCCGCCACGCGGCGCATACGAATCGATTTGCTCATCTTGTTTCCTTTCTGGTTGAGATAGACGAGAGCTTATTCAATTCTCCGGATAAAATAATCAGCAATTCAGCACATACATATTTCACTCACGGGACACAATGTGGATTTATTGAACGCCATGCAATCCTTCCGCCGCGTGGTCGAGCTCAGCAGCTTCAACAAGGCGGCGGCCGAGCTGGGCCTGTCGCCGGCCGGCATCGGCAAGCAGGTGCGCTGGCTCGAGCAGCGCCTGAACGCCGTGCTGCTGTCGCGCACCACGCGCACCATGCGCCTGACCGACACCGGCCACGCCTACTACCAGGAATGCTGCCGCCTGCTCGACGAGCTGGACAGCCTGGAACGCGCCACCGCCGCCGACAGCGTGGAGCTGAGCGGGCGGCTGCGCCTGAACGCGCCGCTCTCCTTCAGCGTGGCCGTGCTGGGGCCGCTGCTGGCGCGCTTCATGGCTGCCTATCCCCAACTGAAGGTCGAGCTGACCTTGACCGACCGCCTGCTCGACGTGGTCTCGGAAGGCTTCGACCTGTCGCTGCGCGTGCGCACCGCCCTGCCCGACTCCTCGCTGGTGGCGCGGCCGCTAGGCAAGGTCGAACAGTTGATCTGCGCCGCCCCCGCCTATCTGGCGGCGCGCGGCACGCCGGCCACACCGGCCGAGCTGGCGCAGCACGACTGTCTGGCTTACCGCCTGGCCGAGATGCCGGGGCGCTGGGCGCTGCGCGGTCCCGAGGGCGAAACCCTGGTCGCGCTGCCGGTACGCTTCTCGGCCGACAACAGCCTGATGCTGGCCCAGATGCTGGCAGCCGGCGCGGGCATCGGCACCCTGCCCTCCTTTGTCGCCCGGCCGCTGCTGGACGAAGGCCGCCTGCGCACCGTGCTGCCCGGCTACAGCCTGGCGGCGCGCACCGCCTACGCCGTCTATCCCAGCAACCGCCACCTGCCGCGCAAGGTGCGCGTGCTGCTCGATTTCCTGGCCGAAGAATTGCCTGCCTTGCTGTAAAAAAGCATTTGCATAAGCGCTTATATATTGTTAGGATGGCTCCATGAAACCAGGACTCGGAACCCAGTTGCGCCACCTGATCGAGCTGCTCGACGGCGCCGTGCAAGCCGTCTATGAAGAAGCGGGCATCGACTACCGCCCGCGCTACACGCCGGTGATGCGCGCCCTGCAAGCGCACGGCAGTTGCAGCATCGGCCAGATCGCCGAAGCGGCCGGCATCACCCAGCCGGCCGCCACCCAGACGGTGGCGCTGATGCAGAAGGCGGGGCTGGTGACGGCTGCGCCCGGCGCGACGGACGCACGGCAAAAGCGCATCCAGTTCAGCGCCACGGGCCTGGCCCTGCTGCCCCAGCTGGAGCAATGCTGGCGCGCCACGGCCGCCGCCGCCGACAGCCTGGACCAGGATCTGTCCTACCCCTTATCCACCGCCCTGGCCGACGCCATCGCGGCCCTCGAACGCCAAAGTTTCGGCGAGCGCATACGCCAGGCCCGCAGCAAGCAATAACAACACACAAGGAGGCTTTATGAACACCGCGCAGCAAACCGTGATGCCCATTCCCACCTTCCGCCACCGCATGCTGGCCAAGCCGCTGGTGCGCGGCATCGTAGCCGCCCTCGCCGTCATCGTGCCGCTGGCCGCCGCGCTGATACTGTCCGAAGCCATCGCCCCCAAGCATCTGCGCGTGATCTGGCCGAATCTGCTGGCCATGCTGGCTTGCCTGGCCGGCTACAGTTTCTATGTGCGCCGCGTGGAAAAACGGCCGCTGCTGGAATTATCGGGACCGGGCGCGCTCGGCGAAACCCTGGCCGGCGCCGGTCTCGGCCTGCTGCTCAGCCTGGGCGCGCTGCTGCCGCTGTGGCTGCTCAGCGTCTACCAGGTGCAGGGGGTGAATGCCTGGACCGTGCTGCTCAAGCCCGCGGCAGGCATGGCCCTGGTCGCCGTGTTTGAAGAGCTGCTGTGCCGCGCCATCCTGTTCCGCCTGGTCGAAAAATCCTGGGGCACGCGCACCGCGCTGATCGTCTCCCTGCTGTTCTTCATCGTCGCTCACCTGCCCAACGAGCACATCAGCGCCATCGGCGTGCTCAACACCGGCATGGCCGGCATCGGCCTGAGCGCCGCCTATATGGTGACGCGCCGCCTGTGGCTGCCGATCGGCCTGCACTTCGTGTGGAACTACCTGTTCGACGCCGTCTTCTCGATCCCCGTTTCCGGCCAGCCTGCCAAAGGCCTGCTGCAAGGCGCCATGCACGGCCCCGAATGGCTGAGCGGCGGCGCCTACGGCATTGAAGCGTCCGTGCTGACGCTGCTGGTCTGGAGCCTCGCCAGCCTCGTCCTGCTGCGCCTGGCCCAGCAGCGCGGCCACATCGCTCCCCGCCCCCGCTGAGCCTGTGTCCACCTTGGTGCCTGGCCAAGGGGACACAGGCTCAGCTATGACGGGCCAGGGCCCAGCGGATGTGCTCGCAGACCAGCTCGGAGGGGTGGTCGAGACGGCTGCGCAGAGCGGCCACAATGGCGGGATCGCCTTTGGCGCCGAGATCGGCGGCATTGCCCAGGCCGACGGCCAGATTGCGCAGCCAGCGTTCGTGGCCGATGCGGCGGATGGGGCTGCCTTCCATACGGCGGTTGAACTCGTCTTCGGTCCAGGCGAACAGTTCGATCATGCCGGCGCTGCCCAGGGCGTGGCGCTCGTCGAAATCGGGCAAGGTGGCGCGCTGGGCGAATTTGTTCCAGGGACAGGCGGTCTGGCAGTCGTCGCAGCCGTAGATGCGGTTGCCGATCAGGGGCCGCAGCTCCTCGGGAATGGCGCTTTTCAGCTCGATGGTCAGGTAGGAGATGCAGCGCCGCGCATCCATCCGCCCCGGCGCGACGATGGCTTGGGTCGGACAGGCGGTGATGCAGGCGCTGCATTGGCCGCAGTGGGCGCCGGTCGGCTCGTCCACCGGCAGCGGCAGGTCGACCAGGACTTCGCCCATGAAGAACATGGAGCCGGCACTGCGGTTGATCAGCAGGGTGTGCTTGCCGCGCCAGCCCAGGCCGGATTTTTCGGCCAGCGGCAGCTCCATCACCGGCGCCGAGTCGGTGAACACGCGGAAGCCGAAGGGGCCGATGCCGGCCTGGATGCGGTCGGCCAGCTGCTGCAGGCGGGCGCGCAAGACCTTGTGGTAGTCGCGGCCACGGGCATACACCGAGATCACGGCGGCCGAGGGGTCGGCCAGGCGCCGCGCCTCGCGCTCGCGCCAGTCTTCGCTCTCGCCCTCCTTGTCCGCCGGCAGATAGTTCATGCGCGCCGTGATTACGCGCACCGTGCCGGGCACCAGCTCGGCCGGACGCGCCCTTTTCATGCCGTGGCTGGCCATATAGTCCATTTCGCCATGCATGCCCGCGTCAAGCCAGGCTTGCAGGCCGGCCTCCGCAGCGCTCAGGTCGATGTCGGTGATGCGCACTTCGGCGAAGCCCAGTTCCACGCCCCACGCCTTGATGGCGGCGGCGAGTTCGGCTAAATTGGCTTGAGAGAGGGACATCGGGACGCTCCGGCGATTACAATGCCGGCAGAACCGGATCAAACCAATATTTTACTCAATGCCGCACTTTAAATCCCATTTGCACGACGAAGCCGGCACCGCCGCCCTGGGCGTGGCGCTGGCGCGCGCCCTGGCGCCCGGCCTGTCCATCTATCTGCACGGCGACCTGGGCGCCGGCAAAACCGCCCTCACGCGCGCCCTGCTGCACGCGGCCGGCCATGTGGGGCCGGTGAAAAGTCCGACCTATACCCTGTCCGAGCCTTACCGCGTGCAGCTCGGCGGCAAGCCGCAGACCGTCATCCACTACGATCTGTACCGCATGGGCAGCCCGGAGGAATTCCTCGACGCGGGCTTCCGCGAAGACTTCGACGGCGAGAATATCTGCATCGTCGAGTGGCCCGAGAAAGGCGAGCCGGTGCTGCCGCCGCCCGATCTGCACATTTTTCTCACTGTGGCCGGACAGGGGCGTGATGTAGAATTGCAAGCGTCGTCAGCTCTGGGCCAGTCATGCCTTCAACGCCTTTCCTTCGCACCGAATCTTTGAACGCCAAGCCTGTTGCCCGGCGCACCGTCCTGAAAGCCGGCGGCACCTTGCTGCTGTCGGTACTCGCGCCCCAGCTGGCCCACGCCGCCCAGATCCTGGCCGTGCGCGTGTGGCCGGCCGATGACTATACCCGCGTCACGCTGGAAAACGACAGCGACCTGAAAACCAGCCACTTCCTGGTCAAGGATCCGGAACGCCTGGTGGTCGATATCGAAGGGCTGGAACTGAATCCGACCTTGAAAAGCCTGGTCGCCAAGATCCAGTCCAACGACCCGTACATCAAGCAGGTGCGCGTGGGCCAGAACAGGCCCAACGTGGTGCGCCTGGTGTTCGACCTGAAGGAAGAGGTCAAGCCGCAGGTGTTCACCCTGGCGCCGGTCGGCAATTACAAGCACCGCCTGATCTTCGACCTGTATCCGGTGAAAGCGGTCGACCCGATCGCGGCCATGATCGAAAAAGGCGAGTGGTCGAGCGACAGCAAGAGCGCGACGGCGACGCAGCCTGCCATCACGGCCACGCCAGCGCCGCCGGCGGGCAGCGCCGCCAGCGGCGCGCAAGCCAATGCCGCCGGCGCCGCACCGGCCGGCAACGCATCCACCCAAGCGGCCGCCAACACTGCCGCCGTGCCGCATCCGGCGCCGCCTGGCGCCGCCGACGCGGGCAAGAACGGCGGCAAGCCCGATATCGCCGCAGCCAAGCCGGATGCCCGGCATGAAGGCCCAGCCGACGCCAAGGCGGAAGCCAAGGCCGAACAGCGCGCCGAGACGCGTCCCGGCAAGGTCACGCGCATGATCACCATCGCGCTCGATCCCGGCCATGGCGGCGAAGACCCCGGCGCCATCGGCGCGCGCGGCAGCCGCGAGAAGGATATCGTGCTGGCCATCGCCAAGCGCCTGAAGGCGCGCATCGAGGAGCATCCGAATATGCGCGTGATGCTGACGCGCGACGGCGACTACTTCGTGCCGCTGCCCACCCGCGTGGAAAAGGCGCGCAAGGTCGATGCCGACCTGTTTGTCTCCATCCACGCCGACGCTTTCGTGCAGCCTTCGGCGCGCGGCTCCTCGGTCTTCGTGCTGTCGGAAAAAGGCGCCAGCTCGACGGCGGCGCGCTGGCTGGCGAACAAGGAAAACCAGGCCGACCTGATTGGCGGCGCGAACGTGAAAACGCCGGACAAGCAATTAGCCAGCGTGCTGTTCGACCTTTCCACCACAGCCCAGATCAACGACAGCATGAAGGTCGGCAAGGCGGTGCTGGGCGAAATCGGCGGCATCAACAAGCTGCACAAAGGCTCGGTGGAGCAGGCCGGATTCGCCGTGCTGAAAGCGCCCGACATCCCGTCCATCCTGATCGAAACGGCCTTCATCTCCAACCCGGAAGAGGAAGCGCGCCTTCTCGACAACGCCTATCAGGAACAGATCGCCAGCGCCATCGTCAAAGGCATCAAGAGCTACTTCGCCAAAAACCCGCCGCTCGCCAAGAGCCGGCAGACTTGAGGAACAGCAGAATGAGCAATATGGAACAGGCGGGCCAGTTGCCCGCCGTGCGCATCAAGGCGCAGGATGGCTCGCAAGCCCTGATCGCGCTGTATGGCGGCCATCTGCTGTCGTGGAAAAGCGGCGCGGGCAAGGAGCGCCTCTTCCTCAGCGAACTGTCGGCCCTCGACGGCAGCGCCGCCATCCGCGGCGGCGTGCCGGTGATCTTTCCCCAATTCGGCCAGCGCGGCAACGGCCAGCGCCACGGTTTTGCGCGCACCGCCACCTGGCGCCTGGCCAGCCATGCCGACGGCCAGCCCGGCATTCCGGCCCACGCCGAACTCCATCTGAACCAGGACGACCTGGCGCCCGCCGTCAAAGCCGACTGGCCGTATGCTTTCGAGCTGCGCCTGCGCTTTACCCTGCGCGCCGACGCCTTGAGCATGGCTTTCAATGTGCGCAATACCGGCCAGGACGATTTTTCCTTCGCCGCCGCCCTGCACACCTATTACGCGCTGGCCGATTTCGCCCGCACCACGCTGGATGGCCTGGCCGCGCCGATCGCCTTCAGCGAATTTCTCGACGAGATCCATCCCGCCACGCCGGCCTTAAGCCTGTGCCAGCCGGCCGGCCAGGAATCGCTGCAATTGCAGCAGCAGGGCTTTAACGAATGGGTGGTATGGAATCCGGGCGCGGCCAATGCGGCGGCCCTGCTGGATATGGCGGATGAGGAATGGCGCCGCTTCGTCTGCATCGAACCGGCGCGCGTGGACAAGCAGATCCTGCGCGCCGGCGGCGAGTGGAGCGGGATTCACACCGTCAGTTCGATTCCTTGATCATGCGGCCCGATCCTGCCTGGATCGGACGCGCATTGAGTGGATACAGGCGGCTGAACAGGGCCATCTGCGCCGGCGAGGCCTGCACCGGCTCCTTCATCACCAGCCACAGCACGCCTTCGGTGCAGGGCGGCGTGGTCAGCGAACCCATATACGTAAAGTAATCGCGGCGCTGCGGCAGCAGGTCGTTGGGGTCGAGCACCACCGAGGGATTAGCGATATCGCGTTTTTCCAGCGGCAGATGGTTCCACACGGTCTGGATGGCCGGCTGCGGCTTGCCGCGTTCCAGCAGCAGGGCCAGCACGGCCAGGCGGCCTTCCGCATCCTTGTGCACCAGGTGGATCACCATCTCGAAACCCTTGCCGTTGATGCGCTCCTCGGACGGGCGGTGGAAGTGGAACTGCTGCAGCTCGTACATGCGGTTCTGCACCGACAGGAAATTGCCGCCGCCGACCGTCACCTGCACCGTATGGCCGTTATCCTGCACCGAGAAGGCCGATGGGCGGTAATCGAAATTGATCTGTTCCAGATCGACCTTCATGCCGTCGCGGATATCGATGGGCGACTGGCGGTTGCCCGTGCCGCACTTGGCCCAGTCCGAATTGATCTTGCTCCAGTTGGCCGGGCCGAACTCGCCCTCATACGCCCAGTGCGTGCCGTTGGCGCGCGGCGGCGGCATGGCGGCCAGCTTGGCGGCGCGGGCGGCGGCATCCTTCTTGGCCTTGGCGGCGGCAGCGGCGCGCGCGGCCTGGTTGGCGCGCATCGCGGCCAGGCGCTCGGCGATCTTGGCCGACAGCTCGGCCTCGGCCTGCTCCTCCTGTTCGCGCGCCGACAGCTTGGCGGGCTTGCCGGCCGCGGCTTTGGCGCCGGCGGCGGGTTTGCCTTCCTTGCCTTCCTTGGACGAGGCGGAACCCGGCACCGAAGGATTGGGCGGATGGATGGATTTGATATTGGCTGGTTTGGGCGGCGGCTGGCCCGCGTCGAAGGCACCCGCCGAGGCAATCAGGAAACAGCTGGCGGTGAGGACGATGAGCTTACGCATGAGAGTCAGGGATAATCGTTGATTACCCCTGTTAACGGTTGCCCCCGAGGAAAACTTGAGGGCAACCTAAAGGAAGGCTTAGCGGCCGAGAACCTTGCGCCCCAGCTTCCACATGCCGCCCAGAGCCATGGGCACGATGGCTACGCCCACGCCGACCAGCACGATAGTGGTCAGATTTTCGCGGATGATGGGCAGATGGCCGAACATATAGCCCGCCACGGTCAGCGACAGCACCCACAGCACGGCGCCGGTGATGTTATACAGCTGGAAGCGGGCCTGGGTCATATCCGACACACCGGCCACGAAAGGCGCGAAGGTGCGCACCACTGGCACGAAACGCGCCAGGATGATGGTCTTGCCGCCATGGCGCTCGAAGAAATCGTGGGTGCGGCGCAGCGCCTCTTTATTGATCCAGCGGTAATCGTGGGTGAAGACGCGCTGGCCGATGGCCTCGCCGATCCAGTAATTGGTGGTATTGCCCAGCACGGCAGCCGTAATCAGCAGACCCGCCAGCAAGGCCAGATTCATTTCGCCGCTGGCGCAGAAGGCGCCAGCGATAAACAGCAGGGTATCCCCTGGGAAGAAGAACAGCACGACCAGGCCGGTCTCGCAAAAGATAATGGCAAACAGCACCGCATAGACCAAAGTGCCATATTGCGCGATCAGCGTGCCCATCGCCTTGTCGACGTGGACCAGCATGTCCAGAAATTGAACTAAATCCATTAAGTTATCCCAAAAGGTTGCGGCGGGAATCATACACCAGCCTTGTAGGCAGAAACGCTCCCGTCTCGGATATTTCTTAGCGCCGGCGGGGTTCGCCAAAGATATTCCAGTTTACAATTCCTCAACACGGCGCAGCAAGCCGCCGACCACAAGGAGACTGAAGGATGCAGAAAGCACTGAACGTTTTGACGAAGCGGCCTGGCGCCGCGGCCCTGGCTTTTGTCCTACTAGCTGGCTGCGGCGCTGCCGGCGCCGCCGAGAAGGAGCTGGCGCCCAAGGCCACGCTGGCCGATGTGATCAAGGCCTCCAAAGCGGCCGACTGGCGCCCGCTCGATCCCGAGAACACCTTATATATGGAGCTGCCGGCCGGACGCGTGGTGATCGAGCTGGCGCCCGCCTTTGCCCCCAAGCACGCCGCCAATATCCGCGCCATGGCGCGCGAACACTATTTCGACGGTCTCGCCATCCTGCGCTCCCAAGACAACTGGGTGGTGCAATGGGGCGATCCCGACGAGAAAACCCCCAAGCCGCTGAAAACCGCCCAGGCCAAGCTGGCCGGCGAATTCACCGTCCCCCTGTCCAATGACAAGCACTTCACCCGCCTGCCCGACCGCGACGGCTACGCGCCGCAGGTGGGCCACTCCAACGGCTTCCCGGTCGGGCGCGACCCGAAAAGCAAGCAAACCTGGCTGGCGCACTGCTACGGCATGGTCGGCGTCGCGCGCGGCAACGAGTCCGACAGCGGCAATGGCGGCGCCCTGTATGCCGTGATCGGCAACGCCCCGCGCCACCTCGACCGCAATATCACCGTGGTCGGGCGCGTGGTATCCGGCATGTCCCTGCTGTCTGTACTGCCGCGCGGCGCCGCCCCGATGGGTTTTTATGACAAGCCCGAGCAGATGGTCCCGATCAAGGCCGTGCGCCTGGCCGCCGACGTCCCCGAAGCCGAGCGCAGCCGCCTCGAAGTCATGCGCACCGACACGGCGACCTATGCCGCCGCCGTCGAAGCCCAGCGCAACCGCGGCGGCCCCTGGACCAAGGTCGCCGCCGGCCATATCGACCTGTGCAACGCCCCCCTCCCCGTCCGCGAACCAGCCCCTTGATCTAAATCAGCAAATGTCCGACCCTGGTGCCTCGGCGGCCCCGCCTGACACCAGGGTGGGACATTGTTTGATCTGGCGCAAACGGGGGAGCGGGCTCATTTATAATGCGGGACATGAACGCGCCTACTCTTCCTCGTCCTATCCGGGCTTTGCCGGACCAGCTTATTTCCCAGATCGCTGCCGGCGAGGTGGTGGAGCGGCCCTCGGCCGTGGTCAAGGAGTTGCTGGAGAACGCGCTCGACGCGGGTTCGTCGCAGATTACGGTGCGTTTGGAGGAAGGCGGGGTCAAACGTATCTGCATTACGGATAACGGTCGAGGCATTCCGCCCGACCAGATGCCGCTCGCGCTGGCGCGCCATGCCACCTCGAAAATCGCCAGCCTGGACGACCTGGAAAATGTGGCCACCCTCGGTTTCCGCGGCGAGGCGCTGGCTTCCATCGCTTCGGTGGCGGCTGTCACCCTCACGTCGCGCACGGCCGATGCGGCCCATGCCTGGGAGATCGAGGGTTCGCACAACGGCACGGTGTCGCCCTCTTCCGGCGCGCAGGGCACCACGGTCGATGTGCGCGACCTGTATTTCAACACGCCGGCACGGCGCAAATTCCTGAAGTCGGAACAGACCGAGTTCGGCCACTGCGCCGAGGTGGTGCGCCGCGTCGCCTTGGCGCGGCCGGACGTGTCGTTCACGCTGTCGCACAACGGCCGTACCGTGGACCACTGGATGGTGGCCGATATGGCCAAGCGCAGCGCGCAGATTCTGGGCGAGAATTTCGCCGAGGCGCGCCTGCCGCTGGACGAGGGTTCGGGCCTGCTACGCCTGCACGGCTTCGCCGGTCTGCCGACCGCCTCCAAGGCGCGCGCCGATGCGCAGTATTTTTATGTCAACGGCCGCTTCGTGCGCGACAAGCTGCTGGTGCACGCGGTGCGCGCCGCCTATGAGGATGTGCTGCACGGCGACCGCTTCCCTTCCTATGTGCTGGCGCTCGACCTGGACCCGGCCCTGGTGGACGTGAATGTGCACCCGTCCAAGATCGAGGTGCGCTTCCGCGACGGCCGCGCCGTGCACCAGTTTGTCTTCCACGCGGTGCAGCGCGCCCTGGCCCAGACTTCGGCGACGGCCCACGGCAGCGTGCCGTCGCCGCTGCCAGCGGCCGACACCCTGGCCGGCGGCCCGCTCTGGCGTCCGCAGCAAGCCTCCTTCGGCGCCGAGCTGAATCCGCACTATCAGCCCACGTTCTCGCCCTCGCCTTTCGGCCAGCCCGGCCAGGGCGGCGGCGTGGCCCAGAGCACCGAACGCTATGGCGCCCTGTTCGCAGGCGAGCGCCGCGCCGACGGCCTGGATGGCGCGGCCCAGGATGGCAGCGCGGCCCTGAATGGCGGCGGCGGCTTCTCGGCCACGGGCAGCTACGCCATGCCGCAAGCCACGCCGTATATCGCTTCGCCCGCCGTGCTGGCGCAGGACGAGGAATTCCCGCTCGGCTTCGCCCTGGCCCAGCTGCATGGCATCTATATCCTGGCGCAGAACAGCAAAGGCCTGGTGCTGGTGGACATGCACGCTGCCCACGAGCGCATCCTCTATGAACAATTGAAGAACGCGCTGGACGAGCAGCTCAACGGCGCCGCCATGCAGATCCAGTCGCTGCTGATTCCCGTCACCTTCTACGCCGACCCGGTGGAAGTGGGCACGGTGCAGGAGCATGCCGAGACCCTGCAAACCCTGGGCTTCGACATCGCCGCGCTCTCGCCCACCACCCTGGCGGTGCGCTCCGTGCCGGCCCTGCTGAAAAACGCCGACGCGCAAACCCTGGCGCGCGACGTGCTGCGCGATGTGCGTGAATACGGCGGCTCGCGCATGCTGATCGAGCGCCGCAACGAGCTGCTGGGTACCCTGGCCTGCCACACGGCGGTGCGCGCCAACCGCATCCTGACCCAACCCGAAATGAATGCCCTGCTGCGCCAGATGGAAAGCACCGAGCGCGCCGACCAGTGCAACCATGGCCGCCCCACCTGGGTGCAAGTCGAAATCAGCGCGCTGGACAAGCTGTTCCTGCGCGGCCAATAAGAATACCAGCATCATGAACCACACCACTGGGCGGCCGCTGGCGGTCGCCATCATGGGGCCGACGGCCAGCGGCAAGACCGCCTCGGCCCTGGCCATCGCCGAGCGCATCCCGTCGGAAATCATCTCGGTCGATTCAGCCCTGGTCTATCGCGGCATGGATATCGGCACCGCCAAGCCCTCGCGCGCGGAGCTGGCCGCCGTGCCGCACCACCTGATCGACATCATCGATCCGCTCGACGCCTATTCCGTGGCCCAGTTCCGCGCCGATACCCTGCGCCTGGTGGCCGAGATCCAGGCACGCGGCAAGCTGCCGCTGCTGGTGGGCGGCACCATGCTGTACTTCAAAGGCCTCAACGATGGCCTGGACGAGCTGCCCGGCGCCGACCCGGTCCTGCGCGCCCGCCTGGAAGACGAGGCGGCCCGCCTCGGCTGGCCCGTCATGCACGCCCGCCTGGCCACACTGGACGCGGAAACGGCGGCCCGCCTGAAACCCAATGACGCCCAGCGCATCCAGCGCGCGCTGGAAGTCATTGAACTTAGCGGCCAGCCCATGTCGGCCCTGCTGGCCCTGCGCGAAAAAACCGAGCTGCCGTTCGAGTTGCTGCCGCTGGCGCTGGAACCGTCCGAGCGCAGCGCGCTGCACGATCGCATCGCCCAGCGCTTCGACCTGATGCTGAACGCGCCGGACGGCGGCCTGCTGGCCGAAGTCGAAGCCCTGCGCCGGCGCGGCGACCTGCATCCCGGCCTGCCCTCGATGCGTTGCGTCGGCTACCGCCAGGCTTGGGACTATCTGGATGGGACCATCGATTACGCCGCCCTGCGCGAAACCGGCATCATCGCTACGCGCCAGCTGGCCAAGCGCCAGCTGACCTGGCTGCGCGCCATGCCGCAGCGCAGCGTTATCGATTGCCTGGCGCCGGATGCGGCCAGCCAGCTGCTGGCGCGGGTGGAAGCGGCCCTCGCCGCGCGCGCCGCTTAAGGGAAAAAGCGCCTAGAATCATAGCGAAAATGCCACTTTCCACCCTTTTTCACGAAGCTGTAAAAAAGTTGTGGCAGTTTCCTTGACAGAGTTCGGCCCAAGCCCGATAATGCTTGCCGTTGCGGTGATATAGCTCAGTTGGTTAGAGCATAGCATTCATAATGCTAGGGTCGTTGGTTCAAGTCCAACTATCACCACCAGGAATACATAAGCCGTTGATTCGCAAGGATCAACGGCTTTTTTGTTTGCCCTTTCCCCGCTTGCTGTTGCACAAAGGTGCTACACATGGCAGGTGAATTCCTAATGAAATCGCGGCACGGAACCGTCCATTATTTTCGGCGACGAGTTCCCGCGGCTGCGCGGCAGCTCATCGGGCGGCAAGTGCATGTGCAGTCACTGGAAACAAGTGACCGCCGCCTAGCCATCAGAATGTCCAGCACATCAAATAATCCGGCCCAGCTAAGTCATAGCGATATCCCCTGCCGATAGGCTTGAGCTGCGCGGTTGCACGCTGCACGTTCAAAGGCGCCTCAATCCGGCTGTGCTTAACAAGCCCTTCATCTCATTCCAGCGCGTGTGGTGACCATGTCCAGGATGAGTATCCAAATCGACTTCGCCCGATTCATACCGAGAATTCCAGTCAACGAATATGCACCATTGTTCAATTTCAAGTTCAAGCTCGACAGGACTCACGGGCCAGACTTCAAAAGTCGAAAGATACTCATCTTCTTTTTCGTCCCAAAGAGACCTGAACCGATGAGGGACACCCTGGATGTCGGCAACCCCGGCTCTTGGCCCGTCATACCATGCATTTTCAACGTAGACTCTTTCGAAGGGACCAGACTCGGCCATAAACTTCCCCTGTGATGAATGTTCTTAGTGTCCGCTGCTGCTTGCAGCCTCAGGCGAAGAAGGCCTGACTGGAAACGGTTCGGGCCTTTTTTGCTTTCCAAGACCGCCTCGCCATACCACCCTCAACGCTTCCCCATACCAGAGCAGTACCAATAAAGCGCGAAATCTGCATATTTACACACCAATTCTGGCTATGGCTTGAGGAATAGTGTCATAATGACAGCGTTTTGCGTACAAATTCCACAACAATGCAAAAAATAATTTCAAGTGGTAGCATTTTGGTATTTAAAATAACGTATATTGGTATGAGTGGTGCAGTTGAAGTACTGAAGTACTCATACGTAAGTAAGCAAGTAAGAAGCCCATCACCTTGGAGAGAGTAATGAAGTTCGATCAGAAACAAGCAAACCGCCTGACCCCGGCCGCCCTGGCCGTCGGCCTGCTTATCGTGAGCATTTCCGCGCCTGCGTTTGCCCAACAAACGGAGACCAAGACCGATCCATCCAGCGTTGTGACCGTGACCGGCGTGCGTGCCGCCCTGGAGCAGTCGCTGAAGCAAAAACGTAATGCCGACTCCGTGGTCGAGGTGGTGACGGCGGAAGACATCGGCAAGATGCCCGACAAGAACGTGGCCGACGCCATCCAGCGTCTGCCAGGCGTAAACATTCAATCCTCCGCAGGTGGTGAAGGCGGCTTCGGCGAAAACGACCGCGTCAGCCTGCGCGGCACCAGCCCCAGCCTGCAGCAAACCCTGTTCAACGGCCATGCGATCAGCACCGGCGACTGGTTCGTGCTGAACCAGTTCGGCGGCAACGTCGGCCGTTCCAGCAGCTTCTCGCTGCTGCCATCGGAACTGGTCGGCTCCATCGTCGTGCACAAGAGCGCGACCGCCGACTTGGTCGAAGGCGGCGTGTCCGGCGCCATCAACGTGATCACCCGCCGTCCGCTGGACTTCCGCAAGCAGCTGACCGTGGAAGCATCGGTGCAAGCAACCCGCAACGATCTGGCCGACAAGACCAAGCCGCAACTGTCGGCCATGGTCAACTGGAAGAACGATGCCGGCACCGCCGGCATGCTGGTGCAAGCCTTCTCCGAGAAAACCGCGGTGCGCCGCGACGGCCAGGAAGTCCTGGGCTATGCCAATATCGCAGCCGATAGCGCGGCCGCAAAAGCCAATCCGGCCCTGGCCGGCGTGCGCGTGCCGACCTTCATCGGCGCCTCGCTGTTCGAGCAGGTCAAGAAACGCGAAGGCGGCGCCTTCGACTTCGAGATCCGTCCAACCAAGGAACTGACCCTGGACCTGAACGGCTTCTACTCCAAGCTGAGCGCACCGCACCAGAACACCAACTGGCTGGCTGCGCCGGCCAACTCGATCAACCGCGACGGCCTGCTGGTCAGCAATCCGGTGATCAAGAACGGCACCCTGGTGTCGGGCAGCTTCGCCAAAAACTCGGGCGAAGTGGACAATATCTACCGTCCTGACGCCGGCGGCAAATCCTGGTACGCCGACTTCAACTTCCGCTACCGCGCCACCAAGGACCTCACCATCACCGGTAAGGCCGGCCGCACCAATGGCGTCGGCTACGACCGCGACGACGTGTACTACCAGAACAATGTCGACGGCGGCATGAACTACACGCTGAACGGCCTGAGCCCAGCGTCGATCTCCTATCCAGGCGGCGTCACCAACAAGCCAGGCAGCACCGCCTGGGCTGGCGGCGGCGAATCGCAATCGGTGGACAAAGAGAAATACGCCCAGGTTGACGGCGAACTGCGCCTGAGCCAAGGCATCTGGGATTCCGTGAAATTCGGTCTGCGCGGCACCGACCACAAGCGTACCGCCGAACACCCGCTGGAAACCCGTCCAGGTCCGCTGGGCTTCACCAATCCAGGCCCAGCCTGGAGCGGCCAGATGTATCCGAGCGACTTCGCCCACTCCCTGGGCGGCAACCTGAGCACGAACTACTTCAAGTATGACGGCGCCGCCCTGGGCGCCTGGGGCGCCGTGCCGGGCAACCGCCTGCTCGACTACACCCTGCGTCATAACTGGACCGACGAATTCAAGCTGCAGGAAAAAACCTCGGCCGTGTACGCCATGGCCAACCTGGCTGGCGACAGCTGGAGCGGCAACTTCGGTCTGCGCGCCATCCGCACCAAGCAGACCACCGTGGTCAACCTGGCTGGCGGCACTAACCCGATCACCGGTTCGGCTTTCGGTCCTTACACCCCGACCACCTACGAGCGCACCTACAACGACTATCTGCCAAGCGCGAACATCAAGTTCGACGTGAACCAGGATCTGGTGGTGCGCGCGGCGATCGCCCGTACCATGGCCCGTCCCGACTACAGCGCCCTGGGCGGCTCGGTTTCGCTGAACGACGACGCCCTGAGCGGCAACGGCGGCAACGTGAAACTGGACCCGATCCGTTCCAACAACTTTGAAGTCAGCGCCGAATGGTACTTCGCGCCGAAATCCTCGATCACTGCCGGTCTGTTCTACATGGACCTGAAATCGATCGTGGCCCAAGGCACCACCACCGGCACCTACTTCAACAACAAGCAGAACAAGCAGACGGTGTACCAGATCACGTCGCCGTACAATACCTCGGGCAAGAACAAGGGTATTGAGCTGAGCTACCAACAGCCGCTGTTCGGCAACTTCGGCACCCTGATCAACTACACCTACGCGGACGGCAAGCTGAGCGACGGTGGCGAGCTGATCAACTCGTCGAAAAACACCTACAACGTGACCGGCTATTACGAAGACGACCGCCTGAGCGCGCGTCTGGCCTACAACTTCCGCTCGACCTACAAGGCCGGCGTGGACCGTGGCGCCAGCCAGCACGTGAAAGGTCTGGGCAACCTGGCCGCCTCGCTGAACTACAAGATCAACGAGCAGCTGACCGTGACCTTCGACGCGCTGAACCTCAACAACGGCACCATCAAGATGTTCGCCGAGACCGAGGACCAGCCACGCGCCTTCTACTCGAACGGCCGCACCTTCTACCTGGGCCTGCGCGGCAAGCTGTAAGCCGCCCAGCGCTCTACCTTCTCTCTTGTAGTGCCTTCACCCGGACCCTTGTGGTCCGGGTATTTTTTTGGTTCTTCACGGATTACCGGGAAACACCTGGCCGTAAACGAAGAAAGTGGTGAAGAAAGGATATTCTGGTTGTGCGACCAATCAGAAAAACCTAACCCACCACTTTCATGGCCCATCATAGACTCACGCTCCCGTTCTGGGAAGGCTTTATGGTGTCCGGCATAACGCGCGGTCCCTGCCGGATTGAGATTGTCTTGAGCAGGGATAGTGCGGCACCGCTGATTTGCTCCTGTTGTGGCCAAAGCGGCCTTCCGGTGCACGATGTTACCTGGCGCCAAATCCGGGAGCTGCCGATGTTTGGCGAGCCGGTACTCTTGCGGGTTCCCGTGGCGCGTGTGCGTTGCCACCAGTGTGGTCCCCGCACGCAAGCGATCGCCTGGCTTGCGCGCCATGCCCGTATCAGCCAAGGCCTGATGCAATTTGTCGCCCACTGGTGCAGCAAACTGCCCGTCGCCCATGTCTGCCAGCTGACCGGTCTGCATTGGGAAACCGTCCGCAAGATTGAACGTGCGCATCTGATGCGGGTATTGGCGCAACGGCCGCCAGCGCAGCCGGTGCGCCTCGTCATGGATGAATTTGCCCTCTTTAAGGGACACCGCTATGCCACCGTCGTGCTCGACGCGGACACGCGGCAAGTGTTATGGGTGGGCCAAGGACGTAGCCGCGAAGCGATCCGCCCCTTCTTCCAATGGCTTGGGCCGGAGCGCTGCCAGGCCATTCGCGCCGTCGCGATGGACATGAGTACGGCGTTTGACTTGGAGGTCAGAGCGCACTGCCGTCGTGCCAAAGTGGTGTATGACCTGTTCCATGTCATCGCCAAATATGGCCGGGAAGTCATTGACAGGGTACGGGTTGATGAGGCCAACCGCCTGCGCGACGAGCGCCCCGCGCGGCAGATCGTCAAGCGGGCACGCTGGCTGCTGCTGCGCAACGCGGGCAATCTGCCTGCCGACCAACAGCCTAAGCTGCTCGAACTGCTGGCGGCCAATCGGGCGCTGATGACGACCTATGTCCTGAAGGCCGCGCTCAAAGAACTTTGGCAACCCACCAGTCCCTGGCAATGGCGCATTGCCTGGCGCAACTGGCTACGCATGGCCTACGCCAGTGGCATCGAACCCTTACGCCGTTTTGCCAGCCGCTTACGGCCCTATTGGCGCGGCATTGTGGCCCGGATGCGCTGGCCGATGCACACCGGCCAACTCGAAGGGATCAATAATCGGATCAAAGTGATGAAAAGAATGGCTTACGGCTACCGGGACTCAGACTTCTTTTTCCTCAAGATCAAAGCCGCTTTTCCCGGTAATCCGTGAAGAACCATTTTTTTGTCCCTCCCCTTTGCGCCAAATCAAACAATGTCCAACCCTGGTGCCAGGCACTAGGGTCGGACATTTGCTGATTTAAATCAAAGAATGTCCACCTCTGGTGTCAGGCACCAGGGTGGACATTTGCTGATCCAGATCAAACGGGGGCTTTAGGCGGGGCGCAGGGTGCCGTCGATGAGGCGGGTCAGGCCGAGGGGGTTGGCGCTGGACAGGGCTTCCGGCAACAGTTCGGTGGGGACGTCCTGGTAGCAGACGGGGCGCAGGAAGCGGTCGATGGCGGTGGCGCCGACCGAGGTGGTGCGCGGGTCGGACGTGGAGGGGAAGGGGCCGCCGTGCACCATGGCATGCGCGACTTCGACGCCGGTGGGGAAGCCGTTGAAGAGGATGCGGCCGGCCTTGCGCTCCAATACCGGCAGCAGGCGCGCGGCCAGGGTGCGGTCGCCAGCGCGCGCGTGCAGGGTTGCGCTGAGCTGGCCCTCGACGTGCTCAGCGATGCGCAACAGGTCGTCCGCGTCGCGGCAACGCACCAGCAGGGAGCTGGGGCCGAAGTTTTCTTCTTCCAGCGCGGCGGTATTCAGGAAGGTCTCGGCGTCGCATTGGTAGACCGCGGCTTGGGCAGCGCAAGCGCCTGGGCCTGGCTGGCCTTGGGCCAGCAGCTGCACGCCATTCTGTCCGGACAGGCGCGCCACGCCAGCCTGGTAGGATTGGTGGATGCCCGGGGTCAGCATGGTACTGCCGACCTTGGCCGGCAGGGCGGCGGCCACGGCGGCAGCGAATTGCTGCAGCTCGGGGCTGTCAATGCCCAGCAGCAGGCCGGGATTGGTGCAGAACTGGCCCGAACCCAGGGTCAGCGAGTCGACATAGGCTTGCGCCAGCTTGGCCGCATCGTCGGCCAGGGCGCCCGGCAGCAGGAAGACCGGGTTGATGCTGCTCATTTCCGCATACACGGGAATCGGTTCCTTGCGCTGGGCGGCGATGCGCATCAGGGCCAGGCCGCCATGGCGCGAGCCGGTGAAGCCGACAGCCTTGATGGCGGGATGGCTGACCAGGTCCTGGCCGATCTGCACGCCGGTGCCGATCAGCATGGAGAACACGCCTTCCGGCATGGCGCAATCGATGGCGGCTTTCTGCACGGCTTTGGCCACCAGTTCCGAAGTGCCGAGGTGGGCCGGGTGGGCCTTGACCACCACCGGACAGCCGGCCGCCAGCGCGGAGGCGGTGTCGCCGCCCGCGACCGAGAAGGCGAGCGGGAAGTTGCTGGCGCCGAAGACGGCGACCGGGCCGACGGCGATCTTGCGCAGACGCAGATCGGCGCGCGGCGGCACGCGCTCGGGCAGGGCCGCATCGAGCGTGGCGCCGATCCAGTGGCCGTCGCGCACCACCTTGGCGAACAGGCGCAGCTGGTTGACGGTGCGGCCACGCTCGCCTTCCAGGCGCGCTTGCGGCAAGCCCGATTCGGCCATGGCGCGTTCGATCAGGGCCGGACCGATATCCAGGATGTTTTGAGCGATCGCTTCCAGGAAGCGGGCGCGTTCTTCCAGCCCGGTTTCACGGTAGGCGTCGAAGGCGCTGGCGGCCAGCGCGCAGGCGCGTTCCAGTTCGGCGCGGCTGGCCAGGCCGAAGCCTGGTTCGATCTCGGCATTGCGCGCCGGATCGACCGCCTTGATCAGCCCTTCCCTGCCCATGACTGCCTGGTGTCCGATGATCATCTCGCCGGCTATCTGCATCGCTTCCTCTCCTTTATTATTCGGCGCCGGGTGGCGCGGTTGGCTTATGAATACCGCGGAAGGATACACCGAAACGCCGGCGGCGCGGCGGGAGGACGGTGCGGCGGCAGCCGGCGCGGGGTCGCGCGGCTAGCGGGATGCTAGGCAGCGGCAGTGAGCTGGGCGAAGGCCTGGCGGATTTCCTCGGCGCTGCCAGGACGCACCAGGCGCGCCACTTCCTGGCCGTCGCGCAGGAAGACCAGAGTCGGCCACAGCTTGACGCGGAAGGAGCGGCCCAGCGCTCGGCCGGGACCATCTTCCACCTTGATGTGCGGGACGGCAACATGGCCGGCATAGGCCTCGGCCAGCAGCGGCTGGGCGGCGCGGCAGTAGCCGCACCAGTTGGCGCCGAATTCCAGCAGCGCCGGGCCGCGCAGCGCGTCGATCTCGGCGCGGGCGGGCGCGGCGGCATGATAAAGCTGTTCCATGGATCGATCCTCCTGGCGCCACCTTAACATGCCGGCGCCAGGCGCGCCGCGGCGCTTACTTGCCCTTGAACTTGGCGCAGGGATCGGGACGCTGCACCGCATCGACCTTGCGCACCTGGTCGAACTGGCCGTCGCCGGCCTTGCTTTCGGCGTAGGCGATGCTGGTCCACGTCAGCTTGGGCTGGATGGCGTCCAGCCAGCGCGGCACGCCGATATCGCGCCGCACATGGCCATTGCCGGCGATCAGCACCACATCGCGCGGGCTTTGCGCGCGCACCAGCTTGGCCATCCAGATATCGCGCGCCACCTGGGCGTTGACCATGCCGGGCACCATGCTGTCGGGCAGCATATTGCAGTGGCCAATGCGGATTTCCGCTTCCTGGCCTTGGACGATATCGGCCGGCAGCGCTTCGTTGAGGCGGTAAGCGGCCACGGTTGGCGCGTCAAACGAGGAGGCCACGCCGTCGCGCACCACTTTCGAGGCATCGCCGCGCGAGAGGTTGGCGGCGATCAGGGGCAGCTTGTTGCTCAGCGCCAGCTCAATCACGGGATGGTAAAGCTGCCAGTCCCAGCGCGGCCCCTTCATCACGCGGATCAGGCAATTGGCGTCGAGGCAGCTCTTTTGCGCTTCGTCCAGCAGGGCTTGCTGTTCGCGGTCGAACTGCTCCATGGCGATGGCCGGACGCCAGCCCGCCGCCACGCGCCGGCGCAATTCCTCATAGCGCAGCTTATGGCCCTGGGGATTGTCATGCACCTCCCCCAGCAGCAGGACTTGCGGATTGGCGGACGCGGCTACCGGTTCAGGTTTTTTCTTGAAGCTGCCGCAACCGGCCAGCACGACGCCCGCCAGCAGCAGGCCCAGGGTGGAGGATTTCATCATGCGCAAATATGAGGAGTCGAAAAGCCCCCAGTCTAGCGCAAAATCCCAGGGGGCTTACAGGCCGCAGACGGCGTGGATATTGGAGAAGGAGATGCCGCTGGCAATGGCGCGGCCAATGCAGCCGACCTTGCGCCCGCCACCGTCAGACAGGGCAAAGCCGCCCAGCACTAAAACCACCAGCACGCTGCCCAGGATCAGCAAGCCGCGCAAATGGTCGTTCTTCTTTTTCATATTTCCACATGGCAATTATTTAAACCGCCATTCTAGCGTGGCCTTAGCTTTCAGGCAATCCTCACAGGCTGTATTCGAAGGAGTAGAAATGCTTGCCGTTTTCGATCTTGATGTCGAGTTTGCCGCTGATGCCCTTCAGCTCGCCCGTACCGGAGTCGGGCGCGACAAAGATCTGCAAGCCGTCGTGCGGCCCGCCCATGACGCCGCGGTGCACCAGGGTGAAGCTGCCGCTGCGGCCGTGCAGCGTACCCTCCACCCTTTCCACCGCCACATAAATGGCCGAGCCGGGCACCGAACCCATATAGCTGAGGAATTCGCCGCGTCCGCTTGCGTCCAGCACGCCATGGTAGCGCTTGTCCAGATGCATGCGGCCGATGCCGCTGCCCTCGCTCACCTGGGACAGGGCTTCGGGCGCCATCTTGACGTCGAATTCACCGTTTGCAATTGCCATGCTTCCCTCCGTTTTTTTGATTGAATGTGGGCGCCGGCGCTAAGCTTCGCGCGCCAGCGCGTGCAGCTTGCTGATGGTTCCCCAGTTGCGCGTGGTGACGGCGTCGCCCAGGATCTTGCCCATGGCGGCGGCCGCGCGGCTGGCCAGCACGCCGTCGGCGCACCAGATATAGGCGGCCCAGCGGCCCAGGGCAAACGCTTCCGGCTGCCAGTCCTGGCGCAGCAGCGGCTCCAGGCGCGCGCGGTCGGCCGGCTGGTTCAGCACGGCCACCAGCAGGCGCGCGGGATCGTCCGCCTGCGCCTGCAAACTATTCTCTTCGACGATGGCGTCGAGCTGTTCGGCGTCAAGCACGGTGACGCGCGCGCCCACGCCCAGCTTGAGCACCAAGGCTTCCTCCATGCGCGTGGCCACCTCGCGCGGCGCCTGGCTGGCGCTGAAGACCACATTGCCGCTGTTTTGCAGGGTGCGCACATCGCTGAACCCCAGGTCGCCCAGCAGCTTGCGCAGATCGGCCATGGCCACGCGCTTGGCGCGCCCGACATTGATGCCTCGCAGCAGGGCGATCTGGCGGCGTTCGCTCATCTTGCTCCTCCTTGTTCTGGCAACAGTATGCGGCAGCGGCGCCAATCCGGGCGCGCTCCTGCCCTCTCAGGCATGCAGCGGCGCGTCGGCATGCGGTTCATCGCTATCCTCGTGGGACGGCGTGATGCGCGGAATGCGCAGCACGAAGCTGGCGCCCTGGCCCAGCGTGCTGCTGACGGTGATGGTGCCGCCGAACTGCTTGGCAATCAGGTTGAAGACGATGTTCAGGCCCAGCCCCGTGCCGCCCTGGCCGCGGCGCGTGGTGACGAAGGGGTCGAACACACGGTCCAGCATCTCGGGCGCGATGCCCTTGCCATTGTCGGTCACGGCCATCTCGATGATGTCGCCATCGAGGCGCACGCGGATCTGGATCAAGCCTTCCATCTGCGGATCGAAGGCGTGCTCCACGCAGTTCAGCGTGAGGTTGGTGATGACCTGGGCCAGGGCGCCGGGATAGCTGTCGAGCACGATATCGGCCGGGCACTCGATGCTGACATTGATATGCGATTTCTTCAGCTTGGGCTGCAGGCTGGCCACCACCTCGCCGATGTATTCCTGCAGCTCGAAGCGACGCCGCGCTTCGCTCACCTGGTCGACGGCGATCTGCTTGAAGCTGTGGATCAGATGGGCGGCGCGGTAGCAGTTGTTCATCACCAGGGTAGTGCTTTCGCCGGCGGTGTCGATGTATTTGAGGATGTCGGACTTCTTCACCACGCCCGCCTCGACCGACTGGCGCACCTGCTCGGTGGCGTCGCGCAGCACCGAGGCGCTGGTCAGCGCGATGCCGACCGGGGTATTGATTTCGTGGGCCACGCCGGCCACCAGGCCGCCCAGCGAGGCCAGGCGCTCGGCCTGCAGCAGCGACTCCTGGGTGCGGCGCAGATCGTCCAGCGCATGCGCCGTTTCCTGCGCCGCGCGGCGGGCTTCGTCCTCGGCTTCGCGGGTGCGGCGGATGATGGACTTCACCTTGCGCTGGATGGCGTTGAAGCCGCGGATCACGTCGCCCAGTTCGTCGCGCCGCTTTTCCGGCAGCTCTTCCACTTCGTCGCTGCCGCGCGTGGCCAGCTCGGACAGACCGTCGCGCAGCTGCTTGAGCGGCTCGAACACGATGCGCAGGCTGAGCGCCAGCGCCACCACCAGGATCAGGTCGAGCAGCAGCACCTCGATCACCTTGCGCCGGATTTCGGCGGCCAGGGTGGCATCGATTTGCTCGCGGCTGAAGTTGACGACCACGCGGCCGACGATCACCGGTTTCAGGCTGCCGGCGGCGCCGGCGTCGCGGTAGGCCAGGTCGGCCACCACGGGCGAGCCGCCGATGGCGCGCTCGTTTTCCACATTCACGGCGTTGCCGTCGGGGCGGCGCACCTTGCCCGAGAACAGGCCGACCGAGGTATCGTAGACGCGGATGGCGACCAGCTCGGGCGGCAGCATTTCGGCCGCCACGATATTGTCCACCTTGGCCTTGTCCAGATCCCATAGCGCCGAGGGCAGGCTGGTTTGCAGACGGGTCAGCACGCCTTCGCGCAGGCGCTGATTGCTCACTTCCAGCTCCTGGCCCAGACTGATCTGGGCATAGGTGCCGGAAATGCCCAACACCACGGTCACGATGACCACAAACAGGGCTGTCAGGCGGCCTTGAATTCCGTACATCTAAGCTGTCCTCCCTTGCCGGCGCAAGCTTGCATTCGCTCTTGTCCCACCAATGTACGGTATGGCCTGCCTCTTGGCAAGATTTTAGCGCGGGCGCGCACGCTGGCGGGACAGACATTGCAACCCCGCAATGGTAAGATCGCACTGTAGAAACACGGAGGAGCCATGACGGCAAGTTACCAACACCTGGCGCTGGCGGACGTGCAGCCGGGGATGATCCTGTCCGACGAATTGCTGGACGTGCAAGGCCATGTGCTGCTGCCGCAAGGCACGGTGCTGACCGAAGCCATGATCGCCCTGATGCCGCGCCACGGCATTGCCACGCTGCCGATCCGCCTGGACGGCCCCAGCGCCGCCGAGGAAGCGGCCAGCCGCCAGCACCATGAAGCGCGCCTGAACCACCTGTTCCGCCGCCACGATCCCGATGCGCCGCAGGACTGGGCGCGCGGCGTGCTGCGCCGCTTTGTCGCCGACTTCCGCCTCGGCATGGAGCAGGCGCCATGAACCCGCTCAGTTACGACGATGTGGTGACCCAGCTCGACGACCTGCCGTCGCTGCCGGCCGTGGTGATGGAGCTGCTGAACAGCATCGACCAGGAAGACATCGATATCTCGGTGCTGGCCAAGAAGGTTTCGCACGACCAGGCGCTGACGGCCAAGACCCTGCGCCTGGCCAATTCCTCGCTGTACGGCCTGCAGGTGAAGGTGACCACCATCCACCAGGCCATCACCTATCTGGGTTTCCAGACCACGCGCAACCTGATCACGGCGGCCGCCGTCACCGGCTGCTTCGCCGAAGGCGCTTGCGCCGGCTTCGACCACAAGGCTTTCTGGCGCCATTCGATCGCCAGCGCGGCCTGCGCCAAGGTGCTGGCGCGCCATATGCGCTTCAACCAGGATTACGCGTTTACCGCCGGCCTGCTGCACGATATCGGCCGCCTGGTGCTGGTGTCGAGCTTCCCGCAGCGCTATGAGGAAGTGCTGGCTTACCGTGCCGAACACGATTGCCACTTGCTGGAGGCCGAACGCGCCGTGCTCGGCATCGACCATGTGGAGGCCGGCCTGGCGCTGGCGGAACACTGGAATTTTTCCGATACGATGCGGCTGGCCATCGGCGGCCACCACGACCCGGAAGCGCCGGGCGCGGGATTCTTGGCGGCCATCATTCATGTGGCCGACGCCATCGTGCATGCGCTCGATCTGGCGCAGGCCGAAGACGATCTGGTGCCGCCGGTGTCGGCCGTGGCCTGGCAGGCCCTGGCCATCGACGAAGACAGCTATATGCACATCTTCCGCGAAACCGAACTGCAATACGAAGAAATCTCGATGGTGCTGCTGGCCTAAGCGGCGCCAGCAACACCACCGGCAGCGGCCTGCTTAGTGGGCATAGTTGCCGCCGGCGCCGCCCTCGCTGGCCTTGGCCTGGGCGGCCAGCTTATCTTCCGGCTTGGGGCGGCCCTGGGCGTCGGACAGGCGGTACTTGGTGCGGCGGTCGCCCATCAGGTCGCGCAGGTCGCGGATGCTCATGCCGGTCACTTCGTGCATGCGGATCAGCAGCGAAGCGCCCACCGGCAAGCGGTGGTGGCGGATCTTGCTGATGACCGGCGGCGCCACTTCCAGCAGGCGCGAGAGCGCAGCGTCATTCTTCAGCTGCATCTTGCCCAGCAAAATATCGAGCAAGTGGTTGGGGTTGTAACTATCCTGGGATGCAAGTGCGTGGTGTGCCATGATTGTTCCTCGTCTCTATATGGTTACTGAAATAAATCTGCTCCGAACTTGGAAAGACGTGCTTTCCGCAAGAAGGTTCAGAACGAGTTACGCCGGGAAAACTGGCGCAGGGGCCAGGTCTTAAGCAAAATTGCTCTACCGGCAATCTTATGCCCAAACCGGGTGGCTCCAGCCAAGCAGTGCCGCACAGACATTGTTCTAGCTCAACAATGCGCTAGAAAACTTGGCAACAATGCTATTTCAACACATGGGGGCGGTTCGCGGCGCACGCAAGAAACCGGAAAGAAACTGTTACAAATCGGCAGTCCGGCTTGCTCGCCGGACTGGGGTGAAGGGAAGAAAACGCTGTAGCTACAAGGAAAGATTCACACCACTTCATTGACGCGGCTGCCCGGCGCGGGCGCCTGCGGCTGGCTGTTCTGGGCTTGCAATTGCTGGCGCGTGAGGAAATCGCGCTGCTGGGCCGCCTCGGCATCGGAGGTTTGCTGGGCCTGGCGCCGTTCGACATTCTGCTGGTCGGTGCGGGCCACATCGGCTTCGCGCCGGGTCTGCTCCTGCTCAGCCAGGCGCGCCTGCTCGACGCGGCGCTCGGCGGCAGCATTATTGACCTGCTGTACATAGGCGCCGGAACTGGCGCCCGATATCGCACTCACTGCCATGGCAACCTCCGCCGGATAGATCAAGCTTCTTCAATTTAGGGCGCGCTTGCCCGGAATGCAAGGCCATTTCGCCAGCCCTGGCATTTCGAATTACGGTAAACTTCCGCTTATGCAGAAAAAAGTCTTTATCAAAACCTTTGGTTGCCAGATGAACGAGTACGACTCGGACAAGATGGCCGACGTGCTCGGCGCGTCCGAGGGGCTGGTGCGCACCGACCGCCCGGAAGATGCCGACGTGATCCTCCTTAACACCTGCTCCGTGCGCGAAAAGGCGCAGGAGAAGGTCTTCTCCGACCTGGGCCAGTTCCGCAAGCTGAAACAGGCCAAGCCCGATCTCCTGATCGGCGTGGGCGGCTGCGTCGCCTCGCAGGAAGGCGACGCTATCGTCAAGCGCGCGCCCCAGGTGGACATCGTGTTCGGTCCCCAGACCCTGCACCGCTTGCCGAAAATGATGGAGCTGCGCCGCCACAGCGGCAAGCCGCAGGTCGACATCAGCTTCCCGGAAATCGAGAAGTTCGACCACCTGCCGCCGGCCCGCGTGGAAGGCGCTTTCGCCTACGTCTCCATCATGGAAGGCTGCAGCAAGTATTGCAGCTACTGCGTGGTGCCCTACACGCGCGGAGAGGAAGTCTCGCGCCGCTTCGAGGACGTGCTGACCGAGGTCGCCGGCCTGGCCGCCCAGGGCGTGAAGGAAGTCATGCTCTTGGGCCAGAACGTCAACGCCTACCGCGGCGCCATGGCCGAAGACGGCCAGTTGGCCGATTTCGCGCTCCTGATCGAATACGTGGCCGCCATTCCCGGCATCGAACGCATCCGCTTCGTCACCAGCCACCCGAAGGAATTCACGCAGCGCCTGATCGACTGCTACGCCAAGATCCCGCAGCTGGCCGACCACCTGTATCTGCCGGCCCAGCATGGCGCCGACCGCATCCTGGGCGCGATGAAGCGCGGCTACACCGCGCTCGAATACAAATCGGTGATCCGCCGCGTGCGCGCGGTGCGCCCCAACATCACCGTGGCCTCCGACTTCATCGTCGGTTTCCCCGGCGAGACCGAGGAAGATTTCGAAGCCATGATGAAGCTGGTGCGCGACGTCGATTTCGACAACAGCTTCAGCTTCATCTTCAGCAAGCGCCCCGGCACCCCGGCCGCCAACCTGGCCGACGACACGCCGCACGAGGCCAAGCTGGCGCGCCTGCAGCGCCTGCAGGCGCTGATCGACGAGAATACCAAGCGCCACAGCCTGGCCATGGTGGGCAGCGTGCAGCAGGTGCTGGTGGAAGGCCCGTCGAAGAACGGCGGCAGCGAACTGCAGGGCCGCGCCGGCAATACGCGCACCGTGCTGTTCGACGGCGGCGCCGACGGCGCGCGCCTGGCCGGCAAGATGGTCGATGTGCGCATTACCGAAAGCCTCTCTTATTCCCTGCGCGGCGAGCTGATTGCCGCCGCGCCCAGCCTGGATGCAGCCTGATTTTGAAAACCAAAACCCCCGTGCAGCCGCACTACTTCATTCCCGAGCCGCTGGACAATACCCGCTTGGCGAACCTGTGCGGCCCGCTCGATGAAAACCTGCGCCAGATCGCGGCGGCGCTGGATGTGACCATCTTCCGCCGCGGCGAAAAATTCATCGTCAGCGGCACCAATGCCGAACGCGCGGTGCAAATCCTGGAACAGTTCTACGCCGTCGCCAGCAAGACCGTGCCGGTGGAGGAAGTGCAGCTGGCCCTGGTCGAGCAGCGCGCCGGCCTGGCGCCGGACGACGAAGGCGACGACGAGGAAGAGCCGCCTTTCAACGATCCCGAGATCAGCAGCCCGATACTGAAAACGCGGCGCAGCGATCTGCGCGGCCGCACGCCACACCAGATCCGCTACCTGCGCAATATCCTGGAGCACGACATCAGCTTCGGCATCGGCCCGGCCGGCACCGGCAAGACCTATCTGGCCGTGGCCTGCGCCGTCGACGCGCTCGAGCGCGACGCCGTCAAGCGCATCATCCTGACCCGCCCCGCGGTGGAAGCGGGCGAGCGCCTGGGCTTCCTGCCCGGCGACCTGGCGCAGAAGGTCGACCCGTATCTGCGCCCGCTGTACGACGCGCTGTACGACCTGCTGGGCTTCGACCGCACGCAAAAGCTGTTCGAGAAGCAGGTGATCGAGATCGCGCCGCTGGCCTATATGCGCGGGCGCACCCTGAACCACGCTTTCGTGATCCTGGACGAGGCGCAGAACACCACTGTCGAACAGATGAAGATGTTCCTGACCCGCATCGGCTTCGGCAGCAAGGCCGTGATCACGGGCGACGTGACCCAGGTCGATCTGGCCAAGCATCAGAAAAGCGGCCTGGTGGACGCCACCCAGGTGCTGCGCGAGGTGCGCGGCATCGCCTTCAGCCACTTCTCCAGCGCCGACGTGGTGCGCCATCCGCTGGTGGCGCGCATCGTCGATGCCTACGATACGGCGCAGCACGCGGAAGCGGGCGTGGCGCCACTGTTAAAACCTGCTCAATCCATTAAAGCTGTCCGCAATGTCCGAAAAAAATAAACTGAGCCTGTCGGTGCAATATGCCGATCCGCGCCTGCAAGAGAGCATCACCCGTCCCAAGATCCGGCGCTGGGTGCAGGCCGCCCTGTTCGCCCCGGCCGAACTGGCGATCCGCTTCGTCGATGCCGAGGAAGGCCAGCAGCTGAACCAAGCATACCGCGGCAAGGATTACGCCACCAATGTACTGACCTTCGCCTACAACGACGGCGAGGAGATCGCCGACGACGAGCCGACCCGCGCCGACATCATCCTGTGCACCGACGTGCTGCAACGCGAAGCGGATGAACAGAAAAAATCGGTGGAGGAGCATACCGCCCACCTGATCGTGCACGGCGTGCTGCACGCCCAGGGCTATGACCACGAGGACGACGAGGAAGCGGCCGAGATGGAAGGCCTGGAAACGGAAATCCTGGCCGGCCTGGGCATCGCCGATCCCTACGCCGAGGCTTAAGCCGAGGCTTAATTCAGTTCGCGCTGCTTGCGGTAGACCAGCCAGCCGCCCACCACCGTGAAGCCGCCGACGATGGCGGCCACGATCCAGAAGCCTTCGGCATCCTGCGCCAGCGGGATGCCGCCCACATTCATGCCCAGCAGGCCGGCGATGATATTGATCGGCAGCGCCAGCACGGTGACGATGGTCAGCACGTACAGGCTGCGGTTATTGCCTTCGTTGACCAGGGCCGCGATCTCCTCCTGCAGCAGCTTGATGCGTTCCTGCAGCGAGGCCATATCGCTCAATCCCACGGCAAATTCCTCGGTCGATTCGCGCAGCTCCTGGCGGTCCTGCTCGGAAACCCAGGCCGGCGGGCGCTGCAAGAGACGGAACAGGGCTGCCGGTTCCGGCGCCAGCAGCCTTTGCAGACGCACCAATACCCGGCGCAGCGCGCCCAGGTCGGCGCGCTTGTAGGTCAGCTTGCCGGACAGCAGGCTGTCCTCGATGCCGTCGACGCGGTTGGTGGCGTCGCGCACGATGCGGGTCAGCACGTCGGCCTGGTCGCGCAGCAGATGCGTCAGCAGTTCCACCGAGGAGCGGATCGCATCGCCGCGCCGCACCGCCTGGCGCAAGCGCTCCACGGCCTGCAGCGGCTTGCGCCGCGCGCTGACCACGACCTGGCGTTCGACGCTCAGGAACAGGCTGGAAATATCGGAAGGCTCAAAAGAAAAGTCGCGCAAAACATCATTGACCACAGCCACCAGGGTGTTGTCGGCCTGCTCGATGCGGGTCGAGCGCGAACCCTCGTGCAGGCTGTCGTAAAACTCCTCGGCCAGCACCAGCCGCTCCTTCAGCCATTTTTCGCTGGCGGTATTGGCCAGGTTGAAGTGCAGCCAGAGGAATTCGCCGGGATGGGCGGCGCGCTGCATCAGCCAGTCCGACGCCGCATCGGCTTCGATCGGCTCGGGCTGCTCGCCGCGGCCGAACAGATAGCCGCACACCAGGCCATTTTGATCCGATCCATAGGTCACTGCGCTCGCTTGCATGCTGACTCCAACAGGGACGCGCCCCGCTGGCGCCGCAGCGCAGCATAGCAAATTTCGCATCGCCTGGGGCATGCCGTTTTGGCAAAATCGGACCCGGTGGTCCATTTGGTGTATCCTATAGCACTTCGAAACAACTGGCTCACGCCTGCTATGCAAGAGCACTCTAGTAGCGTCAGGAATGACGCTAAACCCCATCGCTCCTTATTCGAGCGCCTCACCGCCCTGATTTCCCCCGAGCCCGAGAACCGTTCGGAACTGCTCGAAGTCCTGCATGACGCCCACGAACGCAACCTGATCGACGCCGACGCCCTGTCGATGATCGAAGGCGTGTTCCAGGTATCGGACTTGTCGGCGCGTGACATCATGATTCCACGTTCGCAGATGGACGTGATCGATATCTCCAAGCCCATCGAGGAATGGCTGCCGCTGGTGCTGGAAACGGCCCACTCGCGCTTCCCCGCCATCGAGGGCGAGCGCGACAAGGTGGTCGGCATCCTGCTGGCCAAGGACTTGCTGCGCTACTACGCCGAAGAATCCTTCGACGTGCGCGATATGCTGCGTCCGGCCATCTTCATTCCGGAATCGAAGCGCCTGAATGTGCTGCTGCGCGATTTCCGCGCCAACCACAATCATATGGCCATCGTGGTCGATGAATACAGCGGCGTGGCCGGCCTGATCACCATCGAGGACGTGCTGGAACAGATCGTCGGCGACATCGAGGACGAGTACGATTTCGACGAGGAAGAGGACAATATCCTCTCGATCAAGGAGGGCCAGCTCGGCCCGCGCTGGCGCGTCAAGGCGCTGACCGAGATCGGCCAGTTCAACGAGGAACTCGACACCGGCCTGTCGGACGAAGACGTCGACACCATCGGCGGCCTGGTGTCCAAGCACCTGGCGCGCATGCCGCACAAGGGCGATGTCTTCGATATCGAGAACCTGCGCTTTGAAGTGCTGCGCGCCGACGCCCGCCAGATCCACGTCCTGACTGTGGAAAAACTGCCGCCCGCCATGGACGAGCAAGACTGATGCGCTGGCGCCGCGCCCGCCCCGACGATCCCACCCGCCCACAGCGCAGCACCCAAGGCCGCATGCTCATCGCCGCCGTGGCCGGCGCGGCGGGCGTGCTGTCCTTCGCGCCGCTGGGCTGGTGGCCGCTGCAAATTCTCAGCCTGGCCATCCTGTTCTACCAGGTGCTGCGCGCCGCCTCGGTGAAAGCCAGCGCCTGGATCGGCTGGGCCTTCGGCTTCGGCTGGTGCCTGGCCGGCGTGCACTGGCTGTACATCGTCCTGAACCGCTTCAACAATCTGTCGGCGCCCATCGCGGCCATCGCCATCGTGCTGCTGTCCCTGTTCATGGGCGGCTACACGGCGCTGGCCATGGGCGGCGCGGCCTGGCTGCGCAAGCGCTGGGCCATGCCGCTGCCGGCCGCCAATCTTCTGGTGCTGCCGGCCGCTTGGGCCATCGGCGAATGGCTGCGCGGCTGGGTCTTCACCGGCTTCCCCTGGGCCACGGCCGGCTATGCCCACAATATCTCGCCGCTGGCCGGCTATGCACCCCTGCTGGGCGTGTATGGCCTGAGCTGGCTGGCTGCCCTGACGGCGGGCGCCCTGCTGCTGGCCATGCACAAGAGCCGCTGGATCGCGCTCGGCCTGGCCGCCACCACCTGGCTGGCCGGCTTCGCGCTGCAATCGCTGGCCTGGACCCACGCCGCGGGCCGCCCGATCAGCGTGCGCCTGGTGCAGGGCAATATCGCGCTGGAGCGCAAATTCGATCCGGCCCAGCTGGAACAGACCCTGCGCAGCTACTACCGCAGCGTGACGGCGGCGCCGGCCGACCTGATCGCCACGCCGGAAACGGCAGTGCCGCTGTTCCAGCACCAGCTGCCGACCGGCTATCTGGACGCCTTCGGCCAGTTCGCGCGCAAGAGCGGCAGCCATGTGGTGCTCGGCATCCCTGTGATGGACAGCCCGACCAATTACTCGAACAGCGTGCTGGGACTGGCGCCCGCGCTGGGCGGCGCGCCCTACCGCTACAACAAGCACCATCTGGTGCCCTTCGGCGAATTCATTCCGCTCGGCTTCCGCTGGTTCACCGACATGATGCAGATTCCGCTCAGCGAGCAGACCGGCGGCCAGCTGCTGCAGCCGGCCTTCGCCGTCAAGGACCAGCGCGTGCTGCCGAATATCTGCTACGAGAACGCCTTCGGCGAGGAGATCGCCCAGCAACTGAACGACGCGCCGCAGCCGGCCACCCTGCTGCTGAACGTGTCGGAGCTGGGCTGGTACGGCCAGTCGGTGGCGATTCCCCAGCATTTGCAGATCTCGCAGATGCGCAGCCTGGAGACGGGCCGCCCCATGCTGAGCGCCACCAATACCGGCGCCACCGTGGTGATCGACAGCCGCGGCCAGGTCACGCACGCCCTGCCCTATTACGAGGCAGGAGTGCTGAGCGCCACAGTGCAGGGCATGAGCGGCAGCACGCCGTATATCCGCCTGCAGAACCGCCTGTTCCTGGGACTGGCCGCCCTGGCCGTCGCCGCGGCCTGGCTATGGTCGCGCCAAAGCGCCAAAAAGCGGCTTAAAAGCGCCTGAAAATGCGGCCAATAGGGGCTGATCTCTACAGCCCCGCCGCAAAACCCGCTAAAATGATTCGCTTTAGCGAACCGATAACGCTCACGCGCGCCCCGCGCGTCACCGACACACTACGATGCTGACATTTCAACAAATTATCCTGACCCTGCAATCCTATTGGGACAAGCAGGGTTGCGCCCTGCTCCAGCCTTACGATATGGAAGTCGGCGCCGGCACCTTCCACACCGGGACCTTCCTGCGCGCGATCGGCCCCGAGCCTTGGCGCGCCGCCTATGTCCAGCCTTCGCGCCGTCCCAAGGATGGCCGCTACGGCGAGAACCCGAACCGCCTGCAGCACTATTACCAGTACCAGGTGGTGCTGAAGCCGGCGCCGGAAAACATCCTCGACCTGTATCTGGGTTCGCTGCAAGCGCTCGGCCTGGACCTGAAGCAGAACGATGTGCGCTTCGTCGAAGACGACTGGGAAAGCCCGACCCTGGGCGCCTGGGGCCTGGGTTGGGAAGTCTGGCTGAACGGCATGGAAGTGACCCAGTTTACCTACTTCCAGCAAGTGGGCGGCCTCGATTGCAAGCCGGTGCTGGGCGAGATCACCTACGGCATCGAGCGCCTGGCCATGTATCTGCAGGGCGTGGAAAACGTCTACGACCTGGTATGGACCGAGTGGGAAGAGAACGGCGTGAAGAAAAAGCTGAGCTACGGCGACGTCTTCCACCAGAACGAGGTGGAGCAGTCCACCTACAACTTCGAGCACGCCAACACCGAGCTGTTGTTCGCCCAATTCGCCAACCACGAATCCGAAGCCAAGCGCCTGATCGAGCTGCAACTGACCCTGCCGGCCTACGAGCAGATCATGAAAGCCTCGCACAGCTTCAATATGCTGGACGCGCGCGGTGCCATTTCCGTGACCGAGCGCGCCGCCTACATCGGCCGCGTGCGCACGCTGTCGCGCCTGGTGGCGCAAGCCTATTACGATTCCCGCGAACGCCTCGGCTTCCCGATGCTGGGAACCGCCCCAACCGCCGCGTAAAAGAATACCGAACATGAATCAGACACTGTTAATCGAACTGCTGACCGAAGAACTGCCGCCGAAAGCCCTGTCCAAACTGGGCGCGGCCTTTGCCGCCGGCATCGTCAATGGCCTGAAATCGCGCGACTTCCTGGAAGCCGACAGCGTAGCCACCACCTATGCCACGCCGCGCCGCCTGGCCGTGGCCATCACCAAGGTGCGCACCACCTCGCCGGATAAATCCATCCGCGAAAAAGTGCTGCCGGTGAGCGTGGCGCTGGACGCCGAAGGCAAGCCGACCGCGCCGCTGGCCAAGAAGCTGGCCGCGCTGGGCTTCCCCGACCTGCAAGTGGCGGACCTGGAACGCGCCCAGGACGGCAAGGCCGAATCCTTCTTCTACACCTACACCGCAGCCGGTTCGGCCTTGCAAGGCGGCCTGCAGGCGGCGCTGGAAGACAGCGTGGCCAAGCTGCCGATCCCGAAAGTGATGAGCTACCAGCGTCCGGACGGCGCCACCGTGCAGTTCGTGCGCCCGGTGCACAGCCTGATCGCCCTGCATGGCGCGGCCGTGCTGCCCCTGACTCTCCTGGGCCTGACCGCGTCCAACGTGACCGAAGGCCACCGCTTCCTGACCGCACCGGGCCAGCGCGCCGTGAGCGTGGCCGATGCCGACTCCTATGCCGCCACCCTGGTGGAAAAAGCCAAGGTCGTGCCGGGCTTCGAAGAGCGCAAGGAAAAGATCCGCGCTTCGCTGCTGGAGAAAGCCGGCGCCGACCAGGTGCTGATGCCGGAAGCCCTGCTGGACGAGGTGGCCTCGCTGGTGGAATGGCCGGTGGTCTACGAATGCCATTTCGAGGAAGAGTTCCTGGCCGTGCCGCAGGAATGCCTGATCCTCACCATGCAGACCAACCAGAAATACTTCGCGCTGACCGATGCCGCGGGCAAGCTGCGTTCGCGCTTCCTGATCGTCTCGAACATCGCCACCGCCACCCCGGAAGCCATCATCGGCGGCAATGAGCGCGTGGTGCGTCCGCGCCTGTCCGACGCCAAGTTCTTCTTCGAGCAGGACAAGAAGAAGACCCTGGAATCGCGCATGCCGCTGCTGAAAAATGTGGTCTACCACAACAAGCTGGGTACCCAGGCCGAACGCAGCGATCGCGTCACCGCGCTGGCTGGCGCCATCGCCGCCAAGCTGGGCGCCGACGTGGCCCTGGCCGAACGCGGCGCGCGCCTGTCCAAGGCCGACCTGCTGACCGATATGGTGGGCGAGTTCCCCGAGCTGCAAGGCATCATGGGCACTTACTACGCGCGCCACGACGGCGAGCACGAGGAAGTGGCCCTGGCCGCCTCCGAGCACTACCAGCCGCGCTTTGCCGGCGACAGCCTGCCCGCCACCAACACCGGCACCGCCGTGGCCCTGGCCGACAAGCTGGAAACCCTGGTCGGCATCTGGGCCATCGGCCTGCAGCCGACCGGCGACAAGGATCCGTTCGCGCTGCGCCGCCACGCCCTGGGCGTGCTGCGCATGCTGATCGAGAAGCGCCTGCCGCTGTCGATTTCCGGCCTGCTGGCCGACGCGGTCAAGCAGTTCGCCGGCGTCGCCAACTTCAAAGACCCGAGCAGCGAAGTCGCCGCCTTCATGCTGGATCGCCTGCGCGGCATCCTGCGCGAGCGCGGCTTCACGCCGAACGAGATCGAAGCCGTGGTGGCGCAGAATCCGGACCGCCTGGACGATATCGTGCAGCGCCTGGAAGCGGTGCAAGCCTTCGCCGCCCTGCCGGAAAGCGCCTCGCTGGCCGCCGCCAACAAGCGCATCACCAATATCCTGAAGAAGAACGAGGAAGCCCTGAGCCAGGTGGCCGCCGGCGGCGTCAACGCCGCCCTGCTGCAGGACGAGGCCGAGAAGAAGCTGGCCGCCTCAGTGGCGCGCGTGCAGCCCGAAGTCGACGCTGCCTTCAGCCGCGGCGATTTCACCGGCACGCTGAAAACCCTGGCCCAGCTGCGCGACGACGTCGACGCCTTCTTCAACGACGTGATGGTGATGGCCGAGGATGTCGCCCTGCGCAACAACCGTCTGGCCCTGCTGTCTTCGCTGCACGGCATGATGAACCGCGTGGCCGACATTTCCAAGCTGGCGGCTTAAGGTGGGACAGAGCATGGGGCAAATGAAGCTCATCATCCTGGATCGGGACGGCGTGATCAACCACGATTCGCCCGACTTCATCAAGTCGCCCGCCGAATGGATACCGATTCCCGGCTCGCTGGAAGCGATCGCCCGTCTGAACCAGGCCGGCTATCGCGTGGTGATCGCCTCCAACCAGTCGGGCATTGCGCGCGAGTTCTTCGATATCTCCGTGCTCAACGCCATCCACCAGAAGATGCACACGCTGGCGCAGCAGGTGGGCGCCGACATCGACGCCATCTTCTTCTGCCCGCACGCCTCGGCCGATAACTGCGACTGCCGCAAGCCCAAGCCCGGCATGTTCGCGGAAATCTCCAAGCGCTATCAGGTCAGCCTGAAAGGCGTGCCGACCGTGGGCGATTCGCTGCGCGACCTGCAGGCCGGCTTCATCAGCGGCTGCACGCCCTTCCTGGTCTTGACCGGCAAGGGCGAAAAAACTCATGCCACGGGCGGCCTGCCGCCCGGTACAATGGTCTTCCCGGACCTGGCCGCGATGGTGACGCATCTGTTGAAAGCGCCCGCCGCCCAGCCAGCCGCCAACTGAATTCGAATGGAGTACCGCATTGCGTAAAGCTGTCTTGTTCCTGCGTTCCCTGCTGTTCATGGTCCTGATGGGCATTGCCACCGTCATCTGGTCCGCGGTCTGCATGCTGGTGGCCCCGCTGCCTTACAACAAGCGCTATTACGTGACCTCGCGCTGGAATGTGTTCATCGTCTGGTGCGCCAAAACCATCTGCGGCATCGAATACGAATTCAAGGGCTACGAGAATTTTCCCGACAGCCCGGCCATCATCCTGTCCAAGCACCAGTCGGCGTGGGAGACCATCTTCCTGCTGGCGAATCTGCCGCGCCCCCTAGTGTTCGTGTTCAAGAAAGAGATCCTGTACATTCCCTTCTTCGGCTGGGGCATCGCGCTGCTGCGCATGATCCCGATCGACCGCAAGCAGGGCAAGAACGCATTTAAATCCGTGGTCGCCCATGGCAAACGCCGCCTGAAAGACGGCCAATGGATTATCATGTTCCCCGAAGGGACCCGCATCCCGGTCGGCAAAGCTGGCAAGTACAAGAGCGGCGGCACCCGCCTCGCCATCGAGACCGGCGCGCCGGTCGTGCCGATCGCGCTGAACTCCGGCGAATGCTGGCCGAAAAACTCCTTCATCAAGTATCCCGGCAAGATCACGGTTTCAGTCGGCAAGCCTATCGCTTCCGATGGCCATACGCCAGACAGTTTGATGGAACAGGTGGAACAGTGGATAGAATCAGAAATGCGCGTCATTTCGCCCCACGCCTACAACGCTGGCTAGACAAGCAAGCCAGCGCACAGCAGACGACGGGGGCCGCGAGCAGGGATCAGTTCGACCTGTTTGCCTCCGGCGTGGCTGCGCCGGATATGGCGTCCGGCAGCAATGCCACATCGGGCGCGGCCGAAACCCAGGCCGCCGCCGCTTTATCCCAGACCGTTGTTCCCACTCCCGCTTTCAGCGCCCCCTTCCCCGTTCCCGCTCCCGCCACCGTGAATTTGCTGCGCCCTCCCGTTCCGCTGCGCCGCCCCGATCCTGCGCCGCCCGCGCCCGATGTGCAGGCGCGGCGCCAGCTGCTGGTGGGCGAATTCATCCTCGAATATGTGCTGCGCCGCTCCACCCGCCGCTCGATCGGCTTCATGATCGACGACGAGGGATTGCGCGTGACGGCGCCCAAGCGCTGCACCCTGGCCGAAATCGATAACGCCATTCGCGCCAAGCAGCACTGGATTCTGTCCAAGCTCGACGAACGCCGCCAGCGCCGCGCCGCGCGCCTGGAAAAGCCGCCCATAGAATGGATCGATGGCGCCGTGCTGCCCTACCTGGGCAGCGAGATCACGCTGCGCCTGTACACGGCGGCGCGCAACCGCAGCGACTTCAATCCGGTCACGCGCGAGCTGTCGATGGGGCTGGTGCAGGGCGCGACCGAACATCTGCTGAAAGAGCGGGTCAAGGCCTGGATGAAGCGCGAGGCGGAACTGCTGTTCGAGCAGCGCCTCGACCTGTATGCGGCGCGCCTGGGCGTGCGCTACGCGGCGTTTTCATTGACCTCGGCCGGCACGCGCTGGGGTTCCTGCACGGCGCAGCGCGTAATCCGCCTGAACTGGAAGCTGGTGCATTTCTCGCTGCCGCTGATCGACTATGTGGTGGCGCACGAACTGGCCCACATCCTGGAAATGAACCACAGCCCACGCTTCTGGGCCGCGGTGGAAAGCATCTATCCGCGCTACGCGGAGGCCAAGGAACTGCTGCGCAAGCGCGCCCAGGAACTGCCGGTGCTGTTCTCCTGAGCGCGCCGACCGCTCTTACTTGTCCAGCAGCCGCACGTCGGCGATCTCGAACTGGTAATCGCCCGGCACGGGTCCGGCATTAAAGGCGATCATGGTCAGCAAGCGCGCATCGATGCCCTTGAAGTCGGCCAGGTTCATGCTCACCTCCTGCCATTCGGCCGCCGCCGTGAAGCCGCGGTTGACCGGAATCTGCACGCCCTCGGCCAGCAGCGACACGCCGTAGCTCTTGCCGTCGCCGCGCACGCGGAAACGCAGCACCTTGGCCGCGCTCAGATTGGCCGCCTGCCCGGGCTGGGCACCGGTCATGAAGGCCAGTCCGGCCCAGGGATAAGCGAAGCCCGGCACCACGCTGGCGTTGACGCGCACCGCATCGCCTTCCTGATGCTGCAGCTGCACGCGCGATTTCCCGCCCAGGAAGCGGTCGGTCGACGGCATCCAGCCGGCGCCGAAAGGACTGGCCAGCTTGTCCTTGCCGAACAGGCTGATACGGCCGTCAGCCGGCAGGGCCACCGCCTCGCCGCCCACCTTGCCGCTCGCTTCCAGCGCCACCTTCTCCTGCTGCGCCTTGCGCAGGGCCGACGCCGGCGCGCCATCCTTCCACACCTCGACGATGCGGCGCGTGGCCTGGATATCCCGGGTCGGATCGCCCTCCACCAGCAGCAGATCGGCCTTATAGCCATTGGCGATGCGGCCGCGCTGCGGCAGGCGGAAAGCCTGAGCCGGAACCGATGTCGCCGCCGCCAGCGCCGCCTGCGGCGTCAAGCCGGCCTGCACCAGCGCGTGCAATTCATGGTGCAGGCTGACGCCATACTGGGTACCGGTATTGCCCGCGTCGGTACCGGCCAGCAGCGGCACACCGGCCCTGTACAGCGCCGCCGTCACGGCCTTGGGTGCCGTCATCTCGTCCGGCTTGGGCGTCTTGCCGTAAGTGCCTTGCAGCGCTAGCAGCTGCTCCTTCTTCAGCAAGGCGGTCAGGCTGGCGTCGGCCAGCACATCGTCCTCACGCAGGCCGGCGATGCTTTCCAGCACGCTGAAAGTGGGCACGATGAAAGCCTTGCGCTCGCGCGCCAGCCGGACGAAAGCTTCCAGATCGGCCGCCGCGATGGCCGCGCCGTCGAACAGGTGGACCAGGCCATCGGCGCCCGCCTCCAGCGCGGCGCGCGCATCGTCCAGATTGCCGATGTGGACCACGGCCAGCTTGCCGCGCCGGTGCGCCGCCTCGATCAGCGCCTTCACGGTAGGCAGGTCCAGGCTGGGGATCTTGCGCGTGGCGCTGCCCGGCTCCATCACGATCTTGATGAAGTAAGAACCTTCCGCCAGACGCGCATCGACCCAGGCTTGCGCCTCCTCCGGCTTGGTCAGGGTAGGGATCGGCATGCCGTACTCCGTGCCATGGCCGCCCGGCACGGTCGCCAGGGTGCCGGCCGAGAACAGGTCGGCTTGCCCCTGGTTCTCGCCTTTCGCCATGCGCTCGCTCACTTCGCGCATCAGCGGCACGGCGGTAAACATATCCACCTGGGTGGTCACGCCAAACAGCAGCGGCAGATCAAGATGGCGGTAAGCGTGGACATGGGAATCGATCAGGCCGGGCAGCAAGGTGCGGCCCTTGCCCTCCACCACCTTGGCGGCGGCAGGCGGCTTGCCTTTGAAGTCCGCATCGCGGATTTTGCCATCCTCCAGCAGCACCGAGCGGCGCGCGTGCACGCGTTCGCCATCGAATACGCGCACATCGCGAATCAGCCAAGTATCGGCCAGCGCCGGCCACGCCGCCGCCAGTCCCGCCGCCAGCAATGCCATCCTGATCTTCTGAATTGCCATGTCCCCTCCATTAAAAATTCAATAATAGAGCAAGAACAGAAATACCGCTGGGCTTAGTCGGCCAGGGGCGGGAGCAGGGAAAGGGTGCGGGCGGTGGCGCCGCGATGCTGGTTGGCGAAGCCTTGGGCGCGCTGGCCCATGGCGGCGCGGCCGTCGGCGTCGTTCAGCAGGCGGGCGGCGGCGGACATGAGCGCGGCGGCATCGGCCACGCGTTCGGCGCCGCCAGCGGCGAGCGCATCTTCGGTGACTTGGGCGAAGTTGAAAGTGTGCTCGCCGATCAGGACAGGCTTGCCCAGGGCGGCGGCTTCGATCAGGTTCTGGCCGCCCAGGGGCAGCAGGCTGCCGCCGATGAAGGCGCAGTCGCAGGCAGCGTAGTAGGCGAACATTTCGCCCATGGAGTCGCCCAGCAGCACGCGCGTCTCCGCTGCCACGCTGGCGCCGGCCTGGTTCAGGGCGCTGCGCCGCTGAACGGCCAAGCCGCGCGCTGCCGCCATGGCTGCGACGGCGTCAAAGCGCTGCGGGTGGCGCGGGACGATCAGCAGCAGCGTCCCGGATGGCAGCGCCGCTTGCAGATAAGCGTCGAGGATCAATTCTTCTTCGCCTTCGCGCGTGCTGGCGCACAGCAGCACGGGACGGGCGCCGATCTGGCTGCGCAACTGGGCGCCCGTGGCCAGCGCCACGGTGGGCACCACCACGTCGAATTTGATGCTGCCGGTGACGGCGACATTGGCCACGCCCAAGGCGCGCACGCGCTCGGCATCGGCGTCGGTCTGGGCGGCTACCAGGGAAATGCCCTGCGCCGCATCGCGCATCATCCGGCCGAAGCGGCGCGCCTTGCGCAGCGAGCGTTCGCTGAGGCGGGCGTTGGCCAGCACCACGGGGACTTTGGAGCGGCCGCATTGGGCGATCAGGTTCGGCCACACTTCGGTCTCCATCAGGATGCAGATGCGCGGTTCGAAGTGGCGGATGAAGCGCCGCACCAGCAGCGCAATGTCATACGGCAGATAGGATTGCACCAGGCGCGCGCCGTGTTTGCTGAACAGGGCTTTGCCGGTGGCGCGTCCGGTCGGCGTCATATGGGTGAGCACGATGCGGCTGCGCGGGTATTGCTTGAGCAGGGCTTCAACCAGCGGCTCGGCGGCGCGCGTCTCGCCCACGGAGACGGCGTGCACCCAGATAGTGACGGGTTCGTCGTTGGCGGCGCGGCGGCCGTACAGGCCAAGCCGTTCGTTCCAATGCCGGCGGTAGCCCGGTTCCTGGCGGCCGCGCAGCCATAAGCGCGCCAGCACCAGGGGCAGGGCCAACCACCACATCAGGGAATAGAGTCGCAGCATGATGATCTTCAGGCCAGCAGGCTTTGGGCGGCGGCCAGCACTTCGGCCACGGATGGCGGCGCGCCGCGGTCGCCCAGATTGATGATTTTCGGCGACCAGTTGCCTTCGGTCTTCCAGCGCGGCGAGTCGCAATAGATCTCCACCACGGGACGGCTGAAGGCGGCCGCGATATGGGTCAGGCCGGTGTCCACGCCCACCGCCAGCGCCGCATGGCGCGCCAGCAGCACGGCGTCGGCCATGGACAGCTTGGGCAGCACGCGCGCATTCGGCAGCCCGGCCGCCAGCGCTTCGGCTTCGGCCTTCTCTTTCGGCGAGCCCCAGGGCAGCAGGATGGTCATGGGCGCCAATGCCTGGCCCAGGGCGATCCAGTTTTGCGGCGCCCATTTCTTGGCGTCGCGCGCAGTGCCGTGGAAGTAGACGGCATAAGGGCCGGCCGGCATCCAGTCGGGACGGGGATCGTCGGGCGAAACGTCGGGCAGGCCGAAATCGGCCGGCGTATCCACCGCATAGCCAAGCGCCGCTCCCGCCACCAGGCGGCCGCGCGCCACGGCGTGAGTGCGCGGATCGAGCGGAATGCTCTTGCTGTGGAAGATGCGCGAAATGCCTTCGTAGCCCGAGCCTTCGCTGCCGTTGGCCAGGCCGACTTTCTGCCCGCCCTTTTTGACGCGGGCCGCGCCCATGATGACGCCGGTCTTGAGCAGGCCTTGGGTGTCGAACACGTAATCGTATTCCTGCTGGCGCACGGCGGCGAAAAAGGCCTTGATCTCGGCGCGCGTTTCCTTCTTGCCCAGGCTCTTGCGCCAGCGGCGCAGGGCGAAGGGAATGATGTTGCGCACGCGCGGATTCAGGCGCACCAGGCTGACATAGCCCTCTTCCACCACCCAGTCGATATTCGCGTGCGGGAAATGGCGCGCGATGTCGGCCACGATGGGCATATTGTGCAGCACGTCCCCCAGCGAGGAGACGCGCACCAGCAGGATATTCATGCGGCTCTTAGAAAGGCAGTTCGGCGTCCGGTTTGGCGGCCAGGATGACGTCGCGGAACTGGCCCTGGATGCGCGCCAGCGCAGCCGGGGTCTCGGCCTCGAAGCGCATCACGATCACCGGCGTGGTGTTGGAGGAGCGCGCCAGGCCGAAGCCGTCGGCGTATTCCACGCGCAGGCCGTCGATGGTGATGATCTGCTCATTGCCGGGGAATTTGGCGTCGCTGCGCAGCTTGTCCATCAGCGCGAAGTTCTCGCCTTCGTTCAGGTGCAGGTGCAGCTCGGGCGTGCTGTCGGACTGCGGCAGGGAATTCAGCAGGGCCGACGGATCCTGCTCGCGGGTCAGGATTTCCAGCAGGCGCGCGCCGGAATACAGGCCGTCGTCGAAGCCGTACCAGCGGTCCTTGAAGAAGATATGGCCGCTCATTTCGCCGCCCAGCGGGGCGCCGGTTTCGCGCAGCTTGGCTTTCACCAGCGAGTGGCCGGTCTTGTACATCAGCGGCTGGCCGCCGGCCTTGGCGATCCATGGCGCCAGGTGGCGCGTGCACTTCACGTCGAACAGGATCTGCTGGCCCGGATGGCGGCTCAGCACATCGGAGGCGAACAGCATCATCTGGCGGTCGGGGAAGATGATCTGGCCGTCTTTCGTCACCACGCCGAGGCGGTCGCCGTCGCCGTCGAAGGCGATGCCCAGTTCGGCGTCGGTCTCCTGCAGGCAACGGATCAGGTCTTGCAGGTTTTCCGGGTGGGCCGGATCGGGGTGGTGGTTGGGGAAGTTGCCGTCCACTTCGCAGAACAGCTCGATCACTTCGCAACCCATGCCGCGGAACAGGTCGCCGGCGAAAGCACCGGCCACGCCGTTGCCGCAGTCGACGGCGATCTTGATCGGACGCGCCACTTTCACGTCGCCGATGATGCGCTCCAGATAGGCGGCGCGGATGTCATGGGTGCGGTAGGCGCCCGGCTGGGCCGCCAGCTTGCCGCCATCCTGCTGGATGCTGCGGTACAGGGCCTGAATCGCTTCGCCATGGATGGCTTCGCCAGCCAGCACCATCTTGAAGCCGTTGTAGTCGGGCGGATTGTGGCTGCCGGTGACCATGATGCCGGATTTGCTCTCCAGCACATGGGTGCCGAAGTACACCATGGGGGTGGCAACCACGCCCAGGTCGATCACATCGACGCCGGCCGATTGCAGGCCGGCTGCCAGGGCGGCAGCCAGTTCGGGGCCGGACAGGCGGCCGTCGCGGCCGATGACCACGCTGCGCTCGCCCTTGGCGGCGGCAGCCAGGCCGAAAGCATGGCCGATCTGGCGGGCCACGCCGGCATCCAGGGTTTTACCGATGATGCCGCGGATATCGTAAGCTTTGAAAATGGTATTGGAGAGGGAAACCATGATTGAGATCGCGTGAAGTCGCGCCGGCCGGGCCGGTGGCAACAATATAGATTGGGAAAAATGGATAGCCTGCTAAGCCGCAAGCTGGACAACCGACATAGTAAGTGCGATACCGGCGGCAGGCAAGCCCTGCCGCCAGACGTGCCGGGTTGGCCCCGGCGGAAGGAGGTCAGATGCGCAGGCCGTCGATGGCTTTGCCGGCTTCCAGCCATTCCTTGACCCATTTCGGCTGACGGCCGCGGCCGGTCCATTGCTGGCTCGGATCGGCCGGATTGCGGAATTGCGCCGCCACGGTGCCGCCTTTGCCGCGATTGCCATTGACACTCAGCAAGTCTTTCAAAGGCACGCCCACGCTTTGCGCAATCGCGAGAATCTGCTCGCGCGCTTTCTGCAAATCCTGGGTTTCGCGCTTCTTCAATTCACGCTTGATTTGTTCCTGCAAATCACGCAATTCGCCGGCACTCTTATTCGTCAGATCCATTGTCACTCCTTAATCAGAAATGGGTTAAAGCTTCTGAGCGAAATATACACTAAATATAAGAAATTACGAATGTTTCTTGTGCCGTATCATCCAGCGCGGCGCTTTAAATCGGACAATTCTTACATAAAGCCAGACATAACTGGTGACGAATAAAAAGCAGAAGCACATCAAGACCCAGCTATGGCGCCAGAATACCGTGGCGGGAATAACCGCCATCAGCGAAAACATCCACAGATAAGGCGAGGTCAGGGAATTGCGGCGCATCAGGGCGCGCGCATCCTTGCGCCCCACGGCCCACTGCACCACGCGGCGGAAAATCAGGCTATGCAGATGAATGCCATCCGGCATGGTCGGCGATTTCCCGCGAATAAACATGCGGCGGTAGGCGGAAAATAAAGTTTCAAATGCAGGATAGATTAAAAGCAATGCCGCATACCATGTGGAAACTTGTGGATTGCGCATTACCAGCAACAGGGTCAATTCCCCCAGCATAAAGCCGATAAAATAGGCGCCGCCGTCGCCGAGAAAGATCAGGCCCACCGGATAATTCCAGATCAGAAAACCGGCGGTGGCGCCGGCTACCATCAGGGCAGCCACCAGCACAAACATATCATTGACTTGCAAGGCAACATAGGCCAGCGATAAGAGCATGCAAATCGTCACCACGCTGGCCAGGCCATTAAATCCATCGATAATATTGACGGCATTCGCAATGCCAGCCACCGCCAATATCGTCAGCGGCAATGTCAGCCATAAATACGGCAGGGGCCAGGCGGAAAAGACCCAGTCGATGCGGTCGATGCGGGCGTCCAGCAGGTAATAGCCGAGCAAGGCGGCCACCATGGTCAGCAAGAGGCGGCGCAGGGCACTGACGCGGCCGGTGTAATCCTCGATGATGCCGCCGGTGAAGGCGATGATGGAACAGCACAGCAGAGACATCATCCAGCTCGTCATGGCCGGCACGCGCCAGATCGAGATGCAGGCGCTGAGCGCCACAGCCAGGAAGATGGGCAGGCCGCCGATGCGCGCGACCGAATGCGCATGCACTTTTTGCACGCCATGGAAATTGGCATCCAGGGCCGGGCCATGCAGGCGCGCATCCTTGATGACCAGCAGGGTCAACAGCGCCGACGCGACAAAGCTCACCAGAAATGAAAACATGTTTTTTTATCGATATAGAGTAGCTTGTCCCGTTGCAAGCTCTTGCCTGCCCCGATGCCAGCCCGCGATTGTACCGTCTTCCGGTACGGTGCAGGGGACGGCCAAGGCGCCGGTATTCTAGCAAACGGCCGGGCTGAACCCGGCCGTACTTACCTTTCGATACACCGTGGGTGGCGCGACTTAGCCGCTCATGCACAGGCGCAGCGCCTCGCGCCAGTGCGGCAGCTGGCACAACTGATGCGTCAGCTTGGCCGAGGACAACACCGAATACTGGGGTCGTGGCGCCGGTAGCGGATAGTCGGCGGTGGTGATGGGTTGCAGGCGGCAGGCAATGCCGGCCTCCTCCAGAATGGCCTGGGTGAAGCCGAACCAGGTGGTTTGGCCCTGGCTGCTCAAATGATACAGACCGCTGTGCTGGCGCCACCAGTCGGGGCCGCCGGCCCGGGCCTGGGCCAGCACCAGGGCGGTGCTGTCGGCAATGGTGCGGCTCCAGGTCGGCGCGCCGTGCTGGTCGTCGACAATGCGCAATTCCTCGCGCTCGCGCGCCAGGCGCAGCATGGTCAGCAGGAAATTCTTGCCGCGCATGCCATACACCCAGCTGGTGCGGAAAATCAGGTGGGGAATGCCGGCTGCGGCAATGGCTTGCTCGCCAGCCAGCTTGCTAGCCCCGTAGACATTCAGAGGACCGGTGGCGTCGCCTTCGGCGCGCGCCGTGGCGTCATTGCCCGGAAAAACATAGTCGGTCGAGTAATGGACCAGGGCCGCGCCCAGGCGCTTGGCCTCCTCCGCCATCAGGGCCGGCGCTTCGGCATTGATGCGGTAGGCCAGGGCCGGCTCGCTCTCGGCCTTGTCCACGGCCGTGTAGGCGGCCGGATTGACGATCAGTTGCGGCTGTTCGGCGCGAATCACGGCGCGCAGCTGGTCGAGGTCGGACAGGTCGAGGCGGCTGCGCTCCAGCGCCACCACCGTGCCCAGCCCCTGCAGGCTGCGCTCCAGCTCATACCCCACCTGGCCATTGCGGCCCGTCAGCAGGATCTTCATGCGAACACGTCCGCATCGGCCAGCAGCAGGCCCTGCTGGTCCTTGCCGGACAGCTGGGGGGCGCCATCCAGCGGCCACTCGATGCCGATGGCCGGATCGTTCCAGATCACGGTGCGCTCATGCTCGGGCGCATAATAATCCGTGGTTTTATACAGGAATTCGGCGTAATCGCTGGTGACCACGAAGCCGTGGCCGAAGCCGGGCGGCACCCACAGCTGGCGTTTGTTCTCGGCCGACAATTCGACCCCGACCCAGCGGCCGAAAGTCGGCGAACTCTTGCGCAAATCCACGGCCACGTCGAACACAGCCCCGGCCGTGACGCGCACCAGCTTGCCCTGCGCCTGCTGGATTTGGTAGTGCAAACCACGCAACACGCCCTTGGCCGAACGTGAATGGTTATCCTGCACGAAGTCGGCCTGTACGCCGGTCATCTCGGCAAAACGACGCGCATTGAAGCTTTCGTAGAAAAAGCCGCGCTCATCGCCGAAGACGGCGGGTTCGATCAACAGCACGCCGTCGATCGCGGTCGGAAGCACTTTCATCGCGCGATTACCTTATCCTCAAGAATTTGCAGCAGATACTGGCCATAGCCATTTTTCTTCAGCGGTTCGGCCAGCTTGCGCAGCTGGGCGGCGTCGATATAGCCCTTGCGGTAAGCGATCTCTTCCGGACAAGCCACTTTCAAGCCCTGGCGCCGTTCGATGGTGGCGATGAATTGGGACGCGTCCAGCAGCGACTCATGGGTGCCGGTGTCGAGCCAGGCCATGCCGCGCCCCATCACTTCCACCTTGAGTTCGCCGGACTTCAGGTAAGCCTGGTTGACGTCGGTGATTTCCAGCTCGCCGCGCGCCGAAGGCTGGATGGCGGCGGCGATATCGCACACCTGCTTATCGTAGAAATACAGGCCGGTGACGGCGTAATTCGATTTCGGCTGCAGCGGTTTTTCCTCGATGCTGACGGCTTGGCGCTGCTCGTCGAACTCCACCACGCCATAGCGCTCGGGATCGGTGACGTGATAGGCAAACACGGTGGCGCCTTCGGTGCGTTCGGCAGCGCTGCGCAGCATTGCATCGAGATCGTTGCCGTAATAGATGTTATCGCCGAGGATCAGGGCCGAAGGCGCATCGCCGACGAATTCGCGACCGATGATGAAGGCTTGCGCCAGGCCGTCCGGCGAAGGCTGGACCGCATAGCTGAGCTGCAAGCCCCACTGGCTGCCGTCGCCCAGCAGTTCCTGGAAGCGCGGCGTGTCCTGCGGCGTGGAAATGATGAGAATTTCGCGCATGCCGGCCAGCATCAGCACCGTCAGCGGATGGTAGATCATCGGCTTGTCGTAGATCGGCAGCAGCTGCTTGGACACGGCCTTGGTGATCGGATACAGACGGGTGCCGGAACCGCCGGCCAGGATGATGCCCTTGCGGTGGGGCAGGGTTGGCGTCGTCATTGCTGGGCTTCCCGGTTGAAGTAATTGGTTTCCACCCACTTGGCGTAGGCGCCGGATTGCACGTCGGCCACCCAGTCCGGATGGTCGAGATACCACTGCACGGTCTTGGCGATGCCGGTCTCGAAGGTTTCGGCCGGCTTCCAGCCCAGCTCGCGCTCCAGCTTGCGCGCATCGATGGCGTAGCGGCGGTCATGGCCGGGACGGTCTTTCACGTAGGTGATCTGGCTGCGGTAGCTGGCGCCGTCGGCTTTCGGTTTCAGCCGGTCCAGCATATCGCACAGGGTCTGCACCACATCCAGATTGGCCATCTCGTTCCAGCCGCCGACATTATAGGTTTCGCCCAGACGGCCGGCCGCCAGCACGCGGCGGATGGCGGCGCAATGGTCGCTCACATACAGCCAGTCGCGGATCTGCTGGCCGTCGCCGTAGATGGGCAGGGGCTTGCCGGCCTGGGCGTTGGCGATGATCAGCGGGATCAGCTTCTCGGGGAAATGGTAGGGACCGTAGTTATTCGAGCAATTGGTGGTCAGCGTCGGGAAGCCATAGGTGTGGTGGTAGGAACGCACCAGGTGGTCGGACGCCGCTTTCGAGGCCGAATACGGGCTGTTCGGGGCATACGCCGTAGTTTCGCTGAACGGCGCGTCGTCCGGCCCCAGGGTGCCATACACCTCGTCGGTCGAGACATGCAGGAAGCGGAAGGCGGCTTTGGCCGTATCGTCCAGGCCGTTCCAGTAAGTGCGCGCCGCTTCAAGCAGGCTGAAGGTGCCGTTGATATTGGTGTTGATGAACTCGGCCGGGCCATGGATGGAGCGGTCCACATGGCTTTCCGCCGCAAAATGCACGATGGCGCGCGGCTGGTGCTGCTGCAGCAGGGCCAGCACCTGGGCCTGGTCGCCGATATCGCCGCGTACAAAAACGTGGCGCGCATCATCCTTCAGCGCGGCCAGGTTGTTCAGATTGCCCGCATAGGTCAATTTATCGTAATTGAGCACGGGTTCATCCGATTGAGCCAGCCAATCCAGCACGAAATTCGAGCCGATAAACCCTGCACCACCCGTCACAAAAATCATTTAGTATCCCGCGCAAGCGTGTGGTTGATGATACTCATGATTTTATGTGAAACTGAGCCTTCCACGGTTAAAAAAACCACGCCAAACCAATACTTTTAAGAAATATCACCTTGGCCGCAACGCTTTCCCCTTCCATGAAAACTTTTGTCATCGGCGACCTGCAAGGCTGCCACCAGCAGGCCGTGGCCCTGGTCGAGCGCATCCTGGCGCAGGAACACGCGGCCGGCGCGCCGCCGCCGGCCATCCTCTTCTGCGGCGACCTGATCAACCGCGGCCCCGATTCCCTGGCCACGCTGCGCTATGTGCAGGCACTATCCCAGGGCAGCGATGGCCGCATCGACACCGTGCTCGGCAACCACGACCTGCACCTGCTGGCCGTGGCCAATGGCATCCGCCCCGAATCGGCAGCCGACACCATCATGCCCATCCTCGGCGCCCCCGACCGCGACGCCCTGCTGCACTGGCTGCGCCAGCGTCCCCTGGCCCTGCTGCACAAAAACCATTTGCTGGTGCACGGCGGCGTGCTGCCGCAATGGTCGGCGGCCGAGACCCTAGCCCACGCGGCCGAGGTGGAAGCAGCGCTGCGCGGGCCGGACTGGGTCGGCTTCCTGCGCCAGATGTATGGCAACAGCCCGGATCGCTGGAGCGACGGTCTGGCCGGGCCGGAACGCCTGCGCTGCATCGTCAACGCGCTGACGCGCATGCGCTTCTGCAGCGCCGATGGGGTGATGGATTTCAAGCTCAAGGAAAGCGCCAAGGCCGACCCGGCCAGCGGCCTGATGCCGTGGTTCGAGGTGCCGGGCCGGCGCACGGCCGACGTCACCGTGGTGTTCGGCCACTGGTCGGCGCTGGGCTTGCAGCTCAAGCCGCGGCTGATCGCGCTCGACAGCGGCTGCGTCTGGGGCGGCCAGCTGTCGGCCGTCTGCCTCGACGACCGCCAGCTGCTGCAGGAAGAGTGTCCGCAGATCTGCGTGCACACGGGCGCCCGCCACGGCGCCTGACAGCGGGGCCGCTTAGTGGGCGGCCGTCTGCGCCGCGATTGGCGTGATGCCGAGTGCGGCGGCGATGGCGTCATGGCTGGCCTGGGCCAGCTCGCGGCGGTGGGTGCCCGTCGCATCGGTGGCCGGCAAGCAATGCAGGCGCGCCGTCACCGGCGGCCCGTCCAGGATCGCCAGAATGCTCTGCACAAAGGTCATCTCGCCGACGAAATCGACCGTCGGGTGGCGCTGGCCGCGCGCATCGGCATAGGACAGCGCGAAAGGCTGCACCATCACCTTGGCGTCGATGGCTGCCTCAAACAGATTGGCATGGAAAGGCAGAATGGAACCCTGGGGCGCCGTCGTCCCCTCCGGGAAGAAAGCCACGCGCTCGCCCGCCTGCAGGCTATGCACCAGGCCCTTGAAGATATGGCGCAGATCGCGCCGGCTGCCGCGCGCGATGAACACTGTGCCGGCCTTCTCCACCAGCCAACCCGCCAGCGGCCAGGAACGGATTTCCGCCTTCGCCACGAAGCGGCAAGGATACAGCGCATCGATGACAAAAATATCCAGCCACGAAATATGGTTGGCCACGATCATGGCCTGCTGCAGCGGCTGGGCGCTGCCGGCCACCACCTCCACCTCCACATTACACAGCCGCAACAGCTTGCGCGACCAGCGCCGCACATGTTCATTGCGGCGCGCGCCCCCGATCCACGGAAACACGATGGCGCAAGTCACCATCCCCTGCAGCATATGCAGCACCACCCGTGCCACGCGAAAAATTAGTCTCAGATTCAAATCACACCAAACCGGGTTTGCTGTACATCAAACCATGCCCGCCCCGCTTGGCAGCAGGGCGCGCATGGTTTGCGCTGGATCAAGCGGCGTTGACGGCGCGGCGCTCGTAGGCGAGGTGGCCGGCGACGATGGTTGCTTGCACTTGCCCGCTCAGCTCGTAGCCGAGGAAGGGGGTGTGCTTGCCTTGGCTGGCCAGGGCGCCCGCTTCCACCGTCCAGCGCGCTGCCGGGTCGAACAGGCAGACGTCGGCCACGGCGCCCACGTCGAGGCGGCCGGCATTCAGGCCGGCGACGCGCGCAGCTTCCGAGGTGACGCGCGACAGGGCGCGCGCCAGGCCGTCCTGCTGGCCGGCGGCGTAGTCCTCGACCCATTTCAGGGTCAGGGACAGCAGCAGCTCGAGGCCAGTGGCGCCGGGCGAGGCTTCGCCGAAGGGCAGCAGTTTTTCGTCGTCGTCGACCGGGGTGTGATCCGAGCACAGGGCGTCCACGGTGCCGTCGAGCAGGCCGGCGCGGATGGCGTCGCGGTCGCGCTGGCTGCGGAACGGCGGGGTCACACGCGCGTTCGAGTCGAAGAAGTTGATGTCGGCGTCGGTCAAATGCACATGGTGCACGCCGACGTCGCAACTGACGGGCAAGCCTTCAGCCTTGGCAGCGCGCACCAGTTCCAGGCCGGCGGCCGAGGACATGCGGCACAGGTGGACGCGGGCGCCGGTGGCGCGCATCAGCTCGAAGATGGTGTGCAGGGCGATGGTTTCGGCCATCACCGGCACGCCGGACAGGCCCAGGCGCGAGGCCAGCGGGCCGCTGTGGGCGATGCCGCCGCGGCCGATATGCGCGTCCTGCGGACGCAGCCAGACGGTGTAGCCGAAGGTTTTGGCGTATTGCATGGCGCGCAGCAGCACGGTGGTGTCTTCCACCGGCACTTCGGCTTGCGAGAAGCCGATGCAACCCGCTTCGGTCAGCTCCGCCATTTCAGTCAGCGCCCGGCCTTTCAGGCCGACGGTCAGGGCGCCCAGCGGATGCACATTGGCCTGGTTCAGGCCGCGCGCGCGGTGCTTGAGCATTTCCACCAGGCCCGGCTCGTCGAGCACGGGGTCGGTGTCGGGCGGGCACACCAGGCTGGTGACGCCGCCCTGCACGGCCGCCTGCATTTCCGATTCCAGCGTGGCCTTGTATTCGTAGCCCGGCTCGCGCAGGCGGGCCGAGAGGTCGACCAGGCCGGGCGCGACCACCAGGCCCGTGGCGTCGATCACGCGGTCGGCGGCAAAGCCGGCCGGCGCGGCGCCCACGGCGGCCACTTTGCCGTCGGCGATAAACAGATCCTGTACTGCGTCGATGCCGTTGGCCGGGTCGATCAGGCGGCCATTCTTGATATGAAGTTTCATCCTTGGTTTCCTGCCAAAATACTCATCACCGCCATGCGGACCGCGATACCGAACGTCACCTGCGGCAGGATCACTGCCTGCGGGCCATCGGCCACCGCCGAATCGATTTCCACGCCGCGGTTCATCGGGCCCGGGTGCATCACGATGGCGTCCGGCTTGGCCAGCGCCAGGCGCTCCGGCGTCAGGCCGTAGCTCTTGAAGTATTCCTGGGCCGATGGCAGCAGCGCGCCGCTCATGCGCTCGTTCTGCAGGCGCAGCATGATGATCACGTCCACGCCTTTCAAGCCTTCATCCATATTGGTGAAGGTGCGCACGCCCAGCTGTTCCAGGCCGCCCGGCAGCAGGGTGTGCGGGCCGATGGCGCGGATCTCGGGCACGCCCAGGGTGGTCAGGGCGTGGATGTCGGAACGGGCCACGCGGCTGTGCAGGATGTCGCCCACAATCGCCACGGTCAGATTGGTGAAATCCTTCTTGTAGTGGCGGATGGTGTACATGTCCAGCAAGCCCTGGGTCGGGTGGGCGTGGCGGCCGTCGCCGGCGTTCACCACGTGGACGTGGGGCTGCTTGGTGTCGATCAGGTGCTTGGCGATCAGGTAGGGCGCGCCCGATTGCGCATGGCGCACCACGAACATATCGGCGTGCATGGCCGACAGGTTGTCGATGGTGTCGAGCAGGGACTCGCCCTTGCTGGCCGAGGAAGCCTGGATATTCAGATTGATGACGTCGGCCGAGAGGCGCTTGGACGCGATCTCGAAGGTGGTGCGGGTACGCGTCGAGTTCTCGAAGAAGAGATTGAACACGCTTTTGCCGCGCATCAGCGGCACCTTCTTCACATCGCGGTCGGACACGCCGACGAAGGACGATGCGGTATCGAGAATCTGGTTGATGATGGCCTTGGGTAGGCCTTCGGTGGTCAGCAGGTGCTGCAGCTCGCCGTGTTTGTTCAGTTGCGGGTTAAGCATGGTCTTCCACGATAGTCAGGGTGAAGGTTCCGGCATCGGATTGTTGCAGGCGCAGCGCCTTGCCCTGCCCCACGCGGGTGTGGGCAGCGACGAAATCGGCGGCGATCGGCAGCTGGCGTTCGCCGCGGTCGACCAGGGCGGCCAGCATGATGCGCGCCGGGCGGCCGTAGTCGAACAGTTCGTTGATGGCGGCGCGCGTGGTGCGGCCGGTGTACAGCACGTCGTCCACCAGCAGAATGGTGGCGCCATCGACATTGAAGCCGATCTGGGTCGGCTTCACTTCGGCCGGCAAGCCCTTTTTCGCATAGTCGTCGCGGTAGAAGGAGACGTCGATCGCGCCGCAGCGTTCGCTCAGGCCCAGATCGCGCGCCAGGCGTTCGGCGATCCAGGCGCCGCCGGAATGGATGCCGAGAATGGCCGGATCGCTGGCCTCGGCCAGACCGGCTTTTACCTGCGCTAGCAGGGTGGCATACAGCGCTTCCGCGTCGAGCGCGGCGGCATCGGCCAGGGGGAGGTTATTGTGGGACATATTCGTCAAAGTATTGTTGCAGAATGATGGCGGCGGCGCGGTCGTCGATGATCTCGCCGCGCTTGGCCTGGATCATGGCCGAGGAATAGCGCTCGTCCACCAGCACCACGGGCAGGTTGAAGCGGCCATGCAGCTGGTTGGCGAAGCGGCGGCAGCGCGCGGTCATTTCATGTTCCGCACCGTCGGGATGGAAAGGCAGGCCGACCACGATGCGCGTCGGCCCCCACTGGTCGATCAGGGCCTTGATCTCGGCAAAGCGGGCGTCGTTGCCCACCGAGCTGACCACGGCCAGCGGGGAGGCCTGGCCGATCATCGTATTCCCCATGGCGACACCAATGCGCTTGATGCCGAAGTCAAAGCCAAAAACGGTTTCCGGACTATGCATGGCCCGCTTCGGAAGTGAGCATCAGGGGATCGATGCCGAGCAGCTTCATGGCCGCCACATAGCGTTCCTCGACCGGCAGGTCGAACAGGATGTGGGCGTCGGCGCCGACGGTAAGCCAGCCGTTGCGGCTGATCTCGTCCTCCAGCTGGCCGGGACTCCAGCCCGAATAGCCGATCGACACCAGCACGCGGCGCGGGCCGCTGCCCTTGGCCACCGCTTCCAGCACGTCGATCGAAGTGGTGAAGGCCACTTCGTCGGTCACGGTCAGCGAGGAAGAGTAGCGCGCGCCAGGCGTGTGCAGCACAAAGCCGCGGTCGTCCTGCACCGGGCCGCCGAACATGATGGGTTCATCCACCACGTGCCGGTCCAGGCTGGAGGCCACGTCCAGCTCGATGCGGTCGAACAGCACCTGCATGGTCATATCGGTGGGTTTGTTGATGACTACTCCGAGCACGCCGTTTTCATTGTGCTCGCAGACATAGACCACGGTCCCGCCGAAGACGGGATCTTGCATGGATGGCATGGCGATCAGGAAGTGGTTCGCCAGGTTCAGCGCCGGGGCAGCCATGGACATTGCTTGCTCCTCTGGGTCGCGGGGTTCGCGTAACAGGCCGGGTACAGGTAGAGTCGTGCTGACTTTGCTTTTCTTCATACGCTTTGCTCTCTCTGCTAGGCTGCGGGGTGTTCTTCTGTATGCTTTGCTGTAATATCGCACGGCCCGCGCCGACGCGGCCGCTGCGTATACACCGACAGTTTACTATGAATTGCCGGCCTGGCCATTTTTCCGCCGCCCTGCCGCCCCCTTCCCGGCAGCGCCACAGGCAAAAAACCGGCTTGCAAGATGATTTACTCCCTGAATATGGCTTTTGACACCACTCTGGTCTGGTTCCGCCGCGACTTGCGCAGCTTCGACCACGCTGCACTGCACCATGCGCTGCGCCGCAGCCGCCGCGTGTTTTGCGTCTTTGTCTTCGACAAGGCGATCCTGGACGGCTTGCCGCGGCTCGACCGCCGCGTCGATTTCATCCACGCCAGCTTGGCGCAGCTGGGTGCGGATTTACAACAGCTGGGCGGCCATCTGCTGGTGCGCCATGCCGACGCCGCCACGGCGATTCCGGCGCTGGCGGCCGAACTGGGGGCCGAGGCGGTATTCGCCAACCACGATTACGAACCGCAGGCGATCGCGCGCGACGCCGCCGTAGCGGCCGCGCTGGAAGCACAGGGACGCAGCTTCCACAGCTTCAAGGATCAAGTGATTTTCGAGAAGGACGAGGTGCTGTCGCAGGCCGGCACGCCGTTTTCCGTGTTCACGCCCTACAAGAACGCCTGGCTCAAGAAGATACAGGCCGATCCTTCCTGCCTGGCGCCATGGCAGGTCGAGCCGTATGCCGCCAGCCTGGCGCCCGGCGTGGGAACGCTGCCCACGCTGGCCGAACTGGGATTTGAGCCGAGCAATCTGGGCGAGCTGGCCATCCCCACCGGCATGGCGGGCGGCGCCGCGCTGTTCGAAAATTTCCAGGCCCGCGTGGCCGATTATGGCTTTGCGCGCGACTACCCGGCGCTGAAAGGGCCGTCCTACCTGTCCCTGCACCTGCGCTTTGGCACGGTGTCGATCCGCCATCTGGTGCGCACCGTGGCCGAGCTGTCGGCGCGCGGCCAGGCCGGGGAAGGCGGCGCGGTCTGGCTGTCGGAACTGATCTGGCGTGAGTTTTACATGATGATCCTGTACCAGCATCCGCATGTGGTGCATTCCTCGTTCAAGCCGGCCTATGACGCGATCGAGTGGGAAACCGGTCCCGCGGCCGATGCCGCTTTCGCCGCCTGGTGCGAGGGCCGCACCGGCTATCCGCTGGTCGACGCGGCCATGGCCCAGATCAACCAGACCGGCTATATGCACAACCGCCTGCGCATGGTGGCCGCCTGCTTCCTGATCAAGGATCTGGGCATCGACTGGCGGCGCGGCGAAGCTTACTTCGCCCTGCATCTGAACGATTTCGACCTGGCGGCGAATAACGGCGGCTGGCAGTGGGCTTCGTCCTCGGGCTGCGATGCCCAGCCCTACTTCCGCATCTTCAACCCGATCACGCAGTCGGAGAAGTTCGATGCCGAGGGGCGCTTTATCCGGCGCTACCTGCCGCAGTTGGCCAAGCTGGCGGACAAGGAAATCCACGCGCCCTGGCTGGTGCCGCGCATGCTGCTGGCGCAGCGCGGCATCGAGCTGGGACGCGATTATTCCGAACCCATCGTGCAGCACGACGCGGCGCGCAAGCGCACGCTGGAGCGCTATGCGGTGGTGAAGGCGCCGGCCTAAGCGCCTTTAAGCCGCTGGCAGCAGGCCGGCGATGGCACTGAGCAGCACCGCCTCCTGGTAGGGCTTGCCGAAGTAGGCATTCACACCGAGTTCCATGGCGTAGTTGCGGTGCTTGTCGGCGCTGCGCGAGGTGATCATGATGATGGGGATGTCGCGCGTGCGGGCGTCGCCGCGCACATTGCGCGTGAGGTCGAAACCGTCCATGCGCGGCATCTCGATATCGACCAGCATCATGTCGGGGCGCAGCTCCTGCATCTGCTCCAGCGCATCCACCCCGTCCTTAGCCAGCACCACCTGGTAGCCCTCGCGCTCCAGCAGGCGCTGTGTGACCTTGCGCACGGTGAGCGAGTCGTCGACCACCATGACGGTGCATCCCGGCCGTTCGCCCGCGCCCGCCGCCACGCTGCCCGCCGCTTCGGCATACTCGCCGCGCAGTTCGGGATGCTGGGCCAGGTGCTGCACCAGGGCCAGGGGATTGAGGATCAGCACAATCTCGCCCGAACCCAGCACCGTGGCGCCCGCGATGCCGGGCATGCGCGCCAGCTGCGGGCCGATATTCTTGATCACCACCTCGCGGTTGCCCAGCACCTCGTCCACATGCAGGGCCAGCTTGTCACTGCCATTGCGCAGCATCAGCACCGGCGCGGAGCGCTGCGCCGGCATGCGCACGGCGGTGCCGCCCAGCAGCTCGGGCAGATAGTGCAAGGCAGTGTGCTGGCCGTGCAGCACCAGTTCGCCCTTGGCCTGGGCCTCGCCCAACGCCGCGTCCTTCATCTGCAGCACCTGCTCGACCTGCACCGATGGCAGGGCGTACAGGCGGCCGCCGGCCGACAGCAGGACCACCTGGGTCACGGCCAGCGTCAGCGGCAGATGGATGGTGAAGCGCGCGCCCTTGCCGCTTTCGCTCATAGTGTCGATGCGACCGCCCAGGGCTTGCGCCTCGGCGCGCACGATGTCCATGCCGACGCCGCGTCCCGCCAGCTCTGTCAGGGTGTCGGCGGTGGAGAAGCCCGGCTCGAAGATCAGATTGGCCGCTTCGGCGTCGCTCACCTCTTCCGTCTCGCCCAGCAGACCAACGCTGCGCGCCTTGGCGCGGATACGCTGCAGATCGAGGCCAGCGCCATCGTCGCTGAATTCGATGACCACCTCGTTGCCCTGCTGGCTGACCTGGATCAGCAGCTCGCCGATTTCCTCCTTGCCCGCCGCGCCGCGCCGCTCGCGCGTTTCCACGCCATGCACGATGGCGTTGCGCAGCAGATGCTCGAAAGGCGCGGCCATGCGTTCCAGCACGCTGCGGTCGATGTCCACGGCGCCGCCGCGGATATCCAGGTTGACCCGCTTGTCGACTTCCTTGGCGCTCTGGCGCGCCACGCGGAACAGGCGCTCCGAGATGCTGGCGAAAGGCACCATGCGCACCCGCATCAGGTCGCGCTGCAGCTCGCGCGTCATGCGCGCCTGCTGATTCAGATCGCCGCTCGCCGCTTCCACCGAGCGGCCCAGGTTTTCATGGAAGGCCGCCACGTCGTTCACGCTTTCGGCCATCATGCGGGTCAACTCCTGCAGGCGGGTGAAGCGGTCGAATTCCAGCGGGTCGAATTCGCGCTCGCCGGAAATGGACATGCGCGAGGCGATCTGCGATTCGGCCTGCATTTCCACCTCGCGCAGCTGGCGGCGCAGGCGGTTCAGGTTTTCCGAGAAGTCGTTCAGGGAAGCGCGCAGGGAACCGACTTCGTTTTCCAGCCGCGAGCGGCTGATCGAGACTTCGCCGGCCTGGTTCACCAACCGATCGAGGATGTCGGCGCGCACCCGTACCAGCGGCGTCTTGGCGGCGACGTCGGAGGCGGCATCGGCGCTTTCCAGCACGCCGGGCGCACCGCCGCCGGCTGGCGCGGCCTCGCCCGGCTGGGCGGCGGCGCCTTGCACGGCGGCCGGGTCTTGCAGCTGTTCGAACAGCAGCAGGGCGTGGTCGTAGTGGGCCAGCAGCTCTTCAAACGCATGCGGCGTGGCGCTGCCCGCATGCACCATGTTTTCGATATGGGTTTCGATTTCGTGGGCGTGCTGGCCGAGGCGCATGGCGCCGGCCATGCGGGCGCTGCCCTTCACCGTGTGCAGCACGCGCTGCAGCATCTGGGCGTGGCTGAAATCGGCGGGATTGTGCTGCCAGGTGCGCAGCGCTTCGCCAATTTGCGGCAGCAGGTCGGCGCCTTCTTCGAGGAAGACCGGCAACAGGTCGGCATCGATTTCGTCCTGGAAGCTGCCGGGAGCGGGCACCGCCAGCTCGGCCGGCGCGCCGGGCAGCGCCAGCACCTCGACTTCGGAATCGGCGTCGGAATCGCTCCCGGCTTCGACGCCGACCGGTGCTTCGGCTGGTGCTTCGGCCGGTATTGCGGTTGGCGTCTCAAGCGCCGCTGCCGGCTCGGCGGCCGATGCAGCATCCAGTACCTCAGGCGGCAGCGATGCAGGGCCGGCGGCATGCTCGCTCAAGGGCGCCAGCTCGGCCGCCTCCAGCGGCGCGACGGGCGCGAAGCTGTCGTCGAAGGCAGAGGCAAACAAGTCGTCGATATCGTCGCTGGCGGCGGCGCTGACAGCCGGTGCGGCCGGGCGTTCGGCGCGCTCCGGGGCCGGTGGCGGGCTGGCGATCAGGCTGTGGTAAGTGTCGGTGAACAGCGCGTCGAGGCGGGCCGCCAATTCATCCTCGGCAGAGGGTGCTGGAACCTGGGTTTCTTCCAGCGGCGACTCCACCGGCATGGCATGTTCGGCCATGCCGGGAACAGGTTGCGGCAATCCAGCGCCTTCGCTATCGGCCAGCAGGGAGTCGAGCCGGGCATCGAGTTCCGCGCCGGTGCGGGCCGGGCTGGCAAGTTCCGCCTGCAGCTTGCCGAGGGCGGCGATCAGCTCCGGCTGTTCGGGCGGCATGTCGGCGGCGGCGAAGCTTTGCAGCATCTGGCGCACGCGCTCCACCGAGAAGTCGAGCAGGTCGTGCTGGGCATGGTCGAGCTGGGGCGCGGGCGCGCGCAGCGCCAGCAGCGTCGATTCCAGCGCATACGCCAATTCGCGCAGCGCCTTGAAGCCGACCGTGGCCGAAGTGCCGGCCAGGGTATGCGCGGCCTGCAGGGCGTCCGGACTGACCGGGCGGCGCGGCTCGTGGCGCCATTCGCCGAAGTCGCGCGCCAGCAGACGCACGATTTCATCGGTTTCGGCCAGATAGATGTTGTACAGCGGCAGAGGGATTGCGAGGCGGCCGACGAACTTGATATTGTCCTCGCCCGGCTGGGCGGCCGGCGTGGTCGCCGCCGGGAAGCCGATCACATTGCCGTTCACTGTCACCGCAGGGCGCGGCGCGGCGCTCTCCTGCGGCGGCTCTGCCGCGCCCTCACCTTCGCTGGCGGATGCGTCAACGCCGGCATCGTCCACGGCGCCTTCTGCGGACGCCGGTTCAGCCTCAAGCTCGAAGGCGCCGCCTGCCTGCACGCGGCCGGCGGCGGCGATCAGGGCCAGGCCGTTGCGCGGCGAGGCGCCTGTGGCGACCAGCTCTCCGACCCAGGCGCCCAGTTCGGCGGCGGCATGTTCCAACAGTGCGAACAGCGCCTCGCTGGCGGGACGCTCCTCGGCCAGCCACTGGTTCATGGTGCGCTCCACCGCTCCGGCGGCATCAGCGAAGTGGTTCAGGCCCACCATGCGGCCACTGCCCTTCAGCGTGTGGAAGGAGCGGCGCAGCATGGTCAGATGATCCAGGCTGCCCGCTTCGGCGCGCGGCTTGGCCAGGGTGGCGTCGACGAAGGCCAGCACGTCCTGGGCCTCGGCGATGAAGATGTCGAGCAGCTCGGCTTCGATGGCGGCGTCGCCCGCCTCGCTTTCAGCATCCGATGGCGGCACGGCGGGCGCCTGCTGTGGCGGCACCGGCGTGGCGGGCGGCGCCACTTCGTCTTCCAGCACCGGAATCGATTCCGCCCCCGCCATCTTGCGGAAGGGCACGGCGCGGAAGCTGCCCTGTTCTGCGTCGAAGCTGAAGCGCTCGCACGCGCCGGCCGGATTCTGCGCCAGCGTATCGACGAAGAAGCCGAGCGCGCCGACGTTCTGCGCCACCTGGTCCAGCAGCTTCGCTTCCTGCGCCGGATCGCCCTGCCCGCTGGCCAGCTTGTGCACTTCGGCGCGCACATGCTGGGCGGCGCGCACGGCGTCGTCCTGGTCGAGCAGGCTCAAAGCGCCTTGCAGCTGGTGCAGCACGCCATCCAGCGGCGCCAGCTCGGCGCGGCGCGCGGGGTCGGCGTAATAGTCGTCCAGCACTTTTTCCACCTGACGCAGGCCAGTCTTCATCTCCGTCGACAAGGCCGCCACCGTATCGTCCTGCTGCATGCGGCGCGCCAGGCTGCCCTGCCATTGCGCGGGCTGGGGCGGGGTCTGGCCGGACAACAGGGCTTGCAGGCGCGCGCCGATGGTATCGGCATGGGCCGCGAAATCGTCGGGCAGGTGGCGGATCTGTTCCAGGCCATGTTCGGCAAACAGCAGAGCCGTCGCCATTTCCAGGCCCAGTTCTTCACTGCGTCCGACCGTGGCGGCGCTGTTGGCGACATCGGCCAGCTGGCGCATCAAAGTCGCCAGCGCAGACAGGCCAAGCTTGCTGCCGGCCGCGCCCACGATTGCCAAAGCCTGTCCGAATTCATCATTGAGGGCCGCATCGCTGCTGGCCTGCTCCAGTCGGCGCCAGGCGGCTTGCGCCTGCTGCATGCCTTCGCGCCCGCGCGCCAGCGCTTCCTGATCGAGCTGGCCGTAGCGGCGCACCTCGTAATCGTGCGGCACCATGCGCTCCAGCGCATACGCATGATGCAGCTGCTGCGCCAGCGGTGGCAGGCTGGCGGCATCGGCTGCGGCAACGAAGAACAGGGCGTCGCGCAGCAGGCCGTCGGGCAAGGCCATATTGCCTTGCGACTGACGGCGCAGCTGCAGATTGATCAGGCCAAACAGCTGCTTCACATACAGGCCGCTTTCCAGCTGGCCGCCGGCCACCATTTCGGCGAAAGCTTGCTGCGCCAGCCAGAAGGCGCGCGCCTGCGGTTCCTGCTGGGCGTCGGCGACGGCGGCCACGGCATCCTGCAGCGCGGCGGCCTGCGCCATCTGGGCGGCGGCGTCGGGCGCTTTCAGGTACGGCAGCAGCGCGCGCTCGAAGCGCTGACGCAGGGCTGTGTAATCGGGAGCGGCGGCATCCGGCGCGGCGGCCGACAAGGCGGCGCGCGGCGAGAGGTCGGGGAAGAACAGGTCGGCCGGATGCACGCGCTCCGCGCCCAGCATGGCCTGCACCTCGCGGTACCAGGGGAACAGGCGCACCGGCTGCAGCGGTTCGCCTTCCAGCAGCTCCTGCAGAAATTCGGTCAGCGCCTGGTACAGGCTCGCCACCGTCTGCACATGGTCGGTATTGCATTTGAGCGTGCCGGCCTTGAAGCGGTCCAGCACCTGCTCGGCCAGTTCGGTGAGCACCACCACGCCATCCACATCGACCATCTGCAGGGCGCCATGCGCCTGGTGCAGATGCGACTTGGCATGCTGCAGGGCGGTGGCCTGGTCTTCCGCCTCCCTGCCCCCGGCTTCGAACAGCGCCGTCCTTGACCGCCCCAGCGCCTCGCGGATTTCCACCATGACCCATGACAGCGGGCCGGTGTCGAATTGCGGCGTTGCGCTATAGGGAAGATCAGTTCTGCTCATTCTTGCCTCAAGAAGTAATACGGAAACGCGATACCGAGTTTTTCAGTTCCTGCGCCAGCACCGACAGCTTGCGCACCGATTGCGCGGTCTGCTGCGTGCCATCCTTGGCCTGTTCCGTGACCTGCAGGATGTGCTGGATATTGTGCGCCACGCCGCTGGCCGATGTCGCCTGCATGCCGGTGGCGCGCGAAATGCCCTGGATCAGCTCCGCCAGACGGTTCGACACTTGCGAGATGTCTTCCAGCGCCGCACCGGCCGCATCGGACAGGCGCGCGCCTTCGACCACGCCCTGGGTCGATTTCTCCATCGCCGCCACGGCGTCGTGGGTGTCGGTCTGGATGGTGCGCACCAGGGCGCCGATCTGCTTGGCCGCGCCGGCCGAACGCTCGGCCAGGCGCTGCACCTCCTCCGCCACCACCGAGAAGCCGCGCCCCGCCTCCCCCGCCGATGCGGCCTGGATGGCGGCGTTCAGCGCCAGCACATTGGTCTGTTCGGTGATGTCGGAAATCAGTTCGGTGATTTCGCCAATCTCCTGCGAGGACTCGCCCAGGCGCTTGATGCGCTTGGAGGTTTCCTGGATCTGCTCGCGGATTTCGTTCATGCCCTTGATGGCGTTCTGCACCGCCGTCGCGCCCTGGCGCGCCGCCGCCACCGACTGGCGCGCCACGCCGGCCGATTCGGAGGCCGATTTGGAGACTTCGGTGATTTCGTTGGCCATCTTCACCACGGTGGAACTGGCGTCCTGGATTTCGCGCGACTGCTGCTGCGAGGCGAGCAGCAGATCGCTGGAAATACCCTGCGCATGGGTGGAGGCCGACGTCACTTGTTCGGCCGTCACCGTGACCCGGCCCACCAGGCCGCGCAGCTCCTCCACCGTGTAGTTGACCGAATCGGCGATGGCGCCGGTAATGTCCTCGGAGACGGTGGCCTGCACCGTCAGGTCGCCGTCCGCCACTTCCTGCAGCTCGTTCATCAGGCGCAGGATCGCCGCCTGGTTCTGCGCGTTCATGGCCTTGGCCTCTTCCTCTTTTTGCTGCGCCTGCAGGCGCATTGCTTCGGCTTCCTTGCGGCGGCGGTCGGCGCCGCGCGTGCGGGCGTGCGAGTCCTGCAGCAGCACGCGGCCGATGGCGGCGGCCGAGAGCAGCGTCAGCATGCCGCCCGCCACCATCAGCCAGAAGCTGTAGTTCAGCGATTCCTGCTCCGAACGAAAAGCGCTCTGCAGCGCGGTCAGGCTTTGCCGCAGATTCTCATTACGGCTGAAGATCAGCTGTTCGGCGCTTTTGGCGGCGGTGAATTTATCCAGGCGGTTCAGGATCGAGCCGACCATGGCCTGGTATTCCTCGAAGCGCCCTTTCAGCAGGCCCAGTTTCTCGCGCAGCTCGGCGTCGCGCGTGGCGGGCAGCTGCAAGGTATCGCTGCCGTTCAGGAAACCATCCACCGTATTGCGGAAGACCGTGGTGTCGCGCCCCAGCTGGAAGGCCGTTTCCGAGCTGATGCCGCCGGCCGTCAGGAATTCGCTGGCGCCGCGGCTCATGCGCTGGGTCAGCATGGACAGCTTGCCCAGCGCCGCCACTTCGCGCGCATTGCCGCCGCGCTGCAGCTTGAGCGAACCGATTTCCTCGCTCAGGGCCAGCAGCTCGGGCGACATGGCGTTCAGGCTATGCAGGGTTTTATCCACGCCGCTCAACTCCGGCTTCAGGCGCAGGATGGTTTCCGCCGCCTTGTCCGACTCCGCCCAGCCGCGGCGCGCCTGGCCCAGCGTGGCTTCCAGCGCGGCCGGGGCGGCGCCCACGCTGCGACCTCCATAGCTGCCGCCGCTGCTCATCAGGGTGAAGGCGTGATTCAGCTCGCGCCGGCTTTCTTCCAGCTGGCGGAAGGCTTCGGCATTGCCTTCCACCGCATTCGGCGCGGCCTTGCCGATGCGCTGCGAGTGCATCAGGGCGTCGCCGGCGATCTGGGTGCGGGTGGAGCTGAGCGTGCCTTCATGCGCATACAGGGCGACAAAGGCCACGCTCAAGGCCAGGCTCAGGGCCAGGGCGCTGGAGAGGATGCTTAACTGGCGCTGCGGCGCCAGGTGGCCGATCAGGGGCAGCTTGAAATCGGGGCCGGTATCGGCCACCGGCGCCGGGCCGCGGCGGCGGATGGCGTCGCGCAGGCGCAGCGGGGCTTCGCTGTCCTCGCCGGCCGCCGGCGCGCCCGCCTCCGGCAGCGGGGCGGTATGGCCGAACTGCGAGTTGCCGTCGCCGTAACCGGCGAATTCCGAATTGGGCGCTGGCTCGGCGCTGCCCGCCGTGGAGCGCGGGAATATCTTGAATACCATTACAGCATCCCCCGGTTACTTGGTATGGCGCCGCCTGTGGCGGTTTTCTTATCTGCCGGCCTGCTGGAAGCGCGCCTCGCGCACCAGCAAGCCCAGATCCAGGCGGGTCCAGACCTGGTTTTCCTTGTCTTCGAACTGCTGCGCGCACCAGGGCTGGGTATCGGCCGCCGCTGCGGCGCCTTGCCGCATCTCGTCCAGCCGGCGCAGGCCCAGCACGCGCGCCACCAGCAGGGCGCAGTTGTAGCCCAGGGCCGGCGCGAAGGTGATGAAGCGGCTGTCCGCCTCCGGCGCGCAAGGCGCTTCGCCCAGGTAGCGCGCCAGGTCGACGACCCCGGTCAGATTGCCGCGGATATTGGCCAGGCCCAGATACCAGTCCTGCGCCAGCGGCACCGGCGTCAGCGCCTGGCAGTGCACGATCTCGCCGATCTGGGTCAGGTCCAGCAGGCCGCGCAGCGCGCCGGCCTGCACGCCCAGCTCGCGGCCGGCATTGCCCGCGCCGCCCTTGGCCGCCTGCATGCGCTCCAGCAGCTGCACCTGGTATTGGCGCAGCCGGCTGCGGCGCTCGGCGCCGTCCGGTGCTGTTGCCCCGTCCCCGTGCGCGCTGGCCATGTCAGCCGAGGGCCGCGATCTTCGCCAGCAGTTCGGCCGCCACCACCGGTTTGATCAGATAGTCCCTGGCGCCCTGGCGCATGCCCCAGATCTTGTCGGTTTCCTGGTTCTTGCTGGAGCAGATAATCACCGGCACGTCCTGCAGGGCCGGATCGCGGGCGATGGTGCGCGTGACCTGGAAGCCGTTCGCGCCCGGCATCACCACGTCCATCAGGATCAGCTCCGGCTTGTCGGCCTTGATCTTGTCCAGCGCCTCCTCGCCGTTTTCGGCGGTGGTGACGGAAAAGCCGTTCTTCACCAGGATATCGGTGAGGTAGTAACGTTCGGTGGGCGAATCGTCGACGATCAGGATTTTTTGGATGGCCATGCTTGCCTCGCTGGTCTTATGCGCCTGCCGCGCCGGCCGTGTGCTCGCGCACCGCCGCCAGCAGGCTGTCTTTGGTAAAGGGTTTGGTCAGATAGGCCGCCGAGCCGACCATTGCGCCGCGCGCCCGGTCGAACAGGCCATCCTTGGAGGACAGCATCAGCACCGGAGTGGTATGGAAACGCGTGCTTTTCTTGATCAGGGCGCAGGTCTGGTAGCCGTCCAGGCGCGGCATCAGGATGTCGCAGAAGATCAGGTCCGGGTGGTGGTCGCTGATCTTGGCCAGGGCGTCGAAGCCGTCTTCGGCCAGCAGCACCTGGTAACCGGCCTGGCTCAGGAAAATCTCGGCGGAGCGGCGGATGGTGCTGCTATCGTCGATCACCATGATTTTCAAACCTGTCGCTTGCGGCGTAGTCGTCATAGTCGTTTCACCGGGATGTTATCCACACGATAGCACAGGGCGCCGCGCCTGGGCGGGCGTTTCAGATCGCGACCATCTCGAAATCGTCCTTGCGGGCGCCGCATTCCGGGCAGGCCCAGTTCATGGGCACGTCGGCCCAGCGCGTTCCAGGGGCGATGCCCTCGTCCGGCAGACCGGCCGCTTCGTCGTAGATCCAGCCGCAGATCAGGCACATCCAGGTCTGGAATTCTTGGGTCGTATCTCCGCTACTCACGTTCTGCCATCCTCAATCAAGTAAAATGCCGAATTAGGTATCTTAATCTACCCGCCGTGCAAAACCAAACTTCGCCCCTCATCCTGACATTTGGCGCCGCCGATCCGATCGGCGCGATTGGCGTCCACGCCGATCTGGCCACCTTCTCGGCCCTGCACTGCCAGGGCTTCGGCGTAACGACCGCCCTGCTCATCGGCGACAGTGCCGGGGTCGAAGACCAGCAGCATGTGGACCCGGACTGGGTGGCCGACCAGGCCCGCGTGGTGCTGGAGGATGTGGAGGTAGCGGCCTTCAAGATTGGTGCGCTGGATAATATGGAGCATATCTCGGCCATCGCCGAGGTGGTGTCGGACTACCCGGACGCGCCCCTGATCCTCGACCCCTTCGGCTCGCGCCTGCCGGAGCTGCCCGAAGGCGAGGATATGGACGAAATGCTCACCGTGCTGCGCCAGCTGCTGGTGCCGCAAGCGACCCTGCTGATGCTGTCGCAGGTGGAGCTGGGCCGCCTGGCCGAGACCTGGCGCGACCTGGGCAACGGCGAAACCACGGCCGACGACGCCCAGCACCTGATCGACCTGGGCTGCGAATACGTGCTGGTGACGGGCACCCCGGCCGGCAAGGGGCCGAGCGACGCCTCGCTGCGCGCCAATACCCTGTACGGCGCCGGCGGCGTGGTGCGCCACGACCGCTGGCAGCACCTGCCCGGCTCCTTCCTCGGCGCCGGCGGCACGCTGTCGGGCGCGATCGCCGCCTTCATGGCCCTGGGCGCGGAAACGCCGCAAGCCGTCGATCTGGCCCAGCAATACACTTTCGGCGCCCTGGCCCACGCCCAGCGCCATGGCATGGGCAAGCTGGTGCCCAACCGTTTTTTCAAGCTGCACAACCCCCATTGAAACGACTATGACTACTTCCAAGAACGATACGCTGTTTGCCCGCGCCCAGAAAACCACCCCGGGCGGCGTCAATTCCCCGGTGCGCGCCTTCCGCTCGGTGGGCGGCACGCCGCGCTTCATCACCCGCGCCGAAGGGCCGTATTTCTGGGATGCGGACGGCAAACGTTACATCGATTACATCGGTTCCTGGGGGCCGGCCATCGTCGGCCACGCCCATCCCGAAGTGGTGAAGGCGGTGCAGGAAGCGGCCATGCGCGGCCTGTCCTTCGGCGCGCCGACCGAAGCGGAAATCGAAATGGCCGAGGAAATCTGCCGCCTGGTGCCGTCCATCGAACAGGTGCGCCTGGTGTCTTCCGGCACCGAAGCAACCATGAGCGCCCTGCGCCTGGCGCGCGGCGCCACCGGCCGCGACAAGATCGTCAAGTTCGAAGGCTGCTACCACGGCCACGCCGACTCCCTGCTGGTGAAAGCGGGCAGCGGTCTGCTGACCTTCGGCAATCCAACCTCGGCCGGCGTGCCGGAAGATTTCGTCAAGCACACCCTGGTGCTGGACTATAACAATGTGGCCCAGATCGAAGAAGCCTTCGCCAATATGGGCGAGGAAATTGCCTGCGTCATCGTGGAACCGGTGGCCGGCAATATGAATCTGATCAAAGCCACGCCGGAATTCCTGCAAGCGCTGCGCAATCTGTGCAGCAAATATGGCGCGATTCTGATTTTCGACGAAGTGATGTGCGGTTTCCGTGTCGGCCTGGGCGGTGCGCAAGCACTGTATGGCATTAAGCCGGATTTGACCGCCTTGGGCAAAGTGATTGGCGGCGGCCTGCCGGTGGCCGCATTCGGCGGCAGTGCCGAATTAATGTCGAAAATGGCGCCATTGGGCGCGGTATATCAGGCCGGCACCCTGTCCGGTAATCCGGTAGCGGTGGCCGCGGGCATGACCACGCTGAAACTGATTCAACAGCCAGGCTTCTACGATAAACTCGCCGCCAGCGCCAAGCGCCTGGCCACGGGATTAACCGCAGCAGCCAAGGAAGCCGACATTACTTTCTGCGCCGATTCCGAAGGCGGCATGTTCGGCCTGTATTTCAGTGCCACCCCGCCGAATAACTACGCGGAAATGATGGCGGGCGACCGCGCCAAATTCAATACCTTCTTCCATATGATGCTGGATGAAGGCGTGTATTTCGCACCGGCTGCGTTTGAAGCCGGCTTCGTTTCGGCGCAGCACGACGATGCCGTGATCGACGAAACCATCGCCGCCGCGCGCCGCGTATTTGCCAAGCTGGGCTGAGCTGCCTCGCTCCTGCCCCGAAGCCCGCGCCAAGCGGGCTTTTTTGCGCCCTGTCATACCCTTTGCATGCCAGATTCCAGTCTGATCGCGCAGGGAACTGGCATGACAGCGGCGTCTTCATGCAAGCCCTGCCATAGCCGCGTAGAATGGGCCGCGTTCCCATCTCATCAGCCGGAGGAGATATGGTTTTCAGCTTGCGCAAACAAATGCTGTTTGGCTTTCTGGTGCTGCTGGTATATAGCGGACATTACGCCCTGCTCAATACCGCCACGCTGTTGAACGAATATGGCCGCAAGATCGAAGAATGGCCGCTCTTATTCGACACCTTGCTTTTCCTGCCCCTGCTGTATTACCTGATTTTCCGTCCCGGCCTGAAAGACTTCTTATTCAAGACCACTGCGCTGTGCATAGGCGGCATTGGCTTCGGCAGTTTCGCCATTCCCGACGAAAGCAAAATCCTTTGGCAAGATCTGGAAAATGTGCGGCCTTATCTGGCCGGTTTAATGGTGATTGCCGAATTCACCCTGGTCGGCTGGCTGGTTTATCAGACCTGGAAACTCCTGCGCATATCGGGCGATGTGGATGCTATGCTGGAGCGGCAAGTCATTGGAGGTCTGGGCGACAGCCCCATCAGCCGCATCATCTTATTCGACGCCAGAATCTGGTTTTATGGCCTGCTGCTGAAAAAGAATAAAACAATTCAATACGAAGGCGAACAGCATTTCGGCTATGCGCAAAATGGCGGCAATGCCTCCAATCAGCTCGGCTTTATTTTCCTGATTATCTTCGAGATCCCGCTGGGCCATGCGCTGCTGCATTTTCTCGCCGCGCCCGCCGTGGCTTGGCTGATCAGCGCCCTCACGGTATTCGGCCTGCTGTATCTGCTGGCCGAATACCGCGCCACCCTGCGCCGTCCCATTTCACTGGGGCGCGATGCCCTGCTGCTGCGCTGCGGCCTGTTTGCGCCCGACGCGCGCATTCCCTACGCCATGCTGGCAGCCGCCGAGCCGCTGCGCGGGCCGGTGCCGCGTGAGCGCGGCACGCGGCGTTTGGAGCAGATGGGGGAGCCGAATGTCGAGCTGCGGCTGCGCCCGGGCAGCGAATTGCGCGGCTTCCTCGGCGGCATGCAGCCTGTGCAGCGCATCTACCTCGGCCTGGACCGGCCGCAAGCTTTCCTGGCAGCCTTGCAGGCGCGTCTGGCGCAGATTGCAGATGAAAAGTGATTTTTGGTGAGTTTTTCTGGCGGCTGCACGGCGCATACTTGCACCTACAGAATTATTGCCCCACCCGTCATGATCCTGATCGCTGAGAAACGCTCCCGCCACGACCAATTCGACGTGCTGCGCCTGGTCCGCAACAATGGCAGCGCCACCGAAATCCGCATGCCGCGCCAAAGCAGCCTGCCGCGCGACCTGCTGCATTACGTGGTGGAATCGGCCCTGCCCCTGCACCACGGCTTCCTGAGCCGCGTCGCCCACGGCGCCGACGCCGACGCCGCCCAGGACGCCGCCCACACGGCCGGCAACCAGCGCGCCGAAGAACAGCTGATCCAGGCCGAATCCATCGTCGACGGCCTGCATGCCCAGCTGCTGGCAGGCGCCTTCGATCTGCCCAGCTTCCTCAGCCTGACCGCCGCCGCCTGCGAAGCGCGCGGCAAGCGCCCCTTCGACCTCAGCCCCATCGACGTGCAAAACTCCCTGTTCGAGCAAGCCCAGGCGCTCAACCAGCAATGGCAAGCCATCCCCTACTGCAGCGCCCTCTCCCTTGACTTCCGCCCCCGCCTCGCCGCCTAAACGCCATAGCCGAGCCCGTGTCCACCTTGGGGTCAGACCCCAATCGGACACAAGCTCGTCCATAGGTCAGTCAACAGCAGAGCTTGTGTCCATTTCGGTGCCAGGCACCAAGGTGGACACGAACGAGACGATAAACGGGCCATTCCATAGCTCAGGCCGTGTCCGATTGGGGTCTGCCCCCAAGGTGGACACGAGCTTAGCTGCAGGGGCTTACTTGAGCCAGCCGCGGTGGCGGAAGTAGAGGAAGGGGGCGATGGCGCTGAAGACCATCAGGCCGAGGGCGAAGGGGTAGCCCATCGACCATTCGAGTTCGGGGAACCAGCCTTTGAAGTTCATGCCGTAGATCGAGGCGATCAGGGTCGGCGGCAGGAAGGCGACGCTGGCCACGGAGAAGATCTTGATGATCTTGTTCTGGTTGATGTTGATGAAGCCGACCGTGGCGTCCATCAGGAAGTTGATCTTGTCGAACAGGAAGGAGGTGTGGCCGTCCAGCGATTCGATGTCGCGCAGGATCTGGCGCGCTTCTTCGAACTGCTCGGAATTGAGCAGCCGGCCGCGCATCAGGAAGCTGACGGCGCGCCGCGTGTCCATCATATTGCGGCGGATGCGGCCGTTCAAGTCTTCTTCGTGGGCGATAGCGCTCAGGGCGTCGGCCGCGTCCTGGTCGGTGAATTCTTCCTGCAGCACACGGCCCGACACTTCTTCCAGCTTCTGGTAGATGCCTTCCAGCGCGTCGGCCGAGTATTCGGCGTCGGTGGCGTACAGGTCGAGCAGCACGTCCATGTAGTCGGCGATGGAGCCGGGACGGGAACGGGCGCGCATGCGCACCAGACGGAACACCGGCAGGTCGTCGGTGTGCACGGAGAACAGCATTTTCTTGGCCAGGATGAAGGCCACAGTGACCACGCGCGAGGGGCCGTCGTCTTCTTCCAGCAGGAAGTCGGTGCGCAGGTGGAGGTCGCCGTTTTCGGCTTCGTAATAGCGCGCCGAGGCTTCAATGTCTTTGACTTCGTCTTCGCCCGGCAGGATCACGCCGTAAATGGCTTTGACCCAGGCGCGTTCGTCTTCGGTCGGATCGGTCAGGTCGACCCACACCGGCGCCGCTTGCTCAAGGTCTTCGCGCGTCTCAATGGGCACCTGATTGAGCCGGCCATTTTGTAGAACGAAAACATTAATCATAGGCACTCTCAGCCGACGGTGGGTTCAGGCGCTGCCGCGCGGAAAACAAAACAGCGCAAGTGTACTCGCAAAGCCCGGGGCGAGGCCACCCCGGCGTGCTATTTTTTGCTGCCCCGGCCCGAACTTCGGCTATTTTCGGTCTATGCGGGCTGAGTGCGCACTCCGCCCCGCCATCAGGGCAGTTCGGCCGATCCCATGCGCTTAAGGATGGTGCCGGTGCGCCGCGCCAGATAGCTGGAATCGCGGTGGCCGTCGAAATAGCGCGGGTTGGGCAGCATCACGGCCAGTTTGGCGGCTTGGGCCGCGCCCAGCTTGGACGCCGGGATGCCGTAGTAATGCTTGGCCGCCGCTTCGGCGCCGAAGATGCCTTTGCCGAATTCCACCACGTTCAGGTAGATCTCGAAGATGCGCTCCTTGTCCATCAGCGCTTCCAGCATATAGGTGATGATCAGTTCCTGACCCTTGCGCAGATAGCTGCGCGAGCCGGACAGGAAGAGGTTCTTGGCCAGCTGCTGGGTGATGGTCGAGCCGCCGCGCGCCACTTTCTTGCGCTTCTGGTTGGTCTCGTAGGCTTTTTGCAGGGCATCCCAATCCACGCCTTCATGCTCGGAGAAGTTGGCGTCTTCCGAGGCGATGATGGCGCGTTTCAGATTTTTCGAGATGCGGCTGTACGGCACCCACTGCTGCTGGATATTCGCGTCCGGATTTTTTTCGCGCAGGGCCGACTGCTGCTCGCGCATGAAGGCGGTCATGCTCGGGTTGTGGTCGACCCACCACCAGATCTGCACGAAGAAGTAAGCCTGCACCGCCAGGAACAGGGCAACGGGAATGATGAAGACCCACTTCACCCAGGCGAAGCGGCCAGGTTTGTTGCGCGTTTTTGTCATAGTTTTGTACGCAGTTGTTGCAGTAAATCCGTGGTGGCGGGACGCAGGCCGCGCCAGACTTCAAAGGCTTCGGCGGCCTGTTCGACCAGCATGCCCAGGCCGTCGCGCGTGGCGGCGCCATGGGTGGCGGCAAAGCGCAGGAAGACGGTGGGCTCCTTCCCATACATCATGTCCAGCGCCAGCGCGCCGGGCGCAAAGGCGGACGGCGGCAGCGGCGGCAGTTCGGCGCTCAGGCTGGCCGAGGTGGCATTGATGACGATATCGTACTTGCCCTGGACTTCGGCGAAGCCGCAGGCCGAAAGCACGCCCTCACCCGCCAGCGCGGCGAACTGCTGCACCAGGGCTTCCGCCGTGGCGACGGTGCGGTTGGCAATAGCGAGCGCCGCCGGACGGTGTTCCAGCAGCGGCAGCACCACGCCGCGCGCCGCGCCGCCCGCGCCCAGCAGCAGCACGCGCTTGCCGGCGATGGCCACGCCGGCGTTACGCACGATGTCGTTGACCAGGCCCGCGCCATCGGTGTTGTCGCCGATGATGCCCTGCTCGCTGAACACCAGGGTATTGACCGCGCCGGCCGCCTGGGCGCGCACGGTGAGCGCGTCGGCCAGGGCGTGCGCTTCGAGCTTGAAGGGCACGGTCACGTTGGCGCCCTTGCCGCCGGCGGCGATGAAGGCTTGCACGGCGGCGGCAAAACCGTCCAGCGGCGCCAGGAGCTTTTCGTAGCTCAGCTGCTGGCCGGTCTGGGCGGCGAAGGCGGCGTGGATTTCAGGCGATTTGCTGTGGGCGATGGGATTGCCGAAGACGCAGTAGCGGTCCAAATCAGACTCCGTTCGGGTAGAGTGGATTCAATTGACGCCGCCCAGATTCGCTTCCAGCTTCTCCTCGCGCGTGAATTTGAAGCGGGTGATGATGATCCACAGATCATCCTTATCCTTGGACAGCATTTTGGACGGGAATTTGCCGAAGGGCGCGGCGCGGCGCACGATGGCCAGCGCGGCTTCGTCCAGCGCCGGATTGCCCGAGCTTTGTTCGACGCGGGCGCCGCCTTCCTTCATATAGATGGTGCCGTCCTGGAAGATGGGGATGTTCACCACCAGCTCCCCATACAGCTTGCGGCCGTTCTTTTGCGGGAAGTTCAGCGTGCCGATGGTTTCCACACGCTGCTGGAATTCCTTGTAGTACTGGGCATAACCCACTTCCTGGGTGCTGGGCGTGATGCGCGTCTTGCGCGGACGCTTGTTCTGGTCGTCGATGGTCTGGGTGATTTCGGCCGCCATGCGCGCCAGCGCCTTGCTGCTGTCGATCAGGTCGGCGCCGCTGGGCAGCGGATCGGGCTTGTTCTTTTCCGTGACGGGCGGCGCGGCGACGGGGCTGTCCTTCACCTGGGTCAGGAGTTTTTTCTGCAGCTCTTCCAGTTCGGCGATGCGGCGTTTGGTGGCCTTGATGCTGTCGCCCGACTCCATCTTGCGCATATCGGGCAGGGGCGACTTGGCGCGCCCGGCGTCGGCATTGCCGCCGCCGTCCAGATTGGCCTGGGCCAGGGCGTCCGCCTTGAGCGGCTTCTTATCGTGCTTGGCGTTGACGAGGATGACTTCCAGGCCCGGATCGGTAGGCTCGATCTTGAAGTCCTTCGGCGCGACGAAGTGCACCGTCAGCATGGCCGCGTGGGCCGCCAGCGAAACACCGATGGCGATGCAGAGGAACAGATTGTCTCTTAAATACTTCACGCGGGGCTGGGCCAGAGCAAACAGAATGCTGCATTCTACGACAAAGCCGGCGGGCCTCAAGAAAAATCGAGACCCGCCGCGCGGCCAGGCGCGCTTACTGGCCGGCAGGCTCCGCCGCGCCGTCCTGGCCGGCCGTTTCTGTGGCGGCGGCTTCGGCCGGGTCGGCGGCTTCCGCCACCGTTTCCTCCACCTGGGCCGGATCGTTCGCCTCGTCCACCAGATCGTCTTCCTCGAAGCCCACATCTTCGCTGGCCGTTTGCGTGACCGGCACTTCGCCCAGACGGGTTTCGATACTCAGGTCCACCTCGTCCCAGCGCAGCACGTCGAGCTTGACCTGGATGCCGCGCGCCAGCGACGGCATGCCCGGCAGGCGGATGACGAGCGGAATCTCGACCAGGCGCAGCACCTCGTCCTTGAGCACGACGGCATCGACTTCCTTGGCGTCTTCCTGGCCCAGCCAGCGCAGGCACCAGTAGCGTTCCATATTCGACTGGAAATCGGCATAGGCGGCGTAGGCGGCGTCAAAGGCGGAGACGATGGCGAACAGGTTGGCGTCCTTGTGCTTGAACGGGGCCACCAGCGGCGCCGTCACGCCATGCTCGGCGCAGGCCAGGATCTGCCACTGATTGACCAGGTCGGTGTAGCGGCGCAGCGGCGAGGTGGACCAGGCATACTGGTCGACGCCCAGGCCCTGGTGCGGCGCGGCATGGGTCAGCATGCGCACCTGCATCTTGGCGGCCCAGCCGCCCACGCCCTGCCCCTGGCTGCGGTAAATGCCCGGCACACCATGGTCGTGCATCATCTTGCCCCAGGTGCTGTTGGCGAAGATCATCAGCTCGGCCACGATCTTGTCCAGCGGCGCGCCGCGCTTGCGGCGGCTGATGGTGACGACATCGTCTTCCACATAGAAGTTGAAGTCGACGCGGTTGTTCTGCTCGGGCTTCAGGCCGAAGGCTTCGCGCTTGACCATGCGGCCCTGCTCCAGCTGCTGGGCCCAGGCCCACAGCAGGGTCAGCTCGGCCTTGCGCGGGTATTCGCCGCTGCCGTCGGCCAGGCTTTCCTCGTTGACCACATCGTCCAGGTCGTTGTGGCGCAGGTTGTTGGCGATCGGCACCAGCTCGGCGCGCGTTTCGGTGGCGATCACGCTCCAGTCGGCCGGATCGAGGGTGGCGTACAGCGACAAGGCCGGGCAGGTCTTGCCTTCGGCCAGGGTGAAGGCGTCGACAATGCTGTCGGGCAGCATGGTGATTTTGTCGCCCGGCATATACACAGTGGACATGCGGCCGCGCGCGATCTTGTCGATGGCGTCGTCGGGACGGATGCCCAGGCCCGGCGCGGCGATGTGGATGCCGACGCGCACCTTGCCGCCGTCCAGATGCACGACCGAGAAGGCGTCGTCGATCTCGGTGGTGGTCACGTCGTCGATGGAGAAGGCTTCAACGGCGGCCAGCGGCAGATTGGCAGGCGCTTGCGGCACGGCCAGCTCGGGGAAGCCGTGGCCTTTGGGGAAGTTCTCGAACAGGAACTTCGCCATATGCAGCTCTTTGGGCGAGACGATGCCGCCGGCCGCCAGCATCAGGCGCGGCGGCGTGGTGTGCAGCTCGTCGCAAGCCGCTTCCAGCGCCTTGTATTCGATGGTGTTCTTGTCCGGCTTGAACAGCAGCTGCTGCACGATGTTCTGCATCGAGGCCGGCAGCTGGTTCTGCTTGAGTTCATCGACATACTGCTGCTGGATGATGGCTTGCTGCTTTTTCTTTTCGATGCCGGCCAGCGCCGCTTTCAGCGACTGCTCGGGCGCGGCCTTGTAGCGGCCGCGGCCCTTCTTATAGAAATAGATGGGCGAGGAGTGCAGGCTCAGGATCAGGCCGGCCGCTTCGTGCGCCAGCGGCGCGTGGCCGAAGTATTCGGCGCCCAGCTCGGCAAAGCCGAACTCTTCTTCACCCGCCACTTCCCACAGGAAGTCGAGGTCGATCTCGGCCGCCACGGCCTTGGCCTGTTCCAGCAGCTCGGCCGGACCCGGTTTCTCAAACTGCAGCAGCACATCCTTGGTCTTCACCTTGTTGCGCTTGCCGCTGGCCATTTCCACCTGATAGGACTCGCCCGCCTGGGACAAGACGGTGCCGACTTTGAAATCGCCGGATTCTTCAAAAAATACGTTCATGATTTATTCGTCATTCTTAATAAGGTGGCCAGCTTGCGCCAGCGCCAGCACCGAAGGGAAGAACACTTCGGTGACCAGCAATAATCCATGGCGGCGCCGGTACAGGCGGCGCCGCGCGAACAGCACGGCCTGTTCGCTCAATTCAGCTTGCGTGGCCCCGGCCCAGGCGCGGCGCGCGCGCTGCGCCAGCGGATGGCTGGGCTGCAGGCGCGCGAACTGCAAATCGCTGCGCGCGACCAGGGGATCGGAAAACAGCACCGTCGTCCCCAGCGGCCGTTCGCCGAGGGCGCCGAACAACGGCCAGTCAGCCGCCGTGGCCGATACCGGCACCACCGAATGGCCGAACACCACAGGCGTATTATCACACCGCAGCAGAACCTCGCGTTCCTGCACGCGGCCGGGACGCGCCAGGCCGACTGCCGCCGCCTCGTCGGCCAGGCAGGTGGCCGGATACTGGTGCAGGCGCTGCAGGCGGAACGCCGCGCTGCGCGCGCTCAGCTTGACGGTCAGCGAGCCGGTGTCGGTCAGCCAGTGGCGCAGCGCCAGGGGGGCGCCGACGGCGTTCGCGTGGTTGTGCCAGCGGGTCAGGCGTAAGGATGGTCCTCTCACTGGACACCGCCGGCCGGGTGGGCGTCGATGCCGCAGAACGCCAACACGTCCGTCAGGTATGCCGCATATTCCGTGATGCTGTGATCGCTGCCCTGGATGATGTGCTGGCGCGCGCCCGCATAGTGCGCCACCATGTCGCGGTAATCCAGCACTTCGTCGCCGGTGGCGCCGATCAGGAAGTAGCGCTCGGGCCGGCTGATGCGCGGCACAGCCAGCGCGCGCAGCTCCTCGATATAGTCGCGCTTGAATTCAAACGGCTTGTCCGAATGGTATTCGGTGCTCACGCCGACGTATTTCTCCAGGTCTTTCAAGGGGGCGGTGGCTGGGTTCAGCAACACGGCGCGGCAGCCGAGGCGCTCGGCCATCCAGGTCGCGTAATAGCCGCCCAGCGAGGAGCCGACGATGGCCAACTCGCCGGCGGGCACCTCGCGCACCAGACCGAAGGCCAGTTCCAAGGCCAGCTTGGGCGAGGCGGGCAATTGGGGCGCGAGGAACTCCGCGCCGCGGCCCAGCTGCGCCATGCGCTCGCCCGTCAGCCGCGCCTTCATCGACAGCGGCGAGGAGCGGAAGCCATGCAGATACAGAATCATGGGGCCAAAGCCTCCAGCAATTTCTGGTGGACGCCGCCGAAGCCGCCATTGCTCATGACCACGATATGGTCGCCGGGACGGGCCTGGGCCGCAATCGCCTTCACCATCAGGTCGATGTCTTCGTAAGCGCCAGCCACTTCGCCCATCGGCGCCAGCGCCGTGCCCAGGCTCCAGCCCAGGGCTTTTTCGCTGCCGAAGCCGAAGACCAGGTCGGCCTCTACCAGGCTGCCCGGCAAGGCATCCTTCATCGCGCCCAGCTTCATGGTGTTGGAACGCGGCTCCAGCACGGCCAGGATGCGGCTGTGCTTGCCGATCTTCTGGCGCAGGCCGCCGACGGTGGTGGCGATGGCGGTGGGGTGGTGGGCGAAATCGTCATAAACAGTAATCCCGTTGACGGCGCCGCGCACTTCCATGCGGCGCTTGACGCTCTGGAAGCTTTCCAGCGCCTTCGCGGCCTGGGCCACTGGCACGCCCACATGGCGGGCGGCGGCGATCGCGGCCAAAGCATTGGCCCGGTTGTGGCCGCCCGTGAGCTGCCAGTGGATGGTGGCGGCGTGCTCGCCGCGGAAGACGACGTCGAAACTGCCGTCTTCATGTTCTTTCATGGCCCAATCGCGCCCCGCCACGCGGCCGAAGCTTTCCTTTTCGCTCCAGTAGCCGCGCTTCAGCACGCGTTCCAGCGAAGCTTCGTCACCGTTCACAATGAGGCGGCCGATGCCGGGCACGGTGCGCACCAGGTGGTGGAATTGGGTTTCAATCGCGCCCAGATCGGGGAAGATGTCGGCGTGATCGTATTCCAGATTATTCAGGATGGCGGTTTTCGCGTGGTAGTGCACGAATTTGCTGCGCTTGTCGAAGAAGGCGGTGTCGTACTCGTCCGCTTCGATGACGAAGAAATCGGAATCGGCGCCTTTGCCGCTCAATCGGGCCGAGATGCCGAAGTTCATGGGCACGCCGCCGATCAGGAAGCCGGGCGCGTAGCCAGCGTCTTCCAAGATCCAGGCCAGCATGGCCGAGGTGGTGGTCTTGCCGTGCGTGCCGGCCACGGCCAGCACCCATTTATGGCGCAGAATATGTTCGCCGATCCACTGCGGGCCGGAGACATAGGGCAGGCTGCGGTTGAGGATTTCCTCGACCAGCGGATTGCCGCGCGAGACAACATTGCCAATCACATACAGGTCCGGCTTGAGTTCGATCTGTTCCGGCCCGAAGCCCTGGATCAGCTCGATGCCCTGGGCTTCCAGCTGGGTGCTCATGGGGGGATAGACGTTGGCGTCGCAGCCGGTAACGCGGTGGCCGGCTTCTTTGGCAAGTACGGCGAGGCCGCCCATAAAGGTGCCGCAGATGCCAAGTATATGAATGTGCATATTGAATAGTGCGCAGGCGAATGGATCAAGACAGCGATTTTACCTGAGCCGGCGGCTTTTTCGCGGGTCGGCTAATCAGGGTATCATTCTGCGTATGATGCAAAACCCTTATGACGAAGGCCAGCAGCTGCGGGCCGAGATCGCTGCCACAGCCGCGCGCCTGATCGCCCAGGACGGCGCCGACTATGCCACGGCCAAGCGCAAGGCCGCGCGCCTGGTGCTGGGCGAGGCCCAGGCCCAGTCGCGCCAGAGTTTGCTTCCTGATAATAATCAGATCGAAGAAGAGTTGCGTCTGTATCAATCCCTGTTCCAGGCCGACACCCAGCCGGCGCGCCTGTTCCGCCTGCGCAGCCTGGCACTGCAGCTGATGGAAGAGCTGGAACACTACCATCCCTGCCTGACCGGCGCCGTGCTCAACGGCACCGCCGGCCCGCATGACGACATCCATCTGCAATTGTTCGCCGACAGCGCCAAGGAAGTGCAGATCTTCCTGCTGAATAAGGGATGGAATATAGATATATCGGAGACACCCCACTTCAAGGGGCCGCGCTACGATCCGGTCGAGACCGCCAGTTTCCTGTGGCGGCAAGAAGGCGTGCACCTCGCCATCTATGAGCTGGACGATCTGCGCGGCGCAATGAAGCCCCGTAGCGACGGCAGGCCGCTGCGCGCCGATCTCGGCGGCGTCCGCGCCCTGCTGCTCGCCTCCACCCATCCCTCGCAAGAAGAAAAATCATGAAGAAGAAAACCCTGCTCGCTTATTCCGTGATTGCCGTGCTGTTCGCCGCCGCTGGCGCCTGGGTCGGCGTCAACAAGAAGCCGCCGGCGCCGCCCATCACCCAGACCGTGCAGCCGGGCGTGACCGGACCGGTGCAAGCCCTGTTCAGCCAGACCATGGCCGACGCCGCCGGCAGCCAGCAAGCCTTGTCGCAATGGAAAGGCAAGACCCTGGTGGTGAATTTCTGGGCGCCCTGGTGCGGTCCCTGCGTACAGGAGATGCCGGAACTGTCCGAGCTGCAGACCGCGAGCAGCGGCAAGAACCTGCAAATCATCGGCATCGGCATTGACTCGCCCGCCAATATTGCCGAATTTGCCAAGAAATTCCACATCACGTATCCGGTCTATGTGGCCGGCATCGGCGGCACGGACTTGTCGCGCCAGTTCGGCAATCAGCAAGGCGGCCTGCCCTATACCGTCGTGATTGGCGCGGATGGCGAGGTCAAGAAGACCTATCTGGGGCGCCTGAAGTTCGATCAGCTGCGTGCCGATCTGGCAGCAATGTAGTCATTTCTGCAATACATTTTTACTTGCCATTGCTCACGCTTGGCGGCAAAATGCGGAACTTTCGCAGAAAACGGTCAGGAAACATGGCAAAAAACCTCCTACTGCTCAACGGCCCCAATTTGAATCTGCTGGGGACGCGCGAGCCTGAGGTCTACGGTGCAAGCACCCTGGCCGAGGTCGAGCAAGCCGCCCAGGCACAAGCCGCGGCGGCTGGCGCAAGCCTGGCCTGTTTCCAGAGTAACCATGAAGGGGCACTGATCGACCGCATCCATGCAGCCCGGTCCGAGGGCGTGGATGGCATCATCATCAATCCGGGCGGCCTGACCCATACCAGCGTCGCCCTGCGCGACGCCCTGGCCGGGGTCGCCATCCCCTTTATTGAAGTCCATATTTCCAATATTTATCAGCGCGAAGAGTTTCGCCACCACTCTTTCCTCAGTGCAATTGCGCAGGGCACGATCTGCGGCCTGGGCATCGAAGGATACCGGCTAGCCATCGACTTTGCGCTTAAAAAGCGTTAATCTACGCGATCTGCACGCATTTAGCGCGGAACTTCCCACAAGGAAACATCCGCACTCAACTTATAAAACAAGATACCCAGGGAGTCTCAGATGGATCTACGCAAGCTCAAGACCTTGATTGACTTGGTTGCCGAATCGGATATTGCAGAACTCGAAGTAACCGAAGGCGAGAGCAAAGTTCGCATCGTCAAATCCTCCGCCACGCCGCAGAACCAGGTCGTGATGATGCAGCCGCAAGCCATGCCGGCCCACTTCGCGCCAGCCGCCGCCCCGGTAGCCGCCCCTGTCGCTGGCGCCGCGCCGGCCGCCAGCGTTGCCGCCGCCGCCGAACCGAGCGGCCACGTGGTGAAATCGCCCATGGTCGGCACCTTCTACCGCTCCTCCGCCCCTGGCAATCCCGCTTTCGTCGAAGTGGGCCAGACCATCAAGGAAGGCGATACCCTGTGCATCATCGAAGCGATGAAGCTGCTCAATGAAATCGACTCGGAAAAAGCCGGTGTCGTGACCCAGATTCTGGTGGAAAACGGCCAGCCGGTCGAGTTCGGCCAACCCCTGTTCGTGATCGGCTAAGTGCGGCGCGCGGCCCGATCGGCCGCCTCCCCCACCTGCCCCATCCCCATCTACAAGGCGCGTCCGGTTCGCCGGATGCCCGCAAACATACGAACCTGCCATGTTTGAAAAAATCCTCATTGCCAACCGCGGTGAAATTGCCCTGCGTATCCAGCGCGCTTGCCGCGAACTGGGCATCAAGACGGTTGTGGTCCATTCGGAAGCCGATAAAGACGCCAAGTACGTCAAGCTGGCCGACGAGTCCGTGTGCATCGGACCGGCCGCCTCCTCGCTCAGCTATCTGAACATGCCCGCCATCATCAGCGCGGCGGAAGTGACGGACGCCGAAGCGATCCACCCCGGCTATGGCTTCCTGTCGGAAAACGCCGACTTCGCCGAGCGCGTGGAAAAATCCGGTTTTGTCTTCATCGGTCCCCGTTCCGACTCGATCCGCATGATGGGCGACAAGGTCTCGGCGAAACAGGCCATGATCAAGGCCGGCGTGCCCTGCGTGCCAGGTTCGGACGGCGCTTTGCCGGACGATCCGAAGGCGATCGTGCAAATTGCGCGCAAGGTCGGGTATCCGGTGATCATCAAGGCCGCTGGCGGCGGCGGTGGCCGCGGCATGCGCGTGGTACATACCGAAGCGGCGCTGCTGAATGCCGTGACCATGACCAAGAGCGAAGCCGGCGCCGCTTTCGGCAATCCCGAAGTGTATATGGAGAAGTTCCTGGAAAATCCGCGCCACGTGGAAATCCAGATTCTGGCCGACGAGCATAAGAACGCCGTCTGGCTGGGCGAGCGCGACTGCTCCATGCAGCGCCGCCACCAGAAAGTCATCGAGGAAGCGCCGGCCCCCGGCATTCCACGCAAGCTGATCGAGAAGATCGGCGACCGCTGCGCTGAAGCTTGCCGCAAGATCGGCTACCGCGGCGCGGGCACCTTCGAGTTCCTGTACGAGAACGGCGAGTTCTACTTCATCGAGATGAACACCCGCGTCCAGGTGGAACACCCGGTCACCGAAATGATCACCGGCATCGACATCGTGCAGGAACAGATCCGCATCGCCTGCGGCGAGAAGCTGCGCTTCCGCCAGCGCGACGTGATGCTGTCCGGCCACGCCATCGAGTGCCGCATCAATGCCGAAGACCCGTTCAAGTTCACTCCCTCGCCCGGCCGCATCACCGCCTGGCACACCCCGGGCGGCCCCGGCGTGCGCGTGGACTCGCATTCCTATGCGGGTTACTATGTACCGCCGCACTACGACTCGATGATCGGCAAGCTGATTACCTATGGCGCCACGCGCGAACAGGCTATCCGCCGCATGCAGATCGCCCTGTCCGAGATGGTGGTGGAAGGCATCCTGACCAATATCCCGCTGCACCGCGAGCTGATGGTCGATGCCCGCTTCATCGAAGGCGGCACCAATATCCATTATCTGGAGCAGAAACTGGCCGAAATGCCGAAGGCGGGTTCATGAGCTGGACTGAAATCGTTATCGAAGTCGCACGCGACCACGCCGAGGCACTGTCCGACGCGCTGATGGAAGCGGGTGCCCTCTCCGTCTCGGTGGAGGATGCCGACGAAGGCACCGACGCCGAGAAACCCCTGTTCGGCGAGCCGGGCATGGAACCGGAAGAAGCGGCCTGGGACCACAGCCGCGTGGTGGCGCTGACCGACGTCGATGCCGACCAGGCCGCCATCGTGGCCGAAGCCGCCGCGGCCATCGGCCTGGCGGACCTGCCCAAATTCTCGCTGCGCCCGGTGGCGGACGAGGATTGGGTGCGTCTGACCCAATCGCAGTTCGAACCCATCCACATCGGCAAGAATATCTGGGTGGTGCCGAGCTGGCACGAAGCGCCCGACGCCAACGCCCTGATCCTGGAACTGGACCCGGGCCTGGCCTTCGGCACTGGCAGCCATCCGACCACCCGTCTCTGCATGGAGTGGCTGGAAGCGCATCCGGCGCCCGGCAAGACCGTGCTCGATTACGGCTGCGGCTCCGGCATCCTGGCCATGGTGGCGCGCAAGCTGGGCGCCACCCCGGTGGCGGGTGTGGACATCGATCCACAGGCGATCGAATCGGCGCGCGACAATGCGCAGCGCAACCAGGTGGCCGATATCGCCTTCTTCCTGCCCGATGAATTCGCCAAATCCGCCCACGCCGAGCAGCGTTTCGACGTGGTGGTGGCGAATATCCTGTCCTCGCCGCTGAAGCTGATGGCGCCGATGCTGTCCGGCCGCGTGGCCGAGGGCGGTTCCCTGATCCTGTCCGGCGTGCTGGCGCGCCAGGCCGAGGAAGTGGCGGCTGCTTATGCGCCCTTCATCAAGCTGGGCGTCTGGGCCGAGCAGGATGGCTGGGTCGCCCTGCATGGCCGCCTGGGCAGCGATATCGTTCCACCCGCACGCTAAGGTTCCCTCCTTAACGCGATGGCGCTCGCCACCAAATGCCCCCACTGCAACACAGTCTTCCGGGTCGCGCACGACCAGTTGAAACTGCGTGGGGGCATCGTGCGCTGCGGCGCCTGCAATGAAGTCTTCGACGGCAATGCGGCGCTCGTTGAGCCGCCCATCCGTCCTCCCATTCGCCCCCCTGCCGATCCCCTGCCCGCCGCCGAGCCAGCCGAACAAGCGCTCGAGCTGCAAGCCGAGCAGGTAGAAAGCGCGCTGGCCGATCCCGAGCCGGAGGCCGACGTGGCCGAACTGCCGCTGGACCAGGAAATCGACCTCGATCTCGACCTGAACGTGGATGAGGAACTGCCCGCCGTGGCCGCAACGGCGAGCGCCGCCGACGTGCTGGCGGATGGCCGCCGCGAGCCGGGCTTCGATACGCCGCAGGAACACCTCGTCGCCGTCGCGCTCGATGAGCTGCACCACTTTGATGCGGACGAAACGCACAGCACGGCCAGCATCAGTGCAGAAGACCCGCGCGACGAAGAGGTCGCCGAAGCCACGGACGCGCTCGATGCCGCGCGCAGCGTCATTGCCAGCAGCACGGCGCCCGCCGCCGCCGCCCTGCGCGCCAGCCGCATGGCACCAGCCATCCGCCTCCCAGTGGAGGACGAGCTGCAGGAAGCGCCTCTTGCCGCGAACCTGGCCGATGCCGCCGCCATCCCGGCCGCCAGCAGCGCCGGCGACGCGCCAGCCTGGTTCAACGCCGCCAGCGCTGTGGATGCTGACGCAGGCGAGATCGTCGCCGCTGCGGATGCCAAATCCGGCGCGGACGAGAGCGCAGCCACTGCCGCCAGCGCCGCCGAGACGCATCAGGACGAACCCGATTTCATCAAGCGCGACCGCCGCCGCCAGCAGCTGGGCAAGGCGGCGCGCGTGGTCATGGCCTGCGCCCTGCCCCTGCTGCTGGGCGGCCTGCTGCTGCAAGGCCTGACCACCTTCCGCAACAGCCTGGCCGCCAGCGTGCCGGAGCTGAAGCCGGCCCTGGTCGCGCTGTGCGCCAGCGTCGGCTGCAAGGTCGACTACCCCACCCAGATCGACGCCCTCAGCGTCGAGCAAGGCGAACTGCAGGCCATGACGGACAGCACCTTCAGCTATGCGACCGTGCTGCGCAACCAATCGCGCACGGCCCAGGCCTGGCCGCACCTGGAACTGATCCTCAACGACAGCGCCGACAAGCCGCTGCTGCGCCGCGTCTTCGCGCCGCGCGAGTACCTGGCCACGCCGGCCGAGGTCGACAAAGGCTTCACGCCGCGCAGCGAGCAAACCGTTAAACTGTACTTCGAACTCCGCCAGCTCAAAGCATCGGGCTATCACATCGCAATTTTCTACCCATAAAATCTATCATGAAGAATAAGACCTCCCTGATTTGCGGTTCGCTTGCGATCGACATCATCATGCAATACGAAGGCCGCTTCGGCGACACCCTGCTGGCCGACCAGCTGCACAAGGTCAACGTCTCTTTCCTGGTGCCGACCATGCGCACCGAGTTCGGCGGCTGCTCCGGCAATATCGCCTACAACCTCAAGCTGCTGGGCGGCGAGCCGCGCATCGTCGGCGTCATGGGCCAGGATTGCGCGCCCTATCTGGAGCGCCTGCAACAGCTCGGCATCTCGACCGAGAACATCCTGATCAAGAAGGACGCTTACAACGCCCAGTGCTTCGTCACGGCCGACTCGGACAATAACCAGATCAACGCCTTCCACCCGGGCGCCATGTCCTTCGCCCACGAAAACGAGATCGCCAAGGCCGGCCCGGCCGCCATCGCCATCATCTCGCCCGACGGCCACCTGGGCATGCTCAAGCACGCCGACGACCTGTCCAAGCTGAACATCCCCTTCATCTTCGACCCGGGCCAGCAGATGCCGATGTTCACGCCCGAGCAGCTGATCGACTTCATCAACAAAGCCAGTTACGTCACCTGCAACGATTACGAAATCGAGCTGCTGATGGACCGCACCGGCCTGACCCTGCCCGAGATCGCCAGCCGCCTGCAGGCGCTGATCGTCACGCGCGGCGAAAAAGGTTCCGAGATCTACACCGACGGCAAGCGCATCGACATTCCCGCCGTCGCGGTCGAAGAAGCGCTCGACCCAACCGGCTGTGGCGACGCCTACCGCGCCGGCCTGCTGTATGGCCTGACCAACGAGCTCGGCTGGGAAACCACGGGCCGTCTGGCCAGCCTGCTGGGCGCCATCAAGATCGCCCACAAAGGCGCGCAAAACCACGTGCTGAGCAAAGAGCAGATCGCCGACCGCTTCGAAGCCGCCTTCGGCTACCGCTTCTAAGCCTACAGCTGACCTCGTGTCCACCTTGGGGTCAGACCCCAATCGGACACGGGCTGAACCATAGACGCAGCCATACCAGGCCGGGAACTTCCCGGCCTTTTTCATTACTGCAAGGATTGGACTGTTGAGGCCGTGTCCGATTGGGGTCTGACCCCAGGGTGGACACGGACGCGACGGTGGGCGGGCTTAGCGGCCGCCGAAGAGCATGCCGAGCACGAGCTGGGCGATTTGCAGCAGGATCAGGGCGACCAGCAGCGACAGGTCTAGGCCGCCAACCAGGGGCACGACGCGGCGGAGGGGCCGCAGCAGCGGTTCGTTCAGCGCGCGGATGAAGGGGGCGGTGGGCGCGTGCGGATTGATCCAGCTGAAGATCGCTTCGATCACCAGCAGCGCCATGAAACCATACAGTATCCAGTTCAGGAAACGGTGCAGGGCCATCAGCAGCACGGTTTCCGGCGGCAGGCCGGCCACAAACAGCACGGAGCTAGCCAGCAGGACAATCAGGAATGCGCCCAGCAGGCTGGCCCAGTCATAGCCGCCCACGCCGGGGACTACCCGGCGCAGGGGACGCACCAGCCAGTCGGATAATTGGAAAGTGAATTGGGCCACCGAGGATGGCGGACGGACGCGGATCGCTTGCATCCAGAAGCGCAGCAACAGAACACCAGCCAGCACACTGGCGGCGGTGTCGACAATCAACATAACAATACTAAGCACGTGGACCCTCCATAAAAAAGCCGCTGTGTGATTGTCTCACACAGCGGCTGTCGCCTCATCCGGGCCTAAGCGCTTTGCTTAGGAAGGACGGGTGCTGGTTGGGAAAGGCCATGCGGCAGCTGGGGCCAGCACGGTTTTCGCGGTTGGAGCAGCAGCAGCGGCGGCCGGTTTGGCAGCAGCTTCTTTCTTAGGAGCGGCGGCTTTCTTCGGTGCGGCTTTTTTCACGGCTGGCTTGGCAGCTGGTTTCGCGGCTACTGGAGCAGCTGGTTTGGCGGCTGGTTTAGCGGCCGGCTTTGCAGCTGGCTTGGCGGCTGGTTTAGCAGCGACTTTTTTGGCAGCTGGTTTAGCGGCTGGCTTGGCAGCAGCTTTAGGAGCAGCGGCTTTCTTGGCGGCTGGTTTAGCAGCTGGTTTAGCGGCAGCTTTCGGAGCAGCTTTAGGCGCAGCAGCTTTCTTGGCGGCTGGCTTGGCGGCGGCTTTCTTCGCTGCTGGTTTCGCGGCGGCTTTCGCTACGGTTTTCTTGGCAGCTGGTTTGGCAGCGGCTTTTTTAGCGGCCGGTTTAGCAGCGGCTTTCTTGGCTGCTGGCTTGGCTGCGGTTTTCGCTACGGCTTTTTTCGCTGCTGGCTTGGCTGCGGCTTTCTTGGCCACTGGCTTCGCTGCGACTTTTTTCGCTGCTGGTTTAGCTGCGGTTTTCGCTACGGCTTTTTTCGCTGCTGGCTTGGCGGCCGCTTTTTTGGCGACTGGCTTCGCTGCGGCTTTCTTCGCTACTGGCTTGGCTGCTGCCTTGACAGTGGTTTTCTTCGCTGCTGGCTTGGCAGCGGCTTTCTTGGCCACTGGCTTCGCTGCGGCTTTCTTCGCTACTGGTTTAGCAGCGGCTTTTTTCACTGCTGGCTTAGCGGCGGCTTTCGCTGCTGGTTTAGCGGCGACGGCTTTTTTCACTGCTGGCTTGGCAGCGGCTTTAGCGACGGTTTTCTTGGCTGCAGGTTTAGCGGCAGCTTTTTTAGCAGCTGGTTTAGCAGCAGCGGTTTTGGTAGCTGCTTTTTTAGCGGCAGGAGCGGCCTTTGCGGCGGCTGGTTTCTTTGCTTCGGTTTTTTTAGCGGCTGTTGCCATTTTTTTTCTCCTTCATCTGAGATGAGAACTTATACGCACAAGATGTAAAACCCGCCCCTCCTCCCCAATGGAAGATAGGCGAATTATTCATCGGCGCAAACAACCTCGGGGTTTGCGCTAATGAATACGGCACCAGCTGAACTGCTGCAACTCCTCACGTTTGCAGCGCTTCAGCCATCGACTCTGCCGCCGCACCACAGGGTGCTTTCGGCGGCAGCTTCAAAATCTTGTTACGGCACGTTCCGGTTCGAGGGCGTATGCTCAGCTCCATTCGATCCCGCGCCGCAGCCACATCACGTCATCAAGTTCAAAGAAAAAACCGCCCCGCCTGATCGGATTCAGGCAAGACGGCTTTCCGATAACGGTGTGGTCTTGTGCATATCTGTGCGAATTTGTATCCCGTTTTTTTCGTCGATCTTTGCGCTTACAACACACTCAAAAAAGAGCGCTTGCAAATTCAAGTATTTTCAAGTTCGTAAAGTACACGAAAACCTTGTCGATGCGCAACCGGAACAATTGATTTTCACCTTCTTTTTTTCATTGAGTTGAGCGCGTCAACGCACATTCAAACGCTGAAGAAGGCCCGCCGATGCTGCTTGCACGCCCTCCTCGCTCACCTCATCGCACATATGCGCTTCGCATAACGCCTTTACCTAAAGGCGTTATGCGTTTTCAAAAAATCCGGAAGAAGAACTTGCGCGCGCGCGCCGCGCCGCTGCGCCGGCATTTTTGTCGTCGCGATTAAACGACAAGAAAAAAAACGCCCGCGCATCATCTCGACGCGACTTGGCGTAAAAAGCGCGCATAAAAAAAGCCCGGCATGTGCCGGGCTTTTGGGGAGAAGCGAAAAACGGAAAGGGTCAGTCCCAGTTCAATGCGCCGCCGGTCTGGTACTCGGTGACGCGGGTCTCGAAGAAGTTGCGCTCCTTCTTCAGGTCGATCATCTCGCTCATCCACGGGAATGGATTTTCATCCTGGTCGAACAGCTGCTCCAGACCAATCTGCACTGCGCGGCGGTTGGCGATGAAGCGCAGGTAGCCTTTGAACATGGTCGCGTTCAGACCCAGCACGCCGCGCGGCATGGTGTCTTCGGCGTAAGCGTATTCCAGGTCCACGGCGTGCAGGAACAGCGCCTTGATCTCGTCGCGGAAGGCCGGGGTCCACAGTTGCGGGTTTTCCAGCTTGATGGTGTTGATCAGGTCAATGCCGAAGTTGCAGTGCATGGACTCGTCGCGCAGGATGTACTGGTATTGCTCGGCGGCGCCCATCATCTTGTTCTGGCGGCCCAGCGCCAGGATCTGGGTGAAGCCGACGTAGAAGAACAGACCTTCCATCAGGCAGGCGAAGACGATCAGGGACTTCAGCAGCTTCTGGTCGTTTTCGATGGTGCCGGTGACGAAAGCCGGGTCGGTCAGGGTGTTGATGAAGGGGATCAGGAACTCATCCTTGTCGCGGATGGACTTGATCTCGTTGTAGGCGTTGAAGATTTCGCGCTCGTCCAGGCCCAGGGATTCCACGATGTACTGGTAGGCGTGGGTGTGGATCGCTTCTTCGAAGGCTTGGCGCAGCAGGTACTGGCGGCACTCCGGCGCCGTGATGTGGCGGTAGGTGCCCAGCACGATGTTGTTGGCGGCCAGGGAGTCGGCGGTGACGAAGAAGCCCAGATTGCGCTTCACCAGGCGGCGCTCGTCTTCGGACAGGCCGTTCGGGTTCTTCCACAGCTCGATGTCGCGCTGCATATTCACTTCCTGCGGCATCCAGTGGTTGGCGCAGCCGGCCAGGTACTTGTCCCAGGCCCATTTGTACTTGAAGGGCACCAGCTGGTTGACGTCGGTCTTGCCGTTGATGATGCGCTTGTCGTCGGCGTTCACGCGCAGGGCGATCTGCTCGGCCGTGCCTTCGCTGGCTTCGGCATTCACTTGGTTCTGCGCCACCGGCGCGGCTTCTTCATCCCAGGACAACATGGTTTCTTTCCTTATCAATCTGTAAAAGAATCGGCCGGGCAAACCCGGCGCGATTCTGACTATGCTCTATAGATGGCTACTCAACAGCTTATTGGCAAGCTTCGCATTCCTCGAAGCCGTCGTCGCCCGGACGCAGGTAGCAGGCGGCGCCTTCCGCCACTTCCGGGGTGGTTGCGCTGGCAGCGGCGGCTGGCGCGGCGCTGACCGCAGCTGGACTCACCGCCACGGCGTTCAGGGCGCCGGTCTTGGTGGTGGACTTCTCCATATGCGAGGCAGCGATGGTACGCAGGTAGTAGGTGGTTTTCAGGCCGCGCAGCCAGGCCAGTTTGTAGGTCTCGTCCAGTTTCTTGCCGGAAGCACCAGCCATGTAGATGTTCAGCGACTGGGCCTGGTCGATCCACTTCTGGCGGCGCGAGGCGGCTTCCACCAGCCAGGTCGGCGACACTTCGAAGGCGGTTGCATAAATATCACGCAGGTCTTGCGGCACGCGGTCGATCTTGCTCAGCGAGCCGTCGAAGTATTTCAGGTCGGCGATCATGACCTCGTCCCACAGGCCGCGCGCTTTCAGGTCGCGCACCAGGTAGGCGTTGATCTCGGTGAACTCGCCCGACAGGTTGGACTTCACGTACAGGTTCTGGAAGGTCGGTTCGATGCAGGCCGACACGCCGATGATGTTCGAAATGGTCGCGGTCGGAGCGATCGCCACGCAGTTCGAGTTGCGCATGCCAAATTTGGCGATGCGTTCGCGCACCGGTGCCCAGTCCATCGAGGACGACAGATCCTGTTCCAGGTAGCCGCCGCGCTCTTCGGCCAGCAGCTTGACCGAATCCTGCGGCAGGATGCCGCGGTCCCAGAGCGAGCCTTTGTAGGACGCGTACTGGCCGCGTTCCTCGGCCAGCTCGGTGGAGGCCAGGTAGGCGTAGTAGCACACCGCTTCCATCGAGGTGTCGGCGAAGGCCACCGCCTCGTTCGAGGAGTAAGGCACGCGCATCATGTGCAGGCAGTCCTGAAAGCCCATCACGCCCATGCCGACCGGACGGTGGCGCATATTGGCGTTGCGTGCTTTCTCGACGGCGTAATAGTTAATGTCAATCACGTTATCCAGCATGCGCATGGCGGTGCGGACGGTTTTCTGCAGCTTGACGTGATCCAGCTTGCCCTCTTTCATATGGGCCGGCAGGTTGACCGAACCCAGATTGCAGACGGCGATTTCGTCGGGACCGGTATTCAGGGTGATCTCGGTGCACAGGTTCGAGCTGTGGACCACGCCCACGTGCTGCTGCGGCGAACGGATATTGCACGGATCCTTGAAGGTGATCCATGGGTGGCCGGTTTCGAACAGCATGGACAGCATCTTGCGCCACAGGTCGAGCGCTTCGATCTTCTTGGAGACGCGGATTTCGCCGGCCGCCGCCTTGGCTTCGTAGCCCAGGTAGGCTTGCTCGAAGGCCTTGCCCACCTTGTCGTGCAGGTCAGGCGTGTCGGATGGCGAGAACAGGGTCCAGCTGCCTTTTTCCATCACGCGCTTCATGAACAGGTCGGGAATCCAGTTCGCGGTGTTCATGTCGTGGGTGCGGCGGCGGTCGTCGCCGGTGTTCTTGCGCAGGTCGAGGAATTCCTCGATGTCCATGTGCCAGGTTTCCAGGTAGGCGCAGACCGCGCCCTTGCGCTTGCCGCCCTGGTTCACCGCCACGGCGGTGTCGTTGACCACTTTCAGGAACGGCACCACGCCCTGCGATTTGCCGTTGGTGCCCTTGATGTGGGCGCCCAGGGCGCGCACCGGGGTCCAGTCGTTGCCCAGGCCGCCAGCGAACTTGGCCAGCAGCGCGTTTTCCTTGATGGCGTCGTAGATGCCTTCCAGATCGTCCGACACGGTGGTCAGGTAGCAGGAAGACAGTTGCGAACGCTGGGTGCCCGAGTTGAACAGGGTCGGGGTCGAGGACATGAAGTCGAAGCTCGACAGCAGGTGGTAGAACTCGATGGCGCGCGCTTCGCGCTCAGTCTCGTTCAGGGCCAGGCCCATGGCGACGCGCATATAGAAGGCCTGCGGCATTTCGATACGCACATCGCGCACGTGCAGGAAGTAGCGGTCGTACAGGGTTTGCAGGCCGATGTAACCGAACTGCAGATCGCGGTCAGCCACCAGGGCCTTGGCCAGCTTGGCCAGGTCGAACTCGGCCAGCTTGGCGTCCAGCAGCTCGGCTTCGATGCCCTTGGCGATGTATTTCGGGAAGTACTCGATGTATTCTGCAGCGGCTTTCGCTTGCGGCACTTCCTTGCCGAACACCTCTTTACGGATGGTGTGCAGCAGGATGCGCGCGGTCACTTGCGAGTAGGCCGGGTCTTTTTCCATCAGGGCGCGGGCGGCCAGGATGGCCGATTTGTGCAGCTCTTCGACCGGCACGCCGTCGTACAGGTTCTTCACGGTTTCGGCCAGGATGGCGTCGGCATCGACGTGCTTTTCCAGGCCGGAGCAGGCGGCGTTGATCAGGTCACGCACTTCCTGCATGTTCAGCGGACGGCGCGCGCCGTTTTCGGTGACGTGCAGCTGCGGCTCGGCGATGGTGGAGGCGCCTTGCGCTTCCTTCTTCAGGCGACGTTCTTCCATATGCTTGGCGCGGTACAGCACGTAGGCGCGCGCCACATCGTGTTCGCCGGAGCGCATCAGGGCCAGTTCCACCTGGTCTTGCACGTCTTCGATATGGAAGGTGCCGCCGGATGGCTGGCGGCGCACCAGGGCATTCACCACGCTGCTGGTCAGCTCTTCCACCAGTTCACGCACGCGGGCGGAAACGGCGCTCTGGCTGCCGTCCACGGCCAGGAAGGCCTTGGTCATCGCGACCGCGATTTTGGAGGGCTCGAACGCAACCACCGCGCCATTACGGCGGATGATGCGGTAGTCGCCCAGCGTGCCGGCCGCAGTGGCCAGGCCGCCGGCAGCGCCGGCCGAAGCCGGTACTTGCGGCGCTGGATTGATGGTGATGTCCTGAGTAGATTGCATTTCAGCTCCCGATAACAGCGTGCAAAAAGGGTGGTAACAGATTTAGTTGCTCTAAAGCAGGTTTTAATTTGTAGCAAGTTTATTCACTAGATTTAGTGAAACGCGCTAGCTTAGACACTAATTGTAGGACAAGACTAAACCGTGTGGGGCAAAAAAAATTGCCGAAAAGGGCAATTTTTCTGTTGACTTTTAACTCCTTCGGACAGCAAGCGCGGCTTGCGGTAAGCAAGCACTAACACTGCGCCAAAGGGCGGCCCGGTGCTGCCTTTTCCTTAGGCAAAAACCGGGACCAGGCGCCGCATCCGTGGCGATTTTGTATTGACGAAACGATCACGAATGGGGCGGCGGCGGGCGAACCGGGGCGGTCTACGGATAGTGTCCGGACCTGCGGCCGGTGCGCGGCGGAGCGGCATTATAGACGATCCGCGCCTCCGTCCGCCCAAGTCAGGCTTCCGGCTCCTGGATATTCAGCTTTTGCATCTGGTAGCGCAGCTGGCGAAAACTGATGCCCAGCAGCTGGGCGGCCTGGGTGCGGTTGAACTGGGTCTGGGCCAGGGCGCGCAGGATGATGTCGCGCTCGATCTGCGCCAGGTAGTCGGGCAGATTGCTGGGCAGGACGTCGAGCGGCGGCGGGGGCGGCAAGGCTGGCGCGCCGGGCGATGCCGCCACCGGCACCGCTTCTGGCGGCGCCTCGGCCAAGGGCGCTGCGGCGGCGGGCGGCGCTGGGGCTGCGGGCGCGGGCGCAGCGCCCTTGAGCGCCAGATCGGCGGCGTCGATCACGCCATCGCTGGAAAACGCCAGGGCGCGCTCCAGGATGTTTTCCAGTTCGCGCACATTGCCGGGGAAGGAATAGGCGCGCAGCGCCTCCAGCACGCCCGCTCCCAGCACCGGCGTGCCGCCGAAACTGCCCAGGCGTTCGAGGATGGCGCCGGTCAGCTCGGGCAGGTCGTCCAGCCGCTCGCGCAGCGGCGGCAGACTGAGTTCGATCACATTCAGGCGGTAGAACAAGTCCTGGCGGAACTTGCCCTCCTCCACGCAACGCGCCAGATCCTGGTGGGTGGCGCTGATGATGCGCACATCGACCGGCTCCTCGGCCGTGGCGCCGATCTTGCGCACGCGCCGCTCCTGGATGGCGCGCAGCAGCTTGACCTGCATCGCCAGCGGCAGGTCGGCCACCTCGTCCAGCATCAGGGTGCCGCCGTGGGCGGCCTGGAAAAAGCCGTCGCGCTCGTCAGAGGCGCCGGTGAAAGCCCCCTTGCGGTAGCCGAAAAACTCGGCTTCCATCAGCGCTTCGGGAATGGCGCCGCAGTTGACGGCGATGAAGGGGCGCTCGGCGCGCGAGCTTTGCGCATGGATTTCGCGCGCCGCCAGCTCCTTGCCGCTGCCGGATTCGCCCGTGATGGCGATCGGCGCCATGGAACGCGCCAGCCGTCCGATCTGGGCGCGCAAAGCCTGGATCACGGCCGAATTGCCGCGCAAGCGGCTGCGCGCCGGTCCCTGGCTGGGCGCGGCCGGCGGCGGCGCCTCGTTGACCTTGAGCGCCGACTGCACCAGCACGCGCAGCTGGTCCAGCTGCACCGGCTTGCTGACATAGTCGAAAGCGCCCGCCTTCAGCGCCACCACGGCGTTTTCCGCGCTGCCGAAGGCGGTGACGACGGCGATCGGGGTGTTCTTGCAGGCGGCGGAAACTTCGCGCACCAGTTCCAGGCCCAAGCCGTCCGGCAGGCGCATATCGGTCAGCACCAGGGCGTATTCGTGCCGGGTCAGGAAGCCGCGCGCCTGCCCCAGGTTTTCCGCGCTGTCCACGTCCAGGCCCATTTTGACCAGGGTGATTTCCAGCAGCTCGCGCAGGTCCGCTTCGTCATCGACCACCAGGACACGGGGAGAACTCATGCCGCCGCCCTTCTAATAGATATAGTCAGCGCTCAGCGCGCGGCGGACCGCGCGAATGTAATCACGAAACGGCCGCTCGACTTGCGGCTGCCGTCCGGGTTCACCTCGGAATCGTAGCGGTGCTCATAGTCCAGCATCGCCTCATTATTCAAACACAATTCGCGCGCCAGGTACAAACCCAGCCCGGTTCCCTTGCTCGAAGTTGTATGAAAAGGCTCAAACAGGTGGGCGCGCACCTCGGGCGAGATGCCGGGACCGTCGTCCTGCACATGCAGTTCCAGCGCCCGACCCGGCGTGTTGACAATAAAGATACGGATGCTGCGCGGCGTGGCGCTGGCATAGCGCACCGCATTGCTGAGTAAATTCAGCAGCACCTCGCGCAGATGCAGCGGATCGAAGCGCACTGTGGCCGGCGCCACCCCGGCGATGCACAGCTGGCGCGGGTCGAGGCCTTGCACATCGTCGAATTCCGCCTTCAGCTCGGCCAGGAAGTCGGGCAGCTCCAGCGGCTCGGCATGGCTTTGCGCCTTGCGCGAGAGCTGCAGGATGTCCTCCACCATGCGGTTCACGCGCGCCACATTGTCGCCCACGATCTTCAAAAGGCGCATCTGCACCGGGCCTTGCACGTCCTCGGCCAGCAGCGAGGTGGCATGGTCGATGGCCGCCAGCGGATTGCGCACCTCGTGCGCAATGCTGGCCGTGAGCCGCCCCATGGCCGCCAGCTTCAGTTGCTGCGCCTGGTTTTCGATGGCCGTCACGTCCTCCAGAAAGACCACATTGCGCTCGATGCCCAGGCCGGCCGTGTCGGCGGCAACGAAACGCACCTTGAGGTGGGATGCCATATCGCGCCGCGCGCTCCAGGCAGCCGTCACGTCCTGCAAGGCCGGATCGGTATACGGCTTGATGGTCAGGAAAACGGTGGCCAGCAGCGGATTGGCGCGCCAGTCGGCATAGGCCTGGGCCAGCGGATGCAGGGCGGGCGAGCTGCCCAACTTGAAATCCAGGCGCTGGCCGACCAGGCCAAGCATCTGCTGGGCGGCCGGATTGCCGCCATAAATCTGACCGTCAGCCCCCGCCACCACGATGCCGTCGCCGGCATGCGACATCACCAGGCGGTTGACGGCCTGCTGCACGCCGATCTCGATGCCGCGCTGCACCGCCAGCTCCTCCTGCCCGATCAGGCGCGCCGCCATGCGGTTCACCACCAGCACGGCGGCAAAGAAAGCCGCGCCATACAGGCCGGCCTGCAGCACCGAGGCGTCGAGTTCGAGCAGCAGGCCGCGGTAGATGCTCTCGCCCAGCATGAACAGCGTGACCAGCGAGGTGCAGAACAGCGCCAGCAGCAGCGGCGCCAGGATCGCCGCGCCGGCCAGCGGGAAGAGATAGAGGATGGCCAGGCCGCTGCGCCCGCCGCCGCCCGCCACGTACAGCAGGGAAATCACGGCCAGGTCGCAGGCGATCTGCGACAGCAGTTGCAGCATGAAGCGGCGCCGCCAGTACAGGGCCGCCAGAGAGAAGGAGAGAGCCAGCACCAGATAGCTGGCGCAGATCTCGGCATAGAAGAAGTCCCCGGCCGAACGCAGGCCGCGGCTATCGAAGCTCAGATAGAGCAGCAGGACGATGGCGATCACCACCCGCGTGCCGGTCAGCGTTTGCAGCGAGCGCCAGAACGTCTCGCGGGCTTCGGCTGACAGCACTTGCGGGCGGGTGCTCACCGGAGGATGGGATCAGGGCGCCGGCAAACCGGCGTGGGCGGAACTGCAATAATTACGGCCATCGGAGGCCACGTTTTCCGAAGCCGGATAATGCACGCCGCAGTGGGCGCAGCACAGCATGGCCTCGGCCTGCGGCGGCGCCTCGGCGGCGGCGCGCGGCCGGCCCGGCTGCTGCTCCGGCGGCCGGCTGGCCGACTTCAGCTTGCTGCGGATGGCGGCGATGACCAGGAAGATCAGGGCCAGCCAGAACAAAATACGTGTCATGCGAATCCTCGGTGCAAAACCACTTCCAGAACAAAACGGCTGCCGACATAGGCCAGCAGCAAGGTCGCAAACCCGGCCAGGGTGAAGCTCAAAGCCGTCTTGCCGCGCCAGCCGCGGAAGTGGCGACCCGCCAGCAGCGACGCAAACAGCAGCCAGGACAGCATGGTGAAGACCGATTTATGGTCCCACTTCAGCGCCCGGCCAAACAATTCCTCGGAAAAGACCACGCCCGACAGCACCGTCAGGCTAAGCAGCATGAAGCCCAGGCCGATCATGCGGAACAGCAGCTTCTCCATGGTCAGCAGGGCCGGCAGCTGATCCAGTGCCGCCCACAGAAAACTGGCGCGCTCGCTGCGCGTATGCAGGCGCGACTCCTGCAGCGCCATCAGCACTGCATGGAAAGCCGCGATGGTCAGCGTGCTATAGGCCAGGGTCGCGATGGCGATATGCCAGGGCAGCATGCCCGAACGGCCTTCCAGCGACACCAGGGCGCCGGGGAAGAGCGCCTCCAGCGCCACGCTGATCGCCGCGCAAGGCATCACCATGCGGCGCAGTCCATCCAGCTGGAAATTCCGGTTCTCCAGCCAATAGGCGCCCACCGAAATCCACAGTGCCGACGAGGCCATGGTCGCAAAGCCGATGCGCAGCGAGCCAGGCTCCATCACATCGAACGACAGCGTAATCCCGTGCAATACCCAAGCCAGGCCGGTAACGGCGGCAATCAGCGTGGCCTGGCGGGCAGGCAGGACGGCACACACAACATACAGCAACGCGGCTGCGATCAGAAAGTAAGTCTGCATCCAGCTAGTTTACACCAAAGCCCGCCAACCATGCCCCTACTGCCGAGTCCCGGCCTCAGTCGATGGCGGCGAGGCGGAGTTCGTCGTTGTGGTGGCGCTGCTGCTCTTCCATGACGAGCTGCCCGAGTTCGCGCTTGAGGGCGTTGAAGTCGGCGGACGCGGGGTCGCGCAGCCTCGGTAGTTCGACCATCAGGTCGCGCTTGACCGTGCCGGGGCGATAGGTCATGACGACGATGCGGTCAGCCAGGTAAATGGCTTCTTCAATGCTATGCGTGACGAAGATGATGGTCTTTTTCAGCTCGGCCCAGATGCGCAGCAGCTCGTCCTGCAGGTTGCGCCGGGTCAGGGCGTCGAGGGCGCCGAAGGGTTCGTCCATCAGCATGATGGGGGAGTCGAGCGCCAGCACGCGGGCGATGGCGACGCGCTGACGCATGCCGCCCGACAGGTCTTTCGGATAGCGGCTGCGGAAATCGCTCAGCGAGAGCATCTGCAGCAGCTGGTCGACCGTGGCTTTGATGCGGGCCTTGTCCTGTCCCTTGATTTCGAGGCCGAAGGCGATGTTTTCGGCCACCGTCATCCACGGGAACAGGGCGTATTCCTGAAACACCATGCCGCGCTCGGGTCCGGGCGCCGTCACTTCGCGCCCATCGACGGTGATGCGGCCGCTGCTGGGCAGGGAGAAGCCGGCCACCGCGTTCAGCAGCGTCGACTTGCCGCAGCCCGATGGTCCCAGCAGGCAGACGAACTGGCCTTGCGGGATCTCCAGCGCGATATCTTTCAGCGCCACCACTTCGCGGCTGTCGGTCTTGAACACCTTGCTGACGTCCTGCACCAGGATATGGCTCATCTTAATTCTCCAGGCCGCGGTGCCAGCGCAGCAGGTGGTTGTTCAGGCGGTTCATCAGCACGTCGATGGCGAGGCCGATCAGGCCAATCGAAATCATGCCGGCGATGATCTTGTCGGACCAAAAGTATTCGCGCGCCTCCAGAATGCGGAAGCCCAGGCCATTGTTCACGGCGATCATCTCGGACACGATCACCACGATGAAGGCGGTGCCGATGCCGATGCGCACGCCGGACAGGATGTAGGGCACGGCCGCCGGCAGGATCACGCGCAGGAACATGGTGGTGCCGGAAGCGCCCAGATTGCGCGCGGCGCGGATATAGATGCCATCCACCTGGCGCACGCCGGCGATGGTGTTCATCAGCACCGGGAAGAAGGCGCCCAGCGCGATCAGGAAAACGGCCGGCGGATTGCCCAGGCCGAACCACAGGATGGACAAGGGGATGTAGGCGATCGGCGGAATCGGCCGCAGCAGTTGCACCAGGGGATTGAGCCAGGCGTAGACACGGTTGCTGGCGCCCATGGCCAGGCCCACCGGCAGCGCCAGGCCGGCGCCGATGGCAAAGCCGACCAGCACGCGGTACAAGCTGCCCATGGCGTCGTGAATCAACTCGCCCGACAAGGCCCACGCCAGCCAATTGCCTTCGCTGTAAGGCTGCAAGGGCAGCAGGTACTCGATCCACTTCTGCACCACCGCCAGCGGCGAGGGCAGCACCTGGGGATTCACCCAGCCCAGCAAGGCCACCGCCTGCCAGACCGCGATCACCAGCACCGGCACCACCAGGCCGACGGCCGCTTCACGCCATGAGAATTTCGCCATACTGCCCTCCCCTGCTTCTTATTTAACGTTCAGGCTCTTTTTGGCCTGGTCCAGCAGATCGGTCTTGACCCACTCCTTGGCCACCGGCGGCTTGGCCATCTTGCCGACGCCGGTCTTGGCCATCACGTCGGTCGTGATCTGGATATGCTCGGGCGAGATATCGTAGGAATACGGCGAATTGCTGATCGCGTCCTGGAAATCGTCCTTGGTGATCTGGCCTTTGAAGATCACTTCGCGCACGTATTTTTCGGCCACGTCAGGCTTGTCGATGAAGGTGCGGGTGGCTTCGACGAAGCAGCGCATGAACTTCTCGGCCACCGGACGGCGCTCTTTATAGAACTTCTCCGTCATCACCATGGTGCGCACCGGCTCGCCGATCGGCGTGTCGTAAGGCTTGATGATCTCGGTGCCGAAGCCTTTGTTGATCGATTGCGAGGATTGCGGCTCCGACTGCATCATGGCGTCGATATTCTTGCCCAGCAGCGCCTGATTCAAATCGGCGTAGGCGAGGAAGACGATCTGCACGTCCTTGCCCGGCTGGTCGGAGGCGGTCAGGCCGGCCTGCTGCAGCTCGGCCAGCAGCAGCACTTCCTGGATGCCGCCGCGCGTGACGCCGACCTTCTTGCCTTTCAGATCGCGCACGGTTTTCATTTTCAGATCGGTGCGGCCGACCAGGCGCGCGCCGCCCTTGGCGAAACCGGCCACCACATAGATCGGCGCGCCGCCGGCGCGGCCGGAGATCGCCGCTTCCGAGGCGGTGCTGCCCACATCGAGTTCGCCGGCGATGATGGCCTGCATCACGTCCAGCCCCTTGGCGAAGACATGCTCCTCAACCTTGATGCCGCATTTGGGCGCGATCTCTTTAATATAGGAGACGGCGCCATAGTGGGCGAATTTCAGGTTCCCGAGGCGCACCACTTCCTGCGCCTGGGCGCTGCCCGCCATGGTCAGCGCCGCCAGCGCCAGGGTCTTTGCGATCTTATTCAGTTTCATCCAGTCTCTCCTCGCCAGTCAGATAGAAATATGGCCCGCGGCCACGGTCTTTCGTGCGCGCAGATCATATCAAAAAATATTGCCGTATAGATATATATTGCGCTACCGTGCCACGGCTGTTTTGTTCAGGCTAGCAGAGCGGCCCCTTTCTGGCGACTGCGGCGCTCGATTCGCCGCATATCCTAGGGGCGGGCGTTGCGCAGGCGGGCCAGGCGTTCGCTGGTGATGGGGTGGCTGGAGAGGTAGCCGCTGGCATTCTTGTCCAGCTTTTCCAGCACTTCGAAGACGTGTTCCAGATGCGTCAGCGGCAAGCCGTTATGGCGCAGCATGGCAGCGGCGTAGTCGTCCGCATCGCGTTCGGCGTCGCGCGAGTAGCGCAGGTCGAGCAGCAGGGCCGGGACGCCGGCGATGATGGCGGAGGCATCGCCAAACACCAGCGTGGTCACGGCGGCGACGGCCGAGCCCTGGATCACGCGCCGCGTCAGGTGGCGTTCATGCAGATGGCCCAGTTCATGCGCCAGCACGGCCATCACGGCGCCATCGTCCGGCAGCAGTTCGGCCAGTTCGTCGGTCAGCACGATGTCGCCGGATGGCAGGGCAAAAGCGTTCGGGCCGATGTTGCTTTTGCGGAAGAGCAGGCGGTAGGCGGGCGCACCCGGCTCCGGCGAGCGCAGGCCGGCAAAAGCAGTGCGCAGTGCGGCCTGGCGCGCAGCCGGCAGATCCGACTGGACAAACGCATGGCGGTCCAGCATCTCCAGCATGCCAGTACCCAGCATGCGTTCGGCCTGCACCGGCAGGTGGCGCGCTACCACCGTGGAGGCGGCGGGCAAGCCATACAGATAGACGACACCCAGCAGGGCCACGGTGGCGACGACCGCCAGCGCGGTGCCGCGCCAGCTTTGCTGGGCGCGCACCACCCAGCTGTCGCCATGGCCGCTGGCGTGCAGCAGCCGGTCGAAGGCCGCGCGGTCCACCGCTTCCAGGTAAGCGCCGTCGTCGAAGGTGACCTTGCGCACCGCATGCGTGCTGCGCTCGGAAACGCGCAGCTGGCCCAGCGGACAGGCGCGTTCGGCCTCGCCGCTCAGATGCAGCATGCCGTCTTGCACCCGCACTTCCACGCGGTGGGCGCGCGAAGTCTTGCCGTCGAAATAGCGGGCGGCGGCTACTTCGTGTTCCATTACAGCGCCAGGTCCAGATCGATGATGTCGGCCACGCCTTCGCCGGTCGAATCCACGTCCTGCTGCACGCCGGCGATGAAGTCATCCAGGCTGCCGGCGGCTAGCAAGCTGGCCGATTCCAGACGGTATTTCAGCGCGCGCACCTTGGCGAAGGGGATGAACAGGCCCAGGGTAAAGATGACGCCCAGCAGATTGGTCAGGTAGATGGAGGTCAGGCCGCCCCAGGTCAGTTCCGAGCGGAAGCCGTGCGGGCCAAGCTGGGTGTGGTTCCAGATCAGGTTCTGCAGGCGGGATTGGAACAGCGGCCAGATGCTGAAGAGCCACAGATAAGTCAGGCCGATCATCAGTATGGTCGCCGCCGCTTGGCCGCCGAACGGCAGGGCATGGGCGAAGGCCGCGCCAAGGAAGAAGCCGGCGACGCTGCACACCAGGGAGCCGGCGAACATGATCCCAAAGAAGATCAGGTACTGGCGATAGAAACTGCCCACGCTGGCGTCGAAGCTGAATTTGGTGCTGCCGAAACGCGCTTCGCTGTGCTGGAAGCGCTTGACGCGCTGGTGCACGAAAGGCAGGGCCAGGCCAAGCGAGACGCTGACCAGCAGCGGCAGCCACAGATAGTGGATGTAGGCGCTGCGCTTGTCGCCGTCGAAACCGAAGCGGATGCCGCGGTAGCTGGTGTTGTACAGCTTGAACTGCATGCTGCGCCAGACCAGCACCGGCATCACGATCGCCACCGCCACCATCATGGCCAGGCCGAGCAGGGGCGAAATCTTGAACGCCAGGTTATATCCGCCCACCAGGATCAGGGCCAGGATGCGGCCTTTTAAAATCGCCTTGGGATTGCCGTGATATTCAAAGCTGCCGCCATCCAAACGGGTGCTGGAATAAAAATATTGATTGCTGCGCACCTTGGCCCAGGCCGAATAAATACCAAGCGTCACAATGCTGAGCAGCAGGTTGACTATCCAGATGCGGAAATATTCGCTGCCGGTGGCGCTGAATTCCAGTTTAAGTTCGCGCGCTTCGGCTTCCTGCGGCCATGCTGCCTGCGTATTATCCATACATATTCCTGACAAGATTATCGATGAAATAATACTGTAACCGGAAAGCGGTCTCAGCGGAAGATGATTTTTATCATGATTTAATTCCTTGTGACAATTCGTGGATTTTCATGCCAAGCAAGAGGAGGATAATAGATTTTTTAAAATAATTAAGGCTTTGATAATGAAAACCCATTTCACGAAAAGCGCGCTGGCTTTCAGTCTGCTGGCGCTCTTGGCCGCCTGCGGCGGTGGTGGCGGCGGCGATAGCCAGACCGTGGTCGCGCCCCAGCCGCCGACGCCGCAACCGGCTCCCGAAATCACGCTGAGCGCCCCTGCGGAACTGGTGCTGGCTGCCGGCAAACCCGTGACAGTGGACGCCAAGCTCTCCATTCCCGGCGCCATCAGCTGGACGCTGAATCCCGCCGTCGGCACGCTGAGCGGCAACGGCAATAGCGCCGTCTACACGCCGCCGGCCACGCTGGCCGAGAATATCCAGGTTTCGGTGCTGGCCACCTCGGGCAGCAGCGCCAAGTCCATCAGCATCACGGTATATCCGAATCCCGGCACGCCGGGCATCAGCCTGGTGGCAGGCAGCAGTGCCGGCAAGGTGGTAGTGGACGGCCAGGGTGCGGATGCGCGCCTGCGCAGCGTCAGCGCCATGGCGGCCGACGACAAAGGCAACGTCTATATTAACGACGCCAATGTGCTGCGCCAGGTGACGCCGGCCGGCGGGGTGCGCACCATCAAGGAATTCACCCGGCAGACCGACGACGGCGCAGCCACCGGCTATTTCCCGCAGCTGCAAGGCGTCGCCTATGCGGGCGGCAAGCTGTACGCCGCCACGGCCTGGCAAGGCACACTGAGCATCAATCTGGTCGACAGCAAAGGCGGCGTAAGCACAGTGGCCGAACTGCCCACGCGCAAAGCCGCGCCGGGCGGCATGCTGGCCGACGCCGGCGGCCAGTTCTATCTGCGCTATGAGAACGATATCGTCAAGGTCGCGGCCGACGGCAAGACGACGGTACTGGCCGGCCGCGAAGGCACCAGCGATGGCGTCGACGGCACGGGCGATGCGGCCCGCTTCCGCGCCATCCGCGATTTCGCTTTTGACCAGAACGGCAATCTGTATGTGCTCGACAGCGCCAGCGTGCGCAAAATCACGCCGGGCGGTCAGGTCAGCACCGTGGCCGGCACCCTGGGCGCCGGCAATGGCGCGGCCGTCGATGGCAACGGCAGCGAGGCGCGCTTCGGCAATCCGCAGTCCTTCGCCTTCGACATGCTCGGCAAGCTGCTGATTCTCGACCGCAGCGGCGCCACGCCGACCGCCTTCGCCATCCGCGCGCTGACGGCCGAAGGCAAGGTGAGCACACTGCAAAGCGGCAGCGATCCAGCCGCAGGCAGCGCCAGCACCCTGCTGCGCATCGGCACCGGCGGCACCGTCTTCCTCGGCGCGGGCGGCCGCATCGACAGCTATAAAACCGGCGGCATCAGCGCGCTGGCCGGCATGGAGGACGACAGCGCGGCGTCGGCCGATGGCGTGGGCAGCGCGGCGCGCTTCGAGCGTCCGGCCTTCATGGCGGCCGATAGCGCCGGCAATCTGTATGTGATCGATATGCCAACCGGCAACAGTGGACCGGACAAAGTGACCACGCATCTGGTGCTGCGCAAGATCGCGCCGAACGGCACCGTCAGCACCGTGATCAACCAGTCGGCAGGTACGCCGTCCGGCATCATGGCTGATAAGGCGGGCAATATCTATGTCTCCACGTACGCGCCCGGCCGCACCGACTCCAAGCCGCCATACAGCGGCGCCCTCTATCGCGTCACGCCGGCCGGCGTGCTGGAACTGGTGGCCGGCCAGCCGCTGGCTGCGCCCGAACTGCGCGATGGCCCCGGCGTGCAAGCCCGCTTCAATCAACCGCATCTGGATGCCATCGATGCCGACAACAACCTGTATGTGCAAGACAAAGACCGTGCCGACGGCAAGACTGTATGGCGCAAGATCACCCCGAATGGCGTGGTCAGCACCTTGAGCCAGTGGCATGGGGTGCAGATGAAGGCGCCCGATGGCCTGGTCTATGAATACAATCTGGTCGGCCAGATCGTGCGCCTGAACGCCGACGGCAGCAAGACGGTGCTGACCAATCATGGCATGGGCGCGACCGAAGCCGGCCCCCTGCCCGGCCGCCTGACGCCGATCGGCCAGCGTCCGGTGCCATATGGCCCGTATGCGCTGGCGGTGATTGCCGGCTCAGCCATCTATAAGGTGGTGGTGCCGCACTAAATCCTGCTCAGCAGGGCCATGGCGGCGGTGCGGCGCAAGCTGCGCCGCCGCTTGTCTTTGCGCAGCGCCACATAAGGTAAAATGTGCGTTTTTGCGGCGCCGCTGCGCCGTCCGCAACTGACCGTATACTAATTAGTAGGCTTACCATGCTAGACAACCTGACCCAACGCCTTGCCAAGGTCGTCAAGACCATGCGCGGCGAGGCCCGCCTGACCGAGTCCAATACCGCCGAAATGCTGCGCGAAGTGCGCCTGGCGCTGCTGGAGGCCGACGTCGCCCTGCCGGCCGTGCGCGAGTTCATTTCCAAGGTCAAGGAAAAGGCGCTGGGCGAAGAAGTGATTTCCTCGCTGACGCCGGGCCAGGCGCTGGTCGGCGTGGTGCAGCGCGAGCTGGCCGCCATCATGGGCGCCGACCTGGGCGCCGAAGCGGCCCAGCTCAGCTTCGCCCAGCAGCCGCCCGCCATCATCCTGATGGCCGGTCTGCAGGGTGTGGGCAAGACCACCACCGTCGGCAAGCTGGCCAAATACCTCAAGGAAGAGAAGAAGAAAAAAGTGCTGACCGTGTCGGCCGACGTGTACCGTCCGGCCGCTATCGCCCAGCTGCAATCGGTGACCGGCCAGGTCGGCGCCGACTTCTTCCCCTCCACCGCGCAGGACAAGCCGGTCGACATCGCGCTGGCCGCGCTGGACTGGGCCAAGAAGCATTACCACGATGTGCTGATCATCGACACCGCCGGCCGCCTGGGCATCGACGAAGAGATGATGCGCGAGATCGCCGCCGTGCACGGCGCGGTCAAGCCGGTGGAAACCCTGTTCGTGGTCGACGCCATGCTGGGCCAGGACGCGATCAACACCGCCAAGGCCTTTAACGACGCCTTGCCGCTGACCGGCATCGTGCTGACCAAGCTCGATGGCGATTCGCGCGGCGGCGCGGCCCTGTCGGTGCGCCACATCACCGGCAAGCCGATCAAGTTTGCCGGCGTCTCGGAAAAACTCGACGGCCTGGAAGCCTTCGACCCGTCGCGCATGGCCAACCGCATTCTCGGCATGGGCGACATCCTGGCCCTGGTGGAGGAAGCGCGCAAAGGCGTGGACGCCAAGGCGGCGGCCGACCTGGCGGCCAAGATCAAGGTCGGCGGCAAGTTCGACATGAACGACTTCAAGGCCCAGCTGGGCCAGATGAAAAAAATGGGCGGCATGGCCAACCTGATGGACAAGCTGCCGGCCCAGTTCCAGCAGGCGGCCGGCAGCGCCAATATGGACCAGGCGGACAAGCAGGTGCGGCGCATGGTCGGCATCATCGATTCGATGACGCCGATGGAGCGCGCCAAGCCGGAACTGATCAAGGCTGCGCGCAAGCGCCGCATCGCGGCCGGTGCCGGCGTCCAGGTGCAGGAAGTCAACCGCATGCTGAACCAGTTCGAACAGATGCAGACCATGATGAAGAAGCTGTCCGGCGGCGGCATGATGAAGATGATGCGCAGTATGAAAGGCATGATGCCCGGCATGCGCTGACCGACATACCCGCCTTTGTCCGACACTCCGAAGCCGCCTGCGCGCACCGCGCCAGGCGGCTTTTTCATAGGACGCATGCAGCGCGGCGGCGCGGCGGCCCTGCATTGGCGGGGTTTACGTATCGTTTGCGATGAAAAAAGCGAAAAATGCTTGCATAGTAGTCAAATCCCCACCAATATTAGCCGTGCGAACGATTTGCGCAATTTTCCATGTGTTTGTTAAGGAGGCTCGAATATGGCAACAGCCAAGAAAACCCCAGCAGCACCAGCAAAAAAGGCCGCCGCCAAAGCGGCTCCAGCCAAGAAGGCCGCTCCGGCCAAAGCAGCAGCCAAGCCCGCAGCGAAGAAAGCAGCACCCGCCGCACGCAAACCCAATGCAGCCTTCATGAAAGCGATGACGCCATCGAGCGCACTGTCTGCCGTGGTAGGCGCGAGCCCCCTGCCGCGCACCGAAGTGACCAAGAAGGTCTGGGACTACATCAAGAAGCTGAATCTGCAGGATCCGGCCAACCGCCGCATGATCAACGCCGACGACAAGCTGAAAGCTGTGTTTGGCGGCAAAGCGCAAGTATCCATGTTCGAGATGACCAAGCTGATCTCCGACCACCTGAGCTGATCGCCTGGACTACTCCAGCCAAACGCCCCGGCCACGTCCCGGGGCTTTTTTTCGCCCATCGACAGCCGAGTCCGTGTCCACCTTGGGGTCTGACCCCAAGGTGGACACGGGCTGAGCTGCGTTTACAGGCCGGCGGCGGCGCGCATCAGGTCGAAGACGCGAGTATTTTCGAGCGTGCCTTTGAAGGCTGACGCGCCGGCGCCTGCCGCGTAGAGTTTGACGTCGCCGCCGCCGTGGGTTTCGCCGCGCAGGCGGACGCCGGTCTCCTGGTGGTAATCGTCGCCACCGGCTTCGGCGCTGCCGACGTCCGCCCGCTGCGCCGGGCGATTCGGACCGTTGCCGAAGACCAGGGTGGTGAAGGTCTTGCCATCGGCATCGAGCAGGGCTTCGCCGCTTGCGCCGCGCACGATGTCGAGAATGGGATTGCCGCGCCGCGCATTGCCGTTGAAGGCCAGGGTGTGGTCGTGATCGGCGGTGACGACGATCAGGGTGTTGGCCAGGCCGGGGTCGAGCTGCTTCATTTGATCGAGCGCGGTTTGCACGGCGTCGTCGAAGGCCACCGTGTCGACCAGGGCGCGCTTGACGTTGGAACCGTGCAGGGCATGGTCGATCTTGCCGCCTTCGACCATCAGGAAGAAGCCTTTCGGATTCGCGCTCAATAACTCAATGGCCTTGGCCGTCATCTCGGACAGGCTGGGCTGGGTCCCGCCTTCGCCGCGCGGCGGGGTGGCGGTGCGGTCCAGCTCATATTCCAGATGGTCTTCTTTCGCGTACAGGCCGACGAATTTCTGGCCGGGACGAGCCACCGACATTTCCATCTTGTTGCTGGCGACGGCGTAACCCTGGGCGGCAAATTCTGCCAGCAGGTCGCGGCCGTCGGCGCGGCCCTTGCTGTTGCTGGCGGCGTCGTAAGGCGTGAAGTGGTGGCGGCCGCCGCCCATCAGCACATCGAGGCCATCGCCCAGCGCCGGGTTGTAGCCCGCACCGCCCGGCACGGCCTGCAGCGCGATGGCGTAGCCGCTTTGGCGGTGGCAGCTATGGGCATAGGTCGATGCCGGCGTGGCGTGGGTTGCTTCGGTGGTGGTGACAGCGCCCACCGAGCGGCCGGCGGCCTTGCTCAGTTCCAGGATGGTGGGGGCGGCTTTGCCGTTGCCGCTGGCGCAGGTGTCGATGGTCAGATTGCCGCGTTCATCCTTCTGCGGCATGCTGGCCTTGGTGTCGGAGGACATCGAGATCACTTCGTTGTTGATCTTGATGCCGGTCATGTAAGAACCCATGGACGGCGCGCTATCCGTGGTTTGCGCATCGTTCGAGTAGGTCTTGATGCGTGCCGTGCGTTCCAGGCGCTCGAATTTGAGCAGGCCTTCTTCGCCGTATTGGAAGATGCGCGCGGCTGTGATGGCGGTCGGTCCCATGCCGTCGCCGAGGAAGAAGATGATGTTCTTCGCCGGCGCGGCCTGCGCCGCCGTGGCGCTCAGGGCCAGCAGCAGGCTGGGGATAAGGGCTTTCTTCATATGTATCCGCGACGGCTTACCAGCCGGCCGCATTCCGTATCAGGTTGAACACGCGGGTGTTGTCGATGGTGCCGCGGAAGTCTTCGGCGCGCGCGCCGATGGCCCCCAGCCAGACGTCGGTGCCGCCCGGCGTGGCGCTGCCTGGCGCGGTGCGCACCACGGCTTCCTGCGCGTAGCCGCTGGCGCTGACGGTGGCATCGTCCAGCGCGGGGCCGCTGTTGCGCGCACCTTGCACGCGCTTGCCGCCGCTGCCGAAACCGATAATGGTGTAGGGCGCGCCATCCAGATCCTTGCTTTGCTTGCCGTCGCCATAGCGCTTGAGCAGTCCCAGCACGCCAGGTTCCTGCAGCGTGGTTTTGCCGGTGCGCCGGGAATAGCCGTTCAGCACCAGCGTACTGTCATGCGTCGAAGTGGCGACGATCATTGTGTTTTTCAGCCCAGGATCGCGGCGCTGCATTTCATCGATAGCCGCTTGCAGGGCGAGGTCGAGAGCCTGCACTTCTTCCAGCGCTGTGCGGGCACTGGAATCGGCCAGCGCTTTTTCGATGTGGCGGTTGCCGACCACCAGCAGGAAGCCCTTGCCGTTGCTGGACAAGCTGGCGATGGCGCGCTGCGTCATCTGCGCCAGGCTGGGTTGGCGGCTGGCGTCGCGCGCGGTGTCGGCAGCCAGCGCCTCGTCGGCGAACAGGCCAAGCAGGCGCTGGCCGGCAGCCGGTTTCAGCGCATTCAGTTCCGCCAGATTCGTAGGTTGAACATAGCCTTTGGCACGCAGCTCGGACAACAGGTCGCGGCCATCGGCGCGCTGCCTGAAATCGCGGGCGCCACCGCCCAGCACCACATCCAGTCCGCTACCGAGTGCCGCGTTATAGCCGGCGCCACCTGGCACCAAGGCGGCGGCAGCCGACTGCACCTGCGCGGCAACAGGACGCAAGCCCATTGGGCAATGGTGGAAATAGCCCGCCGCGCTGAAGGCATCGGTCACGCTGCCGTTGCTGACAATGCCGGCCGCCAGGCCGCGCTGCTTGGCCAGCTCCAGCAAGGTCGGCACCGGACGCGCCTGCGGCGTGCCGCAACCGCTCATGGCCAGCACGCCGTTCGCCGTCTTTTCACCAGTCAGGTAGGCCGACATGGCCGCCGCGCCGTCGCTGGCCTGCATATTGGCGGAATAGGTTTTGACATAGGCCGCTTCCGGCAAGGCGTCCAGCGCCAGCTGGCCTTCCTCGCCGACGGCGAAGATGCGCGCAGCGGTCATGGTATTGATGCCCATGCCGTCAGCCACGAAGAGGAGAATGTTTTTCGGCCCTTGCGCCGACTGCGGCTGGGTGCTGGCGCAGCCCGCCGTCAATGCGGCCAATCCCATGGCAGCCGCCCACTTCAACACCATTCCTGCTCCTCTTGTCAGACAAAGTCTGCAATCTTAGCGGAAAACGGCCTAAGTTTGATGTACGGCAGAGATCAGCGCGCAGCTACCGCGGATGCCGCGTGCTTCCAGTTATTCCAGGCGGCCAGCACGGCGTTCGGATATTCGGGACGTCCCCGGCTGCCGTTGTAGCGGCCCAGGGCGAGATAGAGGTTGCCGCCTTCCATATCCAGATACATGCGCAGGATGGCGCAGCCATAGCGCAGATTGGTCTGCATATTAAACAGCTTGCGGCGGTCGCTGTCGCCGATCACATTGGTCCAGAAAGGCATGACCTGCATATAGCCGCGCGCGCCGACAATCGATACGGCGTATTTGCGGTAAGCCGATTCCACTTGAATCAATCCCAGCACCAGTCCCGGATCGAGACCGGCGCGGCGCGCCTCATACCAGGCTGTTTCCAGGAATTCGATGCGGCTTTGCGCGTCGGGCAGCTTGCGCTTGAGGCGGTCGGACATCTCGCCCAGCCACTGTTCGAAGCGCAGGCGCTCGGTGGGATTGCTGAAACTCGGTTTGGGCGGGCGCGCATCATGGATGGCGTTGGACAGCGCCAGGCGCACCGAGTCGCCCAGCGCTTCTTCCTTCTGGTTGCCGGCATGCGCCGGCGCCGCCAGCAGGCCGGCGCTCAGCGCCAGCGCTGCAGCGGATGAGAAGCGCCAGCGCCGCAGGCAGGACAGCAGCGCGCGCGGCAGGCGCTTCATCGCCAGGCTCACTGCTGGATCTTGCCCTTGACGAAGGACACAATATCGGCCAGCGCCACCGGGGTAGCTTCGGCATCGCGGCGGCCCTGGTATTCCAGATTGCCTTCCTTCAGGCCACGCTCGCCGATCACCACGCGGTGCGGCACGCCGATCAGTTCCCAGTCGGCGAACATGGCGCCTGGACGCAGGCCACGGTCGTCGACGATGACGTCGATGCCGGCCGCTTGCGCCGCAGCGTACAGCTTATCGGTTTCTTCCTTCACCATCTCGCTGCGGTCGTAACCCATTGGGCACAGCACCAGTTCGAACGGCGCCAGCGAGGCCGGCCAGATGATGCCTTTGTCGTCGAAGTTCTGCTCGATGGCCGCGCCCAGGATGCGAGTGATGCCGATGCCGTAGCAGCCCATCTGCAGCGGGGCCGGTTTGCCGTTTTCGTCGAGGAAGGTGGCCTGCATGCTTTCCGAGTAGGCGGTGCCCAGCTGGAAAACGTGGCCCACTTCGATGCCGCGCTCGATGGCCAGCACGCCCTTGCCGTCCGGCGAAGGATCGCCTTCAACCACATTGCGCAGGTCGGCCACCAGGCTTGGCTCGGCCATGTCGCGGCCCCAGTTGGCGCCGGTGAAGTGGAAGTCCACCTCGTTCGCGCCGGTCACGAAGTCCGACATCAGGGCCACGGTGCGGTCGGCCACCACGGTCACAGGCGCCTTGGTGCCGATCGGACCCAGATAGCCAGGCGCGCAGCCATACACTTCCTTGATCTCTTCTTCGGTCGAGAAGCGGTAAGGATTCAGGCCCGGCACCTTGCCGGCCTTGATTTCGTTCAGCTCATGGTCGCCGCGCAGCAGCAGCATGAAGTACTGCTTGGCGACCTTGCCGTCCACTTCCTTCTCGGAGGTCAGGGCAATGGTCTTGACGGTGGTTTTCAGGTCGATCTTCAGCTGGGCCGCCACGTCCTCGCATTTCGAGGCTTTCGGGGTGGCGGTCTTGGCCAGCGCGGCGCCGGCGGCGGCGCGGGTGCCGGTGGCCAGGGCTTCGGCCGCTTCCATATTGGCGGCGTAGTCCGAGTCAGGGCAGTAGACCAGGGCGTCCTCGCCGGTGCCGGCGATCACGTGGAATTCATGCGAACCGGTGCCGCCGATGGCGCCATTGTCGGCCGCCACGGCGCGGAACTGCAGGCCGAAGCGGGTGAAGATGCGGGTGTAGGCGTCGTACATGATCTTGTACGATTTCTGCATGCCTTCCAGGTCGCGGTCGAAGGAGTAGGCATCCTTCATGGTGAACTCGCGGCCGCGCATCAGGCCGAAACGGGGACGGCGTTCGTCGCGGAACTTGGTCTGAATGTGGTAAAAATTCAACGGAATTTGACGGTAGGATTTAATTTCACTACGGACAACATCCGTGATCACTTCCTCGGAAGTGGGCTGGAAAGCGTACTCGCGGCCGTGACGATCTTTCAAGCGCAGCAACTCCGGACCCATCTTGTCCCAGCGCCCGGTTTCCTGCCACAGTTCGGCCGGCTGCACCAGCGGCATCAGCAATTCAACGGCTCCAGCCTGATTCATCTCCTCGCGCACGATGGCTTCGACTTTGCGGATGACCTTCAAACCCATCGGCATATAGGTGTAAATCCCGGAGCCGAGGCGCTTGATCATGCCTGCGCGCATCATAAGTTTGTGGCTAACAATTTCCGCGTCGGAAGGCGCTTCTTTGAGGGTTGAAATAAAAAATCGGGATGCACGCATGACGATGAATTCTTTTTAAAAAGAGAGGGTTATAATCAACCTAATTTTAAAGGATTAGCTGGCTGATGCGTCCAATCTTTATACAAATGCGTGCATTTGCAGGCTCTCCGGCCGCTTTCGTACCCCGAAAGCCGGGCTGGCGGGCCATTTTGTGGGCAAAAATGTAAGAAAGACGCGCTGCCGCAGAAAGTTTGAGGTGCAATATGCTCGATCGGGAAGGGTTTCGCCCCAACGTCGGCATCATCCTGCTCAACGCCCATAACGAGGTGTGGTGGGGCAAGCGGGTGCGCGAGCACTCATGGCAGTTTCCGCAAGGCGGCATCAAATACGGAGAAACGCCCGAGCAGGCGATGTACCGGGAGTTGGAGGAGGAGATAGGTTTACGTCCCGAGCACGTGAAAATTGTGGGACGCACGCGCGACTGGCTGCGCTACGAGGTGCCGGATCATTTCATCAAGCGGGAAATCCGCGGCCACTACCGCGGCCAGAAACAGATCTGGTTCCTGCTGCGCATGTGCGCCCGCGACAACGACGTGAATCTGCGTCTGACCGACCATCCGGAATTCGACGCCTGGCGCTGGCATGACTACTGGGTGCCGCTGGACGTGGTGATCGAATTCAAGCGCGAAGTGTATCAGCGCGCCCTGCAGGAGCTGTCGCGCTTCCTGACCTGGCCGCCGCACGGCAACCGCCACACCTCGCGCTACCTGCGCCAGCCGCACGGCCAGCGCCAGGGCGGTAGCGGCGGCAACGGCGGCGGCGGCAACCGCAACCAGCAGGCGGCGCAGATCGCGGCGCCCTGCGAAGAAGCCGGCCTGATCGTACCGGCCGAGAAGTAAACAAAAACGGACAGCCCAGGCTGTCCGTTTTTATTTGCGGGTACAATAACAGCCCTTGTTTTCGCCGCCCCAGCCGCCGCCTCATGTTCACGCCCTCCTCCCACGACGTCCGCCGCTTCTTCTGCGAAGTGTTCCGCAAGCAGCGCGCCCGTGAAATCCTGACCCCGCTCGAAGCCATGGCCCAGGACTGGGTGCAGCAGCACCCCGAATACGATGAAGCATTGAGCGATGCCGAAGCCGCCATCGCGCGCGACTACTCGGTCGAAGGTGGCCAGGCCAATCCCTTCCTGCACCTGTCGATGCACTTGTCGATCGCCGAACAGGTCTCGATCGACCAGCCGCGCGGCATCCGCGACGCCTGCCAGACCCTGGCGCGCAAGCTCGACTCCGAGCACGACGCCCACCACGTGATCATGGAATGCCTGGGCGAGATGATCTGGAACTCCCAGCGCCAAGGCCTGCCGCCCGACGGCGCCGCCTACGTCGAGGCCATCCGCCGCCGCCTTTGATTAGGCGCAAACAATAAAAAAGCCCGCGAGTTGCGGGCTTTGTTTTTGTCCGGACGGAACTGGATCAGCGCGAGATGACCAGGGTGCCGGGCAGGCTGTGCAGATAGGCGGCGAGGTCTTTGATGTCCTGGTTGCTCAGCGGCTTCACTTGGCCGGTCATGATGGCGTTGCTGCGGCCGTTGGCGCCGTCGCCGCGCTTGTAGGCGGTCAGGGCGTGCTCCAGGTAGTCGCGGTGCTGGCCGGCCAGCTTGGGATAGCTTTGGTCGATCGGGCTGTTGAAGTCTTTGCCGTGGCAGCTGGCGCAGTTGTATTTCTCGGCCAGGGCCTTGCCGGCGGTGATGTTGCCGGCGGCAGCGGCGCTCAGGGAAACGGCGGAGCAGAACAGGGCGATCGTCAGTTTTTTCATCATGGCTGGCCTCATTTCTGCTTGGTGGCGGTTTGCTGCGAGTAGTACGCAGCGATGTCGGCGATGTCCTGGTCGGACAGGCTGACGGCGATGCCCTTCATCGAGGGATGCTTGCGCTCGCCCTTCTTGTAGCCTTGCAGCGCGTTTTCGATAAATTTAGCGGATTGGCCACCGATCATCGGCACCTGAAACACTTCCGGGAACGTTGCTTTGTAGCCTGGGATACCGTGGCAACCGATACACATTTCGATCTTGGCTGGGGCGGCCTTGGCGTTTCCAACGATGTCCGCCGCAGCGGCAGCCTGGGTGATGCCGGCGAGCACGAGGAGTGCAAAGAGTTTTTTCATGGTGTTGGTAGTGATCCGTGGGGATTAGTTCCAGTAACGCAAATTTATTTTAAGAAACCTTGATCTATGTACTAGCAATTCGCGATTCTAACCTAGGAAGATTCATAACGTCCACATTAGAACTACCCTCCCACGCCCCCTCTCCGGTTCTGGCATATACTCGGAAAATCCGACTTTTACCGAGAAATCCACCCCATGCATCCACCTTCTGGTCCTAACGCCCGTTTCGAGGGTTCCGCCAACTACGTCGCCACCGGCGACCTGAAACTGGCCGTGAATGCGGCCTTGACGCTGCAGCGTCCCTTGCTGATCAAGGGCGAACCGGGCACCGGCAAAACCATGCTGGCCGAGGAAGTGGCGGCGGCGCTGGATATGCCGCTGATGCAGTGGCATATCAAGTCCACCACCAAGGCTCAGCAGGGTCTATATGAATATGATGCAGTGTCTCGTTTACGCGACTCCCAGCTCGGCGACGAACGCGTGCGCGACATCCATAACTACATCGTCAAGGGTGTGCTGTGGCAGGCTTTCACGGCGCCGGAACCGGTGGTCCTGCTGATCGACGAGATCGACAAGGCCGATATCGAGTTCCCCAACGATCTGCTGCGCGAACTCGATCGCATGGAGTTCTATGTCTACGAAACGCGGGAGATGGTGACGGCCAAGCACCGCCCGCTGGTCATCATCACCTCCAATAATGAGAAGGAGCTGCCGGACGCTTTCCTGCGCCGCTGCTTCTTCCACTATATTAAATTCCCGGACAAGGAAACGATGGAAGCCATCGTCAAGGTCCACTATCCGAACCTGAAGCAGGAGCTGCTGGCCCAGGCCCTGCAAACCTTCTACGAGGTGCGCGATGTGCCGGGCCTGAAGAAGAAGCCGTCCACCTCGGAATTCCTGGACTGGCTCAAACTGCTGCTGGCCGAGGACATTCCGCCCGAAGCCCTGCGCAGCAAGGATGCCAAGGCCATCGTGCCGCCGCTGCACGGCGCCCTGCTGAAAAACGAGCAGGACGTGCACCTGTTCGAACGCCTGGTATTCATGTCGAGGACGAACCGCTGATGAGAGAGATAAGCCCCGTCACGCTGGAGCTGAACGGCGTGCGCCTGGAACCGCTGCAGCCGCGCCACGCCGATGGCCTGCGCGACGCCGCCAGCGACGGCGAGCTGTGGAAGCTGCGCATCACGTCGGTGCCGGAACCGGAGAACACCGAGAAATACATCGCCACCGCGTTGGAGATGCGCCCTTCCCGTCTGGCGTTCGCGGTGATCGACGCCGCCACCGATACGGTCATGGGCAGCACCAGCCTGCACGATATCGATCCCCTGATCGGGCGCGTCGAAATCGGCTACACCTGGTATGCGCAGAGCGTACAGCGCAGCCACGTCAACAGCAGCTGCAAGCTGATGCTGCTCTCCCATGCCTTCGACACCAAGGGCTATGAGCTGGTCGGCTTCCGCACCGACATCTTCAACCACGCCTCGCAGAACGCCATCGAGCGCCTGGGCGCGAAGAAGGATGGCGTGCTGCGCCACCATGCGCTGCGGCGCGACGGCACGGTGCGCGACACGGTCATGTACAGCATCGCGCGCGGCGAATGGCCGCAGGTGAAAGCCCATCTGGAATACCGTCTGGCGCGGGGACGCTCATGCTGATCGATTTCTTCTTCACGCTGAAAGAGGCCAAGGTTCCCGTCACCATCAAGGAATTCCTGACGCTGCTGGAGGCGATGGAGAAAAACGTCATCGACAGTTCGATGGACGATTTCTATTATCTGGCGCGCCTGACCCTGGTGAAGGACGAGGCCCATTTCGACAAGTTCGACCGCGCCTTCGCCCACTACTTCAAGGGCATCAACGCCGCTTTCGACACCAAGGGCGAGATTCCACTGGACTGGCTGCTGCAGCGCATGAAGCGCGAACTGACGCCGGAGCAGATCGCCGCACTGGAGAAGTTCGGCTACGACAAGCTGATGGACCGCCTGGCCGAGCTGCTGAAGGAGCAGAAGGAGCGCCACGAGGGTGGCAGCAAGTGGATCGGCACGGGGGGCACCTCGCCCTTCGGCCATGGCGGCACCAATCCGGAGGGCGTGCGCATCGGCGGCAAGGGCGGCAATCGTACCGCCGTCAAGGTGTGGGAGCAGCGCGCTTATAAGGACTATGACTCGGAACGCGAACTGGGCACGCGCAATATCAAGGTGGCGCTGCGCCGCCTGCGCCGTTTCGCGCGCCAGGGCGCAGCCGAGGAACTGGCGCTGGACCAGACCATCCGCGCCACGGCCAATAACGCCGGCTATCTCGATATCAAGATGCAGCCGGAGCGCAAGAACAATGTGAAAGTGCTGATGCTGTTCGATGTGGGCGGCACCATGGACGACCATATCGAACGCACCGAGGAGCTGTTCTCGGCGGCCAAGACGGAATTCAAGAATATGGAATTCTTCTACTTCCACAACTGCGTCTACGATTATCTGTGGAAAAACAACCGCCGCCGCAACGCCGAACGCTTCCCCACCTGGGACGTGCTGCGCAAGTACACGCCGGACACCAAACTGATTTTCGTCGGCGACGCCACCATGAGTCCCTACGAAATCCTGCAGCCGGGCGGTTCGGTCGAGTACAACAACGAGGAAGCCGGGTCGGAGTGGATCACGCGCTTCACCAATGCCTTTCCCAAGGCGATCTGGCTCAATCCCGAACCGGAAGGCTTGTGGCAGTACCGGCAATCGATCGCCATCCTGCGCCAGCTGATGAACAACCGCATGTACCCGGTCACGCTGGAGGGGCTGGAGCGCGCCATGCGCGCGCTCAGCAAATAGTCAAGCTGGCAGCAGCAGGCGGTAGCCCACCGCCGTTTCCGTCAGCAGGTATTTGGGCTGGGTGGGATCGTCTTCCAGCTTGTGGCGCAGATGGCCCATATAGATGCGCAGATAGTGGCCGTTCTCCGACTGCGCCGGCCCCCACACGGCGCGCAGCAGCTGGGGATTGGTCATCACCCGCCCCGCATTGCTGACCAGGACCGACAGCAGGCGGTATTCGGTCGGCGTCAGGTGCACGTTCTCGCCGCCCTTGCTGACGCGGCGGTTCTGCAAATCCACCGCCACATCGCCGAAATGCACCAGGCCCGCCTTGTCGGCCTGGGGTTGGCGCTGGCGGCGCAAAGTGGCGCGCACGCGCGCCAGCAGCTCGCCCACGCCGAAAGGCTTGCTCAGATAGTCGTCGGCGCCCGCATCCAGGGCGCGGATCTTGTCGGCCTCGTTGACGCGGGCCGAAAGCACGATCACCGGCACATTCGACCATTTGCGGATATCGCCGATGAAGTCGATACCGTCGCCGTCGGGCAGGCCCAGATCGAGCACGATCAGGTCGGGCTTGCGCGTGCCGGCGTCGATCAGGCCGCGCTGCATGCTGGCCGATTCGTGCACCTGCCAGCCCTCCTCTTCCAGCGCGGCGCGCACGAAGCGGCGGATCTGCGGCTCGTCCTCCACCAGCAAGGCGGTGGGCGGTGTCTCGTTCAAGTGCGTAGTCATTCGGTCATGCTTTCCATTTGGCCGGCGCCGCCGTCTTCCGGCATGGCGGGCGGGGTTCCCAGCGGCAGGGTGAAGGCGAAGGCGGCGCCGCCCAAGGGCGATGCCGCTGCGTCGATCTTGCCGCCGTGGGCTTCCACGATGGCGCGGCAGATCGCCAGGCCCAGGCCCACGCCGGGCTTGGCCGATTCGCGCTCGCCGCGCGTGAATTTTTCAAAGATGGCTTCTTCGCGTCCATGCGGCAGGCCGGGACCGTCATCGTACACGAGGACGCGCGCCCACAAGCCATGCAGCTCGGCCGCGACCACAATGCGCGAACCGGGCGGCGTGTACTTGGCAGCGTTTTCCAGCAGATTGCACAGCACGCGCTCGATCAGCACGGCGTCGAAGCGCAGCAGCGGCAGCTCATAAGGCAGCTGGGTGCTCACCTTGTGCTCTTTCAGCTGCAAAGCGCTGGCGCGCAGGGCGCTGCCCACCACCTCTTCCAGCGGCTGCCACTGCAGATTGAATTTGATTTCGCCGCTCTGGATGCGCGCCATGTCCAGCAGGTTCGAAACCAGGGTGCTCATGCGCAGGGCTTCATCGTGCAGGGAGCCGGCCAGGGCCAGCTGCGGCGGCGACAGCGGCGGGCGCGAACCGGCCAGCGATTCGGACAGGCCGACCAGGGATGTCAGCGGCGTGCGCAGATCATGCGACAGTGCCGCCAGCAGGGAGTTGCGCAGGCGTTCGGACTCCATATTGACCAGGGCTTGCTGCGCCACTTCAATGTAGTGCACGCGCTCCAGCGCGATCGCAGCCAGGGCGGCGAAGGTGTCGAGCTGCTGCCGCTGTTCGGGAATCAGTATCCAGCGCCGCCTTTCCGGCTCGATGGCCAGCACGCCGCGCGTGCGCATCGGCGCCACCAGCGGCATGTAGAAAATCGGGCTGGCCGGCAGGGTGTCCGTTCCCAGGCCGGCGCTTTCCGCGTGGTCGAAAGCCCACTGGGCGATGCCGCTGTCGATCTCGGCGCGCGGCGCGTCGCCTGCGGCACCGCCGGCCGGCGGCTGCAAGCGGCCTTCCTCGTCCGGCAGCAGCAGGGTGGCGCGGGCGCGGAAGGTGCTCTGGATGAAGCTGCGCGTGGTGTCGAAAATCTGCTCGGTTTGCAGGGCGCCCGACATTTCGCGGGCAAATTCGTAGAGGGCGCGCGAACGCGCTTCGCGGTGGGAGGCGACGCGCGCCTGGAAGCGCAGGCCCGCCGTCAGGTGGCCGGTGATCAGGCCCACGGCCAGCATCACGCCGAAGGTGATCAGGTATTGGAAATCGGAGACCGCGAAATTGAAGCGCGGCGGCACGAAGAAGAAATCGAAGCAGGCCACGCTGACGCAGGTCGCCAGCACCGATGGACCGCGCCCCCAGCGCACCGCCACCAGCACCACCACCAGCATGAAGAACATGGCGATATTCGCCAGGTCGAGATAGGCCACCATGGGCGTGGCCAGCAAGGCCGCTGCCAGACTGGCCGCGCCAGCCCAGGCGTAGGACAGGGCCAGCGCCCGGGCGCCCTGCTCCCGCTCCATCTCCGCCTCGGCGGAGGCGCCGGAACGGTCCACTGCGCGCTCGACGGCGCTGCCGCCCAACTCGATCAGGTCGATGTCCGGCGCATGCGCGGCCATGCTCTTGATATGCGAGCGGCGCCAGGGCCAAGTGCGGTGGCCGCGTCCCAGGGTGATCTTGGACAGGTTATGGCTGCGCGCATAATCTACCGCCGCCGCCGCGATATCGCTGCCGGACAGCACGGCCGTGGTGGCGCCCAGATCCTCGGCCAGCTTCAGGGTTTTCAGGATGCGTTCGCGCTCGGCGGCCGGCAGGCGCTGCAAGGCCGGCGTTTCCACATAAATCGCATGCCAGGCCGTACCCAGCTGGCCGGCCAGGCGCGCCGTGCTGCGCACCACCTGTTCGCAGCCGGGGCGCGGGCCGACGCAGGCCAGCAGCGCGGCCCCGGTTTTCCAGATGGCGTCGATCGACTGTTCGACGCGGTAGGCGCGCACATCGTCTTCCACCCGGTCGGCGGTGCGGCGCAGCGCCAGCTCGCGCAGGGCGATCAGATTGCCTTTGCGGAAAAAATTCCTGGAGGCGCGTTCGGCTTGCGGCGCCTGGTAGACCTTGCCGCCTTTCAGCCGCGCCAGCAGCTCGTCGGCGGGGATATCGACCAGCACCACCTCGTCGGCAGCGTCGAACACGGTGTCCGGCACGGTCTCGCTGACCTGGATGCCGGTGATGCCACCCACCACATCGTTCAGGCTTTCCAGATGCTGGACGTTGACGGTGGTGTAGACATCGATGCCGGCTTCCAGCAGCTCGTCCACGTCCTGCCAGCGCTTGGGATGGCGCGAGCCGGGCGCGTTGGAATGCGCCAGCTCGTCCATCAGGATCAGCGGCGGGCGGCGTTCCAGGGCGGCATCCAGGTCGAATTCGCCCAGCGTCTTGCCGCGATATTCGATGCGGCGCGGCAGCAGCAGTTCCAGGCCGTCGGCCAATGCCGCCGTTTCGCTGCGGCCGTGGGTTTCCACCACGCCCACCAGCACCTGGCCGCCGCCGGCCGCGTATTTGCGCGCGGCCGACAGCATCGCATAGGTCTTGCCCACCCCGGCCGAGGCGCCAAAGTAGATGCGCAATTTGCCGCGCGCCTGCTTGCGCTCCTGCGCCTGGACTTGCGCCAGCAATGTATCGGGATCGGGCCTTTGGCTATCGTTCGGGAGCATATTCAATCATGTTTTTGCGCACACCGGGGACGGACCCGCCGTCCCCGGTTTCCAGCAGTTTAACGAGTATGCGTGGTTTTACCATCCAGCGCCAGATTCAGCGCCAGCACATTCACGCGCGGCTCGCCGAAAAAGCCCAGCGCGGGCTTGCTGGCGTTGGCATCGATCAGGCCGCGCACCTGCTCATGCGTCATGCCGCGTGCCGCCGCCACGCGCTTGGCCTGGTAGTAGGCTGCCGCCAGGCTGACTTCCGGATCGAGGCCGCTGCCCGAGGCAGTGACCAGATCAACCGGCACCGGCGCGGTGTTGTCCGGATCGGCCGCTTTCAGCGCGGCCATGCGGCTTTTCACGCTGTCGCTCAGGGCCGGGTTCAGCGGTCCCTGATTGGAACCGCCGGAGCCGGCGCCGTTATTGGCCATCGGCGCGGTGGCCGATGGGCGGCCCCAGAAATATTTGGGCGAGCTGAAAGCCTGGCCGATCAGCTGCGAGCCGACCGGCTTGCCGCCGGCTTCGACGATGCTGCCGCCCGCCTGCGCGGGGAAGACCGCATTGCCGATGCCGGTGACGGCGAAGGGATACAGCACGCCGCAAACCAGGGTCAGGGCGCCGAACAGGACGAGAGCGGGACGTAATGGAGATGCCATGGTGGCTCCTGTTTAAACGAGGTTGAGGGCGGACAGCAGCATGTCGATCAGCTTGATGCCGATGAAGGGCAGGATCAGACCACCCACGCCGTAGACCAGCAGATTGCGGCGCAGCAGAGCGCTGGCGCCGATGGCGCGGTACTGCACGCCTTTCAGCGCCAGCGGGATCAGGAAGACGATGATCAGGGCATTGAAGATCACCGCCGACATGATGGCCGAATTCGGGCTGGCCAGCTGCATGATGTCGAGCGCCTTCAGTTGCGGATAGGTGCCGACGAAGGCCGCCGGAATGATGGCGAAGTATTTGGCAATATCGTTGGAGATCGAGAAGGTGGTCAGCGAACCGCGTGTCATCAGCATCTGCTTGCCGATTTCCACGATTTCCAGCAGCTTGGTCGGATTCGAATCCAGATCGACCATATTGCCCGCCTCCTTCGCGGCCTGGGTGCCGGAACTCATGGCGACCGCCACGTCAGCCTGGGCCAGCGCCGGCGCATCGTTGGTGCCGTCGCCGGTCATGGCCACCAGGCGGCCTTCGGCCTGGTAGCTGCGGATCAGTTTCAGCTTGTCCTCCGGCGTGGCTTCGGCCAGGAAGTCGTCCACGCCCGCTTCGGCGGCGATGGCGGCGGCGGTCAGCTTGTTGTCGCCGGTGATCATCACGGTCTTGATGCCCATGCGGCGCAATTCGGCGAAACGCTCCTTGATGCCGCCTTTCACAATATCCTTCAATTCGACCACGCCCATCACGCGGCCGTTCTCGGCCACCACCAGCGGCGTGCTGCCGCGGCGCGACACTTCCTCGGTGACTTTCACCACCTCGACCGGATAGCTCTGGCCCGCCGCTTCCACGTATTTGCGCACAGCGTCGGCAGCGCCCTTGCGCAGCTCGCGGCCATCCACGTCCACGCCGCTCATGCGGGTATTCGCAGAAAAAGGCAGGAAGGTGGCGTGCAGCGAAGCCATCTCGCGTTCGCGGATATTGAAGCGCTGCTTGGCCAACACCACGATGCTGCGGCCTTCCGGCGTTTCATCGGCCAGGGAAGACAGCTGGGCCACGTCGGCCAGTTGCTGCTCGCTGACGCCAGGCGCCGGATAGAAGGCCGAAGCTTGGCGGTTGCCCAGGGTGATAGTGCCTGTTTTATCCAGCAGCAGCACGTCCACATCGCCCGCCGCTTCCACGGCGCGGCCGGAAGTGGCGATCACATTGGCCTGCATCATGCGGCTCATGCCCGCCACGCCGATGGCCGACAGCAGGCCGCCGATGGTGGTGGGGATCAGGCAGACCAGCAGGGCGATCAGCACCGTGATCGTGACCGGCGTGCCGGATTGCACCGCTTCCACCGAGAACAGGGAGAATGGCAGCAGGGTCACGGTGACGATCAGGAAGACGATGGTCAGCGCCACCAGCAGGATGGTCAGGGCGATCTCGTTCGGCGTTTTCTTGCGCTTGGCGCCTTCCACCATGGCGATCATGCGGTCGAGGAAGGTCTCGCCCGGATTGGCCGTGACTTTCACCACCAGCCAGTCGGACAGCACGCGGGTGCCGCCGGTGACAGCGGAAAAGTCGCCGCCCGACTCGCGGATCACGGGCGCCGATTCGCCGGTGATGGCGCTTTCGTCCACCGTGGCCACGCCCTCCACCACTTCGCCGTCGATGGCGATCACATCGCCCGCCTCGACCAGCATATAGTTACCCTTGCGCAGATCGCTGGCCGGGCAAGGCAACCAGGTGGTGCCGTATTTGGCGCTGGCCAGCTTCTTGGCGATCACGCTCTGTTTCAGGTTGCGCAGAGAAGCGGCTTGCGCCTTGCTGCGGCCCTCGGCCATGGCTTCGGCGAAGTTCGCGAACAGCACGGTGAACCAGAGCCAGACGGCGGTGGCGAGGATGAAACCGGAGCTGGCTTCCCCCTTCCCGCCCAGTGACTGCAGATACAGCAGCGTAGTGATGATGCTGCCCACATACACCACGAACATCACGGGGCTGCGCAGCTGGGTGCGGGGACTCAGCTTGCGGAAGGAATCCACGATGGCCGGCACCACCAGTTGCGAATCGAACAGCTTAAGGCGCGGCGCGGGCGTCACCGGCAGCGTCATCTCTTTTTGTGTTGCATTGGCTTGCGACATGGAGAGTTCTCCTTACTTCATATACATTTGCAGGTGTTCCACCACCGGACCAAGGGCCAGCGAAGGAACATAGTTCAGCACACCGACCAGCACCACGATGCCGGCCAGCAGGCCAATGAACATCGGACCATGGGTCGGCATGGTGCCGGAGTTGGCTTGCAGGCGCTGCTTGCCGGCCAGCGAACCGGCAATCGCCAGCACCGGCACGATCACAGCGAAGCGGCCAAACCACATGGCGATCGCCAGCATCACGTTGTAATACGGCGTGTTGGCGGACAGACCGGCGAAGGCGCTGCCGTTGTTGTTGGCGGCCGAGCTGAAGGCGTACAGGATTTCCGAGAAGCCGTGCGCGCCCGGGTTGGCGACACCGGCCTTGCCCACGTCCAGCATCACCGACAGCGCGGTCCCCAGCAGCACCAGGGTTGGCGTCACCAGGATGACGATGGAGCTCATTTTCATCTCATAGGACTGGATCTTCTTGCCCAGGTATTCGGGCGTGCGGCCGATCATCAGGCCGGCGATGAATACGGCCAGGATGGCGAAGACCAGCATGCCATACAGGCCCGAGCCGACGCCGCCGAACACCACCTCGCCCAGCTGCATCAGGAGCATCGGCACCATGCCGCCCAGCGGCGTGAAGGAATCGTGCATGGCGTTGACCGCGCCGCAGGACGCCGCCGTCGTCACAGCCGCGAACAGGGTGGTGGCGCTGATGCCGAAGCGGGTTTCCTTGCCTTCCATATTGCCGCCGGCTTGCAGCGCGCTGCTGCCCTGGTCCACGCCCATGGCTTGCAGGGCGGGATGGATCTGCTGTTCGGCCGACATCACGGCGCAAGCGGCGACCACGAAGAGCAAGGTCATGGCGCCCAGCACGGCCCAGCCCTGGCGGCGGTCGCCCACCATCCGGCCGAAGGTGAAGCACAGCGCGGCCGGAATCACGAAGATGGCGATCATCTCGAAGAAGTTGGAAAGCGCCGTCGGATTCTCATATGGATGCGCCGAATTGGCGTTGAAGAAGCCGCCGCCGTTGGTGCCCAGCAGCTTGATCGCCTCCTGCGAAGCGACCGGGCCCATGGCCAGGGTCTGGGTGGTGGCGGTCTGCTCTTCGGTCACGGCCTGGCCTTTGGCATCCAGCACGGGCTGGCCATCGGCGCCGGTTTTCGGCACGGTGTAGGTGACGGGATCGAGCAGGCTCACATCCTTGTAGGCCGACATATTCTGGATCACGCCCTGGCCGGTGAGGAAGACGGCGAAGATCACCGACAGCGGCAGCAGCACATACAGCGTGGAGCGCGTCATATCGACCCAGAAATTGCCGATGGACTTGGCCGAGCGCGAGCTGAAGCCGCGGATCAGGGCGAAGGCGACGGCGATGCCGGTGGCGGCCGAGAAGAAGTTCTGGCACGTCATGCCCAGCATCTGGGTCAGATAGCTCATGGTCTGCTCGCCGCCGTAGCCCTGCCAGTTGGTGTTGGCGACGAAGCTCACCGTCGTATTGAAGGAAGAATCCGGGCTGACATTGCCCATATTCTGCGGGTTGAGCGGCAGCCATGCCTGCACGCGCTGGATGGCGTAGGTAAAGACGGCGCCCACGGTATTAAACACCAGCAGCGCGATGGCATAGGCTTTCCAGCCCTGGCCTTGTTTTTCCTGATCCAGCGGCACGCCGGCGGCGCGGTACAGCAGCCGCTCGACGCCGGCCAGCCAGCCGAAGCCCGGCACAGGGCGGCCATCGGCCACGCGCACCATCAGGATGCCGAGCGGCCAGGAAAGCGCCAGCAGCACGGCCAGGAAGAGCAGCAGAAGAAGGATGGACTGGGTAGTCATATCACAGCTCCTCCGCATTCAGCAGGGCCACGGCCAGATAGGCCAGCAGACCCACGGCAGCGACAGCGCCGATCACATAAAAGAGGTTCATTGCTTGCCTCCCAGCTTGTCGCAGCCGGCGGCAAAGCCCCAGCACAGGACAAAGAAGACGGCCAGCGCCCCGATAAACACGAAATCCATTTCCACCCCTTTACAGGTCTTGTTTTGACAGTAGACAGGTTATCGATCGAGGTCTAAAAGTGGTGTAAAGACTTCGCCACCCCGTGTAAACAAGATGTAAAAATCCGCCACTGCCCAGCCCGTGTCCGATTTTGGGGCCAGACCCCAAAATCGGACACGGACTCAGCAACGCAAAAAGCCCGGCATGGAGCCGGGCTTGGGGGATGCTGCGGGTGCTTAGAAGGTTTTGCTGAGCGTGAGCTGGAGGGCGGTCTTGCCCATGAATTTGCCGTTGCGGGCGTTGGCATACGCGGTTTTGCTGGCATTGGTGCCGATGACAGCGAGGGCGCCGGTCAGCACGCCGAAGTCCTTAGTCACGCCGAGCTTCCAGTCGGTGTAGTCGGCGGCGCCGTTGTGGCGCACTTTCTGGTGGCCGGCGTGCAGATTGACCATAAAGCCATGGCCGGTGTCGATATTGGCGCCCACATCGAGGTAGCCGCTGTTTTTGCTGTCGACATAGCCGAACAGATTGGTCAGCGAGTGCGAATACTTGATGTACGCCGGGCCGTAACCAAGCTGACCGTAGATTTCGGCGGTGTTGGCATTGGCCATGCCGGCGACATTTTTCAGGTCGTTGGAGGGGTAGATATAGCCCAGCACGCCGACGTCGTAGCTGATATCGGCATTGATCTGGCCGCGCTTGCCGGCGTAGACGTCCAATTCCACCGAGCCGTCACCGCCCGCGTCCTTGGTCCACTTGATGGTGGAGGCCCAGGCGCCCGCATACAGTCCGGTGGGATTGTTGACGTAATCGACGCCGCCCTGCAGCGCCGGTTTCAGGCGCGTCTGCGAAATGCCGCGGTAGCGGTAGTCGGAAGTGACGGCGGCGTTGAAGCTGACTTCATGTTCGGGCTTCTGCTCCTGGGCGTGGACGCTGGCGGCGCAGGTAGCCATGACGGCCAGGGCGAGCATTGTTTTTTTCATGTTGCGGTCTTTCTGGGTGAGTAAAAATCAGGAGGCGAATACTTCTTGATAGAGGGCGGCCATTTCGGCCTCGGCGTGTTCGCCCTGGGCGGGCAGGTGAATCACGGTGCCGGACAGATTGGCGGCCATCACGCGCGAGACATAGGCGCGCACGGCGGCCATCTGCACGCTGTCCGGATCGGACTGGCCGCCCAGCACCACGAACAGCACGCGCAGGCCGGGATTGAACATGCGCGCGCTGTTCAGGCGGGCGATCAGCTTGTACTGGGTGGCGAGATCGACCTGGTCGGGAGCGACCGGCACCACGGCGATGCGGGCGGCGATCAGGGCGGCGCGGCTTTCCGCCGTGTCGCGTCCTTCGGTGTCGATGACGATATCGTTATAGCGGCAGCGCAGGATTTCCAGCTCGTCCTGCAGGGCGCGGCCGTGGATGGCGCGCGCCGCCAGCCGTGCCGGTGTGGCGGCGCGGCTGGCCGGTACGGCGCCGGCCTGTTCGCGGCTCAGCGCCGCGCAAGCCTGGCGCGGATCGGTGTCGAGCAGCAGCACCTTGCGGCCGCTGCGGGCGCGCAGCAGGGCCAGTCTGCTGGCGACGATGTCTTTGGCCGAACCGGGATTCTGGCCTGCGATGGCGATAATCATGGTCTCTCTCACGCTGTTGCGATGAGAGACAGCTTATCGAGCGGGCCGTAAAAACGGTCTAAAAAGGCGGGGACTGCGTGTAAACGCCGCGTATAGATTCAGTGCAGCAGCGCGGGCAGATCGAGTTCGCGCCGCAGCAGTTCGAGCAGATGATGGTCGGCCACCGGCTTATCCAGCACGCCCTCGGCCCCGGCGGCGCGGGCGCGCTGGGCATCATATATAAAGGGCGGCGCCGCCAGAAAGACCACAGCCGGCGGTGCGCACTGCGCGCTGTCGCGGCCGCGCAGGCCATGCAGGCCGTCGGACTGGCGCAGCGCGGCACACACGCGGTAGGGATTGATTCCCGGCGTGGTCGTATTGATCAGCACCAGCGCCACCTCGCCCTGGCGGCAGATGGCGACTGCCTCGTCCTCGTTGTCGGCCCAGCGGCAGGCCAGCCGCCAGGAACACAGCAAGCGTCCCACATGCAGGCTGAAAGCCGGGCTGCGGTCCAGCACCAGCACCGCGCCGCGATGGGCGTGGTGGCGCATGGCGGCATAGTCGGCGGCTTCGGTCAGGTCGAGGTCCAGCCGTTCGCGGCGGCGCCGGTCGGAGCGCTGCGGCGCGCCCTGGCGCGCCAGCTTGTCCAGCGCGCCGGCGCGGCGCTTGAGCAATTCATCGAGGGCGGAATAGACGCTGCCCCAGCGCACCGGCAGGCGCAGGCTGGGATAGGGCAGGCAGACCGGCGGCGCGCCCAGCACCAGGGCCGGGTGGATGTCGCCGGCCAGCGAATCGAGGGCCGCCAGGGCGCGCAAGTCGGCGCCGTTGGCCAGATATAGATCCGGCTCTTGCAAACTGCCGTCGGACAGGCAAAAATATGCCGCCCCCTTGCGGGGCGCCCTGTGCAGGCCCAGCGCGATGGCGCGCGCTTCTTCCGGCGGAAAACCGAGCAGACGCACAGCGAAGGGATATTTCTCCGTTTGCATGGGACCAATCCGTGGTTTTTTTAACATTAAACCACAGTTTCCCATGCCGTCCCAGCGCCCGGATTCCGCCCTTTCCTCCCGTTGAGGATAGAATGCGCGTGCGTCCGCATTAACCAAGAACCGCATTTCAAAGTATGGCCACTAAAAAACCAGTATCCGATTACAGCGAATCATCCATCCGCGTCCTGAAAGGCCTGGAGCCCGTCAAACAGCGTCCCGGCATGTACACGCGCACGGAAAATCCGCTGCACATCATCCAGGAAGTGATCGACAATGCCTCCGATGAGGCGCTCGGCGGCCATTGCAAAAACATCATCGTGACGCAGAATGCCGACGGCAGCATCACCGTGGAAGACGATGGCCGCGGCATTCCTGTCGGCCTGCACCCGGAAGAAAATGTGCCGACGGTGGAAATCGTCTTCACCCGCCTGCACGCGGGCGGCAAGTTCGACAAGGGTTCGGGCGGCGCCTACGCCTTCTCCGGCGGCCTGCACGGCGTCGGCGTGTCGGTGACGAATGCGCTGTCCAAGCGCCTGGAAATCAGCGTCTGGCGCAAGGACGACAGCGGCAACGGCTTCCACCAGCTGGCGTTCGAGAACGGCGATCTGGTCGAGCCTTTGAGCTCCCAGCCTGCGCCGCGCGACGGCAAAAAGTCCGGCACCCGCGTCACCGCCTGGCCGGACGCCAAATATTTCGATTCACCGCTGATCTCCCAGGTCGAACTGCAACGCCTGCTGCGCTCCAAGGCCGTGCTGCTGCCGGGCGTGAGCGTGACCCTGAACAATGCCAAGACCGGCGATTCCCAGACCTGGCAATACAATGAAGGCCTGCGCGGCTACCTGACCGAAGAACTGGCCCAGACCAGCTCCGGCGGCGCCACCCTGATCCCCCTGTTCGAAGGCGCGCAGTTCGCCGGCCCGGACGCCGAAGGCTTCGCCGAGGGCGAAGGCGCGGCCTGGGTGGTGGCGTGGACCGAGGAAGGCGCCGTGGTGCGCGAATCCTACGTCAACCTGATTCCTACGCCGAACGGCGGCACCCACGAATCGGGCCTGCGCGACGGCCTCTTTGGCGCGGTGAAGAACTTCGTCGAGATGCACTCGCTGCTGCCGAAAGGCGTGAAGCTGCTGCCGGAAGACGTGTTCGCGCGTGCTTCCTTCGTGCTGTCGGCCAAGGTGCTGGACCCGCAATTCCAGGGCCAGATCAAGGAGCGCCTGAATTCGCGCGATGCGGTGCGCCTGGTATCGACCTTCGCCAAGCCGCCGCTGGAGCTGTGGCTGAACCAGCATATTGACTATGGCAAGAAACTGGCCGAACTGGTGATCAAGCAGGCGCAATCGCGCCTGCGCTCGGCGCAGAAAGTCGAGAAGAAAAAATCCTCGGGCGTGGCTGTCCTGCCGGGCAAGCTGACCGACTGTGAATCGTCAGAAGTGGGACGCAATGAACTGTTCCTGGTCGAGGGCGACTCGGCGGGCGGTTCGGCCAAGATGGGCCGCGACAAGGAATTCCAGGCCATCCTGCCGCTGCGCGGCAAGGTTCTGAACTCCTGGGAGACCGACCGCGACCGCCTGTTCGCCAACAACGAGATCCACGATATCGCCGTGGCCATCGGCGTCGATCCGCACAGTGCGGGCGACACGCCGGATTTGACCGGTCTGCGCTACGGCAAGATCTGCATCCTCTCCGATGCGGACGTGGACGGCTCCCACATCCAGGTGCTGCTGCTGACCCTCTTCTTCCGCCACTTCCCGGCGCTGATCGAGCAAGGCCATATCTGCGTGGCGCGTCCGCCGCTGTACCGCGTCGACGCGCCGGCACGCGGCAAAAAGCCGATCCAGAAGCTGTACGCGCTGGACGACGGCGAGCTGGTGGCCATCGAGGACAAGCTGCGCAAGGACGGCCTGAAAGACGGCAGCTGGTCCATCTCCCGCTTCAAGGGTCTGGGCGAGATGAACGCCGAGCAGTTGTGGGAAACCACCATGAATCCGGACACCCGCCGCCTGCTGCCGGTGGCGCTGGGCGACTTCGGCCACTCCGAATCGGCCGCGCGCTTCAATATGCTGATGGGCAAAGGCGAAGCCGCCGCCCGCCGCGCATGGATCGAGGAACACGGCAACGAAGTGGAAGCTGATATCTAATATGATCCTTGGCATCGACCTGGGCACGACCAACAGCCTGGCCGCCATCTGGCGCGACGGCAAGGCGCACATCATCCCCAACGCATTGGGCGAGCATCTGACGCCGTCTTGCGTTGGCCTGGATGACGATGGCACCATCTTGATCGGCAAGGCTGCGCGCGAGCGCCTGCAAACCCACCCGCATCTGACGACAGCCGTTTTCAAGCGCTATATGGGCAGCGACAAGCGGATTCGCCTGGGTGAGCAGGAATTCCGCGCCGAGGAACTATCGTCCATGGTCCTGCGTTCGCTCAAGGAAGATGCCGAGGCCTTCCTCGGCCAAAAGATTGAAGAAGCCGTCATCACCGTGCCGGCCTATTTCAGCGACGCCCAGCGCAAAGCCACTCGCGCGGCTGGCCAGTTAACTGGACTGAAAGTAGAAAGGCTGCTCAACGAACCAACCGCCGCCGCCCTGGCCTATGGCATCCAGGACCGCGAACAGGAAAGCAAATTCCTTGTCTTCGACCTGGGAGGCGGCACCTTCGACGTCTCGATCCTTGAGCTGTTCGACGGCGTCATGGAGGTACGCGCCTCGGCTGGCGACAACTTCCTCGGCGGCGAGGATTTCACCAATACCATCGCGGACGCCTTCAGCAAATATAGTGGCCTGGAAAAGCACCTGAATGGCCAGCCGCTCGACCTGGCAACGCAACAGCGCCTGCGCGACGAAGCTGAGCGAGTCAAGCGCAACCTGACCGAAACCGCTGCGCTGGAAATGAGCTTGCGCTACCAGGATCAGGACTATCGCTGGGAGGTCAACGAAGAAGCCTTCGCCCGCCTATGCGAGCCGCTGCTGGCGCGCCTACGCTTGCCCGTGGAACGCGCGTTGCGCGATTCCACCATTCGCCCAGCGGAACTGAATACCGTGGTGCTGGCCGGCGGCGCCACCCGCATGCCCATTGTGCGGAAGATGGTGGCACGCATGTTTGGCCGCTTCCCGGCCATGCAGCTCGACCCCGACGAGGCCATCGCCCTCGGCTCAGCCGTGCAGGCCGGCCTGAAGATGCGCGATGCGGCGCTGGAAGAAGTGGTGATGACAGACGTCTCGCCCTACTCTATGGGCATCGCCACTTCGCGCCAGATCGGCCCCAACCAGTATTCGCCGGGGCACTATCTGCCTATCATCGAGCGCAATACGCCGGTGCCGGTTTCGCGCACTAAAAATGTCACGACCATTTCGGATTACCAGAAAAAATTGAACGTGGTGATCTACCAGGGAGAGTCGCGCCTGGTGGACAATAATGTTTATCTGGGCAAGATCGAGTTCGACATCCCTGCCAAAAAGGCTGGCGAAATCACCGTGGACATCCGCTTCACTTACGATATCAGCGGCGTCCTGGAAGCGGAGGCTCACATCCTGGCAACCCAGGAAAAGCACAAGGTCGTCATTACCGAAAACGCCGGCGTCATGACGCCTGAAGAAATCGAGCAGCGCCTGGCTGCCCTGGCTGACCTCAAAATCCACCCACGCGACCAGATTGAAAACCGCACACTGCTCGCACGCGCCGACCGCTTATACGAGCTGTCGCTGGGCGATGCGCGCGACTTCCTGGCATCCCACATCGCCGCCTTCCAGGCCGCACTAGAAACCCAGAATCCGCTGCGCGTGCGCGAGGCCCGCGCTCAACTGACGGAAGTGCTCGACCACGTCGAAGGGGAAGGATACTTTTGATGGCCAGCCCCTGGGAAACTCTCGGCGTCCCGCAGGACAGCGATGAGCGCAGCATCAAACGCGCTTACGCCAAGCTGTTGAAAGCCACCCGCCCGGAAGACGATGCAGAAGGATTCCAGCGGCTGCGCCAGGCTTACGACATGGCGCTGCACATGGCACAGGCCGATTTTGCGCTGAACGACGAGGACATAAGCAGTGCGGCTATCCAGCCGCAGACTGCGGCGCCCGGGCCGGAAGCGCCCTCCCCTGCTCATATGCCGGAGCCAGAGCCGCATTTTGAGGCGGTCAATGCCTGGGATACGGCGCACGCCGCATGGCAGGAATTTCTGCAAACGCCGCTGTCGGCCGCCACCCGCAAGCTCGACGAGCTGATGAAGCAAAGCGCGCTGCAGAACCTGGATGCGCGGGATGTGCTGGAAGTGCTGGCAGCACGCCACTGCGCCGAACAGGATACGAATGAAGAGGTACGCCAGACCATCGTTCTGTTCTTCGGATGGGAACACGACCATGACCATCTGCGGCGCCTCGATGGCATGGCGGCTTATGGGGCCATGGCCCGCTTCCGGGCGGACAACGGCTATCGCAGGCTGCTGACCATCCGCGCGCAAAATCCCGCAGCTGCGCTGCTTCTGGCGGACAAGCCACCGCGCTTCCACATCAAGACATTCCGCTACCGCTTCATGCAGACCATGCGCGAGCTGCTCGCAGGACTGCACTGGGAATATCCGGAAACCTTGGACCTGCGCCTGAATCCCGACGTTGTAAGCTGGTGGGCGCACAAAGCCAATACCCGGCGCTATTATCTGGACACGGCCATCAGCTCGCTCGGGGCAGGGCTGGCACTCTTCCTGTTGCTGATGTTTCTGGGCGCGGACCAATATATCGGCAACAGCCCGCTGTTTACCCTGTCGCTCGCGGTGGCTGTCGGCGCCGGCATCTTATTTTCCCTGCGGCCGCCACGCGGCCTGCTGATGGCTTGGCGGCAGATATTCAATAAACACCTGCTGCCGCTCCTGCACGACGACAGGCGCTATTTCCAAATCCGGTTCGGCTGGATTCCTTTCTTCCTGGGCGCCACACTGCTGATGTTCATTCCTGCGCCCGGCCTGCTGCTGCAGGGCGTGGTGGCGCTTATCATGACCGCCTGCGCGGCGCTGGCGCTGTTCTCGGTCCTCCTGAATACCTCCTGGATAGCTTACGCCTTCGCCACAGCGCTGGCCTGCGTTCTATGCTATTTCCTGAAGACCGAAGTATTCACAGGGCACCATTGGCTGGTTTCCTTCCTGGCCAGTCTGTGCGTGCAATGTCTGATCGTCAGCGGCAACGCGCGGCAGGCCAGTCTCGATTACCGCCACGGCCCGCGCATGATGCTAACTCGCGGCATCTGGCTGGCTGGCGCTGCGCTCCTGATCCAGTCCACTTCCATGCTGCCAGAGTCCGGCACCACCTTGGCCCTGCTCTTTTGGATATGGGCACTGGCTGGCATCATGCTGTCCAGCTTTAACACGCCCATCTGGTTCACTTGGCCTACATATTTCCTCATCAATGCCTTCCTTTCGGAACAGGGGGGCTTGATGCGCCACTATTCCGATCCCCGGCTGGCGACACTTACCCCTATCATGCTCATGATCGCTATCTACGTGCTGGTAACCATGGTTCGGGCAAGCGAAAATAAACCGATAATCTGACCTAGCTACATACGCAACAATGTCCACTCAAGCAAACCTCTTTGACGAACCAACGCCCGCCCAGCCGGGCGGCCCGGGCGATGGCGGCGAATCGCTGACCCTGTCCACTTTCGCCGAGCGCGCCTACCTCGATTACGCCATTTCCGTGGTCAAGGGCCGCGCCCTGCCCGACGTGTGCGACGGCCAGAAGCCGGTGCAGCGCCGCATTCTGTATTCGATGAATGAGCTGGGCCTGAGCGCCACGGCCAAGCCGCGCAAGTCCGCCACCGTGGTGGGCGATGTGCTGGGCAAGCTGCACCCGCACGGCGACCAGTCGGTGTACGACGCGCTGGTGCGCATGGCGCAGGACTTCTCGCTGCGCTATCCGCTGATCGACGGCCAGGGCAACTTCGGCTCGCGCGACGGCGACGGCGCAGCAGCAATGCGATACACCGAGGCGCGCCTGACGCCGATCGCGCGCCTGCTGATGGACGAAATCGACCAGGGCACGGTGGACTTCCAGCCCAACTACGACGGTTCGTCGGAAGAACCGAGCCTGCTGCCGGCGCGTCTGCCGATGGTGCTGCTGAACGGCGCATCGGGCATCGCCGTGGGCCTGGCGACCGAAATCCCCTCGCATAATCTGAGCGAGGTGGCGCAAGCCGCCGTGGCGCTGATCCGTAATCCGAAGATGGAGCATGCGGAGCTGATGTCCTTCATTCCAGGTCCGGACTTCCCGGGCGGCGGCCAGCTGATTACGCCGCAGGCCCAGATCATGGATATGTACGCCTCGGGCCGCGGCAGCATGAAGGTGCGCGCGCGCTGGAAGATCGAGGAACTGGCGCGCGGCCAGTGGCAAGCCGTGGTGCACGAGCTGCCTCCCGGCACCTCGGCGCAGAAGGTGCTTGAAGAGATCGAGGAACTGACCAATCCCAAGGTCAAGATGGGCAAGAAGGCGCTGTCGCCGGAACAGCTGGCATTGAAGTCGCTGATCCTGGGCGCGCTGGACACCATCCGCGACGAATCGGGCCGCAATGCGCCGGTGCGCCTGGTGTTCGAACCGAAATCGAAGAACCAGGACCAGACCGAATTCATGCTGATGCTGCTGGCGCATACCTCGCTGGAGACCTCGGCGTCGATGAATCTGGTGATGATCGGCGGCGATGGCCGTCCGCGCCAGAAGGGTCTGGGCGACATCCTGCAGGAGTGGATCGACTTCCGCTTCGGCACCGTCACCCGCCGTACCCAGTTCCGCCTGAACAAGGTGGACGACCGCATCCATATTCTGGAAGGCCGCGAGACCATCCTGCTGAATATCGATGAGGTGATCCACATCATCCGCAATTCGGACGAGCCGAAAGCGGCGCTGATCGAACGCTTCAAGCTGTCCGACCGCCAGGCCGAAGACATCCTGGAAATCCGTCTGCGCCAATTGGCGCGCCTGGAAGCGATCAAGATCCAGCAGGAGCTGGCCGATCTGCGCAAGGAAAAACAGACCTTGCAGGATCTGCTGGACAACCCATCGTCGATGAAGCGCCTGATCATCAAGGAAATCGAAGCCGACGCCAAGACCTATGGCGACGCGCGCCGCACCCTGATCGAAGAAGCGCAGAAAGCCGTGGTCGAGCAGAAGGTGGCGGACGAACCGGTCACGGTCATCATCTCCGAAAAAGGCTGGGTGCGCGCGCGCACCGGTATCGGCCACGATCCGGCCCAGTTCAACTTCAAGGCGGGCGACTCGCTGTATGGCGCGTTTGAGTGCCGCACGGTAGACACCCTGCTCGGCTTCGGTGACAACGGCAAGGTCTATTCCGTACCGGTGGCCGCCCTGCCGAACGCGCGCGGCGATGGCGTCCCGATCACCACCCTGGTCGACCTGTCCGGCGGCGCGCGCCTGCTGCACTACTTCGCCGGTCCCGCCAGCACCCAGCTGCTGCTGGCCTCCGACAGCGGCTTCGGCTTCATCGCCAAGGCTGGCGATATGGTCAGCCGTCTGAAAGGCGGCAAGGCCTTCATCACGCTGGACGAAGACGCCAAGCCGCTGCCGCCAAGCATCGTGGCCGAAGGCACCAACGCCATCGCCGTCATTTCCGAGAAGGCGCGCCTGCTCGTCTTCGGCATGGACGAGATGAAAGTGCTGTCGAACGGCGGCCGCGGCGTCATCCTGATCGATCTCGATGACAAGGAAAAGCTGGTTGCCGCCCGCGCCATCAGCCAGAAAGGCGTGATCGTGCAAGGCATCGGCAACGCCAGCAAGGCCAAGGAAGAACGCATGGGCATCAATGCCCTGCAGGAACACATCGGCAAGCGCGCCCGCAAAGGCAAAGCCATGCCGACCCGCATCAAGCCTACCGGTCTGCTGCCGATCGCATAAGCCTAAACCGGCCCTCGGGCTGGCACGAACATGTCCGCCCCCCGGGAAACCCCGGCGGGCGGACATTTTTATTTGGCGGGACGCGAGTAGAGGTCGATGGTGGCGCCGATGGCGTCGGCGCAGACGGCGCAGAAAGATTCGCTGCGGTCGAACATCAGGCATTGCTGCTGCGAGCGGTAGTAGCCGGTAGCTTCGTAGTTGGCGCCTTCGAAAGCGCCCACTTCATGCTTGTGGGGGGCTTTGCTGAACAGGGCATTGGTCCAGGCCAGGTCGTCCTTGAAAAGCTTGCTCATCTCGGACTCGGGGCGATTGGCCTTGCGCAGCTCGGCACGTGTTTTCTGGTAGGCGCGCGAATGCTCTTCGTATTCGGCCTTGGGCCAGGGCGTCGGCAATACCGCGCCGGACTTCACGAATTTCTTCCATTTGACGTTGGACGGGTCGCGCAAGGCGGTAACGTTCGGCTCCCAGGGTTCGCTGCGCTCGCCGCCGGTGGCGTAGGCGACTGGGGAGGTGTAGTACTCGTCGGCCAGGCCGGCGAAGTGGTGGCCGAATTCGTGCACAAACAGATAATTGGCCCAGTCGCTGTTGGCGGCGGCGGTGCTGAACTGGCCGTAGATGCCGCCTCCGCCATAGGTGTCGTTGTTGACCAGGATTTCGATGAACTCGTACGGCGCGTGCTGGGCGATGTCGCGCAAGGCGCGGTTGTCGGTGGTGAGCACGTAACGCTCGCTGCCGAAGATATCGTAGCGCGTGCCGAGCGCGGAGGCGTGGTGCACATTGGTGGAGGGACGGCTGACGCCCGATTCCTGGGTCGGCACGGCCAGGCCCCAGACGTTGAAGTCCCCTGCCCTTTCCTTGAAGGGGCTGACCGTGAACAGGTAGTCAGCCAGGCGGCGCGCGGTCTGTTCGAATTTGGGCAGGTCGGCCTTGGTGTAGCCGTCCCCCAGGATCAGCAGGTCGACCTTCTGCGGCGAGGGACCGCTCACGCGCAGCGGGATCGGCTTGGCGGGCGCGGGTTCCTGCTTGCGCACCACGTCCAGGGCGTCGGTGTCGACGTCCACACTCCAGGCGATGGAGAACTGGTTGCGTTCGTCGCGCTTCAGGATGCGCACGCGCACCGGCTGCTCCGGCTTGGGAAAGCGCACCGATTCGCTGAAGCCGCGGTTGGCCTTGCCCGCTTCGTCGGTGCTGCGCCATTCGCCGAAAATGGTGGAGAAGCCGCGCGAGTATAGCAGCTGGCCGGTTTTCGCATCCACCACTTCCACCTTGTTGATGCCCCGGTCGGTGTCGTCCACGGTGCGCGACATATCGCCCGGCCATGGCAGGGGTTCGATCACCACGCGTTCCATGGCGTAGTGTTCGGACAGGGCATTGCCGCTGTGGAGGTAGTCGATGCGGACGGTGGCGGGTTGCGCTGGCGCGGCGATGGCGGCGCAGCTGGTCAGCGCCAGCGCGGCGGCGGCGCCGGCACGGGCGAAGGCGGAAAACGGCATAAGGTCTCCTGGGTAGAAAAGTCTGCCGGCTATTCTAGCCCAGAGCGCCTTATTTATAGCGGTAGAGCGGGTACTGTATTTCGATGGGGCGGATGTCGAGCCGCATATTGAGGATGGAGTAGGCTTCGGCCACCGAGGACGAGTAGCCGACGCTGTCGCCGGTTTTGCTGAACCTGAATTCGAAGCCCAGTTCGTGCAGCGGTTCGGATGGGTGGCCGATGGCGATGCCGACGGCTTCCTTCTGCGCGTTGTCGATCAGCTTTTCCATCAGGTCGATGACGGCGTTCGGCCCCAGGATGTCGGCCGTGAAGATGGGCATGTTCTGGCTGGGGCGCGTGGGGTCGAGCAGGCCTTCGACTTTCTCCGGCGAGGGAATGAAGCGGCGCTGGTCGATATCGTACTTGTCGCCGCGGTCCAGATAGCTCAGGTTGACGCCGCTGACATTGAAGCCGATGGCCTTGGGGTCGGTGCTGGCGCGCGTCAGGTCGATTAGCAGCGCGCCCTTGTAGCCGATGATTTCCACCTGGCGCTTGCTGTCGATGACCATGGCGGTGTTTTCATCGATGCCCAGGCCGATCTTGTAGCCCTTTTTCAGCATGGCGGGAATCATGCGCGCAAAGCGGCCGCGCGTGAGCAGGTGCTGGTCGATGAAGATATCGTCGCCGATAAAGCCCAGCCCCGGCGCAATCTCACGGCCTTCGTTGACGCCGCTGCGCAAGGTACTGAAGACGGTTTTCACCTCATAGAACATGGTGCTGCTCATGATGGCCGCACCGGCGCTGGTGCCGGCCACCACGCCGCCGCGCCGATACACGTCCCACACGGCGTCGAGCAAGGCGCTGCGGCTGCCGTCGGCACGGACCATGGCTTGCGTGATGCGCGCCTGGTCTCCGCCGGAAAAGTAGACGCCGCCGGCCGAGCGCACCGAGGCGGCCAGGGTTTCATCCTCGGCCACCTTGCGGAAATCGCTGCCTTCCAGCTTGACCGCCAGCGGCACCAGGAAGGCGTCCGCACCATGCTGATTCAGGCGGCCCACGATGAACTGGCCGGAGCGCGCCGGATTGGCCGCCGCAGAAGGGAAGACGGCGATGCGCGCGCCCTTGCCGCCGGCCAGCTGCACGATGCGCTGCCAGACCGGCGCATTGTCGCCGCGCAGGGCGCCGCCGATGATGACCAGCGAGCCTTTCGGCGTCTCCGCCGCCTGGGCGCCGCCGCCCATGAGCGGCATGGCCGCCAGGGCGAAATGCATGAGGAGTTTGCGCAGCGCCAGCATGGTTCAGCCTTTATTTATAGCGGTACAGCGGTTGCTGCAGCTGGATGGGACGGATGTCCAGGCGCAGCTTGAGCACCGAATAGGCCTCCGCTTCGCTGGAGGTGTAGCCGACGCTGTTCAGGGTTTTGCTGAAGCGGAATTCAAAACCCAGGTCCGGATACGGGTCGCGCGGGTTACCGAAGGCGATGCCGATGGCTTCCTGCTGGGCGTTGTCGATCAGATTGCCCATCAGGTCGAGCACCGCGTTATTGCCGAGGATATCGTTCGTGAACACGGGTTCGCGCATATCGGGCTGGTTCGGATCGAGCTTGCCGTCGGCCTTGTCCGGCGCCGGAGTGAAGGCGCGCGTCACCAGATTGAACTTGTCGCCCCGGTCCAGATAGCTGATGGCGGCATTGCTGATGTTGAAGCCTTTCACGCCGCGGTCGGTGATCGCGCTGGAGAGGTCGATCAGCAGCGCGCCGCTGTAGCCGATGATTTCCACGTCGCGGTCGGAGTTGACCACCATGGCGCTGTTCTCGTCGATGCCCAGGCCGATGTGGTAGCCCTTTTTCAGCATCACGGGAATCATGCGCGCAAAGCGGCCGCGCACAAGCAAGTGCTGGTCGACGAAGACGTCGTTGCCGATGAAGCCCAGGCCGGGAGCGATTTCGCGGCCGTCGGTCACGCCCATTTTCAGCATGTCCAGCACCGGCTTGGCGTCGTAGAACATGGTGGTGCTCATGATGGCGGCGCCGGCGCTGGAACCGGCCAGCACACCGCCGCGGCGGTAGGTATCCCAGATGGCGTCGAGCAAGGCGCTATGCGTGCCGTCGGCGCGCACCAGGGCTTGCGTGATGCGCGCCTGGTCGCCACCGGCGAAGTAGATGCCGGCGGAGTTGCGGATCATTTCCACCAGCACCGGATCTTCGGCCGCCTTGCGGTAGTCGCTGCCGCTATACATCACGCCAATCGGCACGAAGAAGGCGTCGGCGCCATACTGATTGAGCTTGGCGATGGTGCTGTTGGCCGATTTTTCCGGGTTGATGGACGCCGCGCCGAAAACGGCGATGCGCGCCCCCTTGCCGCCCGAAAGCTGCACGATGCGCTGCCACACTTCGGCATTGTCGGCGCGCAGGCCGCCGCCGATGATGACCAAGGTGCCCTTCGGCGGCTGCACCACCGGCTTGGCCGGCGGCACCGCCGCTTTCACGGTCTTGGTGTTCTTCACGGCGGACGCCTCGGCGCAGCCTTGCAGGCCGAAACTGGCGAGCACGATCAGCGCAGTCGTGCCCAGACGTTTAAGCGATAAGAATAAAGAGTTCATGTTGCCCTTCCTGCACTGATAACTCTATTGCAAAAACTTTACACAAGCATGACAGCGCATCACTTGAATGCGTAGTTTGCGCTGGCATAGAAACGGCGTCCACGCGGATCGGTATAGCTTGGATCATAGCCCGAAAGGAAGTGGAATGCCTGGTTGGAGTATGGTGGGCTCTTGTCGAACATATTCTGGATGCCGGCGCGCAGTTTGATCTGCTTGCTCCAGGCGTAGGAACCCGAGATATCCCACAGCGAATAGGCTTTCACGTGGTTAGCCTTGACCACGCTGCCATCGGTCGGGTTGATGGCCGAGTTCTGGTCTTCATAGCCCGCGGAGAAGCTGTTCGACAGGGTGGCCGAGAATGGTCCCTGATCCCAGTCGAAGCTGACGGTGTGGCGCCAGCGCTGCACCACGCCCTCGGTGACGAAGCGGTTCAGGTTGGAGATGAAGGCGTCGCCCGGCGCGGTCTGGATCTTGGAGGCCAGCACATACGTGCCGTTCAGGTGCGCGCCGAAGCGGCCCACGCCGGTGTGGATATTGTGCACGTCCACCACCAGGTCGATGCCGCTGGCTTTCTGTGCGCCGCGGTTTTCCTTGCGCAGGTCGATGTAGTCGATCTTGCCGTCTTCGTCGCGGTGCACCAGGGAGCCATACTTGGTCAGGTTGCCGAGGATGATGTCGTCGCCGATTTCGCTGATCAGATTGGTGCGCTTGATATTCCAGTAGTCGGCGCTGACGGTCAGGTGCTGGCCCGGCTCCATCACGGCGCCCAGCGAAAACTGCTTGCTGCGCTCCGGCTTCAGGTTGGCATTGCTGTAGCGGCGCGTATTCCAGTTGTCGGCGCAATCGGAGTAGTCGTTTTCCACCGTGGCGCAGTAGACCGGGTCGGGCAGGGTCGCCGTGCTGCTGTACACCGTGGGGCGGTACAGTTCCGACATGGACGGGGCGCGGAAGCCGCGGCCCATCGAGGCACGCACCAGCAGCGATTTGTTCGGCGTGTAGCTCAGGCCCACTTTCGGACTGAGGGCGCCGCCAACCTTCTGGTAGCGGTCGTAGCGGGCCGAGATCTGGGCCTGGATCTCCTTGGTGAAGGGCGCCAGCAGCTCGCCGAAGACGCCGGTCACGCGGCGGCGGTCGCTGGTGGCCTTGCCGCCTTCGGGCGCGTCGTCGTTGTTGATGTTATTGCTCATCAGCAGAGCCGATGGATTGAAATCGGTGCGCTCGCGGCGCACTTCGCCGCCCACGGCCAGCGACAGTTCGCCGCCCGGCAGCGTGGTCAGGGCGCGCGATGCCTTCATATCGAGGCTGTCCATGGTGCCGCGCGCGCGGCGCACCACATCGTTGACCTGGATGCTGTCGATCAGTGCCTGGCCTTCGGGGCTGGATGGACCGAAGGGATTGATGCGGCCATCGGCGATGCCCTGCTTGAGTTCCTTGTACAGCAGGTAGCCGTGGGTGTCCTTGTCCTTGACGGTGTTGACGCTGTGGTTGAAGCCCACATCGTAGTCCCAGCCGCCAAGCACGCCGCTGACGCCGAGCACATAGCGCTGGCCTTCGCTGGTCAGCTCACTGGTGCGGCGGCCCGCCTCGTTCAGGCGCAAGCGCACTTCCAGTTCGCCCGCATCGTCGTCATCCAGGCTATCCAGGCCGGTATTGGCCAGCTGCGGGATCTTGCGGTAATCGATGCCGGCGGTGACGCGCGCGGCGGAACCGACGTAATAGCTGCGCGAGCGGCTCAGCGCCACCTCGGCATAGGCCTGGGTATCGCTATTGATCTTGAAGACGCCGCGGCTCAGCAGGTTCTGCTTCTCGGTCTTGGGATACAGCTCGGTGTCGCCCATGTAATCGTAGGTGCAGGCATCCTGGCCGCCGGTGCCGCCCGGCAGATACAGATTGGCCGGCGGGTTGCATTTCGGGATGGACAGATTGATCATGCGGTTGGTGATTGGCTTGCCGTTCAGCTGGAAGCCGATTTCCTGCAGGTGGTCGCGCTGGGCCGAGGTCAGGCGGATATTGCCTGGGCTGGTGAAGCCGGACAGCAGATGGCCCAGGCGCTGCGGCACCTGCAGTTCGGAGACGAATTTGCGCTGCGAGGTGCTCAGGCGGTCGGTGCGCTGCACATCGAAGACGGCGAAGACGTTATAGCCATCATCCTGCAAGTCGCCGACACCGCCGCTGATGGACACGGTGCGCTTGCCGGCGCCGCCCTCGTCGGTTTTCAGGCCGTAGGCATTCAGCTCCACGCCGCGGAAGTCCTTGCGCGTGATGAAGTTGATCACGCCGCCGATGGCGTCGGTGCCGTACAGCGAGGAGGCGCCGTCCAGCAGCACTTCCACGCGCTGGATGGCGGCGGCCGGAATATTGTTCAGGTCCACGCCGGTATCGTCGCCGGGCGAGGCGAAGTTGGCCATGCGGCGGCCGTTCAGCAGCACCAGAGTGGACGAGGTGCCGATGCCGCGCAGGTTGGCGCTGTTGAAGCCGCGCTGGTCGCCGCCCACATTGATGCTGGCGCCGTCGGTCAGGCCGCCCACATTGGCGCTGATGCGCGTCATCAGTTCGGCGGCCGTGGTGACGCCGGTCTTGTCGATTTCGGCACGGGTGATCACCTGCACCGGCAGCGGGGTCTCGGACTCGATCTGCTTGATGGCCGAACCGGTGATTTCCACGCGCGGCAGGACGGGCGCGTTCTGCGCCTGCACGCCCTGGGCCAGCAGGCCGGCAGCGACGCCCGCGCCCAGCGCCAGGCGCACCGACAGGGTTAAAGCGGAAAGAGGAAAATGCTTGCTGCCTTGCTGCGGGTGTGGCTTGCTCATTCGGTCAATCCCCATTTTTTATTGTAGAAGTTGTTATATTAGCGCTTGCTCAACGCTTGCCATATAGGTAAGTGGCGATTACCTCCGTTAATTGGGCCGCTTTTTCCACATTGGCGCGGTTGGACACCATCAGCGCCGCGGCCAGCGCCTCGATCACGGCCAGGGCCGTGCTGCTGCTGCTGGGCAGCACCGGATGCACGCTTTGCGCGCACAGCAGATGGTCGGCCAGCGCCGCCAGCGGCGAGGCCGGCGAATCCGTCAGCGCCACGATGGCGGCCTTGCGGTCCCTGGCAAAGCTGGCCAGGCGGCAGCAGTCAACGGTATAGCGCGGGAAGGAGATGGCCACCACCACGTCCTTCTCCGAGATATTCACCAGGTGGCCGGCGGCCACCTCCGATCCTCCTATGCCCACCACCTCCACCACATGCGCGCAAAAAGGCTGCAGGTGCTGCACCATGGCGCCCGCCAGATGCGAGGACAGGCCGAAGCCCATCACATACACGGTGCGGGCCTTGGTCAGCTTGCGCACCACGGCTTCAATCTGGGGCTGGGCCAGGTTGCTGGCCGTGGTGGTGATATTGGCGAGCGCGTATTCAAGCGACTCGGCCACCGGCGAGGCGCGGCGGCGCTGCTCGATGGAGCTGCGCAGTTTTTCCACCGGCTGCAGCACTTCCTGCAGGGTGTCGGCCACGGCGCCGCGCATGGCGGCGTAATTGCGGAAGCCGATGTCGCGCGCAAAGCGGCTGACCGTGGCGGTCGACACTTTGCAGCTCTCGGCCAGTTCCTCGATGCCGAGCGCGGTCACGCGCATCTGATGGCGCAGCAGATAGTTCGCCAGCGTTTTCTTGTTGTGGGAGGAGCCGTCGTCGGCCAGCACGCGCAGCAGCAGCCGGCCCAAGGCCGAGTGGGCGAATGCCACTTCAGGCGAGGATGCTTCGGCGGCGATGGATGGTTTCATTACTCTCCCGGCACTGCATGCATGTAAATCGATTTACAGAATTTACGGTGGCGAAAAAATCAACTAGATCCGACTTTACGCACATCATGCGCAAAACTCAATATTTTTCTGCAGGAATATTTACATCAATTTACTTTGTGAAAATCGTGCTACATAATGGGGCAAAATTCCCACCGCGGCGCCAACACAGGGCAACCCATGCAAGCACACACACATCCGATTTCGGCGCCGCACAGCAGCGCCAGCTATGAACTCCACAGCTTCCACTTCGGCACGCCCGGCCAGGGCAAGAAGGTATATATCCAGGCCTCGCTGCACGCCGACGAAGTGCCGGCCATGCTGGTGGCGCAGTTCCTGCGCAAGCGCCTGACCGCGCTGGAGGCCGAGGGCAAGCTGCGCGGCGAAATCATCCTGGTGCCGGCCGCCAATCCCATCGGCTTGGCGCAGGCGGTGCATGGCGCGCCTTTCGGCCGCTTCGAGCTGGCCAGCGGCATCAATTTCAACCGCGGCTTCAAGCATGTGGCCGAGGAACTCAAGCAATCGCTGGCCGGCCTGCTGGGCAGCGATGCGCAGGAAAATATCGGTCTGGTGCGCGCGCATGCGCGCCAATCCATCGCGCGCTGGCAGCCGGCCAGCGATGCCGAGACGCTGAAAAAACATCTGCTGGGCATGGCCATCGATGCCGACTTCGTATTCGACCTGCATTGCGATAACGAAGCGGCGCTGCACATCTATGCCGGCACGCCCCTGGCGCCGACCGTGGAGCCGCTGGCGCGCCTGATGGGCGCCCAGGCCGTGCTGCTCTCGCTGGCCGCCGGCGGCGAGCCTTTCGACGAAGCCTGCAGCCGCCTGTGGTGGGATCTGCAAAGCCATTTCGGTCCCGCCACGCCGATTCCGCCGTCCTGCATGGCGGTCACGGTGGAGCTGCGCGGCGAGATGGACGTGCACTACGAGCTGGCCGAGCGCGACGCCGAAGCCCTGCTCTGCTACCTGACCCTGAACGGCGTGATCGACGGCGATGCGGCCGGCGTGGCCGCATCCCTGCCCGCCCCGCTGTGCGCCATGACGCCGCTGGAAGGCTCGGAACCCATCATCGTGCCGCATGCGGGGGTGCTGGTCTACCACCGCCAGCTGGGCGAACGCCTGAAGGCCGGCGAGGTGGTGGCCGATGTGATCGATCCCGTGAGCGGCCACACCACGCCGCTGCGCTGCACGGTGGATGGCATCTTCTATGCCCGCACCGCGCACCGCCATGTGCTGCGCGGCTGGAACGTGGGCAAGGTGGCGGGAGCGCAGGCTTACCGCGCCGGCGACCTGCTGAGCCAATAAGGCGAACTGCCAAGGACTCGCATGAAAAAATTCAAACTGCCCAATACCTTTGTCCTGCTGTTCGCCATCCTGGCCCTGATCGCGCTGGCGACCTGGCTGGTCCCAGGCGGCAAATACGATACCCACCTGGTCAACGGCAAGCAACTGATCGACCCGGCCTCTTTCCACTATATCGACAGCAAGCCGCAGGGACTGGCGGCGCTGATGATGGCGCCCATCAAGGGCTTTGCCGAGGCGGCGCTGATCATCGGCTTCGTGCTGATCGTGGGCGGCGCCTTCGCCGTGCTGCAAAAGACCGAGGCTATCGACGCCCTGATCAAATCCATCGCGCGCGCCCACAGCCATTCGCGCTTCGTGCGCGCGGCCCTGATTCCGGTCTTCGTCACCATGTTCTCGCTGGGCGGCGCCACCTTCGGCATGAACGAGGAAGCAATCCCCTTCATCCTGATCTTCGTGCCGCTGGCGCTGGCGCTGGGTTATGACTCAGTGGTGGGCGTGTCGATTCCCTTCGTCGGCTCGCAGGTCGGCTTTTCGGCCGCCTTCCTGAATCCCTTCAATGTCGGCATCGCCCAGGGCATCGCCGGGCTGCCGGTGTTTTCCGGCATGGCTTACCGCATCATCGTGTGGGTCATCGCCACCGCCGTCACCATCGTCTTCCTGATGTGGTACGCGGCGCGCATCAAGCGCCATCCCGAGAAAAGCCCGACCTGGGTGCTGGACTGCGAAAAGCGCAAGGAGCAGCAGCTCGACCTGAGCGGCTTCACCGGCATGACCCTGCAGCACCGCCTGGTGCTGTGGATCTTCGTCGCCACCCTGGGCGCCATGGTGTTCGGCGTGGTGCAGTTCGGCTGGTATATCGAGCAGATCGCCGCCCTATTCCTGACCATGGCCATCCTGGTCGGCATCGTCGGCCGCCTCGGCACCGACGAGATGGTGGCGTCCTTCCTGCAAGGCGCGCGCGATCTGGTGACCACGGCGCTGGTGATCGCGCTGGCGCGCGGCACCATGATCCTGGCGCGCGACGCCAATATCATCGACAGCATGCTGCACGGCCTGATGCCACTGGTGCAGTCTTCCAGTCCGGTGTTCGCAGCGCAGAAGATGTTCCTGATCCAGTCGGTGATCAACTTCTTCATCCACTCCGGCACCGGCCAGGCCGCGCTGACCATGCCCATCATGGCGCCGCTGGCCGATCTGGTGGGCGTGACGCGCCAGACCGCCATCCTGGCCTACCAGTTCGGCGAGTTCACCACGCCCATGATTCCCACATCCGGCATCACCGTCGGCGTGCTGGCCCTGGCGCGCATTCCCTGGCTGACCTGGGCGCGCTGGATGGTGCCGCTGCAGCTGATCTACCTGGCGCTGGCCCTGCTGCTGCTTATTCCGCCTTGCCTGATGCAGTGGCAGTAGCCTGGTCCTGGTAAATGCTGGGGAAGTAGCGCTCCATCAGCGTCGCCGGGCGGGCCGGCGGCGCAAAGCCATACTGCGCGTACAGACCATGCGCATCGGAGGTGGCCAGCATGAAGCGGCGCAGTCCCTGCAGGTCAGGGTGGGCCAGCACCGCCTCCATCAGCTGCTTGCTGTAGCCCTTGCCGCGCTGCGCGGGCAGCACGAACACATCGGCCAGATAGGCGAAGGTGGCGCGGTCGGTGGTGATGCGGGCGAAAGCGATCTGGCTTCCATCCAGATAGCCGCCAAGGCACAGGGAGTTGGCCAGCGCGCGCTCCACCGTGGCGCGCGGAATATCCTTGGCCCACGCCGTCTGTTGGCTGAGGAAGCGGTGGATCAGGCCGATGTCGAGCAGGGCCGGATCGTCGCTGATCTGCAACCGGCTCATTGCGTCTGCTTCAGATATTGCGGCGGCAGCGCGGTGGCATCCTCCTCCGACTGCCAGACCACGGACTGGATCCACCAGCGCTCGCCGTCGCCCACCAGCTGGATGCTGCTCAAGCTGCGGCGGAAAGGTTCGGCGTCGCCGCGCTCGTGCTTGACCTCATAGCTGCTCAGCACATGGGCCATCTGGCCGTACTGGTCGACCTGGCGCCGCATCTCGGTCTGGTAAAAGCCTTCCTTGAGAAAGTAATTCACGCTGCCGCCGATGTATTCCTCCACCGTGACCATGCGCGACACCAGCTTGCCGCTCTCCTTGTCGCGGCGCAGGGAGGTCAGGCGCGCATCGTGGCGGAACAGGGTGCGCAGGCGGTTCCAGTCGCGCGGCTGCCCTTTGCCGCCGGACATGGTCTGGTAATAAGCGTCCACCAGGCTGTCGATGCTGTTCACATCGGACGGCATGGGCTGGGGCGGGCGGTAGCCCCAGGCCACGCTGGCTGCCGCCACTGCCGCCAATGCCATCAGCAGCAAGGTATACATGATCTTCTTCATCCGCTTCCCTCTCCTCTTTGCCTGAATTTCTACGCAATATTACTGAATCAGCAATTCATTGTAGCGCAGTGGCCGCGCCAATAGCCTTCCGCAAGCCAACCTTGTTTATAATCAGTTCAAGTACAACCGGACCTCCATCATGACTGCACAACTCTCCAAGAAGGGCGAAGCCTGGTCGGCGCGCTTTTCCGAACCTGTTTCCGACCTCGTAAAACGCTATACCGCGTCCGTCTTCTTCGACAATCGCATGGCCAAAGCCGACATCCAGGGCTCGCTGGCGCATGCCGAAATGCTGGCGGCGCAAGGCATCATCCCGGCCGCCGACCTGGCCGAAATCCAGCGCGGCATGGCGCAGATCTCGCAGGAGATCGAAGCCGGCCAGTTCGAATGGCTGCTGGACCTGGAAGACGTCCACCTGAATATCGAGAAGCGCCTGACCGAGCTGGTAGGCGACGCCGGCAAGCGCCTGCACACCGGCCGCTCGCGCAACGACCAGGTGGCCACCGATATCCGCCTCTACGTGCGCTCGGCCATCGACGACATCAGCGCCCTGCTGCACCAGCTGCGCACCGCCTTGACCGACCTGGCGGAAAAGAACGCCGACACCATCCTGCCCGGCTTCACCCATATGCAGGTGGCGCAGCCGATCACTTTCGGCCACCATATGCTGGCCTATGTCGAAATGTTCGGCCGCGACGCCGAGCGCATGGCCGACTGCCGCAAGCGCGTCAACCGCCTGCCGCTGGGCGCCGCCGCCCTGGCCGGCACCACCTTCCCCATCGACCGCCTGCGCGTGGCCAAGACCCTGGGCTTCGACGACGTCTGCCACAATTCGCTGGACGCCGTCTCCGACCGCGACTTCGCCATCGAATTCACGGCCGCCGCCTCGCTGATCATGATGCACGTCTCGCGCATGTCCGAAGAGCTGGTGATCTGGATGAGTCCTCGCGTGGGCTTCATCGACATCGCCGACCGCTTCTGCACCGGCTCGTCCATCATGCCGCAGAAGAAAAACCCCGACGTGCCGGAACTGGCGCGCGGCAAGACCGGCCGCGTCTACGGCCACCTGATGGGCCTTCTGACCCTGATGAAGGGCCAGCCCCTGGCCTACAACAAGGACAACCAGGAAGACAAGGAACCGCTGTTCGACACCGTCGACACCGTGGTCGACACCCTGCGCATCTTCGCCGACATGGCCGGCGGCATCAGCGTCAAACCGGACGCCATGCGCGCCGCCGCGCTGCAGGGCTATGCCACCGCCACTGACCTGGCAGACTACCTGGTGAAAAAAGGCCTGCCTTTCCGCGACGCCCACGAAGCCGTGGCCCACGCCGTGCGCGCCTGCGACACCCTCCGCTGCGACCTGGCCGACCTGTCGCTGGACCAGTTGCGCACCTTCTCGCCGCTGATCGGCGAGGACGTCTTTGCCGTGCTGACGCTGGAAGGCTCGGTCGCCGCGCGCGACCACGTCGGCGGCACCGCCCCCAACCAGGTGCGCGCCGCGATTGCCCGCGTAAGGAGCCTGCTCGCCATGTAAATACAGCGGCACACCGTCACGCGGCATCACGAAGCATTTACCCGAACCTGGGCGCCAACGCAGCGCCCCTTAGAAGAGGATGGAGGAGACAAGAATGTTCATGCCAGTTTCGCGGGCAATCGATAAGCTCAACGACAAGATCGCAGCGGCCGTTTCCTGGGCGCTGCTGCTTGCCGTCATCATCTGCACCGGCAATGCGCTGATACGCTACGCCTTCAATGCCAGCTCCAACGCCTGGCTGGAAATCCAGTGGTATCTGTTCGCCGCCGTCTTCATGCTGGCGTCCAGCCACACCCTGCGGCGCGATGAGCATGTGCGCATCGACGTCATCGCCGGCCGCTTCTCCAAACGCACCCAGGTCTGGATCGACCTGCTGGGCTTTGTGCTGTTCCTGATGCCGATCTCGCTGGTGGTCCTGTATTACGGCCTGCCCTTCGCCCTCGAATCGCTGCGCAGCGGCGAGATGTCCAGCAACGCCGGCGGCCTGATCGTGTGGCCGGCCAAGATCCTGGTGCCGCTCGGCTTCATCCTGCTGATCCTGCAAGGACTGTCCGAAATCATCAAGCGCATCGCCTTCCTGAACGGGAAGCTCGACGCCAGCGCCTTCTCCAAGCAGGTCGCCACACCCGAAGAGGAAATCGAGGCGATCAAGGCTGCCAACAAGATGAACTGAAATCTCTGACAAGAACGGACAATAAAAGATATGGAAGCTTTCATCATTGCGAACATCGCGCCCATCATGTTCGGCGCGCTGGTGGTGTTTCTGCTGTCGGGTTTTCCAGTGGCCTTCTCGCTGGCGGCCAACGGCCTGTTCTTCGGCCTGGTGGGCATCGAACTGGGCCTGCTCAAGCCTGAACTGCTGCAGGCGCTGCCCAACCGCATCTACGGCATCATGGCCAACGACACCCTGCTGGCCATCCCCTTCTTCACCTTCATGGGCCTGATCCTGGAACGCTCGGGCATGGCCGAAGACCTGCTCGACACCATCGGTCAGCTGTTCGGCCCGATCCGCGGCGGGGTGGCCTATGCCGTGATCTTCGTCGGCGCCCTGCTGGCGGCAACCACCGGCGTGGTGGCGGCCTCGGTGATTTCCATGGGCCTGATCTCGCTGCCGGTGATGCTGCGCTATGGCTACGACCGCAAGCTCGCTTCGGGCGTGATCGCCGCATCGGGCACGCTGGCCCAGATCATTCCGCCCTCGCTGGTGCTGATCGTGATGGCCGACCAGCTGGGCCGCTCGGTGGGCGATATGTATAAAGCGGCCTTCGCGCCCGGCCTGCTGCTGACGGCCATGTATGCCGGCTATGTGCTGGCGGTGTCGATCTTCCGCCCGGCATACGTGCCGGCGCTGCCGCCCGAGGCGCGCAATCTGCGCGAACCGAACGGCAAGAGCGGCGTGGTATCGCTGCTGGTGCTGGCGGCGGGTTCGGTGGCCGCAGCGTATGTCTTCGCGCATTTCTATGCGGCCTCGCATCCGGCTACGGCGGCCGACGAAGTGGGCATCTTCGCCGGCGCGGTCGGCATCCTGGGCGCCTATGGCCTGGCGCTGGCCAACCGCTACCTGAAACTGGGCCTGCTGTCGCGCATGGCCGAGAAGGTGGTCTTCGTGCTGATTCCGCCGCTGGCCCTGATCTTCCTGGTGCTGGGCACCATCTTCATCGGCCTGGCCACGCCGACCGAGGGCGGCGGCATGGGCGCCATGGGCGCCATCATCCTGGCCATTGCCAACCGGCGCCTGTCATGGAGTCTGCTGGTGCAGGCCATGAATTCGACCACCCGCCTGTCCTGCTTCGTGATCTTCATCCTGATCGGCTCCACCGTGTTCGCCCTGGTGTTCCGCGGCGTGAACGGCGACCTGTGGGTCGAGCACCTGCTATCGAGCCTGCCGGGCGGCACCACGGGCTTCCTGATCGTGGTCAACATCATGTTCTTCCTGCTGGCCTTCTTCCTCGACTTCTTCGAGCTGGCCTTCATCCTGGTGCCGCTGGTGGGACCGGTGGCCGACAAGCTGGGCATCGACCTGATCTGGTTCGGCGTGCTGCTGGGCGTGAATATGCAGACCTCCTTCATGCACCCGCCATTCGGCTTCGCCCTGTTCTATCTGCGCTCGGTGGCGCCGAAGGAAGTGAAGACCTCGGAAATCTACTGGGGCGCCATTCCCTTCGTCTGCATCCAGGTGCTGATGGTGGCCCTGATCATCGCCTTCCCGAACCTGGTGTCAGTCGAGAAGAAAACCGATATGAAGGAGCAGATCGAACTGAAGATCGACGCCCCGCCCGACTACGGCACCCCACCGCCGGAAGAGAAGAAGGACGAGGAAGCGCCTCAGCTGAATTTCTCCAGCGACGTGGATAAGAAGTAAGCATGAACAGCGCGGTCCCGGCCGCGCTGTTTTGATTTATGGCCGGCATATTGCCAGCCTTGTTATGGCGATCTATGATGAAGTCAAGCCAGTTGCCAGAGTTCGGCCATGAAACCATCTTTAATCCTAGATGCCAATCGCCCGCTCATCCGTGAGATCGTGGGCCGCTTCCGCGCCAACAATCCCCGCGTCTTCGGTTCAACCCTGCATGGAAGGGATAAGGAGGGCAGCGATCTGGACCTACTGGTAGACGTGCTACCAGGCGCCACGCTATTCGATCTCGGCAGTCTTCAACTGGAACTGGAAGAATTGCTGCAGATTCCTATTGATCTGCTAACTCCCGCTGAGCTGCCGCCTGCCTTTCGCGCCACTGTTCTGGCAGAGGCGGAAGCGGTGTGAGTCAACTGCGCGCTGATGACTACCTGGCTCATATGAAGCAAGCCGCAGAAGATGCTTGCGACTTCACGTCCAGCTTGAGCAAGGCAGAGTTTCTTGCCGACCGGCGCACCCAGCAAGCTGTGAACATGTGCTTGATTATCATAGGTGAAGCCGCTATCCGCCTGACGGCGGAATACCCAGCTTTCGTCGCACAGCATACGGCGCTGCCATGGCGCGGCATGCGGGGGATGCGCAACCGCATTACCCATGGCTATTTCGCCGTCAATCTCGACATCGTATGGGATACCGTTCAAACCGCCCTTCCGGAATTGCTTGCGGCAATGACCAGCAAGCAGACAGGAAAGGACTGAATCCACATACGGAGCCCATCCCTGAATTCAATGCGCAGCGATCTTCGACAGCACCGAGAAGGCGGCGCCGGTGTGCTCCTTTTCCAGGATCAGGGTCAGCTCGGTGTGGGTCGAGATGATGTTGACCAGGTTGATCTTGTCCCAGGCCAGCTTCTTTAGGATGGCGTGGAAGATGCCGGGCGTACGGTAGGAGTCGGGACGCAGGTACAGCGTGACCGCGTTCAGGCTTTCCAGCCTGGCCAGTTGGCGCTCGCTGCGGAAGGCTTGCTCCACCAGCGGCGTCAGGCTACGGCTGCAGATCACCATCAATTCGCTGATGCCGCGCGTGACGGTCAGAAACGTGCCGTGCTGCGCTTCGGCCAGCGTGAGCAGCTGACGGTGACAGGCATTGCTGTAGTCGGACAGCGCGAAGGTGCACTCGACCAGGTCGGTGCGCGCAATCAGTTCGCCGGTGCGCTGGGTCAGCACGATTTCGTCATTGACCGCCTGCGGCAGGCGCTCAGCGACGCGGCGCAGCGCCATCACCACGGCGGCCTGGCCGACCGGCTTCCATAAATCGCTTTCGAGCTGCGGTTGCAACTGGCGCGCCAGTTCCGACAGATTGATCAGACCCCGTCCCAGCCCTTCGCTGAGAAAGGGCGACTCTTTCACAATACGCTCAACTTTCGTAGATATGGAAAGCATGGCTTCACACCGCCCTTTTGGGGCAAGGCTCCGGTAATAGGCGTGGCAAGCCGGTTCCGCTGTTCACGGCACGGCGGCTGTCCACCCCTGGTTGACGCGCAGACGCATACGGCCGCCCTCGGGCGCAGGCCGTCGGGGACTGTTGCGGACTTTGGAGGAACCGGGTGGCGGCGTTTACGCCGGCGGCGAGTGCGCAGCCTGGCGCAGATTGGGGGGAATAACGCGTCGAACAGCTTGACCTGTTGGTTTCATGGTTTCTCGTCCCTGGTGGCGTTCATTGCGCTGTATTGTTGGGCGGAGCCCGCGCATTTATCGGTATGACAGCCGGTCGCAGTGCGCCGTTGTTCTGCAAATAGTGTAAAACGCAAAATTATGAAAAAGCAACCGAAGCATGCAGCCGAGCCCTCCAGAGTGTTGCGCCAAGCACGAATTTAGAGGACAAACTCCAGGCTGTGCCGAGAAGCCACACCTACGCGTATCGTGCGCCGCCACGCCTTGTTTTTGTGTAGACACTTGCGTCCATTTTTTTGATAAAAATGTCCGATCCATAACAGTTTTCGCACTTCCGACCAATTTTCCAAGATTTTTGACTTCGCCCGATCGAAGGGAATAAGGTGCGGCCTACCCGGATTTCCAACGTTGGAAAAAGCACCGGGGTGGCCATCCGGCAGCGTGCGGGCAGGTCACACCAGACACCCACATATCGAAAACCTTGGAGAAGAGATGAATCTACGTAAGACTCTGCTTGCCGCATCCATCGCTACCCTGCCGATGGTGCTCTCTGCCGCGGTGCATGCCGCCCCTCAATCCGCGCCCGTGATGGCCGCCCCCGTCAGCGCCCAGTCGCCGCAACAGGTCGACGCCCTGTTCAGCAAGCTGGCTGCGCGCCGCGGCAAGACCGGCCTGGATGCCGACCATGGCTACAAGGTCACGGTGCAGCACCCCGGCGTGACCGGCACGCGCATCACGCGCGCCAACCACACCTACAAGGGCTTGCGCGTGTTCGGCTCAGAAACCGTCATCGTCAGCAGCGATGCCGGCGAGATCCTGAGCGAATCGGCCTCGCCTCTGCGCGACAAACTGAATGCCGGCAAGGACAGCAAATCCGGCTTCAACACCGCCCCGGCGCTGAACGCCACGGCCGCCATCGACCGCGTCACCAAGGAGCTGGCCGCAGGCGGCTTGCACCATGTGCCGCCGAGCGCCGAGCTGCTGATCTACCCCGTGGTGAAAACCGTGCGCACCGCCGCCGCCGCGAACAAGCAGGAAAGCGCGCTGAACGCGCTGGACGTGCAGGACGTGGTGGACCACTACGAGCTGGCCTACCTGGTGCAGGTGCGCGCGCGCCAGGACCAGCATCCGATCTACTACGATTACATCATCAGCGCCAAAAACGGCGTGGTGCTGAAAAAATGGAAGGCACTACAAACCGTGGCCGGCACCGGCAACAGCCAGTACAACGGCAGCGTGCCCCTCAACACCACGCAATCGGGTTCCACTTTCAGCATGAAAGACCCGTCGCGCGGCACCGGAGGCACCTATGGCAGCATGGCCATCACCAATGCCAACCACGGCACTTCGCCCGGCAGCATCTACACCAACACCACCAACACCTGGGGCGACGGCCAGCAGTACAACGGCGGCAGCACCACCAACGCCAACGGCCAGACCGCGGCCGTGAACGCGATGTGGGGCTTGATGAACACCTACGATATGCACAAGAACGTGCTGGGCTGGCAGTCGCTGGACGGCCAGAACACTGCCACCTTCATCGCCGCCCACGTCAACACCTCCTACGACAACGCCTACTACGATCCGAACTGCAAGTGCATGTACATCGGCGACGGCGGCAGCATGTTCAACAACCTCGGTTCGATCGACGTGATCGGCCACGAAATGGGCCACGGCATCACCGACGCCACTTCGGGCCTGATCTACGAGCAGGAGTCGGGCGGCCTGAATGAATCGTCCTCCGACATCGCCGGCGAGTCGACCGAAGCCTATGCGCGCGGCGGCGGCACCGGCACCACCATCCCGGGCGGTCTGAATGACTGGCAGATGGGCAAGGAGATCGCCAAGAACGGCCAGCCGCTGCGCTGGATGTGGAAGCCGAGCAAAGACGGCCGCAGCCCCGACGCCTGGAGCACCTCGATCAAGAACCTGGACGTGCACTACAGCAGCGGCCCGAACAACCGCATGTTCTACTTCCTGTCGCAAGGTTCCGAGTCCAGCTCCAGCAGCGAGAAGTACAGCTCCTACCTGAACAAGCAGCCGCTGGCCATGACCGGCATCGGCATCGACAAGGCTTACCGCATCTGGTTCAAGGCCAACTCGACCAAGTTCACCCAGTCCACCAACTATGCGGACGCGCGCAACAAGGTGCTGCAATCGGCCGAGGAACTGTATGGCGTGGGTTCGAAGGAAGCGATTGCCGTGAAGCGCGCTTACGCGGCCATCAATGTGGGTGCCGACGTGGATGAAACCCCAGGACCGGGCGGCGTCAGCATCACCACCCAGCCAGCCAGCATCACCGTGTCGGCCGGCGGCACCGCCAGCTTCACCGTGGGCGCGGCCGGCGGCACTTCGCCGTACAGCTACAAGTGGTACCGCAACGGCAATCTGATTGCCGGGGCTACTTCGGCCACCTACTCCTTCACCGCCCAGGCAGTGGACAATGGCGCCGTCTTCAACGCCACCGTGACCGATGCGGCCAATCCGCCCTCCACCGCCACTTCGAACAACGCCACGCTGACCGTGGGTTCGGGCGGCGGCGGCACCGAGCGCGTGACCAATGGCGGCTTCGAGAACGGCACCACCGGCTGGTCCGGCACCACGGGCGTGATCGGCGCCCACCAAGGCCAGTCGCCGTATGAAGGCACGCGCTTCGCCTGGCTGGGCGGCAATGGCAGCACCGCGACCGAAACGCTGACGCAGGACATCAACATTCCTGCCACCTCGACTTCGGCCACGCTGAGCTTCGCCCTGCATATCGACACCGCGGAAACCGAGAACGTGGTGTACGACAAGCTGGTGGTCAGCGTGAAGAACAGCGCCGGCACCACGCTGGGCACCCTGGCGACGTATTCGAACCTGAATCCGGCCGCCGGCTTCCAGATCCGCACCTTCAACCTGCTGCCCTACAAAGGCCAGACGGTGCGCCTGTCCTTCTCCATGACGGAAGACCAGTCGCTGCAGACTTCCTTCGTGGTCGATAAGGTCAGCGTGATCGCCAACTAAGCATCCGCATGAATGGCGGTTTCGTCTTGCAAGCCGAAGACGGAACCGCCGGTTCCTGTTGCGATTTTTTACCACAGCATAAAAAACAATATTGCATTTTAATTATGATTGGTCTAAGGTAACGCTTCGCTTCCGCGTGCGGGTACTGGCTGTTGAACCTTTCTAATTGATTGCGATTTGACCGATGCTTACTCAGTCCTTGGGCTTGCCCCTGCCTTCATCCCCTCTCTTTCCGATCGCATCCGGCATGAGCTGAGTCGTGCTGTTGACCGACACCATTCGCCGCTACTGGCGAGGCCAGGGCTTTGCGCGCCCCGCGCTGCACGTGCATCTGGCGCCCGGCGCACTCGCATGGCTGGAGCAGCGCGGTGGCCAGCCAGTGGCGGGAACGCAGGGCCGGCTGCCCCTGTCCACGGTGGATGGCCATTGGCAGGCGGCGCTGGCCGCTCTGCATGTTCTGCTGGACGAAGACGATCACAAACACCGGCTGCCGCTGGCGATCAGCGTTGCCAGCCGCTGGTGCCCGGTGCTGATGGCGCCATGGAGCGATGCCTTGCTGCGCGAGCCGCAAGCCGGTCAATATCTGCAAGCCCAGATGGCAACGCAGTATGGCGAACAGGCGCGCGGCTGGCATGTCGCGGCCGACGACGCGGCCTATGGCGGGCCGCGCCTGGTCTGCGGCATCGATGCGGCGCTGCTGCAAGGCCTGCGGGAAGCCGCCCGCGAACACGGCAGGCGCTGCCTGTCCATCGAGCCGCTGCTCAGCGCAGCCTGGCAGCATATGGGCAAGGCCGGCATGCAGGCACTGGCCCTGCTCGAACCGGGACGCCTGCTGCTGGCTGCCGGCAGCCGGGGATGCATCCACGCCATCCACATGCAACCCAGCAGCGGCACATGGCTGCGCGAACTGCCGCAGGCATGGCAGCGCTGGACCTTGCGCCGTCCCGAACTGGCGCGCATCGCGCAAGTGGCGGTGCTGAATATGAGTTCCGAGGCGATAGCGGCGGCACTCCTGCCCGACCAGGGCGCGCGGTTCCACATGCTGGACGCGCCAGGCCTTCCAGGATGGCAAGCGGGCGCCGCGCGCGCCGAGCAGGTGGCGGCATGCGCCTGAGCCGCCTGAATTTTCTGCCCAAGCCGGCGCTGCCCGGCGCGTCCGCCATCGCCTTGTGCATTGCCGCCAGCCTGGTGCTGCTGCTCTCGGCGCTGAACTGGATGGTCCAGCGGCAGGCCGTGGAAAAACTGGAGCAGCAGCTGGCCGATGCCGCGTCCAAACATGCCCCGCAGCGGCTCGCCAATCCAGCGCGCCTGCGCGATCTGGAACAGCAGACCGAGACCATGGCGGCGGCTGCGCGCGAGCAGAATCTGTCGGCTGCTCGCCTGCTGCGCCATATCCAGCCGCCGCGCGACATGCCTGTTGCCCTGCTTGGCCTGGAGATGAACAACCAGCGCGATGCGGAAAACCGCAAGGCCGGCCTCTCCTCGGGCAGCGTGAAAATCAGCGCCGAAGCGGAAAGCTCGCACGAGATGCTGAACTACCTGGCCTACCTCAACGAACAGCCCATGTTCCAGTCGGTCTATCTGCTCAAGCATGAAATGGTGGAAGGCAGCCCGGCGCGCGCCTATCACTTCCAGCTGGAGGTCAAATGGTCGCAGTGAAAAGTGCGCGCATCCTGCGTCTGCCGCTGCCCGCGCAACCGGCCGCCAGGGCCGACTGGGAAGCGCGCCGCCTGCTGCGCCGCCTGGGCTGGCCCGCACTGCTGGCCGCGGCTTGCCTGGCCATGGCCTGCGCCGGATGGTGGCATGCCCAGACCATGGCGGCACAGCGGATGGCGCTGCTGGCGCGCATCGCCGCAACCAGCAGCACGCCGGCCGTAGCGGCAAGGCCGCCACTCGACGAGGAAGAGCGCATCAAGCCCACGCAAACCAGCCTGCCGCCGCATGAAGCGCTTCCCGAACAGCTGCAGCTGCTCATGCAGGCGGCGCGGGACAGCGGCATCTCGCTGGCGAAGGCCGATTACAAGCCGCAGCAGGAAGTCCGCGCCAATGTGCTGCGCTACCAGATCACGCTGCCCGTGAAGGCCAAGTTCTCCAATGTGCAGCACTTTATCGTCAATGCGCTGCAAAGCATGCCGACGCTGACGCTGGAATCGATGACCTTCCGCCGCGAGCGCATCGAATCGGGTACGGTGGAGGCGCGCATACAACTCGTCCTGCTGGTGCGCAAGGCAATAACGCGATAAGAACGGCTTTGCTTTGCAATGCGGCATTTAGCATAGTCATATAGATATCCAACATGCCAAACCAGCCACCCGATCAGCCTCTTTCCTGCCGAAACAGGAAGCATCCTGTTACAAAATAACTGATATCATGCTGCGCATTATTTACACAGGAGCGAGACATGAGCATCGGCGGCAAGACAATCGAAGAAGCACTGGCAAGCCTCTCCAATATGACGGCTGGCGCCTTGCCCATCGGCCGGGAAGAGTATCTTGAAAGGATAGAAAAAGCGCAGCAATACATGCGCGACAAGGGCTACGCCGCGATCTACGTCAATGCCGGCTCCAGCCTGCTCTACTTCACCGGCACCAAATGGTATCCCAGCGAACGCATGGTCGGCGCCATCATTCCCGCCTCCGGCCCGGTGGAATACATCGGCCCCGCCTTCGAGGACGGCACCCTGAAGGACTTCATGCTGGTGGAAGGCAAGGTGAACTGCTGGGAAGAGCATGAAAGCCCCTACGAGCTGTTTATCAATGTGCTGAAGAAGATGAATATCATGCCGAATTCAGCACAATCGCCACGGATCGGCATGTGCGAAAGCGCGCCCTTCTTCATCTTCGACGGCATCCGTCCGCTGGCCGAAGGCTATGCGCTGGAGAATGCGCGTCCGGTCACAGCCCACTGCCGCACGCGCAAATCGGCCGCCGAAATCGCGCTGATGCAGCGCGCCATGGACATGACGCTGGCGGTGCATGTGGCAACGGCCAGCATGCTGCGCGAGGGCATGAAGACGGCCGAGGTACAAGCGTTTATCGAACAGGCCCACCGCAAGGTCGGCGCAGCCGGCTCCACCTTCTGCATCGTGCTGTTCGGCGAAGCGAGCGCCTTCCCACATGGCGTGAGCTACGAGCAGACCCTGAAGCGCGGCGACGTGGTGCTGATCGATACCGGCTGCAAGCTGCACAACTACAACTCGGACATCACCCGCACCTATGTCTTCGGCGAGGCGAACGAGCGCCAGCGCAGCGTCTGGGCCAGCGAGAAAGCGGCGCAGCGCGCGGCGTTTGAAACGGCAAAACTGGGCGTGCCTTGCGAAGAGGTGGACCGCACCGCGCGCCGCGTGCTGGAAGCCGACGGCTTCGGCCCCGGCTACAAGCTGCCCGGCCTACCGCACCGCACCGGCCACGGCATCGGCCTGGACATCCACGAGTGGCCCTACCTGGTGGGCGGCGACAAGACGCCGCTGGACGTGGGCATGTGCTTCTCGAACGAGCCGATGATCTGCGTCCCCGGCGAATTCGGCATCCGCCACGAGGACCACTTCTACATGACGGAGACCGGCCCCAAATGGTTCACCGAACCGGCCCACTCCATCGACGATCCTTTTGGATTGAAGGCTAACGAAGCTGGCTAAGTTTTCTGGATGCCGATGATTTTATTGACATCTCTTGCCTCATGCAGAACGCGGACGAAAATCCATCTGGGCGCGCTGCGTGCGGCGAACCAGGGACATAGCTGGACTTATTCAGGGATTTCGCTTGATTTGCTCAGAACTTGCGCCCGGATACCATCCCAGTCGTCTCTGGTCATCACATTGGACTCGGTGGCAAGTCCCTCGATAAGCAGACGTTCAGTTTCTTCGTTTGCGTCGTATTGGTCGGCGCAAATCAACGCCTCTATGTACTCGTCAACGCTGCCATAGGCGCCGCTACCAAGCTGCTTGCTGATGAAAGCCGCTGCTTCGTCGCTTACCGAAATTTCCATCTTTTTCATGACCGGTCCCCTGGCGACTATACTTTTCCTTTGCAGTATACGCTCGAAGGGCCGGTCGTACAGGAATACAGGTGCGCACAAAGTACGCACCCGGCCACAACCTTACTTGGCGGTGGTGGTGCCGCTGTAGTTCAGGTCAGCGATTTCCTTGCGGGCTTCTTCCGCACCGACCAATTCGGGCACGACGCGGCCAACCATCAGACCCAGGCCAACGCTGGTGCGCACATATTTGATTTCGCCACTCTCCAGAACGAAGCTCAGTTTATTGGTCGCTTCGGTGCTGGTTTGGGCTTCATGGCTGCCAGGTTTGGCATCGACATAGAAGTAGCTGCCGCGCTGCGAATTGCCCACTGCAGTGCCGTCCAGTACGATGGATGGCTGCAGGGCGGCACCGAAGTAGGAAGTGCCGCGGTAGAAGTAAATACGGCCCTGGTCCGCGCTCAGCTTGGGCGCGGCGGCTTCGGCGTCCTGGAATTTGGGACCGGTGGCGGCGCAGCCGGTCAGGCCGACTGCCAGGGCGATGGCGGCGATTTTTGCAATGCTCATGGTTTGTTCCTGTTATCGAAAAGTGATTGCGACTTCCTGGTTCAGCTTCGAGAAACTTCCCTCGGCTGGGAGATAGAAGCCCACGACCTTGCGCCCGTTCACGACAAGGTAGGCCTCGTGAATGTGCGCTCCCTCCACGGTCAGCACGTCCTTGTAGGGACGGTATACCTCGCCCTCGGCGGTACGGCCAACATGCAGCCACTGGCTGCCCGCCTTCAGTTGGCGGATGTAGCCGGTATTCAGCCGAAGCTCCTGCGTCTCAGCCAGAGTATGGGGCTGGGCCGGCGCGCTATCGGCGCGCGGCTGCAACGCAGTTTTGGTGTGCTGCACCGCGCAGGCACTCAGCACCAGTGCGGCAGTAAGAATGGAAACAAGATGGCGAAATGGGATCTTCATGGCGGGCCATACTAGCCTCCATTAGAAAAAACGGCAACTTTTTTGTTAATAGGAAACTTTTATCAAAGAATTCGCTCGGACAGCACCCGGAAGGCGACGGCGGGGACGGCGAAGCTGAAGGGGGCGGTGCTGGCGCCGATCGCATTCAGGAAAGGACTGGCGGTGCGGGCTTGCAGGGGCTGGACGGCGACCAGATCAACCGGCAGCTCGATGCGGGCGTGGGCCAGGCGGTCCACGTCCTCGGCATGGGCGATGGCGGCGTGCTGCAAGCTGAGGAAGGCGATGGCTTCGTCCCATGAGCTGAACAGGGCGGCGAATTCCGGCGGCAGCTCGCGCGTGGCAATGGCCTGCGCGCTGCATTCGAAGGCGGGGGCGCTGCCCTGTTCCGGATCGATGCGGGTGTCGTAGCGGCCCTCCTGATGCCGGTGGGTGAAGGCGGGGGCGTAGTGCGATGGCAGCGCATCGCTGAAGACGCGGGTGCCGACGGCATGCAGCGCGCTGTCGAGAATATTTTTCACAAACAGGACGGTCGCTTCGTCTCCCGGCGCATCAAGGTAGAGGCGCCAGTTCGATTGCAGCGGCGAGGGAAAGAGCTTGCGCAGCGGGCCGGCGAAGGCGGGGCCGAAGTGGCCGTGGGTGTAGGTCAGGATGGTGAAAATGGTTTTGCCGCCGCGCTGCCAGAGTTTGACGCCCTGCGGCACGAGGTAGGCGACGGCTGTCGTGTCGACCACCCAGTTGCAGTAGACGACGTCGCGCACATCGCTGGCCAAACGCAGGAAGGGCAGGCGCGACATGACGGCACGGCGGCAGGCCAGCAACAGCGGGGAGTTGGCAAGGCGGTTGGCGCAGGCGCCGACGATGCCGGGAAGGGGATGGATATAGCGGTTGGTTTGCATGGCCGCCATCTTGCCACGAATGGCGGCCATGCGTCAGCGCTTAACTGTGCTTGGACACCAGGGTCAGGATGTCGTAGCTGGCGACCAGTTCATCGTTCTGGTTGGTGACCTGCACGTCCCAGGCGACCACGCCCTGGCCCACGCCCTTATCGTCCTTGCGGTTGCGGTCGACCTTGCGCTTGCAGGTCAGGCGGGCGCGGATGGTATCGCCGATGGCGACCGGGGTGATGAAGCGCAGATTATCGAGGCCGTAGTTGGCCAGCACCGGGCCAGGCGCGGGCGAGACGAACAGGCCTGCAGCAGCCGACAGCACGAAGTAGCCGTGGGCGATGCGCTTGCCGAATTGCGTGTCCTTGGCGGCGATGTCGTCGAAGTGCATGTAGAAGTAGTCGCCCGATACGCCGCCGAAGTTGACGATGTCCGCTTCGCTGACGGTGCGGCGGTGGGTGAGCAGGGAGTCGCCCACCACCAGATCCTCGAAATGCTTGCGGAAGGGATGGACTTCGTTTTCGCGCACGGTGCCGCCGCGCACGTATTCGCCGGTGATGGCGGAAAGCATGGTGGGCGAGCCTTGCACGGCTGCGCGCTGCAGGAAGTGGCGCACGGCGCGGATGCCGCCCAGTTCCTCGCCGCCGCCGGCGCGTCCAGGGCCACCGTGCTTAAGCTGGGGTAGCGGCGAACCGTGGCCAGTGGAATCGACCGAAGCTTCGCGCTCCAGCACCAGCACGCGGCCATGCGAGGCGGCGGCCACCGGCACGGCGTAGGCGGCGGTGTGCGGATCTTTCGTCACCAGGGTGGAAACCAGGCTGCCCTTGCCGCGTGCGGCCAGGGCCAGGGCTTCGTCGATGTCGCCGTAAGTCATCATGGTGCTGACGGGGCCGAAGGCTTCCACATCGTGCACGGCATCGTTGTGCATGGCATTACGGCACAGCAGCAGGGTCGGCGCGAAGAAAGCGCCCTGCTCCACGCCATCGCCGACCGGCTTGAAGCCGTCGTGCGCACCGAACAGCAGCTCATTGCCGGCCGACAGGCGCTCCACCTGGGCCGCCACGTCGCGCTGCTGGTCTTTCGATGCCAGGGCGCCCATGCGCACGCCTTCGACCGAGGGATCGCCCACCGTCACCTTGGACAGACGTTCGCGCAGGCGCTCGGCCACCGCGTCCGCCTGCTGGGCCGGAACGATGATGCGGCGGATGGCGGTGCATTTCTGGCCGGCCTTGCCGGTCATTTCGCGCGCCACTTCCTTGACGAAGAGGTCGAACTCGGGATCGTCCGGCGTCACGTCCGGCGCCAGGATGGCGCAGTTCAGCGAATCCGCTTCGGCCGTGAAGGGAATGGAATTGGCGATCAGGTTGCGGTTGGCGCGCAGCTTGGCGGCCGTGTCGGCGGAACCGGTAAACGTCACCACGTCCGGGCCTTGCAGGCGGTCGAGCAGGTCGCCGGTGCCGCCGATCACCAGTTGCAGCGCGCCTGGCGGCAGCAGGCCGGAATCGTTGACCATGCGGATCAGCGCTTCGGTCAGGTAGCTGGTGGCGGTGGCCGGCTTGCCGATGCAGGGCATGGCGGCCAGGAAGCTGGGCGCGAATTTTTCGAGCAGGCCCCAGATCGGGAAGTTGAAGGCGTTGATATGGACGGCGATGCCGCCGCGCGGCACCAGGATGTGGGTGCCGGAGAAGCCGCCGCGCTTGCCCAGCGCCATGGCCGGGCCTTCGTGCAGCACATTGGATGAGGGCAGCTCGCGGCTACCCATGCTGGCGTAGGCGAACAGGGTGCCGATGCCGCCTTCCACGTCGACCCAGCTGTCGGGGCGGGTGGCGCCGGTCAGGTGGGAAATCTTGTACAGCTCCTCCTTGCGCTCCATCAGGTACAGGGCCAGCGCCTTGAGGCAGGCGGCGCGCTGCTGGAAGTCCAGCTTCATCAGCGCCGGGATGCCGGTCTTGCGGCCATACTGCACCGCCTCGGCGAAGTCGATCTGCTCGGCGTGGGTGTGATAGATCACGCTGTTATTCAGTGCGCTGTAGAGCGGCGTGGCGGCTTCCTTGCCATGCCAGCGGCCGCCGATGAAGCTTTGCAGGGTAGCTGCGTTGGTCATTCCTGTCTCCTCGTTTTTATATATTCAAGCCGATGCGTTCTTGTGCAAATGCAGGGGCAGCGCGGATTCCCAGTGGATGCGCTGGCGATCCGGTTCGGCCTCGGTCAAGGCCTCCACCTCGCGCATGGTCTGCATGGAGCGCACGGCCAGCTCGTGATACTGGCTGGTGCCGGACATCTTCCATTTCAATTCGACGTCGCTGACCTGGCGCACTACGCGGGCCGGGGTGCCCATCACCATGCTGCGCGGCGGGATGATCATGCTGGCTTTGACGAAGCTCATGGCGGCGATGATGCTCTCCTCGCCGACGACGGCGTTGTCCATCACCACGGCGTTCATGCCGACCAGGGAATTGCGGCCGATGCGGCAGCCGTGCAGCACGGCGCCATGGCCGATATGGCCGTCCACCTCGACCACCGTGTCGGCGCCGGGGAAGCCGTGCACCACGCAGGTATCCTGCAAATTGGCGCCCTCCTCCAGCACCAGGCGGCCGAAGTCGCCGCGCATGGAGGCCAGCGGGCCGATATAGCAGCGCGGGCCGACGATCACATCGCCGATCAGCACCGCCGTCGGATGCACGTAGGCGCTGGGATGCACCACCGGGCGGATGCCATTGATTTCATACACCTTGACCATGGCCGCCTCCTCACACCCGTTCGATGATGAGGGCAATGCCTTGACCCACGCCGATGCACATGGTGCACAGGGCGTAGCGCCCGCCGCTGCGTTCGAGCTGGTTCAGGGCCGTCGTCACCAGGCGGGCACCGGATGCGCCCAGCGGGTGGCCGATGGCGATGGCGCCGCCATTGGCGTTGACGTGGGCGGCATCGTCGGCCAGGCCGAGGTCGCGCGTGACGGCCAGCCCTTGCGCGGCGAAGGCTTCGTTCAATTCGATCACGTCCATCTGCTCGATGGTCAGGCCGGTCTGGGCCAGCACCTTGCGCGTGGCGGGCGAAGGACCGAAGCCCATGATGCGCGGCGCCAGGCCGGCGACGGCCATGCCCAGCACTTTGGCGCGGGCGCGCAGGCCGTACTGGTCGACGGCGGCGGCCGATGCCAGCAGCACGGCGCAGGCGCCATCGTTGACGCCGGAGGCATTGCCGGCCGTGACCGTGCCATCCGGCTTGACCACGCCTTTGAGTTTGGCCAGCTGTTCCAGCGTGGTCTCGGGACGCGGATGCTCGTCAGTGTCGAAGACCTTGGGGTCGCCTTTTTTCTGCGCAATCGTCACCGGCACGATTTCGCTGGCGAAGAAGCCGGCGGCATGGGCTGCGGCCCAGCGCTGCTGGCTGCGCTGGGCGAAGGCATCCTGGTCGGCGCGCGCGACGCCGAAGGTTTCCGCCACGTTCTCGGCCGTTTCGGGCATGCTGTCGATGCCGTATTTGGCCTTCATCAGCGGGTTGACGAAGCGCCAGCCGATGGTAGTGTCTTCGATCTTGGCGCTGCGTGAAAAGGCGCTGTCCGCTTTCGCCATGACGAAGGGCGCGCGCGTCATGCTTTCCACGCCGCCCGCGATCACCAGCTGCGCCTCGCCGGACTTGATGGCGCGCGCGGCGATGCCGATCGCGTCCAGGCTGGAGCCGCACAGGCGGTTGATGGTGTTGGCCGGCACCTCTTCCGGCAGGCCGGCCAGCAGCGCGGCCATGCGGCCGACGTTGCGGTTATCCTCGCCGGCCTGGTTGGCGCAGCCGTAGATCACATCGTCCAGCTGCTTCCAGTCGACGCCGGGATTGCGCGCCATCAGGGCGGCGATGGGAACTGCGCCCAGGTCGTCGGCGCGCACGCCGGACAGGGCGCCGCCGTAGCGGCCAAAGGGAGTACGGACGGCATCACAGATAAAAGCTTCGTTCACTTCTTCTCCTCAGAGTATCTTGGGGCGTTTGTCGATGACGCGCTTGGCCTTGCCGGTCAGCGTGCGTTCGATGCTGTTGGCGGCCAGCAGGCGCACCTTGGTGCTCACGCCGACATAGGTTTTGATGCGGTGTTCCAGTTCGCGCGCCAGCGCTTCGGTTTCGTGTTCGGCCAGCTTGCCCGTCAGTTCGGGACGCAGCTCGCCCACCACGTCCAGCTTGTCCAGATGGCCTTCGCGCGAGACGATGAGCTGGTATTGCGGCGCCAGCTTGGGCATTTTCAGAATGAGTTCCTCGATCTGGCTGGGGAAGACGTTGACGCCGCGGATGATCAGCATATCGTCCGAGCGGCCGGTGATCTTGCCCATGCGGCGCATGGAGCGCGAGGTGGGCGGCAGCAAGCGTGTGAGGTCGCGCGTGCGGTAGCGGATGACGGGCATCGCTTCCTTGCTCAGCGAGGTGAATACCAGCTCGCCTTCGGCGCCTTCGGGCAGCACCTCGCCCGTTTCGGGATCGATGATCTCGGGGTAGAAATGGTCTTCCCAGATCACGGGGCCGTCCTTGCTCTCTACGCATTCGCTGGCGACGCCGGGGCCGATCACTTCCGATAGGCCGTAGATGTCCACCGCATCGAGGCCGGCGCGCTGCTCGATCTCGGCGCGCATGGCCTCGGTCCACGGCTCGGCGCCGAAGATGCCCACCTGCAGCGAGGAGCGGGCCGGGTCCAGGCCCTGGCGCTGGAATTCCTCGATGATGTTCAGCATGTACGAGGGCGTGACCATGATGATCGACGGCTTGAAATCCTGGATCAGCTGCACCTGCTTTTCCGTCTGCCCGCCGGACATGGGAATGACGGTGCAGCCCAGGCGCTCGGCGCCATAGTGGGCGCCCAGGCCGCCCGTGAACAGGCCATAGCCATAGGAGACGTGCACCATATCGCCGGCACGGCCGCCAGCGGCGCGGATGGAGCGCGCCACCATATCGGCCCACATATTGATATCCCTGGCCGTGTAGCCCACCACGGTGGCCTTACCGGTGGTGCCGCTGGAGGCATGCAGGCGCGCGATGCGCGACTGCGGAACGGCGAACAGGCCGAAGGGATAGTTGTCGCGCAGGGTTTTCTTGTCGGTGAAGGGGAAGCGGGCCAGATCAGCCAAGGTTTTCAGGTCATCGGGATGCACGCCGGCCGCATCGAAGGCGGCGCGGTAGTGCGGCACATTGTCGTAGGCATGCTTGAGCGACCACTGCATGCGCTCCAGCTGCAGCGCCTGCAGCTCGTCGCGGCTGGCGCGTTCGATCGGCTCCAGCTCCGACGCGGCGGGATTGCGTTGGACCATCCGTGTCTCCTTGTGCGATTGCTTTCTATTCCTGCTGCGGCAGCACTTCTCCGCCGACGCGGTGCGACTTGCCGCGCAACAGGGCGATCAGCCGGCCATCCTGGTTGCGCACGCTGACGTCGTAGACACCCGTCTTGCCGGACAAGGCCTGCTCCACCGCTTCGGCGGTCAGCATATCTTCCTGGCGGCCAGGCGCCAGGTACTCGATGGTGCAACCGGCGCCCACCGTATTGAGGTTATGGCTGTTGCAGGCAAAGGCGAAGGCGCTGTCGGCCAGGGCGAAAATGAAGCCGCCGTGGCAAGTCAGATGCCCGTTCAGCATATCTTCCCGCACCGGCATGCTCATGCGCGCATAGCCGGGACGGATTTCCTCCAGCCGCATGCCCATGGCCTGGCTGGCGCGGTCGCGCGCGAACATGGCTTCGCCGGCCGCCTCGGCCAGTTGCTGGGGATCGGCGTGATAGCGATGGTGGACATTCTTATGCATGGAAGCGCGCTCCCGCCGCCTGTTTACGGCGCAGCAGCGGCGAGACGCGGTAGCGGTCCTCGCCGTAAGCGGCAGCCATGTTTTCCAGCACGGTGACGATATGGCCGATGCCCACGGCGTCGGCCCAGGCCAGCGGGCCGCGCGGATAGTTGACGCCCTTCTGCATCGCGGTATCGGCGGCGGCGGCGCTGCAGACGCCCTGGTTGACGGCATCGGCGGCCTCGTTGGCCAGCATGGCGACGGTGCGCATCACGGCCAGGCCGGGCACGTCGTCCAGGCGGGTGACGGCAAAGCCGGCGGCCTGGAAGATGCCCACCACGGCGTCGAAGGCCTCCGGGCGGCACTGGTCGGCGCGGGCAAGCGCGATGCGGGCGGCCTTGGCATAGTCCAGCACCAGGTCGAAGACGATGGTGTCGGCATGCCGGTTGTCGCGCGCGCGGGCGGTGGCGGTGCGGCCATCGGTGAAGTAGACGGCGGCGCCGTTGCAGTGGAAGGCCGGCGCCTCGCTATGCTGGTGGCCTTCGGCCGATTTGCGGCGCGCCACTTTCTGGCCATGCGCTTCCAGGCGCTCGCACAGGGCGCGCGTGATGGCGTCGCTCTGGCCCGGCTCGATGCTGTAGCCCACATAGTCGGGACGCGGCTGCGGCGCTTCGCTGCGCGGCTCGGGGTTGGCCGCGCCTTCGCCGTAGCGGAAGAAGCCGCGCCCCGATTTGCGGCCCAGGAAACCGGCGTTCAGCAGCTCCTGCTGCAGCACCGAAGGCGTGTAGCGCGGATCGTTGTAATAGGCGTTGAAAACGGACTGGGTGACGGAGTAGTTCACGTCATGGCCGATCAGGTCCATCAGCTCGAATGGCCCCATGCGGAAGCCGCCGCCGTCGCGCATCACGGCATCGATGGTGGCCGGATCGGCGGCCTGCTCGTTCAAGAGGCGCAGACCTTCGGCATAGAAGGGACGCGCCACGCGGTTGACGATGAAGCCGGGCGTGGACTTGGCGTGCACCGGATTCTTGCCCCAGGCGGCGGCCGTATCGAAGACGGTGGCGGCGACGGCGGAATCGCTGGCCACGCCGCTGATCACTTCCACCAGGGCCATCAGCGGCACGGGATTGAAGAAGTGCATGCCGACCAGGCGCTGGGGATGGCGCAGGCGGGCGGCAATGGCCGTCACCGAGATCGAGGAGGTATTGGTGGCGAGGATGGCGTTCTCGCCGACGATGGCTTCCAGATCGGCGAACAGGGCACGCTTGGCATCGAGGTTTTCGACGATGGCTTCCACCACCAGCGCGGCGTCGGCCATCTCGGCCAGGCCTGAGGCGGCATGCAGGCGGGCGCGCGCGGCATCGGCATTGGCCGCGCTCATCTTGCCCTTCTCCACCAGCTTGGCGTAGACGGCGCCGATATCGGCGATGGCCTTGAGCGCGGCTTCGGCGCGCGTGTCGAACAGGCGTACCGTGTGGCCGGCGGCGGCGGCGATCTGCGCGATGCCCGAACCCATGGCGCCGCTGCCGATCACGGCGACGACGCTGCCAGTGGCGATTGCTGCCATGCTTATTCCCCCTTGAAGTGCGGCGTGCGTTTATGGATGAAGGCGTCCACGCCTTCGCGGTAATCGTGGCTGTAACCGAGTTCGCGCATCATCTCGCCCTCCAGCTTGAGCTGGTCCTGCAGCGAATTGCCGTAGCTGAGCTGCAGCGCTTTCTTGGTGAAAGCCAGGCCCTTGGTGGGCGCGACGGCGAAGTGTTCGGCCATGGCCATCACATCGGTCATCAGCAGTTCGTCGGGCACGCATTTCCAGATCATGCCCCATTGCTCGGCGCGGTCGGCGGTGAGCTTTTCGCCCAGCATGGCCAGGCCGGTGGCGCGCGCGCGGCCGACCAGGCGCGGCAAAATCCAGGTGCCGCCGGTGTCGGGGATCAGGCCCAGTTTGCAGAAGGCTTCAATGAAGCAGGCCGATTTGGCGGCAACCACGATATCGCAGGCCAGGGCCAGGTTGGCGCCCGCGCCGGCGGCCACGCCGTTGACGGCGCAGATCACGGGCATGGGCAGTTCGCGCAGCGCCAGCACCAGGGGCGCATAGTATTTTTCCACCGACTCGCCCAGGTCCACGCCCTGGGCGCCCGGTTCCACGGCGCGGTCGGACAGATCCTGGCCGGCGCAGAAGCCGCGTCCCGTGCCGGTGAGGACGAAGACGCGCACCGATTTGTCCTCGCGCACCTTGGCCAGGGCGTCCTGCACTTCGCGGTGCATGGCCTGGGTGAAGCTGTTCAGCTTATCGGGGCGGTTCAGCGTCAGCTTGGCGATGCCGGCCTTGATTTCAAACAGGATGTTCTCGTAGCTCATGTCGTGTCCCTTGGTTTATTCGCCCTGGTCGAAATCGACCACGAGCTTGTCCGTGACGGGGAAGCTCTGGCAGCTCAGCACAAAGCCGCGCGCGATCTCGTAATCTTCCAGAGCGTAGTTGACGTCCATATCGACCTTGCCATCCACCACCTTGCAGCGGCAGGTCGAACACACGCCGCCCTTGCAAGAGTAGCGCATATCGAGGCCGGCGCGCAGGCCCGCATCGAGCACGGATTCCTTGTCCTTCTCCATGCTGAAGGTGGCGGCATTGCCGTCCATGATGACGGTGACTTCGGTCAGATGGCGCGCAGCTGCGGCGTCGAGCTGGGCGCGCGGCTGGTGCTGGTGCTTGGGGATGCTGGCGGCGAACAGTTCAATCTTGATATTCGCTTTCGGCATGCCGGCTTCCTGCAAGGCGGCGGAGACGCCAAGCATCATGTCTTCCGGGCCGCAGATGAAGGCCACGTCGTAGTCGGCGATGTCGACCCAGTGCTGCAGGAACTGCTGGCATTTTTCCTTGGTGATGCGGCCGTTGAACAGTTCAATGTCCTGCTGCTCGCGGCTCATCACGTAGACGATATTCAGGCGCTCCAGATAGGCGTCCTTCAGCTCCATCAACTCGTTCTTGAAGATCACCGAGGACGAGGCGCGGTTGCCGTAGAACAGGGTGAAGCTGCTGTGCGGCTCGGTCAGCAAGGTGGTCTTGATGATGGAGAGGATGGGCGTGATGCCGCTGCCGGCCGCGAAGGCCAGGTAATTGCGGCGGCTGGCCGCGTCCAGCGCCACATTGAAGTGGCCCATGGGCGGCATGACGTCGACGGTGGCGCCAGGCTTCAATGTGTCGTTGGCCCAGCTGGAGAACAGGCCGCCCGGCGTGCGCTTGATGGCCACGCGCAGCGCGCCGTCCTGCACGGCGGAGCAGATGGAATAGGAACGGCGCACGTCCTCCTCGCCGATCTGGGCGCGCAAGGTCAGGTGCTGGCCCTGCTGGTAGTGGAAGCTGGCGGCCAGTTCCGGCGGCACGGCGAAGGTGACGGCGATGCAGTCGCGCGTTTCATGCTGCACGCCGGCGACGGACAATGAATAGAATTTGCTCATGGTCTCAATGGCACTTGAAGTAGTCGAAAGGCTCCTGGCAGTCCCGGCATTTGTACAGGGCTTTGCAGGGCGTGGAGCCGAACTGGCTGGTGAGTTCCGTATGGGGCGAGCCGCAGTGCGGGCAGACGACTTTCAGCGCGGGCTGGGCGCGGCGGCTGACGCCGGCCTTCAGATTGCTGATGTCGATCACGCGCTCGGCCGGCGGCGCGATGCCGTAGCCGGTCAGGCGCGCCTTGCCACGCTCGCTCATCCAGTCCGTGGTCCAGGCGGGCGAGAGGCGGGTGGCGACGGTGACGTAATCGACGCCGTGGCCGCGCAGCGCGGCGTGCACGGCCTGCTCGATCACCTGCATGGCGGGGCAGCCCGAGTAGGTGGGCGTGATGGTGACGGTGCAGGCCGAGCGGCCGGTAACCTGCACATCGCGCACGATGCCCAGGTCGACCACCGAGATCACGGGGATTTCGGGGTCGGACACTTCGTTCAGCCAGGCCCAGATCTGGTCCGCACTCAGCGACGCGGCGGCGGGGTCTGTCATGGGGGCGTTCATCACCACTCGGCGCCGGGATAGGCGCGCTGCAGGAACTGCATCTCGGCCAGCAGATAGCCCAGGTGCTCGCTGTGGCGGCCTTGCTTGCCGCCCTGCTGCATCCAGGCTTCGACTGGCGGCATGGTGAGCGTGGCTTCGCCGAAGATGTCGGCCACGTGGTCGAACCACTGGCTGCGCAGGCCGGCGGCGGCGGGGGCGATGCCGGCGGCGACCATGGCCTCGTCCACGGCGTCGTAGTGGAAGGCTTCGCCGGTGTACATCCACAGCTCGTTGGCGGCCGTTTGCGCGCGGGCGTGGCTTAGTTCCGTGCCGTCGCCCAGGCGCACAATCAGGTCGCCGCTGCGGCGCAGATGGTAGGTCACTTCCTTCAGCGATTTTTCCGCGATCTGGGCGATGCGCTGGTCGGCCGATTGGCTCAGGGCGCCAATCTGGAAGTAGTGCCAGGTATCGAAATAGAACTGGCGCATCAGCACATCGGCGTAATTGCCGTTGGGCTGCTCGACCAGGAGCAGATTCTTGAAGTCGTGGGCATCGCGCAGGAAGGCGATCTGGTCTTCGTTGCGGCCCTGGCCTTCCAGTTCGGCGGCATAGCTGAACCACATGCGGGTCTGGCCCAGCAGGTCGAGCGAGACATTGGTCAGCGCCATGTCCTCTTCCAGCGCCGGCCCCTTGCCGCACAATTCGGACAGACGCTGGCTCAGCACCAGGGCGTTGTCGCCCAGGCGCAGCAGGTAATTGATTTTGTGGTCCATGGCGGCGCTCACAGGTTCTTCACTTCTTCCGGCATGGGGAAGAAGGTCGGGTGGCGGTACACCTTGCTGTTGGCCGGCTCGAACAGGGCGCCCTTGTCGCCCGGGCTGCTGGCGACGATGTCGGCGGCGCGCGCAACCCAGATGCTGACGCCCTCATTGCGGCGGGTGTAGACGTCGCGCGCGTTATTGATCGCCATTTCCGCGTCGGGCGCGTGCAGGCTGCCCACATGTTTGTGCGCCAGACCGTGCTGGCTGCGGATGAAAACTTCCCACAGAGGCCATTCCTTGCTCATCTTGCTGTCTCCTCAGGCCGCAGCCTTTTTGTCGGTATGTTTGTCGGCATAGGCCACCAGAGCGTCGCGGAACCATTCGCCATCCTCATAAGCCTTGACGCGGGTGCGCAGGCGCTCGCGGTTGCACGGACCGTTGCCCTTCAGGACGTTGTGGAATTCGGACCAGTCAATGGCGCCGAAATCGTAGCTGCCGCGTTCCGCGTTCCATTTCAGGTCGGGGTCGGGGACGGTCAGGCCGAGGAATTCAGCTTGGGGCACGGTCTGGTCGACCATGCGCTGGCGCAGCTCGTCGTTGGAGAACAGCTTGATGCGCCATTGGCTCGATTGGGCGCTGTTGACGGAATCGGCGTCCGAGGGGCCGAACATCATCAGCGAGGGCCACCACCAGCGGTTGAGCGCATCCTGGGCCATGGCTTTCTGCTCGGGCGTGCCGCGCGCGAGGCTGAGCATGATGTCGTAGCCCTGGCGCGCGTGGAAGGATTCCTCCTTGCAGACGCGGATCATGGCGCGCGCATACGGGCCGTAGGAGCAGCGGCAGAGCGGGATCTGGTTGATGATGGCGGAACCGTCGACCAGCCAACCGATGGCACCCATATCGGCCCAGCTCAGGGTCGGGTAGTTGAAGATGCTGGAGTATTTGGCTTTGCCGGCATGCAGGGCGGCCAGCAGTTCGTCGCGCGAGACGCCCAGGGTTTCGGCGGCGCTGTAGAGATACAGGCCATGGCCCGCCTCGTCCTGGATCTTAGCCAGGAGGATGGATTTGCGCTTGAGCGTGGGGGCGCGCGTGACCCAGTTCCCTTCCGGCAGCTGACCCACGATTTCCGAGTGGGCGTGCTGGGAGATTTGCCGGATCAGCGTTTTGCGGTATGCTTCCGGCATCCAATCTTTCGGCTCGATCTTGACGCCGGCATCGATACGGTCCTGGAAGGCGCGCTCCTCAGCGCCCATCTCGTCCTGGCTGCGGACGGTTTTCAGACCGGTTTCCACCATTTGTGCATACATGGCATGTCTCCGATTTTAGGTATGAGGCGATAATACGATACAAATTTTCGTTTGCATACTGATTTTTTGTGTCACATAAATTTCCCGTATCTCATCAATACTGTTGTATAGAATGTGGCTTATGCAAAATAAACAGAAGATGAGCGAATGGATCGCAGGCTTTCTGGCGGCCGATCCGCCGCGCTCGAAATCCCTGCTGACCACCATATTCGGCGACGCCATCGTGCCGCACGGCGGCACAGCCTGGATGGGCAGCCTGATCGAGCTGCTGGCGCCCTTCGGCGTCAACGACCGCCTGCTGCGCACCTCGGTGTTCCGGCTGGCGCAGGAAGGCTGGCTGGGCGCCCAGCGCGACGGGCGGCGCAGCGCGTATGCGATCACGCCCGACGCGATGCAGCGCTTCAGCCGCGCTTACCGGCGCGTGTATGCGCCGCTGCACAATGACTGGGACGGCCAGTGGACGCTGGTGCTGGGCAGCAGCGGCCTGGATGCGGCCGAACGCGGGGCGCTGCGCAAGGAGCTGCTGTGGGAGGGGTATTGCCTGATCGCGCCCGGCATCGCGGGGCATCCGGCGGGCGACGGCGAGGCGCTGCAGGCGCTGCTCGAACGCTGCGGCTTGCGGGACAAGGTCTTTGTCTGCAAGGCGGCCGAGGCGCCGGGCATGCAGGCGCGGCCCCTGGGCGAGCTGGTGGCCGAGGGCTGGGATCTGTCGGGCGTGGTGGATGGCTACCGCCAGTTTCTGGTGCACTTCGCGCCGCTGCTGGATCTGATCGAGGATGGGCAGAAGATGACGGCGGAGCAGGCCTTTGTGGCGCGCACCCTGCTGATCCACGCTTACCGGCGCGTGCAGCTGCACGATCCGCATCTACCGGTGGCGCTGCTGCCGGAGCCGTGGCCGGGCGCGGCGGCCTACGAACTGGCGCGCGCGCTGTACCGGGCGCTGTACCGCGAGGCCGAGGAACATCTGATGCGCGCGCTGCATCGCGAGGATGCGTCGGCGCCGGAGGCCGATGCCTCGTTTTACCAGCGCTTTGGCGGACTGGATTAGGTTTTCTCAGTCGGTGCAGCGGCGGGCGGCGAGGCGGCGGTCGGTGTAGGGCAGCCAGTGCTCGACCTTGGCCTGCTGGCGCCATAGCGCAGCGCGCACCCAGGTGCCGCGGGCGCCGCGGCGTATCCAGATGTCGCGCCAGGCGTTGTGGACACAGCCGGTTACCAGTAAAGCCCAGGCACGCGGCGAAACAGCCTCGCCAGCGTACATCAGGCGGTCCCCGCGAACTTCGGCGTAATGGTCAACGCCGTGGTGACGCAGGCGCAGCTCGGTTCCATCAGGCAGATACACGTCTTTCCACTGATAGCCGCGCGGGCTCTGACGGCCGCCGCTGCGCGCGGTCAGCCAGTCGCGCAGCGCCTCAGACACCACATCGTTGATAGTGTGGCGATCGCCGGTCTTGTGCAGCTGCAAGGCCAGCTCGATATAGAGGTCGGGTTTGACCTCCACAACCATCGTCTCGTTTTGCATTTTTGCGTCTCGCATTGTCTCGTTTGTGTAAATGTTGGACACCCTTCTTCATAGGAGAGTTCCAAGCACTTTGACCAAAAGTTGGCTCAGACCCGAGACGCAACGAGACAAAACGAGACGTTGCCTTGCAGTAGCGAAGTATGCACCCTATACCCCGAATCAATCGCAAGAAAACTGCAGCGAACCGTCCAGCACGGCACCACGCCGCAAACGCAAGACGGCGCCACCCTAAGCTGCTCAGCGGCGGCCGATGCTGATCAGGTAGTTCTGCATGGTCGCTTCGGCCACCGAGGCCCACTGGTTCTGGTCCTGGCGGAAGCGCTTCCATGGTTCGTAGATCTTCTTGAACTTGGCATTCTTGGCTGCTTCCTCCTCCATCACGGCAGTGGACGTCTTGTAGGCCGCGTCCATGATCTCTTTCGAGAAGCTATGCAGCTTGGCGCCGTTTTTCATCAGGCGGGCCAGGGCGGCCGGGTTCTTGGCGTCGTAGTCGGCCTGCATGCTGACGTGGCATTCGTAGCTGGCCACTTCGAGCGCGGCCTGGTATTCCTTGGGCAGCTTTTCCCACTCCTTGATATTCACGTAAAAGGAGAGCTGCGGCCCGGCTTCCCACCAGCCCGGCGTGTAGTAGTGCGGCGCCACGCGCACCAGGCCGAGCTTTTCATCGTCGTAAGGGCCGACCCATTCGGCGGCGTCGATCGTGCCTTTTTCCAGGGCGGCATAGACGTCGCCGGCCGGGATCTGCTGCGGCACCACACCCATGCGCTCCATGACGCGGCCGGCAAAACCGGCCACGCGCATTTTCAAGCCCTTCATATCGGCCACGGTCTTGATCTCCTTGCGGTACCAGCCGCCCATCTGGGTGCCGGTATTGCCAGCCAGGAAATTGATGATGCCGTAACCTTTGTAGAATTCGCGCAGCAGTTCGCGCCCGCCGCCCTGGTCCATCCACGCCGTCTGCTGGCGCGAAGTCAGGCCGAAGGGCACGGCGCAATCAAAGCAGAAGGTGGGGTCCTTGCCGAAGTAGTAGTAGGCCGGCGTGTGGCCCATTTCCACCGTGCCGGCCTGCACCGCATCCATCACCTGCAGGCCGGGCACGATTTCGCCAGCGGCGAACTGACGGATCTGGAATTTGCCGCCCGTCAGTTCGGCCACGCGTTTGACGAACTGGTCGGCCGAGCCGTAAATCGTGTCCAGGGTTTTCGGGAAGCTCGAGGCCAGGCGCCAATTGACCTGGCCGCCCTGGGCCAGGGCCGGCACGGCCAGCGCGCTGACGCCGGCGCCGAGGGCGGTATGCTGCAGGAAGGAACGGCGTTGCATAGATGTCTCCAATATATTCTTGTGTGTCATCGAATCGCGCTGCTGCCGGCCCATTGTAGCTGTTTCGGCGGAAAGATTGTCAGATGCATCAGGCGCGCGGATGCGCTCGGCGCGGCGAGGCGGTATCATGTCGCCTTCGCGCCGCCGGCGCGCCCATTCACCAGCCAGGGACACACAATGTCTATCAAAATCAGCAGCCAGTTCGACGCTGGCGCCATCGACGTCGTCAGCGTGACCAGCGCCGGCGATATCGACCTGAACATCCGCAAGGATTCCCACGCCGACATCACCCAGTGGTTCTACTTCCGCGTCCAGGGCGCGCAAGCGGTGCCGCTCACCATCCGCTTCCTCAACGCCGGCCAGGCCGCCTATCCGGACGGCTGGAAGGATTACCAGGTCGTGGCCAGCTACGACCGCGACACCTGGTTCCGCGTGCCGACCAGCTATGACGGTTCGGTGATGACGGTCGACCATGCGCCCGAGTTCGACAGCGTCTACTACGCCTACTTCGAGCCCTACTCGTGGGAGCGCCACCTGTCCCTGCTCGACAGCGCCCAGCTCTCGCCGCTGGCCCAGCTGGTGGACCTGGGCAGCACGGTGGAAGGCCGCGACATGAATCTGCTGGAGGTCGGCGATCCCGACGCCGAGAAAAAGGTTTGGGTCATCGCGCGCCAGCACCCGGGCGAAACGATGGCCGAGTGGTTCGTCGAAGGCATGCTCGAAGCCCTGCTCGACCCGGCCGATCCGTACGCCAGCCAGTGCCTGAAGGATGCCGTGTTCTACGTGGTGCCGAATATGAATCCGGACGGCTCGGTGCGCGGCAACCTGCGCACCAACGCGGCCGGCGCCAACCTGAACCGCGAGTGGAATACGCCGACCCTGGAGCGCAGCCCGGAAGTCTTCCTGGTCAAAGAAAAGATGAAGGAAATCGGCTGCGACCTCTTCCTCGACGTGCACGGCGACGAAGGCCTACCCTATGTGTTCGTGGCCGGCAGCGACTCGCTGGAAAACTTCACGGCCGAGCAGAAAGCCGCGCAAGACCGCTTCATCGCCGACTTCAAGGTGGCCAGCCCCGACTTCCAGGATGAGTTCGGCTACCCCGACGGCCCGTTCACGCCCGAAGTGCTGACCATGGGTTCGCCCCACATCACCCACCTGTTCGGCTGCCTGTCGCTGACCCTGGAACTGCCGTTCAAGGACAACGCCAACGACCCGGACGAAGAACGCGGCTGGAGCGGCGCCCGCAGCGCCAAGCTCGGCGCCGCCGTGCTGCAACCGATCCTGCGCTCGCTGCGCGCCTGATCCCACCGCTGAGCCCACCGGGGTGGCCGTCCCGTCCGCCTTGGGGTCTGCCCCCAATCGGACGGGACGGCCATCCGGCGGGCTGGGCTGTAGCATCAAAGCCCTGCCCCGCGCGGGGCTTTTTCCTGGCTTAGCCGCGCTGGATGGCCGGCAGCACCAGTTCCGGTGCACGTCCCAGCAACTTCAGCAGCACTTGCGCCGGCCCACTCGGTACACGTTGCCTTTGTTCCCAGCTGCGCACCGTCTTGACGCTCACTTGCAGCGCCAGCGCAAAATCCCGCTGCGAGAGGCCAGTCTGTTCCCGTATGGCTTTGGCGTCGGGCACAGCAAGCGCGGCGGCGGCCTGCCGCGACAATTCCAGCTTGCGCGCAGGAACCAGCTCGCCCTTGGCGATCGCCGCTGCTTCCTTGAGACTGCAGCTCAGCTCTTCAAATAATTTCTGCTCCATCCCAGCATCCTCGCTTAAGCGGTCTGCGCCAAAATCTTCACCAGCGTCCGTAACTCGGCAAGCTGGCTGGCACTCAAATCATCTTTCCTTGACTTTTCATATGCCAGCAGCATGAAGATCTGATCGTGACGCACTTTGAAGTAGTAAATGGCGCGTCCGCCGCCACGTTTTCCCTGGCCTTTCGCGGCAAAGCGGATCTTGCGGATGCCGCCACCGCCGGGGATCAAGGCGCCGGCTTCCGGATCGCGCAAGAGTTCACGCTGCAAGGCGCAGTATTCCTCCTCCGTTGCCACTCCGGCCAGCGAACGGCTGAATACAGGTGTTTCGATGAATACCATGATAGTCCCATGCGGCAGGCGTGCATAGCCAGCATAGGCGCATCGACAAGCGAGGAACTGCGGGCGCGCAAACTCCCGCGCCAAAACAAAACCCGCCGCACGGCGGGTTTTGTTTTTTGCTGCAAGAGCCGATCAGGCTTATTTGCCGCCGCGGCCGGCGCTGATCAGGTAGTTTTGCATGGTCGCTTCGGCCACCGAGGCCCATTGGTTCTGGTCTTGGCGGAAGCGCTTCCACGGTTCGTAGATCTTGGCGAACTTGGCGTTCTTGGCCGCTTCTTCGTTCATGACGTCGGTGGCGGCCTTGTAGCAGGCGTCCATCGTGTCTTTCGGGAAGTTGCGCAGCTTGACGCCGTTTTTCAGCAGGCGCGCCAGGGCGGCCGGGTTCTTGGCGTCGTATTCGGCCTGCATCACGACGTGGGCTTCATAGGTCGCCACTTCGAGCGCGGCCTGGTATTCCTTGGGCAGCTTTTCCCATTCCTTGATGTTGACGTAGAAGGAGAAGGAGGCGCCCGCCTCCCACCAGCCCGGCGCGTAGTAGAACGGCGCCACCTTGTAGAAGCCGAGCTTCTCGTCGTCGTAGGGGCCGACCCATTCGGCGGCGTCGATCGTGCCTTTTTCCAGCGCCGGATAAATATCGCCGCCGGCCAGCTGCTGCGGCACCAGGCCCAGGCGTTCGAGCACCTTGCCGGCGAAGCCGCCGACGCGCATCTTGGTGCCTTTCAGGTCAGCCACAGTCTTGACTTCCTTGCGGAACCAGCCGCCCATCTGGGTGCCGGAATTGCCGCCCAGGAAATTCAAAATGCCGTAATCCTTGAAGAAGGCGCGCGTCAGTTCGCGCCCGCCGCCCTGGTCGTACCAGGCCGTGTGCTGGCGCGAGGTCAGGCCGAAGGGCACGGCGCAGTCGAAGGCGAAGGTGGAATCCTTGCCGAAATAGTAGTAGGAGGCGCTATGGCCGATCTCCACCGTGCCGGCCTGCACCGCATCCATCACTTGCAAGCCCGGCACGATCTCGCCCGCGGCGAACGAGCGGATATTGAACTTGCCGCCGGTGAGCTGGGAGACGCGCTTGGTGAAGATGTCGGCGGCGCCGAAGATGGTGTCGAGCGATTTGGGGAAGCTCGACGCCAGGCGCCAGTTGATGGTGGGCTGGCCCTGGGCCAGGGCCGGCGCGGCGACCACGCCGGCGCCCGCGCCCGCCGCGGCTTTTTTCAGGAAAGAACGACGTTCCATGCAATATGTCTCCTAAGGATTTTTCTGCGTGACGGAAAACCTTACAGCTTTGTTATGCTGGAGACAGTGTAGGGAAAGCCCTATAAGCTTGCAATCAAAATATCGGACGCGATCGTTCCTCCGCTACAACGTTCAATTACCTGCCACAACCATCTTCTCGATCAGGATGGAGCCGGTCTGCTTGGTGCCGCGCACCAGCACATCGCTGCCGACGCCGACGATCTGCTGGAACATTTCCTTCATATTGCCGGCGATGGTGATTTCCTCCACCGGATACTGGATCACGCCGTTCTCCACCCAGTAGCCGGAAGCGCCGCGCGAATAGTCGCCGGTCACGTAATTGGTGCCCTGGCCCATCAGCTCGGTGACCAGCAGGCCGGTGCCGAGCTTGCGCAGCATGGCGGCGAAATCATCGCCCTTCTTGGTCAGGCTCGAGGTCAGTGACAGATTGTGCGAACCGCCCGCATTGCCCGTGGTTTGCATGCCCAGTTTGCGCGCCGAATAGGTGGAAAGGAAATAGCCCTGCAGCACGCCATCCTTGACCACATCGCGCTTGACGGTGCGCACGCCTTCTTCATCGAAGGGGGCGGAACCGACGGCGCCCACCACATGCGGATCTTCCTTGATCTGCACATGGGACGGGAACACCGACTGGCCCAGGCTGTCGAGCAGGAAAGTCGATTTGCGGTAGAGCGCGCCGCCCGAGGTGGCTTGCACGAAAGCGCCCAATAGGCCGGCCGCCAGCGGCGCCTCGAACAGCACCGGGCAGGTGCGCGTGCTCATCTTGCGCGCATGCAGGCGCGCCAGCGCGCGTTCGGCGGCATAGCGGCCGATCGCTTCCGGCGTGGCCATCTTGCGCGCATCGCGCACCGAGCTGTACCAGTCGTCGCGCTGCATATGCTTGCCCTTGCCGGCGATCGGCGCCACCGACAGCGTGTGGCGCGAATACGGATAGCCGCCGATGAAACCGCGCGAATTGGCGGCCACGAAATGCGACTGCTGCACATGCACGCCGGCCCCTTCGCTATTGCTGACGCGCGCATCGACGGCGAAGGCGGCCGCCTCGGCACGCTGGGCCAGGGCCACAGCCTCTTCGGTGCTGATGGTCCAGGGATAGAACAGCTTCAGGTCGCGCGGCGCCAGTTCCAGCATGTCCTCGTCGGCCAGGCCGGCGCAGTCGTCCTCGGCGGTGAAACGCGCGATGTTATAGGCCGCATCGACCGTGGCGCGCAGGGCGGCGGGCGAGAAATCGGAGGTGCTGGCATTGCCGCGCTTCTTGCCGATGAAGACCGTCACGCCCATGCCCTTGTCTTTATTCTGCTCGATCGTTTCGATGGCGCTCTTGCGCACCGAGACCGACAAGCCGCTGCCTTCGCTGATTTCGACTGCGGCATCGCTGCCGCCCTTCTCGCGCGCATACGCTAAAACGTCGCGGGCAAGCTGTTTCAACTGGTCCTGGCTATGGGTAAAGACGGAGTCGCTCATGGGTGGTTTTTGGTCGGCTAAGCGTTAAAACAGTTATCATAGCAGCCGTTTACTGTTTTTACAGGCAAGTTCACGCTTGCCTCCCCTATCATGCCAAATGCAAACCGTGGCGCCATCGGCTTCCAATCCTCCGAATTCCAGGAACAATACGAGCGCCCCTCCAAAACCGAACTCAAACGCCAATCCGACGCCCTGCAAGACCTGGGCCGGGAACTGGTCGAACAGCCGCGCGACCGCGTCAAGCGGGTGCCGATGCCGGATGACGTGCGGGATGCCATTTTGGAATGCCAAAACATCAAGAACCATGAAGGCCGCCGCCGCCAGATGCAGTTCGTCGGCAAGAAGATGCGCAGCCTGACGGAAGAGGAAGTGGCCACCATCCAGCGCACCATCGAAGGCTGGAAAGGCGCCTCCAAGGCCGATACGGCCGCCCTGCACGCGCTTGAGCGCCGCCGCGAAAAGCTGCTGGCCGACGACAACGCCCTGACCACGCTGCTGGGCGAGCATGCCGAGCTCGACGCCCAGCACCTGCGCACCCTGATCCGCAATGCGCGCAAGGAGCAGGCCGAGAACAAGCCGCCCAAGGCTTACCGCGAAATCTTCCAGATCCTGAAAGACCTGGACGCCAAGGCCAAGGCCGCCGCCGCGCCCGCTGAAGACGACGAGTCCGAGGACGACGATGAGTGATGCCGTGCTGGTGATCGGCCTGGTTTCCATCTCCGACCGCGCCAGCGGCGGCGTGTATGCGGACCAGGGCATCCCGGCGCTGCAAGACTGGCTGGCCAGCGCGCTGAGCACGCCCTTCCGCGTCGAAACGCGCCTGATTCCCGACGAGCGCAGCCAGATCGAAGCGACCCTGGTGGAGCTGGTCGACACGGCGCGCTGCCACCTGGTGCTGACCACCGGCGGCACCGGCCCGGCGCGGCGCGACGTCACGCCGGAAGCCACGCTGGCCGTGGGCACCAAAGAAATGCCGGGCTTCGGCGAACAGATGCGCCAGATCAGCCTGCATTTCGTACCGACCGCCATCCTGTCGCGCCAGCTGGCCGTGATCCGCGAGACGGCCGACCACGCCGCCCTGATCATGAACCTGCCGGGCCAGCCCAAAGCCATCAAGGAAACCCTGGAAGGCTTGAAAGACGCCGACGGTAAGCAACTGGTGGGCGGCATCTTCGCCGCCGTGCCGTATTGCGTCGACCTGATCGGCGGCCCGTATATGGAAACCCATGCCGCCGTGAGCAAAACCTTCCGCCCCAAATCGGCCATCCGCCCACCCAAGGAATAAGATGACTCAAGTTCTCGACAATATCGAAATCAGCACCGGCGACCAGCCCACGGTTGCCATCATCTGGATGCACGGCCTGGGCGCCGACGGCAACGACTTCGTGCCCCTGGTTGACGAATTGGACCTGCAAGGCTTGCCCGCCATCCGCTTCATCTTCCCGCATGCCAAGACCATGCCGGTAACGATCAATGGCGGCTACGTGATGCGCTCCTGGTACGACATCGTACACACCGACCTGGGCCGCCAGGAAGACGAAGCGGGCCTGCGCGCCTCGCAGCTGGAAGTCGAAGCCCTGATCGCGCGCGAAAAGGCGCGCGGCATTCCGGCCGAACGCATCCTGCTGGCCGGCTTCTCGCAAGGCTGCGCCATGACGCTGCAGACCGGCCTGCGCCATCCCGAGCAGCTGGCTGGCCTGCTGTGCCTGTCCGGCTATATGCCGCTGGCCGACAAGATCGGCGTCGAACGCCATGCCGCCAACCAGGCCACCCCGATCTTCCTGGCCCACGGCCGCATGGACCCGGTGGTGCCGGTCGCGCGCGCCCTCGCCACGCGCGAGCTGCTGGACAGCCTGGGCTACCAAGTCGAATGGCACGAATACCCCATGCAGCACTCCCTGTGCCTGGACGAAGTCAAGCACATCAATACCTGGCTGCGCCAAGTCCTCGCCTGAGTCCGTGTCCACCTTGGGGTCAGACCCCAAGTGGACACGAACTCAAGCGTATCAGCACGAACACAGCCGCATCCAATGGCCGAGCCTGTGTCCGATTGGGGTCTGACCCCATGGTGGACACGGGCTCGGCCGTTTTTTATGGCAGGGGCGGGGCGCTGCTGGCGGGGGCGGGGGTTTGGGCGACGTTCATGATCATGGCGAGCAGGGCGTAGTAGCCATTCAGGCCGGTTAAATCGGTGACGCCTTGTTCGCCAAACTGCGTTAGCGCGGCGGCATAGGTGGGGTCGCTGACGCGCTTGTCGCGCTGGAGTTCGGTGCAGAAGTCGTACACGGCTTGTTCGTCGGCAGCCAAGCCGGATGGCGCGCGGCGCTGGGCGATGGCATCGATCACCTCGGCGCGGATGCCGACGTCGGCGGCAATCGGGGCGTGGATGGCCCATTCGACGGGCTGGTCCCAGGCGCGCGCCGTGACCAGGATGGCCAGCTCGGACAGGCGCGTGCCGATGGCGCTGCGGTAGCGCAAATATTCGCCCAGGCGCTGGGCGCAGCTCATCAGCTCGGGGCTGCGCAGCAGCGGCACGAAGGGGCCGTACAGCGCGCCGCGCGGGCCGTCGATCACGGCTTGCGCCGCGGCCTGCTGCGCCGTTGTCATCTCTGCAAAGGGGATGGGGCCGAGCCGTTCTGTCATCGTCTGTCTGTGGCAGGAATGCGAAAAAGAACGCATACGATACCGCAAAAATCAAAAACGCCTTTCGCGGCGGGGTTTATCGTCAGCTCTCCAACACCATAGGAGGGGACCATGAGCCATCTTATCCACCGCCAGCTGCGCCACACGCCGCCCGTTGCCGACGGCGGCAATGGCCTGTATCTGCGCGATAGCGAGGGCCGCCTCTATCTCGATGCCAGCGGCGGCGCGGCCGTGTCCTCGCTGGGCCACGGCCATCCCGATGTGCTGGCGGCGATGCAGGCGCAGCTCGGCAAGCTGGCCTATGCCCACACGGCCTTCTTCACCAGCGAGGCCGCCGAGGATCTGGCGCTGCGCCTGGCCCAGGATGCGCCGGGCGACCTGGATCATGTGTATCTGACCTCGGGCGGCTCGGAGGCGATCGAGACGGCTCTCAAGCTGGCGCGCCAGTATTTCGTCGAGCGCGGCGAAGCGCGGCGCAGCGTCTTTATCGCGCGCCGCCAAAGCTATCACGGCAATACCCTGGGCGCGCTGGCCCTGGGCGGCAACGAGTGGCGGCGCCGCCACTTCGAGCCACTCTTGATGAAAGTGGCGCGGGTAGCGCCTTGCTATGAATACCGCGACCGCCGTCCCGGCCAGGATGTGCACGAGTACACGGCCGGCCTGCTGCGCGAGCTGGAGGATGTGATCCTGGAAACCGGGCCGGAACGCGTGATCGGCTTTTGCGCCGAGCCGGTGGTGGGCGCGACGGGCGGCGCGATTCCGCCCACGCCGGGCTATTTCCGCGGCGTGCGCGCGCTGTGCGACAAGTACGGCATCCTGTTTATCGCCGATGAGGTCATGTGCGGCATGGGCCGCACCGGCACGCTGTACGCCGTCGAGCAGGAGGGCGTACTGCCCGATCTGGTCACGCTGGGCAAAGGCTTGGGCGCGGGCTATGCGCCGATCGGCGCGGTGCTGGCGCGGGCGCCGATTGTGGAGTGCTTGCGCGGCGGCAGCGGCGCTTTCCAGCATGGGCATACCTATACCGGCCATCCGATCGCGGCGGCGGCGGCGCTGGCGGTGCAGAAGGTGATCCGGCGCGATTGCCTATTGGGTGCGGTGACGGTGCGCGGCGGCGTGCTGCGGCGCATGCTGCGCGACGCCTTCGGCGGCCATCCGCATGTGGGCGATATCCGCGGCCGCGGTCTGCTGCTGGGGATGGAACTGGTGCAGGACCGCGAGAACAAGCATGCCTTCGATCCCGACCTCAAGCTGCATATGGCGATCCGCGAGCAGGCCATGGCCTGCGGCCTGATCGTGTACCCGATGGGCGGCACCATCGACGGGCGGCGCGGCGACCATATCCTGCTGGCGCCGCCGTTCACCGTGACGGAAAAGGATCTGGGCGAGATCGTCGCGCGCCTGCAGGACGCGCTGGAGCGCGCCCTGACCAGCGTGCGCTGTGCTTAGAACTGCTGGAAGCCGATCACGTCCTGCTGCTGTTCCCCAAGGCCGGCGATGCCCAGGCGCAGGAAGTCGCCCTTCTTCAGGAAGCGCTTCGGCTTGCGCGCCATGCCCACGCCGGGCGGGGTGCCGGTGGCGATGATGTCGCCCGGCTCCAGCGTCATGAAGCGCGACAGGTAGGCCACCAGCTGCGGCACCTTGAAGATCATGTTCTCGGTGCTGCCGGTCTGCATGCGCTTGCCGTTCAGCTCCAGGTAAAGATCGAGCTTGTTGACGTCCCACACCTCGTCGCGCGTGACCAGCCAGGGGCCGACCGGGCCGAAGGTGTCGCAGCCCTTGCCCTTGTCCCACTGGCCGCCGCGCTCGAGCTGGAATTCGCGTTCGGTGACGTCGTTGACCACGCAGTAGCCGGCGATGTATTTCTCGGCATCGGCCTCGCTCACATTGCGCGCGCGCGTGCCGATGACGATGCCCAGCTCCACTTCCCAGTCGGTCTTCTTCGAGCCTTGCGGCAGCATGACGGGATCGTCCGCGCCGGACAGGCAGGTGATCGCCTTCATGAAGACGATGGGTTCTTTCGGCACCGGCAGGCCCGCTTCGGCCGCGTGGTCCTTGTAATTCAGGCCGATGCCGATGAATTTGCCGACCTTGGCGACCGGCACCCCAAAGCGCGGATTGCCGCGCACGATGGGCAGGGTTTCAGGGGCGATCTTGGCCAGCTTGCGCATGGCTTTGTCCGACAGCTGCTCGCCGCCGATATCGCCGATCACGCCGGACAGGTCGCGCAGCTTGCCTTCTTCATCGATCAAGCCAGGCTTTTCCTTGCCGGGACGGCCGTAACGAACCAGTTTCATAGTCTTCCTCGGAGTTGTACTCCGCCATTTTACTGGATCGCCAGCGCCCTCCTCGCGCGCAGCCTTCGCAACAGGAACAGGAGCAGCCCGGGAAGCTGCAACAAGAGCAGCACGCAGAAGGCCGCCTGGTAAGCGACAGCGGGGTAGCGGCCCTGCGCATCGAGCGGCCAGAAGGCGACGATCTGGCCAAAGCCGGCCTGCACGGCAAAGGCGCCCAGGAAGATCAGCAGGTTCAGGCAGGTGGCGGCGCGCCCCGTCAAAGCAGGCGGCATGGCTTGCGCCACGATGGCGTATTCGATGCCGGTGATGGTGCCGGCCAGCGTGAACAGCACGGCCAGCTGGCTGTAGCCGCCCTGCCAGTTGCACACAAAGCCGAACTGCACCAGCAGGAACAGCGCGATGCCGGCCGCCGCCACATTCAGCGGCGCGATGCCGCGCCGCGCCGCCCACTCGGTCAGCATGCCGACCGCGATGGCGCCGAAGATCAGGGCCGCCATGGCCAGGTAGAGCAGCCAGGCCACGGACTGCTCGGGATAGTGTGCCGCATCGCGCAGCCAGCGCGCCACCCACAGGCCTTGGATGCCGAAGAAGACGGTGTGCGGAATCAGCACCAGCGAGGCCGTCTCGCGAAACACCGGATGGCGGTAGACGTCGGCCAGCACCTTCCAGCGGAAGGGTTTGGGCGCGGCGGCCGGTGGCGTGGGCGCCAGCAGCAGGATGCCGAGCGCGGCGACGGCGCAGGCGGCGGCCAGCCCGACGAACAGGCCGCGCCAGTCGGTGAACTGCAAGGCCAGGCGCACCGGCAGCGTGGCGGCGGCCGCGCCCAGGCCGCCGGCGGCGATCAGATAGCCTTGCACCGAAGGCAGGCGCGCCGGCGCAATCCAGGTCGATACCGCCTTTACCGCCGCCATGAAGCAACCGGCCAGGCCCATGCCCATCAAGGCGCGCGCGCACAGCAGCTGGGCAAAGCTCTGACCCCAGGCGAAAGCCAGGGTGCCGGCCGCCGCCACCAGCAGCAGCACGCATTGCACGCGGCGCGGCCCTTGCCGGTCGAGCAGCACGCCGACCGGCAGCTGGAACAAGGCGAAGGCCAGGAAGTAGGCGCTGGTGAGAAAGCCCAGCTGGGCCGGGGTCAGCGCCACCGACGCCATCATCTGCGGCGCGACGATGGCGTTCACCGTGCGCAGCAGGCTCGATAGCGCATGACCCAGCGCGAACGGCAGGAAGACCAGACACAGCACCGCCGCGCCGGACAGCGTGCCCGGCACGCGCTCGCTGCCCCGCCACAGCTGGCGCAGCGCTGCGCGCGGCGGATCCGCTGCCGCGTGGCGCCCGATATGGCCGGCCCCCGCCAAACCATCGCGTGCGGCGCATCCTCCATCCGCCGCGCCGCCGAATGCCGCGGGCGAGGATGCGCCTGCGCTGCCTTGCTGCGCGCACGGCGCGGCGCCAGCTGCGGACGCGGCGACAGCAGTAGCGTTGGCATTCGCAGGCACGGCGGCTATGCGGCGGCAGGCTTCGGCGCTGGGCATGGCGCGCTCAGGCCGCGTTGCTTTGGCTGCCAGCATGGGTGCGCGCCGCGGCGGCCAGGGCCAGCGGAATCACCTTGCGTTCGGGCGCCGCTTCGTCGCTCTCGAAGAAGAATTTCTCCTTGCCGAAGGCAGGCTTCAGGTGGTCGAGCCAGGTGGCGTTCTCGTCGAACTTGGCGTAGAAAGGCTTGCGCACCCAGTCCGCGTTGCGCGCCTGAAGGAACTGCAGGGCGAACACCTTTTCGCCGGCGATGGTGGCCACGCCGTCGATCACCACCTTGCCGGGGAAGGCGCTCATCGACGGCCCGCGCACGGTGCGCGACAGGCCCGACACCATCTGGTAGGCCTGCTGGAAAATCTCATGGGCGCGCGCCAGCGGCAGCTGGAAGTATTCGCGCGGCCCGGTGTCGCGCTCGACGAACATATAGTAGGGAATCGCGCCCAGGCGCACGCCTGTGGTCCACAGCTCGGCCCAGCTTTTCGGGTCTTCGTTGATGTGGCGGATCAGCGGTCCCTGCATGCGCAGGGTGGCGCCGGTGCCGACGATGCGCTTGACGGCCTTCTGCGCGATCTCCTGGCGCAGTTCGACGGCGTGGTTGTAGTGCCCCATGATGGCCATGTTCTTGCCGGCTGCGACCACCTTTTCGAACAGTCGCAGCAGGTCGTCGGCATCGCGGTCGCTGACGAAGCGCTGCGGCCAATACGCCACCGACTTGGTACCGATGCGGATGTTCTGGATATGCGCCAGCTCCGGCGCCAGCAGCGGCTCGATGAATTCGGCCAGCGAGCGCGTATTCATGATCATCGGGTCGCCGCCGGTGATCAGCACGTCCGTCACGTCGGGATGGCTTTTCAGATAGGCCACCAGCTCATGCGTTTCGCGCGCATCGAACTTCATATCGTCCATGCCGACGAATTGCGGCCAACGGAAGCAGAAGGTGCAGTAGGCGTGGCAGGTCTGGCCGGCGCTGGGGAAGAACAGCACGGTCTCCTTGTACTTGTGCTGCAAGCCTTTCAGCGGCGCGTCGTTCACGCGCGGCACATTGTGCGTCATCTGGCCGGCCGGATGGGGATTCATGCGCATGCGGATGCTGTGGACGTAGCGCGCAATCTCCTCCTCGTCGCGCCGCACCAGCACCAGTTCGCGCAGCCGCGCATATTCGTCCTCGTGCAGCATGTCGCGGTGGGGAAAGGTCAGGCGGTAGATCGGGTCGTCCGGCACATTGTTCCAGTCGATCAGGTGGTCCATCACGTATTCATTGGCGCGGAAAGGCAGCACGCGCGACACCACCTGCACCGCTTCGCGCAATTCGAAGGGCAGCCATTCCCACTGGCGCGCCTGCTGGATCGATTGCCTGGTATAGGGCTTGAATTTTTCGGGCACGGACAAGGCGCTCATGGCGGGTCTCCTGATTGGGTTGGGCGGTATTCCATGCTAGGAAATCGGCTGCCGCGCAAATTGCCAAAGATCAATGGCTGCACAGAAATTGCGTGCCTCATCGCAAGCTTGCGCCATCGCAAATTACGCCCCGCCGCGGCGGCGTACAGTGGCCCATGCAATTGGGAAATCAATCCACCACGCAAGTTCACCAAGGAGATGCAATGAAACATTTACTGACCGGCGCCCTGCTCGGCTTGGCCTTCGCCACGGCCGCCGCCACCACCGAACCGGGTGAAAAGGAAGCCATCGCCATGGCCGAAAAAGGCGCAGCCTTCCTCAAGGCCCATGGCAAGGAGGAGATGATCAAGAAAATCAGCGCCGCCCATCCCGACTTCGTGCAAGGTTCGCTGTATGTGGATATGCGCGACATCCATACCGGCATCGTGCTGGCGCACCCCATCAATCCCTCCATCGTCGGCAAGGATCTGGTCGACGTGCCCGACGCCAGCGGCAAGAAATACCGGCGCGAGATCATCGAACTGGCCGCAAAAAAGGGCAAGGGCTGGGTCGACTATATGTACAAGAACCCCAGCAGCGGCAAGATCGAGCCGAAGACCACCTATATCCTGCGCGTCGGCGACGTCGTGCTGGAAGCGGGCATCTACAAGAAGTGATCTGGACCTGATCCTTGCCGGAGGGCGCCATGCTGAACAAACTGCGTATCGGTCCTAAACTGCTGCTGGCGCCCGCGCTGGTGCTGCTGCTGCTCATTGCCACCGCTGGCTGCGCCTGGTTGGGCATGGTGCACCAGAATGCTTCGATGGAAAACCTGGTGCAGGTGCGCGCCACCCGCCTGCAGGCGGCGGCCGACGCCATGGGCGAAGCGCGCTATGCCCATGCCAGCATCTACCAGCTGCTGGCATGGATCAACGGCAGCTTCGCCCAGCAGCGGTTGGATGAGCTGGGGCGCCAGATCCATGCGCGCCATGCGGCGCTGGAAGGCCAACTGGGCGAGCTGGCCCAGGTCTCCTCGCCGGACGAGGCGCGCATCGTGGCCGCCTGCGCACAGGCGCTGGCGGCCTACCGCAAGGGCGTGCAGGAAACCATGGAACTGGCGCAGATGGACCAGTCCATCGCCACCAATGCCATGGCCAAGGCCGAACGCCAGTTCGCGCTGCTGAACGACAATCTGGCGCAGCTGGCGGCGCTGGAACGCAAGCTCAGCGAGCAAGCCTATGCCGCCGCGCGCGCCGAATACCGACGCCTCGGCGCCGCCATGGGCGGCCTGGTGGCGCTGTCGGTGCTGCTCTCGCTGCTGGTGTCGATGCGGGTGCGCAGCCTGCTGCTGCGCGAGATCCAGGCCATCGGCAACGCCGTGCGCAGCCTGGCCGACGGCGATCTGCGCCGCGGCCCGGCCAGCGCGGGGCGCGACGAGATCGCCGAAACCGGTCGCGTGCTCGATCACAGCGTGGCGCGCCTGAACCACACGCTGCGCCTGATCCAGGGCGCGGTGCAATCGATCGACACCGCTTCGCACGAAATCGCCAGCGGCAACCAGGATCTGTCGGCGCGCACCGAAATGCAGGCCAGCTCGCTGCAGCAGACGGCCAGCGCCATGGCTTGCCTGACCGGCGCCGTGCGCCAGAACGCCGAGCATGCGCAGCAGGCCAGCGCGCTGGCGGCCAGCGCCAGCAGCCTGGCCAGCGACGGCGGCGCGGCCATGGCGCAGGCGGTGGCGGCGATGGAATCGATCCGCGGCTGCTCGCGCAAGATCGTGGAAATCATCGGCGTGATCGACGGCATTTCCTTCCAGACCAATATCCTGGCCTTGAACGCGGCGGTGGAAGCGGCGCGCGCCGGCGAGCAGGGACGCGGCTTTGCCGTGGTGGCGGCCGAGGTGCGCACCCTGGCCCAGCGCTCGGCCAATGCGGCGCGCGAAATCAAGACCCTGATCGCCGAATCGGTGGCCACCATCGACAGCGGCAATGCCTGCGTGGGCCGGGCCGGCGGCAGCATGGACGCCATCGTCGGCTCGGTACGCGAGGTGAACGAGATCATCGCCCGCATCAGCGCCGCCAGCAGCGAGCAGGCGCAGGGCATCAGCGAGGTGAATCAGGCCGTGGGCCAGATGGACGATGCGACGCAGCAGAACGCCGCCCTGGTGGAAGAAGCGGCGGCAGCGGCCGAAAGCCTGCAGCAGCAGGCCATCAGCCTGAGCGAGGCGGTGGCCGTGTTCGAGCTGGGCGAGGCCGCGCCGGAGTGGGAGGCCGGCGCGGCCCCGCAAGCCCCGGCTGCAGCGACGGAAAGCGCTGCCCCAGCAAGCGAGGATGCGGACGAAGAGTATGCGATGCCGGAACGGCGCAGCGCCGGCAGCCGCATGCGCGCGGCGCGGCCCGGCTCAGGCGCCGGGGAAAGGCTTGCTCAGAAAGCGCGAGCCGGCCAGGCCGAAGCGCCAGGGCACGTCCACCGCTTTGGAAATGCCGATGCGCGGGCCGACGGCGATGCGCACCCGGCCGCTGCACGGCAGCAGTTCAAACGGTAGGACGTTCAGCGCCAGCGCGTTATGGGCGCGCGTCACGCCCAGCGCCTGGCACACCCGCCCCGGCCCGGAACACAGCAGGCGCTCATCGTGCTGGCCGCGCCGCGCGCGCATCGCTTCCAGGCCAAGCACCGGCTCCAGCGCGCGGATCAGCACCCCGGCCCCGTGCCCCTCCTCGCGGCAGACGAAGTTCAGGCACCAGTGCATGCCGTAGGACAGATAGACATAGGCATGGCCCGGCGCGCCGAACATGGCCTGGTTGCGCGGCGTCGGGCCGGAAAAGCTGTGCGAGGCCGGGTCGGCGCGGTCGTAGGCCTCGGTTTCCACGATGCGCCCGCCCACGCCGTCCACCAGCACGGTGACGCCGATCAGGCGCCGCGCCACTTCGCGCGAGGGGGCGGAAAAATCGATGCCGGCGATGCAAGTTGTCATGCCGGCTATTTTAGCCCGCCTGGCGCCCGTCGGCTTGCCGCTCTCCAAGCGATCGTGCCATCCATTCAAGCTTGCCCATTCTTGCTGTCTTTTCGCCATGAAATCGCCGCACTTGGACAACAATTCCCTGATTTAGAGGAAATATTCCCCGCCCCGGCCGCCGTCTCCAGCGTAAAACCGGCGATAATCGGAGCTTGGCCGCCCGGGCAATATAGTTGCAGGTAGGCTATAGTTCAGGTACGCCAGTCCACCCCATATCGATATGACGACAGTTGCAGCCCCCGCCCCGGTACAAGAAACATCGGTCGAAGACGCTTTGCTGCGTTCGATCCGCATTCCGCCGCGGCCCAGCCTGCTGGTCGATCTGCAACGCGAGCTGGCGACGGACGATCCCTCGCCGCGACGCATCGCGCGCATCATCGGCAACGATGTCGGCATGTCCGGCGCCCTGCTGAAGCTGGCCAACTCGCCCTTCTTCGGCGCCGCGCGCAAGGCCAAGTCGGTGGAGCAGGCCATCAACTTCCTCGGCCTGAACCAGTGCGCCGCCCTGCTCACCGGCCTGCTGGCGCGCCAGGCCATCGAGGGCCAGCAGGCCGAATTGAACCAGTTCTGGGAAGTGTCGGCGCGCCGCGCCCAGGCCCTGGTGTTCCTGGCCCGCAAGCTGCGCGTGGCCCCGCCCGACATCGCCCACACCTTCGGCCTGTTCTGCGATATCGGCGTGCCGCTGCTGATGGCGCGCTTCCCCGAATACCGCCAGACCTTCGACTTGGCCTGCAAATCGGCCACGCGCAAGATCACTTCCATCGAGGATGAGCACCACACCACCAACCACGCCGCCATCGGCTGCCTGCTGGCGCGCAACTGGGGCTTGTCGCCCGACGTGTCCTGGGCCATCCTGCACCACCACGATTACGAAGTGCTGGAAGACGACAGCACCGACGACGCCATCCGCTCCCTGGTCGCAGCCTCGGTATTGGCCGAACAGGGCATTCAGCGTTACCATGGCAACCGCGCCTCGCTGGAGTGGGAAAAGGGCGGCGAGCAGGCATGCCGCCATCTGGGCCTGAGCCCCGACGAAACCGCCGACCTGCTCGACGAGCTGCACGAATCTTTCCATTTCGACCACTAAGAGTTCGTTTTAAAATGGGCATGGCGGCGTTGCAGCTCCTTGCCGTGCAGTCGCACTGTCTGCGTCGCTGCGCCTTGCCCTGCCCATTTGAAAACAAACTCCATGCCCGCTAGCGCGGGCATTTACAAATCCATGCCCAAGAACAAGCGCCCTACCCCGCGTAAATCCAGCACGCCTCCCGAAGAAAAAGAAGAAGTCCTGAGCCAGGCGCTGTGCGCCCTGGCGCTGGAACTGGCCGAGCAGGAGGATGGCGAGACCCTGGGCGCCGAACTGCGCGACAAGGAGCAGGACTTCGCGCGCCTGCTGCGCCGCTACCTGAACCAGCAGAAGGACGAGATCCTGTACGGCGCCATCGAACAGGCGCGCTACGAAGACGTGGGCGCCTACCAGCTGCTGCGCAGCGCCATCGAGGAAGCCGCCGGCACCGTGCAGCTGCGCCGCGAAGGCGCGCCGGCGCTGGAAATCGACGCCTTTGCCATCCCCGTGTTCGCGCGCAGCCAGGGCGGCCTGAAACTGGAGGAATGCTTCCAGGACGATGCCGCCTACGACGCGCTGCTGCAAAGCCTGCGCGAGGGCGGCCTGGAAAGCCCGCAAGCTAAACTGGTGCTGGTGCGCCATGCCTATGATCTGGGCGAGGCGGAACGCATCAGTTACGGCCAGCTCAACGCCATGGTGCGCGAAGCGGCGGCCTCGCTGACGGAAAAGAAAATGAGCGAGGCGCCCGCGCTGCAGCGCAGCATCGCCGGCTGGTGCGGCCCCGCTTTCGGCCCCGGCGACGAGGCGGTCGAGCTGCGCTTCCTGCTCGGCTTCGCGCTGAAGCGGGCCGATGATCCCTTCTACGCCGTCCCCGCCGGCGAGGAGCAGGCCGACGCCTACTTCGCCAGCCGCATGGAACGCTACCGCGCCTGGACCCAGCAGTACGCCCCGCTGGTGCGGCGCTGCCTGGCGGGCGGCCGCGCGCTGGAACTGAATTTCCTGTACCAGGATCTATTCTTCGGCGCCGTGCAGCAGGGCCAGTCCGAGCATGCGATGCTGGCCATGATGGCCGAACTGGGACAAGCCCTGCACGGCCACGCCGCTGACCAGGCGGCCGCCATCGTCGGCCCGGCCGACAGCGGCGGCAGCATGCAGCTGCGCGTGAACCTGCATGCGGCGCCGGGCGGCGCCCTGCTTGCCACCAGCGCGCGGCCGCTGGACCTGGGCTGCGACCTGGAAGCCGAGGTCGAAGACGTGCGCGACGCCCTCGCCACCCTGGGCGTGCAGACCGTCTCCGTGGCGCGCCGCTTCGATGCGCAAGGCCAGCCGGAAGAAGTGGTCGCGCTGCCAGCGCAATAAGCATTTCCTGTTTGACAGCACCTTCCCAGGCGAGGATACTTTCTCCAAGGGAGGTGCATGATGAAACGTCTGATTGTCCTTGTTTGCGCGCTGCTGCTGAGCGCCTGTTCCAGCATCGCCATCCACCCGGCCGCGCCGCCGGCGGCCCAGCTTTTCAGCGACTCAAGCTTTGCCGCCGCCAGCGAAGACGTGGGCGCCGACCAGATCCTGGCGGCGACGCCGGCCATGAAGCGCTATGTGGACGACGCCTTGCGCAGCCAGCGCGACAAGCCGCCCCACCGCGCCCTGTTCGACGCCCTCTACCGGCGCGACCAGCTCAAGATCGAATACGATTCCGCCACCACCCGCACCGCCGCCCAGACCTTCGATGCGCGTTCGGGCAACTGCATTTCCCTGGTCATCATGACGGCGGCGCTGGCGCGCGAAATGGGCCTGCAGGTGCAGTTCCAGAGCGTGTTCGTGGACGAAAGCTGGAGCCGCTCCGGCAGCCTGTATATCTCCAGCGGCCATGTGAACATCGTCCTGGGCCGCAACAAGATGTACCAGGCCGGTTATGACGCCAGTGCCTACCTGGTGATCGACTTCCTGCCGCCGGCCGACATCCGCAGCCTGGATGCGCGCCCGATCGACGAGAAGACCGTGCTGGCCATGTTCATGAACAACCGCGCCGCCGAATCGCTGGTGGAGGGCAAGCTGGATAACGCCTACTGGTGGGCGCGCAGCGCCATCCTGCAAGACCCGGACTTCTACAGCGCCTATAACACCCTGGGCGTGATCTACAAGCAGCATGGCGACCTGGCGATGGCCGAACGCACCATGCGCTATATGGCCCAGCTGACGCCCTCCAGCACCGTGCCGCTGTACAACCTGGCGCGCATCCTGGACAGCATGGGCCGCGATGCCGAAGCCAAGACCGTGCGCGAGCAGCTGGCGCGCATGGAGCCGAATCCGCCCTTCCATTACTTCAATCTGGGCCTGAAAGCCATGGAGGAAGGCCAGTACTTCAAGGCGCGCGCCCTGTTCGCGCGCGAAGTCGAGCGCCAGCCCGGCTACCACGAATTCCACTTCTGGCTGGCCCTGGCGGCCTACAAGCTGGGCGATCTGCGCCTGGCCGACAAGCACCTGAAACTGGCGCTGGAAAACAGCACCACGCGGCGCGACCATGAGCTGTACGCCGGCAAGCTGGAACGCCTGCGCGCCGAAGGTATCCGTCTGCGCGGCGGGCGCGGCAGCGATCCGGATTGAGGCAGCGATACGCCGGCAGGGGTAAGATTGCCTTTTCCGTAATACGGTTTACACTGTGGGGCTTTCCACCCCACAGTGCCAACCATGATCCGACCTCTTTCCGTACTGGCCCTTTCCCTGGCGCTCTGCGGCGCCGCCCATGGCTTTGACCGCGCCGCCGTCCTGGCCGCCGCCGAAGCGCCCGAAGCGCCGAAAGGCGGCCCGCGCGAACACTACACCAAGCACGAATTCCGCATTCCCATGCGCGACGGCGTGCGCCTCTTCACCACGGTCTATGTGCCGAAAGACAGTTCGAAAAGCTATCCCTTCCTGATCGAACGCACGCCCTACAGCGCCGGGGTGCGCGAGCAGGGCAAGCTGCAGTACGGCGTGGAGTTCTATCCCAAGTCGCTCGGCCCTTCGCGCGAATTCGAGCAGGCCGGCTATATCTTCGTGCGCCAGGACGTGCGCGGCCGCTATATGTCGGAAGGCAAATGGCAGGAGATGACGCCGCACGTCAACGCCCAGCGCGCGCCGGGCGAAGGCAATGAGAGCCAGGACATGCACGACACCATCGAGTGGCTGCTGAAGCATGTGCCGGGCAATAACGGCAAGGCCGGCATCTACGGCATTTCCTATCCCGGCTTCTACACCTCGGCCAGCATCATCGATTCGCATCCGGCCATCAAGGCCGCCTCGCCGCAGGCGCCGGTGACCAATCTGTTCATGGGCGACGACGCCTACCATGGCGGCGCGCTGATGCTGGCGGCGAACTTCGACTTCTACTCCGCCTTCACCAGCGAGCAGAATCCCACCGCCCAGCCGAAGAACTGGGAAAGCTTCGACTACGGCATGGCCGATGGCTACGACTACTTCCTCAAGCACCAGAACCTGTCGGCCATCCTGGCCCAGCTCCAGCCCAAGCAGCGCACCTATCTGGAGCCGACCGTTGAGCACAGCAGCTACGACGAGTTCTGGAAGTCGCGCGATATCGCGCCGCACCTGAAAAACGTGCGCGCCGCCGTGCTGACCGTGGGCGGCTGGTTCGACGCGGAAGACCTGCAAGGTCCGTTCAGCACCTACCAGGCCATCGGCCGCAACAACCCCGGCATCTTCAACGGCCTGGTGATCGGCCCCTGGTCGCATGGCGGCTGGGCCGGCGGCGAAGGGCGCAATCTGGGGCCGGTGAAATTCGACAGCAAGACGTCCGAACACTTCCGCCAGAAGATCCAGTTCCCCTTCTTCGAACAGCATCTGAAAGGCGTAAAGCCGGACCAGGCCACGGCCAATGTGAACGCCTTCGAAACCGGCAGCAATGTCTGGCGCCAGTACAGCGCCTGGCCGCCGCAGCAGGCCAAGGCGCGCACGCTCTACTTCGGCGCCAACGGCACCCTGCACTGGCAGCAGCCGGCGGCGGGCGGCGGCGAGTACGACGAATACGTCAGCGATCCGAAAAAGCCGGTGCCATATATCGGCTATGCGGCCACCGGCGTGCCGCGCGAATATATGGTGTCGGACCAGCGCTTTGCATCCAGCCGTCCCGACGTGCTGGTCTACCAGAGCGAGGTGCTGGAGGAGGACGTGACCCTGGCCGGCCCGGTCTCGCCCAAGCTCTTCGTCTCCACCAGCGGCAGCGATGCTGACTGGGTGGTCAAGCTGATCGACGTCTATCCGCAGGAGTATCCGGCGCCGGCCAAGGAAGACGGCGCCGGCGCGGTGAAGATGGCCGGCTACCAGCAGCTGGTGCGCGGCAATCCACTGCGCGGAAAATTCCGCCATAGCTTCGAGAAGCCGGAAGCGTTCACGCCCGGCAAAGTGGAAGCGCTCAACTTCCAGCTGGGCGATGTGAACCACACCTTCCGCCGCGGCCACCGCATCATGGTGCAGGTGCAAAGCTCCTGGTTCCCGCTGATCGACCTGAACCCGCAGAAGTTCATGGACATTCCAAAAGCGAAGCCGGAGGACTTCCAGAAAGCCACCCAGCGCGTGTACCGCGCGCCGGCCACGCCGTCCGGTATCGCGGTGCAAGTGCTGGCGCGCTAAGCTGTTTTTCCCTCCCTTGCCCGGGGCCGGAAGCAGCAGCCTTCCGCCCCGGGCAAGACCTTATGCTGGTCAGAAAAGGCCGGTGCTGCAAGTGATTTGTATTTTCGCCACTCCGAAATTTTAAGCATGCTTGGCCGCAGCTTTGTGTGGGATCATCGCCGGTGCATCTGATTGTGCAGCGCGTCAAACTCCCGCCCTGCAACCCTGTGCACGGGCGGTCCATCCCCGATGTTCGCCACTTAGGAGTCCGAAGATGAAACTGTCATCCTCGCTTGCCGCTTCCGCCATTCTGCTGGCCGCCGCTCCCTGGGTTCATGCCAGCCCGCCCTTGCCAGCGCTGGGCGCCGACCAGAATGCCACCTCCGTTTCGGGCCTCTCGTCCGGCGCTTTCATGGCGGTGCAATACCAGGTCGCCTATTCCAATTCCGTGGTCGGCGCCGGCGTGGTGGCGGGCGGCCCTTACTACTGCGCCGCCAACGGCTTCCTCGCCTACGCCGCCATCTGCATGGGCCAGGTGCCATTCGTGCCGCCCAATCCGGCCCTGATGGCGTCTGCCGCGCGCAGCTTCGCCGACGCCGGCCAGATCGATCCGCTCACGGGCTTGAACAAGGCGCGCATCTATGTCTTCAGCGGCACGCGCGACACCGTGGTCTATCAGCAGGCGGTGAACGCCACCGTGTCCTTCTTCAAACAGGTGGGCGTGGACAAATCGAATGTCCAGTACGTGAATAATGTGCCGGCCGGCCACGCGCTGCTGACGCCCTCCTTCGGCAATCCTTGCGCGGACAATGCCGCGCCCTATATCAGCCACTGCACCGTGCATCAGCAGGCCTACGACCAGGCGGGCGCCATCTTCAACCATATCTACGGCAATGCCAAGCCGCCGGCCAGCAGCCTGTCGGGCCAGATCATCAAGTTCAATCAGCGCGAATTCGCCAAGGCCGATAGCGGCATGGCGGAGGATGCGTTTGCCTATGTGCCGAAAGCCTGCGGCGGCAGCGGCAATGCCTGCAAGGTGCATGTGGCATTCCACGGCTGCCTTCAATCCGCCGAATCTGTGCAGGACGATTTCTACGGCAAGACCAGCTACAACTCCTGGGCCGACACGAATAACATCATCGTGCTGTATCCGCAGGTGAACAAGTCCGACATTCCCTTCAACCCGAATGGATGCTGGGATTGGTTCGGCTACACCGACAGCAATTACGCGCTGAAATCGGGGCAGCAGATGGTGGCTGTGAACGCCATGGTCAAGCGCCTGACCACCGCGCCGAACAGCGTGCAGGCTGCCGCCGTGACGGACGGCGTTTCGCGCTAAACCCGCGGGCTGTTGCCGCCGCCGGCTTTTTCTCGCTTGCCGCGCGCAAGCCGGCGGCGATTCTCGCTACACTGGAGGCATGAACAACTCCCGGAAAATGGCGGCGGCCGCAGGCATGATGGGCTTTGTCTGGGCTGGGCTGACGGCCGTGGTTGCGGCCAGCCAGCGCAAGCTGCTGTTCAACCCCAACGTCAAGCGCGAGGTGCGCAGCCCGCGCAGCAGCGGCCACCGCACGCGCGCCGTGGTGCTGCGCGCGGCCGACGGCACCAAGCTGGCCGGCTGGCTGATGACGCCGCGCCAGCCCGGTCCCTCCCCCGCCGTGCTCTATTTCGGCGGCCGCTCGGAGGAAGTGTCCTGGGTGGCGCGCGATGCCGGCACCCTGTTTCCCGGCATGGCGGTGCTGGCCATGAATTACCGCGGCTACGGCGAGTCGCAGGGCGAACCGGGCGAAGAACATATGGTGGAAGATGGGCGCATGCTGTTCGACTGGCTGCGCGACAGCGCCAATGCCGATGCGGCGCGCATCGCCGTGGTGGGCCGCAGTCTGGGGTCGGGCGTGGCGGTGCAGGTGGCGATGGAACGCGCCGTGCATTCCATCGTGCTGATCACGCCCTATGATTCGATCCTGGCGCTGGCGCGGCGCCGCTTCCGCGCCATGCCGATCGGGATGGTGCTCAAGCACCGCTTCGAATCGGTCAAGCATGCCGAGCGCCTGACCGCGCCGACCTATGTGCTGCGCGCCGCCAGCGACGACGTGGTGCCGCACTCGCACACCGACGAACTGGTGACGCGCCTGAACCGCCTGCATCTGGACGAGATCGTGCCCGGCACCGATCACATGAATATTCCGTACATGGAAATCACACAGCGCAAGATCGCGCAATTCCTGTCGGCGCAATTTGCCGGCGGCGCGGCGGCGCTCGAGCCGCCGCCGCCAGACCAGCTGCTTATGCCGCCGGCTTGAACGCGCTGCGGAAGGCGCGCAGCGCGGCTGGATGGTAGACCGTCAGATGCGTTTCGTCCGGCAGCGGCGCCAGTTGCCAGCGCAGACCTGCGACCTTGCTGCCGGCCAGCGCCGCCTCCAGTTGCTGCGCCAGCTCCGGCATGCCTTTCTCGCCGCTGGCCGCCACGTACAGGGTTTTGTCGAGCCGCTTGTGGGCGCGTAGCTTGGCGCTGGCCTGTTGCAGCAGCTGGCGCTTGTTCCACCAGAGGCTGGGATCGATGGCGATATAGGTGTCGAACAGCTGCGGCTCCTGCAGGAAGGTCTCCATCACGAACAAGCCGGCCAGCGACTCGCCGATGATGGCGCTTTCCTGCGTGGTGCGGTAGCGCGCCTTCACCTGCGGCATCAGCTCCTCGCGGATGAAGCTGCGGTAGGCCGCCGAGCCGCCCACCACCGGGGCGATCTTGCGGTCTTCGGCCTCCTCGGTGGGGCCGGTCAGGTCGCGCCGGCGCTGGGTATTCTCGATACCCACCAGCATGAAGGAGCGCATGGTGCCGTTGGCCACCGAGACCTGCAGCAGGCCCGCCACGTGCAGGAAGTCCTCGGCCAGGCCGCCGTCGGGCATATACAGCACGGGCAGCGGCGCGTCGGGCGCATCGTTCCAGCCGCGTGCCATATACACATTGATGCGGCGGGTTTCGCCCAGATGGCGGGAATCGATAGTGAAGGTGTCGCCGATGGACAGCGGAGCCGCCTTGCTGAATGCTTCCGCCGCCTGCAGCGGGCTGAATGCCGCCGCTGCCACCGTTGCCGCCATTGCTGCCAGAACCTTGCGTCTTGCCGTCATGCGCCTGCCTCCTGTATTTTTCGAAGGGCAAGTCTATGAAAAGATGGCTGATTTGTCCACAGCCTTCGGCAGCGGGAGATTGTGCTGGAGCGCGTTCTGGCGGATAATTTCGGCCATGAACGATACTACTACCCGCCCCCCACTGCCCGATCACCTGTCCGTCGACCCACGCAGCCCGCACCATGTTGCGGCCGTGTTCGAGTTCGATATCGGCATCAAATTCAATGACAAAGACCGCTTCGACGTCGAGGAATACTGCGTCAGCGAAGGCTGGATCAAGGTGCCAGCCGGTAAAACCCTGGACCGCAAGGGCCGCCCCATGCTGATCAAGCTGAAGGGCAAGGTCGAAGCCTTCTACCGTTAATCCCCGGCCACGGCATCCACCGTGGCCTTTTCATTTCAGGCAAACTCCATCACTTCGGCCAGCGGCTTGCGCGGCTTCTGCGGCCAGTTTTCCGGCGTGGCATAGCCCACCGTTACCAGCATCACCGGCACATCGCGCTCGGACAGGCCGAATTCGCGCGCCACGCCCTGCTGGTCGAAGCCGCCCATCGGGCAAGTATCCAGGCCCATGCCTTCGGCCGCCAGAATCAGCGTCATCGCCGCCAGCGAAGCGGAGCGCACCGCTTCATCACGCTGCAATTGCGGATTATCGCGGTGCGCGCCTTGCGCCATTCCCACCCAGCTTTGCAGCATCGATGCATTGATAATGCCCGCGTCGAGCGATGGCTGGAGCGCACCGGCCAGGCCTTCATGCGCGGCCAGCGTGCCGCAGACGATGAAGGTGACGGAAGCTTCCGTCACTTTTTTCTGGCCATAGGCGACGGACAGCAGGCGGGCCTTGGCTTGCGGCGAACGCACGGCGATGAATTTCCAGTTCTGGAAGTTGTAGGCCGATGGCGCCAGCGTGGCCAGGCGCACCAGCTCCGCCAGCTGCTGATCGTCCAGCGCGCGGCTGCTATCGAAGTTGTTGACCGAGGCGCGGGATTCAATCAGGTTTTTAATATTCTCGTACACATCAAACTCCTAAACACGTTGTTGTGGTGGTGGGGCGGCTTGCGCCCATTGTACGGCCAGCACACTGCCGAATACTGTCACCAATCCTAATAGCGACCAGCCGCGCATGCTCTGTCCCAGCAAGGCCCAGCCCAGGATCACGGCGGTCAGGGGACTGAGCAAGCCAAGCGAGGACACGGCCACCGGCGACAGGCGGGCAATGCCGCGGAACCACAGGGCATACGCCACCAAAGCGCCGGCCAGCGACAGATAGGCATAGCCCATCACCGCGCTGCTGCCCAGCGCCGGCAGCGGCGGATCGGCCAGCAGCGCCAGCGGCAGCAGCATCGTCCCGCCGGCCAGCAGCTGCCAGCCGGTGAAGGCCAGCACCGGCACGTCGGGACGCCAGCGGCGCGCCAGATACGTGCCGGCCGCCATGCAAGCCGCTCCCGCCAGCGCGGCGGCGATGCCCAGCGCATCCCAGGCGGCGCCCGGCGTCAGCAGCAGGGCCGCCATGCCGAACACGCCCAGCACGCTGGCCCAGACCGCGACGCGCCCCGGCCGCGCGCCATCCATCGACCAGGCCATGCCCATCACCAGCAAGGGCTGGATGGCGCCGACCACCGCCGCCACGCCGCCCGGCAGACGGTAGGCGGCGATAAACAGCAAGGCCTGGAAGCAGCCGATATTCAGCGCCGCCAGCACGGCCAACCGGCCCCAGTCGCGCCGCGCCGGCAGGCGGCGCACGAACAGGCTCAGCAGCAGGCCGGCGGGCAGGCAGCGCAGCAGGGCCGCCGTGAACGGCCGGCCCGGCGGCAGAAAAGTGGTGGTGACGATATAGGTCGAACCCCAGATGACCGGCGCCAGCGCGGTCAGCAAGACGTTTCCCCAGGATATGCGTGGCATCGGAGCCTCCATTTATCTTCAATTCAAGATAATTATTCCAGCTTATAATCTTGAGATCAAGATAAATTTGGAGCAAATCCGATGGCGCAGAAACGGCAGGCCGATGCGGTCGACAAGATACTCGAACAATGGCACCGCGAGCGCCCGGAACTGGACGTAGCGCCCATGGGCACCATCGGCCGTTTGAAGCGCTGCGCGGCGCTGGTGCAGCGCCGGCTCGACGCGGTGTTCGACGCTTATGGCATGAGCAGCTGGGAATTCGACGTGCTGGCGACCTTGCGCCGTTCGGGCGCGCCCTACTGTCTGGCGCCGACCCATCTGTTCTCGGCGCTGATGATCACCTCCGGCACCATGACCCACCGTCTGAAAGGACTGGAAACGCGCGGCCTGGTTCAGCGCCTGGCCAACCCCGAAGATGCGCGCAGCATCCTGGTGCAGCTGACGGACGAAGGCCTGGCCCTGATCGACCGCGCGGTGGCGGCCCATGTGGAGAACGAACGCACTATCCTGGCGCCGCACAGCGCCAGCGAACTGGCCGCGCTTGATGCCAGCCTGGCGCGCCTGCTGGCGGTGCTGGAACCGGCCGGTGACGGCGGGAACAACCAAACTTAGACGGCCTCGCTCCGTGCAGCAGGTGCGGCCCCTTGCGCAGCCGCATCAAACAGCCGCAAGGCGAGCAGGCCATGGCCGACGGCGGCGCCGGCGCGCAGGGCGGAGGCGATAAATGCCGTTTCCGCGATTTCCTCCCGCGTCGCCCCTGCCGCCGCAGCATACCGGGTGTGCACGTCGATACAGTAGGCGCACTGTGTGGTCAGCGCGACCGCAATGGAAATCAGCTCGCGGTATTTGGCCGGAATGGCGCCGCCGCTGCGTTCAGCGGCCGCCTTCAGGCCAAGGAAGGCTTGCGCTTCCAGCGGCGCCAGCGCTGCCAGGTCTTTGGCGAGAGACAGGTCTTCAGGATGCTGATATGCGGACATGATTTTCCTTCCTAGGCTTGGCTGACAGGAGCGGCGTGCAGATATTCCCGGACCATGGCGCGGGCACGGTGCAACCGGCTCTTTGCAGCCTCGCGCGTCAGGCCCAGATGGCCGGCGATTTCGGCGATGGTCATCTCCTGCACATCGCGCAGCAGGATGATTTCGCGATGGGCCGCCGATAAGGACTCCAGCGCCTGCGCCAGATCGATGCGCAGCTCGTCGACCGGCATCCTGGCAAAGCGGGCCGAATCCTCCACGCCGCCGAGATCCTCCATATTCCGCATGAACATCAGGGCAGGCAGCACGCACAGTCGCATGACGATCTTGAGCAGCCAGGCACCCAAGGCCGTCACGCTGCGCACGGTGCCAATCTTGCGGTACAGGATGATGAGCGTTTCCTGCACCACGTCGTCCACCGCCGATGAACGCTGGCACTGGTAGACGGCATAGCGGCGGATATCAGGCCGCAGCTGGGCCAGCAGACACGCCAGTGCCGCCGGGTCGCCCGCCTGCGCGGCCGCGAAAGTTTGTTCCGGGATTCGCATCGCTTGTCCCCTCAACGATCGGCAGGCGCGCGGCCCGCCATGGCATACATCTCAATACTTCTGCGCTTGAACATACGCACCTCCTCATGGACGGTTGATAGACATGGGCAGTGCATTTTCTGCCCCGCTATTGCAAGGAGGGGAGAAACTCGCAAAAGGATTCGCCGAATCGAAAATATTTTTTGCGATTCCTGCGAAGCTTCATGGCGATGCCATAGACGGTTTCATGGCACTCAGACAAGTGGCGCGGTAATCTGAAGCGAACGCAGCATGATTCGCGTATTGGTATCCTGCACGCCGCCGCGCGCCCTGAGATTCTCGTTCAGCCTTACCAAGGCTTCCTGATTGGCGCAGGCGACACGCACCGCGTAATCGAAGCTCCCTGTCATTAAGACCGCTTCCATCACTCCCGGGATGGTTTGCAGCGTCGCTTCAAACGCTTGCGCCGTTACGCCGGGAAGCAGTTTAACGTCGATGATGGCTTGCAGGGACAGGTCGAGCGCATGCGGGTCGATGCGCGCATGGTAGCCGAGGATCACGCCGGAAGTTTCCAGGCGTCGCATCCGTTCAGCAACCGCATTCGCCGACAGGTGAACCCGCTCGCCGATTTCCTTATAGCTGATTCGGGCGTCGCCTCGGAGCAGTGCGACGATTTTCGCATCCATTTGATCCATGGCCGAGTTTATCTCTGTAAAACCACGATATTACATAGAAAAACCGCAGAAAAAAATATTAAGCAATTGCTATCATCAATGGCGCGCAACGATTCAAATCCCCCTTGACGATACAAAGGAAGAACCTATGCCCCGCCTGCTGATTACCCTATTGCTTGCCGCTGCCGCCCAGGCATCCGCACACGAAGTGCCGTCGGCCAAGGGGGCGCTGGATGCCGCGACCCGCCATGCGCTGGTCAAGGAGCTGGCGCAAACGGTCGAAGACAATTATGTGTTTCCGGACGTAGCAAAAAAGGTCGCTGCCAACTTGCGCGGGAAGGATGTGAAGAATGCCTATGCCAGCGCCAACACCGTCACATCCCTGGCCGATATGCTGACCGCCGATCTGCGCAGCTCCGGCAAGGACTTGCACTTCAGCGTGCGCTTCGATCCGGCGTTCAAGGCGGCGCCGGAAAACGCCGTGCCTAGCGCCGAGGAGCTTATTCAGCAGCGCGAAGAAACAGAACGCCTTGCCGGCGGCATATTCCGCGTCGAGCGCCTGCCGGGCAATGTGGGCTATCTCGACGTCCGCGGTTTTGAAGCCGCCGCATTTTCCGCGCCAGCCATCGGCGCCGCGATGACGCTGCTGAAAAATACCGAGGCGATCATCCTCGACTTGCGCAAGAACGGCGGTGGCGATAGCGAAACCGTTGCCTACCTGCTGAGCCACTTTTTCGCCGAGGGCGATCGGCGGCATTTGAATGACTTCGTCTACCGCAAGGATCAGCGCAAGGAGCAGTCCTGGACCAGCACGGCCGTTTCCGTGCATTACACGCGCCCGGTGTATGTCTTGACGTCCAAATGGACCTTCTCGGCGGCGGAAGAATGCGCCTACGATTTTCAGACGCAAAAAAGGGCAACACTCGTAGGCGAAGTGACCGGCGGCGCCGCGAATCCTGGCGGCTCCTTTCCTCTCGGCGGTGGCTTGGTCGCCTTCATTCCGACCGGACAAGCCGTCAATCCGATCACGCATACGAATTGGGAAGGCAGCGGCGTCAAGCCGGATGTGGCGACGCCGGCAGATCTCGCACTCGATGTCGCTAATGCCAGGGTTTTACGCGACATCGTCATTCCTAAAATCGGCGACGACAAAGCCCGCGCGCAGTTGACCGTCGAGGCGGAACGCCTGGAGAAAGCGGCGGCGAAATAGGCAGTACGGCACGTCACCTATAGGTCGGTCGAGACAGCATCTTGAAGCCCAGTTTCTCCGCCGTCCTATTCACGCCCTGTCAACGCTCCCCCCAGCCTCAGGAGGTCGGCGACACTTCCCCGGCCGTATGGAACGACGCGACAACATCAACCAGCTGTTGTCTGACCCAAACGTGGGCAGGATCGCGGTGGAAGCGCTCGTGCCAGATCATGGCTGGCACCAGGGGCGCAAGCTGCAGCGGCAGTTCCAGGAGTATGAGCGGGAGCCTTTTCGCCAGCAGGCGCGCCAGACGGCTTGGCAAGGTAAGAATCATGTCACTGTCCGCCGCCAGCATCGCAGCGGCAAGAAAGTGGGGAACGCGCAGCGCAACATGGCGAGTCAGCCCCTGTGCCGAGAGCGCAACATCGACCGCACTCTCTCCCACGCCGGAAATGGTCACGGCAATGTGGCGCAAGGCCACATAACGCTCCAGACTGAGTCCATCCCTTACACCCGGGTGGCCGGACCTCGCCACGCATACCAGGTTGTCGGCATACAGGTCGCGGCGGTGAAAACTGCCGGGCAGTGCCTGGAAAATGCCCAGCGCCAGATCGGCGCCACCCAGCTCGATAAGCCGCACATTGTCCCCCGCAGGTTGCGCGATATGGAGACTTAACCCAGGCGCATGGCGTTCGAAACGGGAGCTCAAACCAGCGAGGACCGTCAGGCTCAGATGGTCATGCGCGGCAATCATGATGCGGCCCGTTGCGGCGGCGGGGTCGAAAACTGCAGGCGAGACGATCCCCCGGGCATCGTCCAGCAGCTTGGCCACCGGACCTGCCAGCGCCTCACCCCGGGGCGTCAGTTCCAGACCGACCTTGCCGCGGACCACCAGGCGATCGCCCAGCATCGCGCGCAGTCGTCCCAGCGCGCGGCTGGCAGCCGGTTGGCTCAAGCCCAAGCGGAGGCCCGCCAGGGTAACGCTGCGCTCCCGAACGAGTGCGTCGAACAGCTTTAAGAGGTTGAGGTCAACCGCAGATAAATCCACTTGCTGCATATTGGCTATAACTTTCATGCCATTTATGTATGTCGCGCCATCATGCACCATTCCGTTTCATCTGAATAGGAGATATTTGCATGACTGCTTCCTTCCCCCTTCCTTACGCTGTATTTGGCGTGAGCGGCCGTACCGGTGCCGCCGCCGCCGATGCGCTGCTGCGTGCCGGCCATCCCGTGCGCGTTGTGGTGCGCGACCCCGCCAAAGGCCGGCCGTGGGCCGAACGCGGCGCCGAGGTTGCCGTGGCCGACCTGACTGACCTGGCCGCGATGACCAAGGCGCTCAGCCGGGTCCAGGGCGCCTATGTCGTCAGTCCGCAGCACTACAAGCGCGAAGACCTGTTCGAGATGGCTGACTTGATTGCCAAGACCATGGCGCGCGCTGCGCTGGCGGCGGACGTGCCCAAGCTTGTGGCACTGTCTTCGATAGGCGCCGACCGCGAGAGCGGAACCGGATGGATCGGGATGAACCGCATGTTCGAACAGCGTTTGCGCGCCAGCGGTGTTGCCACCATCTTCCTGCGCGCGGTCTATTTCATGGAGAACTGGATGCCCATGGTCGGCCAGGCCGTACGCAGTGGCACGCTGCCGACGTTTCTGGCGCCGCCGCTGCGTCCTGTCCCGATGGTGGCGACTGTGGATGTCGGCCGTGCTGCGGCGGCGCTGCTGCAAGAAAAAAGCAGGGGAAGCAGCATCGTCACGCTGTCGGGCCCACAGGACTACGCGCCGAATGATGTCGCCGCCATTATTGCGGCCACGCTGCAGAAGCCCGTCGGCGTGGCGGTTCTGCCGGAAACGGAGTGGCCCCAAGCACTGGCGGATGCCCATTTCTCAAGGGCCGCCCTTGCCGGCTTCACCGAAATGACCCGTGGCATCAATTGCGCGCATATCGACATCAAGAGCGATCCCAGCGCGGTCGAACGGGCAGGAACGACAACGCTCGAACAAGTCATCGCCGAACTGGCGCAACGCCAGCGATAAAAGGCCGGGCAGTTCAATATGCGCTAGACCGCCGCCAAGATGGGGCGTAAGGACTGCCACCGCATCGCCTTATCGGCATACGGCAAAGTATATGTTACGAATCAGGCGATACGGTCGGGCAAGATGCCGAAGCGGACAGCATGGGCCTCAACTCATCACGTTTACATCCAGACATTTACATGAATGAACTACTAACGAGGATGTGAATAATTCATCAAGTCTTGCCTGCAATAATGATCGCGCTACTTACGCCGACTCCAGTAAGTGAGGCGGCGTCGTTGGTGGGCAAGCGCAAGCACTCTTAATTCGTCGTGGGTCACTTCATAGATAACGCTGTATGGAAATCTCCGAAGAAAGTACCGGCGGCGAGTACCTCGAAAAATAGCGCCAAGCTGAGGCGAGACAAAGATGAGATTAACGACTCGTTCAAACTCGGTCACAAACGCATGCCCCAACCCCGCATTTCCTTGGTCGGTGTAGTAAGCTGCAGCATCCCGCAACTCTGCAAGCGCGGCAGGAACGATGACCAGTTTCACTTCAAACTTGCGCGCACCAAAGCCAGAGCCTCAGCCATGGGGATGACGTGAGTCGCTCCGCTTTCAACATCGGCGATGCGCCGCTCGACTTCAGATGCCAGCGCGTCGTCATTGCTGATGTCAGCCTCCAAACTGGCGGTAAGTAATTGCACAAATGCTTCGCGTTCTTGTGGCAAAAGCTTTAGTGCCTCAGCCGCGAGTAGCTCAAAATGCGTTTGCATATTTTCCTCCAAGACGCGATCTTACCGACGATTGATGCCAATCATCAAACGACCAGCCACTGTTCCGAGATGCGTCAACAGTCATTAATCAGCGGGGTGAAGAGCTTGCTTCAAAAGTCGCCATTGCGAGGACTTTTCAGTATATGACAAAGTATAGGCTGGGCTGCTCGACGGAAGCCGCACAATCCGATATCTTGATGCTTGCTCACCCAGCACTTTTAAACCAAGTCTTGCAGCAGTGCCACCGTTGAACGCAATCGTCACTAGTTGCGGCAGCCCGGCAAATAATCCCAGCAGATCGTTGTCGTCGTGATTCTGGATGCGGCTGTCCAAGCTGCCCGGACGGTGCGCCTCAGCCACCACGTCCCACAAACCAACGCCATGATCCAGCAGCGTCTGCAAGCGCATAGCATAGGTCATCGATACCAAGTCCAAGTCGATCACTTCTGACATCAAAAACCAGAAGCGATTTTGTCGATTCCCGTAATACTCTGCCTTCGCGAGCGACTGCTCGCCGGGCAGGCTTCCCAGTACCAGCAAGCGAGTATGCTCATCGACGACCGGATCGAAGCATCGTTTTCTTGTGTTGGACTCTTGGGCTGGCGTATTCATGCGGCGGATTCTACCCGATCACGCGCCGTCTGAACGGGTGTAGAATCAATGCCATAAAAGCAATCAGGAGATACGCCATGCCCGAAGCCAGAGCGATCGATACCCTGCTCGCCAGTTATAGCGAAAGCCATCTGCATCCCGTGAACGAATTGATTCACTTCGTTTGCGTGCCGGTGATCGTGTTTACCGTGCTTGGCCTGCTGTGGGCCGCACATCCCCTGCTGGCGCTGGCGGCGGCGGGACTGAGCATAGTCTATTACTTCAAGCTGTCGCCGCCCTTTGCCGTCGGCATGCTGCTGATGGCGGCGGCGATGCTCGCCATCCTCGCCGTGCTGCCGCCGCGCGCCGTGCTGCCGCTGTCGCTGCTGGTCTTCGTCTTGGCCTGGATCGGGCAGTTCATCGGGCATAAGATCGAGGGCAAGAAGCCTTCCTTCTTCGAGGATCTGCGCTTCCTGCTGATCGGCCCTCTATTCGTTCTAAGCTTCCTGTACCGGCGCCTGAACCTGGCCTATTAGGCCTCTTCATGTGGGGGTGGGAGAAACCCCGTATACTCGCGGGATGTCCTCTCCTGTCCTCTTTATTCTCGCCAGCCTGATCTGGGGTTCAACCTTCTTCGGCATCACCCTGCAACTGGGCGAAGTGCCGCCTGCCGTCTCGGTGGCTTACCGCTTTGCTCTATCTTCGGCGCTGCTGTTTGCGTGGTGCGCCCTGCGCGGCCAGAGCCTGCGCCTTTCCCTGCCGGCCCAGCGCTGGACCTTCCTGCAAGGCAGCAGCACCTTCACCCTCAGTTATATCTGCACCTACACGTCGGAACAGTACCTGGTTTCGGCCCTGGTGGCCGTGCTGTATGTGCTGATGGTGTTCTGGACGCCGCTGCTGGGCCGCCTCGCTTTCGGCACACCGGTCAGCAAACGCACCTGGAGCGCCGGTGCCGCCGCGCTGACCGGCGTGACGCTGCTGTTCCATGAATCGATCTGGGCCGCCTGGCAGGAAATCCGGCGCGGTGGTCAAGGCCACTTCCTGCTTGGCCTGGGACTGGCGCTGACCGGCACCGTCGCCAGCTCGGTTGGCAATCTCTTGGTGGTGAAGGTGCGCGAGCATAATTCGAATGTGCTGCTGACCATGGCCTGGGCCATGTTGTGGGGCACGCTGCTGGTGACGCTATGGGCGCTGATCAGCGGCGCGTCATTCCGTCTGCCCACCTCGCCCATGTATTGGGGTGGCCTGGTCTACCTGGCTCTGTTCGGTTCCGTAATCGCCTTCGCCTGCTACTTCACGCTGATCCACCGCCTTGGCGCGCAAAAGGCGGTGTATATCGGCGTGGTGACGCCGGTGATTTCGGTGCTGCTGTCGATCCGGATGGAGAACTTCCGTCCCGGTCCCGTGCAGTGGCTGGGCATGGCCGTCTGTCTGGCCAGCGTGGCCTGGGCGCTGCATACGCCGGCCGCCGCGCCGGCCAGTCAGAGCGATGCCGAGGAACTGAAGCAAGCGTCGTAAGCGGCGCCGGACAGCGCCGCCCTGCCTATTGAGCCGCGTTCGGCACGCCAGCCTTGCTGAGAACCTGGAGGTTTTTCAGCTTGATGGGCGCGCTGAAGACGTGGGTGTCGATATCGGTCGCCTCGATATTCTTGGCGATGGCGCCCGTCGATTCGCGCAGCGCAGCGATCATGGTTGTGCCTTCGGCAGCACTCATCTGCTTCATGGCGACCATATTCAGAATCCTGCCGAGCATCTCGAAAGAACGCTGGGCCAGTTCGATCTGCAACTCGGCGCGCCTGACCGCGGCCTCGGCCAGCCGCGCATCCTGATCCAGGAAGTGCAGGCAGGACTTGCGCAGGTCTTCCGCATTTTTCAGCAGCTCCTTTTTACGCTCCGTGACGGACTGCGAAATCATCTGGCCGAACAGCGTGGTGCAGACCTCGCGGCCAAAGCCCAGTTCCAGCGTCGATTCCACGATTTTTGTGACGGCCTGGCTGATATGCTGCGCCGTTGCCGCATCCACCGGCGCGCGCGCAGGCTCCACGGCGAATACCGCGTTCGACATGGAGCCGCCCGTCGTTCCCGCAGCTGCCCGTACGGCCTTGGCTTCCGCCAGATCCGTGCGCCGCGTCTGCGTCAGCTCCTTTGCTGTCTTTAACGTGGCGTCGGCCTTGTCGGCCTTGGCTTTGGCGGCGACGTAATCGTCGCTGCTGGTATCGGCCGGATTCTTTTTCTTGAAGTCCTCGAATTCCTGCTTGGCAGTCTTGGCATTGGCTGCCGCGCTGTCCTCGCTGCTTTGCGCTGCCTGCAAGGAGGCGCCGGCCACTTCAACCAGCTTGATCGCATCGCCCAGCACATCGGCATTGGTGCCGCCGGCCTGGCCGCTGATCGTCACCGCCGGCGCCTTGACCGCGCCGGTCAGCTGCTCGATGGCCAGCACCGCCACCATCGTGCTCTGGAAACGACGCTGCAGGGTTTCCAAGCCGAATTCGGTCACGCCAGCGTTGATGAAGGCCTCGCAGTTGGTGAACATGATGTCGCGCAGCAGCTGGATGCTTTGCGTGCGCAAGCCTATGCTGGCTGCCCCTTCCGAGAAGGCTTGGGAATAGCCGATGTCGCCCTTGGTCGGAACCGAAACATCCAGGCCCGCCTTGGCGGCGAATGCGGACAAGGCATCCGGACTGGGTTCGGCGCAGTAGCGGCGCAAGGGCTTGTTGTCCTTGTCGTAAGCGATATTGGTCACCACGGCGCGCTGCTTGGCATCGACGAACACCGCCGCGGCTTGCTCTCCTTCGAACGCTCTCTCCTTGTTGTAGGTGGACCAGCTGGCGCAGCCGCTTAATGACAGCGTCAATAGCAATGGCAGGTAATGTCTGCGCATTTTTCTTCTCCTGAGGGTTGGTTTATTGTGAATCTTGTTTTTACCGCGCCCTTCGTGCCGACATTGAACGCGGCAACTTCCATTTAATACCGGCATCCACTCAGGAAAGTCACTGATTCTCACTATATAAAAAATTCATGGCGGCCAACCACAAGCCTGCACGTAGGCGCCAGACAAAAAAAATCCCGCGTCAGCTTGCGCTGCGCGGGGCGGAACCCATTGTCAAGTGGGAGGGGAGATGAATCAACGAGTTCACTATATGCCTCCCGTTTGACGAAATCCCGGTCCTTTACAATTCCTTACCAACAGTCGCATCTTCCTTACATCTGCTGGCTTGAAATTCGGCGCCGCGACACCACCATGCGCTCAGCCAGCTCGAACAGCCCTTGCGTCAACAGGGCCAGTGCGGCGGCGGGCAAGGCGCCGGCCAGCAGCATATCGTTATCGTTCAGGGCCAGGCCGGTGGTGATGCGCTCGCCGTAACCGCCCGCGCCGATAAAGGCGGCAATAGTCGCCGTGCCCACGCTCATGACTGCCGCTGTCTTCACGCCTGCCAGGATCACGGGCAAGGCCAGCGGCAATTCAATATGCAGCAGACGCTGATTGGGCTTCAGGCCCAGCGCCAATGCAGCGGTCTTCAATCCTTTCGGCACGCCGAGAATGCCGGTGCAGGTGTTGCGCACCACCGGCAGCAGCGCATATACGAATAGCGCGATCAGCGCCGGCAAGGTGCCGATCGCGCCCAGCAGCGGGATCAGGATCGCCAGCAGGGCCAGCGAAGGCACGGTCTGCAACACGCCAACCACCGCCATCACGGCCTGGCGCAGGCGCGGCGCATAGGCCGCCAGCACGCCAAGCGGGATTCCCACGACGCAGGCCAGCAGCACGGACAGCAGCACCAGGGTCACATGCTGGCGCGTGAGCGACCACAGATTGTCGTCAAAAAGCTTGCCAAGCAGGCCGGGACTCGCGGCCTTTGCTGGCGTAGCGTGCGGCAGGGCGGCGCTGACAGGTTCAGTCTTGGCGGCTTGCGCGGCGAGCCAGTCGCGGGCCACGGCGCTGAAGCTTTTGCCTTCGATTTCGGCGGCGGCATTCATGGCGATCATATCGCCGGCGGCGATGCGTCCCTCCAGGCCGCGCATGGCTTGCCAGGCGGCGGGAAAACGGCTGGCAGCATCCAGTCGGTACAACAGCACAGCGTCGTAGCGCGGGAAATAGGCGCGGTCGTCTTCCAGCACGCGCAAGCCGTATTGGCTGATCTTGGCATCGGTGGAATAGATGTCGATCACATCGACGTGGCGCTGCGCCAGCGCCTCATAGGCGATGCTGTGATCGAGGCCGGAAGGCCGCTGGCTGATGCCATAGCGCTGCGCCAGTCCCTGCCAGCCGTCGGCGCGGCCGATGAATTCGTGCGAAAGACCGAACTTCAATTCCTTGTGCCGCGCCAGATCGCTGAGCGCGCGCAGGTCAGCGGCATCGCCGCGCACGGCCAGCGCATAGGTATTGTTGAAGCCCAGCGGTTGCGATATGCCCAGTCCCTGCTGCGCCAGCTCGCGCCGGATTTCGTCCAGCGCGGCTGGCTTGGCATGCTTGAGGATTTCCTGATCGATGGTGCCGACGTATTCGGGATAGACGTCGATGCTGCCCGCCTTCAGCGCGGCCAGCACGATGGCGGTATTGCCCAGCCCCTGGCGGTGCTCGGTCCTGGCGTGCGGCGCGGCGGTCTGCGCCAGCACCTCGCCCAGCACATAGGATTCGGTGAAGCGCTTGGAGCCGATGCGCAGGACGGCATCGTCAGCCAGCACCGGCGCGGCGGCAGGCAACAGCATGGTGGCCAGACAGCTTAGGCGCAAGCAGGGACGCACGCCGTATGCCAGCCTGGCCAGCGCGCTTCCCACTCAGCCGCCAGCGCCGGCCCGAGGCGCCGTCCACGCAGCCAGGCCGCTCAAATCCAGCAGCGGCTGACGCCATGCGCCGCCATTGACCACGGCGCGGCAAGGATTGAAACCGAAGGCGTAGGAAAGGTCGGCCGGGCGGGCGATCTGCCACAGCGCGAAGTCGGCGCGCTTGCCCACTTCCAGGCTGCCCACTTCATCCTGCAGGCCCAGGGCGCGCGCTGCGTTGATGGTGCAGCCGGACAGCGCTTCCAGCGGCGTCAGGCGCCACAGGGTACACACCATATTCATCGCCAGCAGCAGCGAGGTCATGGGCGAGGTGCCGGGATTGTTGTCGGTGGAGACGGCCATCGGCACGCCGGCGGCGCGCAGCGCGGCAACCGGCGGCGGCGTGGTGTCGCGCAGGAAGTAGTAGGCGCCAGGCAGCAGCACGGCCACCGTGCCCGCCTGCGCCATGGCGGCGATGCCGCTCCCGCTCAGATGTTCCAGATGGTCGGCGGACAAGCCGCCGAAGCGCGCCACCAGTTCCGCCCCGCCCTGGTCGGACAACTGCTCCGCGTGCAGCTTGACCGGCAAGCCATGCTGCTGCGCGGCCTTGAATACGCGCTCGGTCTGTTCGCGGCTGAAGCCGATCCGCTCGCAGAAGGCATCCACCGCATCGGCCAGCCCCTCCGCCGCCAGCGCGGGAATCATCTCGCACACGGCCTGCACATAATCGTCGGCGCGTCCGGCATACTCCGGCGGCAGCGCATGCGCGCCCAGGAAGGTGGTCGCCACCCGCACCGGCAATTGCGCGCCGGCGCGGCGCGCCACGCGCAGCATCTTGCGCTCCGATTCCAGATCCAGGCCATAGCCGGACTTGATCTCCAGCGTGGTCACGCCCTCGGCCAGCAGGCTGGCGATGCGCGGCAGGCTTTGCGCCAGCAGTTCCTCATCCGACGCGGCGCGCGTGGCGCGCACGGTGGACATGATGCCGCCGCCGGCGCGGGCAATATCCTCATAGGTCGCGCCGTTCAGGCGCGCCTCGAATTCGTCGCTGCGGTTGCCGGCGTGGACGATGTGCGTATGGCAGTCGATCAGCCCCGGCGTCAGCCAGCAGCCAGCGCCATCGCGCTCTTCGGCCGCGCTGCCATGGCGCGCCGCATCGGCGCGCGCGCCCAGCCAGGCGATGCGGCCATCCTTCACCGCCACCGCGCCGTCGCGCAATTCGCCATAGCCCTCGCCAGCCATGGTGGCCAGGTGCACATTGACGATCAGCAGATCCCACACAGCACTCATGCTCTACTCTTCTTCGTTTGGAATGATATCGACGATGAACACGGTGGCCTGCCCGGCCTCCAGCGTCCACACATCCTCGCGGTCCAGCACCAGTGCATCGTAGCGTACCATCGCCACGCGTTCGCTGCCGCTCGCCACCGTCAGGCTCTCGCCCTCGGCCAGAAACAGCACCGTCAGTTCGCTGCGCCGCTCCAGCGTGGAGAAATCGCGCACCACGCGCCGCTCCAGCTGGTGGCTGCAGCGCGCGCGGCGCGTCATCACATTGAAATCGGTGGTGATGCCTTCGATGGTGGCCGAGACGGCCGTCTCGCCGGGAAAAGCCACCACCGGCTCGCGCTCGCTGAGCGCCACGCGCCGTTCGTTGCCCACGTCCAGCACCACGCCCGCGCCTTCCACCAGGGTCAGCGTGCGGTCGATGCCGGGGAAGACGGAGAACGGCCCGCTGGCCGCAATCGTCGCCAGGCTGATGCGCCAGTCGAATTCATCGAAGCTGGCGCCCGCAGGCGCCACGGCGATTTCCGTCGTGCTGCCGCCGCCATTCTTCCATGGCGAAGCGTGCAGACTTGCATACTGGATCAGTGCAGTCATGTTCTCAGCCCGCGCAGTTCGGCCAGCGTCTGTTTGAAGCGCGCGGTGATGGCCGGTTGCGCCGCGTGCTTCTGGCCGCGCACCACCCACTGGCCGCCGACCATGACATCTTTGACTAGATTATCATTTCCGCAGAAGACCAGGCTGCCCAAAACCTCCTGTGCATCCAGTCCATCCAGATTCGGATGCTCGTTATCGAGCACGATCAGGTCGGCGCGCTTGCCCACGCTGAGCGCACCCACGGGGCGGCCCGCCGCCTGCGCGCCGCCTTGCAGCGCGGCCTGCCATAAAAAGTCACCCACATTGCGTTGTTCGCGCGAGACGGCAATATTGCGGCGCTGCTGCTGCAGGCGCTGGCCGTATTCCAGCCAACGCAACTCTTCCACCGCACCCTGCGAAATATGGCTGTCGCTGCCGACGCCGAAACGGCCGCCTTGCTGCAGGAAAGGCTCCAGCGGGAACAGGCCGTCGCCCAGATTCGCCTCGGTGGTCGGACACAGGCCCGCCACGGCGCCGCTGCGGGCGATGGCGCTCACTTCCTCCTCCACCAGATGGGTGGCGTGCACCAGGCACCAGCGCTGGTCCACTGGCAGGTGGTCGTACAGATATTGCACCGGACGGCGTCCGCTGTAGTCGAGCGACTGTTTCACTTCGCCCTGCTGCTCGGCGATATGGATATGCACCGGACGCTGGGCCGGCAGCGTCGCCAGCACCTCGCGGATCTGCGCCACCGAGGCGGCGCGCAGCGAATGCGGCGCCACGCCCACTTCCACCTGGGCGCTGCGCTGGCTCTCCAGCGCGCCGACGATGTTCAACACATCCTGCGCATCGGTCTTGAAGCGCTTCTGCTCCGGCTTGAGCGCCGCCTCGCCGAAACCGGAATAGCTGTACAGCACCGGCAGCATGGTGATGCCGATGCCCGACAGCTGCGCCGCCGCGATCACGCGCTGCGCCGTTTCCGCCGGCTGCGCATACAGCGCGCCGTCCGGCGCGCGCTGCACATAGTGGAATTCGCAGATCGAAGTATAGCCATGGCGCAGACATTCGCTGAACAGCTGGGCGGCAATCGCCTCGATCTGCTCCGGCGTGATGCTGCGCGCAAAGCGGTACATCAGGTCGCGCCAGGTCCAGAAGCTGTCCGGACTGTCGCCAGCCTTTTCGGTCAAGCCACCCAGCGCGCGCTGGAAACTGTGCGAATGCAGATTGATCATGCCCGGCATGACGTACTGCGCGGTTTCGGTGCCTTGCCCGGGCTGTGCATCCGGCGTCACCGCCGTCAGGTTGCCCGCCGCATCCCACTGCAGCAGCACATTCCGATGCCAGCCATCCGGCAGCAGCGCGTTATGCGCGAACAGCGCCGTCATTGTTTTGTCCAATCGGCTGCGGCCTGGGCCAGCTGGCGCAGCAAAGGCTGCACCTGCGCCGCCAGGTCGCCGCGATAGGCGAAAGGCAGGGTTTCATTCATATAGGTGGACTGGCACATCTCCAGCTGAATGCCATGCACGCCGCTTTCCGGTTTGCCGTAGTGGCGCGTGATATGGCCGCCCTTGAAGCGGCCATTGACGGCCACCGTATAGCCGCCATGGGCTTGCGCCAGGCTGGCGATGGTTTCGGTCAGCGCGGGCGCGCAGCTGGCGCCATCGGCCGTGCCGAAGTTCAGGTCCGGCAGCTTGCCTTCGAAGAAGCGCGGCACGATGGAGGCGATGGAGTGTGCGTCCCACAGCACGACGCGGCCATGCAGATGCCGCAGGCGGTCGAGTTCCGCGCGCAGCTGGTCATGGTACGGCTTCCAGTAGGCGGCCAGGCGGCGCTGCACTTCCGCCTCGTCGGGCTGCTGGCCTTCCTGGTACAGCGGCTCGCGGTGGAAGGTATCGAGCGGGCACAGGCCGGTCGTATCCTGGCCCGGATACAGATTGGTGTTCTCGGGAGGACGGTTCAAGTCGATCACATAACGCGACCAGCGCGCCGACAGCGTGGACGCCCCCATCTCCTGCAGGAAGCCATACAGCTGCACCAGATGCCAATCGGTGTCCGGCTTGTCCAGCGCGCCCGGCGTGAAGCGGGCCGCGATATCGTCCGGAATGTCGGTGCCCACATGCGGCATCGACACCAGCAGCGGAATGCCGCCGGCCTTGAATTGATAATCCATATACGTCCTCCCTGCCGCTTAAGGATGCAGCGGCGTGAACAGGTTTTTGCAGCCGGCGCTCAACTCGCCTTTCAGCACCATCTGCTTGGCCGCTTCGATGTCCGGCGCGAACAGGCGGTCGACGTCGAAGAACGGCACCTTCTGGCGCAACTGGGCATGTACCTGCTCCAGTTGCGGCGACGATTGCAGCGGACGGTGGAAGTCGATGCCCTGCGCGGCAGCCAGCAGCTCGATGCCGACGATGACGGCGGTATTGTGCGCCATATCGTCCAGACGGCGCGCCGCGAAGGTGGCCATGCTCACATGGTCTTCCTGGTTGGCCGAAGTCGGGATGGTGTCCACGCTGGCCGGATGGGCCAGGGACTTGTTCTCCGACGCCAGCGCGGCGGCGGTGACGTGGGCGATCATGAAGCCCGAATTCACACCCGGGTCTTTCACCAGGAAAGGCGGCAGGCCGCCGGACAAGGTGGCGTCGATCAGCAGCGAGATGCGGCGTTCGGAAATGCTGCCGATTTCGGCAATCGCCAGCGCCAGCGTGTCGGCGGCGAAGGCCACCGGCTCGGCGTGGAAGTTGCCGCCCGAGACGATCTGCACATCGTCGCCGGAGAAGATCAGCGGATTGTCGGTGACGGCATTGGCTTCGATCAGCAAGGTGCGGCTGGCGTTGGCGATCAGGTCCATGCAGGCGCCCATGACTTGCGGCTGGCAGCGCAGGCAGTACGGGTCTTGCACGCGCTCGTCGCCCACCAGGTGGGAGGCGCGGATGGCGCTGTTGGCCACCAGCTGGCGGTAGATCGAAGCGGCGGCGATCTGGCCCGGCTGGCCGCGCACCTCGTGCACGCGGGCGTCGAACGGCGAATCGCTGCCCTTGGCCGCGTCCAGCGACAGGGAACCCGTCACCATGCCCGCTTCCAGCAGGCGTTCGGCCATGAACAGGCCATGCAGCGCCAGCGCAGCGGAAGCCTGGGTGCCGTTGATCAGCGCCAAGCCTTCCTTCGCGGCCAGCACCACCGGCGCGATGCCGGCGGCTTTCAGCGCGTCGGCGGCCTGCATCAGCTCACCGTTCACGCGCACCGGGCCTTCGCCCAGGATCGCCAGCGTCATATGCGACAGCGGCGCCAGGTCACCCGATGCGCCGACCGAACCCTTGGCCGGAATGGCCGGGATGATGCCGGCGTTGTACAGGGCGATCAGGGTATCGATCACCACCGGACGGATGCCGGAGAAACCGCGCGCCAGACTGCCGATCTTCATCAGCATCAGCAGGCGCACGACGTGGTCGGCCATCAATTCGCCGGTGCCCACGGAATGCGACAGGATCAGGTTGCGCTGCAGCTGTTCCAGCTTGTCGTCCGGGATGCGGGTCTTGGCCAGCAGGCCGAAACCGGTGTTGATGCCGTAAGCGGCAGCGCCCTTCTCGACGATGGCGCGCACGGTGGCGGCGGAAGCTTCGATGACCGGATAGGCTTCGGCGGCCAGCGCTACCGGCGCGTGCCCGCTCCAGGCGGCGCGCAATTCGGCCAGGGTGATCTTGCCGGGCTTCAGGGTCCAGGCGTTGTTCTGCGTGTGGTTCATATGCTTGTCTCTTATCTTATTTGATCATTGGCAGATTCAGGCCGTTGCGCTTGGCGCAGGCGACCGCGGATTCGTAACCGGCATCGGCATGGCGCATCACGCCCGAGCCGCTGTCGTTGACCAGCACGCGCGCCAGGCGCTTGGCGGCAGCATCGGTGCCGTCGGCCACGATCACCACGCCGGAGTGCTGGGAATAGCCCATGCCCACGCCGCCGCCATGGTGCAGCGAGACCCAGGTCGCGCCGCCCGCGGTATTCAGCAGGGCATTCAGCAGCGGCCAGTCGGACACGGCGTCGGTGCCGTCCTTCATGCTTTCCGTTTCGCGGTTAGGGCTGGCCACCGAGCCGGTGTCCAGATGGTCGCGGCCGATGACGATTGGCGCTTTCAGCTCGCCCTTGCGCACCATCTCGTTGAAAGCCAGGCCGGCGATATGGCGCTCGCCCAGACCCAGCCAGCAGATGCGCGCCGGCAGCCCCTGGAAGGCAATGCGCTCGCGCGCCATGTCCAGCCAGCGGTGCACATTGGCGTGGTGCGGGAACAGCTCCTTGATCTTGGCGTCGGTCTTGTAGATATCCTCCGGGTCGCCGGACAGCGCCACCCAGCGGAACGGGCCGCGGCCTTCGCAGAACTGCGGACGGATATAGGCCGGCACGAAGCCGGGGAAATCGAAGGCATTCTTCACGCCCTGGTCCAGGGCCACCTGACGGATATTGTTGCCATAGTCGACCACTTTCGCGCCCAGCTGCTGGAAGTCCAGCATGGCCTGCACGTGGGCGGCGCAGGACTGGGCCGCCGCCTGTGTCAGACGCTCGTGGGCGGCGGCATTCTGCTGCGCTGCCTTCCACTCGGCCACGCTCCAGCCGCTCGGCAGATAGCCGTTGATCAGGTCATGGGCCGAGGTCTGGTCGGTCACGATATCGGGGATGATGCCGCCGGCCTTGGCGCGCTTGACCAGCTCCGGCAGCACCTCGGCCGCATTGCCCAGCAGGCCGATGGAAATCGCCTCGCCGGCCGCCTTGTGCTGCTGCACCAGGGCCAGCGCCTCGTCGATGGACGCGGCCTGCTTGTCCAGATAGCGGGTGCGCAGACGGAAGTCGATGCTGCTCTGCTGGCACTCGATGGTCAGCGACACCGCGCCGGCCATGGTCGCGGCCAGCGGCTGCGCGCCGCCCATGCCGCCCAGGCCCGCCGTCAGAATCCAGCGGCCTTTCAGATCGCCGCCGAAATGCTGGCGGCCCGCCTCGGCGAAGGTTTCGTAGGTGCCCTGCACGATGCCCTGGGTGCCGATATAGATCCAGCTGCCGGCCGTCATCTGGCCGTACATGAACAGGCCTTTGCGGTCCAGCTCATTGAAATGCTCCCAATTGCCCCACTTCGGCACCAGGTTCGAGTTCGCGATCAGCACGCGCGGCGCGTCGGCGTGAGTCTGGAACACGCCCACCGGCTTGCCGGACTGGATCAGCAGGGTCTGATCCTCTTCCAGCGTCTTGAGCGAAGCCAGAATCTGATCGAAGCACTCCCAGTTGCGGGCAGCGCGGCCGATGCCGCCGTAGACCACCAGATGCTTCGGATTCTCGGCAACTTCCTTGTCCAGATTATTCTGGATCATGCGGTAGGCCGCTTCCGCGCCCCAGGTCTTGCACACCCGCTCAGAACCGCGCGGCGCGCGGATCTCGCGGGAAGCATCAAAACGGGGATCATTCTCCAGGCTGCTCGAAGGGGTGCTCATATCGTCTCCATAAAAATAGGGAACAGACGGGCGCATGCCCGAATATGCGCCAAGCATAAGTTGTCTATACAACCAAGTCAACCGAATTCTACTTGCCCGCTTCGATCCAGTAAGGGAGCTTAGGGGGCGGTGTAGACGGGTTTGCCGCTGAGCCAGGTTTGCTGGACGCGGATTTTGCCGATGGCGCTGGCGGGTACCTTGAACAGGTCAGCGTCCACCACGATGAAGTCGGCCCATTTGCCGGCTTCGAGCGTGCCAATGGCGTTTTCCTGGCGGGCGGCATACGCCGCGTCCAGGGTGAAGCAACGGAAGGCCTGTTTCAGGCTCATGGCCTGGTTCTTGTACCAGCCGCCGAGCGGCAAGCCGGCATTGTCCTGGCGGGTGACGGCGGCGTGCAGGCCTTCGAAGGGGTTGGGCGATTCGATGGGGAAGTCGGAGCCGCAGGCGATCTTCGAGCCTTGCTTGAGGAAGCTGTGCCAGGCGTAGGCGCCTTTGATGCGCTGCGGGCCGACGCGCTGTTCGGCCATGTTCTGGTCGGAGGTGGCGTGCGTGGGCTGCATCGAGGGGATGATGCCGAGCTGCTTGAAGCGCGGGATGTCGCTCAGCGCGACCACTTGCGCGTGCTCGATGCGGTGGCGCTTGGCGGCGCCGGGATATTTTTTCAGCAGGGCGGCGTAGCCGTCGAGGATCTGGCGGTTGCCGGCGTCGCCGATGGCGTGGATGTTGACCTGGTAGCCGGCTTTCATGGCCTTTTCCATCTTGGCCAGCATCTCTTCGTTTTTGTAGAACAGCAGGCCGTGCGTGTGCGGCGCGTCGCTGTAGGGCTGCATCATGGCGGCGCCGCGGCTGCCCAGGGCGCCGTCGGAGACCAGCTTGACGGCGCTCAGCGCATACAGGTCGTTGGCGTAGGAAACCAGCGGGCCGCGCGCCGACAGGCGGTCGAAGGCTTCGCCGGTGTCGCCGATCATGGCGTAGACGCGGGCACTCAGCTTGCCCTGGTCGGCGTACTCGCGGAACAGCGCGTCTTCTGCTTCGCCCATGCCGGCGTCGTGCACGCTGGTCAGACCGACCTTGGACAGGGCCGCCAGGGCGCCATCGAGGGCGGCGCGGCGTTCCAGGTCGCCGGGACGCGGCACCACGCCGTCCATCAGCTCCATCGCATTGTCGACCAGGATGCCGGTGGCATTGCCGTCCGCATCGCGTTCGATCTTGCCGCCGGCCGGGTCTTTGGTGTCGCGCGTGATGCCGGCCAGTTGCAGGGCTTTGCTGTTGACCCAGGCGGCATGGCCGTCGACGCGGCGCAGCATGGCGGGGCGCTCGCCGGTGACGCCATCGAGTTCGGCGGCCGTGGGGAAGCGCCCCAGCTTCCAGATTTCCTGGTTCCAGCCATTGCCGACGATCCAGCTGCGCTGCGGGTTGGCCTGGGCGAAGGTCTGCACGGTCTTGAGCGCGCCGTCGAGCGAGGTGGAGCTGTACAGTTCCACGCCGCTGGCGATATAGCCCAGGCCAAAGACGTGGCCATGGGCGTCGATCAGGCCGGGCAGCACGGTCTTGCCTTGCACATCGATGCGCTGATAACCCTTGGCCTTGGCCGCCACCTCCCGCGCGCTGCCGACGGCGACAATGCGGCCCTTGTCGTCAAAGGCCAGCGCCTTGAACTGCAGCAGCTCCCCCCTGGCATTCAGCGTATAGCCGTTGGCGTTGTCGATCATGGTGCCGGCTTGGGCGGCATGGGCGGCGGCCAGCGCGGCGGCGGCCAGCAGGGTGCGGCGGAAGTGCATGGACTGTCCTCTCGAATTGAAAAGCAAGATCCAGAGTGTAGCGAAATTCGCGCTCTGGTCCAATCAAGCCTTTGCTTCCGGAGTTGCCGCCATGCTGACGCTGTTCGATTACCTGCCTTCGCAAAACGCCTATAAAGTACGCCTGCTTCTGAGCCATCTTGGTCTACCCTACCGCACGGAGCTGGTCAGCATCTTCGAGGGCGCGGGTCATGCGCCGGAGTACCTGGCCATCAATCCCGCCGGCGCCGTGCCGGCCATCCGCCTGGACGATGGGCGCGTGCTGGCCGAATCCAATGCCATTCTGTCTTTCCTTGCGCACGGCACGCGCTACCTGCCTGCCGATGCTTTTGCGGCAGCCAAGGTGCAGCAGTGGATGTCGTTCGAGCAGGACTATGTCATGAATATCGCCGGGCTGCGCCATTGGACAATGACCGGCAAGCTGGCGCGCCGGCCCGCCGCCCTGGTGGAGATGCGCCGCGCGGGCGGCCTGCGCGCGCTGCAGATTCTTGAGCGAGAGTTGTCCGGCCATCCCTTCATCGCAGGCGACGCCTACACCATTGCCGACATCGCGCTATTCGCTTACACGCATCGGGCCGACGAAGCCGGCCTGCCCTTGCGCGATTTCGCCCATATCGGCGCCTGGATCGAGCGCGTGCGCGCCCAGCCAGGCTTCCTCGACGAGCACCATCCCTACGCCATCGATCCGCATTCCAGTGGCGAGCTGCCCTGACTATTGGGCGTCGTGGAAGATGATGCCGAGGGTATGGCGGGTGCCGCTGCGCAGGCGGCTGACGCCGTGCCGCATATTCACGCGGTAGAGGCCGCGGGCGCCGTTCACGGGGCGCAGCGCCACGGGGAAAATGACAGCATCGCCCTGCTCCAGCGCCACCACTTCAACGCGCGACTGCATGCGCGGGCGCTGCTCGGTCAGCACGAATTCGCCGCCTGCGAAATCCTGGCCGGGGCGCGACAGCAGGAACGCGGCTTGCAGCGGAAAGACATGTTCGCCGTACAGATCCTGGTGCAGGCAGTTGTAATCGCCGGCGCCGTATTGCAGCAGCAGCGGCGTGGGACGCAGCTGGCCCGCCGCGTGGCAGCGCGCCAGGTAGTCGGCATGCCGTTCGGGGAAGCGCGTGTCGATGCCCAGCGCGGCATGCCAGCGGTTGGCAATGGCCGCCAACGGCCCGTACATGCGTTCGCGCAGCTGGGCCACCAGCGGCGGCAGCGGGTAAGCGTAGTACTGGTATTCGCCCTTGCCGAAACCGTGGCGCTGCATCAGCACCCGGCTGCGGAACTGCGCGGCGTCGGCATAGCCGGACGCCAGCGCCGCGCATTGCGCCGGCGCGAGGGCGGCGCGCACCACGGCGCAGCCATGGGCGTCCAGATCGGCTTCTATGCGCGCCCAGTCCACGCGCGCAGAGGCCGGGGCCGCAGGCGATCCCGCCGGCTGCCCATCATCCGGCGCGGCATGCGCCCGGTCCGGCGCACCGCCTTCATCCTGCCGCTGCGCCGCCGTCCCGCTCCTGCTCATTTCGATCCCTCGCGTTCGAGCAGGATCTGCTTGCGCTCCACGCCCCAGCGGTAGCCGGAAATCGAACCGTCGTTGCGCACCACGCGGTGGCAGGGCACGGCGATCGCGATCGCATTGGCGGCGCAGGCGCCGGCCACGGCGCGCGCGCCCTTCGGCGCGCCGACCATCTCGGCCAGCTCGGTATAGCTGACGGTACGTCCGGCCGGAATTTCGCGCAAAACTTGCCATACGCGCTGCTGGAAAGCCGTGCCGCGCACGTCGAGCGGAAGATCGAGACCGATTTCGGGATGTTCGACCATGCCCACCACGCGCGCCACCACCTGCTCGAAATCCGGCTCAGCACCGATGATCTCGGCCTGCGGGAAGCGGTCCTGCAGGTCGCGCGCCAGGGCGTCGGGATCATCGCCCATGAGGATGGCGCAGATGCCCTTTTCCGTGCTCGCCACCAGGATCGCGCCCAGCGAGCTGGCGCCGATGGCGAAGCGGATGGTGGCGCCCTTGCCGCCGCTGCGGAAGGCGCTCGGCGTCATGCCCAGCGCGCCCTGGGAGGCGGCATAGAAACGGCCGCTGGAATTAAAGCCGGAGGCGTAAATGGCCGCCGTCACCGAGCCTTCCTGCGCCAGTCCCTCCTGCATGCGGCGCTGGCGCACGGCGCTGGCATAGGCTTTCGGCGTCAGCCCGGTCTGGGCCTTGAAGATGCGGTGGAAGTGGAAGCGGCTCATGCCGCTGGCTTCGGCCAGGCTGTCCAGATCCGGCTCGCTCTCGGCCTCGTCGATCAGGCGGCACATTTTCGCCACCATGGCGGCGTGGCGCTCGGCCAGCGGCGGCTGGTCCGGCTTGCAGCGCTTGCAGGGCCGGAAGCCGGCCTGCTCGGCGGCGGCGATACTGTCGTGAAAACTCACATTGCTGCGCAAGGCCGGTCGCGCGCCGCAGGAAGGGCGGCAAAACACGCCGGTGGTGCGCACCGAATAATAGAACTGGCCATCGGCCGCACTGTTGCGCTGCTGGACGGCAGCCCAGCGCTGCGCCTCGCTCTTGAATTGACTCTTACCCATGCCACTGCTCCATGAAATCGTCTGATGTTCCCATCATAGCCAGCCCGCCGCGGACCCGCACTCCGGCTCTTGCTTTTGAATTCGGCCAGGCCGGTGCTAAAATCGCCGCGCAAGCACGGGTCGCCGCGCAGGCACGGGCCTGCAGCATTGCCGCTTCGGAGAACGGATGGAACAACCAGCACCAGACCATACCCCTATTTTTCAGCGCATCAAGGACTATCTGCTGGAGCAGATCGCCTCCGGGCAATGGAAGGAAGGCGATGTGATCCCCTCCGAGCAGGCCTTGACCAAGCAATTCGGCGTCTCGCGCATGACGGTCAACCGCGCCGTGCGCGAGCTGACGGCGGAACAGGTGCTGACCCGGCGCCAGGGTTCGGGCACCTTCGTCGCCCAGCAAAAATATCAGGCCACCCTGCTGGAGATCAAGAGCATCGCCGAGGAGGTGCGCGCGCGCGGCCATGCCCACCGCAGCAGCCTGCAGCAGCTCGAACGCGGCAAGGCCAGCGAGCTGCTGGCCAAGCAGTTCGATCTGGCGCCCGGCCACCTGCTGTTCCATTCGGTGATCGTCCACTACGAAAACGGGGTGCCGATCCAGGTCGAGGACCGCTGGGTCAACCCGCTATGCGCCCCCGATTATATGGAGCAGGACTTCGCCCATATCACGCCCAACGAATACCTGATGGCCGCCGCCCCGCTGCAGGGCGCGACTTACAGCATCGAAGCGCTGGCGCCGCCGCGCGACATCGCCGACATGCTGGCCATCGACACGCGCCAGCCCTGCCTGGTGCTGCGCCGCCAGACCCGCTCGGCCGGGCGCATCGCCTCGCTGGCCACCATGTGGCATCCAGGCCACCGCTACCAGTTCGCCGGCAGCTTCACCTGAGGCGGCGGGAAATCTCTCCAAATCTCTCCATACTCCGCCCAGGCCGCAGCCGGCCGCGCGCCGGCTTGCCGCTTTTTCCACGCCCTGGTGCGCCGGGAAATATCCCCGCTTTTACTCCGCAAAAAGTAGTCGCCACGACCAAAATTTCGATGCTATAGTTGTTTGGCCCCGCTAGCCGAGCCGGGCCTATCGCGCCAGCACGCCTTCCAGCGGCCAGAAAGGGAAGCCCTTGTTGCATCGCCGTCGACCGCCCAGCCCAGCTCCCGCCTTGCGCCGCCTTGCTTGCCGGGCCGTGGTGCTGGTCCTGGTCGGCACGTGCTTGCCGGCCGGGGCGGCGGAAAAAGTCGCCGTCCAGCTCAAATGGCGCCACCAGTTCCAGTTCGCCGGCTATTACGCCGCCCAGGACAAGGGTTTTTACCGCGAGGCCGGCCTGGACGTCACCCTGCTCGAAGGCCAGCCCGGAGGCGACCTGACGCAGAACGTGCTCTCGGGCCAGGCCCAGTATGGCGTCGGCAACAGCGGCCTGCTGCTGCAGCGCGCCGCCGGCCAGCCGCTGGTGGTGCTGGCCTCCATCTTCCAGCATTCGCCCGCCGTCTGGCTCAAGCGCCGCGGCGAGGACGGCAAGCCCCTGCCTTGGGCGCGCAGCCGCGTCATGCTGGCGCAGAACAATGGCGAGCTGCTGGCCTATCTGAAGCAGGAGGGGGTCGATCTCGGCTTCCTGCAGATGCTGCCGGCGCGCCGCAGCCTGGAAGAGCTGATCGCCGGCCGCATCGACGCCGCCTCGGCCTATGTAAGCGATGCGCCTTTCGTGCTGGACCGCACCATCCTGCACTATGACCTGCTGTCGCCGCGCACGGCCGGCATCGACTTTTACGGCGATGTGCTGTACACCACCGAGAGCGAGCTGCGCGAGCATCCGGCGCGCGCGCGCGCCATGCGCGCCGCCACCCTGCGCGGCTGGCAGTATGCGATCGAGCACCCGGCCGAAATCGTGGACCTGATCCGCGCCCGCTACCCCGACCGCAACAGCCGCGAGCACCTGCTGTACGAAGCCCACCAGACCATTCCCCTGCTCGACCAGCAACTGCATCCCCTCGGCCACAGCAGTCCAACGCGCTGGCGTGCCATCCTGCAAACCTACGCCGGCCTGGACATGCTCAAGGGCGAGGTCGATCTCGACGATTTCCTGTATCAGCCGCCCTCCGTCTGGCGCGCCTGGGAAGTGCTGGGCGGCGGAGTGGCGGCCGCCGTGCTGCTGCTGGGCGGCGCCATGGTGTGGCGTCTGCGCCGCCTGCGCCGCGAGCTGCACGGCGCGCGCACCCAGGCCTCCGACGCCGAACGCATGGTGGACTTCGCGCTGCAAGGCTCGGGCGAAGGCGTGTGGGATTGGCAGCCCGCGCAGCAGTATCTGCACCTGTCGCCGCGCTACTGCGCCATTCTCGGCTACGCGGCGGACGAGCTGCGCCCGGCCAATGCCGAAGAGTGGCTGCAGCATGTGCATGAAGACGACCGGCCGCGCCTGATCCACGACATTGCCGCCTTCGACCAGCCGGAAGCCCACCCCGCGCCCTTCAACTGGGAATTCCGCATGCGCTGCCGCGACGGCAGCCATAAATGGGTGCTGGCGCGCGGCATGGTGATCGCGCGCGGCGCCGACGGCAAGCCGCTGCGCGTGAGCGGCACCCTGGGCGACATCAGCGACCGCGCCCAGGCCGAGGAGGCGCGCGTGGCCGCCGTGCTGGAGGCCACGCCCGGCCCCATGCTGGTGGCCGACCGCAACGGGCGCGTGCGCTATGCCAATACGGCCTGCAGCAGCTGTTTCGGCTATGCCGAGAACCAGATGGCCGGCCTGTCGCTGGAGCAGCTGGTGCCGGACATGATGCGCAGCGCGCCGGGCGGGCCGCGCGAACTGTTTTCCCGTCCGCGCCTGCCGGGCCGCGTGCTGACGGCGCGGCGCGAGGATGGCAGCCGTTTCCCGGCCATGGTGCATCTGTCGCCGATCCAGATCGCGGGCCAGGGTCTGTCCGTCATCGCGCTGCGCGACATGACCCAGCGCCAGCGCACCGAAGAAGCCCTGCACGCCAGTTCGGAGCGCTACCGCCTGATCGTGCAGACCGCCGCCGAAGGCATCTGGATGACCGACGCCGAGGACATGACCACCTTCGTCAACCCCACCATGGCGCGCATGCTGGGCTTTGAGATGGAGGAAATGCTGGGCCATCCCATGGGTGAATTCATGGACAGCGAAGGCCAGGAACTGCTGCGCCGCCAGCAGCAGCGCCGCTACCCCTCGGGCGTGGCCGAGCAGGGCGACGTGCGCTTCTACCGCAAGGACCGTTCGGCCATGTGGGGGCTGCTCTCGACCACCGTCATCAATGCCGACGACGGCGTCTACGCCGGCACCCTGGCCATGATCACCGACATCACCGACCGCCGCCTGGCCGAGATGGCGCTGCGCAATTCCAGCCAGCGCATGGCGTCCGTCTTCAACACCGTGACCAATGGCCTGGTGGTGCTCAACAGCGAAGGCACTATCCTGGAAAGCAATGCGGCGGCGGCGCGCATGCTGGGGCCGGCCGCGGCGGGCGGCGCGGCGCTGTGGCCGGGCGTGCGCGAAAACGGCGAAGCCTTCGACTACAACGAGCATCCGGTGCATCAGGCGCTGTCCAGCGGCCGCTCGGTGCGCGACGTGGTGATGGGCGTGACCCAGACCGACGGCAGCACCAGCTGGCTGTCGGTGAACGTCGAGCCGCTGCGCAACGAATACGGCGGCGCTAGCATGGCCGTGGCCAGCCTGACCGACATCAGCTACCGCAAGCGCAGCGAGGATGCCGTGCGCAAGGGCGAGCAGCGCCTGCAGGAAATCATCAAGATGATGCCGACCGGCCTGTTCATCAAAGACCCGCAGGGCCGCTTCCTGCTGATGAATGCCGCCTGCGAGCAGCAGTTCGGCTTCCAGTTCCATGAGCTCAAGGGCGGCGACGACAGCGCCTTCCATGCGCCCGAAGATCTGGAAACCATCCGCCGCAAGGACCGCGAAGCCTTTGCCGGCGGCGTGCTGATCGACTACGAGGAAGCGATCTGGAACCCCGTCATGCGCCAGCTGCGCCATCTGCGCACCTTCAAGAAACCGGTGTTCGACGAGCGCGGCCTGCCCGCCTACCTGATCTGCATGTGCATCGACATCACCGACAGCAAGCGCGCCGAGCGCGAGCTGCGCGAATTGAACGAAACCCTGGAAGAGCGCGTGCAGCGCCGCACCGCCCAGCTGGACGAGGCGCGCAAGATCGCCGAGGAAGCCAGCCAGGCCAAGGGCCAGTTCCTGGCCAATATGAGCCACGAGATCCGCACGCCGATGAACGGCGTGATCGGCATGGCCTACCTGGCGCTGAAGACCGAACTCGATCCGCGCCAGCGCGATTATCTGGAGAAGATCCGTTTCGCCGGCGAGCACCTGCTGGGCATCATCGACGATATTCTCGACATCTCCAAGATCGAGGCCGGCAAGCTGGAAATCGAGCAGGTCGACTTTTCCCTCGACCATGTGATGCAGACCCTGACCACGGTGGTGGCGCCGAAGGCGGCCAGCAAGGAGCTGACCCTGAACTTCGACCTCGATCCGGCCCTGCCCGCCGTGCTGCGCGGCGACCCGCTGCGCATCGGCCAGGTGCTGATCAACTACACCAATAACGCCATCAAGTTCAGCGAGCAAGGCAGCATCGATGTCCGCGTGCGCCATGTTGTGGGCGACGAACAGCATTGCGTGCTGCTGTTCGAGGTGAGCGACCATGGCATCGGCATGTCGGACGAGGAAATGGGCAAGCTGTTCCAGTCCTTCCAGCAAGCCGACACCTCCACCACGCGCGAATACGGCGGCACCGGCCTCGGTCTGGCCATCTGCAAGCAATTGGCCCAGTTGATGGGCGGCGAAGTGGGCGTGCGCAGCGCGCCCGGCGCCGGTTCCACCTTCTGGTTCACGGCCCAGCTGGGCGTCTCCAGCCGCGCCGTGCCGCAGCTGATCAGCCAGGTCAGCGAGGCGGCGGCCGAGCTGGTGGACAGCGCGCGCAGCGCCACCGTGATGCAGGCGCTGAAAGATGCCCGCATCCTGCTGGTGGAAGACAATACCTTCAACCAGCAGATCGCGCTGGAAATGCTGGAGGAAGCCGGTTCCTCGGTCTGCCTGGCGAATAATGGCGCCGAGGCGCTCGACCTGCTGCGCCAGACGCCGTTCGACTGCGTGCTGATGGATGTGCAGATGCCGCTCATGGACGGGCTGGAAGCGACGCGCCGCATCCGCGCCGACCCGCGCCTGGCCGAGATGCGCGTGCTGGCCATGACGGCCACCGCCACCAGCGACGACCGCGCGCGCTGCATCGACGCCGGCATGGACGATTTCATCTCGAAACCGATCCAGCCGGCCCTGATGTACCGCACCATCGCGCGCTGGCTGCCGCCGCGCACGGAGCAGGACAGCGCGCCGCCGCCGGCCGCGCGCGCGCCGGCCTTCACGCCCACGCTGGCGGGCGATCCCGAGATCATCGATCTCTCGATCCTGGCCAAACTGCTGGGCTACCATCCGCAGAAGGTGCGCAAGTTCGCCTTCAAGTTCCTGCAGACCACGGAAGCGGGCTTCCGCGAAATGGAAACCGCGCTGGCCAACGGCGAAATCCAGCGCATGCGCGAACTGGGCCACCGCATCAAATCCTCGGCGCGCACGGTGGGTGCGCTGGGCATGGCCGAATTGTGCTTAAATCTGGAAAACCTGCCGCATGCCGCGCCCGCCGAGGAGGCGGCCCAGGCGCGCGCCATCCTGGCCCGCCTCTGGCCCCTGCTGGAACGTATCGTGGAGCAGATCATGACCAATACTTCTTTCGCCAATGATGACTGAAGCCGTGCTGGCCAGCGCCGCCCCCTTGCGCGTCCTGCTGCTGGACGACGATCCCTTCATGCTTGCCATGCTGGGCGATATCCTGGAGGAGGTGGACGGCGACATCGATGTGCGCAGCGAACGCGATGCGCGCGCCGCCTTGCAGGCGCTGGGCAAGCACCGCCCCGAGCTGCTGATCTGCGACCTGTCGATGCCCGAGATGGACGGCATCGAATTCCTGCGCCTGACCGCCGAAAGCGATTTCCGCGGCGGCGTGGTGCTGTTGTCGGGCATGGACCAGCGCATCCTGCAAGCGGCTGAAATGCTGGCCATGGCCCAGGGTTTGACCATTCTCGGCGCCTGCCGCAAGCCGCTGGCGGCCGGGGAACTGGGCGACCTGGTGGCGCTGGCGCGCAGCCTGCGGCAGCGCCCGGATCGGCGGCAATTAGATAATAAACACTAATAACCAGGGAGCAATCTTCCGCACAAGCGCGGAAAATGGGTTATTATTTGATTCATTCCCCGCCTGATTCCCTCTTGCCACCCCAATATTGAATTAGCGCGCATCAGCTCCATCTCCTGCATACAAGCAGTAACACAGACGGCCCTGATGGCGAAAGCTGGCAAGATGGCGTGCCCCAGGCGTTATTGATATCACCCTCGATTGAGGCAAAACATGAGCGAAAACATCAAACATATTACCGACGCGTCCTTCGAAGCCGACGTGCTGAAAGCCGATCGTCCCGTGCTGGTGGACTTCTGGGCCGAATGGTGCGGTCCTTGCAAGAGCATTGCGCCGATGCTGGAAGAAGTGGCCAAGGAATACGACGGCAAGCTGACCATTGCCAAGATGGACGTGGACAGCAACCAGTCCGTGCCGGCCAAATTCGGCATCCGCGGCATTCCGACCCTGATGCTGTTCGCCGGTGGCGTAATGAAGGCACAAAAAGTCGGCGCGATGGCAAAAGGCCAGCTGACCTCTTTCATTGACAGCAATCTTTGAGTAAGATAGGCGGCGCTGCGCCCGCAGCACCGCCTGCCTGGCCGGCCTAGGGCTCAGACTCTGGCCTTTTTAATAATAATCCACGCAGTTCCCTCCCCTACCTAATTTCCCGTCACGGGACACTCAACATATATGCATCTATCTGAACTTAAGGCTATGCACGTTTCCGCCTTGCTGGAAATGGCTATCGGTCTTGACATCGACAATGCGGCTCGCCTGCGCAAGCAGGAACTGATGTTCGCAATCCTGAAGAAACGCGCCAAAGCCGGCGAGCAGATTTTCGGCGACGGCGCCCTGGAAGTGCTGCCGGACGGCTTCGGCTTCCTGCGCTCGCCCGACGCCAGCTACATGGCCTCGACCGACGACATCTACATCTCCCCCTCCCAGATCCGCCGCTTCAATCTGCACACCGGCGACTCGATCGAGGGCGAGGTGCGCACTCCCAAGGACGGCGAACGCTATTTCGCCCTGGTCAAGGTAGACAAGGTCAACGGCGAATCGCCGGAAGCCTCGAAGCACCGCATTCTGTTTGAGAACCTGACGCCGCTGCACCCGCAGGAACCGCTGCGCCTGGAGCGCGAGATGAACGGCGCCGAGAACATCACCGGCCGCATCATCGACCTGATTTCGCCGATCGGCAAAGGCCAGCGCGGCCTGCTGGTCGCCTCGCCGAAGTCCGGCAAGTCCGTGATGCTGCAGCATATCGCCCACGCCATCACCGCCAACCACCCCGACGTCACCCTGATCGTGCTGCTGATCGACGAACGTCCGGAAGAGGTGACGGAGATGCAGCGCTCGGTGCGCGGCGAAGTGGTGGCTTCCACCTTCGACGAACCGGCCACCCGCCACGTGCAGGTCGCCGAGATGGTGCTGGAAAAAGCCAAGCGCCTGGTCGAAATGAAAAAAGACGTGGTCATCCTGCTGGACTCGATCACCCGTCTGGCGCGCGCCTACAACACCGTGATCCCGGCTTCCGGCAAGGTGCTGACCGGCGGTGTCGACGCCAACGCCCTGCAGCGTCCAAAGCGCTTCTTCGGCGCCGCGCGTAATGTGGAAGAAGGCGGCTCGCTGACCATCGTCGCCACCGCGCTGATCGAAACCGGTTCGCGCATGGACGACGTGATCTACGAGGAATTCAAGGGTACCGGCAATATGGAGGTGCACCTGGAGCGCCGCCTGGCCGAGAAGCGCGTCTACCCGTCGATCAACCTGAACAAATCGGGCACCCGCCGCGAAGAACTGCTGATCAAGCCGGACCAGCTGCAGAAGATCTGGATCCTGCGCAAGCTGCTGTACTCGATGGACGAGATCGAAGCGATGGAGTTCATCCTCGACAAGATGAAGTCGACGAAGACCAATCTGGAATTCTTCGACCTGATGCGCCGCGGCGGCTGATTCCCGCCCTGCGCTGTCAAAGCGGCAAGCCCGGCATCGGCCGGCTTGCCGCTTTTTTGCATCCATTGTATAATCAGCGGTTGATTTTTTAACCACCTGGCAAGTGAGCGGCAATCGGGTCGAGAGGCAGCAAGGACCGACGAAGTGCTGTTTGGCTACCAAACCTTGAGAGAGAAGCACATGAAAGCCGAAATCCATCCAGATTACCGTGAAGTCCTGTTCGTTGACGTGTCCTGCGACTTCAAATTCATCACCCGTTCGACCATCCAGACCCGCGAAACCGCTACCCACGAAGGTAAAGAGTATCCGCTGGTGAAGATCGAGGTGTCCGCTGAATCGCACCCGTTCTACACCGGTCAGCACAAGATCGTCGACACCGCCGGCCGCGTGGAAAAATTCCGCCAGAAGTTCGGCAAAGTCGGTTCCAAAACCGCCGTTGCAGCAGGCTAATCTGCCGCTCAGCGAAAAAAAGGCAGCTACGGCTGCCTTTTTTTTATTATCGCTGCTACTCTCTTCCAGTTTCCTTTACTTGTAACGCCGATGAAGCCAGTCCGTCTGCCTGCTGCCGCCACCCTTGCCCTGCCCCGCTGGGCCCTGTATGCCCTGGGCCTGCTGTACATCCTGCCGGGCCTGATCGGGCGCGAGCCGTGGAAGAACGACGACGCGGCCAGCTTCGGCGTGATGTGGACCATGGCCCAAGGCGGCTGGCAGGACTGGCTGTGGCCAAATGTGGCCGGCCTGTCCATGCCGGAAGAAGGGCCGCTGGCCTTCTGGCTGGGCGCCCTCGGCATCAAGCTGTTCGGCTGGCTGCTCGGCGATGTGCTGGGCGCGCGCGTGGCCACCATCGGCGTCTTCCTGCTCGGCACCCTCTCGCTGTGGTACGCCACCTTCAATCTGGGCCGCCGGCCCGAGGCCCAGCCGCTGCGCCTGGCCTTCGGCGGCCAGCCCGAACCCAACGATTTCGGCCGCACCCTGGCCGATGCCGCTGCCCTGATCTATCTCGGCTGCCTGGGCCTCCTGGTGCACAGCCATGAATCGACCTCGGAAGCGCTGCAAACCTCGCTGCTGGCCCTGACCCTGTACCGCTCCGTGCGCTATATGGAAAAGCCCTCGCTGCGCAATGCGGCCCTGATCGGCCTGGCCCTGGGCCTGATGACGCTGACACGCGGCTGGGTCACGCCGGCCGCCCTGCTGCTGGCCCTGTTCCTGTGCGGCCGCTTCCTGGCCCTGCCCGTGGGCCGCGCCCTGCGCGATCTGGCGCTGGCCGCCGCCACCGCCTTGCTGGTGACCCTGCCCTGGCTGCTGGCGGCCGTCTGGAGCCGCCCCTACGGCCAGGAACCGCTGGCGGCATGGGCCGCCTGGAATCTGAACCAGCTGGCCCTGCCCGGCACCTATTCGCTGCGCGCCTTCCTGCGCGTCGGCGTCTGGTTCTTCTGGCCGGCCTGGCCCTTCGCGCTGTGGGCCGTGTACGCCTGGCGCCGCCAGAGCAATCTGCTGCACATCGTGGTGCCGACCGCCTTCGTCAGCGTCGCTTCGCTGCTGGCCCTGTGCCACCCGAATCCCGAACAGGGCCAGTTCCTGATGCTGCTGCCGCCGCTGGCCATCATGGCCGCCTTCGGCCTGCTGACCATGAAGCGCGGCGCCATCAACGCCATCGACTGGTTCTCGGTCATGGTGCTGACCCTATGCGCCGCCGTGCTGTGGATCTTCTGGTATGCCCAGCTCACCGGCTGGCCGCCGCGCCCGGCGCATAATGTGCTCAAGCTGCTGCCCGGCTTCCAGCCCGAGCTGCACGTGCTGGCCCTGGTGGTGGCGGGCATCGCCACCGCCGGCTGGTTCGCCCTGGTGCACTGGCGCATCTCGCGCCAGCCCTCGGTGCTGTGGCGCGCCGTGGTGCTGTCCTCGGGCGGCCTGATTCTGATCTGGATTCTGCTGATGACCCTGTTCCTGCCGCATATGAACTACAGCAAGAGCTATGCGACGGTGGCGCAGCAGGCGGCCGCCAGCGTGCCTGCCGGCACGCGCTGCATCGACAGCAATGTGGGGCCGGCGCAGCGCGCCTCCTTCGCCTACTTCGGCCACCTGCCCTTCGCCCGCGTCGACGGCGGCAACTGCCCCATGCTGCTGTGGCAGGACAGCACGCGCGGCCGCAGCAAAAAAGACCTGGCGGCGCCGCCCGCGCCGCACTGGCAGCTGGTGTGGGAAGGCCGCCGCGCCTCCGACCGCAGCGAACGTTTCCGCCTGTTCCGCCGCGTTGATTAACCGCGCCTCGCCCTTCTCCCCGAGCGCCCCATGCCTGCCTTGACTTCCCTCAGCATGCGCGGCGCCGGGCGGATACGCCTGCTGGCGGCCTTGCTGGCCGCGCCGGCCCTGGCGCTGGCGGCGTCGCCGGCCAGCCTGCATACCGAGACCCTGGCCGATTTCCGCAATGGTCCGCTGCCGGCCAGCCGCAGCGCCGCGGCGCTCGAACTGCATCTGACCACCGAACATTCGCCGCCGGCCAGCATGCTGGTCGAGGGCCGCGTCGGCGGGCGCGAAACCGACAAGCTGCGCGAAATGCTGGAGCGCAGCGACATCCCGCACAGCTTTGACCTGTTGCCGTGGAAGCGCGCCTACACCCTGGCCCAGCATGCGCCGCACACCTGCGTGTATTCGACCGCGCGCACGCCCGAGCGCGAAGCCCTGTTCAAATGGGTGGGGCCGACCGATGTCTCGGAATGGGTGCTGATGGGCCGCGCCGATGCCCGTCTGCGCCTGCGCAGCCTGGACGATGCGCGCAACCTGCGCATCGGCACTTATAACGGCGACGCGCGCGAAGAATATCTGCAGGCACGCGGCTTCCGCGTCGAGCCGGTCGCCAGCGACGCGCTCAACCCGCAAAAGCTGCTGCTCAAGCGCATCGACTTGTGGGCGGTCGGCATGCGCACCGGCAGCCAGCTGCTGGCCCAGCAAAAACTCACGGGGAAGATCGTGCCCCTGCTGGTTTTTCATCGCGTGAAAGTTTATCTGGCTTGCAATCCTTCCGTGCCGGACCGCTTGATCGAGCGCATGAATGCCAGCCTGGACGAGATGCGCCAGGACGGCAGTTTCCAGCGTCTGGATCGCAAGTATGAAAAATGGACAACGCCAAACTAAGCCTTATGTTAACAGGCTGTCCATTGATGTTGCGTCGAAAAATTTTTTCTTGCGGTAACCAAACACAAGGCCGCGCAAGCGAGCTATATTCCCACCATACACCGCGTAGCCGCTCAGCATATTTCCAAGTCTGAAAGTAAAAGCTGCATCCCAAGCAGCGTTCATGCACAGCGTCACGACGACAATCCGCCTGCGCCCCGCCGCCGCGCATTTCGTTACTCCCTGATTGCCCGAACGTCCATGTTTAACTTCTACAAACTTCAGCTGGCGCTTAAAAATACCTGGGTGCGCGTCGCCCTCCTCCTGCTCACCGGCGCCCTGGTGGCCTGGGCCGCCCTGGGCCGCGAAGCCGTGCAGGATAGCAGTCCCGTGCTGCGCTCGCAGGACATCTCCGAAATCACCGCCCTGGTGGCCCAGCGCGAGAAGCTCGACTATCTGCTGATCGCGCGCCCGCTGTCGGAGGCGCCACGCTATATCTACAAACTCAAGAACGAAGCCACCCTGCATGTGGTGAAAGTGCCCAGCACCTCGCATCTGAGCCTGGAACGCGAAGTCCTGCTGCGCAACGGCCTGCCCTATGCCATCGCCAAGGACGAGTACCTGGCCTCGCACAAGGCCGTGCTGCAGGACGAGGGCGGCGCCCTGGCCGGCAGCGGCGACTTCCTGCGCCGCCACGCCTTCGATATCTTCGTGCTGGCCGTGGTGCTGTTCCTGCTCAAAGCCGGCCTGCCCGGCATGGGCCAGTCGGCCAGCGTGATCTCGCCCGACAAGCTGAAAGGCAGCATGGACGACCTGATCGGCATGGACGATATCAAGCAGGAAGTGCTGCACCTGGAAGACATGATACGCAACCGCGCCGTCTACAAATCGCACAATATCGACAAGCCCTTCAACGTGATGCTGACCGGCCCCGCCGGCACCGGCAAGACCAAGCTGGCCGGCTATCTGGCCAAGCGCCTCAACTACCCGCTGATCCAGGCTTCCGGCTCGGCGCTGGAATCGGGCTATATCGGCGGCGGCTCCAAGGCGCTGAACGCGCTGTACCGCAAGGCCTGCGCGCGCGGCAACTGCATCATCTTCCTGGACGAGGCCCAGGCGCTGTTCATGCCGCGCGGCCGCGGCGAAAAGAAGTGGGAAGACGATACCGCCAACACCCTGCTTGGCCTGCTGGACGGCGTGAAAAGCGAGGAAGGCAAGGGCGTGATCTGGGTGGTGGCCTCCAACTTCGACGACGCCTCGACGCAGATGGACGAAGCCATGCTGCGCCGCTTCTCGGTGAAGATCAATTTCCGCCTGCCCAACAAGACCGAGCGCCAGGAGCTGCTGCGCTCCTTCCTGCAGCGCAAGGAAGAAGGCTGCGTCGACTGGAACGATCTGGATTTGAACCAGGTGGCCGAGATCACCAACAACCTCAGTCCCGCCCTGCTGGAAACGGTGGTGGAGCGCGCCTCCATGATCTCGATCCAGGAAAAGGCCGTGATCAATACCGAGCTGCTGTTCCGCGCCTTCGAGCGCGCCACCATCGGCCTGACCGACCGCGCCACCACGGCGGAAAAAACCCGCCAGCGCGAACGCATCGCCTTGCACGAGCTGGGCCACTTCTTCATGCAGATCGACCCCTATTTGCGCGCCGGCTTGAGCCTGGCCGAGGTGAAGGAGAAATCGCATCTGCTGAAGATCAGCACGGAGTCGGTGTCCAAGCTCAATGCCCTGGGCTATGTGCTGTCGGCCGGCGACGATATGTCCCTGCGCACGCTGGAGGAAATGGAGCGCGACGTGATGCAGCTGTACGGCGGCGTGGCGGCCGAAGAGCTGTTCTACGGCGCGCGCGGCATCTCGGTCGGCAGCCAGAACGATATCCAGAAGGCGACTTCGATGCTCGACACCATGGTCAACCGCCTCTCCATGTATTCGCGCTCCAAGCTCGATTACAGCCAGTTCAAGAGCGAGAGCGGGGCCGAGCACACGCTGGGCCAGGTAGAAGCCAAGGCCGATGAGCTGTATAGCCACACCTTGCAGGCGATCGGCGATTACCGCGCCGTCATGGACTCGATCAAGGACGTGCTGCTGGAGCGCTATGTGCTGTCCAAGGACGCCGTCTTCGCGCTGCTGGAAGAGCGCCTCGACCTCGCCGCCCTGCAGCCGCTGCCGCCAGCGCCGCAATCCGCCCTGCTGGCGCACGCCGCTTAAACGCTGCGCGGCTCAGTCGCCCAGATCGTAGGGGCAGACCGGCAGGTGCTGCTCCAGATAGGCGATCAGCTTTCTCACCTTCAGCGGCAGATGGCGCCCGCCGGGATACACCGCCCAGATCCCGGTCGGCGCGAACTTCCATTCCGGCAGGACCACCTGCAGACGCCCTTCTGCGATATCGGCCGCCGCCAGAAAGGCCGGCACGATGGCGATGCCCTGGCCCGCCAGCGCAGCGGCATGAGTCAGCTGCGCGCTGTCGCCCCATAGGCGCGGCCTGACCTTCACCGATTCGGTCTTGCCGCGCCGCGTCAGCTGCCACACATCGCCGATGGGCGACAGCGAGAATTGCAGCACGCGGTGCTGGGTCAGTTCAGCCGGCGTGGCGGGCGTGCCATATTCGGCCAGATAGGCCGGCGTGGCACAGATGCGCCGCACATCGGCGCGCAGGCGCTTGGCCACCAGACTGGAGTCGACCAGTTTGCCGATGCGCACCGCCAGGTCCACATTCTCCTCCACGATATTCACATAGCGGTCGGACAGCGAGACATCGAGCTCCACCTCGGGATACTGCTGCATGAAGCCGGGCAGCGTGGGCAGCACATGCAGGTGGCCATAGCTGACCGGCAGCGCCAGCTTGAGACGGCCGCTCACGGCGCCGGCCGCATCGCGCAGCGACTGGTCGGCCGCTTCCATCTCCTCCAGCAGGCGGCGGCAGTCGGCGTAATAGTGTTCGCCCGCCTCAGTCAGGCGCAGGCTGCGCGTGGTGCGCGTCAGCAGGCGCACGCCCAGGCGCGCCTCCAGCGCCGACACGCGCCGGCTCACCGCCGACGAGGACAGAGTCATGGCCTGCGCCGCCAGCGCAAAGCTCTGATGCCTGACCGTGGCGACAAAGGCCGAGATTTCGGCAAAGCGGTCTTCCGTTTTCATTCCAGCGTTCCCTGCAAGAGTGAATTGCACATTACCCGCTTTACCGAGCGTAATGTCCGATTGTACATTGGAGGCCTCAATACTTACTGTCGGAGAAAACATGAAAGCAGTCGAATTGCACAGCTTTACCAAGGATGGCCTGGTGCTGGCCGAACGCGCCGAACCGGCCGTCGGCCCGCATGAGGTGAAGGTGCGCGTGCGCGCCGTTTCGCTCAATTACCGCGACCATATGGTGACCAGCGGCATGTACGGCATTCCCGCCGAAGCGCTGCCCCTGGTGCCGGTGTCCGACGGCGCTGGCGAGGTGGTGGCGGTCGGCGCTGCCGTGACCCGCTTCAAGGTGGGCGACCGCGTGACCAGCATGATGACGCGCGATTTCATCTCCGGCGAGCTGACGCCGGAACGCCAGGCCGCGCAGAACGGCGGCCCGCTGGACGGCATGCTGCAGGAATACGCGGTGCTGCCGGAGCACGCCCTGGTCGCCTTCCCCTCTCACTTGAGCTATGAAGAAGCGGCGACCCTGCCGATCGCCGCGCTGACCGCCTGGAATGCGCTGACCGAAGGCGGCGCCGCGCCGGGCCGCACGGTGCTGCTGCAAGGGACCGGCGGCGTCTCGCTGGCGGCGCTGCAGCTGGCCAAGCTGTTCGGCGCGCGCGTCATCATCACCACCAGCAAGGAAGAACGCCGCGCGCGCCTGCTGGAACTGGGCGCCGACGTGGTGCTGAACTATAAGACCAGCCCCGATCTGGCGGGCGAAATCCTGGCCGCCACCGATGGCCGCGGCGTGGATATGGTGATCGAGGTGACGGGCCTGAGCGGCATGCAAACCTCCCTGTCGGTGCTGCGCCTGGGCGGCTATATCGGCTTTGTCGGGCTGCTGGCCGGCATGGGCGACGCGCCCGACTTCACCCTGCCGCTGCTGTTCAAGAATGCGCGCATCCGCGGCGTGCTGACTGGCAGCCGCGATATGTACGAGGATATGCTGCGCGCCATCGGCCAGCACCAGCTCAAGCCGATTGTCGGCGAGGTCTTCGCGCTGGCCGATTTCCAGCGCGCCTTCGAACGCTATCAGAGCAGCGCGGTGTTCGGCAAAGTGGTGATCCGCCTGGATTGAGGCGGCGCGCGGCCCGGCCCCCCCATGGGGGCCCGGCGC
>NZ_JABWEB010000060.1 GCF_013369485.1 Massilia sp. BJB1822
TGTTTAGGTTTGGTCTTTTAGAGACTAAGTGAGTTTCGTTCTTTAACAATCTGGAAGAAGTAAAGTTTTATTAAGCGTATATCGCAAGATATACACTTAGGGTAGTGTTCCGAAAGGAACGCATACAAAAACTCATCAAACACAGTAGTAAATGCTTAACCTATAGCCGTCAACGTTATAGGGACAAGTGAATAAGTGCACATGGCGGATGCCTTGGCGATTACAGGCGATGAAGGACGTAGAAGTCTGCGATAAGCTTCGGGGAGCTGACAAACAAGCTTTGATCCGAAGATTTCCGAATGGGGAAACCCGGCCTTTTAGGTCATCGTACACTGAATACATAGGTGTACGAAGCGAACGCGGCGAACTGAAACATCTAAGTAGCTGCAGGAAAAGAAATCAACCGAGATTCCCAAAGTAGTGGCGAGCGAAATGGGAAGAGCCTGCACGTGATAGTCGGACTGATAGTGGAATGCTCTGGAAATGGCAGCCATAGCGGGTGATAGCCCCGTACACGAAATCAGACCGGTGGTACTAAGCGTGCGACAAGTAGGGCGGGACACGAGAAATCCTGTCTGAAGATGGGGGGACCATCCTCCAAGGCTAAATACTCGTAATCGACCGATAGTGAACCAGTACCGTGAGGGAAAGGCGAAAAGAACCCCGGGAGGGGAGTGAAATAGATCCTGAAACCGTGTGCATACAAACAGTAGGAGCCTCCTTGTGGGGTGACTGCGTACCTTTTGTATAATGGGTCAGCGACTTACATTCAGTGGCGAGGTTAACCAAATAGGGGAGCCGTAGAGAAATCGAGTCCGAA
>NZ_JABWEB010000061.1 GCF_013369485.1 Massilia sp. BJB1822
CGCCGGCGATGGTTCGACCTCGCTCTACACCTACGACGCCGCCGCCAAATGCTACCGCACCACCGACGGTGCCGGCGCCTACGACACGCTGGCCTACGACAGCACCAACGCCCAATGGCTCTGGACTTCGGGCGACACCCGCGCCACCGAAACCTATGACGCCAACAAGGCCGGCCGCATCATCGCCTCCAGCGACCTGGATCAGAACCGTCTCAGCTACGAATACAATACCACCGGCCTGCTCTCGCGCGTCAGCGACGCCAACGGCCAGGCCATGCTGTTCAAATACAGCGGCAACAATCTCACCGAGATCGAAACCACGGCCCAGGTTTCCAAGCCTGGCTTCCCCCAGCCCATCGCCGTGGTGCAGACGCGCATCCGCTATGAATATGACAGCAACAACCGCCTCAGCCGCGTTCTCACCGACCTCTCGCCGGAAGATGGCGCCATCGCCGACGGCAAAATGTTCTGGACCCGCTACAGCTATGACGGCAACAGCAAGCGCGTCAGCCAGATCGAGCAGGAAGACGGCAGCACACTGAACATCAACTACCGCCAAGTCAACGACCAATGGTGCGTCTCCTCTTGGTCCGATTCGCAGGGCAACGGTGCCGCTGCCAACTATATCAACCCCACCAAAACGACGGGAGTGAGCGGTTCGGATGGCAAAACCGCCACTTACTATCTGAAGGACAATGGACAGTTCAGCGCGGTGAATCAGCAGGATACGCTGACCAGCGCGAGCACCCGTGAAAGCTTTGAATACGATGTGCTGGGTAACGTCAGCAGCTACACCGACCGCAATGGCAACAA
>NZ_JABWEB010000062.1 GCF_013369485.1 Massilia sp. BJB1822
ATGCTGTCGTAGGCCAGGGTGTCGTAGGCGCCGCTGCCCTCGGTGGTGCGATAGCATTTTGCGGCGGCGTCGTAGGTATAGACTGCGGTGGAACCGTCGCCGGCAATGCGGCTGATGGTGCTGTCGGCGGTGTTGACTGTTCCGGTCAGGCCGGTGACGCTCTTGGATAGGCCCAGCTTCCAGTTGTCGCCATTATCGTCGTTGAACTGGCCCTGGGAGTTGTAGGTGCGGTTGACGGCGATGCCCAGGCCGGACGGTAGAAATTCATCCTGGCGCTGCAGGATCAGATTGCCGTTGGCGACGTTGACAAACACTTGATCGCCATGCCTGCCCATCTGGGCGTTGCCAGTCAGCCCGCGCTGCCCCAGCGTCGCGCCGGAACCGTTCAGTAGACCCAGTCCATTCCCGCCAACAATCGCAACCATACCATCCCCTTAGTAAGATCCGTGACTGCCTGCAAGGCCGAGTCGGCGGCCGAGGCAACGCTTTCAAAGGAAGGTATCCAGAGATTTTGGGAAATGTTTAGGTTTTTTTGAGCAGAACCTGCAACGAACACCGGCAGCATCGGACCTGCTACTGGGCATGACGGGAACGCAGCTAGCATTTCCGATGAGCAGCCGTTTGCACAAAACCACTTTGGCTATGAATCCTGACTTAACTCATCAATATTAGGTACTCGCTCATCATTCCATGAGTTCGAGAATGCAATC
>NZ_JABWEB010000063.1 GCF_013369485.1 Massilia sp. BJB1822
TAGGCGCGCCTTCGGTTCCGCACTGAACGGATCGGTGATAAAGCGTTCGGCCGTCAGTTCCGGCCGTTTCAGGTAGCCGCGCGCCACGCCAGCGCCGCCGATATACAGCTCGCCAGTCACACCCTGCGGCACCGGCTGCTGGTGGCGGTCCAGAATATACGCCTGCAGGTCGGCCAGCGCTTTACCCACGACGCTGCCGACACGCGACGCGATGTCGGCAGCGCTCAAGCGGCGATGCGTAACGTGCACCGTGGTTTCGGTGATGCCATACATATTGACCAGCTCCGGCTGATCCGCACCATTCCTTTCCACCCACGCATCGAGCGTATGCAGCTCCAGGGCTTCGCCGCCGAAAATCACGCTGCGCAGCGTGTGCCGGGCCTCCGATTCCGCCTGCGCGGCGATCAGCCGCTGGAAAGCACTCGGGGTCTGGTTCAATACCGTCACACGCTGTTCGCAAATGAATTCATAGAACTCGCGTGGCGAGCGGGCCAGTTGCGCCGGCACGACCAGCAATTTGCCCCCATACGCCAGCGCGCCCCACATTTCCCATACCGAGAAGTCAAAGGAGATTGAGTGGAACAGGGTCCAGATATCGGGAGATCCGAACCCGAACAAGCCGTCGCTTGCCTGCAGCAGGCGCACCACATTGTAATGCGCCACCATGACGCCCTTGGCCTTGCCCGTCGAACCCGAGGTATAGATC
>NZ_JABWEB010000064.1 GCF_013369485.1 Massilia sp. BJB1822
CAGGCGCGCCTTCGGTTCCGCACTGAACGGATCGGTGATAAAGCGTTCGGCCGTCAGTTCCGGCCGTTTCAGGTAGCCGCGCGCCACGCCGGCGCCGCCAATGTAAATCTCACCGGCTACGCCAAGCGGCAGCGGCATCCGGTGTTGGTCCAGAACATAAATCTGGGTGTTCAAGAGTGGCTTTCCAATCGATGGCTGTGCCGCATCCGACAGCTCGGCCCAGCTGGAATCCACGGTACACTCCGTTGGGCCATACACGTTGAAAACAGTGAACTCACGGCTTTCGCGGAACTGGGTCCACAATTTTTGCGTGATCGCCTCCCCGCCAACCAACACCTTGCAGTTCCTGGACAACGCGATTTGCTGGTCTGCATCACTCATCAGCGCCAATTGCGATGGCGTGCAATCGAAGACATCAATCTCGTGTTGTGCAATAAAGGACCTCATGGCCTGACCATCTTGCCGGATGGACTGTGGGATCAACAGCAGTGTTGCGCCCGAAAGAAGCTGAGTAAGTCCTTGTACGGAAGCGTCAAAAGCAATGGAAGCATTCCAGGCGAAGCGGTAGGACAGCTGAACATCCGCCAATATGTTTTTTCGCAAGGCCATCCAAAGATTGACGACCGATCGATGCGTAATCATGACC
>NZ_JABWEB010000065.1 GCF_013369485.1 Massilia sp. BJB1822
TTGTTGCCATTGCGGTCGGTGTAACTGCTGACGTTACCCAGCGCATCGTACTCAAAGCTTTCACGGGCACTCGCGCTGCTCAGGGTGTCCAGCTGGCTCAAGGCGCTGAGCTGGCCATTGTCCTTCAGATAGTAGGTGGAGGTTTTGCCATCCGAACCGGTGACTCCAGCCGTTTTGCTGGAGCTGATATAGTTGACGGCCGCACCATTGCCCTGCGAATCGGACCAATAGGAGACGCACCATTGTCCATTGATCTGGCGGTAGTTGATGCTCAGCGTGCCGCCATCTTCCTGCTCGATCAGGCTGACGCGCTTGCTGCTGCCGTCGTAGCTGTAGCGGGTCCAGAACACTTTGCCATCGGCGATCGCGCCGTCTGCCGGCGAGAGGTCGGTGATCACGCGGCTGAGGCGGTTGCTGCTGTCATATTCGTAGCGGATGCGCGTCTGCACCACGGCGATGGGGGAAGGAGCGCCTCGTGGCGTAACCTGGGCCGTGGTTTCGATTTCGGTGAGGTTGTTGCCGCTGTATTTGAACAGCATGGCCTGACCATTGGCGTCGCTGACGCGCGAGAGCAGGCCGGCGGCATTGTATTCATAGGCAATGCGGTTCTGATCCAGATCGCTGGAGGCGACGATGCGGCCGG
>NZ_JABWEB010000066.1 GCF_013369485.1 Massilia sp. BJB1822
AATCTATACCTCGGGCTCCACGGGTACCGCCAAGGCGGTCATGATCGAGCATGCGTCAGCGGCGAACTTCTGGTGGGCGATGTGCCAGACCACACACCGGGACTGCCCGCCGAATGCGGCGATTGGCTGGAATGCCTCCTATACCTTCGATATGTCGCTGAAAGGCTTGCTGCAGTTGCTGTCGGGGCACCGTCTGGTCATTATCCCGCAGCTGATCAGGGCAAGCGGGGCGCAGTTCATCGAATTTGCAAAGCAGCATGCTATCGCGGCTTTCGACTGCACGCCATCCCAGCTGACAATGCTGATTGAAGCGGGCTTGATGGAGCAGCCGGATTATCGCCCGGTCAGCGTTCTGATTGGCGGCGAGGCGATCGGCGAGTCCATGTGGCAGAGCTTGTGCAATGCGGAAGGCATCCGTTACTACAATATGTATGGGCCAACCGAGTGCACGGTGGATGCGACCATCGGGCTGATTGACCGGGCAGCGGAGGTGGCGCATATCGGCCGGCCGATTGCCAATATGCAGATCTACATTCTGGATCGGCATGGCGCGCCGGTGCCGCTGGGCGTGGCGGGGGAGATCCACATCGGGGGCGT
>NZ_JABWEB010000067.1 GCF_013369485.1 Massilia sp. BJB1822
AGCTACGACGCCGCCGGCCGCCTCAGCGATATCCACAAAAACAATGTCCTGATCGGCTACCGCCACTATGACGCCGCCGGCCGTACCGTGGCCGCCCTCGACAACGGCAAAGTGCGCCTGAGCCAATACGACGCCATCGGCCGCCTGGCCAAACAGCGCACCCTGAACGAAAACCGGACCACTACTTTCAACACGATCGATTACCAATACCATCTGCCCAGCGGCCAGCTGGAAAGCTATACCCTCAGCGATGCCGCCGGCAAGGTGCAGCAAATCACCAGCAACGTCTACGGCAAGCTGCGCGGCAGCTACCTGCTCACCGACACCGTGGTGCGCAACACCGCCAACGGCGACAGCCGCAGCAGTGTCCAGAAGTACGACATCAACGGCAACCTGAGCCAGGTCTTCATGAATGGCGAGACGCGCGAGCTGCTTAGCGACGCCTATGGCCGCATTCTGGAAAAGCAGGAAACCCGGGCCGGTCAAAGCATCCCCTTCGTCACCCGCAGCCTGATCGCCAATGGCGAGATCCTCGGCAGCAGCAGCACCAGCAGCGAAACCTTCAGCAGCGTGCACGAGAGC
>NZ_JABWEB010000007.1 GCF_013369485.1 Massilia sp. BJB1822
GTTCCCCTGCCCGATGCTGCGCAGGCTTAAGCTGGCGTAGCCGCCGCGCGCTTGCGCGACCAGACGCTGTCGGTCGCGCCATGACGCTGGCGGCGCATGGCGGCAAGAGCCATCCAGGCGAAGCCGCAGGCCATGACGACGGCGCCGATATCGACCGCGCCGATGGCGAAGCCGCGCCAGACGGTGGCGGCGGCGATGAGCAGGGTGCTGGCGGCGCTGGCCCACAGCAGTTCCACGCCGGCGCGCGGCGCGCCGCGCAGGAAGGCCCACAGTACGCACAGGAAGAAGCCGCCGTAGTACACGGTTTCATGCCAGGAGTTCAGCTGCGCGCCCTGCGCCGGCAGCAGGCGCGCCGCCGCGATGGTCAGCGACAGCGCGGTGACGCATCCCAGGCAGACACCGACAGTGGCGGCGGAGAGCCAGCGCGTGGAGCGGCTCTGTTCCACTGCGCCGCCCTTGCGGGCGTTCTTGCGGCGCGTCTCGATCCACAGCAGATTGCCGCTGTAGAAGAGGAAGGCGCCGCCCAGTCCCATCAGGAAGTAGGTCCAGCGGATCGGCGTGCCGCCGAAGGTGCCGAAGTGCAGGGCGAAGGCGCCGGCCACGGGGGCGGCCCAGGCGTTGTAGTTGCCGGGGAAGGTGCTCTGGTTCACCACTTCGCCGGTGATGGCGTTGAGCGTGATGGAGCCATCGCGGCGCAGCACGTAGCGCGGGTCCTCGCCGGCAATGCGTACTGTGGCGCTGGCGGTGGCCGGCGCGGTGTACTGCATCGCGGTGGGCTGGAATTCGGGACTCAGTTCGCGCACCTTGGCCAGCAGCGCATCGGGCGGCAGCATGGCGGCGGGCTTGCGGTCCGGTTTCGGCTTAGCGTTGGCCGCTGCCATCTGCGCCTTCACTTTTTCGCCATACACCACCGTATCCTGGATATCGTAGATCTGGTCGTGGAAGGCGAAGACCACGGCCGTCACGGCGATCACGATGTGGAAGGGTAGGCTGGCGATGCCGATGGCATTGTGCGCGTCGAGCCACATGCGCTTGAGGTTTTTTCCGACGCGCAGGGCGAAGAAGTCCTTGCTCAGCGAGGGCAGCAGAATGATCAGGCCCGATACCAGCGCCACCACATACAAGGTGCTGACCACGCCCATGATCAGTTCCGTCACTTCGCCATCGCCCGGCAGGCCGCCGGTGCGGTGGACATGGTCGATCAGCTGGGCCATGCCGGACGGCGTGTTGCGTTCGACGCGCAGGCTGCCGTCGGCGGCATAGTCGGCCGACCAGGGCGACTTGTCGCCGCGTCCCTTGGACCAGGTGATGCGGCCGGGGATGTGCTCTTCGTCGTTCAGGTGCAGGGTGAAGGATTTACGCGCGTCGGGACGCGCGGCCAGGGTGTCGGCGATCAGCTTCTCGCTTTGCGCCAAAGGCGCCATGGCGGGACGCTGTTCCTGGGCCGCCCAGCGGTTCAACGGCACTTCGAACATGGTCAGCGCGCCCGCATAGAAGGCGATGAACAGCATGAAGCCGGCGACGATGCCGGTCCAGGTGTGGACGGATTTATAGATGCGTATGACTTCGGCGCGCATGGGCTAGCTCATTGAAGGAAGTGGCGGCAGGCCGCAAGCAGGGCGTAGGCCAGCACGGTGGCGCCGCCCAGCCAGCGCCAGGCTTGCGCGCCGCTGCGGAACAGATAGACAAAGCTGAGGACCGCGCCCCAGACGGGCATGGTGAGCCACATCGTCGCCTGCGATTTCTGCGGCGCGGCGGGGCCGCCCGGCGTCAGCCAGGCGAACAGGCCGCTGATGGCGATGCACAGGGCGAAGCCGAGCAGCACGCCGGCCAGGGTCTTGCTGATCCAGTCGGGCTGGATGGTGCTTTTGGACTTGCCGCTCATGGCTGCTGTCCTTTCAGTATGGTGCGCAGGGCGGCCAGATAGGGGACGAGGGAGCCAAGCAGCATGGAGATGGTCAGCACCGCGAACAGCGTGGTGCTGAAAGTGGCTTGCGACCACCACAGCAGGACGGTCCCCAGCATCAGGATGCTGCCCGCCCAGCGCCCCGGTCGCGCGGGCAGCGGCTGCGCCAGCCATTGCTGGCGCTCCACCGACAGATAGAAACAGATGATGGAGGCCGCGTTTACGGCCAGCGCCAGAAGGATGATCCTGCCGTCCATGCTTACTCCAGGAAGAATTCCAGGCCGCGCGAGAGGGCCGGGAACAAGGCAGAACCGTGGTCTTCGCCTGCCAGCGCAAGGAAGCGCACGCGGGTCAGCGCAGCCTTGCCGGCATCCGGGGCGGACTGCTTTTGCAGATCCGCCGCCAGATCGCGCGCCGCATCGACCATGCGTTTTTCCATCAGCATGGCGCTGCGTTCGCTGAGCTGCTTGCCCGGTGCGACCGCCTGTTCCAGCTCGCCCACCGTCAGCAGCAGCTGCGGCTTGCGCGTTGCGGCGGCTGCGCGCGCGGCAAGTCCGGCCTGCTCGCTGAGGATGAAGCGCTCGCCCCACCAGATCGAGGGACTGGCCGCGATAAAGGTCTGGAAGGCGGACGGACGCGTGAACAGGGCGTGCAGGGTGAACAGGCCGCCGTAGGAGTGGCCGAACAGTGCCTGGCGCTGCGGATCGATTTTCGCCAGCGAGGCAATCTGCGGCTTGAGTTCCTGCTCGATGAAGTCGAGGAAGCGGTCGGCACCGCCTTCCTTGTCGCTAGCCTTGGACGAGGGCGGCGTGTAGTCGCGGCTGCGCGCCACGCCGTCATAATCCTCGCCGCTGGCGTAGCCGATGCCGACGACAACCGGCGCAGTGCGCCCCGTCACCTTGCTGCGGCGCGCGACGGTGCGCGCCATCAGGGCCAGCGAAGGGAAGGAGGCATTGCCGTCCAGCGCATAAATCACCGGATGGCCTGCGGCCGGCGCAGGCGTGTCGGGAATACTGATGAAGATGCGGTAGTGTTGGCCGGTGTGGCGCGAGCGCAGGTCGGTTTGCTGCGCTTGCGGCAGCGCGGCCTGCACCCAGACGCCATCGGCGGCCGCGCCGGCATTGCCTGCGGCAGGCTTGTCGCCAGCCTTGTCCGCCGCGTCGCCTGCGGCTGAGGCAAGGGCTGGCGCCAGCCCGGCCGCCACCAGGGCGGCGGCGCCACCCAGCCAGCGGCGCCGCGCGGGTGCTTTTTTCGCTTGAGCGTTCTTCATCAGAAGTCCACCGATGCCGAGAGTTTGTAGATGCGGCCCGCACCCTGGGTCACGTAGTTGTCGTTGAAGGAGCCGGCCCAGTAGCTCTTGTTGGCGACGTTCTCCACATTGGCGCGCAGTTGCAGTTCCTTCTCCATCACGCGGGTGACGAAGCGGGCGCCCAGATCGAAACGGGTCCAGCTGCCGATCTTCTGCGTGTTGGCATTGTTGACGAACTGGCTGCCGGTGTAGATCACGCGGCCGTTCAGGCTCAGGCCAGGCACGCCAGGAACGTCCCAGTCGGCGCCCAGATTCGCCTTCCATTTCGGGATGCCGTAGGGCGTTTTGCCATCCAGTTTGGCTTCTGCGGCGCGCGACAGCTTGGCGCTGGTGTAGGCTGCGCCGCCCAGCAGGCGAAGCGAAGGGTTGATCTGGCCAAACAGATTCCACTCCGCGCCGCGGTTGCGCTGCTCGCCATCATCGGAATAGGTATTGGTGGCGACGTTCTTGATCATGGAAGGACGCTTGATCTGGAACACGCTGAGGGTATTGGTGATTTCGCCCAGATCCCATTTCACGCCGGCTTCCAGCTGCTTGCTGCGGAAGGGCGCGAAGGTTTCGCCGAAGTTCTTGGCGCTCAAGTCGCTCACGGTGCCGCCCTGGCTCAGGCCTTCGATCATGTTCGCATACAGCGAGACCGACGGCGACCATGGCTTGACCACGATGCCGATGGCCGGCGTGGTCGCTTTCCTGTCATAGGCCGATGCAGGCTTGCGCGCGCCGGTGACGGGATCGAAGGCCTCAGTTTGCACCTGCTGGCGGCGCGCGCCCAGGGTCAGCAGCACCTTGTCTTCGGCGAAGGACATGGTATCGGCAAAGGCAAAGCTGCGCAGCGTGGTTTCATTGGTACGTGGCGCTGGACCTGGATCGGCCGCCAGTTTCGGCAGCGTCGGATTGTAGATATTGGAATTGAAAATGGCGCTGTTGGACACGGTGGCGCGGCCGGTGTCGTAGTTCAGCGAAGTGAAGCTGGCGACGGCCTGGTGGCGCACGGTGCCTGTGCTGAAGCGGCCGCGCACGCCCACTTCACCCGACGTGGTATCGGTGGTGCCGCGCTGATGATAGGTGTTGGCGGTGTAATCGCCGGCCGTGTTCTCGATTGCCGCGCGGGTGCCGTTCACATAACCTGAGTATTCGTATTTCAGCTTGCCCAGTGCGCCGTAGACGCTGACGCTGTCGTTGAACTCATAGCTGGCGCGCGCCATGATGGCATCGTTTTTCAGCTTGCCGTAGATGCCGCGCAGCAGATTGGTGCCGGTTTTCGGCGGCGCGATCACGCCGCTGGCGGGAAACTTCGCCATCCAGGAACTGCCGTTGTCGATGTTCTCGCGGTCGCTGTAGGCATCAATGCTGGCGGTCAGCTGCGGGCCGCGGTAATCCAGGGCGACGGAAGCGAGGATGCGTTCCTTTTCCTGATCCTTCACGCCCACCTTGCCGTCGCGGTAAGCGCCGTTGGCGCGGATGCCCCAACGCTTGTTTTCGCCGAAGCGCTGGCCCACGTCGGCATGCACGCCATACTGGCCGCGCGAGGTGTAGTCGGTGGTCAGGCGAAACAGCGGCTTGTCGGTGGCGCGTTTGGGAATCAGGTTGATGATGCCGCCCACGGCGCCTTGCGGCGACATGCCGCCCAGCAGAGCGCCCGGACCTTTCAGCACTTCCACGCGCTCCAGGAATTCGGTCGGCGCATGGCCGCTTGGCGCCACGCCATACAGACCGTTGAAAGCCAGATCCTCGCCATTGATCTCAAAGCCGCGGATGCTGAAGTTCTCGTAGATATGGCCTTCGGACGTGGTGAAGCGCACGGAAGGATCGTTCAGCAGCACGGCAGCCACGGTGCTGGCCTGGCGGTTGGCCACCAGTTCGGCGGTATAGCTGGTCAGATTGAAGGGCGCGTCCATGGTGCTGGTGCTGCCCAACATGCCGAGCTGGCCGCCACGGGCGACCTGGCCGCCCGCGTAAGCGCGCGGCAGCTCGTCGGCCAGCAGGGTGGAATTCACGTTCACCGCAGCCAGGGTCTGTTCCGGCTGGGCGCCGCCGGCAGCGGCGCTGTTTGGACGCTGGGCCGGTTTCGCCAGCAGCAGATAGCCGGAACTGGTCTTGCCGATCACGAACTGGCTATCGCGCAGCAGGGCGTTGAAACCGTCCTCCACGCCATAGCTGCCTTTCAGGCCAGGGCTGCGCAAGCCTTGTACTTTTTGCGCATCCAGCACGATGGCCACGCCGGCCTGCTGTGCGAAACGGTTCAGCGATTCCGCCAGCGGGCCGGCCGGAATATCGTACTGCGCCTGCTGCGCGCCTGCTGCCTGTGCCAGGGCCACGCCCGGCAGGGCCGCCGCCAGCGCGCCGCCAAAGGCCAGCTGGATCGCCAGCGCCAAAGGCGCAAGATGGGTACGACGGGACGAAGTGGCGGCGCGCGCGGCGCCCTGGTATTGCCTGGACATGCTCTGATTCCTTCTCGTTCTTGACGGTGATGCCCGCTGCACGCGGGACAAATATTCGCTGCTTCACCTACCTTGACGGACGGCTGCGCCAAACCGGAACCGCATCCGAAAAAATATTTTCTGCGGGGCTTAGCTGGTGGGGGCGTCGATCAGGACCAGGTAGGGGGTGACGGTGCGGATGCGCAGCTGGGGGAAGCTGGTGAGCAGCAGGTGCAGGGCGCGTTCGGTGTCGTCCAGCGGGAGCACGGCGGAGACGCGGATGCCGTCCAGCTGCGCGCGGTCGTAGCGCAGGGCGCCGGGACGGTGGCGCGCCAGTTCGTCCAGCACTTCGCTCAGGGGACGGTCCTGTACCACCAGCTGGTGCAGGCGCCAGGCGTCGGAGACGCTGCCGGCGTCGATGCGGCCCAGTGGGCCAAGCGCGCCAGCTTCGATGCGCAGGCGCTGGCCGGCTGTCACCACCATATTTTCCCGGCTGAGTTGCGCGGCCTGGGCGGCGGTCTGCACGGCGGTTTTCGATTCGAGCATCGACAGTTCGGTGACGCCGTCGACGCGGCGCACCACGAAGCGCGTGCCGAGCGCGCGGATGCTGCCTTCTTCCGTTTGCACGATGAAGGGACGGGCGGCGTCGCGCGCCACGTCCACCAGCACTTCGCCCTGCACCAGGCGCACGGTGCGCTGCTGCGGCGTGTAGGCCAGCTTGACGGCGCTGCCGCTGTTCAGGGTCAGGCGGCTGCCGTCGCTCAGGGTGTGCTGCTGCCATTGGCCGGTGCCGGCGCGCAGATCGGCAGTGAGCAGGGCCGGCGGATAGTGCTGCAGTCCTAGCCAGGCCGCGCCGCACAGACTCAGTGCCAGCATGGCGGCGGTGGCGATGCGCGCGCCGCGCCGCTTGCCATCGGCCTCGGGCTTGAGCGCGGCGTGGATGGCGGCGCGCGCGGGGCGGCTGTCGCCGGCGCCGATGCGCTGCACATCTTCCAGTTGGCCCAGCAGATATTCCATGCGTTCGGCGGCCTGCGCGTGAAGCGGATCGGCGGCCTTCCAGGCGTCCAGCGCGCTGCGCGCGGCGGCGCGCTCCCGCGGCGTGTCGGCTGTGAGCGCGACCACCAGCTCGGCGGCTTGCTCGGACAGTTTGCGCGGCTGACTTACAGACATGGCTCGTCCAGCGCCTCGCCGCAGCGCATCAGTGCCTGCACCAGGTATTTGTGCACCATGCGGGTCGAGACTTCCAGGCGGGCGGCGATGGCGGCGTGGCTTTCGCCGTCCAGATAGTGGGCCAGGAAGGCTTCGCGCGCCTTGTCGGACAAGCCTGCCAGCACGCGGGCAATGGCGTTCAGCGTCTGCGCCGCCTGCAGGATTTCTTCGGGCGAGGGATAGCAGGGCAGTTCCTGCGCCAGCAGTTCCAGTTCGGCGATATAGGCCTGGTCGATCAGGGCGCGGCGCTGGCGGTCGATCATCAGGCGCTTGGCGGTGGTGGTGAGCCAGGCGCGTGGTTCGGCCAGTTGCGGCAGGGTGTCGCGCGCGGCGACGATGCGCAGGAAGGTATCCTGCGCCAGGTCGGCGGCGTGGTGGGCGCAGCCCAGCTTTTTGCGCAGCCAGCCGAATAGCCAGGCGTGATGCTCGTGATAGAGCACGCCCGGATCAAGCTGCAAAGTGGTCGCCGTCGCCATCGCCAAATCAAACGCAAATAAGAATTATTCTCATTTTATCGCGATTTGGCGGAGGATGGCAATCGGGAAGTGGCGGCGCGCGGCCGCCCGGGAGGGTTACTGGGGGCGCAGGCTGGCGCCGATGCGCTCGAAGCGCGGCTGCCAGCGGTCGGTGATATTGGCCGAAACCAGAATGCGTTCGGCGCGGCCGATCAGCAGGTCGCGCGGCACCAGGCCGATGTAGCGCGAGTCGCTGCTGTTGTCGCGGTTATCGCCCAGCATCAGGAACTGGTTGGCGGGGATCACCAGCGGCGCGAAGTCGCGCCGCGCATGCACTTGCGGCAGGATCTGGATGCGGTAGCTGGCATCGCCATTGGCTTCGCTCAGTTGCAGCGCCTGCAGCTGGCCGGCCATGCCCATGTCTTCGTTATGATTGCCCAGCACCGTGTACTCGGCCTGCTTGCCGTTGACGATCAGGCGCTCGCCGCGCATCTCCACTGTGTCGCCAGGCAGGGCGGCGATGCGCTTGATCAGGCGCGTGCCATCCTTGGGCGAGGAGAAGGTCACGACGTCGCCGCGCTGCGGTTCGCCCAGACGCGCCAGCGAGATGTCGGTCAGCGGCACCTTCAGGTCATAAGCCACGCGGTTGACGAAGACCACGTCGCCTTCCAGCAGATTGGGATGCATGGAGGCCGAAGGAATCGGATTCCAGTCGGCGATGGCGGTGCGGAAGATGCCAAACAGTGCGAGGAAGACGAGGAAGCCTTTGTTTTCGCGTGCCCAGTTTTTCATGATGACTCCTTGTTGAAGTCCTTACATCGTCGTGCAGGCAACTTAAGTGATGCTTAGACCGAAGGCCGCCAGCATCTGCCGCTGTCCCTTGGGCGCAACGCTCAGCGCGCGGCTGTCCAGATCCTGTTCCACCCAGCCCTTTTTCAGCGCCATCTGCAGCAGGGCTGCGCCCAGCGCGCCGCCCAGATGCGGGCGCCGTTCGCTCCAATCCAGGCAGGGACAGGCGAAGCGGCGGCGCAGCTTGCGTGTGGCCGGCAGGTCCAGTCCCAGTGCGGCGAAGCCTTGTTCGCCCGCTGCGCTCAGCAGGTATTCATTGGGCGTGCCGGCGGACGCTTCCAGCCAGCCTTGTTCGGCAAAGTGGTCGTGCAGGGCGACGGCGACCGAGCCGGCCATATGGTCGTAGCAGGTGCGCGCCTTGCGCAGGCGGTTCGGCGTGCCGGGCTTGAACTTGGGACGGGGCAGGCCGGCCACCACCAGCAGGGCTTCCAGCGCGGTGGCGACGTCCTGCCCGGCCAGCTGGTAGTAGCGGTGACGGCCCTGCACCAGCAGTTCCACCATCTGTTCCTCCTTCAGGCGCGCCAAATGGGCGCTGGCGGTGGAGGCGCCGACTTCCGCCACCGCAGCCAGCTCGGTGGCGGTGCGGGCGTGGCCGTCCAGCAGGCAGCACAGCATGCGCGCGCGTGCCGGTTCGGCAATGGCGCCAGCGATGCGGGACAGGTGGTTGTCGGCTTGTGCATCCATATTTCGATCCAGGGCGAAGTGTGGGAGGAAGCTTTTCAGCATACTGCAGCCATCCCACTCGTGCAAAGGAAATCCATGTATTTCGATCCGATAGCGGCAGTCACCCAGAACGATCCTTACCCTGGCTATGCCGCCCTGGCCGCGCAGTCCGAACTGGTGTTCGACGGGGAGCGAAAATTGTGGCTGGCGGGCAGTCCTGCCCTGGTGCGGGCGGTGATGGACAATCCCGCATGCCGCGTGCGTCCCGTGGCAGAGCCGGTGCCCTCCGCCATCGCAGGCGGCAGTGCCGGGCAGGTATTCGGGCTGCTGGTGAGGATGAACGATGGCGCGCGCCATGCCGCGCCCAAGCTGGTCTTGCAGCGCGCCTTGGCGGCGCTGTCGCTGGATGAGGCGCGGCAGCGCGCGGCCTCGCTGGCGCAGGCTTTGCTGGCCGGTGCAGGCGAAGCCGTCGCGCTGTCTGGCGTGCACGGTCGAACGGGGACTGCTTCGCTGGCTGCAGGTGCCGCGCGGCTGGATGGGCGCTGCTTGTCTGCCTGGACCTTCGATGTGCCGGTGCAGACGGTGGCCAGCCTGCTCGGCTTTGCGCCATCCCAGTTGCCAGCGCTGTCGCTGTGGATGCGCCAGTTCGTCGCCTGCCTGTCCCCGCTCAGCGGCCCGGAACAGCTGGCGCTGGCCCAGCATGCAGCCCAGTGTCTGCTCGACAGCTTCAGCGATCTGCTGCGCAGCGCGCCGCCCGCAGCGGATAGCTTGTTGGGTGCTGTGCTGGCCGAAGCCGAAGCGGCTGGCTGGAACCATGCGCAAGCGATCCTGGCCAATCTGGTGGGCCTGCTGTCGCAGACATACGAAGCCACGGCGGGACTGATCGGCAATGCCATCGTCGCGCTCTTGCAGGCGCCGCAGCGCGCCAGCGAAGGCGGGCTGGCGCTGGTGCGGGATGTGGCGCTCAACGATCCGCCGATCCAGAATACGCGCCGCTTCGTGGCCGAGGCCACACGCATTGGCAGTGTCGACTTGCAGCCCGGCGACGTGGTGCTGCTGGTGCTGGCTGCAGCCAGCCGCGCGGCAAACCAAGCCTTCGGCTTTGGACACGGCGCGCACGCCTGCCCAGGCCAAACGCTGGCGGCGACGATAGCCGCTGCCGCCATCGACGTCCTGCTGCAAGCGCAGACACTGGAAAAGGGCATGTATGAGTGGTGCTACCGCCCATCGCACAACGCCCGCATGCCCGAATTTTTCAACCCAGGAGAAGCAGCATGATCGCCGTCATTTTTGAAGTGAGTCCCAAAGCGGAAGGCCGCCAGGAATACCTCGACATCGCCGCCGCGCTGCGCCCCTTGCTGGACGAGATAGACGGCTTCATCTCCATCGAACGTTTCCAGAGTTTGAGCCAGCCCGGCAAGCTGCTCTCGCTGTCCTTCTTCCGCGACGAGGCAGCCATCGCCGAATGGCGCCGCCTGGAAGCCCACCGCGCCGCCCAATCCGCCGGCCGTGGCGTCCTGTTCGAGGACTACCGCCTGCGCATCGCCAGCGTCATGCGCGATTACGGCCTGCACGAACGCGCCCAAGCCCCCGCCGACAGCCGCCACCACCATCGGGCTTAAAGCCACAGACTCGGGTGTGCTCAGGATGGGGTGAGGGTGACGCGCACGGTGACGCGGTAGTCGGGCGCGGGGGCGTCGACGGCGGGGGGATCGGGCGGCTCCAGACTTTCAAGGGTGTAGGTGAGGCCGTCCAGGACTTGGGTCTTGCCGGCGTTGGGCATGTCTTCGGCCAGCACGAAGCTTTGGCTGGCGCCGCCTTTGTTGACGGTGAAACTGAAGCTGATGTAGCCGGCCCAGACGCAGACGGCGCCCTTGCGGCAGCGGCTGTCGTTGATGCGGTCGAGCGTGAGCGTGGCGCCGGCGGCGATCTGGACGGTCTGGCCGGCAGTCAGGGTGTAACTGGCACTGGTTCGCATGGGCGTCCTCGGGCTGGGTTCGGGCGCCGTGCTGCGGGCGATGCCGCAGGCGGCAATGATGCTGAAGATGCAGAGGCATAGCATGAAGCTGATGATTCTGGGCTGCATATGGTCTCCTGTCGAGCTGGCACTCACGAGGAAAATATTAAGCAAATTGCATCATCGGCGGCGCACCGCTGAACGGCCAGCATAAAGCAAAAAACCGGGGCGAACCCCGGTTTTGTGAAAATTCAGGCAGCGAACAACGCGGCTTAGACGTAGGCGGCCAGCGCGCCTTTCATCTTCTTCAGCGCGGCTGCTTCGATCTGGCGGATGCGCTCGGCCGAGACGCCAAATTCGTCGGCCAGGGTGTGCAAGGTGGCGCCGGAGCCGTCGTCATTGGCCAGCCAGCGCGCTTCGACGATGCGGCGCGAACGCGGATCGAGCTTGCCCAGCGCCGTTTCCAGGCCTTCCGATTGGAGACGGGTCACGGCTTCGGCTTCCAGCACGCGGGTCGGCTCGTTCTGGTCGGACGAGAGGTAGGCGATGGGCGAGAATTTGTCGTCTTCGTCGTCGGACGGCGCTTCCAGCGCGATGTCGCGGCCACTCAGGCGGGTTTCCATCTCGATCACTTCCTCGCGCTTCACGTCCAGCAGCTTGGCCAGCTGGTCGATCTGGGCCGGCGACATGGCGTCCAGGCCTTGCTTGTGGCTGCGCAGATTGAAGAACAGCTTGCGTTGGGCCTTGGTGGTGGCCACTTTGACCAGGCGCCAGTTCTTCAGGATGTATTCGTGCATTTCGGCCTTGATCCAGTGCATGGCATAGGACACCAGGCGCACGCCCTGGTCCGGATCGAAGCGCTTGACGGCTTTCATCAGGCCGATATTGCCTTCCTGGATCAGGTCGGCGTGCGGCAGGCCATAGCCAAGATAGCCGCGCGCGATCGACACCACCAGGCGCAGGTGTGACAGCACCAGTTCCTGGGCGGCGCCCAGGTCGTTGTTTTCCTTCAGGCGGCGGCCCAGGCGCACCTCATCCTCATGCGACAGCATGGGCAGGCGGTTGACGGCCGAAATATAGGCGTCCAGGTTGCCCAGGTTGCCACTGAAGCCGAGGCCCAGTGCACTGTTGCCGGCGGGTACCAGGGCGGATTGTGCGGACATCGTAGTCATATATTCTTTCCTCGCTCGAAGGTGTTGCTCTAGTCACAATATGCCATGCGGAATTGTCGGGCACACGGACTGTTACGGTTCTTTACCGTTCGGATGCAGAATGCCGGATGGAACTTAATCGGCTCTTAAACTTGCTCCGAAGCATGTTTCAAACTTGCTCTTGAACATATATTAGCACTCTCCATCGAGGAGTGCCAATCGGCCGAAATAATGGGCTTTATAGCAAAAAGCTATCGACTCCACAGGGGCGATGGGCTTTTAGCAAGCGAGTGGGAATAGGAACAGGATACGGGCGCCGCTGCGGCGTTCTCTGTGCGAGAACGCACGCAGGCGTGCCGGAGAATTAATTGAGGCGGGCCAGATGGCGCTGCACGGAGAGTAGGGCGCCCACCAGGCCAAGGCCGGCCGACAGGGCCAGCAAGCCGGCCATGGCCAGCGGTTCCAGCGGCGCCAGCTGGAATTCGGAGGCGTACAGGCGCGCGAATTCGGCGATGGCCGTATTCAGCGGCCGCAGCGCCAGCGCCACGGCGCCCAGGGCCACGCCACCGGCGCACAGGCCGAGCAGGGCGCCACTGTAATAGAAGGGGCGGTGGATATAGGCGTCGGTGGCGCCGATCAGCTTGGAGACCAGGATTTCCTCGCGCTGGGTCATGACTTGCAGGCGGATGGTGTTGAACACCACGGCCACCACCACCGTGCCCAGGGTCGCGGCCAGCAGCAGCAGGGCCAGGCGCAGTACTCCGAGCAGGGCGGCCAGGCGCTTGACCCAGGCCGAATCGACCTGCACCGATTCCACGCCGGGCAGTGCGCGCATCTGGTCGGCGATGCCGTCAATGGCCGCGCCTTCGGCCGCGCTCTGGAAGGCGTCCAGCTTGATGACATAGCTGTCGGGCAGCGGGTTTTCGCCGAGGGTGGCGATGACGTCGTTCAAGCCGCTCTTGTCCTTGAGCTGTTCGAGCGCTTTCTCGCGCGGCACGAAGACGATCTTGGCATCTTTGACGATGGCGCGCAGCGAGCCGGAGATGCCGGCCGCCTGTTCGCGCGGCGTGTCCTGTTTCATGAACACGCTCAGCTCGGGATCGACCGACATCTGTTCCGACATGGGCCGCACATTATTCAGCAGGGTCAGGCCGGTGAAGGGCAGGGCCAATGCGATCGCCACCACCAGGATATTGAAGAGGAAACTGCCGGGCGCCTTGCGCAGATGGATCAGCGCGGAGCCGAGCGCAAAGCCGTGTTGGCGCAGCCAGATGCTCATGCGGCCTCCTTCAGCAATTCGCCTTGCTGCAGGTGGATCACGCGCGCCGCCGATTCGAGCACCAGCTCGTCGTGGGTGGAGATCAGGCAGGTCACGCCTACGGAGTGGAAGGCTTTCAGGGCGTCCAGCACGCGGTTGGCGCTGGCGCGGTCCAGATTGGCGGTCGGTTCGTCGGCCAGGATGATCTGCGGCCGGTTGACAATGGCGCGCGCGATCGAGACGCGCTGCTGCTCGCCGCCGGACAGGGCCAGCGGTTCGTCGGCGGCGCGGTCGAGCAGGCCCACCTTGTCCAGCGCGGCGCGCGCGCGCTGCTCGGCGGCCGCGCGCGGGGCGCCGCTCACGGTCAGCGGCAGCATGACATTGGCCAGCACCGAGCGGTCGTTGAGCAGGCGCTGCTCCTGGAAGATCAGGCCCAGGTTGCGGCGCAGGAAGGGGATGCCGGCGCGGCGGATCTTGCCGATGTCCTGGCCGTTGACGATGACCTTGCCCGACGTCGGGCGCTCCATGGCGGCGATCATCTTCATCAGCGTGGACTTGCCCGCGCCGGAAGGGCCTGCCAGGAACACCAGCTCGCCCTTCTCGATATTCAAGGTAATGTCGCGCAAGGCCATGGCCTCGGCGGAGTATTGTTTGCTGACTTGCTGGAATTCGATCATGGTGCCTTAGGCAAGCAGGGCTTCAACAAAGTCGGCCGCATTGAAAGGTTGCAGGTCCTCGATCTTCTCGCCGATGCCGATGAAGTACACGGGCACCGGACGCACGCGGGCGATGGCGGCGATCACGCCGCCCTTGGCCGTGCCATCGAGCTTGGTGATGATCAGGCCGGACAATTGCAGCGCATCGTCGAAAGCCTTGACCTGGGCCAGCGCGTTCTGGCCGGTATTGCCGTCGATGACCAGCAGGGTTTCGTGCGGGGCGCCTTCCATGCCCTTGCCGATCACGCGCTGGATCTTTTTCAGTTCTTCCATCAGGTGCAGCTGGGTGGGCAGGCGGCCGGCGGTATCGACCATCACCACATTGCTGCCGCGCGCCTTGCCCGATTGGACCGCGTCGAAGGAGACGGCGGCCGGATCGCCCGAGGCTTGCGAGATCACCGTCACATTATTGCGCTGACCCCAGACCATCAGCTGCTCGCGCGCGGCGGCGCGGAAAGTGTCGCCGGCGGCCAGCAGCACGGACTGGCCGTGCGCCTGCATATGCTTGGCCAGCTTGCCGATGGTGGTGGTCTTGCCGGCGCCGTTGACGCCAGAGATCATCATCACGGTGGGCTGGTGGCGGCCCAGTTCGAACGGCTTTTCCAACGGTTTGAGCAGGTCGATCATCAGTTCCTTGAGCGCCGTTTTCACGGCGGCGGCCTCGGTCAGCTTGTCTTCCTTGACCTTGCGCTTGAGCGCATCGAGCAGATATTGGGTGGCATCGATGCCGGCGTCGGCCATCAGCAGGGCCGCTTCCAGCTCTTCATACAGTTCATCGTCGATGCGCGCGCCGACGAAAAGCATGGACAGATTGGCCGAAGTCTTGGACAGGCCGGCTTTCAGGCGGCTCATCCATGATTGCTTCGATTCGGGCTTGGCGGCGGTTTCGAAATCGGCGACCGACAGCGCGCTATCGGCAGCGGTGGCAGGGGCGGCGGCAGTGGGAGCGGCAGCTGGCGCGGCGGGGCGCGTCTCAGGCGCGGCCGATGGCGCTTCGGCGGTGGCGGTTTTCTTCTTGAAAAAACTGAACATTGGGTAGGCGGTCGGGCGCTGAAAATAAGCGCACATTCTACCAGAGCGCTATGGACGGGAAACAGGGAGCCTGGCAGGAGGCCGGGCTGGGAAGCCGGCGCGCGGGCAACGGCGCACCCGGCGCGCGATTCAGGCGGCCTGGCCGTGCGGGCGCTGACGCCACTCGGCGATGCCCTTGCCCAGGTCGGCCAGGCCATACACCTGGGCGGCGCCGGCGGCACGCTTGCGCAGCGCCGCATTGCTGCCGCTGGCCCAGATTTCCATTTCTTCCGGCAGGCGCGCGCGCAGCTCTTTCAAGGCATCGCCCACCTGGCGCGGATTGGCCAGCGGCGAGAACGACAGCAGCACGATATCGCTGTGCAGGCTGCGCGCGGCTTCCACGATATCGGGCAGCGCGGTCTGCACGCCGAGCGAGGTGCAGTGGGCGCCGTCGGCGGCAAAGACGGCTTCGGCCATCAGCAGGCCCAGGCCTTGGCGTTCCTGCGGCAGGGTCGCCAGCAGGATGCGCGGACGCGGCGCGGCGCCATGATGGTGGGCTTGCGGAATGGAGAAGATGGCGCTGCGCATGACGATCTGCAGCGACTCGCTGAATAGATGTTCTTCAAACACGGCCAACTGGCCGCCGGCCCAGGCTTCGCCGAGGTGGGCGGTGAGCGGGGCCACCAGCTCGATGACGAAGTTTTTCAGGCCCATCACCAGCATGGCTTGCGACAGCTTGCGGCGCAGCGCTTCCATCTGGTGCGTTTTGCACAGCTCTATATAGGTATGCAGTTCCGGATGTGGCGCGCTGACCGGCTGCTGGCGGCCGGCCGCCTGTTCGGCCATGGCCTGCAGTTCAGCGCTGCCGAACTGGATCACCTTGCCGGGCCGGTAGCCCAGGTCGATCAGGCGCTTGACCAGGCGCAGCTTGTGCACCTGCTCAGCCGAGTACACGCGCTCGCCGAAGGCGTCGCGTTGCGGGCGCGGAAAGTCGTAGCGGCGCTCCCAGACGCGCAAGGTTTCCTTGGCTACGCCGGTGTCGCGTTCAACGTCGCTGATGGTGCTGGGGACGGGCTGTGATGGGCTTGAAGTGTTCATGCAAAGGCGGCTACGGGTCTTGGGTAGGCGCGGGTTTGACGACCTATCGGACCAATTCTACTCGCGTTTTTGGCGGGGAAGTGTTCGCTAGATGGGGCTGTTGGGGGCGCGCACGGCGCCGGCGGCGTCCCTTGTCCACGACACAATGTTGCCCTGTGTCAAATTCCTGACAAATCGCAAGTTCCTCATATATTTGTATTGGACAATATGCTGGTAAAAATAAATTGTTGCAGTGTTGTACGGCGGTGAAACGCGGCGGCGGGCGTGGCGCGACGTCAACGCCCGCCAGGCCGAGATGTAACTTTTTGCAACGCAGCATATACCGAAAGTAGATGTCAATGTTCAGCCATGAAGTAATCCTCCTCTAGAGATTGGCTCGTCTACTGTGACTAAAAGTTGTATGCCTCATCCAAATATTCTCTCGCGCAGAATCCGTATAACTAGCGTGCAGGCGAGCAACGTTCTGAAAAGCGGTATAAAATAGTCATAATGATCGAAAGGAACGTCTTTCCTTCTGTTTGGAATGGGAAGTTTCCGAACGACCGTTCGGGCAGCTTCTATTGCGATGCGATAGAATATTGCTGGGTGGCAAAGTTGCTTGCGCGTTTAGACCAACGGGGGAAGGGATAGAACCGGAGGATTTGCTGAATTCGCAAGCATCTTACACTTGATGGATTGCCGATCCATCAGTATAGTGCCGCCTCCAGTGCCTTAGAGCACTGCGACAAGCCGGCATCGATGAACTCGGCCGCAGATAAAGTGAACGCGTTCCGGAGCGGAACAGCATAGTGGCAATCGGGGAGTTTGCCCTCACGGATAAGAGGCGCTGCAGGGTGGGGCGCCGATCAAGACCGAATTTAGCGGTATCAAAGCTTTTAAATTTTTGCTGCAAACAACTGAAGGAACTTTGTAATGAAAAAAACTCTAATCTCCATCGCAGTTTTGGGCGCCATGAGCAGCGCTGCTTTCGCACAGTCGAACGTCACCATCTACGGTATCGTTGATGCCGGTATCGTGGCAGAGCGCGGCGGCAAATCCGGCAGCGTCAACAAAGTAACCAGCGGCGTGGCCAACGCTTCCCGTCTGGGCTTCAAAGGCACCGAAGATCTGGGCGGCGGTCTGCAAGCTCTGTTCGTGCTGGAAGGCGGCATCAAGGCTGACACCGGCGAATCCGACGTGGCTGGCTCCATCGCCAACCGTCAGTCCTTCGTTGGTCTGCGTTCCAAAGAAGCTGGCACCCTGACCCTGGGCCGTCAGTACACCCCGTTCTACAACGCCCTGTCGCAAGTGGGTGACCCGTTCGCCGCTGGCCTGGCTGGTACCGCGAAAAACCTGTTCCCAGTCGCTGGCGCCAACACCCGCAACAGCAACGCTGTTGTGTACGCGACCCCAGCCTACAACGGCGTGTCCGCTGAGTTCTTCTACGGCTTCGGCGAAAAATCGAACAACTCGGCACAACGTCAAGTTGGCGCGTCGCTGAACTACTCCAACGGCCCGCTGAACGCGCGTCTGGCGTACAACAACCGCAACAACGACGACCAGCCAGTGCTGGGCGGCCCAGTTGCTGAAAAAGAAACCGGCCGTAACACCCTGCTGGCTGTGAACTACGACTTCCAAGTTGCTAAAGCATTCTTCATGTACAGCGACAACAAAGGTCTGAACAGCGCTGCTCTGGCCAACACCACCAACCCATACGGCACCACCGTTGCTCCAGTGGCTTCGACCAAGAGCGCTGACGCTCTGATCGGCGTGACCGTGCCAGTGGGCGGCGCAGGCAAGTTCATCGCTTCTTACATCAACAAGAACGATAAAACCAACCTGAACCAAGACGCTAACCAGTGGGCACTGGGCTACACCTACGATCTGTCCAAGCGCACCACCACCTACGTGGCATACGCTAAGATCAAGAACAAAAACGGCGCAGGCTACACCGTTGGCAACAACGCTGAAGCTGGCACCGGCGACAAAGCCTTCAACATCGGCGTGCGTCACTCGTTCTAATCGGAACCTGATCGCCTGATCTGAAAACCGGCTGCTTCGGCAGCCGGTTTTTTTATGGCTGTGTTCGTGTCCACCTTGGGGTCAGACCCCAATCGGACACGAACACAGCCATTTGTCTATCCAAGGCCGGGCTTGGGAGCGGGCTTGCCGTACAATGGCGGCTATGAAAAAACATACTCGCTACGCCCTCGCCATCCTGTTTGCTTCCTGCGCCGCGCTGGCGGCGCCCACGGTGACGCGCAGGGAAAAGCCGTATGGCTTGCCGCGCCATGGCATGTGGGTGTATTCGGATCTGTGCATCCATCCCGACAGCGGCGAGTTCGGCGGCCAGCGCATCACCTTGCAGCGCTTTGCCGAAGTCGACACCGTGATCTATGAATATACGGCCGGCGGCTTGAGCTGGCCGGTGGTGGCGGGCGATGTGAACGTCGACCCGCGCGGCAAGCTGTTCTACTTCACCGTGCAGCTGGCCGATCAGGATGAGAAAACCATCAGCGGCAGCTTCTCGGCCGATGGCAAGCTGCTGACGCTGGAGGGCAGCTATTGCGGCGAGCAGGGGCCGCCCATGCAGCTGCCGCTGGTGCGCGATTTTGGCGCCAGGCCGAAGACGTGCAAGGCTTGCCCGCCGTCCAAGGCGCGGCCGCATGAGGAGGAGCCGCAGCCGGAGCCGAAGCCAGCCCCGAAATGGGAACCGGCCCCGCCGACGCAGGCTTGAAGGCAGCGCCCTTGAAAAAAGGCCGGGAATTTTCCCGGCCTTTGCTTATTTCGCTGCCTTTGCCGCCAGCGCGTTCTTGCTGATGGTTTCCAGTGTCGCGCCCGGTGTGATCAGATTGCCGTCGTAGCGCAGCTCGATCAGCGCGGGCAGCTGCTGTTCGCGGGCGTGCGCCAGGGCGCGCTGCAGGGCGGGGGCGAATTCCGCTGTGGTGTTCACCACTTCGCCGCGCGCGCCATAGGCTTGCGCCATGGCCGCGAAGTCCGGATTGTGCAGGGTGGTGCCCGAGACGCGGCCTGGATATTCGCGCTCCTGGTGCATGCGGATGGTGCCGAACATCTGGTTGTTGAAGACGATGATGACCACGCCCGCGCGGTACTGCACGGCCGTGGCCAGTTCCTGGCCGTTCATCATGTATTCGCCGTCGCCGGCGAAGGTGATCACGGTGCGCTGCGGCGCGACGATCTTGGCGGCCACGCCCGACGGCACGCCATAACCCATGGCGCCGCTGGTGGGCGCGAGCTGGGTGCGCATGCCGCCGTAGGTGTGGAAGCGGTGCGCCCAGGTGGCGTAGTTGCCGGCGCCGTTGGTGATGATGGTGTCGGCCGGCGTCTGGGCGCGGATGTCCTGCACCACCTGCCACAGGTCGAGCGGCGCTTTGCCGTCCTGGAAGATGGGCGGCTTTTCCTGCCAGGCGGCCAGCTCGGCGCGCGCTTCGGCCACGCTGCCTTGCCATGCGCTGCTGTCGACCGGCTCCATGTCGGCCAGCATGGCCGCCGCTTGCGGCATGCCGCTGGCGATCATCAATTCGGCCTGGTAGACGCTGCCCAGCTCCTCGGCGCTGGCGTGGAAGTGCACCAGGCGCTGCGCCGGCACCGGCGAGGTGATGATGGAATAGCCGCTGGTGGTCATCTCGCCCAGGCGCGGGCCGATGGCGATGATCAGGTCGGCGTTCTTGACGCGCGCCGCCAGCTTGGGATTGATGCCGATGCCGACGTCGCCGACATAGTTCGGGTGGCTATTGTCGAGCAAGTCTTGGAAGCGGAAGGCGCAGGACACGGGCAGGGCGTTGGCTTCGGCAAAGCGCTGGATGTCGGCGCAGGCTTGCGCGTTCCAGCCGCCGCCGCCCAGCAGCAGCAGCGGGCGCTGGGCTTCGGCCAGCATCTCGCGCAGCTGGCCGATCTGGGCGCGCGAAGGCGAGGCTTGCACCGGCTGGTAGCGACGCGTGTCGGCCACGCTGGCCTGGGTGATCAGCATGTCTTCCGGCAGGGCCAGCACCACGGGGCCGGGACGGCCGCTGGTGGCCACCTGGAAGGCGCGCGCCAGGTATTCGGGAATGCGCTCGGCGCGGTCGATCTGGGCCACCCATTTGGCCATCTGGCCGAACATGCGGCGGTAATCGACTTCCTGGAAGGCTTCGCGGTCCATGAAATCGCCGCCCACCTGGCCGATGAAGAGGATCATCGGGGTCGAATCCTGGAAGGCCGTGTGCACGCCGATCGAGGCATTGGTGGCGCCCGGGCCGCGCGTGACGAAACAGATGCCGGGCTGGCCGGTCAGCTTGCCGTAGGCGTCGGCCATGAAGGCGGCGCCCCCTTCCTGGCGGTTGATGATGAAACGGATGCCGGAATCGTGCAGGGCGTCGAGCACGTCGAGATAGCTTTCGCCGGGAACGCCGAAGGCGGTATCGACGCCGTGGACTTTCAGTGCATCGACCAGAATCTGGCCGCCGGAACGGGATGGTTGCGTCATGGTGCTAGCCTCTGTAAAAAAACGGGGTAGAAATCCTGATGATCCGCCATTCTAGAACGGCGCCGGGGGAGCGGCTTTTGAAATGGCGACACCATTTTTCATTTGTCTACTCTGGAACGGGGCGCTTTTTGCCGGGGGCGGGGGCGGCAGGTTACAATAGCGGGTGAAGCAAGCCAGACAGCCGCTGGCCGGTGCAGCAATGCACTGGCGGGAGGAAGGTCCGGACTCCATAGAGCGGGGTGACGGTTAACGGCCGTCCGCTGAAAGCCGCAAGGTATAAGGCGAGGAATAGGGCCACAGAGACGAGCGTATTAAGTTACGGTGAAACGCGGTAACCTCCACCTGGTGCAATTTCAAATAGGCACGCGATGATGTTGCTCGCGGAGCGTGCGGGTAGAAAGCTTGAGCGCCGGAGTAATTCGGCGCCTAGAGGAATGGCTGTCATAGCGCCGGTTCGCAAGGGTCGGTGCTGTAACAAAATCCGGCCTATCGGCTTGCTTCACTTGAATTCGATTTTCTTCGTAACTCGATGAAAAAATACATCCTGGCTTTAGACCAAGGCACCACCAGCTCGCGCGCCATCCTCTTCGATCACCGCGGCCAGATCTGCGGCAGCGCCGCGCAGGAGTATCCCCAGCACTATCCCCACCCCGGCTGGGTGGAACACGATCCCAACGAAATCTGGAACAGCCAGCTCACCGTTGCGCGCAAGGTCTTGCACGACAACGGCGTGGAAGGCAGCCAGATCCTGGCCATCGGCATCGCCAACCAGCGCGAAACAACCATTGTCTGGGACCGCAAGACCGGCGAGCCGATCGCGCCCGCCATCGTCTGGCAGGACCGCCGCACCGCCGAGATGTGCGACCAGCTGCGCGCCGACGGCAAGGCCAAACTCATTAGCGACGCCACCGGCCTGGAGCTGGATGCCTACTTCTCCGCCACCAAACTGAAATGGCTGCTCGACCATGTGCCCGGCGCGCGCGAACGCGCCCGCCATGGCGCGCTGGCCTTCGGCACCATCGACAGCTGGCTGGCCTGGAAGCTGTGCGGTGTGCATGTGACGGACGTCAGCAATGCGGCGCGCACCATGCTGTTCAATATCCACCTGATGCGCTGGGATGCGGACTTGCTGCAGCTGTTCGATATTCCGGAAGAGATCTTGCCGCAGGTGGTGTCCTCCAGCGAGGAGATCGGCAATACCAAGGCCGCCCTGTTCGGCGCAGCGATTCCGGTGGCCGGCATTGCGGGCGACCAGCAGGCGGCCACCTTCGGCCAGGCTTGCCACAAGCCGGGCATGGTCAAGAACACCTATGGCACGGGATGCTTCATGCTGATGCACGCCGGCCGGCATCCGCGCGTCTCGCACAACCGCCTGCTGTCCACCGTGGGCTGGCGCGTCGACGGCCGCACCGACTATCTGCTGGAAGGCGCGGTCTTCATGGGCGGCGCCACCGTGCAGTGGCTGCGCGACGGCCTGGGCATCATCCAGCAGTCGAGCGATGTGGAGGCGCTGGCCAACAGCGTGCCCGATAGCGACGGCGTGCTGCTGGTGCCGGCCTTTGTCGGCCTGGGCGCGCCGCACTGGGATCCGTATGCGCGCGGCACCATCGTCGGCCTGACGCGCGGCAGCGGCAAGGCGCATATCGCGCGCGCCGCCGTGGAAGCCATCGCCTACCAGAGCGCCGAGCTGCTGCTGGCGATGCAGAAGGACGCCGCCATTCCGGTGGCCGAGGTGCGCGCCGACGGCGGTGCGGCCCGCAACGATATGCTGATGCAGTTCCAGGCCGACCTGCTGGGCGTGCCCGTGGTGCGGCCCAAGGTGACCGAAACCACGGCTCTGGGCGCGGCCTATCTGGCCGGCCTGGCGGTGGGCTACTGGGAGTCGCAGGACGAGATCGCGGCCCAGTGGGAATGCGAGCGGCGCTTCGAGCCGGCCATGAGCGCCGACCAGCGCGAACATCTGCTGGCGCGCTGGGCGCGCGCAGTGGAACGCGCGCGCGACTGGGAGCACGGCGTTTAAGGTCCGGCAAACGTGCGCGCCGCCGCATAAGGTATATTTCCTCGCATATTGATAACCACCACCGCCACGGCGGAGGGAGAGCGAAGGGGAGGGCGCCATGTTGAAGGACTTTGCGCAGCAGCGGCAGCCCGCCTTGCCGGGCCAGGCGCTGGACGATGCGCTGCAAGCCCCTTTCGGCGTCGAGCTGGCCGCCATCGAAACCCTGTTCGACGCGCTGACCGACGTCGCTTTCTTCGTCAAGGACCGCGCCGGCCGCTACATGGCCGTGAACCACACGCTGGCGCGCCGTTGCGGCCTGCGTAGCAAGCAGGAGCTGCTGGGCAAGACGGTGCTGGACGTGCATCCGCGTCCGCTGGCCCAGGCCTATATGGACCAGGACCGGCAGGTGATCGAAGCCGGCTGCACCATCCGCAAGCATCTGGAACTGCATCTCTACCCGAACCGGCGGCGCGGCTGGTGCCTGACCCACAAGACGCCTCTGCGCGACGAGGCGGGCGCCATCATTGGCCTGGTCGGCACCTCGCACGACTTGGGGCTGGCCGACGAAGTGCATCCAGTCTACCGCCAGATCGCCAATATCGCCCAGCGCATCCGCGACAACCACCGCCAGCCCCTCAGCCTGAACGAGCTTGCAAAGGAGGAGGGACTGAGCCTGGCGCGCGTCGAGCGCCTGTTTCAGCGCGTCTTCCATTACACGCCGCGCCAGCTGCTGCTGCAAACGCGCTTGAACGGCGCCTTAAGCCTGATCGAAACCGATCCCGCGCGCAGCATCGCCGACATCGCCATCGAGTGCGGCTACACCGACCACAGTGCCTTCAGCCGCCAGTTCAAGGCCTTCACCGGCCAGACGCCGATGCAATACCGCCTGCAATGCCACAAGACCGAGCCCAAGGCTTGAGTGTTTTGTATCATTTTCGCCCTCCGCGCTGTGCCGATCGCAGCGGCCTGCCTGTCGAAATATAGCGAACTGCCAAAAGCGGCGGCTTGCGCCGTCATGCCGGCAAGCTTGCCAAGATAGTATTTCCTCGTCAGTGGGCCCGCTGGCATTCCATAAAACGAACATCAGGCACGCACCCATTTAGAGGAGTGGTAGATATGTCTTTTTCACGGAATACCGCATTCACGGCCGGCTTGCTGACGGCTTTGCTGGCTGGCGCGGCGGCCCAGGCCGACACCGGCGTGGCCCATCCCCACGCGCATCAGGAACGCTTGAAGCAGGCGCCCATGCCGCACCAGCGCCAGACCTTGCCGCCGTCCGACGAGCAGTCGCGCTACGGCCTTTCGGTCAGCAAGAAGCCGCGCAACGACCTGCTGCCGCGCAACCAGCGCAGCAGCGCCAAGTCCCTGGCGGCGACCGAGGACTGCAAGGATATGAACAAGCTGGCCACCTACAGCGGCGCGGCGCTGGCCAGCTATCTGGTCGGCTTGCCGGACTATGAATGCACTTATCCGCTGTTTTCCCTGAGTTCCGCGCAGGCTGCCACCATTTATTCCAGCGCCAATCTGAACGCCGTCGCCAGCCGCCTGGCCAGCGAGGCCTCCAGCTATAACGGCAGCAATATGGCCGTGGTCAATCTGGTGCTGTATCTGCGCGCCGGCTACTACCTGGCCAGCGGCGGCACCCAGCCCGCGCTGCCGGCTTCCCTGGTGGCGCCGCTGCGCGCCACCATCCGCCAGCTGGTGCAGGGCAATAGCCTGTATCAGCCGAATACGGTGGCGCCGTCCACCGCGCTGGAAGTGTTCAAACTGATCACGAATATGAACGACACGCCCTACCATGTGGCGGACGTGAAGGGCGTGGTGACGCGCTTTACCAACCGCGCCGGCGTCCCCAACGCGGCCGAGGCGCTGAAACAGGAAAGCGTGAGCGGGGCGCTGACCGGCGCCCTGATCGTGCTGTTTACCGCCCATACGGCGCCCGGCGGTGCGGCCCTGCTGCAGAACGACCCATCCTACGCCAGCACCTTGAACACCTTCCTGCTGAATAATAAGGCAGCCCTTCTGGGTAGTTATGCCGCCTTCCAGCTGCAGGACGCGGCCAACGAAGCCTTCCGCTTCCTGCAATATCCGGCCCTGAAGTCCGGCGTCAAGCCGATGGTGCAGAACATGCTGGCGACGACCACCATGACGGGCGCCGATTCCATGCTGTGGCTGGCCGCCGCCCAGGCCGTGAAGTACTACGACAACGCCAATTGCAGCCAGTACGGCACCTGCAATTTCGAAACCCAGCTGGCCAACGAAGTGCTGAAGGTGAACCATGCCTGCAGCCCCAGCCTGCGCCTGCGCGCTCAGGAGATGAGTCCGGCCCAGGTGCAGGAAGTATGCACGGCGCTGGCCAACGAGGAGGGCTATGCGCACGCCATGCTGCAGACCAAGCGCACGCCGGTGGCGCACGATAACAATACGGCGCTGGAGCTGGTGGTCTTCGACGACTATAGCAACTACAGCAAATACGCCAGCATCATCTACGATATCGACACCGACAACGGCGGCATGTATTTGGAGGGCAATCCGGCCGAAGCGGGCAACCAGGCGCGCTTCATCGCCCACGAAGCCTCGTGGCTGCGTCCCAGCTTCAAGGTGTGGAACCTGGAGCACGAATATGTCCACTACCTCGATGGCCGCTTCAATATGTATGGCGACTTCGGCGCCAGCACCGCAGTGCCGACCGTGTGGTGGATCGAGGGCATTGCCGAATATCTCTCGCTGCGCAATAACAACCAGGCCGCCATCGATATGGCGCGCAGCCGCAAATACAAGCTCAGTGAAATCTTCGGCAATACCTACAGCATGAACGACTACGTGGACCGGGCTTACCGCTGGGGTTATATGGCGACCCGCTTCATGATGGAGCGCCACCGCGGCGACGTGGATACGGTGCTGGCCAGGTTCCGCACGGGCGACTACAGCCGCTATCAGGACTTCGTGCGCCAGATCGGCAGCGGCTACGACAGCGAATTCGCCGCCTGGGCCGATGCCGCCACCACGGCCGGCGAACCGCAGCTGCCGGATGAACTGGGCACGCTGCCCACCTGTTCCTCCGCCACGTATCTGGGCAAGAACTGCGCGATCCGCAACCTGTCTTCCAGCTCGCGCAGCTATGTCTATCTGATGCTGCCGGCCGGCGCCAAGAACGTGCGCGTGGTCAGCGGCGGCGGCAGCGGCGATGCGAATATCTACCTGGCGCTGGAGCGCTACCCGACCACCGCATCGTATGACGCGCTGTCGGCTGGCGCCGGCAATGCTGAAAATATCGGCATCGGCAGCCCCGCCGCCGGACGCTGGTACTACATCATGCTGGACGCGAAACAGCCGTTCAGCGGCCTGTCGGTAGCTGCTTTGTACGACTGATACACTTTCCTGGGTCGCCTGCGCCGGCCGGTATAATTAGGCCAGTCGGCGCAGTTGCTGGAGATGAAAAGCTGTCTATAAGTTGTATATACAAATTGGTTTATGGCAATAAAAATTTTGCTGAAGAATCAAGCACTGGCTAGGCCGAAAGAGCAATATTCCCACCTGAGAACCCCAGCTTCGGATCGCGCGCAAAGCGCGGCAGACAGGACTTTTCCCCGAGACCACCCCCATTTTTTGTCTGTTTTTTACTCACTAAACCAAGATTTTTGGTATCTTGCAAAAACATCAATGCTACGTTGTCAGTGGGCAACTTAATGGCTTTTTCTGATTTTTATTTTGTCCATTTTGCGACGCCCAAAAACGCCCTCCAGATAAGGTAGCACTTTCACTATCTTTCATAATGTCCTGATTTGTAGAGGTATTTTTACTGGAGGTCGCTTCAAGGATCGGCGCTAAGTCCTTAATTTCATTAATAAAATCCGCGTTTTGCTAACGGGAAATCGCTTGACCACTACAAGTGCTTCCTCTAAAGTGGGCATCTGTGTGAAAAAGTGTCGTTTTGTGGGATTTTTTGATCAGAAATTCCAGGCACAAGTTAGCTAACCAAAACTGAGGTCAAAGAAGGTTCCCGTGTTCCAAGGCGCGTCCGCAATCAATCTCGATGCGAAAGGCAGGATGTCCATCCCCGCCAAGCACCGTGACGCCCTGGCCATCCAGTGCGAGGGCCGCCTCACGCTGACCAAACACCCCGACGGCTGCCTCCTGATGTACCCGCGCCATGTGTGGGAAGCCAAGCGCGACCAGATCGCCAGCTGGCCCATGTCGGCCCGCGGCTGGCAGCGCATCCTGCTCGGCAATGCCTGCGACGTCGAGATGGACTCGGCCGGCCGCATCCTGATCGCGCCCGAGCTGCGCGACGCCGTCGGCCTGGGCCGCGAAGTCCTGCTGTCCGGCATGCTGACCCACTTCGAGATCTGGGACCCGGCCAAGCGCGCCGAGAACGAGCAGGCCACCATCGATGCCGGCATGCCCGACACCCTTTCCGATTTTTCTTTCTAAGGCCCGCCATCCATGACGACTACAGCGGTGCCAGAATTCCAGCATCGTACGGTGCTGTTAGATGAAGCGGTCGATGCGCTCGACCTGGCCGGCGCGCGCGCCAACGGCACCTTCATCGACGGCACTTTCGGCCGCGGCGGCCATAGCCGCCTGATCCTGTCCCGCCTGGGCCAGGACGCGCGCCTGATCGCTTTTGACAAAGACCCGCAAGCCATCGCCACCGCCGAGCAGGTGGCCGATTCCCGTTTCACGATCGTGCACGACAGCTTTGCCACCATGGCCGCTGCCCTGGCCGAGCGTGGCATTGGCGCCGTGGATGGCATTTTGCTCGACCTGGGCATCTCTTCGCCCCAGGTGGACGACGCCGCGCGCGGCTTCAGTTTCCGCAACGACGGCCCCCTCGACATGCGCATGGACACCACGCGCGGCATGTCGGCGGCGGAGTGGCTGGCCACTGAAACCGAACAGACACTGGAAAAGGTGATTAGAGATTATGGGGAAGAACGGTTTGCTTTTCAGATTGCAAAGGCGATTGTTGCTCGCCGGGCAGTCGAGCCAATTTCAAGCACACGACAGCTTGCCGGCATCGTGGCAGGCGCGGTCAAAACACGGGAGAAGGGCAAGGATCCGGCAACCCGCACTTTTCAGGCTATCCGGATTTTCGTCAATAAAGAGCTTGAAGACCTCGAGGCTGGGCTGAACCAGGCCTTCGACGCGCTGGCGCCCGGCGGCATCATGGCCATCATCAGCTTCCACTCGCTGGAAGACCGCATGGTCAAGCGCTTCTTCGCCTCCAAGGCGAATGTGGAGCAGCCTGACCGCCGCCTGCCGATCCGCGCCGTCGACCTGCCGCAGCCGGAAATGAAGCTGCTGGCCAAGATCAAGCCATCCGACGCCGAGGTGGATGCCAACCCGCGCGCGCGTTCCGCCGTGATGCGCGTGGCGCGCCGCCTGCCGCTGCCGGAGGGCGCGCAATGAGCGGCAAAATCAGCCTGGTGCTGGTCGCCATCCTGGTGGGGTGCGCCCTGTCGGTGGTGAATGCGCAGTATCAGGCGCGCCATCTGTTCATTGAACTGGAACGCTCCAAGCTGCGCGCGCGCCAGCTCGACATCGAGTGGGCGCAGCTGCAGCTGGACCAGTCGACCCTGGGCAAGCATGCCCGTATCGAAGAGATCGCGCACCGCGAACTGGGCATGACCCAGCTCACGGCGAATCGTACCCAATACTTGACGGAGGGCGGCGAATGATCCGTGGCGGCAACGCAGGCAGCTCGCGCGTGGCGGCGTCCAAGGGCGTCGCTTTCAGCAAAAGCCCCGTACTGGCAGTGCGTCTGCCGGTATGGCGCTCGCGCGTCGTGCTGTTCGTGATGTTTGCCGCCTTCGCCGCGCTCGGCGCCCGCGCCCTGTGGCTGCAAGGCGTGTCCACCCAGTTCCTGCAAAAACAGGGCGAGAGCCGCTACGCCTTCACGCTCGACCTGCCGGCCACGCGCGGCAAGATCATGGACCGCAACGGCCAGGTGCTGGCTTCTTCCGTGCCGGTGAAAGCCGTGTGGGCGGTGCCCGACAACGTGCTGGAAGCGCCGCCGGAAAAACTGCGCGCCCTGGCCGGCCTGCTGGAAATCAGCGAGGCTGAGCTGCGCAAGAAGCTCGATTCCGACCGCAACCTGATCTACCTGAAACGCCAGGTGGAGCAGGAGGTGGCCGACAAGATCGCCAAACTCGATATCGACGGCATCGTGATGCGCCGCGAATACAAGCGCTTCTACCCGCAGGGCGAAGTGATGACCCACGTGGTCGGCTTCACCAATGTGGAAGACGTGGGCCAGGAAAGCATGGAGCTGGCGCAGCAGAAGAACCTGGTGGGCATTCCCGGCAGCCGCCGCGTCATCAAGGACCGCCTGGGCCACATCGTCGAGGATATCGGCACCACGCGCGCGCCGCACGACGGCAAGGATCTGACCCTGTCGGTGGACAGCAAGATCCAGTACATCGCCTACACCCAGCTGAAGGACGCGGTGGAGAAGTTCAAGGCCAAGGCCGGCGGCGCCGTGGTGCTGGACGTGCATACCGGCGAAGTGCTGGCGCTGGCCAACTACCCGAGCTACGACCCGAACAACCGCCGCGCCCTGACCGGCGCCCAGCTGCGCAACCGCGTCATGACCGACTCCTTCGAGCCGGGTTCCACGCTGAAACCGATCACCGTGGCGCTGGCGCTGGACAGCGGCCGCGTCAAACCGAGCACCCTGATCGACACCGGGCCTGGCCGCTACACCATCCTGGACCGCACCATTACCGACACCAAGGGCCATGGCGTGATCAACGTCGCCCAGATCATCGAGATGTCCTCGAATATCGGCACCTCGAAGATGGCGCTCAGCATGCCGTCCCAGGAAATGTGGGAGATGTTTACCAAGGTCGGTTTCGGCCAGCAGCCGAAGTGGGGCTTCCCCGGCGCGGTGGCCGGCCGCGTGCGCCCTTACAAATCCTGGCGTCCGGTGGAACAGGCCACCATGAGCTACGGTAACGGCATTTCGGTATCGCTGATCCAGCTGGCACGTTCTTATATGATGTTCGCCCGCGACGGCGACACCATCCCGCTCTCCTTCCAGAAAGTGAACGAGCTGCCGGCGGGCCAGCAGATCATCAAGCCGCAGACCGCGCGCCAGATGCGCGAGATGCTGGAGTCGGTCGTTTCCGGCGACCACGGCACGGCCAAGAAAGCGCAGATTCCCGGCTACCGCGCCGGCGGCAAGACCGGCACCGCCTACAAGGTGGAAAACGGCCGCTACGCCATGCCGCGCAAATACATCGGTTCCTTCGTCGGCATGGTGCCGATGTCGGCGCCGCGCTTCATCATCGCAGTCATGATCGACGAACCGACCCAGGGCGGCCACTATGGCGGCCAGGTCGCAGCGCCGACTTTCGCCGCCGTGGCAGCCAACGCCTTGCGCGCCATGAACGTGCCGCCCGATTCTTCCGTCACCGAAATCGTGATCCCGACCGATACCGGACCGGAGGCCATGTAATGACAGCCATGACCATCAAAGAAATCAGCAACTGGATTCAACAAGCCGCGCCGCAAGGCCAACTGGCCTCGGACTCCCGCCGCATCAAGGCGGGCGATGTGTTTTTTGCCTATCCCGGCGAAGCCGGCGATGGACGCAGCTATATTGCCGCCGCCATCGCCCAGGGCGCCGCCGCCGTGGTGTATGAAGAGCAGGGCGCCAATTGGGACGCGGCATGGAATGTGCCGCACCTGGCCGTGGCCGGCCTGAAAAAGCAGGCAGGCCCGATTGCCCACGCCTTTTACGCCATGCCCGACAGCGCCATGTTCACCGCCGGCGTGACCGGCACCAATGGCAAGACTTCCTGCGCCGTCTGGCTGGGCCAGGCCATGTCGCGTCTGGGCGATGTCACGGCCGTCGTCGGCACGCTCGGCGTTGGCCTGTTCCGTCCGCGCGCCGAAGCCGAATTCGACGTTACCGGCTACACCACGCCGGACGCCGTGCTGCTGGCGCGCAAGCTGGCCGAGAGCCGCGACGAAGGCGCGACCGCATTGGCGATCGAAGTCTCGTCCATCGGCCTGGATCAGGAACGCGCGGCCGGCATGCACTTCGACGCCGCCATCTTCACCAATCTGACGCGCGACCACCTCGACTATCACGGCGACCTGGAAAACTACGAAGCCGCCAAGGCCAAGCTGTTCGCCTGGGCGGGCCTGAAGCACGCCATCATCAATCTGGACGATGCGGCCGGCCTGCGCCTGGTGGCGCACGTCAAAGCCAATAACCCGGCCACCGCCATCACCGGCTACACCCTGGCCGATGCGGCGGCGCTGCCCGCCATCGACGGCGTGTCCATGCTGCGCGCCGGCCAGCTGCGCAGCCGCAGCCTGGGCACCGAATTCCAGCTGGAGTCGGCGCAGGGCGCGGCCACCGTCAAGACCCAGCTGGTGGGCCACTTCAATGTCAGCAATGCGCTGGCCGTGCTGGGCACCCTGCTGGCGAAAGGCGCGCCGCTGCGGGCCGCCGTGGAAGCCATCGAGGCGCTGACCCCGGCCCCCGGACGCATGCAGCAGGTCGGCGGCCAGGATGCGCCGATGATCATCATCGACTACGCCCACACTCCGGATGCGCTGGAGAAAACCCTGGAAACCCTGCGCCAGGTGGCCCTGGAGCGCGGCGGCCAGCTGTGGTGCGTGTTCGGCTGCGGCGGCGATCGCGATCCGGGCAAGCGTCCGCAGATGGGCCGCATCGCGCAGATGGCCGACCATGTGCTGGTCACCAGCGACAATCCGCGCAGCGAAGACCCGCACCAGATCATCGCCCAGATCGTGGCCGGCATGGACCGGAACCATCCAAGCTCGGTGTTCCAGACCGTGGAAGACCGCGCCGCCGCCATCCTCTCGGCCATCAAGCATGCCGCCAAGCCGGACGTGATCCTGCTGGCAGGGAAGGGCCACGAGCCGTACCAGGAAATCAAGGGCAAGAAGCTGCAGTTCTCGGATGCCGACCACGCCCAGCTGGCGCTGTCCGCCCGTCTCACCATGATGAGGCCCAACTGATGCGCGCCACGCTTGCCCAACTGCTGAAGGCGATTCCGGACGCGACCCTGATCCATCGCGCCCAGACCAATGAGGACGCGCTGGAGCTGGCCGTCACAGGCGTTTCCACCGACAGCCGCAGCGCGCCTGCGGGCTGCCTCTTCGTCGCCCTGCGCGGCGAGGTGTTCGACGCCCACAGCTTCCTGCCGCAGCTGGCGGAAAAAGGCGTGGCCGCCGTGGTGGCCGAGGAACTGCCGGAAGACTATCCGCTGCCGGCCATCGTGGTGCCGAACACCCTGGTGGCCTTGGGCCAGATCGCCAATTTCTGGCGCCGCCAATTCAGCCTGCCGCTGATCGGCGTCACCGGCAGCAATGGCAAGACCACGGTCAAGGAAATGATCGCCGCCATCCTGGCTGAAGCCCATGGCGAAGACGGCCGTCTGTCCACGCGCGGCAACCTGAATAACGAGATCGGCGTGCCGCTCACCCTGTTCCGCCTGGGCGTGGAACACAAATCGGCCGTGGTCGAGATGGGCATGAACCATCCCGGCGAGATCGGCCGCCTGAGCCTCATCGCCGAGGCAACCGTCGGTCTGGTCAACAACGCCCAGCGCGAGCACCAGGAATTCATGCACACCGTGGAAGCGGTGGCGCGCGAAAACGGCAGCGTGCTGGCCGCGCTGCCCGCCGGCGGCGTGGCGGTCTTCCCGCATGCCGACGAATTCACGCCGCTCTGGCGCGAGCTGGCCGCCGGCCGCCGCGTGATAACCTTCGGCCTGCCAGCGGAAGCGGACGTCAGCTGCACTTACAGCGCGGGCGTTTTCGGCAGCGACCTGGCCGTGACGGTGCGCCAGCAGGGCGGAGCAGCGCTGCAATTCAAGGTCGGCCTGCAAGCGGCGGGCGACCACAATGTATTGAACGCGCTGGCGTCGATCGCCTGCGCCCATGCGGCGGGCATCGCGCCGGAAGCCATCCAGGGCGGCCTGGAAAGCTTCGCCCCGGTCAGCGGCCGTCTGCAGAAAAAGCAGGCCGTGAACGGCGCCACCGTGATCGACGATACGTATAACGCCAACCCCGACTCCATGCGCGCCGCCATCGACGTGCTGGCGCAGTCCGCCGCGCCGCGCGTGCTGGTGGTGGGCGATATGGGCGAGGTGGGCATGCAGGGACGCGAGTTCCACGAAGAGATTGCCGCTTATGCGGCGCAAAAAGGCATCGAAACGGTGCTGGCAACCGGCGAGCTGGCGAAGCATATGCTTCCGCAGGCCCGCCATTTTGAAGAATTCGATGCCTTGCTGGCCGCGGTGGATGCGGCGGCAGGGCCGGATGCAACGGTATTGATCAAGGGCTCCCGCTTCATGAAGATGGAACGGGTCGTGCAGCATTTGATTGGATCGCAACAAGCTAACATAGGAAAACACTAATCATGCTGCTTTGGCTCGCACAGATGTTCCAGGACGACATAGGCTTCCTGCGCGTCTTCAACTTCATCACCTTCCGCGCGGTGTTCGCCACCATCACGGCCCTGCTTATCGGCCTGGTGGCCGGTCCCGCCGTGATCCGTAAGCTGACCGAGATGAAATACGGCCAGGCCGTGCGCGCTTACGGCCCGGAGACCCACCTGAAAAAACACGGCACCCCGACCATGGGCGGCGTGCTGGTGCTGATCGCCATCGGCACCGCCACCCTGTTGTGGTGCGACCTGTCGAACCGCCTGATCTGGCCGGTGATGATCGTGACCGCCGGCTTCGGCGCCGTGGGCTGGGTGGACGACTACCGCAAGGTGGTGCGCCAGGACCCGGAAGGCATGCGTTCGGCCGAAAAATACTTCTGGCAGTCGCTGGTGGGCATCGGCGCCGCGCTGTACCTGGCGTTCTCGGTGTCGGCGCCTACGCCGGCCAAGGTGTTCGAACTGTTCTTCGCCTGGGTGCAGTCGGGCTTCTCGATGGACCTGCCGCCCAAGGCCGACCTGATCGTGCCGTTCTTCAAGACCATCAGCTATCCGCTGGGCGTGTGGGGCTTCATCGCGCTGACTTACTGCGTCATCGTCGGCACCTCGAACGCGGTCAACTTCACCGACGGCCTGGATGGCCTGGCCATCATGCCGACCGTGATGGTGGGTTCGGCCCTGGGCCTGTTCGCCTACCTGACCGGCAGCGCGACCTATTCCAAATACCTGTTCATCCCGCACATTCCTGGCGCGGGCGAGCTGATTATCTTCGTCGGCGCGATGGCCGGCGCGGGCCTGGCCTTCCTTTGGTACAACACCCATCCGGCCCAGGTCTTCATGGGCGACGTCGGCGCGCTGGCGCTGGGCGGCGCGCTTGGCACCATCGCCGTCATCGTGCGCCAGGAAATCGTGCTGTTCATCATGGGCGGCATCTTCGTGGCCGAAACCCTGTCCGTCATCATCCAGGTGGGCTGGTTCAAGTACACGAAAAAACGCTATGGCACGGGCCGCCGCGTGTTCCTGATGGCGCCCCTGCACCACCACTTTGAACAAAAGGGCTGGAAAGAAACCCAGGTCGTCGTGCGCTTCTGGATTATCACGATGATGCTGGTCCTGATCGGTCTGTCTACCTTGAAACTGCGCTGATGATCTATAACGGCAAAATCGCTCTGGTACTCGGGCTGGGAGAATCCGGCCTGGCGATGGCGCAGTGGCTGGCCCGCTGCGGCGCGCTGCTGCGCGTGGCCGACACGCGCCCGGTGCCGGACCGCCTGGCCACGCTGCGCGAGCAGCTGCCCGGCACGCAGTTCATTTCCGGCCCCTTCGACGCGGCACTGCTGGACGGCGTGGACTTCGTCGCCGTCAGCCCGGGCCTGGGTCCGAAGCGCGAGCTGGCCGCCATCATGCCGGCCGCCGCCGAAAAGAATATCCCGGTGTGGGGCGAGATCGAGCTGTTCGCCCAGGCCCTGAAATGGCTGAAGGACGACCGCGCCTATGCGCCGAAAGTCATCGCCATCACCGGCACCAACGGCAAGACCACGGTCACCAGCCTGACCGGCCAGCTGTGCGAGCGCGCCGGCCTGAGCACCCGCGTGGCCGGCAATATCAGTCCGGCCGCGCTGGACGTGCTGCGCGAAGCCATGGCCGACGATACCCTGCCGCAAGCCTGGGTGCTGGAACTGTCTTCCTTCCAGCTGCACACCACCTTCAGCCTGAACGCCGACGCGGCGACCGTATTGAACGTGACCCAGGATCACCTGGACTGGCACGGCGATATGGCTTCCTACGCCGCCGACAAGGCGCGCATCTTCGGCGAGAACAGCGTGCGCGTGCTGAACCGCGACGACGCCTGGGTCATGAAGATGGCCAATCCGGTGGGCGAGAACGTCAGCTTTGGCATCGACGAGCCGGCGCTGGCGGGCAGCTTCGGCCTGGTCAACGAGCGCGGCATCTTCTGGCTGTCCACCGCCGAGCCGAGCGAGGAAGCGGAGCCGAAGAAGCGCCGCAAGAACGATCCGCTGCCGGAACCGGTGGAATGCCAGATCAAAAAGCTGATGCCGGCCGACGCCCTGCAGATCCGCGGCATGCACAATGCCTCCAACGCGCTGGCGGCGCTGGCCCTGTGCCGCGCCATCGGCCTGCCTTTCGCGCCGCTGCTGCACGGCCTGCGCGAATACAAGGGCCAGCCGCACCGCGTGGAACTGGTGAGCGCCATCAACGGCGTCGAGTTCTACGACGACAGCAAGGGCACCAATGTGGGCGCCACCGTGGCCGCCCTGAATGGCCTGGGCAAGAGCTTCACCGGTGAAAACCAGCGCCTGGTGCTGATCGCCGGCGGCGACGGCAAGGGCCAGGAATTCGAACCGCTGGCCGAGCCGGTGGGCCGCTATGTGCGCGCCGTGCTGCTGATCGGCCGCGATGCGTCGGCCATCCGCGCCGCCCTGGCTGCCAGCGGCGCGCGCCTGGAAGACTGCGCCACGCTGGAAGAAGCCGTGAAACGCGGCGCCGCCCTGGCCCATGCCGGCGACGCCGTGCTGCTGTCGCCTGCCTGCGCCAGCCTGGACATGTTCAAGAACTATGCCCACCGCGCCCAGGTCTTCATCGACACCGTGCGCGAACTGGCGCTTGATGCGGGACAGGAGCTCTGATGCCTTTGCAACTGCCATTCAGCTTCGGTTCCTCGTCGGCTTCGTCGGCGATGGAGAGCCGTGCGCGGCAGTCCAAGATGATGGAGTACGACCAGCCGCTGATCTGGGTCACGCTGCTGCTGATGTTGCTGGGCATGGTGATGGTGTATTCGGCCTCGATCTCGCTGCCCGATTCGCCCAAGTTCGCCGCCTACAAGAACTCTTACTTCCTGACCCGCCAGGCCATCTTCATCGGCCTGTCGGCGCTCGCCGCCACCATCGCTTTCCGCATTCCCATCGCCGACTGGCAGCGCGGCGCGCCGTATATGTTCATCGGCACCCTGGTGCTGCTGGTGCTGGTGCTGATTCCCGGCCTGGGCGTGGTGGTCAACGGCGGCCGCCGCTGGCTGTCGCTGAAGGTCATGAACTTCCAGCCCTCCGAGCTCATGAAAGTGGTGGTGGTGCTGTACGCCGCCGACTACACCGTGCGCAAGCAGGAATACATGCACAAGCTGACCAAGGGCTTCATGCCGATGGCGCTGGCGGTCAGCTTCGTCGGCCTCTTGCTGCTGCTGGAGCCCGATCTGGGCGCTTTCGGCGTGATCGTCTGCATCGCCATGGGCATCCTGTTCCTGGGCGGCGTCAACGCCATCTGGTTCGGCGGCATCGGCGCCATGCTGGTGACGATCTTCGTCTCCATCATCGCGCTGTCGAAATTCCGGCGCGACCGCTTCTTCGCCTACCTTAATCCCTGGGAAGAAGAGAATGCGCTGAACAAGGCTTACCAGCTGACGCACTCGCTGATCGCTTTCGGGCGCGGCGAGTTGTTTGGCGTTGGACTGGGCGGCAGTCTGGAAAAGCTGCACTACCTGCCGGAAGCGCACACCGACTTCCTGCTGGCGGTGATCGGCGAGGAGCTGGGCCTGGTGGGCGTGCTGATCGTGATCGCCATGTTCTACTGGATCGTCAAGCGCGCCTTCGACATCGGCCGCCAGGCCATCGCCATCGACCAGACCTTTGCCGGCCTGACCGCCAAGGGCATCGGCATCTGGATCGGCGTGCAGACCTTTATCAATATGGGCGTGAACCTTGGTCTTCTGCCGACCAAGGGCCTGACCCTGCCGCTGATGAGCTATGGCGGCACGGGTGTGTTAATCAATTGCGTCGGGTTGGCGATCCTGCTCCGGATCGACTACGAGAACCGTATCCTGATGCGAGGCGGTAGATTATGAAACGACTGATGATCATGGCGGCCGGTACCGGCGGCCATATTTTCCCCGGCCTGGCGATTGCGCAGACCATGCGCGCGCGCGGCTGGGAAGTGAGCTGGCTGGGGACTTCGCACGGCATGGAACAGGAACTGGTGCCGAAGAACGGCGTGGCGATGGACGCCATCCACTTCAGCGGCATGCGCGGCAAGGGTTTGCTGCACACAATCACGGGCGCGTTCAGGATGCTGGGTGCCTTCGCCGATTGCTTTGGCTATATCGGCCGCCGCAAGCCGGACGTGGTGCTGGGCATGGGCGGCTATGTCTGCGTCCCGGGCGGCATGATGTCGCGCCTGCGCGGCGTGCCGCTGGTGCTGGTGAACGCCGACGCGGCCCTGCTGCTGTCCAACAAGACGCTGGCGCCGATGGCGAAAACGGTATGCTTCGGCTTCCCCGCCGATTTCGGCAGCGCCGCCGGCAAAGCCACCGTCACCGGCAATCCGGTGCGCAAGGAAATCCTGGCGCTGCCGGCGCCGGCCGAACGCTTCGCCGGCCGCAGCGGCGCGCTGCGCATCCTGGTGGTGGGCGGCAGCCTGGGCGCGAAAGCCCTGAACGACAATCTGCCGGCCGCGCTGGCGCGCATCCCCGCGGAGCAGCGCCCCGTGGTCACCCACCAGTCGGGCAAGAAGAATATCGACGCGCTGCGCGCCGCCTATGCCCAGGCCCAGGTGGAGGCGAACGTGGTCGATTTCATCGACGATATGGCGCAAGCCTATAGCAGCGCCGACGTGGTGATCTGCCGCGCCGGCGCCATCACCGTTTCCGAATTGACGGCGGCGGGCGTGGCCAGCGTACTGGTGCCGCTGGTGGCTTCGACCACCAGCCACCAGCGCGACAATGCGCAGTGGATGGAGCAGCAGGGCGCTGCCATCCATCTGCCGCAAACGGATATGAACCCGGACAGTGTGGCGGCCCTGCTGCAGACGCTGGCGCGGGAGCGCTGCCAGCACATGGCTGAAGCAGCGCGGGCAGCAGGCAAGCGCGACGCCAACGACGCGATCGCAAAAGTATTGGAAGAAGCAGCATGAAACACAAGGTAAAAAACATTCACTTCGTCGGCATCGGCGGCAGCGGCATGAGCGGCATCGCCGAGGTGCTGCTGACCCTGGGCTATAACGTCAGCGGCTCGGACCTGGGCAGCAATGCCGTGACCCAGCGCCTGAGCGATATGGGCGCCACCGTGCAGCAGGGCCATGCCGCCGAGAACATTGGCGCGGCGGATGCCGTCGTCACCTCCACCGCCGTCAAGGAAGACAATCCCGAGGTGGTGGCCGCGCGCAGCCGCAAGATTCCGGTGGTGCCGCGCGCCGTCATGCTCGGTGAGCTGATGCGCCTGAAGCGCGGCATCGCCATCGCCGGCACGCACGGCAAGACCACCACCACCAGCCTGGTGGCTTCGGTGCTGGCCCAGGGCGGCCTCGATCCGACCTTCGTCATCGGCGGCCGCCTGACCGCGGCCGGCGCCAACGCCAAGCTGGGCACGGGCGACTACCTGGTGGCCGAGGCGGACGAGTCGGACGCCTCCTTCCTGAACCTGTCGCCGATGATCGAGGTGATCACCAATATCGACGCCGACCACATGGAAACCTACGAGCACGATTTCGAAAAGCTCAAACAGGCTTTCGTGCAGTTCACGCATCGCCTGCCGTTCTACGGCCGCGCCATGCTGTGCATCGACGACGCCCATGTGCGCGCCATCATCCCGCATGTGACCAAGCCGATCACCACCTACGGCTTCCATGAGGAGGCCGAAGTGCGCGCCGTGAACGCGCGCGCCGTCGGCACCCAGATGCACTTCACCGTGATCCAGGAAGGCTATGCCGACCTGGACGTGGTGCTGAACCAGCCCGGCATGCACAATGTGCAGAACGCCTGCTCGGCCGTCGCCATCGCGCGCGAAATCGGCATCGAGGACAGCGCCACGCAGGCCGGCCTGGCTGGTTTTGCCGGCGTCGGCCGCCGCTTCACCAAATACGGCGACATCGCCATCCCGAACGGCGGCAGCTTTACCCTGGTGGACGATTTCGGCCACCATCCGATCGAGACTGAAGTGACGGTGGCCGCCGCGCGCGCCGCCTATCCGGGCCGCCGCCTGGTGCTGGCCTTCCAGCCGCACCGCTACAGCCGCACGCGCGACCTGTTCGAGGACTTCGCCAAGGTGCTGAGCAGCGTCGACGTGCTGGTGCTGGCCGATGTGTACGCGGCGGGCGAGCAGCCCATCGTGGCCGCCGACGGCCGCGCCCTGGCGCACGCCATCCGCGCGCGCGGCAAGGCCGAACCGGTGTTCGTGGAGAATATCGCCGATATGCCGGAAACGATTATGAATGTGGTGCGCGACGGCGACGTTGTGCTGACCATGGGCGCGGGCTCGATCAGCGGCGTGCCGAACAAACTGACTACGTATCAAAAGGTTTGACGTGAACAAGATTACTGCACAAGAAGCGCAAGCATTCGGCAAAGTGGGCGTGCTGTACGGCGGCCGCTCCGCTGAGCGCGAAGTATCGAAAATGTCGGGCAGCGGCGTGCTGGCCGCGCTGCAAAGCCACGGCATCGATGCCCACCTGTTCGACACCGGCGAGCGTTCGCTGGCCGAACTGGCGGCCGAAAAATTCGACCGCGTCTTCATCGCCCTGCACGGCCGCTACGGCGAGGACGGCAGCATCCAGGGCGCGCTGGAACTGCTGGGCATTCCCTACACCGGCAGCGGCGTGATGGCCAGCGCCGTCGGCATGGACAAGATCACCACCAAGAATCTGTGGGTGAAAGCCGGCCTGCCGACGCCCGGCTACGCGCAGCTGGACGCCGGCTCCGACCTGGCCCGGGTGGCGGCCGAACTGGGCCTGCCGCTGATGATGAAGGCGCCGCACGAAGGCTCGACCATCGGCATCACCAAGGTTGCGGACGCCGCCGACATGCAGGCTGTATACGACGCCACCGCCGCGCTGGACGACTCCGTGCTGGCCGAGAGCTTCGTCAGCGGCCGTGAATTCACCGTGGCCGTGCTGGGCGGCGGCGCCACCGCGCGCGCCCTGCCGGTGGTGGAAATCGTCGCCCCGCAAGGCAATTACGATTACCAGAACAAGTACTTCACCGACGACACCCAGTATTTCTGCCCGCCGCAGCTGGACGCCGCCATGCAGGCCGAGATGCAGCGCCTGGCGCTGGCCGCCTACCGCGCCGTCGGCTGCGAGGGCTGGGGCCGCGTCGACGTGCTGCTGCGCGAGAGCGACAAGCAGCCTTTCCTGCTGGAGGTGAACACCTCGCCCGGCATGACCAGCCATTCGCTGGTGCCGATGGCGGCGCGCGCCACCGGCCTGAGTTACGAAGACCTGTGCGTGGAAATCCTGCGCGCGGCGCGCCTGAAACTGGCGAAAGCCTAGGAGCGAGAGAACGATGTGGCATGACGTGAAAGCCCTCAACGCGACCGCCAGCGGCATGTTTGCGCTGGCCTTGCTGGCCTGCGCGGCCGGCGGCGTGTGGTGGGTATCGCAGCGTCCTGTATTCGATTTGCGCACCATCCGCGTTGAGACGCTGGACAAGACGGAATTGAAGCATGTGAACCACCTGACTCTGCGCAACGGCACGCAGGGCCGCATCCGGGGCAACTTCTTCACCGCCAACCTGGAGACGGTGCGCCAGGTGTTCGAAGCCGTGCCATGGGTGCGCCGCGCCACCGTGCGGCGCGAGTGGCCCGACCAGCTGATCGTGGCGCTGGAGGAGCATGAAGCGCTCGGCACCTGGGGCGAGGATGGCCGCCTGCTTTCGACCAAGGGCGATGTGTTTACCGCCAACCTGGCCGAGGCGGAAGAGGATCACGAGCTGCCCGAGTTTTCGGGACCGGACGGCAGCGAGAAGGAAGTGCTGGCGCGCTACGCCGAACTGCGCAAGTGGTTCGAGCCGATCAAGCTGGCGCCGGAAAGCGTGGCGCTGTCGAGCCGCTACGCATGGACGGTGAAGCTGGATAACGGCATGAGCGTGGCGCTGGGCCGGGAGCAGCACCACAGCATGCTGAAGGAGCGGGTGGACCGGCTGGTGGGCATCTGGCCGCAGCTGGCGAGCCGGGTACAGAATATTGAAACGATTGATTTGCGCTACCAGAACGGCCTGGCCCTGAGCGCAACGGGACTGAAAATCCCGGCCGAGAAGAAAACCGGCAAATAAAAGAATGAGTGAATTTACAGTAGGCATAGGAAATGACTAAAGACGCGAAAAACCTGATCGTCGGCCTCGACATCGGCACCTCCAAGGTGGTGGCGGTGGTGGCCGAAGTGATGGCCGATGGACGCCACGAAGTAATTGGCCTGGGCCAGCACGAATCGAAGGGCTTGAAGAAGGGCGTTGTCGTCAATATCGAGGCGACGGTCGAATCCATTCAGCGCGCGCTGGAGGAGGCGGAGCTGATGGCCGACTGCAAGATCCGCAATGTCTATGCCGGCATCGCAGGCAGCCATATCCGCAGCTTCAATTCCAGCGGCATGGTCGCCATCAAGGACAAGGAAGTCACCGCGACCGACGTGGCGCGCGTGATCGAAACGGCGAAGGCGGTCAACATCCCGACCGACCAGCAGCTGCTGCATACCGTGCCGCAGGAATTCATCGTCGACAGCCAGGAAGACGTGCGCGAGCCGATCGGCATGAGCGGCATCCGCCTGGAAGTGAAAGTGCATATCGTCACCGGCGCCGTGAGCGCGGTGCAGAACATCGTCAAGTGCGTGCGCCGCTGCGGCCTGGAAGTATCGGACCTGATCCTGCAGCCGATGGCTTCGGCCGACGCCGTGCTCACCACCGACGAGAAGGAATTGGGCGTGGTGCTGATCGATATCGGCGGCGGCACCACCGACGTTGCAGTGTTCTCGGACGGCGCGATCCGCCACACGGCGGTGATTCCGATTGCCGGCGACCAGATCACCAACGATATTGCCATGGCCCTGCGCACGCCGACGGCCGAAGCGGAAGAAATCAAGATCCGCTACGGCGTCGCCAAGCAGGTGCTGGCCGACCCCGGCGAACATCTGGAAGTGCCGGGCCTGGGCGACCGTGGTTCGCGCAATCTGTCGCGCCAGGCGCTGGCTGCTGTCATCGAGCCGCGCGTGGAAGAGCTGTTCGCGATGGTGCACCAGGTGGTGCGCGAGTCCGGCTATGAAGGCGTGCTGTCCTCGGGCATCGTCCTGACCGGCGGCACCTCCATCATGCCCGGCATGGTCGAAATGGCGGAAGACATCTTCCTCAAGCCGGCGCGCATGGGCACGCCGGACTACCGCGGCCAACTGGCCGACGTGGTGCGCAGCCCGCGCTACGCCACGGTCCTGGGCTTGCTGCAGGAAGCGAAGAAGCAATACCTGCGCGGCCACATCGTGACCCGCCAGGACGGTTCGGTGAAGGCGGTCTGGCAGCGCATGAAGGAATGGTTCCTCGGGAACTTCTGATTTTTTTGTAGTGGCAGGGCAGTACAAGAGCAAAGCTTAAGAGATATTGATAAACAAACGCAGTTTTCAATCCCCAGTTCTCCTACCGATATGAGCACTGGCGCTTGAAAACCGCATTCTTTAGGAGTACATCATGGAGTTTGATATGGTCGATAACGCAGCACTGGGAACGGTCATCAAGGTTGTCGGCGTTGGCGGCGCCGGCGGCAATGCGGTCCAGCACATGATCAACAAGGGCATGAGCGGCGTGGAATTCATCGCCGCCAATACCGATGCGCAGGCACTGTCCGCGTCGAAGGCCAATAACCTCATCCAGATCGGCGAGAGCGGTCTGGGCGCCGGCATGAAACCGGACGTCGGCCGCCAGCTGGCCGAAGAGTCGCGCACCCGCATCGAAGACTCCCTGCGCGGCGCGCACATGGTCTTCATCGCTGCCGGCATGGGCGGCGGCACCGGCACCGGCGCCGCACCGATCGTGGCCGAAGTGGCCAAGTCCCTGGGCGCGCTGACCGTGGCCGTGGTCTCCAAGCCGTTCTCGCACGAAGGCCAGAAGTGCATGGACATCGCCGAAGAAGGCCTGGAGCAGCTGTCGCAGAACGTCGACTCGCTGATCGTCATCCTGAACGAGAAGCTGGAAGAGATCTACGAAGACGAAAGCCTGATCGAGTGGCTGCAGCATGCCGACGATGTGCTGAACAACGCGGTGGCCGGCATTGCCGAAATCATCAACGTGCCGGGCCATATCAACGTCGACTTCAACGACGTGAAGACCATTATGGGCGAGCAGGGCAAGGCCATGATGGGCACCGCCACCGCTTCCGGCGTGGATCGCGCGCGCATCGCCGCCGAACAGGCCGTGGCGTCGCCGCTGCTGGATGGCGTCGACCTGTCGGGCGCGCGCGGCGTGCTGGTCAACGTGACCGCCAGCCGTGGCCTGAAAGGTAAGGAAATCAAGGAAGTCATGGCCGCCGTGCGCGCCTTCGCCGCACCGGATGCGTCGATCGCCCAAGGCATTGCCTACGACGACGAGATGGGCGACGCGATCCGCGTCACCGTGGTGGCGACCGGTCTGGGCAAGGCCAAAAAGCATGTGCAGCTGGTGCCCCAGCAAGTGCTGCGCACCGGCACCCACAACAGCCCGCTGACCCCGTCGGCCGCGCTGGGCGGCGGCGGTGCGGCCACCACCTCCGTGTCGATGGGCGCGGCAGGCGGCCTGACCGGCGGCGGCGCGCAAGCCTTCGACGGCATGAAAGCGCCGGCCGTATGGCGCCGCGAATCGGCTTCCGAGCAGGTGCGCGCGCTGCAAAACAATGGCATGGAAACCTACGACATTCCTGCCTTCCTGCGCAAGCAGGCTGACTAAGCCGGTCTAGACCGGCCCGGTCGGCCGCGCCGCCGCCCGCTTCCTACCCGGAGCGGCGCGGCGGCGCGGGCATTTCTGCACACTTTATTCGGCTCTGGCATACTGCTGCCGGGGCATGCCGCGCGCCGCGCGGTTTTTTATTTCCACATTAGAAAAGAGGAGTCACGCCATGACCATCAAGATCGGCGATACCCTGCCGGAAGGCAGCCTGTCTGAATTTATCGAAACCGAAACCGAGGGCTGCGCCCTGGGTCCGAACACCTTCAATGTGCAGGATCTGGTCAAAGGCAAGAAGATCGCCATCTTCGGCCTGCCAGGCGCCTACACCCCAACCTGCTCGGCCCAGCACGTGCCGGGCTATGTGAAACACGCCGCCGAGCTGAAAGCCAAGGGCGTGGATGAGATCTGGTGCATCTCGGTCAACGACGCCTTCGTGATGGGCGCCTGGGGCCGCGACCAGAAAGCCACCGGCATCGTGCGCATGATGGCCGACGGCAATGCCGCATACTCCAAGGCACTGGGCCTGGACGCCGACTTCAGCAAGTTCGGCATGGGCACCCGCTCCCAGCGCTACTCGCTGCTGGTGGAAGACGGCGTGGTCAAGCAGCTCAACGTCGAGCAGGGCGGCAAGTTCGAAGTGTCGAACGCCGAAACCATGCTGGGCCAGCTGTAATTCCCGCGGCTTAAGCACTCCCGCAAAAACGGCGCTGGATTCCAGCGCCGTTTTTTCATGGCGCGGGCGGCGCGGCGGGCGTGGCTGGGGCTGGCTTGCTCCGGCTCTTGCGCTTGGGCGCCAGCATGGTGCCGCTGCAAGTGGGCGCGCCGCAGTAGCAGGCGAAGGCGCGCTTGACGGCGGCGGTGTGGCGCGCTTCGTAAATCAGACCGTAGTTGTACTTGAGTTCCTCGCCGGGCGCGATGGGATGCAGGGCGTGGATGAAGACGCGGCCATCTTCCTCGACCGCCTCGCAGTTCGGTTCGCAGGCATGGTTGATCCAGCGCGACTCGTTGCCGCCCATGCCGCCATCGATGAGCATGCCGTCGTCGAGGCTGAAGAAGAAGGTGTGGTTGATGGGGCCGCCTTTTTCTTCGTTGCGGCGGCAGGTTTCCTCCCAGCTCACGCGCTCGCCCGTGTATTCGATGATGCGTTCGCCGGGGGCGATGGCGCGCAGCGCAAACACGCCCTGGCCATGGATGGACGAGCTGCGCACCTCGCACACGGCGGCAGTGGCGGACAGGCTGGCGGAATCGGGGAGGGAAGCGGGCATGGTCATGGCGCTAATCATAACCTGTCCAAGCGAAATCAAGACACCCTTCAACGCGGCCAGGCATAGTGGACAATATCGCTTGCCGTTGCCCCGCCATGAACCGTGCTGAACTGCAAAAACTTTCTCGTTTGCGCGCCCGCGAGGCTAAGACCTTGCTGGATACGGGCTATTTCTGCGGCAGCTATTACTTGATGGGTTATGCCGTCGAATGCGCACTCAAGGCCGTCATTGCGCGGCGTACACAGCGTTATGATTTCCCAAACAAAAAACTTGCTATCGAAAGTCATTCGCATGATTTGGCTTGCCTTCTACGTGCCGCAGGTTTGCAGGAAAAATTTGACCTGGCCCTGCGTGGGGCACCGGAGCTGCGCAATCACTGGCGGCAGATATGGCAATGGAATGGGGGCTGGCGTTATACTTTGAATGTCTCGGAAGCACAGGCCCGCGATTTTCATCACGCCTGCACCGACCGGAAATATGGACTTTTGTCATGGCTGAAGGCTTATTGGTAAGTTCTTATCTGACGCAGGAAATGGTCTGCTCGGGCCGTCGTGCTATCGAGGCGCTTGAGCATGCCGGCTTGCCCATGCTAGCCACCTATTGGGAGTATGTGGAAGAGGGCGAACGCTGGCGCCTGGTGCTGATTTCGCCTGAGTTGCCTGTCTTGGGGCCGCTATCAATATTCCGCAAGATTGATGCCGCCCTTGCCGCGCAAGCCAGCGAACCCATGGCGCTGGACACACTGTACATCGATGTGCAAAGCGATACCCAGCCTTTTTATCGTCGTCTGATGCTTGCGCCGCACGCCGACCCGCAGCAGCGGCGCGACATCAATAATTTCTTCGATAGCGAGCATTATGTTTATTGGGTAGCCTGAGGCTGGCGCACGAACAGCACGCTCTTTGCGTACAATGGACGGTCCCGCTCAACTATCCGGACCGCCCGCGTGACCCCGCAATCGAAAGAAAACCTGCAAGCCATTTACGCCATGCTCGCCGCCGTCGCCATGTTCGCCTTCATGGATACGACGATGAAGCTGCTAGCCGCCCACTATCCGGCCATGCAGGTGACCGCGCTGCGCTGCCTGTGCTCGCTGCCCCTGGTCTGCGCTTACATGGCCTGGCGCGGCAAGTTCGGCAATGTGTTCAAGATACGCTGGCCGCTGCACCTGCTGCGCGGCGCCCTCGGCATCGCCATGCTGACCCTGTTTGCCTATGCGCTCAAATCGCTGCCGCTGGCGGAAACCTATTCCATCTTCTTTATCGCCCCGGCCCTGATCACAGCCCTGTCCGTCTTCGTCCTGAAGGAAAAGGTGGATACGGCGCAGTGGCTGGCCATCGCGGTCGGCCTGGGCGGTGTGCTGGTGGTGCTGCGTCCCGAGGGCAGCAGCTTCATTTCGGTGGCGGGCTTGGCCGTGCTGGCTTCGGCCGCCTGCTATGCCATCTCGGCCGTGGTCAGCCGCATCCTCAGCCGCAGCGACGCGCCCGAACACATCATGTTCTGGGTGCTGGTGCTGATGGGGGCGGGCGCGCTGCCGCTCAGTTACCAGGGCTGGGTGCCGCTGCGCATGGAAGACTGGCCGGTGCTGCTGGCCTTGGCCGTCAGCGGCTTCCTCGGCCAACTGGCCCTGACCGTGGCCTTCAGCCGCGGCAAGGCCTCGATCGTCGCGCCCTTCGAATACTCGGCCCTGGCCTGGGGCGTGGGCATCGACTGGGTGCTGTGGAGCACGCTGCCCGACGCCTACACCCTGCTCGGCGCGGCCATCATCATCGGCAGTGGTCTGTATCTGGTGCGGCGCGAAGCCGTGCATGCGGAGTCCGAGCATCCCTGAGTCCGGCGGGCGCGGCCGTGAACGCGGGCCGGGCAAAGCCGATATAATCTCAGCATGCTAAAACAACGTACTATCAAAGAGTTAATCCGCACCACGGGCGTCGGCCTCCACTCCGGCACCAAGGTGGTGCTGACCCTGCATCCGGCCGCGCCCGACACCGGCATCATCTTCCGCCGCGTCGACCTCGACCCGGTGGTGGAATTCCCGTCGAATGCCATGGCGGTGGGCGATACCCGCATGGCATCGGTGCTGATCCAGGATGGCGCCCGCGTTTCCACCGTCGAACACCTGATGTCGGCCTGTGCCGGCCTCGGCATCGACAATCTGTATATCGACGTGAGCGCGGAAGAAATTCCCATCATGGACGGTTCCGCCTCCTCCTTTGTGTACCTGCTGCAGCAAGCCGGCCTGGAAGAACAGGACGCGCCCAAGAAATTCATCCGCGTGCTGAAAGCGGTCGAAGTGCGCGACGGCAAAGGCGCCAATGAAAAATGGGCGCGCCTGGTGCCGCACGACGGTTTCAAGCTCGACTTCTTCATCGAATTCAACCACCCTGCGGTGGACGGCACGGCCCAGCGCGCCAACGTCGACTTTGGCGACGTCTCGTATATTCAGGCCGTGGCGCGCGCGCGCACCTTCGGCTTCATGCAGGATGTGGAAATGTTGCGCGGCATTGGCCTGGCGCGCGGCGGCTCGCTGGAAAACGCCATTGTCATGGACGAATACCGCATCCTCAATTCCGACGGCCTGCGCTACGACGACGAGTTCGTGCGCCACAAGATTCTGGATGCCATTGGCGATTTGTACCTGGTCGGCCATCCGCTGATCGCCGCGTACGAAGCGCACAAATCCGGCCACGCCCTGAACAATCTGCTGCTGCGTGAGTTGCTCTCCCACCCCGACGCCTACGAAATCGTCAGCTACGACGACGTCAACCAGGCGCCCCCTTCCTACGCCCGCCAGCTCGCGCAAGAGTGGTCGTACAACTAGCGCGTTTGATCCACCGCAAACGGGGCGGCGTTAGGCGGGGCGGCGGCGGGCGACCATGGCGCGCAGAGCGGCGATCAGGGGGCGGTTTTGGGCGGTCTCTTCCAATTCCTTGCTGAGCTGGTCGAAGGAGTGGACGGCGCTGTCGGGCAAAGCGAGCTGCCGGCGTTCGACCGGCAGGGGCTGGGCCGATTTCATCATCTGCACGCGTAGACGAATGTTGTTGATTTGCCACCCCTTTTGTTGCAATGCCTCTTGTAGCTTTGGCAATTGTTGCTTAAGCTTGGCGGCAACCGCGGCATTCGGCACCGACAGCAAGAGCTGACCGTCTTCGCAGGCCAGGATTTCGCTGAGCTTGAAGGCGGCCGGCAGGGCGGCGGCGCAGTCGGCTTGCAGGGCGCCCATGCGCTCGGCGGCCGGCAGCAGGGCGGCCAGGCGGTCGTTGCGGCGCAGGAAATCGGTGGCTTCGGCCGGACGGCGCGAGCGCTTGAAGGTGTCGAATCGCATGCGCCCACCTTACCATAGCCGGCTCATCCATGCTGAGCGGACGGGGCCGTGGGGGCAATATATTTCCCCCTTGCCTATTGTGTTATAGGGCCAGGAACCCAACCTTGCCGGGAACGCATGATAGAATCACCGTCTTTTGCCATAGGCGGACTCGGTGCGGTAGGGCCGCCCACTGGGCGAGGTCGCGAAGCGAGCTTTTTTTAACGGCGTTTATACAAGAATTCAAGCAATGTCCTTACTGACCCAGATCTTCGGCAGCCGTAACCAGCGGTTGCTCAAGCAATACCAAAAGACGGTGAAAGCGATCAATGCGCTGGAACCGGAATACGAAAAGCTGTCGGATGCCGAGCTGCAAGCGAAAACGCCGGCCTTCAAGGAGCGCATCGCCAACGGCGAAGCACTGGACAGCCTGCTGCCCGAAGCCTTCGCCGTCTGCCGCGAAGCGTCCAAGCGCGTCTTCAAGATGCGCCACTTCGACGTGCAGCTGATCGGTGGCATGGTATTGCACTATGGCAAAATTGCCGAGATGGGCACCGGTGAGGGCAAGACCCTGACCGCGACCCTGCCGGCCTACCTGAATGCGCTGTCGGGCAAGGGCGTGCACATCGTGACCGTCAACGATTACCTGGCGCAGCGCGATGCCGAAACCATGGGCCGCCTGTACCGCTGGCTGGGCCTGAGCACCGGCATCAATCTGTCGCAGATGGAGCATGCCGTCAAGCAGCAGGCTTACGCTTCCGACATCACCTACGGCACCAATAACGAATTCGGCTTCGACTACCTGCGCGACAATATGGTGTTCGAGGCGCGCGACCGCGTGCAGCGCGCCCTGAACTTCGGCATCGTCGACGAGGTGGACTCCATCCTGATCGACGAAGCGCGGACCCCGCTGATCATTTCCGGCCAGGCCGAGAACCACACCGACCTGTACCACAAGATCAATAGCGTGCCGCCGCTGCTGACCCTGCAAGTGGGCGAGGAAACCGCCGACGGCAAGGGCAAGGTCGAGGTGCCGGGCGACTATACCAAGGACGAAAAAGCGCACCAGGTGCTGCTGACCGAAGCCGGCCACGAAAAGGCCGAAGGCATCCTGACCCGTATGGGCCTGCTGCCTGAAGGCGCTTCGCTCTACGATTCGGCGAATATCACCCTGGTGCACCACCTGTACGCCGCCCTGCGCGCCCACGCCCTGTACTTCAAGGACCAGCACTACGTGGTGCAGAACGACGAAGTGGTGATCGTCGACGAATTCACCGGCCGCCTGATGACGGGCCGCCGCTGGTCCGATGGCCTGCACCAGGCTGTCGAAGCCAAGGAAGGCGTGAAGATCCAGAACGAGAACCAGACCCTGGCCTCGATCACCTTCCAGAACTATTTCCGCATGTACGCCAAGCTGGCGGGTATGACCGGCACGGCCGACACCGAAGCCTACGAATTCCAGGAAATCTACGCGCTGGAAACCGTGGTGATTCCACCGAACCGTCCTTCGCAGCGCAAGGACCGCCAGGACCAGGTGTACAAATCGAATGCCGAGAAGTACAACGCCATGATGCTGGACATCCGCGACTGCTACGAGCGCGGCCAGCCGGTGCTGGTGGGTACCACCTCGATCGAAAACTCCGAGCTCTTGTCCGGCATTCTGGACAAGGCCAAGCTGCCGCACAATGTGCTGAACGCCAAGCAGCACGCGCGCGAAGCGGAAATCATCGCCCAGGCCGGTTCGCCGAAAGCCATCACCATCGCCACCAATATGGCCGGCCGTGGTACCGACATCGTGCTGGGCGGTAACGTTGAAAAACAAATCCAGTTCGTCGAAGCCAATCCCGATCTGAGCGACGCCGACAAGGCGGCCCAGGCGCAGAAACTGCGCGACGGCTGGAAAGCGCTGCACGAGCAGGTGGTGGCGGCCGGCGGCCTGCACATCGTCGGCACCGAGCGCCACGAGTCGCGCCGCGTCGACAACCAGCTGCGCGGCCGTTCCGGCCGCCAGGGCGACCCGGGTTCCTCGCGCTTCTACCTCTCGCTCGACGATCCTTTGCTGCGCATCTTCGCCGGCGACCGCGTGCGCGCCATCATGGACCGCCTGAAAATGCCGGAAGGCGAACCGATCGAAGCGGGCATCGTCAGCCGCTCGATCGAATCGGCCCAGCGCAAGGTCGAGGCGCGCAACTTCGATATCCGTAAGCAGCTGCTGGAATACGATGACGTTGCGAATGACCAGCGTAAGGTGATCTATCAGCAGCGTAACGAGCTGCTGGAAAGCACCGACGTCTCGGAAACCATCGAATCGCTGCGCCACGGCGTGTTTACCGACCTGGTGCGCGTCTACGTGCCGGAAGAATCGGTGGAAGAGCAATGGGACGTGGCCGCGCTGCAAAAAGTGCTGGCCAGCGAATGGCAGTTGCAGCTGCCGCTGACCCAGATGCTGGAAGCCGAGCAGAACCTGAGCGACGACGAGCTGCTGGAGCGCGTGCTGGCCGCGGCCGACGCGCAGTACAAGGAAAAGGTCGAGATCGTCAGCAGGGAAGCGTTTGCCGGCTTCGAGCGCAATGTCATGCTGCAGAGCATGGACAGCCACTGGCGCGAACACCTGGCCGCGCTGGACCACCTGCGTCAAGGCATCCATCTGCGCGGCTATGCGCAGAAGAATCCGAAGCAGGAGTACAAGCGCGAAGCCTTCGAGCTGTTCGGCCAGATGCTGGACATGATCAAGAACGATGTGATCAAGCTGGTGCAGACCGTGCGCATCCAGTCGCGCGAGGAAATCGACGCGGCCGAAGCGGCCATGGTCCAGTCGCACGTGGAAAACGTGCACTACCAGCACGCCGACTTCAACCCGAACGCGGCGCCGGAAGAGCTGCTGGCCCCGACCGCGCTGCCCGACGGCGGCAGCGAAGCCAGTGTCAGCATGGGCGTCAAGGTCGGCCGCAACGATCCTTGCCCTTGCGGCAGCGGCAAGAAGTACAAGGCTTGCCACGGCAAGCTGGCCTAAGTCAGCAGTAAACCCAGAACCGGGGACAGACCCCGTTTTCCGAGCAATATTGCTCGGAAAACGGGGTCTGTCCCCGGTTTTTAGCTATGCAGCGGTGAGCTGAGCGGCAGACTGATGCGGATCACGGTGCCGGCGCCCGGCGCCGAATCGATGGCGATGCGTCCGCCCAGCACGCCGCTGACAATGTTGTAGACGATGTTCATGCCCAGCCCGGTGCCGCCCTGGCCCATCTTGGTGGTGAAGAAGGGATCGAAGACGTGGCGCCGCACCTCTTCGCTCATGCCCACGCCATCGTCGCTGAAGCTGATCTCGGCCAGTTCGCCCTCGCCAGCCTGGGCGTGGATCACGATCTGGCCTTCGCTGCGGCCTTCGAAGGCGTGCATCAGCGCGTTGTTGAGCAGATTGGTGAAGATCTGGTACAGGCTGCCCGGATAAGAGTCGAGCATCAGGCTGGACGGCACGTTGAGGCTGACGCGGCAGTTGGCGCGGCGCAGGCGCGGCATGAAGGTGGCCGTGGTGTCGCTGACCACGGTGAGCAGGCTGAAGCAGCGGCGCTGGTCATTGGTCTGATCGACGGCGATCTGCTTGAACGAGGAAATCAGCTCGGCCGCTTTTTGCAGCGAGCTGGAGATCAGGCCGCAAGCCATGCGCACTTCTTCCAGATGGCTGAGCAGGGCCGAGCGCCGCAGCGAGCCGGCCGCCACCACGGCGTCGAATTCCTCGACGCGGTCGCGCAGCGCGGTCGAGGCCAGCAGGCTGTTGCCGATCGGCGTGTTCAGCTCGTGGGCGATGCCGGCCACGAGGGAGCCGAGCGAGGCCATCTTTTCGGCCGCGATCAGGTCGTGCTGGGTACGCTTCAAGGTATCGAGCGTATGCGACAGCTCGCTGTTGGCATGCTCCAGTTCGGCTGAGCGCTCGCGCACCCGGTGTTCCAGCGAAGCGTTGAGTTCCTGCAGCGCATCCTTGGCCTTGCGCTCCTGGGTCAGGTCGAGCAAGGCCCAGATGATGGCTTGCTGCCCATCGAGCAGCAGGGAGGAGGACCAGATCGTCACGCTGCCCTGGCTGCCGTCCGGCAGCTGCACATCGGCCACCTCGCCGCGCACCGCGCCCTGGCGCTGGTGCAGCTGCCAGATGCGGTTGCGCTCCACCGGCGAGGCCCAGAACGGCAGCTCGTCCGAACGTTTTCCGACCACGTCGGACAGCTCGCGGTGGAAGGTGCGCAGCAGGGCGCGATTGGCGGTGAGCACGCGCCCATCCTGGCCTGAGACGCTGAGCGGCAGCGGCGTCATATCGAACAGGGTATGGAAGCGCGCCTCCGATTCCGACAGGCGCAGCTCGGACTCTTCCAGGCGCAGGATGCGGTCGCGCAGGGCGGCGCTCATGGTGTTCAGCGAGTGGGTGAAGACTTGCAGCTCGTCGCCGCCACGCTCGGGCAGCTGGCGGCCATACTGGCCCTGGGCCAACTGCTGCGACTGCTCCGTCAGCGCCTGCAGGCGGCGGCCGATGCCGTGGGTCAGGGCGACGAAGAGCAGCAGGCCGACGCCGAAACCGGTCAGGGCGATGGCGCTGCCCTGCAGCATGACCTCGTCGCGCGCCTTGCCCAGTTCGGCTGTGGACAGGCCGAAGTTGAGCGAGCCGATCTCGTTCTGGTTCAAGAGCAGCGGGGCGCGCACATGCAGGATGTGCTCCTCGAACAGGGTGCGCACGCCGCCCTCGTCGACCTTGCCCCGGCGCAGCAGCGCGGGCAGTTGCAGCGGCTGCTCGCCGGCCTGGGCCAGAGAGCGGCCGGAGGCGTCGAGCACCACGATATAGCGCAGCAGGCTGTCGCGCGGCTCGGCCAGCATCTCGCTCCAGTAGCTGCTCAACTCGTTGAGCCGGCCGGTGCTGGCATAGGGGCTCAGGGTCAGGTTCAGCGTGACGGCGTATTCATGGGCTACCCGCTCGGCATTGCGGCTGACCGCGTTCTCCATCAGCCGCAGGCTATTGGCGATCAGCACGCCCACCACCAGCGCCAGGATAAACGCGCTCAGCAGCAGGAATTTGACGCGCAGGGGCAGTCTCATCGGTACTCCTCATCTGGATACCCCGGGATTGTATCCTTTTAGCAAGCCACTCCACCACCGCCCCATCAACGGCTGACCCCGTGTCCACCATGGGGTCAGACCCCGAATCGGACACGAACCTAGCTGTCGACCGCAGGAATGTGGCAATGTTTGGGCCTGCTATGGTTCAGCCCGTGTCCGATTGGGGTCTGACCCCATGGTGGACACGGGCTGGGCTGTGGATGCAAAAAGCCCGGCGCGGGGCCGGGCTGGAACGGGTGCTAGGGGCGTTTTACGGCAGGGTCAGGATGACTTTGACGCTGTCGTCCACGGCCGATTTGTCGATGTAGCCGATGGCTTTGGGATCGTCGGCCACAGCTTTTTTCACTTCGGCATTGGATTTGTACTCTTTCGGCGGCGTGCCTTTGCCGGTGAACACCAGCTTGGACCACAGGGCTTTGACCTGGGCCGCGTCCTTGTCCGCCACCTTCTGGTAGAACTCGTTGCGGATGTGGGAGCCGTCAGCCTGGTCGATCGGCGTGAACATGGCCGATTTGCCGAGGAAGAATTGGGACGCCTGTTCCGAGAACATGCGCGTGGCCGGATTCTTCGGGTTGACGATCACCACGATTTCGGCCGAGGCCGGAACGGCGGCTGCGGCCAGCGCGGCCAGGATCAGCGAGGACATCAGTTTTTTCATGGGTAGCACCTTAGAAGACGAAATCGACGGCAGCGCCGACCACGGTCACGCTATCCTTGAAGCTGGTTGGCGTGAAGATCAGGGAACCGCCCTTGGTCTTCGGCTTGACGCGGTCCACTTGCACTTTCAGCGCCATCGATTTGGCGAAGTCCCAGCGCACGCCTACCAGGTTGGACGATTGTTCCGGCGACAGCAGCAGGCCGCGCACGGTGGCGTTCAGCGGCGGCACGGCGGCCAGCGCGGCCGGCACGTTGACCGAGGAGCCGGCGTCCTTGTACTGGGCATGGGCGAAGTAAGGCAGCACTTTGCCGATGCGGTAGCCGCCCATCACGTACCAGGCGTTGGTGTCGGGGATGTAGACGGCTTGCTTGGCGCGGCGCTGGGCGTACTCGGATTGCAGCACGATATTGTTCCAGTCCATGGTCAGGCCGAGCGAGGTGAAGGCGATGCGCTTGCGCTCTTTCAGGGTCAGGTCGTCGGCCAGCTGGCGGAAGCCGATGCCGCTCAAGGTGTCGGTCAGGGTGTTGATCGGGACGATGCCGTCGCTCTGGATCTTGCCTTGCACGTGGCCGAAGCGCACGGTGAAGGGGCCGCGTTCGGCGCTGATGGAGAAGCCGGCCGCCGGCGACTGGTGCTTGGCGACGATGCCGCCGCCGGTCGGGATGAACAGCTTGCCGCGGCTCTTGCCGACGAAGGCTTGCACGGTCACATTGGTGTCGCCGAAGCCATGCTGCCAGTTGACGTCGACGCCGTCCACGTTCTCGATCGGCGCCTGGCCGTACATCTCGATCGGCGGACGCATCATGGTGTTGGCGTAGCCCACGTTCTGGTAGTCGGAGATCAGGAAGGCGGGCAGTACCACGCGGCCTACGCGCACCGAGGTCTCGTCATTGATCTTGTATTTCAGGAAGGCCCAGGTCAGGTCGGTGGTGAACTGCGGGCTGGTGTTCTTGCGGGTCAGCACCTGCACCGTGCCCGACAGCTGGTCGCTGAACTGGTAGCTCGCTTGCAGGCCCAGGTTGGAATCGAGGCCGATGCGCGGCGAATCGGCCACGCCCACAGCCTGGTTGTAGCGGGCAAATTGGGCATCGTCGGTATTGCTTTTGGCGACGCCGAGGGTGCCGAAGCCGCTGATGCTCAGTTTATCGTCGCCGAGGGTGGCGGCTTGCGCCTGCATCAGGCCAACGGCGGCCAGAACGGATGCTACTAAAAGTTGTTTTTTCATCTCTTGAGATCCAATAGGTTTATTGTTTTGGTGGCTGGGAGGATTGCTCCGCCGAACTGGGCCGCGAGGGTTGTACGGCCGCTACAAGTGGCTTTTGTGTGCGCCTGACACCTTAAAACAATTTCCCTAGAGCACGAAACGGATTTTGCGGAATAGTGGGCTGACTCTAGTTTTTTGTCGTATTTGTGGCATTTCCCTTGAATTTTCGACAGCGTTTGAGCCTGCCTCATGGATAAGGTATCAAGCTTGTCATTTGTGATATTTAGCCAAAAAGCAAGCTTGTAAAGTAACTGAGAGTTTCAGAAGGGCAGCGCCCATCAGGGATTACAATAACGGCTTCTTTTATCTCCTTTTTCCGCTAGAGAGAGCTATGGCCGTCAATTCCCCCATCCCCGTCGCTGCCGACCTGAAACCTGTTGCCGGTATTGAAATCGGCTACGCCGAGGCGGGCATCAAGAAACCGAACCGCAAGGATGTGCTGGTTATGAAACTGGCCGATGGCGCCACGGTGTCCGGCGTGTTCACCCTGAACCGCTTCTGCGCCGCGCCGGTGCAGATTTCCAAGGACAATCTGGCGGCCGTGAAAGCGGGCGGCAAGGCGATCCGCGCCCTGGTGGTGAATACCGGTAACGCCAACGCCGGCACCGGCGAAGAGGGCTTGGCCCGCGCCCAGGCAACCTGCGCCGCGCTGGCGGCCGAACTGGGCTGCGCGCCGCAGCAGATCCTGCCGTTTTCCACCGGCGTGATCCTGGAGCCGCTGCCGGTCGAGAAGATCAAGGCCGGCCTGCCGGCCGCCGTGGCGAACCTGAAGCCGGACAACTGGTTCAACGCGGCCGAAGCCATCATGACCACCGACACCCAGCCGAAAGCCGGCTCGCGCACGGTGGGCATCGCCGGCCACCAAGTCACGCTGACCGGCATCAGCAAGGGCGCCGGCATGATCAAGCCGAATATGGCGACCATGCTGGGCTATCTGGCCTTCGACGCCAAAGTGGCGCAGCCGGTGCTGGACGTGCTGGTGAAACAGGCGGCCGACCAGAGCTTCAACTGCATCACCATCGACGGCGACACCTCGACCAACGATTCCTTCATGCTGATCGCCACCGGCGCCGGCACGCTGGAAGTGAACTCGGTCGATTCGCCCGAATACAAGGCGCTGGCAGCGGCTGTGACCGAGCTGTCGGTATTTCTGGCCCAGTCCATCATCCGCGACGGCGAAGGCGCGACCAAGTTCATCTCGATTACCGTGGAAGACGGCGCCAGCATGGAAGAGTGCCGCAAGATCGCTTATTCGATCGCCCACTCGCCGCTGGTGAAGACCGCCTTCTTTGCCTCCGACCCGAACCTGGGCCGCATCCTGGCCGCCATCGGCTATGCCGGCGTGGATGATCTGGATGTCAGCAAGATCAATCTGTATCTGGACGATGTGTGGGTGGCCAAGAACGGCGGCCGCAATCCCGACTACAAGGAAGAAGACGGCCAGCGCGTGATGAAGCAGAGCGAAATCACGGTGCGCGTCAAGCTGGCGCGCGGCACGGCGGCATCCACCGTCTACACCTGCGACCTGTCGCACGATTACGTGTCGATCAACGCCGACTATCGTTCCTGAGCGATGACGGCCGCCCTCGATCAGTTCCTGGCGCGCGCCGAAGCCGTGCTGGCGCGCGTGGAGGCCTTGCTGCCGCCCGCGCCGCCGGCGCCGGACTGGCAGGCGGCCCACGCCTTCCGCTGGCGCAAGCGTCGCGACGGCATGGGCTGGCTGCAGGCTGTGGGCCATCCGGCCCGCATCGCCCTGGACGACCTGCACAATATCGGCACGCAGAAGCAGCAGATCGAGCAGAACACGCGCCAGTTCGTGGCCGGCCTGCCGGCCAATAATGTGCTGCTGACGGGCGCGCGCGGCACCGGCAAGTCCTCGCTGATCAAGGCTTGCCTGAACCAGTTCGCGGACCAGGGCTTGCGCCTGATCGAGGTCGACAAGGCCGATCTGGCCGACCTGCAGGATATCACCGAGCTGGTGGCGGGCCGGCCGGAGCGCTTCGTGGTCTTTTGCGACGACCTGTCGTTTGAAGAGGGCGAGGGCGGCTACAAGGCGCTGAAAGTGGCGCTGGACGGTTCGGTTTCGGCCCAGTCGGAAAATGTGCTGATCTACGCTACCTCGAACCGGCGCCACCTGATGCCGGAGCGTATGTCGGAGAACAACAGCTACCGCTCCGACGAGAATGGCGACCTGCACCCGGGCGAAACGGTGGAGGAGAAGATTTCCCTGTCCGAGCGCTTCGGTCTGTGGCTCTCCTTCTATCCCTTCAAGCAGGACGATTACCTGGACATCGTGGCGCACTGGCTGGCTTCCTTCGGCTGCACGGCCGAACAGATCGAAGCGGCGCGCGCCGATGCCCTGCGCTGGGCCTTGCAGCGCGGCTCCCGTTCGGGGCGCGTGGCCTGGCAGTTCGCCCGCGATTATGCGGGCAAGTTATCCATGAGTAGAGAATGACAGAAACACAGAAACGCCCGGTCGACGTTGCCGTCGGCATCCTGATGCAAGCCAATGGCGACGTGCTGCTGGGCCAGCGCCCGGAAGGCAAGCCCTATGCGGGCTATTGGGAATTCCCCGGCGGGAAAGTCGATCCCGGCGAAACCATTTTCCAGGCCTTGCAGCGCGAATTCGTCGAAGAGCTGGGCATCGAGGTGGTCAGCGCCGAAGAGTGGTGCGGCATCGAGCATGTGTACGAACACGCCCATGTGCGCCTGCACTTCTTCATCAGCCGCGAATGGCGCGGCGAGCCGCAAAGCCTGGAAGGCCAGGCCTTCGCCTGGCAGGGCACGGTGGGTGTGGAGCCGCTGCTGCCAGCCACCATCCCATTGCTGGAGTGGCTGGACAAAGTCCGCTACTAAGCCTTACTCGGATTTCAGCTCGTCGTCCAGCGGATCGGTGGGGGCGGCGCCGGGGATGGTGTATTTTTCCTCGGCCCAGGCGCCCAGATCGATCTGTTTGCAGCGCTCGGAGCAGAAGGGACGGAATTTGTTTTTCTCGCTCCACTCCACTTTCTTGGAGCAGGTCGGGCAGTCGACAACGGTAGGCATCTTGCTAAATCGTTAAAAATTACAGAGCGTGAGCTCGAAGGGCACGTCTTCTTCCAGCGGCTTCGGTTTCAGGTCGCCGCCCTGGGAAGTGAAGCGCACCCACAGCATATACTTATTGGCCGAGATTTCGGGGATCGCGCCCAGCGCCTCGTCCACATTCAGGCGCAGCATCTGGTACACCTTCCCCTGCAACATCTGCTGATAGCTGCCGGTATTGGCGATCATCTTGACCGGCGCGCCGGAATCGCGCAGCAGGCGCAGCACCAGGGCCAGCGCGTCGAACAGCGGCGCCAGCGGCGTGAACCAGCCGACGATATCGTTGAAGCGCTGCTCGGACGAGCGTTTCTGCCAGGCGTAATAAGAGGGTAGGTCGAATTCGCAGGCGCCGCCGGGGATGATGGTGCGGCCGCGGATGCTCATCAGCCACTCATTATCGCGCACATTCTGGCCGGTCTTGCCTTGCGCCGCGACCAGGGCGGTGCTCACGGCATCGAGTTCGTTGAGGATGGCGTCCAGCATCTCGGCTTGCACATTCGGGTTGGAGCGGTAGCCCAGCAGGCTTTGGCGCTGGCGCTCCAGTTCCTGCAGCAGATCGGACTTCAGGTCGGCGCGGCCGGCTACTTCCAGCATGTCGAAGATCGTTGCCAGGGCAACGTGGTGCTGCATCGGATGCTCTTGCTGCACAAAGAACTTAAATTTTTCGTACAAATCTTCCAGCCGCAACAACGTGCGTATGCGCTCGTTGAAAGGATATTCGTAGACGATCAAAATAACATCCCTTTATTGGTGGGCTGGTAACAATTCCCGTGATTCTGAACCATGCGAGGCAAAATTACAAACGTTGCGAAGGTATTGTTATCGTTCTTACGGAAAATGCCAGGTATAAATCGTGTAAACGCGCAATTTGTGCTTCCAGTGCAGCAATTTCGCCGCTGTTGTCCACGATGTCGTCCGCCGCATCCAACCTTTGCTGGCGGCTGGCCTGGTTCGCCATGATGGCGCGCACCTGGCTTTCCGCCAGGCCGTTGCGCGCCATGACGCGCGCCACTTGCACCGTTTCCGGGCAATCGACCACCAGCACGCGGTCCACGCGTTCCTTCCAGCTGCCCGATTCCACCAGCAGCGGCACGGCCAGCATCACGTAGTCGCCTTCGGCCATGACGGCGGCGGCCATGGTGGCCTCGCGGATGCGCGGATGCAGGATAGCTTCCAGGCGCTGCTTGGCCTGCGGGTCGCTGAAAACCAGGGCGCGCATGCGGGCGCGGTCCATGGCGCCGCTGGCGTCGGCGAACTCGGGGCCGAATGCGGCCAGCAGGGCCGGCATGGCGGCGCCGCGCGGGCCGGTCAGGCTGTGGGCAATCTGGTCGGTGTCGATGATGCTGGCGCCGCGCGCGGCGAACATATCGGCCACCAGGCTTTTGCCGCTGCCGATGCCGCCGGTCAGGCCGATAGTGAATTTTTTATTAACGGGCGTGTGCTGCATGCGTCTGTGTTTTCCTTGATGCGGCCGGCCTTAGCCCGCCAGGCTGCTGGTGAAACGGCTGATGGGCGCGCCGAAGATCAGCGCGATCATGCCCGCCGCCGCCAGATACGGGCCAAAGGGAATCGGATTGTTGCGGCCGTGCCGCGCAAAGACGATCAGGCAGATGCCGGCCACCGCGCCCACCACCGAAGACAGCAGGATGATCGAAGGCAGCATGGCCCAGCCCAGCCAGGCGCCCAGCGCCGCCAGCAGCTTGAAGTCACCATACCCCATTCCCTCCTTGCCCGTCGCCAGCTTGAAGAGCCAGTAGATGCTCCACAGCGCGAGATAGCCGGCGGCGGCGCCGATCACGGCGTCGCGCAGCGGCACGAAGGTGCCGTTCAGATTCACCAGCAGGCCGGCCCACAGCAGGGGGTAGGTCAGATCGTCCGGCAGCAGCTGGGTGTCGGCGTCGATGAAGGTCATGGCGATCAGCATCCAGGCGAAGACCAGGGTGGCCAGGCCCATAAAGCCGCTGCCGAACTGCCATACCAAGCCCGCCGAGAGCAGGCCGGTCAAGGCTTCGATCAGCGGATAGCGCGCCGAGATCGGATTCTTGCAGCCGCTGCATTTGCCGCGCAGGGCCAGCCAGCTGAACACAGGGATATTCTCCAGCGCCGTCACCTGATGGCCGCAATGCGGGCAGGCCGAACGCGGCACCATCAGGTTGAAGCGGTCGGTATGCGGCAGCTGCTTGCCCGATTCGGCCGCCACATAATTGTCCGACTCGCGCTGCATCATCTTCGGCAGGCGGTAGATCACCACGTTCAGGAAGCTGCCTATCATCAGGCCGAAAATGCCGGCGATGATGGCGGCGCCCACGGTGCCGGGCGGCGAAAACAGCATGAGGTATTCAGGCATCGATACGCTTTCTTCGTTTTTGTTCTTACACCACCGATCCCAGTTTGAAGATCGGCAGATACATGGCGACCACCAGGCCGCCGATCAATACGCCGAGGATCACCATGATCATCGGCTCCATCAGGCTGGACAGCGAGGCCACCGCCTCGTCCACTTCCTCCTCGTAGAAGTCGGCCACCTTGCCCAGCATGGCGTCCAGCGCGCCCGACTCCTCGCCGATGGCCACCATCTGCGTGACCATGTTCGGAAAGACGTCGGCATTCTGCATGGCCACGGTCAGGCTGGTGCCGGTGCTGACTTCATTTTGGATGCGGCGCGTCGCTTCCAGGTACACATGGTTGCCCGACGCCCCGCCCACCGAGTCCAGCGCCTCCACCAGCGGCACGCCGGCGGCGAACATGGTGGCCAGGGTGCGCGTCCAGCGCGCGATGGTCGCCTTGCGCACCACGTCGCCGAAGACGGGGATCTTGAGCAGGAAGCGGTCCATCGCCTGCTGCATTTTGACCGATCGGCGCCAGGACTGGAAGAAGAAATACAGGCCGCCGAACAAGGTGCCGAAAATAACGTACCAGTATTTGACGAAGTATTCGGACACCGTCATCACGAACACGGTGGGCGCGGGCAGGTCGGCGCCGAAGCTGCTGAACACCTCCTTGAAGGCCGGCACCACCCAGATCATGATGACGGCGGTGACGATGAAGGCCACCGCCAGGATCGATACCGGATACATCAGGGCCGATTTGATCTTGGCCTTCATGGCCAGGGTCTTTTCCTTGTAGATGGCGAGCCGGGTCAGCAAGTCCTCCAGGATACCGGCCTGTTCGCCCGCGCCCACCAGGTTGCAGAACAGCGGATCGAAGTACAGCGGGAATTTGCGGAAGGCCTGATTCAGGCTGGTGCCGGTCTCGATATCGGCCCGCAGGTCCATCACCAGCTTGGACACGGAAGGGTTGGCGTGGCCCTTGCCCACGATGTCGAACGATTGCAGCAGCGGCACGCCGGCCTTCATCATGGTCGCCAGCTGGCGCGTGAACAGGGTGATGTCCTTGTCGCTGACCTTCTTGCCGGAGCGGTAGGCTTTTTTCTTGACCTTGGTGACGACGATGCCCTGGCGCCGCAGGGTGACGTTGACCACCGCCTCGCCGCCGGCGCGCAGCTCGCCGCGCACGGTCTTGCCGCTCTTGTCCTTGCCCTCCCAGGCGAAGACCGATTCCTTGATCTGGTTGCCCGCATTCCTTGCCATGGTGCCGGTCCCTCCCAGGTGGCCGCGCGCGGCCTGCGTAAACGTGTTATTGCGTGTTATTGCGTGTTATTCGTTGGTGCAGCCCAGCACTTCCTCCAGGCTGGTCAGGCCGGCCTTGACCTTGACCAGTCCCGATTGGCGCAGCGACTTCACGCCGTCGGCCTGGGCCTGGGCGGCGATCTGCATCGCATTGCCATGCGCCAGGATCAGCGATTCGATGGCGGACGTGATCGGCATGATCTCGTAAATGCCGACGCGGCCCTTGTAGCCGGTGCCGTTGCAGCGTTCGCAGCCCACCGGGCCATACGGCTTCCAGCTGCCGTCCAGCTCTTCGGGCTTGTAGCCGGCGCGCAGCAGCAATTCGTCCGCGATCTCCACCGGCTGCTTGCAACTGCACAGGCGGCGGCCCAGGCGCTGGGCCGTGATCAGGATCACGGAGGAGGCGATATTGAAGGGCGCCACGCCCATATTCATCAGCCGCGTCAGGGTCGAGGGCGCGTCGTTGGTGTGCAGGGTGGAGAACACCATATGCCCGGTCTGCGCCGCCTTGATGGCGATATCGGCCGTCTCCAGGTCTCGGATCTCGCCCACCATGATGATGTCCGGGTCTTGCCGCAGGAAGGATTTCAGCGCCACCGGGAAGGTCAGGCCCGCCTTGTCGTTGACGTTGACCTGGTTGACGCCGGGCAGATTGATCTCGGCCGGGTCTTCCGCCGTCGAGATATTGATGCCCGGCTTGTTCAGGATATTCAGGCAGGTGTACAGCGACACCGTCTTGCCCGAGCCGGTCGGCCCCGTCACCAGCACCATGCCGTAGGGGCGCTGGATGGCGTCCAGCAGCAGCTGCCGCTGGTCCGGCTCATAGCCGAGCGAGTCGATGCCCATCTGTGCCTGGGTGGCGTCCAGGATGCGCATCACGGTCTTTTCGCCGAACAGGGTGGGCAGGGTGGAGATGCGCAGGTCGATGGTCTTGGTGGGCGAGACGATCAGGCGCATGCGGCCATCCTGCGGCACGCGCTTTTCCGAGATATCCAGCTTGGCCAGCACCTTGATGCGCGACACCAGCTTGTCCTTGATCGACACCGGCGGCTGCGCGTGCTCGATCAGCACCCCGTCGACGCGGAAGCGGATGCGGTAGAACTTTTCGAACGGTTCGAAATGCAGGTCGGAGGCGCCCATGCCCACCGCATCCATCAGCATCTTGTTCAGGAAGCGCACGATGGGCGCGTCCTCGACCTCGTTGGCGGCGGCGTCCGGCGCGGCGGCCGCCGCTTCCTCCTCCTCGGCGAACTGGATCTCGCCTTCCTCGCCGGCCAGCTCGTTCATCGCCTGTTCGCTGTCCTTGCCCAGTTCCGTCAGCAGGCGCAGCAAGGCATCGTGCGGCACGATCACCGGTTCCACCGAGGACTCGGTCTGGAACTTGATCTGGTCCAGCGCCTGGGTATTGGTGGGATCGGAAATGGCGACGGCGATCTTGTTGCCGCGCCGCGCCAGGGCCAGCACGCGCTGGCCGTGCATCAGGCGCGGCTCGATCAGCTTGGGCGGCAGGGCATCGGCGTTCAGCGCCTGCAAGTCCATCAGCGGATAGCCGAAGGTGGCCGAGCAGAAGGCGGCCAGCTCGCGCGCGTCCATCATGCCGCTGCCCAGCAGCGCATCGATGAAAGCCTGTTTATCGTTGAGGGATTTTTTCTGCAGCGCCTCGGCCTGCGGCGCGGTAAGGCGCCCGGCCTGGATCAAAGCCCGTCCCAGGCCCGGCATGGGGGCGCCAGGGACCGCACTGGGTTGGACTGCTGCCATAGAAGCGCGCTATCAGGTCTTAGGGGAAGCTCCAGGCTGGCCCTATCTATCCGATCATGCCCCCAGGCATTGCATTTGTAAAGTCACGCACTGATCAGTGCGGGCGCTTGCCATCCGGGCGTCGCAATTTCACTACTTTGATGGCCTGGTTCTGCACCTGCACCACCTCGACGATGCAGCCGCCGGCTTTCAGGCTGATGGGCGCGTCTGGTATTTCCTGCAACAACTCCAGCAGCATGCCGTTCAAGGTCTTGGGGCCATCCAGCGCAAAGTTTAACCCCAGGCGCTTATTGATGTCACGTAAAGGAGTGCTGCCTTCGAGCAGGCATTCGCCCTTGTCGTCCCAGCCGAAGCTTTCGGCGCGCGCCGCTCCCGGCGTCGATGTGGTGAAATCGCCGATCATCTCCTCGATGATATCGTCCAGCGTGACCAAGCCCTGCAGCTCGCCGTATTCGTCGACGATGATGGCCAGGCGCTCGCGGTTCTCCTGGAAATTCTGCAATTGCGCGAACACCGCCGTATCCTGCGGGATGAAGTAGGGCGCGCTCAGCAGGGCGCGGAAATCGTCGGCGCTGAGTTCCTCATGCTGGTGCAGCAGGGCCAGCGCCTTGCGCACATGCAGGATGCCGGCGATCTGGTTGATTTCGCCGTCGTAGACCGGCAGCTTGTTGTGGTAGCAGGTGGTCAGCTGTTCGACGATCTCTTCGATGGGCGCCGACAGGTTCAGCGCCTCGATCTGGGCGCGCGGCGTCATGATGTCTTCTACCGACACCGCATCCAGGTCGAACAGATTGAGCAGGATATTCTTATGCTGCTGCGGGATGAAGCTGCTGTTTTCCAGCAGCACCGAGCGCAGCTCGTCCGGCGACAGGCGCGGCTCATGCAGCGGTCCCGAGGGCTTGACGCGGAACAGGCCCAGCAAGCTGTTCACGAACAGGTGCACGAACCAGATCACAGGCCGCGCCGCCGACAGCAGCGGGCGCAGCACGATGGAGGCGGGCAGCACGATCTGGTCGGCATAGCGCGCGCCGATGATCTTTGGCGAAATCTCCGCCAGCACGATCAGCACGAATACGATCAGGGCGGTGGAGGTGAGGATCACCTGCTCCTCCATGCCGAAATTGGTGATGGCGATGGCGGTCACGAGGGCGATCGCCATCGCATTGATCAGCGTATTGGCGATCAGCACCAGCGACAGCAGGCGCTCGGTGCGCTCCAGCAGCCAGAGCGTGGCGATGGCGCGGCGGCTGCCGCGTTTCGCCTCATGGCGCAAACGAAAACGGTTGGCCGCCATCAGGGCGGTTTCGGCCATGGCAAAAAAGGCCGACAAAAGAATCAGGAAAGCCAGCGCAGAAAGTTGCGCCCAAAGGGGAACGTTGTCCAAGAGAAGGTCAGAGCGCCGCAACGCCCCGCAAAAGACCGGCCACACAGCCGCAGAATGCCAAATTCTACGGGAAGCCCTCACCCCATGCAAGCCTGCCAACTTCCCCCACAGCAACCCCTTTGATCCATCTCAACAAATGTCCAACCTTGGTGTCAGGCACCAGGGTTGGACATTTGCTGATCTAGATCAAAGAATGTCCTACTCCAATGCCTGACACCAGGGTTAGACATTGCTTGATTTGGATCAAGGGGAGGCGGCTATAATGCGCGGCATGATATTGCCGCATGGAGATGCTAAGCGATTGGCCTTGCTCCCGCCGCCTTCGCTGGCCGGGATCGTGCGCTATTTCCATATCGAGTGCGCCAGCGGCGGGACGGTGCTGATTCCGGCGACGCCTTGTCCTGAGATTACTTTCTTTATTGCGGGCGGTTCGCGGCTGATGCTGGGGACGGGCCTGGGGCCGCTCCTGGCCCGCCCGATGCTGGGCGGGCCGCAAACGGTGCCGGCGCTGGTGCATTGGGAAGCGGGCACGACCTTCATCAGCGCCCTGATCGAACCGGGGCAGTTTGGCCGCCTGTTCGACGCCGACCTGGTGGAATTGCGGAATGTTCCGGTGCTGGTGGAGGAGTATCTGCCGCATCTGCCTATCCGTGAGCTGGAGGATGGCCTGCGCGCCAGCGACGATCCCCACCACTGGCTGACGCTGCTCTCGGACTGGCTGCTGAGTTTGCTGGCGCGGCGCGCCGACCGTATCCGCCCTGCATTCGAGCTGCCGCCAGGCATGCTGTTCCAGCCGACGGAGGATATCGCCCGCCGCTGCGGCCTGAGCGTGCGCCAGCTTGAGCGCGGCATGCTGGCTTCCTATGGCCAGAGCCTGCGCGATGAGCGCAAGATGCGGCGCTATGTGCGCGCCCTGTCCATGATGCTGAGCTTGCCGCCCCGGCGCGGTCTGCTGACCCGTATCGCCGTCGACTGCGGCTACCACGACCAGGCCCATATGATCCGCGACTTCATCCATTTCACGGGCCAGCGGCCCGGCAGTCTGCTGGCGCTGGAAGGCGGCGAGGAGGAGGGCGGCCTGCTGCGCCTGTTCCACTATGACGATCCGCACCGCCAGGTCGTCACCGGCCAGATCTGAGGAACGGGTATGCGCATGTCGTTTCCGTACAATATTTGCCGCCAGCGTTAGGCTATCGTCCTCCCGGACTCAAAAAGGGAGAGTAACGATGATCGAAGAAGCAACCCTGGAACGCGATGGCTATATGCTGACCTCGCTCGATGAGCTGGTCAATATGATACGCACCAACAGCATGTGGTATCTGAGCTTCGGCTTGGCCTGCTGCGCGGTGGAGATGATGCAGGCGGCTTCGGCGCGCTACGATATGGACCGCTTCGGCTTTTGCCCGCGCCCCTCGCCGCGCCAGGCGGACTTGATGATCGTGGCCGGTACGCTGACCAACAAGATGGCGCGCGCCATGCGCAAGGTGTATGACCAGATGCCGGAGCCGCGCTATGTGGTTTCGATGGGTTCCTGCGCCAATGGCGGCGGCTATTACCACTACAGCTATTCGGTGGTGCGCGGCTGCGACCGCATCGTGCCGGTCGATATCTATGTCCCTGGTTGCCCGCCTACGGCCGAGGCACTGCTCTATGGCCTGATGCAGCTGCGCCGCAAGGTCCGCAGCAGCAAGTCCAACCGCCACTACAGCGAGCTTGCCCGCTAAGCTTTCATTGTTGAAGTATAAATATTTCTGACATTTCCCTGAAAAAATATTAGAATCGCCGTGCAGTTAATTAAATATAAATATTACTTCAATCTATATTTAACATTGCGCGGTGAATTTTATTCATATTGTGGCTTTAAACCATTTTCTAATAGGGGAAACGATGTCGTCGCCGATCTATGAAATTGAGAAGCTGTATATTGAACTGCTGAACCGACCAGCCGAGAGCGCTGGCATGGCTTTTTGGCTGAATGAATACAATAAGAGTGGCGGCAATCTGAGCGGCATTGCTCATGCAATCGAGCAGTCGGCGGAATTCCAGAATCTGTATGGCGGCCATGAGTGGACCACCGCGACCGGCTTGATGGCTCAGGTCTATACTAATCTCTTTGGTCATGGTCCGGATATTCCGGCAATCAATGCCTGGGCCGGAAAATACATGGGCGCACTGGTGGATCACACCTCCATCGCCGATTTGAATATTCAAATGGCGGATGCCGCCACCGGCGCCGATCTGGTCTATCTGAATCAGCGCATCGTGGACGGCCTGGCTCAATTGGGCCAGCATGCGACAGCACACGACGTCGCGCCGGTTGAAGTGCAGTTCGCCGACAATGTCACCCTGGTCGGTGTGAACTTTGTGCAAGAAGCTGTAATCATCTAAGCCAAGCTGGGCAGCGTCAGCACTGGCGCTGCCTTTTCCTCAGCTGCCCCGATACGTCGAATACGACCACGGCGTGACCACCAGCGGCACATGGTAATTCTGCTCCGGATCGGCGATGCCGAAAGCGAGCGTCACCTGGTCGATGAAGGGCGGATTCGGCAAGGGCAGGCCGGAGGCCGCGAAATAGGCGCCCGCCTCGAACACCAGTTCATAGCGTCCCTTGCGCATGTTTGCGCCTTCCAGCAGCGGCGTGCTGCAGCGGCCATCGGCATTGGTCACATCGGTTTTTACCAGGACTTTTTCTTTCCCGCTGACCGCGAACAGGGCGATTTTGACGCCGGCGGCGGGGTGGCCGTGGGCGGTGTCGAGAACGTGCGTCGTCAGTTTGGACATGCTATCTCCTTATAAGTGTCGGCCAATTGGCGTATGGCGCAAATCATATACTGATGACAGGAAGCCAATATATGATCGCTGATATACCCCTTCTGCGCCCGAGACCATGGACACTTATCAAAACTATCCCCGCGACCTGATCGGCTACGGCCGCACGCCGCCCCATCCGCAATGGCCGGGCCAGGCCCGCGTCGCCCTGCAATTCGTGCTGAACTACGAGGAGGGTGGCGAGAACAATGTGCTGCACGGCGATGCGGCCTCGGAAACCTTCCTGTCCGAGATCATTGGCGCCGCTGCCTTCCCGTCCCGCCACATGAGCATGGAGTCGATCTATGAATACGGCTCGCGTGCCGGTCTGTGGCGCCTGCTGCGCATCTTCGAGGAGCGCAAGCTGCCGCTGACCGTGTTCGGCGTGGCGATGGCCCTGAAGCGCCATCCGGAAGCCGTGGCAGCTTTCCAGGAGCTGGGCCACGAAATCGCCTGCCACGGCCTGCGCTGGATTTCGTATCAGAATATGGACGAGGTCACTGAGCGCGCGCATATGGCAGAAGCGGTCGCCATCATCCAGGAGCTGACCGGCAGCGCGCCGCAGGGCTGGTACACCGGCCGCGATTCGCCCAACACGCGCCGCCTGGTGGTCGAACACGGCGGCTTCCGCTACGACGCCGATTACTATGGTGATGACTTGCCGTTCTGGCAAAACGTCGAATATCGCGATGCCAAGGGCTTGCTCACCGTCAAGCCGCAGCTGATCGTGCCCTATACCCTGGATACCAACGATATGCGTTTTGCCGCCATGCAGGGCTTCAACTCCGGCACGCAATTCTTCGATTACCTGAAGGATGCTTTCGACGTACTCTATAAGGAGGGCGACCCGAAAGGTCTGAATCAGCCGAAGATGCTGTCCATCGGCCTGCATTGCCGTCTGGTGGGACGCCCGGCGCGGGCCGCCGCGCTGGCGCGCTTCCTCGACTATGTGCAGGGCCACGAGGGCGTGTGGATCACGCGCCGCATCGATATCGCCGAGCACTGGCACCGCCACCACCCTGTGCCTGCCATGTGAAATCGATGATAACGGACATCATCGATTGATTATAATGGTCGGTGTCCCCGGGTGTTAATCTGTAAGCTGGGATAAAGCCGAGGCCAAGATGTCTGATTCAATTCGTTTTTACTACCGCGGGAACGTGCACGAAGTGCGCGACGCCGCCCCGACGCAGACGGTGTTGCAGCACCTGCGCGAGGACTTGCACTGCACCGGCACCAAGGAAGGCTGCGCTGAAGGCGATTGCGGCGCGTGCACCGTCGTGGTCGGCAGCCTGGTCAAGGGCCAGCTGGAATTGAAGGCTGTGAATTCCTGCATCCAGCTCACCCCGACCCTGGACGGCAAAGCCCTGTTCACCGTGGAAGACCTGCAGCAGGCCGATGGCGCCCTGCATCCGGTGCAGCAGGCTTTGGTCGAATGCCACGGCTCCCAATGCGGTTTCTGTACCCCTGGCTTCGCCATGTCGCTGTGGGGCATGTATCTGAAGCAGGATGGCCGGCGCGCCGAACGCAAGCAGATCGACGATTGCCTGTCGGGCAATCTGTGCCGCTGCACCGGCTACCGTCCCATCATTGAAGCGGCCCAGCGCATGAGCGAGCTGCCCAAGGTCGAATTCGACCGCGCCGCCCTGGCGCAGCAGCTGGAAGCGCTAAAGCGAGACAAGCTCGCCGTCTACAGCGCGCGCGGCCAAGCCTTCATGGCGCCGCGCACGCTGGATGAGCTGGTGGCGCTGCGTGCCGCCAATCCTTCGGCCGTGCTGCTGGCCGGTTCCACCGACGTCGGCCTGTGGATCACCAAGCAGATGCGCGAACTGGGCGACATCATCTATCTGGGCCATGTCGATGCGCTGAAAAATGTGCGCAGCGTGGACGGCAAGCTGGAAATCGGCGCTGGCGTTTCGCTCAACGATGCTTATGAAGCACTGTGCCAGCACTATCCGAAAGAGCTGTCCGAAATGTGGCAGCGCTTCGCCTCCCTGCCGATCCGCAATGCGGGCACGCTGGGCGGCAATGTCGCCAATGGCTCGCCGATCGGCGACTCCATGCCCTGGCTGATCGCGCTCGGCACCGAGATCGTGTTGCGCGGCCAGGCCGGCGAGCGCGTGCTGGCGCTGGAAGACTTCTACCTCGACTATATGAAGAAGGATTTGCAGCCGGGCGAATTCGTGCAGGCCGTGCGCGTGCCGCTGCCGCGCGCCGGCGTGCAATTCCGCACCTACAAGCTGGCCAAGCGCTTCGACCAGGATATCTCTGCCGTCTGCGCCGCCTTCGCCTTCACGCTCGATGGCGATACCGTGGCCGAGGCCCGCATCGCGTTCGGCGGCATGGCTGCCACGCCCAAGCGCGCCGCGCAGGCCGAAGCCTTGCTCAAGGGCCGCCGCTGGGACGAAGCGGCCGTGCAGGAAGCCATGCAAGCCTTGGCGCGCGACTACGCCCCGCTGAGCGATATGCGCGCCTCCAGCGAGTACCGCATGAAGACCGCGCAGAACCTGCTGCGCCGCTACTGGCTTGAAACACGCGGCGATGCGCCATTGGCGGCCGAAGCCGTCAACGCCTTCGCCTGCCGCGCCTGAAAGGAATCAGCATGAACTACCCTGGCGCCCCTGAACTGAAAGCCGCGGCGTGGACCGCCGTGGGCGTGTCGCGCCCGCACGAATCGGCTGAGCTGCATGTGCTCGGCCAAGCCACCTATACCGACGATATCCCGGAAGTGCAGGGCACCTTGCATGCTGCCCTGGGCCTGTCGTCCAAGGCGCACGCCAAGATTTTGAACGCCGACCTGACCGCCGTGCGCGCCGCGCCGGGCGTGGTGGCGGTGTACACGGTGGCCGATATTCCAGGCACGAACGACTGCGGCCCGATCATCCACGACGATCCCATCCTGGCCGATGGCCTGGTGCAGTATGTGGGCCAGCCTGTTTTCATCGTGGTGGCCGATACGCACGATAATGCGCGCCGCGCCGCGCGCCGCGCCAAGATCGATTACCAGGAATTGCCCGCCATCCTGACGCCGCAGGAAGCCAAGGCCGCGCAGTCCTATGTGCTGCCGCCGATGCAGCTGCGGCGCGGCGACGCCCAGGCCGCGTTCGAGCGCGCACCGCATGTGGTCAAGGGCAAGCTGTATGTGGGCGGCCAGGAGCAGTTTTACCTGGAAGGCCAGATCGCCTATGCCATTCCGAAAGAGAATAAGGGCATGCTGGTGCAGTGCTCGACCCAGCATCCGAGCGAGATGCAGCATGTGGTGGCGCATGCCCTGGGCCTGCATTCCCACCATGTGCAGGTGGAATGCCGCCGCATGGGCGGTGGTTTCGGCGGCAAGGAATCGCAGTCGGCCTTGTGGGCCGCGGCGGCAGCCATTTCCGCTTCGAAGACCAAGCGTCCGGTCAAGCTGCGCGCCGACCGCGACGACGATATGATGGTGACGGGCAAGCGCCACTGCTTCTACTACGAGTATGAAGTGGGCTACGACGACAGCGGCAAGATCGTCGCCGCCAAGGTCGATATGACTTCGCGCGCCGGCTTCTCGGCCGACCTGTCCGGCCCCGTCGCCACGCGCGCCGTCTGCCACTTCGACAATGCCTACTACCTGTCGGACGTGGATATCCGTGCTGCCTGCGGCAAGACCAATACCCAGTCCAACACGGCTTTCCGTGGCTTCGGCGGTCCGCAGGGCGCGATTGCCATCGAATACGTGATGGATGAAATCGCCCGCAATCTGGGCCGCGACGCCTACGATATCCGCCGTCTGAATTTCTACGGCAAGACGGAAAACAACGTCACGCCTTACGGCCAGGAGATCGTCGACAACATCATCGACGAGCTGTGCGCCGAGCTGGAAGAAAGCAGCGAATACCGCGCGCGCCGCACCGCGATCGATGCATTTAACAGCGGCAGCCCGGTGCTGAAAAGAGGCCTGGCTTTCACGCCCGTCAAATTCGGCATCGCCTTCAATGTGACCCACCTGAACCAGGCGGGCGCGCTGGTGCATGTGTATGTGGACGGCTCGGTGATCGTCAACCACGGCGGCACCGAGATGGGGCAGGGCATCAACACCAAGGTGATGCAGGTGGTGGCGCACGAGCTGGGCCTCGATCTGGAACATGTGCGCGCCAGCGCCACCGATACCAGCAAGGTGGCCAATACCTCGGCCACCGCCGCTTCCACAGGCGCGGACTTGAACGGCAAGGCGGCGCAGGATGCGGCGCGCCAGATCCGCGAACGCCTGGCCGAATTTGCGGCGAAGCAGTATGGCGGCGAGGCTGGCGATGTGCGCTTCTTCGGCAACCAGGTGCATGCCAATGGCCAGAGCGTGGGCTTCGCTGAACTGGTGCAGAAGGCTTACCTGGCCCGCGTTCAGCTGTGGTCGGACGGCTTCTATGCCACGCCCCACCTGCACTGGAATCCGAAGACCATGAACGGCCACCCGTTCTCCTACTATGCTTACGGCGCCGCCGTGGCCGAAGTGGTGGTCGATACCCTGACCGGCGAATGGAAGCTGCTGCGCGCCGATGCGCTGTATGACGCGGGCCAGTCGCTGAACCCGGCCATCGATATCGGCCAGGTGGAGGGCGCTTTCATCCAGGGCATGGGCTGGCTCACCACCGAGGAATTGTGGTGGAACCCGGCGGGCAAGCTGATGACGCATGCGCCTTCGACGTACAAGATCCCCGGCATCTCCGATTGTCCGGAAGACTTCCGCGTGCGCCTGTTCGAGAACCGCAATGTGGAGGACAGCATTCACCGTTCCAAAGCCGTGGGCGAGCCGCCGCTGCTGCTGCCGTTCTCGGTGTTCTTCGCCATCCGCGACGCGGTGTCCAGCGTCGGCGGTCACAAGGTCAATCCGCCGCTGAACGCGCCCGCCACCAGTGAAGAAATCCTGCGCGCCATCGCGGCGGTCGAAGCGGCAAGCTAAAGAGCGCAAACATGAACGATTGGCTGACGGCAGCCACAGTCCCGGCGGTGCTGGTGACGGTGGCGAAGGTGGAGGGCTCTGCCCCGCGCGAATCCGGCACGAAGATGCTGGTGACGGCGGACATGCAGTTCGACACCATCGGCGGCGGCCATCTGGAATTGCGGGCGGTGGATATGGCGCGCGCCATGCTCGGCGCGTCCACGCAGCCTGCCGTACAATACGAGCGCTTTCCGCTCGGCCCCAGCCTGGGACAGTGCTGCGGCGGCGTGGTCTGGCTCAGTTTCGAGCCGGTGCAAGACGCCTTGGCTGCGGTGCTGGATGCGCTGCGCCAGCGCCGCAATGAAGACAGCTGGCGCTTGAGCGCCATCGACGGTGCGCCAGCCAGCGCCCTGTTTGACGCGCAAGGCGGACTGCTGGCCGGCGAGGCCGCCCCGAGCTTGTTGGCCTTAGTCCACGATCACGGCGGCGGCACAGCGGCAGTTGCCCGCGTCGTCGCCGATGACGGTGGCCGCCGTTGGCTGATCGATCTCGTGCTGGCGCCGCGCGCCCACCTCGTGCTGTTCGGCGCCGGCCATGTAGGCGCGGCCATTGTGCGCGCCCTGGGCGAGCTGCCTTGCCGCGTGACCTGGGTCGATGAAAGAGAAGAGATGTTCCCCGCCGATCTGCCGCCGAATGTGACGGTGGAAGCGACGGACGCGCCGGAAGCGCTGGTGGCAGCAGCGCCGCCCGGCAGCAGTTACCTGGTAATGACGCACAGCCATCCGCTCGACCAGCGCCTGACCGAGGCGATCCTGGCGCGCGGACAGGTGGGCTGGTTCGGCCTGATCGGCTCGAAAACCAAGCGCATGCAGTTCGAGCACCGTCTGCAGGCGCGCGGCTTTGCGCAAGAACGCATCGCCGCCATGGTATGCCCTGTGGGCCTGCCGGGTATCACCAACAAGGCGCCGGCCGTGATCGCGGCATCGGTTTGCGCCCAACTACTGACAGTTTGGGAAGCACAAGCGGCTTCCCCCTCTCCCGGAAAGAACTAAATGCAGACTGCAACGCAAAACGTGCAAGCTTACCGAGCCAGCTTGCTGTACTTTCACGCCGATCCGGCCCTGGCCGAAAACGCCCATGCCTGGCATGAGGACGGCTTGCTGCTGGTCGCCGACGGCAAAATCCTGACGGCCGGCGACTACGCCACGCTGCAGGGCGAAGTGCCGCCCGGCGTAGAGGTGCGGGATTATCGCGGCAAGATCATCATGCCCGGCTTCATCGACGCCCACGTCCACTATCCGCAGACGGACATGATCGCCTCGCCGGCGCCGGGCCTGCTGCCCTGGCTGGAAAGCTACACCTTCCCGACCGAGCGCCAGTTCGCCGACCCGGCCCACGCGGCGCAAGTGGCCGACTTCTTCCTCGACGAGCTGCTGCGCTGCGGCACCACCACGGCCATGGTGTATTGCAGCGTGCATCCGCAATCGGTGGACGCCTTCTTCACCGCCAGCGAAGGGTGCGGCCTGCGCATGATCGCCGGCAAGGTGATGATGGACCGGAATTGCCCCGACTTCCTGCGCGACACGGCGGAAAGCGGCGCGCGCGAAACGGAGGAGCTGATCCAGCGCTGGCACAAGCACGCGCGCTCGCTGTACGCCATCACGCCGCGCTTCGCCCCCACTTCGACCGAGGCGCAGATGCAGCTGGCCGGCGAACTGGCGCGCAAGTACGCCGACACTTATCTGCAAACCCACGTCTCGGAAAACCAGGACGAGTGCAGCTGGGTCAAGAGCCTGTATCCGCAGGCGCGCAGCTACCTCGATGTGTACGACCGCTACGGCATGCTGCGTCCGCGCGCCGTCTACGGCCACTGCATCTGGCTCGACGACGGCGACCGCGCGCGCATGGCCGAAACCAAGGCCGCCGCCGCCGTCTGCCCGACCTCCAACCTCTTCCTGGGCAGCGGCCTGTTCGACTTCGAGCGCGCCGACCAGGCCGGCATGCTGATGTCGCTGGCCACCGACGTGGGCGCCGGTACTTCTTTCTCAATGTTGCAAACGATGAACGAAGCCTATAAAGTAGCGCGCTTGAAGGGCAGTTATCTGCCTGCCATGCGCATGTTCTACCTGGCGACTTTGGGCGCTGCGCGCAGCCTGCAGCTGGAAGGTACGATCGGCAGCCTGGCCGCCGGCAACGAGGCCGATTTCATCGTGCTCGACCCGGGCGCCACGCCGCTGCTGGAGCGCCGCCGCGCGACCTGCAACAGCCTGGAAGAACAATTGTTCGCGCTGGCCCTGCTGGGCGACGACCGCGCCATTGCGGCCACCTACGCCGCGGGCCGGCTGGTGCACGAGCGCAAGCAGGGCTGACCTTCCGATCAACCCGAAGAGAGCACCCATGCAGAAAACCGTCCCGAACCTGATGGCCGCGCTGGCCCTGGCATCCGCCTTTGCCGCGCCCGCCGTCCACGCTGCCAGCAATGAAGACATCACCAAGCGCCACTTCGCCGCGCTGGTGGCGGGCAGCCAGCCCAAGCTGGCCGAGCTGACCCTGTTCTTCACCATGATGCCCAAGGGCGGCGATCTGCATCATCACTATTCGGGTGCCATCTACGCCGAGCAGTATCTGGAATGGGTGGACAAGCAAGGTTTCTGCGTCAACAAAACCAGCTATCAGATTGAAACCAAGAAGGAAGTGATCGAGGCCGAGCGCGCCAAGCCGGCCGCCCAGCGTACTTGCGTCAACTCCTCGGAGCTGATCGCCGATAACGCCACTTACCGTGAGTTGCTGCAGCGCTGGTCGACCAAGGACTTCTACAACCACGGCGCGGTGCAGCCGCCGCCGGACCGCGCCTTCTTCGACACCTTCGGCTACTTCGGCCCGGTTGCTTCGACAAATACGAACGAGGGTTTGAAAACCCTGAAACAGCGCGCAATTGCCGAGAACCTGAGCTATATCGAAACCATCTTCGAGCTGGCGCCCATGACCATGAACGCCCAGTTCGACCAGGCTGTGCAGGGCGCGGACCAGGCCAAGCTGCAGGCGCAGATGGAAGCCTGGCTGCCGCAGCTGGAAAAGGATGCCGGCTTCAAGCAAGCCATCCAGGCTTACATCGCCAATGTGCAAAGCAGCAGCGCCGGTGTCGATGACGAGCACTTCACCATGCGCTACCAGCCCTATGTGCTGCGCTTCCTCTCGCCTTCGCTGGTGTTCTCGCAAATGGTCGGCGCTTTCGAAGCGGCCACTCTGGAAAAGAAAATCGTCGGCGTGAACATCGTCGGCGCGGAGAACTTCAATGTCTCCATGCGCGACTACAGCATGCATATGCAGATGTTCAAATTCCTGAAGACGAAATATCCGAAGGTTAAAGTTGCCCTGCATGCAGGCGAGTTGGCCATGGGCATGGTTCCGCCGGAAGGCTTGAAGTTCCACATCGCCGAAGCGGTGCATGTGGCGGGCGCCAACCGCATCGGCCACGGCATGGATATCGCGCATGAAAATAATGCATTGTCGGTGATGAAGGCCATGCGCGAGCGCGGCATTCCGGTCGAGGTGAATTTGACCAGCAACGAGTTCATCCTCGGCATCAAGGGTGAAGCCCATCCGATCAATCTCTACCGTAAGCAGGGCGTTCCCTTCGTGATCTCGACCGATGACGCCGGCGTCACGCGCCACACGCTGTCGAGCGAGTATGTACTGTTCGCCAGCCGCTATCAGACCGATTATGCGGAAGTCAAGAAACTCTCGTATGACAGCCTGCGTTACGCCTTCCTCGACGAGGGCGAGAAGCAGCGCCTGCTGAAGCAGCTTGATGCGCGTTTCGCCAAATTCGAAGCAGATATCGCCGCATCCCAGCGCAAAGCGGGCAAGTAATTTCCTTCCACCCGGCAGCGTTCTGCTGCCGGGTTTCCCCTCTTCATTTCCTGTTGGATATTTGTGTGGCAAAGCTGCTACACAAGCGCAAACGCGCATATGCGTTTTTGGGTGCCTCTTATGAAATTTTTTCAGCTTGAGGCCGCTCGCTTATAATGCCGCCTTAAAGCCGCCTAGGCACCACTCACACACGATCAAAAGTCGAGCTATTTATTCGTTTTGCATATGAATATGCAAGCTAAATTGAATTTGTCATCGTTTGGGGCTTGCTGCATATTGCCGGATTATCACGTCATTTTGCCGCAATTCCGGCTTAACTATGTCATAAAGTTGTCATAAATCTGTCATCTTCATGAAACCTAGTCCGGATAGACTCACGGGTTGGCTAACCAGTTGCAACACAGTAAAGAGGGGATGCGAGCTGTTTCCAAAAGAACAGCGGACATACCGAATAATTAGTCTTTTAGGGGTAATACAATGATGAATCACAAACGGCTCCGGCTGACGCAGATTGCGCTAAGCCTGTCTATCGCTCTCGCGGCAGCGCCGTCCTTTGCTCAGAACACGACGTCCGCCATCGGCGGCCGCATCTCCGCTAGCGACGGTAAGCCAGCCGGCGGCGCGACTGTGACCATTCTGCACGTCGAGTCCGGCTCGACCAGCAATGTCACGACCGACGCCGAAGGCCGTTACGTTGCCCGCGGCCTGCGCGCCGGCGGTCCGTACACGATCACCATCACCAAGAACGGCGTCAGCGAAAAACGTGAAAACGTCTTCGTTGAAGTGGCTGAGACCGCCAGCGTGGACGCGCAACTGGGCGCCGCCATGCAGACCGTGACCGTGGCCGGCGTGGCCGGCGGCCGCAACGAGAAATTCTCGAAGACCAGCATGGGCACCGGCACCAGCATCAGCGCCTCCGAACTGGCCATCCAGGCTTCGATCGCGCGCAATCTGCAAGACTACGCCCGTACCGATCCACGCGTAGCCCAGACCGACAAAGACCGCGGCGAAATGTCCGTGGCCGGCCAGAACTCGCGCTACAACTCGATGACCATCGACGGCGTGGCCGTGAGCGACACCTTCGGCCTGGAATCGAACGGTTCCCCGACCGCCAAGCAGCCGATTTCGATCGAGGCGATCCAGTCGGTGCAGGTGAACGTGGCCAACTACGACGTGACCCAGAAGGGCTACACCGGCGGCAACATCAACGCCGTGACCAAGTCGGGCACCAACACCGTCAAGGGCAGCGTCTACTACGTCTTCCGTAACGACAAGCTGGCCGGCGACCGCTACAACGCCACCACCGACGACTACTACGCACCGCCTCCGTTCAAGGAAACCACCAAGGGCTTCACCCTGGGCGCGCCCCTGATCAAGGACAAGCTGTTCATCTTCGCCAACTACGAGAAGCTGGAATCGAGCCCAAGCCGCAACACCCCGGCCTTCGGCCCGCTGGGCAGCGACAAGACCAACGTCGGCATCACCCCGGCCGCCATCGCGCAGGCACAAAGCATCGCCAAGAGCCAGTACAACCTGGACATCGGCGGCTCGCAAGTGCCGGACGGCACCGCGCTGACCGTGGAAGACAAGCTGGTTAAGCTCGACTGGAACATCAACGACGACCACCGTGCCATGGTGCGTTTCTCGCGCACCGAGCAGAGCGAGCCGTTCTTCAACAACTTCAACACCACCAACCTGTCGCTGAGCTCGCACTGGTACGATCAGAAGAAAAAGATCGATACCATCGTCGGCCAATGGCTTGCCGACTGGACCCCGAACTTCAGCACCGAGTTCAAGGTTTCCTCGCGCGACTATGACAGCGTGCCGAACAACGCCGCCAAACTGCCGGCCATGGCCCTGTCCTTCAGCGGCGCGCTGCCAGCCGGCGCTCCGGCTTCGCTGGGCACCGCTTCCCGTTCGCTGAACTTCGGCACCGAAAACAGCCGCCAGTACAATGTGCTGAAGACCAAGACCAAGGATGCCTACCTGGGCGCCAACTGGTCGCTGGGCGATCACGAAATCAAATTCGGCACCGACTACAGCAAGAACGACGTGTTCAACGCCTTCCTGCAGAACGTCAACGGCAACTACACCTTCGCTTGCGTCAACGGTTGGGACTACAAGACTGTCAGCCTGCCAGGCGGCCTGTGCTCGAACCTGACCCCGGCCAATATGGAAGCGGCCGTGCTGGAGAACTTCCGCCGTGGCCGTCCAAGCTCCTACACCTATCAGGTGGCTGCCCCTGGCGCCTCCCTGGAGCGTGACGCCACCGCCAACTTCAGCATGAAGAACTACGGCCTGTTCCTGCAGGACACCTGGAGCGTCAACCCACGCCTGACCCTGAGCTATGGCCTGCGCGTCGATTACACCAGCATCGGCGATCGTCCACGTGCCAACGCCGCGGTCGCTTCCCCACTGGTGGCTGCGACCGCTGCCAGCGGCGGCCGCCAGACCGGTGGTTTCGGTCTGGACAACACCAAGACCTTCGACGGCCAGAAACTGTGGCAGCCGCGTCTGGGCTTTAACTACAATATGGACACCACCCGCCGCACCCAGCTGCGTGGCGGCGTCGGCCTGTTCCAGGGTAACGCTGCAGCCGTCTGGCTGGGTAACCCGTTCCAGAACAACGGCGTTTCGACCCTGGTGTACAGCTGCGGTTCGGCCAACAATGCCTGCCCGACCACGGACGGCACTTTCAGCACCGATCCTAACAAGCAGCCGACCAACTTCCAGGGCAGCGCGCCGATCGCCAACGTTGACGTGCTGGCACCTGGCCTGCGTCAGCCATCGGTCTGGAAAGCCAACCTGGCTGTTGACCATGAGCTGCCATGGGAAGGCATCGTCCTGAGCGGCGAACTGCTGCGCACCCAGACCCGTGACGGTATCTACTACCAGAACGCCAACCTGGGCGCACCGACCAAGATCGGTACCGACGGCCGTGAGCTGTTCCATTCGCCACAAGGCTACCAGACCAACTGCTGGCGCGACGACGGCCAGCCTAACCGCAGCGGCACCTTCGGCGGCACCAACTGCAACGGCTTCCGCGAGAAGTTCGGCAGCAACGCCAAGTTCGGCAACGTGATGGTGGCTACCCCGACCTCCAAAGGCTTCAGCAATATGGCAACCCTGTCGCTGAGCCGTCCAATGATTTCGGGCCTGGCTTACTCGATGGCTTACACCTTCACCCAAGCGAAAGAAGTGTCGCCACTGACCTCCTCGACCTCGGGCTCGAACTTCAACGGTCGTTCGATCTTCCATCCTAACGAGGAAAAAGAAGAGAACTCGAGCTACCTGGTGAAAGACCGCATCAACGCGTCGGTCAGCTTCCGCAAGGCCTTCTTCGGCACCTACCGCACCACCTTCGGTCTGTTCTACGAAGGCCGCAGCGGCAAGCCATACAGCTGGACCTTCAACAACGACCTGAACGGCGACAGCGTTGTCGGCAACGACCTGATGTACATCCCGTCGAAACCAGGTTCGGGCGAAGTGGTCTTCCTGGGTGACACCGCAAGCAGCCACGCGAACGAAGACCGCTTCTGGTCCATCGTTGAAGCCAACCGCGGCCTGCGCAACAGCAAAGGCGGCGTGGTTTCCCGTAACAACAGCTTCTCCAACTGGACCAACAGCTTCGACATGCGCATCAGCCAGGAGATCCCAAGCTTCATCCAGGGTCACAAGGCTTCGTTCACCTTCGACATCTTCAACGTGGGCAACCTGTTGAACAAGAAGTGGGGCCGCATCAACGAGGTGCTGTTCCAGGGCGGCGGCGCGCAAGCCCGTAGCTTCGTGGACTTCGCTGGTCTGGATTCCCAAGGCCGCTACATCTACCGCCTGCGCGACAAGGTGGAAGATCTGGAAGTGCGCCAGTCGAAAGGCGAATCCCAGTGGGCCATCCAGGCTACTCTGAAGTATGAGTTCTAAGGCTCAACAGCTTTAGTTCCCGATGAAACGGCCGGTGGCGACACCGGCCGTTTTTTCGTTTGCACGGCCTGTAACGTAAAGTTTCGACCTCATGGCGACCGCACAGCAGCGCGCCATTGGCCTGTACAATAATCGATTGTCTCCGGCATCCCTCTCATGAAACCAGCACTTCGCACTCTCGCTCTCGCCACGGCTTTTGCCATGCTGGCCGGCTGCGCCAGCCAGCGCCCCTCGAAAAATCTTGTCGACATCAATCTGGTCGCGCTCAACGATCTGCACGGCCATCTGGAAGCGGGCAAGTTCACCTACAACGGCGGCCTCTTTGGCAAGCAGACCACGGTCAAGGCGGGCGGCATCGACACCATCGCCGCCGCGCTGCAGGAGTGGCGCAAGGAAGACCGCGAGCTGCTGCTGGTGGGCGCGGGCGATATGATCGGCGCCAGCCCCGCCATCTCCTCGATGTGGGCCGACGAGCCGACCATCGGCGCGCTGAATATGCTGGGCCTGAAGGCGACGTCGGTGGGCAACCACGAATTCGACGCCGGCCGCATCGAGCTGCTGCGCCAGCAGAAGGGCGGCTGCAACTCGCCGCGCCCCGACAAGGCCTGCAAATTCTCGACGTCCTACGAGGGCGCCAAGTTCAACTACCTGGCCGCCAACGTGATCGACGTGGTGACCAAGAAGCCCATCCTGCCCGCGTATGAGATCGTGGAAGCGCATGGCGTGAAAGTGGGCCTGATCGGCGCCGTGCTGAAAGACACGCCATCCGTGGTGCTGGCCTCCGGCATCGCCGGCCTGACTTTCGAGGATGAGGCCCAGTCCATCAACCGCTTGCTGCCCGAGCTGAAGGCGCAGGGCGTGGGCGTGTTCGTGGTGCTGATGCACCAGGGCGGCCATACCGAATCGGCATTCGACAAGCAGGATTGCAAAGATCTGAAAGGCGAGATCGTGGACGTGGTCAAGCGTCTTGATCCGGCCATCCGGCTGGTGGTCAGCGGCCACTCGCACAAGGGTTATCTGTGCCGCGTCGACGGCAAGCTGGTGACGCAGGCCGAGATGGGCGGGCATATGCTCTCGCGCATCAAGCTCACCGTGGACAAGTCCACTAACACCGTGCGCAGCGTTAGCGCCCGCAATGTGGTGATGCAGCCCAACTGGTACCGCTCCGTGCCGCAAGTCGATGCTTACCTGAAGAAGGTCAAGCAGCGCAGCGAGCAGGAGCTGGCGCGTCCGGTGGCCCGCCTCGGCGCCGCCACCATCAGCCGCGAGCGCCATGGCGGCGATGAATCCGTGCTGGGCAATCTGGTGGCCGATGCCACCCTGCTGTCCGGCCGTCCCTTCGGCGCACAGATCGCCTTCATGAATAACGGCGGCGTGCGCGCCAACCTGGAAAGCAATGCGGCCGGCTTTGCCACCGTCGGTCACGCCCAGGCCGTGCTGCCCTTCGGGAACACGCTGACCGTGATGAATATGACCGGCGCCCAGATCAAGACCCTGCTGGAGCAGCAATGGGTGGACGACAAGGTAGAGTCGCGCGGCCTGCTGCAGCTGTCCGAGGGCTTCACCTATCAATGGGATGCGCAGCAGCCGGAAGGCAGCCGCGTGGTGCCCGGCAGCGTCATGCTGCATGGCGTGCCGCTGGAGGATGGCGCCAGCTACCGCGTGGCCGCGAATGCCTTCATCGCCGCCGGCGGCGACGCCTTCCCCGAATTCGCCAAAGGCACGAACCGCGTTAACACCGCCGTGCGCGACATCGATTCGCTGACCGCCTATCTGATCAAGTGCGAACAGGACCGCAAGCCGGCCGGTTCCATCACCGCTCAAGAGCCGCGCATTCAGCGCCTCAAGTAATCAACAGGAGTAAACATGCGCCGTATCCTCGTTTCCGCCTTGCTCGCCACCGCCTTCGGCAGTGCGCAGGCCGACTTCACCATTCCCGGTTTTGAGCTGGTGCAGACCGCGCCCGTCGAAACCACGCTGAAAAACGCCGACCTGCGCGACCCGGTCACGGTCTGGTCCGAGCTGTTCGATAACGCCAAGAGCGAAATCGTGATCGGCCAGTTCTATGCCGCCAGCGTGCCGGGCGCGCCCTTCAACAAAGTGATCGAACGCCTGGCTGCCGCCGGCCAGCGCGGCGTCAAGATCCGCTTCCTGATCGACCAGAAGGGCATTGGCCTGTCCGAGCCGGACACGCTGACCCAGCTGAAAGCGATTCCGAACCTGGAACTGCGCGTGCTCGACTTCAGCAAGCTGACCGGCAACGGCATCATCCACGCCAAGTATCTGGTGGTGGATCGCAAGACGGCCTTCGTGGGCAGCCAGAATTTCGACTGGCGCGCCTTCACCCATATCCACGAAACCGGCTTGCGCATCACGGACGAGAAAGTCGTCGGCCAGATCCACGCCATCTTCGAGCAGGACTGGAACGCCCAGGCCACGCTGGCGCAAGGCCGGACGGTGGCGCCGCTGCAGGCGAAAAGCCTGGCAGCGCCCAAGCTGGAGCAGGGCAGCTTCCTGCTGGCCAGCCCGGCCGCCTTCAATCCAAGCGGCGTGGCCGACTCCGAAGCGGCGCTGCCAGCTTTGTTGGCCGAAGCGCAAAGCGAGGTGCGCGTGCAGCTGCTGGACTATGCGCCGCTCAGCTACGGCCCGAAAGGCACGCGTCCCTACTACGCCGTGGTCGACAACGCGGTGCGTTCGGCCGCCAACCGCGGCGTGAAGATCAAGCTGATGGTTTCGCATTGGAATACCGAAGCGCCGGCGCTGGCCTATCTGAAAAGCCTGGCCATGCTGCCGAATGTGGAAATCCGCGTCGTCACCATTCCCAAGGCATCGACCGGCTTCATTCCCTTCGCCCGTGTCATCCACAGCAAGACCATGAGCATCGACGGCAAGCTGGCCTGGGTCGGCACCAGCAACTGGGCCGGCGGCTACTTCGACTTGTCGCGCAATCTGGAAGTGGTGATGCGCAACGAACAGATGGCCCAGCGCGTGGCCGCCGTGCATGAGCAGATCTGGAATTCGTCCTACGCCCAGCCGCTGGACGTGAACAAGAATTATCCGAAGCCGGTCAAAGGACGCGAAGAATGAAGAAGCTGGCCTGCATCCTGGCGCTGGGCGCCGCCTTCGCCGCCAACAACGCCCTGGCCTGGGGCAATGACGGCCACCGCATCGTGGGCGCCATCGCCGACCGGCTGATCAAGGGTTCGAATGCCGAGAAACAGGTGGCGACCCTGCTGCAGCAAGGCGAAAGCCTGGCCGGCGTCGCCAGTTGGGCCGATTGCGTGAAGGGCACGTACTGCGGCCCGCAAACGCCCGAGATGGTGGAGTACACCACGGCCAATCCCAAGCACAGCGAGTACCACTACACCGACGTGCCTTTCCAGCTGCCGAAATACCACGACCATGGCGTCGGCACGGCGGAAGAGGATGTGGTGCAGACGCTCAAGCAAGCCATCCTGGTCCTGCAGGGCAAGGATACGGCGGCGACGAATCCGCACCGCTTCAGCAAGCGCCAGGCCTTGCTGCTGCTGACCCATCTGGCGGGCGACATCCACCAGCCGCTGCATGTGGGTGCGGCCTTTGTCGGCAAGGAAGGCGGCTTCGTGGTGCCGCAAAAGCAGTCCGATATCGATTCCCTGGCCGTCTTCGATTCGCGCGGCGGCAATAATCTGCTGCTGGACGACGCCACTCTGCTGGCAAACAGCGAGAAGCTGATTCCGCCCGCGCCGCCGAAAGAGGGCGCTGACGTCAAGCCCGCCAACGGCGCGGCGAAATCGCCGACCAAGCCTCTGCACTCCTACTGGGATACCACGGTGGTCGACTATGCCATGCGCCGCGTCAGCACGCGCACGCCGGAGCAGTTCGCGCAGTGGGCCATCGCCAGCAAACCGGCGGTGGCGGTCAATAGCGGCGATCCCGTCACCTGGCCTTACCAGTGGGCCGACGATGCGCTGGCCGTCTCCAAGCTCTCCTACGCCGAGGTGAAGGTGGGCGTGTCGAGCAAGCAGACCAGCCGCAGCGGCGAAAGCTATACCGTGTGGTCGCTGGCCGTGCCGGACAACTATCCCGTGCCCTCGTCGGCCATCGCCCGCGAGCAGCTGATCAAGGGCGGCTACCACCTGGCCGCCGTGCTGCAGGCGATCTGGCCTTAATCAGGTCGCTAAGGCCGCGTGCTGCCCGGCGGCAGCCATAGCTCGCTGCGCTGCAAGGGCGTGTCGGGCGAGAGGCTGGGGTTGGACAATTCGATCACGCGGCGCTTGTGCAGGGCCAGCTTCTCCAGCAGCGGGCTTTTGTGCTGGCGGAACAGCGCGTTCAGGCTGCCGTCCTGGATCATCATTTCCAGGCCAGCCTTGACGCGCTGGCCCAGCTTGTCGCCCGCCGCATCGCGCCGCACAAAGAAGTAGCGCGGCAGCGGGTAGTGCAGCAGCAGCGTCGATTCCAGCGCCATCTCGGGCACGCTGACGCGGCGTTCCTCGTACTCCCGCATCACCTCATCCGCCGAGCGCGAGAAAAAATCGAAGCGGCGCGCCGACAGCATGGCGAACAAGCCTTCGTAATACGTGCCTTCCACCACCGGAATGCCGGCCGCCGCCAGGATGTCGTTGTCGGCCCAGCCCTTGCCCTGGCCGACGCGGAATTTGCGCAAGTCCTGCAGCGTGCGCACGGCGGCGAAGCGCGGCAAGTCCTCTTTGCGCACCAGCAGCACGCGCATGCCGATCAAGCCCTTGTCGACCGGGATGCGGATGGGCTGGAACTGCTTTTCCAGGTCGGGCGAGGTGGCGCGCACGAAGATGTCGATGACGCCCTTGGGCATGGCCAGCTCCAGCGTCACGCGGCGCGAAGACATGGCTTCGGCCGAAGGCTTCAGCTCGAAAGGGCCGTAGCGCGACACGGTGCGCGCCAGCGCCGTGCGCAATACCGCCCAGTCGTATTCGAAGAAGGTGTCGATGACGGGCAGGCGGCGCGGATAGACCACGCGCAAGGGCGTTGGCGGTTGCGCCGTCAGCGCGGCAGCGCCCGGCAGTACCAGCGCGCCCATGCAGGCCAGCATCGCGCGTAGCGCCGCCCTGCGGTGATCCTCTGCCAAACCCATTTCCCACCTCTTTATCGTCCCGGACGGGTGCTTGGGCCTATCTTACGCCAATGTGAGCTTGATTCCCATGGCGCGATAAGGGGCAATCAGGCTTTCCTCCACGCCGGCATTGACCACAATGTCGCTCACTTGCGACAAAGGAGCGATCTGGAAGGGCGCGGCCGTGTCCAGTTTTTCCTGCGAGGCCAGCACCACGGTGCGCAGCGAGGCGGCGCTGATGGCGCGCTTGACGCAGCCTTCTTCGTAATCGCCGGTGGTGATGCCGGCTTCGGGATGCAGGCTGCACACGCCCATGAAGAAGATGTCGGCGCGGATCTGGCTGATGGCTTCCATCGTGGCGGCGCCCACCGCCACGATGGAATGCTTGAACAGGCGGCCGCCTATCATCAGCACGTCGATCGTGGGATGTTCGGCCAGCTCCACCGCGATGGAGGGACTGTGCGTGACCACCATGGCGCGCAGGTCGCGCGGCAGATGGCGCGCCAGCTGCACGGCCGTGGTGCCGCCGTCGATGAAGACCACCTGGCCGGGACGCACCATGGCGGCGGCCGCGCGGCCGATGGCGGGTTTGGCGTCGGCCGAAATCTGCTGGCGCTGGGCGAAATTGCCCATGGCCGGCGAGGCGGGCAGGGCGCCGCCGTGCACGCGCTCCAGCAAGCCTTCCTTGGCCAGCTCGCGCAGGTCGCGCCGTATTGTGTCCTCGGACAGGTTCAGGCGTTCGCTCAGGGTCTTGGCGACGATCTGGCCATCCTGTTTCAGGATTTGCAGCAGCAGCTCTTTGCGTTGTCGGGTCAGCATGTTTGCACGAATTTTCTTGATATTGCACGATAGTGCATGATATTTTGGGGATGAGCAAACATTTTCGGGAGTCTGTCATGCACGTCCGCATACGCGAAGTTCAAACCCTGTCCGACGACTGGTATCTGCTGCGCAAAACCACCTTCGATTATCTGCGGCGCGACGGCAGCTGGCAGACCATGTCGCGCGAAACCTATGACCGCGGCCATGGCGCCGTGATCCTGCTCTACAACCTGGAACGGCGCAGCGTTATCCTGGTGCGCCAGTTCCGCTTTCCCGCCTATGGCCATGGCGAGGGGCATGACGGCTTCCTGATCGAAGCCCCGGCCGGGCTGCTCGACCAAGCCAGTCCCGAAGCGCGCATCAAGGCCGAGGTGGAGGAGGAAACCGGCTATCGCGTGGCCGAGGTGCGCAAGGTCTTCGAAGCTTTCATGAGCCCCGGCTCCGTCACCGAGCGCCTCTACTTCTTTGTGGCCGAATACGATCCCGCCTCGCGCGCCGGCGCTGGCGGCGGCGTCCACGCAGAAGGCGAGGATATCGAAGTGCTGGAACTGCCGCTGGAGCGCGCTGTCGAGATGATGGCCAGCGGCGAAATTGAAGACGGCAAAACCATCATGCTGCTGCAGTACGCCCAGCTGCACTTGTTCCGCTAGCGGCAGCCTAACCGACTGTCCGCAGGCAGTAGCCGACGCCGCGCACGGTTTCGATCTCCACCGCGCTGCCGCTGCCGGCTTGCAGCTTTTGCCGGATCTTGCTGATGTGGACGTCGACGCTGCGGTCATAGGATTCGCGCCGCCGGCCCAGCGCGTGGCGGGTCAGTTCGTCCTTGCTCAGCACCGTTCCGCCGGCCTGCAGCAGCAGTTGCAGCACATTGAATTCGGCCGCCGTCAGGGGCAGGGCTGCTTCGTTCTGGTAAGCCTTGCGGAATTGCGGATACAGCACCAAGCCCCCCATCGCCAGCGCGGATGCCATGCCGCCGGCGCGCGCCTGCCGCCGCCGCCCCGCGCGCCGGCGCGCCGCCAGCTCGCGTGGGTCGCAGGGCTTGTCGAGGTAGTCGTCGGCGCCCAGTTCCAGGCCGGCGATGCGCTCGGCGCGGCTGCCTTCGGCCGTCAGCATGATCACCGGCACGTCGCGATAGCGCCGGATCTGGCGCAGCACCGCGATCCCGTCCACGGAGGGCAGGGTGGCGCCGAGGATGATGGCGTCGTACTCGCGGGCCAGGGCGGCGCCGATGGCGTCCGCGCCGTCCGTCTCCGTCGCCACTTGAAAGCCCTGTCCGCGCAGGTAGATGGACAGCATCTGGCTGAATTCCACGTCCTCGTCGACCAGCAGCAGCGAGGCTGGGCGCTGCGGCGCCGGACTATGGTGGCCCTGGCGGCGCGCCCGCGCGGCGCCGCTGAGGTCTTTATCTTTACAAAACATTTTCACTTCCTTGACGAATTGTGAGCAGACTCGCGGAGTGCCTGCCCCTATCATCCTTAATGATAATGATTCTTATTTAATGTAGCTAGGGGATTTATGAAACAGATGCATGCAACACCCGCCTTACCCGCCGCTTTAAGCCTTTCCCTCCTGACTTTGCTCATTGGCAACGCCTATGCCGCGCCCGAGGCCAGCGATGCCGCCATGCCGACCGTGGTGGTGACGGCCAGCGCGGTGGCGCTGAACGTGCAGGATGCACCCGCCAGCATCAGCGTCATCACCCGCGAAGAGATCGAGCGCCAGCCCGTGTATGACCTGGGCACGCTGCTGCGCCGCATTCCGGGCGTGAGCGGCGGCCTGGCGCCGAACGGCGAGCAGTCCAAGGTCAAGCTGCGCGGCCTGCCGGAGAACTACACCCTGATCCTGATCGACGGCAAGCGCCAGGGCAATTCGGCCGACACCAATTATCGTCCCGACCTGGGCCGCCAGGATTTGAACTGGCTGTCGCCGGAAATGATCGAGCGTATCGAAGTGGTGCGCGGCCCCATGTCCTCGCTGTATGGCTCGGACGCGATGGGTGGCGTGATCAACATCATCACGCGCAAGATTCCGCAGAAGTGGAGCGGCTCGGCCTCGGCCAACCTGACCCGTCCCCAGGACTCCGACCGCGGCGACGCCACGCAGATGATGCTGAATGTGGCCGGCCCGCTGGCCCAGGGCGTCGGCCTGCGCCTGGGCGGCAGCGTCACGCGCCAAAAGCCGGACGAAACCACCGGCGGCTTCGTCCCTGCCGGCCGCGAAGCGCCGAATGGCGTGGGCGGCAGCCGCGACGAGAATTTCAACGCCGCGCTGAACTGGACGCTGGCGCCGGGCCATCTGCTCAGCTTCGACGGTTCGTATGGCACCCAGCGCGCCACCCAGTCCGGCACGCAGACGGCGCCGAACCGGCCCCTGATCTCGTCCTGGGGCGCCAGCAAGCTGGTACGCAAGAGCGCAGGTATGGGCTATGAAGGGCGCTGGGGCAAGACCGAGGCCAAGTTCAACCTCTATCACAACCGCTACGACAATAACGACGGCGCCGCCTCCTCGCGCGCCGGCAGCACCATCCTCGACGGCCGCGTCAATCAGCCGTTGAAACTGGCCAGCATCGACCATCTGCTGACGCTGGGCGGGCAATGGAAGCGCGACACCCTGTTCAATAACCAGACCATCGGCACCATCCCCATCGATTACCTGGGCCATGCTGTCACCGGTTCCAGCCTGTCGCGCAATACCAGCGCCCTGTTTGCCGAGGACCAGGTCTTCCTGAGCGAAGCCTTCACGCTGACGCTGGGCGCGCGTCTCGACCACGACGCCAAGTTCGGCAACCACACCAGCCCACGCGCTTATGTGGTCTACCGTCCCGCCAGCGAATGGACCGTCAAGGGCGGCGTGTCGCAAGGCTTCCGCGCGCCGACGCTGAAGGAAAGCACGCCCGGTGCGGCCACCCAGTCGCGCGGCGGCGGCTGCGGCAGCCTGGCGCCTCTGGGCTGGACTTCGCGCAGCGGCGGCTGCTATATGGCCGGCAATGCCGACCTGAAGCCGGAAACCAGCACCAATGCGGAACTGGGCCTGAACTTCCAGCGCGCCGGCTGGGATCTGGGCATGACCTACTTCCACACCAACTTCAAGGACAAGATCGAGTACGACGCGCTGGGCTTCTTCCACGGCTACTGGTGGACCCGCATGAAGAACATCCAGAAGGCACGCACGCGCGGCATCGAAGCCAGCGCCAATGTGCCGCTGGCTTCCTCCCTGACCTGGCGCAACAACCTGACGTATATGATGGAGTCGAAGAACCTGACGACCGGCGCCACCCTGCTGGCAACGCCCAAGCTGTCGGTCTTCTCGGCCCTGGGCTGGCAGGTCAATAAACCGCTGTATCTGGAATTGTCGGCGCAGCACACCGGCAAGCAGCTGCACGGCGGCGAATCCTTCGGCGTCACCTTCGCCAAGGCCTACACCGTCACCGACCTCACGGCCAACTACGCGCTCAACCCAGCGCTGACCCTGCGTGCCGGCATCAACAACCTGACCGAAGAAGGTCCGCGCGCCGACGGTAAGACCAACTACTACGTCCCAAGCCGCCGCTTCTTCCTGGGCCTGACCAGCCGCTTCTAAATCCGAACCGGAAGCGCTTTCCCCAAAAAGAAACCCCGCCGTAGCGGGGTTTCTTTTTAGCCAGCGTTGCTTAGCGCGACTTGACGAATGGGGTGCCGAGCGCTTTCGGGGCGACCGACTTGGCCATCAGGCCGGCCAGCACGATCACCGTCACCACGTAGGGCACCATCTGGATCAGCGAGCCGGGGATGCGGCCGATGCCAGGCAGGTCCACGCCTTCGATCTGGATCTGCACCGCGCCGAAGAAGCCGAACATCAGGCAGCCGAGGAAGGTGTAGACGGGACGCCAGTTGCCGAACACCATGGCGGTCAGCGCCAGATAGCCCGCGCCGGCCGACATATCGCGCAGGAAGAAGCCGCTCTGCACGATGGCCAGGTAAGCTCCGGAGAAGGAGCACAGCACGCCCGCCAGCACCATCGCCATATAGCGGGTGCGTGCCACGCTGACGCCGGCCGCGTCGGCCGCATGCGGGTTCTCGCCGCAAGCGCGCAGGCGCAGGCCGAAGCGGGTGTGGTACAGCAGCCAGTGCACCAGCGGCACCAGCGCAAACGCCACGTAGACCAGCACCGAATGGCCGCCAATCAGCTTGGTATAGATCCAGCCCAGCACCGGCACGTCGGCCACGGCCGCGCTGCCCGGCAGCACCACGTCGAACAGGCGCGCCTCGCCCAGGTCCGGCGTGCGGCCGCCCTGCTGGAAGAAGTACTGCGCGACGACGAAGGTCAGGCCGCTCATGGCGATATTGATGGCGATGCCGGCCACCAGCTGGTTGCCCTTCTGGGAAATGCTGACATAGCCTTGCAGCGTGGCCAGCGCCACGGATACGGCAATGCCGGCCAGCATGCCGTACCACGGGTTCTGCGTGGCGAAGGCGACGGCGGCCGAGACGAAGGCCGAGGCCAGGATCTTGCCTTCCAGGCCGATGTCGATCACGCCCGAGCGTTCCGCGAACAGGCCGGCCATGGCGGCGAAAATCAGCACCGGCGCATTGCGCACGGTGGAGACAACGATACTGCCTAAATGAAGATCTTCGAAAGTCATGGTATTAGCCCTTGCGCGCTTTCAGCAGCTTGATGATGACCGGTGCGTAGAAGTTTTCCATCGCGCCGCAGAACAGGATGATCAAGCCCTGGATAAAGATGAAGGTCTCGGTCGGGATATTCGGCTTTTCCAGCGAGAGGTCGAAGCCGCCCTGGATCAGGGCGCCGAACAGCACGGCCGACAGGAAGATGCCGACCGGATGCTGGCGGCCCATCAGCGCAATGGCGATGCCGACGAAGCCGGCGCCGCCCACGAAGTTCAGGCTCAGATAGTGGGTCGAACCCATGATGGAGTTGACCGAGCCGAGGCCGGCCAGTGCACCGGAAATCAGCATCACGGTGATGATCATGCCGCTGATCTTCACGCCCGCATAATGGGCGGCGTGCTTGTTCAGGCCCGTGGCGCGCAGCTTGTAGCCCCAGGACGAACGCCACACCATCACACCGTAAATGGCCAGGGCGGCAATCGCCAGCAGGAAGCTGACGTTGAGCGGGGTGTCGCCCAGCGCCGGGAACCAGGTGTTCAGGCGCGGCATTTCGGCAGCGGCGGCAAAGGCGCGGCTGGCGGTATTCTGCTCGCCCGGCGGAATCATGTATTTGACGATGATGAAGTTCATCAGCGAGGCTGCGATGAAGTTGAACATGATGGTCGTCACCACGATATGGCTGCCGCGCTTGGCCTGCAGATAGCCGGGCAGGAAGGACCACAGCGCGCCGAACAGCGCGGCGCCGAGCATGCCCAGCGGGATCAGCACGATGGCCGGCATCGAGCTGTCGAAGGCCAGCATGGCCACCGTCAGACCGAGGCCGCCGAAATACATCTGGCCTTCGGCGCCGATATTGAACAGGCCCGCTTGCATCGCCAGCGACACGGCCAGGCCGGTGAAGACGAAGGTGGAGGCGTAGAACAGCGTATAGCTCAAGCCTTCCGGATTGATGACGGCGCTGTTGATCAGGATGTGCAGCGATTCCAGCGGGTCTTCGCCCAGCAGGTGGATCACCAGGGCCGCGACCAGCAAGGCCGACAGCAGATTCAGAATGGGCAGGACAAAGCCGGTTGCCCAGCGTGGCAGGTCGTTGGTGTTCATGATTTATGCATACCCCCCATCAGCAGGCCGATGCGGGTGGTGTCGAATTCGTCGATTTTCAGTTCGCCGGTGATGCGGCCGCCGCACATCACAAGGATGCGGTCGGCCAGGGCGCGCACTTCCTCCAGCTCCACGGAAACCAGCAGGATGGCCACGCCCGCGTCGCGCAGGGCCAGCAGCTGGCTGTGGATGGATTCGATGGTGCCGATGTCCACGCCGCGCGTGGGCTGGCCCACCAGCATCAGCTTGGGCTTGGCCAGCACTTCGCGCGCGATCACCACTTTCTGCTGGTTGCCGCCCGAGAGCAGGCCGATACGCAGGTCGGGATTGGGCGGACGCACATCGAATTCCTTGAGCAGGGCGGTGCAGCGCTCGGTGATGTGCTTGAAGTCGAGCAGGCCGAAGCCCTTGGTCAGCTTGTCCTGGTAACCGAGCACGGTGTTCTGCATGACGGAGAAGTTTTTCACCACGCCGTCGCGCAGGCGGTCTTCCGGCACGTGGGCGATGCCCAGGTCGCGGAAGGCCAGCGGCAGGCCGTCAACGTCATGGCGGCCGGCGAACGGCAGCGCCTTGCCTTCGAAGTCGAGCTGGCCGGACGTGGGCAGGCGCATGCCGGCCAGGATTTCCATCAGCTCGCTCTGGCCATTGCCCGACACGCCTGCGATGGCGACGATTTCGCCGGCGCGCAGGGTGAAGCCGATATCGGCCAGCAGCTTGACCTGCTGCTCGTCTTCCAGCTGCAGATTGCGCACTTCCAGCACCGGCGCGCCGGGATTGTAGGGGGCGCGCGGCAGATTGTTTTCGATCGGGCGGCCCACCATCATGTTCGCCAGTTCTTCCTTGGTGGTGCCGGCTGTTGTCACGGCGCCCACCACCTGGCCGGCGCGCATCACGGTGACGGTGTCGGTGATGTCGAGGATTTCCTGCAGCTTGTGCGTGATCAGGATGATGGTCTTGCCCTGTTCCTTGAACAGGCGCAGGATTTCGAACAGCGACTCGGTCTCCTGAGCGGTCAGCACGGCGGTCGGCTCGTCCAGGATCAGGATATTCGCGCTGCGGTAGATCTGCTTGAGAATCTCCACGCGCTGCTGGGCGCCCACGGACAGGTCGTGGATGGTGGCCAGCGGATCGACGTCCAGGCGGTAGCGTTCGCAAATTTCGCGCAACTTGGCTTCGGTGGCGGCGCGGTGCGAAGCCAGCTTGAAGCCGCCCTCGGTGCCGAGCATCACGTTATCGAGCACGGTCATGTTCTCGACCAGCATGAAGTGCTGGTGCACCATGCCGATGCCGAGACGGATCGCCTCCTGGCTGTTGCGGATGTGCTGGACTTTGCCATCGAGCAGGATCTCACCGCCATCGGCGCGGTAATACCCGTACAGGATGCTCATCAAAGTCGATTTGCCGGCGCCGTTCTCGCCCACCAGGCCATGGATCGCGCCCTTGGCTATGGAAAAGTTGACGTCCGTATTCGCCTTCACAGCTCCGAAATGCTTGGAGATGTTGCGGAATTCTACTGCTGGCTGCATAGGATTTTCAGGGGTTATTTACTGAAAAACGCGCCAGACGGGAACCCCCGCCGGCGCGTTCTCTCAATGAAGCAGGTAATTAGGCTGGGCAGCTGTTCGTGGCCCGGATGTCGATGACCTTGATCTTGCCATCGATAATATCCTTGCGCGCGCCCATGACCTTCTTCTCGATCTCAGGGGTGATCAGCTTGCGGTTGTGTTCATCCAGCGCCCAATCGACGCCGCCTTCCTTGATCCCCTTGGCGGTCACGCCGGCTTTCCAGGTGCCGTTTTTCATCTGCATGAAGCTGTCGTACACGGCATTGTCCACGCGCTTGACCATGGAGGTCAGCATGGTGCCTGGGTACAGGTGGTTCTGGTTGGAGTCCACGCCGATGGCCAGCTTGCCTTTTTCCTTGGCCGTCTGCAGGGTGCCCATGCCGGAACCGCCGGCCACGGCGAACACCACGTCCACGCCGCGCTCGAATTGGGAGCGGGCCAGCTCGCCGCCCTTGGCCGGGTCATTCCACGCGGCCGAGGTGGTGCCCACCATATTCTGGAAGACTTCCACTTTCTTGTCGGTGGCTTTGGCGCCTTGCGCGTAGCCGCAGGCGAAGGTGCGGATCAGGGGAATGTCGATGCCGCCGATGAAGCCCAGCTTCTTCGACTTCGATGCCTGGGCGGCGGCCACGCCGACCAGGTACGAGCCTTCTTCTTCCTTGAAGGTCACCGAGTTCACGTTCGCGCCCTGGGCCACGCCGTCGATCAGCACGAAGCGCACTTTCGGGAATTCCTTGGCCACTTTTTGCAGCGCCTGGGTCTGGGCGAAGCCGATCGAGGCGATCAGGTCGAGGTTCTTGCGGGCCAGGCCGCGCAGCACCTGCTCGGCCTGCGTGTCGCTGTTGACCTGCACTTCGATGAAGTTGATGCCGGTATCCTTCTTGAAGCGCGAAGCGCCTTCGAAAGCGGATTGGTTGAACGATTTATCGAACTTGCCGCCGGCGTCGTAAACGATGCCCAGTTTCGGGTCAGCCGCGCTTGCGCTGGCGGCCAGCAGCAGGGCGCTAATCGCCACTGCGAGTTGTTTAATTTTCATTGGTTGGCTCCTGGAGGTTCGATATTGTATATTTTTTGTGGGCGAAGCATGAAGTTTTGGTCCGCGATCGGCTGCGAAAACCCTATTAATTAGAGGCTTCGCTCTTCAAAAGCGCGTTTGGCGCCAGCAAAACCTTATTCAATTTGCAGCAGGCCGGCTGCCCCTCCTTTTTCGTGTTGCAACGCAACGCGCCTTAATTCTTGGTAATGACTCTTTCGGCAAGATGTAGTGTTCTTGCAACGGTTTGCGCATATCTTTATGCAAAATTTTCTTGTTGCTTTTTTGTGCAGGTGCCGCAAAACCGATGGCAAATTGCTACTGCCTTAAGACCTCCGAAAGCTCCGTCCCCAGCTGCCTCCCGGCGTGGTGGGCACTAGCTTTCCGCAAGGCTGATCCTTAACTATGCAATAAGCGATATATGTATGACAAATACGTTTTTGTTTGTCTATTTATATCAAAAACAAATAGATGACAGGGTGTGTTTAGTGATTTTCCGTCAAAAATAATCGTGCTAGCATCGCCGCTTATTGCCCGATTTCTTTGTGTTTTGCAAAGGTTTAGCAGGAGCGCAGGCAGAATTTTTTACCTATAAGGAGCTGGTTGATGAAGACGAACACGAAGTACACCCTGATGGCCTTGGCGCTTGCCGCCGCCTTCCCGCTGCACGCGGCGCGCGCCGATGATGCCCAGCCGGCAGCGGAAGAAACGCCGGCGCCGGCCGCCGCCAAGCAGGCCGGCCAGCTGGAAACCGTGATCGTCACCGCCCAGCGCCGCGCCGAGAACATCAAGGATGTGCCGATGTCCATCGCCACCCTGAAGGGCGAAAAGCTCGACGTGCTGACCTCCGGCGGCCAGGATATCCGCTTCCTGTCCGGCCGCTCGCCCAGTGTCAGCGTGGAATCCGATTACGGCCGCACCTTCCCGCGCTTCTATATCCGTGGCCTGGGCAATACCGACTTCGACCTGAACGCTTCCCAGCCGGTCGGCCTGGTGATGGACGACATCGTGCAGGAAAACCCCATGCTGAAAGGCTTCCCGGTCTTCGACGTGGACCAGGTGGAAGTGCTGCGCGGCCCGCAAGGCACCCTGTTCGGCCGCAACTCCCCGGCCGGCGTGATCAAGTTCGATTCGGCCAAGCCGGTGTTCCGCACCGAGGGCTACGCCAACCTGGGCTTCGGCAAGGATGGCGTGAAGAACCTGGAAGGCGCCTACAACGTGCCGGTCAGCGACACCGTGGCCCTGCGCTTCTCCGGCCAGACCCAGCGCCGCGACGACCGCGTGCACAATCCGCGTCCGACCGGCACCCAGGACTTCGAAGGCTATAAGGACAATGCCGGCCGCCTGCAGGTGCTGGTCAAACCAAGCAAGGACTTCAGCGCCCTGTTCAACGTCCACGCGCGCAAGATGGACGGCACCGCGACCCTGTTCCGCTCGAACATCCTGAAGAAGGGCACCAACGATCTGGTCGATGGCTTCGATTTCAAATCCTACCCAAGCGACGGCCTGAATGAGCAGCACCTGAAGAACAAGGGCGCCAATATGCGCCTGCGCTGGGATCTGGAAGGCGTGACCCTGCACTCCATCACCGGCTACGAAAAGCTGGACTTCTACAGCCGCGCCGACGTCGACGGCGGCTATGGCGATCAAAACCACCTGCCAATGGGGCCGGGCTTCGTTCCCTTCACCGTGGAAACGGCCGACTTGATCCCGAACCACAAGCAGATCTCGCAGGAGTTCCGCGTCGAATCGAACAATAAGGGACCGCTGCAATGGATCGCCGGCGTCTTCTACTTCAAGGAAGACATCCAGATCGACAGCATCGCCTTCTCCTCCTGGCTGCCGGGCAACCCGCAAAAAACGAATTACTCGACCCAGACCCAGAACTCCAAATCCTGGGCCGCCTTCGGCACCCTGAACTACACCGTTAGCGACAAGTTCAAGGTACGCGGCGGCGTGCGCTATACCAACGACAAGAAAGACTTCACCGCCAGCCGCGTCGAAGGTGCAGTCGCCAGCCTGCACCCGCTGCATAGCGATTCCACCAATTTCAGCTGGGATCTGAGCGGCACCTACACCCTGGACAAGGACACCAATCTGTTCGGCCGCATCGCCACCGGCTACCGCGCGCCGTCCATGCAGGGCCGCCTGGACTCGCTGGCCGATGTGCCAACCCAGGCCGGTGCCGAGAAAGTGCTGTCCTATGAAGCAGGCGTCAAGCAAGACCTGTTCAACCGCCGCGCGCGCCTGAGCGCCACCATGTTCCAGTACCGCGTCAAGGACAAGCAGCTGACCGCCGGCAGCGGCATCGTCAATATGAACCGCCTGATCAACGCCGAAAAAGCCATCGGCCGCGGCGTCGAGCTGGACTTCCAGGCCAATCTCGGCGACGGCCTGAGCGCCACCGTCGGCAGCAGCTACAACGACACCAAGATCAAGGATCCCAACCTGTTCGTGCGCAGCTGCGGCAATGTGCTGAACAATGAAGCGACCGGCTGCACCGTGACCAACCCGACCGGTCCTTTCGCCGGCACCGCCCTGATCAACGGCAACCCGCTGCCGCGCGCGCCGAAATGGCAGCACAACTTCACCCTGCGCTACAGCGTGCCGGTGGGCGACGGCGAGTTCTACGCCTTCACCGACTGGGCCTACCGCACCAGCTACAACTTCTTCCTGTACGAAGCCAAGGAATACAAGGCCAAGTCCCTGCTCGAAGGCGGCCTGCGCGTCGGCTACAAATTCGGCGACGGCAAATATGAACTGGCAGCCTATGGCCGCAACATCACCAACCGCGTGCAAGCGCTGGGCGCCATCGACTTCGTCAACCTGACCGGCATCGTCAACGAACCACGCACCTACGGCGTGCAATTCAAAGCCAACTTCTGATCCTCGTCCGATCAGTTAAGCCCGCGGGTTCCCTGTCCCGCGGGCTTTTTTTCATCCCACCGTTTGCACCAAATCAAACAATGTCCACCCTGGTGTCAGGCGGGGCCGCCGAGGCACCAAGGTAGGACATTTGCTGATTCAGATCAAACGCGGGGCTTAGTGGGCGCCGCTGGCGTCGACTTTGCCGGGCTGGGCGACGGGGCGGGCGAGCCAGACGATGCCGATCAGCAGCACGAACAGCAGGGCGGAGCCCCAGAAGATGTCGTTGGCGGCGAGCATATAGGCTTGGGTGTTGACCTGTCTTTCGATCAGTTGCAGGGACTGCTCGAAGCTGTAGCCCATGCCTTTCATCCGCGCCAGCATGTCTTGCGTAGCGCTGGCGTAGGGGCTGACCGCTTCGGCCAGGCGCACGTGGTGCTGGCTGGCGCGGTCGTCCCAGAAGGTGCCGGCGGCGGAGGCGCCGAATGCGCCAGCGGTGATGCGGGCGAAGTTGCATAGGCCGGAGGCAGCGGGCAATCGTGCCGGCGCCAGGCCGGCCAGGCAGAGCGCCGTCAGCGGGACGAAGAAGGTGGCCATGGCCGCGCCCTGGATCAGCTGCGGCAGCATGAGCGTGCCGACGTCGGCCTGCATATTGAAGTGGGAACGCATCCAGCACACCAGCGCGAACACAGCGAAGGAGAAGCTGGCCAGCCAGCGCACGTCGAGCCGGCCGATGTTCTTGCCGACCGTGGGCGAGAGCAGCAGGGCGAGGATGCCGACCGGGGCGCTGACCAGTCCCGCCCAGGTGGCGGTGTAGCCGGCGAACTGCTGCAGCCACAGGGGCAGCAGCACCAGGTTGGCGAAGAACACGCCGTAGCCGAGCGAGATGGCGAGCGTGCCGACGGCGAAGTTGCGTCCCTTGAACAGGCTCAGATCCACCACCGGATGGTCGTGCGTGGTTTCCCAGATCAGGAAGATGAGGAAGGTCAGCGTGGCGGTGATCGCCAGCGCGACGATTTCGCTGGAGGCGAACCAGTCCAGCTCCTTGCCCTTGTCGAGCATGACCTGCAGGCAGCCGACCCAGACGATCAGCAGCATCAGGCCGATGCCGTCGATGGGTTTTTTGACGCGCACCGATTCGCGCTCGCGCAGCAGCACCCAGACCAGCCAGGCGGCGAACAGGCCGGTGGGGATGTTGATGTAGAAGATCCAGGGCCAGGAGATATTGTCCGAGATCCAGCCGCCAAGAATGGGGCCGAGCACGGGCGCGATCATGGTGGTCATGGCCCACATGGCGAGCGCCATGCCGGATTTCTCCTTCGGATAGCTTTGCAGCAGCAAGGCTTGCGACAGCGGGATCATGGGGCCGGCCGATGCGCCTTGCAGGATGCGGAAGGCGATCAGCGTTTCCAGATTGCTGGCTAGGCCGCACAGCAGGGAGGCCAGCACGAACAGCAGCACGGCGCCGACGAACAGGCGCACCTGGCCATAGCGCTGGGTGAGCCAGCCGGTGAGCGGCACGGCGATGGCGTTGGCGACGGCAAAGGAGGTGATGACCCAGGTGCCTTGGCTGGCGCTGACGCCGATGTCGCCGGCGATGGAGGGAATGGAGACATTGGCGATCGTAATGTCGAGCACATTCATGAAGGTGGCCAGCGCCAGGGCGATGGAGGCCAGCACCAGGCGCATGCCGGTCAGCGGTGGCGGCGGGGCGGCGACGGCGTTAGTCATGGCGGCGTCCCCCGCTTAGCGCGCTGCGCTGGCCTGGGCCAGGCGCTGGGCGCTGCCCCGCGTGGCGGCGGCTTTCGGTTGGGCCGGCGCCAGCTGCGCGCCATCCTGCTGCTCGACGTTCACCTCGGCCAGCATCGACAGGCCGACGCGCAGCGGATGGGCGCGCAGCTCGGCCGGATCGAGGGCGACGCGCACCGGCAGGCGCTGCACCACCTTGATCCAGTTGCCGGTAGCGTTTTGTGCCGGCAGTAGATTGAAGGCGCTGCCGGTGCCGGCGCTCAGCCCCACCACGCGGCCGTGATACACCACGCTCTGGCCGAACAGGTCGGCGCTCAGCTTGACCGCCTGGCCGATGCGCATATGGCGTAACTGGCTTTCCTTGAAGTTGGCGTCGACCCACAGCTCGTCGAGCGGCACCACGGCGGCCAGCGCCGCGCCGACCGCCACGCGCTGTCCCACCTGCACATTGCGCCGCGCCAGATAGCCGCTGCGCGGCGCCAGAATCCGGGTGCGCTCCAGCGCCAGTTCGGCTTCGTTCAGCGCCGCCTTGGCCTGGGCCACGGCGGGATGTTCCAGTACCGGGCCGGCACCGGCCAGGGCACGGCTGGCGGCCAGCTGCTGGCGGCTGGCGTCGAGGGCTGCGCTGGCGCCGCGCAGCGCGTCTTCGGCGTGGCGGATCTCTTCTTCCGAGACGGCGCCGCTGCCTTTCAGGGCGCTGCGCTGGGCCAGGTCGGCGCGCGCGCGTTTCACCTCGGTTTCGCGCTGGGCCACGGCGGCCGCCTGCACGCCCTGGTTCAGGTACAGGGCTTCGGTCTGGCGCACGGTCTGCGCCAGATGGCTTTGCGCGCGTTCCAGGGCCAGCCGGGCGTCGGCCGGGTCGAGCTGGGCCAGCACGCTGCCGGCCTGCACGAAATCGGTATCGTCGGCATGCACGGACAGCACCGTGCCGGCGATCTGCGGCGTCAGCTGGATCACATGGCCGGCCACGTAGGCATCGTCGGTTGCGACCAGATAGCGTCCGGTGCTGTACCAGTAGCTTGCGTAGCCGGCGCCTGCCAGCACGGTGGCGGCGCCCAGGGCCAGCAGCAGGATTTTGCGGCGCGTTTTTGCCGGCGCGGCGGCGGTGGCGACTTGCGGCGGAATAGTGGGGGCTTGGGTAGTCATGGCAACTCCTGTAATGGGGGACGTCAGGAACGGTTCAGGCTTACGCCGGCGCCGAGCGCGTGGTTGAGACGGATGGCCGTTTGCAGGCGCGCCGCTTGCAGCGCGGCGTCGGCCTGCTGCTGGAACAGCTGGCGGCGCTGCACCTGCAGCAGCAGCAGCTGGCTGGAGAGGCCTTGCCGGTAACGCTGCTCGGCGGCGCGTTCGGCGCCATCGAGTTCGCGCGCGGCGCTGGCATGGGCGGCGACGCGGCTGTCCAGCGCGCGCCAGGCGCTGACCTGGTCGGCCACTTCGCGGAAGGCGTTCAGCACCAGCTGGTTGTAGCGCGCCACTTCGGCCGCCTGCTCGGCCTGGCGCGTGGCGAGGCCGGCGCGCAGGCGGCCGGCGTCGAACAGCGGCAGATGCAGGGCCGGGCCGACGCCGAACAGGCGGCTGCCGCCTTGCAGCAGCTGGCTGGCGTCGAGCGCGCCCAGACCGGCGCTGCCGCTCAGATTGATATTCGGGTAGAAGTCGGCGCGCGCGGCGGCGACGGCGTGGCCGGCCGCTTCCAGGCGCAGGCGCTGGGCCACGATCTCGGGACGGCGCGCCACCAGGTCCGCTTCCAGCTGCGGCGGCAGGGCCGGTCCCTGCTTCAGCTGCAGCTGCGGCGCGGCGATCTGGGCGCCGAAAGCCGGGCCGGCGCCGGCCAGAGCGGCCAGTTGGTGGCGCAGCATGGCGGCCTGCGCGCCGAGACGCGTGGCTTCCGCTTCGGCCAGCGGCACTTCGGCTGACGCCTGGCGCCATTCCACTTCCGTATCCAGGCCGGAGCGCAGGCGGGTCTGGCGCAACAGCACTTCACGCTGGCCCAGCGCGACGGCGCGGCTTGCCAGCAGCAGTTCCTGCTCGGTGCGCGCCAGTTCCACATAGCTGTGGGCGATGGCGCTGGCCAGCGCCGCTTCGGCGGCGCGCGCTTCGATGCGGGCGGCGTCGCCCTGCGCCAGTTCGGCCGCGATGCGTTCGCGGTTCTGGCCCCAGAAATCGAATTCGTAGCGGAAGCCCAGGGTCAGCGAACCGGAGGTATGGCTGCTGCCGGCAATCGTGGGCGCCACCGCCGCGTGTTCGCTGTAGCGCTGGCGCAGCAGGGCGGCGCTGGCGTCGGCTGCGAAGCCGGCGTCGGCGCGGCGCGCCAGCAGCAGGGCGTCGGCGCGCTCGATGCGGGCGCGCGCCTCGGCCAGGCTTGGCGCGTTGGCGCGCGCCTGTTCGATCAGGTGGTCCAGCTGGGGATCGCCGAAAGCGCGCCACCAGTCGAGAACGGGCCAGTCGCCCAGCGGCGCGCTGGCGGCGGTTCCCAGCGGCAGGCTGGCCAGCGGCGCGGGAATCTGGCGCGCGGCCAGGCCGCCGTCGCTGGCGCAGCCGGCCAGCAGCAGGCCGGCCAGCAGGCCGGGCAAGGTTGCGGACAGTTTCATGATGGTCTCCTGGAAGCGGCGGCGGCATGGGCCGCCGCGTTGGACTAAGAAATCAGGCGGCGTGCAAAGGCGCTTCCTGGGTCGGCGTGCTTTGCGCGTAGAGCAGGGCGCCGAGAGCGATCAGGATCATGGTCAGGTGCACCGATTGCACGGCGCCTTGCTTGATCCAGTAGCCGAACCACAGGCCGCCGCAGGCAAACCACAGCCAGAGCAGCAGGAAGCCGGACAAGGCCAGCACTGCCACGCTGCGCGCCTGGCGCAGTTCGCGCAGACGGCCGCTCCAGCCGGCGCGGGCGAACAGCAGGGCCGCGCTCCACAGCGCCGCCGCCACCAGCAGCTGCACGGTGATCACGCCATATAGCAGGACCGGCACATGCTCCACCGGCCAGGCATGCCAGGCCAGTCCCGCACCCAGCACCGCCTCGCTGCGCAGCAGGTCCATCGACAGCATATGGCCCAGCAATTGGCGGTTGGTGCCGGGGTCGGTCATATTGTTGAATACAGCGATGCTGAGCCAGGCCGCTAGGCCGGACAGCAAAATCAGGCGGCTTAGCGCCGCGATGCGGATCGACATGCTCATCTCCTTGGTCGTTCAATGCGGATTCAGATGCGGCAGCAGCACCGGCCAGCCGCGCTGGTTCGCCAGTTCCAGCATGGCCGGTTCGCGCACCACCACGGTGGGGTGGCCCACGCATTCCAGCAGCGGCAGGTCGGACACGTGATCGCCATAGCCATAGCAGTCAGCGCCGTTGGCGCCCTGGGTGGCGAGGAAGGTCAGCACCGCGGTGCGCTTGCCTTCGCCAATGGTCTGCGGCGCCAGCAGCTCGCCGGTAAAGCGTCCGCCGTCGAGCGCCAGACGGTTGACCAGCAGATGGCGCACGTCCAGCGCGTCGGCCAGCGGCTGCAGGATCTCCAGCGAGGAGCCGGACACGAAGACCGGCTCGACGCCCGCCGCGCGATGGCGCTCCAGCGCTTCCAGCACCGGCGCGATGTAGAAATCGGGCTGGCGCGACACCTCGGCAAACCAGCGCTGGGCGCTGGCCTGCAGGGCGCTGCGCGCGTGGCCGCGGAAGATGCGGTAGAAGGCGCGGTTCACGTCATTGCGCGGCAGGCCTTGCGCCAGCATGCGGCGCAGGCGGCGCTGCGCCAGCCAGTCGGCCAGCGCGCCGCGCCAGGCGCCGAGGCGCTCGCGGTGGTAGTGGGCGCGGAAGCTGAACATGCTTTTCAGATCGATCAGGGTTTCATCCACGTCGAAGAAAGCGAAACGCTTGCTTTGCATACGAATTCTCCAGGAGGCCGGAATGCCTATGCCGCATTCCGGCCGGTTGCTTTGCCGGCTTAAGCCGCCTGCACGATGGGCGCTGCCGCGTTCTTCGGCTGCACCAGGCCGCGCGCGGCGAAATCGGCGGTGGCCAGGTCCACGCTATGGGCCAGGGCTTGTTCCGCCAACTGGTGTTCGCGCGGACCGAGGTAGGCCGCATCGAAGACGCTGAATTTGACAGCCATGCCGGCCACGGCGCGGCCGTTCTGCATCACTTCCATATCGGCCACCACGCTGGTGCGGTCGGGGCGCGGCTGCTGGAAGTCCAGCATCTTGTACTGGATGGTGGCCGGCAGCGGGAAGGCGAACTGCAGGAAGCGCATATTCATTTCGTTGATCACGAAGTAGCGCTTGGCGGGCGCGTCGGCGCCCATGCAATGCGCCTCGGTCACGGCGATGAACATCTGGCGGCAAGCCTCGGTCAGCACCATGCCCTGCACGTGCAGACCGGTCAGGTGGTCGAGCATCAATTCGCTATTGGCGTCGATCAGCAGATCGGCGTCGAAGTTGCTGGCGTCGATGCGGCGCGGGGTCGAGATTAGCACGTTCTCGTTGCGGTGCTTGTGCGACAGGGCATAACCGGCGCGGCTGTTGCGGCTCCACTCGTTCCAGCAGCTGAACTCCTGGCTCAGACCGAGCGCGATGCCGAGGCAAAACGCGTGGTCGATCTGCATCTCGCTCAAGCCCTGGCCTGCGACCAGGGTCTTGCCACGCAGGCTCTCGATCTGATTGCCGCGCAGTTGTTCCAGCAGGCTGCGATACGACTGCACGCCAGGTTTTTGTACGAATTGGCTAAACTCTTCAGCGACTACTAACTGCAGATGCATAATTTCTCCTTCTATCCAATCAAAAATAAAAACGTGAAATACACATAGGCCTTTCGGTCTGCGACGGAGCCTGTCCGTTCATCCCTGGGCTGGCGACTGCCCGCTCAACCAACTGTCGTGCAGCCACTTCTCGCTTTGCCGGCGGCTGCGCGCATCGTTCCAGATAATGTTGCGTTCAAAGGTTTGCACCACGCCGCCATGGCCGACGATGACCCAGAAGTAGCGGCCGTCGTTCTCGTTGCGGCACTTGACCTTCATGCCGCGCAGCGTGTGCTGGCGGCCGTCGGCCTGCAGCACTTCCTCATGCGGCTCGATCCACAGCACGGCATGGCCGGAAAGCAGATCCGGCGCATGCTGTTCCAGCCAGTCGTAGGCGCGGCGCTGCGCCTGCACGGGGCTGGGCAGCTCGCCGCTGCACAAGGTCTGGCTGAAGCAGCTCATGCCGAGCAGGCCGCCCTGCTGGTCCAGCACCAGGCTGTAATGCTCGCCGCCGAGTTCCGTGTTGGCGCCGTCGCTGCGCTGGTGGCGCAGGTGCCAGACGGACTGGCCATCCAGGCTCACGGTGCGCGCGCTGGCCAGGGTTTCGAAACCGGCTGGCGCTTGCAGGCTCTCGGGCAGAGGGAAGGGCAGGTTCATTGCGTTCTCCTTCAATCAATGGGTTTTGACAGCAGCGGCCTGGCTCTGGCTGCGGGGCAGGCTGAAAAGCAGGGCACCGCCCATCAGCATTGCCAGCGCCGCGAAATAGGTGGAGGCGCGCAAGCCGTTCATGGCCTGGGCCAGCACGGGACCGAGGCTGGCGCCGCTGAACATCAGGAAGGTGTACAAGGACACCGCCTGGCCGCGCCAGCTGGCGTCGGCCAGGGCGCTGGTGCGGGCAATCAGGCTCGGTACGCCGATGCCGACGCCGGCCACGAACAGCACGCTGGATAAAAGCAGCAGGCCCAGGCCATCGGCGCAGGATGCCAGCAGCAGGCCCGCCGCCGCTGTCGCCAGGCCGGCGCTGACCATGCGCTGGGCGCCGAAGCGCGGCAGCAGCACTGCCACGGCCAGCGGCATCAGAAATCCCGGCACGGCGACGGCGCGGGTGGCGAGCGGACTCAGACCGGCAGCGCGCAGCGCGCTGCCCTGGTAGCGGTCCAGGCCCAGGTAGAAAGCCATAAAGCACAGCACCAGCAGCAGAGCCGGGGCATACACGCCGCGCAGCTCCGGCTTGCGCAGCACGGAGAACAGGCCGGCATAGTGGGCGCCCAGACTGGCGCTGGCGGCGCGCTGCTCCCGCGGCAGGCGCGCCAGCAGCCAGGCCGCGCCCAGATAAATCGGGCAGGGCAGGGCGATGGCCCAGGCCAGGCCCAGTGCCTGTCCCGCCATGCCGCCATAAATCTGTCCCACCAGGCCGGCCAGCAGGAAGGCCGTACTGAGCCAGGCCAGCGCCCACAGGCGCAAACGGGCCGGCATGGATTCGGCCAGATAGGCCAGGGCAGCGGGCGGGAAGGCCGCCGTCGCTAATCCCTGCAGCGCGCGGCCGGCGATCAGCTGCGACGGCGTCGCGGCCTGGCTCAAAAGCAGGGTCACGATGCCCAGTGCCAGCAGACCGCCCACCATCACCGGCTTGCGTCCCAGCCGGTCGGACAGTGGGCCGAACAGCAAAAAGCCCGCCGCATAGGCCAGGCTGAAAGCGCCCAGGGCGGCGCTGGCGGCGGCCGGCTCCAGGCCGAACTGGCGGCCGATCAGAGGCAGCAGGGGCAGCGGCAGATACAGCTGGGACACAGCCGCCAGGCCGGCGAGGGCCAGTAAAGCGACGATGGCGAAAGGGTGTTTCATCCTGCTTCACTCCTGTCATGCGCCGGGAAAAGGCGCCGGTTTACTTAATAAGCTTACTACTGTGTAGCTAGTAACTATGTAGCAAGCTAACTATTTGCCTCAAAAAAAGACTGGCATCCCAGTCCTGGCTCAGCGGCGGTTTCGAAACTGCCGTTGGAGCAATCTTGCTTGTTATCTTAATACAATAATAGCAGGCAAATATGTAGCTGGCTAATTATTTTCGAAAATTTTTTTGCGGGCAATTTTTCAGCTGCCCGCGGGCTTAAGCGGCGGCCCTGATCTGGGCCACGCTGCCATTCAGTTTGCGCATCAGCATGCTCAACTGTTCACGCTCATCCTGGCTGAAGACGGACATCAGCTGCGCCACCCAGGCATAGTGTTCCGGCAGCGCGGCCGCCAGCAAGGTTTCCCCGGCGGGCAGCAAGCGCACTACCCAGGCGCGCCGGTCGCTCGCATCCTGCTCGCGGCGGCATAGCTTGGCGTGCTCCAGACGGTCGATAATTCCCGTCATTGTCGGTGAAGAGACGTTAACCCCCTCGGCCAGGCGCCGCACCCCCAACCCATCCGGATTGCGCTTCAATAGCAGCAGGACAAAGAACTTCGTCTGCGACAAGCCATGGCGCGCCAGGTTCTGCTCAAAGTCCCCCATCATATCGCTGCAACTGCGCGACAGCAGCAGCCAGGTCCGCACCCCATCCACGTCCGGATTCGGATACAGCTTGGCGAATTGGGACAAAGTATCGAAGCTGGGAAGGTCCTTAAGCTCAAGCATGATGGCGGCCCTGGATTAATTTAGTTAGATAAATATTAGCATGCTAAATTATCTCCGTCAAAGCCCACACGTTTGATCTATCTCAACAAATGTCCACCCTGGTGTCAGGCGGGGCCGCCGAGGCACCACGGTCGGACATTCTTTGCGCAAAATCAAAGAATGTCCGGTTCCAGTGCCTGACACCAGGGTTGGACATTTGTTGAGGAAGATCAAAGGCCGTCGCGGGAGGGAGGACGGAGGATGTTGAGGAAGGCGCGCACGACCGGGGCGTCGTCTAATGCGGGGTAGGCGATGTAGAGATTCGCGGAGGGGGGATTGCTGCGGATCGGCAGGAACACGACGCCGGGCCATCCTATCCGGCTGGTGGTTTCGGGCATCAGGGTGACGCCCAGGCCGGCGCCGACCATGGCGAGCAGGGTCTGCGGCTCGGTCGCTTCCTGGAAGATCTCGGGGTGGAAGCCAGCCTTCACGCAGCATTGGATCAGATAGCGCGGGAAGGCGGACTTATCCAGCGCCAGGGTCAGCATCGGTTCGTTGGCGATGTCGGCCAGTTCGATGGCTTCCTGCTTGGCCAGGGGATGGTGCTCGTTCACCGCCACGCACACATTCTCGCGGAAGCACAGCTCCTGCCGCAGATTGTCGTTACGCAGCCCATCCTCGTCGAGCTTGGGCTCGCGCCAGAAACCGATGTCGATCTGCTTGGCGCGCAGCGCTTCATACTGCACGGTCGGTCCCAGCTCGTGCAGGGTCCACGTCACTTGCGGATATTTGCTCTGGAATTCTTCGAGCAGGCTGGGTATCGGCCCCCACATCGCGGAGCCGACGATGCCCACGCGCAGCCGTCCCACCTCGCCGCGGTCGATCTGGCGCACGGTGTCGATGGTCATGCGCATCTTGGCCAGCACGTCCGCCGCTTCCACCATCAGCGCCTTGCCCGCCACCGTCAGTTCGAAGGTGCGGGTGGTGCGCGCGAACAGCTTCACGCCCAGCTCCGCTTCCAGCTTCATGATTTGCTGGCTCAAAGGCGGCTGCGAGATATGCAGCCTTTCGGCGGCACGGCTGAAACTCTTTTCTTCGGCGACGGCAAGGAAGTACTTCAACTGCTTCAGATCGATGGACATGGCGGACGGCTCTTTCGATATTTACGCGGCAGGATGCTCCAGCATGGCGCGCGCCAGCTCGGCGCCGACGCGGGCATTGTTCTTCACCAGCGCGATATTGGTGGCCAGGCTGCGGCCCTGGGTCAGGGTCTTGATGCGCGCCAGCAGGAAGGGCGTGACCTTCTTGCCGGTGACGCCGTTTTCATCGGCTTCCTGCAAGGCTTGCACGGTGATGGCGTCGATTTCCTCTTTCGGCATGGCGTCCGCTTGCGGCACCGGATTGCTGACGATGACGCCGCCCTTCAGGCCCAGGCGCCATTTGGTGTGGACGAAGGAGGCTTGCTCGGCCGCCGTGTCGAGCTGGAAGTCGGCATTGAAGCCGCTCTCGCGCGTGAAGAAGGCCGGGAAGCCTTGCTGGCCGACGCTGATCACGGGCACGCCCAGGGTTTCCAGGTATTCCAGCGTCAGGCCGATATCGAGAATCGACTTCACGCCGGCGCACACCACGGCGACATTGGTCTGCGCCAGTTCCTGCAGGTCGGCCGAGATGTCGAAGCTGGTTTCGGCGCCGCGGTGCACGCCGCCGATGCCGCCGGTGACGAAGACGGAAATGCCGGCCAATTGGGCGCAGATCATGGTGGCGGCCACGGTGGTGGCGCCCAGCTTGTTCTGCGACAGCACGTAAGGCAGGTCGCGGCGGCTGACTTTCAGCGCTTCCGGCGATTTGCCCAGCAGTTCCAGCTGCTCCGGCGTCAGGCCGATGCAGATCTTGCCGTCGATGATGGCGATGGTGGCCGGCACCGCGCCCGCGTCGCGGATAATCTGTTCCACTTCGTTCGCCATCTGCACGTTCTGCGGATAGGGCATGCCGTGCGAGATGATGGTCGACTCCAGCGCCACGATGGCCTTGCCGGCGGCGCGCGCGTTCGCCACTTCAGGCGAGAGGGAGAGATATTGGTGCATAGTGGATGATCCTTTCTATTGCGGTTCGGCGTGATGGACCGCGCTGGCAATGGCATCAGCCGACAGCGCGGGCGAAACGGTATGCGGGCTTTGCAGCGTGAGGGCGGCGGCGTGCAGGCCGCGCGCGCAAGCTTCGGTCAGGTCGCCGCTGCCCTGCGCCAGCGACCAGCAGACGGCGGCGGCGAAGGCGTCGCCGGCGCCGGTGACGTCGACCACGTCCACCTCATGCGCCGGCATCCAGTGCAGATCGCCGGGAATGGTGTGGTAGACGCCGGCCGCGCCGCAGGTGACGATGATGTCCTGCACGCCCTGCGACTGCAGCTCCAGGCAGGCGGCGCGCACGTCGGCCTCAGTGGGCAGGGCGCGTCCGCTGCGGGTTTCCAGCTCGCCGCGGTTCAATATCAGCAATTGCAGGCCGCGCAGGTCGGCTGGCAGGCGCGCCATCTTCGGCTGCGAGACGGCCACGATCACCAGCGGCACGCCGCTGCTGCGCGCCTCGGCCAGCAGCAGGGCCACGCTGTCGAGCGGCAGATTCAGGTCGGCCGCCACCAGGGCGGCTGCGCTGCGCTGCGGTTGGCGACTGGCGAGGAAGGCGGGGGAGAGCTGTTCATACAGGTCCATATCGGCCAGGGCCAGCACCATTTCGCCGCCCGCATCCAGCACGGCGGTATAGGTGCCGCTGGCCATGCCGTGCAGTTTCAGGCTGCCGCTCATATCGATGCCGGCTGCTTCCGCGTGCGCTTGCAAGGCCTGGCCGGCGGCGTCGCCGCCCAGGGCCGTGAGCAGGGCGGTGGGCAGGCCCAGGCGCGCCAGGTTCTCGGCGATATTGCGCGCCACGCCGCCGCAGGTTTCGCTGGCGCCGGCCGGATTCGAGGTGCCCATCTGCAGCGGCGCCAGGGTGCGCAGCTTGCGGTCCAGATTGGCCGCGCCGATGCACAGCACGGGACGTTCGTCCGGCAGCACATAGGCGCGCCCCAGCAGCCGCCGCTCGCGGATCAGGCTGGCGATATGGCCGGCGACGGCTGAGCGCGACAAGCCCATCTGCTCGGCCAGCTCCTGCTGGGAGATGAAGGGGTTGGCGCGGATCAGCTCATACAGCTGTTCTTTTTTCGGTAAGTCGCTCACGTTTAGCCTGCGTTAAAACATTTGTCCGTTAGTATAAACATTTGTCCGATCTGACTGCAAGCCCATCATCAACTATAATAGCCGCCCATTTATATAATTCACGTATAAATTGGGAAGAAAAATGGTATTGGCCGTACATATAGAGGATGATGCATAGTTACGCCTGTCATCGAAACGCCCTATACCAAGTACGCTCGTACCGGACCATCGCGGCCCGCGCTGCATCACCGAATTCACCTATACCAAGACGAGGAAACCATGTTGAATAATTCCCCATTCCAGGCCGCCGCTATTGTCCGTTCGCGCATGCCCGCCAACTTCCAGCCGCGCGTCGCGCTGGTGCTGGGTTCCGGCCTGGGCGTGCTGGCCGAACAGATGCAGGATGCCGTGGCCATCGGTTTCGATGAGCTGCCAGGCTTCCCGATCAGCACCGTGCACGGCCACGCAGGCCAGCTGGTGATGGGCACCCTGTCCGGCGTGCAGGTGGTGTGCCTGAAAGGCCGCGGCCACTTCTACGAAGGCTATGGCATGGGCGTGATGACGTCCGCCGTGCGCACCCTGAAGCTGCTGGGCGTGGAAATGCTGTTCGTGACCAATGCCGCCGGTTCCCTGCGCACCGAAGTCGATGCCGGCTCCCTGGTGGCGCTGAACGACCATATCAACTTCCTGCCGGGCACCCCGATGATCGGCCCGAACGACGAGCGTTTCGGCCCGCGCTTCTTCAGCATGGCCAATGCCTATGACGCCGAGCTGCGCAAGCTGCTGCAAGCGACCGCCGCCGAAAAAGGCGTGACTCTGCATGAAGGCGTGTACATCGCCTACCCAGGCCCGAACTTCGAGACCCCGGCCGAGATCCGCGCCTTCGGCCGCCTGGGCGCCGACGTGGTCGGCATGTCGGTGGTGCCGGAAGTGGTGCCGGCCCGTCATTGCGGCCTGAAAGTGGTGGGCGTGTCCGTCATCACCAATCTGGCCGAAGGCCTGTCGCCTTTCCCGCTGTCGCACGAGCAGACCCTGAAATACGCCGCCATCGGCGCCGAAAGCCTGATCAAGCTGATTCTGGCCTTCCTCGAAAACGTCGCGAAAACGCCGGCTCCCAAAGCCTAAGCGTCCGTCCGGTGGGGCGGTGCGGACCGCCCCGGCAGTGCAGAGCAGGCCGGTGCGGCCTGCACCCAAGAATTCCTTCCTCATCGAGACTTATCATGTCACGCGCCTTTATCCTTTTGCTTGACTCCTTCGGCCTCGGCGCAACGCCGGACGCCGACAAATACGGCGACAGCGCAACCAATACCTTTGGCCATATCGCCGCCTGGGCCGCCAAGATCGGCCAGCCGATGCAGCTGCCGACCATGGAAAAACTGGGCCTGGCCGCCGCCGCCCATACCGCCTGCGGCGAATGGGCCGCAGGCTTCGACCAGCGCGACGGTTTCTCCGGCGCTTACGGCGCGGCGCGCGAACAATCCACCGGCAAGGACACGCAAAGCGGCCACTGGGAAATCGCCGGTGTGCCGGTGCTGTTCGATTGGGGCTACTTCCCCAAGACCGTGCCATCCTTCCCGGCCGAGCTGACCGACCAGCTGCAGGCGCTGACCGGCGTGCCGGGCTTCCTCGGCAACTGCCACGCCTCCGGCACCGAAATCATCAACCGCCTGGGCGATGAGCATGTCGCCACCGGCAAGCCGATTCTCTACACCTCGGCCGACTCGGTCCTGCAGATCGCCGCCCACGAAGAACACTTCGGCCTGGAGCGCCTGTACGAGATGTGCGAGAAGGCCTATGAACTGGTCAAGCCTTACAACATCGGCCGCGTGATCGCGCGTCCCTTCGTCGGCGCCGACAGCAATTACAAGCGCACCTCCAACCGCCACGACTACGCCGTGCCGCCGCCGGCGCCGACCCTGCTCGACCACGTCAAGGACGCGGGCGGCGAGGTGATCGCCCTCGGCAAGATCAGCGATATCTACGCCGCGCAAGGCGTGAGCCGCGTGGTCAAAGGCGTGGACAATATGGCCCTGTTCGACGCGCTGCTGAAGGTGCAGGATGAGGCGGGCGAGAAGTCCCTGACCTTCGTCAACTTCGTCGACTTCGACCAGGCTTTCGGCCACCGCCGCGACGTGGCGGGCTATTCGAATGCCCTGCACGAAATGGATGCGCGCCTGCCGGAATTCATCGCCAAGCTGAAGGACGGCGATCTGTGCGTGATCACCGCCGACCATGGCTGCGATCCGACCTCGCCCGGCTCCGACCACACCCGCGAACATATCCCGATGATCTTCTTCGGCCCCGGCGTCAAGGAACGCTCGCTCGGCATCTCCGAGACCTTCTCCGACATCGGCCAGACTATCGCCCATCACCTTGGCGTGAAACCACTTGCAAACGGAACCAACCTCTTATGAGCATCTCCCCCGACTTCAAGCGTAACGAGGCAGTCGGCCTCGATCTCGGCTGGCTGAACCACATCCACGTCAACAAGGCCGCTACCGATCGCCGCGCCGCCAGTCTGGCGAACCGCCGCAGCGTCAAGAAGGAATACCAGGCTGCCTGGCTGTTGAAAGCCATCAGCGTGATCGACCTGACCACCCTGGCCGGCGACGACACGCCGGGCCGCGTCGAGCGCCTGTGCCGCAAGGCCATGCGTCCGCTGCGTGCCGACCTGGTGGAAGCGCTGGGCGTGCAGGATCTGAACCTGACCACGGGCGCGGTCTGCGTCTATCACGAGATGATCCAGCACGCGGTGCCGGTGCTGCAGGGCCGCCTGCCGATCGCCGCTGTATCCACCGCCTTCCCGGCTGGCCTGAGCAGCATGGAAACCAAGGTGCGCGAAATCGAACTGAGCGTGGCCGCCGGTGCTTCCGAGATCGACATCGTGATCACCCGCCAGCACGTCCTGACCGGCAACTGGCAAGCCCTGTACGACGAGATGCTGGCTTACCGCAAAGCTTGCGGCGAAGCGCACGTGAAGGCGATCCTGGCGACCGGCGATCTGGTCACGCTGGAAAACGTGGCGAAAGCCTCGTGGGTCTGCATGATGGCCGGCGCCGATTTCATCAAAACCTCGACCGGCAAGGAAGGCGTGAACGCCACCATTCCCGTGTCGCTGGTGATGGTGCGCGCCATCCGCGAATACTACGAGCAGACCGGCTTCATGGTCGGCTACAAGCCGGCCGGCGGCGTGAGCACCGCCAAATCGGCGCTGCAATACCTGACCGTGATGAAGGAAGAGCTGGGCAATGAATGGCTGGAACCGCATCTGTTCCGCATCGGCGCATCGAGCCTGCTGACCGATATCGAGCGCCAGCTCGAACACTACGTCACCGGCAACTACTCGGCCGCCCATCGCCACGCGCAACCCTAAGAATACGGATTCGTCATGCCAACTATTAACGAGATTCTCAAGACCATGGACTACGGCCCAGCACCAGAAGGCACGAAAGAAGCGCAAGCCTGGCTGGAACAGCGTTCCCGCACATTCGGCCTGTTCATCGACAATACCTGGAGCGAGCCGGGCGAGCTGTTCGCCTCCACCAATCCGGCCGACGGCAAGCAGCTGGCCGAACTGACCCAGGCCACGAGCGACGACGTGGAACGCGCCGTGCAGGCCGCGCGCCGCGCCCAGCCGGGCTGGCAGGCGCTGGGCGGCCATGGCCGCGCGCGCGTGCTGTACGCCATCGCCCGCCTGATGCAGAAGCATGCGCGCCTGTTCGCCGTGCTGGAAACCCTGGACAACGGCAAGACCATCCGCGAAACCCGCGACGCCGACCTGCCGCTGGTGGCGCGCCACTTCTACTACCACGCTGGCTGGGCACAGCTGCAGGACGAGGAATTCGCCGGCCACCGTCCGGTGGGTGTGGTGGGCCAGATCGTGCCGTGGAACTTCCCGCTGCTGATGCTGGCGTGGAAAATCGCTCCGGCCCTGGCCGCGGGCAATACCGTGATCTTTAAGCCAGCCGAATTCACTTCGCTGACCGCCATGCTGTTCGCCGAGATCTGCGTGCAGGCTGGCGTGCCGGCCGGCGTGGTCAACATCGTCACCGGCGATGGCCGCGTGGGCGAAGCCATCGTCAAGCATGAAGGCATCGACAAGCTGGCCTTCACCGGTTCCACCGAAGTGGGCCGCCTGATCCGCGAAGCCACCGCAGGCAGCGGCAAGAAGCTGTCGCTGGAACTGGGCGGCAAATCGCCCTTCATCGTCTTCGAAGACGCCGACCTGGACGCCGCCGTCGAAGGCCTGGTCGATTCGATCTGGTTCAACCAGGGTCAGGTCTGCTGCGCCGGCTCGCGCCTGCTGGTGCAGGAATCGGTGGAACAGCGCTTCCTCGCCAAGCTGCGTGCCCGCATGGACCATCTGCGTCTCGGCTCGCCGCTGGATAAATCGATGGACATCGGCGCCCTGGTCGATCCGGTCCAGCGCCAGCGCATCGCCGCCCTGGTGGACTCGGCGCGCGCCGAAGGCTGCACCGTGTACCAGCCTGCCGGTTGCGAAATCCCGGCCGACGGTTCCTGGTTCCCTCCGACGCTGATCACCGGTGCCGCAACCGCTGCCGCCGTGTCGCAAGCCGAAATCTTCGGACCCGTGCTGGTGGCGATGAGCTTCCGCACGCCGGCCGAAGCGGTGCAACTGGCGAACAACACCGTCTACGGCCTGGCTTCCTGCGTCTGGACCGAAAACATTTCGCTGGCGCTCGACGTGGCGCCGCAGATCAAGGCTGGCGTGGTGTGGATTAATACCGCCAACCAGTTCGACGCCGCTTGCGGCTTCGGCGGCTACCGCGAATCCGGCTACGGCCGCGAGGGCGGCCGCGAAGGCATGTACGAATATCTGGTGCCGGTGTCGGAAGATGCGCGTCCCGCCGCGCCGGTGGTGGAGAAGTCCAAAGCCAAGGCAGCTCCTGCAGCTTCCGCCGATCCATTTGCCATCGACCGTACCGCCAAGCTGTACATCGGCGGCAAGCAGGCCCGCCCTGACGGTGCCTACAGCCGCGCCGTGCATGGCGCCGACGGCAAGTTCATCGCCGAAGTGGGCGAGGGCAACCGCAAGGACATCCGCAACGCCGTGGAAGCCGCGCACAAGGCCGCCGGCTGGACCAAGGCCACCGCGCACAACCGCGCCCAGGTGCTGTACTACATCGCCGAAAACCTGGCTGCGCGCGGCGAGGAATTCGCGGCCCGCATCGGCGCCATGACCGGCGCCAAGAATCCCGAGAAGGAAGTGCAGGCTTCCATCGAGCGCCTGTTCTACTGGGCCGCATGGGCCGATAAATACGACGGTCTGGCGCACCAGCCGCCGATGCACGGCATTACCGTGGCCCTGAATGAAGCCATCGGTGTGATCGGCGTGGTCTGCCCGAACGAGAATCCGCTGCTCGGCCTGATCTCCCTGGTCGCTCCGGCCATCGCCGTGGGCAACCGCGTGGTGGTCGTGCCTTCGGAAGCGCACCCGCTGTCGGCCACCGATCTGTATCAGGTCTTCGATACGTCGGACCTGCCGGGCGGCGTGGTGAACATCGTCACCGGCAGCGCCGACGAGCTGGCGCGCACCCTGGCTTCGCACGCCGACGTGGATGCGGTATGGCGCCACGACGGCTCGGCCGAAGGCTGCGCCGAAGTGGAGCGCCTGTCGGCCGCTTCGCTGAAGCGCACCTGGACCGGTGGCGCCAAAGGCCGCGACTGGTACAGCACCGCGCAAGCGGGGGGCCGTGCCGTGCTGGCGCATGCGTCGCAAGTGAAAAATATCTGGATCCCATACGGCGTATAAGTCTTAGCACAATCCGCTGATCCAAGGGGCCGCAGTCCGGGAAACCGGGCTGTGGCCCAAGTACCTTTCAATACAAGAGAGTAAATATGTTTCTGACTCAGGAAATCATCCGCAAGAAGCGCGATGGCGGCGTAATGAGCGCCGAGGAGATTCAGTTTTTCGTGCGCGGCATCACCGATGGCAGCGTCAGCGAAGGCCAGATCGCCGCGCTGGCGATGGCGGTCTTCTTCAACGATATGAGCATGGATGAACGCGTGGCCTTCACCCTGGCCATGCGCGACTCCGGCGAAGTGCTGGACTGGAAATCGCTGAACCTGCCAGGCCCGGTGATGGACAAGCACTCCACCGGCGGCGTGGGCGACGTGGTGTCCCTGATGCTTGGCCCGATGATCGCGGCCTGCGGCGGCTTCGTGCCGATGATCTCCGGCCGTGGCCTGGGCCACACCGGCGGCACCCTGGATAAATTCGATTCCATCCCCGGCTACTGCACCGTGCCGGACAACACCCTGTTCCGCAAAGTGGTGCAGGACGTGGGTGTGGCCATCATCGGCCAGACCGCTTCGCTGGCGCCGTCCGACAAGCGCTTCTACTCGATCCGCGACGTCACCGCGACGGTGGAATCGGTGGCCATGATCACCGGCTCCATCCTGTCGAAGAAACTGGCGGCCGGCCTGGACGTGCTGGCGATGGACGTGAAAGCGGGCAGCGGCGCCTTCATGCCGACCTACGAAAAATCGGTGGAACTGGCGGAGAGCATCGTCAAGGTCGGCAATGGCGCCGGCACGCTGACTTCGGCCCTGCTGACCGATATGAACGAATCGCTGTCGCCATGGGCCGGCAATGCCGTCGAAGTGCGCGGCGCGATCGATTACCTGACCGGCAAATTCCGTCCGGCCCGCCTGCACGAAGTGACCATGGCCCTGTGCGCCGAAATGCTGGTGATGGGCAAGCTGGCTGCCAACGAAGCCGACGCCCGCGCCAAGCTGCAGGCAGCCCTCGATTCCGGCGCCGCCGCCGAGCGCTTCGCGCGCATGGTGACGGGCCTGGGCGGCCCGGCCGACCTGGTGGAAAACATGGACAAGCATCTGGAAAAAGCGCCGATTGTGCTGCCGGTGCCTGCGCCGCGCGCCGGCTTCGCCGCCAAGACCGACTGCCGTGGCCTGGGCCTGGCCGTGGTTGCGCTGGGCGGTGGCCGCCGCCGTCCGAGCGACGCCATCGACTTCGCCGTCGGCCTGACCGATCTGGTGGAACTGGGCCAGCCGCTGCAAGCCGGCCAGCCGATGGCCACCGTGCACGCCCGCACCCAGGCCGCCGCCGAACAGGCCGTGCGCGAAGTGCAGGCCGCGTATGAAATCGCCGACGCCGCGCCAGCCGCCAACCCTATCGTCTACCGCACCATTCGTCCCTGAGGCACAGCATGAACAACGACAAACTGATCGAAGAAGCCAAGGCCGCGCGCCTGAAGGCCTACACGCCTTACTCCAACTTCAAAGTCGGCGCGGCCCTGCTGTGCAGCGATGGCAAGATCTTCCACGGCTGTAATGTGGAAAACGCTTCCTATGGCCTGTGCAACTGCGCCGAGCGCACCGCCTTCTTCAGCGCTTTCGCCCAAGGCTACAAGCAGGGCGATTTCGACAAGCTGGCCGTGGTCGGCGAGACCGATGGTCCGATCGCTCCTTGCGGCGCCTGCCGCCAGGTGATCCTGGAACTGGGCGGCAACGAGCTGCCGGTGGTGCTCGCCAACCTGAAGGGCGATGTGTTCGAAACCACGGCGGCGGCCCAGCTGCCGAACGCTTTCGGCGGCGCCGACCTGAAGAAAAAGTGAAAAAGACCATCGACGTTCAGGCTGCGGTCGCCGTTGCGGCGTCCGAAGCCATTGCAGCGAAAACCCAGGGCACGTTCGGTGTCGGGGGCGTCATGCTCGACCAGTTCGGCACCGTGCTGAAGTCGCTGCATAACAACGTCATCCGCCATGGCCTGATCTTCGACCCGACCGCGCACGGCGAGCGCCAGTTGATCGACTGGTACTACGCCGAGCGCGCCAAGGGCCGGGAGCTGCCGCCGCCGCACGAGATCACCATCGTGACTTCGCTCGACCCTTGCGCCATGTGCACCGGCGCCATCCTGTCGGCCGGATTCAATGTGGTGGCAGCCGCGCCGGACACCAAGGCCGGCATCAATTACAACGGCAGCGCTTTCTTCCCCTCGCTGCCGCAGCCCTTGCAGCGGCAGGCGGAAGCGACGTTTGCCTATCCCGCCGTGCTGGGCAGCTCGTCCTATGCGCGGCGCGGTGCGGGCGCGGCGCCCAAGCCTTTTTTCATCGGCAAGACCATTGCCGAGCCAACCCAGGCGCTCTGTTCGCTGGTGTTCGAGGCCACGTCGGCCGGGGTGATGGACTTGTTCAATATCGATCCGCCCGGCAGCGCGCTGAAAGACCCGGCCATGCTGCCGGCGGACCATGCCATCGTGCGCGCCCTGAAGCGCAGCTGTCCCGATGCGCTGACTTATCGCGGCACGCCACAGCGGCCGGACGCCGGCCTGGCGCCCTATCTGCAGCAGGCGATGGCGCGCGACAAGGCGCAGGGCGGCAAGGGCGATGCCGTGGCCTTGCTCGATGCGTTCGGTAATCTGCTGCTGTGCACGCACGGCCGGCAGAACGCTTCCGGCATCCGCACCGCTTTCATGGAGGCGACGCGCGCCTATGCCCAGTTGCGCTACAAGTTGATGGAGGGGGCCGACGCCGCCACCCAGGCCGAGGTGCGGCAGTATCTGGGCCACCCCAAGGATGGCACTTTTGTCTTTGCGATCGGGCCGGACGAAAGCGCGCTTAGTTTCATGAATCTGGGCGCCTACGGTTCGACCATGGAGGGCGCGCTGCCCGAGTCGAACCCGGCGCAGTTCCAGTATGTCTTGCCGGGCATGCCGGAAGAAGAGTTGCATGCGCTGTGCGGCCGCCTGCCGCCGCTCTACCGCAATCTGATCCGCATCCGGCCGCAGCAGGTGGCGGATGCGGCCCTGGTGGCGGCGCTGTCCTGAGCCTTTACTGCTTCCAGGGATCGTAGGTTCCGATACTCCACACATGGCCTTCGGGGTCGCGCAGGGTGAAGCCGCGGCCGCCGTAGTCCTCGTCTTTTAATTCCATCAGAATCGGCGCACCCGCTCTCAGGGCGCGTTCATAGACCTCGTCGGCATTGTTGACCACCAGGTAGGCGCTCTGGGTGACGGCCATGCCGATCTCGCCGGGCTGCTTGATCAACTTGCCGTATTCGGTGTCGAAAATCGAGCCGAGCATCACCATGCCATTGCCATAGGAAAGCTGGGCGTGGGCGATGGAGCCATCCTCGTTCGGCACGACCAGCGAGGCTTCAAAACCCAAGGTGCTGCATAGCCAGTCGATGGCGCCGGGCGCGTCGCGGTAGCGCATGCAGGGCAGGATGGTGGCGCGTGTTTCTTTCGGAATGTTCGACATGCTTCTCTCCCAGATCAATGTGTTTGGTGGCGGCATTGCGGGGGTATGGCGGCGGGGTTCAGGCAATATAGCCCAGCGAGGGAGAGGGGGCAAGCGGCGCGCACGCAACTCAGCAAAGCGCTACATTTGCTGGAATAAATGGGTGTTGCCGCGGCTGACTTCGAGTTCTTCGGGGAAGTTCTTCACGCGCACCATCTGTCGCCCGCGCAAGTCCCGGGTGACTTCGCTGATGGCGTCCACGCGCACCAGGGTGGAACGATGGATGCGCCAGAATTCATTCGGGTCGAGTTCCTCTTCCAGTTCTTTCAGCGTCTTGCGGATCAGGACTTCGCCTTGTGCCGTCTGCACCCGCGTGTATTTTTCATCGGCGCGGAAGAACAGGATTTCGCGCGTGCTGATCATACGCAGGCTATTGCCGACCTGGGCTTGAATCCAGTGCAGATACTCGGCCGGTTTCGCCGGCTGATTTTGCTGCAGCAGCTGGCTGAGCTGGCGCTCGATATTATCCGGCTGCTGTCCCAGCCTTGCCTGCAGGCGGGTGCAGGTGGTCTTCAGGCGCTCGCCGCCGGCCGGTTTCAGCAGGTAGTCGAGCGCGCCCTGTTCAAACGCTTTAATCGCGTACTGGTCGTAAGCGGTGATGAAGACGATATGGCAGCGGTTGAACAGCATGCGTGCCGCTTCGATGCCGGACAGGCCGGGCATGCGAATATCGAGAAAGACGATGTCGGGCTGATGCTGGCCCGCCAGCGCAATGGCTTCGATGCCGTTGGCCGCCTCGGCCACGATTTCCAGCTCGGGCCAGGCTTCGCGCAGGCGGCTGCGCAGCAGGTCGCGCATGGGTTCTTCATCGTCGGCGATCAGGGCGGTGGCGCGGGGATGGCTCATGGTTTGGACTCGGCAAAAATATCGGGGGCGAAGGGCACGCGGATCGAGGCGCGGCAGCCGCCTTCGAGCGGGGTTTCGATCACCAGTTCGGCTCGGTTGCCGTACACCAGGCGCAGGCGTTCGCGCACATTGGTCAGGCCCAGGCCATCGGCCGCATGCAGATTGAAGCCGATGCCGTCATCCTGCACATCGACCTGCAGCATATTGCCGTTGACGCTGGCGCGGATATCGATGCGGCCGCCTTCGATCTTCGGCTCCAGCCCATGCTTGATCGAATTTTCGATCAGGATCTGCAGCATCATGGGCGGGAAGGTGGCGCTCTCCAGCTGGGGCGGCACGTCGATGGACACCGCCAGCCGCGCCTTCATGCGCGCCTGCATGATGGCCAGGTAGGAGCGCGACAGCATGATCTGCTTTTGCAGCGTGCCGTTGCCCCGGGCCTTCATCTGCGGCAGGGTGGAGCGCAGGTATTCGATCAGGTGGGTATGGATTTTCGCGGCCTGCGGCGGATCGGTCTCGATCAATTGGCCGATCAGGGCCAAGGTATTGAACAGGAAATGCGGCTCGACCTGGGCTTGCAGCGCGGCCATCTGGGCTTCGACCAGACGCCGCTCCATGCTTTCCGTGCCGGCCTGGGCCGAGGCCGCGCGCGCCTCGATTTCCGCCTTGCGCTTGCCGCCCGCCAGCACCTTCAGTCCGCAGGAAATCAGCACGAAGGCGGCCGCCTGTTCCGGATGCAGCACCGGGGTGCACGCCAACAGAAAAGCCAGCACCCAGGTCACGACCAGCTGGCGCAGGGGAACCTGGGCCAGCCAGTCGAAGAAGTCCCACCAGAGGGTGCTGGCGGTTTCTCCGACTTCGCGGACGAAGCTGAGTGCTCCTTTGGCGCGCGACAGGGCCATGTTTAGTTGCTCCCCTCATGCGGCTGCTGCTGTTGGGGCTGGCGCGGGAAGTGGCGCGTCGGCGGCGGATTCTTCCCGACCAGCAGCTTGAGCAGCAAGAAGCAGGCGAACAGCATCAGGGCCAGCGGCAGAATGGTGATCAGCAGAGCCAGCACGACGCACATGCCCAGCAGGCTAGGCCAGGACATGCGCGCCAGCGCGCGCTGGCAGTGGCGGGCAAAGCCGCTGAAGGCATCGCCGATCTCGCGCATGGATTCACCGAAGGTCTTGTTGATCGTTTTCATAATGTGCTCCACAGAATGGTGATGGCGCCACTGTATCAAGCACCGTGCTGCACCGGTATCGCCATCCGATGAATGGTGGCTTTTTGGGGATGACCGGTTGCGGCGGGCGATGAATGGGCCGTGAAGTCCACTGATTTGTTGTCCATGAGGCAATTATAGCCGGCTGTCATTGCCTATAAAGCGTTTCTGAAACATTGCCATAATCGCTCTATAATCATTCTATAGTCCTCTATAAATCGAGCGGCCGTGAATCAAGCTGAAGAGGTTTTCCATCGTCCCGACCTGGCGCATAAACTCGTTGCCCAGGTGCTGAGGATTGGCCCGGGAAGCGCGGTTAGTTCAGGTGTCTTCCTGGCCGCGCCACGCCGAACGGGCAAGTCCACCTTTGTGTGCGAGGATCTTCGGCCGGCGTTCGAGGCTGAGGGAGCGTTCGTTGTCTACGTCGACCTGTGGGCAAATCCGACTGCTGAGCCGGGGAGCGCGATCGTGTCGGCGATCCGCAAGGCGCTGGCGGCCCAGGATGGTGTGATAACTCGTCTGGCCAAATCCACCGGCATGAGCAAAATAGCCATCGGAGGCGGGGTTCTCCAATTCGATCTGGAAAAGGTTGGACTCGGCAAGGATGTGTCGCTGACGGATGCGCTGGTCGCGCTGTCGGATGAGATGAAGCAGATTATCGTGCTGGTCATCGATGAGGCCCAGCATGCGCTCACCACCGACCAGGGCATTGCGGCACTGTTTGCACTGAAAGCTGCACGCGATGAACTGAACAGCAGCAAGCACCATGGCTTGCGCGTGGTGTGTACCGGCTCGAACCGGGACAAGTTGGCGATGCTGCGCAGCAGTAAGGACCAGGCCTTCTACTGCGCTCCCATGATGAATTTCCCTACCTTGCCGAAAGACTTTGCGGCGTGGTTCTGCGCCAAGGTAGCTCTTCCTTTTACTCTGGATGCCGATTGCGTCTGGCAGCTATTTGGTGAGGCGGGATATCGTCCGGAATTGCTGAATGCGGCGGCGGATCAGCTGAGGTTTGAGTTCGATATCGATGCAGAGGAGGGTAAGAAGCGATTCGCGCAAGAGGTTCGCCAATTGACCGAGGAAATGAATCAGGTCCAGCGAAAAGCCATCCGCAGTTTGACGCCGATTCAGCACGCCGTCTTGCGCGTCATGGCGGCGATGAAGCAGGACTACGCACCGTTTGAAGCCGGAACAGTCCAACGATACCGGAAAGCGGTGGAACTGGCCGGGATTCCATCGGACGACATCAAGGTTGATGTGCCTGGAATTCAGGCGGTCCTCCTGGCGCTGCAGGATAAGAAATTGATATGGCGCGCTGCCCGAGGCGTTTATGCAATCGAAGAGCAATCGGTGATCGACCTGCTCGCCGCCGACGGACTATTGAATGGATTAGCTTAAGGGCGCTTATCATATTCGGACAGATTTAACTTGATTTGAAAATTCGCAACCCCCAATTCGTCTCATTCCCAAGTTTCGCAAAATTTACGATGATGGAAATACTCTTCAACGGCAGCACTGTCTCGCTTACGTCTCTTGAACAACTGAAGGAAGCATTGAACGGCTTTGATGCCGTGCCGGAATTTGAACTGTGGATAGCAATCGAGTCCGGTCCCATGCTGTGCATGCTGCGGAACGCGCAGAATGCGTGGCTGATGTATCAGAAAAATGAAGACGACTCAGTTCGCTCAGTTGGCAAGTACCTGGGCGAGGAAGTGGGTAAATTCAGGCTGGCGAACGGGCAGGTGGACGAGTATCCATTGTCCTGGTGCATCGATGTGGAACAGTGCTACCAGGCTATTACGTACTTTTATGTGAATCTCGGAAAAGCTCCGGCCTGGCTTGACTGGGAGTGATCACAAGTTGGCGGTACCGTGAGTGGCAGTTTTTTTGCATGCCTGTCGAATTCAAGCATCGTCGCCCGTCGTGAGATTGAAGCACCCAGTTGCCCATCTCATCTTTCCCAAGGAGGCGTCATGAACAAGCAAGTCATCTTTAACCTGGCGGTCAAGGATCTGGATAGATCCAAGGCCTTCTTTTCCGCTCTCGGTTTCAGCTTCAATCCGCAGTTCAGCAGTGAGAGTGCGGCGTTCATGAACATCGTCGACGACAGCATCAATGCCATGCTGATGACGGAAACCTTTTTCAAGTCCTTGATCGACAAGCCCCTGGCGCAAGCGAAGGAAGCCAACGAGGTCATCATCTGCCTGAGCTGCGAGAGCCGGGAAGAGGTCGATAGCCTGATCGCCAAGGCCGTTGCCGCCGGCGGCCGCACGCCGCATCCGCCCGAGGACCACGGCTTTATGTACGACCAGGGCTTCGAGGATATCGATGGCCACCTTTGGAACCTGGTCTGGGTAGCCCCCCAGGCTTGATTCGAGAGCCGGCAACCTAGATTCCATTAATGTTTAAAAGTGTCGGAATTATGGATGAAGTCATATTTGGAAGCTTGAGCTTTGAAGGACTCGAGATCATCTTGCGAGATGGTTTGTATTTTGTACGATACGATGCAGGCGCCCACCAAGTCGCTTGGCGCGAAGATGAAATTTCAGAACTAGAAGTCGCGGCTATTCGGCGCGGCAGAACGGCTGAACACGAAACGATTCTTGCGCTACAGCGAAGACTAATACGGGCGGGCATCAATCCATATGAACAAAATTGGTCGCCTGCGCGGCCTGGGGAGTAGGTTTGCAAATGCTTTAAACGGCGAGAGCGAGCTTTCCTTCTCGATAGACGACATACGCCGAGTTAGACGCCATATTCCGGTGTTGGCTGCTTTATGGCCATTCTGGTAGATAGAAAGGCGTGAGGCCACACCTCGCGGCCTCGCTGGTCAGCCTTTCGTTTTCAGGCGCGCGTTGCCTGCCAATCGCTGCGCAGCAGGCCGTAGAAGTCGCTGTCGCAGATTTCGCCGTTGACGAACCAGCGTTCGCGCATATGGCCTTCCAGGCGGAAGTGCAGGCGCCCGAGCATGCGCGCCGAGGCCGTGTTGCGCGGGTCGACGTCGGCTTCGATGCGGTTCAGGTCCATCACGGTGAAGGCATGCTCAAGCAGGGTGGTGATGGCTTCCTGCATATAACCCTGGCCCCACCAGCGCCGTCCCAGCATATAGCCCAGTTCGCAACGCCGGTTCTGGCCGAAGATGCCGCGCAGGGTCACGGTGCCGGCCAAGACGCCGCCGATTTCCACGCCTAACTGCACGTTCTCGCGGCCTTCGTACCAGGCGAGGATCTCGTCCACATAGCGGCTGGCCTGGGCCATCTCGGTCCATGGCGCGCAACTCCAGTAGCGCATGGCTTCGGGGTCGGAAAACAGGGCGAAGATGGCGGCTTCGTCTTCGCGGCGGATGGGGCGCAGACGCAGGCGGGCGGTGGGCTGGGGCAGGGTGGCGATCAGTGGTGTGGCAGTCATGCGGGAAAAGTCTCCTGTTCAAATGAGCGGACAGCCGGTTTGGGGCTTTTGTGCTATCCTGTGAGTAACAATTGTTGCTTATGATAATTGTTTTGCAAGAGGCCCGAAGCCACGCCCTCTTTCAACGGCGCATCCGCCGTTCCTTCCCGGCGTGGCCTGAACGCAGCCACTTGTTAGAAATATATCTGAAAGGCATATATGTTGAAACCAGCAGCATTGTTCCTGTCCCTGGCCGCCGTGGGTTCCGCCCAGGCTGGCGTTCTCGATCTCGGCATCAATAATGCCAACCTGTTCAGCCTTGGCAGCTTCAGCGCCCAGGGTTCCGACGTCGAAGGCGCGGTCCTGGTGGCGGGCAGCCTGAGCGCGTCGAATTACTCGATCAACGACAAGAACAAGGACGCTTACGGCAGCTATTCGCTGGTGGTGGGCGGCTCGCTGAGCTACACCTCAGGCTCGATCAAGCACGGCAACTATTACGTGGCTGGCGCCAGCGCCATGTCCTCGGTGGGCCTGCAAAGCTCGACCAAGAGCACGACCAACCCCGTGGACTTCAATAAGCTGAGCAGCAGCGTGAAGAACACCTCGTCCTCGCTGTCGAAAGTGGCGGCGACCGGCAGCAGCAGCATCCAATACGGCGGCATGACCCTGAAAGGCACGGGCAAGTCGGTGGAAGTGTTCAACCTGGCGGGCAGCGACCTGTCCAGCGTGAACAACTTCAAGTTCAGCAATCTGGCCAAGGGCTCGACCCTGGTGTTCAACGTCAGCGGCAAGAACGCCATCGGCTTTAACCAGAACGGCGTGGGCCTGGATGGCTTCAAGGGCTACAACGTGGTCTACAACTTCTACGAATCGCAGAAGCTGAATATCCAGAACGTCGGCGTGTACGGCAGCATCCTGGCGCCGCTGGCGACCGTAACCGGCAACGGCGGCCAGATCAACGGCAATGTCATCGTCGGCAACTGGATGTCGAATGTGCAGGTCAACGCCAACCACTACTTCAGCGCCGCCAACGTGAATGGCTACGGCCTTGCGCCGGTGCCGGAAGCGCAGACCTATGCGATGCTGCTGGCTGGCCTGGGCGTGGTGGGCTTTATTGCGCGCCGCCGCCGTTCGCAGCAGGCAGGCTGACCGCCGCCAGGACCATCTGCACGATAGTCTGTTCGGCATCCTCGTAATCCTTGCGGCTGAGCTGTTTGCGGTTCAGTACAAGGGCCATCTGGGCTGAAAAATCCGCATAGGATTGCGTCATGGCCCAGATGGCGAACAGCAGGTGGGTGGCGTTCACCGCGCCGATCCTGCCCTCCACACTCCACTTCTCGAAGACTTCGATATCGCGCCGCAGCAGCGGCACCACGCGTTCCTGGATCTGCTTACCATAGAGCTGGGCGCCGCCGATCACTTCCATGGCATACACGCGCGACCCCCAGGGCTGCTCGCGCGAGAATTTCAGCTTGGCCTGGATATAGGCGCGCAGCACGTCCTGCGGTTCCTGGTCGGGATCGGCCAGGCGCTCCATGCGTTCCAGCCAGTCGTCCAGCACATCGTCCAGCACGCGCTGATAGAGCGCCTGCTTGGTGGGGAAGTAGTACATCAGGTTCTGCTTGGACAGGCCGGCGTTGTCGGCAATCGCCGCCACGGAGGCGCCTTCATAGCCGCATTCGGCAAAGACGCGCACCGCTTCGGCGGCGATTTCCGCTTCCAGCCGGTCGCGGTTCTGCAGGCGGCGGTTGGGTCTATCGGCGGCCATGTTCTTTCCTCAGCGTGAGCAGGAAGTCGCGCAGGGCAGGGTGGTCGGCATAGGCCACGTTGAAGCGGAACCAGATGCTTTCGCTCTCGCCGAGCATGAAGAAGTCGCTGGGCGCGAGCAGGATGCCGGCCTTCAGCGCCAGATCGGCAATCAGCTTGCCGTTCCATTCCGGCGTGGGCGCCTCGTTCCAGCCGGCGCTGACGAACATGCCGCCGCGCGGCCGCGCCACCGGTTTCATGCCCGCCTCGGCCAGCGATTCGATGCTGCGCTCGCGGCCTTCCTCCAGCTGGGCCATGAGCTTTTCCACCATGCGTTTGTAAGGCCGCGCCGTGATGGCGTGGTACACGGCGCGCTCGTTCACTTCCGAGGTGGTGAGACCGGTCAGCATCTTGATGCGCACCAGTTCCGGCAGCAGCGATTGCGAGGCGCAGATGGAGCCGACGCGCAGCACCGGCGACAGTGTCTTGGAAAAACTGCCGATGCGGATCACGCGGCGCAAGCCATCCATCGCCGCCAGCGAGGCTTCACCGCGCGGCGTCAGCTCGCGGTAGATATCGTCTTCCACCAGCCAGAAATCGAACTGCTCGGCCAGCGCGAGCAGGCGGTGGGCCTGGGCCTGGCTGAGCGAGGTGCCGAGCGGGTTTTGCAGCACCGTGTTGACGAACATGAGCTTGGGCTGCGTGGTGCGCGCCTGTTCGGCCAGGAAGTCCAGATCGAGGCCATTGGCGCCGCGCGGAATGCCGATCGCCTGGCAGCCGTGGTGGCGGATCAGCGAGAGCAGATTGCTGTAGCCGGGATCTTCCACCAGCACCGTGTCGCCCGGTTTGGTCAGGGTGCGCAGGATCAGGTCGAAGGCGTGGGTGGCGCCATGCGTGAGCAGGATCTGCTCCGGCTCCACCGCGAACAGCTCTTCGCTCAAGGTGCTGGCCAGGTATTGGCGCAGGCCGGGAAAGCCGAGCGGATGGCCGTAGCCGCGCAGGCGGTTGGCGGGAATGCGGATGGCCTGGCGCACGGCATCGAGGATGGTGTCCTCGCCATACCATTCGGGCGGCAGCCAGCCGGCGCCGATGGGCAGCGCGTCCGACATGCCGGAATACAGTTCCGGCGTGAGCGCATCGACGGCGGCGGGGCCGGGGTGGAAAGGCACGGGCGTGGGCAGGGCGGGCGCATCCTGACGCGTGACGAAGTAGCCGGAGCCGCGCCGCGACGAGAGCAAGCCCAGCGTCACGAGGCGGTCGTAGGACTCCACCACGGTGAAAGTGCTGATGCCATTACACTTGGCGAACTGGCGCACCGAGGGCATCTTGGTGCCGGCGCGCAGCTCGCGCCGCGCCACCATCTCCGACACGGCAGCGACGATCTGCTCCACCAGGCTACCCTTCTTCGAGCGCTCTATGGACAGTAGCGGCCATTGCGGGCCATCGGTCTGCTGCGCTGCGCTCCCGCGTTCATCCATCTTGCGTCTCCATTTGCTTCACTGCACAAAAGTGTAGTGTTTTTGTGACCTGTACGGTTGGATGGTTTTGCGAATTGTGTATATGTGCCATAGTTGAACTGCTGTCTATTATTGCATCATCATTTTGCCAACTGGTAAAGAGTTTTTACGAGGCGTCAAACAGGAGATATGCATGAATATGACCAGACCGGAATCGCTAGCGTCGTTCTGGATGCCTTTCACGAACAACCGCGATTTCAAAGCCAGCCCGCGCTTGCTGGTTTCCGCCGAAGGCATGTATTACAAGGACGTGGATGGCCGCGCCATCCTCGACGGCACGGCCGGCCTGTGGTGCGTGCCTTGCGGCCACGCCCAGCCCAAGATCGTCGCGGCGGTGCGCGAGATGGTGGGCCAGCTCGATTTCGCGCCCACCTTCCAGATGGGCCATCCCTCGGCATTCGACCTGGCCGACAAGCTGATGGCCTACACCAATGGCCGCTTCGGCCATGTGTTCTACACCAACTCCGGTTCCGAGGCTGTGGACACGGCGCTGAAGATCGCGCTGGCCTACCACCGCGCGCGCGGCGAAGGCACCCGCACCCGCCTGATCGGCCGCGAACGCGCCTACCACGGCGTGGGCTTCGGCGGCATGTCGGTGGGCGGCATCGGCGGCAACCGCAAGCATTACGGCCCGCTGCTGCCGGGCGTTGACCATTTGCCGCATACGCATAATCTGGAGAAGAACGCCTTTACGCGCGGCGAGCCGGAATACGGCACCCACCTGGCCGACGAGCTGGAACGCATCGTCGCCCTGCATGACGCGTCGACCATCGCCGCCGTGATCGTAGAGCCGGTTGCCGGTTCCACCGGCGTGCTGATTCCGCCCAAGGGCTATCTGAAACGCCTGCGCGAGCTGTGCACCAAGCATGGCATCCTGCTGATCTTCGATGAAGTGATCACCGGCTTTGGCCGCCTCACCACGCCTTTCGCCGCCGACTACTTCGACGTCGAGCCGGACATGATGACCACCGCCAAAGGCCTGACCAATGGCACGGTGCCGATGGGGGCGGTGTTCTCCAAGCAGTTCATCCACGACACCTTCATGCAGGCGCCGGCCGGTATCGAGTTATTCCACGGCTATACCTATTCCGGCCATCCGCTGGCCTGCGCCGCCGCGCTGGCGACGCTGGAAGTGTTCGAGGAACAGAAAATCCTCGACCAAGCCAAGAGCATGCAGTCCTATTGGGAGGATGCGATCCATTCGCTCAAGGGGCTGCCGCATGTGATCGACCTGCGCAGCATCGGCCTGGTGGCTGGCATCGAGCTGGAGCCGATTGCCGGCAAGCCGGGCGCGCGCGCCTATGCCGCCTTCAAGCAGATGTTTGCCGACGGCGTGCTGACGCGGGTTACGGGCGACATCATCGCGCTGTCGCCGCCATTGAATTTGGAGAAGCAGCATATCGACGAACTGTTTGGCAAGCTGGAAAAGGTGTTACGTGGACTAGATTAAAAACATAAATAGAGGAGACAGCCATGCTGGTAGGCGTACCGAAGGAGATCAAGAATCAGGAATCGCGCGTTGGCCTTACCCCGGCCAGCGTGAAAGAACTTGTACTGCGCGGACATCAGGTGCTGGTACAACGCAATGCAGGCGTGGCGATTGGCCTCGCCGATTCCATGTATGAAGGATCGGGTGCCACCATCATCGATACGGCGCAGGAGATTTTCAAGCGCGCCGAGATGATCGTGAAGGTGAAGGAACCGCAGCCGGAAGAATGCGCCATGCTGCGCGAAAACCAGATCCTCTACACCTACCTGCATCTGGCGCCGGATCCGGAACAGACGCGCGCCCTGGTGCAGTCGGGCGCCGTCTGCATCGCCTACGAAACCATCACCGGCGCGAACGGCGGCTTGCCGCTGCTGGCGCCGATGAGCGAGGTGGCGGGACGCATGGCGATCCAGGCTGGCGCTGCCCATCTGGAGAAATCCAAGGGCGGCATGGGCCTCTTGCTGGGCGGCGTGCCGGGCGTGGCGCCGGGCCATGTGGTCATCATCGGCGCCGGCGTGGTCGGCACCAATGCCTTGCAGATGGCGGTGGGCATGGGCGCCCGCGTCACCATCCTGGACAAGAGTGTGGACCGCCTGCGCCAGCTCGATCTGATCTTCGGCAACCGCGTGCAGACCATGTTCTCCAACGCCCACACCATCGAAGAAGCGGTGCTGGATGCCGATCTGGTGATCGGCGGTGTGCTGGTGCCCGGCGCGGCGGCGCCCAAGCTGGTCAGCCACGACCTGATCTCGCGCATGAAGCCGGGCGCGGTGGTGGTGGATGTGGCTATCGACCAGGGCGGCTGCTTCGAAACCTCGCGCGCCACCACGCACGAGAATCCGACCTTCCTGGTCGGCCAGGTGGTGCATTACTGCGTGGCGAATATGCCGGGCGCGGTGGCGCGGACCTCCACCTTCGCGCTGAACAACGCCACCATCGGCCATGCGCTGGCGCTGGCCGACAAAGGCTGGATCAAGGCGATGAAGGTCAATCCTCATTTAAAGAATGGACTGAATGTATGCCAGGGCAAGGTCACGTATGAAGCCGTGGCCCATGGCCTGGGTTATCCCTATGTACCGGCCGACAATCTGTTGGCCTGATTAATTTAGCAGAGCAGACAATGAGCAATCTCGACACCATCACCCACTTCATCAACGGCAGCAAGGTCGATACCCTGGGCGGCCGCTACGGCGACGTTTTCAATCCCGCTTTGGGCGAGCCGGTCGCGCGCGTGGCGCTGGCTACCACGGAGGAGGTGGATGCGGCGGTGCAAGCCGCCGCCGCCGCTTTCCCATCCTGGTCGGCCACGCCGCCGCTGACGCGGGCGCGGGTGCTGTTCAAGTACCTGCAACTATGCCAGCAGCATACCGACGAATTTGCGGCCATGCTGACGCGCGAGCATGGCAAGACCTTCTCCGATGCTCAGGGTGAGGTGGGACGCGGTATCGAGATGGTGGAATTCGCCGTCGGCATCCCGCAGATGCTGAAGGGCGAATTCACCGACCAGATCGCGCGCGGCATCGATGCCTGGTCCATGCGCCAGCCGTTGGGCGTGGTGGCGGGCATCACGCCGTTCAACTTCCCGGTGATGGTGCCGATGTGGATGTTCCCGATTGCCATCGCCTGCGGCAATACCTTCGTGCTGAAGCCTTCCGAACGCGATCCATCGCCCTCGCTGCTGCATGCGCGCCTGCTGAAAGAGGCGGGCTTGCCGGACGGCGTATTCAATGTGGTGCAAGGCGATAAGCTGGCGGTCGATGCGCTGCTCGACCATCCCGAGGTGCAGGCGGTGAGCTTCGTCGGTTCGACGCCGATTGCCGAATACATCTATTCGCGCGGCAGTGCGGCCGGCAAGCGCGTGCAGGCCCTGGGCGGCGCGAAGAACCATATGGTGGTCATGCCCGACGCCGATATGGAGATGGCGGTCGATGCGCTGATGGGCGCGGCTTATGGTTCGGCGGGCGAGCGCTGCATGGCGATTTCCGTGGTGGTGGCGGTGGGCGATGCGGGCGATAAGCTGGTGGCCGCACTGGAAAAGCGCACCGCCGCACTGAAAGTGCGCGACGGCATGGAGCGCGATGCGGAAATGGGTCCGCTGGTTACGGCTGCCGCCAAGCAGCGCGTCGAACGTCTGATCGGGGAGGGCGTGGAGCAGGGCGCCAAACTGGTCGTCGATGGCCGCGACTACAAGGTGGCGGACCGTCCCAATGGCTTCTTCGTCGGCGGCACGCTGTTCGACCACGTTACGCCGGATATGACGATCTACAAGGAAGAGATTTTCGGACCGGTGCTGTGCGTGGTGCGCATGGCCGATATCGTCCATGCGGTGGAACTGATCAACAAAAACGAATACGGCAACGGTGTGGCCGTGTTCACGCGCGACGGCGGGGTGGCGCGCGAATTCGTGCGCCAGATCCAGGTCGGCATGGTGGGCGTGAACGTGCCGCTGCCGGTGCCGATGGCCTTCAACAGCTTTGGCGGCTGGAAGCGCAGCCTGTTCGGCGACCATCACGCATATGGTCCGGAAGGCGTGCGGTTCTACACGCGCCACAAGGCAGTGATGCAGCGCTGGCCGAATACGGCAAGCGCTGGCGCGGAATTTGCATTCCCTCAGATGAAGTAAGAACTTTCAAGTAGCAGGCAGCAGCGCAACAGATTCGAGCAGTTCGACCTACCAAACGGGATGGAAAGATGATCGATTCACTCAAACATATGCGGCATGCCCAGTCCAGCAAGGAAGAACTGGCCGGGCATTTCACCGATCTGGCGCCGGCACTGACCGTGCGCCAGGCAGCGATTGAAAGCGCGCGCTGCCTGTACTGCTACGATGCGCCCTGTTCGCGCATCTGCCCTTCCGAGATCGATGTCGCCAGCTTTATCCGCAATATCAACGACCGCAATGTGAATGGCGCGGCGGCCGGCATTCTCAAACAGAATATCCTGGGCGGCAGCTGCGCCCGCGTCTGTCCCACCGAGATCCTGTGCGAAGACGTCTGCGTGCGCAACCATGATGCCGAAGGGCAGCCGGTCAAGATCGCGCTGCTGCAGCGCTTTGCCCTCGACCATATGCGCTTCGACGGCCACCCTTTCCGCCGCGCCGCATCCACCGGCAAGCGCATTGCGGTGGTGGGGGCGGGGCCGGCCGGACTGTCCTGTGCCCACCGCCTTTCCATGCTGGGCAATGATGTGGTGATCTACGAGGCGCTGGACAAGGCGGGCGGCTTGAACGAATACGGCATCGCCAAATACAAGCTGACTGATAACTTCGCGCAGAAGGAAGTCGAGTTCCTGATCGGTATAGGCGGCATCGAAATCCGCTGCGGCCAGAAGCTGGGCGAGAACCTGCACCTGAAAGACCTGCATGCCGAATACGATGCGGTCTTCCTCGGCCTGGGCCTGGGCGCCAGCCGCCAACTGGGCTTGACCGGCGAGGATGCCCCCGGCCTGCTGGCCGCCGTCGATTACATCGCCGCCCTGCGCCAGGCCGAAGACCTGAGTTCCCTGCCGGTGCCGCAGCGTGCCATCGTCATCGGCGCGGGCAATACCGCCATTGATATGGCGGTGCAGATTCAGCGTCTTGGCGCGGAAGAGGTGACGCTGGTTTACCGGCGCGGTTTCGATGCCATGAGCGCCACCCATCACGAGCAGGAAATCGCCAAGTCCAACCAGGTGCGCATGCTGACCTGGGCGCAGCCGCAACAGGTGCTGCTGGATGAGAAGGGCCGCGTGCGCGGCATGCGCTTCGAGAAAACCGTCTTCCAGGCCAACCGTTTGATCGGTACCGGCATCACCTTCGAAATTGCCGCCGACGCCGTGTTCAAGGCCATCGGCCAGCAGCTGGAAGAGGAGGTGCTGAGCGATCCGCTGGCGCAGCTGCTGCAGCGCGATGGCGACAAGATTCACGTCGACGCCCAGTTCCGCACAGTACTGCCGGGGATTTACGCGGGCGGGGATTGCGTGGCGCCGGGACAGGATCTGACGGTGCAGGCAGTCCAGCATGGCAAGCTGGCGGCACACGCCATTCATAACGATATCCAGTCGAAGCGGGAGGCTGAAAATGGCTGATCTGAGCATTGAATTCTGCGGCATCAAATCGCCGAATCCCTTCTGGCTCGCCTCCGCGCCGCCGACCGACAAGGCCTATAACGTCATACGCGCCTTCGAAGCGGGATGGGGCGGCGTGGTGTGGAAGACACTGGGCGAAGACCCGCCCGCCGTGAACGTGTCCTCGCGCTATTCCGCCATCTATGGCAAGAACCGCGAAGTCATCGGCTTCAATAATATCGAGCTGATTACCGATCGCAGCCTTGAGCAGAACCTGCAGGAGATCACGGAGGTGAAGAAGGCCTGGCCGGATCGCGCCATCGTCGTTTCGCTGATGCTGCCTTGCGAGGAGCACTACTGGGCCAGCATCCTGCCCAAGGTGGAAGCAACCGGCGCTGATGGCATCGAGCTGAATTTCGGCTGCCCGCACGGCATGCCGGAACGCGGCATGGGCGCGGCCGTCGGCCAGGTGCCGGAGTATGTGCAGATGGTGACGGCATGGTGCAAGAAGCATTCGAAGCTGCCCGTCATCGTCAAGCTGACACCGAATATCACCGACATCCGCAAGCCGGCGCGCGCCGCGAAAGAGGGTGGGGCGGACGCGGTTTCGCTGATCAATACCATCAACTCCATCACATCGATCGACCTTGACCGCATGGTGGCGCTGCCCATCGTCGGCACGGCCAGCACCCATGGCGGCTATTGCGGCGCGGCGGTCAAGCCGATTGCGCTGAATATGGTGGCCGAGATTGCGCGCGATCCGGAAACGCAAGGCTTGCCGATTTCGGGCATCGGCGGCATCGCCAACTGGCGCGACGCGGCCGAATTCATCGCCCTGGGTGCGGGCTGCGTGCAGGTCTGCACGGCGGCCATGCTGCATGGCTTCCGCATCGTCGAGGAAATGAAGGATGGCCTGTCGCGCTGGATGGACAGCAAGGGCTATCGCACGCTGGCCGATTTCGCCGGCAAGGCCGTGCCGAATACCACGGACTGGAAATACCTGGATATGAACTATGAGGTGATTGCACATATCGACCAGGATGAATGCATCCAGTGCGGCCGATGTCATGTGGCCTGCGAAGACACCTCGCATCAGGCCATCGCACAGATCATCGACCAGGCCAGCGGCGCGCGCCGCTATGAGGTCATAGACAAGGAATGCGTGGGCTGCAATCTGTGCGAAATCACCTGTCCCGTGCAGAACTGCATCACCATGGTGCCGCAGGCAACCGGCAAACCCTATATGAACTGGACGCAGGATCCGCGCAACCCGCGCGCGGAAGTGAAAGAGGAAAGCACCGCAGTATAAAAATAAGGAGAACCCGGTGAGCAATGACCTGTCAGGCAGCACCCAGTTGTGGAATGAAGACCTTGCCCCCACCAGCGCCGCGCAGCGAACGTGGCGCTGGTATCACTTTGCGGCGCTGTGGGTGGGCATGGTTATGTGCATACCGGCCTACACCTTGTCGGCCAGCCTGATCGAAGGCGGCATGTCGGCGTATCAGGCGGTGCTGACGGTCTTCCTCGCCAATGCCATCGTGCTGCTGCCCATGCTGGCCATCGGCCACGCCGGCACCAAATACGGCATTCCCTATGCGGTGCTGGCACGCGCTTCCTTCGGCACTGCCGGCGCGCGGCTGCCTGCGCTGATGCGAGCCATCGTAGCCTGCGGCTGGTACGGCATCCAGACCTGGTTCGGCGGGCAGATGATCTATACCTTGCTCGGTGTGCTGATGGGCGGGGAGATCGGCGGCGCCAAGATCGCGGGACTGGGCATCAACGGGGCGCAGCTGCTTTGCTTTCTCGCGTTCTGGGCCATCCAGTTCTGGTACATCGTGCATGGCATGGACGCCATCCGCAAACTGGAAACCTATACCGCGCCGCTGAAAATCCTGATCTGTTTCGTGCTGCTGTATTGGGTCTATGAAAAGGCGGGCGGCTTCGGACCGCTGCTGGACCAGCCTTCGCAATTCGTCGAGGGCGGAAAAAAAGCTGGACAGTTCTGGCCCACCTTCTGGCCTTCGCTGACCGCCATGGTCGGCTTCTGGGCCACGCTGGCCTTGAATATTCCGGACTTCACCCGCTTTGCGCACAGCCAGCGCGACCAGCTGGTCGGCCAGTCGGTCGGCTTGCCCGTGCCCATGGGATTATTGGCGGCGCTGGCCGTCATCGTGACTTCCGCCACCATCGTCCTGTACGGCAAAGCAATCTGGGACCCGGTCGATCTGGCCAGCCGCATGACCGGCGCCGCCGTGCTGATCGCCCTCATCATCCTGCTGATCGATACCGTCAGCGTCAACCTGGCCGCCAATCTGGTGGGGCCGGCCTACGACTTTTCCGCGCTGGCGCCGCGTTTGATCTCGTACCGTGCTGGCGGCTACCTGACCGCATCCATCGCCATCGTGATGATGCCGTGGAAGCTGCTCGAATCCACGCAAGGCTATATCTTCACCTGGCTGATCGGCTATTCGGCTTTGCTCGGCCCCATCGCCGGCGTGCTGATTATCGACTACTACTTCGTGCGCAAGACCGAGCTGCATGTGGAAGACCTGTACCGCGAGAATGGCCGCTACTCCTACGGCAATGGCTGGAACAGCGCGGCCCTGGTGGCTTTCGTACTGGGCGTGCTGCCGAATATTCCCGGCTTCCTGAACGCAGCGTTCCCAGCATCTTTCCCCGGCGTGGCCGATGGCTTCAAAACGATCTATACCTACGCCTGGTTTGTCGGCATCGCCATTTCGGCCCTGGTGTATGGCGTGATGATGAAGGGGAAGGCCGTTCCTTCCCTGAATGCGGCAGCCCAATCGTGAGAAGCGGAGATGAAGAAATGACGACCATTATTCGCGGCGGCACCGTGGTGAATGCAGACCGCGCCTTCCGCGCCGATGTGCTCTGCTATGGCGACAAGATCGTTGCCGTCGGCACTAACCTGGACGCGCCGGCATCGGCCACCGTGATCGACGCTGGCGGCCAGTACGTGATGCCGGGCGGGATCGACCCGCATACACATATGAACCTGCCTTTCATGGGCACGGTAACGGCCGACGATTTCTTCACCGGCACGGCGGCGGGGATTGCTGGCGGCACCACCACCATCATCGATTTTGTCATTCCCAGTCCGCAGCAATCGCTGCTGGAGGCATATCGGACATGGCGCGGCTGGGCGCAGAAGGCTGCGGGCGACTACAGCTTCCACGTGGCGATCACCTGGTGGGCCGACAGCGTGCATGAGGAAATGGGTGCGCTGGTGCGCAATCATGGCGTGAACAGCTTCAAGCACTTCATGGCCTACAAGAACGCCATCATGGCCGATGACGAAACCCTGGTGAAAAGTTTCCGCCGCGCGCTGGAGCTGGGCGCCATTCCCACCGTGCATGCGGAGAACGGGGAGCTGGTCTACCAGTTGCAGCAGGATTTGATTAAACAGGGTTTGACCGGCCCCAGTTCGCATCCGCTGTCGCGCCCACCGGCGGTGGAAGCGGAGGCGGCCAACCGCGCGATTGCGATTGCCAATGTGCTCAATACGCCGCTCTATATCGTGCATGTCTCGTGCAAAGAGTCGCTGGATGCGATCACCCGCGCCCGTGCCGGCGGCCAGCGCGTGTATGGGGAGGCGCTGGCGGGGCATCTGATTATCGACGACAGCGTGTACCAGCATCCCGATTTCGATTTTGCGGCGGGCCATGTGATGAGTCCACCCTTCCGCAGCAAGGAACACCAGACCGCCCTATGGCATGGCCTGCAAGGCGGCAATCTGCATACGACGGCGACCGACCACTGCACCTTCTGCGCCGAACAGAAAGCGGCGGGCCGCGAAGATTTCAGCAAGATTCCGAATGGCTGCGGCGGCGTGGAAGACCGCATGGCTGTGATCTGGGATGCGGGCGTGAACAGTGGTCGTTTGACGCCGTCGGAATTCGTGCGCGTAACCTCGGCCAATGCGGCGCAGATTTTCAATATCTACCCGCGCAAGGGCGTGATTGCCGTAGGCTCCGATGCCGACATCGTGGTGTGGGACCCGGAAGCCAGTCGCACCATTTCGGCCAAGACCCAGTTTGCCAAAGGCGGCTTCAATGTCTTCGAAGGCCGTACCGTGCGCGGCATCCCGAGCGCCACGCTGGCAGCGGGCAAGCTGGCCTTCCACAAGGGAGAACTGATGGCGGAAGAGGGCGCGGGCCGCCATATCGACCGTCCGGCATTCGCGCCGGTATCGGCGCGCTGAAAGGAGCAGGCATGGACGAGCTGAAAATCAACGGCGGGCGCCTGTGGGACTCGCTGATGGCGCTGGCGAAAATCGGCGCCACCGAAAAGGGCGGCGTCAAACGCCTGACCTTGACCGATCTCGATAAACAGGGCCGCGACCTGGTCACGGGCTGGGCCAGGGATGCGGGTCTGAGCATCACGGTGGATCAGATCGGCAATGTCTTCATGCGCCGCGATGGCGTCAACAACGCGCTGCCGCCCATCATGACGGGCAGCCATATCGACACCCAGCCTACCGGCGGAAAATTCGACGGCAACTACGGCGTGCTGGCAGGCCTGGAAGTGGTACGCACTCTGAATGATCGCGGCATCCGCACCGAAGCGCCGATTGAAGTCGCTTTCTGGACCAATGAGGAGGGCTCGCGCTTCGTGCCGGTGATGATGGGTTCCGGTGTCTTCTGCGGCGCGTTCACGTTGGAACATGCTTACGCCGCAAAGGACACCGAAGGCAAGAGCGTGGGTGAGGAACTGGAACGCATCGGCTACAAGGGGGAGCAAGTGCCGGGCCAGCATCCTATCGGCGCCTACTTTGAGGCGCATATCGAGCAAGGCCCGGTGCTGGAAGACGCAGACAAGGTGATTGGCGTTGTGCCTGCAGTGATGGGGCTTTCGTGGTACGACTGCACGGTGACGGGCATGGAAGCGCATGCCGGTCCCACCCCCATGCATCTGCGGCGCGATGCGATGCAGGTATCGACCCGCATCATCCAGGAAGTCGTCGCCATCGCCAACCGCTATCCGCCCTATGGACGCGGCACGGTGGGCATGATGCAGGTCTTCCCCAACAGCCGCAATGTGATTCCCGGGCAGGTCAAATTCAGCATCGACCTGCGCAATGTCAGCGACGCTCTGCTCAACACCATGCATGAAGAAATGCTGGCCTTTGTCGACCGCACCGCCAGCGAAACAGGCCTGGACATCAAGATCGAGCGCGTCTCTTACTACCCACCCTGTCCCTTCCATCCCGACTGTGTGGGCGCCGTGCGCAAGGCTACCGAAAAACTCGGCTACTCGACGATGGACGTGGTCTCCGGCGCCGGCCACGACGCGATTTACGCCGCCCGCGTCGCCCCGGCAGGGATGATCTTCGTTCCCTGCAAGGATGGCATCAGCCACAACGAAATCGAAGACGCCAAAGCCGAACACCTGGAAGCCGGCTGCAACGTTTTGCTGCACGCCATGCTGGAGCGTGCCCGCATCGTCTGACTCAGCATAACCGCGCGTGGGCCAAGTCCTACGCCATGCCAGCGCCACGGCCTATCGCCGTGCGCGCAGGCGCTGCCTAGACTGGACTTCACATCCCTTCAGGAGGCAGCTATGCGCGCACTTGTCTATCATTCCGCTCACGAAGTCAGCGTGGAAACCGTTGCCGATCCGCAGCTGCTGGAAGACGACGACATCATCCTGCAAATCACCGCCACCGCCATCTGCGGTTCCGATCTGCACCTGTATCGCGGCAAGGTGCCCGAGCTGAAGCCGGGCGATATCCTCGGCCACGAATTCATGGGCGTGGTGGTGGATGCCGGCCCTGCCGTCACCAATGTGCAGAAAGGCGACCGCGTGGTCATACCGTTTGTGATCGCCTGCGGCAGCTGCTTCTTCTGCGAACACAAGCTGTTTTCCGCTTGCGAAACCACCAATCCGGGACGTGGCGCGATCTTGAATAGGAAGGGCATACGGCCGGGCGCGGCGCTGTTCGGTTTCACCCATCTGTATGGCGGTGTGCCCGGCGGCCAGGCCGAATATGTCCGCGTGCCGAAGGCGAATGTTGGCCCGATCAAGATTCCCGATGTGCTGGCCGATGAGCAGGTGCTCTTCCTGAGCGATATCCTTCCAACCGGCTATCAGGCGGTAGTGAACGCCGAAGTGGGGGAGGGTTCGAGTCTGGCGATCTTTGGCGCCGGCCCGGTCGGCCAGATGGCAGCGGCCTGCGCGCGCATGCTGGGCGTGGAACGTATCTTCATGGTTGACCATCATGCCTACCGGCTCGAATTCGCACGCGGGCAATATGGTGTCATCCCCATCAATTTCGATGATGTCGACCCCGCCGAAGTGATCATCGAAAGCACCTCCGGGCGTGGTGTCGATGCCGTGATCGACGCGGTCGGCTTTGAAGCCAAAGGCAGCGCGCTGGAAACGGCGATGACGGCCATGAAGTTGGAAGGCAGCAGCGGCCAGGCGCTGCGCCAATGTATCGCCGCTTGCCGCCGCGGCGGCATCGTCAGCGTGCCCGGCGTGTATTCAGGCTTTATCCATGGCTTTCTGTTTGGTGACGTGTTCGAAAAAGGTCTCGTCTTCAAAACCGGCCAGACCCACGTGCAGCGCTTCATGCCTGAGCTGCTGCAATTCATCGGCGAAGGCAAGCTGCAACCCGACGCCATCATCTCCCACCGCCTGCCACTCAGCGAGGCCGAACGCGGCTACCATCTATTCGATAAGAAGGAAGAGGCTTGCCGCAAAGTGATCCTGAGGCCGTAGAGATGGATCAGCTATTCGCCAGTGCATCGGCCAACTCGCGGGCATAGCCGGGCAGGTCGGCATAGCGGCGCATGCAGAGCAGCAGCTTGCGGCGCGACCAGGCGTCGCTCAGGTGGATGTGACGGATGGCATTGGCGTCGCGCGAACGCAGCACCGCCGATTCTGGCACGACGGCGATGCCGGCACCGCTGGCGACCATGCGGCAGATGGCGTCGAAGCTGCGCACCAGCACGCGGTAGTGCAGGCGCTGACCAAGGCGCGAGGCGTGTTCGCTGATGTACTGCTGCAGCGCGCTGTCGCCGGCCAGTCCGATGAAGTCGTTCTCCAGCACCTCGGCAAACGGCACCACGGCGCGCCGTTTCAGGCTGCGCGCCAGAGGGTGCAGCGGCGAGAGCGCCAGCACTAGCCGGTCTTCTCGAAACAGGCGCGTTTCCAGACCGCTGCTGTCCACCGCATCGGTGACGATGCCGATATCGCCCAGCTCATCGCGGATGGCTTGCACGATCTCGTGGCTGGGCCGTTCTTCCAGATCGACGTTGACTTGCGGATGACTGGCCATGAATTCGGCCAGGATGTCGGGCAGGAATTCGGTCAGCGCTGAGGTGTTGCACAGCAAATGGATATGGCCTTTCAGCCCGCTCGCATATTCGCCCATATCGGCGCGCATCTTTTCCATCTGCTGCGTGATGGCGCGGGCATGGTGCAGTAAGGTGCGGCCCGCGTCGGTCGGTTCCACGCCGCGCCGGTTGCGCTTGAGCAGCGGCACGCCCAGCATCTCTTCCATGCCGCGGATGCGCGCACTGGCCGACGCCAGTGCCAGGTGCACGGTTTCGGCACCCGCGGTGATGCTGCCGCTTTCGGCCACGCGCAGGAAAAGTTTCAGGTCGGTCAGGTCAAAACGCACTATGGTCTCCAGCCTTCGGATTTGACGAAGGCTGAGACAGTATATTCCACATTTTCACCATCCGCAGGCGATGGCAGACTGGCAAGCATGGAACACAATATCGTCTTCGTGCTTGCTGTATTTACCCTTGCTGGTGCTGTAAAAGGCGTAACCGGCATGGGTCTTCCTACCGTGGCTATGGCTCTGCTCAGCCTCGCCATGACGCCTATTGAAGCGGCGGGCCTGCTGATTGTGCCTTCGCTTTTAACGAATCTCTGGCAACTGCTTTCCGGCCCGCCGCTGTACGCCATGTGGCAGCGCCTGTGGCCGATGACGATAGGGATTTGCGGTGGCACCCTGATCGGCAGCGTGGTGATGCGGCAGAACGTGGCCGCCACCATCATGCTGGGATTGGCGTTGACGGCCTATGCCGCCGTGGGCCTGTCCTCGCTGCGCTGGCAGGTGGCGCGCGAAAAGGAAGAGTGGATGTCGCCGCTGGCCGGCGCGCTGACCGGTTTGTTCACTGCGGCGGCGGGCGTCTTCGTACTGCCGGCAGTGCCGTATTTGCAGTCCCTCAAAATGGATAAGGATGAGCTGGTGCAGGCCATGGGCCTGGCCTTCACCGTGTCCACCCTGGCGCTGGCCGTGGCGCTGGCGGCGCGCGGCGCCTGGGAGCCGGCGGTGGCGGGAGCTTCCTTCCTGGCACAACTGCCTGCCATGGCCGGCATGCTGCTCGGCCAGAAGCTGCGTGACCGCATGCCGCAGGAGACTTTCCGCCGTTGCCTGATGGTGGGCCTGCTGCTGCTTGGCGTTTATCTCTGCCTGGGGCGTGCTTAAATCCGGGGCTGGAAATGGCGCAGGAAGTCGAGCAGCACCTGCGCCGCCAGGTCGGCATCGTCGGCCGTCATGGTTTCCAGCGGATTATGGCTGATGCCGCCGTTGCCGCAGCGCGTGAACAGCATGGCCACATCGGTCAGCGCCGCCATCGCCATGGCATCGTGTCCCGCGCCGGATAGCAGGTCGAAGCGCTGCAAGCCACTGCGCTGTACGGCGTCGCCGAATTGCCGCATCAGCCAGGGTGCGCAAGGTGCGGCGGAAGCTTCCACTACTCTCTCCAGGCTGAATTCGACCTGGCGGCGCTCGCAGATGGCGGCGATGCCGTCGAGGACATCCTTGACCGCAGCCTGGCGAACGCTGTCGTCTGCGGCACGAATGTCCAGCGATAATTTGCAGGCGCCCGGAATCACATTTACCGAACCGCCCGGCACTTGCAGCTGCCCCACTGTGCCGACCAGCGCTTCGGTCTGTCCGCAGCGCTGTTCGACCAGCAGCACGATTTCCGCCGCCGCCGCCGCCGCATCCTTGCGCATCGTCATTGGCGTCGTACCGGCATGGCTGGCGAGGCCGCGTAGCTCGACGAGATAGCGCGAGCTGCCCGCAATCGCTGTCACCACACCCAAGGGCAGGCCGCGTTCCAGCAGCACCGGCCCCTGTTCAATATGGACTTCCACAAAAGCCAGCACGTCTTCCGCCTTGCGCGCGATGGCGGGAATGGCGGCGGTATCGTGGCCCGCCGCTTCCAGCGCCGAGCGCATGCTGATTTCATTGGCGTCCAGCGCATCAAGCAGCTTCATGTCGAAGCGTCCCGTTACGGCATTGGAACCGAGGAAGGTGCTGCGGAAGCGCACGCCTTCCTCTTCCGCGAAGCCGATTACCTCGAAATGGAAGGGCAGCTTCTCGCCTTGCTTGTGCAGATGGTCGACGATGGCAATCGGTAGCAGGATGCCGAGGCGGCCGTCATACTTGCCGCCATTGCGCACCGTGTCGTAATGCGAGCCGGTGATCAGGGTCTTCGCACCGGCCGCATCGGACAGATAGCGGCCCACCACATTGCCGACCGCATCGATATGCACTTCCATGCCCGCCGCATGCATCCACTCCGCCAGCTGGGCGGCGCTCTTGCGGTGGGCGTCGGTCATGTAGGCACAGGTCAGGCCATCCTCGTCGTCGCTCCATTGCGCCAGCACTTCGGACCAGGCCATCACCTTCGGCCCGAATTCCAGCTGCACGCCCAGCAGATCGTTGATGCGCATTTCGGCAATGCGGTGAATCTGGCGCAGGCACTCTGCCATTTCATCGGCGCGCCGATTTTTCAGACGGCGGCCGAAAGTGGCGATGACGGTCTGGCGCGTCAACCCCTTGCCATCCGCTCCCTTGACGGCGAGGATGAAGGGGAAACCGAATTTGGCGTTGTAATCGGCGTTCAGCTTTTGCAGCGTGGCGAATTCCTCGGCGCTGCACAGATTCAGGCCGGACTTGGCCTGTTCATGGGTGGATTCGGCGGTGAGCTGGCCGGTGATGGCAGCCTTGCCTGCCAGTTCGGGGTGGGCGCGGATCAGACCCAGTTGCTCGTCCTGCGTGGCGTGCGACACCTCGGCCTGCAAAGCCTGTTTCAGCGCTGTGACGCTGGCAAAGGGACGCTGGGCGGCGGCGCGTTCGGGAATCCAAGGCGAATGCTCATAGATGCCGCGCAGGTGGTCGACAAAGGCGGCGCTGCCGCAGGCGTTCAGTTCGGAGAGTGTAATCGTCATCGCAGAATCCCGTTTTGAGGTCTTGATGATATATCCGGCCCATTAGCCAAATTATATGTCTGCGCTGATGAACGATATACGCTATTTCTGCACCAGCGCCTTGGCGACGGCGCCGACCTGGTCGCGCAGCCATTTATGTTCCGGCGCCTGGTGCACACGCTCGTGCCACAGCTGGTAAAAGCGCATCGGCGGGAATTTGACCGGCACTGTGAAGGTTTTCAGCGGCAGTGTCTTTTCATAAGAACGCAGGAATTGGCGGCCGGTGGTCAGTACCAGTTCGGTCTGGGTCAGCATATACGGAATCAGGCCGAAGTAGGCCGACTCCACCACCACGTTGCGGCGCAGGCCGTGGCGCTCCAGGAAGGCGTCGATCACGCCGCCGTAACCCGGCAGCATCTGCGATGGCGCGACATGGGGCAGGCTCAGATAATCCTGCATGCTCATGGCATCGCTGTCGGTGCGCTTGGCGTAAGGGCTGCCCGCGTGCATGGCGCAGATGATGGGATCTTCGAATAGTTTGGACAGGTGCAGATGCTGCGGCGGTTCGTCCCAATTGGCGATCACCAGATCGAGTTCACCGTCCGACAGCAGGCGGATATAGTCGATGCCGGGGCCAAGGTTGTGAATCACCACGCGGCTCAGCGGAGAACCGCGGCGTAGCGCCGCCACCACATTCGGCAGGAATTGACTGTCCAGATAATCGGGTGCGGCGATATTGAAGGTGCGCGCTTCCTCCTGCGGCACGAAGGGCGTTTTCTTGACGAAGAGGTTTTCTGTCTCATCCAGGATACGCTTGGCCGGCTTCAGCAAACTCTCGCCATGCTGGGTCGGCACCATGCCGCGCGCGCCGCGCACCAGCAGCGGATCGCCCGTCAATTCGCGCAGCTTGCGCAGCGAAGCGGAGATGGAGGGCTGCGGTTGATTGAGTTTCAGCGCCACGCGCGACACGTTTTTCTCCACCAGCAGCAGGTAGAGGATGCGGATCAGATGCAAGTCTAAATGCTGCGGCAGGCTGGACATGGCTGGCTATATCGAAGTGGATATGTCAAATATACGGCATATTTCATGATGCAGGTATCGGAAAGCGGCTATCTTTCATAAATTGCCACTTGTTTAGCTCAAGGAAACCCATGGATGCATTCGGCTATTTGATACCGTATGGCCTGGAATGGCTGAATCTTTTGGTGCGCTGGCTGCACATGATCACGGGGATCGCCTGGATCGGCGCATCCTTCTATTTCGTCTGGCTGGACAACTCGATCCGCCCGCCCGCATCCGGCTCCGAACTGGCACAGAAGGGCGTGTCCGGCGAGTTGTGGGCCGTGCATGGCGGAGGCTTCTACAACCCGCAAAAATATCTGGTGGCGCCGGCCGAACTGCCGAAGGAGCTGCACTGGTTCAAATGGGAGGCCTATTCCACCTGGCTGTCCGGAATCGCGCTGCTGACCATCGCCTATTACTTCAATGCCCAGGCCATGATGGTGGATAAGGCGGTGGCCGACTTGAGCAGTCTGCAGGCGGTGGGCATCGGCATCGGTTTCCTGATCGTTGGCTGGATCGTTTACGACCTGCTGTGCCGCTCGCCGCTGGTCAAGCGCGAAGGTTGGTTGGGGCTGACGGTGTTCGCGCTGCTGACCGGCGCGGCCTGGGTGTTGACGCATCTGCTGAGCGGCCGCGCCGCTTTCATCCACATCGGTGCAATGATCGGCACCATCATGGTAGCCAATGTGGCCATGGTCATCATCCCCGGACAGCGCAAGATGGTGCAGGCCATGCAGGCGGGCGGCTTGCCCGATCCATCGTATGGCATCAAGGCCAAGCAGCGCAGCGTGCACAATAACTACTTCACCCTGCCGGTGCTGTTCATCATGATCAGCAACCACTACGCGATGACTTATCGCCATCCGCAAGCCTGGCTGGTGCTGGCGCTGATCATGGCGGCGGGCGTCTTCATTCGCCATTTCTTCAATCTGCGGCATAAGGGGCGCGTCGAGTGGCGCTATCCGGTTATCGGCGTGGCGCTGCTGCTGGCCGTGGCGGTGGCGATTGCGCCATCGCGTCCTGCGGCGGTGGCTGCCGCAGCCGATCCTGAAGCGCAATTCCGGCAGGTGAAGGCGATTATCGATCAGCGCTGCGTATCCTGCCATTCCGCGCATCCGACTCAGGCCGGCTTTGCCACCGCGCCGGCAGGCATGGTGCTCGACACGCCGCAGCAGGTGCGCCAGCACGCCATGCAGATCCACAAACAGGCGGTCGAGCTCAAAGCCATGCCGATCGGGAACCTGACGAATATGACCGAGCCCGAAAGGGCGCAATTAGCCGCATGGTTTGCGGCGGGAGCCAAATGAGATGAACCGACAAGAACAACTGAGCCAATGGATCGATGCCCACTTCGATGAGGAAGTGGCGCTATTGCAGCAGGTGCTGCGCGTGCCCACCGATACGCCGCCCGGCAACAATGCGCCGCATGCGGACGCGGTGGCGGAACTGATCAAAGCCTATGGCTGGCAGGTCGAGAAGCATGCCGTCCCCGAACAGCGCGTGCGCGACTACGGCATGGAGAGCATCACCAATCTGATCGTGCGCCGGCCCTATGCGGCAGGCGGGCCGACTGTGGCCCTGAATGCGCATGGCGACGTGGTGCCGCCTGGCGACGGCTGGACTTATCCCCCTTACGGCGGCGTGATCGAGAACGGCTATATCTACGGCCGTGCCGCCGCCGTTTCCAAATCCGACTTCGCCACTTATATCTTCGCCTTGCGCGCGCTGGAAGCGCTGGGTGTTCCACTGAAAGGCGCGGCCGAACTGCACTTCACTTATGACGAGGAATTCGGCGGCCTGCTTGGACCTGGCTGGCTGCTGGAACAGAAGCTGACCAAGCCGGACTTCGTGATCGCCGCAGGCTTCAGCTACAACATCGTCACGGCGCACAACGCCTGCCTGCAACTGGAGATCACCGTGCACGGCAAATCCGGCCATGGCGCCATGCCGGAAACGGGACACGACGCCTTGCAGGCCGCCAGCAAAATCCTGAATGCGATTTACGGGCAACTGCCGGAACTGAAAAAGATCAAATCCAAAGTGCCGGGCATCGACTCGCCGACCATGCTGGTGGGACGCATCGATGGCGGCACCAACACCAACGTTGTGCCGGGAAAAGTTGTGATGAAGATGGACCGCCGCATGATTCCGGAAGAGGACCCGGTGGCGGTGGAAGCCCAGGTGCGTGGCCTGATCGAAGACGCCGTGCGCGGCGAACCTGGCATCCGCATCGAAATCAAGCGCCTGCTGCTGTCGCATGCCCTGCGTCCCTTGCCGGGTTCCGAGAAACTGGTCACCAGCATTCAGAAAAACGCGCGAACCGTGATCGGCGAAGACATTCCCGCCAGCGGCACCCCACTGTATGCCGACGCCCGCCTGTATGGCGAGCAAGGCATTCCGGCGGTACTATACGGAGCCGGGCCGCGCAGCGTGCCCGAATCGAATGCCAAGAAGGCGGACGAGAAGCTCCTGCTCGACGACCTGCGCAAGGCCACCAAGGTGGTTGCGCTTACCCTGCTGGACTTCCTTGCCGCCGCATAAACACGGAAAGGGAAGCAGATGTTTGAGCGTAAACTGATGGCCGGCTGGGGCGATATGGACTTCAACAGCCATATGGCGAATACGGCATTTTTGAACAAGGTGGGCGATACGCGCATGCTGTTCCTGACCGAGCAAGGTTTCTCCGTGCAGGAACTCATGCGACTGAACATTGGCCCGGTGGTGATGAAGGACGACCTGTCCTACTTCAAGGAAGTGCTGCTGCTGGAAGAAATCACCGTCACCCTGGCGCTGGCCGGCATGTCCAGCGACGGCAGCCGCTGGCACCTGCGCAGCGACATCCTGCGCCCGGACGGCAAGCTGGCCGCCCGCGTCAACAGCGCCGGCGGATGGCTCGACCTCAGCGCCCGCAAGCTGATCGCCCCACCTGCCAATCTGCTCGCCGCCTGGCAGTCTTTGCAGCAAACCGAAGACTTCCAGGAGCTGCCCAGCAGCATCCGCCCAGCCAACTAACAGCTGAGCCCGTGTCCACCCTGGTGCCTGGCACCAATCGGACACGGACTCGACCTTGGCGTACTGCTGGGACCGTGTCCGATTGGGGTCTGACCCCAAGGTGGACACGGGCTGGACTGTGGATTACTTCAGGGTGCGTTCGAAGAGCTGATAGATGCGGCGGTATTGGTCGTACCAGCTTTCGGGTTGCATGAAGGCGTGGCGCTCGAGCGGGTAGCTGGCCAGTTCCCAGTGGTCTTTCTTCAGCTCGATCAGGCGCTGGGCGATGCGCACGGAGTCCTGGTAGAACACATTGTCGTCCACCATGCCGTGCGAGATCAGCAGGTGTCCGCGCAGGTTTTCGGCATATTCGATCGGCGAGGATTTTTTGTAGGCTTCGGGATCGAGTTCCGGCGTGTTCAGGATGTTGGCCGTGTATTCGTGGTTGTAGGTGGTCCAGTCGGTCACGGGACGCAGGGCGGCGCCGGCTTTGAACAGGCCAGGCTCGCGCATCAGCGCCATGAAGGTCATGAAGCCGCCGTAGCTGCCGCCGTAGATGCCGACTTTATCCAGGTCGCCCTGGTGGTTGGCGGCCAGCCATTTGGCGCCGTCCACGTAGTCGTCCAGCTCGGGATGACCCATCTGGCGGTAGATGGCGGTGCGCCAGTCGCGGCCATAGCCTTGCGAGGCGCGGTAGTCCATATCCAGCACGATGTAGCCGCGTTCCACCAGCATATTGTGGAACATCTGCTCGCGGAAGTAGTTCGGATAGCGCTTGCTGACGTTCTGCAGATAGCCCGCGCCGTGCACGAACATCACCACCGGATACTTCTTGCCCGCTTCCAGTTTGGCCGGACGATACAGCTTGGCCCAGATCGGCGCCGCACCGTGGGTGGACGGCACAGCCACGAATTGCGGCTGTATCCATTCGCGCGCCTTGAATGCTTCGGTGCGGGTGTCGGTCAGCTTAACGACTGCGCCGCCGTTGGTGGAGACGGTGGCCAGCTGCGCCGGCATATAGCTCGACGAGTAATGCACCAGCAGCTTGTGCTGGTCCGGCGACAGGGCAAAGCGCTCCACGCCGCCGCCCATCTGGGTGACTTCGCGCACTTCGCCGCCTTTGGCCGGCGCGGCGCACACTTCATAGTCGCCCGGCGTCTTGCGGTTGCACATCACATAGGCCAGGCTGCCGTCGGCATTCCACTGCACGCGCGTGGCTTCCCAATTGCCGCTGGTGAGGGCGCGCTGCTTGCCGTCGGCGCCCAGGGCGTACAGATGCGAGTAGCCGCTTTCTTCAGACAGGAACCACAGCGTGCTGTTGTCCGGCAGCCAGCCGAATTCGCTGTAGCTGCTGTTGACCCAGGCCATATCGCTGACGCGGTGCAGCGGCTTGGCGCTGGCGTTGGACAGGTCGATGCCGGCGATCCAGCGGTCCTTATTGTCGACGGCGCGCAGCATGACGGCAACCTGGCTGCCGTTGCCGTTCCAGGCGATGCTGTCGCCTTCGTCGTCCAGGCGCACGGCGCGCTGGCCTTTTTGCGCGGGCAGCTTTTGCGCTTCGCGCAGGGCAACCAGCGGGTCGGTGTCGATGCCGGGCAGCTTGTTGAGCGTGATGTCGCTGACTTTGCGCGTGCTCAGCTCCACCAGTTTCAAGGTTTGCGCCTGCGGCATATTGCGGCCGACGCGGGTGCGCTGGTCGTCGAATTCTTCGTAGCCGGATTCGGTCACATAGCGCGGCATCTTGCCGACGCGGCCATTCTCGCTGCCCTTGGGCGACACGGCCAGCACCAGCCAGCGGCCGTCCGGAGACAGGGCGCTGGCGTCGATCTTGAGCTTCTCGCCCAGGTAGATGGGGGCGGGTGCGCGCGTGCTGTCGGCCTGGCGTTCCGCTTCGCCGCGTTGGCGCAGGGCGTCGCGCTCGTCCTTCTGGCGCTTGAGGGTGGAGATCAGGCGCAGTTGCATGGAGCGCAGATAGTCCTCGTCCGGCGCGGCGGCCGGGTCTTTCTCGGCGCGCGGCAGGGCCAGCGGCGAAACCAGGCGCTCGGCGCGGTTCCAGCTGAACCAGTCGTGGCCGACGCGAAATTGCACGCTGCGGCCATCGGCCGCGTATTGCGGCGCGGCGGCGGCCGTGGTGTTGCGGCTGATCTGGGTCAGCACGCCGGTTTTCATGTCGCGTTCGAACAGGTCGCCGTTGCGCAGCAGGATGGCGCGGCTGCGGTCACGGTTATAGATCACCGTGCCGATGTCCTGGTTGGCCAGTTCGGCGTCGCCGATCAGGCGCGGCTTGGCGCCGGCCTGGTAGGTGTCGCGCAGCGGCGAACCGGGACGCTTTTGCTTATAGAAGATCTGCTTGCCGTCCCAGCTCCACCACGCCGCTTCCACAGGCGGGCCGATCCAGTCCGGATGGCTCATGGCCTGGTCGAGGGTAATGGGGGTATAGGCGTGGGCCGGCGCCGCGAGGGCGGCGGCCAGCAAGGGGAGGGCCAGTATGCGCATTGCTGATGTGTCTCGAATAAGGGTAGGGTGATCCGCCAAAATTGCGAGCAGGCATTCTAGCGTAAGTTGCAGGATGAAAACTGCTGATGCTTGGTTGTCTATGGTTGTGAACCCGCCGTCAGCAAGCTCGGCCATTCTTGCGTATGATTGCCAAATCAATAAATTTCCATTTCGCAACAATGACCGTTCTGACTGATGACGCGCGCCAGCCCGGCGCCGGCGTGCTGCTGACCTTGTGCTGCGCGCTGACTTTTACGGCCCAGCTTGGCACTTCGCTCTTCCTGCCGGCCTTGCCGGCGCTGGCCGATGAGCATGGTTTGAGCGCGGGCAGTTCCGGCCTGATCGTGGTGATGCTGGCCCTTGGCGCGGCACTGCCGCTGCCCTTCTTCGGCGCGGCGGCCGACCGTTATGGCCGCAAGCGTCTGCTGATCGGCTCGCTGCTGCTATTCATCGCCGCCAGCCTGCTGCTGACGGTGGCGGCGCAGGCCGAGCTGTTCTTGCTGATGCGCTTTTTGCAGGGCGTGGGCGCGGGCGGCGCGGCCGTCACCAGCCGCATCTTGATCCGCGACGTGTCGGACAGCCGGGTGCTGGCCAAGAATCTGTCCTATCTATCGTTTGCCTTTATCTTTTCGCTGGGCAGCGGACAGTTTGTGGGCGGCCTGATCCAGCAGCATTTCAGCTGGCGCGTGACGGCGTATCTGCTGTGTCTGGTTGGCGTCGCGCTACTGGCCCTGGCGCTGAGCCTGCGCTTCCCGCCGGAACCGCCGCGCTCCAGCGGCTCGGCTTTCGGCGATTATCCTGCGCTGCTGAGCAATAGCCGTTTCCTGCGGCCCCTGCTGGTGGGCGCGCTCGGCTATGGTGCCCTGCTGCTGATGCAGGAGTCAGCGCCGTATCTGTTCCAAAAGCAGCTGGGGCTGAGTCCGGCGCAATACGGCAATCTGGGTGTGGCGATCAGTCTGGCATATCTGGCGGGCGCGCTGCTGGTCAACCGCATCAGCGTGCGCGCTGGCGCGCGGCGGCTGATGCTAATGGGCCTGGCTGTGATGCTGGTCGCCTCCTGCCTGCTGCTGTTTTTGAGCCGCGACAGCCTGCTGCATCCGGGCCTGCTGCTGGTGCTGGGCCTGTTCGTGCTGGCGTATTGCGCGGTGTCCTTCGGCCAGGCGCTGATCTTCCCCAACAGCATGGCGAGCGCCCTGGCTTCCGCCAGCCGCAGCAGCGGACAGGCAACCGCGCTGTGCGCTTTCCTGCAGCAGATCGTCGGTGCCGGCATCGCCTTCCTGCCGGCTCTGCTGAGTCACCACATCAGCCTGGTGGCCGGCGCGGTGCTACTGCTGTCCATCGGCGGCGTGCTGCTGCTGGGACCGGCGCGTCAGCAAAGTTGACAGCGGCGCCCCGCCACTGCGGCGGCGCATAGTGGCGTCAAGCGCGGCACGATAAATGCTCGAGGGAGGTATCTCCGTTCCGGCGGGGATCATCTCTCCTCCTCGCATTTTTCGTAAAGGACTTGCCATGCGCTACGCTAAGCTATGGCGCCATTGCGCCCGCTGCCTGCCGGCCTTGTTCGTGCTGCTGCTGACCTTCAGCATCGCACCGCCCGGCCAGGCGTTCTGCCCCAAGAATGGCCTGCTGTGTTTTGTGACGGCCAAATCCTCGGGCAGCCTGACCCACCAGGACATCACCCAGCGCGGCATCGAAGCGCTGGACAAGACCTACTTCGGCGTACCGAAGCTGACCAAGTCCATGCAGAAGGCGCTGGACGAAATCATCGAGGCCGACGCCAAGGTCGATGACGACCAAGTCACGTCGGCCAAGCACTTCGATGGCGAGAACGCGGCCGGCGCCCAGCTGCGCCTGGCCACGCTCAAGCAGAACGTCATCGACGCGCTCAACACCTCGCCGATGAACACGGCCGGGGCGCGCCAGAACCTGGGCAGCGCCTTGCACACCATCCAGGATTTCTACTCGCACAGCAACTGGATTGAACTGGGCAATGTGGGCGCCCATCCCGGTGTGGGCCGTCCCGGCCCGCTGGCCTTTTCCGGACCCGGCGCGACCGCCTGCTCGGGCTTCACCAACACCGGCCTGGCCTGCGCCAATTCCTCCAACCTCGCCACCTCGCTGCTCACCAGCGGTTATTACGGCGGCGAGGACCGCGTGAAGCCGGGCGCCTTCAAATGCAGCCATGGCGGGCCGCTGGATAAAGGCTCGCCATCCAGCGACCTCCTTGGCTACTTCCGCGAGGGCATCAACAAGGACACGCGCTACTGCGATATCTCGCCGCACAGCACATTCCACGATGCCGCCGCCACCGCCGCTATCGCCGGCACCCAGCAGTTCGTGGAAGACATCAAGGCCGTGATCACCAACACCCAGCTCAGGGCTTTGCTTGGCGCCGGACCCACGCTGGCCTTCGCCATCGACACCACGGGCAGCATGGGCGGCATCATCGCCGGCGTGCGCGCTTCGGCCACGGCCATCGTCAATTCGCGCCTGGGCACGGACGAGGAACCGCTGCAGTATGTGCTGGCCCCGTTCAACGATCCATTCACGGGGCCGAATGTGTCGACCAGCGACGCCACCTCGTTCAAGAACTCGATCGCGGGCCTGTTCGCCAGCGGCGGCGGCGATTGTCCCGAGCTGGCCTTCTCCGGCATCTATAACGGGCTGTCCCTGTCCAACCCGAGCGGCAGCCTGTTCATGTACACCGATGCTTCGGCCAAGGATGCGGGACTGGCGGGCGCGGTGATCGGGCTGGCCAAGGCCAAGGAGATCAAGCTGTACGCCATGCTGTTCGGCAGCTGCTCGCCGCTGGAACCGGGGTATCTGCAGGCCGCCACGGAAACCGGCGGCCAGGCCTTCTTCCTGTCCGGTGGCGAGGCGGAAAGTGTGACGCAGCTGGCCGACCTGGTGGGCCGCAACAACGCCGTGCAACTGCTTTCGGTTGTCGATGCTTTTGCCACGCCGCAGACCTACGATCTGCCGGTGGACAGCAGCATGACCCAGTTGACGGTATCGGTCAGCGCCACCAATTTCGTGACGCCCGGCGTGACCCTGATGCGGCCCGACGGCACTGTAGTCACGCCCGCCATGGCCGATACCTATATGACCCTGACCGGCGGCGTCATCATCTCCATCAAGGCGCCGGTACGCGGACTGTGGAAGCTGCGCGTCCAGGATTCGACGGGACCGACCTATGTGAACGTCAGCGGCACTAGCGACTTGAACTTCACCTCCTTCCGCCTGGCGCGCTTTGCCGGACAGCCGCCGCACCAGGGCTTGTTCGCCATCGACGGCGAGCCTTTGCCGGGGCAGTCGCTGTATGCGCTGGCCGCGTTGACGCCGGGCGCCACCACCGCCCAGTTCAAGCTGCGGCGCAAGAACTTTTCCGCCATCGCCGACCTGCCGCTGAACCAGGACGAAACCGATAGCGGCAAATACTTCGGCCCGATCACGGTTCCTCCGGAATCCTTCCTGGCCTATGTGACAGGAAGCGATAGCGGCGGCAATGCCTACCAGCGCGTGGTGAGCCTGATGCTGTCGCCGCAGACGGTATCCATCGTCGCACCGGCGCCGCAGGATTTGCGCGCGGGCGTCAGCACCAGCTTCATTTATCAGGTGCGCAATGCCGGCGCTTCCGACACATTCGCGCTGGCGGCGGCCGACGATCTGCACTTCATCACCTCGGTCAGTCCAAGCGCGGTGACGCTGGGGACGGGCGAGTCGGCCAATGTGGTGGTGCAGCTCACGCCGCCCATCGGCACCAGCGCGGGCAGCGCTGATACCGTGACCGCCACCGTGCAAAGCAGCAGCAATGCGCTGCTGCGCAACAGCGCCTCGCTCACCAGCTTTGTGACCGGCGCGCTGGAAACGCCGGGACGGCCCGACTTCGTCGCCAGCATCGTCGGGCAGGAAGCGGTGGCGCCAGGCGTGACCAGCATCGACGTGCGGCTGACCAATAGCGGCGTCGGCATGGCCCGTTCCATGAGCCTGAACTCGCTGCAACTGCGCACGCTGGCCGGCACCGGCACGGCCAGCATCAATACCGCGCTCTCGCCCAGTCTGCCCTTCGTGACGCCGAATATCGATGTCGGCAGCTTTATCACCGTGCGGCTGACGATCAACACGCCGGCCGGCCTGCAGCGCTTCAGCATCACCGAGAACGGCACTGTGTCCGACACCGAGGGGCGCAGCTACAGCTTCTCGCAGGCGCAAGCCGTGATCCCCTGAATAGGAGAACATCATGAAAGCGAAACGATTCTGCGCCATGCTGGGATTGGCGGCAGCCCTGCTGTCGCCTGGACTGGCAACGGCGCTTCCCTTTACCTTCACCTTCGGCACCTTGCCGCCCAGCGGCGCGGTGAGCGGCCAGCCGGGGCAACTGGTGGGTTGGGGCTATAGCCTGAGCAATACGGACAGTGTCAACTGGTTCGTGCCGACGGTGCTGAGCGCATCGTCCAGCGCCCTGGGAACGCTGGACGCCAGCTATTTCGACTTCCCCATCCTGGCGCCAGGCATCAGCGCTTCCCAGGCTTTTGACGATGTGCTGGTGCGCGGCCTGTATGGCCTGCATCTGTTCAATACCGCACTGCCGGGGCAAAGCGAAAGCGGCAACTTCGCGCTGTCCGGCGAATGGTGGAGCGGCGATCCGCTGGCGGGCGGCGTCTTCCTGCAAACCAGCGATCAGCTTCTCAGTCCATTCACGGTGCAGATCGTACCGGGCGCGCTACCCGTTCCCGGTAGCCTGGCCCTGCTTGCTCCGGGGCTGATGCTGTTAGGGCGTGGATGGTTTAAGCGCCGCGGCAAGAAAAGCTTGCAGGTCGGCGCCAGCCTGGCTTGAAGGCGCGATGGGCCGGATATCCTCGTAGTAGCCGGGGCCAGTCCGGCCCAGCAGATGAAACTTCCGGCCATAACGCGCCGTGGGATGGGCTTGCGCAACGCTCAAAGCGCTGCCTGTCCCGCGCGGCTCAAGATGCACGATGAACTGCGCCGCGTATTCGACGCCATCCTGCTGCCAGAAGTAGTCCGCATCGGGCGCGATCAGTATATCGTGGGCGCGCCGTGCCGCAGGTAGGCGCAGCCAGGCCGCGATACCCGCATTCACCGCTTCGCCGAGCTGCGGCATCAGGTCCGCATCCGCCGGGAAGAGGGGAGCGCCATACGCCACCGCCAGTCGATAGCGGCGCCGCTGCGGCGACTGTGGCGGCAGCTCCGCAATCGCGTGCAGAACCGCTGCTTGCGCGGCGGCGGGCGGCTGTGCAAGCGTCACATCGCCTGCCCGGGCGGGCAGGGTGCAAGCCAAAAGCAGGGCTGTAAGAGCGGTAAAACGCATGGTGTTCTGCCAAAGTTGGAAAACAGGTTTATGCTAGCGCACTTGAGAATACTCCCGGAGGGTTTGTGGCAGCATCGGATTTGGACAAAGAACGCGCGCAACAGTTGCATGCGGAGGCAATGAAACTCGATAGCGAGGGCCATTGCCAGGAGGCGCTTGATAAATACGCCGAAGCCATCGCCCTGCATCCGGAAAAGTCCGAAAGCCACTACAACTCGGGCCTGATCCTGAAATACGCGGGCGACTGGGAGAGGTCCTTCGCCTTCAACAAGACCGCACACGAACTCGCGCCAGACGACGAGGCCGCGCGCTGGAACCTGGGCATTGCCGCCACCGCCCTGCGCGACTGGCGCACCGCGCGCCGCATGTGGAGCGGCGTCGGCCTGCAGCTCGACATCGAGCTGGACGAGCCGATTGAGATGAATATAGGCCTCACTCCCGTGCGCCTGAATCCCGATGAGGGCGCCGAGGTGGTCTGGGCGCGCCGTATCGATCCAGTCCGCGCACGCATCGAAAGCATTCCGCTGCCGGAGTCGGGCTACTGCCATGGCGATATCGTTTTGCATGACGGCGCTGCTGTCGGCTACCGCATGAACGGCGACAAGAAATGCCCGGTCTTCAATGTGCTGGAACTGTTCGAGCAATCAGCCTTCAGCACCTTCAGTCTGACGCTCGATGCAGCCAGTCCGCAAAGCGCGGCGGAACTGATCCAGCTGCTGTCCGGCGAGGACATGCAGGCCGAGGACTGGAGTGAAAATATCCGCACCTTATGCAAGGCATGCAGCGAGGGCGAGCCGCATGAGGAGCATGACCACGACGCGGAAGACGACGGCGAATGGAAGCCGCGGCGCAGCTTCGGCGTGGCCGCGCTTTCGCTGGAAGCCGTGCAGCAAGCCGCAGCCGTCTGGACCGGCGGCACGATCAGCGAAATCGAATGCACCTTGTCCGCAGAAGACGACGAGGATGAAGAGGACGCCGAGTAAGCCCCATCCATGTGCGTCAATTACATCACCGTTCCCCGCCAAATCTGCTTCGACTGGTTCCGCACGCCGATCGAAGCAGGGGAGGACTGGCGCGAGGAAATCTATCAGGATTACCAGGCGCCCTTCATCATCCATAACGAGCGCGGCGAACGCCAAGGCCTGCTCGGCAACTACGGCTTCGTCCCCAAGCGCCATCTGCCATCTGGGCGCAGCATGAGCACCATGAACGCCCGCAGCGAGACCGTGGGCGAGTTGTGGACCTACAAGCGCGCCTGGGCCGAATCGAAACTCTGTCTGGTGCCGGCCATGGCCATCTTCGAGCCAAACTGGGAACAGCCGAAGCACGAACGCTGGGCCATCGAGATGGCCGACAAGTCGCCGTATGCGGTCGCCGGCATCTGGCGCTCATGGGACGAGGCGGACGGCGGCAAAAGCCACTCCTTCACCCAGCTCACCGTCAACGCCGACGAGCATGGCCTGATGCGCCGCTTCCACCGTCCGGACGATGAAAAGCGCTCGGTCGTCATCATTCATCCCGAGGATTACGACGATTGGCTGGGCTGCAAGAATCCCGAAATGGCGCGCGCCTTCCTGCAGCTTTATCCGGCCGAGCTGCTGCATGCGTATGCCGCGCCCCGGCAAACCATCGCGAAGGCGGAGCCGCCTGCCGCTCCGCCCGCGCAAGGTTCGCTGTTCTAAGGCGCTTAACGCGCCCCGACTGCGTAGCTCAGGCAAACCAGGTTGGCGCCGGCCAGCCGGGTGTCGAGCAGCGTCAAAGCGTGGCGCTGCTGCACGCCGCTGAATAGCGCCTTGCCCGCGCCGAGAATGACGGGGCGGATGACTAGCCGCAGCTCATCGACCAGACCCCGGTTCATCAAGCTTGCCACCAGGCCCGCGCCGCCGACGGCATGCATATCTTTGCCGGGCAGCTGTTTGAGGGTGCGGATATCCTCGATATCCCGCACGATTCGCGTATTGCTCCATGCCGCCCGCTCCAGTGTTCTCGACAACACGATATGCGGCGTGCGCGCAGCGAAGCGGGCATAGTCGACTTCAGCCGGCCCGGCCGCATTGTCCTCGCTGGCCAGAATCGCGCTCCAATACTGCTCATAACCGGGATACATGCCGCCACCGAGAATGCAGGTATCGATCTGCGGCATCACGCCAAAGCTATCGTCCCAGGTGTCGATCCAATCCAGCTCTCCATTCACTCCCTCGATGAAACCATCAAGGGAAACTTGCAATGCAGCGATGATCTGTCTCATGGCCATCCTCCTGATTGTTGGGATTCTCTGGATAGACGAAACAGCCTGTCTGAAATCGACAGCCGTGGAAGAAAGGTCGAGACGTTGGTGCTGTTCATAAAAAACTTCATGTTCAAAAAAAATGAACAAGGTATAAAATATGAACATGAGCGATGCAGATGCCAATTTCGTAGAGGCTGCCCTTGAACACCTCAGAAACCTGGAGGTGAAGGCGAGCGTGACTGCTCCGCAAGAGGCATTCACTGCTGGCCGCGTCCAATTGAAGGTCAAGGGACAGGTACTGAATTACGACGTCGAGTTGACGCCTCGCATCACATCGGCTGAGCAACTGAATGCAATACATATCCGTGCCAACCGGCCTGATAAGGCGCTCCTCGTCACTGACCAGTTGACAGCAACACAAGCAAAACATTGCAGAGATATTGGTCTGCAGTTCGTTGATCACGCTGGAAACGCCTACATCGATGGCCCCGGAGTGTTGATCTTTACGAGTGGGCAGCGTGCCGAAAAAGTCGCCTCAAAACACGTGCGAGTGAGCGTGATGACTGCGGCGATGGTCCGCACGGTGTTCGTTCTGCTGGCCGATCCGAAGTTCGTGAATAAGCCATATCGGGAAATTGCGCTGGCCGCCAAGGTTTCGCTGGGTGGAATTGCGCAGACTGTTGATTTGCGTTGAAAATTGACCCACCTTCCCCACGAATTTGCAACGGAATCTGACCCACGTTCATAGCACAATCGTTCCTGTCCTTTTGGCAGGAGATCGGAGTGATCGACGTGGCTTTACTCGGCATAATTCGACGCTGGCACCTTCGTGACCAGATGCCTCTCCGGGAAATCGCGAGGAGACTGGGCATTTCTCGCAATACCGTCCGGCGATATCTACGGTCGGAAACCACAGAGCCCTCCTATGCGGAGCGGCGATCATCAAGCGTCTTAGACAAGTATTCGGTGCAGCTTTCAGCCTGGCTAAAGGCCGAGGCAAGCAAGCCCCGCAAGCAGCGACGCAATCTAAAGCAGCTCCATCTGGATCTTAAGGAGCTGGGGTATGAAGGGTCATATGACCGCGTAGCCGCATTTGCCAGGCAGTGGAAGGTGGGTCAACTGGAGTGGGTCAATTCCGCGAGCAAACGAACAGTAGATCTTCAGTTTGTCGGGGTAGCCCTTGATGGCTTCGAGCGAATCGGGGATTGGTACGGTGCGCGATGGATGTGGAGTAGGGGATTGCTTTGCAGACGTCATTCTTGTTTTTATTGGTCTAGTGCTAGGCCGTGGCGCGCCGGAATGTAAGAATTCCCAAGCCTTGAACCTAACTGTTGTACTACATAGGTTACTGTAGTACTCGACCCCCTGCAATATCTTTCAAGAGCCCGTAGGTACGGGCTTTCTTGGTCGGGGTGAGAGGATTCGAACCTCCGGCCTCTACGTCCCGAACGTAGCGCTCTACCGGGCTAAGCTACACCCCGACGGTGTTGACTTATTAAAGCAGAACTTTAGGTATTTATCAACTATAGCAAATAGGAAGTTTGCGGCAGATCAAAACTTGCATCTGCCAACGGCTTTGCCTATCATCCCCGGCACAGAATAAGGGGAGTGCCATGACCATTACCATCTACCACAACAACGCCTGCAGCAACTCGCGCGGCGCCCTGGCCTTGATCCGCGAAGCGGGTGTCGAGCCGGAAATCATCGAATACCTGAAAACCCCGCCCACCCGCGCCACTTTGGTCGATCTGATCGACCGCGCCGGCCTGACGGCGCGTGGCGCCATGCGCGACAAGGGCGACGTCTACGAACAGCTCGGCCTGGCCGACCCGTCCTTGTCCGACGAGCAACTGGTGGATGCCATGATGGCGCATCCAGAATTGATCAACCGTCCCTTCGTGGTGACGGAGAAGGGCGTGCGCCTGTGCCGTCCGCCCGAGATCGTGAAAGAGATCCTGTAAAAGCACAAACGGCGCCTGATGAGGCGCCGTTTCGCTTGGTAGCTGAAGAAGCTGCTTAGTGCGTGCGATCGACCGCGAAGCGCGCCAGTTGCAGCAGCGACTGTTTGTACTGGCTGTCGGGCAGGTCGGCGATGGCGTCGATGGCGCGCTGGGCGGCCACTTCGGCTTCGCGGCGCGTGTAATCGAGGGCGCCGCTGCTGGTGACGGCAGCCAGGATGGTGTCGAAATGCTGCTCGTCGCCATTCTCGATGCAGGAGCGCACCAGTTCGCGTTGCTCCGGCGTGCCGTTTTCCATCAGATAGATCAGTGGCAGGGTCGGTTTGCCTTCGCGCAGGTCGTCGCCCACGTTCTTGCCGATTTCGGCGGCGTCGCCGGCATAGTCCAGCACATCGTCGATCAGCTGGAAGGCGGTGCCCAGCGAGCGGCCGTATTCGCCGGCGGCAGCGATTTGCGCGTCGTTCGCGCCCGCCACCAGGGCGCCCAGTTCGGCCGCCGCTTCGAACAGCTTGGCGGTCTTGGAGCGGATCACCTGCAGATAGCGTTCGTGGCTCACGTCCGGATCGTGCATATTCAGCAGCTGCAGCACTTCGCCCTCGGCGATCACATTGGTGGCGTCCGACAGGATCTGCATCACGCGCATATTATTCAGCGACACCATCATCTGGAAGGAGCGCGAGTACAGGAAGTCGCCCACCAGCACCGAGGCGGCATTGCCGAACAGCGCGTTGGCGGTCTGGCGGCCGCGCCGCATCGAGGACTCGTCCACCACGTCGTCGTGCAGCAGGGTCGCGGTGTGGATGAATTCCACAACTGCCGCCAGCTCGTGGTGCGCCACGCCCTTGTAGGCATAGGCGTTGGCCACCAGCAGCACCAGGACCGGGCGGATGCGTTTGCCGCCGGCGCTGATGATGTACTCTGCGATCTGGTTGACCAGCGCGACTTCAGAGTGGAGGCGCTGGCGGATCACCGCGTTGACCGCGTCCATATCGGCGGCGATGGTGCTGGTGATGTTGTTCTGGGTGGAGGTTTGGGTAGCGGCGGACAAGGCGAACCTGCATTGGACGAATATTAGGTGCCGCGATTATACGTCATGCGTTGCCGACATACCACGAGCAGCAGGCTTTGTGAATAGTTTTTGACGGAAAATCCGAAGCCATGTATAATCGTTGGTTCTCCCTTTTCCGCCCAGCTCTGCCGGGTGTCGAGACAGGGGGATTTTCTTAACATTTGATGAGGTTTCAAATCATGTACGCGGTCATAAAAACCGGTGGCAAACAGTACAAAGTTGTCGCTGGCGAAAAACTCAAAGTAGAACAGATACCTGCTGACATTGGTTCCGAACTCACCATCGATCAAGTTCTCGCCGTTGGCGCGGGCGACACCATCAAGTTTGGTGCCCCACTGGTTGAAGGTGCAAAGGTTCTGGTGAAAGTGGTTTCCCAAGGTCGTCACGACAAGGTGAAAATCTTCAAGATGCGTCGTCGTAAGCACTACCAGAAGCATCAAGGTCACCGTCAGAACTACACCGAAATCCAAATCGTTTCGATCAACGGCTAAGCGCTGCTTGCCCGAATTTACAGCTATCTAAGGAGTAATTAAATGGCACACAAAAAAGGCGGCGGCACTACCCGCAACGGCCGTGACTCAGAATCAAAACGCCTGGGCGTTAAGGTTTACGGCGGCCAAAAGATCAATGCTGGCGGCATCATCATTCGTCAACGCGGCACCCCAGTGCGCGCTGGCGAAGGCGTAGGCACCGGCAAGGATCACACCCTGTTCGCTCTGGTGGACGGCGTTGTGAAGTTCGTGATCAAAGGCGCTGGCAACCACAAGTTTGTCACCGTCGTAGCTGCTGCTTAAGCGCAGGCTACCACGCACAGTAAGGCGCAAGCCTTCAATCGAAAGGCTCTGCCAGCGGTAGAGCCTTTTTAGTTTTATGGCGGCACATTATGAAGTTTATCGACGAAGCAAGAATTGAAGTCATCGCCGGCAACGGCGGCAATGGCTGCGCCTCTTTTTGCCGTGAAAAATTTAGACCCTTCGGCGGCCCGGACGGCGGCGACGGCGGCAAGGGCGGCACCATCTGGGCCGTAGCCGACCGTAACGTCAACACGCTGGTCGACTACCGCTTTTCGAAGATGCACCGCGCCAAGGATGGTGAATCCGGCCGCGGTTCCGACTGCTATGGCAAGGGCGCCGACGATGTCGTGCTGCGCATGCCGGTCGGCACGCTGATCATCGACGAAGTGTCGGGCGAAATCATCGCCGACATGACCGAGCACGGTCAGACCGAAATGCTGGCCAAGGGCGGCGAGGGCGGCTGGGGCAATATTCACTTCAAGACGTCGACTAACCGTGCGCCGCGTCAAAAGACCGAAGGCAAGGAAGGCGAACGCCGCGAATTGCGCCTGGAATTGAAAATTCTGGCCGACGTGGGTCTGCTGGGCATGCCGAATGCGGGCAAGTCCACCTTCATCACGGCCGTGTCGAATGCGCGTCCGAAGATTGCCGATTACCCGTTCACCACTCTGCACCCGAATCTGGGCGTGGTCCGCGTTTCGCACGAGAAGAGCTTCGTGATCGCCGACATTCCAGGTTTGATCGAAGGTGCGGCCGAAGGCGCCGGCCTTGGCCACCAGTTCCTGCGCCACCTGTCGCGCACCGGCCTGCTGCTGCATATCGTGGACCTGGCGCCGTTCGAGGCGACCGTGGACCCGGTGAAGGAAGCCAAGGCCCTGGTCAAGGAATTGCAGAAGTACGATCCGGCGTTGGGCGACAAGCCGCGCTGGCTGGTGCTGAACAAGCTGGACGTGATTCCGGCCGAAGAACGCGCCAAGAAGGTCAAGGACTTCGTCAAGAAGATGGGCTTCAAGGGTCCGGTCTTCGAGATTTCGGCCCTGAGCCACGAAGGCACGCAAGACCTGGTGAACGCGATCTACAAATATCTGGAAGAGAAGCGCCACAGCGAGCAGCGTTCCGAAGAAACGCAGATGACCGAGGAAGCACGCGGCATCTCGTCCATCGATCCGGATGATCCACGTTTCAAGGTTCTGGACTGATTCTTCGAGCCACCCTCTTCATTTAATTCTTCAGCAACGGCATAATCGATCTCATCGCTTATGCCGTTTGCTTTTGCGGCTTCAGCACATCCCCTTTAACGTGAGACGCCGCACATGACATCCCTGATTCAAGAAGCCACCCGCATCATCGTGAAAGTGGGTTCCTCGCTGGTGACCAACGATGGCCGTGGCCTGGACCATGCCGCCATCGCGCGCTGGGCCGCCCAGATTGCGGCGCTGCGCGCCCTCGGCAAGGAAGTAGTGCTGGTCAGCTCAGGCGCGATTGCCGAAGGCATGCTGCGCCTGGGCTTCGAGCAGCGCCCGACCGATATTCATGAATTGCAGGCCTGCGCCGCCGTCGGCCAAATGGGCCTGGCCCAGATTTACGAAACCAGTTTCCGCGCCCATCAGATCGGCACGGCGCAGGTGCTGCTGACGCACGCCGACCTGGCCGACCGCGAACGCTATCTGAATGCGCGCTCCACGCTGACCACCTTGCTGCGCCTGGGCGTGGTCCCCATCATTAACGAGAACGATACTGTCGTCACCGACGAGATCAAGTTCGGCGACAACGATACCCTGGGCGCCCTGGTCGCCAATCTGATCGAAGCCGATGCGCTGATCATCCTGACCGACCAGCGCGGCCTGTTCAGCGCCGACCCGCGCAAAGACCCTGCGGCCTACCTGATCACCAATGGCCGCGCCGGCGATCCCGCGCTGGAAGCGATGGCCGGCGGCGCTGGCTCCAGCCTGGGCCGCGGCGGCATGCTGACCAAGATCCTGGCCGCCAAGCGCGCCGCCAAATCCGGCGCGCATACCGTGATCGCCTTCGGCCGCGAAGCCGAGGTGTTGACCCGTCTCGCCTGCGGCGAAGAGATCGGTACTGAACTGGCTGCGCAGACCGGCCACCTTACGGCGCGCAAGCAGTGGATGGCCGACCATCTGCACACCGCCGGCCAGGTGGTGCTGGACGCGGGTGCGGTGCAGAAGCTGAGCAAGGAAGGCAAGTCGCTGCTGCCGATCGGCGTTAGCGAGGTGCGCGGCGAATTCGGACGCGGCGCCGTCATCACCTGCGTCGGCGAAGACGGCCATCCGGTGGCGCGCGGCCTGAGCAACTACACCAGCGCCGAAGCGCGCCGCATCATGCGCAAGCCGTCCTCCGAGATCGAAGCCATCCTCGGCTTCGTCGAAGGCCAGGAACTGATCCACCGCGACAATCTGGTCCTGCTCTAAGCCGCGATGGCGCGGCCAGCGCTCAGGCCTGGCCTGCGCCGGCCAGCGGCAGTGCCACGGCCAGCATCAGCGAAGCCAGGGCCAAGCCCCATGCCAGCCGGCGCATGCTGGCCGCTTGGCGTTGGGCGCGGCGCAAGGCTTCGGCGCGGCGCACCGGCGCCGCCAGGTGAGTGTGCTTGTCCATGGCCGGCCTCAGTGCGGCAGATGGCCAGGCGCGCTCAGTATCAGCGCGTCGGGGAAATACTGGCGCAGGGCGGCGTCGATGCCGCCATCGTCGCAGCGCGTCAAATACAGGCTGGCGCGCATCTGCCCCTCGCCCCAACTCTCGATGCGCATGGACGCCAGACGGCAGCCGCAGATATGGAAGGCCACGCGGCGCAGGGCCGTGATGGATTCAGCGCCGACGATGACGGAAATCAGGCGCGCGCCTTGCGCGGCGGAAGGTTTGCCCGGCCGGCGCGCGGCCGGCAGGATGCGTGACAGGGTGCCCATTCATTTCCTCCCTTGGATGGTGAAGAGACAGGAATGAGCTTATCAAGAGCCGCGTAAACGCCGTCTAAAAAGTGTGGGGCGGCGTCTATACGCGGCGTAAAAATCAGGCGTCGGCCGGCGTCGGCGTCTTGCCCTTGAATTCGCACAGGTCGGCGATGATGCAGTTCCAGCACTGCGGCTTGCGCGCCACGCAGGTGTAGCGGCCGTGCAGGATCAGCCAGTGGTGGGCGTCGAGCAGGAATTCCTTCGGCACGAACTTCATCAGCTTCTCTTCCACGATGTCGACGTTCTTGCCGGGTGCGATGCCGGTGCGGTTCGAGACGCGGAAAATATGCGTATCGACCGCCATCGCCAGCTCGCCGAAGGCCGTGTTCAGCACCACATTGGCCGTCTTGCGGCCCACGCCGGGCAGCTCCACCAGCTCCTCGCGCGTGCGCGGCACTTCGCCGCCGTGCTTGTCGAGCAGGATCTGGCAGGTCGCCATCACGTTCTTGGCCTTGGTCTTATACAGGCCGATGGTCTGGATATAGCTCATCAGCTCATCGATGCCCAGCGCCAGGATCTTGGCCGGCGTATTCGCCACCGGATACAGGCGGCGCGTGGCCTTGTTCACGCCCACGTCGGTGGCCTGCGCCGACAGCAGCACGGAAATCAGCAGCTCAAACGGCGTCGTATATTCCAGTTCGGTCTTGGGGGAGGGATTCGCCTCGCGCAGGCGGCGGAAAATTTCGTAGCGTTTGGCTGCGTTCATTCTTGGTTCTTGTCCTCTTGGGCGGCTTTCTCGGCCTTGGCTGCTTCGGCTTTCAGGCGCGCGCGTTCCATGGCGGCGGCGATGATGGCGCGCTTGCGTTCCTTCTCGGCCTGCTCGGCCTCATTCTCCGGGCTGAGACGGTCCACCGCGGCCAGCTTGGCGACGGCCTTGGCGGCCAGGCGCGCATCGTTCTCCTCGCGTTCGCGCTGCAGGCGTGCCGCGCGGAAGTCGTGGCGTTCGCGCGCCGACTCGGCATCGGCCTGGCTCCAGGCGGCCCAGCCGCTGGTTTCCGTCACCGGATACATGACGATGCAGTCGACCGGGCAGGGCGTCACGCACAGATCGCAGCCGGTGCACAGATCGGCCACGATGCTGTGCATCTGCTTGGCCGCGCCGACGATGGCGTCCACCGGACAGGCCTGGATGCACAGCGTGCAGCCGATGCACAGCGACTCGTCGATAAAGGCCACGGCGCGTGGCCGTTCCAGGCCGTTGACGGGATTGATGGGGATGACGGCGCGGCCGGTGATGGACGACAGGCGCTGCACGCCTTCGGCGCCGCCCGGCGGGCATTGATTGATTTCGGCGCTGCCTGCGGCAATAGCTTCGGCGTACGGACGGCAGCCCTGGTAGCCGCATTTGGTGCATTGGGTCTGCGGCAGGGCGTCTTCGATGCGGTCGGCCAGCGATTTAGGTTCGGTCACGATGCAAGGGAATACGGTAAAGCGCCATTATCCGCCATCTGGCGCGCGGCGGCAGCAAAACCCCATGCCGCGTTCAGGGAATCGCCGCCTCTGCCGCTGCTGGAAATAGTTGCACATATACAACTTGATACTCATCTGCTATTTGTGGGAGCATAGGCTGATACATCCACTATTCCAATGGCGAGTCCGGAGTGGCAATGCCCGAACGAGTAAGGCCGCTTGCATTGATGCTATGGCTGCTGCTGCCCTGTGCCAGCGTGCTCGCGGCGCCAGCGGACAGCGTGCGCTTTGCCGCCGAAGACTGGCCGCCTTTCATTACGCCGACGCTGCCCGGCCATGGCCTATCCGGCACCCTGGTCAGCGCCGTTTACGAAAAACTCGGACAAAGCGCCCAGGTCGAATACTTCCCCTGGAAGCGCACCATGGAATTCGGCCTGCACCATCCGCGCTATGCCGGCTTCATGGCGGTGTGGCGCACGCCCGAACGAGAAAAACTGTGCCACTTCTCCGCGCCCATCGGCAATACGCAGACGGTGCTGGTCTTCCTGAAAGACGCGCCGCTGCAGGCCAGCAGCCTGGCCGAGCTGACCGGCATGCGCATCGGCACCGTGGCCGGTTATTCGAATGGCGAACAGTTCGACGGCATGGCGCGGCAAGGCCTGCTGCGCGCGGAAGAGGGCGTGAACGACGAGATCAATCTGCGCAAGCTGCTGTCCAAACGCTTTCCCGCCATCGTGGTGGAAAAGCATGTGCTGCGCTATCTGCTTTACAACAGCGGCCGCTTCACCAAGGCCGAACGCGAGCGCATCACCTTCTCGGAGCAAGCCTTCAAGGAGCGCCCTGTACACATCTGCTTCAAGCGCACGGCCGAAGGACTGGCGCAGCAGAAAGCCTATAATGACGCCGCGCGCGAGATCGATCTCGCGAAATTCGAGCGCGAATATTGGCGCCGCATCGGCATGGACGGCAATCAAGCGGTGGAGAATTAGATGGCTTTACGGCGAATCATCCTGGCTGGCCTGGGCCTCTCCGTGCTCGCGGCGGCGGCAGTGCTGGCGGCCGGCGAGCTGCTAAGTGCGCCGGTGCCGCATGCGATAGGCGAGGCGCCGCGCGACCTCGCTGCGCGCACCGTGCAGTTGCGCGTGAACGCGGATGCCACCGTGGCCGGCTGGTATGCGCCGGGCCAGGCGGGCCATGGCGCGGTTCTACTATTGCATGGTGTGCGGGCCGACCGGCGCGCCATGCTCGATCGCGCCCGCTTTCTGAAACGGGCCGGCTTCTCTGTCCTGCTGATCGACCTGCCTTCGCATGGCGAAAGCAGCGGCGAACGCATCACCTTCGGCTGGCGCGAAGCGGAGGGCGTGAAGACGGCGCTGGCCTTCCTGCGCCAAGAACTGCCCGGCGAAAAGGTCGGCGTCATCGGCGTGTCGCTGGGCGCTGCCTCGCTGGTGCTGGCGCGCGATCTCAAGGCGCCGGATGCAGCGGTGCTGGAATCCATGTATCCCGCCATCGAAGATGCCGTAGGCGATCGCCTGGCCCTCTATCTCGGGCAGCCGGCGCGCCATCTGTCGCCGCTGCTGCTGTGGCAACTGCCGCTGCGCACCGGCATCGGCCTTGAACAACTGCGGCCGGAAGCGGCCCTGCCGGCATTGAAGACACCTTTGCTGATCGCCTCCGGCAGTGCCGATACCCGCACGCCCTGGCATGAAACCCAGCGCCTGTATGCGGCGGCAGGACAACCGAAGCAGCTATGGATGGTGCGGGGCGCCGACCACGTGGACTTGCACGCCTATGCACCCAGCGCTTACGAGGCGATGGTGCTGGCTTTTCTGCGGAGTCATTTACGTGGCGATGCAGTGCCGCGCCAGCCAGGTTGCGCGCTGACGCAACGTTCGCAGCATAAGAACATGCGAAAGCATTCGTTCTGAAAATTTCCCGAGGCGTTTAGTCTTTTGCAAGCCAGTCGGCCGCCGTGGTGGCGCCGCCGCTTCTGAAAGGACTCGCCCATGCTAGTACCGCAGCACCGTTTCGGTCTTCCCCGCCGCACCATCCTCGCCCTCCTGCTGATGCAGCCCATGCTGGCGATGGCGCAGACGGAGGAGGCGCAAACCGTGCTGGTAACGGGCGCGCGCGCCAGCGGCCGCACCGTCGACAACAGCGCCGCGCCGGTCGACATCATCAGCGCCCAGCAACTGCAGGCCAGCGGCAAACTGAATCTGCTGGAGGCGCTGGATACGGCGCTGCCGTCATTCAATCTGCCGGCCCGCGTGCAGCCCGACCTGGGCAGCATCGTGCGCGCCGGACAGCTGCGCAATCTCGATCCCTCGCATACGCTGATCCTGGTGAATGGCAAGCGTCGCCACAGCACCGCCATCGTCAACGAGGATGGCTTTCCCGGTTCGGTGGCGCCCGATCTGGCGCTGATTCCCACCGGCGCGATTGCGCGCGTGGAAGTGCTGCGTGACGGCGCATCGGCCATCTATGGATCGGATGCGATCGCGGGCGTCATCAACATCATTCTCAAGAGCGACGACAGCGGCAGCGTCTCGGGCCAGACGGGCCGCAGCTACAAGGGCGACGGCAGCAACAGCTATGCGCGCATCGACGGCGGCAGCCGCTTGAATGGACAGGGCTTCCTGCATGCGAGCGCCGAGTTCAATCATCAGAGTCCGGCCGTGCGCAACTTTGCGCTGAATCCCGGCTATTTGTCCTATCCCGCCGTGCGCAATAGCGATGGACAGCTGGTGAGGCTGGGGCCGAACAACTCCCTGCCGGCGGGCGCTTCGCCCAATCCGGCCGAGGCCAAACGCAACGGCAATCCATGGCGCAACCTGGGTCTGCCCGAAAGCAGTACCGCGACTTTCGGCGTGAACGCGGGCTACGATGTGAGCGACAGCGTGCAGCTGTATGGCTTTGGCACGTATGCGCGGCGCGACGCCGGCTCGGCGCAGAACTTCCGCCTGCCGAACACCATCTTCAACAATAACAAGGGACTGCTGGCCGTCTATCCCGATGGCTTCACGCCGTTCGAAACCACGCGCGAACAGGACTTCGCCTTGACCGGCGGCGTGAAAGGGCGGGGCGCGGGCTGGAGCTGGGACCTGAGCGCCAGTTACGGCAAGGACGATATCGATGTGGGCGTGGAGCACTCGGCCAACTACTCGCTGACCTATCCAGGCGCGCAAACCGATTTCTACATCGGTACCCAGCGCTACAGCCGCTGGGTACTGAATGCCGATGCGCGCCGTCCGCTGGCGCTGCCCGGACTGGCGCAGCCGGCGGAACTCAGCGTTGGACTCGAATATTCGCGCGAACAGCAGCAGCGTTCCGCAGGCGAACCGGCTTCCTATCTGGGCGGTGGTTCCTCGGCGCTGTCGGGCTATCTGCCGGTGGATGCCAGCGACACCGCGCGCCGCAGCCACGCTGCGTATGCGGGACTGAGCGTGCAGCCGCTGGCCGCGCTGCTGATCGACGCCGCGGCGCGCGCCGAACGCTATTCCGACTTCGGCAACAAGCTATCCGGCCGCCTCTCCACGCGCTATGAGATTGCGCCGGCATGGGCGCTGCGCGCCACCGTCAGCAATGGCTTCCACGCTCCAAGCCTGGTGACGCAGTCCTATTCGAACACGTCCGACCATGCGGGCGTGCCGTATCTGTTGGCCCAGCCGACGTCGGCGGCGGCCCGCGCGCTCGGTGCGCAGGCGCTCAAGCCGGAGCAGGCGCGCAGCCTCACCGCAGGCCTGGTCTTCAGTCCCGCCAGCGGTCCAAGGCTGGCGCTGGATGTGTACCAGATCGACGTCGACAACCGCCTCGGCGTCTCATCCGAAATCGGCATCGACCGCAGCTCGGGAATCGCGTTGGACGGCAACGGCACGCCGCTGAGCGCCCAGCAAGCCGCCACTATCGAAAGCCTGCTGCGCGGCGCCGGCCTCACGCCCGGCAACGGCCTGGTCGCCCACTACTTTGCCAATGTCGGCGACACCCGTACCCGAGGTCTCGACTTCACCGCCGAAGATAGCCTCAAGGTCGCCGGCGGCAGGCTGCGCTGGACCGCCGCGCTGAATCTGAACAAGACCACGCTGACCGGCATCGCGCCCCTTCCCGCCGTCCTGCAAGGCTTGCCCAATATCGACACCTTGAACAAATCGGCCCAATACGAGCTGCTGTACCGCGCCCCGCGCGACAAGGAAATCCTGGCGCTGGCCTACGACCAAGGCCCGTGGAAAGCGCAGCTCAAGGAAACCCGCTACGGCCGCCTGAAACGCCTGAACAACAATAGCGGCGGCGATTACTACATTCCCGCCGCCTTCGTCACCGACGCCAGCATCGGCTACGACATCACGCGCCAGCTAAGCCTGACTGTCGGAGCCAACAACCTGTTCAACCGCAAACCGAGCCAGCTCCCGCTTGATGCCCGCAGCTCTGCCAACCTCGCCCAATACAGCGGCGCGGTCGACAACAGCGGTCCCTTAGGCGTCGTCGGCGGCACCTGGTACGCCCGCGCCACGCTGCGCTTCTGACAAATCAAAGGAGGAATATCAAATGGAGAGAGGAGGTGGTATGAGCGAGGATCAGGAGTGGGCGGATGTGCTGTCGCCGCAGCGGCGCAATTGGCTGCGGCGCGGTGGGTTGGCTGTGGCGGCGGGGACGATTGCGCCCTTGTCGCTGGCGCAGACGGCGCCTGTTAAGAAGCCCGAAGCGGGCAAGAGTCCTTGGGGCTATGAGACTTTCAAGGCGCCGACGCCGCGTCCGCCGAGCGTGCGGCCGGGGGAACAGGCGCTGCCGGCCAAGCCGCGGGCGTATACGGATATCGAGAGCTATCACGCCCATATTTATTTTGATGAGGATAGCTATCAGAAGGCGGCCTTGATCCGCAAATGGGCGGCGGAGCGCTTTTCGGTGGAGCTGGGGGATTGGAATCTGGAGCCGCGCGGGCCGCACGTGACGCCATCGTTCTATTTCGGCTTCAGCAATGATCTGCTACCGGTGATCGTGCCTTGGCTGCAGTTGAACAGCCTGGGCCTGACCATCCTGATCCACCCGAATACGGACGATCCGCGCGCCGACCATCTGTATTACGCGCTCTGGGTCAACCGCTCGCAGCCGGTGAACGGCTACAGCATCCAGAAGCCGGGGCCGGACGAGCCGCGCGTGGAACAGATCTATCCGAATACGCGGCCGACGGTGAAAATCGAGCGCGCATGAAAAACGCCCCGGCCGCGATGCGGTACGGGGCGTTTTGCCATCCAGGCGTGCAAGCGCTTAGCCGTGCTTTCGGATGAACTCGCCGATCTTGGGGCAGACCACTTCGCGCCAGCGGCGGCCGGAGAAGATGCCGTAGTGGCCGGCGCCCGGGGCGACGAAGTCTTGCTGCATATCGGCCGGGATGCCGCTGCACAGCTCGTGCGCGGCCTGGGTTTGGCCGGCGCCGGAAATGTCATCAAGCTCGCCTTCGACGGTGAACAGGGCCACCGTGGTGATGTCCTGCGGCCGCACCAGCTGGCCGCCGACCTTCCATGTGCCTTGCGGCAGGCTGAAGTCCTGGAACACAGTCTTGATGGTGTCCAGATAGTATTCGGCCGGCATGTCGAGCACGGCGTTGTATTCGTCGTAGAACTTGCGGTGGCTGTCGGCCGGTTCGTCGTCGCCCGTTACCAGGTGCATATAGAACTCGCGGTGGCTTTGCGCGTGGCGGCCTGGGTTCATGGCGATAAAGCCGGCATGCTGCAGGAAGCCGGGATAGACTTTGCGGCCAAACCCCGGGTAATTCGGCGGCACCGGATAGATCACGGTGTTTTCGAACCAGGAGAATTTCTTCTCGGTCGCCAGATTGTTGACCTGGGTCGGCGATTTGCGCGGATCGATGGGGCCGCCCATCATGGTCATGGTCTTGGGCAGCTTCGGATCTTTGGCCGAGGCCATCAGCGAAATGGCGGCCAGCACCGGCACCGTCGGCTGGCAGACCGAGATCACGTGGACATCGGGACCGAGCAGGCGGATAAACTCCTGCACATAGAAGATATAGTCGTCCAGGTGGAACGGACCTTCCGATACCGGCACCATGCGCGCATCGGTCCAGTCGGTGATGTAGACGTCGTGTTCGACCAGCAGGCCGCGCACGGTGTCGCGCAGCAGGGTCGAATGGTGGCCGGAGAGCGGGGCGACCAGCAGCACGGTGGGCTGCTTCAGGGCGCGCATGTCCTTCTCGCTCAAATCCTTGCGGAAGTGGATCAGGCGGCAAAACGGTTTTTGCAGCGCAACATCTTCGATGATGCGGGCATCCTTGGTCTTGCCCTTGACCGGCGTGAAGTCGAGGCCGAAAGCGGGTTTCTCATAGTCCTTGCCAAGACGGTACATCAGCTCGTAGCCGGCCGCGATACGCTGCGAAAACGGCGTGTGGGCAAGGGGGGACACCGGGTTGCTAAAGAGTTTGGACGACGCTTCCGCCCACTGCATCAGCGGGTTCAAGAAGGAGCGTTGCATTTCGTGGAGTTGGTAAAGCATAGGTAATCCCGGGTCATGTGCGGTGCAGCAAAAAAAGCGCCGCGGACAAACATGAATCAATTATAGGCCATTTATTCATGCAGTACAGCATTTCACCGTAACCATCAGAAAGTCGGCAAACCGCTCTGCCTCCAGTGTCCCTTTAGGCACAATAATAGTGCCGCGCCCATAAAAAAAGCAGCGTTCCCGCTGCTTTTTTGTAGGAGTTTTCTTAGACTGTTGTCAGTCGAACACTGGCGTTTCCACGCCGAGCACCTTGTGCAGCTTCGGCGAGGTGGTGGTGTACTGCATATGGATCTTCTTGTCCGGGAAGATGTAAGGCGCCGCGCCGAAGGCCGCCAGGGCTGCTTCGTGGAAGCCCGACAGGATCAGCTTCTTCTTGCCTGGGTAGGTGTTGATATCGCCCACGGCGAAGATGCCCGGCACATTGGTCTCGAACTTCTCGGTGTTCATCACCTTGAGCTGCTTGCGCTCGATGTCCAGACCCCATTCGGCGATCGGACCCAGCTTCGGCGACAGGCCGTAGAACACCAGCAGCATGTCCAGCGGCACGCGGCGGGTCACGCCGTCGGCGCCGGTGACCTTGATTTCGGTCAGCAGGCCATCCTTGCTTTCATGGCCGGTTACCTGGCCGATGATCAGCTGCATTTCATACTCTTCGCACAGAGCCTTCATCTTGGCGACGGAAGCGGGCGCAGCGCGGAAGTCTTCGCGGCGGTGCAGCAGCACCACCGATTCGGCCTTGCCGACGAAGTTCAGAGCCCAGTCCAGGGCGGAGTCGCCGCCGCCGCAGATCACCAGGTTCTTGCCTTCGAACAGTGCCGGTTCCTTGACGCGGTAGAACAGCTGCTTGTTCTCGAATGCTTCGATGCCGTCCACTTTCAGGGTGCGCGCCTGGAAGGAGCCCACGCCGGCGGCGATGAAGATGGTCTTGGTGATGAATTTGGTGCCGATATTGGTTTCGACATTGAAACGGCCGTCTTCGCGGCGCTCGACCACGGTCACTTCCTGGCCCAGGTGGAAGGTCGGGTCGAACGGGGCGATCTGCTTGAGCAGATTGTCGGTCAGTTCCTGGCCGGTGCAGGAAGGAACGGCAGGAATGTCGTAGATAGGCTTGTCCGGATACAGCTCCACGCACTGGCCGCCAACCGCCGCCAGGGAATCGATCACATGGGCCTTGATTTCCAGCAGGCCGAGTTCGAATACCTGGAACAGGCCGACTGGGCCTGCACCGATGATGACGGCGTCAGCTTCAATGACGCTTCCTGGGGTGGTGGCAGATACGCTATTCATACGCTTTCATTCCTGTTATTTCAAAATTGGCAGGCCGATATGCTACTACGCCACGCCGGTAGGCGCAGCGGACTCCCGATGCCGGCTGCAAATCCCGCCTTAGCGCACCAGCAGGTGGGCTTTTTCCTGGACGTCCTTGAACTGCTCGGCTTCAGGCAGGGCTGGCTTGGTCTTCGTGATCGAAGGCCAGTTGCGCGAGAGATCGCTATTGATTTTGATGAATTGCTGCTGATCGGACGGCACGTCTTCTTCAGCGAAAATGGCGTTGACCGGGCATTCGGCCACGCACACGGCGCAATCGATGCACTCGTCGGGGTCAATGGCTAGGAAATTCGGGCCTTCGCGGAAACAATCGACCGGGCACACATCGACGCAGTCCGTGTAGCGGCAGGCGATGCAAGATTCGGTGACAACGTGAGTCATAACAGTCCTATCAATGTTGATGCGCTGAAGCGGCTAGCTATGAATTCGGCAGATTACTTCAGCAAAGCACTGTATTTTAAGGTAATTCGCTCTTTCTCACAATTCAGGCTTAGACACAATACAAATAAGCAAATTCGAGGCCCAAATGATACAAATCCCTTGTCAATACAGGGGCTTATGTGGTTCGCACACTATATTGCCGGCACCACTGGGCCAGCGCAGCGCGTTCCCCGTCCAAAACCCCTTCCAATTCAAAGTATTCGGCGTGGTTCATGGTGCCGCAGCAGGCGCGCCGGTCTTGCCGCGCGCCCGGCTCATCTTCCACCAGGGCGATCACGTTCTGCTCCTCGGCCGGCGCCGCGCCTACGCCTTCAGCCACTGCCGCGATCACCTCGCGCAGGGCGAAGCGGTTGCGGATGAATTCGCTGTACGTGGGCGGCACGCCATCTTCCCCGGCCAGGCGCAGCAGCTGGCCGGCCACATCGGCATAGCTGGCCGCCCGCTCGGGCGCGGCCACCAGGGCGCGCAACACCAGGCCGCGCAGATAGGCCGCCACGCGGTGCAGCACGGCGGCATCGTCTTCCATGCCGGGATGCCGCTCAAAGCTGAAGATGTCGGCAAGAATATCGTAAATCGCCCCGGTAAAGACCTGGGAGATAGCATGGACTTCGGTGCCGGCCTCTGACAGCTTGAGGTCGTTGTCGGCATTGCGCAAGCCATTGGGCCGGCCCAGGGCCAGGCCGAACTGTTCCGCCATATCGGCCAGGAAAGTCTTGTCGTGCAGGTCGGCGCGGGTCTGGGCGATCACCGCCTCCACCTGGTCGAGCTGGGACAGGGCCAGGAAGATGGCGGTCAGGTCGCCGAAGCTTTCGTGCAGGCCGCCGGTCTGCGGCGGATTGCTGTTTAAGAGCCAGCGCGGTTTCAGGCCGTCGAGCACAGCGTGGCCGGTTTCGTGCGCCACGATGTCGAAGGAACGGCAGGTGAACACGCGCTCGCTGGCGCCGCTGGGCACGAAGTCGCCAAACTTCAGCGCCTTCTGCTGCCGGCTGTAATAGGCGTTCATCACGTTCGGCAGGCCGTGGGCATGCACGGTGAGCGGTTCGGTATCGTGCTCGCTGTTCCAGGCCCAGGGCAGGGGCGAGGCAGCGCCGTCATGGGCCAGGGCGCGCTGGTACATGGTCAGGGTCTGGCGCACCACGGCGAAGGTGTGCACGGCGTCGAACTGCTCGGTATTGGGCGAGAGGATGAAGTCGCCGAAAGCGTTGGGGCTGACCGGCGCGATGCCGGCGCCGCTGGCGATGCGGGCGTCGCGCGGGCCGGTCAGCACCACGCCGGGCAGGAAGGTTTTGCGCGTGCCCATTTCGCTCACCGATGGGTCCTGTTTCCAGATCAGCACGCGCGAACCGGTGGGCAGCGGCGGCACCGGCGGCGCAGCCGGGTCGAGGCGGGGCCGGCCGGGCTGCACGGTCAGCTGCACCGTCTTGCGGTGCTGGCGGTAGGAAGCCGAAGGCGTCGGCACATAGCCGACGGGCAGGGCGGCACATTCAGTGACAACGGCTTGCAGCGGTATGGTAACTTGGCGGTCCATGATGTTCTCCCGGTGAGGGACGGCGGCGCCGTCCTGGCAAACCATGGTTCTCCCGCGCCGCCGCCTGGCGTTTGATCCAGCACAAAGTACAATCGGAGAAAACAGCAAAACAACAGGGGAGACCGAGTGGCACCGACCAGCATCCAGATCATTGGCGCGGCTTTATTTGCCATCGCCGTCCTGCACACCTTTTCCACCAAGCTGTTCGAGCGCCTGGCGCATGCCCATCCGGCCCACGCCGGCATCTGGCATTTGCTGGGCGAAGTCGAAGTCGTGTTCGGCTTCTGGGCACTGGTGCTGGTGTTGTGCATCTTTGCGCTGGACGGTTCGCCCGCCGCCACCGCTTACCTGGACAGCCGCAACTACACCGAGCCGCTGTTCGTCTTCACCATCATGGTGATCGCCGCCACCCGCCCGGTGCTGGTGGCGACCCGGGCTGGCGTGCGCTTGCTGGCCAGCGTGGTGCGCCTGCCGGGCAGCATGGGCTTTTACTTCACCGTGCTGGCCGTGGTGCCCTTGCTCGGCTCCTTCATCACGGAACCGGCCGCCATGACCTTGGGCGCCATGATTCTGTCGCACAGCATATTTTCGCGCGGCCTGTCCGAGCGCCTGAAGTACGCCACGCTCGGCGTGCTGTTCGTGAATGTCTCGATCGGCGGCACCCTGACCCCGTTCGCCGCGCCGCCGGTGCTGATGGTGGCCGGGAAGTGGCATTGGGATATGGCTTTCATGCTCAGCCACATCGGCTGGAAGGCGGCGCTGGCCGTGGCCGTCAACGCGATGGCCGTGACCTTGCTGTTCGCCGGCGAGCTGGCGGCCCACCGTCCGGCCAGCGAGGCGGAAGAAGCGCATGTGCCCTGGCCTTTGACCTTGGTCCACCTGGGTTTCCTGGCCGGGGTAGTGGTGTTTTCCCACCATCCGGCCGTCTTCCTCGGTCTCTTCCTGTTCTTCCTAGGCGTGGCCCATGCTTATGGGCGCTACCAGGAGCGCCTGATCCTGCGCGAAGGGCTGATGGTGGCCTTTTTCCTGGCCGGCCTGGTGGTGCTGGGCGGCCAGCAGCAGTGGTGGCTGGAGCGCGTGCTGATGAGCATGAGCAGTTCGGCCGTCTACTACGGCGCCACCGCGCTGACCGCCGTCACCGACAATGCCGCCCTGACGTATCTGGGCTCGCTGGTGGAAGGCTTGAGCGATGATTTCAAGTACGCGCTGGTGACGGGTGCCGTCACCGGCGGCGGCCTGACGGTGATCGCCAACGCGCCGAATCCGGCCGGCATGGCCATCCTCAAAGGCCATTTCGAGCTGGGCACGGTGAACGCCGCCTACCTGTTTTTGGCGGCCCTGGGGCCGACCATCGTCGCCATCCTGGCTTTCCGCCTGCTCTAGGCTGTGGCATCATTGCGCCTTTTGCTCAGGACGAGGAAGGCGCATGGCCGATATCAACATCACCCAGGAACACTGCCTGGACCCAGCCCAGGCAAGGGCGGCAGCGGAAAAAGTGGCGCAGAAAATGGCCCAGGAATTCGATCTGGCCTGCACGTGGCAAGGCGATGTGCTGCGTTTCGAGCGCAGCGGCGTGGAAGGTTCGCTGACCCTGGCGCCGGAACAGGCGCAGATGAAAATCAAGCTGGGCTTCCTGCTCAGCGCCTTCTCTTCTAGCATCGAAAGCAAGGTGGCCGAGAATATGCGCAAGGTGTTTGCCGGCGCGGCCTGAGTCGGCTTCAGGCAGAAAAACAGCGGGGCGCTCTGAGGCGCCCCGTTTTTTTTGCCTGCGCTTGGTGTATCAAGCGGCTTTCAGTTCTTCGATCAGATCGACGTACTGCTGCTTGGCTTCTTCCAGCGCCGTGCCTTTCAGATTGGCCCAGGCGTCGAATTTGGCGCGGTTGACGAAGTCGGTCATGCCGGGACGCTCGCCGCTGACATCGCCTGCCGACGCCTGTTTGAACAGGGCGTAGATTTTCAGCAGGGTCATATTGTCCGGACGCTCAGGCAGGTTTTTCGAATCCAGCACGGCCTGATCGAATTGCTCTTGCAAACTCATGTCTAATCTCCTCTTGGCGATGGGTAAGGGCCATATCATACAAAGAAGCCCCGCCGCGCAGTGCCGGAAAACTAGAGGGAAGGCTCAAATCGGGCGCCCATAAAAAAACGGCGGCTCAGGACAGGCCGAAGGGACTGCCCTGAACCGCCGTTTCGGCGGGACCGAGAATTACTTCTTCTTGGTTGGGTTCACTGCCGCTTTCAGGGTAGCGCCAGCCGAGAATTTTGGGGTCTTGGACGCGGCGATTTTGATCGCTTCGCCGGTTGCAGGATTGCGGCCTTTGCGAGCAGCGCGTTTGGCGACGGAGAAGGTGCCGAAGCCGGTGATGCCGACCGTATCGCCTTTTTTCAGACGCTCGGTAACGATGGCAATCAGAGTGTTCACTGCGTCATTGGCGGCGGCGCCGGACATCTCGGTACGCTTCGCAAATTCTGCAATCAGTTCGCCTTTTTTCATTACTACCTCCTTGGTTAATAGAGCGCGCAGATTAGCACAATAATTGCCAAATGTAATGCTTTCTGTTTGAAGAAACCCTTACAGTGCATGGCTTGCGACAAAACTGCTCAAAAAACAGGCGTAAAACCTGGCTGTCCGCGGCGCGTGCCGCCGCCGCACCGCATTGGCGCGGCTGTTGCGCGGCCTATTTGCGCAGCCCTGTCGCTGCCGCGCAAACGGGGCACGAATTAGCGCAGCCCGGTGCTAATATAAGGAATCGGATTCTGAACGGGCGGGGATGGAATCATGAGTTTTTCCGACGATGTCCTGATGGCTTATGCCGACGGGGAACTGGACCAGGCGACCCGCCATGCCATTGAAGAGGCCATGCAGCGCGATGCCGGTCTGGCTGAGCGCGTGGCCCGATTCAAGCTGACACACGCGGGCAGCAGCGAAGCGGCGCAGGGGCGACGGCGCCAGCCGCAGCACCAGGCGATTGTGGTGCAGCTGGCGGCCGTGCGTGCCAGAAAGGAAGCCAGTCAGCAGGCGGCGCGCCGCGCGCGCCATCTGTGGCGCTGGTCCTGGCCGGTGTGGACGGCGCTGTTCTGCACGCTGCTGCTGGGCATGCTGGCGGGACGCTATGGACTGATGTGGCTGCAAACGGATGCCGTCAGCGAAAGCGTGGTCAGCCGCGAAGGCGGCTTGATGGCCCAGGGCAGGCTGGCCACGGCACTGGAACGCCAGCTGATGTCAAATGCGGTGGCGGCGGGCGGTGTCCGCATCGGTCTGACCTTCGTGTCGGTTGACGGGCTGTTTTGCCGTAGCTTTATCGCCGATGGCAATGTGCAGGATTTGGCGGGACTAGCTTGCAAGAACGGCGGCGAGTGGCGCCTGCCTTTGCTGGTGCAATATATGCGGCCTGTTGCGCAGGGCGCTTCGCGCCAGGCGGCGGCGGAGATGCCGCAAGTGGTGCAGGATGCGATCGACCAGCGCAGCGGCGCCCAGCCGCTCGATGAGCGCGGCGAGCGCGATGCCATGCGCAAGGGATGGAAACGCTGAGCTGACTTTATTGCGTTTGCGGATGCGGTGGGAAAAGGCCGGCTGAGCGCCGGCCTTTCTGTTCTTACTTCTTCTCGTCGTCGCCGGACCCGGCCACGGCCTTGCCGACCGAGACCACGCCCTTGCCGGCCGCCACACCCACATCGACGGCGGTGGAGGCCACCGTCACGCCAGCGCCGACCACGGCGCCGGTGACGGCCACGACGGCGCAGCCGCCGAGCATCGCCGCCAGCAGGCTGGCGCCCACAACTGCCGGCACTACTGCCAACAGGGCGCGCGGCATCTTATACGCCCAGCAGTTCGACGTCGAAGATCAGGGTGGCGTTTGGCGGAATCACGCCGCCGGCGCCACGCGCGCCATAGCCCAGCTCAGCCGGGATGGTCAGCTGGCGCAGGCCGCCGATCTTCATGCCTTGCACGCCTTCGTCCCAGCCGCGGATCACCATGCCGGCGCCCAGGGCGAATTCGAAAGGGGCGTTGCGGTCTTTGCTGGAATCGAATTTCGGACCTTTGCTGCCGTCGTCGTTGCGCAGCCAGCCGGTGTAGTGCACGGTGACGTTCTGGCCTGCCTTGGCTTCGGCGCCGTCGCCGGTGGTGATGTCTTCGTACTGCAGGCCGGATGGGGTGGTGATGATGGACATGAATGCTCCTTGGTTAATCAATAGGGGATTTAGCCCCCGATTGTAGTGCATGGCCCCGGCCCGCGCCATGCCGCTGCCGTATTCATGGCACGAATAAAACTGGCAGCTAGACTTAAGCCGCGCTTTAAATCACCCTTAAATATTGTCGGCAATAACTATATAAACCCCGGTTTCCCTTTAAAATAAGGTTTTGCTTCTCTCAGGCGAGATTTTTCATGTTACGCAGTATTCGTCGTGCCGTTATGTCCCTCTGCCTGTTCGCCGCCATTCCAGCGGTCCAGGCCAATGTCGTGGTCATCCTCAATTCCCGTGACGCCACCGTGCAGCTGCTGGATCAGAATACGAAGAAGAGCCTGTCCACCTTTGCCGTCGGCAAAGAGCCGCACCACCTGATGGCCACGCCGGACAACAAGTCCCTGATCGTCGCCAGTGCCGTCGGCAATGAACTGATCTTCCTCGATCCGAAAACCGGCCAGATCCAGCGCCATGTCAAAGACATCACCGATCCTTATCAGATCGGCTTTTCGCCGGACCAGAAATGGTTCGTCGCCACCGCGCTGCGCCTCGACCACGTGGACGTCTACCGTTACGACGGCAAGAACTTCAGCTTGGCCAAGCGCCTGCCCATGCCCAAGCTGCCCAGCCATATCGCCTTCAGCGCCGACAGCAAGACCGCTTTCATCACGCGCCAGGGCAGCGACCAGGTCAGCGCCATCGACCTGACGACGCAGACCATCAAATGGACGCTGCCGGTGGGCAAGCTGCCGGCCGGCATCACCGTGACGCCAGACGATAAATACCTGCTGATCGGCATCATGGGTTCCGACTATGTGGAAGTGATCGACTGGCGCGCCCAGAAGACCGTCAAGCGCATCAAGGCCGGCGCCGGCACGCACAATTTCCGCGCGCAGGGCGACAACCGCATGATCTATGTGTCGAACCGCGTCTCGAACACCATCAATATCATCGACCAGAAGACGCTGGAAAACGTCGGCACCATCAATGTGCCGGGCGGTCCCGACTGCATGGAAATCACCGAAGATGGCAAGACCATGTGGGTGACGCTGCGCTGGATCAAGAAGGTGGCGGTGATCGACCTGCCGACGCGCAAGGTCACCAATCTGATTCCGGTCGGCCGCTCGCCGCACGGCGTCTTCTTCGCCAATTCCTCGGCGCGCATGTAAGGCAGGAGGGCCGATGACAGCCCCGCGCAGCACCGCACCGCAGACAGGAAAACGGGCAAGGGCCGCCGCCGCAGCGGCGCTGGCCCTTGCCGCGCTTGCCACGGCGCAGTCTACGCCCGCCGCGCCGGCGTGCCGCGGCACGGTCTACCTGACGTTTGACACGGGCAGCCAGTCCCAGGCCGAGCTGATAGCCGCCACCTTGCACCGGCACCAGATCAAGGCCACCTTCTTCCTGGCCAATGAAAAGACCGTGCGCGGCGACTATTCGCTCGATCCCGCCTGGGCTGGGTACTGGAAGGCCCGCGTCGCGGAAGGCCATGCTTTCGGCTCGCATACCTTCGATCACGTCTACTGGCAAAAAGATGCGGCGCAGGGTTTGATCCAGGTCAAACCGCAGTTCGGCGACCAGGCCGGGCATAGCCAGCAGTGGACGGCCCAGCAGTATTGCGCGGAAATCCGCCGCGTCGACCAGCGCTTCCGCGAACTGACCGGGCGCGGCCTCGATCCGCTCTGGCGCGCGCCGGGCGGGCGCACCTCACCGCGCACGCTGGCGGCGGCCAAGGCTTGCGGCTATGCCCATGTGGGCTGGGCCAAGGCCGGTTTCTCCGGCGACGAGCTGTCCAGCGAAACGGCGCCGAATGCGCTATTGTTGAAAAAATCGCTGGATGGCTTGCGCGATGGCGATATCTTTATGGCCCATATGGGCATCTGGTCGCGCAAGGATCCCTGGGCGCCCGCCAATCTGGAGCCGCTGATCCTGGGCCTGAAGCAAAAGGGCATGTGCTTTGCCACCTTGCGCGAGCACCCCGCATATTTGGAAATGATGAAGCAGCAATGATGCACTTACTCACCGACTGGTTTGGCATGGCCCAGGGCTGGCTGTTCGAAAGCCTGATCCAGCCCCTGATTTATTACACCGGCCTGGGCGAATTTACCGAAGAGGCTTTCGAAGGCACGGAATGGCTGCTGACCGGCCTGTGCGAGCTGGTGATCCTGTTCACCCTGCTGCGCCCGCTGGAAGCCCTGATTCCCGTGCACAAGTTCGACGACCGGCGCGCGCGCTGGAACGATTTCATCTATACGGTGATCCACCGCATCGGCCTGTTCCCGGTGCTGATCTTCTTCACGCTCGATCCGCTGATGGATGGCCTGGCCGGCATGCTGCGCATGGAAAACGTGCGCCCCTTCAATCTGGAAGAGCTGCTGCCGGGCATGAATCCCATGCTCGGTTTCTTCCTGTATCTGGTGGTGCTGGATTTCTTCGATTACTGGTTCCACCGCGCCCAGCACCATTTCGGCTGGTGGTGGGGCTTGCACAGCCTGCACCACAGCCAGCGCAATATGAATCTGTGGAGCGACGACCGCAACCACCTGCTGGACGACCTGCTGCGCGATGTGATGATGGGCGCGCTGGCCCTGGCCATCGGCGTGCCGCCCGGCCAGTATGTGCTGCTGGTGTCGCTCTCGCGCATGCTGCAAAGCCTGCAGCACGCCAATGTGCGCATCCATTTCGGCCTGCTCGGCGAGCGCCTGCTGGTGTCGCCGCGCTTCCACCGCATGCACCATGCGATCGGCATCGGCCACGAATCGAAAGGGCAGGGCACGCTGGGCGGCTGCAATTTCGGCGTGCTGCTGCCCATCTGGGATATTTTGTTCCGCACCGCCAACTACACGCCGCGCTTTGAAACCACCGGCGTGCGCGACCAGCTACCGCGCACGAATGCCGACGGCAGCGTGCGTCCCGGCCGCGACTATGGCCGCGGCTTCTGGCGCCAGCAATGGCTGGGCCTGAAGCGCATGGTGGAATTTGCCCGCAAAAGGAAACCCGTCTGATGCGCGACGTCGTCAACGCCTATGGCCGCGCGCTGCTGTCGCAGCTGCACGGCCGCATGCTGCTGCTCAGCATCGTGCCCTTCATCCTCTCCGTGCTGGTCTGGGGGCTGCTGCTCTACCTCGGCATGCAGCCGCTGCTGGACTGGCTGCACGCCACGTTCACCGAATACGATGGCTTCCGCGCCAGCGGTTCCTGGCTGAGCAGCTGGGGCCTGGCCGCGCTGAAGACCGTGGTGGTGCCGTTCGTCGCCTTGCTGCTCCTGCTGCCGCTGATGATCCTGACGGCCCTGATCTTCATGGGCGTGGCCGCCATGCCCTTCATCGTGCGCCATGTCGGCGGCCGCCATTTCCCGGCGCTGGAGAAAAAGCAGGGCGGCACCCTGCTGGGCAGCGTGGCCATGGCCCTGCGCTGCTTCGCGCTGTTTGCCGCCATCTGGTTCTGCACCTTGCCGCTGTATTTCGTGCCGCCGCTGGCCCTGGTCAGCCAGGTGCTGCTGTGGGGCTGGATGACCAGCCGCGTCATGGCTTACGATGCGCTGGCCGATTACGCCAGCGAGGACGAGCGCAAGCAGCTGATGCACGACCGCCGCTGGCAGCTGCTGGCGATCGGCGTGGTGTCCGGCGCGGCGGGCGCCTTGCCTGGCCTGATCTGGCTTGGCGGCGCCGCCATCGCCGTGGTCTTCTTCCCCTTCCTGGCGGCGGCCTCGATCTGGCTGTACGTGCTGATATTTATCTTCACCGGCCTGTGGTTTGAGTATTATTGTCTGGAGGCGCTGGCGCGCCAGCGCGCTGCCGCCGTGGAGAAGGACATCACGCACACGGCTTAAGGAATAGGGCAGGGCTATGGCTATTGGACTGATTATCATAGGCGACGAAATCCTTTCGGGAAAACGCGTCGACCAGCACTTCCCCAAAGTGGTGCAGCTCTTGGCGGCGCGCGGCCTGCAGCTGGGCTGGGCTGAATACCTGGGCGACGATCCGGCGCGCATCACGGCCACCCTGAAACGCAGCTTCGCCAGCGGCGATATCGTGTTTTCCTGCGGCGGCATCGGCGCCACGCCGGACGACCACACGCGCCAGGCCGCCGCCGCTGCGCTGGACAAACCGCTGCGGCTGCACCCGCAAGGCAAGGAACTGATTCAGCAGCGCATCCGCCAGGTGGCGCAGGAAGCGGGCCAGGTGGCCGACCTGAATTCGGCGGAAAACCTGCACCGCCTGAAGATGGCCGAATTCGCCGAAGGCGCGGCCCTGATTCCCAATCCGTACAACAACATTCCCGGCTTCGCGCTCGGCACGCATTACTTCGTGCCAGGCTTTCCGGTGATGGCCTGGCCCATGATCGAATGGGTGCTGGACACCCATTACGCCGACCTGTTCAACCGCGAACCGCGCGCCGAACATGCCGTGCTGGTATATGAGGCGGCGGAATCGGCGCTGACGCCGCTGATGGTGGCGATCGAAGCGTCCTTCCCGCGCGTGAAGGTGTTCAGCCTGCCCAGCGTGGGCGATGCGCGCACGCGCCGCCATATCGAATTGGGCGTGAAAGGCGAGCCGGGGCAGGCCGCGCAAGCGTTCCGCCAAATGTGCGCCGAACTCGATAGACTGGAGGCAGAATACCGTCCGCTGTAAAGCGCGGAACCCAAGAAATGACAGCCGTATTTCAGCAGTGTTTCAGGGCTGTGACAGCGGCGGTGGCGATGCTTGCACGGAAGGCTGAGCGTCGTTGTTTTTTTGCGAAAATCGGCAGCGGCGAAGAAAATATCTGCCCGACGGCCCGTGCACCGCACGCCGTTGTGGTGCAATGGTAATCAAGCGCTGCCGGAACGAACTTCGCAAACGCGGTGCTGCTTTGCTGATTTACCCGATTGACCGGTTTGAACAATATGTTAAGCAATCGTCGTTTTCGCCGGCCCCCTGTCGTTGTACGCGCGGTGCGCAAATTGCGCGCCGGAGCGGCGGCGATGGGTTACGGTGGCGCCAGGCGCCGATTGCGCTCTGTACCTATGCCTTCCCATCCAGAACACGAACAACGCAACGACGACGACGCGCAGTTTGCGCCAACCAAGCCGGCTACGCCGCCGCCATCGGAACCGAAGAAAGGGCATCGCACCCGCAATGCCTTCATTCTGCTGATGCTGGTGCTGCTCTCGCTAGGCGTCTGGTGGCTGCTGCAGGAAGTGCGCACGTCGGCGATGCAGGCGCGCTTCTTCTCCAATCTGGTGGGCAAGCTCAGTTACCGCGTTGAAGCGGGGCCGAGCCAGGCGATCCGTTTCCCGCACGATAGCCCTTACGACGAACGCCTGGGCTATGCCAATCTGCCCGACTATCTGGGCAAGCTGAAGAGCAAGGACTATGTGGTGACGGCGCAGGCGCGCTTCTCGCCCAAGATGATCGAGCTGGCCGATATGGGCCTGTTCGCCACCTACCGCGAAAAGACCAAGGCCGGCCTGTCGATCTACGATTGCCGCGCCGAGCCGTTGTTCAGCGCCAGTTATCCGGAGCGCGTCTACGGCAGCTTCGACAAGACGCCGCAAGCCCTGGTGGCCAGCCTGCTGTTCATCGAAAACCGCGAGCTGCTGGACGACACCTATCCGAAGCGCAATCCGGCCGTGGAATGGGACCGCCTGAGCAAGGCCGTGCTGGAGAAATCGCTGGCCAGCGTGGGCGCCGGCTCGCACCGCGCCGCCGGCGGCAGCACCCTGGCCACGCAGATCGAGAAATACCGCCACTCGCCGGAAGGCCGCACCGCCTCGATGAAGGACAAGCTGCAGCAGATGGTCTCGGCCACCTTGCGCGCCTACCAGAATGGCGAGGACACCACCGCCGTGCGGCGCCAGATCGTGGTCGATTACCTCAACACCGTGCCGCTGTCGGCCAAGCCTGGCTATGGCGAAGTGAATGGCATCGGCGACGGCATGTGGGTCTGGTATGGCCGCGACTTCGATGAAGTGAGCCGCCTGCTGGGCGGCAAGATGGACCAGCCGGGCAGCGCACTGGCCTTCAAGCAAGCCTTGTCGCTGCTGATCGCCCAGCGCCGCCCCAGCTATTATCTGGGCGACGGCGACGCCGACCTGGAAACCCTGGCCAACAGCCACCTGCGCGTGCTGGCCCAGGCGGGCGTGATCTCGCCGGCCTTGCGCGACGCGGCGCTGAAAGAAGCACTGCATCCGGCCCACGGTTCCGGCGTGGCGGCGGCGCCGCCCATGGCCTTCGTCACGCGCAAGGCCTCGAACGCGGTGCGCACCCACCTGGCCGGCCTGCTGGGCGACAACCGCCTCTACAATCTGGACCGCCTCGACCTCAGCGTCAACACCACGCTCGACGCGCAGTCGCAGCGCGCCGTCACCGCCGTGCTGCGCGAGCTGCGCGATCCGGAAGCGGCGCAGGCCGCGGGCCTGACCGGCAAGGGCATGCTGGGCAATGGCGATCCGGCCAATGTGGTGTACAGCTTCACCTTGCTGGAAAAAGGCGAAAAGACCAATTACCTGCGCGTGCAGACCGATAACTTCGACCAGCCGCTCGACATCAACGAAGGCGCCAAGCTCGATCTGGGTTCCACCGCCAAGCTGCGCACCCTGGTCACGTATATGGACATCGTCGACCAGCTGCACAAGAAGTATGGCGGCATGGATGTGGCCGAGCTGAAAAAAGTGGCGGTCGAGCCGCGCGACAGGCTCAGCGCCTGGGGCGTGGAATACCTGATCGCCACGCCGATGGACAAGCGCGACCTGCCGGCCATGCTGCAGGCGGCCATGGAGCGCAAGTATTCGGGCAATCCGGGCGAAGGCTTCTTCACCGGCGGCGGCCTGCATTATTTCGGCAACTTCTCGAAGGAAGACGACAGCCGCATCCTGACCGTGCGCGAAGCGCTGCGCCGCTCCACCAACCTGGTCTTCGTGCGCCTGATGCGCGACGTGGTCAAGTACTACTCCTTCCAGACGCCGGGATCGTCCGCCACGGTGCTGGCCGATGCCGACGATCCGCGCCGCGCCCAGTATCTGGCGCGCTTCGCCGACAAGGAAGGCAAGGAATTCCTGTACCGCTTCTACGCCAAGTACAAGGGCAAGCCGCTCGATGAGCTGGACAAGATCCTGGTCGGCAGCATCCGCGCCACGCCGGTGCGGCTGGCGAACATCCACCGCACCCTGTATCCGCAAGCGACGCTGGCGCAGTTCGGCAGCTTCGTCAACGACAATCTGCAAAGCCAGAACGAGGTGCCGGACGACCGTCTGGAACGCATGTACGACCAGTACGCGATGGATAAATGGTCGCTGGCCGACCGCGGCTACCTGGCCAATGTGCACCCGCTGGAATTGTGGCTGGTGGCGTATCTGCGCGCGCACGACGGCGCCACGCTGTCGCAGGTGGTGGCCGCCAGTGAGAAGGAACGCCAGGAAGTCTACCAATGGCTGTTCAAGACCCACCGCAAGCATGCGCAGGACAAGCGCATCGCGGGCTTGCTGGAAATGGAAAGCTTCATGGAAATCCACCGCCAGTGGAAGAAGATGGGCTACCCCTTCGATTCCCTGGTGCCTTCGTATGCCACCACCCTGGGCGCCTCGGCCGACCGTCCCGCCGCGCTGGCCGAGATGATGGGCATCATCATCAACGGCGGCGTGCGCAAGCCGACCCAGCGTGTGGCCTCCATGCACTTCGCCGCCGGCACGCCGTATGAGACCAAGGTCGAGCGCAACAAGGACAGCAGCGCCGAGCAAGTGCTCTCGCCCGAAGTGGCGCGCGCCGTGGCCGACGCCATCCGCGAAGTCGTCTCAGACGGCACCGCCAAGCGCGCCCGCGCCGCCTTCATCGGCGCCGACGGCAAGAACATCCCGGTCGGCGGCAAGACCGGCACCGGCGACCAGCGCTTCGACGTGTATGCCGCCGGCGGACGCCTGATCGAATCGCGCTACGTCAACCGCTCAGCCACCTTCGTCTTCAATATCGGCGAACGCTTCTTCGGCAGCATGACCGCGTATGTGCACGGCCCCGACTCCAAGAACTACGACTTCACCAGCGCCTTGCCGGTGCAGCTGCTGGTTGCCCTGGCCCCCAGCCTGATGCCCCTGATCGAGCCCGAGAAAGCCGCCAAAGGCGGGGTCGTCTCCGCCGGCCTGCGCAGCGGCAGCAACGGCGCCCAAGCGCTGCCGGCGAGCGCCACCAACGCCCCCGTCCCCCAGCGCGCCTGCGCCGGCGGCTAATCCCACCCCGCCGTTTGATCCAACGCAAACAATGTCCACCCTGGTGTCAGGCACCAGGGTGGACATTTGCTGATCTAAATCAAAGAATGTCCGACTCCAGTGCCTCGGCGGCCCCGCCTGACACCAGGGTGGACATTTTTTGATTTGGCGCAAACGGGCTTGCGCGGCGGGGGAATTGTTGGCATCGTAGCCAGCTATGAAACCTGTCCGCCACACTATGTCCCGTATTTTGAAGTTCACGCGCTTTTCGGTGCGTGATTTGATTGCTACCGCTGCACCGACCATTTTGCTGATTGCTGCTGTCTGCGCGGTGGCGTATCTGCTGGTTGATCCGGCGCCGCCGCGCAAGGTGAGCCTGTCTACCGGGCAGGAGAACAGCGCTTACGAAAATATCGGCAAGCGTTATGCGGCGGCCATGCGCAAGCATGGCATCGCCGTGACTTTGCAGCCTTCGCTGGGCTCGCAGGAGAATTTGCTGCGCTTGAATCGCGGCGAGACCGATATCGCTTTCGTGCAAAGCGGCTCCACCGATCAGGCGGAGGCGGAGCGCAAGGGGCTGATCTCGCTGGGCAGCCTGTTCACCGAGCCGCTCTGGCTCTTCCTGCGCGAGGAAAAGGAGATCAGCCAGCTGACCCAGCTGCGCGGCATGAAGATCAATCTCGGCCCCGAAGGCAGCGGCGTGCCGCGCCTGTTCCGCCAGGTGCTGGACGTGAATGGGGTCGAGCCGGCCGAGCTGCAGATCGGCATGCTGGAAAACACGCCGGCCACGGTGGAGCTGCTGGAGGGCCGCATCGATGGTCTGGTCTTCAGTTCTGCGCCCGATGCGCCGCTGGTGCAGATGCTGCTGCAGACGCCGGGCATCCGCCTGTTCGACTTCGCCCAGGCTGAAGCGTATACGCGCCGTCTGCCTTTCCTCAGCCATGTGGTGCTGCCGCGCGGCATCGTCGACCTGGGCCGCGATCTGCCGGCCAAGGATTATCAGCTGATCGCGCCGACCGCCACCCTGGTGGCGCGCGAGGATCTGCATCCGGCCCTGATCGATCTGTTCGTGCAGGCGGCCAGCAATATCCACGGCGGCGCGGGCTGGTTCCAGCAGCAGGGCCAGTTCCCTTCGGCGCGCTATACGGAGATTCCGGTGGCGCCCGAGGCGGCCAAGTTCTACAAGGATGGCGCGCCTTTCCTGCAGCGCTATATGAATTTCTGGCTGGCCAATTTCCTCGACCGCATGTGGGTGCTGGTGGTGGCTTTCGGCGCCTTGCTGCTGCCGCTGTCGCGCGTGCTGCCGCCGCTGTATGTGTGGCGCATCCGTTCCCGCGTCTACCGCTGGTATGGCCAGCTGCGCACGGTGGAGCAGGCGCTGGACGAAGCGCCGGCCGATGCCCGCCGCGCCGTCTACGCCGAGCAGCTGGAGCGCTTGAACGAGATCGAAGAGCGGGTGAACCAGATTTCCATCCCGCTATCCTTCGCCGAAGAGTTGTACGGCTTGCGCAGCCACATCAACTTCGTGCGCCAGCGCATCCTGAGCCGCATGGAGGCTAGCGCGGAAAGCGCATGAGCTTATGCGCAATGCGCATGAAGTTTGGCGTAACTGTTGTTTCCGGAGACAGATTGCTAGAAAAGCAGCTGAATAATTTGACTTTGGATTGACTTCGTTTCAATATGAAATCAGGGCTTTTTATGGAAAAGCCAAATTTAGTTTCGTAATAAGCTTAATCGATTTCATCATCACGAGGTACGCAATGCAGAGTTCATCCGTTCCGAAAAAACAGTTGCTGGCGCTGGCCATCGGCGCCCTGTTCACCGCCGCGCTGGCCCAAGCCCAGACCGCGCCCGTGGCCGACGATCCCCAGTCCACCGTGGTCGTCACCGGCACCCGGGTTGCCAAGCGCACCGTGCTCGACACCACCGCCCCGGTCGACATCATTTCGGCTGAAGCCTTGAAGGTCGGCGGCGTGACGGAAATCAGCCAGGCCCTGTCCGTGGCCCTGCCTTCGCTGAACTTCCCGCGCCCCGGCATGACCGATGGCACCGACACCATCCGTCCCGCCGCCCTGCGCGGCCTGGCGCCGGACCAGACCCTGGTGCTGGTCAACTCCAAGCGCCGCCATGCGTCCTCGCTGGTGAACCTGAACGGCACCATCGGCCGCGGTTCGGCCGCCGTCGACCTGAACACCATCCCCAGTGCCATCGTGAAGAACATCGAGGTGCTGCGCGACGGAGCTTCGGCCCAATATGGTTCGGACGCGATTGCCGGCGTGATCAATCTGCGCCTGCGCACCGACCGCGATGGCGGCGAAGCCGTGATCGGCTACGGCAAGCGCATCACCGAATACAGCTTCGCGCCGGTGCCGCGTCCGGCCGATGCCACCTGGGGCGCCGGTCCGTCCGAACGCAAGCGGCGTGACGGCGCCAACGCCAACTTCAGCGTGTGGAAAGGCTTGCCTTGGGGCGAGAGCGGCCACGTCACCATCGCCGCCGAATACAAGGACCAGAAGCACACCGAACGCAGCGGCTACGACACGCGCCAGCAATACCCGCGCGTCAACGGCGCTTACGATCCGCGCGAGCAGACCATCGAGCGCTTCAACGCCTGGTATGGCGAGCCGGAACTGAAGCAGTCGACCCTCTTCGTCAACGCCGGCAATACCCTGGCGGGCGGCGTGAAAGTGTATGGCTGGAGCAGCTACCAGAAGCGTGAAGGCAAGGGCAGCGGCTTCTTCCGCCGTCCACTGCAGGACAACAATACCCTGGCCATTTATCCGGACGGCTTCCTGCCCTTCATCGCGCCCGAGGTGGACGACTTCAGCGCCACCGGCGGCGTGAGCTGGACCGTGGGCGACTGGGAGCTGGACAGCTCCATCGGCTATGGCAAGAACAAGATGGATTACACCATCGAGAACACGCTGAACCGCTCGCTGGGCGCCAGCAGCAAGACCGTCTTCAATGCCGGCGGCTTCTCGTACGACCAGCTGACCTACAATCTGTCCGGCGTGCGCCAGCTGGAAGTGGGTCTGGCTTCGCCGCTCAATGTGGCCCTCGGTTTCGAAGCGCGCCGCGAAGGCTATAAGCTGGAAGCGGGTGAGCCGGATTCCTGGCGCAATGGCGGCGTGCTGCTGCCGAACGGCCAGCCGACCGCCTCGGGTTCGCAAGTCTTCCCCGGCTTCCTGCCATCGGATGCGTCGAATAACCACCGCAATGCCTACAGCCTGTTCGCCGATCTGGAAGCGAATCTGACGCCCGACCTGCTGGCCTCGGCCGCCGTGCGCGGCGAGCATTACTCGGACTTCGGCAACAACTGGTCGGGCAAGCTGGCCGGCCGCTACAGCGTGACGCCAGCCTTCGCGTTGCGCGGCTCGGTGCAGAACGGCTTCCGCGCGCCGTCGCCGCAGCAGCAGAATTTCAGCTCGATCTCGACCATCTTCATCGGTGGCATTCCGTATGAAGTGGGCACGCTGAAGCCGACCTCGGGCGCGGCGCAGGCGCTGGGCGCGAAACCGCTGGAAGCGGAAAAATCGGTGAACTTCTCCTTCGGCGCCGTGGCCAAGCTGGGCAAGGGCAGCCTGACGGTGGATGCTTTCCACATCAAGATCCGTGACCGCATCGTGCTGTCCGAAAACCTGACGGCCGATAATGTGCGCCTGTACCTGAACCAGCAGGGCTTTACCGGCATCAGCGGCGGGCGCTTCTTCATCAATGGCGTGAACACCACGACCAAGGGTGTGGATGTGGTGCTGAACTATCCCTATGTCTCGCCGCAGTTGGGCAAGTTCGACTTCACCGTGGCCGGCAATTACACCGACACCAAGGTGACCAAGCTGCCAGTCACGGCCCAGCTCTCGGCCCTGTCGCCGGCGCCGGTGCTGTTCGGCCGCGTCAATGTGCTGGTGTATGAGCAGGGTTCGCCCAAGACCAAGTTCACGGCCAGCAGCAACTGGTCGCTGGGCGACTGGGGCGCCACCGTGCGCGCTACCCGCTATGGCAAGGTGCTGACGCCGGACGCCAATCCGGCGCGCGACCATGTGTCGTCGGCCAAGACCCTGGTCGATGTGGAAGGACGCTATGCGATCAGCAAGCGCCTCAGCGTGGCGCTGGGCGCAGACAATCTGTTCGACCAGTACGCCAATCCCTATCCGGCCGCGCTGAACTCCAGCGGCAATGTGCCTTCGTCGAACTACTCGCCGTTCGGCCGTTCCGGCCGCTTCGTGTATGCGCGTCTGAACTACACGCTGTAAGCGGCGTCAGCCGAAAAGAAAACCGGGCAGCTGCCCGGTTTTTTTATGCGCCCAGCCAGGGCAGGCCGGCGTGGCACCAGCCGCCGACAGTCTTGCGGTGGCCGGCGCCATCCTTGTCGCCTTCGAAGCCTTGCAGAATGTCAAAGCAGTTCTTGTAGCCGTGCTCGGTCGCCAGCTTGGCGGCATGGCGCGAGCGCACGCCGGAGCGGCACAGGAAGAGCAGCACATCGTCCTTGCCGGCCACGGCGTTCAACTGGGCCATGAAGTCGGGATTGGGCGTGCCGCCCGGATAGGTATTCCACTGCACCGCGCCATGCTGGGTGTCGGCAATGGCGACGCGGCCTACCCAGTCGCGTTCCGCCGTGGTGCGCACATCGATCAGGCGCACGCGGGCATCGGCCTGCAGCAGTTCATACGCTTCTTGCGGCGTGACCGCGCCGGCATAGGGCAGGGCGGTGTCGCGGCTGCGCGCGCGTTGCAAAATATTGGCCTCAGGACTCATAGCGATTTCCCCATATTGATCTTCGTTTATTATAGTGCGGCTAGCCGAGGGCTGTTTTTGCACCATGCTGACGCTTTTTGCTTCATTTCAGATTTTTCGCACCAATATAGTGCAAATCCTCACTATTGCACCATACTGGTGCTGCACTAAGACGGCGCGGTCCCCTTGGATTTCCGTCGTCAGACATTTTAGAAACAGTTGCCGGCAGAATCAACGGAGCACGCGGTAATTAGCTTATGCTCCGCCTTGCTGATGAGCTGGCACGAAAGCTGCTTAATACACCGTGAGCTTGAGCCGAACGCAAGTGCCGGCTCCCTTTTTCACTTAGGAGATACGCATGGCAATGACCGCCGCAGAAGTCTTGAAGATGGTTGCAGAGAACGACGTGAAATTCGTCGATTTCCGTTTCGCCGACACCCGTGGCAAGGAACAGCACGTGACCGTGCCGGTGTCCCACTTCGACATCGACAAATTCGAATCGGGCCACGCCTTCGACGGTTCCTCGATCGCCGGCTGGAAAGGCATCGAAGCGTCGGACATGATCCTGCTGCCGGACCCGAACACCGCGAACATCGACCCCTTCATGGAAGAAACCACGCTGTTCATGCAGTGCGACGTGATCGAACCGTCGGACGGCAAGGGTTACGACCGCGATCCGCGTTCCATCGCCAAGCGCGCTGAAGCCTACCTGAAATCCTCCGGTCTGGGCGACACCGCCTACTTCGGCCCTGAGCCAGAGTTCTTCATCTTCGATTCCGTCAAATGGCGCATCGATATGTCCGGCGCGATGGTCAAGATCGACTCCGACGAAGCTTCCTGGTCGACCGACAAGGACATCGAAGGCGGCAATAGCGGCCACCGTCCAACCGTGAAAGGCGGCTACTTCCCCGTGCCACCAGTCGACTCCTTCCAGGACATGCGTTCCGAAATGTGCCTGATCCTGGAATCGATGGGCATCCCGGTCGAAGTGCACCACCACGAAGTGGCCGGCGCCGGCCAGAATGAAATCGGCACCAAGTTCTCGACCCTGGTCGAGCGCGCCGACTGGACCCAGAACATGAAGTACGTGATCTGGAACGTGGCCCACAGCTACGGCAAGACCGCCACCTTCATGCCGAAGCCTGTCGTGGGCGACAACGGCTCGGGCATGCACGTGCACCAGTCGATCTGGAAAGACGGCAAAAACCTGTTCGCTGGCGACGGCTATGCCGGCCTGTCCGATTTCGCCCTGTACTACATCGGCGGCATCATCAAGCACGCCAAGGCGCTGAACGCCATCACCAACCCAGGCACCAACTCCTACAAGCGTCTGGTGCCAGGCTACGAAGCGCCGGTGAAACTGGCTTACTCGGCCCGCAACCGTTCCGCCTCGATCCGCATTCCGCACGTGGCGAATCCGAAAGGCCGCCGCATCGAGACTCGCTTCCCGGATCCGCTGGCCAACCCATACCTGTGCTTCGCCGCGCTGATGATGGCCGGTCTGGACGGCGTGCAGAACAAGATCCACCCAGGCGAAGCAGCGTCGAAAGACCTGTACCACCTGCCGCCGGAAGAAGATGCGCTGATCCCGACCGTCTGCGCTTCGCTGGAAGAAGCTCTGGATCACCTGAACAAGGACCGCGAGTTCCTGACCCGCGGCGGCGTGTTCACCGATTCCATGATCGACGCCTACATCGAGCTGAAAATGACCGAAGTCACCCGCATGCGCCAAACCACGCACCCGGTTGAGTTCGACATGTACTACTCGCTGTAATCGACGCTGTACCGGCCTGAGGGCCGGTGCGCAGCAGACGCGAGGCAAGCCCGGCTTTCCTCGCGTTTTTTTTCGGATGTTGTATAGTCGGGGCATGAGGACAAGCATTTCCCACTTGCCGGCACTGGCTTTGCTGGCCGCCTGCGGCGCTGCCAGCGCCCAGCAGATTTACCTGTGCGTGGACGCCAGCGGCCACAAGGAGCTGACCGACACGCGCAAGGGCAGCAATTGCAAGCCCCTGGATTTGCCGGGCGCGGCGATTCCGGCCCCGGCGCGGCGCGAAGGCGGCGCCCATGGCCGGCCGCCGGGCACGCCCGCGCCGGCCGCGGTGGCGCCTGCGGCCTTCCCGCGCGTCGACAGCGCCGAGCAGCGCGCGCGCGACGCCGACCGCCGTCAGATCCTCGGCGAGGAGCTGCGCAGCGAGCAGGCCAAGCTGGCCGAGCTGCGCAAGGACTATAACAACGGCGAACCGGAACGGCGCGGCGACGAACGCAATTACGCCAAGTACCAGGAACGGGTGGCGCAGATGAAGGACAGCATCGCCCGTTCGGAACAGAATGTGGAAGCGCTCAAGCGCGAGATCGCCAATATCCGATGAAATCCGTTCTTCCTTTTGCCCACGCCGCCGCCGAGCGGCCGCCAGCGCTGGCCGGCCTGGATTTGCTGGCCACGGCCGTGCTCATCCTCGATGCCGAAGGCCAGATCGCCTATGCCAATGCGGCGGCGGAAAACCTGCTGGAAAGTTCGCTCAAGGCGCTCTCGCGCCAGAAGCTGAGCGCGCTCTTTCTCAATCCCGCCGAACTGGACGCGCTGTGCGCCCAGGCGCGCCAGCATAAATTCTCCGACCTGCGCCAGGAACTGACCCTGGAACGCGGCGGGCGCGAAGCCCTGCATCTGCACGCCATCGCCAGCGCGCTCGACGAGCCGCCCGCCAGCGTGCTGCTGGAGCTGCGCGAAATGGTGCAGCAGATTAAGCTCGACCGTGAAGAGCGTATGCTGGACCAGAGCCAGGTCAACAAGGAGCTGATCCGCAACCTGGCGCACGAGATCAAGAATCCGCTGGGCGGCATCCGCGGCGCGGCGCAATTGCTGGAGATGGAATTGCCGCCCCTGCATCTGCAGCAGCTGCGCGAATACACCCAGGTCATCATCAAGGAAGCGGACCGCCTGCAAACCCTGGTCGACCGCCTGCTGGCGCCGCATCGCCGGCCGCATATCGTGGGCGACGTGAATATCCATGAAGTGCTGGAGCGCGTGCGCAGCCTGATCCTGGCCGAATTCCCGGCCGGCCTGGCCATCCTGCGCGATTACGATGCCTCGATTCCCGAATTCCGCGGCGATAAGGAACAGCTGATCCAGACCGTGCTGAATATCGCGCACAACGCGGCCCAGGCGCTCAGCGAGCGCATCGTCGCCGGCGATGCCCAGCTCGTTTTCAAAACGCGCGTGGCGCGCCAGGTCACCCTGGCCAAGGTCCGCTATAACCTGGCATTAGATTTGCATATCATCGACAATGGACCGGGCATCGCCGCCCAGATCCGCGACCGCATCTTCTACCCGCTGGTGTCCGGACGGGAAGGGGGCAGCGGCCTGGGGCTGACGCTGGCACAGACTTTCGTGCAGCAGCACCAGGGCGTGATCGAGTGCGAAAGCCGGCCTGGATGCACGGACTTCCGCATCCTGCTGCCCCTGCCTTGAGCTGGGGTCTTGAAACTTTGAATGCGGGACACATACATACACATGAAGCCGATCTGGATAGTTGACGACGACGAATCGATCCGCTGGGTACTGGAAAAAGCGCTGGCCCGCGAGAGCCTCGCCACCCGCAGTTTTGCCAATGCGCGCGACGCCATCGCCGCGCTGGAAACCGAGACGCCGCAAGTGCTGGTGTCCGACATCCGCATGCCGGGCGATTCCGGCCTCGACCTGCTGCAGCTGGTCAAGGCGCGCCATCCCGGCCTGCCCGTCATTATCATCACCGCCTTTTCCGATCTGGATTCGGCCGTCGCCGCCTTCCAGGGCGGGGCGTTCGAATACCTGGCCAAGCCCTTCGATATCGACAAGGCCGTCGAGCTGATCCGGCGCGCCCTGGACGAGAGCTTGCGCGAAGCCAGCGTGGAAGCGGGGCCGGCCGACACGCCCGAAATCCTGGGCCAGGCGCCGGCCATGCAGGAAGTCTTCCGCGCCATCGGCCGCCTGTCGCAATCGAATGTGACGGTGCTGATCACGGGCGAATCGGGCACCGGCAAGGAACTGGTGGCGCGCGCCCTGCACAAGCACAGTCCGCGCGCGGCCCAGCCCTTCATCGCGCTGAACACGGCGGCGATTCCGAAGGATCTGCTGGAATCCGAGCTGTTCGGCCATGAGCGCGGCGCTTTCACCGGCGCGCAGGCGACGCGCCGCGGCCGCTTCGAGCAGGCCGAGAACGGCACGCTCTTCCTCGACGAGATCGGCGATATGCCCTTCGATTTGCAGACGCGCCTGCTGCGCGTGCTGTCGGACGGCCATTTTTACCGCGTCGGCGGCCACCAGCCCTTGAAGGCCAATGTGCGCGTGATTACGGCCACGCACCAGAACCTGGAGCAGCGCGTGCGCGACGGCCTGTTCCGCGAAGACTTGTACCACCGCCTGAACGTGATCCGCCTGCGCCTGCCCAGCTTGCGCGAGCGGCGCGAAGACATTCCCCTGCTGGTGCGCCACTTCCTGCTGCAAAGCGCGCGCCAGCTCGGCGTGGAAGCCAAGCGCATGAGCGAACCGACCCTGGCCTTCCTGTCCAGCCTGGATTTGCCGGGCAATGTGCGCCAGCTGGAAAACCTGTGTAACTGGATCACGGTGATGGCGCCGGGCCAGACGGTCGAGGTCAAGGACTTGCCGCTGGAACTGAGCCAGGGCAAGGAGGGCACGGGGCAGGGCGGGGCGCTGGAACCGTCCGCTCTGGCTGGCGCGGCTTTGTCCACCGGTGCGGGTGGCGTTGGCGGCCTGGCGGCTGCGGGCGCTGTAGGGCAGGCAAGCCTGGCCGATGGCTGGCTGGGCCTGCTTGAGCAGGAAGCCGCCGCCATGCTGGCCGCCAACCAGCCGGAAGTGATGACGGTGCTGGGTCGCCAATTTGAATCGGCCCTGATCCGCATGGCGCTGCGGCACACCCATGGCCGCAAGAACGATGCCGCCGTGCGCCTGGGCATCGGCCGCAACACGATCACGCGCAAGATTGCCGAGCTGGGCATCGCTGGCGCGCGCGAGGACTGAAGCCGGACCGCTGCCGTGCTGGTGCAAAAGACTGTGCATGTTGCACCGCCTTGGGGCACCAAGGTGGCGCACCAAGGTGGTGCACCGCACAGCCGCTGGAATCGGGTAAGCTCTGGGCTGCAAGGCCTGGAGCTTTTTTTATGATGGAAACTGTATGCTGATTAATTGCGTGGCCTATCAGGATGGCCGCAAGCTGGCAGATATCCCGGTCGAGGATATCAGCGAATATGTGGCCCGCCCCGAATGCTTCGTCTGGGTGGCGCTGCGCGACGCCGAGCAGCACGAGCTGCTGAAGATGCAGGAAGAATTCGGCCTGCACGAGCTGGCCGTGGAAGATGCCAGCCGCGGCCACCAGCGGCCCAAGATCGAGGAGTATGGCGATTCGCTGTTCGTGGTGGTGAAGATGGCGGCGCTGGAGCTGGACGAACTGGTGATCGGCGAGGTCGATATCTTCGTCGGCCAGAATTATGTGCTGTCCTCGCGCCAGAACAGCGAGCAGGGCTTCCTCGGCGTGCGCGCCCGGGCCGAGCGCGAACCGCAGTTGCTGCAGCAAGGCCCGGCCTTCGTGCTGTATGCGCTGATGGATGCCGTGGTCGACCGCTACTTCCCCATCGTCGACGCCATGGAGACCGAACTGGAAGCGATCGAGGAGCGCATCTTCATCCGTGGCTCGCAGCGCAATAATATCGAGCGCCTGTACGCCCTGAAGCGCAAGGTGATGACCCTGCGCCACGCCGTTGCGCCGCTGCTGGACGCCATCGGCAAGCTGCATGGCGGCCGCGTGCCGGCCGTGTGCCAGAACACCCAGGAATATTTCCGCGACGTGCATGACCACCTGCACCGCATCACGGCCTCGCTCGACACCATCCGCGACACCATCGGCACGGCAATCCAGGTGAATCTGTCGATGGTGGCGCTGGAAGAGGGCGAGGTCAACAAGCGGCTGGCCGCCTGGGCCGCTATCTTCGCAGTACTGACGGCATTTGCCGGGATCTGGGGCATGAACTTCAAGAATATGCCGGAACTGGACTGGCGTTTCGGCTACCCGCTGGCCTTGAGCGCCATGGCTTCGGTGAGTTTCTATCTGTACCGCCGTTTCCGCCGCGCCGGCTGGCTGTAGCGTCCTGGTCAGAAATACCATTTCAGCCGTCAAAACCGTCAAACTTTCGATGTACAATCATTAATGTACTGCCGGTAATACGGCCGGCAGCCTCGTCCGCGGCCCGCGCGCCGCACGGAGGGTGGGATGGACGACGATATGCTGTTTGACGACGAGGCCGAGGCCGAGGCCCGTCCGCGCTTGCCGCCCTGGCAAGTGCTGATCGTGGACGACGAGGAAGCGGTGCACCAAGTCACCAAGCTGGTGATGTCCGACTTCGAATTCGACGGCCGCCCGCTGCAATTCACCGACTGCTATTCCGGCGCTGAAGCGCGCGAGGTGCTCGGGCGCGGCGCCGAATTCGCCCTGATCCTGCTCGATGTGGTGATGGAAAGCGAGCATGCCGGCCTCGATCTGGTGCGCCATATCCGCGAAGAGCTGGGCAATATCTCGGTGCGCATCGTGCTGCGCACCGGCCAGCCGGGCCAGGCGCCGCAAGCCTATGTGCTCAAGGCTTACGATATCAACGATTACCGCGAAAAGACCGACCTCACGCATGCCAAGCTGAGCGTGGTCTTCTATTCCGCCCTGCGCGGCTACCGCGACCTGATGCGCCTGGAACGCGCGCGCAGCGGCCTGCGCCGCACCATCGACGCCATCACCCAGGTGTGCGAGGCGGAAAACCTGCCGCATTTCTGTTCCGCCGTGCTGGACCAGGCTGGCGCCTTGCTCGGCCATGGCGGCGAGGGCGTGTGCGCCAGCCGCGTCGATGCCTATGCCGCCGTGGCGCGCCAGGGCGGACTGAAGGTGCTGGCCGTCACGCCCGGCTTTGCCGAATTGCAGGGCGAGAGCAAGCTGGAAGGCTTGCCGCCCGAGGTGCGCGCCGCCTTCGAGCGCTGCATGCAGGAGCGGCGCGGCCACCACGGCGATCTGCATCACGCCAGCTACCACCGCACGCGCGACGGCAGCGAAAGCTTCCTGTATATGGCCTTCTCGGCGCCGCTGCGCAGCGAAGACCGTGAACTCCTGTCCCTGTTCTCGGCCAATGTGGCCGTCACGTATGAAAAGCTGCAGCAGCGCGAGGAAACCATGAGCACCAGCAAGCCTGTCTCCCTGTTCGAGGAAAGCGATGGCCGCATCCTGGCCGAAGCGGCCTTGCGCTCGATTACCGCGTCGACGGCGCGCGCGCGCGGCGAAGACTTCCTGCGCATCCTGGTGCGCGATCTGGGACAGGCGCTGGACGTGCGTTATGTGATCGCCGGCCGCGTGATCCAGATGGCGGACGGCGAAGGCATCCGCACCCTGGCCGTGTGGGGCGGCGAAGACTATCTGCCGAATATGGATTACAGCCTGAAGCACACGCCCTGCCAGGACGTGACGGACCAGAGCATGTGCTTCCACGGCTGCGGCATCCAGGCCGATTATCCCGAGGACACGCTGCTGGTCGATATGCAGGCCGAGAGCTATATCGGCATGCCCATGGTCGATACCGAGGGCAAGACTCTGGGCATCCTGTCGGCGCTGGACACGCGGCCGATCGACGAGAACAAGCGCCTGCTGGCGCTGTCGCTGCTGTCGATTTTCGCCGCGCGCTGCGCCGCCGAACTGCAGCACCAGGACCGCGAAGCGCTGCTGGAAGAGAAGGTGCAGCAGCGCACCGAAGCCTTGCGCGCGGCCCAGGCGAATATGGTGGAGCAGGAAAAGATGGCCGCGCTGGGCGCCCTGGTGGCAGGCGTGGCGCACGAGGTCAATACGCCGGTCGGCGTGGCCGTCACGGCCGCCTCCGGCCTGGCCAGCTATGCCGAGCAGATGGTGGGCATGCTGAGCGGGGAAAAGGTCAGCCGCTCGGAGCTGACCGGCCTGGCCACGCGCCTGAAAGGGGCGGCCGGCCTGGTCGAGCAGAATCTGGCGCGCGCCGCCCAGCTGATCGGCAACTTCAAGCAGCTGGCCGTGGACCAGGGTACCGAACATATCAGCGAGCTGGTGCTGCACGAGTATGTGCAGGGCGTGGTGTCGGCCCACAGCCCGGAATTGCGCAAGGCGCAGATCGAGGTCAAGGTCGATATCGCGCCGCAATTGCGCGTGCGCCTGCCGGCCGGCAAGTTCTCGCAAGTGCTGTCGAATCTGCTAATGAATTCCGCCAAGCACGCTTATCCGAACGGCGGTCCCGGCCAGGTGCAGGTGGCGGCCAGGCTGGAAGAGGATGAGGGCGGCGCGCCCTGGCTGCAGCTGCATTTTGCCGACGATGGCATCGGCCTGGCGCCTGGCATCCGCGAGCGCGTGTTCGAACCCTTCTTCACCACCAAGCGCGGACAGGGCGGCTCCGGCCTGGGTATGCACATTGTCTACACCATCGTGCACCAGATGGGCGGCCAGGTCGCGCTCGACGAACAGGCGCAGCGTGGCTGCGCCCTCAAGGTGAAGCTGCCGCTGGCGCGCTTCAGCGCGAGCGCCAGCGCGGAGTAGGGCGGATCAGGCTGCGGAGGCCATGGACAGGGCCACGGCCTCCGCCACCTTGATGCCGTCCACGCCGGCCGACAGGATGCCGCCCGCGTAGCCGGCGCCTTCGCCGGCGGGGAACAGGCCGCGCGTGTTCAGGCTTTGCAGATCGTCGTCGTTGCGCTTGATGCGGATCGGCGAGGATGTGCGGGTTTCCAGGCCGGTCAGCACGGCGTCTTGCTTGAAGTAGCCGCGGATCTGCTTGTCGAAGGCCGGGAAGGCTTCGCGCAGCGCCTCCACCGCGTAATCGGGCAGGATGCTGGCCAGGTCGGTCAGATGCACTTGCGGCTTGTAGGAGGGCACCACGGCGCCGAACTCGGTGGACGGACGGCCCGCCACGAAGTCGCCCATCAGCTGGCCCGGCGCGCTGTAATTGCTGCCGCCCAGCACGAAGGCCTTCTCCTCCAGGCGGCGCTGGAATTCGATGCCGGCCAGCGGATGGCCTGGATAGTCTTCCGGACTGATGCTGACCACGATGGCGCTATTGGCATTGCGTTCGGCGCGCGAGTACTGGCTCATGCCATTGGTGACGACGCGGCCCGGCTCGGAAGCGGCCGCCACCACGGTGCCGCCCGGGCACATGCAGAAGCTGTAGACGGCGCGGCCATTCTTGGCATGGTGCACCAGCTTGTAATCGGCTGCGCCCAGGATGGGGTGGCCGGCATTCGGGCCGAAGCGGCAGGTATCGATCAGCGATTGCGGGTGCTCGACGCGGAAGCCGATCGAGAACGGCTTGGCTTCGATGTATACGCCACGCGCATACAGGGTTTCAAAGGTGTCGCGCGCGCTGTGGCCGACCGCCAGCACCACATGGTTGGTGACGATGCGCTCGCCGCCGGCCAAGGTCAGGCCGCGCAGCTGGCGCTGGCCGTCTTTTTCCTCGATCTCGAAATCGGCCACCTTGGCTTCGAAGCGGATTTCGCCGCCCAGGGCCACGATTTCCTCGCGCATGGCTTCCACCATCTTGACCAGGCGGAAGGTGCCGATATGCGGCTTGCTGACGTAGACGATTTCCTCCGGCGCGCCGGCCTTGACGAACTCGGTCAGCACTTTGCGGCCATAGTGCTTGGGGTCCTTGATCTGGCTGTACAGCTTGCCGTCCGAGAAGGTGCCGGCGCCGCCTTCGCCGAACTGCACATTCGACTCGGGATTGAGCTCGCGCTTGCGCCAGAAGCCGAAAGTGTCCTTGGTGCGCTCGCGCACGGTCTTGCCGCGTTCCAGGATGATGGGACGCAAGCCCATCTGCGCCAGGATCAGGGCGGCGAACAGGCCGCAAGGACCCATGCCGATGACCACCGGGCGCGGCTGGCTGCCGTCAGCATTGACGTTCTGCGCCACGTATTTGTATTCCATATCGGGCGAGGGCATCAGGTGCACATCGTGCTGGCGGCGGGCCAGGATGGCGGCATCGTCCTGGGTTTCCACGTCGACCGAATAAATCAGCACGATATGGGCTTTCTTGCGGGCGTCATAGCTGCGCTTGAACACGGTAAAGCCCAACAGCATTTCCGGCGGGATATCGAGGCGGGCCAGGATGGCGTCGCGCAGCTCGTGTTCGGCGTGGTTCAGGGGGAGTTTGACTTCGTTCAATCGCAGCATGGTGTTCTTTCTCAAGCGGGTGGGGCGCGCAACGGGCCCAATCCGCCATTTTACCTTGCCAGACCCGGCGGCCCAAGGCCGTCACTGGGGCCAGTTCTTGTTGTTTTTCGGGATGATACTTGCATTTTGGTATTGACGATTATGCTTTTGCCATGGTTTTATTGAGGGCTTCAAATGACTGGCTCCCGCCAGGCGAAATGGATTCTTGCAAAGATAATCATCGCGCCAGGAATATGTTTCGCGTCGAATTAATAATTTGACGTTTATATATAAAATATAAACATCTAATCAGTTTTTCTTTTCTTTTAAATCTTCTCTCTAGGTAATTTGTTTTTTCAAATAAGAAAATTCAAAATGCGCATATTGTCGCTCGCGATTCTGTTTTGAATTAAATTCTGAAAAATTAGTAATATTTCGAATTTTATTCTGCGCCCATCCGGGGAAATCCATGCATATCGGCGGAAATCACGGAAGATCGCCGCTACTTTTTTCGCTCATTGTTGTAATCTTGCAGCGGAAAAAGGACGATAGTGTTGTTTTCTTCCCCTGAAAATTCTTGCGCGATTGACAGGCTTGCCATCTGCATGTTTCCATGCATTTCGTAAGTCGCTAGCATTTCAATATGCGCGGCGACTTATTGGATTCTTTCCTGCTCTATTTGATCAGGAAGTAGTCGGGACAAAAAATACGTGATTAAAACAAACAGCAAGATAGCTTGAGATAGGAAATCACAATGATTAGAAAGACCATTCTTGTTCGTGCTTTAGCAGTGGCTTTTGGCGCCGGCGCGCTGACGGTGGCGATGCTGCCGTCGGCGCTGGCGCAGTCGAATGCCGCCGGTAACATCTTCGGCCGTGTGGACGGCGCCGCCGGCGCTGCCGTGGTGCTGAACAACGTTGATACCGGTGTGAAGCGTACCGTCACCCTCGATGCCAGCGGCCGCTACAACGCGACCGCCATGCCGCCCGGCCACTACAAGGTCGAGCTGCAGCGCGAAGGCAAAGTCGTCAACACCACCGAAGTCGACGTGATCGTCGGCCAGGGCGTGGAAGCATCCTTCGGCGCCATCCAGGCGGTGCAGGTGACGGGCCGCCGCAGCCGCATCGACATCTCCAACACCAATAACGGTGCGGTGTTCACCGCCAAGGAACTGGCCAAGCTGCCAGTGGCCAACAACGTGGACGCCATCATCCAGCTGGCGCCGAACACCACCCGCGCCGACTCGCGCTACGCGGCTGGCGCTTCCTTCGGCGGCGGCGGCGCGTCCGAGAATGCTTACTACATCAACGGTTTCCCTGTCACCAATCCGCTGACCCAGCTGGGCGGCTCGGAACTGCCTTTCGGCGCCATCGCCCAGGCCCAGGTGCTGACCGGCGGCTTCGGCGCCGAGTTCGGCCGTTCCGTGGGCGGCGTGGTCAACATCACCACCAAGAGCGGCACCAATAACTGGGAAGCCGGCGGCACCTTCAGCATCGAGCCGAACGCCCTGACCGCGCGCAAGAAAGACCAGTACTATCCGGTCACCGGTTCCAACCCGGCCACCGACGGCACTCTGTTCCGCCGCAAGTCGGAAGATTCGAGCACCAAGCGCACCTTTGGCGGCTATGTGGGCGGCCCGATCATCAAGGATCAGCTGTTCATGTTTGTTGCCGTCGAGCGCAAGAAGGATGACCTGGCCGGCGTCAACGCCTACGCCAACACCGTCGGCATCGTCGGCAGCCCGACCCTGGCCACCACCGGCTGGGCCGAGCGCCAGGACGTGTCGGACCGCTATCTGGCCAAGTTCGACTGGAACATCAACGACAACCACCGCCTCGAAGCGACCCTGATCGGCGACAACAACAAAGAAGACCGCCAGCTCTTCGGCTATGACTATGTCAATGGCCGCGGCAGCAAGCAGACCTCGTCCGAGCACTACAAAAACAACTCGAACTACACGCCGGTTGGCGCCGATTCGCGCATCCTGCGCTACACCGGCAACCTGACCGACGACCTGACCGTGTCCGCTCTGTACGGCAAGAGCAAGACCAAGATCAGCAATACCTATGACGGCGATCTGAGCAGCATGTTCCAGATCAATGCCGCGGCCCGCGCCCGCGTGCCAGGCTTGAACTACAGCACGCCGCAAGTGTTGGTGAGCACCATCTTCCCGAACGGCGCCAAGAACGAAACCACGTCGTCGCGCATCGACCTGGAATACAAGATCTCCAGCCACACCATCCGCGGCGGCTTCGACAAGAACAAGCTGAAATCGATCGAAGCCGGTGAAGTGACGGCCGGCGGCGGCATCTGGTTCTACGACAAGGTGGACAATCCGACCGCCGTCAACAAGCTGAACGGCGTACCGGTCGTCATCGCCAATGGCGGCGGCTACGGCAGCCAGGGCTACTTCGTCAGCCGCCGTCTGTTCAACAGCGCCACCAATGCCTACTCCGACCAGGATGCCAAGTACCTGGAAGACCGCTGGCAGGTGAACAAGGACTTGCTGGTGACCGTCGGCCTCCGCAGCGAAGGCTTCAAGAACAAGAACGGCGACGGTGAAACCTTCCTGGAAGTGAAGAACCAGATCTCGCCACGCCTGTCCGCTGCCTGGGACGTGAACGGCGACGCCTCGTTCAAGGTGTTCGGTAGCGCCGGCCGTTACGCGCTGCAGATCCCGACCCACCTGGCCGTGCGCGGCGCCAGCCGCTCGACCAACACCCGCGAGTACTTCACCTATACCGGCACCGACGCCAACGGTGCACCGGTGGGCCTGAAGAACCTGACCGGCGTGACCTCGACCAACAACGAGTTCGGCCAGGCCAAGGACGTCAATACGCTGACGGCGGTGGACATCAAGCCAACCTACCAGGATGAAATCACGGCCGGCTTCGAAAAAGCCCTGTCCGCTGACCTGAACGTGGGCGCGAAAGCCACCTTCCGCAAGCTGAAGCAGACCATCGACGACTACTGCGACGACCGCGCCGTGGCCGCCTGGGCGGAGCGCAACCATGTCAACACCGACCACTGGAGCGGTCTGGGCTGCGTCACCTTCAATCCGGGCAAGGACAACACCTTCCGTGTTGACTTCAATGGCGACAAGAAGTACACCCTGGTCAACCTGAGCAAGGACGACCTGGGCTTCGAGAAAGCCAAGCGCGACTACGTGGCGCTGGACTTCTTCGCCGAGCACCCGCTGCGCAATGGCTGGTATGGCCGCGTGAACTACACCTGGTCGCGCAGCAAAGGCAACACCGAAGGCCAGACCCGTTCCGACAATGCCCAGACCGACGTGGCTGCCACCTCGACCTGGGATACGGCGGAGCTGATGAGCGGCGCCAACGGCTTGTTGCCGAACAACCGCAAGCACCAGATCAAGGCCTATGGCTTCTACGAGCTGAATCCGGAATGGACGCTGGGCGGCAACTTCCTGGCAGCCTCCGGCCGTCCACGCAGCTGCTTCGGCAACGATCCTAACCTGCCGGACGATGCGCCAGACTACGGTTCGGTCTATTTCTGGTGCGGCACCAAGGCGGCTCCGCGCGGCACCTTCGGCACCCTGCCATGGGATATTCGCCTGGACATGAACCTGGCTTACCGCCCGGCCATGCTGAAAGGCTTGACCCTGAAGCTGGACGTGTTCAACGTGGCCAACAAGCAAACCACCCAGAACGTGGAAGAAACCTACAACCTGACCGGCACCACGATCAACCCGAGCTACCAGCGCGTGATCAGCTACACGGCGCCGCGTTCGGCCAAGTTCACGGTCGAGTACAACCACCGCTTCTAAGCCTGCAGCCAGCCGCCCGGGGGCGGCTGGTGGATGGAACCGCCGCTTTTGTGGCGGTTTTTTTGTGCCTTTCTGTGCGGAAAAATGAGGCAATTTCGCAACGTTTCCCCCTTCTTTTGCCGTCTTCGTCAGCATGTTTGTTGACAGGATAGGCAATATGACCTGATAGTAACTCCCATTGCCAATTCATCCGGCAATTTCCGCTTTTATCCCTCCTTTTATTTGCGCGACGCAAAAGATCTATTGCGCGCATTCCTTATTCTTCCTTAAGCTTGCATTAAGCTGGATTGCCTTATCTTGGGCAAAATTCTTTAATTAAATTTATATTAACAACAAAAAAATACATTTGACTATTTTTAAGTCTTTGGAATTTATCGTTTCTCAATAATTGCATTATGAAAGTTTGCTACTGGCTAGGCGGTAAGCGTGCTGCCATGCGCCTTGCCAGGGCCTTGATTTACTCTCTGTTTGCGTATTTTTGCGACTGGATATCGGTATTCTTAATAATGGATAATTGTTGTTTTTTAGGTATATCTGGAGGCAGATTTGTTGACACTTAAGGTTTTAATATGGTTCCATCCAGCACTGGATTTAATTTGAATTGATTGAATCCAATTTGCCCAAAAGGCGATTGTAGGTGGTTTTAGTTGGGACAAATAATCGGTGTTGCAGAGGCATGGTGGCGCAAGTTTCCTACCCAAGCTGATACTGCGCATGCTTAACTTTAGGAACCAAAATGTTGAGAAAAACTACTCTTGTTCGTGCTTTGACGGTGGCGTTCGGTACTTCGGCGCTGACTGCCGCGATGGTGCAGCCAGCAATGGCGCAAGCGAATCCGCCGGCGGCGGAAGCAACCCCGACTCGCGTGGTCGTGACCGGCTCGCTGATCAGCCGCGCCGATAAGGAGACGCCTAGCCCCGTGCAGGTGCTGAGCTCGGATGACCTGATCAAATCCGGCTACACCAGCGTGGCCGAAGTGCTGAGCAACCTGACCGCCAACGGTCAAGGTGCGCTGTCCAATGGTTTCGCCGGCGCCTTCGCCAATGGCGGTTCCGGTGTGTCGCTGCGCGGCCTGACCGTGGGTCTGACCCTGGTGCTGATCGACGGCCACCGCATGGCGCCGTATCCGCTGTCCGATGACGGCCAGCGTTCCTTCGTCGACGTGTCCGCCATCCCCTTCGACGCCATCGAGCGCGTCGAGGTGCTGAAAGACGGCGCATCGTCGGTCTACGGTTCAGACGCGATTTCGGGCGTGGTCAACATCATCCTGAAGAAAAACTTCAACGGCACCAGCATCAAGGCCGATGCCGGCCGTTCCCAGCATGGCGGCGGCCGCAACTACAAGGTGGCTTTGACCACCGGTATCGGCGACCTGCAGGCCGATGGCTATAACGCCTTCATCAGCCTGGAGCACCGCAATTCCGACCGCATCCGCATGATCCAGCGCAAAGGCCTGGGCGACTGGACCAGCAATGACTGGTCCAACCGCGGCGGCCTGAATTTGGAGCGCGGCGTGCCGAATGCGGGGAATGCCCGCCTGGCGCATGGCCGCGTACCATTCTTTTACCGTCCTGGCGAGGGCGGAGTCAACAATCCGGCCAATTTCCAGTTCCTGGCGCCGGGCTGTAACCATGCCCTGTACATGGCGGGCGGCTGCGCCGTGCCGGACACCGAGTCGAACATCCAGCCTGACTCGGAAAACACCAATGTCCTGGCCGGCTTCACCAAGACGCTGAACCAGGATTGGACGCTGGCGGTGAAAGCTTCGCGCTTCCAGCGCAACAGCCAAAATAACCGCGGCCTGCCGCTGAACTTCTCGCAGGCCACCTTCGCCGGCTTTACCTCCCTGATTCCGGGCCAGCCGCCGAAGGTCGTCAACACCATCCCCTCGACGCTGTTCCCGAACGGCGTGCAGGGTAATAATCTGGGCGGCCCAGCCCGCCTGTACGGCATCATTCCTGGCATCGCGCCGGCGGCCTCGACCGAAAGTAAAACGGTGGCCACCCGTCTGGTCGCGGATCTGGACGGCACCATCGGCGCCTGGACGGTGAAGGCGGCTGCGGGGGTGAGCCGGGTGAAAGCCACCATCGGCTATAACGGCTATGTCAACCGTGTCGCTCTGTACAATGCCCTGAACGCGCCGGACGGCCCCGGCAAATTCAACCCTTTGGGCGGCAATAGTGCTGACCTGCTGGCCCAGATCGCGCCGAGCTTCAGCAATGAGTCGACTTCCGATCTGAGCTTTGTGGATGCGAACTTTGGCCGCGAGTTGATGCAGCTGCCGGGGGGGCCGCTGAGCCTGGCCGCAGGCGTGTCTTACATCAAGAAAAAACTCAATGCGCCACCGGCTGACCTGATGAGCCGCGGCATCGTCAATAGCGGCAATGCCTACGCCTCCGGCAAGGAAACCAATACCGCCGCTTACGCCGAGTTGAACGCCGCTGTGTTGAAGAACCTGGAGCTGAACGCGTCCGCCCGTTATGACCACTTCGATACCTACGGCAACTCGTTTACGCCGAAGGTCGGCTTCAAGTTCAAGCCGCATGAAATGGCTTCGCTGCGCGGCACCTTCTCGAAGGGCTTCCGTGCTCCGAGCGCGACGGAAAATGGCGTGGCCTCGAGCACGTTTAACTTCAATACCATCAACGACCCTGTCCTGTGCGCCGATGGCAGCAACAAGACCAAGGGTAATGTGGTGACGGCTTGCGGCATGACCCCGACCTACGTTCAGCTGACCAACAAGGATCTGGCGCCGGAAAAATCCAAGTCGTATACCCTGGGCCTGATCCTGGAGCCGATGAAGAACCTGAGCGCGACACTGGACTACTACCACATCAAGGTGACCGGCCAGATCAATTCGGCTGCAGGCGTGCCTGGCTTCGTTCCGGTCTATTTCCGTAACGCGCCAGTGCCAACCGACATCTCGGACGGCAAGGGCGGCACCTACGTCGATACGCCATCGGTCGGCACGATCGCCTATATCACCTCGCCATTCGTGAACGCGGGCAGCACCGAAACCAGCGGTGTGGAAATGGACTTGTCCTACAAGCACAAGCTGGGTGATCTGGGTACGGCCAAGGTGGGTCTGACCGTCAATCACATGATCAACTACAAGTTGACCAGCGGCGACAAGACGGTGGAACTGGCCGGCACCCACGGTCCTTCGGCCATCAGCGGCAACACCGGCAATCCGCGTAACCGCGCTCAGCTGACGCTGGGCTGGGACCGTGGTCCGCTGACCACGACCGCGACCGCCAACTGGGTCAGCTCCTACTCTGGTCTGGATCCGGCCGGCGGCGTTACCGATTGCGCCGACGCCTGGTCGCTGTCTTCGCGCGGCTATTATTCCGGCGGCTCGCATCAGCCGCTCGAATTCTGCAAGATCAAATCCTTCACCACGGTGGATCTGAACGTGCTGTACCGCTTTGACAAGAACCTGACCCTGAAGGCGTCGATCCTGAACCTGTTCGACAAGCGTCCGCCGCTGGACGTGGCGACCTACGGCAATGCGGGTAGCAACTACGGTTATAACGCCACCTTGCACCAAGCTGGCGCAGTGGGCCGCTTCTTCAGCCTGGGCGCGAGCTACAACTTCTAAGCTGATCAATCCAGGGTCCCTTGCGGGCGCTGGATTGTTGTAAAACCGCCGCATTGCGGCGGTTTTTTTACATATTTTTGCTGACTTTTTCACTTTTTCAGTAATTTATCTACTATTAGTCCATTCCTTTTGGTTATGCATCAATGCATTTTCATATGGCAAACATGCCGAGATGACATGCATCTTTCTCTCTTTTCCCAGTTTTTCTCAGTTTTTGTGCCTGATTTGCATATTTTCTAAGCGGAAATATGGGAAACATAAATTTCCCTGTTTGGCAAGTTTTTGTTGTTGCGCTTTCGCAACGACTTAATTCTCGAAACTGACTTTCCACTGCCTGGAATGTTTTCATGCCCCCCTTCGGTGATCCAAACGGATCATTGAATGATGCTTTATCACAGAAAACGCATTTCAAGCGGAGAGAGTTTTGAAACATAACCTGGTTCTCAAACAAAGCGTGATCGCGGTCGCGCTCGCAGTAGGCGGCACCCAGTTCGCCGTCGCACAACAAGCTGCCGAGCCGGCAGTGCAGAAGGTCTTCGTGACCGGTTCCAACATCAAGCGCGCGGAAAAAGAAGGTTCGTCGCCGATCCAGACCGTGAACGCGAAACAGATCGCGGCTTCCGGCGCCAACACCGTGGCCGAACTGCTGAAGACCATTCCAGCCTTCGGCTCCGGCGCGTCCTTCGATACGTCCGCTGGCAGCTTCACCAGCGGCGCCGCCACCGCCTCGCTGCGCGGCATGGGTTCGTCTTCGACCCTGGTACTGTTGAACGGCCGCCGTATCACCGCTTCCGCTTACGCTGACCCGAACCAGGGCAAATCGGCTGTATATGACCTGAATTCGATTCCAGTTTCGGCGCTCGAACGCGTGGAAATCTTCAAGGATGGCGCTTCCGCCGTCTACGGCTCCGATGCTATCGCCGGCGTGATCAACTTCATCACCAAGTCCGACTACCGCGGCCTGGAACTGACGGCCAGCGTGGCCGCCAATGATGACGGCGAGTTCGGCAAGCGCACCGTGAGCGGTGTGTGGGGCTTCGGCGATCTGGAAGAGAACCGCTTCAACGCGCTGATCTCCTTCGACGTGTCGAAACGCGACAGCACCAATGTGTACGACCAGAAGGACGTGCACAACGACCTGTACCGCTCGATCAACGGCCGTCTGAACCCGTACTCCAGCGCCCTGAGCGGTTCGCCTTTCTTCTACAAAGAGAAAACCCCAGGTTCGAAGTCCTTCGCCACCACCTACGCTGACCGCGACAAAATCGTTAACCGTCTGGGTTGCGACAAGAGCCAGCAGATCACCGGCGATGCTGCCGCTCACATTCTGCAAGCCACCGATCCCCTGATCGGCCGCACCTTCTGCAACTACGACACCAACGGCTTCAACGAGGTGCAGAGCGCCGGCAAGGATGCCAACATCCTGTCGCGCTTCACCCTGAAACTGAACGATAACCTGACCGCCTTTGCGGAAGCCGGTTACAGCCGTACCGAGCGTACCTATACGGGCGCGCCGATCGCCATGCGTTCGACCAGCTCGTCCTCGATCTTCACCGCCGACGGCAAGCCTGCCCAGCAATACCAGCTGATCCTGCCGGTGGGCCACGTGGACAATCCGTTCCCGGACGCCCGTTCGGCCGTCGGCTTCCGCATGGTGAATGCGCGTGGCGGTTCCGAGAACCTGAACGAATCCTTCCGCGTGCTGACCGGCTTGAAAGGCACGACCGGCAACTGGGATTGGGAAACCGGCCTGCTGTGGAACCGCAGCGAGCGTGAAGGCACCAGCTACGGCCGCCTGCACATGCCAACCCTGAACCGCATCGTGACCGAAGGCCGCAGTATCGCCGACACGATCAAGGATCCGAATGTGACCCGCGACGTCGTCAACAAAGGCTACGCGCAAGTCAAACAGCTCGATGCCAAAGCTTCGACCACCCTGGGCAAACTGCCTGGCGGCGATATCGGCCTGGCCATCGGCGGCGAATTCCGCAAAGAAGAAATCAGCCTGACCCCGGACGCGCTGACCGCCAGCGGTCAGATCATCGGTGTGGCGAACACCAGCCTGAACGGCGAGCGCAATGTGCGTTCGGCCTTCGTCGAACTGCGTACGCCTTTCCTGAAAAACTGGGAAATGGACTTCGCCGGCCGCTACGACAAGTATCCAGGCGAGAAGAGCTTCGTGCCTAAAGTCGGCAGCAAGTGGACCATCAATGAGCGTGTAGCCCTGCGCGGCTCCTTCGCCAAAGGCTTCCGCGCGCCTGCGCTGTTGCAAGTGGCGCCAGGCGGCGTGCAATCGTTTACCAGCGCGGTTGACTATCTGCGTTGCCCGGACGGTCAGAAGTTCCTGGAAAACGGCGAGAAAGCCGACTGCAAGAAGAGCTTCTCCAGCCTGTCCGCCTCGACGCCAGACCTGAAGCCGGAAAAATCGAAGTCCTACTCGCTGGGCCTGATCCTGAATCCGATGAAGGATCTGGACGTCCTGATTGACTGGTATCGCATCAAGAAAACCAGCGAAACCGCTTTGATCGGCGCGCAAGCCGTGATCCAGAATCCAGGCCGCTACCCGACCGCCGCCGTGATTCGCGATCAGAACCCAGCCACCTGGGTTTCGCAACGCGTTCCTGATCCAGCGGATCCAAGCAAGACCATCTCGGTGGTAGTCCCGAACTCCGGTCCGATCCAGCAAGTAAACCGCGCCTGGGTCAACCAGGGCAGCACCGAAGTGAGCGGTATCGACTTCGAAGTGGCTTACCGTAAATCGCTGGGCGACTGGGGCCGTCTGACCCAGAACCTGAGCTGGAGCCACCTGATGGAGTTCCGCCGTGCTGAGCGTCCAGGCTTCCTGGCACACAATCTGGCCGGTTCCTACGGTAACTACGCTGACCGCGCCGCCAATGTGGACGACAACCCGCGTAACCGTGGTTCCTACTCGATCAACTGGTCGAAGGACGTGCACTCGGTCACCGCGACCGTGGACTACGTCGGTCCAGTGTCCCTGGTGACCCGCTGGGATAACGACAAGACCTACAACCCACCAGTCTGCTACTACGGCTATAACGCCGATGGCAAGCTGGGCGAAGGCGGTCTGGAGCACTACAGCGAGTACTTCCAAGGCTTGAACAACTGCAGCGTGAAGAGCTGGACCACCGTGGGCCTGAACTACACCTACACCGGCATCAAGAACCTGACCCTGTCGTTCAACGTGAAGAACCTGTTCGACAAGAAGGCGCCGTATGACCCGCGTTATGGCGATACGTCCGACTTCCAGGGCTACGATCCTCAGCTGCACAATGGCATGGGCCGTTACTTCCGTCTGAGCGCAAGCTACAAGTTCTAATTGTGCGCGGCCGGCCTTGCCGGCCCGCCAGACTGCTAAACGCCGGGCTTTGCCCGGCGTTTTTTTTGGCCCACGCAGCGCGTCCCGGCTGTCGCGTCCTGGCCGCAGCCATGGCAATCTTATTTTTATGCAAGGCTTGCGCCAAACTTTTGGTACATGAGTTTTGGTTATGCATTCATTTCCTTGATTTATGTTTTTGTGATGAAAGCTGTATGGACAACTTGGTGAAAATTGTGATATTTGGAGAGAATTTCGTTTTTATGTCGGTAGAAGCCCGGCTGCACATTTATTTATGCAGTGCAAGTACGCCCTGTCTTTAACTTGCAACATGTAAGTAACCAAAACTGTCTTTTACGTTCGATAGTGTTTTGATAGGCACCTTGGGCGATCCGATAGGGCTTGCTCAAAGGAAACCCAACGACAAAAAAACATTCAAGCGGAGAGAGTTTTGAAACATCAACTGGTTCTCAAACAAAGCGTGGTCGCCGTCGCCCTGGCTGTCGGTGGCGCCCAGTTCGCCATGGCGCAACAGGCCGCCGAGCCCGCCGTGCAAAAGGTCTTCGTGACCGGTTCCAATATCAAGCGCGCCGACAAGGAAGGCTCCTCGCCGATCCAGACCGTGAACGCCAAGCAGATCGCCGCCACCGGCGCGAATACCGTGGCCGAGCTGCTCAAGACCATCCCGGCCTTCGGTTCCGGCGCGTCGGTCGACGGTTCCGACGGCGGCTTCTCGAACGGCGCCGCCACCGCCTCGCTGCGCGGCCTCGGCTCCTCCTCCACCCTGGTGCTGCTGAACGGCCGCCGCATCACCTCGTCCGCCTACGCCGACCCGAACCAGGGCAAATCGGCGGTCTATGACCTGAATTCCATCCCCGTCTCCGCCATCGAGCGCGTCGAGATCTTCAAGGATGGCGCCTCGGCCGTGTACGGCTCGGACGCGATTGCCGGCGTGATCAACTTCATCACCAAGTCCGACTACAAGGGCGCCGAACTGGGCGCGAGCATCTCGGCCAATGATGAAGGCGAATTCCGCCGCAAGACCGTCAACGGCGTGTGGGGCTTCGGCGACCTGGAGAAGAACCGCTTCAGCGGCCTGATCTCGTTCGACCTGTCCAAGCGCGACAGCACCCTGATGAGCGGCAACGATGTGCAGCAAGACTTGCTGGGCGCGATCAATGGCCGCATGAATCCGCTGTCCAGCTCGCTGACCGCCTCGCCCTTCTTCTACAAGGAGCGCAGCCCGGGTTCCAAGACTTTCTTCAACAGCTACGCCGACCGCGCCAACGTCATCAACCGCGTCAACTGCGACCCGTCGCAGCAGATCACCGGCAGCGTGGCCGCCCACAATCTGCTGCCGACCGACACCCTGGTTGGCCGCACCTTCTGCAATATCAACCTGGACAACTACCGCGAAGTGCAGGGCGCGGGCAAGGACGGCAATGTGCTGTCGCGCTTCAATGTGCAGGTCAGTGAGAACGTCAGCGCCTTCGCCGAGCTGTCCTACAGCCGCAATGAACGCAGCTACCTGGGTGCGCCGATCGCCACCCGTTCGACCTCGGCCACCAGCGTGTTCACCGCCGGCCAGCCGGTGCAGAACTTCCAGCTGATCCTGCCGGTCGGCCACCCGGACAATCCGTTCAGCGATGCGCGCGCGGCCGTCGGTTTCCGCCTGATGAATGCCCAGGGCGGCTCGAAGAACGTCAACGAAGCCTACCGCGGCCTGGTCGGCCTGAAGGGCACGACCGGCAACTGGGACTGGGAAACCGGCCTGCTGTGGAACCGCAGCAAGCGCGAGGAAATCGGCTACGGCTATATGATCAAGGACCAGATCGCGCGCATCATGACCGAGAACCGCACGATCGCCGCCACCATCGCCGACCCGAACGTCACCCACGACACCGTGAACACCGGCTTCGCCCAGGTCAAGCAGTTCGACGCCAAGGCTTCGACCACCCTCGGCAAGCTGCCGGGCGGCGATATCGGCCTGGCCTTCGGTGGTGAAGTGCGCCAGGAATCGATCGGCCTGACGCCGGACGGTTTCATCGCCGCCGGCAAGATCATCGGCCTGGTCGGCTCCAGCCTGGATGGCGAGCGCACCGTGAAATCGGGCTTCGTCGAACTGCGTACGCCTTTCCTGCCGAACTGGGAAATGGACTTCGCCGGCCGCTACGACAAATACCCGACCGCCAAGAGCTTCGTGCCCAAGGTCGGCAGCAAGTGGGTGATCAATGAACGCGTCACGCTGCGCGGCTCCTTCGCCAAGGGCTTCCGCGCCCCGGCCCTGATGCAGATCGCCGAAGGCGGCGTGCAAAGTTTCAGCACCGCGACCGACACCGTGCGCTGCCCGGACGGCCAGAACTACCTGAAAGGCGCCGACCGCACCGACTGCTCGAAGAGCTTCTCCAGCGTCTCGGCGTCCGATCCGAACCTGCAGCCGGAAAAATCCAAGTCCTACTCGCTGGGCCTGATCCTGACCCCGATGAAGGATCTCGACATCCTGATCGACTGGTACCGCATCAAGAAGACCAATGAGACTGCGCTGCTGGGCGCCCAGACCGTGATCGACCACCCGACCGCCTATCCGAAAGGCCAGGTCGTGCGCGACAATAACCCGGCCAACTGGGTGTACAAAACGGTTCCTGATCCATCCGATCCGACCGGCAAGAAAACCATCGACGTGGTGGTGCCGAATTCCGGTCCTATCCTGCAGGTGAACCGCGCCTGGGTGAACCAGGGCAGCACCGAGGTGAGCGGCATCGACTTCGAAGTGGCTTACCGCAAATCGCTGGGCGACTGGGGCCGCCTGACCTCCAACCTGAACTGGAGCTACTTGAAAGAGTACCGCCGCGCCGAGCATCCTGGCGACGTGGCGGCCAACACGGCCGGTTCGAATGGCGGCCTGTCCGACTGGGCCACCTCGGTGGGCGACAACCCGCGCAACCGCGCTACCGCCTCCGTCACCTGGAGCAAGGATGTGCACGCCGTGACCGGCGCCGTCAACTACGTTGGCCCGGTTTCGCTGCTGCGCCGTAGCGACAACACGGAAACCTATGCCGCGCCGTTCTGCCACTATGGCCGCAATGCCGCCGGCAAGACCAACCCGGGCGGTAACGAGAAGTTCAGCGATTTCTTCCCGAACCTGAACGATTGCGAAGTGAAGAGCTGGACCACCTTCGATGTGAACTATGCTTACACCGGCATCAAGAACCTGACGCTGGCGTTCAACATCAAGAACCTGTTCGACACCAAGGCGCCGTATGACGTGCGTTACACCACCACCAACTTCCAGGGCTATAACACCCAGCTGCACAATGGCATGGGCCGTTATTTCCGCATGAGCGCGAACTACAAGTTCTAAGTTCGCCCAGCGCCGCCGGTCCGCCGGCGGCGCCATGCAGCAAGCCGCCCGGCCTCACGGCCCGGCGGCTTTTTCTTTGGCCGCGGCTTTTTTGGGGGAGGGTGCCTCAGGCCGCCAGACGCCGGCGGTTCCAGGGCATCTTCAGCAGCAGGCGGGCCAGGCCGCAAAAGCCCGAGACGCCTGCAAACACCAGGCCGCAGCCGACGAAGCCGGGCAGCAGGTGGAGCCAGGGCGTGACCGTGGCGCCCAGTGCCGTTCCCAAGACGATCATGGAGCCGGCGGCGATCTGCACCTGTCTTTGCAATTCCAGCGGCTGCGAGGCGTCGCGCAGCACCGGCAGGCCAGCCCGCTTCCAGCCATCGAGGCCGCCTTCGAGCGCATAGGCCGGCCCTGCCACGCAGGCGGCCAGCGCCGAGGCCTGCAGCCGCGTGCGCTGGCCCGAGCGGCAGTGGAAGATCACGGTGCGGCCGGCGGGCAGGGCGCCGTCGGCGCCGGCCTGCAAGCGTTCCAGCGGCAGGTGGCGCGCTTGCGCGATGCGTTCGCGCGCGTGCTCGTCGGCGGTGCGGATATCGATCAGCAGCGCGCCCTGTTCCAAATGCTGGCGGGCCGCTTGCGGGTTTAACAGGGGCAGGGTCATGGGGCGCTTCCTTTGCAAATTCAGGGACAGAAAATTTCCTTGAGCGTGGCGACCAGCTTGATCACTTCCGGATTGTCGAGCCGGTAGTACAGGGTCTGGGCTTCGCGCCGGTAAGCCACCAAGCCCTCTTCGCGCATGCGCGCCAGATGCTGGGACAGGGCCGACTGGCTCAGCGGCAGGTATTCGTTGAGCGCGCTGACCGCCATCTCGCCGCGCTCGATCAGCAGGCACAGCACCAGCAAGCGGTGCTCGTTGCCGATGGCCCGCAGCAGGGCGGCGGCGCGCGCCGCGCTCTGCTGCAGAAAAACTTGATCTGGATTATCAGTTGGCATCTTCAAATGGTACATTAGATTCTTCTAAATTAGAATAACCTAAATTAGAAGGCTTTGCATGGGGCAGGCCGGTTTTCGTGGAAGCAGGTGAGATGACGATTAAATACGGTGCATTGACGCAGGAAATCTCGGCCAATCTGGCGCCGCTGCGCCGGGGCATTCCGAACGTGATGAAGGCGTTTAACGAACTGGGCAAGTCGGCCATCGCCGATGGCGCGCTCGACGCCAAGACCAAGGAGCTGATCGCGCTGGCCATCGGCGTGGCGGCGCGCTGCGACGGCTGCCTGGGTTTCCACACCAAGGCGCTGGTGCGGCTGGGCGCCAGCGAAGCCGAGGTGCAGGAAACCCTGGGCGTGGCGATCTATATGGGCGGCGGCCCCTCGGTCATGTATGCGGCCAACGCCATGGCGGCCTTCCAGGAATTTGCCGCCGCTGCGGCCCAGCCGGCAGCGGCCTGAGGTGCGGCGCCGGGAGGTCAGCTAGATATATGTCAGGCGGGATCCCAGGCACCATTCAGGATGGCGAGGGCGGCCAGGGCAGCTGTTTCGGTGCGCAGCACGCGCGGCCCCATGGACAGGGGCAGGGCGCCGGCAGCGATGGCGGCGTCCTCCTCCTCGGTGGTGAAGCCGCCTTCCGGGCCAACCAGCAAGCTGAGATCCTGCGCCGGGTTGCGCTGCGCCCATTGCGCCAGCGAGGCATCGGCGCGCGGGCTGAGCAGAATGCGCTGCGGCACCGGCCGTGCCAGCCACTCGCGCAGCTCGAGCGGTTCGGCCAGGCTGGCCAGCCGGTTGCGTCCGCTTTGCTCGGCGGCGGCCACGATCACGCCCTGCCAGTGCGCCAGTTTTTTCTCGGCCCGTTCGGCCGACAGGCGCACCACGCAGCGCCGCGCCGCCAGCGGCTGCACGGCCGCCACGCCCAGTTCCATGGCTTTTTCGATAATCCAGTCCATCTTCGTGCCTTCGGGCAGGGCTTGCGCCAGGGTCACGGCATACGGTAGTTCCGCCTCGCGCGCAGTGAAGGCGCCGATGGTGGCCGTGGCGCGCTTTTTGCCGACTTCATCCAGCACGGCAGCATATTCGCCGCCGCGGCCGTCGAACAGGCTCAGCGTCTCGCCGGGCGCCAGACGCAGCACATGGACGTGGTGGGCCACTTCGGGCGGCAGGTCGAGGGTCAGGCCAGGGGAGAGCGGCTGGGCGCAGTAAAAACGGGGCATTGCGGATTTTCCGGTGTGATTTGAATGCGCAATTTTAAAGCGCGGCCCCCCGCTCTGGTAAAATATCAGGTTCAGCAGGTAGCGCCGGTTTAGGCCGCGCCCGCGATGCAACACCTGGCAACGAATTCCAAACCTTCCGCGACACACCACAATGAAATCTACGCTCCCTACCACTCAGATGGCCAACGCGATCCGCGCGCTGGCAATGGACGCAGTACAGAAGGCCAATTCCGGCCACCCAGGCATGCCGATGGGCATGGCCGAGATCGCCGTTGCATTGTGGAGCGGCCACCACCGCCACAACCCGGCCAACCCGAAATGGCAGAACCGCGACCGTTTCCTGCTGTCCAACGGCCACGGCTCCATGCTGCATTACGCGCTGCTGCACCTGAGCGGCTACGCCGTATCGATGGACGATATCCGCAACTTCCGCCAGCTGCACTCGAAAACCCCGGGCCACCCGGAAGTGGACATCACGCCGGGCGTGGAAACCACCACCGGCCCGCTGGGCCAGGGCATCGCCAATGCCGTCGGCATGGCGCTGGCCGAGTACCTGCTGGCTGCCGAATTCAACAAGCCAGGCCATGACGTGGTCGACCACTACACCTACGCCTTCCTGGGCGACGGCTGCCTGATGGAAGGCATCTCGCACGAGGTGTGCTCGCTGGCCGGCACCCTCGGCCTGCGCAAGTTGATCGCCCTGTACGACGACAACGGCATCTCGATCGACGGCAAAGTGGAAGGCTGGTTCACCGACGATACGCCAAAACGCTTCGAGTCTTATGGCTGGAACGTGATCCGCGCCGTGGACGGCCATGACGTGGCTGCCGTGGCTGCCGCCATCGCCGCCGCCAAGTCGGCCGACAAGCCGACCCTGATCTGCTGCAAAACCATCATCGGCAAAGGTTCGCCGAATCTGCAGGGCGGCGACAAGGTGCACGGCGCCGCGCTGGGCGACAAGGAAATCGCCGCCGTGCGCGAGTACATCAGCTGGGGCGCCGAGCCTTTCGTGATTCCGGACGACGTGTCCTCGGCCTGGGACTTCAAGGCCCAGGGCGCCGCCCACGAAGGCGAATGGGATGCGAAATTCGCCGCCTACGCTGCCGCCTACCCGACCGAAGCGGCCGAACTGAAGCGCCGCATGGCCGGCGATCTGCCTGCCAACTTCGACGCCACGCTGCAAGCGGCCATCGCCGCCTGCGTGGACAAGAAAGAAACCATCGCCACCCGTAAAGCCAGCCAGAACGCCATCCAGGCGCTGGCCCCGGTGCTGCCGGAATTCCTGGGCGGCTCGGCCGACCTGACCGGCTCCAATCTGACCAACTGGAAAGAGTGCATCGCCGTGCGTTCCGGCCAGCCTGGCAACCACATCAACTACGGCGTGCGCGAGTTCGGCATGAGCGCCATCATGAACGGCGTCGCCCTGCACGGCGGCTACATCCCGTTCGGCGCCACCTTCCTCACCTTCTCCGACTACAGCCGCAATGCCCTGCGCATGGCCGCGCTGATGAAGCAGCGTTCGATCTTCGTCTTCACCCACGATTCCATCGGCCTGGGCGAAGACGGCCCGACCCACCAGTCGGTCGAGCACGTTTCCTCGCTGCGCCTGATTCCGAACCTGGACAACTGGCGTCCGGCCGACACCGTTGAATCGATGGTGGCCTGGGGCGCCGCCGTGAAACGCAAGGATGGCCCGAGCACCCTGATCTTCTCGCGCCAGAACCTGCAGTACCAGGAGCGCAGCGCCGAAGCCGTGGCCAATATCGCGCGCGGCGGCTATGTGCTGGCCGACGCCGCCGACGCCAAAGCCGTGCTGATCGCCACCGGCTCCGAAGTGGAACTGGCGCAAGCGGCCGCTGCCGCCCTGAAAGAGCAGGGCGTGGCCGTGCGCGTGGTATCCATGCCGTCGACCGATGTGTTCGACCGCCAGGACGCCGCCTACAAAGCGGCCGTGCTGGGCAAAGGCTTGCCGCGCGTGGCGATCGAAGCGGGCGTCACCGATTTCTGGTACAAGTACGTCGGCCTGGAAGGCGCCGTGGTGGGCATCGACAGCTTCGGCGAGTCGGCGCCTGCAGGCGTGCTGTTCAAGCATTTCGGCTTCACCGTGGATAATGTGGTGGCCAAAGTCAAATCTGTTCTGGTTGCATAACAAGACCCATTTTTTTAATCAGGAGCACATGTATGACGATCAAAGTAGCAATTAACGGTTATGGCCGTATCGGCCGCAACATCCTGCGCGCTTTCTACGAAGGCGGTAAGAAGCAAGACATCCAGATCGTGGCGATCAACGACCTCGGCAACGCCGAATCGAACGCCCACCTGACCCGCTACGACACGGCCCACGGCAAATTCCCCGGCACCGTGACGGTGGAAGGCGAGAACATGATCGTCAATGGCGATCCGATCCGCGTGTTCGCGCAGCGTAATCCCGCTGAAATCCCATGGGGCGAGCTGGGCGTGGACGTGGTGCTGGAGTGCACCGGCTTCTTCACCACCAAGGAAAAAGCTTCGGCCCACCTGAAAGGCGGCGCCAAGAAAGTCATCATCTCGGCCCCAGGCGGCAAGGATGTGGACGCGACCGTCGTGTACGGCGTCAACCACGGCGTGCTGAAAGCGACCGACACCGTGATCTCGAACGCTTCCTGCACCACCAACTGCCTGGCCCCGCTGGTCAAGCCCCTGCATGACGCCATCGGCCTGGAAACCGGCCTGATGACCACCGTGCACGCTTACACCAACGACCAGGTGCTGACCGACGTGATGCACGAAGACCTGCGCCGCGCCCGTTCCGCCACCCAGTCCATGATCCCGACCAAGACCGGCGCCGCTGCCGCCGTGGGCCTGGTGCTGCCAGAGCTGAACGGCAAGCTGGACGGCTACGCCATCCGCGTGCCGACCATCAATGTGTCGATCGTCGACCTGTCCTTCATCGCCAAGCGCGACACCACCGTGGACGAAATCAACGCCCTGATGAAGTCGGCCGCCGACGGCGCCCTGAAAGGCATCCTGACCTACAACACCGAGCCGCTGGTGTCCGTGGACTTCAACCACAACCCGGCTTCGTCGAACTTCGACGCCACCCTGACCAAGGTCTCCGGCCGTCTGGTCAAGGTTTCGTCCTGGTACGACAACGAGTGGGGCTTCAGCAACCGCATGCTGGACACCACCGTGGCCCTGATGAACGCCAAGTAATCCCCGGCGCCTGCATCATGAAGAAACCCTCACGGCTCGCGCCGTGAGGGTTTTTTTGCGTCCGCAGCGTTTTTCGCGTCCTGCCGTCAGCAACTTACGAATGGTAGGATTTCTGCTGAGGCATGCTAGAATCGGCGCATGAAAAAACGCATGAGCGCCGAATCGCGGCGCGAGCAATTAATGGACTGTGCCCTGGAACTGGTGCGGGAAGAGGGGGCCAATGCCCTGACGCTGGCGCGGGTGGCGGAACGGGCCGGCGTGTCCAAACCCATCGCCTACGAGCATTTCCAGACGCGCGAAGGCTTGCTGGCGGCGCTGTATACGCGCTATTGCGAGCAGCATCTGGCCCTGACCGGGGCTGCGCTGGCGCAGGCGCAGGATGGTCCGCAGGCGGCCACGGTGCTGGCGCAAGCCTATATCGATTGCGTACTGTCGTCGGACGCCGCTTCGCTGGCGGTGGAGGCGGCCATGCATGGCGCGGCTGAAACGGAGGCGGTGATGCGCCGCAATGACGACGCCTATCTGGCTTTTTGCGCTGCCCGGCTGGCGGTTTTTGTGCCGGGGAAGCCATGCCCGGCGGACCTGATCGCCTTTCTGGGCGCGCTGCGGGCGCTGGCGCAGGCGGTGGCGGCCGGCACGGTGGCCAAGGAGCTGGCGCTGGCCCGGCTCAGCGCCTTGCTGCTGGCAGCTTGGCGGGAATGAGAAGGCGCGGCGGCGCCGGATAAAAAAACGGCGGACCTGCAAAGGCCCGCCGTTTTGTCATCGGCCGCCGCAGCGGCCGCAGTCTGGATTACTTGAACTTGTATTCCAGCGAGACACGCACGCTGCGGCCGGTCACGTCTTCCAGGCTCTGCGGAATGATGCCGCTGCCGGTGCCGTTCAGGGCGCGCAGGTTCTGCGGTGGACGCTTATCCAGCAGGTTGCGCACGAACAGCGACAGGGTCAGATCCTTGATGCCGGTGTAGCTGACGAAGTAGTCGAAGCGGTTGTAGGAGGCAATACGGCACTCGGACTCGCTCCATTCCAGCTCTTCACACGCTTTCGGGTTGTAGGCCGAATCGTTGTAGTCCAACTGCAGCTTGGTCGCGCTCTCATGCACCACGCGCAGCGAGTTGGTGAAGTCGCCGGTTTTCAGCGTGGCGCCCAGGTTGGCCACCAGTGCCGAATTGCCGTAGCGGCCTTTCAGGTTGTCGCCCCAGCTGCCGCCATTGCGGGTGGCGGCGTAACGGCGCATGCCCAGCATATAGGTGGCGTTGCCGCTCAGGTCCAGACGGCCGATGCCGGTGTTGAAGCGCGAAGCCAGGCCCACGTCCACGCCATGGGTCTTGGTCTTGGACACGTTTTCGAACTTGCCGGTGGTCGAAACCAGCGGACCGACTTTCACGCCGTACTTGGCGCGCTCTTCGGCGCTGAAGGTGGTGTCTTCATTGAGCGGCAGACGGTTGACGGTGCCGGCTGGCAGCGTATCTTCGGAGGCCAGCAGTTCGACGGCGCTCTTGTTTTCGATCTCGTCCTTGCGCTGGATGTGCCAGTAGTCCATGGTCAGGGTGGTGCCTTTGACCGGCTCCAGCACGAAGCCGATGGTCGAGCTGCGCGATACTTCCGGTTTCAGGTCCGGATTGTTGCGCACGATATTGGCCAGGCCGGCTGGGCATTCTTCGCCGGTGGTGGTATCGGCTTTCGCCAGCAGGGCCGCCTTGTTCGGATCGGAGTTCGGCAGCTTGGCAGCCTGGGCGCGCAGGTCGTTAGCCATCACGCGTGCTTGCGGGCAGCGCTTCGGATCGGCCGAGGTGGTGAAGGAGAACTTGGTCGACTCGGCGCTCTCGGTCAGGTTCGGCGCGCGGAAGCCGCCTTCCCAGGTGGCGCGCACCAGCAGTTCCTTGCTGGCTTCCCAGCGTACCGCCAGTTTGGGCGACACGTGGGCGTCGAAGCCTTGCATCTTGTCGATACGGGCGGCGCCGATCAGGTCCAGGCCTTTCAGCAGCGGCACATTGGCTTCGGTGAACAGGGCGCTGGTGTAGCGGCTGGCGTTGGCGGTGGCGGCGCCACGGCCGACGATGTCGCCGCTCAGGATGTTGTCGGTGACGTTGATCGAGAATTTCTCGTGGCGCACGTCGCCGCCCACCGCCATGGTGATCGGACGGCCGTTGAAGCTGGCCACTTCGCCGCTGATCTTGCCGTCCACGAAGTACTGGGTCACTTTACCCACGGTGCCGTACTGTGGGAACAGGGTGTTCAGCACTTCGGCCGAGTTGGGCTGGCCCAGTTTGTAGTCGCGGTTGAAGAACAGCGGGTCGTCCAGCACGTATTTGCCCTTGTCGTTCAGCTTGACCTTGTCGTAGTCGCCGATGACTTTCTTGAAGCCGCTGGCGCTGAAATTGCCGCGTTCATAGTTGGTGGTCTTGCCGCCCATGATGCCCACGGCGCTTTCCCAGTCGTACTTGCCGACGACGCCGCGCAGGCCGGTGACGACACGGTACTGGTCGGATTTGGCCTTGGCCATGCCGTCCGAGTCGACGAAGCGGTAGCGCAGGTCGGCTGGCGCGCCGCTGGTGTTCAGCGGGTGGGTGGCCGGCAGCATGTGGTAGCGGAAGGTTTTTTGTTCGCCGGTGCGCGGCACGCCCCAGGTGCTTGGGGCGGTGCTCGAACCATAGCTCTGGAAGGCCGACATGTATTCGGTTTCGGTGCGCGAATACAGCACTTCGCTGAAGCTTTCCAGATCGTTGCCCAGGTCGACTTTGCCGGCCAGCAGCATGTTGACGCGGTCAGCCGATGGGCGCGCTTCGAAACGCTCGTAACGGTCGTAGACGCAGGAGCCGCCCGAGTTCACGGTTGGGCAGTTGCCCAGTGGTTTCAAGTTGATATTGCCTGGGTAGCTATAGGTCGAAGGCGTGCCGCGGTTGCCGAAGTTCTGGCCGCTGCCGTCGGCCAGGCTGGGGAATTTGTTGCCATAAGCCGGGTTGATGTCGTCCACCAGCTCGCGCCAGTTGGCGTTGCTGCGCTTGTAGACTTCGACGTTGGCCAGGATGTTGTACTTGTCGGTGGACAGGTTGCCGAAGCCGCCGGTCAGACTGGCCACGCTGGTGTTCAGGATGCCGTTCTTCAGCGAACGGTCGTGGCTGGCGCGCAGGTGCAGACCCTGGTAGTCGCCGCGGGTGATGATATTGATCACGCCGGCCACGGCGTCCGAGCCGTACACGGCCGAACCGCCGCTGCGCAGGATGTCGACGCGTTCCACGGCGTCGATCGGCAGCGAGTCCAGGTTGGTGAACACTTCGTTGTAGTCGGCCAGCGCGTAGGGCGCCACGCGGCGCGAGTTCAGCAGCACCAGGGTCGATTGCTTGCCCAGGCCGCGCAGGTCGACCGAGGAGGCGCCGCTGGCGAAGGAATTGCTGCCGCCGATGTCCGACAGCGAGGAAGTGGCCGCGGTCAGGGTGTCCAGCAGCTGGCGCACCGAGCTCACGCCCAGACGGGTGATTTCCTCGCGCTTGATGATTTGCAGCGGGGTGGCCGATTCAGCATCGATCTGCTTGATGTTGGAGCCGGTAACGATAACTTTCTGGATCGCCTGGCTGTTTTCCTGGGCCAGTACGATGTGGGAGGATGCCAGCGTCAGGGCCACGGCCACGACGCCTTGTTTCAACATGAGATGCTTGCTCAAAATTCTCTCCGAAGCGGTGTTTTTTTATGATTACCTGTCCCAATGCCAGCCAAGATGATTGCCAAAGGGAAAAGAATTATAGGTAGATAGCAATATCATCATGCAAGCTACATGTATGATTTTTGATAAATTTCCGGGGATTTTTGTATGGATACAACAAAATCCGGGGAAATCCCGGAACTTAGCGCTCGGCCAGGCGTCGCAGACGTTCCGCTTCGGCGCGTAGCGCATCGCGCAGGGCGGGCGGTTCGCACGCGCTGAAATCGAAGGTGGTCGAGCCGAGCAGGCGGGCAAACCAGGCGTAGCTGGTGGTGCTGGCCTGCAGCAGCACGCCGCCGCCATCCTGGGGCGTCAGGGTGCCGACCTGGCGCCCCAGCTCGCGCACGGCGGTGGCGTGGTCGGTGTGCAGCAGCACGCTCAGCGTGAGCGGGCGGGGCAGGGTGGCCATGCTGTGCGCCAGATGCCCGGCGGCATCGAAATCGTTGGGGCGTTCGAAGGCCTCGCCGGTTTCCTGCACCTGGCCGATGCGGTCGAGGCGGAAGGAGCGCAAGGCCATGCGCAGGCGGCACATGCCGATGGTGTACCAGCGGCCGTGGCTGAATACCAGGCCGTAAGGGTCGAAGGCGCGCCACACCGGTTCGCCCACCGGCGGCCGGTATTCGAAGCGCACGCGGTGCTGGGTCTGGGCCGCCAGCGCCAGCGCCGTCAGCTCGCCGGTCAGCGCCGGACGCGTGACGCCATGGCCGGCCCAATACGGTTCCGGCGTTTCCAGCACGGCCGTGGCGCGCAGCGCCTGCACCCCGCTTTGCAGGGCGGGCGGCATCACGCGTTCCAGCTTGGCCTGGGCGCTGGCCACGGCCGGCGCCGTGTCGGCCAGGCGCAGCGAGCGCACCGCCAGCAAGCCCAGCGCCACGGCCGCCGCCTCCTCATTGGTAAACATCAGCGGCGGCAGCTTGAAGCCGGGTACCAGCCGATAGCCGCCGTAGCGGCCCCGTTCCGAGGTGATGGGGATGCCCAGCTCTTCCAGCGCGGCGATATAGCGGCGCAGGCTGCGGCGGTCGATGCCGACCCGCTCGGCCAGTTCGGCGCCGGAAATCTGGCGCTGGTTCTGCAGCATTTCCAGGATGGCCAATGCCTTGGTGGCGGGTTTCGACATTTATTTTTCGCTTCCGCTTGAATGAGGGGTAATTATGTCCTATATCGCCTCGACAATGTTTTCTGACACACGATGCGGTCTGGGCAAGACCGTCTTGCAACATCAGAAGAAGAGGGAGCACACGCATGGAACCCGTATTGTTTTACCGCGCCGAGCAGGGCTGCGCCTTTGGCAATATCGTCGCGCTGGAGTGGCTGTGCCAGCCATACCGCCTGAGCCGGCTGGACGAGGGGGCGCGGCCGGCGCCGGCCCTGCTGGCGGGCCGCCGCACCATCCGCAATTGCCGCGCCATCCTGCGCCATCTGGGGGCGCGCCGCGGCCATCTGCTGGGTTACCGGGCCGGCACGCCGGAGCGCGCGCGGCTCGATGAGATGATGCATTTTCTGAACACGGAAATGCTGGCCGAACAGCCGCGCATGGACGCGGCCTGCGCCCGTCTGGACGGGCTGTTGCGCGAGCGCGAATGGCTCGACGGGAACAAGCGCACCGTGGCCGACGCCAATTTCGTCGCCCTGGGGCGCTGGGCCGAGCGCTATGCCGGCCTGGATACGCGGCGCTATCCGCATCTGCGCCGCCATCTGCATGAGCTGTGCGGCGATCCGGCCGTGTATTTTGCCGACGCCATCGAACAGCAGCGGCCGGCCGTGAGCAGCGGCCGCTTCATGGGGCACGTCAGCCTGAGCGAGCTGGAAGAACGCCTGGCGGCATGAGGCGCTTATTTGTAGATGCCGGAGCCGATCAAAATATCGTCGACCTTTTCCACATAACCGGATTTATGGTCGACGGTCTTGGTGGTGGGATTCGGCCATTTGTAGTCGATCCAGCCCTTGCCCTTGTTCTTGGCCACGTCGACAAATTCCTGGATCATGGCCTTGCCTTCGTTATCCTTCATGCCGAGCAGATTGCGGCCCACCATCTTCGGATTGTTGCCGTGGGCTAAGGCCACCCCATTCAAGTCATACACATAGATATACAGGTCGCGGTCGTGGAAATCCTTGTTGGCCGGGTCGGCGATGGCGGCGAAAGTCTTGTCGCGGCCATCGGCCTTGTACATGGCCACGGCCTTCTTCACCATGGCGATGGCTTCGTCGGCCGAGCCTTTGTCGGCAGCCGTGGCGGGCAGGGCGAGAATGCCCAGGGATATGGCGATGCCACCCAGTATGGCTTTCATTGCGGTCTCCTGTGTGCGGAAGACAGCGCCGCAGCGCTGTCTTTCTATTTAAAAGTCGCTACACAGTCACTATAGGCGAATTACTCCTCTACATCAGAAAATATTTCCTCCCATAAACGTTTTACGGGGTCAATATACAACGCCACGCGCGCCGGATCGACGCGCGACTGTTCCTGGCCCTGCAGGCGCAACTGGTGCTGCAGCTTGCGCAGGGCGCGGTAAGCGTCGGCCACGGCCCCCGCCAGGGCCGCGTCGATCAGGCCCAGGCCGGCGCACAGCTTGAGCAGGGCGATATTGCCGACATTGCCGGTCAGCTCGGCGTAGGCGGCGGCGTGGCGCAGCACCAGGTATTGCACGATGAATTCGATATCGATCATGCCGCCGGCGTCCTGCTTCAAATCGAACAGGTCGCCGCGGCTGGGGTAGGCTTCGGCCATGCGGCGGCGCATGGCCAGCACTTCGCGTTTCAAGGCCGCGTCATCCGGCCGCGCCTGGCGCAGCACCTGGCAGCGGATCTGCTCGAAGCGCGCGCCGATGGCGGCGTCGCCGGCGCAGAAGCGGGCGCGCGTCAGCGCCTGGTGTTCCCACACCCAGGCCGACGCCTGCTGGTAGCGCTCGAAGGCTTGCACGCTCGACACCAGCATGCCGCTGGCGCCGTCCGGGCGCAGCGCCGTGTCGATATCGAACAGGATGCCGGCCGAGGTGTGCGAGGTCATCCAGGTGATGAAGCGCTGCGCCAGCTTGGCATACAGGGCGGGCGCGTCCTGGTCCTCGTCGTCGAACAGGAAGATCACGTCGAGGTCGGAGACATAGCCCAGCTCCTTGCCGCCCAGCTTGCCATACGCGATGACGGCAAAGCGCGGCACCTCGCGGTGGCGCTTGGCCACGGTGTGCCAGGCCGCTTTCACCACGGCCGCGACGATGACGTCGGCCAGCGCCGACAGGTGGTCGGCCAGGCGCTCGACCGTCAGGTCGCCGGCCAGATCCTGGGCCAGCAGGCGGAACAGCTGGGCATGGTGCACTTCGCGCAGGATGTCGAGCTGGCGCTCGGTATCGTCGGGATCGATGGCCAGTTGCGCATCCAGTTCAGCGGCCACGGCGGCGGGATCGAAGGCGGTGCTGCGCACGCGGTCGTCGAGCAGCTCGTCGAGCAGGATGGGGTGCTGGTTGAGGAAGGTGGCGGCCCAGCCGCTCGCATGCATCATGCGGATCACCCGTTCCAGCGTGTGCGGATATTCGGTCAGCAGCGACAGATAGGCCGAGCGGCGCGCGATCGCTTCCAGGAAGTCGAGCAGGCGGCCCAGCGTGGCGAGCTGGCTGCCCAGGCTCGATTCCTGGGCGGTGCGCGCGATCAGGGGCAGGGCGGCGTTGACCAGGGCCACCAGGCGCTGGCGGCTCGCCTCGGGCAGGCTTTGCAGGCGCGGCGCCTGCCAGGTGGCGATCAGGCGCTGGGCCGCCGCCGCCGGGTCGTCGTAGGCCAGGGCGGCGAAGCGCGCCTCGATGGCTTCGCGGTTGTCGGGATCGGCGCAGGCGTCGCTGGTGTCCGGGTCGATATGCTGCTCGGACGTGCCGCCGCTCTTGTCGGCGAAGATGGCGTCGAACTGCTCGGCAACGAAGCGGCGGTGGCCGTCGAGCGCGGCCAGCAGGGCCGCCTCGTCGGCCAGTCCCATCCACTGCGCCACCTGCAGGCGGTCGGCCGGATTGGGCGGCAGGGTGTGGGTCTGGGCGTCTTCCAGGTATTGCAGGCGGTGTTCCAGATTGCGCAGGAAGGTGTAGGAAGCCAGCAATTGCGCGACGATGGCGCCGTCCAGCAGCCCCTTGTCGGGCAGCAGGCGCAGGGTGGCGCGGGTGGAACGGGCGCGCAGGCTGGGGTCGCGCCCGCCGCGAATGAGCTGGAAGACCTGGGTCAGGAATTCGATTTCGCGGATGCCGCCGCGGCCCAGTTTGACGTTATGGCTGCGGTCGGGGTGCAGGCGCTCCTGGCGGTTGACCTCGGCGCGAATCTGGGCGTGCATGCTGCGGATGGCGTCGATCACGCCGAAGTCCAGGTAGCGGCGGAAGCAGAAGGGCCGCACGATGGCGTCCAGCGCCTCGATATCGGCGGCGTGGCCGGTGACGGCGCGCGCTTTCAGCCAGGCATAGCGCTCCCATTCGCGGCCCTGGACGATCAGGTATTGCTCGACCATGCCCAGGCTGGCCGCCAGCGGACCGGAGCCGCCGTTCGGGCGCAGCGCCATATCGACGCGGAAGGTGAAGCCATCTTCGGTGATTTCGGCCAGGGCGGCGATCAGGCGCTTGCCCAGGCGCAGGAAATACTCGTGGTTGGACAGGCTGCGCTGGCCCGGCGCCGTCGCCACCGTGTCGCCATCCTCGGGATAGACGAAGATCAGGTCGATGTCCGAGGACACATTCAGCTCGCCGCCGCCCTGCTTGCCCATGGCCAGCACCATCAGCTGCTGCTCTTCGCCCGATTCATGGCCGGTCGGCACGCCGTGGGCAGCGCGCAGCTCGGCGTCGATTTCGGCCAAGTGGCGCTGGATGGCGAAATCGGCCAGGGCCGTCATCGTTGCCACCACTTCGGCCAGATCGGCCCGGCCTTCCAGGTCGCGCCGCAGCAGCGTGGCCACCAGCAAGTTGCGCAAACGCCGCATGCCGCGCCCCAGGGGCAGGGGCGGGGCGTCGCCATTGTCTTGCTGCGCACGCAACGCGGCCCCCAGATCGAGCTCGGCCAGCGATAATTGGGATAAGGCGTCCACCTGGGCCGGCCGCCCCGGATCGGCGCTGAGCCAGCGCTGGTAGAAACGGGAGGCGGTAGCGGGGGAAGGCAAGCTCATTATGTCGGTAACGTAGTGTAATTTGGGCATGATGGGGCCGGGTATGCGGTAGAATGCCGTCGCAGGCTGAGCCGCTCGCCGGGCGTAGCAGGAACTGAACTGATTTCGCGACTTATTTTACGCCAGGGTGACGACCTGGCCGGGCCTGACAGATTATTTTGATGCAGAATTTGCCGCAGCATACCGACGCAGACGAAGGGCCGCTGGCTGCGCGCTGGCACCGCTTGCGGGCTGCCTACCGCGTCGCCAACCTGGCCACCCACCACCTGCTGGGCTTCACCCTGAAGCTGGCGCTGCTGCTGTATTTCCTGTTCGCCCTGCTGTTCCTGGTGCTGCGCTATGCGGTGCTGCCGAATATCGACCATTACAAGGGCGATTTCGAGCGCCTGGCCAGCCGCGCCGTCGGCAATCCGGTCAGCATTGCCCGCATCTATGCTTCCTGGTCCGGCCTGCGCCCCACCTTCTTCCTGGGCGATGTGGTGCTGCGCGACCGGCGCGGTGGCCAGGCCCTGCACCTGCCCAGCGTCTCGGCCACCCTGTCCTGGTGGAGCGTGGCGGCGGCCGACGTGCGCTTCGACTCGCTGGAACTGATCCGTCCCCGCCTTGACGTGCGGCGCGAAGCCGACGGCAAGCTGTATGTGGCGGGCGTATATATCGACCTGGAGAAAGAGGGCGAGGGCCGCGGCGCCGACTGGCTGCTGGCCCAGCACGAGGTGGTGATCCGCGAAGGCCGGGTAGACTGGACCGATGCGCGCCGCGCCACGCCGACCCTGTCGCTCGAGAATGTCAGCCTGCGCATGCGCAATCAATGGCGGCGCCACCAGCTGGCGCTGCACGCCACGCCGCCGGCCGCCTATGGCGCCCCGGTCGACCTGCGCGCCGACTTCACCCACCCGGCGTTTGCCGCGCGCCGCTCCAACGTCAAGCTGTGGAAGGGCGAGCTGTATGCCGATGTGCGGCGCGCCGACCTGACGGCCTGGAAAGACTATGTGGCCTATCCCTTCAGCCTGGAGCGCGGCAAGGGCAATGTGCGCGCCTGGTTCACGCTCGACCATGCGCGCCTGGCGGCGTTCACGGCCGATGTCGGCCTGCAGGACGTGTACGCCCAACTGGGCAAGACCCTGCCGCCGGTGGAACTGGCCGAACTGAGCGGGCGCATCGCCGCGCGCGAAGTGGCGCCGCCGGCGCGCGCCACGGCGGCCCCGGCCGGCACGGCCGCGCCCGCCTTTGGCGCTTACGGCTTCGATGCCAGCCTCAACGGTTTCTCCCTGCGCACCCCGGACGGCGTGGCGCTGGCGCCGGCCGCGCTCAAGCTGCACCATGCGGCGGCCGCGGCCAGCAAGCCGGCGCGCACCAGCGTCCAGGCGCAGGACTTCGACTTGGCCGTGCTGGCCCAACTGGCTTCGCGCCTGCCCTTGCCCGCCTTCCAGCAGGAGATGCTGGCTGAGGCCGCGCCGCGCGGCCGCCTGCTGCAGGGCAGTGCCGAATGGCAGGGCGGCGTCTCGGCCTTCCAGGCCTTGCGCCTGAAAGCCCAGGTTGAAGGCTTGGGCATGAATGCGCTGGCTGCGCGTCCGGCCCAGGCCGCCACCGAGGCCCAGCCGGCCACGCCCGCGCTACCGGACCTGCCCGGTTTCGAGCAGTTGAGCGGCGTTTTTGAAGCCGGCAGCGACGGCGGTCATATTGACCTCGATGCGCCCGGCCTGGCCCTGCATCTGCCGGCCTGGCTGGACGGCCCGCCGCTGCGCTTCCAGCAGCTCAAGCTGCGCGGCGACTGGTCGCGCGCCGACGGCAAGAATCTGCGCGTCCAGCTCGACACCCTGCAGTTTGAGCAGGATGGCTTGAGCGCCTCGATTTCCGGCAGCCACCTCCTGCCGCTGAACGGCAAGGGACCGGGCGTGGCCGACTTCGGCGGCAAGCTGGACGGCTTCCAGCTGAACACCATCGCGCGCTACTTGCCGATCCAGACGCCGGAACACCTGCGCCACTGGCTGACCGGCGCGCTGGAAGACGGCACGGCGCACGAGGTCAGTCTGCGCCTGCGCGGCGACCTGGCCCACTTCCCCTTCAAGGCCGACAGTCCGGACCGCAACAAGGGCGAGTTCCGCATCGCCGGCCGCCTGGAAAACGGCAAGCTGAATTACGATCCCGGCTTCTACGCCAAGGACGGCAAGTCGCCGCTGTGGCCCCAGGCCGAAAAGATCAAGGGCCATTTCGCCTTCGACCGCGCGCGCATGGAAATCGTCGGCGACACGGCGCGCACCCTGGGCATCCCGCTGGCCAATGTGAAGGCCGTGATTCCCGACCTGACCATCCACGACAGCGTGCTCGACATCGACGGCACGGCGGCCGGCCCGCTGCAGGACTTCCTCAAATACATGGCGGCCAGCCCGGTGCTCGAATGGATCGGCCACTTCACCGACGAGACTGCCGCCAGCGGCAATGCCAAGCTGGCGCTCAAGCTGCATCTGCCGCTCAACCACATCATCGAGAGCAAGGTGCTGGGCAGCTTGCAATTGCAGGGCAACGATGTGGTGCTGTGGAACGATATGCCGCCGGTGCAGCAAACCACGGGCAAGATCGAGTTCAATGAAAAAGGCGTGAACCTGAACAATCTGGCCGGCAATCTGCTGGGCGGGCCGGTGGCCATCAACGGCGGCAGCCAGCGCGACGGCGCCATCGTCGTCAAGCTGGGCGGCAACATGACGGCCGAGGGCTTGCGCAAGGCCTATCCGATGCCGCTGGTGCAGCGCTTGACCGGCCACGTCAATGGCGGCGCGCGCTACAGCGGCCTGATTTCGGTGCGCGACCACCAATACCAGGTCAGCCTGGAATCTCCGCTCAACGGCCTGGGCCTGGACTTGCCGGCGCCGCTGAAGAAAGCGCCGGCCGACAGCTTGCCGCTGCGCTTTGTGCTCAGCGGCAGCGCCGCCAACGAAGCCGGCCTGGCGCGCGACGAGATCCGCCTGGGACTGGGCGGCGGCATGAGCGCGCGCTACCAGCGCCAGCGCCAAGGCAAGGCGCCGTGGAAGATGGTGCGCGGCGGCATTGGCGTGAATGTGCCGGCGCCGGAACCGGACAGCGGGCTGGCGCTGAATGTCAGCCTGAAGGCGCTCGACGTCGACCAGTGGCTGGACCTGGGCGGCGAAATCGGCGGCAAGGGCGAGGCCGGCAAGGAGGCCGACGGTCCCGAGCTGGGCCAGTACGTGGTGCCCGACAGCGTGGCGGCGCGCGCCGGCGAATTGATCCTGGGCGAGCGCAAGCTCGACGAGGTGGTGCTGGGCGCCTCGCGCCAGAAGGGCGTGTGGCAGGCCAGCGTCGATGCGCGCCAGGTATCGGGCTATGTGACCTGGAGCGAGGCGGCCAGCGGCAGCGGCGTGGGCAAGGTCACGGCGCGCCTGTCCTCGCTGATCATTCCCGAGTCGGCCGCCAACGAAGTCAAGGATTTGCTGGAGAGTTCGAGCAGCTCGCCCTCGATCCCGGCGCTGGACATCGTGGCCGAGCGCTTCGAGCTGTTCAACAAGCCGCTGGGCAAGCTGGAACTGCAAGCATATAACGCCCTGATCACCTCGGCGCGCGAATGGCGCGTCAGCAAGCTGGCGCTGAGCAATGCCGATGGCGAACTGACGGGCACGGGCCGTTGGCTGAGCAAGGATGGCCAGCACAATAGCGCGCTCAACTTCAATCTCGATATCCATAACGCGGGCAAGCTGCTGGAGCGCTTCGGCTTCGCCGACACCCTGCGCAACGGCAAGGGCAAGCTGAATGGCGAGATCAGCTGGAAGGGCTTGCCCTACGACTTCGACATCCCGAGCCTGGCCGGTACCATCAGCATGAATGTGGAAAAGGGCCAGTTCCTCAAGCAGGATCCGGGCGCGGCCAAGCTCTTGGGCGTGCTCAGCCTGCAAGCCCTGCCGCGCCTGCTGAAACTCGATTTCAACGATGTCTTCTCGGAAGGCCTGGCCTTCGACGGCATCCGCGCCAACGCCAGCATCAGCCGCGGCATCGTGCGCACCGAGAACTTGAAAATGCACGGGGTCGCCGCTACTGTACTGATGGAGGGCACGGCCGATATCGCCAACGAAACGACGAATCTGCATGTGGTGGTGATCCCCGAGGTCAATCTCGGCACGGCGCCCCTGGTGTATGCGCTGGCCGTCAACCCGGTGATCGGCCTGGGCGGCTTCCTGGCCCAGCTCTTCCTGAGCCAGCCGGTGATGAAGGCGCTGACCTACCATATGCAAGTGACGGGGCCGTGGAAGGCGCCCGTGGTGACCAAACTCGACGGCGCGAAGCAGGAGGGCGCCCCCCAACGCAAACCACAAGGATGAGCATGCATACCGTTGCCGCCGTACAGATGATTTCCACGCCCGACGTGGCCGCCAATATCGCCAGCGCGCGCCGCCTGATCGGCCAGGCCGCCGCCACGGGCGCCCAGCTGGTGCTGCTGCCCGAATACTGGGCCATCATGGGCCTGAGCGATAGCGACAAGGTGGCCCAGGCCGAAGCCTTGGGCAGCGGCCCGATCCAGGACTTCATGGCGGCCATGGCGCGCGAGCACGGCATCTGGCTGCTGGGCGGCACCCTGCCGCTGGCTTCGGACGATCCCGAGCGCGTCATCAACACCACCCTGGTGTACGACCCTGAGGGCCGCCATGTGGGGCGCTACGACAAGATCCACCTGTTCGGCTTTACCAAGGGCGCCGAATCGTATGACGAGGCGCGTACCATCGTGCCCGGCCGCAGCGTCGGCACGGTCGACACCCCGCTGGGCAAGGTCGGCCTCTCGGTCTGCTACGACTTGCGCTTCCCCGAGCTGTACCGCGCCATGGGGCCGCTGTCCCTGATCGTGGTGCCGGCCGCCTTCACCTACACCACCGGCAAGGCGCACTGGGAAGTGCTGCTGCGCGCGCGCGCCATCGAGAACCAGTGCTATGTGCTGGCGGCGGCCCAGGGCGGCCAGCACGTCAACGGCCGCCGGACCTGGGGCCACAGCATGCTGATCGATCCCTGGGGCGAGGTGAAGACCGTGCTGGCCGAAGGCGAGGGCGTGGTGCACGGCCAGGTCGACCTGGATTTCCTGGCCGGCGTGCGCGCCAGCCTGCCGGCGCTGCAGCATCGCACCATGTAAAACGCCCGATTCCACTACAATGCAGCCATACCCGTTTCGGCTGCCGATAAAAAGAGAATTCCATTATGAAACCATTTGAACCCAATCTGTCCTCGCTGGCGGTGGCGCGCGAGGTGCTGCTGACGCCTTTCGGCCTGGACGAGGGCAAGCTGCTGAAAGCCCTGGGCAGCATGTTTACCCACAAGGTCGACTACGCCGACCTGTACTTCCAGTTCACCAAGAACGAGGGCTGGAGCCTGGAAGAGGGCATCGTCAAGACCGGCAGCTTCTCGATCGACCAGGGCGTCGGCGTGCGCGCCGTGTCGGGCGACAAGACCGCCTTCTCCTATTCCGACGAGATTTCCGAACGCGCCCTGCTGGAAGCGGCGGCCGCCACGCGCACCATCGCGCGCGCCGGCGCCGGCAAGATCAAGGTCGCCTCCAGCATGCAGCCGCAGGGCGTGCGCTCGCTCTACCTGCCGCATGATCCCATCGATTCGCTCGATGCCACGGCCAAGGTCAAGCTGCTGGAACGCGTCGAAAAGATGGCGCGCGCCAAAGACCCGCGCGTGGTGCAGGTGATGGCCGGCCTGGCCGGCGAATACGATGTGGTGCTGGTCACGCGCAGCGATGGCGTGCTGGCGGCCGATATCCGTCCGCTGGTGCGCGTCTCGGTGACGGTGATCGTGGAGCAGAACGGCCGCCGCGAAATGGGTTCGGCCGGCGGCGGCGGCCGCTACGACTACAGCTATTTCAGCGACGCCCTGCTGCAGCAATATGCCGACGACGCCGTGAAATCGGCGCTGGTGAACCTGGACGCGCGTCCGGCGCCGGCCGGCCCGATGACCGTGGTGCTCGGCCCGGGCTGGCCCGGCATCCTGCTGCATGAAGCCGTGGGCCACGGCCTGGAAGGCGACTTCAACCGCAAAGGTTCGTCCACCTTCTCCGGCCGCATCGGCGAACGCGTGGCGGCCAAGGGCGTGACCGTGGTCGACGACGGCACCCTGGCCGACCGCCGCGGCTCGCTGAATATGGACGACGAGGGCAACCCGACCCAGTGCACCACCCTGATCGAGGACGGCATCCTGAAAGGCTATATCCAGGATACGATGAATGCGCGCCTGATGAAGATGCCCGTGACCGGCAATGCGCGCCGCGAATCGTTTGCCCACCTGCCGATGCCGCGCATGACCAACACCTATATGCTGGGCGGCGACAAGGACCCGGGCGAGATCCTGGCCTCGGTGAAAAACGGCTTGTACGCGGTGAACTTCGGCGGCGGCCAGGTCGACATCACCAACGGCAAGTTCGTCTTCTCGGCCAGCGAAGCGTATATGATCGAGGACGGCAAGATCACCTACCCGGTCAAGGGCGCCACCCTGATCGGCAACGGTCCCGAAGTGATGAACCGCATCTCCATGATCGGCAACGATATGCGCCTCGACCCGGGCGTGGGCGTGTGCGGCAAGGAAGGCCAGAGCGTGCCGGTCGGCGTCGGCCAGCCGACCTTGCGCATCGATGGCGTGACCGTCGGCGGCACCGCCGGCTAAGCGGCGCCGCGGCGCGGTCCCCGTTTCGGCGGGCCGCGCCTATTTTCCGGCCTCGGCCTCCAGCGCCTTGCCACGCGCGGCGCGCAGCTGCTTCAGGTCGATGGCCTGCAGCGGCTGCTGCGTGGGCGCGATCAGCCGGCTTTTCTCTCCCTCCAGCTTGAGCGGCGCTTCCTGCCGCGTGCGGTGCTCGACGATGGCGCCGGTGCGCAGATCGATGCGGCTATCCTCCACCACCCCGTTATCCCAGCGCCGCGTGCGCAGCAGATAGTTATCCTCCATCCTTTCGCTTTGCTGGAACTGGGCCGCCGCGCGCGGCGCCTCGGCCCGGGCCGGCGGCGCGGCGGGCGCCTGCGCGTGGGCCGTGCCGATCAGGGCCAGCGGCAGCGCCGGCGGCGCCAGCGGGCGCGGGAAGGGGAACCATTGCGTCGCCTGGCCGTATTCGATATACACATCGCCCTCGTCATACACCGAGAACAGCGCCTGCACGGCGCCGCGCTCCTGCTTGACGGTGACGGGGATGGTGACCAGGGGCTGCTTGTTGAAGTATTTGACGAAGAGGCGCTGATTCTCGGCCTGGGCCGCCGTCTTCGGTTTGCCGCTCAGGCTGGCGTACGCCTGGTAGCCGGCCGTGGCCAGCGAGGGCACGACGAGCACGACGGCGGCGATGCGGGTCAGCGAACCTTTGAGGCCATCGAGTGCCGTGTCGACACAGGCGAAGACGGCCTTGATGCGTTCCAGCAGGGACAGGCGAGCTTCCATGATGAGCTCCTTGGCAATCGCAGGGCGGGAGCCGCTCCCACCTTGCACTATAGGCGCTGGGGGCGGGAAGATATACGCGGATTCTCACGCCGGCGGCGCAAAAAAATCCCCGCCGTGGCGGGGATTGGAGAGCGCTGCGGCTAAACCTTAGAAGGTGTAGCGGGCGCCGACGCTGAAGTAACGGCCCAGGGCGCCGCTATAGTCAGACGGGTTGTAGCTTTGCGCGCCATAGGTCAGCGGATCAAGCGGCGGTTCCTTGTCGAACAGGTTCTGGATGGTGCCGAAGATCTCGGTCTTGCTGTCGAACTTCCAGCGTGCCGTCAGGTCCAGGGTGGCGAAGGACTTGATCTTGCAGCCGCCAGGGGCTTCGCGGCCATCGGCGTAATGGCTGGCGCATTCGCTCAGGGATTTCTCCTTCTTGTTGTCAAAGGCGCCGCGGTAGTTGACGGTGCCGGCGATGCGCCAGGCGCCGCGATCCCAGCTCAGGCCGAAGTTGGCACGGTTGTCCGGCGTGCCCATGCAGTTGCTGACGTCGCAATTGCCATGGGTGCCGGCAAAGTCCAGCACCGTGCCGTCACGCTCCACGCGGCGCCACTGGAACAGGTGGGTCCATTTGGCGTCGGCGGTCAGATTGCCCCACTCGTTGGGCAGCACGAAGGTCTTGCGCACATCCACATCGACCCCGCGCACGGTGGTGGCGGCCGAGTTGACGTACTGGGTCAGCACGCCGACGATCGGGCCTGGATCGCCAGGGATGGAGCGCACGGCGCCGGTCGGGTCGCGCACCAGGCGGTTGGCTGCGATGGCCGAGGCCGTCGTTTCCTGGTTGATTTCGTTGGTGCGCTTGATTTGCCACAGGTCGACCGACAGGCTGGTGCGTGGCAGCGGATCCCATACCATGCCCACGGTATAGCTCTTCGAGCGTTCCGGCGACAGGCCCGAGTTGGGGCTGGTGATGATGGGCATGGTCGCTTCATTACACGCGCCGTCCACGCCCAGGGCGCAACGTACGGTGTCGACGCCGCTGGAGAAGGCCGACAGGCCGCCGCGGCCATTCTCGGCCGCATTCGGTGCGCGGAAGCCGCGGGCCAAGGTGGCGCGGAAGGCCAGCTCGCGGGTCGGCGTCCATTTCAGGCCCGCTTTCGGGGTATAGGAATTGCCGATGCCCTTGTCGAAATGGTCGAAGCGCAGGGCGGCCGACAGTTCCACCGTCGGCAGGACCGGCGCCAGCAGTTCGGCAAACAGTGAGCTTGATTTGCGGTCGCCGTCATAAGCCGAGTAGCCCAGGCCGATGATATTGCCGCGCTCGGTACCCGTGGTTGGGACCAGGCGGGTTTCCTCCTTGCGGAACTCGGCACCCAGTGCCAGGCCCATGGCGCCGCCGGGCAACTGGCCGAACTCGCGCGAGGCGCGCAGATCGACTTGGGCAATGCTGGTTTTGGCGTCGCTGCTGATGGTGGGCGACAGGGCGGCATACAGGGCGGCCGAGTTCAGGCCGGCGTTTTCCGCGATGCGCCAGTAGGTATTGGCGGGCAGGGCGGCATAGGCCGGATTGCGCATGGCTGCGGCGACGTTGGCCGGGGTCGGGTTGAGCAGGGCAAAGGCGACATCGCGCTGCAGGAAGCCATCGCGGTCATTGGTGACCTTGCTGCGCGAATACAGCAGGGCGCTGTCGATATCCCAGCCCTGCACCGTGGTCTTCACGCCCACCAGGGCGCGCACGAAGTCCGAATCAATGCGGCTGCGGGTCGGGCCGATGTCGGCCGGTATATAGCGCAGGCGGCCAGGGCCGAGGCCGAAATAGGGGTTGTCCGGGTGGTTGGTACCGAGCGATATGCCGCCGTTCCGGGAGACGCCGCCAGGGTAGCCGGTGCTGCCACTGACGCTGCCGGGGGCGCCGGAGGAATTGGATTTGCTCTTATAGTAGTTCAGCTCGGCATACGCCTGGGTGTCCGGGTTGAGCTGCACGGTCAGGCGGCCGAACAGATTGGCGGTTTTTTGCTCCGGCTGCATCTGGGAATAGAGCTGGGCCGAGTCGATGACGCAACCGCCGCCGGGGTCGCCTTGGGGATGTTTGGTGAAGTTGCCGCAGGCGGCGCCTGGGAAGGTGCGGGTGAAGCCGTCCCCCTTCAGGTTGCCGCGGTTGTAAAACTCGCCGGTGTCTGGATGGGCCACATTGCCGTTGATTGCCGGGTTGCCAGTGCCGAGGTCGCTGGTGATCCAGCCCGCGCCGCCGATATCGTCGCCGGCAAAGCCCAGGTAGCGCAGGTCGCTGCGGCCGACGGCGCCGCGGCCGTCGCGGTCGCGGTACCAGACCTTGCGCTTCTTGCCGAACTCCAGGCTGAACAGGGCATTGTAGCGGTCGCTGTCCAGGTCGCCGAAGCCGTGGGTGATGGCGAGCCGGGTATCGCCGCCATCGCGCTCTTGCGACAGGCCTTGGCTGGCGCGCACGGTGGTGCCTTTGAAGTCGCGGCGCAGGATGACGTTGACCACGCCGGCAATCGCGTCCGAGCCATATACGGCCGAGGCGCCGTCTTTCAGGATCTCGACGCGCTCCACGGCTTCGGCTGGAATGATGTTCAGGTCGGCAAAGACTTTTTGGCCGTCATCGGCCAGGCCGTAAGGGGCGATGCGGCGGCCGTTCAACAGCACCAGGGTGGACGAGGTACCCAGGCCGCGCAGCGAAATGCCCGAGGCGCCTTGGGCGAAGCCACTGCTGAAGGTGGTTGGTACCGAACCCTGGTTATCCACGGCCAGCGTCTGCAGCAGCTCGGCGACCGTGCTCTTGCCGGTTTTTTCAATGTCGGCACGGGTCACGGTCTGGACTGGCGAGGCCGTTTCGGCCTGGGCGCGGCGGATGTGGGTGCCGGTGATTTCGACGCGGGTGATCGGCTGCTGGGCTGGAGCCGCCTGCGCCATGGCGTCGTGGGCCAGGACGGCAAGCATCAGCGGTGCGGCGAGCGGGAAGGCACGGCGCAGGCTGCGGGAAATCGGATGGGGGTGCAAGTCTCTCATTACTGTACGTCTCCACAAAAGATCGGTGAATGAAGCCTCTCCAGAATAATTCTTTGAGATTTTCTGCGAGACTTAAACTTATATAATAATTAATCAGAAAAATCATGTTTTTCACCTAATATTTATTCTTGGAAAGCCAAATTGGCTATATTCCGTTGTGGAATGGATACATGATGTGTTTTGAATGCAAGTGCATGATTTGGAAGGAATATGTTATTGAGTTCTATTGCTTGCAAATTAAAATTATCGTGTTCCGATAATATTTTAGGTGACTATATTTATTGATAGTTTCTGCATTGCTAGATAAGGGGCGGTGGGAATTGGCGCAGCGCAAGGGCCGCCGCCGCGCGGGCCTGGCGCCCCCTGCTGCATATGGGGGCTTGCCAAACGCTGTCCAATGTTGTTATAGTGGCTCGAACTTTCAGGAACTCATACCCATGCTGCGCTTCGTCTTCTTTACCAACTGGTTTTACTTTAGCCATTCCAGCCCCAAGGCGGTGGAGTAGCGGCCGGTTCACGTAAGCAGCACAACGAGATCCCCAGCAAATACCAAGAGACCGCCAGCGATGGCGGTTTTTTTTTACCCAGGCTTTTTTTCTCAGGAGAACCCATGCAACGCACCGACGATTTGCGCATCCGCGAAATGAAAGAACTGACCCCGCCGTCCCATCTGATCCGCGAGTTCCCCTGCAGCGAAGCGGCTTCGCAGACGGCGGCCGACGCGCGCGTGGCCCTGCACCGCATCCTGCACGGCCAGGACGACCGCCTGATGGTGGTGATCGGCCCTTGCTCCATCCACGATCCGAAGGCGGCCATGGAGTATGCGCGCCGTCTGGCCCCGCTGCGCGCCAAGCTCAAGGACGACCTGGAAATCGTCATGCGCGTGTATTTCGAAAAGCCGCGCACCACGGTGGGCTGGAAGGGCATGATCAACGATCCGTATATGGACAACAGCTTCCGCATCAACGACGGCTTGCGCATGGCGCGCGAGCTGCTGCGCGATATCAACGAACTGGGCCTGCCGGCCGGCACCGAGTTCCTCGACGTGATCAGCCCTCAGTATGTCGCCGACCTGATCAGCTGGGGCGCGATCGGCGCGCGCACCACGGAGTCGCAGGTGCACCGCGAGCTGGCGTCCGGCCTGTCCTGCCCGGTCGGCTTCAAGAATGGCACGGACGGCAATACCCGCATCGCGGTGGAGGCGATCAAGGCCGCATCCCAGCCCCACCATTTCCTGTCCGTCACCAAGGGCGGTCACTCGGCCATCGTGTCCACCAATGGCAATGAGGATTGCCACATCATCCTGCGCGGCGGCAAGGCGCCGAACTACGATGCGGCCAGCGTGGAAGAGGCGTGCAAGGCGATTGCCGGCCACGGCCTGGCGGCGCGCCTGATGATCGACGCTTCCCACGCCAACAGCTCGAAAAAGCATGAAAACCAGATTCCCGTGTGCGCCGATATCGCGCGCCAGCTGGCCGGCGGCGATACGCGCATCGTCGGCGTCATGGTGGAATCGCATCTGGTGGCCGGGCGCCAGGACTTGGTGCCGGGCAAGGAGCTGGTCTACGGCCAGTCGGTAACCGACGGTTGCATCGACTGGGAGAGCAGCGTGCTGGTGCTGGAAGAGTTGGCGGCCGCCGTGCGCCAGCGCCGCCTGCGCCGCGAAGATAACTAAGTTTTTGCTAGCTTCTCCCGCCTATTGACGGCATCCTGCCGTCAAACCATCCCTAAAGCGCGTTCCGGCATGAAAGCCGGAATGCGCTGTCTGCGCCCCATTTCACACCAAACTTGCATGAAAAGATAGTGTTTTATGTAAGTCACTTCTTCTTTTTAGTGCCGCTGTGGGATTTTCGTCGCATCCAATGTGTATTCGTTGACGACAGGAAGTCACCATGTTTCCATGCTTAAAAACTGAATATTGTTGCGCGAAAAACAAGCTACAGCCATTCACACACAAGAGGGAAAGCATGATGATGAAAGAAAAAGTGCTGGCGCGCTCCTTGCGCCTAATTTGCTGGGGCGGCATGGCGCTGGGTCTGGGCGCGGCGGCGCCCGCCGCGCTGGCGCAAAGCGCCGACGGCGGCGACAAGATGACCCGGGTGGAAATCACCGGTTCTTCGATCCGCCGCATCGCCAAGGAGGGCACCTTGCCGGTGCAGACCCTGACCCAGGAAGACATCAAGAAAACCGGCGCCAGCTCGGCCACCGAGCTGATCCAGAACCTGCCGGCCATGCAGGGCTTCGTGCCGGCATCGAGTTCGGTCAATGGCGGCGCCGCCGGGGTGACCACGGCAGCGCTGCACTCGCTGCAATCGAAATACACCCTGGTGCTATTGGATGGCCAGCGCATGGCGCCGGTCGAACTGGGCAATACCCAGGGCGGCGGCTATGCCGTCAATATCGAGAGCATTCCGCTGGAGGCGGTGGAGCGCGTCGAAATCCTGACCGACGGCGCCTCGGCCCTGTATGGTTCGGATGCGATTTCCGGCGTGGTCAACTTCATCCTGAAAAAGAACAAGACCGACGGCAGTGCCTATGTCACCACGAACAAGCCGCAGCACAAGGGCGGCAGCAGCTGGTCGGCCGGCATCACCAAGGGTTTCGGCGACCTGGACCGCGACCGCTTCAACATCCTGTTTTCCTATAGCCACGAGAAGCAGCAGGCGCTGGCCGCCTCGCAGCGCGAAGCCTCGCGCCGCGGCACCTATCTGCCCTTCAGCTATAAGGGCAAGAACTATGTCTACGACGCCGCCACCGAGAATACCGAACCGGCCAATATCACCATCAATGCCTTGCCGGCCAATGCGCCGGCCGGCACCGCGCCGACCGCATATTCGATCAATCCTTACTACAACAAGAACGGCAATTGCGGCAGCTCCATGGCCAATGCCCAGATCGATCCGCTCGGCTACAACGGCGTGTCCTGCCGCTTCAACTACGCGGCCATGGTGCAGACCATCCCTGAATCCCAGCGCGACAGCGGCCTGTTGAAAGGCTCTTTCCAGCTCAACGAAAACACCACGCTGTGGGCCGAGGCCGTGCTGTCGCGCTTCAAGATGCGCTCGCAGTATGGTTCCGCAGCCCAGCCGATGGGCATCAACGCCACCACCCGCTTCCCGGTGCTGTGGAATAAATACGTGCAGCCTTTCCTGACGGCCAATAATCTGGTGCCGGCCGATGTCGATCCCGATAACCCGAACGGCCCGCTGGGCACGCTCGGCTACCGCTCGGTGCTGGTGGGCGGGCGCGCCGACGACTACATCACCGATGCGCGCCACCTGTCCTTCGGCGTCACCGGTCAGGCCATGGGCTGGAGCTATAACGCCAGCGCGGTGCTCTCGCGCAGCCAGCTGAAGGACAAGGCGGCCGGCGGCTACACCGATTTCGACAAGCTGGTGAGCCTGGTCGCCAGCGGCAAATACGATCTGATCATGGGCACGGGCGCCGAACTGCTGCGCGACGCCCTGGTGAATGGCACGGAGTTCCAGAAATCCGTCTCCACCCTGAACAGCTTGCATTTCGGCGCCCAGCATGATGTGCTGGAACTGCCGGGCGGCATGGCGATTGGGTCGCTCGGCGGCGACTTCGTGAAGACGCGCTACCGTACCGATTACCATCCGCTGATCCTGTCGCAATCCGGTTTCGAGGGGCAGCCGGCGTCGGCCAATTATCCGGTCGGCGGCAGTTACGGTCAGGTGCCCTTCGATGCGGAGCGCAAGAACTGGGGGATTTTGGGCGAGGTCTTGCTGCCCCTGCATAAAACCGTGGAAGCGAACGTGTCGGCGCGCTACGACAAGTATGACCGCGTGCATAGCCGGCACGTGTTTACCAGCTTGCCCGACCCGGCCACCGGCTTGCAGATGCGCCTGCCGGCTGCCGACCTGGGCAACACCTTCAATTCCAGCACCTATAAGGTGAGCCTGCGCTGGACGCCCGTCGAAAACGTGTTGCTGCGCGCCGCTTACGGCACCGGCTTCAAGGCGCCCAATCTGAATGAAGTGGCCGGCGCGCTGACCTTCAACGGCAGCACCTCGGGGAACTACTCCTGCCCCTTCCCGGGCACCTCGGGCTGCCGCGGCGGGCTGGCCCAGTACGATCTGCTCAAAGGGCCGAACAGCGCGAGCGGCGAGCTCGGCCTGAGGCCGGAAAAATCCAAGCAATGGACCCTCGGTGGGCGCATCGAACCCGTGACCGGCCTGTCGCTGGGCATGGATGTGTGGAATGTGCAAATCCGCAACCAGATTCTGTCGGGCGGCATTCCCGAAGCCGAGGGCTTCCGCAACGCCCAGCAGTATAAGCACCTGTTCGTCAATCCCTATACCGATCCGGGCGGCGGCTTCACCACCATCGGCTACAAACAGTTGCCGGTGAATGGAGGCGTCGCCAATTACCGCGGCCTGGACTGGGACTTCAGCTACCGCAACCGGCGCACCAGCCTCGGCAAGCTGTCCGCCACCTGGACCGGCACCCGCATGCTGCGCCAGAACTATACGATGGCGCCCAACGGCGACGTGAAGACCGACCTCGGCGTCTTTGGTCCGGACAATGCCGTGGTCTTCAAATGGCAGAGCCATCTGACCCTGAGCCTGGATAGCGGCCCCTTCAATAACACCGTGAGCGCGCACTACAAGTCCGGCTACAAAGACCAGTCCTATGCGAAAGGCACGGCCATCTTCCCGGTATTGGCCAATGGCAAAGTGGGAACGGAGGCAGTGGAGTTCGAAGGCCTGGATACGCCCTCGTACACCACCTTCGACTGGCAGGGTAAATGGACCTATAGCAAAGCCTGGAGTGTGACGGCGGGCGTGAAGAACCTGTTCGACCGCAAACCGCCCCTGTCGCTGCAAAGCGCGGGCGGCGGCAACCAGGGCGGCTACGACGGCCGCTATGCCGATCCGCTGGGACGCACCTTCTACCTGACGGCTGGCTACAACTTCTAAGCGGCAGCCCAAAGTAAAACCGCCGGTGGGGACGGAACCCCACCGGCGGTTTTTTATGCCTGCAGCCTGATTAGAACTTGTAAGCGCCGCTCAGATAGAACTGGCGGCCCAGGGCGCTCGAGTACGCTGGGTTGTAGCCGATCTGGTGCGGGCCGGTATTGCGCAGCGAGAAAGGCGGCTTGCGGTCGAACAGGTTCACGATGCCGGCGGTCAGCTCCACATTCTTGAGCGGACGATACTGGGTCTGCCAGTCGAAGGTGGTGTAGCTCGGCACGCGCAGCGTGATGTCGTAGCATTCCTGGGCGGCGTCGGCAGTGACCACGGCGCAGCTGCTGGCGTTCTGGTTCTTGTCGGTATAGCCGTTGCGGTAGCTGGCCGTCGCGGTGTGCGTGAACTGGGCCGATTCCCAGGAGCTGGTGGCGCGGATGATGTTGCGGAAGCTGACCTTGTCGTTGTAGCCGAAGCGGTTCAGGCTGGTTTCCCACTGGTCGCTCGTGCCCGGACGGGTATAGCGCGAACGCAGCAGGAAGGTGCCGGCCAGGCGGCTGGTGAGCTTGCCGCCGAAGAGCTTGGCCTTGTGCGTCAAGTCATAGTCGATGCCGCGGTTTTCCACCTGGCCCACATTCATCGGCAGCAGCTTGATGGCCAGCACGTCCTGGCCGGTCGAGCCGATATGCTTGGTGGTGAACAGGTCCAGGTACTGGTTCGGGTAAGCGGCAATCAAGCCTTCGCTCACTTCGGTCACCTGGTCGCGGATCGACACATTCCACAGGTCGAGCGACAGGCTCAGCGAATCGATCGGCTCGAACACGGCACCCACCGACCATTGCTTGGATTTCTCCGGGCTCAGTTCCGGATTGCCGCCTTTGAAGGCTTCGAGCTGGGTACGGTTGCGCGAGCAGTACTTGGCCAGCGGATGGTTGGCCAGGCCGTTGGCGGCCGACAGCGGGCAGGCGTAAGGCGCGCCGGTGACGCCGAAGTCGACCAGCGGGCTGGCGATCTGCGACATGTCGGCGGCGCGGAAGCCGCTGCCGATGGCGCCGCGCAGCATCAGGTTCTTCATCGGCGTGTACTTGGCGCTGACCTTGTAGGTGGCGGCGCTTTCCGACTTGCCCACGTCGCGGCCGGTCAGGTTGTCCTTGACGGAGCCGATGCGGTCATAGCGCAGCGAGGTGGTCATTTCGAGCTGCTGCAGCAGCGGCGTGACCAGCTCGGCGTAGGCGCCGCTGGTGTCGCGCTGGTAGCCGCTGTCGACCTGCGGGCTGTCGAACAGGATGGCGGCATCGCGCGCGGTATCGGACTGCTCCAGCTTGAACTTGGTCTTGCGGTAATCCAGGCCCACGCCCAGCATGGCGGTGCCGGCCGGCAGCTGGAAGGCGTTGCGCGAGGCGCGCGCGTCGAAGCCCGTCATGGTCACGGTCTGCACATTGTAGCTGCCGGTGTAGGCAGTGCTGTTCAGCACATCGCGCATGGCTTGCGGCAGCTTGCCCTGCTCGTAGCCGAAGGGGTCGAACAGGCCGGCGTCGATGGCGGCATTGAATTTCTTCTCGAGCGGGAAGCCGCTCAGGTATTTCTGATCCTGCTTGTTCTTGGAATAGGTCAGGGCGCTGTTGATGTCCCAGCCGAAGGCGCTGCCGTCGACGCCGGTCACCAGGTGGGTGGCGGTGGTGGCGTAGTCATAGCCGCGGTTGCCCATTTCGTACAGGCGGTATTTGGCGGACACCGCGGTCACGCCGGCTGCCTGTTCCGGGGTCAGGTAAGGCAGGATGTATTTGCTGTACAGGGGCGACGAGGTCTTCAGCGAGAACTCGGCCGGATACGGGGCGATGCGGGCGATGATGCTGGCCTTGGTGTAGGCCAGGTCGAAGAAGCCGTTGAAGCCGCTGTTGCCGAGCTTCAGGCTGCCCGAGCTGAACAGGGCGTCGCGCTTCGATTCCGGATTGATCTCGACGGTCGAAGTGTAATCGTAGTAGCAGGAACCGTCGTGGAAAGCGTCCACGTTGGCGGTGGCGCATTTGCCGCCATTCATGCGCGCGAACGGGTTAAAGTCGACGCTCTGGCTCTCGCCCTTGGCGTCGTTGTAGATCACGCTGGCGTTGGCCGGCACGGCGCGCGGCGAACCGTTGATGAACTGCAGCGCCTTGCCGTTTTTCGGATCGGTGAAATTGATGATGCCGGTCTTGGCGAAGTCGCGCTGCGAGGCCTTGAGCTGCTTTTGCTTATCGTGGCTCAGCGCGAAGAACAGGCTGTAGCCGTCTTCCTCCAGATTGCCGAAGCCCTTGCTCAGCGAGAGCGATTCCGAGGCGCCGCCCGCTTCTTCGGGACGGCTGTACTTGGCCTTGACTTCCCACTGCGTCGCGCCTTTTTTCAGGATGAAGTTGACCACGCCGGCAATCGCGTCGGCGCCATACAGGGCCGAGGCGCCGTCGGTCAGCACTTCGACGCGTTCGATGGCCGACAGCGGAATCGAATTCAGGTCGATGGTGGTGCCCGAGTTGGACGGGGCCACGCGGCGGCCGTTGAGCAGCACCAGGGTGTAGGCTGGGCCGATATCGTGGATCGAGGCCGTGGTCACGCCGCCGCCGCCGCCGCCGACCGATTCGGCCGCCACATTGAAGCCCTGCATGGCTGGAATCTGCTGGATGAAGTCGGTCACGCTGGAGACGCCGGACTTCAGGATGTCTTTCTGGCTGAACGATTGCACCGGCAGCGCGGCTTCGGCCGCGACACGCTTGATGCTGGAGCCGGTGATTTCCACGCGCTGCATGGCTTCCTGGGCGCTGGCGGCGTGCATGCCGACCAGCAGGCTGCCTGCGAACATGACGCGCAGGGAACGGGACAACACTTTCTCGATCATCTTGTTTTCTTTCTTGAAGGCGGATACAGACTCCGGCGCCTGGGCGCCGCGTAACTGGCAGTTTGCAGTCCCCGTGATTCTGTATGGGTAATCGCGGGAGAATCATGTAATCACCGGCCAAACAAGATTGTCAATTTAGCGACCTATTTTTTTGGATAAACGACGTTTTTATGCAAATAAATTCTCCAAAAAACAACAGATTTCCGGCTTTGTTATTAATTCAATAATGTACTATTGGTTAGTGAAGAAATGGGAAAAACGGCTCCGCGCGGGAGCCGTGGACAGGCGGGAAGGCGGGGCCAGCCCGCCCGGCCTTAGAAGAATTTGTAATGCGCGCCGACCTTGAAGTAACGGCCGATGGCGCCGCTGGCATCCATCGGGTTATAGCTCATGCCGCCATAGGTCAGCGGATCGAGCGGGGCGATCTTGTCGGTCACGTTGTTGACCGAGGCGAACAGGGTCAGCTGGTTGCCGAATTTCCAGCGCGCCGACATGTCCAGCGTGGTGAACGAGGGGATGCGGCAATCGCCGGGCGCCCCATTGCCATTGGCCAGGCGCGAGGCGCAGGGACCGCCCTGGAAATAGATGTTCTTCATGCTGTCGCGGTAGTTCAGCGTGGCGCTCAGGTTCCAGACCGCGATATCCCAGCTGCCGTTCAGCGTGCCCTTATTCTTGGGCGTGCCGGCGCAGTTCGAGGTATCGCAGTTGCCGTGCGTGCCGGCATACTGGTATTCGGTGGTGGCCGATTCGGCGCGCAGCCAGGACGAGACATGGCTCCAGGTCAGGCCGACGGTGGCGCGGCCCCAGTCGCCCAGGCGCAGGCGCTGCTTGATGTCCAGGTCGACGCCCTTGACTTCGGTGAAGCTGGAATTGCGGTAGGGCGCTTTGCTCAGCAGCAGGGTGCCGCTGTTCGGGATCACCACGCCATTGACCACCAGATTGTTATCGTTGCGCACGGCCGTCGGCAGCGTGGCCGCCTCGTTGTACGGCAGCGGATTGATCTCGTTGGTGCGCTTGATCTTCCAGGCGTCGAGCGACAGGCTCAGGCTATCGAGTGGATCCCACACGAGGCCCAGGGTATAGCCCTTGGACTTTTCCGGCGCCAGGCTGGGATCGCCGACCTTGACCGCGGCGATGCTGGTTTCGCAGTCGTTCGAGGTGCCGCCGCCAGGGGCTGGCGTATTGTTCGGGCAGCGGATCGGATCGCTGGTGGTGGCGCTGCCCGTCGATTGCGAGCGCGGGTCCGATTCGGCCGGACCGGGCGCGCGGAAGCCCTTGGAGAAGGTGCCGCGCAGGGCGAAGCTCTTGATCGGGGTCCACTTCGCGCCCAGCTTGGGCGTGGTCGAATTGAACTTCTCGTATTTGTCGTAGCGGATGGCGCCCGACAGCTCCACCGTCTTGAGCACCGGCGCCAGCAGCTCGGCGTAGATGGCCGACACCTTGCTGTCGCCGAAGGCGGCCACATAGCTCGAGTTGATCGAGCCGTCCAGGGTGCCGCTCAGGGACGGATTGTCCAGCTTCTCGCGGCGGTGTTCGGCGCCGATGGCCAGGCCCAGATTGCCGCCCGGTAGCGGCATGAGTTCGCGCGAGGCCTTGAAGTCGATGATGTCGAGCTTGGTGCTCGAATCCGAACTGGCGATGGTGACCATGGCCGCGTACAGCGAAGCCGGGTTCTTGCCGGCCTGGGCGCCCAGATAGTAGGGGAAGTATTTGCTGGTCGGGTCGCTCAGGCCGGCGCGCACCACGCCCAGGTTCAGCATATTGGTGTAGTTCAGCTCGAGCTTGGACTGGCTGTGGGTATAGCCCACATCGTAGTCCCAGCCCATGGCCTGGCCCTTGGCGCCGACGACGAAGCGGGTGAAGCGGTTATTCGCCTGGCGTTCGCTGGGGCCGACGTCGAAGGCGGCGTAGCGCACGCGCACCGGCACGCCGTAAATATTTTGCGGGTGGTTGGCGGCCATCAGGATGGCCGTGCTGCCGGAGCCGTAATTGATCAGGCCGGCCGGGTATTGGGCATTGGCCGGGAAGGCCACGATGGGCGTGATCGAGGGCGGTACCAGGGTAAAGGCGGTATTGCGCTTGGAGTAGCCCAGTTCGGCATATACCTGGGTGCTGTCGTTGACTTGCCAGGTGCCGCGCGTGTACAGATTGACCGCCTCGATTTCCGGCTGCATGTCGCGGAACTGGTCCTGGTGCCAGATGCAGCCGGTGACGCCGGCCTGTGGCGAAGGCGACAGGCCGTTGCAGCTGGTCAGCGGCACATAGTCGAGCGTGGTCGGGTTGCGGATCAGGCCGGCCGGCGAGCCGAGCGCGTCGTTATTGCCGCGCACCTGGCCGGAGGCGAACTGGGTATTGGTCGGATAGCCATAGGGGCGCAGATCGCCTTTGCCGATATGGGCGCGGTCCTTGCGGTCGCTATTGTGCAGGCGGTCGGACTGGAAGTATTCGGCGTTGACCACCCAGTTGAATTTATCGCTTTCCAGATTGCCCCGGCCATAGGTCAGGGAAGCCTTGTTCTGCTTGCCGTCGCTATAGCGCGAGCTGCCGGTGTCGCCGCGCACTTCCAGGCCTTCGAAGTCCTTGCGCAGGATGATGTTGACCACGCCGGCAATCGCGTCGGCGCCATAGGTGGAGGAGGCGCCGTCCTTGAGGATCTCGATGCGCTCGACGATCTGCATCGGCACGGTGGACAGGTCGGTGAAGCTTTTCTGGCCGTCGTCGGCGCGGGCGAAGGGCGCCATGCGGCGGCCGTTGAGCAGCACCAGGGTGGAGGTGGCGCCCAGGCCGCGCAGCGAGATGGCGGTGGAACCGGCGGCGAAGCCGTTGCCGAAGCCGGTCGGCAGCGAACCGGCGCCATCGACGGTCAGGGTTTGCAGGTATTCGGACACGGTGGCCTTGCCCGAGCGCAGCAATTCATCGCGGGTGATCAGCTGCACCGGCGACGCGGTTTCGGCGGTGGCGCGCTTGATCGCCGAACCGGTAATTTCCACGCGCTGGATCGCATCTTGCGCCAGCACGGGCTGGGCCAGCAGACCCAGGCCCAGGGCCGCGGCCCCGCCCGAAAACACCAGGCGTAGGGAACGGGATAGAACTGTTTCCATCATCATTCTAAAAACCTCCAATTGTGTTGAACAGGCGGATGCGCCAGCGTGGGACGGCTGGCGGCGACTCCCCATTTGCGAGAAAAATTGTTTTTCAAGCAATCTTCCATGTAACCATCCGGTCATCTGGCTGTCAATTGCTATGCTGGCGTGCTTGCTAAATGTATTTTTTTGGCAACATTTTCCAATAAAAAAGGGCAAGGCCGAAGCCTTGCCCTTTGCTAGGAAGTACAGCCCTTCAGCTTAGAAGGTGTAGTTCGCGCCCACTTTGAAGTAGCGGCCGATGGCGCCCGAGTTGTCCATCGGGTTGAAGCTCATGCCGCCATAGGTCAGCGGATCGAGCGGCGCCACTTTGTCGAACAGGTTGGCCACGGAAGCGGTCAGCTGCAGTTGCTTGCTGAAGTTCCAACGGGCCGACAGGTCGACGGTGGTGAAGGAAGCCAGTTTGCAGCCGGCTGGTGCGTCGCTGCCATTGGCCAGCTTGCTGGCGCAGGCGGTGGCGCCTTCGTAACGGATGTTCTTCATGCTGTCGCGGTAGTTGGCGGTGGCAGTGAAGTTCCAGTTGGCGATATCCCAGGAACCAGTCAGATTGATCTTGTTCTTAGGCGTACCGGCGCAGTTCGAGGTATCGCAGTTGCCGTGGGTGCCAGCGAACTGGTACTTCAGCGCTTCCGATTCCACGCGCAGCCAGGAGGCGGTGTGGCTCCAGTTCAGGCCGATGGTGGCCTTGCCCCAGGCGCCCAGGCGCAGACGCTGTTTCACATCCAGATCGACGCCGCTCACTTCGGTGTAGCTCGAATTGCGGTAAGCGCCTTGCAGCACCAGCAGGGTGCCCGTGTTCGGGATCACATTGCCGGCGGCATCTTTCAGGTTGTTATCGTTACGCACCACGTCTGGACGGGCAGCCGCTTCGGCGTAGGAGACTGGATTGATCTCGTTGTCGCGCTTGATCTTCCAGGCGTCCAGGGCCAGGCTGGTGTCCGGCAGCGGATCCCAGACGATGCCCAGGGTGTAGCCTTTGGACTTCTCAGGCTGCAGGTTCGGGTTGCCGATCTTGATCGCGTTGACGTTCAGCGAGCAGTCCGAGGAGCTGGCGCCGGCCATCGGCACGCCGCCCTTGCAGCGCACGGGGTCCATCACGGAAGCCGAACCGACGGCCTGGCTCAGCGGATTGCTTTCCGCCGCGCTCGGTGCACGGAAGCCCTTGGTGAAGGTGCCGCGCAGAGCGAAGGTCTTCAGCGGGGTCCATTTCGCGCCCAGTTTCGGGGTGGTCGAGTTGAACTTGTCGTAATGGTCGTAACGCAGGGCTGCGGTCAGTTCCACGGTTTTCAGCACGGGCGCCAGGACCTCGGCGTAGATCGCCGAAACTTTGCTGTCGCCGAAAGCGGCGGTGTAGCTGCCGTTGATGGAACCGTCTTCGGTGCCGCTCATGCTCGGGTTGTTCAGCTTCTCTTGACGGTGTTCGCCGCCGATGGCCAGGCCCAGATTGCCGCCTGGCAGGGCGAACAGTTCACGGCTGGCTTTGAAGTCGATCACGCTCAGCTTGGTGCTCGAATCGGAAGTCGAAGTACGACGCAGGGCGTTGTACAGCGCTGGCGAATTCTTGCCGGCTTCAGCACCCAGGTAGTATGGGAAGAACTGGCTCTTCGGATCGCCCAGCGCGGACTGCAGCACGCGCATATTCAGCATATTGCTCCATTCCAGGCCCAGTTTGGACTCGGAGTGGGTGAAGCCGGTTTCATAATCCCAGCCGGCGTAGGTGCCTTTCAGGCCCACCACGAAACGGGTGAACTTGTTTTCGGCGCTGCGCACGCTTGGACCCACGTCCCAGGCCGAGTAGCGCACGCGCACTGGCACGCCATACGGATTCTGCGGGTGGTTGGCGGCCATGGTGATGGCGTTGCCGTAGTTGATCAGCTGGTTAGGACCGCCGTTCTGGCCAGGGAAGACCACGGTGCTCGAGGAGCCGCCTGGGGTCATGGTGAAGTCGGTATTGCGCTTCGAGTAGCCGATCTCGGTGTAAGCCTGGGTGTCGGCATTGATCTGCCAGGTGCCGCGGGTGTACAGATTGATCGAATCGATCTTCGGCTGCATCGCGCGGAACTGGTCGTGGTGCCACAGGCAGGCGTTGGCCTGGTCTTGGCGCGAGGTCGAGAACTTGTCGCAGCCTGGCAGGGAAACGTACTGGCCGGTGGCTGGGTTCAGCAGCAGGCCGGTTGGCGCTGGGCTGCCGACGCCGTTGGTCAGCCAGCCGCCCGCGTACTGGGTGTTGTTGGCATAGCCCCAAGGACGCAGGTCGCCCTTGCCGATCCACTCGCGGTCGCGGCGTTGCGATGCTTTCAGCTCGTCGGACTGGTTGAATTCGGCGTTGATCACCCAGTTGTACTTGTCTTCGTCCAGGGTGCCCTGGCCGTAGGTGAGGGAAGCCTTGTTCTGCTTGGCGTCGCTATAGCGCGATGCGCCGGTTTCGCCGCGCACTTGCAGGCCGGTGAAGTCCTTGCGCAGGATGATGTTGACCACGCCGGCAATCGCGTCGGCGCCGTACAGCGAGGAAGCGCCGTCTTTCAGCACCTCGATGCGCTCGACGATCTGCATCGGCACGGTGGACAGGTCGGTGAAGCTCTTCTGGCCGTCATCGGCACGGGCGAACGGCGCCATGCGGCGGCCGTTCAGCAGCACCAGGGTGGACGTGGCGCCCAGACCGCGCAGGGAGATCGCGGTGGAACCGGCAGCGAAGCCGGAGCCGAAACCAGTCGGCAGCGAGCCGGCACCATCGACCGGCAGGGTTTGCAGGTACTCGGCCACAGTGGCCTTGCCCGATTTCAGCAGCTCGTCGCGGCCGATCACTTGGACGGGCGATGCGGTTTCCGCCGTCGCGCGCTTGATGCTCGAACCAGTGATTTCAACACGCTGAATGTTCGCGTCTTGCGCGAAGGCGGTCTGGCTCAGCATGCTCATGCCGATCACGGCCATGCCGCCGGAACAGATCATGCGTACGGAACGGGATAAAACCTTCTCCATCATCATTACTTCTACTCCTACTTTTTGGTGAATCAAGACGACGCATCTACCGCTATTGCTCCTCCAAGGCGCTGCGCCGACAGCTGATCCCGATTAGCCTGTGAGAAAAGGATATTCGGGAGCAGCATAGAAACATTTCCACTTATTTTGTGTCAATCACAAACTGCTTAATCTTTGCGCAGATACAACAGGGTATTGTCGATTTAATCACGGTTACAACTTTTACTGCTGCACTGCAGCAATGCAAAGTTTTTCCTGCTTGATAACTTGTTTATATGCGAAAAATGCAGAATAAAATTTCCTACGGATACGTCAAAATGGGGAATTGTTGCGCTGCACTATCGAATGGGGCTTGCAGGACGAAAGGCTTTCTGCCTGGGCCGGCAAGAATTGCGTTATCGTTACGCCTTTCCAGTCTTGCGAGTAGAAACCAATTGAGCGCCTATCTCCTGCGCCGCCTGTGGCAGATGCTGCCCACCATGCTGGGCGTGGTGCTGCTGGTATTCCTGCTGTTTAACTGGGTCGGTGGCGACCCGGCTTATATCCTGGCCGGCAAGATGTCCAGCGCCGACAGCATCGCCAATATCCGCCGCCAGCTGGGCGTGGACCAGCCGTATTATGTTCAGCTCGGCATTTTCCTGAAGCAGGTGCTGACCTTCGATTTCGGCCAGAGCTGGGCCACGGGCGAGAGCGTGTCCCATATCCTGGGCAGCCGGCTCGGCCCCTCGCTCACCGTGCTCTTGCCCTTGACCGTGCTGGAAACCGTGCTCGGCATCGCGCTGGCGCTGGCTGTGGCCTTCGTGCGCGGCTCGCTGAGCGACCGCGCCGTGATGGTGGCGTGCACCGTCGGCATGTCGGTGTCGATTCTCGTGTACATCATCGGCCTGCAATACGGGCTGGCTTATAAGCTGGGCTGGTTCCCGGTGCAGGGCTGGGGCGACAGCCTGGGCGAGAATCTGCTGCGCTACGCGGTCCTGCCCATCCTGATCGGTCTGGCGGTGTCGCTGGCGCCGACTTTGCGCCTGTACCGCAGCTTCATGCTCGACGAAGTGGGCCAGGACTATGTGCGCACGGCGCGCGCCAAGGGCTTGAGCGAGACGCGCGTGATGTGGGTGCATGTGCTGCGCAATGCCGCCATTCCCGTCATCACCCATGTGATGGCCAGCCTGCCGGCCCTGCTGATCGGCGCCTTCCTGCTGGAGCGCTTCTTCGGCATTCCGGGCATCGGGCGCGAAGTGATCCTGGCGGTCGAGCGCAGCGACTTCCCGGTGATCAAGGCCATTACCGTGTATGTGGCGGCCGCCACCATGCTGTTCAACCTGCTGGCCGACCTGCTGTACCAGGCGGTCGATCCGCGCGTGCAATTGAAATAAGGATGGCCATGCAGAATTTCCCCGCTTCGTCCGGCTTGTGGACGCTGGCCTGGCGCCGCCTGTGCGCCGACCGCATCGCCATGGCGGCGCTGGCCGTGGTGGCCGCCTTCCTCGCGCTGCTGGCGCTGTCGGCCGGCGGCCTGGTGGCGGCCGACTGGGAGCGCGAGGTGGGTGTCAATTATGCGCCGCCCAGCTTTGCCGCGCCGGCGCTGTCAGTCCCGGCGCCCAGCGCTGCCGTGCCCGGCAGCGCGGCGGCCGTTGCCCCGGCCCCGGCTCTTAGCCAGAACGAATTCGATCCGCTGGCGGCCGATATCGCCGCCCTGCGCGCCGGTCTCGGCAACAGCGAACAGCAAGCCCTGGAACGGCGCCTCAGCCTGCCGTTCGGCGCCGACAAATGGGGCCACGATATTCTGCTGAAAACCATCAAGGGCGGCGAAACCTCCGTCATCGTCGGCTTGGCCGCCGCGCTATTGGCGGTCGGCCTGGGCACGCTGTTCGGCGCGCTGTCCGGCTACTACGGCGGCCTGGTGGACGATGCCTTCAACTGGTTTTACAGCGTGTTCACCGCCATTCCCGCCATCCTCATGATTTTGGCCGTGGCCGCCGTGCTGCAGCAGAAGGGCGTGCTGACCATCGTGCTGATTCTCGGCCTGAGCGGCTGGACCGGGCCGTACCGCCTGATGCGCGCCGAATACCTGAAGCACAAGGCGCGTGAATACGTGCTGGCAGCCGACGCCATCGGCGCCTCGGCCTGGCGCAAGATGTTCGTGCATATCTTCCCCAACGTCAGCCATGTGGCCCTGGTCCAGCTCTCCATCCTGGTGGTGGGCTTCATTAAGGCCGAAGTCATCCTGAGCTTCCTCGGCTTCGGCGTGCCGGTCGGCGTGGTGTCGTGGGGATCGATGCTGAACGAAGCACAAAATGAGCTGATCCTGGGGAAATGGTGGCAGATGACGGCCGCCGCCAGCGCCATGGCGCTGCTCGTCACCGCCTTCTCCCTGTTCGCCGACGGCCTGCGCGACGCGCTCGATCCGAAAATCAAATGATGCAAGCCATGCCTTCTTCCGAACCGCTGCTCCAGGTGCGCGATCTGCGCATCGCCTTTCGCCTTGGCCGCCGCGAGCGCTTCGAGGCGCTCAAGGGCGTTTCCTTCGATGTGCCGCGCAATGCCACCGTGGCCCTGGTGGGCGAATCGGGCAGCGGCAAGTCGGTCAGCTCGCTGGCCGTGATGGGCTTGCTGCCCGAGCAGACCACACTGATTGAGCCGGCCAGCAGCATCCGCTTCGGAGGACGCGAGCTGCTGAGTCTGTCGAAAGCCGAGCGGCGCGCCTTGTGCGGCAAGGACATCGCCATGATCTTCCAGGAGCCGATGTCCTCGCTCAACCCGGTATTGACGGTGGGCTACCAGATCGGCGAAGTGCTGCGCCTGCATCTGAGCATGGATGCGCGCCAGGCGCGCGCCCGCACCTTGGCGCTGCTGGAGGAAGTCGGCATTCCCGACCCGGCCGCGCGCATCGACGCTTATCCGGGCCAGATGTCGGGCGGCCAGCAGCAGCGCGTGATGATCGCCATGGCCATCGCCTGCGAACCGCAACTGCTGATCGCCGACGAGCCGACCACGGCACTCGACGTGACCATCCAGCAGCAGATCGTGCAACTGCTGCTGCGCCTGCAAAAGCAGCGCCAGATGTCGATGCTCTTCATTACCCACGACCTGGGCCTGGTGGCCGAGATTGCCGATGAGGTGATCGTCATGCGCCATGGCGCAATCCGCGAAGCGGGGCCGGCGGCGCGTGTCTTCGGCGCGCCCGAGGATGCCTATACGCGCGCCCTGCTGCATTGCCGTCCCACGCTCGATGCGCGGCCATTGCGGCTGCCGGTGATCGCCGATTATCTGGAGGGCAGGGTAGCGGCGCAGCCGCCGCAGCGCCAGCGCGGCTATGTCGAAGGCGATGAGAACGTGCTGGTGGTGAAAAATCTGAGCAAGAGTTTCTGGCAGCGCGAAGGCTGGTTCGGCAAGCGCGAATTCAAGGCGGTGCGCGACGTTTCCTTCACCCTGCCGCGCGGCAAAACGCTGGGCGTGGTGGGCGAGTCCGGCTCGGGCAAGACCACCATGGGCCTGACCCTGCTGCGCCTGCATGAAGCCAGCGGCGGCAGCGCCTTCTTCGACGGCCAGGATCTGCTGGCGCTGTCGGCGCGCGACTACCATGCGTACAAGCGGCGCATCCAGATCGTGTTCCAGAATCCCTATGCCTCGCTGAATCCTCGCTTCACGGTCGGCCAGATCCTGCTCGAACCCATGCGTCTGCACGGTATTGGCGCCAACGACGGCGAACGTGCCGCGATGGCGCAGCAACTGCTCGATAAAGTCGGTTTGCCGGCCGCCGCCTACCAGCGTTATCCGCACGAGTTTTCCGGTGGTCAGCGCCAGCGCATCGCCATCGCGCGTTGCCTGACCATGCGGCCGGAAGTGCTGGTCTGCGACGAATCGGTGTCGGCACTCGACGTCTCGGTGCAAGCCCAGGTGCTGAACCTGCTGCAGGATCTGCAGGATGAATTCGGCCTCTCGTATATCTTCATTTCTCACGACCTGGCGGTGGTCAAATACATCGCCGACCAGGTGATGGTGATGCGCCAGGGCGAGGTGGTGGAACTGGCCAATGCCGATGAGCTGTACCGCAATCCCCAGCACCCCTACACGCGCAGCCTGCTGGCCGCGATTCCGCGCGGAGCAGGGCGGACTAGCTCCTTGGAAGTCTGAGTTTTGCGTTAAGATACAAGGATTATGGCGAACTTAATTTCTCTGCTTCACCAGTACGGCATCCTGATCGTGTTTGGCGTGGTCCTGATCGAACAAATGGGCTTGCCGATTCCTGCTTTCCCGATACTGATTGTCTCCGGCGCGCTGGCCATGGAAGGCGGCACGCCGCTGCCCGTGGTGCTGGCCGTGTCCATGCTGGCCTGTCTGCTGTCCGACCTGTTCTGGTTCCGCGCCGGCCGCCGCTATGGCAAGCGCATCCTCAAGCTGCTGTGCCGCATCTCGCTCTCGCCCGACTACTGCGTCAGCCAGACCGAGGACAATTTCAAGCGCTGGGGGCCGAAAGCCATGGTCGTCGCCAAATTCATCCCCGGCTTCAATACGATTGCACCGCCGATGGCCGGCGCCATGGGGACAGGCGTGCCGACCTTCCTCATCTTCGCCCTGCTGGGCGGCCTGGTCTGGAGTTCGGTCGGCATCGGCATCGGCGTCTACTTCCACTCCAGCGTCGACCAGATACTCGACATCCTCGCCACCATGGGCAGCACCGCCCTGATGGTGCTTGGCACCCTACTGGCCCTGTTCGTCCTGTTCAAATACATCGAACGCAAGCGCTTCGAAAAAGCCACGCAAACCGAGCGCATCACCATCGAAGAACTCAAGGAACTGCTGAATAGCGGCCAAGAGCATGTACTGGTCGACGCTCGCAGCCTGACCGCCCAATCGCTGGAACCGGCCGTCCCCGGCGCCCTGCTGGCCAATGGCGACCCGATTGCCGCCCTGGCCGCGCTGCCCAAAGACCGCATCATCATCGTCTACTGCAGCTGCCCCAACGACGTCACTGCCGCCCACGTCGCCAAACAGCTGCACACCCACGGCTACAAACACGCCCGCCCCCTGCATGGCGGCCTCGACGCCTGGAACACCGCCTTCCGCCCCGCCGACCCCAGCCTCACCCCCGCCCCCGGCCACTAAGCCCCTCGTTTGATCTTCCTCAAAAAATGTCCACCCCGGTGCCTCGGCGGCCCCGCCTGACACCAGGGTGGACATTTTTTGATTTGGCGCAAAGTGAGTGGTAGTCATACTACCAATTTGTTTTGCTTAAATTTGCGACATTTATTGCTATTGTTTGTTGTTGTGTACTCAAACTACATTTAATTCCTTGCGTGGGCGATAAGAAATCCTTTAGGATGAGGGGGTCAATCTCATTTTTGTCCGCCATGACTGCTCCGCTTTCTTCTGCTTCGTCTTCGACCTTTGCCGGCCCGCGTTTGCTGGCGGATGTGGGCGGCACCAATGCCCGTTTTGCGCTGGAGACGGCGCCCGGGACGATAGTGCTGGTGCATGTGCTGGCCTGTGCGGCATATCCGACGCTGGCGGCGGCTTTGCAAGCCTATCTGGCGCTGCCGGATGTGGCGGCCGCAGCGGCAGGGCAGGGCATCCGCCACGGCGCGATTGCGATTGCCAACCCGGTCACGGGCGACTTGGTGCGCATGACTAACCATCACTGGGAGTTTTCGATCGAGGCGTTGCGCCGGGAGTGCGGCTTCGAGGTGTTGGCGGTGGTGAACGATTTCACGGCGCTGGCGCGTTCGCTGCCGCTGCTGTCGGATGCGCAAAAGCTGCAGGTGGGCGGCGGCGCGCCGCTGGCGGGTGCGCCGCTGGGCTTGATCGGCGCGGGCACTGGACTAGGCGTGTCGGGCTTGATTCCTTCGGCTGCGGGCTGGACGGCCTTGCTCAGCGAGGGCGGCCATGTCAGCTTCCCGCCCATGGATGAGACGGAAATCGCTATCCTGCGCTTTGCCTGGCGCGAGTTCGAACATGTGTCGGCTGAACGCCTGCTGTCCGGCGTCGGCATCGAGCTGATTTACCGCGCCCTGGCCGAGCAGCGCGGCGAGGCGGACGAAGCGCTGCCGGCGCCGGAGATCGCGCGCCGCGCGCTAGCCGGCGAATGCGCGCTGTGCGATGCGGTGATCGAGGCTTTCTGCACCATGCTGGGCACAATCGCCGGCAATCTGGGCGTGACGCTGGGCGCCCAGGGCGGGATTTATATCGGCGGCGGCATCGTGCCGCGCCTGGGCGAGCGCTTCGCCCGTTCCGGCTTCCGCGCCCGCTTCGAGGCCAAGGGCCGCTTCCGCGCTTATCTAGCGGCGGTGCCGACCTTCGTCATCACGGCCGAGTATCCGGCCTTCCTCGGCGTGTCGGCAATTCTGGCCGAGCGCCTGGCCGCCGCCTGAGCAAGTCGCCTTAGCGGCCGATCAAGCGGCCGGGTCGGCTACGGCGCCGGAGGCTGCCGCGCCGCGTCCCATGAAGTACCAGATCACGCCCGCCGTGGCGACGGTGATCGCGGCCAGGATGTGCAGCAGGCTGCGGAACGCCGCGCCATAGGCTTGCACCAGCGGCTGCGCCTGTTCGCGTCCCTGTCCCAGCAATTGCAGCGCCGAGTCGAGCTTGCCGACTGCCAGGTGCTGGGCGGCCTGCATGGCTGGTTCCGGCGCCAGTCCGGCCTGGGTGCTCAGGCTGTGCTGGGTCAGCGTTGCCAGCAGGGCGGCCACGATGGCCAGGGCCACGCCTTCGCCCGCCACCCGGGTCGTGCTGAAAATGCCGGCCGCCATGCCCGCTCTTTCCTTCGGCACCACGCTCACCGCCATGCCATCCATCAAACCCCAGGGCAGGCTGATGCCCGCGCCGATCAGCAGCATGGGCCAGCGCATGGCGCCGGGCTGGCCCGGTGCGCAGCCGCTTAGCCAGATCAGGCCGGCAGCCGTCGCCAGCAAGCCGCCCGCGGCCAGCCGCGCCGGCGCGATGCAATGCGAAACCGAGGCGGCGATAAAGGGCAGCACCAGCAGCGGCGCCGACAGGCTCAGCATGGCCCAACCGGCCTCCAGCTCGCGCATACCTTCGATGCCGATCAGCCGTTCCGGCAGCAGCACCAGCAGCACGACAAAGGAATAGGCCGGGGCGGCGGCCAGGAATTGCACGCCGGTAAATGCCGGATAGCGGAACAGGCTCAGGTCCAGCATGGGCCGCGCCACCCGACCTTCGATCTGGATAAAGGCGGCCAGCAGCGCGGCGGCCGCCAGCAGCGCGCCCAGTGTGGGCAGGCTGGCCCAGCCATATTGCGGCGCCAGCAGGATGCCGCAGGTCAGCAAGCTGAGCGCGCCGGTAAAGCTGAGCAATCCCGGCCCATCCAGGCGCTGCGCCTGGGGATCGCGCGATTCGTGCATGCGGGCTGCGCCCAGGAGCACGGCGCCCAGGCCGGCCAGGCCGGCGGCGTAGAACAGCGTCTGCCAGCCATGGTGTTCGATCAGATAGCCGCACAGCAGCGGGCCGAACGCAAGGCCGACGCCAAAAGTCGTGCCGACCAGGCTGAAGGCGCGCGCCCGGCCGGGACCGTCGAATTCCTGGGCCAGCGCGGCCATGCTGGACGCCAGCGCAAGCGCGCCGGCGAAGCCCTGGCCGCCGCGCAGGCAATTGAAGGCGAGGATGTTGGGCGCCTGGGACAGCGCCAGCGAAAACAGGGCGAAGCCGCCGGTGCCCAGCAGGAAGACGCGCTTGCGGCCGAAGCGGTCGGCCAGGGTGCCGGCCAGCATCAGGCTGCTGCCGAAGGTGAGCATGAAGGCATTGCTGATCCAGTTCATGGCCAGCGGCCCGCCGCCGAGCTGGCGGCCAATGGCGCCCATGGCCACGGCCGGACCGGTAAAGCAGAGCGGAATCGCCAGCGCGGACAGGCAGACTGCGCCCAGCACCAGTAGTTTGTTGAAGGTTCGGTTCATGGTCCATCCAAAAGAAAAACGGATTTACATGATAGGATTGCCGCAATCGAAGAAAAACAAGGCAAAAATCCGCTTTTAGCGGACAAAAATTCCCTAATCATGGATAGTCTGAGCAGCATCGCCGCCTTCGTGCGCGCCGCCGAAACCCTGAGCTATGTGGCCGCCGGCCGCCAGCTCGGCATTTCCGCCTCGGCCGTGGGCAAGAGCGTGATGCGGCTCGAAGCGCGGCTGGGCGTGCGCCTCCTGCAGCGCAGCACGCGCCGCATCGGCCTGACCGACGCCGGCGCCCTGTTTTACGAGCGCTGCCAGCGCATCATGGCCGACCTGGGCGAGGCCGAAGCCGAGATGCTGCACCTGATGGACGCGCCGCGCGGCAAGCTGCGCGTGAGCACGCCGGCCGTGTATTACCGCGTGCTGCTGCCGCTGCTGGCCGATTTCATGCAGCGCTATCCGGAAATCGAGCTGGAACTGGACTTCAACGACCGCCGCGTCGATGTTGTGGCCGATGGCTTCGACGTGGTGGTGCGCAGCGGCGAGCTGCTCGATTCGGGCTTGACGGCGCGCCGCCTAAGCGGCTACCGCCATATGATCGTGGCCGCGCCCGCCTACTTTGCGCGCCATGGCCAGCCGCGCGCGCCGGCCGATTTGCTGGCGCACGCCTGCCTGCACTACCGCTTCCACGGCAATGGCAAGCTGCGCGAGTGGCAGGTGGGGGCGCTCGCAGTGCTGCCGGGCCTGCCGCAGACCCTGGTCTGCAATAATATCGAGGCGCTGATCGGCGCCGCCTTGCGCGGCCTGGGCCTGGCCTATCTGCCCGATTTCCTGGTCAAGGACTATCTGCGCGACGGCCAGTTGCAGGCCGTGCTGGACGAGCATGTGGACGATGGCGGCCAGTTCTGGCTGCTGTGGCCCTCAAGCCGCCACATGTCGCCCAAGCTGCGCGTGTTTGTCGATTTCCTGTGCGAACGTCTGCAGGCCGCCTGAGCCGAAATTCGGCTTTTTGCGCTATTCGCAGTTTTATCAGGTACAATTGACGCAGTTGGAAGAAACGGCACCCATCGTTTCACATGGCCGCGCGGTGTTCCCCACGAGACACTCACTCCATCTGTAATGCCCCAGCCCCGCCGCATCGGCCCCGGGCTCTGTCCCAAACACAAGAAAAGCTATGGATACAGCTGAGGCGAAAAAAGTCCTCGAAACTGCGCTGCTATGCGCGCGTGAGCCCCTATCGATACACAGTCTGAAAAAACTGTACGTGGAAGTCGATGAGCAAGGCCGTCCCCTGGGGGCGGGCGTTGGCGCCGACACCATCAAGCAATTGCTGGAAGAGCTGCGCCAGGATTGGCAGGGACGCGGCATTGAAGTGGTGGGTCTGTCCAGCGGCTGGCGCTTCCAGAGCCGGCCGGAAATGAAGCAGTATCTGGATCGCCTGAGTCCGGAAAAGCCGCAGAAATACTCGCGGGCGACGCTGGAAACGCTGGCCATCATCGCGTACCGCCAGCCCGTGACGCGCGGCGATATCGAAGAAATCCGCGGCGTGGCCGTGAATTCGCAGACGATCAAGATGCTGGAAGACCGCGGCTGGGTCGACGCAGTCGGCTACCGCGATGTGCCGGGCCGTCCGGCCCTGCTTGGCACGACCAAGCAATTTCTGGACGACCTGGGCCTGAACGCGCTATCCCAGCTGCCGCCCCTGCAGCAGGTTGGCGATATGCAGGAAGCCAATTCGATGGAAGTGCTCGAAGCGGCCCTGCAAGAGAATTTTGACAAGGCAGCGCCTGGCGCCGCCCTGGCAGACAACGAAGACGAAGCAGCGCCTGGTCCAGAAGACGCAGCGCCTTTCGACGACCCCGCGCCCGACGTCATGGTTGACGCTGAGCCCAAGCAAGATACGAATAATGAACAATACTGATACCCCTGAGACCGTCGCCGCGACTGCGGCCGACGCCGTTGCCAAGCCAAAACGCCGCACCAAGGCGCAAATCGAGGCGGACAAAGCCGCTGCCGCCGCTGCGGCGCCGGCCGACGCGGCCGAAACGGCCAAGCCGAAGCGCAAGACCAAGGCTGCCGCTGAAGCCGCACCCGCCGCCGAAGCGGATGCCGCGCCAGCTGCGCCAGCTAAAAAGCCGCGCGCCAAGCCTGCCGCCAAGACCAATGCCGAAGCCGGCGAAGCTGCCGAAGCCGGCAGCGCCAAGCCGGTAGCGGAACGCAAGCCGGCGGCGCGCAAGGCCAAGGCCGATGCGGCCCAGGCTGTCGCTGCCGAGGTGCCAGCCGCCGCCGTGTCCGATGCCTCCCAGGGCGTGGAAAATGAACGCAAGCCAGGCGGCTCGCGCACCCCGCGCGGCCCGCGCCAGATGCGCGAACAGCGCGCCCTGCGCCATGCCGAGAAGGCCGAGCGCGACGCTGCGGGCGAGGCCGGCGACGCCGCTGCCGCGCCAGCGGCTGAAGCCGTAGAAGTTGCCAGCCACGCCGCCGCGCCGCAGGAACGCGCGCCGCGCCAGGAAGGCCGCAACGGCAAGCAGGGCAAGCACAAAGGCAAGAGCAAGGGTGGCAAGCAGCAAGGCCAGCCAGGCGGCCAGCAGCGCGTGCCGGGCGCCTTCGGCAACAAGGTCCGCATGTCGGACGCCGACGCCGCCTTCTCCTATGTGACCTCGGACGCTTTCGACAGCGACGAGCCAAGCAAGGGCAAGCAGGCGCCGAAAGCCGTGCGCCGCGACCTGACCGCCGACGACGACGCGCCCAAGCTGCACAAGGTGCTGGCGGAAGCCGGTCTCGGTTCGCGCCGCGATATGGAAGAGCTGATCGTCGCCGGCCGCGTGTCGGTCAACGGCGAGCCGGCCCATATCGGCCAGCGCATCCTGCCAGCCGATGCCGTGCGCATCAACGGCAAACTGATTCAGCGTAAAGTCAGCAAGAAACCGCCGCGCGTGCTGGTCTATCACAAGCCGGCCGGCGAGATCGTCAGCCACGACGATCCGGATGGCCGTCCTTCCGTATTCGACCGCCTGCCGAATATGAAAGTGGGCAAATGGCTGGCCGTGGGCCGCCTCGACTTCAATACCGAAGGTCTGCTGCTGTTTACCACCTCCGGCGATCTGGCCAACCGCCTGATGCACCCGCGCTACAACATCGACCGTGAATACGCGGTGCGCACGCTGGGCGAGCTGGAAGAGGGCATGCGCCAGAAACTGCTGGCCGGCGTCGAGCTGGAAGACGGCCTGGCGCAGTTCTCCAAGATCGCCGACGGCGGCGGCGAAGGCATCAACAAATGGTATCGCGTGGTGATCGGCGAAGGCCGCAACCGCGAGGTGCGCCGCATGTTCGAAGCCATCGGCCTGACCGTGTCGCGCCTGATCCGTACCCGCTACGGCGCGATGACCTTGCCAAGCAGCCTGAAACGCGGCCGCTGGGAAGAGATGGAAGAAAACTCCGTGCGCGACCTGATGGCCGCCTGCGGTATCGAGAAGAAGCAGCCGGCAGGCGACAGTGCCAAAGGCAAAGGCGGCGTCAAGCAAGGCCAGGGCCAAGCCCAGGGCCAGGGTCGTGATCGCGAGCGCGAGCCGAACGGCAACCGCATGGACTTCAGCAACAAGAACGCCGACCCCTTCCCGCAGCCGCAGCGCGGCGGACGTGGCGGCGCCGGCCAGGGCAATTACTTTGGCGCTGGCGGCTCAGGCCGTCCCGGCGCGGGTGGCCAGGGCCGCAGCGGTCGTCCGCAAGGCCAGGGTCAAGGTCAAGGTCAAGGTCAAGGCCAGGGTGGTTTCGGCGGCGGCCAGGGTGGCCGTGGCCAGCAGGGCAAGGGCGGCGGCGCAGGACGCGGTCCGCGCCAGCCTGACCCGCTGCAAACGACTTTCGGCTTTGCCGGCGCTGCCCAACCGCGCCGCAGCCAGCCGCGCGGCGGCGCCATCGACCATGGCATGCCGCGCCGCCGCAAGGGTTAAACCCCGGCTGCAGGCCTTGTGGACACTGTTGTAAGCGTGTCCACAGGCCTTTGCGGCATTGCAGCGAAGTCAAGAAGGCGTTATAATGACCAGCCTAATAAAAGTTGTTCTTCGCAAGGTTTGTTTGCTGAGAGTGCTTTCATCTGGCTGGAATGACAAAAAGATGGGCAAATGCCCATTTTTTTTTTGGTGAACCGTTTTAAGCGGCCTGTGTCCATGGGATGCGGGCCAGGATCTGGAGATTTTCCTTGCAACTGCCGGAATTAATTGAGACGACCGTCACAGGTCTGGGCTACGAGCTGGTTGATTTCGAACGGGCCGAGCGCGGACTGCTGCGCGTGTACATCGATTTCACGGCGGAAGACGCGGAAGAAAAAGGCCCGATCACCGTTGAAGACTGCGCCACGGTCAGCCATCAGCTGAGCCATGTGCTGACGGTCGAAAACGTGAATTACGAGCGCCTCGAAATCTCGTCGCCCGGTCTGGATCGCCCGCTGCGCAAGCTGGGCGACTTCGCCCGCTTCGCCGGCTGCGAAGTCATCGTCAAACTGCGCATCGCCTTGCCCGGCACGGCCAACCGCCGCACCTACCAGGGCTTGCTGCAAGAGCCGGAAGGCGATCAACTGGGTTTGGAATTTGAAGGTAAGGATGGTCCTGCGCTGCTGAATTTTACGCTCGCGGACGTGGATAAGGCCCGATTGGTGCCACAGGTGGATTTTAGGAGTCGCAAAGCATGAGTCGCGAAGTTTTGTTATTGGTGGACGCGCTTGCGCGTGAAAAGAACGTCGACAAGGACGTGGTCTTCGGCGCGCTCGAATTCGCGTTGGCGCAAGCCACGAAGAAGCGCTATGAAGGCGAAGTGGACATTCGCGTTTCGATCGACCGCGAGTCGGGCGAGTTCGAGTCCTTCCGCCGCTGGCACGTGGTGCCTGACGAAGCCGGCCTGCAACTGCCCGACCAGGAAGTCCTGCTGTTCGAAGCCAAAGAGCAGATCCCCGATATCGAAGTCGATGAATACATCGAAGAGCCGATCGAGTCCGTGGAATTCGGCCGCCGCTTCGCGCAGGACACCAAACAGGTTGTGCTGCAGCGCGTGCGCGACGCCGAGCGCGAACAGATCCTGGCCGACTTCCTGGAGCGCGGCGACTCGCTCGTGACCGGCACCATCAAGCGCATGGAACGCGGCGACGCCATCGTCGAATCGGGCAAGATCGAAGCGCGCCTGCCGCGCGACCAGATGATCCCGAAAGAGAATCTGCGCATCGGCGACCGCGTGCGTGCTTACATCCTGCGCGTGGACCGCAATATGCGCGGCCCGCAGGTGATCCTGTCGCGCACCGCGCCGGAATTCATCATGAAGCTGTTCGAGCTGGAAGTGCCGGAAATCGAACAAGGCATGCTGGAGATTAAATCGGCTGCCCGCGATGCCGGCGTGCGCGCCAAGATCGCCGTCTACACCGCCGACAAGCGCATCGATCCGATCGGCACCTGCGTCGGCATGCGCGGCTCGCGCGTGCAGGCCGTGACCGGCGAACTCGGTGGCGAGCGCGTGGACATCGTGCTGTGGTCGGAAGATCCGGCCCAGTTCGTGATCGGCGCCCTGGCCCCGGCCAATGTGTCCTCGATCATGGTGGACGAAGAGAAGCACGCCATGGACGTGGTGGTGGATGAAGAGAACCTGGCGATCGCCATCGGCCGTTCCGGCCAGAACGTGCGCCTGGCTTCCGACCTGACCGGCTGGAAGATCAACATCATGACGGCCGAGGAATCGGCCGACAAGTCGGCTCAGGAAACGGCGGCAGTGCGCGCGCTGTTCATGGAAAAACTGGATGTGGACCAGGAAGTGGCCGACATTCTGGTGGAAGAAGGCTTCTCCAGCCTGGAAGAAATCGCCTACGTGCCGATTTCGGAAATGCTGGAAATCGAAGCTTTCGACGAAGACACCGTCAACGAACTGCGCACCCGCGCCCGTGACGCCCTGGTCACCGAAGCCATCGCTTCGGAAGAAGGCCTGGAAGGCATGGACGAGGCGCTGGTTGGACTGGAAGGCATGGACCGCATCACTGCGGGCAAGCTGGGTCTGGCCGGCATCAAGACCGTTGAAGCATTTGCCGGTCTGGCGTATGACGAGTTTGGCGCGATCCTGGCCCTGGCGGCCGACCGCGCCCGTGAACTGATTAAAACTGAATTTGAAGATGTGACCGACGATGAGATGAAACTCGTCGATGCGAAGTACGACGACCGTGCCAAGGCGCTGCAAGCCAAGGCCTGGACGGCGGCTGAATCCGCAAAGGCTTGATCTGAGTATCTTTATCATCTACGCGACACATAGAAAAGAGGACTGAATGGCGAGTAACAACGTAGCCCAATTTGCCACCGAACTGAAGATGCCTGCAGATTTGCTGCTGACGCAGCTGCGTTCTGCCGGCGTCGAGAAAAGTTCGACGTCAGATCCATTGTCGAAAGATGATAAGGATAAGCTGCTGGACCACCTGCGCCGCACCCATGGCGCAGGCGCGGATACGGAAAAGAAAAAGATCACCCTGACCCGCAAGGAAACCACGGAGATCAAACAGGCCGACGCCACCGGCAAGTCGCGCACCATCCAGGTGGAAGTGCGCAAGAAGCGCACCTTCGTCCAGCGCGACGATCTGGTCACGCCGGCTGCCGCCGCCAAGGCCGCACCGGTGATCGACGAAACCGAACGCGCCCGCCGCGAGGAAGAGGCGCGCCGCCAGGCCGAGCTGATCGCCCGCCAGGAAGCGGAACTGCGCGAGAAGCAGGAACGTCTGGCCAAACTGGACGCTGAAAAAGAAGCCCAGGCGAAAGCCACCGCCGCCGCCGAAGCGGAAGCGAAGAAAGCCGCCGAAGCCGAAGCGCAGAAGGTCGCTGCCGAGAAAGCCGCGGAGAAAGCCGCCGCCGAGAAGGCCGCCGCTGCCGGCGCTGCCTGGCCGCCGATGCCGCCGTTGCCGCTGGAAGCAGCTGCCGCCGTGCTACAGGCTGACGCAGAAGCAGAGCAAGAAAAAGAACGAAGCCGCCGCCAAGGAAGCCGCCGAACGCGCTGCCGCCACCGAGCGCGCGCGCCAGGCCGTGGCTGACGAAGTGGCGCAGATCAAGGCCATGATGAACGCGCCGCGCCGCGTGGTGAAGGCGCCGGAACCGGCTCCTGCCCCAGCGGCCAAGCCGAAAGCCGCCGAAGGCACGCTGCACAAGCCGGCTGACAAGAAGCCGGCCGCAGGCGCCGCGACGGACAAGAAAGACGACAAAAAACCAGGCGACAAGAAGTCGATTAAGTCGGCCAATGTTTCCTCCACCTGGCAAGACGACGCCAAGAAGCGCGGCGCGCCAGGCGGCGGCGGTGGCGCCAACAAGGGCCGTGGCGGCAACGCCGGCGGCCGCGATGGCGGCTGGCGCAGTGGTGGCAAGGGCGGTCGCCGCTCTTCGCACCAGGACGACCGCGAATCGAACTTCCAGGCACCGACCGAAGCGATCATCAAGGAAGTGCACGTACCGGAAACCATCACCGTGGCCGAACTGGCGCACAAGATGTCGGTCAAGGCTTCCGAAGTCATTAAACAGCTGATGAAGCTGGGCCAGATGTGCACCATCAACCAGGTGCTGGACCAGGAAACCGCGATGATCGTGGTGGAAGAGATGGGCCACAAGGCCTTCGCCGCCGCCGTGGACGATCCGGAAGCGCTGCTGGCCGATCAGGGCGAACACGCCCACTTCGAATCCAGCCCGCGCGCACCGGTAGTGACCGTGATGGGTCACGTCGACCACGGTAAGACCTCGCTGCTGGACTACATCCGCCGCGCCAAAGTGGCGTCGGGCGAAGCCGGCGGCATTACCCAGCACATCGGCGCCTACCACGTGGATACCCCGCGCGGCACGATCACCTTCCTGGATACGCCGGGCCACGAGGCGTTCACCGCCATGCGTGCCCGCGGCGCGAAAGCGACCGACATCGTTATTCTGGTGGTGGCAGCCGACGACGGCGTGATGCCGCAGACGAAGGAAGCGATTGCCCACGCCAAAGCAGCCGGCGTGCCGCTGGTGGTGGCGATCAACAAGATCGACAAACCGGGCGGCAATCTGGAACGCGTGACGCAAGAGCTGATCGCCGAGCAGGTGGTGCCGGAAGAATACGGCGGCGATTCGCCGTTCGTGCCGGTGTCCGCGAAGACCGGCCAGGGCATCGACGCCCTGCTGGAAAACGTGCTGCTGCAAGCCGAAGTGCTGGAACTGACCGCCCCGGTCGAGGCGCCTGCGCGCGGCCTGGTGGTGGAAGCCCGTCTGGACAAGGGCCGCGGCCCGGTCGCGACGATCCTGGTGCAATCCGGTACGCTGAAGCGCGGCGACGTGGTGCTGGCTGGTTCTTCCTATGGCCGCGTGCGCGCCATGCTGGACGAAAACGGCAAGCCGATCGCCGAAGCCGGTCCATCGATCCCGGTCGAAATCCAGGGCCTGACCGAAGTGCCGGCCGCCGGCGAAGAAGCCATGGTCATGGCCGACGAGCGCAAGGCGCGTGAAATCGGTCTGTTCCGTCAAGGTAAATTCCGCGACGTGAAGCTGGCCAAGCAGCAGGCAGCGAAACTGGAAAACATGTTCGACCAGATGGCCGAGGGCGAGGTGAAGAACCTGCCGCTGATCATCAAGACCGACGTGCAGGGTTCGCAGGAAGCGCTGGTTGGCTCGCTGCAGAAGCTGTCGACCTCCGAAGTGCGCGTACAGGTTGTGCACGCAGCGGTGGGCGGCATCTCGGAATCGGACGTCAACCTGGCGGTGGCCTCGAAAGCGGTCATCATCGGCTTCAACGCCCGTGCCGATGCACAGGCGCGCAAGCTGGCCGAAGCCAATGGCGTGGACATCCGCTACTACAACATCATTTACGACGCGATCGAAGAAGTCAAAGCGGCGCTGTCGGGCATGCTGGCGCCGGAGAAGCGCGAGCACGTCACCGGCCAGGTGGAAATCCGCCAGGTCATCCTGGTGTCGAAAGTGGGCGCGATTGCCGGCTGTCTGGTTACCGACGGCGTGGTCAAACGTTCTTCCTCGGTACGCCTGCTGCGCAACAACATCGTGGTGTGGACCGGCGAAATCGACTCGCTCAAACGCTTCAAGGACGACGCCAAGGAAGTGCGCGCCGGTCTGGAGTGCGGCCTGTCGCTCAAGGGCTACAACGACATCGAGGTGGGCGACCAGCTGGAAGTCTTCGAAGTACAGGAAATCGCCCGTACGCTGTAATAGCGGCTGGCAGCGATACGTGGCGGGTGCTTCCCGCTCCGCGCATGGCGCGGGGCAGGCGCACCCGCCATACTTTTTATTGGTAACACATCATGGCAAAACACAGTAAATCCATCCCAGCGCGCGGCTTGCGCGTGGCCGATCAGATCCAGAAGGACTTGTCCGAGCTGATCGCCTTCGAACTGAAAGACCCGCGCGTCGGCATGATCACCCTGGCCGAAGTGCAGCTCACGCCCGACTACGCCCACGCCAAAATCTACTTCACCACGCTGAAGGACGATGCTGAGTCGGTGAAGAACACCCTGGCCGGCCTGAACGCGGCGGCCGGCTATCTGCGCAACCAGCTGGGCAAGCGCCTGCACATCCACACGCTGCCGCAGCTGCACTTCGTGCATGACACCTCGACCGCGCGTGGCATGGAAATGTCGGCCCTGATCGACAAGGCCAACGCCAGCCGCGCTGCCGATGCCGACGAAGACAGCGGCGAAGACGGTAAGAACTAAGCATGACTCAGCAAAAAGTGAAGCGCGTCCGCGATCTGGTGGACGGTGTGCTGCTGCTCGATAAGCCGGTCGGCCTGTCCAGCAACGATGCGCTGATCAAGACCAAGCGCGTGCTGAACGCGAAGAAGGCCGGCCATACCGGCACCCTCGATCCTTTCGCCACCGGCCTGTTGCCGCTGTGCTTCGGCGAGGCCACCAAGTTCTCGCAGGACTTGCTGGAGGCGGACAAGACCTACTTGACCACCGTGCATCTGGGCCAGCGCACCGATACCGGCGACACTGAGGGCGAAGTGGTCGAGACGCGCGAGGTGAATGTCACGCGCGAGCAGATCGAAGCCGTGTTGGAGCAGTTCCGTGGCCCGATCGCCCAGGTGCCGCCCATGTATTCGGCGCTCAAGCGCGACGGCAAGCCGCTATACGAATACGCGCGCGCCGGCATCACGCTGGAACGCGAGGCGCGCCATGTGGTGATCCACAAGCTGGAACTGGTTGGCTACGAGGCACCTTTCCTCAAGCTGGAAGTCACTTGCAGCAAGGGCACGTATATCCGCGTGCTGGGCGAGGACATCGGCGCGGCGCTCGGCTGCGGCGCGCATCTGAATGCCTTGCGCCGCACCCAGGTCGGCGCGCTGACGGCTGAACATATGATCACGCCGGAACAGTTGCTGGCGCATCCCGCGCCGCTGGAACTGCTCTCGCCGGTCGACGCGCTGCTGTCGTCCTTCCCGGCCGTGCAGCTGACGCCGGAACTGGCCAAGCGCTTCCTGCAAGGCCAGCGCCTGCCGCTGGGCAAGGAGCCGTCGGTGACGGTGCCTGCCGCGCCGGGCCGCGTGCGTGTCTATCTGGACGCGAAGCTGCTCGGTACGGGGCAGTTGCAGGAGTATTCGATCCTGGCGCCGGAGCGCCTGATCGCCGCCGCCCAGGCCCAGTAACTACAAGGCGCGCTTATCGCTGCTGCAGGTCTGCTTGATGGTCTGCCGCAGCCAGCGGTGGGCGTGGTCGTTGTCCAGGCGCGGATGCCAGGCCTGGACGATGGTGACGGGCGTGAGCGGCAGCGGCAATTCAAAGTGCCGCAGCTTCATGCCCAGTTTCTCGATATTGTGCAGCATGGCGCGCGGCAGCAGCGGCAGCACCAGATCCGAATCGGCCAGCGCGAAAATCGCGGAATGGAAATTGGGCGCGATCAGCGCCACCCGCTGCTGCAGCTTGTGCTCGGCCAGCATGGCCGCCGTCGGGCCGTAAGCGCGGCCCCGGCGCGAGACGCTGATATGGTCGTAAGCCACCAGCCGCGCCGGATCGATGGGCGCATCGAAAATGGCGTGGTCCTCGCGCGCCAATCCCACGAACGTCGTATTGAATAGGGTCTGCACCTTGATGTCGGCGCCGAAATCGCGCGTGGCGCTGATGTACAGGTCGATGCGGCCCTCGCGCAGCGCGCCGTCGTCGATATCGCCCTCCGGCACGAAGCGCAGCACAGCATTCGGCGCCTTGTCGCGCATCGCCTCGCGCAACTGGCCGCCGTAAGTGCCGACGAAGACATCGTTGGCGCGGATGCTGAAGGTGCGCTCCAGCGTCGCCAGATCCACTTCCCGTCCCGCATGAAAGACAGCATGCGCCTGTTCCACCAGGCCGCGCACCTGGTCGCGCAGCTCCAGCGCGCGCGGCGTCGGCGTCAGGCCGCGTCCCGCGCGCACCAGCACCGGATCGCCGATCGCTTCGCGCAGGCGCGACAGGGTGCGGCTCATGGCGGGCGCGCTCAGATGCATGCGCTGGGCGGCGCCCACAACACTGCCTTCTTCCAGCAGGATGTCGAGGGCGACGAGCAGATTCATATCGGGCATTTGCATGCCCCGCAGCTTACCATGCCGCTCATGGCCGCGCCGCCACCGCCACGGCACTCCCTTTTGCGGGCTGGCCTGCCGTTTCGCTCCAGCTTTGCCAGCCGCCGCCCAAGGCCTTGTACAGATCGACCAGGGCCAGCGACACGGCGGCCGTGCTTTCGGCCAGCGCGGCTTCGTTGGCCAATAGCGCATCCTGCACGCTCAGCACGTTCAGGAAATCGACAGTGCCCGCTACGTACTGCTGCTGCGCGTTGTTCAGCGCGATGCGGCTTTGCGCCACCGCTTCGTGCAGACGCTCGCGGCGTTCCTGCTGCGCGCGGCTGGCGGCCAGCGCGTCGTCCACCTCATGCCAGGCGCGCAGCACGGTTTGCTGGTAGGCCAGCGCCGCCTCCTGCTGGCGCGCCTCGCTCAGTTTCAGTATGCCGCGCAGATGGCCGCCGTCGAACAGGGGCAAGCTGAATGCCGGACTAAAACTGAACTGGCGGCTGCTCCAGCTGCCGAAGTCGGACAGCTGGGTGGCCTGGAAGCCCAGATTGCCGGCCAAGGTAATGCGCGGATAGAAGTCGGCCTTGGCCACGCCGATGGAGGCGGTGGCCGCGTGCAGCAGGGCCGAGGCGCGGCGGATGTCCGGACGGCGCTGCGCCAGCTCGCTCGGCAGCCCCAGCGCGGCGACGGCCGGACCTGCCGGCACGGCGTAAGCCGCCGTACCCTGTCGCGCCCACGCTCCGGCGCTCGCTGCCGCGTCTCCAGCGACACCCGCTGTCGTACTGCGCTTCGCGCCGCGGTCGGCGTACGCCTCGGCCCCCAGTTCCGCGCGCAGCGCCTGCGGCGGCTGGGCCAGCAGCATGCCAAGCGCGTTGACGCCGGTCGCTTCGCGCTGGCGCAGGCCGGGCAGGCGCGCCTCGATGGCGGCCACCTGGGCGCTGGCGCGCGCCACGTCCAGCTCCGTCGCCACGCCTTCGCGGTTGCGGATGCGCGTCAGCTCCAGGCTGCGGCGCGCGATCGCCAGATTCTGCTCCGTGATCGCCAGCAGGCTTTGCGTCGAGCGCAGGCGGATATAGTGCTGCGCCGTTTCCGCCGCCAGCGAGAGCAGGGCGGCGTGACGCTGTTCCTGTGCTGCTTCGACCTGGGCGTCGGCCGCTTCCACCGTGCGCCGCACGCTGCCCCAGAAGTCCAGCTCCCAGGAGGCATTGAAACCGCCCTGCGCCAGCGTATAAGCCGATTCGCCCTTGCGGCCGGATGGATCGCCCAGGCCCACCTGGCTGGCGCGCGCGCGGCTGATGCCGCCAGCCGCATTGAGCTGCGGCGTTTCGGCAGCGCCCATGCTCTGGCGGATGGCGCGGCTTTGTTCCAGGCGGCTGGCGACGATCTGCAGATCGAGATTGCCCGCCACGGCGCGCTGGATCAGGGCCGCCAGCAGGGGATCGTTAAAGCTGCTCCACCACGCCAGTTCCACGGCGCCGGGCGCGCTTTGTTCGTTGGCCAGCCAGTGCTGGGGCAGGGCCGCTTGCGGCGCCTTGAAGTCGGGACCGAGCGCGGCGCAGCCGGACAGCAGGAGGGGCGCCAGCAGCAGGGCCAATGCAGACCTCCGCAGCTGCTTGCCGCGCCACGGCTGGCGGGTGATGGCATTGGCTTTCATCGTGCGTCTCCCACTTGCGCGATGCGCGGCTGCACCGAGGTATCGACATTGGCCGTGACCGACATGCCAACGCGCAGCTTGCCGCGCAGCGGCTGGCCGGCATCGAACACGATGCGGGTCGGGATGCGCTGCACGACCTTGGTGAAATTGCCGGTGGCGTTGTCCGGCGCGATGGCCGAGAAGGTGGCGCCGGTGGCCGGCGCGATGCTCTCCACCTTGCCGCGCAACTGTTCGCCGGGCCAGCCGTCGACCGTGATGCTGACCGGCTGGCCGGGACTGACATGGCTCAGCTGCGTCTCCTGGAAGTTGGCGACCACATAGGCTTGCTCTACCGGCACCACGGCCAGCAGGGCCGCGCCGGGCGCGACGTGGGCGCCGGCACGCACGCTGCGCCGCGCCACCACGCCGTCGATGGGTGCGCGCAGTTGTGTGTGGGACAGATCGAGTTCGGCCTGCTCCTGGCTGGCGCGGGCCTTTTGCAGCATGGCTTCGGCCACCGCGTGCTGGGCTTGCAGCACGGAGTTCTGTTTGACCGTGGCACCCAGCGCGGCGCGATTTTGTGCCTGGCGCGCCAGCAGGGTGTCGTGGCGCGCCTTGGCCTGCTGTGCGTTCTGCGCGGTGCCGGCGCCTTGTCCGGCCAGATTGGTATAGCGTTCCAGTTCGGCCTTGGCCAGCGTGAGGTCGGCGCGGTCGGCCATCGAGGTGGCTTCGGCCTGCTCGATCAGATAGCGCTGGCGCTCCAGCGTGGCGGCGCTATTGGCCAGTTGGGCTTCGGCGTTGGCGACGCCAGCGCGCGCCGCTTCCAGCGCGGCCAGGAAGTCGCGGTCGTCGATGCGCACCAGCAGCTGGCCGGCTTTCACGGCCTGGTTGTCGGCGGCCAGCACTTCGGCCACGATGCCGCCCACCTTGGGCGAGAGCAGCATGAAGTCGGCGGCGATGAAGGCGTCATTGGTGCTTTGCGCTTCGGCAGCCACCAGCAGCTGGCGGCCGCCATAAGCCGCGCCGCACAGCAGCAGGGCGGCCATGGCGATGGCGGAATTGCGGGACAGATGTTTCATATTCTTTTCCTTTGTAATTAAGCGGCGCGCGGCGGATAGATGCGCTGCGCGACCAGCGGGATCAGGACGATCATGGCGGCGGCCATCGCGGCCATTGCCAGGTAGAGATCGCGGGTGGTGAGGGTGGCTACCTGGTGCTGGAACTGGCGCGCCAGCAAGGCGGGCAGGGTGCCGCTCATCGTCAGCGGCGCATTGCCCAGATGGTCGGCCAGGGCTTGGGCGTGGAAGTGCGAACGTTCGCCGCCCATGTAATCGAGCACGCCGCCTGCCAGCACGGCGGCAAAGCCTTTGATCGTGTTGAACCAGGCCGAGGCAAAGGGACCATCCTGCGGCGAGAGGCCGGAGGTGGCCAGCATCAGCAGCGGAATCACGGCCATGGGCTGGGCCAGGATCTGCAGCGATTGCAGCAGATAGAAATTCTCGCGCGTCCATTCCGGCGTGGCGGAGGCGCCCAGCAGCTTGGATGCGGCCAGCAGGGCGAGGCCGCCCGCCAGCACCCAGCGGCAATCGACGCGGCGGATATTGCACAGCGCCGCCACCAGCACCAGGGCCAGCAACTGCGGCAGGGCCACCATCAGCATCAGCGGCGCCGTTTGCAGCGGACGATAGCCATGCACCTGGGCCAGGAAGGACGAAGGCAGACGCGTTGCCGCCACCAGCACGAACAGCACGCCGGCCAGGGTGATCAAGGAATGCGTCAGGTTGCGGTTGGCCAGCAGCTGGATCTTGAAGAAGGGCAGGGGATGCGACCATTCGTTCACCAGGAAGGCAGCCAGCAGCAGGCAGCCGCCGACCAGCAGGAAGGCGATCAGGCCGGACTCCATCCAGTCCATGCGCTCTCCCAGCGACAGGCCCAGCACGATCATGCTGATGGCGGGCAGGCCAAGCAGAAGGCCCAGCCAGTCGAACTGGCGGAAGCGTTCCAGCTTGAGCGGATCTTGCGGCAAGCCCCAGGCCACGGCCGCCATCGAGAGCAGGCAGGGCGGGATGATCTGCCAGAAGGTCCACTGCCATGGCGTGTACTCGGTCCACAGCGCGGCCAGCGGCGTGCCCAGGGTCGGGCCGACGGTGGCGGTCAGCGCATAGCTTGCAAGGCCATACAGCTTGATATCCGGCGGCAGGAAGCGCAGCGCCACCGTCATCAGCATGGGCGGCAGGGCGCCGCCGGCCAGGCCTTGCAGGGTGCGCAGCAGCATCAGCGTGGACAGATTGGGCGCCAGCGGACAGAGTGCGCCGAACAGCATGAAGGCGGCCAGCATGGCCAGCGTGAAGCGGCGCAGCGAGAAGGTGGCCGAGCACCATGGCGCGAAGGCCATGGCGCAGACCGAGGCCGCCGCATACACGGCCAGCAGCCAGCTGCCTTCGTCGGCGCCGATGCCCATGACGCCGCGGATATCGGCCAGCGCCACCTTGGTGACGTTCTCGTTCAGGCCCGCCATCAGCACGGCCAGCAGCACGCCGGCCAGGCCGGTGGCAATGCGCAGACCGAAAGTCGGTGGCCCGGGCGGCTTGGGCGGGGCGGCGGCCGGCACCGAGGCGGCGCTCATGGCCGCCTCCTGGCGCAGGAAAACAATAGGAATTGCATATAAAGCTCCACTAAAAAACCATGTGGGCAGTATATGAAGCGCTATCGATTGCGAAAATTGATAATTGGGAAATCGTGAATTGCGCCGTGTGCAGCAATTGAGGGCGATACCCGATGTTTCATAAAAACCGTGCTCTGGCCCCGGTTTGTGGGAAATTCGCTAGGTTGCGGCGCAGCATGCTATACTAGTGGGTTCCAGTGACGCGCAGTATGGCTTTCACTGCACGTCCTTCGCAGTTTTTCTGTAAATATAACGACCATGTCTAATACTAAACGCGCTATCCGCAATATCGCCATCATCGCTCACGTTGACCACGGCAAAACCACCCTCGTCGACAAGCTGCTGCGCCAATCCGGTACCTTCCGTGAGAACCAGCAAGTTGAAACCCGCGTGATGGACTCCAACGACCTCGAAAAGGAACGTGGCATTACCATTCTGGCGAAGAACTGCGCCGTTGAGTATGAAGGCACCCACATCAATATCGTCGACACCCCAGGCCACGCCGACTTCGGCGGCGAAGTGGAGCGCGTGCTGTCGATGGTTGACTCCGTGCTGCTGCTGGTCGATGCGCAAGAAGGCCCAATGCCGCAGACCCGTTTCGTGACCCGCAAGGCGCTGGCCCTGGGCCTGAAGCCTATCGTCGTAGTCAACAAGATCGACCGTCCAGGCGCCCGTCCTGACTGGGCCATCAACGCCACCTTCGAACTGTTCGACAAGCTGGGCGCAACCGATGAGCAGCTGGACTTCCCAGTGGTGTACGCATCGGCCCTGAACGGCTACGCTTCGCTGGACGACACCGTGCGCGAAGGCGATATGAAGCCACTGTTCGAAGCCATCCTGAAGCACGTGCCAGTGCGTGACGATGATCCGGACGGTCCGCTGCAGATGCAAATCACCTCGCTCGACTACTCCTCCTACGTCGGCAAGATCGGCGTTGGCCGTATCAGCCGCGGCCGCGTGAAAGCCGGCCAGGACGTGATCGTGCTGAACGGCCCTGAGTCGACCCCGATCAAGGCCCGCATCAACCAGGTGCTGAACTTCAAAGGCCTGGAGCGCGTGCTGGTCGATGAAGCCATCGCCGGCGACATCATCCTGATCAACGGTATCGAAGATATCGGCATCGGTTCGACCCTGTGCGCACCGGACACCCCGGACGCGCTGCCGATGCTGACCGTCGACGAGCCGACCCTGACCATGAACTTCATGGTCAACAGCTCCCCGCTGGCTGGCCGCGAAGGCAAGTTCGTGACCTCGCGCCAGCTGCGCGACCGTCTGGACAAGGAACTGAAAGCCAACGTGGCGCTGCGCGTTGCACCGACCGACGACGACACCGTGTTCGAAGTGTCCGGCCGCGGCGAGCTGCACCTGACCATCCTGATCGAAAACATGCGCCGCGAAGGCTTCGAGATGGCCGTATCCCGTCCGCGCGTGGTGTTCAAAATGGTTGATGGCGTGCGCCATGAGCCGTACGAACTGCTGACCGTGGACGTGGAAGAAGTCAACCAGGGCGGCGTGATGGAAGAACTGGGCCGCCGTCGTGGCGACCTGCAGAACATGGAATCCGACTCCAAGGGCCGCGTGCGCCTGGAGTACCGCATTCCTGCGCGTGGCCTGATCGGCTTCCAGTCCGAGTTCATGACCCTGACCCGCGGCACCGGTCTGATGTCTCACATCTTCGACGCTTACGCGCCGGTCGACAACTCCAAAGGCGAACTGGCCGGCCGCCGCAACGGCGTGCTGATCTCGCAGGACGACGGCGCCGCCGTGGCCTACGCCCTGTGGAAGCTGCAAGACCGCGGCCGCATGTTCGTGGTGCACAACGACCCAGTGTACGAAGGCATGATCATCGGTATCCACTCGCGTGACAACGATCTGGTGGTGAACCCGATCAAGGGCAAGCAGCTGACCAACGTGCGTGCTTCCGGCACCGACGAGGCAGTGCGCCTGGTGCCGCCAGTCCAGCTGTCGCTGGAATACGCGGTGGAATTCATCGAGGACGACGAGCTGGTGGAAATCACCCCGAAATCGATCCGTCTGCGCAAGCGCTTCCTCAAAGAGCACGAGCGTAAAAAGGCGTCGCGCGAAGGCGCGTAATCGCATCGCGATTCGCCAAGCCGCCGGACCCGCAAGGGCCGGCGGTTTTTTTTCGTCTTAAGCCGGCCCGAAGCTGGTCTTAAGCGCCTTGAAAGCTTGTTCAGTTACTTTTGGTGCGACGCAGCATTTATACCCGTTATCGATAGCAAATTCGGTATTGCTTCATGCGTCATGATGCTCAAAACACCATTGGATCGGCAGAGCAATATGGGGCATGATGGGCAACGGGGCTTGCATGGATGAGGCAGCTCCAGATTTGTGCGGCGCACACCGCAGGCCCATGATGGAGGAAACATGACTGAAATGACCGTTCCCGCCCAGCCCGCAGCGGCCGACGCCGGGAAACAAGCCCTGGGCCTGTACTCGGCCTGGCTGGGCGCCATGCCGAACCTGGCGCAGCAGGCGCAAAGCTATTGGACCGACGCCATGCAGCGCTCGGTGCTCTTCCTCGATGTGCTGCGCCAGCGCGGCAACGAGCGCAATGAGCGCCTGCAAGACCTGGCTCCCCATGTCCTGAGTTTCGACTTCGAGCCGCTGATCGATGGCCGCACACTGGAGCGCCCAGTCAATTACAGTCTGATTCGCATCGTCCCGCCCAAGGGCTGGGAGATCGACGAGAACAAGCGGCCCTTCATCGTCTTCGATCCGCGCGCCGGCCACGGTCCCGGCATCGGCGGCATGAAGCAGGACAGCGAGATCGGCGTCGCCCTGAAGGCGGGCCACCCCTGTTACTTCGTCACCTTCCTGCCCAATCCCGTGCCGGGCCAGACCATCGAGGATGTGTGCCGCGCGGAAGCGCACTTCATCGCCCAGGTGGGCGCCCTGCACAGCCACGCCGACGGCAAGCCGGCCCTGATCGGTAATTGCCAGGCCGGCTGGCAGATCATGATGACCAGCGCGCTGCGCCCCGATTTGACCGGCCCCCTGCTGCTGGCCGGCGCGCCGCTGTCCTACTGGGCCGGGGTGCGCGGCAAGAATCCGCTGCGCTACCTGGGCGGCGCCATGGGCGGCACCTGGCTGACCTCCCTCTCGGGCGATCTGGGCCACGGCCTGTTCGACGGCGCCCTGCTGGTCAGCAATTTCGAGAACATGAACCCTTCCAATACCTTGTGGAAGAAGAATTACAACGTCTACTCCCGCATCGACACCGAAGGGCCGCGCTTCCTGGAATTCGAAAGATGGTGGGGCACGCCGGTGCTGCTGAACGCGGGCGAGATCCAGTACATCACCGACAATCTCTTCGTCGGCAACCGCCTGAGCCAGGGCGCCATCCACGACAGTGCCGGCCGCCGCATCGACCTGCGCAATATCACTTCGCCCATCGTGGTGTTCTGTTCCTGGGGCGACGACATCACGCCGCCGCAGCAGGCCATGGGCTGGGTGCTCGACCTGTACGAGGACGACGAGGCGCTGGCCACCGGCGGCCAGACCATCATCTACTCCATGCACCAGAGCATAGGCCACCTCGGCATCTTCGTCTCGGCCTCGGTGGCCAACAAGGAGCACGAGGAATTCACCCGCTCGATGGACCTGATCGACGTGCTGCCGCCCGGCCTGTACGAGGCGGTCTTCATCGAGAAGGACGAAAACCTGGCCAACCCGGAACTGGCCGACGGCAAATACGTGCTGCGCTTCGAACACCGCACGCTGGAAGACCTGCGCCAGCTGGGCGGCAACGACGAAGCCGACGAGCGCCGCTTCGCTACCGTGGCCCGCCTGTCGGAAATCAACCAGGGCCTGTACCGCACCTATGCCAGCCCTCTGGTGCGCGCCTTCGCCAGCGAGGCCGGCGCCGACATGCTGCGCAATCTGCATCCCTACCGCCTGCGCTACGAACTGTTCTCGGACAAGAATCCCTTCATGCAGGGTGTGGCCCAGCTGGCCGAGAAGGTGCGCGCCGAACGCAAGCCGGTGGCGGAGGACAATGTCTTCCTGGCGCTGCAGGACACGATCTCGGCGCAGATCACCACCACGCTGGATATGTACCGCGACCTGCGCGATATGGCCGAGGAAAACTTCTTCGTCCACATGTATGGCCAGCCGCTGCTGCAAACCCTGGTCGGCCTGCGCGCCGACCACGTGCTGGCCAAGCGTCGCATCGGCCGCGACATCGCGCGCGAATCGGCCGTGGCCAAGCGCAACGAGCATCTGGCCACGCGCATGGCCGAAGGCGGCTCGCTGGAAGCGGTGGTGCGCGCCATGCTTTACATCGGCCGCAGCCAGGAGCTGCGCGCGGCCGACGAACGCGCCTTCGCCATCCTGCGCGAGCTGCGCCACCAGGTGCCGGCCGACGAGCGCCTGTCCCTGTACCGCTTCAAGGAAGTGGTGCAGGAACAGCACATGATCCTGCAATTGAATGAAGAACTGGCCGTGCTCGACCTGCCGCAGTTGCTGCCGCGCGATCCCGCCGAACGCGCCGCCGACCTGGATGCGGTGCGCCGCACCGTCACCGCGGCCGGCGCGCTGGAAGGCGAGGCTGCCCAGCGCATGGCCCGCATCGAAGCCCTGTTCGGCTCCGCTCCGCTGGAGCTGGCCGCCACCGTAAAGGAACACGTATGAGTGCAAGTCCCCGCACTGCCCACCTGCATTACGACCGACTGATCGCCGCCGCGCGCAGCGCCACGCCGCCCGCCGTGGCCGTGGCCCATGCCTGCGACCGTTACGCGCTGGAGTCGGCATTGGATGCGGCGCGACTGGGCCTGATCGCGCCCATCCTGGTCGGCCCGGCCGAACGCATCCGCCAGACCGCCCTGGAAGCCGATCTGAATATCGCCGCCCTGCCCATCGTCGACACGGAACACAGCCACGCCTCGGCCGAATGCGCCGTCGCGCTGGTGCGCGAAGGGAAGGCCGCCGCGCTGATGAAGGGCAGCCTGCATACCGATGAGCTGATGGGCGCCGTGGTGCGCAGCGAAGGCGGCCTGCGCACGGCGCGCCGCCTGAGCCACTGCTTCGTGATGGACGTGCCGGGTTATGCCGAACCGCTCATCATCACCGATGCCGCCGTGAATATCGCGCCCACGCTGGCCGAGAAAGTCGACATCGTGCAGAACGCCATCGACCTGGCCCACATCCTCGCTTTCGAGGAAGTGCGCGTGGCCATCCTGGCGGCGGTGGAAACGGTGAACCCGAAAATGCCGTCCACCATCGAAGCGGCGGCCCTGTGCAAGATGGCCGAGCGCGGCCAGATCACCGGCGCCCGCCTGGACGGCCCGCTGGCGCTGGACAATGCCGTCAATCTGCAGGCGGCAGCGGTGAAGAACCTGACCTCGCCGGTGGCCGGCCGCGCCAACGTGCTGCTGGTGCCCGACCTGGAAGCGGGCAATATGCTGGCCAAGAGCCTGAGCTTCATGGCCGACGCCGATGCCGCCGGCATCGTGCTCGGCGCGCGCGTGCCCATCATCCTCACCAGCCGCGCCGATTCCGTGGCGGCCCGTCTGGCTTCCTGCGCCGTGGCCTCGCTGATCGCCAGCAGCAAGCTGACCGGCGCCAAAGTGCTGGGAGGCTGAGAATGCAGGCCGCTGAAACGATTGTCGTCGTCAACGCCGGTTCCTCCAGCATCAAATTTTCCCTGTATGGCGAGCGCGAAGGCGAGCTGGCCCAGCTCATGAAGGGCAAGGTCGAAAAACTGTATACCGGCGACGCCTACTTCGTCGCCACCGGCGAGGATGGCGTCAGCGTGGCCGAGCACCGCTGGCAGGGCGCGGCGATCAGCCACGAAACGGCGATGCGCTTCCTGTTCGACTTCGCTCACACCCATCTCGACGGCCGCACCGTGGCCGCCATCGGCCACCGCATCGTGCATGGCGGCACGCTGTTCTCGGCCCCGGTGCGCCTGGATGCCGACGTGCTGGCCCAGCTGGAGCAGCTGATTCCGCTGGCGCCGCTGCACCAGCCGCACAATCTGGCGCCGGTGCGCAGCGTGCTGGAAATGGCGCCCGAGGTGCTGCAGATCGGCTGCTTCGATACCGCCTTCCACACCGCCCAGCCGGAGCTGGCCCAGGCCTTCGCGCTGCCGCCCTCGATCACCTCCCTGGGCGTGCGCCGCTACGGCTTCCACGGCCTGTCCTATGAATACCTGGCCAGCCAGCTGCCCGAACTGGACCACTCGCTGGCCAAGGCGCGCGTGGTGGCCGCCCACCTGGGCAATGGCGCCAGCATGTGCGCCATCCACGCCGGACGCAGCGTGGCCAGCACCATGGGCTTCACCGCCGTCGATGGCCTGCCCATGGGCACGCGCTGCGGCAGCGTCGATCCCGGCGTGGTGCTGTTCCTGCAAAGCGAATTGAAGATGGAGCAGGGCGAGATCGAACGCCTGCTGTATCAGCAATCGGGCTTGCTCGGCGTGTCCGGCATCTCTTCCGATATGCGCACGCTGGAAGCGAGCAGCGATCCTCGCGCGCGCCTGGCCATCGATCTGTTCGTGTACCGCATCGGCCGCGAACTCGGTTCGCTGGCGGCGGCGCTGGGCGGCCTCGATGCCCTGGTGTTCACCGGCGGCATCGGCGAGAACAGCGCCCGCGTGCGCGCCGCCGTCTGCCGCGACGCCGCCTGGCTCGGGGTGCAGATCGACGCCGCCGCCAACGAGGCGGGGCAGGCCTGCATCAGCGCGCCGGACAGCACGGTGCCGGTCTGGGTGCTGCCGGCCAATGAGGAATTGATGATCGCGCGCCACGCGCTTGAGATGCAGCAGAAGGCCCAGCAGAAAGGCGCGCGCGCATGAATGCCCCGCATCCCATTCTCGAAGGGCGGCGCGCCCTGATCGTCGGCGTCGCCAACGAGCACTCGATCGCCTACGGCTGCGCCAAGGTGTTCCGCGAACTAGGCGCCGAAGTGGCGCTGACCTATCTGAACGAGAAGGCGCGGCCGCATGTCGAACCGCTGGCGCAGGAGCTGGGCGCCGCGCTGCTGCTGCCGCTCGACGTGTCCCAGCCCGGCCAGCTGGAAAGCGCCTTCGCCGCCATCGAAGAACGCTGGGACCGGCTCGACATCCTGGTGCACTCGATCGCCTTCGCGCCCAAGGAGGATTTGCAGGGCGGCCTGCTGCATTGTTCGGCCGAAGGCTTCCTGCAAGCGATGGACATATCCTGCCACTCCTTCGTGCGCATGGCACGCCTGGCCGCGCCGCTGATGACGGCGGGCGGCGCCATGTTCGCCATGAGCTATCACGGCGCCGACAAGGTGGTGCCCAACTATAACGTCATGGGACCGGTGAAGGCGGCGCTGGAAGCGTCCTGCCGCTATCTGGCGTATGAGCTGGGGCAGCAGGATATCCGCGTGCACGCCATTTCGCCCGGCCCGCTGCAGACGCGCGCCGCCTCCGGCCTGAAAGACTTCGACCTGCTGCTGAGCGACGCCGTGGCGCGCGCCCCGATCGGCGAGCTGGTGGATATCATGGACGTGGGCAGCACCTGCGCCTACCTCGCCTCGCCCTATGCCCGGCGCCTGACCGGCAGCACCGTGTATGTGGACGGCGGCCTCAACATCATTGCCTGAGGAGGTCTATGCAAATCATCCTGTCCGGTCTGCGCGGCGACGACAACGAGAAGGAAGTCGAGGCGGAGCTGAAGCGCTACTTCAATGTCGTCAGCGTGCACTTCGTGCGCGAGGGCGATCCTGACAGCCCCTGGGCCTTGGTGGAAGTCAACGACAGCTACCCCAAGGTATGGGAAGTGACCAACCGCCTGCGCGGCGCCTACCACCGCGGCAAGCGCCTGCGCTTCTACGTCCCCGTGCACCAGCCCCATCCTTTTTTTAAACGCTGCGCCTGAACCCCCGGCCGCCGGCCGGGCGGCCCGCTTGCGGCTCCAGTCTCTTAGATAACGCAATAAGTGTGCAAATTTCCCGATGTAGAATGGCTTACGCCTTACTCAAAGGGGATGCGAAATGAAATTCGCCAGCTTTAGCGATGAGGAGCTGATTGAGATCAATCGCCGCACGGGGGAATTACTCAGGGCGCAGCGCATGAGCGCTCCATACTGCCACTCCATAGCTCAAGAGGTCGATCCGCCCAGCGGCTTTTTCCATCGCCTATCGGCTTGTCTGTCTGATTTGTTTCACCGTTCGCATGACGCAGGCTGGAAAGCGAATATGGATGAGGCAATCCGCAGGCAATTTCTTGCTGACGTCAATGCAATGAATCTCTTCAGCGCGGAGGAATTTAGGGAAGTTTCCCGAACCGCCTCCCGGAAAATGCGGGAGGAAGAGTGATGGACGCTCCGCCCACCATGTATGAGTTGCTGATCAAGGATCCGGATGATGTGTTGGGCGGGCTAAGCTATATCGCCTACAAGCAGCATAAGCTTGAGTTTCTGAAGGCGGTTGCGAGGGAGCGCAATGGTCCGCCCACGCAAGAGGAGTTAAGCCGCTTTTACCTGGCAGCCAGTACGCCCGCAATGCTGGCGATGTATATGCAGCGCGCCAAGAAAATGAGCTGGGCCTTTTTCTCCACATCGCTGGAGGCGCGGGCCGCGCAATTGCAGGACCAATTCACCAGCACTACCACGGGACAAAAGCTGGAGCTGATCCTGAAACAGCTGGCCGCGAAGCGCACATTTAAAGGCTGGTTGGCTGATTCGCTGGGCAATCTGGCGGTGAACTTTCTGACTATTCTGCTGATTGCCTCTGCCGTGTATGGTTTCCGCGCCCTGGATCGTTTCTCCAGCGACTTTGGCCGACAAACCGGGGTGCTGCGCGGCGAGGGCGCCTCCTTGCAGAAAGCCCCGTGGTCTTCATTGGCGCAACCGGTCAACGCGCCGGGAAAATAGCTCGAGTTCTTCCGGCGGGACGCGGCAGCGGTGGCCGTGCCGGATGCCTGTATAATGTGCGGCCCCGCTTCCTTGCCTAGTCTGTTGCCGTCATGACCACGATTTCCGCGCCTACTTCCGACACTTCCGCGACCGCTCCTGTGCGCGGCCGCCGCCTGTCCGTGGCGCCGATGATGGATTGGACGGACCGCCATTGCCGCGTCTTCCACCGCCAGATCACGCGCCACACCTGGCTGTATACGGAGATGGTGACGACCGGCGCCCTGGTCTACGGCGATGTGGAGCGCCACCTGCGCTTCAACGAGGAAGAGCATCCGGTCGCCCTGCAGCTGGGCGGCAGCGACCCGGCCGATCTGGCCACCAGCGCCAAACTGGGCCAGCAATGGGGTTATGACGAGATTAATCTGAATTGCGGCTGCCCGTCGGAACGGGTGCAGAAGGGCGCTTTCGGCGCCTGCCTGATGGCCGAACCGCAGCTGGTGGCCGATTGCGTGAAAGCCATGCGCGACGCCGTTACCATCGACGTCACGGTCAAGCACCGCATCGGCATCGACCAGAGCGAATCCTATGACTTCGTGCGCGACTTCGTCGGCACGGTGGCCGACGCCGGCTGCACCACCTTCATCGTGCATGCGCGCAACGCCATCCTGAAAGGCCTCTCGCCCAAGGAAAACCGCGAGATTCCGCCGCTCAAATACGACTTCGCCTACCGCCTGAAACGCGATTTTCCTGACTTCGAAATCATCATCAACGGCGGCATCAAGACCGAGGCCGAGATCGACCTGCATCTGCAGCACGTCGATGGCGTGATGCTGGGCCGCGAGGCTTACCACAACCCCTATCTGATGGCGGGCTTCGACCAGCGCTACTACGGCGCCGAGACGCCGATCCAGAGCCGCGAAGACGTGCTGCGCGCCATGATCCCGTATATCAGCGCCCAGCTGGCCAAGGATGGCGGCAAGGGCTTGAAGCTGAACACCATCACGCGCCATATGCTGGGCCTGATGCAAGGCTTGCCGGGCGCCCGCCAATTCCGCCAGACCCTGTCCGACGCGCGCCAGTTGGCCGCCGGCGACCCGCAGCTGCTGCTGCGCGCCCTGCAGCGCCACCCGCTCGCCGCCTGATTCCCCACACCTTCGCAGTATATTCTTCAGTGCAATACGTGTTTCCACGTAGAAATGACGGTTGTGCGAATTTTGCACAGCAAATGATTGCCCTGTGGCAAAATTTACCTCTATAATTTCAGAATATACACACTATTTAGCAGTTTTTCAGCAGTGTGTTCGCGCTGAGTCGCGGTCCGTTCGGCGCTTCGAAAAAACGACAGATTCCTGCATCGTCAGACCGCAAATTTTTGCATTCGCAGTCATTGTTTGCTACTGTCATTACTTGCGTAGCAGCAAGGGTCAGTGAATGTTGTCAACGTTGATACGTTGCATTCCTGGGCAATCTAAATAAGTAATAACACTTTACGAAGAGCCGAAATGAATTTAGCAAAAATGAAGGTGGGGACGCGTCTGGGTCTCGGATTTGCGCTGGTGCTGGTATTCCTGATTGTCGTGACGGCAGTGGGCATCTTGCGCATGGGCCAGATCCAGGACCGCCTCGATCACGTGGTCAGCTTTAATAATGTGGTGACCCGCCTGGTGATCGATATGCGCAACAACGTTGCCGACCGCACTACCTCGCTGCGCGTGCTGAATATGATGTCCGACGCCGCCGATATGGAAAAGGACTTGAACCGCCTCAAGGAACAGGCCGACGCCTACGCCGCGGCCCTGAAAAAACTCGAAGGCCAGTTCGCTCTCGAAGCGACGCCGGAAGAGAAAGCCCTGCTGGCCCAGATCAAGGAACACGAAGCCGCGACCCTGCCGGCCGTGAAGAAGGCCGTTGACCTGTGGATGGCGAATAATGCGGAAAGCGCCACCAAGGTGCTGATCAAGGAAATCCGCCCAGCCCAGAAGAAGTGGATGGATGCGCTGGACCAGCTGGCAACCCTGGAAGACAAGCTGAATGCGCAAGTGCAGATCGATGCCGCTTCCGGCTACTCCAGCGCGCGCACCTTCATGATCCTGATGGGCACCCTGGCCGTGATCATCAGCGTGATCGCCGCGTATGTGATCACCCGCGGCCTGCTGAAACAGCTGGGCGGCGAACCTGACTACACCGCCTCGATCGCCGGCAGCATAGCCAACGGCGACCTGTCGATCGCCATCGACACCGATTCCACCGACAAGAACAGCCTGCTGTCCGAGATGCGCGAAATGCGCGATTCCCTGGTCGGCATCGTCGGCCAGGTGCGCAACGGCACCGAAACCATCGGCACCGCCTCGCGCGAAATCGCCGCCGGCAATATCGACCTGTCCTCGCGCACCGAGATGCAGGCTTCCTCGCTGGAGAAAACCGCTTCCGCGATGGAAGAACTGACCTCCACCGTGAAACAGAATGCCGACAATGCCCGCGAAGCCAACCAGCTGGCGGCCAATGCCTCCGACGTGGCGCGCAAGGGCGGCGCCGTGGTCTCGCAAGTGGTCGACACCATGAGCTCGATCAACGAATCGGCCAACAAGATCGTGGACATCATCGGCGTCATCGACGGCATCGCCTTCCAGACCAATATCCTGGCGCTGAACGCTGCCGTGGAAGCGGCCCGCGCCGGCGAACAAGGCCGCGGCTTCGCCGTGGTGGCCTCCGAAGTGCGCAACCTGGCCCAGCGTTCCGCTGGCGCCGCGAAAGAAATCAAGGCCCTGATCGGCGACTCCGTGGAGAAAGTCGAACGCGGTTCGAAACTGGTGGGCCAGGCCGGCGTGACGATGGATGAAGTGGTCGCCTCCGTGCGCCGCGTCACCGACATCATGGGCGAGATCGCCAACGCCTCGCAAGAGCAGAGCGCCGGTATCGAGCAGGTCAACCAGTCCATCATCGAGATGGACAGCATGACCCAGCAGAATGCCGCGCTGGTGGAGGAAGCGGCTGCTGCCGCGCAAAGCCTGCAGGACCAGGCTGGCGAACTGGCGCGCGTGGTCAGCATCTTCAAGCTCGATCCCGCCGACGAGCGCGCGCTGCTGGCCTCCTTGCCAGCCGTGACCGCGGTGACCGTGGCCAAACCGGTGGCAGCGCCGCGTCCGGCGCCGAAAAAAGCCGTTGCCGCCGCGCCGGCCAAACCAAAGAAAATCGCCGCCACGGCAAGCGCCGGCGACGAGTGGGAAGAATTCTGAGCGTAACGTTTTCAAGCAGTCTTCAACAGTTTCTAAACATTTCAACATTCGTAGGAAAGTAAAAACATGAACAAGCGTTTGATCGGTTTTATCGCAGCAGCCCTGGTTTCCGGTACCGCCTTCGCCGGCGAAGTTCCTGCCACTTTCGATGCCAAGAACTGCAAGGCTGAATATCCAAAAGCCTCGCTGATGAACGAAGAGCAGGGTGCGGTCACCATGTCCTTCCTGGTGTCGGCCAGCGGCGACGTGCTGGAATCCAAAGTGGACAAATCCAGCGGCTTCAAAAACCTGGACAAAGCTGCCGTGAAAGCCATCAGCGCTTGCAAATTCAAGCCAGGCACCAAGGACGGTTCCGTCGCGCAAACCTGGACCAAAGTGGACTACGTCTGGGCACTGTAATCTTTTCTTAGATACGATTGGGGAATCCGATGTCTTCGAACAAGCGTTGGTTGAGTGCGGCAGCCGCGGTGCTGCTGGCAAATGCGTCCCTGGCATACGCAGCTGAAGTGCCAGCCAGTTTCGATGCCAAAAATTGCAAGGCCGACTATCCGAAAGCCTCGCTGATGAATGAGGAACAAGGCACGGTGTCGATGAGCTTCCTGGTTTCGGCCGGCGGCGATGTGATGGACTCCAAGATCGAGAAGTCGAGCGGCTTCAAGAACCTGGACAAGGCTGCCATCAAGGCCATCAGCGCCTGCAAGTTCAAGCCCGGCACCAAGGACGGCAAGCCCGACCAGACCTGGACCAAGGTCGACTACGCCTGGAAGCTCGACTAACTCTGCCTCCCCCGAAAAAACCGGTTCCCTGAAC
>NZ_JABWEB010000008.1 GCF_013369485.1 Massilia sp. BJB1822
CCACCGCGCCGGCTGGTGCAAGCAACTGCACCAGCAGCACGGCGGCGCTGCCCAGCCCGCGCAGAAGGGAACCGCGCGGGGTGGCCATTATTGCACCTTGGCTTTGCGTTGGGTGCGTACCTGTTCGGCCGTTGCCACCTCTTTGCCGCGGTTCATGCCGGCGCTGATGTAGTTGATGACCGAAGCCACGTCTTCATCGTTCAGGTCTTGCGGCGGCATCACGCCGTTGTAGCGCTTGCCGTTGACGACCAGCTCGCCGCTGCGGCCCTGGCTGATGATGGCGGCCAGTTCGTCCGGACGCTGTTGCACGAAGTCCGAATTTGCCAGCGGCGGGAAGACGCCGTCCACGCCCTTGCCGTCGGCCTGGTGGCAGGCGGCGCAGTTAGCTTCGTACACGGCCTTGCCGCGCGCGTGCTGCTGCGGTTTGGCGGCGGCCGATGCGGGAGCTGCTGCCGCAGGCTTGGCCGCTTGCGGGGCTGGCTTGGCTGCCGGCTCGGTCTTGTTCACGGTGCTGTCGGTCAGTGGGCGTTTCACGCTTGGGCCGAAGACTTCAGGACGCTCAGGACCGGTCACTTTCAGCAGGCCAATGGCGCCTTTGTGGAAGGCGCGGCTCAGCGAGTGGTCGACCAGGGTCAGGTTGCCAGGCACCTTGGTCTTGAACTCGGCGATGGTTGCGCCGCCGGCCGGCACCATGGTGGTCTGCACGTTTTCCTGGAAGTTTTTGCCGCCTTCCAGATACACCTTGTCGAAGATGGCGCCGATGATGTGGAAGCTCGAGGTGATGTTCGGGCCACCCACGCCGAAGAACATGCGGATCTTCTCGTCGGTATTGGCGGTCAGCGAGTTCTCGCCGGTCAGCGCGCCGTCGGCGCCGTTGAACAGCACATAGGTTGGCTTCTCGTCGATCGACTTCTGCATGTCGAAGGCTTGCAGGCCAGGCGCGCGGTAGGCGCCGGCGGTGTAGAAGTCGCCCTGCATCACGTAGTACTCTTTGTCGACTGGCGCCATGCCTTCTTTCGGCTCGACCAGGATCATGCCGTACATGCCATTGGCGATGTGCATGGCCACTGGCGCGGTGGCGCAGTGGTACACGTACAGGCCTGGGTTCAGGGCTTTGAAGGTGAAGATGGCTTCATTGCCGGGAGCGATCAGGGTGCGCTCGGCGCCGCCGCCTGGACCGGTCACGGCGTGCAGGTCGATATTGTGCGGCAGTTTGTTTTCGGCCAGGTTCTTCAGGTGCAGTTCCACCGTGTCGCCTTCGCGCACGCGGATCATTTTGCCCGGAACGGTGCCGCCGAAGGTCCAGAAGGTGTACTTGGTGCCGGGAGCGATTTCTTTTTCAAACTCTTCCACGGTCATGTGCACCACAACGCGGGCTGGCGTTTTGCGGGTGATGCGTGGCGGGACTTTAGGTGGCGCTACCAGTTCATGTTGAACGATTGGCAGCTCAGGTGCTGCCTGGACAGCGATGGGCGCCATCGCGAAGGCGCCAGCCAGGCATGCGAACATTGCAGGAGCGATACCGTATTTCTTCTTCATTTTCTTCTCACCTTCTAGTTTGGTTATGTCGACATCCAAAAGCACCTGATGTCGTTACCATCCTACGAGCGGGTGAGAAGCCCAGCCATGATCTAAGTTAGGGATTCTTGGGGATTCAAAGGAAGGGAAATGGCGTCTTCTTGACGGCAACTGCGGCGATATAGGCAAAAGTGACTAGGGCGCCAAACAGCGCCGCCACTCGGGCAGACTTGGTTTTGCCGCGTTTTATGGCCACCGTTCCGAGGCCGATATAGACCAACAGAGCTAGTACTTTTGCGGTCAGCCATCCTTGCACGAACGGGTACTGGGCGCTCATGAAAACCATGGTCAGGGCGCTGAGTAAAAGCAGGCTGTCGATGATATGCGGCGCCACCTTGACCCAGCGCTGCTGGAGCTTGGGCGAGTCGGCCAGCATCCAGCAGCCGCGCAAAAGAAAAAGGCTGCCGCTTAAGGCAGCGCAGCCCATGTGGATGTGTTTGAGGGTGTAGTAGTCCATCCCCGCAGCTTACCATCAAGCCCGCGAGGATGCGACGCTGGCGCGCTTAAGAAGCGCTTAGAAGAGGCTTAAAGATGGCTCAGGAAGCGATCAGGAAGTCGATGATGATTTCGCCCGGATTGCGCGAGACGTAAGAGATGCGCACATGCTCGCCAAAATGCTGGTCGATCTGGTGCAGCAGCGGGATGGGATCATGGTCGTTACAGAAGCGCATTACCTCGCCCGGATTGAGCGCGTCGAGCGCGCCGAAGATGGCGGCATGGCGGAAGCGCTTGGCGATGCCGCGCGCGTCGAACGCGTAAATGCCGGCGGCGGTGGGCTGGGAACAATCGTGCATGAAAAACTCCTCGATGAAAAAAAATGGGAACCCATGCGCGAACATGGATCCCCCTTGCTTAAATCAGATTAGACCTTGCTGCCGACGGCGGCGCCGCTGGCGGCTTCCTTGCGCTTGCCGATCAGGCGCAGCGCGAACAGGGTCAGGAAGCCGGTGCCGCAAGAGAACACGATGTCGCCCGGTACGCGCAGCCACACCAGCGTTTCCATCACGACCGAGTGGATCACTTCAGGCGAGCGGGCGAACCACATGCCTTCGGTGATGCTGGCCGCAGCCTGGTAGATACCGGCTGGCAGAATGGACATGAACACCATCATGGCCAGGCCGATGTTGAGCAGCCAGAAGGTTGGCGCCAGCAGGCGGTCGGACCAGGCCAGGCGGTCGGTCAGGCCACGCAGGCAGAAGAGCATCAGACCGATACCCAGCATGCCGTACACGCCGAACAGGGCGGCGTGGCCGTGGGCTGCCGTCAGGTTCAGGCCTTGCACGTAGTACAGGGCGATCGGGGTGTTGATGGCGAAGCCCAGCAGGCCGGCGCCGACCAGATTCCAGAAGCCCACTGCGATGAAGCACAGGATGGCCCAGCGATAGCTCTGCACCCACGGTGCCGATTTGGAACGGCGGTAGTTGTTCCATGCCTCGATGCCGAGCATCGACAGCGGGACCACTTCCAGTGCCGAGAACATGCCGCCCAGGGCGATCACATAGGTTGGCGTGCCGGTGAAGTACAGGTGGTGCAGGGTGCCCAGGATGCCGCCGGTCAGGAACACGATGGTTTCCAGCACGATGGCGCTGTTGGCGGTTGCGGCGCGGATCAGGCCCAGACGGGTGAACAGCAGGGCGATAACGGCGGTGGCGAACACTTCGAAGAAGCCTTCAACCCACAGGTGGACCAGCCACCAGCGCCAGTACTCGATGATCGCGTAGTGGGTATGACGGCCCCAGGTCAGCGAGGTGGCGTAGAAGCCGCCGATGCAGACTGCAGCCAGGAAGACCATGACGATCAGACCGCGGCCTTCGGAAGGCTTGGTCAGGGCAGGCCACAGGGCGCGGCCCAGCAGGGTAGCCCAGAACAGCAGGCCAACGAAGAGCAGGATCTGCCATACGCGGCCCATGCTGGTGAATTCCAGGCCTTGGTTGCCGATCCAGAAGGCGAACTCGTTGCCTTTGTGGCCCAGGGTGCCGAGCCAGCCGGTGATGGTGGAGCCGGCCACGATGAACAGCAGCGCGTAGAACAGCAGGTTCACGCCCAGCTTCTGGAACTTCGGCTCATGGCCGGAGATGGCAGGAGCGATATACAGGCCGGTGGCCAGCCATGCGGTTGCGATCCACAGCACGGCGAACTGGGTGTGGATGGTGCGGCTGACGGTGAAGGGCAGGATTTCAGCCAGAGGGAAGCCGAAGAAGCTTTGGCCTTCCACCGCATAGTGGGCGGTGACGACGCCCATGCCAACCTGGGCCAGGATCAGTGCGATCACCACGAAGAAGTATTTTTTCGTGGCCAGCATCGATGGCGTGGCTTTCAGGTTGAAGAAGGGATCGGCCTTGGGCGCTTCAGGATCGGCTTCCTCGCCGGCTTTGGCGTGGACGAAGATCATGCCGGCGATGGCGGCGATCATCAGGATCACGGAAGCGATGGACCAGATGCCGGTGCCGGCGGTAGGATGGTTGTCCACCAGCGGTTCGTGCGGCCAGTTGCTGGTGTAGCTGATGCCGCTGCCGTCAGGGCGATTGGCGGCAGCCGACCACGAGGACCAGAAGATGAAGGCCGGCAGGGCTTTCAGGTCGTCAGGATCGGTCAGCGAATTGGCGTTCATCGCGTACTGGATGCGCAGCAGGTTGAGGTCTTCATCGTTGCCGAACAGGCCCATATAGTGGCGTGCCACTTCCTGCACTGCCTGGGCGCGTTCCTCGGATAGCGAGATGGCGCCGGTGGCGGCGTCATAGCCGTTCTGGCGCATCTCGGTCTTCAGGCGGGCATCCAGGCCGGCTTTCTGCTCTACGCTCAACTGCTCGTAGGGTGCGCCGTGCTGTTTGCGGGCCCAGATATCGCGCAGGGCGACGGCCTCGCGGTGCAGCCAGTCGGCCGACCAGTCGGGAGCAACATAGCTGCCGTGTCCCCACACGGAGCCGAGCTGCTGGCCGCCGGCCGCCAGCCAGGCTTCCTGGCCGCGTTGCACTTGGCCTTCGGAGAACAGAACGTCCCCTTTCAGGCTGATGACTTGCTTAGGTATTGGTGGAGCAGCAAGGTAAATCTCCTTGCCGACCCAGACCAGGACGGCGAAAGACAGGGCGCAGATAACTGCTAACCAAGTCCAGAGTTTGCGCGTAGCGTGCATGGCATGGTTTCCTCATTGTTATGGTTGAAGGGAAGGTGGTATGCGAGCAGTTTAGGCATCTTCGGAAAAGAAGTATACAGAATCTATGTTTTTCTTAAGATAGGTCATCAACAAATGCTCCGCGCTTGGGAATAATCCATACCGAGCAAGCAAGCTATATGGAATAAGGCTATGAGACTGACCGCATATACCGACTACGCCATGCGTACCCTGATTTACCTGGGCGTTCACCGCGGCCGCCTGGTGACGATCCAGGACATCGCCGTGCTGCACGGCATATCGAAAAACCATCTGACCAAGGTGGTGCACCAGCTGGGCCGCTGCGGCATGGTGGAAACGGTGCGGGGGCGCAATGGCGGCATCCGCCTGCGCGGCGAACCGAGTGGCATCAATATCGGCCAGGTGGTGCGCACCACCGAGAGCGATTTCGAGATGGCCGCCTGTTTTGGCAGCAGCGCCAACGCCTGCGCCAATGCGCCCTGGTGCGGCCTGAAAGGCGTGCTGTCGGCGGCCACCGGGGCTTACCTGTCGGTGCTTGACAGAGTGACATTGGCTGATCTGATTAGGGCTGCCTAGTCATTAAGTACTAGCACCCTAAGCAGCATGAATTGGAAAAACCTCCCTTAGACGAATGGCGCAGAAGCTTGCGAAAAATTACTCTGTCGTCATCCGATAGTGCAGGGAGAAACGACGTGAGCAAAGAAAAAGACAACAGAGCGGTATCCGTGCTGGTGGCCAGCACGTTTGCCTTCACCATCTGCTTCGCAATCTGGATGATGTTCGCCGTCCTGGGCATCCCCATCAAGAAGCAGCTCAATCTGAACGAAACCCAATTCGGCCTGCTGGCCGCCATTCCCGTCCTGAGCGGCTCGCTGGTGCGCGTCCCGCTGGGCATCTGGTGCGACAAGCACGGCGGCCGCATCGTGTTCTTCCTGCTGATGCTGGCAACCGTGGTGCCGATCTGGATGATCAGCATCGCCACCGAGTTCTGGCACTTCCTGGTGCTTGGCCTGTTCGTCGGCCTGGCCGGCGGTTCCTTCTCGGTCGGCACGCCCTATGTGGCGCGCTGGTTCCCGCCCAAGCGCAAAGGCCTGGCCATGGGCATTTTCGGCGCCGGCAACTCCGGCTCGGCCCTGACCAAGTTCGTGGCGCCCGCCATCATCGGCGCCTACGGCTGGCAGATGCTGCCGACCGTGTACGCGGTGGCGATGGCGCTGACGGCCCTGATCTTCTGGCAGTTCAGCTATACCGATCCCTCGCACCAGGTGAAAGGCGGCGACGCTTCGCTGGGCGCCCAGCTGAAAATGCTGAAAGACCCGCGCGTATGGCGCTACTGCCAGTACTACTCCGTGGTGTTCGGCGGCTATGTCGCGCTGGCCCTGTGGATGACCAAATACTACGTCAGCGAATACGGCTTCAATCTGCAGCTGGCGGCCTTGCTGGCAGCCTGCTTCTCGCTGCCGGGCGGCGTGCTGCGCGCCCTGGGCGGCTGGATCTCGGACCGCTATGGCGCCTACAAAGTGACCTGGTGGGTGATGTGGGTGTGCTGGGTGTGCTTCTTCCTGCTGTCCTATCCGCCAACCAGCATGGTCATCAAAACCGTCAACGGCGACATGGCCATGGATATCTCGGTATCGCCACTGGTGTTCACCTGCCTGCTGTTCATCGTCGGCACCGCCATGGCCATCGGCAAGGCATCCGTCTTCAAATTCATCGCGGACGATTTCAGCGGCAATATCGGCGCAGTCTCGGGCGTGGTGGGCCTGGCCGGCGGCTTGGGCGGCTTCGTGCTGCCGATCATGTTCGGCGCCCTGGTCGATCTGACCGGCGTGCGTTCCAGCGCCTTCATGCTGTTGTACGGCACCGTCTGCGTGTCCCTGGTGTGGATGCACTACTCATTCAAACCGGCTGCATCTGCTCCTGTTGCCCTGCCGGCCGCTGCTTAAATCCTGGAGACTAAATCATGAGCAAATATGTGATCACCACATGGGAGCCGGAACTGACCGGCTTCTGGCAAAACAAGGGCCGCAGTACCGCGAATCGCAACCTCTGGCTGTCGATCCCTGCGCTTGCCCTGGCTTTCGCGGTCTGGATGGTATGGAGCGTGGTGGTGGTTAATCTGCCGAACATCGGCTTCAAGTACAGCACCAACCAGCTGTTCTGGCTGACGGCGCTGCCTGGCCTGTCCGGCGCGACGCTGCGCATTTTCTACTCCTTCATGGTACCGATCTTCGGCGGCCGCAAATGGACCACGATTTCCACCGCCTCGCTGCTGATTCCAGCCGCCGGCATCGGCTTCGCGGTGCAGGACGTGAGCACCGGCTACCCGACCATGCTGATTCTGGCCCTGCTGTGCGGTCTGGGTGGCGGCAACTTCGCCTCCTCGATGGCGAACATCAGCTTCTTCTATCCGAAAGCGCAGAAAGGCTATGCGCTCGGCATGAACGCGGGCCTGGGCAATCTGGGCGTGTCGGTGGTGCAGTTCGTGGTGCCGCTGGTGATCACCGCCGGCGTCTTCGGCGCCTTGGGTGGCGAGCCGCAAATGCTGGTGAAGGCCGGCGAGAGCAAACCAATCTGGCTGCAGAACGCCGGCTTTATCTGGGTGCCTTTCATCATGACCAGCGCCGTGCTGGCCTGGTTCGGCATGAACGATCTGGCCTCGGCCAAGGCTTCCTTCGCCGAACAGGCCGTGATCTTCAAGCGCAAGCATAACTGGCTGATGTGCTGGCTCTACACCGGCACCTTCGGTTCCTTCATCGGCTACTCGGCTGCTTTCCCGCTGCTGATCAAAACCCAGTTCCCCGATGTGAACCCGCTGCAGTTTGCCTTCCTCGGTCCTCTGGTCGGTGCCCTGGCGCGCGTCCTGGGCGGCATCATCTCCGACAAGCTCGGTGGCGCCCGCGTCACCGTCTGGACCTTCGCCGGCATGATCGGCGCCGTGCTGGGCGTGATCGCCTTCCTGCCGAACGCCGACGCCGGCGTGGCGGGCAGCTTCACCGGCTTCTTCTGGATGTTCATGCTGCTGTTCGCCGGCACCGGCGTCGGCAACGCATCGACCTTCCGCATGATTCCCGTGATTTTCCTGACCGAACGCCAGCGCGCCGCCGCCGGCAAGAGCAAGGCTGAACAGGAACAGGCCGTGGTGGAAGCGAACAAGGAAGGCGCGGCCGTACTGGGCTTCACCTCCGCCGTGGCGGCCTATGGCGCCTTCTTCATTCCGAAGAGCTACGGCACTTCGATCGCGCTGACCGGCAGTGCCGAAGCGGCGCTGTGGGGCTTCATCGCCTTCTATGCCAGCTGCATAGCAATCACCTGGTGGTGCTATGCGCGGAAAGGTGCGGCAATGCCATGCTGAACGATCCTTCCCCCAGTAGGCGCAGCGTCATTCCGCTGGTGCCTCAGGTAGAATTCGACGCCGCCCTGGTGCGGCGCATGAGCAAGAATGGTCCGCGCTATACCTCGTATCCCACGGCGGACCGCTTCATCCCGGGCTTCGGCCCGGCCGACTACCGCGCCGCCGTGGCGCGCAGCCGGGGCGGCATGGAGCACGGCCTGTCGCTGTACGTGCATATCCCGTTCTGCGCCTCGCTGTGCTACTACTGCGGCTGCAACAAGATCATCACCCAGGACCGCACGAAGTCGGTGCAGTACCTGCAGTACCTGGAAAAGGAAACCGATCTGCAGGCGGCCCTGTTCGCAGGCCGCAACCGCGTCGAGCAGCTGCACTTCGGCGGCGGCACGCCCACCTTCCTCGACGACGAGCAGATGTCGAACCTGCTGGCCGGCCTGCGCGCGCGCTTCCGCTTCGCGCCGGACGAGAAGGGCGAGTACTCGATCGAAGTCGATCCGCGCACCGTCTCGGCGCTGCGCATCCACACGCTGCGCCGCCAGGGCTTCAACCGCATCAGCCTGGGCATCCAGGACTTCGATCCGAACGTGCAGCGCGCCGTCAACCGCGTGCAGTCGGAACGCCAGATCCTGCACGTGATGCGCGCCGCCCGTTCGGCCGGTTTCCGCTCCATCAGCGTCGACCTGATCTACGGCCTGCCGCTGCAGACGGTGCAGACCATGAGCGCCACGCTGGACAAGGTGATCGCCGCCAATCCCGACCGCATCGCCGTCTACAACTACGCCCACCTGCCGCATCTGTTCAAGTCGCAGCGCCTGATCGAAAGCTCGCAATTGCCGACGCCGGAAGCCAAGCTGGAAATGCTCGGCCTGTGCATCAAGAAGCTGAACGAGGCCGGCTACGTCTACATCGGCATGGACCATTTCGCCAAGCCGGAAGACGATCTGGCGCTGGCCCAGCGCGAAGGCCGCCTGCACCGCAACTTCCAGGGCTATTCGACCCATGCCAACGCCGATATGGTGGCGCTGGGCGTCTCGTCCATCAGCGCCGTGGGCGGCTGCTATAGCCAGAACGAGAAAACCCTGGCGGCCTACTACAACCGTCTCGATCGCGGCGAACTGCCGATCGCGCGCGGCATCTCCCTGAACCAGGAAGACCTGCTGCGGCGCGACATCATCGGCCGCCTGATGTGCGACTTTGAACTCGATTTCGACACCGTGGCGCTGCCCGAAGGCCTCTCCTTCGAACAGTGCTTCGCCTCCGAGCTGGAACAGCTGCGCCAATTGGAGGAGCAAGGCCTGCTCAGTGTGAGCGAACGCAGCATGAAGGTGAAGATGCGGGGACGCCTGCTGATCCGGAATATCTGCATGGTGTTCGACCAGTATCTGTCGGCCGTGCGGATGGAAGGCCCGGCGCCGTTGCGTTACTCGACAACGATTTAAGGATTTGCTATGGATAAGACCAAGATCAAGGTACAGGCATTCTTAGCCCGCGTACCCCTGTTTAACTCGATGCGTCCCGAAGAGCTGGACCGCATCGCGCTGGGAACCACCGAATGCCATGTGGCGCGCGGCGAAACGATCTTCCAGCGTGGCGATCCCTGCGTCGGCTTCCACGCCGTGGTGTATGGCCAGGTCAAGCTGTCCTTCGTGTCGGTCAACGGCGCCGAGAAAGTGATCGAACTGGTCGGCCCCGGCCACAGCTTCGGCGAGGCGCTGATGTTCATGGGCAGCCCCTACATCGTGTCGGCCCAGGCCATGGCCGACTCCCTGCTGCTGCACGTGGCCAAGCCCACCATCTTCCGCGAAATCCAGAACGATCCCGGTTTCGCCTGCAAGATGCTGGCGGGCCTGAGCCAGCGCATGCACGCCCTGATGTGCGACCTGGAATCGTATTCCCTGCGTTCCGGCACCCAGCGCGTCAGCGCCTACCTGCTGAAAGAGCAGCCGGGCAGCACCGAGATCACGCTGCCGGTCGCCAAAGCGGTCCTGGCCTCGCGCCTGAACCTGACGCCCGAGCACTTCTCGCGCATCATGTCGGAGCTGAGCGGCCAGCAGCTGATTTCATTCAAAGGACGGCGCGTCACCATCCTCGACCCGGATAAACTGCGTCTCTGCGCGGGCTGAGGTAGGCATGCTGAATAATCTGAAGCATCTGACGATACGGATGCGGCTTGCGTTCGTCATTACCTTTCTCTCCGTGCTGCTGGTGGCGGGCGGCATCGTCGGTCTGGTCAGCCTGGCGGCAGCCAATAATGCGCTGCGCGCCAATTACGAAGACCGCATGCTGCCGATGGCGAAGCTGGACCAGATCGTAAGGCTGGTGCTGAGCAACCAGCTCTCCATCGCCCAATCGGTGGATGGCGAGCCTGCGCAGGTCGAAAGCGAGATGCGCCAGGTCGAGCAGCGCATGCGCGAGATTGGCGACCTGACCACGGCCTATATGAATAGCGGCCTGACCGAGGAAGAGGGCAAGCTGGCGCGCGAATTCGTCGCTGCGCGCGGCCTGTTCGTGGCGCAAGGCCTGAAACCGGCCATCGCCGCCTTGCGCGCCCAGGACCACGCCCTGGCCCGCAGCCTGGCGCATGGCCCGATCCGCGACTATTTCGCCCCCATGCGCAAGCATGTGGATGCCCTGATGCAGTTGCAGCTGAACGAGGCGAAGAAGGAATTCGAAAACACCCAGACCATTTACCAGCGCGTGCGCGCCAGCTGCCTGGTCGCCATCGCCTTTGGCCTGCTGCTGTCGGGCGTGATCGGCATCCTGCTGCAGCGCGCCATCGTGCGTCCGCTGGACAAGGCGGTGCGCGTGGCGCGCGCCGTGGCCGAGGGCGATCTGACCCAGCATATCGAAGTGCACGCCAAGGATGAAACCGGCCAGCTGATTTCCTCTCTCAAGGATATGAACGGCAGCCTGGCGCGCATTGTCGGCGATGTGCGTGACGGCACGGACGCCATCGCCAGCGCCGCGCGCGGCATCGCCCAGGAAAACGCCGACCTGGCCCTGCGCACCGAACAGCAGGCCGTCGCGCTGGAGCAGACCGCCGCCTCGATGGCCCAGCTCACCGTGACCGTGCGTCAGAACGGCAGCAGCGCGCAGCAGGCCGACCAGCTGGCGCAGTCGGCATCGGCCGTGGCGCAGAAGGGCGGCGCCGTGGTCGAACAGGTGGTGCAGACCATGGGTTCGATCAACCAGTCCGCCGCCCGCATTGCCGACATCATCGGCGTGATCGACAACATCGCCTTCCAGACCAATCTCCTGGCGTTGAATGCCGCCGTGGAAGCGGCGCGCGCCGGGGAGCAGGGCAGGGGCTTTGCCGTGGTGGCCAGCGAAGTACAGCAGTTGGCGCAGCAGTCGGCCAAGGCGGCCGGCCAGATCCGCGAGCTGATCACCGAATCGCGCCAGCAAGCCATCGCCGGCGCGCAGCTGGCCGACCAGGCCGGCGGCACCATGTCCGACATCCTGAGCAGCGTGGAACAGGTGACGGACATCATGCGCGGCATCAGCGACGCCAGCCGCGACCAGACCGCCGGCATCGAGCAGGTCAACAACGCCATCAGCAGCATGGACCAGGGCACGCGCGAAAACACGGCGCGGGTGGAAGAAGTGGCGGCTGCCGCGCAGGCATTGCAGGAGCAGGCCGACCGCTTGCGCGGCGTGGTGGCGGTATTCCGCCTGAACACCGGCGGCACGGTTGCCCCGCCGCCGCGCAAAGCCGGCCAGCCGCTCAGCCGCAGCAAACGCGCGGCAGCGCAAGCCGGCGCCACCATCCAGGCCTTTGGCGACGCCAGCGCCCTGCTGTCGCGCAAATCCGCCGCCCAGCGCGCCGCACCGGCGGCAGACATGGAGTAGCTATGGAAGATATCGAAAAATTCGTGCGCGGTTTCAGCCGCTTCCAGGAACAGTATTTCAGCGACCCGCAAACCATTTACGACACCCTGCGCGATGGTCAGCATCCCACCACGCTGCTGATCGGTTGCTGCGATTCGCGCGTCGATCCGATGCTGCTGACCGGCAGCGATCCGGGCGATATGTTCGTGGTGCGCAATATCGCCAATCTGGTGCCGCCCTGCACGCCGACCGCGCCGCCGGGCGTTAGCTCGGCCATCGAATTCGCCGTCTGCAATCTGCAGGTGGCGCGCGTGATCGTGCTGGGCCACGCCCGCTGCGGCGGCATCCGCGCACTGATGTCGCCCAGCGCGCCGGTGGCCGAAACTGATTTCGTCGGCCAGTGGATGCGCATCGCCGAGCCGGTGGCGCGCCGCGTCAAGCACGAGCTGGCGCACCGCAGCCTGGAACACCAGCACACCGCCTGCGAACAGGCCAGCATCCTGCAATCGCTGGAAAACCTGCTGACCTATCCCTGGGTCAAGCGCCGCGTCGAACAAGGCTCGCTGAAACTGCATGGCTGGTACTTCGACATGCAGAGTGGCGCCCTGATGGCTTATTCGGCACGGCAGGAGCGCTTCCTGCCGCTGGTCTGTCCGATCGAGCGCAAGGTCGGCCCGCCGGCCCGCAGCCCGGAACATGGTGGACCGGCCGCCGCGCAGCAGGGCGCCGGCAGCGCCGGCCAGGCGGGCGGCTGCGGCGCGGGCGCCTCCTGCACCTGTACCGGCTAAGGTGGCGGCCGCCCATGAAAACCACGCTGCGCACCTATGCCATGCAGCTGGCTGCCATCGGCGCGGTCCTGCTGCTGGCTTTCTGGCAGACCCAAGCCGGGGATAGCCAGGCGGCGGCCGTCTCCGCGCCGTCCGATATGCGCTGCACCCCGCATGGCCAGATCCATTACCGGGGCGCGGCGCCCAGCTTCCACTGCGACCTGGCCGAAATGTTCGCCCTCGCATCGGCCCAGGAACAGCGTGGCCACATCAGCACCATGTTCGTGCGCGACAGCGGCGCGGCCGGCGAACACTGGATTCCGGCCGCGCAGGCCCAGTACATTGGCCGCCAGCCGCGCCAACCCCTGCTGGCCTTCGCCGACAAACAGCACGCGCTGGACTACGCCAGCCGCAACGGCATCCAGACCATGCCCTACAGCCTGGCCCTGTTGGGCGTCCGCGACTAAGGCAGCGGGCTTAGGATGAGTGCTTGTCCATGGAACGCATGGACAGGCGCAGGTTCGCATTCTCCAGCTGCAGTTGAAGGCATTCCAGCGCCATGGCGGTTTGCTTTGCCTGCATGGCGGCGTTTTCCTCCTCAAGAGCATGCACGCGCAGACTTTCCAGGTGCAGTCCGATGCGATGAGTGCTGTGGCGCAGCTCCTCGACCTGATCGGGGCGATACAGCTTGCCGCTGCGCCTTGCTCCCACCAGAAGAACGCCGGCAAGGCGATCGCGAAGAATCATGGGAATAGCCAGATCGCCATATTGACTCATACCGCATTCGCCGATGCGCACCAGATCATGATGCAGGCGCAGCTCCACCAGCAGCTCATGATCCTTGCCCAGTTGCGGCGGACTTCGGGGCAAGCTGGCCTGGCTCAATAAAAATTCGCCGTTGTCCTGGCCCAGATATATGGCGCATCCAATAGCTTCGCCGAATTCGTCGACTGCCTGGACAAAGCGGGATTGAAGTATGCCGGGGTCAGTGAAATGCGCAGCCCTGGCAACGAAGTTGCGCATGCGCTGTGCCGCTTCGTGCCAGTGATGGAAGAAGGTATGGTCGACACGGTGGTTCACAAAATGCTGAATGCGATGGAAGGATAGAATCACGGCCAGCGCAACCAGGGCATCGAGCGCGATATTCTGCTGCCGCGACTGGAAATGCAGCAGCTTGTCCACCGCGAATTCGGTAACGCCGAACACCACCAGCAGAATGGAGCTGATGATGGTGTACACCAAGGCGCGGTTGACGGCCAGGCCAAAGTCCAGAATGCGATGCCGCAAAATACCGTAAATAAGGGCGATATGCGCGATCAGCACAATCGTATGCCTGATGCTCCCCATCCACACCGGGGTCCAGCCCATCAGACCCTCCAGATTGCCTAGCAGGTAGCAGGTATAGGCAATACCCATGCTAAGTACCACCCACCCCAGCCGTTCACGCTGCACGCCGGCGCTGCGGCGCCATGAAAGGCCGAGTATCCAGACCGAGGTGGCGGCGATCGTCATCGCCATCAGGAAGCGGATAGGAATATGCGGCAGCCAATTGGCAGGCTCAATCCAGCCCAGTCCCTGCGCCAGGCCGAAGCCTTGAATGAATGCTTCACCGGCGAATGTGGCGATGAAGAGACGCAGCGCCCACGGCCGCCCGGATAGCGGCGCATCGCCCGGGTAAGTCAGGGCGAAATACAAAAACAGGATATATGAGCTGGCGCCATACAGGGCGTGCAGGTGGCTGAATAGGGTTTGCGCTGCGCTGGCCGGCAGATAGAAGGCAAAGAGCCATGGATTCCAGGCCAGCATGACTTGGGCGAAGGCGCGCATCGAGCGGCTATCCGCTCGTTGCAGCCCAATTAACAGCCCCGCGCCGAGCGTGATGAAGCCTGTAAGCCAGAAGACGATGTAGTCGACCCGCCGCACCTGAAGCTCCTGCTCGGAGAGCGGCAGCGGTTGCAGCAGGACAGGATGCGTCAAGCCGGTGGCTGAGGTCCATAGCAGGCCGATTTTCTCTTCCTGCCCGAAGAAGCGGTCCTGGTCGGCGCTGCGCTGGTAGGTGAGGAAATCGCCGCTGCGAATGCCGGCGGCATATAAGGATGATGTGGGCGAGAGTGCCGATATTCTGCGCTGGCCTTGCGCTCCTGGAGCTTCAAGCGTGAAGCCGGTACGGGCGGCGACGGTCCGGTCCAGCGACCTTGGCGCATAACTGAGCGCCCACAGACCCAGGACGCCATACAGCAGCACTTGTGCGAGCAATACCGTTTTCCAGAGCCGTGTCATCGCGGAGTTTTCCGTTTGGTCACACTAAAGCCATCTTACCAAAGAAGGAATGTGGGGAATATTAAAAAAATAATGACCCTGGTGAAGTGAAAGCGGCTATTCGCCATGCAGGCATTTTTAGCAAGACTGTATACTCTGCATCCTTACTGTCAAATTGGAAGAGAGATGTTTTGGTCCGCGCCATACTGAGCTTATTGCTATGCTGGCTGTCCCTGGCCGCCCATGCGGCGCCCACGGCCGATAAAGAATCCTACGAGCGGCGCCGCTGGACGCTGGCGGACGGTGCGCCGCAGCAGGTGTCGACCCTGGCCCAGACGGAGGATGGCATGCTGTGGTTTGCCTCTCCCAACGGGATCTATACTTTCGATGGCATCCGCTTCCGGCGCGCGACCGCCATTTATGGTCAGCACATCCCCTCGGTCAATATCTCGGCCATGAGGCAAGTGCCTGGCGGTTTGGCCCTGGCCTACCAGTTCGGCGGCGTGAGCATTTTCACCCGCTCTGGCGCCACGCACTATGTGGCAGGCAAGGATTATCCCTCCGGCTCGACGCAGAGTCTGACCGTCGACAAGCAGGGCGTCCTGCATGCGCTGACCAGTTCCGGCCTGGTGCGTCTGCGCCAGGGACGCTGGGAACCATTCGGCCAGGATAAGTCTTTGCCAGGCTTGGCCTCGCATATCAAATTCGACAGCGACGGTACTTTATGGGCCAACATCAATAAGGGCTACTACGCCATGCCGCGCGGTTCGGACAGTTTTCGCCATGTGCTCGATCTGAATCCGGTGAAAACGACTTCAGTGGGCGGACGCGTGATTGCGCTGCTGCCAGGTACCGGCTTCATGGAGCTGTCCGCGTCCCTGCCGCCCCGGCTGATCAGGGTCGATGAACCCGAGCGCTACAAACATTTTCTGTTCAAGGGGCCGCATGGCAGCCTGTGGACCGCGCGCGACAATGGCTTTGCGCGCATGGCATATGGGCCGGACGGCGTGCTGCATGCGGTTGAGATCTTTTCCAACGACAGCCGGTCGGATGGCATTCCGCTGGGCGCGTATCTGGACCGGGAAGCGAATCTGTGGGTCACCACAATGGATGGGGTAGAGCGCTACCGGCGCCACCGCCTCCATCTGGTTGACACCCCCAGTGATGGCTATTACTGGCTGGCGCAGCGCGGGATGGGCGATGAACTATGGCTGGGGGGCGATAACGCACCGCTCGCCAGGATGGGGGCTGATGGCCTCATGCATCCAATGGAAGCAAAGCAGCCTGCCGTCCTGTATCGCCAGGCTGAAGACCATGTCTGGGTTGCCAGCAAGCCCTGGCTCTGGGAATACCATGGCAAGGAAGTGCGCCGCTGGGAGATGCCGCCAGAACTGGCCGGACGGCGCGACATCCAGAGCATGACTGCCGACCGCCATGGCCAGCTGCTGGTATCCATCATCCGTAGCGGGCTATGGCGCTTCAGCGAGGGCCATTGGACGCGGGACGAGCGGCTGGATGGCATCGCCGATGCGACGCCCATCGGCATGCTGACCACGTCCAGCGGCCGGATATGGCTGGGCCTTACGGGGAACCGCCTCGGTGAGTTGACGGACGCCGGCGTCAAGCTGCTGGCTTCCGATGCTGGTCTGAAAATCGGCAATATATTGAGCCTGTTCGAGCACCAGGGCCGGCTGCTGGCCGGTGGCGATTTTGGCGTGGCCTGGATTGACGGCGGCAGGGCGCATGCCTTACAGCCCAGGCGCAAGGAGAGCTTCCGCCGCGTTACCGGCATGGTGAGCGACGCGATGGGCAATCTCTGGCTGCATGGCGACGATGGTCTGTTCCGCGTGGCGGCTGGAGAGCTGGAGCGCTTCTGGCGCGATCCACGCCAGCCGGTCGAATGGGAATTGTTCAATTTCGAAGATGGATTGCACGGGCTGGCCGCGGCGATCCGGCCACTGCCGTCGCTGTCGGTGGCGAACGGCGGGCGGATTTACTACGCCACCTTTTCCCAGGTGGGCTGGATCGATCCGGCGGCGATCAGCCGCAATCCACGCCCGCCCAGCGTCATCATCGAGCAGCTGCGCGCCGGCCAGAATGCCTATGAACCGGCGAACGGCATGCAGCTGCCCGAGCGCACCACGGCCATCGATATCGGCTTCACGGCGACCGCCTTGTCCATCCCCGAACGGGTACGCCTGCGCTACCGGCTGGATGGCGTGGATGCCGACTGGCGCGAAGTCGAGCGCGAACGCAGCGCCTATTACACCAATCTGGCCCCCGGCCAATACCGCTTCCGCGTCATCGCCGCCAATGAGGATGGGGTATGGAATATGACCGGGGCCGAGCTGCGTTTCGAGATCAAGCCCGCCATATGGCAAACCGCCTGGTTTCGCGCGCTGGCGGCCCTGATCGCGCTGGCCTTGCTGGTCTGGCTGTACCGCTGGCGGGTGGCCGTGCTGCGCCGCCGTGCCGGCGCGCAGGCGGCAGAGCGCCTAGATGCCACGCTCAATGAGCGCGAACGCATCGCGCGTTCCCTGCATGACAATCTGCTGCAGGGCGTGCAAGCGCTGCTGCTGCGCTTCCAGCTGGTACAGGTGCGGCTGAAGGACGAGCCGGAAACGCAAAAGCTGCTGGACCGCGCCTTGAGCGATGCCGAGTGGCTGGTCGAGAATACGCGCGACGAGGTGGTGGCGCTGCGCCGCGAACCGCAAAGCAGCACCTTGCTTACCGAGCTGTATGAGGCTGTCGTCAAGGTGGCGCCCGAGGCGGCACACTTGCTGCATCTATCGACGGCAGGCGAGCCGCGCCCCTTGCGTTGCGAGGCGGCGGAGGAAATGTTCTACGTCTTGCGCGAGGCTGTCCTGAACAGCATCCAGCATGCGCGCGCCAGCCGCATCGCCGTGCAGTTGCGCTTTACGATGGACGCGGTGGAATGCCAGGTGCGCGACGACGGCATCGGCATCGCGCCAGAGATCGCGCAGGCCGGCTTGGCCGGCCACTGGGGCATTATCGGCATGCGCGAACGGATCGCCCGCATTGGCGGCGAGATCAGCATCACCCCGCGCATCGAGGGCGGCGTGGCGGTGCGCTTCACGCTGCCCGCCAGGGTTGCGTATCAAAACACCAAGTAAAAGGGATGGCGGCCGCGCCGCATGGCCGCCATCCAGCTAGTCACAAATAGCTAGTCGCCCTAGTACTTCTCGAGCCGCTGCATCAACTTCTTGCGGATTCCCACAGCTTGACCTCCTGCGTAGACTGGCCTCATTGATGGTGGACCGCATTTAGGAGGCAGCATGAGTCACTTTCTGGACCGTTTGAATTTTTTCGCCAAGCCCAAGGAGAGCTTCTCCAACGGCCATGGCGTGGTGGTGGAAGAGGATCGCACTTGGGAAAACGCGTATCGTCAGCGCTGGCAGCATGACAAGATTGTCCGTTCCACCCATGGCGTGAACTGTACCGGCTCCTGCAGCTGGAAAGTCTATGTCAAGAATGGTCTGATCACCTGGGAAACCCAGCAGACCGACTATCCCCGTACCCGTCCCGACCTGCCAAACCACGAGCCGCGCGGCTGCCCGCGCGGCGCCAGCTATTCCTGGTATGTGTATTCCGCCCAGCGCGTGAAATACCCGATGATCCGCGGCCGTCTGATGGAAATGTGGCGCGAGGCGCGCAAGACCATGGACCCGATCGCGGCCTGGGACTATGTGAGCCAGGATCCGGTGCGCTCCAAAGCGTATAAATCCATCCGTGGCCTGGGCGGCTTCGTGCGCGCCAACTGGGATGAGGCGACCGAGATGATCGCCGCAGCCAATGCGCTGACGATCAAGAAATACGGCCCTGACCGCGTGGTCGGCTTCTCGCCGATTCCCGCCATGTCCATGGTCAGCTACGCTTCCGGCACACGCTATCTGAGCCTGATCGGCGGCGTGGCCCTGAGCTTCTATGACTGGTACTGCGACCTGCCGCCAGCCAGCCCGCAAGTGTGGGGCGAGCAGACCGACGTGCCGGAATCGGCCGACTGGTACAACTCGACCTTCCTGATGGTCTGGGGCTCGAACGTGCCGATGACCCGTACCCCGGACGCCCACTTCTACACCGAAGTGCGCTACAAGGGCACGAAAACCGTGGCCGTGTCCTCCGACTTCGGCGAGATGGCCAAGTTCAGCGATATCTGGATGGCGCCGAAGCAGGGCACCGACGCCGCGCTGGCCATGGCCATGGGCCACGTCATCCTGAAGGAATTCCACAGCGAAGGCCAGTCCGCCTACTTCCGCGACTACGCCAAGCAGTACACCGACTTCCCGATGCTGGTGCGCCTGGTCGAACAGAATGGCATCCTGGCGCCAGAATACTTCCTGCGCGCTTCCCACCTGGCGAATAATCTGGACGAGGAAAACAATCCGGACTGGAAAACCCTGGTTCTCGATAGCGCCACCGGCGAGATCGTGGCGCCGGCCGGCACAATCGGCTTCCGCTGGGGCGAAAAAGGCAAGTGGAACCTGGAGCAGAAAACCGGCCGCAGCGGCCAGGCCATCGATGCGCAACTGTCCCTGATCGATTGCGCCGACGAGATCGCGTCGGTCGGTTTCGCCTATTTCGGCGGCCGCGACGCCAGCGACGTCCTGCAGCGCAATGTGCCGGTCAAGCGCCTGACCATGGCCGACGGCAGCAGCGTGCTGGTGGCCACCGTGTTCGATCTGTCCATGGCCAACTACGGCGTGGACCGTGGCCTGGGCGGCGGCAACGTCGCCACCAGCTATGCCGACGATATCCCCTACACCCCGGCATGGCAGGAGAAGCACACCGGCGTGAAAGCGGCCGACGTCATCACCGTGGCGCGCCAGTTCGCCGAAAACGCCGACAAGACCCATGGCAAGAGCATGGTGATCGTGGGCGCTGGCCTGAACCACTGGTACCACATGGACATGGCTTACCGCGGCATCATCAATATGCTGATGATGTGCGGCTGCGTGGGCCAATCGGGCGGCGGCTGGTCGCACTATGTGGGCCAGGAGAAGCTGCGTCCGCAAACCGGCTGGACTCCGCTGGCCTTTGCGCTGGACTGGAACCGTCCAATGCGCCAGATGAACGGCACCTCCTTCTTCTACAACCACACCGGCCAGTGGCGCCACGAGAAGCTGGATATGTCGGAGATCCAGTCGCCGACCGCTGAAGGCAATCTGGGCGATATGACCATCCTGGATTACAACGCCAAGGCCGAGCGCCTGGGCTGGCTGCCGTCCGCGCCGCAGCTGCAAACCAATCCGCTGGAAGTGGTGCGCGCCGCCGAAGCCGAGGGCAAGGATCCCGCCGCCTATGTGGTAGAGAATCTGAAGTCCGGCAAGCTCAAATTCAGCTGCGACGATCCCGACCACCCGGACAACTTCCCGCGCAATATGTTCGTCTGGCGCTCGAATATCCTGGGCAGCTCGGGCAAGGGCCACGAATACTTCCTGAAATACCTGCTCGGCACCCAGAACGGCGTGATGAGCGACGAGGACGATTGCCTGAAACCGCGCGACGTCACCGTGCGTCCGGCCGGCGAAGGCAAGCTCGATCTGCTGGTGGTGCTGGACTTCCGCATGTCCACCACCTGCCTGTACGGCGACATCGTGCTGCCGACTGCCACCTGGTACGAGAAGGACGACCTGAACACCTCGGATATGCACCCCTTCATCCACCCGCTGTCCGAAGCCGTGCAGCCGCTGTGGCAGGCCAAGACCGACTGGGAGATCTACAAGGGCATCGCCAAGAAATTCTCCGAAATCGGCGGCGAGTACCTGGGCACGCAGAAGGACATCGTGCTGTCGCCGCTGATGCACGACTCGCCGGACGAACTGGCCCAGCCTTTCGACCCGAAAGACTGGCGCACCGGCGAATGCGACCCGATTCCAGGCAAAACCATGCCGACCATGAAGGTTGTCGAGCGCAATTACAAGGACGTGTACAAGAAGTTCACCTCGGTCGGTCCTCTGCTGGAAAGCATCGGCAACGGCGGCAAGGGCATCAGCTGGAAAACCGGTCACGAAGTCGACGTCCTGCGCGGCATCAACCGCACGGTGCAGGAAGAGGGCGTCTCCAAAGGCCAGCCACGCCTCGACACCGCGATCGATGCGGCCGAGATGGTGCTCTCTCTGGCGCCGGAAACCAATGGCCACGTGGCCGTGAAAGCCTGGGCGGCGCTGTCCGAAGCGACCGGCCGCGATCACACCCACCTGGCGATCCCGCGCGAACACGATTCGATCCGCTTCCGCGATATCCAGGCGCAGCCGCGCAAGATCATCTCCTCGCCGACCTGGTCGGGCCTGGAGTCGGAAGAAGTCAGCTACAACGCCTGCTACACCAACGTGCATGAACTGATCCCATGGCGCACGCTGACGGGCCGCCAGCAGTTCTACCAGGATCACCGCTGGATGCGCGATTTTGGCGAAGGCCTGTGCGTGTATAAACCGGCTGTCGATACCAAGACCACGGAAGCCCTGCTGGGCGCCCGTCCGAACGGCAACCAGGAGATCGCGCTGAACTTCATCACGCCGCACCAGAAGTGGGGTATCCACTCCACCTACTCGGACAATCTGCGCATGCTGACGCTGTCGCGCGGTGGTCCCCACGTGTGGCTGTCGGAGATCGATGCGCAGAAGGCCGGCATCATCGATAACGACTGGATCGAGGTGTTCAACGTGAACGGCACGCTGACGGCGCGCGCCATCGTCAGCCAGCGTGTGCCGGAAGGCCTGACCATCATGTACCACGCCCAGGAAAAAATCGTCAACGTGCCGGGCGCGGAAACCACCGGCAAGCGCGGTGGCATCCACAACTCGGTGACGCGCGCCATGCCGAAGCCGACCCATATGATCGGCGGCTACGCCCAGCTGGCCTATGGCTTCAACTACTACGGCACGGTCGGCGCCAACCGCGATGAATTTGTCCTGGTGCGCAAAATGAATAAGGTCGACTGGATGGAAGGTCCGCTCGACGAGTCCAAGAATGGGAGCAAAGCATGAAAATTCGAGCACAAATCGGCATGGTCCTGAACCTGGACAAATGTATCGGCTGCCATACCTGCTCAGTCACCTGCAAGAACGTGTGGACCAGCCGTGACGGCGTGGAGTACGCATGGTTCAACAACGTGGAAACCAAGCCAGGCATCGGCTATCCCAAGCACTGGGAGAACCAGGACAAATGGCAGGGCGGCTGGAAACGCAATAGCGACGGCAAGATCGAGCCGCGCCAGGGCAGCCGCCTGAAGATTCTGGCCAATATTTTCGCCAACCCGAATCTGCCGGCCATCGACGAGTACTACGAACCGTTCACCTACGACTACGAGCGTCTGCAGAACGCGCCGCTGTCGGAAACGCCGCCGACCGCGCGTCCGATCTCGGTCCTGACCGGCAAGAAGATGGAAAAGATCGAATGGGGTCCGAACTGGGAGGACGACCTGGGCGGCGAATTCGCCAACCGCAGCAAGGACAAGCTGTTCGACAATATGCAGAAGGAGATGTACAGCACCTTCGAGAACACCTTCATGATGTACCTGCCGCGCCTGTGCGAGCACTGCCTGAACCCGACCTGCGTGGCATCCTGCCCGTCCGGTTCCGTGTACAAACGCGAAGACGACGGCATCGTGCTGATCGACCAGGATAAATGCCGCGGCTGGCGCATGTGCATCTCCGGCTGTCCCTACAAAAAGATCTATTACAACTGGTCTTCGGGCAAGGCCGAGAAGTGCACCTTCTGCTTCCCGCGCATCGAAGCGGGCCAGCCGACCGTGTGCTCGGAAACCTGCGTGGGCCGTATCCGCTACCTGGGCGTGATGCTGTACGACGCCGACAAGATCGAAGCGGCGGCCTCGGTGGCCGACGAGCGCGATCTGTACCAGTCGCAGCTCGACCTCTTCCTCGATCCGAACGATCCGGAAGTGATCGCCGAAGCGCGCCGCCAGGGCATTCCCGAGCAGTGGCTGGAAGCGGCCAAGAAATCGCCGGTCTACAAGATGGCGATGGAATGGAAAGTGGCCTTCCCGCTGCATCCGGAATACCGCACCCTGCCGATGGTCTGGTACATCCCGCCGCTGTCGCCGATCCAGTCGGCCGCCGAATCGGGCAAGATGGGAATGAACGGCATCCTGCCGGACACCAAGTCGCTGCGCATTCCGGTGCAATACCTGGCCAACCTGCTGACCGCGGGCGACCAGCCGCCGGTGATCCGCGCCCTCGACCGCATGCTGGCGATGCGCGCCTATATGCGCAGCAAGAGCGTGGAAGGCAAGCCGGATCTGGCGGTGCTGGAGCAGGTCGGCCTGAGCGCGGCCACGGTGGAAGACATGTACCACATCATGGCCATCGCCAACTACGAGGACCGCTTCGTCATCCCGAGCAGCCATAAGGAGATGGTGGAGGACAGCTTCAACGAAAAAGGCTCCTGCGGCTTCAGCTTCGGCAACGGTTGCTCGGACGGCGTCAGCGATACCACCCTGTTCGGCAAGAAGAAGCACGGTTCGACCATCTTCATGTCGATGCCGAAGTCTCGCAAGAAAGCGCAGGAGGTGTCATGAAACAGTTCAAGGTCTTGTCGGCCCTGCTGCTCTACCCGGAGCCTGAGCTGATCGAGCATCTGCCGCTGCTGGAAGAGATGGCGGCCGAACAGGAAGGCTGGCAGGAGGCGCTGGCGCCGCTGTTCGCCTACCTGCGCGGGCATGGCCTGATCGAGGTGCAGCAAAACTATGTGGGCACCTTCGACCGCACGCCTTCGCACTCGCTGCATCTGTTCGAGCATATCCACGGCGAGTCGCGCGACCGCGGCCAGGCCATGGTCGACCTGATGGGCGAGTACCGCAAGCACGGCCTGGAAATGCAGGGTAACGACTTGCCCGACTATGTGCCGCTGTTCCTCGAATTCCTCTCGCAGCAGGAAGAGGACGAGTCGCGGCGCCTGCTGTCGGACGCGGTGCACGTGCTGGCCCACCTGGGCCGCAAGCTGCGCGCCAACGACAGCCCTTACGCCGCCGTGTTCACGCTGCTGGAGCGTTACAGCCCGGTGGCCGCCGAGGAGCTGAGCGAGCCGCCGGTGCGGGATATGGACGAGGCGCTGGAAACCTTCGGCCCCGGCGTGGACGGCGTCGAGCCGCTGCTGCGCAAGGCGGCGGGCGGCGTCCAGCCGGTCAATTTCTATCCAAAAGGGGCGCATGGCGCCTCCCGGGCCGCATAGCAAGAGAGGAGATCAACATGGACTATCTACATCAATTCATCTTCGGGATTTATCCGTATATCGCGCTGGCGATCTTCCTGCTGGGGAGCCTGATCCGCTTCGACCGTGAGCAATACAGCTGGAAGTCCGAATCGAGCCAGGTGCTGCACCGCGGCAGCCTGCGCATGGGCAGCACCCTGTTCCACATCGGGATCATCGGGCTGTTCTTCGGCCACGCGGCCGGCCTGCTGACCCCAGTGTGGGTTTGGGATGCACTGGGCGTGCCGCACGGCGCCAAGCAAGTCTTCGCCATGGCCGCCGGCGGCGTGATGGGCAGCATGTGCCTGATCGGCATCCTGCTGCTCCTGAGCCGCCGCCTCGGCAACGACCGCCTGCGCGCCGTCACCACCGTGAAAGACAAGATCGTGCTGCTGTGGATCTTCGCCACGCTGCTGCTTGGCCTGTCCACCATTTTCGTCTCGGCCTCGCATCTGGACGGCCACATGATGGTGCAGCTCATGAGCTGGGCCCAGCACGTGCTGACCTTCCGTGGCGACGCCGCCAGCTTCGTGGCCGATGCGCCGGTGCTGTTCAAGCTGCACCTGTTCATGGGTATGTCGCTGTTCGTGATCTTCCCCTTCACCCGTCTGGTGCATGTGTGGAGCGGTTTCGGCGCCGTGGTCTATCTGCGCCGCGCATATCAACTGGTGCGTCCGCGCTAAGGAGTAAAAGATGGGAATTGCTGTCAACGGAATCGATATCAGCGACCGCGAGATTGAGCTGGAACTACCGCATCACCAGGGCGCGGCCAACCCGCTGAAAAGCAGCGTGCATGAGCTGGTGCTGCGCAGCGTGCTGCTGCAGGAGGCGCAGCGCCTCGACCTGCCGGGCGAGGATGAGGACGACCGCATCGAAGCCCTGTTCGACCAGGAAGTGAAGGTGCCGGAAGCCGACGAGGAAGCCTGCCTGCGCTACTACGAGGCGCAGCGCCAGCGCTTCATGCGCGGCGAGCTGGTGGAAGCGCGCCACATCATGTTCCAGGTGGCGCCGAACGCGCCGCTGGAACTGCTGCGCGACACCGCCGGCGCCATCCTGGAGGAACTGCAGGAGCGTCCGGAACGCTTTGCCGAACTGGCGACCCAGTATTCCAACTGCCCATCCGGCGCCATCGGCGGCAGCCTGGGCCAGCTGGGACGCGGCCAGACCGTGCCGGAATTCGACAGCCTGCTGTTCCGCCTCGCCCCCGGCGAGCTGCATGGACGGCTGCTGGAAACCCGCTTCGGCCTGCACATCGTCCAGGTGATGCGCCGCATCGACGGCTATCTGCTGCCGTATGAAACCGTGCGCGCCCAGATCGCCGACGAGTTGTCGCGCCAGTCCTGGCAGCGCGCGCTGCACCAGTACCTGCAGATTTTGGTGGGCAAGGCGCAGATCGAAGGCATCACGCTGGAAGGCGTCGCCAGCCCCCTGGTCCAGTAGCAAGGGCAGGGTAGGGAAGTGAAAGCACCGGGCCGGCTAGTTCTTTTGGATTAGCCGGCCTAGTTCATCCTGGGCGATGGCAAGAGCCGGATGGACCGATACAATTCTCCTGAGAGATATGAGGAACCCGAGATGTTAAGCGACCGGTTTGGACGGTCCATCGAATATCTGCGCGTGTCCGTGACCGACCGCTGCGATTTGCGTTGTACCTACTGCATGCCAACGGGATTCAAGGGATTTGAAGACCCGCCCGACTGGCTCACCTTTGACGAAATGGAAAGGGTGATCGGCATCTTCGCCCGCTTAGGTACCTCGCGCGTGCGGCTGACGGGCGGCGAGCCGCTGATGCGGCGCCGTCTGCCGGAACTGGCGGCGCGGCTGGCGGCGTTGCCGGGACTGCGCGATTTATCGCTGTCCACCAACGGCACCCAGCTGGCGCGGCATGCAGCCGATTTGCGCGCGGCCGGCGTCGCGCGGCTGAACGTCAGCCTCGATTCGCTGGACCGCGATTGCGTGGCCAGGATCACGGGGCGCGACTGCCTGCCCGATGTGCTGGAAGGATTAAAGGTGGCCAAGGCTGCCGGCTTCGCTCCCATCAAGATCAATATGGTGGCCATGCGCGGCGTGAACGATGCCGAAATCGACGATCTGGTCGCCTTCTGCATCGAGAACGAATTCGTACTGCGCCTGATCGAAGCCATGCCGATGGGCGAAACCGGACGCAATGCGGCCTATATGGGATTGGCGCCGGTGCAGGAAAGGCTGCGTAAGCAGTTTGGTCTGGTGCCGCAGGCAGCGGAATTGGGTGGCGGTCCCGCGCGTTATCTGGCGACCGAAGATGGACGCGCGAGTGTCGGCTTCATCACCCCGATGTCGCAGCATTTCTGCGCCAGCTGTAACCGCATCCGCATGTCGGTCGATGGCACGCTTTACCTCTGTCTCGGACAGGAAGAAAAATTTGAACTGCGTCCCTTGCTGCGAGGAGGCGCCAGCGACGCCGATCTGGAGCACGCGATCCGCCAGGCCATCGAACTGAAGCCGCAGCAACACGACTTCACCCGCCAGCCCAGCAAGATCATCCGCTTCATGTCCCAGACCGGCGGCTAGCGCTTGCACCGGGGCGTGTATACTGGGCTGTAGAGGAGAGTTGGGATGGGAAATAGTCCGGTGTTGCCTGCTTGGCAAAAGTTGTCGACGAAACTGGTGGGGGCTTTGCTGCTGTTTTTGGCGGCGGCGCTGACCGTTATCGGGTCGACGCTGTTTTTGTCCTGGCAGCTGGAGGGTAGCGCGGCGGCGATCAACGACACGGGCAGCCTGCGCATGAATAGCTATCGGCTTAGCGCCTTGCTGGGCCGCCTGGAAACCGGCGATGAACTGGGCCTGGTGCGCAATGCGGCGACGCAGCAGATCGGCCGCATCGACGGCACGCTGGCCTTGCTGCGCCAGGGCGATCCTCAACGCCCGCTGTTCCTGCCGCCGAATACCAAGATCCGCAACAGCTTCTCGACCATCACCCGTCATTGGCAGGATGGCTTGCGCCCCATGGCGCGCACGCTTCTGGCGCAGGAGGCGGCCGATCCGGTGGCGATCCGCACGTTCCAGAAGGAGGCCGACCAGTTTGTGGCCCAGGTGAATACCCTGGTCAAATTGATCGAGCAGGATAGCGAGCTGCGTACATTCTGGCTGCGCGCCTCGCAGCTTGCCTTGCTGGGTCTCGCGCTGGTGACGACGATCAGCATCATCTTCCTGCTTTTCAGCCTGATCATTGAACCGGTTACGCGCCTTTACGAGGGCATGAGCCGCATGCGCGAGGCGCAGTTCGAGGTGCGCCTGGACGTGGATAGCGACGATGAATTCGGCCAGCTGGCGCAAGGTTTTAACCAGATGGGCGACCGCCTGCAAGACCTGTATGGCAATCTGGAAGCGCTGGTCAAGGTCAAGACCCAGGCGCTGGAAGAGCAGAACCGCGAGTTGGCGCTGCTGTACGATTGCTCGGCCTTCCTGCAGCGCCCGCAGCCGGCTGAGGAGCTGTGCGAGGGCTTCCTGCACCGCATCAGCGAGTATTTCAAGGCCGACGGCGGTTCGGTGCGCATCATCGACGCGCAGCGCGGCAATGTGCATATGCTGGTGCATCATGGCGTCTCGGACGAGCTGGTGGAATCGGAGCATTGCCTGAAGGTGGGCGATTGCCTGTGCGGCGAGGCGGTGGAAAAGCGCATCGCTGTGGTCCACGATATGCGCCGCATAGATCAGGCGCATGAAAAGCAGTGCTACCGCGAGGGCTTTGTCACCGTTTCGGTATTCCATATCTTCGCGCACGGCCAGCATGTGGGCTTCTTCAATCTGCACTTCCGCCAGCCGAAGGTATTCAATCCGCACGAGAAGGAGCTGCTGGAGACGCTGGGCCAGCAGCTTGGCATCGCCATCGAGAATATGCGCCTGGCGACGCGCGAGCGCGAGATGGCGATTTCGGAGGAGCGCAATTTGGTGGCGCAAGGCCTGCACGACAGCATCGCACAAGGCTTGAACTTCCTGAATCTGCAGGTGCAGATGCTGGAGCAGTCGCTCAAGCAGGGCGAGATCGGCGACGTGGCCGAAATCGTGCCGCAGCTGCGTGCTGGGGTGCAGGAAAGCTATGAGGATGTGCGCGAGCTGCTGCATAACTTCCGCAGCAAGCTGGCCGAGGGCAGCCTGACCGGCTCCCTGGAAACCACCATCGACAAATTCCGCCGCCAGACCGGCATCGAGGTCGAGCTGATCTCGGACGGCGAGGGCGCGCCTTTCCCGCGCGAGCAGCAGTTGCAGCTGCTGTTCATCGTGCAGGAAGCCTTGTCGAATGTGCGCAAGCATGCGCTGGCGACCAAGGTGGAAATCGGCTTGCAGGACCATAAGGACTTTTCGCTTTCGATCCACGATAATGGGCGCGGCTTCGACGCCGCGACCTTGTCGGCGAAGAGCGAGGAACACGTGGGCATCCACATCATGCGCGAACGCGCGGCACGCATCGGCGCCGAGCTGGATGTGCGCTCCGGTGTGGGCTTGGGCACCACGGTGCAATTGACTTTAGCGCGCGCCCAGCGCCGCGCGGCTTAATTTAAAACAGGAGACAGTATATGGAGCAGGCGGACAAACCCATTAGCGTATTGCTGGTGGACGACCATACCTTGTTCCGCAGCGGCATCAAGTCCCTGCTCACGCGGAACGCCGAGTTCCAGGTGGTGGGCGAGGCGGCCGACGGTGTGGAAGGCATTAAACGCGCGCAGCAACTGCAGCCGGACGTGATCCTGCTGGATCTGAACATGCCGGGCATGTCGGGCGTGGAGACGCTGCAGCTGATCCTGCAGGACTGCCCTGACAGCGCAGTGGTGATGCTGACCGTGTCGGAAGATGCGCAGGATCTGTCGGTGGCGCTGAAGGCCGGCGCCAGCGGCTATCTGCTGAAAAATATCGATACCGATTATCTGATCCGCGCCATCCGCCGCGCCGCTGCCGGCGAGACCGTGGTGGCCGAGGCGATGACGGGCAAGCTGGTGGCGCAATTGCAGGGCGGCGCGCCGGCCGCATCGGAGCTGGACAAGCTGACCCCGCGCGAGAAGCAGATCATCGCCTGCCTGGCCCAGGGCGAGAGCAACAAGTCCATCGCGCGCACGCTCGACCTGGCCGAAAGCACGGTCAAGATCCACGTCCAGAACGTGCTGAAAAAGCTCAATCTGAGCAGCCGCGTGCAAGCCGCCGTCTACGCCGTCGAACACCGCCTGCAAGCCGACCGCTGAGTCCGTGTCCGATTGGGGTCTGACCCCAAGGTGGACACGGGCTGAGCCGTAGGGACGAAAAAACGGCGGCACGAGGCCGCCGAAAGGTACGACAAATGGAACTGTTTGCGGGCGATTAGCCGCCGCAGCAACCGCCGCAGCAGGAGCCGCTGGAGGCGCCTTCGGGCTGGGCCGGATAGCCGGCGCGGCTCAATTGGTCGGCCAGGATTTGCGGCGAGACGACGGCGCCGTCGTATTTGATTTCAGCTTGGCCGCGCGCGGTGGTGATGTTGATGGCGGAGACGCCGGCCATCGCTTGCAGGGTGGCGGCGACGGCTTGGGCTTTTTCGGCGTCGCTCATGCCGACGATGTTCAGTACAGTGGTTTGCATTCTTGCTGCTCCTGTTGATCGGATAAGTGGGGGCTGGAAGGAGGCGGTTCGCATGCCTTCAGCGCATGGATGCAAGCGTAAGTCAGCGCGGCGCGCGCGTCGAGGGCTGGCGGGCTTCTACAGCCGGTATATTTGATTTCCTTAATTTGTATCATCCTTTTGTCCGGCGCTTCTTCACAAGCGAGGGGACGCCGCCCACAATCTTGACTGTTGCGGCGCAATGCCGATGCTCGTCTGGAGTGCCTTATGAGTCTCATGCAAGTAGAAGAACCCGAACCCGCCCCACGCAGCGGCGGGCTGTTTGGACATCCGGTCTGGAATCTGGGTTTCCGTCCTTTCTATCTGGCCTCGGCCCTGCTGGCGGCGCTGGCGGTGCCGCTTTGGCTGGCGCGCTATTACGGCTGGCTGCCGGTGCTGGCCAAGGTCGATCTGGCCTGGCATATGCACGAGATGATTTTCGGGATGGCCATTGCCGTGGTGGTGGGCTTCCTGTTCACGGCGGGACGCAACTGGACCGGTTTGTGGACGCCGGTGCGCGGCCATCTGGCGGCGCTGGTGGCGCTATGGCTGGCGGGACGCGTGGCGCTGCTGACGGTGGGCGGCACGGTAGGCGCGCTGGTCGACCTGCTGTTCCTGCCTTGCGCTATCTGGCCGCTGTGGCAGGTGATGCGCCGTTCGAAAAATAGCCGCAATTACATGTTCGTGGTGCTGCTGTCGCTGCTGACGCTGGCCAATGCGCTGTACCACGCGGTCTGGCTGGGCTGGCTGTCGTTGCCGCTGATGGCGCCCGCGCACGGCGCGATCCTGATGATTGTGCTGATCGAGTCGCTGATCGGCACGCGCGTGATCCCCATGTTCACACGCAACGGCGCGCCAGGCACGGTGCCGAAAGTGGTGCCGACGCTGGACAAGGTATCGGTTGGCCTGCTGATCGCATCGGCGCTGGCCTGGGTGGCGGCGCTGCCTGGCTGGTTGGTGGCGCCGCTGTGCGTGGCGGCTGGCGTGGTGCTGCTGTATCGCCTGGCCGGCTGGCAGCCGCAGCGCACGGTGCGCGTGCCGCTGCTGTGGGTGCTGCACCTGTCCTATGGCTGGATCGGCGTCGGCTTCATCTTGCTGGCACTGGCCGCGCTGGGCATGGTGAGCGCGAGCGCCGCCTTCCACGCGCTGACCGTAGGTTCGATGGCGGGCCTGATCATCGGCATGATGACGCGTACTTCGCTGGGTCACACCGGCCGTCCGCTGCTGGCGGGGCGCACCGAGTTCTGGATGTATGTGGCGATTCAGGTGGGGGCGGTGGCGCGCGTGCTGGCTTCCTTGCTGACGCAAGCGGAGCTGCGCGAAGGCTTGATGGTGCTGGCGACGGTTGGCTGGACGCTGGCCTTCTGGCTCTTCCTGGCGAAATATGCGCGCTATCTGGGCCAGCCCCGCATCGACGGCAAGGAAGGTTAAAGCTGTCTGGTGGAAATGCGTATAATTCTCATTTCCACCCATTTGGCAGAGTAAGCAATGCAAGGCATGAGCGCCGCGAAGGATGCGGCAGTGGCAGCAAGAGGCGGCCCACAGGCAGTAATCGCGCCGGCGCCGCGACGGGCGGCGCATCCCGTCCACAAGCCAGGACGGCTGGCGCGCGCCAAGGATCTGCTGCGCACCGTCCATCTTTGGCTGGGACTCGTCTTCGGTTCGGTTTTCGTGGTGCTGGGCTTGACCGGCGCCGCCATCGCCTGGCTGCACGAAATCGACCACACCCTGAACGCAGACCTAATGCAGGTCGCGCCGCCGCCCGGCATGCAGGCCGGCGCGCCGATGCCGGCCACGCCGGCCATGGTGCAGGCGGTGCATGAGCGCTTGCTGAACGATCCCTCCTATGGCAAGGCCACGCAGATCATCTTCCCCGGCGAGGCGGGCGAAGTGGCGGTGGCCTGGTATAAGTTGCGCCCTGAAGGCGCCTACAGTCTGCAGCAGTTCCGGCAGGTGATGGTCGATCCCTTCACCTTGCGCGTGACGGGCGGGCGCGTATGGGGCGAGCTGGGTTTTTCGCGCCAGCTTCTGATGCCGACTCTATTCCATCTGCACCGCTATCTGGTGGCGGGCGAAACTGGCAAGACGCTGATCGCCGCTTCCGGCGTGGTGATGCTGGTGGTGGCGCTAAGCGGTCTGTTTGTGTGGTGGCCGAAAGCCACGCGTTCGGCATGGCGCATGGCGCTCACGGTGCGCCATGGTGGCTCCTGGCCGCGCTTCAATTTCAGCCTGCATCGCGCGGCGGGCTTCTTTGCCGTGCCGGTGCTGCTGGTGCTGGGCTTCTCCGGCACGCATTTTAATCAGCCGGCATGGATCGCACCCGTCATCAACGCGGTGGCGCCCTTGCCGACAGCCGGCAAGGCTGTAAACCGTAGCGATAAATCCCTGCCGCTGATCGCGCCCGCCGACGCCGTGAGTGCCGCGCAGGCGGCGATTCCGCAGGGCCGGGTGTCGCGCTTAAGCTTGCCGGCCAAGGGCGATGCGCCTTACGAGGTGCGTCTGCGCCAGCCCGGCGAGCTGCGCGAAGGCGATGGCGCTACCCGCGTCAGCATCGATTCGCGTAGCGGGCGCGTGCTGAAGGTGGTCGACCCTCTGCGCCCGCAAGGTGGCGAGGCGGTGGTGAACTGGCTGTTCCCGCTGCATAGCGGCGAGGCGTTCGGCACGGCGGGGCGCATTTTCATCAGCGTATTCGGATTGATGCCGCTGGTCTTCTTTGTGACTGGCCTGGTCATCTGGAGCAAGCGCCGCCGCGCCAAGCACAAGGGCAGGCATTAAGCGAAGCCTGGCAGCAGCACGCTGCTGGATGCTCCGTGGCCCAGCGTTTGCTCGATGATGCTGCCCACCATATCGGCCGTGGCAGCGGACAGTGTCCAGCCCAGATGTCCGTGGCCGGTGTTGTAGAAGACGCAGGGCGCCTTGCCCCGTCCCACGCGCGGCATTAGATTGGGCATCATGGGCCGCAGGCCGGCCCAGGGCACCACGCTGCGCGTATCCACGTCCGGGAAGCATTGCCGCACCCAGTCGAGCAGCGGCTGGATGCGGTCGGCGCGGATATCCAGGTTAAAGCCGTTGAATTCGGCGCTGCCTGCCACGCGCAGGCGATCCGCGCCGAAGCGGCTTGCCACCAGCTTGGTGGCCTCGTCCAGCAGGCTGACATTGGGCGCGGCGCGCCGGCTACGTTCATCCTGCAGATTCACCGTGATCGAATAGCCTTTGACGGGGTACACATTGACATGGTCGCCCAAAGCGGCCGCGAAGGCGCGGCTTGCCGTGCCGGCGCAAATCAATACGCCATCGAAAACAGCGGTGGTGGCTTCGCCATCGCAAACGGCGGTGACGCGGGCGCGGCCGCCTTCCACGGCCACGGATTGCACATCCTGGCTGCAGCGGAGTTCCGCGCCCAGGCGCTCGGCGGCTTGCGCCAGGCCGGTAGTGAATTTATGGATGTCGCCGCTGGAATCGCTCTTGGTATAGAAACCGCCGTAATAGCAGCCCGTCAGCGCCGGTTCGATGGCGCGCATTTCCTCGGGCGTGACGGGGCCGCGCTCCAAGCCGCCCTGGGCCAGCAAGCGGGTGACTTCGGTGGCGCGCTCGAAAGCGGCCTTGTCGCGGTAAATGTGCAGGATGCCTTCGCGTTTCAGATCGAAATCGATATTTTCCTCTTGCGCCCAATTGAACAGATGCTCGCGCGCGGCGATCGCCATTTGAACGGTGGCGATGGTGTTCTTTCGGTAGTGCGGGATGGCGGCGATGAATTCGGCGAACCAGGACAGCTTATGCCAGCTGGGTTTGGGATTGACCAGCAGCGGCGCATCGCTTTTGAGCATCCACCGCATGCCTTTGGCGATAGTGGACCAGTGATTCCACACTTCGGAGTGGGAGGCCGAAAGCTGGCCGCCGTTGGCGTACGAGGTTTCCATCGCCGGATAGCGCTGGCGTTCGAACAGCGTGACCTGGAAGCCGCGTTTGGCGAGGGCATAAGCGCTGGTGACGCCGGTAATGCCGCCGCCGATGACTGCAATGGTCTTCATAAACGATATAGCTTCAGGCGTCTGGAGGCGTGGAGGGCGCGGAGCGGAGAGCTTCCGCGCGTGGACTCCATCGGCGCCGGCCCTTGCGGGGCCGGACATTCCCGATACTGCAATGGCTTGCGGCCACCGCGGCAAACGGCATGGCCGCTTGCACGCGGAGCAGGATAGCGTAGTTTGTCAAAATGGAAAAGATATTTCGCCGTCGCCGTTGCGTGCTCAGGCCAGCCGCGCGCGCATGATCGGCTGGCCGCATGCATAAACCGGTGGTTTTCTTTATCCGGCCTTATGATACTGTTGAAGGCTGCAGCACTGAACAGGAGTCAAGCATGGAAATGAAACGTATCAACGCAGGCAAACTGCGCGCCATCGGCTACGAGCCGCGCGAACGGCTGCTGCGGGTGGAATTCGACGATGGCAGCGCCATCGACTACTCGGGCGTGGGCGCCGAAGTCTGGCAGCGCTTGTCCACCTCGGCGTCGGCATGGAGCTACTACCGCGATAACATCGAGGAAGAATTCAGCGGCCACCGTGGTGTCGCAAAGACGGAGAAAAAGTCCATGGCCGCGCTGGAAGATCTGTTCCGCGCGCCGGACGAGGACAAGGGTGTTTGAATGAACGAACCGCTTCACCCCAAAAAAATCGCGGCTTTGCTGGCGGCTCCGGGGCCGGTGCGATTCGATCACCTGATCGCGCAGGCGGCCGATAGCGAGACCTTGTGGGGGCTGAAAAACGAAGAGGGCTGGGTTTCCCTTGCCAACAATGCGCAAGCCGACGGCTTCGCCATCTGGCCGCATCCTGATTTCGCCCAGGCGTGCGCCACAGGCGACTGGGCCGGCTGCGAGCCGGTGGCCATCGATATCTATCGCTTCGTCGAAGACTGGTTGCCGGATATGGCCAGCAAAGGCCTATCGATCGCGGTCTTTCCGACCCCGGCCATGCGGGGCGTGTGGATCGCGCCCGGTGAGCTGAAGTCCTGCCTGGAAGAAGAACTTGCACAATACGAGTAGCGCCCAAATTGAACGCAGGCGCCCTCCCTAAAACCTAGAGTCCGGTTTCAATATGGGCAATGTTATGATTTGCTCATGGATACCCTCAACCCGAACTGGTTCTTGCGGGCGCGCCTCAAGACGCGGCAATTGCTGCTCTTGATCGCGCTCGACGAGCAACGCAATATCCACCGCGCCGCCGAGGCGCTCCACATGACGCAGCCGGCCGCCTCCAAGCAGCTGAAGGATCTGGAGGAAATGCTCGACGTGCGCCTGTTCGAGCGCCTGCCGCGCGGCATGGAGCCGACCATTTACGGCGAAACCATGATCCGCCACGCGCGCATGGCCCTGACCAGCCTCTCGCTGGCGCATGACGATGTGCTGGCGCTGAAGTCCGGCCTGGGCGGCCAGGTTGAGGTAGGATCCATTATGACTCCCGGCATCACCCTGCTGCCGCAGGCCATCGCGCGTGTGAAACAGCACGCGCCGCTGCTGCGCATCGGGGTGCGCCTGGAACCCAGCCATGTGCTGCTGGAGCAGTTGGAACAGGGCACATTGGATTTCATGATCGGCCGCATCGTGGAACGCGATAACGGCTCCGGCCTGATCTACGAGGAACTGACCGAGGAACCCTCGTGCGTGGTCGCGCGCGCCAGCCATCCGCTGCATGCCGCGCAGGACTTGCAATTGAAAGACCTGGCTGGCCAGCCCTGGATACTGCCGCCGCAAGGCAGCGTCCTGCGCAACCGCTGCGATATGATGTTCCGCCGCGCCGGCCTGGAACCGCCGGTCAATGTGGTCGATACCACGGCACTGCTGCTGGTCGCTGCGCTGCTGCAGCAGACCGACGCCGTGCATGTGATGCCGGCCGCCGTGGCGCAGCATTATGTGGCGACGGGCGTATTGGGCATTCTGCCGATTGCGCTGCCATGGAAGATGGACGCTTTCGGCATCATCCGCCACCACGACCATTTGCTGTCGCCCGGCGCCAACCTGCTGCTGCAGGCGGTGCGCGCGGCGGCCAAGGAAATCTACAGTCCATGACCATCGTCTATTCGAGCCTGAACCACGCGCTGCGCGTGCCACTCGCAGCGGAAATCCATTCGCGTCCCTTTCTCAAGCTGGACGCGCCCGAACTGGTCTCCCACTTCGCCGTGTATGCCGATCCGGATCAGCAGACCAGCAACGCCGGCGCCCAGCATGCGCTGCTGGCCGACCTGTGCGCGCATTTCGGCGTGGCTGCGCCGGGCGCGGACGCCAGCTATTTTTTTCATGACTTCGGCCGCTTCCGGCTGAAATGGGAGCTGCATACCGAGTTCGCCACCTACACCTTCGCCGAGCATGTGGAGCACTCGCCGCCGCTGGCGCAGTCCTTCGAAAGCATGCCGATCCGCCATCTGCCGCAGCAATGGCTGCTTGGCCTGTACGGCAAACTGATGGTGGCGGCACACGTGGCGCTGGACCGCAGCGCCGCCTCGTCGGAAGTCTTTGCCAAGGCCTTGCAATCCGTATTTGAAAGCGCCGGGCTGGCAGGCAGCCAGTTGCAGCATGGCGGCGAGCTGTGGACCGATTTCGTGATCCAGTCCGATGGCTTCAGCCGCTTCGTCATCCGCGAAGGCGCCATGCGCCAGCAGCAGGCCGGCCGCCTGGTGCAGCGCGTCCTTGAAATCGAGACTTACCGCATGATGGCCATGCTTGGCCTGCCGTATGCGCGCCAGGCCACGCCGGCCTTGAACGCCATCGAGGGCCAACTGGTGACGCTGGCCGCCGCCATGGTGCAGTCGGACGGCGCGGCCGGCGACGGCATGGCTACCGACGGCGCGGTGGAACAGGCCTTGCTGGAGCAGATCACGCATCTGGCGGCGCGCATCGAGAAGCTGTCGCTGGAGAACAGCTACCGTTTCGCCGCCTCCAAGGCTTACTTCCGGCTGGTGAATGCGCGCATCGAGGAATTGCGCGAAAGCCGCATGGAAGGCATCCCCATGGTGCAGGAATTCATGGACCGGCGTCTGCGCCCGGCCATGGACACCTGCCAGGCCGTGGCGCGGCGGCAGGAAGCGCTGGCGCGGCGCATCGCCAACAGCAACGATCTGCTGCGCACGCGGGTCGGCATCGTGCAGGAAGCGCAGAACCGGCAGATCCTGCAATCGCTGGATGCGCGCGCCCTGCAGCAACTGCGGCTGCAGCAGGCGGTGGAAGGCCTGTCGGTCGCCGCGATTTCGTACTATGTGATCGGCCTGGCCGGCTACTCGGCCAAAGGCGCGAAGGCCGTGGGCTGGGTCGGCAGTCCCGAACTGGTGATGGGCATCCTCGTCCCCTTCGTCGCCGCCGCCGTCTGGCTCTCCCTGCGCAATATGCACAAGCGCCTGCGCAAGTCATAATGGTCGAGCCCGTGTCCACCTTAGGGTCTGACCCCAAGGTGGACACGGGGTCAGCTGTAGGTATTTTTAATGGATTGGTGATATGAGAAAAACGGGATGGTTGGCGGCTTTGCTGGCGGTGTTGGCGCTGAGCGGCTGCGTGGCGGCGGGTGGGCCGCCGCCTTCGGGGCCGGTGCGGGGCAAGGTGCATGTGCCGCCGGATATCCAGGCGGTGCGCGGCGAGCGCGCCATCGGCAGCCTGCGTTTGATCGGCGAGCAGCGCATCGCGCATCGCCAGCAGTTCGCGGGAACGACGGTGGGCGGCTTGTCCGGCGCCGATTACGATGCGCGCAGCGGCGATTGGGTGCTGGTCAGCGATGACCGTTCATCGATCAATCCGGCGCGCTTTTATCGGGCCAAGCTGCATTTCGATGCCAGCACCTTCGCTCCGGTGACGGTCACGGAGGTGGCTTACTTCCAGCAGGCCGACGGCACCACGTATCCGAATGCAAGCCAGGCCGGTGGCGATGTGCCGGATCTGGAGAGCATCCGCGTCGATCCGCTCGACGGCAGCATCTGGTATGCCAGCGAGGGCGAGCGGCGACGCGGCCTCGATCCGTATCTGCGCCATGCCATGCGCGATGGCAAGCTGCTGGGCAGCCTGCCTTTGCCTGAAATGTTTAAGGTCTACCCTGGCCGCGAATACGGGGTGCGCGAGAACGCGGCTTTCGAGGGCTTTTCGTTTGCGCCTGACGGCAAGTCGCTTTGGCTGGCGCTGGAGGGGCCGCTGTACCAGGATGGCGCGCTGCCCACGCCGCAGCAAGGCGCTTTGACGCGCCTGAGCCGCTTCGACCGCAATGGCGCGCTGCTGGCGCAATATGCCTATCCGATCGAGCCGATTGCGCAGGCGCCCGCGCCGGGCAAGGACGCCGATAACGGCGTGTCCGAAATCCTGGCCGTCAGCGACAGCCGCCTGCTGGTGCTGGAGCGCGCCGGGGTGGAGCAGGCCGACGGCAGCTATCTGAATTTCGTGCGCCTGTACGAGACGGATACGGCGGCGGCCAGCGATGTGCGCGATGTGCCGTCCCTTCTGAATGCGCCGGAGGGCAGCGTGCGGCCGGCGAGCAAGCGCCTGGTGCTGGATCTGAACTCCCTGGGCCTGCCGCGCGTCGACAATCTGGAAGCCGTGGGCTGGGGACCGCGCCTGGCGAATGGCCATGAGACGCTGTTGCTGGTGTCGGACGATAACTTCCGCCGCACCCAGGTCACGCAATTCCTGCTGTTCGAGGTGCTGCCGCCCTGATTTCAGAATTCCATTTGGTGGAATGGTGAATTCTGCCTGGCGCATATTCTCTCGCGTCGGGAAACAATGCACACTGCTGCTTATCGCAACCGTGTCCATGAAAGGGATTCGCCATGAAGCTGTATTACCACCCGCTGTCCGGCCACTCTCATCGCGCCCACCTGTTCCTGTCCCTGCTCAAGCTGGATTTTGAGCTGGTGCTGGTGGATTTGCTCAAATCCGAGCACAAAGCGCCGGACTTCCTCGCCAAGAATCCCTTCGGCCAGCTGCCTGTGCTGGAGGATGGGGGTGAGTACATCGCCGATTCCAACGCCATCCTGGTGTACCTGGCCAAGCGCTACGGCGACGCCAGCTGGCTGCCCGAGACGCCGCAAGGCGCGGCGGCGGTGCAGCGCTGGCTCTCGGTGGCCGCGGGGGAAATCGCCTTCGGCCCGGCAACGGCGCGCATCATCAATCTGTTCAAGCGTCCGCAGGACCCGGCTGACAGCATTGCGCGCGCCCATCGCATCTTGGCCTTGGTCGAATCCAGCCTGGCCGGCCGCGAGTGGATCGCCGCCGACACCCCGACCATCGCCGATGTGGCGCTGTACAGCTATATCGCCCGCGCTCCCGAGGGCAATGTCGATCTGGCGGCTTATCCGCAGGTGCGTGCCTGGCTGGCCCGGATCGAAGCGCTGCCCGGTTTCGCGCCTTTCGTCAAATCGCCGGTCGGCCTGGCTGCCTGAGGAGCGCATCATGGACGACAGGGCAGGCATTCCGCAGGACGGCGCACCCGAAGCCTCGCCCTGGCATGCGGGCGAGCAGGCGATCCAGCGCAGCATCGGCGCGGCCGAACGCATGGACGAGGTGGGGCGCAAGGTGATCCGGCGTTTCATGCCGGACCAGCACCGCCAGTTCTTCCCGCAACTGCCCTTTATCGTGGTGGGAGCGGTCGATGGCGCGGGCGATGTCTGGGCCACGCTGCGCGCCGGTGAGCCGGGCTTCCTGCAGTCGCCCGATCCCGAGCATTTGAGCGTGCAGCTGGGCCGCGTGCCCGACGATCCGGCCGATGCGGGCATGGAGGAGGGCGCGGCCATCGGCCTGTTGGGCATTGAGCTGCATACGCGCCGACGCAACCGCTTGAACGGCCGCGTGCGGGGCCAGTCGGCCCAAGGTTTCGTGCTCGATGTGGACGAATCCTTCGGCAACTGCCCGCAATACATCCATGTGCGCGACTTCAGCTTCACGCGCGCTGCCGGGGCGCCAGCGCCGGTGGCGGCCTTGCAGCTGCCCGATCTGCGCCTGCCCGATGCCGGCGTCCCGGCCGATAGCACCGCCGCCGTGCTGGCCGCGCGCCGCCTGATCGAGGATGCCGGCACCTTCTTTGTCGCCAGCTATGCCGACCAGGGCGCGCGCCGCGTCGATGTGTCGCACCGGGGCGGGGCGCCGGGCTTCGTGCATCTGGGCGACGACGGCACATTGAGCGTGCCCGATTATGCGGGCAACCGTTTCTTCAGCACCCTGGGCAATATGCTGCTGAACGGGCGCGCCGGTCTGGTCTTCCCTGACTTTGCCAGCGGCGGCCTGCTGCAGATGAGCGGCGATGTGGAAATCGAATTGGCCCCGCAAATCGCTGCGGCGGCTTTCGCTGGCGCGGAGCGCCTGTGGCGTTTCCGTCCGCGCCGGATCGTCTGGCGCGCGCAGGCGTTGCCGCTGCGCTGGGAATTGCGCAGCCTGACGCTGTAACTCAGGCCGCCGCAGCCGCTTCCAGCGCGCCGAAGGCGTCGAGCAGGGTGCGGGCGCGGAAGGGTTTGACGATGATGCGGTCGATATGCTGCTGGCGCAGGGTGCCAAGCAGTTCGGCCGTGCAGCGCTCGGTCATCACGGCGATTGGCATGCTGGGTCGGCTCACGCTGCCGCCCTCGCGCACCTGGGCCACCAGGCTCAGATCGTAGGCGGCCTCGGAATCGATGGCGATCACGGCGCCGTCGTATTTTTCTTCCTTGAGCAGCTGGCGTGCTTGCTGCACGCTGGCCGCCTCGCGGATTTCGGCCATGCCCAGGCTGCGCGCGGTCAGCGCGACCGTCCGGCGCAGCATGGTTTCCGGCTCCACCAGCAACATGCGGGGTGTGGCGTTTTTATCCGGCATGGAGTGCCTCCGATTTGATCAGTTCCTGCACCGCCAGGCTGCGCAGGGTGGACAGAATGGCCAGTTCGATGCCGTCCAGCGTGCGTGGCCGGGTATCGATGATGCACAGGGTGCCCAGCGCATAGCCCGAGGGCAGGATCAGCGGCGCGCCGGCATAGAAGCGGATATGCGGCGGCCCGCTCACCAGTGGATTGTCGTGGAAGCGCACATCGTCCAGCGCATTCGGCACCACCATGATGTCGCCGCGCATGATGGCGTGGCCGCAGAAGGAGATATCGCGTCCCGTTTCGCAAGTCGCGCCCAGGCCGATGGCGGCCTTGAACCACTGGCGGTCGGTATCGACCAGCGAGATCAGGGCGATGGGAACGTCGAATTCCTCGGCCGCGAAAGAGACGATCTTGTCGAAGCGTTCCTCGGGCGGCGTGTCGAGAATCAGCAAGGCGAGCAAGGCGCTAAGCCGCTCGGCTTCATTGTCGGGCAGGGGCGCAGCTATCATCGTCGCAGGGCGCACGGCGCAAAGTGGCTGATCGGTCTACTTTAACAGAGATCCATGCCGGTTCGTGCCGTGCATGGAGCAAGTGTTGCATGTATCGGAAATTGCTGTATCGGCCGCGCTTTCTTGTTTATCCTGCATCGTTTCCTGACCAAGAAGGAGAGGGCGATGAAGCATATCGTGTTATTCATGGCGTTGATGGTGGGGGCCGTTCCCCTGAGCTATAGCCAATGCTGCGGCTTCGGCATGAGCTACAACAATGTGGTGGTGTGGCCAGTGCCGGATTTGCGCGTGCCTGTACCGTCGGCCACGGCGGAGAAGAAGACGGTCGAGCCGGCGGTGTCGCGCGCCAAACCGGCGGTCGAGGCCAATGCGCATAAACTGTCGCTGCACTTCCCTCCGGACAAGCGCAAGGAGATGGCGCGGATTTATGTGCAAAGCATGGACATCTACCTCAAGATCGAAAAGAAAATGGGCTGGACTTCGCGCGATCTGGCCGGCGGCCTCGCCGCTTTTGTGGTGGGGAATTACATGGTGCTGAAAGACACTGAAGTGTCCGATGAAGCCTTTGCCGCCGTGGCGCGCCAGTTCCGCTCCCAGGCTGGCTTGCGCGAACTGGGCAAGAGCCAGGATCAGGAAAAATTGCGCGATGTCTTCGAACAGAGCGCCATGCTCGGCACCTTTATGGCGCTGGCGCACAAGTCGCACCAGCAGCAGCCGCAAGCGCCCGATGTGTATGAGAACATGCGCAATTCGGCCCAGGAGAGCTTGAAACTGGTGCTGCGTGCCGATCCCGCTACTTTGCGCATTGACGCCAGCGGCATCCGCCAGTAGTCCGCCCGTGCGGCTTAAGGCTATTTACAATTTTTTTCCCGTGCCGCCATTGGATTTCTGGCAAGATTCCACCTGGGTTAATCTAAGCTGGAGAAGGCTATGGCCGTGAGGAGCGCAGGCGGGGTTGGGCGATGGGTGAAACGCGGCGTGCTGTTGCTGTTGGCGCTGCTGGTGCTGGCCTTGCTGGCAGCCTGGTTCTTCCTGCGCGGCAGCCTGGCCCAGCTCGACGGGCGGCGCACTGCTTCGGGCTTGACGGCCACCGTCACCATCGCGCGCGACGCCCAGGGCGTTCCCACCATCTCCGGCAGCGACCGGCTGGATGTGGCTTACGCCACCGGCTTTGTGCATGGACAGGACCGTTTCTTCCAGATGGACTTGCTGCGCCGCGTGGCGGCCGGCGAACTGTCCGAACTGTTCGGCCCTAAGGCGCTGGTGGTGGACCGGCCCAACCGTCTGCACCGCTTCCGCGCCCGCGCCGAGCAGGCCGTTGCTGCCTTGGCGCCGGCCGACCGCGCCCTGCTGGACCGCTATGCGGCCGGCGCCAATGAGGGCTTGAATGCGCTGGGTACCCGTCCTTTCGAATATGGTCTGATCGGCCTGAGTCCGCGCCCCTGGACGCCGGCCGACTCCCTGCTCGTGATCTGGGCCATGTATTTCGACCTGCAAGGCCGGCTGGAAGCGCGCGAGCTGGCGCGCGGCTGGCTGCGCGAGAACAGCTCGGCCGAGCAACTGGCCTTCCTGCTGCCCGAGGCGACCGCCTGGGATACGCCGCTCGATGGCGTGGCTCCGCCGCCGCCCGCGCCGTTGCCCGAACGCGCGCCCGACTGGTGGGGCAAGCAGGCCGCCAAGAATGGCGATGAAGTGGCCGCCATCGATTTCGTCGATTCCGTGGGCAGCAATAACTGGGCGCTGGCGGGCAGCCGCAATGGCGGCGGCGGCGCCATCGTGGCTGACGATATGCACCTTGGCATCAAGCTGCCGAATACCTGGTACCGCGCGGTGCTGGCGATTCCCGACGCGGCTGGCGGCACGCGGCGCCTGGTGGGCGTGACCTTGCCGGGCGCGCCGCTGATCGTGGTCGGCAGCAATGGCCGCGTGGCCTGGGGCTTTACCAACAGCTATGGCGACTATCTGGACCTGATCGCGGCCGAGGAAGATGCGGCGAAACCGGGGCAGGTCAAGCTGGCCGGCGGCGACTGGGAAAAGCTGACCGTGCATCAGGAAACTATCCTGGTCAAAGGCGCCGCAGCGGAACAATTGGCGGTGCGCGAAAGCTCGGCCGGGCCGCTGCGCCAGGCCGGTGGGCGCACTTACGCCGTGCATTGGACGGCGCATGCGCCGGGTGCCGTCAATGTGAATATGCGCAAGCTGGAGGCGGCCAATACCCTGGACGAGGCGCTGGCCATCGCCGCCACCATGGGCATTCCGGCCCAGAATTTCGTCGGCGGTGATGACAAGGGCAATATCGGCTGGACCATTGGCGGCTTGCTGCCGCGCCGTGCCGCGCCTGGCCTGGCATCGACCTTCCCGCTGGCCGCCGATACCGTGAACGTGGGCTGGTCCGGCTGGCTGGCGCCGCAGAATTATCCGGTAGTGCGCAACCCGGCCAGCGGCCAGCTGCACACGGCCAACAGCCGCCAACTGCTTGGTCCCGGCGCGGAGCTGCTGGGCGACGGCGGCCTCGATCTGGGCGCGCGTTCGCGGCAGGTGAGCGCCAGCCTGACAGCGCTGGGCGCCCAGGCCGACGAACGCGCCGTGTATGGCGTGATGCTGGACGACCGGGCCCTGTTCATGGCCGGCTGGCGCGAGCGCGCGCTGGCGGCGCTGGCCACGCCGGGCGCCAGCTCCGATCCGAAACGCGCCGAATTGGCGCGTCTGCTGAAAACCGGTTGGAACGGTCGCGCCAGCGTCGATTCCACGGCTTACCGCATCACGCGCGGTTTCATGTGGTCGCTGTACGAGCTGCTGTACGGCGCCGCCAATGCCGATCTGCACAAGCTCGATGAGGAGGCGCGCATCTCCACTGCCACGGCACGCTGGCCGGCGGTGCTGGCGCGCCTGCTGGACGAGCAGCCGGCCGGCTGGCTGCCCGCGCAGTATCCCAACTGGACGGCGCTGCAGCTGGCGGCCCTGGACCGCACGGCGGCCGAGCTGGCGCCGGACGGCAAGCCACTGTCCGCCGCCACCTGGGGCGCGCGCAACACGGCCGGTATCGCCCACCCGATCGCCGGCGCCGTGCCGGCGCTGCGCCAGTGGCTCAGCGTGCCGCCCGACCAGCTGCCCGGCGATAGCAATATGCCGCGCGTGGCGGGGCGCAGCTTCGGCCAGTCCGAACGGCTGACTGTCTCGCCGGGACGGGAAGAGCAGGGCATCTTCAATATGCCGGGCGGGCAGAGCGGCCACCCGCTGTCGCCCTTCTTCCTGGCCGGACATGAAGATTGGGTAAAAGGCAAGCCGACGCCCCTGCTGCCCGGTCCCGCGCAATACCTGTTGACCCTGACCAAATAGCCTTGCCGCGGGCTTTGGGTGCATAATGCAGGCTGGTCGTCTGCATCTTGAACTCAATCCCCGGCGAGGCAAGCATGGTCAACGATTTTGCCGCAGCATCCAGGGCCACCATGGCCTTCCTGCGCGAGCGGCTCGGTTTTCAGCTCTGGATGGTGACGCGCACCGAAGGCAATGACTGGATCGTGCTGCACACCCTGGACCAGGGCTACGGCGTCAATCCCGGCAAAGTGTTTTGCTGGTCCGATTCCTTCTGCTCGCGCATGGCGCAAGGCTTGGGGCCGAATATCGCGCCCCAGGCCAGTGCCGTGCCGGCCTACGCCAACGCCCCGATTGGACAGCAGGTGCCGATCGGCGCCTATGTCGGCGTCCCCCTGCGGCGCGCCGACGGCAGCCTGTTCGGCACCCTGTGCGCCATCGACCCCGAACCCCAGCCTGAACGCATCCGCGAAGAGCAGCCCATGCTGCTCCTGCTGGCCGAACTGCTGAGCGGTCTGCTGGAAAGCGAGTTGAGCACCGCCGACGCCGTGCGCCGCGCCGAACGTGCCGAGCTCGACGCCACGCGCGACGGCATGACCGACCTCTACAACCGGCGCGGCTGGGACATGCTGCTGGCGCGCGAAGAAGAACGCTGCCGGCGCTATGGCCATCCCGCCTGCGTCGTCTCGCTCGACCTGGACGACCTCAAATTCATCAATGACACCCAAGGCCACGCCGCCGGCGACCTGCTGCTGCGGCGCGCCGGACAAGCCATGAACGAAGTCACGCGCGCCTCCGACGTGGTGGCCCGGCTGGGCGGCGACGAATTTGCCATCCTGATGGTCGAATGCGACTACTTCGACTCCCAAGCCATGCTGCAGCGCCTGCAGGAAACCCTGGCCGGACATGGCGTGCGCGCCTCGCTCGGCATGGCCATGCGAAAATCCGGCTACGACCTGCAAGAAGCCTTCGAAATGGCCGACGCCGAAATGTACCGCTCCAAGCGCAACCGCAAAGTCCTCAACTAAACCCTTCCTTTGATCTGCGTCAAACAATGTCCACCCTGGTGCCAGGCACCAGAGTAGGACATTCTTTGACATAGATCAGTAAATGTCCGACCTCAGTGCCTGACACCAGGGTAGGACATTGTTTGCGCTGGATCAAAGCGCGGCGTGGCGCCGGCTGCCAGGCCGAAGGGCAGGTGGAGCCAGGGCAGGCGGCGGACCAGCTCGAAGATGGTGAAGCTGGCGCTTAGCGTGAGTATGACCAGGACCATGCCTTCCAGCATGGGCGGCAAGCCGGCGATTTGCAGATTGTGGGCGAGCACGACGATCAGCGTCTGGTGCAGGATGTAGACGGGGAAGACGGCCTGGTTGAGATAGCGCCGCTCGGGACTGTCGAAGTTCAGATGGCGGTGGGCGTAGCCGCAAGCGGCGACCAGGGCGCACCATTGCAGCAGGGCGTAGATGCAGTGCTGGACCTTGTGCCATTGCTGCAGGACGCCGGGCAGCGAGTAGTAGGTCATCAGTCCGGCCCAGCAGCATAGCGCCGTGGCCAGCGCGGGCAGACGCAGCTTGTCCAGGGCTTGCCAGAAGCGCGGCTGGGCGGCGAGCAGGGCGCCGAGCAGGAACAGGGGCAGGTAGGTGGCGTGGTTGTGCCAGTCCCAGACCAGATTGTTCTTGTGCGGGAAGGACGCCAGCAGCAGGAGGCGGCCCAGCGCCAGGAAGGCGGCCGGCAGCAGGATCAGGCGCCAGCCTTGCAGCAGGCGCGCCAATGCGGCGCCGGCACGCGTGGCCCAGGCTGCGGGCAGGGCGGCCAGCAGCAGGGTGTAGACCCATAGATAGGGCAGGAACCATAGGTGGTTCCAGGTCGGCAGGGTCAGGCAGTCGTTGCCGCGGCAGAAGCCGTGATAGGCGTGCACATACAGGTCCATGAAGTTGCCGTAGCCGCCGCTGTAGCCCAGTTTTTCGACCACTTCCAGATAGGCTTGCGGCGGCACGATGACGAACATGCCGAAGAGTAGCGGCACCAGCAGGCGCGCGCTGCGCTGGCGCACAAAGGCGAAACGTCCCAGCTTGCGCAGCAGGCAGGCGGCGGCCGCACCGGAGATCAGGAACAGTAGTCCCATGCGCCAGGGCGCGGACAGCATCATCAGCGGTTCGATGGTGTCGCTGGCATGCGGACTCTTTACATGCCAGTCCCAGGTGACGTAATACATGCCGACGTGGTACAGCACCAGCAGGAAGAAGGCCAGGATGCGCAGCCAGTCGAGGAAGTACAGGCGATTTGTTTTCATTCTCAATTCCCTGAAGATTGGAAGTAGCGCCAGCATAAAAAGGAGTGCGCCGGCCGGCCAGTCATAAGTGGCGAGCCGGGGGATGGGCGGGGCGAGCCGCCGAAGGCTAAGCGAGATGGGCGAGCAGGGCGGCGCGGTAGGCGCGGCTCAGGGGCGCGCGGGCGCCGCTGCGCAGCAGGATGTCGCCGTCGCCCTTGTCGTTGGCGACGATGCTGCTGATGCAGGCCAGGCGCACGGCGGCGCGCCGGTGGCTGCGCTGAAAAGCGCCGCCAAGCTGTTCGAGCAGGGCGGACAGGGTTTGGCGCAGCAGCGGGTGGCTGTCGGCCGTATGCAGGATGACATAGTTGTCGGCCGTTTCCAGCCACTCGATTTCGTCGACGCGCACGATGCGGGTCAAGCCCCGCTCGCTGACCAGCAGATGCTGCACGCGCTCGGGCAGCAGGGCGGCGGGCGGCGCACTGGCTTGCGGCGCGCTGGCGGCCGCGTCCACCGACGCGGCCTGGCGCAAGGCCAGGCGTTCGCGCAGGCGCTGCAGGGCGCGTTGCAGGCGGGCATGGTCGTAGGGCTTGAGTAGGTAGTCGATGGCGTTGGCGTCGAAGGCACGCACCGCGTATTCGTCGTAGGCGGTGACGAAGACCAGCAGTGGCGCGGGCTGCGGCAGCGAGGCTGCCACTTCCAGTCCGCTTACTTCCGGCATTTGAATGTCGAGAAAAACGGCGTCGGGTGCGAAAGCGGCGATTTTCTCCAGCGCTTCGACGCCGTCGCGCGCTTCTTCCAGCGCCGTGATGCCGCTTTCCTGCGCCAGCAGGCGGCGTAGCTTTTCGCGCGCCGGGCGTTCGTCGTCCACGATCAGCAGGCGCATGGCAGCCTTATCTCGGCGCGCACGCCGTGGGGAATGAGCTGGCGCAATTCCAGCGTGGCAGCATCGCCATACAGCGTTTGCAGGCGGGCGCGCAGATTGCGCAGGCCAATGCCGCCTGCTGGTGCGCCTTCCGCGCTGCTAGCCGGGGCCAGTTGGCCCGCATCGTCTTCAACCGTCAGATGCAGCATGCCATCGGCGCGCCGTGTCGTCACGCTGATGCGGGTCAGGCCGCGCCGGCGTTCGACCGTGTGCTTGAAGACGTTTTCCAGCAGCGGCTGCAAACTCATGACCGGGACCAGGCAGGCCTCTGCTTCCGGATCGAGCCGCCAATCGATCTGCACGCGGTCGGCGAAGCGTTCGCCCATCAGCGCCGCGTAGCCGCGCAGCAGGCGCAGCTCGGTGGACAGCGGCGCTTGGGCACTGCCGCTGGCGTCGAGCGTGGCGCGCAGCATATCGGCCAGCTGGGTGAGCGTGGCGTCGGCGCGCTGCACATCCTCGTGCATCAGCGAGGAGACGGTATTCAAGGCGTTGAACAGGAAATGCGGCTGCATCTGCTGCGTCAGGCTTTGCAATTGGGCTTCGCGCAACAAGGCGTGGCTTTGCTCGGCGCGCAGGCGTGCCTGCAGCATGTTTTGAAAGGACAGCACGCCAAACAGGATCACGACGAAGATGGTAAAAAATACCGTGATCTTCACGTTCTCATACAGGAAGGTCTGCCCCCATGGCGCATGCGAGTAGGTCCGTTCAGCCAGTGCATAAACGGTATGGCGCATGCCGAAAGCCAGTGGCACAAAGACGGCCCAGGTCACGGGCAGCCAGATTGCCTGGCGCGTGAACCAGCGCCAGGGTGTGGCCAGCAGATGGTCGTGGCGCCGCGTGAAATGCCTTTGCAGGAAAAGCAGGGCGGTCGATGCCAGGGCGGATGAGCCTTCCCACAGCACCGGCTGCCAAAGCGGCCCCTCATTGCCGTTGCGCTGGAAATCCTGGATGGCCGTTACCGTCAGCAAAAGCCAGAACAGCAGCCATGCTATGCCCAACAGGATTTGCGTGCGCTGGTTCATGGAGGGTGTTTAGCGGTAGCGCGCTTCGGCCAGATCCAGCTCGCGCACCAGTTTGCGCGACAGCTCGTCGGACAGGCGGTCATGCCGCGCCAGGTTGAAGATGGCGCGCCGCTCGGCCTGCAAGGCCGCCAGACGCAGCGCGCGTTCGGCCTGGTCGCGCTTGCGGAATTTGACGGCATCGTCGCCCAGCGATGTGCCGACATTTAGGCGATGCTGGTAGAGGGCGATCACGCGTGCCGCCGCCTGTGGATAGACTTCCGGATCGGCACTGAGCGGCATCAGTTCCACCTGGGCCGCCTCGATGGCGACGATGGCCGCCGCCGCCGCTTCGCGCCGCGCCAGGTCTTCCTGCTGCTGCTCGGCCGGTTCGCGCGGGAACTGCATGCCGGCTAGCAGGCGCGGCAAGCCGATGCTGGCCGCCAGCAGGGAAATCAGGATCACCGCGCTGGCCAGGAAGATGGTCAGATCGCGCGCCGGGAAGGGCGAACCGTCGGGCAGGGTCAGGGGCAGGGTCATCACGCCGGCCAGCGTGATGGCGCCGCGCACGCCGGCCAGCGAGGTGGCCAGCAGCAGACGCCAATGCGGGCGCTGCGCATGCTCGCCGCGCTTGCCCTTCTTGTACAGGGTGATGCGCAAGGTAGCCCAGACCCAGATGAAGCGCAGGGCCAGCAGGCCAAGGCTGACGCTGAAGGCATACAGCACCAGCCACCAGGGATTCACATGGCCGCTCTGCTCCAGCGAGGCGCGCGCGCCATGCAGGATATCGGGCAATTGCTCGCCCAGCAGCACAAACATCACGCCGTTCAGCGAGAACTGCACCGTGTCCCATACCGCCGAGCGCTGGATGCGGGTCGCCGCCAGCGTGTGGCCGCTCAGCTCCACATAGCTCATGGCGATGCCGGCCGCCACCGCCGCCAGGATGCCGGAAGCGTGGTAGTGCTCGGCCACCATATAGGCGCCGAAAGGAATCAGCAGATTGACGAGAATGGGCGAGCCATTCGGTTCGCCGAAATGGCGGGTCAGCCAGCGCTGCACCCAGGTCACGATGACAGTCGCGCCCAGGCCGATGGCGACGCCGGCGCCGGCCAGCCAGAGGAAAGTGATCGAAGCCTGGGCCACGGAAAACGCGCCCGTCAGCGCCGCCGCCACGGCAAAGCGGAAGCACACCAGGCCACTGGCGTCGTTGAGCAGGGATTCGCCTTCCAGGATGTGCATCAGGCGTTTGGGAATCGGCGCGCGCGAAGCGATCGAGGACACGGCCACCGGATCGGTGGGCGAGACGATGGCCGCCAGCGCGAACGCCACCGCCAGCGGCATGGCAGGAATCAGCAGGTGGATCAGATAGCCCGCACCCAGCACGGTGAACACCACCAGGCCCAGGGCCAGTTCCAAAATCACTACCTTATCGCGCAGCAGCCCGCTTTTCGGGATGCGCCAGCCGTCGAGAAAGAGCAGGGGCGGCAGGAAGAGCAGGAAAAAGATTTCAGGATCAAGCGTGACGCCATGGCCGGTAAAAGCGGCAATCAGCGCACCCAGCGCGATCTGCACCAGCGGCAAAGGCAGTGACACAGGCAGCAAGCGCACCAGATAAGCGCTGGCAATCACGGCCAGCAGCATGGCCAAAACGATTTCGATCGACTCCATTGAACCCTTTATACGTACACATTCCCGCGCGGCGCGGCGGCGAGCCACATTATATAGTCGACATCCTTGCCTCTGGTTAAAGTGAAAAATGGGGCTGGCATTTTGCGAGCTGTTCTGTCATAATCATGCCTCGTTTGCGGGAATAGCTCAGTTGGTAGAGCGCAACCTTGCCAAGGTTGAGGTCGAGAGTTCGAGACTCTTTTCCCGCTCCAGAATTCAGAAAAAGGAAGCTTCGGCTTCCTTTTTTGCATTCCGGCGGCGGGAAATAGGCAATGTTATACTGAAGACATGCTTATTTCCTGCGCCAATCCCGAACTGCACACGCCCCGCCTCCTGCTGCGTAAATTCGCGGCCAGCGATTTCGATGCCTTCCGCGCTTATCACTGCCTGCCCGAGGTCTACCGGTTTCTATACAACGATCCGCCCGAGGGCGAGGCCATGCGCGCATGCTTTGAGACTGTGCGCACGGCGCCTTTCGCGGCCGATGGCGACAAGCTGACGCTGGCGGTGTGCCGCCGCGAGGACGGTGCCGTGGTCGGCGAGGTGCTGCTCAAGCTGGGCAGCACAGCCGCCTTGCAAGGCGAACTGGGCTATTTGTTTAACCCGGCCTTCCATGGGCAGGGGCTGGCGCTGGAGGCGGCGCGCGCCATGCTTGATTTCGGTTTTGCCGAACTGGGCTTTCACCGCATTTTTGCCCGCCTCGACAGCTTGAATACGGCGTCGGCCCGCATTGCCGAAAAACTGGGCATGCAGCGCGAAGCGCATCTGCGCCAGAACGACCGGCATAAGGGCGTGTGGGGCGATGAATTCATCTATGCGCTGCTGCGCAGCGAATGGGATGCCAAATAAAAGTCTTAGCTGGTTTTGCTATCGATTTGGCTATATGGGTTGATTTTTCTGCACGCCAACTGTTGTATCTGCCCCCGCAATCCGATTTCACGCTTGCTCTGACTGGCTGTATCTGCAGGCAAGCCGTTATACTGCACTTACAGTTTCGCGCAAGGCGGAACTAGCTATCGAAATTGGAGATGAACAATGAATTCAGTTCAACAAGAAGTTGACGAACGCAGTAACCTAACTAACTCCAACAAATTCGAGCTGCTGTTATTCCGCCTCGGCGCGGATGAGAACGGCGACCATTCCGAACTCTACGGGATCAATGTCTTCAAGATCCGCGAGATCGTGGCCATGCCGCAGGTCACGGCGGTAGCCGGCTCGCCCTCCCACACCCTGGGCGTGGTCAATCTGCGCGGCCAGATCATCACGGTGCTGGACCTGCCAGCCATCGTGGGCGTGAAGCCGAAGACGGGCCTGAACATCATGCTGGTGACGGAATTCGCGCGCACCACGCAGGCCTTTGCCGTGGAGTCGGTCGATGAAATCGTGCGCCTGGATTGGAGCCAGGTGCTGAGCGCGGAAAACAGCAATGCCGGTGGCATGGTCACCAGTATTGCCCGCCTCGATGGCGACGTGAACGCCACCCGCCTGGCCCAGGTGCTGGACGTGGAAACCATCCTGCGCAAGATGGTGCCGACCGAGGGCAAGGATGTCGATCCCGACACCATCGGTCCGAAGCTGGGCCTGAAGCCGGGCACCTTCATCCTGGCGGCCGACGATTCCGTGGTGGCGCGCAATCTGATCGAGCGCGGCCTGGAAGCGATGGGCGCGCCGTTCGTGATGACCAAGACCGGCAAGGAAGCCTGGGAAAAGCTGCAGCACATCGCCGACGGCTGCAAGGCCGAGGGCATCGCGGTCGACGAGCGCGTGGCCCTGGTGCTGACCGACTTGGAAATGCCGGAGATGGATGGCTTCACGCTGACCCGCATGGTCAAGCAGGACCCGCGCTTCAGCAAGATTCCAGTGGTGATCCATTCTTCGCTGTCCGGCAAGACCAACGAGGACCATGTGAAAGGCGTTGGCGCCGATGCTTACGTCGCCAAATTCGTCGCCGAGGATCTGGCCGAAACCATCCGTAAGGTGCTGCACAAATAAACTCTGCAAGGCCCGCGGTAACGGAAGTGGGCTATGATCGTCTCTCCTATTGCGTTTTTTATACCGGAGGAGATGACCGTGGCTGCAAAGAAAATTCTGTTACTGACGGGTGATTTTGCCGAGGATTATGAAACCATGGTGCCGTTCCAGGCACTGCAGGCTGTCGGGCATACCGTGCATGCGGTATGTCCCGGCAAAAAAGCCGGCGACAAGGTCAAGACCGCCATTCACGATTTCGAGGGCGATCAGACCTACACTGAAAAGCCGGGCCACCAATTCTCCCTGAACGCCAGTTTCGACGAGGCCGACGCCGCGCGCTACGATGCGCTGGTGATTGCCGGTGGCCGCGCGCCGGAATATCTGCGCTTGAATCCCCAAGTCATCAGCCTGATCCAGGGCTTCGTGCAGGCCAGCAAGCCGGTGGCCGCCATCTGCCACGCCGCCCAGCTGCTGGCTGCGGCCGACGTGATCCGGGGGCGCAAGATCAGCGCCTATCCCGCCTGCGCCCCGGAAGTGAAGCTGGCCGGCGCCGAATATGCCGACATTCCTATCGACGGCGCCATTACCGACGGCATCTTCGTCACCGCCCCTGCCTGGCCAGCCCATCCGCAATGGATCGCGCAATTGCTGCAAAAGCTGGGCACAGAAATCAAGCTGTGATTGGCTGATATTAGATCGCCGCCCGCGCAAGGGCGGTGGTCATTGATTATTATGGGATGGCGTCAATGAAGGAATTCCGCTTCAATATCTTTGGCAACCTCATCGCCGTCAGCGGCACGCCAGGCGCCTGGCGCAGCTTCTATTTCGGTGCGGAGGGCAAGCGCCGGCCGGCCGATTTCATCGTACCGCACGACATAGCGGAGCACGAGCTGTGCGAATACCTGGCCGACCTGTTCCACGAGGACGCCACCCCGCGCAACCATTCGGCCAAGCAGCTTTCCTGAGCAGCGGGACTTAAGCTTTGTCGTTCGCTTTCGAGGCGAATACATAACCGAGCAAGCCAGTAAGCGTTGGCAGCAATAGATTTATTAATATCATTTGCGCCATGCTTTTCCAGAACTCGCGCGTCTGATTAACTGAATCGGCATATGCTTTTTGCAGTTCTTGCTGTGCCCTGAGCAGATCCAATGCCTCGGCCGGAGTTCCTGTGCCGGAGCGCATATTCTCCAGCCTGAGAAGTAGGGTTTTGAGCAGCGATTCGTCGATTTTGCCGTTTGCAATAATGGCGCTGGCATCGGGAATGAGTTTATCCACCTCGGCTGCCCGCTCCGGGTGCTCAGTTCTGAATTTTTTCAGATTTTCAATCAGTTGCCCGGTTGCCTGTTTTGCTGGCTCTGGCGTTGCACCTTGAAGAGATTTCGCAGCAGTGAGGGCAGCTTCCAGCGATGGCGACTTGAGGATGCCAGGCTGGATGGCTTCAGTTTTTCCAGCGTTCTGGCATAGGCTGAGGACGTGATATCGATCACGCGCCATTCTTGAACCGCAATGGCAAACAGCAAGATTACCAGGACTGTGGCCAGAATCAGTAGAACCCATTGCGTCAGCTTGACTCCTGCAGCTGATAAGGGAGCCAGTTTGCCATCAGGCACAGTAGGTGGATTAACTGGTTGAGCGGTCGCCAGATCAAGGGGCATGTGAACTCACTGAAAGAACCAGCCTCATTCAGAGTTAATTCAACAAGATTACTCCACAGACGCTGTCTTGGCTGTTGCGTTTTTGGCTTGCTGAGCGGCCGTTTTTCTTTCGACCTGCTGCAAAGACGCCATGACCAGCCGATGCACGTCCTGCCCAGCCTGGTTTGAGCTCAGCACGACCCGTCCCGCTGCAATTTCACCGACTATCCAGCTGAAGACCGAAATGCCGTCGCGGGCAATTTCGGTCGGCTTGGAACCAGTCTGCTTGACCAGATTGCCGATGAAGTCGTCGTCAATATTCAGCCTGATTTCCATAATTGCTCCCAAAAAGCGCCGGACTTACACCGTAAATTATCATCTGAACATGGCGAGATCAAGCTTCGCTCAGGACTGCAGATTGCGGGCATGGAAGCGCAAATGGTCTTCCATGAAGGTGGCGATGAAGTAGTAGCCGTGGTCGTAGCCGGCGTGGCGGCGCAGGGTGAGCGGCTGCTTGGCCTGGGTGCAGGCGGCTTCGAAGGCTTCCGGATGCAGCTGCTCGGCGAGGAATTTGTCGTCCAGGCCTTGGTCGATCAGAATGCCTTGGGGGAAGGGCGTCTGCAGACCCGACATCAGGATGCTGGCGTCGTGCTGCTGCCAGGCGTTTTCTTCGCTGCCCAGATAGCCGCTGAAGGCTTTGCGGCCCCAGGGGCAGCGCGTGGGCGCGGCAATCGGCGCGAAGGCGGAGACGGAGCGGAACACGTCGGGACGCTTCAGCGCCAGGGTCAGGGCGCCGTGGCCGCCCATTGAGTGGCCGAAGATGCCAATGCGGGCCGGATCGAGCGGCAGCTCGGCCGCGAGCAGCTCGCGCAGCTCGTGGATATAGCTTTCCATGCGGTAGTGCATGGCCCATGGCTCTTGCGTGGCATCGAGATAGAAGCCGGCGCCGACGCCGAAGTCCCAGGATTCGTTGTCGCCGGGCAGATTGGCGCCGCGCGGGCTGGTGTCGGGCGCGATCAGGATCAGGCCCAGCTCGGCCGCCAGACGCTGGGCGCCACCCTTGATCATAAATGTTTCTTCAGTGCAGGTCAGGCCGGCCAGGTAGAAGAGGGCGGGCAGGCGTGCATCCATGGCTTGCGCCGGGATGAAGACGGAAAAACGCATCGGCAGGCCAATCGTGCGCGCATCGTGCTGATAAAAACGCTGAACGCCGCCGAAACAGGCGTGTTCGCTGATAAGCTGGAGCATGGGTGTCCCTTCGTTCTGAAGCAGCCATTGTACCTGCCGCCGGGACGCGGCGTGCAGTGCCTCCGCACGGGCCAAACTCTGCGGTGCGCCAGCGTCGCGGACATTGCAATACAGTCATTATTGAATTGTGTGCAGCTTGCATCATTGGGGATAATCAATTACATTTGCGCCAATGTAAGTCGCCGATCCTGCCCGGCGCGAAGCAATCAACAATAGGAGGAAACCATGCCAGACTTCCTGGTAACGCTGGACTTGCAGGCCATCTCGGCCGAATTAGCCTGGCCCGTCGCAATCGCCTTGGCCTGGCTGGCCGGGGAACTCATCCACCGCTGGACCACCTTGCCGCGTATCAGCGTGTATGGCCTGGTGGGCTTTTCCGTCGCCCAGGCTTTTCCCGAGCTGTTCGCCACCGAGAGCGGCAGTCCGGTCACTTTCCTGGCCAATGTGGCCTTCGGCCTGATTCTGTTTGAGCTGGGCTACCGCGTGAATCTGCGCTGGCTGCGCGTCAATCCCTGGATCGCGGTCAGCGGCCTGATGGAATCGGCGCTGACCTTTGCCGTCGTGTATCAACTGGCCCATATGAGCGGCGTGCCGCCGCTGACGGCGCTGCTGCTGGCTTCGCTCGGCATGTCGACCTCGCCGGCCGGCGTGCTGCGCATCATCAACGAGCAGAAAAGCTCGGGTCAGGTCACGGAGCGCCTGCTGCATCTGGTGGCGATCAATAGCGTGCTGGCCGTGTTCGTGTTCAAGGTCATTGTCGGCGTCTGGGTTTTCGACACCTCGGGCAGCCTGCCGCAAGCGATCTCGCACAGCCTGATCGAGCTGGTGGCGTCGGCCGCGCTGGGCGCCATCTTCGGCTTCGTCGTGCCGGCCGTGCTGCGCAAGCTTGGCACGCTGGCGCTGGACGGCACGGTGGCCTTCGCGCTGGGCGTCATCATGCTGGTGGCGCTGACGCATGCGTCGCAGTTGTCGCCGGTGCTGGCCACGCTGACCTTCGGCCTGATGGCGCGCCACCGTCGCGTGACCTTCGCCCGCACCGAGCGCAATTTCGGCGCCATCGGCGAGCTGCTGACGGTGCTGCTGTTCGTGTTCGCCGTGTCCACGCTGGAGTGGGAGCGCGTGATGGCGGGAGCCACCCTGGCCCTGGCCTTGCTGACGGCGCGCTTCCTGGCGAAAGCAGCGGTGGTGGCAGCCTTCTCCCATGTGGGCGGCACGTCCTGGCGCAAGGGCGCCTTGACCGGCATCGCGCTGTCGCCGATGTCGGTGTTCGTGGTGCTGGTGCTGGAGCAGACCAAGAGCATGGGCATCGTGCTGGTCGACGAGCTGGCGGCGCTGGCGGGCATGACCCTGTTCATGGAAGTGATTGGCCCCATCATCACGCAGCGCGCCCTGATCTGGGCCAATGAAACCACGCGCAAGGAGGAACACTGATATGGCGCTCGAAGCATTCAAAGCATCCGAACCCCTGACCATGGGGGTGGAGCTGGAGCTGCAACTGGTCAGTTTTTCCGACTTCGACCTGACCGCTTCCAGCCCCGACTTGCTGCATCTCCTGAGCCGCAAGCCTTTCCCCGGCAATGTGACGCCGGAGATCACTGAGAGCATGATCGAGATTAACTCGGACGTGCATACCCGCCACGCCGAACTGCTGGCGCAGCTGCAACTGATCCGCGATACGCTGGTGACGGCAGGCGAAACGCTGAACATCGGCATCTGCGGCGGCGGCACCCACCCGTTCCAGAAGTGGTCGGAGCGGCGCATCTTCGCCAAGCCGCGCTTCAAGGAAGTGTCGGCCCTGTATGGCTATCTGGCCAAGCAGTTCACCATCTTCGGCCAGCACGTGCACATCGGCTGCGCTTCGGGCGACGATGCGCTCTACCTGCTGCATGCGCTGAGCCGCTACGTGCCGCACTTCATCGCGCTGTCGGCGTCCTCGCCCTTCGTGCAGGGCGGCGATACGCTGTTCAATTCGGCCCGCCTGAATTCGGTGTTCGCCTTCCCCATGAGCGGCCGCGCGCCCTTCGTCCTGAGCTGGGACGAGTTCGAGCACAGCTTCTTCTCGAAGATGGAGCACACGGGCGTCATCAAGAGCATGAAGGACTTTTACTGGGACATCCGTCCCAAGCCGGAATTCGGCACCATCGAGCTGCGTGTCTGCGATACGCCGCTGACGGTGGAGCGGGCGGCGGCGCTGGCCTGCTATTTGCAGGCGCTGTGCGCCTATCTGCTGGAACGCAAGGAAGCGCCGCCGGCGGAAGACGATTACCTGGTGTATAACTACAACCGCTTCCAGGCTTGCCGTTTCGGCCTCGATGGCACTGTCGTGCATCCGAAAACGTATGAGAGCCTGTCGCTGCGCGAGGATATCCTGACCACCTTGCGCCGCATGGACCCGTATGCCGAGAAGCTGGGCGGCCTACCTGCGCTGAACCATCTGATGCAGGTCACGCATATGGGCAGCGACGCCCAGTATCTGCGCGACCAGTTCAGCGCCAGCGGCAGCGTGGAAGGCGTAGTGGATGCGGCGGTGGCGCGCTTCCGCGGCTAGCGAGGGCTGGTCAGAAGCGCGTCTCGCGCGCCACGCGCAGGAAGTTGTCGAGGATGGCGGTGCAGTCCAGCAGCTCCTGCCCGCCGGCGCGGTGGAATTCGGGGTGCCATTGCAAGCCCATGACGAAGGGCGCCTTGCGGTAGCGGATCGCTTCGATCATGCCGTCGGGATGGGACAGCGCTTCCACCGCCATATCGCGTCCCAGCGTCTTGACTGCCTGGTGGTGGATGGAGTTCACCAGCCCACGCTCCTGTCCCCGGAACATCTGCGCCAGGGAAGAGCCTTCGGGGAAGGTGATTTCATGGCGGTGGCGGTCGTAATCGTCGTGCACGTGGGCCAGCGCGGCCGGCACGTCGGTGGCGATGTCCTGATACAGACTGCCGCCAAAGGCCACGTTCAATAATTGGCAGCCGCGGCAGATGCCCAGCACCGGCTTTCCCGCCTCCACGAATTCGTGCAGCAGTTCCAGCTCGTACATATCGCGCGCGCGGTCGCCGCCCCATTCGGGCCGGGTCGGCGCTTCGGCATAGCTTTGCGGCGAAACGTCGGCGCCGCCCTGCAGCACCAGGCCATCCAGATGGCGGGCGTAATCGCGCAGGCGGATATTGCTGGGGTGGAGCAGGCCGTCGGTATTCACGGTCGGAATCATGAACACCAGCACGTCGCGCGACATGACCCACTGCGCGATCGACTCTTCCAGGTATTGCAGGTTCTTGCTGCGCAGGCCTTTCGCCCCGGCCTCGGGATGGAAGATGCGCGCCGAGATGCCGATGCGCAGCGGGCGCTGCATGACGTGGCGGGTGGCGGCGGCTGCGATGCGGCGGTAGCGCGCCATGATGACGCGGCCCCACAAGGTGAAGACGGTGTCGCCGGGATCGAGATAGCGCGGCGCGTCGTCCTTGCGGCGTTTGCGCTGCTGGTCGTCGCCGCGCCGGTCATTGGCGCGGCGTTCGTGTTTTCTGCTCTCGCTATCGTCTGTGCTCATCCACTTTCCTGCATGGTGAAGGGCAGGGGCTGCAGCCCGAAGCCTTCATCCAGCACTTCGATACTGCCCAGCAGCCCTTGCAAGCCGCTGTTCAAGCTGGCCAGATGCCCGGGTTCGAGCTTGGCCAGCGCTTCCGGCAGCAGGCCGCGCGCCGGTTTCGGCGCCGCCTCCAGCACCGCGCGGCCCTGTTCGGATAAGGAGAGTTTTACCACACGCTGGTCTTGCTGGTCGCGCGTTTTGACGATATGCCCTTTGCGCACCAGGCTTTCCAGCAGATTGCTGGTGGTGGCTTGCTGGATCGCCAGGCGGGCCGTGATCTGGCCCACGCGCAGGTCGGGCGTTTCGGCCAGCTCCTGCATGATCCACAACTGGGCGCCATTGACCCCGCATTGTTTTTCTATCCACAGCGAATGCCGCTGTGCTGCGCGAATAATGATGCGCAGTTTTTGCAGCACCTCCAGATCCGGGCTGGCTGCCTCGGTTGCCGTTGCGCTGCGCTTGCTCTTACCACCCATCTGCATGTCTCCAATCTGATAGGTTCATCAACGCGTCACGGCAAGGTTTGGTTTACCTGTTGAGCATTATTGGCTGCGCAAGATGGCGATCACCTCCTCTTCGCTGACCTGGGGAAAGTCGTCATAGTGGCGGCTGACGGCGAGAAAATGCATGGGCGCGGCCAGGCACACCACCTCGTCGGCCAGGGGCGCGATCAGTTCGATGGCGTCGGACGCGGCCACCGGCACGGCGGCGATCAGGCGCGCGGGCTGGCGCGCGCGCATGGCACGCAGGGCGGCGGCCATGGTGGAGCCGGTGGCCAGGCCGTCGTCGACCACGATGACGAGGCGGCCGGCCGGATCGACTGAGCGGCGCGAGGCGCCATAGCTGGCGCGGCGGCGCTGCATCAGTTCCAGCTGTTCGCGCGTTTGCAGCTCGACCCACTCCATGCTGGTGCGGGTGCGATGGAAGTAGGGGGCCAGTTCGCGCTTGCCATGCTCATCCACGGCGCCCACGGCCAGCTCGGGATCGATGGCGGAAGGAATTTTGCGCACCAGCACCACGTCCAGTTCGCCGTCCAGCGCATCGGCGATGATCTTGCCCATGGGAACGGCGCCGCGCGGAATGGCCAGCACCAGCGGCTGCCGGCCGCGCAGGAGCGACAGGCGCTCGGCCAGCAGGCGGGCGGCGTGGTTCCGGTCGGAAAAAGGGAGTTCGAAAGTCATGGTTGCCTCGCTAGGCTGGCATATCTTCCAGCATAGCGCGGCGGGTGGGCGGCGTTAAGCCTTGATGTCGATCAGTGTGCCGATGCGTTCGTCGGCCGCCTGGATCACCTTGGCGGACAGGTCGAAACCGGCTTTGTAGACGAGGGAATTGCTCATGTCCTTGGCCATGTTTTCGCTGGACAAGCCTTCCTGCTGCGCCAGGCCGCGCGCGGCCGTGGACAGGGTCACGCCGGTGCCGGCCGGAGTGGCTTCCTGGAAGTTGGCCTGCTGCGGCTGGAAGTTCTGCGTGTTCGCATTGGCAACATTGTGCGCCGTGACATCCAGGGCTTTCTGATTGGCTTGGAGGCCGGACAAACCGGCGCTGAGAGCAGAAATAGCCATGACGTGATTTCCTTAGGGCAAGAGCGGACAGTGTACACGGATTGCCCGGTTGCCGCACGTCAACGCTTAAAAAATAGGCAGGCCATGCAACAGCTGCTGCCGTGTAAGTGTTGCCGCAGCGCGCCAAAACCCGCGTTCAGGCAAGAAAAGCTGCTGCAATTAAAGTTCTGCCATTGCCTATAAAAAAGGCAGATTGCACAATCAGATTATTGCCGCACACCAAGCTCGCCTGGAGACCACCATCGATTCCCTGCGTCATTGCCGCTGGCCGTCCGTCATGCGCCGCCTTGTCTCGCCGCTAACGCCTGCGCGCCGTCTGGCGGGCGTGCTGCTGGCATTGGCGTGCGGCTTGCTGGTGGACGGGGCGGTGGCCGCCACTGCGGCTGGCCTGGCGCCAAGCCTGGCACCGCTCGATGCGCGCCTGAATGAGCAAATCCTCATGCTGCCGGCCGGTCCCGGCGGACGCGAGCGTCTGGAAACCACGCTATTCAAGCCGGACGGACCCGGCCCGTTTCCCCTGCTCGTCATCAACCACGGCAAGGCGCCTGGCAATCCACGCCTGCAGCGGCGCGACCGCTTCGTGTATATGGCGACCGCCTTCGTGCGGCGCGGCTATGCCGTGCTGGTTCCCATGCGCACCGGTTTCGCCAATTCCAGCGGCCGCTACAGCGATTTCGGCTGCAATATGACGGCCAACGGCTATGCTCAGGCCGCCGACATTGCCGACGTGCTGGAGTACGCCGGCCAGCAGTCCTGGATCGACGCCCGCCGCATCGTGGTTGCGGGCCAATCCTATGGTGGCCTGGCCAGCATGGCCCTGGCGACCCAGGACATTCCCGGCGTGCGCGGCGTGCTCAATTTCGCGGGTGGCTTGCGCACTATCGGCGGCAGCTGCGACTGGCAGCAGGCGCTGGTGCAGGCCTTCGCCGATTATGGCCGGCGCAGCCGTCTGCCGAGCCTGTGGCTGTACGGCGCCAACGATTCCTTCTTCGCGCCGCCCCTGGTCAGCCGCCTGCATCAGGCTTACACGCGGGGTGGCGGCAAGGCGCAGCTGCTGGCCTATGGCGCCTTCAAGAGCGATGCCCACCGCATGCTGGCCAGCCGCGACGGCGAGAAAATCTGGCTGCCCCATGCCGAGCGCTTCCTGCAAGCGATCGGCATGCCGTTCCGCGAAGTGTATGCGCTGGCCGAAACTCCGGCCGCGCCCGCCAGCAGTTACGCCGCGCTGGAGGATGTGGCCGCCTTGCCCTATGTGCCGGAGCGCGGACGCGAGCAATACCGTGCCTTCCTCAAGCGCATGACGCCGCGCGCCTTCGCCATTTCCGCCAGCGGCGCCTGGGGCTGGGCGGAAGAAGGCGAGGAGCCGGAAGCGCGCGCGCTGGCGGCCTGCCAGTCGTCCAGCGAGCAGCCCTGCCGCCTGTATTCGGTCGATGAAAGGGTGGTGTGGCCGGCCGTGAGCGCCGGCCGTACGGATTGAGGCTAGAGCCAGACGCGGATGCTCAGATAGGCGGCGGCCGAGAACAGGGCGCTGCCGCACAAGGCGGGCCGCACGCCCGCGCTCATGCGCTGGGCCATCACTGCGCTGCCATGGTGCAGTTCGGCATAGGCCAGCGCCGCCAGCACATTTTGCAGGGCCACATAGAGATTGAGCGCCAGCGCCAGGCCCAGGCAGAGCGTGGTGCTGAAGGTTTCGCGCGAAAACTGCGCCAGCTGCGGAATATTCTCCATGCTTAGCATCAGCAGCAAGCCCTGGGCGATGCCGAACATCATGCCCCAGCTGGTGCGGCGCATGAAGCGCGGGTTGTAGTAATCGGCATGCCACTGCGGGATCAGGGCCAGGGCGTGCATGACCAGCACGGCGATCGTCAGCGCCTGCAAAATCCAGTAGACCGAATCGAAAGTCCTCAGTTCTTCCATGGCGACTCAGCTCCTGATCAGACCGGATGGGCGGGGAGATATGGATTGAAAATAGCATATTCCATCGCCTCTGAGTGCATGATACGCCGCCCCCGCGCGTGCCGTATCGGCGCATGCCGGCAAGGAATGCGGGCTCAGGAAAACAGGGTGAATTTCCTGGCGTAATGGCGCAGGATGGTGGCCGCCGGCACGCCGCGCACGGAGAGTTGCCGGTAGCCCGTATCCGGCAAATGCAGGCTCTTGTCCCAGGTCTGCCAGGCGCAATGGCGCTGGCTGTCCTGCTGCGCTGGAATCCAGATCTGCGTTTCGACCAGACTTTCGTCGGCGTTGCGCAGATGGCGTTGCATCAGGAGCCAGCGGTAGCTTTCCAGATTGGCGATGTCCTGATGAAGCTTGAGCTCTTCGCAAAATTTTAGCCAGGCCAAGCGGTTGGCCGGCTGATGCTGCGTGCCCGGCTTCTGCGGCCGGCGCTTGAAGAAGCTTTCTTCGGCGTAGGCCGAGGAGTACTTGAAGTCGATCAACAGCAGACGCCCGTCGTCGAGCCTGACGATCAGATCGGGGCGGCGCGCCATGCCGTTCCAGGCGCAGATCTGACGGCGCGCATCGGTCCAGAGCTGGCGCTGGGGAGCGGAGACGCTGTCGAGCAACTCGTGGTCGCAACTGAGAATGCGCGCGGCGCCAAATTCTTCCAGTGCGTATTCCAGGCAAGCCGCCTCCCATACCCGGTAAAAGCCTTTCAGGCCGAATATCTCGCCGCCCCCAGCGTTGGCAGAGTAGTGCAGTATGCTTCCAAGCAGCTCGGCCAGCTCGCGTGCCTGCGCATGCACGGGAGGTTCGGTGCGGGTGATGGCGGCGAGCGCATCCTGGATATGTGGCAGCGTTGCCTCGTGGCCGTTGCCAAAGAGCGAGGCATCTTGGCTTAAGTGCTGGCTGTCGGCAAAGCGGGCGGCCAGCGTTTCCCATTCTTCCAGCAGATTCGGGGCGATTTCTTCGTCCATGGCGCCGGGGAACAGATGCCGCAGCGCATCCAGGGCAATCCAGCAGGCCAGGCCCACCAGATCGTTGCGGGTCTGCCGCATCTGTGGCGGCCGCGCCCACATCGTTTCGAAGTAGGGTGTGTGGTCCGGCAGGTAGACGGCGCGTTCTAGATTGCGGCTGATGTGGCGCTCATCGAAGCCGGCCGCGAGGCCGGGAATCCGTACCAGGGCCAGCAATTGCGGATCGCCCAGACGGCGGATCAGTTCCACCAGGCTGGCCAGTTTGGCATAGCCCAGTTCGGGCGGCCCGTCTGTCTGTTCGCGGCGCCCTTCGGCGTCGCTCAGATAGCCTTCGCGTTCACTGCGCCGTTCCCGCGGATAACTCCGGGCGAAGCGCGCCAGAACGCGGGAAAGCTGGCCGAGGCAGGCTTCCTTGCTCTCGCCCTGATCCAGCCGGTAGCCGTAGGGCAGGCGCAGACGGGCCTTGCCCTCGGCATCGCGCACCAGGCCGACATAGGATTCGCCACCGCTCGCCAGCTCGGTGTGCTGCAGCTCGAAGTGCCAGCCCTTCGGTTTCACTCGCCTTCTGCCTTGACGGGATCGGCATCCAGCATCAGGCCGGCAACCAGCATGCGGGCATGGTCGGCCGAGGAAAATTCGCCGAAAGTGCGCGGGTCTGCGCCTTGCATGCCGCTGCGCCGCAGCAGCCGGAACAATGGCTCACGATCGCGGGCAAAGACGTTGTCCCATAGGAAAAACATCAGTTTGTTGCGGATGGTTTCCAAACCGATCTCGGGACGGATAAGGGGACGATTTAGGAAACCGTCGATATGTGCGATGAGCGTGCTGGCCAGTTCGCTAGGTAGGGGGCTGACATCTTCAGGCCAGTCAATGCCGTATGTCAGAAAGTCATCCTTTGCCGACATGGTTTTGACATAGCCATCGCGACCATAGAGTTCTACGTTGGGAAAGACCTTGACCCATTCGGCATGCGCTGCTTCGCCGATCAATGATGGCAGCTTGCTTTTCAGCGTTTGTAATTCCTGGCGCTGCGGTGCTTGCCGCTCAGTTTCGGTTTGCCGTACTTTGACAAACCACAGACCGATTTGCTTATCGTCGACGTTGCGCCCCTTGAAGCTCTCGGCGATGTGGCGGTTCAAACGTTCCAGCAGCGTTTCCCATTCGGTCGTACTGTCTTCCACCAGCAGCTTGCGCTGGCGCTCGTGCGGCGGTGAGCCGGGCTGGCCGGTCCATGGCATGAAGGCGAAGTCCCAGCGGCGCTTGAAGGCGGTGTCCATGTAGTAGACCGATTCGTCGCTGGTGTTCATGGTGCCGATCAGGGACAGGTTCGGCGGCAGGTGGAGTTTTTGCGCGGGCAGGGGGCTGGTGGAAGCTGGCAGCCGCGCCATTTCGGTGATCAGTGCATCGCGGAACAGCTGGCACAGCTCGACGCCGTATTCCGAACGCCCCTCTTCATTGCGGTCCAGCAGCTGGAAGATGTCGCCAAAGATCTGCGCGCAGTTGCCGCGGTTGATCTCATCGATCACCAGCAGCACATTCTGCTTCGGATTGGCATAGGCGAGGGCAATCGCCTTCAGTAAAGGGCCGGTATGAATATTGTATTCGATGGTGGAGCGGATGGTGCCCTCATGGATGACAGCGTCCTTCAGCGTATCCACGCCCGACAAGGTGTATTTCTGCTGGTACTGCTTACTCTGCGGCAGCAGCTTGGCCAGAAAATCGCCATAGCCGTATTCCGGGTGGAAGGTGGTCTCGATCAGATACGGGCTATCGGATGCGATGCCCAGCTCGTCCCTGGCGATTTGCCGGACGTGGAAACTCTTACCGCAGCCGGGTGGCCCAAACAGGATTTTTTGCAGGCAGGTTACAGCAGCCATGTCTTCCTTTCGCCAGAAATCAGGGGATGAGAATATTGTACTATGGAAACAATGTTGCTTGTTAAGTCATGCCGAAAAATCCCGGCTGCGGCGCTACTGCAGTCGGCTCAGGAATGCCAGAGCATCGGCATGCAGATGGCGCACACCATGCTCGAAGAAGGTGCAGAGGCGGGGCGCGAGATGTTTTGAGCGTGCGCCGCACGCGCGAAGCGATGGACAAGGCAGTCGCCAAGGTGTACGCCAGAAAGGTTGAAGCTTCGTCCCGAACTAGCGCAGCCAGGCAATGACTTCCTGCGCCACCAGCGCCGGCTGCTCGCGCTGCGGGAAGTGGCCCACGCCATCGAGCAGCACGCGGCGGTAGGGGGCGGCGAACAGGTGTTCGCGCTGCTCGGAGGTGGCGGGACCGTTGGCGCCATCGAGGGCGCCATGCAGGGTCAAGGTCGGCACGGTGATGACGGAATTGCGGCGCAGTTCCGTTTCCAGCGCCGAATAATAGGGATCGGATTCCGCCCAGCCCCAGCGGTGGCGGTAGGAATGTACGGTGACGCTGGCCCAGTCGGGATTGTCGAAGGCGTGGGCCGTGGTGCGGAAATCGGCTTCGTTGAATTGCCAGCCCGGCGACCAGGTCTGCCACAGCAGATGGGCCAGTTCGCGCCTTTCCTTGCGCACGGCGCCGGCGCCGCGCTCGGTCGCCATATACCAGTGATACCAGTAATTGCGCGCCTGGGCCAGGCTCAGCGTCTGGTGCGGGTCGTTGCTGCCCCAGCCGACGGAAATGCCGACGCAGCGTTCGACCTTTTCCGGCGCCAGCAGGGCGGCATTGTAGGCGGCGCGCGCGCCCCAGTCGTGGCCGACTACGCGGAAGCGGCTGATATCCAGAGCTACGGCCATGTCGAATACATCCTGGGCCAGCGCGCTGAGCTGGCCGCTGCGCGGGATGGCGCTGTCGCGGAAGCGGGTATCGCCGCTGCCGCGCAGGCTGGGCGCCAGCACGCGGTAGCCCTGTTCGGCCAAGGCGGGCGCCAGCGCATTCCAGGTATGCACATCGTCGGGCCAGCCATGCAGCAGAAAGACGGGCGCGCCTTGCGGCGGGCCATATTCTCTGTAGGCAATATGCAAACGCTCGGTCGTCAGGAATTGCATGCTCCCTCCCAGCTCAGGCATAGGGTCCGATTATCGGGCGCGGCCGTTCTGCAAACAAGCGAAATCTTCGCTACACTGCGCCCCACAAGGATGGAAACCCTATGACGACTTCAAGCTCCGCGCCGGCCGAGGCGCTGCACATTGTTTGCCCCCATTGCGACGCGGTCAACCGCGTTCCCGCCGCCCGCCTGCGCGAAGAGCCGGTCTGCGGCAAATGCCAGAAGCCGCTGTTCGCCGGGCAGCCGGTGGATTTATCGAGCGCGCGCTTCCTCAAGCATATCGAGCGCAGCGATTTGCCGGTGCTGGTCGATTTCTGGGCGCCCTGGTGCGGACCCTGCCGCCAGATGGCGCCGTTCTATGCGCAGGCGGCCCAGCGACTGGAACCGGCCTTCCGCGTGGTGAAGGTGAATACCGAGGAAGCCCAGGATCTGGCGGCGCGCTACGTCATCCGCAGCATTCCGACCTTGGCCCTGTTCAAGGGCGGGCGCGAAGTGGCGCGCCAGCCGGGCGCCATGGACGTCAACAATATCCTGGCCTGGGTGCAGCAGCACGCGCGCTGACGGGTTTTACTCCATCTGCTGCAGCACTTCGCGCAGGCGGCCGATGGCGATATCGATGTCGAGTAGGTCGATGGCGCCATAGCCCATGAACAGGCCGGGCAGGGGCGGCGCCTCGGCATAGAACTGGGCCAGCGAATACAGGCCGACGTCGGCCCGGTGCGCGACGCGCACCAGCAGCTCCATATCCAGCGGCCGCGCGCAGAGGGCGGCCAGGTGGTAGCCCGCCGTGGCCGGCACCAGCTTGAACCAGGGCGCCAGCTCGCTTTCAAACAGCGCTTGCAGGCGCGCCCGCCGCGCCGCATACACGGCATGGCAGCGCCGGATATGCCGCGCCAGGCTGCCATCCTCGATGAACTTGGCCAGCGCATGCTGGTTCAGCGTCGGCGTGTGCCAGTCGCTCAGGCGCTTGACCAGCAGCAGGGCCGGCTGGATGGCGGGCGGCAGCACGATATAGCCGAGCCGCAGTTCCGGTCCCAGCACCTTGGAGAAGGTGCCGACGAAGGCCACGATGCCGTGCCGGTCCATGCTTTGCAGCGAGTCGGTGGGACGGCCCTGGTAGCGGAAGCTGCTGTCGTAATCGTCCTCGATGACGATGGCGCCGATGTCGCGGGCGCGTGCCAGCAAGGCCTCGCGGCGCGCCATGCTCATCGGCATGCCGAGCGGGAACTGGTGGGCCGGGGTCACATAGATCAGGCGGGCGTTGGCCGGAATCAGGTCGACGCGCATGCCTTCCTCGTCCACCGGCACGCCGCGCACGTCGGCGCCATGGCTGCTGAAAATCAGGCGCGCCGGCGGATAGCCGGGATCTTCCACCGCCACCACGCTGCCTGGCGCCAGCAGGGTGCGTCCCAGCAGGTCGAGCGCCTGCTGGGCGCCATTTGTGACCACCACTTCCCCGGCGCCGCACAGCACGCCCCGGCTGAAGGAGGCGTGATGGGCAATCGCCTGGCGCAGTGCAGGGATGCCTTCGGGCGGACTATAGCGGCCACGCGCCAGCGCTTCCTGGCGCAGGCCGTGCAGCACGCAGCGCCGCCAGTCCTCGGCCGGGAAATGCGTCGGCGTCGAACGGCCGCCCACGAACTCATACCGCGAACTGGCGATCTTCATCTTGCGCAGCGGCTTGCCCAGTTCTTCCCAGTGGCGCAGCATATCGGCGCTGGCCAGATCCTGGACGGTCTGCGGACGGGGCAGGGCGGCGGGCGGCGCCTGCACATAGCTGCCCGCGCCCACTTTGCCAACCAGCAGCTTTTCCAGGTTCAGACGGGCATAGGCTTGCGACACCGTTTTGCGCGACAGGCCCAGCTGCTCGGCCAGCAGGCGGGTCGGCGGCAGTTGCGCGCCGTCGGCCAGGCGGCCATTGCGGATTGCCTCGCTGAGCTGGCGGTAGAGCTGGCCCGCCAGATCGCGGCTTCCTTCCATCACGATATGTAATTCCATGGCCGAAGCCTGCCTGTTCTGGCCAGCTTTAGCAAGCATTGGACTCCAGAATTGGGCATTGGACTGCCTGTTTTTTTGAAAATTGGCTCCTTTGCGCGCTCTGCCGCCCCCTAGAATGGAGTCCATGCAGTGCCCACTTTTAAGGAGAAAAAAATGGAACCACGTCTGGACTACCACAAAGCCAATCCCGAAGCCTATAAGGCGATGCTGAACTTCGAGATCGCCGTCAACAAGCTGGGCCTGGAAGAATCGCTGCTGGAGCTGATCCGTTTGCGCGCCTCCCAGATTAATGGTTGCGCCTACTGCGTCGACCTGCATGCCGCCGATGCGCGCAAGGCCGGCGAAACCGAGCGCCGCCTGTATTCCCTGTCGGTGTGGCGCGAAGCCCCGTTCTACACCCCGCGTGAACGCGCCGCCTTGGCCTGGACCGAGGCGCTGACCGACCTCAGCCATACCCACGCGCCGGATGCGGACTACAAGGCGCTGCTGGCCGAGTTCAGCCCGGCGGAATCGGTGGCCGTCACCATGGCCATCAACGCCATCAATAGCTGGAACCGCATCGGCGTGGGCTACCGCAAGGTGGCGGCGGCTGACTAAGCCTGTCTGGCAGTGCTGCCGCGGCGCTGCCCGCACCGCGCCTGATCGAGTATAAATAAACAAAAAAATTTACTTAATGCCGCGTTAGCGGTATATTTGTAAAACAATTTGTTTATTTATCTCGGTCATGAAAAATATCCTCCTGATTACGGCGGCCTGCCTGCTGGCGCTGCTGTCCACCACGGGCACCTCCCTCCCATATCCCATCCTGCCGCCGCTGTTCGCGACCGACTCCGGCAATGGACTGACCCAGTTCCTCGGCCTGCCGCCCAAGCTGCTGTTCGGCCTGGCATTGATGATCAACCCGCTCGGCCTGCTGATTGGTTCGGCCGTGCTCGGTTCCCTGTCCGACCGCTATGGCCGCCGCTCGGTGCTGTTGCTGACCACGATCGGCGCCGCCGTCGGCCATGCCGCGACGGCGGGCGCCATGGTACTGGAATCCTATCCCCTGTTCATCGTGGCGCGCTTTATCACGGGCCTGTTGGAAGGCAATGGCGCGGTTGCCCGCGCCCTGCTGGCGGAAAAGCTGGAAGGCCCGCTGCGCGCCCGCGCCCTGTCCTGGCTGAACGGCGCCTTCCACCTGGGTTGGCTCTTCGGCCCGCTACTGGCCGGTCTGACCCTGGGCTTCGGCATCACCGTGCCGTTCTGGATCGCCGTTGCCGCACTGCTGCTGGGCGCGCTGCTGGTGATGATCGCGCTGGAACGCGAAAGGGCCAGCGCCGCCGCCACCTCCTGGTGGCAGGAGGCGCGCCGCAACCACGCCTTCAACCTGCTGCGCAATCCCGAGCTGCGCACCCTGTTCATCGTCCAGCTGGCGCTGACCTGCGGCGTCACCGCCTTCTACGAGTTTTACCCGCTGTGGCTGGTGGAAAACGCCAACTACGATGCGCGCAGCATCGCTTTCTTCAATGTCGGCATGTGCGGCCTGATGACGCTGACTGCCGTTTTTGCGGGCAATCCCAGCCGCCATGAACCACTGAAACGCGCTGTCTGGTATGCCGCTGGCATTGGCGTGGTCGTGGCGATGGTCGCTTTTGGCAATATTTGGCTCGGAATGGCCGCAATTATGCTGTTCGGCGTGCCCAACGCGTTTTACAATGCGGTAGTGCAGGCCTGGTCGGCCGAACGCTTCAGCGCTCATGGACAGGGCGCCGTGATGGGGCTGCTGGCGACCACGTTCTGTCTGGCGAACATCCTGATGGCGCTGGCTGGTTCCGTGCTCACCTTGCTCAATACGCGCCTGATCCTGGGATTGGGCGCCGCGCTGGCGCTGTGGGCGGCCTGGCGCATCCAGGGCTGGCGCATGCAACTGGCTGCGGCGCCGGCCGTGCTGTAACAACTCATAAGAATGAATACTGCTGACCATATCCTTTTTCTGCTCAAGACGCGCGGCCCGCAGACCGCGCAGCAGCTGGCCGAAACACTCGATCTGACCTCGATGGGCGCGCGCCGCCAGCTCGAATCGGCACAGGAAAAAGGGCTGGTGACGTTTGAAGACGTCGCCGAGAAAGTGGGCCGTCCCTCGCGCCGCTGGCTGCTGACCGCCGCCGGTCATGCGCGTTATCCCGACCGCCACGCCGACCTGACCCTGCAGCTGATTACCCAGGTGCGCAGCCTGTTCGGCGAAGAAGGGCTGGACAAGCTGATCGCGGCGCGCGAGCAAGCCAGCGAAGAGCTTTACCGCAGCAATATCGATAGCGCTGGCGGCCTGCCTGAGCGCGTCGCCGCCCTTGCCACGGTGCGCGACGCCGAAGGCTATATGGCCGAATCGGAAGCCCAGCCGGATGGCAGCGTGGTGCTGGTCGAGAACCACTGCCCGATCTGCGCGGCTGCCAAGGAATGCCAGAAATTCTGCCGCTCCGAACTGGACGTCTTCCAGCGCGTGCTGGGGCCGGACTGCAAGGTCGAGCGCTACGAGCACGTGCTGAACGGCGCGCGCCGCTGTGCTTACAAGATCCGGCCGGTTTAGGATGGCAGAAGCCGACGCCAAACCGACCCTCGTCCTGCTGCCCGGCATGGACGGCACGGCAACGCTGTTCGAACCCTTGATCGCGGCCCTGGACGGCAGTTTCCATATCCGCCGCGTTGCCTATCCCCGCGATCAGGCGCTCGGCTACCCGGAGCTGGCGGAAGTCGCCCGGCAAGCCTTGCCGGCGGAGGGGAAATTCATTGTGCTTGGCGAATCGTTTTCGGGGCCAATCGCCATCTCCCTCGCTGCCTCGCAGCCTGCCGGATTACTGGGCGTCATACTCTGCAGCACCTTCGCGCGCAATCCCCATCCGCTGTTCAAGCCGCTGCGCTGGCTGGCGGATATCCTGCCCGTCAAACTGCTGCCCAACGCCGTTCTGAGCTATTTCCTGATGGGCCGATTCGCCAATCCCCAATTGCGTGCCGCATTGGGTGGCGCGCTGGCCCAGGTCTCGGCGGCAGCTTTTCGCGCGCGGCTGAAGGCGGTTCTGACGGTTGACGTCAGCGCCCAGTTGCAGCGACTGCAAACGCCTTTGCTCTACCTGCAAGCCAGGCATGACCGCGTGGTGCCGGCCGCTGCCGCACGGCATATAGCGACCGTCTATCCCGCAACGCAGATATTGGCCCTCGACGGTCCCCATTTTCTTTTGCAGATCGCGCCACAGGCCGCCGCTGTGGCCATCCAGGCCTATGTTTTGAAACTGGCCGAGGCATCCGGAACCCCGCTTATGCGCTCTCGTCAAAATTTGGAAGCGTAATAAGCTGGACCGCTCCGCTATCAAGCCTTAGCGCGATTTCATGGGCGTTCAGTTGCGTGATTTCCTCTATCCAGAGGACGTCGGGAGGTTCCCGATGAAATTCCCGGTATTGTTTGCTTGGCTTGCCATATGCGTATTCATCGAATGGTTCCGCAAGCCGATAGATAATCAGGCCGCATCCCCCGATGGCACACCATTTCTCATCCGCGTCGATCAGTGCTGCCTGGGGATCGCCATAAAAATCGCCAGCTAAGACTTTCCTCCCATCGGGCAGGCATAGGTATGCGGACTCATATTCATGCTGGATAGAGTAGTTATTGCATGTTGCCAGAGTATGGAATGTCAAAATCAATTCCCTTGATATGGTGGCTTGCTATAACAGATTCCCGATAGCGTGACGGACTCGGCTTCTATTTCGCAAAGTGTCACCTTATCCAGCCAATAATGAATGGAACTGACGCCATCCCATGTGAGCTTGCCCAAAGACTCCTGTAAGAGATAGTGTCCCAGGACCAGCTCCGACAGCGTGGGATTCATCAGCAATTCAGCCAGGCCAGGGTATCCGGCTCTGGCCAGATCATCTTGAGGCTCCCCATGCTGTTCGTCATCCTCTTTTGACTCCGCTACCCATGCCAAATATGCCGGTTCCAGATATTCGATTAAATAGGCCGTATTTATCTTGAACGAAAAAATATGTGCGATCATTGTCGCGCGGCTTGAACTCAGGCTCATCTCCGGTACAGCGAAACTGGCGGGCGGGTGAGGGGTGTTATCAATGAGCAGGTGGGTAATTGGCTGCATATATGTAAGTTCTTGAACCAAGGTTTAGCATCTGCTGCGCATCCTTGGCCGTCCAAATTTTGCTTGATATTACTACGGGTTTGCTATGCCATCCGATTTAAGGGAACAGATAAGGGCTGTTGAGGAACGCTTGCGGCTTGCCATGCTGGTATCAGACCAGATTGTGCTGGATGAGCTGATTTCTCCCGAGCTGCTTTTCACGAACCATTTTGGACAGTTGTGTGGGAAGGAAGACGATCTCGCTCTGCATCGATCTGGAGTGCTGAAAATCAGCCAATTGCAAGCTTCGGAGCAGCACATTCAAGTCGATGCGCAACTGGCTATCGTATCGGTGAGGATGGCGGTCGCAGGCAGCTATGACGGCTACGCATTTAGCGAGGATTTACGCTATACCCGTGTCTGGCGCAATGCGGCAGACGGCAAATGGGCGATTGTGGCGGGCCACAGCAGCCGGATTACTGGTCCCGAAGCCTGAAAATGCCAGCATTACTGGGACGCCAATAGATGAGCCAGAGCGAAAACCCGCAAGGCTCGCTTGACACCCGCAGCCACAGCAAGGCGGTATGTACTACTGGCGTAGCCGGCTGCTGATCCCGCTCGTAGTCGCCCACGGCCTGGCGGACATTGTGCCTTTGCTGGCCTAATCCAGACGAGAGTTGGGCCCTATCGTGCGCCGGCGCACAGATGCTGATTGTCCACCCGTCTACGCTGCAAGTTCTTGCGGGAGGCGGATATGGAAAACAGCGATATGAACGATGAGCAGCGGCGCCAGTTCATTGCCGAAGTATGGCGCCGCTTTGAGGCCGTGCAGGACTGGGCGATTGCGAACTGGCCTGATGCGGCGCATCCGCTGAGTTCATCCGACTTTGTGGAAAGCCGCAAGGAGATTCTGAGCCTTGGCCTGCCGCCCGGTCAGCGCCTGCATCTGGTGCCGCAGCAGAACGTGCTGGAGCCGGAGCAGGGCGGCCCACAGTATGAGGATGTCACTCCGGCGCCTTGGCCCTAAGCTGCGGCAGGGATCAGCGGGACCAAATGCTTACTTATCGAATTCGCCGAAAAATGTGGCGCCTTTGAACTTTGACGCGCCCAGTTGCTGCAGCTCATCTGCTGAAGCCGGGTAGTCATATTGTACGATGCCGCTTACGCCATGACGTTCCAGCATATCCCGGCGTGGAAAGAAACCAAGCGCCGCGGCTGGATTTTCGAGAACAATGTGGGCTTCGAACTTGATATCTTTCTTCTTATTGCCTTGCTTTTTCATCATTGCGTCCAACTGCGCAATGGAGAGGCGCCTGGTTCCCGCAGGAGTGGTCACTTTGGCCCAGGTTCGCACTGGAGGAGTTGGAAGGTGGTGGCTACGGATATAGCTGTCGACGACATCTTTTGTCGCGCGATAAAGCTCTGGAGAAACCCCCACTTCCCGCGCAAATTGCAACTCCTGTAATGCCATGCCGTGGACAAAGTCTGGAAAGTCCGTTATTGGCTTATCGCTAGCTTCCCGGTTTTCGAGGTTCTGAATCTCCTGAGCGGAAAGTCCGCCGATGGCGCTGCCGTGATATCCCAGAAAGGATCTGCTCAGTAATATCTTCGTTTCCCCGGCGAGAAAGACATAATTCGAGCAGGCCGATAAACAATAATCCTTGACGATTACCGAGAGCTTGCGTCCGTGTATTTCCCGTGCCAGATGGATGGCGCTGCTCATCTCTCCACCCTGGGAGGTTATCAACAAAGACCGGGTTTGAGGTGTAAATGCCGCAAGCAGCTGAGCAACGCTTTGTTCATGAATGGCGCCATCGAAATAAACTACATCGGCAGAGGGATGGGTGATGCGAAATTTTTCTGCGGCATGGGCAAAACTGCTGATTGCCAAAAGAGAAAATGCAAGGAGTCGAATAAACATATGCGCAAGCCAAAGTTAAAATAAAAACCAGCCGGCTGGGGCTGGTCAAATACCGGGCACCTTGCGCAAATGCTGCATTTAATAGTTTGCGCCATATCCGATGTTATATTTTCAAAAATATAACATGCGGATAAGTTTAGGCGCAATAAAAACTGGCTTGAACGGATATGCCTTACGTCGCCGCTGGTGTTTTTTTCTCCGGCAGAGCCAACATCCAGGCCAGCAGGCTGATGAGCAGGAGGCCAGCCACGCCCACCGCCAGCTTCAGCGCACTGTCGAAGAGCAGCGGCGCCAGTAGGCCGGAGACGGCGGCGAACAAGGTCATCTGGATGAAGGACTGCATCGATGCCGCCAGGCCGCTGTTTTGCGGGAACATATTCATCGCCATCAGCGACATCGGCGGCATGGAAATGGCCAGCGCCAGCGAATAGAAGAACAGCGGCAGCACTGCCCACGGCACATCGGCGGTGAAGAAGTAGTTATACGCCACGTTCATCAGCGCCGACGCCACCATGCCCGCATAGCTGATCCACACCAGCGTTGGCTGCGAGTAGCGGTGCGCCAGCTTGCCGGCCATGCCGGAACCGATCACCATGCCGCTGATCAGCGGAATGAACAGCCAGGCGAAGGCCGTCTCCGGCAGATGCAGGATGGTCATGATGAAGTAGGCCGCCGAGCCGATATACAGGGCGAAGCCGCCGAAGGCCAGGCCGAGGGCCACGGCCAGCATCAGGAATTTGCGGTTGCGCAGCACCTTCCAGTAATTGCCGGCGATGGTGCCAAGATGCAGGGGATGGCGGTCCTTCACGGCCAGGCTCTCGGGCAGCCAGCGGTAGACGGCAATGAACATCACCACGCCAAAGGCGGCCAGGAACCAGAAGATCGAGCGCCAGCCGAAGCTCACTTGCAGCCAGCCACCCAGGATCGGCGCAATCGCTGGCGCGAGGCCGAAGAACATCATGATATTCGACAGCATCTTCTGCGCTTCGGCGCCGGAGAAGCGGTCTTGCACGATGGCGCGGCCGATCACCGAACCGGCGCCCGAAGCCAGGCCTTGCAGCACGCGGCAAGCCAGCAGGAAGCCAAGCGAGCCGGCAATCGCGCCGCCGACGGAGGCCACGATGTACAGCACCAGCGACACCAGGATCACTGGCCGCCGTCCGAAACTGTCGGACAGGGTGCCGTAGAACAGCATCATGAAAGCGAATGTAAACAGGAAGAGGCTGAGCGTCTGCTGAATGGCAATCGGGCTGGCGTTGAAGGTCTGCGCGATGGCGGGGAAAGACGGCAAATAGGTATCGATGGCGAGTGGACCGACCATGGTCAAGCCCGCCAACAGGAGCGTCAGCAATATATTCATGGATAAGCTAGGATTGGTTAGGGACGTATTTTACGCCAGCCAGCAGTGGCTTGCTTGCGGCTAGGGATTTGCATATGCAAATTGTGCATATCGATTACTGAAATTCTTCCTTCGTTTTGAGGCGCAGCTTCCATTAAGCTGAACAATTGCGTTTATATTTTAGCCATGACCATCGATACCTTTGACGGTACCGGCGTCAAGCCGGTCCAGTGGAATCTCGACTCCATCGTCCACCAGTTGCGCGTGTCGCGCGAAGCCACGCACAATATCCGCCATCAGGGCAGGGTGCGCGAGCTGCCGTCGCGCGAGGCGCTGCAAACCATCGTCAACGGCTTGTCGGCCGTGCTGTTCCCCACCCATTATGGGCGGCCCAACCTGACCGACGAGAGCATCGACTACTTTGTCGGCGACACCTTGAACACCACGCTGAACCGCCTGACGGAGCAGGTGCGGCGCGGCTTGCTGTTCTCGGCTGGTCCCGAAGCGCTCGATGAAGTGGAATTGACGCACAAGGCGCAGGAGATCACGCGCGAGTTCGCGGCCGGACTGCCGGAGATCCGCGCCTTGCTGGTGTCGGACGTGCAGGCCGCTTATGCGGGCGATCCGGCCGCTACTTCAATCGCAGAGATCATGCTGTGCTATCCGGGCACCATCGCCATTCTGCATTACCGCCTGGCGCATCGCCTGCACCGTCTCGGTTCGCCCTTCATTGCGCGCATGATCTGCGACATCAGCCACTCGCTGACCGGCATCGATATCCACCCGGGAGCGCAGATCGGCGCCAGCTTCTTCATCGACCATGGCACCGGCGTGGTGATTGGCGAAACCGCCATCCTCGGCCAGCGCGTGCGCCTCTACCAGCATGTCACCCTGGGCGCCAAACGCTTCCCGGCTGATGAATCGGGCGCGCTGATCAAGGGCACGCCGCGCCACCCTATCGTGGAAGACGATGTGGTGATTTACGCCGGCGCCACGATCCTGGGCCGCATCACCATCGGCGCCGGTTCGACCATCGGCGGCAATGTCTGGCTGACGCTGAGCGTGCCGGCCAACAGCAATGTGTCGCAGGCGCAGATGCGCAACGACTGCTGAAGGGCAGGCAAGGTCGGAGAGCGGTATTGCCCCACTGGGAGGGCTCGGCTACAGTAATGATATGCTTGTTACATGTGAATGAAAGTGCCTGCCATGAATGCCCGTGATGTCGAGTTTGCGCTGCTTGCCCGCTGTGCCGTTGTGGCGCGGGAAGGCGCACAGACCGCGCAGGACCAGCGCGAGGCCAATGTATTTCGTGTCGCGGCGATGGTCATGCAATTCCGCTTTCCCGGAGAGTCTGGGAATCTGATGCAGGCAAGCGAGGGATATTTCACGCGTTATCCGGACGAGAAACTGGAAGCGGCGGATATTGTCAGGAAGGGCTGGGTTTTGAGCTTGCCCCGTTTGCGCGATATGCTAAGCCGTCTGCTTCATGGGGGGTGACGCCATGGCGGCAAACCCAACGTTTCATACCAGTACAGCGCTGGCAACCGGGCTGCGGAAGCTGTTTCGTCAGCTGGAGGAGCGGCTTTCCTTAGACCGGGCTTTGAATGTGTACTTGGCCGGCGGTATGGCAGTTCATCTTTATACGGCAAATCGCGTGACGACGGACGTTGACGCGGAATTTGGCAGCCGTGTTTTCCTTCCCAACGATTTGATGCTCGAAGTTACGCTGGAGGACGGCACCTGTCAGCTTCTCTATCTCGACACGAGCTATAACTCGACCTTTGCGCTAATGCATGAGGACTATCTGGATGATTCGATTCCCGTGGATTTAGGCTTGGATCAGATCCGGCTTTACGTACTTTCCCCCGTCGATCTCGCAGTCAGCAAGATTGCCCGCCTGGCTGCCAATGATAAAGAAGATATCGCTGCACTGGCCCGCCTTGGCCTGACGGATGCCAAGGCGATTGAAGAGAGGGCAAGTGCGGCTTTGGCTGGATACGTTGGCGGTTTGGCCATGCTGCGTTTGAACCTCGAGGAAGCAGTTGCTTTGGCCCGCAAAGCGGAGTTGGAAAGATAAAAAAGCACGGCAGCCGTGAATGGCTGCCGTGCTTTTTACACAGTGTGAAGCTTACTTCTTCACTGCCGCAGCCTCCATGGCCTGCTGGTAGTCGGTCTTGGAGTAGTTCTTGAAATACTTGTTGGTGATGTCGAGGAATTCGCGCGAACGGTAGGCGGCGGCGATGTCCTTGGCGAACTGCTTTTCCTTGTCGGCTGTGCGCACGGCCACCAGGTTGATATAGCTCGGCGAAATCTTCTCGGTGACCAGCGCTTCGGCCAGGCTGATGCCCGAGGCTTCGGCGTAATTGCCGTTGATGAAGGAGTAGTCGGTGTCCTGCAGCGAGCGTGGCAGCTGGGCAGCTTCCAGCGCGATCAGCTTGACCTTCTTGATATTCGTGGCGACATCGCGTTCCGAAGCGCGCAGCGGATCGACGCCGGCGCGCAGCTTGATCCAGCCCAGTTGATCCAGCAGCACCAGGGCGCGGGCCTGGTTGGTCGGATCGTTCGGCATGGCGATGGTCGAACCTTCTTTCACCTCGTTCAGCGACTTGTGCTTGCGGCTGTAGATCGCGATGGCGGCGGTCGGAATGGTGATCAGCGGCGACAGGGCCAGCTTATGCTCGGTGGCGAACTTGTTCAGGTAGACGATGTGCTGGAACACATTGGCGTCCAGCGAGCCTTCGGCCAGAGCGAAATTCGGCTGCACATAGTCGTTGAATTCCACGATCTTGACCTTGTAACCCTGTTTTTCCAGGATTGGCTTGATGCCGAGCTTGAGCTGGTCGGCGTACTTGCCGGCGCTGGTGCCGATCACGAGTTCCTTCGGGTCTTTGGCGGCGGCGTTGCCGGCGGCGAAGGCCAGCGCGAGGGCGCCCAAAATGAGGTTGCGGCGGGTGCTGAAAAGTCGGGACATGGTTTTCCTTAACGTTTGTCGAGATGTTTGGCGAGGCGGTTGCCGCCGAATTGGATGACTTGAACGATGGCGATCAGGATGGCGACGGTAATGACCATCACATCGGTCTCAAAGCGGTAATAGCCGTAGCGGATGGCGAGGTCGCCGATGCCGCCGCCGCCCACCACGCCGGCCACGGCGGAGTAGGAGAGGAAGCTGATCGACAGCACCGTCAACGCCAGCACCAGGCCGGAACGCGCTTCCACCAGCAGCACATGGAAGACGATCTGCAATTCGCTGGCACCCATGGCGTGCGCCGCTTCAATCACGCCGCGCGGCACTTCGCGCAGGTTCTGTTCCACCAGGCGGGCAAAGTAGGGGATGGCGGCGAAGGACAGCGGCACGGCGGCAGCCAGCGGACCGATCGAGGTGCCGGCCAGCACACGGGTCAGCGGCGTCAGCGCCACCAGCAGGATGATGAAGGGGAAGGAACGCACCGTGTTCACCAGCCAGCCGAGAATCGTGGCGGCGGGACGGTTTTGCAGCGACTGGCCTTCGGATACCAGGAAGAGCAGAATGCCGAGCGGGCCGCCAATCAGCACGGCGGCGGACAGGCCGATGCCCAGCATGGTCATGGTTTCGCCCAGGGCGGTCCAGAGTTCAGGCAGCAGGGGGAGCAGTTTCTCAAACATGGGCGGCCTCCTTGGCGGCGGAGGTGGAAGGGGCGCCGGCGGCGCGGGCATACTGCAGCAGCTCGCGGCCCAGTGCCGTCTTGCGCGGCGTATCGTCGCCATCATGCAGTGCAAATTCTTCGGCCACGGCGCCATCCTCGATCACCGCCACGCGGTTGCAGATTTCGCCCAGCACGTCCAGCTCATGGCTGACGATGACGATGGTCACGCCCAGACGCTGGTTGACGTCCTTCAGGGTTTGCAGCAGGGCGCGCGTGGTTTCCGCATCGAGCGCGGAAGTCGGTTCGTCGCACAGCAGCACGGCCGGTTTGCTGGCCAGGGCGCGGGCAATCGCCACGCGCTGTTTCTGGCCGCCGGAAAGCTGGGCCGGATAGGTGTCGGCCTTGTCGCCCAGTTCCACCAGGTCGAGGCAAGTACGCACGCGCTCTTCGATCTGCGCCTTGTCATGGCCGCCGTGAATGCGCAGCGGGAAGGCAACGTTGTCGAAAACGCTAGCGTTCTGCAGCAGGTTGAATTGCTGGAAGATCATGCCGATGTTCTGGCGCGCGTCGCGCAGGGCTTTCTTGCCGAGGGCCGTCAGCTCCTGGCCGTCGATGGTGACGCTGCCGCTGTCGGGGCGCTCCAGCAGATTGAAAAGGCGCAGCAGGGTCGACTTGCCCGCGCCGCTCTTGCCGATCAGGCCAAAGATATCGCCTTCATTGACTTCCAGCGTGACGTTGCGCACGGCGTCGAAACGGCCGCCCTTGGGCAGGGCGAAAGACTTGCTGGCGGCGTCGATACGGATCAGCGCCTTGCCGCGCGGGGTGGCTCCTTGTGGCCGGAGCTTGCTGGGAATAGTCATCGGTGAATCGTGTGTATCCATAGAGAGGGTAAAAGTATCGCCGCTAACAGCTCAGCAGTCCACGACAAATTACTTCTTTGCTTATTCCGATTGGATATGGAGAAGTTTTCGCATATGGAATTGCAAAACAATTCGTTTTGCTTTTGCGCCGGCCGCCGTAGTCTGAATTGACCGACAACTTTATGGAAACGAGAAGGGGACACGAGATGAGCATACTCCTGCTGGCCGGCAGTCCGGCCATTCCATCGAATTCCAGCCGCCTGCTGTTGCACATCGGCGATCTGCTGGCGGCGCGCGGCCACCGTCATTCGCGGCTGCATATCCGCGACCTGCCGCCGCGCGCCCTGCTGCATGGCGACAGCGAGGAGGCGACCATCCGCCGCGCGCTGGCGGCGGTGGCGGCGGCCGATGCGCTGGTGATTGCCACGCCCGTGTACAAGGCCGCCTACAGCGGCGCGCTGAAAGCCTTCCTCGACCTGCTGCCGCAGAACGGCCTTGCCAATAAATACATCCTGCCCATCGCCACGGCGGGCAGCCAGTCGCACCTGCTGGCGCTGGACTATGCGCTGCGGCCCGTGCTGCAGGCGCTGGAAGCGAAGAACGTGTTGACCAGCGTGTTCTGCACCACGCATCAGCTGCAATGGAATGATGATGCCGGCCTGAGTCTGGCGCCGACCATCGCCGCGCGGGTGCAGGCGGGCGTCGAAGAGTTGTCAGGCCTGCTGCGCCAGACGCGTTCCGGCGGCGCCAGCGTGCATGCGGTCGGACCGCATGCCCTGCCGGCGCGCTCGCTGCGCGACCATCCCTATAACGCAGGCAGCCAGGCGGCATAAGGAAAAATATGAAGGTAGATAACAAGAGAGTGTTGCGCCGCCGTGCTCTGGGCATGCTGGTGGCCGGAATCGTGGCCGGCAGCTTGCCCGGCAGTGCGCGGGCACAGGGCCGGCCGGTGCTGCGCATCGGCTTGCAGAAGTACGGCACGCTGACCTTGCTGAAAGGGCGCGGCACGCTGGAGCGCCGCCTCGCCGCGCGCGGCATCGATGTGAAGTGGACCGAGTTCCCGGCTGGCCCGGTGTTGCTGGAAGGCTTGAATGTGGGCAGCATCGATTTCGGCACGGTGGGCGAAGCGCCGCCCATCTTTGCCCAGGCGGCGGGCGCGGATCTGGTGTATGTCGGCAACGAGCCGCCGTCGCCCACCAGCGAAGCGATTGTGGTGCCGAAGAATTCGGCCCTGCGCGGCGTGGCCGATTTGAAGGGCAAGAAGGTGGCGCTGAACAAGGGTTCGAATGTGCATTACCTGCTGCTCAAGGCGTTGGAGAAGGCAGGCCTGGCTTACCGCGATATCGAACCGGTATTCCTGCCGCCCGCCGATGCGCGCGCCGCCTTTGAACGCGGCAGCGTCGATGCCTGGGCCATCTGGGACCCCTTCCTGGCGGCAGCCGAGAAGCAGCTGGGCGCGCGCGTGCTGGCCGATGGCCGGGGCATCGTCTCCAACCACCAGTTCTACCTGGCTTCGCGCAGCTATGCGCAGAAGAATCCCGAGATCGTCGGCATCATCATCGACGAGCTGGCGGCGGTGGACGAGTGGGGCAAGCGCAATCAGAAGGAGGTGGCGGCGATCCTGGCGCAGCAGACCGGACTCGATACCTCGGTGGTGGAACTGGCGGCGGCGCGCTATGCCTACGGCGTCAAGCCGGTTTCGCATGAGGTGATCCGCGAGCAGCAGAAAGTGGCGGACGCTTTCGCCGCGCTGAAGCTGATCCCGAAACCGATCGCAGTCAAGGAAGCGCTGCTGGCGCAGCAGCTTTGAGGAGGAAGGATTATGTCTTTGAATGTGTTCTGGTTCATCCCCACGCATGGCGACAGCCGCTACCTTGGAACCAGCAAGGGCGCGCGCGCCGTCGATGCCGATTATCTGAAGCAGGTGGCGGTGGCCGCCGATTCGCTGGGTTATGACGGCGTGCTGCTGCCGACCGGGCGCTCCTGCGAGGATCCGTGGATCGTCGCGTCCTCGCTGATCAATGTGACGAAGAATCTGAAATTCCTGGTGGCGGTGCGGCCCGGTCTGTCCACGCCGGGGCTGGCGGTGCGCATGGCATCGACCTTCGACCGGCTGTCGAATGGACGGCTGTTGATCAATGTGGTGACGGGCGGCGATCCGCAGGAGCTGGAAGCCGATGGCCTGTTTGCCGATCACGCGGAACGCTATGAGATCTCCGATGAATTCATCCGCATCTGGCGCGGCGCGCTGGCGGGCGAGGGCGGGGAAGAAGGCTTCCATTTCGATGGCAAGCATCTGCAGGTGAAAGGCGCCAAAACGCTGTACCCGCCGGTGCAGAAGCCGTACCCGCCGCTGTACTTTGGCGGCTCGTCGGAAGCGGCGCATGCGCTGGCGGCCGAGCAGATGGATGTCTACCTGACCTGGGGCGAGCCGCCGGCCGCCGTGGCCGAGAAGATCGCCGACATCCGCGCCCGCGCCGCGCGCCATGGCCGCAGCGTGCGCTTCGGCATCCGCCTGCATGTGATCGTGCGTGAAACCAATGAGGAAGCCTGGCGCGCCGCCGATGAGCTGATCAGCCATCTGGACGATGAGGTGATCGCCAAGGCGCAGTCGGTGTTTGCGCGCATGGATTCGGAAGGCCAGCGCCGCATGGCGGCATTGCACGGTGGACGGCGCGACAAACTGGAAGTCTCGCCTAATCTGTGGGCCGGCGTAGGCCTGGTGCGCGGTGGCGCCGGCACCGCTCTGGTGGGCGATCCGGAGACGGTGGCCGAGCGCATCCGCGAATATGCGGCGCTGGGCATCGAAACCTTCATCTTCTCCGGCTACCCGCATCTGGAAGAATCCTACCGCTTCGCCGAGCTGCTGTTCCCGCTGTTGGGCAAGGGACGGCATGCGGGCGAGCAGTCGCTGAGCGGACCTTTCGGCGAGGTGATGGCGACCGAGCTGCTGCCGAGGAAGGCCGCGTAATGGGCGCGCGGATTGCAAACGGCGCCGCCGCGGCTGACGCGCCCCATCCGGAAGGGCAGGGCAGTCAGCACGCGGGCCGCCGCAGCGTGCAGCAGAGCCGCCTGTCCTCCGGCTGGCGCGCAACGCTGGCGCCCTGGCTGCTGCCGGCTGCGCTGCTGATCGCCTGGGAGCTGGCTTCGCGCATCGGCTGGCTGTCCAGCCGCGTGCTGCCCGAACCCTGGGCGGTGGCGCAGGCCTTCTACACGCTGGCCGCCAGCGGCGAATTGTGGCAGCACCTCGGCAAGAGCTTGTGGCGCGCGGCGGCCGGATTTGCTATCGGCGCCGGTAGCGGCCTGGCACTGGGCCTGCTGACGGGCAGCTTCCGCAGCGCCGCCACGCTGCTCGACACGACGCTGCAAATGATCCGCAATATCCCGGCGCTGGCCCTGATTCCGCTGGTGATCCTGTGGTTCGGCATCGACGAAAGCGCCAAGCTGTTCCTGCTGGCGGTGGGCGTGTTCTTCCCGGTCTACCTGAACACCTTTCACGGCATCCGCAACGCCGACCAGAGCCTGATCGAGATGGCGCGCAGCTACGGCCTGCACGGCTGGGCCTTGTACCGCGATGTGATCCTGCCGGGCGCCTTGCCTTCGATCCTGGTGGGCGTGCGCTTCGCGCTTGGCCTGGTGTGGGTGCTGCTGATCGTGGCCGAAACCATTTCCGCGCAGGCGGGCATCGGCTATATGACGATGAATGCGCGCGAATTCCTGCAAACCGATGTGGTGCTGGTCGGGATTCTGCTGTACGCCTTGCTGGGCAAGGCTGCCGATCTGCTGGCGCGTGCTTTGGAGCGCCATTTCCTGAGCTGGAATCCAGCTTACCGTTAGGGAGAAAACGATGCTTCTGTCTCCGGTTTCCATCGATACCGATCTGTTTTACTACGTTGACCCGCCCGAGCCGGCGCCGCCGCCGCGCGCGCGCAGCCTGAATGCGCGGCTCGGCGTCAGCGTCAAGCTGCAAGGCTTGAGCAAGTCCTATACGCCGACGCGCCCCGTGCTGGACCAGGTGGACCTGCACATCCGTCCGGGCGAATTCGTGGCCGTGGTCGGGCGCAGCGGCTGCGGCAAGAGCACGCTGCTGCGCACCATCGCCCAGCTGGAGCAGGCCGACGCCGGCCGCGTCGATATCGCGGGCGGGCGCATCGAGACCGAGCTGCGCATCATGTTCCAGGAGGCGCGCCTGCTGCCCTGGAAGACCGTGCTGGAAAACGTGGGCCTGGGCGCGCGCCACAGCTGGTATGCGGCGGCCGCCTCGCTGGCAGCCGTCGGCCTGGGCGACCGCTGCGACGACTGGCCGGCCGAACTCTCGGGCGGCCAGCGCCAGCGCGTGGCCTTGGCGCGCGCGCTGCTGCACGAGCCGAATGTGCTGCTGCTGGATGAGCCTCTGGGCGCGCTCGACGCGCTGACCCGCATCGAAATGCAGCAGCTGATCGAGTCGCTGTGGCGCGAGCGCGGCTTCACCGCCGTGCTGGTCACGCACGATGTGCAGGAAGCGCTGGCCCTGGCCGATCGGGTGCTGCTGATCGAAGATGGCCGCATTGCGCTTGATCTGCAGGTGAATTTGCCGCGTCCGCGCCAGCGCGGCAGCGCCGCTTTCGCCGCGCTCGAAGAGCAGTTGCTGAACCGCCTGCTGCAACCGTCTGCCGCATCCGCGCCGCCGCAATACCCTCTGAGTCAGCCTGCCGCCGCCTGAGCACCTTTAAAACCGCCAGGGCGGCGGCCTTCCCATTCCCGCGTTATCATCATGGCACTGCCGCTTTGGCAGGCGCATCCGCATTATCGATTTTTTCGATAGTAAAACGGTAAATTATGCGTTTTACACGGATATTCATCCATGTGCATAATCGGTTCCATCTTTTAATCGGAGTCCACATGAAAAAACTGCTCGCCCTCGCACTGGCCGCCGGCTTCTCGCTGTCCGCCTTCGCCGCCCCGGAAACCTTCGTCATCGACGGCAACCACACCTATCCTCGCTTCGAATACAGCCATTTCGGCTATTCGACCCAGGTGGGCCGTTTCGACAAGACCAGCGGCAAGATCGTTATCGACCGCGCCGCCAAAACCGGTTCCGTTGACGTGACCATCGACAGCAAATCCGTCGATTCCGGCAACGACACCTTCAACAGCCACCTGCAGGGCGCGGACTTCTTCGACACCGCCAAGTATCCGACCATCACCTACAAGTCCACCAAATTGAACTTCAACGGCGACAAGCTGGCATCGGTCGAAGGCAATCTGACCGTGAAGGGCGTGACCAAGCCGGTGACGCTGGAAGTGACTTCCTTCCACTGCGCCCAGCACCCGATGCTCAAGCGCGACGCCTGCGGCGCCAACGCCGTGGCCAAGATCAAGCGCACCGAGTTCAATGCCGGCAAATATGCGCCTGCCGTCAGCGATGACGTGACCCTGACCTTCGCCATCGAATCGATCAAGGAATAAGGGAAGGGCGGCTTCCGCCTGTCCGGAATGGCCCGCCTGCGCGGGCCGTTTGCGTTTACAGCGGCGTGGCGCCTCAGACCAGGCCCAAGGCGCCCAGCAGTGCTCCCGCCGCCAGCAGCCATAGCAGATGGATGCGGGTGCGCCAGACGATGATGCCGGCCACGATGGACAGCAGCCACAAAGGCCAATGGGTGGCGGCATCCTGATCGGCGCCACCGAGGATCAAACCGGTCGACACCAGCATGGCAATCACCACCGGGGCCATGCCCTGCTTGAAAGCGCGCACGGCGCGCAGCTCGCGGTTGCGGTGGCCCCAACTGGCCGCCAGCAGGGCCAGTACGCTGCTGGGCAGCATGATGCCCACCATGGTCACCAGCACGCCCAGCACGGCCGCCGCATAACTGCCCGCATTCAGGCCCACATTCCAGCCCATCAGGGCCACGAACAGCACATTCGGCCCCGGCGCGGCCTGGGCGATGGCGATCGATTCATTGAACTGGGTCTGGCTCAGCCAGCCGTGCTGCTCGACCAGAAAACGGTGCATCTCGGCCGTGGTCGAAATCGCCCCGCCCACCGACATGCAGGACAGCAGCAGATACTGGCCGAACAGCTGCAGCCAGTCGTTCCAGCTCAGCACGATATGCAGGGGCGCGTTCATGGCTTCAGCCGGCGATAGGTGAGCAAGCAGCTCAGACCGCCGATGCCGACCAGGGTTGCCAGCATGGGCAGCTGCAGCAAGGCCATAAAGATCAGGCCCAGCAGGGCAAAGCCCAAGGTCAGCGGCAAGGGCAGGGGATGGTTTTTCAGCGCCGCCGCCAGTTTGACTCCAGTGGCGGCGATCAGTCCGGCCGCCACGGCGGCCATGCCGCGCAGCGCGCCCGCCACCTGCGGATAGCTGGAGAATTCGCCATACAGGCTGGCCAGGCCCAGCGCCACCAGCAGGGGAATCAGCAGCATGCCGCCCATGGCCGCCAGCGCGCCCGGCAGGCCAAAGTAGCGCGCGCCGATCATCATGCTCATATTGACCACGTTCGGCCCGGGCATGCTCTGCGCGACCGACCATTCTTCCAGGAATTCCTCCTGGGTCAGCCAGCGCTTGCGCTCCACCAGTTCATGCTGGACCACGGCCACCACGCCGCCGAAGCCTTGCAGGGCGAGCAGGGTGAAGGAGATGAAGAGGTCGGCAAGGGACTGGGGGCGGGGGCGGTCGGCGCGGTTTTCCATGATGGGATTATCAATTGCTGTCTGCTCCCTGTCCATGCCGCGTTGCTGCTTCCGCGCAAGCTTGCAAGTTGGAAGAAAATCCGCGCAATCATGGAAAGCTGCCATTGACTTTGGCAGTTGGTGTCGGATACTCCTCTCAGACTGCCGCGGGAACGGCAGCATTCCTAAAATTACTTAATCGCTGGAAGGATCATGATGGACGTTTCGACTCTCCACCCGCATCACCTGGCCGAAGTAAGCGAGCTGTTTCAGCAGCGTACGGATTTGCAGAGCAGCGCGATCGTGGACAAGGGCATTGCCGTGCAAGACTGCTTCAATACCATGTGTGCCATCGAGTATCTGAAGTCGCACAACATCAATCCGCAAGTCATTGAAAGGGTCTTGCTGCAACCCGAACTGCGGCGCCGCCTGGTTCACTGAGGCATCAGCCGCCGGCATTCCGCCCAGCTGGGCGGAATGTTATGTTATTCACAAAAATTGTCTTTTTTGAATTAGCGTAATTTTTTCGCCATTCTTGCTGTGTGAGAATTTGTGATAATTTAAGTGGTTGATTTTATTGGCTAAAATTATTGCCCATCGAACGAGCAGTTTGTTATAGATGGCGTCGTTACGGGCTGTTTGCCTTGTCAAGCCAGCCTTATCAACAAAGATATCCACAATCGGTGTGGATATTTCAAAAAGCGCTTTACAATCCGTCACTTAGGAAGAGATAGCTGAGCCGGGAATAGGAAGGAGAGTGGCCGCGCGAGCCAATCGGCGGCATACAGCGATGGAAGTCGAGCTGTATGCCTGTACAGTAATTCTACAGTATTTTTCCGCTGACCGTAAACTGCCCATTTTCGGAGCTTGGCGTGGCGTCGAGCGCGACCCGGCTGGGCGGTTCACCGATGCTCAGCTCGCCCGACCAGCTTTCGCCCTGCTGCAGGGCCAGCAGGGCCGCCGCCGCCTGCTGTTCATGGCGCTGCGCCTTGTCCAGTTCGGCCTGCAGGGCGGCGATGCGCTGTTCCGATTCCAGCAGGCCGGCGTAGCCGCGCAGCGAGGAAATCACCGTGGTAAACAGCTTGCGCGTGGTCAGGTCGCTCTTGCACCAGAAATCGTTGATGTCGTAGTCGAGGATGATGCTGTGCTCCAGCGCCTGGCCGGGCTGGCCCGTGCGCAGCACAATGCGCACCAGCTTGTTGTGCAGCACTTCGCGCACCTTGGTGGCGACCTTCAGGCCGGCATCGCTGGTTTCCATGATCACATCGAGCAGGATCAGGGCGATATCGGGCGTGCTGCGCAGGATATTGATGGCCTCGTCGCCGCTATAGGCGTGCAGGAAACTCAGGCGGCGGCCCATGAAACAGGCGTTGCTGAGGGAGAATTTGGTGACCACATGCACGTCCACATCGTCATCGACGATCAGGACGCGCCATGGCTCCGGGCTGGCGGCTGGGTTTTGCTCCTCCGGAGTGGGAGCCTCATCTTCTATCATCCAGTTGGTACTGGCGTCGTCGTCTGTTGCTTTCGCGTCCATGCAGTATCCCTGGCTAGTCAATCAAGCAGCTACCATAGTGGTGACACTAGTCCTCGCTAGTATTTTTGTCAAAGGATTCAAGCGTCTGTTGTGCACCAAGATGGGCGGCGAAAAATAAATTTTCAAGAGGCGGGAAAGCGCTTTGATTTTGCGCAAATGGCACGTGCAACTCATTGATTTTAAAGGGGTAAATATTTGCCCGAAGAATGGGCAATTTGTTGAAACCCGCGCCATTGCTGGCCTCCCGGCTTGTCAAGACGGGCTTTTCCACATCTTTATCCACAGCAGAAGTGGATAACTCAAAAATCCGCTTTAAAAACGTCTTCTTAGCGGGGATTTATGAGGAGAAGCTTTCACTTGAGTTGGGCGCGGCCTGCCGCATGCGGGTTATAGCGGTCGAGACTGGCCAGGGAAACGGATAGATCTTGCCGTGCAACGGCCAGATTGAAGTTGACTTTGGAATCGTAATTCAGCGACATATCGGCGACCGCGGCCTTGCCCGGATAACCCAGCTCCAGCACCGCGGTTTTACTCGTTTTCAGGTTCAAAAGGTGCACGCTGCCATCGTTCATGCCCAGCAGCAGGTATTGCTTATCATACACAAACATAATCGATGTGCAAAAAGCCTTGCGAGCCAAGCTAAGTTCGGACGTCAGAACCAGGGACTCCGGATCGCGGCTGCCATCCAGACTTCCGGCTTTTTGCCAGACGCGCACTTTTCCCGAGCTGTAGCACTGAGCGAAAGTCGGGCCGATAAAGGGCGATAAATTGTCCTTGCTGGTGGCGCTCAGGACGCCAATATTGGGCAGGCTCGCCGTCCACTGCGGAATATGCGGCAGCTGGGTCGCCAAGGCGCTGGAGATCTTGGTGGCGTGTTCGGTTTCGACCAGGAGCTGGCCCCCGAACAGAAACTGTATGCGGCGTATCGCCCCGTCGGACGCGGCCGCACGCGGCAGCAGCAAATGATTGCCGAAACCTTCGCCGCGAAAAGTGGGCGAAAGCGTGAGCGCCAGCATGCCGGAGTCCGACTCCCGGGCTTCGACCGTCTGCAACCCTACGGCGTGATAGGAAAACCATTGCGCCGAACGGCTGGAGATCGGAGCGATATCGTCCGCGTTCGCCTTGAGCGGCAAGGAGATGAAGGGCATGCCGTAATAGTGCACGGCGTAGCCGTCGCTCACGCCAATATTCGCCAGATCGGGCGCGATTTGCAGCGAAGACGGGATGTCGTTGCCGATCAAAGGAGCGGGCACCCGGGTTTGCATGCCGTGCTCCCAGCGCAGGCGACCGCTATCGAAACTGCCGGTAATGACGCTGAGCTGATGCGGCGCGGGCAGGTAGCTCGCCAGCACCACCTGATCGCGGCCGATCCTGACTTGCACCAGGCGCGCCGGCTCGGCCACGGCGGCCTGGCTTTGCCGCGCCCATTCCGGTTGCCACAGCAGCATGGACGAGGAGACGGCCAGGCCCGCACAGCAGGCTGCCGCCAGGGTGCGCGGCTCGCCGGCCCACAGCTGCAAGCCGCGGCTGATGCGCTGGGGAATAGGCAGGTCGAGCGCGCCATCATGCCCCAGCAGGAAACGCACGAAGAGCTGTTCCCGGCGCGCCGCCGGATGGCGCTCCCGCCACAGCGCGCGCGCCGTTTGCAGCCATTGCCGGGGACTGCCGCCTGCGGCGCGGTATTCCAGCGAGAGCGGCGCTGCGCCCAGACCGTCGCTGAACAGCTGCCAGTAGTAGGAGCGCAGCAGGGCTTGCAAGCCCGCTTCCATGCCCTCGCTCAGCCCCCGGCGCAGCCAATCCGGCATATGGCCAAGGCGGAACCAGACCAGGGTCGATAAGCGCATCAGGAGGCGCTCGCGTTCCGTGCCGTCCTTGATCAGCAGCTGGCCCAAGGCCAGGGTGAGCGGCCATTGCAGCACCGGGTACACGGCGCAAGCCTGGACCCAGCGCATGCCGGCATGGCCCAGATGACCGCGTATGGCCTGGCACAGCTCCCGGATTTCATCGGCAGCCGGCGCATGGCGGTAAAGCTGATAATCCGAGTAGAGCCGCCCATCGTTCCGCTCAGGCGGCTGGGCTGGCGCCTCCCGGCCCAAGCCTTGGCGCGCTTCCAGTGCCGCCAGCCGCTGCATGGCGGTGGCATCCGTGCCGCACAGGATGACGCCGCGCGCGCGCAACAGCACGGCGGCGTGGCTGTGCAGGCCTAAACCGTCGAGGGTGAGCAGGGTGCAGCGCGCCAGTTCCTGCAGCCGCTCAAACCAGGGGGCGAGCTGGTCGCCGTTGGCCGTGCACAGGGCTTGGGGCTGGCAGAGGAACAGGCATTCGGCGCCAGGGTTGGCCGCAACAATATGCTCGAAACTGGCCAGTGCGGCAGCCGGCCGCTGCGCCGCTGCGCTCTGGCGCGGATGGAAGGGTTCGGGCAAGGTGCTGCCAGGACTGAAGCGGAACGCTTGCAGGTCGACGCCGCTGCGCAGCAACTCCTCCACCATGGCCTCGCCGATGAAGGCCTGATGATCCTGCAGGGAACTGCGCTGCACGAAGGCCAGGAAGCGCCGTTCGCGGCGCTCGCCATACACCGGCGTGAACAGGCCGGCCCGCCTGCTGCTGGCGGCGACGGTGGAGGCCGGGTTAAGCCGGCGTCCGTCATGGAACAAGGGATTGCGCAGGGCGAGGGCATAGCGGCGCGTGGCGGGCAGCAGGGCAAAGCGCGGCAGCTTGGCCGCGCCACCAAGCGCTGCTGTCTTGTCCTCCAGCGGCGCGCTGCGGCGCGTGAGCACGGCTTGCCGCCGCAGATAGACGAGAGCCAGGCCGAAAGCGAGGCCGAACAGCAGTGCGGCCGTGAGCGTGCGTTCGAGTACGGTGCTGGAGCGCGCCAATCTTTCCTCCTGCTGTTCGCGCATCTCCGCAGGGGGCAGCACGGTGTAGGCCTGGCGCAGCCTGGGCGCATCGGCGAATTCCGGCTTGGACGCCGGGGCTGGTGCGGCGCTTTGCTGGTCGTCGACTTTGACCGTCAGCGCCGGGAGCTGGGCTGGTTGAAGATAGGCGCGGCCCCCGCCCAGGTCCGGATAGGCAGTGAATCTGTGCACGTCCCTGCCATGCCGGACGCGCAATGCCAGCGGGAAGGCAGACGGTTTGGCGGCGCAATCGAACACTCCGGCTTGGGCGCGCCGCGCGGCGCAAACCACCCCGTCGGCCTGCATCGAGGTGGCCAGCTCCGCCGCGCCAGGGTGATTGGCCGCGAGCAGGGTCAGGCTGAAATGGCGATGCTGCAAAAGATAGAGCAGGACCAGGGTTGTCAGCGCCGCGGCCAGCAAGGCCAGCAGGGGCAGGAGCGCCAGCCAGCTTGGCGACTTGCGCCGGCCGGCGGCGGGAACGGCTGCCGTCTCGGCCGATGCGCTGCTCGAATGGCTGGCGGGCGCGTCCTGGCTCCGCTCGCGGTTCTGCTCCTGCCAGTCGTGCACCAGCTGCACGAAGCGCTCCTGGTGTTCGGCCGACTTGCAGAAGACGGGACTAAGCCATGCTCCCAGCTGCGCCGCTTGCGGCGTGGCGCCATGCAGTTGCAGCAGATGGCGCGCGCCCAGCAACTGGTCCGCCGTCGCCGGAATACCGCGCGCGGCCAGATAGCGCGCCAGTTCAAGCAAGACGTGGGCGGGAAACATGAGGAGAGGCTAATGCAGTTCGGACAGCAGTTGCCGCAGGGCGGCGGAATCGCTTTCCGTCTTGGCCAGGGCCGGCAAGGATTGCAGCAGCGCAGGCGTGACTTGCTGCAGATCCGCATTCGCCGCCAGGCCCGAGCTGCGCAGGATGCGATACCAGGCGACCAGCTCCGAAGTGGAAGGCGGCCGTGCCATGACGTGGCGCATTTTCTCGTAGATGGCGACAGCGTGCCGCGACAGCTGGTCTTCTTCGCCGAAGCGGATATGCAGGATGCGTTGCAGGCGCTCGGTATCCGGCGCCTCGATATTGTAGAAGATGCAGCGGCGCAGAAAGGCGTCGGGCAGCGGCCGTTCCCGGTTGCTGGTGATGACGACAATGGGGCGGTAGCGCGCATCGGCGCGCACGCTGGCATTCAGCTCGGGGATGCGGAAACTCATTTCCGGCAGCTCGTGCAGCAGATCGTTGGGAAAATCGCGCGAGGCCTTGTCGATTTCGTCGATCAGCACCACGCGGCGATGCGGCTGATGGACGCTGCCGGGGGCGCGCTGGAACAGATGCGCGGTGTCGGCGGCGGGCAGGGTGTCGAGCATGGCGCGGCCGAGCGCATTGAAATGCAGGTAATCGCGTTCGTCCGCGCTGGCCAGGCCGGCATGGGCGGCGTGAAAGCGCCGCACCGTATCGTAGGCGTAAAACAGGTCGCTGGCCACGCTGCTCGATTTGGTGTGAAAGGTCAGCGGTTCTCCCAGGCCCAACTGCCAGGCCAGGTGCGCAGCGAAGCCGCTTTTGCCGGTGCCCGGTTCGCCGGTCAGCAGCAGGGGCATGCCCAGGGCCAGCGCCGTATTGGCTGCGTGTTCCAGGCCGCTGTCCATCACATAGCCCTCGGCCGGCGTGCCGTCCGGCAGAAACGGTTCCGGCAGAGCGGCCGGCGCGCCCGGCGGCGCGCGGCGCTCGGCCTGCACCAGCCGGAAAGTCTCAGGCAAACTGCTATTCATATTGCTCTCCTTGATGGGACTGCACTATTGCTGCAGCAGGCGGATCATGCGGCCGAAAGCTGGGTCCATTGGGCAGCTTTGCTGGTTGCCCAGCACGCCTTGCAGATCTTCCATGGCGGGATTGCGCCAGCGGTAACGGTTGGTGACGTCGGCCACCCAGTCCTGCAAATCCGTCAGCGTGATCGAGGACAGTTCGGGGTGCAGGCAATCCACTGTCAGGCGCGCCTGGTCCTGCAAAAATTCGGGTTTGGCGAGAAAAGCGCGCAGACGGCGTTCCGGGTCGAGAAAACGGGTCAGTCGGTATCGCGCCAGCTTGCGCAGCGCCGAAGGTTGGTAGCTGATGTAGAGCACGAAGACCAGCAGGGAATTGCCCTTCACGTCGGGGAAATTGCGCCAGAAGTCGAACAGGGGCGCCAGCCGGGCTTGCGGCGCGCGGCGCAGCAGGGCAGCTTCGAGCTGCATATGGAAGACGCAGCAGGAATGGCGCGCCGCCAGTTGTTCGGCCAAATGGGCGGGCGCCGGCTGCAGCTGCGGCAATTGCAAGGCTTCGCCCATGCCGCGGCACAGGAAGTCGTTGACCTCCTGCGCCGAACCGTCGAGGGGAATGCCCGTCTTGATGGCCAGGTCGGCCGCATCGATGCAGGTGCGCGCCGCCAGCGCCGTGCTGTGCTGCTTCAGATAGTGCAGCAGCCTGCGCACCAGCGAGATCGGATACTGGTCCTGGCCACCGTGGGCCAGCAGCACCAGCGGCCGTTCCGCCCGGGCCGCGAAGTGCTTGCTGGCGATGGAGGTGAAGCAGGACAGCTGGTCGCGGCGGTCGCACAGATAGGCTGCGTCCTCGGTGGGCGCGGTCTTGGCGGCAGTCTCGCTGGCGAAGCTGCGCGTGCGGCCGGTCAAGTCTTCGGTCCAATGCCACTCGGCGTCCTGGGTGCCAGCGCTGGCGCGGCTGACCTGTTCCCTGGCCCGCGCCACCGCCTGGTCCATGCCCTCGAAGCGTTCCAGGCTGGCGGCATTCAGCTGGCGCAGCTCGCGCAGCAGGGCGGAGGTGAACAAGCCTTCTTCGGACGCGCCCAGATTGCGCGCGCTTTGGCCGGGACGCGCAGAATAGGCGATGAAGCGCGCCTGGCCGCCGCCCAGCCGCCCCGGCGGCAGGGAGATCGGCGTGAGCGAGGCCGACATCTTCATCTTGTCCACATCGGTAGAACAGGCATCGACGATGACGATCAGGCGCATTTGCGGCAGGCGCGCCGTCAGCTGGTTGGCCATGGCGGCGATCGACAGGACGCCGTGCATTTCGGCCTCCAGATCGGAGCAGTAGACCAGGCGCTCCTCGCCGGCCTGGCTGCGCCGGCAAGCGCCATGGCCGGCCCAGTAGATCAGCAGCACCCCGGCAGCGCTGTCGGGCGTGACCTGGCGCACGGCGCGGATCAGGCGCCGGCTGAACATTTCGCCCACCGCGCTGTAGCTGGGGGCGCCGGCATCGCTCACGCCCAGCTGCGCCAGCCGGGCACCTACCGCTGCCTGCGCGGCGGCGCGCGGGGCCAGCATGGTTTGAATCTGCCCAGCCGGCGTGCCGATCTCGCGCAGCCAGGCGGCCACGCCCAGTGCATCGTTGGCCGGTCCGCTCAGCTCCCAGCCGGGCAGGCCGTATTCCTCCACGCCGACCAGCAGCGCATGGGTATGCTGCTGCGCGGCGGCGGCCGTCATGATGCAGCCTTGGCGGCGATCGTGCGCCACAGGGTTTCGCTGGTCCAGTAGGCGCTGTGGGAGGATGGGAAGGGCTGGCCGCTGTTGATGCGGACATCGGCACCGTCATGGCCAAGCAGCGGCGCGATCAGATAGGACAGCATATCCGCCTCGTCGTAGAAATTGGTCCAGGGCGGGAAATCGGGCGGCAAATGCTGCTCCGGCTCCAAACCGGTCAGCGCGCCGGTTTCATAGAAAAAGCCGGCTTGCGAGCCGACCGTGAACAGCTGGCGCACATGGGGACGCAATTCGGGCTGCAACAGCAGCGTATCGACGCAGGCGATGCCGCCCAGGCTATGGGCCAGCAGGAAGACGGGGCGTTCTGCCGCCGCGCTGATCCGGCGCACCGTATCGGCGATGCGCTGGCGGATGGGCGCGCCCCGGCTCTGGTACACGATGATGTCGCCCATGACCGGGCAGGCCAGATCGGACAGGGCGCCCCGCCGGCGTTCTAGATAGCGGGTCGATAGCTGCCGGCCCAGGCCAAGGAAGGGCGCCATCAGCCACGCCCCGGCGCCGCGCGCCGTGCCGCCCAGTTCCTGCTCGATCAGGTTGTGCAGTTGCGCGCGCTCCTGCTGCTGCAAGGGCGGCAGGCCGGCGGTGGCGGCGTTGCGCGCCAGCTGGGCGCTGACGCTGGCGGCCACGGCGCTGCTGAGGGCGGCGGGATCGCAGCTGCAAGCGCCGAGGCAATCGAGCAGCTCGCCGCCCGGTTGCTGCAGGGATGCCAGCGTTGGCGCCAGCAAGGCTTGCCAGCCGAGCGTTGCCAGTAATTGCGTCAAGGCGCCGGACTGCGGCAAGGCGGCCAGGCGGCTGAGCATCAGGCGCGCACCCTGGGCCGACTGCGGCGTGACCGCGTCCTGACTCTCGCCGGCGGCCAGCAAGCGCACTTCCAGCAGCGGATCGTCATACAGCAATTGCCAGCGCAGCCAGGACTGCATCTCGGGCAGCAGCTCGCCCGGCCCGCGGGCGCTGTCGTAATTGGGGATGGAGGCGCCGCCATGGCGCAGGCGCGCGCCCAGATCGTCGCCCCAGACGCAAGCATGCACCTGGGCCTGCGGCAGCCAGTTGCGCAGGCGCTGCGCGATGAGGTTGCGGGTCAGCTCGGCATCGTCGCCGCGGACATTAATGCCATGCACGAAAACGAAATGAGCCATGACGCCTCCCGACAACGGCATTCCCGGCGCCCAGCCGGAGGCGCCCGTACAAGAGGGATTTTCCTTAAAATAAAGAAACTAATAGCATTTTTATACTAGCGCATTGTCCGGGGCTTGTAAAAAAAACCGGCGCCGCTGTTTCATATGGCAGACATCAGCCGCCGCAGCTCGCCCAGAAAGCGCTCCTGGGCCAGATCGGGCGGCCAGGGTTCCCACGGCCGTCCCCCGTACAAAGGCAGCAACGGATCGTCCTGCACCGGCTCACTGCGGATCTTCAAAATGCTGCGCACCTCCTGCCGCGACCAGCCCACCACATGGACCGCCTCGCTGGCGGCCGCGATGCGGTCGGCGCGCTTGTGGATGCGGTGCTCGGCGCGGGTCCAGGCCGGCAGACCATAGCGGCGGAACACCGCCGTCTCCAGTCGCTGGCTCAAGTCGCGGAAGCTCTCGCCGAGAAAGGGCTTGAGCACGGAAATGCAATCGAAACCCAGCAGTCCCTCTTCCGCATCGTGCAGCAGCTCGCGCAGCTCCGTCAGCGGATCGAGCGGCGTGGCCGACCACAGCCGGCGCAACTGCATCACCGTAATCGAATGCTGTGCCACCGACAGCGGCAGCGGCCAGGCCGAATGCCCGCCCCAGCGGTAAGTCCGTGCCAAGCCCAGCGCCAGATCCGCATCATCCCAATCGAACGGTGTCGGATCCAGCAAATCGAGCCGCTTTCCCGACGGCATGCGCACCCAGGCGCGAGCGTGATTCATCTTCATCCCCGCATGCTACACGCCACCACCACTTTGATCCAGATCAGCAAATGTCCGACCCTGGTGTCAGGCACCAGGGTCGGACATTTTTTGATTTGGGTCAAACAGGGGTGGCGGTGCGCAGGTCGGCGCAGGCTTGGTCGAGGCGGGTTTGCAGCTCGGGGAGGAGGGTGCGCACTTGCTCGAGCTCGCCGGCGGCGGCGAGTTGTTCGAGCTGGTGGCAGAGGCGGTGCAGCTCGTCGGAGCTGAGGTAGCCGGCGCTGCCTTTCAGGGCATGGAAGGCAGAGGAGGCGGCCGGGCCATTGCCGGCCAGGGCGGCTTTGCGCGCCAGTTCCAGCCGGCGCGGGGCTTCGTCGAGGAAGGCGTGGGTGATGCGCTGCATATGCTGGGCCGAAAGGCCGGCCAGCGGCAGGATCTGGATGGCGCGTGGGGCGGCCGCTCCCTCGTCTTGGGCGACGCCGAATTGCGCGGCCAGCCGGGCTTCCTGCGGATTGCCGCTATCCAGGCCGGCAGCCATGGCGGCGCCAGCGCGCAAGGGCGAGGGCGCTTGCGCCGGCAGCGGACGGCCCCAGTTCAGCAGCTGGGCGATGGTCTTTTCGATCTGGTCGTAGAGCAGGCGTTCGTCCACCGGTTTGCTGAGGAAGCCGTCCATGCCGACCGCCAGATAGCGGGCGCGGTCATGGTCGCTGGCGTTGGCAGTCAGGGCGATGATGGGGATCAGGGCGTCGCGCACCGGGTAGTCGGCCGTGCCGCCGCGCCGGATCAGGCGCGTGGCCTGTTCGCCGTCCATCTGCGGCATGCGGCCATCCATCAGTACCAGGTCGTAGCTGGCGGCGGTCAGCGCTTCCAGCGCCTGCACGCCGTTTTCGACGATGTGCACGGAGTGGCCCATGCTCTCCAACAGCGTGCTGATGATGATCTGGTTGGTGCGCACGTCTTCGGCGCACAGCACGCGCAGCTTGTAGGCGTGGCGCTCGTGGCGCGGCACCGAGAGCGGATCGGCTTCCGGCGGCATGCCCGCTTCCAGCGGCAGGCGGAAGCTGAAGGTGGAGCCTTGGCCGACCGTGCTCTCGGCATGGATGGTGCCGCCCATCAGCTGTACCAGCTCCTTGCAGATGGCCAGTCCCAGTCCGGTGCCGCCGTAGCGGCGCGTGGTCGAGTGGTCGGCCTGTTCGAATTTCTGGAACAGGCGAGGCAGGGTGGCGGCGGGGATGCCGGGGCCGGTGTCGCTGATGCTGAAGCTGACCATGATCTTGCCCTGCGCACCAGGCGTGGCGTGGCCTTCCAGCCGCACTTCGCCGCTGTCGGTGAACTTGATGGCATTGCCCAGCAGATTAAGCAGGATCTGGCGGATGCGGGTTGGATCGCCTTTCACATAGCGCGGCAGGTCGAGCGCCAGTTCGCGCCGCAGCAGCAGGCTTTTGGCGTCGGCCTGGGCTTGCAGGATGCCGATGGCGTCATCGACCAGGGCTTGCAGATCGAGGTCCACGGTCTCGATGCTCAAACGGCCCGCATCGATCTTGGAGAAGTCGAGGATGTCGTTGAGGATGGCGAGCAGCGCCTGGCTGTTCTGCAGACCGATACGCAGATATTCTTCGGTGCGGCCCTGCACCGAATGGTCGCGCAGCGCGAATTTGAGCATGCCGATCACGCCCGCCAGCGGGGTGCGGATGTCGTGGCTCATGGCCGACAGGAAGTCGATGCGGTGGCGGCTCACCACTTCCGCATGTTCTTTGGCTTCGGTCAGTTCTACCGTGCGTTCCTGCACTCTCTGTTCCAGGTTGTTGCGTAGCAGGCGGATCTGGTCGGCCAGGGCGAAGGCCAGCAGGATGCCGTCCAGCGTGCCGCCCAGCAGGGCCGCCAGCTGCGTATTGTCGAACACGCGCGGCATCAGGCCCAGATTATTTGGCAGCACGATCAGCCCGGGCATGAGCAGGGCGAGGAAGCCCAGCACGAAGAAGCGCGCCGGCTGGTAGCCCTTGCGCCAGACCACGATGCCGCTGGACAGCGCCAGGATCATCCAGACCATGATGGCCAGCGTGGCCAGCGTGTGCGCCCACGACAGCGCGAAGAAGCAGCTGGGCAGCATCAGCAGCGACAGCCACAGATTGGCATAGCTGGCGCGGTACAGGCGTGGCGCGTTCTCCTTCAAGTGCAGGAAATTGGTATAGAACAGGGTGCTCAGCACCGGCAGCAGGAAGAAGAAGATGTAGTGCACATTCAGCTGGCGCCAGCCGAACAAATCGGTGCCAAGGTGGAATGTCAGCGCCCAGCCGATGGCGTAAGCCACCACATAGGCGGCGTAGTAGATGGAGGCGCGTTGGCGCGTGATCAGGTAGATGAAGAAGTTGAAGATGGCCATCGAGGCCAGCGCGCCCAGGCAGCCGATGAACAGCGTGTTCTCTTTTGCCACCAGGGCGCGGTATTCGGCCTGCGGCACGAAGGCAAAGCCGGGAACGCGGGCGTAATAGGGACTGTCGAAGCGCAGCAGCACGTCGACGGTTTCGCCGGGCAGCAGCGTGAAGGGTTTGCCGTAGTGGAGGAAGTACTCATGGCTGGCGCGGTAGCCGCTTTGCATGCGGTCGACCTGGCCGTCGTCGCGGAAGATGCGGATGTCGATGCGGTCGATCAGGGTTTCATTAATATCCAGCACCCAGGCCGTTTCATTGCTGCTGTTGCGCACGCGAGCGTGCAGCCAGTAGGCGCCGCCCAGCAGATCTACGTTGGCGGCCGGCTTCAGGCGCGCCAGCAGGGCTTGCGCCTGCTCGGCATCGGCCGGCATGGCTTCGTCCTGTGCCTGGTACAGGCGCCCGGCCAGGTCGACTTCAAGGCTGGCGCCGGCCGTCAGCGCGAGTTCCGGCGCAGGGCTGGATGCGGCCGGCGCGGCGAACGCCAAGGCGCCGCAGAATAGCTGCAACAGCACCAGATATGCCAGCCAGACTGGCGGCGGAATGCGACGGGCAAGGCGGGACACGGCTCAGGACTATGACTTTTAATATGGAAGAGACAGGATTTTAATCGACATCGCGCTGTCTGGCGGCCAGGAAGACCAACGGTGCTGACACAGTTTTTAGTATGATTCCACTTTCTTTGTTGGATGGAAATGCTATTGTGCTAATTTCGCCTGAACAGTTTTTCGGCTTTCTGGCCGCCGCTCTGCTGATTACCGTGTCGCCGGGGCCGGATAATTTGATGGTCCTCAGCGTCGGCATGTCGCGCGGACGCAAACAGGGCATGGCCTTCGGCCTGGGTTGTGCGCTGGGTTGTTTGAGCCACACTTTGCTGGCCACCCTGGGCGTGAGCGCGCTGATCGCCGCCTCGCCGCCGGCCTTTACGGCGCTGAAAGTGGCGGGCGGCCTGTATCTGATCTGGATGGGCATCGGCGCCTTGCGCAGCCGGGGCGGCGCCCGCGTCGAAGGACAGGGACTGCCGGACGAAACGCTGCTGCGCCTGTTCGGCAAAGGCTTGTTCGCCAACGCCATCAATCCCAAGGTGGTGCTGTTCTTCCTGTCCTTCCTGCCGCAGTTCGTGGTGGCGGGGCAGGGCAGCGTGAGCTGGCAGACGGCGCAACTGGGCCTGATCTTCACCGCCCAGGGCTGCCTGCTGTTTGGCATGCTGGGTTACTTCTCGGGCGCCGTGGGCAAGTGGATCAACCGCAATCCTGCCGCAGGCATGTGGCTGGACCGCGTGGCGGGCGCCGTCTTCGTCGGCCTGGGCCTGCGCCTGATCGTGGCACGCTAAGCGCAGGTTTCAGCGGGCGGTGACGGCGAAGCGCAGTTCCAGTTCGTCCTTCACGGCCAGCGCGCCGCCCATCACGGCAAAGGGCACGATGCCGAAATCGCTTTGCTTGAAGGCCAGCGTGCCGCTGGCGCTCAGGCCGCGCGGCGTGACCGTGATCCGCGCGGGAATCTGGTAGCTGCGCGTGACGCCATGCAGGGTCACGGCGGCGTCCAGCACCTCACCCTTGCGCTGGATCTGCAGCAGCACCCAGGGGTGGTTTTCCGCATCCAGCACGCGGGTCAGCATGTTCTGGCGGGTGCCGGCGATGGCGTCGGCCGACGGTTCGGTGTGCAGGCCGGCTTCGGCGCGCAATCCGCTTTCGTCGACCGTCATTTCATCCAGGCGAAAACGCAGGTCGGCCCGCTGCAGGCCGGGCGCAGCATAGCCTTCCAGCTTGCGCACCGCGACCACATGGTCATGGCCCAGGCGTGCCAGCAGGCCGCCGCGCCGTACGGTGACAGCGATCAGGGAATCGTCCGCGCTGATTTTGAATACGGGCTGGCCGCCGGCCTTGGCCTGGCGGTAGGCGGCGGGCGGGAAGCTGGCATCGGTGCTGTGCGAAGGCGCTTCCGCCGGGGCGGGCGCGCTGTCTGGCGCGGGGGGCGAGACGCAGGCCGTCAGCAGCAGGGAAAGGATGAGTGTTGCGGACGACCTGAAAAAACTGGGCATTGTGAGTATTGGAGAGTTTGTCCTGGCGAACTTGGACTATCTTGAAAACAAGACGCTTGTTTCGCAGCCCCCCGATTGTGACAGTGTATGGTGCATTTGTCATGCCGGCGTAACAAGCGTGTGAGATGATTCCCCCGCTCTTTCAAATCTCTCCCGATTTGAATCCCTTGGCCCGCATCGTGGATGCGGGCATTTTTTTATGCGCAGAGTTCAGGCTTCGCCGCCGATGCGGAAGGTGCGCACCACCTGCGCCAGCTTGGCCGCTTCCTCCTGCAAGGCGCTGGCCGCCGCCGCCGCTTCTTCCACCAGGGCCGCATTCTGCTGCGTCACCTGGTCCATGTTGACGATGGCGGTGTTGACCTGTTCGATGCCGGCCGTCTGCTCTTCGCTGGCGGAGCGGATCTCGTTCATGATGTCGGTCACGCGCTGCACGCTGCTGACCACATCGCCCATGGTGGAGCCGGCCTCCTGTACCAGCTTGCTGCCGGCGTTGACATTGCCGACCGAATCGTCGATCAGCTCCTTGATCTCGCGCGCCGCCGCCGCGCTGCGCTGGGCCAGATTGCGCACCTCGCCCGCAACGACGGCAAAGCCGCGTCCCTGCTCGCCGGCACGCGCTGCTTCCACGGCGGCATTCAAGGCCAGGATATTGGTCTGGAAAGCGATGCCGTCGATGACCGAGATGATGTCCACGATCTTGCGCGAGGAGGCGTCGATCGCTCCCATGGTTTCCACCACCTGCGATACCACGGTGCCGCCGCGCTGGGCGATGTCGGAGGCGCTTTGCGCCAGCTGGCTGGCCTGGCGCGCATTGTCGGCATTCTGGCGCACGGTGGCGGTCAGTTCCTCCATCGAGCTGGCGGTTTTCTCCAGCGCGCCGGCCTGCTGTTCGGTGCGCGAGGAGAGATCCTGGTTGCCGCTGGCGATCTCGCCGGAAGCGGTGGCGATATGGTCGGCGCCCGAGCGCACCTGGCCCACTACCGAGGACAGGCTGCTGCTGATGCCGTTCATCGCCTCGGCCATGCGGCCGATTTCATCGTCGCCTTCTGCCTGCAGGCGCACGCGCAGGTCGCCGTCGGCGATCTGCCGCGCCGCGTCCTGCGCGTGGGCCAGCGGCAGGGTGACGATCTTGCGCACCACGAAATACAGGGCCAGCGCGAATAGCAGCAGCGCGGCAAAGCCGAACAGGGCGTAGCGGGTGCGCAGGCTGACCGCTTCGCGCGTGATTTCCTCGACATAGGCGCCGCCGCCGATCACCCAGTTCCAGTCCTTGACCAAACCATACGCCACGACCTTTTCGCGCGCTGTGGTTTCGCCGGGGTTGAGCCAGGGGTAGCGGATCACGCCGTTTTTCTTCTCCAGCATCTCCTTGATGAATTCATGGCCGGACGAATCCTTGGAGTTCAGGATGTTCGCGCCTTCGCGCGCCGGGTGGATGATCAGCTTGCCGTAATCGGGGCCGGGGCGGGAGTCGAGCACATAGAAGTAGCCGGTTTCCCCGACCTTTATGGCCTTGATGCGCTCTTTCAGCACCGCGATCTCGCGCGACACATCGACGCCGACGAACAGGATGCCTACCACCTTGCCGGCCGCGTCGCGGATCGGGTCGTAGCGCGTGATGAACTGCTTGCCGAACAGGGTGGCCAGGCCGGTATAGCTCTGGCCCGAGCGCAGCGCGGCGTAGCCGGGGTGGGCGCGGTCGAGCAGGGTGCCGACGGCGCGCTCGCCGTCTTCCTTCTTGACCGAGGTGGAGATGCGGATGAAGTCTTCGCCGCTGGCCGCGAACACGGTGGCGACGGCGCCGCTTTGCGCGGTAAAGCGGTCGGGGATGCTGAAGTCCATGTTCAGCATCTTGCCGCCGTCGCTGAGGGCGGGCGAGGGCTTGCCGCCGACGTCGATGGTTTGGCCGGGATCGAGCGCGAATTTGCCGCTGTAGGAGGCGGCCAGCACATTGGCAAAGCTGTTCGCTTCGCTGGTGACGGCGCCGTTGAAGACTTCCACCATATCGCGCACGCCGCGCAATTCCGTGTTCAGTCCCTTGATTTCGCGTTCTTCGAGCAGGGCGGTGGTGCTGCTGCTGATCAGCACGATGAGGATGGCGAGAATCAGACTCACCAGGCTGAAGGTAAAGAAAGTGAGCTTTCCGCCTACGCCAAGTTGCCGGAATTGAAATTTCCTCATGGGGATTACTTTCTTATTTTAATGAAGTCCTAAGCCTGCCTATAAGAAAGGATGGCAAAGTGTACTCCGTAGCGCGCGATCCCTGTCGCGCGACAGGCTGCCAGTTTGCCCCTAACTGGCACAGTTTCTTCCCGATGGGTGGGTTGCCCGTTGGAACCCCTATCCCCGCGCTAAGTATAGCGTTTTGACCGGCTCCCTCCTCAGATTGCGGCCGGTCTTTTTTTGTTCGCCAGCAAAAGTGTATGAATGGCGCTATGATCTCTTTCCATTCATTGCAGCAGGCAGACAAGGACATTTATGATCGACTTTTATACCGCCGCCACGCCGAACGGTCACAAGATTTCCATTGCATTAGAAGAATTGCAATTGCCGTACACCATGCACGTGCTGAGTCTGTCGGCCAATGAGCAAAAGCAAGATTGGTTCCTTGCCATCAATCCCAACGGCCGCATTCCCGCCATCGTCGACCGCGCCAACGATGATTTCGCCGTGTTCGAATCGGGCGCGATCCTGATTTACCTGGCCGAGAAGGCTGGCCGCCTGCTGCCCGCCGATCCCAAAGCCCGCTCGCGCGCCCTGCAATGGCTGATGTTCCAGATGGGCGGCGTGGGACCGATGATGGGGCAGGCCAATGTTTTCTTCCGCTACTTCCCGGAAAAAATCCAGGCTGCTATCGACCGCTACCAGGGCGAGAGCCGGCGCCTGTTCCGCGTGCTGGATGGGCATCTGAAGGACAATGAATATCTGGCCGGCAGCGAGTATTCGATTGCCGATATCGCCAACTGGGCCTGGGTGCGCACGCACAAATGGTCGGGCGTGGAAACCGAAGGCTTGCCGCATTTGCAGCGCTGGCTGACCCAGGTCGGCGAGCGTCCCGCCGTCAAGCGCGGCATCGAGCTGCCGCCTTCGCGCACCCTCGAAGAACCCGACCAGAAGAGCGAGGCGCTGGCCGCCGAAGTGCGCAAGATGCTGGAAACCGGCCAGTCGCGCGCTTAAGCCGCATCGCGCGCCTGTCAGGCTGACAGACGCGATTCTTCTGGAATTCAGGCGATGCGCTTGTACCAGGCTTGCTGGGGCAGGAGCTGCTGGTAGTGGCGGGCGTGGGCGTCGTCGCTGGCGAGGGGGCGGTCGAGGCCGAGGATGCCGAGCGGGGCGAGGCTGGCGTGGAACAGGCGCAGCACGCGCTGGCGCAGCAGCGGGCCGAAGTCGGGCAGAGCGCGGCGGCAGACGATGAGCTGGAATTCGTTGAAGGAGGCGTCCGTCACCAGATTATATTGCGCCCAGCTGATGCGGCTGCTCAGCTGCGGCAGCAGCACGGCGTGGCCGTCTTCGATCTGGAAATGGGCCGAGAGGCTGGCTGTGCCGCCCGCGTATTCATACAGGCGTTGGCATTGCGCCAGCCGTTCAACGGGGATGCGGCACGCGGCGGCTTCGGCCAGCAGCTCGTCGCTGCCCACCGTGGCGTGGATTTCGGTCTGGGCCAGCAGGCCTTCCTCTTCCAGCAGCACGGCCAGGGTCCAGGCCTGTTCTGCCCCGGCGCAATCGGCCAGCCAGACGCGCGGCAGAGCGGCGCCGCGCAGGCAGGCATCGAGCAGGCCGCGCAGCTGCAATGCTTCCTGCGGATCGTCGAATAGCGTGGCCGGCGGCACGCTCAGCGCGCGCAGCAGGGCGCTGGCGGTGGCCGGGTCGTGCAGGACTCGGTCCTGCAGCGACGATAGCGTCGCCAGGCCGCGCCGATGCATCAGCGCGTACAGCTTGCGTTTTAGCGCATCGCGCTCGTGCAGGCGGTAGTCGAAGCCGTAGCGGCGCACCAGCGCCTCCAGCAGCAGGTCCAGTTCCAGTTCTTCCAGTTCCGCGCCGGCTTCGCTGCGCAGGTCCGATAGCGCGCCCATGGCCATTCCTTCCGCTGCCATCAGTGCAGCCAGACACGCATCAGCGACAGCAGCTGGGCCACATCGACCGGCTTGGTGATGTAGTCGGAGGCGCCGGCGGCAATGCACTTGTCGCGGTCGCCCTTCATGGCTTTCGCCGTCAGCGTGATGATGGGCAGGGACTTGAACTTGGGTATGCGGCGGATGGCGCGCATGGTGTCGTAGCCGTCCATTTCCGGCATCATGATGTCCATCAGGACAATCTCGATGGTCGGATCGCGCTCCAGCACTTCAATGCCATCGCGTCCGTTCTCGGCAAACGAGACTTGCATCTGCTGGCGCTCCAGCAGCGAGGATAGGGCGAAGATATTGCGCAAGTCGTCGTCGACGATCAGCACCTTGCGGCCCGCCAGGCCGCTGTCGGCGGCATGGATCTCTTCCAGCATGCGCCGCTGCGCTTCCGGCAGGCTGGCTTGCGAGCGGTGCAGGAAGAGGGCGGTTTCATCGAGCAGGCGTTCGGGCGAACGCGCATCCTTGATGACGATGGTCTTGGCATAGCGCTTGAGCTTCGCCACTTCCTTGCGGTTCAATTCCTTGGCCGTGTTGATGACGATCGGCAGGTCGCGCAGGCTGGCCTCCTTGCCGATGATGTCGAGCAGATCGAAGCCGCTGATATCGGGCAGGGTCAGGTCCAGCACCATGCAGTCGAAGCGTGCGGCGCGCAAGGCGTCGAGCGCTTCCTGGCCGGTGCCGACGGCGCTGATGTGCAGGTCGGCGTCGCCGATCAGGGCGACGATGGCGTCGCGCTGGTTCTGTTCATCGTCCACCACCAGCAGATTGCGTTTGCCGCCCAAGAGGAATTTCTGGATGCGCGCGAATTCTTCCTGCAAGGCGTCCTTGGTGACAGGCTTGTTCAGGTAGGAGATGGCACCGCAGCGCAAGGCCCGTTCGCGTTCGCGCAGGCTGGACATCACATGCACCGGGATGTGGCGTGTGCTCGGGTCGCGTTTCAGGCGATCGAGCACGGTGAAGCCGTCGATGTCAGGCAGGTCGAGGTCGAGCAGGATGGCCGAGGGCAGGTAGTCGCGCGCCAGGCTCAGGGCCGAATCGCCCTGGTGGGTGACGATGCCCTTGAAGTTTTTCTCGCGCGCGAAGTCGAGCACGATCTTGGCGAAGCGCTCGTCGTCTTCGATGATCAGCACCGAAGGGTCGCCCGGCGCGGTCAGGCCGCGGTCGTCGATGGTTGAGCCATAGGTTTCGGCATCTGCTTCCTGTTCGGCGGCAAAGCCGCCCGCGCCTTCGATTTCGGCCGGTTCGGCCGGCAGCGGCGGCGTGTACACCACTTTCGGTAGCGCGGGGGGCAGGCGCACCGGCGGCTGGCGGCCGGTATCGTAGTTGATGAAGCCGGAGCGGTTGTAGGGCAGGAAGAGGGTGAAGGTGGAACCCACGCCGACCGTGCTTTCGACGCGGATTTCGCCACCCAGCAGACGCGCCAGCTCGCGCGAGATCGACAGGCCCAGGCCGGTGCCGCCGTATTTGCGTGCGGTCGAACCGTCGGCCTGCTGGAAAGCTTCGAAGATCAGCTGCAGCTTGTCGGTCGCGATGCCGACACCGGTATCGCTGACGGCGAAGGACAGCACGGCGTCGGCGTGGCCCAGGTTCGGGTGGTCGCTGCTCCAGCCGCTTTGCACCAGGCCGATCACCAGCGAGACCTGGCCGTGGTTGGTGAATTTGAAGGCGTTCGACAGCAGATTTTTCAGCACCTGCTGCAGGCGCGTGGTGTCGGTGGTGAGGGCAGCGGGCAGGGCGTCGGCCAGCTCCACCGAGAAGCCCAGATGCTTGGCCTCGGCCATGTGGCGGAAAGTGCGGTCCACATAATTGCGCAGATTGAGGAAGCGGTATTCCGACACGTCCAGCGTGACGGTGCCCGATTCGATCTTGGACAGGTCGAGAATATCGTTGATCAGGGTCAGCAGGTCGGAGCCGGAACCGTGGATGGTCTTGGCGAATTCCACCTGCTTGCCGGACAGATTGCCTTCCGGGTTGTCGGCCAGCTGCTGCGCCAGGATCAGCAGGGAGTTCAGCGGCGTGCGCAGCTCGTGCGACATATTCGCCAGGAACTCGGATTTGTACTTGGAGGAGAGCGCGAGCTGGGTCGCCTTGTCTTCCAGCGCCAATTTGGCCTGTTCCACCTCGCGGTTCTTGCGTTCCACCTCGATATTCTGCTCGGACAGCAGGCGCGCTTTCTCGGCCAGTTCCTGGTTGGTCTGCTGCAGTTCCTGGGCCAGCGACTGCGACTGCGTCAGCAGCGATTCGGTACGGCTGTTGGCTTCGATGGTATTCAGCACCACGCCGATCGATTCCATCAGCTGGTCGAGGAAGGAGAGGTGGGTTTCGGTGAAACGGTCGAGCGAGGCGATTTCGATCACGGCCTTGACCTGCTGCTCGAACAGGATGGGCAGCACCACGATATTGGTGGGCGGCGCCGCGCCTAGGCCGGAGGACACCACGATATAGTCGCGCGGCACGTCGGTCAGCCAGATGCGCACCTTCTCCAGCGCGCACTGGCCCACCAGGCCTTCGCCCGGCAGGAAGGAAGTCGGCAGCTTGCGGCTGGAACGGTAGCCGTAGCTGGCGATCATGCGCAGGCGGGCATCGTATTCCTGCGAGTCCATCATATAGAACACGCCGTGGTGGGCCGACACCAGCGGCGCCAGCTCGGACAGAATCAGCTTGGTCACGGCCTGCAGGTCGCGCTGGCCCTGCAGCAGGCGGGTGAAGCGCGCCAGATTGGTTTTCAGCCAGTCCTGCTGGGCGTTCTTCTGCGTGGTTTCCTTCAGGTTGCGGATCATTTCATTGATGTTGTCCTTCAGGTAGGACACCTCGCCGCGCGCTTCCACCTGGATGGAGCGCGACAGGTCGCCGCGCGTCACCGCCGTCGCCACTTCCGCAATCGCGCGCACCTGGTTGGTCAGGTTGGCCGCCAGCTGGTTGACGTTTTCGGTCAAGTCTTTCCAGGTGCCGGCCACGCCGGACACATTGGCTTGGCCGCCCAGCTTGCCCTCGGTGCCGACTTCGCGCGCCACCCGCGTCACTTCGGAGGCAAAGGAGGACAGCTGGTCCACCATCACATTGATGGTGTCTTTCAGTTCCAGAATCTCGCCCTTCACGTCCACCGTGATTTTCTTGGACAGGTCGCCGCGCGCCACGGCCGTGGTCACGGCCGCGATATTCCTCACCTGGCCGGTCAGATTCGAGGCCATGAAGTTCACGTTGTCGGTCAAATCCTTCCAGGTGCCGCCCACGCCGGGCACGTAAGCCTGGCCACCGAGCTTGCCTTCCGTGCCCACCTCGCGCGCCACCCGCGTCACCTCCGAGGCGAAGGAAGACAGCTGGTCCACCATCACGTTGATGGTGTTTTTCAGTTCCAGAATCTCGCCCTTCACGTCCACCGTGATTTTCTTGGACAGGTCGCCGTTCGCCACGGCGGTGGTCACTTCCGCGATATTGCGCACCTGGCCGGTCAGGTTGCCCGCCATCGAATTCACGCCGTCGGTCAAGTCTTTCCAGGTGCCGGCCACGCCCAGCACATTGGCCTGGCCGCCCAGCTTGCCTTCCGTGCCCACTTCGCGCGCCACCCGCGTCACTTCCGAGGCGAAGGAGTTCAGCTGGTCCACCATCACGTTGATGGTATTTTTCAGTTCCAGAATCTCGCCCTTCACGTCCACCGTGATTTTCTTGGACAGGTCGCCGTTTGCCACGGCGGTGGTCACTTCCGCGATATTCCGCACCTGGCCGGTCAGATTGCCCGCCATTGAGTTCACCGAGTCGGTCAAGTCCTTCCAGGTGCCGGCCACGCCCTTGACCTGGGCCTGGCCGCCCAATTTGCCTTCCGTACCGACCTCGCGCGCCACCCGCGTCACTTCCGAGGCGAAGGAGGACAGCTGGTCCACCATCACGTTGATGGTGTTTTTCAGCTCCAGGATTTCGCCTTTCACGTCCACCGTGATCTTTTTCGACAGGTCACCGTTCGCCACGGCCGTGGTCACGGCCGCGATATTCCTCACCTGGCCGGTCAGATTCGACGCCATGAAGTTCACGTTGTCGGTTAAGTCTTTCCAGGTGCCACCGACGCCGGGCACATACGCCTGGCCGCCAAGCTTGCCTTCCGTACCCACTTCGCGCGCCACCCGCGTCACTTCGGAGGCGAAGGAGCGCAACTGGTCCACCATCACATTGATGGTGTCCTTCAATTGCAGGATTTCGCCGCGCACGTCCACCGTGATTTTTTTGGACAGGTCGCCGTTCGCCACGGCGGTGGTCACTTCCGCGATATTGCGCACCTGGGAAGTCAGATTGCCCGCCATCGAATTCACCGAGTCGGTCAAGTCCTTCCAGGTGCCGGCCACGCCCTTGACCTGGGCCTGGCCGCCCAATTTGCCTTCCGTACCCACCTCGCGCGCCACGCGCGTCACCTCGGACGAGAAGGAAGACAGCTGCTCCACCATGGTGTTGGCGGTGGTCGCGGCGCGCAGGTACTGGCCCTTGAGCGGATGGCCGTCCACCTCCAGCGCCATGGTCTGCGACAGGTCGCCCTTCGCCACGGCGCCGATCACGCGCGCCATTTCCGTGGTCGGCCGCACCAGGTCGTCGATCAGGGTGTTGACGGAGCTGATGATGGTGCTCCAGCCGCCCGAAACCGTCGGCACGGCGGCGCGCTGGGTCAGGCGGCCTTCGCGGCCGACCACGCGGCTCACATCGGTCACGGCCTTGACCAGCTTCTCATTGTTTTCAATGATGTCGTTGAGCGTATCCGCGATCTTGCCTGAAATGCCGGTCCAGTCGGACGGCATGCGCACAGAGAAATCGCCTTTTTTCAATGCCATCAGGGTGGACAGGATCAAGCGCAGGTCCAACTCCTCGGGCAGTTCGGTCATATCATTCATTGACGAAGTCCTCTTGGGCTAAAGGGGTATGTCCGTTCAAATACAGGGTGGGTAGCACTTCCTGCGCCGGCAATGGCGGGCAGAACAGCTCGCCCTGGTACTGCTCGCAGTCCACGGTCTGCAGCACGGCCAGCTGGCTCTGGTTCTGCACGCCCAGGGCCAGCACTTCCATCCCGAGTGCGCGCGCCAGGTGGACGATGGCGGCCACCATATCGCTGCCGCCTTCCACCGTGCCGATATTGCGCACAAAGCCGGCATCGATGCGCATCTGGTCCAGGCCTAGCTTGCGGCAGGTCGCCAGCGAAAAATGGGCGTGGCCGAAATCGTCCAGCGCCAGGCGCACACCGCCCGATTGCAGCTGGTGCAGCACGCCCTCGATGGCTTCATTATGGGCGCGCAGCAGCGCCTCGCCCAGTTGCAGCGTGATGCTGCCGGCCGGCAGGCGGTGCTTGCGCATTTCCGCCAGCAGGCGCGCCGGAATCTCGGTATGCAGCTGGGTGGTGGCCAGGCGCAGCGACAGGTGCAGCGGCGCGCGGCCGGCGCCCATGCTGCTGACCGGCGCGCCGCCACCGGCATTGAAATCGGGCAGGGACAGGCCGGGCGGACGCGGACCATCGCGCCACAGCGCCGCCTGCGCGCAGGCGGCGCCGATCAGCCAGGCGTCCAGCCGGTCGAGCAGGGCGCGGTCCTGGATATCGGCCAGGAAGCGCGGCGCGGCCAGCAGCCCCTGGTGCGGATGGCGCCAATGCAGCTGGGCTTCCACGCCGCTGGCGCGGCCGGTCGCCAGATCGACCTGGGGCTGGTACAGCACCTCCAGCTGGCCGCTGACCAGGGCCAGGCGCAGTTCCGAAGTCCACAGCTCGCGTTCGCGTTCCAGCTGGTTCAGCTCATCATGGAAGAATTTCAGGCTGCCCTCGTCGCCGCCGACATGGCTGGCGCGCGCATGGCTCAGGGCCAGGTCGGCATGCTTCATCAGCTGCTGGGCATTCTCCGCGTCCTGGGGATAGAGGGCGATGCCGATGCTGCTGACATTTTTCAGGCGGTGGATGCCGATGTCGAAGGGCCGGGCATGGGCCTGGCCGATCTTGTGCGCCACGCGCGCCGCGTTGGCGCCGGCGCCATTGCCTTCGATGAGCACGGCGAATTCGTCGCCGCCCAGGCGCGCCACCACGTCGGACACGCGCACGGCGGCCGACAGGCGCGCCGCCACATGGCGCAGCAGCTCGTCGCCGACTTCGTGGCCCAGACTATCGTTGACCTGGCGGAAGCGGCTGATGTTGACGAACAGCAGGGCGAATTCGCCGCGCTGGCGGTCGGCCGTGGCGACGGCGTGTTCCAGCTGCTGCACCAGGGAGCGGCGGTTCAGCAGGCCGGTCAGGTTGTCGCGCGTTTGCAGTTCGGCGGCGCGGCGCTCGGCTTGCTGGCGCTCGGCCATTTCCTGCTCCAGCTCATGGCCGATGCGCTCCATTTCCTGCTGGCGCTGGGCGCGCAGGCTCTGGTTCAATTTGTGCAGCTCGTCGGCTTGGTCGCGCAGCTGCATGGTCTTGCGCGCCAGCTCGGTGAACACGGCCACCTTGGCTTGCACGATCTGCGGCACCAGGGGTGTGAACAGGTAGTCGGCGGCGCCGTTCTGGTAGGCGCGCAGGCGGTTCACCTCGTCGGCATAGTGGGCGGTGATGAAGATGATGGGCACCGCGCTGGCACGCGGGTGGGAGCGGATGGCGTCCGCCGTGTCGAAACCGTCCATGCCGGGCATGCTCACGTCGAGCAGGATCACCGCGAACTCATGGCGCAGCACGGCGCGCAGGGCGTCTTCGCCCGAGACGGCAGTATGCAGCTCATAGCCACGCCGGTCGGCTTCGGCCGCCAACAGGCTCTCCAGCGCAAACAGGCTGGCGGGATCATCGTTTACAAGGAGGACTTTGGGAATCTGCACAGCGGAACCACGGCAATTGAAAGTTGATCGGCCCTGTCAGCGCCTCTTGCGAATGTCCACGATACTCCACCAGGAAGACGAGTCAAGCAAAAGATTTAAAGACGGACAAGGTGACAAAATCCGACATTTTATCAATTGAGCAATGTTTATTGTGGGAATTTTTTCAGGATAAAACAGCCGGCCGGTGGGTGGCGCACGTTTGGCGCCGCCGCCGGCCGGCAAGGCGGAGGAATCAGCGCTTTATTTCAACTGGTTCAGCAGGAAGGTATAGGTCAGCGCCCACATCTGGGCCTGCTGGTCGTTGTTGGCCGCGCCGGCGTGGCCACCCTCGGTATTTTCCCAGTACAGCACATCGTGGCCCTGTTCCTTCATGCGCGCCACCATCTTGCGCGCATGGCCGGGATGCACGCGGTCGTCGCGGGTCGAGGTGGTGAACAAGGTGCGCGGGTAGTGCTTGTCCTTCGACACATTCTGGTAAGGCGAATACTTGCTGATATACGCCCACTGCGCCGGATCGTCCGGATCGCCATACTCGCCCATCCAGGAGGCGCCGGCCAGCAGGCGGCTGTAGCGGCGCATATCCAGCAGCGGCACCTGGCAGACGACGGCGTTGAACAGGTCCGGACGCTGGGTCAGCACCGCGCCCACCAGCAGGCCGCCATTGCTGCCGCCCATGATGCCGAGGTGGCGCGGGCTGCTGACCTTGCGTTTGGCCAGATCCTGGGCCACGGCGATGAAGTCGTCGTAGGCGCGCTGGCGGTTTTCCTTCAGCGCGGCCTGGTGCCAGCGCGGGCCGAATTCGCCGCCGCCGCGGATATTCGCCAGCACATACACGCCGCCATGCTTGAGCCAAGCCTCGCCCGTGACGCCGCTGTAGAAGGGCTTGAGCGAGACTTCAAAGCCGCCATAGCCATACAGCACGGCGGGATTCTTGCCATCCAGCTTGGCGTTCTTGTTCATGACCACAAAGTAAGGCACTTTGGTGCCATCCTTGGAGCGCGCTTCGAACTGCTTGACGACGTAGGGTTTGGCATCGAAGAAGGCCGGCATGGATTTCAGCGCCTGGCGCTTGTCGCTGCCGGCCTGGGCCAGGTACAGCGTGGCCGGATTCAGGAAATCGGTCACGGTCAGGAAGTACTGGTCCGAATCGACCGGGTCGAGGGCGGCTGCCTCCAGTGTGCCGAAGGCGGGCGCTTCGACGGGGCGGCGCTGCCATTTGCCGTCCACGTGCTTGAGTTCCACCAGGCGGTTCTTGACGTTCTCCAGCTCGTTCAGCAGCAAGGCGCTGCGGGTGACGGTCACGCCGTCCAGCGAGCGCGTGGGCGAGGGCGTGAACAGCACGTCGAGCTGGCGTCCACCCTGCATGAAGCGGCGGAAATCGGTGGCCAGCAGCGCGCCTTGCGGATAGGTCTTGCCCTCGACCTTCCATTCCGAGCGCAGCTCGATCATCAGCTGGTCGCGCACGGTGTAGGCATTGGCGTCGTCCGGCTTCGGCACTTTTTTCAGCTGGCCGCCTTCATACAGGAACAGTTCGCTGCTGTAGAAGCCGATCTGGCGCGTGATGAACTGGGCTTCGTAGCCGGGCGTGAAATCCTTGTGCGCGCCGGCGGCCAGATCCTCGGGCTTGGCGTCATACAGCTGGCGCGCGGTGCTGAGCGGGGTGCCGCGCTTCCACTCCTTGATGATGCGCGGATAGCCGGAGGTGGTCATGGAATCGGGACCGAAGTCGGTGGCGACGAAGACCGTGTCCTGGTCGATCCAGGCCACATCGCTCTTGGCTTCAGGCAGGGCGAAACCATCGGCCACGAAGGCGCGCTTGTCGACATCGTATTCGCGCAGCACCTGGGCATCGCCGCCGCCGCGCGAGAGCGAAACCAGGCAGCGCTCGCCTTTTGGATAGAGGCAGTTGACGCCGGCCCAGACCCAGTTTTCCTTCTCTTCGTCGGCCAGCTTGTCGAGGTCGATGACGGTTTCCCATTCCGGTTCGGCCTTCTGGAACTGTTCCAGCGTGGTGCGGCGCCAGATGCCGCGCACATGTTGCTCATCCTTCCAGAAATTGTAGTAGTGGCTGCCGTACTTCTTGACGAAGGGGATGCGTTCCTTGGAATTCAGGATGGTTTTGAGGCGCGCCTGGAGGGCCGGGAACTGGGGGCGGGCTTCAAGCTCTTTCAGCGCGGCGGCATTCTGGTCCTTGACCCAAGCCATGGGCTTGTCGCCGCCGACTTCTTCCAGCCATTGATAAGGGTCGGCCTGTTGCGCCTGGGCGCCGGCGGCGGCCAGGCCCAGTACCATGCTGCCAGCCAGTTTCCGGTATGCGTGCATCACTTCTCCTCTAGGGTAACGAGGCTGATACTCTACACCAATCTTGTTATTTTGAATGGTCAGTTTTACACTGCTTTGGCGCCGGCATGGGCCGGACGGCTCAAAGGAGAAGAAGAATGAAGAAGCTGACCCTGGCGCGGATGCCGTCCGCCCTGTCCCTGCTCCTGCCCTTGGGCGCTGCCTGGCTGGCTGCCGTGCCGCTGGCGGGCTTGGCTGCAGAGGTGCCGGCCGCCGCAGCCAGGCTGGCGCCGCTGGCTTTTCTGGCTGGCCATTGCTGGCGCGGCGATATGCCGGGCGGGAAAGCCAACGATACCCATTGCTTCGAGTGGCTGTATGGCGGCCACTATCTGCGCGACCGCCATGTGGTGCGCGCGCCGGGGCGGCCCGATTACGAGGGCGAAACCCTGTATTTCTATGACCACGGGCGGCAGCAGATCGCCTACATCTATTACGAGAACGCGGGCGGCATCGGCCGTGGGCTGGCTCTGGGGGAGGGCGAGCGTCTGGTCTTCCCGGAGGCGGAATTCGTTTCGGCCTCGGGCAGCAAGCTCGTGTACCGCGCCACCTGGCAGCGTATCGGCGATGCGGCGTATGAGGCCAGCAACGAGATCAAGCGCGACGGCCAGTGGCATAGCGAATTCAAGATGCGCTTGAACAAGGTAGCGCCCTGAACCAGCTTATGGCGGAGCTTGCTGGCTGACCCAGATCGGGGCCGACCAGAGCTGCTTGCCGTCGTCCTGGGTCAGGCGGACGTAGTAAAAGTGTTCGCCTAGGGCGGGTGTGATGGTGAGGGCGTCCCGGTCCTGGGCCAGCAGGCGCGTGCTGGCTTTTTGGCCGGGTACGCCTTCAAAGATTTCCACTAGCACGGGACTGCGGCCGCCATTGCTGGCGTAGCTGAGCTGGAATTGCAGCGGCCCGCTGTTGTCGAAACGCTCGCCCATCAGATGGCCGTTGGCGCTGAAAATCAGCTGGCTGCCCTTGTCCATGGTGGCAAAGACGCGGCGCTGGCGCAGGGCGGCGACGAGATTGTCCAGCGTCAGGGTGTCGCCGGCAGGCAGCAGCACGCCGGTGCGGTTGCTGTAGGAGGCGCCCCAGTTGGCGCAGTGGTTGTCCTGGTTGCTGCTGAAAGCCAGGTGGTAGCCCGCTTCGAGCAGCGTGCGGCAACGCTCTTCATAGTTGCTGAGGTGGCTCTCCTGTTCGTCGCTGCGGCTGGAAAAGGCCGAGCTGTTCATCACCTCGCACAAGACCATGGCCTGCTCGCCGTCGCTGCTGAACGCGAAGGCCTGGCCGCCGATGCGGAACTGGCTGTCGCCGGGGTGGTTGAACTGGCCTATCCAGCCGCGTTCGCGCATCAGCCGGTACAGGCTGGCGTAATCGCCTTTGGCGGTGAAGGTGTCGCCCATCAGCTCGCCCGCGCCATTGCGCTCCCATCCCAGCAGCTCGGGACTGTTGAATATATTCAGGTGGCCGCCCTTGCTGATGACGCCCCATTCCATGCCATAGATGCCAAGAAAGCCGGGATGGGCGGCGTTGAAAGCCGCCGTCTGCTCCAGCCCGCTCTGATAGAGCTGGCGCGCGCTGCTGGCGTCGGCGTTGGGATCGCTGCCTTCGGAACCGTCATACATATGGTTATGCTCGGACGTCATAAGAAAATCCAGGCCGTGCTCGCGCGCATAGGCAAAGGCTTGCGCCGGACCGGCCACCGCGCTTTGCGGTTCCTGCGCCCCATGGCAGCCGGGCAGCTCGCCGCCGCCGTCGCTGTGGCCGGTCTGGCTGTGCAGATTGCCGAGGTAGACGGTGTAGGGACGTTCTGCGCTGGGCAGTTCGGCCAGGGATGAGGCGGCGCTGCCTGCGGCGGGCGGCGCGGCGGCGGTCTGACCGGCCAGCGGCAAGGCCTTGCTGGCGACGATGCGCAGCGCGGGCGGTGGGCCGATGGCGATGGGCCAGCTTTGCTCGATAGTCTGTTCCGCCCGCCACGCCTGGGACGCCTGCGATATCGCCTTGCCGCGCGCGGCGCGGACCCGTGGCTCGGGCGTGGCGCGCAGGCGCAGATGGTAGAGGCCGGCTGGTGGCCGTGCTGCTGCGGCATCGCTTGCCCGGCCCGCTTGCCAAGCGGGATCGAGCTGCAACGCACCGCCGCGCAATGCGGCCTGGCCCTGCCAGCGGCGCAGGCTGCGGCCGCGCTGGTCGAGCAAGTCGAGCTGCCAGCGCAGGCGCTGGCCGGATGCGGCGCCGGGATAGCGGAAACGCAGATGCAGTGGCCGCGCGCCAGCTTCGCCGCCGAGGAAAGGCGCCTCCAGCGCCGCCTCGAATTCATGGTGGTCGGCCGTGCCTTGCTGGGCGGCGGCCGGAGCCAGCAAACTGCAAGCGAGCAGGGCGGCAAAAAGCGGCTTGGCCGCGCCCGCTTCCCGCACTGAAATGATACTGGCAGTAAATATGTCGGATCGGAGCGACACCATTTTTTCTTCCCCCCTTTGCGTGTTGGAGCGGGCGGGCGAAAAATGGTTCGCACTGGCGTTTAATAGTATGCTGCTGCAATGCAAGAGGAAAATTCCGGCGGATCGATGCGCAAACTCAATGAGCTTGGGAATAGTCTGGTCAGTACGCGCTTGCTGCTGTGGGGCGCGGGCCTGGCCTTGGCTGGCGCCGTCGGAATGACGCTGTATGCCACTGCCGCCAAAACAGTGGAAGATGATGCCCAGCTGCGCTTCGATAATCTGACGCGCGCCACGCAGTACAGCATTTCGGCCCGCGTGAAATCGTATTCCGACGTGGTGCGCGGCCTGGTGGCCCTTTTCCAGACCACGGACTCCCTCTCGCGGCTGCAATTCCGGCAGTATGTGAACAGCCTGAATATGCCGCTGCATTTTCCGGCCATCCAGGCCATCAATTACGCGCCTTATGTGCCTTCCGCCGAGCGCGACGACTTCGTGGCGGCCGTGCGCGCCGACCGCAGCATCAATCCGGCCGGCTACCCGAAATTCGACATCAAGCCGCCGGGCCTGCGCGACCACTACGCGCCGCTGACATACCTGGAACCGATGGATATGCTGATGGAACGCTTCGGCGTGGACATCACGGCCAATCCCGCCATCGACCGCGCCATGGAGCTGTCGCGCGATACAGGTCAGATCAGCGCATCGGGCCAGCCGGTGGTGCTAAAAAAGCCGGCGCCGCATATCGGCCTGGGCATGCGCCTGCCGGTCTACCGGCGCGGCATGCCGGTGCACGATATGGAGAGCCGCCGCGCCGCCTATCTGGGATCGGTCGGCATCGGTTTTTCCGTGGCCAAGCTGGTGCAGGGCGCGATCGACGAGATGGCCGACCGGCAAGTGCATATGATCCTGTACGCCGACGGCGCCGGCGATCCGGAAAAGCGCAGCCTGAGCATCGGCAAGGAAGACCGCCTGCTGTTCAACGATAACGGCTCGATCGATGCGCCGCCGGTCCTGCCGGGCAATTCGGACGACTACTTTCTGACCGTGCTGCCCATCGATTTCAACGGCACCTTATGGAAGGCGCGCTTCCATGCGCGCAAGACCGATATGGTACTGGGCTTCGACCGCTGGTTCCCGCTGGTGGCGCTGGGTACAGGCTTTGTGGGCACCTTGCTGATCTATCTGTTCTTTTTCAGCCTGTACTGGCAGCGCCGCAGCGCCCAGGAGCAGCGCCGCCTGCTGGACAGCGTGTTGAATAATGTGGATGCCCATGTGTATATGAAAGACCAGGGCCGCCGCTTTATTTATGTGAATGCGAAGATGGCCGAGGCCATGGGCTTGCCGGTGGAGCAGATCATCGGACGCCTGGACCGCGAAGTGATGCCGCTGCGCGATGCCGACCAGGCGTGGAGCGAGGACCATGCCGTCTTTGCCGACAGCCTGAAACGTTCGGGCGAAGGCAAGTATGTGGATCGGCATGGCGTGATCCACCATTTGTGGACGGTGAAGGCGCCGGTGGAGGGCGAGCAGGGCGTGAGCGCCGTGATTGCGCTGTCCACCGACGTGACGGAGCTGCACAATCTGAAGGAACAGGCGCAGGCGGCCAATCAGGCCAAGAGCGACTTCCTGTCGAATATGAGCCACGAGATCCGCACGCCGATGAATAGCGTGATCGGCATGGCCCACCTGGCGCTGAAGTCCGTCACCAATCCTAAGCAGCGCGACTATCTGCAAAAAATTTACCACTCGGGCCAGCATCTGCTGGGCATCATCAACGATATTCTTGATTTCTCCAAGATCGAGGCGGGCAAGCTCGATCTGGAAATGCTGGACTTTACGCTGGAGTCGCTGCTGTCGAATATTTCGAACCAGCTGGGCGAGTCGGCTTCGCGCAAGGAGCTGGAGCTGGTGTTCGAAATCTGGCCTGGCCTGTCGCGCCAGATGCGCGGTGATCCGCTACGCCTGGAGCAGGTGCTGCTGAACTTCACCAGCAATGCCATCAAGTTCTCGGAGAATGGCCGCATCTATATCCGCGCCCGCCCGGTGGAGGACCGCGACAACTACACCATGGTGCGCTTCGAGGTGCAGGACAACGGCATCGGCATGAGTCCGCAGCAGGTTGGCAAGCTATTCCAGTCCTTCCACCAGGCCGACACCTCGACCACGCGCAAATACGGCGGCACGGGCCTGGGCCTGGTGATCAGCAAGCAGTTGGCGGAGCTGATGGGCGGCGGCGTGGGCGTGGACAGCGAGCCGGGACACGGCAGCACCTTCTGGTTCACCGCGCGCCTGATGAAAAGCACCAATTTCCTGCAGGAGCCGCAGAGCAACGAGCTGCAGGCTGACGTGGCGGCCTCGCTGCGCGGCGCTTCCATCCTGCTGGTGGAGGACAATATCTTCAGCCAGCAGGTGGGCCAGGAGCTGCTGGAGGATGCCGGCGCCACCGTGGTGGTGGCCAACAACGGCAAGGAAGCCATCGACCTGCTGCTGAAGGAACATTTCGATTGCGTGCTGATGGATGTGCAGATGCCGGTGATGGACGGTTTCGAGGCGACGCGCCTGATCCGCGCCCATCCCAAGCTGTCCGGCACGCCGGTGATCGCGATGACGGCCAATGCCGGCCGCGAAGACCAGGCGCGCTGCCTGGAGGCGGGCATGGACGAATTCGTGACCAAGCCGATCGCGCCGCAACTGCTGTTTGCCGTGCTGGCCAAGTGGCTGGGCCAGCGCGCCTCCGATGGCGCGGCGCGATCGGCACGGCAAAGACCGCCGCGCGAGGCCGCCTCGCTGGAAAATGCGCCGCCCATTGCCAGCGTGGCCGAAACCGCACCCGCCGCTGTGGCGCCCGCGATCGCGGCGCCGGAACCGGCGCTGCCTGCATCCTCACCTGCGCCTGCGCCGGCGGGCGATGCTGCGGCCGATATCGCGCTTCCCGGCGAGGCCGAATTGTTCGATATGCGCGCCCTGGCCCAAACCTTCGGCAACAAGCCGGACAAGATGCGCAAATACGCCCTGATGTTCCTCGATTCGGCGCGCGACAGCATGGTGGAGGTCAACGAGGCGCTGGAATTGGGCGATATGAAGCGCCTGTCCGAGCTGGGACACCGCATCAAATCCTCGGCGCGCGCGGTGGGCGCCATGAGTTTCGCCGACCTGTGCCTGCACCTGGAGCGCCTGAAGCCGGAGGATGAGCTGGAGCAGGCGCGCGCCATAGTCGTCCGCATGCAGCCCTTACTGGAGCGCTTGAAAGAGCATGTGGCGCAGGAGCTGGCGGCCAGCGTGCCAGGCTAGCGGCTTGCGAGCCGCGCCCGCGCTCCAGGGTTTGTATTCGGCGCGCGACAGGCGATAATAGGGGCTGGCATCTACTTCCACGGCACTATGCACGCGAGCGTTACTCCCGGACTTCTGATCTTGCACGGCAACCAGCTGGAACAGCTGCGCGCCGCCGTGTTCCAGTGGCTGCGCACGCATCCGCTGGCGCCGCTGGAGACCGAGACCTTCCTGGTGCAATCGAACGGCGTGGCCGAGTGGCTGAAAATCGCGCTGGCCGAGGATGCGGGCGTATGTGCCGCCACCCGCGTGGCCTTGCCGGCCCGCTTCCTGTGGGAGACCTATCGCGGCATGCTGGGGCGCGAGCGGGTGCCGCCCATTTCCGCCTTCGACAAGGCGCCGCTGACCTGGCGGCTGATGCGCCTGTTGCCGGTGCTGCTGGCCGATCCGGTCTTTGCGCCGCTGCGCCACTTCCTCGGCGACGGCGACCCGGAGCGCCGCCTGCAACTGGCCGAGCGCCTGGCCGACTTGTTCGACCAGTACCAGGTCTACCGCGCCGACTGGCTGGAGGACTGGGCCGCCGGACGCGACCAACTGCGCACCGCGCGCGGCGAACTGGCGCCGCTGGCCGAGGACCAGCGCTGGCAGGGCGCCTTGTGGCGCGCCGTGATCGCCAGCGTGCCGGAACACGAGCGCGAGCTGGGGCGGGCTTCCGTGCACACCGAATTCCTGCGCGCCGTGGCCGGCGGGGCGCAGCCGCTGGGCCGCCTTCCGCGCCGCATCGTGCTGTTCGGCGTATCGGCCCTGCCGTTCCAGACCTTGCAGGCGCTGGCGGCGCTGGCCCGCTTCACCCAGGTGATGCTGGCCGTGCCCAATCCCTGCCAGTTCTATTGGGGCGACATCATCGAAGGACGCGACCTGCTGCGCGCCGCCCACCGCCGCCAAAGCTTGCGCAATGGCGTCGACCTGGGCCAGATTCCGCTGGAAGAACTGCATGCCCACAGCCATCCGCTGCTGGCGGGCTGGGGGCGCCAGGGCCGCGACTTCATCCGCATGCTGGACGAATTCGACAGCGCCGCCGCGGCCGAAGGACGCAGCGACAGCCTGCGCGTGGACCTGTTCAGTGAAGGCGAGGGCGCCACGCTGCTAGCCCAGGTGCAGGCGGCCGTGCGCGATCTGCTGCCGCTGTCCGAGCATCCGCAGGCGCCGCCGCCCGATAGTGACCGTTCCATCGAATTCCATGTGGCGCATAGCGTGCAGCGCGAAGTCGAAGTGCTGCACGACCAGCTGCTCGCCATGTTCGCCGCCTCGGAGACGGACGGCGGTCCGGCGCTGCGGCCGCGCGACGTGGTGGTGATGGTGCCGGACATCGACGTGTTCACCGCCGCCATCCACGCTGTCTTCGGCCAGCATAAGCGCAGCGATGCGCGCTATATCCCGTTTGAAATCGGCGACGTCAACGACCGCAGCGTGAATCCGCTGCTGGTGGCGCTGGAATGGCTGCTGCGCCTGCCGCAGCAGCGCTGCCGCCAGAGCGAGGTGCGCGACCTGCTGGACGTGCCGGCGCTGGCGGCGCGCTTCGGCCTGGCGGCCGACGATCTGCCGACGCTGGGCCTGTGGATCGAGGGCGCCGGCGTGCGCTGGGGCCTGGACCGCCAGCACCGCGAAGGCCTGGGCCTGGGACCGGCCGGCGAGCAGAATGCCTGGATTTTCGGCGTGCGCCGCATGCTGCTGGGCTATGCCAGCGGTCATGGCGCGGCCTTCAACGGCATCGAACCGTATGGCGAAGTGGGCGGACTGGATGCGGCGCTGGCCGGCTCGCTGGCCCAACTGGTGGAAGCCCTGCTGCACTGGCGCGCGCTGCTGGCCCAGCCGCGCACGCCGGAAGAGTGGGGCGTGCAGGCGCGCACCCTGCTGGCGGCCTTCTTCAAGGCCAGCGACGAAGGCGACCGGCTGATGCTGGCGCAGCTGGATGAAACCCTGAACCGCTGGCTGGAAACCAGCGCCGGCGCCGGCTTCGAGGAAGCCGTGCCGCTGGCCGTGCTGCGCGAAGCCTGGCTGGGCGCGCTGGACGAACCATCGCTGGAACACCAGTTCGTGTCTGGCGGCGTCACTTTCTGCACCTTGATGCCGATGCGCGCCGTGCCTTTCCGCGTGGTCTGCCTGCTGGGCATGAACGATGGCGATTTCCCGCGCCGCGCCAGCAAGGCCGACTTCGACCTGCTGGCCTTGCCTGGCATGGCGCGTCCCGGCGACCGCTCGCGCCGCGACGACGACCGCTATCTGATGCTGGAAGCCGTCCTGGCCGCGCGCGACAAGCTGTATGTCAGCTGGGTGGGCCGCAATGTGCGCGACAACAGCGAGCAGCCGCCGTCGGTGCTGCTGTCCCAGCTCTTCGATTACCTGAAGGCGGGCTGGCAGCTGGACCTGGGCGCGCGCACCACCGAACACGCTTTGCAGCCTTTCAGCCGGCGCTATTTCGAGGCGGGGGGGCTGCTCACCTATGCCGGCGAATGGCGCGCCGCCCACGCGGCCGACGAGGCGCAGGCGCTGGAAGCGGAGGGACAGCTGCCGCCTTTCGAGATCGACGACAGTTTCCGCCTCAAGCTGAACAGCCTGGCCAGTTTCATCCGCCAGCCGGTCAAGTACTTCTTCCGCCAGCGCCTGGGCGTGGTGTTCGGCGAATCGGCCCTGGTGGGCGAGGACGAGGAACCGTTCTCGCTGAATGCGCTGGAACGCTATCTGCTGGAAGACACCATGCTCGATGACGGCGGCGCCGATGAGGACATCGCCGATGTGCGCAGCGGCCTGGAAGAGCGCGCAGCGCGGCTTCGGCGCGAGGGCGTGCTGCCGATCGGTCTGATCGGCGAACAATGGCAGGAGCAATTGGTCGATGCGTTGGAACCGGTGCGTTACGCCTGGCTGGCGCTGCGCGCGCGCTATCCGCTGGCCGCGTCCAAGCTGCCGGTCAAGCTGGAACTGGCCGGCCTGGTGCTGGAGGACTGGGTCGACCAGTTGCGCCACGACGGGTCCACCACGGTATGGCTGGCGCAGATCTCGTCCAAGGCTTGCGACAAGGATGGCTGGCCGCGCGGCGAAAAGCTGATTCCCATGTGGCTGCGCCAACTGGCCGCCGCCGCGCAAGGCATGCCCGTCACCGGCTTCCTGGTGGCGCGCGACGCCATCATCACCATGGCCCCGCTCGACCCGGCCCAGGCGCGCGATCAGCTGGCGGCGCTGGCCGCGCTGTGGCGGGCCGGCATGGATGCACCCCTGCCCACGGCCTGCAAGACGGCGCTGGCCCTGGTGCGCGAAGGCGATCCGCGCGCCGTGTACGATGGCGGCTTTGAGGTGAAGGGCGAGAATGAGGATTTGTGCCTGGCGCGCCTGTGGCCCGATTTCGCCGCCCTGGCCTCGGTGCCGGAATTTGCCGACTGTTCGCGCGAGCTGTATGGCCCGCTGGCCGACTGGCTGCAGCAGGCGGTGGCGGTTGATCCCATGAAAGAGGAGGGCGGGGCATGAGCCAGCAACTGCTGCCCGCCAGTTTCCCCCTGCATGGCTCGCGCCTGATCGAGGCTAGCGCCGGCACCGGCAAGACCTGGACCATCGCCGCCCTGTATCTGCGCCTGGTGCTGGGCCATGGCGGCGGCGATGCGTATCCGCGTCCGCTGCTGCCCTCGCAGATCCTGGTGATGACTTTTACCCGTGCCGCCACGCGCGAGCTGTCCAACCGCGTGCGCGAACGGCTGGTGGAGGCGGCGGCCTATTTCCGCGGCCAGGGCGCGGACAGCGATCCCTATCTGGACGAGCTGCTCGCATCCTGCGCCGGCGACAGCGCGCGCCAGCAGGCCGCGCACCGCCTGACGCTGGCCGCCGAGACGATGGACGAAGCGGCCATCTTCACCATCGACGCCTGGTGCCAGCGCATGCTGCGCGAGCATGCTTTCGACAGCGCCAACCTGTTCGACGAGGAACTGGTGAGCGACGAAGCGGCCCTGTTCGAGGATGCGGTGCACGACTATTGGCGCCAGCAAGTCTATCCGCTGGGCGCGGACGTGCTGCAGTCCCTGCTGGAATGCTGGCCCGACGTCGATGCGCTGAAGCGCTCGGTGCGCGAGCTGGTGCGGCGCGTGGCAGCGGTGGGCGCGGCCGGCGGCGAAACGCTGGCGGCGCTGATCCGGCGCGAGCAGAACGAACAGACGCTCAAGCTGGCGGGCTTGAAGGAAGACTGGTACGAGCGCGCCAGCCGCATGGAACAGTGGATTCTGGCGCAGCGCGCCGACGCGCCGAAATGCTTCAACGGCGTCAAGATGAAGCCGGAGTCGGTGGCGAAATGGTTCGAAGCGCTGCGCAACTGGGCCGCCGATCCGCGCCAGCTGCGGCCTGACATGAACGACACGGCATGGCGCCGCCTCCGCCCGGACGGCATCGTCGACGCCTGCGCCAAGGGCTTCAGCCCCATCGTGCCGGACGATTTCGATGCGGTGGCGGCGCTGGAAGAGGCGCTGGCCGCGATCGAACCGCTGGCCCACGCGCTGTACCGCCACGCGGCAGCCAGCATCGCCCAGCGCATGAGTGAGCTGAAACGGCGCAACCGCCAGTTCGGCTTCGCCGACATGCTGGAGCGCCTCAAGCAGGCGCTGGAAGGCAGCAATGGCGCTGCGCTGCGCAAGCGCATCACCGAGCAGTATCCGGTCGCTATGGTGGACGAGTTCCAGGATACGGCGCCCAGCCAGTACCGCATCTTCGACCTGCTGTACCGCGTGGCGGAGAACGATCCGACGCTCGGCCTGTTCCTGATCGGCGATCCGAAGCAGTCGATTTACGGCTTCCGCGGCGCCGACATCCACAGCTATCTGGCGGCGCGGCGCGCCACTGAAGGACGGCATTACCAGCTCGGCACCAATTACCGCTCCAGCGCTGCCGTGGTGCAGGCCGTGAACCGCATCTTCCTGCATGCCGAGGGCGGGGCGGAAGGGGAGCCTGCCGGCTTCCCGCGCGGCGCCTTCCGCTTCCGCCGCGACGGCGCCAATCCGCTGCCCTTCGACGCGGTGGCGGCGGCTGGCCGCAAAGAGGTGCTGGTCGACAGCCAGGGCGCCTTGCCCGCCCTGACGGTGGCCTGCAATCCGGCCGACGATCTGCGCGCCGACGGCTACCGCGATTTCTTCGCCCAGCACTGCGCCGAACATATCGCCAATCTGCTCAACGACAGCCGCGCCGGTTTCGAGGATGCGCAGGGCTGGCAGCGCCTGCAGCCGGCCGATATCGCCGTGCTGGTGCGCGACCGGCGCGAGGCGGCGGCCATCCGCCAGGCGCTGCTGCGGCGCAAGGTGCCGAGCGTTTACCTGTCGGACAAGGATTCGGTGCTGGACAGCGACGAGGCGGCCGACGTGCTGCGCTGGCTGACGGCGCTGGCCAATCCGCTCGATGGCGCCCTGGCGCGCGCCGCTTTCGCCACCCGCACCATCAATCTGCCGCTGGCCGAACTGGCGCGCCTCTCGGCCGACGAGCTGGAGTGGGAAAAGCGCGTCGAGCAGTTGAAGGCGCTGCATGTGGTGTGGCAGCGCCAGGGCGTGCTGGCCATGCTGCGCCGCTTCATCCACGAGCTGCGCCTGCCGGCCGCCATGCTGGCCCAACCCGGCGGCGAACGGCGCCTGACCAATCTGCTGCATCTGGCCGAGCTGCTGCAAAGCGCCAGCCGCCAGCTCGACGGCGAGCAGGCGCTGATCCGCTGGCTGGCCGAGCAGATCGATAGCGAGAGCGAGGGCGGCGACGAGCGCGTGCTGCGGCTGGAATCGGATGCGGAGTTGGTCAAAGTCGTCACCGTGCACAAGTCCAAGGGGCTGGAATATCCGCTGGTGTATCTGCCCTTTGCCGTCACGGCGCGCAAGGTGGAAAAGCGCAACCGCAGCTTCCTCGAATACACCGATGAGGAAGGCGTGCGCCATCTGGACCTGGGCCGCTCCGACGCCGCCCTGGCGGCAGCTGATGAGGCGCGTCTGGCGGAAGATTTGCGGCTGATGTACGTGGCGCTGACCCGCGCCCGCCATTTCCTGTGGCTGGGCGTGGCCGCGCTGGCGGCGCGCAAGGCCGGCGAAAGCACGCTGCACGAGTCGGCGCTGGGCTATCTGCTGGCGGGCGGCGCGGCGCTTCCGGCCAGCCGCCTGGGCGAGTACTGGCAGCAGCTGCGCGGCGATTGCGGCGATATCGGCCTGCGCATGCTGGAGCCGCAGCAGGGTTTGACCCTGTTCGGCCGGGTGGAACAGGCGCCGCCCCTGATCGATCCGCGCCCCTTCAGCGGCAGTTTCGAGCGCGATTGGAGCGTGGGCAGCTTTACCTCGCTGGCACGGCGCACGGCCGCTCCTGGTTATGGGGCGGCGGCCCAGCCAACGGCGCCCGTGCCGCGCGACGCCTTGCAGGAAAAGCTGCTGGAACAGGACGATGAGCAGGCGCTGGGCGGCGCAAGCGCCGCTGCGCTGCGCGCCGAAGACGCGCCCTGGCACCGCTTCCCGCGCGGCTCGGTGCCGGGCAATTTTCTGCACGAGCAGCTGGAGTGGATCGGCCAGGAAGGCTTCGGCAGCGTTCATCAGGCCACCTTCGAAACCCGCCTCGGCAAGCGCATCGAGCGCGCCGGCTGGGGCAACCGCCTGGACGATGCGCTGGCCTGGCTGCGCAGCGCCGTCACCACGCCGCTGCCGCCTTTGGGCGCGGCGCTGGACGGCATCGGTCCCGTACTGTCGGAGATGGAGTTCTGGTTCCCCAGCGAGCGCCTGCGCACCGGGGCGCTGGATCGCCTGTGCCGCGCCCACCTGCTGGATGGGCTGGCGCGTCCGGCGCTGCCCGAGCGCGAGCTGCATGGCATGCTGAAAGGTTTCTGCGACCTGGTGTTCGAACACGAGGGCCGCTACTGGCTGCTCGATTACAAGTCAAATGCGCTGGGCAGCGGCGACGCGGCTTACCACAAGCAGGCGCTCGCCGTGGGTATGGCCGAGCATCGCTACGATATCCAGGGCGCGATCTATCTGCTGGCCCTGCACCGCCTGCTGCGCAGCCGCCTGGGCGATGCCTACGATCCGGCGTCGCAGCTGGGCGGGGCCATTTTCTACTTCCTGCGCGGCGTGGGCAATGCGCAGACGCGCGGCTGCTATGTGCTGGAAGCGCAGGCCGGCCTGCTCGACGGGCTGGAAGCGCTGCTGGGCGAAAAGGCGGAAACGGAGCGAGAGTATGATGAATAGCGTGAGCGGCAGCGCCGCGTCCAGGACCGCCGCCGGAGAAGCACTATGAACCAGAACAGGGAGAGCGTCATCGGCACGCCGCTGGACGCCCAGATCGAAGCCTTGACCGAGGCGGGCAAGCTGCGCCGCCTGAGCGGCGCCTTTGCGCGCTTTGTCGCCACGCTGGGCATGCCGTCCAACCGGCCCACCGGCGGGGCGGAAGCGCCGCTGATGCTGGCCTGCCTGCTGCTGTCGGAGCTGGAGGGGCGGGGGCACAGCTGCCTGATGCTCAACGATCTGGCGCAAGACCCTTCCGGCCTGCTGGGCTGGACGCCGGAAGAGTGGAACGCGCTGCGCGACGCGGCCGGGCCGCTGCCGCGCAATGCCATGGCCTGGCGCGCCATGCTGTATTCCTGCGAACAGGTCTGGCCGGTGGGCGACCTGGATTTCAAACAGCCGCTGGTGCTGGATGGCGAGCGGCTCTATCTGCGCCGCTACTGGAGCGACGAGACGGCGGTGGCGGACGCGGTGCGCAGCCGCGCCGGCCAGCCGCTGCCCGTGGACACGGCCGACGCGCGGCACTGGCTGGACATCCTGTTCGACCATGCCACGCGCGAGGGCGGTCCGGACTGGCAGAAAATCGCCTGCGCCACCGCCTTGCGCGGTAATCTGGCCGTCATCACGGGCGGTCCCGGCACCGGCAAGACTTACACCGTGGCCCGCCTTCTGGCCCTGCTGTTCGCAGTGGCGGGACCGCAGGCGAGCGGATTGCGCATCGCGCTGGCCGCGCCGACCGGCAAGGCGGCCGCGCGCCTGAAGCAATCCATCGACCATGCTCTCGACAGCTTGGCGGGCAAGGTCGGCGCCGCGTTGCCGCTGCGCGAACTGGCCGGACGCATGGGCGCGGCGCGCACCCTGCACAGCCTGCTCGGAGCGCGGCCCGACACGCGCAGCTTCCAGCACCACGCCGGCAATCCGCTCGATGTGGATGTGCTGATCGTCGACGAAGCCTCGATGGTGCACCTGGAGATGATGGCGGCGCTGCTGGCGGCGCTGCCGCCCCATGCGCGCCTGATCCTGCTGGGCGACAAGGACCAATTGGCCTCGGTCGAAGCGGGCGCGGTGCTGGGCGATCTATGCCACGATGCCGAAGCGGGCCGCTACACCGCCGCCACGCTGGAGTATGCGGCCGCCGCCAGCGGCCAGCAGATTCCCCCCGCCTTCCAGGATGCCGACGGCGGTGCGCTGGCCCAGCAAACTGTGATGCTGCGCCAGAGCCGCCGTTTCGGCGGTCCGATCGGCGCGCTGGCCACGGCGGTCAATCAGGGCGACGCCGAAGCGGCGCGCCAGGTGCTGCGCGGCGAGAGCGGCGGGCAACTGCTGTGGATGGAGGCGGCGCAGCTGCCCGAGGTGCTGAAGCTGGCCGTGCAAGGGCGCGAAGGCGCCGGCAGCGGCTACCAGCAGTATCTGCGTTTGCTGCAGGCCGGCCAGACGGCGGCGATGGAAGGCGGTCCCGATGTGCATGAAGCCTGGGCGCGCGAAGTGCTGAAGAGCTTCGAAGCCTTCCGCCTGCTGTGCGCCGTGCGCGAAGGCGAATGGGGCGTGACGGGCCTGAACGAAGCGATCGAACAGCGGCTGGAAGCGGCGGGCCTGATACGCCGCCGCGGCGAATGGTATGTGGGGCGGCCGGTGATGGTCACGCGCAACGACTACGGCGCCGGCGTCTTCAACGGCGATATCGGGCTGGCGCTGCCCGATCCGCTGCGTCCCGGCTCGCTGCGCGTCTACTTCTCGGAAGGCGAGGCCGTGCGCAGCGTGCTGGCGACGCGTCTGCGCAATGTCGAAACCGCGTTCGCGATGACGGTGCACAAGTCGCAAGGCTCCGAATTCCGCCACACGGTGCTGGTATTGCCGCGCGAAGGCGGCTCGGTATTGGCGCGCGAGCTGATCTACACCGGTATCACGCGCGCCCGCGAGTACTTCACCTTAGCAACGCCCGTCGCCAGCATCCTGGCCGAAGCCATCGCCGAGCGCACCCACCGCGCCAGCGGCCTGCGCGCCCTGATCGCCGGCTAAGCCCGGCAAATCCCTTTGATCCAAAACAAAGAATGTCCAACCCTGGTGTCAGGCACCAGGGTTGGACATTCTTTGAGAAAAATCAAGCAATGTCCTACTCCAGTGCCTGACACCAGGGTGGACATTGTTTGATTTGGCGCAAACCTTACATGGCGGCGCGGCGACGGCGTGGGGCGCTGCGGGCGGCTTTTTTGCGGCTGGCGCTGGCCTTGAGGACTTTCGGTTCGTCGGCGCCGGTCAGCAGGCGGCGGATGTTCAGGGCGTCCATGACGCGCGCGGAGTTGGCCTTGGCGTTGAGCAGCACCAGGGTGGCGTTCTTGCCGGCGGCTTTGATGCGCATGATCAGGCAGCGCCCGGCTTCTTCGGTGTAGCCGGTCTTGGACAGATCGATGTCCCAGCCCTTGGCGCCGACCAGGCGGTTGGTGTTGTGGTATTCCACCTTGCGCCCTTTGATGTCGATCACTTCCTTGGTGTCGGTGGTGTAGCGGCGGATCGCCGGGTAGTTGGCGGCCGCTTCGGCCATTTTCACCAGGTCGGCGGCGGTCGAGGTATTGTTGGGCGACAGGCCGGTCGGCTCTTCGATGCGGGTATTGCTCAGGCCGAGCGCGCGGATCTTGGCGTTGACGGCGGCCTTGAAGGCGGTCGGGCCGCCCGGATAGGTGCGCGCCAGCGAGGCGGCGGCGCGGTTGTCGGAGGACATCAGCGCCAGCTGCAGCACGTCGCCGCGCGCAATGGTGGCGCCGACCGGCACGCGCGAGGTGCTGTGCTTGATGTTGTCGACATCTTCCTTGTCGATGCTGATGGGTTCTTCCATGTCGAGCTTGGAGTCGAGCACCACCATGGCGGTCATCAGCTTGGTCAGCGAGGCGATGGGCACGACCACATTGGCGTTCTTTTCCAGCAGGACTTTGCCGGTGCCTTCTTCCACCACCAGCACGGACTGTGAACCCAGCGGCACAGCCATGGCAGCGGCAGAGAATGACAGCAGCAGGGCTGCGGTAATTTTCTTGATCATTTGGTATGTATTCGGGAAAGCGGCAAGACAAAGGCGCCCGGAACGGACGCCACGCGAAATCTGTCTATGAGGCAATATTTATGCGACTTAGACGATAACATTAAAGTGATTTCTAGTCTAGACGAACTGGGCCGTATTGGCCGATTAATTGAGTCGCGGGCCGCTATAATCGCGGTCATTGTGTATCGGAGGCAGGAATGGCGTGGCTGGTCGTTAAATATCTGATAACCTCGATGGTGGTGGTGGCGGTATCCGAATGCGCCAAGCGCAGCGACCGGCTGGGCGGCTTGCTCGCGGCATTGCCCCTGGTGACGCTGCTGGCCCTGGTCTGGCTGTATGTGGAAAAGCAGCCGGCCGAGAAGATCGCCAACCACGCCTGGTATACCTTCTGGTACGTGGTGCCGACCTTGCCGATGTTCCTGGCCTTTCCCTGGCTGCTGCCGCGCCTGGGTTTCTGGCCGACGCTGCTCGCCTGCGTGCTGCTGACTGTCGTCTGCTTTGCCGCGTTTGCCTGGTTGGTGAAGCGCTTCGGCATCAATTTATTGTGATATCCACCGCCGCAGGCGGGGACGAAAGGCGGCGCCTATGGGTTGGAAGGGAAAACGGGAGCTGCGATGGCGGCGCTGAACTGGGCCAGATCCCTGCTGGCACGGGCGCGGGTGGGGCTGACGCTGGAAGCGGGCGAGTTCGGCTTGCGTGCCGTCGCGCGCGGAGCCTGGCGCGCGCAGCAAGGGGCTTACTGCCGGGAACAGGGCATTCGCGAAGCGCATTTCAACCATGCCAAGGGCTATCTGAGCGATGGCGGCCGCTATGGCTTCCTTGCCGCCTGGCCGGAGTTGGAGGGCGTGAAAATCCTGGATCCGGATGTGCGCAGCCTGGAATTTCTGCAGGCGCTGCCAGCCCTGCGTTCCCTGGACCTGCCTTTTACCGGCAAGCTGGGACGGGGCATCGATCTGAGCAGCATTACCCGCCTGGAGCGGCTGAATTTGGCGGGCCGCTTTCCCGGCCTGGACAGCGTCTTTGCCTGCCGGGGCTTGAAGCGCCTGGGACTGGGCCACTATCCGGGCCGCCTGGAAAGTGCCGCCTTCGCCGCGCTGGCGGGCCTGGAGCAGTTATCCTTGAGCGCCATCATCTTGCCGGAACTCGATGCGCTGGCGGGGCTGCCGGCGCTGCAAAACCTGTCGATCGCCGGCAACCGCAGCCTGGTTTCGCTGGACGGCTTGTCCGGCGCGCGTCGCCTGCGTCATCTGACGCTGGAGTCCTGTCCGCAAATCGGCTCCCTGGTTGCCCTGGCGGGCCTGGAGGAGCTGCGCAGCCTGTGGCTGTATGACTGCGGCCCGCTCGAATCGCTGCGCCCCCTGGCCGCCTGCCTGCAGCTGCGCGAACTGAATATCCTGGGCAATACGCGCATCGCGGATGGCGACTTCACGGTGCTCGATCACCTTCCCCAATTGAGCACCGTCTGCATTGCGGGCCGCTAGCATGAAAAAAGCCCGGCATCGGCCGGGCTTGCTGGGGACTTATTTGCTGCCGTAAATCTTGTCGAACTCGCCGCCGTCGTCGAAGTGCTTCTTCTGGGCCGCGCGCCAGCCGCCGAAGACTTCATCCACGCTGAGCAGGGTGATGGGCTTGAAGCTGGCCGCGTATTTCTTGGCCACCGCTTCCGAGCGCGGACGCAGGAAGTGCTTGGCGATGATTTCCTGGCCGGCGTCGCTGTACAGGAAGTTCAGGTAGGCCGTGGCTTGCTTGCGCAGATTGCGGCGGTCGACCACTTTGTCCACCACAGCCACCGGCGATTCAGCCAGGATCGAGGTGGAGGGGTAGACGACTTCGAAATTGTCGCCGAACTCGCCGCGCACCAGCTGCACCTCGTTTTCGAAGGTCACCAGCACGTCGCCGATCTGGCGCTGGGTGAAGGTGGTGGTGGCGGCGCGGCCGCCGGTGTCGAGGATCGGCACGTTCTTGAAGATCTTGCCCACCAGCTCGCGCGCCTGGGCTTCCGTGCCGCCTTTTTTCAGTACCGAACCCCAGGCCGCCAGATAGGTGTAGCGGCCGTTGCCCGAGGTTTTGGGATTGGGGATGATCACCTGCACGCCGGGCTTGGCCAGGTCGTTCCAGTCCTTGATGGCTTTCGGATTGCCCTTGCGCACCAGATACACGACGGTCGAGTAGAACGGCGCCGCGCCGTGCGGGAATTTCTTGCTCCAGTCGGCCACCACCAGGCCGCGGTCGGCCAGCAGGTCGATGTCGTTGGCCTGGTTCATCGTCACCACCGACGCTTCCAGGCCGTCGGCCACGGAGCGCGCCTGCTTGGAGGAGCCGCCATGCGACTGGTTCACCGTCAGCGTTTCGCCCGTGTGTTTCTTGTAGTCGGCGATGAAGGCGGGGTTGATGTCCTTGAACAGTTCGCGCGTTACGTCATAGGAGACGTTGAGCAGGGTGGGATCGGCGGCGGCGGCGCCCAGGGGCAGGGCGAGGGCGGCAGAGGCTGTGGCGAGGAGGATACTGATTTGACGGCGTTTGCGGCTAAATGCATTTTTTGCTGTTTGCATGGTGGGCTCTTATTGTGAAAACAGATATCAATGGTCTAAAATTCGGCGCCGAAAAGATACGAATTTTTCGTAATATGCTTAGATAGTATGGGATCAACGCCTTTTCGGGAGCTGGTGTATAGTCGGCTTGTGGATGGAATTTTTGTGAGTACGCATGAGTCTTGAAATTCGTATTGCAGCATCGGCCGACGCCCCGGCGGCGTGTCAGGTACTGCGCCGTTCAATTACGGAATGTTGCATCGCGGACCACAATAACGATCCCGTCATTCTGGATGCCTGGCTGGGCAATAAAAACACGCAGACTGTGGCCAGCTGGTTCGAATCCCCCACCAATTTTTCCCTGGTTGCCGTGGAGAACGGCTCCGTGGTCGGTGTTGCCCTGCTGACGGCGGCCGGCAAGCTGGCCCTGTGCTATCTGCTGCCGGAGGCGCGGCATAAGGGCGCGGGCAAGGCTTTGCTGAGCCGGATCGAGGCACAGGCCGCGAGCTGGGGCGTGAAGGCGCTGCAGCTGCACAGCACGGCCAGCGGCGAGGATTTCTTCGCGCGCCAGGGCTATATCCGTTCCGGCAATGTGCGCTCGCCATATGGGGTGGACACGGTCTTCTTCTGGAAGCAGCTGGGGGCGGAAAGCTGCCCGCCCGAAGCCGGACGCAAGCGTTTTTGCGGCTGCGGCTCGGCCTGATCCCAGCTTCGCGCCAACCTTATAGCAAACCCATTTGCGTGGCCTCGTAGACGGCCTCGCCGCGCGTGTGCACGCCCAGCTTGCGGTAGATGCGCTTGACGTGGTGGGCCGCCGTGTGCGGCGAGATGCCGTGCAGGCTGCCGATTTCATTCATGGTCAAACCTTTGCCGAGGGCGCGCAGGATATCGCTTTCGCGGCCGGTCAGGGGCGTGGCCAGCGGTGCGGGCGCGTTCGCCTGCAGCCGGCGCAGCAACTGGTGGGCGCTGGTCGGGCAGAGGAAGGCGCTGCCGTTGCGCAGGGCGCGCAGGCAGTCGCGCAGCTCGGCGGCGCTGCATTCGGTTTGCAGGCAGGCATTGGCGCCGGCCTGCAGGCAGGCGTAGAGCAGGGCGTCGTCGCCGCTCTTGGCCACTACGGCCACGGCGCAGCCTGGATGGGTGTCGAGAGCCAGCCGCGTCAGCCGCGGCGCCTGGCTGTCGGCCAGATGGCAGAGGATCAGGTAGACATTGGCGCTGCTGCGGCTGATCAGGGTTTCAGCGGCGGCCGGACTGGCGGCCCAGCCGAGCGGCAGCATGCCGGAGTCGGCCGCGATCAGGGCGCGCAGATGCTGGCGGGTGTTGGGGCAATCGGCAATCAGGGCAATGGCAGTGGGCATGAAGGCGGCCGCCGCGGCGGCAAGGACTGTGCATGCTTCATGATAGTCTGAGCCGCCAAGGCCCGTAAAGCCGTCCTTAGAAGCCGACGGCCAGGGGCAGCGGCGCGGCTTCGAACTGGACCCGGCCGGCGCCGAACATTTTCAGTTCGCCGGGCTGGAAGGCGGTCCAGGCTTCGTTCGAGGTCAGCGGCTCGGTGGCGATGACGGCGATATGGTCGTCCAGGTGGTTGTGCTGGCTGAAGTCGATGCTCAAGTCGCAGTCGATGAGCTTGGCCACCGAGAAGGGGTAGGCGCGCAGCACATAGTGCAGCTTGGTGCTGCAATGGGCAAACAGAGTGTCGCCGTCGGACAGGATGAAGTTGAAGGTGCCATGGGCGGCGATTTCCTCGGCCAGCAGGCTCAGCTCGGCATACAGCACCTCGCGCGCCGGTTGCGCGGCGAAGCGTTGGCCCAGGCGCGACAGCAGGTAGCAGAAGGCGCGCTCGCTATCGGTGTCGCCTTCCGGCGTGTAGGCGCCGGCGGCCGGGGCGAATTCCTTCAGGTCGCCGTTGTGGGCGAAAGTCCAGGTGCGGCCCCACAGCTGGCGCTTGAAGGGATGGCAGTTTTCGCGGGCGATGCGGCCTTGCGTGGCCTTGCGGATATGCGCAATCACATTACTGGCTTTCAGCGGCTGCTGCTTAATGCTGGCCGCCAGCGGCGAGGCGATGCAGGGCAGGTGGTCGGCAAAAATCTGGCACTCGTCCTTGGTGTGGAAGGCGATGCCCCAGCCATCCTTGTGCTCGCCAGTGCGGCCGCCGCGCTCGGCAAAACCGGAGAAGGAAAATCCCAGGTTGGCGGGCTTGCTGCTGTTCATTGCGAGGAGCTGGCACATGGTAAGGACGCGAGATTGTTGCTGACGGTCCCAAGATACCGATGAACTGGTTGAGCAGGAACGAATCAATTCTTATATGCATATTCACCGCGCTTCGCATATCCTTTATGTGTGTCAGTTATAAGCTAGGGAAAAAGCATTCTTTCGGTTTTGGCGGCCGAGCGCGTAGGCTAGGGGTTCTGGCGCCATGGGCGCATGAAGGAGCACTATGAAATTCCCTGTCCTGCAAAACTATCTGGCGCGCCTGTCCGATCCGGCCGCTACCGCCTCGACCATCTGGCTCGACAGCGAGGGCCGCGCCCTGGGCCGCTTCTTCAATTGCACCATGACCAGCGCCTTCCAGCCGGTGCGCCAGCTCGATACCGGCCGCGTCTTCGCCTACGAGGGGCTGGCGCGCAGCGTATCGTCGGACGACGAGGGGCTGTCGCTGTGGAAGCTGCTCGACCATGCCGCCAGCGACGACGAGTCGGTGGAGCTGGACCGGCTATGCCGCATGCTGCACGCGATTAACTTCTTCCGCCAGAACGAAAGCGGCGATGCCGTCAACGGCGGGGCCGACCTCTACCTGAATGTGCATGACCGGCTGCTGAGCGCGGTCAGCAGCAACCACGGCCATGCCTTCCAGCGCATTCTCGATGCGCTCGGCCTGCCCGTCGGCCGCGTGGTGCTGCAATTGCCGCAGGTGAATGCGCAGCAAGGCTGGCTGCTCAATTATGTGTCCGACAATTACCGCCGCAACGGCTTCCGCTTCGCCGTCAATGTCTCGGGCGGGCGCGAAGGCTTGAATCTGCTGGAGCGGGTGCGGCCCGATGTGGTGAAGGTCGATGCGCGCGCCTTGCACGATGAGGCGGCCCTGGTAGAACTGCTGCTGCGCACCGCCTCGGTGGGCGCCCAGCTGGTCTTCAAGCGCCTGGAAGAGCCGCATGTCTTGTCGGCGGTGCGCCGCATCGGCGAGCTGGCCGGCTTGCCGGTGCTGGGCCAGGGCTATTTGCTGGACAATCCGCGTCCGGCCCTGGTGGAAGCGGCGCCGCCGCGCCAGCTGGCAGCCTGAGCCTGCCCGAAGACTTAAACTTGGCTTAAGGAAAGCACCGTAGTTGGCGCACGAAGTTAAAGGAATTTCTCAACTCCCCCCGCTATACGCTATAGTATCCGCATTGTTTGATTGGATATGCTATGGCAACGCGCAGAGATTTTTTACAGAAAGGGCTGGGCCTGACGGCGGCCGGCTGCATCGGCGTGCCGCTGATCGGCTGCGCTTCCAGCCGCGCGGCCGACACGCGCCCGACTCACCCGACCGCGGCGGCCAAGAACGCCCACGCGGCAGCGCCGCGCAGCGCCGCCAAACCGACCCAGCTGGCCCAGGCCGCGCCGCTGGCGCCGGCCGAGCTGGCGCCGCCGCCCGATATTTTCGACGCCCAGGCGCTGGACCTGGAATTCTGGCTCAAGCCGCGCACCCTGCACGTGATCCGGCCCGCCAGCGGCGAGAAAAGCAAGCTGCTGTACTGGCGCGATGGCGAGGTGATCGATACGGCTTACCAGGAACTGTGCCATCTGCTGCGCGACGTGAATGGCCGCGAAACAGCCCAGATCGATCCCAAGCTGCTGGAAACCCTGTGGGGGGCGCAAGCCTTTGTGGCGCGCTATGGCATCGAAAGCCCGGTCGAAATCCTGTCCGGCTACCGCACGCCGAGTTCCAACAAGCGCCTGATCGAGCAGGGCATCCCGGCTGCGCGCCAATCCCTGCATATGGAGGGCAAGGCGGCCGATATCCGCATCCCGAACCTGAATGCCGAGGTGCTGGGCGGCCTGGTCAAGAGTTTCGGCCAGGGCGGGGTGGGCTTCTATTACCGCGAAGGGCCGCGCGGCGGCTGGATTCACGCCGATACCGGGCTGAAGCGCACCTGGAAGGGCTGAGGCCGAGGGGCGGCCCCGCCTCAGCGGTAATAATACGGACGGGTCGGCACGGCGTCGTGCTGCGCCCGCTCCAGCGCATCGAAATCCTGGCGCTGGTCCCACCAGATATACCAGCCGCGCCGCTGCTCGGCGACGGCGGCCGGATGCTGGCGCAGATAGCCGTTCATGAAACTCTCGAATTCCGACACATAGCCCTGGTGGAAAGGCCGCCACGGCTGGCTTTCGGCTGCTTTCATCTTTCCTCCTGTCTTCGGTTACACTGGCGGGCTCGAATAGCCATCAGTAACAGAAATCCCATGCAGGACAATCACGATGCGGCCAAGCCGCGCTTTCGCCCAGTGCCATGGACGGCGCTGGAAACCCCGGCCGATGCCGAGCTGTGGATCGCCGAGCACAATCTCGCCTTGCAAGAGCATATCGCGCCCAACGAAACGGGCTACGGCGTCTGCTTCACCCTGGCCGAGGGCGGCGAGCTCTTCATGCAGACCGCCGACGGTGCCCTGATTCTTGATCTTACGCCGGAAGCCGAATGGGTGGCGCCCCTGATCACCGCCGTGGCCCAGGCCGCGCCGCCGCAAGGCGCGCTGTGGCTGCTGACCGACGATAAGCTGGTGCAGCTGCTGATCGGCTTGAGCAGCCTGATCGCCAGCACCACCCTGGTGGTCGGCCACCGTTTCGGCCGCGCCGGCCGCCGCCCGTTTTAAACCACTCCAAGAAGGGATATCCCATGCGCAGAGCCGTCCTCACCCTGATCGCCGCCAGTCTGCTGGCCGGCGCCATGCTGCCTGCCAGCGCCGCCGACCTGCTGGCCACGGCACGCGCGCGCGGCACGCTGAAAATAGCGCTGGAAGGCACGTATCCGCCCTTCAATTACAAAGATCCGAAGACGGGCGAACTGACCGGCTACGATGTGGACGTGGCGCGCCTGCTGGCGGCCAAGCTGGGCTTGAAGCCGGAATTCGTCGCCACTGAATGGAGCGCCATCCTGGCCGGCCTGGCCAGCGGCAAGTACGACATCATCGTCAACCAGGTCGGCATCAATCCCAAGCGCGAGCAGGCTTTCGATTTTTCCCAGCCGTATACCTATTCCACGCCGCAGCTGCTGCAGCGCCAGCACGATAAGGCGGTGTATGCCGTGCTGACCGACCTGAAAGGCAAGCGCGTGGGCGTCGGCCAGGGCAGTGTGTTCGAGCAGCAGGCCAAGGCGGCGCCGGGCATCGACGTGCGCAGCTACCCGGGTGCGCCGGAATACCTGCAAGACCTGGCCGTGGGCCGCATCGACGCCGCCCTGAATGACAGCCTGATGGTGGCCTGGCTGGTGAAGACCAGCAAGCTGCCGCTGCGTGGCGGGGCGCGCGTGGGCAAGGTGGAGCGCATGGGCATTCCCTTCCCGAAGAATAATCCGCAGTTCAAGGCCGCCATCGACAAGGCGCTGGCCGAGGCCGCCGCCGACGGCAGCCTGAGCGCCATTTCCAGGAAGTGGTTCGACGCCGACGTGAGCAAGGCGCCGTAAGCGATGGCCTTGCCCGGTCTGGACCAGCTGCCCGAGCTGCTGGCCTTGCTGCAGGAGGCGGCGCCGGCCCTGGGCCAGGGCGCGGCCTATACCCTGGCCTTTGCCGTGGCCGCCATGCTGGGCGGCCTGCTGATCGGCTTTCCCGTGGCCGTGCTGCGCATCCTGCCCTGGCGCCTGCTGCGCTGGCCGGCCGCCGTGTACGTCAGCCTGATGCGCGGCACGCCGCTGCTGGTGCAGATGTTCGTGATCTATTACGGCCTGCCCAGCATCGGCATCGAGTTCGCGCCGCTGACGGCCGGCGTGCTGGCGCTGAGCTTGAATGCTGGCGCGTATCTGTCGGAAAGCTTGCGCGGCGCCATCCTGAGCATCGCCAAGGGGCAGTGGGCGGCCAGTTTCAGCCTGGGCCTGGGTTATGGCCAGACCCTGCGCCATGTGGTGCTGCCGCAGGCGTTGCGCGTGGCGGTGCCGTCCATGAGCAATACCTTGATCAGCCTGATCAAAGATACCTCTCTGGTGTCGGTCATCACCGTGACCGAGCTGATGCTCTCGACCAAGGAAGCGATCGCCACCAGCTTCCGCCCCTTGCCCCTGTATCTGGCGGCAGCCGCTATTTACTGGGCGCTGAGCCTGCTCTTCGAAGCCTTGCAGGGCGTGGCCGAACGGCGTCTGAACCGCGCCCACCGCCAGCCCTGAGCTGCTCGACATCGCCCCCTTGCGCATGGTAGTCTAGTCTTGCCGAAAGACCATCGCGTGAATGAGGGCTTATGGACGAAGAGCAGCAAGCAGCGCCGGACGGTCTGCGGCCGGCGGCAGCCTATGCCGGGCCGAATCTGGAACCGGTGCCCGGCCTCGATCTGGATCCCTATGCCCTGCTGGCCACTAGCCCCGGCCCGGTACCGCTGGCTGCCACCGACGCCCTCTCGGGGGCGGCGCGCTTCTACCTGGAGCGCGAACAGGGGTATTTCAACGATATCTATCTGCTGGCGCCGGTCGGCTACTTCGTGCTGGCGCTGGACACCACGGTACTGCTGATGAACCTGGTGGGCGCCGACTTGCTCGGCATCCCGCGCGCCAATCCCCAGCGCCTGCGCCTGCGCGGTTTTATCGCCCAGCGCTTCCTGCCCGATTTCGATGCCTTCGTTAGCGCCGCCCTGAACAGCCGCGAACCGCAGCGCTGCCAGGTGCAGATGACGCGCGGACGCGGCGACCGCGGCTTTCCCGTGACCCTGCTGGCCAGCGGCAGTGGCGATGGCCAGAGCTTCCGCGTGGTGCTGGAACTGGCCGAAGGCAAGCTGGCGGCGCTGGAACGCAGCGAGGAACGCTTCCGCCGCATCGTGCACAATGCGGAGGAGGGCATCTGGGAAGTCGACGCCGCCGCGCGCACCAGTTTCGTCAATCCCAAGATGGCGCAGATGCTGGGTTATACCATCGAAGAAATGCTGGAGCAGCCGCTGCAGCATTTCATGGACGAGGAGGGGCGTACCCTGTTCGAGCGCAATATCGCCAGCCGGCTGCAGGGCGTGGCCGAGCGCCACGATTTCAAATTCCGGCGCAAGAGTGGGGAAGAGCTGTGGGCCAGCCTGTCGACCAATCCCATTTTCGACGGCGATGGCGCCTATCTGGGCGCCCTGGCCCTGGTCACCGACATCACGGCGCAGCGCCATTCCAGCGAAGAAGTCTGGCGCCAGGCCAATTTCGACGCCCTGACCGGCCTGCCCAACCGGCATATGTTCCAGGACCGGCTGGGCCAGGAAATGAAGAAGGCCAAGCGCGACAATATGTTCCTGGCCCTGCTGTTCATCGACCTCGACCAGTTCAAGGAAGTCAACGACCGCCTCGGCCACGCCATGGGCGACCGCCTGCTGGCCGAAGCGGCGGGCCGCATTGCCGCCTGCGTGCGCGCTTCCGACACGCTGGCGCGCCTGGGCGGCGACGAATTCGTCGTGATCCTGCCCGGTCTGGAACATGCAGCCAGCGTGGAGCGCGTGGCGCAAAACATCATCACCGCCTTGAACCAGCCTTTCCAGCTGGCGCGCGAGCAGGGCCGGGTTTCGGCCAGCGTCGGCATCGCCCTGTTCCCCAGCGATGCCGCCGAACCGGCCGATCTGCTCAGCCACGCCGACCAGGCCATGTATGCGGCCAAGTCGGGCGGGCGCAACCGCTACTGCTATTTCACCGCCGATATGCAGGCCGCGGCCCAGCAGCGCCTGCGCCTGTCGGGCGATTTGCGGCGCGCGCTCGACGCCGGCGAATTCCAGCTGTACTACCAGCCCATCGTCAATCTGCGCAGCGGCCGCATCGAACGCGCCGAAGCGCTGCTGCGCTGGCACCATCCGCAGCGCGGCACGCTGAATCCGCCCGAATTCATCGGCAATGCCGAGGCGAGCGGGCTGATCGTGGATATCGGCGACTGGGTTTTCCGCCAGGCGGCCGACCAGGCTCAAGCCTGGCAGCGCGAACTGGGCTGGCCGCTGCAGATCAGCGTCAACCAGTCGCCCGTGCAGTTCCGCGGCGACCCCGGCTTTTGCCAGGGCTGGCTCGACTACGTCAACCAGCTGCAGCTGGCACCGCGCAGCATCGTCATCGAAATCACGGAAAGCATCCTGACCGAAGCGGCCGGCGCCGTGCTCGACCGCCTGCGCCAATTCCGCGCCATGGGCCTGCAGGTGGCGCTCGACGACTTCGGCACCGGCCACGGTTCGCTGGCCCACCTCAAGCAGTTCGAACTCGACTACCTGAAAATCGACCGCAGCTTCGTGCAAGGTTTAAGTGGCGACAGCGGCGGCCTGGCCTTATGCGAAGCCATCATCGTCATGGCGCACAAGCTGGGGCTGCAAGTGGTGGCTGAAGGGGTGGAAAGCGAAGTCCAGCTCGCCCTGCTGCAAGCCGCCGGCTGCGACTACGCCCAAGGCTTCGTCTACGCCCACGCCATGCCGCCTGACGAGCTGGCCGCCATGATCCAGCGCGAAGCCGCCAACGACAGCGCCAGCAAGACCGTTTGATCCCGCGCAAACAATGTCCCACCCTGGTGCCTGGCGGGGCCGCCGAGGCACCAGGATGGGACATTTGCTGATCTAAATCAAAGGGAGAGGGCTTAGGCGCTCAGGCGCAGGAGGGAGACGACGCGGTCGCGGCTGATGCCGACCAGGGCGGAATTCAGGGCCAGCAGATTGCTGTAGCTGGGTTCCTTGGCGACGTCGGCAAAGCGCAATGCGGCTTCGTCGATGCCGGCAACGTCGATTTCGGCCATGGCGGCGGCGGCGCGGTGGCTCGCTTCGTACAGCGCGGCATTGACCTTGGCCAGCGCCGCTTCGACGTGGGATAGCGCCTGCATCACTTGCTGCAGGGTGCGGCGGATCGCTTCGACGTCGGAGACGCCCCAGCCTTCGGGCGTGATGAGGGGGGCTTCTTCTTCGGTCTTGATGCGGTTGAGCTGGCCGGCCGGGAAGCGGATGCCGCCACCCTGCACGGAAAAGCCTTCGCGGATGGCCGGGAACAGGGCTTCTTCGGCCACAAAGATCAGCTCGCCGGCATCGTTGACCGACACGCTCATGCCGGCCGGGGCCAGGGTCTGGTTGAAGCGGGCCACGATTTCGCCATCGCTCAGGCCCGGGGTCAGGGTCAGGGAGCGCAGATTCTGCGCGCTGCCGTTGAGCGAAATGGCCAGGGTTTCGCGCGCGCCGCTGCGCAGATTGGCCATGCTCATGCCGCGCACGGTGAAGCGCTGCACGGCCGGTTCGCTGCTGCTGAATTCGAGCTGGGAGTCGAGCGTGCCGCCGGCCGCTTCGCTGCGGCTGCGCCAGGTGTCGTTGAATTGGCGCAGGCGCGCTTCGACCTGGCCGTCACGCTGCTGGCGGCTGGCCAGACGGCCGGCCAGTTCCGTTTTCAGGGCGCGCAGCTGGGCGGCGCTTTGTTCCAGGAAATCCACGGCTTGCTGGGCTCCGGAGATATCGTTCTGTAACGGTTGATCCAGGTTGCTGATGCCGCGGCGCAGCGGGGCGGCAGTGCCGCTGCCCGTGACGGGCGCGGCGGCGGTATCGGCCGCGGTCTTCAGCCCCGCGGCGTCGACCTGGCTGGCGGAACCGCTCTGGCCGGCGGCGATTCCATTGGGACTGGAGCGCTGGACGATTTGCATGATGGTCGTTTACAGAAGCTTGAAGAGGGACATGTCGCTGATCTTGGTATAGGCCTTGTACGTGGCCTGCAGCGCCATATTGTAACCGTTCAGGTCGGTTGCGGCGATGCCGTAGTCGAGCTGGCTCAGATCATTGATCGCGGAGCGGTTCGAGATGCTGACGTTGGCATGGTTACTTCCCAGCGTGGTCAATACATTTTGTGCACCGCCGAGTTCGGCGATGCGGCCGGCCTGCAGGCTCATGGCCTTATCGATTTCATCCAAGGCCGTGGTCAGATAGCCGCGGTAGATGGAACTGCTTGAGGACGCTCCAGGATCGGCCAGGGCGACAGTTGCTTCTTCCATCGCATTTAGCACAGCATCTACGCCACTCACGTCGACATTGGCGGCCTGCACGATGCCATTGCCGACCACGACGTCTTGTTTGGCGGTATTGCCTGCATAGCCATATTTAGTGATCGGGACCGGGGTCGTAATCTTTGCGCCGGGAATAACCATGGTAGCCGGTGTTTTGGTCAAAGGTTGGGTACCGGTTTCAGTGCCGGAGAAGATATACTTGCCTTCCTGATCTTTAGTGTTGCCATTGTAGTAAAGGCTATCGATCAGAGAGCGCAATGGGGCGACCATGGAGTTCAGATCCTTTGGCGTATTGTGCGCGTCCAGAGCCAGCACCAGCTGATCGCGCGCCTCATTCAGATCGTTGACCATGCTCTGCATATAGGTCTCGTTGTGCGACAGGCGGATTTTGACGGCATCAATATTGTCGCGGTATTGGGTGACGATGGACTCTTCGCGCAGCAGGCGGGAAATACGCACATTGGCGATCGGATCGTCGGATGGTACGAGCAGGCGATTGCCGCTGGCCATCTGCTGAGTCAATTTGGAAATGGCTTCCTGATTAAAGCCCAGGGAGCTGTTCATGCTGGCCTGAAATTGGGAGGTAGCGATACGCATGGCAAATCCTTAATTGAACATGGCCAGGGTGGAGTCAAACAGGCTGTTGGCCACGGCGATGGCTTTCATATTTGCCTGGTACATTTTCTGGAATTCGATCAGATTGATCGCTTCCTCGTCTTCATTGACGCCGCTGGTCGACGCCCAGTCGCCTTGTGCCTGATCGCGGATGGTGGTCGCGTTCTTGAGCAGCGACTTGTTCTGCTTGCTCTCCACACCCAGTTTGCCCACTAGCTGCGTATCGGCGTCGCCAATCTGGACGCTGCCGATCGATGGCAGGGTAACGGATTGTTTTTTGATGGCAATCATCTGCTGCAGATTGCCGCTGTCGCCAGGAGCGGTGCTGGTGCCGAAGGCCAGATCGCTGGACGTGAAACCGGTCGTGAGCGACATCAAGCCCGTGCTGCCGGCGGCGCCGACCACGAACAGCGGCTTGCCGGCGGCACCGGCAAGGTCCTTGCCGGCGGCCTGGGCGGCATTAAAGGCATTGGTGAGGCCATTAGCGAGGGCGGTGATGGACTGTTGTAGCGGCAGCAGCGTGTTTTTTTCAAATTCACCAAGGCTGCCAATCGAACCGCCGAGCTGGGTATCGTCCAGGCCAAATACGGAGTTGCTGAAGTTGAGGCGCAATTCGGGAGAGGCCGGCGGTGCTGGGGTATACATCGAAAGCTGCCCGGCGATTTTGCCGGCCACCAGCGGCTGGCCGCTCTTCAACGATACGCTGGCGCTGCCGTCGGGCTGCTGCAAGACGTCGATCGACACCATCTTGGCCAGATCGTCGATGGCCAGGTTGCGCTCATCCAGCAGGGCTGAAGTATTGGTGCCGATGGCGCCCGCCTGGGCGATCCGGTCGTTCAGATCGGCGATATTGGCGATCAGGGTGTTGGCTTGCGGCAGCATTGAATCGCGTTGCTGGCGCACCGACAAGACCTGGTTCTGGGTAACGTTGTAAATACTGTTGAAGGCCTGAGCCATGGCACCGGCGGCCGTCACCACCTGGCCGCGCAGCGGCGTGGAGCTGGGGTCGACGCCGGCCGCGTTCAGCGCCTGGAAGAACATGTCGATGCCATTGCTGATGCTGGTCTTGTCGTCGCCCATGATGTTCTCAAGCTGGCTCAGATAGGGCTGCATCTGGGTGTGGCGGCCGAGGTCGGCATTCGAGCGCCACAGTTGCTGGTTCTTGTACTCGTCGCTGTAGCGCAGCAGGGAGCTGACTTTCACGCCCAGGCCGGGGCCATTCGTCGTTCCCATGGCCGGGCCGAGCGTCGTCAGCAGCACACCTTGGCGGGTGTAGCCGCGCGTCTTCATATTGGCCGTGTTCTGGCTGGTGGCGTTGATCGCGGCTTGGGCGGCGAGGGCTCCGCTCAGTGCATTGGTGATGGCGCTCATGGGGGCGGTTCTTTCCTGTCCTGTATTGGGCTTGGGAGCGGTGCCCTGGGGCACCGTGATCCATTACTAAGCTAAGGCGACCGCTTGCTGTGGCGAATTAAGCGGCAGCCCCAGGTTTTTTCTCTGTAGAAATATTGCCAAGTTCCGAGGCCGGCGCCACGGGCGTCGGCGCGGGCAATAACTGGCGCAAGATGGCGTCAGCCACGCCGAAGGCGCGGCGGCCGGCCAGGCTGTCGGCCACCAGGTTGTCGGCCATGTCCAGCATGTCCTGGTTGATCTGATCCTTGAAGATGCTGTCTTCGCCGGCCATTTCGCGCGTCGAATTGCGCATCTGGTGCAGCAGGTGGCTGATGAAGAAGCTTTCGAACTTGGTGGCCGCCTCGGTGGCCTTGGCGCGGTATTCCGGGTCGACGCCGTCCACCGCCGGCTGGGCGGCGGCGATGCGCTCCTGTTCCTCAGCCGCCAGGGCGGGATGCTGCAATGAGGAAATACGGTTATTCATCAGATCACCACCAGTTCGCCTTCGATCGCGCCAGCCTGGTCCAGGGCTTGCAGGATCGCCATGATATCGTCGGGCGAGGCGCCCAGGCTGTTGACCACGTCGATGATCGATTGCAGCTTGGCGCCGGCCGGCCATTTGAACATCTGGCCCGACCCCTGGTCGACGCTGACATTCGACTGCGGCGTGACCGTAGTCTGGCCCTGGGCGAAGGCGTTTGGCTGGCTCACTTTCGAGCTTTCCGAAATCACCACCTTGAGCGAACCGTGGGTGACGGCGGCGGCGCGCACGCGCAGGCCGTCGGCGATGACGACGGTGCCGGTGCGCGAATTGAACACCACTTTCGGGTTTTCATTGCCGACGTCGATGGGCAAGCCTTCCAGCTTGGCGACGAAGGCTACGCGCTGGGTCGGATTCTCGGGGGCGATGACGTCGATGCTGGTGGCGTCGCTGGTGCTGGCGATCTGGCCGAAGCGGCGGTTGATCGCTTCCACGATATTGGTGGCGGTCTGGAAGTGCGGATGGCGCAAGGACAGGCGCACCGTCGGCTTGCTGGAAAAATCGGTGGCGATTTCGCGTTCGATCACGGCGCCGTTGGGAATGCGGCCCGAAGTTGGCGTATTCACGGTGACGGAGGAACCGCTCTTGCCGGCTGCGTTCAAGCCGCCCACCACCACATTGCCCTGAGCCAGGGCATACACTTCGTTATCGGCCGCGCGCAGCGGGGTCAGGAGCAGGGCGCCGCCGCGCAGGCTCTTGGCGTCGCCCAGCGAGGAGACGGTGATGTCGATCGGCTGGCCGCGGCGGTAGCCGGGCGGGAAGACGGCGCTGACCATGACGGTGGCGACGTTCTTGCTTTTCGCGTCCGAGCCGTCCGGCATCTTGACGCCGAACTGCTTGAGCATATTCACCACCGACTGGCTGGCGAACTTGACCTGGGTCGAGTCGCCGCTGCCGTTCAAGCCCACCACCAGGCCGTAGCCCACCAGCGGGTTTTCGCGCACGCCCTCAATGCTGACGAGATTGCGCAGGGTTTGGGCCGCCGAGGCCGGCTGGCCGACCGCCAGCAGGACGGCGCTGGCGCACAGGACAGGGAGGATCGAGCGGAGTTTCATGTAATCACCTTAGAAGGGCATCCAGGGGCCGACGAAGAAGCGGGTCAGCCAGCCCGGCTGTTGCACATCGGCCAGGGTGCCATTGGCCGAATAGGCGATGCGCGCATTGGCGATGCGCAGCGAGGATACCTGGTTGTTGGCGTCGATGTCGGCGGCGCGCAGATAGCCGCGCAGGCGCAGGAATTCCTCGCCCTGGTTCAGCGTCAGGTTCTTTTCGCCGGCCACGCGCAGCAGGCCGTTGGGCAGCACTTCCTGCACGATGACGGTGATGGCGCCGTTCAGGGTGTTTTGCTGGGTGCTGGACGAATCGCCGGCAAAGCCGTTCTTGCCGGACAGGTCGACGCCGGCTTTGGGGAAGGTCTTGCCGAGCAGGCCGGGCGCGGCGATGGCGGTGCTGGAGTCCTTGCTCAGCTTGGTACCCGCGCTTTTCGAGGCCTGGGTGGTTTCCTGCAGCAGCACCGTGACCAGATCGCCGACGCGGAAGGCGCGGCTGTCCGAGGTCAGCGACACGCCGCCCTCGGGATCGAAGACGCCGCCCGAGGTGCCGCGCGACGGCGCCACGCGGGCCACCGGCGGCGGCTCGTCGAAGGGCGCCGGCCGCACGGGCGGCTGGGCGCAGCCGGCCGCCAGCAGTGCCAGGGCCAGTGTGCTCAGGACGGCTTTCATTATCTTGCCGCCTGTGCCAGGTATTGCAGCATATTGTCGGCAGCCGACAGCACCTTGGTATTCATTTCATAGGTGCGCTGGGCCGCGATCATGTCGACCATCTCTTCCACCACCTGCACGTTGGAGCCTTCCAGCGCGCCTTGCTTGAGCTTGCCGAACTGGGCGTCGCCGGGGCGGCCTTCGGTCGGCGCGCCGCTGGAGGCGGTTTCCTGGAACAGGTTTTCGCCCAAGGCCAGCAGGCCGGTCGGATTGATGAAGCTGGTCAGGGTCAGCTGGCCCAGTTCGGTCGGCGTGGTATTGCCGGGCAGGGTGGCCGAGACGGTGCCGTTTTCGCCGATGGTGATGCGGGTCGCATTGTTCGGGATGGTGATCTGCGGCACGATGGGCAAGCCCTGGGCCGTGGTCAGGATGCCGTTGCTGTCCATTTGCAGCTGGCCGGCGCGCGTGAAGGCCGCTTCGCCGTTCGGGCGGCGCACCTGCAGGAAGCCGTTGCCGGTGATGGCGACGTCGAAGGTGTTGTTGGTGGTTTGCAGGCTGCCGTTGGTGAAGACCTTCTGCGTGCCGACCAGATGGGTGCCGTTGCCGAGCTGAACGCCGGACGGGCTCAGGGTATTGTTGTCGGCGCGCTGGGCGCCCGGCTGTGCTTCGATCGAGTAGAACAGGTCTTCGAAGACGGCGCGGTCGCGCTTGTAGCCGACGGTATTCGCATTGGCCAGGTTGTTGGCGATGGTTTGCAGTTTCGCGTCCTGCGCCTGCACGCCGGTCTTGCTGATCCACATTGCTGGATTCATTGGATTCTCCTTGTCGGGGCTTAAGCGCCGAGCAGGCGGTTGCCTGCCTCGTTCATGCTGTCGCTGGCCTTGAATAATTTCATCTGGATTTCAAAGGTACGGTTCAGGCTCATCACCGCCACCATTTCCTCGACGGCCGAGACATTGCTGCCTTCGAGGTGGCCGGCGCGCACCTGCACCGTGTTGTCGGTGTTCAGCGGCTGGCCGTCGCGCGCCACCAGGAGGCCCGCTTCGTTCTTGGTCAGTTCCGAGGTTTCGGCCTTGACCAGCTTGAGCTTGTCGATCACCTGCATCTGGGCCTGGCCCGGCACCTGGATCGAGACCGTGCCGTCCTGGCCGATTTCCACGCGGGTGTGGATGGGCAGGGTCAGCGGGCCGCCTTCGCCCAGCAGCTGCATGCCGTTGACGGTCATGGTGCCGTCGGCGTCGAGCGTGATGCCGCCGGCGCGGGTGTAGGCTTCGCCGGTTGGACCTTGTACTGCGAACATGCCGGCGCCGGAAATGGCAACGTCCAGTTCGCGGCCGGTGGCTTTCAGCGCCCCCTGGCGGCCATTCACGGCATTGGCCTGCATGCGCGACATATGGCGGTCGTCATAGCCATAGCCGGGTAGGGCGGCGGCCGTGGCCAGCTCGAGATTGGCGCGGAAGCCGGCCGTGTCGAGGTTGGCCAGGTTGTTGGCGTGGACCTGTTGGCCCCGCAGCGCCCGTTCGGCGCCGCTCATTGCGGTATAGATCAGCGCGTCCATGCTGGTTCAGTCCTTACAGCGCCTGCATCAGCGATTGCAGCATCGCGTTCTCGGTCGAGATGACCTTGGAGTTGGCCTGGTAGTTGCGCTGCGACGTCATCAGGCTGACCAGTTCGGTCGTCACGTCCACATTCGATTGCTCGATCGCGCCGGTAGTCAGCTTGCCGGCAACGCCCTGGCCCGGTTCGGCGAAATTGGCGGTGCCCGAGGTACCGCTTTCGGTCCAGCTGGTGTTGTCGATCGGGGTCAGGCCTTCGTCATTGGGGAAGGTGGCGAGGGCCACCACGCCGATCTGCTGTTTCTGGCCGTTGGAGTATTTGGCGATCACACCACCGTCATCGTTCAGATCCAGGCCCACAAAATCACCGGGTGCGTAGCCGTCAGCGGCATTAATCGAGGTGGTCGCCTGGCCAGCCTGGAAGGTCGTGCCGTTATAGCCCAGCGCGACGGTCAGGGGGGCCGCCGAACCAGTGGGCACGGTCACGTTGGTGGACACCGTGGCCGTCGTATCGAGTTGACCGGATGGCAAGAACTTCAGGGTGATCGGTGCAGCCGGGCTGGGGGAGACGCCATCGACGGCGATATGCACATCGACATCGTTGCCGGTGGCCGTTTTCACGAAATACTGGGTAATGGCATGTTGCTTGCCGAGCGAATCATAGACGACCGATACTTTCGACATATTGTAGGTGGCGGGATTGGCCACCGCGCCGGCCGTCAGGGGCGCCCAGGCCACGGTCGGCGGTTTCCAGTCGGCCGACAGATTGGCCTGGAAATCGACCTTGGTCGAGGGCTTGGCTTGCAGTGTGCCAGTCGGAACCAGCACATCGCCCATGGCGCCGCGCACGGTCGAGGGCGGGGTCATGGCATAGCCTTGCACGCGGCGGCCGGAGGAGTCCACCAGGTAATTATCGGCAGCCTTGGTGAAGATGCCAACGCGGGTGTAATTCATCTGGCCGGTGAGGTCCTTGGTGACGAAGAAGCCGCGGCCGTTGATCAGGGCGTCCGTGCCGCGGTTGGTGGTCAGCACACCGCCATTTTGCGTGATCGATTGGCTGGTGGAGCCAATGCGCGTGCCGGTCGGACGATCGCCCGCATACATGGCGGAAAAGTTGGCGCGGCTCGATTTGAAACCGAAGGTGCCGGCATTGGCGATATTGTTGCTGATGGAGCCCAGCTGCTCGTTGATGGCTTGAATGCCAGACAGTGCGATATCGAAGCTCATGACGGAACCTTTCTTTAGATCTTGGTAGCGGAAGTGGTGGCGGACTTGCCGTTAAACGCGGTGATGGCGGTGGAAGCGACTTCGCCCACATTGCCGACATTCAGCACGACATTGCCATTGGCGCCCAGGCGCACGCTGTTGAGGCGGCCGGCAATATCGAGCGGCGGCTGCTCGCCGCTACTGGTGACAACTTTCATCTTATAGGTGCCGGCCGGCAGACCGAGCGCACCCGGGTCGATGGAGAAGGGCATCACGCCCGGACTCATGGAGCCGAGCTGCACGGGATGCTCGACGCCGTCGCTGCCGGTCAGGACCAGGGTAGTCTTGCTGCTGGCCGCTTCCAGTGTCAGCTCGCCTTTGACTTTGGCGCCGTCCAGCTTGACGGTCTCGCTATTCACCATGACGTCGGAACCGACCTGGCCGCCCAGGGCCAGCACCTGCATGCTTTGCAGCACGCTGGCATTGGCGCTGGTGAGCTTGGCCATATTGTTGAGCGCTTCGGTTTGCGACAGCTGGGTCAGCTGTTGCACGAACTGGGCCGGATCGCTGGGCGAGAGCGGATCCTGGTTCTTGATCTGGGCCACCAGCAGCTTGGTGAACATTTCCTGGTTGGCGCTCATGCCGGAGGCGGCCACGGGCGCGCCGCCGCCCTGCTGGGTGTTGGCGGCCGAATTGGCCGCGTTGCTGAACAGATTAGTTTCCATGAATTAGCCTTCGCCGAGTTTCAGGAGGGATTGCTGCATGCCGCGGATGCGGCCCAGCACTTCGACATTGGTCTCGAAGGCGCGCGAGGCCGACATCATGTCGGTCATCTCGGCCACCTGGTTCACGTTGGGGTAGAACACCATGCCTTCGGCATTGGCCAGCGGGTTGCCGGGATCGTGGACCTTGCGCAGCGCTTCGGCGCTTTCCACCACGTCCAGCACTTGCACGCGGCCGCCGGCGGCGCCGTTGAAGCCTTCGTTCATGACGGCGGCAAACACCGGTTTGCGGGCGCGGTAGGTCTCGGCTTCGCTGCCGGCCACGGAATCGGCATTGGCCAGGTTCGAGGCGACCGTGTTCAGGCGCACGGTCTGGGCCGCCATGGCCGAGCCGGCAATCTGGGAGATGTCCTTGAAGCTCATGCTTATCCTTGTCCGTTGATGGCTTTGGCCAGGCCGCGCAGCTTCATATTGACGAAGGTCAGGCTGGTCTGGAAATCGGTGGCGTTTTGCGAGAAGGCGGCTTGCTCGACGCCGATCTCGACCGTGTTGCCATCCTTGCTCGGGTGATAGGGCACGCGGTACAGGGCCGCGTCATCGCCCGACAGGGTCAGTTCGCCGTCGGCCTCGGCCTGCACGCGGGCCAGGGAGGAGGCGAAGTCCATGTCCTGGGCTTGGTAGCCCGGCGTGTTCTCGTTGGCAATATTGGAGGCCAGGATGCGGGTGCGTTCCGCTCGCAGCTGGAGCGCGTCGCTGTGCAGGCCGACCGCGTCTTTGAAATTGATGCCCATTTTCTGTCTCCTAGATGAAACTGTCGCTAATTTGAAACACGGTACCAGGCTGCCATGTACAATTGCGGCCACAGCTTCCCCCTCGGGGAGCCGAGCCGCTACGCTATAGTAAAGGTATTGCCCATGTTCAACAATCCTATTGTACCCCGTTTGGCGATTTTATTGCTTACCGGAATCACAAATATGTCGGCTTTGGCCGACACCTTACCGGAACAGGTGATCGCCCAGGTGCACAAGGCTGCTGTGGAACAATTGCAACGCCAGGCCGAACGGGCCGGGCTGGCCGAGGTCAAGGCCGAAGCCGAGGTGGTGCGCGGCAGCCGGCCGTTGCCGCTGTGCCGCGGTCCGGTGACGGTGGAGGGCGCCGACACGCGTGCCCCGGCGCGCATGCGCTTTCTCGCCGTCTGTCCGGGAGCGGAGGGTTGGCGGTACGATTTCGTGGTGCGGGGCAAGCTGTCAGCCAAGGTGGCGGTGATGGCGGCCGACGTGGCGGCGGGCAAGCCGCTGGGCCTGGCCGATGTGTCGCTCGAACGCAACGACATCACCACGGTGCCCGACGCGCTGGCCGATCTGGCCGCCGTCGACGGCATGTCGGCGCGGCGCAGCCTGCGCGCCGGCGAAGTGCTGCGGCCGAATATGCTGGTGGCGGCCTTGCTGGTGAAGCGCGGTGAAATGGTGCGGATTGTCGCCAAGCGCGAACAGATCGAGGTGAGCATGGCGGGCGAGGCGCTCGATGCGGGCGCGCGCGGCGCCATTGTGCGGGTGCGCAATGCCAGCGGCACCACCATCCGTGCCCGCGTCATCGACGCTGGGACGGTGGAGCCTGCTGACCTGCCGGGGGCCAATTAATCCTCCGGGCGCTGGGCGATGCGCGCCGCCAGGCGCGTGAGTTTCTCGGCGTAGCCGGGATCGGTGGCATAACCGCCCTGGACCAGGCCCTGGGCGAAGGCACGGGCGTTATTGCCCGCATTTAAAGCTTTTTGATAACGCGGATTGTCCAGCAGCAGGCTGGCATAGTCGCGGAAGGCGGCACCCTGGTCGGGGTAGCTGCGGAAGCGTTCCACTTTCTTCATCGCCACGCCCCCTTCATACTCGGTGGTGCGGGCCGGATTGACTTCGCCCTGCCACTGGCCGCTGGCCTTGATGCCGAACAGATTATTGCTGTCGACGCCGCCGGGCAGGCGCAGCGGGCGCTGGCCCCAACCCGATTCCAGTGCCGCATGGGCAGCCACGATGTCGGGCGCCACGCCGAGCCGCTCGCCGGCTTCCGCCGCCCACGGCCGGATGCTGGCCAAAAACTGTTCCTGGGTTTCGCTGTCGGCGCCCGCGTTGGCGGCCGGCGTATTGCCATCGATGGCGCCGCCGGCCAGGCGGGCGCGCAGGGCGGCCGCTTCCACGCTCAAGGCGCTGCCGGCGCCGTTGTCGGGCGCGCTGAAGCCGGCGCCATGGGCCAGAAAATCTTGCACGTCGGACTGCACCTGGCGGAAGGCTGCGCCAAAGCGCTGGCCGCCGTCGCCGCCGGCACTGGTGAAGGCGGCCGGCAGCACGGGCTGGGTCGCGCCCATATTCGAGCGCGTCGCCTGGGTGGCGGCGGTGGCTTGCGTGGCGGCCGTGCGCGCGAAGAAATCAGACGGGTTCATAAGTCTGATCCTCGCCTTTGAGTACTTTTTCCATGATCGTATATTGCTCGGCGAGTAAGTCGCCATTGCGCTTGCCGCGGGCTTTCGCCTCCAGCACCATCTGTTCCAATTCAGTCCAGTCGGCCTCAAGGCGGGCGCGCGGCTCATGCTTGAGCAGGGCAAACACCTGGGCCATGCCACCTTGCGCGCCGACCAGGCGCTCGGCCAGCTCAACGCGCAGGCGCCGCCGCGCTTCCATGCTGTCGACCAGGGTGGAAATCTCGCCGGCGATCTCGCCCAGACGCGCCTGCTGGTGGCGCAGCGCGGCCTGGAACTGCTGTTCGAGCAGATCGAGCAGGCTGCGGTAAGCCTGCTGGTCTTCGGCCACGCCTTGCAGCATGCCGAGCATGGCTTGCTGGCGCGTCATCTGGTTCACTTTTCGCTCCCGTGGAAGCGCTGGATCAGGCCGGCCAGCTTGCCGGCATTGAAGGGCAGCTCGCCCTTGGCCAGGGCGTCGCGCAACTGGGCCACTTTTTCATGGTCGATATCGGGCAGGTCGCGCAGCGCCTGCAGGGCGGGTTGCAGCACAGCCGACTGCAGCTCGGCCGCCTCGGCCGGTGCGGCTGCAGCCTTGGCGCCATCGGCGGCTGTGACCTCGCTGACCTGCTGGACGCTGACCCCGCCCGGGGTGGCGGTGGTGATACGCATGCGTTGCCCCCTTGTCTTGTTTTCAATGGCCATTGCCGTTGCCCTTTGCACCCGGCAGCAGCTTATTGCGCAGCTGCTGCAGTATATTAACATCAGGCAACTCAGAATCCACATCCATCGTTAAGGGACTCTTCTTGCCGGGCATGCCGAACATGGCCGAAATGGCGGCGGCCTGCCCCTTGGTGAGAATGAGCAGCTCGATGCGGCGGTTGATACCAGCTGTCGCATTTTTGACATCGAGCGGGGCGCGGTCAGCCATGCCGACCACCTGCAGCACGCTGTCGGTGGGCATGCTGCCGGCCAGTAGCTGGGCACGCGCCGACATGGCGCGGTTGGACGACAGGTTCCAGTTGGAGAAAGCGGAGTGGCTGGTGTCGGCGTACTGCAGGGAGTCGGTGTGGCCGACGATCAGCATCTGGTTTTCCATCTGGGCAAACAGGGGACCCATCTTGCGCAGCAGGGCTTGGAATTTGCCGGTCGGCACAGCGCTGCCGCGCACGAACATGCCCTGATCGTCGGTATCGTGCAGCATCACGCGCAAGCCGTAGGGCGTGACCACCGATTCCAGGTTGCTGGCCAGACCGGCATCCTCGCTCATATTGGTCAAGGCCTTGGCCAGCTGCTGCAAATCATTGGGCGTGTCGTAGCTGACGCGCTCGGGCTGGGCCTGGGGATTGGCCTGGGTGCTTTGCGTGGCGTTGCCGGGCGCATCGGTATTGCCGGTGCGGGTCATGGGGAAGCGCTCGATCAGGCTGCCGCGCGGGCCGCCGATCTGTTGCGGCATCACGCCCTTGCCCTGGTCGGTCTTGTTGCCGTCGGCCTCGGTCAGGATCTGTTCCAGGCTCTCGGTATTGCGCGAAGCCATCAGCCACAGCACCAGGAACAGGCACATCAGGGCGAGGCAGAAGTCGGCGAACGCTACTTTCCAGGCGCCGCCGTGCTCGTCGTGCTTGTGCTTGCCGCCACCGCGCTTGACGATGGTCGCTTCGTGGTGCTTATCATGCGGCTTTAGCACGGCCACCTCCACGGCGAGAATCCGGTTCGCTATCGCGGCCTTCCATGGCGTTGATCCAGCCTTCGAGCTGGGCGAAGCTTGGCTTGATGTTCAGCTGCACCAGGCGGCGGCCGGCGTCGATGGCCAAGAGCGGCGGCTTGCCCGCGACGTGGGTGACCAGCACCACTTTCACGCATTCCATGGTGGACGCTTCCTGCACCACCAGCTGCTTCATCATATTCGACAGCGGGTCGAGCAGGCCGTAGCAGAAGAAGATGCCGATGAAGGTGCCGACCATGGCCGCGCCCACGTGTTCGGCGATCTCGCCCGAGGTGGCGCCGCCGCCCACGCTGTTCATGGTCATCACGATGCCGAGCACGGCGGCCAGAATACCGAAGCCGGGCATGGCTTCGCCGATTTTCTGCAGCGACTTGGCCGGCTGGGTCAGCTCTTCATGGATGGCTTCCAGTTCCTGCTCGAGCACGCCTTCCAGCTCGTGCGCGTTGATCTTGCCCATGGCCATCAGGCGGAAGTTGTCGACGATGAAGGCGAGCAGCTTCGGCTCTTCCAGCACGGCCGGGTAGCGCTGGAACAGCGGGCTTTCCTTCGGCGCTTCGACGTGGGCGTCGAGCGCTTTCAGGCCGCCGGCCGCCAGCTGCAGCAGTTCATACATGAGCAGCAGCAATTGCCGCTGGAATTCGGAATCGTATTTCTTGCGGAAGACGATTTTCTTGAGCTGGCCGCCGGTCTCGCCCAGCACATGGCGCGGATTGCCGAGCACGAAGGCGCCGAGGCCGGCGCCGGCAATGATGATCAGCTCGATCGGCTGCCAAATGGCGTGGAAGGTGCCACCCATCATGGCGAAACCGCCGAAAACACTGCCGAGCACGATGAGAATACCGACTAATTGCTGCATGATTGCTTGCCTTTCATTTCATTATCTTGGTACTGCTCAACGCTGCAGCACTGCCTTCATCTTGCCCAGGGCCGCCTTGTTCAGCTGGCAGACGCGGGCGTCCGTCAGATCCAGCACAGCGGCAATTTCTTTATAGCTCAGCTCGAACTCGTAATACATCTGCACCACGCGCTGCTCGCGCTCGTCCAGGCCGTTGAGCGCCTGTTCCAGGCTGCGCCGCACCATGAGCTGCTCCTCCGGACTGGGCGCGCTGCCGGTATCGGCCAGCGTGTCCTGCAGGAGGTCGTCGAAGCTGGCGATCTGTTCGGCGTTCTCGTCGAGCAGATAGCTCTGGTATTCCTCGGGCGTCAGGCCGAGGCCGGCAATCGCTTCATGCTCGGCCGGCTCGCGTCCCAGCTTGCGCGTCAGGGCGCGCATGGCGTCGCGCAGCTTGTGGCTGTGCTGGCGCACGGCGCGCGGGCGCCAATCCTGGCGCCGCAGCTCGTCGAGAATGGCGCCGCGGATGCGCAGGCTGGCATAGCTGCCGAAGGCGGCGTCCGGCGCGCCATAGCGGCGCAGCGCTTCGAGCAGGCCCATCAGACCGATCTGCTCCATATCGTCGCGGTCGATCGCGCCCGCCACCTGCGAATTGAGCTGGCGCACGATGCGCTTGACCAGGGGCGCATAGTCCACCAGGCACTTCTGTTCGGCGGCCGGACTCAGCACCGGCGCGGCGGCGGCCGTTTCGCCATACCCTTCGGCGCAGGCTTCCGCTTGTTCTAGATATGCCATGAAAATCCCATCTCCTGCTTGGCTTCGGGGTCGGGCATTATTCGAGAATCATCTTGCCGATCATTACATTATTGAACGGCTTTTCCAGTCTTTCCTTTTCATACGTCTCATCGAAAGCCTTGTTCAGCTCTTCGGCGAACTGGTCGATGGACATGGTTTCCGCCTTGGCCATCGGCAGCGCCGACAGTGACTTGACGGCGATGCTGCGCAGCAGCGGCAAGTGTTCCTTGGCCTCTTTTTCCTTTTCCGCGGTGGTGGCCACCACCAGATCGGCCGACATATAGTGCGGCACGGCATCGCCCGGCGCCTTGCGCAGCATGACGATGACTTTGTCCACGGTCAGGTATTTGGGCGGCTTGCCGTCGCCGCGCGGCGCATCGACCTTGGCATGGGCCGAGGCCGATGCGGGCGTGGCCGCGTTGGCGGCGCCTTTTCCCATATACCAGACGGCGCCGCCGGCGATGGCGGCGGCCAGCACGGCCACGCCAGCCAGGGCGATGATCAATTTCATATTCTTCATCCTTGTCTTACTCCTGATCGCTCAGCATGGCAAAGGTGGAAGTGGTACCGTCCTCGGAGAGGGCGCGGCCCGGCTGGCGGCCGTTCGGCTCGCGCTCGGGTTGACGGCCACGGCCGTCGGCATCGGCAAAGCCCTGGCCGCGACCGCTGGCCGAGACCGTCACCGCCACATCGCCGTACTGGCGCTGCGACAGATCCTGGCGCATGGTGTCGCCGATGGTATTCAATTGACGCAGCACTTCGCCGTGGCTGGCCGACAGGGTCACCTGCAGGGCGCCGGCCGTGTGGCGGATCGAGATTTCCACGCTGCCCAGATTGGGCGGATCGAGGCGGATCACGGCATGGTCGCTATTGCGCTGCAACTGCAGCTGCAGGCGGTCGCCCAGGGCCGCGCGCAGCGGCTGCTGCCACTGGTCGGGCGCGCCGGCCAGCTTCACGCTGTCGGCGGCGGCGCCATTTTGCAGGGCGGTGTTGGCAAACAGGGTCTTGAAGCCGGCGCCGGCCAGGGCGGCATCGCCGGCCGCTTCCTTGACGGCGGCCTGGGTGTCGCCGCTGCGGCCGCTCTGCACGGTGTTCAGTTCGGCCAGCAGGGGGGCGGCATTCTCGCGCGTGCCGGCGGCGGCCTGGCCGGCGAGCGGCAGGGGCAGGGCGGCGGCGCGTTCATTGGCGGCTGGCTGCGGTGCGGCTTGGCCCTTGCCTTGTAGCTGGCTGGCCAGCTGCGGCGGCAGCGGCAGAATGCTGCGCGCAGCCGCGTCGTCATGCTGCGGCGCCAGCGCGCGGGCCTGCTGTTCGGCTTGCGCCGCCAGCAAGGCGGGATGGGTCGGGGCAGCGCTGTTGGCGTCGATCGCGGCGATGCCGGCCGTGCCCGCAGGCTGGCTGGCCGTGGCGTTCACGGGAGCCGGCGCGGCGGCAATGGCGGGCGCCAGCGCGGCCAGCATGCCCGGCTGGGGCAGGGTGCTGAAAGCGGCGGTGGCGGCGCTGGTGTCGGCCGGGGCGGCGGCTTCGTCGGCGCCGTGGCTCTCCTCGGTTTCCGGCTGGGCGGCATCGGACGCGCTGGCCGTGTCCACCAAGCCCAGCAATTGACCAAAGAGGGAGAGAGGAGCGGCACCCGCAGCCGTGCTCAACAGGCCAGCCGCCTCGGGAGCGGGCGGGGCGATGTCGAGGAGGGTAGGGGCGGCAGCCGGGGCTGCGCCTATGGATGTCATGCTCATGCGTCGTTTCCGATTACTTCGTTATCAAGGGAATAGGCATACCAGCCTTCTTTATTATTGTTCATGCTGCTCAGGCGCTCGGCCGTGTCCTTGCAGGCGGCCGTGCAGCGCGCCAGCGCTGCGCCATGCTGCTGGCGCAGCGCCGCCAGCGCCGCCACTTCGGGCGGCGTCCAGCGGCCTTGCTGGGCCAGTGCCGGCAAGGTGGCGGCCACCAGCGCGTCGGCCGCCGCCAGTGCCGTCCAGTCGGCGGCAATGCTGGCGGCGCTCAGTTTTTGCGCCAGTTGCAGCAAGGTTTGCTGCCTATCCATTCGCTTGCACGCCCAGCCAGCCTTGCTTGATGGTGGTCTGCAAGGTCACCACCTCATCGATAATTTCCGGATTCATATCGATGCCGGCGCGGTACAGGCGGGCGGCGCAATAGTCATACAGACGGCTCAGATTGACGACCACTTCGCCGCCATTCTCGAAATCGAGCGAGCTGGCCATGCCATTGATGATTTGCGTGCACTTGTTCAGGCTGTTCGCCTTGAGTTCGTAGCGGCGCGCCACGATGTGGGCGCGCGCGCGGGCCAGCTCTTCCAGCAGGCCATCGGTCAGTACCAGCACCAGCTCGACCGGGGAGGCGCGGGCCGTCTGCGCATCCAGGTTGACCGAGTGATAGCTGCTGTAGGCATCCTGGTTCATCATTGTTTCACCGTCTTGCGTTAAGGGTTGGGAGATCAGTTATTGCTCTTGTTGCCGAACATGGCATCGAACATGCTCAAAGTACCGTTCATCTGGTTTTGCAGGGTTTGCAGCTTGACGTACTGGTCCAGATAGCGCTTGTAGACGCCGTCATATTGACGATCCAGTTCGGCTTGCTTGTTGGTCAGCTTGATCTGCAGCTTGTCCAGAAAGCCGCGGCGGTTGACCAGTTGGCCCTTGCTCAAGTCGGTCCATTGGTTCATCAGCTTGTCCATACCGCCCAGCACACCACTCGGGGTCGATAGACTGGCGCTGCCGAAAATCTTGTCGAGCGAAGTGGGGTCGGCCGCCAACGCCTTGCCCAGGCGGGTTGCGTCGAGGGTCAGACTGCCTTCGCGCGTGGCCATGATGCCGTAGGTCACCAGGCTTTGCGAACCCAGTGCCTGACGCATGGTGTTTCGCATGCCGTTGCGCAGCGCCAGCAGACCGGAATCGTTGGCAAAGACGCCCGGCGCCACGCCAGTTTTCGGATCGCCAGGATTGGTCACATCCTTGAGCACGGCATCGAGCTTGTTATAGGCGTCGACGAAAGCTTGCACATTGCTGGCGGTGGCCGCGGCGTCATTGCCCACCGTCAGCGTGACGGGCGCCTCGCCGACGCCCTGGGCCTTGGTGAAGGTCATTGACACGCCATCGATCGGGGTGAAAATGTTGGTGGCCTGTTCCATCTTAAGTCCCGTGCCTTGCGGGCCGGCCCATACGATGGCATTTTGTGCCGCCTGCATGATCTTCATCTTGCTCTCATCGAGCGCCGCCTTGAGTGTCGGGTCAGTGACGCCGACCGGATCGAGCTTGACACCGCCGTCCTTGCCGGTGTTGGTCGAACTCAGCACCAAGGTGGTTTGACCGTCGATGGTCATGGTGGAGGCGGTGACGCGCGAGTTATTATTGGCCGCGATATTGATGGCAGCCGCGATTTCCTTGGCCGTCAGGGCACCATTCATATCCTTGTCGGCGCTGGCCAGGTCGACGGTGAAATTGCTGCCATCGCCCAGGGTCAGGGTCAGGGTGCCACTGCCGGCTGCCGTGGTGTCAGTGATACCGCCGTAGGATACCTGGCCGGCCGTGGCCAGTTGCTGCACATAGAAGGAATAGCTGCCGGCGCTGGCCGTGGTGGTGGCCGTGGCGGTTCCGACGGCCGCGCTGAAGGTGGCTGAATTGGCAATTACGCTCTTCTTCGAGGTCAGAGTCGCCAGGGCGCTCTCGAAGGCCTTAATCGCCGTGCTGACCTTGGTCAGGCCGGCCGAATCAGCTTGCATGCCTCTGACGGCAGTATTCTGGCGGTCCACCGCGCCAGCCAGATACTTGTTGGCCATGGCTTTGGCGGTGGGGATCGGATCGTAATTTGGGGCGGTGATTGCCATTTTCGTGCTCCGTGGAAATATATTGGAAGTGTACTCTGGTAAGGGGCGACCTAAGTAGTGTTCCTATGAAATTTATTTCGTATCAAAGGGCTTTTTGCCCGCGGAGCCACAATTGTGTTGCCAGTTCATCATTTTTTTTGCGCTCCTGCTGCGCCTGTTCCTTGCGCACCGTCTGCTGGGTCTTCTCCAGCACTTGGCCCAGCACTTCGCGCTTGGCATAGGCCGCGTTCAAGGCGCGCTGCGAGACGGCCATATCGGCCTCGTGCATGGTCAGGTCGAGGCGGTGGGTATCGACCAGCTGCATCACCGCTTCCTTGTAGTTGCCGCAATTGACCGACAGGGCCAGGGGCAGGCTGCCGCTGGCGCCGCTATTCGTATACAAGCTGGTGAGCCGGTCCAGGCTTTTCTGGTAACGCTCGCGCACGCTGTTTTTTTCCGCCATTTCCGCCTGCAGCTTTTCCACTTCCGTATTGCGCAGCGAGACCAGGGTATGCAGACTACGAATCGTGTTGTGGTGTTTCATGCCATCAGCCTTTCAAGTTCTTCCACGCAGGGGAGATAGGGCGCCGCTTCCTTGGTGCCCTGGCACAGGAATTCTTCGATGTGGGGATGCAGGTTGACGGCCCGGTCGGTCACCGGGTCGGCGCCGGGCACATAAGCGCCCAGCGGAATCAGGTCGCGCACCCGTTCGTGGCGCGCCATCGCCGCTTTCAGCGCGCGCGCCGCCTGCATATGTTCCTTGCTGATCACATGGTTCATGCAGCGGCTGATCGAGGCGGCGACGTCGATGGCCGGGTAGTGGCCCCGTTCGGCCAGCTCGCGCGTGAGCACGATGTGGCCGTCGAGGATGGCGCGCGCGGTATCGACCACCGGGTCTTGCTGGTCGTCGCCTTCGGCCAGCACGGTGTAGATGGCGCTCATGCTGCCGTCCTGGTTTTCGCCGTTGCCGGCCGATTCCACCAGCTGCGGCAGATTGGAAAACACGGACGGCGGATAACCCTTGGTGGCGGGCGGCTCGCCCAGGGCCAGCGCCACTTCGCGCAAGGCCATGGCGTAACGGGTGAGGGAATCGACCAGCAGCAAGACATTCTTGCCCTGGTCGCGGAAATGGGCGGCGATCGAATGGCACAGCTCGGTGGCCATGATGCGCATCAGCGGCGACTCGTCGGCCGGCGCGATCACCAGCACGGCCTTGCGCAAGCCGTCCGGTCCCAGCGACATTTCAACGAATTCGCGCACTTCGCGCGAGCGTTCGCCGATCAGGCCGACCACCACCACATCGGCCACGGTCTGGCGCGTGATCAAGCCCAGCAGGACGGATTTGCCGACGCCCGAGCCGGCCATCAGGCCCACGCGCTGGCCCTGGCCCAGGGTCAGCATGGCATTGATGGCGCGCACGCCCACATCGAGCGGTTCGGTGACGGGTTTTTTCTTCAGGGGATGCACGCGCGGCGGCTGCATTTCGAGCGGGAAGTCGCCGCCCAGCTTGCCCAGGCCATCGATCGGTTCGCCCAAGCCATTGACCATGCGGCCCAGCCAGCCGGGGCCGATCTGCAGGCTGAGCTTGTCTGAGCCGGGCAGCACGCGGGCGCCGGTGGTCAGGCCGGCCGCCTTCTTGAACGGCATTAAAAACGATAGCTTGTCGCGAAAGCCCACCACTTGCGCATCGAGCCAACTGCCATCGACCGTCTCGATCTGGCAACGCTGGCCGGTGTACAGGGGGCAGCCGACGGCCTCGAGCAGCAAGCCGGAGGCACCCACCAGGCGGCCCGTCGGGGTCGCCAGTGGCACTTCATCCAGCTCCAGCTTGCGCAAGGCATCGGCTATCATTCTTCGCTCTCGGCTTCATCGCCGGTATCGGCGGCCTGTAACTGATTATCGACCTGTTCCATGACCGCGGCAAGCCGCTGATGACAGCCGGCATCAACTTCACTATCGCCAGCCTTGATGCGGCATTCGCCCACTTCCAGGCGGGCGTCGGCGATCAGGTTCCAGCGCTTGGCGCGCTTGGGATCGAGCTCGTTGATGCGGCGCATCTCTTCTGGATTCAGGAACACATCGATCTCTTCGCGCGTCGGCGGCATCGAGGCCAGGGTCTCGTCGACCAGGGCCATGATCTGCACCGGTTGCAGCGCCAGCTCGGCGCGGATCACCTGGCGCGCCACCTTGGCCACCAGGTCCACCACTTCCTTGCGCTGGGCGGCGCGGTAATCGGCGCGCAGCTTTTTCAGGCTCTTCAGCATGGCGTCGACCGGGCGCGCGGCATGCTCGAAGCCGGCCAGCACTTCCTGCCGGCCTTCTTCGCGGCCCTGTTCGGTGCCGGCGCTGCGGCCGGCCTCGAAACCGTCGTCCTGGCCGCGCTGCAAGCCGGCTTCATAGCCTTCGCGCTGACCCTGCTCGAAACCTTCGCTGAGCGAAGCCTGCCATTGGGCCGAATCGACTTGCACGCCGCCATGGGCGCCGTTGCGCAGCGAGGGCGGCGGCGTGAACTGGGCCAGCGGCGGGAAGCGGTAGGGACGGAATTGCTTCATTCGACCACCGTTTCGGCGAACAGCTGCACTTCGACTTCGCCGGCGTCGGCCAGCGCCTTGACGGTGGCCATGATTTCCTGGCGCGTCGATTCGATGCGCGACAGCGGCACCGGGCCGGCGCGGCGCATCATGTCCTCGAAGGCTTGCGCCTGGCGTTTCGGCATGGTGCGCAGCACGGCGTCGCGGATCGACAGCTCGGCGCCCTTGAGCGCGATGGCCCACTGCTCGAGCGGCACTTCCTCGATGATGCGGGTGAGGGTGACTTCGGTCTGGGTCGACAGGATGAGGAAGTCGTACATCGACAGCTCGATCTGTTCCACCACTTCCGGATCGTGGGCGCGCAGCAGTTCGACGATCTGGGCGCGGTTGCCGGGCAGGCGGTTGAGGATCTCGGCCACTTGGCGCACGCCTTCCACGCTGGTGCTCTGCATGTCGAAGCTGCTCAGGCAGCGGTTGACCAGCTCGTCCAGTTCGGCCAGCAGGTCGCGGTCGATCTCATCCAGGCGCGCCAGGTTCAGGAGCACCAGGTCGCGTCCTTCCAGCGGCAGGGCGTCGAGGATCTGGCCGGCCAGGGTGGGCGGCAGGAAGGCCAGGAAGACGGCCTGCATGCGCACGTGTTCGTTGGCGATGTAGTCGGCCAGCCATTTGGCCGAGGCCCACTGCAGGCGCGCCATTTTCGGACGCAGCTCGTCGCCGTAGATATTGTTGAGCACGGTGTTCGCGATATCGCCGCCCAGCGCCAGATCGAGCGAGCGCTTGAGGTAGCTGCGCGAGGCGCCATGCACGCCCGACTGTTGGCGGTAATCGTCGAAGAAGGTCTGCATGGCCAGCTTCACCGATTCGACCTTGATGCCGCTCATGCGCGACATCACTTGCGTCACTTCGAGCAGCTCTTCGCGCGAGAGGCAGCGCAGCACGGCCGCGGCCGGCTCTTCGCCTATGCTCAGCAGCACGATGGCTGCCTGTTCCACCGGGCTCAGCAAGCCATCGGCGGCGTCATCATTGAGGTGAGTGAGTTCGGCCATTTTTCTGCATCCATTGTTTGACGACTTCTGCCACGCGTTCGGGCTCTTTCTCTGCCAGCACCTTCAGGTGGTCGACCATGACGTCGACCGACGAGCCGGTAGGCGGCAGATCGTAATTTTCCAGCAGCGGCACCACCGGCATGCCGGCGCCGTCGAGTTCGCCCGCCTTCTCGCTGACGGCACCTTCCGGCGCGCCGAGGGCGGCCGCACCGGCCGCCGCGGTGGCGGCACCGGCCGCGCCCGGCAGGGCGGCACCTTCGCCGGCAGCGGCGCCCACCGTGGTGGCGCTGATGGCGCGCCGTTCGGCGGCGGTGCGCGGCTTGGCCGGGGCGAAGCGGGCGGTGAGCAGGCGCAGCAGCGGACGGGCCAGCAGCAGATAGCCGAGCAGGGCGGCCACGGCATAGCCGATCCAGGCGCTGAAGTCGACCACATTGTCGCGCTCCTGCCACCATGGCACTTCGGCCGCTTTCGGCGGGAAGTTCATGGCCGTCACCACCAGGGTGTCGCCGCGTTCGGTATTGATGCCCAGGCCATTGCGCAGCACCTTGTCGATATTGGCCAGCTCATTGGCGCTCCAGCCGGTTTTCGGCGTCGGCGCGGCGGCATGGGCCAGCACCACGGCCACGCTCTGGCGTTCCAGACGGCCGCGCGCGCGCTTGGTCTGGGTAATGCTGCGGTCATACGCATATTGGCGCGTGGTGGCATTCTTGCGCGCGGTGCCGTCGGGCAGGGCGGCGGCGGCGCCGGGCGCGCCAGGCGCGGCGCCAGGAGCCGCGCCGGCAGCAGGCGCCGCCGTGTTCGGCGCCGGATTGCCGGCGGCGTCGGTGGCTTGCTGCGGCGGACGGTTGGACAGGGTGCCGGGCACGCCCATCACCATGCGGTTGCGGTCTTGCTCGTCGCGCATGGCTTCGCTGGTGACTTTCGGCGTTTCGCCGTATTTCTCCACCGTTTCTTCCACCTTGTCATTGTCGACGGCGGCCGTGACGCTGATGCGGAAATTGTCGTCGCCCACGATCGGGCCCAGCAAGCCCTTGATATTGCCGCGGATTTCATCCTGGATGCGTTTGCCGCTCTCGCTATTGGCGGCGTTGGCGTCGTAGCCGTCAGCCAGGTCGACATGGGAAGACAGCAGATTGCCGGCCTGGTCGACCAGGCTCACGCGCGCCGGATTCAGGCTGGCCACGCTGCCGGCCACCATGTTCACGACGGCGGCGATGGTTTCCGGGCTCAGCTGGCGGCCCGGCTTGGTGGCCACCACCACCGAGGCCGAAGACTTGTCGCCGTCGCTCGAGACGAACGAGGTCGACTTGGCGATCGACAGGTGGACGCGCGCGCTGGCGATGGCGTCCAGGGTCATGATCGATTGCGCCAGCTCGCCCTCCAGGCCGCGCCGGAAGCGCACGTCCTGGACGAACTGGGAGACGCCCAGCGGATCATTCTTGTCCATCAGCTCCAGGCCGGCCGGCAGTTGCGCCGTCACGCCCTTCGAGGCGAGCAGCATGCGCACCTTGCCCAGCATGCCTTCCGGCACCATCACCTGGCCGCTGTCGGGGTGGACGCGGTAGGGGATGTTCTCGGCATCGAGCACATGCATCATATCGGCCGCCGCCACTTTTTCGCGCGCGCCGAAGACGGGCTTGTAGGCAGACTGGTCCTTCCAGAGGAACATCAGCACCAGGGCGGTGATGCCGATGGCCAGCACCAGCAGCGGATACAGGGATTTCAGCAGGGCAGGGGAGAGCGCGGGCGCCGCATCCGGATTATCGGAGCGCCAGCGTCCGAAAGCGGACTTGAGGGTGTTGATCACGTTGGGGGCTTTCGCGGGATACGGGGAGAAAGGCTAGCTTACAGCGGGAGCTTGATCAGTTCATCAACCGCGCCCATCACCTTGTTGCGCACTTGCATCAACATCGAGAAGGACAGGCTGGCTTCCTGGCTGGCGAGCATGGCGCCGACCAGGTCGTTGGAGCGGCCGGCATCGACGTCGGCCATGGCCAGGCCGGCGGCCTGGTCGGCCGCGTTGACGCCGGCGACGGCGTCTTTCATCGATTGGGCGAAGGAAGCGGGTTGGGCGGCGGTCGGGCCGAATTGGGCGGCCGGCGCGACGGGCGCGGCCTGGTGGGCGAGCTCGGCGGCGGCATTTGCCAGCGACGCCAGATCGGCCTTGATCAGGCCAGCGATTTCATTTGCCATCTTGTCACCTCCACTTTCATGCAACGTTGATACCAGTTATGCGTCCAGGCTGTCGGCGCTGCGGTGGCGGCGCCTGTCGGTCAAACCCGGACAAAATCGGCTTCCGCTTGCGCTGGCGGCCGCGCGAAATATTACTTCAACGAAATTAATTGCGCTAGAAAATGATACGGTGCGCCGCTCGGCTCGAGTCTGCGCGGAACACTGCATGAATGACAAAAGCTCTTACAAATCATGCACTAAGCGCTTGCTTTTCATGGTGCTGCTCAGCAGCAACAGGGCCAGCGCAACAGATTGAAGCTTACCTGTTGGCAACTTTCCTGTAAAGGCTTATTTAGGGAGGGAATATTGATTCATGGCAATAACACCGAATATGATGTATTCTACGCTACCGAGATCGTCCTACCCGCCAGACTTTTACGCTAGGATGTAGCATGCAGGCCGCATCCGCTTGCGCTGGCGGGGACCGAGCCGGGAAACAGGGTGCATACAGAGTTCCGACTTGACCACAATATGACAAACACAAAAACGACAGTGCAACATCAGGTACTGGACCCTTGCTTGCTGGGGCGCCCCGTCCACCGCCTGCCCGTGTTTGCCGGCCAGTTGCGCGAGGATCTGGTGCAGGCCATGCGCCTGGCCATGAACCGGCGCTACTGGGGCAGCATGCAGGTCAGCGACGTGGCGTTCAGCCGCCTCGACGGCAGTGAGGCAGCGCGCCGCTGGCTCAATTTCTCGGCCCCGGCCGGTAACCTGTCCTTCGCCATCGAGCGCAAGGTTCTGCTCAGTATTCTCAACTACCGTTACGGCCGCGGCAAGGGCGCCGAAGCCGTGCCCGACGAGGAGCAGGTGCGCGTCACAGCGACCGAAGAGCGTTTGGCTGTTGTTTTGGGGCAACAGCTGGCCGGCACCCTGGCCGGCCGCATCGAAGTCAACCTGCCGCCCAGCGACAAGCCGGCGGCCGAAGAGATCAAACCGCTGCCCTCGGTGCAGCCGCCGCGCGGCAGCTGGATCATCACCGTCAGCGTCAGCGAAGCGGCCAGCGGCTTGACCGGCAGCGTCTGGTTTGCGCTGGACAAGACCATGATGTCGGACGTGCTGCGCGGCCTGCTGCCCGAGCGCGAAAGCAAGCGCGGCGGCAAGAGCGCGCCGCCGCTGGCGAGCCGCCTGCAGGTGGGCTTGAACGGCCGCCTGGTGAGCAAGGAAATCACGCTCGGCGCTTTGTTCGACCTGAGCGTGGGCGATGTGATTCCGGTCAGCCTGCACCGTGCCGATGTTCTGCTGGAAGAATCGCGCCTGTTCACGGCCGCCGTGACCGAGCACAAGGGAAAACTCTGCCTAACCTCTTTTGAAGATATCGAATGAACATGATGAATGTAAATCCCAATAGCGCCAGCGACGCCCTGCTGGATGATATGTCGGAAGAGATGATCATCGACCAGGTCAGCAATGAACTGGCCGAGGCGCCGCTGGCCGCGCCCAAGCGCGATCTGCCAGCCATGATGCGCAAGATTCCCGTGACCCTGACCCTGGAAGTGGGGTCGGCCCGCATCTCGCTCGAAGAGCTGATGCAGATCGGCCCGGACAGCGTGGTCGAACTCGACGTGCTGGCCGGCGAGCCGCTGGTGATCAAGGTCAACGGCACGGCCATCGGCCGCGCTGAAGTGGTGGTGGCGGGCGAGAACTATGGTTTGAAAGTGGTGGATCTGGACGGCCTCAATCTGGACATGATGGCGCCATGACCGTGCGCCGCCTTCCTGGCCTGGCCCGTTCGCGGCTGGGCCTTGCTGTGGGCGCCGTCGCGGGCGCCTTCTTGTTGTTGGGTGTCTGCGCCAGCGCGCAGGCCCAGGATTTGCTGGCCAATGTGGTGCCGGGCGCCAAGACCGATCTGTCGGTGAAGATGCAGATCCTGGTCATCATGACCTTGCTGGGCCTGCTGCCCATCCTGATCATGATGATGACCAGCTTTACCCGTTTCGTCATCGTGCTGTCGCTGCTGCGCCAGGCCTTGGGCCTGCAGCAGGGCTTGCCCAGCCGCGTGGTGACCGGCGTCGCCCTGATTCTCACCCTGCTGGTGATGAAGCCGATCGGCGACCAGGTCTGGCGCGATGCTTTCCTGCCCTACGACCAGGACAAGATCGGCCTGCAGGAAGCGCTCAAAGTCGCCGAAAAACCCATTTCGCGCTTCATGCTGGCCCAGACCAGCAAGGCTTCGCTGAAGCAGATCGCCCACCTGGCCGGCGAAGACCATGTGGCCACGCCGGCCGAACACGGCTTTACCGTCAAGCTGGCCGCCTTCGTGCTGTCCGAACTGAAGACCGCCTTCCAGATCGGCTGCATGCTGTTCATTCCCTTCCTGATCATCGACCTGGTGGTGTCTTCGGTGCTGATGGCCATGGGTATGATGATGCTCTCGCCGCTGGTCATTTCGCTGCCGTTCAAGCTCCTGCTGTTCGTGCTGGTCGACGGCTGGACCCTGACGGTGAACACGCTCGTGACGAGCATCCAGGCTTACTGACACGCCATGCTGACTCCTGAAATCGCGGTCGACCTGATCATCGAAGCCTTGCATATGGTGATGATCATGGTCATGGTGCTGGTGGTGCCGGGCCTGATCACCGGCTTGCTGGTGTCGCTGGTGCAGGCCGCCACCCAGATCAATGAGCAGACGCTGAGCTTCCTGCCGCGCCTGATCGTGACCCTGCTCGCCATCATCCTGACCGGGCGCTGGATGGCCGGCTATCTGATGGACTACTGCGTGTCCATCTTCACCCGCGCCGCCACCCTGGTCGGCTAGCCTGCCCGCGATGGAAGCCCTCCTGGCCCAGTTGCTGCCTTGGCTGAACGCCCTGTGGTGGCCCTTTGTGCGCGTGCTGGCCTTCCTCTCGGCCGCGCCGGTGCTGGGCGAGGCCATGGTGCCGGTCACGGTGCGCATCCTGGTGTCCCTGGTGCTGGCCGTGGTCATGCTGCCGCTGACCCAGGGCGCCCTGACGATTGATCCCCTGTCGCTGCAGGCGGTGGCCGCCACGCTGGAGCAGGCCGTCATCGGCGGCGTGCTGGGCCTGGCCTTCCATTTCACCATGTCGGTCATCATGCTGCTCGGCTTTGTGGTGTCGAGCCAGATGGGCTTGTCGCTGGCGGTGATGAACGACCCGCTCAACGGCCAGTCCTCGGACGTGGTCTCGTCCCTGCTGCTGATGATGACGATCATCATTTTCTTCAGCGTCGACGGTCATCTGGTGCTGGCCGGCGTGATCGGCGCCAGCTTCCAGGCCTGGCCTTTGGGCGCCGGCTGGCCCGGCCCGCTCCTGCTGCAGACCGTGGCCTTCAATGTGGCCTGGATCTTTTCGGCCGCCATGCTGCTGGCCATTCCCATCGTGTTTGCCACCGTGGTGGTGCAGCTCGGCTTCGGCTTCCTCAACCGCGTGGCGCCGACCCTGAACCTGTTCTCGCTCGGCTTCGCGGTGATCACGATTTTCGGTCTGCTGATGCTGGGCCAGGTGGTGCGTTCCATTCCCAACCACTATGTGCGCATGGCGAACCAGATCCTGGACATGATCCAGGTTCAGATGCGGGCGGCGGGCCATGGCTGAAGCGGGCGGCGATAAAACCGAAAAGCCCTCACAGCAGAAGCTGAAGAAGGCGCGCTCGGAAGGGCAGGTGGTGCGTTCGCGCGACCTGGCCACGGCCATCGGCATCCTGGTCAGCCTCAAGCTCTTCGTCTGGCTGCTGCCCATGTATCTGCTGGAGTTCCGCGAAATCTTCCTGCAAAGCTTTGCCTCGCTGAATAGCGAAGGCGCCATGGACAACACCATGAGCCAGGTCTTTCTCAGCGCCGTGCTGCTGCTGGTGAAGATGATCCTGCCGCTGTTTGTCGTGCCGCTCTTCATCGTGCTGGGCGGCCTGGTGCCGGGCGGCTGGACCATGTCCTTCAAGAACTGGATGCCCAAATTCGAACGCCTGAGCCCGGCCGCCAACCTGGGCCGCACCTTCTCCGGCAAGCACGGCTTCGAGCTGCTGGTCTCGATCGCCAAGGCCGGCGTGCTGCTGTGGGTGCTGGCCCATGTGGCGCGTTCCACCGTGGGCGATTATGCGCGCCTGCAAGCCATGCCGCTCAACGAAGCCATGCTGCAAGGCTCGGGTCTGATGCTCGACGGTCTGATGTCGCTGGTGTTTATCTTCATCCTGTTCGCCGTGGTCGACGTGCCGGCCCAGGCCTTCTTCTTCACCCAGGGCCAGCGCATGAGCAAGCAGGAGCTGAAGGAAGAATACAAGAGCAATGAGGGCCGGCCCGAGGTGCGCCAGCGCATCCGCCAGTTGCAGCGCGCCCTGGCCCAGCGCAGCGCGCGCAAGACCGTGCCCACGGCCGATGTGGTGATCGTCAATCCTGAGCACTACGCGGTTGCCTTGAAATACGACGAGAAGCGCGCCGAAGCGCCGTTCGTGGTGGCCAAGGGCGTCGACGAGGTGGCGCTCTACATCCGCCAGATCGCCGCCGAGTTCAAGATCGAAGTGCTGCCATTGCCGCCCCTGGCCCGCGCCATCTACAATACCAGCCAGGTTAACCAGCAGATACCGGTGCCCCTATACCAGGCGGTATCACAGGTGCTGCATTATGTGCTGCAACTGAAGGCCTTCCGCGCCGGCCAGCGCCAGGCCGAACCGCTGTTCCCGAATCAAGTTTCCGTACCAACATCCATGAGTGAGGTTTCGCCGTCATGAATTTCCTGAACCGGCTGGTTGCCGAATTGCGTCGCCACAAAATTGCCACCCCGCTGTTTGTGGTGCTGCTGCTGGCGATGATCATCCTGCCGCTGCCGGCCATCCTGCTGGATGTGCTGTTTACCTTCAATATCGTGCTGGCCCTGATCGTCATCCTGGTCAGCGTCTCGGCCAAGCGGCCGCTCGACTTCTCGGTCTTCCCCACGGTGATCCTGGCCACCACCCTGATGCGGCTGACCTTGAACGTGGCCTCGACCCGGGTCGTGCTGCTGCGCGGCCACGAGGGCACGCATGCGGCCGGTAAGGTGATCGAAGCCTTCGGCAACGTGGTGGTGGGCGGCAATTTCGTGGTCGGCCTGGTGGTCTTCGTGATCTTGATGATCATTAACTTCGTCGTGGTGACCAAGGGCGCCGAGCGGATTTCCGAAGTGTCGGCCCGCTTCACCCTGGACGCCTTGCCGGGCAAGCAGATGGCCATCGACGCCGACCTGAATGCCGGCCTGATCAACCAGGAACGCGCCCAGCAGCGCCGCCGCGAAGTGGCCATGGAAGCCGACTTCTACGGCGCCATGGACGGTGCGTCGAAATTCGTGCGCGGCGACGCCGTCGCCTCCATCCTGATTCTGATCATCAATATCGTCGGCGGCGTTGCCATCGGTTCGCTGATGCAGAATATGTCCTTCGGCGACGCCTTCCGCCAGTACGCGCTGCTGACCATCGGTGACGGCCTGGTGGCCCAGGTGCCGGCCCTGCTGCTGTCGGCCGCCGCCGCCATCATTGTGACCCGCGTCAGCGACGCCGGCGATTTCGAGCAGCAGGTCAGCGGCCAGTTGCTGGCTTCGCCAAGCGTGCTGGGCAGTGCCGCCGCCGTGATGGTGATCCTGTCCATCGTGCCGGGCATGCCGTGGATGATGTTCATGACCTTCGCGGCCGTGGTCGGCTACGTGGCATGGCGCATGAGCTTGCGCAAGGTCGCGCCCGCGCCGTCGAATCTCGAAGCCATCGAAGCGGCGCTGCGCGAAGAGAAGGTGCCCGAACTGGAATGGCAGAATTTGCCGGCGGTGCAGCCGCTGCAAGTGCTGCTGGGCTACAAGCTGGTGGGCATGATCGACAAAGCCCATGGCGAACCCCTGACCAAGCGCCTGCGCGGCGTGCGCCAGAGCGTGTCCGAAGGCATGGGCCTGGTGGTGCCGCAGATTGGCGTGCGCGACGACCTGAGCTTGAAGCCCTCAGCCTATACCGTGGTGCTGGGCGGCGCTTCCGTGGCTCAGTCCGAAGTGTTTGCCGACCGCCTGATGGCGATTCCCTCGCCCACCGTGTACGGCCAGATCGACGGCATTCCCGGCGTGGAGCCGGCGTATGGCATGCCCGTGACCTGGATCGAACCGGACGCCAAAGCCAATGCGCTCGGCCTCGGCTATCAGGTGGTGGAGCCGCCCAGCGCGATTGCCACCCACGTCTCGAAACTGATCCGCGAATACCTGCCCGAGCTGTTCCGCCATGACGATGTGGCCGCCATCATGGAACGCTTGACGGCGCTCTCGCCCAAGCTGGGCGGCGCGCTCGACAAGGCGCTCACCCATACCCAGCTGCTGCGCGTCTTCCGCGTGCTGCTGGCCGAGAACGTCTCGCTGAAAGACATCGTCCCGATTGCCACCACCTTGCTCGACAGTTCGGAAACCACCAAAGACCCCATCTTGCTGGCGGCCGAAGTGCGCTGCGCGCTGCGGCGCCAGATTGTGGCCGGCCTGTTCGGCCAGAAGAATGAGATGCTGGCCTTCAACCTGGGCGGCGAGCTGGAAAACATGCTGCTCGGCTCCCTGAACCAGGCGCGCCAGAGCGGCAAGGTGGCGCTCGACAACTTCCCGATCGATCCGCATCTGCTGCAGCAGCTGCAAGTGAATATGCCGGTGGCGCGCGAGCAGATGAAGCAGCAGGCCACGCCGCCGCTGCTGCTGGTGCTGCCGCAGATCCGTCCGCTGCTGGCGCGCTATGCCCGCCTGTTTGCGCCGGGATTGCATGTGCTCTCGTATAACGAGGTACCGGAAAACCGCGAAGTGAGCATCATCGGCACGGTGGGCTAAGCCGCCTGCCAACGACGCGTGGGGAACGGCGCAGTGCATCCAGATGGATGTGCTGCGCCGTTTTTGCTTTTGAGGGGATAAAAAGAGGGGGGCAGGCCAGCCGCTCAGGCGGCAGGTGCCACCGGCTCGATGGTTTCTGCCGGCTGCGGAGGCTGAGACAGCATCACGGCGATATCGGCCATGGCCTTGAACAGGGGCGGGGTCAGCAGCATCACCTGGGCTGGATTCGGATTGTTGTTGCTGGCGTCGATCACCGGCAGCTCGCGCATCAGGCGCGCGCGCAGGATGGACAGGCCGCAATGGCTGGCGATGCTGGCGATATGCGGCAGCATCTCGCGCATATGCTGCATGGCGGCGTTCTGCGCCGCGCCGATTTCCAGGACCACCACGCTGGCGCCGGCCGGCTCCATCTGGATCACTACCTTACCCAGCTCATGCAGATGCAGCTCCAGGCGCAGCGCAACGCGCACGCGGCGGCGGCGCTGGGTTTCGCTGGCCGGACCCGGTTCGCGCGCCACCACGCGCAGCACCAGTTTCTCCGAACCCCAGGCATAGACGGCGAAGCGCCAGGCATCCATTTCCGAGACGAAGGGCAGGCCGGTATGTTCGCGCAGGGTATTCTGGCGCGGGTCGGCCTGGAACAGGCTGGCCGGCACATGCTTGCCCTGCGACTGTTCCAGCATGGCGGCACGCTGCTCGCCATAGGTGCGTACCATCACCTGCCAGGTCATGGCCATGATATTCGGATCCGGCGCATGCCAGACCATCTGCCGCGCCAATAGCTGGTTGGGCAGCATGGCTGCATGTTCGCCAGAGATCAGCGCCTGCGCCGCGGCGGCACCAGCGGCTGCGGCGGCAGCTTTGCCCGGTTGGGCCAGCACTTCGGCGGCCTCGGCCAGAACGGCAGGGACATTCGGCGTCTGCTGCGGCAGCGTGAAGTCGGCCGCCTCGGCTGGCACATTCTGCACTGGCGGCACGGGCTGGGCTTGGCCAGGCTGCACGCGGACCAGTTGCTCGTGGATGGTCAGGGCTGGATTGGTGGGAAGAACGCGATCTATTGCCATGAGTTAATTATACGCGGACGCCATATAAAAAAAGCCAACCGGATGTCCGGTTGGCTCCATGTCCTCCCGGCCAGACTGCGGCCGGGAAAGAATCTGCTATTACTGCAGCAGGGACATGACCATCGAGGACATGCTGTTGCTTTGTTTCAGCATGGCGGTACCAGCTTGCAGCAGCATCTGGGACGAGGTCATTTTCGAGCTTTCGGTCGCGTAGTCGACGTCCATGATACGGCCGGTAGCGGCCTTGGTGTTGGACGAGATGTTGGACAGGTTGGTGTTGATGTGGTCCAGACGGTTGGCGGCCGCACCCAGGGCCGATTGCACCACGCCCACGGAGTCGATGGCTTTTTCCAGGCTGCCGATGGCGTTCGCCGTGGTGCCGCCGGTCAGTTCGGTGCCCAGGCCTGCGGTGGCGTAGTTGCTCGATACCAAGCCTACGTCGGTGTTGACCGAACCCATGGAAGTGGTCAGGTTGACGACCATGGTCTCGGTCGAGCTGGCGCCGATCTGGAAGGTCATGCTGCCGGCCACGGTACCGCCGACCAGCAGGGTCGCGCCGCCGAAGGTGGTTTTGTTCAGCACGTTCGACAGCTCTTGGCCCAGTGCATCATACTCAGCCTGCATTGCATCCTTGTCCTTGGCGGTCGAGGAAACGTCGGCAGCCTGGGTGGCCAGATCCTTCATGCGAACCAGCATCGATTGCACTTCGGTGAAAGCGCCTTCAGCGGTTTGCAGCATCGAGGTGCTGTTCTGGGTGTTTTGCATTGCAACGGTCATGCCGCTGGTCTGAGCTTTCAGACGGGTTGCGATCTGCAGGCCAGCCGCGTCATCCATTGCCGAGTTCACACGGAAGCCGGTGCTCAGACGGGTCATCGAGGTCGACAGCGACTGTTGGGTTTTGGAGATCGAGTTTTGTGCCGACAGAGCAGCGTTGTTGGTGTGAAGGCTCAGCATTTGGTAACTCCTGTTAGGGTGGGTTCGATTCGGAGCCGCAGTTTCTTGCGCTCTCAGAAGTACAAGACGACCGCCGCCAAAAGTTTATTAAATGCCGCATGGAAATTTTTTCGTTTTTTTTCGATGAAGCTTGAAAAATGGTTTTTTTGGTAATTTTTTCGCCCTTGGATAGGGAGCGGATATAATTTCTCTACTGCTGCCATGAGATAGATAGATGGAAAACATATTCTTGATCGGCTCCTCCGGTCACGCGAAGGTGCTGATAGATATTGTCGAGCGCGAAGGGCGCTACCGCATCGCTGGTTTGCTGGACAGTTTCAAGACCCCGGGTGACAGCACATTGGGTTACACGGTGCTGGGCGGAGTCGACGATCTGCCAGGCCTGGCGCAGCAATATGCGGTGGATGGTCTACTGATTGCCATCGGTGACAATTATGTGCGCGTCCAAATGGCGGAGAGGCTCGAACAGCTATGCCCCCAATTGCCGCTTGTGACGGCCATCCACCCGGCTGCCGTCATCGGCAGGAATGTGAGCCTGGGAAGCGGCAGTGTGGTCATGGCGGGCGCGGTGCTGAACCCGTGTTGCCGGGTTGGCCGGCTCTGCATCATGAATACGCGGGCTTCGCTGGACCATGATTCCGTGCTGGGCGACGGCGCCAGCCTGGCGCCAGGAGCCGTGACCGGCGGTGGTGCATTGATTGGTGCGGAAACGGCCGTGGGCGCCGGCGCCGTCGTGCTGCACCGCGTTGAAATTGGTGCCCATAGCGTGATTGGCGCAGGCGCGGTGGTTACCAGGAATATCCCAGCCGGGGTCGTTGCATACGGCTGCCCCGCCAAAGTGGTGAGGCAGCGAGAGCGCGGCGAACGGTATTTGTGAGCGGGGGATCAGGCGGCGGTGGCGATGATGTGGCAAATGGCATCGACCTGTTCCATGGTCAGGGCTGGGAAGATGGGCAGGCACAGAACCTGGGTAGAGATTTCCCGCGCCACCGGTAGATTGGCCTGGGTAGCCGAAGGCATATGGCGATACATGGGGAAGTCGCTGATCAGCGGATAGAAGTAGCGGCGCGGGTAGAAATTGAACTCGCGCAGATGGTGGTACAGGCCATCGCGGCTGAGCGGGAAGCTGGCTTGGACCAGGATGGGGAAGTAACTGTGGTTGCTCTCTGCCGGCCCCTGAGGCCGGCTGACAATGCCTGGTATGCCGGCCAGCTTGGCGCAGTAACGCTCAAAAATGGTACGCCTTTTTGCCAGCGCGGCATCTACATTTTGCAGTTGCAGCAGGCCGAAGGCAGCATTGATTTCGGACATCTTGCCATTGATGCCGGCGGCAACCACCGTCACCTCGTCCACAAAGCCGAAATTCTTCAGGTGATCGATATGGCGTTTCATCTTGGCGTCCTGACAGATGATGGCGCCGCCCTCAAACGTGTTGAAGGCCTTGGTGGCATGGAAGCTGAGCACCGACAGGTCGCCATGCTCCAGCACGCTGCGCCCCTTGTGCTGTACGCCGAAGGCATGCGCTGCATCATAAATCACCTTCAAGCCATAGTTGGTGGCTATCCGGTCGATTTCCTCCACATTGCAGGGCACGCCATAGCAGTGCACCGGCATGATGGCGGTCGTTTGCGGCGTAATGGCGGCTTCGATGCGGGCCGGATCCAGATTCAGGGTGAGGGGATCGATATCAACAAAGACGGGCTTGATATTGTTCCAAAGCAGGGAATGTGCCGTGGCGACGAAAGAGTAGGGCGTGGTAATCACTTCACCATGGATGCGCATGGACTGCAAGGCGGTGATCAGGGCCATGGTGCCGTTGGCAAATAAGGACAGGTGCTTAACGCCCAGATACTCGCCCAAAGCCAGCTCCAGGCGCTGGTGATAGGGGCCGGCATTGGTCAGGATTTTGCTGCTCCAGATATCTTCTAGGTAGGGCAGGAAATCCTGCAGGGGCGGCAGATCGGGCTGGGTGACATAGACTGGATTGGCTTGTTTCAGGGAGTTCATGGTAATCCTTATCAATTCTTGGCGCCGGGTGAAAAATACTCGATTTCAAAACCCATGGGCGGCTGCCCTGTGCACCAGCGTTGCCACATGGCGCGCAAGACGCCCTCCAGTCCCAGCGCCAGCACCTCATACTGGCCAATGGGCGAAAGCTCAAGCTGGTGGCGCAGATTGGCGCGCAGGTCGGCCAGGGCCGGCAGGTGCCGGGTGACGTCGAGTCCTTTGCGGGTGAACTCGTCAATATCGCTACAGATGAAGGCATCAAGCTGTAGCTGGCTGAGAATCGCCGCGCTGCCGCGTCCCGCGACTGTGGCACCGGCCAAGGTCAGCACCGGCACCCCCATCCACAGGGCGTGCATGGTCGTGGTGCCGCCGGCGTAAGGGATGGTATCGAGGCAGATATCGACCTGCTGATGCAAAGCCAGGTAAGCGGCAGTGTTGGTGCGTGGATGGAAGTCCAGGCGTTCGCTGCCAATGCCCTCTTCCGCAAACCAGGCGCTCAGTTTGGCCCGGGTATCGTTGGCCGTCAGGCCACCGATCAGCAGGCGGGCATTCGGTAGCTGGCGCAGCAAGGGGGACCACAAGGCGATTACCTCCCGGCTCAGTTTGGCAGGCCGGTTAAAGCTGCCGAAAGTGATATAACCGTTGGACAGTGCCGGCAGCGCGTTGACCGGCGGCGCCTCCTCGGCCGGCAGGAAGGGGAGGGCGGCCGGCATATACGCCAGCGCTTCAGTGAACTGGTTGGCCATCTCCGGCGGCGTGAAATGGTGGTCGGTGATGTAGTAGTCCATCGCGCGCAGACCGGTGGTGCCGGGATAGCCGATCCAGCTGGCCTGCACAGGCGCCGGCTTGCGGGCGAAAGTCAGCAGGCGATTTTTGTCGGTATGGCCGGACAGGTCGATTAGGATGTCAATGCCATCTGTGCGGATAAGTTGTGCCAGCGCATCGTGCGACAGTGCGCTGACGGGACGCCAGTTGTTCAGGCAGGCTTGCAGGCGTTGGGTATAGCCGTCTTCAATGGTGTTGTTGTAATAACCGTAGAGCTGCACCCGCGGCGAACGGCGTAAATGCTCTAGCAGGGGCAGAACAAAGTTGGTGACGGCGTGATTGTAGAAGTCGCCCGACACAAAGCCGACACGCAGCGGCCGCTCCGGATCGGGCGTGTTGGCATGGGGCAGCCAAGTGGCGCGCAGAGGTGCTTCGACCAGTTCCCCAAAGCGCTGGTGGTCGGCGCAGATCGAGGCGGCGCTGGCACTGCCATCATGTAGCAGGGCGTACAGCATATTGTTGTGCAATGCCTCCGTGGTGGGATGGCGCTGCAGGGCTGCGCGGCAAACCTGTACCGCTTCGCTGTTGCGACTTTGACGGATGAGCGCTGACGACAGGTTGATGTGTGCTTCGACAAAACCGGGATCAGCCTGGACCGCGCGCTGGAAATGGGCAATGGCCTGCTCGGAATTTCCGAGGCTGCGTTGACATACGCCCATATTCATGTGGGCGGCCGCAAAGCCGGGCTGTAGTCGCAACGCTTCTTTATAGGCGGCAGTGGCTTCCTCAAACTGGTTCAGCGACTGGAGCGTGACCCCCTTGTTCAAATGCAGCTCGGGTCGGCCAGGAGCCTGGAGCAGGCCTTGCTCCAGGACTTGTAGCGCCGCTTGGTATTGCCCTTGGGCCTGCAAAACCAGGCCCAGCCTGTTCAGCAAGCCATCGTTGTGTGGTTGGCGTTCCAGGGCGCGACGATAGCCGACCTCCGCCTCCTGGTATCGGCACAGGGTCTGCAGCGTTTCGGCGTGTTTGATGCCGATCTCCAGATCGTCAGCCCGTAATTCCAAGGCCTGTTCATAATTGGCCAGGGCTGCCTCCATCTGTCCTGCAGCCGCGAGCACATTGCCCAGGTTGAGATACACGGCGAGGCCGGTTGGATCGATGGCAAGAGCCCGTCGATAGCTTGCTTCGGCTTCCCCGTATCGCCTAGCCGCATACAGCGCTGCGCCCAGATTGCTATGCGCGGTGCCCAGCGCGGGCTGGAGTTGCAGGGCGCGCTGGTAGCTGGCAATTGCCGCATCCAGCTGCCCCGCCATTTGCAGGGCATTGCCCAGATTGTTATGGGCCTCGGCATCTTCGGGGGCCAGTGAGGCGGTTGTCCGTAGGACAGTCAGGTTATCTTTGCCTTGCAAATGCAGGGCGGAGCCCAGCACGCTCCAGACGATGGCCGATTTCGGATAGATTTCAAGCAGGCTGCGCGCTTCCTGTTCCAGTGCGGCGTAACGGCCTTCCTGATAGAGTTGTCCCAATACCTGTAAGGCGGAAGCCGGGGCATTCGGCGTGTCATAAGGTCTGCTGAGCGCCGCTTGCGCGCGCTGCAGCAAGCCACGTGCGTTCTCGTTGTCGAGTCCGCGCTGCATGGCCGTCTGAATGAACTCCAGGGCTTGCTCCGCTTGATTTGCTTGCAGCAGTGCTTCGACAAGAGTGAGCCAGAATTGGCCTTCGTCGGGATTGATTTCCAGTGCCCTTTGTAAATAGGGGAGGGCGCCGGCGACATCGCCTTGCTGCATTAGGAGCAGGCCAAGATTATGGTTGGCCAAGGGATGGAAGGGGCGTTCGTGCAGGATGCGTTGGTATTGCTGCTCCGCATCGGCAAAACGTCTTTCCCGGTGAGCATCAATTGCAAGCAAGAGCTCCGGTTCAAAGGCGGACTCGGGATTTTCAGAAGTGCTCATGGGCAGCAAAAAAGAAGTGTTGAAATGGATGCGGCCTGATGTGGGCTGCGAAAAATGGCACTAGCAATACTCGATCTCAAAGGCGGCTGCTGGAAGGCCCGTGCACCAGCGTTGCCACATGGTACGCAGCGCACCTTCCAGCCCGGCGGCGAGCAGTGGATATTGGTTGAGTGGCGATTGCTTCATCAATTCGCGCATGCTGCCGCGCAAGGCAGCCAGGAACTGGAGATTGTTGGCGATATACACGCCTTTCTGAATAAACTCGTCGGCATCGCTGGCCACAAAGGCGTCGAGTTTCATCTGGTGCAAGAAAGCTGCGCTGCCTCGTCCCGCGACGGTTTGTCCCGCCAGGGTCAGTTGCGGCACGCCCATCCATAGCGCATGCAAGGTGGTGGTGCCACCGGCGTAGGGGAAGGTGTCGAGACACATATCGACTTTGCCGTGCAAGGCGAGGTACTGCACGACATCCAGATGGCCCTGGAACAGCAGCCGTTCTGGGGTGATGCCCGCCGCCACAAACCAGTCCCGCAGGCGTTGCAGGCTGGCCTCCGATTGAATGCCGGCCAGCAGAATCCGGCTGCCGGGGACTGCCAGCATCAGCCGAGACCACAAGGCGACAACCTGCTGATTGATCTTGCCCGTTCGGTTGAAACTGCCAAAAGTGAAATAACCGTTCTCCAGCGCAGGCAAAGGATTCACCTGGGGAGCATCGGAGGCTGGCAGGAAGGGCAGGGCGGCAGGTACGCGGGCCAAGGCTTCCGTGAATTGACTATCCATTGCCGGGGGCGTGAAATGGGCGTCGGTAATGTAGTAATCGACGGCGCGCAGGCCGGTCGTGCCGGGATAGCCTATCCAGCTCGCCTGGATAGGCGCCGGTTTGCGTGCGAGGGCGAGCAGCCGGTTTCCCGCCGTATGGCCCGATAAATCGATCAGGATATCGATGCCATCGTCCTGGATTTTTTGCGCTAATGCCTCATCGGAAAGGGTTTCTACCTGATTCCAGTGGGGCAGACAGTCTTTCAGATACGCTGTACCGTGGTCTTGAAGTGAATTGTTGTAGTAGGCGTATAAAGACAGGCGTGGGGATTTTTTTAGATTGAACAGCAGTGGCAAAATAAAGCTGGTCACTGCATGGGCATTAAAATCCGCCGACAGGAAGCCCACGCGCAGAACCCGCTCCGGATCGCGCCCGTTGCTGTGCGCAGGCCACTGTGGGCGCAGCGTCGATTCAAAGACCTCGCCGAAATGGCGATGCGCGGCAAACAATTCCTCGGGACTCACCTGTGGGGAATGTGCCATGGCAAAGAGCAGATTATTATGCAGGGCGCAGGACAGGGGATCATCCTTCAATGCGGTCTGACAAGTGGCAATGGTTTCGGTAACCAGGCCTTGCTGAAACAATCTTGCACTCTGCGAGATGGCTTGACTGGCTGCCGAAATGCTCATGGGTGTCTCTTTGTGGAATTGTGCAGAGGAAATATTTTACCCGCTATCCTTCTCCTGGGGCAGTTTTTTCCGAAAGACCGCTTTGCATTGTAGCGCCGCTATCCGGATAAAGGGGACGCCTCGATGCCACAAGTTTTGCGGCGGGAGAGTTCCTCGCATTGATTCGTCGGCTCCGGCCTGCTTCAGTGTTCGAGAAATGCCATAAAGAAGAAAGGCCGCCGCGGCGACCTTTCCTTTCATCTATTATCTAATTTACTGCGTTTTGCTGCGGCGGCGAACAGTGCCGCCAATTAAAGCCAAGCCAGCCAACAGCATGCCATAGGTTTCAGGCTCCGGGACGGCGGGCAGGGCGACGTCGCTCACCGAAAGATTGCGGAACTGGCCAGCACCGGCAACGTTGGTGGCAAACTGCTCCAGCATGATGTGGCCCGTGCCGGTAAAGGCTATGCTGTAGTGGTTCCACTTGCCGTCATTGATCAGCGTAACGGGCGTGCCGTAGCCGCCTGCACCGGCCAGCCAGCCATGCGAACCTGGGAAGCCTTCGCTGAGGCCGACAAAACCACCGCCGACGGTGTTTGCCGTACCGCGGTAATCAAAGTTGATGACTGCATTCGTGAACGATGCGGTCGTAAAGATATCGCCCCCCGAATTGCCCGAACTAAAGGACAAAATCCCATCACTCACAGTTGCAAACGAGTAGCCGCTTCGGGTCCAGGCATTCAGGTTGCTGAAATTTTCACTGAAATAGGTCGTTGCCGCCGCTGCCTGGCCCGTGATGCCCGCGAAAAGCAGGGTGGAGATTGCGGCTGAAAGAGCGAGTTTGCGCATAATGGCTTTCTTGAAATTGTTTGGAAATGCAATTGAGCCGAAGTGGCTTTAGTTGTTTTCCATGAAATTTTCGCCTTTTTGTAAAAATTAGTCAATCGACATTATTTTTTGTGAGTATATAAAGAAAAACAGCGCGCACCTTGCAGTGTCGCGCTGTTTTGCCGTGCTTCAGCCGGGCTTACATATTCGGATAATTCGGCCCGCCGCCGCCTTCCGGCGTGATCCAGACGATGTTCTGGGTCGGATCCTTGATATCGCAAGTCTTGCAGTGCACGCAGTTCTGCGCATTGATCTGCAGGCGGTCCTGGCCATCGTCCGTTTTCATGAACTCATACACGCCGGCCGGGCAGTAGCGCTGTTCGGGACCGGCATACTTGGCCAGGTTGACGTCGACCGGCACGCTGGCGTTCTTCAGCGTCAGGTGGATGGGCTGGTCTTCCGCATGGTTGGTGTTGGAGATGAACACCGAGGACAGGCGGTCGAAGGTCAGCTTGCCGTCCGGTTTCGGATAGACGATGGGCTGGTAATTGGCCGCCGGCTTCAGGCATTCATGGTCAGCGTGCGAATGGTGCAGGGTCCACGGCGCCTTGCCGCGGAAGATCAGCTGGTCGACGGCGGTCATGATGGAGCCGAGATACAGACCCTTGTTCAGGTACTGCTTGACGTTGCGCGCCACGTGCAGCTCTTCGTGCAGCCAGGATTTTTCGAACGCTTCCGGATACGCGGCCAGCTCGTCGTGCTGGCGGCTTTCGCCCAGCGCGGCGGCCACGGCTTCGGCGGCCAGCATGCCGGATTTGATCGCGGCGTGGCTGCCCTTGATGCGGCTCATGTTCAGGAAGCCGGCGTCGCAGCCAAGCAGGGCGCCGCCCGGGAAGACCAGCTTCGGCAGCGATTGCAGGCCGCCGGCCGTGATGGCGCGCGCGCCGTAGGAAATGCGCTTGCCGCCCTCGAAGAAGCCGCGGATGGCCGGGTGCGTCTTATAGCGCTGGAATTCTTCGTAAGGCGAGAGGTAGGGATTCTCGTAATTCAGGCCGACCACATAGCCCACCATCACCTGGTTGTTTTCCAGATGGTAGAGGAAGGAGCCGCCATAGGTCTTGGTGTCGAGCGGCCAGCCGGTGGTGTGGATCACCAGGCCAGGCTGGTGCTTGGCCGGATCGATTTCCCACAATTCCTTGATGCCGATGCCGTAAGCTTGCGGGTCTTTGCCCTTGTTCAGCTCGTACTTGGCCATCAGCTGCTTGCCCAGATGGCCGCGCGCGCCTTCGGCGAACAGGGTGTACTTGCCGTGCAGTTCCATGCCCAGCTGGAATTCGGGGCCGGCTTCGCCGTCGCGCTTGACGCCCATATTGCCGGTGGCGATGCCCTTGACCGAGCCGTCCTCGTTGTACAGCACTTCGGCCGCGGCGAAGCCAGGGAAGATTTCCACGCCCAGCGCTTCGGCCTGCTGGCCCAGCCAGCGCACCACATTGCCCAGCGAAATCACATAATTGCCATGGTTCTCGAAGCAGGCCGGCAGCAGGAAATTGGGCGTCTTGAACGCCTTGTTTTCGGTCAGGAAGAGCACGCGGTCTTCCGTCACTTCCGTGTTCAGCGGGGCGCCCAGCTCTTTCCAGTTGGGAATGAGCTCGGTCAGCGCTTTCGGGTCCATCACCGCGCCGGACAGGATGTGAGCGCCGAGCTCGCCGCCTTTTTCCAGCACCACGACCGAGATCTCCTGACCCTTCTCCTGTGCCAGTTGCTTGATGCGGATGGCTGCCGACAGGCCAGCAGGGCCGCCACCAACGATAACGACGTCATACTCCATCGCATCGCGCGGGCCATACTGTTCAACGAGGTTTGTCATGATAATTTTTATAAGAAACTGAATGTTGAAGGAAATTAGCACGAGTGTGCTTCTTTTTCCCCCGGATTGCAAGGTGGCGCCATTGTGAGGGACATTATTAGATGTCGCAATCTAATACTGGCGTTTTGTGTAATCATTACGTTCAGACAGCAAGAACGCTGTCGGAATTTGAACACTGACAGGAGCGGCACGTGGGTATAGAAGTCAATTTTGAGGGCAAGATCGCCTTGATCACCGGCGCATCGAGCGGGCTTGGCGCGCGTTTTGCCAAGGTGCTGGCGAGGGCGGGAGCCCAGGTGGTGCTGGCCTCGCGCCGCATCGAGCGGCTGAAAGAGCTGCGCGCCGAAATCGAGGCCGACGGCGGCGCCGCCCATGTGGTCACGCTCGACGTCACCGACTATGCGAGCATCAAATCGGCCATCGCCCATGCCGAAACGGAAGCCGGCCCGATCGATATCCTGGTGAATAACTCGGGCGTGTCGACCACGCAACGCCTGGTCGATGTGACGCCGGAAGACTACAACTTCGTGATGGACACCAATCTGCGCGGCGCCTTCTTCGTGGCCCAGGAGTCGGCCAAGCGCATGATCGCGCGCGCCAAGGGCGATCCGAAGAAGCAGCACCGCATCATCAATATCGCCTCGGTGGCGGGCCTGCGCGTGCTGCCGCAAATCGGCGTCTACTGCATGAGCAAGGCTGGCGTGGTGCAGATGACCAAGGCCATGGCGGTGGAGTGGGGCAAGTACGGCATCAACACCAACGCCATCTGCCCCGGCTATATCTCGACCGAGATCAACGAAGATTATTTCGCCAGCGAGCAGGGCAAGAAGCTGATCGAACTGCTGCCGCGCAAGCGCGCCGGCAAGCCGGAAGATCTGGATGGCTTGCTGCTCTTGCTGGCCGGCGAGGAAGCCCATTTCATCAACGGCGCCATCATCTCGGCCGACGATGGCATGACCGCGACCTGAGGGGCGGGACGGAGCTAGAGCTGCACCCCGACCAGCTTATGCACCAGTTCCGACGAGGTGGCCGCGTCGAATTTGCGCATCAGCTTGGCGCGGTGCATTTCCACCGTGCGCGGACTGAGGTCGACCTGGCGGGCAATGACCTTGCTGGTCTTGCCTTCCACCAGCAAGGCCGCGATTTCGCGTTCGCGCGGGGTCAGCTCGGCTGTCACGGGCCGCTTTTCGCTCACATCCTCGAAGGTCCAGATGCCCGGTCCCAGCGGTTCGTTCGGCTTCAGCGCATGGCCCGTCACATGGCACCAGAACAGTTCCTGGCTGGCGCGGCGCATGATGCGCTCGTCCGAATAGCGGCCCTTGGCGTTCATGATGGGGATGATGCGGTCGCCTGTGCGCAGGAATTCGTCGAGGGTAGGGTAGAGGATTTTGAAGGACGTGCCAGTCAATTCCGCGCGCGTATAGCCGAACATGCGCGCCAGCGCCTCGTTACAGGACTGAATCACGCGGTTCTCGGAAATGCACATGCCGACGGGTGCGTGCAAGAAGATATGTTCGTAGTCGATCGCGTTCATCTGGACGGGCACAGGTAGTTCTACGGTATTGTACTTTTGATTCGCGTATTCTATTCTGATACGCCATCTTGACCACACAGCAAGCTTATCAAAAATAGAGGGGAAGCTATGAACAAAGTTTATCCCGATGCAGCGGCCGCCCTGGCCGGCATCGTAGAAGATGGACAAACCATCGCCGTCGGCGGCTTCGGCCTGTGCGGCATTCCGGAAGCGCTGATCGCCGCTTTGCGCGATACCGGCGCCAAACAATTGACCGCCATTTCCAACAACGCCGGCGTCGATGGCTTCGGCCTGGGCCAACTGCTGGAAACGCGCCAGATCAAAAAAATGATCTCATCCTATGTGGGCGAGAACAAGGAATTCGCGCGCCAGTACCTGGCCGGCGAACTGGAGCTGGAATTCACGCCGCAGGGCACGCTGGCCGAGAAGCTGCGTGCTGGTGGCGCCGGCATTCCGGCCTTCTTCACCAAGACCGGCGTCGGCACCATCGTCGCCGACGGCAAGGAAGTGCGCGAATTCGACGGCGAACAATACGTGATGGAACGCGCCCTGGTGGCCGACGTGGCCCTGGTCAAGGCCTGGAAGGCCGATAAGGCCGGGAATCTGATCTACCGCAAAACCGCGCGCAACTTCAACCCGAATGTGGCCGCCGCCGGCAAGATCACTGTGGTGGAAGTGGAACAACTGGTCGAAATCGGCGAGATCGATCCGGACGAAGTCCACACCCCCGGCATCTTCGTGCACCGCATCGTGCTGAACGCCACCCCGGAAAAACGCATCGAACAGCGCACCGTGCGTTCGAACTGAGGAGACAGACATGGCTTGGACTCGTGATGAAATGGCCGCGCGCGCGGCGAAAGAGCTGCAGGACGGCTTTTATGTGAACCTGGGCATCGGCCTGCCGACCCTGGTGGCCAACTATGTGCCGTCGGATATCGAAGTGTTTCTGCAATCGGAAAACGGTCTGCTCGGCATCGGTCCCTTCCCGACCGATGCGGAAGTCGATGCCGACCTGATCAACGCCGGCAAGCAGACCGTGACGGCCTTGCCCGGTGCGGCCTACTTCAGCTCGGCCGATTCCTTCGGCATGATCCGCGGCGGCAAGATCAACCTGGCCATCCTGGGCGCCATGCAGGTGTCGGAGCAGGGCGATCTGGCCAACTGGATGATCCCCGGCAAAATGGTCAAGGGTATGGGCGGCGCGATGGACCTGGTGGCCGGCGTCAAGCGCGTGGTGGTGCTGATGGAGCACGTCGCCACCGCCAAAGACGGCTCGACCTCGCACAAGCTGCTGAAGAAATGCGACCTGCCGCTGACCGGCGTCGGCGTGGTGGACCTGATCATCACCGACCTCGGCGTGATGGAAGTCACGGCAAACGGCCTGAAGGTAACGGAGCTGGCCCCCGGCGTCAGCAAGGACCAGATCGCCGCCGCCACCGGCGTGGAGCTGGATTTCTCGGCCCTGTAAGCTTAAGCGCTCCCTTCCGAAAGGCATGCTGCGGCATGCCTTTTTGTTACAAAGTGTGCATATTTAATAACTTCTTATCTGTATAGTAAGTGGTGGTACTACCCCATAACAATACTCAAGGAGGTTTGCATGCGTGCTTTGAAATACGGCGCGGCAGCGCTGGCTTGTGTGGTATCCCTTTCGGCGCTGGCTTTGCCCGCGCCGTTCTATTTGTGGCAAAGTAAGTTGAACGGCAGCCTGGTCTGTGCCCAGAATTCGCCGGGCTGGAACTGGACCCGCTTCAGCGGCCCATATCCGAACGCCCGCTGCGGCCGTTAAGCAGGGTGCAAACTGGGAGGCGGGTTTGCTTCCCGGTTTGTATTGTCCAGGCGAACATGGCGGTGGCTGTCCGGCCCTGATGCCGGGGGAGCTGCCTTCGTCCGCAGGGAACTCAGCGGCGTGCTTCACTGCGTGGGATATCCGCAGCCAATTGCAAACGCTGGCCAATTGCGTGCAAACGCTTGTCGCGCGTCCACAGCAAGGTGCCAGGCAACAGACTGGTGGCGGCAAGTAGATGGGCATCGATATAGCCGATGCCACTACCGTACAAGGCATGCGACTCGATAAAATCCTGGACAAGGCTCAGAGAAGCAATATTTGCTTGTGGCATATTTTGTAATTTTCTGAGCCAGCGCTTACGGTGGCGTAAATTACCCATCGCTAGCTCACCAAGTACGAAAGGGTGCATTAGCAGTGCGCCGTATTTAAACAGCGCATCCACTGCCTTTTCTGGGGCGCGCAAATGGTCGATCCACACCGACGTATCGGCGAGAATCAACGCTGTTCCCAGCGGCGGCGCGGAATGTCTTCAATATCTGGCTGGGTGCCGCCTTGTGCGACAATCCAGCGGCCCGCTTCCCAGTGCAGGAATACAGAAAAAGCTTTTTCAACGAGCTCCTCGTTACTGGCAGTTTCAAAGTATTCGCGGGCTTGATCCAGCAAGTCCTTCTTGACCTCAACACTGATTTTGCTCATCGCGCACCTCCTTTCGCCATATTCTCACTATAGCAATCGGTCAGACCTGCGTTATTGATAAGCGGCAATGAAAACAGCCCCGGGCATTGCTGCGCGGGGCTGTTTGCTTGATGCGGGAGGGCTTAGTCGCCCTGGGGCGCCAGTACCGGGGCGGTTGCGGTTTGCGGGTTGGCGTGGCTGGGATTCGCCAGTTCGCGCTGCAGTGTCGCGTGATCCAGCTCGTTTTCCCATTTCGACACCACCACTGCTGCCACGCCGTTGCCGACGAAGTTGGTCAGCGCGCGGCATTCGCTCATGAAGCGGTCGATGCCGAGGATCAGTGCCATGCCCGCCACCGGAATGGTCGGCACCACGGCAAGGGTCGCGGCCAGGGTGATGAAGCCGGCGCCGGTAATGCCTGAGGCGCCTTTCGACGTCAGCATCGCCACGCCGAGAATGGTCAGTTCCTGGGTCAGGGTCAGGTCGGTGTTGGTGGCTTGGGCCACGAACAGGGCCGCCATCGTCATATAGATATTGGTGCCGTCCAGATTGAAGGAGTAGCCGGTCGGAACCACCAGACCCACCACGGGTTTGGCGCAGCCGAGCTTTTCCAGCTTGTTCATCAGCGAGGGCAGGGCGCTTTCGGAGGAGCTGGTACCCAGCACGATCAGCAGTTCCTCTTTGATGTAGAGGATGAAGCGGCCGATCGAGAAGCCGGTGAACTTGGCAATGGCGCCCAGCACGACAAAGACGAACAGGCCGCAGGTCAGGTAGAAGGAACCCATCAGCTTAGCCAGCGGCAGCAGCGAGTCGATGCCGTATTTGCCGATGGTGAAAGCCATGGCGCCGAAAGCGCCGATTGGAGCGGCCTTCATGATGATGTTGACCATGCTGAAGATGGCGGCCGAGGCGTCGTCGATCAGCTTGACGATATGGCGGCCTTTTTCGCCCGACAGCGACAGCGCGAAGCCGAACAGCACGGAGATCAGCAGCACTTGCAGGATATCGCCCTTGGCGAAGGCGTCGACCGCCGTGTTCGGGATGATGTTCATCACGAAGTCGATGGTGGACTGGTGTTTGGCTTTTTCGGTGTATTGCGCGATGGCCTTGGTGTCGAGGGTGGCCGGATCGGCGTTGAAGCCGGCGCCCGGCTGCAGGATGTTGGCGACAAACAGGCCGATGACCAGCGCGAAAGTGGAGACGACTTCGAAGTAGAGCAGAGCCTTGCCGCCCACGCGGCCGATCTTCTTCACGTCCTGCATGCCGGCGATGCCCGAGACCACGGTGCAGAAGATCACCGGCGCGATGATCATTTTAATCAGCTTGATGAAGCCGTCGCCCAGCGGCTTCATGGCCACGGCATCGGTCGGCAGGTAGATGCCCAGCAGGACGCCGCAAGCAATCGCGAACAGCACCTGGACATACAGAATCTTGTAAAAAGGTTTTTTCATGATGGCCCTCTTCGTCCCCAATGGTCTCCAATGGGCGTGATCATGCGTGAGAATCACGGTCATCACCATTGTGATTATCCCCATTGCGGTTAACCACAATGGCGCAAAGTGCAAGTCGATGCCGGTATAATCCGCCTGCAAATCCGCAAGCTGTTTTGAGCCTCCTATGCCTTTACAAAGCTATCTCGACACCTTCCCCAAACTGGCGGACGGTGTGTACGTTCACGAAACCGGCCAGATCATCGGCGATGTGACGATCGGCCGCGATTCCTCGGTCTGGTGCAATACCGTGCTGCGCGGCGATGTGAACCGCATCGTCATCGGCGAATGCAGCAATGTGCAGGACTTCGCCATGGGCCACGTCTCGCATAAGAACGCGGCCAAGCCGGACGGCTCGCCTCTGATGATTGGGAACTACGTCACGATCGGCCATTCGGTGCTGCTGCATGGCTGCACGATTGGCGACGAATGCCTGATCGGCATGGGTTCCATCGTGATGGACGATGTGGTGGTGGAGCCGCGCGTGATGCTGGGCGCGGGCAGCCTGGTGGCGCCGGGCAAGGTGCTGCGCAGCGGCTATCTGTATGTGGGCCGGCCGGCGATGCGGGTGCGCGAACTGACGGCGGAAGAAATTGCCTATCTGAGGTACTCAGCCGAGCACTATGTGCGCGTCAAGAACAATTATATGAAGTGAAAAAGGCGCGCGGTCCCGCCGCGCGCCATGTGCCGCCTTACTGCGCGGCCCAGCCCCCATCCATATTCCAGGCCGCGCCGCGCACCTGGACCGCAGCATCGCTGCACAGGAAGACGGCCAGCTCGCCCAACTGCTCGGGCGTGACGAAATCGGCCGAAGGCTGCTTTTCCGACAGCAGCGCTTTTTTCGCGGCCTCGTTGCTCAGGCCATCGGCGCTGGCGCGCGCATCGACCTGCTTCTGCACCAGCGGCGTCAGGACGAAGCCGGGGCAGATCGCGTTCGCGGTGACGCCGGTTTGCGCCGTTTCCAGCGCCGTCACCTTGGTCAGGCCTACCAAGCCATGCTTGGCCGCGACATAGGCCGATTTGCCGGCCGAGCCGACCAGGCCATGTACCGAGGCCAGGTTGATGATGCGGCCCCAGTTCTGCGCCTTCATGCGCGGCAGCGCCAGACGGCTCGTATGGAAGGCGGAGCTCAGATTGATGGCAATGATGGCGTCCCATTTCTCGACCGGGAATTCGTCCACATTGGCCACGTGCTGAATACCCGCGTTATTGACGAGGACATCGACACCGCCGAATTTCTCGGCGGCGAAGGCCATCATGGCCTCGATTTCGGCCGGTTTCGACATGTCGGCATTGTGGTAGGCGGTGCGCACGCCAAACTCGCTGGCCACGCCGGCCTGCAGCTTTTCGATCTCGCCCGCGTCGCCGAAGCCGTTGAACAGGATGTTGGCGCCTTGCGCGGCCAGGGCGCGCGCGATGCCAAGCCCGATGCCGGAAGTGGAGCCGGTAACGAGTGCGGTCTTGCCCTTGAGTTGGGTGCTGGTCATAGTGTCCTCTTTTGGAAGTCGGTTTGTTGGTCCTTGCTGCTGTGCGCTACACTTCGTTAGGCTTTTAAGCGCAGCGCAAGTAGAATGTAGCCCAAAAACCAAGACTGGGCCATCCCGAAACCATAAGGAAGCGGCATGATCGAAGCGAAAATCAAATCCGTACAGTGTTTCTCCATGTCCGGCCTGCACACCATGGCCTACAAGGAATGGGGCGAGCAGGACAACCCGAATGTGCTCGTTTGCGTGCATGGCGTGACCCGGGTGTCGGATGATTTCGATAATATGGCGCGTGCCCTGGCTGGCCATTACCGCGTGATTTGCCCCGATGTGGTGGGCCGCGGCCGTTCGGGGCGCCTGCGCAATCCCCAGCTCTACCGCGTTCCGCAATACGTGAGCGATATGGTGACGCTGCTGGCGCGCGTGCTGGCCAATGGCGAGCGCCAGACCGTGGACTGGTTCGGCACCTCGATGGGCGGCTTGATCGGCATGGGCCTGGCCGGATTGCCGGACAGCCCGGTGAGCAAGCTGATACTGAACGATATCGGTCCGGTGCTCGATCCGGTGGCCTTGCAGCGCATCGGCGACTACGTCGGCCAGGATCTGCGCTTCCCCAGTTTTGAAGTGGGCGCCAAATTCGTGCGCGACGTCTCGCTGCCCTTTGGCCCGCATACCGATGAGGAATGGCACAAGCTGGCGGCCGACGTGCTGCGCCAGGATGCCGACGGCAACTGGGTGCGCCATTATGATATGGGCTTGGCCCAGCCGTTCCGCTCCGCGACGCCGGAATCGGCCGCCGCCGACGAGGCACTGCTGTGGAGCTTCTATGACGCGATCCGCTGCCCGACCTTGCTGGTGCGCGGCGGCGAGTCCGACCTGCTGTCGCGCGAGACGGCGCGCAGCATGACCGAGCGCGGACCGAAGGCGAAACTGGTGGAGATCCCTGGCGTGGGCCATGCGCCCACCTTTATCCACGACGACCAGATCGCCATCGCCAAAGACTTTTTGTTAAACCATTAAAGAGAGAAGAATGGAAATCACCCGACTGCACGTAGGCAAACGACTGTCCGAAGTCGCCATCCACAACAACACCGTGTATCTGGCCGGCCAGATCGCCGAGAACACCGAGAACGATATCCAGGGCCAGACCCGCGAAGTGCTGGGGCATGTCGACCGTCTGCTGGCCGAAGCCGGCAGCGACAAGACCTGCATCCTGTCGGCCCAGATCTACCTGGCCGACCTGGCCGATTTCGCCGGCATGAACGAAGAGTGGGACGCCTGGGTGCCGGGCGGCCATACCCCGCCGCGCGCCACCGTGCAGGCCAAGCTGGCCAATCCGGCCTGGCGCGTTGAAATCGTGGTGGTCGCCGCCCAGCGTTAAGCGGCTCTTCAGCCGGCGCGCCGCGATCGGCGCTAAGATAGCAAGGTTCACAGTATTCAAGGTTGGTAGGGTTTCATATGGTTTCTATCGCGGCGCTGAATAGCGCAACGTCGGACCAGCTGGTGCAGGGTTTGTCCGCCGATGACGGCGCCCGCGTGCTGGCTGCGCTGGATTACGCCAGCGAGGTTTATGCGGGCAAGACCGCGCTGAGCGGCGAAAACGCCTTCGATTTCGCCGTGGGCGTGGCCGGCACGCTGGCCTTCCTGCGCACCGATGCCGAAACCCGCATCGCCGGTCTGATGTTCGAACTGACGCTGCTCGACGCCGACCAGGCGCCCAGCATCGAACCGCGCTTCGGCAAGGAAGTCAATGAGCTGGTCACGGGCGTGCGCCAGCTGATCCGCCTGCGCGAGCTGACGCAGGCGCAATCGTCCGGCCCGGGGCGCGGCAAGAACGCGGCCCAGCTGGCGGTGTCGCAAGTGGAAACCCTGCGCAAGATGCTGCTGGCCATGGCCAGCGATATGCGCGTGGTGCTGGTGCGGCTGGCTTCCTGCTGCGCCACGCTGCGCCACTTCGCCGACAACAAGATCTTCACCGAAAAGACCCGCGCTTACGGACGCGAAACCCTGGACTTGTACGCGCCGCTGGCGAACCGCCTCGGCATCTGGCAGATCAAATGGGAGCTGGAGGACCTGGCCTTCCGCCTGATCGAGCCGGAATCGTACAAGCGCATCGCCAAGATGCTCGAAGAGAAGCGCATGATGCGCGAGAGCTTCGTCACTTCGTCCATCGAGCGCCTGCAAAGCGAGCTGAAATCGGCCGGCATCAGCGCCGAAGTATTCGGCCGGCCCAAGCATATCTACAGCATCTGGAACAAGATGCGCGGCAAGGAGCTGGACTTCTCGGAACTGTACGATGTGCGCGCCTTCCGCGTCATCGTGGCCGATGTGAAGACCTGCTATACCGTGCTGGGCGTGGTCCACAATATCTGGACTCCGATCCCGAAAGAATTCGACGACTATATCTCGCGTCCCAAACCGAACGGCTACCAGTCGCTGCACACCGTGGTGATGGCGGAAGACGGCCGCCCGCTGGAAGTGCAGATCCGTACCCAGGAAATGCACAACTTCGCCGAATATGGCGTGGCCGCGCACTGGCGCTACAAGGAGGAGGGCGGTTCCAATTTCGCCGGCCAGAAGTACGACGAGAAAATCGCCTGGCTGCGCCAGCTGCTTGCCTGGAAAACCGAGGTGGCCGATGCCGTCGTCGGCGAGGAGCAACTGCAGCGCGAATGGGTGGAAAAGCTCAAGGCCGCCGCGCTGGACGACCGCATCTTCGTGCTGACGCCGCAGGCGCGCGTGCTGGAGCTGCCGGTCGGCGCCACGCCGATCGACTTTGCCTACCATCTGCATAGCGATGTGGGCCACCGCTGCCGCGGCGCGCGCGTCGACGGCGCGATGGTGCCGCTGAATACGGCCTTGAAGAGCGGGCAGACCTGCGAAATCATCACCGCCAAAGGCGCGCCCGGCACGGCCGGTCCATCGCGCGACTGGCTCAGCCCCGGCTACACCGTCAGCAACCGCACGCGCTCCAAGGTGCGCGCCTGGTTCCACGCCATCGATATGCAGGAAACCCTGTCGCATGGCCGCAGCCTGGTGGAGAAATCGCTGCAGCGCGAAGGCAAGACCGCCGTCAATCTGGAAGCGCTGGCGCAGAAGCTGGGCTTCTCCAAGGTGGACGATCTGTTCCTCGCTTGCGGCAAGGATGAATTCAGCCTGCGCCATGTGGAGCAGGCCTTGCACGACACGGGCGAGGTGGCCGAGCCCGAGGATGCCGTCATCCTTAACAAGAGCCGCGCTTCCAGCGTGGAGCAGGGCGCCAAATCCGGCGTGCTGGTGGTCGGCACCGATGGCTTGATGACGCAGCTGGCCAAGTGCTGCAAGCCGGCGCCGCCCGATCCCATTGTCGGTTTCGTCACGCGCGGCAAGGGCGTGTCGATCCACCGCATCACCTGCAAGAACTTCGCCGAGATGCGCAGTAAGGCGCCGGAGCGTGTGATCGTGACCGAGTGGGGCAATACCCGCTCCGACACTGTCTTCCCGGTCGATCTCTTCGTCTTGTCGGGCGACCGCCAAGGCCTGCTGCGCGATATCTCCGAGGTCTTCTCGCGCGAGAAGATCAATGTGATCGGCGTGAACACGCAAAGCGCCAAAGGCCAGGCGCGCATGACCTTCACCGCCGAAATCGGCTCCACCGCCCAGCTGAACAAGGCGCTCGCCGCGATCAGTGAAGTCAGCGGCGTGCTGGAAGCGCGCCGCGCCTAAACCGGGGATTCGAGCTGCCTAGCTGGATTTGACCAGTGCTTCGTCTGTGTCGCTAGCTGAGCTTATTTGTTCAATATCCGAGTGCGCTATCTCTTTGCAGATAATTTGAAAGTAGTATCTGTTACCATATTTTTTAAAAAATAAATGCGCACATTGTAACTTCGTGCCTATTTAATATACCCATTCCAAGAGTAGCGGTTTTAAAAATAAATATTTACTAAAGTTAATTTTTGTGAAAACATATCATTTCTATAAATTAATGGAAATGAACTTATGATTCAACGTCTCATCCTAGTGTTCCTGTTTTCTCTTGGCCTTTCCTCTTCTTACGCAATTGCAGGTGATGGTGACTCCCTTTCTCCCGTCATGCGTTGTCTCTCTGAATGCGTGAAGAGTGGAATACGTTTAAAACACTGCACTGAAATTTGTGTTCCTTAAATCTGATTAGAAATTGCCGCAGATGGTTGCGCCGTCTGCGGTGTTCGCTAATAAATAGCTGGTTAAAGAAACATCTTCCGCAGCTCGTGGCGACGACTGGTGTTTTCCAAGAAAATAATCGAATCGATGAACATAAGGTTTTACTGTCTGCTAATGTTTGTGCCCATTTCGGTGCAGGCCGAGGAGCAGATTCCAGTTGCGTCGGTGCTGCAAAAAGTAGTGATTAGTGGCGAGACGGGCGACGTAGATGCCAGTCGGGGCTTTGTAGCCGGCAAACTGCTCATCACCAGGAAAACCATAGCGGACAGTGGTGTGCAAAGCGTAGCAGAGGTATTGCGGCGTGAGCCAGTAATTACCATTGGTAAGGATGGTCGCCTTGGTTTGATTGGCTTGCCTGGATATACCCAAATATTGGTTGATGGAGCCCCGCCCGCAGGTGTCGATCCATTTACGTTGGATTTGGTGCACGTGGAGAAAATAGAGATTATCAAATCTGCCACAGCTATCTCTGGGCCTTTCGGTATTGCAGGTACTATTAATATCATCAGACGCAAGACCGAACGCAAGACATTTGATCAGTTGATTCTTGGCGGATCCAGTCTCGCTGGAAGGCCGGGAGCGAATTTTTCCTGGATGAGCAATCAGTTTGCTTCAGATACGCCATTTAGCTATAACTTGACGTTCTCGGCCGATCGAAAAGGAAGTCCGAGTTTCCAGGATTATCGTCTGCAGCAAATCTCGGGCGATGGCGAAAGCACCAAACAGTTGCGTGGTGAGCGCTTGGCGGTGCTGCGTAGCGAGAACTTTGTTGTTGGCGGGGAGTTTTCTTGGCGCATCAATGAGGCGCATAGGATTAATATTAATCCTGATATGGGACGTGTTGTTCTTGCTCAGGATAGTGGGGAGCAGCGCGACTGGTTTGACGGGCGAGCGTTGACGACGCGTTACTGGAGCCGGCGGCCGCTGACAACTTATAGCATTCCGGTACACTGGAACTGGAAAATTGATCAAGACAGCAGCCTGTCATTCCGCTTAAACACAAATCGTTTACGGATTAAATCCAACTCGCACCGGTTTGATCGCTTGCTTCCCGTGGGCCTTCATTTTTATCAGCAAGAGGAAGCGGAGAGCGGGCAGAACAACTTTGCGGATTTGGACTATAACGCAGAGTTTGCGGGTGGGCATGAGTTTGCCGCAGGAGTAAAAATATCGCGCCACCGCACCGATGCCAGCTTTGCAGATTTCATCGACGGCAGGCCGGATGCTACTCTGGGCGTGCTAGGTTTCGGCAATCAAACACACTCGCAAACCAGGCGATTCTATGTTCAGGATGACTGGCGCCTGAATCGTAGCCTCTCGATGAGTTTCGGCTTTTCTACTGAGAGACGCGCATATCGGTTCGCTGAAGGCTCTGGCGACAATCAAACTAGCTTCAATATGTGGTCGCCTACAATACATATCGCAAAAAAGATCGACGGCAATGGCAAGCGCCAACTGCGCCTTTCGCTTGCTCGCACTTTTCAGCCTCCCGCGATAAGCCAGATGCTGCTCCATCCTAAGATCAATCGTCTGGCGCCTTGTTATGACAGGGAATCGTGTCTGCCGAATAGCGCGGATGTTCCCGATAGTATGGGTAATCCAGAGTTGCGACCGGAACGAGCGCTGGGTGTGAATTTGTCTTACACGCATGGTTTCGCGGCTGGTGGGGAGTTTCTTACGGAATTTTATTCGCGCCGCATACAAAACAAGCTGGGCAATGAGCTGGTGCAAGAGAATGTTGTATGGTCTGGCGTGCCGCGCTATGTCTCGCGGCCAAGCAATCTGGGCGAAGCTGAGATATACGGAATTAATTTGGAAGGCCGCTTGGCGGCGCGAAATGTATGGAAAGATGCGCCTGCACTGGAGCTTCAAGGAAGTGTGGGTTTTGCCCGCTCTAGACTGAAAGATGTGCCTGGGACGGATAGCCGGCTTGCGGGGCAGCTTCCTTGGCGAGCGAAACTTGGCGGTACGTATGCCGCCGCTGACTGGCCGGTGAAGTTGACTTTCGATGCGAATTGGCTGCCTGCGGACTGGACACGGGAGAGCTTGACTGAGCGCATTTATCAGTCGAGCAAATTTACGTTAAATGCGGGCGTGAACTGGAAAATTGATTCGCGACTGCGCTTAAGTTTAAATTTCGATAATCTGCTGAAGAAGGGCGCTACGCGCATTGACGAATACCGAAACATGAGCACGATGCTGCAACGATATGCCGATATTCCAAGCTATAGGCGTGTGGCCGCTCGTCTTGAAATGAATCTTTGAACAATCCCGATCCATCGCTGGCTATCGAAACAGGAGAATGATAGTGAAGAAGTGTCTGGTTTTTATCGCGCTTTTTAGCATGCTTTCCACTGCGGCCGCGCAAGCGCAAACTCAACCTCGGTCGCAGTGCCTCAAGCGCTGCACGGATCAGAAGGATCCGCATCCGGAGCGCCAGGTTCGCCATGAGGAGACCATGGCGAAGATACAGGCACGGAAGAAAGCGGAAACTGATCCGAAGAAAATCGCCGCACTTGAGCAGGATGAGGCAGATGAAATCGATCGGTATCGCGAGACGCACGAGAAGACGTGCCGAAAAATTTGCAGCTACTTCCCCGATATCTGAGCATGATTGGCGCATCTGGCGGTGATCGCCATCCGGCGTCATTGGCTCGCTGGAACTGCCGGACTGCGCATCAGGTGCATTGCCACATGTATGCGGTAGTCCGGCAAGGGGCGCAGCTAAAGCCGTAGCAGATGCCGCCGCTGCCCCATAGCCACTCTTCGCCATCTTCATCCGGCAACTCGGAATCGAGCTGCATCATGAACTGCATTTTCTCGCCGCAGCAAGGGCAGGATGGGTGGTTCGCGCTTTGTACCCAGGATGGGAAGCCGCCGATGCGGTGCAGGTTCTCGCGGCCGTTCGACAGCGCCCAGTCCTGCCAGCGCCAACGGGCCGGCGTCGGCACCAGCCTGACCTCGCACTGCTGCAGGGGCGCAGCCACAAATTCGGGAGCGATTTCGCCCTTGTCGAGAGAGGTGACTGCCCCCGATTCTTCATGCCGATAGTGCAGCACCGGCTGTTCCATGCCCAGGCAGGAGAGGCAGGTTTCCAGCGAGGCCAATTGCGGTCGCTCGGACAGGCCGATACGATTTTCCGGCAGTTCCACCAGGCGGTGCAGCGCGCCGCCGCAAAGCCCGCATTGGCCTGAACCCGTGCCGCCGAAGCGGTATGCGCCTTCTTCTGCTTGGAGCTGCCAGCTTGGATGAATGCGCGGCAGGTTCCAGCTTTGGGTCGGTGGCTTGAAATGCTTGCGCGGGAAAATCAGGTGCAGGGGTTCGTCAGTGTGGAGCGCCTGTCCGTTTTCGGAGAAGCTGATGCTTTCCAGGTAGAGCGCCATGGGATGCTCGGTCGGGATGCTTTTCGCCAGCGATGCGCAGATTTCCAGCGCGGCGGGCTGCCGCGTTTCGAGCAGGCATTCGAAGGCCTGCATGCGCACGTCCTTGTCCGCATTTGCGCCGGCCTTGTTTGCAAGGAAGGCGATGGCGGATGCCGGCGCCTCGCGCCATGGCCAGGCCGCATAGTAGCTGCCTTGGTTCGGCTGTACCTCAAACAGCCGTTCCAGAAAGGGATGCAGTGCGGCCGGCTTTTGCAGGCTGGCGTAGGCGATCAGCGCATCGATGTTTTCATCGAGGCTATCGGCATCAAGCGCCGCCACCCACTTGCGCACCTGGCGGTCAAGGGCTTCTTCCGTCAGATGCGACAGCGCCGCATCGAGGCAGGTGCCGCCGTCATATTGGTTGGCGATGATCGCGTCCACGAAGCCTTCGATTTCCTGCTCCGGGCCGCTCAGGAAATCGCGCAGCATTGCATAAGCTCCCTGGCGAGGGCGGTCGGCGCTGAAGTGGCTCAGGATATCGTTTAAAGTGGGCTGGTGCATGGTTCAGTGTTCGCAAGTGCCGTTGATTTCCGCCTGCAGCGTGACGTGGTCGATATCGTGGCTGGCCAGCAGCATGGCCTTGATGGCGGTCAGGATCTGCGGCCATTGCTGCAGGTCGGCGATTTCGACGTGGCCGATCAGGGCAGGGTGGCCGGGCGACATATCCCACACATGCAGATCATGCACGGCCAGCACGCCCGGCACGGCTTCCAGGTCGCGGCCCAACTGCGGGTAGTCGATATGGGAAGGCACGCCTTCCATCAGATGGTGTCCCGATTCGCGCAGCACGGAGATGGTCGATTTCAGGATCAGCAGCGAGACCAGGATCGAAAGCAGCGGGTCGATCTGCATCCAGCCCGTATACATGATGACGCCGCCGGCAATCAGTGCCGCCACGGAGCCGAGCATATCGCCCATCACATGCACCAGGGCGGCACGGGTGTTCATATTATCGCTGTCCTTCGACAGCACAAAGGCCACCACCAGATTGATGGCAAGGCCGATGGCGGCCACCACCAGCACCATGCCGCCTTGCACCGGCTGCGGCTGCGCGAAGCGCTGTATGGCTTCAAACACGATCCAGCCCACCACGGCCAGCATGGCCAGGCCGTTGACGAAGGCGGCCAGCGCTTCGGCGCGGCCGAAGCCGAACGAGTAATTGGAAGAAGGGCGGCGCTTGGCAATCAGTTGCGCCAGCAGGGCCAGGCCGAGCGAGGCGGCGTCCGTCACCATATGGCCGGCATCGGAGATCAGTGCCAGCGAATTGGAGGCGAAGCCGGCCAGCACTTCGATCACCGCGAAACCCAGCGTCATGAAGAGGGCGATGGCCAGCGCGCTTTGGCTGCGTTTCTCGCTGAAGTGGGCGTGTTTGGCATCGCCGTCGCGGTGGGCGTGCAGATGCTCGGTAGTAGCTGTAGTCTTGGTTTGCATAGTGCTCCGTTGTGTGCGCTGAATATAGCATAGCGCTACATGCAATGTTTTCTTGGGAAAACACTTGTAATTCGTGGAGCCGCTCTCTATAATGCGAGTCCTCGGGCGGTTAGTTCAGCTGGTTAGAATACTTGGTCGACATCCAAGGGGTCGCAGATTCGAATTCTGCACCGCCCACCAGAACATGTAGTAAGATAGCAATTCAAAGACAACGGGCGGTTAGTTCAGCTGGTTAGAATACTTGGTCGACATCCAAGGGGTCGCAGATTCGAATTCTGCACCGCCCACCAGACACTGTAAGAGCGAGAAAGGCAAACCGGTTATGACACCGCGAACTACCACCAAGGTATGTGAGTGACGCTAGTCGACCGGCTTTCTTTTGCTTTGTCAATTTGAAGAAAAACGCGGCTAGTCCGCGTTTTTTTTCGTCCGCAATTCCCGTATTTCATTTTTAGTACTACTTTTAACCGGCCCTTGTGCCGATTGGAGATCATGATGGTATCAGTCCGACTTCCCGATGGTTCCGTGCGCCAGTTCGATGCGCCAGTCACGGTGGCCCAGGTGGCCTCCAATATCAGCACCAGCCTGGCGAAAGCCGCGCTGGCCGGTAAAGTAGATGGCAAGGTGGTCGATACCTCCTTCCTGATAGAGAAGGATTCGGACATCGCCATCATCACCGACAAGGATGCCGATGGTCTGGACGTGATCCGCCACTCGACCGCCCACTTGCTGGCCTATGCCGTGAAGGAGCTGTATCCGGATGCGCAAGTGACCATCGGTCCGGTCATCGAAAACGGCTTCTACTATGACTTCTCCTACAAGCGTCCTTTCACCCCGGACGATCTGGCGGCCATCGAGAAGAAGATGCAGGAGCTGGCCAAGAAGGATGAGCAGGTAACGCGCAAAGTGCTGCCACGCGACGAAGCCGTGGCCTACTTCAAATCCATCAACGAGCATTACAAGGCCGAGATCATCGCCTCCATCCCGTCCAACGAGGATGTGTCGCTCTACACCGAAGGCAGCTTCACCGACTTGTGCCGCGGCCCGCACGTGCCGTCGACCGGCAAGCTGAAAGTATTCAAGCTGATGAAGCTGGCCGGTGCCTACTGGCGCGGCGACTCCAAGAATGAAATGCTGCAGCGCGTGTACGGCACCGCCTGGGCCAAGAAGGAAGACCAGGAGCAGTACCTGCACATGCTGGAAGAGGCCGAGAAGCGCGACCACCGCAAGCTGGGCAAGCAGCTCGACCTGTTCCACTTCCAGGACGAAGCGCCAGGCCTGATCTTCTGGCATCCGAAAGGCTGGACCATCTGGCAGCAGGTGGAGCAGCATATGCGCGAAAAATACCGCGTCAACGGCTACCAGGAAGTGAAAGCGCCGCAGATTCTCGACCATACGCTGTGGGAGAAAACCGGCCACTGGGGCAACTACCGCGAAAACATGTTCACCACGGATTCGGAAAGCCGCACCTATGCGCTGAAGCCGATGAACTGCCCTGGCCACATCCAGATCTACAACGCCGGCCTGCATTCCTACCGCGACCTGCCGCTGCGCTTCGGCGAATTCGGCCAGTGCCACCGCAATGAGCCTTCGGGTGCGCTGCACGGCGTGATGCGCGTGCGCGGCTTCACTCAGGACGATGGCCACATCTTCTGTACCGAAGAGCAGATCGAAGCTGAAGTGACGGCCTTCCACGGCCAGGCCATGGAAGTCTATAAGGAATTCGGCTTCAGCAATATCGACGTCAAGATCGCCCTGCGTCCGGACAACCGCATCGGCACCGACGAGGTGTGGGATGCGGCGGAAGAGGCGCTGCGTTCGGCGCTGCGTTCCTGCGGCGTGGAATGGATCGAGCTGCCAGGCGAGGGCGCTTTCTACGGTCCGAAAATCGAATACCATCTGAAGGACAGCCTGGGCCGCCCATGGCAGGTCGGCACCATGCAGGTGGACTTCTTCATGCCTGAGCGTCTGGATGCGGAATACGTCGACGTCGACAATACCCGCAAGACCCCGGTCATGCTGCACCGCGCGATCGTCGGTTCGCTGGAACGCTTCATCGGCATCCTGATCGAGAACTATGCCGGGGCCATGCCGATGTGGCTGGCGCCGGTCCAGGTATCGATCCTGAACATCTCCGACGCGCAGGCCGAATATGCAACGCAACTGGCCGCAAAGCTGCGTAAACTGGGCTTCCGCGTGCAGGCTGATTTGCGGAACGAGAAGATTACGTATAAAATACGCGAACATTCCGTCCAAAAACTGCCGTACATTCTGGTGATCGGTGACAAAGAGCGGGATGCCAACACCGTGGCCGTGCGCGCACGGGGCAATGTCGATCTGGGCGTGATGTCCATCGATGCCCTGGTGGAGCGACTCCAGCAGGATGTCGCTACCAAAGCCTGACGGGGGAACCCGCATACCGGCCGTTTATCAGATTTTTAAAGGAAACTACAATAGCTACTGACAAGTCGCATCGCATCAATGGCGAAATCACCGCACCCGAAATGCGTCTGAGTGGGGTGGAAAACGAACCGCTCGGTATCGTGAGCCTGGCCGAAGCCTTCCGTCTGGCGGAAGAAGCGAACGTGGACCTCGTGGAAATCGCGCCGAACGCGACTCCACCGGTCTGCCGTCTGATGGACTACGGCAAGTTCAAGTATTCGGAGCAGAAAAAAGCCCACGAAGCGAAATTGAAGCAGAAAGTCATCTCGGTGAAGGAAGTCAAATTCCGTCCCGGTACCGATGACGGCGATTACAACATCAAGCTGCGTAATCTGATCAAGTTCCTGGAAGACGGCGACAAGACCAAGATTACGCTGCGTTTCCGCGGCCGCGAAATGGCGCACCAGGACATCGGCATGCGCATGCTGGAGCGTCTGAAGGCCGATCTGGAACCACATGGTCAGGTAGAGCAGTTCCCGAAAATGGAAGGCCGCCAGATGATCATGGTTCTGGCGCCGAAAAAGAAAAAGTAAGATACAATAGACGGTTTCCGGGCGAATTCTTCGCCGGGGAACCGTTTTGCGTGAATTTGCGGCGTGCAAGCGCCGCAAAATGTAGTGGCCCCGCTGCCGCTGCATCAACAAGTGAAAGCAGGCATCTAAGTGCGGCGTAGGGCTGCCACCTGCAATCCTGTTAAATTTGGAGCTAGCTGAAAAGCTAGATGTGTTATGCCAAAAATGAAGACCAAGAGCTCCGCGAAGAAGCGTTTTCGCGTGCGTCCAGGTGGTACTGTGAAATCGGGCATGGCTTTCAAACGCCACATCCTGACCAAGAAAACCACCAAAAACAAGCGTCAACTGCGTGGTACCCGTAACATCAATGCGTCCGACGTCACGAGCGTCTACCGCATGATGCCTACCGCTTAATCTCACACTCATTTAAGGAGCTACTATGCCTCGAGTAAAACGTGGGGTTACTGCGCGTGCCCGTCATAAGAAAGTACTGAATCTGGCCAAGGGTTACCGTGGTCGTCGCAGCAAGGTTTACCGTATTGCCAAGCAAGCAGTTATGCGCGCTGGCCAGTACGCATACCGCGACCGCCGTAACAAGAAGCGCGTCTTCCGCGCCCTGTGGATCACCCGTATCAACGCGGCTTCCCGCGAACACGGCCTGACCTACAGCGTATTCATGAACGGCCTGAAAAAAGCCGCGATTGAACTGGACCGTAAAGTCCTGGCCGATATGGCTGTGATGGACAAGCCAGCGTTTGCTGCGATTGTCAACGTCGTCAAAGCCAAGATCGCTGCTTAATTGCCAGTGATGGGCGCCGCTTCCGGGCGGTGCTCATAAAAAGAAGCGGGGCATGGTGCGAACCTATGCCCCGTTTTTAATTTCCACCACAGGAAAAACAGTCGGATGAACTCCCTCGAACAACTCGTCGTCGCGGCCCAGGCTGACTTTATCGCCGCCGCAGACGCTGCCGCCCTGGAAAACGCCAAAGCCAAATACCTGGGCAAGACCGGCCAGATCACCGAAATGATGAAGGGTCTGGGCAAACTTGACCCGGACGCCAAGAAGGCGCAGGGCGCCCTGATTAATGCCGCCAAGGTGCAGATCGAAGCCGCGCTGACCGCGCGCCGTGACGCCCTGGCCGAAGCCCAGCTGCAGTTGCGCCTGAATGCCGAAGCGATCGACGTGACCCTGCCGGGCCGCGGCCGCGCGTCGGGCGGCATCCATCCCGTGATGCGCACCTGGGAACGGGTGGAAGCAATCTTCCGCTCGATCGGCTTCGACGTGGCCGGCGGCCCCGAGATCGAAACCGACTGGACCAATTTCACCGCCTTGAACAGCCCGGAAAACCATCCGGCCCGTTCGATGCAGGACACCTTCTACATCGAAGGCAACGACAGCACCGGCAAGCCGCTGCTGCTGCGTACCCACACCAGCCCGATGCAGGTGCGCTATGCGCGCAGCCATCAGCCGCCGATCAAGGTGATCGCGCCGGGCCGCACCTACCGCGTCGACAGCGACGCCACCCACTCGCCGATGTTCCACCAGGTCGAAGGCCTGTGGATCGCCGAGAACATCAGCTTCGCCGACCTGAAAGGCGTGTACCTGAACTTCGTCAAGGCCTTCTTCGAGACCGACGACCTGCAGGTGCGCTTCCGTCCTTCCTACTTCCCGTTCACCGAACCGTCGGCCGAAATCGACATCGCCTTCGGCAGTGGCCCGCTCAAAGGACGCTGGCTGGAAGTGTCGGGCTCCGGCCAGGTGCACCCGAACGTGGTGCGCAACTTCGGCCTCGATCCGGAAAAATACATCGGCTTCGCGTTCGGCTCCGGCCTTGAGCGCCTGACGATGCTGCGCTATGGCGTCAACGACCTGCGCCTGTTCTACGAAGGCGACCTGCGCTTCCTGAAGCAGTTCAACTGAGCGCCGCCGACCCGGCGTTGTGAACCGAAACTAAAAGAATACGAAGGCTGATTATGCAATTCTCCGAAAACTGGCTCCGTACCATGGTCGATCCGAAGATGACTTCGGATGAACTGGCGCACCTGCTGACCATGTCCGGTCTCGAAGTGGAAGAAGTGGAACCCGTGGCGCCGCCATTCTCCAACGTGGTGGTAGGCCATGTGCGCGAAATGGCCAAGCACCCGAATGCCGACCGCCTCAATGTCTGCCAGGTGGACGTGGGCACCGGCACCTTGCTGAATATCGTCTGCGGCGCGCCGAATGTGCGCCCGGGCCTGAAAGTGGTGTGCGCCATGGCCGGCGCCGTGCTGCCGCCTGGCGCCGACGGCAAGCCGTTTGAAATCAAGGTGGGCCAGCTGCGCGGCGTCGAGTCGCAAGGCATGCTGTGCTCCGCGCGCGAACTGAAGCTGTCGGAAGACCACGGCGGCCTGCTGGAACTGCCGGACGATGCGCCGGTGGGCCAGAACTTCCGCGACTATTTCGCCCTGAACGATCTGAAATTCACCGTCAAGCTGACCCCGAACAAGGCGGACTGCCTGTCCGTGCTGGGCGTGGCGCGCGAAGTGGCGGCCCTGACCGGCGCGCCGCTGACGCTGGCGCAATACCGCCCGGTGGCCGTGAATATGAACGAAAAGCTGCCGGTGAAGATCAGCGCACCCGAGCTGTGCGGCCGTTTCGCCGGCCGCGTGATCCGCGGCCTGAACGCCAAGGCCAGCACGCCGGAATGGATGAAGCAGCGCCTCGAGCGCAGCGGCCAACGTCCGGTGTCGGCCCTGGTCGACATCTCCAACTACGTGATGCTGGAAGTGGGCCGTCCTTCCCACGTCTTCGATATGGACAAGATCCATGGCAGCCTGGATGTGCGCTGGGGTAAGAAGGGCGAGACCCTGAAACTCTTGAACGGCAACACCATCGAAGTCGATGAATGGGTGGGCGTGATCGCCGACGAGAAGGAACTCGAATCGCTGGCCGGCATCATGGGCGGCGACGCCACCGCCGTCTCGCTCGACACCGAGAACATCTATCTGGAAGCTGCGTTCTGGTGGCCCAACGCCATCCAGGGCCGCGCCCGCAAATACAACTTCAGCACCGATGCCGCCCACCGCTTCGAGCGCGGCGTGGATGCTGAAACCATCGCCGAACATATCGAGCGCATTACTTCGCTGATCGTGGAAATCTGCGGCACGCCGCAAACCAAGGTCGGCCCGATCGACGACCAGAAGGTGAATATGCCGCAGCGCGCGCCCGTGAGCATGCGCACCGCGCGCGCCCAGAAGGTGATCGGCGTGCCGTTGACCGACGAAGTCGTGGCCGACATCTTCAAGCGCCTGAACCTGGAATTCACCCTGGCCGACGGCGTGTTCTCCGTGACCGCGCCGAGCTACCGCTTCGACATCGAGATCGAGGAAGACCTGATCGAGGAAGTGGCGCGCGTCTACGGCTTTGAGAACATCCCGACGCTGCCGCCGGTGGCCGCCAGCCAGATGCTGATCGCGCCGGAAGACACCCGTTCCGTGTTCGCCGTGCGCCACCAGCTGGCCGGCCTGGGCTACCAGGAGGTGGTCAACATGAGCTTCGTGGAAGCGGCCTGGGAGCAGGATTTCAGCGGCAACGACAATCCGATCAAGCTGCAAAACCCGATCGCCAGCCAGCTGAGCGTGATGCGTACTTCGCTGATCGGCAGCCTGGTCGCCAATGTGCGCTATAACCTGAACCGCAAGGCCAGCCGCGTGCGCCTGTTCGAAGTGGGCGCCATCTACCAGCGCGACGCGTCCGTGGCCGATGGCCCGCTGACCGTGGCCGGCTACCACCAGCCGCAGCGCGTGGCCGCCATGGCTTACGGTCCCTGCGAGGACGAGCAGTGGGGCCAGGCCACCCGCGACATCGATTACTTCGACGTCAAGGCCGACCTGGAAGCCCTGTTCGCACCAGCCACCCTGCGTTTCGCCAAGCTGGCGCATCCGGCCCTGCACCCGGGCCGCGCCGCCTCGGTCGAGCTGGACGGCAAGGTGATCGGTTTCCTCGGCGAGCTGCATCCGCGTTGGCTGCAGAAATACGATCTGCCGAAAGCGCCTGTGCTGTTCGAAGTCGATGCAGTTGCACTGCAGCAACGTGCTGTGCCACAATACGCCGAGATTTCGAAGTTCCCGGGCGCCAGCCGCGACCTCGCCGTGCTGGTCAAGCAGGATGTGGCAGCCCAGGATCTGCTCGACGCTTTCCACGGCGCGGCGCAGGCGCACGCGGCAGGCCGCATCGTGCAAGCCATTGTTTTGTTTGATGAATATCGCGGCAAGGGTTTGGAAGCGGACGAAAAATCGCTTGCTTTCCGCTTTAGCTTGCAAGATACTCAAAACACCCTGCAAGACGAAGTGGTCGATGCCCTGATGGCCGCGCTGGCCGATGCCGCCGTGCAAAAACACGGCGCCAAACTGCGCGCCTAAGAGCGTTAGCGCTTCCTTGCAGTAATAAGCGTTTTTATTCAGTTAACACCAGGGAGTCCGGCTATGCCGGACTCATGTTCTTTGAGAAGGCAGGGCAGGAAAATTAATAACAACGACGTTGATTCCGCCGTACTCCAATCCGCATTGGATGCCGACCTGCACCGCGCGATGCAGGTAGCCAAGGTACGCCAGGAAGCTGAAAGAGATTTGCCGACGCTGACCAAGGCGGAGCTGGCCGAGCTGCTGTTCGAGCAGGTGGGCCTGAACAAGCGCGAGGCCAAGGATATGGTCGAAACCTTCTTCGACGAGATCCGCAATGCGCTCGAGCGCGGCGAAGCGGTGAAACTGTCCGGTTTCGGCAATTTCCAGCTGCGCGACAAGCCGCAGCGTCCGGGCCGCAACCCGAAGACCGGGGAAGAGATTCCCATCACGGCGCGCCGCGTCGTGACCTTCCACGCCAGCCAAAAGCTGAAGAGCATGGTGGAAGACAGCGCCGCGCTGGCGCGGGCCGCCTGAGTAAGGACGCCGCATGAACGATCGCCTCGGCAAGTCGGAACTGGTGGTGCTGCCACCGATTCCCGCCAAGCGCTACTTCACCATCGGCGAGGTGAGCGAGCTGTGCGGCGTGAAGCCGCATGTGCTGCGCTACTGGGAGCAGGAATTCACCCAGCTCAAGCCGGTCAAGCGGCGCGGCAACCGCCGCTATTACCAGCATCATGAGGTGCTGCTGATCCGGCGCATCCGTGAATTATTGTACGAGCAGGGCTTCACAATCAGCGGCGCCCGCAATAAACTCGACACCCGGGCATACGATCCTGCGCAGGAAGAGTATGATGAAGCTTCCGGCCCCGATGCCGGTGCGCAGCCGCCCGCGCCGCCACCGCTGGACCGCGACATGATACGCAGCGAACTGCTGGCGATCCTGGATTTGCTGAAGTAAGGCAGGGGCAAGGGCATAAAGGCGCGCGCACAGCGCCTTTTTTTCGTCCGGCGCGGCCTGGTTTTTTTAATGATACAATATCAATATTGTAGTTTTGTTAGTGATAGTGCAGACGCTGATCCGGAGCGGCGTTCGCTCCAGGGCTTCTTTCCCATGCAAGTACAAGACGAGGGAAAACAATGATACGCGTTGCCATTTGTGACGATCATCAGATAGTAAGAGCGGGCTTCAAGCAGATTTTCTCGTCCTCGGACGAGTTCAATGTGGTCGCGGAAGGCAGCACGGGGCGCGAGGCGCTCGACATCGCCCGCCGCGAGATTTGCGATGTATTGCTGCTGGATATCGCCATGCCCGACCAGAGCGGCATCGATACCCTGCGCACCATCCGCCAGGGCCAGCCCGATCTGCCGGTGCTGATCCTGTCCGGCTATCCGGCGCAGCAATATGCGCTGAACCTGTTCAAGATGGGCGCGAACGGCTATCTGAACAAGGAATGCGAGGCCGAGGAATTGATCACCGCGGTGCGCACCGTGCACCAGGGCCGCCGCTATGTCAGCTCGCAAGTGGGCGAGCTGCTGGCGCAAAGCTTCGACCGCGATCCGAATACGGCCCTGCATACCGAGCTGTCGGACCGTGAATTCCAGGTCTTCCTGCGACTGGCGCGCGGCGCCACCGTGTCCGATATCGGCGTGGCGCTCTCGCTGAGCATCAAGACGGTCAGCACTTACCGCACCCGCATCATGGAAAAAATGGGCTTGCAGTCGAATAGCGACCTGACCTACTACGCCATGAAGAATAATCTGCTGGATTGAGAAATAGTTCCTGAGTGCAAAGGGTGCGCACAGTAGGATTTCTGGCGGGAAGTATTTTTAGGGCCAGTCTATAATGAACGGCCCGGCTTTCCGCCGATGCACACCTAGCGAAGGATGCTTGTCAGGATGTATTTCACCGATCAATCGGCGCCCAAACACCGGCTACCGCTGTACAAGACGGTTCTGTGCATTACCTGCGCACTGATCCTGATCGTCAACGGCCTCAGCCTGTTTCAGAATCTGCGCTCGCTGAAGGGCGCCAATGCCCAGCTGGCGCAGAGTTCGCGCGTGGCCGAGCGGCTGCAATACCTGAATGTGCTGGTGCTCGATGCGGAAAGCAGCACGCGCGCCTATTTCATCTCCGGCAATGAAAACTATCTGGGCCCGATGCGCGGCGCCCTCAAGGATAGCGAAACCGAATTCCGCGAACTGGAGCAGTTGCTCCAGGACAATCCCAACCAGCTCAAAAACCTGGCCCAGCTGAAGAACCTGGTGCGCCGCAAGCTCGGCATCCTGAGCCAGGGGCTGGACGTCTACCGCCATGGCGGCCTGAACGAGATTGTGAATATCGCCCGCGTCAGCGACAGCCGCAGCAGCATGGACGAGATACGCCTGCAGGTGGTCATCATGGTGCAGGAGCAGAACGAAACCATGGCCCAGCGCAGCGCCAGCTTCTACCAGGAATACGAGAAGGCCGTGCTGCTGGGCACCGGCATCAATGCCGTCGCCATCGTGGTGCTGATCATGTTCTACCAGCTGGTGCGGCGCAGCTTCGGCCACCGCGCGGCCGTCGAACATGCTTTGCAAGCCTCGAACGAGAACCTGGAATCGACGGTGGCCCAGCGTACCGAACAGCTGTCCGTGCTGTCGCGCCACTTGATCAGCATCAGCGAGGAAGAGAAGGTGCGTCTGTCGCGCGAGCTGCATGACGAGATGGGCGCCAACCTGACCTCGATCAGCATGGACATCACGGCCGTCACCATGCAGCTGCAAAAGACCGATCCCGAACTGGCGTCCAAGCTCAAGCGCGCACGCGCCACCCTGCTGGAAACGGTGGAATTGAAGCGCCGCATCATCGAAAACCTGCGCCCCAGCCTGCTCGACAACCTGGGCCTGTGCGCCGCCATCGACAGCTATTGCGAGGAATTCGCCCGCCTGGCCGGCATTCCCTGCGATACCGAAATCGGTCCGGAAATCGACGGCATCGCCAAGGCCGGCGAAACCAGCCTGTCGATCGCCCTGTTCCGCATCGTGCAGGAATCGCTGACCAATATCCGCAAATACGCGCGCGCCGACACAGTGTCGGTGACGCTCAAGCGCAATGGCGAAGGCATGCTGGTCTTGCGCATCATCGACGATGGCGTGGGGATCGCTTCCAACACCCTGGTGAAACCGATGTCGCATGGCTTGCTCGGCATGCGCGAGCGGGCTTTGCTGCTGGGGGGAACCTTGAATATCCGGCGCGGACGGGGCGATAAGGGTACGTGCATCGAGGTGCATATCCCGCTGCGCCCCAAGGCGGAGACGGCGAACCAGTCTCCGGCGGCGGCCCTGGCGGCCGCCAAATTGGGTGCAATCAGCAGCGGGCTACATCGACGAGCAGACGATCATACTCCGTCTTCGCCACTTTATAGCACTCGCCCGCATAGCGCTCCAGACCCGCACGATCAAGTACAGTGATATTGCCGCGGCGGTAGGTGATCATGCCTTCCTCCTGCAGCTTGCCGGCGGCGGCCGTGATGCTCTCGCGGCGCACGCCGAGCATGATGGAAATCATTTCCTGCGTCACTTTCAGCTCATTGCTGGCCGAGCGGTCCAGGCGGTCGAGCAGCCAGCGGCACAGCTTCTGCTCGATCGAGCTGTGGCGGCCGCCGACGGCGTTCTGCGCCATCTGGGCGAACAAGGCGGTGTTATAGCGCATCAGCAGCTGGGGCAGGGCGCCGCCCTGGTTGAACGCTTCGCGCAGATGCTGGGCTTTCAGGCGGTAGCCATAGCCGGCGCTTTGCACCACGCCGCCGCACATGGCGCGCTCGCCTTCAAACATCGAGACGCCCACCACGCCTTCATGGCCGACCACGGCAATCTCCGTGGTTGCGCCGTCTTCCATCACATACAGCAGCGACACGATTGCCGTGGTTGGAAAATACACGTTTTCCAATTTGCTGCCATACTCGAACAATTCCTTGCCAAACGGCAGCTGTACCAGTTCCAGGTGCTCAAACAGGGCTTCCAGAACTTCACGAGGCAGGGCCGCCAGCAGTTCGTTTTGCTGGGCGCCGCTATAGCTGACAACAGGCCGGGACGCAACTTTGAACTCGCGTTCGCCCATGGGCAGAGGACGGGAGGTCGGGGTTTTTACGGAAGCGCCAAGTTGAGTGTTGTTCATTTTATTCCTCACAAGCTTAAAGTACACAAGTCGCAATCGGCGCCGGCTGCCGTAACCGGGTGGGCTTCTGTTCTCGCTTCCACTTAACCGATCGCGTTGGTGCTACTTTAATTTCTTGTGTGCCTGACGAACATAAGACGGGTTTCCGCCTCCGTGTAGGCTGTCAGCATGGCGCTTTGTCAGCGTAGTCCTACTGCAACTTAGCTGAAACTTAAGCCACACTCAGGCATGACGCTGGCGGCGCTCGCCGCGCGACTCCAGGCGCGGCTTGTTGGCGCTCCACAAATGAGGCGGGGCCACGGTTTCCAGGGCATTCGGGGCTTTGGCCTGGCGTTTCGACACCATTCCTGACGGTAATTCTTCTTGCAAGCGGAAGCGGCTCAGCGCAGCGTTCAGACGCTCGGTTTCCTGGTGCACGCGGTCCGCTCCTACAGCGGCGTCCTGCACCAGTTCGGCGTTCTGGCGGGTCATATCGTCGATGCGGGCCAGGGCCTGGTTGAGGCGGGCAATCTCGCGGCTCTGGCCGGCTTCGGCGGCGCTGATCTGGCCGATGATGGCGGCCGTGCCCTGCACCGACTGCACCACCTGTTCCATGGTGCTGCCGGCCGTGTTCACCAGGCCGCTGCCGGTTTCCACCTTGCTCACCGAATCGACGATCAAGGCCTTGATTTCCAGCGCGGCGGCGGCCGAGCGCTGGGCCAGGTTGCGCACCTCGGCGGCCACGACGGCGAAGCCGCGTCCCTGTT
>NZ_JABWEB010000009.1 GCF_013369485.1 Massilia sp. BJB1822
TACGGCGGCGATCGCGCCGGCGGCCGTGGCGCCCTCGGCGTCGGCAGTGAGCGGCGCGGCCACATCGAGGCCGGCTTCCAGCACGGCGGGCGGCACCGGCGGCGCCGGCTGCAGGTCCGGCGCGGGCGGCGGCGGGATGGGCTTGCGCGGACGCGGCGGCGGCGGCCGTTCGCGCGGCGGCGCTTCGGGCTTGGGCGCGCGCGCGGCCAGCGCAGGCAGCAATTCGATTTCGACCATGCGCGGCAGCGGGCTGCGCTCGGTGCTTTCGCCCATATGGCCGGTCAGCCAGGCGATGACGGCGTAATGCAGTGCGACGATCAGCGCCAGCAGAATCAGGGGCCGGCTGCGGCTGGAGTAATAAGAAACGCTCGTCATGGCCGCTAGTGTACCGTGTCCGCTGAGGCCAAGCTGAAGGTCAGCTGAAGTGAGAAAATTGGCAAGATTTTTTCCGCCGTATCTGCTACGCTAATCTTCCTTACGCAAGCCTGCTTCAGACAAACGGAGAATGCCCATGACCTCGCCGCAAATATCCAATATCCCCGGCGCCGCAGTAATGACCGACACCCTCGATTTCGTGAAAAACCTGTGGGGCAGCATGGGCGTGCCCGGCATCGGTCTGCCCGGCATCGCCACGCCGACCCTCTCGGTCGATGAGCTGGAAAAGAAGATCAATGATTTGAAGGCCGTCGAGGCCTGGCTCAACCTGAACGCCACCATGGTCCGCAGCAGCATCCAGGCGCTGGAAGTCCAGCGCGGCACCATCAATGCGCTGAAATCCATGGGCAAGACCCTGGCCGCCGCCATGCAGCAGCCCTCCAGCGGCGAGCATTCGCTGTTCGACACCATGCCGTATGCGGCCTTCTTCCAGCCGCCCGGCGCGAAAACGGAGACGGCCGGCAAGAGCGCGGCGAAAAGCAGCGCGGCCGCGCCCGCCAAGGATGAGGCCAAGGCCGAGGACAAAGGCGCCGCCGGTGCGAAGCCCAGCATGGCCGATGCCGCCAGCGCCGCCGCCGCGCAGATGGCCAATCCGGCCATCTGGTGGAATCTGCTGCAGGAACAGTTCAAGCAGGCCGTCAGCTCGACCATGGCGGCCGATCTGGGCGGCGCAGCCAAGCCGGCCGCCCCTGGCGCCGCCCACGACAAGGCCGGCGCTGCGCAGCATGGCGCTGCCGAGGCTAAGGACGCGGCGGCAAGCCAGGCTGCTCCCGCCGCCAAAGCGGACGGCGGCAACGCTGGCGCCGATGCGGCCAAGGACGCCCTGCCCGCCAAGCCGGCCGGCAAGGGCGGCTCGTCCAAGGCGGCCGTAAACGGCGCCGCCAAGGCCGATACGGCCAGCAGCAAGGCGCCCGCGCGCAAGCCGGCCGCCAAGCGCAGCGCGCCGCAGCCTAAATAGGAAAAGCGCCGGCGCCGCGGCTTAGGCCAGGCGCTGGATGCGGATTTCCTGTATCTGCCCGTCGTCCTGGCGCAGCACCTTGACGATGCGGATCAAGCCCTCTTCTTCCATGCCCAGCGCACTGGCGTGCGCGGCCTGGAAGGATTCCAGCGTGTCGCCCTTGGCGCTGACGGGACGTATCCACGCCGCCGCGCCAACCTTCATTTTTTCGTATACCTCTTTCGCGATATCGCGCATCCTCGTCTCCTTCGGTTGGGAGTTGGTTTAGTTTTCTTGAGCGGGTGCAGGCGCGGGTGCTGCGGCGTCGGGGCCGGCCTGCTCTTCCTCGACGCTCGGGGGTGGCGGGGCTGGCGCCAGGAGCGCCAGCTGTTCGATCATTTGGGCAAAACGCTGCTGGCCCGGGGCGATGCGGTCCACATACATGAGCACATCGTTGGCCTCGGCCATCAGGGCGTCGTCGTAGCCATGTTCCTGCAGGTGCGAGATCAGGATCTGCGCCGAGTTGAACAGGATGCGCAAATTGTTGGGCAAGGCGCGGCGCGCTTCGCGCATCCAGGCAACCGCTTCGCCCAGCTTGCCGGTCTTCCATAGCAGCACGCCCTTGTTCATCATATCGGTCGCTTCCTTGCGCGCGGCCGTGATCAGCAGCATGCCCTCTTCGCCCATGCGCGCCTTGTCGAAGATCTTCTGCACCTCGTCCAGCAGCACCTGGTTGTCGTGGTTATTGCGCGTGACGTAGCACAGCAAATCGACCGGCGCATCCTTGACGCCGACGGCAAACAGCAAGGTCGCCATTTCCATGCAGGTTGGAATGTCGGGACGCACCGGGTCGGCCGCCAGCATGGTTTCCAGCTCGTCACCCGCCTTGCGCGCGCGGCGGTAATCGCCGCTCTCGTGGTAGACCAGGCCTTCGGTGATCTTGGCGCGCAGCAGCAAGGTGTCGCCGGTGAAGTCGCGCTGGGCGACAGCCAGCAATTGCAGCGCCTCTTTCGGATCGTTCTTCTGGCCGCAGACGCGCGCCAGGCCGAAGTAGGCGTCGGCCGTTTTCATGATCGAGTATTCGCCGATGGCGATGCACTTGCGGAAGGCTTTCTCGGCCAGCGGGATATTGCCGACCTTGAGCGCGGCCTGGCCCAGGTTGCGCTGGCGCGGCACCGAGTTGGGCGAGAGCTTGGCAGCCTTCTCCAGCACGTCGCAGGCTTCCTGGCTCTTGCCCATCAATTCCAGCGACTTGGCCAGCTGGTCGTAGGCATCGATGAAATAGCGGTTTTCCGCAATCACGCTATGGAACATCTGGCGCGCCGCCTCGTGCTCGCCATTCGCCATGCGGATCTTGCCCAGGCCCGTGCGCGCCCAGTTGTAGTCGCGCTGCTCCAGCACCTGCTCGAACACCGCTCGCGCCTTTTCCGGCTCGCCCGCCTTCAGCAGCAGATTGGCCTTCATGCGCAGCAGGTCGATCTCGTGCACCTTGTTGTCGGTGGCCTGCTCGTCGCATAGGCGGGCGGCGCGCAGATAATCCTTGTCGATATAGGCTTCATCGATCTGGCGGAAGATCTGCTTTTTCAGCCAGACGCGGTTCAAGCGGGTCAGCAGCACGCCTTCGGTGATCGGCTTGATCAGATAGGCCTCGGGCTGGTGCTCGGCCGCGCCCATCACCGATTCCACGCTCTTCTCGGCCGACACCGTGAGCCAGACGCTGCTCGGCGTCATCAGGTTGCGGATGCGCGCCTCTTCCAGCACCTGCTGGCCGTTCTTGCCCTCGCCCAGATTGAAGTCGCACAGCACCACATCGTAGTGGGTGCGCGCCAGCAGGGTCATGGCCTCGCCGCCGCTGGCCGCCTGGTCGATATGCTTTGCGCCCAGATTGCGCAAGGCTTCGCGCAGCAGCTGGCGGATGCCGACGAAATCGTCGACGATCAGATAGCGCTTCTCGGCCCAGTCGATGCCGGGCGTGGGGTCGTTGGCGTTGTGAACCTGGTCCATGGCTTAGGGCAGACGCAAAATGAAGACGCCGCCGCCCAGGCGGCCGCCGTTTTCCAGATGGACGCTGCCGGCGCGGCCGCGATGGCGGTGCATCTTCGCCACTTCGTTCGAGAAGTACAGGCCCAGGCCCGTGCTGTTGCTGGCAAAATCGACCGGCGCGCCGCCATTCAGCGCGGCGCCCGCCTGCAGCATGGCGGGCGGGAAGCCGATGCCATTGTCTTCCACGCGCAGCTCCAGCCAGCCATCCTGCTCGGCGATGCTGAGGCGGATGCGGTCGGTGGTGTAGCGGATGGCGTTATTGATCGCGTGCAGCAGCACGCCGATGATCAAGTCTTCGTCGAAGGTCCAGATCAGGTCGGGCGCGTACTCGGCGTCGAAGCGGATGCCTTTGGAATTGAGCAGGATGCGCTGCTGGGACGCCATCTGCTGCACCAGTTCCTCAATGCGCACGGCGTTCGGGTCGTAGGGATAACTGGGCTTGCCCACTTCCTTGTACAGGGCCAGCAGCTGGATCAGCTTATCGTTCAGACGGCGCGTCTGGTACAGCATATGCGCCATTTGCGGATAGGAGGTGTCGGCGACCGCGGGCGCGCCGGGGGCGTTTGCCAGCAGATTCTCCAGCGTGCCGCTGAGCACACTGATCGAATTCTTCATGTCATGCACCGTCGATGCCAGGAACAGGAATAGCTCAGGCGATCCGCCGTGGTCTTCCATCCGTGCCGCCTCCTCATTGTTTCCAGAAGCGAATTATAGCTCGCCGGGCGGCGGCCACCCCGGCGGCTATGGCGCGCCCGCCACAGTTGGACGGCGGGCTTTACTCCTTGCGCCTGGCTTTCAGGAAGAAACGCGCTGGGTCGAGCGCTTCCACCAGCGGCGCTTCCAGCGGCAGCGGCTCGTCCTCGAGTTGACAGGCCAACAACTCGGCGGCCAGCGGCGCCCAGATCAGGCCACGCGAGGCGTAACCCAGCAGGCTATATAGGCCGGCATGGCGCGGCACGTCGCGCAGGCGCTCCATGCGGTATTCAGCGCCATAGTCGGGCAGTTGGCCGACCAGGGGCAAGCGGTCCGGCGCCATGCAGCGGAAGCCGACGCGGCCCTGCAGCGGGGCCTGATCCAGCTGGTAGGGCGCCAGCCGTTCCGCGCCGAGGATCTGCTCGGCGCGCTGCAGGTTCTCGCGCTGGCTAGCGTCGCGCAAGCCACGGTCTTCATCCCCATCGTAGGTGGCGCCGACGCAAACGATGCCGTCCACCGCCGGCGTCATATACGCTTCGCGGCAGACCACCAGCGGCAGCGGCGGGAAGGCGTCGGCCGCCAGGTGCGTGACCTGGCCGCGCATGGTGTACAGCGGCAGCGGCGCGCTCTGCGCCAGATGACGCGCCCCGCCGCCATTGGCCAGGATCACATTCGGCGCCTCGGCCAGCAGCTCGCCGCTGATGCCGCGCACCTGCCACAAGTCCGCCACGCGGTGCAGCGTCAGCGCCTCGCTGTGGAAGACGTGGCGCAGGCGCTCGCCGCAGGCGGCCAGCATGCTCTTGCAGGCCGAGGTGGGATAGGCCCAACCGCTTTGTTCGAACAGCCAGGCGCCATGCTGCGTGGCCGAGCCAAGCAGGCTGCCGGCGGCATCGGCATCGATCCAGCGCACGAATTCCGGCGGATAGTTCCAATGCTCGACCACCTCGCGCTGCAGGGCCGCGTGTTCAGCGTCGCGCGCCAGTTGCAGCACGCCGCATTGCGCGCCCTTCACGGCGCGCTGGCCGCCGGCGCTGACGCCGCCCAGGCGTTGCCAGTGGCGCAGCGCGTACAGATAGGCGGCGCGCGTCAGGCGGGTCGGAATATTGTCGTCCTTCGACAGCAGCGGCATGAAGATGCCCGCGTGGTTGCCCGAAGCTTCCTGCGCCGGACCGCCATGGCGCTCAACCAGCGTCACCTGCCAGCCGCGCGCGGCCAGCCGCTCGCAAGCGGCGGCGCCGGCCACGCCCGCGCCGATGACGATGGCTTCGCGCTGCGGCCGCGGCGGACGTGGCGCCTGCGGCTTGCGGCTCGCATACAACGCCTGCAGCCAGCCATCCGCGGCGGCCGCGTTCTCCCACACAAAGCCGGCCGAGCGCAGCGCCTTCAAGTCGCCCTCCTGCGGCGCATGCACGCGCAGGAGGGCGCCCGGCGCGGCCAGGCGCGCCAGATTGCGCATGGCGGCGATCGGCTGCGGCAGCACGAACTCGTTGACCCGTGCCGCGATCTGCGGCAGCCATTCATCCAGCTCGCCCACCAGCAGGTCGAGCGTGACGCGCTCGCCATCGAGGGCCAGGCGGTGCATGCCGGGCAAGGCCAGCGGCCAGGCGGCGCGCAGGATGTCGCCATGGCTGCCCTCCAGCGCCAGCGCGGCGGCGGGCGGCAGCGTGGCGGCAACGGCGATATAGTGCAGCGGCGCGCCGTCGGCGGGCCAGCCGCGCCAGATGGCGCCGAACTGTTCGCCGTGGCCGAAGGCGCTGTCGAAGATCACATGGCGCAGGGCTTCCATGCTCACGCTCCCTTGCGGCAGAAGCAGGCCGGGTCGTGGTCGTCAACCATGCCGATGGCCTGCATATACGCGTAGATGATGGTGGAGCCGACGAATTTGAAGCCGCGCTTGGACAGGTCTTTCGAAATGCGGTCGGACAGCGCGGTCTTGATGATGCGCTCCGGTCCCGGATTGACGATGGGCTGGCCGTCCACATAGGCCCACAGGAATTGATCCAGGCTGCTGCCTTCGGCGCGCAGGCGCAGATAGGCCTGCGCATTGCCGATGGTGGCCGCCACTTTCAGCCGGTTGCGCACGATGCCGGGATCGGCCAGCAGCTCGGCCACCTTGTCCGGGCCGTAGGCGGCGATTTTTTCCGCATCCCAGCCATCGAAAGCGGCGCGGTAAGTCTCGCGTTTCTTGAGGATGGTTTCCCAGCTCAGGCCCGCCTGCGCGCCCTCCAGATTCAGCATCTCGAACAGGCGCAGCTCGTCGTGGCAGGGCACGCCCCACTCCTCGTCGTGGTAAGCCAGGTAGAGCGGATTGGCCGGATTGGCCCAGGAGCAGCGCGATTTCGTCATGAAGGCAAGACGGGACAAGCACGGCCTGCCCGATTCGATTAGGATAACGCTCCGGATTATCCAATATTCGCCACACTCGCAATAGGGGGAAATATCATGCAATTCGAAGCCCGTCTGGAATGGCAGCGCCAAGGCCAGGCTTTTCTCGACCAAAAGTATAGCCGCGCCCACGACTGGATCTTCGACGGCGGCCTGCGCGTGCCCGCCTCGTCCTCGCCGCTATCGGTGCCGCTGCCGATGTCCAAAGAGGAAAATGTCGACCCCGAGGAAGCGCTGGTCGCTGCCACCTCCAGCTGCCATATGCTGTTCTTCCTGTCGATCGCGGCCCGCCGCGGCCACACGGTGGAAAGCTATAGCGACCACGCCATCGGCCTGCTCGGCAAGAACGCCGACGGCAAGCTGGCCATGACCCGCATCGCGCTGCGGCCGCGCATCGTCTTCAGCGGCACCGCCTGGCCCAGCGCAGACGAACTGGCCGCCATCCACCACGAAGCCCACGAAAAGTGCTACATCGCCAATTCGCTCAAGGCCGAAGTGGTGGTCGAAGCGCCGCTGGACGCGGCTTAAGCCCGTTTCAGCTGCGCGGGCCGCGCAGGAGGCGGACCTGGTCTTCGTCGAGGGCGCGGTCGAGGCGGTGCACCAGGCGCGAGAACAATTGCTCGGGACGGGTGCTGGGGGTGCTGTATAGCGCGGCCCAGCCGTTGCGGCCGGAATTCTTGGCGATGTATAAGGCCTGGTCGGCCAGCTCGACGACTTGCGACCAATTCAGCAGGCGCGGTTGCGCCGGCAGGAAGGGGAAGCAGGCAAAGCCGATCGAACAGGTCTTGTCGAGGCGGCTGCCGTCGGGCAGCGTGAAGGGCCGTCCCGCCACGGCTTGGCGGATGCGCTCGGCCACCTGCTTGCCTTCGTCGCGGTGGGTGGCGCGCGCCAGCACGAGGAATTCTTCGCCGCCCCAGCGCACCAGGTAGTCGGATTCGCGGAACACTTCGCGCAGCCGCTCCTGCATCTGCACCAGCACGGCGTCGCCGGCGCCGTGGCCATGGCTGTCGTTGACTTCCTTGAAGTGGTCGAGGTCGACCAGGAAGAACACCAAGTCCTTGTCGGGCAAGGCTTCGCCGCGTTCGGCCAGCGGCGGCGCGCTCGGTTCGTCGTAGCGGCGCAGGCTGAGCGCCACGTCGGCATCCACATGCTGCAGGAAGAAGCGGCGGTTGCGCAGGCCGGTCAGCTGGTCGGTCAGGCTCACCTCTTCCAGCGCCTGGTAGGCGCGCTGCAGTTCCAGGTTCTTGTCCAGCAGTTCGGCCTGGGTCGCCGCGTTGTCCAGGGCGATGGCGCCATAGGCGCACAGGGTGCCGAAGATCAGGCGTTCGCGTTCGCCATAGGCGCGCGCCTGCAGCGACTGCACCGTCATCACGCCCAGCACGCGCTCGCCCACGGTGAGCGGGGCGAACAGCAGGGTCAGCGTGGGCAGGGTGCCGGGGATCAGGTTCGGCGTCAGCGCGTCGGCTTCCAGTTCGACCAGGATTTCGCGCCGCTCGCGCAGGCTGCGCACTGAATTGGCTTGCTGGTCGGCCAGCGCATAGCGCGTGGCCGGCAGCGGCTGGCCCGCTTCCACGCCGAAGGCGCAGCGCAGATGCTGGCCATCGGGCTCCAGCAGGAAGACGGAGAAATGCGTGGCGTCGAGCAGGCCATGCACATGGCGGTCGAGGGCGCGAAACACAGCGTCGGCGTCCAGGTGCGCGGTGATCTCCTGGCCGATGGCGCTCAAGTGGGCCAGCGTGGCATTGGTCTGCTGCAGCACCGCGGCGCGCTGGGCTTCGGCCGCCGCCAGCTGGCGGTGGTGTTCGCCTTCGGTCTGGGCGCGCTCGGTGCGGTACTGCACCTGCATGGCGATGGCGCGGTTGGTGGCGTCCTGGCTATGGGTCTTGTCGCGCGCGGCGCTGGCCTGCAGGGCGATGCCGTAGGCGCGCTGGTAGTCGCCGATGGCGGCGTATTCGCGCGCCGCCGTGTCGAGCAGCGACCAGGGCACGGTATAGCCTTCGATGGCGGCGGCCAGCGCCAGCGCCTGGTCCAGGTAATGCAGCACGGCGTTGGGCGCCGACAGGCTTTCCGGCGCGGGCAGCGCATGCTGTTCGTGGATCTGCGCCAGCACGCGCAGGGCGGCGATCTGGTTGCAGACGTCGCCGCTGGCGCGTGCCAGCGACAGCGCCGAGCAAGCCGCCTGCTGCGCTTCACGCGGACGGCCCTGCTGCGACAGCGCATGCGCCTTGCCGCGCCGGGCCGCGCTCTGGAAATCGGACTGGCCCAGGGCCGCGCCGCGCTCTTCGAGCTGGGCGAAGCTGGTCAGGGCGCCGTCGTAGTCTTCCAGGTCGAGCGCCAGGTCGCCCTGGTATTCCAGCGCCACTGCGTAAGCGCGCGAATCGGGCAGTGGCAGCAGGGTTTGCAGCGCCTTGTGCAGCAGGGTTTGCGCCGCTTCGCGCTGGCCCAGCTGGCGCAGGGTTTCCGCCGTCTGCATCTGGCACAGGCCGATGCTCAAGGGCCAGCCGGTGGGACGGGCCAGATCGAAGCCGCGCTGCAGCCATTCGAGCGCGGCGTCGTGCGCGTTCAGGCTGGTGAAGCCATTGCCGATATTGGTGGCGAGGATGATGGCGCGGCGCAGCTGGCCGCTGGCCAGGGCGGCGTCGAAGCCGGCCATCAGGTGGCTGATGCCGCGCCCGAAGTCGGCGGACTGGAAAGCGCTGGTGCCGAGGAAGTCGCTGATCCAGCCGGCGACGGCGGGATGCGCATCCTGCGCCTCGTCGCCGAAGCGCTGGCGCCAGCGTTCGGCCGTGCCTTGCGCATCGCGGAAAACAGAGAACAGGGCGGTGGCGGCATCGACCACGTCGGCGCGCATGGCGTCGCCAGCGGCGCGCGCATCGGCGCTGGCGATGGCCAGCTGGCGCTCGCATTGCGCGGCATCGCCGCAGTCGACGGCCACGCTGGCCAGCTGGCAGCGCGCGTCGGCGCGGCCGAGGGCGTCGTCCAGCAGTTCGTATTCGAGCAGGGCCGCTTCGGCCAGCGCCTGGGCGGCGGCCAGCTCGCCATGCAGCCAATGCCATTCGCTGTCGAGCAGTTGCAGGCGGGCCGCGAGCAGGCGGCGTTCCGCCGCTTCCGCCATGGGCAGCAGTGCCGCCGCGTCGGCCGCCAGCGCCTGCGCGCGCGCCAGATCGCGCTGGCGCAAATGCCAGGCCAGGCGCACCAATTGGCGCAGGCGCGCGACACCTTGCAAGACAGGCAAGTCCGCCTCGCAGCGGGCCACATCCTCGTCGAGCACAAACAGTTCAACCACTCTCATTCCTCAATAATTGCCGCAATACATCATCTGGCATTATTCCACAGTTCCGCACGGCACCCTGGCGGCGCGCCAAAATGTCAGGAATGGCAAGATGCGGCGCAACAAACCAGCCGGACGGCGGGCAAATAAATGTTGTTCAAATGCGACAATGGGGAGGAAGCGCACCGTTGGCGGCCGCTTTGACGGCTGCGGCAAGGCGCAGCACCGGCCTGAATGGCGTTCTGGCGGCGGTTTTGGTGCCGGCTTGGCCGGATTATTGGGGGGGACGGAGCTGGCCGAGCTGGCCAAGTTCAGCAGATTGTCGGGATGGCCACGACTGTCTGTCGCCGCGGCTGCGCTGCCGCATCCCGGCCTTGCCCTGGGATACAGGGGATGGGACGCACACCACAGCCCCCAGCGGCTGTGGCGCCGTCCTCCCTGCCGTCTCAGCTATGCGTTTGCGGCTGACGCTTGCTCACTTCATTCAGACGCATGCGCATGATTTCATTGGCGGCCGGGCCCGGCGCGAACATATAGTCCTCGTCGTTGATGGCCAGGCCGCTGTTGGCATCGACCAGCACCTGGTCGGCCGGCTTGCCGGTTTCGCGGCTGACCACCAGCAGGCTGGCCCCTTCCGGCGCCAGATGCTCATTGCCCCAGGCGACGAAGGCCAGCAGCACCGGTTTGAAATCGCGGCCGGCCTTGGTCAGGATGTACTCGTAACGCGGCGGCCGGTTGCTGTACAGGCGCTTTTCCATCAAGCCGCCTTCCACCAGGCCTGCCAGACGGCGCGTCAGCATATTCGGCGCAATCTTCAGGCTCTTCTCGAACTCATCGAAACGCGTCAGGCCATAGAAGGCGTCACGCAAAATCAGAATACTCCACCATTCGCCCACTTTACCCAGGCTACGGGCGATGGGGCACGGCATCTGGCCAAAATCAGTATGTTTCATTACAACCTCCCTGTCGGTCTGTTAGCAAAGTCCCCCCACGCCATCGCGCTACGCGGGGACACAATTCGGGCATTCACTTGCAAAATGAATGTCACTGCGGTAGCCTGCTAGGGCTAGCAAAACAATTGGTGACAATGTGTGATTTTTATCCCTGCCCATCTACGTGAATATCCTCATGCGATGAGCCCGGTTTACACTATGAAAACCCACCTACTTTGTACATCCAAAAAGGGGCTTAGAAACTCTCGAATAGTCACCCACTAAATCTCTCCAAAACTCACCTCGCGCGCGCAAGCCGCACGGAGCTTGATTTGTGACATTTCGCGTAAATTCCTTTGGGATACAATTTTTCCTGTAGAGATAGGCCGCAGCAGCTCGCGGCGCATCGCTCCGGCCCACCCAAACCCGTGGCCGGCTGCCCGGCTCCGTAGCGGCCGCAAGTACGCTACACACCCCGACCATGTGTGCTTGAATGAAAATCTTGTCTCTCAGTGCAATCCTGTGCAGCCTTTTGCTGAGCGCGCCGCTCGCGGCCCATGCCGCCGGCAAGCGCAGCGCCACCATGCAAGTGTCGTTTACCATCGTTGCCGCCTGCGACATCAGCCGCGCCGCCGAAACCAATGCCGGCCCCGTGGTCGATTGCCCCGCCGCCACCCCATATCAAGTGCAGCGTGCCAGCAACAGCGCCCGTCCGGCGAGCAACGCCGGCAGCGGCGCCAGCCCAGCGTCCACGGCCACCGACCCCAGCACCTCCCGCCTGCAAGCCCCCGCCACCGACAGCGCCGCGCCGCTGTGGACGGTCTACTTCTAAGCCTCAGAACACAATCGTCGCCGTCACCGTATCGCTGTAGTCTCCGGGCGACGGCGTGGTCTGCGTCGGCACCCGGCCATACAGGGTGATCGGCTGGGCCGATCCCGTGCCGGTGCCGCTCACCATGCTGGTGCCGCTCAAGCCATCGCCCCAGATGGCGCCGTCGAGCACGGCGGAAATCTCATAGGAAATGGTTTCGCCGGTCGCCGTCTTGCGCATGCGGCGCGCCGCCACATTGCCGCTGACCGTGCCGCCGTTCAAGGCGATGCGGTAAGCGTTGTTATTTGTACACTGCACCGACAACGATGCCGTGGTACGGATGGCGCTGCTGAGCAGACTACGGTTGCCGAAAGCCAGATTACCCGCCGAAATCAGGCAGTTGTTGACCACCGTGGCCTGGACCTGGAAAGTGAAGGTGGCGCTGCTGCCCGTGGTGCAGGCCGGCTGCACCAGATTGTAGAAGGCATAGCTGATGCTGGCCGCGCCGGTGAAGCTGGAACTGTAGACGGTGTCGGAATCGCTGACGGTGGACACGCCCGCCAGCGCGGCCGCAGCGATCTTGCCGTACACCGTGAAATTGCGCATGACCGTACCGCCGGTCAGCAGCGGCGCACTGCCGGTGACGGTGATCGGCGTCGGCGTTCCCGCCAGCGCCGGCGAGCCCCAGATCGAGGCGGCGGCATAGCTGTTGTCGCGGTAGAGGTTGTAGTTCAGGCGCAGCGCGCCATTGCCCAGCGAGCGCGGATTGCTGCCGGTGGAATTCGATCCCAGTCCCGCGTTGACGCACACCACCACATTCGGAAACAGCAGCAGAAAAGGCGGCGCTGGCGACAGCAGGGTCCAGGTGCAAGTCACCACGCCGCTGCCGTTGGCGAAATAGTCGGAACCCGGCACCGGGCTGACCGAGGTAAAGGCGATATCGCTCAGCGTGGCGCTGCAGCTGTCGGCATGCGCGCTGCCGGCCAGCCCGCACCCGCCGAGCAGCAAGAAAAGCAGGCCGTGGCTGCGCCGCATCAGCGCCCTCCCGCCGCAGGCTGGCAGGGGAACGGCCCCAGCACCGGCAAGGCGCTGTTGGCCGCTGGTTGGTAGCGGAAACGCACGTAGCACTGCGCGCCCGGTTTGCCCACCACCAGCTCGTTCTCCTCGCCCAGCTCGTCGACGAAGGTCATGCCGTCGTAGCCGATCACAGCCTCCGCCCCGCTCTGCACATGGCGCACCGGCGTGCCGACCGGCATCGGCGTGCCGTCGGCCTGCTGCACGACGATGGTGGCAGCGCGGTAGCGCTCGACCGGGAAGGCGGCCAGCACGCCGGCCAGCCGGCGCGGCGCCACCTCGGCGCGCGCGCGGCGCACGCGCGCATCGGCCGCCAGCCCGCCGGTATCGATGGCCAGCCGATTCAGCGCATACGGCAGCAGATTCGGCACCAGCAGATAGCCGCTGCGCCCGGTGTGGCCGATCTCGCGGTTCTCGTGCACCACCGGCACGCCAGCCACGCCGGTCGAGACCAGGGCGAAGCCGCTGCCGACCTGGCGCGCGGCCACCACGGTGCCATCCATCGCCACCAGCGCGCCGCTGGCGCTAAGCGAAGTGCCGCGCTGGCCGGCGCGGCCCTGGGTCAACAGGCTGAGCTGGCCGGCATCGCCCAGATACTGGACCTGGGCCTGGTCCACCGCCGTCTGGTCGATACTGCCTTTTTGCAGCGCCCAGCCTAAGCCGCCGCCAAAGTCCGGCGCGCGCGTCAGACTGAACAGCTTGCTGCGCACGCCGTTTTGGCGGCCACTGCTGGCCGCCGCGTTGACGCGGTTGTCGAAGGAATAGCTGAGATTGAAGAACAGGCCGCGCACGGCGCGGTCCTTGAGGTCGCGGAAGGCGCTCACGCCCAGGTAGAGGCCATTGCCCATGCTGAGGGAATACGAGAGCGCGGCAATGCGCGCCGCCGGCTGCGCCGGCGGGCGGGCGCCGGTGTAGGCCAGGCTCAGGCTCTGGCGCGACGAGAGCGCCAGATTCAGCGCCATGCGGTCGCTGCCGCGCAGCACCGGTGCGCCTTGCGCGCAGCCCAGATCAGCATAGCCGCTGCTGGCGCGCACGCTGAGCAGATCGAAGCTGAAGCGCCGTCCCAGGTACTGATAGCCGAGCGCCAGCTGGCCACCGCCACGCCGCGCTGCGCCAGACGCAGCGGCCCCACCCTGCGCTGCGCCATTCGCCGTGCCGCTATCGCCCCCATCCTGCGCACCGCCCAGGCCGCCCGCCGCCACCGGCGGCAGCGCCCGGCTGTGATAGCTGCCCGCCAGCGCCGCGCTCAGCACGCCCACCTGGCCCAGACGCCACAGCAGGCCGCCGCCGCCGTTGACGAGGTGGCCACCCGCCTCGCCATGCGCTTCCAGCGTCAGGCTCGGCGTCAGGCCATGGCGCCAGGACGCGCTGACGGCCGGCAGCGCATAGCCGAAGGAGCGGCTGCCATAGCCGTGCCGCAGCGCGCCCAGCTCCAGCGCATAGTCGCTCAAGCCTTCGCTCAGCATGCGCGTATCGACATACAAGGGCAGCGTGGCGCTGATGGCACGGCCCGCCGCATCGCGCGTGACGACGGTGGCCTGCCCCGCCCCGTTCAAGCCGGCGATCTGGCGCACCACGAAGGGGCCGCTCGGCACCTCCGCGCTGTACTGCTGCACGCCATTCACATACAGCTGCAGCACGCCCGGCACCACGGCCGAACCGCCGAGCGAGGCGACCGGATAGGTCAGCAGGTCGGGGCGCAGATCGAAATTGCGGCGCCACTGCACGCCACCCATGCGCAGCGCGCGCGACCAGCTCAGCGAACCACTCACGAAGTCGCCGATCTGCACGCTGCGCATCGTGGTCTCGTCCTCGCGCAGCCAGTAGCTGTCGAGGCGGATGTAATTGCGTTCGATCCCGCTGGCATTCCACAAGCCGCTGCTGCTGAAAGCGCCCGCCGCAGAAAAATAGCGCCACTCGTTAAAGATGGCCAGACGGCGCTCGCGTCCGAGCTGGGCGTAGGCATCGTAATTCAGCAGCAGGCCGGGCGTGACGCTGGCCGGCGCGCTGGGGCGGCCGCCGCGCGCATCGAGCGCAAACGGTGGACGCAGCGCATCGGCCAGCTGCAGGTTGAGGCGCTGGCGCACCGTATCGTAGTCGTAGCGCAGGCCGGGGACGCGCGCCAGCTCGAACTCATCCTGGCCGGCCACGCCGAACAGGGCCGGGTCCAGCCCCAGCTCGCGCAGATTCTGCACGCTGCTGCGCAGGCCGGACGGCCCCTGGCGGAAACGCAGGATCAAGCCGCTGTCCTCACCATTCACGCTGACCTCCAGGTACAGCTCTTCCGGCGCGGACGGCGGCGGCGGCGCCTGCGCGCAAGCGGGAACGGGCACGCAGCAGCACAGCCCGAAGCTGTACGCCAGCAGCAGCCGGTATGCCCAGTGCTCCGCCCTCATGAATACGCATCGCTCCTTGTCCCCGTGCCGCGTGGTTAAATGTCCAGGATAAACACCCTTCCGGCTAAGGCGCCGCCGCCGTGCTGGCCGCCGCCTGCGGCCGCGCATTGATGCTGGTGCGGATGGTCAGCGGCCCCTCCAGTTGCGCCGCCGCGTCCAGCGGCAAACGCCATTCGCGCGTGCGGCCCGCCAGCGCATAGCCCAGCAAACCCTTGCTCACTTCATATTCCTTGCCGGCCGCATTGGCCACCACCGTGGCGCCGATCTGGGCATGCAGGCTGCCGCTATTGCGCAGCCGCAAATGCCAGGCGCCATCCTTACGGTAAAACATCCAGGCCAAGTCCGGCGCGCCGTTGTCCTGGACCGGCGCCATGAACACCGGCACCGAATAGCGCAAGCGGATCGCCACGCCGCCGCCGGCCTCTTCCTCGCGCGGAATCTCGTCGATGAGCAGGCGGAAGCTCTGCTCATTGCCGGCCGCGGCGCCGCCATCGCGCCGCACCAGGCGGATGGTCTGGCTGGTCCTGGGCGGAATCTGCATCAGCGGCGGACTGGCCAGCAGCAGCTCGGTCGGCTGCAAGACGTCGTCGCCGCCCTGCTGGTCCCAGGCATACACCCGCACCTGGCCGAATACCGGCGTGTCGCCATAGTTCTGCAATTGCAGGCTGAGCGCCGTCTGGCCGGGACGGAAGGCCAGGTTCACCGGTGATATCTGCAGATTGGCGGCTGCCGCCGCGCCGCCCAGCGAGAACAGGACCGCCCCCAGGCGGCCTGCCAGACCGGTGGCCATGGCGCGCATTTAGAAATACACGGTGGCGGTGATGGTCGACTTATAGGTGTCCGGCGCGGGAGTGGTCTGCGCCGGCACCTCGCCATACACGGTGATCGCTTGCAAGGCGCCGGTGCCGGTGCCGCTGCGCGTATCCGTGCCCTGGGTATCGCCCCACAGCGTGGCGCCCGCCGTCTGGTACAGATTGAAGCGCACCGTGCCGGTGTTGCCGCCGGTGCCGCTCATATAGCGCGTGGTGCCGCTCGAGCCGGTGCCCGTGCCGGCGCTCAAGCCCAGGTTATACGGCGTGGTATTGGTGCAGGTGACATTGATCGTGGTATTCACCGCCACCGTCGCATTCAGCACGCCCTGCGACTGCCCGAAGTCCAGGTTGGAGGCGGCAATGGTGCAATCGGCGATGATCTTCATCGTCACATCGAAGGTCGCCGTCTTGCTGCCGTTGGAATACACGGCAGCCGAGACCAGCAGCGGCACGCCGGCCGCAAGCAGAATGGCGGTATGAAAGCGCCTGGCGAGCTTCATGTGTCCTCCCGGGAAGAGCGCAGCCGTTGCTGAAAAAATTTATTGCCCTAACTCAATCTTCGATTCAATTATCGGACACTTCCTACAGCGCGACCTTTGCTATCCGTGACAGCCCTTTTGCTGGAAGAGAAAGCCGGCCTTTTTTTTTGATTGTGGGCATAATACGCAACAGACCTTGCTGCCGGCCCCGACCATGTACCTGACCAATGATGCCCATGTGCACAGCATTCTGATCGTGGACGATTCTGCGTTCGAGCAGCGCATGCTGGTCGATTTGCTGAGCGAACAGGCTTACCGCGTGGCGGTCGCCTTCAACGGCCTGCAGGGCTACCAACTGGCGCTGGCTGACCGGCCCGACCTGATCCTGCTCGATGTGCGCATGCCGAATATGGATGGCTACACCGCCTGTCGGCTGCTGAAAGCCAATCCGGTCACGCACGACATTCCCATCATCTTCCTCAGCGGTGCCGATGCGGTGGAGGACCGCATCATGGGGCTATCGATCGGCGGCGTCGATTACGTCTCCAAACCCTTCACGCCGGGCGAACTGGCGGCGCGCATCCACGTCCACCTGAACCTGATGCGGCGCGCGCCGGAAGCGGCCCCGGCCAGCGTAGACGAACCGGCCGCCAGCGATCCCGACGCCGTCACCGTCAGCGCCGCCAAGCGCCTGATTTCAGACAACCTGGCCGCCCTGCCCAGTCTGGCCGAAATCGCGCGCAGCGTCGGCACCTACCGCGAAAAACTTTCGCTGCTGTTTCGCGAGCACACCGGCATGACGGTCTTCGCCTTCATCCGCGAAGAACGCATCGCGCGCAGCCTGGAACTGCTGCGCGACACCGACATCGACGTGCAAGACATCGCCCTGCTGGTCGGCTTCAACAACGCCGGCAACTTCGCCACCGCCTTCCGCGAAAAGACCGGCCAAACCCCCAGCGCCTACCGCCACAGCGCCCAAACGCAAGCCAAAGATAACTAAGCCTTGATCCCCCTCAACAAATGTCCACCCTGGTGCCTCGGCGGCCCCGCCTGACACCAGGGGCGGACATTGTTTGATTTAGCGCAAACGCGTTTAGAACTTGTAGTTGAGCTTGACGGCGGCGAAGCGGCCGCGCGGGTCGGACTGGGTGAAGTCGAAGAAGGTGCTCGAGGACGAGTCCCACGACGGACGTTTGTCGGTCAGGTTTTGCACGATCAGGCTGACCGTCGTAGCGGGATTAAGCTTCCACGCGACCGTCAGGTCCAGGGTGCCGACAGGCTTGACGCGCTCGCCTTCGTTGCTGACCTGCTGGTAGCCGTCGACATAGTTCCAGTTCAGGTTGCTGGTGAAAGCCTGGTATTCCCAGCTCAGGCCGGTGACGCTGCGCCATTTCGGGATCGCGCCGAAGTGGTTGGTGCCGGCGCCATTGGTGGCCGCCTCGCCCAGGACCAGCGGCTGCTCGAACTTGAGCACGCGGCTCAGTTGGGCGTTCAGACTGAGCTTGCCCCACGGCTGGGCGGCGAAGCTCTGGCGCAGGTCGATGTCGAAGCCGGACACCAGACGGTCGCCCTGGTTGGCGTACTGGCGGTACAGGGTCAGGATGCGGCCCTGGGCATCGCGCACGATCTTGCCGGGAAACTGGGCTTCGGTGGCGATGATGTTCTCAGCCGTTTCGGTATCGATCACGCCCTTGGTCTTGATGCGGTAGTAGTCGATGGCCACGCTGGTGCTGCTGCTCGGCGCGATGACAAAGCCGAGGTTCAGGTTGCTCGAGCGCTCGGGATTGAGCTTGGTGTTGGCGGCGGTGATATTGGTCACGCCACGCGTCTGGGTCGGGGTCACCGGGTCACGCGGGTCGAGCACGCTGCCATAGCTGACCGAAGTCGAGTTGGTGATCTCCGGCAGCGACGGCGCGCGGAAGCCGCGCGAGACGGTGCCGCGCAGCAGCAGCCATTGGGCGGCCTGGTAGCGCACGCTGCCCTTCGGCGAGAAGGCATTGCCGAAGTCGTTATAGTGGTCGGCACGGCCGGCCAGGTTGACGGTCAGGTCTTTGACGACCGGCACATTGAACTCAGCGAACAGGGCGCTCACATCGCGCGTGCCTTTGATGATGTTGATGGCGGGACGCAACTCGGTGCCCGACAGCACGGCGGTCGAGGTGTTCGAGTCCATCTCTTCGCGCCGCCACTGGGCGCCGAAGGCGAAGCCGAGCGGACCGGCCGGCAGCTCGGCCAGCTCTTTCGACGCATTGAAGTCGACCACGCTGAGTTTCGATTCGGCCGGGCGCAGAGTCGACAGGCGCAGACGGTTGCGCACGGCTTCGCTGTTTTTCGACTGGTCGGCGAAGTTATAGCTGCCGTCGGCCAGTACTTTTTCGAATTCGTAGCGGTTGACGAAGTTCTGCACCGTTTCCTTCAGCTTGCTGCCCGAGTGGGCCAATGAGACATCGTAGTCCCAGCCCAGGTAGCTGCCCTTGACGCCGGCCAGGGCGCGGAAGAAGTCCACCTTGTCCTGCTTCATGCGCGGACCCAGGTCGAACAGATGCGCATTGAATGGCAGCGGCTTGGCAGTCGGATTATTGGGATGGCCAACCGGCAGCAGCACGGGAATGGTATCGAGCGCCTGCTTGCCATTGTTCCAGGCGCGCAAGCCGCTGCCCACCGACAGCGGGGCGGCGAAAGTCTGGTCGGCCTGCGAGTGGCCGTACAGCAGGTCGGCATAGGCTTCGCTCTGCTCGTTCAGGCGCAGGGTGCCGCGCAGCGAGCTGTGCACGCGTTTGATGCCGGGAATCAGGGTCTTGAAGGGCGCCGGATTGTAAGCCAGCACCTGGCCCTTCTTGCCCGGCGTGATCTCGCCATATGGCACCAGTTGCAGCGGGCCTTGCACGCCGCCCAGCAGCTGGGTCGCATCGCCGTTCAGATAATTGGTCGGCACCCAGGCGCGGCTGCCGTTGGCATGGTTGCGGAAATCGGCGTCGGCCATCCAGGCCACATCGCTTTGCTGCAGCTTGTCGCGCTTGAGCGCGTCCAGCGAGAACACCACGCTCCAGCCTTTCTCATCGAGATTGCCGAAGCCGGTCTGCAGGCTGGCGCTCTTTTCGGTCTGGCCCGTGCCTTCGGTCGAGCTGCCCACCTGCACGCTGGTTTCGGTGCCTTTGAATTCCTTGTAGAGGATGATGTTGACGACGCCGGCCACCGCGTCCGAACCGTAGAGCGAGGAGGCGCCATCCTTCAGCACCTCGATGCGCTGCACGGCAGCCATCGGCAGGCTGTTCAGGTCGACGAAGGTTTCCTTCAATTCCTGGGCCGTGGCATAGCTGGCCACGCGCTTGCCGTTGACCAGGATCAGGGTGTTCTGCTGGCCCAAGCCGCGCAGCGACAAGCCCGCGGTGCCGGCCGAGAAGCTGCCGGTGTACTGCTCGTTATAGCTGTTGCCGCTGTTGGCGGAAATGCTGCGCAGGACGTCGGCCACATTGGTCTTGCCGGTGGCGGCCAGTTCCTTGGCCGAGATGACCTGGACGGCGCTGGCGCCCTCCTTCTGCGTGGTGCGGATATTCGACCCCGTCACGATAACGCGTTCCACCTCTTGGGCGGCGGCGAAGTGCGGGAAGGCGGCGGCGATGGCCAGGGTGATGCTGAGCGGCTTAAACATTATTTCCTCTTATTTGACAAAAAACGGGCGTGCAGAGTCCTGCCGGCCTTGTGGGCCGGGATTGTGCTGCGCGGGTAAAACGGGATTCTTTTTAGAGCGACGGGAGCGTCACATGCACTGGGCCATGCACTGCATGTACAGGACGTGGCGGTCGGAAGCGGCGGCGGTAAGCGTGGTACGGAACATGACGAGACCAAGGGTGATGCTTTTCGGAGTTAGCACTATACCCAGCGATTTTGATTCCTAGAACGAATTAAATCTTCCTTACTTATGCGAATCTGAATATAAAACTCTGTAGACAGCTTTGTATACTTAAAACCACATGGGGTGGGAAATAAAAGTATACAAGTCTGTCTAGACAGACTATTCTAGAAAAAACTTAGCAAGGAAACCATGTCATGAACACGCCGCTCCCCAAGCCCACGCCGGCCGAACTCGAATTGCTGCAGTACCTGTGGCCGCTCGGCAGCGCCACCGCCAAACAGGTCCATGAAGCCATGCTGGCTGAGAAGCCCGAGCTGGGCTATGGCGCCGTGCTGCGCCTGCTGCAGATCATGCATGGCAAGGGGCTGCTGATCCGCGACGAGAGCCAACGCTCCCACGTGTATGCGCCGGCCCAGGCCAAGGACGCGATGCAGGGCAATCTGCTGCAGGACTTGCTGCAGCGCGCTTTTTCCGGCTCGGCCAAGGCGCTGGTACTGGCCGCGCTGCGCAGCGGCATCAGCAAGCAGGAGCGCGCCGAGATCGAGGCCCTGCTCAAAGAGGAGAAAAAATGAGCGGCCTGATCGAAGCGCTGGGCTGGACCCTGCTCGACTTTCTGTGGCAAGGCGCGCTGCTGGGCGCGGCGGCCTTCCTGACCCTGGGCTTGCTGCGCCATGCGCGGCCGCAGCAGCGCTATGCGGCGGCCGGCCTGTTCCTCGCGCTCTGCCTGCTGTGGCCACTGATCGGCCTGTATGGCCGCCTGCACGGCATGGTGGCAGCCGGCAGCGCCAGCGACGCAGCCAGCCTGTTCGCGGGCTATGCACCCGCCGACGATTGGCAGGCGCTGATGCAGCGCTCCCTGCCGCTGCTGGTGGCGCTATGGGCGCTGTGCATCGCTGCGCTCAGCCTGCGCAGCGGCCTTGGCCTGTGGTGGCTGGGCCGCGCCGTGCGCCACGGCGGGCGCCATCCCGCCTGGCAGGCACGACTGACGCAGCTGGCGCGGCGCTTCGGCCTGCGCCGTCCGGTGCGCCTGCGTATCGTGGATGGCTTGCCCAGTCCGGTCACGGCGGGCTGGTGGCGGCCGGTGGTGCTGCTGCCCGCATCCCTGCTGTCGGGCCTGCCACCGGAACTGCTGGAAGCCCTGCTGGCGCACGAGCTGGCGCATATCCGCCGCCACGATTACCTGATCAATCTCTTGCAAAACGCGGTCGAAACTCTGCTGTTCTACCACCCGGCGGTGTGGTGGCTGTCGCAGCGCATCCGCGCCGAACGCGAATTGATTGCCGACGATTTAGCAGCAAGCCAGTTGGGCGAACCGCGGCGCCTGGCCCTGGCCCTTTCCGAACTGGAGAAACTCCAGTTCTCCACTCAACGACTGGCTCTCGCAGCCAATGGAGGAGATTTAATGGCACGCATCAAACACCTGGTCCAACCCGAACCGCAGCGCGTCAACTGGAAAGCCGCCCTGCCGGCACTGGGCCTCGCGGTGGCCTGCCTGGGCGGCTTCGCCAACGCCAAGACCGAGCAGATGGTCAGCAAACCCGACAAAGCGGCCGTGCTCGATTTCAAGACTTGCGCCAAACCTGTCTGGCCCAAGGCGGCGCTGGACGAAGCGCGCGTCGGCACCGTGGTCCTGAGCTTCGTGATCGGCGCCGACGGCAAGGTGCAGAGCAGCGAAGTGCGCAAATCGAGCGGCCACAGCGATCTGGACCAGGCGGCGCGCGAAGGGATTGCGCTGTGCTCCTTCCAGGCCGCCCGCCACAAAGGCAAGAACGTGGCCTCGCGCAAGCAGATTCAATACGTCTGGACGTTGGAGTAAGCCGATGCCGATGCTGAAACGCGTGCGCTGCGCGCTGGCGCTCATGGGTCTGCTGGGCAGTCTGGCGGTGGACGCCTCGCCCCTGCCTGCCCATCCTTTTGTCTCCACCAGCGGCAAGGCCCAGCAGTGGCTGGCGCCCGACCTTGGTGAAATGCAGTTCGAGACCGGCGCCCAGCACGGCGATTCGGCAACGGCCGCCGCCGCCCTCGACGCCAAGGGCGGCGCCCTGCTCGCGCTGCTGGCGCGGCACGGCGTGGCGCCCGCCGACATCGAGTGCTTCGAGCTGGAAAAGAAAACCGTGGCCCTGAGCCAGCCCGCCGCCGACGGCAGCAACCAGGCCTATGTGCTGACGCGCCATTACCGCGTCACCGTGCGCGATCTGCGCCAGTGGCCCGAGCTGGCGCAAGCGCTGGTCGCGCAGGAAGTGGACAGCTTCGGCGTCTCCTTCGACCGCAGCGACCGCGACCAGGTCAACGCCCAGCTGATGGCGGAAGCGGCGCGCGCTGCGCGCGGCCACGGCCAGCAGCTGGCCGCAGCGTTCGGGCGCAAGCTCGGCCCGGCGGTGGCGATCGCGCGCGGCCCGCTCGACCGCATCGCCGCGCCCTTCCTCAGCGGCGGCAGCGACGGCGGCGCCCAGCCAGCGTCCCGCCTGCCGGCCGCCAGCAATTACGCCGTCCCCAGCTCCATCCCCTTCGCGCAGGCGGTCAACGCTATCTTCCGCCTGCAATAAGCCTTGGCGTTGGCACCAAGCTCAGATGCCCGCGGTGCGCTGGCGGTGCCAGTGGCGCCAGGAGATCAGGGCGTTGAGCCAGTAGGCGGCGTACAGCAGGGCTGTCAGCTTTAAGCCGCGGCTCCAGTAAAGGGGGACGGAGATGGTGTTGACGAGCACCCATACCGGCCAGGTTTCGAGGCGCCTCCCCATCAGCAGGAATTGGGCGATGATGGAAAACACCAGCACGGCGGAGTCGATGAAGGGGGCGTAGGCGTCGGTGTAGTGGTGCAGCATCAAGCCATACAGGCCGGTGGCGGCAATGCCTGCCAGGGCCATCCCGAACAGGCGCAGCGGCTGCACAGTCGTGATGGGCAACGCGCCGCCGTGATTGCCGCGCAGCCATTGCAGCCAGCCGATGGCGCAGGTGACGATGAAGAAGAGCTGCAGGGCGACGTCGGCGTACAGCCGCACCTCGTAGAACAGCAGGGCGAACATGCTGCAGCCGACAATGCCGAGCCACCAGGAATGCACATTATTGCGTCCGGCCAGGACGATGGAGATTGCCATCACCGCATTGGCGGCGATTTCCAGATTTGAACTCAAGCGGCTTTCCGTTTCTGGCGGCGCCGCGCGGGCGCTGCTTAATTATTCTCGCTGCCGCGGCATTCGGCCGGCAACAGTTTGGCGGGGATGCCGTCGCTGCCGCAACGCCACACAAGTTTTCTATTTTCATCGAGCGCGGGCATGAAGGCAATAGCCTTGCCGCGATAGCTGAAGTCGGCGGGGAAGACGTGCACGGTACCGCTGGCGCCGTCGACTTTCACGTCCACCACAGAGTGGTTGGGGTCGTCGAGCGCGTAGCCGGCTTCGGCCAGGCTGTCGGGATTGCGGCCGTTGACGTAGAAGTAGCGCTCGACGGCGGCGGTGGCGTCCTTGCCGACATTGACGGCGTGCGCCATGCGCTGGCGGTCGTTGAGGTCTTTGTAGACGGGAATGCCGATGGCGCCGAGCACGGCCACCACGGCCAGCACCGCCAGCACGCCGCTGGCGCCGCCGGCCAGCGCCAGGCGCGGCAGCAGCAGCGCCGGCAGATAGGCCAGCGGATGGCGGCCCGGCAGCGCGGCCGTGCCGTCGCCGGCCAGGGCGCGCATCACGGCCATGCGCTTGACCAGCCAGGGATAGTCGCTGATCAGCTCGTGGAAGGACATCCAGAAGCCGGCGCTTTGCTGGGCCTGGGCGCTGTAAGTGCCGATGCTCAGATTGCGCCAGCGGCGCGCGCCGGCCGCCAGTGCGGCCAGGCCGATCTGGGCGCTTTTCAAATCGTCGCAGGCGTGAAAACCATGGCGGTCGCAACTGTATTCGCGGGCGCGCGCGTAGGCCGCGCCCAGCAGCGGCAATACCGAGGCCGGCAGCAGCAAGGCGGCCCAGCGCATATGCTGGCGTTTTATATGGCCGATTTCATGGCCGATATAAAAATTGATGGCGTCGGGTTTATCTTCGAGCGCGTCGACCACTTCCGAATACAGCACGATGATGTTATTGCCGAGAAAACGGGTGGCAAAGCCGTTAAATATGCCGCCCATTTGCAGCAAATACGCTTCCGGCACCTGCTGCACGCCCAGCCGCTCGCAGCAGACATCCACGCGCGCTTTGAGATCGGGGAATTGGCTATAGCTGATGCGCACCGCCGTGCCTTTTAAATGCGAAACCACTGCGGATTGCATAAAGCAATAAATAAGCAGGAAAACACCGAAATAGGCGAGGATGGCGGTTTTTAAAACAATGACTAGAATTGTCCAGAACAAAATAGAAATGCCCAGCATCAGCAGGAACAGCTTTTTTTCATTCCGATAAACCAGCTCCATCCCGCGCTCCGCCTTGATAATATGGGCGTATTCTATGCGAGTTTATAAAAAAATAAAATAAAGCCTCGATTCGTACTTATACTTATTTCAGGCAAATAGGCTTGATTTATTAAACGTTTTATATTAGACGGAGAATAGAGCAAGCCAACCGGCCACCGGTTGGCCCTGGTCCAGACGCAAGGTGCCAGCTTGCAGGAGCGGCGCGCGCCAGCCCTGCTCCGCCGCCAGGCGGCGCAAATAGGCGGCCGAGTGGGCGTAGCGGCCGCTGGCGCGCAGCAGGTGCTCGCCGCCCTCGCCCGCCTCGCTCTGTTCGACCGAGAAAGCCAGCCAGCCGCCCGGCCGTAGCGCCTGGCGCGCCGCCGCCAGCACCGAATCCAGCGCGCCGGCATACACAAACACGTCGGCGGCCACGATCAGATCGAAGGCAGCATGCTGTTGCCGCAGCCAGCCGACCATCTCGGCGCAGACCAGCTCGTCATACAGGCGCAGGCTGGCGGCCCGCTCCAGCATCTGCGGCGACAGGTCCAGCCCGGTCAGCCGCCGCGCCCACGGCTGCAGCAGGCGCGCGCAAAGGCCGCTGCCGCAGCCCAGGTCCAGGACGTCCAGCGCGCCGGATGGCGCCGCCCCATGTTCATCCAGCAGCGCCGTCAGCAATTGCGGCGTGCGGTATTGCAGCGCGCCGACCAGGTGCTGCTCAAAATCGGGGGCGTACTGATCGAACAGCGCGCGCACATAGGCGGGCGGCGAGGCGGACGGCGCCGGCTGCGCGCCCAGCGCCGCCAGCAGGAAGGCCACCGTGTCGGCATCGGCGCCCAAGGTCTGGGCGGCGCGATACGCGGCGACTGCTTCCTCGCGCCGGCCAAGCGCGCGCAAGGCATTGGCGCAGCCGAGCTGGGCGCGCGCCGAGGCGGGATCGAGTTCCAGGGCGCGCTGCTGGCTCTCGAGCGCCGCCTCGTGTTCATGCAGGCGCTGCAGCGCGCTGCCGCGGTTGCTCCAGGCTTCGGCCCAGCCGGGGCGCTGGCGCAGCGCGCGCTCGTAGCCATCCACCGCATCGGCATAGCGGCCCAGGGCGTGCAGGGAGACGGCGGCGCCATGCAGGGCATCGGCATCGGCGGCACGGCGGCCCAGCACGGCGCCGAAGCTGTCGAGCGCCTCGCCATGCCGCTCCTGCAACTGCAGCGCCAATCCCTGGCCGCACAGGGCTTCGGGATAGTCGGGCTGGACCTCCAGCGCGGCGCGATAGCTGTCCAGGGCAGAATCAATGCGCCCCAGATGGCGCAGCGCATTGCCCCGGTTGCACAAGGCCATCGCATACCCTGGCCGCAGCGCCAGCGCGCGTTCATAGCTGGCCAGCGCCTCGTCGTGGCGGCGCAAGTCTTGCAAGGCCGCGCCCCGATTGCAGTGGGCAATCGCCTGCGCCGCATCCAGGGCCAGCGCCTGGCCGATCAGTTCCAGCGCGCGCTGCGGCTCGCCGCGCTGGCGTGCCAGCACGCCGCTCAAGTGCAGGGCATCGAAGTTGTCGGGGGATTGCTGCAGCACGGCCGCGTAGCCGGCTGCGGCTTGCTCCAGCGCGCCGCGCTGGTGCTGGGCCACGGCCGCTTGCAGCAGCGCGGCGATGGCGGAAGGGTCGGAATATTTCATGCGCGGTATTACATCACATTTGCAAGCGCGCCGGACGTCAAACGCCTGTCATATTCCGGCGGCACAATATCGCCCATGCCCTGGAGGACAGGGGCAACACAGGCAGCCCCCGCTGCCTCTACCGGCGCCGGCGGTCGGGAAATATACCGGCACCAGATTCCCCTCCCTTTTTCTGCTAGGACAGGCCGCAGATTCCGCGACATTTTAACTTGCCGCAAAGTACAATCGCGGTATGGGAGCACGTCATTTCTTCATCGCGATTGCCTGCTGGATCTGCACTGGTCCAGTCCTGGCGTGCAGCTTGAGAATGGCGCCCGAACAGTGGCCGCCGTATATCTACCGCGATGCGCGCGCCCGGCTCACCGGCCTCGACCTCGAACTGGTGACGGCCATCATGCACGAGGCCGGCTGCACCTTGCTGATCCAGCAGGAATTGCCCTCGGCGCGGCGGCAATTGATGTTCCAGAACGGCAATCTCGACCTGATGCTGGCGGCCAACAGCACGCCGGAACGGCGTGCTTATGCCCGCTTCAGCGTACCCTACCGCTATGAAATCGTGGGCCTCTTCACCACGCCTGGCAAGCTCAAACAATATCAGCAGATCAGCAGTTTCGAGGATGTCAGCGACCAGCAACTCACCCTGCTTGCGCCCAAGGTGGGCTGGTATGGGCCGGACTATGCGCGCTCCATGCACGGCATCGAAGCGGGCGGCCGGCTCTCCACCTTCAACAGCTTTCAGCAAGGCCTGCGCATGTTCGCGGCCGGCCGTGCCGAGCTGATCATGGGCGATGCCGCCGCCCTGCGCTACGAGGCGCGCCAGCAAGGCGTGCCGCTGACGTCCCTGCCCTATGTGCCGTTCAGGGCACCGGTGCATCTGATGCTGAACGCGGCCCGCACCACGCAAGCCGACCTAGACCAGATCAATGCCGCCATCGGCCGCCTCGAGCAGCGCGGCGTGCTGGACGCCATTCGCGCCCGTTATATCAGCCACTGAAACACCCCACCGTGACAATGGGTGGATTTTGCCATATGGTCAAAATGTTAAAGTAATGCCCGTTTGCGCCAAGGGCGCGCCTTCACGGGTGAAAGCATGAGGAAGCAATACAGCAAATGGTGGTGGCGCAGCGTGCTCGGCCTTGCATTGCTGAGCGTCGGCGGCATTGTTCTCAGCCTGTCGAATGCACGCCTGCAACTGAGCCAGGAAGGCGTGCATGAAGCGCTCTGCCTACCGCTGGCGCCGGGCGCCTACGCCAAGGTGCACACCTATGCCGGCAGCGGCGACGCGCCCATCATGCCGGGCTATCTGGATGGCCCGGTGGTGCGGCGCACGGCGGGCGATCACTGGAGCGCCAGCTGGTTCTGCGAAAAGCGCGTCGAACACCGCGAGGGCAGCGGCCAGCGCCTCGACATCGATTGCGGCGGCCAAAGCCGGCGCCATTTGCTGGGCCATATGCCCACGCCCAGCCACAGCGTAGCGACCATGCCGGAGCAACTCGTTGTCCTCAGCGATATCGAAGGCAATCTGACATATCTGGAAGGGGCGCTGGCGCGTCTGCAAATCGTCGACGGCCAGGGCAACTGGGCCTATGGCCGCAATCATCTGGTGATCCTGGGCGACAGCGTGGACCGCGGCCGCGACGTCTCGGCCGTGCTGTGGCGCCTGTATGGCCTGACGCAGCAAGCCCACGCCGCCGGCGGCGCCGTGCATACCCTGCTCGGCAATCATGAACAGTATTTGCTGCAAGGGCGCATGAAATCGGTGCACCCGGCGCTGCGCTATTCGGCACGGCAGTTGGGCGGCTACCGCAGCGTCTTCGCCGGCGACACCGTACTGGGCGACTGGCTGCGCAAACTGCCGGTGCTGGTGCAGATCGGGCCCGTGCTGTTTGCCCACGGCGGCATCAGCGCCAGCGTGGCGCGCCAGGGCAAATCGGTGCAGGAATTGAATACCATCATGCGCGCTTACTGGCGCGGCGAAACGGCGCAGCACGACGAGCTGGAACTGGTGCTGGGCCGCCAGGGACTGACCCAGTACCGCGGCTATCTGGAAGCGCTGATGCCCGACTACGGCCAGGCCGGCGCGGACGATATCAGCCTGGTGCTGCAAACCTTCGGCGCCCGCCATATCGTGGTCGGGCATACCATCGTCTCCAAGGTGCAGCCTCTGTTCGACGGCCGCGTGTATGCGGTGGACGTCAACAGCGACGCGGCCAGCGGCGAAGTGCTGCTGTTCGAACGCGGCGTGCCGCGCGCGGTGAACATCGGCGTGACGCGCAATCTGCCGCCCGAAGGCGCGCAGGCCAAGCGCAGCCGCTCGCTCTTCCTGACGCGACCGGAAGACGTGCAGGCGGTGTGGCAAACCATCGCCAGCAATTACGAGCTGGCACAGCTGCCCTACCCTTACTGATCCGGCGCGCGCAGCGCCGGCAGCAGCATCGCGCCGGCGCTCCCGCTTATTCCGTGACCTGCGCTTCCACCAGCTGGGCCAGCAGGGTCAGCGACTCCTGCCAGCCCAGATAGCAGGCTTCGGCCGGGATCACATCGGGAATCCCTTCCTGCACCACGTTCAGTTCCACGCCGCAGAAGACCTTGCGCAGGCTGATGGTGGTCTGCATTTCGCCCGGAAGATTGGGATCGTCGAACACGCCGGTATAGCGCAGCAGTTCGCCCGGCGACAGCTCCAGGTACTTGCCGCCAAAGGAATGGGTGTGGCCGGTGGTGAAATTGGTGAAGGACATGCGGTAGCTGCCGCCCACCTTGGGTTCCTGCTGGTGCATCTTAGCGGTGAAGCCATGCGGCGGCAGCCATTTGCACAGGGCATCGGCGTCGAGGAAGGCGCGGTAGACGTGGTCGGGACTGGTGCGCAGGACACGGTGCAGACGGATCGTGGTGCTCATTTTGTCTCCTTGATGGGTGATGTGGCCTCAGTATGCGCTCAAGCTGCCGGCTGCGGCACCAAATAGGCCAGCTCCCACAGATGGCCGTCGAGATCCTCGAAGCCATGCGAGTACATAAAGCCATAATCCTGCGGCGCGCGCGGCGTCTTGCCGCCAGCGGCCAAGGCTTTCTTCACCAGCTCATCCACCTCCTCGCGGCTTTCGCAAGACAGGCAGACGATGGCCTCGGTCGCCTCCTTGGCGCTGGCAATCGGCTTGCCGGTGAAGGTGCGGAAGAAGTCTTCCACCAGCAGCATGGTGTAGATGCTGTTTTCCGCGATCACCATGCAGGCGGCATTCTGGTCGGTGAACTGGGGATTGAAGGTATAGCCCAGCGCCGCGAAAAATGCTTTCGATTTGTCCAGATCCTTAACCGGCAGGTTGACAAAGATTTGCTTGTTCATATCGGCCTCTCTGATGAGTCATGTGGGTGGGTATTTCTGGCGTTTCGTCCGCCATTACTCCCACGACGCCCCAGCATCGCCGAAATCGACAACTCCCAGCAAAAATATTCAGAAATATTTCTCGCTACAACATTTCAAAAATAATAACACTCCCACACATGACATTTAATACGGATGAGGAAGAACACATGATTGGTCATATACCACCACGCTCCTGGCATAAAGTATCGAATTGGATATTGCTTATCTTCGCCGGCGCAGCTATCACTGCCTGCGGCGGCAGCGGGTCAAGCGGCAGCACCCCACCGGCCCCCAGCGCAACGCCGCCAACTGTTAAAATCGCCGCCGCAGAGCAAAATGAAGCAGCGACGCCCGTCAAATTCTCGCCGTCGATCAGCAACCCTTCTGGGCTACCATTGCAATACGCGTGGAATTTCGGCGATGGTCAGACCAGTGCCAACGAACAGCCCGAACACCGATACGCGGCAACTGGCAACTATCTGGTGACGGTGACGATCACAAGTTCCGCGGGTACATCAACAAGTTCCCTTCCGATTCAGGTCGGCTACTTCTCCGGCCTTGCCGGCTTGGACTGTACCGGCGCCAAGAACGCGCAAGGCTGGTGCCGGCAAAGCCATCGGCCCACCAGTCAAGATTTGAAATCGCTCAAAATGGCGAGTAAAAATGTGGCGTGGACACTTGGCACCAAGAACACCATTTTCCGCAGCACGGATGGCGGCAATTCGTGGTTCAGCAAACGGATAAACACCACCGCAACGCTGAAGGCAATTACTGCAGTGGACGCGAATACTGCCTGGGTCGTCGGCACCGGCGGATTCGAAGCCCATACCCAGGATGGCGGCGCGACTTGGCGCAGCGGACGCATGCCGGATGGCGCATCAGCCGATCTCTGGGCTATTGCCGTAGCGCGCGACGCAAACACGCTCTGGGCCACAGGGGAGCAAGGGGCCATCTTCAAATCAACGGACGGCGGCGCAACCTGGAGTAATCAGTCCATGGAACAGGAGAATTACATCTGCCGCTTAAGTTCGGTGTCCGTGGTGGATGCGGCAACGGCTTGGGCAGCAGGGCCAACCTGTATCGCCCGCACCAGCAATGGCGGGCAGCAGTGGATTAAATCGGATGGATTCAATATCCGCTCCATCAGCGCGGTCGATGCCAATACCGCCTGGGTAAGCAAATCCTCCGCCATTGAAAAAACCAGCGACGGCGGCAAGACCTGGACCGAGCAACTCAACAAAACCTTGAGCGGAACAGGTGTCGGTGCGCAATATACATCGGTTTCGGCAGTCGATGCGAACACCATTTTTGCGGCTGATTTTTCGGGATTTATCGTTAAAACCTCTGATGGCGGAAAGACCTGGCAAGACCAATCGCCACCTCAAGCTTTGACTTGCTGCGGGCAGCCTCACTTCAGCACTATTGCCGCTTTCGACGCCAACAACGCCATCGCCGTCGGCCTCAGCGGCGTCGTCTATGCAAGCAAAGACGGCGTACATTGGATATCTCAAAACAAAGGCCTCTCCGCAACAGTATCCGGCGACATTCGCTCCATCGCCGTATTTGACGCCAACCATGCGGCATTATTCACTTTGGGCGACAGTCTGGCCTACTACACGGAAAACGGCGGTCTGACATGGTCGCCTCACGAAAGCCCGCGATCGCTCGATTGTGCCAGAGACATTGCAAAAGTAAATGCCACCAGCTTGCTCGGCCTGGGATGCAATAGCAGTCTGCTCAGGAGCACCGATCAGGGGAAGACATGGAATTTCACCTATCTGGGTGCGCAGATGTTGACCGCCATCGCCCCGGTTGGCGAGAATACTGTCTGGGCCGCAGGCGAAGGTGGTACGGTCGCGCTCAGTAAGAATGGGGGTTCTTGGACTGTCCTGACCAGCCGCCAAGCGAACGTTACGTTCAATGCCATCGCAGCGATCGACGAGAACATTGCCTGGGCAGCGGGCGACCACAACACCATCATCCATACTACTGACGCTGGCAAAACCTGGACAACACAGACATCGGGATCCACCTTCGATGGATACACATCCATCATCGCACTTAACGCCAATACCGCATGGGCGACCCACTCGTCTGAGTCGGTAATGGCCACGGTAGACGGTGGTGCGACTTGGGTCAAACTGGAGACTGGCGTTCCCGATGTCATGCGGACAATTGCCACACTGGATGGAAGAGTACTTTGGGCTGCTGGCATGCGCGGCAAAATCATTAGAAGCGAGGACGGCGGCAAAACCTGGCTGGCGCAGGAATCCGGAGTAACGGAGAACCTCACCGACATACGCCTCATCGACAACAACACCGCTTGGGTGAGCGGTGAACTCGGCGCCATTCTCAAAACGGCGACAGGCGGGAAGTAAGGCTCGGTCAAAGTACGTGCAAGGGCGAGGCCATGAAATGCAGCGCTGCGAATAGCAGCGCCACGCCCTTCCGCAATGGCCTCCGGAAAATCAGGAGGCCTTGTAAGTCTTGTCCTGCTGGTCCACCCAAGGCTGGAACAGGGCGGCCGGCCAGTTCGGGTCCACATCCGAGATGCGGGACAGGCACTTCCACACACCGTCGCGCTTCTCGAAGGTGTCGGTATAGGTTCCGGTCGAGACAAAGCCTTGTTTCTCGGCCTTCCAGGTCACGATCCAGTTCCACTCCACGCTGGCGGAATTACCGCTGCCTTCGATCACGAAAGTGCCGAGGGCGTGGCGCATTTTCTCCAGCGGGAAAACGCTGTGGGCGTAATCGTAAAGCTGCTTGAGGCCCGCCGGACCTTCGAACAGATTGGTGCGGATATCGTTGACCTTGAAGGTCGCCTCCGGCCAGTACAGGCTCACATACTTTTCCGCCGATTCCCGGCTGCCATCGTTGTCGATATAGCGCTGATGCAGATTGAGCTGCTCGAAAATCTGAAAACGGTCTGCCACTGTCAGCTGATTCAACTGCTTGTTTTGCTCCGCCATGACCCATCCTTTATAAAGTGCGGTTGATGTACCGGCAGCAGAGTAAAGGAATTGCCTGGCCTGCATAAGCCAGCCGCGAGCGAATCGGCAGTTCGCTTTTCCCGAACAGTTCCATGCCCATGCGGGCAAATCACTATAATGGCGGCCACTTCTTTTGACTGGAATTCGGGTTCTTATGCGCAAGCTCGCAGTATCTCTTGTGACGATATTGGCCGTGGGAGCGGGCCTGTTCATCGCCGCCAACCATGTAAACCTCAATCCCAAACATTCGGTGGGCGAAATTCTCGACTCCCACCGCAATGTGTCCGTCTTCTATAACGGCGCAATTGGCCACGTCTCGGAGAGGAATGTCGCGCCCGACGGCTATAACCTCGGCCTCAAATATCAGTGCGTCGAGTTTGTGAAACGCTACTACTACGAGCGCTTCCAGCATAGGATGCCGCAGGACCGCGGCCATGCAAAAGATTTCTACAATCGGAAATTATCCAGCGGCACACTGAATATCGAACGTGGACTTATGCAGTTTGCCAACGGGGCAGGAGAAATGCCTGCCGAGGAAGACCTGCTGGTCTTCGGCCCCTGGCTCCTGAATCGCTTTGGCCACGTTGCCATCGTCAGCCAGGTCGGTGCCGACTACGTGGAAGTGATTCAGCAGAACCCCGGCCCCTTTGGCACCAGCCGCGAGCGATACAAACTGGTGATCGAGGATGGCCGGCCGCGCATCGATGCACCCCGGCTGTTGGGTTGGTTAAGAATGCCAAAACCGGCAGATCCAGCCAACGGAGACAAGGCTGAGTAGGACGGCCATGCGCCGTCCGCAAGCGCGTCTGGGGTATTCTAATGGCATCGACTGCTCTCGCTGCCACTGATGCGACTTCTCATTCTCTCCGATCTGCACCGCGAATTCTGGACCCGGCATCAACTTGCCTTCGACACCGCAAGCAATGCGCCCGACGCCGTTATCCTGGCGGGCGATATCGATGTCAGCGGGGTGCGCGCGGTGCAATGGGCGGCGGATGCCTTCCGCGGCATTCCCGTTATCTACGTCCATGGCAATCACGAAGGTTACGGCCACAATCTGGACAATGAAATCGAGAAGATCCGTGCAGCCAGCGCGGCCACGGAGAATGTCAAGTTCCTCAATTGCGATGAGCACCGGATCGGCAATGTGCGCTTTCTGGGCGCCACCTTCTGGACCGACTTCAAGCTGTTTGGCGAAGACCGACGCTACTTCGCCATGACCCAGGCGCAATCCGTCATGACGGACTACCGCCGCATCCGCCTTGCCAATAAGGGCTACAGAACGCTGCGCGCTACGGATACCGCCCAGTTTCATGCAGCACATAGGGCATGGCTGAGCGCGAAACTGGCGGAACCACATGCCGGCCCGAATATCGTCGTGACGCATATGGCGCCCTCAATGCTATCCGTGCCGGAGCAATATGCGCATGACCTGGTTTCGTCAGCCTATGCCTCCAATGCCGACGAGCTGGCCGCCAAGGCCGACCTCTGGGTGCATGGGCATACGCACAGCTCCATGGACTACCGGATCGGCGAATGCCGGGTGGTCTGCAATCCCTTCGGCTACATGAACAAGGAGGGGGAAGCGGAGAACCCGGCATTCAATCCAGGCTTCACCATCGATATTTCCTGAGCAGTGCTCAATTAGGCATCCTCACGGCGCGGCGGCCACGTCGTTTACCGTCCACTGACGAGTTTTCCCTCACTCATCATTCAGCACGCAGCTCCTCCTGAAACGCCAAGCCATCCTGAGTGATGTCCGTTCGTCCCTTCCACATGCCAAATATCAGGTCGATGGCTTGAAGGCGCTTTTGGCGTTCAAGCTCCTGCTCAGCAACGACTTTCAACTCAGCTGCGCTAGCTTGCGTGCTGGCCGACCTGTCCCGTACTGTCTTCCTGCCTGATTTCGCTGGAGCGCCCATATCGGCCTCGCGTTCTCAATGTGGTGACAATACCTACCTTAGCACAGGAGCCATCGACGGTGGTGGACAAGAGTATTGGCCGTGGCAACACGGCCAATTACATCAAGCAAACTTGCTGAAATCCGGCTTGCGCTTCTCGAAGAAGGCGGTGAAGGCTTCCTTCGCTTCGGGGGCCAGCAGCATTTCCCCGAACAGCTTGCTCTCGGCATCAATATGGGCGGCCAGGTTGACGCCGCGCGCGGGGCGCATCAGGCGCTTGGTGGTGCGGATGGAGGCGGCAGGCAGGGCCACCAGCTTGGCGGCTTGGGCTTGGGCGTAGGCCAGCACTTCTGCTGCAGGCAGCACTTTGGACAGGATGCCCATCTCGTACGCCTCCTGCGCGCCGAAGGCTTCGCCCAGCATCAGCTTTTCGGCGGCGCGGGCGTGGCCGGCGGCCAGCGGCAGCAGCATGCTGGAACCGAATTCGGGACACAGGCCAAGCTGGCTGAAAGGCACGGAGAATTTGGCGCTGTCGGCAGCGTACACCAGGTCGCAGTGCAGCAGCAGCGTGGTGCCGATGCCGATGGCGGCGCCGCTGACGGCGGCCACGATAGGCTTGCTGCTGCCGCTCAGGGCGCGCATGAACTGGAACACGGGACGGTCGGTGAAGGCTTCGCCGTCTTTCGGCTGCGCGGTTTTCAGGAAGTCGTCGAGGTCATTGCCGGCGGTGAAAATCTCGGGCTTGCCGGTGATCAGAATGGCGCGCACTTCGGCGTCGCTTTCGGCCGCGTTGATGGTGTCGGCCAGGGTCTGGTACATGGCGGAGGTGATCGCGTTCTTGCGTTCCAGGCGGTTGAATTCCAGGGTCAGGATGCCGCCGGCCTTGCTGCTCAAAATATCCATATTGTCTCCATGTGGGAAGGGCGCCGGGTGTGAACCGCGGCGCCCTTTGTCGCGGCGGGCCAGGCGGCCCGCCCTCTCTTGTGGATGCGAATTACACGCGCTCGATGATACCAGCAGCGCCCATGCCGGCGCCCACGCACATCGTCACCATGCCGTATTTCAGGCTGTTGCGGCGCAGGGCGTGCACCACGGTGGCGGCGCGGATGGCGCCCGTTGCGCCCAGCGGGTGGCCCAGGGCGATCGCGCCGCCCAGCGGGTTCACTTTGCTGGTGTCCAGGTTCAGGTCGCGGATCACGGCCAGCGCCTGCGCGGCGAAGGCTTCATTCAGCTCGATCCAGTCCAGCTGGTCCTGGGTGATGCCGGCGGCGGCGCAAGCGGTTGGAATCGCCACTTTCGGGCCGATGCCCATGATTTCAGGCGGCACGCCGCGCACGGCGAAGGAGGAGAACTTGGCCAGCGGGGTCAGGTTGTGCTCTTTCAGGATTTTTTCGCTGACCACGATCAGGGCGCCAGCGCCGTCCGACATCTGCGAGGAGGTGGCGGCGGTCACGGAACCTTTGTTGGCGAAGACTGGCTTCAGCTTGGCCATCGATTCCATCGAGGCGTCTGCGCGCGGGCCTTCGTCGGCGTCCACGGTGCGTTTGCCGACCTTGATTTCGCCGGTTTTCAGGTCAGGCGTGCGGGTGGTGATTTCGACCGGGGTGATCTCGTCCTTGAACAGGCCGGCCTGCTGGGCGGCGATGGCTTTGCGGTGCGATTCCAGGCCGAAGGCGTCCTGGTCTTCGCGCGACACTTTCCATTGCTGCGCCACTTTTTCGGCGGTCAGACCCATGCCATAGGCCAGGCCCACGTTTTCGTCCTTGAAGGTGTCCATATTGATCGATGGGTGGTGGCCCATCATCGGCACCATGGACATCGATTCCACGCCGCCGGCGATCATCACGTCGGCTTCGCCCACGCGGATGCGGTCGGCCGCCATGGCCAGGGCGGTGATGCCCGATGCGCAGTAGCGGTTGACGGTGACGCCGCCCACGGTGTTCGGCAGGCCTGCCAGCACCACGGAGTTACGGGCGATGTTGAAGCCCTGTTCCGCTTCCGGGAAGGAGCAGCCGATGATGGCGTCGATGATCAGGGCCGGGTCCAGGTTCGGCACGGCGGCCATGGCGCCCTTGATGGCGTGCACCAGCAGATCGTCCGGGCGGGTCTTGTTGAACATGCCGCGCGGCGCCTTGCCGATCGGAGTACGGGTCGCGGCGACGATGTATGCTTCTTGAAGTTGTTTGCTCATTTTGTGCTTTCGAATATTTGGTGATCGATTAGCGTTTCGCGGACAGATACCAGTCCACCTGCACTTGTGCGGCCAGCGTGCCTTCGGCGTCGAACACGTCGACGTTGACCGGGAAGGCCACCTTGCCCTGTTCTTTCAGCTCGGCCTTGAGCGCCGCCAGATCGCCCGGCACCCGGCCGCTGGCGCGGGTAGCGCCTTTTGCGACCTTCTGGTACTGGATGCGCGATTCCTTGGCGACCGGGCGCATGTCCATGATCAGGTCGGCGAAGCCGCCTGCCATGGCCGCGCCGGACGCGGTTTCGGCCAGCGTGAACAAGGCGCCTGCGTGCTGCGTGCCGAGATGGTTATGCAGCTTGGGATCGTCCGGCAGCACGACTTCGGCCGTGCCGGCGCCGATGCTCTCGATGCGGATGCCCAGCAGGCGCACGAAGGGCAGCGATTCCGTCATATGCTGCTTGATGCGTTCATAAACCATGCTCGGTTTCACTTTCAACAGGACTTTAAATGCCAGCGACAGGAAGGACATGAGCCAGGCTTAGTTGCGCACCGGCTTACCGGTTTGCAGCATGCCCATGATGCGCTCTTGCGTCTTCGGATGGTTCAGCAGTTCCAGGAAGGCCTTGCGTTCCATATCCAGCAGCCACTGTTCGCTCACCACGCTGCCCTGATCGATGTCGCCACCGCTCACGATCTCGGCGATCATGTCGCCCAGCTTGTAGTCGTGGGCGGAGATGAAGCCGCCGTCGCGCATATTCACCAGCTGGCCGCGGATGGTGGCCCAGCCGTAGCGGCCAGTCACCGTCACAGGACGCTGGATCGGTGCGCGGTAGCCCGCGTCGAACATGGAGCGCGCGGTCACTTTGGCCACGTGCAGCAGTTCATACGGGTTGAACACGATCACGTCGTCTTCTTTCAGATAGCCCATGGCGCGTGCTTCCAGAGCCGATTTCGCCACGTTCGCGGTTGCCGCGTTGGTGAAGCCGGTTTTCAGGAATTGCAGGATGTCGTTGCCCTTGGCTTCCTTGGTGGCGCGAACTGCCGCCTCTTTCAGGCCGCCGCCGGCAGGGATCAGGCCCACGCCCACTTCCACCAGGCCGATATACGATTCGATCGAAGCCACGCGCTTGGATGCGTGCAGCGCCATTTCGCAGCCGCCGCCCAGGGCCAGGCCAGCCACCGCGGCCACCACCGGCACGTTGGAATACTTCATGGCCATGAAGGTGTCCTGCAGTTCGCGGATGATCGGGTCGACCGCTTTCGCACCGCCGGCCATGAAGGCTGGCAGGGCCGATTGCAGGTCGGCGCCGGCCGAGAAGGCGCCGCCTTCGGCTGCGTCGGTATTCCAGATCACCAGGCCTTTGAAGTTCTTCTCGGCTTCGGCCAGGCCGCGCTGCAGGCCTTTGATGACGCCGTCGCCGATCACGTGCATCTTGGTTTTCAGCGAGATCACCAGCACTTCGTCGCCGGAGTGCCACAGGCGCACGGAGTCGTCTTCGAAGACGGTGGTGCCGGCGGTCTTGGCGTCGCCGCCGCCGCTGCCGAACACCGGCGCGCGGAATTCCTGGCGCTGGTACACGGCCAGGTCGGAACGCGGCACGAAGGATTTGGAGCTGGCGGAGTAGGAGCCTTCAGGGGTATGCACGCCCTTCTCTGCCACCTGGCCTTCGAACACCCAGGCTGGCAGCGGTGCGTTGCACAGCGCCTTGCCTTCTTCGATATCCTGTTTCACCCACTCGGCGATCTGGTTCCAGCCGGCGGCTTGCCAGGTCTCGAACGGACCAACGCTCCAGCCGAAGCCCCAGCGCATGGCGAAGTCGATGTCGCGCGCGTTGTCGGCGATCGATTCCAGGTGGTAGGCGATGTAGTGGAAAGCGTCGCGGAAGATCGCCCACAGGAACTGGCCTTGCGGGTTGGTCGATTCGCGCAGGGCCTTGAATTTCTTGACCGGGTCTTTTTCCTTCAGGATGCGGCCGATGATGTCGGCTGCTTTCGCGCCGCCTGCCACGTATTCACCGGAAGCGAAGTCCAGGCGCTGGATTTCCTTGCCCATTTTTTTGTAGAAGCCGGCGCCGGTTTTCTGGCCCAGGGCGCCGCCCTCGATCAGCTTGGCCAGCACGGCCGGGGTCTTGTAGACGCCGAAGAAAGGATCGTCCGCCAGGTTGTCCTGCATGGTCTTGATCACGTGGCCCATGGTATCCAGGCCCACCACGTCGGCGGTACGGAAGGTACCGGACTTGGCGCGGCCCAGCTTGGCGCCGGTCAGATCGTCCACCACGTCCACGGACAGGCCGAATTTCTCGGCTTCATGGATGGTGGCCAGCATGCCGAAGATGCCCACGCGGTTGGCGATGAAGTTCGGGGTGTCTTTCGCGCGCACCACGCCCTTGCCCAGCACCGAGGTCAGGAAGGTTTCCAGCTGGTCCAGGATTTCCGGCTTGGTGGCGGCGGTCGGGATCAGTTCCACCAGGTGCATATAGCGCGGTGGGTTGAAGAAGTGCACGCCGCAGAAGCGCGCCTTCAGTTCCGCGTCGAAGCCGTCGGCCAGCTTGTTGATCGACAGGCCAGAGGTGTTGGAGGCGAAGATGGCGTTTGGCGCGATGTGCGGAGCGACCTTCTTGTACAGGTCATGCTTCCAGTCCATGCGCTCGGCGATCGCTTCGATGATCAGATCGCAGCCGGCCAGCAGGTCCAGATTGTCTTCGTAGTTGGCGACCTGGATCAGTTCAGCGTCGGCCTTGTCGCCGAAAGGCGCAGGCGACAGCTTTTTCAGGTTCTCGATGGCGCGCAGCACGATGCCGTTTTTCGGCGTGCCTTCTTTCCCTGGCAAGTCAAACAGCACGACCGGCACTTTGGCATTGACGCAGTGGGCGGCGATCTGCGCGCCCATCACGCCGGCGCCCAGTACGGCTACTTTTTTCACGGTGAAGTTAGTCATGTTTATCCTCTGGGTTCTTAGAACAGGTCAGCGTCGAGTGCCATCAGGCTGGCGGCGCCCGAACGTGCCTGGCGAATCAAGGTTGCGGTTTCAGGTTGCAAACGAGCGAAGTAGAAGCGCGCGGTCGCCAGCTTGGCTTTGTAGAAGTTGTCACCCGAGCCTTCTTTTTCCAGTGCGATCTTGGCCATTTGCGCGAAGAAGTAGCTGTACACCAGGTGGCCTACAACGCGCAGGTAAGGCACGGCGGCGGCGCCCACTTCGTCCTGGCTCTGGAAGGCTTTCATGCCGATTTCCATGGTCAGCTTGGTGACTTTCTCGCCCAGATCGCCCAGCGGGGTGATGAACTCGGACAGCGCTTCGTCGGTGCCGTTGTCTTCCACGAAGGCGCGGATCTTCTCGCCGAACTTGCGCAGCTTGGCGCCGTTGTCCATCAGGATCTTGCGGCCCAGCAGGTCCAGCGACTGGATGGTGTTGGTGCCTTCGTAAATCAGGTTGATGCGGGCGTCGCGCACATACTGCTCCATGCCCCACTCGGAGATGTAGCCGTGGCCGCCGTATACCTGCATCGCTTCCGAGGTCGCCACCCAGGCGTTGTCGGTGATGAAGGCCTTGATGATCGGGGTCAGCAGCGCCACTTCGTCGGCGGCTTCCTTGCGCACTTCTTCGTCTGGGTGGTGCAGTTCGCGGTCGATCTGCAGCGCCACGTAGGACGAGAAGGCGCGCGCGCCTTCGGCGTAGGCTTTGGCGGTCAGCAGCATGCGGCGCACGTCAGGGTGCACGATGATCGGGTCAGCCGCTTTTTCCGGTGCTTTCACACCGGACAGGCTGCGCATCTGCAGGCGGTCCTTGGCGTACACCAGGGCGTTCTGGTAGGCGATTTCGGTCAGGCCCAGGGACTGCATGCCAACGCCCAGACGGGCGGCGTTCATGAACACGAACATGGCGTTCAGGCCTTTGTTCGGCTGGCCGATGATCCAGCCCTTGGCGCCGTCCAGGTTCATCTGGCAGGTCGAGTTGCCGTGGATGCCCATCTTCTCTTCGATGGCGCCGCAGGTGATCGGGTTGCGTTCGCCGATGCCGCCGTCGGCGGTCGGCAGGTATTTCGGCACCAGGAACAGGGAGATGCCTTTCGAGCCTTCCGGCGCGTCCGGCACGCGGGCCAGCACCAGGTGCAGGATGTTCTCGGACATATCGTGCTCGCCGGCCGAGATGAAGATCTTGTTGCCGGTGATGGTCCAGGAGCCGTCGGCCTCAGGGATGGCTTTCGAACGCAGCAGGCCCAGGTCGGTGCCGCAGTGCGGTTCGGTCAGGCACATGGTGCCGGTCCATTCGCCGGACACCAGTTTCGGCAGATAGGTTTTTTTCTGGTCGTCGGTGCCGTGCTCCAGCAGGCACTCGTAAGCGCCGTGCGACAGGCCAGGGTACATGGACCAGGCCTGGTTGGAGGAGTTCAGCATCTCGTAGAAGGAGTTGTTCAGAACGATGGGCAGACCCTGGCCGCCGTATTCCGGATCGCAAGCCAGCGCGGCCCAGCCGCCTTCCACGTATTGTTTGTAAGCTTCTTTAAAGCCTTTTGGAGTGGTCACGGTTTTCGCGACCGGATCATGGTGGCAGCCTTCGCGGTCGCCCGAGTGGTTCAGCGGGAACAGCACTTCGGACGTGAACTTCGCGCCCTCTTCCAGCACCTGGTTGATGATGTCGGCGTCGGTTTCCGCGTGGGCCGGCAGTTCCTTGAGCTGTTCTTCCACTTTCAGGAACTCATGCAGAACGAATTGCATATCCCGGATTGGCGCGACGTATTGACCCATGATTTATCTCCTGACGGCTAAATAATTAAGATTGGTGACATGCTGCGCGGGGCGCAGCCTTAAGCTTTGTAGTTCTCGATCAAGCGTTCGAAACCGACGCTGGCGCGTTCCAGGCTGCCCGGAATGCGCAGGAAGCGCGCATCGTGGTGCAGGGCCAGGATCAGGCCATACATCTCGTAGACCAGCTGCTGGGCATCCGTATCGGCTTTCAGGTGGCCGCATTCGGTCGCCTGGTGGGCGCAGCGCAGCAAGGCGCCCTGCCAGGCCGCCACCATCGACACCAGCTCCTCGCGGATCGGTCCCGGACGGTCGTCGTATTCGACGGCGCCGCTGATATAGATGCAGCCCGACGCGATCTCGACGCTGACGCGCTTGACCCAGCGCGCGAACATGGTGCGCAAACGCGGCAGGCCGCGCGGCTCCTTGACGCTGGGATAGAACACTTCCTGCTCGAAACGGCGGTGGTACAGCTTCACAACTTCCAGCTGCAAGTCTTCACGCGAACCGAAATGCGCGAATACTCCCGATTTGCTCATATTCATGCGGTCGGCGAGCAAACCGATGGTCAGGCCTTCCAGCCCGTCACGGCTGGCTAGGTCCAGCGCCACATCCAAAATGGCAGCGCGAGTCATTTCGCCCTTGCGCATAAATTTTGTCGAAGTATTAATAAGAATGGCACTCACTTTTAAATCCGTATCAGGAGAAAAACCTATTCTCGCTCTGCGGATTTGCTTCGTGTGAAAAGAATTGCGAACGCTCGTACTATTATCCAGTGAGGGATAAATGTCAAACGGGATTGTTAGAGTCGGCGTTCTATTGATGCGTTGCAGCAATACGCCTGGTGATATCACTCGTCGCCGGTGGCGCGGTCCCACTGGCGGCGGTCGCGTTTGGTGGGGCGGCCCTTGAAATCGGCGCCCGGTTCACGGAAGAGTTTGCGCCTTTCCTGTTCGGCTGCGCGGCGCGCGATGGAGGCGGCGCTTTCCTCGTACAAGGTACGGGCGATGGGCGCCGCTTCGCGCTTGCCGGACAGGCCCAGCACCTGCACTTCCCACTCGTCCGAACCGTTATCGATGGCCAGCTTGTCGCCCGGCTTGACGTTGCGCGCCGGTTTCACGCGCTCGCCGTCCAGCTTGACCTTGCCCTTGTCGATGGCTTCGCAGGCCAGGCTGCGCGTTTTGAAGAAGCGCGCCGCCCACAGCCATTTATCGATCCGGATATTCTCGTTCAAGCGTATTTCCCTACCGCGAAGATTCTCATTAACATCTTATAACAAACATAGGCAAAACCATAGCCGAAACGGCGCCAGCGGCCGATGCTGCGGAAGTCTTCCAGCTGCACTTCGACGCCGTCGGCCATCGCCTCTTCTATATGGCGGCGCAAGCCCCGATTGAACGCGGCATCCTTGATCACCACATTCGCCTCCTGGTTGAGGAACAGGCTCAGGCCGTCGACATTGCTGGAGCCGACCGTCGACCAGTCGTCGTCGATCACCGCCACCTTGGCGTGCAGCTGGGTCTTGTGGTACTCGACCACCCTGACCCCGGCCGCCAGCAGCTTGGGATAGAAGGAATGCGCCACCGCGTCCTGCAGCCAGATCTCGCCCACGCCGATCAGCAGCACCACCTCGACGCCGCGCTGGGCCGTGGCCGCCAGGGCGCGGCGGAATTTGCGGCCGGGCGCGAAGTAGGGATTGGCCAGCAGCACGCTCTTCTTGGCGCGGCCCAGGGCTTGCAGATAGGCGCGCTGGATGGTGCGCCGGTTGCGCAGATTGTCGCGCACCACGAAGCCGGCCTGCACCGAGCTTTCGCGCGCCACCTTGCTCACCTTGCGCATCTCGTTGAACAGACCCAGACGCCGGATGAAGGGCAGCTTGCCCACGCGCAGCCACTGCGCCTGGGCCTCGTGGTGGATGGTCATCACCAGCGGCCCGCGCACCTCGACCGCGAAATCCCAGCGCGGCGCGGCCAGCGGGATGCTGCGGTCGTAATCGCAATACATATCGTCGTTGATATTGATGCCGCCCACCAGCGCCACCTCGCGGTCCACCACGCAGATCTTGCGGTGGGTGCGCGTCACGCCGCGCTTGAACCAGGGATTGAAGATGCGGTGCTGCACGCCCGCTTCCAGCAGTTCCGCATCCATGCGGGTGGCGCGCCCATGGCCGGTGCCGAACCAGTCGGTGATCATGCGCACCGCCACGCCGCGCTGGGCGGCGCGCATCAGGCAGGCCTGCATGGCGTGGCCGGTATCGTCGTCGGCGAAGATATAGGTCTCGAAATAGACTTCGTACTGCGCCGCGTCGATTGCCGCCATCAGGGCCGGAAAATATTCGGTACCGCAGTACAGCAGCTTGACTTCGTTATCGGCAATGAAATTGACTGAGCGCATAGTCCCCGCTAGGCGAAATCCAGGGTCGCCACGATGGGGGCGTGGTCGGACAGCTTAGCCCACATCGCCCCGTGCATGACTTGCGCCGATTCTACCTTGAAGCCGCGCACATAAATACGGTCGAGGCGGAAGAATGGCAGGGCGGCGGGGAAGGTCTTGGCCGGATGCTGGGCCGCCTGGCGCCGCGCCAGCGTGCGCACCAGATCGCCCAGGCTGGAACCGGCGCCGATTTCGTCGAACACCTCGGCCACGCCGAGCGCCTTGCGCAGCTTGGCGCTCAAGGTATTGCGCCAGTCGTTGAAGTCGCCGGCAATGATGACCGGCTCGCCATGCCCGGCCGAGGTATTCACGGCCTCGATCAGCGCCTCCAATTGGCGCACCCGGCTGCGCTCGAACAAGCCGAGGTGGATCACATAGCAGTGGATCGGGCCGCGCGGCGTTTCGACCACGCTGTGCAGAATGCCGCGCTGCTCGTAAGCGTGGTCGGAGACGTCGGTATTGGTCCAGCGCGCGATGGGATAGCTGCTGAGCAGGGCGTTGCCGTGGTGGCCGTGGTCGTATTGCGCATTCAAGCCATACACGGACTGGTGCGATTCACCCGCAAAAAATTCATGCTGGCCGCCCTTGGGCCAATGGCGGTGGCCGTGATGCTCCTCGCCATAGCGGGCGGCGATGCGGTCGTGCTGCCCCTGCACTTCCTGCAGGAAGATCAGGTTCGCATCGAACTGGGCGATCGCATTCTTGAGCGCATGTACCCGCGGCTGGCTGCGGTACGACACTCCCTTATGGATGTTGTAGGTGGCAACACGGATCTTCATGCAGGCATTGTACCCTTACGGCCCGGCTTGCCAAGCGTCAATCGTGCCTGGCTCAGAAACTGGGACTGAGCTGTTCCGCCGGCTGCTTCGGCAGGATCACGCGGAAGCGCGTGCCTTTGCCGACGACGCTTTGCACCTCCATGCGGCCGCCGTGTTTTTGCACGATGCCATACGACAGCGACAAGCCCAGGCCCGTGCCCTTGCCCACCGGCTTGGTGGTGAAGAAGGGTTCGTAGATGCGGTCGATCAGCTCGGGCGGGATGCCTTTGCCGGTGTCTTCCACCTCGACCCACACCGCCTGCTCGTCCTCGCCGGTACGCACGGTGATGCGGCCGCTTTCTTCGATGGCGTGGGCAGCGTTCACCAGCAGGTTCATGAACACCTGGTTCAGCTGCGAGGGGAAGCAGGCCAGCGGCGCCACGCCGCCATATTCCTTGACCACGTCGGCCTTGTATTTCAATTCGTTCCAGACCAGATTGAGCGTGCTGTCCAGCCCCGCTTCCAGGCTGGCGACGGCCAGCTCGCCGCCATCGACGTGGGAAAAGTCCTTCATATCCTGCACGATGCGCTTGACGCGCTCCAGGCCTTCCAGCGATTCGCTCAGCAGGCTGTCCAAGTCTTCGCGCAGATAGTCGGCGTCGACTTCGGCTTTCAGCGCGGCCAGCGCGGCACGGTCGCCCACGGCCAGCTTGGGTTCCAGCGCTTCATAGGCGTCGAGCAGGCGCAGCAGGGACTCGGCGTAGCGCTGCAGGCTGCCCAGATTGGAATTGACGAAGCCCACCGGATTATTGATCTCGTGCGCCACGCCGGCCGCCAGCACGCCGATGGAAGCCATCTTCTCCGATTGCAGCAGCTGGCTCTGGGCTTCGCCCAGCTTGCGGATCAGCTCAGCCTGGCGCGCCTTTTCCTGTTCCAGCGTGGCGTTCGCCATCTGCAAATCCTTGGTGCGTTCGCGCACCCGGTATTCCAGCTGGTCGCGCGATTCGCGCAAGGCCTGTTCGGCGCGCTGGCGCTCCGTGATATCGGTGAAGCCGAACACGCGGCCGATGATGCGCTCGCCCAGATACTGAGGCCGCGAACGGCATTCGAAGACGCGCCCGCTGCGCAGGCTGAGCAAATCCACCGTCTCGTTGGCGTCGACCACCTGCTGCAGGCGCGTGCGGCATAACTCGCCCTCCACCACCAGGCCCGCCAGATAGCCGAGAATGGCGCCATCGTCGCCCGCCTCCAGCAGGGATTCGGGCAGATCCCACATGCGGCTGAACAGGCGGTTCATGCTGCTGATGCGGCCATGCCAGTCCAGCACCAGGATGCCGTTGCCGGTCGATTCCAGCGTGGCGCGCAGCTGCGACAAGGTCTGTTCCAGCACATCCTCCACCTGGCGCTCGTGGCGCGTATCGCGCGCCAGCACCAGCAGCAAGGTGCGCTCCCGCTGGCGGATCACGCGCACCGTTTTCATCACCGTCATCAGGCTGGCGTCGGCGCAGTGGTACTCGCCCTCCTGCGCCGCGATTTCCTGGTACTGGCCGTTGCGCACATCCTCCCAATAGAACACGTCCTGCAGGGAGCTTTCGATATCGGTGATGGACATGCCCTGCAGCTGCGCCAGCGTGTAGCCCAGCACCTGCGCCGCCATCCGGTTCGCCAGCAGGATGCGCAGATCGTCCGGGTCCACCAGCAGCATCAAGTGCGGACTGTGGTCCAGCATCAGCTGCTGCAGGCTTTCCATTAGGCGGCAGCCCCCTGTCCCTGCTTGCTGGCATCGAAGTAATAGCTGACCCGCTTGCGCGGGCTCAGATAGTGGTAAATCTCTTTCGGCACCTGGGCCGGCTTGATGGCCTTGACGATATTCAGATCGGTCTCGCGCTCGGTGTCGACCAGGATCGCCTCCTCCTTCGGCACGCCGGCTTCGTACACCACCAGCACCGGCTTGGTGGGCTTGGCGGTATTGATGGTGGCGACCATGCCGATCACCCCGTTCGACAGCTGCACCACGGTGCCGGGCGGATAAACGCCGAGGCAGCGGATGAACACCTGCAGCAGCTTGGGATCGAATTTGCCGCGCAGCTTGGCGAACATCAGCGCCAGCGCCTCGTGCGGCGTCATGGCGGCGGCCGGGTTGGCCGGGTTGCACAGCTCATCGTAGAAATTGGCGATGGCGACGATGCGGCCCAGCAGGCCGGTGGCCTCGCCTTTCAGCTGGCGCGGATAGCCGCTGCCGTCGAAGGCTTCGTGGTGGTCGCGGATCACTGATTGCACCGCCGCCGGCAAGCCCATTTTCTGCGCCAGCTCCATCCCCACCTCGCAATGGGTCTCGTACAGGCGCAGCTCGGCGCCGGCCAGCGGCTCGAACTGGTGCAGCAGGCGGTCGGGCAGGTTCTTCAAGCCGATATCGTGGAATAGCGCACCGGTGCCGAGCGCCGCCGCCGCTTCCATCGGCAGCTTGATGTCGCGCGCCATCATCATCGCCAGCATGGTGACGTTGAGCGAATGGGTGTAGATTTCCTCGCCGCCCACCTTGTCGCCCATGACATGAATGGCCAGCTCCGGCGCGCACAGGATGGAACCGGTGATCTTGCCAATCAGTTCCTCGGCCTTGCGCACGGTTTCCGCCGGCCGCGCGAACATATTGCGCTCGATGTCGCGGATGGCGTTAGCGGTGTCGAAAAAGGCGTGCTCGATGCGCGCCGCCGTTTCGCGCTGCTGGCGGATGCGCGCCATCAGCACCATCTTGGCCTGCAACGCGGGCGACTCGGGGCCATGCAGCTCGACCACCGTAGCCGCGGCCGGGGGTGGTGCGGCCTGCGGCGCCGGAGCCAGCGGCGACGGAGCCACATCGCTCAGCGCCGGGTCGAAACGGATGGATTTCAGACCCAGACCGCGCAGGGTGCGGATCTGGTCTTCACTTTTAATCTTGAAGTGACTGAATGCGAAGGGGTGCTCGAACCATTTCAGGTCCAGGTGCACATATAAACCGATTTGCAGCTGATCTATGGAGATATCGAGGGTGTCCGCCATCGTGCCCACCTGTCCGCAGGATCATGGCTTGCATTATCCCCTCTTTTTCAGCTGCTGCGGCAATTGCAGCACGGCTTCCGCGTTCGAGGGCGAGAAACAGCGGTCGGCCGCTTCCAGCCAGGGCAGCCAGGCGTATTGCAAGTGTTCGCGCGCGCTCAGCATGATGGGCGTGTCGCGCGGGACTTCGACGCTGAACACATGCTCGGTATTCTGCGTGACGCCGGGTGCGTAGCGGTGGCGCCAGACGGGATAGATTTCGTAGATATTGGCCAAGCCCCAGTCGCGCAGCACGATGCGCTCGCCGTCGGCGACGATGCCGGTTTCCTCGAACAGTTCGCGGGTCGCGGTTTCCAGCAGCGGTTCGTCCACCGCGTCCTTGGAGCCGGTGACGGATTGCCAGAAGCCGGCGCGGTCGGCGCGTTCGATCAGCAGCACGTCCAGGGCGGCGGTGTGGATCACCACCAGCACGGATTCGGGGATTTTATAGGGCTTCATGCGATAAAAGAAAAGGCGCTGTGACAGCGCCTTTTCTCAGGTTACAGACTGATTAACCAGCCACTTTTGGCTCAGCCGCGCGCAGGCGGATGTGCAGTTCGCGCAGCTGCTTCTCGTCCACTTCGGACGGCGCCTGGGTCAGCAGGCACTGGGCGCGCTGGGTTTTCGGGAAAGCGATCACGTCGCGGATCGAATCGGACTTGGTCATCAGGGTCACGATGCGGTCCAGACCGAAGGCCAGGCCACCGTGCGGCGGCGCGCCGTACTGCAGCGCGTCCAGCAGGAAGCCGAACTTCAGGCGGGCTTCCTGGTCGTCGATCTTCAGTGCGCGGAAGACTTTGGACTGCACTTCTTCGCGGTGGATACGGATCGAGCCGCCGCCCAGTTCCCAGCCGTTCAGCACCATATCGTAGGCCTTGGCAACGCAGGCGCCTGGATTGGTTTCCAGCATGTCTTCGTGGCCGTCCTTCGGCGCGGTGAACGGGTGGTGGGTCGCGGTCCAGCGGTCCGATTCTTCGTCGTACTCGAACATCGGGAAGTCGATCACCCACAGCGGCGCCCAAACGTCGTCGAACAGGCCGGCTTTCTTGCCGAACTCGGAGTGGCCGATCTTCACGCGCAGGGCGCCGATGGCGTCATTCACCACCTTGGCCTTGTCCGCGCCGAAGAAGATCAGGTCGCCGTCTTCGGCGCCGGTCAGTTCCAGAATCTTGGCCAGGGCCGCGTCGTGGATGTTCTTCACGATCGGCGATTGCAGGCCGTCGCGGCCTTTGGCTTTCTCGTTAACCTTGATGTAAGCCAGGCCTTTGGCGCCGTAGATGGCGACGAACTGGGTGTAGGCGTCGATTTCCGAACGCGGCATGTCCGCGCCCTTCGGCACGCGCAGGCCGACCACGCGGCCGTTAGGCATGGCGGCGGCGCCGGCGAAGACCTTGAACTCGACATCCTTCATCACCTCGGTCAGCTCGGTGAATTCCAGCTTAACGCGCATGTCCGGCTTGTCCGAACCGTATTTGCCCATGGCGGTGGCGAAGTCCATCACCGGGAATGGGTTAGGCAGATCGACTTCCATGGTGTTCTTGAACACCTTGCGGATCATGTCTTCGAACAGATCGCGGATTTCCTGTTCGTTCAGGAAGGAGGTTTCGCAGTCGATCTGGGTGAATTCAGGCTGGCGGTCGGCGCGCAGGTCTTCGTCGCGGAAGCACTTGGTGATCTGATAGTAGCGGTCGAAGTTGGCCACCATCAGCAGCTGCTTGAACAGCTGCGGCGATTGCGGCAGGGCGAAGAATTCGCCGGCGTTCACGCGCGAAGGCACCAGGTAGTCGCGCGCGCCTTCCGGGGTGGACTTGGTCAGGGTCGGGGTCTCGATATCGATGAAGCCCAGGTTGTCCAGGTACTTGCGCACTTCCATCGACACCTTGTAGCGCAGGCGCAGATTGTTCTGCATCTGCGGACGGCGCAGGTCCAGCACGCGGTGGGTCAGGCGGGTGGTTTCGGACAGGTTGTCGTCGTCCAGCTGGAACGGCACGGCCACGGAGGCGTTCAGCACTTCGAGCTGGGAGCAGATCACTTCGATCTTGCCCGATTTCAGGTTGGCGTTGACGGTGCCGGCCAGGCGGTCCTTGACCACGCCGGTCACGCGCAGGCAGTACTCGTTACGCACGGATTCGGCGACCTTGAACACGTCGGCCTGTTCCGGGTTGCAAACGATCTGAACCAGACCTTCGCGGTCGCGCAGGTCGATGAAAATCACGCCGCCGTGGTCGCGGCGACGGTGCACCCAGCCGCACAGGCTAACGGTTTGGCCCAGCAGCGCTTCGGTGGTGAGGCCGCAGTAGTGAGTACGCATAGACATGGTTATTTCTCAGTTCAGGTTAAATTGTTTTATTCGGGCGCAACCACGCCCATGGAAACGATGTACTTCAGGGCGGCATCGACCGTCATATCCAGTTCGACGACGTTTTCACGCTTCATCATCAGGAAAAAGCCGGAGGTCGGGTTCGGCGTGGTGGGCACGTACACGCTCACATATTCGCCCACCAGATGATTCTTCACATCGCCGCCCGGCGTGCCGGTGAGGAAGGCGATGGTCCAGGATTCCTGGTGCGGATACGGAATCAGCACAGCCTTGCGGAAGGCATTGCCGGACGAGGAAAACAGCGTGTCCGACACCTGCTTGACGCTGCCGTACAGCGAGCTGACCACGGGAATGCGGTGCAGCAGCTTTTCCCACATGCGCACGATGTAGTTGCCGATCAGATTATTGGTCAGCAAGCCGGTCAGGAACACGATCAGGATGGTCAGCATCGTGCCCAGGCCCGGGATGTCGAAGCCGATCAGGGTGCGCGGCTGCCAGCGCTCCGGCACGATCAGCAGGGACTGGTCCATGGTGCTGATCACCAGATTCAATACCCAGGCCGTGATCGCCAGCGGGACCAGGATCAGCAAACCGGTAATAAAGTATTTACGCATCGTTTTCACCGTGGTTGGGCGCCTTGTCTCAGGCCGATTCGCCGCTGCCGCCGCCACTGCTGGCTGCGGCCGGTGCGCTCGATGCCGCGGGCGCAGCCTCGCTCTTGGCGGGGGCCGCGGTATTGCTGGCAACGCCGGTGGCCGGCGCGCTGCCGCCACGGAAATCGGTCACGTACCAGCCGGTACCCTTGAGCTGGAAACCCGCTGCTGTCAGTTGCTTCTTAAAGGCCGATTTGCCGCAGGATGGGCAGTCGGTCAGCTGCGGATCGGAGATCTTTTGCAGCACGTCCTTGGCAAAGCCGCATTCCTCGCAGCGGTAAGCGTAGATAGGCATTACTTACTCCGCAAAAATCATCAAAAACCCTGAATTATAAAGCCTTTTTCCCGCCCGTTGACTCCTGCGGGCGGTCTGGGCCGGGAATTTTGTTTCCAATAGAAAAATACTATTCGATACAAGAAACATTCAGTGCTGTAATGGCAGCACTACGAGGCCATAAAATAATGAGCCAGCATCTTCTTGCCACTTTATTCACGCTTTGTGCCGCCCTGCCCGCCAGCGCGGCGCCTGCCCTGCCCTTGCTGCAAAACCCGGACCAGCCGGTGCCGGCTTCGGCCGTCGCCCTCACCATACTGCTGATACTGGCCTGCGGCGCTTACCGGCGGCGCCACTCCAGCCAATATTCCTTCCCAGCGAAGACGGCGATGGAATCGCCGACCGGCTCTTCCAGCGTGCAATCGAAGCAAGGCGCGAGCAGGCCATGCAATTCCTCGCGGCTGGTGCCGAACGGCGGCCCCTTGGGATTCGAATCGTAAAAGAAGCAGCCGGCCAGCACGGCGCCCGGCGCCAGCAGATCGGCCCAGCGCTGCACCAGGCGCGGCCACATGGCGCGCGGCATGGCGCACAGGAAGGCGCGTTCATAGATCAGGTCCAGCGGCTGGGGCGGCGCGTAGGCAAAGAAATCGGCTTCCTGCACGCGCTCGCGCCAGGGGCCGGCGACTTGTTGCGCCGCAACAACAGCGGCCGGCGAGAAGTCGATGGCCGTGGCATCCCAGCCCGCTTCGCACATCAGCTTCAGCTCGTAGGCTGAGCCGCAGCCGGGAATCAGCACCGTGGGCGCGGCTGGCCGGGCCAGTCCAGCCGTGGCGGCCGACCAGTCGGCGATAAAGCGGTGCAGGCGCTGCGGCGCGCCGCCCTTGTCCCAGGGCGTGAAGTCTTGTTCGAAGCGCTCGTCCCAGAAGGCGGGCGAGAGCGGGTCACGGCTGTGGAACTCGGGCATGGCGGGACTCGCTTAATAGGCGCCGTGCCAGCGCAGCCAGGCTTGCAGCCCGACCACGCCGATGGCAAAGGCACCGGCCAGATAGACGAAGAAGCTGAGCATGCGGTTGGTGCGGCGCTGCTCCTGCAATAACTGCTCCAGCAATTCATTGCGACCCCGGTCCGGCTCGCCCGCCACGCTCAGCGCATGGTGCACCAGGCGCGGCAGCGCCGGCAGGATATGGCTGTAGCGCGGCGCTTCGGCTTTCAGGCGCTCAACCAGGCCGCGCCAGCCGACTTGCTCGCCCATCCAGCGCTCCAGATAGGGCTTGGCGGTCTTCCACAGGTCCAGTTCCGGGTCCAGGGTGCGGCCCAGGCCTTCGATATTCAGCAGGGTCTTTTGCAGCAGCACCAGCTGCGGCTGGACTTCGACATTGAAGCGGCGCGACGTCTGGAACAGGCGCAGCAGCACTTGGCCGAAGGAAATATCCTTCAACGGACGGTCGAAGATTGGTTCGCAGCAGGCGCGCACGGCTGCCTCCAGCTCGTCGACCCGGGTTTCCTTGGGCGCCCAGCCGGACTCGATATGGGCTTCGGCCACGCGCTTGTAGTCGCGGCGGAAGAAGGCCAGGAAGTTCTGCGACAGGTAATCCTTGTCGTAATCGTTGAGCGTGCCGACGATGCCGAAGTCGAGCGCGATATAGCGGCCGAAAGTGGCGGGATCGATGGACACCAGGATATTCCCCGGGTGCATATCGGCGTGGAAGAAGCCGTCGCGGAAGACCTGAGTGAAGAAGATTTCCACGCCATCGCTGGAGAGCTTTTTCAAGTCCACGCCCGCTTCCAGCAAGCGGTCGATCTGCGACACGGGAATGCCATACATGCGCTCCATCACGATCACATTGCTGGAGCAGTAATCCCAGTACATTTCCGGCACCAGCAAGAGGCGCGATTCGGCGAAGTTGCGGCGCAGCTGGCTGGCGTTGGCCGCCTCACGCATCAGGTCGAGTTCATCGTGCAGGTATTTGTCGAACTCGGCCACCACCTCCTTCGGCTTCAGGCGCTTGCTGTCCGGCCAGAGGCGGCTGACCCAGTCGGCGGCCAGGCGCATCAGGGCCACGTCCTCGTCGATCAGGCGCTTCATGCCGGGGCGCAGCACCTTGACGGCCACTTCCGTGCCATCTTTCAAGGTGGCGAAGTGGACTTGCGCAATCGAGGCCGAGGCCACGGGCACGCGTTCGAAACGGGCGAACAGCTGCTCCGGATGGGCGCCCAGCGAGCGTTCGATCTGGGCGATGGCGAGGTCGGAATCGAAGGGCGGCACGCGGTCCTGCAGGCGCGCCAGCTCGACCACGATATCGGCCGGAATCAGGTCGGCGCGGGTGGACAGCACCTGGCCGAATTTGACGAAGATGGGACCGAGTTCCTCCAGCGCCATGCGCAGGCGCACGCCACGCGGCGTGGACAGGTCGCGCCAAAAAAACACCGTGTCGAGCAAGCGGGAAATGCGCGGCTTGTCGAAGCCGGAGATGGCGATCTCGTCCAGACCATGCTGGACGACGACGCGCAGGATCTTGAGCAGCCGCAGGAATTTGAGAATCATTGAACTTCCGTCTTGTGTTGCAGGGCCGCGCTGCGGCGGGCAAGTTTTTGTTCGAGCTTGTCCAGGCGCTTGGCGGCGCGCTCCACATCGTCGCGCAGGCGGCTGATGCCGGCGGCGAAATCCTCGGTCATGGCGGGACGCAGCAGTACCGGCTTTTCTTCCACCAGGAACTCGGCCACGTTCTCGGCCAGTTTCTGCTGGCCGCTTTTCAGCGCGCCGAAGGCGGCGCGGGCGCCGGCGGCCAGGCGCACGGCGGCGATCGGTCCCAGCAGTTTTTCCAGATCATGTTCGGCTTCCCAGCGCAGCGACTGGCTCAGGCGGGAAATCGCATTGGCGAATTCGGCGTCGCCCTCGATCTGCACATAGGAAAACGCGCGCTCGCGGTTTTGCGCGATCAGCGGCAGGTCGGACAGCTTGAGGCGGATGGTCACGGCCGGCGCCGCATCGGCCGGCGCGGCTTCCACCATGCCATCGGCGGTGGCGCGCAGGCGCAGCTCGGCCGGACTGGCGGCGATGCAGGCGACCTTACCCGCGTGCAGCTTCAACTCCTGGCGCGCCCATGGCTCCTGCGCCAGCAGGTGGTTGACGGTGGCGGCGACCGGAGCGCCGGGGGACGGCAGTGCAAAAGGAAGTGTGAACATAATCGGGACACCAAAAAACAAAACCGCCCGGAAATCCTGGGCGGTCCTGATATTACCAGTTTGCCGCAGCTTGCCGCTGCGGCCGACGGGAAACTAAGGCAACGCGGCGCCTCAGGCAAGCTGCTGGATACCGCCCAGCAGCCAGCCGCCGGAACCGGACACCGGCTTGACCAGGTTCCAGACTTCGTTGAATGGCTCGGCCAGGGCATCGGGCGCCGGCTTGATCTGGCCGGTGAACTTCACGCTGGCCAGGTAGTCGGTGCCATTGTTTTCAATGCCCAGCAGTTCGGCTTCGATCGTCACCACATCGGTGTAATCGGCCTTGCCGCCGCGTTCCTGGATCTGCATCTTCAGTTCGGCGAACACTTCCGGCGTGGTGAACTCGCGGATATCGTTCACATCGGATTTATCCCAGGCCGCTTGCAGGCGGATGAAATTGCTCTTGGCATGGCGCAGGAAAGCAGGCTGGTCGAAATCGGCCGGCACGCCCCATTGCTGGTGCGGCACAGGCGCCGGCGCAGCTGCCGGTTCAAACGTCGGCTGGGCTGGCTGGAAAGCCGATGGCTGCAGACGCGAGCCGATTTCCGGCGTGCCGCCGCCGCCTTGTGGCGCGCCGAAGCCGCCCACATTGCCGCCGCTATTGCCGCCGAAGCCGCCGCCATTACCGCCGAACGCGGCCGGGGCGGGACGCGGGCCAGCCGACTTGTTGCGGATCATGCGCACGATGAAGAAGATCACGCCGCCGATCAGGGCGATCATCAGGATGGAGCTGATGGCGCTGGCCATCGCGCCGCCCAGACCGAAGTGGGACAGCAGCGCGCCCACCCCCAGGCCCAGCAGGGCGCCGCCCAGAATGCCCTTCCATGGGCTAGGCGGTTTCACGGGCGGTGCGGCAGGCGGCGTGGCGGCAGGCGCCTGCGCCGGTGCTGCTTGGCGCTGGGCTGCCGGGGCTTGCGCCGGCTGGGCCGGCATGCGGCTCACGTTCTGCGACTGACGGCCGACCGAACGGCCGCCGCCCATCGGGCGGGCTGCCAGTTCAGCCATCATGCTCATCGCGGAGATGGCCAAGGTGGCGCCGATCAGGATTTTCTTCATGTTCATAGTGTTTCCTACAGTTTGATACCGGTGTGTAAAGCGGCCACACCTGCCGTCAGGTTGTAATACTGCACGCGCTCCAGACCGGCTGCCTGCATCATGGTCTTGAGGGTTTCCTGGTCCGGGTGCATGCGGATGGACTCGGCCAGGTAACGGTAGCTCTCCGCGTCGCCAGCGATTTTCTGGCCCATCCACGGCAGCACCGAGAACGAATACAAATCATACGGTTTTTGCAGCGGCGCCGCGACTTTCGAGAATTCCAGCACCAGCAGCTTGCCGCCCGGCTTCAGCACGCGGCGCATTTCGGACAGGGCCACATCCTTGTGCGTCATATTGCGCAGGCCGAAGGCGACGCTGACCCGGTCGAAGTAATTGTCCGGGAAAGGCAGTTTTTCCGCATCACACAGCAAGGTGGGGGTGACCTGGCCGCGATTCAAGAGGCGGTCGCGGCCGACGCGCAGCATGGACTCGTTGATATCGGTCAGCCAGACCTCGCCGGTTGGGCCCGCCTGCTTGGCAAACACCTTGGCCAGATCGCCGGTGCCGCCCGCGATGTCGAGCACCTTGAAGCCTGGGCGCACGGCCGCGTTGGCGATGGTGAAGGTCTTCCAGAGGCGGTGCAGGCCGGCCGACATCAAGTCGTTCATCACATCATACTTGCTGGCGACGGAGTGGAAGACCTTGGCGACTTCCTTGACTTTATCGTCTTCGGAAACGGTTTTATAGCCGAAATGGGTGGTATTGGTCATGATGGGCTGCCGGTTAATTTTGACTGCATTATACAAGCGCCCAGAGTGAAAAACCCTTGATCTGCCTGAAGAGGGCCGGACGATAGGCGCTCTATGCTGGCAAAACCATGCCCAGCACCGTCTACCTCGACCATTCAGTGATCGGCCACTACGCCGATCCCCTGAGCCGCCAGGCCCTTAGAAAGATGCGGCTTAGTGCTTGTGGCCGCAGCTGCGCGGCTGGGCGTTCGCTGCGCCGGGCAGCACGGCGCCGGGCGCGCGGCCGCTGTCGCTGGTGAAGCCGGCGGCCTGCAGGCGGACCAGGTAGGCGGCCCAGTGCTGGTCCTGGCGCGCGCCCAGATCGTAGAGATAATCCCAGGTATATAAGCCGCTGTTATGCCCATCGGTGAAAATCGGTTTAACGGCGTAATTGCCAACCGGTTCCAGATCGCTCACGCCGACCTCGCTCTTGCCGACCTGCAGCACTTCCTGCCCCGGTCCATGGCCCTTCACTTCCGCCGATGGCGAGTACACGCGCAGCAGCTCGAAGGGAATCGAGAAGGTGGCGCCATCGTCAAAGCTCACTTCGAGCACGCGGGATTTGCTGTGGACGGTCAGAGCGGTGGGGTTATGCATATCAAAACTCTTCTAAAACTCAGGCACTCAGCCGTTGAATGATCGCCGCCCGCAAAGCCGGCAGCATGGCGCTGCGCTCGACCACGGCCTGCACCGGCGCCTCGCGCTGCTGCGCCCCCCAGGTTGGATTCGGGAAATGCGCATCGTCAGTGTAACGCGGGATCACATGCCAGTGCACGTGCGGGGTCATATTGCCGAAGCTGGCGACATTCACCTTATGCGGCGCCATCACCTCGCGCTGCGCCAATTCCACCTGCCACACGGCGCGCATCACATGCTCGCGGTCCTCGGGCGCCAGGTCGGTCATTTCCTTCACATGGGCGTTCCACACCACGCGGCAATAGCCCGGATAGCCGGCTTCGTCGACCAGCACCACCGACAGGCGCTCGTCGCGCCAGATCAGGGCCGCATCGTCGCCGCCGGCGAAGGCGGCCAGCAAGGTGCACAGATCGCAGGGCTTGTTCACGCTCATACCAGCACCCTTTCGATGCCGCCGTCGTTGGCGCGCTTGACGTAATCGGGCAGCCAGTTCTCGCCCAGCAGGTGCTTGGCGATTTCCACCACGATGTAGTCGGCCGTGGTGCCCGAATCGTCGTTGTAGCGCGACAGGCCTTGCAGGCAGGATGGGCAGCTGGTGAGGATCTTCACGTCGCCGTCGAAGCCCTGGCGCAGCTTGTCCGCGCCTTTGACCATCTCCTCTTCCTTGCGGAAGCGCACCTGGGTCGAAATATCGGGACGCGACACGGCCAGCGTACCGGACTCGCCGCAGCAGCGGTCGTTCTTTTCGATCTTCACATTGTCCACGGTGGAAACCAGAGCATTCACCGTCTTCACCGGATCCTGCATCTTCATCGGCGTGTGGCAAGGATCGTGGTACATATAGCGCGTGCCGGTCACGCCTTCCAGCTTGACGCCCTTCTCCAGCAGATATTCGTGGATATCCATGATGCGGCAGCCGGGGAAGATCTTCTCGAACTCGTAAGTCGCCAGCTGGTCGTAGCAGGTGCCGCAGGACACCAGCACGGTCTTGATATCCAGATAGTTCAGCGTATTCGCCATGCGGTGGAAGAGGACGCGGTTATCCGTCATCATCTTCTCGGCCTTTTCGTATTCGCCCGAGCCGCGCTGCGGATAGCCGCAGCACAGATAGCCCGGCGGCAGCACGGTCTGCACGCCCACTTCCCACAGCATCGCTTGCGTGGCCAGGCCGACCTGCGAGAACAGGCGCTCGGAGCCGCAGCCCGGGAAGTAGAACACCGCTTCCGTATTCGCATTGGTCTTCTGCGGATCGCGGATGATCGGGATCATCTTGTTGTCTTCGATATCGAGCAGCGCGCGCGCCGATTTCTTCGGCAGATTGCCCGGCATCTTCTTGTTGATGAAGTGGATCACCTGCTCGCGCACGGGCGGCTTGCCGACGGTCGGCGGCGGCGCCTTGGTCTGGCTGCGCGCCACTTTCTTGAAGATGTCGTGACCCAGGCGCTGCGCCTTGTAGCCCCAGCCTATCATCACTTCGCGCGTGGCGTTGATGGTGGCCGGGTCGGTCGCATTCAGGAAGAACATCGAAGCGCGCTTGCCGGGATTGAAACTGCGCTTGTCCATCTTGCGCAGCAGATTGCGCATATTCATGGACACGTCGCCGAAGTCGATATTCACCGGGCAAGGCGTCACGCATTTATGGCATACGGTGCAGTGGTCGGCCACGTCCTCGAACTCTTCCCAGTGGCGGATCGAGATGCCGCGCCGCGTCTGCTCTTCGTAGAGGAAGGCTTCGATCAGCGCCGACGTCGCCAGGATCTTGTCGCGCGGCGAGTACAGCAGGTTCGCGCGCGGCACATGGGTCGAGCACACGGGTTTGCATTTACCGCAGCGCAGGCAGTCCTTGACGCTGTTGGCGATGGCGCCGATATCGCTCTGCTGCATGATCAGCGATTCATGCCCCATCAGTCCGAAGGACGGCGTGTAGGCATTGCTCAGGTCCGCATCCATGCCGGGCAGATTCAGCAGCTTGCCCTTGTTGAAGCGCCCCTCCGGATCGACGCGCTGCTTGTAGGCGCGGAAGTCGCCGATCTCCTCCTCGGTGAGGAATTCGAGCTTGGTGATGCCAATGCCATGCTCGCCCGAAATCACGCCGTTCAGCGAACGCGCCAGCTTCATGATGCGGGCCACGGCCTTGTGCGCATCCTGCAGCATTTCGTAGTGGTCCGAGTTCACCGGCAGATTGGTGTGCACGTTGCCGTCGCCCGCGTGCATGTGCAGGGCGACGAAGACACGGCCGCGCAGGATGCGTTTGTGGGCCGCCGTCGCCTCGTCCAGAATCAGCTTGTAGGCTGCGCCGTTGAAGATCTGGCGGAACGGCGCGCGGATTTCCTGCTTCCAGCTGACGCGGATGGTGCGGTCCTGCACCACATCGAACAGGGTGGCTTGCGGCTGGCGCTGCAGGCGCTCGTCGAAGGCCGGGGCCAGTTCCTGCAGGCCCAATTCTTCCAGCTTGTGGCGCGCTTGCGCCAGCGGCAGGTCGAGGTTCTCCAGCGTGTAGGTCCAGCGCTCGCGCACCTGCTCCAGCAGGGCCGCCGCTTGCTGCGGACGGTCGCCCAGCATTTCGGCGTCGCCCACCTTATCGTCGCTGGCGTCGTCGCTCTTGCCGACCGGGAGATTGCCGGCGGCGAAGAACTCGCGCAGCGCATCCGCCAGTTGCAGCTTGTTCTTGATCGACAGCTCGATGTTGATGCGCTCGATGCCGTCGGTGTATTCGCCCATGCGATTAAGCGGGATCACCACGTCTTCATTGATCTTGAAGGCGTTGGTGTGCTTGGCGATGGCGGCGGTGCGGGCGCGGTCCAGCCAGAATTTCTTGCGCGCTTCCGGGCTGACGGCGACGAAACCTTCGCCGACGCGGGTATTCGCCAGGCGGATCACTTCCGAGGCGGCCGTGGCGACGGCATTCTCGTCGTCGCCGACGATGTCGCCGAACAGCGCCATTTTCGGCAGCACGCCGCGCTTGGACTTGGTGGCGTAGCCAACCGCGCGCAGATAGCGTTCGTCCAGGTGTTCCAGGCCGGCCAGGCGCAGCGTAGCGAACTGCTCGCCCTGGGCCGGCAGGCCGTCCAGATAATCCTTGATCTCGACGATCGATGGAATCGCATCGCGCGCCTGGCCGAAGAATTCCAGGCAGACGGTGCGCGTATGCTTGGGCATCTTGTGCAGAATCCAGCGCGCCGAAGTGATCAGGCCATCGCAGCCTTCCTTCTGGATGCCGGGCAGGCCGGCGAGGAATTTGTCGGTGACGTCCTTGCCCAGGCCTTCCTTGCGGAAGCGGCGGCCTTCGATTTCCAGAATCTCGGTCTTGAACGGCGCGCCTTTCGCTTCGCCTTTGGCGTTCGGGTGCGTCCATTCAAGGCGGAAACGCGCCATCGGCGTATCGTGGATCTTCGACAGATTGTGGTCGATGCGCGTGACTTCCAACCAGTCGCCGTTCGGATCGACCATGCGCCAGGAGGCCAGATTATCCAGCGCCGTGCCCCACAGCACGGCCTTCTTGCCGCCCGCGTTCATGGCGATATTGCCGCCGATGCAGGAAGCGTGGGCCGAAGTCGGGTCGACGGCGAACACGAAGCCCGCCTTCTCGGCCGCTTCCGACACCTTGTTGGTGATCACGCCCGCTTCGGAGTAAATAGTCGCGTATTCGCGTTCCAGGCCGGGCAAGACCTTCATTTCCACGGCGCCCAGGGTCAGCAGCTTTTCGGTATTGATGACGGCCGACAGCGGCGTCAGCGGAATCGCGCCGCCGGTATAGCCGGTGCCGCCGCCGCGCGGGATGATGGTCAGTCCCAGCTCGATACAGCCTTTCACCAGGCCGGCCATTTCCTCTTCGCTGTCCGGGGTCAGCACCACGAAGGGGTATTCCACGCGCCAGTCGGTGGCGTCGGTCACGTGCGAGATGCGCTTCATGCCGTCGAAGCAGATATTGTGCTTCTCGGTATAGCGGCCCAGCACCTTGTTGGCGCGCTTGCGCAGGTCGTACATGCGGCCGAATTCTTCGCCGAAATCGGCCACCGCCTTGCTGGCCGCCTTCAGCAGCTTCTCCACATTGCCGCTGCGCTGGGCGGCATCGCTGTCGGCCTCGGTGGCGTCCACCGTCAGGCGGCGCTTGTCGACTTCGGCCAGGCGGTGGTGCAGCGCATCGATCAGTTTGGCGCGGCGCTTCGGGTTGTCCAGCAAATCGTCCTGCAGATAGGGATTGCGGCGCACCACCCAGATATCGCCCAGCACCTCGTACAGCATGCGCGCGGAACGGCCGGTCTGGCGCGCGCCGCGCAGCTCGTCGAGCAGGCGCCAGGACTCTTCCCCTAACAGCCGTATGACGATTTCGCGGTCGGAAAACGAAGTGTAGTTATAGGGAATTTCGCGCAAGCGCGTGGGGGCGTGCCCGTCGGGCGTTTCTGCAAGCAAGGCCTGGATTTGTGCTGGTGCGTTCATTATGCGTGGACTAGTGTGGCTGACGCGAAGAAAACCATTCTATCGTATTGCGCCGCACAAGATCCTAACAGCCCCAAGGCGCCACAGGGTTCCGTTAACGTCAGTTTGCCGAAAATAATTTGAAAAATGTGGCGTTTAGCGCACGTTTATTGCATTCCGCTGGTTTTGACCATGGATTATTTATGCGATTCAGCCGGATGCAAAATTGCGTTTGCAGCATTCAGCCGCCCAGCACATGCGCCACGGAGCGCCAGAAGCCGTCCGGCACATACAGCAGCAGGGTCGTCATGGTCAGATAGCGCGCCAGCTTGCCGATGGCCATATACATGAGCGCGGGCCAGAATGGCAGCTTGAGCCAGCCGCCCAGGGTGCACAGGGGATCGCCGATGCCGGGCAGCCAGGACAGCAGCATGGTCTTGGCGCCATAGCGCGCCAGCCAGCCGAACCAGCGGCTCTCGCGTTCCTTGGCGAAAGCCGATTTGGCGGTATAGCCCATCCAGTAATCGACCGCGCCGCCCAGGGTATTGCCCACGGTGGCGACGGCGATGGCGGGCCAGAACATGGCGCTATTGGCCTTGACCACGGCAAAGACAGCCGGCTCGGAACCGAGCGGCACCAGCGTGGCGGACACAAAACTGATGAGAAAGACCGAGGTCAGGCCCACTTCCGGCGCGGCCAGCAGGGCCAGCAGGGCCAGCAGCCAGGCAATTGCAGATTCGATCATGAAGATTTGGAGGATGGCTTAGGCTGTCCATTATAATGAGTCGCACCAAGCACATCGCACGACAGAGTCCGGCGCCAGCATACCCGCGCGCGCCGGCGTGCAGCCTCCCCTCGGTTACCCGCCGTTGAAAAGCAAGTCTTTGCACCCCGCCAGCCTCCCTGGCCCGACTTTTTTGTTTGCAGACTATGACTATCGACTACCTGAAGAAAATCCTGACCGCCCGCGTCTACGACGTGGCCCAAGAAACTCCGCTGGAACTGGCGCCGACCCTGTCGCAGCGCTATCAGAACCGAATTTATTTCAAGCGCGAGGACATGCAGGACGTGTTCAGCTTCAAGGTGCGCGGCGCGTACAACAAGATGGCCCATCTGAGCGAAGCGCAATTGAAGCGCGGCGTCATTTGCGCCTCGGCCGGCAACCACGCCCAGGGCGTGGCACTGTCGGCGGCGCGCATGGGCTGCCCGGCCGTGATCGTGATGCCGGCCACCACGCCGCAGCTGAAGATCGAGGCGGTGCGCGCGCGCGGCGGCGCCCATGTGGAAGTGGTGCTGCACGGCGAATCGTATACCGACGCCTACAACCATGCGCTGACGCTGGAAAGAGAACAGAAGCTGACCTTCGTCCACCCCTTCGACGATCCCGACGTGATCGCCGGCCAGGGCACGATCGCGATGGAAATCCTGCGCCAGCATGCCGGTCCGATCCACGCCATCTTCGTGCCGATCGGCGGCGGCGGCATCATCGCCGGCATCGCCGCCTACGTGAAGCAGATCCGTCCCGACATCAAGATCATCGGCGTGCAGCCCCTGGATTCGGACGCCATGGCGCGCAGCCTGAAAGCGGGCGAGCGCCTGACCCTGCCCGACGTCGGCCTGTTCGCCGACGGCACCGCCGTGCGCCTGGTGGGCGAGGAAACCTTCCGCATCGCGCAACAGTATGTGGACGATGTGATCCTGGTCGATACGGACGCCATCTGCGCCGCCATCAAGGACGTGTTCATGGACACGCGCTCGATCCTGGAGCCGTCCGGCGCCTTGGCCGTAGCCGGCGCCAAGGCCTATATCGAACGCGCGGAACTGAGCAAAGACCCGATCCTGCACCAGACCCTGATCACCGTGGCCAGCGGCGCCAACATGAATTTCGACCGCCTGCGCTTTGTCGCCGAACGCGCCGAGTTGGGCGAGTCGCGCGAAGCGGTCTTCGCCGTCACCCTGCCCGAGCAGCGCGGCAGCTTCAAGCGCTTCTGCGCCCTGGTCGGGCCGCGCAATGTCACCGAGTTCAATTACCGCATCAGCGACCAGGACCAGGCCCATGTCTTTGTCGGCGTGCAGATAGCCGACCGCAACGAATCGAGCGCCCTGGCGCGCCGCTTCGAGGACAGCCAGTTCAAGACGCTCGACCTGACCCATGACGAGCTGGCCAAGGCCCACTTGCGCCATTTAGTGGGCGGCAAAAGCGCGCTGGCCAAGGACGAGCTGCTGTACCGCTTCGAGTTCCCCGAACGGCCGGGCGCGCTGATGCGCTTCCTCGACAGCATGGCGCCGAACTGGAATATCTCGCTGTGCCACTACCGCTCCCAGGGTGGCGACGTGGGCCGCATCCTGATCGGCCTGCAAGTGCCGCCCGACGAGATGGGCGAGTTCCACAAATTCCTCGCCACCCTCGGCTACCGCTACTGGGACGAAACCCAGAACCCGGTCTACAAGCTCTTCCTTTAAGCTGCCACCCAACAGCCCAGCCCGTGTCCACCTTGGGGTCAGACCCCAAGTGGACACAAGCTCTTCCTTAAAAACTGGCCAACGACTGCTCTGCCCGTGTCCGATTAGGGGTCTGACCCCACGGTGGACACGGGCTGGGCTGTATTGGCGGCCCGGCGGGCGGGGCGCTTTTGCGTTAACATGGAGGGCTGTCTGATTTACTCCGAGCACCGCCATGACCAATACCGCCGATCAATCTCCACTGGGCAAGAATTCCGCTTACCGCACCGACTATGCGCCGGAGCTGCTGTTCCCCATCCCGCGCCAGGGCAAGCGCGATGAGCTGGGCCTGCAAGGCACCCTGCCCTTCTTTGGCGTCGACCTGTGGAATGCCTACGAGCTGTCGTGGCTGAATATGCGCGGCAAACCGCAGGTGGCCGTGGCGCGCATCACGGTGCCGGCCGATTCGCCGAATATCATCGAATCGAAATCGTTCAAGCTGTACCTGAATTCCTTCAACCAGACCCGCCTGGGCGGCCCGGAGGCGCTCAAGACCCTGCTGCAGCAGGATCTGTCGGCGGCAGCCGGCGCCAGCGTGCAGGTCAGCCTGACCATGCAGGAAGAATTCGGCAGCCTGCAGATGGGCGAGCTGTCCGGCCTGCTGCTCGACCGCCTGGATATCGAAGTCGACAACTATGCGCCGCAGCCGGAAATCCTCAAAGCCGATTTCGACGAGCAGCCGGTGGAAGAAGTGCTGGTCTCGCATCTGCTGAAATCGAACTGCCTGGTCACGGGCCAGCCGGACTGGGGCAGCGTACAGATCAGCTATGCCGGCCCGCAAATCGATCAAGAAAGCCTATTGAAATACCTGATCGGCTTCCGCGAACACAATGAATTCCACGAGCAATGCGTGGAGCGCATCTTCACAGATATCCTGCGCCACTGCCGGCCACAGCAGCTGACCGTGTATGCGCGCTATACCCGGCGCGGCGGCCTGGACATCAATCCCTGGCGCAGCAACCACAGTGGCGCGCGCCTGCCGTCCAATCTGCGCAACGCGCGCCAGTAAGCGGCCCCGAGGATTGTTGATTGCAGTCAACAATTCTCGGTATTTTTTACAATGTGGTGAAACATTTCAGCGGGTTTTGTCTTACAATCAGTTAAGAACTGTTGTGGAATTACCCACGGCGAAAGCGCGTCCTCACAGGCAAAAAGCTGGCATTTTGCCGGAAACCTGCGCGTGAATTGCCAAGACGGCTGCCAGTATTTTTTGAATAACGCTTTAGCCTGCCTCAGGCGGACTGGAGCGGATTGCGGAGGCCAGCCGGGCGCTAGCGATTTCATGTTACAGGCCGCACAAACAGGCCTATAATTCTGTGCTCGCAAGCCACCTTTGTGCGCCGCACCATTTCACGTCGCGTTATGAATAATCTGAGCAAAATACTGTCGCTAGAGAATGTCCAGCTGGATTTGGAAGTCTCGAGCAAAAAGCGCGCCTTTGAGCAAGCCGGTCTGATTTTTGAAAACAACTGCGGCATCGCCCGCTCCACCGTGTCCGACAACCTGTTCGCGCGCGAGCGCCTCGGGTCGACCGGTCTGGGCCATGGCGTCGCCGTACCGCACGGCCGCATCAAGGGGTCCAAGAGCCTGAAAACGCCGCTGGCAGCCTTCGTGCGCCTGGCCGAGCCGATCCCCTTCGAGTCGCCGGATGGCAAACCCGTCAACCTGCTGTTCTTCCTGCTGATTCCCGACCACGTGACCCAGCAGCACCTGGAAATCCTGTCGGAGATCGCCGAGATGTTCTCCGACGATGCTTTCCGCACCGCCTTGTCGACCGACACCGATCCGCGCTCGGTACACAGCCGCATCGTGAATTGGCAACCCAGCTTGCAGGCGGCGGGTTAAACTCAACCGACACCACTTTCCGCAAAGAAGACCCATGCTGCAAACCCCGCTGACGATACAAAGGCTGTACGACGATAACCGCGAGACTTTGCAGCTGGGATGGTTCGCCGGCTTTCCCGGCGGCGAGCGCCTGATCTCGGGCGATGTGGCGTCGGCGGCCGACCAGGTCGGCCACTTGAATACGATTCACCCGGGCCGCATCCAGGTCTTCGGCCACCAGGAAATCAATTACTACCAGCGCCTGAAATCGCTGACGCGCGCCCATGTGATCGGCGAGCTGATTGCGGGCGGCCCGCCGGCCCTGATCATCGCGCAAGGCCTGGAAACGCCGCCCGATATTCTCGCCATCTGCGACGAGAAAAATATTCCCCTGTTCTCCACGCCGCTGGCCGCGGCACAGGTGATCGACTTCCTGCGCGTGTACCTGTCGAAGAAGCTGGCGCAGCGCGTCATCATGCACGGCGTCTTCATGGACGTGCTGGGCGTGGGCGTGCTGATTACCGGCGACTCGGGCCTGGGCAAGAGCGAGTTGGGTCTGGAGCTGATTTCGCGCAGCCATGGCCTGGTGGCCGACGACGCGGTGGAGTTCTCGCGCATCGCGCCGAATATGATCGAGGGCCGCTGCCCGCCGCTGCTGCAAAACCTGCTGGAAGTGCGCGGCCTGGGCCTGCTCGACATCAAAGCCATCTTCGGCGAGACAGCGGTGCGGCGCAAGATGCGCCTGAAGCTGATCGTGCATCTGGTGCGCCGCTCGGCGCTGGAAGAGGAAGTGGAACGCCTGCCCTTCCAGTTCCCGACCGAGGACGTGCTGGGCCTGCCGATCCGCAAGGTCGTGATCCCTGTTGCGGCCGGCCGCAACATCGCGGTGCTGCTGGAAGCGGCCGTGCGCAACACCATCCTGCAATTGCGCGGCATCGATACGCTGCAAGAGTTCATGGAGCGGCAGCGTCAAGCCATGAGCGGCGACTGAGTCGCTTTTTCGGGTATCATGCCCGCATGCGAATCGTCCTCATTACTGGTATCTCCGGCTCCGGCAAATCGGTGGCCCTGAACGTCCTCGAAGACACCGGCTACTACTGCGTGGATAACCTGCCGCCCGCCCTGCTGGCGAATCTGGTGCTCACGCTAAGCACGGAAGGCACGGAGGCGCTGGCTGTCGCGGTCGACGCCCGCAGCGCCGCTTCCCTGGCCAGCCTGCCCGGCGATATCGAGGCCTTGCGCTCCCTCGGCCATGATGTGCGCGTGATGTTCCTCACGGCCAGCACGCATTCGCTGGTGGCGCGCTTCTCGGAAACGCGGCGCAGCCATCCGCTCTCGCACCAACTGCGCCCGGGCGACAATCCCGCCGCGCGCCGCACCCTGATCGAGTGCATCCTGGAAGAGCGCGAGCGCCTGTCGGCCATCCAGCAGCTGGGCCATGTGATCGACACCTCGGAGCTGAGCGCCAACAAGCTGCGCGCCTGGGTCAAAGATCTGGTGCACAGCGAGCAGGCGCCGCTGACCCTGTTCTTCGAATCCTTCGCCTTCAAACTGGGCGTGCCGCTCGACGCCGACTTCGTGTTCGACGTGCGCGCCGTGCCGAATCCCTATTACGATCTGGCCCTGCGCCCGCTGACCGGACGCGATGCGCCGGTGATCGCCTTTCTCGACGCCCAACCGAGCGCCGAGGAGATGTTCCAGGACATCCGCAACTTCATCGCCAAATGGCTGCCTTCGTTCAAGAAGGACAACCGCAGCTACCTGACCGTGGCCGTAGGCTGCACCGGCGGCCAGCACCGTTCGGTGTATATGGCCGAACGGCTCGCGCGCCATTTCCAGGTTGGCGAGCAGGTGGTGCTGCGCCACCGCGAACAGTAAGACTGCCTATTTCGACCAGTGCACGACCTCGATCTGATGCTGATCGGGGTCAAACACCATGGTGCCGTAATACCTCTCGTTGATGTCCGGCCGCAGGCCAGGTTCGCGCAGCTTGCTCGCGCCCAGTTCAATGGCCTTGCTGTAGAAGGCTTGCGCCGCTTCCTGCGACGGCGCCGTGATGGCGACATGGGCGCGGTGGCCCGCCAGCGCATCGCCGTTCTGCGCCGGATAAATGGCAAAGCTCCAGTGGCCGTTGGCGCCGAAGATGGCCTGGCCGCTGTCCTGATGCTGGATGCTGTAGCCCAGCGGCTCAAGGCAGGCGGTGTAGAAGGCCAGTGCGCGCGGCAGGTCGCGCGTGCCGATGGAGACGTGGTCGATCATGATGTTCCTCCCTCAAAAATGGTCAGAACATCATACTGAGCGCCGCTGAAACGTTTTCTTGAAAACGCCCGCCGCAACGCAACAATTTCTCTTAGCGCTTAGGGCGAGAGATGGCGCAGCGGGTGCGCATGTTCCGGCCAGGCCGGTTCGAAGAAGCGCGCCACATCCTCGGCCCGCACCTCGGCCAGCGTGGGCGGATTCCAGCGCGGCTGGTTGTCCTTGTCGATGACCAGGGCGCGCACGCCTTCCAGCACCTCCCCATGTTCGAAATTGCGGCGCACCAGATTGCGCTCCAGGCGCAGGCAGTCGGCCACGCCGAGTGCGGCGCCACGCTTCAGCAGCTCCTGCGTCACGCACATCATCAGCGGCGAACGCTGTTCCATGGCGCGCAAGGCTTTTTGCGCGAACTCACTGGCATCGCCGCGCAGCGAATCCATCACGGCGGCCACGCTGGAAGCGGCGAAATGGCGGTCGATCAGGGCGCGCTGGGCTTCCAGCTCGCTGCCGCCGGCCTGGACGCGCAAAGGCGCGGCAAAGGCCTCGATGGCGGCGCGCAGCTGCGCTCCCGGCGTGGCGTCGATCAGGGCCGCCAGCGCGGGCATTTCGCTGTCCGGGACGTAGTGGTCGGCCAGGCCCAGATACAGGGCGTCGGCCGCGCCCACCGTGAGGCCGGTCAGGCCCAGGTACATGCCCAGCTGGCCCGGCGCATGCGAGAGGAAGTGGCTGCCGCCCACGTCGGGGAACAGGCCGATATTCACTTCCGGCATGGCCATCCTGGTGCGGTTGCTGACGATGCGCACGCCGCAGTCCGGACCGCCCTGGGCGATGCCCATGCCGCCGCCCATCACCACGCCATCCATCAGCGCGATATAGGGCTTGGGATAGAAATGGATTAAATGGTTTAGCGCATATTCCTCGGTGAAGAAATCCTCCAGCAGGGCGCTGCCGCCTTGCGGCGTTTGCTGCCCCGCCTCGTGGAAGAAGCGGATGTCGCCGCCGGCGCACAAGGCCTTCTCGCTGCTGCTGCGGATCACCACGGCGGCAATGGCGGCATCGCCGCGCCAGGCCAGCAGCGCCGTGCTGAGCGCGCGCACCATATCGAGCGAGAGGGAGTTCAGTGCCTTGGGACGATCGAGGGTGATGATGCCGGTGCCGTTGCTGACGCGGGTGTGGACATATGCGCTCATGAGGTCTCGCCAAAATTAGAGAAAGCTTATTCTAGCGCGGCATATGGATTTGCGGCGGATGCAAAAAAGGGCGCTGATGCGCCCTTTTGTCAGTGTTGCCCGGCCTGGCTTTAGGCGGCAGGGGCAGGTGCTTCGAAATTATCCGGCAGGCGTTTGATAGCGGCGTGGCTATGCTCCTGGAGTTTGGCTTTGTGCTTCATGACCTGGCGATCGAGCTTGTCGATAAGCGTATCGATGGCGGCGTACAGGTCTTGCGACAGGCTTTCCACATACATGGTCTTGCCGGAAACGCGCAGATTGATTTCCGCTTTTTGACGTTTTTCTTTCTCGGTGAGGTTATCTACGGTCAGGATGACAGCAATATCAATTACATGATCGAAGTGGCGTTTGATACGCTCCAGCTTATTCTGCACGTATTCGCGAATCGCTGGGGTCACGTCGAGATGATGTCCACTGATGGTGAGATTCATACACACTCCTAAAGATGATGTCGCTACAAGTTCATGCGCGCCCAATCTGGCCGGGCTGGCAGGAACCCAGGCACTACAAAGATTTGCGGAGACTAACTGGCGGGATCTTCAATGCTTCGCGATATTTGGCAACAGTGCGTCGCGCAATTACCATGCCTTGTTCTCCCAGCATGTCCGCAATCTTACTGTCGGATAAAGGATTTTTCGGGTCTTCTGCTCCTGTCAATTGCACAATCAGCGCCCGTATCGCCGTGGAAGAAGCTTCGCCCCCCGCTTCCGTCGCGACATGGCTGCCAAAAAAATATTTCAACTCAAACATGCCATGGGGGGTGAGCATATATTTCTGAGTTGTTACGCGAGAAATAGTGCTCTCGTGTAGTCCCAGTGTATCAGCAATTTCACGCAACACAAGGGGTCTCATGGCCACGGCGCCGTGCGAAAAGAAATTCTTTTGACGCTCCACGATGGCCTGCGCCACGCGCAAAATTGTGTCAAAACGCTGGCGCATATTTTTGATCAGCCATTTCGCTTCCTGCAGCTGGGCGCTCATCTGCGTTTCGCCCTTCCCCTGGCGCAGCAGGCTGGCGTACAGGGAGTTCACGCGCAGGCGCGGCATCACATCGTTATTCAGCATCACGATCCAGCCATTGCGGCCCTTCTTCACCACCACGTCCGGCACCACGTAGTCCGACACGTCGGCGGCGAAGGCGGCGCCCGGATGCGGATTACACTGACGGATCACGGCCTGCGCTTCGCGCAGGTCTTCGTCGTCGCAGTCGAGGGCTTTTTTCAGCTTGGTGAATTCGCGCTGGGCGAACCAGGCCAGGTGCTTTTCGACGATGCACAAAGCCATGCGCCGCGTCACCAAAGGCACGCCGGGCAGGCGGCGGATCTGCAGCGCCAGGCATTCGGCGGCGCTGCGCGCGCCGACGCCGGCCGGATCGAAGCTTTGCAGCAGGGTGAGCGAAGTTTGCAGCTCTTCCAGCTCCACATCGAGTTCCAGCGGCAGGCGCGCGTGGATTTCTTCCAGGCTCTCGTCCAGATAACCGTTGTCGTCCAGCCCATCGACGATCAGTTCCATCAAGGCACGGTCGCGCGGCTCCTGCAAGGTGACGCGCATCTGTTCCAGCAAATGCTCGCGCAAGCTGCAATGGTGGGCTTCCAGCTGGGGACGGGCATCGTCGTCCTCGGGCGCCTTGCCGCGGCCCGTATCGCCCCAGTCGCCATCGGCTTCGGCCACGCTCTCGCCTTCGCCGCCTTCATACGCGGGTTCGGCCTCGGCGGCCGGCGCCGGCGCATCGGCCGGCGCGGCATTGTCCGGCGGCGCTTCACCGGGAGTGGAGGTCTGGCTGATGGCGCCATCGGCCAGCAGGCGCACGGAGCGGTCAAGCGGATCGTCGAGACGCTCCAGCAGGGGATTATCAGTCAGCAGCTGTTCCAGTTCCTGATGCAGTTCCAGCGTGGACAGTTGCAGCAGACGGATGGACTGCTGCAACTGCGGCGTCAACGCGAGGTGTTGCGAGGTGCGCAGTTGCAAAGACTGTTTCATGGCTTTACATGCGGAAGTGTTCGCCCAGATAAACGCGGCGTACCGACTCGTCGGCGATGATGTCGTCCGGACGGCCGGAGGCCAGCACAGAGCCTTGGTTAATGATGTAGGCACGATCACAAATGCCCAGCGTCTCACGCACATTATGGTCGGTAATCAGCACGCCGATATTGCGCTCCTTCAGGAAACGCACGATACGCTGGATTTCGATCACAGCGATCGGGTCGACGCCGGCAAACGGTTCGTCCAGCAGCACGAAGCGCGGATTGGTGGCCAGGGCGCGCGCGATCTCCACGCGGCGCCGTTCGCCGCCCGACAGCGACAAAGCCTGGTTCTCGCGCAGCTTCTCGATCTGCAGGTCGGCCAGCAGCTTTTCCAGGCGCGCGTCGATTTCCGCCTTGGCCAGCGGCTTGCCGTCCACCTTCTGGATTTCCAGCACGGCGCGGATATTCTCCTCCACCGTCAGCTTGCGGAACACCGAAGCTTCCTGCGGCAGATAGGACAGGCCGAGCGTGGCGCGGCGGTGGATCGGCAGGCTCGATACGTCGGTGCCGCCGATATCGATGCTGCCCGCGTCCGAGGCCACCAGGCCCACGATCATGTAGAAGGAAGTGGTCTTGCCGGCGCCGTTCGGGCCCAGCAAGCCGACCACTTCGCCGCAGTCGACCTGCAGCGACACATCATGCACGACCTGGCGCTTGCCATAGCTTTTTTGCAGGCCGCGCACGACCAGGGTATTGCCCTTGCATTGAGCCTGCATGCTTATTTCCCCGCGTTCGGCGTGGTGGCCGATGCAGCCGGCGCCGCAGGCGGTTCGGTGCGGGTCGGCTGGATCACCATGGTGCCGCGGCCGCCGCCCGGCTTGGACTCGCCGGTTTCGCTGTTCTTCACGGTGAAGAATTCCTTGCGGCTGTCGTAGGAAATGAACTCGCCCTGCACTTCGTCGCTAGGCTTGCTGCCTTCCAGGCGCTTGATCTTGGCCTTGGTGAACAGCTTCACCAGCTCGATCTTCTCGCTGTATTCGATGCGTTCGGCTTCGCCCTCCATCCATTGCTCGCCCGTGCCATCGCGCTTCTGGCGGAAGGTGGCGGGCTTGCCGCCGGCGCCGGTCAGGGTGACGAAGTTATAACCTTCCGGATCCTGCTGCACCACGGCTTTTTCGGCGTGCATGCGCAGGGTGCCGCGCGTGATGATCACGTTGCCGGTGGCGATCTTGACCTGTTTCACGTCGTCCACGTCCAGATTGTTGTAGTCGATCGTCATCGGCTTGTAGGAGTCGGCTTTCTCGGCCTGGCTCACGCCGGCCACGCCAAGCAGGATGGCGGCCGTCAGCAGAAATTTTTTCATTGAATTTCCATTCTCTTGGTATTGATTAGTGCTGTTTAGGCGGCAGCACCAGCGTGCCGCGGCCTTTCAGCGTCAGCTCGCGGGTCGCGTTATTGCCGCGCAGGCCGCTGCCGCTGGCGTGGGCTTCGCCCTGGCGGATCTGCACCGGCTGGTCGGTTTCCATGCGGTCCTCGTCCGGATAAATGGTCAGCGCCTCGGTGCGCAGCTGGAAAGGCTGGCCCTTGGCGGCGGCCGCGCGGTCGATCTGCACGTCCTTGGTCAGCACGACGCGGCTGTTATTGTCGTCCACGCGCGCGTGCTGGGCGCGCATGTCCATCGGCGGCTGCTCCTTGCTGCTCAAGCTGCGCACCAGCGGCTTGTCGATCTCGGAAGAGTCGTCAACCGGACGGTGGGTCAGCTTGTCGCCGGAGATGATGTAGTTGGGGCGTCCATCCTTGCTCATGCGGACAAAGCTGAACTCCTCCACGATGTAGTCAGGTTCATTCTGGCGCTGGCTGGCCTGGATCTGGTCGCCGGCCTGGTTCATCAGCTGCAGCAGCCAGAAGCTGCCGAAGGCGAGGAAGAGCATGCCCATCATCACGATGGACAGGCGGAAGCGGTGGGCGGTACGCTGGCGCATCGGGCTTTCCTCTGTCAGACCAGGAACTGGGCCAGAATCTGTTCGTAGCTGCCCTGGGCGCGCAGCAGCAGTTCGCTGGCTTCGCGCACGGCGCCGCGGCCACCGCTGGCGGCGGTCACATGGTGCACGCGCTGCAGCACCTCGGGACGGCCGTTCGGCACGCCGATGGCCAGGCCGACGCGGCTCAGGATCGGCAGGTCCACCACATCGTCGCCGATGAAGCCGACCTGCTCGGCGGTGAGGCCGGTCTTGGCCAAGAGGTCCATGAAAGGCGTCAGCTTGTCATGGCCGCCCTGGTGCACGAATTCGATGCCCAGATCCTTGGCGCGGGCCGTCACCTGCGGCGAACGGCGCGCGCTGATGATGGCCGTCAGCACGCCGGCCTGCTGCAGGAATTTGATGCCCAGGCCATCGTGCACATTGAAGGTCTTCATCAACTCGCCTTCGGCGCCGTAATGCAGGCTGCCGTCGGTCAGCACGCCGTCGACGTCGAAGATCATCAGCTTGATTTTGGCGGCGCGCTGCAGCACGTCCTGGTTCTCAATGCCGCTCATCAGATCACCTTGGCGCGGGTCAGGTCATGGATGTGCAGGGCGCCCACCAGCTTGCCGGCGGCGTCCACCACCAACATCTGGTTGATGCGGAACTGCTCCATCACGGCGACGGCATCCACCGCCAGCTGGTCGGGACCGATGCTGCGCGGGTTGGCGTGCATCACATCGCGCATCACCACCTTGCTGAAGTCCTGCACCTTGTCGATCATGCGGCGCAGGTCGCCGTCGGTGAAGACGCCGGCCGGACGGCCGTCGGCATCGACCACGGCGGTCATGCCCATGCCCTTCTGGGTGATTTCCAGCAGGGCGTCGGGCAGCACGGTATCCAGGCCCACGGCCGGGATGGCGTCGCCGCTGCGCATGATGTCGCGCACATGGGTCAGCAGGCGGCGGCCCAGCGCGCCACCGGGGTGGGAGCGGGCGAAATCTTCTTCCTTGAAGCCGCGCAGGTCGAGCAGAGCGACGGCAATCGCATCGCCCAGGGCCAGCGTGACGGTGGTGCTGGCGGTGGGCGCCAGGTTCAGCGGACAGGCTTCCTTGGCGACGGAAACGTCCAGGTGCACGTCGGCCAGCTGCGCCAGGCTCGATTCGGGCTTGCCGGTCATGGAAATCACCACGCCGCCCATACGCTTCACCACGGGCAGGATGGCCATCAGCTCCGAGCTTTCGCCGGAGTAGGAAATGGCAATAAAGGCATCGTCGGAGGTGACCATGCCCAGATCGCCATGGGCGGCTTCGGCCGGGTGCACAAACAGGGCCGGGGTGCCGGTGGACGCCAGGGTGGCGGCGATCTTGCGGCCGATATGGCCGGATTTGCCGATGCCGGACACCACGACCCGGCCCTTGCAATTTAGCAACAGCGACACGGCCTGGCCCACGCTCTCGTCGCTGGCCAGGCGGGCATGCAGCGCGGAGAGGGCGTCGGTCTCGATTTGCAGGGCTTCGCGCGCCAGTTCCAGGGCACGCTTGGCGGTGTTTGCATCAAAAGCTTTCAGCATTGTTTTTTCATGGGTTACACTCATGCCCAAAGTATAGCCGAATTGGGAAAGCAAAAAACTTGCCAGACAAAACAAAGCCCCCATCCCGCCACGTCCGCCGCTTGACTTTGAGGCCGCCATGTTCTCTCCCCTTGAACTGACCCTGCTGCTGCTCGGCAGCGCCGTCCTGGGGGTGGTGGCATTCCGCATGCTGCACCTGCCGCCCATGCTCGGATATCTGGCGGTGGGCATCCTGATCGGCCCGCACGCCCTCGGCCTGGCCGAGGAAAGTCCCGCCACCCACGCCCTGGCCGAATTCGGCGTGGTCTTCCTGATGTTCTCCATCGGCCTCGAATTCTCCCTGCCCAAGCTGATGGCCATGCGCAGCATCGTCTTCGGCCTGGGCATGGCCCAGGTCGGGCTGACCATCGTCTCCACCATGGCCTTCGGCTGGCTGGTGTCCATGGTGCTGCCGGCCTATCTGCAAATCAGCTGGCAGGCCGCCTTCGCCCTGGGCGGCGCGCTGGCCATGTCCTCCACCGCCATCGTCTCCAAGATGCTGACCGAGCGCCTGGAGCTGGAAAGCGACCACGGACGCAAGATCATCGGCATCCTGCTGTTCCAGGATCTGGCCGTGGTGCCGCTGCTGATCCTGATCCCCTCCCTCGCGCAAAATCCCGAGAACCTGGCCGCTACCCTGGGCTGGGCCAGCCTGAAAGCGGTGATCGTGCTGGTGCTGCTGCTGTTCATCGGCCAGAAGCTGATGCGCAGCTGGTTCACCATCGTCGTCAAGCGCCGCTCGCAGGAGCTGTTCATGCTCAATCTGCTGCTGGTGACGCTGGGCGCGGCCTGGATCACCGAGCGCGCCGGCCTGTCCATGGCGCTGGGCGCCTTCGTGGCGGGCATGCTGATCTCGGAAACCGAATACCGCCACCAGGTGGAAGAAGACATCAAGCCTTTCCGCGACGTGCTGCTGGGGCTTTTCTTCATCACCGTCGGCATGCTGCTCAACTTCCGCGTGGTGATGCAGAACTGGTGGCTGGTGCTGCTCCTGCTGGCCGGCCCGGTGCTGCTGAAATTCGCCCTGATCGCCGGCCTGGCCAAGCTGTTCGGCTCCTCCGACGGCACCGCCATGCGCACCGGCCTGGCACTGGCCCAGGCAGGCGAATTCGGCTTTGTGCTGCTGAATGTGGCGGGCGGCGTGCAGCTGATGGACAGTTCGCTGATCCAGGTGGTGCTGGCCTCGATGGTGCTGTCCATGCTGGCCGCGCCCTTCCTGATCGAACAGTCCGACCGGGTGGTGCTGAAATTCTCCAGCAACGAATGGATGATGCAGTCGCTGAACCTGACTAAGATCGCGGCGCGCAGCATGGCCACGCAGCAGCACGTCATCGTGGCCGGCTTCGGCCGCAGCGGACAAAGCCTGGCGACCCTGCTGACCGAAGAGAAGATCGATTACCACGCGCTCGACCTGGACCCGGAACGGGTGCAGGAGGCGCAGGCGGCCGGCGCCAATGTATCCTACGGCGATGCGGCGCGGCGCGAAAGCCTGGTGGCGGCCGGCGTGACGCGCGCCGCCGCCCTGGTCATCACCTATGCCAGCACGCCGTCGGCGCTGCGGGTGCTGCATCTGGTGCAGGAACTGGCGCCGAACCTGCCGGTGATCGTGCGCAGCCATGACGATACGGACCTGGACCGCCTGAAAGCGGCCGGCGCGGCCGAAGTGGTGCCGGAACTGATGGAGGGCAGCCTGATGCTGGCCTCGCACGCGCTGGTGATGCTGGGCGTGCCGCTGCGGCGCGTGGTGCACCGGGTGCAGGTGGCGCGCGAGGAACGCTACGCCTCGCTGCGCGGCTACTTCCACGGCGCCAGCGACAGCGGCGAGGAGGCCGACCTGGTGCGCCTGCATTCGGTGGCGCTGGCGGAGAACGCATCCTGCGTGGGCAAGGCCTTGTGCGACGTGCAGATGCAGGGGACCGGGGCCGAGGTGGCCAGCATCCGGCGCGGCAAGCTGCCGCTGGACGTGACGCCCGACACGGTGCTGGAGGCTGGCGATGTGGTGGTGCTGCGCGGCGGCGCCGAGGAAGTGGCCCGCGCCGAAACCCAGTTGCTGATTTAATGCGGCTGGTAGCGGATCACGCGGTTACGGCCGCTTTCCTTGGCCTGGTACAGCGCCTCGTCGGCATGGGCGATCAGTTCCAGCGCCACCTGTTCGGCCGGACGGTCCTGCTCCGGCTGGCCCAGGCTGGCCACGCCGATCGAGGCGGTAATCGATACCTGCAAACCCTGCGATAGTTCGATCAGGCTGGCGGCCACGCCGGCGCGGATGCGTTCGGCCACGAAGGCCGCGCTATCCAGATCGGCATCGATCAGCAGCACCACGAATTCCTCGCCGCCGAAGCGGGCCAGCGCATCCGACAGGCGCAGCTCGGCCTTGATGCGGGCCGCCACTTCGCGCAGCACATCGTCGCCGCCCTGGTGGCCGACGGTGTCGTTGACGCGCTTGAAGTGGTCGATGTCGATATACATGAAGGAGATCTGGTAGTTCTGGCGGCGCGCGCGCGCGATCTCTTCCAGCAGACGGCGGTCGATATAGCGGCGGTTGTAGACGCCGGTCAGCGAGTCGGTCAGGCCGATGTACTTCAGCATTTCGTTGCTGATCACGTTTTCCAGGCAGATGGCAATGATGGACGCCATATGCTCGATAAAGTCGGTGCCCAGGCTGGGCGTGAAGCGGGTGGGATCGACACTGCCCAGATTCAGGCTGCCGATGATGCGCTTATTGCGCAGCAGCGGCACCAGGGCGATGCTCTGCAGGCCTTGCGGCGCCTGCGGAAAATGGCGCGCGTGGCGGGCCGCGTCGTACATGCAGAGCAGGGGACGCGGTGCCTGGGCGGCAATATTGCGCGGCTCCAGCTCGAAACCCAGTTCGTCGATGCTTTCGGCGAACAGCAGATCGGGGAACTGGGCGAAGTCCACGCCCAGCTTTTCCATCACGGTGTGGATATCGGCATCCTCGTCGATCAGGGTCAGGGTCACGCTTTCCAGCTCCGAGATCACGGGCAGGGTGCGGAAGATGGTGCCCACCAGCTCGGGGAAATTGGAGGCGCCGACGATCTCCAGGTCGAAAGCCTGGTGGCGCGTCATGATGGAGTGATTGCGCTCGGCCTGCTCCAGCAGATAGGCCAGGCGCGCGCGCAAGGCCTGGTTCTCTGCCGCCAGGTCGGCTTGCGGGGGCTGTCTGCCCGTAACTTGCTGCCTCATATCCATCTGCCTTGAATGCCGCTCAAAATAGCGTTCAGAACGCCAGTGTAACCTCGATTTCCTGACCGACGCGCAAACGTTCGCCATCGCCTTCCAGCACCACGCTATTCATGCCGAAGCATAACGCACCATCCACCACTTCTTTGGCACGATAGCCCACCATCAAATCCAGCGGGTCGGGGCCGAATTCGCCCTTGTTCTGGTCCACCGATGGGATCGGGCAGCGCGAACAGGGCTTGGCCGCTTGCAGCACGATAGGGCCAAGCTGGAAGGTGTCCACATAGTCTTCCTCATACGCTTCCATGCCCGCCACGACCAGGTTGGGGCGGAAGCGGTTCATGGGAATGGCTTCGCGGCCGGCGGCGCGCAGGCGGCCGTTCAAATCTTCCAGCGAGGCGGCGCCGGCGATCAGCAAGGGATAGCCGTCGGCGAACATGGTGGGGTGGCGGGTGCCGGCGGTCCATTTGCCGCTGGTCAGGCGCTCGCCCTTCGCGTGGAAGCGCGCCAGGCGGCAGGGAATGCCAAGGAAGCTGCTGAACCAGGCGGCCGTGGTGGCGTCGCAATCGTAGGCCAGCACGCGGTCGTCCCAGACCTGGACTTCCAGGGTGGGCGCCAGTTCCGGATCGGGCAGGCCCAATTCGATTTCCAGCTGCAGCATGCCGGGGGCGCGCAGTTCCAGGGTTTCGCTTTTCAGGCGCGGCACGATCAGGGCCATGCGCGGATGATCGCGCTGGGTCAGGAATACGCCGTTTTCATCGACCACCACCCATTCGCGGTCATACACCTGTTCCGTCATCAGACCGGAACGGGTCAGCGTGGCTTCGTGCAAAACGATGCCGGCACAGGATTTGATGGGGTAGAGGGTGATTTCGCTGAGGATTGCCATGGATGCCGCCGCAGCGGCAAGCTTATGCTGCTGCCGCTTATGATTATTCAGGCTTCAAGTATGGCAGCAAAGCACCCGGCAGTAAATCGCCGGGGCGCTTTCTCTTCAGCTTAAGCCTGGATTCAGGCTTCGGCCTTGGGCTTAGGCTTGCGCGGCAGACGGCTGCGCGCCGGGGCTTTGTGCGTGCCGGGCTTCGGCACGCGCTTGGCGGCAGCGGACTGCTTGTCGTCGGCCGCGGCGTCGCTGGCCGCATCCTGTCCAGCCGCTTCGGCCACTGGAACCGCCACGGCGGTAACAACGGCTTCCGGCTGCGTCTCGGCGACAACTGCCGCCGCGCCTTCCGCTGCCTGCTCGGCCGCCTTGGCGGCCTTGCTGGTGCGGGCCGGCTTTTTGGCGGCGGTCTTGCGCGCGGCTGGCGCGCGCTTGGCGGCGGCCTTGGCTGGCTTGGCTTCGGCTTCCGGCGCAGGTGCTTCCCCGGCTGGCGCTTCGGCTGGCGCGTGGTCGGCTGCTTCCACCACCGGCGCGGCCTCTTCCCGCTGCGGCGCCGGCGTTTCGGGCCAGACGCTGGCTGGCGCCTGGGCATCGGCATCGATCACTTCGGCCTCGGCGTTCGGCTGCGCGGCCTCGTGCTGCTCGCCGCCACGGCGGTTGCGGCCGCCGCGGTTGCCGCGTCCGCGGCGCTGCTCGTTGCGGTCTCCATCCTGCTGCGACGGCGCTTGCTGCGCTGCCTGCGGCTGGGCGGCTTCGCCGTCCGCGCTCTCGGCAACGACGGCCTGCGCCGGGCCGCTGCCGCGATAAACGTAGGCACCGGATTTTTCATCGCGGCCGAATTCCAGCAGGCCGCGCGCCTTCATCTCTTCCAGCAGATTGCCGAAGGTGCGGAAGCCGTAATAAGACTCGCTGAAGTCCGGCTTGCGGCGCTTGATCGCTTCTTTCAGCACCGAGGCCCAGATCTTGCCGCTGTCGCCGCGTTCGGCCACCAGGGCGTCGAAGGTGGCGTACGCGATGTCCACGGCCTGGCTGCGGCGCTTGTCCATTTCCTCGCGGCGGCGTTTCTCTTCTTCGGCCGTGCGCTTAGGCTGCGGAGTGTCGCGCGAATCGCGCTTGGCGGCACGGCGGCTTTCGCGCACCAGGTCGTCGTAGAAGATGAATTCGTCGCAGTTGGCGACCAGCAGGTCCGAGGTGGAATCCTTCACGCCGACGCCGATCACCTTCTTGGCGTTTTCGCGCAGCTTGGAAACCAGGGGCGAGAAGTCGGAGTCGCCGGAAATGATGACAAAGGTGTTCACATGGGCCTTGGTGTAGCACAGGTCCAGCGCATCGACCACCATGCGGATATCGGCCGAGTTCTTGCCCGACAAGCGCACGTGGGGAATCTCGATCAGCTCGAAGTTCGCCTCGTGCATGGAGCCTTTGAAGCTCTTGTAGCGGTCCCAGTCGCAATACGCCTTCTTGACCACGATGCTGCCCTTCAGCAGCAGGCGCTCCAGCACTGGCTTGATGTCGAATTTTTCGTAATTGGCGTCGCGCACGCCGAGGGCGACGTTTTCAAAGTCGCAGAACAGCGCCATGCTGACGGTATCGTTGGGTGAAGCCATGTGTCTTGTTATGTTCAGTGATCGGTGGAAGGTGGCGGGTGATTATACAGCCAGCGCCGAACCGGCCCGCTTACTGATATATTCTTGTCAAACCTGACACCTGCGTCAACCTTAAGGATTGCCCATGAAAATCGCCTTCGCCGCACCCCTGCTTGCCGCCTGCCTCGCCCTGCCCTTCGCCGCCAGCGCCCAAACCCCGGCCGCCGACCAGGCTTTCCGCGCCAAGGTGAATGCCTTCGTCGATGGCTGGCACAAGGACGCGGCCAACGCCGATCCGGTGTATTTCGACAAGATGGCGCCCGAGGGCATTTACATCGGCACCGACAAATCCGAAGTGTGGGCGCGCGACGCCTTCAAGATCTGGGCCAAGCCCTACTTCGACCGCAAGAAGGCCTGGTCCTTCACGGCGCAAAAGCGCAACGTGTATTTTTCGCCTGACAAAAAATACGTCTGGTTCGATGAGCAGTTGAATACGCAGATGGGCACCTGCCAGGCCAGCGGCGTGCTGCGCAGCACGGAGCAGGGTTTTCTGATCGAGCATTACCAGCTTTCGCTGGCCGTGCCCAATCCGCTGATGGACAAGTTCACCAAGGCGATTGCCGAACATGAAGGCAAGGAAGCGGCCAAGTAAGCCTTATGCCGCCTCGCTGAAATAGCGGCTGGGCGTGACGCCGAAGCTGCGCTTGAACATGGCAATGAAGGCGCTCACATTGTCGTAACCCAGATCGAGCGCGATGGCGGTGACGGAGCGCTCCGCCGCCAGCATTTCCAGCGCCCGCATCAGCCGCGCGCGCTGGCGCCAGTCGGCGAAGCTGAATCCCGTTTCGGACAGGAAGCGGCGCGCCAGCGTGCGCGGCGCAATGCCGGCCCAGGCGGCCCAGTCCTCCATGCGGCGCTTGTCGGCCAGGTCGGCGGCGATGGCCTGCGCAATGCGGCGCAGGCGCGCATCGGCGGGCATGGGCAGCACCAGCGCGGCGCGCGGCAGGCTGGCCACTTCGTCCAGGATCACACCCGCCACGCGCTGGCGCGCCGCATCGAAATCGCCCCCGTCCCATTGCGCCGCGCGCAGCACCGCCTCGCGCAGCAGGCCGGAAGCCTGCATCACGCAGGGCTGCGCCGGCAGCGCGGCGCAGGCCGCGTCATCGACATACACGCTCCAGCCGGCGAAAGCGCCATGCGAATGCAGGGAATGCGGACAATGCGGCGGCACCCAGACCGCATGCGTGGCAGGCACCACCCACAGGCTGTCGCCCGCGCCCACGGTCAGCAGGCCGCGCTGGGCGCCGAACAATTGGCCGCGCGCGTGGCTGTGCGAGGCGGTGATGCGCTGCGCATCGCTATGGATGAGGAGCGCGCTGAGAAAAGAAGTCATTGGCTGAAATGCGGTATTGATTGTCTATTTTAGCGCAGACCAGCCACACATCCCGCCCTATCATGGCTTCACCATCAACTGAAAAACGGAGCAAGCCATGCTGACCAAAACCTGGATGCAAAACGCGCTGAATGAAGTCCTGCAGCCGCAGGCCACTACCCAGACCTACGAAAAATACTTCGACCCGGATTATGTGCAGGTAGTGGACGGCAAAACCCTGGACTATGCCGAAGCCACCCACCACTTCGGCATCGTGCGCGACAAGATGAAATCGCTGCGCATCACGATCAAGGACTTTGTGGCCGATGGCGACACCATCGCCGAAAGCCATATCGTCGACGGCGAAACCAAGGACGGCGAGATCGTGCAGTTCGAGGTCATCGCCATCACCCGCCTGAGAGATGACCGCATCTGGCGCCTGAACGAGCTGACGCGCCAGATCAAGGGCGGAGAGCATAGCCGCGACCTCGGCTCGCGCACCTGAAGCACTGCCTGCACGATGGCGGAGAGTGCGCTAGAGTAGCCCCCTTCCGCCAACGAGGACCAAGCATGACCGCCGACCAGCTCTATCACGATCCCGCACTCGCCCAGTTCTACGATGCGGAAAACGAATGGACCGAGGGGCTGGAATACTGCCGCCAGCTGGCGGCATCCTGCGCCTCGGTGCTGGACCTGGGCTGCGGCACCGGCCTGTTTGCCGCCACGCTGGCGCAGGAAGGCCGCTGCGCCGTGACCGGCGCCGATCCCGCCGCCGCAATGCTGGACATCGCCAGGGCGCGCAGCGGCGGCCATCTGGTGCGCTGGCTGCAGGCCGATGCCCGCGCGCTGCGGCTCAATGAACGCTTCGACCTGATCGTCCTGACGGGCCACGCCTTCCAGGTCTTTCTGACGCGCGAGGACCAGGCGGCCGTGCTGCGCACTATCGCCAGCCATTTGCGGCCCAACGGACGCTTCATCTTCGACAGCAGGAATCCGCTGGTGGAGGAATGGAAGGAGTGGACGCCGGAACAATCGCAAAGAACGCTGACGCATCCGCTGTTAGGCGCAATCGAGGCATGGAACGATGTGTCGCGCGACGCGGCAAGCGGTGTAGTCAGCTACGACAGCTACTACCGCGTGCAGGCCAGCGGCCGCCTGTATTCGGCATGCTCGCCGATTGCCTTTCCCGCTCAGGAGCGACTGGCCGAACTGCTGGAAGAAGCAGGCCTGATCGCCACCTCATGGCTGGGCGGCTGGGACCAGCGCCCGTGCACCGCCGATGCGCCCGAGATCATCGTAGCGGGAACGCTGCAGGGCGCCCTCACTCCCGCGGCGTCCACTGAAGGATGACGATGCCGCTGAGCAGGATCAGCGCACCGAGCACGCCGTACCAGCTCATCCGCTCATGCAGAACGAGCACGGCAAGGACGGTGGCGACCAGGGGTTCCAGCAAGCTGGCGATAGCGCCGCCGATGGCGCCCGTGCCTTTCAATCCATTCAGGAAAAGCGTCTGCGCAAGGGCCGTGGGAATCGCCGCCACATACAGCAGCATCGCCCAGCCCGACCAGGAATAGCTGAGATGCAACCCCTGCTCCGGCCAGAACGGCAAGAGCAGCAGCGCGCCAATCGCAAAACCAATCCCCCCCGCATGCGCGGCACTGCAAACGCTGCCGGCGGCGCGGGCGGCAAGCACATAGAAGGCCTGAAGCAAGGCGCAGGCAACAGCGATCGCCACGCCGGCCCAGAAGCGATAGGTATCCGAATTCAAGTCCGTGGGCAGGCCGACCAGCAGTATCGTGCCGCCGATGGCGGCGGCCAGGGCCACCAGCGTGCGGACATGGAGGCGCTCGCGAAACCACAGCACCGAAATCAGTGCCACAAAAATGGGCGCGCCGCAAATGCTGATCAACACTGAAATGGCAACGCCGACACGCTCGATCGCCAGCACATACGTCAGCTGGTAGAAGGCCATACTGATCCCCAGCGCCAGCAGGACCAGCCACCCTTTCGGCGTCAGCGGCGCCAGCCAGGTTCCCGCATGCATGCGCGCCATCAGCAAGAGAAACGGCACGGACAATGCCAGCCGCAGAAAGCTGATCGACACCGCATCCGCCCCGCCGGCCGTCCCCAACGACTGGAAGACGAGGCCCGTGGTGCCCCACAGGGCGGCAGCGCTCAGTACCGGCGCCCAGCCGCTCTTCACAGAACTGACGTCACCACCAGGCGTCAACTGCTGACTTGAACTCAAGCGTCCCATTTCGGCACCCTTTCAAAGAGAACAAGCTTCCGTATCGGCACCGGCGCTTGTGGCTCGCGGGAATATCCGCAGTTATAATAAACCCAACTGTCAACGATACCATCGTAGTCAACGTTGACACACATGTCAAATTCAAGAGGACGAGTGCAGCATGGTGATGACCAGGCAGTTTGATGAGGAAATTCTGCTGAGCAGAGTGCTGGACGTGTTCTGGGCCAAAGGCTGGCAGGCCACCTCGATGAGCGATCTGGCCAGTGCCGCCAGCGTGCAGCGCGGCTCCCTCTATCACGCATACGGCGACAAGGAGCGTCTGTTTCTGCTCGCCTTCGACCGCTATGCAGAACAGGTATTGGCGGAATCACGGGCCGCCCTGGATGCGCCGACAGCCCGGGCCGCCCTACAGCGCTTCTTCGAGGTTTCGATCGCCAGTATGACCGCGGGGACGCCGCGACGCGGCTGCTTCACGACCAAAACGGCCATGGAAAGCGGGCAGATCGGCGACGCGGCATATGGCCGGGTATGCACCCTGATGCAAGACTTGGAAGCGGTGCTGGCCGAAGCGCTCGCGCGCGACACAATGCGCCAATCGCTCACGATGCCCCCGGAGGCGGCAGCAAAGCTGATCCTGGCCTTTACCCGCGGGCTGGCCGTGATGGAGCGGCTCGAGCAGGAACCCGAGCAGTTGCAGGCTTTGAGCCAGAGCATGGCCGCGCTGGTCGCCACTGCCGGCTGAAGAACAAGCCAGCGGCTCCCGTTCCGGCTCCGGCCGCAATTACCGCAGTTGCGCTACCAGCGCCCAATCGCCAATGCTCCGGGCTTCCGTCCAATCGGCTTCCTGCGACCTGATTTCAGCGGAAAACTCAGGATCATTCTTGATGGCTGCTTCATCAGCTTCTGTGAGCACGACGGCCTGCCCGCCTTTGCTATCGGCAAGGTAGCGTTGGCTGGCGAGGAAGTCGTAGAAATCCAGGATCGCGCTTTGGGCCGCTTCCAGGCTATTCGATTCCCCGGACTCGAAATACATGCAGAAATCCGACAGCGCATACAGATACATATTCAGAAGAATCTCCTCGCTGCCAGCGTCTTGCTCATCAACGATATGAGCGTCGAACACCTCTTCCATCAAGCTCGTCGAAACCGTTGATGGCGGATCTTCTCCCAGCACTTTCCAGGCGATATCCAAGAACTTCGGTACTTGCTTGGGCGGGGACAGATTATTGCGCGTCAGCGCGGCAGACATGCGGTCAAAGGCCCGGAGCAGAACAAAATACAGGGTCCGGTCTTGCGCTGTCATGATGGCAGGTGGGGATTGGCTGGACGGGTGCGCGCCTTTCTCGGGCGGCGCGCACCTCGGTAAGATGCGTTAGACGTTGAACAGGAAGTTCAGCACGTCGCCATCCTTGACCACGTATTCCTTGCCTTCGGCGCGCATCTTGCCCGCTTCCTTGGCGCCGGTTTCGCCTTTGTAGGCGATGTAGTCGTCATAGGCGATGGTCTGGGCGCGGATGAAGCCGCGTTCGAAGTCGGTGTGGATCACGCCGGCAGCCTGTGGCGCGGTGTCGCCCACGTGGATGGTCCAGGCGCGCACTTCTTTCACGCCGGCGGTGAAATAGGTTTGCAGGCCGAGCAGCTTGTAGCCGGCGCGGATCAGACGGTCCAGGCCTGGCTCTTCCATTCCCAGGTCGGCCAGGAAGGCGCTCTTGTCGGCGTCGTCCAGGTCGGCGATTTCGGCTTCAATCGCAGCGCAGATGGCGACGATCGGCGCGTTTTGCGCTTTGGCGTATTCGCTCAGCTTGTCGAGCAGGGGGTTGTTGCTGAAGCCGTCTTCCGAAACATTGGCCACGTACATGGCCGGCTTGGCGGTGATCAGGCACAGCGGCTTGATCAGGGCCATCTGGTCGGCGTCCAGGCCCAGCGAGCGCACGGGCTTGGCTTCGTTCAGGTGCGGCACCAGCTGTTCCATCAGGGCCACCAGCTTGGCGGCATCCTTGTCGCCGGAGCGGGCTTTCTTCTGCTCGCGGTGGATGGCTTTTTCCACGGTGCCGAGGTCGGCCAGCGCCAGCTCGGTCTGGATCACTTCGATATCGTCCAGCGGGCTGACTTTGCCGGCCACGTGGATCACGTTTTCATCTTCGAAGCAGCGCACCACGTTGACGATGGCGTCGGTTTCGCGGATGTGGGACAGGAACTGGTTGCCCAGGCCTTCGCCCTGCGATGCGCCAGCCACCAGGCCGGCGATGTCGACGAACTCGACGATGGCGTTGACCATGCGCTCAGGTTTCACGATCTCGGCCAGCTGGGCCATGCGCGGATCCGGCACTTCCACCACGCCGACGTTGGGTTCGATGGTGCAGAACGGGTAGTTCTCGGCCGGGATGCCGGCCTTGGTCAGTGCATTGAAGAGGGTGGACTTGCCCACGTTAGGCAGGCCGACGATGCCGCATTTGAGACTCATGGAAAACCTTTAATGATAGTGTTCTGCTACGGACGCTGCCGCAAATAGAACGAGATTGTACCGCAGAACGGCCCCGATTCCCGCCAAAAGCCGCGACTTGCCCAGTTTCCCCGAATCATTAATCATCGCGCCGAAATGTGATATCGTGGAGCAACAATAGCAAATCGACAAGCGCCAGTCCGGGCCAGTCAGGAGAAGAAGAATTCATGGACCTGTTATGGTTAATCGTCAGCGTCATCCTGTTCCGGATGGCGTGGACAGCGCGCAAAGATGCGCGCGCCGCCGCCGCCCTGGCGCGCAATCTGAAAAAGGACGTGCAAGCACTGGAAGAGCAGCTCGCGGCCTTGCAGAAAACCGGCCAGCCGCCGCCACAGAGCAGCCCAGCGCCAGCCAGCCTCGTTCTCCCCACCGAAAAACCCGCGCCTGCGCCGGTTACGGAATCGATGCCGCAGCAGGATGCGGTCGAAGCCTGGGAGCAGCAGGTGCGGACGGACAGCGCGTCCGTCATCGCGGCGGCAGACGCGCCGACGGCCATTCCAGCCGCCGCTGCCCCTGCACCGCTCAGCGATGCGGAAGCCTTTGCCGCCGCCGAAGCTGCGGAGGCAGCCGCCGAATACGATGAAGCGCGCGCGCAGCAGCAGATCAAGCCGGCCGCGCCGCAGCCACCGCAGCCGCCATCCCCGCCGCCGCAATGGCTGGTGGCGGCCAAGGCCTGGCTCTTCGGCGGCAATATGGTGGCGAAGGTCGGCTTGCTGATTCTGTTCATCGGCGTCAGCTTCCTGCTCAAGTACACGGCGGCGCGCGTGACGGTGCCGATCGAATTCCGCCTGGCCGGCATCGTGCTGGCCGATATCGCGCTGCTGGCCTGGGCCTGGAGCATCCGCGAAAAACGGCCCGCCATCAGCCTGCCCGCCCAGGGCACGGCGCTGGCGATGCTGATGCTGGTGACATTTGGCGCTTTCCGCATCTACCACCTGATACCGGGCGGCCTGGCGTTCGCCGTGCTGTTCGTGCTGACCGCCTTTACCTGTCTGCTGGCCGTGCTGCAGAACGCGCAATGGCTGGCCATCTTCGGCATCGTCGGCGGCTTTGCGGCGCCCATCCTCGCCTCCACCGGCGGCGGCAGCCATATCGGCCTGTTCTCGTATTACGCGCTGCTGAATGCGGGCGTGCTGGCCATCGCCCTGCAGCGCTCCTGGCGCGCCCTCAATCTACTGGGCTTTGCCTTCACCTTCGCCATCGGCACGGCCTGGGGCGTGCTGCGCTACGCGCCGGAGAACTACTTCTCGGCCCAACTTTTCCTGCTGCTGTTCTTCCTCTACTACGTGGGCATCGCCATCGCTTATGCGCACAAGCAGGCACCGCGCCTCAAGCATTATGTGGACGGCACCCTGGTCTTCGGCACGCCGATGCTGGCCGCCAGCCTGCAATTCTCGCTGGTGAAAGGCATGGAATTCGGCATGGCGCTGTCGGCCATGGCGCTCGGTCTGTTCTATGCGGTGCTGGCCCTGACACTGGCGCGCCGGCGCGAACGCTATGGCTTGCTGGTGGATGCCCTCCTCGCGCTGGCCATCGTCTTCGGCACGCTGGCGATTCCATTTGCGCTCGATGGCCGCTGGACTTCGGCCGCCTGGGCGCTGGAAGGCGCGGGCATCGTCTGGGTCGGCTTGCGCCAGCGCCAGCCGCTGGCCTGGGGCTTTGGCCTGCTGGTGCAAGCGGGAGCCTGGGTCTCCTTCATTGGCGCCATCAGCGGCATCGATACGCAGGCGGCCCTGCATTCGAATCTGTGGCTGGGCTTCCTGCTGCTGGCCGCGGCAGCCTTCATGATGGCGCTGCAGTTCCGCGCGCAACAAGGCGAGCAGACGCCGACCGCCTTCCGCCTGCTGGCCGCCCTCTTCCTCGGCGGTGCGGCGCTATGGCTGACCGGCGGCGCCTGGACTGAAATCTATCTGCGCACCAGCGGCAGCACTATGAGCAATCTGCTGATGGCCAGCGCCCTGTTCAGCGCCGCCGCCCTGGGCTGGGTTGCGCGCCGCATGGCGTGGCGCCTGGCGGGCAGCTTTGCGCTGGCGGTGCAAGGCCTGGCCGGCTTGACCATGCTGGTGCTGCTGGCGAGCCAGTGGCCGGGCTTCCCCGTGCCATCCAATCTATTCGATACGCCCGCCCTGGGCGGCATGCTGATCCTGGCTGGAGCGCTGTTCAGCAGCTGGAGCCTGATGCGCTATGGCGACAAGGAACTGGCCGGCCTGTCGCCGCTCTGCCTGACCTGGTCGGGGCTGTGGTGGCTGCTGATGGTCGCGCCCATCCTCGCGGGCTGGCTGACCACCCATTACGTTTTGCTCAACAATGGCAATCCTGCCATGAGCGAATTGCCATGGCCCGCCTATTGTCTGCTGATCGCCGCCAGCACGCCGGCCGCCATGCGCCTGGCGCACAAGCTAGCCTGGCCCGATCTGCGCTGGGCCGCGGCGCCAGCCTGGGCGCTGCTGTTCGCCGTCACGCTGCACATGCTGACTCTCATGTATGCCGAGGACAGGCTGCCGGCCGGCGCGCCGTGGGTGGCGTATGCCGCGCTGCTGCTGATGAACGAATGGCTGATGCGCGTCTGGCAGCGCCGCGGCTGGGACTTGCCTGCGCCGGCGCTGAAAGCCCTGCATACGGTGCGCAGCGCCGGCCCATGGCTGATGATCTGGCCGGTCGCTTCGCATTGGATCGCGCTCTGGCTGCAAGGCGGCAGCATGGCCGAAACCGAGCGCCTGGCGCAGGCCGGATGGACTGTCAACGGCAGCTGGGCGCACTTTCTGCCCGCCTGGCTGATGATGGGCGTGCTGGCCTGGACCATGCGCCGCAGCCGCAGCGGCGGCTGGCCGGTGGCGCCGCTGCCGGACTGGTATCGGTACTGCCTGATTCCGCTCGGCTGCATCTGGTCGGTCCTGCTGCTGGCCGTCTGGAACCTGACGCAGAACGGCGCCATGGCGCCCCTGCCCTACCTGCCCCTGCTCAATCCCCTGGACCTGAGCAGCGCCTTCGCCATGCTGCTGGCCGTGAGCTGCTATCGCCTGCTGCACGAACGCCTGCAGCCGTGGCGCGACAAGCTGCTGGCGGCGGGCGCCTGCGCCGCCTACGCCTGGTTCAATCTGGCCTTGCTGCGCACGGTCGCCAACTACCGCGACCTGCCCTATCTGTTCGACGTCCTGTTCGCTTCGCAGTTCGTGCAAGCCATGCTGTCCCTGGTATGGAGCATCACCGCCCTGCTGCTGATGCGCTATGCTGTGCAGCACTCGGCGCGCAAGCTGTGGCTCGCCGGCGCGGCCTTGCTGGGCGTGGTGGTGGCCAAGCTGTTCCTGGTCGACCTGTCGAATGTGGGCGGGGTGGAGCGCATCGTGTCCTTCCTCGGCGTCGGCGCGCTGATGGTGGGCATCGGCTATCTGGCGCCGTATCCCGGCGCGCGCGGCAACAAGGCAGAAACGGAGACGGTATGAAGCAGCACTGCTTGAGCGCCCTGCTGGCGGCCAGCCTGGCCCTGCCCTGCGCGGCGCAACCCGCGCAGGACGACACGCCCGCCGCCTACACCCATCTGCTGCCGCTCGCGGTGAGCGGCAAGCAAAGCGTGGTGCAACTGCGGCTGCCGCACGCCGTGTACCTGCATGCGCGTTCGCCGGACCTGAACGATCTGCGCGTGTTCGACGCCAGCGGCGCGCCGCAGCCCTTCGCGCTGCGCCAGCCGGAGACGGAAAGCCATATCAGCCATAGCAGCCTGAATGTGCGCATCTTCCCGCTGCGCGGCAACCCGGCCGATCCCAGCCAGGTGGGACTCGATGTCAGCACCGGCAGCGATGGCCGCCTGCTCTCGGTGCGCATGCGCACGGAACCGGGCGAACGCTCCAGTCGCGTATCGGCCCTGGTGCTCGACCTGCGCCAAGGCCTGGTGCATGAACCGCCGCCGCTGATCGATGCGCTGCGCTTTACCCTGCCCACGGGCCGCCAGAGCTATACCGGGCAAGTCTGGCTGGAGGCCAGCGACGATCTGAAAACCTGGGAAGCGGTCGGCACGGCGGAACTGAGCTGGCTGGTCAACAGCGATACCGAAACCCTGTCCAACGACCGGCTCGAATTCACCGCGCGTCCGCTGCGCTATGCGCGGCTGACCTGGCGCAGCGGCGAGCCGGTGGAATTTGCCCATATCAGCGCGGAGTCGCCCAGCCGGCACGATGCGCCGCCGCCGGTCGAGCAGTTGCTGGTCCAGCCTGCGACCGGCAAGCTGCCGCAGGATCTGGTCTATGCCACGCCACCCGCCATCGTGGCGCAGAAAATCGGCCTGCAGTTCGGCGAGGCCAGCGTGGTCATGCCGGCGGCGCTTGGCGCTTACCGGGAACTGGCACCGCGCCAGATCGGCCAGTCCACGCGCTTCCTGTTCGAGCCGCAGATCAACGCCACGTTCTACCATATCGTGCAGGATGGGAAAACGCGCACCTCGGGAGATATCGCGGTGCCGCCGCTGCGCACCAGCCAATGGGTGCTACGGCCGCAAACGCCCAGCGCGCTCAAGCCTGTACTGCGCCTGAGCTGGGAACCGGCCACCCTGATCTTCTTCGCAGGCGGCAAAGCGCCTTACACGCTGGCCTTCGGCAACGCGACCGCAGCGGCGGCCGCGCGCGATGTGGCCCAGGTGGCGCCAGGCTTCTCCACCGCCGAATTGCGCGCGCTGGAACAGGCCAGCGCCGGTGCGCTGCGGCAGCAGAGCGGCATAGGGCTGCGCGGCAGCGATGCCAGCGCCACCAGCGTTTCCGCGCAGCGCCGGCTGCTGGTGCTGTGGGGCGCTTTGCTGCTGGGGGTGGCCGCCGTCGCCTACATCGTGTGGAAACTGATCCGGCAGGCACGCCACGGCGGTGCGTGATATCGTTGCGCGCATTGCGCCACCATTTTGGAAGCCGTCATGAATAGAACCGAGCAATTCCGCCTGCTGGCAAAGTACAACGAGTGGATGAATTTAAAGCTCTACGAAGCGGCGGCCAGCCTGCCGACCGAGGCGCGCAAGGCTGACCGTGGCGCCTTCTTCGGTTCCCTGCACGGCACCTTGCAGCACATCGTCGCGGCCGACACCATCTGGCTGCGCCGCTTCGGCAGCCATGCGCGTTTCGCGGACGTGCTGGCGGAATGCACGGCGCTGCCGCAGCCGCCCAGCCTGCAAGGCGAGGAGATGGTGTTTGAAGCGCTGCGTGACCGCCGCATCTTCCTCGACCGGCAAATCCTGCAGTGGACGGACGCGCTGAGCGAAGACGATCTGGATCAGACCCTGCAATACCGCAGCATGAATGGTGCGCCCGGCAGCCGTCCGGTGGACGGCCTGCTGCTGCACTTCTTCAACCACCAGACCCACCACCGCGGCCAGGCCACCACCCTGCTGTCGCAGGCTGGCACCGATGTGGGCGCGACCGATCTGCTGATCCTGGTGGCCGATATTTAAGCCGTGTGCAGCTCCATGGTGGCCTTGGTGAAGTCGCCCGCCACCGCGAGCGGAATGATGCGCAGGGATTTTTCGATGGATTCGTCGATCAGCATCTGGTCTTCGCGGCGCGGGCGGTGCAGCACGAAGTCGGCCACCGGCTGCGCCAGATTCAGCGTGCGCGGATGGCCGATGCCGATGCGCAGGCGCCAGTAGTCCTGGGTGCCAAGCGCGGCCGTGATGTCCTTCAAGCCATTGTGGCCGCCCGAGGAACCACCCTTTTTCAGCTTGGCCGAACCGGGCGGCAGATCGAGTTCATCGTGCACCACCAGCACCTCGTCCGGATTGATCTTGAAGAAGCGCACCAGGCCGCCGACCGACTGGCCGGAACGGTTCATATAGGTCTGCGGTTCCAGCAGCCAAACCTCCTTGCCGCCGATGGACGTTTTCGCCATCAGCGCATTGAAGCGCGTTTCGCGCTGCAGACGCGCGCCCGGCAGGGTGTTGGCGAGATTATCGACCAGCCAGAAGCCGGCATTGTGGCGGGTTTGTTCGTACTCGGGACCAGGGTTGCCGAGGCCGACGATCAGGCGGATGGACATGGGATTGCAATCCAGGCAAAAGGCGGATTATACCGCCGCGCGCGCTATCAATCCGTTTAGAATGGCTGCAATATTGCAAAGGATTCATTCAAGCGCCGTATGCCAGAAGTCGATATTTTCAATTCCCTCGCGCTGATGCTGAGCGGGTATTCCCTCTTCAGCGCTCTCGCCATCGCCCTCGCGCATTTCCGCGCCGAGCATTATCAGGAGCAGCCCGCGTCGCGCTATATGGGCCTGCTGCTGCTGCTGGCCCTGGGCGTCCTGCAACTGGCCCATTTCGCCTGGCTCTACCTCGATCTGCCCTGGACCGCCAGCCTGGCTTATCGCCTCTGCCTGTTCGCCGTGGCGCCCCTGTTCTTCCTGTTCAGCCAACCCTTGCTGCGGCCGCAATGCCCGGCGCTGGCTCGCCCCGCCCTGCTCGCGCATCTGGCGCCCTTGCTGGCCGCGCCTTGGCTGCCGCGTGGGCTGGCCTTGCCGCTAGCCTTCCTCATCGGGGCCGGATATCTGCTGTGGCTGGCCCACAGCCTGTATGGGCTGCGCCGGGAACGCGCCGGCTTTCAGCGCGAGCTGGGCTTGCTGGGCTGCGTCTTCCTGATTGCCATCGGGGTGGCCCTGCTGAGCCTGAGCGGCGCGGCGCGGGGAGGCAAACTGTTCGTCAACCTGTATGCGATCGCCATTGGCCTGGCCTTCCTGCTGGTGCAGATCACGCTGGGACTGCGGCCCCGGCTGCCGGCCGAGGTCAGGGAAACGGCGCAGGCTGCGTATGCCAGCTCGACCCTGGGCAGTGTCGATTGCGAGGCCATGCTAGCCCGGCTCGACAGCCTTATGCGCGAGGAGCGCCTGTATATGGATGCGGAACTGAACTTGCAGGTGCTGGCCGGGCGGCTCGGCCTCAGCGGCCATCAATTGTCCGAACTCCTGAATGCGCGGCTGGGCAAGGGATTTTCGCGCTATCTGCGCGAGCTGCGTGTGGCGGCCGCCCAAACCATGTTGTGCGACGAGCCATCGGCCTCGGTGCTGTCGGTCGGCCTCGGGGTCGGTTTCACTTCGCAATCGAATTTTTACGAGGCATTCCGCGACATCGCGGGCATGACGCCGGGCCAGTTCCGCAAGCTCCACCTCCCCGCCAAATAGCGATTTTCTGGGCAGTTTCGACTCCGGAATGATCATTCCGGAGCCAGAATCTGCTCCTATTCGATAGAAACGGAAGGTTTTTCCACCCCGAACCGCCAAACTGAAGACTCCCATCAACCAGCGGAGTTTTCATGCAATCCACCGTTTTGCTCACCGGCGCCAGCGGCTTCCTGGGCCGCAATCTGGACGCCGCGCTGCGCACCGCCGACTACGCGGTGCGGCCCGTGAGCCGCCGCCACGGCACCGATTTCGGCCGCATGCTGCAGCCGTCCGCCTGGCTACCGCTGCTGGCCGGCGTGGACACGGTCATCAACTGCGTCGGCATCATCGCCGAAAGCGGCGCGCAGCGTTTCGTCACCCTGCATGAACAGGCGCCAGCCGCCCTGTTCCGCGCCTGCGAACAAGCTGGCGTGCGGCGGGTCGTGCAAATCTCGGCCCTGGGCGCGGACAGCCAAGCCTTTTCCGCCTATCACCTGAGCAAGCGCGCGGCCGACGATTGCCTGCGCAGCCGCGATCTCGACTGGTTCGTGCTGCGGCCAGCGCTGATCTATGGCCATGGCGGCGCCAGCGCCCGCCTGTTCATGCGTCTGGCCGCCCTGCCCTGCATCCCCGTGATCGGCGACGGCCGGCAAATGCTGCAGCCGGTGCATATCAGCGATGTCGTGGCCTGCGTGCTGCGCTGCCTGGACGCGCCCCGGGTGCGGCTCACGCTCGACATCGCCGGTCCCGAGCGCATCGCCTACGCGGACTGGCTGCAGCGCATGCGCCGGGCGCAGGGCTTGCCGCCGGCCCGGTTGCTGCGCTGTCCGCCATGGCTGGCCATGGCCTTGGCTGGGCCGGGCCGCTACTTCAGCCCCATGCTGCGCGCCGACAACCTGCGCATGCTGCAAGCGGGCCAGCAGGCCGATGTGCGGCCACTGGCCGACTTCCTGGGCCGCATGCCGCGCGCAGCCAACATCCCGCTGTTTTTCACCGACGCTCTCACTACAAGGATCTGATCATGAGCTATACCCTCATCAAAACCCTGCATATTCTCAGCATGGTGCTGCTGTTCGGTACAGGCCTGGGCAGCGCCTTCTACAAATGGATGGCCGACCGCAGCGGCGTGGTGGCCCATATCGCCGTTACCAACCGCCATGTGGTGCTGGCGGACTGGCTTTTCACCACGCCGACCGTGATTTTCCAGCCCCTCAGCGGGCTGTGGATGGTGCATCTGCTTGGCCTGCCTCTGGCCACGCCCTGGGTCATGGCCAGCCTGGCCTTGTATGCGCTGGCCGGCGCCTGCTGGCTGCCCGTGGTCTGGCTGCAGCTCCGCATGCGGCAGATTGCAGTTGCGGCCGACACCCAGGCCCGTCCCCTGCCCGCTCTGTATTGGCGCATGGCGCGCTGGTGGTTCTGGCTCGGCGTGCCAGCCTTTATCGCGATGGTGCTGGTGGTGGCGCTGATGGTCTTCAAGCATCTGCCTTTAGGAGCGTGAGATGGACAACATCATGCAAACCATACTCGGCGAATCCTGGTGGCAGCTGCCCCCCGCACTGCAAGCGCACTACGGCAACGGCCTCACGGTGGAGCACGGGCGGATGGACATCGAATATCCGCGCTGCATGCAGCCTCTATTCAGCGTGCTGCGCCTGCTCGGCGCTCTGGTCGATCGCAGCGGGCACGATCTGGAAACGGTGGTGGAAAAGCGCCTGGCGGGCGAGCGCCAGCATTGGCGCCGCCGCATCCGCTATGCCGATGGCCGCGCGCAGCGCTTCGACAGCTACTGGGTCGCGGCCGGCGCGCATCAGCTGATCGAATTCGTGAATCCCCTGCTCGGCCTGCAAATGGCGCCGCATGTGAAAAATGGACGCCTGCACTACGAAGGCGTGCGTTTCGTGCTGAAGCTGGGCCAGCGGCTGCTGTCCATTCCCGAGTGGCTGGCCCTGGGCCACACCACCATTGTGGAGGAAGCGCTGGACGACCGCCGTTACCGCATGGACTTCCGCCTGCGCCACCCGCTGCTGGGCCAGATCTCGCCATTCTGGTCAGCAACGATAGTTAGGCTGTGTCCGATTTTGGGGTCTGGCCCCAAAATCTGACACGGGCTGGATATAAAACCCCGGCCGCGGCCGGGGTTTTTCATGCTGCGCATTGCTGCGCGGGCAAATTACTTCTTGGCTTCTTCAGCGGCAGCGGCTTCAGCAGCAACGTGGCCAGCTGGCACGGAGGCGGTTGCGATGGTCAGGTTGTTGCCGTGGGTCACAGCGCTCACGCCTTTTGGCAGTTTCAGGTCGGAAACGTGTACCGAGTGGCCTACGTCCACATTGGTCAGGTCGACAACGATGAACTCTGGCAGGTCAGCTGGCAGGCAGGAGATTTCGATCTCATTGGCTACGTGGCTGATGGTGGCGCCGTGCAGTTTCACTGCTGGGGACACTTCGGCGTTTTCGAAGTGCAGGGCCACTTTCACGTGCACTGGCTTGTTGGCGTCGATGCGCTGGAAGTCAGCGTGCAGTACCAGTTGTTTGTAAGCGTGCATCTGGAAGTCGCGCAGCAGCACTTTCTGTACGGCGCCGTCGATTTCCAGGTCCAGGATGGACGAGTGGAAAGCTTCTTTTTTCAGCGCGTGGTACAGCGCGTTGTGGTCCAGAGCGATGGTCACTGGGGCTTCAGCGCCGCCGTAGATGATGCCTGGGGTTTGGCCGGAAATACGCAGGCGGCGGCTCGCACCCGTGCCCTGCAGTTCGCGTTTGAATGCAACTACTTTCATTTGAGACTCCAAAAATAAACAAGGCTTGCGCCTTGCGTTGAGAAGCGTCCCGCGACCAGGACGCTCCGGAAATCGGAGGCGGCAAGCCGTCTCCGGAAAAAACACGACGGCGCCACCGGAAAAACCGGTCGCGCCGCCTGAATTGCTCGCTTCGCGGGCTGCTTAGTCCACGAACAGGGAGATCACGGAATCGCCCTTGATGATGCGTTTGAAGGTTTCAGCCAGCAGCGGTGCGCAGGTCAGCTGGCGGATCTTGCCGCAAGCCTTGGCCGCATCCGACAGCGGGATGGTGTCCGTCACCACCAGCTCGTCCAGCGAGGAGCCGGAAATGCGCTCGATGGCTGGACCGGACAGCACCGGGTGGGTACAGTAGGCGATCACTTTCTTGGCGCCGCGCTCTTTCAGCACTTCGGCCGCTTTCACCAGCGTGCCGGCGGTATCGACCATATCGTCCATGATGACGCAGTTGCGGCCTTCGACGTCGCCGATGATGTTCATCACTTCGGAGACGTTGGCTTTCGGACGGCGCTTGTCGATGATGGCAAGGTCGCAGCCCAGGCGTTTCGCCAGGGCGCGCGCGCGCACCACGCCGCCGACGTCGGGCGACACGACCAGCAGGTCTTGATGGTCTTTCTTTTGCAGGTCGCCCAGCAGGATGGGCGATGCGTAAATATTGTCAACCGGGATATCGAAGAAGCCTTGGATCTGGTCGGCGTGCAAGTCCATGATCAGGACGCGCTCGACGCCGGCTTCTTCCAGCATATTGGCAACAACTTTGGCGGAGATCGCGACGCGGGCGGAACGCGGGCGGCGGTCCTGGCGGGCGTAGCCAAAGTATGGAATGGCGGCCGTGATACGGCCAGCGGACGCACGTTTCAGGGCATCGACCATCAGGATCAGTTCCATCAGGCTGTCGTTCGTCGGGGCGCAAGTCGACTGCAGCACGAAGACGTCTTTACCGCGGACGTTTTCATTGATTTCGACCATTACTTCGCCGTCCGAGAATTTCGAAACGACTGCTTTGCCGAGAGGGATGCCGAGATTTTTTGCGACCCCTTCTGCCAGCGCAGGATTAGCGTTGCCGGTAAAAACCATCAGGTTTTCGTAAGCCATGGGAGTCCCAGGAAGGTAAGCGTTGATTTCTTTGAAAAGTCACCGGATCCGGCAGATGCCGCATCCGGCGCTGAGCTAAAAGGATACACCAGCGTGACTGGCAGTATCTTTGTTTTTACTCCGTGCCGGACACTTTCAGCATCGACAGATCACAGAGAAAACGGTGGCAGGGGAACAAGGATTCGAACCTTGGTATGCCGGAATCAAAATCCGGTGCCTTAACCAGCTTGGCGATTCCCCTACTCTAAACTGAAGCTTTTCGTCAGTAGGCCAGTATTATACAAGCTATTTAACGTAAAGCCAAATCTTTTTACTCACTTCAACATTTCAGCGAGTGGATGCTGTGTCAGCGCTTTAGCTTTCCAAGCAGTCCAAGCGGCAGGCACATTGCTGAGCACTGCATCGGCCTGGGCCTCGCTCTCGAAGGCGCAGAACACACAAGCACCGGAGCCAGTCATCCTGGCATCGCCGTAAGCCCCCAACCATTCTACCGCCTTTGCTACCGGCGGGAACAAGCGGGTGGCCACTTGTTGCAAGTCGTTCTTTCCAAAACCACGGTTATCTTGGCGATTTCCGTAGTGGCTGGAAAAGTCCGTTATCTTAACGAGGGGCGTGTCCCTTGTCAAATACTCGGACGAAAAAATTTGCGCGGTGGGCACCGCCACGCCCGGTTCGACCACCACATACCAGCAGTCGGGCGCGGCAACGGGCTGCAGCGCCTCGCCCACGCCTTCGGCAAAACCGGTCTGGCCGAAGATAAAGAAAGGAATGTCGGCGCCCAGCGGCAAGCCCAGGTCCATCAGCTCCTGCCGGCTCAGACCGGCCTGCCACAGATGGTTCAGGGCCATCAGCGTGGTGGCCGCATCCGACGAGCCGCCGCCCACGCCGCCGCCCATGGGCAGCACTTTCTCGATGCCGATATCGACGCCGGGCGGCAGCGCGCCGCGCCGTTGCAAAACTTCCGCCTGCAGCAGGCGGGCGGCGCGGATGATCAGATCCTGCTCCGGCGGCACGCCGGGAATATCGCTGACGCGGCGCAGCTCATGGTCGGCGCGCAGGTCGAAATGCAGGCGGTCGCAGCGGTCGATCATCTGGAACACGGTTTGCAGCAGATGGTAGCCGTCGGCGCGGCGGCCATTCACGTGCAGGAATAGGTTCAATTTGGCCGGGGCCGGGCAATTCTTCAAGCTGCTCATTCGGGGCGGATCACAATACGGATGGAAATGTCGTCGATGGTTTCGCCGGTGCGGCGTTCGACGTCGATGCGCTTGGGCTTGGGCGGCATGCTGCCTTCCTGCCAGCTAACGTAGCTGAGCTGCCAGCCATCCCTGGTCTTGACCGTGTTGACGGCCGGGCTGGCGACGAAGGGCTTGCCGTCGGCGCCGATGGCGTAGCCTTGCAGCCAGTCGCGCAGGCCGGCCACGGGCAGCGGCCAGCCCAGGGCTTCGCGGCTCAACTGGTTGATGTCGCGCGCCGAACGCGGCGGGTTCTTGCCGTCGTTCAGGGTGGCCCCTTCGGGCGTGACGGCGATGAGGGCAATGGTTTGGCCAAATTGCGACGACAAGGCGATATCGGTGCGCGCGGCGCTCTGGCGCCATTCGAAGTTGCCGGTCAGCGATTCGCGGTTGCCGTCGCGCGTGAAATTGGCCGACATGCTGCCACGCAGTTCCTGCGTCTCGCTATATGGCGCCACATGGACGGACGATAGCGGCCCGCTCGGGGCGGTGGCGCAGCCCGCCAGCGCGAGCACGCCAGCGGCGGCACAGGCGGCCAGCGCGGCGCGGACGGGAGAGTGGAGGACCGTGGCGCGCGGGCCGGTGCTGGTATGAGTCATGCAGTCCTTATCTTGCTTAGATGCTGGCATTCAAGCGTTCCAGGGTGCTGCGCAGGACATCGTTTTTCGGGTCTTTGGCGCGCGCTTCGCGCCACAGGCTCTGGGCGCCGTCCTTATCGCCCTGGGCCCACAGCACTTCGCCCAGGTGGACGGCGATTTCGGCATCGTTGCGCAGCTTGTAGGCCTGGCGCAGGTATTGCTCAGCCTCTTTCAGCTTGCCCATGCGGAATTGCACCCAACCCATGCTGTCCATGATGAAGGGGTCGCCCGGCGCCATCTGCAAGGCTTTTTCGATCAGGGTCTGCGCCTCTTCCAGGCGCACATTGCGCTCGGCCAGCGAGTAGCCGAGGGCGTTGTAGGCGTGGTGGTTGTCGGGCGCGGCTTCGATGACCCGGCGCAGGATCTGCTCCATCAGTTCCAGCCGGCCCAGTTTTTCAGCCGCCAGGGCAAAGTCGTACAGCAGTTCAGCATGGGTGGGGAAGCGCTGCACCGCGCCTTCCAGCACGGCGAAGCTGTCTTCCGTCTTGCCGGCGTCGCGCAGCAGCTGGGCTTCGGTCTGCATGATCTGGGCTTGTTCGGCCGGATCCGTGGTCTGGATCTGGCTCAGCAGGGTGCGCGCCTGCGCCAGGTCGCCCTTGCGCGCCGCCAGATGGGCACGCTTCAGGCGCGAGGTCAGGTAGACGCGCGGATCGTTGCCTTCCACCCGGTCCAGCCAGCCGATGGCAGCGTCGAAATCGCCGCGCTCTTCGGCGATCTGGGCCAGGATCAGCAAGGCCTTGGATGGGTCGCGCTCGTCGCCTTCGCTGCTTTCCAGCACCGAGACGAAACGCTTGAAGTATTCTTCCGCCACGGGGATTTCGTTGGCCTGCATCGACATGATGCCGAGCGCGTACAAAGTGGCGGGATTGTCCGGTTGGGCCGTCAGCAACTGCTCGAACTGCTGGCGCGCCTGACTATACTGTTTTTGCTCGACCAGCAGGCGGGCATAGGCCGAACGCACTTCGCGCGACTTGGGATACTTGGCCAGGAAACCCTTGAACAGCTGGGTGGCGCCATCCAGATCCTGCAAGACCTGGCCCAGGGTCAGCACGGCCAGTTCCGAATCGGGCTTGATGCGCAGCGCTTCCTTCGCCTCTTTTTGGGCGCGCTCATTGTCGCTATTGGCGGCCGCGCCCTGGGCCAGCACCAGATGGGTTTCCAGCATGCCCGCATACGGCGCCAGCACGCGCTGCATGAGGGCAAAAGCGGCGCCCTTGTCGCGCGCGCGCAGCAGGAATTGCTGCATCTGGAACATGGCCAGGCCGCGCGCGGCGGGCGGCGCGGTTTTCAGGCGCTGGGAAAAGACTTGTTCGCTTTCGGCCAGATCGTCGCCCAGCACGGCAAAGCCGAGGAAATATTGGGCCGCCTCGTCCGATTCCGGCGCCAGCTCGCGCCACAGGCGAATGGCGGCCAGTGCTTCATTGCCCTGCTTGGCGGCCAGGGCCATTTCGGCCGAACGGCGCGCCAGGCGCGGATCGCGCGTCTGCTGGGCCAGCACCATCATGGTGACGTAGGCGCTTTGCCACTGGCCGCGCTTGAAATCGAGTTCGGCCTTGGTCAGTTTATAGAACAGTTCGCTGGTTAGTTCGACGGCGGGCAGCTTTTCCTCGGCCTGGGCGGCGGCGGCAATGGCTTCCGAAGCCGGGGTTTCGGGCGCGGGGGCGACCGCGGCCTCCGCTTCGGCCGGCGTGTCCGCCTGTTTTTGTGGCGCAACGGCGCATGCCGACAGCAAAGCCGAGAGGGTTACAATGACGAATGCGTTTTTCAAAGGATTGATCCTGCAAATCGGGCTCAAGTCTTGATTTTACGCCCAACCACATGCTTGCGTGCATTTACGAGTCCCACATGCCTGAATTACCCGAAGTAGAAGTCACCCGTCTCGGCGTTGCGCCCCACCTGGAAGGCCGCCCGGTGCGCGCTGTCGTGCTGCGCCGCGAAGGCTTGCGCTGGCCGTTTCCGGCCGAGCTGCCGCAGCTGCTGGCGGGCCGCACCGTGCTCTCCACCGGGCGGCGCGGCAAATACCTGCTGATCGAGTTCGAGCACGGCACGCTGATCGTCCACCTCGGCATGTCGGGCCATCTGCGCGTGCTGCCGCCCGATATTCCGGCCGACAAGCACGACCATTTCGACCTGGTGGTGGAAGGCCCGCAGGGGCGCGAAGTGCTGCGCATGACCGATCCGCGCCGCTTCGGCGCCGTGCTCTGGCATCCCAACGAGGATGGCGCGCTGGACGAGCATCTGCTGCTGCGCGGCCTGGGCGTCGAGCCGCTGGGACCGGCCTTCACGGGCGCCCTGCTCTACCGCCAGACGCGCACGCGCAGCACGGCCGTCAAGCAGGTGCTGATGGCGGGCGATATCGTGGTGGGCGTGGGAAATATCTATTGCTCCGAAAGCTTGTTCCGCGCCGGCATCAACCCAAAGACGGCAGCCAACCGCATCAGCCCGGCGCGCTACGACCGCCTGGCCCAGTGCATCCGCGAAGTGCTGGCCGAGGCCATTGTGCAGGGCGGCAGCACCTTGCGCGACTTCATCAGCGTAAACGGCCAGTCCGGCTATTTCCAGCAATCGTATTTCGTCTATGATCGTGCTGGCGTGCCCTGCCGCATTTGCGGCGCGCCGGTGCGCCAGATCAAGCAAGGCCAGCGTTCGACTTTTTATTGCGTGAACTGCCAGAAATAATTCCCTGGCGTTTTGGACCATCCAACGTGCGAGGCAAGCGGCATGATGGCGAGAGACCTGGAACACTACAGCGCATGGCGTCTGGGCGTGGCCAAGACGGTGCAGGCTTACCGCGCCTGGCTGGCCGGCACGCCGCTGGCCGACGCCGCCGCCGAACAGCGCCTGGCGCGCGCGCTGGAACGCCTGGCCGACGACAAGATGTCGGTGGCCTTCGTGGCCGAATTCTCGCGCGGAAAATCGGAGCTGATCAACGCCATCTTCTTCGCCGATTACGGCCAGCGCATCCTGCCCTCGGCCGCCGGGCGCACCACCATGTGTCCCACCGAGCTGAAATACGATCCGGCCTGGCCTGCCTGCATCCGCCTGCTGCCGATCGAAACGCGCGCCGCCAAGCTCTCCACCAGCGATTACCGCGACGATGCCGCCGCCTGGACCATGCTACCGCTGAACCTGGAGGCGGCCGACGAGATGCAGCAGGTGTTCAAGCAGGTCAGCCGCACCCGGCAGGTAAGCGTGGACGAGGCGCGCAGCTACGGCCTGTATGACGAGAACGATCCCGACCTGGCCGCCACGCTGGACGCGCAGGGCCAGGTCGAAATCTCGCTGTGGCGCCACGCCATCATCAACTTCCCGCATCCGCTGCTCAAGCAAGGCCTGGTGATCCTCGATACGCCCGGCCTGAACGCCATCGGCACCGAGCCGGAACTGACGCTGAACCTGATCCCGCATGCGCATGCCGTGCTGTTCATCCTGGCCGCCGATACCGGCGTGACCAAGAGCGATATCGAAGTCTGGCGCCAGCATATCGGCGGCGGCGCGGGCCGGCTGGTGGTGCTGAACAAGATCGACAGCATGTGGGACGCCTTGCGCAGCGACGCCGAAGTCGATGGCGAGATCGCGCGCCAGCAGGAGCATGCGGCGCATATGCTGGCCTTGCAGCCGGACCAGGTGTTTCCCGTCTCGGCGCAGAAGGCGCTGGTGGGCAAGATCACGGGCGACCAGGCCTTGCTGGAAAAGAGCCGCATGCTGGAGCTGGAACGCGCCCTGTTCGACGAGCTGATTCCGGCCAAGAAGGACATCATCCGCCAGCGCCTGGCCGGCGATCTGGCGGCCCTGGGCGCCGCGCAGCAGGCCATGGTGGCGGCGCGCATGCGCGGCCTGGTCGAGCAGTTGCATGAACTGCGCAGCCTGCGCGGCAAGAACCAGAGCGTGATCGCGCATATGATGCGGCGCGTCGACGCCGAGAAAAAGGAATTCGACGCCAGCCTGTTCAAGCTGCAGGGCACGCGCGCCGTCTTCACCCGCCTGTCCACCGAGCTGTATGACAGCCTGGGCATGGATATGCTGCGCGACCATGTGCAGGAGGTGCGCGCGGCCATGGGCAACAGCGCCTTCTCCACCGGCATGCGCGAGGCGGTGCGCGTGTTCTTCGCCGCGCTGCGCGCCGACCTGCAGTTATCGGAACAGAAAGTGGAGGAAATCCACGGCATGATGGATGCGATGTACCGCCAGTTTTCCAGCGAACACGGGATCGCCCTGGCCCTGCCCATGGCGTTTTCGCTGGAACGCTACCGGCAGGAGATCGCCGACATCGAAAACGTTTATCATAAGCAGTTTGGCGCCGCCGCCATGCTGACCACGTCGCGCCTGTCCCTGATGGAGCGCTTCTTCGATTCGATCGCCTCGGCCGTCAAGCGCTGCTTCAAGGCGGCCAATGCCGATGCCGAAGCCTGGCTGAAAGTGATCATGGCGCCGCTGGAAGCGCAGATCCGCCAGCACAAGGAGCAGCTGAAGCACCGGCTGGCCGCCGTGCAGCGCATCCACGAGGCGAGCGACAGCCTGGAACAGAAGATTGCCGCCTTCGAGGCCAGCCAGGCGGAATTGGAACAGCAGAAAGCCCGCCTGGCCGAGCTGGCGGGCGATATCAGCATCGCCCTGCAGGCCGAATTCGTGGCGCTGGACGCCGCCGCATAAATCACAGGAATTGAATTGCTTCACGAAGACTTTGCAGACCCCAGTTTTTCCGCTGCCGTAATCGGCTGGCAGAAAACCCACGGACGCCACGCCCTGCCGTGGCAAAACACGCGCGACGCCTATCTGATCTGGCTGTCGGAAATCATGCTGCAGCAGACCCAGGTGTCGGCCGTGCTGGGTTATTACGCGCGCTTTCTGGAGCGTTTCCCCACGCTGCGCGAGCTGGCCGCCGCGCCGGTGGAAGATGTGATGGCGCAGTGGAGCGGCCTCGGTTACTACACCCGGGCGCGCAATCTGCACCGCTGCGCGCAGCAGGTGGTGGCGCAGTACGACGGCGTCTTCCCGTCCGATCCGGCGCTGCTGGCCGAGCTGCCCGGCATCGGGCGTTCGACGGCGGCGGCGATTTCCGCCTTCTCCAGCGGCACCCGTGCCGCCATCATGGACGGCAATGTGAAGCGCGTGTTTGCGCGCGTGTTCGGCATCGATACCTTCCCGGGCGAGAAAAAGACCGAGCAAGCCATGTGGCGCCGCGCCGAAGCCCTGCTGCCGGCCAGCGGCATCGAGTCCTATACCCAGGGGCTGATGGACATGGGCGCGACGCTGTGCACGCGCAGCAGCCCCGATTGCGCGCGCTGCCCGATGCAGCAGCGCTGCGTGGCGCACCTGACGCAGCGCACCAAGGATCTGCCAGTGCGCAAGCCGAAGAAGGCGGCGCCGGAAAAGCACGCGACCCTGCTGCTGATCGTGGACAAGGGCGAGGTGCTGCTGGAGCAGCGTCCCGCCAGCGGCATCTGGGGCGGCCTGCTGTCGCTGCCGGAACTCGACGGCCACCATCTGGCCGAGGATGACGAGGAGCAGCCGGCAATCGACCAGACCGCGCTGGTGCGCGCCATGCAGCCTTTCGGCGAGATGGAGTCGCAGGAGCGGCTGATGACCGTGACCCACGTCTTCACCCACTACAAGCTGCATATCGCGCCGCTGCTGATCACGCTGGCGCGCCGCGCGCCGCTGGCCGGCGAGGCGCGCTACCAATGGCTGGACGCGGGCCGCGTGGCCGACGCCGCCCTGCCCGCGCCGGTCAAGAAATTGCTGCTGGAATTGCTGGGCGATGAGGCAAATAGCCAGGCCCGCATGTTTTAACTGACCATGCGTATCGTGGTGACCGCCGCAGTGATCGCGGCGGCGGCCAAAGCTGTGGAGGTGGCGACAAACCACTTGATGAGACGGTTTTCCGTCTTCATCAAATCTTCCCGCGTCGCATAATTCGACTTAATCACCGCGACGTCCTTCTCCAGAGTGCCCAAGCGCTGATCAAAGGAGCCAAACCGCTGTTCCAGCGTACTCTGGCAAGCTGCCTGAGGCTCATCCATGATCGCTCCCCAAAGTCGAACCGCAATGCTTCATCATCGTCCGCGCAAGCGGCAAGGTCAAGCGGGATAGATGGCCGTTTTGACCTGGATCAGAGTTCTTCCAAAGAGTACAGCCGGCGGTGCACCTGGATCGCGTAGCGGTCGGTCATGCCGGCGATGTAGTCGGCGATGCGGCGCGCCTGCAGGCTGGCGTCGCCCGACGGTTCGCGGTAATCGGGCGGCAGCAGGAAGGCGTCGGCGGTGAAGGCGTCGTACAGCTCGCGCAGCATGCGGCTCGCTTTCAGGCGCATGCGGTTGACCTTGTAGTGGCGGTAGAGATTCTCGCGCAGGAAGCGCTTGAGTTCCGTCGCGTCCTTGCGCATCTGGTCGGAGAAGCGGATCAGCGGCGGCGCGGCGCGCACCTCGTCGATGCTGCGCGGCGCGGCTTCGCGGATACGTTCGCCGGAGGTGGCGATCAGATCGTCGGCCAGGGCCGTGATCAGGCGGCGCAGAGTTTCGTAAATGGCGCGGCGGCCGGCCAGGCCGGGATACACCGTCTGCACCTCGCGCCACAGGCGGGCGAAGAAATCCACCTGCTCCAGCTGGGCGATGCTGATCAGGCCCGAACGCAGGCCATCGTCGATATCGTGGCTGTTGTAGGCGATTTCGTCGGCCAGATTGGTGAGCTGGGCTTCCAGCGAAGGCTGGCTGCGGTCGAGGAAGCGCTGCGCCACCTCGCCCAGCAGGCGCGCATTGTTCAGCGAACAGTGCTTGAGGATGCCCTCGCGCGTTTCGAACATCAGATTCAGGCCGTCGAAGGCGCCGTACTGCTGCTCCAGCTGGTCAACCACGCGCAAGCTTTGCAGATTGTGTTCGAAGCCGCCATGCTCCTTCATGCACTCGTTCAGCACATCCTGGCCCACATGGCCGAAGGGGGTGTGGCCCAGGTCATGGGCCAGGGCGATGGCTTCCACCAGGTCTTCGTTCAGGCGCAGATTGCGCGCCAGCGAGCGGCCGATCTGGGCCACTTCCAGGCTGTGCGTGAGGCGGGTGCGGAACAGATCACCCTCGTGGTTGAGGAAGACCTGGGTCTTGTATTCCAGCCGGCGGAAAGCGGTGGAATGGATGATGCGGTCGCGGTCGCGCTGGAACTGGCTGCGCGAGGCATGCGGGGTTTCCGGGACGCGGCGGCCGCGCCCCAGGTCCGAATGCGCGGCGTAAGGGGCGAGGCTTTCTTCCATGGTGACTCCGGCTTAACGCACGCAAGCGGCGATGGTATCGAGCAGCAGCTCCTGCGGCGCGGTGGTGATGCAGGGACTGCCCACCGGTTTCAGCAGGATGAACTTGATGGCGCCGCCCTCGTTCTTCTTGTCGACTTCCATCAGTTCCTGCCAGCGCTGGGTGCCCAGGTCGGGCGCCTGCACCGGCAGGCCGGCGGCGGCCACCAGGGCGCGCATGCGCGCCACGGCCTCGGCATCGATAAAGCCCATGCGCTGCGACAGCTCGGCCGCCATCACCATGCCGCAGCCGACGGCTTCGCCATGCAGCCAGGCGCCATAGCCCATGCCCGCCTCGATGGCGTGGCCGAAGGTGTGGCCGAAATTCAGAATGGCGCGCAGACCGCCTTCGCGCTCGTCCTGGCGCACCACGTCGGACTTGATTTCGCAGGAGCGGGCGATGGCATAAGCCAGGGCGCCCTTGTCGCGCGCCATCAGCTTGCCGATATTCGCTTCGATCCAGTCGAAGAAGGCGGCGTCGATGATGGCGCCATGCTTGATGACTTCCGCCAGACCGGCCGACAGTTCGCGGTCGGGCAGGGTTTCCAGGGTCGAGGTATCGGCCAGCACCACTTGCGGCTGATAGAACGCGCCGATCATATTCTTGCCCAGCGGGTGGTTGATGCCGGTCTTGCCGCCCACCGAGGAATCGACCTGGGACAGCAGCGTGGTCGGCACCTGGATAAAGTCCACGCCGCGCATATAGCTGGCGGCGGCAAAGCCGGTCATGTCGCCGATCACGCCGCCGCCGAGGGCGATCAGGGTGGTCTTGCGGTCGCATTTATTGGCCAGCAGCGCATCGAAGATTTTCATCAGGCTGGACCAGTTCTTGAATTCCTCGCCATCTTCGAGCACGATGGAGATGACTTCCTTGCCGGCGGCGGCCAGCGGCACGCTCACGCGCTCCAGATACAAGGGCGCCACGGTGGTATTGCTGACGATGGCGACCTTGCCGCCGGCCACATGGCGCAGCAGCAGGGAGGGATCGTCCAGCAGGGCCGGGCCGATGGAGATCGGGTAGCTGCGCTCGCCCAGATCGACATTGAGAAGGATGTTGGATTGTTCGTTCATCGAGGGTTCCGCCTGCGTGACACAGTTCGGCGCCGCCTCGCAGGCCAGCGCGTCGAGCTGGTTCATAATAATCTGAACCATCGATTGTACGTTAGGACGGCCGGTATCGATCACCAGATCTGCCATTTCCAGGTAGAGCGGTTCGCGCTGCGCCATCAAGTCTTCCAGCTTCTTGCGCGGATCGGCCGTCTGCAGCAGGGGGCGGTTCTTGTCATGGCTGGTGCGCGCCAGGATGCTGTTGATGCTGGCGCGCAGATAGATCACCGTGCCGCGCTCGCGCAGCACGGCGCGGTTGTCGGGATTGAGGATGGCGCCGCCGCCTGTGGCCAGCACAATACCCTCCTCCGCCGTCAGATCGCGGATCACTTCGGCTTCGCGGCGGCGGAAACTTTGTTCGCCTTCGATCTCGAAGATCAAGGGGATGGATGCGCCGGTGCGCGACTCGATCTCGTGATCGGAATCGACGAAGCGCATGCCCAGTTTGCGGGCGAGGATGCGGCCAATGGTCGTTTTCCCCGCCCCCATCAGTCCTACCAAAAACACATTTTGCATTCAGCCCCAGCTAGTTCGGATTAGTGCAGACGTTGGCCTTGCCGTATGGGCTGGTCTGCCCCGGCGGTATCAGATCCTTATTATTGTAATCTGTTGCCAGCCCAATCAGGGACACATATCCGACATAGCGTGCTTCCGTACCCGCCACCTGGCCGCGGATGGTCATGTCCGCATCGACCCAATACACCCGGTCGCGCGGATAACTAAGAGAAATGGTAGCTTGACCGCGCGCGTCGCTGACGGCATTGGCGGTGATGGTCAGCGGGATGCCGGGGTCGAGGCGGCCGTTGCCGTTAAGGTCTTTAAAAGTGGAATAAATGCCGCTACCGTCGCTATCCTCGTTGGCGCACTGCACATACAGCGAGGGCGCCCAGGGGCCGTCCGAACCCAGGAAGTCCAGGAAGCCTTTGTAGTAGAAACGCGGCTTGATGGAGGCCGTCAGGTTCACGCCCGGCACGGCGGCGCCGGCGGCGTCGCTGACGAAGACCGAGTAATCCATGCGGTAAGTGGCCGGGTCCGGGGTTTGCACGGTATTGCCGGTGCCGGCCGAAATGAAGAGCGAGCGCCGGCCCACCGTCAGACGGGCAATGGCGCTGGCGTTCGAGCCGCCGATCAGGCGCGCCATGATCTGCACCCCATCCACCGCCGTGGTGGAGGTGCCGGCCACATAGCTGACCGTGGCCGCGCCGTCGCTGCCGGTGGTGACGACCGAGGGCTGGGTCAACTGGCCGCCGCTGGGGTCGGCCAGGATGGAGAAGGCCACTTGCGCCCCCTTCACCAGATTGTTCGACACCGCGCCGTCGCGCACCACGGCGCGCAGCGCCACCTGCTGCGAGCTGCTGCCCGGCGCATTAGCCGCCACCACGGCCGGATCGGCTTGCACATTGATGGTGTCCACGCCCGACAGCGGCGCCACGAATTCCACCGGGCTTTGCGCGGTGGCGCCGCTAGCGGTATTAGTGACGGTGAGCGTGGCCGGTCCCGGGCTGCTGGCCGACAGGTAGGCGACGCCATTGCCGCCGCTCAGGGCCAGGGCTCCGCTCAGGATCGAGCTGCAGCCGGCATTGCTATAGAAATTGCCGCGCGAGGTATTCAAGGTCACGGCCGATCCGGTGTCGCTGTGCACGGCGACCGGGTGGCAGGCGTTGATGACGACGGTCTGGCCGCTGAGCACCGTGACGGTCAGCACCGACGCGCTGACCGTGATCGGGGCCGTAGCCGTTTCGCCCAGCGCGCGCACCACGATGGTGTCGCCGCCGGCTGCGCTGGCGGTATAGCTCAGAATCAGCTGGCCGGCCGAGTTGGTAACGGCGGCGCCGCCATCCTTGACCACGATCTGGTTGATCGACGAGCTGAAGCTGACCGGCTTGCCGATCAGGGCATTGCCGGCCGAGTCGACCAGCTTGACCGTCACATCGCTGCTGCCGCCCACATTCACCGTGCCGCTGGCATTCACCTGCAGCCGGGTGCCGATCACGTTCACCACGACCGTGGTGGGCGTGGCGCCCTGCACCGAAGCCGTGACCTTGATGGCGCGCGAGCTGGGATCGCCGCCGGTGCTGAGTTTTTCCGTGACGCGGCCATTGGCGTCGGTGATGCGCGAAGTGGTGGTCAGGCTGCCGGAATCGGCCGACAGGTCCACCTTCACGCCCGGCATCACGCTGTTGTTGGAATCCTTGACCAGGGCCACCAGGGCGACTTCGGCGCCGGTGGCGCCGGCCGACTGCAGGGTGCCGGAATCGGCCGTCAGCACCACGGTGGGCGTGGCCGTCACCACCTTGACGGTGACGGTGTTGGACGTGGCCCCGCCGGCGCTGGCCGTGATGGTGATATCCCGCGCGCTGGCATCGCCCTTGACATTAAGTTTTTCCACCACCTTGCCGTCGGTATCGGTGACGCGGTTGGTGGCGCTGATATTGCCGGAGCTGGATTTGAAGCTTACGGTCTCTCCCGGCAGCACATTATTGCTGCCGTCCTTGACCACCGCCGTCAACGTGACTTCGGTGCCGTCCTGGCCGGAGGAGGGAATTGTGGCGGCGCTGGCCGTCAGCACCACCGTGCTGGCCTTGGAGGGCTGCTGTCCATTGAAATTGGTGCCGGGGGAGCCGCCACCGCCGCCGCAGGCGGCTATGAGGCTGAGGAGGCTGAACGAGGCCAGCAGGCCAAGCCAGGTGGAGAGTTTCTGCGTGAAGCCAGCTCTGGATGTGCGCATCGGTCTTCCCTCTCGAATAGACAGCGAAAGCTAACGTGCCGACAATCTCTCGGCCACAATCTTGGGCGTGATGAAGACCAGCAGCTCGGTCTTGTCATTGGTACGGCTATTGTTGCGGAACAGGAAACCCAGCACCGGCACGTCGCCCAGCATGGGCACCTTGCTGACCGTGTTGCGCTCGATCTGCTGGTAGATCCCGCCCAGCACCACCGTGCCGCCGTTTTCCACCATGACCTGGGTCTTCACATGCTTGGTATCGATGGCGAAGCCGGCCCGCGTCTCCTGGCCCACGCTATCCTTGTTCACATCGACGTCGATCACCACATTGCCGTCGGGCGTGATCTGCGGCGTTACTTCCAGGCGCAGATTGGCCTTGCGGAAGACGATGGCGGTGGCCCCGCTGCTGGTGGCGATCTGATAAGGCAGTTCCAGCCCCTGCTCGATGGTGGCAACGGCCTTGTCGGCCGTAACCACGCGCGGACTGGAGACGATCTTGCCGGTGCCGTCGGCCTCCAGCGCCGACAGTTCCAGGTTGAGGAAGCGGTTGGCGGCCGAGGAGAACAGGCTGATGGCCAGGCTGCCGGCCTGCTGGCCGTTGATGGAGGCGGCAGGCAGGTTGATGAACTGGCTGTTGGTGTAGCCCTGGTCGGTGCGCGGCGTCTGGCCCAGGATTTCGCCGATGCCCGACATATTGCCGCCGACGCCGATGCGGGTATTGCCATTGCCGATCTGCCAGCCGGAGTCGCCACCGCGCAGGGTGCGCAGGTCGACGAAACCGAGCTTGGCGCCCAGATTGCGGGTGAAGGAGTCGCTGGCTTCGACGATGCGCGCTTCGATCAGCACCTGGCGCGTGGCGATATCGGTTTTCTGGATCAGCTTGCGCACATCCTCGATCTTGGAAGCGATATCGGTGACGAAGAGCTGGTTGGTGCGCGGCTCAATGATAGCGCTGCCGCGCTTGGACAGGATGCGGTTGCGCACATCGGCGCCGCCGTCCAGGCCAAACACGGTCTTAAAGGATTCGGCCTTCTGGTAATTGAGCTGGAAGATTTCGGACTTGAGCGGTTCCAGGTCGGCGATCTGGGCGCGCTGCTCCAGCTCCAGCTTTTCCTTGGTCAGCAACTCCTCCTTGGGCGCGATCCACATCACGGAACCGTTCTTGCGCATGTCCAGTCCCTTGGCCTGCAGGATCACGTCGAGCGCCTGGTCCCAGGGCACTTCCTTCAGGCGCAGGGTCAGGTTGCCGGCCACGCTGTCGCTGGTGATGATGTTCAGACCGGAGATATCGGCAATCGCCTGCAGGGCGGCGCGCACTTCCACATTCTGGAAATTGAAGGACAGCTTCTCGCCGCGATAGCCCTGGGTACCCTGGGTCAGCTTGTTCGGGTCTTCGCGGATCGGCTTCACGTCCACCACCAGCTGGGTGTCGCTCTGGTACACGCTCTGTTCCCACAAGCCCTTGGCTTCGACGGTAAGGCGCACATTCTCGCCCTGTGGCACGGCAGTCACACGCTGCACCGGCGTGCCGAAGTCGGTCACGTCGATGCGGCGGCGCAGGGTTTCCGGCAGGCCCGTGCGCATGAAGTCGACCACCACGCCGGTCGCGGTCTGGCGCACGTCGACCGCCACCTGGTTGTTGGGCAGGTCGACCACCACCCTGCCCTCGCCATTGCTGCCGCGCCGGAAATCCAGATCGCGCAGCATCTGCTTGCCACTCGCCGCAGGCGCTGCCGCGCTTGGCATGGCGGCCGGCTTGGCTACAGGCGGCGCCTGCGCGGCGGCGCCCGGACGCTGGGCAGCACTGGCCGGCAGGCCGCTGGCGTCGACCGCCGTCGCCACGCCGCCCGAGCCTTCGATGGTGAGGATCACATTATTGCCGTCGACAGCAGTGGCGTAATTCAGGCTGCGCTTCAAGTTGAAGACCAGGCGCGAACGCTCGCCCACCTGCACCACGGTCACGCTGCGCAGATCGCCCAGGTTCAGCTCCTGCATGGTCTTGCCGGTGGCATTCACGGTAGTGCCGAAATCGAGCGCGATGCGTGAGGGATTGGTGATGGCGAAGCCGAGCGGCGGTTTTTCCGGCGCGTTGCGCAAGGCAATCTTGACGATCACATTGGAACCCTGCAGGTTGGCCGTGATCGATTCGATGGCATTGCCGGCCTGCGCCAGGGCAGGCGCAGGGGCCAGGGCCGCGGCGCCGAGCAGCGCCAGCGTGGCGCCGGCGCGGCGCAGTCCCCGCGCCAGGGTGTGGATGGCGGTCATGGCTTGCTCTCCTTCTCCTGCAACTCCAGCTTCGACGTGCGTTCGACCCAGTCGCCGGCCGCATCCTGTACGATTTCCTTCACATTCACCGCCTCTTCCGTGATGCCGGTGACCAGGCCAAAGTTCTGGCCTAGATGCTGCCCGGCCTGCACGTGATGGATGGCGCGGTCAATCTGCAGCAGCGCGTAGGTGGTGCGGTCTTTCTGCAGAATGCCCACCATTTTCATGGTATCGAGCGGGAAGCTCTCCAGGAATTCCTTGCGCCGCTGCATATCGGGCTGGATGCCGCCGCCGGAACGGCTCTTGGCCAGCTCGATCAGCAGCTTGGCGGGGCTGAAGGGATCGGGCGCGTCGGCCGAGGCATAGGCGAAGGGGATGAAGGTCTTGGGCTCGGCCAGGGGCGGCACCGCCACCTTGGTCTGGGCGTCGATTTCCTTCATCCACTGCCGCACTTCCTGCTCGTCGCTGTCGCCGCAGGCACCCAGCAGCGGCAGCAGCAAGGCCAGACAGGCGGCGCGCGCGTTCATTTCTTATTCCCCTTCTTCTTGTCGGCCGCCGCCTTGCGCTGCGCCGCCACTTCTTCCTGGTCCAGGTAGCGGAAGGTCTTGGCCACCGCTTCCAGCACCAGGGAGCCATCCTTGGCCGTGTTCAGGTTCATATTGTTAAGGGTGACGATGCGCGGCAGATTGGCCATATCGCCGGCGAAGGAACCGATGTCGTGGTAGCGCCCCGCCACCTTGATATCGATGGGCAGCTCGGCGTAATAATCCTTGACCACCACCTGGCCGGGGCGGAACAGCTCGAACTGCAGGCCGCGTCCCAGGCCGGCCTGGTTGATGTCGGACAGCAGGGCCGCCATCTCGGCCTTGCTCGGCAACTGCTTCTCCAGCCGCACCACATACTGGTCGACCTGCTGCTTTTGCGCGATCAGGGCGTCGAGATTGACGGCCTGCGCCACCTTGATCTTGTACTCGTCGCGCAGCTTGAGTTCGCGCGCGGCGCCGGTCTCCTGCTCCTCGAACTGGCCGCTCCAGTAGCCGAAGTAACCCAGCACCAGCACCGCCACCGTCACGCCGAAGGCGCACAGCAGGCGCGGCGCCAGCGGCCACTGGCCCGGATGCACGCCTTGCAGGCCGCGGAACTGCGCCGCCAGTGTCTCTCCCAGTTGTTTCAGGTCGGTCGCCATATGCGCTTTGCCTCAGGGTTGGGCCGCCTTGGCCGCATTGCCGGCGCCGCCGGGCTTGACGCCGGGACTGCCCTCTTCCGGCTTGTCCTTGTCGCGCGGGCGCTTGATGCTGACGATCAGGTTGAACTCCACCACCTTTTTCGTGCTCTTGCCCTGCGCCAGATTGGCCGCCCGCACTTCGATCAGGTCGGGCTTTTCCAGCCAGGGCGAGGCGCCCGCCAGATTGCGCAGCAGTTCCGAGACGCGTTCTTGCGACTGCGCATAGCCACCCACCGTGACGCGCTGGCCGTCCTGCTTGAAGCCTTTCAGGTAGACGCCGGACGGGGTCTGCTTGACCAGTTCATCGAGCAGATACACCGGCTGGTTGCGGTCGCCCTGCAAATCCTCGACCGCCTGCTGGCGCGCCTTGAGCGCCTCGATTTCCTGCTTCAGGGTGGCGATGGTGGCGATCTTCTTGTCCAGTTCCACGATGGCTTTTTTCAGCACCTCGTTGCGCTGATCCTGAATAGCGATGGCGCGCGCGTTATAGCCGCCCACCAGCAGCACCAGCGCAACGCCCAGCAAGCCGCCCAGGGTCAAGAGGGCGAAGAAGGCGGCCTTCCTCTGCTTGCGTTTTTCCTCGCGGTGCGGGAGCAGGTTGATGCGTATCATCAGCCGAACCTCCGCAGCGCCAGTCCGCAGGCCACCAGATACGCCGGCGCATCGCTGCGCAGCTGCTGTTCGCGCACGCCGGCCGCAAGCTGCATGCCCTTGAAGGGCGACAGCACCGTGCTGGAGATCTTGGTGCGGCTGGCAACGATATCGAGCAGGCCGGGAATCAGGGCGCAGCCGCCGGCGAGGTAGATCTGGTCGACCTTGGTGTAGGGCGTGGAGGTGAAGAAGAACTGGATGGCGCGCGTGACTTCGAGCGCGGCGCTTTCGAGGAAGGGGGCGAGGATGTCGGCGGAATAGTTTTCCGGCAGCTCGCCGGAGCGCTTGCGCGCCTCCGCCTCCTCATAGGACAGGCCGAAGGAGCGCACGATGTCCTGCGTCAGCGAATTGCCGCCGAAAGGCTGCTCGCGTTCGTAGATGGTTTGCCCGTCCAGCATCACCGAGATATGCGTGACCTGGGCGCCGATCTGGAACAGGGCGATGATCTGGCCGGCGCCGCCGTCCGGCAGCTGGGCGACGATGCGGTCCAGCGCGGCGCGCGCGGCATAGGATTCGATGTCCATCACGCTGGCCTTCAAGCCCGAGGCTTCGCCGATGGCGACGCGGTCCTCCACCTTTTCGCGGCGGGCGGCGGCCAGCATTACTTCGATATCGTCGGGCGAATTGCCGACCGGGCCGATCACGTCGAAATCCAGGCTGACTTCATCCAGGGCGAAGGGAATGTACTGGCTGGCCTCCGATTCGACCTGCACTTCCAGCTGTTCTTCCGACATGCCGGCCGGCAGGATGATCTTCTTGGTGATGACGGCGGCCGGCGGCATGCCCAGCGCCACATGGCGGGCGCGCGTGCCGCTCTTTTTCACGACGCGGCGCACGGCGTCGACCACCTGGTCCATGTTCTCGATATTGCCGTCGGTGACAGCGCCGCGCGGCAGCGCCTCGGTGGCGCAGCGCTCCAGCCTCACGCCCTCCTTGCCGGCATCGCTCAATTCCACCAGCCGCACGCTCGACGTGCTGATGTCGATGCCGACCAGCGGCGGATGGCCGCCACCGAACAGGGTCTTGAGGTCTACCATCACGAGCATGTCCCCCTTGGTTCAGCACCTGTACGGTCGCAGGTGCTGCCGGATGCGCTCCAGTGTTATACCTGTCGGAACACCTTGCTGCGGCACGGGTCCAGACAATTTTGGTCAGACGGTACGTTTAGATGCTAGCAATAAGGCAGACGCGATGTAAAGCCATTTCTACCGTGCACAATTACTTGTATGTGCGTGTTTTGCCACAGATTTTGCCGCGGCGCCGCTGCCGGAATGGCAAGCTTATCGGCTTGTTAAAGGTTAAGTTTTGTGACAATTCCCTGCACCCGCGTGCGCGCCTGCCCCCCAGCCCCTCGCTTATAATGCTGTGGATAAAATACTGAAAGTTCCCTGCGCATGACATCATCGAACAAGGCGACGCCTACCCCTGACAACAAGCCCTCGCGCTCGCGCGGCTTCCTGCTGATGGCCCTGGCCTCGCTGGTCGGCCTGCTGATGGCGGCGGTATTGCTGGTGGTCTTCGGCCTGGCCATGGCCTACCCCAACCTGCCCTCGCTGGACCAGTTGACCGATTACCGGCCCAAGATGCCGCTGCGCATCTTCTCGGCCGATAATGTGCTGATCGGCGAATTCGGCGAAGAGCGCCGCAACCTGGTCCATATCAAGGACATACCGGATGTGATGAAGAAGGCCGTGCTGGCCATCGAGGATGACCGCTTCTACGAGCATGGCGGCGTCGATTACCTCGGCATCCTGCGCGCGGCCGTGCACAACGCCACCGGCGGCGCGCGCCAGGGCGCGTCCACCATCACCCAGCAGGTGGCGCGCAACTTCTTCCTCTCCAGCGAGCAGACCCTCAAGCGCAAGGCGTATGAAGCCCTGCTGGCCTGGAAGATTGAACAGAATCTGACGAAAGACCAGATTCTGGAGGTGTATATGAACCAGATCTATCTGGGCCAGCGCGCCTACGGCTTCTCCTCGGCGGCCCAGATCTACTTCGGCAAGAACCTGAAGGACATCAGCATCGCCGAAGCGGCGATGCTGGCCGGCCTGCCGAAAGCGCCGTCGGCCTACAACCCGGTGGTCAATCCGAAGCGCGCCCGCACCCGCCAGCAATACATCCTGCAGCGCATGGCGCAGCTGGGCTATATCACCCCGGCCCAATTCGAGGCGGCCAAGAACGAGCAGCTCAAGGTGAAGACCGATTCCAGCGAATTCGGCGTGCACGCCGAGTACGTGGCCGAGATGGCGCGCCAGCTGGTGTATGAGCAGTTCAAGGAAGACACTTACACACGCGGCCTGAACGTCTTCACCACCATCACCAAGGCCGACCAGGACGCGGCCTACCTGGCCCTGCGCCGCGGCGTGATGGATTACGAAAAGCGCCACGCCTACCGCGGCCCGGAAGCCTATATCGACATCCCGTCGAACAAGGCCGACGCCGACGAAGCCATCGAAACCGAGCTGGCCGAGCATGCCGACAGCGACGATATCGTGGCCGCCATCGTGCTCTCGGCCAGCCCGCAGAAAGTGGTGGCCGTCACCGCCTCGGGCGAGGAAATCACCATGACCGGCGCCAATATCGAGATGGGCAAATCCTGGCTGTCGGAAAAAGCCGCGCCGAACCGCCGCATCCGCCGTGGTGCCGTGATCCGCGTGATGCAGGAAGGGAAAGATTGGCAGATTACCCAGATGCCGGAAATCGAATCGGCCTTCGTTGCTGCCAGCACGGAAGACGGCGCGATCAAGGCCATGGTGGGCGGCTTCGACTTCAACCGAAACAAATTCAACCACGTGACCCAGGCCTGGCGCCAGCCCGGCTCCTCCTTTAAGCCCTTCATCTACTCGGCTTCGCTGGAGCGCGGCCTGTCGCCGGCCACCGTGATCAACGACGCCCCGATTTCCTTCGACGCCGGCCAGACCGGCGGCCAGGCCTGGGAGCCGAAGAACTACGACGGCAAGTATGAGGGTCCGATGACCATGCGGCGCGGCCTGACCAAGTCGAAGAACATGATTTCGATCCGCATCCTGCACAAGATCGGCGCCAAGTACGGCCAGGAATACACCACCCGCTTCGGCTTCGAACCGGAGAAGAATCCGCCCTACCTGACCCTGGCCCTGGGCGCCGGCTCGGTGACGCCGCTGCAGATGGCGGGCGCCTATGCGGTGTTTGCCAACGGCGGCTACAAGGTCACGCCTTATCTGATTTCCAAGGTGACGGATGCGAATGGCAAGGTATTGTCCCAGGCCAACCCCGACCGCGCCGGCACGGAAAGCAGCCGCGTCATCGACGAGCGCAACGCCTTCATGATGGACAGCATGCTCAAAGACGTGGTGCGCTTCGGCACGGCGACCAAGGCGCTGGTGCTGCGCCGTCCCGATATCGCGGGCAAGACCGGCACCACCAACGATTCGATCGACGCCTGGTTCGCCGGTTACCAGTCGAAATTGGTGGGCGTGGCCTGGATCGGCTACGACCAGCCGAAGAATCTGGGCAACCGCGAAACCGGCGGCGGTCTGGCCTTGCCAATCTGGATCGGCTTTATGCAGAAGGCGCTGAAAAACATCCCGATCGAGGATAGGCCAGTGCCGGAAGGCATCATCATGGCTGACGGCGAATACTTCTATGCCGAGAATCCGCCGGGCGTGGGCGTGCAGAGCCTGGAAGGCAATGCGCGCGGCACGCCGGCCGAGGAAAAGGCCAAAGATGCCGTGAAGAACGAACTGTTCTGATAAATAAAGGGGACGGCGCAAAGGGGACCGCGGTCCCCTTTGTTTTTATGCCTGTTCCGAAATCACCACCGGCGCGCCGCCGGACTGGTGGGCCGTGATGGCCGTCAGCGCTTCGAACAGTTCGGTGTTGTCGCGCGTGTCGCGCCATTTGCCGTCGACCTGGCGGTAGTGGAAACCGCCGGTGCGCGCCGCCACCCAGATTTCTTTCATGGCGGCCTGGCTGTTGACGATCACCTTGGAACCGTTGTGCACAAACTCGATTTCCAGCACATTGCCGCTGCGGCTGCACTCGACGTCGAGCATGTCCTGCTCGAACAGGCGGTCATAGGCGGCTTCGATGGCGGACAGGGTAGCGTCGGCCAGGTCCAAAAATTCCGATTCGGTCATGCTAAACTCCAAGCTCTCTGATCAAACCGTGATTTTAATCGTGAAGTCCACTCTTGCGCTGATTGGCGTTCTCGCCACCTGCCTGCTGCTGTCCGCTTGCGGCCAGACCGGCCCCCTGTATATGCCGAAAACCCAGACCAAGGCCGGCAGTTCGACCGCGCCGGGCAAGCCTGGCGTCGCACCGGCTTCGTCACCCGTTCCGGCCACCCCGCCCGTATCCCAACAACAGTAATCCATGTCCCATTTTGCTTACCAGAACGGCGTGCTGCACGCCGAGGGCGTCGCCCTGAACGCCATCGCCGAACAGTTCGGCACGCCGACCTACGTCTATTCCAAGGCCCAACTGCTGGGCAACTTCGCCGCCTATGCCGACGCCTGCGCCGGCCGCGACGCGCTGGTCTGCTATGCGATGAAGGCCAATTCCAACCTGGCCATCCTGGACCTGCTGGCGCGCCAGGGCGCCGGTTTCGACATCGTGTCGGGCGGCGAACTGCTGCGCGTGATCGCGGCGGGCGGCGATCCGCGCAAGGTGATCTTCTCGGGCGTCGGCAAGAGCGTGGACGAGATGCGCCTGGCGCTGGAGCACGACATCCTGTGCTTTAACGTGGAATCGATTCCCGAGCTGCACCGCCTGAACGAAGTGGCGGGCAGCATGGGCAAGCAGGCGCGCATCTCGCTGCGCGTGAATCCGAATGTGGATGCCAAAACCCATCCATATATCGCCACCGGCCTGAAAGCGAACAAATTCGGCGTGGCCTTCAGCGATGCGCTGGACACCTATCGCACCGCGGCCAGCCTGCCGCATCTGGACGTGTGCGGCATCGATTGCCATATCGGCTCGCAGCTGCTGGATGACGCGCCGCTGCTGGAGGCGCTCGACAAGCTGATCGAACTGATCGACACGCTCGACGCCGAAGGGATCCACCTGCACCACCTGGACATCGGCGGTGGCCTGGGCGTGGATTATGGCGAGGCGGGCGAAAGCGCGCCGGTGCCGGTGGGCGACTACCTTGGCCGCCTGTTCCGCCGCGTCGACGCCTGGCGCGCCGCGCGCCACGGCGGCAAGCCGATCAAGGTGATCTTCGAGCCAGGCCGTTCCATCGTCGGCAATACCGGCGTGCTGCTGACGCGCGTGGAGTTCCTCAAGCATGGCGAAGAAAAGAATTTCTGCATCGTCGATGCGGCCATGAACGATATGGCGCGTCCAGCCCTGTACCAGGCCTGGATGGATATGCAGCCGGTGCTGCAGTCCGCCACCGCCGGCGAAACCTTTGATGTGGTGGGACCGATCTGCGAGTCGGGCGACTGGCTGGCGCGCGAACGCGCGCTGGCGGTGGCGCCGGGCGATCTGCTGGTGATGCACACGGCGGGCGCTTATGGCATGACCATGGCCTCGAACTACAACACGCGCGGCCGCGCCGCCGAAGTGATGGTCGATGGCGGCCAAACCCATCTGGTACGCCGCCGCGAAACGCCGCAAGAGCTGTTCGCGCTGGAATCGGTGCTGAGGTAAGCACCCCGGGCCGCGCACCGGCATGGTGCGCGGCTCAATCCTCAGGGCCGTCGGCGAAGATTGCCTCGAGACTCAATTCCTCCGCGACGCGGTCGGCCCACAGATTGAACGCCTCCTCATTCGCGTGTTCCATTTGCTTCAGATACTGTTCCGGTAAGGCGCCAAAGCGTCTTTCCAAGACGCGCTGCAGGATTTCTTGCATACCGGCCATCTTCCAGCCACCTGAAATCAGCTCGACAAATGTATCGAAGTCGGGGGGATCAACCTTCATTTTCGCCTCTCCCTTCGTGTACATCGTAGTTTTCCCTAGCCCTTCTGGCAAGCTCGACCGCGCCCATCGCAACATACTCCGCTGTAGCTGAATCGATGGCTTCCCCCTCATCCAACGAGAGATCGATACGATCAGTTTCATCATTTGCTGAGGAGTTTGCTGTTGACGCAGGCAAAGCAGCGCCACGACGACATTGCTGAAATCAGGGTCGGCTTTAAGCAATTTCATCACATCCAGCAGGAGATAGCGCTGCTGAGCTTGAAGAAACTCCATGCCAGGAGGACAAGGCGCGATCAGGTCGGCCACCATTTCGGGATGGGAGAAGAGTTGCCGGTATGCGCTGTCGTGCTGGTTCGCCATGGTCCATTGTAGGAAGACCTGGCGGTGTTGCGGCGGGCGAGGATGCGCAGGCTTTGCGCATCCTCAAGCAGTGCATGTCTTAGTGGCAGCAGCCGGAACAGCCCTTGGCGGCGGCCGGGGCGGCGGCGCGCTTGCTGTAGGCCCACCACAGGCGCACGCCAAGCAACGCGGCGACAATCAGGCCGAACAGGATGGGCTGGCCGAAATCGTGCTTGCCCGCCTTCATCCACCAGAAGTGCAGGATGCCCAGCGGCGCGATGATGTAGACCAGCCGGTGCAGCCACTGCCAGCGCTTGCCGCCCAGGCGCTTGACCATGCCGTTGGTGCTGGTGATGGCCAGCGGCAGCAGCAGCACGAAGGCGCTAAAGCCGACGGTAATGAAAGGCCGCTTCAGCACGTCCTTCCACATGGCCTGCACATCGAAGAAATGGTCGAACCACAGGAAGGTGAGGAAGTGCAGGAAGGCGTAGAAGAAGGCATACAGGCCCAGCATGCGGCGCAGGCGGATCAGCCAAGGCCATTGCAACAGGCGGCGCAGCGGCGTCACCGCTAGCGTGAGGCAGAGGAAGTACAGCGTCCAGTCGCCGCTGCCGCGCGTGATGAATTGCAGCGGTTCGACCAGCTGGCCGCTGACCGTGAGCCAGGCCATGCGCACAAAGGGCAGCAGCGCCAGCACGAAGACGGCGAGCTTGATGCGGGACAGTTGCTTGGGAGTGGGGAAGAAGTCCATATCGTTCAGAAGAATTTTTTCAGGTCCATGCCGCTGTACAGCGAGGCCACGTCGCTATAGCCGTTGAACATCAGCGTCTTGCGCTTGCGCACGAAGAAGCCGTCCTCGCCGATGCGGCGCTCGCTGGCCTGGGACCAGCGCGGATGGTCGACTTCGGGATTCACGTTGGAGTAGAAGCCGTATTCCGAGGGCGCGGCCAGATTCCAGGCGGTGCGCGGCATCTCGCGCACGAAGCGGATCTTGACGATGGACTTGGCCGACTTGAAGCCATACTTCCACGGCACCACAATGCGCACCGGCGCGCCATTCTGCTTGGGCAGGGTTTCGCCATACATGCCCAGGGTGAGCAAGGTCAGCGGATGGTTGGCCTCGTCCAGGCGCAAGCCTTCCACATACGGCCATTGCAGCACACGGCTGCCCACGCCGGGCATCTGCTTCTTGTCGGCCAGGGTAATGAATTCCACGTATTTGGCGTTGCCGGTCGGTTCGACGCGCTTGATCAGTTCGGACAGCGAGTAGCCGACCCAGGGAATCACCATCGACCAGCCTTCCACGCAGCGCAAGCGGTAGACGCGCTCTTCCAGCGGCGCCAGCTTAAGTAGGGCGTCCAGATCGAGGGTCAGGGGCTTTTTCACCTCGCCCTCGATGCTCACAGTCCAGGGTTGGGTTTTCAGCGTGTGCGCATTTTGGGCTGGATCGCTTTTGTCGGTGCCGAACTCGTAGAAATTATTGTAGCTGGTCGCGTCCTTGTAAGCGCTTTGCTTGTCGAGGGCGGAATAGGCGGGATTGAGCTTGGCGGCCAGTTTCGGATTCAAGCCCTGGGCCAAGGCTTCCTGCCCCAGCGATTCGAGCAGGGCACCGCCGGCCACCGCGCCCAGCGCCATCTGGCGCATGAAACTGCGGCGCGATTCGAAGACCGCGCGCGGCGTGATTTCGGAGGAAAACGGCAGGTCGATGCCGTTCGGACTACGTTTGATCAACATGGCAACTCCAGGAAAAAGGTGCGGGCTTGCTGCTTGGTCGGACCAGATAGCGAAACCTTACACCTCTTTCCTGAAAGCTGTTTTAAAGCTTGCCGTAGGAATGCAGGCCGGAGAGGAACATATTGACGCCAAGGAAAGCAAACGTCGTCACCAGCAGGCCGACCAGCGCCCACCAGGCCAGGAAGCGGCCGCGCAGGCCCGTCACCAGGCGCATATGCAGCCAGGCCGCATAGTTGAGCCAGACGATCAGCGCCCAGGTTTCTTTCGGGTCCCAGGACCAGTAGCCGCCCCAGGCTTCGGCCGCCCACAGCGCGCCCAGGATGGTGGCGATGGTGAAGAAGGCGAAGCCGGCCGAGATCGACTTGTACATCACGTCGTCCAGCAATTCCAGCGCGGGCAGGCGGTCCACCAGGTAGCCCGAGGATTTCAGCAGATAGGCGCCGGCCACCATGGCCGCCAGCGAGAAGGTGCCGTAGCCGATGAAATTGGCCGGGACGTGGATCTTCATCCACCAGCTTTGCAGGGCCGGCACCAGGGGCTGGATTTCCGCCGCGTCGCGCGACACGGTGTACCACAGCAGGAAGCCGACGGCGGCCGAGATCACCAGCAGCACAAACGCGCCCAGCTGCTGGGTGTTGTAGCGCTTTTCATAGTAGAGGTAGAACATCGCCGTGATCAGGGCGAACAGGATGAAGACCTCGTACAGATTGGAAATGGGAATGTGGCCGACGTCGGTGCCGATCAGGTAGGACTCGTACCAGCGCACCAGCATGCCGGTGGTGCCCAGGATCACGCCGGCCCAGCACAGCTTGGAGCCGACGGTGAAGCCCATGCCCGAGCGCAGGCCCAGGCCGATCAGATAGAACAGGGTTGAGAGGAAGAACATCACGCTCATCCACAGGATCGCCGACTGGCTCGACAGCATATTGCGCAGCCAGAATTTCTGGTTCGCCATATTCAAGTCGCCCGCATACAGGCCGATGGCGGCCAGCGCCAGCACGGCCGTCAGCGGCATCAGCCAGCGCACCGGCTTCCAGTGCCAGCCCAGGGCGGCAAAGGTGGGCGCGCAGGCGAGCAGGATCACTTTTTCATAAATGTCCATATACGCGCCGAAGCGGTTCAGCGCGAACAGGGCGGCGCCCAGCAGGCCGACGGCGAACAACCAGTCGATCCAGTTGAGGCGTTTGAAATAGCCGGGCGCCTCGGTATAGGTTTGGGTTTGCGTGATTTCCATTATTCCTCTCCACAACGTAGCAACAGCTTACGCCGATTGCGGCAGTTTTTCCTTCATTTCGGTGAATTCCTTATCGAAGTCCAGGGTGCGGCGCTGGGTGCTCATGGCCATCAGCGCGTGCGTGCCCTGCCCTTCCTCCTTGATCCAGACCCACAGGCGGCGTTCGCGGATATAGAACATGGCGAACACCCCCAGCACCAGGAACAGGCAGCCGAGGTAGACCACGGTCTTGCCGGGCGACTTCGTGACCTGGAAGACCGAAGCCTTCACTTCGGTGAATTCGTCGAGCTGCAGATAGATCGGGGCGCCGTAGAAGAAGGCGTCCGACAAGGCATTGGTGGCCAGCTGCAGATAGCGCGCATGCTTCTCGTCGGCCGCGACCGGGGCCATGCCCTCCTTGTCGCGCGCGATCTGCCACAGCTCCCACAGCGTGCCGTTCAGGATCTTCATGAAGATGTCGGCGGCCTTGGACTGCTCTTGCTCCGGCACTTTTTCCAGGAAGCGGCTGATGGCCATGAAGCCGCCCTGCTTGTCGTCGCCGGCGAAGATTTCCAGGCTCTTCAGCGCGGAGTCGCGCAGCTGCTGGTTCAGCGCGGCATTCGCGGTGGAGGAAGCCGGCGCGGCGCGGCGCGCATAGCGTTCGGCGGCGCTGGCGCGCAGGGCCGGGTCTTGCAGGGCGGCGCGCAGGCGCATCCAGTCGCGCACGCTATGCTCGTCGTCGGCCGGAATGCGCAGATAGCTGAACGGATCGTTCGGGTTGGCGCGCACGCCGGCCAGGAAGACGGTGGCGCCTTCCAGCTCCAGCGGCTGCATATAGTTCTGGAATTCGCGCGCCTGGCCGGTCTTGTCGCGCAACTTGTACTGCACGCTGGGGCCGACGTTCTTCAGATCCTTGTTGTTGGCGGTCTTAGCAGCCGAGCCCAGGTGCTTGTCCAGGCTGCGCGCGAATTCCTTGTTCAAGTCCTCGCCCTTGGTCACGGCGCGCGCATCCTGGCTGGCCATGTTTTCCACATTGAAGGGACGGAAGCCCGACCACTCGATGGTGTAATCCTCGGTCATCGGCGTGCTGGCGTTGACTTCGCCGCTCAACTCGAACTGCCCGGCCTGGGCGCCCTTCATCGGGTAGCCTTTGAGTTTGAGCTTGGTGCCGCCGTCCTCAAAGCTGGACTGGTAAACCGCCAGGCCCTTGTAGACCAGGGGCTTGTTGACTTCGATGGTGGCGGGGAAGGTCTTGCCGTTCTCTTTGTCGCGGATCAGCACATCGCTGGCGAACAGCTTGGGCATGCCGGTGCTGTAGAAGTCGATGGTGAATTTCTTCAGCTCGATGGTAAAGGGCAGTTCCTGGATCAGCACGCCATCGGCGCGCGGAATGATGGCCGTATCGCTGGCCTGGCCTTCGGGAATCGCGGTATTGGCGCGGAAGGTCGGGTTGGCTTCGCTCAGGCGGTGCTGCTTGGGAATCTCGGAAATCAGACCGCCGCCGGTAAACGGCGTCTTGCCCATGGTCCATTCCTGCAGGCGGATGGGCATATCGGAATCGAGCAGGCCGCCGACGCAGATGATGACGATGGCGGCGTGGGCGAAGATATAGCCGAATTTATTGCCGGCGCCGCGTTTGGCGGTCAGCAGCAAGGCCTGGTCTTTTTCGATGATGCGGGTCTGGTAGCCGGCGTGCTGCAGGCGGGTGGCCGTCTGCTGGGCCAGGGCGGCACGCGTCAGCGGCGTGGTCCATTCGCTGTGGTGGTGGAAGTTGCGCAGCGATTGTTCGCGCACATGTTCGCGCCAGCTGCGCATATCTTTCAGCATCTTGGGCGTATTGCGCACGATGCAGAGCGAGGTCGAGACCACCAGGAAGCCCATGATGAGCAGGAACCACCAGGCGGAGTACACCGCATACAAGCTCAGTTTATTGAAGACTTCGAACCAGAAGGGACCAAACTGGTTGATGTAATTACTCATGGCCTGGTTCTGCTGCAGCACCGTGCCGAGGATCGAGGCGATTGCTATCATCGTCAGTAGACTGATAGCAAAGCGCATCGAGGACAGCAGCTCAAACGCTTCGTGCAGAGTGGGTCGGTGGCTGGCCGGCGGGGCGGCGGTGGTACTGGCGGTGCTCATGCGGATGTCTTCACAAAAGGGACGGAACCAAGCAGGCAGGAGGATACCAACAAAAAGGGCAGCCCGCTTACGCGGCCGCCCTTTATACTGCCTGAACCGTCCTGTGCGCTTAAAGCAGACTTAAAGCAGTCAGCGCGGGACTATCGGAGGTGATTATTTCAAGCCGGCCACGTAGTCAGCCACGGCCTTCATTTCCTCGTCGGACATGCGTTTGGCGATGGTGCTCATTTCCGGGCTGTTCTTGCGGCCGTCGGCCTTGAACAGGGCCAGCTGGGCAGCGGTGTAATCCTGGTGCTGGCCGCCGATGCGCGGATAGGTGGCAGGCATGCCGGCGCCGGCAGGACCATGGCAGCTGGCGCAGGCTGGGACGTTCTTCTCGGCGATGCCGCCGCGATAGATCTTCTTGCCCAGTTCCACCGTTTCTTTATTTTTGGCGGCGCCAGGTTTCGAAGTCTGGGTTGCCAGGTAGGCGGCGATGTTTTTCTTTTCCTCGTCCGACAGCATTTTGGAGAAGGTAGTCATCACCGGCTGGCTGCGCGACGGGCCTTCGAAGCTCACCAGCTGTTTGTAGAGATACGCTTCCGGCTGGCCGGCCAGTTTCGGGTTGGCGGTGATGCTCGAATTGCCGGCGGCGCCGTGGCAGGACACACAAGCTGGCAGGCCGCGCGCTGCATCGCCATCGGCGTACAGGGTGGCGCCTTTAGCTGCATCGGGCTTGGCTGCGGCCGGTGCGTGTTTCGCGTCGGACGCCGATGCCACGCCGGAAACGGCCAGCAGTGCAACGAACAAGGATTTTATAAATGGTGAATTCGCACGATTCATTCAGACACCCTGAGACAGATTAGAATTAGTAATAATTATTGCTGTATCAGCTCGCCTTATATTTCTGGCAGATCGCTCCGCAACAGCAATTCGCAACCCCTTATTGTACAATAGCTTTATCGCGTTAATGCTCCCTTTTGTTGTAATTCCCTCTCACTCCCATGTCCAAGCTCTGGCAAGCCCGCTTCTTCACTACTGTAAACCACCTGCGCGACCTGCCTCGCACCAGCGTGCCGGAAATCGCTTTTGCCGGCCGTTCGAATGCCGGCAAATCGACCGCAATTAATATTCTGTGCAATCAAAAAGGTCTGGCATTTGCATCTAAAACTCCAGGCCGTACCCAGCATATTAATTTCTTTTCCATCGGCGGCGCCCATGTGGCAATGCACCGCAAGGATGAAACCAATGTCGACGAAATCCAGGCGCTGATCGCCGACTTGCCCGGCTACGGCTATGCCGAAGTGTCGGGCGACGCCAAGCTGCATTGGCAGCGTCTGCTGGGCGACTATGTGCAGCGGCGCGACCAGCTCGCTGCTCTGATCCTGATCATGGATGCGCGCCGCCCGTTTACCGAACTCGATATCCAGATGCTCGAATGGTTCGCCCCGACCGGCAAGCCGATCCACTGCATCTTGACCAAGGTTGACAAGCTCAACCGCAATGAATCCGTCAACGTCCTGCGCCAGGCGCAAGCCAAACTGGACAGTTACGTCGACGAAGACGGCGAAGGCTTCCCCTTCACCGTACAGCTGTTCTCCGCGCTCAAGCGCATCGGCATCGACGAAGCCACCGCCAAGATTGAGGAATTGGCCGGTCTGGCCGGCGACGCAGATGCACCGGATGACGCCGACGCGCCCGGAACGGACCAATAATATTCATAGGAACCCAAGCGATGCACCATCCTCAAGTCTCCGCACAATTCCCTGCGATCCGCATGCGCCGCATGCGCCGCGACCCGTTCTCGCGCGCCCTGATGCGCGAAAACGTGGTGACGGCCGCCGACCTGATCTACCCGGTCTTCATCCTCGACGGGAGCAACCGGCGCGAGCCGGTGGCCTCGATGCCGGGCGTGGAACGCGTGTCGGTGGACGTGCTGCTGAAGGTGGCGGAAGAGTGCGTGGCCCTGGGCATTCCTGTGCTGGCCCTGTTCCCGAATATCGACGCCGCGCTGAAAACCCCGGACGGCGTGGAAGCGACCAATCCCGACGGCCTGGTGCCGCGTGCCGTGCGCGCGCTGAAGCAAGCCTTCCCCGAGCTGGGCATCCTGACCGACGTCGCGCTCGACCCCTACACCAGCCACGGCCAGGACGGCCTGCTGGACGCCAACGGCTACGTCATCAATGACGCCACCACCGAGATGCTGGTGCGCCAGGCGCTGACCCAGGCCGACGCCGGCGTCGACGTGGTCGCCCCGTCCGACATGATGGACGGCCGCATCGGCGCCATCCGCGCCGCGCTGGAAGCCAAGGGCCACATCCACACCCGCATCATGGCCTACTCGGCCAAATACGCCTCCGCCTTCTACGGTCCCTTCCGCGACGCGGTCGGCTCGGCCGGCACCCTGGGCAAGGCCGACAAGAACACCTACCAGATGGACCCGGCCAACAGCGACGAAGCCCTGCGCGAAGTGGCGCTCGACCTGAACGAAGGCGCCGACATGGTGATGGTCAAGCCCGGCATGCCCTATCTCGACATCGTGCGCCGCGTAAAGGATGAGTTCAAAGTACCGACCTTCGCCTACCAGGTCAGCGGCGAATACGCGATGCTGAAAGCCGCCGCCATCAATGGCTGGCTGGATGGCGACAAAGTGATGATGGAATCCATGCTCGCCTTCAAGCGCGCCGGCGCCGACGGCGTCCTCACCTACTTCGCCCTCGACATCGCCCGCAAGCTCAAGGCCAGCGCCTGAAGCCAGCGCTGAGCGGATAAAAAATCCCACCGTGGCGGAAGGCCACGGTGGGATTTTTTTCGCGCTGCAAGGTTAGCGGGCGCGGCGGTATTCGGGGAACATTTCCTTCATCAGGAAGGCGGCCAGTTCGGCTTCGTCGTCCTTGCGCGCGCTCATGCGCACGACCTTGCCGAGGCGGTGGGATTCCCATTCGAAATCGCCGGGCTTTTCTTTTCGGATGAGTTCGATCATCTTTTTCACCACGGCCGTTTCGATGTCAGCTTCGCCGCTCACTTCAACGTGCACCTGCTGCAGCCACTGGCGCTTGAAGTTGGTGTTCCAGCCGCGGAATTTGACGTCGGCGCTGTTGAAGGTTTTGTTGGTGACGTCGAAGATGCCGCCGGTTTCGTTGCGTTCGCCATTCGCGCTGCGGCCCTGGGCGCCCATGATGTTGGCGCGGGCGATGCGGCGGGCGCGGTCGTCGTCGCTTTCCGGCGCGGATTCGGCGGAGGGCACGGCGCCGCGGCGGCGGCGCGCCGCTTCAACCATGGCCTGCATATCGTCCACTTGCGGCGGCGGCGGGGTCAGCTTGGCCGGCTGCGGCGTGCGCGGCTGCTCGGGAATTTCAACCTGGGTGATGGCGTTCGGATTGTGGCGCTGCGGCACGATGCGCGGCGTGATCTTGGCCGGCTGGGTCTTGCGCGGCGTGGGCTTCTGTTCAGGCTGGGGTTGGGTTTTCGGCTTGCTGGGCTTGGTTTTCGGCAGCGGCGCGACCCACACCATATCGCCTTCCTTGGCCGGCGGGGTCAGGACGATCTTGCGATTCGGGCCGAACAGAAAGTACAGCGCCACCAGCACGTGCAGGGCCACCGAGATGGCGATGCCGATGCGGTTCGGCTGCTTGTCGCCGTAACCGCCCGGCGCCGGCAGGCGCTGGCCGCACGCTTCGCAATACTCGTGGTGATCCGTGTGGGAACGGGTGAACTGAAACAACATCATCGGACTTTCTGCGCAAAGCGGTCTGCTGGTCTGGTGAAGAAGCTTACTAAAACTCGGTCTTGATGGATGTTAGCGAATGTATCAATAACAACCGTCCCGCATCATATCAGTGCTTGAGCGCGCTGACAGCTTTCAGCTCGACCAGCTTGCCGCCCTCTTCCTCCGCGTCCTCGGCCAGCTCGGCATCGCTCATGGGACCGTTGCCGCTGTATTTGTCGAGGAAGAGGTAGATCACCGGGGTGATGTAGAGCGTGATCACCTGCGAGAACAGCAGGCCGCCGACCACGGCCAGACCCAGCGGCTGGCGCAGCTCGGCGCCCGCGCCCAGGCCCAGCGCGATGGGCAGCGCGCCCATCATGGCGGCCAGGGTGGTCATCAGGATGGGACGGAAGCGCAGCACGCAGGCTTCGCGGATCGCCTCCTGCGGCGTGCGCCCTTCCGTGCGCTGGGCTTGCAGGGCGAAGTCGATCATCATGATGGCGTTCTTCTTGACGATACCGATCAGCATCAGGATACCGATGATGGCGATCATGGTCAGGTCGAGGTTGAAGAGCCACAAGGTCAGCAGCGCGCCGACGGCGGCCGAAGGCAGGCCGGCCAGGATCGTCAGCGGGTGGATATAGCTTTCGTACAGCACGCCCAGCAGCACATAGATCACGCCGAGCGCGGCGATGATCAGGATGAGCTGGCTGCTCTGCGAACTCTGGAACACGGCCGCATCGCCGCCATAGGTCGTGATGATGGACGGCGGCAAGCCCATCTCGGCGCCCATGCGGTCGATCTTGGCCGTGGCATTGCCGAGCGGGACATCGGGTGCCAGATTGAAGGAAATCGTGATCGCCTGCAGCTGGCCCTGGTGGTTGACCGAGGTCGGCCCCACCGTGCGCTCGACCGAGGCAAAGCTCGACAGCTGCACCAGCTGGCCGCCGGCATTGCGCACCGAGACCTTGGTCAGTGCATCGTCGAACTGGCGGTCTTCGGTGGCCGCTTCCAGGATCACGTAGTAGCTGGCGGCCGAGGAATAGATGGTCGAAACCTGGCGCTCGCCAAAGGCGAGATACAGCGCGCTGCGGATATCGGCAATCTTCACGCCCAGGGTATTGGCCTTGTCGCGGTCGATCTTGAGCGAAGCTTGCAGGCCGCGGTTCTGCGAATCGGTGGTGACGTCGCGGAAGTCCTGGTCGGCGCGCATGGATTCGACGAACTTGCCGGCCCAGTCATTCAGCGCGTCGGGACTGACCGACTGCAGGGTGTACTGGTAGCGGCTCTTGCTCGGACGGCCGCCCAGCTGCAGGTTCTGCGCCGGACGCAGGTAGACGGAAATACCGGCCACCTGGCGCGCCGATTTGCGCAGGCTGTCCAGCACTTCCGGCATCTTGGCGCGCTCGCCGCGCGGCTTGAGCACGAGGAACATGCGGCCGGTGTTGCCGCCGCTGGAGAAAGAGGTCACGTCCTGCACATTCGGGTTGGCGCGCATGCGCTCGACCACCTGCATCTGCAATTCCAGCATGGCCGAGGAGGAGATGTCTTCCGAGGCTTCGGTGGTGGCCTGGATCTGGCCCAGGTCTTCCTCGGGGAAGAAGCCTTTGGGAATGGTGGCGTACATGATCACCGTCAGCACGAAGGTGGCGATGGCGATGGCCAGCACGATGTAGCGGTGATTCAGGGCCACGTCCAGCGTGCGCGCATAGCCGTCGCGCAGCTTGCCGAAAGCCGCTTCGAAGTGGCGGCCGATGAAGCTGTCGTCGCCCGAGGTTTCGTGCGAGTCGGCCGGCATGAAGCGGGCCGCCAGCATGGGCACCAGGGTCAGCGAGACCACGGCCGAGACCAGCACCGACAGCGCTACCACCACAGCGAATTCATGGAACAGCAGGCCGATCACGCCCGGCATGAAGAAGATCGGAATGAAGACGGCCACCAGCGAAATCGAAATCGAAATAATCGTGAAGCCCATTTCGCGCGAGCCAACCAGGGCCGCCTGCAAAGGCTTCATGCCATGCTCGATATGGCGCACGATGTTTTCCAGCACCACGATGGCATCGTCCACCACCAGGCCGACGGCGAGCGTGATGCCGAGCAGGGACACGTTGTCCAGGCTGTAGCCGAAGGCGTACAGCAGGGCCAGCGCGCCGAGCAGGGAGATCGGCATGGTGACGGCCGGGATGAAGGTCGCGGCCAGGCGGCGCAGGAAGAGGAAGATCACCAGCACCACCAGCACCACGGTCAGGGCCAAGGTCAGGTTGACGTCATGGATGGCTTCGCGGATCGACACCGAGCGGTCGTTGACGAGGTTGATCTTGATCGATTGCGGCAGCTGGGCGCGGAAGCGCGGCAAGAGCGCGCGCACGCCGTCGACCACCTGCACGGTATTGGCGTCGGGCTGGCGCTGCACCATGAGCACGATGGAGCGTTCGCCGTTATAGCTGCCGGCCGTTTTCACAGACTGGAAGCTGTCCTCGACGGTGGCGACATCTTTCAGGCGCACCGGCTGGCCATTGCGGTTGGCGATAATCAGCTCAGCGAATTCGGCCGCCTTCATGAGCTGGGCATTGCCCTGGATGGTCAGGGTCTGGCTGGGGCCATCGAGAATGCCGAGCGGGGTGTTGGCATTGGCGGCGCGCACGGCCGTGGCCAGCTCGTCCAAGGTCAGATTGCGGGCGTTGAGCAGGTCGGCCTTGGCGCGCACGCGCACGGCGAAGCGCTTCTGGCCATTGACCGAGACTTGCGCCACGCCCGGCAGGGTGGACAGGCTGGGCGCGATCAGGTTTTCCGCGTAATCGTTAAGCTCGGACAGGCTGAGCGAGGGCGAGGTCATGGCCATGAACAGCACCGGCGCGTCGGCCGGGTTGACCTTGCGGTAGGACGGCAGCTCCGTCATTTCCTGCGGCAGCGCGCGCTGGGCGCGCAGCAGGGCCGCCTGCACGTCGACGGCGGCCTGGTTGACGTTGATGCTGGGGTCGAATTCCAGGGTCAGCGAGGTGGAGCCGAGATTGCTGGTCGAGGTGATCAGGCTCAGGCCGGCAATGGTGGAGAATTGCTTTTCCAGCGGCAGGGCCACAGACGAGGCCATGGTTTCCGGGCTGGCGCCGGGCAGGTCGGCGCTGACATTGATAACCGGGGTGTTATAGCTGGGCAGAGCGGCGACCGGGATGTGCGAATAGGACAGCACGCCGGCCAGGATCACGCTCAGCGACAGCAGCACCACCATGACGGGGCGCCGGATGCTCAGTTCGGACAGATTCATTCCGCCTTACCCTTCTGCTGCTGGCCTTTGCCGGTGTGCTTGGTGCCGGCCGCATCGGCGATGCGGATCTTGCCGCCGGGACGCAGGTTTTGCTTGCCTTCCACGATGATCTTTTCATCGCCCTTCAGGCCGGTCACAGCGGCCTGGGTGCCGAAGGCATGCAGGCGCTGCACATTCACGACGGCGGCCGTATTATCGGGCGCCACGGTGTAGACGAAAGTACCACGGGTATTCGTAATGATAGCGTTTTGCGGCACCACCAACGCGTCTTTCAAGGTTTGCACGGTGAGCTTGGTATTGACGTACTGGCCGGGCCAGAGGCGGGTGTCGCGGTTGTCGAACTGGGCCTTCACGCGGATCACGCCGGCCACGGGATCGACGGTGTTGTCGATAAAGCTGAGCTGGCCATCGATGGGCTGGTTCGAATTGTTCTGGAAGACCTGCACCGCCACCTTGCCGGCGCGCTGGGCGTCGAGCAGGGCCGCCAGGCTGCTTTCGGGCAGCGTGAAGGCGACATTGATGGGGTTGAGCTGGGTGATCACGGCCAGCGAGGTCGAGAGCTGCACCAGGCTGCCTGGATAGACATTGATGGCGCCCACCCGGCCCGCCATCGGGGCGCGGATCACGGTATAGCTCTGGCTCACCTTCTGGGCGCGGGCGGCAGCGATATCGGCTTCCAGCGTGGCGCGCGCGCCTTCGACCTGGCTTTTCAGGGTATCGACAGCGCCCTGGGCGATGAATTTCTGGTTCAACAACTCCTGGCTGCGCTTGTACTGGCGCTCCAGGTCGGCCAGGGTGGCGCGGTCCTTGGCCACCTGGGCCTCGGCCTTGTCGAGGTTGGCTGCCTCGCTGCGGGCGTCGAGCGAGAACATCAGCTCGCCTTCCTTGACGAACTGGCCTTCCTTCACATGGACCTTGGCGATGGTGCTGGTGGTCTGGGGATGCAGGTCGACCGTGCTGATCGGGCTGACCGTGCCATTGGCTTGCAGCAGCACCGGCACATCCTGGCGCGCGGGCGCAACCACATTGACCGTGGTCGGTCCCTGGCCCATGGCATTGGCGCCGGACTTGCCGCCACCCTGGCCTTCCGCCGGTTTATGCGTGAAATGCCAAGCGCCTGCGCCGATCAGGACAGCTACGCCTACCAGAATTCCCTGTGTCTTCTTTTTCATTCGTACTTTACGGCAAAGTTTAAGAGTCGCCGCCCGCGCCTGCACGGCGAGCGGATTGTCGCATACATAGGCGACGTTAGAGTATGAATCGTGTCATTTACCGGCGTAATACTCCGGGATCACGAGAGTGGCTTCGAGTCCGCCCTGTTCCAGATTGGCCAGGGTCAGGGTGGCGCCGTGCTGTTCGGCGATATTGCGCGCGATGGTCAGGCCCAGGCCCGTGCCGCCCGAGCTGCGCGAACGCGAAGTTTCGATGCGGTAAAACGGTTCGAACACGCGCGCCAGCTGGTCGGCCGGGATGCCGGGGCCGCTGTCGCGGATGCGGATGCGCGCCGCGCCGCCCACGCGCTCGACCGCAACTTGCGCCTGTTGACCGTATTTAACGGCGTTATCGAGCAAGTTGACGAGACAACGGCGAATATCCAGCGGCCGGCACATCATCGCCATGGCCGAGCGTCCGTCCAGCACGACGCGCTGGCCGGCATCGGCGGCATCGGCGCAGACGCTGTCGAGCAGGGAGTCGAGGTCGAGGGCTTGCATGGCTTCCGTGGCGTCCATGCTGCGCGCCAGGTCCAGGCCTTCCTTGACCATCTGCTGCATGGCCGACAGGTCGCCGATCAGCTTTTGCTGCAAATCCTCGTCCCGCACTTTTTCCAGGCGCAGGCGCATGCGGGTCAGCGGAGTTTGCAGATCATGGGTGATGGCGGCCAGCATCTCGGTGCGCTGGAAGATGTGCTGGCGGATGCGCGCCTGCATGGCATTGAAGGCGGCGCCGGCCTGGCGGATCTCGCTGGCGCCGGCCAGGGCCAGCGGCGGGTGGTTGATGTCGTTGCCCAGGTCTTTGGCGGCCTGGGCCAGCTTTTTCAGCGGCCGCATGGTCATGCGCGTGACGAGATAGGCCAGGATGGCGATGCTGAGCAGGAAAGGCAGGAAGACGGCGTATTCGTTATGGCCGGTGGGCGGCGGCGAGCGCGGCGGCAGCACCGAGAGCTTGAGCAGCTGGCCGTCGCGCATGCGCACCAGGATTTCCTCGCAGGTGCCGCGCCACTGCATGGGACCAAAGATGGAATTGGACTGGCGCGGCTGGTCGCAAGCCTCGGGCCGTCCGGCCAGCGGGGTCAGCACATAGTCCGCGCCCAGGCGGGCGCCCAGGGCGCGCGAAAATTCGGTGGGCGCCTGGGTGGCAGCGCCCAGGCTCTCGATCGGCTCCAGGCGCAAGCCGCCCTTGCTGGCCACACGCAGATACTGGCCGCGCGCCTCGGGCAGCACCACCTCGGCCGTGGTGATCAGCTGCTCGACCCGCTCCAGCGCGTGGTAATCGCGGTAACGCGACAGGGTGCGCTGCCGCTCGTTGACGGCCAGCCACTGGGTCAGGGCCGCCGACGCGACGATGCCCAGCATCAGGACCAGAAACACCCGCCCGGTCATCGAGCGCCAGAAAGCTTTCACGCCGCAGGCTCCACGCTGACCGCGCCGGCCAGCACATAGCCGCCGTTACGCACGGTTTTAATGATTTGCGGCATGCGCGCATCCTCGCCCAGCTTCTGGCGCAGGCGGCTGATCTGGATATCGATCGAGCGGTCGAAGGGGTCGGCGTCGCGGCCCTGGGTCAGGTTCAGCAGCTGGTCGCGGTTGAGCACGCGGTTCGGATGTTCGAGGAAAACCTTGAGCAGGCGGAATTCGGCGCCCGAGAGCATGATGACGATGCCTTGCGGATTAAGCAGGTGGCGCGCCGTCAGATCCAGGGTCCAGCCCGAGAAACGGATCTGCTGGGCCTGGTCCGACACACCAGACGGCTGTGAGTTACTGCGGCGCAAGACGCTGCGGATGCGCGCCAGCAGCTCGCGCGGCTCGAAAGGCTTGGGCAGGTAATCGTCGGCACCCATTTCCAGGCCGAGGATGCGGTCGAGCGGCTCGCTGCGCGCGGTCAGCATGATGACCGGCAGGGTCGAATGGGCGCGCAGCTTGCGGCACAGGGTCAGGCCATCCTCGCCCGGCAGATTGAGGTCAAGCACGACCAGATCGGGGCGGGTTTCATCGAGCACCTTCCACATGGCGGCGCCGTCCGCCGCGCCCAGGGTGCGGTAGCCGTTCGACTCCAGGTAGTCGGCCAGCAGGGTGCGGATGTCGCGGTCGTCATCGACGATCAGAATAGTAGAAGATGGTTCCATGCCTCAATTATCCTTAGTTCCGCGGCCGCTTACCAATGGGCTTTTGTATCGTCTTGTATATGCCGCCGCGGCGAAACATCTCGAAACAAAAAGCGGCGCTGCCGACACTTGGCAGAAACACCTGCTTGAGAAGATGGGATCATGTGCTAAACCTAAGGTGCACATATTCCCACTCCCAGAAAGGAAAGTATGATGACCAGCTTACGCAAAAGTATTGCTATCGGGATGACCGTGCTGAGCCTGGGCACGGCCGCATTCAGCGCCTATGCCGAAGAAACCCCGGCGCAAGGCCGCCACGCGCACGCCGCCAATAAAGAAGAAGCCAAGGCCAAATGGCAGGAACATTTCGCGCAACGCCAGCAGCGTTTGCACGATAGCCTGAAATTAACGGCCCAGCAAGAACCCGCCTGGGCGACTTTTATCGCCGCGATTAAACCGGACATGAATGCCGCCCATCCCGACCGCGCCGCCGCCGCGAATATGACGGCGCCGCAGAGAATGGAAAAACATCTGGAAATGGCGAAACAGCATATTACCAAGCAGGAAAGCCACTTGGCCGCCCTGAAAACCTTCTATGCCGTACTGAGTCCCGAACAGCAGAAAATCTTCGACGAACAATCGAAGCGCCTGCACCAACACCGCCGCGGCATAATGCGCCACCACCACTGAGTCCTACCGCCGGGCCTAGCCCGGCTTTTTCGGCTTCACCCATGCTCAATATTGGCATGATTGCACCAAAATCCAGCACGCTACAGTTCAGCCCGTGTCCGATTGGGGTCTGACCCCAAGGTGGACACGGGCTCGGCTGTAGGGGGAATAAAAAACCCGGCTATTGGCCGGGTTTTCGTTTATTGCAGCTTGTTGAGGGATTGCAGGAATTTTTCGCTATTCTGGAATCCGATCACGCGGGAGTCGGGGATTTCTTTTCCGCTGCGGTCGAAGAGAATAATGCCGGGGGGGCCGAATAATTTGAAACGGCGCAGCATTTCTTTATCGGCTTCGTCATTGGCGGTGACGTCGACTTGTAATAGGAGGCTATTGGCTAATTTGGCTTTTACTTGTGGATCGACAAAGGTGAATTTCTCCATTTCCTTGCACGATACGCACCAGTCGGCATAAAAATCGAGCATTACAGTTTTGCCGCCGGTATTGGCCAGGGTGGCGTCCAATTGGGCGACGGTTTTAATGCGGGTGAATTGCAAGCCATGCGCCTGGCCGCCGCGCAAATGCGTTAAAGGTGCCAGAGGATCGCGGCCGCCGCTGAGGGCGCCAATCAGCTGGGCGGCGCCGACGAACGCAAATACCAGGCTCAGGGCTTTGAGTCCCCAATGCTGGGATTTGACGAAGAGGTACATGCCATAACCGAGGCCGAGCACGGTCCAGCCCAGCATCTGCACCAGCGCCGGCAGCACGGGCGACACCAGCCACCAGGCAACGGCCAGCATCAGCACGCCGAAGAAGCGTTTCACGCCATCCATCCAGGCGCCGGCGCGCGGCAGCACGGCGCCAGCCGAGACGCCGACCAGGACCAGGGGCACGCTCATGCCGACCGCCAGCGCGAACAGGGCGCTGGCGCCGATCACCACGTCGCGCGTCTGGCCGATGTACAGCAGGGTGCCGGCCAGCGGCGCGGCCACGCAGGGGCCGACGATCAGGGCCGAGATCGCGCCCATGGCAAAGACGCCGGCCAGCTTGCCCGAGGATTGGCGGTTGGAAGCGGCCATCAGCCGGCTCTGCAAGGAGGCTGGAACTTGCAATTCATAGACGCCGAACATGGACAGGGACAGCAGGGCCATCAGCAGCGCAAAAGCGCCCAGCACCCAGGCATTCTGCAAATGGGCCGCCAAGCCTTCACCGGCCAGCCCGGCCGCCACGCCCAGCGCGGTATAGATGATGGCCATGCCCAGCGCGTAAGTAAGGGACAGCAGCAGGCCGCGCTTGCGCGTGGCGCCCGCGCCTTCGCCGACGATGATGGAGGACAGGATCGGCACCATGGGCAGCACGCAGGGCGTGAAGGACAGGCCCAGACCCAGCAGCAGGAAGAGAGGCACGATGACCATCAGCCGGCCGCTCTTGAGCGCCGCTTCGATGCGCCCCAGTTCGCTGGTCCCGGCCGCGTCGCCGCGCGCCGGGCTGGCAGCCTGGGCGGCTTGTTCGGCAGCATAACCTTCCGGCGTGCTCAGGCCCGGCAGGTCGGCCGCCTGGCCGGCGCTCGCGCTGCTGATGCTGAGACCGCCGCCCTGCAGGCGCGTGCTGGCCTCCTGCGGCGAATAGCACAGGCCTTTGTCCGAACAGCCCTGGCTGGTCGCCATCAGGGTGAAGGGACCGGCAGCCTCGACCGGGATGATGATGGTCACGCTATTGCGGTAAGTTTCGACTTCTTTTTGGAAGGTTTCGTCAAACTTGACCTTGCCCGGCGGGATCTCCGGCTCGCCCAGGGTGGCGCCCACCGCCTTGAAGGCGAAGCGCTCGCGGTACATGTAGTAACCCTCGGCAATCTTGTAGGTCACGGCCACGCTCTTGCTGTCGGCCATGCGGGCCGAAAACTGGAAGGCGACATTCGGTTCGAGGAATTCTTCGTCGGCGCGCGCGCTGCGGCCCGCCAGCAGGGCCAGCGTCAACAGGGCGGCCAGGGCCATCAGCAGCCAGCGCGCGAAGGGACGGGGGGAGATAAGGCTGGACATAGCAATCGTCTTTAATCTGGGCAATAGAGCAAGCGAATAGTACACCGCCCCGTCTCTTCGCGCCGATGATGCAGCGCAATTTCGGCCGATTTATGCCAGACTTAAGAAATCTTGTCACGGAGACCACTTTATGCGCATCCGCCCCACCCTGCTGACCCTGCTCGGCGCCGCCCTGGCCACCGCCAACCCGGCGCAGGCCCAAGCCACTTTCGGCACCGCCAGCGAAAACAACTTGCTGAGCCATATCCAGATCCTGGCCTCGGACGACTTCGAAGGCCGCGCGCCCGGCACGCCCGGCGAAGCGAAGACCGTAGCCTATCTTGAGCAGCAATTCCGCCGCCTGGGCCTGAAGCCGGGCAATCCGGACGGCAGTTATGTGCAGGCGGTGCCGATGCGCGGCCAGCACGCCACGCCCCGCTTCAGCTACCAGGGCGGCGGGCAGCCGGTGCCGCTGCGCTTCCCCGACGATTTCGTCGCCTATGCCAGCGGCCCCGATGAGCAGCTGACGCTGCGCGATTCGGAGCTGGTCTTCGTCGGCTACGGGGTGGTGGCGCCGGAATATGGCTGGGACGATTACAAGGGCGCCGATCTGCGCGGCAAAACCCTGCTCATGCTGATCAACGATCCGCCCCTGCCCGATCCGCAAGATCCCAGCCGCCTCGATCCGGCCATGTTCCGCGGCACGGCCATGACGTATTACGGGCGCTGGAACTACAAGTACGAGAGTGCCGCCCAGCAGGGTGCGGCGGCGGCCCTGATCGTGCACGAAACCAAGCCGGCCGCCTATCCCTACGAGGTGGTGCGCAATGGCGCCCTGGCCGAGCGCTTCAGCCTGCTCGACGACGGCACGGCCGATGGGCCGCCCGTGCCGGGCTGGATTCATCTGGATAAGGCGAAGGAACTGGTGGCGGCCGCCGGCTACGATTTCGAGGCGCTCAAGCAGGCCGCGCTGTCGAAAGATTTCCGCCCCATCAGCCTGAAGGCGCAAGCCAGCTTCGAGGTCAGCAGCCAGTCACGCAGCCTGAGCTCGAATAATGTGGTGGGCCTGATCGAGGGTTCCGATCCCCTGCTCAAGCACGATTACATCATCTATAGCGCGCACTGGGACCATTTCGGCATCGACGAGCGGCTGCCGGGGCCGCGCTCGCGCCAGATCTACCATGGCGCGCTGGACAACGCTTCCGGCGTGGGCGCCTTGCTGGAGCTGGCGAAAGCATTTCAAGCCTTGCCGCAGCGGCCCAAGCGCTCCATCCTCTTCCTCGCCACCACGGCCGAGGAAAGCGGCCTGCTGGGCGCGAAACACTATGGCAACTACCCGCTCTACCCGCTGGCGCGCACCATCGCCAACATCAATATCGACGGCATCAACGCCTGGGGCCGCACGACCCAGATCGAGAACGTGACCTCGGGCCATTCGACGCTGGACGAGGTGCTGGCGCGCCACGCGCTGGCCCAGGGCCGCAGCATGGCGCCCGATGCGCGTCCCGAGCTGGGCAGCTTCTACCGCGCCGACCAGCTGGAATTCGCGCGCCAGGGCGTGCCGGTGCTGTACACCAAGTCGCGCAGCGGCTATATCGGCAAGCCCGACAACTATGCGCGCGACGTGGTCGACTATTATGTGGCCCACGACTACCACAAGGTCAGCGACGAGGTGCGCGACAACTGGGATTTCAGCGGCGGCCTGGAGGATATCGAACTGCTGTTCCGGGTCGGCCAGGAGTTGGCCCAGGGCGGCGCCCGGCCGCAGTGGCATCCCACGTCCGAATTCCGCACCCTGCGCGCCACCTTGCGTGCCAAGCCGTAAACGAAAAAAAGCCCGCCAAGGCGGGCTTTCTCCACAGCTACAGCCAGAATTACTCGGCGGTAGGAGCGTCTTCCACTGCGGTGACTTCAGGACGGTCCAGCAGCTCAACATAAGCCATTGGAGCGTTGTCGCCAACGCGGAAACCCATTTTCAGGATACGCAGGTAGCCGCCGTTGCGGTTTGCGTAGCGTGGGCCCAGTTCAGCGAACAGCTTCAGAACCATTTCGCGGTCGCGCAGGCGGCTGAAGGCCAGACGCTTGTTGGCCAGGGTGTCGGTCTTGCCCAGGGTCAGGATCGGCTCGATAACGCGGCGCAGTTCCTTGGCCTTTGGCAGGGTGGTTTTGATCGCTTCGTGACGCAGCAGCGAAACAGTCATGTTGCGCAGCATTGCCAGACGGTGGGACGAGGTACGGTTCAGTTTACGAAGGCCGTGACGGTGACGCATGGTATTTCCTTTCGGTTGTGTTTAATTCCGAGTTCTTCGATCGCCACGGCTTGCGCCGGGCGCGGACCGGTTCTGAGGTTAAACCGCCCGGCAGCGATCTGCCGGGCGGGGTGCTGCAAAATTACTTCTCCAGACCGGCAGGTGGCCAGTTCTCGAGTTTCATGCCCAAGGTCAGGCCGCGCGAAGCCAGCACTTCCTTGATTTCGTTGAGCGACTTGCGGCCCAGGTTCGGGGTCTTCAGCAGCTCGTTTTCGGTGCGCTGGATCAGGTCGCCGATGTAGTAAATGTTTTCGGCTTTCAGGCAGTTGGCCGAACGCACGGTCAGTTCCAGGTCGTCCACTGGACGCAGCAGGATCGGATCGACCAGCGGCGCGCGCGATGGCGCTTCGGCGGCGGCTTCGGTACCTTCCAGGGCGGCGAACACATTCAGCTGGTCGACCAGCACGCGGGCCGATTGACGGATCGCTTCTTCCGGGGTGATCACGCCATTGGTTTCAATATTGATGATCAGCTTGTCCAGGTCGGTACGCTGTTCCACACGGGCCGATTCCACGGCGTAGGACACGCGGCGCACTGGCGAGAACGAAGCGTCCAGGATGATGCGGCCGATGGTCTTGTTGGTGTCTTCCGACAGGCGGCGCACATTGCCCGGCACATAGCCACGGCCTTTTTCGACCTTGATCTGCATGTCCAGTTTGCCGCCAGCGGTCAGGTGGGCGATCACGTGGTCCGGATTGATCAGTTCCACATCGTGTGGCAGATCGATGTCCGAAGCCAGCACGGCGCCTTCGCCTTCTTTCTTCAGGGTCAGGGTGACGGAGTCGCGGTTATGCACCTTGAACACCACGCCCTTCAGGTTCAGCAGCAGGTCGACCACGTCTTCTTGCACGCCGTCCAGCGAGGAGTACTCGTGCACGACACCGGCGATGGTCACTTCGGTCGGCGCGTAGCCGATCATCGAGGACAGCAGAACGCGGCGCAGGGCGTTGCCGAGGGTGTGGCCGTAGCCGCGCTCGAACGGCTCCATCACGACTTTTGCGTGGCCGGCGCCCAGGGCTTCGACGTCGATAATACGTGGTTTCAACAAACTGTTTTGCATTGAAATGTCCTTTTCATTACCCTCGGCTCGTTACACCGATAAGGCTGATGGCATTAGTGAAAAAGCCCACTCCGTGGAGTGGGCGGGTAAAGCGGCTTACTGACTGCGATTAACGCGAGTACAGCTCGACGATCAGCGATTCGTTGACGTCGTTGGCGATTTCGTTACGCTCTGGCAGGGACTTGAAGGTGCCTTCCATTTTCTTGGCGTCCACGGACACCCACGATGGCATGCCGACTTGTTCGGCCAGGGACAGGGCCTCGACGATACGGGTCTGTTTCTTGGCTTTTTCGCGCACGGCGATCACGTCGCCGGTTTTCACGACGTAGGAAGCGATGTTCACCACATTGCCGTTCACGGTGAAGGCTTTGTGCGAGACCAGCTGACGCGCTTCAGCGCGGGTCGAGCCGAAGCCCATGCGGTAGGCCACGTTGTCCAGGCGGGTTTCCAGCAGGGACAGCAGGGTTTCACCGGTGTTGCCTTTGCGGCGGTCGGCTTCAGCGAAGTAGCGGCGGAACTGACGTTCCAGGATGCCGTACATACGCTTCACTTTTTGCTTTTCGCGCAGCTGGTTGCCGTAGTCCGAAGTACGGGCGCCGGATTTCACGCCGTGCTGGCCTGGCTTGATGTCCAGTTTGCATTTGGAGTCCAGCGAGCGGCGGGCGCTCTTCAGGAACAGGTCAGTGCCTTCACGGCGGGACAGTTTTGCTTTTGGTCCGATATAACGTGCCACGATGTTTTCCTTAAATAATAATGACGCCCCAGCCGCATCGGTATGCGGTTAGGCGCTAGTCTGGCCCGATTGGCCAGACGGTGGCTCAACACGCCTGACGAAACCAGTTCGACAGGCGAAAATAGCCGGACAGTATAACCGTTTCCGGTCCACTGTTCCAGCGATTTTCTATCCAGCAGGCAGGTGGCCGGCGCGCTGCTTGCCGGCCATAGCCATACTGAACTTAGATACGACGACGCTTAGGAGGACGGCAGCCGTTGTGCGGCACTGGGGTCACGTCCTGGATCTCGGTGATCTTGATGCCCAGGTTGTTCAGTGCGCGAACCGCGGATTCACGACCAGGACCTGGGCCCTTGATACGCACTTCCAGGTTCTTCACGCCGCATTCCACCGCCACTTTACCAGCGGCTTCGGCAGCTACCTGCGCTGCGAACGGGGTCGATTTACGCGAACCCTTGAAGCCAGCGCCACCGGAGGTCGCCCACGACAGAGCGTTGCCCTGACGGTCGGTGATGGTGATGATGGTGTTGTTGAACGAAGCGTGAACGTGAGCGATACCTTCAGCGACGTTCTTTTTGACCTTCTTGCGAACGCGCGCTGCTGCTGCGCTGCTTTGTTGCTTAGCCATAGTAGTTTCCTAGATTATTTCTTCAGCGATTGAGCGGCTTTGCGCGGACCTTTACGGGTACGTGCATTGGTGCGGGTGCGCTGACCGCGGACCGGCAGGCCCTTACGGTGACGCATGCCGCGGTAGCAGCCCAGGTCCATCAGACGCTTGATGTTCATCGACAGTTCGCGGCGCAGATCGCCTTCTACTACGAACTTCGCGACTTCATCACGCAGCTTTTCCAGTTCGCTGTCGTCCAGGTCCTTGACCTTTTTATTGGTCGGTACACCCGTTTGGGCGCAGATGAACTGCGCGCGCGGGCGGCCAACACCGTAGATGGCGGTCAGGCCGATAACGGTGTGCTGATGATTTGGGATGTTAACCCCTGCAATACGTGCCATTCGTTATTCCTCGAACTGATTAACCTTGACGCTGCTTATGGCGTGGTTCGACGCAGATTACGCGAACAACACCTTTGCGCTTGATGATCTTGCAGTTGCGGCAGATCCGCTTGACTGAAGCGTTAACTTTCATTTTTGCACTCTCTTTGGTTCGATTACTTAAATTTACTTGGTCCGGAACACAATACGGGCCCGGCTCAGGTCGTACGGCGTCAACTCCACCGTGACCTTGTCGCCAGGGAGAATGCGGATGTAATTCATGCGCATTTTACCCGAAATGTGGCCTAACACCACGTGGCCGTTTTCCAGCTTTACTCGAAATGTTGCATTAGGCAGATTCTCGAGGATCTCGCCTTGCATCTGTATGACGTCGTCTTTTGCCATTTATCGCGTCGGAATTCCGCCCTTGAAGTTAGCTTTGCGCAGCAGCGAATCGTATTGCTGCGACATCACATAGTTTTGTACCTGGGCCATGAAGTCCATGGTCACCACGACAATAATCAACAGAGAAGTACCACCGAAATAGAACGGTACCTTCCACTGGGCGACCATGAATTCCGGCAACAAGCACACCAGGGTGATGTAGACGGCGCCGGCCAGGGTCAAACGGGTCAGAATCTTGTCGATGTAGCGGGCGGTCTGCTCGCCAGGGCGGATGCCCGGCACGAACGCACCACTCTTCTTCAAGTTCTCCGCGGTCTCCTTGCTGTTAAACACCAGTGCGGTGTAGAAGAAGCAGAAGAACACAATGGCCACGGCGTACAGCAATGCATGAATCGGCTCGCCGGGGGCCAGCGATGCAGCCAGATCTTTCAGGAACCGCACCACCGGATTGGCGGTGTCGGCACCCTTCGAAAACCAGTCCACGATGGTTGCCGGGAACAAGATAATCGACGAAGCGAAGATTGGCGGAATCACGCCTGCCATATTCAGCTTAAGCGGCAGGTGGCTGGTCTGCCCACCGTAGATCTTGTTACCGACCTGACGTTTGGCATAGTTGACCAGAATCTTGCGCTGACCGCGTTCCACGAACACCACGCCGTAGGTGACCAGGGCCACCAGAGCGACGATGACGATCACCGAGAAGGCGCTGATCGAACCGGTCGACACTTGGGAGAACAAGCCACCCAAGGCACCCGGCAGACCGGCAGCGATACCGGCGAAGATGATGATGGAGATGCCATTGCCGAGACCACGCTCGGTAATCTGCTCCCCCAGCCACATCAGGAACATGGTGCCGGTCAACAGCGTCACCACGGTCACGAAGCGGAAGCCCAAGCCCGGATCGAGCACCAGGTTCGGCTGGGCTTCCAGCGCGACCGCGATGCCGAAGGCCTGGAACAAAGCCAGACCGACCGTGGCGTAACGGGTGTACTGGGTGATCTTGCGACGACCCGCTTCCCCTTCCTTCTTCAGCGCTTCCATCTGCGGCGACACGATCGACAGCAACTGCATGATGATCGAGGCCGAGATGTACGGCATGATACCCAGCGCAAACACCGTAAAGCGCGACAGGGCGCCACCCGAGAACATGTTGAACATGCCCAGGATGCCGCCTTCCTGCGACTTGAACAGTGCGGCTAACTGTACCGGATCGATTCCCGGAACCGGGACGTGAGCCCCGATCCGATACACCACCAGAGCGCCCAGCAAAAACCAGAGCCGGCCCCAAGGGAACCCGGCTGCGGCACTTTTAGCAAGCTGTGGATTAGTCGCCAATTTTCGCTCCGATTAAGCTTTTAGCGGTCACTCAGGCTACCGAACCGCCGGCAGCTTCGATGGCGGCTTTCGCGCCTGCGGTCACTTTCAGACCTTTCAGGGTGACAGCCTTGGTGATTTCGCCGGAGGCGATCACGCGCACATCGCGTGCCAGCACGTTCAGCACGCCAGCTTGCTTCAGGACCAGGATGTCGACTTCACCGACCGCCAGGGCGTTCAGATCCGACAGACGTACTTCCGCCTTGAAGGTTGCGTTCAGCGATTTGAAGCCGCGCTTTGGCAGACGGCGTTGCAGAGGCATCTGACCGCCTTCGAAGCCGACCTTGTGGAAGCCGCCCGAACGCGATTTCTGACCTTTGTGACCACGGCCAGCGGTTTTACCCAGGCCGGAGCCGATACCGCGGCCAACGCGACGCTTAGCGTGTTTCGCGCCAGCTGCTGGTTGAATGGTATTCAATTCCATTTGATTCTCCAGATCGTAAGCCGCAGCTTACGATACGACTTTAACGAGGTAGGCGACCTTGGTGATCATGCCGCGTACCGATGGAGTGTCCTGCAGCTCGGAAACCGAGTTGACACGGCGCAGGCCCAGGCCGCGCACGGTGGCACGGTGGTCTTGACGGGTGCCGATCAGGCCCTTCACCAGTTTTACTTTGATAGTGCTCATGCGGTTTCCCCTTAAGCCAGGATGTCTTCCACCGATTTGCCGCGTTTGGCAGCGATCTCGGCAGGAGTGCTCATTTTCGACAGGCCGTCCAGGGTGGCGCGCACCAGGTTGTACGGGTTGTTCGAACCGGTGGATTTGGCCACCACGTCGGTCACGCCCATCACGTCGAAGATTGCGCGCATTGCGCCACCAGCGATCACGCCGGTACCTGGCTTGGCCGGGCTCATCATCACGCGCGAGGCGCCATGACGACCGGTCACGGTGTGCTGCAGGGTGCCGTTTTTCAGCGGTACTTTGATCAGGTTGCGACGGGCTTCTTCCATTGCCTTTTGCACACCGACTGGTACCTCTTTCGACTTGCCCTTGCCCATGCCGATGCGGCCATCGCCGTCACCAACCACGGTCAGCGCCGCGAAGCCCATGATACGACCACCCTTGACCACTTTGGTCACGCGGTTGATCGCGATCATTTTTTCGCGCATGCCGTCATCCGGCTTGTCGCTTTGCATTTTTGCTTGCATTTTTGCCATGATCGTATCCTTAGAACTTCAGACCGGCTTCACGCGCGGCTTCAGCCAGCGCCTTGACACGGCCGTGGTAACGGAAACCGGAGCGGTCGAAGGCGACTTCGGTGATGCCCGCTTTCAGTGCTTTTTCTGCGACACGCTTGCCGACCAGTGCGGCAGCGGCGGCGTTGCCACCCTTGCCCGACTTGCCAGCCAGTTCGGCGCGCACTTCCGCTTCTGCGGTGGAGGCCGAAACCAGTACTTTGGCGTCTGGGCTGGTCAAGTTCGCGTAAATGTGCAGATTGGTGCGGTGGACCGACAGGCGGTTCACTTTCAATTGCGCGATCTTGATGCGGGTTTGACGTCCGCGGCGCAGACGAGATTCTTTTTTGTCCATCGTCAGCCCCTAATTACTTCTTCTTGGTTTCTTTAAGCTTAACCACTTCGTCCACATAGCGGACACCCTTGCCTTTGTAAGGCTCTGGGGAGCGGTAAGCACGAACTTCGGCGGCCACCTGGCCAACCTTTTGGCGATCGATGCCGCTGATCACGATTTCGGTTGGGGTCGGGGTTGCCACTTTGACGCCGGTTGGCATCGCGTGAACGACCGGGTGGGAGAAGCCCAGCGACAGGTTCAGCTTGTCGCCAGCGGCTTGCGCCTTGTAACCCACGCCAACCAGGCTCAGCTTCTTCTCGAAGCCCTTGGTGACGCCGGTAACCATATTGTTTACCAGGGCGCGCAGGGTGCCGGACATGGCGTTCGCTTCGCGGCTGTCATTGGCCACGTCGAAAGTCAGGGTGCCGGCGTTGTTTTCCACTTTCACCAGGCCGTTCAGGCTCTGGCTCAGGGTGCCCAGCGGACCCTTCACGGTGATCGCTTGCGCGGAGATGGCGACTTCGGCGCCAGCCGGCACTGCGATCGGCATTTTAGCTACACGAGACATTGTGTTACTCCTTAAGCCACGAAGCAGATAACTTCGCCACCAACACCGGTAGCGCGCGCTTTGCGGTCGGTCATGACGCCTTGCGGAGTCGACACGATGGCCACACCCAGACCGTTCATCACGGTTGGGATCTCGTCCTTGCCCTTGTACACGCGCAGGCCCGGACGGGACACGCGCTCGAGGCGCTCGATAACAGGACGGCCTACATAATATTTCAAACCGATTTTCAGTTCCGCCTTGCCTTCGTTCGAGGTCACGGCGAAATCTTCAATGTAACCCTCGTCCTTCAGGACGTTGGCAATCGCTACTTTGACTTTCGACGATGGCATGGCCACGGTCGACTTCTGCACGCCTTGGGCGTTGCGAATGCGGGTCAGCATATCGGCGATAGGATCGCTCATACTCATTGCTTGTTCTCCTATTACCAGCTGGCTTTAGTCATACCCGGGATCTCACCACGCATGGCGAATTCACGGAGTTTGATACGGCCCAGACCGAATTTACGGAAGGTGCCGCGTGGACGACCGGTCACGACGCAACGGTTGCGTTGACGGGTCGGGTTCGAGTTACGTGGCAGGGCCTGCAGTTTCAGGCGCGCTTCGTAACGCTCTTCTTCCGACTTGGACTGGTCATCAATGATGGCCTTCAGCGAAGCGCGCTTGGCGGCGAATTTCTCAGCCAGGGCCACGCGTTTCTGCTCACGGTTAATCAGTGCGAGTTTTGCCATGATCTACTTAGTTCCTGAACGGGAATTTAAAGGCGGCGAGGAGCGCTTTGGCTTCGTCGTCGGTCTTGGCGGTGGTGGTGATCGAGATGTTCATACCACGCAGCGCGTCGATCTTGTCGTACTCGATTTCCGGGAAGATGATCTGCTCTTTCACACCGATGTTGTAGTTGCCGCGGCCATCGAAGGAACGGCCGGACACGCCACGGAAGTCACGCACGCGCGGCAGGGCCACGGTGATGAAACGGTCCAGGAACTCATACATGCGGGCGCCGCGCAGGGTCACCATGGTACCGATCGGGTAGCCTTCGCGGATTTTGAAACCGGCGATTGCTTTACGGGCCTTGGTCACGACTGGCTTCTGGCCGGCGATCTTGGTCAGGTCGCCAACAGCGTGCTCGATGATCTTCTTGTCGGCCACGGCTTCCGAGAGACCCATGTTCAGGGTGATCTTGGTCAGGCGCGGCACTTCCATTACCGATTTGTAACCGAATTTCTCGGTCAGATCGGCAACGACCTTGTCTTTATAAAATTGTTGCAGACGGGCCATTTCTTATTACCCCTTCACTACTTCGCCGGAGGACTTGAAGATGCGGACTTTTTTACCGTCCACTTCTTTGAAGCCCACGCGATCTGCCTTACCGGTCGCAGCGTTGAACAGAGCAACGTTGGACACGTGAATAGGCATGGTCTTGTCAACGATGCCACCAGTAACGCCAGTCATCGGGTTTGGCTTGACGGCTTTCTTAGCCAGGTTCACGCCTTCCACCACGACGTGCTCAGCGTCAACACGCTGTTGCACCACGCCGCGCTTGCCCTTGTCCTTGCCGGTCAGGACGATGACTTCGTCGTTTTTGCGAATCTTATCCATTACGACTCCTTACAGGACTTCCGGTGCCAGGGACACGATCTTCATGAACTTCTCAGTACGCAGTTCGCGCGTGACTGGGCCAAAGATACGGGTACCGATCGGTTCCAGCTTGGCGTTCAGCAGAACGGCGGCATTGCCGTCGAACTTGACCAGGGAACCGTCCTGGCGGCGCACACCTTTAGCGGTACGCACAACCACGGCGTTATAAATTTCACCTTTTTTGACACGGCCGCGCGGCTGAGCCACCTTAACGGTGACTTTGATCACGTCGCCAATGCCAGCATAACGGCGCTTGGAGCCGCCCAACACCTTGATGCACATAACTTCTTTGGCACCGGTGTTGTCGGCCACTTCGAGCCGGCTTTCAGTTTGAATCATAGTATTCTCTTTCCCAACTTAAGCCGAAGAATCCACACAATGTGAACCTCGGTCAGTCTTGGTCCCGCCAGACACGCGAACGCGCCTGTTTGGGTGCTTGACCTTCATACAAGTACTGACCGCGATCCATGTCTGTGGAAAGACACTTAGCGGCGATACATGAACGAAGCCCGCAAGTATCACATAAAACCTGCGGGCCTGCAAGAACTAATTGGACTGTGGCCGGAACCGTACGGTGCCGGCCGCAAACCTCTTAGACGATTTGTGCAGCTTGCACTACACGAGTCACCGTCCACGCCTTCGTTTTGGAGATCGGACGACCTTCCTGGATCTCGACCGTATCACCGGCTTTGACTTGGTTGGTCTCGTCGTGCGCGTGGTATTTCGCGGAGCGCACGATGATCTTGCCATACAGAGGGTGCTTCACGTGACGCTCGATCAGCACGGTAACGGTTTTGTCCATCTTGTCGGACACCACTTTACCGATCAGCGTGCGCTTGAGCGACTGTTTCACTGGTTCGTTCATTTGGCTTCCTTCAGATTCATTACCGTCTTAACGCGTGCGATATCGCGGCGTACCTTCTTGAGCTGCGAAGTGTTGCTCAGCTGTTGCGTCGCGATTTGCATACGCAGGCCAAACTGGGCCTTCAGCAGGTCGTTCAGCTCTTTTTGCAGAGCTGCCTGGTCTTTGCCGCGGAGTTCAGATGCTTTCATATTTCACTCCAATTATTGGCCAACCTGGCGCACCACGAAGGTGGTAGCCAGCGGCAGTTTGGCAGCAGCCAGGCGGAACGCTTCGCGCGCCAGTTCTTCTGCGACGCCATCCATTTCGTACAGTACTTTGCCAGGCTGAATCTCAGCCACGTAGTACTCCGGATTACCTTTACCGTTACCCATACGGACTTCGGCAGGCTTGTTCGAAATTGGCTTGTCCGGGAAGACGCGGATCCAGATACGACCGCCACGTTTGATGTGACGGGTCATGGCGCGACGCGCTGCCTCGATTTGACGGGCCGTGATACGGCCGCGTGCAACGGCTTTCAGACCGAATTCGCCGAACGACACGGCGGTGCCGCGCGTGTGCGAAATACCGGTGTTACGGCCTTTCTGCTCTTTACGATACTTTCTGCGTGCTGGTTGCAGCATGATTATTCTCCTGCTTTCTCAGCTGCGGCCGGCTTGGCAGCGCGGCGACCGGCTGGTGCGGTTGCGGTTTTAGCGCCTGGACGTGGGCGGCCAGCTGGCTTGCCGTCGTCACGACGCGGACCACGTGGCTTCTTCTCGTCAGCCGGGGTCTCGATGACTGGTGCTTCGCCGGTAGCGGAGCGGTCGCCTTTGTATACCCATACCTTCACGCCGATGATGCCGTAGGTGGTGGAAGCTTCGGAAGTGCCGTAGTCGATGTCGGCGCGCAGGGTGTGCAGCGGCACACGACCTTCGCGATACCATTCGGTACGGGCGATCTCGATGCCGTTCAGACGACCGGACGACATGATCTTGATGCCTTGCGCGCCCAGACGCATCGCGTTCTGCATCGCGCGTTTCATGGCGCGGCGGAACATGATACGTTTTTCGAGCTGCTGGGCGATCGAGTCAGCGATCAGCTGGGAATCGATTTCCGGCTTGCGGATTTCTTCGATGTTCACGTGCACCGGCACGCCCATGATCTTGGTCAGGGCGGACTTCAGCACTTCGATGTCTTCGCCTTTTTTACCGATCACGACGCCTGGACGCGAGCTGTAGATGGTGAAGCGCGCGTTCTTGGCTGGACGCTCGATCACGATGCGGCCAACGGAGGCGTTCTTCAGCTTCTTCTTCAGGAAAGCGCGTGCTTTCAGGTCTTCGTTCAGCATCGAAGCGAAGTTGCCATTGGTTGCGTACCAGCGCGATGCCCAGTTACGGGTAACGGCCAGACGGAAACCGGTTGGATGTATCTTCTGTCCCATCGTGACTCCTTAGTTTCCGACAGTCACGTAAATGTGACAGGATTGTTTCGAGATACGATCACCCCGGCCCTTAGCGCGTGCAGTGAAGCGCTTCAGGATCGGACCCTTTTCGACGTAGATCGTTTTCACGAACAGTTCGTCGATGTCGGCACCGTCATTGTGCTCGGCGTTCGCGATGGCGGACTCCAGCACTTTTTTCAGGATGGCCGCGCCTTTTTTCGGGCTGAACTGCAGGATGTTCAGCGCAGCGTCAACCTTTTTACCGCGGATCAGGTCAGCCACCAGGCGGCCTTTTTGATCCGACAGGCGCACGCCTTTGAGGATTGCTTTAGTTTCCATTATTTCTTAGCCTTTTTGTCAGCAGCGTGGCCCTTGAAGGTACGGGTCAGCGCGAATTCGCCGAGCTTGTGACCAACCATGTTCTCGGAAACATACACTGGCACGTGCAGCTTACCGTTGTGCACAGCAATGGTCAGACCGATGAAGTCAGGCATGATCGTCGAACGACGCGACCAGGTTTTGATTGGCTTCTTGTCCTTGGTCGCTTGCGCGGCTTCGACTTTCTTCACCAGGTGGGCGTCGCAGAACGGCCCTTTTTTCAATGAACGAGTCATGGTTTATCCTTATTTCTTGCCGCGGCGCGAGACGATCATCGAAGAAGTGCGCTTGTTCGAACGCGTCTTCTTACCCTTGGTCTGCTGGCCCCATGGCGATACTGGATGACGACCAGCTGCGGTACGGCCTTCACCACCACCGTGCGGGTGGTCGATCGGGTTCATCACCACACCGCGGACGGTTGGGCGAACACCGCGCCAGCGCATGGCACCAGCTTTACCGATCTTACGCAGGTTGTGCTCGCCGTTGCCGACTTCACCGATGGTGGCGCGGCACTCGATGTGCACGCGGCGCACTTCGCCGGAGCGCAGACGCACCTGGGCGTAAGTACCTTCGCGGGCCATCAGCACCACGCCGGCGCCGGCGGTACGGGCCATCTGGGCACCTTTACCTGGCAGCATTTCCACGCAGTGCATGGTGGTGCCGACCGGGATGTTGCGGATTGGCAGGCAGTTGCCGGCCTTGATCGGCGCTTCCGAACCGTTCATCAGCACGTCGCCCACAGCCATGCCTTTGGAGGCGATGATGTAAGCGCGCTCGCCGTCTGCGTAGCACAGCAGGGCGATGTGGGCGGTACGGTTTGGATCGTATTCGATACGTTCCACTTTCGCAGGAATGCCGTCCTTGTTGCGTTTGAAGTCAACCAGGCGGTAGTGCTGCTTGTGACCACCACCGATATGACGGGTGGTGATGTGGCCGTTGTTGTTACGGCCAGCGGTCTTCGATTTTTTCTCAACCAGGGCGGCGAAAGGACGGCCTTTGTACAGGTCGGCATTCACCACCTTCACCATGCCGCGGCGGCCTGGCGAGGTTGGCTTCATCTTAACGAGTGCCATTATTTAGCCTCCTCGGAGAAATTGATTTCCTGGCCGGGCTTCAGGCACACGAAAGCGCGCTTGGTGTGGTTGCGGCGACCGATGAAACGGCCGGAACGCTTGACTTTACCTTCGCGGTTCACGGTCTGCACCGATTCCACTTCGACCTTGAACAGCAGTTCAACGGCTGCCTTGATTTCTGGCTTGGTCGCATCCTTGGAAACCAGGAACACGATCTGCTCGTTCTTTTCCGCGACCATGGTGGCCTTCTCGGAAATGACCGGCGCCAGCAGCACCTTCATCAGGCGCTCTTCGCTGTGTTTGATGACTGCGCTCATGCCAGCATCTCCTCAATCTTGGCCAGGGCCGCTTTGGTAACCAGGATCTTCTTGTAGAAGACCAGCGACATTGGGTCTGCGTGGCGTGGCTCGACAACCAGCACGTTCGGCAGGTTGCGGGAAGCCAGCAGCAGGTTTTCTTGGATGTCGTCAGCAATGATCAGCACCGAGTCCAGACCCATGCCGTTCAGCTTTTGCGACAGCAGTTTGGTCTTTGGCGCATCGATCGTCAGTTCTTCGATCACGACCAGGCGTTCCTCGCGGGCCAGCTGGGACAGGATCGAGCAGATACCGGCGCGGTACATCTTCTTGTTCACTTTGTGCGAGAAGTTCTCGTCAGGCGAATTCGGGAAGATACGACCGCCGCCGCGCCACAGTGGCGAGGAGGACATACCAGCACGCGCGCGGCCGGTGCCTTTTTGGCGCCATGGCTTCTTGGTCGTGTGGTGGACTTCTTCACGGTCTTTCTGCTTGCGGTTGCCGCTACGTGCGTTGGCAGCGTAGGCAACGACGACTTGGTGGATCAGCGCTTCGTTGTAATCACGGCCGAAGACGGTGTCTGCGGCAGCAACGTTGGAGGCGGCTTGACCTTGCGCGTTCAAGAGCTTGAGTTCCATCGATTAAGCTCCCTTCTTAGCTTTGACTTTAACGGCTGGCGAAACCACCACCTGACCGTTTTTCGCGCCAGGTACGGCACCTTTCACCAGCAGCAGCTGACGTTCGGCGTCGATACGGGCGATTTCCAGATTCTGGGTGGTCACGGTGACGTCACCCATGTGGCCGGTCATGCGCTTACCAGGGAAAACGCGACCTGGATCCTGCGCCATACCGATGGAGCCTGGAACATTGTGCGAACGGGAGTTACCGTGGGTAGCACGGCCGGACGAGAAGTTGTAACGCTTGATGGTACCGGCATAGCCTTTACCAATGCTCACGCCTTGCACGTCGATTTTTTGACCGACTTCGAACAGGGAAGCAGCAACAACGTCGCCAGCTTTCAGTTCGGCGGCTTTAGCGGCGTCCACGCGGAACTCTTTCAGCAGAGTGCCGGCTTCGATGCCTGCTTTAGCGAAGTGACCAGCAGCGGCTTTGATCACGCGGGAAGCGCGACGTTGACCGAATGCGACCTGAACAGCGGAGTAACCATCCACTTCAGGAGTTTTGATTTGCGCAACGCGGTTGTTCGACACGTCCAGCACGGTCACAGGGATCGAATCCCCGTCATCCGTGAAGATACGCATCATGCCAACCTTGCGACCGAGGAGGCCAAGGCTCATTTTTTCTCCATTCCCACCTACGATTGGGCGGGGCTTTGTTTAACTACAAAAAGTGATACGGACCATGAAAAAGACGAATCCATACCGAAGCCGGCTAGTGTACTGTGATTTGCCCCTTGACGCAACAACTTAATACGAGGTATGTCAGTTTTCCGTCCGGCTGCCGAAACCCTGCTGGCCGCCGCATCCAATCTCCGCTTTGGGCTCCACGATTTGACGCCGGGTGGCGCTCAAACTGCCGGCATCGGCTACGGCAATGCGGGCAATGTGAAAGCGGAGGTATTGTCTTGTTGATATTTATATTAAAATAATATCTTTCCGACTATACAAGGCATCCCATGAAATCCTCTTCCTGCCTGTCCACCGCCTTACTGGGCCTATCTCTCCTGTTCGCCAGTACCGGCGCGCAGGCTGCCAGCGACGTCCGGACGGTCGGCAGTTCCAATCTGCGCTTTGGCGTGGTTGACCTGACGCCCAACGACGGCCGTGCCGCCGACTTCCGCGTGAATACGGTCAGTACCGAGCTGTATATGTGGTTCAGTCCAAGAGACTGGTCCATTCCCAACGTGTCCGAGCACTACAGCGTGGGCGCCGGGCCGCATACGCTTGAACGCAACCTGCGTGGCGCCTATGCCGATATTACCCTGGGCGCCACGCCTGGCAATACCGACATCCGCTACCGCAGCGAAACGTCCAATCCGATCCATGTCGACATCACCGCCGGGTACAAGCAGACCATCGCCCTGACGCTGAAAGCCCATTCGCTGCTCACCGTCAACGGCACGGCACATCAAAGCCTTGCTAATTCTTACCCACCGGGAATCCACACGCCCTCTGGCCAGTTTAGTGCCAGCTTGAGCGGTGTAGGTCCAGGGTCAAGCCAGAGCGACTTCATCATGATCATCGATCAGCCCTGGCGGGACTTTAGTCGCTCCCAGGATTTCCAGCTGGCCTATGCCAATCTGAGCGATCACGATATCACGGTCAACTTGAGCCTGGCGGGCAACGTCTCCGCCCATCCCGTTCCGGAACCCGCCACTTACGCCATGCTCGGCGCTGGTCTCGCTTTGCTGGGCCTGACTGCCCGCCGCCGCCCACGCCGGCATGAGGCCTAAGGCCTGGCCATCCCATCCATTTCAGCAAAGGCATCCATTGACATGAAATCTCCCCTTTTTTCCCCTCTCTCCATCGCTGCGCTGTGCGGCATGCTGGCAACGCCGGCGGCTTTTGCCGCCAGCGGCCCCACGCTCACCGGCAAGCTGAGCAAGCTTAAATTCGACGTCATCGATTTAAGCCCCAACGATGGCGTTGCTGCCAACTATCGCCTCAACAAGGAAAGCGTGCAAATTGAGAACCAGATTCGCCATAACTGGAGCTCTTCCGAACGGCAGACGGTGGATCTGAACCTGGCCGTCGGCGACGAGGCGTTCAGCAACCTCAACAAAGGTCCCTTGCACACCACGATACAAAGCAACGGCAGCGCTGGCGATGTCACGTCGGAAGTGCGGCGGGACGCGGGCCGCGCCCTTCCCCATCAATCCAATTCCGTCAACAATACATATACGTACAAGGCGGATCTCACGCTGAGTCCAGGCGCTGCATTATTACTAAGTGGAAATGTACAGCAACAATTCATTCCTGCTGGCCAATATATATACGACACCGCAATGTCCCGCCTATCCGTCGAGCTGAAGGACCGCAGCAGCACGTTCATTCACGAAGCCCGGTATAGCTCGCACTTCTCGTACAGGTACAACCAGAATGGCTGGAATTATCAGGGCGATTTTTCCCTGGTACTCACCAATTTTAGCAATACCGATATCTCGATCGGCCTGGATCTCGCATTCTATTCGGGGATAGACGCCACCCAACCGCTGAGTGCCGTACCAGAACCCGGCAGCTACGCCCTGTTCGGCGCCGGCTTGGCTTTGCTGGGCTGGCGCGCCCGCCGCCGCCGCGCCTAAGCCCGGCAGTGCCGCGGCAAGGCGGGCAATGTGAGAATTGGAAAGATTATTTTATCAATATTTACATTAAAATAATGATTTTCCAATCACACAAGGTATTCAATGAAATCCTCTACCTGCCTGCCTGCCGCCTTACTGGGTATATCCTTGCTGTTGGCGGGCGCTGGCGCAAAAGGGCCAGCGCCGGCGACGCCCTGACTGCCGGCAGTTCTAACCTGCGCTTTAGCGTGGTCGACCTGACGCCAGGCGACGGCCATGCAGCCGGCTTCACTGTGGGCAAGGTCAACACCGATCTGGACATGTGGTTCCGTCCGCGCGACTGGTCCCTGCCCAGGGTGGGCGCCAGGTATAGCGTGGGCGCCGGGCCGCATACGCTGGCGCACCACATGCAAGACGCCTACGCCGACATCACGCTCGGCGCCTCGCTCGGCACCACCGAAGTCCGCTACCGCGCCGAGACCCTCAATCCGACCAGCGCCTATATTGACGCCTCGTATAAACAGACCATCGTACTGAAGCTGGCAGCCCATTCACTGCTCACCCTCAGCGGTACGGCATATACCAGCTTTAGTAATCCCTTGCCGGGCGCAACCACCCCCTTTAGCTCGTTTTACATTACCTTGGGCGGCGAGGGGCCAGGCGCAAGCCAGAGCAGTTTCTCCATACGCAAAGATCAGCCCTGGCTGGAATATGACCGCTCCGAGCATTTCCAGCTGGCCTATGCCAATCCAAGCGATCACGATATCACGGTCAACTTGAGTCTGGAGGGCACCGTCCACGCCAGTCCCGTTCCGGAGCCCACCACTTACGCCATGCTCGGCGCCGGCCTCGCCCTGCTGGGCCTGACCGTCCGCCGTCGCCAACACCGGCATGCAGCCTGAGGCTTGGCCATCCCCTCCATTTCACCAAAGGAATCCACTGGCATGAAACTCCCCCCTTTCCCCCGTCTCTCCATGGCGGCCTTGTGCGGCTTGCTGGCGATGCCAGCGGCGTTTGCCGCCGGCGGCCCCTCGGTCACAGGCAAGCTGAGCAATTTCAAGTTCGGCGTCGTCGATTTAACCCCCAACGATGGCGTTGCCGCTACCTATCGCATCAACAATGAGAGTGTGCATATTGAGAACAAGATGGATCATGCCGGGAGCGCCAAACCGCAAACGGTGGATCTGACCCTGGCTGCCGGCGATGCCGTTGTCAGCCACCTCTACCAGGGTCCCTTGCACACCACGATTCAAAGTAACGGCACCATCGGCGATGTCTCTTTAGAAGTGCGGCGGGATGCGGCCAGTCCCCTCCGCCATAAACAGAATTTCTTCAAAAACAAATATACCTACACGGCCGATCTCACGCTGAGCCCGGGGGCGGCACTCTTAGTGAGCGGCAATGTACTGCAGCAGTTCATTCCTGGGGGCATACACAAATACGATTCAGCCAACACCAACCTCTCGGTCAGGCTGGCCGAACGGAGCGGCGCGGTCAATAACCAAACCACGTATGACTCGTTCTTTACGAATTTTTACCAGCAATATTCGCGCGGCTGGAACTATCAGGGCGAGTTTTCCCTGGCACTGGTCAACCTCAGCAGTCGCGATATAACGGTGGATATGGATTTCAGCTTCTCGTCTGTAATGAGCGCCACCCAACCGCTGAGTGCCGTACCAGAACCTGGCAGCTACGCCCTGTTCGGTGCCGGCTTGGCTTTGCTGGGCTGGCGCGCCCGCCGCCGCCGCGCCTAAGCCCGGCAGTGCCGCGGCAAGGCGGGCAATGTGAGAATTGGAAAGATTGTCTTGTTGATATTTACATTAATATAATGACTTTCCAATCACACAAGGTATCCAATGAAATCCTCTACCTGCCTGCCCGCCGCCTTATTGGGCATCTCCTTGCTGTTGGCGGGCGCTGGCGCGCAAGCGGCCAGCGATGTCCTGACTGCCGGCAGCTCCAATCTGCGCTTTGGCGTGCTTGACCTGACGCCGAGCGACGGCCATGCCGCCGGCTTCAGCGTGAACACGGTCCGTACCGAGCTGGCAATGGATTTCAGTCCGCGCGACTGGTCCATTCCCGGGGTGTCTGAGCGCTACAGCGTGGATGGCGGGCCGCATGTGCTCGCGCGCAATCTGCAAGACGCCTATGCCGATATCACCATCGGCGCCGCACCGGGCAATACCGAAATCCGCTACCGCAGCGAGACCCCCTATCCGCTCGATGTCTACGTCACCGCCTCGTACCAGCAGTCCATCGCGCTGACGCTGAAAGCCCATTCGCTGCTCACCGTCAACGGCACGGCACACCAAAGCTTTGCCAATCCATCGTACGCGCCGGAGCGCACCATTCCCTACAGCCAATTTAGCGCCACCTTGGGCGGCGCGGGTCCAGGATCGAGCCAGAGCAAGTTCTACATGCTCCTCGATAAGCCTTGGCAGGAGTTTGCGCGCGCCCAGGATTTTCAACTCGTCTATGCCAATTCGAGTGATCGCGATATCACGGTCAACTTGAACCTGGCGGGCAGCATCTTCGCCAATCCCGTTCCGGAGCCATCCACTTACGCCATGCTCGGCGCCGGTCTCGCCTTGCTCGGTCTGACCGCCCGCCGCCGTCAACGCCGGCATGCGGCCTAAGGCTTGACCATCCCATCCATTTCACCAGAGGAATCCCTTGGCATGAAATCTTCCCTTTTTTCCCGTCTCTCCATTGTCGCACTGTGCGGCTTGCTGGCGACGCCGGCGGCTTTTGCCGCCAGCGGCCCCGCGCTCACCAGCAAGCTGGGCAATCTCAAATTCGGTGTCATCGATTTAAGCCCCAACGATGGCGTCGCCGCCAGCTATCGCCTCAACAAGGAGAGCGTGAATATTTACAACAGGATTGAGCATACCTGGCGCACGCCCGAAGTGCAGACGGAGGATCTGAATCTGGCCGTCGGCGATGCGGCGTTCAGCCACCTCAGCAAAGGTCCCTTGCACACGACGATACAAAGCAACGGCAACGCTGGCGATGTCACGTCGGAAGTACGGCGGGATGTCGGTCCCCTTCGCCATGCATTTAACTTCTTCTATAACAAATATAGCTACACGGCGGATCTCACACTGAGCCCAGGCGCCGCGCTGTTATTAAGCGGAAATATGCTGCAGCAATTCACGCCTGGCGGCCGGCACAAGAACGATGACGCCACCTCCGACCTCTCGATTAAGCTGGCCGAACGCAGCAGCACGGTCTTCAACCAAACCGAATATAGCTCCTACCTCACGACTTACTTCGGCCGGAATGTGAATGGCTGGAACTATCAGGACGATTTTTCCGTGGTGCTGGCCAACTTTAGCAATGCCGACATCACGATCGACCTGGGCCTCCAATTCTCGTCCTCATTGTATGCCGCCTATCCGTTGAGTGCTGTACCGGAACCCGGCAGCTACGCCATGTTCGGCGCCGGCCTGGCCTTGCTGGGCGTTGGCGCGCGGCGCCGCCAACGCCGCCGCTAAGCACGGGACGCGGCCGGCGCCAGGCCGGCCGCGCCAGCCTCCCCCGGGTCGGCCCTCGCATGGCGCCAAGGCCGGCCCGCTGCCAGCGGCGCCATCCAGCAAAGGACGATACCGATATGAAGTTGCCTATCTTTCTCCCGCTCTCTTTGGCCGGCCTGTGCTGCCTGCACGCCACGCCAGCAGCCTTCGCGGCCACCAGCCCCTTGCTGAAAGCCAGTCTCAGCAACGTTAAATTCGGCGTGCTTGACCTGACGCCCAATGACAGCGTTACCGCGGCCTACCGCATCAACCAGCAGGAAATCGAGATTCAAAATCGCATCCACCACTGGTGGAGCAGCCCCCAGCAGCAAACGGTGGAATTGCATCTGGCGCCCGGCGACGCCGTGGAGAACCGCCTCAGCAAAGGTCCGCTGCATACCAGCATTCAAAGCAATGGCAGCCTGGGCGATGCGAAAGCCGAGCTGCGCTGGGATGCCGGACGTCCCCTGCCCCATCTCAGCAACTCCTTCTGGAACCAATACAGTTATAAGGCCGGTCTCACGCTCAGCGCGGGTAGTGCGCTACTTCTGAGCGGTAACTTGCTGCAGCAATTTCGCCCCGCCGGGATGTACAACTATGATCTGACCCAATCCTTCTTCACGGCCACGCTCAGCCAGCGCGGCGGCAATGTGGCCAATCAAGCGTCCTACCAGTCTATACTCTACCGCTATCGCGACGAGAATCTGAACGGCTGGGATCGGCAATCCGATTTCAGCCTCGTGCTGAGCAATTTCAGCAATGCCGACATCGCGATCGATGTGACACTTGAGCTTTACTCGGCAATGAACGCCACCAAACCCTTGAATCCCGTGCCGGAGCCGGCCAGCTATGCCATGTTCGGCGCCGGCCTGATCCTGCTGGGCTGGAGCGCGCTGCGTCGCAAGCGCTGCAGCTGAGCCGCCACCAAACCGGCGCCGCCGCGCCGGCTTCCCACGCCTATTTCGGCCTCCCCGCGCGCAGCGCGCGCCGGTAACAGGCGCGCATCCGCCTCCGGCCCAGCCCATTTGCCCCCCGTCCAAAGGCATATCCTGACTCTCAATGTTGCCTTGTGAAAAGTTGTAAAAAAGCATTTTTGCATATAATGCAAATTCTTTTCCATCATTTGAAAAAAGGACAAGGCATGGACTTAACTTTACAAACCTGGCTCAAAGCCAGTGCCGGCGCCGCCGCACTGCTCGCTTGCGGCGGCCTCCAGGCGGCGCAGCGCGTGGAAATCAATACCACCACCGGCAATGGCCCGCTGCGCGCCGCCCTGGCGCCCAAGGCCGACCTGGGCGAGAGCGAGCTGAAGGCGGGGCGCGGCCTCGATTACCCGAACGGCCTGCGCGCGCGGCGCCATGAACAGTACTACCAGGGCGTGCCGGTGCTGGACGGCTTCGTCGTCGAACACCGGCAGGGCAATGCCGGCACGGCCACGCTGCGCGGCTCGGTGCTGCAGCGCATCAGCCAGGACTTGCCCAGCGCGCGCCCGGTCTTCTCGGCCGCCGACATCCTGCTGCAGGCCAAGACCCGGCTGCAGCGCTTCCAGACCACCGACGACAGTGCCACCCTGTACGTGTATGCCGGCCGCGACAAGGTGGCGCGTCTGGTCTATCTGGTGTCCTTCTATGTGCAGGACGGCAAGCAGCTGCGCTACCCGCATCTGCTAATGGACGCCAACCTGGGGCGCGTGCTGGAGCAGTGGGACGGTCATATGACGGCCGCTGCCAGCGGCCCCGGGGGCAATGCCCGCATCGGACAATATGAATATGGCGTGCAGCGTCCGGCGCTGGACGTCTCGGCCAACTGCAGCATGGACAGCAATGGCATCGTCACCGTCAACCTGGATGGCGAGACAAGCGGCAGCGAGAAGAAAACGCCCTACCAGTTCGGCTGCCCGCGCAATACCTTCAAGACCGTGAATAACGGCTATGCGCCGCTGAACGATATCCACGCCCACGCCGGCGCCACCTTGCGCATGTATATGGACTACCTGAACATGCCGCCCGTGCCCCTGCCCCTGGTCGGACGCGGCCATTCCAGCAACGTCATAGACAACGCCTCCTGGGGGCGCGGCGCCGCCAACTTCGGCGATGGCGAGATTCTCTACTATCCCATGGTGTCGCTGGACATCGTGGCGCATGAATTCAGCCACGGCTACACGGAACGCAATTCCAATCTGCGCTACTTCGGCATGCCGGGCGGCATGAATGAAGCGTTTTCCGATATGGCGGGCGAGGCCGCCGAATACCATGCGCGCGGCAGCAACGACTTCCTGGTGGGCGCCGAGATCGTCAAGAACGGCACGGCGATGCGCCATATGCGCAATCCCAGCGCCGACGGCAAGTCCGTCGAGCACACGGTCTACCACCGGGAAATCACGGATGTGCACTATCTGAGCGGCATCTATAACAAGGCCTTTTACCGCCTGGCCACGCAGCCCGGCTGGAACACGCGCAAGGCCTTTGAAGTCATGGCCGACGCCAACCGCCTGTACTGGACCAAGCTCAGCAGTTATAACGACGGCGCTTGCGGCGTCGAAAACGCGGCGCGCAACCGCGGCTATCCGGTGGCCGACGTCACGCTCGCCTTCAATGCTGTCGGCGTCAATTGCGGCGCCTACCGCTCGCTGGCCCAGCAGCTCCACCTGGCCCTGCTGGGCCGGCCGGCCGAAGCGGCCAATCTGGCCAACCTCATGAGCGCGCTGCAGGCCAGTAACGTCGACGAGTATCCGAGCGAACTGGAACAGCAATACACGGCCGGCAACCAGCCGATCCGCCAGCTGGTGGACGGTCTGGGCAACAGTGCCGAAGCGCGCGCCCTGCATCCGGGCGACCACGCCAGCTTCGTGCGCGCCGTCTTCAAGAACCTGACCAACCGGGCGCCGACCGCGGCCGAACTGGCGAACTGGCTCGACCAGCTCAACAACAAGGGCGCGAGCCGCGGCTATGTGGCGCTGGGGGTGCTCAGCTTCTTGTCCACCGAGGGCAGCGAGGCCGACTACGACGCCACGCAGCGCAAGACGGCGATGGCGGTCTATTTCACGGCGTCCATCGACACCAGCGCCGAGCTGGCCGCGTATAGCGGCGCCAAGGCCGCTGCCAAGGGGCGCGCCATGCTCAGCCAGGTCGGCAGCACGACCGATGTGGTGGCCTTCATGAGCACGGCCGACCAGACCCTGGCCAGCCTCGTCGCCGGCCGCTAAGCCGCCGCACCGGCTTCGGCAAAAAAACACGGCCCGCAGTCGCGGGCCGTGCTGCTCCTGGCGGCGCCGCTTACTGCGCCGCCGGTTCCGCCGCCAAACCGTACCAGTCCACCTTGCGCGTCGCCACCATCACGGCCGCCAATACGGCAAACAGCAGGATGGCGCCCATCAACAGGGCATTGTTTTCCGAATTCAGCAAACCGTACAGGATGCCGTACAAGAGGCTCAAGGCCGCCCCAAAGCCCCAGCCACGGCGGCGGTCGCCCAGCGCATGGCCCAGGTAGAAGCCGATCAGCACGATACAGGCCAGGCTGGCCAGCAGATAAGCCGCGAGGAAGGGCATGTGTTCGGACAGGCTGACCAGCAGCAGGAAGAACATGGCCAGGGCCAGCCCCACCAGGCCGTACTGCACCGGGTGGATCGGCAGGCGCTTAAGCACCTCAAACAGGAAGAAGGCGGCAAAGGTCAGCACCACAAACAGCAGGCCGTACTTGGTGGCGCGTTCGGCCATCGAATAGATATTCACCGGCTCGATGAAGTCAACCGAGAAGGCATCCAGGGCACCAGCCGCGACCAGGGCGCCGGCGGGCGTGGTGGTGCTCCCATCCTGGGCGCGCAGCTCGGCTTGGCGCAGCTGCTGCTGGGCATCGCTGGACAGGGCGGAAATGCGCCAGGTGGCTTCGAAGCCGCGCTCGCCGATGCTGCGCTGGGCCGGCAGGAAACGGCCGCCGAATTGCGGATGGGGCCACGGCGAGGTCAGCGTGAAGCGGTTGTTCTTGGCCAGCGGCACGAACTGCTGGCTCTCGATGCCGGCCAGGCCCAGATTGAAGCTGAACTTGACGCTGCCGGCCGCCACATCGGCCATCTCCAGCGGCACGTGCAAGCCTTGGCGCTGTCCGGCCATGCCCGAGCCCTGCTCGAATTCCAGCAGGCGCTGGCCCCACAGGATTTTCGGAATGTCGCGCACGCCGCGCACATCGGAGATGCCCAGCGCCAGGAAAGGCTTGCCCGGCGTCAGGCTGGACTGGGCCTGGGCGCGCGGCAGTTCGCTCAGGGACGGCAGCACGAAGTCGCCGCTGAACTTGTGCTCGCCGTTATACACCAGCACCTGGTGGATGCCGCGGTAACGGCGTTCGGTGCCGATCACGCCCGCCACATTGAGCTGATTGGGGAAGACCAGGTGGCGCCGCTGCACGCGGTATTTCTTGAGCTGGCGCGGCTTGTCCTCGCCGCCCTCTTCCATCTGCTCGTATTCGTCGGTATAGGGCAGGACCAGCACCGGCCCGTACACGGTCTGTTCGCCGACGGAATCGGCGGCGATGCTGCGCACCGCCTGCTCGCGGTAGGCGCTGCGCTCGTTGATGGTGGCCTGGATCATCATCAGCGGCAGGCCGATCATCAGCATCAGGCCGATGATGATCAGGATTTTGAACAGCAGTTTCTTTTGCATGGCGCTTCCAGTAGTAAAGGGTGGCGCCAGTGTAAAAAAGCTGTGTGCGTTGACGATGCGTTCCGTGTGAAGCGGCGGTGCGCTACAAGCGCAGCGGCAGGGGCAGGCGCAGCACAGCGCGGCAGCCGCCCTGGTCCGCATTGCCGACATCGACGCTGCCGCCGTGCAGCGAAGCCACCTCGCGCACGAAAGGCAGGCCCAGGCCCGTGCTCTTGGCGCCGTCCGGCCGCGGCAGCGAATAGAAGCGCTCGAACAGGCGCTCGGCGGCATAGGCCGGGATGCCGGGGCCGCCATCGGTGACGGCGATCTCGGCCTGGTCGCCCTGGCGCCGTACCGCCAGCATGATGCGGCTGCCGGCCGGCGCGAAGCCGATGGCATTGTCGAGCAGATTGCCGAGCGCCTGGCGCAGCAGCAGCGCGTCGCCCTGCACGCGCAGCGCGGCCTCGGGCGCGCCATCCGCTTCCGCCGGCTGCACCTGCAGATCCAGGCCGCGCGCCGCCAGGCTGGCGCTGCAATCGCTGGCGGCCTGGCGCAGCAGCTGCGCCAGATCGACCGTCTCCGGCGCATCCAGGCGCTGCTGCTTCTCCAGACGCACCAGGGCCAGCAGGCGGTCGATCAGCTGCCGCTGGCGCGCATTCTGGCTCTGGATATTGGCGAGAAAGTGGCGGCGCTCCTGCTCCGGCATGTCTTCCTGCATCAGCTCGGCCGCCGCCTGGATGGCGGCGATGGGGCTTTTCAGCTCATGGGCCAGGGTGTGCATCAGGGTTTCCACATACTCCTTGCCCTCCAGCTTGACGCGCATGGCTTCCAGGGCGGCGCCCAGGGTGCCGATCTCGGTCTTGCCCAGGGCCGGCAGCACGGCCTTGCGGCCGGCCTGCACGGCGGCCACATAGTCCGTCAGCCGGTGCAGGGCGCGCGCCAGCCAGAAGGTGACGGCGATGCCGATCAGCAGCGAGACGCCGAGCAGCACCGCGCCCTGGCTCAGGATGCGGCGCTGGCTGCGCTCGATAAAGGCTTGCACGCTGGCGATCGGCTTGGCCACCGTCAGCACGCCGATGATGCGGCCCTCGGCGCGCACCGGCGCCGCCACATACATCACGGTACTGGCGTCGTCCTCGGCGTATTCGCGCGTGCTGCGCGCGCCGTAGCGGCCGCGCAGGGTCAGGTAGACGTCGTTCCAGCGCGAGTAATCCTGGCCCACGTCGCGGCCGCTGCTGTCGAAGCGCACGATGCCGGCGGCGTCGGTGAGGTAGATGCGGTAATGCAGCCGGTCCTTGGGCACGCCGCTGATCTTCATGTCCAGTCCCTTGGCGAGGCTGCCGCGCAGGCTGTCCAGCAAGGGCGAATGCTCCAGCCGCCCTGCCTGCATATCGTCGGCGACGGCAGCGGCCAGCACCTGGGCCGTGTCGACCAGGGTGTCTTCCAGCGCGCCGCGCACGCCCGGCTTGACCTGCTGCACGAAGACGTTCAGCAGGAACCAGGCGGCCAGGCCGACGATCAGGAAATAGCCCAGCAGGATGCGCAGGCCGATCTTCATGCGCGCGCCAGGCTGTAACCCATGCCGCGATGGGTCTGGATCGGGTCGGCCTCGGGCGCGATCTCGCGCAGCTTGGCGCGCAGCGATTTCACATGGGCGTCCACGGTGCGCTCCAGGGTATCAGGCGCGTCGGTCCAGACGCGGTCCATCAGCTGGGCGCGCGAGAGCACATGGCCGGGATGTTCGAGCAGGGTTTTCAGCAGCAGGTATTCGTAGCGCGTCAGGTCCAGCGGCCGGCCGCCGAACAGGATGCGCGCTTCGGCGACGCGCAGCTCGAAGGCGCGCGAGGCGGAAGCCGCCAGCGGCGCGGCGGCATGCTGGGCGGCGGACGCGGTGGCCAGGGCGGCGGGCGGCGGCGCGGCGCGCAGCTCCGGCGGTCCCAGGCGGCGCAGCACCACGCGCACGCGCGCCACCAGCTCGCGCGGCGAGAAAGGCTTGGCGACATAATCGTCGGCGCCGATTTCCAGGCCCACCACGCGGTCGATCTCCTCGCTGCGCGCGGTCAGGAAAATCACCGGCACATCGGAGAACTGGCGCAGGCGGCGGCAGACATCGAAGCCGCTGATGTCGGGCAGGCCGACATCGAGCAGCACCAGCAGCGGCGCGCCTTCGCTGCCCTGCTCCGCATGCAGCAGGGCCAGCGCCTGCTCGCCCAGGGTCACATGGCGCGGCGCAAAACCGTCGCGCCGCAAGGCGTAGGCGATGCCGTCGGCGATGGCCGCCTCGTCTTCCACAATCAGGATTGTTTTGCTCATCGCGCCAGTATAGCGAAGCGGAGGCGCAAAAAAAACGCCCCGCCAGCGGCAGGCTGGCAGGGCACGGTGGCTCGCCTGCCCCGCAAGCGGGGCGGCGGCGGGATCAGAAGTTGTAGCTGGCCGAAACCTTGAAGTAGCGGCCGTAGTTGTTGTGCAGGCTTTCGTTGTAGCCGGTCAGCGGCGCACCGACGCTGGTGCCTTCCTTCGGATCATACGGCGCGGCCTTGTCAAACAGGTTCTGGATGTTGAAGTTCAGCGTCAGGTTTTTGATACCGGTGTAGGTATAACCCAAGCCAACCGTGGTCCAGCTGTTGATCGAGCATTTCGGGAAATGCGCTTCATAGTTCGGCACCGAGGTGTCGCGGTCAGGCGCCGCATCGGTCGGCTTCGCAGTGCCGAAGTGGCAGAACGGCTGGTCATACTTGGTCTTGCCGTCATACACGCGCAGCAGCGATACCGGGCCGACGAAGTTGACCGAGGCATTCACCGTGTGATCGCCCTTGCTCCAAGTGGTCGTGAAGCTGCTCTTCCAGCGCGGCAGGGCCAGGTCGCTGTCGACGTGCTGGTCGCGGCGGCGAGCGATGGAGCCCACCAGATTATGCGCGGCATCGCCTTCGCTCTGGACGATGCGGTAGGAATGCATGTAGGAAGCATTCACGGCGCTGCGCAGCGCACCCCATTCGCCCATATTCAGGCGATGGCGCACTTCGATGTCCATGCCTTGCACTTCGACCGAGGCCTGGTTTTTCCATGGCAGGCGCACCATCAGCAGCGGGCCGGAGTTCGGTACCGGATTGCCGTTGGCATCCTTGACCCAGGTCAGCGGGCTGCTCTCGCGCACGACACCGGCTGGATTCGTCGCCTCATTGGCCAGCGCCTCGTCGGTGCTACCCAAGGCCACTTCGCCTTTTTTCGAGATCTGGTAGGCATCGAACAGCAGATCGATATTACTGGTCGGCGACAAAATCAGGCCCAGCGAGTAGCTCTTGGATTTTTCCGGCACCAGATCCGGGTTGGCGCCACCGGTGCCGGCCGCCGATTTCGAGCAGTCGGCATCGACCGCGCCTGGCTTCGGTGTCGTCCGGTCCAATTCGCAGCGCCGCGGATCCCATATCTCACTCTGGAAGAACTGGGCGCCACCCGGCGTCACCTGCACCAGGGCCGGTGCGCGGAAGCCCTTGGAGAAGGTGCTGCGCAGGGCAACCTTGTCGTTCAACGTCCATTTCGCGCCGACTTTCGGCACGAAGTTGGTCTTGATGCCAGGGTATTTATCGAGACGGCCAGCGAAGTCCATTTCGAAGTTTTTCAGGAAAGGCGTACGCAGCTCGACGAAGGCCGATTTGACGTCACGCTCGCCGTCGATGATGCTGTTGACCAGGCCATAGATGTCGCCGCGCGACAGCACGTCGTCCGGCCTCAGCTTGATTTTCTCACGACGCACTTCGGCGCCGATGGCCAAGCCCATGGCGCCACCGCCCAGCTGGCCGAACTCGGTGCTGACCTTGCCATCCCACTGCAAGATCGAGGCGCGGTTATCGTTTGACACGTCGCGGCCCAGGGTTGGATCCTTGGACAGCTCGGCCAGGGAGGTGCCGGCGTTGAGCTTGCGCAGGGTCGGCAGATACATCATGCCAAAATTGGTGTCCTTGCGTTTGGCCTGGTTCCACAGCACGCCCGATTCCCAATTCCAGGTGCCGAGCGTGCCTTCCACGCCCACCAGCAAGCGGGTATTGTCATTGATGTTGCGCGAACCGCCGCGCAGGTTTTCAAAACGGTAGGCCACCGAAGCGCGCGAATCCTTGAATGGATTGTCCGGGTGGCCGATCGGCAGCACGGTCTGGTAAGGCACGCCGATGCCGGCGGAAGTGAAGTTGGTGACGGGGCTGATGCTGATGGCAGATGGCGCGCCCGTGAAGTCACGCTCGGAACGCGAGTAAGCCACTTCCGCAAAAGCGCGCGTATTCTGGCCCAGCTTGAGCACGCCGCGGCTCATCACGCTGCTATCCTTGCCGTCGCCCATCGCCTCGCGGTAAGGTGTGGTGTCGAAGTTACAGAAGGTGCGGCCGATCCACACACTGGTTTTCGCCAGTCCCATGGCAGTGGAGCCGACCAGCTGCTGCGAGGGGTCGCAGTCCGGACGCGTAACCAGGTTGGTGGCAGCGTTCTTTTGCGTGGCGCTAAAGAAGTTGGAGCCGGGCGCCGTCTCGCGGTAGAAGGTCGGGTGCGAGGAGATGGTGCTGCCGTAAGGCGTGGCATAACGTCCGTTCAGGAAGCGGTATTTTTCCCACTCGATATCCTTAGCGTCGCTGCGCTTGACGCGGTCGCGCTTGGTCACGTCGGCGGTGACGAAAACGTTATAGCCGTCGGTGTCGATATCGCCCACGCCGTAGAAGGCATTGATGCCGCTGCGCTTGAAGTTGCCATCGTCGTTGGCGCCGGTGTGGGCCGAGATCTGGCCACCCTGGTAATTGGTCTTGGTGATGAAGTTGATCACGCCACCGATGGCATCGGAACCGTAGACGGCCGAAGCGCCATCCTTCAGCACCTCAACCCGCTCCAGGGCGGAGAGCGGAATGGAATTCAGGTCATACAGGGTGGAGTTGCCATTGTTCGGGTCGGCGTACGCGGCCGGCGTCATGCGGCGGCCGTTCAGCAGGATCAGGGTCGAGGTGGATGACAGGCCACGCAGGGACGCGGTAGACACGCCCGTGGCGAAATTGTTCTCGTTGGAGTCGAAGTTGCCATTGCCGCTGAGCGCCGGCACCTGCTTCAGCAATTCGGCGACGGTGGCGGCGCCACTGTCCTTAATGTCCTTGGACGTGATCACCTGGACCGGGGACGGCGCCTCGTTATTGGTGCGTTTCAGGTTCGAGCCGGTCACATACACGGTATGGATTTCGCCGCTCGGCGCTTGCTGCGCCATCGCCGTAGGCAGGTAGGAAAAAGCCAGGGCAACCGCCATGGCGCCTGGTTTCAAAATCAAGGTGCGCTTCAAAATAAACTCCCGGAATATTCTGTCTACGTTTCAAAAAATCAATTGCCATTGAGAGAAATATTTTCTACAACAGCGGTAACAATTTCTCACAAGAACTTTTGCCAATCAATTAAATTGTTCTTTTTTGTAACAGAATATTGCGGATTGTTGTTTTCTTGCAAAAAAAATATACGCCGCCGGCGCGGGGCCGCGGGGCCGGCCCGCAGGCCGGCCGCAACCAGTCTCCTTAGAAGGTGTAGTTCGCGCTCAGGTTGAAGTAGCGGCCATACGGGTTATGCAGGCCACTGAGGTAGCCGGACTGCGGTACGCCCGCATCGGTGCCTTGCAGCGGTGCATATGGGGCTTTCTTGTCGAACAAGTTCTGGATATTGAAGTTGATCGACAGGTTGCGGAAGCCCGTGTACGTATAACCCAGGCCGACCGTGGTCCAGCTCTTGATCGCGCACTTCGGATAGAACTCCTCGTAGCGCGGCACAGTGGCGTCGCGGTCCGGATCAGCATCGGTATCCTTCGGCGTACCGTAGCCGCAGAACGGCTGCTCGTACTTGCGCTCGCCGTTCCAGACGCGCATCAGCGAGATCGGGCCGACGTAGTTGACCGACAGGTTGACATTGTGGTCGCCCAGGGCCCAGTTGGTCGAGACCGTGGTCTTCCAGCGTGGCATGCGGGTCGACTGGCTCAGCGCCCAGTCGTAGGTGCCAGGCTCGGCGCCGGCCGAGTTGTGCTCAGGATCGCCCTTGAGCATGGCCACCTTGTACTTGTGGACGTAGGTCGAGGTCAGCTTGCTGGTCAGCGAACCCCAGCCGCCGAAGTTCTTGCGGTAGCGCAGATCCAGGTCCAGGCCGCTGACTTCGGTCGCGCCGCGGTTAATCCAGGGCTTTTTCACCATCAGCAGCGGACCGCTATTCGGGATCACGTTGCCGGCGGCGTCTTTCAGGAAGTTGGCTGGGTTGGTGTCGCGCACCACGTTGCCGGGATTCTTGTCTTCGTACTTCAGCGAATCGTCGGTCGTGCCCTGGGCCACCTCGTCGATCTTACGGATGCGGAACCAGTCGGCCGTGATGTCGAATTCACGGAACGGGGTCCAGATCAGGCCCAGCGAATGGCTGCGCGAGGTTTCCGGTCCCAGCTCCGGATTGGCGCCGCTGGTGCCGGCGATGGATTTGGCGCAATCGACTTCGGTGGCGCCAGGACGCGGGGTCTTGCGGTCAGGCATGCAACGCTTCGGATCGTAGATGCCGCGCTGGAAGAACTGCGCGCCACCGGGCGTGACCTGGACCAGGGCCGGGGCACGGAAGCCCTTGGCATAGCTGCCGCGCAGCGCAAAGCCATCGAACACCGTCCATTTCGCGCCGTATTTCGGCACGAAATTGGTCTTCATGTCTTCGTACTTGTCGTAGCGGCCGGCGAAGTTCAGCTCGAAGTTTTTGAACAGCGGCGCGCGCAACTCGGCAAAGGCCGACTTCACGTCGCGCTCGCCGTCGATGACGGTATTGACCAGGCCACGGATGTCGCCACGGCCCACCATCGGATCCGGATCGAGCTTGATCTTCTCGCGGCGCACCTCGGCGCCCACGGCCAGGCCGATGCCGCCGCCCGGCAGCTGGAACTGCTTGAATTCCGTATTGGCCTTGACGTCCAGGTGCAGGATGGACGCCTTGTTGCGGGTCAGCGGGTCATACGACAGGGTGGGGTCGGCGGCCACCTGGGCCAGCGGGGTGCCGCTGTTCAGCTTGCGCAAGGTCGGCAAGTAGAGGAAGCCATACAGCTGGTCCTTTTTCTTGGTCTCGTTCCACAGCAGGCCGGTTTCCCAGTTCCAGTCTGCCCAGCTGCCTTCCAGGCCGGTCAGCACACGGGTGTTGTCGTTGATGACCTTGCTGCCGCTGCGCATATCGGTGAAGCGGTAGACCATCGACGCGCGCGCGTTCGGGAAAGGATTGTCCGGGTGGCCCACTTCCAGAATGGTCTGGTAAGGCTCGGCCAGGCCGGTGGACGTGTAGTTGGTGATGCTGCCGGTGCTCAGCGTGGACTGGTTGTCCGTGTAGCGGCGCTCGGAACGCGCGTAGCCCAGTTCCACGAAGGCGCGGGTGTTCTCGCCCAGCTTGAACACGGCGCGGCCCATCACGTTGGCGTTCTCGCCGGCGCCCTGCTCTTCCAGGTTTTCCGAGGTGTCGTAGTTACAGAATTTGCGGCCGATGAACACGCTCTGCGCCGACAGGCCCATCTGGGTGCTGCCCACCAGTTGCTGCGACGGGTCGCAGTTCAGGCGCACCACCAGGCGCTGGTCGGCCTGGGCCTGGGTCACGGCAAAGTTCTTCGAGCCGGGCGAGGTTTCGCGGTAGAAGATCGGCGAACCGGAGGTCGTGCTGCCATACGGCGTGGCGTAGCGGTTGTTCAGGATCTTGTACTGCTCGTACTCGATGTCTTTCACGTCCGAGCGCTTGACGCGGCTGCGCTTGGAGTAGTCGGCCGTGACGAAGACGTTGTAGCCGTCGGTATCGATGTCGCCGATGCCGTAGAAGCCGCTCACGCCGGAGTTCTTGAACTTGCCGTCGTCGTTGGCGCTGGTGCGGGCCGCCAGCTGGCCGCCCTGGTAATTGTTCTTGGTGATGAAGTTGATCACGCCGCCGATGGCGTCGGAGCCGTAGATGGCCGAGGCGCCGTCTTTCAGGATCTCGACGCGGTCCAGGGCCGACAGCGGGATGTTATTCAAGTCGTACAGAGTCGAGTTGCCGGTGTTCGGGTCGGCATAGGCCGCCGGCGTCATGCGCCGGCCATTCAGCAGGATCAGCGTGGAGGTCGAGGTCAGGCCGCGCAGCGAGGCCGTGGCCACGCCGCTGGCGAAGGCGCCGCCCTTGGTGTCGAAGTTGGTATCGCTGCCCATGGCCGGCACTTTGCGCATCAGGTCGGCCACGCTGGTGACGCCGGCGTCCTTGATGTCCTGTTGGGTGATGACCTGGATCGGCAGCGCGCTTTCCTTGTCGGCGCGCTTCAGATTGGAACCCGTCACGTAGACGGTCTGGGTGTCATTGCCATGGGCCTGTTGGGCCATGGCGCCTGGTGCATACGTCAATGCCATTGCCACGGCAAGGACGCTTGGTTTCAACGCAAGATTCCGTTTCAAGATGACTCCATTAATGCTTTATTTTTATACCTTGAACAGTTACCCCCAGCGGGTTAACTCCCTACTCCTGAATGAGTATTCTAAATTTCTCACAATTCATTATTAATGAGCAATTAATTTGATATTTTTCACAACTTGTAAAATGCAAGTTGTTGCTTTTTAATGAATATGAACTGGTTTTGCGGGATTTGGGAGCGGATATGCCCGTTTGCTGCGGCGCAGCGGCGAAAAAAAACGGCCCGCGCAAGGCGGGCCGTTCTCGGGGCGGACGGCGAAGCCGTCCAGCCGGAATGCGATTACTGCAGTTTGATTTCGACGTCTACGCCGGCTGGCAGGTCCAGCTTCATCAGGGCGTCAACGGTCTTGTCGGTTGGATCCACGATGTCCATCAGGCGCTGGTGGGTGCGGATTTCGAACTGGTCGCGCGAAGTCTTGTTCACGTGCGGGGAACGCAGCACGTCGTAGCGCTGGATGCGGGTTGGCAGAGGCACTGGGCCTTTTACCACGGCGCCGGTGCGCTTAGCGGTGTCAACGATTTCCAGGGCGGACTGGTCGATCAGCTTGTAGTCGAAAGCCTTCAGGCGGATGCGGATTTTTTGATTTGGGGTGGACATGCTAATTCCTTAAAGAACGAACCGGAAACTGTGAAGTTCCGGCAATGTATGTAAGAACTGCTAGCGGGCCGACATGATAGCACAGGCCGGCCCGCTTTTATCGCGCTAAGAAACTAATTAGCCGATGATCTTGGCAACCACGCCGGCGCCAACGGTACGGCCGCCTTCGCGGATTGCGAAGCGCAGACCTTCTTCCATCGCGATCGGGTTGATCAGCTTAACGGTGATCGACACGTTGTCGCCTGGCATAACCATTTCTTTATCGGCTGGCAGCTCGATCGAACCGGTTACGTCGGTGGTACGGAAGTAGAACTGTGGACGGTAGTTGTTGAAGAACGGGGTGTGACGGCCGCCTTCGTCTTTCGACAGCACATAGATCTCGCCGGTGAAGTGGTTGTGCGGCTTGATCGAGCCTGGTTTTGCCAGAACTTGACCACGTTGCACGTCTTCACGCTTGGTGCCGCGCAGCAGCAGACCAACGTTGTCGCCTGCTTGACCTTGGTCCAGCAGTTTGCGGAACATTTCCACGCCGGTGCAGGTGGTTTTCACGGTATCGGTGATGCCGACGATTTCGATCTCTTCGCCGACTTTGATGATGCCGCGCTCAACACGACCGGTCACCACGGTGCCGCGGCCGGAGATCGAGAACACGTCTTCCACTGGCATCAGGAAGGCGCCGTCCACAGCGCGCTCTGGCGTTGGGATGTAGGAGTCCAGGGCATCAGCCAGTTGCATGATCGCCTGTTCGCCCAGCGGGCCGGTGTCGCCGTCCAGCGCCATACGGGCCGAACCTTTAACGATCGGCAGGTCGTCGCCTGGGAATTCGTATTTGGAGAGCAGCTCGCGCACTTCCATTTCCACCAGTTCCAGCAGCTCGGCGTCATCCACCAGGTCGCACTTGTTCAGGAACACGATGATGTAAGGCACGCCAACCTGACGGGCCAGCAGGATGTGCTCGCGGGTCTGTGGCATTGGGCCGTCAGCAGCGGAGCACACCAGGATCGCGCCGTCCATCTGCGCTGCACCGGTAATCATGTTTTTGATGTAGTCGGCGTGGCCTGGGCAGTCAACGTGGGCGTAGTGACGGCCGGAGGTTTCGTACTCGACGTGCGCGGTGTTGATGGTGATGCCGCGTGCTTTTTCTTCTGGAGCAGCGTCGATCTGGTCGTAGGCTTTAGCTTCGCCGCCGAATTTCTTCGACAGAACGGTTGCGATAGCCGCGGTCAGGGTGGTCTTGCCGTGGTCAACGTGACCGATGGTGCCTACGTTCACGTGCGGTTTAGTCCGCTCGAACTTTTCTTTTGCCATTTTAATTCTTCCTTAGAACTATGATTTAAGGTCTGTCCGGCCAGGAGGATCTCCCCCAGCCGGTCAATAAACAAGATTACTTCGCTTTGGCGGTGACGATCGCGTCGATCACGTGCTTAGGCGCTTCGGAGTAGTGCTTGAATTCCATCGTGTAGGTTGCACGACCCTGGGTTGCGGAACGCAGCGAGGTCGAGTAACCGAACATTTCCGACAGCGGTACTTCGGCTTTGATGATCTTGCCGCCACCGCCTGGGATTTCGTCCATGCCCTGCACCATACCACGGCGGGACGACAGGTCGCCCATCACGGTACCGGCGTAGTCTTCCGGCGTTTCCACTTCCACAGCCATCATCGGCTCCAGAATCACTGGCTGGGCCTTGCGGCAGCCGTCTTTGAAGGCCATCGAAGCAGCCATGCGGAACGCGTTTTCGTTCGAGTCCACATCGTGGTACGAACCGAAGAACAGGGTCACTTTCACGTCCACCACTGGGTAGCCGGCCAGAACACCGGTGTTCAGGGTTTCGCGCACACCCTTCTCAACTGCAGGGATGTATTCGCGAGGAACGGTACCGCCCTTGATCGCGTCGACGAACTCGAAGCCTTTGCCCGGTTCTTGCGGTTCGATCTTCAGCACCACGTGACCGTACTGACCACGGCCGCCCGACTGCTTGACGAACTTGCCTTCGATCTCTTCGCAGGTCTTGCGAATGGTTTCACGGTAAGCCACCTGTGGTTTGCCGACGGTCGCTTCCACGCCGAATTCGCGCTTCATACGGTCAACGATAATTTCCAGGTGCAGCTCGCCCATACCACCGATGATGGTCTGGCCGGATTCTTCGTCGGTCTTGACGCGGAACGATGGGTCTTCCTGAGCCAGACGGTTCAGGGCCAGGCCCATTTTTTCCTGGTCGGACTTGGTTTTCGGCTCAACGGCCTGCTGGATCACCGGCTCCGGGAACTCCATGCGTTCCAGGATGATCGGGGATGCTGGATCGCACAGGGTCTCGCCGGTGGTCACGTCTTTCAGGCCCACGGCTGCGGCGATGTCGCCGGCGCGCACTTCTTTGATCTCTTCGCGCTGGTTAGCGTGCATCTGCAGAATACGGCCCAGACGCTCTTTACGGTTTTTCACCGAGTTCAGCACGGTGTCGCCGGAGTTGATGGCGCCCGAGTACACGCGGAAGAAGGCCAGCTGGCCGACGAACGGGTCGGTCATGATCTTGAAGGCCAGCGCCGAGAATTTCTCGTCGTCGGCGGCTTTACGGGAAGCTGGCTGCTCATCTTCGTCGGTGCCGTTGACCGGTGGGATGTCCACTGGGGATGGCAGGAACTCGATCACAGCGTCCAGCATCGCTTGCACGCCCTTGTTTTTGAACGCGGTACCGCACATCATCGGCACGATTTCGGAAGCGATGGTACGCTCGCGCAGTGCTTTCTTGATTTCGGCTTCGGACAGGTCGCCCTCTTCCAGGTACTTGTTCATCAGGTCTTCGGAAGCTTCAGCAGCCGCTTCAACCATCTTCTCGCGCCACTCGGCGGCGGACTCGGCCAGTTCGGCCGGGATGTCGCGGTAGTCGAATTTCATGCCCTGGGAAGCGTCGTCCCAGATAATGGCTTTCATCTTGACCAGGTCGATCACGCCCTTGAAGTTTTCTTCCGCGCCGATCGGGATCTGGATCAGGATCGGGTTGGCCTTCAGGCGGTTGCGCATCTGCTCGTACACTTTGAAGAAGTTGGCGCCGGTACGGTCCATCTTGTTCACGAAGGCCAGACGTGGCACTTTGTACTTGTTAGCCTGACGCCACACGGTTTCCGACTGAGGCTGCACGCCGCCCACTGCGCAGTAAACCATGCAAGCACCGTCCAGCACGCGCATCGAGCGCTCAACTTCAATGGTGAAGTCAACGTGGCCCGGGGTGTCGATGATGTTGATGTGGTGTTCTGGGAAGTTGTTGGCCATGCCTTTCCAGAAGCAGGTGGTCGCCGCGGAGGTGATGGTAATGCCGCGCTCTTGTTCCTGCTCCATCCAGTCCATGGTTGCTGCGCCGTCGTGCACTTCACCAATCTTGTGGTTCACGCCGGTGTAGAACAGCACGCGCTCGGTAGTGGTCGTCTTACCGGCGTCGATGTGAGCGGAGATACCGATGTTGCGGTAGCGCTCAATGGGGGTCTTGCGGGCCATAGTTAATCCTAAATCTTTTAATGGACAAAACCGAGCAGCATTTTTCGATCAAAAAATGTGCCCGGCTTGAACAACAGATAAGCGGCCGGCGCTGCCGGCCGAAGTTTTTAGAAGCGGAAGTGCGAGAACGCCTTGTTCGCTTCAGCCATGCGGTGCACCTCGTCACGACGCTTCATCGCGCCGCCGCGGCCTTCCGCAGCTTCCATCAGCTCACCGCCCAGGCGTTGTGGCATGGATTTTTCGCTGCGCTTGTTGGCAGCTTCACGCAGCCAGCGCATGGACAGGGCCAGACGGCGTACTGGACGCACTTCCACAGGCACCTGGTAGTTGGCGCCACCGACGCGGCGGGATTTCACTTCCACCAGCGGCTTGGCGTTGTTGATTGCGGCGGCGAACACTTCCAGCGGGTCCTTGCCCGATTTTTGCTGGATATGGTCGAACGCACCGTAGATGATGTTTTCTGCGACCGATTTTTTACCGGACAGCATCAGAACGTTCACGAATTTGGCGACTTCGGTGTTGCCGAATTTTGGATCCGGCAGAATCTCGCGCTTGGGTACTTCACGACGACGTGGCATTGTATTTCCTTCCTGTCTTCAGTTGAGCGCCTCTGATTTGGCACTCGCGGAGGCCATCAAAGCCTTCCACTTACTCGGTCTCGCGACCGCCTCAACTCATTAAAATGCAAGAAAATTACTTCTTGGCTTGCTTAGCGCGCTTCGCACCGTACTTCGAGCGAGCTTGCTTACGGTCTTTAACACCCTGGGTATCCAGCGCGCCGCGAACCATGTGGTAACGCACACCTGGCAAGTCTTTTACACGACCGCCGCGCAGCAGAACAACGCTGTGTTCCTGCAGGTTGTGGCCTTCACCGCCGATGTACGAAATCACTTCGAAACCGTTGGTCAGACGCACTTTGGCAACTTTACGCAGTGCCGAGTTAGGCTTCTTAGGAGTGGTGGTGTACACGCGGGTGCACACGCCACGCTTTTGCGGGCAGTTTTCAAGTGCCGGCGATTTGCTCTTCACGACCAGTGCGGTACGTGGTTTGCGAATCAATTGATTGATGGTTGGCATCGTTCTTAATCCAACAAAGTTACTACGTTAATAACCCGAACAATTGTCCGGGGACTAAAACCGTGTCCCGATTCCGACTGCACATGGGGCGCAAAAAGCCACTCTCGGGGAGCAGCTGTCAAACGCGTATACGATGCGCAGAATAAATTGAGAACTCGCGAGTATATACCTGGCAAGCCCCCCAGTCAACTTCTGTTGCTGAATAATGTGGCAGGCGCGGAGTCTGCCCAGGACGGGAAAAAGCTTCCATAATAGCGGACACCTTTTTCACATTGTTTTTATGCAAGCCTTGCTGCGCCCGGCCAATGCCCTCGTTCTGCTGACTTATCTGGCCTTATCGGCTGTGCCCTTCGTGCCCCTGCTGCTAGGCAAGCCGGTGGAGGGGCCGTGGCAGATCATCGGCATCGAGTTCACGGCCTGGGCGGCGGCGTGGGCGCTGTTCCGGCGTCCGGCGTATTTCCACTGGCTGCTACTGCCGGCCTTCCTCGCGCTGCCGACCGAGATTTACCTGATCGTCTTTTACGGCCAGGGCATTTCGACCCACCATCTGGGCATCATCGCCGAAACCAGCCCGAAGGAGTCGCTGGAATTCCTCGGCCAGAAAGTGTGGCTGATGCTGGCCGTGATGGTGGCGGTGGCGGCGTGGTGGGTATTGAGCTTCCGCGCCGCGCGCAAGACACGCGACCTGGACTGGAACGACTCTTCGCGCTGGCTGGCTCTGGGCGCGCTGGCCATGCTGGCGGCGGTAGCCGTCTATGGCTGGGAATTTGGCGTGGCGCCGGCCAAGCCGGCTTCGGCCAGCGTGGCGGCCACGCCAGCTTCGTCCGCCGCCCAGGCCAGCGGCTCCGACAGCGAGGAAGAGGAGGAGGAAGAAGAGGAAGCGTCGTCCGCCAGCGCCGGCCTGGACTACACCGGCTGGAAGCTGGGCGCCCTGCCCTACTGGGCCAAGGTGCCGGTCGATTTCGATGCCTTCATCAATTCCTGGCCCTTCGGCCTGGTGGCGCGCGGCTGGGATTTCTACAAGGAGCGGCGCTATCTGGCCGATCTGGACGAGCGCAGCCGCCGCTTCAGCTTCGGCGCGCAGCAGCGCGAGCGCGACAGCGTGGCCGAAGTGGTGGTCGTGGTGCTGGGCGAATCCTCGCGCTACGACCGCTGGAGCCTGAACGGCTACCAGCGCGACACCAATCCACTGCTCGGCAAGGAAGCCAATCTGGTGACGCTGAGCGATGTGATCACGCCGGTGTCGGCCACGCGCCTGTCGGTGCCGGTCATCATTTCGCGCAAGCCGGCGGTGCAGAGCCTGAAAGATGGCTTCACCGAAAAATCCTTCATCACCGCCTATAAGGAAGCCGGCTTCAAGACCTGGTGGCTGTCGAACCAGATCTCCTTCGGCAAATTCGACACCCCGGTTTCGGTCTTCGCCAAGGAAGCCAATGTGGTGCAGTTCATGAACCTGGGCGGCTTCACCAACGGTTCGAATTTCGACCAGATCCTGTTCGACCCGCTCAAAATCGCGCTGGCCGATCCGGCGCCGAAAAAGCTGATCGTGCTGCACACCCTGGGCAGCCACTGGAACTACAGCCAGCGCCACCCGCAAGCTTTCGACAAATGGCAGCCCTCGCTGTACGGCGTGGACAAGCCGGTCTACACCGACCTGAAGATCAAGCCGCAGTTGAACAACAGCTACGACAACTCCATCCTCTACACCGACTGGTTCCTGGCGCAGACCATCGGCCAGTTGAAAGTTGCGGCGCCGATGGCCGCGCTGCTCTACGTGGCCGACCATGGCCAGACCCTGTACGACAACAGTTGCCGCCTGGCCTTCCACGGCCACAACACGCAGTACGAATTCCACGTTCCGGCCTTTGTCTGGTACTCGCACCAATACCAGGACCGCTACCCCGACAAGGTGCAGCAGTTGCAGCGCCACCGCAAAGTGCCGCTCGCCACCGAGAATATGTTCCACACCCTGCTCGACCTGGCCGATATCCGCTACCCCGGCGACAAGCTCGAATGGAGTTTCCTCAGCAGCCAGTTCAAACCCCACAAGCGCGTGGTCGACAGCTACGGCTGGACCGACTACGACAACGCCACGCTCAAAGGCGACTGCCGCGAAATCATCGCCGGCAAGCCCAAAGCACCCAAGCGCGGCAAAAAATAGTCACAGCCGAGCCCGTGTCCACCCTGGGGTCAGACCCTAATCAGACACGAGCTCGGCTGTGCCACTGCTTGTTTTAGAGATGAGCCCATGTCCGATCGGGGTCTGACCCCACGGTGGACACGGGCTGGACTGTGGGCTATTCGAAGCGCAGGCAGTCGACGGGTTGCAGGCGGGAGGCGCGGCGGGCCGGGTAGTAGCCGAAGAAGATGCCGACCAGGCTGGCGAAGCCGCAGGCGACCAGGGCGGCCTGCAGATTGATGATGACTTCGAATTTGCCGGTGGCGGTGATGGCCGCCGCCGCCCCCGCCGCCAGGCCAACGCCGACCAGGCCGCCCACCAGGCAAATTACCACGGCTTCGGTCAGGAACTGCAGCAGCAGGTCGCGCGGCCGGGCGCCGATCGCCATGCGGATGCCAATTTCGCGCGTGCGCTCCGTCACCGATACCAGCATGATGTTCATGATGCCGATGCCGCCCACCAGCAGCGAGATGGCGCCGATCAGCCCGAGCATGGTGGCCAGGGCGGCGCTGATGGTGCGCGCCGTTTCGGCGAAGGAGGCCAGGTTTTCGATGCGGAAGTCGTCCGGATCTTCGGCGCGGATGCGGTGGCGGTCGCGCAGGATTTCGCTGATGTCTTCAATGCCTTCGCTCAGATTGCCGCCCGATTTCCCCTGCGCCATGATGTAGTGCACATTATTGGGGAATTGCGAGCGCACCAGGTGGGCGCTGGCGGCGGTGATCGGCACCAGCACGTATTCGCTGAGGTCGCCGCCATCGACCTGCCGCCCTTCGCCATACAGCACGCCCACCACCTGGAAGGCGACGTTCTCGATGCGGATGAACTGGCCCAGCGGGTCTTGCTTGTAGAAGAACTGGTCGGCCAGCTTGCGGCCGATGACGGCCATGCGCGCGCCGGAGCGCACGTCGGCGTCGCTCAAGGCGCTGCCTTTGTCGATGCGCCAGTTGCGCATGGCGAACATGGCCGGGGTCACGCCGAACACGGTCTTGGCCGTGCTTTCGTTGCCGGCGGTGAGCTTGAAGCTGCCTTGCAGCACGGGCGCGGCGCCGGACAGCGAGGTCAGAGTGTTGAGCGCTTCGGCATCCTGCAGGGTCAGCGAGGGCATGGCGCCATTGCGCATGCGCTGGGCCTGGGCGCGGTCGCCGCCGGGCGCGATGAAGACCAGATTGGTGCCCAGCTGCTCCAGCTCCTTGCCGATGAAGCGCTGCATGCTGTCGCCCACGGCCAGCAGCAGGGCCACCGAGGTGATGCCGATGACGATGCCGAGCATGGTGAGGATGGTGCGCAGGCGGTTGGCCCGCATCGAGCGGAAGGCTTCGATCACTACTTGAAAAAGAATCATCTTGCTTATGCTTTCAGGAGGCGGCCAGCATTTGCTGGGCGTGGCTGGCAGCCAGCTGTTCCAGGCCGGGCGCGGCCGGGCCGTCGTACAGCACGCGGCCGTCGGAGACGCGCACCAGACGGCGCGCATAGGCCGCCACGTCCGGCTCGTGCGTCACCAGCAGGATGGTGATGCCGGTTTCCTCATTCAGGCGCTGCAGCGAGCGCATGATTTCGACGCTGGTCTGGGTATCCAGATTGCCGGTCGGTTCGTCGGCCAGCAGCAGCGGCGGATCGGCCACCAGGGCGCGCGCGATCGCCACGCGCTGCTGCTGGCCGCCGGAGAGCTGGCTGGGCGTGCGCTTGGCCAGATCCTTGAGTCCAACTTTTTCCAGTTCGACCAGCGCCTTGGCCTGGGCTTTGCCGCGCGAGACGCCGGCATAGATCAGCGGCAGCGCTACATTCTCGGCCACGCTCATGCGCTTGATCAGGTTAAAGCTCTGGAACACGAAACCGATGGTGCGGTTGCGGATGACCGCCAGCTCGGCGCGCGACAGGCTGCGCACGTCGACGCCGTTGAGCAGATAACTGCCGTCGGTGGCCAGGTCCAGGCAGCCGAGAATATTCATCAGCGTCGACTTGCCGGAACCGGATTGGCCCATCACGGCCAGGAAATCGCCGCGCGGCACCTGCAGGTCGATGCCGTGCAGGACGGGCGTTTCCACGCTGCCCGAGAAATAGCTCTTGCGCACGGCTTGAATGTCGATCAGCGGCTGGCCGCCGCCTACCAGATGGGGCGCCATTACAGATCGCCTTCGCCGCTGTCCTTGCTTTCGCCCGCCAGCTTGCGGGTGATGACCTTGTCGCCTTTTTTCAGACTGCCGTCCAGGATTTCGGTGTAGCGGAAGTTGGACAGGCCGATGCGCACATCGACCGGTTTGGCCTCGTTATGCTCGTCCAGGCGGTAGACCTTGAAGGTGCGCGCGATATCACCCTTGCTGCGGAAGGAGATGCTGTCCTCTTCCGGCGCCGCCACCGGCGCGGCCGCCTTGGCCGAGGCGCTGGCGGCCTTGCCGTCCTTGGCTGCCGCCTTGGCCTGTTTCTTCTGCTCGGCCGCCAGCTCTTCGTCGCTGAGGCGGAAGCGCAGGGCGGCGGTGGGGATGCGCAGCACGTTCTGGCGGTCGCCCACCACCAGGCGCACCTGGGCCGTCATGCCTGGCTTCAGCAGCTCGTCCTTATTGTCCACGTCCAGCACCACGTTGTAGGTGACGACGTTCTGCACCACGTTCGGCGCCAGGCGGAACTGGCGCATGCGCGCGTCGAATTCCTTGTCCGGGTAGGCATCGACCACGAAGCGCGCTGGCTGGCCTTCCTTGAGCATGCCGACGTCGGCTTCCGAGACATTGGTGTCGATCTGCATCTTGGTCAGGTCGCGCGCGATCTGGAACAGGTTGGGCGTGTTGAAGGACGCGGCCACCGTCTGTCCCAGATCGATGGTGCGCTTGATGATCACGCCGTCGATGGGGGCGCGGATCACGCTGTTATTCAAGTCGGCGCGGGCGCGCGCCAATTGGGCCTTGGCCAGTTCGATATTGGCCTTGGCCACATCGACTTCGCGCTTGGACTGGTCGAGCGCCAGGGTCGAGACATAGTTCTGCGACACCAGGGTCTGGTTGCGCGTGAAAGTGGCCTGGGCCAGGCGCATCGAGGCTTCGGCCGAGGCCAGGCTGGCTTCGGCCTGGCGGATCTGGGCTTCGAAAATGGTCGGCTCCAGCTTGAGCAGGATCTGGCCTTTTTTCACGCGGTCGTTGAAGTCGGCATTCAGCTCGCTGACCGTGCCCGACACCTGGGAACCCACATTCACCAGCGCCACCGGATTGATGGTGCCGCTGGCCGTCACCAGCTGGGCGATATTGCCGCTGTCCACGGCCGCTGTGCGGTAACGTAGCGGCGCCTCCGCCGGTTTGTTTTGAAACAACACTGCGCCCGCGCCGCCGACCACCACCAGGGCGGTAATCAGGACGGCCAAACGCTTCTTCGTGAATATTTTCATGGGTATCTATGGGATGATGATGGGCGCAAAACCGCCAGTTTCCGCGCTCCGCCGGGCTGGCGGCTTAAGAACGGATGAAGATGGGCGTGCCGAAGTCTCGTGTATGAATGAAATTGTTATTGCAACAAAACTTAACTTAGCACTACCATAATATTTCCGCAAGAAAATTAAAAGAAAAACTACGGCGCTAAGGCGCTGTTCTGGAGGAGATGATGGACAAACCTGCAAGGCTGGCTTCCATCGACGTGCTGCGCGGGTTTGTGATCGCGCTGATGGCGCTCGACCATACGCGCGACTTTTTCGGCCCCACCAATTTCAGCCCGGAAGACCTCGACACCACCACGCCGGCCTGGTTCTGGACGCGCTGGATCACCCATTTATGCGCCACCACCTTCGTGCTGCTGGCCGGCAGTTCGGCTTTCCTGCGCGGACAAGCCTGCGGCACGGCAGCCCTGTCGCGCTATCTGGCCAGCCGCGGCGCCCTGCTGCTCGTGCTGGAAGCGAGCTGGATCAGTTTCAGCTGGCAGTTCGGCTTCAACATCATCATCCTGCAAGTGCTGTGGGCGCTGGGCGCGGGCATGCTCATGCTGGCCCTGCTGGTCTGGCTGCCGCGCCCGGCGGTGGCGGCCATCGCCGTCCTGCTCATCCTGCCGCACAATCTGCTGGACGGCGTGACGCTGGAGTCGGTCCTGTGGCAAGCCTGGCACCAGGGCGGCTTTGTGCCGCTTACCAAGCAGTTCGGCATTGTCATCGTGTATCCGTTGATGCCCTGGCTGGGGCTGATCGCGGCCGGCTACGCGCTGGGGCCGGTCTTCCTGTGGGAGGCGGCGCAGCGCCAGCGCTGGCTGCTGCTGGCCGGTGCGGTGCTGCTGCTGGCCTTTATCGCCCTGCGCGTGGGCAATCTGTATGGCGATCCCGATCCCTGGTCGCCGCAAGGCAAGGGCTGGATGTTCGACCTGATGTCCTTCCTGCGCGTGCACAAATATCCGCCGTCCCTGCTCTATCTCTGCGTCACGCTGGGCATTGCGTTGCCGCTGCTGGCCTGCTGCGAACGCGTGCAGCCGCCACGCGCGCTGCTGCTGTTCGGGCGCGCGCCGCTGTTCTTCTATGTGATCCATATCGCGCTGATCCACTGCCTGGCCGGCCTGTATATGCTGGCGCGCTATGGCAGCCTGCCGCAGGGCGGGCCGGTGGCGGCGCAACTCCCGCCCGGCTACCAGCCCTCGCTGCCGGTGGTGTATGCCAGTTGGCTGGGCGTGCTTGTGCTGATGTATGGATTAACCCTGCTGTGGCGCCGCCGGCGCGCCGCTTCTCCAACCCGATGATCAAGGATTGCAATTGCTGAAAAAAGCCCTGCTGGCCGGCGTGTTCGCGCTGGCCGCCCTGCCCCGTGCCCACGCGGCCGATAGCGCCAGCCCCTGGTCCGCGCTGGCCAAAGCCGATCTCGATTTTGTGCAGCAAAGCATACGCGACAACCATCCCGGTCCCCTGGACAAGGAAAACGCTTACTTCAAAGCCTGGCTGGAACGCGGCTACGCCGAGGCCAGCGCGCAGGCGGCGCAAGCGCGCTCGCTGGGCGATGTGCAGAAGATGCTGGCGCGCTATATCGCCGGTTTCGCCGACGGCCATATGGCGCTGAGCTTCTACCACCAGAGCCGCAGCATGCGCTGGGCGAATATGATCGTGCTGCGCCAGGGTGGCCGCTACCGCGTCGCGTATAGCGGACGGGCCGATGTGCCGGTGAATGCGGAGCTGCTGTCCTGCGACGGGCGCGCCATCAATGCCATCGTCAAGGAAGATCTGGCGCCGGCTTTTCTGAACAACCCTGATCTGGACTGGATCAGGACGGAGCTGGCCCCGCTCGTGCTGCTGAGCGAAGAAGTGCGTCCGCATGCGGAATATGCGGCCTGCCAGATCGCGGTGAATGGCCAGGCGCGCAGCGTGGCGCTGCAATGGAGCGATATCGCGCGCAACACCTTCTACGACCAGCTCGATCGCGTGCGGCCGGCGATGGACAAGAAGAGCAGCATCACGCAGGTCGGGCCGAGGCAGTACTGGGTGCGGCTGCCGCAGTTCCAGCCCAGGGCGGCCGAGATCGAGGAACTCAAGGAACTGACCAGGCAGATGGCCGGACTGCGCGATGCGGAGCTGGTGGTCTTCGATACGCGCGGCAATAACGGCGGCAATTCCGCCTGGGGCAACGATATCCTGGCCGCCCTGTATGGCGAGGCGCATATCCATCAGCTGCGCAGCCGCGACCGCGGTTACGCCGAATGGCGGGTCAGCGCCGGCAATCTGGAACATATCCGCCAGCGCATCCTGCCCATGCTGCGCCAGCAGTATGAGGAAACGAATCCGGGTTATCAGGTGTGGGCAGACATGGCGCAGCGCATGCAGACGGCCTTGGAACAGGGCCAGACCTTCCTGCGCCAGCGCGATGAGGATGAGATTGTGAACGCGCCCGGCGGCCAGGCCGCGCCGCTGTCGAAGGCGCGCGCCGCCCTCGTCACCAAGTCGGGCTGCGCCAGCGCCTGTCTCGACTTCGCGGATGTGGTGCTGGCCCTGCCGGGCGCCGTCCACCTGGGCGAAACCACGGGCGCCGACACCGTGTATATGGAAGTGCGGCCACTGGTTCTGCCCAGCGGTCTGGCACGCCTGGTGGTGGCGCAGAAGGTCTACCGCGACCGGCTGCGCGCCCACAACCAGGCCTATGTTCCGGGCCGGCCTTTCGATGGGCCAATCCAGGACGATGCGCAGCTGAAGCCCTGGGTGTTAAAGCAGCTGAATGCCAGGGCTTCAGACTAAGGCCGGCAGCTCCGGCTCGGCAGCGGCCAGCACGCCGCTGCAGTCGCCGGGATGGGCCATGTAGTCGCTGAGCCAGTCGAACACGCGCGCGGCGCGGGCTTCGATGTCCGCGCCGAAGTTACGTTCGGACAGCAGGCGCAGTCCATTCGTCTCGTTCAGCAAACCAGCGCGCAGCCGCAGGCCATTCTCGCCATCGCGCTGCACGCACAAGGGCCGCAGCTGCGCCTGCAGCAAGGGGCCGAGCACCAGATTGTGGGAGGAGACGATGACCGTGCCGCGCGCCGTCAGCTCATGCAGCACGGCGGCCGCGGCGGAAATCGATTCCAGGTGGTTGGTGCCGCGGAAGATCTCGTCGATGATAAAGAAGACCGGCTGCCCTTGTCCGCCCAGGGCCAGCAGCTCCTGGGCGCGGCGCAGTTCGGCCTGATACAGGCTCTCGCCGCCGCCCAGCGAATCTTCGCCCTGCATGCTGGAGTACAGCGCCACCTGCGGCAAGGCCGCCGCCGACGCGTAGCAGAAACCGAAGGCGCGGCCGGCGATCAGATTCAGGCCAATGGCGCGCAGCAGCGTGCTCTTGCCCACGCCGTTCTGGCCGGAGATAAAGGCGCCGCATCCCTCATCCAGATGCAGCGACAGCGGGGCCGCCTCGTCCAGCAGCGGATGGTAGAGCGCTTCCAGCGCAAGCGCGCCGGGCGCGGCTTGCTGCGTCCAGCAGTGGCGCGGCGTCTGCGCCAGATGGCGCGCCAGGGCCAGGTCGGCATCCAGATCGGCCACCAGCGCAAAGCTCTCGCGCAGCAAGGCGCGCTGCCGCATCACGGTGGCGCGCGTGGCGTAGTAGTGGCGCACATTGCGCAGCATCAGCCAGTTGGCATACTCGCTTGCCAGCGGCAAGCGCTCCAGCACGGAGCGCACCAGGCGATGGCGCAGGCGTTTGATCTGGGCGCCAGCGGGGATGAAGGCCGCCAGGCCGGCGCTGTCCGCGCTGTCCGCGCCGGACGGAACAAGCTGCGGCGCGGCGGCGCCCACTTCGGCATGCACCTGCAGCATCAGGCGCAGGCTATACAGCACGCGGTTCCACTCCTGCACGCGTTCGTGGTGGACGGCCTGCAGCGCCATCAGCAGCAGCCAGCCCGCCACCACGGCGATCCATGCCGGCACCCAGAAGAAGGCTAAGGCCACGCTGCCGAGAAAAGCATAGGGCAGCACGCCCAGCCAGCGCGCCCAGAGGGGTGTGGCGGGCAGTTCGGGGCCGAACAGGGCGGTGCTGGCTTCCGCATCGGCCTGGCGCAGCGGCTGGCAATGCTCTTGCAGGCGCTCGCGCAATCCCGGCTCCGCACTGAAGCGGCGCAAGCGCTGCAAGGACTGCGGCGAGGCCTGCTGGCGGCGCAGGCGCGCATGCAGCATCTGGCGGCCGAAGATGCTGGCACCGGACGCCAGCCGCTCGCTATACGCGGACAGCAGCATTTCGCGCCAGGTCTGCTCATCCAGCATGGCCGGCTGCGCATCCTGGGTGAGGACGTGATAGCGCGCCACATCATGCTCGATAAAGGGGTAGTCGACGACCTCGCTGCGCCCCCACAGCAAACCGGCCAGTTTGTTCAGCATCCGCACTCCAGAGAAAAAGGTTGCCAGCAAGATAGAGGGCGATTGCCAGAAAATCAAGCTGTCCGGCCGGACAACGGACGCGGCAGCCCTGTCCGGACAGGGGGCGGACAGACCGGACTCTGAATAAAATCAAACACTTAACACATGGCACGCTTTATGCTAAAGCAAGTATCATCTTTTTACAACACTTTGCTGCCATGATCCGCGATACATCACTACAAGATACCGTCATCGCCGCCCCCTCCGGACAGAAAACGCGCCGCCGCGCCCTGCTGCTGGGCGGCGCCGTCCTGCTGCTGCTTGCCAGCGCCGGCCTGCTCAAGGTCTGGCGCGGCAGCGAGCACTCGGTCAACGCTTCCCGCTTGCGCATCGCCGAAGTAGGCCGCGGCACCCTGGTGCGCGACGCCGCCGTCAACGGCCGCATCGTGGCCGCCGTCAGCCCTACCCTGTTTTCCACCGCGCCGGCCACCGTCACGCTGAAAGTGCATGCGGGCGACACCGTGAAGAAGGGCGATGTGCTGGCCCTGCTGGAGTCGCCCGACCTGAGCGACGCGCTGAAAAAAGAACAGGCCAGCTACCAGGAACTGGTGGCCGAAGTGGAACGCCAGCAAATCCTGGCGCGCAAGCAGAAGCTGCTGGCCCAGCGCGAAGCCGACACCGCCGAGATCGACCGCGTCTCGGCCAACCGCACGCTGGAACGCTATAACAGCGTGTCGAACGAGGGCGTGGTGGCCAAGGTCGACTACCAGAAAGCCAAGGACGCTGTGGTGGCGGCCGAGATCCGCGCCAGGCACACGGCGCAGGCGGCCGAGCTGGAAAAGGACAATGTCTCGCTCGAGCTGAAAACCAAGAGCGCCCAGCTGGAACGCCAGAAGCTGTCGCTGGCGAACGCCCAGCGCCGGGTTGACGAGCTGACCGTGCGCGCGCCGGTCGATGGCTTCATCGGCACGCTGTCGGTGCCCAACCGCAGCGTGGTGCAGGCCAATGCGGCGCTGATGACCCTGGTCGACCTGTCGCAGCTGGAAGTCGAGCTGGAAGTGCCGGAAACCTATGTCAACGATCTGGGCCTGGGCATGGCCGCCGAAGTCACCGTGGCCGGCGTGACGGCCAGCGGCAAGCTCTCGGCCCTGTCACCGGAAGTGGTGAAGAACCAGGTGCTGGCGCGGGTGCGCTTCAACGGCAAGCAGCCGGACGGCCTGCGCCAGAACCAGCGCGTCTCGGCCCGCCTGCTGATCGACGAAAAGCCGAATGTGCTGATGCTGCAGCGCGGCCCCTTCGTGGAATCGGAAGGCGGACGCTTTGCCTATCTGGTGCGCGATGGCGTGGCCGTGCGCACGCCGATCAAGATGGGCTCCACCAGCATCTCCGCCGTGGAAATCCTGGGCGGCCTGAAACAGGGCGACAAGGTCGTCATCTCCGGTACCGAAACCTTCGGGAACGCGGCCCGCGTCTCGATCAACCAATGAACATTGAAAAAGCACTGAAAGGAAACACCATGCTGCGCATGCAAAACCTGAGCAAAGTCTATCGCACCCATATGATCGAGACCCACGCCCTGCGCGGCTTCGAGATCGAAGTCAAGCAAGGGGAATTCGTCACCGTGACCGGGCCTTCCGGTTCCGGCAAGACCAGCTTCCTGAATATCGCCGGCCTGCTGGAAGTGTTCAACGATGGCGAATACATTCTCGACGGCGTCAACGTCAAAGGGCTGGACGACAATGCCCGTTCGCGCCTGCGCAACGAGAAGCTGGGCTTCATCTTCCAGGGCTTTAACCTGATTCCCGACCTGTCGCTGTACGACAATGTGGACGTGCCGCTGCGCTACCGCGGCTTCAATGCGGCCGAGCGCAAGATGCGCATCGAGGATGCCTTGTCCAAGGTCGGCCTGGCTTCGCGCATGAGGCATTATCCGGCCGAGCTGTCGGGCGGCCAGCAGCAGCGCGTGGCGATCGCGCGCGCGCTGGCCGGCGCGCCTAAGCTGCTGCTGGCCGACGAGCCGACCGGCAACCTGGATACGCAGATGGCGCGCGGCGTGATGGAGCTGCTGGAAGAGATCAATGCCGAAGGCACCACCATCCTGATGGTGACCCACGACCCGGAACTGGCCACGCGCTCGCAGCGCAATGTGCACATCATCGACGGCCAGGTGTCGGACCTGGTGCGCAAATCGGCCTCGCTGGTGGCTTGAGGGGATCGGCATGCTGCAATACTACTTCCTGCTTGGCGTGCGCAATCTGCGCCGCAATCCGGCCCTGACGGCGCTGATGGTGCTGATTCTGGCGGTCGGCGTGGCGGCCAGCGTTTCCACGCTGACCATCCTGCATGTCATGTCCGGCAATCCCATTCCGCACAAGAGCGAGCGCCTGCTGGTGCCGATGGTCGACAACGGCCCCACCGAAGGCTATGCCCCCGGCGATGAGCGCCATGACGACCAGCTCAGCTACCGCGACGCCGCCAACTTCCTGGCCAGCAAAGTCGGCGACCGCCGCACCGCCATCTATGGCGTGGCCGGCGCCGTCGAGCCGGTGCGCAAGGACATGAGCGTGTTCAATGCCGGCGGCCTGGCGCTTAGCCGCGACTTCTTCACCATGTTCGAAGTGCCCTTCCTGCATGGCCAGCCCTGGAGCGCGAAGGACGACACGGCCGGCGCCGACGTCGTGGTCCTGAGCCGTAAGCTGGCCGAGAAGCTGTATGGCGACAGCAATCCGGTCGGACAGCGCCTGATGATGATGGGCTTCCCCTACCAGGTGGTGGGCGTGGCCGATACCTGGAATCCGGTGCCGCGCTACCACCGCGTCATCGGCGGCAGCGGCGCCTTCGGCGACGCCGACGAATATTTCATCCCCTTCAGCAGCGCGATCCGGCATGAGGCCTCGAACAACGGCAGCATGAACTGCAGCAAGCAGCGCGATCCCGGCTTCCAGGCTTTGCTCGACTCCGAATGTACCTGGATCCAGTTCTGGTTCGAGATGCACGAGGCCAGCGACCGCAGCGAGCTGCAGAACTATCTGGACGCCTACGCCGCCGAGCAGCGCAAGCTGGGCCGCCTGAAACGCGCCGCGCCGAACATGATCTACAACGTGATGGAATGGCTGGAGCAGCAGAAAGTGGTGGGCAACGATAGCCGCGTGTCGGCCTGGCTGGCCTTCGGCTTCCTGCTTCTGTGCCTGGTCAACACCATCGGCCTGCTGCTGGCCAAGTTCTCGGTGCGCGCCGCCGAAGTGGGCATCCGCCGCGCCCTGGGCGCCTCGCGCCGCGAAGTCTTCAACCAGTTCCTGATCGAGAGCGCCGTGGTCGGTCTGGCCGGCGGCGTGCTCGGCCTGCTGTTCTCGCTCGGCGCCCTGGCCCTGATCGGCCAGACTTCGGACCGGCTGCAGGTGGTCGCCCATATGGACTGGCCGATGCTGTTCATCACCTTCGCAATGGCCGTCGGCGCCGCCATCCTGGCCGGCCTGCTGCCGACCTGGCGCGCCTGCCAGATCACGCCTGCCATGCAGCTCAAATCCCAATGAGGTCGAAATGGAAATCCGTCCTATCTTCTCCGCGCTGATGCGCAACAAGACCGGCCCGCTGCTGGTGGCGATCCAGGTCGCCCTGAGCCTGGCCATCCTGGCCAATGCCCTGCACATCGTCAATGTGCGCCAAGCCGTGTCGGCGCAGCCGAGCGGCATCGCGGCCGAAAGCGATGTCCTGAATCTCTTCGCTTACAGCCTGAAAGCCGGCGGCCATGAAGAGCAGCTGGCCTTGCAGCAGGCGCAGACCGCCGCGCTGCGCGCCGTGCCCGGCGTGGTGTCGGTGGCGCGCATCAACCAGTACCCGATGTCGCAGTCCGGCAACTACAGCAGCATCACGACCAGCCGCAGCCAGCTCAAGAAAGTCGCCGTCACCAGCCTGTATATGTCCGGCGATTCGCTGATCAAAACCTGGGGCTTGAAGCTGGTGGAGGGCCGCGACTTCACGCCGGCCGATATCTGGAACATCGATGAAACGGCCAGCAAGGACTATCCGGACATCATTATCATCACGCGCGCCCTGGGCCGGAAGCTGTGGCCGGACGCCAGCAGCTATGCCGGCAAGGTGTTCTACTTCGGCAAAGGCGAAACCGCGCGCGCGGTCACCGTGGTCGGCGTGGTGGATAGTCTGCAAACGCCCAATGCGCAGGTCGGCCCCGAAGGCGAATTCTCCAGCATTTCGCCGGTGCGCAATACCGGCTGGGCCACGTCGCGCTACACCATCCGCGCCGAGCCGGGCCAGATCGAGCGCGTGACCAAGGATGCGGAAGAGGCCTTGCGCAAGCTGGAAAACAACCAGGTCGTCATCGAAAGCACGACGATGGACGAGCATCGCGCGGACCGCTACCGCGCCGACCATGCGCTGGCCTGGATGCTGATCGCCGTCAGCGTGCTGCTGCTGCTGGTCACGGCCAGCGGCGTGGTGGGCATGGCCAGCCTGTGGGTCACGCAGCGGCGCAAGCAGATCGGCGTGCGGCGCGCCCTGGGCGCGCGCCGCATCGACATCCTGCGCTACTTCGTTACCGAGAACGTAATGATCACCAGCGCCGGCATTGCCAGCGGCCTGCTGGGCGCACTGGCGCTCAACCATCTGCTGGTCAGCAAGTTCGAAATGGAACGCCTGCCGGTCGCCTATCTGCTGGCCGGGGCCAGTCTGTTCTGGCTGCTTGGCATCGCCGCCGTGTATGGGCCGGCGTGGCGCGCGGCCTCGATTTCGCCGGCACTGGCCACCCGCAGTGCTTGATGAAATGCTATGCTGACGGCCATGCCTACCGTACTGATTATTGACGACAATGCCGCCGTCGGCGTGGCGCTCGAAGTTCTGTTTTCCCTGCATGACATCGCGGCGCTGCACGCGGCCTCGCCCGCCGAAGGCCTGGCCGTGCTGGAGCAGCGCGGCGCCAGCATCGACCTGGTGCTGCAGGATATGAACTTCACGGCCGACACCACCTCGGGTGAGGAAGGCGTGGCCCTGTTCCGCGCCATCCGCCGCCTGCATCCCGACCTGCCGGTGATCCTGCTCACCGCCTGGACCCATCTGGATGCGGCAGTGGACCTGATCAAGGCCGGCGCCGCCGACTACCTGGCCAAGCCCTGGGACGACCAGCGCCTGATCGCCACGGTGCAGAACCTGCTCGAGCTGGGCCAGGCCAACCGCACCTTGCAGCAGCTGCGCCAGGGCGAATTGCGCCAGCGCCGCGAACTGGACCGCTACGATCTGCGCGGCATGGTGTTCCAGGACGCGGCCACCGAGCGCGTGGTCAGCCTGGCCTGCCAGGTGGCGCGCGCCGACGTGCCGGTGCTGATCGCCGGGCCGAACGGCGCGGGCAAGGAGCGCATCGCGGAAATCATCCAGGCCAATTCGGCGGTGCGCGACGGTCCCTTCGTGGTGCTCAACTGCGGCGCCCTGCCGTCCGAGCTGATCGAGGCGGAACTGTTCGGCGCCGAAGCCGGCGCCTACACCGGTGCTTCCAAGGCGCGCGAGGGCAAGTTCGAGGCGGCCGATGGTGGCACCCTCTTCCTCGATGAAATCGGCAATCTGCCGCTGGCCGGGCAGATGAAGCTGCTGCGCGTGCTGGAGACGGGACGCTTCGAGCGCCTGGGCTCGAACCGCGAGCGCCAGGTCAAGGTGCGCGTGGTCAGCGCCACCAATGCCGACCTGCAGGCCATGATTCGGCAGGGCAGCTTCCGCGAAGACTTGTTCTACCGCCTGAATGTGATCGAGCTGCGTCTGCCGCCGCTAGCCGAACGTCCGGCCGACATCCTGCCGCTGGCACGCCATTTCCTTGGCGCGGACAAGCGCCTGCAGCCTGCGGCCGAAGCGGCCCTGCTGGCGCATGGCTGGCCCGGCAATGTGCGCGAGCTGAAAAACGTGATGGCGCGCGCCAGCCTGCTGGCCGGCGGCGACAGCATCAAGGCCGCCGATCTGGGCCTGCCCGCCGCCCCGGCAAGCCAGATATCCGGCACGATGACCAGCGCCAGCGCCGCCGCCAGCGAGGCGGAACCGGGCCGCGAAGACATCGTGGCCGCCCTGGGCCGCGCCGGCGGCGTGGTGGCGCAGGCCGCCGCCGAACTGGGCCTGTCGCGCCAGGCGCTGTACCGCCGCCTCGAACGCCTGGGCATCGCCCGCAGCTGATGGCAGCGCCGCGCCACGCCAAGAAGCTGGCAGAGCCGCCGGAGGCGCAGAGCGCGCCGCCGCCACGGCGCGGCCTGCGCCTGTCGCTGCTGACGCGCTGGACGGCGCTGATCGCCACCCTGGTGACGGTGGGCATCCTGATCGCGCTCGGCCTCATGCAACTGCTGCCCAACAATCCCGGCATGGTGCTGGCCCTCAGCCTGCTGTGCGTGCTGCCGCTATCGATCATCACCATCCGTGCCCAGCTGCAGCATATGCTATCGCTGTTCCGCGCCCTGACCGGCACCGTCACGGCCTACCGCGACGGCGATTTTTCCTTCAGCCTGCACTGGTCGCAGAACGATGAGCTGAGCGATCTGGTGGCGGCTCACAACGCCTTGGGCGACGTGCTGCGCGAGCAGCGCCTGTCCCTGGTGCAGCGCGAGCTGCTGCTCGATACCATGGTGCAGAACACGCCGGTCGCCATGCTGCTGTTGCGCGACGCGCAGCTGGTGGTGTTCGCCAATATCGCGGCGCGCCAGCTGCTGAACGAGGGCAAGCGGCTGGAAGGCCACCGCCTGGCCGAAATTCTGGCACGCAGCGCGCCCGCCCTGGGCGATGCGCTGGCGCGCGGCGGCGACGGCCTGTTCACCAGCGGCGAAGGCGAGGAGGAGGAAGTGTTCCACCTGGCACGGCGCGGCTTCAGCCTGAATGGGCGCAAGCACGAGCTGCTGCTAGTGCGCCAGCTGACGTCCGAACTAAGACGCCAGGAAGTGCAGACGTGGAAGAAGGTGATCCGCGTGATCAGCCATGAGCTGAACAATTCGCTGGCGCCCTTGACCTCGCTGGCCCACTCCGGGGCAGAGCTGGTACGGCGCGGCCAGACCGAGCGCCTGCCGCAAATCCTCGGCACCATCGAGGAGCGCACGCGCCATCTGGAAAGCTTCATCCTCGGCTATGCGCGCTTTGCCAAGCTGCCGGCGCCGCGCCTGGAGGCGCAGGATTGGGGCCACTTCATGGCGCGGCTGGGCCAGCAGGTGCCATTCCGGCTGGAGGGCGAATTGCCCGCCGAGGCTTACTGCTTCGATGCGGCCCAGCTGGAACAGGCGCTGCTCAATCTGCTCAAGAACGCCCATGAATCGGGGTCTGCGCCGGGCGCCGTCGCGCTGGAACTGCGCCGCGTGCAGGGTCTGATCCGCATCGAGGTGCTGGACCGGGGGCCGGGCATGAGCGAAGCGGTGCTGACCAATGCCCTGGTGCCCTTCTATTCGACCAAACGCAGCGGCACGGGCCTGGGCCTGGCGCTGGCGCGCGAGATCGCCGAAGCCCACGGCGGGCGCATCGCGCTGGCCAACCGCGAGGGCGGCGGCCTGGCCGTCACGCTGATTTTGCCCCTGCCGCCAGCCTGATTTGCCACCAGGAAATACCTTTCTGTTTGAAATCAATAGTCAATAAAATATTGACAATATCACCTTGATAGCGTACCTTTGCGCCTCGAAAGTAGTATTGCAACAATAAATCATTTCTGTTAGGAAATTTAATGAACTTCAAAGCAATTGCAGTAGCAGCCGCCTTGCTGGCTTCCGTGGGCGCCGCCCAAGCTGACAACATCAACAAAGACGTCAATCTGACCGGCGGTCCAGTCAAGTTCACCACCGACTTCGGCACCTCCCACGTCAACGGCCTGTTCACCGACACCTTCACCTTCAAGGGCTACAGCGGTAAAGGTCTGGCTGCCGGCTTCTTCACCAACTTCAGCGCTTTCGGCACCGACATCGATTTCACCAGCGCCACGCTGAATGGCATCGCTCTGGATGTGGACAACATCAAGAAGTACTCGGGCGCCAACTTTGAGAACGTCGGCTTTGACGGCGTGCTGACCCTGGTCATCAGCGGCAAATCCGTTGGCACCGCCAGCTACTCCGGCACCCTGGACCTGGTCGCTGCACCAGTACCAGAGCCAACCACCTACGGCATGATGCTGGGTGGCATGGGCGTGCTGGCCTTCGTGGCACGCCGCCGCAAACAAGGCTGATCCAGCCTGAATGCACAGGGCGCTGCGGCGCCCTGCCAAAAAGGGACGCTGCGGCGTCCCTTTTTTCATCCCGCAGGCGGAGCTGGTAAACTGCCGGCCATGCAAAAACTCCGCTTCGACCAGCCCGGCCATCCTCCCGCCACCATCACCGAATTCGAGGGCGTGCGCTCGCTCCACCTGGGCACCTCCTGGGTGCAGGGCGCCATGCGCCTGGCGCGGCCCGACGCCATCGAGCTCGAATACGTGCAGATGATGATGATGTGGATGCTCTTCCTGTCCCAGCCGCGCCATATCGTGCAGCTGGGCCTGGGCAGCTCGGCCCTGACCAAATTCTGCTACCACCGCTTCCCGCAAGCGCGCGTGACGGCCGTGGAACTCAATCCGAACGTGATTGCCATCTGCGGCGCCCTGTTCGGCCTGCCGCCCAATGACGAGCGCCTGAATGTGCTGGAAATGAATGCGCTGGATTTCGTCATGAATCCGGCCAACCGCAATAGCGTCGACGTGCTGCAGGTCGACCTGTACGACGAGGAAGCGCGCGGCCCGGTGCTCGACACGCCCGAGTTCTACCAGGCTTGCTACGACTGCCTGAGCGAAGATGGCATCATGACCACCAATGTGTTCGGCGACTTCCCCAACTACGACAAGAACCTGCAAGCCATGGAGCTGGTGTTCGACGCCGTGGTGTGGCTGCCCGAGGTGCACGATGCGAATATCGTGGTGATCGCCTTCAAGCAATCGCCCTCGCTCGACTTCAGCCTGCTGTACGAGCGCGCTGGCGCCATCAAGAAGAGCATGAACCTGCCCGCCAAGTCCTGGGTCAACGGGCTGAAAGAGTGGATGCTGGACCAACAGTAACAAAAATTTCCGCCTGTCCACGACCGGCGGGATTTCTTAGCTCAGCCATGGTTTGTCGCGTAAACGCTGCAAACAGCAGACCGTTTTGACGAGGATCATGGCGATCCGCCGTTGAGAATACGGCATTTCTTCGTATAAATCACGAAATATTGCGTAAAGTGCATATAACGCAACAGCCCTGTTGCGCGCGCCTTCTCGCCCTCCCTTCCCCCACTGTAGTATTTCTTCGGCACTGACAGTCGATCAGTCCACCGCTTGCTTCCCCTTGTTCAATAAAACCCATGAGAGAACGGTCTATGAAGAAAGCACCAACGCCCCAGCTGTCCGCCCCCTTCCAACGCACCCTTCTGGCCAGCGCCCTGCTGCTGGCGTGTAGCCAGGCCTATGCCCAGTCCCAGCCGCCCGCTTCCGGCGACAACCAGACCGTGGTCGTGCTGGGTTCGCGCTCAACGGCCAAGACCGCGCTCGACACCTCGTCCCCGGTTGGCCTGATCAATATGAAGGATATGCAGACGGCCGGGCCGCTGGAGCTGGGCAAGCTGCTGCAGACGCTGGACCCTTCTTTCAACTTCTCTTCAACCTTCATCAGCGACGGCACCGACATCATCCGTCCCGCCACCCTGCGCTCGCTCGGCCCTGACCAGCTGCTGGTGCTGGTGAACGGCAAGCGCCGCCACCAGCAGGCGCTGGTCAATGTACAGCAGACCGTGGGCCGCGGCTCGGCCGGCACCGACATCAACGCCATCCCGCTGTCGGCCATCCACCATATCGAAGTGCTGCGCGACGGCGCCGCCGCGCAGTACGGTTCGGACGCCATCGCCGGCGTGATCAATATCGTGCTGAAGTCGAATGTCGGCGAAACGGCCGTCAGCGCCACCATCGGCACCACCAAGGAGGGCGACGGCGACCTGTACTCGGGCAGCGTGAACCGCGGCTTCGCCCTGGGCCAGGACGGCGGCTACATCAATCTGACGGCCGAGGGCCGCAAGCGCGGCGAAACCAACCGCGCCGGCGTCGACATCCTGCGCGCCGATCCGCCGCGCGTGACCCAGCGCATCGGCGACAGCGACGCCAAAGATGCCTATCTGTGGTGGAATGCCGCCCTGCCCATCGACAAGGAGAGCGAGTTCTATGCCTTCGGCGGCGTCTCCAAGCGCAAGGGCGATTCGGCCGGCTTCTACCGCGGCATTCTCGACAAGAGCGACAACCGCATGGTGCCGGAAATTTATCCGAACGGCTATCTGCCGAATATCCGCACCACGGTGAAGGATCTGTCCTTCGCCTTTGGCTACCGGCGCGATCTGCCCAAGGACTGGAAGCTCGACCTGAGCATCAACCATGGGCGCAGCGAGCTGGGTTTCCATGAAAAGCAAACCATCAACGTCAGCTACTTCTATGAACCGCTGCCTGGAGCGAATATACCGCCCGGCACGTTCGACCGCAGCAAGGTGTATGGCGCCTCTCCCGTGGAAGCCGATACCGGCACGCTGAAGTTCGACCAGACCACGCTGAACCTGGATATCAAGGGTCCGGTACACGTGGGCGGCGCGGAAGTCTTCCTCGCCTCCGGCTTCGAATACCGCCAGGATAACTATCAGATCGTTGCCGGCGATCCGGTGTCCTACCAGTTCGGCCGCACCAACGATCCGAAGAAGGAAATCCTCACGCCGAGCGGCTCCATGGCGCCGCCGGGCACTCAAGGTTTCCCCGGCTATACCCCAGCCACTGCCGTCGACAATGGCCGCCACAATATCGCCCTGTATCTGGACGCCGAATACCGGCCGGTGCCGAATCTGCTGCTGGCCGGCGCCGTGCGCTACGAAAAATACTCGGACTTCGGCAACACCACCACCGGCAAGATCAGCGCGCGCTGGGATCCGTCCAAGCAGTTCGGCCTGCGCGCCAGCGCGTCCACCGGCTTCCGCGCGCCGGGCGTGCAGCAGGAGTTCTACAGCTCCGTCTCGACCAACCTGAATGTGGACGGCTCGCTGACCGAAACCCTGACCGCGCGCCAGAACAGCGCCGTCACCAATGCGCTGGGCATCAAGCCGCTGAAAGAGGAAACCTCGCGCAACGCCAGCGTGGGCATGGTGCTGCGCCCGGCGCAGAATATGTCGCTGACCGTGGACCTGTACCAGATCAAGATCAAGGACCGCATCGTGTTTTCCAGCGTGATCGAGCCGGAGAAAGGCGGCGGCCCGATCGCCAATGTGCTGATCCCGCTGAAAGTCGGCCAGGCCCAGTTCTTCACCAACGCCATCGACACCACCACGCGCGGCCTGGACATCGTGGCCGACCACACCACGAAATTCACCGGCTCGACCCTGGTGCTGTCCGGCCAGCTGGGCTTCAACAAGACGGAAGTCAGCAAGCGCCATTCGCCTTCCAGCCTGCTGAGCGGCGACCTGCTGTTCGACAAGGCGCAGGTGACGCTGCTGGAACACGGCCAGCCGCGCCGCCACCATGTGCTGGCCGCCGACTTGAGCACCGGCCCATGGAACTTCAATGCGCGCGCCAACTACTATGGCTCGGTGCAGGCCGAATTCTTCAGCCCACTGCAGACCTGGGAAGCCAAATGGCTGCTCGACGTCACCGGCCGCTACAGCTTCAGCAAGAAGACCAGCCTGACGGTCGGCGTCAACAATGTGTTCGATACCTACCCGTCGGAATGGACCAATGGCGGCAACTTCCCGAAACTGGGCTTCAAGTATTGCTGGGAAACCTGCCCCTTCGGCGTGAACGGACGCTCGATGTACGCCCGTCTCGACACCGTGTTCTAAGCAGCGTTTAGCCTTTGCGGTTGGCGGCGTAGGCCGCCATGTGGACGATCGCCGCCAACCGCTTCACCAGCCCTTCCATCGCCTCGGCCGGCACCTGGGCATAGCCCAGCATCAGGCCATTCCACTGCGTCTTGCCGCCGATCGCGTGGCGGCTCAAGGCGTTCACGCAGATGCCCTCTTCCATTGCGCGGCGCGTGATCTCCACATCGGACAAGGCCGCATCGCGGAAGTGCAGCGACAAATGCATGCCGCTCGATGCGCCATGCACTTCGGCGATCTTGCCCAGATGGGTTTGCAGGGCCGCCACCAGCGCATCGCAGCGCTGGCGGTACAGGCGGCGCATGCGGCGCAGATGCAGGGCGAACTGGCCGCTGCGGATGAATTCCGCCAGCGCCAGCTGCTCCACGCTGCGCCCGCGCAGCGACGATTGCGCGCGCAGCGTCGCCATCGCCACGCTCAGCCGCTTGGGCACCACGATGTAGGCAATGCGCAGGGCTGGAAACATGGTCTTGCTGAAGGTGCCCAGATAGATCACCGGCGCATCGGGCGCCAGCCCCTGCATGGCCGACAGCGGCGCCCCGTCGTGGCGGAATTCGCTGTCGTAATCGTCCTCCAGGATCAGGGCGCCGGCGCGGCGCGCGCCTTCGATCAGGGCCAGGCGGCGCGGCAGCGAGAGCATGCTGCCGATCGGGTACTGGTGCGAGGGCGTGACGTAGATCAGGCGCGGCGGCCGTTCGCGCCAGTCGCGCGCCGTGGGCGCGATGCCTTCCTGGTCGACGGCGATGCCCTCGATCCTCAGCGTGGCGGAACGAAAGGAAGCCAGCGCGCCGCTATAGCCCGGGTTTTCGATCCACACCGTGTCGCCGGCGTCGGCGCAAGCCTGGGCGCACAGGTCCATCGAACTCTGGCTGCCGTCCGTGATGAAGACCTGGCTGGCATCGCACACCACGCCGCGCGAGGCGCGCAAATGGTCGGCGATGGCTTCGCGCAGCGCGGGTTCGCCCGCCGCTTCGGCGTAGTTCAGTTGCGCCGGGCCGGCGGCGCGCCAGGCGCGGTCCAGCATGCGCCGCCACAGCGTGATGGGGAAGTGCGCCAGGTCCGGCACGCCGGGAGCGAAGGCATCGCTGCGGTTGGAGGCGTTGTGCAGGGGCCGCAGATCGTGCACCCGGCGC